>NZ_CP053586.1:2465000-6598264 GCF_032598965.1 Leptolyngbya sp. NK1-12
AGCGGTACCAAATCGAGTCAAACTCTGAATACCAGATGAACACATGGCTAGTGAGACGGTGGGGGATAAGCTTCATCGTCAAGAGGGAAACAGCCCAGACCACCAGCTAAGGTCCCCAAATCACAGTTCAGTGATAAAGGAGGTGGGAGTGCATAGACAACCAGGAGGTTTGCCTAGAAGCAGCCATCCTTAAAAGAGTGCGTAATAGCTCACTGGTCAAGCGCTCCTGCGCCGAAAATGAACGGGGCTAAACTGTGTACCGAAGCTGTGGGATATATCTATCGATGTATCGGTAGGGGAGCGTTCCGTGGTAGTTAGAAGCATTAGCGAGAGCAGGTGTGGACGAAACGGAAGTGAGAATGTCGGCTTGAGTAGCGCAAACATTGGTGAGAATCCAATGCCCCGAAATCCTAAGGGTTCCTCCGGAAGGCTCGTCCGCGGAGGGTTAGTCGGGACCTAAGGCGAGGCCGAATGGCGTAGTCGATGGACAACCGGTCAACATTCCGGTACCGATTTTGGATTGTGCAGAGGGACGGAGAAGGCTAGCACAGCCGCATGTTGGTTAGCGGTTTAAGCATCCGAGGCGATGAGAGACGGCGAAAACGTCTTGAGCGAAGGTGTGAGTACGAGAGTCTACGGACTCGAAGTGTGTGATGTCAAGCTTCCAAGAAAAGCTCTAACCACGTTAATCCAAAATTGCCCGTACTCGAAACCGACACAGGTGGGATGGTTGAGAATACTCAGGGGCGCGAGATAACTCTCTCTAAGGAACTCGGCAAAATGGCCCCGTAACTTCGGAAGAAGGGGTGCCAGCGAGAGCTGGTCGCAGTGAAGAGGCCCAGGCGACTGTTTACCAAAAACACAGGTCTCCGCGAAGTCGAAAGACGATGTATGGGGGCTGACGCCTGCCCAGTGCCGGAAGGTTAAGGAAGTCGGTTAGGGAAACCAAAGCTGGCGACCGAAGCCCCGGTGAACGGCGGCCGTAACTATAACGGTCCTAAGGTAGCGAAATTCCTTGTCGGGTAAGTTCCGACCCGCACGAAAGGCGTAACGATCTGGGCGCTGTCTCGGAGAGAGGCTCGGCGAAATAGGATTGTCTGTGAAGATACGGACTACCTGCACCTGGACAGAAAGACCCTATGAAGCTTTACTGTAGCCTGGAATTGGGTTCGGGCTTTGACTGCGCAGGATAGGTGGGAGACTATGAGACATCCCTTGTGGGGGATGGGGAGTCATCAGTGAGATACCACTCTGTCAAGGCTAGAATTCTAACTCATTGCCGTGATCCGGCATGGGAACAGTTTCAGGTGGGCAGTTTGACTGGGGCGGTCGCCTCCTAAACGATAACGGAGGCGCACAAAGGTTCCCTCAGGCTGGTTGGAAATCAGCCGAAGAGTGTAAAGGCACAAGGGAGCTTGACTGTGAGACTGACAAGTCGAGCAGGGTGGAAACACGGTCTTAGTGATCCGACGGCACTGAGTGGAAGGGCCGTCGCTCAACGGATAAAAGTTACTCTAGGGATAACAGGCTGATCTCCCCCAAGAGTTCACATCGACGGGGAGGTTTGGCACCTCGATGTCGGCTCATCGCAACCTGGGGCGGTAGTACGTCCCAAGGGTTGGGCTGTTCGCCCATTAAAGCGGTACGTGAGCTGGGTTCAGAACGTCGTGAGACAGTTCGGTCCATATCCGGTGCAGGCGTAGGAGCATTGAGAGGAGCCTTCCTTAGTACGAGAGGACCGGGAAGGACGCACCGCTGGTGTACCTGTTATCGTGCCAACGGTAAACGCAGGGTAGCCAAGTGCGGAGCGGATAACCGCTGAAAGCATCTAAGTGGGAAGCCCACCTCAAGATGAGTGCTCCCATGGCAACAAGCCAGTAAGGTCACGGGAAGACGACCCGTTGATAGGCACTAAGTGGAAGTGCAGTAATGTACGAAGCTGAGGTGTACTAACAGACCGAGGGCTTGACCTCCTTACATTGGTAAATTACGTTCACTATGCAGCCTTCTGGGTTCAATCCAACTGATGCAATCAATTGATGCAATCAATCACTAGTTGAACTCAATCGCTTTTCCTGGTGCCTATGGCGGTGTGGACCCACGCTCATCCATCCCGAACTGAGTGGTGAAACGCACCCGCGGCGAAGATAGTTGGAGGGCTGCCTCCCGCAAAAATAGCTCGGTGCCAGGTGATCTATAACAAGGAGCCTCGTGTTGAAATAGACACGAGGCTCCTTGTTATAGATGGTGTGCTTACAGCGCTTAATCCAAGATGGGTTATGAGGATGGAACTCTGAACGGTAGAATTCCAAACATCTGAGTTAATTGGTTCAGTCAATCGGATAGTTGATTGAGCAATGCTCTGCCTCGCTGATGTTGCCGCAAACTCTTTTCCAAAGTGGATGGGATTTTCCTTGCTGACGAATCTTTAGAACCTGTCTTTCTAAACGGCGTAGGTAGTGGGGCGAAATTCCGAATAGGATGTTGTGGCTTTGCCAAAGTAGGGTGGTTAAGGTCAGAGCAACACACAGGGTTAGGCCAATGGTTGCAAGTGGATTGTAGATAAGGCTATAGCGAACTGCAGTCCAAGTGAAGTAGTCTAACCAGAGCGAAACTTCGTGTCTTAAGCTCCATAAACATAGGGGAGCTATGGTGAGCCACAGACAGGCAATCAAAACCCACCGACTGTGGAGTATGTGTCGATAGAGTTGCCATACTTGCTGCTGAAGGGTCGGATCGAATGAGTTGTCGGTTGTGCTCGATTCAAAATTAAAGTTTGTCATAGCTCGCCTGCGGAAGCTCTGTAGACCAGTTTACAAAGTCACTCGGCTTATTTATGGCGACTTAATTGATTAAACCAGTTTAACTGAGTAGAACTAAACGATAAGGCATGGAAATTATCTCTTGAGAAGTAGTGGAAAAGTCTATCAAGTGGCAAAGTCTATTTAGGAGAGGGGTATATAATTAGCTCGTCTTTTGCAAAAATTAACCTTACTTGGAGTTGATTTACCCATTCTTTAGATGATGTTGCAAAGAAAAAGCTTTTCTGTACTCTCCCTGGCGCTAACCTTAGCTCTTGCTGCGGCCCCCAAACCTCTAGCAGGCTTCTTGCTGGCTGATTCAGCCCATGCTCAAAACGCAACTCCAAGCTCCTTTCCATTACCATCATCAGTTCCTGATGGAACCACAATCCGGGTTGATGGTTCTGAAAGCATGGCAGCTATCAATCAAGCTCTTAAACAGCGCTTTGAAGCTCAATATGCGGGTACAACCGTTGATCTAGCTACTCAAGGAACCGATGCGGCATTGCAGGCAGTTCTGGATAGAACAATTGATTTGGCCGCGATTGGTCGTCCTTTGACTGATGCAGAGCGCAGTCAAGGGTTGGTTGAAGTTCCGATTAGCCGGGAAAAGATTGCAATCATCACTAGCGCCAACAATCCATTTCAAGGCGAACTGACATTCGAACAGTTTGCTCAGATGTTTCGCGGAGAAATTAGAGACTGGGCAGAAGTAGGAGGCCCTCCAGGGCCAATTCAGTTTGTTGACCATCCGGAATCTAGCGATACTCGCAAAGCACTCAGCAACTACAGTGTTTTCAGGGCAGCTCCTTTTACTCCAGGTCCGGATACAGTTCAAGCCACAGAAGATAGCACCGCCACGGTTGTTTCCCAACTTGGGGAGAACGGTATTAGTTATGCCATTGCTAGTCAGGTCTTAGAACGGAATGATGTCCGAATTGTGCCAATGCATGGCACGTTGCCAGACGATCCTCGCTATCCCTACTCTCAACCGCGTAGTTACGTCTACCGGGAAGCAGCTAGCCCGGCAGTGCAGGCTTTTTTAGGGTACGCTACATCACCAGCAGGACAACAGGCTGTTACAGAAGCTCAGGCCGCAGCAGTAGCGGCAGCTCCCCTTCCTGCAGCTTCTCCTAGTCCGGCTGCATCACCTAATTCAGCTGCATCCCCGGAAGCAACTTCGCCTGCGGTACCGCCAGCCTCACCTCAACCAACGCTAGCTCAAGACCCAAATGCAACTGCTACAGGCACGGGCGAGACGCGAGCAAACTGGTTGCCCTGGTTACTGTTGCCGCTGTTGGGCGTAATAGGGCTGCTGCTATGGGGACTGCGAGGACGAAGCTCAGGCTCAGCACTAGACGAACCAGATCTTGATTCCCCATCGGTAGAACCACCGGCAGACTCGCCTACTCTAGCAGCACGGACGGGTTCAGTGGTAGCGGCAGATCGGTCCACCTTACCTGGGCGCGCAACTCCAGCAGCCAATCCAGCAGTTGAAGCGGTAGCTACACCGGAACCAGAAGTTTCATCAGCAGAGATTACGTCGCCAGAAATTGTCTCATCAGGAACTGCATCGCCTAATCTGACTGGTCAGGTTGTGGCGGCTGGAGCCGGAGCCGCAGCGTTAGCTGGATTGGCTGGATTGGCGGCAGGAGGTCGGAATCGCCGCAGCCGGATTGTGCTAACGCCTCGCACATCTGATCAAGGCTATGTCTATTGGGAGACCCCAGAGGAAGAGAAAGCGGTACTGCGTCAACAGGGAGGCGAACAGCTCAAGCTGCGAATTGCTGATGTTACCGGGCTGGATTTGGAGCGGCCATTGCCCCAGTTTCAAGAATATACCTGCACTGAAACAGAGCAGGATCGGTTTGTTGCCCTGCCCCAAGTTGATCGAGACTATTTGGCGGAGCTTGGCTATGTTACGGCTGATGGGCGTTGGCTGATGTTGGCCCGTTCTGCCCCTGTGCGGCTGTCAGCTGCTTTCGCGGCAGCGACTCCGCCTACACCAATTCCTTCAAATGCCTTGGCAGAAGCGACTCCGGCTATACCAGCTCCAGAGGCACCTCCAGCTGCATGGAATGTGGAATCTGACCTATCGTTGACTGCTGAGGAACGAACGACTGAAGAACCAGCAGAAGATGAAGAACTAACTGCGAGTCAGCCCCCATTCATTGATGCTGATACAACTGCAACAGGTGCTGTGACTGGAGCAATTGCAGCTGGAACTGCCTCGCTGCTGCAAAACGTTGGGAATGTTGAGGGTGAAACGAGTCAAGTCTATGAGCCAGAAGACTCTGCGCAAGTTGATATCGAGGCCACCAAATTTGATGTGGGGCAAGCTGATCTCTCAAGTGAAGTGTTGGCAGCGGTGGATGAGTCCTTACCCGATTTGCCAGATGGTTATGGGGAGAGCTGGATTACATTGCTGCCTCGCGATCCGCAATGGGCTTATGCATATTGGGATGTGCCTGATCATCATCGGCAGACTTTACGACAGCAGGGCGGTCAGCGGCTAGCCCTCCGCTTCTACGATGTGACGGATGTGGATTTGAGTTATCAAAATCCGCACAGCTTGCAGCAGTATGAGTGTGACGAACTGGCGCGGGATTGGTATATTCCGGTTCCAATTAGCGATCGGGATTACATCGTTGAGATTGGCTATGTGGCAGAAGATGGCCGTTGGCTGATGCTGGCGCGCTCTAATGCAGTCCGGATCCCCCCAATTTATCCGGTGGATTGGTATGAAGAGCAGTTCATCACGGTTGATTGGAACGATGAGTTGCAGGGGCAAACGTTCTTAGAGCTGGCTCCACCGGGTCAAAAGGGCGGGTTTGATCGATCCATTTACGACCGCATGTTTGACTTGGCTGAATCGGCTGAAGCTCAACGCATGGCTGGCTCGCTGTACGGCTCGATGCAGCAAGTTCCCCAAGAGACGGTCAGTTCGTTTGCGCTGGCTGCTGGTTCGGGAGCAGGAGTTCCGACAGCGTCGGGTGTGGGCATGTTGGGCATGGGTATGTCGGGTGTGGGCATGTCAGTTCCCACAACATCTGGGATTGGCATGTCGGGAATTGGGCTGTATGGCCTTTCAGGTGTGGGCATGGCGGTTCCTACGATGTCCGGTATGGGCATGTATAGCTTATCCGGCGTGGGCATGGCGGCTCGCACTGAATCGGGAATTGGCATGATGTCTGGCGTAGGGATGTACACGACCTCTGGTATGGGTATGTACACGACTTCCGGTGTGGGCCTGTACAGCATGTCCGGTGTAGGGATGTACACGGCTTCTGGTATGGGCATGGCGGTTCCTACGATGTCGGGCGTAGGGATGTATAGCCTATCAGGTGCAGGCATGATGTCGGGTGTGGGCATGATGTCGGGAATTGGCATGATGAGCGTGGCGGTACCAACTGAATCGGGGATCGGCATGATGTCTGGTATTGGCATGTACAGTATGTCCGGTGTGGGCCTGTACAGTATGTCCGGCGCAGGTTTATACAGTATGTCGGGGATCGGCATGATGTCGGGGGTTGGGTTTTCTGCCTCGATGCCGCCTCTACGTTCGCGCCGGTTCTGGTTAATTGCCGATGCAGAACTGATTGTCTACGGTGCTACTGAACCCGATGCTACGGTGACGATCGCAGGTCGGCCTGTTCAGCTCAATCCAGATGGTACGTTCCGCTTCCAGATGTCGTTCCAGGATGGGCTAATTGATTTTCCAATCATGGCGGTGGCGGCAGATGGCGAACAAACCCGCTCAGTGCATCTCAGATTCGTGCGCGAAACGCCTTCACGCCACACTAATACAAGAGAAGAAGCCGAAGATCAGCCGTTCTAGGTCTGCCAGATGCTCAACTAGCAAAATTGACTCCCCGGAGATGGAACAATTACCAGCGCGTATCAAAGAAACTGCTGAAATTGATGCTCCATTTTCGGCCCTAATTATTATTATCTGATTAGGGATTATTTTTCTATAGTTGTTCCGGGAGCATAACAATGCCTAGAAGCTGGTGGTTGATTAGTATCGCAGGGATTCTCTTAGCTTCGGGTTGCGCTAGCAAAACTGCCTCCAAACCGCCTGCAAACTCTCAGCCAAGCGCTAGTGCGACTGCTCCAGCTATCCCCTCAACAGATGCTGCTCAATCTAACGAGGCTCCAGGTCAAGCGTTGACGGCTAAAGATTTCTTCCCCGATCCGCTCGTGGCTGGTTCAACCTCAGTTCAGCCGCTGCCTATACCCAATTTAATTCCTCCCACCGCTTCTCTAGAACGGATTCCTCAGGTGGATAGTGGACGGCCCGATCCGTTTGCTTCTCTGGATTATGCCCCGGCTGTTACTGTAGTGCGGTCAAAATCCAGTCCTGCTCCGGTTCCAACCGCTTCTGTAATTCCAACTGCTCCTGTGGTAACGACTGCCCCTGTGCCCCAAGCTCCGCCGATTGTGCCGCTACCGCCGTTAGTTCCGACTCCTACTAGTTTGTCGCCACTACCATCGGTGAATGTGCCTAGCCCAGTTGCACCCCGAGAAAGCACAGCAGAAACGATTGAGATTAGCGGTGTGATCGAAGTGGGTGGCAAAACCAACGTGATTGTAAAAGTGCCAGAGGAACACACGAGCCGCTATGTGACGGTGGGGGATCGGCTAGTCAATGGTAAGGTTTTAGTTAAGCGAGTGGAGATGGGATTGGAACCTGTTGTTATCCTAGAGCAAGGAGGTCGGGAAATTGTGCGGTCGGTTGGTTCAAGCAGTGCTTTGATTGGAGCGCTGTAGACTAACATTTAGGCTGACATTTGCAGATGAGCTGCTAGCCGATCTCTCCTACACGCTACCTCTGTCCACTTTGTTTAATGATCGGCCTGTATGACACAGCCATCTCCAGATTGGAATTCATCTCCACCCTCAAATAAACTCTCTTCTGCAAGAGTCAGTGCAACTGCTAAACGCGGTTCTGAGTCGCGCAGTCTAAGTTTGCAGGATAGCTATATTTGTCCGGTTTGTCGTCATGGGCAGATCTCGGCCTTAACGCTGATGGATGCCTTTGCCTGCAACTTTTGCCGCCATATTTTTACGGCTAATCTACAGAACCAAACCGTGCAGGTTGTAGACAGTTCCCAACCTCTGACCTGGCGCTGGACTGGGCGCAATTGGCAATCTACCTATCGCGATGATCCGAGCTTAACCGCCGTGGTTTGGTTTGCGAGTATTGTGCTTGTGTTGCTGCCAGCTTCGATCGTGTGGTTGATGGCGTTTTTATTTCCGCCTTTGCCGGGTAGTGTGTTGTCTTGGTTTCCTAGCGTTTGGTTGGGCTGCACCTTTGGCATTCACCTGCTGATGGTGGGTTGGTTACTGGCAGAACATTATCAGCTCCCGATCTATATTGCCAGTCGGGTAAGGCTGCGGGAATGGCTAGGGCGTCGGTGAAGCTCTAAATGGCTGCAAATGCTCTGCTCCAGGAGTGGGATAGGGGGTAAGACTCCGTTTCAGCTTCGGCTTTGGCTCGCCTATCTTCGAGAAATGTGACAAAGTTTTGCCCACATTTGAACAGATTATCGAGGGGTGTTTTTGGCATGAGTAAGCTGCAAGCGATTCAAATCGACGAAGATACGATCATTTATGTGGAAGCTACCGATGATGTAGTTGCGCCTGAGGTGGTTGAACCAGACGCGGAAGTGCAGCGAGGTGGGGCCAAGGGCAGTTTTGGCCGATCGCCAGAGGCCCAAATTGCTCAAAGTTTCAAAGCCATTGAGAGCACGATTAGAACCTACACAAAGTACACGCTGAATGCCTTTAAGGACGCGGCCTTGGCAGAGGTGGAGAAGGTGACGCTAGAGTTTGGCATGAATGTCAGTGGCTCTGGCGGGGTGCCCTATATCGCGGCTGGAACGATGGGATGCAACATCAAAATTACGGTGGAATGCGCTTTTCCTAAGCGTCAACCTATAGCCAATCCAGCTCAGCAGATGGCCCAATCGCGTGTTCAACCTTCTGTGCCTCCGCTACCTCAACGGTCTCAGCCAGCTATGCCTGTCAACCCTCAGGCCAATGGGGCCAATTCTTAAGCCAATTCTTAATCTGACCAGAAGTTTGGCAAAGATGGAGAGCCTCTCTGTTACAGTCAGCATCAGTAACTTGCAAGGCAATGGACCGGCATGAACACGACTGATTTAGCGTTCGCCTCTGCTTTAACCCAGGCGCAGCTGATTCGCAGCCGAGAGATTTCTCCACTCGATTTGGTGTCTCTCTATCTGGATCGGATTCAGCAGTTGGATTCGCAGTTGGGTAGTTACGTTACAGTGATTGCTGACCAAGCCCTAGCAGATGCCAAGGCCAAAACCGAGCAGCTGGCCGGAGCGCCGTCAGATCTGCCTGCTTTTTTTGGAGTACCGATTGCCATCAAAGATCTGACTGCTGTGCAGGGGGTTCGCTGTACTTATGGCAGTCCGGCTCTGCTCGATAATGTCAGTGCCTATGACGATGCGGTAGTGGCTCGGATCAAGCAAGCTGGTTTCGTGATCTTAGGCAAAACCTCGGTATCGGAGCTAGGGTCGCTGCCCTATACGGAACCCGTCGGTTTGCCTGTGGTCCGTAATCCCTGGAATCTAGATCACACGGCGGGCGGATCGAGCGGTGGAGCAGCAGCGGCAGTGGCGGCAGGACTATGTCCGATTGCGCAAGGTTCGGATGGGGGTGGTTCGGTACGGGGACCAGCTTTTTGCTGTGGACTAGTGGGTTTGAAGCCAGCGCGGGGTCGGGTTTCGTTTGCCCCAGTTGGCGATCACCAGAGCGGAATTGGCGTGAATGGGGTGCTGGCGCGGACCGTGGCGGATGCAGCGGCGTTGTTGGATGTGATGGCGGGCTATGTGGTTGGCGATCCCTATTGGCTACCGGACCCAGAGCGTCCCTTTTTGCAAAACGCCCAACCAAACGCAACCAGCGGCAGAACCTATCGAATTGCCTACACCACGGAAGTCCCGCCGATTGGTAAGGCCGATCCGGACTGTCAGCAGGCGGTGTTAGATACGGCGCGTCATTTAGAGCAATTGGGGCATCAGCTAGAAGCCAACTGTCCGGATTTCTCAGGTTTAGAGGAACCGTTTGTGGTGATCTGGCGGGCGGGGGTGGCAACGGCAGGCTTACCGGCAGAGGTGCTGAGTCCCTTTAATCGCTGGTTGTTGTCGCAGCAGGATTCGAGTGGTACCTATCTGAAAGCAGTTTGGGCCATGCAAATGGTAGCTCGGCGACTGGTAAGCTTTTTTGAGCAGTATGATGCGCTGCTGTTGCCGGTGTATCTCCATCCAGCGATTCAGGTGAATGAGTGGGGAGAATTGCCGCCGGAGGAAACCCTACAGCGGATCATCCACTGGATTGCGCCTTGTCCACCGGCAAATGCAACTGGCCAGCCGGCGATTGCGATTCCGACCGGACTTTCATCCACCGGATTGCCCGTTGGTGTGCAGTTGATTGGGCGTCCGGCAGATGAGGCGACAATTCTGGCTTTGGCAGCTCAGATTGAAGCAACCTATGGATGGCGACAGCGGCCTGATTTTGCTGAGGTTTAGTAAAGGTTGGGCATTTAAGTTTTGCCGCTACCAATGCCCATCAGGTAGAGCAAGGCCATTCGCACCGCTACACCGCTCGTCACCTGCTGTGAGATCAAACTAAACGCTGGGTCGTCCATCAACTCGGAGCTGATTTCCACACCGCGATTCACCGGGCCGGGATGCAGCACTTTCACACCGGGTTGACAGAGCTGGAGCCGCTCGTGGGTAAGGCCAAACTGCTGATGATATTCCCGCAGGCTGGGTAACAAATGCTGGGTCATGCGCTCGCGCTGAAGTCGCAGGGTCATAACGAAATCGGCCTGTTCTAAGGCGGGTTCTAGCGACCAGTGCAGAAACAATTTGCGAGGCAGCGGCGAATCTTCTACAAAATCAGCAAACAGCTTGGGCAGCAGGGTGGGCGGTCCGGCCAGATGCACTTCGGCTCCACTCGCGGTCAAACTCCAGATATTGGAGCGGGCTACCCGCGAGTGCAAAATGTCTCCGACAATGGCGATTTTTTTGCCCTCCAACAATGAGAGCCGGGGTTTTTCGGCTTCTAGCAATGTGCAGATGGTAAACAGATCCAGCAAGGCTTGGGAGGGATGTTCATGCTGACCGTCACCGGCATTGAATACCCCCACTCGCGACTGGAGCCGATCCATCTCATTGGCGATTGCTAGCGGCACGCCAGCTTCTTTATGGCGAATCACCATAATGTCAGTGCCCATGGCCAGATAGGTTTTTGCCGTATCCAGAATGGTTTCGCCTTTGGTCAGAGACGAGGTGCCGGGTGCAAAGTTTAAAGTATCGGCAGACAATCGCTTGGCGGCTAGCTCAAAACTGCTGCGGGTGCGGGTCGAGGGTTCAAAGAACAGATTGGCGATGACTTGTCCTTGCAGCGTGGGTACCTTCTTGGTGCGGCGAGAAAGCACCTCCTGAAAGCTGGCTGCCGTTTGCAGCACGGTGTCATATTCGGCTGGTTGAAAATCCGCTAAGGAAATAATGTGGCGACGGGACCAGGATGGATTCGCCATGAGGCTCTACCGCTTTCTAGTAAACAAGCTAAATAACCCACTGCTGGCTCTGGCGGTGGCTTTGGGACCTGGGTCAGTCAAGTCCAGCCGTTTGGCATACTGCAACGCGAGTGGATCATTTGGGTTAAATTTTAGCGCCTGCCGGAAGTGGACTTTAGCCATGCCGACTAAATTCTGCATCAAATACGCCTTGGCTAAGAGAGAGTGGTACTCACTGCGGTTCGACTCTAAGCGGATGGCATCTCGCAATTCAGCCACCACTTGTGTCCAGTTGGATTTTTTGGCGTATTCTTGCGCTCGGTAATAGTGGCGCTGGGCATAGTTAATCGCGACTTGTGGAGTCTCAGTCTGACTGGGGGCAAACTGCGTTGGTTTAGTCTGAGGTGCAGCGACAATTCCAGTCCGCTTTTCCCGAATCACCGGATCGCCGATTTTCAACGATAGGTACGTCAAATTCAACTCTGCAAGCTGGCGGGTGGTGGCTTCAAACTTGGCGAGCTGGCGATATTGCACCTCTCCCAGTTGCACGACCGATTGCTCGTAAAATACATCGGCTTCTTGTAGAGGTAGCCTTAAGAGCTGACGCGCCATTGCTCCTTGTGGCAGTAGCGATTCATCCTGGTTCATCTGCCGGACTCGCAAACGCAACAGCGCAATCGTTTCGGCTCGTTCTTTTTCTTGTTTGAGTCGCTGATAGGCTGGGTTCACCAGCTTTGCCAAAATGTGACCCGCGAGGGTTTGAATCGCAGGGTCGGCTGCAATCAATGTATCAGGGTGAAGTAGCTTAGCAATTGTGTGATAACGCTTCAAGACTCGTCGTTCATCTGCTGCCACAGACAGGCCCAACACCGCGTAGGGATCAGAGAGTTGACTCAGCCATTCTGAAGAGAAAGAGATCTGTGACATTTCAGGGAGGCAGTTGTGCTGTAGATATCAGTATACAGAAGTCTCAATAGCAGGGAATTGACAGCGCTTTCTTCCCGGTAGAAGTCGATGAATTCAGTTAAGCAGTTTCCTTTGGAGAAAATCAACTAAGGCTGCGATTTTGCTCTCTACTGCCATGGATTTTCATCTGAGATGGTAAAGCCCCCTATGTTGGTAGCTTACTTTACCCTAGTACAATCCCGCTGGAATTGAGACGAAAGTTATGACGGAAAGTTCACTGGTTCTATTTGGTCTGCCCTCGATACAATGAAGCGATTGCAAGCGATTGGGGTAGTACTATCTGTGCCGAGTTGCGTCTAATAGGCGGCTGGTAACTGTTTTTTCCCTGGTGGCTATTTAAGCAAATGGTCTCGATTGGCGACATGCTGAGTAAAGCGAAGGATCGAAAAATTGCAGCCCTATTGGCGTGTGCCGGTATTTTCCTACCGGGGCTGCATAAGTTCTACCTGGGTCAGCCCAAATGGGGGGTGATCTACCTTTTGTTGAGTTGGACCCCAATCCCTAAAATCGCCAGCATTGTCGAAGCCATTTGGTACTTATTTCAGGACCGTGATGAGTTTGATAGCAGATTTAATCCCCTTTTGTTTAATCCCCCTTCCGGTCAAGCCTTGTCCAAGCAAGGGCCGTTTGCTCCTGCTCAAGTAGAGCTGCAGGTAGAACGAGTAGCAGAAGCGCTGCGGCAAATTGAACAGCTCCGACAAGAAGGGTTGATCTCAGAGTACGAATTTGAACAAAAGCGCCGTCAGTTGCTTGATCGCATTAGCTAAGTCTTTATCTAGGTTTTCTGATGGAATTTTGCCTTCTGGTCAAATGACCAATAACTCCTGGCTCCGGTTCGGCTGAGCGTTCGACTGATTTTTCTGGCCCCATAGGGGCAGTGCTTACGCCGAAGTCTCACCGTCGCTCGCGGAGCGCGTTCCACGAACGAAGTCTGCCGCCTGCCGCCTGCCCTCTCACCCACTGCTACACCTCCTGAGATCTGCTTACCAATGTCACTCCGCCATCGTCTCTTTCAAGATCCCTACTACCGCTTTCAGTCTGTGGCCGAACTGCGAGCCGCTGCTGCCTTGGGAATTAAACTCGATGTGAATCGGGCCTGTGTGGATGACTGGCTGCGGTTGCCGGGTTTGTCGATCCATCAGGCGCGAACTTTAGTCGCCCTGAGCCAATCTGGCGTGCAGTTTCATTGCCTAGAGGATGTGGCGGCAGCCTTAGGGCAACCTGTGCAGCGATTGCAGCCGCTAGCGCCGATTTTGCAGTTCTGCTACTACGATGACGATAGTTTGGATGTGATTCAGCCAATCAATCCTAATCGAGCTTCCCAACAGCAATTGATGCAGATTCCCGGAATGAATGCTGGGCTGGTCCAAAACCTGCTTTGGGAGCGACAGCAGCGCGGTGCCTATCGCAATTTGGTGGATTTGCAGCAGCGGCTTCGACTGCCGGGGGCACTCATTACTGAGTTGATGCACTATCTACGATTTGATTGATGGCTTGATTGATGCTATCGGATTGGCTAGCAACAACTGGTGTTATGGATTCTAGGCCACCAATGCGCTCCCACGGAAAAAAGCGAAACACAGCGCGACCGATAATATTTTGCTCTGGTAAAAAGCCCCAGACATGGGAATCATTGCTGTTGTTGCGGTTATCGCCCATCACAAATACATGGTCGGGGGGCACCTGTACGGGGCGCATTTGATAAGCCGGTGGTTCGGCGATGTAGGGTTCTACTAAAGGCTGATCGTTGCGGTACACTCGACCATGTTTCACCTCAATCACGTCACCAGCTGTCGCAATCACCCGCTTGATAAAGGCTTTGTCGGGCAAGAAGCCAAACTGCTGTTCAAACTGCTGTGGTGGCTCGAATACTACGATGTCTCCAGGCTGGGGTTCGTGCAGCCGATAGCTGACCTTCTCAACTACAAGCCGATCGCCAACCAGCAACGTGGGTTCCATGGAGTCAGACGGGATATAGCGCGGCTCAGCCACAAACAGACGAATCACAATCGCCAGCACCAGGGCAATCGCTAAGATTTGCACGTTTTCTCGCTGGGATTGGCGCAGGCGTGACCACCAGTTGCCTGTTGAACGTTCGGTTGTATTTGCAGAAGCCGTAGTAGAAGTGGCTCCAGTTTCTGGCGTGGGCTGAGTGTCGGGTTGGGTTGGCATAGGTTTTTTGAGATCAGGATTAAGCCTGGAGGTAGGCCAATTTTTATCCTAAAGTTTTTATACTCCTACTCAGCACCGATTTGGATGGAGAAATTGTGATGGCAGAGACTGAACACAAAACTTGGTACATTTTGAAGCACGCGGATGGTCAGTGCGAAATCACCCAAATTGGCGCTGGGGAGGGCAGTGCTCCGGGTGAAGAAGAGGAAGACAAAGCTCCTCTAGAGCAGTGGGGGCCATTTGCCACCGAGGATGAGGCAATTGCGCGACGAGTGGGCCTGATTCGGTCTGGAAAGTGCTTGCCGGCCTAGATTTTAGCTGAAGCAGATTCGAAATGCTGGCTGTGCTATTAAATCATCTAGAGTCCCCAGTTGCTCAGCCAGTTTTGCGGCATCACAAACAGTAAGTAGGGACTAGGGGAATGTCCTAATCCCTACAGGTAAATAGTTTGCCAAAATTTGCATAAATAGTTCACCGACTATGGAGTGGCCTCTGCCTTGGGACTCTGCCGTGCGGCGGCAATTTGCTGATTCAAGATTTCCAGGGCCTTGACATATTGCAGGTCACCATCGGTGCCGATCTTGTTGCTGACTCCAAACAGCTCTTGGCGCTGCTCATCGGTGAGTTCGATCTTGATGTCGGGTTCAATGCCGGCTTGGTTAATGTCTCGTCCACTGGGAGTGAGGTACTTAGCTACCGTTACAGCTAGACCAGACCCATCGCCCAATCCGCGTACTGACTGCACCAGTCCTTTACCAAAGGTCTTGCTGCCGATCAGCACGGCTCGTTTGTCGTCCTGCAATGCACCAGACAGAATTTCGCTGGCACTCGCTGAACCCCCATCCACCAGGACCACTAGGGGCTTATCGGTCAGGGCGGTACCGTTGGCGCTTTCCTGTTCCGAAATTCCCTGTCGATCAACAGTTGAAACAATCAACCCCTCATCGATCCACATGCGGGCAATATCGATGCTGGCGTAGAGTAAGCCACCTGGATTGATCCGCAGATCGAGCACGTAGCCATCAACTTGCTTAGATTCTAGATCCTCAATCGCGTTACGCATCTCGTCGGCAGCGTTAGCACTGAACTGGGTGAGACGGATATAGCCTACCTTTTCACCTCTAGAACCCTGCTGAATGCTATAGCGAACTGGGTGCAGTTCAATCCGAGCGCGACGTAGATCAAACTCCATCTCCTGCTCGCCTCGACGGATGGTTAGCTTCACCGTAGAGCCTTCCGGACCACGAATCAGGTTGACTGCGGCGTTGGTATCCATGCCTTGAGTGCTTTGCCCATCAATTTCGACGATCACGTCCCGTGCCATAATCCCGGCTTCAAAGGCAGGTGTATCTTCAATCGGCGAGACCACAATCAGCTCTTTGGTTTCTTCGTCCTGCGCTAGCTGAATGCCAACCCCAGTCAGTTCACCTGAGGTGTCGATCTGCATGTTTTTAAATTCTTGCGGATCCATAAAGCGCGTGTAGGGATCGTCTAGCTTGCCTAGCATTTCCCGAATCGCTTCGTAAGCCTCTTCTTTGTTGCTGTAGGCTCGGCCTAAATATTCTTGACGCACAGCTCGCCAGTCTACCTGGTTGAAGGTGGCGTCTACGTAATTGCGGTCAATTAGTTGCCACACTTCGTCAATCAACTCTTTCGGGCTTTCCTGAAAGAAGGCTTGACCCTGGGAGAGGTGCAGCCCTGCTCCCGTAACGGTGACAGCCGTAACAGCCGCCGCTGTGGCACTAAGAACGAGTCCGCGTTTTGTGATCGCCATAACTGTATATCTAGAGGAATAGACTGCAAGGCAAGTACGCCCAATCTAACACAGGCTGACCGAGACAGTGGTAACGAAAATGTCTCAATCTTTTGCAATGGTTTTTGCCATTAGGATAGACCCATTAGTCCTGTTTTGACCGTGTAGGAGTCAGGAGTTAGGAGCCAGGGTTAACTATCATTAGGGAACACTCGTGGGTTATGGGTCAGCTCCTACTTCTAGGCTGGATCCACCCATTTGCCGTCGGATTTAATCAGGTTGATGAGTTCCGCGACTCCCTGATCTTCGGGGACTTTCTTGATTTCTTCCCTCCCCCGATAGAGGGAAATATAGCCCGCCTGTTTGCCAACATAGCCGTAGTCTGCGTCCGCCATTTCGCCCGGACCATTGACAATACAGCCCATTACCGCGATGTTTAGCCCGGTCAAATGACTGGTGGCCTCTCGCACCTTTTGCAGCACTTCTTGCAAATTAAACAACGTGCGGCCACAGGAAGGGCAGGCCACATACTCCACCATCGTCCGTCGCAGCCCCAACGCTTGTAGAATGCCGTAGCAGACCGGAATTTCCTTTTCTGGATCTTCGGTCAGCGAAACGCGGATTGTATCTCCAATCCCTTCGGCCAATAGAGTGCCAATGCCTGCGGTGGACTTGATCCGTCCATATTCGCCGTCTCCAGCTTCAGTCACGCCCAAATGCAGTGGGTAATCCATGCCCAGTTCATCCATCCGCTGCACCATCAGGCGATTGGCGGCAATCATCACTGGCACTTTCGAAGCTTTGAGAGAAATTTCCAGATTATAAAAGTCCAGCTCTTCGCACATCCGGATGAACTCCAACGCCGATTCCACCATGCCTTCAGGAGTATCGCCGTAGGTAAACAGCATGCGTTCGGCCAGCGAGCCGTGATTTACCCCGATGCGCATTGATTTGTTCTGGTCGCGCAAAGAAACTACCAGCGGTTTCAAGGTTTCGCGAATTTTTTCGCCAATTTCGTCAAATTCGGCTTGAGTGTACTCGGTCCGACCGGCGTTGGGCTTCTCGAATACGTACAACCCCGGATTGATCCGCACGTTGTCAACATAATTGGCAACCTCTAGGGCGATTTTCATGCCGTTATGATGCACATCGGCCACGAGCGGAACCGGCTGATAGGTGGTGTAAAGCTGACGACGAATTTCTTCCATTGCTTTGGCGTGGGCCATGCTGGGCACTGTGACGCGGACAATCTCACAGCCGATCTCATGCAGCCGCCGAATCGCCGCCACCGACCCCTCGATATCGAGCGTATCTTCGTTAATCATCGACTGGACGGCGACTGGATGCCCACCGCCAATGGTGATGCTACCCACCGGAACGGGACGGGTTTTGCGGCGATGGATCGTGCCGTCGGTGGCGAGACAAATCGAGGAATTTGTGGAGGCAGATGGAGCTACGACTGGATTGGGAAGAGTTTGCATACCCCGTTCCTTTCAGGTTTGGTTACTAATGGGTTACTAAATTGGCTAAAGCAAGGCTCGATACTAAATATCTTTATTGAGTCCCATATTCCAGAGTGCCATAAGTGGGATCGGTTGGGGAGTGTGCAGGATACAAGGGGATGGGGAGGTGGAGTGATTCACAGGTTTAGGTCTTCGAGGTTGATGCCGCGCTCTTGCAGTCGTTGTAGAAGGGCTTCGCGCTGTTGGCGTTCTTGAGCTAACTGTTGTTCAGCAGATTCGGCTCGCTGTTCAGCAGATTCGGCTCGCTGTTCGGCAGCCTGACGGGCTGTGCTTTCTTGCCGTAGGGCTTGGGCGAGTTCGTCGGGAAGTAGCAGTTTCTCGCCGGTATCGAGACGGTAAAACCCAAGCAGCTTGCCCTCGACCTGGAGCCGCAGGTTTAGAGCTTGACTGCACTGATCTGCAATTCGCAGGTAGCGTCCTTCTTGTAGGCGATACCCCAGCAACTGTCCGTCAATCCAGTCGCCTTTGGGATCGAACAGCCAATATTCTTCGACTTCGAGCTGCTCATAGAGAACCTGTTTGTGGCCGGTGTCTTCCTGCCGAGTGCTGGCCGAGGTAATTTCAAAAATGACTTTAGGAACCTGCCCTTCTTCCCAGATTTTGTAGTTGTCGCGTCCGCCCGGCTCTACATCAAAAATCACCATCACATCGGGCGCAACCCGCAGCTTGGGGAAGCCCTGAGCATAATAAAGAAATTGATTCGCTAATACAGTGGCACGCTGGTCTTGCAAATACTGCCGCAGCACTTCCAGAATCGTCAGAATGGCATAGAGGTGATCGAAGGTTTCAGCCACGGGTTCTCTATCGGAGCTGGGATAAACTAGCGTATCCGCAGAAGAGGTGATTGCAGTCATGGCGTTGGTCCCGGTGTAGGGATTCCGGTGATGAAGCCGACAATTTTGAGAATAGCACAGGTGTTCTAGCTGGATTGAACGCCCTACAGCAATTTTGGGCACCTCTAAAATTTGCGTATCCATTCCAGTGAAGGTTTGCGCTGTGCTCTAACGCAGTCTTGTAGATAAAGGTTGATCAGGCTTTGCTAAGAAATGCCCGTTGCGGTTGCCAGGTTCTTGAAGTATTCGATCACTCCTGCTTCTAATCGAATCGTTACTTGCTGCTTTAGTTTTTTGACATAGGGATTTTTGACAGATTGGGAGAAATCGTAGGGGTCGTGTCTTTACTATTCCTTAGTCTTAAATAGTTCGAGCAGTTTGCTGTCGAGCAGGCGAAAGATCGCTTCGGTGCCTTTGTTCCAAGTGGCGTTGCAGGTGTCAAAGATGCGGGTTTGCTCTGGAGTAAGCGTTGCTTTGTTGGCCAGCCAGAGGCAGGTGCTACCGGAAAGCAGGATGTAGCCGTTGGTCGTGAGGAAGATCATCAGGAAGCTGTGAAAGAGAGTGCGAAAGGAGAGCCAGATCTACTAACGTATTGCGATTGGTTGGTGGGGGCAAAGCATTCGGGCGACAATCCTTTGATCAATTTTAGATATCTCTGATCCGAATGCTTTGCCCTTACGGGGGGCGTGCAAGCACGAGGTTGCCGATTTTGATGATGAGCAGATTCGGACGTTTGCTCAAAAGTGGTTTGGTGGGAAAGGGGATGCAGACCGAGCCAAGCTGTTTGTTGAGAAGCTATAAGAAAACGAACGCATTAAGGAGCTGGCAACCAGCCCGCTGCTGACACTGCTATGTTTGATGTTTGAGGATACGACTAATTTTCCGGCGAATCGCCCTGAACTCTACAAGGAAGGCTTGGATGTACTACTGAAGAAATGGGACGGTAAACGCAAAATTGAACCGCCAGCCACAGGATTTGAGAAATCAATCCCCTGATATGTCTTGGGAGAAGCGAGATGAATTTAAGCAATGGTGGACAACGAACGGCTCGGTTTGGAGAGAACAACTGCGAGCTGTAACGATTGAACATCGCAACATTGGTCACGACTGGCCGTTCAATCAGGAGCAAAAAGAATTGCTGAACCAGTATTATGATGCGAACCTGCTGTTGGTTGATTGCCTGAACAGTGACTGCTATGTTAGTCGAGAAGTTAGAGAGAAAATTGAAGCGACGTTGTTGTTGCCGTTGCCCCCTAAATCTCCCAGTCCTGGGGGACTTTGAAGAGATAAGCTGGTGATTAAAATTGAGAAATGATTTCGATAAAAGCAGCCTGACAACTGCCATCAACGCTATGATATTCTGGGCGTGTTTTAGCTGAGAAGATGACGTTCAAACTTGCGTTCAAATTCAAGCTGGTGTTGGCGGTGCTGCTGGCTTCGGGACTGGCTTCGGTGGCTGCTCCAGTTCAGGCGAATCCAACCATTGATGAAGCCGTGGAATGCGATTTGCTGGTTGCTGGAGGCGGTCTGGCTGGAGCTGCGACGGCCTATGAGAGCCTGCTGGCGGGCCGCACCGTTTGCCTGACCGAAATTACCGATTGGGTGGGGGGGCAGATTTCCTCCCAGGGCACTTCTGCCCTAGACGAGCGCACTACCCAACGCGAGCAAGACTTCTTTCCCAGAGGGTACAAAGAATTTACCCAGCGCCTGCGGCAAGCCTACCAGCAAGAGGATCCGGGCGACTGCTGGGTGAGCGTGTTTTGCTTTTTGCCTAGCGATGGGCATGCGATTTTGTTTGACATGCTGCAAGATGCGGAAAAGCGAGGCAACGGTAAGCTGCACTGGTTCCCGAACACCGTGGTGAAGGACCTGGATCTAGATGAATCTGGGACGCAAATTCAGAGCGCAATCGCGATTCAGCATCAGCCTGCACCCGGTACACCGCCGCTCAACACCGAACCCTTGTCCGCCACGATCGAAGATGCCTATCGGTTTGAGGATAGCGCTCGCTTCAGCAAGACCGTGATTCAGTTCATGCCAAACGGACGGGAAAAAACCGCAGCCTCAGCAACGCTGACCTTGCCTTGGTATGTGATTGACGCCACCGAAACCGGCGAATTGGTGGCTTTGGCGGATGTGCCCTATCGAGTCGGGATTGATCCGCTGACGCATTATGATCCGTCTTCTGCAAGTGAGTCAGGCGACCCCTACTGTACCCAGGGCTACACCTACACGTTTGCGATGGAAGCTACAGCGGATCCCCAACCGCAGGTTAAGCCAGAATTCTATGAGCAGTACGCGCCCTACTACAGCTACGAGCGGCAAAACCTGGCCAGTTTCAATATTTTGTTCACCTATCGCCGCATTTTCAGCCCAGAACCGCGCCCAGCTCAGCAGGTGTTTGGTGTCTCGCTGCCCCATCCCGGCGATATTTCGATGCAGAACTGGACTTGGGGCAACGATTATCGACCCGGTACGGCAGCAGATAACCTGATTCTGACCCATGACCAACTGGAAGCTGCTGGGCAACTGGCAGCGGGCGGTTGGCTAGGCGGACTGCGGGTGGAAAGTTTGCGGCGGGCAGAGGAAGCGGCGCTAGGCTTTTATTACTGGCTAGTGGCGGGCACTACCGATTCGCAGCTCGGCGATGGCGTCAAGCAACCCCAGCCCAACAATCGGCTATTGACCGGCTTAGATTCGCCGATGGGAACGGTGCATGGCCTGTCGAAGTATCCCTACATGCGGGAAGTCCGGCGGATTATTGGTCGTCCCAGTCCGGGCTATGCAAGTGGCTTCACGATTGGCGAAACCGATGTCAGCCGCAATGACTACACCGATCCGCATTATCAAACTCTGGCACCTGAGATGTATCGCAATTTGGGAATTTCGCTGAGTGGGCTAGAGGCGATTGCTCGGATCCGCAGTCGCGAAACCCCGGATCCAGTCAGGCTGCGAGCGCGCTCGCGGATTTACCCCGATTCGGTGGGGGTTGGGCATTACAACATCGATTTCCATCCCTGCATGGCGCTGAGTCCGCCGGAACGACCCGGCAATTACGAATATCCAGGCGTGCGGCAAGGGCAAGGCGAAACCTATCCGTTCCAAATTCCGCTCAGGGCGATGATTCCCCAACGCATCGATAATTTTCTGATTGCGGGTAAGAGCATTGCTACGAGCTATATCGCTGCTGCTGCCTACCGAGTCCATTCGTTTGAGTGGTCGGCTGGAGCGGCGGCTGGAGTCTTGGTAGACTTTGCTCTTGATCAGGGAATTGCCCCCTACGAGCTAGTGGATGAGTTGCCTCGCCGGGAGCCAGATTTGGAAGCGCTACAGCAACGCCTGCTCGTCACCCGCAATCCCTTTGCCTTTCCCGGTACGTCGATTTTTAATCTGGACTGGGAAGAGTGGCAGTAATCTTACTGTGGATCACTCAACCCATCTTCGGTTGGCACGAGAGGACGGGCTTCACTATCGCTATTCGGCAGCTCTAGATCCTCAGACAGGGGCGATAGAAGGGGGAGTTTGGTGCTGCTAGGCTGTTTGCGCAGCCCTTCAAAAAAGCCTTTGACGCGATCCAATGCGCTGAATAGATCGGGGACAACCGGAGCTTGAGTTTGTCCAGGGTCGATCTCTGCCGCTGGAACAACCGGAGCCATAATTGGCTCTGACAGAATTAGAGGATCCAAACTAGTTTCAAGTTGAGGTTCCGCCAGTGGTGCGGGTACAGATTGGACTGGACTTGGCTTGACTTTAATAGCCGGTGTGGGCATTTCGAGCTGGGTTGGCAAGGGCTGCACACTTGAGTTCGTCAACTCCTCGACTTTTTCTTCCACAGCTTCTAACCGTTCTTGCAGGCTATCTGGAGTAGCTGACTCGTGCTCCAATGCAGGAGACGGTTCTGGCTCGGCTGGTGTTTGAATTGGTATCTTAGCGGGTCTTCTAGCCGGTGTTCTGAAGGAAGGGCGTTCGAGGGCTTCTGTGCCATCTGCTCCACTTGAAGGAACAGGTTGCGGCACAAGCTTCAGCGATGGCGGCATAAAGTTGGGATTGGCCGCAGGCTCCGGCACCACCTTCAACGGTGGAAGAGCTGGGCTAGAAGATTCAGGAGCCTCAGTTGGTTGGGGTATTAGTTCCAGGGAAGGCACCGTCACAGATTCGGGCAGAGATTCGGGCAGAGATTCGGACGCTGCTGGTGCTTCTATGTCTGATTCAGGTTCTGGCTGGATGGGAGATTCCTTCGCGGTTTCAGCTTCCGGCTCGGTTGGTTCAATCGGTGCAGTTGGTTCAGTCGCGGATTCTGGTGCGAGCAACTCAGGTGGCATCGATTCTGGTTCCGGCTCGGTTAGATCGGTCTCTACGTCTGGTTCCAGGATAATTTCTGGTTCGGGTGGCGGTGGCACATAGTTGGGGTTGACAATCTTGCGAGCGGCATCAGCAGTCAATTCGCCGCGAGTCAATTGGGCTAGGGTGTCAGAGCCACCGGGTTCGTAGGTGACCACCTGCACCGTGTTGTTGAACACATTGGAAATCGGATTGCCATTTTCGTCGAGGAGTTCCAGCTGCACCCAGTTTTTGCCTGGTTTCAAGCCTTTCAGGTAGATTGGCTCCCAGCGATCAAACGTGAAACTTTCGCCGTTAATAGTGCAGCGGATTTCCCAATCGGGAATGGCATCCTGGGTATCTTCACGCGCGACCAGATGCAGCGGTGCATTGGTTAAGTAAAAGTCGAGCAGCACTGGCTCGGCACCGTAGGTGTCCTGCGGGTAGTTATAGGTCAGGAGCGGTTTTTTCGGATCCGGGTTATTTTCGGGCGTCTGGGTAAAGACGTGAAATGTAGTTAGGGCAAAGGCTCCCTCGTTTTTGAAGCTTTCGTGCCAGGGACGCACGGCAAAGACGCGCAGCGTGTGAGTACCTGGAGTCAGATTTTCAAGCTTTAGCGGTTCGCTGGTATCAAACACCTGGGTGTAGGGCTGATTGTCGAGCAGCACCTGCAAATACGGACCCAGCTCCAGCGCTTCGTCTTTGAACAGAGTCAAATCGTTGACCTGCAATCGCACTTCAACCTCGGTGTCTTCCAGCACCTGGTTAGGGCGCGGACTCAAAATTTTCACCTGCGGCTGGTAGATCTCCAGATCCTGCTTCAGATTTTGAATGGCGAAGGGCGGCGATACTTCAGTTAACCGAGTCCGTGTAGGTTTCAAGCCAGCCTTTGCGCCGCTTCTCTCCGAGGGTGGGCTACAGCTTGTTACACCCCACGCCAAGACAGCTATTAACAAAACAGCCAGTATCCTTTGTAATGGCCTTTCTTGTAACCACTTTTGCCAGTTCATCCCCAACACGTCGCACACTCCTGAGCCTGCTGGCTGCTCAAACGTCGAAAGATCTGTTCCTAGGGAACTATATCAGGATCAGAAACCGGATCGTAGATGCTTTGAACGCCATCAACGCCATGATTCATCTAACTTAATTCTGCAATCTCAGAAACGCTTTGTACCTTGCATCACCTGACTAATCCGGTAAACTCACAAGTGAGCATTGCTGGAGTTGAACTTAGTCCTCTGAAATCTAAGTGCTAAACGAAGGGGATAACATGCTGAATGATTCCTCTCCTAATTCATCTTTAGAAATGGTCATTCACCCGAACTGAACAGATGGGTTACCGCATCAGTGCCGTACTGATGGGGGCACTGACCTGCTGGTTGATTGCGGCCGTTTCTGGAGGACTGTTTAGATGGTCTGCGGATGTGTTACGTGCATGATTGATTTTGGGAGTACCGTTAGGACTATTTGTCGGAATCTTTATTCACCGTTTGCTGCTGGAACGTTTGCTGCTGGAACATTTTGCTCACGGTATTCACGAGTCGTGTATTTGCGAAAGTTAATAATAATTCTAATGTGAACTCTAGTGAAGAAGATCTTGAGAAACGTACTCTTCTATGCTTGTTGAAAATCGATTTATCTCTATCAAAGACCTGGAGTATCTCTAGGTCAATTGCTAATTTTGCTCTAAAGACTAAAATTCGCTTAAATTTCAAAACCAATCTGGACAATGCATCGAACAGGTGCATTGTCCAGATATTTTCTATGATTGCAATCAATAATTTCGATTTGTAAATTATCGTCAATCGTTAGGATATTTTTTGCTGATGATCTGCTTGAAAGGCCGATGAATCAAGCGTTTCTCACTTTAATTATTGTTAACCTGCGCAAAGAGGGCCGAAATACAGTTCTATAATGCTCGCAGTACCTCACCAAGCCATTCTGATTGCTCGGTTTAAGCAAATCTCAGACTAGGCAATCGTTTTGGTGAGTTCCCTCCAGCGAGATTGGGCAAAGTCTAGATTGTTCAGACGCTCCCATCTGGTCTGATTCCGCCTCGTTCTATTAAGTCATCTGCATATCTTGCTGATGCGCCGGTAGGGAACGATTCAAGTGAGCTTGGGTGGGACTACTCGTTTCCTTGTCTAGAGAGAGGAGAGTCTCTAATGACAACTACTTCGCGGGAGCGAGAGGCAGCAACACCAAAGGCCAGAGTCGTCGTTGATAAGGATCCCGTGCCAACTTCTTTTGAGAAGTGGGCGCAACCGGGTCACTTTGACCGTACCTTAGCTAAAGGTCCGAAAACGACAACCTGGATTTGGAACCTGCATGCTGACGCTCACGATTTCGATAGTCATACCAGTGACCTAGAAGATATATCCCGTAAGATCTTCAGCGCTCACTTCGGTCACTTAGCCGTTGTTTTTGTCTGGCTAAGCGGCATGTACTTCCACGGCGCTAAGTTTTCAAACTATGAAGCTTGGCTGGCTGACCCCCTGCACATCAAACCGAGTGCCCAGGTGGTTTGGCCCATTGTTGGTCAAGAAATTTTGAATGGAGATGTTGGCGGTGGCTTCCACGGCATCCAGGTAACCTCTGGATTCTTCCAATTGTGGCGGGCTGCCGGTATCACAAACGAATTTCAGCTCTACTGCACAGCAATCGGCGGTCTCGTTATGGCTGGTTTGATGCTGTTCGCAGGCTGGTTCCATTACCATAAGCGTGCTCCAAAGCTGGAATGGTTCCAAAATGTGGAGTCCATGTTGAACCATCACTTGGCAGGGCTGCTGGGTCTGGGTTCCCTGTCTTGGGCAGGCCACCAGATTCATGTCTCGCTGCCAATCAACAAAATGTTGGATGCAGGCGTGGCTGTTAAGGATATTCCCTTACCCCACGAATTCATCCTCAACAAGTCGTTGATGGTTGATCTCTACCCCAGCTTTGCTCAGGGTTTGACCCCATTCTTTACCCTCAACTGGGGCGCATACGCTGATTTCCTTACCTTTAAGGGTGGCCTCAACCCGGTGACGGGCGGCCTCTGGCTATCGGATACAGCCCATCACCATTTGGCGATTGCGGTGCTGTTCTTGATTGCTGGTCACATGTATCGCACCAACTGGGGCATTGGCCACAGCATCAAGGAAATTCTGGAGAACCACAAGGGTCCCTTCACTGGTGAGGGTCACAAAGGTCTCTACGAGATCCTCACGACTTCTTGGCACGCGCAGTTGGCCATCAACTTGGCTCTGCTGGGTTCCTTGACCATCATCGTGGCCCAGCACATGTACTCGATGCCTCCCTACCCCTATCTGGCAACGGATTATCCGACTCAGTTGTCCATCTTCACGCACCACATGTGGATTGGTGGCTTCCTGATCGTTGGGGCAGGTGCGCATGGTGCCATCTTCATGGTGCGGGATTACGATCCGGCCAAGAACGTGAATAACCTGTTGGATCGGGTGATTCGTCATCGCGATGCCATCATCTCTCACCTCAACTGGGTGTGCATTTTCCTAGGCTTCCACAGCTTTGGTCTGTACATCCACAATGACACGATGCGGGCGTTGGGCCGTCCTCAAGACATGTTCTCGGATACGGCGATCCAGCTCCAGCCGGTGTTTGCTCAGTGGATTCAAAACATCCATACCCTAGCCCCTGGCAACACTGCTCCGAATGCTTTGGCTCCTGCTAGCTTTGCCTTCGGTGGTGATGTAGTTGCAGTCGGTGGCAAGGTCGCCATGATGCCGATCGCGCTAGGTACGGCAGACTTCATGGTGCACCACATCCATGCCTTCACGATCCATGTGACGGTGTTGATTCTGCTCAAGGGCGTGCTGTTTGCCCGTAGCTCGCGTCTGATTCCAGACAAGGCAAATCTGGGCTTCCGCTTCCCCTGCGATGGTCCGGGACGGGGTGGCACCTGCCAGGTTTCTGGTTGGGACCATGTCTTCCTGGGACTGTTCTGGATGTACAACTCCCTTTCGGTGGCAATTTTCCACTTCAGTTGGAAGATGCAATCGGATGTGTGGGGTACGGTGAACGCAGACGGTACGATCTCTCACATCACGGGCGGTAACTTCGCTCAAAGCGCTATTACCATCAACGGCTGGTTGCGCGACTTCTTGTGGGCACAAGCAGCTCAAGTGATTGGCTCCTATGGTTCAGCTCTGTCTGCCTATGGCATTCTGTTCCTGGGTGCGCACTTCGTCTGGGCCTTTAGCTTGATGTTCCTGTTCAGCGGTCGCGGCTACTGGCAAGAGCTGATCGAATCGATCGTTTGGGCACACAATAAACTGAGAGTGGCTCCTGCGATTCAACCTCGCGCTCTGAGCATTGTTCAGGGCCGTGCGGTGGGTGTCGCTCACTACCTCCTGGGAGGAATTGTTACGACCTGGTCGTTCTTCCTAGCCCGGATCATTGCAGTAGGCGGCTAGTTGCTTTGCTTCTTCTCTCTAGATGCTGGACGGTGGATTCTAGGCCATAGCCGACGATAAGATTTTCCACTGAAAATCAAAAGCAAATCGATAGGATGTGGTCTAGGTCCATCCTTTCCAGTCCGGTAGACTAGAGGCTGAACTCTGAAACGCTACTAGCTAATTGAGAACTTCAATTAGGACTTATGGCAACTAAATTCCCCAAATTTAGCCAAGGTCTGGCACAGGATCCAACCACAAGGCGGATCTGGTACGGGATTGCCACAGCCCACGACTTTGAAAGCCATGATGGCATGACCGAAGAGAATCTTTACCAAAAGATTTTTGCTTCGCACTTCGGTCATCTGGCAATCATCTTCCTCTGGACATCCGGCAACCTGTTCCATGTCGCTTGGCAAGGCAACTTCGAGCAGTGGATCAAAGATCCGCTCAACACTCGCCCGATCGCCCATGCGATTTGGGATCCTCACTTTGGTCAAGCCGCGGTAGATGCCTTCACTCGTGCAGGCGCGTCCTACCCGGTGAACATCACCTACTCTGGGATCTATCACTGGTGGTATACCCAGGGCATGCGGACGAATGGCGACCTCTACATGGGTTCCATCTTCTTGCTGATCCTGGCTGCCGTGATGCTGTTTGCAGGCTGGTTACACCTCCAGCCCAAGTTTCGTCCCAGCTTGTCCTGGTTCAAGAACGCTGAATCTCGCCTCAACCACCACCTGGCTGGTCTGTTTGGCGTCAGCTCCTTGGCTTGGGCTGGTCACCTGATTCACGTGGCCATTCCTGAGTCGCGCGGTCAGCATGTGGGCTGGGATAACTTCCTGTCTACGCCGCCTCACCCCGCTGGTTTAGCTCCTTTCTTTACCGGCAACTGGGGCGTCTATGCAGAGAACCCGGATACGGCTAACCATGTGTTTGGCACGGCTCAAGGGGCAGGAACTGCAATCCTCACCTTCTTGGGTGGCTTCCATCCCCAAACTGAGTCCCTCTGGCTGACGGACATGGCGCATCACCATCTGGCGATCGCAGTTCTGTTCATTATTGCAGGACACATGTACCGCACCAACTTCGGAATCGGTCACAACATTAAAGAAATGTTGGATTCCAAGAAGGGGCTGTTTGGTGGCACGAGTGAAGGTCAGTTCAACCTGCCTCACCAAGGCATGTATGACACCTACAACAACTCGTTGCACTTCCAATTGGGTTGGCACCTAGCTTGTTTAGGGGTGATTACCTCCCTGGTTGCTCAACACATGTACTCTTTGCCGCCCTATGCTTTCATGGCAAGGGATTACACAACCCAAGCGGCACTCTATACCCATCACCAGTACATTGCTGGCTTCATTATGGTGGGTGCGTTTGCTCACGGTGCGATCTTCCTGGTGCGGGATTACGATCCTGTGCTGAATAAGGGCAATGTGTTAGCTCGCTGCTTGGATCACAAAGAGGCCATTATCTCTCACCTGAGCTGGGTGTCTCTGTTCTTGGGCTTCCACACCCTTGGTCTGTACGTCCACAACGACGTCGTCAATGCCTTTGGCACGCCTGAAAAGCAAATCCTGATTGAGCCGGTGTTCGCCCAGTTCATTCAAGCTTCTCACGGTAAGCTGCTGTATGGCTTTGATACGCTGCTCTCTAACCCAGACAGCATTGCTTCTACCGCTTGGCCGAATCACGGTAACGTGTGGTTGCCCGGTTGGTTGGATGCAATTAATAGCGGCACCAACTCGCTGTTCTTGACCATTGGTCCTGGCGACTTCCTGGTCCACCACGCGATTGCGCTGGGTCTGCATACTACGACGCTGATCCTGGTGAAGGGCGCGTTGGATGCTCGCGGCTCGAAGCTGATGCCCGACAAGAAAGACTTCGGCTATGCCTTCCCTTGTGATGGCCCTGGCCGGGGCGGCACCTGCGATATCTCTGCTTGGGATTCCTTCTACCTCGCCATGTTCTGGATGCTCAACACCATCGGTTGGGTCACCTTCTACTGGCACTGGAAGCACCTGGGTGTTTGGCAGGGCAACGTGGCTCAGTTCAACGAGTCTTCGACCTACTTGATGGGTTGGTTGCGTGACTACCTGTGGTTGAACTCTGCTCAGCTGATCAATGGTTACAACCCCTATGGCATGAATGCTCTGGCGGTTTGGTCTTGGATGTTCCTGTTTGGCCACCTGGTTTGGGCAACGGGCTTCATGTTCCTGATCTCCTGGCGGGGTTACTGGCAAGAGCTGATCGAGACGCTGGTATGGGCGCATGAGCGCACGCCTCTGGCGAACCTGGTTCGTTGGAAGGACAAGCCGGTTGCTCTTTCGATCGTGCAAGCTCGTTTGGTTGGTTTGGCTCACTTCACGGTGGGTTACATCCTCACCTATGCCGCCTTCCTGATTGCCTCAACCGCAAGTCGGTACGGTTGATCGGATCGAGCTGTAGATCTAGTTAACTAATTAAGTCCCCTACCTACGGGTGGGGGATTTTTGTTGAGGGTGTTGAGGTGGGAAACCAGCTAGTCCTGCTGCCAGATGCGAATTGCCTCATCAGCACTGCCGCTTACCAGCAGTTCACCATCAGGACTGAAGGCAATGACTCTGACGCTCCAACCGTGACGTAGTGTGGCTAGGCGCTGCCCGGTCCAAATATCCCACAGCTTAACCGTGCCATCTTCACTGCTGCTGGCGAATTGATTGGTTTTGGGACGCACGGCCAAACGATGGATGCGCTGACGATGAGCCGCAATCAACTTCTGCTGTTGGCCGGTATTGAGATTCCAAAGCTTGATCAGTTTGTCTGTACCGCCGCTAATTAGTGTGCTGCTGCTCAAGGCAATGGCGCTCACTGGTTCTGTATGGGCTTTGAGGGTAGTCAGCAACCGATCGTCGCTGAGATCCCATTGGCTAATTGTTTTGCCATTGGTGCTCCAAACGGTCTGCCCCCAGGCATCGATGGCTAAGTCCAGAATGGGCTGTTGAAGCTGGGCAATCGTGGCAATCAGGGCTTCGGTTTCTAAATCCCAGAGCTGTATCAAACCATCGTCGCTGCCGCTAACTAGGAGCGGCTCAGTTGGGCTAAGAGCAAGCGCCGATACGCCCCAGCCATGACTCGGCAAACTGCTGAATAACTCGCCTGTTTCGAGGTCCCATTGCTTGATTGTGCCGTCCGCACTGCTGCTGATTAAAACCCTGCTGTTGGGGCTAAAGATCAAAGCCGTAATGGTATCCTGATGACCTTGAGAATGCCGAAACGAACGCCCCGTCCAGGTGTAGAGCAACTCCCCTGTCTCTAAACTCCAGAGCTGAATGGTTTTGTCGGCACTGCCGCTGGCAATTAATTCACTGTCCGGACTCACGGCGAGCGCTGTGATTTCTCCCTGATGCCCCGTCAAGGTTTGCACGCAGCGCCATGTTTCAATCGATGGGCGAGGCAATGAAGTTGTAGAACCACCTGCCGCTACCGACGTTGACGACGCCTGCACGGTTGCTTCTAGACGCAAATCTTGGAGAACGGCTGTCGCGTTATCGTAGCGTTGGCTGGTGGCCCGTTGCAGTAGCTTATCCAATACTCGACGCAGTTCCAGACTGATTGGCTGGGTCAAATATTGTCGCCAAACCCAGCCATCCTCACTAATCGAATACAAGTCGAATGGATGCACTCCTGTCAGCAAATGAACGCAGGTGACGCCCAAACTATAGAGATCGCTAGCAAACGTCGCCTTGCCCATCGCCTGCTCAGGTGCGGCATAGCCGGCGCTGCCGATCGTTGTTCCGGTCTGGGTAAGGACCGTTTCGCTGAGAGACTTAGCGGCTCCAAAGTCAACCAAAACAAACTGCTCGCCTCGGCTCGGCCAGATGATATTAGCGGGTTTGATATCTCGATGCACCACCTGCTGGCTGTGAATGAAGCGCAGCACCGGCAGCAGATCGGCGAGCAGCTTGCGAATTTGAGCCTCGCTGAACACGCTCTGAGTTGCCAGCACCTGCTCCAGATTCTGGCCAGGAATAAATTCCTGCACTAGATAAAGCGCCGTTTCCTGCTCGAAGTGGGCTAACAGCTTTGGGATCTGCGGATGCTGCCCCAATTTAGCAAGTTGGGCAACCTCCTGTTGAAATAGGCGAGTGCTCTCACGCAGGTTGTTTTGCAGCGGCAAAAGCTGCTTGATGATACAGAATGCTGGCTTTACCGCATCTCTAGTCTGTAGGTTTCGTGTTGCTGCAATATCTTCGCTCCAGCCATTAATCTCACCTTGGTTGAGCTGATCCTGATTTATCTCCTGATTTATCTCCTGATTTATCAACGTGTCATCAGCTTGCTGAGTAGTCTGATTATTCGCCCGATCAATTGCTAGGAAAGTGCGACCAAATCCTCCCTGCCCGATCAGCTTCACCGCCTGAAATCGATCGCCCAACTGTAGTAGATGACCACAGGTTTGACAAAAGACGGCATCATCTGGATTAACAGGCTTGGTACAGGTTGGATTGAGGCAAACAATCATCAGCTAGGAGACCGGGGTTGAGGCCAGAGGTAGCCAGGATGCTAGCAGGAGATGCCAAATCATGGCCAAATACTACTCCTGTCCTGCTTTACCTATCTTAAACAACAGGTCAAACCAACCTGCTGGTAAAAAATTTGCCAAAAACCTGCTGGTAAAAAGTTTGCCCAAAAAGGTCTAAATGCTGAAAGCAAATTTACCTCAAGTTGAGATAAACCCAGTTGAGATAACCAATGAGTGATTTCAAATCGTCTAGAGCCACGGGAGCATCATGTCGGCACTAATTCACCCGGACGCAACCGAGACCACTTGCCCATTTCTGCTTTAAAGCTGAGACAGCCCACTACATCCCACTCCATTTCAATAATGTCGTCTTTGTGGCGAATATTGACGTTGATGGTCGGCTCCGTTGCCTCAAAATCAGGAGAATCTGTCAAATGAGGCTGCTGGTGCTGGTGTTCGACTGCGTGATAGGTAGTGCAGCGATCGACATAATGACAATTCACACAAATACACATGGTGAATTCCTCCACAGATTCAGCAGCGATTGGGATTTGTGGGTGCTTTTCTGATACTCTAGCTCAAGTTTGCTGGATCTGGAGTCGATATGGAAGGGATGTTGCAAAATGAAAGGATGTAGGTAGGGTGGTTCTAGATGGTTTGTGAAAGTAGCCGAGGCGTCAGGCGTCAGGCTTCGTTCGTGGAACGCGCTCCGCGAGCGACGGTGAGCTTAGCCGAACTGGAGTCAGAAGGCAGAAGACAGGAGTCAAAAGATAAAGATAAGGTTCAGTCATTCTTGAGGATTTAACACCAATTTCAACCAGAGCTTTTATGCCCACAATTTAAAGAGATTGCTGATCATTCGGAGCTGACAAACTTGAGCCTAAGCTGAGAAACTGCAACGAGTCACTCAAAACTGCTCAAAACTTGAAATTACATACTCTGTACAGGTTACGCCACCAAAACTTGAAGCCAAAGCCTATGGGCTGCCAGCAGATTTGAACATGACTGAGATTCCCTACTGACTTCTAGAAAACTGACTTCTAGAAATCAGCTATATTCCTAGCTCCAGCGGGGCAGAACGATATTGTTAACGGATTGAATTAAATTGTTTTTGAAGCGTACAGAACTTTCTACTGACCTCCGGTCAGACCAAGCAGAATTCAAACTGACCGTTGGCCAGAACAATCAGCCGCGGCAGCTGGAAGCCTCGGCCCTGTCTCCTCAAACTTGGCCCTTTGGTTTGGAGTGGTTGCCTCCTGCGGCTTATTTGGTGGGTGGAAATGTGCGGGATGCCTTGCTGGGACGGCAGGCAGAGTATCTGGACCTGGATTTTGTCTTACCCGAAGCAGCGGTGCGTACCGCTAAGATGATTGCCAATCACTATCGGGCTGGCTTTGTATTGCTAGACGCAGAGCGGCAGATTGCCCGGGTGGTGTTTGAGCGCGCTACGGTTGATTTTGCTCAACAGGTGGGATTATCGCTAGAGGAAGATCTAGAGCATCGCGATTTTACCGTCAACGCAATTGCCTATGATCCCCATACAGCTCAGGTGATTGACCCACTGCATGGGTATAGCGACCTGCAACTGCGCCTGATTCGCATGGTATGTCTGGAAAACCTTAAGGAAGACCCGTTGCGATTATTGCGAGCGTACCGACAAGCTGCCCAACTTGGGTTCACGATCGAATACAAGACGCGAAAAACAATTCAACAGCTTGCGGGGTTGCTTCAGTTTGTGGCGGCAGAACGGGTGCAGTCTGAGTTGAGCTATTTGCTGGGTTCAGCGAGCAGCACTCCGTTTTTGAAGTTGGCCTGGCAAGATCGCTTACTAGCCGCTTGGTTGCCCCATGCCACGGCTGAAGGATTAGAACGGGTGGCGGCGGTGGATCAGGCCGCGGAGCTGCTGGTCTCGACGCAGTCGGGTTTGGAGTTGTCGGGGTGGCTGCGGGATCAGCAGCGGGTTTCGGGAAGTACTCGCAGTTGGCTGAAGGTGGCGAAGCTAACCGGTCTACTAGCCCCTGATCCCGAAATGGCTGAACGGGAACTCTGGCGGTTGAAGTACAGTCGAGCAGAGATTCAGGCTGTGTTGGCGGTGATGTCTCTCTTGCCCCAGGTTGAAGCAATGGCCAATTGTCCCCCCTCGGCTCGCGAGCAGTACTACCTGTTTCGGGCAATTGGCGCGGCTTTTCCGGCTCTAGCAGTAGTGGGAATTGCGAGTGGAGTACCTTTGACGACCATGACTCCCTTGATTGAGCGCTATCTGACGTTGGATGATCCGATTGCCCATCCGCAGCCGCTGCTCACTGGACGAGATTTGATGGCCCAGCTCAAGCTGCCGCCTAGCCCTACAATTGGGCATTTGCTCGAAGCGATTCAACTGGCTCATGCAGAAGGCAAAATTACTACTCAAGCCGAAGCGCTGGAATTTGCCAAGACATTGCTCTAATTCCTCTGAGTGCTTTAATGAGTGCTCTAATCCAGCTCAGCCCATTTCTGCCTGAGGAAATTGCAGAGTTGTGCTAAAGTGATAGTTTTGCGGAGACATTTTGCCAAGGACTTGCCCCACGGCTTGCTCTAGCAGACTCCGTTTGCCCACTTTCCTCAAGAGGTTCAGAATGGCTAAACGCCGCAACCAAAAGAAAGAAAAAGCACTACGTAACCAGGCTTACGCTCGCAAATTTCGGAAGCGGACTAATACCGGACGCTTCACTAAGAGACGCTATGGCAGCGATGGCAGCGCTCAGGGAGATGTTGACGATATGGATCAAGATACGAGCCAAGATAACGCTGGTGCGGCTGACTAGAGATTGCCCAACTCAAATCTTCTGTTCAATCTAAAACTAGTTTGAATTCCTACTGCTGAATCACCTTAGGGATACTCAAGAACTAGCGCCATTTTTAGACTAGCGTTGCGGTTAATTGAGACATGAGTTCTGCCGCGTGGGCTTCCCAATTTGTGATTAGCAAAGGGCGATCAGCCAAAAACGCAGAGATCTGGCAGGCTGCGGCTAAGCCAGACTCTACCGCATTTTCTACTTGTTTGCCGCTGCACCAGTCTCCGCTACACACCAGAGGCAACGGCAGTTCTGTAGCGAGGTATCGCTGTTGCAAAGGGCGGCGAGTAAACGCATAACGCCAGCGATGCACTTGCACCTCAGTAGGGGTTGCTAACCAGGGCACTAGAGTTGCGGCTTGTGCAAGTAAGTGTTGCCCGATGGGGCGCAAATCGTTTGCTTCTAAATCGCTCTGAGCAAATGTCGCCGTACTGTGAGCAACCAGAACGGGTGGCACGGTGCCAGGGCGCTTTGTGATCTCTAGACTGAGCCAAGCCAAATCGGGTATCTGGGTTGCCCCTTCCAGGGAAATTGCCTGCCAAGGTAATTGATCAATGTCTGATTGTCGCTCCAGAGGATAGGTGGCTATGACGCTGTAGCAGGGATCGAACTCGACGGTCTGAATGGCCTGCACTAACTCCGACGGAAAGCCATATTCCAGTAAGGGTTGCACTAAGGTCAGGGCTTGTGGCGCAGGGACAGCAACGACAACCGAACCTGCTGTTAGATACGATGTGGGCTGGGCGGCAGTTGCTTCCAAACTGATCTGCCAACGATCGTCAATAGGCGTGAGAGCCTGCACCCGTTGACCATGTCGGATAGCCAGCCCGGATCCCAGAAATTTTGCGGCTGCGGTTAATCCAGTCGTTGCGGTGTAATAGGGTTTGCTCTCGGTAACTGCTAGTGTTTCGGCTTGCAGGCAGTAGAGTTGATCGGTCCAACGATGGAGGATATCCTGCTGCCATAGAGCTTGAATCAAATTACGAGTGAGCGGACCCTGTTCATCGAGATAGCGCACGCCGTGATCAGCACAGGTTCCTTGCAAACGTCTGGTAGCTAGGCGTCCGCCCACTCCCCGCGATTTTTCAACCACCACAACTCGATGGCCTGATTGCTGGAGCTGTTGGGCACAGACTAAACCAGCCAAACCCGCTCCGATCACAACTGTATCCACGTTTGTATCCACGCTGGGCTGCTCCTGCAAATCAACTCCCCGAAAACCGGTGTGATTCAGTAGAATATGGGACAACGGTTTATAAATTGACTGCTCGCTGTAAGCAATTGCTTTAATCTGAGCTTAAGGCTGCCAAATGCTTTGAAAGGCAGAGCAGTTTGTTTTTAGTTTGGCTCAAATACAACCAGTTTAATATCAGCAGGGGAGGATGCGGCTTTGGACGAGTTGAGAGTAGCGTTGGAATTGGCCACGGATGAGGAGTTACAGGCACTGACCGAAATTTTATTTCGCCGTAAGTTTAATCCCCTTGATTATGTCTGTACGCCGGAACCGATCGATGTTCAAAGCCAGGACCGCGATGGTTGGATTGATGCGATTGAAGACCGATTCCGCTTCCTCGCCGCTGATGGTATGACCGTGCTCCGCCGCAAAACTGGAGAAGTCAGCTACCGGCAAGTCTTGATTCAGGTCTGCCGCTACCTAAAAATTCCCTACTCCCAAGACCTTTCGACCGAACATTTAGAAGCCGAAATTTTTCTATATTTGCTGAACCGAGCCTGGAAGCAGCTACCTGCCCACGAGCAGGATGTCTTGGCTGACGAACTACAGCACGCCGTTTCTGAATTTGAACTGGCTCAGCAGTTACCGTCTTCCCATAGCGAGCAAGCCAAGCTGTTGGCTAAAGGCGGTGGAGCACTAGCGATCAGCTCGGTTTTGCGTCCGGTGATTTTACAAGCAATTGCGCGGCAGTATGCCGTTCATGCGGCTACCTATCAGGTTGCTAGTCAGGCAGCAGCTCAAGCAGGGACGGCAGCAGCAGTGCAGATTCAAAGCCAGGTGGCAATGCAAACCGCCTATCGCGGCATGACTCTGAGTGCAGCTCGCTATGGCGCGGCTCGCAGTATTTTTGCTTTGCTGGGTCCGGCAATGTGGGCCTGGTTCTTTGCTGACCTGGGCTGGCGGTTGATTTCTACCAACTACAGCCGCGTGATTCCCGTAATTTTTACGCTGGCGCAGATCCGCTTAACTCGTACCATGTGCTACGAAATGGCCTAAAACGGTGAGGGTGATTCTGATGACTGATTTTTCTGATCCACAGTCAGCACAGACGGCTGAGCAGAAGCCAGCACCTACCTATTACGATCTGCTGCAATTGCATCCTTCTGCCTCGGTGCAGCAAATTCGTCGCGCTTATCGAGAATTGAGTAAGCTCTATCACCCCGATACGACGCAGCTACCAGCCTCGGTAGCGGTGGCGAAGTTTCAACAGCTCAACGAAGCCTATGCGACTCTCAGCAGTCCAGAACGGCGGTTTGCCTACGATTTGAAAATTGGCTATTCTCGCGTGTCGGTGATTCAACCCTCGCTGGACCTAAACCGACCTGTTTCTGAATCACGCCGATATCGTTCCACAGCCTATCTGGATCCTACCGACCGGCCCCTATCGGCAGGGGAATTATTTGCCCTGTTTACGTTGGGGCTGACGTTTGTGGCCTGCATTGGTTTGGTCGTCGTGGCTAGCTTGACGCGAGGGGATATGCTCCTTTAGTTTTCTGACTGATTCCCTACTGGTTTACTGATACTGATTTACTGATTTAGGTAGGGGCGCGGCATACTGCGCAGATAGGAGTAAAACTTTTGAGCGTCAAAGCTTCTTGGGTCCATGCGAGAGCCGGACTGGTCAATCGCTCGATGGGTCGTAACTCGATCATCTGAAACGCTGGTATGGGCCACAAGCCACGCCAATGACCGGTACTGAGCCTCTGTGTAGCCACTGTGGCTAGGCGCATCGTTGTAGCCGTCCGATGGCGTTTCTAGGGAAATGTGGTAAGCAAAGTTGTTGACTGAAGGCGGGAACTGGCGGTGAGTCCGGACGGCTTCTGCTCCCTTGGAGCTTTTAAACACCGAATTGCCCGCTCCAAAGGCGCGCTTCTCGGGTGGAACAATGTAAACAATCGTGCCATCTAGCCGAATGATGCTGTGATAGCTCGACTGTAGGTTCTCATCGGTATGGGGTGTTTGAAACGTATTAATTGCGCTATCGGCAGAACCGACCGTTTCGTGCAGCACAATCAGCGGCGCATTGCTGACAGGTTTACCGAAAATATCTTTGGCGTAGCGCTCCCCGTAGTTGCTGGGATGAGCAGGAGCCGACTCTAGCCGTGGGGCATAGGTACTCAAGCTGGAGTGGGTTAACACCGCTGTAGGGACAGGAGAAGTGGCTTCAGGTGCTGCTGGCTGCGATGGGACTGCTGTTGAGGTTTGAGGCTTGGCACCTTTAACGGTTGCAGCAGGAGCTTTAGCGGCAGGTTTTGAGGTGGCGTTTGACTGCGCTGGAGCCGACGGGGAAGAAGGAACAGTGGGCAGCCCAGCCCAACCTTGCTGCGATTGCGTAGGCGATTGCGCTGGCTGTGGGCTTTTTGAATTTTCTGAAACTGGATCTGACCAATTGACCTGGGCGATCGTTTGCAGACCGCCAATGGCCAAAACCGCCATCAAGGCTGCTGCCAACAGTGCTAGCAGCCGCAGCAGAGTAGATTGAGGACTCAGCTTAGTGACTGCACTTAGCTGCAGCTTGATGAACCGAAAACAGGATTGGACCGACTTGCCTAGGGAAGTTTGAATCGACTGAAGTTGGGCCTTTCCGATTGTAATCAGCCGGGTCACCTGCAATCGAAGGTTAAATTTCATACGCTCACACCAACAGTACCACTATCGTCCTCTACTCCCCGGATTGATTTCAAGTCGGGTTAGCTACAGATTAAACCTCTGCTTGAGAATATTGGCTCACTCTCTCTTCCAGAATGGCATACCCAACCCCGGCTGGCGATTGCCAAAGGTTGAAGAATTCAAGAACAAATACCTAGCACCTGCGCGGATCAGCACCGGAACCAGTTAAGATGCATTAAGGTTAACTACTATGCACTTTTTACCTGTTTAGTAATGGCAGAAACCCTCCTTTTCAATGCCCTGCGGGAAGCAATTGACGAAGAAATGGCACGAGATCCTGCCGTTTTCGTGCTCGGTGAAGATGTGGGACACTACGGCGGCTCCTATAAGGTAACGAAAGATCTTTATAAAAAGTATGGTGAGCTGCGGGTGTTAGATACACCGATTGCGGAAAACAGCTTTACCGGCATGGCGGTTGGGGCAGCAATGACTGGATTGCGCCCGATCATCGAAGGCATGAATATGGGCTTCTTGCTGTTGGCCTTTAACCAGATTGCCAATAATGCCGGGATGCTACGCTACACCTCTGGTGGCAACTACAAGATCCCAATGGTGATTCGCGGTCCGGGCGGGGTTGGTCGCCAGCTTGGGGCAGAACATTCCCAACGCTTGGAAGCCTACTTTCAAGGCGTGCCCGGTTTGAAGATGGTGGCCTGCTCAACTCCCTACAACGCCAAGGGCTTACTAAAAGCAGCGATTCGGGACGATAATCCCGTGCTGTTCTTTGAGCATGTGCTGCTCTACAACCTGAAAGAGAATTTGCCCGAAGCAGAATATGTGCTGCCGCTCGACAAAGCAGAAGTCGTCAGAAAGGGTAGTGATGTTACCATCCTCACCTATTCCCGCATGCGGCATCATGTGATGGCAGCGGTTAAAACGCTGGAGAAGGAAGGCTTTAACCCGGAAGTCATCGACCTAATTTCGTTGAAACCGCTCGATTTCGACACGATTGGCGAATCGATTCGCAAAACCCATCGAGTTATTATCGTAGAAGAATGTATGAAATCGGGTGGGATTGGGGCCGAGCTAACCGCCTCGATTAACGACCGTCTATTTGATGAGCTAGATGCTCCGGTGCTGCGGCTAGCATCCCAAGATATTCCTACACCTTACAACGGTACGCTGGAAAACCTGACAATTGTGCAGCCACCGCAAATTGTGGAAGCCGTACAGAAAATGGTTGCCCTGCGAGTGTAAACCAACCCATGACAACGATTTGGGAACTCGATTTGTACTCTCGTCCGGTGGTTGACGAGAACCAAAAGAAATTCTGGGAAGTCCTGATCTGTGAAAGCCCATCCGAGGCCCAAGCGCAGTGGGATTCGCTATTTCGCTACTCAGAGTTTTTGCCCAGCACCGAGGTAAATTCTGTGCGGCTTCGCGCTGCTCTGGAAAAAGCCCTTGACCAAGCCGCAGTTCGGCCAGACAAAATTCGCTTTTTTCGCCGGCAGATGAACAACATGATCACCAAGGCATGCGAAGAGGTAGGGATTCCAGCTTACCCCAGTCGGCGTACCTTAGTCCTAAACCAGTGGATTGACCAGCGGATGCAGGATTACTATCCGTCGCTACCCAACTATCAGGCTGGCAGCAATCCCTCGGTGGCCTTACCTCCCCCCAAGCCCCAGCCCCTTCCCGATGCGCTCGTGGGCGAACGATGGGCGTTTGTGTCTCTGGAAGCCGCAGCCTTTCAGGAGATGTCGGAGTGGGAAATTGGCTTTAGCGAAGCCTTTCCGGTCGAAATGTTCGGTTTGCAGCCGGATACATCAGTTCCAGGGTTAATTATCTATTCCTCGCGGGCGTTACCACTGGCGGCTTGGATGTCGGGACTGGAGTTAGCGTTTCTGCGGTTCAACCCGACGCCTCCCCAGCTTGTTTTAGAAACCGGAGCCAGCGACGCTTGGATTCTGGCTAACCTGCCCACTGCCGATCTGCAAACCGAAGCTAAAGCCTTTGAAACCGCCAAGCAGCAAGCACAGCAGATCCACTTTGTTGCGGTCCAGTCGAATCCAGAGGCCGAGTCCTTTGCTGGTTTCTGGTTGATGCAAGAACTTAATCTGGCGTAACGTCCCCCTTTTCTTAGAAGATAGTTATGAGTTTTACAAACCGTGAGAAAAATTAGTTTTGAGTGTTGAGTTAAACCCCAAATTCAAGCCTAACTCAACACCTAAAATTAATTTTCTTCAAGGTCTGGCAGCTCATGACGCAGTAGGTTGGATACTTATGGGGTTTGAAAACTCGCAGCAGGAGGAAATTGCCGAACAACTGCTAGATTTGGCCATTCGTTCAGGCGCAGAGGCCGCAGAAGTTTTTCAATCCTATTCGCTGTCTCGCCCGGTATTTTTTGAGGCCAATCGGCTGAAGCAGTTGGAAAGCTCCCAGTCAGAGGGCATTGCTTTGCGGCTATGGCGAGCTGGATGTCCGGGGCTGGCAGTGGCCTATGGTCCAGTAGAGCCACAGGCTCTGGTAGATCGGGCGCTTGCCCTTAGCCAATTGAACCAGCCGGAGACAATCGAGCTAGCAGATGCATCCAGAAGCCATTACCCCGATCTGGGCGAGGCTGTGGGCGTAGAGCAGTTAGTGGAATGGGGTAAGGAAGCGATTGGGTTAATTCGTGATGCCTATCCAGAAATTCTCTGCAATGCTGAATGGGAATGTGATGCCGAAACCACGCGCCTGATTAACTCCCAAGGGTTGGACTGCGGCTACACCGACACGACCTTGAGCTGCTATGTTTCTGCCGAGTGGGTGCGGGGCGATGATTTTCTCAGCGTTTCCGATGGTCAAACCCAACGGGGTGATCTGAATCCGGTGGAGCTGGCTCAGCAAATTATTCAGCGCCTAGACTGGGCGAAAGACAACATTGCTGTTCCTAGTCGTCGGGTTCCGATCCTATTCACAGCCAAAGCCGCAGACATGCTGTGGAGCACCGTTCAGGCTGCCTTAAACGGCAAACAGGTGGTAGAGCGGGCCTCACCTTGGAGTGATCGCTTAACGCAGTCCGTTACCTCTAATGCCATCACCATTTCGCAACAGCCGAATGCTGGTCCCTTTAGCTGCCCGTTTGATGATGAAGGGACTCCAACTCGCCCAATCACTTTTATTCAAGATGGCGTTTTGCAACTGTTTTATACCGATCGCTCGATTGGACGCGCTTTGAGCAGTGGCACCACTGGCAATGGGTTTCGTCCAGGCTTGGGTAGCTACCCCACACCAGGATTATTCAATTTCATGGTTCAACCAGGTGTGAAAACCTTGCCGGAACTGATTGCTGGCCTCAAAACTGGCTTGGTTGTGGATCAAATTCTGGGAGGCGGCCCAGGTATTTCGGGGGATTTTTCCGTTAATGTTGATCTGGGTTTCTGGATAGAACATGGCGAAGTTATAGGTCGCGTCAAAGATACGATGGTGGCAGGGAATGTATATACAGCTCTGAAGAATTTAGTGGAACTAGGCGGTGATGCAGAGTGGAATGGCTCCTGTTATACACCATCGGTGATCGTAGAAGGATTGTCAGTGACGGGACGTAGCTAGATTTGACAAAAATAATTTTTAAAAAATGTCAAATCAAAAGATATCGGTAAGAATGCCAACCAAATAAACAACCAAATAAATCAGAGTCAATGTTTCCACGCCATTGACTTCGATTTGTGATTTCATGCGCTCTATTGGCTGCATCAATTGGTTATTTCCCAGTGCGCGATACTAAAACTCAGCCACTCACTAGACCAGTTAACCCAAGCTCCTCGGCGGCGCGCTACGACCTTACGCAGTTGTTCAGCAAAATGTGACGAGTGACGGATGCCCCGTCAGAACCAGCGTTAGACAGCATCTATGTTTTTCTAGCCAACGGTATGCTGCTGCAAACGTCATGTGTAGAAACTTGCCCGAACCTACTCAGGTAATTGAAAATCTCCAGCAAGCTTCTCTTCTGACTGCCTCACTTCTCAGTCAGCCAGGATGTCAAATTGAGGGCAGTGGGCTGAGATGCAGTGGATTGAGATGGGGAGGATTGAGACAAAGTAGTATTCAGACCGGCAGGAGTGCTAATCACAACAGTAAGCGCTGTGAGCAGAGCGGTGACTAAAGCGCCAAAATCGTAGAACGACAATTTCTGGGGATGCATGGTTTGCTAGTGAATGTATGCAGATGATACGTCGGCTTTATGTAGACTCTGTGCAGATCGTAATGGGCAAATCTAGGTTGGTGAGGAGTATGACAAAACCGAATGGCTGTGGGGCTAACATCCTAGGCTGTTGAAGCGCTGATTGGCTCAGCCTCTATGAACGCTATCCTGGCACAGGATTTTTCTGACTCACCAGCATTTCTGCGCAATCTTTAACGAAAGTATGAGGTTTGTAAAGCCCAGGCATCAAACCGATTTGGCATCGTCTGACTTCGCTTTTTGGAGTCACCGTTCGGTAAACCGTACTCCCAAAGATAGAAGAACGGGTTGCAGTTGGGCCACTTGTCCGTTAAATTAGCACTCAGGAGTGGAGAGTGCTAATCTCGAAACTCAGGTTTGAGTATTGTGGGTTTTCAAAGCGACGAGATTGACACCCCAAATCCACCAGGAGTTGGGCTTATGTTGATGCTCGCCCTTTGGAGTGTTGAACTTGAGGATTGAGATTTTGAGTCCGTTGCGTTTATTCACTCAAAGTTGAGACCCAAGGTTCAAAGCTTCTAATCCTAGATTTGTATAGTTGGAGAATTCTTGTATGGCGGCTGTATCTCTGAGTGTTTCAACCGTTAAGCCTCTAGGAGATCGTGTTTTCGTTAAAGTCAGTGCTTCTGAAGAGAAGACCGCAGGCGGTATCTTCCTACCCGACACGGCTAAGGAAAAACCCCAGGTTGGGGAAGTGGCAGCTGTTGGCCCTGGTCGTCGTAACGATGATGGTTCTCGCCAAGAAATGGAAGTGAAAATTGGCGACAAAGTGCTGTACTCCAAGTATGCCGGTACTGACATCAAACTCGGCACTGAAGAGTATGTTTTGCTGTCGGAAAAAGACATTTTGGCAATCGTTGCTTAAAAAGTTTTGAGTTTTAAGTTTTGAGTTTTGAGTTGGATAAAGCTCAGAACTCAGGATTCAAAACTCGAAGCGACTTGAAGCTTGCAGACTGTTTGCAACTCGAAACTAAGAACTTAACACTCAACACTCAACACTGATTGAACGTTATGGCTAAGCGCATCATTTACAACGAAAATGCTCGTCGTGCCCTGGAAAAGGGAATCGATATTCTGGCGGAAGCGGTTGCGGTCACTCTGGGTCCTAAGGGTCGCAACGTGGTGCTGGAGAAGAAGTTTGGTGCTCCTCAGATTGTGAACGACGGTGTCACCATTGCGAAGGAAATTGAGCTGGAAGATCACATCGAAAATACGGGCGTCTCTTTGATTCGTCAGGCTGCTTCCAAGACCAACGATGCGGCCGGTGACGGAACCACGACTGCAACCGTACTGGCTCATGCGATGGTGAAGGAAGGTCTGCGCAACGTGGCTGCTGGCGCTAATGCTATTTCGCTGAAGCGCGGTATCGACAAGGCAACTGGCTTCTTGGTGGATGAAATCGCCAAGCATGCTCGTCAAGTTGAAGATTCCAAAGCGATCGCTCAAGTCGGCTCCATCTCGGCTGGTAACGACGAAGAAGTGGGTGCCATGATCGCTGAGGCGATGGAGAAAGTAGGCCGCGAAGGTGTGATCTCTCTGGAAGAAGGCAAGTCGATGACGACTGAGCTGGAAGTGACCGAAGGGATGCGTTTCGACAAAGGCTACATCTCGCCTTACTTCGCCACCGACACCGAGCGGATGGAAGCAGTACTAGATGAGCCTTTCTTGTTGCTAACCGATAAGAAAATCACGTTGGTGCAGGACCTGGTGCCGGTGCTGGAGCAAGTCGCTCGTTCCGGTCGTCCACTGCTGATCATTGCCGAAGATATCGAGAAAGAAGCCCTGGCAACGCTGGTGGTGAACCGCCTGCGGGGTGTGCTGAACGTAGCGGCTGTGAAGGCTCCTGGCTTTGGTGATCGTCGGAAAGCCATGCTGGAAGACATCGCCGTGCTGACGGGTGGGCAGGTGATCACCGAAGATGCTGGTCTGAAGCTGGACAACGTCAAGCTCGACATGCTGGGCAAGGCGCGCCGCATCACCATTACCAAAGACAACACCACGATTGTGGCTGAAGGCAACGAAGCTGCCGTGAAGGCTCGCTGTGAGCAAATCCGCCGTCAGATGGAAGAAACCGAGTCTTCCTACGACAAAGAGAAGCTGCAAGAGCGGTTGGCGAAGCTGTCGGGTGGTGTTGCTGTAGTGAAAGTTGGTGCAGCCACCGAAACCGAAATGAAAGACCGCAAGCTGCGCTTGGAAGACGCGATCAACGCGACCAAAGCGGCTGTAGAAGAAGGTATCGTTCCTGGTGGTGGTACCACATTGGCCCACATGGCTCCTGGTCTGGAAGAATGGGCTAAGGCGAACCTGGTGAACGAAGAGCTGATCGGTGCGCTGATTGTAGCTCGTGCCCTGTCGGCTCCGCTGAAGCGGATTGCTGAGAATGCTGGTCAGAACGGCGCGGTGATTGCTGAGCGTGTGAAAGAGAAAGACTTCAACGTCGGTTACGATGCTGCGAAGGATCAGTTCGTCGATATGTTCGAGGCTGGTATTGTTGACCCAGCGAAGGTAACTCGCTCGGCTCTGCAAAACGCTGCGTCTATTGCCGGCATGGTGCTGACCACCGAGTGCATCGTGGTTGACAAGCCTGAACCGAAGGATGCTGCTGCGGCTGGTGCTGGTGCCGGCATGGGCGGTGACTTCGATTACTAAGGCTACTAGAATCAAACCGGTGTAATTTCACCGCAATTTGATTGAATTGATTTGATTGAAATGAGCGATCGTCTTCTGTAATGGAGGCGATCGTTTTTTTTAATTTCAGTTGCTTACAGCCTTTTTCAGGCTAATGAAGTACGGAAAACGAGGTGCAGGGGCACTGCCCCACACCCCCTATGCCTCACATGAGTGAAAAACGCTGTATGTCATACGGAATCCGACTATAGAGTAACACTATAGAATGAAGGGATGGGACGCACAATTACGCTAAAAAATCACCTCAGTGACGAGGAACTCAAAGCTCGCTACCAAAGTAGCACCGACCCCGTTGAGTCGCGACGCTGGCACTTACTATGGTTAGTTTCACAACGATGGTATCTCCTCGATGCTGCTGAAAGTGTGGGTGTGAGCTATTCTTACGCTCGTAAAGTTGTTTACGCATACAACCAAGACGGGGTTGAAACGATTGCGAATCGACGACGAGGACGACAAATGACCCGTCGTGCCCTCTTGAGTGCGACGCAACAAGCAGAACTCGACCAAGCGTTGCAATCTCCTCCTGCTGATGGTGGGCTATGGAGTGGACCGAAAGTGGCACAGTGGATTGCCCAGAAAACAGGACGAGCGCAAGTTCACCCGCAGCGAGGATGGGATTACTTGCAACGACTTCACTACAGCGGGCAGCGCCCACGTCCTCGTCATGCCAACGCGGATGAGGCGGCTCAAACTGCCTTTAAAAAAACTTGCCGCACCGAGTCGAGCAGTTGAGACAAGCGTATCCAACGGCTCAAGTTGAAGTATGGGCATTTGATGAACATCGCTTGGGACTCAAACCGATTCTTCGTAAAGTCTGGTCGAAACGAGGACAACGCCCAATCGCAACAGTGCATCATCGCTATCAATGGCTCTACCTGTATGCGTTCGTTTGTCCTCACAGTGGATTGACCCAGTGGTTTATCCTCCCCAGAGTGAGTGTGGCTTGGTTCAACCGAGCCTTGCAGGAGTTTGCCGAAGCAGTCGGGGCAGGAGACAACAAACAGATCTTATTGGTGATTGATGGAGCTGGGTGGCATCGAGCTAAACAGGTTGTGGTGCCACAAGGCATTCATCTGGAATTCCTGCCTCCCTACTCTCCAGAGTTACAACCGGCCGAGCATTTGTGGCAATTGAGTGATGAACCGTTAGTCAATCGCAAGTTTGAGAACTTGGATGCACTCGAAGAAGCTTTAGCATCTCGTTGTAACATCCTTTCAGCCATGCCGGAAGTCATTCGTCGGCACACGCTATTTCACTGGTGGAAGGAGGCATAAAATAGTGTCACTTTACTACCCGGATTCCGTATCAGTTATTTCACTTGGATTAGCGTTAAAAAAATAAAGCGAAGGAGTTAATCCCTCGCTTGTGATTATTTGTTAGTAGATTAGACCGTTCTGCAAACGGATTACTGGTTAACAATCTGCCTGAACTAACCTTGCATCGCTTGCGGTGGCTTAACTCTAACCCAAATAGTTGGCTTCCGCTTCCAGCATCCGCACCAAATGCTCATCGCCTCTTGCCTTGGCCGCCTCTAAACGACGCTCCAAGTTTCTACGCAAGTTCGTGCGATGCAACTGTGCGGTTTCGGTCAAAATGCGCTGACGGTTTTTGTTCATCTTGAACATCCTTATAAGCTACTCTGTGCTGTCTAATAATTCTACAAACCAAACTAGCATAAATCCTGAAATGGTAGTTTATGTTACAGAATGGTTATTAAGTTTTGTTTCGCTATGGTGATCTAGCGCAGTCCCAGCCAGGTAAAGAAATCCTGGTGGGTGAACAATTCCAGAATCAACAGCGCCACAAACCCAATCATGGCAAAACGACCGTTGATGATTTCGGCGTAACTTGTCCAGCCAAAGGCAGGTTGCGGCTGAATGACAGGTTGTTCTTCAGAGGTTGGTACAGAAGAGGTTTGATCAGAATTCATAGGATTTAGCTGCGCAATTGGAACGGTGAACGGCAAAACTCGCAATCGCTCTACTTCAGATCTTATCTTTTGTTATGAGGAGCCATTCTTCGGCGGTGTCAATGATGCGATTTGGCGAAATTTCCAGGGCGATCAGAGTGGGACGATCAATCAGTAGGTAAGCTGTTTCGTCTCTGCGCCATGCCCGCTTCAACTCCTGCTCTGAAGCTGGAATCACCTGCCGCTGGCTATAGAAATTCAGCGACGGACGGTTATAGGGATAGGAGGTGTAGATTGGTTTACCGGCAGGAACATGAGTTTGAATCATCGCCGCCACTGGCTTAACCGGATAAGACTCTGCCAACTCCCAAGCCCAATGGGGAGAAGCCATCAGCAGCAGCAGGGCCAAATAGGTACCCCAAACCAAAATATTGATAAACTGCGGATTTTGCCGAGCCACCAGAAACGCAGCTATGCTGAACGTAGCGCCTGCGATCGCCAGAATTAAACCCAAATCGCTTTCTGCCGGAGCGGCCCAACCGATAAAATAGGCTGCTCCCAGCCAACCCACAGCAGCTAAGATGCTGAAGCTAGCTAACCAGGCTGGAGAATAGGCATCTGGCAGAAACTGCTGAACCCCAAGCTGCTTGCCCTGCTGCCACATCTCGGCCAGTTGGGCACCCACGATCAAAGCCAAGGCCGGAAACAGCGGCAAAATGTACCACGGCAATTTGGTCGCCATCAGGGAAATGGCAATCAAGTAAACGCTGCCCCAAAGAATAGCCAGCTTGGCCCAACTCCAGTTGCGGTTGCTCCAGACTAAGCGACAGCCTGCTGGGAGAAACAGAATCCACGGCGCAGCCTTCAGCAGCTCCAACAGGTAGTACCAGACGGGTGCACCATTTCCTTCCACATCGGTCCAGATGCGTTGCAGCGACTGGTCTACCAAGTTGTTACCCAAGAAAGCCTGGCCATAATGCAGCCATTGGGCACCATACCAAGCGATGGCCGGAACGCTGCCCAGTAAGATCCCTAACCACAGATAGGGCTGCTGAAGCAAGCGCGGCGTATCCCAGACCAAAAATAGCAGTGCAATGCCACCCAACAGCACCGCCACTAGAATGCCTTTAGTGAGGCAGAGCAGGCCAAAGGCCAGTCCCGCTCCCAGCAAGTAGCCATAATGGCCCCGCGCCCGCAGCAAACACCAAATCATCAGGAGGAAGAAACACAGAATCGCGCCATCCAGCATGGCAAACCGACCATTGCGCACCACCGTTAGCGAAGTTAGGTAAACCACTGTGGCAAACAGAACCGGCAACCGTCCGTGAAACACCGCTCGACCAATTCCGTAAAATAGCGGCACGGACAGAATCGTGAAAACAGCGCTGGGCAAGCGGGCTGTCCATTCATTCACGCCTGCAATGCTGTAAAGCCCAGCAATCAGCCAGTGCATCAGGGGCGGTTTGTTGAAGTAGGGTTCACCCCAGAGGGTTGGATGCAGCCAAGTCAAGGAACCTGCCGGAGCCTGCCAAATTTCACGGGCTACCTGGGCCACCAGTCCTTCGTCCCAGTCCTTGAGGGGGACATTCCCTAAATTCAGCGTTAACAAAAGGGTCGCAGCCAGAGTCAACCCCAGCATCCACAAGCGGTCAACCGCGGCTTTATTTCGCCGCCACACAAAAGCAGGTTGCTTTACGTCACCGTTCATTGCTATTTATCTCGTCGTCTCCACGTTCATTCGCTCAATCGGATTGATTTGGACTAGGATTTAGGACTCCTCTTGGGTAAGCCGCAACTGGACATAGACCAGCATCAGCGTGATGCCTAACAGCAGGGTTGTCGCTGCCGCGGCATAGCCCAGATCAAACTGAGCGAAAGCTTGATTGTAGATGTAAAACACGAGCAGGTTCGTCGAATTTAGCGGTCCACCGCCCGTCATGACATAGGGCTGCTCGAAACTGCGGAGAGTAAAAATCACGGTGGTGATAGTAGCAAACACAAGCGTGGGACGCAATCCAGGTAGGGTAATGTAGCGGAACTGCTGCCAAGCATTGGCACCATCAAGGGCTGCCGCTTCGTAACGGCTGGTAGGAATGGTCTGCAAGCCAGCTAGAAATACCACTAAGTTAAAGCCAAGCTGCTTCCAAATACTGAACAAAATCAGCACCGGCATGGCCCAAGTGGGATCGCCCAGCCAAGCAAGCGGAGTAATCCCAAGCCGAGCCAGCAGCGCATTGACTACGCCATCGGTTTGAAACAGCCAGCGGAAACCCAAACCCACCGCTACTAGTGAAGTAATCGATGGAATGAAGTAAGCGGTCCGCAAAAACGCCCGCAGTGCCACGGTGCGATCCAGCAGGGCCGCCAGTGCGAGTGGAATTACGAGACTAGGGATGACGGTAGCCACCGTGAAGTAAATTGTATTACCCACCACTTGCCAAAACTCTGGATCGGTGAACAAACGGCTGTAGTTTTTCAGCCCCACCCAATGCACGCCAGCGCGAGTAAAGCTGCCGCTCGTAAAGCTGAGGTAGCCCAAGTAGGCAATTGGGTAAAGCACAAAAACGCTGAGCAGAATCAGAGCGGGTGCCAGAAACAGCCAAGCCAGCAATGTGTCACGAGAGAGAGGGGCAGGAGTGGCCAATTTCATTCAACTTGAGACAGAGCCTTAATCAATAGCAGTGTAACGGCATCGGTGCGTAGGCAGTAGCTGATCTGAGGATAATTCTTAGTGCCTATTGAAGCGGCGACTTATCCACATCGCCCAACTGGATTCAATGGCATCATAGGTAAGCATTGCTCACGTACCTAACACACCTATACAAAACAAATCCGACGATGTCAGAGCCAGTTGCCGCCCAAGACTATTTCAGCACTCCTGCCAGTTTGGTTTATCCCGATGTTGTGCCTTCCGGTGATATCTTCTCAGCACCGTTGAAGCTGGGGCTAATGGCCTCTGGTAGTGGCAGTAACGTCGAAGCGATTGCGAGCGCGATTGCCGCTGGTAAACTGAATGCCCAAATTCAGGTCGTGGTTTACAACAATCCTGATGCCACCGTGGCCGCCCGCGCCGATCGGTTAGGGTTGAGCAAAGTGTTGTTGAATCATCGTCACTTTGCTAGCCGCGAAGCGCTTGATCAGGCGATTGCCGAAACCATGCGGCAGCATCAGGTCGAGTGGGTCATCATGGCGGGCTGGATGCGGATCGTAACTGAAGTCTTGATCGAAGCGTATCCCAACCGAATTCTCAATATTCATCCCAGTTTGCTGCCGAGCTTTCCCGGTGCCCATGCAATCGAGCAGGCCCTGCAAGCAGGCGTCAAAATTACCGGCTGCACGGTTCATTATGTCGAGCTGAAAGTAGACAGCGGCCCGATTATCGTTCAAGCTGCTGTTCCTGTATTGCCTGATGATACTCCCGAAACCCTGCATCAGCGGATTCAGGTGCAAGAGCACCGCATTTACCCGATGGCAATTGCTTTGGCGGCAGGACAGGTAGAAGCAGGCGGCTAAACCTTTGAGCGGTCGGTCAAGATTTCGTAGCCGTCTTCGGTGACGAGTACGGTGTGTTCAAACTGAGCCGAGAGCGAGCGATCTACCGTTACCACGGTCCAGCGGTCAGATAGGGTACGGGTATGTTTGGAGCCAGCGTTGAGAATTGGCTCAATTGCTAGGGTCATGCCTGCTTTGAGGCGGACATTGGGCAATTCATGCGTGCGGAAGTTAAACACCGACGGTTCTTCGTGCAAATTCCGACCGACGCCATGTCCGGTAAACTCTTCCACGATTTTGAAACCGTTGGCTTCGGCATGATCTTGGATCGCGCCCGCAATGTCCAACAGGTACTTACCGGCTTTGACCTGCTCAATTCCTTTGAATAGCGTTTCTTCGGCCACCCGAATCAGCTTGGCGGCGGCTGGGTTCACCTCACCGACGGCAATCGTGATGCAGGAATCACCGTGAAAGCCTTCGTAGTAGGCACCTGTATCCACCTTGAGCACATCGCCTCGGCGGATCACTTTCTTGCGGCTGGGAATGCCGTGGACCACTTCCTCGTTGATGCAGGCGCAAATCGAGGCCGGAAAGCCGTGATAGCCCTTGAAGCTGGGGGTGGCTCCCATCTCCCGAATTCGTTTTTCGGCATAGGCATCGAGGTCGGCGGTAGTCATGCCGGGTTCTACTAGCGCCTCAATTTCCTTTAGCACAGTGGCGACAATCGCGGTAGAGCGCCGCATAATTTCAATTTCTTGAGGCGATTTAATTTCAACACCGCGTCGCTGCCGTTTGACACGAGGAGTCGGAGATTTCGGTAACAGGTTTGTGAGGATATTCATGCAAGAACCCAGAGTGTGAAGCGCTAGTTTTGAGGCACCTTGTCTATCCTATCAACTTCTTTACCCTGCAAGGCTGCACTTACCAATGGGGTAGGGTGGCCGGGTGGGGTTGTTCCAGTGGACGATGCTCTAGCTGACAATAGGGACGGGTATAACAGAGGGGCCGTTCCAAGGCGTGTCGTTCCAGAAAGTCCTGATCGTTCATCACCGCTTCGGTAGGGCCATCGTAGACAATTTCTCCTTGACTCAGCACAATCGTGCGGCTGCATAAATCCAAAGCTAAATCCAGATCGTGAGTAGCAACGAGTTGGGTCAGCGGTAAATTTTGCAGCAAATAAATGAGTTGACGCCGCGAGCGTGGATCTAACTGGGCCGTGGGTTCATCCAAAACCAAAATCTGCGGCTGCATGGCGAGCACACCGGCGATGGCGACCCGCTTTTTTTCGCCACCGGATAGGTTACTGGCGTTCCGACTGGCATAGTGTTCTGGGTTTAGCCCGACCGCATACATGGCATGTTCAGCCCGATGGGCCAATGCTGCACCGCTCAAACCCTGGTTGCGAGGACCGAAGGTGATATCTTCCCAAACCGTCGGCATGAAGATTTGGTCGTCTGGGTTCTGAAACACTAGCCCGACAAAATTGCGCACAGCTTTTAGATGACGCGATTCGACCGGCAGTTCACCCACAATAATTTCGCCGGTTTGGGGCAACAAAATCCCGTTAAAGTGCAGCAGCAGCGTGGATTTCCCAGAGCCATTGGCTCCAACAATGGCAATTTTCTCACTGGCGTGAATCGATAGATTAATGTTTCTAAGCGCCTCGGTCCCATCGGGATAGGCGTAACTCAGGTGGGTGATGGTAATGGGGTTGTGATGCATCGAATATCGAGACCGTAAAACGAACCAAACTCTAGAACCACAAATAAACCGCTTGTCCTAACAGCAATAGCAGCGTCATCAGGGTGAGGGCAATCCTGTCTTGGCGGCCGGCGGTAGTCACTTCAGCCACGGGGGGAAGCCCGGTATAGCCACGAGCCAGCATTGCTTGGTGAATCCGTTCGCCGCGTTCGTAGGTGCGGATGAATAATCCCCCAATCATGTTGCCAACCACGAGCCGCTGTTGCCGAGAGCCGCTGGTGAGATTGCGAGACGCTGCTGCCCGCCGCATCGTGTTAAACTCTTCGACCAAAACGCCAATATAGCGATACATCGCCGCGAAAATTGCCACGAGTAGCGGGGGAGTTCTAAGAGCAGCTAGGGCATGCAGCAGCGCTGGAACCGAGGTCGTCAGCACTAATAAATTCAGCATCAGCAAACACAGCAACGCTTTGGTTGCCACACTGCCCAATACCATCAGCCCCACCGTGGTAATCTGTAGCCCTTGCCAACGCCAGAGAACGGTACCTCCCTGCCGAAACAACGTCCCTAGCAGGACTACGGCAATAAAGGTAAATTCTGCCGCCACCCGACGTAATAGGATCGGTAACGTGATGCGGCTCAATCCCATCAGGATTACCAGCCCTAAAGCGTAAATCGCCCAAGTCCACCAGCGGCCCTGGGGGGTTAAAGCGGTTGCAAACACGAACAGTAGCGCACAAAGCAGGCGAGTACGCGGAGCTAGCTGATGCCAGGGTGAGGAGCGCTGACTATCTGCATCTAGCTGGAAGGCACCGATGTGCAAAAGCATGGGCAACGCTCCAAGGTTGTCTCAGAGAGGATCGAAGAAACAAACGGAAATCAAATTGAGATCAATGAACTGCCACATTTGGCGGCATGGCTGCCGGTTACCCGCTGAGAAGCATCCACCTCCAAGAGATTGAGTTCCTATTGAATATACGGTTGAATGCGGAAGTTGGTCTGGATAATCGCAATCACCTGCTTTTGACTTCTGCCTTCTGGTTCCCAACCCTCAGCGTGGAAGCTGGTCTGGATAATCGCGATCAGACAGGGTCGTATCCGAACTTCTGCCTTTGACGAAAAGTTTGCCTGCTCCCCACGCCAATCCAAAGGTCACCAGTGTACCGATCAAGCCAGCGATAGGAGTGGCAATGCCGTCGGGTGCGCCCCGCAAAGCGTACTCCTCAAAAATGTTGTAAAAGGGTAGCCGTTGTGCCGGGGCATCTTCTGTTGCTTTGGTGTCGAACCCATGATCTTGAGCCACCCGATCGAGGCCATCGGGATCCGAACTGGCAAAAGGAGAAAGTAAGACAGCAACCAAAAGCGCGATTCCTAATCCAGTGATCACAAAGGCGCGGTTTCGAGTCTGGGCAGATCTATTCATAACGATAATTCCTTTGATTCCTTGCGATGCTTGCTATAGTCCAGGTTAGTGATTTCAGCGTGGCATCAGGGGACGCGGCAAGGCCGTGCGGGTTTGCGGCGGGTCGAACAGCAGATCGGGTCGAGTCCGCCAAATGTAGCTAACCGCGATCAGGGTGATGATGGCTTCGCCAATCGCGATCAGCACATGCCATCCCAACATCGCAGATAGGGCAATGCCCAGCGGCACGGTTCCAGAGAGGCCAAGCTGAATCGCACAGGCCAACGCCGCCACCACAACGCTGGTCCAAGCTGCGACTACGGTTGCAATCGCCATGCCGCGCCAGCTATTAAACCCAACCGCAGCGCGAACCGCTCGATAAAGGTAATAGCCGCCGAAGGTGCCGATCAGTCCCATATTAAAAATGTTGGCTCCCAGCACCGTCAAACCACCGTCCTGGAACAGGACTGCCTGGACGATAAAAACTACCACCATCACGAGTGAACCGGCCCAGGGTCCAAGCAAGATGCCGGCCAGCGTACCGCCCAGCAAATGTCCAGACGTGCCGCCCGGAATCGGAAAATTGATCATCTGTGCCGCAAAAATAAAGGCGGCACAGACTCCCATCAGCGGCACAGCCCGTTCCTGATAGTCTCGTTGCACCTGCTTGAGGCAGACGGCAATCAAAACAAGCGTTGCTACCCAGGTGAATAGACTAACGGGGAGATTCAGAAAACCGTCAGGGATATGCAGGGCCAGATAGGGCGGTGCCATCCTGAGAAATTGGCTGGGTAGAGCCAAAGTTGAAAGACCAAACGATAAAACGTCAATCATGTATCCTACGCTTAGCTGGATGAATTGAATCGGTGAATTGAATCAGCAGGGCTGTCTGTCAGTTAAGCTCTCAACCCCACTGAGAAAATTCAATCCCCTGGGAGGGTATTTGTCCCCATCTTTTAAGGAGAAATACAGAAACTCCCCGGCAGCCAGAGATTCTGAGGCCAATTGCGCCTGTGCATTTGCCCAATTTCCTCCTAATTTCCTGACTGGGGAAGTAGACTATTTGCTAACCCCTACGCTATGATTAGCGATTGTGAGTTTTTGAGAAATCTGATGAACGCTCAAGAGATTATCAACTCCATTGAAGCGGAGCAGCTTAAAACAGACCTGCCCGTGATTCATGTGGGCGACACTGTTAAAGTCGGTGTTGTGATCCAGGAAGGAGGAAAAGAGCGGGTCCAGCCCTACGAAGGCACCGTGATAGCAATGCGGAACGGCGGTATCAATGAAACCATCACCGTGCGGCGGATCTTTCAAGGCGTCGGCGTAGAGCGAGTCTTTCTCATTCATTCTCCTCGCATTGCTAGCATCAAAGTATTGCGGCGCGGTAAGGCACGGCGAGCCAAGCTCTACTATCTGCGTGAGCGGGTCGGTAAAGCAACTCGCTTGAAGCAGCGTTTCGATCGCCCGATCTAGTTTAGTTTAGATTGTCTACTCGGTTGGAAAAGCAGTCGGAAACTACCCAAACGGCAGCGGCTCAACAACGAATCACGCAATCGATTAACTGCTAGACTAGAGAAGCATCCGAAGGATTGCTGCAAAGCGTGCGTCCTTAGTTCAGTTGGTAGAACGCAGGTCTCCAAAACCTGATGTCGGGGGTTCGAGTCCTCCAGGGCGCGCTGTTAATACATTGATCTGGTTAGTGCAAGTTCAGCTTGACTAGAGCATCCTGTTCACTCGTGGCGAGGCGCTAGTAGATTGTGGCAAAGAAAGGCGAAGCAGACGTAAAGGGACAAAAAGAAGTCAAAGACACTAAGGACGCCAAAGAGTCGAAAAAAGTTGAGGAAGCCAAATCTGGCTTTAATCCCTCCACTTTTGTTCAAGGTCTGAAGGAAGAATTAGACAAAGTCGTTTGGCCGAGTCGCCAGCAGTTGATTAGCGAGTCCATTGCCGTCATTTTGATGGTCACTCTCTCTGCAACAATCATTTATTTGGTCGATAACTTCTTTGGTTGGGCCGCAAAGCAGGTGTTCTAATGATTGCCTCATCAGATGAATTCGATAATTTCCATGAGGACGACGAACAGTCGCCTTCAGCCACCGGTGCCCGTTGGTACGCGGTTCAGGTTGCTTCTGGATGCGAAAATCGCGTCAAGATCAATCTAGAGCAGCGCATCGAGACACTGGATGTTGGTGATCGAATTTTTCAGATCGAGATTCCTCAAACGCCGGTGCTAAAGCCCCAGAAGGGAGGTAAGCCCAAAGAAGGCGCTGAAAAGGTTTTTCCAGGCTATGTGCTGATTCGCATGATCATGGACGATGAATCTTGGCAGGTCGTCAAGAACACGCCCAATGTGATCAACTTTGTTGGGGCTGAGCAGAAGCGCCGTTATGGACGGGGCAGAGGCCATGTGAAGCCGGTGCCGTTAGGTGCGGCTGAGGTAGAGCGAATCTTTAAGCAGGCCCAAGAGCAGAAGCCGGTCGTCAAGGTGGATATGGCTGCCGGAGACAAGATTTTGGTGCTGTCTGGTCCCTTCAAGGACTTTGAAGGAGAAGTGATCGAAGTCAGCCCAGAACGCAGCAAACTCAAGGCACTCCTCTCGATTTTTGGTCGAGATACGCCGGTTGAGCTGGAATTTAATCAAGTACAAAAGCAGAGCTAGAAAGCCAATGGCAAAAAAGGTTGTAGCAATCATCAAGCTAGCAATTCAGGCTGGCAAGGCAAACCCTGCGCCTCCGATTGGCCCTGCCTTGGGTCAGCACGGGGTAAACATCATGATGTTCTGCAAGGAATACAACGCCAAAACCTCCGATCAGGTGGGTACGGTGATTCCGGTAGAAATCTCGGTGTTTGAAGACCGCAGCTTTACGTTTGTTTTGAAAACGCCTCCCGCATCGGTTTTGATTGCCAAGGCGGCTGGCATCGAACGCGGTTCGGGTGAACCCAATAAAAAGAAAGTTGGCTCCATCTCCAGAGCGCAGCTTCAGGAAATCGCCCAAACTAAACTGCCTGACCTGAATGCAAACGACATTGAGGCGGCCATGAAAATTGTAGAAGGTACAGCCCGCAACATGGGCGTTACGGTTAAAGATTAGTTTTGAGTTCTTAGGGTTGAGTTTTGAATTACAGAGCAAACAGTAGTTCAATCACCCATAATTTAGAACTCAAAGCTAGAACCCAAAGCTCAAAGCTTAAACATTAGGGGGGAGAGCTTGGCTCGTGATTACCCCAGGAGAGATCAACGATGGCTAAGAAAGTATCGAAACGATTGCGAGAATTGCAGCAAAAGGTAGAGGATCGTCCCTACGAGCCGCTGGAAGCGTTGAGTTTGTTAAAAGAAACGGCGACGGCTAAATTCCCAGAGTCGGCAGAAGCCCATATCCGCTTAGGGATCGATCCCAAGTACACCGACCAGCAATTGAGAACAACAGTAGCCCTACCCAAAGGCACTGGGCAAACGGTGCGGGTTGCGGTGATTGCTCGCGGTGAAAAGGTGACGGAAGCATCTAACTCGGGTGCCGATATTTCTGGATCGGAAGAACTAATTGACGAGATCCAGAAGGGAATGATGGATTTTGATGTGCTGATTGCCACACCTGACATGATGCCGCAGGTTGCTAAGCTAGGTCGTCTGCTCGGTCCTAGAGGCTTGATGCCCTCTCCCAAAGGTGGTACGGTAACCTTTGATGTGGCGCAAGCAATTTCGGAATTCAAGGCTGGTAAACTGGAGTTCCGGGCTGACCGCAGCGGCATTGTTCACGTTATGTTTGGTAAGGCAGATTTCCCGGCTACCGATTTGCTGGCGAACCTAAAGGCGCTGCAGGAAACCATTGACCGGAACCGTCCGTCGGGTGCGAAAGGCCGCTACTGGCGTTCGATCTATGTGGCATCGACGATGGGACCTTCGATTCAGGTAGACATCAATGCCCTGCGAGACATGAAGGCTTCGGATGTGGCTTAGTTGTTTTAGTTGTTCAAGTAGCTGCCTAGGAAAGTTTATTATTGCCCATTTGCCCAATTGAATAGAAACCGGAGACAGCAGGTGCGACTCGCTTAATATCCTGCCGAGGTTGATTTCTAACTCCTGACCAGTTGTGAGATCAAACTGGTGCAGTGAGTCTGAAGCCTGCCAAGCCCCGGTTAATCTGACTGGGGTTTTTACATGTCAAAGGAGTTATAGGGCATGGGATCGTTCAGGCTTGGTCATTTCCCACAACCAAGGAGGTGAGATACGTATGGGAAGAACACTCGAAGACAAACAGGCGATTGTCAGCGAACTAAAGGAATCGTTGAGCCAGTCACAGCTTGCCGTTGTGATTGACTACAAAGGCCTGACGGTTGCTGAGATCACCGATCTGCGGAAGCGGTTGCGTCCGGCTGGGGCAGAGTGCAAGGTCACCAAAAATACGCTGATGCGGATTGCGGTCCAGGATGATCCCAACTGGAAGCCAATGGCCGAGATCTGCAAAGAATCGTCTGCGTTTCTGCTGCTGAAGGATGATCTGGGTAAGGCACTGAAAGCCTATCAAGATTTTCAGAAAGCGTCCAAGAAGACGGTGATTCGCGGCGGCGCGATGGAAGGACGGCTGCTGAGTGAGGCAGATGTCAAGGCAATTGCGGATCTGCCGTCGAAGGAGCAGCTGATGGCCCAAATCGCCGGTGCGATCAATGGAGTTGCCACCAAACTGGCGGTTGGTATCAACGAAGTACCATCCTCGTTGGCGCGGGCGCTGCAAGCCTATGCGGACAAAGACAAGGCCGACGAATCGGCTTAAGTTGCCTTCATTCAACCCTGTTTATACTTAACCATCTACAAGGAGTTCACTCATGTCTGCAAAAACAGATGCAATTTTGGAAGAATTGAAAACCCTCAGCTTGCTAGAAGCGGCTGAACTGGTGAAGCAAATCGAGGAAGCCTTCGGCGTTAGTGCCGCTGCTCCAGCGGGTGGCATGATGATGATGGCGGCTCCAGGTGCTGCTGCCGCTGCCCCGGCTGAGGAAGTCGAAGAGAAGACCGAATTTGACGTGGTTCTTGATGAAGTTCCTGCCGATAAGAAGATCGCGGTCCTCAAGGCAGTGCGTGAACTGACCGGCCTGGGCCTGAAGGAAGCCAAAGAATTGGTCGAATCCACGCCCAAGCCCGTGAAGGAAGGTATTCCCAAAGAGGCGGCTGAAGAAGCTAAGAAAGCAATCGAAGCAGCGGGCGGCAAAGTCAGCGTCAAATAGAGCTGCGGGAATTGCTCCCAACAAGCTAAACGTGAATCGAACCGGAGGGCGGGTATTTCTCGCCCTTTTTTGTTTGGAAATAGCTGCTTGAAGAGAAAGGTCAACCACTCCTGTCAATAGAATTTAATTCAGTCTTTGCAGTAGAGGGATCAATTGGTTCAGTTCAACCACATAGACCCCTTGGCAGGCTTGTGGCATGGCGCTACTTCAAATTCAGCAATCCTGCTTCCTTCGCTTTTGGATCGAACCGGACGGCCATCTTGACGCCTCTTGCCTCTAGTGCGGCCAACACCTCTGCCTCTACTCGTCGAGCCACCTGCTTCAGAATTTTGATTCTTCCGGCTTCGTCGCTGGCAGCATAGGCACTTTGTTCTTCCGGCGTCATTTGAGTTTTGGCGTCGATGGGCTGATTCCATTGATCGGCTGCCGCTCCATTTCCGATGGGAACTGCTCCATTTTCGGTGATCCAGGCATCTCGGATCGCTTCCAGAACAGTGCGGCTGGGCCGCTCGATCGTCTTCACCTTGACCCAATAGCAAGCCTGCGGCTGGCGGACCAAATGCTGTCTTAAACTAAGGCCAACATCACGAGAATAGCCGACATACTGCAAAACATGAGCCTGATCAAAAACGGCATAGACACCGACTTGCTGATCAAACTGAGCGCTGACCTCTCCGTCTTGATCCAGAATCGGGATGGCAGCGAGCGTGGCTAGGGCAGGTGGATTAGAATCAGTCATTATCGTTGAAGTAACTTTGGTAAACTACTAAGCGGCAGCAAGCTGAGTCACAGGCCATGAAATTTTGTAAGGTTGCTGACATTGCCGACTGGCAAGATGAGGCGTTTCAGGCGACAGCATCTCTTTTGCAATTGGAGTCGGTGAGGAATCGTCAAGTCTGGCCCTTGATTCAGATCTACACCGGACTGCATCAGTTGGGATTGCTGGGAGGGCAGGCCACAGCCCTAGGGCTGGCAGTGGGTGACGAACCGCTGATCTATGCCTTTGCCAACGGTTGTAATCGAGTGGTTGCAACCGACCTGTACGATCTCTACAACGGGCGAGAGGCGCTCACGACCCAAGAGGTTTACCGCCGCAATCCCTTCCCCTATGCCACAGATCGGCTCGAAGTTCGCCCGATGGACCTGACGCGGATTGACTATCCAGATCACAGTTTTGATTTTATCTGGAGTTGCCGCGCCATCGAACAAATGACTAACTTTGAGGCACTCTATCAGCTTTATCGCGAGATCCATCGCGTCTTGAAGCCAGGTGGGATTGCGGCCTTAGCTGCCGGGTTTAATCCGACGAATCGGCCTAGCTACGAACCGGCGATGCTGTTGGTGGATCATCCCTGGGTGCAGGCTTGGCTGACGGGCGATACCCCGTTACTGCAAGGATTTGAGCTGATTGATGCAGTAGACTACTCCGTCAGTCCTCAACCGGAAAATCCGCCCGTGCTGCCGAACGCAGAGACTGGCATTCAGGTTTACTACCAAGATATTTTGCTCAGCTCGATGGCGTTGTTTCTGCGGAAAACCGGCGAGTTTTCTACCTCATATTCCGAGGACTGGCTCGATCCATTTTGGCGGATTTATTTACTAGCCTGCGATGCCTATCGTGCCCAGCAATATCAACAGGCAGAAAATTTGCTGCGTCAGCTTGTGGAAACCGACTTGCCTGATCGACTGCGGCTGCGGGCGCTGCAACGATTGGCTGATACGCTGATGGCCCAGGGCAATAGCGAAGCTCTGAAGGCGGTTTGTGAAACGGCGGTGCCCTATGCGGAGCAGTCTGAAGATGGAGATTTGCTGATGCGTCTGGCCCGCTACTGTCGTAAAACGGGTTTGTTAAACGAAGCCCTGTTGCTCTATCGGCGGGTGGTGGAGCTGCCTAGCGTACCGCCCGAAACCGTGGGTCTCAGCTACCGCGCTCAGGCCAAATGTTTGATGCAGCAAGGCCACTACCAGCAGGCACTCACCCTGATCCAAATGGCAGAAACCTATAACGTGAACGAACGCCATCAGTTGGAATGGCTACGGGGAAGCTGCTATCAGGATTTGGGCCAATTGGAAGAAGCAATTCGCTGCTACGACATTGCAGCAAAAATTGCCCCAGAACAAGACTATGCCTTTCGGGAGCGCTGTGTCCGCGATGCCAATAAGTGCTTGCGGCTCCAGCTTTCGCAAACCAACAAGCAACTCACCCAACTGCAAGACAATCGCCTGCTGCAAGTCTATACCTCGCTTCGGTCAGCTGGGCGTTCGGTGAAGCGCTGGCTGCGGTTCGGCAAGTAGATTTTCCTAGCTCAGGCCCGCTATTCCAAAAGCCACACAAAGCAACAAACTGCTCCAAAAATGTAGGCCCACAGCAAAAAACTTGCAGTTGCGCACTCGTTCGGGCTGGTCGTGATACTGCAAGGCATGGCGAGAGAGACTGACAGCGGTGGGAGCACTGACCAGAATCAACAATATCCAGACGGGAAACAGCTTTAGCCCTACAAGTAATCCGGCCAAGGCAAAGATGCCGCCACTGAGCCAGGGAATGAGCTGAGCCGACCGCTGGGTCCCCAAACGCACCACAGGTGACCGTTTGCCCGCCGCTAGGTCATCCTCGACCTGGTGAAAATGAGAGCAAAACAGAATCAAACTGGTGCTGATACCCAGAATCACAGAAACGGCCAAGCTCGTCGCTGACCAAGTCTGGGTCTGGCTGTAGTAGGCGGCAGAAACGGCCAGCGGTCCGAAGCTAAAAAAGCAGAGAATTTCGCCCAATCCCTGATAGCCCAAGCGGAACGGCGGTCCGTGGTAGACATAGCCCAAACCACAGCAGAGCAGAATCAGCCCCAGCACGGTGAAATCCTGCTGCCACCAGCTAATTGCCAAAATGCCCGCAATTCCCAATCCCAAACAGAGGTTGCCAATCCAAAAAATTAGCGATTTGTTGCCGGTTAGGTTGACCAGCGAGGTGGGTTCATTGGCATCGATGCCGGTTTCGGCGTCAAAGACATCGTTACTGAGGTTTTCCCAGGCTAGAATCAGAATTGCTGACCCCAGAAACGTCAGGAAACTGCCCCAGTGCAGCGTATGGGTTTCGGCAAAGGCCACGGCGGTACCCAGGGCAATCGGAAAAATCGCCACGCTATACATCGGCGGCATCAGAGCAGCCAGCCATAATTTTTTGCGCTCCTCAGCCGTGGGAGAGCCAGAAGACTCGTTTGGGCTGGGAGAATCTGGGTTAGGGGAATAGGAAGCAACCTTGGTTGTCATAGGGAATTGGTCATAGGGGATTGGTCATAGGGGATTTGTTAAAAGAGCAGTAAAGCTGGAATTAGACCCAGAACCTTCTCACCGTGAGCGTTTCAACCGTTGCAATTGTACGATGAATCAGCACGGTTTTTGGCCGTTTCAGCCGGACTGAGGCCTGAAATCACGTAACGAATCATTGCGACTGCTACGCTAGTTTGTGAGTCAGTAGGCGACGGTGAAAGAACGGTGTGCCTGCAATGGTGGGCTTACATGTGTGCCTACAATAGGGCTGTGCCTCCATCGACGTTCACCATCGAGCTTGGAAACCGAGTGATGAAACTGCCAGAAGATCCTACTACGCCAGCCTTGCTGCAAACGCTTCATATGATTGCAGACCCAACGGGTTTTCTAGATACTTGTGCTCAGCGTTATGGCGATGCATTTACCTTGCGCGTGCTCGGGTCTAGTTCGCCGCCGGTTGTGTTTTTCAGCGATCCAGAGGCGATTCAGGCGATCTATACCCAGTTGGCAGATCAATTTGAGTTAGGCAAAGTGACTCATGTATTTCGGCCCCTGACGGGCGATCGGTCCCTGATTATGCAAGACGGGACCAGCCACCAGAACCAGCGCCAGCTCCTGATGCCTGCGCTGTATGGAGAAGGACTGTTTCGTTGCGGTGAGCTGATTTGCACCATCACACGACAAAAGGCGGCCACTTGGTCGGTGGGATCGGTGATCTCGGTGCAGGAGCAGATGCTAGAGATTTCATTAGAAATCATTCTGCGGGTGGTATTTGGCATGCAGCTCGGTCAACGCTACACGCGGTTGAAGGCATTGCTGCATACCTTGCTGGAGTGGGTGAATTCGCCGCTCTATTCGGTGCAGTTCTTTTTGCCGCCCTTACAGCAGGATTTGGGTCGTTGGAGTCCCTGGGGTCGATTTGTGCATTTGCGTCAGCAGATCGATGAATTGCTCTATGCCGAAATTGCCGAACGACGACAATGGATTGCAGACCAACCGACGGAACGATCTGAGCCGCCACAGCCGTCAGAGCCAACGGATATCCTCTCGCTGCTGATTGCCGCCCGCGACAGCGAAGGTCAGCCTCTCAGCGATCAGGAACTGCGAGATCAGCTGATGACCCTGCTGCTATTGGGCCATGAAACGACGGCATCAGGCTTAACTTGGGCCTTTTACTGGATCTACCAAAATCCAGCGATACTGTTGTGCTTGCGCAGCGAATTGGAACACCTGCCGACGGATATCGATCCGGTTCAGCTCTCCCAACAACCCTATCTCACGGCAGTTTGTAAAGAAGCATTGCGGGTTTATCCAATTGCGCTGATCTCCCAGCCGCGGAAAGTAAAGCAAACGATTAAGCTGAAGGGCTATGAGTTTGAGCCGGGTACCGTTCTGGTTCCCTGTATCTACTTAGCGCACCGCCGTGCCCAGACCTATCCAGAGGCCGACCAATTCCGTCCAGAGCGCTTCTTGAACTGCAAACTGTCGCCGTATGAATATTTCCCCTTTGGGGGCGGCAATCGTAGCTGTATTGGTATGGCTCTAGCCCTGTTTGAAATGAAGCTAATTTTGGCCACCCTGATGCGGTATTACCAATTCACTCCAACACGGCCCATCCAGCCTATACACCGTCCAGCCCGCCGCGGCATCACTTTTGTGCCTCCAGGCAATTTGCAACTGCGGGTAACGGCCAAGCAAACTCTCCCAGCCGCCGAGCAAGACTCGCATGTCCTGACTTCTGACTTCTGACTTCTGACTCCTAGCTTCTGACTTTTCTGACTCCGGTTCGGCTGATCTCACCGTCGCTCGCGGAGCGCGTTCCACGAACGAAACCTGACTCCTGACTCCTCACGAATTTCACAACTCATTTCGCACAGCTATATGTTACTTGTAGTTATATTCCCAGCATCAACAAATTAAATTTTCATAGTCCAATCAATCTCAAGGATTTTTTGCGTTCAATGCTATGCCAATCGCCCTTTAGCCGCTTAGATTCCTCACAGGATTGTAAAAAGTTATATCAATTTCTTGACTTTTGTCAGCAGCAGTCTATCGCTGATTCTCAACCTAAAATTGCCAGTATTTCTCTAGAGATTCCATTGATTGATCCCCTGCTGGTTTTATCGAAACTTGCTAAACAAAATCAACCGCATTTTTATTTTGAAAATCGCGATAAACATCAAGCAATTGCTGCTTTTGATACGGCAATTTTGCAACAAATGAGCGGTGCTAATCGGTTCTCGGAGGCACAGCAGTTTATTCAGGGTTGCTTCCAGCGATTGTTGTCCAATTATCCCGATATCTATGCGGTTCAGCCGCCGTGGAATGCACCTTGTTTTTTTTGCAGCTTCACTTTTTTTGATCACAATCGCACGGTTGATTCGCCCTTTCCGCCTGCCACGGTTTTTTTGCCGCATTGGCAAATTGTGAGATGGCAGGAAGCGAGCTTTGTCATTGTCAATTGGGAAATTGATACAGCTTCTCGAATTGGTGAATTAACCCAAACGATTTGGAATCAATTGCAGAAATTACAGTTGATTCAATACGATGGATTCTATTTGGCTGAAGACCAAAAAGCGCGGCTAAATCGATGGGAAATTATCGAGACTCACGATTTTCAATCAACGGTCAGTTCAGCACTGCAATCAATTCATCAGCAAGCTTATAAAAAACTTGTTTTAGCTCATGCAATTGATGTTTGTTCTAATTTGCCGTTTCAGTGGAGCCGCTCGCTGCATCATCTGCGGCAGCTCCATCCCGATTGCTGTGTGTTCTCCACCGGCAACGGCAACGGACAGCGGTTTATTGGGGCTAGTCCAGAGCGGTTGTTGAGTATTCGCAATCGCAAGCTGATCACCGACGCATTGGCTGGATCCGCCTCACGGGGCCGTACTGCCGTTGAAGATGTCGATTTCGCTAATCGATTATTCAACAGCGAAAAGGAGCGGCGGGAGCACCAGCTCGTGGTAGAGTTCATTGCTCAGCAACTCACGGCTCTGGGCCTGCATCCGCGTTATGCAGAAGTGCCTGCCCTGCTGAGGTTGTCGAATATCCAGCACCTGCATACTCCGATTCAAGCGGTGTTGCCGGCCCATTTACATCCGCTGCAACTGCTGACCGCTTTACATCCTACACCTGCCGTAGCCGGAATGCCGCGCCAAACTGCCTGCGAGCAAATTCTGCACTATGAACAGTTTGACCGTTCCCTCTACGCCGCACCGCTGGGATGGGTCGATGCCCACGGCAACGCTGAATTTATTGTTGGCATCCGTTCAGCCCTCCTTGATGGCAATCGTGCCCGCCTGTATGCGGGGGCTGGAATTGTGGCCGGTTCTGACCCGGAGCGAGAATTGGCGGAGGTGAAGCTGAAGTTGCAGGCGCTGTTGCGGGGATTGATTTAATAATAATCAGCAAGACTAATCAGCGGCGAATCCACCCATTGATCGTGAAGCGGCTGTCGGCAAAGTCCTGTGAGGGGCAGTGAATTGGCAGCACCTCATGCATGTAGCGGCTCAAGAAAAACACAATGCTATTGTTGCGTGGTTCAACGGTTTTGAACGTGTGGGCCTGAACGTAGTAGTTATTCTGGATTTTACTGTCATAGATCACGAGTTCGCCGCCGCTAAAGGCTTTTGGTTCGCGATGAAAGTAATAGACATAGGTCAATTCGCGAGTGGCTGTGTCCTGACTGCCGTTATCGTTGTGAACCTTGTAAAACTGACCGTCATTATGGGCAGTGAGCTGCGCTTCGATCTGGGTAACTGGAAACGGAGCAAGGCTAAATTGCTCACATACTTGCGGTAATACTTGCTGAATTTGCCGGGTGATTAGCTCAGAAAATTCAGGAAATGAATACAGGACAACTGATTCTCGATAATTGGCTTCACCTGTGAAGGTGGACGAAGGAACGAACTCAGCTTCATGTTCGATGACGTAATCTAACAATCGCTGATGATCCGCAGGTGCAAGAAACTGATCGAGCTGAAGATACTTAGAGATACAGGGATCGGAATCAGATTGCAATGGTGTGGTACTTGGATTAGATGAGGCGACTTGGTTTTGCTCGATAATCAGCGGCGGTTCGGTAATCAAACCCACTAACCGATCGCTGGGAAAGGCAAGAACTGCTTTGCCATGCTGAATTGGAATTTGGAACAACCGCTTGACCGAATTGCCGTTTCCGGCCACCAAGGTTTCATATAGATCGTGCAGCAGCGGGTCTTCAGGCATGACAGTAACTGTGTACTCCTGGCCGCCAGTAAGCAAAAGCGTAATAGCCACCTGATCGGAGGTTGCTTCCGGCTGTGTTTTGGCTACTTTTTTGCGCTGTTCTACGAATCCTTTCCGCTTCATGGTTGTGCTCCAACCCATTCCGTTCTTGACCTCAGTATCAAATCTAGTGCAAATCTAGTGCAGAAAATGGCGCATACCTGTAAAAACCATCACCAGTTCCAGTTCATCCGCCGCATCGATCGACTCCTGATCTCGGAGGCTGCCTCCCGGCTGCACAATTGCCTCAATTCCGGCAGCGGCGGCAGTTCGAACCGAATCGTCGAATGGGAAAAAGCCATCGCTCGCTAAAACGGCTGACTTGGCTTTATCTGCGGCCTGCTCTAGGGCTAGTTTGACCGACCCAACTCGATTCATCTGCCCTGCACCCACACCAGCAGTTGTCCGGTTGCTGGTCACGACAATCGCGTTGGATTTGACATGTTTGCAAACTTTCCAGGCAAAGGCCAATTCCTCGAGCTGGGCCGCGGTGGGCTGTCGCTTTGTAACTAGTTTCCACTGGCTGGGATCGACTGGCTGATCGTCAGCAGCTTGGACTAAAAAGCCGCCGGCAATTTGCTTCACGAGCTGCTTGGCACCGCTGATCAGGTCTGGTAGAACCAGTACCCGCACCTTCGACTTTCTACTGAGAATTTCTGCCGCATCCGGATCGCATCCCGGTGCAACAACGCATTCTAGAAAGGTTTTGGTTAACTCGTTGGCGGTGGCCGCATCAATCGCTCGATTGAGGGCAACGATACCGCCGAACGCTGAAACCGAATCGGCCTCAAAGGCTTTGGTGTAAGCCTCGACCAAACGATCTCCCAAAGCTACGCCACAGGGATTGGTATGCTTGATGATCACTGCCGCGGCTTCGGTGGTAAATTCCGCCACAATCCGGCGGGCGGCTTCCAAATCGACCAAATTGTTGTAGCTCAGCTCTTTGCCCTGTAGTTTGGTGGCAGCGGCCCATCCCGTCGCGCTAGTCCCGGTTTGATACCAAGCGGCTGGCTGATGCGGGTTTTCGCCATAGCGGAGAGCCTGGATCTGCTGACCCGATAGGCTAAACTTAGCGGGCATTCCATCAAGTTCACGAGAGCTTTGATCGGCTTGAGCGGCTAAATAGACCGAAATCGCACCATCATAGACCGCAGTATGTTCAAATGCCTGCAGGGCACAGGATTGCCGAAACTGAAGCGAGGCATCTCCCTGGCGATGCAGTTCATCAAGGTAGGCTTCATACTGACTGGGACTGCACAGAACGGTCAGGTGGGCAAAGTTCTTGGCCGCCGCTCGCAGCATGGCCGGACCGCCAATGTCGATTTGTTCGATGGCTTTGGCTAGACTGACATCTGGCTTGGCGATCGTTTGCTCAAACGGATAGAGGTTTACCACCACCAGCGAAATTGGCCGAATCTGATTGGCCTCGAGATCGGCGACATCCTGAGGTTGGTCTAAGCGGGCTAAAATGCCGCCGTGGATACGCGGATGCAGCGTTTTCACTCGTCCGCCCAAAATCTCGGGCGATCCGGTATAGTCAGAAACTTTTGTAACTGGAATGCCTGCGTTTTTGAGAGTCTGAGCGGTGCCGCCGCTGCTAATTAGGTCAAACCCAAATTCTTCGACCAAACTACGAGCCAGTTCCAGCAATCCTGTTTTGTCCGATACGCTAAGCAATGCTAAACGAGCCATGAGCTTCCCCCAATCCTGATTGCGACGGTTATGAATGAACTTATCGCCTTACCCACAATAGTAGAATTCTGTGTGAACGAACTCTATGATCTAGACAATTCAAAGAATCTAAAACTGCAAAATTTGGTCTTCTTCGGTCTTCGCAAACATGTCTCTCCAAGTCCTTTCCCTGCCGCCGCGCCCACTTTTCTCCGACCCGACCAATCAACCTCCGCAAGCGCTCCTGGTGATGCTGCACGGTTGGGGAGCCAATGCCCAAGATGTGGCTACTTTGGCCAGCTATATAGATTTGCCTCAGGTGCAGTTCTTTTTTCCCAATGCGCCGTTTCCCTTTCCCTACATGCCAACAGGCCGAATGTGGTACGACCTGCCGCAAGACTATTCCTTCTCCAGCCAACCTGATTTTCGACAGCAGCCCCAGGTGCAGGAAAGTAGCCAACAGTTGCTGAGTTGGTTGAAGTCCCTAGAGGCCACGACGGGCTTGCCCCTGTCGCGCACGATTTTGGCGGGCTTTTCCCAGGGTGGAGCCATGACTCTAGAAGTGGGGTTACAGTTGCCGTTGGCGGCTCTGATGGTGCTGAGTGGCTATGCCCATGCGCCGCTGGAAACGGTTGTTCAGCCAGCTCCTAAAGTGCTAATGGTGCATGGTCAGTTGGATCAAGTGGTGCCGCTGCGGGCCGCTCAGCAAACGCGAGCACAACTCGACCACTTGGGTGTATCGGTTCAGTATCACGAACTCAGTATGGGCCACGAGATTCAGCCGATTGTTCTGAAGTTGATGCAAAGTTTTATAGAAGAAATCGTATTTCCACCCGATTCACTATAGAACCGCTATACGATAAGAATAGAAATACCTCTGTAGCTTTGCGGAAGTTGGCTGCTGCGAAGCGTAGCTGTTGAGGGAGCGGTCTTACTGTCCTTCTAGAGAATTGGACAGGTGCATTGGGAGAGGGCTTGGCAATGAAAACACTCAATTTCTCAGAACAGGATGTGGCTCGGATGACAGCCAATGAAGTGGCTGCTCTGGCCCAGCGGTTAGAACAGGATGCCTACACCAACCCTTTTGAAGGGCTAGATGATTGGCATCTGTTGCGGGCATTGGCATTCCAACGTCCAGAACTGGTGGAGCCTTATCTCTACCTGCTGGATATGGAAGCCTATGACGAAGCCTGAATTATCTTAACTGACGTTCCATAAGTGAACGGAAATCGCATAGTTTTGGCACGATCAGGCAGGTAACTGGCCTGGTTTTTTATTCCAGTTGGTCTGCCCTGCTTCCACCTCAGCAGCAAAAGTGGCAGAATTGGCACAAAACGCTTGAGACAATTACATTCTTCCTGCAAAGTAAAGACATGTATGAACGACTACTCAATATTTCTTTAATTAACAACCTATGCTTCAGGGGAGACGGGTACTGATCGGAGTGGGGGGAGGAATTGCGGCATACAAAGTCTGTCAAGTCATTTCCACCCTGGCAAAACTGGGTGTAGAAGTGCGGGCCATTCTCACAGACAACGCTCAGCAGTTTATTACGCCTTTAACGGTTGCCACGCTATGCCGCCATTCTGCCTACACTGATGAACTATTTTGGCAGCCTTCCCAGCCTCGCCCGCTGCATATCGAGCTAGGGGAATGGGCCGAAGTCATGTTGATTGCACCGCTGACGGCAAATCTGATGGCAAAACTGGTGCATGGGCTGGCCGATAATCTGCTCACGAGCACGATCCTGGCCTCCACCTGCCCGGTGCTGTTGGCTCCTGCTATGAATACTGATATGTGGCACCAGCCCTCGGTGCAGCGCAACTGGCAGCTGTTGCAAACCGACCTGCGTTATCATGCTGTCAATCCGGGCAGCGGCATTTTGGCCTGTGACCGCGTGGGGATGGGGCGCATGGCCGAACCGTCGGAAATTTTGGTCTATTTACATTCGCTGCTTTACACCCAAGGCAAACGAGATCTAATCGGCAAGCATATTCTGATCAGCGCAGGCGGCACCCGCGAACACCTCGATCCGGTTCGGTTTATTGGCAACCCCTCGACCGGCAAAATGGGCGTAGCGCTGGCTCAAGCTGCTTTGCATCGAGGCGCTAAGGTGACGCTGGTGCATGCGCCGATGGAAACCCGCTTACTCAATTCGCTATCGGGCGTGCGGTTACTGCCGGTGATTAGCGCCGTAGAAATGCGGCAGGCCATGCTCAATTGCTTTCCCGAAGCCGATTGGACAATTATGGCGGCGGCAGTTGCCGATGTGCGCCCTACCGAATATAGCGCCGAGAAATTACCCAAACGGTTGCTGCCAAACCAACTCCCTCTTTCAGCTGCGCCTGATATTGTTGCCGAACTGAGCCATATCAAACGCTCTCATCAGCGCCTGATCGGCTTTGCTGCCCAAACTGGAGACATCTTCACGCCTGCCCTAGAAAAGCTACAGCGCAAACGGCTCGATGCCATTGTCGCCAACGCAATTGACCAGATTGACAGCGGCTTCGGCAGCGATCACAACCAGGCCATTTTCATCGACCACGAAGGCCGCAAAGTCGCCATCGGCCAATGCAGTAAGCTGCAAATGGCGCACCATCTGTATGATTTTATTCACACCATGTCTGGTAAGCCAGTGATGGCGATGAGAGACGAAGATGAGTGGCACGGCTGAAGTGCAGTAGATGAGTAGATGAGTAGATGGCTAATACTCCAACCTACACCTCTCTCTAGCTCAATCTCGCTGTGCATTCTAAAATCATGCGCTGGTTGGCCAGGGCATGGGGCTGAATTTCCAGGGCGCGTCGAAAGGCCTGAATCGCGGTGGCGTATTCTCCCAGGGCAGCGTAACATAACCCCATGCCGTGTAGAGCGCCAAAGTGGATCGAGTTAAGCGCAACGACTTGCTGACAGTCGGCTAGCGAACTGCGATACCGTCCCTGGAGGTAATACAACACGGCTCGACGGTTCCAGGCTTCGGCAAAGTCGGGTTGGGCCTGAATCAAGTCGTTCAATATTGCTTCGGCCTCATCAATGCGACCAGCTTGCAATAGTGCTTGGCTTTGTTCGAGCTGCTCCAGCCCATAAACCCCCTTCTGATGAAACCAGATCCGCCAGAGTTCACGAGTGGCTTCTTCTCGAACGGTTTCATCATCGCTTTTCAGATCGGCCAGCAGTAGGTTAATGACCGTATTGTCCATAGGTGCGTCAAGTCCTGAAAGCTAAGGTGGGCAGCTATACTGAACTGAATCGATAGTAGGAGTGGGAACGGTTAAAATTAGCGCTTTAGCTTGCTGCTAGTTTGGCTCGAATCTCCTCGATGCGCTTGCGGTTCACGCCCAAGTCTGACTGGCCGAGGCGCGATGCCGAACGAACCTGGATCTGACCGGGAGTGCTGGGATCAAAGTAGAACTCCACATCATCGACAAACCCCATCAAGGCGGTAGTGAACTCAACATAGAGATAATCGCCGGTTTCCGTGATAATTTGAGTCCGCTCTATGCCCGCAATCACCGACTTCAGCTTGGCCATTGCGTCGCTGGGGGAAGATTGGTAGGTGAGGGGAGAAATTTGGTGCTCGGTGTCTCCAGCCGGTGCCTGGCTGCTGACGCAGTTCGGTGTGTTAGGACAAGCGGCCAGTTTGCCAGCTTTGACGCCTAAATTATCCGGTCGCTTACCTGAAAACGAGAACAGAGGTTTGCTTGCCATAAGGATTTCAGCTGTAGGTGCGGTAGATGACGGTGCGGTTAAGCCCGTTGCAGGGATTGCAGTAACCAAAGGTCGTGCTGAGGCCGGTGCTGCTCCGAACCAACACAATCCGCTCAGGACGAATGCAACAAAAAACAGCCATTTGGATTTAACACTTGGTTTGAAGCTTGATCTAACGGTTGACTGGCCCGACTTCAGCATGAATTGACTCTGTGTTTACATTACTTTACCTAGTATCCCTCAGATGGTCGCTGAACTCTATCAATGTTTTTCGACGTTTTTCACCAAATTTGACAAATTGATTTAGCGGAATGGAGCTGACTGAATTCCATGAAATTACTACTGAACTACTTTCGCTTGATGCAGAATTAACCGATTGCCGGCGGGATCGTAGGCATAAATTTCACGACCGTGGCTGGCATTGACGATTGCTCCCGCTGGAGCCTGGTCCAATGCAGTCAGCCGCTCGATTGCCGCTTCTAGCTGCTGCACTTCTAGGCACAAGCTCATACTGCTGGCTGGCCCGCAGAACTCGTCCCGGTGCTCAGCTTTCGGTTGAAAAATACCCAGCCGTAGCCCTGGCAACTCAAACTCAGCGTACTGCGGCAGCCAAACTGTCGGCTCTTGCTCAAACAATTGCCGGTAGAACTCGACTAAACCACCTCCTTCTAGATCTGCCAGGGTAACGAAAACGGTAGCAATCATGCAGCAAACCAACCACAATGTGAGGATTATCTAACATTCCACCACACCCCTGACAGCAATGCGGTAACTTAGTTGAACAAACCTGGATACCTACTGAACTTGGTGAGCAGCATGAAACTGGCAGCCCGCGTGACACAAGTGACTCCCTCTATGACGTTAGCTATCGATACAAAAGCGAAAGCGATGAAGCGGGAGGGCATCGATGTGATTAGTTTTAGCGTCGGAGAGCCAGATTTTGATACGCCAGCTCATATTCGGGCAGCGGCTGAAGCAGCCCTAGAGCAAGGTAAAACCCGTTATGGAGCCGCTGCTGGAGAACCGCGTCTACGAGAAGTGATCGCCCAAAAGCTACAGCGGGATAACCAACTCTGCTACGGTGCAGAGAATATTCTGGTAACCAACGGCGGCAAGCATTCGTTGTTTAATTTGATGCTGGCCTTAATTGAACCAGGTGATGAGGTAATCATTCCTGCACCCTACTGGGTCAGCTATCCGGAAATGGTAAAGCTGGCTGGCGGCACCCCCGTGATTGTTTCCACCACTCTAGAAAACGGCTACAAAATTACGCCTGACCAACTGCGGCAAGCTGTCACACCCCGGACCAAACTGTTTGTATTTAACTCCCCTTCAAACCCGACTGGCATGGTCTATACGCCAGATGAAGTGCGAGCGATTGCCGATGTAGTAGTAGAGCAAGATTTGCTGGTAGTCTCTGACGAAATTTACGAAAAGCTACTCTATGATGGGGCCGAACACCTCAGTATTGGAGCCGTTAGCCCGGAAGCGTTTGAGCGCACGATTGTCAGCAGCGGCTTTGCCAAAACCTATGCCATGACCGGTTGGCGTGTTGGTTTCTTAGCTGGTCCCCTACCGCTGATCAAAGCTACGATTACCATCCAAGGCCACAGTACATCGAATGTGTGTACCTTTGCTCAATACGGTGCCATCGCCGCTTACGAAGCACCGCAGGACTGTGTGCAGCAAATGCTAGACGCCTTTACCGAACGCCGACAGGTGATCTTGAACTCTATCAATGCCATGCCGGGTTTGAGCTGCCCCAAGCCTGACGGAGCCTTTTACGTTTTTCCCAACATTGGGCAGCTCGGCATCAGTTCGTTGGAGTTTTGCGATAAGCTGCTCGATGATTACCAGGTTGCGGCTGTTCCGGGTATTGCCTTTGGTGCAGATGACTGTATTCGCCTTTCCTATGCCACAGATGTTGACAGCATTCGTCGTGGTATGGACCGGCTGACTACCTATGTCAAATCGATCATTTGATTTAATTACAGCCTTTGATAGTGCTCAACAAGTGAGGATGTGCCGCGCGGAGCGCGGCACATCCTCATCCCAAAACCATTACTTCTTGAGCACTACCCAGCCTTTTTCAGGCTAGTGAAGTACGAAAAACGGGGTGCCAGCGCTCCGGTGTGGGGACGAAGTCTCCACACCCCCATACCTCACATGAGTGAAAAACGCTGTAGATTCAATTAGATTCAATTAGATTCAAGCCAAGTGCCAAGGAGCGGATTCAGGTAAGTGATGCTTCTTTCAGCTCAATACTGGTGAGCTTTAGCAAAATCCCCAATCGCATAACAAGTTGATTTAAGGTTAGCCAGGGCCTGCTGTTCGAGCTGCTGATCTTGAATGGCGCGGGCGAGCGCAAGCCGCTGTTCGTGATACTTGATGGCCTGATGCGGTTTGCCCATGCCCTCGTAGGTAACAGCCAGGTTTTCCAGAATTTGTTCTTCACTGCGGTAGTCTTTTAACCCTCTCGCTAGAATGAGGCGTTGCTCTTGATAGCCGATTGCTTTCATCAGATCGCCCATTGCATAGCAAGCGCTAGCGAGATTTTTCAGCACCTGTGATTCGGTTTCACGGTTGGGTAACTGCCGCACGATGGCCAAAAGCTGCTCGTAGCAAAAAATTGTTTGTGGGTAGTTCGCCATCGCGTGATAGGCGTTACCCAGGTTGCGGAGGATTTGGCCTTCGGTTGTCAAGTCTCGTTGGCTGCGGGCGATCAGTAAGGCGCGTTGATAGCAGTGAATCGCATGCAGATAATCTCCCATGACTTTGTACGTCATGCCCAAATTATTTAAAGCTGCCATCTCGCCGCGCTGATCGTTGATTTGCCGCGCTACTGCCAGACTTTGTTGGTTATATTCCACCGAACGATTGTAGTCTTCTAGATGCCGATAGGCATTGCCTAAATTCGCTAAAGTTTGCCGCTCAGTGACAGGGTCGAAAACTTGACGAGCAATGGCTAAACCCTGATGTGAGCAAGCGATGGCTTCAGAATAGTTACCTAAAGCGTAGTAAGCGACGCCCAATCCTCCCAGCGCTCGCCCTTCGCTCTGTAAATCCTGGCTATTGCGATATAGTTCGAGGGCTTTTTGAATGGTTTTGACTGCCGCCTGAAAATCGCGAATCTGATAGAGTTCGGCTCCTTTTTCGAGTAGGTAGTCCGCATCACAACGGCGGGGATCGGCCGCCGTGGCACTGCCTCTCTCCGCATCCCATCCTCGCTCTGCTGGCGGGACAAATGTTCCAAATTTATCGTCAAATGGCTTCACCATAATTCAACCTTGATGGCCCCGAACTGAACGATAGCCGTGCTTAAGAGTTCTAATTAAACTAATGCACTGATACACATCGAGTGTCTATTTGGGATATTTAGAAGAAGCGAAAACGTGACCTAATAGAGAAATCTGAAAAAGATGCTGTAAGAAATGCTATGAGGAAATATGCAGAGACTCTTTATTAGTTGTGCAACCAAATCTCCAATTGCCCCAATTGCTATTAGGAAAGGTAGATGCATTGAACCCAGCGTATTCAGGGTGCTTAGACCCAAATCTCAAGCAACTGCGTAGCCTAGCGTTTAACCATCCGAGGAATAAACTTCAACTGATGTTGAAATAGGATTGAGAGTGGTAATTATGCAGATCTACTCCGCACTCCTTAAACATGAGAAAGGACCTGACAGTCTCTTACTCTTCCATTAAATTTTGACGAAGCAATCTGCTAGTACCCACAGTAAATGCCCTGAACTTGTTTAAGAAAATTGATAATCACCTGCAGCGGTAGTTTGCGCAAAATTTCGGAATCCTTCCTGACACACCTCTGTAGAGATCGGTTCAGCAAATCTCTAATCTGCTTGCTGCTAAAGCCAAATGCTAGGCTGAAGAAGTGATCCAGTGATCCGCCGGTTCCTTCTACCTTTATCTCTCCTGTGACTGTCTTCTCTACTGAAACCCTGCTATTTACGCCCGTCACCCCCAGTGCTGATGCCGCTCCAGTGATCTTTGCCTTTCCCAACGAATACAGCGTTGGCATCACGAGTTTGGGCTATCAAGTGATTTGGGCCACATTGGCGATGCGCCCCGATTTGCAGGTCAGCCGTCTGTTTACGGATATTCACGAACCCTTGCCTGGCCACCCGGAGCTAGTTGGGTTTTCGTTCTCTTGGGAACTGGATTATGTCAATATCCTCAGCTTGTTAGAGTCGCTCAACCTGCCCCTGCGCAGCGCCGACCGTTCCGATGCCCACCCGCTGGTTTTTGGCGGAGGACCGGTGCTAACGGCCAATCCTGAACCTTTTGCCGATTTCTTTGATCTGGTGCTGCTGGGGGATGGTGAGGAGTTGCTGGATGCCTTTATCGATGCCTATCAGCAAGTGCGTTTGGCCGATCGCCTTACTCAGTTGCGCCATTTAGCCCAAGTCCCTGGTGTGTATGTACCCAGTTTGTATCAGGTGATTTACAAAGCCACAGATGGTGAGATCGAGCGAATTGACCCAGTTGATGAAGCCATTCCGGCCCAAGTGCAGAAGCAGACCTATCGGGGCAATACCTTACTGGCCTCTACGGTTGTGACTGAAAAAGCAGCCTGGGAAAGCATTTACATGGTGGAGGTGGTGCGGAGCTGCCCAGAGATGTGTCGCTTTTGCTTAGCAAGCTACCTAACGTTGCCCTTCCGAACAGCCAGCTTAGAAGCCTCGTTGCTGCCTGCGATTGAGCGGGGACTCCAAGTGACGAATCGCTTGGGGTTGTTGGGCGCGTCGGTGACGCAACATCCAGAATTTGAATCCTTGCTGGACCATCTGGATCAGCCCCAGTATGACGCTATTCGTCTCAGTATTGCTTCGGTCCGTACTAACACCGTAACCGAGAAACTGGCTCGTCTATTGGTGAAGCACGACACTCGCTCGATTACAATTGCGGTCGAAACGGGTAGCGATCGCTTGCGGCGCATGATCAATAAGAAGCTGGACAACGACGAGATTGTTACGGCAGCAATCAATGCTAAAGCAGGCGGGCTGAGTGCGATCAAACTCTATGGCATGGTAGGCATTCCGACCGAAACCCCTGCTGATCTAGACCAGACCCTAGTGATGCTGAAGGCAATCAAAAAAGCCGCGCCAGGTCTGCGTTTAACTTTGGGGTGCAGTACCTTTGTGCCGAAGGCTCATACGCCGTTTCAATGGTTGGGGGTTGATCCACAGGCCGAGAAACGGCTGAAGTTTTTGCAGAAGCAGCTAGGGGCACAGGGTATTGAGTTTCGGCCCGAAAGCTATAGTTGGTCAGTGATCCAAGCCCTGATCTCGCGTGGGGATCGGCGCTTATCGTATTTGCTGGAGCTGGTGCGTCACTATGGCGATTCGCTGGGTAGCTATCGTCGAGCCTTTAAGGAACTGAAGGGGCAGCTACCTGACTTGGAGTTTTATGTCCATGCCAATTGGCCGACCTCACAAGTATTGCCCTGGCAGCATTTACAGGGTGCTCTGCCCCAAGCCACGCTCCTCAAGCATCTAGAAAGCGCGATTAGTGTGGCGGATGATGTACCAACAAGCTGGAGCGCTTGAGTAAGAAATCAAGCGCCAGGTCATACTTGCGGTCATACTTAGCCGGTCGTGGTTTTAGGCGTGCTAGAGTGCAGGCATCAGCTCGTTGGTAACCCGCAGGAAGGTGACGGAGTTAGAGAGAAGTAACCTGGCACGATATTCTCAACGGTTTCTGTGGCTTGAGTGAATCAAATCAAACTGAAGTAATGGCTACCATGAATCCAGGAACACTATCGGAGTGTATCTAACCTGGGTTGGGATGACTTCTCTAACTTTCAACAGCTTTTTCTTCTGCGGTTACGGTTGCTTCTGCAGGAGTTGGTGCTGCGGCTTCAATGGCTTTTTCAGCTGCTTCGGCTTCATCCGGTTTTCCTTCTTCGTTGCTGCCTTCCTCTGGAGCGGCTGCAACCGGTTCTATAATTGGTGCTGCTGAAGCAGTCTCTGCCGGAGCGGGTTCTGCGGCTTGCGGCTCGATGTCAGAGGTCGGTTCGGTCACAGTTTCTGTTGATGCAGCATCTGCCACCATGTCTTCAATAACCGCATCCGCAGGAGTAGTAGTTTCCTGTACAGGAGTGTCTGCTTCGGTGCTAATGGCTGCTTCCATATCCACGGCTTGATTGTCTCTGTCTCCAGCCTCTACAGCGGTATCCGCAGTCTCGCCAGACTCAATTGACTCGGTAGGTGGTGCTTCTACAGGAGGCTCTTCGACCGGCGGTTTAGCCTGAGACGGCCTAGGGCCACGCATTAGCGCTAAATTAACAGGTGGCTTTTCGGCTTCAAACCGTTCTCCTTTGCCCTTACCTTTGCCCTTACCTCGTTTGCCGTCCCGATCGCGATTGCGACCTCCTTCTCGATTGTCTCGACCACCGTCTCTGCTACCGTCCCTGTCGCGATTCCGAGGTGCGCGTTGGCTATCAGACGATTGAGATTCAGGCTTGCCCTCTGCCGCGTTGGTTTCAGCTTTCTGCTGTCGTTCGGATTTCTTGATTGGACGCTCTACCATGACTTTCCCCTCCTTACTTGGTTCAATCGTAACAATCCAGCGATAATCAGACGCTTGCTTCAGTGCGATTTTGAGAGAACGCGGCGCTCTCCTGATTGATGATCTCACAAAACTGTAAAGATTTTTGAATGAGAAGATTTGGACTGAGGTTCTCTAGAAGAACCGCTCAATTAAGATCAGCTAAGATCAGCGATTTGAGTTTCTCAAGTACCATAGATTATTGATTATTTGATTAAAAAAAGGCCGAAAATCGCACCACTCGTTCATAGCAGCTTTCGATTCGCGATTCCGTGAAGCAGATGCAGCGAATTAATCAACGCCCTAAGTCTGCTGGTCCTTACCTGACGGAGGAAGCGCTACAGGATGCCTACGATTTGGCTCTAGAACGAGCAGGATTAGAAGCCTTTGAGCCGCTACGAGTCTGAAGAATTAGCGGCAATGGTCGATCAAGCAAGTATCATCGAGCTGTGGCTCCTGACTCCCCCTTCACCTATGCCAGATTTTTCCCTCAAACCTGGAACCTTCCTGAAACCCTTCCTGAATCGGTTAGGTACCTACTTGCTCCTAAGCGCAATTGCCTTTGTGATGCTGCTGCCGCTGCTGTGGTTGGTGAGCACTGCTTTTAAGGCTCCAACGGAGGATATTTTTCAGTTCCCGCCCCAGTTCATTCCGGCTCAGCCGACCCTGGAAAATTTTGTCAAAGTTTGGCAGACCAACCCGTTTGGGCGCTATCTGTTCAACAGCACGCTAGTCGCCCTTCTGACAGTGGGGTTGAATTTGCTGTTTTGTTCACTGGCGGCCTACCCGTTAGCACGACTCGACTTTCGGGGCAAAAGCGCCATTTTTACCCTAATTGTGGCTACGATTCTGATTCCGTTTCAGATTGTGATGATTCCGCTCTACATTCTGGCGGTGCAGTTGGGGTTACGCAATACCTACCTGGGGTTGATTTTTCCAGCGATTGCCTCGGCGTTTGGGATTTTTCTACTGCGGCAAGCGTTTCAGGGAGTGCCTAAAGAACTGGAAGAAGCGGCTCGCATGGATGGTTGCTCGGATCTGGAAATCTGGTGGCATGTGATGTTGCCTTCGATTCGTCCGGCTCTGGTAACGCTAGCGATTTTTGTTTTTATAGGCTCGTGGAGTGATTTTCTCTGGCCTTTGATTATTCTGGATCGCCCGGAGTACTATACGCTGCCGCTGGGAGTAGCTAAGCTGGCTGGAGCCTTCTCGCTCGACTGGCGTCTGATTGCCGCCGGTTCGGTGATTTCAATTGCACCAATTTTGCTGTTCTTTATTTTGATGCAGCGCTACATTGTGCCAACTGAGGCGGGCAGTGGGGTGAAGGGGTAGTGTCGTGGTGCTGAATTAAGACGCTACAGTAGAGCTATGAAACTGATTTTCATTGGCCTGATTCGCTGCTATCGCCTGTTTATTTCGCCTCTATTTTTGCCGACCTGCCGCTTTCAGCCAACCTGTTCCCAATACGCCATTGAAGCGATTGAGCGGTTTGGAGTAGTGAAGGGGAGTTGGCTGGCTCTGCGGCGAATTTTGCGCTGTCATCCCCTGCATCCGGGAGGGTACGATCCGGTGCCGCCCTTGACATCACCCTTAAAGCCTTTGGAAACTGCTGAGCCGCACTGCTGCCATCAGGAAAAATAGGGGCTTGAGCCAATTTAGCCCATCGAATCGGCGGTATCTTCTTCGGTGAGCGAGTTGGGGCTAATCAGCGTCACTTCGTCAAATTCGTCAGGAGGTACGGTGGTCATTTTCTCTCGTTCCATCCGATAGTAGATCGCCTGAACCTGTGGCCCAAAAATAATCTTGTCCTGGTTTTTGAGGTCGTGTGACTGAGCTCTGCGCCCATTGATTAGTAAGCCGTTGGCGCTGACTTTGCCCTTCAGATTACCATCCACAATCCGATAGCAATAGCCGCCTGCCTCATCGGTGGATCGAACCAAAGTAGCATGGTGGCGCGAAACAAAAAAGGAAGACAGGCGAATATCACAGCTTGGGTCACGTCCGATTGAATAAATCGGCTCTTCCAGGGTGTACTCTTCCTGCCCTTTTGAGTCCTCAATAATCAATTTGTGGGTTTGGTGATTTTCTGCATTCATCGGTAGAAGGAGTGTGAGGGACTGGAACCATATCCTATTGGTATGTCTACACGGGTCTGTGTTGGCATAGCCTGTACCAGAGTGCCCGATAGCTGGAGTGGCTCATACTGAGGTGCCCATTCTTGGAGTGCCTATTCTTGGAGTGCCCATTCTTGGAGTGTAAGTATAGCAGCAGCCTTAGGCATCCTACCGATCTTGAAATCCAAGCTGTAAGTGCAAGCTGTAAGTCCAACCTGAATTGCTCTAAAGTTGCCCCAAGTGCGCTGATTAAAGGTCAGCTCAGAGCCGATAAGAGAGGCCGATAGCTGCTTGAGCTAACCAGGCGAACTCAAGCTTGCCGCTGGCTGGAGTTGGGTTGGGTAGCCGTATCGTCTTCTGGGTCGCCAGTCATATTTGGGCTAATCAGCGTAATGTCATACTCATCTGGAGGCACAGTAGTAATGGCATCGCGTCGCAGCAGATAGTAAACCGCATGGACCTGAGGACCAAAGACAATCTTGTCCTGATCATGCAGATCGTGAGCCTGTAATTTGCGTCCGTTGATCAACAGACCGTTAGCGCTGGGTTTGCCCTTTAGGTTGCCATCTACAATTCGGTAATAGTAGCTGCCATCTTCGTTAGGAAGCTGCACCAAAGTTGCATGACGACGAGAGACAAACTGAGAGACCAAGCGGATGTCGCATTTGGGATCTCGGCCAATTGAATACACGGGACTGTCTAGGGTATACTCTCGTCGCCCCTTGTCATCTTCAATTATCAGGAGGTGGCTCTGGTGTGCTGCGGAAGTCATCGGGCAAGAATCATTACGACTACTGGAAACCTATCCGGACCCCTGGAAGAACTGGATTAAAGGCTCCGACGAGTGCTCGGATAGATGGGCGGGGAAATAGCTGAGCAGGATTAGCTGCAAGAAAGCCGATTGCGTTTCTATAAAAGTACTAGCACTCCATCTTATCGTTCCCGCAGACTCTAGCAAAGTCCGAAGCTTGAGTGAACTGTCTGAGCAAAATCTAAGCCGAAAAGCCAGGTCAGTGCTTGCTCCTCTAGTCTAAACATTCTTCTCTGGTGCAGGTTTAAGATTCTTGAAGACCTGATTGGAAGACCTAGACGACTGGAGGTAAATCCAAATCGGCTGAAAGTTGATCGTAATCTCGCTGACTGGTGGCGTACACTGGAAGTCAATATTAGTTGATATTGGTTGATACTAATTGATATTGACTGATATCAATATTAAGCCCGTTAAGCCCAAGATAAGTCCAGGGTGCAGGGGTCGAACCTGCCTGAGGCGAATTATGAGTTCGCTGCCTAAACCGCTCGGCCAACCCTGGTAGAGAGGATCTATACTTAGGCACTCATTGTATCCTGTGGCAGTACAGATATGCAGCTATGAGAATGAATCCAACTGTTGTTTTAACCTTAATTTTGTTATCGCTGATGTTTGGGGCAGGACTAACCAGCGCCGTGTTTGGCTATCGGCTGGGTCGAGGTGCGCTCAAGGGCATCACCCAACCCGATGCTCGTCCAGTGAATAACCTTTCTGATGCGCAAGGACGACCAATACGGCGAGAAGGGCTAACGTTTTTGAAAGAGAACGACATTTTAGCGAATGTCAAAGCTCGAATTGAAGGGGGCGCTTCCGAGGCTCCAGCTCCAGCAAACGAGGCACGCTCCACTAGCACCCAGTGAAAACCCCCACGCTAATGGTTTCTTCGGTTCTTGGTGAAGTGGTTTCGCCTCTGCCGCCGCTTGCTGCCTCGGACGTTTTGATGCGCATTCTGGCTGTATTGCTGCTAATTGCGATCAATGCGTTTTTTGTCACGGCTGAGTTTTCGATTGTTTCTGTGCGGCGCTCCCGCATCAATCAGCTGGCCTCGGCTGGTGACATTCAGGCCAAAACAGTGCAGGATTTGCAGCGGGGGTTGGATCGGTTGCTGTCTACCACCCAGTTTGGCATCACGCTGTCGAGTTTAGCGTTGGGCTGGATTGGGGAAAGCACAATGGCGGTGCTACTGTCGGCCCTATTCATTCGGCTGCCGCTGCCTGAGCAGGCTCGGCAAGTTATGGCTCATTCGCTAGCAATTCCAGCGGCGTTTGTTCTGATTGCCTATCTGCAAATTGTCCTGGGAGAACTCTGTCCCAAGTCGGTGGCGCTGCTTTATCCGGAGCAGCTCGCTCGGTTTCTCGGTCCGCCTAGTGTGGCGATTGCTCGCCTGTTTCATCCGTTTATTTGGATCTTGAACCAATCGACGCGCTGGTTGTTGCAGCTCGTGGGAGTGGAATATGCTGGCCAGGGCTGGTATCACCGGGTCACGCCAGAAGAATTACAGTTGATTATCACCACATCGACTGAATCACCCGGTTTAGAAGCTGAAGAACGGGAACTCCTGAGCAACGTATTTGCCTTTGCGGATGTTACCGCCGGCGAGGCCATGGTGCCCCGGACGAGTGTGGTCGCTATTGGCAGAGACGCTACATTGCAAGATCTGTTACAAGAAGTAGCTGATTCTGGCCATTCCCGCTATCCGGTCATGGGAGAATCGCTGGATGAAATTGTCGGACTGATTGAGTTCAAAGATTTAGCTGAGCCGCTGTCTGCCGGAGTCCTGAAGCTGGATCAGTCGATTCAACCCTGGATTCGTCGGGCTGAGGCGGTCTCGGAAGAAATGCCGCTGAATGAATTGCTAGAGCTAATGCGGCAAAGCGGACAGACGATGGTGATCGTGGTCGATAATTTTGGCGGCACCGCCGGACTGGTAACAATTCAGGATGTGGTGGCTGAGATTATTGGCGAAACCCGCGAGCCAGAAAGCCCCGAAGAACCCGCTATTCAACAGATAGACGAGCAGACCTATCTGGTGCAGGCCCAAACAGACTTAGAAGAAGTCAACGAAATTATTGGGATGCAACTGCCGCTGTCAGAGGAATACCAAACCTTGGGTGGCTTTGTGATCTACCAGATGCAAAAAATCCCCAAAATCGATGAGTTTTTCCACTACGAAAACTGGGAAATCCGCGTGAAGTTGGCGGAAGGTCCGAGATTAGAGCGGATTCAGATCCGCCGAGATCTGCCTTCGGAAGAACCAACCGAGCTGGCAGCAGATGACGAACCGACTCCCGATGCTTGGGACAACCGTCCCTCAACGGATAATCTGCCCCCTCGGACTCATCGCAATAACGGAAATACTAGTCCTCCCCCGCCGGACGACACCCACTCGCCCCGCCGTATTTGGCCACCGGATGCTGATTCTCCTGACTCCTGACGCCTCTTTTCCAACCCCCTCAAGACTGCTATACAATAGCTCTGCACGCTTTGGGTCTTTTCAGGAATTGAGTACACTCAGCACTCGCTTACGGGGAACGAATCTTTATTTGATTGGCATGATGGGGGCTGGTAAATCAACAGTCGGGCAATTACTGGCCAGGTCCCTCGGCTACCGCTTTTTTGATACCGATACGCTGATTGAACGGGTGGCGGGCCAGTCAATTAGCCAAATCTTTGCCAGCATGGGTGAAGCAGAATTTCGCCAGTTAGAAACCCAAGTACTGGCCCAGCTCTCTGCCTATACGCGCTCGGTGATCGCTACTGGCGGTGGGATTGTCTCGCAGCCGCAAAATTGGAGCTATTTGCAGCATGGGGTGGTGGTGTGGCTGAATGTGCCAATCGAGGTGCTCTACCAACGCATCAAACACGATACAACCCGCCCGCTGCTGCAAACGGACGATCCACTCGCTAAGCTGCAGCTTTTACTACAAGAACGCCGTCCCTTCTATGCCCAAGCCGATGTGGAAGTCACGGTTGGTGCGGGCGATTCTGCTGAGCAGGTGGCAGCCCGTATGATCGAGGCGATTCCGCTGGTATTAAGGCCGGAAACGAAGTAAGGAGCAAGCGGCAGAACAAGATGCAGAAATAGAAACATATTGTTTGTTTTGTAGCGCTTGCATCCTTTGCCGCGATCAACTCCTGTTAAACTAATCGACTGCCTGTTGTGTTGATCTGCATCGGATTGGCGTCAATATCTGGTTGAAAGAGAATATGGTGACTGATAGCGAATACATCCAAAAAGCCGAAGCGACCCGAGTTCGAGTTCTGAGTGAAGCGCTGCCCTATATTCAGCAGTTTGCCGGACGCACGATTGTCGTCAAGTACGGCGGCGCAGCGATGAAAGACGGTCGCCTCAAAGAAACGGTGATTCGCGATGTTGTGTTTTTGTCTTGTGTCGGGCTGCGTCCGGTGGTGGTGCATGGGGGTGGACCTGAGATCAACTCCTGGCTGGATAAGCTCGGCATTGAACCCCAGTTCAAAAACGGATTGCGCGTCACTGATGCTGCCACAATGGATGTGGTGGAAATGGTGCTGGTGGGGCGAGTGAATAAGGAACTTGTGTCACTGATCAACCAGGCGGGTGGTATGGCCGTAGGACTATGCGGCAAAGACGGCAACTTGATTAAGGCTCGGCCCCAAGGAGATGAGGGGATTGGTTTTGTTGGGGAAGTCACCACCACCGATGTCAAGCTGCTGGAGTCGCTGGTTAAAAGTGGCTATATTCCTGTGGTTTCCAGCGTCGCAGCCGATGAAACCGGCCAAGCTTACAATATCAATGCAGACACGGTGGCTGGAGAACTGGCGGCAGCCCTGGGAGCAGAAAAGCTGATCCTGATGACCGATACGCCCGGTATTTTGCAAGACTACAAGGACCCCAGCACCCTGATCGCCAAAGTTGATATCCAGGAGGCGCGGCAACTAATTGAGACAGGTGTGGTCGGGGGCGGTATGATTCCCAAGGTGAATTGCTGCGTGCGCTCCCTGGCCCAGGGGGTGAGGGCAGCTCACATCATTGACGGTCGAATTCCCCATGCACTGCTGCTGGAAATCTTCACTGATGCCGGTATTGGTTCGATGATCGTGGCGTCTGGCTACATGAAGTGAACTAACCTCTCGTGAACTCCTGCCTATTGGCAGGCTATGCGCAGTTCCCGGAAGGCCATACAGGCCGGATTGCTCTGAGCGGGTAGAGGCCGCTGAGTCCGGTAGCTGGGCTGTGGCGAGACGATAACTGGATTTATCAGGGTTGAATCTTCGATTGTGGAGTTGATGATCGTGGGTCGAATCAGGGTAGAGTCATCCACATTGCCCCGAATCACCGTTCTGGGAGAACGGTAAACACGGCGGTAGATAGGGTAGTGCGGCTGGTAGATACCATAGCTGGGGCTGTAATCCTCACTGTAAACCGTGCGGCTGCGATAGATCACCGTTTGGGCTTGAATGGGTTGAGCGCCCAAAACCAGAATTGAAGCCAGTGGCAGGATCAACCAATGCCAGGAATTGAAACGAACCATAAATCTTTCTCCATGCTTCTCTAAAGGTATTTTTTTAGACCGTTCTCTTCGCTTCTTAGCAATACGGGCAGCCTGCGGCCAAGAGCAGATCGGACTCAGCTTGCAGCGACCGACCCAGGCTAGACGACTCCGCTACAATCTGGAAAAGGGGGGCTGGAAAAGGGTGAATCACCTGTAGAGCTGCCTTTCTTGATCATAGCGATTGGATCCTGGCGACTTAATCACAGCGACTTAATCACAGCGACTAAGCGAAGGAACCCAGTTTCACCCACTCCTCCAATGTTTTGTCCTCATTTCATTCCTACCATTGTCTATTGTGAGTACCGAAAGTCTAGAGCTAGCCAAAACCCAGTACCAAGCAGGAAAGCAAGCCTTTGAACGAGGCAATTACCGGCAGTCGGTTGAGCTGTTGGAGAAAGCAATCGGTTTGGCCAATCCCAACAGCCAGTTGGGCGGCGAAATGCAAACCTGGTTAGTAACGGCCTATCAGGCAGCTGGACGAGGATCCGAAGCAATTGCCTTGTGTGAACAGCTCGGTAAGCATCCCGATTTGAAAACTCGCCAGCAGGGCAACCGTCTGCTCTATATCCTCAAAGCACCCCAGCTCAAGACCCGTCCCGAATGGTTGACCCAAATCCCCGACCTAACCAGCCTGAACGACGCCCAGGGCAACCCGCTTAGTCGCAAATACCAATCCGCTGCTCCTCGCCCACCCAAGCCCAAGCCGCAACCAGAACCAATCGATTGGAGCCAGGTCAATACCAAAGATAATCGGTTCGTTTGGGTAGCGCTGGCCGCAATTGCCCTGATGGCCGGTTTATTGGTTTGGCTCAGTCAATAGCCGACTTAACTGGAACCGATCGAACTCTGGAATTGGATAGAGTACGTTACCATCAATTCGTATACTTCATCGGCCCTGTCTTAATGGCCTGCTAACCGTGAGTGACGCCATCCTGGAAAAAATTTTACAGCTTGCTGCCCCCAGCACCGACGCGGCTGAGGTCTATTTTGTCTCTAGCCAAGACACCCCGATTGAATTTGAAAACAATCGGCTCAAGTCATTGCAAACCAAAGCTGTTCAAGGGATAGCGCTGCGGGTGATTCGCAATGGCAGATTAGGGTTTGCCAGCTCTACCGATCTGACCCGCCTCAATGATTTGATCGACGCCGCGGTGCAAACGGCAGAAATTGGTAGCTCTGCCGATTTTGATTTTGCCTCCAACTTTCATAGCTGGGATGGCTCGGTGCACTTCTCGGAACCGCAGCAACCCCACGTTGCACCTTCCGACCCACAGGAACTCGTCGAAATTGGTGAACACTTGATTCGCCGCATCCATGACTACAACTCTGAGATTCTTGTAGATGTCGGATTTCATGTGGTCTCAAGAACGGTCAGAATTGCCACCAGCCAGGATGTCTATGCTGAGCGCACGAGCCATACGACCAGTACAAGCCTGTCGGGTAACTGGGTGCGGGGTGAAGACTTCTTGCAGGCTGGCAGCTCGGATGTGGCACGAGACCGTCAGCCCGATTATGACCAGATTCTCAATCGAGTGTTGCAAAAGTTTCGCTGGGCCGAGCAAAGTGCCACAATCAGCAGTGGTTCCTTTCCAGTGTTGTTTACGCCTAGAGCTGCTGCCATCACTCTGGGCTGGCTGTTTTCGTCGGTGCTATCCGGGCAATCGGTTGTGCAAAAAGCCTCGCCGCTGGCTGAAAAAGTCGGAGAAACCTTGTTTGATACTCGCCTGACGCTGTTTGAAGACCCCAATCTGGGTGTGAACGCCTGTAGTTTTGATGACGAGGGTACGCCGACTAGCCGCAAGGCATTTATCGAGCATGGCACGGTAATGGGCTTCTACTGGGACCGGCGCTGGGCCGCACGAGCAGGGCTAGCTTCAACTGGCAACGGCTTTCGCGGTGGGTTATCCCGCCCCAGTCCGGGAACGGTGAATCTGTGTATGGCTCCTGGCAGTACTGCGACCGCAGCAATGATTTCTGGCATCAAAGAAGGACTGATTGTGGATCAGGTGCTGGGAGCCGGACAGTCGAACCAGCTGGCGGGCGAGTTTTCCGTCAATCTAGATCTGGGCTATAAGGTGGAAAACGGCGAAATTGTTGGGCGCGTCAAAAACACAATGGTGGCAGGCAGCATTTTTGAAGCCTTTCAGCATCTAGTCGATCTGGGTGATACGCCCGAATGGGTCGGTGGCCGTGCCTATCTACCGAGTTTGTTGTTTGAACAGCTTGGGGTGGCATCGCGGCAGGGGTAGAGCGTAAAGTTTTGAGTTTTGAGTTTTGAGTTTTGAGTGATGTATTACGAACTACAAACTACGAATTGATCTTATGGGTACCGCGCGTTTACATCGGTCAGCTGCGAAACGAACAGCGACTCGCCCTAGTTTACCGCGCATCGTGATTTACTGGCTGGTAAAACTGCGATTGCTCTGGCTTATTCTGGTGGCGTTTCTGTTTCTTTCGGGCTGTGTGCGCTATGACGTCGGCCTTAGCTTTGCTGATGCCAATCACGGTAGCTTGGTGCAACAGGTGCATCTTAGCCAGCAGCTCACGGGGGTGAGTCGGGCAACGGCCAACCTCTGGCTCGACCGGCTCACTGAACAGGCGCGGCAGCTAGGCGGGACGGCAAAACGCTCGACTGAACAGGATCTGGTGATTACGATTCCGTTCCACAACGCTAAAGATCTAATCGCAAAGTTTGATCGGTTTTTTCAAGCTGTCACCTCAACTGAAGCCAATCCGCGTTCTTCCCTGACGGATTCTCCATCATCGCCTACATCGCATTTGCAAATCCGCACCAACAATTTGATCCTGTGGCAGCGCCATCGCTTGGAGTATGACCTGGATTTACGCTCGCTGGTGGTGCTTCCCGACGCTGATAATGCTGCAGCTTTGTTGGTTAACCCTGAAAATCTGCTGGCGCTCAATTTTAGCCTGAACACTCCCTGGGGTGCGCAGACTCTGCCGGACTCTCTGGCGGCGCGTCAGCAGGGCAAACAGTTGATGTGGTCGCTGCAACCGGGCACGGTCAATCACATAGCGGTGGTGTTTTGGTTGCCTAGCCCCTTGGGCATTGGTGCAGTGGTCATTGTCACCTTAGTGGTTGGGGGCATGTTTGTCAAAGCTTGGCGCGATCCATCGAGCTTAATTGATTCGCTGACTTACGATGCAAACCCTGATTGACCTGGAAACACAGGGCTGGCACGCCCTATCCACTGGTGGCGAAGCGAGCAAGCAATTCTACAGTTCTGTCTTGCGGGATGATGCGGTGATGCTCTTTCCTGGCGGGATTCGTTTAGACGGAAAAGAGAATATCCTGCAATCTCTTGCAGCTCAACCCTGGAAATCATTTCAAATCGAAGCACCACAAGTCATTTCATTGTCGGAAACTGTTGGAGTGCTCGTATACCAAGTGACCGCCCAGCGCGAAGGGAGCAACCCCTATGGGGCACTGATTACCAGCACCTATGTCTTGAGTGATGGAACGTGGAAATTGGCGCTTCACCAACAGACATTGGTGTGATGTGGAGGGCAGGCTATTAGTCGGAATTTTAATTTTGGATGGACTTGAGGAGAGCACGTCATCAAATTTCTTGGTGAGCGTATAAATTTTTAGAGCAGTATCTCGGGCGATAATACTGGGCGATAATACTGGGCAATAACGCTGGACGATAACTATTTATAAACTTTGCAGAAAATTGTTTTTCTTTTCTCCAGAAATCATATACTTAAACGTCAATTTGCTGTTTTGGATGATTAGAGGCAATCCAGAATGACCGGAGAACATATCTATCGAGCAACAACGATTTGGACTGGTGCTAGCAAAGGAGCTACGACGTCCTATGAGTCCTACTCGCGTGAGTACATTGTCGCAATTGATGGCAAGCTTTGTATTGTTGGCTCTGCTGATGCAGCCTTTCGCGGTAACTCAGCTCTGCACAATCCAGAAGATTTGCTGGTTTCTTCCCTATCGGCTTGCCATATGCTGAGCTATCTGGCACTATGTGCCCGGGCTGGCATTCGGGTGGTTTCCTATGTGGACGAAGTGATGGGACAGATGGCGTCGGAGCAAGGAAAAGTCCGCTTTACCGAAGTGATGCTGCATCCTCGTGTCACGATTGAACCCGGAGATGATCTAGAAAAAGCGCGAACCCTTCATCAAGAAGCCCATGAGATTTGCTTTATTGCCAACTCGGTCGCGTTTCCGGTACGACATGAACCGCTAGTTACCCATGCTATTGATTCGGAGATTGATGAGGATATGGAGTTTGATATGATTCGAGAATTTGCTTGAGATATTCAGGATTAATTTTTCCTTGAGCATTGCGCGACAATGTATCAACTGCAATCCACTGTTTCGGATGTTTGAATGAACTGAGTCGGGGGGCTAGAGCAGCTTTCAGCTCAAACTGCGATATGGCTGCTGAACTAGGAACATACACTGCTGTTACAACCTCTCCCCACGTCTGATCGGGCATGCCAACTACGCACACATCGTTCACCAGACCCGTCGCTCGAATGGCGGCTTCTACCTCAGTTGCAAAAACATTCTCTCCGCCTGTAATAATTTTTTGGCTGTTTCGCCCTACAACATGCAAAATTCCCTGCGTGTCTAAGTAGCCCAAGTCGTCGGTCCAGAATTGTTCGGGCCGAGTGGCGTCCGGGAAGTAACCCAGCATTAAGGACTTGGCTTGAATTGTAATCAGTCCTACGTCAGCAACTGATGCGGCGTCTTTAATCTCAACCCGCGCATGGGGCAGAATTTGACCACAGCCAGTTGCTCCTTGCAGGAATTGATGTGGTTTCAGAGTGGCGATCTGAGCTGCTGTTTCCGTCATGCCATAGGTTGGAGCAAGAGGAAGCTGCTGCTGCCGTGCGATAGTCAGTAACTCTGGCCATGCCGGTGCCCCTCCTACAAAGATAGTGGGAAACTGCTGCAACCAGTCTACGGCCACCGGATTCTGAAGCAAGCGCTGCAACTGGGTCGGGACTAGCGATAGGAAAAACGGTTCGGAATCAAACGGTTGAGTCAGGCCGGAAATCGATTGAAGTAGGATGGATGAATCAATAGCAGACTGAGTCAATGAATGTTCTAATTGCTTGAACGGCAAAATTGCCAACCGTCCACCCGTTAGCAAGGAACGTAAAATCTGCATTAACCCACTGACATGATAGAGCGGCAAAACGCAAAACGCATGAATTTGCTCCACCTCAAAAAAAACCTGAAATCCCTGTGTTGCTGCAGCCAGTGTTTCTAGGGTGTGAATGACAAAGCGAATGTTGCCTGAGGAACCGCCGGTGGGGATCATAATCCAGCCAGGGGTAGGAGGAGGGAAGATGCGGCTCGTGAGCCTCGCCGAACGAGGAAAGTTGGGGAAGGTGGGGGAGAGGGAAATTCCGTTTCCAAAAATCAGATCGGGGTGCACTAAGCCGAATACCTGCTGCCATTCGGCTTCAGCCCAGTTGGGATTGCCGAGAAACACAGGACAGTCGGTGGAGCAGGCAGCGATAAATCCGGCTAAGAATTGGATGGGGTCAGCCTCAGCTAAAAGAATGGTCGGGTATTGGGCTGTGGGGTGCTGGTTGATTTGCTCTAAACGTTGGGTTATCAGCGCTAGCAATGTGGCTGGCTCGATGTTAATTAGCCAGTCTTGAGCACGCTGGTTTAGATAAGACAACAGGGGCATAAATTTCTCAATTGCTTGCTTCGCCAATTGTATACAGGTACAGCCTAGATCGAGGACGCAGTAAAGCATCAACTGCGAGTGGACCAAGTGTTGCTATCAAAATGCCGAACGCAAGCTGTATGGATGGTTCTGTTATGTTCCATCCCATTAACACCGCTCTGGCAGCAGTACTGAAGAACCTATGCATAACATAAATAGTCATGCTCAGTTTGCCCAAATGTAGAATAAAGCGTCTGATGCTCACCAGAAGATAATACAAGCGATTTTGTGAACGATGAGCTGTAATCAGATAACTGGCAATGGCAATACAATACATGCCCAGAAATCCAATTGCGCCGTTAATGGCTCTGGTGATATTAGGATAGGCAACGGGAGTATAAAAATAAATAGCCACCATGCCAACAAAGATCAACCCGGCTGCCGCTAAGAGCCAGAGAGGAGAGAATCGCACGAGTGGCAGCGTTGTTCGATGGTTGATTCGCCAGCCAATCAAAATCCCACTAACGTAAAACCAGTTGAAATAGAAAAAGTCTGCTAGGCTATCCTTGAGCCAAAATGAAAGTCCAAACAGCAGAATAGATAAGGCAAAGTAGATGGAAGTTGGCAGTATTCTCAGAGCTAGGTAGGAAACAATTGAGACAAGAAACAACTGCCAGAGCCAAAAAATCAAGTTAGGAGAAAAAATTGCAGTGAAGCTTTCTCGCCAAGACAACGGGCGGCCCGCCTCAAAGTACCAGAGCAGAGAGTGCAGAGGTGCCCAGCACAACAAAGGGATGAGCAAACGATTAGCGCGATTCTTGGCAAAGCTGAAAAAACTGCTGGTGCTGCTACTAAACAAGATAAAAGCAGCACCAGAGAGGATGAAGAAGATGGGGATGTGAAATGAGTAAATGAAGTCATGCAGATCTCGAAGCTGCCAAAGATCGGGTAAGTAGAGTTGGCGAATTCCTGCCGTTCTATCTCCAATCACATGACCAACGACAACAGAAAATATTGCCAAACCTCTAATAAAAAATAGAATTTCTGATAAGCTCTTGCGGGTATTGATAGCTCCAGTTCCAGACACAATTGGCTGGCTGCTAGTTGGCTTGGTCATAATCATGTGCCTCAGGGTTAGCAAAATTTGAGCAGGATGAAATATGAACCAAGACAAACATTGGATTAGCTATGCTAAATTCAGGAACTTTAAGCAGTAGCAAATAGATTGAACGACTGATCATTACTGATTGCAAGGGTTATGGCTATAAAATTACCAGTTATTGCCATAAAAACCAATCATCTGTTGCAATTTTGCTGTTTTTTCAATAGCAATTTCTTCAATTTCAATTTGATTTTTTGCATTTTAATAGCTTGTTGCCAAAATCTAAGAAATTGCTTGAAAGGTGCTGAAGGCTACTTAAATCACACGCTAGTTCATCGTTTTCTAGCCCTACAGGTATTCCTAAAAGAGGATAAATGCGGCACGTGCCAGTAGCCTTTAGAAGCGCCGATCTGCCTGCTTCACAAATAGCGATCGCTCAATTTGGTTGGAATTGTTAGGAAAGTGTAAAAGCCGGGAAAAATTGATACGGCTCTACTGAGTGAAACGTTGCCAAGACCTGATGGATTTACGGCTTGTCGTATTCCTGTTAAAGGGATACCCATGCATCGACCGTTAAGTTTTTTTAGAGTATTACGTAGTTTCCCGTAGGTGCTTCCTCTGATGCAATCAGATTTCAGCATTTACGCTGTCTTAGACAGATCTGAAAGTATCTACGCTACTAGCAATGCTTAACCTAATGATGCCGATGTAATTCACTAGATTTGGCAACTTTTGTCCCCTCTCAACGTAACTTAAGGTGATTTAGCATGGCTGTTGAAAAAGTTAACTCGTCCTCTAGCTTGGCTGAAGTGGTTGATCGCATCCTTGATAAGGGCATCGTGGTTGATGCTTGGGTGCGGGTTTCGCTGGTTGGGATTGAGCTGCTGTCTGTAGAAGCGCGGGTCGTAATTGCTTCGGTAGAAACCTACCTGAAGTACGCCGAAGCGGTGGGCTTAACGGCTCAGGCGGCTGTTCCTGCTGCCTAGTGTTCTTGAGCGCTGGGTTCCTGAGCAGACTGCCATCAGGTCTCAGCGCTTTTCCCAGCATTCTATTTCTCAGCATCCTATTCCTAAGGAGAATTCCTGTGGTTTCTTTTAAAGAGACTTGGCAACAGCAGCGACAGCAACGGCAGCAGGAAGTAGTGCAGCGTCAGCAGCAGGTACAACAAACCCTCATTGAACTGCGACACTCACGTCAGCAGCAGGCAGGCCAGATGCGGCAAGACCTACAAGCAGGCCAGCAACAGTTGCATGCGCAAACTCAGAATTTTCTCTCGGTTTGTGCTGCCGATCGGGTTTTGATGGCTCAGCAGTTGCGACAGGATCTGGGCAATTTTAGGTTACAGCTCAGCGAGTCTGTAACGACTCTACGCCATACCCTGCAAACCCAAATTCATCAGCTGCAAACAGAAGTACAGGTTCAGTTGCAGCAGCATCAGCAGCGACGATTACAGTCTCAGCTAGAGTTGATGCAACAGTTAGCAGACTATGTGGAGCACTTGCGAACAGAAGTTCAGACTCAGTTAGCCGACTTTGGTACAGTGCGACAAGCGCAAGCTTGTCAGTTGCGGCAAATGCTGCGAGTAGACGGAGAGCGTCGTCGGGCCGAGGTGGCCGACCTGTTTCAAGAACTCTCAGAGTTTCGGGCTGAACTGCGGACTTATTGTGCTGAGTTACGTCGCTTAGTCTGGGGAGATGCAGCGGCGGTTGCTGCCGTGCCTTCGGTGTCTGCCTCGACTCCAACGGTTTTAGCACAGGATTTAGCACAGGGTTTAGCACAGACGGTCACTTCAGCCGTTGATACAGCCGTTAGCACAGTAGCTGCTGTTGATGCGGTGGCCATCTTAAATGCTCTAACTAATCTGGAAACGGATGCTCCTCCAACTCAAGATATTGAATTCGATCAAGGAGCCTCTCCCACGGTTCGGGTGATGCAACCTGCTGAGACAATCCAAGCTGCAACATCGCCATCCATCCCTGCGCCAGATTCTGCATCAGGCTCTGCATCAGGCTCTGCATTAGGCTCTGCATCAGGCTCTGCATCAGAACTGCTTCAGCAATCCGTCTCGGTCGAAGAGCTGATTTACATCTACTTGAGTGAATCGGGTGGAGCTAGCCTGACTGGGATTGAAACGGCGCTTGGCATCAACCGATTTCAAACGGTGGAAGCGTTGCGTAGCTTGATTCGCAAAGGATTGGTGACTCAGCGCGATCGGATGTATATGATTCAAGAGGACGTGAAGCTGTGACTACTGTTCTACGAGCTAGCCCCCGGCGATTTGTCAGTACACCGGCTATTGAACGCTTGGTAGCCAGGGCGTTTCGCTACTTACAATCAGGATTTTCGGTGCATTTACGCGGACCGGCAGGCACAGGAAAGACAACTCTGGCGCTCCATCTGGCCGATTTGCTGGCCCGTCCCATGATGTTGCTGTACGGCGATGATGACTTTAAAACATCTGATCTGATTGGCAATCAAAAGGGATATACTCGCAAACGCATGGTGGATAACTTTATCCATAGTGTGGTCAAGGTCGAAGATGAATTACGACACAACTGGGTTGATTCTCGTTTGACGTTGGCGTGCCGGGAAGGATTTACATTGATTTACGACGAGTTCAACCGGTCTCGGCCGGAAGTCAATAATGTATTGCTATCCGCCCTAGAAGAGAAGTTACTGGTTTTACCTCCTAATGGTGGTCGTAACGAGTATGTCCGGGTGAATCCTGATTTTCGCGCCATTCTCACGTCCAATCCAGAGGAATACTGCGGGGTCCATGCCACCCAGGATGCGCTGCTGGATCGGCTAATTACCATCAATATTCCGGAGCCGGACGAGCTAACGCAGCAGGAAATTGTCATGCAAAAAACCGGCATCGATCGCGAAAGTGCGGCCACGGTGGTGCAGGTAGTGAAAGGCTTTCGTACTCGCACTCAGGCTGAAAAATCATCTGGTTTGCGGTCTTGCCTGATTTTAGCTAAGGTTTGTCACGAGCATGAAATCTTAGCGATGCCGGAGAATCCAGAGTTCCGAGATATGTGTCAGGATGTGCTGCTGTCTCGTTCTAATCTGTCCCTAGCAGAGGCCACCCAGTCGCTGTGGGATCTGTTCAACGATCTGATCACGGCTCACGCGATGCAGCAAGAAGCCCAGAATTTTGCTCCTCTGTCTCGCGTGATTCCAGCTGCTGAACCAACCCCAAGCTCCACAGCGAGTCTGAATCTAACTGAAGGAGCAGACATCCTCAGTCGATGGCTGATCGAAGAACAAGCTGAGCCAGAAACCCAAGCGACAGACCAATCCAACCCGGATCCGCAATCCTCAACCAATTCACCTTCTATCCTTGCCGATGCTGTCGATGCTGTGCCTGCTGGCTCAACCAACGGTTCAGATGTATCAGAGACAGAGCCGTTTTGGGCTGAATTGGCCGTTCAAACCACCGTTCAAACCGCAGTAGCTGAACCCATTGATACCCCCATTACCGTTTTGCAAGCAGAACTAGACCAATGACCATTACAATGCCAACTTCCCCCAATCAACGCATTGCCACCGCTACCTCCGGTTCTTCTCTTGCCGATGTTTTAGAACGGGTTCTCGACAAAGGCATTGTGATTGCTGGCGACATTTCGATTTCGGTCGGCTCCACTGAACTGCTGAGTATCCGGATCCGATTGCTCGTTTCCTCGGTGGATAAAGCCAAGGAGATGGGCATCAACTGGTGGGAAAACGACCCCTACCTGAGCAGCAAAGCCAGCCAACTCCTAGAAGCCAACCGACAGCTCCTAGAAGCCAACCAGCAAATGCAAGCCCAGATTAGCCACCTGGAGACCGAACTAAAAGCACTGCAAGCGTCCGCTAGAGTCTGAACCTAGAGGCTAAACCCATGTCCCCCGCCCTGCAAATTACCCCGGCTGATCCGCTGCAATTTACGACAGAAGCCCCTAACCCGTCGAACCACTCAACGGCTGGCTTGGCTCCACTCCTGCTGACTGTGATGCAGCTAATCCGTCAATTAATGGAAGCTCAGGTAATTCGTCGCATGGAGGCCGGTCAACTGAGTGAGGTCGATCTCGACCGGGCAGCAGACAGCCTCCGCAAACTAGAAGAACAAATTCGCCAGCTCTGCCAACTGTTCGAGATTGACCCCGCCGATCTAAATCTGGATTTGGGCGAAATCGGCACCTTACTACCAAAGCCCGGCAGCTACTATCCGGGTGAAACCTCCACTAGTCCTTCCTTACTGGAACTGCTCGACCGCTTACTGCATACCGGTGTTGTACTCCAGGGCGATGTGGATCTGGGCCTAGCTCAGCTCAATCTGATCCACGCCAAATTACAGCTTGTGCTCACCTCCCAGCCCGTGCTTTGAGCTGATTTTTCTAACCCCATAGGGGCAGTGCACTCACGGCGAAGCCCACCCACCCACCCACATACCCACACACCCACACACCCATGTCCAGTCTCTATCTCTACGGCATTCTCCCTGCATCGTCGGTGCAGTTGGCTGCGGAAGGTTTGGATCACCAGCCTGTACAGACCCACGAAATGCACGGATTTACCTTTCTCTACTCCCATGCCCAACAGGACCGCTACTTGGCGAGTCGGCGCAATTTGTTGGGACATGAGCGAGTGCTGGAGCAGGCAATGGAACAAGGCTATCGAGCGCTGCTGCCGTTACAGTTTGGTATGACGATCAACGATTGGGCCACGGTGGAACAGCAGTTGATTTTACCGCAAGGTGAGAAATTGAAGCACCTGTTTGTCAAGCTCGAAGGCCGCCGCGAGGTAGGAGTCAAGGTGTTTTGGGACGCGGAACAGGAGTTGGCTGCTTTAATGGCCTCGGATGCTGACCTGCGAGCAAAACGCGATCAGCTTGTCGGAAAACCTCTGGGTATGGATCAGGTTGTGCAAATTGGACAGGCGATTGAACAAGCGATGCAGGAGCGGAAGCAGCAGGTCATTGCCACCTTTCAATCAGAATTGAACTCCTTGGCCGTTGAAGTAGTCGAAAACGAAGCTTTGACCGAATCCATGATTTACAACGCGGCCTATTTAATTGAGTGGGAAGCTGAAGCCCAATTTGGTCAACAGGTGGAAGCGCTGGATCAGCAATTTGAGGGCCGTCTCCGCATCCGCTACAACAATTTCACGGCTCCCTTTAATTTTGCGCAGTTGAATTAGGAAAGGAATAACCATGTTTCTCGATTTGCTGATGGCACCGTTGACGGCACCCGTAACTGGCCTGACTTGGATCGCTGAAAAGGTGCTGGATCAGGCTGGCGCGGAGCTGAATGTGAAAGAAAACCTGGGCAAACAGCTTCTGACCCTCCAGTTGGCGGTTGATATGGGCGAGATTTCGGAAGCTGAGTTTGAACGGCAAGAGGAAGAACTACTGCTGGCAATTCAGGCGCTAGAGGAGCAGGAGGCAGCTATGTCAGGATTTGATGACTAAAATGCTCGCCAGACTTGACAAGAATCCGAAAAACGGTAACAATAGATACAGAAAAGAAAAGTAAATCGTTCATCTTCTAGGCACGTTTTACTGATTGAGTTAACTCGATCAAAAACAGCAGCTAGAAGACGGAAGTAGGGAGTCATCCCGAAGGAACGCGCCTCAAATTCACTGCATTTCAAGAAGAGGCGAAGACCATGAAACTGACATATCGCGGAGTAACTTACGACTACAATCCTCCTCAAGTTGAGTACGGCGATCCAACTCAAGTGGGCAAATACCGGGGCGTTGATATCCGGTTCCGGACGATCAAGAAAGAGCCAGTACAACAGCCCACGCTAGATTTGCTGTATCGCGGTGCTGCTTACACCACCAACTCCACTGATTCCACAACTAATGCAGATGCTTCGACTGAAGCAGCTCCAGCAACTCCGGCTGTGCCGTCTGTGAAAGAACAGGCTCGCTGGTTGATGCTGAATCATCACAAGAACGTCAAGCGGCGTCAGCAGTCAATGTTGAGCCGTTTGGATGCCAAGGTTGGCCTGCCCGCTACCGAAGCAACTCGCTTCTGGAACCACATTCGCGGCGAAGCCCATCCCAGCTTTGAAGCATCCTATGACCGCAGCCATGCTGCTATGAGCTAGTAATAAACATGCGCCAGACAGCTCGGCAGATGGATTCAGAGTTGAATTGAAGTTTGTCTCAAGTTAGCTGGTTGGAGGCACCCCCGGTCCTAAGTGACAAAGGGGGTGTTTTCTTGTGAGAACTCTCAGCCCTCGGTTGAACGATCTACCGATGCAGGACCATAGTAAGCAGCGGGATCAGAGACAGCAGTAGCCACAGCCACGGCAGCGAAGCGGATTCCGGCAAGGTTTCTTCAGATAGGAGCGCCTCGATCCGTTCTTCTAAACGGGAGAGGGAAGTGCCAGCGCTAATGGCAGCACAGGAATGCTCCAAGGCAGGCTCCAGCCCAATCAACGGTGCTTGGGCCATTTGTAAGAGGGCTTCAGCGACCAGCAGCGGATCAACCTGCTGAGCAGCCCAGCGATCGGCCCGGACTTCCCTTAGCAGCAGTAACTCTTGCCACAGGGCTTCTGTGTTAGGGAGCCAAGCAGTTAAGTGACGCAGCCAGCCCAGCCAGAAAAACCAAAACGTATCGCGGTAGTGGGTATGGGCCTGCTCGTGGGCAATCACGGCCTGAATTTGGTCTGCGGTGAGTTGAGTAAACAAGCCTTGGCTGACCACGAGCCTTGGTTGCCAAACGCCAATCTGGGCTGCAAAGGGAACGGCGGAATCAAGCAGATAGGCCGGAGTTTGCTCAATCTCAATCGCCGGATAGTGCCGGAGTTGCCGAAATGAGTGCCACGCCTGCCCAGCGCGCCAGACCAAACAGCCCAACGCCAGAGCTAGAAATCCCAAGGCGCAGATATAGCCGATTTCACCAGCAGGTAAACCGAGCATTTGCCCCTGCCGACCCATTCCTAGAACCGCCCCTGCCGTAATCAGCAGTAGCAGCGGTGGACCGAGAAACAGCCCCAGCGTATGCCGCCAGCGGGTAGACCAGCCCAAGCGAGGCCGGAATGCCACTAACCGCATACCGCAAGCAACGCCAATCGCCAGTAGGATCAGGCTGAAATGCATCTAGTCCTCCCTGGCTTGACGAGCCGCCTTCAAGCGTTGGGCAATTGCGTCTAACTTTTCTACGCTGGCCCCATCTAAGGCATCGGCAAATGCCGCTACCACATCGGGATTGCTGACGGCCAGAAAATGCTGCAACTGCTCGTGTGCTCGCAAAATCGAGGCTTCTTCTGGAGAGACAATCGGACGCCAGCGAAAGGCCCGGTCCTGTTTGTCGCAGGCTAGCCAGCCCTTTTGGGTCAGCCGTCGCAACACGGTAGTCACAGACGCGTAGGCCAACTCCCGGTCTGGGTCGGTCAAGATGCGGTCATGCACGTCTTTAACGGTGGCGGAACCGAGTTCCCAAAGAATCTGCAAAATCTCGGTTTCGAGGGGACCTAGAGATAAATGCCTAGGACGGGGATTGGGTAAAGGTGGCATAGCTATAAGGATGGCGGAAGTCAAAAAGAGCGTAATCACGGCTCGCGCATGACAACACTGAGGTTTAGTGTAGCGGATTGGTGGCTTCACGATTCGCAATCTTTGACATCTCGTCTTTTGACATAGCTGTAACCGTTCTTCAGGATAGTGAGCAGGCAGGTGAATGGCTCGCTAGGAGTCCTTCGTCTGCTGGTGTTGAGAGGAGAACAGATTGATGAAATTGACTAAAAAGCTAATCGCTGTTTTGATTTTTGGACTGACGTTGACTATTGTCTGGTTTGGTCAACCTGCGTTTGCCTCGGACTTGGCGAATGGAGCCAAGGTGTTTAGCGCCAATTGCGCAGCTTGTCACACGGGAGGAGGCAACCTGGTGAATGCGGCCAAAACGCTGAAGAAAGAAGATCTGTCCAAGTACGATATGGCCTCTCTTGATGCGATCAAGACCCAAGTGACAAACGGCAAAAACGCCATGCCTGCCTTTGGTGGCCGCCTCACCGCTGACCAGATCGACGATGTGGCTGCCTATGTTCTCGATCAATCCGAGAAGGGTTGGTAACGGCTGTCGGAATCAGGGTGTAGAGAACTAGGGATTGGGGGTTAGAGATTAATGGGGTTCATCGGTTTGTCAAGCTAGCTCCACGCCAGTGTCCGAGATTTCAGTTAATTCATTCTCATCTGCTGCAACTGAAATAGGAAGTTTCCTGAATGACCCGAATCTCTAACCCCTTACCTCTAGTTCTGGTGCAGCTTTCCTGCTGCTGGGTGGGGCGATAAACACGATTGATAAACACGATTGATAAAGACGTAGGCTGAAGCTGATGCAGTGCATTAGCCATTAATTTCGCTTGTGAGGTTCCATTGAAAACCATGCTCTTTGGCTGCATTAGCAAGGTCGTTCTGATATGGCTGCTTTTTGCAGTCCTCTCTTTCGGTTGGCTTGCGCCAGCCTGGGCAGCTTCAACGATAGATGGACCAGGAAATGCAGATGGACCAGGAAATGCCAGGGAAATCTTGCGGGCAGGTGTTGCAGCATTTCAGGAGGGTGATTACCTGCTGGCAGTTGAACAGTTCAGCCAGGCAATTCAGCTGTATCCCAACTATGAGGCAGCTTACGGCAATCGCTGTTTGGCTCAGATTTATTTAGCAGACTATGAGGCAGCAGTTGCCGATTGTACCCAGGCATTGCAAATCAGTTCAACCGACTCGGAAGCCTACCTGAATCGCGGTTTAGCCTACTACCGTGCTGGCAATCCGGTACAGGCGCTAGCCGATTACAACCAACTGCTTCAGCTCAAACCCCACGACTTTCGGGCCTACTACAATCGGGGATTGGCCCAGTCTCAGCTACAGGCGTATCGAGAAGCGATTGTAGACTTTGGGGAAGCGCTGCGTCAGGTTTCTCCCCTTGATCATGCCATCCTGGCTGAAATCTACAATGACCGGGGATTGGCCCAACTGGGGTTGGAACATTGGCCGCAGGCGGTCGCAGATTTTGCCCAGGCGATTCAGTTCAGCAAAAGTGACTTTCGGGCCTATTACAATCGCGGCTGTGCCCATCACCATCAAGGCAATCTGACGGCAGCACTGAACGATTTTTCGCAAGTGCTTCGGATGACGCCTACCCATGCCCATGCCTACTTGAGTCGGGGGTTGATTCAACAGCAGCTCGGTAATCCAGAAGCAGCCCTAGCCGATTTACAGCATGCAGCTCAGTTTTTCCGCAACCAAGGTGCAACCGTTGCCTACCAGCAAACCCTAACTCTAATTGAAAAGCTACGCGGTTTCAGTTCGGCTATTGGATAACAGGCAAGTTGATATGCAAAGAGGATGCATTCTCCTATCTACCGTTTGTCTAACCCTATTGGGTTCAGCTGCTCAGTTGGGTGCGCTTCCCAAGACCAATCTCCAAACTCAGATAGCAGACCGTTCTGCGACACCGGGGCATCATCACTCGCCTGGGGCGTCCCATCGTTCTGGTTCGCTGAGCGATGACCACGAGCACGGCAGTCTGGAAGTTCCGACTGATCAACCCATTCCAACGGTAAACCTGATTGTGCATCCCGATAGCCGTCGGGGCTGGAATCTGGAAGTGCAGGTGACAAACTTTCGGTTTGCGCCAGAGCGGGTCAATCAGGCCAGCAGCAGTACCAACGAAGGCCATGCCCATCTCTACGTGAATGGAGTCAAGCAAACACGGCTGTACGGGAATTGGTACTATCTAGAAAGCTTGCCGCCCGGTAAACACCAAATCACAGTTAGTTTGAATGCTAACGGCCACGAAGCGTTGATGCACAACGGCCAGCCGATTCAAGCGACGGTAGAAATTGCAGTTCCAGTGGCGGTTGATTAGCTCTTTGACTAAATGATGTGCACTGAATGACGTTCGTCGGTTATGTCATGCTCGAATTCCTGCTGATATGCAGCCTGGGTTTTTTCGGTAGCTTTGGCCATTGTGCCGGGATGTGTGGTCCAATTACGGCTGCCTTTGCCCTCTCGGTGGGTCAAGCAGACGCGGCATCCAAATCGCGGGCGGTACTGTTTCATCTGCTGCTGAACCTGGGACGGGTGTTGAGCTATGTGCTGACGGGAGCGGCAATCGGTGCGTTAGGCTCGGTGTTAATGGCCGGTGGGCAGCTTGCTGGGGTGGGGAGCGGCTTACGGCAGGCCATGACTCTGGTTACCGGTAGCTTACTGATCTGGTTTGGGCTGACCCAAATTCGCCCTGGTTGGTTGCCCAAAGTGCCGCTGCTGCATCTACTGACCCAGCCGGAATTGCATCAACGCTTGAGCAAAACGATGGTGCAGATCTCCCTGACTCGCCACTGGGGCACGCCATTTTTGCTAGGAATGCTATGGGGGCTGATTCCCTGTGGCTTTTTGTACACCGCTCAGATTAAAGCGGCTGAAACCGGGCATCCTTGGCGAGGAGCCGCGACCATGCTGGCGTTCGGTTTGGGCACAGTCCCGACGATGGTAGGCGTGGGATTTTCTACGGCTCTGGTCAGTGCGGATCGCCGCAGCCAGTTGTTTCGCATTGGCGGTTGGGTCACGTTAACGATTGGCATCGTCACCTTGTTGCGTACTGGCGACATGATGGTGGATTACACCGGATACGGAGCCTTGATTAGTCTAATGCTGGCCTTAATAGCGCGTCCGATCAGCCGCCTCTGGGTTGCCCCGTTGCGCTATCGTCGTGCCCTAGGTGTGGGAGCCTTTGTGCTGGCGCTGCTGCATACGCTCCATATGGTTGAGCACTCGTGGCAGTGGAATCTAGAGGCTCTCTGGTTTATGCTGCCTCAGCATCAGTGGGGCATGGCGGCTGGGATGGCGACTCTGCTATTGATGACGCCGGCGGCCCTCACCAGTTTTGACCGAGCGCAACGCTGGTTGGGAGCTTACTGGCGCTATCTCCATTTGCTGGCGGTGCCTGGGTTAATTTTGGCTGCGGCTCATTGCATTTTAGTAGGGTCCCACTTTTTGGGCGCTTGGCAGCTAAACCAATGGAATCAGATGGCTGTGGTGCTATTAAGTCTCACCGTGGCTGTGGTGCTGCTGATTCGCTGCCGCTGGGTCTGGTCACTGCTAGGTGTGGAAAAGCTGTATGGACCGCCCAATCCAAAGCATTCTAAGTAGAACAACATAAAACATGAAACCCAAAGGAGGTGTTGTCGCCGCCCGAAGGGCGGCGACAACACTCTGAATCTTGGTTTTAATTCAGTTGAATTACTTAATTTCAAAAGTTCTAATTGAAAGCCCTAGGGCGACATCGGGGGCGGCGACATGCGGGGATTCATGGGTGGCTGCCAGGGATTGGCCTGAGGTGGCGCGGGTTCAGCTGGCATATGGGCCGTGATCTGGACAAAATTGGGCGTAAATAGAAAAATATTTGGTCCGAGCTGCCGCTGGTGTCCGTCGATGGCAAACACCCCGCCTGCTACATAGTCTGCACAACGCTGAGCCTGGTCGGGTTCCATCATCGTCAAGTTCAGCACCACCGACTTCCGCTCCCGCAGGGCCGTCACCGCATAGGGCGCTTCCTCAAACGAGCGCGGCTGCATCAGCACAACCTCCATTGTCAAACCAGGCAGCCCAATCACATTGTTGGGCAAACGCCTGCCCGCGCTGAGTTGGGCCGGAGGTGATGGCTCTAGCTCCTCATCCTCGTACTCGTCGTACTCATCGTATTCTTCAATCAACCCGAGTGCGTCACGCAGGCGTTGGAAGAGATTCATGGCAGCCATTCTAGCTAGTTCACTTGTTCTATTTTATCTCATCATCGCTAAAATGGAGTTAAAAAAGTGTGTAGTGACTAGACTTGGCGTATAGACTGAGCTGCGCACGCTAGATATGGGAACACCTCGGAGGATTAGGCCCTCTCACTTGCCGGTTTAGACATGGGGATTTAGACATGGGGGTTCAGACATGATTCAGGAGTTATTCACTGGAGCGGAGGCCCGGTCGCATTGGCCACCCAAACCATCGACAATAGTGCAGGTGTTTTCAACCAACATAGCCTGATAGGTCGGAGCCTCTGTTCCTTCGCCGCCTGGTCCTTCGACATAGAGGGGTTTGTCAGCTACCGTAATGTTGGCCTCCTTAGCCACGGTTTCCAACTGTTTGGGATTCGTTGTGGTTTCCACGAATATGGCCGGGACTTCGGCGGCCTTGAGTTGCTCCACTAGGCTAGTAATCCGGGCTGCAGAGGGTTTTTCTTCAGTGCTGAAGCCCTCAATTGCGCCTTCCAGTTCAAAGCCGTAGGCATCGGCGTAGTAACCTAGTGCTTCGTGGGTGGTCACCAGCTTGCGGTTAGTTTCTGGAATGGTGGTGACCTGAGCTTTGATCCAGCTGTCAATCTCGCTTAGCTGTTGCGAAATGGTCGTGGCATTTTGCTGATACAGTTCGGCCTGCTCAGGAACTAGCTTGGCTAAATTTTCCTGAACCGTTTCGACAATCTGCACTCCATTCTGGGCGTTATGCCAAACATGGGGATCAGGAGCTAACTCGGCGGATGCTTCCTTACTGTGGTCGTGGTCGTGGCCAGCAGCAGCTTCCTCACCGTGGTCGTGGTCGTGATCTTCTTCTGCGGCAACCTCCCCAGTTGCTTCTGTCGCTTCAGCAGTGCCTTCCTCGTGGTGATGGTGTTCTCCCATCAGAGGCTTGGGAACGGCTACTTCGTAAACGGCTACTTTGGGGGCGTTGGTTGTGGTTGCTTTGATGATCCTGATTAAGGTTGGCTCGTAGTCATAGCCGCCATAAAGCACCAGATCGGCGTCTTCGATAGCTTTGCGGTCCGAAGGGGTGGGCGTGTAGACGTGGGGGTCCTGATTGGGTGACATCAAACAAGTGACGTTTGCCGTCTCTTGGGCAATTTGCTTGGTGAGGTCACACAGCACAGTAGAGGTTGCCACGACTTGTGGTAAATCGGCAGTAGGAACGGCTTCATTGGTTCCCTCACTCTGCTGGGTTGCGGTTTGGGTACAGCCCACAATGCCGAGGCTAATCGCTAAGGCGGCACCGTAGCAGGAAACTCGTTGAGAAAAAATCATCAGGAACCTCCTGGTTTGCTCAAAAAACCTTTTTAGTTGGAATGCCGTGGAGAAGATATGAAAACGATTATCATTTATAGCATGCCGAAGCGGTAAATTGAAAACGATTATCATTATAAAACTGCAACTCGTCGATGCTAGAAGTAGACCAGCTCTCGGTGGATTACCGAGGCATTTCAGCGCTGGACAATGTCAGTTTCACCGTCGCTCCTGGTGAGCTGGTGGGGCTAATTGGACCGAATGGCGCTGGCAAAAGTACCCTGATCAAGGCATTGTTGGGCCTGCTGCCAATGCACGGACAGGTCGCCCTGTATGGCATGCCCGTCCGGCGACAGCGGCATCGGATTGCCTATGTGCCGCAGCGTTCCCAGATTGATTGGGATTATCCAATTACGGCTTGGAATGTGGTGATGATGGCTCAAACGGCCAGAATCGGCTGGTTTCGTCGTCCTGATCGGCAGGCCAACCGCTATGTGGAGGAAGCACTGCAGCGCGTAGATTTGTTTGATCTGCGGCAGCGGCAAATTGGGCAACTGTCGGGAGGGCAGCAGCAGCGGGTGTTTCTGGCCCGTGCTTTGGCCCAGCAGGCCGATTTGTTTTTATTTGATGAACCTTTCACCGGCATTGATAAAAAAACTGAAGCGATTATGCTTGGCGTTTTTGCTGAACTGCGAGCTGCTGGCAAAACCCTGCTGATCTGCAGCCACGAGTGGGGAGAAGCCCTGGACCGCTATGACCGGCTGCTGTTGCTGAACCGCACTTTATTGGCTAACGATACGCCAAAAGCGGTGATGACTTTGGATAATATTCAGCGCGCCTATGGCGAAAATCTTCAGCTCAGCAATGGCCATCTCGAAACGCTGTTCTTTTGTTGACTTACAGCCTTTACCAGGCTAATGAAGTACAAAAAATGGGGTGTAGAGGCCGTACCCCTGCGTAGGCGAAGCCCCCACACCCCTTGTACCTTACCAGAGTGGAAAAAGCTATAGCTTTTGTTAACTTCAGGCTGGCTGCAATGAACCGAGTCTTGGTTGAGGCAAAACGTTTCTCCGATTTTTCTCTGATTTTTAATTGGCAACCCTAACTTTATGATCGATTGGCTTCTGCAACCGCTGGCCTATGAGTTCATGCGCAATGCCCTGATGGCGGGTGTGATCATCGGCATTCTTTGTCCGGTGGTGGGTACTTACTTGGTCGTGCAGCGAATGGCGCTGTTGGGTGATGTGATTGCTCATGCTGTCCTGCCCGGATTGGCGATCGCCAATTTTCTGGGTATCGAGATGCTGATTGGCGCGTTTCTGTTTGGCATGCTCAGCACTTTTGTGATTGCCTGGATTCGTGCCCAGTCGCGGGTCAAGATTGATGCGGCAATGGCCCTGACGTTTGCCAGTTTCTTTGCGCTAGGCATCACCCTGCTGACGTTGCTTGACAGTCGGCTAGATCTAGAAGAGCTTTTGTTTGGCGATATTCTCAGCGTTGCGGTGGGAGATGTGTGGCGAGCTGCAGGGGTGACAGTGCTTGCGCTTGGCTTAGTTAAACTGTTTTACAAAGAGCTGCTGTTTTACACTTTTGACCGTACCGGAGCCGAGGCGGTAGGGCTGCCCGCTGACTGGCTCAACTTGGGGCTGATGGCCGGGATCACCCTAACGCTGATCGTGGGGATGAAGATTGTTGGCGTGATTCTAGTGGTTTCCCTGATGGTGGGGCCAGCGATTACGGCCTATCTGCTGGTGCAGGAATTGCATCAAATGATGATTGTGGGAGCCGCCGTGGGAGTGACAGCCAGTATTGTCGGTATGTATCTCAGCTATTACTTAGATCTGCCGTCTGGACCGGCGATTGCCCTAACTGTATTTAGCCTATTTTTCCTGGCGCTTTTATTTAGCCCCACTCAAGGAATTCTGACTCAGGCATGGTCGCGGCGGTTGGCTAAACGGGGAGTTCCTCGCGGTAGGCAGTAGTGGGTGGGGAGTAGGGAGTGGGGAGTGGGGAGTGGGGAGTGGGGAGTAGGGAGTGGGGAGATGCGGCTCGTGAGCCTCGCCGAACGAGGGGAGTGGGGGGTGGGGAGTGGTTCCGTTGCGCTTCAGTCGAGACGCTCAGTCGAGTGATAGTAGCTGCCTTCTGTGGGATGTTTTGTAGATTGACGTTGCCTCAGTGCAGTGCTGCTGTTGCAGTGTTGCTGTAGACAGGAGCAATTGGTGGAAAGGTTGGGTAAATATGGTTCAGGATTGATTGGAGAGCCGTAAAAAGCGCCATAATAGACAGTTGCGTCTACCCTGTTCCTTCGTTTGCTAGCACGAGTCATGCCATTTAATCCCACTCCCATTCTTGGTGGAACTGTTCGTGAGTTCTACTGGAACTGGAAGAAAAAGCCAGTCACGGTTGTCTACGAAGTGTTGGGCGAGGGCCAGCCCATTTTGTTACTGCCAGCCTTTAGCAGTGTATCCACGCGGGGTGAGATGCGGGGCTTAGCAGAACGGCTGGCCCAGCGGTTTCAGGTTTATGTCGTGGATTGGGTTGGGTTTGGGCAATCGTCGCGTCCGGGATTTCGCTATGGTCCGGCTCTCTACCACGCTTTTTTGAAGGACTTTGTTCGCGGTGTGTTTCATCAGCCTGTGGTGGTGATTGCGGCAGGTCATGCGGCGGGATATGTGATGCAGTTGGCTCCATCTTCCGTCTGGTCGTGGATTGTCTTAGTGGCCCCAACTTGGCGGGGGCCGTTACCGACCGCAATGGGAGAACACCGCTGGTTCTACAACCTGTTGCGATTCCTGATTCGCCTGCCGCTGATCGGGCAATTGCTCTACTGGCTCAACACCACGCCTGCGTTTTTGGGCTGGATGTATCGGCGGCATGTATTTGCGGATCCGGCCCATCTCACGAAAGCTTTGCTCGACGAGAAATGGCGGACGACGCAACAGCGGGGAGCACGGTTTGCCTCAGCCGCGTTTGTAACCGGAGGACTCGACCCGGTGCGCAGCCGCAGCCAGTTTTTCGATTATTTTCAGCCGCCCCTACCGGCTCCGGTGATGATGGTGATTGGCGAACAGACGCCGGTAAAGTCTTTGGCAGAGATGGAAATTCTGGCCCATTTCTCTGGGGTTGGAATTCAAATTCTGCGGTTGCCGGGATCGCTGGGTTTACATGAAGAGTATGCTGACCAGCTTGCGGATGGGATTTTACCGTTTTTGAATAAATATTTGTCTTGAGTAACGAGTCATTTTAAAAATAAAACAACGCGAAGTTTAGCAGTCTCCGCGTCATCATGTAATAATTGTCACTAGGATATATCAGCGTATTAACAGTTTTAGTTCGGGAAGCGTTCTTCGGGACGGTACGTTCTAATCCAGCATCTTTCCAAGTGCTCAAGCTGATAGCGTCGCCAGAATCGTTTCGGATTAAGAATTAACGGATTTTGGGAGTTGAAGACGGGCTGGTTGAGGAATTTCCAGAGGGGAAACCGGATTTTCAGGTTGTTGTCGTTATCGGCCATGATCAGTGACAGTTAGAACTATAAGTGCGAGAAGCCAAATTGGAATAAGCTAGAGAGCACCCTAGCCGCTGTAACCTTGACGCTTCTAAGTACCAGTCTTCCCAGATAGTTGGGCAATCTCCGCACTGGTAAGCCGAAGTTTGTCAAGATTTGTTGGTTTTGATAAGTTTCGATAATGAAGCTAAACTTGCCTGGAACTGCTGAGGCTACACAACAAAAAACGGCGGTGACTGTCGCCAAAACGATTCCGCCGTTGAATTAATCGGTATACTGAGTTTTTAATAATACAGTTTGCTTGCTGTATAAAATTGCTAATTGGATCAGTACGGTTGCAGACAATTAGATTTGAGTGCTTTGGCGAGGGAATACAGCATATCGGTGGTGGTCGCAAAGTCTACGCAGCCATCGGTGATGCTTTGTCCATGGGTGAGCGGCTGGCTGCAATCTTTGGGAATGGGCTGCTTACCTGCAACCAGGTGACTTTCGATCATCACGCCCATAATATGGCGCGAGCCATTCGTAATCTGCTCAGCAATGTTTTGTAGAACTAGGGGCTGCTGCCGATAGTCTTTGTTGGAGTTGTCGTGGCTGCAATCGATCATCACTCGCGGATTCAGGTTGAGATTGGCTAACTGACCGGCGGCGTGCTGCACATGGCTAGCGTCGTAGTTGGGTCCTTGCTTACCGCCCCGCAGTACCAAATGGCCGTCCGGGTTGCCGGTGGTGGTGACAATGCTGGCTAAACCGTCTAGGTTAATCCCCAAAAAGCGATGGGGCTGACTGGCGGCGAGCATGGCGTTGGCAGCAGCGAGTAGGCTACCGTCGGTATTGTTTTTGAAGCCGATGGGCATCGATAGGCCAGACGCCATCTCCCGATGGGTTTGACTCTCAGTGGTGCGGGCACCAATGGCCGTCCAGGAGATCACATCCGCGATGTATTGAGGGATGATCGGGTCGAGCAGTTCGGTGGCGGCGGGGAGACCCAGGTGGGCCAAGTCAAGCAGCAGCTTGCGGGCTAACCGTAACCCCTTATTGATGTCGTAGCTACCGTTTAGGTTGGGATCGTTGATTAATCCCTTCCAGCCGATGGTGGTACGGGGTTTCTCGAAGTAAACGCGCATCACTACTTCCAACTCGTCCTCCAACTCGCGCCGCAGCACAGCCAACTTTTCGCCATACTCATAGGCGGCATTGACATCGTGGATCGAGCAAGGGCCGACAATCACCAGCAGGCGACGGTCTTCGTTTTGCAGGATATTGCGAATTCGGTCTCGGGTAGAGGCAACCAGCGTAGCGGCAGTCTCGGTGATGGGTAGCTCGCCGTGGATGGTGGCTGGACTGCTGAGGGGACGGGTTTCAACGACGTGGAGGTCAGAGGTTTTCGGCATGGTTCGTTCAGGATAGAAGCGGTGGAGCTACGAACGGTTCTGAATCGAGAAGATGCGACAAACGGTTAATCCAGAACACTTTGGTAAAATTGTTAGCCCAGAACATTCTACCCAACTTGGGGGCGCATCCTCAGGCTAACTTCTGAAGAGAAATAAAATTTTCCGGTTTCCCTAATAGTTCCATTCACTCGACCTAGCCGTTTTTCCAGGTGAGCTGCTGCCCGTTTCTCCGATGTGGAAAGCCCCAGCCGTTTTGCATCCTGAAGGTAATGCAGCGGTGCAGGTCTGATTTCAGTTTTCTTTGCAGTTTTTTCTTGCAGTTTTTTCTTGCAGTTCCCTTGGAGTGACTTTTACCATGACTTCTGCTTCTCCCCAACCGGAAAATTTAGTTTCTGTACTTTCAACCCAACTCGCGGATGCTGTTGAACAGACTGGGCCAGCCATTGTATCGGTGAATGCCAGCCATCGCTGTGGTGCGAGTGGCCTCTACTGGCAGCCCGGAATTGTGGTGACGGTGGATCATGCGATCCGCCAAGAGGACGAAATCCCGATTATCCTGGCGGACGGAACTAGTGTATCGGCTACCTTAGTAGGACGGGATAGCAGCACGGATCTGGCCGTATTGCGGCTCACCGAACTGGATTTGCCGACGCCTAGCTTGAGTGATTTGTCCCTGCGGGTGGGCCAGTTGGTGCTGGCGGTTGGACGAACCGGGGATGGCAGCCTCAGCGCTAGCATGGGTATGATCGAGCGGCTGGGCGGCAGTTGGCGCAGTTGGCAAGGCGGCCAGATTGACCAGTTGATTCGTCCGTCATTGTTGGCCTCATGGGGGCTGTCTGGCAGTGCGTTGTTAGATGCTCAGGGGCAGGTGATTGGCCTCAACACCAGCGGGCCGCGCCAGATGACGATCACGATTCCAGTCGCCACGATTCAGCGAGTGGTAGCCCAGCTTCTGCAAACCGGGCGGATTGCCCGTGGCTATTTGGGCGTAGGCATGCAGCCGGTTCCGATTCCCGACCGTTTGGTGGAAAGCCTCGGTCTCTCCTACTCCGAAGGCGTGATGCTCCTGAGCGTTGAACCCGATAGTCCTGCGGATCAGGCTGGTTTGCTAATTGGCGATGTGCTGATTGCCCTCGATGCCCAACCGATTACAGACGTAAGCGATGTGCGGATGATGCTGACCGCCGATCGAGTGGGTCAGAGCTTGACGGCAAGAGTGATTCGGGCTGGAGCCATTGTGGAACTAGCTGTCACCGTCGGTGAACGCCAATCCGAGGGGGGTGGCGAAGAACCAGGCCGGGAACGTCGCAGAGGGCGGGGGCGGGGCCGCAGACGCTAGGCCAACCATTGACCGGATGTAACTATGATTCGAGTATTTATCGTGGCGGACTCTGCCATTGTCCAGGCTGGGTTAGCAGCAATTGTTCGCACCGAACGGGTAGAGGTGGTGGGCTGTGCTGCTCAGGTGAACGAGTTGCAAATCGAGCAGCTCGCGGTGGAGGTGGTGCTAATTTCTACCGAACTGAGTGCAGAAACCCTGGATGCTACTCTACCCCTACTGGATGTAGAGCCACCGATTCCGGCCATTCTCTGGTTGGTCGATCCGTTGCAGGCTGCTTGGATTGCTGAGGCCGAACGGCTAGGAGTTGCCGGACTGTTACCCCAGGATGCCAGCGCTAGGGAAATTGTCGCGGCGATTGAAGCGGCAGCTGCAGGATTGGTGGTTTTGCATCCAGAGATTGCTTCCCAACTGCGTCATCCCACTCCGACGGTTGCCCTTACTCAATCCTTAACCCAACGCGAAATCGAAATTTTGCGGATGCTAGCGGAAGGCATGGCCAACAAAACCATTGCGCGTCAGCTCTATATTTCTGAACACACGGTTAAGTTTCACATCAGCTCTATTTTTGCTAAATTAGGCGTCTCCAGCCGCACTGAGGCTGTAACCATCGGCATTCGTCAGGGGTTGATTTTGCTGTAGGGATTGGTATGGGAGCGACTTAGAACAATGACTAGAACGATGTATACAACCGCATCGCATATTCAATTCGCGATTTGTCTTTTACTGTAACTATCGATAACCGTTACACCGTTCGCAAAATCGGTTGCTTGGTGTCTGCCAACTGTTCCAATAACTCAACTGCTCGGTTTGGGGCATCGGAACGCCGGATCTCGGCTTGTATGGCTGCGGCGTTGGCCTTGTAGTGTGGCTCGTTCAGCAGTTTTTGGACAGCGGCTTTGATTTGCTCAGGGGTAGGCGTTTTTGTTTTTAAATCCAGCCCCACTCCCGACCAGGCTACGCGAGCACTGACTTCTGCTTTGTCCTCAGTTTTGCCCGCCGTTACTAGGGGAATGCCGTGAGCGAGGGCCATCTGCACGCCGTTGTAGCCGCCGTTGGTGATCATCACATCTACATAGGGGAGCAGATGATAGTAGGGAATGAATGACTCAATACGGGCATTGGCTGGGATTGGGTCCAATTTCAGCGCATCCGCCGGTTTGCCGCCGGTCGTTGCCACAACTAGAACTGGTTCTGACGCCAGAGCCTGTAGGGTTGGCACAATCAAATCCTCTGCCTCGGTCGCGACGGTGCCTTGGGTGACATGAACAACCGGCTGCTCGGTTTGCAGATCGGCCCACCAAATCGGGGGTGTAAACTCAGATGGCGGGTCAGGCAAAAAGGGACCAATGAAGTGGATTTGAGCGGGTAAATCATGGCGGGGGTATTCGAACAATGGCACTGTTCCCACCAAATATAAAAATGGCGATACGACATCGAAAAAACTTTGATCGGTCGGAGGTAGACCCAAACTGGCGCGGATGCTATTGGTGTAGGTCAACACATCTCGAAGCAATACCTGTTGAAACAGCCAATGCAAACTGGTGTTCCGCAGTTGACCGAGCCACGAAGCACTGGGCGGTAATCCTAACCCAAACGGTGCCGTGTCGCGGCTACTGATTGCCAACGCCGAAATGCCAAATTGCGCCCAAGGGAGGCCGGTTTGCTCATGCACCCAAGCTGCGCCTAGAAAGAAGGAATCCGAGATAAGAACATCGGCAGGAAACGCTGGCAATAGCGCCCTGTAGTCCTGGACATGCCCAGCCGCAGCATCGATGAAGAAATGCTTCAGATCAAACTTGAGCTGTGCCACGCCACGCCGCGAATTTCGCTGTTCGATCCAGGCAGTGGGTACATTGGCGGCAATCGAGTAGTCGAGGGCGTTGACCATCGGCACAAATTTAGCTCCGGTAGCCTCCACCGTCGGCTGAAACAATTGGCCGGTATACCACCAAACTTCGTGACCCCGTTCTACTAATCTAAGAGCAATCGGCACGGCTGGACCGACATGCCCCACCACCGGGATGGTCCCAATCAGAAAGCGAGCCATAGGCGTGATCTAACGTTTTCACTAAACTATCACAGCCGTGAAATATCAGGCTTGATTTGTTTTGCTTGATGTGCAAGACAGACGTTAGCAGCGGCAAGTTTACGGGCATTCTGCACAGAAAATAGCATCGAGTATGGAGTACTGAATATGCAATGGATCGATTTTCAGCAAACGCGAGAGCGGCGGCTGGGTCAAGCACAGCTAGATGAGGAGCAGAATCGGGCCAAGAATTTTGGCATTGTTGGTCATGCGTTAGTGCGGGGTGTGGCAGGAGCAGGGAAATCGTTAGTGTTGAGGAATCGGGTTGAGCAAATTGTTGAGCAAAAGCTGTCCTCGGTGCTGGTGCTCTCCTACAATCGCTTTATGCGCGGCTGGCTGCAAGCGAAGCTCTATGAGAAACAAATCAACGTTGAGTGTGATACGTTTCATGCCTGGGCGTGGCGTCATCTAGGTTATAGCTATGAGTATGATAAAGATATCGAAAAACGACAAAATCTGATTGACTTGGCAGAACAAAGTAAGCTGAAGTATGAAGCAATTTTGGTCGATGAAGCGCAGGATTTTTACGATGAATGGTTTCAAGTCTTGCTAAAGGTGTTGGATCAAACCACCAATTCTCTGTTTTTTGTTTATGACAATACGCAGTCGGTTTACGGTCAGGCGCACCGCAGAAAATCAGGCTGGAGCTGGCGTAACCTCGGCATTGATGTGGTGGGTCGTTCCCAGATCTTTGACTTAAACTACCGCAATGCCCCAGAAATCTTAGAAGTGGCCTGGAAATTTATTTATCCTGCGCTAGAAAAAGCAGGCATGAAAGTAGATAGGAAAGAGAACAGTCCGTCGATCGATAAGCTGATTGAGCCGAAGAAAAAGCCATCCCGTAGTTCCGGTGTTCAGCCCTTGCTCCTGCACCTGCCCTATGCTGAGATGGCAACGGAAATCGCGAAGCAGGTGAAGCTAGCACTAGACAGCTATGCCGATTCCTCGATTGGAATTTTGCTGCATCCGACCGAGCCGAAGATGAAAGTGCTGAAGACTGCACTCAGTCAAGAGTTACGGCGTCTGAGTGTGCCTCACCATGCGCCAATGCAGTCAGGGGAACGGTTTGGCAATGTAGTGGATAGGTCATTGGTGGTTGTCGATTCCTGGAATGCGTTGAAGGGCGTTGAGTTTGACGCGGTAGTGATTGTTGGAATTGATGCGATTTCTGAAAAAACCGAGCAAACTGAGAAATCTGAATCTAGAGATGATCAGGATTTTGAAGCGAAAGCAGGTTTGTATACAGCGATGACCAGAGCTAGGGATCATCTCGTCATGCTGTATGAAACCAAAACTTCGGTGGTCGAGCAAGTGGAGATGGCAATTCGTGCTCCGAATCAACTGATGAGTGGGGAGTAGTAATAGAGTCAGGAGTCAGTTGGGTTTGTAGAGAGGGGAACGGTATTAGTCTGCTAAACCTGTCTAGACAGAATGCAGGAAGGGAACCAGATTGGCCGCAACTCAAATTGAAATGTAACGAAAGCTCAAAAAAGTTAACGAATTGGGTATAGAAGATTACGCTTGCTCATCGTATTCTCATTACCAAAGACAGCAGTGATTTAGACAAGAAGCGCGTTTATGATTAGTCCTCATCTTGAAGCAGAGCGGGAAAACTTGCTGACTCGAATTGATGCCATCCGCAACGCGGGTCCGATTGCGCCGCCTAAGGTTTGCATTGCTCCCGATTTTATTAATCCCAAGTGCTGGATTCTCAACTGTACCAATCTGCCCATGCGAGAGCGCCAGTTGGGGCGGGCAGGCAGTGCCAAATATATGGACTGGATGGCTCGCATCCAGCGCCGCGATCAGCTGCATGAACTCGAACAGCAGCTCGCCTTAGTGCAAACGCTAATTGAGCGGCAGGCAAAAGCCGATGATTTGTTTATCGACATTATGCCTGTGGTTGCTGTTGGTGATGCGGTTGAGTTTGCCGGAAAGCCCTATCGGGTGCATCAGATCGGCAGCAGCTATGTGCAGCTCAAAAGTAACGACGGCGATGGAGCAATTATTCGCTGTCAGCTCGACCAGATCCGGTTACTTGAAAAAGCGACGGTTTGACCTAGTGTCCAATCTCTGAAGCAGAATGGGCAAAAAACTATCAACAAAAGATAAAAGCGGCCAGTCTAATATCAAGTCGGATGGAACAACCACACTATCGTAAGGGCGAAGCATTTGCGACATGAATCCAAGGCATAGCTACAGAGTTTCTGACGCAAATGCTTTGCCCTTACTAGACTTAGGCGAGAAGCCCCGTGCTGTACCTGAAAGGTCAGCGTCGGGAGTATGTCACAATCCCAGCATATTTTCTGGACGCACGAACTGATCAAATTCTTCGCCGGTTAAAAATTCCAACTCGATGCAGGCTTCCCGCAGGGTTTTGTTTTCAGCATGGGCTTTTTTGGCAACCTTGGCGGCGCGGTCGTACCCAATATGGGGATTCAGAGCCGTCACTAGCATCAATGAATTAGAGAGGAAATGTTGAATTTGAGAGAGATTGGGCTGGATATCAATGACTAAGTACTGTGTGAACGCTGTACAAGCATCAGTCAGTAAACGAATGGAATGGAGTAAATTATGAATCATCACTGGCTTGAAGACATTTAGCTCAAAATTACCCTGACTGGCGGCTATGCCAATTGCGGCATCGTTGCCCATCACCTGCACACACACCATCGTCATCGCTTCGGATTGGGTGGGATTTACCTTTCCTGGCATGATCGACGAACCCGGCTCGTTTTCTGGCAGCAGCAGTTCGCCCAAGCCGCAGCGCGGTCCCGATCCCATCCAGCGGATGTCATTGGCGATTTTCATCAGCGAAGCTGCCAGGGTTTTGAGGGCACCGCTAGTCATGCAGATGGCGTCGTGGGCCGCCAAGGCCGCAAATTTGTTCTCTGCTGAAACAAAAGGTAATCCGGTTGCCGCCGCAATTTCGGCCGCCACGCGCACCGCGAATTCCGGATGGGTGTTGAGGCCGGTTCCGACCGCAGTGCCACCAATCGCCAGCTCGTACAGATCGGGCAGAGTTGCCTGAATCCGGACCAAGTCCTTGTCTAACTGCGAGACATAGCCGGAAAATTCCTGGCCCAGCGTCAAGGGAACGGCATCCATGAGATGGGTGCGGCCAATTTTGATGATTTCTCTAAAAGCGATAGCTTTATCATTCAGAGCATTACGCAGTGTAGTTAAAGCAGGCAACAACTGATATGTGACTTCCTCAACTGCCGCAATATGCATTGCGGTTGGGAACGTGTCATTAGAGGATTGGGACATATTGACGTGATCGTTGGGATGAATCGGCTCTTTGCTGCCCATTTCTCCACCCGCTAACTCAATGGCTCGGTTGGCGATCACCTCATTGGCGTTCATATTGGTCTGGGTACCGCTGCCGGTTTGCCAAATCCGCAGGGGAAAATGGTCATTGAGTTGGCCCGCAATCACCTCGTCAGCGGCCTGGATAATCAATTCAGCTTTGGCGGCTGGCAGTTTGCCCAAATCGCGGTTTACGAGAGCGGCGGCTTTTTTGAGAATCCCGATCGCCCGGATCAACTCCGGCGGCATCTGGTCATTGCCAATCGCGAAATATTTGAGCGAACGTTGGGTTTGGGCACCCCAATAGCGGTCAGCCGGTACTTCGATTGCGCCCATGCTGTCGGTTTCAGTGCGGGTGGCTTTGATCCCTGTCGCCATGCTCTTGTCTCCAGTTTGTCTGCTGATAAATTCTCATCGTAAATTAACTTGTAGTTTTACCTTTCGTAAAGTAGTTGCTGCAGGCAGAACCTTCAAGGCTAATAGACCCAGGGAATCAGCTTTTTCACCCGCTGCCGATACTCCGAGTAGTCTGGGTATTTCTGGCTCAGCCAGCTTTCTTCCTGATTAGCTTTGAAGTTGAAGAAAACAAACAGCAGCAGCATCGCCACAAAATGGGAGAGACTGAGTTGCCCAATCGCATAGGCTTTAGCTGCTAAGGTGACACCACTGTATAACGGATGGCGAACAACACTGTAGATGCCAGTTTGAACGAGTTCTCCCTCTGGTTTGGGATAGGGCAACGGCGTTAGATTTTTGCCTAAATCTACCAACCCCTTGCCGATCAAAACCAGCGCCAATAGGAATAGGACACCGGCTAAGGCCCACACGCCATAGAGCAACGGTGGTTCAATTCTTAGCCAAGCGGGGCGGTACACCGGCAGCAGCACATAGCCAAGCATGAGGATGGCCTGTACCAGTACCCAATATTCCCCTCGCTCGCCTTTCCAGCTTGCGGAATTAAAGCCTGTTATCTGTTTCATAGTGACCTGCCTTTCTAGTCGGACTATTTCCCGAGCCATATCCATTTTGCCGCGGGATTGCAGCGCTGTTGACTGCAACATTTTGGCGCTCAGCTTGATCAGCAGGCATTGTAGCCAAGCGACTAACAGTCTGGATTTAGCACCTGTTCGGCAGTCAAGGTTAGATCAGGAAATAACGGTGAGATGATGCGATTGCCACCTCGAAACACGCCCACTTCTCTATAAAGACCATTTTGAGATGCCAATACCGTAATTACCTGTAGGATTGGGTGTTGTTCAATCAGCCAGTATTCTAAAACTCCTAATTCCTGGTACTGTTCGCGCTTACGTTCGTAGTCGCGTTGTTCATTCGCGTTACCTGAGCTAACAACTTCGGCAATCAGCACAGGCGGCGGCATATCTCTGGTAATAGTAAGGCGGCGGCGCGTCAAGGCCAGATGCTCAGGGCGCAGAATCACCAGATCGGGAATGCGAGTTCTGGGGTCACTGTCCTGCAAAACGGGTACTTCTACCTCACAGCTATGGGTGACAATTAGCCGAGCTGAGACCAGATTTGCGTTCGCCAATTGCAAAAATAAACAGCGGCAAATCCAGTTATTTGGTTCCGATTCTGGTGGCAAGGCTCGCAATTCCCCATTCACATACTCAAATCGCCCCTCTGGTAGGCTGTCTGGTTCCAGGCTGAGGTAGTCCTCAAAGGTAATTTTTAGGGCATGAGTCATAGCGCTGCACAAAGACAAAGGAAGGCTTCACCGTCATGCATCCAGTCTAGTACCGAATTCTAGTCTGGAATCTGCGATTCGCAATCCCAACCGATCGGAGGATGCGACAGAATGACAAATTGTTCACAGTAAAGCCAATAGACTGGGTGCATTGTACTGACCGTTGGTCACAACAGCGGGAGTCGGCTTGTGAAACTGGGACGGTGGATTGGCTTGTTGGTGCTGCTCGTCGCCCTTTATTTAGTGTGGCGGATTCGGCAAGTGCTGCTGCTGATTTTTACCGCCATGATCCTGACAATTCCGTTGAACCGACTAGTCAAGCGCTGGCAACAACTGGGAATGCAGCGAGGAATTGCTAACCTGCTGGCTTTCCTGACTTTACTGACGTTCCTGCTATTGTTTGGCGGTTTGATTGTACCGCCGCTTGTAGAGCAGGGGCAGCACCTGATTCAACTCGTGGGTTTGGCGTTAGAGCGATTGCTGGTTTGGCTGCTTCAGCTCCAGTCCCAATTGCCAGAAGCGTGGCGTCCTGTATCGGCCAACAGTTTGACTCAGCAAGCCCAGCTTCTGCTTGGCTGGATCGTGAATCATTTCTTTGCCCTGTTTTCCGATCTGCTGACGCTGCTGCTGCATGGACTGTTGGTGCTGGTGCTGACCGTGATGCTACTAGCCAATCCAGCAGCCTATCGGCGTGGTGCAATTCGTCTGGTTCCGGCGTTTTATCGCAAGCGAGTGGATACCCTGCTGGCTGAATGCGAGAACCGGCTAGCTGTCTGGATGCAGATCACGCTCTGGGAAATGCTGGCGGTAGGATTAGCAACAGCGGTGGTCCTAGGCTTACTGCGGGTGCCTCTAGTGCTTCCCAATGCGGCCATCGCTGGTTTTTTGGAAATCATGCCCCATTTAGGAGTGTTTTTAAGTCTGATTCCTCCGGTCGCGGCAGCTTGGCTCAGTTCTCCGGAAAAGGCGATTGCCGTTGTGGTGCTCTATTTAGTGATTCAGGTCGGCAAATATCAGCTTCTGCATCCCTTCCTGCATCGCCAATTTCTATCTGACAACGTCACTTCTCATTCCAGGCATCGCAGCTTCTCTCCAGCTCCCCTGACAGCTACTCGAGAAGAAAGCCTAGGGCAAAAAAACATAGACCGACCTGCTCAGCGACCGGGGGCACTTCTCCCAGCCCTGCTGCTGCTGGCTCAACTCAGCCTTGCCTTTTTCTGCGGCTTGACGGGGCTGCTGCTGGCCGTACCGCTTGTGATTGTGACTCAGGTTTGGGTGCGGGCAGTGCTGACGGATCACTCAAAGGGACGGCAAATGGACCGAGATCTAGAAACCAGAGAGTGCACCACAAACGGGGACGAGTTCAACAGCCTAGCTGGCAGCAAATCTAAACAGATCTGAATCGGTCGAGTCTAGATTGTCTAGATTGTCGAATCTGGATAAGGCGAAATTGTCGAATTGGCAGCAGATAGTAGAGGATAGAAATTAGAAAATCATTAAAAAAGATTAAGCGTGGTTGTAGAAACAAGGCAACAGGAATATGGCACTGGGTAAAGGCACCAAGCTTCGACAAGGATGGCTAGTAGCGGCGATTGCTGGATTGATTGCGCTGGGTGTGACCGGTTTTGGGTTGGTCAGACTGCTAGGAGAGCGAACAGCTCAGGCTCCGGTCGAGGAAGCAGCCCCTGTACCGCAGCGGGTTGAGGTTGTGGCCTTAGGGCGATTGGAACCGCAGGGAGAGGTGATTCGCATTGGGGGGCCGTTGAACGAGCGCATCCAGCGCTTGCTGGTGAAACAGGGCGATCTGGTCAAGGCCGGCGACGTGCTGGCCTATCTGGAGAGTCACGACGAACGCAAAGCCGAACGAGACTACGCCGCCACCCAGGTTGCCGAAGCCGAGCAGCGACTGCGAGCCACTACCGCCTATGGGCAAACCCAGATCCAGGAAGCTCAAACCCGCGTCCAGCAGGCCCAACTGCCCGGTGCTGCCGAAATTGAGGCCCAGCAAGCCAGAATCCGCGAGCTAGAAGCCACTCTAGACCTAGCCAATCAAGACCTAGCGCGACTCCAATCCCTCTATGACCAAGGAGCCATCTCCCGGCAGGAACTCGACCAGCAGCTCACCGAAGTGCGGCAAGCCCAAGAACAGCTCAACAATGCCCAAGCCAGCCTCAGCCGCATCGAAGCCCGCTGGCGCACCGAAATCCAAAACGCCCAAGCCCAACTGCGCTCCCAGCAGGCAAACTTACCGCTGTCCCAAGCCCAAGTTGCCGTCGAATCGGCCCAGCGTAACCTCCAGCTCGCCCAGGCTAAACTCGACCGCACAATTATCCGCGCTCCCAGAGATGGCCGCGTCCTCAAAATCATCACGCAGGCCGGCGAAGCGATTGGCGAAACCGGCATCCTCGATTTAGGCGATACCCGTCAGATGTACGCCGTCGCCGAAGTTTACGAAACCGATGTCAACCTCGTCAAAGTCGGCCAACCCGCCACCATCACCAGCCGCAACGGTGCCTTCGACCAACCCCTGACTGGCACCGTCTCCGACATCGGCTGGCAAATCTTCAAAAACAACGTCCTAGACGACGACCCCGCCGCCAACGCCGATGCCCGCGTCGTCGAAGTCAAAATCCGCCTCGACAACAGCCAACCCGTCGAAGCCCTCACCAACCTACAAGTCGATGTCCGCATCAACGTCGAAAACTAACTCCTCCCCACCTCCCGCACCCCCTACCCCCCACCCCCTACCCTCCACCCCCCACCCCCACCCCCTCACCCATGAAAACTCCCCTCGCCTGGCTCAACCTCGTTCACGAAAAAACGCGCCTGCTAGTAGCAATCGCGGGTGTAGCCTTTGCGGTGATTTTAGTTTTCATGAATTTGGGCTTTTTGGGATCGCTGGCTAAGGCTGCTTCGATGATCTATAGCCAGTTGAATGCGGAGGTGTATTTGGTTTCGCCCCAAACGCTGGAAATCAGCACCACGAAGGCATTTCCGATTGAACGGCTCTATCAAGCGGCTGGCATTGCCGGAGTCGAGCGGGTAATGCCGCTGTATACGGGCTATCTGCAATGGCGCAACCCCGAAACGCGCACCAATCGGTCTATCTTTGTCTATGGCATCAACCCAAACGATCCGGTGTTTGTTGCTCCAGAAATCCAGTCGCCTGAGAATCAAGCAGCCCTGCGGCGTCCCGACACTGCCCTGATCGATCGATTGTCGCGTCCAGAGTTTGGCCCGCAAACGACCGGCACCGTCACCGAAGTCGATCGGCGTCAGCTCACGATTGGCGGCCAGTATACCTTGGGAGGCGGTTTCGCGGCAGACGGTACCCTGATCATGAGCGATCAAAACTTTCGTCGCTTTTTTGATCCATTTCCGCTGCGATTGATCAGCCTCGGCTTGGTAAAACTACAGCCCGATGCCGATGTCGAACAGGTGGCTGCCGAACTGCGCCGAACCCTGCCTGAAGATGTGCTGGTGCTGACCCGCCCCCAAATCATTCAACGCGAACGCGATTACTGGATTGGTACTACTTCTACCGGCTTTATCTTTGGTATGGGCGTAATCGTATCCTGTATCGTTGGCGTTGTGATTGTCTATCAAATTCTCTATACCGACATTTCCGATCACATGAAACAATACGCGACGCTGAAGGCAATGGGTTACCGCAGTCAGTTTCTGTTTTGGACGGTGGTTCAAGAAGCGGTGATTCTAGCGGTGTTAGGCTATATTCCGGGTTTTGCCATTTCCCTGGGACTTTACGAACTCACCCTGCGGGCTACCAACGGCGGCTTACCGATCAGCATGGAATTAGGGCGAGCCGTGCATGTGCTGCTGCTGACGATTGGCATGTGCAGCCTGTCGGCTCTGGTTTCGGTGCGAAAAGTAGTTTTGGCCGATCCAGCGGAGGTGTTTTGATGCGACGACGCACGCCTCTAGCCTGGGCGAATCTCACCTACGAGCGGCGACGGTTACTGACGGCAATTGCAGGCGTCTCGTTTGCGGTGCTGCTAATGTTCATGTTTCGTGGCTTTGAAAATGCTCTCTACGATAGTCAGGTGCAGTTACTGAAGCTGCTGAATGGCGATGTGGTCGTGATCAGCAAACTAAAGCTGAACATGTTTGTGCCCGAACAATTTGCCCGCCGCCGGCTGTACCAAGCTCAGGCCTATGACGGAGTGGAGCAAGCCTATCCGCTCTACACCACCACCGCCTACTGGAAAAATCCCGAAACCAAGCGCATTCGTCCGCTGCGGGTGATGGCCTTTAATCCGCAAGACCCGGTACTGCCGCTGCCTGGAGTCGTAGCCCATCAGGAGCAGTTGCATTTGCCCTGGACCGCCCTCATCGATGACCGCTCCCGTCCGGAAGTGGGTCCTACCGAGGCGGGCATTGTCACCGAACTGGCCGAACAGCAGGTGCGTTTGGTTGGCACCTTTAGTCTGGGTACCGATTTTGCCTCCGGTAACGGCAATATCGTGATGAGCGACCAAAACTTTTTGCGCTATTTCGGCGCACTGGGACCCGATGAAGACCGCCGCACGCTTAATACGGTCGATGTCGGTCTGCTCAAACTAGTGACAGGTGCAAATGTAGAGGCGGTGGCTCAAGCCTTGCGCAATCAGCTTCCCAAAGATGTGAAAGTCCTGACCAAGGCTGAATTTGTCCAGCAGGAGCGGGATTACTGGCGCAACAATACCAGCATTGGCTTTGTGTTTTCCCTCTTGGCGACGATGAGCTTTATTGTCGGGATTATTCTGGTGTACCAAATCCTCTACACTGACGTTGCCGAACATTGGGCAGAATACGCGACTCTGAAGGCGATGGGATACTCGAATTGGTACCTGTTAGGAATTGTGCTGCAAGAAGCGATTATTCTGGCTGTGATTGGATTTATTCCCGGCTTTCTGATTAGCTGGGCACTCTATGAGTTGACAATGAACGCTACTGGCTTGCTAATGCAGATGACGATTACGCGGATGATTAACCTGTTTATTGCTACGACAATCATGTGTTTAATCTCTGGCACAATTGCCGTGCGCAAAGTCCAAGCCACCGATCCGGCAGAAGTTTTTGGATCCTAAGGAGTGTCAGCATGAGCCAATCCATGAGTCAATCAGTTGGATCAACAACGCTGGAGACAAACTCTGATCCAAACGCCCATGCGGTGCAAATCCGTGGATTGAACTACTATTTCGGTCAGGGCGATTTACGTAAACAGGTCTTGTTTGATATTGATCTCGATCTGCTTAAGGGCCAGATTGTGATCATGACGGGTCCTTCCGGCTCTGGTAAAACCACCCTACTGACGCTAATCGGCGCGTTGCGCACCGTGCGGGAGGGCAGCCTCAAGGTATTGGGCCAGGAAATTGTCGGTCTCAGCAAAGCTGAACTCGTGAATGTGCGCCGCAATATTGGCTTTATTTTTCAGGCTCATAATTTGTTTGATTCGCTAACCGCAGCCCAAAATGTTGAAATGGCGGTAGAACTACTCGATGAATGGGGCGATAAACGCCAAAAAGCCATCGCAATACTGAGCCAGCTCGGTTTGGCAGACCGGGTAGACTACAAGCCCAGTGCCCTTTCTGGTGGCCAAAAGCAGCGAGTCGCAATTGCCCGTGCCCTCGTCAACCAGCCCGCCCTGATTCTGGCCGATGAACCCACCGCCGCCCTCGACAAAAAATCTGGCCGAGAAGTAGTGACGTTGATGCAACAACTTGCCAAACAAGAAGGCCGCACGATTCTAATGGTGACGCACGACAATCGAATTCTGGATGTAGCCGACCGCATCATCACCTTAGTCGATGGCCGCCTCGAAACCGACGATAACCTAGAAAACTTTGGCAACACCCATGATCCGAAGAGCCTGGATCGCCGCATGTTTATGATGTAATGCGGTACGAAGAGGTAGATGCAACGGCTCCCAATGCTTGCAGCGAAACTTTTTGGGCTTCGGTTAAACTTTTTGCTCCGGCAATAATCATGCCTTCGTAGGGGCGGGGGCAGCGCAGCGTGATTGGTTCAGCTTCAGGCTGCCAGACTTTAATGGTTTCATCCTGACTGCTGCTTAGAAGGATTTCATCATTCATGGGTTGAGCCAGTGACCAGACCCAGTGTTGATGCCCTTCTAGAACGGTTGTGCATTCGCCAGTGTGAACGTTCCAGATCCGAATGGTTTGATCGGCACTGCTGCTGATTAAACGATCGCCGCTGGCGCTAAACAAGAGGGATAGAACTTGGCTCTTGTGTCCCGTGAATGTATGAACGCATTCTCCAGCCGCAACATCCCACAATTTGACCATGTGATCATCTCCACCTGTGGCGAAATAGCGACTATCTGGACTGAAGACAACCGTCCAAACTCGATTCAGATGTGCTCTTAGCGTATTGAGACACTGACCGGTTTGGGGATGCCATAGTTTAATCGTTTGCTCATAGCCACCGCTGACTAACCACCTGCCGTCGGGGCTGAAGGCAACTGATAAAACCGAGCTAGTATGTTCTTTGAGCGTATAAATACAATCTCCTGTATGTACATCCCACAGTCTAACGGTATGGTCATAGGCTGCACTAGCGATTTGTTGACTGTTGGGGTGAAAGGCAATTGCCCAAACCCAGCTCGTATGCCCCTGCAACACCCTCAAGCATTGTCCGGTGTTGGGATTCCAGAGCCGGATCGTCCCATCTGGACTAGCGCTGGCCAGAAGTTGCTCGTTCGGGCTAAAGGCCACGGATAGGACTCGTCCGGTGTGTCCCCGTAGGGTGCGGAAGGGGTGGGGGGTGAGGGGTGAGGGGTAGAGGGCTTCGACGCGAGCGCTCAGCCGAGCGGTGAGGGGTGGGGGGTGAACTCCCAGAGTTTGATGGTTTGGTCTTCTTCCATCATTCCGACTTCCTGCGGCTTTTCGCGGCTAGTCAGAACCAGGCAACTCTGATGGGCAATTTCCCCCACCCGCTTTAGCAGTTCCCCATACATCTCGTAGCCGTCGCGGTAGATGCCAGCCCGTTTGCCGCTCTGCAAGACGGTTTCAAAGTTATCGAGCACAATCAAACAGCGGAATTGCTTCAGCAGTTCAATCAGGCGCGAGAGTTTGCCGCCGACGCTAGTGGGCAGTTCTGCGTCTTGCTGTTGGGAGAGCGCTTGGATCAGCGTGGGCAAAAGTTCGTCGATTGGAGGTGCATCTCGCAGCGAACGCCAGATCAGACTGGTAAACTCGCTCTGAACTTCTTCTGCCAGCTTGACCGAGAGTGAGGTTTTGCCCATGCCGCCCATACCCAGCAGCGTCACCAATCGGCAGCGGTCTTGGACAATCCAATCTTGCAGCATGGTCAGTTCCTGAGCGCGCCCGTAGAAGGTAGAAACATCGATGGCTTCGCCCCAATCGGCTCGCGGTTTAACCCACTGGTTGGCTGGAAGGTTGGCTGGTGTCTGGTAGGCAATTTGCTTGAGCACCCGTTGAAAGTTGAGCTTGGTGATTTTTACACCATATACTTCTGAAAGTCGCTGCCAAAGTTTGGAACCCGTATCTTTGATGTATCCTGGATCGTAACCAGCGGCAACAGCAATTTCTAGATACGATTTTCCTTGCCATGCCTCGCGTAGGACTAATGCTTGAACTTTGTTGAGCTGTCCTTGCTCGATCACATGCTCAACGAGCGCAATTGCTTCTTCAACGGTCATGAATGCTGTTCTCCAGGGAAGACACAAAACTAGTGCATTAGATTAAAGTCTTGTCGCAGCTCGATGGACGTGACGCGGCAGCCACCCTGGTATTCACCGTGAAACTACGGCTTTCTCTTCATTCCTTATTTGTAATGCGGAACTCCTCCTAACCTGCGGAAATTACAGAGAATTTTCAGATTCTCTATCAGACCTTTATCGGACCTTCATCTGACTTTTTGGTGACTTTTACCGGCTGCCAAGGTGGGTAGCAGTCCGTTAGTGTTGAACCATGTCAAACGGCGCTAATCAGAGTGAGTGCGGGATGAAGCTTACCTGAGAAAATAGTCTGGCAAAAGGGCTTGAATGGCAGAGTTGTGCCCATCTCAGAGTTGCAAAAAATTTTATCAATTTAAAGAACAAGGAGTAATAGATTTTATGGTATCGAGTAATCCAAATGATAACCGACAAAACGCACCGAGCATATTAGCTCAATTTTCGGCTCAAATTCTCAGTTCACCTGTAATTGCTAGTGTAGCAACAGGTCTAATTGCTCTCCTTGCCCCCAACGCTGAGGCAATTGCTGTTTCGATTGGTCAAGGCATTCCATTTGACAAAGCTCGTGCAGCTATCGAACAAGAAAAAATGTGGCAGGAGAACTTTGATTGTGCAAGAACTCAGCAGATCAAGGATGTTCAAACAGCGGACAACATCAAATTGAGCGTCACGATTTGCCCTTCCGGCGATATGCTAGTGCAAGTATCTGAAACCAGTAAGCAGGCGAATGCTAAGTGGATCAGCTTTGAGTCATTACATCAAAATAATGAGTTGAATACTTCAGAGCCTAACCTGTTGTTCAATCTTTTCTCTTCACCTGCTGTTGCTGCATCAGCAAATATTCCCTCAAAGATTTTCCGGGAGAAAGACAATTCACAAATTCTGGCCCAGGCAACTGTGATTTGTCAGGAAAGTTTGGGCGGCGGGTTAATTCGTCGGGTGGTTAAGTATGCAGATGGTAGTTGCGTGATTGAAGAGATCAACACCTTTACAGGTGAAGTGAGTCGCTCATCTGGATCATGTCAAAGTTGCTAAACATCCTCAAGATATCAAGCTGGCTGGCAATCGAGAATTCTGCAGCTTCAGATCAGCACTTGACCTCATGACCCTCAGCAAGATTTTTTATCAGCCTCACGCCTTGACTGAAGGCTGGCATTCTACACAGCTATGCCAATGGGCAGAACAGACGTTGCTCATCTACCAAAATACATTCACCATATTTTGGAGTTTTAATTCATGTTCAACCTCAAACAGATTTCTCTCTCTGCTGCAACAATCGCTGCTGTTTTCGCCATTAGCGCAGTTTGCACGACCACAGCCCAAGCCGCTATTGTAACTGGGCGAATCAGTGGAGTTTGGGAGGATGCTTCCGGAGGAGTCAACGGACTCGCAGTAGGCACAGAATTTACGGCTGACTATACCTATGATGACGGTAGTCTTGTAACTACAGACGTTGCTGGCGGCATTTATACTAAATACCTTGTCACGTCAGCTCCTCTACTGAGTCTGATGGTAAACTCTGGTGCTTTCAGTCATACATTTGACCTCAGCGGATTTGGCAATTCTTTTTCGTTGCTGGACATCCAGGGCGGGCCTGCTGGTAGTGAGTACGTTAGAACAGGGTTCAGCTTGTACGCTTCCGAAGGTTCAGGACAGGTTTACAACATCTTTTCTGCCAACAAATCTGTAGGACAGTGGGATAACAACACTCCCTTTGACGGCACCTCAGCTCGGTTTGCCATCGACAATAATGATAATCCCTTTGACGGCTCTCCTATTTTCGCTTCAACTAACGCATTCATGAATGGGCCTAATCCACCTGCAACAGCTGTCCCTACACCGGCCCTGCTACCAAGCTTAGTCGGTCTAGGTATGGCGGCGCTGCGGAGGCGGAAGGAGAAACAGGGACAGGAGGCTGCGGAAACAGCAGAAGTTTAGGACCATCAGTTACGTTCGATTGCTCAACCTTCAAGCGGTTTAACTTACAGCAGTTTTCAGATGAATAGGGCATAGTTGCAAATTCTTTCAGCTCTCTGAATCCCCCATTACTAAGAAACTTCAAGCAGATAGTGTAGCTCGGTTTTCCCAAAAATTGGGGAGATAGGGAGCAAAAACTGCTGTAAAACCGCAGACATTATATCAATCAGTATAATTCACAAATAACTATGACTTCATCGATTAATGATTCTTCAACCTCAAATGAAAGCTCTAGTTCATCTGAGATAGCTTCGACGAATACGGCTCTCACACCCAATGAAAAACGTTCTATTGCTTGGACAAGCGGCTTTACATGTGGTTCTCTGATCTTAGCTTTGGTCAGCGCAAATTTTGGGCTACTGCTGCTTCATACGATTGCAATTGGTGCATTAGGTGGTCTGGTGCATGAATTTGCTCAGAGCAGCGGTAGAATCTTTTTTATCAGAAAAGAGAGGGATGGTTTATACCTAGGATCGTTGTCTGGGATGGTTTTAGGAATTGTGGCAGGTTTATTGGTAATTGCGAAAAATGATGCACAACCACAGCCACAACTCGGATCTGATCAGACGAAGATTGAAACTATTCAATCAAGTCAGAGCATTGATTTGTCGTTGAGTCTGGAAATTTTCTTTGCCGCTTTGGGTTTAAAGGGTGTTACTGAAGCTGCAACTGGAAACATCCCCTCAGAAAAAGAGGGAGATTGATTCTTAAAAAACTCACTATTGTCAGCTCAATCAATCTACATACAGTGAACTTATGAATACAATTACCAATTTTCTAATTGGACTGGTTGCAGTCTTGCATATTGGGTTTCTGATATTAGAAATGTTTCTGTCCAAAAACAAGTCAGTTCGAGAATGGTTGCTCGGAGAGTCGATTAACTCTGTGAATCAGCCAGGAATTAAGCTGATAGTTCAGCTAGCAATGAATATGGGTTTGTATAACGGTTTTCTAGCAGCCGGACTGATCTGGAGTTTGTTCGCTACTCAATTCGCCTTTGAAATTCAGCTATTTTTTCTAAGCTGCATCATCATTGCTGGTATCTTCGGTAGCTTCACAGTAAAAAAATCGATCATTCTGACTCAAGCTGTTCCAGCAATCACAGCGTTGATCAGTGTTTGGTTCACGAACAATTCAACTCTGCTTTAATCTATTTCCACTATTGAGAGGCAACACAATGCGCTGGTTTTCACAAGGTTTGCGATGGTCAACTCTACTGATTATATGTCTGGTTGCTGTTCTATTGTTCGCGCAACCAGCCTTTGCCCAAGCAAGTTCTGTAGCTGAGCCAGACCAATCCGCCGCTATCAGTAAAATTGTCGAAATCAGCAAACAGTCGCAGCCACCCAAACTGCGGGGACAACATCCTAAAGGTCATGGTACTGTCTGGGCAGAGTTTACAGTTGCGCCAGACTTATCCCAAAATCTGAGGGTCGGAGTCTTCCAAGAACCTGGCAAAACCTATCCAGCCTGGATTCGCTTCTCGAATGCTAGAGATACGGACGATACTAAACCGGGCTTACAGGGCATGGCAATCAAGCTGATGGATGTGGCTGGTGATAAGGTTTTGGAGAGCGAGAAAACGGCTCAGACTCAAGATTTTGTGATGGTCAATCATCCAGTGTTTTTCATTCGCAATGCCTCAGATTTCGCTGAGTTCTTCACGGCTTTGGCGACTGGTAAACAGTCTGAGTTTTTCAAAACCCATCAGCAGGAAGCAAAGATCACGCAGTCGTTGCAGACCAAGCAGACTCAGAATCCGTTGGCAGCTCAATATTGGAGTACCACGCCCTATCAATTTGGTGAAACCGCGATTAAGTTTGCAGTCAGACCAACAAGTCAAATTGGTGATGAAATGGGCAATACGCCCGATTATTTGCGGGCAGCGATGGCGAATTCTCTGATGGCGCAGGATGCTACCTTTGATTTCTTGATTCAGCAACAGAACGACGCAGCCAAAACGCCGATCGAAGATCCAACTGTAGAATGGCATGAATCAGATGCGCCACTGCAAAAAGTTGCCACGATTCGGATTCCCCGTCAGATTTTCGATACGCCAGAACAGAATGCGTTTGGAGAAGCGCTGTCGTTTACGCCCTGGCATTCGCTGCCAGAACACCAGCCTTTGGGGAGCATCAACCGCGCTCGGAAAGCGATTTATCAAGCAACTTCTGAGCAGCGGCACCGGGAGATGGAGATTGCGGTTGCAGAACCTACGCCTGATACGTTTACGCCACGGTTACTCAATCCGTAGATTTAACGTTCACCTCAACGCAACGCAGGGTGTAAACAAAACTACCAGATTAACAGGGAATGCTTCTAACCAACTTACACATTCACCAATTTTAGGAGCTATTCAGTTCATGTTCACTCTGAATCAACTTTCGATTGCCACTTTAGGCGCAGCGCTGATCGCGGGTGCAATGGGCACGATTCCGGCTCAAGCGGCAGTTTTGGTTCGCCCCTATGGACCTACTGCTGCTGTTGTGGGAATTGAAAATTTGGAAATTGCGGGAGTAACCTATGATGTTGATTTTCGCCTTGCAACCTTTAATGAACTGTACAGTAGTAAAGGTTCTCCCAACCCTTTGCCTACTTTTTGGAATAATCAAACTAGCGCTCAGGAGGCAATCAGTAAGATCCAAGAACTCATGAGTAGTAATGACGTATTTATTACTGGAGATGATCAAAGAACTCTCTTCAGTAATGCTTTAACCATTCCCTATAGGGTTGGAGACTGGTTTGATCTTCGAGGATTCCGTACTTATCGAGGTAGTTTATCTTGGGAAACTACAGCTTATGAAGGACATGCAACCACTGAAGAATTCTATGCATACTTCACGATTGATAACCATTCAGTAGCAGTTCCCACGCCTGCCCTGCTCCCTGGTTTAGTCGGTCTAGGCATGGCTGCACTGCGGAAGCGGAGAGAGAATCAGGGACAGGAGGCTGCGGAAACGGCGCAAGTTTAGAGTCGTCGGTTGAGGGCGATCGCTCTGATTCTGGTTGAGGAGGGGTGGTCGCGTATAAAGTTGATCAGAAGCGATTGCCCCCTCATATCCCTACAAGCTGGATCTCTTGCCAGATGACAGCACATATGCTATCACAATCACATGAGATCCAGAATTGTTGTCGATACCAGTGTATTGATCAGCGCTCTGATTGGCCCTCAAGGCCCAAGCCGCGAATCAGTTCGCTGCTGTCTCTTGGAAGAGTGCCAACCTCTGATGGGCAATACCCTATTCTGCGAATACGAAGCTGTCGTCAGTCGTGAGGAAATTATCAGTCAATGTCCATTAACGTCCCTAGAAATTTCAGACTTACTAGCGGCTTTTATGAGTGTCTGTGAATGGGTGCAAATTTATTATCTGTGGAGACCAAACCTGAGAGATGAACAGGACAATCATCTGATCGAGCTAGCAATTGCCGGAAATGCCAGAGCGATCGTGACAAACAACATCCGAGATTTTCAAGATGCGGAGCTAATTTTCCCAAATTTATCAATCCTGCAACCAGAGCAATTAATCAGGAGTTAAACAATGGCAACCTTAACGATTCGACTCCCTGACGACAAGCACAATCGGCTCAAACAACTAGCCGAAGTCAGAGGGATAAGTGTGAATAAACTGATCGAAGAACTTTCGACGATTGCATTAGCTGAGTTCGATACCTACAATCGCTTTCGACTGATGTCCGCACAAGGCAATCGCCAGTTGGGATTGCAACTGCTCGATAAACTAGACGCATCCATAAGGTTCAATCACGATGAAAAGCCGTAGCTTTACAGTCATTCTTTACAAAGAAGATGACCTTTACATCGCTGAATGTCCAGAGGTTGGCACAGTTGATCAAGGAGAAACGATTGAGCAAGCACTTGCAGGCTTGAAAGAGGCAACTCGACTGTACCTAGAGGAATTTCCTCTACCAGAAACCTCTCCCAGATTTGTGACCAGCATTGAGGTTGAATATGCCTAAATTGCCCCGGATTTCTAGCAGAGAAGCAATTCGGGTATTAGAACGTCTGGGATTCGAGCAGGTTCGTCAAACTGGTAGCCATGTTGTGATGAAGAAGAGAACGCCAGATGGCGAGGTTGGGTGCGTCGTTCCCGTGCATCAAGAGTTGAAGGTTGGCACATTAAGCGGCATCCTCAAGCAAGCTCAAGTCACAGCAGAAGAGTTTATCGAAAATTTGTAGTTTTGTGACTGGAAAGGTGATTCGACTCAAGCAATGCAAAACCGATACTGAAGAAACATTTCTTGAGTGTTGCAATCTAACTTATACGATGCGTAAGGTGAACGGCAGTTGGAAGATTATTGTCGGTGTGCTGACAGAGACTACTTGCTCTTCAGTTAAGTCAATCAGATTTGCGACGAGTACGGCTCCCAATCATCACTAGTATCAACGGCTGGTTGATGATTCTGAAATATCTATTGTAACTATTTATAACCTACGATCCGGTTCATCTTGAGTGTTACTGAATCTATTGCTTGGAAGCTAGTGTTGTCAACTCTCACGAAGTATAACCGAGCAATTAGATAACATGCTCAAGAACTACCTTCCTATACTGCTTCACTATTAATGCTATCAAGGATTATATGTCTGTTGAATTCAGCCCTCCCACTAATATTCCAACTGGAATTAACCCAACTGTTGTCATCACTGCTGATCTAAATAGAGATGGCAATCTAGACTTGGTGACAAACTTTGCTGACACCAATATCCAAGTCAATACCAGTGGCAAAACAGGTGTTTCGGTGCTGTTGGGGAATGGCGCAGGACAATTTACCGCAGCCCAAAATTATGCGATTGAACGCAGTTCACCCAATCTGCTTTATCAACAGTTCCAGCAAGCTATAGAGGAACAGTTTCAGCAATATCAGAAGTTTATTCAATCTCTACCACCTGGCGCTGTCGTACCGCCTTTCAATCCTCCGACTAATCCCTATTCTCCAACCCTGATTAATCCGGTCACAATTCAAACCATCGCTACCGCAGATGTGAATCGAGATGGCAAGGTGGACATCATCACCGCAGGTACCCTCAACGTTACTGAACCGCAAGGATCTTTTTCTATCTCCAAACAGCGCAGCGTCATTTCAGTTCTGCAAGGAGACGGGGTAGGGGGGGTTGGGCCAGCGACCAATTTTCTAATTGATGGAGTGGAATCTGCCGGATCAATTGCGATTGCAGATTTCAACAGCGACGGCAATGTAGATTTGGCATCTGTTCACAGTGGCGCTTACATCCTGGGGGGTAATCCGGCCCTGAGGCAACAGGTTTCGATTCTGTCTGGTGACGGTAAGGGTAATTTTGGCAATGAACGAGTTCTATCAGTAGGACAAAACACCGCAGGCATTGTCGCTGCTGACTTCAATGGTGATGGTCGATCAGACTTAGCCATCAGCACATTTAACCTCTATTCCTATAGCTCTAGTGCTAACATCACGGTGCTTTTGGCCGATGGAACAAATGAATTCACTTCAGCAGGAACCTTTCCCGCCAATCTTGGTGGCGCCGATTTGCTGGTTGCTGATCTCAATGGTGATGGACGATTGGATTTGGCAAGCGCGGGTGGGTTTCTTCTCGGCGATGGCACCGGAAAATTTGGCGCTCCTGTCTATTCCTCTACAAGCGCTCCGCTGGTAGCTGGCGATTTCAATGGCGATGGTCGTCTCGATTTTGCCACTGGGGTTTCAGGCGGCTACGGACCCGGTGGAGTTTCAGTGCTGTTAGGCAACGGCGCAGGTAACTACAGCTATCCAGCACCAGTGACTTCCGGTGCAACCCCGCTTGATATTGCCACTGGTGATTTTAACAAAGACGGCAAACTGGATCTGGTAACAGTGGGCTATGTTTCTGGCACCTTGCTTTCGGTGGCGCTGAACGCAACGACGAGTTCCGATGCGTTGGTGATTACGGCAGATGTAATTGATGCCTCTAGCGAAACTAGCGGCGGCCTCAAGCTTGATTTGGCTAAGAAAACGCTACAGCTTGGGGCGATTAGCCAAACACTGAACGGCAGCTATGGCTCGATCCGAGGCACCGTTCAGGCTGACCAGATCAGCGGTAGCAAGGGCAAGGAGACGATTGACGGGATTGCGGGCAATGATGTGATTGTGGGGCTAGATGGAAATGATAGATTGAACGGTGGCTTCGGTAACGATACTCTGACTGGTGGCAAAGGCAAAGATACGTTCGCGTTTATGAGCGATGGATTGAATTATCAAACGATACCCTTTAATCGCTCCTTTGGTGTAGACAAAATCACCGACTTCACGCCCGGTCAAGACAAGATCGAACTCTACCGAGACACCTTTGCAGCGCTGGGTAAGCGTCTCCAGTTTGCGGTCGTAGATACGAAGCGAGCCGCCCAAAAGAACCGAGCGCTAATCACCTATATCCCCAAAACAGGCCGCCTCTACTATAATGCAAACGGCGCGAAATCAGGGTTCGGCTCTGGTGGATTGTTTGCTGACCTCAGCGATGGTTTGGTGCTGACAGCTAAAAGCTTCTCAGTGGTCTAGCGTACTACTGGGCCTGCTCCTTGCGGATCGATCCGCTGTGTTCAATCGTGCCGATTAGTAAAGCTACCGGGAATTGATTCAAGATGTCTTTGATCCAAAGCGTTTCGCCGCCTTCCAGCTGTTGACCCGAGATCATGTCTTGCCAGAGGGCAGAGGAACCGGGGGCTTGTAGGATGCGCGTTTCGTGCCAGACCTGTTCGCCTAGGGGGTATTCGCCTTCTTTGATTAAACTCGTCAAAAAGCGCGGCACAATCACAATCGCCTGGACGTCGCCCAGATCGCGCGTGAAGGCAACGATATGCGGCTTGAGGCTGCCCACGACCGCCAGTTTTTGATAGCTGCCTCGCTGGAACAGATCGGGGTAGGCGCGGCGTGCTCTCAGAGCTTGATAGATCAAGAACAGCTTGATGCGGCCATCCTCTGGTGACTTCAGCAGTTCTTGCAACAGGTGCGGCAAGTCTTTTTGGCTGCGGGTTTTGATCTCGTCCAAATAGGCCATCCGCTTTTCGTAATCCACCGGACGGCGGTTGTCTGGATCTACCAAGCTGAGATCCCACAGTTCTGCACCTTGGTAAAAGTCGGGTACGCCGGGGGAGGTGATTTTTAGCAATGTTTGCGCTAAAGAGTTGATGATGCCGTAATGCTGGAGCTTGCGCTGGAAGGGCCGGAATTCCTGCAGAAACAGGTTGTCTGGTGAGTCTTTGAGAGCGCGTTCTATAAAGCGAATAAAGGCTTGTTCATATTCGATATCTGAACGCTGCCAGGATGTGTATACTTTGGCCTCCCGACTGGCTTTGATGATGTATTCCTTAACTCGTTCAACAAACTGGGGATAGTCTACTTCATCAAATGGGAATGCCCCTAAGAGGGTTTGGTACAGTAGATATTCGGCATTGCGATCGGGCACGTCCAAACCATCTACATTCTCCTTCAGCGGTTTATTCACGGCATGCCAGTTGCGTAGATGATTGTCCCATTCTTCGGACAATTCCGATAAAACATTTAAGCGAGCACGCACATCTTCGCCACGTTTGGTGTCGTGGGTAGCGGTGGCGTTCATGGCGTGGGGCCATTGGGTGCAGCGATTTTGGTTAAACGTATGAAAATCCTCAGCCGAAATGCCAAATTCACCTGGATTGGAACCCACCTCGTTGAGTGACAGCAAACGGTTGTAGACATACATGACTGTATCTTCTACGCCTTTGGCCATCAGGGGGCCGGTAAACTGCTGCAAGCGCATAATGAAATGCAGCCACTGATCCTTGTCCTCCTCTGTGAGGCGGTCGTCAAATTCTAGCGACAGAAACTTCTCGATAAAACATAGCTCGTTAATGAAGTTGGGAATATTTTCTTTTGCTTCTTCAATCACCTGTCGAATTAGCTCCTGATCGGCTTTGCGGGCACCTTCCCGGCTGATGTAAGTGCGGTACACCGGAAACAGCGTCAAGATTTCTACCAGCGCTCGCTTCAAGCCATACATGGTAAAGTCACTAGCGTAGCGGTAACGGTCAGAGATTTGTTTTAGTAAGTGGGCTAGGTTGTCAATATCACCCGCCATGTGTTTACCAATAATCAACCGTTTGTTCTCATCGATTAGAGCTTCGCAGGGGGTAGAGTTGCCGATGAACTGATAGTAAACAGCGCTGAAGTCAAGCTGATTGGCTTGCTGACAGAATAGGCCGTTCACTTTGCTCATAAAATCATAGCCAGTCGTGCCTTGAATCGACCAGTTAAGGGGCAGCTCTTCGTGAGGTTCAAGAATTTTTTCTACGACCAGGTAAACATCCGGCGAATGTTCCCGGATACGGCTAATGTATTGCACTGGATTATATAAGCCATCAATGTGATCAACCCGCAGGCCCGTAAATTTGCCTTGGCTCACCTGCTCTAAAATGAAGCGATGGGTCGCATCAAATACTTTTTCATCTTCTACTCGCAGTGAGATCAGTTCATTGACGGTAAAAAAGCGGCGATAGTTGAGTTCTTCATTTCCCACTTTCCAGTAGGAGAGGCGAAAAAACTGTTCGGAGAGCAGACTATCTAACAGGTTAAAGCTCTCTGAGTTGCCTGGTTCACCGTTGAATACTTGAATGTTTTCTTCAATAAACTGTTTAACTTCAGGGCTGTCATTCCACAGTTCCCATAGCATTCGCTTGATAAATAAAATTTGATCATAGCGCTCTCTGCCTTCTTCTCCAGAAGGGATATACTTCAGCATATATAAAGCACCGAGCAGCTTAACAAAATTGGGATGATTTCTGCCTAACTTCTCCCGCAAACGCGCCAGGTCATACATCAAAACATGGCTGTAGGACTCGATGCGGAGCGGAAAGCACAGATTGTAGTAGTTGATCGATAGCCCACTCTGAGTATATTTGAGCTGCAACTCCCCGCTTTCTAAGCAATCTCCGTAGAACTTACCTAGGAATGGGGCTAGTACTCGTCCTTTAATGCCACCGTAGTAATGATTCCAATCGATGTCAAAAAAATCACGATAATGGGAATCTGGGCCGTTTTCCAGAACATCCACTAGCATGTAATTCTGACTATCGAATGCCATGTGGTTAGGGACAATATCCTGGAGCCAGCCAATGCGATGGTGCTTCAAATCTATTGACAGTGCCTCAAATCCTGCTGCTCCTCCCAACTCTGGATTAATTTCACTCGGATTGACCGAATCATAGCCGTGGGTACTGCCTGTTCTGGCCGTGAAAATGGGGGACGCATACAGGTCTGAAATTCCCAGTTCGGCTAGATAGGGCACGATGGCTTGAGCGGCTTGAAAATTGAATCCGGCGTGAAATTGGATTCGGTAGGTAGCTAGGGGAATTTGCATCATGGGTTTTGGGGCTGCAACAGCTAGGGTTCAACAATTAGGGGATAAGTGACTTAACTTTTCAGGGATGAATTTCTTTCGGCTTACAAAGCTTACACTGAGCGGCAGCGCAAGCCATTTGATCGCCACCAGTGTGCGATGCTATTAACCGCTGTTGATATTGATCAATATTGATGTCCACTATTGATAAAAGTGAAATCTCTCAGCGACAACAGATTAGGAGCTAGCGTATAAGGAAGCATAGCGGGAAATCAACCCGTTGTCGTGGGGGAGGCTTCAGTGGCAAAGGTGAGTTTAATTACCATCTCCAAAGCAGCCTCCCAGCTTACCAGGTGCTACACACTACCATAGATGACAACGCTTTCTGGACCAAGGATGAGCTGCTGTTCGGCAATCGTTTGATCGCGTTCAGTGGGAATCAGATCAGGCAAATCAGCCCCTGCACCACCCCATTGTGGATCAGCAGAACTCAGCAGTTTTTTCCAGGTTCCAGGCGGTAGGGCCATCTTAATCGAACTGGGTTGGGTATTAAAGTTCAGCAAGCACAAAACCTGGCTGTCGTGATGGCAGCGCCGCAGCTTCAGCACTTTCTCATCGGCCAGCACGGATACATCCAAGCTTTGCCGATCGGCATGATTCAGGGCTGGTACTTCCCGCCGCAACCGCAGCAGCGTTTGATAAAACAGCCACAGCTTTTGATGCTGACCTTCATGCCGCAGGTCCCAGTGCAGTTTAGAGCGCTGAAACGTTTCTTCTGATTGAGGATCGGGCGCTTCTCCTTCGGCATGGAATGCCGCAAACTCTTCTTTTCGACCTTTGCGCACGGCTGCTACTAAATCGGGATCGCCGTGGCTGACAAAATATTGAAATGGAGCAGTTTCACCGTATTCCTCTCCCATAAAAATTAGCGGAATTGACGGAGAGATTAGGTAAACTGCTGCAGCTAGCTTCTGGGCCTCAAAGGAGACCAGGTGACACAACCGATCACCCAGCATGCGATTACCAACTTGGTCATGATTCTGGCTAAACACGACAAACTGATTGGGTGAACAGTCGCAGGGATCAGAGCCGTGATATTTCTGGCGATTTTTAGAGAAATTCCACGTGTATACAAAGTTATGCGTGTAGGCTTTAGCCATGTGATCTAAATCGCCAAAGTCTAGGTAATATCCGTTACGCTCTCCGGTTAACAAAGCATGCAGGGCATGGTGAAATTCATCGTTCCATTGAGCATCGAGACCAAAGCCACCCTTTTCTCGTGAACGCACCCAGCGTACATCATTCAGATCGCACTCGGCAGTCAGGTAGAATTTGCGTCCCTGCTGCTGCGAAAACTCCTCGGTCGCTTCCGCCAACTCCTGCAAAAAGTGTTTGGCACCATGATCCAAAATGTGATCGGTGGCGTCTAGGCGAAGGGCGTCAATGTGATATTCACGGAACCAATAGAGTGCATTTTGAATAAAGAAATTCCGCACGGCATGACTGTAGGAATCATCAAAATTGATCGCGCAGCCCCAAGGCGTTTTGTATTTGTTCGTGAAGTAGGGGCCGTAGCAGCCGATGTAGTTGCCTTCTGGGCCAAAATGGTTGTAAACCGCATCGAGAAAAACAGCCATTCCCTGCTGGTGACAGGCATTGACGAGCTGTTTCAAACCATTGACGCCGCCGTAGGAATACTGCACGCCATACAGGTAGGTACCGTCGTAGCCCCAGTTGCGCTCGCCCGGAAACTGGGCAATCGGCATTAGCTCAATTGCGTTGACGCCTAATTCTAATAACTCTGGAATTCGGGGAATAATCGCCTCAAACGTTCCTTCTGGCGTGAATGTACCGACATGCAGCTCGTATATCACCATTTTCTCTAATGGAATATTTTTCCATTGCTGGTCCATCCAGGTGAAGCTGCTGTGGTCTACAATCTGCGAAGGGCCATGGACCCCCTGCGGTTGGCAGTGGGAGGCGGGATCGGGGCGATCGGTTTCGCCATCGAGCTGATAGAAATACAGCGCACCGGGTTCAGCTTCTGCCTGTCCGTGCCAATAGCCCTGCTCGTCCTGCTGGAGCGGAATCAGCTTGTCTTCGGGAGCCACAAGATGAACTGCAACCTGCTTGAGCTGGGGTGCCCAAACTGTAAACGCGCACTGACGATTGCCGAGGTAGCGAGAACCGATTTGCATAGGTTTACCTACAATAAGCTGCTATTAGAATTAATTTAACTTTTATTACACTATTGCGGGTGTTATTACATCTCTCTACAGAACTATACCGGCTCAAAATAGCTGTTTCAGCCGTATTCGCTGGGTTTTAGTAGATCGTCGAAGTTAGTCAGTGATGCGACGGACTTGAATTCAGCCAGCACCTTCTGAAATAAGTACTGTAAATTGTTATTTTTCCTGCTTCCAGGAGCAGTTTGTTGAATCGTTTATCGCAATTCCATCCTTATGATTATGATCAGTTAAGGGAAACCTTAGGGATTGATACATGGACGATCAAGAGTTGGCAGCACTTCTAGGTGATCTTGAATCTGATAGAGTTGAGCGTAAATCGTCAATTTCAGACGGGAAAAAAATACGTTATATAGACGAAGTTTTGCAAGCAAATATCTCAACAGCCTCTGATATTACAGCCCAGCCCATTGAGATCAAGCAGCCTGATTACCCTATTGTCGCGTTACAACAATTTGTGCGGAATGCTGTCATGCACCGTTCCTATGAAGAAACTAATGCTCCAGTCCGAGTCTATTGGTTTGATAATCGAATTGAGATTCAGAGTCCAGGTGGCTTATTTGGACAAGTAAATCGCCAAAATTTTGGTCAAGGTGTTACCGATTACCGAAATCCTCATTTGGCGGAAGCCATGAAGAACTTAGGTTATGTCCAGCGCTTTGGTATTGGCATTCCAATTGCCCAAAAAGAGCTCAGGAAAAATGGAAATCCACCAGCAGAATTCATTGTTGAAGATTCTTACATCTCAGTGATTCTTAGGAAGAAACTATGACTCCACCAATCATTGCCTTTTTCAATAACAAGGGAGGAGTTGGAAAAACCTCACTTGTTTATCATTTGGCTTGGATGTACTTTGATTTGGGATTACAAGTTGTTGCCGCGGATTTAGATCCTCAAGCTAATTTGACAGCGGCTTTCTTAGATGAAGATCGATTGGAAGAAATTTGGGTAGATAGCAACATCGATAGCTACAATACTGTCTTTCGCTGTGTTAAACCCTTATTAAGCGGTATAGGTGATATTGCAACGCCGAACCTAGAAAAAATAGAAGATGGATTAAGCCTTTTAATTGGAGATTTGCAACTCTCTGGATTTGAGGATGAATTGTCTTCCCAATGGCCTGATTGTCTTGATCGCAAAGAACGAGCATTTAGGGTAATTTCAGCTTTTTGGCGAGTTTTAAGTCAAGCTGCAGCAAATAGTAATGCTGATGTTGTTCTAGTTGACTTAGGCCCTAACTTAGGAGCAATTAATCGAGCGGCGCTTATTGCTTCAGACTACATTGTAGTACCCCTTTCGCCAGATCTCTTCTCGTTACAAGGCTTAAAGAATCTTGGTCCAACCATAAGGCGTTGGAGGGAAGAGTGGCAAGAGCGCATCCCCAAAAATCCAGCTTTAAACCTTGCCTTACCAAGGGGGAAAATGCAGCCTATTGGTTATGTTATTCTTCAACATGGTGTTCGATTTGATCGCCCTGTAAAAGCATTTCAAAAATGGATTGAACGAATACCTCATATTTATAATACTGAAGTTCTTCAAAAGCCAGATGAAACCGTATTAGGTCTATCAATTGATCCAAATCGTTTAGCGTTACTTAAGCACTATCAAAGCTTGATGCTAATGGCTCAGGAGTCTCACAAGCCAATTTTTCACCTTAAACCCGCTGATGGAGCAATTGGCTCTCATATGTACGCGGTACGAGATGTGTACATAGATTTTAAGAATCTAGCACAGAAGATTGCTGCGCGAACTGAATTACCGTTGCCTAGTTTGCAATCATCTTTACAATTAGAACTGAACTAAAACAGTTCAACTGTATTTCAATAAATTCTCATAAATAAATCACCGCAAAACGGTTTCTACATCTGCTCTAGTCCAAGGTAGAGGCGGATCGCTGCGATAATCAATGAAAGATTAAACGGGTAGAGATCGGCGATGGGGCGTGCTTCGGCTCGACTAACCAGAATCCGGTAGTGGCTTGGGTAAGGATTGTCTAGCGGTAACGCTTCGCCTTGACGCAATAGATCAATCTCGACTAAATGGGTGGAACTGTCCAGGATTTGCTGCCGCTTAGCCTCATATTTTCTGCGGCCATCCCCGCGTTTATTTGCCGGAGACAGCACTTCAATGACCGTAATTACAGCCTGCGTTGCTGCATCTTTCACCTCGATGTAAGCCTGCTCAACCTCCTGCAATAACGGCACCCGCACTTTTATCGGCTGTACAGTGGACGAAACAGAAGCTACGGCAGTTGGAGCCATAGAAATTGAGCTGCGACTCTGCTGAACGCTGACATCAGGCTTACCGATTGCAATGGGGGCGGAATCAGTAATTTTATCAATCCATTTATCAGTGACAACACGATATTTCGGCACGAGTTGGGGAACCAGTGCTCTCGCTAATCCGGTCACAAGTTGATTATGAAAATCAGACCAATAATCTGGTTGTTCCAGATAAGGATTCATTGCCGGAAGCGGGTTTGGCATGATTCCAAAGCATCAGTTCCATGCGTCGATCTAGTTTTATCCTACCGCTCGGCTAGCTGAACTGGCGTAGGCAGAATTGTTGCCTATTCGAGCTGCTGCAAAACGACCACAGAGCGAGCCTCGACTGTAATTGGTTTGTCTTGAGTGTAGTGCTCGCCTTGTCCAATGAAGTAGGATTCGCAGGTGTCGATTACCACTATCCAATCCCAAGCTTGTAGCCCTTTGGGAATGAAGAAATCGATGGCTTCGTAATGGGCATTGAAGAACAGCAAAAAGCTATCGTCCACAATCCGCTCGCCGCGTGCGCCAGGAGTGGCAATTTCCTTACCATTCAAAAAAATGCCAACCGCTTTAGCAAAGTCAATGTCCCATTGGCGGTCGGTCATTTCCCCACCATCTGGGTTAAACCAAACAATGTCATTGACACCCGAACCGTGGATCGCTCGGCCCTGAAACCACTTGCGCCGACGGAATACCGGATGCTTGCGCCGAAAGTCAATCAACTGGCGCGTGAAATCGAGCAAGGCGGTATTTTCGGCCTGAAGCTGCCAGTTGAGCCAGGAGATTTCGTTGTCTTGGCAGTAGGCATTGTTGTTGCCCTGTTGGGAACGCCCCACTTCATCGCCGCTGAGCAGCATTGGCACACCCTGAGACAGCATCAACGTAACCAGAAAATTGCGCTGTTGCCGCTGGCGTAGCTGCAAAATCTCTGGATCGTCTGTTTCACCTTCTACGCCACAATTCCAGGAGCGGTTATGGCTTTCTCCATCTTGATTGTCTTCGCCGTTCGCTTCATTGTGTTTTTCGTTGTAGCTAACCAGATCGGCTAATGTAAATCCGTCATGGGCAGTAATGAAATTAATGCTGGCGCTGGGATTGCGGCCATTGCTTTGGTAGAGATCGGAACTACCGGTAAACCGATAGGCAAAATCAGCCAAACTGCGATCTTCTCCTCGCCAGAAGTCGCGTACCGTATCGCGGTATTTGCCGTTCCACTCGGACCACAGCAGCGGAAATTCGCCCACCTGATAGCCGCCTTCGCCCACATCCCAGGGTTCGGCAATCAGTTTCACATCAGCCAGCACCGGATCTTGATGAATGATGTCAAAAAAGGCCGCCAAGCGATCTACCGCATACAGCTCGCGAGCCAGCGCCGAGGCCAGATCAAACCGGAAGCCGTCTACATGCATTTCGAGCACCCAGTAGCGCAGGCTGTCCATGATTAACTTCAGCACTTGCGGATGGCGCACATTCAGCGAGTTGCCGCAGCCGGTGAAGTCCATGTAGTAGCGCGGTTGGTCTTCGACCAGGCGATAATAGGCGGCGTTGTCGATGCCGCGCAGCGATAGGGTCGGCCCTAGGTGATTGCCCTCGCCCGTATGGTTGTAAACCACGTCTAGAATCACCTCAATCCCGGCTTTGTGCAGATCTTTCACCATTTGCTTGAATTCAATCACCTGCTCGCCTAGGGTGCCGCTGGCGCTGTAGCCGGAATAGGGCGCTAGATAGCAAAGCGAATCGTAGCCCCAGTAGTTGCGCAGTCCCCGATCAACCAAATGGCCTGGGTAGGCGAGAAAATGGTGCACGGGCATGAGTTCCACCGCTGTGACGCCCAAGGACTGGAGGTGAGCAATCGCGGCTGGATGGGCCAGTCCGGCGTAGGTGCCGCGCAGATGGGGTGGAATATCGGGATGAAGTTGGGTAAAACCCTTCACATGCGTTTCGTAAATAATCGTTTCGTGGCGCGGGGTTTGCAGCAGGGTGTCGTCTTCCCAGTCAAACCAATCATCAATCACAATCGCTTTGGGCACCAGTTCGGCATCATCCTGATCCGAGAACGACAGATCCTGATCGGGGTGGTCCCACCAGTAGCCAAAGATTTCTGCCCCAAATTTGATATCGCCTTCTACCGCTTTGGCATAGGGGTCGAGCAGCAGCTTGTGGGGATTAAACCGATGGCCAGCATGCGGCTCAAACGGGCCGTGCACTCGAAATCCGTAGCGTTGCCCTGGGCCAATCGAGGGCACATAGCCGTGCCAGACAAAGTTACTCACCTCGGTTAAAGGGAGCCGCGTTTCCTGCCCTGCTTGATCGAACAAGCAAAGTTCTACGGCAGTAGCATGTTCTGAGAACAAGGCGAAATTTGTACCCTTGCCATCCCAGGCGGCTCCTAGGGGATAGGGTTTGCCGGGCCAGATTGATAGGTACATAGCTGGGTTAGTACGAGTTTACTCACAACATTCCCGTGTTCCCATTGAGCCAAGGAGTTTGGCAATTAGGCAATCCCCCTGGACTATAGATCGCAAAACTGCTTTTCTATATAGCCTCTGTGGGTTGAGGGGGAGGGGGGGATAGTTCGCTAGAGAGGTGAGGTATGCTCATAGCCAATAATCAAGCCAAAATTTAGCCCATAACGACTGATGGCAGGCGATATGACCCATTTTCCTGATTCTTCCGGTGAGTTTGCCGACCCCAATCCCTCCCAGCATCCATCTGAGCCACAGCTTCAAACGGCTCTATCCACCGGCCTAGCTGCTTTGAAACAACAGGACTATGCTATAGCCATTGCCTGTTTAGAATCCTGCCAAACCAGCCTCGATGCCACTACCCGCCTCAAGGCTCAAATGGGGCTAATCAAAGCCTATGTCCAGTGCCATCGCATCGATGCTGCCATTGCTCTCTGTCAACCGCTCTGTCAGCATCCGCATCCGCAAGTCCAGGCATGGGCCAACCAAACCCGCAGCGAATTAACCAACCGTTCTAGACCAGCTTCAAGAACCGACTTAAAGCCAGATTCATCCATCCACTCATCCCCACTTCCATCTCCTCCATCTTCTGAAGCCCCAATCTCTGACCCCACCGGCTTCACGCCCCTGGCTCCTGACTCCTCTGCTCCGGCTCCCCCATCTCCCTCGTTCGGCGAGGCTCACGAGCCGCCATCTCCCCTCGTTCGGCGAGGCTCACGAGCCGCATCCCCCCCATCCCCAGCCCCACTCACGCCCCGCTCATCTTCCTCGCCCTGGACCAATGCCGGTCGCGCTCAGAAATGGAATTCCTTGGGTAAAGTCGATGCTTCCGGTCTGTGGGCACTGGAGGCTGGTTCGCTGGTGCTGCTGTTTTGGCTGGTTAGAACGCTGTTGGAATGGGTGGTTAGCCTTTGGAATGGGGCTTGGATCCGCTTAAACTGGTTCACCGGCTTACCGCGTTTGACCTTGCCCACTGACCTGACCCTGCTGGTCCTGATTGGGTTGGGGCTTGTGATTGTAAGTTCTCCCTGGTTGTACGAGCGCCTGTTGCGCCACCATCACGGGTTGCAATCCTTCAGCCTGACCGACCTGGAACGTCATAGCCCTGAAGCCAGCCGGTTGATCAAACGCTGGGGTAACCAATATCGGCGGCCTGTTCCTAACTTGGCTCTGCTGCCAGTTACGGTCCCGCTTCTATTCACCTATGGCTACCTGCCCCGCAATGCAAGCATTGTTGTCAGTCAGGGATTGCTGAATCTGCCAGAGGATGAAGTGGCGACCCTATTGGCCGCAGAGCTGGCTCACCTGTGCTACTGGGATTTCGGCGTGTTGTCGGTGCTGGTGCTGGTGGCTCAGGCCCCTTATCAGGTGTATTGGCGAGTTGCCGCTTGGGGGGATCGCCAGCGGGATCGGGTTTTAAAGACGGTGGCCGTGATCCTTTCGGCACTCGGCTATGGCCTATTTCGGCTGTTGCGTGGAACTGGGCTGTGGCTGTCGCGGGTGCGGCTCTACTACAGCGATCGACTCGCCACTGACCTAACGGGGAACCCCAATGGCCTGACTCGTGCCTTGCTCAAATCGGCGATTGGGATTGCGGACGACATCCAGCAGCAACGGCAGACCAGCGCTCTGTTAGAAAGCTTCGACCTGTTGATGCCAGTGGGCTATCGCACCGCCTTGGCTCCTGGCAGCCTGTACAACACCGATCAGGCCCCCGAGGCTAATCATTTCAATTGGGACCGGTTCAACCCCTATCGCCGCTGGTTGATTTTGAATAACTCCCATCCCACCCTGGGCGAGCGGATCCAGTTGCTGATGCAGTATGCCAACCGCTGGCGGATTCAGCCAGAGATTGTGGGATGGCAAGGCAGCCGAAGCGCCCAGTCTAATGTTCGGTTCAGTTTGCAACGATTGCTGCTGCAAGGCGCTCCGTGGTTTGGCATTTTGTTCGGTCTAACAGTGGGGCTGCTGCTTTGGGCTGTAGGTTGGCTGACGCGGCAGTGGCGCTGGGTAGACTTGACCTGGTTAGCCGATGACGGGTCGATTTTGCTCGCCTGTGGTCTACTCGGTTTCAGTATTGGATTGTTTCTGCGCATCAACGCCTTTTTCCCAGATATCAAGCCAGCGAACCTGCGAATGGAACCATCTTTAGCCAGCCTTCTGTCGGAACCCAACTCCTTGCCGCTAGATAGTGTGCCGGTGCAGTTGACAGGTCAGTTGCTCGGACGACGCGGTTTTCCTAACTGGCTGTACCAAGATTTGATGCTGCAAACGCCCACGGGAACGATTCGTCTGCACTACACCTCTAGCTTGGGCTGGATTGGCAATCTCTTGCCCAAGGCGCTGCGTCCACCAACCTGGATTGAACGAACAGTGACGGTCAAAGGTTGGTTTCGGCGGGGAGCCACACCCTGGATCGATGTGGAAATGATGCAAGCCGATGGTTCTGGCCGTGGAGCAGTATATGGCAGAACCTTGCGTAGCTATCACCCGATTTGGTCTACAGTGCTAGCTGGGGGTGGGGTGTTGCTGGCGGTGTATCTCATTCTCGGAGGCTAGGGTCATTTACCCGACTGTATGACTTTTTTGTTGTCTCTGCTGCAATACTTGGTGCTGGCAGTCAGCTATCTTGGGCTGGCGTTGGGTTACCTGCCGGGACTGCGGATGAATCGGGCTACGATTGCGCTGGTAGGTTCGGCTTTGTTGGTGGGGTTGGGGTTGCTGACGCTAGAAGAAGCATGGCAAGCGATTGACGCGACGACGATCGTGTTTTTGCTCAGCATGATGGTGGTAAATGCTAACCTGGCCTATTCTGGCTTTTTTGAGTTGGCACTAGTGTTGTTACTACGATTATCGCGTAGTCCCTTTGGCATTCTGGTAGTGTTGACCTTTGGCAGTGGTTTGCTTTCTACCTTTTTTCTGAATGACACAATTGCAATTGTATTCACACCCTTGACTCTAACGTTAGCTCAAACGTTGGGTGTAAATCCGATTCCCTATTTGCTAGCCCTAGCCGCTGCGACTAACATAGGTTCTACAGCCACTGTTAACGGTAATCCTCAAAATATTTTGATTGGTTCGTTCTCGAATATCTCCTATCTCAGCTTTACTCAAGCGTTGGCTCCTGTGGCTCTGCTTGGTTTGGTTATACAGATTGTATTGTTGTGGTTGCTGTATCCAGAGGTTCGTTCCCTTAAACCCCGCGATAGCTGTCCTCTAATTCGTCCTCGAATCTATAAACCTTTATTTATTAAATCGATTCTAATTACTGTTGTGCTGTTAATTGCTTTTGTGATTGGTGTACCGTTGGCAGAAGCCGCATTTGTGGCGGCAGCATTGTTGCTGATAACTCGCAGAATTAAACCGCAGCGCATTTTGCGCCGAGTTGAATGGGATTTGTTAGTGATGTTTTCGGGTTTATTTATCTTGACTCGCTGCACTCAGGAGTTGAATCTATTGCAATGGTTTAGCGGTTGGACTAACTCTTCCTTTGGTCTAGTTACGGTGACGACCGTTTTGTCTAATCTGATCTCGAATGTGCCGGCAGTGTTGTTACTAAAGCCGTTGATCCAACCCGATGACACCCAATCCTGGTTGCTGCTGGCAATGAGTTCAACCTTGGCAGGCAATCTCACTCTGTTTGGTGCGGTGGCAAATCTGATCATGGCAGAAGCCGCAGCAGCACTAGGATACCGCCTTTCGTTTGCTGATCATCTCCGCTTCGGTTTACCTTTGACGCTGCTTACAATTGCAATTGGCTATGGTTGGATTGTTAACTTTTAGATCTACAGTGGGGTATTTCTTTGATAGAGCGTGTGAGACTTCAAGTTATACTAGGATCTAAAATTGGGTACTAAAAAACAGCAATACAATGGTTCAAAAAATAGCCCTTTTCAATCACAAAGGTGGAGTCAGTAAAACTACTACTACATTTAACCTTGGTTGGATGCTTGCATCGAAAGGGAAAAGAGTGATTCTAGTGGATACTGATCCCCAGTGTAACCTAACTGGTATGGCTTTGGGAGAAGAAACAGAGAATGACGAAGCCAGAATAGCAGCGATCTACAATACTCATTCAAATATTAAATCAGGTCTAGCCCCAGCTTTTGAATCCCAACCGAGGGCTATTGAGGCAGTGGACTGTATTCCTCTGGAAGGCCAAGACAGACTATTTTTACTGCCTGGTCATGTTGGGTTTGCAGAATATGAAGTCACTCTGGGCATTGCCCAAGAGCTAAGTGGTTCAATTCAGGCTCTCAAAAACTTACCAGGCTCTATTACAGATTTATTAAATAAAACTGCCAAAAAGTTTGATGCGGACTACATTTTAATTGATATGAGTCCTAGTTTAGGAGCAATTAACCAGAATATATTGATGACTAGTGATTTTTTTATCGTTCCTACCACTGCTGATTTCTTTTCGGTGATGGCAATTGATTCCTTGGCTAAAGTTCTTCCTAAATGGCATGCGTGGGCAAAGACAGCTAGTTCACTTCAGATTCTGAAAGACGCTGCCTATCCATTCCCTGACATCACTGTCCGTTTTTTGGGAATCATCGTTCAAAATTATCGAATTATTCGCGGTAAAGAGACGGCTGCTTTTGAGAACTGGATTCAGAAAATTCAGGAAGATGTCTCTAATAAGCTTGTTCCAGTCCTAGCCCAAAACAATATGATGCTACCTGAGCAAATCTATGCTGAACACGGTATTGGTAGCAGTTATTGTCTAACGAAAATTTCAAATTTCAATAGCCTGATTGCCCTCTCGCAAAAGCATCAAACTCCCATTTATGCGCTTACCGCTCAGCAATTAGGGCAAACAGGAGTAGTACTTCAAACTAACCAGAAAAAGCAAGCTGAGTTTCAACAAACCTTTTCAAACTTAGCAGATAAGATTATCGGGTTAACGTCTGCCACTTATGCTGTCAGCGCTTGATCAATTCCGAATCAGCATTGCTCGTGTTCGAGATCTAGTTTCTATTCACAACTCTGTCAAAGCCCAGTCTACTTCTGCCTTAGATCTGTCAGACATTTTGCGAGCTGCTCTAGTTTTGGCTGTGAGTGCGTTGGATTACTATATCCATGAAGTCGTAACGCTAGGAATGCTAGAGATCTATAGAGGACAACGCTCTGAGCCTAATCCTCCGCCAAATAATTCTCAATCCGCATTCTCTCGTTTTCAAGTTTCATTGGGAGGTGCAAGACAAGACAGATTGATAGCAATGAATATTGCTACTTGGCTAGAAAATGAAATTCAACAAAGTCAAGGCTTCTCGTTCTTGCAGCAATCTTACACGGTCTCGGCTTTGCTCCCGGTTATAGAAAGCGGTGTTTTGAGCAGACTTAACAATACATTGTGGTTGGAAGATGAGATTCGAGAACGCCTTGGGTATCAAAGCTTTCAACAACCCGATAAAATAGCTGATGCCATTAGGTTGATTTCAGACAAAAAACTGTGGGATGTAGTCGCTACGAAATTAGGTAGACCTGCGAAAGATGTGAAGCAACAACTCAGTGCCATAGTTGACCGTAGAAACAAAATTGCCCATGAAGCTGATATAGATCCTACGTTTAGTATCGGCAGTCGTTGGTACATTGATGAAGTTTTAGTCAGCGATGCAGTTAACTTTATCGAGCAGGTTGTTGAAAGCATTCACGAGATTCTCTAATTAGCCGCTCAATTCGGGAAGAAGAGAGTAAAAAGAGTCGGAGCATAATCCACCCTTTTACTCCCCGTCCCCTCAATTAGCGAACTACATTCAGCTCCAAACGCTCTGGCTGTTCTGGTTGCCCTGCTCGCAAAATGTTGCTCAGAATCGACTCTGGCCGCTGCTGGTGCTTCCAGGCAAAGGCATGACGGAAGGCAGCCTCCTGACAAGCCTGTAGCTCTCGGAACCCAATAATATCGTGAGTTAGCAGCGTCTCATACTCAAACGGTAAGCGGACATTGTGCAAGCCGGCGTTGTCGGTACAGATGGCGATGTCTACTCCAGCTTCAAAACAGCGATCGAACACCACTTTAAGCTGATGCAAATTTTGCAGCGTGCCGGTTTTGAGATAGGTCGTCGGGCAAACTTCCAAACATTGGCCCTGCTTTGCCACCTGCGCCAACAGTTCGGGGTGCTTTAGCGGAATTTGAATGCCGTGACCGATGCGCATCAAATAGGGCAGCAGTTCGGGATGGCAGCCATCCGGTGTTTCATACAAATGGCCGGTAGTGTTGATACCGAGCGAGCGAGCATAGCTGTACAGTTCGATGTATTCATCCATCCGCACACCATAGTGATTGTCGCCTCCAGCCAGATCAATGCCGCAGACATACTGGGGCATTTGGGCCGCCAAATCGACAATGGCCCGATTTACCTCGTAAGGTAAGCGCGTATGCATACAGAGAATTTGGCTGGTCACAATTGGGTATTCTCCCACCTGACTGGCCTTACCCACCACTTCCACAATGCTCTGCATCAGCTCAATCCGCTCGGACTGGCTCAGATGTTCTGGGGTGCGCAGATAAGGCGTATAGCGCAATTCCAAATAGGCCAAATTCTCGAATACATACGCGCCCCGCATCAGCCGGAAAATAAAATAGGGCAGCGTTTCGGTCGTCTGCACTTTTTCGACGAGCGTATGCAGTTCCAGATACTCATCCAGCGTGTTGCGCGGACGGGTATAGAATTCTTCAAATGCCTCGTAGTCGGCAAAGCGTTGAACTAGATCAGATTCACTGCGTTGAAAATAGCGCCAAAGAACCCTGGGTACGACAGAACCCCCCAGGTGGCGGTGCAATTCAGCGTATAATGCCACGGGAACCTCTTTTGTTTCAGATATGGGTAACAGTTACAAGTAAGTGCCCATCCGATTTCTCATCCGATTTTTCTGGCTGCAAGCCAGTAAACTGATTAGAGTTTTTGAACTTCAAACCCCCTACGGAAGGTTCAGACGGGCTGTAAGTACAGGCAGTACAAGTAGAGCAGGAGTTACTCTCGATCGGCCAAGAATCAGCTCAAACCTCAACTCAGCTCTGATTTGATTGAGAGACTTCTCCTTTTGCAGGGTTACAAGAGTTACAACAGGTAGCTCATCCTGAAGTGACGACAGGACAAGCACTAGAGACAGGGCACCATCCGTAAGAAGGATGGCAGAATGAATAAAAGGGATTAAATTTATTTAATGTAACAATAGATAATGAAAATTGCCAGTGTTGCAAAAGACAAAGCTCAGCCATTGACCTCAACAATTGGTATCTCACTGTTAGCTGAGCGGCTAACTGAACGGCTAACTGAGCAGTAAATAAGTGAGGCTGAAAATAGCCTCTAACTTTTTCCATTGTAGTGAAGTGGAGTTTTTTGTGCTTTGTCATTAGTCATTTCTGGACCTCCAGTGACGAATGACCCTTGACGAATGACCAGATGACCAAAGCAGACTACCTATGACTGAGACAACTGAACCAAAGTCTTCTAGCTGGCTGAGTCGCCTTCCGCGTTGGCTGGTAGTAGCCCTGGCGATTCCCCTGATTGGGCTAGATGGTTGGGTGATTTTGCAAGGGTTAAACTACTTCGATTCAATTATTTCAGCCCTGATCCTGGCGACAGTTTTAGCTTTTTTGTTGGATTTTCCGGTCCGGTTTTTGCAGCAGCGCGGTATTCAGCGTCCCTCTGCAGTTTTAATTATCTTTTTGCTGGCGTTGACTTTAATTGCCGCCTTAGCGATTACGCTGGTACCACTGATTCTGCTTCAGCTTGAAGAGTTAATCAATCATTTACCCGACTGGCTCGATGCCGGTAGCCGCCAACTTCAAGCGTTTCAACGCTGGGCTGTGGTGCGGCGGTTACCAGTCAACCTGAGTGGCGTGATCCAGCGATTAGAGGAATCTGCTCCTGAAGGGATCGAATCATTTTCGCTGCAGCTTCCCAATGTAGTAATTGGTGCAGCTGGTGGCTTAGTAGAAACCGTTTTGGTGGTGGCGCTGACGCTCTATTTATTGCTGCATGGTAGCGCCTTTTGGCAAAGCATCTTTAGATGGTTTCCTCAGCCCTGGGGCAATCAGATCCAGCAATCGCTGCGGCAAAATTTTCAGAGTTACTTTGTAGGACAAGCAACGGTAGCGCTGATTCAAGGCACTACTCTCTCGCTGGCGTTTTTCCTGATTCACTTGCCGCTGTTTCTTCTGTTTGGCATCACAATTGGGCTGCTGAGTCTGGTTCCCTTTTTCGATATTGTCGGGGTTTTGTCGGTTAGTCTGTTAACGGCTTTGAATAATGTCTGGCTGGGGTTGGGGGTATTTTTCCTCTGTCTCGTGATTGATCAAATCATCGATAACGCTGTTAGTCCCCGGATTATGGGCAAGCTAGTCGGACTAAACCCGGTTTGGATTATCCTGTCGCTGTTGCTAGGTGCGCAAATTCTAGGCGTGATCGGCGTGATTTTGGCGATTCCTCTAGCTAGCACAATTCAAGACATTATCGAGCACGTTTACCCAATGGCTACCGGACCAGCAGCACCATCTGACCTAGCAGCACCACCTGAACTTGCAGAAAAAGATGCTCCGCAAGCAGTAAATCTGGGAGTCGGCTCTGGGAGTTAGTATTCACCCTCCTCTGCCACGGGTTCTTCGGATGCTATGGGTTCTTCGGAAACTGCATTGTCTGACTCAGGCGCTTCAACGACTGGAGCTGGCTGATTGCGCCAATTGGCGATCGCTTCTTGGGCAGGGGCATAGGTGGGTGTATTGGGCGGAACCAGTTCCCCGATCTGAATCGCTAGATCTAATTCCCCATTGGCGGCTCTGGTGTTGGCTAGGTCTAGAATCATTTGGCTCCAGAGCGTAATCGCCTGCTGGGACTGTTCGTAGACTTTCGCCTGATCCGATGGCACCAAGCGAGCTGCCGAAATCGCCATACTGTAGTTATTGGCCGCATCAATCACCGAAGCTTCGTTAGAGCGGGTTGCTCGGCCTTGTGCCATGTCTAAAATCACCCGGCTCCAGCGGTCAATCGCCTGCTGTGCTTCCTGATATAGGGGCTGGTCGGGCTTGATCAAACGCGCCATTTTGATTGCCTCAACGAGATCAGACACTTGATTTTCCTGGACAGGGTTGCGAGTGCGAATCAGCATAGTTTTGCCTTTGTTCAGCAGTTCTCGGTTGGTTTGCTCCAGCAGCTGATGATGTTCGGGCGTGCGCTGGTCTGCTGGAAGTTGGGCGAGCTGGCGATTGGCATCCTCATATTGCTTGGCCTCGAATGCTGCCTGAGCCGATTGCAGCAGCAGAACTGGATCCACCGTAACGATCGGCGCATTAGTAGGCATGGGGTTGGCGGCGGGCGGATTGGCAGCAGGGCTAGGGGGCTGCGGCCCCACCGACGCAGCCCGATTCGAAGGTTGATTTCCGGCGTTGATCAATGCGCTACTGTTGCGCAAAATCACGCCAAACAGCAGAATTCCGGCAATCAGGCCACCCTGAATCAGCAGCCGTCGCCAGAAAAACTCATCGCTGAGGGCAAGTGCATCGGGTTCCGCTAGTTCCAGGGCCGGATTGGTGGCTACTAAACTCGGATTCGCTGTAGGGCCGGCAGTGTTCGGCTGCTGGTTGGGACTGAGCCAGCCATTCACTGTTTGGATGAATTGATTGCCGCGACGCGACAAAGCCAATAGAGGTTTTGCCAATGGGGCTAGGGGTCGGCTTCCTGCTCCAAACCCAGGCTCAAGGTTGGCATCCCTAAATCGATGGGCTGTCTGCGGGTGGCGGGTTGCTAGGTCGGGCACGATCAACTGATAGCGTAGGTGGGCAGGCACAACGGCTAACACATCCTGTCGGGGTCGCCACAATTCTTCGCTCAGTCTGGGCATCTGCTGCTGTAGCGCTTCCACCAATGGCTCCACGGTGACACAGCCATTTTGCCAAGCCGAGATTAAGGCGGCGGTGAAAATGCCCTGCCGTAAGGTCAGCGGTTCATGGGAAAATTGGTCGGACTGACAGGACAACAGTGTGGCAATGCCATAGGTCTGAGCCAGTTGAGCTGTCTGGTGACCAAACCCACCGCGCTCTAGCCCCAACTGACTGCGGTTGGCGTCTATCAGCAGCAGAATGTTATCGGTGGGCAAGGCTTTGAGTGCCTGGAACCAAGTTTCGACAGCGATGCCGGTGGTGGCTACCTGCTTCGGGTCCGCTTCAATGGGCAAAAGAAAGTCCTGTCCCTGAACCTGGAGGCCATAGCCGCTAAAGAAGCAGAGCAACACGTCTTTGGGTTTCAGGTTGTTCTGCAATTGGGCCAGCCGAGTCTGGATATGCTCAGCCGTTGGAAAGCGAGAATCTGAACTCACCACCGTAATGTGATCGGTGAGTAAGTGACAGTGTCGCGGCGAAAATCCACCCGCTTGAATCAAAAACTCGTGCAGTAGCTCAGCGTCTCGTTGGGCGTAGCTGAGGGGCGGTAGAAACCGATACTGATTGATGCCAATTCCCAAATACCAATAGTTCACCATGCGTTCACCATCCAACCAACTCTAAGTGACTAAGTAACCAATTCTGCAATGAGGCTCTAACCCTTTAGGTTCGGCCCCGAAATTGCCCCTCACAATAACACAGCCCCCTGATCCGGAGAACAAAAACTTTTTCGAGAGAATTTTCGTTACTGAGGTCATGTAATCCGCCGCGCTTCGTGGTATCACTGTGGTAGCGCTGAAAACTAGTCCCCAGCCCTTAGCCCCTAACTAGAGCTAATCCCAAAGCTTAGCCCCATACAATCTGATTTCGTAAGACCTACTTCTTAGAGACTGTTTGTAAATGAATTTTAAGAGGCTAGAATCGACTTCCCATCTGATCCTCCCTAACCCTCCTTAAATAAGGAGGGAACCGAGTTAAATCTCTGAAGTCCCCCTTTTTAAGGGGGATTTAGGGGGATCTCAATCTTTGTTTACAAACAAGCTCTAATAAGACCTCGTTTCAGACCTCACAGTAAGACTTGCCAGTGGGCGAGGTCGGCATCAGGATCATGCTCCTGTCCTTTGGTCCTAGCTACCGGCTCTCTAAAGTCAACCGCAATCCGGATGAGTAGTGATGAAAAGCTCGCATCGATTAAGCCATGCCAACGTTAACGATAGAAATTTAGATCCCGGAGCACGGGTGAGATCAAACCATAGGGTGCTGGATGTTAACCACGGGTTGTGTTGGTCGCAACTCGGTCGTTTTAGCAGTTGGCTGCTAGGGAGTTCGCTGGCGCTGCTGGTTGTTTTATCTGCGGCGGCTCAGGCTTATACGGTGGAAGAGGTACTCACCGTTTCGCGGGTGAACGGAGAAGACTATACGGCTCTGGCCCAACGGGCCGAAATAGCAGCCCGGTCCGCAGCCCAACAGCGGTTCGATAGCGATATTTTGCTGACCCGCGTAGTGATTACGGTTCTGGGCCAAAACGGCGGGCAGACCGCTCCCATTCTGGTTTTGGATGTCAACCGCAACGATTGGCGCAATCGCCCCGATCCGCAACGCTGGGCCAAATACTATCGCACTACTCCGATGCTTCTAGAACTCGATGGCACAGTTCCTGCCCGTACTCCCCCCGAAACGACTCCCCCCATCCCCGCTCCTGCACCTGCTGTGCCTACTCCATCTCCATCTCCTACCCCTGCTCCATCTCCTAGCCCGCCGCAGCCAACTTTGCCGAATCTGCCAAATCTATCCCCACCGTCTCAACAAAACCAAACTCAGCCGAACCAAACTCAACCGAACCGAACCGAGCAGCTCCTACCCTCTGGTGCCGCTAGCCCGCCCTCGATTAACCTGCCGGCGACGCCTCCTGGCGAGGTGGGTTTGCCCCGTTCGATCTTGCGCTGATGATTACAGCCTCTAAACTCAGGCTTCTTGGCCGAGAATAGTGCCAAATTTGGAGGCAAAAGCTTAGTATAGAAAGGTTGTCAAATTTTTGAACGAGTCATGGCAGTTCCTAAGAAGAAAACCTCGAACTCTAAGCGCAATATGCGCAAGGCCACCTGGAAGCGTAAGGCCAGCTTAGCAGCCCAAAAGGCTCTCTCTCTCGGCAGGTCTGTACTCACGAACCGCTCCAGCAGCTTTGTCTATCCTCAGGCTGAAGAAGAAGAGGAAGAGTAGATTTAAGTTCTCAGTTTTAAGTGTTAAGTTTTGAGTAGGCAGTCCTTTTGAGTTCTCAGCTTTGGTGGCGTAGCTTGTGCGTTCGCGATGGTCTGCCGTTAGGCATAGCACCTAGTTTTTAGGTTCTGAATGAACAAAACGTTGGATGAATAGTCAACTCAAAATTCAAAACTGAATCGGCAGAGTAGCTAACTCGAGACTCAAAACTTAAAATTCAAAACTAGTGAGCGGCAATTTTATGTTGGGCAAATTCTTCCAGAAGCCAGATCCAGAGCTGAGTGACCGTGTTCCACCGGGGCAGCACCTGACGAAGGGCTTTCCGGTTTTGACCTATGGGCAAACGCCGCAGGTCAGCACAGAGACCTGGGAATTTAAAGTGTGGGGCTTAGCGACGCCTAAAACCTTCACTTGGGATGACTTTATGGCGATGCCCCAGAGCAATTTCACGGCTGATTTTCACTGCGTCACCACCTGGTCCAAGCTGGATGTGCAGTGGACTGGGGTTAAGGTCACAGATTTTATGCAGCATGTGGACGTGGATCCCAAAGCAGTGCATGTGATGCAGCATTGCTACGGCGGCTATACCACCAATATTGCGATGGAAGATTTCTATCGTGAAGAAAATTTCTTTGCCCACACCCTGTTTGGCGAACCGCTACCGGCTGAGCATGGTGGTCCGATGCGTCTGGTGGTACCCCACCTCTATGCCTGGAAGAGTGCCAAGTGGATCAACGGCCTGGAATTTCTCGACCACACGGAACTGGGGTTCTGGGAGCGGAATGGCTATCATCATCGTGGCGAACCCTTTGCTGAAGAGCGCTACAGCAGTCGCTTTTTCTAGACACATTGGATGGGTAGAATTTTAAGGGCTTGGTGCCGGTTGGCATCAAGCTTTCTGCGTTTCAGTAGTGATAAGTAGAACAACATAGTTAAACATGAAACCCAAAGGAGGTATTGGTTTTAATTAAGTTGAATTACTTATTTGGTGATGATTGGGTTGAATATGGGCATTGACTTAGGCAAACTTTCCACCGAGCAGCGCAATCCCAATACGGCTGAAATTGACCGGGTTTCCACTCTGGACATGGTGCGGCTGATCAACGAAGAAGACAAAAAAGTGGCGCTTGCCGTTGAGCAGGTTTTGCCTGAAATTGCCCAAGCGGTTGATCTAATTGCGGATCAGATTAAGCGAGGCGGCAGGTTGTTTTATATCGGCGCTGGCACCAGCGGTCGCCTGGGGATTTTGGATGCCTCGGAATGTCCGCCCACCTATGGCGTCGATTTTGGTCTGGTGGTGGGATTAATTGCGGGTGGGGATGGCGCGATTCGCAAAGCGGTTGAAGGGGCAGAAGATCGTCCTGAGTTAGGTGCATCTGACCTCAAAACCCATAATTTCAATGCCCAGGATGTGCTGGTGGGCCTAGCAGCCAGCGGGCGTACCCCCTATGTGATCGGCGGCTTGGCCTACGCTAACAGCCTCGGTGCCCATACCATCGCCATCGCCTGCACCCCCAATTCCGAGATTGGTCGCCTTGCCGAGATTGCGATTGAACCCCTGCCCGGTCCGGAAGTAGTGACTGGCTCGACTCGCATGAAGGCCGGAACCGCCCAAAAGCTGGTGCTGAATATGCTTTCAACCGGCGCAATGATCAAAATCGGTAAGGTCTATGGCAACCTGATGGTGGACGTACAGGCGTCAAATCAGAAACTAGTAGAACGCTGCAAACGCATTGTCTGTGAGGCCACAGGCGTTGAGCGCTGCCGCGCCGAAGAACTGCTGACCCTAACAAACTACGATGTCAAGCTAGCCATCCTGATCCAACAAACCGGTCTCACCATCGAAGCCGCAACCCAACTGCTGCAACAAGCCGAAGGCTATCTGCAACGAGCCATCGATCAAACTTAACCCCCGCATCTGCATCCATGCCCTCCAACACCTGACCAGTTCAGCCAATCCCTTCGACCAAAATTCACTCATCTCCCTATCCGCCCCTATCCTCTTTATCGATTCTTCTTGCAAACTATTTGCAATTACTTCCACGATCGCCTATCTTGAAATTAACTACAAAACAATTGAATAAAGTTCTCAATAAGCTTTATGATGGCCAAGGGACCACAAACTGATTACGAAATAATAAGCTTTTTTAATCGTTTGCTGAAAAGGATTTTTACGCTCTGATGCTAGGTTTAGCTCCTGGCATTTTGGGTGTTGGCCTGGTAGCAGCAGGATCTTTAATAAAGCGTTTGATTATCAGTTTGAACAGCATTGCTAATCATTTGCACCAGGTTTTTGATTCTTCAGGTTTAACGAAACATTAACCGGGAATTTCTTTCATTTATCCTATAGTCGATGCAGCAGCACAATTTTCAGGTTTCAAATCCTCAGGTTTCGAACGGGCAACAGATCGCCATTTCCCGCAGCGATCGATGGCAGGTGCACCAACGGTTGGAAGAATTAGAAATTGCTTCGACCTGTCTCCGTGACGGTAGCCTCAAGGTTGAGATTCATAGCCCCCTAACGGTAATTCAACTTCGAAGCGTTCTGCAGCAATTCACGGCATCCCGTCAGCAGTTGGTGGATTGGTTAGAGCAATGCTGGCAGTCCTAAATTTGCAGTCCTAAATTTATAGTTTTTTTAGGCTTGTAGATTTTTGGGTTTGTAGTTGGTTTGAAGAGTTGTTTTGAAGGGGTAGAAGCTGAACAATGGGCAAGTATAGTCATTCGCAATTTGAGCTAGAAGGACGATTTCTTGGGTTTGCGGCTGAAGAGGGCTATAAGCTGAAGCTGCTGCGGCTATCCACTCTCTCAGGCGAATACCGAGTCAAGATCCCGAAAGAATTGCGCCCACTGCTCTACCGTACATTGGTTCCAGGTGAGTGGATCGAGGTTTCTGGCTATCAAAAGCTTGATTCCTTCAAGGGAACTGTTAAGCTCAAGGCCATTCGGGTGGTGCCGAGTACGCCCCATCGTTCGCTGCCCCAGCCCGCGTCTCAACCCGCTTCAGTGACGCCGGTGATGCCCTTCGGCAGGTCCGCCCTTCAGCCCATTGGTTCTGAGCCAACCGCCTGTGCAGCTACTTCGCCAACGGCTACTCTATCGAAAGGGCGGGCGAAGACGGATACGATTCTGGTTTGCCAAAAATCGGACTGCTGTAAGCGTGGCGCTGGAGCTGTGATCAAAGCTTTGCAATCTGAATTAGAAGAGCGGGGGCTAACTGATGTAAAAATTCGCGGCACTGGCTGCATGAAGCAGTGTAAGGCTGGCCCAAATTTAGTAATGCCCGATAAGTCGCGCTATTGCCGGATTCGCCCTGAGGAGGTCGCGGCTGTGGTTGATAAGCACTTTCCAGTTCCCAGTGAAGTTGCTAGCTAAGTAGTTGCTCTTACTCCGATGCATCAGAGCGAAGCAAGATCTGCTTCGCTTTTTTGATCTGTAAAAAACAAAACAAGGCGATGCAACAGCTAGCACCGCCCTAAATCTTGGATTGTGTTCAATCGCGAATAGCAATTACGCCTGACTAACAGCCTGCCCCATTGCCAATTGAACCGTCATAGAATCGGCTAGGCAGATAAAGACAGGCTGATCGAAACGAGTCACATCTTGACTTATTTGCCCAAAACTTGCTCTCTAAGAGACGTGAATTCGTTGGCCAACTGCTCGCGAGTAGACGCTTTGAGCAGATAGCGCCAGATGAACCAAGCTGAGTATCCCATGCCGATTAGCTCAAACAGCGAAGAGAACAAGGGCAAATCATTGATGGCACCCAGAACAGCCAGAAGCAGTTTCACGGCAATCAGGGCACCGATGATCAAGCTAATCGTCAGGATAGGCCGCTTGTACTCCCCAAAAAAGTCAGACAGGTAAGCAGGCAGATCCGCCAGAAAGTCTGAAATTTTGGCTCCAATTTCCCGCCACTGCTCGTTACCAGCAGAATCAGAGGAGTCAATGGTCGTTATGCTTCCGGGAGTGTCAATTTTAACGGTGACATTCTCCGAGTTTAAGGTCTCGTTTTTCACTTCAGGCTCCATAGTCACACCTTGGAATAACCTAAACAACTGTTAGAGGACGTGAGAAGATACCCCAGTCTAGGATAGAACCAGCAAAATAATACTAAGATACTTATCAGTTTTAAAACCATCTTCCAGACTTGGCAAACATACTAGACACTAAAGCAGACTGACCGGAATTGCAAGGGATTTTTTGCAGATTTCAGCCTGGAGTTAGGCGCTGTCTAGATTCTGCTGGCTGCCACTGGGGCAGAAGCTGCAAGATGGCCGCCGCTGCCCGCTCACAGACGCCTGGTTCGCCCAGTTGTTGCCGCATTTGCTGGTAGCCCAATCGCATCTGATCGCGTTTTGCTGGAGATTGAAGTAGCTCTAGCGCCGCCTGGGCAATTGCGTCTGGGGTGGCCTGATATTGCAGAAATTCGGGCACCAGCGGCTGCATTAGTACCAAATTCGGCGGTGAAACGAAGGGAGCGGAGAACTTCAACAGATGCTCGGCGAGCCAAGCGGTGAGGGGATTGAGCCGATACATCACGACTTGTGGCACGTCCAGGAGTGCGGTTTCCAGGTTAACCGTACCCGACTTGGCGATCACCAGATCGGCAGCAGCAATCACGAGCTGGGATTGACCAGCTACTCCAGATACTAAGGTAGCCTGTAGCCCAAAGCGGCGAATCGCCTGCTCCAACGGCTGCCGATAGCGCTCCAGCGACAGGGGAATCCAAAAGTGAATCTGGGGCAACTGGGTTTGTAACTGCTGCGCCGCGGCCAACATTACCGGCAGGATATATTTGATTTCCTGCTGCCGCGAGGCCGGAATCAAGGCGACAGCGAGCTGATCAGGTGCAATGCCGAGTGTTGTTCGCGCCATTGTGCGGTCGGGAGCGGTTTGGAGCCGATCTAGCAACGGATGCCCTACCCAGGTGACGTTGCCGCCCCGTTCCCGATAGTAGGCAGCCTCTGCCGGAAAAATGGCTAACAGCCGGTCGGTAATTTCCAGAATCCGGCGGGTATTGCGTTGGCTCACAGACCAGACCCACTCCTGCGGTGCAATATAGTAAACCGTTGGCACTTGGGGCAGATACTGCCGCACAAACCGTCCGACGCCCAAATTCGGCCCAAAGTAGTCGATCATCACCACCAGATCGGGTGGATGCTGGCGGAAATAGTGCTTGACTCGTTGCTGGATAGTTAGAGTCGAAACTATATAGGGCAACGATTCAAACAAGCCAATCGAGCCAATGGCGCTGGTGTCGGCCAGCAAGGTGGCTCCTGCCTCGGTCATCTGCGTTCCGCCCAGGGCCAGGATCTCTAGCTCCCAATGGAGTTGCTTTGCCTGCTGCCATAGAGCTTTTACCAGTAGTGCTCCCTGGAGATCGCCGGAAACCTCGCCGGTGCTGATAAAAATTCGATACTTGCGCGGCTCCTGACTCGAATTACTCATCCTGTTTGGTTTTAGCTCGCTTGCCCGGAATCGACCCCCGGCGGCCCGGTGCATGGCTGAGGGTGAGGAACTGCCGCAAATGCTGGATCGGTTCTTGATCCGTAAGTAAATCTAGCTGCTCTAGCGCTTCATTTAGGGTCAACCCAGACCGATACAGGATCCGAAAGGCTTTTTTCAGTGCCTGCATGGTTCTACCCTCATCGGCGCTGGCGAGGCCGGCTCGTTGCAGCCCTACCTTGTTCAACGACCGCACCCTGGCTGGATTTCCCTCCACCAGCATATAAGGGGGGACATCGCGGCTAATCCGACTCATGCCGCCCACCATCGCCAGACGCCCCACATGTACAAACTGGTGAATGCCCAAGACGCCGCTGATCGTTGCCCGCGATTCGATGCGGATGTGACCTGCCAATGCTGTGCCGTTGGAGATAATCACCCGGTCTTCAATCAGGCAATTGTGTCCTACATGCACGTAGGCCATCAGCAGGTTGTTGTTGCCGATGATGGTGGCTTCGCCTGCTCCCGTAGCCCGGTTGATCGTGACATATTCCCGAATCAAATTGTCATCCCCAATTTGCACCAAGCTAACGGCTCCGTCGTACTTCAAATCCTGGGGTTCAAGACCGATCGCCGCACCTGGAAAAATCTGATTGCGAGCACCAATTTCCGTCCAGCCGTCGATCACCGCATGGTGACCAATTACTGTACCGGGACCCACCTTGACCCGTTCTCCAATCACCGCATAAGCGCCAACCTGCACGGTGGGATGCAGTTCTGCACGGGGATGAATCACAGCGGTGGGATGAATCAGAGTAGTCAAGGGAACGCTTAGGAGAAACTAAGGGGTAGGAGTCAGAAGTCAGGAGCAGAACTAGGGGGTAGGGTAAAGGCGGGTTGGCATGGGGTTAATGCCAATACAGGATATACGGTGCGGCGGATCAATCGGCTAGCGATCGACCACCGAAAACATCAGTTCACCTTCAGCAGCGAGTTGACCGTCCACTTCAGCCCGACCCTGCATTTTGCCAAAGCGACGCCGTTTGATCGAAAGTAACTCGACGGTCATAATCAACTGGTCGCCAGGAATTACCGGACGCCGAAACCGCACCTTATCGATGCCTGCAAACATGAACAGGCCATTCTCAGGAAACTCCGGCATTTGGGTCAGCACAATTCCGCCCACTTGCGCCATTGCCTCAACAATCAGCACGCCCGGCATAATTGGACGACCGGGGAAATGACCTTGAAAATGCGGCTCGTTGACTGTCACATTTTTGATACCCACCGCCAGCTTTTCTGGAATATATTTGATGATTCGATCCACCAGCGAAAACGGATAGCGGTGGGGCAACAGACGCTGAATATCTTCGATCAGCAATACCGATTCTGAGTCATGAGATTGGGACTCGGGTGCATCGGGTGCTTCTAAATCAGGTACGGCAGTGTGGGCATCAGTAGTCAAAATAGCCATGAGTAAACGATTGTTAGAGGTGCAACAACAAAGTAGAAAACATAAGTAGAAGCATTCAGCCAGTCAAAAACTGTGTCAACTGGTGAGCCAGCCGAGTGTGCAGGTGATGACTCGCCTTGTAAGCCAGAAAATGAGCCTGGGGAAAATACCCCAACAAACTTAAGTCTCCTACTAAATCTAAAAGTTTATGACGCGCTGGTTCATTTGAAAATCGCAACGGCGGATTTATCCAGCCCGATTCGCTGCAAACCAAGGCATTGTCCAGGCTGCCTCCTTTGATTAAGCCGCGCTGTTGGAGTTGCTCGATTTGATGAGCCAATCCAAAGGTGCGGGCTGGAGCTACCGCTGTCGCAAAACTTTCCTGGCTGATCTCCTGGCTAATTTCCTGACTTGGCGACCAACTATACCACTGATTGCCGATCGCCGGTAGGCTAAAGTCAATCCCGTAGGTGAAGCGCAGTTCCGCTGCTGGTAACGCTGCCACAAATGCATCACCCTCTTGAATCCAAACGGGTTGGGTTAACTGCCACCGAGGACGCATGGCCGACTGGGATACGATGCCAACCTGCCCAATTGCCTCAACCCAGCCTAGCGCCGAACCATCCAATAGCGGTACTTCTAAACCATCAATTTCGATGCGGGCGTTGTCAATGCCCATGCCGCTGAGGGCTGCCAGGAGGTGTTCTACCGTGCGTACCGTGGCTGCACCATTGATTAATTCGGTAGACAAGATCGTTTGATGCACTTGGCCGATTTGAGCGGCTACTTGGGGCTGGTCGGGCAAATCTATCCGGACAAAATAGCGGCCTGAGTTGGCTGGAGCTGGTAAAACCTTGACCTGAGTAGTGATCCCAGAATGCAGACCTACGCCGGATCGGGTGAACTCGCTGGCGAGGGTATGCTGTTGCGGAGCCAATAGGCAGGACAAAGCTGAACAGTCAGAGGCCAAGTCCACTGCTACCGCTTGGTTAGTTTCCGGTTCCCGCGCACCCACGCCCTTCATTCGTTGTCCTCTGCTCACACCTACTGCCCACTAGGATTTTTCTAGACCAAATCTGCCTCCTAGAATCGCTCACCAATGCCGAAGTGAATTCGGTTTTCGCCATCATCGTTAATGGCATAGTCTACGCGGATTTGGCCCAGCGGGGACTGCACCCGGATACCCACGCCATAACCAAATCCAGATCCCGGTTTGTCTCGAATTCCAGCTGGATCCCCCTGCACCTGATCGCCCGATCCTAAGTCGGTACCAGCATCTAGGAATAGCGCACCGCTAACAATATTGAAAATTGGGAAGCGATATTCGATTGTGGCCTGGAGGTAGCTCTTGCCGCTGGCCAGATCACCCGCATCATAGCCACGCACCGAGTCTGTACCGCCGAGGGAGAATGCCTCATAGGGGGGAAAGTCTCCCAGGATGGTGCCACCCTGCACATTCAAGGCGAGCGTTTGTGGACAATCGCTGGGGCTAGGATCTTCCTGCTGGCAGCCTTCGGTAAATTCAATCAGCCGCACGGGGATGTAGTAGCTGTAGCTGGCTCGCAGTCGGTTGTAGAAAATACTGTCAAGGCCAAGAGCCTGCTCTGTACTCAAGCGCAACACCGAGCCGCTGGTTGTCTGCACTGGGTCATTGCGGAGGTCTTGCGAGGCGGAAAACTGTACAGTTGCCAGGTTATCGGTGCCGTCGCGGTTGTAGCTGAGCAGATTGCCAAACTCGTCGCGAGGCGTCACTCGACCATCAGAATCGCGAATTGAAATGTTTTGGTACTGCAAGCCTAACGAAGCCCGCCAGCCATTATCCAGCGGACGGGCAAAGCTAATGCCGCCGCCAAATCGCCGCACCCTGGGCCGATCGCCATTAGGCAAATCAACATCGCGCTCACCGCCATCAAACACGAGCGAAATCGATTCCCGCCCGAAGGCATTGACGGTGTAAGAGGTTCGATTGGGGTCGGTAGCGATCCACGGATCGGTGAAGCTGATATCAAACAGCAAGTCTCGCTGCCCCACCTGCACCTCGGCGCTCAGCCGCTGGTTGTTGCCGCCCAGGTTTTGCTCCTGCAAGCTAACAGCACCAAACAAACCACTCGTCGAACTCACACCTACGCTGGCGGCCAGTGAACCAGTACGGCGCTCGGTCACATTCACAATCACATCGACTTGACGTGGATCTTGTCCCGGATTAAGCGAAATATTCAGATCTTCGAAGATGCCCAATCCAAAGGCGCGTTGCAAATCCTGCTGAATCTGGTTCTGGTTAAACACCTCTCCAGGTTGGGATTCAAACTCGCGGGTGATGATAAACGGACGGGTACGCCCACGAATTGGATTGCCCTCCTCATCTACAGCCGATCCTTCTCGGTCGAGGAACCGGATCTCGATGTCTTCGATTAGGCCTTCTGCTACTTCTAGGGTGGCGACCCCATCTGGAGAAATTTCGGGTGCTGAAATGACCTGGGCTAGCACATAGCCATTGTCTTGATAGAGTTGGTTTAGTCGTTCAATACCGACTTGTAAGCCACGCAGATTGGCTGTTTGCCCATATTGCTCTCCGAAGATGCGATCGACGGCCTCCTGCACTGGCACTTCTTCACCTTCGTACTCGATCGTTTCCAGAACGCTACCTTCGAGCTGGACCGAGCGCAGGGGTGGGTTAGGCTGCACGGCAAAGGTGACTCTCACCCCCAGGGGCGTGTCTTCCGGAATTGCCTGCACGTTCGAGAAAAAGCCGGTGGCGAAAATGGCGTTGATATCTTCCTGGAGTTGGGAGCGCGTAGTGGTGCGTCCTGGTTGGGTCCGAATCACGCGATAAACTTCATCTAGCAGCTCGCCTTCAGCACCAGAAACCACCACTTCGGAAACCAGTACTCTTGGTTCTGGCTGGGCCGTTTCTGTGGGAGCCGGCGCTTGGGTCGGACTTGGCTCGGCCGTAGGCGGAACCTCCGGACTGGCCGGTAAACTATCTGGTGCGGGTTCGCCAATCGACTCAGACGGTTGGGGTGCCTGGTCCACCTCCGTGGTTGGATCCGTGGCTGGAGCTGTTGCCGGATCGGTTACTGGGCTGGTACTTGGCTCAGATGGTGCTGGCTCTCCAAAGTCGAATTCCAACGTTTCAGGGGCCGCCTCAGCCGGACCACTGGGTTCAGTCGGAGTGGGTTCTGGTGCGTCTTGGGCTAGTTCTAGTGCCTGCAAGTCCGATGGTTGTTCAACCGGCTGTTCAATCGATTGAGCAGCCGCAGTTTCCGGCGTCCCGATTTCTGATACTGAAGCCAGAGTAGCGTCATCGCCTTCAAAAGAGTCTGGCTTAAAATCAAGATTGAGGCTATCTGTAGATTCTGCAGATTCTGCGTACTCCACGCTGTTGACAGCCCCAGGATTGGGTTCCACAGAGTCAGGCGACTGTGCTTTGACTGGGTTGGCAACGCCAAGCGCCGCAGAGGCAGTTAAGGCTGCCAGCACAAAAGGAGATACTTGCATACAGTTCAAATAATTTGGCACTTCCACACACCGAACGACCAAGTAAGAACAGGTCAGAATCGAACAATCTAAAGAAAACTGGAAATTGGGAAGATGTACAAATGTAACGGAGCAATTTTACAGCATTGCTTCACCTTACGGTTGAACCGGTTGTGCCAGAACTCGGTCTAGCACCTGTCGGTAGGCGGCCTCTACATTGCCTAAATCATGACGGAATCGATCTTTGTCGAGCACCCGCTGGCTTGGATCAGAGTCTGCCTGATTCCAGAGCCGACAGGTATCTGGACTAATTTCATCAGCCAACAGCAGCCTTTGATTCGCATCGAGGCCAAATTCCAGCTTGAAATCTACCAGCGTGATGCCACACTTCTGAAAAAAGTCAGTCAGCACCTGATTGATTTGCAAGGCGGTGGAGCGCAGTTGCTCGACCTGGTCTGGAGTTGCCAACTCTAGCAACCGTAGGCGATCGGGCGTTAGCAGTGGATCGCCCAACGAGTCATTCTTGTAGTAAAACTCTACCAACGGCTCCTTTAGTACCGTTCCCAGAGGTATCCCTGTTTGTTGACAGAGGCTACCGGCAGCAATGTTCCTGACCACGACTTCTAAAGGCAAAATTTTTACGGCCCGGACCTGCATTTCGTTGGGAGTTGGTCGCCCTAACCAGTGGGTGGCAATGCCCTGCGCTTCCAAAAGCTGAAACAGATGGCTTGAAATTGCGCAATTCATCTCACCCTTGCCAGCAATACTGCCGCGCTTCTGGGCATTAAATGCGGTCGCGTCGTCCTTGAAATAGGTCAACAGAACGTTTGGATCATCCGTTGTGTAGAGGATTTTAGCTTTGCCTTCGTAAACGATGGAGTGGGCCGTCATTGCAGCAGGAGAAAGGAAAGTTTTAAGCGAACTTAATCATTCTACCGGGCAAGGACTCCCAAATAGTGGCCCAGTTTGTCAATAGGTTTAAATTCTCTCTGTTTTCTGGCCCAACATGTTTTATGCTTCCTAGCCACAGGACTAATCTAGGACGAAATTGACGGGGCATTTTTCGCTGCAACCTGTTTTTGGGTGAGAGGAAGAGTTTAACCTGGCCCAGGAGCATCTCCCAAATATCCCGAAGCTCCAAGGTTTGTGAAGTTATTTCACCCCTTGAGGGGTAGGCGATTTCACTCTATTGAGGTTAAGATCAGATTAAGAGCTGGTTAACCAAGTGATTAATTAAGAATGGTTAAGATTTCTACTTAAATTCTGATTAAGGAGGCGGCTGATGGTCGATCGCTACGATTTTCTCTATCCCCACAGTCACTACCGGGGTTCGGTACAGCCGGAAAATCTGGTTTTTAACGCCAACTTGCAGGAGTTTGCGCATCGGGTCAGTCTCATCTGCGGCCTGCAAACTAACGGTAAGCTTTCCCCGGAAGAGTCCTATCAGCAAATTCATGCCTTGTGGAAACAGCTCAAACGCAGCAAAAAAGAGCTGGGTATCGGCGAAAATCCGTTTCAGCCCTAGCTTGCACAGCCGTCTGCACAATCGAGGCTAGGGCAAAGCGGCAGACGGCGCAGGCTATTTCTCTTCCATTGTCCAAACGCCCTCATCCCAGAGTGCATCGGTAGGTGGGTTGCTCAGCCAGTGCTCGCAGCGCTTTAGATGCATGTAGGCTGCCTTATCTTGATGATCAATATCTTCTAGGATCGTTGCGAAGGCACTCATAGCGCTGGCAAATTTGCGGTTGAGATAGTGCTGTCGGCCCTGATGGTAGAGATCAATGGCGCGCGCTTTTGTGTCGGGCAGCGGCTCGGAACGGAGGCCCACGAGTTCGTAGATATTGACTGGCTTACTCTTTCCCTTGACGCGAATGCAGTCCAGCTCTCTGGCCCAGATTCGATCCGCGCAGGGCTGGTAGGTGTTCTCGCTGATCACAATGTCACAGCCGTAGTGCTTGCTGGCTCCTTCCAATCGCGAGCCGAGATTGACCCCATCTCCGATTGCGGTAAACTCCATGCGTTTGCTAGAGCCAATGTTGCCGCTGATCACACAGTCGGAGTTGATGCCAATGCCAATCCGAATTTTGCGATGCGCCGGACGGTTTGCGTTAAAGTGCGCCAGACGAGTTCGCATTTCCAAGGCCGTTTGGGTCGCCATCCAGGCGTGATCGTCCAAGGGCAGCGGTGAACCGTAAACCGCCATAATCGCATCGCCGATATACTTATCCAGCGTGCCTTTGTAGGCAAAGACAGCATCTACCATCGTCTCGAAGTATTCGTTCAGCATGGCGACCACCTCTTCGGCTTCCATGTTTTCGGTCAGGGTGGTGTAGCTGCGAATATCAGAGAACAGGACTGACACTTCTTTGCGATCGCCGCCTAGTTTGGCATCGCCACTGCTGAGGAGCTGTTCGGCCAGTTCTTGGGTCATGTAGCGGTACATGGTGCTCTTCAGCCGCTTTTCGTCGCTGATGTCATCCATGACTACCAGCGCCCCAGAGATTTGGCGGTAGTCGTTGGCATCGGCAATTGTGTTGATCGACAGGTGGACGCTGTGCTGCTCTTGGCCGGTAACCGACAATAGGGTTTGGTCTGGGTAATACTGCTGCCGACTTTTTTCATCTTCGGGAGCGAGCGCCGCCCGGAACCACTTGGGGAAATCGCCTTTTTCTAGCTGAATCAGATCGGCCACAAATTGGCCTTCTAGCAGGGCGGTTTCTGTGAGGCCGAGGAGCTGGCGCGCACTTTCGTTGGCGGCAATAATTCGCCCTTCTCGGTCAGTAGAAATTACCCCGTTGGAGAGCGACCGCAGGATATCGCGCTGCAGCTGTTCCTGTTGCTTGACGGTAGCGAACAGCTTGGCATTTTGGAGGGCGACGCCTGCCTGAATATTGAAGGCTTTCATGAATTCCTGGTCGTTGCCGTTGAAGCTGGCCTTCCAGCATTCTGGCGCTTCCGGATAATTCACCGGATCATAGGGCGGAAAGTCTCCCTGCCGCTTTTTGTTGATCAGTTGCGTTACGGCAATCAGTTCGCCATCAGCATTGAACACCGGCATACAGAGCATGCTGCAGGTGCGGTAGCCGGTTTTCTTGTCGGTTTCTTTGGCCGTATCGGCGTTGGGGTGGTCATAGAGGTCAAACGGAATCAGTACCGGCTCTCCGGTTGTGGCTACGTGACCCGCAAATCCAGCCCCCATTGGAATACGAATTTCTTGCAGCTTGCCGTCGATGGGCAGTTTGGTCCAGAGTTGTTCCCGTTCCCGATCCAACAGCCACAGGGTACTGCGATCTGCCTGCATCAGCTCCTTGGCTTCTTCCATCACCTTGCTGAGGGTTTCCTCTAGGTCAAGGCTGCTCTGGCTCAGGGCTTTGGTGGCCTTCATCAGGGCCGAGGCGGCTCGCTGCTGCTGCGTGGCTCGATAAAACGAGCGGGAGGATTCCAAAATCAAGCGAATCGACGGGGCAAAATCCCGAAACACTGCTTCGTCTTGGGCCGTAAAGCCAGCTAGGTCGATCTTTTCTTCGAGCGGCGCCAGCGGGTCATGAACCGGCTTCAACTTGTTGATCAATTGCACCACGGCCACCAAATCGCCTTGATCATCCAGCAGCGGCAGGGCCAACATCGAATAGGTGCGATAGCTGTTCTTTTTGTCAAACTCTTGCGCCGCAACCGAGCGGACATCTTGATAGAAATCGTAGGGAATATTCACCACTTGTTTGCGGGTGGCGACTTCTCCAGCAATGCCGACGGTCTTGGGAATTCTCAGTTCTAGATTATTGCCCGCTTCATCCTTGGCGACAATCGACCAGAGTTCGTCTCGTTCTTCATCGAGTAGAAAAATCGTGGTGCGGTCGGCGTTGAGCAACTCCCCAGTCTTGAGGGTAATCGAGCGCAGCATCTCGTTGAGGATGGCGTCAAACCCCTGCGAATCCAGCACGTTGTCCAGAATTGAGAGGGTCTGGTTGACCACGCGCAGTTTTTGCTCGACATCTGCAACCACCTGCTTGAAGGTGTCTTGGGTCAATGGAGCCAAGAAGGCGGAGAAGGAACCTTTTGACGTTGCCAAAGCGCTTTCCGAGCTAGCATGCGGTAGGCTGGACTCCTCAACCCTAACAGGTTGGGCCTGAGAAAACTGCTCCCGGTTAACGACTGCTGTGGTTGCTTGGGGCGTATCCGTGGAGCTGTGGGGCATGATATCAATTACCCCACCGACTTCTCGGGCTGCAGAACAGGGGTTGGAAGCTGGCCGCCTAGGAGATTGTTGAGGTGTCTGAAGTGCCAGAAGGGTGGACGCTGCGCTTTCTGCTTCGATACTGAAACTTTCTCGTCGCTGACTGACGGGTGCATTGTTGTCAGCCAACTCCTGATGGGGCAAATGAGAGAATGAAGCTGTCATAGATGCTTAAGTGGCTGAGCTCCCAGGTCAAAAGTAACCCAAACCCTAGAATTCCTCTACAGCGAGATCAACTACTGGTTGCAGCGTAGAAATCACTGCTTGTGCTGGCGCAAATGAGTTGCTGATTTCTGCGTGCGTTTGACCGCTAATGGTCTGCTGTCGGGGCGCTTTCGGGTTTCAAATTCAGGGTTCCCACCGGCTTGACTAAACTAGCAGCTTGGTATCAATTCATTAAGCGTAGAAATTATGGCAACCACCAGAAAACCCGAAAGGGGCAAGCTGGTGCTGACAAATATGGCTCTGTAAATGGCTCTGTAAATGGCTCTGTAAATGGCTCTGTATTGCTTCGTTGGCTGACCCGCCGGCAGATGAATCGCAGGCTAATGAAGCAAGTCCACTCATACGCTTGCGTTCCCGCAGGGTAGTAGACTAAAACCCTTGTCTAGTCTGCTACTCTGCGAGAGGGCTGCGCCTACAGCAGACGTTCCCAATTAGGCCGCAATTGATTCGCGGCTGGTAACCTCCTAGGCCGCCAGTGAGACGCTGACCACGTACTTGGACGATGTATTTCGTTGCATCACTAACCCTTGGGCTAAACTGTTCCACTAGGCTGCTGAGAGTAGTGACCGCTCCAGCACCGCATGGTAAAACCCTTGCAGTTGACGGGTTGCCGCTGCCCAGCCCCAGCGTTCGGCTTCCTGACGGGCATTTTGTCGCAAGGTATCGCGTTCTTGCGGATTGGCGAGCAATCGTTGGGTTGCAGTAGTGGCTCCCTGCTCATCTGTCGGATCGAAGAGATAGCCGTTGACTCCGTCGGTGACGATATCGGGGATGCCACCGGCGTTGGCTGCAATGACTGGGCATCCTGCCGCCATGGCTTCGAGCAGCACGAGGCCCAGAGTTTCGGTCCGCGATGGAAAAATAAACGCATCGGCTGAGGCAAAGGCGGCTGCCAGATCGCGGCCAGTGAGGTAGCCAACAAAATGGGTGGCCGTGCCAGCAAAGTGTTTTTCTAGATCCGCCCGGTAGGGACCATCGCCAACCAGCGCTAAGCGAGCGTCTGGGATGGCCTCTAGCACCGGCTTGATTCGGTCGATTTCTTTCTCGGCTGACAGCCGCCCCACATATAGCAAAATCGGACTGTCAGGATGGCCCTGCGACAGGTGACTTCGCACCTCGCGGCTAGCAAGGCTGGGATGGAACAGTTCGGTATCAACGCCCTTTTGCCACACTTCAACTCGTTCAATCCCGTGGGAGGTTAGGGCCTCCTGCATTGCGGTTGAGGTACAGAGGTTGAGCTGAGCCTGGTTATGCACGGCTTTGAGCAATTCCCACATCACGCCTTCCAGCATCCCTAGGCCATAGTGCTCCAGGTATTTGGGCAAATGAGTGTGATAGGAGGCAACCAGGGGCACGTCTAAGGATTTGGCATAGTACAAGCCACCCAGTCCCAGTACCGCCGGGTTGACGATATGGATCAAATCGGGCTGAAAGGCGGCTAGCTCTTGCCGAATCGCAGGGCGGGGCAGGGCCAGTTTCAGTTCGGGATACAGCGGCAGCGGAAAACCGGGAATGCCGTAGATTTTGGCTCCCCGATATTCATTCAACCCGCCATCGGGGGAAATCACCAGTACCTGATCGCCCATCCGCTGCAAATGATCAACCGTGTGGCTCAGACGAGTCACAATACCATCGACTTTGGGCAAGAAAGTTTCGGTGAAGAGGGCAATCCGCATAGGGGCATTTCAAGTTAAAGACACAGAGTTGAGGAGAGGGGTAGGATCGGCAAGCCGTGGTGCAGAGGCCGTGAATCCCAATTGCCCAAACCACGCTTCCCAGCAAAACCCCCCACTCCTTCCGGCAAAACAGTTGATCCGGTGGCGGGTTTCAGCCGCAGCAGCGATCATCAAATCAGTTTGGGTTGGGTTTGCCGTTGCTACCTGCATATACCGTTGATGACTAGCCGTAAGGGCTGCCCAATCGCGCCACAGCCAATAGGTGCTTACTGCTGTGAAACCGAAACCAGGAAACACAACCAGCACCAACAGCGCTACAGCTCGCATTGGCTCAGCCTTTCCATTTCACCTTGGGCAGAATCTGCTTCTCGTCTACTCGGTTCTTGTATTTGATGCTGAAGTTGAGCAGCGAGTCGAGCAGCGAGTCGGACAGGTAATGGGGCTGCAAACCGAGATCAATCAGCTTCGTATTTCTGGCGTTAAAGTAATGCTCTTCTTTTTCAATTCTGGGATTTTCCAAATGGTTGATCTCAACATTCAGACCCATCGAGTTGCCTGCTTGCTTCACCATTAGGGCTAAATCACCGACGCTAAACATTTCGGTGAACTGGTTGAAGACGCGGAACTCTCCGGCCTCGGCTGGATTGTTGACGGCAATCTCGATGCAGCGCACCGTATCGCGGATGTCGAGGAAGCCACGAGTTTGGCCGCCTTTGCCATAGACAGTAAGCGGATGACCGATGGCGGCCTGAATACAGAAACGGTTGAGCGCTGTGCCGAAGATGCCGTCGTAATCGAGGCGGTTGATCAGCAGTTCGTCCATGCCAGTTTCTTCGGTGAGGACGCCGTAGACCACGCCTTGGTTCAGGTCAGTGGCGCGCAAGCCCCAGATACGACAGGCGAAATGAATGTTGTGCGAGTCATGCACCTTGCTGAGGTGGTAGAAGGAACCGGGCTGTTTGGGGTAAGGGAGGGTATCTTTGCGCCCGTTGTGTTCAATTGTGATGTAGCCTTCTTCAATGTCGATGTTGGGCGTGCCATATTCACCCATCGTGCCCAGCTTCACCAAGTGGCAGTTGGGGAAATGGTCATGCATGACATAGAGCAGGTTGAGTGTGCCGACCACATTGTTCACCTGAGTCAGAACCGCATGTTCCCGATCGATCATCGAAAAGGGAGCCGACCGCTGCTCACCGAAATGCACCACCGCATCCGGCTCAAATTTCAGCATGGCCTGCTTGAGGAACTCGTAGTTGTTAATATCGCCAATGAACAGTTCAATGGTTTTCCCAGTCAAATCTTTCCACCGCTGCAACCGGGTTTGAATGGGAGTAATCGGCGTCAAGGTCTCGATGCACAGCTCTGCATCCCAATGCCGACGAATCAAATTATCTAAAATGGCAACTTCGTGCCCTTTGTTGGACAGGTAGAGTGCAGTTGCCCAACCGCAATAGCCATCACCACCAATAACTAGAACTTTCATGCGCTGCTGAGTTGATCTTCTTACGGATACTCCGCTAAATCTACCAGAGATCGTCGCTCTCTAACCCACCATTCTGGAGGAATCAGCAAAAGGATTTTCGGCGCAATTGGGCGTAGCGGGGCTAAATTAAAGAATGGAGAGGTAACAAACAAAACGCCGTCATGGATCAAGAACCGATTGTCTTGCTGTCAAGCCGAGAAATTGAAAAAATGCGTCAAGCGGGGCGCATGGCTGCTGAGCTGTTGGACTATCTGGAACCGATGGTGCAGTCAGGAGTCAGCACGCTGGAACTCAACGATGCGGCAGAGGAATGGACCCAGGCGCGTGGAGCCAAAAGTGCCCCCTTGGGCTACCCCAGCGGCAGCGACAATCCGTTCCCTAAGTCGATTTGTACTAGCGTCAATGAGGTGGTGTGCCACGGCATTCCCAGCGCCAAGCAAATTCTGAGAGACGGCGACATTATCAATATCGATGTCACGCCTTTACTGGACGGCTATCACGGTGACACCTCTCGCACGTTTTTTGTGGGTGAGCCATCGCCGCTGGCCCGCAAGCTGGTGGAAGTAACCGAAGAGTGTATGTGGCGTGGTATTCGAGCGGTAAAGCCGGGGGCCAGAATTGGGGATATTGGCGCGGCGATTCAAGAATATGCAGAAGCCAATGGCTTCTCGGTGGTGCGCGATTTTGTTGGTCATGGGGTGGGGCGCATCTTTCACTCTGGTCCCCAAATTCCCCACTATGGCACTCGCGGTAAAGGCAAAAAACTCAGACCCGGCATGGTTTTCACAATTGAGCCGATGATCAACGAAGGTACCTATGAAGTCGAAATTTTGGCCGATAAATGGACCGCCGTCACCAAAGACCGCAAGCTCTCAGCCCAATTCGAGCACACGATTGCTGTCACGCAAGATGGAGTTGAGGTGTTGACGCTGCTGCCAGAACGGGTTCCGGCAGTGGGAACGGTTTAGAATTCCGGCGGTTAAGCCGCGCCTATTGCGCCTATATAGACAAAGCCTGCCTTGGCAAGCTATTTAGTCAAACTAGGTGATAAGGCATACTCTTGATCGCCAACTCAAAACTCAAAATTCAACACTCAAAACTTTTCTTAAAACTGCTTCAGGAATCTCAGATCGCTGGCATAGAGGCGGCGGATATCGTCGATTTGGTGCAGCACCATCGCAATTCGCTCCACGCCCAATCCAGCGGCAAAGCCAGTGTACACTTCCGGATCATAGCCAACCGCTTTGAGCACATTCGGGTCTACCATGCCGCAGCCCATCACCTCAAGCCAACGACCGCGCCACTGTACATCCACTTCTGCTGAGGGTTCGGTAAAAGGGAAAAAGCTAGGCCGGAAGCGAATCGGGATCTCGCCAAACATGGCTTCTAGAAAAACTTTGATTGTGCCGCGCAGATCGGTGAAGGTCAATCCTTCGTCTACGGCCAGAATTTCGAGTTGGTGAAACACGGCAGAGTGGGTGGCATCTACGGTATCGCGGCGGTAGCAGCGCCCCGGCATTACAATCCGCACCGGCGGGTCGTTTTCTTCCATGTAGCGAATCTGCACCGACGAGGTGTGGGTTCTGAGGATATTGCCATCGGGTAGGTAGAGCGTATCCTGCATGTCGCGGGCGGGATGGTCGGGCAGGAAGTTGAGCGCTTCGAAGTTGTAGTAATCGGTTTCCATTTCGGGTCCGGTTGCCACCGTGTAGCCCAGCCCCACAAAAATATCGATCATGCGGTCGATCGTGCTAGTGAGCGGGTGGGTATGGCCTTGCAGCCGGTATACTCCCGGCATGGTCACATCCAGCGCTTCGGCTTCTAGCTGCGCTTCAATTTGAGCGGCTTGCAGGGCGGCTCGCTTTTGATCGAGGTCAGTTTGCAGGGCATCTTTGACTTCGTTGGCCAATGCACCGATTCGAGGCCGTTCCTCAGCGCTAAGCTTACCCATACCGCCCAACACTTGAGACAGGCTGCCTTTTTTGCCCAGGTACTTAATCCGGAGCTGTTCCAAGTCTTCGAGAGTGGAGCTGTTGGCGATGGCCTGCTGAGCTTCTTGGCGCAGTGCCGCTAATTGAGTTTCCAGATTGCTCATACCTGAACGTATTGAAGAGACGCTAAAGAACGAAAACGTGGACCCGAGTTTTCTGACCGCCGGTTAGGGCGGCCTGTACCGCCGTTGATTCAGTCTACCTTACCAGTGTAAAAGGTCCGCTCGTGGATTTAGCGATGGGTCACCAGAGAAACCGCAAAAAATAAGTAGAAGGCAGAACCCAGCCCGCCAGTTCGGTAGCCAATTCCAAATCCGCACCATTCGCCCTCTAAACTGGATTTGGATCGTCCACCCATCCAAACCCATTCAAAGTTAACCCTCCTATTTCTTCTTTGGCATTTCCATGAAGCTTTTGATTAGCAACGATGACGGCATTTTTGCGTTGGGTATCCGCACCCTGGCAAATACATTGGCGGCGGCTGGGCATGAAATTACAGTCGTTTGTCCAGATCGGGAACGGTCTGCCACCGGGCATGGTCTGACTTTGCATAAACCCATCCGGGCTGATCAGGTCGAGTCGGTGTTCCATCCGGCGATTCAGGCTTGGGCTTGTTCGGGAACGCCGTCGGATTGTGTCAAGCTGGCTTTGGGAGCACTGCTGGCGGAACCGCCTGATATGGTGCTGTCTGGGATTAATCATGGCTCTAACCTAGGCACTGATGTGCTTTATTCCGGCACGGTGTCGGCGGCGATGGAAGGCGTGATCGAGGGCATTCCCAGCATTGCCTTCAGTCTGACTAGCTTCTCCGCCCAGGATTTTCAACCGGCGGCCAATTTCGCCGAAATGCTGCTCGAACAGCTCAGCCACGGTCCGCTGCCTCAAGCGACGCTGCTGAATGTCAATGTTCCCGCAGTGAGTGAGGCGGAAATCGCCGGTGTAGTGATTACTCGTCAAGGCGTGCGGCGCTATTTTGATCAGTTTGAAAAGCGAGTTGATCCGAGGGGCAAAACCTACTACTGGCTAGCTGGTGAAGTGATCGAAGACAGCGCCGACCCCGAGCTGGAATCGGTAGAAGCCTTTAAGCTCAAGGGAGTTAATCTGGATTTGGCCTGGTTTCAACAAATTCCCACCGATGTTCAAGCGATTCGGCAAAACTACATTACCGTGACCCCACTGCAATATGACCTCACCTGTGCCGTTGGTATTACCCAGTTACAAAATCGCCAGTTCTACCACGTTCATCCGTCCTGAAGCTCGGCCTACCGGCGGTTCTAGAATTCTGTAAAGATTTTGTAGTCAAGCTTCAACTCTTGTATGGAGTGGCCGTAGAAGTGCTAGTTTTCCTAATATGTATGGAGAGAGCAAATTTAGACTGTGGATACCCGTGCCAATGGCATGCCCTACAGCGAAATTTGACAATCGCATACTCGTTGTCCCCAGCTAATTTTTCCGACCACCGGTCAGTACGATAGCAAGGAACGATAGCAACAAGCAGTTATTACGTTACTCAACCTGATCGGATAGAGTGCGAACATCGGCTCGTTGCTGGCGTCTCGTTAGCACTCCCGAATCTGATTGATAAGTCTGATTGATAGAGCTGACCTATTGGCAACGCTAGCAAGAACGAGTAATTCAAGCCATTTACAGGTCACTTGCAGTTTTTAGCCCTAGTTAGGATGACTGGGTTGGATTAGGCTTAATTTGGGCAAACTTAGTCTGGGCAAATCAATCTGAACAGACCGATTGAGGCAATTTAGGATCATGTCTGAGCAATCTTCAGACGCACTTGCGAATCAGGCGCACCTTCCGGACCGAGAATTAATGATTCTGAATTGACTTTAAATAATTCCAGACCGAGCGACTACTGCAAGCATTCACCTAAAGTATTTGAGACTGGAACCAGGCTAAAGTAGAGGCCAAGCACAATCTAAACACAATCATTCACTCAGGCGTGGTGAAATCTGGCGAGAAACGCTCATGTCGAATAAGCAAGACCAATTCACGGTTCGTTTTTGGGGAGTGAGAGGCAGTATTGCTTGTCCGGGGCAGAGTACGGTGCGGTACGGTGGCAACACGTCCTGTATCGAAGTCCAGGTTGGCGGCCATCGCTTGATTTTTGATGGTGGCACCGGCTTGCGGGTCTTGGGTCAATCGCTGCTGTCGCAGATGCCAGTGGAAGCCCACCTGTTTTTTACCCATTCCCACTGGGACCATATTCAAGGGTTTCCGTTTTTTGTGCCGGCGTTTGTCAAGGGCAACCAGTTTCACATCTATGGAGCCGTGGCTCCTAACGGCTCAACGATTGAGCAGCGGCTCAACGACCAGATGCTGCATCCCAACTTTCCGGTCCCGCTGCAAATTATGGGAGCAGACCTGAAGTTCTATGACCTGGAAATGGGCGAAACGGTGCGCGTGGGTGAGGTGCTGGTCGAAAATGCCCTGCTGAATCACCCCGGCGAAGCGGTTGGCTATCGAGTCAACTGGCGAGGGCACGCGCTGGCCTACATTACCGATACCGAGCACTATCCCGATCGCCTAGATGAAAATGTCCTCTGGCTGGCTCGCCATGCCGATGTGCTGATCTATGACGCCACCTACACCGACGAAGAGTACCACTGCGAACAATCGAGTAAAGTGGGCTGGGGCCATTCGACCTGGCAAGAAGCCGTCAAAGTAGCTCGGGCCGCGAATGTCAAAAAGCTAGTGATTTTCCACCACGATCCGCTGCACGATGATAATTTCATGGATCAGGTCAAAGCAGATACGGCACGGCAATTTCCCAATAGCTTAGTGGCGTGGGAAGGCTTAGAGATTGATCTGCTGTCTGCTGTGAACGTCGATTCCAACGCTGACCATGCTAAAGAAAATTCCAATGCTGAGAGTATCAGAGCCGACTCGAAAGCGGCGGTTTGACCCAGGCTTCTGTTTAGTCGATGCTGTGACCAGATTAAACAGTCAGCCGCCAGTTGCGGAATTTAGTTGCGGAATTTAGTTGCGGAATTTAGTTGCGGAATTTAGTTGCGGAATTTAGTTGCGGACCTAGTTGCGGAACATGGCTTACGAAGTCAGCCGTTATGTGTCAAAATGTAAAGCGTGTGGATAACTTCTTCTCTAGAAACGATTAAAACACCGACGGTGATTGCCCTAGGAAATTTTGACGGGGTACACCGGGGGCATCAGCGCGTAATTGAACCAGTGGCTGTGGCAGCGCGAGTTGGTTTGCCTGTTCTGGCTGGGGCAGTTCATGGTGTCAGTTCGGAGACAGGCAGTTTTGGTACAGATGCAGCACCCATACCAACGGTTGTTACCTTTTACCCACACCCGCAAGAATTTTTTACAGGTCAGCGGCGTTTGCTGCTAACGCCAATCTCTGAGAAGGCGCAATATCTCCAGACCCTTGGCATTGAGCAACTGGTTTTGCTGCCGTTTGATTGGGCACTGGCGAATCTGACGCCTCAGGAGTTTGTGGAACAGATTTTAGTAGAGCGCCTCCAAGCTAGGTGGATTAGCGTTGGGCAGGATTTTCGGTTTGGCCGCAAGCGAGCCGGAACAATAGCGGATTTGCAGCGAATTGCGGCGCAGTACGGCATTCCGGTCGAGGTGGCAAGCTTGCATTTGCATCAGGGAGAACGAATTAGCAGTTCAGCGATTCGTCAAGCCCTCAGTCAAGGCGATTTGAATCGCGCCAACCAACTCCTGGGTCGGCCCTACACCCTAGTTGGTGAAGTGATAACCGGCAAACAGTTGGGCCGCACAATCGGCTTTCCAACGGCGAATTTGCAGCTACCCGATGACAAATTTTTGCCCTGCTGTGGCGTTTACAGCGTTTGGGTGAAGTCGGCAGAACTGGGTCAACAACCTGGCGTGATGAATATTGGCTATCGACCTACGGTAGACGGTCAGCAGATCAGCGTCGAGGTGCATTTGTTGGACTGGAGCGGCGATTTATACGGCCAAACCTTGACCGTGAGTTTGGAACAGTTTTTGCGGCCTGAGCAGAAGTTCACCTCTCTGGATGACTTGAAGGCACAAATTCAGCGGGATGCCGAGCAAGCGCGATTAGGGTTGGCAGCTCAGCAGGTTTAGCTGGAATCCTAAATTGCTAAGGAGCCAGGAGCCAGGCTTCCCAGAGCGTCAGCCGACGGGAGCCAGGAGTCAGAAGATTGAGGGCAGTTGGCGACGAATGACGAATAACAGCCATCACCGGATTTCTGTCCCTTGGCTGGTCACAATTTGACAATCCGTGGGTATGACTAATGCTGAGAACCCAAAAGCGAGGATGGCATGAGAGCAACGGTCGAGCGGCTGATTGAACATCTAGGTCAAACCATTGTCGGTAAAAGTGAGGCGATTCGGCTGGTCTTGGTGGCCCTGTTTTCTGGCGGCCATGCGCTGCTCGAAGATGTGCCTGGTGTGGGCAAGACTCTGTTGGCGAAGTCGTTAGCTCGGTCGATTGACGGACAGTTCCAGCGGATTCAGTGTACGCCTGATTTGCTACCGGCGGATGTGACGGGCACCAATATTTGGAATCCCAGCAAGGGAGAATTCGAGTTTTTGCCGGGTCCGGTGTTTGCCAATGTGCTGCTAGCTGACGAAATTAACCGGGCAACGCCCCGCACTCAGTCTGCCTTGCTGGAAGTAATGGAAGAACAGCAGGTGACAACTGATGGGGTTTCCCGCCATGTGCCGCGGCCATTTTTTGTAATTGCTACCCAGAACCCGGTGGAATATCAGGGCACGTTCCCCCTCCCCGAAGCCCAGATGGATCGGTTTGCCCTCTCGTTTAGTTTGGGCTACCCCAGCGCTGAAGAGGAATTGCAGATGTTGCAGCGGTTGCAGCAAGGAATCACCGTAGAGGAACTGACGCCCTGTATTTCGTTAGCCGATGTGCAAACCCTACGGCAGCTCTGTGCCCAGGTGCGGGTAGAAACTCACTTGCAGCAATATATGCTGGAACTGGTGCGCGCCACCCGTCAGGATGAAGAGGTGATTTTAGGCGTCAGCCCGCGCGGTACGGTTGCCCTACAGCGAGCGGTACAGGCCCAAGCCTTTCTAGACGGACGCGACTATGCCATTCCCGATGATGTGAAGTTTCTAGCGCCCTATGTGTTGGCCCATCGCCTAATTACCACCGGCAACCAAAAAAGCAAACTGGTGATCGAGCGCCTGCTGCATACAGTCCCGATTCCGTAACAAAGCTTAGGTTAGTGGCAGCAGTTGGGGTGGGATTGTCATTGGTTAGGTCCGAATAACCAATACTATCCAATCCGGCTGAATGCCCTAATTGCAACGCTGGATTGTACAGGCGTTTTGGCAAAACACAATATTGTACAGGCGTTTCGCCGAAATTCTGGATTGTACAGGCGTTTCGCCGAAACGCCTCTACGCAAATGCTGGCTAATCAACCGGATTTGATACAATCCCTGCCTGCTGCCTGCTATCTCACTTCTCCCAATGTCAGAAATTGCCCAGATGCATTGATGTACCGCCACTGACTGCCTGTCTGCACCCAGGCCCAGCCCTCCGAAAAGGAACCTACTTTGTCGAATTGGGGCGCAATTTGCAGCTTGCCGGTTTTGTCGATGAAGCCAACCTGGTTGTTCACGGTCACAGCAGCCAGCCCTTCCGAGAAATCGGCAGCAAAGTCAAATTGGGGTGGTATGGCTACCTGGCCGGTTTTGTCGATGTAGCCCCATTGGTTGCCCACTAAGACAGCAGCCAGTCCTTCGGAAAAATCAGAGGCGAAGTCATAGCGGGGAGAAATCACCATTTTGCCCTGTTGATCAATAAAGCCCCATTGGTTGCCCTGCCGCACGCGGGCTAGGGATTCCGAAAAGGCAAAGGCTCCGTCGAACTGAGGAGGAATGGTGACTTTGCCCGCTCGATCAATATAGCCCCATTGTTCGCCTTGTTTGATTACAGCCAGCGATTCGGTAAAACTCCAGGCATCCTCGAATTGGGGCTGAATCACCCAATCGCCCATCAGGTTAATGTAGCCGTACTGGTCGTTTAGCTTGACGGCGGCCATCCCTTCGGCAAAATCGCTAGCCAGCGTGAATTCGGGTTCAATTGCGAGTGTGCCAGTGCGATCGATATAGCCGTAGCCGCGTCCGGTCCTGACCACCGCTAGTCCTTGCGAATATAAATTGGCTGCCGCAAATTGGGGATCGACCACAATTCGACCTGCCCGATCCATATAGCCATAGAAATCTGCTACCCGCACAACCGCCCGCTGTTCGGCAAAGGCTGATACGCCATCTAAGCTCGGATCAACTTTAATCACCGGGGTGCCGGTCTGGTCGATGTAGGCATACCGCTCTTTGATGCGGACGGCGGCTAATCCTTCTGAAAAATCAGCGGCAAAGTCAAACTGCACGATGAGTGGCTCCGTCTTGGCAGAGGTTTGGGCAGAGGTTACTTTCCTGCGGTTAGAGGGTTCAGCAGAAGCTAGTTGCGGCTGGGTTGGCAGAGACTGGTCTTGGTTGTTCACCTCGTCTTTTACCGAAGCTTGCACCAACGGGTTTGGATTGAGACTCAGTGGCTGACAGCCGCACTGCCCTACGGCCAGAGAAATTAGCAACAGCAATCCTATCCTAGAATGCCAACAGGTGGTGCGGAGCCACGGAACCAGCGAAAGCTGCCCTGTCAAAATCATCATGCTTGCCGATCAAAAGGTCTACCTTAGAGGATAATGGCTGAGACCTTGAATTGCAGTGTTCACTTCAGCGGACCTTGACTACTTTCCTCCGTTCCCCTCACTATGGCTTGGCAATCCACACGGCTAGTTCTGATCTGGGATTGGCAATTAGCAACTTTGCTGGCGACTGCCGCTGTCAAACCTGGGCACTGGGCCGTGAGGTTTCCAATTATCTGCATCTGTATCTGCAAAGATTCATTCAGCCGCAGGCTTGGACAGATTTAGCCTTGATTGCGGTGGCTAGAGGTCCAGGCGGCTTCACAGGTACCCGACTCGGCGTTGTTACCGCTCGGACGCTGGCGCAGCAGCTCAATCTACCCTTATTCGCCATTTCAACCCTGGCTGCTGTTGCTTGGAGCGAATCAGGCGAGGATTCTGCGGCTACCATTGCCGTTCAGATGGCTGCCCAGCGAGGCGAGGTGCATGGAGCAATTTATCAAATCAATCGTGAGTCGGCTCAAACTGGCATTACCGCCCTGTTGCCGGATGCCGTCATGAGTCTGGAGCAATGGCGGCAGCTTCTAGCTACTTGGGATCGCCCTTATCAATTAGTGCAAGCCGAAGGCGAACTCGGAAAAACAGCGGCGGCAATTCTCGAACTCGCATATTTGGACTGGCAGGCGGGGAAACATCCGCATTGGTCAGAGGCGTTGCCATTCTATGGACAGAGTCCGGTTTAGTAACTTACCGCTGCGTATTGCGTGGATCAAGGGCATCTCGTAGCCCATCGCCCAATAGGTTAAAGGCCAGAATCGTTAGCACAATCAGAATCGCCGGGGACCAGACCAGCCAGGGTTGCAGCACCAGAATCGAGGCGTTGGTAGCGAGGGACAGCATGTTGCCCCAAGATGGGTCGGGCGGCTTAATCCCCAAGCCAATCAAGCTGAGGACGGCCTCGGCCACAATAAAGCTAGGAATCGCCAGCGTTGCTGAAATCACGATGTAGGAAGCCGTTTGGGGCAGCACATGTCGCAGGATGATATAGAGCGGTTGACCGCCCATTACCTTGGCCGCCTGGACAAATTCGCGCTCTTTAATCGACAGCACTTGGCCTCGAATTACCCGCGCTAGTCCAGCCCAGCCCACAAACGAGGTAATCAGGGTAATCAGCAAAAACTCTTCAAAGCTGGACAGTGTGGGCGGGAAAACAGCTTTCAGCGCTACCAGCAGGTAAATGCCGGGAATGGTCATCAGCACTTCCACCACCCGCATCAGCACCGCATCAATTAGGCCGCCAAAATAGCCGGAAATGCCGCCTATCAACATTCCTAGGGGAAAAGAAATCGCCACACCCACGATGCCAATAAACAAACTGATGCGTCCGCCATAGACTAGACGGCTAAACTGATCGCGGGCCTGCTCATCGGTTCCCAGCAGATTCAGCTTGCCTGGACCGGTTGTGCCAAACAAATGCAGATCGCCCTTAAAGCCAGGAAAAAGCACCACCTCTTGAATGCCGGGATTGGTCAAAGACAAGCGCGTGGGCAGTGGTAAACGAATGGTGAGAAAGCGGTATTCTTCACCGCGCACAAACAAGCGCACCGGAGACGGTTGAGAGCGATCGACACGCAATTCTCGCTCACCCGTTTCTAAGCTGACCGGCCCCTGCGTGGTGGGGTAGACATGGGGACCAATCAACTCGCCTTCCTGATTGCGCCAGTAGATGGTGGTTGGCGGCAGCAGTGAGCCATCCGGCTGAGAGGTAAACGGACTATAGGGGGCGACAAACTCAGCGAAAATCACCGTCAAATAGAAAATCAGCAGCACGATTGCGCCGAATCGAGCCAGATTATTCTGCTTCAGCTTTTGCCACCAGTTCATAGGCCAGATCTGCCTCGGAAGGGACCATAGGAGTAATGACCATCATATCTGCTTTGTAGGGGGGTAGGGGGTAGGGGGTAGGGGGTGGAGGGTAGGGGGTGGGAGTAAGCTGCAGGAGTAACGACTGGCAACTTTGCTAAAAAAAACAGGGCAACAAGGCCCTGGTCGTGAAATTGATCTGAGCTTGAGTCAAGCCAAGAACTTAACACTCAAAACTTAGCACTCAAAACTAACTTAAAGCGTGCCGGTGTTGGTGAGGCCTAAAATTACACCAGCCCCCAGGATATGACCTAGGCTAGTAGCTCCTAGCAGAGCTGGTAAGCTGAGACCCGCAACATCTGACAAAACAGGAATCCCTGGTCCGACGTTGGGATATTTGACGGTCGCTCTGGCAATCAGGATCGCCACAACGTTGCAAGCCAGCATGATCAACCCGATGGAGGGGGTCCAATCCGGGGTTCTAGCGACTACCGCGAGTAAGGTTGACGTGAACAATGCTCCTCTCCTTAAAACGTGATCAGGAATGAAGTCCTTAAGCAGCATTTCTACCAAAAAATGGTGACCAAGCGGTGATTCTGGCAATAAAGTTAATCTTTCCTAAGATTTTGAACGGGTTGCAATCTGGCCAACTACACCCAACCAGCGGTTTCCGGCAAACTGAAAACAAGCAACTGAATACTTGCAGGTGTTTTTGGAACATCCACTGCTAGCACAGCGGCAACTCAATACACTAACCACGCTAGAGTCGAGCAGGTTATGAAGATTTTGGTGATGAATGCGGGATCGAGCAGCCAGAAGAGCTGCCTGTATCAGATCGATGGTGAGCAACTGCCGGATTTGCCGCCCGTTCCGCTCTGGGAGGCCCAAATTGACTGGACGCATCAACCGGGAATTGCTGAACTTAAGGTAAATACAGCGAATGGCGCAATCCACAAGGCAGAAATTCCGTTGCAGTCTCGTGGACCGGTGATGGCTCAGATGTTGGATACGCTGTGGAGCGGTGCCACGCAGGTGCTGGCCTCGGCCTCAGAAATTGACATGGTTGGGCATCGAGTCGTGCATGGCGGCCAGTATTACCAAGACAGCGTTCGGATTACGCCAGACGTGAAGACCAGGATTGCTGAGTTGGCCGACCTTGCCCCAGTTCATAACCCGGTCAATCTGGAAGGTATCGAAGCCATCGAAGCCATTCTGGGCGATCTGCCCCAGGTGGCCGTTTTCGATACTGCCTTTCATGCCCGCATGCCAGAACGCACGGCCCTCTATCCAGTTCCTTACGCCTGGGCTGAACAGGGCATTCGACGCTATGGCTTCCACGGCACTAGTCATCGCTACTGCGCTCAGCGGGCGGCTCAGTTGCTGAATCGGGATTTGAAGGAGCTGCGCATCGTTACCTGTCATTTGGGCAATGGCTGCTCGTTGGCGGCGATTCGAGACGGCTACAGTATCAACACCACAATGGGTTTCACGCCGCTGGATGGCCTGATGATGGGAAGTCGTTCTGGGGCTGTGGACCCCAGCATTTTGCTCTATCTGATCCGGGAGCAGGGTTATAGCGCCGAGCAGCTGGAAACGATCCTGAATCAAGAATCGGGATTGTTCGGGGTCTCGGGCGTTTCTAACGATCTGCGGCTAGTGATGCAGGCAATTGCCGATAGCGATGTTCGTGCCCAGCTTGCGCTTGATATGTACATTGAACGGCTGAAGCAATTCATTGGCGCGATGATTGCCAGCCTGGGTGGGCTGGATGTGCTGATATTTACGGCTGGTGTCGGTGAAAATGCGCCCAATGTTCGAGCTGAAGCTTGTGCCGCGTTTGCCTATATGGGATTGCAGCTAGATCTCGACAGGAATAGTGGCCGTCCTCGCGATCAGGTCATCTCTAGCGCCGATTCCAGCGTAGTTGTGATGGTAATTCATACGCAAGAAGACTGGGCGATTGCTCGCGAATGCTGGCAGATCGCAATGGCTTAATCAAAAAGACTCGAATTGGGTCGGCTAGGGCATGAAATCAGCAAATAAAATCAGCCAAACTCCTCAGAACTCCCAGAAACTCAGCCGAACTTCCAGAAAACAACCGTGGTCAATATCCTTACAGTGGTTGCATCCAAGTCAAGGATTCATCCAACTAACCAGTAACAACCGTGAAATCTAACTTCAATCTCAACCTAGCGTTTCTATTGGTTTTCTTCACCACCACTAGCTTTACGCTACTCTCCGGTGGGTGTTCGATTTGGCTTGCCACCAATGGCAATCTCTCTCAGCCTCAAACGCGCGTGTTTGAAACCTGTAATGCCACCTGGAACATGGGTATTGGCGCTATCTTTGGGCTGCTGGGCAGCAAAGCCACCGATCTCCTGCAATCAGATCAAGACTCCCAAGACTCCGAAGAGGAGTAATGATTAAGTTTTGAGTTTTGAGTTTTGAGTTTTGAGTTTTGTAGCTTGCCTCTGCGGAGCCAGTGTTTTGAGTTAATGAAAGGAAGGCACTTGAGGTGACGTTGCTCTTTGCCAATCTGTTTCAAGCTCAAATTCAAGCTCAAAATCCCCCATCTCCTCTCAACTCAACACTCAAAACTAAGAACTGAAAACTAACCTATGGCCTCTCCCTCTATCGGCATTATTATGGGCAGCGACTCGGACTTGCCCACTATGCAAAAAGCTATCGCTGTTTGCGAAGAATTCGGTGTGTCCTATGAAGTAGCAATTGTCTCTGCTCACCGCACTCCCGAACGGATGGTGGACTATGCCCAAACCGCTCATCGGCGTGGCCTCAAAGTCATCATTGCTGGAGCAGGCGGTGCGGCCCATCTCCCTGGCATGGTGGCTTCTCTGACGCCTCTACCTGTGATCGGTGTGCCCGTTCCTAGCCGTCATCTTCAGGGTGTAGACTCCCTCTATTCGATTGTGCAGATGCCAGCGGGCATTCCAGTGGCCACTGTCGCGATTGGCAATGCCCAAAATGCTGGTCTGTTAGCGGTGCAGATGCTTGCTAGCCACCAACCGGAACTGCTAGAGAAGGTGCAGCAATATCGCCGGAGTTTGCAGCAAATGGTAATGGACAAACAGGCCAAGCTTGATCAGGTTGGCTATCAGCAATATTTGCAAGGGATGGGTTGAGTCCCTCACAAGCGCTTTGTTGGTCGGCGTTTAGGCAGCTTGGGTAGTCTTCGCCCAGAGCCTAATCGACGAAAGCGCTCCCCCAGTCTAAGGCGTTCGGCAGGTCGGCGCAGCACTTCAAAGGGAGCCAGCGGTGCTTCAGGTGCTTTATCTGGAGCGCTGGGCTTCGCCTCTACCTTGTCGGCTTTCCAGTTGGCAACTAGCCAGCCGGATGCCAGCCCACCAATTGCTCCCAAGGCAATACAAAGCTCAGCCCGGATGCCCACTAGCCAAAAGGCAATCATAAAGACAATCCAGAGGCGTAAACCGGCATTAATTCCTTCGTTGGAGTTGGGTTGGTACAAGGCTGGCTATCTTGGTGTTGCCTTTCCCTTATAGCGCGTTTGCTAGCTGTTGCTCAACCGATGTGCTGGTATCAATAGTTTTGACATAAACCTGTTCGCTGTCGTCGAATGGCTCTAGATACTGCTTGGCTAACAGATCGACTGTAGCGTCGGCAATGTCTCCAGTTCGGTGTTGCAGCCGCTGTTGTAGTAGTTCTCTAGGGGCATCGCAGTGAATAATTTGCAGCGGCAGTTGAGCGGTGGTTGCTTGCTGGATTACCGCTTGCCGCAGAGCTTGCCGGTCGTACTTGGCGTCTAGAATTACGGTGTAGCCTTGTTGTGCTAGCGCAGTACCCAACTCCAGCAGTTTCTCATAGGTTTTTTGGGTCATTTCCGGGGTATACAGCTCGTTTCCACCCCGCTCATAGAGGGGAACGCCGCCCAGATGTTTGCGCACGGCATCGGAACGGACGTGAATCGCGCCCAGCTTGTCAGCAACCTGTCGAGCAGTTGTGCTCTTACCAGAACCGGACAAGCCGCACATCAGGATCAGGCGACCTTGCCGGGATTGGGAATACTGCCAAGCTAGCCGATAGTAAAGAGCTGCGGTGTCATGCGCCACTTGTTTTTCGTGGTGGGGTACACCTGGATCATTGAGCAAAAAGGAGGTGACTTTGGCTCGCACGTAGGTTTGGCGACTGATGTAGATCGGTAATACCTGAAGTCCTTCCCAATCGCCAGTTTCTTCTGCATAGGTGTTGAGGAACAGCGTGCTGAGATCAGGCCGATTGCGGGCCTCTAAGTCCATCACAATGTAGGCAATGTCATACATCGTGTCCACAAAGCGAAATGGCTCGTTGAACTCGATGCAGTCAAATAGAAGCAGTTTGCCGTTCCAATAGCAGATGTTACGAAGATGCAAGTCGCCGTGGCACTCACGAATCCGGTCAGCGGCAATTCGTTGCTTAAATAGGGGTTCCTGTTCGGCAAAGAAGCGATCGCAGTAGGCTTTGGTTTCGTCAAACTGCTGCTGGGTTTGGGGGCCGCCAATATACTGTGCGGTCTGCTCAAAGTTTTCGTCGAACGCCTGCCGCACCTGGGATACTTCACCAAAGCTGCGGATGTAATCGTTAGTAGTGGTTTTGCGGTGAAACTCGGCAATCACCCGCGCCAGTTGCTGAATTAAATCGGGCGTTAGCTCTCCCCGCTCGAACAAGTTAGTTAGCAGCGTATCTTGGGGAAACTGCCGCATCTTAACGGCATACTCGACTATGTCTCCCTCTCCGCCGAGCTGATAGCGGTCTCCGGTTTGGGTAATTGGCACAACTTCCAGGTAAATCTCCGCAGCCCCGCGCTGGTTCAATCGCAACTCCTCTTCAGAAAAATGCTTACGAGCCTCCAGGGTTGAATAATCTAGAAAGCCGAAGTTCAGGGGTTTCTTCACCTTGTAGGCAAATTCCCCGGTCAGCAGCACATAGGAGATGTGGGTTTGAATCAACTGAACGGCGGCAGCGGGTGATGGATAAAATTCTTCGGGATATTCGACATTGGCGCTGGCGATTGGGGCCGGCTGGCTCGTCACCGGATGGGGATAAAAGTCCGGTTGCAGCATTTGTTGGATCAGCGGGGGCAGAGTTGCATCAGTCATAGCGGCTGTTGAAGTGCGTTACTTTGTTATCAATACGGCAAATTGCTATCAAAAAGCCAGGGTAGTGACCCCGGCTTCAGCGAACTTTCAATCTGAACGGCAAATTAATTAAGATTCAGCTGCATCACTTGAGGTAGCTGCTGACTTAGAACCCAGCACGCTTACCACAACCCGATCGGCTTCTCCCACTACCGTAACTCCATCAGGCAGGGGCAGCTCGTTTACATGCAGGGCATCGCCCACATCCATTTTGGCTACATCGATTTCAATCGTTTCGGGCACGTTGTTGGGAGAACAAATGACTTCCAGCTCGGTCAACACCGTGTCCAAGGTGCCACCATTTTGCTTGACGCCAATGGCATCGCCCACAAAATGCAGCGGTACCGTTACCTGCACTGTTGCCTGGGAACCGACCGAGAAAAAGCTGAGATGGTAGAGGTCGCCCCGCCAAGGATGGACTTGCACTTCTCGCAGCAGCGCCTTCCCATTCCAAGGCATGTCTGAAACGTTGAGCTGAATCATCGTATTGTTCAATGACGCTTTCTTCACTAGAGCTTGAGCTGTACGGGTGTTGAGCGTCAGTTCGACCGACTCAGTGCCGTTGTGACCATAGAGCACAGCCGGAGTAAGCCCTTGACGACGCAGGGCATTGGGTTTGCTTCCAGCAGGACGCTTTTGACATTCGATCGTGAGTTCCATAGCGACTTTAACGTAAGTAATTTGAACTAGGTTGAACTAAACGAAGGCCGGGAATTGATCCAGTTTGGGGTTTCGCCAGATGGCTACCTTGGCTACCCAACTGCACCGATCTCCTCCCCTTTGATGCCCAATTCTGGACGCTCGGTGTCGTACAGTAAGGCACGTTTGGGGCCGTGAATTGGGTCTTCCACGATAATGGTTTGATCTCGACTTGCCCCCAAGGAGACGATGGCGATGGGTACTTCCATCAGCTCAGCCAAAAATTTGAGATAATCCAGCGCCCGTGGCGGCAAATCATCGAGAGTCCGGCAATCGGCAGTGGACTGTTGCCATCCTGGCAGGGTCTTGTAAACCGGACGGCAGCGGGCAAACTGGCGGGCGCTAGTTGGCAGATCCAGACATTGTTCACCATCTAGCTCGTAGGCTACGCAGACTTTGATCTCATCGAGTTCATCGAGCACATCCAGTTTGGTAATCGCCAGACAATCCAAACCGTTAATCCGCACCGCATAGCGGCCAATCACGCCATCAAACCAACCGCAGCGACGCTTCCGACCTGTCGTGGTGCCAAACTCAGCGCCTCGATCACACAGTAACTCGCCGGTACAGTCCATTAGCTCAGTTGGAAATGGGCCTTCCCCAACTCGCGTGGTATAGGCCTTGGCCACTCCAATCACCCGATCGATCATAGTTGGCCCAACACCGGCTCCCACACAAGCGCCTCCAGCTACTGGGTTGGAAGAGGTGACATAGGGATAGGTACCGTGATCCAGATCCAGCAGTGTTCCCTGTGCCCCTTCAAACAAAATATTGCGCCGCTGCCGTACCGCTTCCGAGATGCGTAGCGAGCTATCCACTACATGGGGACGCAGCCGTTCTGCGTAAGTGAGGTACTCCTCAATCACCGCATCTGGGTCGAGGGGAGGCAACTCATAGAGTTTCTCCAGAATGACGTTCTTGTATTCAACCGTCCAGCGCAACTGCTTCCGCACCCCGTCTGGATCCATCAAATCGTTAATCCGAATGCCAATCCGCTCAGATTTATCTGCATAGGTAGGGCCAATGCCACGCTTGGTGGTGCCGATCTTGTGGGTGCCGCGTCGCTCTTCAGAGGCTTGGTCAATCAGCCGGTGATAGGGCATGGTGACATGGGCCGTACCCGAAATCAGCAAATTTTCGGCAGAAATGTCTAGCGCCTTGAGCTGATCCAGCTCTTCAATCAAAACCTTGGGATCAATCACCGTACCGGAGCCGATGATGCACTCGGTACTGGGATACAAAATCCCAGAGGGAATCAAGTGCAGCTTAAAAGTCTGACCTTGGACAACAACCGTATGGCCTGCGTTCACCCCACCTTGGTAGCGAACCACGACATCGGCTGACTTGCTCAGCAGATCAGTAATTTTCCCTTTTCCTTCATCGCCCCACTGGGCACCGATGACAACGACGTTAGCCAAGGTTTTCTCAGGTGCTAAAGTTCACACAAACTCCAATTATCAATAATGGATGATATAAGTGTCAACCTTGAACCGGAGATTCTAGTGAGTTAAGGCTCATTTTAGGTTGCGAAAAGTACAACTCTACCGGTTGTATACCGTATTATTTCGGATATACTAAAATGAGATATGAATGAATAGATGTTCTCTTCTAAACTGCAGGGCTTATGGTTCGTGCCTGCTGAAGTTGGTGATATCGTGCCAGAGGTTGTATAGAAACGTACGCAAAACTCAACAATATGGATCTCGAAGAGTTTGAGGCTCAAACTCGATCAACTATCGAGCAAACGCTCAACCAACTGCACACGGCCTCCTTGCTTGTCGGGCAGTTAGAAACTCAAATTGCTGAAACTGGGAAAACTGTACAAACCCTTAGCCAGCTAATTGAGAATTTCATTGCTCAACAAAAGCGACAATCCTCTCGCTGAGTCTCTAGCTTCTAAACCAGCTTCTAAACCAGCTCCTAAACCAGTTGATAATTCAGCTCCTGCAAAATTGACTGTTTGAGTTGGGTTAGACTGACTGGCTTGACTAGATACTGGGAAGCACCCAACTTCAGCGCCCGCTGCTGATCAGCCTGAAAAGCAAACGCAGAAATTACAATCACTGGTATCTCTAACCAGTCTGCGTGCCACTGTCGCTGCTGTAACAGCGAATAGCCATCCACATCAGGTAGTTTGAGGTCAAGCAGCACGAGATGAGGACGAAATTGAGCCATTGCAGCGCCAAACTGAGCGCCCTTCGCCAGCCCCATCACCTTATATCCGTAATACTCCAGATAGTCACTCATCAATTGGCGGCTTGCCTCGTTATCTTCAACAAGCAGAATACGAGCGCCCGTCATTGGAGTTGATCCGAGGGTTTTAGACATGAATGATTCCATCTCGCAATATCTGACAGTTGACTCAACTCTCAAATTGCAAGTATTGACCACTTAGCCCAGGCAGGCTGATGGACACAGCTAGCATGTGAGCTAAGAGCCTATCCGAACCGAGCAGAAGCAAGGCTTCAGCAGATCTACCTTGCTAATCTCAAGAAACACAAATTTAGAGAACACACAGGAACACGAACAGAAATACAAATGCAGAGAGTATTGAAGCGATCACGCCAACCCCATCAAGAGTTGACTTGGTTGAAAACTAAAGCTTAGTGACGAACTGAATGCAGGAACTTGTCTCGATCTTAATCTTTAAACCAATTACACTCGTTCAATCATTGTAACGTTTCTGTAAAGATCATCGGTGAAACTTCGGACGAAGCACGAATATCCGCTGAGCTTGTTAGCATTCAGGCCGTGAAGCAGCTCCAGGCAGCTCAATAATTTCCCGCTAGCCTGAGGGCGGCATCGGTCTCATGGTACGGTATTGAGGAGAATAAGCGGGTTCACGCTAGCTGATCGAACCGTGAAGTTGATTTCAAACTCAGGGTAGGCGGCGCCTGAAGTCTAGCTTGATCGCGATCTACAGCAATGGATGTGAAGTTTCATGCATAAAATCCCTGTTACAGTAGTCACGGGCTTCTTGGGTGTTGGCAAAACCACCTTAGTCCGCCATTTACTGCAACAAAACGGTGGCAGGCGCATTGCGGTTTTAGTAAACGAGTTTGGGGAAGTTGGGATTGACGGAGAACTGCTGCGAGCTTGCCAGATTTGTACCGAAGAATCCGCAGAAACCAACCAATCTGCTAGTGCGAGCGTTCCTCAGATTCTTGAGTTGGCAAACGGCTGCCTCTGCTGCACCGTACAGGAAGAATTTTTGCCAACCATGCAGGAATTACTGAAGCGGCGCGATCAAATTGATTGTATTTTGATTGAAACTTCAGGGCTGGCGCTGCCAAAACCCCTAGTGCAAGCCTTTCGTTGGCCTGAAATCCGTACCCAAGCGACTGTTGATGGGGTAATTACAGTCGTAGACTGCGAGGCATTGGCCAAAGGTCAGTTAGTTGGTGACTTGGTGGCTTTGGAATCTCAGCGGCAGGCCGATCCCAATCTGGAGCATGAGACTCCAATCGAAGAGCTGTTTGAGGATCAGTTAGCCTGTGCCGATTTGGTGTTGTTGACTAAGGTGGATCGAGTGAATCCACAAGAGCGCCATCAGGTTGAACAGTGGCTGAAGCAAGAACTTCCTGCTGGTGTCAAGGTTGTAGCCTGTCATCGCGGTGAGGTTAATCCTGAACTGCTGTTAGGGTTTAATGCTGCCGTTGAAGACCACCTAGACCAGCGTCCCAGCCATCACGATCACGAGGCTGAGCACGACCACGATGACGAGATCCAGTCAGTTTGGCTAGGCATTGAGCGCGACTATGACCCAGCTCAATTGGTTCGCCAACTCCAAGCCCTAGTACAAGAGCAAGAAATCTACCGTATCAAGGGATTTGTAGCCGTGCCTAACAAGGCTATGCGCTTAGTTCTACAAGGTGTTGGTGAACGATTTGATTACTTCTACGACCGACCTTGGCGGCCTGATGAACCTCGTCAAACTAAACTCGTACTGATTGGTCGCGCTCTGCAACCTGACCAAATCGAGGCGGTGATGCAGCAAGGCTAATATTTGGCAAAGCAATTGGCAGACTCAGCGGTAGCCGCGAAATTACAACCGAGGCAAAATCTCTGACAGCAGGTAGCTAGGAATTTGCGACAGAGCTTGGTTCTGTCCAGCCAGACCGAGCTGGTTATAGCATGCCCGCACGGTTTGCAACAGGCAAGATAGGGCTGTTTGGCGTAGATTCTCGTTCTGCTCCCAACCTTGTAGGGCTAATAAATGCTGCTGCAAAGCGGCAGTTAAATGATGAGTTTGCTCAGCAGCATCAGCAGCAAGAGTAGGGTTAGCATGACAATCCACGGCGATCTGATAGTGCGCCAAACCCAAGTTGTTTTGCGTAGAGGACAGATCGAAATTGAGTGCGGTAGTAGCTTCGTGGTTCTGGATCTGGTCAGCGGCCTTGAGTGCTGCTTCGTAGGCGGTAATCGCTTGCTGTAGGTAGGTGATCCGCTGACTGCCTAGGGAAGTCTGGTTCGCTAGATGCCAATAGGCCGTGCCGAGATTATTTTGGGTAGCGGCAAAACCGGCGGGGGTGCTATCGAGACTGCGGTACTGCAAAGCCGAGCGGTAGGCCGCAATGGCCTGGTGCAAATAGTCCTGTGCCTGTTCGTACTGGGCCAGATTCCAGTAGGCGGTGCCGAGGTTGTTCTGGATCATGGCGTAGGTGAGTGGCTCTTGGTCTGGGTTGTAATGACAGAGCGCTTGTCCATAGGACTGAATTGCCTGCTTCAGGTTGAATTCAGGCTGCTGGTGCTGGGCTAAATTCCAGTAGGTGGTGCCCAAATTATTTTGAGTGGATGCATAGCGCCAGGGATCCACTTCGGCTGGGCGATAGAGTAAAGCCTGTTGGTAAGCTTCCACTGATAATTGAAGGTTTATTACCGCTTCCTGGTAGCGAGCCAGATCGGCATAGGCGGCTCCCAAATTATTCTGCACCATGGCATAGGTCTGGGAATGCGCCTGAGGTTGAAGCGGATTGAGCGCTAGCTGATAAATTTGGACCGTTTGTTCTAAATAAAGCCTAGTGGCCTCAGGGTTGGCCTGATTCTGGGCCATGATCCAATAGAGGCTACCCAAATCATTCAGCAACTCAGCCCGTTCAATGCCTGTTTCCGGCAACAACTGCAATGCTTGCTCGTAGGCTTGAATTGCCACCGCTAGATTTTCAGCCGAAGCATCTCCCTGCTCGATACAGTCGCGGTAAAAGTTGCCCAGCGTTTGATAGGCCGTTGCCAGCACAAGGGGAGTTCCTTCTCCCTGTTGCAGCAGGTCCAGTTGCTGCTGCAGGAGGCTAATGTGCTGGAGGAGCGGCGCGTGTTTCGCTGGGTCTTGAGTGAGCAAATCCGACAGGGCAGCTTCCAGCAGGCTAGGATCAGCGCCAATTTCTCCGATCTTTTCTAGCGCCAGGGCCGAGGAGGATTGCTCTAGGTTGGACTGAGCGGGTTGGGTTGCAACCAGTAGGGATTGGGCGTAGCGCGTCTCATGGGTTGGCTCAGTTGCTGCATCACACTGACTTGCAGTCAGAGAATTCGGATCGGCTTCAGATAGATGCTGCCCGAGGTTGTGACTCCAGGCGGCGATCCACTGCTGAAAATCGGGTGGTAATTCATCCGGTAATTTCCACAAACTGGTGGAATCGCCTGGCTCTTCTGATTCATAAAGGGTGAGATCTTCGGCGAGGGGAATCCAGGGATTCTCGGCGGGTTGGATTGATGTGGATTCAGAATTGGGTTGATTATCTGAATCATCGCCTGAATTGACGTCTGGCTGCTCGTCGGGGCGATGATCAGTGCGGTCAGTTCGGTCAATAGGGGGCGGTGAAGGCAATTCCCTGAAGCTAGCGGAGCCAGGATTAAACTGGATGCGTTCTGGCAAGGAGGCAGGTAGAGGCGTTGGGTCGCCAATGAATTCAAATACACCGGTGCGGCAATCCCAAAACTCTGGTGCAGCTTCTGGCAACATGCGAAACCAGGGCTGGGTCATCCACAGCAGCAAGCAAGAGTTTAGCGATGGAAGTTGCTGTTCAATATTTTGTAGATAGGACAGAAATACGTTTTGCAGAGCTGCTGATTGGCGAATTAACCGCTCGATGCCCAGTATTTGAAAGGCTGGAATAAACGCTTGGTGATTGGTGCGGATGGCTGGAAAATAGCTGAGCCACTCATTGACTTGCCCGATTGGATCAGGATTATGCAGATCGAGATCGAGGGTGACTAGTCGGGGAAAGGCACGAGGTTCAACGGCAGGAAGCGATGAGGTGGGTAATCCGGCGGACGGAGGACTGGTGGAGATATGGGCCAGTTCGGACTGGAGCTGAATAGCGAATCGATCGCGCAAAGGCAGATCATCACAGACCGCAATAAAGATTTGGCGGCGCAGGTTGAGGCTCAAAGCAACCTTCAGGCGTTCATACGTCTGTTGGTTTAATCCTAGAATGTTGCGAAATGGATTCTCGGTCACGGAACTACCGCTAGAAGCAGAAGAGGAATCAACCTGGAGGGAACAAAGCACCATAAACTGACCAACGGTTTAGAAACTGTCTAACTTAACGAGTGAGCTGTTACGGAACTGACAAAACTCTCAGATTTGCCATGAAATGCCAAGTTCTAGGGCTAAATTCAGAAATAGCGTCAATACAAGAACCGCTACTTCTACTGAGATAAGCTGTATTAAATGCAACCTAAAAATACCGCAGTTTTCTCATAGGGCTGCTGCACTCTAAGTAAACATCGAGAGGGTTGTGCCAGACGGTAGGTTTACTCCGTTCAGGTATACCTGCTTATTTCAATGCTTCTGATCCAGAGTCAGGATAAGACGAACTGCAATCTTGATTTTCGAAGACAAATTTCCCTGCAAATTTACCCGTGCTATCAAGCAAAACTACTCCTATAGCAAGACATCAATTGGATTTGTCTCTGTTACTGAAGAATTGCCCTGAGCTGGGTTCAGCAAAACATGCATGTAGGTATTTATCGTCACAGGTACTTTGAATAACCTGATAAAGCACTAAAAAGACCAGGTGCGCTGAGGCAATCCTGGTCTTTCCAAAATATTTATTTGTGAAAGTATTTATGCAGTCACCTGCTTTGATTAGAGCAACTCGCTCATTTCTGATCAAGCAAGTCTGGTAGAGTAATTGCTTAGCAATCGGGTTTTATGAAACTGCAACCGCCACAAAAATTAATCCAACGACTAAAATAAGTCCAGCAGTACCCAAAATTACATACTGGATCTGTTGCCTTTTGGTTGGAGGTTCAGCCTGGTAAACCTTCGGCTCTACGGCAAAATTATTGAGGCGACCGCCCTCTTCAGTCGTGTATGGCATAACTCTGACAATCCTTGCAAAAATATTTTATTGACTGTAACAGACAATTACAATCTTGTCACTGATTGTGACTTTAGGGAAAATCCTCACGTAAAAATGCTGGTTGAAGGTTGATTGAAGGTTGCAGATTTTTGCGGATTCTAGAGTGCTCAGGCGTGTTCTACTGTGACTTGACCATATTTTCCAATTGTTTTGTTTATCTTCAATCGGCTAAGCATCTACGCATCTTATCTATCGCCTCTATCGCCAATCTGACCTATCACTGACCTATCACTGATCTGACATCAAGTTTGCATTGCTGTTACCTTAGGGATTTAGGCCACACTGCAAGAGCACCTTTAAACAAGGAACCCCCAACCTCGGCAAAGGAGATGGGGGAAGTTGAATCAGGGTGCATCTACCAATTCACTGTTCTGGTTGCTGGCGGTTCTGTCCGGATAAATCTGAGGAAAGTAAAAAAATGTTGCGGTGCTGAGCAGGCACGATAGACCAGGCAAGAGTAGACCAGGCAAGAGTAGACCAAGCAAGAGTAGACCAAGCAAGAGTAGACAGGCAACAATAAAGCAGGTGAGTCTAAACGCCCTGTAGCAACGATTGAATCGAAAAACGATTGAAACCGTTCGGCATAGTTAGGCAAGTATGAGGGGAGCGCTAGCGCAGTGACTCAGGAGTTTGATCTCTCTGTAACTCCGGTTGGGAACAACCAATATTTGGTGCGCACCGAGCGGGTTCCATATGGTGCGCCCTTGGCGCAGGAACAGGTAACTTGGCCAGTTGATAAATGGTTGGCTCAAGCGCGCCAACTCATGAGTGATCCGCTGCAAGGTGTGCTGCAAGCTGACCCGGCTCGCTCGTCTCTGAGTTTGATTGAACTGGGGCAAGAACTGTATGCTTCGCTGTTTCAGGCGACTTTACGCGATAGCTGGGTGATTGCTCAAGGGGTTGCCCAAAATCGACGTGAGCCGTTGCGACTGCGGTTGGGACTGAAGGGGGCGGATCTGTTGCGTCTGCCCTGGGAAGTGATGTATGGAACCGATGTACCTGTGGAACGGTTGCGACAGCCCGGAAGTATCACCTCTGCCCCTCGACCCCTGGCGACCGGTACCCGAATCATTTTCTCGCGCTATCTGTTGGGAACACGCCTGGTGGAGGAAAGTTTAGCCATTCCTCCTCAACTCAACCAGCCCCTGCGAATTTTAATGGTGGTGTCAGCACCAACCGATCAAGAGCAGCTCAAGCTCTACCGAGAAGTGAAGCAGATGCAGCAAGAGCTGCAAACCCAGTCGCCCTCGCGTGCAGAAATTGGCCACCAGCCCGGACCAGAAATTCAGCTCAAAATCTTGAATCAGCCGGGACGGGAGCAACTGACTCAGGAATTGGAGCAGAATCACTATCAGGTATTGCACTATGCCGGACACAGCGATTTGAGTGCTGCTGGTGGCAGCCTCTACCTGGTCAATAATCGCACTGGCTTAACTGAAGTTTTGGCAGGGGATGATCTGTCGGGGCTGCTAGTTAATAACGGTATTCGACTGGCGGTTTTTAACTCCTGTCGAGGTGCTCACACTGCTGTAGCCGATCCCAGTCTTGGACAAGACCGCAACTTGGCCGAAGCATTGGTGAGTCGAGGCATTCCTGCCGTGTTGGCCATGGCAGAGCAAATTCCTGACAATGTGGCGCTAAACCTAACTGGTTTGTTCTACCGCAGCTTAAAGTTGGGAATTCCAATTGATTCGAGTCTGAATCGGGCGCGGCAAGGGTTGATTTCTGCCTACGGCTCCCATCAGTTTTATTGGGCGTTGCCGGTGCTTTACCTGCATCCCGAGTTTGATGGCTACTTAATGACACGGGACCGCAACCGCGATTCCTTACGTGACCCCTCAATCGATCGCTCTAGCCGCTTGCCCGCTAACTATAGCGTACCGCCTTTGCTGCAGCGAGACCTGGCCGAGCTACCCGAACGACAGCCGCTTCGGAGTATGGAGGACCGCAATGTTACGCCGGCTCGCACCGGGCCTTCAACTGAAGACTTGGAGATAGTGGAGGCCGAAGCCCGCTCTGAAGAAGCAGACAAGTTGGTAATTGCAGAAATTTTCCAACAACTGTCACCGCCAGCCCAAGCCCACACCAACGGTGCTGCTCCAGCTGCGCCATCTCATCCACCCGATTCAAATTCCTCCATACCCCCCGATTCAGCATCAGATGTCCAGCCCCAGGAGCTGCCCTCAACGCCGCCCCAGCGATCTAAAAGCAGACGAGGAATGCATCGGTTCTGGGTTCTGCCGGTGTTGGGTGCAGCAGGAGTGGCGCTTGGCTATTTTGGCTTGAGGGCTTTGCCGCAACAAAGCTGGATGCCAGACTGGTTGGGCCACAGCGCTAGTCTTGAAACGCCGCAACCTTCTCCATCACTGCAAATTGATCTGTCTCAGGCGCTTGAAGACCTGGACCCGTCCCAGACCATTGAGGAACTAGGTGCTCTAGCCAAAGACTCCTTCCAAAATGGGCAAGTTGATGTAGGGATGGCAGCGGTGACAGTCTTGCTAGATCGAAATGCGCTTAATCAAGCCTCTAATGCGCTGAAGGCGGTTCCATCTGCCCTCAAGGAACATCCGCAGATCAATTTTTTGCGGGGCCGGCTAGCTTGGCAGGGGGTGAAGGCGGCAGATGGAGAACACACGGTGGCTCAAGCTCGAGACTTTTGGCAAAAATCGGCAAAAGATGACCCGGAAAATTTGGACTATCAAGAAGCGCTAGGCTTTACCTACTACGTCGAGAACGATTTAGAGACGGCACTCAAGATCTGGGCTGGACCGAATGCTGATTTGATGAGTCGAGATCCTCGCGTCTTAAACTTCAGGGCTGCCATTGCCCTCGCCATGAAAAAAGATGCCGCCAACCGTCCGCCTAATCAGCAGCGGGAGTATATCTTGACAGCCATTCAAAACTACAAGGGAGTGGTCAGCCGGGATCCAAAAAACTACAGCCCTGAAGCCTTGCAGAACAACTGGTTGTGGACCGAGGCCGCTGTTAGAGACTGGAAAGCCCTAGCGGAGATTGCCAATCAGCAGCCGAATCAGCCCGCCACTAGCCCGTCACCTGCACCCGTGTCTCCCACTCCCAGCCCTACCCCAACCGCACCTGCTGCACCAGCACCTTAAGGGCTATTGAGGCTCTTGCTTGCACTGAGTAAATCGATTAGATTCACTCAGCCACCACTTTGTTTAAGGAAACACCGCGAATCGAGTAGTCCAAGAGCTGGATTGGGTGCATCACCGAGACAGACTTGCCCTGAAGCTGGAGATGCTTGAGGATTTGCAACGAGCAGCCTGGATTAGCAGACGCGATCAGGGTAGCGCCCGTATTCAGCAAGTTATTCACCTTCTGCTGCCCCAATTCTTCAGCAACTTCGGGTTGCAGCATGTTGTAAACCCCAGCACTGCCACAACACAAGGCCGCATCGATCGGCTCGCGCAGCGTAACGCCCGGAATTTGCCGCAGCAGTTGACGAGGCTGCAAGCTGATTTTTTGCCCATGCAGCAGATGGCAGGCGTCTTGGTAAACCAGTGTTAGCGGTTCCGATTGCAGCGGCGACAGTCCAGCCGTTAGACCTACCGTCATCAAGAATTCCTGCACGTCTTTGACTTTGCTAGAGAATTCTTCGCCCCGCTCGCGGTAGATCGGATCATCCTGCAACAGGTGGCCATATTCCTTTAAAGTATGGCCGCAGCCTGCCGCATTAATAATAATGGCATCAACATCGGTTCCGGCAAAACTGTCGATCATCTGTCGAGCCAGTGCTTGAGCTTGAGCTTCTTGTCCCTGATGGTGAGGCAGAGCGGCGCAGCACCCCTGGGTTTTCGGAATCACTACCTCACAGCCATTGGCACTCAGCACTCGCGCAGTTGCTTCATTCACGTCGCTAAAGAACAGGCGTTGCACACAGCCCAAGATCATGCCGACTCGGTAGCGTCTTTCGCCTTGAGCGGGCACAACCGTCGGCAAGTTGTCCTGAAACGACTTGCGGGTGACAGTCGGCAGCAGGGTTTCCATTGCCGCCAGTCGGGGCGAAAAACGCTTCAGCAAACCGGTGGCGCGCACCAGTTGAGGCAATCCTGACTTTTGGTAGAGCATCAGTGGCGCTAGCAGCACCCGCAGCCGTTCTGGGTAAGGAAAGAAAGAGAAAATCAGCTGTCGAAACAGGCGGTCGCCTAAGGAGCGGGGATAGTTGCGTTCGATTTGGGGACGGGTGGCGGCAATCAGCTTGTCGTACTGCACGCCAGACGGACAGGTGGTGACACAGGCCAAACAACCCAAACACGAGTCAAAATGCTGCACGGTTGCGGTTGAGAGGGGTGCTTCGCCTTCGTTGATCGCGTCCATCAAGTAAATCCGGCCCCTGGGCGAATCGGTTTCTTTGCCAATTACTCGATAGCTGGGACAGGTGGACAAACAAAAGCCACAGTGGACGCAGGCATCGATCAGTTTGGGGTCAGGAGGATGGTGAGCGTCAAAGGAAGAGGCGGCGAGGTTGAGGTCCTCAAAGGTTGTATGGGTTGGATGACTCGAATCCTGCGTCTGCATGATAGTGCTCTGATTAAATGCCACCGACAAATCGGTGCGGATTGAGGAGGTTTTTAGGATCAAATTGGGCTTTGAGGCGCTGCATTACCGCTAGGGCATTGCCAGGGTAGCCCCAAACATCAAGGGCTTGTTTGAGCAACAGCGGAGCCGCCTGGATACTGAGAAAGCCGCCCTGTGACTGACAGATCTGCCGCAGATTCAGTACCATTGCGCTCGTAGCCTCAGTGAGTTTGATTGTGCCCAACCCACTGCCCGCGTGGATGACACCCAGCCCATCTGTCATTTGCTGAATCTGATCCAGGGTTGCTACCGCTCGATTTGGCTCTACTCCTATTTTGCAAGTAATTGCAGCCTCGCTGGGAGCCGAATCGATTTGTTCTCGCAATCGCTGCCATAGATCAGCTTCCTCAGCCGAGTGGATCGAGATGGCCTGGAGTCCTAACCGTTCGGCGAGTTGGGTAAGTTGCTCACTTTGCTGCGCCACACTCACCTCGATGCTTTGAAACCGCACCAATAGCCCCATTGCCCTACCCAACTGCAAGGCTGCGACGGTGGCCGGAGTCAGGATAGCGATGGCAGTCGGCGTCAGGGCAGAAGCCAGTAACGCGGCGGTAGCCTGACTCAGGGCGCTAGCCTCTCCGATCAAGAGCATCGTTTGCGAGGCTGGCGGGAGGGGATAGATGCGAAAGGTTGCCTGCGTCAGGATACCTAGCGTGCCATAGGAGCCGGTAAACAATTTCATCAAATCGTATCCCGCCACATTCTTGACCACCTTGCCGCCCGCCTTAGCGAGTTTGCCATCACTGCGAACAAAGGAGATTCCGATCAGCATGTCTCGGACGCCGCCATAGCGCTGCCGCAAGGCACCTGTATCAGCTGTGGCAACAACGCCGCCCAAGCTAGCCTGATGGGGATAGGCTGGGTCCACCGCTAAAAACTGTCCGGTTGTGTTCAGGGTGGTTTGTAAATCTGCCAATCGTAGTCCTGCCTCTGCAGTCACGGTCATGTCGCTGCTGGCATGATCGAGCAACCGATTTAGTTTGGCAGTGCTGACTACGAGCTGCACGTCCTCTGCCACTCCGCCCCAATGCAGCTTACTGCCACTGCCGCAGGGCAACATTTGCCAGCCATTTCGATCCGCACAGGTGAGGACTTCTGCCAGTTCTTCTGGAGAGGAGGGATACACGGCACACTTGATAGTAGCCTTGGGTGCGGCCAAACTAATCTGGGCCTTGAGGTCAGGAGCGAACGCTTCCCAAGGGACTACCGCACTGGGACCAAGAATGCTCTCTAGCTTTTGGGCAATTAAACTCATGCAGTTAGTTAGATCCGGTAGAGCGAAACTTTGTCAGGAGCTGCCCTTCACTCTAGCAGGAGTCTTGCCTGATTTCGTTATGCCGGGTTGATTTCTGGGTACCTTACAACTGACTTTTGGGCAAACCGGTCTGAGTCTTGTTCTATGAGTCTTGTTCTAAAGGATTGGTAACTTCATCCTGGTTTGTCAAATGCCCTTTTGGATTTAACCAGCTAATGCAACCTGCTAAAAACAGACCAGTCAGATGCATACCCAATTAGATGCACCTCCGATGCACAAACTATTCAATCAGCCGCAGCCCAAACTAGCTACAGCCATTGGTCAAACCTTTATCCTTGCCTATCGGGAATCAACCCATGTTTTGGAACAAACGCTGACAGAAGCGGGGCTGTCCTGTGGGGTACTCCGACAAGCTGACCGACCGGAATACCAGGACTACGCCTCGATTTACCGCTGTTTGCTGAATCATCAGCAAGCCTGGATGCAAGCCGCCCATGCCCAGCAGCCCACCTTGATTGTGGAAGCTGATTTTGTTCCGGTAATTGGGTTTGGAGAGTTGCCTTTACCGTTCAACCTGAGCCAACCCGATGTGGGAATCTGCTGGCTCTACACCTGCGCACCCCAGCTCTACAGCGTCACTCAGGAAGGCTTTGGTGAAGGTTACTCGACTGGCCTCGTGGCCTATATTGTTACTCCCAAGGCGGCCCAACTGCTCTGCCAATTCGTCACCGAAATCACCCAAGCCCATGGAACCGGCTACTACAATTTCGACTCCTATATTGATTGCTATTTACGGCAGCACCAATTGAAAAACTACATTGCCTTCCGTAACTATGGTGAGCATGGAGGCAAGCCGAATCCAGAGCATCGCCGTAATGGCATGAGCGGGATTCACCGCGCCGATGTGTTGTACGGAGAACTGGCCTTTCTGCCGCCCTATGCTCAAGCCAGCAAGCACCCACTGCTTTGTTTACTGCTAGCGAGGCTACGAGCGCGGTTAAAGGGGATCGGGCGGCTGCTGCTGGGCAAGTTTCTGCGCCTTCAGGTGTTGCGACGTTCCACCGTACCGTGGCGACTCTTGGGGTTTGCGCTCCGCCGTCAGCTCTATGTTTATAGAGAATTTTGATGTTCCACCTGAGTTGGACCTAAATATTTTGTCAGGTAAGGCGAAAACACTTCGTAGATCAGGGTCAGTGGGCGTCCGTGGTGCCAAAACAGGTAGTGCCGACCCCAGAATGGGCCGCGCTGCCCAAAAGCTAACTCCAGCGGTGCCGAATGGCCGTAGTGAATCCCTTGCACATCGCGATACAGTTCGGTTCGCAGACGCGCCAAGCTAGCCCAGATCGGCAGCGAACGGTTTTGCAGATATTCATCGACATGACTTGCTTCCCACCAGGAGGTGGCGTAGGCCAAACGTTGTCCAGATGCGGTTCGTAGCCAAACTTGCCGCCGAATCCAGGGGCTGGGCACCATATGAATCGGAGTGGGTGCTCCTTCGGAATCGTCTCCAATCGGCGACATATCAATCACATCCACTTCGGTGGGTTCGCCGGTTAGGAGCTGCAAATGCCGGGTTGGAGAACCATCTCCCAGAAGCAGAAGCTGCCAGGCGGGGGCCAATTGAGCATGAGGCAGACCGCACTGCACGACTGTTTCATCACCTTCCCAAATCGGGTCGAGGACATACCAGGAGGTTGGTAAGGCTAAGCTTTTGGCTGGTTGATTAGGTGCGCGAAATGCTGGAGTCAAAATCAGTTACAAAAGTTAAACTTCTGTCAATCATGGTAACAGGATTCCGGCTTGACCGGGTGTTGCCGAGGGCTGGAGGTCAGCAGTGAGCTAGTTACAGGAGCTGATTGACTTAAATGATTGACTTAATAAAAGAAATGCCTACACAAATAGCCGCTAGCTATTTGCTGGCGGCTAGTAAAGCAAGCTATTAACTAATGCGGATGGCGAGACTCGAACTCGCAAGGCAAAGCCACACGCCCCTCAAACGTGCGCGTATACCAATTCCGCCACATCCGCAGGTTGATCCGGAAGCATTTAGCCAAGTTTTAACTTAATTTGCTCCAGTATTTAAGCATACCGTTCAAAGAATCGATCTGACAACTCAAATTTGAGGTTTTGCTAATTGTCGGAAACGGTGGTTGCCAGATAGTGGTTGCCAGATAGTGGTTGCCAGATAACTGAGGGAAACCTAGAGGGCGGAGTTGTTTGAACTGAGTCACTAGGGTGCAGTCATGAATCGCAAGCTTGGGCCAGGGTGCCAACTTCTGGGCTATTTCTGCTGGCTAGACAAGAGATCTGCAAATCTGGCAAAAATCCAGCCCTCTGCTCCATCTACTTATCGAACAATTTGTCGAACAATTTGTCGAACAATTTGTCGAACTCGTCATCGAGCAATTCCAGCCGCAACAGCAGGACTAACGCTGCTAGAGATGCTGGTCGCAATTGTGATTGGGGGAATTTTAATGGCGATTTTGGCTCCTGCCTGGTTGGGATGGCATGCTGATAATCGGCTCGCCACAGCCCAAGACGAGGTATTTCAGGCGATGCGGCAGACGCAAAATCAGGCGTTGAACACGCGGCAAACCTGGCGGGTTGGGTTTCGTCAGGCTGCGGAGTACGTTGAATGGAGCATGTTTCCGGCGGTGTCTCCTGCGGATGCCCAATGGCAAACCCTTGTTGCTGGCGTGCAGATTGCCCCAGCAGAAACCACCTTGAGGCAAGAGACCGAGATGTATTTCGTTGAATTTAACCACAAGGGACATGTGACGCCGCCCTTTGGACGCATTAGTTTGTCCAGCCACTGGTCTGACCGCAAGCGGCGCTGTGTGTTTGTTTCAACCTTGCTGGGGGTGTTGCGCAAAGCGGCGGATAGAGCCTGTTACCGATAATCCATGCGCTACGATTGGCGCTACGAGCCTAAACAGATGTCCAGTCCCCTGGCGGTTTTAACCAAGGTGCCGTTTGGATCCACGGTGCTGTATTGGGCAATTGCCTCAGCGATAGGGACGCTCACCACCTGTCGATTCTGCCAGGTCACCATGTGGTCATACTTTTCTTCGGCAATTAAATCGACTGCTGCCACACCAAAGGCCGCCGCTGTGAGCCGATCCAAAGGAGAAGGAATGCCACCCCGCTGCACATGGCCTAGCACCGTGACACGAGTTTCTGCTCCGCTACAGGCGGAGATGCGCTCGGCCAGATAGTGCCCGATGCCTTCAAACCGGCGGGTGCCATCCGCATCTTGGCGAGTCACAGGTTCTCCCGATTCGGTGCGGACTGCTTCTGCCACAACTATTAAACAGAAGTTTTGGCCCCGTTCCTGGCGAGAACGTAGCTTTTGGCAAATGCTTTCCATTGTGTAGGGAATTTCGGGAATCAGGATCACATCGGCTCCGCCGGCAATTCCGGCTGAGATGGCAATATGGCCTGCGTCCCGTCCCATGACTTCTAGAATCATGACGCGGCTATGGCTGGCGGCTGTGAAGTGGAGCCGATCCAGCGCCTCAGTGGCAATATTCACGGCGGTGTCAAAGCCAATTGCTCGCTCGGTGATGCCGATGTCATTGTCAATCGTTTTGGGAATGCCGACCAGATTGATGCCACCCTGTTGGGCCAATCGCCGCAAAATCGCCAGACTGCCATCCCCACCAATGCCAATCATGGCATCTAATCCCAGCAGGTGATAGCCTTCGATAATTTCATTGGAACGGTCGCTCAAGGAGCCATCACTCATCGGATAGGCAAAGGGATTTCCCTTGTTAGTGGTGCCCAAGATGGTGCCGCCCATTGTGAGCAATGTATCAACTTCAGTTGGCTCTAGGCAGACAACCTGGGGTGGACGGGCCATCAGTCCTTTCGTTGCTTGCTGGATGCCCCAAACATCCCAGTTGTAGGTGGAAGCGCGATGTACCACTGCTCGAATCACAGCATTGAGGCCGGCACAATCCCCACCGCTGGTTAAAATTCCGATCCGCTTGTATGCTCCCATCGCGTTCTCCTGCAGCGTAAAAGATGAGCAAGGAAGAGTTTTGCGTTAAACCCACATCGGAATTAATTATGCTGCTCCTCAATGAACGTCTTCTCATCTTTGTACGGAAACTTAAAGGAGAGGAAGCAATTTTTCTGGAGATCGCACTTAATCGCCACCGTTGCGTCCCTGCGCAATCGCCCGAATTAGCTGCAGCATCAGTGCTCGATCCTGATTGGCCTGCTCTACAAACCGCTCAAAACGCTGCCTAGATTCTTCATGTAGACGCATGGATTCTTCATGCTGAGCTTCATGAGTTGCCACAATATCAGCCAGAGTTGCGACAGTTGAGCGCAGATCCGAAACCAGTTGCTTGAGTTCAGTCATGTCAATTTCCAGGCGTTCGACGCGGGGTTCTAGGTTTTGGGGATTGGTCATGCCGATTTCTCCAATTTATTGAATTATTTCTATAAAACCCAGCACTGCGGTCTACAGATGAAGTGAAGAGATTCTGTCTAGAGTACAAGCATACTTATTTGGTCAGCGCAATTCTGATCAACTTGTCATACTCAGCCCTTGCCAAGCTGACATTCATCTCTGTCTCAAGAGCCATTTCTATAGTTGATCTAAAGTTCAGCCCCGTTCCGAGAATGGATCTCTAAGATAGAAGGTGCAGGGCAGCCCGCTACGGCGTGAGGGGTTAAAACCCGCACCGCAGTAATGCCAATTCAACTAACGGCAAGGAAGAGTTATATGACTGAAATCGATCAACCGTTAGATCTAAACCACCAATATGCCCTCGACCGCGACTGTACCACTCTGTCCCGGCATGTGTTGCAGCAGCTTCAGAGCTTTTCGCCTGAAGCCCAGGATTTGAGTGCGCTGATGAATCGAATTGCCCTGGCCGCCAAGCTGGTTGCCCGTCGCCTCACCCGTGCCGGATTAGTGGAAGACGCGCTAGGGTTTACTGGTCGCACCAATGTGCAGGGCGAATCTGTCAAGAAAATGGACGTGTTTGCCAATCAGGTGTTCATCTCGGCCTTTGAACAAAGCGGCTTGGTTTGTCGCTTGGCCTCCGAGGAGATGGACAATCCCTACTACATTCCTGACAACTGTTCGATCGGTCGCTACACGCTGCTCTATGACCCGATTGATGGTTCGTCTAATGTAGACATTAACCTGAATGTGGGATCGATTTTTGCGATTCGGCGGCAGGAAGGCGAGGAGCCGTATAGTTCAGAAGACCTGCTTCAGGATGGACACAAACAAATCGCCGTTGGCTACATTCTCTACGGTCCGAGCACCATGCTGGTATATTCGATTGGGCATGGTGTTCATGCTTTTACGCTGGACCCCAGCCTAGGCGAGTTTATTCTGTCGTCTGAAAATATTCGTATTCCCGACCACGGCCCGGTCTACAGCGTCAATGAAGGCAACTTTTGGCAATGGGAAGAGTCGATTCGCAACTATATTCGCTACGTCCATCGCCATGAAGGCTATACGGCCCGATACAGCGGCGCGCTCGTAGGAGACATTCACCGGATTTTGTTCCAGGGTGGCGTATTCCTCTATCCCGGCACAGTGAAGAAGCCAGAGGGCAAACTGCGGTTGCTTTATGAGTCGGCTCCCTTGGCCTTCTTGATCGAGCAAGCGGGTGGCAAAGCCAGTACAGGAACGCAGTCGATTTTGGACGTGGTGCCAGAAAAACTGCATGCCCGCACGCCCTTGATCATTGGCAGCAAGGAAGATGTGGCTCTGGTCGAGTCGTTTATTCAAGAGCACAACCGCGAACAGCAAGAGCGAGAGATATTAACGTCCAAAGGCTGATCCAGAGCCGCTGAGTCGAGCTTTATGGTTGAAGCAAATCGGTTAAAGCAAATCTGGCGCAATGCATGAGGAATTGATGAGATGACAACGAACCACCTACTAGAAATTAAGCAATACGGTCAAAGTATCTGGATGGATAACCTCAGCCGCGATTTGATTGAATCGGGCGAACTGAAGCAGCTCGTTGAAACTCGCGGCATTGCCGGAATCACCTCTAATCCAGCCATTTTTCAGAAAGCGATTGCTGGAAACGCGATTTATGACAAATCGATTGAAGCGGGCATCCGCGCCAATCTGTCGGTACAGGAAATCTACGAATCGCTCGTATTTGACGACATCCGCAACGCCTGCGATATCCTGATGCCCGTGTATCAGCAAACCGACGGTCTGGACGGCTATGTCAGTATCGAAGTGCCGCCTTCGATTGCCCATGACACCGAAAAGACGATCGAGGAAGCCAAACGCTACTACGCTCAGATTGGTCGTCCCAATGTCATGATCAAGATTCCGGGCACCTCAGCGGGGCTGCCAGCAGTTGAAGCCGTGATCGCGGCGGGGATCAACGTCAACGTAACGCTGCTGTTTTCGGTAGACAGCTACGTCAATTGCACCGAGTCCTACATTCGCGGTCTCGAAGCACGGGTTGCCAAGGGTGAAGACATCAGCAAAATTACCTCGGTGGCCAGCTTTTTCCTCAGCCGCATCGACAGCAACATCGACGAGCGCATCGATCAGAAACTCAAGGGCATGGATCAAATCACCGCTCGCGAAAAGCTGCTGGCCATTAAAGGTAAGATTGCGATTGCCAACGCCAAACTGGCCTATCAGGAATACAAGAAAATCATCGCTACCGATCGCTGGAAAGCTCTAGCTGCAAAAGGGGCAAACGTGCAGCGGCTCCTCTGGGCCAGCACCAGCACCAAGAACCCCGACTACAGCGATGTGATGTATGTGGATGAGCTGATCGGTCCCGATACGGTCAACACCCTACCGCCGAACACAATCGATGCCTGTAGCGATCACTGCAATGTGGACAGCCGGATTGAGTCCAACGTCGATGAAGCCTATCACCTGGTTGAAAGCCTCAAAGATCCCGATGTTGACATTGATCTTGACCAAGTCATGGATGAACTCCTAACCGACGGCATCGAGAAATTTGTTCAACCCTTTGAGGCGCTAATGCAGTCTCTGCAAGAAAAAGTGAATCGACTCTCGCCCGTTGCTTAAGGAAATTTTAAGTTTTGAGGGTTGAGTTTGGAGTGAATGACAACCGACAGCTTTGAGCGTTTTGGTTACAGTGCTGATGCAAAGTCATGCATGACCTAAGCCTCAGATCCCACAACTCAAAACTCAACACTCAAAACTTAAAACTCAACACTCAAAACTTCCATCCTCCAACCATAACCCCTTACTTCTACCGCCTATGGTGACCTTACTCGAAAACCCCCTGCGGGTTGGCCTGCAGCAAGATCGGATTCCGGAACCGCAAATTTTGGTGATTTTTGGAGCTTCCGGTGATTTAACTCAGCGAAAACTCGTCCCGGCGCTTTATCAAATGAAGCTGGAGCGTCGATTGCCGCCAGAGATTACCATTGTGGGCGTGGCCCGACGAGACTGGAGTCACGATTACTTTCGTGAACAAATGCGGGAAGGTGTGGAAGAATTCGGCGGTGGACTACGGAAAGAATCGACCTGGGAAGAGTTTGCCAAAGGATTGTTCTACTTCTCTGCTGATATCGATAATCCGGAAGGTTACCAAAAGCTGAAAGTGTTTCTGGAGGAAATAGATGCCCAGCGTGGCACCAGAGGCAATCGGGTTTTCTATCTGTCCGTTGCTCCCCGATTCTTCGCTGAAGCGATTCAGCAACTGGGGGCTGCCAATATGCTGTCGGATCCGCGCAAGCAGCGGTTGGTGATTGAAAAGCCGTTTGGCAAGGACCTGAGTTCGGCCCAGATGTTGAACCGGGTCGTTTATAGCACCTGTGCTGAAGAGCAAATCTACCGCATCGACCACTACCTGGGTAAGGAGACGGTGCAGAATTTGCTGGTGTTCCGGTTCGCGAACGCCATTTTTGAGCCGCTCTGGAATCGGCAGTTTGTCGATCATGTCCAGATCACGGTGGCAGAGACTGTGGGTCTGGAAGGACGAGCCGGCTACTACGAAACGGCTGGGGCACTGCGAGACATGGTGCAAAACCACCTGATGCAGCTGTTTTCCCTAACGGCAATGGAGCCTCCCAACTCCCTTGATGCCGATAGCATTCGCAACGAAAAGGTGAAGGTGTTGCAGGCAACTCACATTGCTGACCCAGAGAACCTGGAACTCTCAGCAGTACGCGGTCAATATACCAGCGGCTGGATGAACGGCCAACCAGTGCCAGCCTATCGGGAAGAAGAGGGCGCGAGTCCTGAATCCACCACAGCCACCTATGCCGCCTTGAAGCTAGTGATCGATAACTGGCGCTGGAAGGGGGTGCCCTTTTATCTGCGCACCGGCAAGCGTATGAGCAAAAAGGTCAGCGAAATTGCGATTCGTTTCCGGGAAGTACCGTTCTTGATGTTCCAATCTGCTGCCAAACAGGTGAATAGCAATGTGTTAGCTCTCCGGATTCAGCCAAATGAGGGGATTGCCCTGCGAATGGAGGTGAAAACGCCGGGTAGCTCGTTGCGGACTCGTTCGGTTGAGATGGATTTCAGCTACGAGAATGCTTTTGGTCAACCCAATACAGAAGCCTACAGTCGGCTACTTGTAGACTGCATGTTAGGCGATCAAACCCTATTCACTCGCGGTGACGAAGTGGAAGCCTCTTGGCGAATTCTAGCTCCGGTGTTGGAAGTCTGGGATGCCCCTGCTCCGCCGGACGTGATTCCCCTCTACGAAGCTGGCACTTGGGGACCGATCGAAGCCGAACTTTTGCTCAACCGCGAAGGCCGCCGCTGGCGCAGACTGTAATCAAGGTTTGAGTTTTAAGTGTTGAGGGTTGAATTAAAAGTAAATCAGCTTCAGCAAGTTTTGAGTTGAGAGTGGATGAGTTGCAAACTTGACTAACATTCTTGACTAACATCGGGTTCAATTTTTGAGGAATTTGGTTGATTTTGAAAATTGTTCGCTCTCAAAATTGAGCAAGATTTTAGACCCAACTCGCTTGACTTCTACTGGCCTAAAACTCAAAACTTAAAACTCAAAACTCAAAACTCAAAGCTCAAAACTTCCCATTTTCAAATTCATACCTTAACTGAATCATGAGCACTTCCTTTGTTACTTTGCAAAAACCAAAAGATATCTCGATTGACGAGATCGAAGCTGAGTTGGGGCGAATCTGGCAAAGTCAGGTGGGTGATAATGTTACCCCTGTTGCAACTCGTGCTGCCACCTTCAGTATGGTGATCTATGAACCCGAAGAGTTTCAGCAGCTCCTGGCGATCTTAGGCTTTTACAAGGGCGATATTGAAGGCGTTAATGGCCCAATGATGAAAGACGCTGTAAAAGAGGCCCAAAAAGCATATGGCCTGACGATTACAGGACGAGTCGATCCGGCTACTTTAGCCAAACTGCGAGAAGAATATGCCAAACTGCCGCCCGAACAAGCCAGACTAACGAATACCGATCTGCGCGGATCTAGCGTTCCTGATGCGATTGCGGCTCAAAACCCCTGTCGGATTATTACCCTCTGTCCTACGTTTGGGGAAGACCGAGGGGTGACAGCCCAAGTGTCGGTTTATTGCCCGATTCTGAAGAAGACCAATAGCAACCTGATGTGCTGCGAGTACATTACGCTGCGTGGTACCAAGGCGGCGCTCAACCGAGTTGGCGATATGGCAGCTTCCTTAATGATCCCGGAACTGCCCAAATTTGTCTGGTGGAAGGCTACGCCCAATCCGGAGCAAGAGCTATTCAAGAAAATGGTGGAGTGCTGCCGCTGCATTATTCTCGATTCGTCTTACTACAGCGATCCAGAGTCGGAATTCCTCAAGATGGTAGACCTGATCGAGGCAGAAACCTATGTGGCGGATCTGAACTGGCATCGCTTCTCGGCCTGGCAAGAGCTGACGGCAGCCGCCTTCGATCCGCCTGAGCGGCGTGATTCGCTCAAGGATATCGATCGCGTCACAATTGACTACGAGAAGGGCAACCCGGCGCAGGCGCTGATGTTTTTGGGCTGGCTGGCGAGCCGTTTGGAATGGCAGCCGGTTTCCTATACCGAAACCAAAGAACTCTACGACTTGATTTACATTGATCTGGTTGGTCCAAACCAGCAAACAATCAAAGCCGAGTTGGCAGGAGTGCCAGTTGGCGATCCCGGTGAGATTGTTGGCGACCTAATTGGCATCAGCCTTACTTCCAGCAACCCAAAGGCTGATTGCAACACGATTATCTGCTCGGAAACCACCGGCTGTATGCGGATGGAGGCCAAAGGCGGTGCTCAAATCGCCCGTACCGAACAGGTGACTGCCACCAGCGACCAAAAAGCCGAATTTCTGATGAGCCAACAGCTCCAGCGCTGGGGCCGCGATGTGCTCTATGAAGAAAGCATGGCGGTGGTCGCCCAAATGCTGCGGCTGCGGAAAGCTTGATTCGGTCAGCCTAAGACTTGCGCTCGATGCCAAGCTGTTTTTGCACCTGCCGCAGCGTTTGGTACATCTCTGGCAGGCGGTTAAATACGGCTGTGGCCTTGACAAACAACCGATGAGGAATCGCCGGAATCCCTGTCACAATTGCCCCTGCTTCCACATCGTTGTGAATCCCGGCCTTGGCTGAAGCAATCACGCTGTCACCAATTTTGACGTGATCCACGATTCCCACTTGGCCGGCCATAATCACGCGATTCCCGACTTCCACCGCGCCCGCCAATCCGACTTGACCGGCTAGGATGCAGTTCTCGCCCAACTGGCAGCCATGCGCCACATGCACCAGATTGTCGATTTTGGTGTTGCGTCCAATCCGAGTTGTGCCCAAAGCCGGTCGGTCAATCGTGGAATTGCAGCCCACCTCTACGCCCTCTTCTAGCACCGTGTAGCCCGACTGCTCCATCTTCAGCCAACCTTCTGGCACTGGGACAAAGCCAAATCCCTCGGCCCCAATCACCGCACCGCTGTGAATTACGCAATTCGCGCCAATCTGAGCGCGTTCATGAATTGTGCAGTTGGCATGGAGGACCGTCCGGTCGCCGATCTGGACATCGGGATAGATCACAACATTGGGATGAATGCAGACCCCATTGCCGATTTTCACACCAGCCTGAATCACCACATGCGCCCCAATCGCTACCCCTTCTCCCAATTCCGCTGTTGGATCGATGACGCTAGTAGGATGAATTCCGGGCGGTAGGCGAAACGGCTGATAGAACAGAGCAATTGCTTGGGCAAACACCTTACGCGGCTGAGCGTCCGCGATCCAGGCCAAGCCACGCTGGCTGGCTTCAGCCTGAAGTTTGGCATCCAGGGGCAGCACCAGCGCACTAGCGACAGTAGTGGACACATAGGCCGCGAACTTACTGCCTTCGATGTAGCTCAAGGTCTGAGGCTGAGCAGTCTCGATTTCCGTCACTCCACTGATGTCTGGATCGCAGCCTAGATCAAACGTTGCTACGCCCAGCTTTTGCACCAAATCGCTAAGTTTCATCGTGTTTATTATCCTCATTCGTCAGTTGGGCAATTTGCTGCTGCAACTCCTCGACCTGCTGCTGAAGTTGCCGCAAGGACTGGTGCATGTCTGGCAAGCGGTTGTAGATCGCAGATGCCTTCAGAAAGGTGCGGTACGGACTGGCCGGACTGCCCATCATAATACTGCCTGGAGCAATCGCGCCATGCAACCCGGCCTTAGCTCCCGCCTGTACCCGATCCCCAATTGTGGCTTGGTTGGCTACACCAACTTGACCGCCCAAAATCACCCAGTTCCCGGTCTTACCACCGCCGGCCATTCCCACCTGAGCCGCCAAGATGCAGTTCTGCCCGATGCGACAGTTGTGCCCCACATGCACCAGATTATCGAGCTTTGAGTTATAGCCGATGCGGGTTTCGCCAACTGCCGGACGATCCACCGTTGAGTTACAGCCCACCTCCACCCGGTCCTCCAGCACCGTGATGCCCGATTGTTCCAGCTTCACCCAACCCTCTGCTGCTGGTACAAACCCAAATCCTTCGGCCCCAATCACGGCACCACTGTGAATTACACAGTCCGCGCCAATTTGGGTGCGTTCGTGAATCACGCAGCCGGCATGAAGTACGGTCCGGTCGCCAATTTGCACATCGGGATAGACCACGACACTGGGATGAATGCAAACCCCGTTGCCAATTTTGACGTTGGCTTGGATCACGCTGTAGGCCCCGACCGACACCTCCTGCCCGAGTTGAGCCGTTGGATGAATTATTGCCGTCGGATGAATGCCTGGTTCGGGCTGAAAAGGCTGGTAAAACAGCGGAACGGCTTTGGCAAACAGCAGCTTGGGTTCTGCGGTGCTGATCCAGGCGATCTGGCGTTGGCTGGCTTGCTGTTGCAATTTGGCATCCTGGGGCAGAATCACGGCACTCGCCCCAGTGTGGTGGATCTGATTGGCAAACTTACCACCTTCAATGTAGCTGAGGCTTCCTGGCTGGGCTTCGTCAATCGCGGCCAACCCAGTTAAAACCGGATCGTGAGCCGGATCCACCAAGAGGCTGTGCTGGTCTGTAATTTGTAATTGCTGGAGCAACTGGCTAAATTTCATCCCGGCCTTGGCTGAAGTTGTTCGTAGTTAATTATCAACAAAATTAGGAATGCAGGGCGAACTACTGATCCAGGTATTTGTCTGGCTGAGCGAAACGAGCCGCTTAAAACCGAGCGCTGGTTCTAGCACAATTAGAGGTATCCACTCATAACCATCGCAGCATCAATCGTGAAGCAAACTATCGGCTATCGGTTAGAGCAGTACACCCTGAAGCGTCCGCAGGAAGTGCTGATCGTGACAGCAGAAATTGACGGAGAACCGGATCAAATCACTATCTTCAAAGGGTTTTCCAGCTCGTTGATGCGGCCCACCGATTTTGATCCAGATGTACCCATGCTGCCAGCAGGAACGCAGATTATTGCCATCGATCGGTTGCAAAGCCCCTACAATCCGCTTGCACCTCGCTACATCCAGCAGGGACTATCCCTATCTGAAATGGAAGTGTTGCTGCAAGAGGTCGGGGTTTGACTGAGGTGCGCAACTGAACTAGCTGACGCTGTCCTGAAACTAATCAATTCACATTGCATATAGGTTCTATCTAGTTGAACAGCAATTGTTCAACTAGATAGCTGTTGACATCTGATTTGATATCATGTGAATAAATCGTTATTAATACTATTAATGATCTGTTAATTATGAGCCAGGCTGAATCGAAACCGGCTGCCTTTTGGCCTTATGTGATTGAAGGGGTAGGGTGCTTGTTGGTTGCAGGTGCAGCGGCTTATGGGGTGTATACATTCCAGCAACAGAAAATTAGCCGTCTAGAAGTAGAAAATCGCCGGTTACAGCAGGAAATTGCCAGTTTGCAATCTGCTAGCACGCAACAGAAAGGCACAATTGCCAGATTGACTCAAGAGAACAGTGATTTGAAAACCAGTTTGCAAACCGTTTGCCGGGAAAGCCAGGCTGGCTTTTTCAATCGGTTGGAATATCAGATCGATCGGCTACTGGAAAAGGATGTTTTAGCCCAGTGGCGTCAGATTTGCCAGAATGTTCAGGCTAGGGCAAATTTACAGTCCTAATTTTAAGCTTTGCCATCTCATCCTAATTTTCTAAGGCTTTAATCTAGCTTTCCGGAATCGGAGTGGCCCAAATTGTAGTGTGAACAATTGCAAAAAAGAGTATCCATTAGTTAAATGTACCTAAAGTGGAGAGACGTGTTATCCTCCGCTGTGAGTGTGGTGTTAGGAGTAAAAATAAATATGGTTCTATCTGCTTCTGGCAATTCTTGGCGAGATTCTCATCCGGTTTCCTCGCTTGGTACGGGCTGGGGAAGCCTCAATCTACCGGCCTCGCGGCTATTTGGCACCGACGGTATTCGCGGTAAGGCAGGCGAGCTGCTAACGGCTCCACTGGCGCTTCAGGTGGGCTATTGGGCTGGGCAGGTTTTGCAGGGTCAAAGTCAAGCGAGCTGCACGATCATCTTGGGACAGGATTCGCGTAACTCTAGCCACATGCTGGCAATGGCCCTGTCAGCCGGATTGACGGCGGCAGGATTGGAAGTTTGGAACCTGGGTCTGTGCCCGACGCCGACGGTGGCCTATCTTACCCACACAACCGAGGCGATTGGGGGCGTAATGATCTCTGCTAGCCACAATCCGCCAGAAGACAATGGCATCAAGTTTTTTGGAGCCGATGGCGCAAAATTATCTGCCGATCTACAAGCCGCGATCGAATCGGCTCTACGGGGAGAGAGCATTCCCACCATCGAGGCCAACAGCCGCTGGGGTCAGCATTACCACCGCCCAGAGCTGATCGAAACCTATGTGCAATCGCTGCATCGTCCGCTGCTGCCCGCGGTGAATTTGCAAGGCATGAAGATTGTGTTGGATCTAGCTTGGGGAGCGGCGACTCAGGTAGCGCCGATTGTATTCCAGCAGATGGGAGCTAAGGTGATCTGTCTGCACGATTATGCCGACGGCGATCGGATCAATGTCAATTGCGGCTCGACCCATCTGGAACCGCTCAAAGCTGGAGTGCGCAACCACGCAGCTGATTTGGGCTTTGCCTTTGACGGTGATGCGGACCGAGTCATGGCCGTAGATTCCCAAGGTCGAGTCGTGGATGGTGACTATATTCTTTATCTCTGGGGTCAGGCGCTGCGTCAGTCCAACCAACTGCCGGATAATTTGATCATTTCTACAGTGATGGCCAACCTGGGTTTCGAGCGGGCCTGGCAGCAGTTGGGTGGTTCCCTGATCCGGACGGCGGTGGGCGATCAGTATGTGCATGCAGAAATGCAAAAGCGGGGCGCGAAGCTGGGCGGCGAGCAGTCGGGCCATATTCTCTGTCCCCACTATGGCGTTTCCGGGGATGGCCTGCTGACGGCCCTGCATCTGGCGTCTCTGGTGCGGCAATCGGGTACCTCCTTGGCGGACCTGATCAACCAAAGTTTCCAAACCTATCCTCAAGTTCTGCGCAATGTCCGGGTGGAAGATCGGGAGCGTCGCCTCAACTGGCAGCAAGATGCGCGATTGCAGCAGATGATTATCCAGGCCGAGACCGCCATGGGCGATCAGGGCCGGATCTTGGTGCGAGCTTCTGGGACTGAACCCGTGATTCGCGTCATGGTGGAGGCTGCCACTGCTGAGCTGACCCACTATTGGACCGAAAATCTGGTGCTGGCGGTTCAGGAATATGCGGCTTGATCGGTCCTGAACTTAATCAGCCCTGGACGGTGAGTCAGTGAGTATTGGAACTGAAATGGGGGTTAAAGAATTAGCGAGCTTAAACCACGATGGCGTAAAAACTCGAATGGATCGAGTACAATGACCCATCAGACTCATTCGCCTGATCCCTGTTTTTGATCCCGCACTCCTACACACCAGGCATGAATCAATTCAATAACGCTCTAACTCTGTTTTTTAGCCTGCTGGTGGAAGCCATTCCCTTTCTGCTGATTGGGGTATTCTTCTCCAGCGCGCTTTTGCTGTTTGTGGATGAGCGCAAGTTAATTGCCGCCGTTCCCAAACAGCCGCTGTTGGCCGCCTTTGCCGGTAGCCTGATCGGGTTTCTGTTTCCCGTCTGTGAATGCGGCAATGTGCCCGTAGCTCGACGGCTAATCGTCCAAGGGGCACCGGCAGCGATGGCAATTGGATTTTTGTTGGCAGCTCCGGTCGTGAATCCGGTCGTGTTTTGGGCCACTTGGATTGCCTTCCGCGATCAGCCAGAAATGGTGTTTTTACGGGTCGGCTTTTCGCTGCTGATCGCCACGATGATTGGTTGGGTGTTCAGTACCCAGGCCGACTTGCGCCCCTTGATGCAGCCGGCTGTCGCCCGTGCCATGCCGATTCCGAAGCGCGCTGCTAAGAAGACAAAGGCACCAAAAGCAAAGGCACCTCAGGCTGAAGAGGCCGCTTCACCCCTACTGCAATCAGGCACATTTTTTCTAGGTCAATCCGATCAACCGCTGCAAGTGGATGGTTTGGGGCAAGCAGCACTGGCAGCTAATCCCGCCCTGTCTCGACCAATTCCCGAACGGCTGCGGCTGATGCTCGACAATGTGATTCAGGAACTGCGCGAGCTAGGCGGGATTTTGATCATCGGGTCAGCCATTGCTGCCTTGGTTCAGGTTTCGGTGCCGCGCGACCTGATTTTGAGTTTGGGACAGGGGCCGGTTTCGTCGATCCTGGCGATGATGCTGTTGGCGGCGGTGGTGTCGATTTGCTCCACGGTGGATTCGTTTTTTGCCCTGTCATTTGCCTCGACCTTTACGACCGGATCGCTGCTGGCATTCTTGGTGTTTGGTCCCATGATCGACCTGAAGAATTTTGCCCTGCTATTGACGGTGTTTCGGGGTCGCGCCATCCTCTACTTGTTCGTGCTGGCAGGGCAGCTAACGTTTCTGTTGACCCTGTTGATCAATTTATATGTCAGCTAATCGTACGTGAGCTAGTGCATCGTTGAGGCCGCATGACTGTTCAAACGAATTACAAAACCACCCGCCGCTTTCACCCCCTCAAGAGCCTGTACCGCCTGCAAGGACTGCTGGATATTGCCGCCATTTCTGCCTGGGGCGTTTTGCTATTGCAGTATTGGTTAACTGGCAAAATCAACCTGTTGCTGCATCCAAATTATGTTTGGCTGGCCTATTCGGCAGGGTTTGTGCTGCTAGGCGTGGCAACTGTCAAAATCGCCCAGTTTATCTGGCGAGTTGTGCAGCTCAAAAAGCGAAAAGACCGAAATCAGGGAGACCTGCTTCAGCATTTGTCCCTGTTCCCCCCGGGATGGAGCAGTGCTCTGCTGCTGACGGTGGCGTTATTTGGACTTCAGTTTACGCCCCAGCCCTTTGCCAGCCAGATGGCGCTAGACCGGGGTGTGACCGAAACCCTGACCATGACGCGCTCCCAGCCGCAAGCCTTCCGCACCTCCACCAAACCAGAAAATCGTACCCTGATCGATTGGATTCGCACCCTAAACGTGTATCCCGAACCCGACGCCTACACTGGCCAAAAAGTAAACGTAGAAGGATTTGTGCTTCACCTGCCGCAAGTGCCGGACAATTATATTGGGATTGCTCGTTTTGTGATTACCTGTTGTGCTGCAGATGCCTACCCAGTGGGAATGCCGGTCAAGTTGCCTAGCGGGAACCGGTCTGCCTATCAACCAGACAAGTGGTATAGGGTGGAAGGGCAAATGATTACCGAAACGCTGGCCGATAAACGTCAACTCGTGATTCAAGCCAGCAAACTCACTGAAATTCCCACCCCTGCTAACCCCTATGCATCCTGATGTCTGGAAGGTATAGCTGAATCTGAAGGTGTTTCGTGAGCGAGCTTTTTCTGTGAAAAACCCAGACCATCGCGTCACTGCCTTATCTTCAAGCGCTGGATTTCGCTGGCCCGAAGTTTGGGGTGAAGCTCGGACACGGGTTTTAGTTTGGTATACGGTAATTCTGGCGCTGGCGTTTGGTCTGGCGATTCCGGCCTTTCGTCAACGGTTGTTTGATCGGGTCGAGGCACGGGTCCAGCAAGATATTTGGGGCGAGGTCAGAGATTTTCGAGAGCTGATGTCAGGCAGAATCGATCTCGAAAGCTTGGAGAATAACCGCATGGAGCATTTCCACCCCAGCGATCCGGAGCCGGTTCGCCCTGTGCCACCGCCGCCGGCTGATGCTAGGGAAGCAGCGCTAATGCGGGATCTCCAGCTTCCAACCACTGCGGCTGAAGCAAGGCGATTTTTCTCAGCCTACCTGCAAGTCGAAATCCCAGAAGACAATATTTACTTGATCACCTTTGTGGATGGGCAGTTCTATCAATCGAGTCCGGTAGCCCTGCCACGAGATTTTAGACCGGATACACCTTTGATGCGCCGTTGGGCCACCCAGGCTGAACCCGAACAGGGTGAGCAGACGAGCCTGTACAACGAGAATGACCGCATCCTCTACGTTGTGGAGCCGGTGAAAGCGAACGGTAAACTATTAGGAACCTGGGTGGTCGCCCATAGCGTGATCGGAGAACGGGCAGAAGTCCTAGAAGCCGTAGGTGTAGTGATTCAGGTTTCGCTGGTAGTGCTAGCCATTTCCCTCCTGCTGGCTTGGTTTGCGGCGGGCCGAGTGCTGCAACCCCTGCGGGCATTGACGGCCACGATCCAATCCATTAGTGAAACCGATTTGACTCGGCGGATTCCGGTTCAAGGTCAGGGAGAACTGGCGAAACTGGCAACTACGTTCAATGACATGATGGATCGGCTAGAGAGTTCGTTCATCAGCCAGCGCAACTTTGTTAACGATGCAGGCCATGAACTGCGTACCCCAATTACAATCATGCGCGGCCATCTGGAACTGATGAGTAGCCATCCCGACGAACAGCAGGACACTCTGGAAGTCGTCATGGATGAGCTAGACCGGATGAGCCGCTTTGTTGAGGATTTGGTTTTACTTGCCAAAGCAGAACGACCCAATTTTCTCCAACTCGAAACGGTAGATGCTGAGGCGCTCACCCACGAACTATTTGTGAAAGCTCAGGTACTAGCACCTCGCAACTGGCAGTTGGAATCAGTGGCCAAGGGACGAATTGTTGTGGATCGCCAGCGGATTATTCAGGCTGTGATGAATTTGGCGCAGAACGCCACCCAGCACACCGAACCAGATGACACGATTACAATTGGATCCGCGATTAGAAAAGACAAGGTTCACTTTTGGGTACGAGATACTGGAGCAGGCATTCGGCTTGAAGATCAGCAGCGCATTTTTGAACGCTTTGCCAGAGCCTCTCACGGTCGCCGCCGTTCTGAAGGAGCGGGATTGGGGCTATCCATTGTCAAGGCGATTGCCGAAGCTCATGGCGGGCAGGTCTCCCTACGGAGTCAACTCGGCAGTGGCTCAACCTTTGCTGTGATTCTGCCGCTAGAGCCTAATGCCTAACGAACAAAAAGCCTACCAAATCCGGCAGGCTTCATCGAACATCTGATTTGATAATGGGTGACTAACCCAAGAATTAGCGAATGTATTCCTTCAAAACGCTGTTGCGGTTGGGGTGGCGCAACTTCCGCAGTGCCTTGGCTTCGATTTGCCGAATCCGCTCGCGAGTGACGTTGAAAATCTGGCCGATCTCTTCTAAGGTTTTCATCCGACCATCATCCAAGCCATAGCGCAGGCGTAATACATCGCGTTCGCGGGGGCTGAGCGTACCCAAAACGCTTTCTAGGTCTTCCCGGAGTAGATTTTTGGAAACCTGGTCTTCGGGTGTTTCACCATCAGATTCAATGAAGTCTCCCAAGCGCGAGTCTTCTTCTTTGCCAATTGGCGTTTCTAAAGAGATGGGCAACTGAGCCGACTTAGCAATAAACCGCAGTTTCTCAATCGTCATCTCCATCCGAGTTGCGATCTCTTCTTCGGTGGGTTTGCGGCCCATTTCCTGAGACAGCAGCTTGGTGGTTTTCTTGATCCGAGAAATGGTCTCGTAGAGGTGAACTGGCAGCCGAATCGTGCGAGATTGATCAGCAATGGCGCGGGTAATTGCCTGACGAATCCACCAGGTGGCATAGGTCGAGAATTTGTAGCCCTTTTCGTGGTCAAACTTCTCAGCCGCCCGAATCAGACCCAAGCTGCCTTCCTGAATCAAATCCTGGAACGACAAGCCACGGTTCATATACTTCTTGGCGATCGAAACCACCAATCGTAGGTTGGACTGCACCATTTTTTCTTTGGCTCGCCGGCCTTCGTGTAGACGTCGGCGGAATTTGGGCAGGGGTTGGTTCACCTCATTGGCCCAAACTTCGAGATTGCGCTCAAACTCCTGAGGCGTTTGGTCGAGGCGTTCGCATAATTTGTCCCGAATCCGCTCCAGTTCCAGCAAATCAGCGATCTTGCGGGCCAGTTCAATCTCTTCATCGGCCCTCAGCAGGCGAATCCGACCAATCTCTTGCAGGTAAAGCCGAATCGAATCTTCGGTGTAATGTTTTTTCTTCGCTTGTGCCCGACGACGAGCGCCTCCCTTCGCCGCCTTGCCATCCTCTTCATCCTCAGAATCAGGTTGGCTGTCGAACAAATCGTCTCGATCATCTCCTTCCTCAATCAAGAGTTCATCCAAATTACTCTCGGGCTGGTCAATGGTTTCGAGTACGTCATTAGCCTGGGTCATGCCGCGCTCCTCATGCTCCTTATATCAAAACGTTAAAGGTCAATCAAACCAAGGAATATCACGACCGAGTTATTAGCTGGTCTACGCTTAAGTGATTCTAGATAAATTAAGACCAGTTCGTCGTTGCCGGTAGCTATCCCAGAGGCACAATGCTTCTCCTCAGTAATGATGAATACTGGGAATCAGCACCAAAACGGGAATCATTGCCTGCGGGTTTTGCTGAAACCTCTCCGATTGTAACTTTTCTCACAAAAGTTGCACGCTTTTTCATAATTTTCGCTGTAAAAAACTGGTATGCCAGAGTTTTAGTTTGCGCTTGCTGAAAGTTACAGAATGAGATCTTGCTGAAGGCAAAATTTCTCAAACCAATTAGCTCGGACCAATGAGGCAACGAACCTAACAATCAACACAGCAAGATTCTCTTTGCGGGAAAACAGAAACGGCGTGTTGAGAAATTGTTATGAATTCAGCATAACCGAACATTCCAGAACTGGAAGAGAAAACCTCTGGCAATTTGACGCGATTTCAGGTTTTTTGTCCTCAATTCTAGTTATTTTTTGTTACATAACTCGATAGAAGTCCCAATGGCACGCAAGCAAAAATTTCCTTACTTAGTTGGTTCCAAATGGACAGCTCAACAGACCACCTGGGGATGGCGACATTTCCAGGTGGTCAATCGCAAAAACGAAGGGCGTTGGGTATTCGCTGAGATGGTGGCTGCCTGTGATCCAACCGTGCGGTTTTGGTTGAACGCTCAGCAGCTCAAAGACCATTCGCTTTGGCAAGCCGGATGGCAATCCCTACAGGAACAGAATCAGGAAAATAGTTTGGAAGATAGTTTTGAGTTTTGAGTTCTCAGTTTTGAGTGGGCTGACAGGCTGGGCAATAACATTCTGCCGATGACAGGTGAGACGCCCACACCACCAGCTCACCAAATTTAAATTTATTTTTCAACTCCCCTGCCCTAACTCAAAACTCAAAACTTAACACTCAAAACTCAATTAAGCGTCAAATACAACCGAGTGCCAGGCTTTCTTCTGTTCGCCCGTGATGTCTAGCATGACATGCTTGACGATGGTGTATTCTTCCAGCGCGTAGTAGGACATGTCTTTGCCGATGCCGCTTTGCTTGAAACCGCCGTGGGGCATTTCGCTGGCAATTGGTAAGTGATCGTTCACCCAAACGGTGCCACACTCCATTGCTGTCGCCATTCGCATCGCTCGCTGCACATTCAAAGTCCAGACGCTGCCAGCTAATCCGTAGGGAATGTCGTTTGCCAACTTGATGGCTTCGGCTTCATCCGAGAAGCGATTCACTACCACTACCGGGCCAAAAATTTCCTCCTGCACGCAGCTTGCCGATTGGGCCGCCTCTACCAAGATCGTGGGCGGATAGTAAAACCCATCTCCCTCCGGCATAACGCCGCCAGTGGCTACCTTGACGCCCTGCTGCCGTGCTTCTTCGACAAAGCCGTGCACCTTGAGGCGTTGGGTTTCGCTGGCTAACGGACCGATATCGGTATCTTCAGCAAAGGGATCGCCAACGCGAATCGTTTGGGTGAGTTCGGTAAAGCGGCTAAGGAATTGATCAAACACCTCGTTTTGCACGTAGATTCGGGTGGCAGCCGTGCAATCCTGGCCACTGTTCATATAGGCGGCTGGAATTGCGCCGCGGGCGGCGGCTTCAACATCGGCATCGGCGAACACGACAAACGGAGCTTTGCCACCAAGTTCGAGCGTCACCCGTTTCACCATGGGGCTGGCTAACTCAGCGATACGTTTGCCGGTGCGGGTGCTGCCCGTAAAGCTGATCATCCGCACATCCGGATGGGTACAAATCGCTTCCCCTACTTCAGCTCCCCCAGTGACGACGTTGATTAAACCAGCCGGTAAGCCAGCTTCGAGGGCTGTTTTTGCCAGTTCGATGGTCGTAATCGGCGTATTGGGAGCGGGTTTGATCACGACTGCATTGCCAGCAGCCAGCGCCGGACCCAATTTCCAAATCGCCATCATAAACGGATAGTTCCAGGGGGTAATGGCACCGATGACGCCAATTGGTTCGCGGCGAATCATGCTGGTGTAGCCGCCCACATATTCCCCCGCTGCCGAGCCTTCTTGCCGCCGCACAACGCTCGCAAAGTAGCGCAGGTTATCAATAGCAAAAGGAACATCGCCACCCACGGTAAGTTTCAAGGGTTTTCCGGCGTTTTGGCTTTCTAAGCGGGCCAGGGTTTCGCTTTTTGCTTCCAGCGCGTCGGCCAGCTTCATCAGGGCGGTACTGCGTTCTCCGTAGGAACGGGCAGCCCAGTCTACTTGAGCGGCTTTTGCGGCAGCAACTGCCCGTTCTACATCGGCTTTGGTTCCGAGCGCCACTGTAGCAAATGGCTTACCCGATGCAGGCTCAATCAAATCTTCGCTGCCTGTTTCCACCAGTTCGCCGCCAATTACCATCGGATAATGCATTAGCTTGTTCATAAATACCTCTTGAAGAGATGAATAGAGTATTAGCAATCACAGTAAGCATTAACAACAGCGTCCAGGAGCTGACCGGCGCTAGATTGTTGCAGGCGTAGCGACCAAACTACCCTTTCATGATGAAGACTGCCCCAGAGGGCTTCTGCCAAGCTTTACTTTATTTTCAGATTCTTCAGCCAAACTGTAGTCAAAGCAGCGCTGAGCAGCAGGAACAAATTGGGCTAAATTGCCATCCTGAACTCCTATTAGCTACCGCAACCTCAGAACTTGTTGAAATTTTTGCCAAATCTTTGTCAAACTGAATGGTTGAATTGGGGTGTTAGCATCCATAATCAGAGACTATTATCAAAAGACTGTCAGTAGTCTACGTGGCTGACTGAGAGGTAGTGCCTGAAATTCTAGCGCCTGTGCTTGCCTGAATTGGCTATGCTTGAACCTTGTCACTCTAAAAAACTTTCTGTGAGGAGACTAATTCAAACCCATTGGTTTAGTTGCTCAACTGTTCCTCTAGTTCTGTTTGATCCCCCACTCACAAAGCGAATGACTAAATCTCAACCGTGGTTGCCCTGGCTAGGCGCAGTGCTAGTTGCTGCTGGTTGGACGGTTACTATCAAGTCCAGCTACGCCCAAGATGCTCCTCCGAACCCCTCCCTGGATGTGGGAGTGGTGCAGCGGTTTGGCTCAGAACCAAGCGACGAAATGGTGATCAAACCCAAATCGGGCGACAGCGTGACGTTAAAGTTCAAAGTAAACGAGCAGCCACAGGCGGTCACGACTACCGGTAACGTTACGGTAAAGGTAGAGATGCAGCCGTTGCCTAAGCCGAAGGTAACCGAACGGGTGGTGCTCAGTACGCACCGCAGTTTTGAGAGTGCTGAGGACAGTGCCACCCAGTGGAAATCTCAAGGTGTTGAGGTAGAAGTAGCGCAGCCGCGTCAGTGGCAGGTGTGGGCCAAGCGCGAAACCTACAAAACTCCCCTATTGCGTCGGTTATTGATGCAAAATCTGCGGGCCAACGGCTCCAAAACAGCCTTCATTGACACTCAGGTGCAGCAGCAAGAGCCAAAGGCCACTATTGCCGTCAATGGCACGCGCTATCAGCAGGATGAGATGGAGTTTGCCGCTTCAACGCAGCAGTTTGAGGTGACGTTTAATCGTAACGACCATGGCACTCGCCTCTATGCCGGAACCTTGAAGCTCCAGCCCAATGCTTACGGTACTTACACGCTAGTCAATCAGGTGCCGATCGAGACCTATCTACGCGGTGTAGTGCCCCACGAAATTGGTTTAGGTGCTCCGCCAACTGCAATTGAAGCTCAGGCAGTTTTGGCGCGGACCTATGCTTTACGAAATCTGCGTCGTTTTGCGGTTGATAATTACCAGCTCTGTGCCGATACTCAGTGTCAGGTGTATTGGGGTTTGATGGGGGCTGCTCCTGAATCCGACCGAGCAATTGCGGCCACGCGAGGGATGGTATTGACCTACAATAACGAGCTAGTGGACGCACTCTATTCCTCTACAACGGGTGGTGTTACGGCTCCCTTCAGCAATGTTTGGAATGGACCGGATCGCCCTTATTTACAAGCGGTAGTGGATTCGGTACAAAACTTGTGGGATCTGTCTCAGCGTAGCTTAGCCGATGAAGCCAACTTCCGCTCATTCATTAACCTGAAGCAAGGTTTTAATGAAGCGGGCTGGGATATGTTCCGCTGGCGAGTCGAAAGTCCGCTAACTGAGATTGCTCAAGATCTGCGCTCCTACTTACAAAGCAAGCAGCATCCCTTAGCAAACTTCACGCAAATCAAAGAATTGCAGGTAGTAGAACGCTCTCCGGCTGGGCGAGTTCAGCGCATGGAAGTCTCAACCGATCGCGGCTTGATCGAGTTAGAAAAGGATGAGATTCTGCGAGCACTCTACGCGCCCAACAGCACACTGTTCTATCTAGATCCTATCTACGAAACCCCTCGGCCCCAGCCCAGCCCACAGGCTTCTGCCAATCCCCAACCATCTCCAAATGGGCAGCCCAGCCCTACGGCTTCGGTGCCTGCTCCTAGTCCTGCAGCCAAGGTGTTGAAAGGCTATGCCTTTATTGGTGGAGGTTTAGGTCATGGAGTTGGCATGAGCCAAACGGGTGCCTATCGACTCGGTGAACTAGGCTGGTCTAATGAACGCATTCTGCGCTTCTACTATCCAGGCACTCAGCTGCAACCGTTAAACCCCAGTATTGCCTTTTGGCGTGAACCGGAAGTTGTCAGCAGCCAGAAATAGGGTACGCTCCTCTGGATATCCAGAAAGCGACAGACTCAAGCTCGATACAACAAGGCAGAAGCACAAATCGTACTTCTGCCGAAAAAATCTTTGCTAGTACCATTAGCCCTGAATAGCACTAAGTTGAAATAGTACTAAATAGCTGAATTAATCAGAAGGCGACGAATCGCCCTCCTGATTGTAAGTACCGTTTGTTTAGAGCCTATCTGAAAACCCCTTTGGGGTTTTGGAATTCAAAAGCTCTGACAAGTTTTCGGAAAGTAGTTAGTACAGCTCTTCTTCTTGGTGGGTGATGATGGTGCAATCAGAAGTCGGATAGGCCACACAAGTCAAGACATAACCTGCTTCAATTTGATCGTCATCCAGAAAGGATTGATCTGACTGGTCAACTGTACCGGCGGTAATTTTACCAGCACAAGTGGAGCAGGCACCGGCACGGCAGGAATAGGGCAGATCCAACCCCTGCTCTTCGGCAGCATCCAGGATGTACTCATCGTCGGGTACTTCGATCGTGGTATTCAACCCTTCAGCGTCGTTAATCAATGTAACTTTGTACGTAGCCATGTATATCCTCTCAGTGTTCGAAACGGCAGTCAAAGTTTACCTATCGCCCAGCCAGCAATGATTATCAAAGAATCAAAGCTCATTCTGGACAAACTCTAATTCTGATACTACGGGAAAACCTTATATCTGTAACCAAAATTCAGCTGACTTGATGAATGGGATTCGTAATGAAACTAGCTATGTTTAGCCTGAATTACTTATACTTTAGAATTATTTTAGGATCCCATAAGGTTAGCTTAAATACTGGCACAGAGCTAAAGTTTTGCTTAATCAACCGCCACTGCTAACATAATTAAGCTGAAGCTTTTTGCTGTTGGTAATTTGACCTTTGATCCCACAGGAAAGGCGTTTGTTCAACTGAGTAATATATAGCTTTCACTAGGGCTAAAACCTGCAATGAATTAGCGGTAATTATTGTTTTAGTTATCATAATCATTCAATAGAATTTAATAGAGCATACTTATCAGTTCGCTAAAATTGCTGCTTTTGAATTGCTGTCGGATTTGATTGTATAAGGGGTTGCTTGAGGCAGGTTTTTGAGTAGGTTTGTACACGATTTTGCAGATACTGAATTCAGCTCCAGGGTCTGTAAATTTTTTGTGTTTGTAGCATCGCCTACCCTTGCTGAAGCACGGGCTAATCCAGCCAGTCCACTCATACGCTTGCGTTCCCGCAGGGTAGTGGACTAGAACCCCTGTCTAGTCTGCGTGAGCAGACTTCCACCACTAGCCCGCGCCCCCTACTAACCTGTTATTGATGCGCGGGTGGGAGATGACGAAGCCAGACAATCGGATTGCACAAAATTCTGTACAGACTCTCAGTCGGCCTACTTAGACGTTGATAGACTGGATAAACTGGGCGACAAAATCATCTGATAGAGGGACCGGCGGAATTTTGTGTCTAGATATTTAAGTCGCATCGCGTCCCAATCGGTCATCGCATTTGTCTGTTGCTGCTGAATAGCGTGGTTTAATTTCGGCATTTTATCTGCGAGCGCCGAATCCAAGACATCATCCGCCAGGATTCCTAGAAGCACATGGGTATCTTGGACAATGCCCAAATTTTCTTGAATTTGCTTCAGTTCATTCACCCATGCTTCAAACGACTTAGTGTAAACCTCGGTGAAAAACTCTGCCTGATAACGGGCATGTTTACAGGTTTTGCGGAGGTCATGCAGGGTTTCGCCACCGTCACCAGATTGGTCTGCAGCTGCGATTAGCCAAGCCGGGTGCAGCAGCAGTTCAGACAATAGTGGACTCAGTAACTCGGGTAAAACAGCCTCTAGAGGCAGTTGGGCCAGCGGGGTATACTCTGGTTGATCGAGCCAGGTTTTGTAAGCTGCCTTGAGATCGCCATACCGTTTTTCTGTAAGAGCAGATTTCACCTCAGCAAAGGCATCGTTGCGCTGTTTGTGTAGGTGTTTAATTGCCTGTTCAATCAATTTCTGCTCCGCTGCAGGAACCTGAGGATGGTATTCGTTCTGCAAAGCAGCGATCTGCACATCGAGGTCGCGCAGGGTTCCCAATACTTTCGTCAATGCCTGTACATGTTTGGCTTGAGCTGGCTTGGGCAGTTTAACGGCAACACCAACTACCTGCAAAGCGGTCCGTAGCCGTCGAGTTGCAACCCGCATTTGATGCAGATGTTCGGGATCCTTATCCTGCAATACACCTTCTTCTTGCTTCACCAAACGGTGATATTGCTTAGCAATTATTCTGTGAGCATACTCACCCAACGACAGGAATTCACCAGAGGCAGTCTTTTGTTTCGACTGCTTCGACTGCTTAGCGGTTGCTTTTCGATCTACTTTCGTTGTCGCTTTTGCCATAAAACCAACCCCCACGAATGCCAACAGGCAATCCTGACCCCCTTCAGTGGTCGCAAAAGACTGCTGCTGCATTCTTAATCAAGTACCAGCCTAAGCTGATTGTTGAGGTCACCCCCGAACTACCATCTTAAACAAAAACCTCTACCCTGGATGTCTTACCGATTAGCTAGATGTAGACGTAAAGCAGTATTTCTGCTTGCAGCGTAGCTGATATTTGGCCAATTGCTATCTTGCAGTTCAAATTGCCCAACCAGTTCAACTATGAGGTCTACCTGCATTAGTCAGCAACCAGCCATCAACTAGTTACCAACTAGTTACCAACTAGTTACCAAAAGGACTGGTCACCTCTGGAAATTCAACTGCAGGAATTGCTGTGGGCGGAATTTGGGTTTCCTCTTCGGGGGCAGTGATGAACGTGACGGTAGGTGCACTGAGGGTTGGTGAAGCTAGGTTGGGGGCCGCAAACGCAGGAGCATTGGACTGGGGTGAATTAAATTGCGGTGGATTTGCAGCCAAAGGATTAAAGGTTGGTCCGGTTAACCCAGGACCACTCAGAGCAGGGGCACTTAAACTAGGGCCAACTAGTTGAGGAGCGTTGAACTGGGGCGCACTAAACGGAATTGGACTGAGGGGTGGTGAATTTAGGGGTGAAGTTTCGACAACCGTATCAGGAAATTCAGTTACAGGCACTTCTGGAGTCGGAACTTCTGGGGTAATGATAGTCGTGACCTCAGGCAATGCTGGTGGCTCTAGAGCTGGTGGGCTAGGAATGCTTGGAAACAGTTGCTCGGTTTCAACGGTTGGAACCGTGACTTGCGGGATTTCTTGAGCAATTGCGCTGGTAGAAAACCCAACCGAAATGGCCAGCACTAGAGAGAGGTGGATGCGGCTAATCATAGCTTGCTTGAGGAAAATTCTCTGATAGTAGTAATTATAGTGTCTCAAGCGAAATTGGTTGAGGCAGCACAAGCAAACAGCATAAGCAAACAGTATAAGCAAACAGAACTAGTCGAGTTGAATCGCCGCATCGACTCAGCACTATCAACTCAGCAATTTGGCTGGAACGCGGCTCAAATAGATCTCAAGAGTGGCAGATCAAAACTCGACTGAGCTAAAGTGGGTCAAGAATTGTAAAGGAATGTTTACAAATGCGGATTCACGACTTTGATGCGACTGGATGAGCTTGCGGCCTGAAAGCTCAATCTAACTTCTTAGGGCTTACTTCTTCTTCATGTTTCGTGGTATCCCTTAAAGAATTTTAGGGATTCGGTCACAAATAAGTTTACTTAACTTAACAATAGGGTATCTTAGAAACAGGACTGATAAGTACAAATTCTCATTTGCCTGTTTCCCTGCTTGGTTCACTGATTGGTTCGTTTGACCTAATTGTTTGATTGACTAGTCGTCTTGGCGATTGCTTGGTCTGCTGAGAGAAGGTTATGGGAGAGGTGCAGGGTCACAGCTTCTTATTCCTAGGGTTAACAGCCTTGATTTGTGTTGCTCGCACCTTGTCTTCAAGTACGAGAGTACTCAGCATCTAGCTCCCACGGTTTGGATTTGATTGTTCTTTGCAGACTGAGCACAGGTTGCCCCAACGTCGCTTACTCAGCAACCTGAATACCCTCTCTCTCTACATTTATTTGGGTAGGCTCTCATCATGAGTACGCAATTTCCTTGGCTAACTGTTTTGACCCTGCTGCCGCTAGTGGCGGCCCTTCCGATCCCATTCCTGCCTGATAAAACTGGCAAGACGGTTCGTTCTTACGCCCTCAGTGTGGGGCTAATCGAATTTATGCTGCTGGTTTATGCTTTTTGGCAGCATTACGACCTCAGTGACCCCCAGTTTCAGCTAGTTGAAACCTACCCTTGGTTGCCTCAAATTGGCTTGAATTGGTCATTGGCGGTAGATGGCCTATCAATGCCGCTGGTGTTGCTGTCGGGACTGGTGACAACTCTGGCGATTCTGGCCTCCTGGAAAATTACCCACAAGCCACGTCTGTTTTATTTTCTGATGCTGGTAATGTACAGCGCTCAGATTGGCGTTTTTGTGGCTCAGGATCTGCTGCTGTTCTTCCTAATGTGGGAACTGGAGCTAGTGCCAGTTTACCTGCTGATTGCGACTTGGGGCGGACAGCGACGGCTCTATGCCGCGACTAAGTTTATTCTCTACACCGCGATTGCCTCTGTCTTCATCCTGGTAGCGGCCCTGGCAATGGCCTTCTACGGTGATACGGTAACGTTCGACATGCAGGCCCTGGGGCTGAAGCAGTACTCGGTTGGCTTTGAGATCGCCATGTATGCTGCGTTTTTGATTGCCTTTGGCGTCAAGCTGCCGATTTTCCCGCTCCATACCTGGTTGCCCGATGCCCACAGCGAAGCTCCGGCACCTGTTTCGATGATTTTGGCTGGCGTGCTTCTGAAGATGGCTGGTTATGCCCTAATCCGCATCAATATCGAAATGCTGCCTAACGCGCATGCCTACTTTGCGCCAGTGCTAGCCGTGCTTGGTGCAGTCGGGATCATCTACGCCTCTCTGACTGCCTTTGCTCAGGTGAATCTGAAGCGACGGTTGGCCTATTCTTCGATTGCCCATATGGGCTTTGTGCTGATTGGGGTAGCCTCCTTCACAGATTTGGGCCTCAGCGGTGCCGTGCTGCAAATGGTGTCGCATGGCTTGATCGCCGCCAGCCTGTTCTTCTTGTCGGGTGTGGCTTATGAGCGGACCCACACGCTAATGATGAACCAAATGGGTGGAATGGCAAAACAAATGCCAACCTTATTTGCCTTGTTTACTGCCGGAGCAATGGCCTCGCTAGCCCTGCCAGGAATGAGTGGGTTTGTGGGTGAGCTGTCGGTTTTCCTCGGTTTTGCCACCAGCGATGCCTACAGTACACCCTTCAAAGTCGTGATTGTGACTCTGGCGGCAGTAGGTGTGATTCTGTCTCCGATTTATCTGCTGTCGATGTTGCGGACGGTGTTTTATGGGGCTGAGCAGGGAGAGCTAGTCAACGTTAGCCTCACGGATGCTAAGCCACGGGAAGCCTTCATTGCCCTTTGCTTACTCGTTCCCATCATTGGAATTGGCATTTACCCCAAGCTAGCGACCCAAACCTATGATGTGAAAACTGTTGAAGTGGCTCAGCAAGTCCGTCAAGTGTTGCCTCTGATTGCTGAGCAACCCGTGCATCTGAGCAACCCGCTTAACCCTCACCTCAGTGCTCCGGCTATTCTGGGAGCCGAGGCCAAAGAGTTGGTGCAGATGTTTAAGTAATGCTGAACCACTGTTGAATCATGCAACCCGCTTAGACCGCAGTGAGCGGTCTTTTTGCTTTTTTGTCAGTGTTTGTTAGTGGGTTGAGAATGGTGCTGGGAGACTGCTCGCAATCATTCTGGCTGTATGGAACGCCTCACACTGGCATCTGCCAAAGCTTCACGGTTTTGTCCGAACTGCCGCTGATCAGAAATTTAGCATCAGGGCTGATAGCAATGGAGTTTACCGTGTCCGTATGGTCAGACCAGGTGGTTAATACTTTGCCCGATGGCAGATCCCAAAGCTTGATTGTGCTGTCGCTGCTGCCGCTGATCAGGAGCCTGCCGTTTGGAGTGATTGCCAGTGTGTTGACGTCGCGGATATGTTCGCTGAAGGTGCGGATCAGTTCACCGGTTTGCACATTCCACAGTCGGATGGTTTTGTCTTTGCTGCCGGTGATCAAGGTTTGACCATCGGGAGTAAATACAATTGCATGGACCGGGTTTAGATGGCCAATGAAAGTTTGCAGGTATTCGCCAGTCCGTAAGCTCCAGAGCTTTACCTTGTTATCTAGCCCGCCACTGGCTAGGAGCTTACCGTCCGGGCTGATAGCAATAGCTTTGATCATGCCGGCTACTTCGGCCAAGGTTTTCAGTAGTGCGCCGGTGTTGGTGCTCCAGAGGCGAATTGTTCGGTCTTCACCTCCGCTGACGAGCAGCTTTCCATCGGGGCTAATGGCTACCGCATTCACATCCCGACTGTGACCAGTAAGTGCCCCTAGCAGCGCTCCATTTAGATAGCTCCAAACTCTTACTGTGTAGTCATCGCTGCCGCTGACAAGCGTGCGACCATCGGGACTAATGGCAATCGTATTGACACCCCGGTTATGCCCGGTCATGTTAAATAACAGTTCGCCTGTGTTGATGTTCCAGACTTTAATCGTGTCATCCAAACTGCTGCTGGCAAAAGTGGGTGTATTGGGGCTGGCAACTACGCAGGTTACCCAAGAAGAATGGGCGTTGAGGGTATAGAGGCAGCGCGAGCCACGAGACGCCGGAGGACGGATTGGATTGATTGGAGGGACGGCAGGGGGAACAGAGACATTGGCAGCGGGTGGGGCCGTAGGCGGCTTAGAAATGGGTGGAGTTGAAGTGGGCGGTTTAGAGGCCGGTGGCCTAGAGATCGGCGGCTGAGAAATCGGCGACTGGGAAATGGGCGGCCTAGATGTTATGGGTCTAGAAACGGGTTGACGAAGTGGTGAACTAGATGGTGTGGAGCCTCGCTGGGCTGTCGATATCGCCGAGGGAGAAACTGGAGGAGGCGAGGCAGGCGTTGGTTTAGGGGTTGGCAGAAACGAATCAGCATTCAGGTCGCGCATCACTTCATCTGCAGTCTGATAGCGCTCGTTAACCAGATCGCGGAGCATATTGTCCAGAATGTGGGCTAGCTGGTCACTGACAACTACACCTTTTTCGTGCTGCAAGTAATCGCGCCAAATCCAACGCCCATTTAGCGGATCGTAGAGGTTATCAGGGCGAGTTTCTGTCATCAAATGTAAGCAAGTGGCACCCAAACTATACAAATCGCTGGCTGGATATGCCTTGCCGCCACGAAATTGTTCCATTGGCGCATAGCCTTCTGTGCCAATCCGAGTCCCTACTTCCCCAGCCGCCTCTTCCCGAATTTGCTTAGCAACACCGAAATCGATCAGCATCAACCGATCATCGGTCTGACGGCGCAGAATGTTCATTGGCGTGATGTCTCGGTGGATCACCTGATGTCGATGCACAAACCTGAGAATTGGCAGCACATCGGCCAGCACATCGCGAATTTGACGTTCATTAAACGCGCCATGCTGTTTCATCTCTTGCAGCAGACTCTGGCCTTCAATGAATTGCTGCACTAGATAGAGGTAGCCATCCTGCTCAAAATAGGCCAACAGGGCTGGGATTTGGGCATGCTCTCCCAATTCATGCAGCCGCACCGCTTCCTGGTTAAACAGGCGCACCGCTTTTTCCAGTGACTTTGTGCCTTGGACCTGAGGTGAAAACTGCTTGATCACGCAGCGAGATTTTAGCCGGTCTTCATCCAACGCCAAGTAGGTTCTGCCAAATCCCCCTTGCCCCAGCAACTGTACAGCCTGATAGCGGCCTCTCAACAGGCTCAAGGGTGTACCGCAGTTCTGGCAAACCTTTGTATTATCTGAATTGAGAGGTTTCTGGCATTGGGGATTGAGACAGCAGATCATAGCAGGTAGCGCACTATGGCATTAGATGAATGATTCACCCTGCGGCGGGTTTGATCAGAGGGTAAGGCAATGAAACGAAGCCAAGCAAGCAAAATTGAGGGCTGAATCGCACAGTCAGTGGATGAAGTTTACTATATTGCAGGTTCAATGGAATGCATAAGGAAGACAATGACAATCTCCACTAGCTTGCCATCTCAGGCTGAAGCAGGCTCTGAAATCCGTCCCTGTAGGGTTGTCATTGTCCTTTCTGTGAGCCAGCACACCCCTGTGAGCCAGCACACCGATGAAGATGAATCTGCACTGTATGTTAGCCACACGCCTACCAATAAATTTCCCTCGTCAACTTCCAGACCCAACAGCCCATAATTCAAATCTTAATCGGGATTAGATGCAGGACAAAATTGAATTTTTGAGCTGTAGGAATCATCAATAGTGACTAAAAGTGATTAAAGTGATAAACAGTTTAATTGTGTTTCTAATTGTATGAGCAATGGCGGGAACAGAATTCATGGCATTGTTTCAGTTCCATGCTATGAGTGGCAGCTATCTGAGTCACAGGGGTGGCAGGATATAAATCACTGTGAAAAGTCAACGTTAATGGTGCTAGCACTTCAGATTTGGCAACGCAGAATCGCAGTTTTAGCAAGTTACAAACGGCTTTTCAGTAAAGGGTGATGGTTAGACGCTTGGCTTAAGTTGACAGACCATCGTTAAACCCGCAAGCAACGTTTTGTCTCTCAATTCAAGATGCTCAAGCTGCCTTGATCGCCATCCAACTCGACTGGAACACCGACCGGCAGAGCTGCATTGACGCCTTCATGGCCAAAGGGTAATTCGGCAACGACCGGTATTCCTAAATCCGAGAGGCGCTCGCGCAGCACCTCAGGGGTTGTAAAGCTAGGAATTCCAGGGGTAGGGTCACACTGACTGAACCGTCCTAGCGCAATTCCCTTAACGCCATTGAAAGCGCCCATCATGCGCCACTGCGTCAACATTCGATCGATGCGGTAGGGAGCCTCGGAAACATCTTCAAATGCCAAAATTGCTCCGGTCAAATCCGGTTGAACCGGGGTACCCAGCAGGTGAGTTGCAACGGTGAGGTTGGCGGGTAGCAGGATCCCACGAGCTTGTCCACCGCCCCAGCCTTTTCCTTGTAGCGGAGCGATATCTCGCCCTTCAACCCAATCAAACAAGCGCTGCACTGACCAATCCGGCTCGGCGTAGAGCGTGGTCAATAAAGGTGCATGCACACCGGCAACCCCTTCAAGCGCCAAACTCCACAGCAAGCTGGTAATATCCGAAAAGCCGATCAGCCACTTGGGTTCAGACAAATTCCACTGCCAGTTTTCCAGCAGTCTTGCCCCCCCATAGCCACCCCGCAGGCATAGCAAACCGCGACAGTCTGGATCCTGTAGCGCTTGACGCAGCTGATGGCGACGGTCCGCATCGGTTCCAGCTAAGTAACCCCAGCGGGCATCATAGCCAGGGGCAAGCTTCAGTTGATAGCCGCGAGCCTCCCAGATCTGAATTCCTTTTTCAAATGCAGCTCGCTCTCGCAAAGCACCGCTGGGAGCAATTACATTCAGCCAATCACCTGGTTTGAGAGGTAGCGGCAGCCGACAAATCTGCATCCTGCATCACCAATAACCGCTGACTACAGCACCTCAGCCCGCAATTTAGCCAGCGGCAAATATAGCAATTTGCGCCAGCCTGGAACATAAGCCCGCTTGCAAAACACGTCGTACTGGTTTTGTTCAATCACATCTAGAATGCCGCGATAGAGCATCAGAGCTGCCCAAACCGGGAATCGAGCATCCGGACTCAGCAAACTAATGCCGCTTTCAGCCTCGCTAAAAAAACGACGAGCACGAGCGATCTGAAACTGCATTAAGGCCCGCCAGCGCTCATCAACCACGCCATTCAGCAACTCCTTCTCGCTGTACTTGAAACGCTCCAAGTCTTCAAGCGGAATATAAATGCGGCCACGGCGAGCGTCTTCTCCAACATCGCGCAGAATATTGGTGAGTTGATTGGCAATTCCTAGCGCAACGGCCTCTGGTTCAGGATTTCTAGCGGTTTGTGACTGGCTCCAGGGGGTTGAGCGGTGGCTATCATCTACTCCCATTACCGGAGTGGTCATCAGGCCAACGGTTCCGGCCACGCGGTAGCAGTAGAGCTTTAGCTCTTCAAAGGTTTCGTAACGACTGCGGTACAAATCCATGCGCTGCCCAGCAATCATGTCCCGAAAGGGTTGGATGTTGATTGGAAACCGTTGCAGTGTGTCTACCAGAGCAACGTCCACATCCTCGATTGGCTGTCCGGCAAAGACCGATTCCAAATGCTGTTCCCATTCGTCTAGGGTGGCATTGGTCGTCAGCTCGGAACGAGGGCCATCGACTAGCTCATCCGTGCGGCGACACCAGACGTAAATTGCCCAGATCGCTCGACGCTTTGCTTCGGGCATCAGGAGAGTGCCTAAATAAAACGTCTTGGAATACTCTGCCGTGATTTGGCGACAAAGTTCGTAGGCCTCCTCCAGAGGAGCCAGAGTCGTTATACGGGGAGATTCAGGCAGTTGCAGCATTACATCGCAAGCTGAGGGTTGACGAAAGATTTTAGAGTTTGGACTTTTGAACTTGAAATAGAGGGTATTGAGGCAATTCGTACATACTTTAACCTCTGGATGGACAGAAAAAACGTTCCAGCTAAAAGAGTCGTAGCAGCCCTCAATGAAACTCAATTCAAAATCAAAATCTCAAATCCAAAATCGATTGGCGGGCAAACTGACTTCGGTCAGAAAAATCGGCTATCAGCTATTCTCCTATGAAGGTGCAATCAAAAGCAGCAACTCAGGGTGATTTGCGCTGTCCAATTGCGAATTTACCCTCTTAGGCCAACTCAGGACGCCGTTGCCAAGTCTTTGACGGTTGCGTGGCTGAGCTGCGTTTCCCGACTGTCAATCGCTGCTGCTGCCAGTTTTCCGGATAGCACGGCTCCTTCCATGCTGCCTAAATAGCGCTGCATCGTGTAACTCCCCGCTAGGAAGAAATTCGAGATGGGCGTCACTTGATCCGGACGATAGGCTTGGCTGCCGGGAGCGGCCGTGTAAACCGACCGGGGTGTTTTCACTACCTTGTATTTGCGCAGCTGGGCTGGGTTTTCGGTCCCAAAGTGCTGCGGGAACAGTTTCTCGAGTTCCTTCATTGTGGCGGCAATAATTTCTTCGTCCGATTTGTCGATCCAGTCTTTTGCAGGAGCCAACACAAGTTCCAGCATCGAGCGGTCAGGATCGGCGTACTCTTTGCAGGTGATGCTCATATCGGCATAGACGCTGAGCAGATCAGAGCGCGAGAACAGGAGCTGATCGACATCGGTCAGCTTACGGTCAAACCAGAGATGCAGATTAATTACCGGCACACCTTCTAGGCCATCCAGCTTCTGGAAAAACTCAATCGACCGCCATTCTGAAGGCAACAACGCTTTAACCACATCTACTGACATAGCCGAGACATAGGCGTCGGCGGCAATCACCTCATCCGGGGCACCATCTAGGCCGCGAATCGAGAAACCGCGCACGCTGCCGTCTTCATTCAGCAAAATTTGCTTTAAGGGTTTCTTCAGGTGCACTTGGCCGCCACGTGCTTCGATGTAGTCTACAATCGGCTGGCAGAGGCGCTCGGTAGGAGACCCATCTAAAAACGCGATTTTGGACCCGTATCGTTCCTGCAAAAAACGGTTCAGAGCCGTTAGCGGTACCGTGGCCGAAACATCTTCGGGGTTGATGAACGTCAACGCTTTAGAAGCAGCAATAAAAATATCGCTGTTGACCCGCTCATCGATGCCCTGCCGTCTCAGCCACTCCAGCAAGCTGTACTGATCCATGTCCTCAACATACTTTTGTCCCCGCACAATCGCAGGTAGCAACCCAACCGCAAAGCGAATCTTCTGCTCCCAGGTCAGCATGTCGTTGTTGCGCAGAATTGACACGATCACATTCAAGGGAGAGGGAATATCGGGCACATCAAACCGGGATAGAACGCCGGGTTTGTCGGGTTGATTAAAAATCAGGGTGTGCTGCTTCCACTGCAAGCGGTCCTCGATGCCTAGCTCTTTCAGCAGTTGCAACATGTTGGGATAGGCCCCAAAAAAAGCATGTAATCCCGTTTCGTACCAGTCTCCGTCTGCGTCTTTCCAAGCTGCCACTAAACCGCCCAAGACATCACGACTCTCTAAAACAATGGGGGTATGTCCGGCATCTGTAAGATATTTGGCACAAGCTAGACCCGCTAGTCCTGCTCCGGCGATTGCAACTCGCATGTATTGCTTTTACCTTCAGTGATGGGTGTCAGTGATTTGCGTCGTATTGACTCTCATATTATATGTTGCAAACTGTTACATTTCGACCCGATTCCCGTGAGAATCTAAAGGAAAGATAAAAAGGTAAAAGTGGATCCGGATGTAAGATACAAGATTTGAGGGCTATATGCATTGACTCCTAAGCTACGGTCCTAAGGCGGTCCTGTAGCTGGAATGCTGGATCAGGGCATTGAGTGGGTCAAGGCAATCAGCCGTGTTGTGCTGGGTGAATTTTATGGCGAAACCGCAATTTGTTCAGTTTTTCAAACGTTATCCTTGGCTGTTGCTGCTTCTACTAGCTGTGCTGCAATTAGCCGGAGTGCTGATCTTTCTAAATTTGCAGCGCCAATCCTCGTCCTCAGCCCCCAGCCTCTCTGGTTCACCTGCGTCAACACCTTCTCCAGTCTCGTCTTTAGCAGCCCCAGTCCAGCCAACTTCCACACCCGGTAAGCGAGCTACCAAAACCCAAGCTCCGCCATCGGCCACTGCCCCAGGGTCAGAACAATCAACGCAACCGGCTTCTCCTCAGCCCAAACCCTCCTTGACCGCAGAGCAAAAAGCGATCAATGAGCGGTACAAGCAATCTTTTGTCAGTCCGGCGACGGCAGTAGATACTTTGATTGAAATGCGGGTGGCGATTGCAGAAGGAGTGCCGGCCTTGTCGCTTGGCAGTTCCACCTCAGCCACATTGATGGACCAGAACCGTAAACCTCTATTAACTCTTTCTGCTGAGACTCGGTACACTGCTCAACCAAGTGGAAATGGTACTGCCCTAGATGGATCGCAACTCCCTGCGGTCGTGCTGGTGGAACCGAGTCAGAATGGCCTGCTCTATTTGGGCGATCGAGCCTATCGCGGGCGGTTGCTGTTGGTGAATGATGCGGGCAAACTTTGGGCGGTGAATTTGGTCAACTTGCGCAACTACTTGCACAGCGTGGTGGCGAGTGAAGTGTCACCCAGTTGGCATCCGGAAGCACTGAAAGCTCAGGCAGTGGCGGCTCGCTCCTACGCGCTGACCTATTATTTCAAGCCTATGAGTTCGTTGTTCCACCTGGGTGCTACCGAATACTATCAGGTCTATAGCGGCATCAACCGGGAAGCACCCGAAACCAACCAAGCGGTAGATGCAACGTCAGGACAGTTTGTCAGCTACCGGGGTGGGATTGTCGAGTCTCTCTATGCGGCATCGGATGACATTGTGGCAGAAGCCTTTCAGGGGCACGGCATGAGTCAACTTGGGGCGCTGAATTTAGCTGAAGAAGGGTATAACTATCAGCAAATTCTAGCTAACTACTATCCCGGTACCGGACTTGGTCAGATTGTTCAGGATTATGAATGAGGCGACTCGATTAATCCGGCTCCGAGGCCATTACCTCATCTATGTCCTGATAGAGGTAGCGCAGGGTTTGTTTTTCGGTGCGGCGGGAGGGGCGGCGATATTTTTTGGCTGCTAGCTTTGGTTCGCTGATAATTTGACCTTCGCCTTTGGTTTTTAGCTTGGTGGTAGCTTCGGCATCACTGGAGCGATCGAGAGCCTGTTGATAGGCCATTACTTCGTCGAGAAACATCAGGTAATGGTCGTAGCGTTCCCAATCACCACGAACCCCACAGTTTGGCTCATCTCGGTGCAGACAGTCGCTGAACTGGCAGTTTGCTTTTCCTAACCGCTGACGGGCTTCAGGGAAGTAATCGGCTAGCTCTGCCGGGGCGCAGGTGAGGTCGGGTTGGTTAAAGCCCGGTGTATCGGCCAGTAAGCCACCCGACGGCAGCTCAAACAATTCCACATGCCGAGTCGTATGACGACCGCGCCCCAGTTTGCCAGACACAGCTCCAGTGCGCAGCTCCACTTTGGGAATCAGGCGATTAATTAGACTCGACTTACCCACGCCCGAAGGACCAGAAATCACTGTGATTTTGTTCGCTAGGACTGTTTCTATAGCTGTTAACCCCTGGCGTTGACGCAGACTGATCAAGATTGGCTGGTAGCCCCACTGGTTGAGGCGATCAATCCACTGCTGCTGGTCTTCCTGAGAAACTAAATCGCGCTTGTTGAGGCAGAGCGTAATTTCTAGGTCAGTGGATTCGGCTTTGACCAAAAACCGGCTGAGCTGGATCGGGTCTAGCGTCGGTTCGGAAAGGGCAAATACCAGCAGAATCTGATCCACATTGGCGATCGGTGGACGATCGAGTTCGGTTTGGCGGGGAAAGACCTGAGCGATGGCACCCCGTTGAGCTAGCCAATCAGGTTCTTCTACCTCGACGCGGTCTCCTACCATCACCTGCTGACCGATTTTTTTCAGGCGAGTGCGGCGTGTACAGAGCAGCAGGTTCGACTGGGCTGCCTCCGGTAAGGGAGGTGTTAATTGAACCCAGTAAAAGTTAGCCTGAGCGGCTACTACCGTTCCAATCAGAGAGTCAGCGGCGGCTGGTTCCGACCATTGGTCAGTAGTTTCGGCCTCGCTCATACCGCAGTTTTCATCCTCTTACGTTCTGCTCTACTGGACGACGCACCTGCAAAGCGAAAAATTGCTGGCGGTCCTCGATCTGCTCGATGCCGTAGCCTTCCATCCGCAAGCTATCAGGCACCTGCTCAATCGGTTCACCCGGATCTAGCCACACTTCTAGCAGCGAACCGGGCGGCATTTTTTCCAATCGCAGTTTGGTACGCACAAAATTGAGCGGACAGGGCGTGCCCCGCAGATCAAGCTGAGCATCGGGCTGTTGCAATCCGGTCATCCTCGGAATAGCCCTCCTAGGAAGCCTTCAATGCCGCCGCTTTTACTGAGTCGCTCACCGCGAATTTTTACCAGCTTATCCAGCAGTTCTCGCTCCTCTGGGCTAACCCGCGTGGGAATATCGACCAGAATGGTCAGCAGATGGTCGCCCCGGCTAGCGGAGTTACCCAAGCGCGGCACCCCTCGATGTTCTAGCGTCAGCACCGTATTGGGCTGGGTACCCGGATTGATCGTGACTTCTACCGGGCCGTCTACGGTTTCCACCTCGATGCGGTCGCCCAAAATCGCCTGGAGGTAGCTAATCTTGACCTCAGACAGAATGTTGATGCCGTCGCGGTGGAACTTGGGATCGTCATTCACAAACAGATAGACATACAGATCTCCTGGCGGACCGCTTCGCTGACCGGCATCCCCTTCACCGGATACGCGCAGACGAGTGCCGTTATCCACACCAGCCGGAATCGTAATCTTCAGCTTCTTCGCTTCTTGCTTTTGACCGCTGCCATTACAGGATTCGCACTTGTCTTCGATCACTTGGCCGTTGCCATTACAGGTCGGGCAGACCGAAACTTGCGTGAAGCTGCCAAAGGGGGTACGAGTGGCTCGACGCACCTGCCCTGCTCCACTACAGGTGGGACAAACGCGCGGTTGCGTTCCCGGCTTGGCTCCCGAACCCTTACAGACTGTACAGGTCTCCAAATGGCTGATACGAATTTCCTTTTCGCCGCCAAAAACGGCTTCTCGGAAGTCCAGCTTCAGATCAAGGCGCAGGTCATCGCCCCGCATTGGCCCGGCCCGGCGTCGGGCTTGCTGACCCATGCCGGTTGAGAACCCGCTGAAAAAGCTTTCAAAAATATCGGCAAAGCCGCCCAAATCACTAAAGTCTTGGAAGCCAGCTCCAGCCGCTGACCCAACCCCTGCTTCTCCAAACCGGTCGTAGCGCGCCTTCATCTCCGGATCGGAGAGCACCTCATACGCTCGATTGATTTCCTTGAATCGTTCCTCAGCGCCTGCTTCTTTATTAACATCAGGATGGTATTTGCGGGCTAGCCGCCGATACGCACGCTTAATTTCCTCCTTGTCGGCATTGCGCGAAACACCGAGGATTTCGTAGTAATCACCTGCCATAGAGTGCTATTTCAGATAGGGGGAGTTGTGGGAGAAACGCAAAAGCGGAGTAGGCGAGGTAAGAATTGGCTCAGGGTTATCATACCTGATTGCCAAACTGCTCGACTCACTACTCCATCCTAAACCAATCATCCAAGATTCAATCGACTGCCTCGTAGTCTGCGGTAATCGTGGCATCATCAACAAACTCTTCGTAATCCTCAGCTGGTGGTTCTGGTGGCATATGACCGTTAGCCCAAGGCGCGGTTTGGGTCGTGGCATCGTAATCATAGAATTCTTCGGATGCCTCGGCCTGAGCCTGCTGATACACTGCCTCACCGATCGTGAGTAAGGTTTGCTGCAGGGCGTCAATGCAAGAGCGCATCTCTTCCAGAGCAGTATTGCGGTCGGCAATTGCAGCTCGCAGTTCAGCAACTTTCTCGGTCGCCAAGGCTCTCAGGTCATCGGTGATGAAATCGGCATTATCGCGCAGGGTTGTTTCATAGCTGTAGAGCAAGGTGTCTGCCTGGTTGCGGAGAGCCACCATTTGTCTACGCCGCTCATCGTCTTCGGCGTACACCTCGGCTTCTTTCCGCATCCGCTCGACTTCGGCCTCACTCAAGCCACCCGTGTTGCTGATTTGGATGCTCTGCTCACGTCCAGTGCCTTTGTCGCGGGCTGAAACGCGCAGAATACCATTGGCGTCGATCTCAAACGAGACTTCGATTTGGGGCACGCCTCTAGGCGCAGGGGGAATGCCGGTGAGTTGGAACTTACCCAAGCTCTTGTTGTCTCGTACCATCGCCCGTTCGCCCTGCAGCACATGGATTTCAACAGATGTTTGGCCGTCGGTAGCGGTGGAGAAAACCTGGGATTTGCTGGTGGGAATGGTCGTATTGCGCTCGATAATTTTAGTGAAGACTTCGCCCAGGGTCTCAATCCCAAGCGACAGCGGCGTCACATCCAGCAGCAGCAAATCTTTAACCTCGCCTCCCAAAACGCCCGCCTGAATTGCCGCTCCCAGCGCCACGGCTTCGTCTGGGTTAACCGAGCGGTCGGGAGTTTTGCCGCTAAAGTAGTCTTGAATTGCTTCTTGCACGGCGGGAATTCGTGTTGACCCACCCACCAAAATAATTCGATCAATCTGATCGGGTGTGAGGTCGCAATCTTTGAGGGCATGGGTGACTGGCTCGATAGTGGCCTGGACCAGATAACCCACCAGCTCCTCAAATTTGGCGCGGGTTAACTCCATCTCCAGGTGTTTTGGACCTGTGGCATCTGCCGTAATAAAGGGGAGGTTGATGCTGGTGGTCAACATACTGGAAAGCTCAATCTTGGCTTTCTCTGCAGCTTCCCGCAGGCGTTGCAGCGCCATCTTATCGACAGATAAGTCAATGCCTTCCTGCTGCTGGAAGTTATCCATCATCCAGCGCACCAGGACATTGTCAAAATCATCACCGCCCAAGTGGTTGTTGCCGGAGGTGGCTTTCACCTCAAACACGCCATCACCCAATTGCAGCACCGACACGTCAAACGTACCGCCACCCAGGTCAAACACCAGCACGCACTGATCCTGATCTTGCTTATCGAGACCATAGGACAGGGCAGCAGCAGTTGGCTCGTTGATAATCCGCAGGACTTCTAGACCGGCAATGGTGCCCGCATCTTTGGTAGCCTGCCGCTGGGCATCAGTAAAATAGGCGGGAACGGTAATCACTGCTTGCGTCACTGGCTCGCCCAGGTAGTTTTCAGCATCTTGCTTCAGCTTTTGCAAGATCATGGCTGAAACCTCTTGAGGTGTGTAGGTCTTGCCGCGAATCTGGACATCGACGGTATCATCCTTGCCGCGCACACAGGCGTAGGGAACTCTAGTCCGCTCGTCTTCAGTATCGTTCCAGCGCCGACCAATGAATCGCTTGATGCTAAAAACGGTGTTTTCGGCATTGGTGACAGCCTGCCGCTTTGCAAGCTGCCCAATCAGACGTTCTCCTGTTTTGCCAAACCCAACAATGCTAGGAGTGGTGCGCCCCCCTTCAGAGTTGGAAATCACAACCGGCTTGCCGCCTTCTAACACGGCTACACAGCTATTTGTTGTGCCCAGGTCGATGCCAATGACTTTTCCCATAACTAGCGGTTACGTACATTTTTTGAGTGATTGATTGCAACTTCTCACTTCTAGCTCAGTATTCCGCAATTCCTCGGCAATGTGATCAGTTGCACACAAAATGTTTGTGAGGATATCTGTATTCAACGCAAGCGATGCATCCTGGGGTAGCACCTGCGCCCTGTTTTGATTCCTGCACCCGTTAGTTGGAAGCCTCTTCGGATGAAGCTGCATCTGGTTCTGGTGCTGCAGCAACCTTTACCATCGCGTGACGCAACACCCGTTCTCCCAGCAGGTATCCCCGCACCAGTTCCTCTAAAACAGTCCCTTCAGGATGTTCAGTTGTAGACTCCCGCATCACGGCTTCATGCAGATTGGGGTCAAACGGCTTTCCTTCTGACCGCATGGGAGAGACGCCGATGCGCTTCAGCGATTCTACGAGCTGTTTATAAACGCTTTGATAACTCTTGTGAATGTTCATCTCAGCGTCGGTTTGCGGCTTGATTTGAGAGCGAGCGCGTTCAAAGTTGTCTACCACCGGCAGCAATTCTTTCAGGGTGGTGCACTTGATCTGCTGCTCCTGCTCTTCCTTTTCCTTTTGAGTGCGTTTGCGGAAATTTTCAAAGTCTGCCGCAATCCGCATATATTGATTGGTCCGGTCTTCCAGTTGGGCTTTGAGCGCTTCAATATCCTGCGTCAGAGCGCTGACCGTTGCTTGTAGGTCCACGGGTGTGTCGGCTGCGGTCTCTGCATCAGCAGAATTTTCGGGACTGAGGTCAAACGGTTCCACATCTGGAGCCAGGGTAAATTCTTCGGATTCTCCATTTACGTCCACGGTGGCATCAGTGATTTTTGCCTCCGGATCAGTTGGTAGATTGGTTTCAGCAGACATTGGCTCACTTTCCACTTGCTCAACTTCAAAAATGCCAGCTCCTGCCACTTGTATAGGCGTTGGCTGGTTTCTTGCATCCATAACTCACTATTCTGCCCTAAGTTCAGGCTATTCCAATCAAAATCGCCAGCTTTGTCAATGGCACCTAGATGACTGTGTGAAAGCTAACTGTGGTAAAAAAGGTAGCGGCATGATTCTGCCTGGACCTCGGGTGCATGAGTGGCGTATCAATGCCAATCACATAAACAACCTTGATTGTAGCTTTCCAAATCCGGTTAGTCAGGTAGGAAACAAATCATGCTAAGTACAGGAAACCGAACCTTACTGAAGGTGCTATTTATCTCTACTCCAGTGGGGCCAATCGGTTCAGGGCTGGGTGGCGGTGTTGAGCTAACCCTACGCAACATAGCTCAGGCAATGCAGCAGCGTGGTCATCAGGTTAGCGTTTTGGCTCCAGCTAGCTCGGTGCTAGAAGGCATTGAAGTCATTTCGGTTTCAGGGGTGCCTCAGCCCACAGCCCAAACCCAGGAGCGGCAATCACCGATTAGTTTTCCTGGTAATTCGGTGCTGGCGAACCTGTGGGACTATGCTCGCCAGATCCAGCATCGCTACGATCTGCTGCTCAATTTTGCCTATGATTGGCTGCCGTTTTACTTGACTCCTTTTTTTGAGCGTCCGATTGCTCATTTAGTCAGTATGGGATCGCTCACCGATGCAATGGATCAAATGATTGCGCAAACCGTCGAGCGGTTTCCCGGCACGATTGGGGTTCATAGCCGAGCGCAGGCAGCTACCTTCTCCTTCGAGGAGCGCTGTCGCTGTTTGAGCAATGGCCTGGATTTATCGCTGTACCAATTTAAGGCGGAAGCAGAAAACTGCTTAGGTTGGGTTGGCCGGATTGCGCCAGAAAAAGGAATTGAGGATGCGATTTTGGCTGCTCAGCAGGCTGGAGTTGGCCTAAAAATTTGGGGAGCTATGCCGGATCAGCGTTATTGGCAAACCGTTTGTCAGCGTTACCCAGAGGCTAACTTCAGCTACGAAGGATTTTGTCCTACCGAGCAACTTCAAGCTGGTTTGGGGCGTTGTCGCGCCCTATTGATGACACCCAAGTGGGTAGAAGCCTTTGGCAATGTGGCCATCGAAGCTCTGGCGTGCGGTGTGCCGGTGATTGCCTATCGACGTGGTGGCCCCGCCGAGATTGTGGAGCATGGCAAAACTGGCTGGCTGATTGAACCCGACTGCATTGCTGAATTAGTAGAGGCGATTGCCCAGCTAGACCAAATCGATCGCCACACCTGTCGGCAACAAGCAGAAGCTCGGTTCTCCATGCAGGCAATGGGCGATCGGGTTGAAGCTTGGTTAGCGCAAATTTTGCGAATGTCCAGTGAATAGATTTCAGCGAATAGATTTTACGACTGCTTTACCAGTTGGATACTGACCAATGGCGGGTAGGAGCATGGAGGTAGGCAATCGTGTCCACTGCTACTTTGGCCAAACTGTAGCCTTGTTGAGCTAAAAACTGAAAGCAGGCTTGCTGGTCGGCAGGGCTGAGAAAACTGTGCTCAAAGTGAATAATTGCTGGCTTGATGTAGTCAAATGGCATCATCTTGAGAATCTCGAAATCAAATCCCATTGTGTCGAGGACCAGCAAATCCACCTGTGCGACCTGGTGTTTGGCCAGCAGCGATTGAATGGTCAGAGCTGGTAGGGGAGTCTCTTGAATCATGGAATCAAGGTCTTCTGGAATGGTGTCCAATTGCTTGACATTGCGCCAGTAGTAGAGGGCACCCCACACAGCCTCTCTGCTCAAGCTGGCCGACTGAGACAGCCAAAATGGTAGGTCGGCTATACCCTGTCGAATTGTGTAAAACGCTGCCGTACCATCGTGGTCGCTGATTACCGCATTTTCAAAAATTAGCTGCGGCTGGTCCTGATAATTGGCTTGCAGGGTTTTGAAGGTATAAGGCTGCGGTTCGACTAGAATGCCGCGCCAGTGGTACTTACGAATCAGTTGAGAGACGGGATCAGCGGAGGAGCCATCATGGGCACCAATTTGGACGACGAAAAGGTCGGGTTGGTGCTGGCGATAATCCTGCACGATCAGGTGCAGCAGGTCGATAAAGGGGAGTTCAATAGCAGGAAAATCGGGAGCCGAGGAGGACTGTTTAGTAATTTGGTAGCCCAACCGATGAGCAATCTCTGAGATGAATCGTAACGGCATGAGGAACGTTGTGAAGGTAAAGGGGTAGGCGCGACGGGTTTGATTAGCCGCAATAGGTTGCCAGAGTGGAAACATTGAACTTGGCTAAATTGGCAACTCTAGATCGCAAGATTGCAAAATCTGATCGCAAAAGTGGGAGAGAGGCGCACGTCTCATCTCGCTCACCTTCTATAGCTATGATGCTTCCTTCCTAAAGCGGTTGGGTGAATTTTCAATAAAACAGTGCTGGTCATTGGTGATTATTAGGAAAACCTTAATTTCTTTCGGTTTATTCAGCTTTATGGAGACATTTCTCGCTGTATCTGTTTGAGGTATTCCAAATTTTGGTATTTGAACGACATACGAACAACATACAGGGTTTCCATCGCAGTGCTAGTTCTCTATGGCAATGGGAAATCTGAGGGCAGTTGTTTTGAACTCCCTTGCTTCGAAATACAGCCATGCAGCAGTTGGATCAGGACCAGTGGCAACGAATTTGCGCTGAGCTACAGCGGATTTGGGGCTATGCGGCGTTTCGGCCTCCCCAAGGTGAAATTGTCCGTGCCCTACTTGCCAAACAGGATGCCCTAGTGGTGATGCCGACTGGCGGCGGCAAGTCGATTTGTTTTCAGTTGCCGGCTCTGCTAGAAACGGGCTTAACTCTCGTGGTTTCTCCCTTGGTGGCGCTGATGGAGAATCAGGTTCACGAATTACAAAAGCGCCATTTGCCGGCGGCCTTGCTGCACAGCGAATTGCCAACTCACCAGCGCCGTAAAATTCTGGGGTCGCTAGAACGGCAGCAACTGCGGCTTTTATACCTCTCTCCAGAAACCTTGTTGAGTTTGCCGGTGTGGCAGCGCTTGAGTCAGCCCGATTTAGCGATCAATGGGTTGATTCTGGATGAAGCGCATTGCTTAGTGCAGTGGGGGGACATGTTTCGGCCTGCCTATCGGCGCTTGGGAGCGGTCCGCTCTGCTCTCCTGCAAACCAAACCCATGGGTGCAAAAATGGCGCTTGCCGCGTTTACCGCCACTGCCGATCCCCAGGCTCAACAAATTATTTGTAACGTGCTGGCACTACAACAGCCCCAAGTTTTTCTCAACAGCCCCTATCGGCCCAATCTCCACCTCTCAGTCCAAATGGTTTGGACTCCCAGAGGCCGACGGCAGCAGCTCAGGCAATTCATTCAGCAGGCGGGTGGGGCCGGATTGGTCTATGTGCGAACGCGGCGCGACAGTGAAACCTTAGCAATCTGGTTGGCTCAACAGGGGTGGGCAACGGCAGCCTATCATGCTGGACTCAGTCCTGACCAGCGGCGGCAGATTGAAACGGCTTGGCTGAACGGTTCACTGGCATTTGTGGTCTGTACCTCGGCATTTGGCATGGGCATTAACAAACCCGATGTGCGCTGGGTGGTGCACTTCCACGCGCCGCTGTTGCTTTCCGAGTATGTGCAAGAAGTAGGCCGCGCCGGACGGGATGGTAAGCCAGCTAAAGCTCTGTCGATCATCAGTGAACCCAGCGGCTGGCTCGATCCTACCGATCAACAGCGACTGCAATTTTTCCGCAACCAGGAACGCCAGCAGCGACAGATGGCCCAACAGTTAATCCAACGGCTGCCAGCCCAAGGAGAAGTTGAGGTGGTGACGCGCCAGTTTAGCAATGGAGCGATTGCGTTATCGTTGCTCCACAGTATGGGACAGCTCGAATGGTTGGACCCATTTCACTATGTCATTCGCCGCTCTACTGTTTCGCATGGCTTGCAGCAGAACAAAGGAACAGAAGAGATGAGTCACTATCTCAGGACAACCCAATGCCGCTGGAGATTTATTTTGAGGGCTTTTGGGTTTGCTGAGCAGGCTGATGCGCTAAAGCAGTGTGGGCATTGCGATCGCTGCCAGTCGCGTAGTTTTCGCAAGTGATCGCAGTAAAGTGATCGCAATCGGACTTCTGGCCTATCGCTCAGCCATGTTGACCGAGTTTAAGCCAAAACCGTGGCCCCACTCAAATAGTCCTGAAGCTGGCGGTCGTGATCGTGCGAGAGTTCGCCCTGCGGAATTTCAGATAGGGAAAAGGCTCGGATGTTCATGATTTCTAAGGTGTCTTGCACCTGCATTTCTCCTTCAACCAAGGCTTCGATCACCACACAAATAGAATGAAAGCGCGGATCGCGGTTGGGATCGGAGTAGATACCAACGAGGCGGTTAATTTTGATTAGCTTAAGGCCCGTTTCTTCGGCTAGTTCGCGTTTAGCAGAGGTAGAAATATCTTCCCCCCATTCGACTAAGCCACCGGGTAAACTCCAGCGCCCGTTGTCTCGCCGCTGCACTAGCACGATTCTTCCATCGGGTAGGACCGGAATAATGCTTGTGCCGGTAATCGGATGGCGAAAAATAACGCCTATTGCTGCCTGTAAAAGTCGCCAGAACTGAAGCATTGGATGCAGTTAACCTAAAGCACTAAAAAGCATAAACCCCTCGCCACTGATCCAAACGGTTGTATCGAATCGTGATCGCTGAACTAAGTTCCTGAAGCGGCTGAAGCCAAATCGTTCAGAATTTCGGCGGCATGCTGATCGGGTTTGACCTTGAGATAAATTTTCTCGATTCTGCCATCCGGCCCAATCACAAAAGTATTGCGGCTGACTCCCATATACTCCTTGCCCATGAATTTTTTCAATCCGTAACTATCATAGGCGCTGGCTACCCGACCTTCTGCATCGGACAGCAGCGGAAAGGGAAGATTAAACTTTTGAATGAATTTTGTGTGAGCTTTAGCGTCGTCGGTACTGATGCCTAAGATGACTACATCTTGTGCTTGGTAGTCTGGATAGGCGTCTCGAAAGCCGCAGGCTTCTTTAGTGCATCCTGGTGTGTTATCACGCGGATAGAAATAGAGAATTACCCGCTTGCCGCGAAAGTCTGCGAGGTTGACAAGCTGCCCGTTTGCATCCGGCAAACTAAAGTCGGGCGCTAAATCGCCTGGTTTTAATGCCATTGCGCATTGCCTTTAACGAGTCAATCTTATTGATTCTAGGGTGGATTAGCCCATTTACCCAAGCTGGGTAGCGAAATGAAGTTCTATATAAAAGCGATTTTCTAGCAATCCGGTTTTGCTTCAGACGCGCTACACTTTAACCGCACAGGTTTCAGTATATGGGCATTCACACAGCGTATGAGCAGTGGGGTCGATTCTGATCAAGGGGCAAAGACTGATTCAGACGCCAATTCAGACACCAAGCCAGACACCAAATCAACTGCGCTAGCCGGTCGTCAGCCTGAGCACCAGCGCGCCAGTCAAAAAGCTCAGTTGCGGCGTTCGATTTTGAAAGCGCGCCAGTCGATGCCGCAGGAAATCTGGCAGCAGAAAAGCAATCGCCTCTGTGGCCATTTGCAGCAAATGGCTTGGTTCGCTGAGGCCCGAACGATTTTGGCCTATATCAGCTTTCGGCAGGAGCCGGACCTGAACGCTCTGTTTCTGAACCATTTGCATGATCGGCGCTGGGGATTGCCCCGCTGTGTTGGTAAATCCCTCGCTTGGCATCTTTGGTCGCCTGAGGCGCTGCCGCTGCAAACCGGAATCTACGGCATTCCCGAACCCCACCCTGATTCGCCGATGCTGAATGCCAGCGAAGTGGATCTGATTTTGGTACCGGCGGTAGCTTGCGATGTGCGGGGCTATCGGTTGGGCTATGGCGGCGGATTCTATGACCGGCTGCTCAGCGCTCCGGCTTGGCGACAGATTCCCACCATTGGGATTGTGTTTGAATTTGCTCGACTGCCGCGTCTGCCGATTGAACCCTGGGACCGTCCGCTACAGGCAATTTGCACTGAGGTGGGGCTGTTTGAGCCGCGATAAAGGCTGGACTAAATTCAAGAGTTATTAGTCTAGGTTTTGTTAGTCTAGGTTCCGTCCGGTCAGCTCAACGAAGATATCTTCTAGGTTAGAAGGCCGCAGCATCATGCCGGTTTTGTCGGGCTGTTGCTCTAGGAAGGCTTTAGCATCCTGCATTGTCGGGAAAAAAGTGTAATCCCAGCGGTCGCCATTTTGTTTCATCACTAAGCCTTCGCCATGTTGCCGCCTCAGTTCTGCTAGTGTGCCCAAGGCGATCAGCTTGCCGCTGTCCATAATGCCGATGCGGTTGCACAGGTATTCCACTTCTTCCATATAGTGAGTGGTGAGCAAAATCGTCATGCCTTGCTGGTTTAAGCCTTTGATGATTTCCCAGAGGCGGCGGCGCGTTTGCGGATCGAGTCCTACCGTGGGTTCGTCAAGAAACAAAATCTGTGGTTGGTGCAGCAGCGCTCTGGCGATCTGTAACCGGCGTTTCATGCCGCCCGACAGGGTTTTAACCAGGTCGTTACGACGGTCGAGCAGCTCCACATACTCTAGCCAACGGTCGATTTCTTTCTGCCGGCGTGAGTTGGCAATGTGATGCATCCGGCCATGAAATTCCATGTTCTCCCAAACGGTCAGATCCATATCCACACTGGTTTGCTGCAAGACAACGCCGATCTGTTGCTTGACACCAAACGGTTGCCGCAGCACATCATATCCAGCCACAACAATGTCCCCCTGAGTGGGACGAGTCAGAGTTGTGACCATGCGAATCGTGGTGGATTTGCCAGCCCCGTTGGGTCCCAGCAAGCCAAAGATTTCGCCCGGTTCAATGGTTAACGACAAATCATCCACAACCGAGACGTTGTTGTAGACCTTGTGGACATTTTGGAGACAAACCGCAGCAGGCATAGGGGTTGGGAGGGTTGTAAGGGAGGGGTAGGGGGTAGGGAGAAAACCAGTTTGGTAGAGAGGTTCGTTGTTAAGCAACTGGCTCAATTAGCCTTACAGGAGTCAAGCAATATTCTGACTTCTGACTTCTGACTCCTGTCTTCTGTATTCCCAGCTATTCATGGCCCTAGATCTAACTTAACCCTAATGGGTACTGCCCCTAGAAAAATCGGCTTAGGCGGGTAGATTTTCGATCAGCAGCGGTTCGATGGCGTCTGCTAGCTGAAAGCCAAATACTCGCGCATAGAAATACAGTTCACCATCGAGGGCGCGTTTGATATTTTCGGCTTTACGGAAACCATGCTGCTCTCCGGTAAACAAGACATAGGTGACCGGCAATCCCTTTTGACGCAGTATCTCGACCATCATTTCGGCTTGATTAGGCGGCACAATTTTGTCTTCATCGCCTTGGAAGAAGATTAGTGGGCAGTTGAGTTGATCGGCGTGGTGAATTGGTGAGCGCTGTTGATAAATCGGCAGTTCTTCTGGATATTGACCAATCAGGCCATCCAGATATTTGGATTCAAATTTGTGCGTATCCCGCGCCAGAGCTTCTAAATCACTGACGCCATAGTAGCTGGCGCCCGCTCGAAATACATCTCGAAACGTGAGTGCTGCTAACGTGGTGTATCCGCCCGCACTGCCGCCATCAATGCAGAGCCGATTGCTATCTACTAGCCCTTGTTCTACCAGATATTTAGCGCCATTCACGCAGTCATCCACGTCAACGATACCCCATTGTCGCTTCAACCGTTCACGATAGGTGCGTCCGTAACCCGTGCTGCCGCCATAATTCACATCCAACACGGCAATGCCACGACTGGTCCAGTACTGAATGCTGGGGCTGAAGTTGGCCGAAGTCGCTGCGGTGGGTCCACCGTGACTTTTGACGAGTAGGGGAGGGCGTTCGTCGGTGGGTGCGGTGTAGTCTTGGTTTTTAGGCGCGTAGTAGAAGCCGTAGGCTGTTAGGCCGTTTTCAGTCGGGAACTCGATGGATTCAGGAACCGAGATGTAGCCGCTGTCAATTTCTAGGTGACTAGAGCGCCGCAACTCTTGGGTTTCTCTGGTCTGCAAATCGAAGCGAACAATGGCACTGGGGCGAGTTGTTGAACCGCCAATGAATACCGCATATCCGGGGGCAACCTTTAAGCCGCCAATGGCCGAATAGGGTGTTGCAATTTCGCTCAGTTGTAGCGTCTTGGTATGAAGCCGAGCCAAATGCTGGACGCCATTTTCCATATAGGTGCAGATCAAACTCTCTGCCGACTCAAAGCCGTAGGTGGTCATGTCGAACACCCACTGAGGTAAGCCAAACTCGGCTGCCTTGGGGCAAACTGGCTCAATTTCAGACTGGGATGGACTCCAGCGGTACAGATTCCACCAGTCGGTGCGGTCGCTGACAAAGTACAGCACGCCATCGGGTGACCATTCTGGCTGAAAGACTGATTCAGTGGAGCCGCCAGCAATTTTGACGGCACTGCCCAAGGTGCCATCAGCCAGAATTGAAGCCACCCAAAGCTCGGTCCCGTCCCAAGGCATGTTGGGGTGATTCCAGCTCAACCAGCAGAGGTGGCGCCCATCCGGACTAAGGCGAGGCGAGGCGTAAAAGTCGCTGCCCGAAACGAGAATTTGTCCCGCATCCAATTGGGAACCCAACCCGACTGCTACGACTGTATTGATTGGCTCATGGCCGCCTGCTGTATGGTCTTCCCGAATGCAGATCAGGCGCTGGCGCGGTTGATCGACAACAGCATCGGCATAGCGAAACTCGGCTTCCGGCGTCAGGGGGACCGGCTCGCTGCCAATGGGCTGACGATACAGACGCTGATCGGCAAAGTTGCTGAAGTAGACGACGCGATCCGCGACTTGATAGGCTCCGCCGCCATACTCGTGTACGCGGGTCCGCACATTCAGGGGTGCAGGCGTCACGTCGATGGTTTGGCCCTGGCTGTATTGCACCACTACACTGCGGCCCGATTCGGTCGGTCGGCCTTCGCTCCAGTAGATATCGGTCCCATCGAGACGGATCTCTCCCAAGCGAACGCTGCCGGCCACAATCAGGTCCGAAGTGATGGGAGATTTCCAGGAGCCGTAGGGAGTGACTTGGGGCATAGCGGTTTCTAGCTCAGCAATTCCCCAGTCTACCGCAGACGCTTGGCCATCAAAATATCGGGTTTGCCCCAGCCATTCGCGTCGGGAATCACACCCACAATTACAAATCCCAGCTTCTGGTAAAACTCATAGGGATGGTGGCCCAGGTTTTGAATCTTGGCAATCTGCTCGTACAAATCGGGATAGAGATCCACGCCAGCCAGACTCGTACGATGCTCCTCATCATCGGTACCGAGGTAAAGCGTTCTACCACCCCGCTGCCGCACCTGTGTCTCTAAATCCTTGACTAAGGCGTGACCAATCCCGTGCCCTCGCCAAGCGGCATGTACCACCAGCGGATGTAATTCCCAAGTGTGGCCTCTGTATTGCTCGATAGCACCAATCCAGCCGACCACCTGCTGCGCGGCCTGTGCCGATGTGTGCACTGCGACACGACTAATTCGGTCTGCCCCAAACGATTCTTCGACTTCGGCGATGGCGTCGGCTAGAGTTTGCCAACCACTTTCCAGATGTCCGAAGGCATCCACAAGCAGAGTCGCTACCTGCTGAATCGCTGTTGAATCATCTGGCCATAGATCTCGAATATGCAGATCTGCAATTTGTTGGTGAGCCAAGGATCAAATTCCAACTCAAGCCGCTCTCAGTCTAGCGGATTGAATGCCGTGCAGGCGCGGGGGGGGAGCTGCCTGAGAAGTGACATGGAATAAACGCGGAATTTCGAAGCTGTTGTAAACGCGGAATTCGCTTTCTACGCTGGCTTTGGCCGTGCGCACGGCTTGATTCAGCACCAGCGAGCCATTTGGATCGGATACCGACCGATGAAACGTGCCGGGAGGAATGCGTAAGATATCGCCGTTGGCTTCTAAACGCACGATATGAAACGGTGTTTCCCAGGAAAAATTAACTAGATAGAACGTGCGTCCGCCAGAAAGGGCCAGCAAATTGTCTTCCTGGTTGGGATGCAAATAGAACTGCCAGTAACCTTCTGAACTGTTGTTGGGGCTAACGGCAGGCCCATCGTGGAAGACGAGATCGCGGGCGTTAGAATCGGAGATTGTAATGTCGAAGAAGCGGACGTTGGGCGTATCGCGGAATTTTTCGTAGGGTATCAGTTCAAACATGGTGCTTACGGTTGTCTAAAACTAGACAGTTTGGTTCGTAAAATTTTGCAAAACTTAATCGCTGTCTCTTTAGGCTAACGGCAGCAACTTGCCAGGATCAAAATCCATACCGACTCACATCTATGCAAAAACCAGATGGATCTATCAAATGAACATTGAGCATCTGCAAATTTTACGGATGGTAGTAGAATGCGGCAGTTTTTCCACAGCTGCCTTGAAGCTGGATATCTCTCAATCGGCGGTGAGTCGTGCCATTGCTGCTCTGGAAGAGGAACTGGGTGTCTCGCTGCTGACAAGAGGCCGCTTTGGAGCGCATCCTACCCTGGTAGGAGAACGGGTACTGCATCACGCTCGTATCATGTTAGAAGCCCGAGAAAATATCGACTATGAGATCAATATCGCCAAAGGTTTGCAAGGCGGGCGAGTGCGGGTGGCCTCGTTTCGCAGTGCCGCGACTCATCTGCTGCCGCCTCTGATTGCTCGCTTTTGTCAGCGCTTTCCGGCAATTGATGTGGCGATTACGGAAGATGATCCGATTGGGGTGGAGCAGGCGTTGCGCGAAGGCCGGGTTGATCTTGGTTTGGTGCCCCTACCGCGCTCATCCGAAGATTTTGATACCTGGGAAATTGCTAGAGATGAATTTGTGGTGCTGTTGCCGCGTTCTGCCCAACCCATCCCAGCCCAATTGACCTGGGCCGCCTTATCTCAGTACTCATTCATTCTCTACAACTATGCCGAATGCACCTCTGCCGTGCGCAACCACTGGGCCAAATGGGGCCAGTCGCCCAAAGTTGCCTACGAAGTCAAAGAGGATTCCACCATTGTCAGTATGGTAGCCCAGGGTTTGGGAGCTGCCGTTTTGCCCAGACTAGCTGCCCTGCCGATTCCTGCTGGGGTAGAGGTGCGTTCGCTGCCGGTGCCGCTAGAGCGCATCATTGGAGCTGCCACCGTTGCCAATATTTTGCAGCCCCCTGCCGTTTTTGCCTTTCTCGATCTGCTGCGAGGCACTGGGCTGTTTGCCGATACGCATTAATTCAGTAGCTCAGATAGCTCAGTTTTTCAATTGGTCGAAGTTGTTGAATTCGTGGATGGAGCAGAACCTGATGTTGGTGATTTTGCAGTAAATGTTTTTTCGGTTACATCGCCCAAGGCGCCCATTTTCTGGGCCGTTCCCCCATTGTGGGAGACGGAAACAGCGCCAGCATTGCCAGCCAAAATCACAATCTCGCGGTTGCCAGACCAACTCTGCTGCGTGCCTCTGGGAAGCACGGCTTCAGCTTTCACCTCGCCATCTACAATCACCTGTACCCAAGACTCATCTGTTAAATTCAGCTTGACGTTGACTGGGGCATTGGTACTGCTGGGATTCGATGAGCTACCAGCCCTTGGAGAACTAGAAGTGGTAAGACTTGAGCTGTTGGGGCTTGGTGAGGCTGTGGGCAAAGACTGCGCCTGTGGTGAGGTTGGGGCAGGCGAGACTGCTGTAGGTGAGGTGGGTGAAGGCGATGCTGCTGGGGTCGGTGTCTCAGGCGAGGCGTTGACCGGTGGCTGGGATGGCAAAACAACAGCTGAGCGCGTTGGAGCATCGGGCTGGCGCGAAGAAATAGCCCGCACAACTGCCAAAGCGATACCGCCTAACCCTAACAGAGCTGCCGCTGCAATGTAGGGCAAAAAGTTGGTTGAACGGGGTGAGTGGCGAGTCGAACGAACTGAGCGAAATTCATCCTCGCTCTGAGTATGGCTATAGCTGGCTTCAGAGACGCTTTGTAGCTCTTGATTGGAGCTGACCGCAGTCACGACTGGTAAGGGCGTCACATGGACTGGAAATCGTTGCGATAGGTCCGTTCCATCTAACCCTAGGGCATCGGCGTAGCGACGAATAAACCCTTGAATGAAGACGGGTTCTGGCAACGGTCGGTCTTGCCCTGCTTCTATTGCTTTCAGAAGTCGCAGAGGAATGTAGGTTTTAGCAGCGATGTCTTCGAGAGAGCGTTCTTGCTCCTGGCGAACTTGGCTCAAATAGCTGCCAATCGCCCGTAGCTGCTCCTGTTGTACAGTGTCTAAAGTACCCACCTGATTCTCCCTGTACTGCCTACGAAACTCGACGTGCCCTTTAAATTAACTGTTGGAGCGCTCCTTTTCAAGCTGTGTTTGTTGGGTTGCTTCCGCCAACTGTAGTAACTTAATTCCTAAAGATTCTAGTAGCCTACCTTTACTTTAGAAGCTGTTGACAAAGTATCGAAGTATCCCTTTCTGAAGTGCTCACCGGACTATATCCCCTTCAACAATCCGCTCAACGCCAGGGAATAAAGATTCTTTAGGTGTTGCGTGTAATTGCATTAAGTTAAATGAGTTCAGCCACCTAAAAGAAAAATGGCAGACTAGAATGGAAAGTCAAGTTAGATAACACTTAACCCGATTGTCTAGCATTGACAGAGTAGGGTTAAATAATTAAATTATTATTAAATTCTCTCAACAATTCCCTGCAGACAGTCAATGGGTTAAGGGTTCTGATTAGTAGGTGAGTGAGAGATCTGGTTAGGCTGTTTTAAAGAGGTTTTGAATTTAAGTAATTTGACTTAGTCCAGTTAAGCATCCTGGCTTAGATAGGTCAGGGTTAGGATGAATTTACGCTCTATCGATTTGGATCCATAGTTGGTGATGATTTGAATTTGATTGGCGATTCACTTTTTCCTTACTGCTTCTGTTGAGGGAGTTCTACAGAACTAGTGAGCAGAAGGTTGAACGCTTCAAAGTTGATACGAGCCAATCTATTTCAGGCGTCATTGGCCGCCCGGAGAATGCCTCGTTTGATGAAGCCACGGAATTAGGTGTTCTAGTTTTTTGGAGTTTCGGCAATGACTACTCATCCGATGCCTTTGAGCAGCCCGGAAGAGCAATTGACTGCTAAGCGATCGCTGGTCCTAGCAGTCGATGACGATGACGACAATCTTTTTCTACTAAGCTATGCTCTAGAACTCCTAGATTGCGAGTTTGTTGGAAAAACGAGTGGACAAAGTGCTGTAGCCTTTGTGAAGGAGCGACAGCCTGACCTAATTTTACTGGATGTGATTCTGCCCGATATGCACGGCACTGAACTGCTCCAACTCCTGAAGCAAACTGCCCAGACTCGATCAATTCCTGTGATTGCGGTTACGGGATTGGCGTCCTGCGAAGACCGAACTGAGCTGCTCAATCAAGGATTTTCAGCTTATTTGAGTAAGCCCTACATGGTTGAGGATCTAGAAGCCTTGGTGCGTCAGTATTTGTGAGTGATTCATTTCGAGCCACCTGCTCAGCTGCTTGGCTCAGGGTTGTTCAACCTGCTCTAGAGGTTGGGTCAAGATAGCGCTGATGCTAACCAATCCGGTTTCAAGTTGGGTGGTCATTAAAACCTCTGCAACTCCAACTTTGCTGATCTGCTCAATCAAGCTTTGCAGCTTTGGCTGGAGAATTGCACTTAAACCCGCTCGGATTTGCTGTACCAGCTCGACTCGACCCGCCGTCAGCAGCAATTGCTCTGGATAAGTGAGGCCATCTTCTAGAAAAATGACCAACTTATTAGCAAAAACCCGGCAGGTCACCTGACGAGGTTGCCGTTCCAATTGAGCGGCATAGAATGCTTGGATTTGTTCTGCTAAAGAGCGTTCAAGCTGCTGATACCTCGCTCCTGTCATGAACCTTTACCCTGCAATAGACAACCTCTAACAAATTTGCCTAGGGCGTTGATGGAGTTGGTGAGAACTGGGCTGCCAATGGCAAAAGTTAAATCAGAGAACTGGGATAGTCTTGCCTTTACTCTGCTTTCTACTCTTCCTTCTCACTGAATTTTGGGTCATTCTGCCCCCCTTTCTTAGCAGCTTTTCGGCTCGTGGAGGGTCTAACCGGAGGAGGCTCTTCTAGTACGACAATCATGCCGGTTCGTCCTGTCTCCAGCGTGGCATCGCTGAGTAAATCCAGCACATTGACCTGTAAAACCGTTTCGATTAGAGATTTTAGGCGAGGGCGAATGGCGCTATCCAGGTCTTCCCGGACCTGCTCGGCTAGCTCGATGTTGCCATCTTCGGCGAGTAGTTGCTCTGGTTGTGTCACCGAATCTTCGATCACAATCGCTAATTTCTCGTCGAATAGTTGACAGGTAATTTTTCCAGGGCGGTGTCCTAACTGGTCACGGTAGAGGGCTTGAATCTGCTGTGACAAAGCACGTTCGGCTTGTCCACGGGTGGCAATTTGAGTTGACATAGGCGTAGTAATCGGTGAAGGTAGATCTCTACCAACAAGCGAACTGCTCAGCCAATCAGTTTTGTGCTTTCCCTCAAGCTTGGGACATTTCTAAACAGAGCCAGTTCGCAATACCAGCTTGCAGTCCTAATTTGCAATACTAGCGGCAACAAACGATCGCTCTGTGGATTCTGCTACTATAATTCTTTCAGCAACAGAAAACCTAAGAAATCAGCAGTATTCGGTTGTTGATAGAGATGTGATTTCAACAGTAATAATGGCGTAACTCGTTAAAAAATCAATCGCGATTTCTTCATCAAGATATCGATCACACAATAGTCGTGGCGGCCCTCTGGCGATGGATATTTCTTGGGTTTGAAATCTGTCTTCAGGCAGAATTCGATAGCTCGTTCAATGGCTCGTTCCATCGAGTTAAAACCGTGAGTTGAGTAATCATCTGGTGCAATCCTCTAATTGCCCAAGTTGTTTGTTCGTGAACCTACGGATAAGATCAACCTCTTTTTTAACTTCAGATGAACTTGTGAACTTACAGCGTTTTTCACTCATGTGAGGTATAGGGGGTGTGGGGGCGTCGCCCCCACGCAGGGGCACTGCTCCTGCACCCCGTTTTTCGTACTTCCCTAGCCTGAAAAAGGCTGTATCAATTTGTCATCTGTTCATTGGTGATTTATTCACAGTTAGAAGGGGGAAGACTAAACCATGTCGGAAACCTATGGGGTAATACAGTTATGGCGAGAGCGGCAGGAGGCGACAGAGATAGCCGGCTAAATGGAGCCAGCGTCATTGATCTGAACACAGTCGTAAGCGGTCGATTTCCGCGTAAAGATCTAGACGATTTAGTTCGCTTGAATGTTAGCCAGCGCAGTAGTTTCAGCCTCACACTGACTGGCATTGCCAAGAGAAATAATGTAGATGTCGAGCTATATCGGTTGATTCGCCCAGTTGGCGATGTGCTAAAAAGTATCGGCAAAATCGATTTTCGGCGACTGAAGGCTAGAGAACGCAATGCGAATTTTCAGCTTGTTGCCGCTTCTAGAAGGGGTGGCAATCGTGCCGAAAGTATTACAACCGAGCTAGATGCCAGCGAGTATTTTATTCGGTTTCTCAAGCGGCAGGGCAACAACACTCGCTATGTTGCCACTCTGGCAGGCAGCCCAATTGCTGGTCCGAACCCTGGCCCCAATCCCGGTCCGATTCCTGGTCCCAATCCCGGCCCCAATCCCGGTCCGATTCCTGGTCCGAACCCCGGTCCGATTCCTGGTCCGAACCCTGGCCCAATTCCTGGTCCTAGCCCAGTTCCGGTAGTTCCGATTCCAGGCACCAGTACCAGCGGGCAGCTCAGCAGCAATGAATTTGAGAAGCGCTACTCGATCGATGTCGGACGCGGCGATTACCAGTTCACCTTATCTGGCTTGAGCGGCGATGCTGATCTGGAAATCCTTTCGGCAGATGGAAAAACCAAGTTTAAGTCGTCGCTGAATTCGGGTACCGAAGCAGAGCGATTGATTCAACCGCTAGAGCAAGGAAAATACATTGCGCGTGTATTTCGTAAAACAGCGGGTACAACGCCAATTAGCTTTAGACTGAACTACGCCAAGCAAACCGATACGGTTAGAAACACTGAAGCAACGGCCACTGACCTGGGCACCCTAGGTACAACAAACACACCACCCAAAATCGATCGGCTGAATTATGTAGTCGCTAATGGCAAAGATTCGCCGGTGGACTACTTCAAATTCAAAGTGCCTTCCCGGGGTACGCTTAGACTTGAACTGTCCGGAAAACCGATTGATGGGGGGCTGTTTGGCGATTTGGATGTCGATGTTTATGCCCCAGGAGAGCCGAATACTTCTGCCGATCGCGGTAAGAATCCGGGACGGGCGGCTGAGATATTCAATGGAACCTACGACCCCAACATCACGTACTTCATTCGCATTCAACCCAAGGCAGGCACTACGGACGGCTCTACCTATAAACTGAATCTTGCGTTTACTCCCGGCAATGGCAATCCCACTCCTGTGCGGGATATTCTGGTCGGCAATGCCAGCTCTGGTGCGAACAACTTCACGGACGTTAACGGGTTAGCTTACTTCACAGCCGATTCCATTAATGCGCAAGGTCAGCGCAGAACCTCACTTTGGGCCTCGGCAGGAACCCTCACTCGCACCACCAAACTGTTTGACTTCCCGCAGAGAGCAGAATTGAGAGACTTCACGAGAGTAGGTGGTCTGCTCTACTTTGTGGCGAATGATGGCGTCAGCGGAACCGAACTATGGGTGAGCGATGGCACAGCCCAAGGCACCAAACGAGTCGCCGATTTGCAACCAGGAGCCGGTGGTTCGAACCCAAGCGATTTAACGGCGGTCGGCAATACACTGTATTTCTATACCAATGTTGTAGTGGGTGGCACAGGTAATAACCAACAGCGGCTGTATCGTCTCCAGGCTGGCTCCACTGCGCCTCAACAACTCTTTGATGCGGCACTCACCAACAATCCCGAATTTGGTAATCTAACGGCGGTTGATGGTGTGCTCTACTTCACGGCTAACTTTGATGTCGGGGGCGGTTTTGTTGAGAGCAACCTCTGGCGCGTTGGTAGCAACAATCAGCTCCAGCGGATGCGACTGCGGCAGGCCGACGGCGAAGGTGGCGCAAACCCAGATAACTTGATCGCAGTTGGCAACAGACTCTTCCTCACGGCTGATGTTGAAATCAATCCCACCACCACCAACCGAGAGTTGGTCCGGATCAATACGTTTAGTAGCGGTGCTTTCAATTCAGCGAACTTCACGGTTTACAACCTGAATGGCACCAACGAGGGCAATCCGCAAAACTTGCTTTACAATGCTGGTACCAAAACGCTCTACTTCACGGCAGCTGACGCCGGCACAGGGATCGAGTTGCGCAAGCTGCAATTTACTAATGGCCCTGCCGATAATGTTACGCCAACGCTAGTGAGAGACATTCGCTCTGGTAATGCCAGCTCGAACCCAGCTCAACTGCTTAATTTTGGCAACCAACTCATCTTCTCAGCCGATGATGGATCGGGAGCTAATGCAGGAGCTGGTAGTGCACTGTGGATTACGGACGGTACAGAAGCCAATACCCGCAAACTCTCAGAATTGACCGGATTGAGTGGCCTCACTAACCTGACCAACCTGAAGCAATTCACGGGTATTAACAACAATCTCTTCTTTGTGGCAACAGCACCGGCATCGGGAGAGGAATTGTGGAAATTAACGCTGAACAACAATCAGGGAACATTGAAGCAATACGACATCAATCCGACGGGTAGCTCGTCGCCTAACTCACTGGCAGCGGTTGGTGGGCAGCTCTTCTTTGTTGCCAACAACGGCACCGATGGTAACGAACCATGGAGCATCCTGGCTTAAGCCTGCAACACCGATGTTATTTTAGCTACCTAAGTCTAAATACTATAAACCTCTCGCTTCGGCTGGGAGGTTTTTTTGTTTACCGATTTGCTGATGTGATTTGCTCACGCCAAAAACTCGGCTAAATTCTTAAATCTTCCTGTAATTACTTGGCAGGTTTGCTTTGCTCGCTCCTGAAATCCGGTGATTTTCTACAGCCAGAGGGACATCAGGGTAGCAATTCGTCTGGTTAGTGTCATAAGTAATATTACTTAAACTTTATAAAAACTTGTCTTTATTTAGACAGAGTTACTGAACAGTTTGAGGTGCGCTCAGGCCACACTAGCCCTGCTGAATTATCGAGCGGGAAATTGACCTATGCGTTCTGTAACTCACCTCAGATCGGCGACGACGATTAAACCTCGATCTGGGCCGGGTAACTACCGTGGCTTGGTTGGAGCCACAAATCCAACGCGCTACTACCGCCTTCAGTTAAACCAGCGCAGTAGTCTGAATCTTTCCTTGTCGGGTCTTCAAGCCAATGCTGATTTGGCTCTAGTGAATCAGCGTGGTAAGGTGATTGGCCGTTCAGCTGGGGCTGGTCAAAACAGCGAAACTATTAACCAAACCGTGGCTCCGGGCACCTATTATGTGCGTGTTAGGCGTCAACAGGGGACAACACGCTATCAGCTCACAATCAATGTCAATGCTGCACAGCAGGCTGCAATTGCCTCTCAATTTAGTGCTTCGTCGGGCAACGCGCTCGTAGATCAGGTGGTGGCCTTGGTCAATGTCCAACGCCAGCAGATCGGACTAAAACCGTTACGGCTCAATCCTTTCCTGACAGCTTCAGCTCAAGCTCACAGCCAAGATATGGCGCTGAATGATTTCTTTGGTCACCAAGGTTCCAACGGTTCAACCGCAGATCAACGCATTTTGGCAGCGGGTTATAACTACGCCACGCTAGGAGAAAACATTGGGGCTGGATTTTCGACACCGGAAGGAGTGATGCGAGCTTGGATGGAAAGCCCTCCCCATCGTGGCAACATCCTTCATCCAGCCCTAGAAGAGATCGGGGTTGGCTTCTATTTCTTGGAAAACGATCCAGGCGATGCTAATTTCCGCTATTACTGGACTCAGAATTTTGGTAAACCGCTGCGCTAAGGCAAAGCGTGCCCTAATTGCTGGGGTCTGATTACTGAGATCTGATTACTGAGATCTGATTACCGAGATCTGATTACCGAGATCTGATTACTGAATTTGATTGCCCAGATTCACTTAACTGCGAGGAAAAGAAGGCAGATCGACCATAGCTAGCGACTGGCGCTTTTTGCCAGGGCGCAGTGGATAAACCACTGGGGAGGGCCAACTGGAGCTAGCAAAAGCCGGAATTTGATCTGCTTCTGGTGGTGCTTCTGTTTCTACGGGTGGGCTGGCAGGAGGGGCCACGGTTCCGATCTGAGGGGGAGCCGTTTGCCCAATCCGGCGAATCAGGGGCGCTATAGCAGCAGCATCACCACCCAATTCAGGTGCAGTTGTTTCAGCAGCAGGTAATGGGTCAACTGCGTTCAGGGGTGCAGTTGCTTGATCCGCTTGGTGAGAAGGAGATTGGCGAGTAAACTCCAGGGATTCAAATGCTGCTAGATCGCCCGAAAGGCTGGCTTTAACAACATCTTCGGTTGAGACATCGATTAGGCGGGCCAAATCTTGCCAGAGGGCGTCTTCTGCATCGGCCATTGTGGCTGCCAATAGCTCATCTGCACTGGTAGGCTGTGAGCTAGGCTCAGCGGAAGGGAGAGGCGCAACGTGGGTAGGGCTGGTCTCTGGAAGCTGGGATGCTGGAGCAGGAGATGACTCGGCTAACAAGGCTTCTGCCAACAGATCTGCCAAGGGCTGCACGACTTGATCAAGCTGCTGCTGCAAAGCCGGATCGTTGACCAACTGATGGACCTGTTCCTCCAAACTGTAGTCCTCTAAAGCCTGTTCTTCTCTATGCCCCAGCGCTGGATTCATAGGAGCTTCAGGTGCCGGAACCGGCTGCTCTGGTAGCTGCTCGGGTAAGTGATCAGACGATTGATGGGCCGTAATATGCAGCAGCGGCAGGTCAAACGATGGCAGATTGAGGTGGGTAGTTTGAGTGGGGTTAGCCGAAGCTGAAGCTGGCGTTTCTGATGGAGGAGACTGCTCCTCCGATAAATCGAGCTGGTGCAGCTTCATCCAAGGAGTTTGAATCGACGTTTGAGCCGACCAGGGCTTAATTCGCTGGGCTTTGGGTAGGAAGGGTGCTTCGGTTACAGGCGCAGGAGGTTCCACACTGGCTGCTGGCTCATAGGGAGTTTCATAATGGGGAGTCGGCACCTCTAGGGATTTCTCTAAGGCAGCTTTGAATTGCAGCGTATAGCGCTGTTGCCGCTGCAGTCGGGACTGCAAATCCCGGCAGGTGCTTTCCGATTTTGTCAATAGCTGGGTTTGCTCGTTGTAGCGCTGCTGAATCAAAGCGGCTTCGCGTTCGAGTTGGGCTACGCGCTCTTGGCTAGTTTCGAGCTGCCCGGTGAGGGTTTCAATCAAAATCTGCTGCCGCTGGTTGGTTTGGTGGGCAAACTCTAGTTGGTTAAAGAGAGTTGTGACCTGCTCCTGCACAATTGCCCAGTCCTGAGCATTGTAAGAATGCACATCCTGAGTCCGTCCTACCTCGGCTTGCAGAGCGCTCTGGCTATCTTCTAGCGCTTCTTCGAGCTGGGAGACCCGCTCCATCAACACGCTGTTGCATTGATTCAATTCCTGAATCAGGGAAATTAACTCAGACAAATTTGGCACTGCGGCTGGGTCGATTCCTTGCTGTGACCAACCTTCTTGTGACCAACCTTCTTGTGACCAAGCTGCGATCGAAGACAAATTGGCTGCAACGGAAGCAGGCAAGGTCTGGCTCTGGGGCATCATGTCAGTCTCTTCAGCCGCCAGCATTTCTAGGTCTAGGTCTTCAAACGCAATGTTATCTAACTCACTGGCGTCAAAAATTGCATTTCCATCCAATAGCGCTGTTGATTGCTCAGATTGTTCAGCTACTTGCTCAGCTGCTTGTTTATCTGCTTGATCAGCAGCATCTGCCCCTCTCACTGACTCCGGCATTGACTCTGGCAACCCGTGTTGGGTGACTGATGAGTCAGACAAATCAACTGACTCTGACTGACCTTGAGGGTTGAAAGGGGCATTGGGTTCACTCATAGCTCTAACTAACTCAAAGGCTACAAAAAGACAGAATGCACGATGCGGTTGGAACTTGTTCGGAACTTGTAACGATAGGAACTGGAGACTTGAGACCGAAGCTTGGAGCTGGCAGGATGGAACTTCTGACTGATGAGAACCTAGCTTAGAAAATTTCGCTTTTCCGGAACAGGCACCAACGCAATTATTTTTGAGATGATACCACCGCCGCTACGGAATTTTCATTGCCAATTCTAAACAACGTCCTAATTAGCGATTGGAGGCAAGACAAACTAAGGTCGGTTGCTGCTAGTGCACCGATCGAATGTCTGTCTATTGAACACCTAACTTAGTAACACAGAAAATCAAATTGGCATCAACTTTTTGCCTGATTCGCTTTTAAGATGCTTGAACAAATCTCCTTAAAAAGAATTTTATAACCTGCAGGCAAATTTGGCAGATGCAATCAGCAATCAGGTGATTAGCCCAAGACAGTGTACAGCAGCTCTTGATGCGTCTGGGCGCGATCAACGAGGGCCTGCACTTGCACATTGGAAAGGGAATCGCCATTGACATACTGCTCCAACCAACGCTGGCAAAGTGAGGCAGAGTCCAGCGGCAAGTCTTCTAAGCTAACGCCAGGGAGATCCAACTCCTGCATCAGATAGGTGACTTTTGGATCGTAGCTGAGGCCAAAACAGCGACACTCAGAGGCCGCCGCCATAATCAGGGCATGGAGCCGCATGGCGATGGTCATTTCCACCCCGTGAAAAATTCCTTTGAGCTGCTGGGGATCAGTGAGCTTAATGATCTGACTAGGACCGGAAAGTTGAGCCTGAATCGTTTCGGCAATGGCCAGATCTTGAGCAGGCTGAAATGGAAGCAATAACATGCAGGTCTGGGTGGCGGTTTGAAAATTCACCAGAGCGGTTGTGAGAGTTTGCAGGCGGTCTGGTGTCAGATAACGATGGGATCGCAGCGCTACAGCAATTCTCGGTGCCGGTAAGTCCCATAGGCCAGGAACGGATTTGGCTTGTAGTGCCCAGACCGGATCGGGAGCCAGCGTAAAGGGGATGTCCCATGCGGTAAGCTGCTTCGCCGAGGCAATATCTCGGACGCTGATAGCTGTACAGCGAGCAAATACCTGCCGAGTCAACCACTGCACCCAATTCCGTTGCAGCGGGCCGATGCCCTGTGCCCAGGCAATTGTCTTTAGGCCCATCCGTTGCGCCAATCCCATCAACCCACCGTAGTAGAGAGGACTGATGGCACCCGTAGTGTCTTGCATCAAACTACCGCCGCCCCAGATAAAGGCATCTGCACCGCGCAACGCTTGGAGGATGGCTGGCAGTGACATGCGGTCGTAAGCTTCTACTCCATAGCGGCGCTCTGTTTCGGCTGGATTTCCCGACAGCACTACGGGTGTGACCTGAGATGGCAACATCTGTAATAAAGTTGCGAGTAGAGCCTCATCGCCGCCGTTACCTTTGCCGTAATAGCCACACAAAACTGCTCGCATTGCTCTTTCCTCGTTCCTTACCCCTAATCCTTCCCGGAGTCGATGTTGGCCTGCTGGATAGCCGTGTTTCAGCCAACAGTTTATGATGATCTAGCGATCATTCCAGTAATCATAGGGTGAGCGGTAGCTTTGCAGCGAGTTTGGACTAAACGAGTTTTTTATGCATGCCCTTTCAATTCCTACTTGGGTTATTCACATTTCCAGCGTGATTGAGTGGATCGTGGCCATTTGGCTAATTTGGATCTACAGCGAGGTCAGGGGCAATCCGGCTTGGCGCATGCTGTCACTGGCGATGCTGCCAGCTTTGATTAGCGCCATGTGTGCCTGTACCTGGCATTTGTTTGACAATGCGCCTGAGTTGGAGTGGCTAGTCACCCTACAGGCCGCGATGACGCTGGTGGGCAACATCACCCTCTGCGCAGCCGGCTGGTGGATCTGGCGCAGCACGCAAACGGCGCGACCTTAGACATCTCTTCGTTCGCCTGTGCAGCCCAAAGATTTGGCAGCGAGCAGGATGCCCGCACTCTAATGGCGTAATTGGATGACTCAAATCTAGAGAACAATGATGAATCTCTTATCAGCAAACCTCTTGCTTCCTGGACTACTGCCTGCCCTCTCGAAAGAAAGTCTGTTTGCCTTGTCACTGTTTCCCTATCTTGGCTTTCTCTGGTTTCTGACCCGGTCGCGGCAAACCCCTAAATTGGCGTTGATTGGGTTTTATATGACGTTGCTATTTGTGGCGATCACCATCCCAGCCGGAATCTATGCCCAGCGGGTTTACGGCGAGGCATTGGCGAATGTGGATGCTCTGCATGGTGGGGCCGAGCTGTTTTTGACGCTAGCCAATATTTTGGTTGTACTGGGCTTTCGGCAAGCCGTGATGGAACGCTAGTTGGACTCAGAAGCGGGGGATTGGGTTTGTTCCGCTAACCGGCGCAGCGAAATCGAGGCAGCGGCTGAAACGTTGGGATGACTGTCTTTCTCCAGATATTGCAGCGCAGATACGCTTTTGGGAGTGGGAAGATGGCCCAGCGCTTCGGCTAGGCGTTGCCGCACCAGCCAATCCTCGGATTGGGCAAAGCGAAGAATATGATCTACGGATTCGAGGTCTTTGATTTCACCCAGAGCGGCAATTGCTGCCTGCTGCACCACAACTTCCGGACTGTCTAGGGCTTGAATCAATACATCATGCGCTCGCGGGTCCTTCAGATTCCCCAGGGATACAGCAGCACTAAACCGCACCAGCCAATCGGTATCTTCGTAAAAAGCGCGAGAAAGGGGTTCAAAGGCGCGGGGGTCTTCTAGATAGCCCAGTGCACCTGCCGCATCGGCCCGAATACCATAATCTGGATCGCTCTCCAAAAGCCGAACCAGAATTGGGTAGCAATCGGCAGTCGGTTTTACGCCCAAAGCAAAGATTGCCATCGAGCGAATTTGGATATTGTCATCGTCCAGCACTTTTTTGATCAAAGGCACTGCCGCTTCGGGTGAAACATGACGCAGAGCCGCTAGCGCCAGCATCCGATCCTTGGTGTTGTGGCTCTCTAGCTGTATGGAAATCTGCTCTAAACTCAGTTGACTCATAGTTCCACCCAGTTTACGAAGTGTAACATTAGGCTCATTATAGGACGTTTAGGTCGTGGGATTGGGCAGCGGGGATCAAGCTGAGGTTAGGGATTACCGAATATGGGCCACCGTGACACCCGTGCCACCATCGCTCTGTTCCGCAAACTCAAACCGTTCCACCTGCGGGTGCTGCTTGAGAAATTCATGCACGCCCTGCCGCAGTTTTCCAGTGCCGTGACCGTGGATGATCCAGATCGGTCCCGCATCGGCTTCGGCAATTCGGCGCTCTAGGGTAACTTCCGCATCGGCGACTCGGTTGCCGCGTAGGTCGATGGTGTTGCGGGAGGTGCGGACGGCGGGAGCGGGTGGGGGAGGTGGGGATGATGGGGGAGGTGGGGGAGTGGGTTTAGTTGGGAGGTCGGCTTTTTCGCCCTGGAGGGATTCGACATCGGCGAGGGAGACGGTCATTTTCATCAGGCCGAATCGAACGCTGAGTTCGCCGTCTTCGTCTGGGTTGGTGAGCACTTCAGCGGTTTGACCGAGGCGGGGGATGCGGACCCGATCACCCACTTGGGGACGAAAGCCGGGTTTGGGTTTGGGGGACTGGCGCGAGGGTAGGCGCTGTCCGGCAATTTGGTTCAGGACGTCGGTGGCCTGTTGGGCAGCTTGAGCGGTGGGAGTGCCCTGCTGCAAACGGCGAATCACCTGGGCAATTTCGCCCTTCGCCTCGCTGATCGCCCGCTGGATGGCTTGTTCTTGCTGCTGCTGCAATTCTCGCTCTCGCTGTTTCAAGGATTCAGCTTTACGCGAAACCTCTTGATGCAAGCGTTCGGCCTGCTGCACAAGTTGGGCTGCTGCCTTGGCTTTTTCCTCCTGCTGACGGCGCTGGGCCTCCAGTCCGGCGATCACCTGATTCACGTCCTGCGACTGGCTGACGCCCACCTGCTGCTGAGCCTGTTCAATGATCTCTGGCTTCAGCCCTAACCGTCGCGCAATCAGCAACGCATTCGAGCGTCCGGGAATCCCCCAGAGCAGACGATAGGTCGGCGATAGCGTCACATCATCGAACTCCACCGAGGCATTCTCGAACCGTTCATCCTGGTACTTCAGGGCCTTCAATTCGCCAAAATGAGTTGTGGCAATCGTCAGAGCGGCATGATCGGCCAGATACTTTAGCAGCGCTGTTGCCAAGGCACTGCCTTCCGAGGGATCGGTCCCGGCTCCCACCTCATCCAGCAACACCAGCAGATTCGCTTTGCCCCGATGCGCCGCTGCATCCATCGCTTCTAGAATCCGGCTGATGCGCCGAATATGGCCCGAAAAGGTGGAAAGGCTTTGCTGCAACGACTGTTCATCGCCAATATCCGCCAGCACCTGATCAAACCAGCAGAGTTCAACTGGCTCCTTGGCCGGCACAAACAGCCCTACTTTTGCCATCAGCACCGCCAGACCCAGGGTTTTCAGCGTCACCGTCTTACCGCCCGTGTTCGGTCCCGTAATTGCCACTACCCGAATCTGCGGCTGAATCACCAAATCAATCGGCACCACCGGCGTTCCCTGTTCATGCTGCTGCTGCCAAACCAACAACGGATGGCGCAACTGGCGCAGAACGATTGACTCAACAGAAGAAGTTTTGAGTTCTAAGTTTTGAGTTTTAAGTTGTGGATTTAAGGTCGCTGCTTTCTCTTCCCCATCTTCCTCATCTTCCCTATCTTCCCTCGTTCGGCGAGGCTCACGAGCCGCATCTCCCTCGTCTTCCTCATCTTCCCCATCCTCATAAAACTGAATAAACCGAGGCGGATTTGCATTTAGCCAAAGCGAATAGCGGGCGCGGGCGGTCGCCAGATCCAGCGTCGTAGCAATCACCAGCAAGCGCTCTAGGTCAGATTTGACAGCAGCAACCTGTTCGGTGAGTTGGCGGCGCACCTCTTCTTCTTCGCGTTGCTCTTGTCGCAGGAGTTGGCGGAGCTGGTTGCCGGAATTGACAATCGCGTGAGGTTCAATATAGAGAGTGACGCCGCTAGTGGAGGTGTCGTGCACAACTCCGGGAATGGCGTCTTTGTGGGAAGCTTTCACCGGAATCACGAAACGGTCGCCGCGCTGGGTGATCAGCGGTTCTTGGACGGCGTTGCTGTGGCGTTGCATGAGCCGCTGAAGCTGCTCGTAAATCCGGTCCCGGACTTGGCGAATCTGCTCGCGGATGCCTTCCAGTTTGGGATTGGCTCGGTCGGTGACGCGGCCCCGGTCGTCAATACAGCGGTGGATTTCTTGCTCTAGTTCGGGATAGGTGCGCAGATCGGCCACTAGCTCGTTGAGTACCGTCAGGTCAGGATGGTTGTCAATCACACGCCGCAATTGACGAGCGCCTGCTAGCGTAGTGGCAATTTCTAGCAGCTGATCGCCGCTGAGGATGCCCTGAAGTTCGGCCCGTTCTAATGCTTCGCCGATATCGTGAACCCCCTCAAACGACAAACCGCCCGCTAAGCGACTTTCGAGCTGATAGGCTTCTTGGGTTTGGGCTAGCAGATGCTGGCTGACTTCAATCGCGGTGGGTATTGGCAGTTGGCTCGCGGCAGTCTTTCCGAGCTTAGTGGCAGCAAACGTAGAGAGATGCTGACACAGACGGGACCATTCTAAGAGTTCGAGGGTTTCGGTTTGAATCAATGGTATTGAGGGCTTTACAAATCAATACAGCTTTTTTATTGTAGCGGCTGGAGCTGGGGCAGGCGGGCCGGTTTGCCGCTCTGTCTTGCGATAGAAAATTTGCCTCACTGCACCCGAGTGACCTTAGCTCTTAATCGGAACTTAATTCCTCTTAATTTGAGGATCACTAGGTGATTAAAAGCACTTAACGTGTTTATGCGATTTTGGTGGGGGTCAAGCATTAATCCTGGCCTGAAACTCGTTCACCCAATTGTTTAAGTCGATTAGGTATCCGTTATGCCCACCACCCTGCAACTCCTGCATGCCTCCGATTTCGAGGCTGGCATTCCTGCGCTTGAGGATGCGATTCGGTTTTCGGCGCTGGTTAATTTTTTCCGAGATCCGGCTACTGGCACCACTGGTCCCTACGGCACAACTCCAACCGCCGTTGCCAATACGCTGCTGCTATCGTCAGGAGACAATTACCTGCCCGGTCCCTTCTTCAATGCCTCTAGCGATCCAAGCCTGAATGGAGTGGGGGGCTTGACATCGAGTTCAGCTCCGACAATTGGGCGAGCCGATATCGGGATTTTGAATGCGATTGGCATTCAGGCATCGGCTCTGGGCAATCACGAATTTGACTTGGGTACCCGCCAACTGCGGGATCTGATTCGTTCTGGTAGCGGCAATCCCGGCACCACCTTTCCCTACCTCAGCACCAATTTAGACTTTGCACCCGATGAGAACCTAGCGAGCCTAGTGGCCACCGATCCGATCACCTCAGAAGCCAGCACGCTCAACAGCAAAATTGCCAAAAGTACGGTGATTACGCTGCCCGATGGCGAAAAGGTGGGAATCGTCGGCGCAACCACCCCGACACTGCGCACCATTTCTTCGCCCGGACAGGTGGGAATTCTACCGGCCAACCCAACCGACTATGCCGCCCTCGCTGCCGAGATTCAAAAAACCGTTGATGCCTTGAAAGCGGCTGGGATTAACAAGATTATTCTGCTGGCCCACATGCAGCAGCTCAATATCGAACGGGATGAATTAGCGCCGCGCCTCAGGGATGTAGACATTATCATTGCCGGGGGTTCCCATACGCCGCTGTTAGATGACAACGATGTGGCTCGTACCGATGGCGGTAATTCGGTGGTGCGGGGATATCCAATCGTAAAAACCGACGCGAACGGTCAGCCGGTCCTGGTATTGAACACCGACGCCAACTATCGCTATCTGGGGCGGGTAGTGGTCGAGTTTAACGATCAGGGAATTTTGGATACCTCAAAGCTGAACGATGTAATCAACGGCGCATTTGCGGCAGATGAAGCAGGCGTCGATCGCGTCTATAGTAGTGATGTGAATCCAAGAGAGAAAGCCAACTCAAACGTAGTGGCAATCTCGGATGGATTAAGGCAGGTAATTGCCAGCAAAGACAATACAATCACCGGCAAAACCGAGTTTTTTCTCAACGGTACACGCAGCGATGTCCGCACCCAGGAGACCAATCTGGGCAACCTGACTGCCGATGCCAATATCGACTATGTCAGGCAAGTGGATCCGTCTGTGATCATCTCGCTCAAAAACGGCGGCGGCATTCGAGACAATATCGGCTCGATCTCAGCCTCTGGCGGTGGTACCAGTGCAGACGATTTCCAGACCTTACCGCCCCAGCCCAACCCTTTGGCTCCCAATAAGCAGGCCGGCGATGTTTCCCAACTCGATATCGAAAACTCTCTCCGTTTCAATAACGGGCTGTCGCTAATTACTGTAACAGCCTCCCAACTCAAGGAACTGCTGGAGCATGGCGTGGCGGGGGTCAGACCGGGTGCAACACCGGGAGCATTTCCTCAAGTCGGCGGGATGCGCTTTAGTTTTGATGCCACTCAAACGGCTCAGGTATTGGCCGAAGATGGCACAGTCACAACCCCCGGAGCGCGAATTCGGTCGCTGGTGATTGTGAATGATAAGGGTCAAATTCTTGATACAGTGGTGCAAAATGGCGCTTTGGTGGGCAATCCCAACCGCACCTTCCGCATGGTGACGCTGGACTTTTTGGCAGGCAGCACCACCGAGAGCGGCGATGGCTATCCGTTCTTCCGCTTCGTCCGCGAAAATCCGACGCTGGCGAATCGCATTGATTTAGTGGGAGAAGAACCGGATGCGGATGTGAACCGCAATAGTCGGATCGATGGTCCGGTGGCGCTACCAGCCGGCAAGTTCACTTTTGCCGACACGGGCAGCGAGCAGGACGCCTTAGCGGAATATCTGGCAGAAATCGGCAGATTTAATCAGCAAGATACGCCTCCAGAGCAGGATACCCGCATCCAAAATCTGGCGGTACGAACCGATACGGTGACCCAAGGTGGACGCCAAATTGAAGGCACACGCGGCAGAGATACGATTACTGGCACGATCGATGGAGATACGTTGCTAGGATTTGGCGGTGATGACAGCGTCAGAGGCTTGGGCAGCGATGATGAGATTCATGGCGGTGTCGGTCGGGATACCCTCTCTGGCGGCAAGGGTGATGACCTGCTAATGGGTGGCAAGGGCATTGATACGCTCCGAGGCTTTGAGGGTGATGATATCCTCATGAGTGGGGCAGGCAGCGATATCGTCATCGGCGGTGAGGGTGAAGACCTGTTTGTCTTAGAAATCGGCAAGGGGGTTGATCAAATCCGTGGCTTCCGCCAGGGTGAAGACAAACTGGGGTTGATGGAAGGCATGAGATTTAATCGTCTGACGATCGAGCAAGTCAATGGCGGCATGCGGATTAGCTTGGGCGATGATGCATTAGCCTTTTTGCGGGGCGTGAGCGTGAGCCTGCGTCAGCGCGACTTCACCACGGTTGACCCCACAATGTTCTGAATCCTTCAACCGTCTATTCAGCCATTCTGACTCACCTTCTCCATCTTCACGCTCAGGGGGCACGCTTAAGTGCCTCTTTTCTTATCGAGTGACCTTCCCCTGAAAAAATGTACACACAAGTCGAAGATCCCCCCTAACCCCCCTTAAATAAAGGGGGGAACCTCAATACAACTGTAGCTCCATCCTTTGATGGCTCTAGCCAAACTAGGAGCAATTGCCCTGATTCGGACATTTCTCAACTACTTTCTGGGCAAAGAACTAAAAAATCTACGAACTTGAGGAAGAAGCTCAACGCCAGCCGCATCTTTCCTCAATTCTATAAAACGAGACAACTGAACTCGCCAAACTGCGCAATCGCCTAGCTGCCAATCGCACGCTCGCCAGTTGGATTCAAAATTCTTTAGGATGAATTGGATTTGGCGCAGGCTTCCAGAGCATCTTTGAGTCTGCTTGCTGTTTGATTTGTTCATATTCGGGGATAGGCAACACCGAGTTGATAACCTATCTGTTGATAACCTATCTGTTGATAACCTATCTATCGTTGATACAGAGATCGCGATCATCATCATCCAACGTTTGAGCATTCTCTCTGAGATGATTCAGATAGTCGTTCATCAGAGCACATCCTCTAGTGAGTAATTCATCAAACACTTCTAGTCGCCATAACTTCGTTGTACCATCATCTGCTGTCGTTGCCAGCAACTTACCATCGGGGCTAAACCTGACGCTGCGCACACTCGATTTGGGATGGGCGCTCCAGGCGGTAACCTGTTGCTGAATCAGCAAATTCCACAATTGTACATCGCCATTATTGTCACTGCTGATGAGATAGGTGCCATCTGGGCTGAAGGTCACGGAGTTAACCGCCGTATCATAGACCTGGAAGAGTTTCTGTTGGCGGTTAGTTTGCAAATCCCATAATCGGATAGTGCCATCCTGACCTGAACTGACCAGAGACCTGCCATCGGGACTGAACCCAACGCTGTAAACAGGGCCGAGATGCCCTTCAAAAGATACTAGGAGCTGTCCCTGCAAGTCCCAAACCTGGACTGTTTCATTCTCTCCTGCACTTGCCAGCCGTTGCCCGTCGGGACTGAAGGCGACTTGCCAGACTCGCCGTTGATTCGCTCTCCAGGCTGCCAACGGTTGTCCCTGTAGATTCCACAGGCGCATCGCATCGTCATCCCCTGCACTCACCAGTTGTTGCCCATCCGGACTAAATTGGACACTTCTGACCAAGCCTTGATGTTCTGGAAATTCGAGCCAGCGCTGATTTAAACTCGTCCATAGACGAACTGTTTGCCCTTGAGCGCTAGCTAGTTGCTGCCCGCTAGGGCTAAAGGCAATGGATTGGACGGCCAGATCTCCCACAAGCGTTGCCAGCGGTTGCCCTTGCAGATTCCACAGGCGAATTGTCGCATCCGCTCCAGCGGTCGCCAGTTGGGATCCAGCCTCTAGAGCCGCCGCCCCGCCAGTGGGAGTAAATTGAACTGCTGCGACGGCTCCTTGATGGCCGCTCAAGCTCGCCTGCTGTTGTCCCTGCATTGTCCACAAGCGCACCGTGCTATCATCTCCACTGCTGACCAAGCGCTGCCCATCGGGACTAAAACTGACCTGCCGGACGGGTCCTTGATGGCCTCGCAAGACGGTGATCGGTTGACCGCCACTACTCCAGAGGCGAACGGTGCCATCCGAGGAGGCACTGGCTAGTCGAGTTCCGTCGGCGCTGAATACGACGCTCCACACATGGCCTTGATGTCCTGGTAAGTCTGCTAACGGTTGTCCCTGCAAATCCCACAGCCGTAAGCGGCCATCCCTCCCTGCCGTGACCAGCCGTTGGCCATCGGGACTAAATTGCAAGGCGTGGAGTTCGGATTGCTCCGCTTTGAATGCCTGCAATGGGCTGCCCTGCAAATTCCAGAACCGGAACGTATCATCATCCGATGCGCTGGCCAGCATTTGACCATCGGGGCTGAAGACCACCTGCCAAACATCCTTCTGATGGCCTGTGAGCACCGCTAGAGGCTGGCCCTGGAGATTCCACAAGCGCACGGTTAGATCCCGGCCTGACGTGGCAAGGAGCTGCCCATCAGGACTGAAGCTCAACCCTTTGACCATATCGGTATGCCCTGCGAAAAGGGCCAACGGTTGTCCCTGCAGGGTCCACAGGCGCACAGTGTTGCCTCCGGCCACTGCGAGTTGTTGACTATCGGGGCTGAAGCTGAGGTTGGCGATGCGGCCTTGTCCTGTATCCCATTCCGCCTGTTTCTGCCCCTGCCAGTTCCACACCGCAACCATGCCATCTTCTCCGGCGCTGGCAATCCACTGTCCGTTGGGGCTAATCATGCTTCTGGCGATGCCCTGATGGCCACCCAGACGATTGCGCTCTGGAACAGAAAAAACGGCCTGTTGCAGTAACCCCTGGACCTGTTGTTCTAATTGCGGATCGGGTTGAAAGACTTGCAACAACGGCTGCTGGAGGGAATGGGCGGCCCGCAGGCTATCGAGAAATGCATTTAAGGTTTGGCCCGCCCGAAAGTTGGCGACCGCCGATTCTCTAGAAGCTTGCACCTGACCGATCAGAGCGTTGCGCTGACCGATCAGAGCCAGCGTGGTTAACCCGCTTAGGCCCGCAATCACTCCAATCACAATCCGCCAGCGCCAGCTCAAATTGCGGCGTTTTTGCAAGACGCTTTCCCGCACAAATTCGCCTTCGGTCTGGTTAAACCAATCGTCGTTGGCCTGGAGTTCTTGGTCTAACACGCTCAAATAGGGATGACTATCCCAGAGGAACTGGATCGGTTTTTCCCTGGTTTGGTTGGTCTGAGGGCGCGATCGGCGGAACCACCGCAGCACTTGAGTTGGAATTTGTATCGCTGCGGTTTCGACCCTGAACAGTTGCTGATCAACCCAATTCCCGACCGGAGCCGCTTTCTCTAGAACCCCTTTGGGCTGGTGATTGTGCTGCGTTCGGACCTCCTCCCACTCCACCGCCGCCGCAGTTAGCCGGCGTTGCAGGATCAGATTTTCTTCCTGCTCGGCTTTCCAGGTCAGCAGTTTTTCCCATCCCCGCACCAGCGCATCATGGGCCGGTTCAATGTAGGGAATATTGTCGGCATCTGTGCCCCGCACCAATAGGCGAGCTGTAGCAAACTGCTCAATCACAGTTTGGACTCTGGTATTCTCTGGCTCTGGATACTTCAGTTCAGACTCTGGCACTCGTCGCCTCGCCAGTTCCCCACCCACGGCCACCATTCGCAACATCACATGACGAATGGTGCGCTGATAGGCTGGATCGGTTTTGACGAGAGCATCGTAGACTTCATCGGCTCGGCGAGTCAGGGATTTGGTGACGCCTCCCAGGTCGTCATAATCGGCCCAGGTCATGGCTCGCTCTACCGTAGCACCCGTTGTCTCAGCCTCCCGGTAACGTCGGGCCAATTTGAGATACAGCTCACTCAACGTGAACGAGAGCAGCGGCAACGCTCCCGGCATACCGGCTACTTCCTCGATCAACTGATCGACCAGATATCCCCGCTGGGCAGACGACTCAAAATACACGACCTTTGCCGCAGCCGGTTCCTCAATCACTGCCTGCAATTCATCACGACTCATGGCAGGAATCACAAACCGCGCTGCTTGCCACAGCCGGTCGAGAGGCGTGCTGCTAAATTGGGGTTCAAAATCTGCTCGCAGCGTCGCCACCAGCCGCAACACCTGGGGATGAGCTTCCAGCAACGTTGCCAGGAACTGCAAAAATTGCTGTCTCTCTGACTCCTGACGGCAGAGGGTAATTAGCTCTTCCAACTGATCCACGACCAGGAGTAATTTCACTTGCGGGTGGGTGCGGCTCCAGGCGGTGAGCGCTGCGGTGAGGGCAGTTGAGTTCTGGGGTTCGTTCAATGCTCCGGCGATTCCCAATTCCTGCCAGAGCGGGTTCAAGCTAGTCAGCGGCGATTCTCCCGGACGAATGGGAGTCAGGATCTTCCAGGCTCGGTGATGGCATTGATGCGGATGCTCCTGGGGTTTGAGGCTGGGATAGTTCGACCGCTCTATCAGAGCAGAACCATCGAGATGGGGCAGCAATCCCGCTTTGACTAAACTCGACTTGCCGGAACCAGACGCCCCCAAAACCACTGTAAACAGGCGATTGCTGACGGCATCACAGAGCGTTTCAACCACAGCCCTTCTGCCAAAGAAGAGGGCGCTATCTTGAACATCGTAGGATTTTAAGCCGCGATAGGGGTTGTTGGCTTCTAACTCATCCAGGGAAGGGGCCGGCGGCAAATTGAGTGGGTGACCAGGAGGCAGAAAAATAAATTCCCCCTTATCGTGCTGCTTCAAACACCAGATCTGGGGAGTTTGGCGCTGATGGTGCGTATCGGTGGGAATCTCAACCGAGTCCCGCAGGTAGAGATAGAGTTCTGTTGCCGTGATCACTCCATCGCCAGCTGGTTTGCCTGCACGGGAGGGGGGATAGATATCTGCCGCACCCCGCAGGGCATCGATCAGGGCAACTGCAAAAGGAGAATGCTGGGTGTTGTGCTGGGAAATTCCTCGATCGCCACTGAGGTCCAGGTTATCCAGAGCATACTGATCAGACGCCGCCGAGGTAATCACCTGCCAAGCTGGATCTTGGATGAAGCGATCGTAGCGTTCTTTATAAATCACTTCGGTGATCGGAACCAGTTTGCGGGTGCTCGACCAGCGGAATGCACCCGCGAAACAGCAGTCCAGAATCACCAGACAGTGACGACAGGCCAGTTTGCTCAGGGCAGCTTCAATCTGTTGCATCGGCAGGTAGGTCGATACGTCTCCCAATCTGGCATCTTGAGGGATCAGATAGCCTTGAGGGCCGTCATCTCCATTCAGGGCGATTCCATGACCCGCGAAGTAAAACAAAAGTCGGCTGGGAGTAACCGTTGCCACCGCTTTGGGTAAGTCGATTTCTAACCACTGCTGCAAATGCTGCCGGCTGGCCTCAGGCTCAGTCCCATCCGTGATCAGGGTAACTTCATACCGATATTCTGCCTTCAGGATTTGGGCAATCGCCTCTGCATCCTGTCTAGCGGTGCTCAACCGAGGGATACCGTTCTGATAATTATTAATGCCAATGACGACTGCAAGGTTGAGTCGGAATTCTGAAGTACCCATAGGCAACAGTCCTAGCCCGTTGATTGGTAGTTATAGGGTTTATACCAGATTCCTCCATGCTTGTAGTATGAGCCGAGAGGGGAATTGCTGGGGCAATGCAGTAGCTGAGTGCGATCGGCGTAATCTAAACGCATGGGCAGGCGATTAGGATAAAGACCTGCGGATTTACCCGACCTGAAGGTTGGAAGCAGCGGTCGTTGGCGTAGCCTGTTGGCATAGCCGTCCCTGTGCCTATAGCTCGCCTAGCCCAACGAGCTACTGGTGGCATCGATATATTCCCGCCAGCGTTTAATCAAGTCTGCTTCAAAATCAACCACAATGGCATCATCAGCAACAGTCCGTTTTCCGCTAGCAATGTCTGTATCTTGCCACTGCCATTCCACCACGGCTTGACTGCCTTCGCTAATGATACGATGGATATCGATTTGCACATTGTTGTGAGTTTGAGAAAACTCAGCTGTAACGTCACGAATTGCATCCCGACCTCGATAGACGTGACCGGGCACAACGAATTCACCAGTTTCTGTAAATAAATCAGCAAATTCATCTGCATTACCGTTAACCCAAGCCTGTTGAGCAGTATAAATAGCCGCATAAATTGGATTCGATGGATTAGATTCTGGTTCAACCATAGGTTCTTGTGTGAGTGTGATGAGTGAATGATCTCGTGAATACAATAATGAATTAGAAGCTGGATATAGGATAGGAACCAGGTTGGGTAGCAGGTTCAAAGCTAGCAGCGTCAGTGTCAGAATCGCCAGACTGATCACAAAAACTACTCCTGCTAGAGCAATGGTGCGTCCAAACCGAAATTGATCGGGTTGTTCTTCGGGCATAGTTTTTTCCTTATTTGTGAAATTGATTGACAGGGTAGGAGACAGGAGACAGGAGTCCGAAGATTCACTCCATTCTCTTCCCCATCTTCCCTCGTTCGGCGACGCTCACGAGCCGCATCTCCCGCATCTTCCCACCCGCTCTACTACCCCAACTGTTGCTTCAGCTCGGCCAACTTCTCCGGACTGAGGCTAACCTGCACCTCTAGCCGCTGCGCTTCATCTCGGATGGTTAACAGCGCCTGGCCGCCGGTTTGAGTCACGCCCAACTGCGGCTGCTTGATTTTCACCTGCTGATACACCACCTGGGGCAACGCTACCCGAATCACGACGCCCCGCTGGGATTGGGGATAGATGAAAAGCTGCTGCTGGAGTGGATCTAGCTCTAGTTTGTAGGGCGTAGTGCTGCGTTCGTCTTGGAAATCGGGTTTGCGCCAGTAGAGCGTGATGCCGCGCACGTTGGGCGTGATGATTTGAAAGGTTTCATCGAAGCGTTTTGGCTCCCAGTCCAGGTCGGCGACGCTGCCGATTTCGGGAATCAACCGCTGCCGCCAGGTAATTTCTTTACCATTAAGGTTGCTCCACCACTGGCTGATCGTCGCGAAATCCTCGGCACGGCTGGGAGTGGGACTATCCTGCTGCCAAACTACGTTCATAGGGCTGATGTCCTTTTCTGTCGTGTGGGGCTATTCTCAATCGAGAGGCTGTTCTCAATCAATGAATTGAATGAACTGATAAGGCCAGCCTAGCGCACTTTATCCTAGGTAAAGATAGACTGAACAATTTCTTGAGAATTCTGCTGCGGATGGATTTGCCGATTGTGTATCACCCGAATTATGTTGCGCCCCTACCGCCAGGACACCGCTTTCCGATGGCAAAATTCAGCCGTTTATACGAAGTGCTGTTGGCCGATGAGGTAGCCCATCCTGCCCAGTTCCATCAGCCGGTCTTGCCACCACTCAACTGGATTGAGCTAGTGCATACGCCCGAATATGTGCGCGACTACTGCGAAGGCACATTAGATGCCAAAGCCCAGCGCCGGATTGGCCTACCTTGGAGTCCTCAGCTCGTCAATCGTACCTGCATTGCTGTGGGCGGTACGATTTTAACGGCACATCTGGCGTTAGAATACGGGCTGGCCTGCAACACGGCAGGAGGCACCCACCACGCCTTTCCCAGCTATGGTTCTGGCTTCTGTATCTTCAACGATCTGGCGATTGCGGCGCGGGTGCTGCTAGAGCAAGGACGGGTCGAAAAAATTTTGATTGTGGATCTGGATGTGCACCAAGGAGACGGCACAGCCTTTATCTTTCAAGATGAACCGCGTGTGTTTACCTTTTCAATGCACTGCGAAGTCAACTTTCCCGGCACGAAGCAGCATAGCGATCTCGACGTAGCTCTCACTGAAGGTATGGAGGATGACGACTACCTGCAAGTTTTAGGCAGCTATCTGCCCGATTTGTTAACCGAAGTCAAACCCGACTTAGTTTTCTATGATGCTGGTGTTGATGTGCATTTGGGCGACCGACTGGGCAAATTAGCCCTCAGCGATCGAGGATTGCTTTGCCGCGAAATGCAGGTATTGAGCACCTGTTTGAAACAGGGCTACCCAACGGCTTGTGTGATTGGCGGCGGCTACGCCGATGACTTTGAAGCGCTGGTGTATCGCCATTCGATTTTGCATCGAGTTGCCAGCGATGTGTATCGCCAATATCGTTAGGCTGGTAGGACAAACAAGCTATGCTGATAGCTGATGTCACGGATCAGGCTAAGGCTGAATCAACCTATGCGATTTAAACGGCAGCGACGCGGCTCGGACATTCCGACCGTCAATCTGGTACCAATGCTGGATGTGCTGATGGTGGTGCTGACGTTTTTCATTATTGTGTCGATGACGTTAACGTTACAGCAAGGGGTAGAGGTGCAGTTGCCCAGCCAGGATACACCGACGCCAGTGGAACCAGAACCCAAAATCGCGATTGTCGAACTCAATCCGGAAGGCGAGATTTTGTTTGACGACCAGCCTACAGAAAAAACGGCACTGACGGCAGCGGTGAAAGCCTTTCTGGAAGAAAATCCCAAGGGCATTGTGGTGCTGCAAGCGGCGGAGAAATTGCCCTATGAGCAGGTCGTGACGCTGTTGGGAGAAATGAAAGCTGTGGGCGGCGAGCGGGTGTCGTTGGCGATTGAGTAGCAGTGAGTGGCAGTTCAGTCAAGCTACTCGCTTCTGAATATCGAATCGGGATCCACACCCAATTCTCGTAGCTTGGCGGCTAGTTTTTCCTTCTGCTGCCGCTCCAACTCCTTCTGCTGCCGTTCGGTTTCGAGCTGGGTCTGGGTTGTTCTCAGCACTTCTTCTGGAGTTGGCACGAGTTCGCCCGTTGGCGTAAAAAAGCGTAGTTTGCGGTCGTGGATACCAAGAAATAGCTGAAGTTGCTGGCTCCACAACCAGCCCTGCTGATTTGGCTCTAGCTCGAGGTATTGCCCATCAACCAGATGAAAGCCTTTGAACTCTAACGTTTCTGGATCAAACCAGAAGTAGTCAGGCGTTCGGAATATATCTTGATAAATTTGCTTTTTAGTCGTGCGGTCTGTCTCAGCCGTAGAGGGAGACAGCAGCTCAATAATCACGTTTGGATATTTACCATCTTCCTCCCAAACTACCCAACTACGTCGCGGTTTGCGTTCGGTGCCTAATACTACAAAGAAATCCGGTCCACGTGAATCTTCGGATTTTTTCTGGTTGGGACTGAAATAGACCGTGAGATTACCAAAGGCATAAAAATCCTGCCGATCTTGCCACAGCCATTCAATCATTTGGATCAACAGCAAAATTTGACGAAGATGCAGTTCGGCTTCCACAGGCGGTTCGTTGCTATAGAGATGTCCGGGCGGAAAGACAATTTCTTCGCTCGGCGGTTCCTGAGAAAGCTGGGCTAGCAAAGCGGCTGAGGCGTCGCGAGGATCGGCCAATTCGGGAGGAATCGTCATAACAAAAGCGCCCGATTGATGAGTACAGTTGCTCTGAGTGTAGCAGAACTAGCTTGGAGGTTATCAATTAGGAGGCGCAGAAGCAAACTGCTTGTGAACTTCTTTACTTTGGTTCTTCCATTACTCCTTCCAGCAATGCAATCGCCGCTTTACCCAACGGATTTTGCTCGGCATAATGCTCGCCAACTTTGAAAGCAGCTTTCTTACCTCCGTTCCATAACCGCTTTAGGTTGAGGAAGTTTTGCCACCGCCAAGGTTGGGACCGCTTCATTTCTGTAAATTCTGCATCAACTACTTGAAGCGCTGTTTCGTCAGTAGCATTAGGATATTGCTGCTGTAAATCGTTGAGGAATTGCTTAAAATCGGCCAGTATCACTTCAACAGTTTGTTCTGGGGCATTGATAATTTGATCGCCTTGCACCGTGCCACCAAGATTGACAGCAGTATTATTTGCGTTAAAGTTACCGATATTGAAAGTATTGTTTTGCATGGTAGTTATGGAATGGGTTTCAAGGTTCTAGCGCTTGGAAGCGAGCAATAATTTCTCGAATTTTATCGACTGCAATGTCGTTCTGATCAGACTTAGAGTAAATAGTCACCAATAGGACAGAAACAGAATCTTTAAGCTGGTAAATGACGCGATAGCCTGCACTCTTACCTTTTTGAATGTCGCTGTTTTTGAGCCGGACTTTGAAAACGGTGTACCCAATTCCAGGATGATCGCCAATTAAGTTACCAGCTTGGAGGTCATTAAGTAGGGGTTGCAGATCAGATCGAATGTGTCGATATCGTTTGGCTAGGATTCGCAGCCGCTGTTTGAATTCGTCAGAGAAGAAGATTTGAAACTGAACCATCAGACATCAATGCCGTCCCACAGTTCGGATATGGGATGAACTTTGCCCTCGCAGATCTGTTGAAGTGAGGTGCGCAGACTCTCTAGAATGAGTGTTTCGGGTTCGTCATCGGGATCGTTTGCGATCGTTCCAGAAACATCAATGTTACGATTGGTCAGGAGCTGTTGAAATTCGCTCTGGGGGATTCTAGCGAGTTGGGCAGCTTGGTCAAAGGTGATGTGTTGCTGTTGGAAAAGGGCTATTGCGATTTCTTGAATCAGAGTTGCCTGATCCAGTTGGGCAAGATTATCAGGTAGGTTAATTGTGATCTGCATAGTAAGCGCTGTTTCTACAGTTCTATTTTAGGGGTCGGGCTTGTGAGGTGGATTAATGATTTGAGCGCCTTGCACCGTGCCGCCCAAATTGAGAGTCGAGTGATTGGCATGGAAGGTTTCGATAATGTAGATTGTCTGCCCCTGATTCTCGGTTCCAGCCTCCTGTCTGGCTGGTGCAGGGGGAGTAAATTTGGCAATATCATAGTTATAGAATTTGCACTGTTCTTGAATACCGAGAATTGCCCAAAGCGCTTGCCATTGCATCCTTGAAGAAATCAGCCTAATGAGGTCAGGTAAATGTTCAGCAGTCACATTGCCTTCAATTTGACTTAATACAATAGCAATACCCCAACAACTACTGGAATCTAGCTCATCGTCTTTCAGTAGTTCAATCAATCCAGAGGCTACTTGCTGATTGCCGAGCTTCACTAAGGCTGCAATGATTTCTTTACGGATGTTTGGATCAACATCTCCTAATGCAGTAAGTAGCCTGATGGGTTTCTAAAGGCAATGTATGCCGTTTGAAGAATTCTCGAATCAAGTCAAGCACTGAAGCCTGGTAATAACGAAGTTCTACCAACACAGGAATTCTAGTAGTTTCGTCAATGTCTCCTTGGCTGTGTTGGGCTGCTTCTAGCAGCAACCGTGCTAGTGCAGTTGATTTGCCTGAACCGGGTCGGCCAATCAACAAAACATGCGTGGCTTCAGTTAAAGAATCGCGCAGTCCCTTCAGTACGGGCTGCCGTTCTGGATTCTCAGTTCTCTCCTGTCCTGAGGTTTCTGGTGCTTTGTTTTTTACGGCCTGCACCATTAGATCAAAAGCAAATGGCGATGTTCGCTTGTTTTTGTTGCTGTTGACTGATTGGTTCCCTTCAATCTCTGTCAGGGTGTAGAGGGTTCGCCATTCTGCATAGTGGCGTTGAATGGATTGGAGATACGGTTGAAAATTGATCAGGTCAACCATACAGTCCGAAAGGCAAGAAGTTGCCTCTATGCTAATCGATTATCCTCCAAGCTTCACTGGCTACCCTCAGAAGTCGATTCTAAAAACTTTACTGAGATTACAGCTCCGCTCTCAACCCATCCGGGCGCAGATCGAGCTGTTGCTGAATGCGGGTAGCAAGTTCGCGGTCGTCTTGGTAGATGCGCAGGGCCGCCAGAGCAATTTGAGCATCGGGTTTGCTGCCGTTTTGAATTAAATCCAGCAGAAACTCGATCGCTGCATCGTTCCGCAGCATGGCGATGGCTAACAGTCCGGTTTGGCGCAAATCAGCGTCTTGCGTTTGTTTCCACCAGGTTTGCAGCAGCGGCAGGGCTTCTGGAATCCGAGATTCGCCTAAAGCCAGTGCCGCCATTTCGCTAATTTGGGGATTGGCCTGATTCAGGAAGCGAGCCACCAGCGGCAGAGAAGTGGGAGTTAAGCGCAGCAGGGCGGCAAAGCATTCCGATAAAACAGCAGCCTCGTCTCCGAGCTGGACTTTGAGGCGAAGCAAAGGCACCGCCTGCGGATCCGAGGTGTAGGCCAAGGCACGCACCGCGCCAATCCGGGCTTCGGATTCCGGGTCGGCCAGCAGATCGGCCAGTTCCACCATCACATCGGGGTAATTCATCCGCACCAAGCCAAGCGCACAAGTGGCCCGCAGTCCGGGAGCCGTATCCACCTGACCGCCCCAAACGGGTTCCATTTGCACATGGTGAATGCCGCTGAGAAACAGGAACTCCTCGGAATACTCCAGGTGATACAGCGCTTCCGCAATTGCTTTTTTGCCGAGGCAGTTGGGGTCAGCAGTGGCCGGATTCTGCATCAGGCGATTAAAGGCCGTCACCAGATCGGGCATCAGTTCGCGCAGGTTGGCATCGCGGATGATCCGGGCGGCTTGGGCAATGGCGATGTTGTGTTTACTGGCGAGAATTTGCCGCAGGACTGCAACCGCCTCGTCGGTGGTTGGTTCAGCCCGGATCTGGTTGAGCTGCGCCTGGAGTTCTTCGAGCTTGCGGGATTTTGGCATGAATCACCCAGGATTAACGGCGGGATTGAGGGCGGGATTGAGGGCGGGATTAACTGCGGAGCGCGGCCTGGAATTTTTCCTCTAGTACTTCCCGCACATTTTGATGCACAGGGTCGATGTCTTCGTCGGTGAGGGTGCGGTCGCTGGCCCGATACACCAACCGAAACGCGAGACTGCGCTGACCCTCTGGGACATTTTTACCGCGATATTCGTCGAACAGCTCCACCGACTCTAGCAGCTTGCCGCCCGCCTGCCGGATGGCTCGCTCGATGTCGGCCACCGAGAATTTAGCTGGCGCAAAGAAGGCAATGTCGCGGTCGGAGCTGGGGTAGCTGGAATAGGGTTGGAAGACGGGAATTAGTTTATCTTCTTGCAGCATGTGATCCAGCAGCACATCTAGATCCAGCTCAAAGGCATAGACTTCGTCGGGGAGGTTGCGCTGTTGCCGCACTTGGGGATGGAGCTGCCCAAAGGTGCCGAGCCGATCACCATTCAGCCACAGCGAGGCGGTGCGTCCGGGGTGGAGTAGGGGATTGCGGCGATCCGGCTGGTATTCTACCTCTAGCCCCAGTTGGGTAAAGACGCTTTCCAGCATGCCCTTGGCTTCGTACCAGGTGAGCGGCTGCGGGCGGCCACTCGTGACCCAGCGGCCCCGAAACGGATCGCCTCCCATGATGCCGGCGACCTGATCGGCTTCGGTCAGCCCTTCTTCTTGTCGCCAGAATACTCGCCCGATTTCAAAGGCATTCAGCGGTCCGTTGCCCTGCTCCAGGTTGTACTGAAAGGCATCGATTAGACCGGGAATCAGCTCCATTCGCAGCGCCGAATACTCGGTGAACAGGGGATTGGCCAGCACAATTTGCTGTTCGTTTTCTGGTTTACCCAGCGTGTAGTGGATCACTTCTGTCAGTCCCACAGCTCGCATCGTGGCATGAATTCGGCGTATTGCAGCCTGTTCTTCCGGCAAAAATCCGGCTTCGGTCTTATCGGGCAGGGTGTCGCAGAAGTTGTTGTAGCCGTAGAGCCGCGCCACTTCTTCGATCAGGTCAATTTCCCGCTCTAGGTCGCGATAGCGGTAGGGCGGTACTGTCACCATCCAAACATCGGACGTATCGGTAGAAGCCAGCTCACAGCCGAGGGCGGTCAGGATACGCTCGACATCTGCGGCTTTCAGTTCGCCCAGTTCATCAGAGGCTGGCTCTCCATTGCGGGCGGAGCCATTGCTGCGACGCGAGTCACCATTGCGATGCTGAGCATAGGCGCGTTCCGATTCCAGTAGCACCGGACCGAGGATCTGATTCACCCGTTCCAACCGCAGTTCAATCGTGCGCGTCGTGGTCTGATGGCGGACTTCCTGCACCGCCTGAGTGCCAATCGTGCCGCCCGCCATTTCGGTCATGAGTTGAATTGCCCGCCGACAGGCCAACATCAGCTCGGCCTGGTTAACACCCCGTTCAAATCGAGCCGACGCTTCAGTCCGCATCCCCTGAGAGCGAGCCGACCGCCGAATCGCTGCCGAATCGAAGACCGCCGCTTCTAGCATCACATTCTGGGTGCCGGCATGCACCTCGGTGGATTCACCGCCCATCACACCCGCTAGAGCCACAGGCTGGTCGTTGGCGGTGATCAACAGCGTTTGCTCTTGTAGGCTGCGTTCCTGGCTGTCGAGTGTGGTCAGGGTTTCGCCAGAGTGGGCATAGCGGACACCAATCGTCAAATTTTGACTGTTGGTGACGGTTTGCAGCCGGTCTAGATCAAAGGCGTGCAAGGGCTGGCCCCATTCCAGCATGATGTAGTTGGTGACATCAACGATATTGTTAATTGGGCGACTGCCGGCAGCGATGATGCGCTGTTGCAGCCATTCCGGTGAAGGTGCGGTTTTCAGTCCTTTGATCACCGTCGCGATATAGACCGGGCAGCCCTCCTCGATTTTGACGCTGAGGTCACTTCCCTGCTGCACCGAGAATTCTGGAATCGACGGCAGTTTCAGTGCGGCTCCGGTAATGGCGGCCACTTCGCGGGCAATTCCTACCATGCTAAGGGCATCGGCCCGGTTTGCGGTGGAGGTCAGGTCCAGAATCACATCATCGAGGCCGAGATAGGGGCGGGCATCGCTGCCAACGGGGAGATCGGCTTGCGGAAAAATGTGAATCCCTTCCGATTCTTTGGTAAGGCCCAGTTCGGCCAGCGAGCAAATCATCCCTTCCGAGGGCACATCCCGCAGTTTGCGCGGCTTGATCTTCAAATCTACTTTCGGTAAATAGGTGCCCACCGTTGCCACCGCGACATAAATGTCGGCTCGGACATTGGCGGCTCCACAGACGATGGTAGAGGGTTGCTTCGCCCCAATATCGACCGTACAAACGCTGAGCTTATCGGCATTGGGATGCTTTTCGCGGCTCAACACCTTGCCAATCACCACGCCATCCGCCCAAGCCCGACGGTCTTCAATGTCCTCGACCTCAAACCCAGCCATAGTCAACGCATCGGCCAATTCTTCCGGGGTGAGGGTGATATCCACGAGTTCTCGCAGCCAGTTTAGAGAGATACGCATTGCGCCGCCTAATTTGCTTCAGTCGAGATGAATAATTTTGACCCACCTATTGTATCGCTTTGTATCGCTTTGTATCGCTGAGTTGGCTGGATAGTTGTAGGGTGGATGGGCGTAGGGGAAGATGGGTGGCTTCTGCGCCGTGCGGCAGCCAGGCGCGACGGCTGTTGGGGATGATTGAGATAGGTTAGATTGACTGTCAGGTTTTGGCTAGGCAGCCGGAAGGAAATCGTGGTTGTCAATCAGTCGGAATTTTTTGGATTTGCAAGGAATATAAGAATCGTAAATTAAGCAAAATTAGCTGAAATGTTATAGGAGCCATTTTTAGAGAGAGAGGATAAGATAAACCCATACGTTAAAGGGTATATATTTTGCTTGGGTAATACTCGGTTAGCCAGATCTCTCGTTTCAGCCATCTTCTTATCTCAGTTCCAATTTGTCGGCTACTGTAAGGAGCTATTAGATGTCGCAATTAACAGTCGTTCGGAATACGGTTTTTAAAAGAATGCCGGCTCAGTCTTTTCTGTTGCCAGCTCGTGATAAAGCTAGTGTCAGTGCTGGCAGCACATTGGGAATTGAATATGCCTTCCGGGTTGGGCAGCATGGTTTCGTCAAGCTGAAGCAACCCATCGACCCAGTGGGCAGGTTTGGCTATTTTTTTCTGCCTCATGTTCAAGTACAGTTACAGGAACTGCGCGGTGCATGGTTGACGAATGTTGATAGTGATGTCCTCTGGTCTCGTCACAGTATTGAGACTGGCCTGCAACAACTAAAGGCACTGGGATTCACGACAATTTATCCGGTTGTATGGCAGCGGGGGTTTACGCTCTATCCTAGTCCGGTCGCAGAGACATTTACGGGTGCTTGTGTCTCTCCCGATCCTCATTTTGCCAACCGCGATATGCTGGCTGAACTGGTGGACGCTGCCAAAACCTGTGGATTGCGGGTTGTTCCCTGGTTTGAGTACGGCTTAGCCATTCCGGCTAACTCACCGCTGCACCATCGACAAGCCCACCTGCTGACGCTGGATCAACGCGGCGAACCGATTCGGATCAACCATATGACTGGGCAGCCCGATGTTCACGTCTGGCTCAATCCTTGCCGAGTAGAAGTGCAGCAATTCATGGTTGATTTAATTGCCGATGTGGCGGCTCGCTATGCGGTTGATGCCGTGCAGTTGGATGATCATTTTTGTTTCCCGGTGGAGCTAGGCTACGACTCATTTACGCAGGAATTGTACAAAACAGAAACGGGTAGGGTCATGCCTCAGGATATGTCTAATTCACAGCGGCTAAGATGGTTGGCTGATAAGCTGACGCATCTGTTAACGCAGATTTATAGCGCTGTTAAATCCAAATCTGACTGTCGGATCTCCCTGTCGCCCAATCCGCTGGCGTTTTCCAAAGCTAACTATGCCCTAGACTGGCGAAACTGGGAACGGCAGGGCTTAATCGAGGAACTGGTGCTGCAAGTGTATCGCGATAACATGACCAGCTTTATTAGCGAAATCAGCAAAGCCGAGGTGATGGATGCCCAAAATCATATTCCAACCGCCGTTGGGATCCTCACGGGGTTGAGAACTAGATCAGTCAGTACTGGCCTGGTAGAGCAGCAGCTGCAAGAAGTCCGCCGCCGCAATTTTGCCGGAGTCTCCTGCTTTTTCTACGAAACTCTATTCCACGAGCAACTCTCTCCAACGCCAGTAGCGCGGAGTATGACCGATTTGCAGCGATTGTTTGTGGCATAGTCAGGAGTCAGGAGGAAAAACAGCATACTTGTCCAGGAAAAGGTTCAGTCAAAATGCCTGAAGCCGTTTCGCTAATAGTGTATAGCGCTGCTGATTTTTGATTTGACGCACGGAGAAGCCAATCGCCTTTTGAGTACCGACGAAAATTGCCAAGCGTTTGGCGCGAGCCAAGCCGGTATAGATGAGATTACGAGAAAGCAAAAGGTAATGCTGCATGTATATCGGTAAGATAACAGCCGGATACTCACTGCCTTGACTTTTATGAATGCTGACGGCCCAAGCTAAGTCAATTTCGTTCAGATCGGCCAAATCATAAACCACGGAACGCTCACCGAATTGCACAGTCACATCTTGTTCTTCGACATCGATGGTGCTAATGGTGCCCAGATCGCCGTTAAACACCTCTCGGTTATAGTCATTCACCTGCTGAATCACCCGGTCTCCGACTCGCAGGATCCGGCCTCCCCGAATCAGTTCGGCTTTGGCAGCGCTAGGCGGATTGATCAATTGCTGCAACGCTTGGTTTAAGCTGCGCGTGCCGATTGCACCCCGCGTCATCGGACAGAGGACTTGCACATCGCGGGTCGGCTCAAACCCCAACTGGGGAATTAAATCGGTGACTAAATCGCGAATCGCCTGGATGCCGTCTTCAGGTTGGGGAGCCGCTAGCCACAGACAATCCGACCGAGGCTGGCTGGAAACGGGTTCCAACTGAGGCATCTGGCCCTGATTAATGCGGTGAGCGTTATGGACAATTTGGCTGGTCTGGGCCTGTCGAAACACTTCGGTGAGACGAATCACTGGCACTACGTCTGAATTGATCAAATCGGCCAGCACATTGCCCGGCCCGACGCTAGGCAGCTGATCCACATCCCCTACCAGCAAAAGCTGTGCATTGGGTGCAATCGCCTTCAGCAACGAGTGCGCCAAGAACAAATCCAGCATCGATGCTTCGTCGATCACAAGGGCATCGGCTGCAATTGGATTATCGAGGTCGCGCTTAAACTTCATCGTTGTTGGGTCAAATTCCAGCAGGCGATGCACGGTTTTGGCTTCCTGCCCGGTGATTTCCTGCAACCGTTGGGCGGCTCGCCCGGTAGGGGAAGCCAGAGCAATCGACTTGCCCATGGCCTTCCAGAGGGCGACGATCGTGCGCGTACAGAAGGTTTTGCCGGTTCCCGGTCCGCCGGTGAGCACCAACATCCGCTGACTGGCTGCCATTTCAACGGCCTGACGCTGTTGCTTAGAAAGGGAAAGCCCGGTTTTTTCTGTAAACCGATCGATCCAGCGCTGCACACGCGGCAAATCAACACTGAGTGGCTCGCTCAGCAACAAAGCCAACCGCTCCGCCAGTTTGAACTCAGCGCCGTAAAAGGGTGGGTGGTAGCAAATAAACTCTCCTTGCTGGTCGCCACTGCCCCCCTGCATCACTAGCTCTCCATCCAGAGCCATTTGGGTAGTGAGGGCGGTTAATTCTGCTGGATCGGGTTGGTGATCGCCCAGCGCCAAGCGTTTCACCGTCTGTTCCACCAGTTCTGTCTGGGGCAAAAAGCAATGGCCGTCCTCGGCAGCCTCTTGCAACACATGCAAAATTCCAGAGCGGTAGCGGTATTCTGACCCCGGAGAAATGCCCAAATTGCGGGCAATTGCATCGGCAGTGATAAAGCCAATCCCATACACTTCCGCCGCTAACTGATAGGGATTCCGGGTCACTGTTTCAATTGCCTGATCGCCATACTGCTTATAAATTTTGACGGCATAGGTAGTGGAGACCCCGTGGCTCTGCAGGAACAACATCACTTCTTTGATCACCCGCTGAGCTGCCCAAGCGGCCTGAATCAACTTGACGCGTTTCTGAGCAATGCCGGGCACTTCGGCCAAACGCTCGATCTGGTGTTCGATAATATCCAGCGTATCCAAGCCAAAGTGGGCCACAATTCGCTTTGCCGTCACGGGTCCGACGCCCTTGATCAAACCGCTACCCAAATATTTTTCGATGCCGGTCAGAGTAGCAGGCTTGGTTTCTCGATATTTTGTCACCTGAAACTGCTGACCATATTTGGGATGATCACGCCAGGTACCTTCTAGATGTAGCGTCTGTCCGGGCTGAATGCCAGCAAAATTGCCAACGATGGTAATCAACTCGCTGGTCCGGGGGGCTTTTAAGCGGGCTACCGTATAGCCCGACTCTTCTGAATGGTACGTCAGTCGCTCGACAACGCCCTGAACCGACTCAGGAGGCGGTGATGAGTGTGGTGCAGCATCCGGTGAGGATGGACTGGAGTGGGATGGTTGGTCGGATGAGTAGGTCACAGGCACAGCATCGGCTGCACAAAGACAGCAGGAATGACTCGGTTTAACTCTAGTATGCCAATCGCCAGTATGCCAATCGCCACCATGCCATTAATCTCTGACAGAAGTGAAGCCGGCAGTTGATCGAGTTTGGTTGAGCATCCGCAGGACTTGATCTGAGTTAAGGTGGTGTGGATAGAGAACACGGGATTGTAGGACAATGCAGGACGAATGGCTCGATATCGTCGATGAGACCGATCGGGTGGTGGGGCAACAGTGGCGAGCAGAGGCGTATCAGCGAGGCTTGCCCAACTTTCGGGTCATCAATGCGTTCGTGATCAACACACAAGGGCAACTTTGGATTCCGCGTCGAACCGCCTATAAACGCATTTTTCCAAATGGGCTCGATTTCAGTGTTGCAGGTCATGTAGAACACGGAGAAGGATACGACGAAGCATTTGGCCGTGAATTGCAAGAAGAGTTGAATTGGAAGATAACGGCAGTTTCCTACCGTCAGTTATGCTACCTCAGTCCCTACAAAAACGATGTACCAGCTTTCATGACGGTATACGAAATTCAATCCGATGCAACACCTGCCTATAATTCCAATGATTTCTCTGAAGCGTTTTGGCTTACCCCAGCCGCGTTACTCAAACAGTTGATGAAAGAAATTCATCCCGCGAAACCCACGTTGGCGAAATTGGTGCAGCAGTTTTACCTCAGCAATGAACGCTGATAAGTAGGTCAACCGAATTTTTTAAATCCTATAGTTTGAATCCTATAGTGCGGCCATCTCGCCCGCTGCGAGCGGGACGCCCACACTCTGCTTATTGTTCAATTTGGTTGAATTACCTGGTAGTTAAGAAACATCTTGAAAAATAAAAAAGTATTAAAATTTAGAACATGTTCTAAAGTTGTTAGTTAAGATACAGATATATCAAAACCGCTGACCAAACTCACTTTATTAAGGTCAGCATATAGCTTAATCAAATAACTTTAAACTAGCCCAGGTTAGGTTCATCATTGAATTTGTACCTGGGTTATATTTTTTAGGTAGTATTCTTACAATTATTTTTTGGTCAGTAAATTCTTTCATTGGTCTACAAATTTCTAGTCAGTTTATACATTTCACTCTGTACATTTCACTCTATACATTAAACTCTTCCGGATCAGCTTCACTACCTACCTTCGCTTGGGTAATCTGAATAATTTGCTCTAAGTGGAAGTGATGCACCAGTTCTCGCAGCGTATTAGCCATTTGACCCTGAGTAGCTGGAATTTCTTCGATTAGCTGCAAAATCATTTCTTCATCGGCAATTTGAGCGGCCCGATGCAGTTGTTCGATCCAAGTAATAGGCATCTTGGATAGCTGGTCCGACATCGGCTCAAGTGCCACATCAGTGAGTGCAGTCGGCTTGTTCGGTAGATGGGTGATTGCACCAGAGGTAGGGTTGGCATAGATGTACTGCACGTTCAAATATTGGGCTATTTTTTCTAAGAGCATGCGTTCAGGTACGGGTTTACGCACAAAATCATCACAGCCAGCCCCAAGAATGGCTAGCCGGTCTTCCTCAAAAGCGCTTGCGGTGAGGGCAATAATTACCGTGCTGGGCTGAGGAGACGGTCGATTGGCAATTTCAGCTCGAATTCGTTGGGTTGCTTCATAACCATCTAGCAGTGGCATGCGGATATCCATCCAGATCAGATGCGGTAGCCAGGTCCGCCACATCTCAATTGCTTCCTGACCGTTTGTGGCAGTTTGCACCTCAAAGCCAATCAGCACCAGCAAATCAACTAGAAGCTGACGGTTAGCCCAGTTATCTTCTACCACCAGAATGCGATATTGCGGTTGACCAGGAGCTAAGCCAATTACGCGCCGATCGGCTAATTCAAGCTGAGGTGTTGCCTCCTCTACCTGCTGAGTAGGAATATGAAAGCGAAAAATACTGCCTTTCCCCAGTTGACTTTGCACGGTTAATTCCCCGCCCATTAAGTGAACAAACTGGCGGCTGATCGGTAAACCCAATCCCGTACCTTCCTGTGAGCGGCGACCCGACTCGGTCTGCATAAAGGGTTCAAACAGGCGATCGAGTTCGGATGGATTGATGCCTGGACCTGTATCTTCCACTTCAAATCCAAGGGATGAGGTAAATGCAGTAAGTTCTGGTATCAATTGGGAATTATCAGCGTCAATATCTTTAGGCTGATTTTCTGATTGATTTGTTGATTGGGTTTGAGAATACCAGAAGACTCGTAGCGTCACACAGCCAGATGACGTGAACTTAATCGCATTGCCCAGCAAGTTGATCAGAACTTGACGCAGTTTTCCTTCATCAGTGTAGATGAACTGGGGAACATCAATGGCCTGCTCAACTACTAGATTCAAACCCTTAGAACTGGCTTTAAGGCGAAACATTTCTTCTACGCTATGGAGCAATCGATAGAGGTCAAGATTGTTCGGGTTTAGAACAGTCCGCCCTGCCTCAATCTTAGACATCTCTAAAATATCGTTGATCAGGGTGAGCAGATGTTCACCATTGCGGTTGATGATGCCAAGCTGCTGCTGCTGTTCTAGCGTGAGAGACGGATCCCTTGTCATCAATTGGCTGAAGCCCAGGATGGCATTGAGTGGCGTGCGCAACTCGTGACTGATGTTGGCTAGAAAGGTGCTTTTAGCAAGGCTGGCGGCTTCCGCGGCTTCTTTGGCCTGCCTCAGTTCAGCTGTGCGGGCTTCGACGCGGCTTTCTAGCTCCAGGTTAGCCTGTTGCAGTGCAGCTTCGGCGCGTTTACGGTCGCTAATATCTCGATGAGTGCCGAGCATGCGTAGCGGTTCTCCGGCAGGATTGCGGGCAACCACTTTACCGTGGGCTGAAATCCATTTCCATTCACCCGATTTGGTTCGGAGGCGAAATTCAGCCGAGTAGGAACTCGTATGACCAGACAAATGGCGACGGAGCTGTGGTATTACAGCCACTCGATCGTCTGGATGCATCAGCATCTTCCAAGTCTCTACGTGGGCTGGCCATTCATTGGCTTCGTAACCTAGCATTTCAAACCAGAGCGGGCTAAAATAGCTTTCTCCAGTGAGCACATTCCAATCCCAAAGCCCATCTCCCGATCCCTCTAACGCCAGCTGCAAGCGTTCTTCACTTTGACGGATCGCCAGCTCTGCCCGTTTACGATCGCCGATGTCTCGCATAATTGTAGACAGATACTGGACTTCTCCATTGCCAGATGTATGGCGTAGGATGAGCTGGGATACAGGAATATCTTCACCATTGGGATTATGCAAGCAGGTTTCTCCTAGCCAAATTCCGTGTTGAGCCGCATAGGGAATGCCTTGGTTGCAAATGATTTCTGTTGCCCAACCTGGATGAAAATCGACAATTTTGTACTGGGCGAACTGAGCAGCGCTAGCATCGGCAGGTAGGCCAACCAACTGTTTGAACTGGGCATTGAGCCACAAAACATCGCCTGTAGGGCTAGCGATACCGACGTAATCAGGTGAAGCTTCCAGAATGGCCAAGAGACGAGCCTGTTCTTGCTCTAGCTGTTTGCGATCGGTAATATCCTGCGCCGTTCCAATAATCTGGGTGACTTTTCCGGTTGCACTGCGTCGGAATACGGCGTCACGACTATAGAACCAACGCCAATCACCATTTGCATGGCGGATCCGATACTCAATCTCAAGGACTTCTCCATCCGTTGCAGCCGTAAGGCGACGACCATGGATACGATGCGCTTCTAGATCGTCTGGATGCAATAGGTTCATTAACTGGTCGAGGTGCATTGCTTTGACTTCAGCAATTGTATATCCCAAACAATTAACCAACTCTCGATTGATATACATGTGACGATCTTGTGTGAGATCATAAATGTATAGGACATTGGGTATGTTATCTGCAATTCGCTGGGCAAACTGCTGACTCTCCTGTAAGGCGGCTTCGGCCCGTTTCCGGTCGGTGATATCAAAGGCCGTGCCAACAATGCGATAGATCCTGCCCGTCTGATCGCGTAAGGGGTTGAGCGTGGTCAAATACCAGGATGACTGGCCCTGAACATTCTGGTATTCCTCCTGGGAAATGGAGGTGCCTGCCTGCAGGCAGCGCGTGAAGAAGGCTTGCATTTCTTGTAATCTGGCCGGATCCGAAATGATTTCCTCTAATTTTTTGCCGTTGATTTCAGCGTTGGTTTGCCCGATTTCTCGCTCACAGGCTGGATTCCATCCCGTCTGCCGGAAGCTTCCATCTGCCAACACATCCAGCACAAAGATTGGATAATCTACCCCCTCGTAGATGCTGCGAAGAAACTGCTCACTTTGCTGAAGCGCAGTTTGGATCTGAAGCAGTTCTTGGGTTCGCTGCACCACCCGCTGTTCCAACTCCTGATTGAGCTGGTGCAACGCCAACTCTGCCTGCTGGCGTTCTAGTTCCGCCGCTGCCCGCACGGCAAAGAGTTGAAGCAGGGTCAGATAGCGAGAAGGGTTTAACAGCGGCTTGCTGTCCAGAATGCACACGGTGCCGATGGCCTGTCCTTGGCTGTTGACTAAAGCAACTCCTAAATAGCTCTCGGCTTGCAGCATTTGAATCGCTTGGCAGCGGCCATGAAATAGGTCTTGGGCATTGCGTTCACAGCAGAAAACCCCCTGCTCTAGAGTCAAGCGGCAAGCTTGGACAGAATCAGCTCTATAGATCCGATGCGGCTGCAACTGCCCCTTTGACCAGAAAGCAAGCGTATGGAAACAGTCGTTCTGATAGCGTGATACAGTCGCATGTTCCACATTCAGAGCTGCTGCTAACTGACTGACCAAGGCCGGGAAAAAGTCTTCACCCGTGACACTCGCCGTACCCGCGACCAAGCTCTGTAATGACGCTTCAGTTTGTTTGCGGTCAGTAATGTCGCGAGCAATGCCCCGGTAGCCACAAAATTGGCCGACCGCGTTGAAAACCGGCACACCGCTGGTTTCTAGAAATACCAGATGGCCATCTTTGTGATAGTGCACCTTTTCTAGACAGTGAAACGGCTGATACCGAGCCGCAATGGCATTCCAGATTTCGGCTACTCGCTTCGCGTCTTCAGATGGCATCAGATCTAAGGCAGATCGGCCCAGAATCTCCTCTGGTTTGTAGCCCAACATTTCCCAGCAGCGCGGGCTAGCGTAGGTAAACACAAACTGTTGATCAACCTCCCATACCCAGTCGGTCGAGGTTTCCACCAAATTGCGAAATCGTTCCTCACTGCGCTGGAGGGCTACCTCTGCTTGTTGGCGTTCTGCTTCGGTGCGTTTACGCTGACTAATATCCCGGATAAAAATTAGCACCTCATCCGCAGAGAGTGGACTAATCCGAACTTCTTCATCCCGATATTCATCATCAGATTCATCATGACATTCGTCACGACTGGTAGGAAATTGGTGCTCATAAACTTGAATCTGTCCTGTGGTCAGAGCTTGGCGAATGTAGAAAAGCTGCTGTTCGAGCAAATCGGGCGGTAGCACTTCAGCAAGGTGGGACTGAATCGGTACAAACTTCTGAGTTCCGTGTTTGGGTGGAATCAGATCCAGGCAAGTACCATCGTGCCGCACTCGCAGCATCAGATCGGGGATGGCGTTGATGATAGCTCGATTGTGGGCTTCACTTGTTTGTAGCTCGATTTCAGCTAGTTTGCGTTCGGTGATGTCTCGTCCTACACTTTGCAGTTCTAACAAATTGCCGTCAGCATCATAGAAAGCCTGATCTGTCCATTGCTGCCAGCAAATCCGTCCATCGGGTAAAACGACTTGATGTTCGCAGGTGATGACGCGATGGTCAGGTGTCAATCTAGCTAAGCTAGTTCGCACTGCTTGCCAGTCCATTTCTGGAATCAAGTTGAAGAAGGATTGGCCAATCAGTTCTTGCCGGGAGCGACCAAAATAGCGACAGTAGGCTTCGTTCACAAAGATGAGGGTGCCATCTGGTAAAAAGCGACAAATCAGGTCTGTCTGTTGCTCGACAATTTGCCAATAGCGCACCTCACTGGCTTGTAGGGCTAGCTCGACCTGTTTGCGGTCCGTAATATCACGAGCTTCACCCAGGATTTGATAGACCCGACCCGTCTGGTCATACAAAGGCTTGCAGGAGGCATCCGTGATCCGAACTTCTCCAGTTTTGCCACGGAGGGCCAGCTCAAACCGGCAGATTTCTCCTTGCACTGCCTGCTGAAATGCTTGTCGCAACTGACTTTGAGATGACGGCAGCTGATCAAACCAAGGGGTATCCCAAACATAGCGGTCGATAATCTGCTCGCGGTTCAACCCAGCAAAGTCTAGAGCCGTGCAATTAGCATCTAGGAAGCGGCCCTCTGGGGTAAACACTCCCATGAACTGCACCGTTGAGTCAAACACTTCTCGAAATCGGGTTTGGCTTTGTTTGAGCGCCATCTCTGTCGTGCGTAGTGCCGTTAGGTCTGTGTTACACCCCACTAAGCGGACAGGTTTTCCCTCCGTGTTTCGTTTGACTACACCTTGCGAGCGAAACCATTTGTAGCGCCCATTGCGGCAGCGAATCCGATATTCGGCACTATAGCGAGGAGCAGCCCCAGTCAAGCAAACATCAATCAGCGCCACAACTCGCTCACGGTCATCCGGGTGAATTAACTCAATCCAAGCTGTATGAAACGGCGGTACTTCACCTGGAGTGTAACCCAATAACTCATACCAATGGGCAGAACGATAACTCTTTCCTGTACTTAGATCCCAGTCCCACACCGCAGCATTGATGGCTTCAATCGCAAATTGCCAACGCTGCTGATCCAAACGCTCTAGGGCAATGACAGCTTGACTACAGAGAAATCGAATTAACTGAATCTCGTCTGCATCAACTGCGTCAACTCGCTGAACCGGGCTGAGGGCATCAATGGGATGAGGATTAACCCCATCAGCAATGGAGCAATTTTCTGGGTAATTTTCTGGGTAATTCTCGGGGCGATTTTTTAGGTAATTTTCTTGATATTCCAGGTAAAAAATTCCAATTAACGTTTCTTGCACTACTAACGGCAACCCTATCACCACAATGGATTGCTCTGTTGGGAATGATTCAAATTGCTGCTTGAGCTGCTTGAGCTGCGTGAGGTAGGGGTCATCTGCAAATGGACTCGGAATCGGTTCTGATAAAATCAGCTCAGTTTGAGTACAGTCTACATGCTGCAACACCGACAGTGGCACAATCCGGCTAGACACGCCTGCCGCAGCAGCCCAACCAGTGACCGAGCAGGGTGAGCGTTGTGCTGTTGCGGCTATTTGCCAATCGCAGTTTTGCTTCAGCAGCACGAGTCCCCGCTCGATATTGGTATAGTCCAGCACGAGACGCAGAAGCCGAACTAGCACCGCCTCCAAACAAGTTTCGTTTGCGATGGCTTGAGCTGCTTCTGTCAGTGTAGCAATGGTTAGCATCTTTAAGTCCTTAACGGCTGGTACTAACTGGCTGTGGTCTAATTGCTATGATGCTGTAGGGATTGGGAATTGCTGCTGGGATGTCAGTGGTTTAACTGATTTTGCCGAGTCCTCTGGTCGCAACTCAAACCTTTGCTTTATCTTATAGAAGATGTTTTCGTAAACGGCATTTCTAATCATGTGGTTTAGCATCGGAGCTTGCTTTGGCACTTGGCTGGAAAGCAGTTGATTGGAAAAGTTGATAGAAAACCTAAACAGTCAAACGTTGCACAACGTTGCACCCAATTGGGCTGGATGGGTAATATCTAACCTCGACTCCATTCTGGGAGGGTTGCCACTCCTAGATTTCCCGTTTTGACTGAAATTTACAAATTGTATCAGGTAGGACTGACCTTGAGGACAGTAATGGGGTGCTAGGATGCCCCGCCGGGTTAGTTGTAGGAGTGATAGCACCACTCCGGTCTGCCTCTGGCGTTTGGTCATGAGAGTGTTGCTCTGTTGTCTAACGTTGTCTAACGAGAATTTTATTCATTTCTCCTACTTTTCCAACTTCATCAACTTTAATTCTAGTCGGGTGCGGTTCCCTTGCAGGCTCAAAGCGTAAATAGATCATGGATAACAGAGAGAATATCTTAGTGGTTGATGACAAGCCAGACAATTTAAGATTACTGTCTAATATTTTGGTGAAAGAAGGATATAAAGTACGAAAAGTTCTAAATGGACGGTTGGCAATCGACGCAGCCCAGCTTGACCCGCCCGATCTAATTTTGCTCGACATCATGATGCCCGACCCCGATGGTTACCAAGTGTGCCAAGCCCTAAAGGCCAATCCCCAGACGCAAGAAATTCCAATTATTTTTCTGAGCGCTCTAGATACCGTCACCAACAAGGTGAAAGCTTTTACTGTTGGTGGTGTAGACTACATCACAAAACCGTTTCAGCAAGAAGAAGTGTTGGCTAGGGTCAAAACCCACCTAAATCTGCAGCGGTTAAATCGCGCACTTCAGCAACGGAATTTACTGCTTAAACAAGAAGTAAAACGGCGACGCAAAACTGAAGCCACGCTCAAACAAACCCTGCAAGAACTACAGGACACTCAAAAACAGATCATTCTCAAAGAAAAACTGGCATCGCTCGGTGCTTTAATGGCGGGAATTGCCCACGAGTTGCGCAACCCCCTCAATTTTGTCAACAACTATGCCGAAGGCTCCATCGAACTGGTTGATGATATTTTGGCAGATTTGGTCATCCAGCTTGCCCCTGACCAATCCGAGGCTTTACAAGCAGCCTTAGCAGAAGTGCGAGCCAATGCCGTCGCGATTCACCAACACGGACAGCGAGCCGAGCGGATTATTCAAACAATGATGCAACATACCCGCACGGAGCCAGGAGAGCGGCAACTCGTCAACCTTGCCAATCTACTAAAAGAAGCCACCGAATTGGCCTACCACAGTCGGCGTGCCCAGTTTCCCGACTTCAATGTCACCATTGAAACCGATCATGATGCAACCCTTGGGTTCGTTAACGTTGCTCCTAGCGATCTGAGCCGAGCCTTCATCAATTTGATTGATAACGCCTGCTATGCTGTCTACAAACAACAGCAACAAAACCCAGCCCATGCACCAAGGATTGCCATTACGACTCGCAAATTGGTTGATCAAATTGAAATCAAAATTTGGGACAACGGCATTGGTATCGAATCCGATACTCTAACTAAGGTATTCGACCCGTTCTTTACGACCAAAGCTAATGAAGGAACGGGATTGGGGCTTTCCATTACTTACGATGTGATTGTTGGTCAGCATCGCGGCACGCTGAGTGTTAATTCTGAGCCGGGTAGTTTCACGGAATTCATCGTCACGTTGCCTCTGTAATTCCGTAATTTTTCGAATGTTTATTGCTCAGAAGGACTGTATAGCTAAACACGATGGGGTGGTAGGTTTGCCCCCTCGCCTCTTCGTGATTTGATTGGATAGTAAGCGAGCTGGTATGACACCTGCAAAAATCCTAGTTGTTGACGATGAGGTGGAGTTGGAGCGTTTGATTCGGCAGCGCTTTCGCAAAAAGATCCAGGCTCAGGAGTTCGACTTTTTGTTCGCTGCCGATGGTGTAGAAGCACTGAGATGGCTACAATCCGGTAGCCAAGTGGATATGGTGCTCACCGACATCAACATGCCCAAGATGGACGGCCTCACCCTGTTGGGCCACCTTGCCGAAATTGATAAAACGTTAAAAGCTGTTGTGATTTCGGCCTATGGAGACATCCCCAATATTCGCAGGGCGATGAACCGGGGAGCCTTCGACTTTCTCACCAAACCCATCGACTTCCAAGACCTTGAACTCACGATTCAGAAGACCCTGCAGTCGGTTCAAGCAATCCGAGAGCAGCAGCAGCAACTGCAGCAAGCGCAGCAAGCCCTGATGCGTGTTGCCTACTACGACTCCCTGACTGGCCTGCCCAACCGCAGTTGGTTTATTCAGCGCTTGGCGCAGCTCATCGAGCAGCCCCCTGCCAATCGCCTCTATGCAGTGCTGTTTATCGACCTCGACCGCTTCAAGCTGATCAATGATAGTTTCGGTCATGTAATTGGTGATGCATTGCTGACGCAGGTGGCGCAACGACTCCAATACTCCCTGCAATCATGCCCACAATCACCCGGTGTAGTCGCCCGTTTGGGGGGCGATGAGTTTGCGATTTTGCTAGAAGATGTAAAAAATATTGCAGAAGTTATTGTGATTGTGCAGCAGATTCAAACCCAACTAGAACGTCCCTTTCAGATCGAGGAGATGGAGATTTATTCCCAAGCTAGCATTGGGATTACGCTCAATTCTCTGGGTCTCAAACGCTATGACCGGCCAGAAGAGTTGCTGCGCGATGCGGATGTCGCTATGTACTGCGCCAAGGCTCAGGGCAAGGGCCGCTTTCAGGTCTTTGCTCCCACTATGCAAATTCCTGCCAAATCAGCGCTGTTTGTCAAGGAAAGTAGGTAATGCACTTCGCCTATTTTGTGTTGTTGTGTTCATTTATCACCGATTTCTTGGTGTATAACTGCTTTCACACCTTTGTTCTTTAGATTCTTTCTTTCATTTGCTGTAGCAAATTTCATTTGTGAAGATTAGCCATTTCCAGTTACTCTAGTTTACTCAAGTCGATTAGGACCAATCAGGCAAAGCAGAATAGCCGAGAAAGATATGCCACCTGCAAAAATTCTAGTTGTTGACGATGAGGTGGAGTTGGAGCGTTTGATTCGACAGCGCTTTCGCAAAAAGATCCAGGCTCAGGAGTTCGACTTTTTGTTCGCTGCCGATGGTGTAGAAGCACTGAGATGGCTACAATCCGGTAGCCAAGTGGATATGGTGCTCACCGACATCAACATGCCCAAGATGGACGGCCTCACCCTGTTGGGCCGCCTTGCCGAAATTGATAAAACGTTAAAAGCTGTTGTGATTTCGGCCTATGGAGACATCCCCAACATTCGCAGGGCGATGAACCGGGGAGCCTTCGACTTTCTTACCAAACCCATCGACTTCCAAGACCTTGAACTCACGATTCAGAAGACCCTGCAGTCGGTTCAAGCAATCCGAGAGCAGCAGCAGCAACTGCAGCAAGCGCAGCAAGCCCTGATGCGTGTTGCCTACTACGACTCCCTGACTGGCCTGCCCAACCGCAGTTGGTTTATTCAGCGCTTGGCGCAGCTCATCGAGCAGCCCCCTGCCAATCGCCTCTATGCAGTGCTGTTTATCGACCTCGACCGCTTCAAGCTGATCAATGATAGTCTGGGCCATGCCGTTGGCGATCTGCTGCTGCAAAGCGTGGCACACCGGCTCAAAAACTGTCTGAGAGAGTCGGATGTGGTCGCCCGTTTGGGGGGCGATGAGTTTGCGATTTTGCTAGAAGCCGTCGAAAACATTGCAGAAACGGAAGCAATTGCGCGACGCATCCAAGCCCAACTGAAGCTCCCCTTTCAGATTGAGGAGATGGAGATTTATTCCCAAGCTAGCATTGGGATTACGCTCAATTCTCTGGGTCTCAAACGCTATGACCGGCCAGAAGAGTTGCTGCGCGATGCCGATGTCGCTATGTACTGCGCCAAGGCTCAGGGCAAGGGCCGCTTTCAGGTCTTTGACCCCATCATGCAGATTCGAGCTAAAGAATATCTCGATCTGGAAAATGATTTGCGGCGAGCGATTAGCCGTCGTGAGCTGAGCTTGCACTATCAGCCGATTATTTCAACCGAGAGCGGCAAGCTAGACAGTTTTGAAACGCTAATTCGCTGGCAGCATCCGTCGCAAGGGCAGATCTCGCCTAGCAAGTTTATTCCACTGGCTGAGGAGACTCGCCTAGTTGTGCCGCTGGGCTGGTGGGTATTTGAGGCTGCCTGTCAGCAACTCCAGATGTGGCAGCAGCAGTTTCAGCAGCAGTCAATCAGGCTCAATATTAACTGCTCCGCAATTCAGCTGCAGCAGAAAGATTTGGTGGAGCGGATTAGCAGAACGCTTCAATCCAGAAATTTACGAGGCGAACATTTGAAGTTGGAAATTACCGAGAGCTATCTCCTGGAAAATATTGCCTCGCAGACCGATACCCTGAACCAGTTGAAGGAGCTTGGCATCCAACTCTGTATCGACGATTTTGGCGTGGGTTATTCGTCTTTAAGTCGCTTACATGAGTTCCCAATCGATATTCTCAAAATCGACCGCTCCTTTATTCAACGGGTAGATATCAGTGCAGGCACCAACTTAGAAACGATTAAAATGATCATTACCCTAGCCCACAGCCTGGGAATGGATGTCGTTGCAGAAGGAGTAGAGACGCCAGAGCAACTCGCCAAACTGCGAGAGTTGGGCTGTAATTTTGTTCAGGGATATCTGTTCTCTCACCCAGTGGATAGTCAGGCCGCTAGTCGGTTTTTAACTCAGGGCAGTTTTTTTGAATAGATGTTTCAGCCTTCACCAGTTGCGTTACCGTAGCAATCAATCGATCCGGCTCAATTGGTTTAGCCAAATGGGTTTGAAAGCCAGCTGATAAAGCTTGATGACAATCCTCATCCCTGGCATAGGCAGTCAAGGCAATAGCAGGAATCTGCCCACCTTGATCAGATGGAAGTTGCCGCACCTGATGCAGCAGCATATAGCCATCTTGGTTTGGCATGCCAATGTCGCTAATCAGCAGATCGGGTTTGGCTTGCCGCAGGGTTTCTAGTGCATCTGTCGCAGACATCGTAGCCAGCACCAGAGCACCCGATTGTTCTAGCAAAAAAGCAATATATTCCAACGCATCCTTGTCATCATCGACAACTAGAATTCTGATGCCCTGCAAGGGAATGATTGGCATCGCGGCAGGAGAGGTTGGTTCCAAATGCGGCCGTTGTGATTGCAGCAGTGGCAATTGCAGCGTAAAGGTAGCTCCCTGCCCTTCTCCAGCGCTAGCCGCCTCGATGGTGCCTCCATGCAGCTCGACCAAGTGCCGCACAATCGCCAACCCCAACCCCAATCCCCCAAAAATGCGCGTGGTGCTGCCATCGGCCTGACGGAAATAATCAAACACATAGGGCAAGAAGTCTGGGTTGATGCCTTGACCTGTGTCGGTGACGATGATTTGAGCGTGAGGCGGGGAAGATTGCAAGCGCACTTCAACCCGTCCACCCTGGGGGGTGAATTTGATCGCATTGGAGAGGAGATTCCAGATTACTTGCTGTAAACGGTTTGCGTCTCCCAGTACCTGCAGCTTCGGATTTTGGATTTTAGAGTTTGGATTTTGGTCGGGGGAATGAGCCGCTGGGGAGGATGTTAACGGATCTAATGGTTCGGCAGAATTGGTCAACGATGAAGTTTCTCTAGCGTTGTTCAACCCAAAATCTGAAATCGTAAATTGCAAATCGATCGTTTTGGCTTCTGCTGCGAGCTGCACGGTTTCTAAGGCGGCTTGGACGGTTGCGATTAAGTCAACGGGAGCAATGGTCAGGCTGAGTTTGCCGCGCAGGATCCGGGAGACATCCAGCAGGTCTTCGATCAGTTGAGTTTGGGTTTTGGCATTGCGTTCGATGATTTCTAGGGCGCGGGCGGTAGTGATAGCGTCGTATTGCCTGGTGCGCAGTAGCTTGGCCCAACCCAGGATTGGATTCAGCGGCGTGCGCAGTTCGTGGGACAGAACCGCTAAAAATTCGTCTTTGATGCGGTTAGTTTGGCTCAACTGCTCGGTCTGTTGCTGCAAGGAATGAAGCAAACTGGCTCGCTCTAGGGCAACTGCCACCTGATCGGCAGTGACTTGCAACAAATCTAGTTCTTCTGAGGTGAAGGCAAAGCGGCTGCGGCTGCCAAATGAAAGTGCTCCCAGCAACTGGCCTCTAGCAGATAGAGGATAGCCCGCATAGGCAGTAAGGCCCAAGGAGCGGATCAGGGCGGCTCTGGGCAGGGTAGAAGCTTGTACATCCGGTAATATGACTGGACAATTTTGGCTGATTGCCAGCCCACACATGGTGGATTCGAGGTCGAGTTGGTGCAGCGTCTGGGCTTCTATTACCGAGATCCCGCTGTAGGCGGCTAACTTCAGCAAGGGTTTGTCATCCCCGGACTCGACCAAAAAGCCGAGATAGCAATGCAAGTCGATGTGGCTAGAGAGTTTTTTGAACAGATCATCGAGTAGGGTGATCGGCTGACTGGTTGAAAGCAGGTCACTCGTAGTTTCGTAGAGCAGCTTCAGGCGGGCATTGCGTTCTTGCAGGGCTTTTTCCGATCGTTTGCGTTGGGTGATGTCTTGCCAAATTGCATGCAGATACTGCTGATTGCCAATCGTGATCGCCTGAACGGTGATCAGCACATCTCGCAATTCGCCTGACTTGGTGTAGTGCTGCGACTCAAACTGATCAAACCCCTGCTGCACAATTGCCTGACTGTGATCGGCAATCTGCTCGGGGGATTCTCTGGCTTCAATCTGGTAGAGCCGCAATTGAGCAAACTCGTTGTGGCTGTAACCCAACTGTCGATGGGCCTGGGAATTGAATTCCACAAAGGATTGATCATCCGGGCGAATGAGCAACACCCCAAACGGCGATTGCTCAAACAGCGAGCGATAGCGATCTTCAGTTGCTTGCAAAGCCAGTTCAGCCCGCTGCCGTTCTTGGCGCTCTTGGGTTTCTCGCAGGGCACGTTGCACTGCCGGTACCAGTCGGCCTAGACGCTGTTTCACCACATAATCAGTAGCGCCACGCTTGAGAGTTTCGATTGCTAACTCTTCTCCTAACGTCGCTGAAACAAAAATAAACGGCACTTGCGGACAGTACTGCTGCGCCAATGCCAACGCAGAGATTCCGTCAAAGTTGGGGAGGGAATAGTCAGATAGGATCAGATCAAACGAGTCGGATTGTAAAGCCGCCACAAAATCTGCACGGGTCTGAACTTGTCGCAGCTCAAACGCAATGCCTCCGTCTTGCAGGGTTGCTTGAATCAGCTCTGCGTCTAGCGGACTATCTTCGAGTAGCAGGAACTGGAGTGTTTTCATCAGCGCATGTCCTTACTCAGAAGGCATTGGGGCAGGCAGGTCTGGTGGCGGTTGATTGACCACGGCCCAAAATAGACCGACTTGCTTGATCACTTCAACAAACTCATGGAAATCAATGGGTTTGACGACATAGGCATTAGTGCCCAGCTCGTAGCAGTGAAGCAAATCGGGTTCTTCTTGGGATGAAGTTAACACGACCACTGGAATCAGCCGAAGCATGGGATCGGCTTTGAGGGCAGAGAGCACTTCAATACCATCAATTTTAGGCAGTTTGAGGTCGAGTAGAATCACAATCGGGTTTCCCTCCAGCCGCAGCCGAAATACACCACGTCGGTATAGATAATCTAAGGCTTCTTCACCATCCCGTACCACTACTACTTCATTGGCTAATGCATTCTCTGACAAGGCTGTTAAAATCAATTCCACATCATAGGCACTGTCCTCGACTAATAGAATACGTTTCAACTCGGTCATGTTCTGTTCTAGCTCTAATTTCAATTTTGAGGCTTCCTATTTACCGTTTGTTTTCTGTTTCATTGGCAGTTCTACTTTCTGAATAGCTGGTTGTTCTGCTGTTGATTCGATTGGCTTTTCTGTGGATTTTTCTGTGGATTTTTCTGTGGATTCCAGCTCTGTCATCTGGTTTGGTTCCACGGCCAATTTAGGCAACGAAATGTAGAAGGTGGCTCCGCCATCAACCATGCCTTCAGCCCAGGTCCGTCCTCCATGTCGATGAATAATGCGACGAACATTAGCTAAACCGATTCCCGTACCTTCGTAGTTGGGATCACTATGCAACCTTTGAAAAATACCAAACAGCTTGTGAGCATATTGCATATTAAACCCAATTCCATTGTCTCGCACGAACAGCACATTTTCCTGATCTGTACTGCTGCTGCCAATCTGAATCTCTGCTACAGCACGAGAGCGCGTATACTTGAGGGCGTTTTCTAGCAAATTGCGCATCACAAGCCGCAGCATCGCCGGATCGCCCTGCACGATGGGTAACGGTTCAATTTGCCACTGAATTTGTCGCTGAACTGTTTCTGGCTCTAGTTCGCGGCAAATTTCCTGCACGAGCTGGTTCATATCGACCTGGAGCCAGCGCATTTCGCTGCGTCCCATGCGGGAAAAGGCCAACAGATCGTCAATCAAGGTTCCGGCTTGGTGAGTGGTGTCAGTAATAATCGTCAAATAGCGCTGACTTGTCGCATCTAGTGTATGGGGGTCTAGCCGTTTCCGCAGCAGGTCTACGAATCCAGCAATGTGGCGCAGCGGCGCTCGCAAATCGTGGGAGACGGAATAGGAGAAGGATTCCAGCTCTTTGTTGGCCGCTTCGAGCTGGGCCGTGCGTTCCTTCACCCGCAATTCTAAGATCTCGTTTAGCCGCTGCATGTCGGCTTCGGCTTGTTTGCGGTCGTGGATATCGACACAGGAGCCAATGTAGCCACAAAAGTCGCCTTCTAGGGTAAAACGCGGGACCCCAATATCCAGAATCCAGCGGTATGCGCCATCGAATCGGCGCAGGCGATACTCCATCTCAAATGGCTGGCAGGCGTCAAAGGCATTGACGTAGGTGTCTAAACAGCGCTGTAGATCCTCTGGATGCACCCCCTCGATCCAGCCATTCCCCATTTCTTGTTCTAGGCTGCGTCCGGTAAAGTTCAACCAACCGGCATTGAAGTAGTTGCAGAGCTTGTCGGCTCCCGACATCCAAACTAGCAGTGGAGAGGTATCGGTTAAATGGCGAAAGCGAGCTTCACTTTCCCGCAAAGCCGCTTCCGCCTGTTTGCGCTCATGCACATCATTAACGGTGCCAACCCATTCTCGAATCGTGCCATCCGGATTGAGGATCGGAACGGCGCGAGCTTCAAAATAACGATATTGCTCAGAATCGGCGTGCCAAACTCGTCCCTCCACCTCATAGATCTGCCGCGAAACTAGCGCCTGTTGCCAGCATTGCTGAATTCGTTCCCGATCCTCTGGATGTAAAGCAGCGGTCCAGCCCCAATCTCGGTATTCCGCAAAAGTTTGGCCCGTATAGGCTTCCCAGAGCGGTTGGCGTGTTACAAAGCGTCCGTCTCCATCGGTTGTCCACACCACAGAAGTGAGAGCCATCACCAGTGAGCGGTAGCGTTCTTCACTGCGCTGCACTGCCATCTCAGCCTGCTTGCGAGCGCTCAGGTCTAAGACATAGCAGATGGCGGTATTGGTATCATCGGCCAAGAGGGCACCGCCCACTAACACTGGCACCCGCCGACCGTCTTTGCGAAAGTATTCCTTCTCCCAAGCTGTAAAAATTCCTCGTTGCTGCAGATCAACCAGCGCCCGCTGATCTTGAGACCAATATTCTGGGGGCGTCATATCTCGCCAGCGGATTTCACCGGCCACCAGCTCGGCTCGCGTGTAGCCCACGAGGTCTAAAAAGGCTCCGTTCGCGTGCGTGATGTTGCCCTGGAAATCAGCAAAAACAATGCCGATTGTATTGGAATCAAACAACCGTCTAAACCGAGCTTCGCTTCGGCGCAGCTTTTGTTCGAGCTGTTTGCGGCGGGTCACATCATGAGCCACAGCATAGATTAGCCCATCTTCCAGCACCGGCACACTCACCCAATCCAGCCAGCGGTAGGTGCCATCTTTGCAGCGATAGCGGTTTTCAAAATGAATCGCTTGCTCTCCCTGAGCCAATTGTTCCATTGCCGCCAGGGTTGCGGCCCGGTCCTCCGGGTGAACAAAGTCGATAAACGGCTGGTTGAGCAATTCGGTTTCGCTGTAACCCAGAACTCGTTCAAACGCTGGGTTGAGTCGCCTAAAATGGCCGTTCAATTCAGCGATGCAGAGTAGATCCAGCGAAAGACTAAAGAACCGATCTCGTTCTAGTTCAACTTGTTTACGCTCAGTGATATCTTCAGCAACACCGCTGACGTAGCGCACAGTTTTCGATTCATCGTAAACCGGATAGCCGCGATCGCGAATCCAGCGAATGCTACCATCAGGACAAATAATCCGAAACTCTTCATCGTAGCCGCCGGTTGATCTGCATGCCAAAAACCGAGTTTCTACCCGCTGCCGATCCTCTGGATGAATAGCCTCTAGCCATTCCAGCCAGTTCGCCTTGATTGCTTCTAACGAACGGCCCCAGATCGATTCAAACTGAGGGCTAACATAAACGCATTGTGCGTTAGTCAGATCGGCCATCCAAAATACATCGTTACTGCTCTCTGTAATTTGGCGAACGCGCCATTCACTTTCACGTAATTCGGCCTCTACTTGACGCCGTGCTGCTTCGAGCCTGCGCCGCTTCAAGTCGTTACAGTTCAGAATACTAGCGCTGATCCCAACCAGAATCGCCTGCACAACGATCAACAGCAGGACCAGCAGCGACATAGCAAATCCAGATTCGTAATAGTTGGCCCGATAGCCTTGCACAATCAGCCAGCCCAAAATCAGCGGCAGCAGGATCGCCGCCGGCAGCAATTGTCTCGCGACGATCCCGCCATCCAGGTCGGTCGTAAAGATGCGAATAATACCGTGGGTCGGATAGAGGGCTAGGATACCGCAACCCAAAATCATAAACGTAATGGCTGTGTGAAATGCAATTGAGGTAGTGCGGGTGCTGATCTGATACAAGACTGGTACATCATAGGCAAATCCAACTAGGGCCTGTAGCGTTACTCCCAAAGCAATCAAAGTCAACAATTGGCCCCAACCAATTTGCCTCAGATCAGGCTTGTTGGAAGATAGCTTGAGAAAGCGTTGATTCAGCAATAGCAGCGTTGTCCCCATCAAGCTGAAGCTGATGGCTGTATTCACTCCCATGCGTCCTGGATGACTAGTCGCGGCTGTGATCTGATCGGCAAACAGCAGTTGATCAATGCCCCAGTTCCAGCCAAATGCATACTGACTCAGTGTTAAAGCACCCAGCAAAACAGCGAGGAAGGAGCAGATTAAGCTGATAGTAGATAGCCGCTGCCTGTATTTCTGCCTCCCTTGCGAGTTACCGATTGCCAACAGTTTGAGCGCGCTTCCCGTCAGGACAAAGCCCAGCGCCGTATTAGCTTTCATGGTGGCCAGACCGCCAGGAAGCCCAGTTTTCAGTAGGGCAATATCAAACTGCCAACCGATTAAACCCAGGATTCCTACCCCCAGCACTAGCCAACCGGCTAAGTTTGGAATGCGCGCTGCTTGCTGCAACTGGGCCATTATGTTCCAACTCCTCGATTAGCAAGGCTGATCCACCAATGCAATTGCCCTCCCACACCAAAGGCGAGGAGGAAGCTTGATGACCGCTTCAATTTTAGTGCAGCTAACATTCTCTGATGCGGAAACAATTACTCGTAAGACATCACCCGTTAGACATGGATTGTTTCCTATCATCCAATGTTTTGAACCCCTTGTCTGTCTATCTCAAGATAGAGGCAACTTACTGACAATAACCCGCTTCGACTGTAAGCTGTCGTTCTTGCAGACCTCGTTCAAAGAGCGGTGTGGGTAGCGCCTGCTCAATGCTCCACACGCCCGGATTGCTTAACTCGCCTGTGATCAGAAATTGGGCCACCATTCCGGTTCCTTGACCGGCAGCCGTAGCTGTATGGGGGTGGGCAAAGGTGGCAGAGTAACAGGCTGGTTGGCCCTGTTTTAGACCGCGTACTTCTGCCCGCATCGCTACGCCAATTCCCGTCACCCGATCGGTTACAGACGTCATCTGGTGACTCACCTTTGCCAAAAATTCGATCATCCTGGGTTGGCGCATTAGCTGCGCCGGAAACCGAGCTGCCATCCAGGTTAGATGATTGTAGAGATCGGGAATCGAGCCAAACTTGGTAATCACCGTCTGCACCGGAAAGGCTTCTGGCAGGGTAAAGGCTTCTGGCATGTCGAACCAGTAAACTGCAGCCTGACCATAGGGCTGAGGAAATTCAACCCGCTCACGCGCTGTATAGGGTTTGACGGTCTGCCATTGACCGTCAATCCAAACCGGAAATGGATGTTGCAGTCCTAAAAACGTGGTGCGCATCACGGTGACACCCGCCCCGCCCGATCCAACAACCACGTAGCTGAGGTGAATTCGTTCAGCGACATCTAGCTGTTCCACCCCCAACCGCACCATGCTATTGGAAATGCCCGGAAACACTCCTGTATTGATTACAGCTGTGATGCCTGCGGCTTGAGCTGCCGCTCGCAGTTGTAGCGCCTTTTGGGTAAAAGAGCGATCATCGCTGACATCTACGTAATTAACGCCATGATCAATGCAGTGTTTCAAAACCCGCATATCTCGATAGCGGAATGGTCCCGCACAATGGATCACCAGTTGGCTAGCGGCTATCCGTTCTACTAGAGCCTGTTCATCAGCCAAGTCCAACGGCTGATAGTGAATCCGCGCCTGATTAGGCAGGTTGGTTTGGGGAGAAAGCTGTGGAGTGCGGCGGGTGAGAATGAGTTCGGCTTGAGTATGGGCCAACAAGTCAGCCGCCACGCTCTGACCAATTCTACCCTGTCCTCCCAAAATCAAGACTTGTGACAACGCTTCCTCCTAACTCTTGATGGCAAGAGAATCATCAAACAAAAGTGAGGCGTAGAAGTACACCTGCAGAGATAGATTCATTAACACCTATTGCTATGAATCGATCTTACCGGTTCCACTCCGCGCCTCACTCCTAATTAAGGTAGAAACCACTATCCCTTAAAGACAGATTCTACCGTGGAGAGAACTGAATCGCGTACCTCTCTAATTTTCTGCGCGACAGGCTCCTGAGTATGCAGAAACACACGAGCGCAGTTACGACCCGGCATGCCAGAAATTGAGCCACCGGGGTGGGTGCCAGCTCCCGTCAGGTATAGCCCTTCGATTGGCGTTTTGTAATTGGCTAGTTCTGGCAACGGACGGAAGAACACCATTTGCTCTAGCGTCATATCGATGTGATAGTAGTTGCCTTTGTAAGCCCCCAAGCGTTCGCCCAGTTCTGCCGGACTTTCGACATGGCGAGCAATAATCGACTGCTTCAGGTTAGGAGCATACTCGGCCAGCTTATCAATCACCCGATCGGCGACCTTATGCTTCAGATCATCGGTCCAACCCGTGCCTTTCAAGCCTGGATTTTGCGGATCGATTTGCTCTGGCTCAATTTGGTAAGGCGCAAAGAATTCGATCCAAAGCGTGTGCTGGCCCGCAGGAGCCATTGACGGATCGAGCATGGTAGGGACAACCGCATAGAACGAGGGATCGGCGTCGGGAATTCGACCAATGCTGGGTTCACTATGGGCCAACTCCACCTGTTTGAACGAATCGGCAATCAAAACCGAACCGATCAGGTAATCATCCTGGTGCTGATGATGTTCAAATCGAGGTGCTTCAGACAGGGCACAGTCAATTTTCAAGATCGTTTCGTTGTTGTTCACAATGCGTCGCTCCAACCGTTCCCGCAGCTCTGGATCGGCCTGATCCAGTTCGGATTTATCCATGAGCTGCAAAAACACTCGCTTAGCATCAATGTTAGAAATCACGCCTTTGGTAGCTCGATATTCCTGCCCGCCTGCGACCCGCACACCCACAGCCCGACCGTTATCGATCAGAATTTTTTCTACAGTTTGGTCGGTAAGGATTTGTCCCCCTAAGCTTTTCACCAAGTTCAACAGCGCCTGAGTCAGAGCACCTGTGCCGCCACGAGGTCTGGCCATGCCCGGATTGTGCCGCATTGCCATCATGATCGCCCCAATCGCCAAGTTCTTTTGGCTGGGTTGTGCCCCCATCTCGGAAGCCAAACGAGCCAAAGGTGCTTTGAGAAATTCCGAGTCAAAATACTCGTTGAGCATATCCTCGGCGCTAGTCAAGAGGGTGCGAATCAAATCCAGCGTTTTGTTGGGTGCACCCAGGACCGAAAACAGATCCCTAATTTTCTCAAAATCGTAATTGCCTAGAATATCAACAATCGATTTGGGTGGCGCATTAAAAATTGGGATCATGCCCTTGAGTAACCGCTGCCAAAAGTCAATAAATTCAGCATATTTCTCAGCATCTCGCGTGTTGAACCGAGCAATTTCAGCGCAAGTTTTTTCTACCGATTGGTGAGCCAAAAAATACTTGCCGTCGGGATGAGGGCAAAATACTACCGGATCGCAGAAAAGATACTCCAAGCCATACTTACCCAACTCCAGTTCTTCCACAACCGGCCCCAAGTGGATAAATTCGTGGTCAATGGCACAGCGGTTAAACCTAAAACCAGGAGCTTCGTTGGGCAACAGCTCCTCCGTAGTTGCACCACCTCCGGGAACGGATCGTTTCTCTAGCAGCAGCACACTGTAGCCTGCCTTGAGCAAATACGCGGCACAGGTCAATCCATTGTGGCCTGCCCCAATCATGACAACATCAAATGCTTGCATAGGTTACTCCAGTTGACGTGAACAGAAGTGAGAGAAAGGATTAATCTCTATGAATTCGAATAGGAACTACAAAGTTACAGAAAAGTTACAGATTAATCTCCATCACCCTCAGCATCAGAAAAGTAGAAATTGCCAGCATGGCCAATCGACCATTCCACAGCTCTGCCTGCGGCGTGAATCCGAATACGAATGCATTCCGACTGGGTCGATCAGGCCGCTCAAGGTCCTTCGAACAATCAGCTTGCAAACAGTCAGCTTGCAAACAGTCAGCTTCTAAACGGCCAGACCCCGAACAATCAGCCTGAACAGACCTGCCAGAAGTGGAAGTGCCAGAAGGCGCAGCAGAAAAATATTCAGATAACTCTGAGTCAGACACGGTGATGGAATCGATAGAATCAGAAGCAGAATTGAATACTAGCGAATTAACTGGTGAATTTTCTGAGGAAAGACTCTCCATAAGAGGAACCAGGGCGCTCTGCACTTTTACACAGTAATAACAATTTGTAACCTCAGTACTCTCTCTTTAGACAGAAGTCAGCAAAAGCAACGGTTGTTTGGTGCTCTACCTTTAGACAGCCTCTGTAGCCAGATCCGCCCCACGAGAGATGAGTTGGAGAATTTGGCTATGTCACCGTGAAAGCAGTTGTGCATAGAGCAACAATCTTTTGAGGGAGAACTAGCAATGGTAACAAGTTTAGATGACGCCAAGCGGATAGCTATCGCTTCAAAGTTGGCAGACATGAAAGAAATTCAGACGCTGCTAATAGAGAATGAGCAAACGTTGATGTCAGCATGCAATGACGAAGAAATTCGTCAGCGTTTGCAAGATATGCTAGAGGATGACCGGAAGAATATGGGCATTCTCGAAACGGTGATCGTTCAGTATGGCGTCAAGGGTGAACCCAAGTCTACCACCCAAGAAATGGTCAAGAGCGTCAAGCGGTTGATGCAGGGTTCGGAGTTGTCGCTGTATGAAAAGTTCGCCCAACATGAACTGCTCAAGCATGGCCAGACCATGAGCGGATTGCTGATCCACAAAGCTGCCCAAGTAGTTGGGGCTGATGTAGAAGCTGCTATTACGCCGCTGAATACAGTCAATTTTGAGAACCGCGCTCACCAAGAACAGCTGAAGGGGGTTCTAGAAGTTATTGGTGTGCGTGAACTCACTGGTAAAGAAGCCGAGCAAGGGCTGTGGGCACGAGTTCAAGATGCCGTAGCCGCTCTGTCAGGTGTGGCCGGCAGTGTGGTTAGCCGCACGGATGATGAAATGAACATTCAAGATGTCATCCGCATGGATCACCAGAAAGTAAATATGCTGTTTGCTCAGATCGAAGGTAGTGATGATCCGCAGAAGATCCAAGAGTACTTCGGGCAAATCTACAAAGATCTGACGGTGCATGCTGAGGCTGAAGAGCAGGTAGTGTATCCGGCAGTTCGCCCCTTCTATGGCGAAAGCGATACTCAGGAGCTGTATGACGAGCAAGCCGAAATGAAGTTGATGCTGGATTCGATCAAAGCAATGAGTCCATCGTCTCCCGAGTTCAAGCAGCAGGTCAAGCGCCTGAAGGATGCAGTGATGGATCACGTGCGTCAGGAAGAAAGCACCATGTTTGCTGCCATCCGCAACAACTGTAGCGATGAGCAGAAAGAGCGGCTCGCAACCGAGTTCAAAGCGGCCAAGGCTAAGCTACAAGAGCGTTTAGCAGCAACGATGAAATAGGTTGGCGTTTCGCACCAAAGCGGGTTAGGCCTACCCGTTGAGGCAATAGGTTCCAGCTTATATGAAGGGGTTAGATTTTGCGATCTAGCCCTTTTTTCTATTTTGTGGTTAGCACGTAAACTCCATCCCAATCTTTGCCAGGGGGAGTTATTAAGCAATCATTAGCTCGCTGGAGCTGGAGTTGCACCGCGCGATCCTGGGGCCGTAGTTTTTGGGCGGCAATAAAGTATTGAATGGCCTGACGAAAATTGCGATTGCTGTAAGCCTGACGGCCTGTTTCATAAAGGCTGATAAATTCTGCGGTTTTGTCATCTAGTGGTGCTTGGCGTTCACCGATCAGTTCGTAGATGCGGATGGGTTTGGTTTTGCCTTTAACACAGATGCGGTCCAGTTCCCGTGTCCAAATCTTATGGTGACAAAATCGGTGGGTGTACTCACTGAGAATAATGTCACAGCCGTACTCTTTGGTAATTCCCTCTAAGCGAGCGCTGATATCCACACCATCCCCAATCACGGTATAATCCATCCGCTTTTGGGAGCCGATATTGCCCGATACTACTTCGCCGGAACTGAGGCCAATGCCAATGCTGATGGGAGGTTGAGAAGGGTGATGCCGCTGGTTAAATTCGGCTAAGCGCCGCCGCATATCCAGAGCCGATTGCACCGCCATCCAAGCGTGATTCTCCAGCGGCAGCGGTGCCCCAAACACAGCCATCAAGGCATCGCCCATGAACTTATCGAGGGTGCCTTCAAAGTTGAACACCGCCTCTACCATGGTTTCAAAATAGTTGTTGAGCAGGGCAACCACTTCTGCGGCCTCCATTTTTTCGGTGAGGGAGGTGTAGCCGCGAATGTCGGAAAACAGAATCGAAACTTCTCTGCGTTCCCCAATCATTAGCGCATCGTCTCCCAGCGCCATCACCTGCTCGGCCACATGGGGGGTCATGTAGCGGTAGAGCGTGGTTTTCATGCGCTTTTCCCGGCTGATATCTTCTAATACGACCAAACCACCTCGCACCCTACCTTGTGGGTTCGTCAAAGGCGTAACGGTCAAGTTCATGCTGCGTTCAATGGTGTGGTCACCGCTGGATAAATTTAAGGTCTGTTCGGGCAGGTAATGGCGGGCCGCGTGGGTGAGGCTGTCTTCTAGACGCATTTGCAGGTTTTCGATCGGCACTACCTCCCAAACTGGACGCCCCACAACCGGCAGTATCATGTCCTTGCTTTGCAGCGCTTCTGTTTCGGTCGATGCCCAACCCAGAAGCAATAGTGCTGCATGGTTAATAGTGACAATGTTGCCCTGCATATCGGTGGAAATGACTGCGTCTGAAAGGCTCTGCAGCATGTCTTTTTGGTACTGCTGCTCCAACAGCACCCGTTCAAACAACTGAGCATTTTCGAGGGCAATCCCCGCCTGAATATTGAAGGCCCGCATAAATTCTTCATCCGAAGCGTTGAAGCAGCCCTGATGTTTGTTAATCAGCTGGGTGACGCCGATCAGGGTTTTGTTCGAGTTGAAGACCGGCATACAGAGAATCGTGCGGGTCCGATAGCCCGTGCGCTGATCCACCGAAGGATCAAAGCGGGGATCTTCATAGGCATTGGAGATATTCAGCGTTTGTCCGGTCGAGGCGACATAGCCAGCAATACCGCGATCGGCAGGAATGCGAATCTCCATCATTGGCTGACCATCGGTTGTAGCCACCTTCGACCACAATTCGCCTTTTTCGCGGTCTAGCAAAAACAGGGTGCTGCGGTCTGCCTGCATCAGATCGCGAGCTTCATCCATTACTGCCTGCAGCGTGATGTTCAGGTTCAAACTCTGACCCAGACAGGCTGTTGCCTTCAGCAGGGCTGCTACACCCCGCTGATTGCGAGCCGCGATATAAAATGAATTGCAGCTTTCGAGAATGATCCCCATCGAGCCAGCAAATTCCCGAAATAGCTGCTCATCTTGCTCGTCAAACGGCTGCTCTCCAGCTTTGTTGAGCAATTGCACCACAGCTACTACCTGCTGCTTGGTGTCAAAAATTGGCATACAGAGAATATTGCGAGTCCGGTAACCGGTCTGCTGGTCGATTTCGCGATTAAACAAAGGATGGCTATAAGCATCGGCAATGTTGAGGTATTGGCCTGTTTTAGCCACATGACCAGCAATCCCAGAGCGCATCGGCACTCGGATCTCTAGCATCTCTCCGGCTTTAGCTTGGGCGATCTTAGACCAGAGCTGCTCTTTTTCTTCATCGACTAAAAAAATAGTGGTGCGGTCGGCCTGCAAGATCTGCCCGATCTTCAGCGTCAGGGCTTCCAGAATTTGCTCTAATAGCGACTCTAGAGAGTCATTGTTGATCAAATCAATCGCACGCAAAAAGTGACCAAACTCGCTGGTGATTTGGTCTAGAAACTGCCGAAACTGATCAATCGGTAGATCTCGCACCCGGTTGGTTAAATCACCCTTACGGTTCACAAGCGAAAAAGCGGCCAACATACTATCGGGAGAGCGTGTAGGGGGCATAACTCAGACAGGGAACAGAGTACGGACGGGAAGCTCTGCCAAAACGAACCAGTCAGAGAAGCGAACCGAAGCCAAGTAAACTGAAGCCAAGCAAACTAAACGTCGAGCAAGCTGAAGAATGAGGAACACAGAGTCTATGGTCAGACTCATAGAACGAATTCAAACACCTGGGCGGTCCGGTGGGAATTCGGTAGTACCGACATCCCACAATCCTAGACGAATCCAATGAAGCTCGGCGAATCACAGAACCGGTAGTCAGAACTTGATGACTAGAACTTGCAATTAGAACTGGCTAGACGCTGCTCCTTGCTGAGGCAAAACAGCGCTACCCCCGTTATAGGCGATCTGCCGCCGAATAAACAGTACCCATGCGGGGAAAATTGATTTAGATGCAGCGACTAACAGGGAACTACGAACTGGCTGAGCTAGCACCGACTCCATACCGTAATTTGTCGTAATAATGCTGTGCAATTCAGGTTGCAGTTCAACGTCGGTACTCATCACCACAATCGCCGATCAGTTGATACAGATCGCGTGAACGATTCAGGACTGTTTCGAGCAGAGTTCGATCTTCATTATCTAACGAAAAATTGAATACTTGGGCATTGTCTGCCAAATGCTCAGCTACCCCCAACCGTGCGCCCACAATTACCCCGCCCACTGCCGGCTGTTCCAGCACGTACCGCACAGCTACATTAGCAATGCTGACTCCATGTTTTTGGGCAATGGTTTGCAGCGTAGACAGCAAGGTTTGAAACAGGGACCAGTCGCCCCAAGCGTCGATCATATTTTTGTACTTGCGCAGCGAAGCCGTATCCAGATCCCAGCGGCCCGGTTCAGGTTGACCCAGATACTGCTCAGATAGCAAACCACCGCAGAGACTGCCATAGGCAAAGAGCTGGATGCCGTGTTGCCGGCATAGGTTCGCCATAGCCACCTGAGGCCGCTGATCGATTAGTGAATACTGTACCTGGTTGGAAACAATTGGAATGCCGTGGTCGAGAATAATCTGCAAATGCTCGGTATCAAAATTAGTCAGCGCCAGATGCTTGATCTTGCCGGCGGCCTGTAGCTCGGCCATATATTTGAGCGCATCCAGGTAGCCGGAATCGCGGTATTCCCACCAGTGGAATTGCAGCAAATCCAAACTAGCTACATCCATCCGTCGCAGTGAAATCTGGATGTTTTCTTCCACGATGGCGTGAGTCATTCGCCCCGGACGCGGCACCCACTTAGTAAAAGTTTGAATTTGATTCAGGGCTGCTTCGCCGCGTTGCGCCTTGAGTTGACGACGAAATTCACCGATAAAGTCTTCCGCAGGACCATAGTGATCGGCCAAGTCCCAGGTAGTAAATCCGGCGTCCAGGTAATCAAACATGGCGGGCAAGGCTTTTTTCGGATCGATGGATCCATGTGCTCCCGACACCTGCCACATCCCGTTCAGAATCCGGCAGATGTTTAAATCGGGCGTAAACTGAAGCCTGGAGGAGTCTGGTAGTTTCATACTGAACATCCCATACTAGGCGTTTTAACATTACTTAACTTTATTAACGATATCCTGATTCTGCTGTTTGGGTTCTGCTAGCTAGGAATAGCCACGACCTGGCTGTAACCAAGTTATTTGATTGACCGGATTTGGCCAGATTTGACCAAACTTAACAAACTGGCCGGTACACTGGTTTGGATCCTCAAGTATTCTGGATGGTTAATTAAATTTCTAGGAAAAAAATTAAGAGTGGGTGGTTCAGCTTTGCTAGATCGCTCGTGCTTTCCTACCCGGTAGCTTGCTAAGATGTTGGCTGGTTTGCCTTCATCTGTACTGAACTTGAGAAAACGGTTGACTGAATGAGCAGACAAAGAAATATAGACGAAGGTCGCCTATTCCCGCGAACGCTTGCCAATTGAAATTCAAGCTAATTGAAATTCAAGCTAATCAGCAGACCCAAAAGTCAGTGAAGTTCATTTCCTAAGGCTTTTAATGGAACGGTATGATGCGAAAAGACAGTATGAGACGTTTCGGTAAGGTGGCGCTCTGGGCAGCAATTGGCCTCTGTTGTATCGCCGCTATTGAAACCGGCCAGGAAATGGTGAAGGCAACCGATACAAACCCTGCCCCTCAAGTGGCTGTCAGTTCCTCTTCTACACCCGCTGTCCCCAATTTGCCTGCCCCAACGGCATCTCAGCCTGACTCAGCCAAGCCCAGTACAGGGCTAGATCGATCTGCCTCTAGCGGTGCGACTCAAACGAACCCAGCGGTTACGCATCGATCGGCTCAGGCTCAACCGGCTCAGGCTCAACGGCCTGCCCAATCTCAGAAGTTAGCCATTAGCACCGGAACGGCTGATGATCCGGCTCAGCGGATTGCTCAAATCAATCCAACTCAGGTAGCCGCTCGAACATGGGAGGGAGCCTCGTTTCCGGTAGAAGGGTTTCAAGCCTATACCTCTCCCTTTGGCTACCGCGCTTCCCCCTATGGCGGCTACACGCAAGAGTTCCACTATGGTCTCGACATGGCGGCTCCCGAAGGTAGCTATATCCGCAACTGGTGGAGCGGCAAGGTGGTAGAAGTGTCAGACGACAGCAATTGCGGTACTTCAGTAGTCGTGGAATCCGGCCCCTGGCTGCATATCTACTGCCATATGCAGGGCCATGTGGAAAAAGAAAACGGCAAGCTGTACATGATTGACCGAGAGGGCGGTATCCAAATCTGGGAAGGACAGCAGATTCAGGCGGGTGCTCGCTTGGGCCGGGTGGGAATGACCGGACGCACCACAGGTCCTCACCTGCATTGGGGCTTAAAATACGACGACAACTGGGTGGATCCGGCTCTGGTGCTGCGGGCAATGTACCAGAATCAACAGCAGACGGCGGTGAATTTGCAGGAGCGGGTGCAGTAGAAAATGGAAGAGATAATGATTAGCATCAGAACTTATTGCTGTAGTTGGTTGTAGTGGGGTCGGTTGAGATGGTAGGTAATTAAACAGTCCTGCCTTTCTTGAGGTTCCATGAGCTTTAACGACGAGTTTGAGCTTCTTCTGCGCGCTCGCTATCCTCTGATCTACATTCCAACCCGGGAAGAGGAACGGGTAGAAGCGGCTATTGCCTACTCTGCCAAACAGCAGGGAAATCGCGGTGTCTATGTTTGGGACTTTGTTGACGGCTATCAGGGCAATCCCACTGATGCGGGGTTCGGCAAACGCAACCCGCTGCAAGCGCTAGAGCTGGTGGAGAAAATTCCGGCTACGGTTCCGGCTATTTTTATTCTGCGAGACTATCATCGGTTTCTGGATGATGTGGCGATTGCTCGCAAGTTGCGGAATCTGGCCCGGTCTTTGAAATCTCAGCCCAAGAATGTGGTGATTGTCTCACCCCAACTGAGTATCCACGAAGATTTGAGCGAAGTGCTGACAGTACTGGAATTTCCGCTGCCGACGCTGAGCGAAATTCGCTCGGAGCTAGAGCGGCTGTTGGTGGCTACCAATCAGGTGAGCGATGCCAAGCTGGTAGATGAGGTGGCGCGCTCCTGTCAGGGGCTGTCGATGGAGCGAATTCGCCGCGTGCTCGCCAAGGCAATTGCCATCCACGGCTCGCTTCAACCCGAAGATGTCGAGCTGATTCTGGAAGAAAAGCGGCAAACGATTCGGCAGACCCAGATTCTCGATTTTTACCCAGCCACGGAGCGAATTTCCGATATTGGCGGGTTGGATAACCTGAAGGATTGGCTGTTGCGGCGGGGCGGTGCTTTCTCAGAACGGGCACGGCAGTACGGCTTGCCCCATCCAAGAGGGCTGCTGCTGGTCGGGATTCAGGGTACTGGCAAGTCGCTGACGGCAAAGGCGATTGCCCACCACTGGCACCTGCCCCTGCTGCGGCTGGATGTGGGTCGCCTGTTTGCTGGATTGGTAGGTGAATCAGAATCGCGGACTCGCCAGATGATTCAGTTGGCCGAAGCCTTGGCTCCCTGTGTGCTGTGGATCGATGAAATCGACAAAGCCTTTGCTGGAGTGGATAGCCGTGGCGATGCGGGCACCACTAGCCGCGTGTTTGGCACCTTCATCACCTGGCTGGCCGAAAAAACATCGCCGGTATTTGTGGTAGCAACGGCCAATAACATTCAAGCTCTGCCGCCGGAAATGCTGCGTCGCGGACGATTCGATGAGATTTTCTTTGTTGGGTTGCCTAACCAGGAAGAGCGTCGCGCCATTTTTGCTGTGCATTTGTCTCGCTTGCGGCCCCATAATCTGCAAAGCTATGACCTGGATCGGTTGGCCTATGAAACGCCCGACTTTTCTGGGGCAGAAATCGAGCAAATGCTGATCGAGGCGATGCATATTGGCTTCAGTCAAAATCGCGATTTCACCACCCAGGATATTTTGGAGGCAGCCAGTCAAATTATTCCGCTGGCTCGCACCGCTCAAGACCAGATCCAACTCTTGCAAGATTGGGCTACCAATGGCAGAGTCAGGTTGGCCTCCCGGCAGACCAGTTTGGGTAGCAGAATTTCGTAGCAATCTCTAAAATGAGGAGTCCTGATCGTAACCAAGGCGATATGGCGATATGACAATCAGTTTGGCTGGGGTCTTTCGAGTCATTTTGGGAGTTTTTTTAGCGATTGCGCTGTTATTTCTGACAGGAGCCGGAATGACGCGCTATTTGCTAGCTCGTTTGGCTACTCCACCGCCGCGACCCACATTCACCAACGATCCGTCTCCAAGCGTGGCGGCCAGTCCTGCAGCCAATCCGGAGGCCAGCCCCGCCGCGAGTCCGCAAGCGAGTCCTGCAGCTGAGGCCAGCCCTTCGCCTAGTCCTTCACCATCACCGCAGGGCTATCCGGCACGAGTGACCCAGCCAATTGGCTTGATTATTCGGCAAGAGCCAAGCGTGAATGCCGTTCGGCTCGGTGGGGTAGAGTTCAATCGGGAAGTAATGGTTTTAGAAGACACTCCGGATGGGGCATGGCAAAAGGTCCGCCTCGGTAATCTCGAAGGCTGGGTCAAAGGTGGTAACACTGAGCGCATTAATTAAGCCCATTAATTAAGCCCATTAATTAGGGCACTGAATGGTCGTCGTTACCCATCGGGCAGCAATCGGGATGGTACTAGCATGATCTTGAAGCTCAATCCGACTGGACTGCGTGGATTTGTCTGGGGATTTTGCCTCGCGGTGTTGGGGCTGTTTTTTCTGACGACGTTTCTGGTGAATACATTACTGAAGACGCTTGTTGGAACTTCTAGTTCAACGACGCCAGCTAGTCCGGTCGCGCCAGCTAGTCCAGCTAGTCCTGCGGTCAGCCCGGCTCCCAATACCAGCACCACCCCTAACCCAAATTCCACCCCTAACCCAGCGGTAGAATCTCCTCCAAGTCCCAGTGATCCCAGTTCTGAAACTCCGCTGGTCCCCCAGAGCTATCAAACTAAATTTACCCGGCTAAATCCTGAGCCAATTCGTCAAACTCCTAGCGCCGATGGTGCTGAAATTGGACAGGTGGAATTCAACCAAGAAATTACCGTTTTGGAAGAAAGCCCTGATGGCCTATGGCGGAAGATTCGGGCAGACAACATTGAAGGTTGGGTGAGAACTGACCGACTGCAGTAGAGCTGCGATTTAGCGCGGATGAACAGCCGAGATGGATGAGATTTGTGGCTGCCAGAGGGCCGCTAGAAGCGCGCTCTTTACATTTCTTCTGATTTGCCGCGTTTCTATTAAGAAACTTGAGTAAACCTAAATCTTGGTTACAAGATGAGCGGCTGAAATTAAGCCAGAACAGCTTCGATGGTAGGTTGATGTCTAACGCAATTTTTTAAAGTGACGACTTCTTGTTACATCAACCTTACTATCTGCTCATGTACGACAAAAATACTAAAAAAGATTGGCTAACTGCCTCAGTAACGGCTGGGGTGGGTGCCGGCATCCCTGCCTACATTGCTGTAACTCAAGGGCAAAATCCACTGCTAGCCTTGGGCATTACCGGATTTGCAGTCGTTATCGCCTTAATCATTGATCACTACTGGTAATTCAAGCGATTTACCAATCATCGAGTTTTGTTAATTCTTGCTAAAGGCTACTACCGTAACAACCTAAAACAGCTAAAAAGCACGAATAGCGTAGATTGTCTTACCTCCACCTCTAACTTCCACTGCCTAATAAGCTAGTAAGCTTGGGACATTTCCACTCAACCAGTTTTCCGTAGGGAAGCTGGTTTTTTGTTGGGTTTTATCACAAAACGCTAACGAATCTTCGCAACTTCACGGATTTGATTTGCCAAAAATGCCTTAAAATTTATCGCTAGTCAGTCGAAATCCAAAGCCAAATTATTGGAGATACGCTACATATAGAGTGACAAAATCAAGTTCCCCTTCTCTCAACTCTATTTACAGCAACTCCGTTAGATTCAATCCCTGGGAGTTGCCCGATGAATCTTTCAAGGAGGCATTGCAGTTATCTATGACTACACCGATTCAATCTTTATCTACCTCACCTTCGATCAACCCAAGACAAGCGACTTGGTTCTCCTGGTGGTGGCTGCTTGCTGTGGTGGCTGTTCTTGGTGTGAACAGTCCGGCGCAAGCCCAGACCTATCCCCAAGCTGCCTATCCTGATGCTGGCGGCGTTCTACAGCCCAACGACCAAGGAGGTGCCGTGGCTGACCTGCAGCAGCGGCTAGCTGACTTAGGCTATTACAGTGGTCCGGTGACTGGCTATTTCGATACATCAACCCAAGAAGCCGTATCTCGTTTTCAGCAGGCGCATGGTCTTGCTGCCGATGGCATTGTTGGGGTCGCAACGAATCAAGCGCTGGGGCAAGTCGGCTACGGTGGGGTTGGCACTGCTGCAACTGACTCGGGAGTGAGTCCAGCGAGCGGCTACATCCAGCTCAACGATAGTGGCAATCAGGTGACTCAACTCCAGCAGCAGCTGATTCAGCTTGGCTACTACAACGGTACGGCTACGGGCGTTTTTGATTCGCAAACCCAGGCTGCTGTCATGAGCTTTCAGCGAGATCGGGGACTGGCTGTGGATGGGGTGGTGGGCAGTATGACCGAAGCGGCTCTTTATCAAACGCCGACCCAACCCGTTGCGGCTGGAGCTACTGAAGCTGGAACTGCTGCCTATACTCCTGTCTCCACACCTAATGACGGTTTGCTGCAATTGGGCGATGTGGGTGCAGAGGTTAGCGATTTGCAAACCCGCCTCCAGGCGTTGGGGTATTACGATGGGCCAATCAGCGGGAGCTTTGGCTCCCAGACTCAGTCGGCTTTGATTGCCTTTCAGCAAGCCCAGGGGCTGACTGCCGATGGCATTGCTGGCCCTAGGGTGAATGCTGCTCTCGGTGGGGGAACTGCCTCAGTTGCCGCTACCTCGCCTGTAACGACACCGGCAGTTACACCCGCAGTTACGCCAGCCGTTACACCTACAGTCACACCTACAGTCACAGCTCCAGCCGTCCCTGCATCGCCTCAGCCGCTCCAGACTGGCGTGGCGGCCCCAATGGGTACCGCATCCGTTGCTCAACCCAGCACGATTCAAACTGTTCCTATCGGCCAACCGCAACCAACTGGCACGGTGCAAGTGCCAGCCTTACCGGATCCAACGGCTTCCAATGCTCCGTTTCAGTCTACAGCTGAACCTAGCACCAATCGGCAACAGATGCAGCGCAGCGTAGAAGGCAGCCGATTTAGCGTCATGGAACTCCAGCGGCGCTTGCAGCTTCACGGGTTTGATCCGGGCGATGCTAATGGCGTGTATGATTCTGCCACCCAAAATGCGATCAATCAGGCTCAGGAAGCCTATGGCCTAAGCCAAAGCGATTTGTTTGAGTAGATTTCGCTGATAGCTTGCTACAGCACCTTCTCCAGGAACTGGCAGGCCCGCTCGCTTCTGGGGTTAGTGAAGAAAATATCCGGGGGTGCATCTTCGGCTAGGCGACCCCCCTCCAGAAACAAAATTCGGTTTGCCACTTCCCGCGCAAAGCCCATTTCATGGGTGACGATTGCCATCGTGATGCCGGTCCGAGCCAGTTCTTTCATCACATCCAGCACCTCCTTCACCATTTCGGGGTCAAGGGCAGAGGTGGGTTCATCGAACAGCATAATTTCTGGCTGCATGGCTAAGGCACGGGCAATGGCGACCCGCTGCTTTTGTCCACCCGATAGACGCGAAGGATAGGCATCCGCTTTCTCGGCCAATCCGACTTTGGCTAACAGATCCAGCCCTAGTTTCTCAGCTTCGGCTTTGGGCAAATGCTTCACCTTCAGAGGGCCATAGGTGACATTCTCCAGCACCGTTTTGTGGGGAAACAGGTTGAAGTGCTGAAACACCATGCCCATGTTTTGGCGGATTTTTTTGATGTCTACCTTGCCGGTAGTAATATCCATGCCATCGATATAAACTCGGCCTCGCGTCGGCACTTCTAGCAAATTCAGGCAGCGCAAAAAGGTCGATTTGCCGCCTCCCGAAGGACCAATGATGGCAACGACTTCGCCTTTTTTAATTTCAGTGGAAATATCTTTAAGAACGTCAAGCTTGCCAAACGATTTACATAAAAATTCAGTTCTAATCACTTTTCCGCATCCTCCTTTCAAACCGCTGGGCCGCCCAAGTTAAGGACATCACCAGCACGTAGTAAATCAATCCAACAAATAGCAGGGGTTCAAAGTAGATAAATTTTTCCGATGCCACAATTTGCCCCCGCCGCATCAGGTCCAGCGCCCCCACAGTAGAGACCAGCGAAGAATCCTTCAGCAGGGCAATACTTTCGTTAACCAAAGCTGGCAGGATGTTCTTAAACGCCTGAGGCAGAATAATATCCCACATCATCAAGGGATAGGCGACTCCAAGCGTCATAGCAGCCTCGCGTTGGCCCTTATCGACAGCCAAAATACCACCGCGAATAGTTTCTGAACTGTAGGCTGCCGAGTTGAGTGCAAAAGTGATCACACCAGCCTGAAACGGAGGAATTGCATAACCAGTTAGCTGGGGGGTTGAGAAGTAAATCAGAGCCAACTGCAAAATCAGTGGCGTACCTCGAAAAATCGACGTATAAAAGTCGGCAAACCACTTCAAAGGTTTGATATTGGAAATCTTAAAAATTGAAAGAATTGTCCCCCAAGCAAAGCCAATCACGGCTGAGACGATTGTAAATGCGAGCGTGACCCAGATCCCTTGCACAATAAAGGGAATGCTGGGCATGATCTTGGAAAAGTCTAGATTTAGCCCGGTCTGGCCCAGCAGATAGAACTGGCTAATATTAAACGGATCAAACCATTGAAACATCATGCGTCAGTTATTCCTCACCCGGTCTGCGCTGTATAAAACTGGAGGCTGTATCAATAATTTAGCCATAATTTAGATGTGATTTAGAGCTGCTCTATGGATGGATCGCACCTAAGAGATAGCATCGTTAAAAAAGCTTAGAATACTTCGGTTGCTCCAATTTGGTCTAGCTGTAGGTGACAAAAGTTTACTACGGGCAAACTGCTAGAACGGTAGCAAAAACAGCAGGGCCTTGCCTCTAGCCACAAAGCTACCGGATATTCATGTAGTCTAAGCTTTTCTCCAATCCCTCTTAGGCTGCTTGAGTCAGGTAGGCAAATTTAGACGTAGAGCAGGGGGACACCTACTAACAAAAAGATGTCTGCTTACCGGCGTTGCTGAATTAGGGTATGAATCGTGGCGTTGCTGTACGTTGGTAGCCCCCTTTTCTGGGATGCCCGCAGGGCTATAATCCCCTTTCTGGTAACCCGGTTAGGGCTATATGCTGGGGACTTTGAAAAGGTCCGGTTCCCCCCAGAATTGGCTACCTTGTACACCGATCTCGATCGCGACGCAATGTAAGGGTTTGATCCTCCTAAATCCCTACGGGGATGCGCCTTCGGCATAGGATAAGGGGGACTTCAAGCCGTGGTTGGTAGGTGCTGCGCACAGGCTTTGCCTACGGTTCCCCCCTTTTGTAAGGGGGGTAGGGGGGATCTTCGACTTGGTGTGTACACCGTAGCCCAGAATTGGGGGCTAGGAGGGCAATTCATACTCTTCAGCAACGCCAATTTACCTACCCTCAAGCAAGCTTGCAACTCAAGTGTAAGCAAATGGAAAAGTAGATTACGGGTGCAGCCTTCCGGCAGCTAACACAAAATTCTCTACAAACTTTTGTGATGGCTTGTCTTGTGATGGCTTGTCAGGGGGCTGTTTCAGCACTCGGCTGCTAGTTAGCACTCGGCTAGCTGGACAATTCCGGTAACAGAACTGCCCAGTTGACGCGGCAAGTTTATGCCCCAACAGTTAGCTGGCTTTAGACGCAGGTGACTCTTCCCCAAACCACTTGTTCACCAGCTCCTCCATTTTGCCGCTGCTCTTCATCTCAGCCAGAATTGGGTTGAACTTATCAACTAGCTCTGACCCTTTTGGAAAAGCAATAGCTGAGCCAGCTTCCCCTTCGTTAGGAAGCGTGTTGAACGCTAGATCCGGATTGTTGGCAACGAAGCCTTTAGCAACCGTGTCTTCCATAATCAGGGCATCAACCCGGCCCGCCTTTAGTTCCTGCACCATTTCGCTGATTCGGTTCAAGGGCTTCACGTTAGCGCCCTGAATTTTTTTGGCAACTCCTTCCTGGATCGAGCCGAGTTGCACCCCAACCTGCTTGCCGTTAAGGTCGGCAGCGGTAGTCAGGTTGCTGTCTTTCTTCGAAACAATGGTGTTTTTGGCTTCAAAGTAAATATCTGAGAAGTCAACGTTTTGTTTACGCTCTTCGGTGGGTGTCATCCCGGCCATGACAAAGTCAGCTCGCTTGGATTGCAACGCTGGGATTAAGCCATTGAAGTCGATGTTATTAATCGTCAATCCATAGCCCAATTGCTCAGTGATGTACTTGGCAATGTCTACGTCAAAGCCGATAATTTCTTGGCTACCGCTAGACGAATCGACAAACTCGTAGGGCGGATAGTCCGCCGAGGTTGCCATGGTTAGGGTTTGGGCACCGCTGCTCGTGTTATTGCCTCCCCCTGGATTGCAAGCTGTAACAGCAAAAATGGTCAGTAATGCACTCAAAAATGCAGTCAGTAAAAAGCGAATGTGTTTCATAGCAATTTAGCCTGATCAAAAATGTCAAAACGAAAGCCTGCTCAAGATGCAGAACAATTCTTGTATCAGATAAAGTGACTAGAAATGACCACCGGTGGAGTGGGTCACAAGGGGGGCGCAAAGGTAATTTCAGAAAATAATAGACGAGCTACCACTTTGCCATGACTCTCCTGAAAATCACCATTTCTCAAGGATTTTTCAAGGACGTTATAATCCTCCACCTCCCTTGTTCGGGGATCAGTTGGTTTTCTATATAATTCCAGCCTAAAGATATCACCCTTTTTCAGCCTTAAGGATGGCTCCCAAGATACAAAAATTATAGAAAAGGCAGGCTAGGGGCCAGCTTTAACCCGTTAAATTTATAGCCCCAAATCAACCGCAACCCGATGGGCACAGGCAAAACCAGAAAAAGCCACAGCATTTAGCCCCTGACCTGGAAAGGTACTGTCTCCCACGCAATAGAGGCCAGGAATCGCGGTACGGTTGAAGGGCATACCCAACAGACCCAGCAGTTTACGGCTCGGAATCGGGCCATAGGTACCGTCCATCCGGCCTAGAAAGCGCCGGTGCGTGCGTGGTGTTCCGGCTTCTTGATAGTCCAACCCGGCTGCTAATCCTGGAAACAAAACTTCTAGGCGGTTGACGATCTGAGCGGCAATCTCTTCTTTCTTAGCGGTATAGTCCGCGGAGGACAGATGTTGCCAATCCTCAATCCAGCAGGGAGTAAAGGTATGGATGATGTGGTAGCCTGCCGGAGCCAAGCTGGGATCGAGCAAGGTAGGAATGGAAACAAAAATTGTGCCGTAGGCCGCTTCCATCTGCGACCACTCTTCCAGCAGGATATGGTGACACTCGGTTTCGGCTGGTAGGACTTCGGCTTTTACTCCCAAGTGCAGACTAAAAAAGCTAGGAGATTTTTGATAGCGCTGTTGCCACTTTTGCTCAGAGCGGGGCATCTTTTCCGGGGGCAGCAGCTTCTCGAACGTGTCCCAGCGGGTGGCGTTCGAAACAATTCGTCTGGCCCGATACACTTCTCCCGTAGCCAAACGCACGCCTGTGGCCCGCCCATTTTCACAGATAATTTCGACGGCTCTCGCCTTGTAGCGAATCTGGCCGCCTGCTTTCTCCAGTCCTTCGACCAGCTTTTGAGCGATTTGGCCGACGCCGCCCTTGGGATAGTTGATGCCGCCATAGTGGCGATCGCTGAATACCATGCCTGCATTAATCATGGGCGTCCGGTCCGCCGGTACCACCGACCAGCAGTAGCATTCCATATCGATAAATTGCAGTAGCTCTGGATCTTGAATGTAGCGACGGGCAATGTCTCCTACGTTTTGAGGCAAATACTTCACTAACCCCAAACAGGCCAAGGGATGCTGGAAAAACACTCGGGTTAGGTAGCGGGGTTCCTCCAGCGACAGCAATTCCATCGCATTCAGGCAGTTGAACACCCGCCAGCACTCGTCATAAAACTGGCGAATGCCTTGCTGCTCATGGGGAAAGCAGGCTGAGAGTTCTTGCAAAAATTTCTCATAATCTCGGTGGACTTTCAGCGCCAGACCGTTCGGCAGATGGTAGTGAATCTGTACCGGGTCGGGGATAGTCTCTAGGCTGACGTTCACTGCTTTCAAGGCGCGAGTCAGCAAATTAGTGGTGCCCTGCTCTCCGAAACCAAAAATCATTGAAGCACCCACATCAAAGCGATAGCCCGCTCGTTCAAAATAGCCCGCACTGCCTCCTGGAATCAAATAGCGCTCTAGCACCAGCACGTTGGCTCCCTTGGCTGCAAGCTGAGTTGCTGTAACTAAGCCACCAATTCCCGAGCCGATTACAATCACATCGAATTCTTGGCTGGTCTCGCTGGGTTGGTGAGATTCGGCACTCTCAACTGCACGACTGGGGGATGCTGACAATTCGGTAGAGACGCCAAAATCAGAGGGTTGAGAAGCGATAGGCATAGAAACAGGCAGGCAAACTCATTTGACTTACTTCATCAGTGTATCGATCTATGGACCTCGGATTTCCTGCTGATTAGGACCAGCGTTAAAAAAATGGGGGATCAGTCTGCCGACTAACCCCACCTGCCGATCCTTTGAGAGGAGAACACTATAGATCGATAGTAAGGTTGTTGAGAATAAATGTCAATAGTAAATAGAAGCTATTGAGAATAGTTTTTTGTGCTGTAGGCAGGGGACAGCTCCTGGCTGTGCAGTAGTGGTGAAGTAAACCCTGGAGTAAGCCGTGGAGAAAACCATTGCAGCCTATGATTGAGTGCGTGTTGCTTGCCAATTGCTAAGTTCAACGCTCAGCATCTACCTAAACCACTGTCCATGAATCCGTTGAAATCGACCGTCAGTAAACCAGCCTTAGCGGCTGAGATCAGGGCCTGCCTCTTACTGGCTGCCCCCTTGGCAGGTGCACAGTTGGCCCAGGCGGGCACTACCTTTTTCGATACGGTGATGATGGGGCTGTTAGGCAGTTCGATCCTGGCCGCCGGTGGCTTGGGAGCAGCGGTATTTCAGTCACTGGTGCTGGTGAGTACGGGGGTAATTTCGGCGGTTAGCCCTTTAGTGGCAACGGCCTTCGGAGCCAATCAACCTGCGGTTGCCGGTAAAGTGGTCCGGCAGGGCTGGTGGTTGGTGGTCGGCTTAGCGGTGCCAATTGGACTGTTGGTTTGGTTTGCTAATGTTTGGCTGATGCAGCTCGGTCAGGATGCGGCTACGGTAAATTTGGCCCGCCCTTATCTGCACTCAATTGTTTGGGGCGTACTGCCTGCTCTGGGCTTTGCTTGGCTACGCAGTTTTGTGACGGCGCTCTCTCAGCCGCGTCCGGTGATTGTGATTATGATTGCCGGAACGCTATTCAACGTTGGGGCTAACTATGTGCTGATGTTCGGTAAGCTGGGGCTGCCGGCGTTGGGTCTGGCTGGCATCGGCTGGGCGAGTACGATTTCGTTGTGGGGCATGTTCTTGGCGCTGCTGCTCCACATTCGATTTCAGCCGCGCTATCGCGCCTATCAACTGTTTCGTGGACTGCCCCACCTCGACCGCCGCATCTTTTTTGATTTGATGCAGATTGGCATCCCGATTGGCGTGCTGTCGGCTGTGGAAACCGGCATGTTCACAATCACGACTTTCTTGATGGGGCAGTTGGGCACGGCCATGCTAGCAGCTCATCAGGTAGCACTACAAACGGCAGTGATTACCTTCATGGTGCCGCTGGGGATTTCGTTGGCAACGACGGTGCGGGTCGGACAGCAGATCGGGCAACAGGATACACGGGGTGCGCGACTGGCGGGTCAGGTCGGCATCGGCATGGCGGCACTATTTATGAGCCTGATGGGGCTGCTGTTCTGGCTGTTTCCTGAACGTATCGTGGCGTTGTATCTGGATGTCACCAATCCGGCCAATGCGGAAGTTGTCGCTCTCGCTAAGCAGTTTTTGCGGGTTGCGGCCCTCTTTCAAATTGTGGACGGAATTCAGGTCAGTGCTGCCGGAGCCTTGCGTGGCCTAAAAGATACTCGCATTCCGATGCTGATTGGCATTATCGCCTACTGGGGCATCGGCCTCACGAGCGGATACTTCTTAGGGATTCAGCTACAGCTTGGCGGTGTTGGTCTCTGGTGGGGGTTAGCACTCGGCCTTGCCATTGCAGCTGCGATTCTCACCTGGCGGTTTTGCACCAAGACTTGCGCCCAGACCATTACAGAGCTTTAGGATTTCGCTCCCCGGTAGCGAATCTGCCGTTTCTCGAACAGGCGGGTAAACTGCGGAATGTCACCTCGGTGGCCCAGCACAATCACTACATCTTTGGCTGAGAGCGGCATGTTGTGATCCGGATGAGTGATGATTTCGCCACTGAACTTGCGTAGCGCTACCACAATGAAGGTGCCTTTGCCTCGGACTTCCAAGTCGCCAATTGTGCCGCCTACGAGTGGTGAACCGGGTGGAATGGTGAGTTCGTCAACCTGGACATCTATTTGGGCTAGGAGTTCATTGAGGCGGGTGCGCTCTTCGCTTTGATCCAAAAACTCAATGGTGTTGGGATGGGTAATCAAATTAGCCATCCGCATGCCGCTGATGCTGGCTGGAGAAACGACGTGATCGGCTCCGGCTAGACGCAATTTCTTTTCTGTACTGGGCATTTCACCCCGAGCCACGATTGTCAAATTAGGGTTGAGGCCGCGTGCGGTTAGGGTGATGAATACATTTGAGGCATCGTCCGGCAAGACGGTCGCCAACACTTTGGCCCGCTCAATTCCGGCTGCTAGCAGGGCTTGTTCGTTAGTGGCATTGCCTTGATAAACTCGATAGCCGTTTTCTTCAGCGTTGGCGAGTCGTTCTGGGTCATTGTCTACAATCACAAAGTTTTGTTTGGCTTCGGTGAGTTTACGGGATAGCACCTGCCCAATTCGCCCATAGCCGCAAACAATCGTGTGCTGTTCCAAATTTGCCAAATCCTTGGTTTTTCTGCGATGCTCCAGGGCGGCTTTGATTTCGCCTTCTGTGATCATTTGGATAAATCCTCCCACGGTGTAGGCTGCGGACGAGTAACCAGAGACAATCACTAAAATGGTAAGCATGCGCTGCAGCGGCGAAATCGGACAAAACTCTCCGTAGCCAATCCCAAATACGGTGATCACCACCATATAAACCGCATCCGAGACCGGGCAGCCAAACAGGACATACCCAGCTACAGAGCCGATTAAGGTAATGCCAAAGAAAACGGCACCTGTGATGACCCGCCGCATTGGCGATCGCATGGGTTAGTCCTCGTGCTGAAAACGTTGGATTTGCTCTGGTTCACTGACTCAGGTGTCGCAACTCGGTTAAGCCGCAAACTCAATAACACAAACTCAATACAGCGGTTTTCACTCATGTAAGGTATGGGGGGTGTGGGGGCACGGGCAGGCACCCCGTTTTTCGTACTTCACTAGCCTGAAAAAGGCTGTAAGAGTTGATGAATCAACTGGGACAACGCTCGATAGATGGGCACGAACAGTTGGTAAATGTCATGATCAGGCTCGAATCAGCAGCAGCTTAAGCTCATCATGTCCTCCAGAATGTAGCTGAAGCTACTCTCATCCCAGCTTTATGGCTTTAGCCCAACCTACTTTCTTGATTCCGCTGCGACGGAACTAAATCCATCGATAGCAGGACCTCAAAAATCGCTTCAAGAGATTAAGATATGTAAAATAATGTGAATCTCTCTCCCAGGATAGAAGCGCTGGATGCAATTTTTCAACTCCGCAGAACCAATTTTTCGTCACAAACAGCACACGCTCGATATTCAAGACCGTTTGGGTCTACTGCAAATTCACTGGCAGATGGGGAATTGGACCCTGTTCTCTCGCTTCTATACCCGAATTGATCAGATTTTTGTGGTTTGGGGCTTGATTACAGCCCTAATTTTTGCGGTGGCGCAGTTCAGCCCAATCAGCTGGACTCAGCAAGCCCTTCTGTGGACAAGTCTAACCCTGCTGGGTGTGGTGGCGATGGCTGTTTTAGCCTGGTTTTGGGTTACGGTAGAACGTCTGCGCTGGCTAATTTATAGCTGGGCGGGCCTGATGGGGCTAGGCATTCTTTACACCGATCTAGGCATCCTCTGCGGCTATTGGCAGTTTCTGCTGTACCTCTGCCCAGTCTGGCTGGGTTTGAGTGCCGTCGGCTACTTGATCACGGGATTCGGTATGGGATCCCGCACCTTTCTGTTAACTGGCGTAGTGCACCTGCTAGCGATTCCACTGTTGCCCTATGCTACCGGGTGGCAGTTTTTGGTGACGGGCTTGGTTATGGCCGGTAGCTTGCTGTTTTTATCGGAAGTGCAGTGGGACATGCGCTTGCCGATTGAGTATGAGCTGCTGACCCCCGAACAACGAGAATTTAACCAGGAGCAGCATCGGTTAAGGCAACTAGGTTCCTTGAGCCAAGTAGGCGAGCGGCTGTAAGCGATTCAGCCTCAGCAGTTGGCTAATTTACTGAACGGCAATCAGCTTTTGATAAAGGAGTTTTTGGTAAAGAAGTGCTGTTCGACAGCATTACTTTGACTCGATCAGCCAATCGAATAGCTAGCGCAACGATGGTCGTGAAGCCTCCCCACGCTTTATAGGGATGTGATATCATAAGCGACTGGGCTTATATAAGTAGGAAATTAATTAGTTTCATGGCACTGCTGCAAGAGCGTAAACAAGAAATTATCTCGGAGTACCAAGTTCACGAGACAGACACCGGATCGGCAGATGTTCAGGTGGCAATTTTGACTGAGCGCATCAACCGGCTCAGCGCTCACCTCAAAGAGAACAAGAAGGACCATGCCTCTCGGCGCGGTTTGCTGAAGATGATTGGTCAACGTAAACGGCTATTAGCTTACATCCTCAAGCAAGACCAAGAACGCTATCGGGCACTGATTAGCCGCCTAGGAATCCGGGGATAAAGCGGAGATAAGCCAATGTCTGCGAAGCCAAAGCCAGATGCCTCTAAGGGTTCGAGCGATGCCTCGAAGCGCAAAGCGATGCCGTTTGAACCCAGAAGCACTCAGACTGAGAAGCAGAATGAGAAGAAGTCTGGTAAGCCTGCTGGGCAAAGCGCTTCTGCTACTAAGAGCAACCGCACGTCCAAATCCAAGCCTAAAGTCCGGACAGAGGGCATTCCTGAGGTGGTGAGTCGCCGCATGGTGAAGCGGGTTGCCCTGTTTTGCGGTATTCCGACGGCTTTGGGAATGTCCACCTTTATCGTCAGCTACTTGGTCGTTAGCAACGATTGGTTGCAGTTGCCGACCTATGCGGTGCTACTGGTCAGCCTGCTTTGGTTTGGCTTGGGAGTGTTGGGCGTCAGCTATGGAGTTTTGTCGGCGTCCTGGGATGAAGATAGGGCGGGCAGCTGGCTGGGCTTCTCAGAATTCAGAACCAACTGGGGCCGCATGACGGAAGCATGGCGAGCCAATAAAAAGCAGGAGTAATACGGGTAGGAGTAGCACCAAGCTCGGTTTAATCTCTCGGACAGATCGATTCAGGTCCTACTCTCGGACCTACGAATCGGTTGTATCAACTCCCAGTTCGTCAAGCTGATGTTCGATATGGTGCAGCACTTGACTCAGCTTGGGTAGCATTTCAAACTTGGGTTCTAGCAAAGAAGGCTGGGAGTAGGCGCGGGCGCGAATTTCATTCAGCTTATTTTGGAGCTGTTTGGCAATTGTTATGGCGTCATGTTCCAGCTTGTTCAACTGCTGCTGCTGATAAAACTTGAGGGCAGCTCCCCGCAGAACCTGGACCGTTGCTTCTTCGCCATATTGACCCGGCATAAACCGGAATCGCAGCAAAACGCCACTGCGGTCATACAAGTACTCTAGTTCGGCCTGTTGGGGTTGGGTGACGGGCAACCGAGCAATGCAGGCCATAGTCTTTAGCTCCTGAATCACGGCCTGAAACACCGGCAGTGCCACCGGATCAAGCACAGATTGCAGGACACCATTTTGGCTCCAGATCACTCGCCCATGCTGGGCATAGCACTCAAAATACAAGCGCCCAATCCCACCAAGCAACACGCGCGCCAGCAGTTCCTGCACCAGTTCCTGAGGGGGTAAGGTGGTTAGTGTCTCGATTGGGCTGGTGATGTGCTTGGTTTGGAGCTGGAGCATGGCTAGAGGCTTAACGGGTGCTGTGGCTGCCGGTTGTGCCTCTGGTGACGGGGCTGGAGCGGGCGAGTTCAGCAGCGGATGGGCATCTGGCTGGGGCAGTTCACGTGGCTGGGATGGTTCAGGACTAGCCACTGGCTCAGTAACTTCAGCCTGTTCTGGTGGAACCTGTTCTGCTGAAACGACTGGTGACACCGCCGCCTCGGAACTAACTGAAGGTTGGGTTGCAGGTTGAGCTGACCGATTCTCAGCTGGTTGTTCTGTTAGGTTTCCGGCTGCTGCGGTGGGGCTAGGTGGCGCTGTAACGGGACTTGCCGTTACCTCAGCTCCGTCCATCTCGCCATACAGGTCATCTGGGCTATCTACGACTAGCGTCAGGCGTTCGTTGGGATTGCTGGCTCGGTCACTTTTGCGAGTAGTGTGGCGGTAATGGCCGTAGTTGAAGGCTTCGCGGCTAGTTTGCTGACTGCCAACATGGTTGAGATAGGCCGTTAACGCCACTCGCAGAGCTTCAGAAGAAACGGCATGGCAAGTTAGAGAATAGTTCAAATAGGAAACAATGTGGCGCACATAGTCACTGGCAGCCATATCATCGGGGCTGACCATACCTAGATGCAGCTGATTGCCCTCTAGAAACAGGGGTAAAACTTGATAGTACAGACAGGCTTCAAACGGTAAAACGCCGTCAATCAAGACAAACATCTGATCGACATTCAAACGGGTCGCCCAATTGTCTTGAAACTGGGAGAGAATGCGTTGATGAACTGAGTGTCTGAGATTCGACGCCCGTTGGTTGTCTAAAGGCGACGCCATAGCTGTTACCCAACCCTTAAGTTAGAGTGCCCAACTCAGGGCTAAGAGCACTCTTCTGCCGTCTCAACCCTTTGTGTAATTTGCTGTGTAATTTGCCTGTCCAACAAGAACACCCGATACATTAGCCATTCAACCGGTTCAATGCCGAGCCGGTCAAAATAAGGCTGCTCATGCCTGACTCATGCCTGATGGTTGTGATAGCTGTTGGGATAATGATTACTACAGAATGGTTACTGCAAATGGTTCCTACAGACCTTTACAGTCCGTAACTCCAGCCTTTAGTCAAAAATTTAGTATATATTGCGCAATTTCTGAGCCGCTAGATAGATCTTACTCCATTCACCTGTGACCTGATTCACTTTCAAATTCAGCTCTTTAGCAATGGTATCCAGGCCACATTTGGCTTTCAACCGTTCAATGATTTCCCTCTGCACTGGTGTGAGACTATCCCAAAGCGTTTGCCATTGTTCTGGGGTGAGTCCCAAATTGTGCTCGGCCAAGGATGTCCCGAGCCATGTGCCGACTAGCTCTGACTGATGCTTAAACCCAAACACGCGAATCGCATGGTAACTAATTTTCTCTCGTAGCCGATAAACCTGATTTACCGTTAGGTTCAGCGTTTGAGCAATCACCTCTTGGGATTGGCCTTGCAGATGAAGTTTGAGCCACTCGGCCGCGGCAGGTTCTACCTCTTGTTCCAAATAAGTCAGGAATTCTTGCAGCACTTTGGAGCGCATTGCCTGCTGTTCTTCCCAAGCTTGGGATTCCTGGTACTGAGAAATTGCCTGAGCGTCGAGCAAACTGACCGGGTTATCGGCATCATCGGGCGTAATTTCTTCAGATACCAAGCGAATCAGTTCTCCGGTTGGCACTTGAGTCATACCTCCTCGCTGAGACCGCCGCAGATAGTTGACAAAGCGATACACCAGCAGCGGCTGACTACGAATCGGACGCAGGCAATACTCTTCAATGCTGGTCAGCATCAGAGCATTACGCAAGCGGGGATTAGTGGTACAGCGCCCAATCCAGCTGATTTGTTGCCGAATATACTTGTCGCTTTGAATTAGCTCCTGGATCACCTCTTGCAGGACATCCATGACCGTGCGGCGGCGGTCCCGAGACAGCGCTACCCAGGTGCGAATTCGGCTACGAATCAAAAACAAACTGCTGAGCCGTTGCAATAGCTGATTGTAGGCTCGTTCAGGATGAACCCCTAAGTAGCGCTGCTGCAAAATCCGCAGCCGGTAGTCCATCGCCTGCTGAGCAACCGCAAGTTGGGCCGACGGTAGTTCCTCGAACCGCTCTACATCTTCGCCTAGCAGCCAGCTAATCACACTCTCCTGGTCGGCAGATGATAGTGTTATTTCGCTTGCCTGAAGTTTTGCTCGCCAGTTTTGTCTGAGTTCCTCAGCCAGTGACATTAGAATTGCAGTTCCTCACTTGGTAGTTTTCTAGTTTATATCCCTCTCCAACGTTTGTCTCATCGTCTGTCTTGTCGTCGTCGATCCTGGGCAGTTTTTAGGATAGTTTATTGAGCCAGTGGTCAGTTCGCGGGCTTGATAGTTGCTAATCTGCGCTAACCTGCTGGCCGGTCAGTTTCTTCGACCGCTGCAACTAGACGCTGCAACGTATCAGTTAATTGGCCCAAGCGCTCCAGTGCACTATCATGATTTTCTGCCAGGGTTTGGACCGCATCGCTCAGCGCAAAAATTTGATATCCCTGCTGTTGCACTTGAGCGGCTAGCGCATCGACCTGAGTGGCCAGTCGATCCACGGCTTCGGTCGTTGCCAACACAGCTTCTCCAATCTGGAGGACTACAGACTCTAATTGATTTGGTTGAACGTCCACTCCTCAATCACCTTCGGTGCGTAACCTCACTCCGTAGCTTAATCTGGATTCTAAATCCGATCAAAACGGCATAACTAAGCCTACTGTATTTGCATAATTAAGCCTACTGTATTCTGGAGTGATTGCGCTAAAGAACTGTTGACATCGGCAAAAATTGTGAGAGTGTGGGCGAAAAGAGCTGAAAATAGAGATGATTGGGGTCGAAGCAGGGCAAAAGCGATTTTTTATAGCATTGCTGCCTCCGGTTGAGGTACAGCAAGATGCAGCCACAATTATTGAGGAGCTAGGCCAGCGCTACCGCACCTCTACCGCCAAGGCACCACCCCACATCACCCTACAACCGCCCTTCCTGTGGGCCGAGGTGAGCACGCTAGAGAACCATCTAGCTACATTTGCCAGCCACCAGTCGGTGATCCCGATCCACCTGTCAGGGTTCGGTGCCTTCGCGCCACGGGTGCTCTATATCAATGTCTTACCAACGCCTGCGCTGTTGACCGTGCAGACTGCCCTTAGCCGCAAGCTAGAAACTGAATTGGGCATCGTGGATCCGATGGCTAAACGACGACCTTTTGCGCCCCATCTGACGGTCGCTTCCCGCAACGTAACTCGCCAGACCTTTCGGCAAGCTTGGGTTGAATTGCGGTCGCGCCAAGCCGAGTGGCAGTTTGTGGTAGAACGACTAACCCTACTGATCCATGATGGCCACCGCTGGCAAATTCAGGCCGAATTTCCATTCGCTCACCGTTTTCCGGCCCTATGACTATCGTTAAGGAATTTTGCGGATCGGGCATACTTGAAGCTGAATCTAAAGCAAGGCAGTGCTAGTGGCAAGAGTTGAGATATGGATTCCAGAGTGCAGATCATCCAAGTGTCCGGTATTTTAGATGGAATGAATGGGGGGCAGCTACGTCGTACCATTGATGAGATGCTCAAGGCCGGAACCCGTGTGATTTTGATAGATTGCACTGCGGTGGAGTTTATGGACAGTTCTGGTTTAGGTGCTCTAGTCATGGCGCTGAAACAGACCAAGCTGCTCGGTGGACAGCTCTCGCTCTGCGGCATCAACGATCAGGTCAAAATGCTGTTAGATCTGACGAATATGAGCAAGGTGTTTAAAATATTTCCGAGCTGTGAAGCGTTTAAGCAATCGGTGTAGCTTATGCTAGTACCGGCTCTTGGTGTAGGCATCTATGCAAACAGCAGCTATCCAACTATCAACTATCTGATCCAACATTGAACTGTAACAACCGTAACTCTATGCAAAGCCTAGCTGAGTGTTTTAGTCTGTAGCGTTTTCTGAATTAGTAGCTTAACGGATAGTTAACTAGTAGCTTAACTGGTGGCTTAACTTTAGGTAGCTTTACTTGAACTGTGACTCAATCGCATCGGTTGCAAGTTAATACGAATTTAGAAGAACTAGCCCAGATTTTGGATTGGTTTAATAGCCATTATCAGGAAAAGTTGACGCGGAGTGTTTTGATCAAGTCGCAAACCATTTTGGCCGAAGCTTTCACCAATGCGGTGCGCCATGCCCATCGCGACAAACGCACAGAAACACCGATTGAGATTGTTGTCTACCTCCATCCGGATCAGATTGAACTTCAAGTTTGGGACTTTGGGCCTGAATTTGATTGGGAGCAGCAGCTCAAACAAGTTCAAGAGGCTGATCCAGTTAATGCTGAGGCCAGCGGCGGTCGTGGCATTTACCTGATTGCCCGCCTCGCCGATCGGTTTCGATACTATCGCACGCCTGATGAGCGCAATTGTTTGCAGATGATAAATGACTTTAGGACTGAGCCAGTGAGTGGGCAGGAGTCAGGAATCAGGAGCCAGCCTTCCCAGAGCGTCAGCCGACGGGAGCCAGGAGTCAGGAGTCAGCACGGGGGTTAGTTACACCGTGTTTTGTTAAAAAAGCATCGAGTTCGGTTCTGGTGGGCAGAGACGGTTGGGCACCCGCTTTAGTGACGGAAAGGGCAGCGACTGCGGCGGCTTGTTGAGTGGCTTCTCGGAGCGGCATACCAGCGGCCAACCCAGCAGCTAATCCACCATTAAAGGCATCGCCTGCGGCAACGGTATCCACGGCCTGAACAGGAAAGGCTGGAATTTCAAACGTTTCGGTTGGCGTCATGCACAGGGCACCCTGTTTGCCCAGCTTGGTGATCACAGTACCAACTCCCCGCTGCTGCAGAACCGTAGCCGCTTTACGGGCTGTTTCTAAATCGGTTATGGGGAACCCCGCAAGCTGACTCGTTTCTACCTGATTGGGCGTGACAATATCAAGCAGAGGGTAGAGCGCGGTTGGCAAATCGGTGCGAGCCGGAGCCGGATCTAAAATCACGGTGACTCCTGACTGTTTGGCAAGTTTAGCTGCGGCCATGACAGCCTCCAGCGGCACTTCCAACTGCAATAGCAGCACTTTGGCCTGGGCTAGCAGGGGCTGCAATCGCTCCACATCGGTTGTATCGATTAAACCATTCGCGCCTGGAATAATCACGATATTGTTTTCACTCGCATCATCTACGGTAATCATGGCTACACCTGAGTGGGTAGTTGCCTCGGTTAAGATTGCATCACAATTTACACTGCTGGCCTGTAGACCTCGCAGCAATGCTTGTCCAAAGGCATCATTCCCAATTCGGCCAACCATTTGAGTGGGTATTCCTAGGCGAGCAACTGCAACGGCCTGATTGGCGCCTTTTCCCCCTGGGACCGTCTCAAATCGGTGCCCAGTTAAAGTTTCTCCCGGCGCTGGAATTCGGGGCGTTCGTGCCACCAAATCCATATTGATGCTGCCAAATACGATCACGCTCATAGCAATTTGATGCTCTGCTTAATCCCCTGAGTCATGCGCTCAGTATATGCTAGGGGCTTCCACTGCTTGTTTGTCAGTGTCCTAAATCTTCAAGAAACTTAGGCAAACTCTATAGCGCTCCTAAAAGTCTCTCTAGAAATTTCAAAGCCATCCTGGCTCCCTGGTTGACTGACAAAACTCTAGTCGCTGGCGGCTCGAAGCAGCGCCTACACAGACAAAACCTGCGCGGGTTACTGAACCAACGAATAGTCGGCCTGCGCCGGCTTGGCTTCGACTTGGCTTGCATAGCAGCGGTTTTAACCACCATAAGAAAGTGACCATAAGAAAGTGGCCATGAGAAAGTGATTGGTCAGTCAATCAGCCCTAGCTCCTCAACATTAAACAATACAAATTGTTGCAATTGGTTAGGTTGATTTGCTCAGGAATGCGATAGAAATAACTGCAATTCTGTCGTGCTTTTGGACAATTTTCCAAACTTGAGAATCGGGAGTGCGCATGGAGCGGTTCATTTCATTGATTGGTATCTTCGTTTTCTTTGGGCTGGCCTATTTGCTATCAGTTGATCGGCGTGCGATTCGATGGCGTCCAGTAATTTGGGGATTTGCGATCCAATTTCTATTTGGCCTATTTGTGTTGCTGTTGCCCGTTGGCTTTGCTATTTTCAGCACCATTGGTAATCTTGTTACCACGTTTCTCAATTTTTCCGATGTTGGGGCTGAGTTTGTCTACGGTGAAAACTTTGCAGAACATTTCTTTGCCTTCAAGGTGATGTCTACCGTCATCTTTTTCTCTGGCGTGATCAGCCTGCTGTATTACTTTGGGATTTTACAAAAGGTGGTAGCGGCCATCGCTTCGGTAATGCGGCGAACGATGAAAACCTCCGGCCCTGAAACCACCTCTTGTTCGGCCAATATCTTTATCGGTCAAACCGAAGCACCCCTGTTGATTCGTCCGTTTGTGGGTAGGGTAACGCTATCTGCAGAGTTAGATGAGGAACTGCGGGCCGTCAAAGCCAAAGCCGAAGCCGAAGGAGTCGATGAACTGGCCCTGCCTAAAGAAGCCTTTTCTACGGCTAGTGACCCAATTGCCGCCCTCGCCGAAGGAGCGATTCAAGGGGTTCAGCTCGTGCTGTCCATTATCGCAATTTTAATTGTATTTCTTTCCCTGATCGCCCTAATCAACGCGATTTTGGGCTGGGCAGGTGGCCTGTTCGGGTTTCCGCAGCTTTCATTAGAGTTAATTTTGTCCTATCTCTTGTTTCCGTTGGCTTGGGTTATGGGTGTTCCTCTAGCCGACTGTAGTGCCGTGGCCGTATTTCTGGGCAAGAAGATTATTTTGAATGAATTCATTGCTTACTCAGCCTTGGCCGAGTCAATCAAAGCCAATCAAATTTCGGCTCGAGCTGCCGCAATTGCTACGTTTGCCCTCTGCGGTTTCGCTAATATTTCTTCTATCGGTCAACAGATTGGGGCGATTGGCGGCATGGTTCCCTCCCGTCGCAACGATGTGGCTCGATTAGGACCACGGGCAATGATTGCAGGTTCTCTCACCAACTTTGTGAGTGCCTGCATTGCCGGATTGCTGTTGGGGAGTGAACTTTAAAATCATGCGCATCTATCTTGCTGGGCCAGATGTGTTTTTGCCGGAACCATTGAAAATTGCTCGCGCCAAACAGGAAATTTGTCAAGCCTACGGATTTGTGGGTTTGTTCCCATTTGATGCCAACCTGGATCTGTCTAATCTATCGCCCTTTGAAATGGGGATTGCGATCTATACCAGCAACATTGAACTGATGGATAGCTGTGATTTGATCATTGCTAACATGACGCCATTTCGGGGTCCCAGTATGGATGTGGGTACCGCTTTCGAGATGGGCTATATGGCAGCCCAGGGCAAGCCAGTGTTTGGGTACACCAATGATGAACGGCTTTACACCCAGCGAGTCACAGTTAGTACTCCCGGATGGGATGCGAATGGCATGTCAATTGAATCGTTTGAGATGGCAGATAATCTCATGTTAGAAGGAGCAATTTTCACAAGCGGCGGTGTACTGACGCGTGAACAAATCAGCTCCGAGTTTTATTACACTGAGTTGAAAGTTTTTGAGACAACAGTACAATCGGCGGCAGAGCGTTTGTTGTATTGATGAGTTGTGTTGATTGATAGGTCTCATGGTTACTCCGAAGGTCAAAATTGTTCTCGATACTGATCCAGGCGGCGACGATTCCTTTGCGTTTCTGTGGTTACAAAGCTTGGCTAAGCAGGGATTGGCCGAAATTATGGCAGTCACGGCAGTAGATGGTAACGTTCACGCTAACTACACGTTTGCGGCTGCCTGCAAATTACTGCAACTCGGTGGATTTCCAGCAGTAGAGGTGGGACGCGGCGTTATTGGTGGCTCCGCTAAAGACGATGTGGAAGATGCAGGTGCGATTCATGGCGCAGATGGGATGGGTAATTTATCGAATACATTGCCAGCGCCTCATCAGGACTATGAAACGGCGCGCTATTCTGACGATGTGTTGATTGAGCAATTGCATGCAGCTCCAGGAGAAATTACCCTTGTAGCGATTGGCCCGCTCACCAATTTGGCAGCAGCGGAGCGAAAATCTCCAGGTGTTCTCAACCTTGCTAAAGAAATTGTGATCATGGGCGGTGCATTCTTGCATCCTGGCAATATTACACCGGAAGCCGAATTCAATATTGCCTACGACCCAGAAGCGGCTCAGCTTGTGTTTAAATCCTCTACGCGGCTGGTAGTGATTCCACTCGATGTAACCCGGCGGCTGATCTTCACGCCCGAAATGGCTCAGCAAATTAGCGCCGTGAATCCTGATAGTTCAATTGCCAAATTTATCATGGCACTCTGTCAATTTATGGTGGGAACGGCGATGGCATTTCGTGAAACTGGTGGTAGGCCAGGATTCTTAGTACACGATGCGGCAACGCTGGCCTATCTGTTTCATCCAGAGACGCTATTGTTTCGACGAGCACAAGTTGAAATCGAAACCAGCGGTGAATGGACACGCGGCAAAACCGTAATCGATCGCCGCCACTCTGCTAAACCCGATGCTAACGCTTGGGTTGCCCTGGATGTAGATGAGGTGAACCTGCTGGCGGTGATGGTGGAGGATTTGAAGCGGTTAGTGCAGGACGGTTGAGGTGAATAGGTGAGGTGAATAGGTGAGGTGAATAGGTGAGGTAAACAATGGCTTGATAACCTTTTCAGTAGCCTGCTGTGACTTTACGGATAGCTCGTGTGGCTTTAATAAAGTTAGGGCAACCCGTAGGAATAATTTCTTGAACTTTCAGTGAAGTTGAAAAAAAGTATTCTGGATTTGAAACGAAGTTTGCTACTTTACACGAAGTAACACTATGAACTTCCTCTGAGGCATAGTACGAGTTTTCGCTCTAACGTAGGTATTGCTATTTATTTAATGTTCAGTTTGAGATAAACCGAATGCAGGTGCATCTATCTTTGCAATCGCCTTTCGTATAGCCTGGAAAGGCAGCTTGAAAAGTGTACAATGAGCTTTCGACCATCAGAATTCGACCACCAGAATATGCGCTCTTACACGTTCTAGTTCCTAGTTCGAACTGTTTCTGGAGCCGTGTGACTCCTGTTTCTTGACGCGATATGTTGACGGAATTAGGTACCCAGCATTAACAGAGACAAAGCAGGTATTAATTATGCGAATTCTAGGTATTTTGCGGTTGTTCACAACTACCTTATTCAGTTGCCTTGGCATCGCTGATGTTGTCCAAGCGGGAACAGAATGCGGAATTGCCGCCTATTATGATCAGGGTGATCTGACTGCCAATGGCGAAGATTTTGACCCCAGTCAACTAACTGCGGCTCACCCCTGGTTGCCGTTTAACTCCTGGGTTACTGTAGTAGATCAACACACAGGTATTTCGGTAAAAGTACGGATTAACGACCGGGGTCCTTGGGACGGGGAACGAATTTTAGATATGACTCCAGCTACTATCAACGTGATCGATCCTCATCGGACTTCCGATCTGCGCCATGTTTGTATCCACTGGTGAGGTTGGTGAGGTCGTGGTGTCTTTCCCAATCCGCCTTTCCCAATCAATTCCTACACAACAGCAGTTTCTGTGGTGTCTAGAGGCTGATGCAGTTGCTGTAACTCATCCACAACTCTAGCTTTGCTAGCGAGTAAGTGGCTCTGGATGGCTTCTACTGCTGCTGCCGAGTGTCGTTGGGCGATAGCTTGATAGATTTGCCGGTGTTCAATGCGAATTTCTAGTACCTTGGGATTATGGCGGGTGGTCTGCACTCGCAGTAGCATCATTTTGTCAAATACCTGATCGAGCAGCGTCACCAGCCAGCGGTTTCCCGAACTTTCGGCAATCAAGCGATGAAACCCATAGTCGAGGTCGAGTAGATCCATCACCTTCAGGACTGGGGTTTGCTCTTGGACCAGTTGCTCAGCCTGCAAAACGTAGCCTTCGAGCTGCTGTAATTGTACCGAGTCGGCGTGTAGACACGCTTCAGCCACAGCCAGTTCTTCTAACGCCAATCGGCAATCATAAAGCTGGGCGGCATCGACGGCAGAAATGGTAGTGACTTGCAATCCTCCCAACCCATCGGCAGTGACCAAGCCGTCTTTTTGCAACTGCCGAATTGCTTCCCGGATCGGAGTGCGGCTGACCTGCAAGCGCTGGGCCAACTGAGTTTCGACTAAACGTTCCCCTGGGGGCAGATCACCGGATAGAATGCTAGCCCGCAATGCCTGATACGTTTGCTCATGCAGTGATTTGCTCCGCTGAATTGGCACTATCCCTGGGGTCATGCTTCTCCTCACTTAGCCGACATAGCGACATTCTAGAAGTTTTGCGGCGTTTTGCGGCTAGGGGGCAGCCGTCTCCTACTAATCAGTCTCCTACTAATCATAAGTTGTACAGGAATGGCCTGGATGAGGCTGATGTTTCCCCGCTCACGGTAATTTAACATTTATTACGAACTGGGAAAACTTGGGTAAAAGGCGTCAGGTAGGCGATGATTGACTGGAAAGCTACCTTTAATTCATTAGCTTGAAATTGATTGGTGTGAAAGAATTGGTGTGAAATTAGCAGATTTAATTACACCCGAAATGCCGGCTGGAACGGCGCTGTTTCTTCAGTGGGATGGGTATCATGTTTTTTCGATTCCCCAACGTGAGTTGGTGCGTGCGGATGATCGGGTCCGCTTTTTTGGGGTGGGCGGTAAGCGACAGGCCCAGGAATCGCTGATCGAGTGTGCTTTGCGAGAGAGCACCGAAGAAATTGGCGCAGTGGTTTCCCATCTAGAAAGCGCGACCCAAACCTACTTTCTGGCTGCCGATGGTAGCCTCAAAACCATTGATCTGGCCGATGAAATCCGACCTCGCTTGATTCTGGAAAAGCGGCAGCACTCTTCCCAGAGCAGCATGGCTCAGGATGCACCCTACTATCTAGTGGCATTTAATGCGCGCTTGTCAGGCAAACCCGTGCCGAGTAACGAAATTGCTGGGATTCTCTACCTCACTGATGTCCACCTTTCGCTGATTCGCCGCTGGAGTGGCCTGACGATGGCTGATATGCTGAGCCAAGGTGCCCAGATTGACGTTCAGCCTCATCAGGCCATCCACCAGTCCAGGATTCTAATTCCCCACGGCACGGCCAAATTTTTGATTCAGCAACTGCCAGCCTAGTTCATCCCACTTCTTCGTTCAGCCAGATTTCATTGCTGCCGTGATGGATGGTTTTCACCCACTTCAAGCGCTTGGGACGAACAGCCATTCGAGCCGTGGTGCTAGCCATTACAGGCAGCCAGTGCAGCATATACACCGTGCCAAAGACACTATTTGACAGGCCAGATGACCAGCTAGAAACGCGCATCAGCCGTCGTTTTGTCGGTTTGTGGCTTTGGGTCTCTGTGGTTCGCCGCATGCCTCGGATCATGCCAACGAAGGCAAACGCTGTTGCCAAGCTAGTGACCGGCATCAGCATCGGCGGACAGTTGCGCACCATCGCCATCAGAAAATCAGGTACCGCCGCCGTCGGCAGCACATACTGCGTGATCAAGAACATGAACAGATCGACTGTCTTGGTCGTACCCAGACGATTTTGGGCAATTAGCCGCCAGTAGTCGAGGTAGCGCTGGTAGCCGCCCTCGGCCCAGCGATTGCGTTGATGCCAAAGGCCAATCGCGTTGGTGACTCCCTCCTCGCCCACGGCAGGCAGCATCAGAAAATCAATGTCCCAGCGGTCGAGGTGCAGCCGCAGCGTCAGGTCAAGGTCGTCAGTAATGGTTTCCTCATTCCAGCCACCGCAGCGTTCTAGAGCCGTTCGCCGTACAAACTGACCGTTTCCCCGCAGTTCACCGATGCCACCAATCGCAATCCGCTGTTGCTGCACATAGCTGTCGAAGGCCATCTCGATCGCTTGCCCTTTGGTCCAGCCGTTGCTGAGAGCGTTAGAAATCGCCTTGCGCACCTGTACTGCGCCCACCTGCTCGCGCTCAAACAGGGGTAGCACCCGCCGCAGCAGATCCTGGGGGACCTTGGCATCAGCATCGAATACGGCAATAATATCGGCCTTGGTGCGCGACCAGACCTGATTCAGCGCCCCAGACTTACCGCCTCCCGCATTGGGCAGCCGCCGCACGACATGCAGATTGTCATATTCGCAGGCTAGCTTGTCCAGAACGAGCGGAGTATGGTCAGTGCTGTTGTCGTCGATCACCCAGAGATCATAGCGATTGCTGGGATAGTCGAGGCTGCAGAGGTCCCGGACTAGGGAACCAATCACCGCTTCTTCGTTCTTGGCGGCTACCAGAATTGACACATAGGGATAATCGGCCAGATTGTCGCTAGTGAGCGGTGCCGGCACAGGGATCGGACGAGCCAGCAGCACCCGTAGGGCGTGAATCCCCATCATGGTCGTCAAAACAATGACCAGCCACGATCCGTAGGTAGATAGGTGGAGTGCAATTGTGCCACTCCAGATCATGGTTAACGCAACGGCAGCCTTGCGGCGGCGTCCGGCAAAACCAAAGCTGAATCGGTCTTTGTCGATTTCAGAATCTAACTCGGGCGTGGCCAGGTCAGACAGATCAGACAAATCAGACAGGAGTGAGCTGATTGGCTCGCCGTAGGAATCGTTTTCTTGCCAGGAATTCCCCTGCATAGGTCATTTGATTGAGGAACCAGTACTTGTCTACACCTTTGAAGAAACTGGGGATGAGGTAACACCACACCGTACAGCCTTCACACACTGAAAGTTTGCCCTGCGATTGGCGATAAGCCTCCACCTGCTCGGATTCACGATAGAGTTCGTACAACCGACCCTCGATCGGAATGCCGGCTTGGGCGAAATGATAACAGGGCAATAGCAGTTCATCGTGGGGCGAAATGGCGATCACCGCATCCACTGCCTTACAGCGAGGATTGTTGGTGTCATTTCCCCCCGCTGCGATAAACGCTAGGGCAGCCCTATTGTAACCAACATTGTCATATTGCTTGGCGGTTGCTTCGATAGCGGCGGCAATCTCGGGTGTGGGGTTCTTCTTGCTGTTGTAGTTGCTGTGGGCCGTAAAGGCTGGATTCAGCCAAACCCGCACGCCCAACCGTGCTCCCAGAGCTGCGACTTCGCTAATCCGCTCGTAGTTTTGGGCCGTCACCGTATGGTTGAGTACCGGAAACTCGCCCAGCGATAGGGCCAGCTTCACCGAGTCCACCAGCGTATCGAAAATTTTGACGCCACGAGACTGGTCGTGAGTATCGGCATCGGGGCCATCCAACGAAAAATTGAGGAAATCCACTAGCCCTTGGATTTCTTTGGCCTTTTTGGGGTAGAGAATCGTGTTGGTCGTCATGCTGGTGACGAAGCCCTGCTGCTTTGCTTCAGCATAGATTTCGGCTACATCTGCACGCAGCAGTGGCTCTCCGCCAGTAAAGTCTACATACTTGACCCCCAGCCGTCTCAAATCGCGTAGGTTGTGCTGAATGGTTGCAAAGCTAGCCTCCTGCTTTGGCTCCAAGGCCCAGATATCGCAGAAGTGGCAGCGGGCATTACAGCGGTAGGTCAGATAGTAATTGGCAACGAGGGGCGGCATAGTCCTCCAGGTCTCCCAGGTAGATTAAGAACGAGACAATGAAAACCTTTCTGTAGGTGCGCAAATGTGCGCTTCGGGAAAAGGGCGGTGATGTGAAATCTCCTTCAAGGAGGTTGCAATTAGTTTACCAATGGAAATGGTACTTTATGAAGCAAATCTAAAGAAGCAGATCGAAAAACTGGCTCAGCTCTCTTTAGAAAGGGCGATGTCTAGCCTAGCTGGATATTGCAGACTATGGACAGGCTATAACCAAAACCGATGGCTCTGGGCGATTGCACCGTAGGGTGTAGAGCCGAGAGCTGCCGAATTCAAGCGCAATCCAGGTTTCGGGCGCAAGAATTGCAGATTATTGAATTAAAAAATATCGAAGATAAGTTTCCCTCTATGGCGGCTCGTGTTTCGATTGTGATCCCAACCTTGAATGAAGCGTCTGTTTTAGAGCGAACGCTGCGCTGTTTACATTCTCTCACGCCACCTGCTTGGGAGATTTTGGTGGTGGACGGCGGCAGTCAGGACGAAACCGTTACGATTGCTAAGACTGCCGATGTAGTTATTGTTACCAGTCCAGCCGGGCGAGCTGTTCAAATGAATCGGGGTGCAGAGGCCGCAACTGGGGATATTCTCTGCTTTGTACATGCCGATACGCTAGTGCCAGACGATTTGGTCACAGTCATCAAACAAACGCTGACCGATCCGAAGATCATCTGCGGTGGCTTTATCTCCCTCATGACCGGCGACCAAACCACGCGCTGGGGCATTTCGCTGCACAACTTTCTCAAAACCTACTACGCTCCCCTCTTATTTCGCCCCCATCGGTTTTTCCGGGGCCTGCGGCTATTGTTTGGCGACCAGGTGATGTTTTGTCGGCGGCAGGATTTTTGGCGCTGCGGCGGTTTTGATCCTGCTATACCGATTATGGAAGAGGCGGATCTATGCCTGAAGCTGAGTCGCTACGGTCAGATTCGGCAGGTAAATCGGGTTGTGCAGTCCTCAGACCGGCGGGTGGCGAAATGGGGTGCTTGGAAAGCTACCGGCATCTACACGGCAATTGGCGTGCTTTGGGGAATTGGAGTTCCCGCCCCTATCCTAAAGCGGTTTTATGAAGAGGTGCGTTGATTGAGCGCCCAGTCGTAGCTTAAATAGCGAATCGGCGTGGTGGCACTGAGCTGAACCGGGAATGCTAAATATTTTTGAACATACTGTGGAATTGAGTGGGAATGCTGAATAAAATCCTGCTGATACCACTGAAAGATCTTGCTGCAATACAGGACTGGTGGCTGATAGCGTACCTTTTGGGGATTGTTGATGAATCGCTGGGCATCTTCCTCTAGCTGGGCCTGCACCTGATCGGGCTGGTAAGCTTGATTCCGCAATAGCGGGCACCCTACTGCTGCACACACCAGGGCGAAATGAATGCGTGGGTCACGAAACTCAGGCCGAATGATCTGATGCTCGATCTGGTTCAACGTGTAAGAATGCCCACCCATTTGGTAAACCGGTTGTTGAAAAAATTGCAGAAAGGCAACCCAATTGGGAATGCCAAGAAATGTGGGCCGAATCGAACGGATGGGATACATCTCCAGGATCTGATCGATCACTAGCGCATTGTAGAGGTTTAACCAAAGCGCCAAGCGCAGATTTGGCTCGGATGCGTGGTTTAATTTCAGTTGGGCTATCTGATGCAGCCAATCTTTGAGCAACTGAGCTGAGGATTGCCAAGTTTGATAATCGACTCGGCCCTGAGCATCGACATACTGACGCAGCATCTGGTCCCATGGTACAAATTCAAGCATTGGTATTTCCCCCATACTCCATCAAAAACCGTTCAGTTGTTTGCTCGTGCACTACAAACCCCTGCCGTCGATAAAACTGATAGGCCGGATTTACGGCTAGTACTCGCAACCGTAGGGGCAACTGACGCTGCTTTGCTTCCGCGATCAACTGCTGCACAAGAAATGTGCCAATTCCCTGCCGCTGAAACTGAGGTAATAAGTAGAGCTTTGTTAATTGTAGATGAGTGGGATGACGTTCTATCGCTAAACAGCCAATATCTTGACCATCAAGTTGAATGATCTGGTGAGTGGACGGATCGATGGAGTCGTAGATGAGTGCCCGCTGATGATTGTCATCCCAACATCCCCAAGTCAACTCTACATAGGCTTGCATCGTTATTTTTGTCACGGCATAAATGAATTCAAAATCAGCTTCTAAAATGGAACGCAGAGTAATATTCATTTTGAAGTTGTATATTTTGAAGTTGTATATTTTGAATTGTATATACTGAAGCATGTTTAGCTCTCATCAGCAAGACAGGAGCAGAGAGCAATCCCCTCTCCTGTCGCCCTTTCAATCGATTCGTGCCTCAATTGGTGGAGCGATTAGCGTTCTAACACCGTCATGAATTTGCCTTTGGCGAAGGGAGCCGGAATGATTGGTGTAAACCGGACTCGGTCGGTGGCAATCCGCTTGACGTAGAACTCGTTGATCTGGTGCAGCACTTGATCTCGAGTGCCGATAATCCAGATTTGCGATTTCTCATCATCGAACAGGTTCAGCTCTTCGTTTAGTTCAGTAGTCATCGTTGGATAGCCTCGCTTGTTGAATTTCGAGAAGAAATCGCTCAAGGAATTGATGCCCTGACTACGGTTTGCATCAAGCGAAGCTATGACTAATTGCACTGAGCTACAGTACAATCAACACAGCCTTGCTCTCTGGTACCAACAGAGAGTCAGGTGAGCTGGTCCTTGCGTGCTGGTAACACCTTGGATCAGCGCCCCGGTTAGCCTTGAGCGGGCAGCCTAGCCTTCTTCCGGAGCTGAGAAGCACTAGTATCGCAAAGCATAAACCAATCCCTACAGAAACACAAGCGTGAGATTGTAATTGTTAACAATAAATGAATATAAATGAACGTTGCTTGCAGTAAAACCCTTCGCTCAGCTCAACCCACCGCTGCACAGCTGCCGGCTACAACCTCAACCCACTGCTTTCCTACAAAACGCTACGCGAACACAGAAGCAATCTACCAAACTCGCCCCTCACCGCTCGGCTGATTTTTCTGGCCCCATGGGGGCAGTGCGCTCGCGTCGAAGCCCCTCCCCCCCACCCCTATCCAAGCCCGGTCGGCATGAGGATAGTTGCGTTCTAGGGCGAATGGCAAGTAGACCGAACCATAGCCCTGCTGTAAATCTCGCTGGTGGGTTTGCCTGACCTGCTGTAGATGCAGCTGCAACGGTTCGAGTAAGCGAGCGGGGAGCATGGTAATTTGACTCTGATTCCCTTTGACATCGCGGACCACAATCTGACGCTGAGCAAAAGCTAAATCCTTGAATGGTCGTGCTCTTGAGGACTATAGAGATCCTCTCGATCTGCGACCGCTTAGCCCTATCGGTTAAACCCGACAGCGCAACGGAACCCGACTCCAGCTCAAGCTGAGATGGACATGCCTCACAAAACAGAATTTATCATTTGTGATTAGTCCATTTAACGGCGAATCCAATAAAGATAGCGTTCCTCAGTGCGAAAGGAATAGTGCTTCAGTCGAATGACATCGCGAACCTGATCCAACAACTGCTTTGGGCGAGCGTTCATCATCAACACAAAGAGCAGTGGTTCATATGTGCTAAATAATACCTTTCGAGCCTCAGTATTGATGATGCAGATTTGCTGAAGGTGACGGGCGAATTTCCTTAGATGAGAGTACTATGCAGAGTAACATCTATCTAACACCCCATAGAAGAGTGTTATGCAGAATACCGTCTGTCTAACGCCTCGAAGCGGGGCAATAAGCAGATTCATCTCTGTCTAATTTGCTGTTTGGGCAATTGAGGCAGACAAAGTTCAGTCTAATGTCTTGTACAAGATGATTAGCCCGATCGAGATCTGTCTAACACGTCTCATTTAGGTAGTTAGACTGAATGGAGGGAGACAGATCATTCTAATAAGTAGTTAGCATTCCACGTGCTGGCGCACCTTCAGGGTGAAAGAAATTAGATTCGTGGATGAGTATTTATGCTTACTGAAAATCTAATTTCTTAGGAGCGCCTCACTAGGGCAGGTTTGCCCTGTGCACGAATGGAAGAAACAAGTCTGTACTCGATTTATTGTAGAGACAATCCTGAGTTAGGAAACCGAGCGGTCAATAGTATCATCAAGGGTCTGATTAGGAGCGTGGTTGTGGGGCGTACTGGCAATGAGATTGGTGAAGGTGGCAAAGCCTATCCCGTTTGAGAGATTAGCTGTTCAGCCCGCCCCAACTTGGGAGGTTAATCGTAATGAGGAGCGTTATGAAAAATACCTCGTCCATCGCAAAGCGTAAGTTAGCTCAATCTCCAGCCTTGCCTGCCCAGCTGGCTCATCTTGAGCAACTCAATCTGCATGCAGCGGGAATTGATGTGGGTTCTGCTGAGCATTGGGTTTGTGTCCCTGCTGGAAGAGCCGAAGTCAATGTCCGTGCCTTTGGTTGCTTTACCCCAGACTTACAAGCGATGGCAGCATGGTTGCAGGGGTGTGGGGTGACAACAGTCGCAATGGAATCAACAGGAGTCTACTGGATTCCAGTCTTTCAGATTCTGGAGTCCAGCGGGTTGGAGGTCAAACTGGTGAATGCACACCATCTCAAAACGGTGCCTGGACGTAAGAGCGATGTGCTTGATTGTCAATGGCTCCAGAAATTGCACACCTATGGTCTGTTAGCTGGCTCATTCCGTCCTGAGGAGCAAGTATGTGTGCTGCGAAGCTATGTACGTCAACGAGAACGACTGATTCAAAGTGCGGCTGTGCATATTCAACGGATGCAACATGCCTTGATTCAGATGAATCTGCATCTGCACAAGGTGATTAGCGACATTACTGGCTTAACGGGGATGTCCATCATTCGAGCAATTGTTGCAGGAGAGCATGACCCTCAAACCTTAGCTGCCCTCAAGCACTCGCGTATCCGCAGTAGCCATGACGAAATTGCCAAAGCGCTCAGCGGTAATTATCGAGCAGAATTGGTGTTTGTTTTGCAACAGGAGTTAACGCTTTACGATCTGCATCAACAGCAGATTGCTGCTTGTGATGAGCAGATCGAGCAGTGCCTGTTGAAGTTTGATGCAAAAACTGAGCAAGCACCACCAGAGGCAAAGAACAAGCGGCGTAAGACCACTCAAAATGCTCCTGCCTTTGATTTGCGTGGGCAGCTATATCGAATCAGCGGCATCGATTTTACTCAGATTCCTGGGCTTGATGCGTTGAGCGTCCAGACGATTCTCTCTGAGGTGGGCTTAGAGTCCAATCGCTTTGCCAGTGTCAAACACTTTTGTTCCTGGTTGGGATTATGTCCTGGGACGCGCATTACTGGGGGAAAGTCGCTGAGTTCTCAGACACGAGTAGTGGTGAATCGAGCAGCGAATGCTTTTCGTTTAGCGGCTCAAGCTGTTAGCCATAGTCGCTCAGCCTTAGGGGCATTTTATCGACGCCTGCGGTCTCGTTTAGGCGCACCTAAGGCAATCACAGCAACGGCTCACAAGATTGCTCGTCTGTTCTACAAGCTATGGTCTGAGGGCGGAACCTATGCTGACCCTGGAGAAAACTATTATGAGCAGCAATACCGGGAACGCCTGGTTAAACACCTGAAGAAAACAGCTCAGTCTCTCGGTTTTGAAGTTGTGCCCCACTCCTCCACTGAAAGTGTTTCTTGAGAGCCTGCTCATCAGCCTTTTCCTCTAGATGTGCCAAATCCCTGTAGTTGAGCTATGATCTGCCTAATATAGCTACAGCAGTCCACAAGTATGGTAATTTCGCTCAACAGTTTCATAGAAAAAGCTGATTTGCTTACACAAACAGAAATTGACAAAGTTAGGCTGCTAGCGTTTTATCACCACAATCATCAGGAAGATTTTGAATTTTCAGTGGATTTGGTATGCGATTGGTTTGAGAAGTTAGGCTTACATAAGCCAAACAAGTCTCAATTAAAGCAGAGTTTGAGCAAGTCTCGATCTTTTGTAAAAGGTAGAGAGCAAGAGTCTTTTCGGCTTCATGTTAATGAGTTAAAGTCTCTAAGAAGAGAACACTCATTTATGGAGGAGAAGAGTGAGGAGATTGAAGCAACAGATACAATTTTGCCAGCTTCACTTTATGAGAAAACTCGCGGCTATATAGAGTCTCTGTCAAAGCAGATCAATGCTTCATGTGAAAATAATATTTTTGATGGTTGTGCAGTTTTAATGCGAAGGCTATTAGAAATTTGTCTAATTCATTCCTGCGAACATCAAAGCATAGATGCTGAAATAAGAGATTCTAACGGCAGCTATAAAATGCTTTCTGGCATAGTTTCAAATGCGATCAATAATCTAAAACTATCATTGTCTAGAAATACAAAATCCTGCTTAGAAGACTTTCGAGCAATCGGAAATTTTTCTGCTCATAAAATTTATTACAATGCGAGAAGGTCAGATATTCAGAAGGTGATATTGGAATATAGAGCAGTTATAGAGGAGCTACTGTACAAAAATGGAATTAAGAAGTGAAGATGTAGAAATGAATAAGCCAGCAAAAGCTAGGATTAACTTTAAGAAAGGTGAAGTCGAGCTGGAAGGTTCAGAACAATTTGTTGAAGGTCAGCTTGCCAACATAGATGCCATTGCTGATTACATAGCATTATTGTCAACAAATAACTCACTGGATGAAGAGAGTATTGTTGAACAGGAGGAAATTGCTGCTGTAGCAGAAGTGGAACAAGAAAAACTTGCATCTACAAGCGAGAGAGAACTTCAAGCTCCTAACACCTTTGGTGAATGGCTGCACAGATTTAAGGATGACATCAGTGATTTAGAAAAAGCACTTATCACAGCTTACTACGTCCAGAAACAGTCATCACAAAATGACTTCAAGACTTCGGAGGTTAACAAGTCTTTATTAGAACATGGCATCAAGTTGTCAAATCCTTCCCGCTCTTTACAAAATCTCTCTAAAAAGAAACTATTTTTTCAAACACGCAAAGATGGGAAATTGAAGTATATGAGAGTCTCTTCTGATGGTGTTAACCACCTTCAGTTATTACGGAGATGAATTTCTTTAATACATATTAATCAGAAATTATATCTACTAACTTGAGTTGGAGGATGTCAATGCTTATCACTTTAGATTTGCCCTCAGAACTGGAAGATGAACTATCTCTTGAAGCAACCCAGCTAAAGTTGCCTTTGGCAGAATATATTCTACGAGTCCTCTGGTTTCGTCCATTTCTTCAAAATCCTCCAAAAACAGGTGCAGAACTCGTTAGCTATTGGGAAAGTAGCGGAGTCATCAACTCGCGTCCCGATATCACCGATAGCCAAGAATATGCTCGCAGGTTACGTCGTGAAGCTCAAACCCGCGAGTGAACTAGGTGGCGGCATTGTATCTAGTTGATACCGATATTTTTATTGATATTCAAAGGGGCTTTACACCTGCTTTAAGTTGGTTTGCCTCTCTTCAAGAACTGCCAAGTGTTCCTGGCTTCGTTGTTATGGAGTTGATTCAGGACGCACAAAATAAGCAACAAGTTCGTAAAGCCTTGCAACTTGTCGCACCACTACCTGTAGTCTGGCCTACTGAAATTGACTGTGCGCGTGCTCTGTCGGATTTCACAGCTTACCATTTGTCACATAGGGTAGGGTTAATTGATTCTTTGATCGCCGCCTGCGCTGTAGGTCAGAGCTTTACTCTATGCACTTTCAATACTAAGCATTATCGAGTTATACCAGGGCTAAGAATGGAGCAACCATATAATCGCTAGGCACAGGCTACACTGCGTTGGTGCGGACGGTACAGAGGTTGTCGGTGAGAGTTCAAGGTTATCTGCCGCCGCTCAACTTAGCCGTGTGCGATTCGTTCATCCTAAATGGGTAGAGATACTCAGGGACGGATGGCGAGGATAGAACCTCGACAACTGAATCACCGTGAGGGTGAAAGTCCCTCTCTACAGGTGCAAGTAGTAACAGCATCACCCCTACGGTAGCGACTGGTCATCAATCCGTAAAGCGGGGAGAAAAGGCGATAAACTGGAAGCCTCATCTGGTAGCCGCCGAGCATGAATCTATGGATAGCGCAAGCGAAGCTATGTCTGAACTGTCGTGAGTTGAACCCAGCCAAATCAGGCTGACAGGCTGGAGCCAAAAGGCAAAGGATATGGGGCGGGCGTTTACGGTTGCGACCCGTATGCACTCCCACTAAACCCGGCAGAAAGTAGCGTTCTAAGGATTCGATTACGGTGATTTGGAACGAAGTAACCGCTCATTGGCTCTTTAAGCAGGTCGATGCTCAAAGTAGGTGCCAACCGCAAGCCATGAGATGGAGAGATGGTCTAAGAAGCCAATGTCCAGAGTAATATCTGGGATATGCAGACGTAGACCCGATAGTTTGGAATGAATAGGTACAACTAGCAGTTGATAAGTCTAAAGCACAGTTGATGAAACTGATGATGGAATGGAGATTTATCCCCTGGCGAAAGCTGGAGCGACGAGTCTTTAAGCTGCAAACGCGCATATTCAAAGCCTCACGTCGTGGTGATATGAAAGCAGTTCGGCGACTTCAGAAGACACTGATGCGGTCATGGTCAGGCAAGTGTCTGGCAGTGAGGCGGGTGAGTCAAGATAATCAGGGCAAGCAAACGGCAGGGGTAGATGGCATCAAATCCCTCACGCCTGATCAACGGCTAGCGCTGGTGAATCAACTGAGGCTTTCCAGGCGGGCAAAACCAACACGCCGGGTTTGGATTGCCAAACCGGGAGGTGAAGGAGAAAAACGCCCACTTGGAATTCCGACCATTGCCGACCGCGCCCTACAAGCCCTGGTGAAATTGGCGCTGGAACCGGAATGGGAGGCTCGATTCGAGCCAAACTCCTACGGGTTCCGCCCCGGACGCGGATGCCATGATGCGATTGAAGCCATTTACAATGGGATTTTCCTGAAAGCCAAATATGTGCTGGATGCGGACATTTCCCAATGCTTCGACCGCATCAATCAAGAAGCTCTGTTAGCCAAGATCAACACGTTCCCGACATTACATCGCCAGCTTAAGGCATGGCTGAAGTCAGGTGTGATGGATCAAGGACAGTGGTTTGCGACATCTGCCGGAACACCCCAAGGCGGAGTAGTTTCTCCGCTATTGGCAAACATTGCCTTACATGGCATGGAAGAACGAATCAAGCAGGCATTCCCCCGATGGGACAGCCAGCGAGGGGGGCATTGTCAAGTGCCTCATCTGATTCGTTACGCCGATGACCTGGTGGTGCTTCATGCAGACCTGACTATTGTGCAACAATGCCAACAGATGCTCTCGGAATGGCTCACGCAGATGGGGTTAACGCTGCACCCCAGCAAAACTCGAATCACTCATACCCTCCACCCGCATGAAGGGAATCTTGGATTCGACTTCCTCGGCTTCACCGTGCGACAATTTCCGGCAGGAAAATATCGCACGGCTCATGATGCCTATGGAACACCCTTGGGGTTCAAGACCTTGATCCAACCCAGCGCAACGAGCATCAAACGACACCAAGGGAAATTGAAACAGATCATCGAGCGGCATCAAGCGGCAACCCAGTCGCAATTGATTGCTGCGCTCAATCCGGTGATTATCGGATGGTCAAATTATTTCTCCACAGTGGTCAGCTCTCAAGCCTACCAACGGTTGGATCATTGGCTGTATCTTCAGTTAAAAGACTGGGCAACGCATCGTCATCCTCGTAAAAGCCAGCGTTGGATTGCCAACAAATACTGGCACATTGACCGAGGAGAAGGATGGACGTTTGCAACGGTTTCCCCAGATGGCATTCAACGCTTAGCAGTACACAATCACACCGCGATAAAGCGGCATATCAAAGTCCAAAGTACTCGCTCTCCGTTTGATGCCGATTGGCTCTACTGGAGTATCCGCATGGGGCGACATCCTCAAGTCAATGGGCGGGTAGCTTTGCTACTCAAGCGACAAAAAGGAAGCTGTCCACTCTGCCGACTGTTTTTCAAAGATAGAGATTTACTGGAAATCGACCACATCATCCCTCGCTTAAAAGGCGGTAAAGATGAATTGAACAACTTCCAACTTCTCCATCGTCATTGCCATGATGTCAAATCTGCCAACGATGGCAGATGAGGTGTAGATGACAACTACCAAGCTATTGAGGAGCCGGATGAATTGAAACAGTTCATGTCCGGTTTTGAAGACCAGCGAGGCTGTCGCCAGCCTCGTTGAGTTTAATTCGACCGCGTATGCTCAGTAATCAGAGAACCATCCAGAAAGTTAAATTATTATGTCACAGACTCTTCTGCTAAAGAAGTAGCGAACAAGGCATCCAGCAGGTGCATGCTTGTTTGGACGCGACCAATACCTATGGACAAGCCATTGCCAATGACCTGTATGAGCAAGGACATCGGGTGCGCGTCGTCACCCCTGGCCGGGTTCAAGGCTTTGCTCAAAGCGAGTTAAGCCGCACCAAACCAGATAGTGCCGATGGGGCAGCGATTGCTTGCTGCGTTGATTACGGGATAGCCAGTCAAATGTACAGTTTGATCAATCTATCCGGCTGTCCAGCTTACTGCAACTCGGCTAGTTCTAACCAGCGTTCAGTACTGGATTCAATTGTATGTTCCAATTCAGCCAACTTTTCAGTCAACGCTTGCATTGCTGTGAAGTCAGTTGGCGGGTTGCTATAAAGAGTTTTCTCCAGTTCTGTTTTCTCGGCTTCTAACTGCGGAATCTGGATTTCTAGCTGTTCCAATTCACGTTTTTCTTTGTAAGAGAGGCGACGCGGTTTGGTGGTATCTGGACTCTTGGCGGCAGGTGCGGCAGAGGCAGATTTTTGCTCAGGCTTTGACTCAGCTTTCAACTGAGATTTTGGTTCTAAAGCTTTTGTACTCTCCTCATTGGTTTCAGCGCAGTAGTCCAAGTAAACTGAATAGTTCCCTGGATACTGCCGAATCAAGCCATCGGTTTCGATGGCAAAAATTGTGTCTACGGTGCGGTCCAAAAAATAGCGGTCGTGCGACACCACAATCACACAGCCGTTGAAGTCTTCGAGATATTCTTCCAAAACCGCGAGGGTTTGCACGTCTAGATCATTCGTGGGTTCGTCTAGAATCAGGACATTGGGTGCACTCATCAACACCCGCAGTAAAAATAACCGTCGCCTTTCTCCACCAGAAAGTTTATTAATCGGCGCATACTGCTGACTGGGCGGAAACAGGAATCGCTCCAGCATTTGGGACGCGGTAATAATCGAGCCATCCGCCGTTTTGACTAGCTCGGCCACATCTTTGAGGTATTCGATTACGCGCTGATTTGGGTTGAGCAACAAATCTTCGGAATGCTGATCAAAGTAGCCAATATGAATCGTGCTGCCAATTTCTACGGTACCAGCATCTGGCTCTACTCGACCTGTGATGATATTCATCAACGTGGATTTCCCTGTACCGTTGCCGCCAATCACTCCAACTCGGTCTTCTGGGTTAAACGCATAGGTGAAATCTTTGATTAGCACTCGATCTCCATAGGCTTTACCAATACCATTCAGTTCAACCACCTTTTTGCCAATCCGCCGACCGGCAGTTGAAATATCCACCTTACCCTGGGTCTGCTTAAATTCTCGGGCCTGCATATCGCGGATGCGGTCGATTCTGGCTTTTTGCTTCGTGCTACGGGCTTTGGGACCCCGCTTCAGCCATTCCAACTCTCGTCGTAAGACACCTCGATGTTTGCGTTGGGAATTAATTTCGACTTCCTCAGCCTCGGCTTTTTTCTCTAAATAGTAGGAGTAGTTGCCGTCGTAGGTGTACAGCTCACCCCGGTCGATTTCTAGAATCCGGTTGGTGACGCGATCGAGAAAATAGCGGTCGTGGGTGATCAACAGCAGCGCCCCCCGATAGCGATTTAGGTAGCTTTGCAGCCATTCTACCGATAGGGCATCTAGATGGTTGGTCGGCTCGTCCATCAGCAGAACATCGGGTTCCGAGAGCAGTGCCGTTGCCAGGGCAATTCGTTTGCGGTAGCCGCCCGATAGCTGGCCGACCCTGGCGCTAAAATCCTCAATGCCCAGTTTAGAAAGAACTATTTTGGCCTGGGTTTCCAGTTCCCATGCGCCGGTGGCATCCATGCGATGCGTGATGCTAGACAGCCTTGCCATCAGCTGATCCGCGTTGCCCTCTCCTCGTGCCAGCCGATCGGAAATTTCTTCGTATTCGCGCACTAGCCGCATGCGTTCGCCACTGTCGGCAAAGACCTGCTCTAGCACCGTGCGGGCTTCATCCACTTCAGGTTGCTGCGGTAGGTAGACAATCCGCACACCAGAGTTGACCAAAATTTGACCGCTGTCTACTGGCTCTAGCCCAGCAATCATTTTCAGCAGGGTCGATTTACCAGAACCGTTGGTGCCAATTAGGCCAACTTTATCCGTTGCACCCAGGCTGAAGTTAGCCTGCTTGAGGATTTCCTTAATCCCAAAGTCTTTGCGAACGGATTGTAAGGTGAAGATACTCATCACTTCATCATCTGCTACAAGCTCACGCTTAGCACCTTAGCATTTACGACTGCTTTAGTGTTGCTGCTGCCCTATTCTCTACGGCACAAAATTGCCATTGCTAATGCACCGGCCACTAATCCCCAAAAGGCAGAGCCGATCCCGAATAAGGTAACACCAGAGGCAGTGACCAAAAAGGTAATCAAGGCTGGTTCCCGTTCCTGCTCATGCATCAGAGCGGTAGCTAATCCATTGCCGATTGTGCCCAACAGCGCCAATCCCGCGATTGCCAGCACCAGCTCTTTGGGAAAAGCGGCAAACACAGCCCCAACCGTTGCGCCGAACAAACCAATCAGGATATAAAACCCTCCAGCCGCCACGGCAGCAACATAGCGTTTGCTCGCATCTTCGTGGGCTTCGCGGCCCATACAAATTGCGGCAGTAATTGCAGCCAGATTTAAGGCAAAGGCTCCAAAAGGCGCTAACACGAGCGTTGCGGCTCCGGTCCAACCAATCAGAGGCGAGATCGGCACCGAGTAACCAGAGGCTCGCATCACGGCCACACCGGGTACGTTTTGGGAGGCCATTGTCACGACAAATAAAGGCAAAGCCACACCGATGATGGAGCCGAGTGAAAACTGCGGCGTGGTCCACACCGGCTGGGCGAGCTGTAACCGAATTGTGTCAACCTGGAGCAATCCTTGGAGCGCGGCAATCAGAATCCCCAACGCTAAGGCGGCCACTACAGCATAACGCGGTAAGAAACGACGCATGATTAAGTAGACGCAAAACATAGCAAACGTGAGCACAAACTGCGTTTTCATCGCCATGAATACATCCAGGCCAAAGCGCAGCAGAACACCAGCCAGCATCCCAGAGGCGATAGAAATGGGAATTCGATTGATCATCCGCTCGAACCAGCCGCTAAATCCAGCCACGATAATTAGGACGGCTGAAACTAAAAAAGCGCCAATCGCCTCTGGCATCGGCACGCCAGCCGCTGTGGTGATCAACATTGCGGCACCGGGCGTAGACCAAGCCGTAACGACCGGCACCCGATAGCGGAGAGACAAAAGAATGCAGGTCAGTCCCATGCCCAACCCCAACGCCAACATCCAAGAGCCGATCTCAACCGGCGAAGCATTCAGTGCCTGCGCCGCCTGAAACACAATTGCCGCCGAGCTGGTAAACCCAACCAATACCGTGACAAAACCGGCGATTACTGTCGAGGTAGAGATGTCACGAGAAAAACCCTTGAAGGATAACATGGACATAGGGCAAAAAAAGCTAAAGCAACAGTGTTTGAGCTGCCCTGGAATCAGGAGCGATTCCAAGCATAGGCTAGACGATTGGCTCTGTCTTGTACATTTTTGCAGTGGATTTTCCAGCCCTACTTAGTCCGGTAGTGCTAAACAAGTGAGGATGTGCCGCGCGGAGCGCGGCACATCCTCATCCCAAAACCATTACTTCTTGAGCACTACCCTTAGTCCTACTGAAATCAACTCCTTAAGTTGGATACTGCATTGAAACAAAATTTCTGTTTGCCTTCAGACATGCATTATCGATACTAATTGAATTTATACACTGGCTTTTCATAATCATGTTGCAGATATTTGTGGCTTAGCTGTTCCTTGAGTTACTTATAGTTCAAGGCGGCCACCGCCAAGCACCCCCAGCCGATCAAAAAGGCGGCTCCACCCAAAGGGGCAACGGCTCCCAGGATTTTAATTCCCGACAAGCTGAGGCCATACAAGCTGCCGCAAAACAGCACCACCCCAGCAATAAAGGCAAACCCTGCCGCCGTTAGCAGCGATTGGGCTGTCTCGGCTCGACTCAGCAACAGGGCTACTATCAGCAAGGCCAAGGCATGATACATCTGATAGCGAGCACCTGTCTCAAAAATTTCTAGTGCCCGTTCGGCTAAACGCTCCCGCAGAGCATGGGAGGCAAAGGCGCCGCCTGCAACAGATAGGCCGCCTAGAATGGCTGCAATCAGCAGAAAGATTTGTGTCATGGTTGGTCTCCGGGTTTGGTATCTGTTTGAATTTTAAAGGTGCAGATTCTCGCAGATCGAGCTATTGTGACAACTGACCCCCCACCCCCCACCCCTTATGTCTCCAGAAACGCCTTCACCCACCTTAAGCGCCATTTACATCTATCCAATCAAGTCCTGTCGCGGTTTTGCGGTCAATTCAGCCGAATTAGATAACTGGGGCTTTCGGTTTGACCGCAACTGGATGCTGGTCACGCCAAACGGACGGTTTATCACGCAACGAGATGTGCCTCAGATGGCGCTGATCGAAACAGCAATTGAGGCAGAAGCTTTGCACTTGAAGGCACCCGGTCAATCAGGGCTGGAATTACCACTTTCACCTGTGGGCGGGACTGGGATGGAGGTTGAGGTTTGGGGAGATCGCTGTCTGGCCATCGATCAAGGCGATGGGGTGGCAACCTGGTTTAGTCAGTTTTTGGGCATCGAGTGCCGATTGGTGCGGTTAGGGGAGGCATACAACCGTCCAGTCAAGCGGAGAACCACGGCTCAGGTCAGTTTCGCCGATGGTTATCCCCTGCTGTTGATCTCAGAAGCCTCGCTGGCCGATCTGAATCAGCGGTTGCCAGAGCCAATTCCGATGAATCGCTTTCGCCCCAATTTAGTCGTTTCGGGTTGCGACGCCTATGCAGAAGATACCTGGCAGCAGATTCGCATCGGGCCGGTGATGTTTGATCTGGTGAAGCCTTGCGAACGCTGTGTGATTACCACCACCGATCAGGCGACTGGCCGACGCGAGAGCAAGGAGCCGTTGAAGACCTTGGCCACCTATCGGCGCAACAAGGGCGGCGTGATTTTTGGGCAGAACGTGATCCACCGCCAGCAGGGGAAAGTGCAGATAGGCAGCAGGGTAGAGGTATTAGCAATCGCCCTAGCTTCAAGCATTAGCGTCTCCGGCGTCTGAAGCCAGCCACACCCAAACCACTGAGCAGCACACCAGCCACCACCATCTGTTTAACAAACGGGTTAGCAGTTACGTGGGGTGCATCGTAGGGCGATTGGCTGATTGCATCCAGGTCTACGCCCTGCTTGCTTACGGGCACAGACAAAATATCGCCGTGGTCGCCTGTGCCAATCTTGACGGACCATTCACCTGCTAGCCTGCGGTCAGGCTGGAACAGGAAGGTGCCGTTTTGATCGGTTTTGCCCTGAAGCCAGGGTCGGGTCGAATCGTTGGGGGCATAGATTACTACTTCAGCACCTTCAAAAACTTCGCCGGTAGAAAAGCTGGACTGGATTTCTAGCGCATCCTCTACGAGTCGATAATCGGTCAAAACGCTGTGGGCGAAGGCGGGCAGCGGACCAAGGGTTAGACTCAAGGTTAGGCTGAAACTGACTAGCAGCACCAGTAATCCGTTTACCGTCTTTTTCATTCTGAGCATGAACATTCCTCCAGTTTCGTTAAGCTGATTCTACCGAGTCCATGATTGTTCGGATTGGCTTTTGGCCGATTCGGCTCGTGTTGCCATCGCCGCCAATGCTTGCCAGTTAGTCACTTGAATCAAACCACCGCGTTTATAGGAGACAACGGGCTGCAACAGTTTGAACAGCCGCACGCATTCTTCGTAGGTGATGCCAACGCTGCGAGCGAGCTGATAATAGGACAGCTTCACGTTGAGCTGTTCGGCTTGATTAGAAGGCGTGGTACCAAACTGCATTGCATAGTAGCGAATTAAGTGAATCAACCGCACTAAGGCACGCTCGGACACTAAATCATGCACCATATTGTGCAACTGCTGCAACCGCTGATTGTAAATTTCTAGGATACGCAGGGCGACTTCCGGACGGCGGCTAATCGCTTGCAGCAAAGCATCTCGCTCGATAGTCAGCACCTCTGCTGGGCCAGTAGCCATGACCGTGGCTGGAGCAATTCCATCGCCGACTAGCGCTGGAGCCGCAAAAATTTCGCCAGCCGGCAGCACCCGAAATACGGTTTCTTTGCCGGTCTGAGCTACTCGCGTGATTTGCAAAACGCCGCTAAACACGACATAGAGCCGGGACGGCAGCGGGTCTCCGGCATGCATCACCACTTCTCCAGTCTGATAGGCATAGAGAGCCGTCGCAGCTTGCAACTGCTCTAGCTCTGCTTCCTCTAGGTCTCGCAAAACCGAAATCTGCCGAAGCTGGGCAATCGAGGCTTGCATGGTGTGTTGAATAGCTGAGGCGATGCATCTAATTGTTGAGCGCGTGCTGTTTTAACTGATCCAGCGATACATACTCTAGTGTTCTGATGTGGGTAGCGGACAAATCTACCGGCGGAGCTACGCCTGCATCGAAGGCTTCTTTCCAGCGGTTAGCGCAGAGGCACCATTTGTCACCCGGTTTAAGGCCAGGAAACCCAAACATCGGAGCTGGGGTACTCAGATCGTTGCCGCGAGATTTTGTAAAGGTCAAAAACGCCTCGGTCATCTGAGCGCAAACAACATGCACACCCCGATCATCTGCGCCGGTTTCACAGTAGCCAGTGCGGTAAAATCCAGTCATGGGAGAGGTACAGCAGGATGCCAATTCGCTGCCTAAAACGTTCATTGGTTTAGCCATTCGATAGCCTCATGGTGTTCTAAACAACAGGAGTGGATCTAGCGGGTTAGTTCTAGGTTCCGCATCCCAATTTAATAGTAGATGGAGTCCAGCCATCTTGCTATGAGTGATAGGTTTGTCGAGATTGTAGACTTTGAACCATTGTATAGAGGGTGTTTTAAAAGTCCTAAATGCTACTGAAATAGCCTCGCCAACCTTCCTTGCTTGAATGCCTGTTAGAGCTATATCTTAGGTGAACCTCGGTTTGAAAGTCCCCCAAACTTGGGGGATTTAGGGGGTCAATCGAGCCGATTTGGGACTTTCAAGCATCTTCTTATTTCTCCACACGGCTCAATGCTTTTGCAATTCAGCAACAGATTCAGCAACATTATGAGAATTAACATCAGACCAGCCGAAATAACCGATGCTGCCGCGATCTTTGGCATATTACAGGCGCTGGAATGGTTTCCGCACTTGAAGTCAGATGCTGCCGCTGCCAGCGAGCAAATGGTCTGCCACCTCAACGCTTGTTTAGCCGACAATAGCCATTCTGTATATGTTGCTGAACAAATTGGCGAGCAAGACACTGAACAAGCAGATACGAAAATTGTCGGCTATGCTGCGGTTCATTGGTTGCCCTATTTGCTTCTACCGGCTCCAGAAGGCTTTATATCTGAATTATTTGTCGATCAGAATCATCGAGGCGAGGGAATTGGCTCCCTGCTGCTGGCCGCAATTCAAGCCGAAGCCAAAGCACGCGGATGTAGCCGCTTAATGCTGGTGAACAGTCGAGAGCGAGAGTCCTATCAGCGTCAGTTTTACCAAAAACAGGGGTGGATAGAGCGAGAGAATATTGCTAACTTTATCTATAAACTCTAATTTGCTTATCGAAGCTGAATCCTACACCATTGCTTCAGAACCACTCACTTCCACCCGACCACCCCCTCTACCCCGATGCACTGCGGCAATTTCGCGCAGATCCACTTCCGCTTAGCACCATCGGCAACCTGCAACTGCTGCAACGGCCAAAACTAGCCTTTTTCTGCTCAAGTGAATGTCCGGATGATGTATGGTCCCAGACTCGCAGCCTGATGGTAGCCCTGCCAGCAGAGATAGCGGTAATCAGCGGCTTTCACGCGCCTGTAGAAAAGCAAGCTCTGTCGCTACTGCTCCAGCGCACTCAAGCGGTGATTTTTTGTCCAGCTCGTAGTCTCGACGGTATGAAGCTCACAGCCGCATGGCAAACGGGAGTAGCTGAACATCGCCTGTTGCTGCTTTCGATATTCTCAGCCAAACAGTCGCGAGCGACTGCTAAACTGGCCCAAACCCGCAATCAGCTTGTTGCCACCCTAGCCGATGCGATTTTGATTGCCCATGCCACTTCCAACGGTAAAATTGCTGCCCTCGCGCACCAGTGGCAGGAGCAGGGCAAATCCCTATTCGTTTTGGATACTCCGATCAATCAAGCATTGCTAAAGCAGGGTGCTAAGCCAATCACATCGGTACACACGCTCTGCGACCAATTTCTGCCTTCCAGTCAGGGAGGCTAGGGAAAATCTCCAGTCCCCACAGGACATATGCAGAAGCAAGCCCCGATTATTCATAGTTATTCTGCCTCCTGCCTCCTGCCTCCCCTAACTCCTAGCTCCTGCCCCCCTGACTCCCCTCGTTCGGCGAGGCTCACGAGCCGTATCTTTCCCAACTCCTTCCCCTCCCAGTACCCCGTCTCCCAAAATCAGCCTAAGATCAGAGAAGAGTAACGTTTTGTGACTTGAAGCATGAAGCGCATTGTCTTGATCGCAGGATTTGAGTCTTTTAATGCCGACCTCTACCGGGATGCGGCCAAACTGGCGCAGCAGCGGTGTCCAGAGTTGGAGATTTGCGTCTTCAGCGACCGCGATCTGGCGGCCCAGCCTGAAGCAGTCGAGGCCGCCTTGCAGGGCGCTCATGTGTTCTTTGCCAGCTTGATTTTCGATTACGACCAAGTGCAGTGGTTACGGCAACGAGTTCAGCAGATTCCGATTCGGCTGGTGTTTGAGTCGGCGCTGGAGCTAATTAGTCTGACGCAGATCGGTAAGTTTGCGATTGGAGATAAGCCGCAGGGCATGCCCAAACCCGTTAAGTTTATTTTGGACAAATTCAGCAGCGGACGCGAAGAAGACAAACTTGCTGGCTATCTCAGCTTTTTGAAAACTGGACCCAAACTGCTGAAATTTGTGCCGATTGGCAAAGTGCAGGATCTGCGCAACTGGTTGATCATCTACGGCTACTGGAATGCGGGCGGCAGTGAAAACGTGGCGGCCATGTTCTGGTTCTTGACTGAGAAGTATCTGGAGCTGGCCGTGGGCGAAATCCCCGCTGCGATTGAAACTCCCAATATGGGTCTGCTGCATCCCGATTATGCTGGATATTTTGAGTCACCCAAAGCTTACTTAGCCTGGTACAGCCAAAGAAAGCGGGTTAGCTCCAATGGACAAAAGCTATCAGGGGATACCACTTCGTTACCTGTAGTAGGTATTTTACTGTATCGAAAACATGTAATTACAAAACAACGCTATATTCCTCAGTTAATTTATGCATTTGAGCAGGCAGGCTTGGTGCCCTTGCCCATTTTTATTAACGGTGTAGAAGGGCATGTGGCTGTGCGCGATTGGCTCACTACAGCCTATGAACAGCAGCAGCGACGCCAGGGTAAGGTAGAAATTCTGTCTCTGTCGAGTGATGCCGTAAAAGTGAATGCAATTGTTTCCACGATTGGGTTTCCGCTCGTGGGCGGTCCGGCAGGATCGATGGAAGCCGGGCGACAGGTGGATGTGGCGAAGCGAATTTTGAGTGCCAAAAATGTGCCTTATTTTGTGGCAGCTCCCCTGCTAATTCAGGATATTTACTCCTGGACGCGACAGGGCGTTGGTGGCCTCCAGAGTGTGGTGCTGTATGCGCTGCCTGAACTCGATGGTGCTATCGATACGGTGCCGTTGGGCGGCTTGGTGGGCGATCAAATTTACTTGATTCCCGAACGGGTGAAGCGCCTAACCGAACGGGTGAAAAACTGGATTAGCCTACGACGAAAGCCACCTTCAGAACGCAAGCTGGCAATTATTTTGTATGGATTTCCGCCCGGATATGGCGCGACTGGAACCGCAGCCTTGCTGAATGTGCCCAAATCCTTGGTTAGGTTGCTGCAAGGCTTGAAGCAACAGGGCTATAACGTTGGAGACTTTCCCGAGGATGGTGAGGTATTGATCCAGCAAGTGAAAGCTGCCGATAATGCCAATGCACCGGATCTAGAAACTACAACGATGGTGACGGTAAAAACGTTAGAGCGATGGTTGGGATATTTGTTTACCTCGCGAATTGAAAAGCAGTGGCAATCCTTGGATAAAACCGGCATCCGGACGTTAGAGAACAGCGATCAGCCGGAGGCATCGCAGTATTTGCTGGGGGGAGTGACGCTGGGCAATGTTTGGATTGGAGTGCAGCCACCGTTGGGTTTGGCAGGCGATCCGATGCGGTTGATGTTTGAGCGCGATTTAACGCCCCATCCTCAGTACGCCGCCTTCTATAAATGGCTGCAAAACGAATTTGGAGCCGATGCGGTGATTCACTTCGGCATGCATGGTACCGTGGAATGGCTGCCGGGTTCACCCCTGGGCAATACGGGCTATTCCTGGTCAGATATTTTGCTGGGCAACCTGCCGAATTTATATCTCTATGCCGCCAACAATCCATCCGAATCGATCCTGGCGAAGCGACGTGGTTACGGGACGCTGATTTCCTACAATGTGCCGCCCTATGGTCGAGCTGGGCTGTATAAAGAGCTGGTGGCGTTGCGGGAATTGATCAGCGAATATCGCGAGGATCCAGAAAAGAATTATCTGCTAAAAGAAGCGATTTGCAAAAAAATTCTCGATACTGGCCTCGAAGCAGACTGTCCCTTTGCCGAGGCAAAACGATTGGGCATCGAATTCACCTCCGAAAATGCAAGGCTTTTCAGTAACCAAGCATTTCAAAATTATCTAGTGCAGCTCTATGACTACTTGCAGGTCTTAGAAAATCGCCTCTTCTCTGCCGGACTGCATGTTTTGGGTGAATTGCCTGATAGCGAATCTCTGCGGCAATATTTGCAGGCTTATTTGGGTGATACGCTACCCGAAACGGTGATTGCCGATATCGTCAACGGAGTTGATTCGCCTACCGCATTAGCTCACTATCATGCTCAGGCGTTGCCCACCGAACCGAGCCGACAGATTGATCCAGAACTGTCAGACCGCATCAATGAGGCCATTCTAATTCGTACCTTGCTCCAGCAAACTACCGATGAACTGACTAATTTGCTGCGTGGTTTAAACGGCGAGTATATTCCGCCCGCACCAGGAGGCGATCTGCTACGCGATGGTCCCGGCGTTTTGCCAACCGGACGCAACATTCATGCCCTGGATCCCTACCGAATGCCTTCTGCGGCAGCCTATGAACGGGGGCGCGAGATCGCTCGTAAAATTATCGACCAGCATTTGCGCGAGCAGGGCACTTTTCCAGAAACGGTCGCTGTGATGTTATGGGGGTTAGATGCGATTAAAACCAAAGGTGAATCCCTGGGAATCCTGCTGGAATTAGTTGGTGCAGAACCCGTAAAAGAAGGAACAGGGCGAATCGTGCGCTATGAGTTGAAGCCCTTGGCTGAGATCGATCATCCTCGGATTGATGTAATTGCAAATTTATCGGGAATTTTTAGAGACAGTTTTGGAAATATCATCGAGCTATTAGATGATCTGTTTCAACGAGCCGCTACTGCTGACGAAGCAGAGGATCTGAACTTTATTCGCAAACATGCGTTGGCGCTTCAGGCTCAGGGAGTTGAGAATGCCTCGGCGCGTCTATTCTCTAATCCGGCTGGTGACTTTGGTTCGCTAGTGAATGACCGAGTGGTGGATGCCAACTGGGAATCGGGTGATGAGCTGGGCCAAACCTGGCAGGGCCGCAATACCTTTAGCTATGGCAGAAAGGACAAGGGACAGGCGCGTCCAGAGGTTCTAAATACGTTGCTCAAAACGACCGAACGCATCGTGCAGCAAATTGATTCGGTAGAATATGGTCTGACCGATATTCAGGAATACTACGCCAACACCGGCGGTCTAAAAAAAGCAGCAGAGATGCAGCGCGGCAAAAAGGTGACGGCCAGCTTTGTCGAGAGTTTTTCCAACGACACCACACCCCGCAAACTCGAAGATTTATTGCGGATGGAATACCGCACTAAACTACTCAATCCCAAATGGGCTGAAGCAATGGTGAATCAAGGTTCTGGAGGCGCTTATGAGATCTCACAGCGAATGACGACGATGATTGGCTGGGCTGGTACAACAGACTTTAAAGATAACTGGGTCTACGACCAAGCCGCAGATACCTATGCTCTCGATTCAGCGATGGCCGAGAAACTGCGCAAAGCGAACCCAGAAGCATTTCGGAATATTGTTGGCAGAATGTTAGAAGCTCATGGCCGCGGATTCTGGCATCCCGATCAGGAGAAACTAGAGCGATTACGGCAATTGTACGAAATAGCAGATGAAGAATTAGAAGGTGTGGCAATGTAGATTAAATTTAGGTTAGCAGTTTTGGATCGGTTCATGCAGGATTGCAATGTGTTTGCCAAAGCATATAGTCAGCTCCCAATAGCCATCGCGTGCTATAAATCAGATCAGCCACATTCCCCTCAACTAGGAAACTGCTGTCTCAATTGTCGTATTGCCTGACTGCTGCTTTGCTCGTAAGCAATTTGCCGATATTGATCTACGATGGTCTGAAGCTGAAGGCTTGGGAAATAGCGGCTGGCTTGTGTGAGGCAATAGGCGTTACCGTCGAGTATATAAACGTTGAGTCTGTTGCCCTTAAACATCCATATCTCCGGCACTTGATAAGGCAAGTAATCATTCACGTTGCTGTAGTTGGTAACGTCAATTTCTAAAACCAAATTAGGAGGTGGATCAACCTGCCAATCGATTCGTTTTTTGCCTCTGACTTGATCCAAACTTTGAATGTAGAAACAGTAGTCCGGTTCAATGCCGCCTGATTCTGGCAACGTCATGGTAATCGGTGTCAAGGAGTCATACTCCAGCCCTTGAGCATCGAGTAAAACTTCGATAATTCGAGCAATCAAACTAGCATCCTTGCCATGCTCTGGTAACGGCACCATCAGAAATAACTCTCCATTGCAGTACTTCATGCGAGGAATTGATCCATCTCCACGCTGGTCAGCGAGCGTCTGATACTCTTGCCAGGTTGCCGGAACCCGAATGACAGTGCCAGCAGGGAGATCAAGTTGTGTGGGTGTGATCAGGATTTGCATGAGATTTAGCTTGAAGCAGTGGATGAAAGCAGCTTGGCTTTATTGTACTGTTTGCCATATCTGTCGCATCACTTTGCTGTTTTGTCACAATGCATGAATCAGCTTGGATGAAGCGAGAGCAGTAGGTGGTATAGGAATGATAGATTATGAATGTAATCTTGATCGCCGCTTGAGATAATCACATGACGATTTGGTTGATTGGCGGCACGCAAGAAAGCGCAGAATTAGCTGAAGCAATGATGGCATTGCATCTGCCCTGTGTGGTAACGGTTGTCAGTGAATCGGCCCGTTCGCTTTATCCAGCATCTCTGCCCATCTGGGTGGGTCAGCTTTCGATCGAGCAAATTCCAGACTTTTTGCAGCAATACCAGATTGACCGGATCCTGGATGCGTCCCACCCCTTTGCAGTAGCCATTTCCCAGCTTGCCATTACTGTTTCTGAACGCTATCAAATTCCCTACTTGCGCTACGAGCGTCCGCCAGTGAATACTGGTACAGATTCAGCGATTAAACCAAGCATCGAGTATTTCGGCAGCGTTGCAGCGTTGCTGAGTACAGACCGACTGGTGAATCAGCGAGTGTTGCTGACTGTGGGCTATCGATCACTGCCCTTATTTACATCCTGGCACAATCAAGCCTGTTTGTTTGCCCGCATCCTGCCGTCTCCGGTTGCCCTAGAGACCGTGCTAGCAGCCGGATTCACACCCGACCGCATTATTGCCCTACGTCCGCCCATTTCAGTTGCGTTGGAAACCGCCCTCTGGCAGCAGTGGCAAATCTCTACTGTGGTCACAAAGGCGTCTGGAACAGCGGGGGGTGAAGCCGTCAAACAACAGGTGGCAGCCGCCTTAGGCGTCAAACTGATCGTGATTGAGCGGCCTGCCATTGCCTATCCCCAGCAGACTAGCGACCCGGATATGGCGCTCAGTTTCTGTAAGGGCGAAGCATTTGGGTGACAAGCTTTCTATTAGTTGCAGAGTACATCTGTCAAATGCTTCACCCTTACGCCAGAGATCTCCTAAGATCTAAAGCAACTTGATTTATCAATCTACAGCCCTATGACCAACCTATCCTCTATCTTTCTAGCCGGAGCAAGCCGTGGCGTTGGGCGGGAGGTTGCCCACTGTCTGGTCCAGCAGTCTTTGGCTGTTACAGCTCTACTGCGAAATGAAGCGACCCGTCCAGCACTAGAGGCAATGGGAATTCAGGTGGTCATGGGCGATGCGCTCGATCCCGCTGCTATGGCTAAAGCGATGGCGGCCAATCCACCTCAGGCGGTAATCAGTACGATTGGAGGACTACCCAAAGATGGTCAACGGGCCGATTATTTGGGGAATAAACATTTAATTGACGCTGCTGTACAAGCTGGCGTGCAGAAATTTATTCTGGTTTCGTCGATTGGGAGTGGCAATAGCGCTGTAGCCCTACCGCCCCAAGCGCTGGAAACATTACGCTCAGTACTGATTGAAAAAGAGCAGGCAGAAAATTATTTGATCGCCAGCGGTTTAACCTATGTGGTTATTCGTCCGGGTGGGTTGAAATCGGAACCGGCAACTGGCAACGGCGTGCTGACTCCCGATCCGACGGTGGCCGGTACAATTCACCGCGCTGATGTGGCCCAATTGGTCTGTCAGTGTCTGCTGTCTGATCAGGCGAATAACCGGGTGCTGTCTGCCGTTGATCGCACCATGACCTATGGTCAAACCGAGTTTGAGATCTTGAGCTTCGCCTAAGCCGCAGACCTACCCATTTGGGGCAGGCCATTGTTCCAGATTCTTGATAGAGTGAAAACGTCACCTAACCCTCCGTTTGCTCTACACCCCTCAGGAGGTGGACCATGACTTCCCAACTGCTTAGCCCTAACCCGGCTCCTCCCGGACCCAAAGGCCATCCCTTCGTTGGTGTTTTGCCTGAATATAGCCGCGATCCGCTTGGTTTCCTGACTCAGTGGGCCAGAGAGTATGGCGACGCGGTGACGCTGTACGGGTTTCGTAAAGCCTATTTGTTCAGCCATCCAGATGCGATTGAGGAGATTTTAGTGACTCAACAGAGCCACATGCGCAAAGATCGGCTGCTGGGCATTGTCGGGAAAGTCTTGGGGAATGGTTTAGTAGTCAGTGAAGGTGATTTTTGGCGGAGACAGCGACACCTAATGCAGCCCGCATTTCACCGAGAGCGAATCACGGCCTACGGCAATTTGATGATTGAGCAAACCCAAACGCTGACTGCATCCTGGCAAAATGGCGAAATTCGCAACTTGGGCCAAGACATGATGGCACTGACGCTGAAAGTGGCAACTCAGGCTTTTTTCGGTACGGATGTGCCAATGGCGATGCACGAAATCGAGCAGGCGATGCTGCGGGTGCAGCAACAATTTGACCTCCGCACGCGGCATATGCTGCTCTATCTGTTGCCCGATCCCATTCCGACGCCCAATAATTTGCGCTACCGACGGGCCGTGCAGGATCTAGACCGGCTGGTTTATCGCTTGATTGAACAGCGACGTAATGACCCGGTGGAACGCGGTGATCTCCTGTCCATTCTGCTAACATTGCGCGATGAAGCCGGTGAAGGCATGAGTAACCAGCAGTTACGCGATGAGGTGATGACCTTTCTGCTGGCCGGCCATGAGACTACCGCCCTCACCTTAACCTGGGCCTTGACACTGTTGAGTCAGCATCCAGACGTTGAAACAACCTTGCTGAGCGAACTGAAAACCGTTTTAGGCGAACGGCCTCCCACTCCCGCCGATTTGCCGCAGTTGCAGTACACCGATTGGGCGATCCGAGAAGCGATGCGGCTCTATCCTCCCATCTGGGCGATGGGACGCTATGTCGCCTCTGACTGTGAGATTGGCGGCTATCCAATTGCCGCCGGCAGCAATGTGGTGATCAGTCAGTACATTGTGCATCGAGACCCGCGTTGGTTTGACGAGCCAACCCGATTCAAGCCAGAGCGCTGGGCCAACGATTTAGCCAAGCACCTGCCGCCCTTTGCCTATTTTCCGTTTGGGGGTGGCTCCAGAGTTTGTATCGGCAAAGCCTTCGCCATGATGGAAGCGGTTCTGGTGTTGGCAACGCTGATGCAGCAATTCCATCTGGAACTCCTACCCGGCCAAGAAATTGTACCGTGGGCTGCCTTCACACTCCGACCTAAACAGGAGATCAAAGTACGATTACAGCGCCGTTTGGCTTAGTTCTGCTGAGATATTGGTGGCCAATTATTTAACTGCCAATAAACGGAGTACTCCAAAACTGCCAGTTTTCTTTATTAAACGGCGATCGCCACTTGTGAATCAGGGCCGATTCCAGCTTTTGGCGCGGACGAGTTTGGACCGGAGCCTGTGACCAAAAGGCAATTCCCAACATGGATTGAAGTTGATACTGATAGTGCGCCTGTCGATAGTTGAGCAAATAGCGCTTGCAGTCATGCTCTCCTTTCCAGCGCTGGTTCGACTTCACCGTTTCACCCACGTACAGTAAAATCGGCCATTCGTAATCGATCACAAAATAGAGGGCTGCCACACCCGCGTCCTCGGCCTTCCAGCGCCAAAACTCGGTATTTTGCTGCGGTAAGCCAAACGGATCGAGGCTGTCCGGATCGATTACATCAGGCGCAGGATTGGAGGTCAGTTGATCAGACCAGTTAAACAAACTGCCCTGCTGCATCGGCAACTGCTGTTTCACCTGCTGCTGATAGTCGAAAATTCGCTGCTTCCAAGCCGATAGAGCCGATCGACTGATTTCCAACTCGGTTTTGGGAGTGACGGCATAGCAACCGCTCAACTCCGCCGCAGAGAATAGGGAAGGCTGGTGCTCTGTCAACCGTCAAACTCCTGACGCAGATTCATCTAGCCAGTTTGGCATAGATTGCTGAAATTGCAGCAGGAAGCTGACAGCTAGCTGGCAACAGACTTGAACAAACAATGCCAATCACCGACCGCACATTTGCCTTCAGCGGCTGTCACAAATAGGCTGAGATTGCGGGCAGCCGAATCGTCTAACGCCGCCAGACAGAGAGCTGCCACATCGATAGCGCTGACTTGGCCCTGAAGCGGTTGACGAGCAACTTGCAGAAATTGACCTCCGGGAATCTCGTTAACCTGGCTGGGGCAAATCATCGTATAGGGAATGCCGCTGTTTTGGAGCAGTCGCTCGGTTTCCTCTGTTGCGCCCACTAGCACCATCCGGGATGGGCGATGGCGATATACAGCAATGGATTGGATTTGCAGTTGGAAGAAACCTGGCTCAAAGTGTGGGTTTAGGGCACCGTCATACTCAAATTTGCTCAGCATCAGTTGCCAAGCATAGACGTGGCTGGGATCCACCGAGCTATTGGCAACTGTCCGGGCGCGAAACACCGGCACTAGGGCCGAAAACGGAATCCGTACCGTGATCCATTCGTTGGCTACAGTATCGAAGGAATAGCAATAGGCTACCCCATCCCAGCGGGTTTCGCTGCGGAGCATGAATTTATAACGCTTGCCATCGCCTTTGACGCGCAGTTCCACACCGTCGTAGGCAGAGAGGTCCAGCGGCGGCTCCAGATTGCGAGTCCGCACTGAGGCAAAGCCACCCGAATTGGCCGTAGACACAACTCCAGTAAAATAGGCCACTCCATCGCCCAAGCGAATGCTGCTCTGACTCACGCCCCCCATCACCACATCATCCAGTGCTCCCCAAATTTCTTGCAGATCGGTCGAAGGCTGAGCAAAATCGAAAATTGGCTGCCGCACCACCCCGTTTTCTACCTGACGAATCAAAGCAGCATCGCGGCTCTGGGATGCCTCAGTACAGCAGATCACAGCATCGCAGATCACAGCATCTCCATTTGGCCCATCGGTTAGCTCGGACAACTCATCAACCTCGATTGATCTAAACCGATAGTTTTGGGCAGTCAACTGCTGTACCAGCTGCTGTCCGACCGCACTTGTCGATCCGATTACCAGAATCTGCTGAGTTGACTGGGTCTCGGTATCGACTGCACCAGATGACTGAACTGGCACCAATCGACGACTATCCACCTTCGGATCTGGACGACTGCCAAACCACTGCTGAAACCAATCCCAATTACTTAAAAACGGAACCACTCCAAAATAGGACAGGGTTTTGACAAATCGCCCCACATCCCACCGATTGGCGGCAGACGAGCCGGGTGAACCAGAATTTTGCGACATAACCTCCTCTCCTGAAGCAGCAAAGAGCGCTACTTACTAGTGCAGCACATCAGCCCCAGATCGGTATCTGAGCAGAGAAAGAAATCGCATATCCATACCTCCATCTCCCCCACTACGGTATACACACAAGTCGAAGATCCCCCCTAACCCCCCTTACCCAAAGGGGGAACCGTAGGTGCAGCCCATACCAACTAGGGATTGAAGTCCCCCTTATCCTACGCCGAAGGCGCATCCCCGTAGGGCTTTAGGGGGATTATAGCCCTGCGGGCATCTCAGAAAAGGGGGATCAAATCCTTACATTGCGTCGCGATCGAGATCGGTGTACACGGTCGCATCTCCCCCTCACCTCCCTCTCTGCCACACATTCCGACTCAATTCTCTCAAGCGCTCCTCTGCTACTGGCCAACTCGGAAATTCAGCCAGTTCCTGCTGCCAATGGGCCGAGGCTGACTGATCGCACCACCGACGCAGTTTGGGCATAGCTTGCAGATGGACACCAGAGTCGCGGTACGTCTTCATAGCGGTTTCGTCTTGCCATAGGGTTAACGTCCAGAACACCAATCCACCTGTGACGCGAGTCTGGCTACCCAAATTGCCAGAAGCTTGTTTGGCTTGCCGCGCTGCTGGTACGGCGTACCACAAAAATGGCAGCAGATAGCGCAACGAACGGAGCCTCAAGCGAGTCACAGAAACGAGTACCATAACGGCCTCCTCGACCTATGTAGACATTGTCAACATTCATTGAACTCGAAAAAATTGACATTGTCAACATGCGGAAAAACAATGGAGGAAACTGTAGTCACGCAATGGAGATCGGGCGTTGGCATCTACTTCAGACCATTCAAAAGAGTATTCAAATCAAAGGTCAATTAAAAAACCGAAATATCATCACGGAGATTTGCGTCGGGCATTGATTCAGGCCGCCCTGCAGCTCATTGCAGAGCGAGGCGTCGAAGCATTGACGCTTCGAGAAGTGGCACAGCAGGTTGGCGTTTCGCGCATGGCTCCCTATCGACACTTTGCAGACAAAGCAGCCTTGCTAGCAGCCGTTGCTGAAGAGGGATTTCGTGCTCTCAAAGCTCAGTTGCTTCAGGCTGCCGGTCATCTGGAACCCGTTGAGCGCCTCCAGGCGATTGGGGTAGCCTACGTGGACTATGCCGTTACCCATGCGGCCCACTACCGGGTGATGTTTGGAACCGGCAGGGCTGATCCACAGTCTTTTCCAGCATTGTTCCAGGTTGCTGCAGAAACGTTCGATGTGTTGGTGCAAACGCTGGTCGCCGGTCAGCAGAGCGGCACCCTTCGGGCAACTGAGCCAAAACAACAGGCCCAAATTGCCTGGTCCTTGGTGCATGGTTTGTCGATGCTGGCGATTGATGGCCACCTGACGGCAGTTGGCTGTGGCTCAGCAGCAGAACTAGCAGTCGAGGCGACGCGGTCTCTGGCTGAAGGATTGCGAAGACAGGATGGAACTTGAGGCTGGTAGCTGAAAAGGGTGAGGAGTCAGGAGTCAGGCTTCCCAGAGCGTCAGCCGACGGGAGTCAGGAGTCAGGAGTCAGAACTGAAACTCAGTAAGGTAGGTGGGGAGGTGGACTGGTTTTAGAACAACTTGTAGGATTCGCTTCACAGAAATAACAAAAATCAGTTTGCTTGAATTGGAGCAATAGTTTATACCTGCATATTTGAGCAGTTTTCTAGAAAAAGCCCCTTGTTTTTCGCGAAATTTGGGACTGGCAGAGGGGTTGGAAAGTAGAGTAGGATGGATTTGGCGCAAAGTGTTCCTGTTTGAATCAGGGGAATCACTGGATCCTTGCCCTATCCTGTCACAGCCACCCAAATCAAATCAGCTTCAGCATTCGACAGGATTAAAACAAATTTACTTGAAGCCTGTTCTGTATGCTTGAGCGTCCGATGCAGAAGGCAGTAGTCTGGGAAACATGTAGAAGAATGATGATTGCAGAACGGTTTAGGTCCAGTGGGGCAGGCTACCAATCGTTGCTGATCCAGTTTTGGAATCGGCACATAAGGGTCGGCGAAGACGATAGGCAAAAAACCTCTTTTGGGGACAACGATCCTTTTAGCAACCGTCCAGGTTTAAAAGTGGGACGCAACAAACATTGTCTGGGCTGACTCGGCTCTAAGTTCAACATAGGACAGTGAATCAAGGGATAAAGCGGTGAAGATTCGGAGATTGTTAGTTTCAAGTTTTGTTGCCATCACAGCCGTATTGGGTACGAGCTATGCTGCCTTTGAGTATTGGGTGACGCTCAAGGCCAACAACCTACCCAAAGCCGTGACTGAAGGAAAACTGACAGAAGTGACCGCCGTAGATGTCGAGCAAATTGACGGCTTGGCAGACCTGCTGGCCCAGTCTCCGCTGCCCTGGCACCAACAGCAAGCCCATCGCTTCAATGACTTGCTAGAAGTGGTAGATGCAGCCCATCAAGCACTGAGCAGCCAGCGGGTCAATCAGCTCCGTGTCGGTCAGTTGCTGACGCTGCAGCAGGAAATGGAGGACTATGTCCAACGCTACCCTGATCAGCCCTACAGTTCGGAGTTGCAGCAAGAGTTGCCTGCCGTTCGTTCGCTAGTCACCTTTTTCCCAATTATCAAAGCTTCGGCGGGTGAGCGCTCGGTTGATTCTGCTCTGCGAGCTTCGCGTCGGGGCGCTACGCTGGCTGCTCTGGTGATCCGGAAAGTGCCAGCAGAGGTGATGGTAGCCGACAGTACTCCAGCCGTACCAGAAGTGGCCTGGACTAAGGCTGAAAACGATGTCCTGTACGATTATTCTCAGGCATTGCAAGCTGCCGAACGAGAACGGCTGGACAATACGGCTCGCCTCAAGATTGGCCGGCAGGTGTGCAATTGGCTAGAAGCCGGACAAGGCTACTGGAGTGTCCGCTCGCTGTTTGACCTGCGCTACAAAAACCAGGTAGCAGGCGACTATTACCATAACCGCGATGCCTACATTCGCTTTGGCACGGAACGGCTCTGTCCACAGCACATGGCTAGCCTCACACCGCCTCCTGCCAACACCGATGTGCAGATTGCCAAGACTCCGGCAACCAACCCAACGGCAAAGGCAGCCAACAACTGGAATGCAGCAACTACCCCCTATTGGACCACCGAGGTGCCTGCGCCGCCCTATGGACAGGGTGTCCCCGCACCGTTTGTGGCGGTTCCGCCTGGTCAGGGAGTGGTTATGCCCGCACCTGGATTCCCTGGTAGCTTGCGCTAAATCAGCCATTTAGGCCCAGAGGGTGGTACAATCAACAGCTAAGCTAGGGGTGCCTGATTTTTCTGGCCACAAGGCAGGGCGATTCAGGCTGAGATTACACCCTTAGAACCTGAGTCTGGGTAATGCCAGCGGAGGGAAGCGTTGATTCGTATCATCTCCAGAGCGCTACGCCGCGGTTGAGCCAATGGCAGCATGCAATGGCTTGGCCGGTTTTGTAGCAGCAGACTAGCATCGGTTTTGGTCAAGCAGGGGTTAGATCGTTCCTCTGCTGGCTTGTGCACCGTTGTTTCGGGTGTGCCTGGTGTGATCGTTCACCTCTAGCGGACCATGATTTTCTAGAGGAAGGACATCGCATTATGTCTACTGGAGCCGTTGCGCTGTTAGTGACGCTCGTGACTGCGGGTGTATTTGCCTCGCTGGGGCTACTGCACGCCAGTAAACGCACGATTAGCCTAGACGACTTTATGGTCAGCCGGAACCGCTTTGGTTGGGGCATGGCCTTTGCCACGATTGTTTCGTCGGCTATGGGAGTTTGGATCTTGTTTAGCCCGCCCCAGGTGGGAGCCACTAGCGGCATCGCTGGCATTTTCGGCTATTGTCTTGGATCGGCTGCACCAATGCTGCTGTTTACCCAGTTAGGACCACGTATTCGCCGCCTCATGCCCAGCGGTCACTCGCTGAATCAATTCGTCTTACATCGATTCGGCAATGTCATGTATGGGTTGACGCTGGCCGTGATTGTGTTTTACATGTTCATTTATCTGACGGCAGAGTTGACCGCGATTGCCAAAGCCGTACAGATTCTAGCCGATGTGCCCCTGGGTTGGACCGCGCTGGTAGTGATTACTGCCACATTTATCTACACGATCTACGGCGGGCTAGACGCCACTATCTTCACCGATGCCATTCAGTTTGTGGTGATTGTGCCGCTGCTGCTAGTCAGTTTTGCGGTGGCTATAGTAGCCCTGGGCGGCTGGCAGGCTGCCCTCGAACCGGTTCAGCTCAATGCGCCCCAACTCTTATCTGTGGCGAATGGTAGCGGCATCAAAATGGGAGCCAGTTTAATTATTGCGATTGTGGCCGCCGAGTTATTTAACCAAAGCAACTGGCAGCGGGTCTATGCCTGCCGCACCGATAGCACCGTGAAACGCGCCTTTGCCAACTCGACGCTGGCGATCATGCCGATGATCCTGATTGCCGGACTGCTGGGCGTATTGGCGATGCATTTTGGCTTCAACGATGACCGTGCTTTCTTTTCCTTGATGCAGCAACTGTCGCTACCGCTGTGGGTAATGCTGGGGGTGTTGGTTCTGGCTCTGGCCCTGGTGATGAGTACCCTCTCGTCGCTGTTGAATGGCATTGCTAGCGTCTTCACTGTGGACCTGATGCGGCTATTTCCCCAGATGCGTTCAAGCGGACTGCTGCGGGCCTCGCGGATTCTGACGGTAGCTGTGGGGATTCCAGCAATCGGGATTGCGGCGCAGGGGTATGACGTGCTTTATTTGTTTCTGTTGGCCGATCTGGTTTGTGCTGGCGCATTTTTCCCAGTTGTGTACGGTTTCTATTCTCGGCGCTTAACTGGCAGCATTGCGTTTTGGAGTACGGTAATCGGGATTGTGGCAGGAGCAATGTTCTTTCCCAAACCTGATTTCACGCCCTGGCTGACGATTCCATTTGGGGGCGATCTGCTGGCTAGCTTTACGGCATCTGTGTTGGTCTCAGCAGTTGTCAGCTTCGTGGGTAGTTCGCTACACGGTAACAGGGCGCTGTTCGATTTCAGCCAGATTCAAAGCCAGATTCGCGATTATAGCGACTATGAGGTGGAGCCGGTGGATGTTGGCAGAGGATAAACTTTTGGTGCTTCACTAACGTCTGTACAGCCAAACATTGAAGATGCTCGCAGAAACGGAGAGGAGATTAAGAACTTCTCTTTAACTCTTCTGCGTTTCTGCGGTCAGCCATAAAAGGATTTGCGACTCAAGGACAGGGCTGTCCAGCCATGCCGCCTTGGGCAAACGGCGGCATCATCGGCCTACCACCGGGCATGATGGCCCCAGGCGGCATTCCACCCGCGCTAAATTGGTCAAAACCAGGGTTCATGTTGGGACTCATACCCGGCCCCATTCCCGTAGGCGGCAGGGGCGGGCGAGCAGGACCTTCAGCGGTCATCACCCCGGATTTCATAGCGGCCAAGTTTTGCTGTACTAGGGCGGTTGAAATTGCAACGGTAGTGGCGTTATCGGGTAAGTTTGGATTGACGGCGGTGTTGATCCCAATGACTTCGCCACCTTGATTCAGCAAAGGACCACCAGAATTTCCTGGATGCACTTCAGCGCTCGTGAGAATAATTCCGTCGGGAGTCAACCGTTTGAGTACACCACGAGTCACTACTTCAGGTCGAGCATAGGGAGCGCCAATGGCCCATACGGCTTCACCTTCCTGAGGCTGCGCCATCGCCAGTTTGGCCACCGGCAAATTTGTGACTCCATTGACCTGCACCAGCGCCAGATCGCGAAAAATATCGCCTTGCCCTGGACCCGGATGGACCACTGTTGCGGTTAACTCCTGCGCATTGGATAAGCGGACTTTCCATTGTCCCCCGCTACCCTGCACCACATGGCTGTTGGTCAAAATCAGACCATCGGGCGACAGAATAATCCCTGAACCAACGGCTCCAGCACTCTTGAGCATCACCACCGAACGGTTGGCAGCGGCAATTGGCTCTGGCGTATCGTGGGGCAGGTCAGGGTCGGGGCGAATCAGTTGGTTGGCTAGATCTGGTAATTTGGCAAACGGGTTGGCCTGAATACCGGGTTGGGTCACTGCTTCTGGCTGTTGGGCTTCATAGACCCAGGCTTCTGAACTAGCTTCTGAGCCAAGTTCTTGCCGAGCCAGCATTTTGCCGCCAGCCGCTAACAGCAGAGTCAGGGCAGCCCAGCGCAGCAGTTCTGACGCCAGTCGTTGTCGTTGTACTTTCTGCTTGCGGCGTCTTGGTCGGGCAGAATGATTGGAGGAATAAGCGGGAGAATAGGTTGGTGAATCGGCAGGATAAGTGGGGGGGAAAGTTGGAAGTTGAGGTTGCACCATAGGTCACACTCGTTGCTGTTATGCAAGGGATTATGCAAGGGCCTGAAACGCCAGCTTTGATTGCGCGCGTGATTCCTCCAGACGTGATTGATCGCCTGCCCGACGGTTGCTATTGAATTGCGAATGAAGCTTACAAACGCATACAAAATACAAACATATGCAAAGTACAAACATATGCAAAGTACAAACATATGCAAAAACTGAACGGAACGGGTCTGGATGGCAGCACCCAACCGCGTGTCAAAGCTGATTAACAGCATTGTAGAACAAATGTATTAGTTTGGGAAGAGAATTTCTTGTTTTGGTCTACAACACTATCGCCCTGTGGTTTTGATCAAACGATGCCTTCTCATAGCAATCAACGCCAAGATAGGCGAACCGCCTGCTTTAGTACAACGCCAATTGACGAAGCGAGATACACAGTTTACGTGCTAAAGACACAAGCTCTTCGGCATCAGTAACTGACAATTGCTCTTGAGATTTGGCTTGCATGGCTTCATCTTCAGCTCATTGCCTAATCGTATTTAGCAAGCATGAACCCAAGTCCTAATCAGTTGAACTCCTCACGCCAACGAACAAACGACCCGAAAACCGAGGCCGATACATTGACCCATCCATAACATTACACATCCATAACAGCTAACCTAAATTTCTCAGCTCTCTAACAATTTCCTGCGCCAGATTCCTGGACCACAGCGAATCAAAAGGACAGAGAATTTGTCGATTTTCTGGGGATAGCCACAGCAGCGCGTCTTCTACGTCGGCTAATCGGTAGGCTTCGTTCAGCAGAATGCAGGTGAGCAAGCGATGCACCACAATCGTCTGTTCGTCGGTGAGCACAATCATTTAATTTCCTCCTCGGTCGTTTTTGGCCAGAATCACTAACGCTTCATCGATATCTCGCACCTTGATCGCCCGCAGAGCGGTTAGCAGCGAGCGGATCAGGGCAACCTCATCATCGGAGAGGGTAATCATAAATTCATCTCGTCAACATTGATGTTTAATGATGTATTTTACATCATTTTGAACTACCTCAAAATACCTCACTTTCCCTACTATTGTCTAGATGCTGTCTGTAAAACTCTATGACTACTGATAAGGAGAGAGTAACGGTTTATTTACCTTCAGACATAAAAGCCCGTTTAGAAGAGATTTCTAGGCAGGACAGACGCTCGTTGACAGCTACGATCGAGGTGCTGCTGATTGAAGCTTTAGAGACTAGGGATAAGAAGAAAGGTTAGCGTCCGGTGTGCTGCTTCGAGTCTGAATGTTACTAGAAGACGGTAGCAAGTTCATTTTGGAGTGGACGGTGGTCACAAAGAAAAATCAGGTGACTATATATCTGTCAGATGAAGTTAGAGATAGAGTCAAGGCAATTGCTGAGCAGGAACGACGATCATTCAGCTTTGTGGTAGAGGAGCTTTTGATTAAGGGATTAGAAGCTTTAGAAACTCAGGATCAGGGAAGAAAGTAGTGCTTTGCTTGACAGTGTTTCTGTTCCACTTAAGCACAAGTGCCTAAATCTGTGTGGAGCCAGGTATCTCCAATAACACATCCGGAATTGATTCCAGCATCAGATAAATCGTATCTTTTAAGTTAGCAATTGCTGCTTCTCGGTTCTTCCCAAACGAAGACACAAAGTTAAGCTCCGGACAGGTTGCTGAGTAAGCCTGTGCTTCATCGTCCTATTCCAAAATTGCTCGGATCAGCATAGCTCGCCGTCATTTCCTGGTGGCTTTAACATTCGCCAGATTTCCGCATCAACTTGCATCAAATATTGCATCTCCAATTCACCAATCTTGCGAATGATGCGCTTTCGATCAATTGCTCGCATCTGAAACACCATTGCTACAGAGGGTAAGGTCAAACCATTTTGCTCTGATGGCTCAATTTGTACTGTAAACGGAAAGCGCAATGCACCCAATGCAGACGTAACCGGAACCACTATCAACATAGGAGATGCAACATCCGTTTGCACTGCGATTGCTGGACGGTAGCCCTTCTCCTCGCGCTGATCTGAATCTGGCAGGCGAACTAGGAGAACATCTCCTCTCGACATCTAGTTCTCCTGAGACGTTAGCGCTGCTTCTAGATTCAGCCAATCTTCATCACTTGCGGCTTCCCACGCTGCAAATTCTTCGGTCAGTTCAGCGGAATCTTGAACTAATGAAGCAAGCAGCAGGGCAACAATCTCGCTACTAACGGACTGCCCATGTACCTGTGCCCGTTGAGCAATCGCTTGATATAGCTCAATCGGTAAGGCTATTTGAGTGTCAATTGTTTCAGCAGTATTCATAATCTGATGAGGATGATTGGTCACATTACGATGCGAGATGGGCCGACAACCCACGTTTCACAAACTTAATCAGCTATTAAGATTTTAGTGCGGTTCTCCGATGAACTCCTCACGCCAACGAACAAACGACCCGAAAACCGAGGTGGATATCTATCCGTCCCTTGATTGTCCACATCAACTCAGCAGAACTCTATTGTCCACGTCCTGGCTTACAATCTGCAAACCCTAGTGCTTCTGTATCAAGAAAACTGGCAATAGCCATCTCAATCACCGCTTCGATTGGATATTCAATCTCAGCAGCACGAGCAATCAGAGCCAAGCGAATTCGCTCAGGCAAACGTTCCAGGATAACTTCGGCATCAGTAACTGACAATTGCTCTTGAGATTTGGCTTGCATGGCTTCATCCTTCACCTGGAATTTGGACATTATAGGGTGGTTCAAGCAATGGTCTGGTAAGTTCTAGGCGATTATGAACGTCTTGGATTTGAATGAAGCGATCTAGTCATGGTTATTCACTGTAACACCTGATGTTAGGAGGACATTTTGCAAGCATGGTTGGGCTAAAGCAGGCTAGGTCAGAATTGCAGTGCACTTCAGTGTACTTGAACTATTGGCCCGCCGTTCACGTGCGGGTGAGTTAGGTTGCTCAGGAAATCTTCACGTCAACGAACAAACAACCCGAAAACCGAGCTTGCCGTCCCATTGTCGAGATCATCTCTTTGTGCCTTCGTGCCTTTGTGGTAAAAAATTTTAACGCTCGCTCAAGAGCAAAGGGCTAGACAGTCCTGGGGGGGACGCAGACAACTCGAAAACCGGTGAGGTTGCTGCGGGTGGCGGGATAAGCGTGGTTGCGACACGCAGAACGGCAAGACCTAGGACCGCTGTACCAGGAGCCGCCGCGCAGCAGTCGAAGAGCATGTTTATCCTCACTCAACCAAGCACTACCATCATTCGGTGCTCCTTGATAATTTTCGTGCCAATGATCCTGACACCACTCCCAGACATTGCCGTGCATGTCATAGAGTCCAAAAGCATTAGGTGGGAAACTTCCAACCTCAGTTGTTTGCCCTCGATATTCACCTTTAGGCTCCGATCCATAAACAGCTTTACTTGCATCATAGTTTGCCAATGCACTCGTGACTGTTTGACCAAAATGAAAAGGGGTTGTTGTTCTAGCTCGACAGGCATATTCCCACTCGGCTTCACTCGGCAAGCGGTAGGTGCGTCCGGTACGCTGGCTCAACTTGGCACAAAATTCCACTGCATCATTCCAGCTAACATTCTCAACAGGACGTTTTTCACCTTTGAAGATTGCAGGATTACGCCCCATGATTTGCTGATACTGCGCTTGGGTGACGGTAAACTTGCCCATAAAGAAAGATGAGACATTGACAGTACGCTGCGGCGATTCATAGTTAGATCGCCCCTTCTCTGTTTCTGGAGAACCCATCTTGAAGGAACCGCCGGGAATTTGCACCATTTCTAAAATTACACCGTTGCCCAAATCTTCCTTAAAAAGGGTTGCCCGTTTAGCAAAGCGCTTCGTCATCTGCCCTCGTTTATCTACGGTCACAGTTTCAAAATCAGCTTCACATAAGGGCAAACTATTTGCACTTTCCTCACCTATCTGGTTATTTTCGGGAGAAAAGTTTGAAGACAGTGGGGCCGCATCACAAAGGCAATCCTCAGTATCGTCTAGGAGGGAACGATTTATTGTATCGAGTGGTGCGTACGCTATTGGTGCATACACTCTTTGGCTTGCCTCTTGTCTTGTAGTTGAGTAATTGTCTAATAGATTCAGTGGTAACTTAACCAGACGCCATGCAGCTTGAGTCCAAGCACTTTGTTGTTCAAGGATTTTAGTAACCAAACTCAATGAACCTAAAAGAACTGCTCTTTGTTCATCCTTAAATACCTCAACACGGACTCGTGCTCTCGATCGCTTAATTTGAGGCATCATGAAAAAGGTTACAACCCCAGAATCTTGATCAGGGGATAAATACAAGCCCTTGATTGCTTGTTCAACTGCAAAACTTCGAGCAGTGATGGAAATAAACAAAGTGGTGGGTTGAGGTTCCCCTGTTACTGGATCTTTTGGGAAAGTCAGGGGAAATGTGTTTCGATTGACATCTCCTTTTGAGATGAGGTCCCCCGCCTCTGTATAATCTGGCAAATAATTCTTAAGCCCTACTGAATCAGGTAGAGCAATCATGACTCGAACTTCTGTTTCTTGTCCTACCCTGCAAACTTTGGGCATTGCTGCATCTAGTCGTCGGGTATTTGAAGCCTCAACAGGTGGGGGAGGTGGTGGATGTGGAACAGACTTTTTGTTGATCTTCTGATTAATTCGCTCGATTGCAGTTCGGGCTTCTCGGATATGCTCGTCCGACTGAGCTAAAGTCACCTGCCACCACAACTGCTTAGCTGTCTCGAAATCCTCCTCCAGTTCCACTTCTCTTGCCCGCTCGACCAGAACGGTGATATCTGCTGCCGTCACCGCACTCGGAAGCAATGGCTGCAACGCTTTAGACGCAGGTTCAACTCGAATCCGAGGCACCTGATCACGACGCTGATTCAACTCCGCCACTCTGCGCCGCAAATACTGCTCTAGCTGGTCGGGCAGCGTGTGCTGCTTCAGTCCTTCTACTAGCGCATAGGTAAACGCACCCTGTTTGACGCTGTCTAACTCAAAGGAATACTGCCCATAGTCGCAGGAGAAAATAGTGGTAATGCCTCGGCTTTGGGCTAGTTCTATCGTTTGTTTGCCTACCTCACCAGCACTCAATTTGCGGCTGCCCTGAAGCTGACGGCAGTTGTCCAGCACCAGCACAATGTCTGCTGTTTGGTGTTTTCGCAGCGAGGCAATTACCTCATCAATCGGCAAGGCAATCTTCAGCTCAACGTCTTCGATCAAACTATCAGCCGTCAAAAGATAGTCGCGTCCATTCTGACTCACGCCATGCCCACCAAAGAAGAACCAGAGGCGATCCACTTGACCGATGCGGCTGGGATGCAAATCTCGGTTCAATAGCCTGAGTAAGGTAGCGTAGGTTGGATAATTAGGGCTGGTTCGGTGTGCTTCATCTCCCAGGCAAAGCAGAATCTGATCTGGCGCAAAACCAGCCTGAGTCGAGAGAAACTCGTAGATCAACCGAGCATCGGGAACCGCATACTTGAGCTGCTGCTCTGGGTGGTGCTCATAGTGGTTGATGCCGATAATAATCGCCCAATTGTTCGCCATCTATCGCTGTTGCGGCCAAACGATTAGCCCAATCATAGCCGCTGGCAAAGCGGTTAACCAATCCTCCCATTACCAATCCTCTAAAACCGATAATTCCGCTGCTTCACCCAAAGGCTAATCGGCACCGCATTGCCGCTACCATCTACCTTCACATCCACCACAAACGCCTGCCGATCCTGGGTTTGGCTGATGTCGCGATTCAGGGCGTTGCGCTGGGCTTCTGGCATGTAGTAGGTTTCGAGGCCGTAGCTGATTTGTCCATAGCGGTTCGTGCGGCCCTGAATTGCCACCTGATTCGCGGCCAGATCGGTAGGACGAGTGGCGCTGATCCGGACTGGCTGCCACGGTTTGGGCGGAGTGGTTTCGGTCGCCGTTTCGGTTGTCGTTTCGGTTGTCGTTTCGGTTGCAGGCGCTTCCAGCACTAGATAAAACCGGCCTGCCTTAAACTGATGCTGCTCAAACCATTCGCCTCCCGGCAGCGCGCGCAGCTCATCCGATCGGGAAATCTCGTAGCCCAGCGTTTGGTAATGACCCCGCAACAAATCATAGGGATCGACCGGAGCCGTTTGCAGCGTAATTTGTCGTCCTGCTACGTAGGTGTAAGCATCTTGGGCCGGAACCGCCAAAATCAGCCCAGTTTGGAACAGTAGGGGCAACCAGAGTCGCCAACTCGGTAAGCGGCGCGGATTTGCGACCGGCGGCGAGGGTTGGAGCTGCGGTAAAGGCGGGATTTGCTCTGGCAGCCGATCTTGAGGTCGAGGATCTGGGGAGGGAGGATGGAATGTCATAGGGTCTCCTGAGACGCAGAGGGTAAAGATCGAGCAGGATGGGGCTTAACCCGGCGTTCAAACCAGAGTCCCGCCGCAATGATGCCTGCCCCACACAGCGCAAACACAATCGATTTCAGCAATAGCCCTGTGTTGTATTCCAACATACGGCTGATAATGCCCAGCACCAGCAGCACCATGCCGCCCCAAAACGTGCCGCGTTCGCCTAGCGCTAAGCCATCGCGAATCAGCCCCACGGCTAGCAAAAACAACAGCAGGTTGAACATGATCACGCCAACCACAGGCGGACTCCCAGCCAAGCCGGTACCAAAATTCCAGATCAGCGTCACGGCACCTAGCAGCAGCAGCAGCGCCACCATACCCGAATGCAGTGCCCGTTCCTGCAGCCAACTCTGCCGCCAGTCATGCCGCAACTGCATCCAGCCCAGACCCGTCAGACCTGCCAAAATTACCACATCGATCAGCGCCTGGGTAGTCCAGGGATTCTCTCCCACACTCATGATGGGAATCCTCCAAACGACGCGAATCGCAAACAAAAAGTAAGTAACGCCCATATACCAAAGGGCTAGACTGCGGGCCACCGACTGAAACGAATCGACGGTGCCGGAAGAGCGCCAGATGCGGCTACTATAGCTCCAGAGCAGAGCCGGCGGCAGAGTTACGGCAACCGCAACCAGCCAGTTTGGTGGTAACACGCTACTATTCCACAGCGAGATGCAGTTAAAGCAAAACGATACCGCCACGCCAATTCCAGCCAGACCAAACAGCACCTGCGACCGACAGCGATAGGCCAAGGGCACAAATAACCCAGCCATTACCAGCGGCATATGCAGCACCATTAACAGCCAGATTGAGGTGTCCAGACTGCTGAACTGAGCCACCCAGCCACTCCAGTAGCCAATCACGATCAAAATCCAGGCCAGCACGCTCAAGGACACCAACCGCAGGCTGTAGGCCATTGCGATTACGCCAATTCCCCAGACCAAAAACAACTCATAGGCATTGCCGCTCTGGTGAAACATTTGGGACAGCAACGCCAGATTTGCCCCTAACAACAGAGCACCCAGCAGCAGCAACCCATGCCCCAACCGCTGTTGACCCGTGAGAGCACGAGGCCGTCGCCACAGGTAGAACCCAGCCGCATTCACGCCCAAAAACAAACTCAGCAGCAGCAAAACCTTCACCGGACGCGACCAAACCTGCCAGTTGGCGGCCACAAACGTAATGGCGGCTAATCCCAACAGCACACTCCCCAAGCCCATCAAAATCGCAATAAAGCGGTGGCTCGCATCCCGTTCCAACTCCTGAAGCTGATAGCGCTCTGCCAACTGTTGATAGAGGCGAGCATCGATCAAGCCCTCGGTCCACCATTTCTCGGCTTCCTGCCGCAACTGCCGACGAAACTTCTCGGTCACCATGCTGGTCTCTCCTAGTGGAGCATGATTAGAATCCTAAATTACTCAGTAAATCGCGGCATCACCCAAACCAACAGGACAGTCTCTGAGCTGGCAGCAGAGAAAAGTTTTGAGTTTTGAGTTTTGAGTTTTGAGTTTTGAGTTTTGAGTTTTGAGTTTTGGGATTTGGGGGTTGATTAAAGCTAGCAGCGGATGTTGAGGTTGAAGAGTTAGGTTTTCTATGAAAAATTGCATCAGCATATCGCAAACTCGAAGCTCAGGAGCATGCAGACAGTATGAGTTGCCACCATACTTGCGACTATTGCTCCATGCAGATTTCGCCCTTCTCAAATATCACAGACCATTCAAAACTCAAAACTCAAAACTCAAAACTTAAACCTTAAACCTTCCCGTCTTGCTGAATCGCGGTTTGCTATTGTGTAGTCACAAGGGCGAATGGTTGAACTCCTTATCTACCCTAAACTAAATGCCATGAATCACTCCAACTTCAAAGCCCTGCTGGTTTATTGGCGCTATTGGCTGCATCATCGCTTTGCCATATTGTTTCTGTTGCTCTGCGTTGCTGGCTCTGTGCCTGCTCTAGCTTCATTGAGTCTGGCTCAGGAATTTGAACCCCCGGATCGCGGTTTACCCGGTCGGCGAGAAGGAGGCGGAACGCGGGGGGAATGTTTGGTGCAACAACCGGCTCTGACGGCGCTGATGCCGAATACCAACCTGGGGCTGACGGTCGCTGAGCATCCGTCCTTTTTCTGGTACATCCCGCAGAATGGAGCGGCGGCAGGGGAATTTGTGCTGCTGGATCAAACCAATGCTGAAGTCTACAAAACGATTGTGCCAGTCTCCCAAGCGGGTGTGGTCAGCGTTAGTTTGCCTGCGGATGGCAGCGTTCCAGCCCTTGAAGTGGGCCAATCCTACCGCTGGTATTTCTCCCTGATCTGCGACCCGCTCGACCGTTCGGCAGATGTGTTTACAAGCGGCTGGATCAAACGGGTAGAACCCAGCCCCAGTCTGACCCAGAAGTTAGCAGCCGCCACCGCAGAAGAGCAGCCCAAAATCTACGCTGAAGCAGGCATCTGGTACGAAGCGCTCTCTACACTGGTCCAACTTCGCCAAGCTCAGCCTCAAAATCCAGCACTGGTCAGCCAGTGGCAAACGCTGCTTGCATCGGTGGGGCTAGAGCAAATTGCCGATCAACCGTTGCAGTAGAGATGCAGTAAGGTTCAAATTCGCCAACAGTGTGGGGCGCAGCGATGCTTGTGATTGCCGGAAACAAGTATTGGACATCGAGCAGTTCATCGTTTTGGCGCACGCAGCCTCAAAAGTTCTAAATAGTGCAGCTAATCTGACCTATTCAGCTTTTTTTAACTTCCAGAGCGATATGCTGGGATTTCAGAACCTACGAATGAACTCCCACTTTGATTAATCAACCGCTTCCAATTGATTCAGCAGAGCCGCAGCCCGCTTCAACTCAGCGAGCATGGCGAGGTAGCCTATCGCTTCAGTTTGAATGCCGCGATAGCAAAACCATTCTCAGCCGCAGTCGGGTTCAGGCTCCGCTCAAGGTGCAGCGACCGTTTTACCCAGAAGGGGATTCCATCTGCCATAGCGTTATGCTGCATACGGCAGGTGGAATTGTGGGCGGCGACCAGCTTGCTGTGCAGGTGCAGGTAGAGCCACAGGCCCACGCTTTGCTGACAACGGCTGCCGCCACTAAGGTGTATCGCAGTAACGGTCTAGAAGCCCAGCAGACCACCCAAATCCGCGTTGCCCCTGATGCCTGCTTGGAATGGTTGCCGCAGGAAACGATTGTGTTTGACGGTGCTCGATACCGGCAGCAGTTGCGGATAGACTTGGCCGATCAAGCCACGTGGCTGGGTTGGGACATCACTCGCTTGGGGCGTAGTGCACGGGGTGAACGGTTTACTACAGGCGAATGGCGTTCCCGCACCGAGGTTTGGCAGAATCAGCGGCTGATTTGGGTTGATCCGCAGTGGATTCAGGGCGGTGGTGAGATGCTAGAGAGTCTGCATGGGTTAGCGGGTTGCGCTGTAATCGGCAGTTTGGCCTTCGTGGGAGCAAGCGTGGGGGCAGCCGGAACAACCATCAGCGACCCATTACTTGAGAAATTGCGTTCCAAGATTGCTGCCCCAACCCAGATGGGAGTGACTCGCCTGCCAACTGGTGTATTGTGTCGCTATCGAGGTGACTCCACGGCTGAAGCCCGCCATTGGTTTGGCGAGATCTGGAATCTGCTGCGGCAAGACTATCTAGAGCGGCCAAGCTGCATTCCGCGAGTTTGGCAAGTTTCAAGCTTGCGGTAAGCTCCGATGGCATAGGTCGATCTTCCAGCCCGCTTCGGTCAATTATAGTAAAAAGTACCATAATAGAAGAGCAGGGCGAGTCATTCAATGCAATTCACTGCCTTTTGGTTCGAGATTTTGTCCGCTGTGAATTTTGCCCGCTGTGAAATGACGACAAACAACTGTTTGCGAGATATCCATGAGCGTAACCACCCAATTGCCCATTCCGGCTCATTTTGATCGTTCCAGCGTCGCTGAGGTTTGGCGCGTTCCCTATCAAGTTCGAGCTGCCGAAGCCCAAGCTTGGGCCAAGCAACACCAGATTCGGCCTGCCGCTGAGGATAAGCGCCGCATTTGTCTGCTGGCTATTGATGTGCAAAATACTTTCTGCATTCCGGGCTACGAGCTGTTTGTGGGCGGACGCTCTGGCATGGGAGCCGTGGAGGACAACATCCGCCTCTGTGAATTTATCTACCGCAACCTGGGCCAAATCACTGAAATTGCCCTGACAATGGATACCCATACCGCCGCCCAGATTTTCCATTCCCTATTTTGGATTGACCAAGCGGGCAACCATCCACCTGCCATGGCGATGATTTCGTTGGAAGATCTGGAGCAGGGCCGCTGGCAGGTGAATCCCGCCGTTGCCGTCAATCTTGGGAAGGACTACGACGAGCTACAGACCTATGCCCGCCACTACGTGCGTCAGCTCAGCCAAGCCAACAAGTATTTGCTGACCATCTGGCCCTACCATTCGATGCTGGGTGGCATTGGGCATGCGATTGTCTCTGCGGTGGAAGAAGCCTGCTTTTTCCACAATTTGGCTCGCGGCAGCCAAACTCGGTTTGAGATCAAGGGCGGCAATCCCCTGACGGAAAACTACTCGGCCCTGAAGCCAGAAGTATTGGTAGATCAAAACCAGCAGACAATTGCCCAGGAAAATCGCGCCTTTTTGCAGCGGCTGCTCAGCTTCGATGCGATTGTGATTGCCGGTCAAGCCAAAAGTCACTGTGTCGCCTGGACCGTCGCCGATTTGCTGAACGAAATTGAGGCCACCGATCCGAAGCTGGCCCAAAAGGTGTACCTGCTAGAGGATTGCACCTCGGCAGTGGTGGTGCCCGATGTGGTGGACTTCACCGAACAGGCCGATGCGGCCTATCAGCGCTTTGCCGAGGCTGGGATGCATCTAGTTAAATCCACCGAACCGATCGAGGCTTGGGTCCGTTTATAAAAGCCTACTGGGATAGCTGCGCCCACTCCTCCGGCAACAGATTGGCGACCAGCTCAAACCCACCTTGTCCATCTGGTTTGACGACATAGGCGACGCCCTGCGGTTCGGGGTAAATTCCGGTGGCGGCTTCAAACACATCATCATGGCCGACAATTACCGTATTGGTGCCGCTAGCAGGTAGGGCGGTCAGCATCGGCATGACGGCAGCTCGCATCTGCTGCACCTGCTCCTCGGTGTACTCCTCTGCCGGAGGGAAGTTGAGGGCGGCTCGTTTTTCATAGCGGCCAAAGGCCAGATCGGCAGTCTGCCAAGCGCGGCAGTATTCGCTGGAGTAGACCTGACCGACGGGAATTTGCAGATTCTGAAAGGCTTTGCCAATCGTCCTCGCCTGCTGCCAGCCCACTTCACTCAGCATCCGCTGGGTTGAGCAATCGCCCATTGTGGCGGAAACTTGATCGGCGTAGTCTTTTTCGGTTTGAGCATGGCGGAAGTAAATCACATAGCCACCCTGCCGCAATGCATTCACCAAATCAGCGCCGGTCAAGCGATCTTGAAAGGTTGGCGTCGCCCCTTCACCGCCTTCGCCGCCTTCGCCGCCTTGGGCTAACCGTTGCTCTACCAAAATCTCAGCCTGGGGTGGCTGCGCATGTCCTGACGGACTGTCTGATGATGCAACTGCCGCAGGGACTGCTCCCAGCAAGGAATAAACGCCCACACCCACCCAAATTTTGATCTTATTGCTTCCCATGACCGTTTTTTGGCACCTTATTTTTGGCATTAGAGTTAGCTGCAACAAGGCAATAGCTGACTAGTTTCCTGGCCGCAGCACAAGCGTCTGAGCTAGAAACTGTTTTTTCAGCCGCTCACCTTGTTAAGAATAATTTGCGTTAATCATACGGCCAATTTGATTTTTTTTGAAGCGCTTGCTGAGGAGAATCATGAAGCTCTATTACGTCATTTCACTGAATTGTGCGGTTTGTGACGTAATCTAGTTTGCCGTCACCCAAGGTGATATAGTCAGGAAACTCGATTGGTTCTAGCGGGGAGCAGTCGCTAGACGCAAGGGGGAAAGTGCAGTGTCAGTCTGCCGCTGTCCCGCAGCTGTGAGAAAGTTTTGAGTTTTGAGTTTTGAGTTTTGAGTTTTAAGTTTTGCATCACCAACTCAAAACTCAAAACTCAAAACTCAAAACTTTTCAAGCCAGAACACCCGCCAATCGTGGCATGTTCATTTCATCTGCGAGGTACGGATGGTGCGTAGTTCAATGCGTCGTTCAATGGGTTCTCAACTTAGAAAACGGAGCCGGCTCAGTCAGTTATCGCTGCCGCTGGTTAGCAGTGCAGGTCTTTTGCTGACGGCAACGCCGGTTCTGGCTCACCATGCAATGGCAGGCCGCTTACCGGCTAATTTTGTCGAAGGATTTTTGTCGGGGTTGGCGCATCCAGTGATTGGGCTGGATCACCTGGCTTTTGTAGTCGCGGTGGGGCTGTTGGCTGCTACCGAACCAATGGGCCTGGTGATTCCCATCGCCTTTATTCTGACCGCCATGCTGGGCACGGGTTTACATCTGATCTCGGTACCGTTACCGGCGGTGGAGCTGCTAGTTTCGGGGTCGATTCTGCTGTTTGGCAGTTTACTGGTGCGGCAAACCAAACTGAGTCTGCCGATGGTCGCTGGGTTAGCTGCCTTAGCGGGGCTATTCCACGGCTATGCCTACGGAGAGGCCATCTTTGGGGCTGAGATGACGCCGTTGCTTTCGTATCTGATTGGATTTACGGCAATTCAGCTTCTGATTGCCCTGAGTGCCTTTTGGGTAGGTCGTCGGCTGCTGCGGCAACCGGGCCGCGAGTCAGCGAATTTGCGTTCGGCGGGTCTGGTGATTTGCGGGATTGGGATTGCCTTTTTCGCATCTCAGGTTGTAGCCACGGTTTTGCCAGTTTAGGTTGGCTCAGGCTAGGCATCAATTAATCGCATCAATTAATCGCATCAATTAATCCCGTTTCCTTGAACGATATACTTCACGGTTGTCAAGGATTCCAGGCTAATCAACCCACGGCGGTGCCCTTTCTGATTCGACATGCCTAGCGCAATCGGGGTGCCGCGTTTGGGGTTGCGGTGAAAGCGAGGAGAGGCGTTGATATAGGCAATGGCGCTGTTGATGCTGGTGGCAAATTGGCGGCTTTCTTGGTAGGACTCGGTGGCTAGACAGTCCGCGTGGCCGCTACTGTGCTGATTGATCCAGGCAATCGCGCTTTCTAGACTATCCACGACTTTGAAGGCGATTGTATCGCTCAGATAGGCTCGATTCCATTCCGCCGCATCGGCCACCATCGAGAACATATCGGGAAATTCGCTGGCCAGTTCTGCATCGCCGCGTAGATGAAAGCCCTTATCCTTCAAGCTGTTCCAGAGCATGGTCAGGGCCGTGGAGCTGTGTTGCCGGTGAATCAGCACCTTCTCAATCGCATTTACCGGGTCCGGTTCGGTCTGATGGCTGTCTAGAATCATCCAGCGGGCGATATCGAGGCTGCCCGTGGGCGACCAGTAGAGATAGCAGTTGCCAATTGCGGTCCGCAATACGGGAGCCGTTGCTTGTCGGATCACCTGCTGCACCAAGCTAGAACGACCGTAGGGAATCACCAGATTAATATAGCGATCTAGCGTCACCAGTTCCCGAATCACATCGCCCTGTTCGGCAGGCAAAAACTGCAAACAATCCCCCGGCAGCCCCGCATCTTCTATCGCCAGCTTCAGCGTTTCGGCAATGATTTGATTAGAATGGCTGGCTTCGGCCCCGCCCCGTAGGATCAGACTATTGGCTGAGCGCAAACACATACCGGCGGCAATCGCTCCCAATTCCGGCAGCGCTTCGTAGATCAGGGCAATCACCCCCAGCGGCATCAACTGGCAGTAGGTCTGGCACTGATCAACCTGATAGGACGGCGTGTTGAGAATCGGCTGAATCGGGTCCGACAGCTCGGATAATCGCTGGAGGATTTGCCCTGCGGTTTGCAGGCGCTCTGGGGTCAGCTTGAGCCATTCCAGTACCAGCTCCGGAATCGCCATCTCGCGGCTGGCTTCCAGATCTAGCGTGTTGGCCTCCAAAATGTCATTCTGGCGGTCTAGCAACGCTTCGGCCATGAACTGTAGGGCACGGCTCCGGTCCATGCCTCGCAAGGCGGATAGCGCCAAAGAAGACTGTTGAGCCTGTTGAGCAATCGTGGTGAGATCAGGTGATGATGCGTTCAAGGAACTACTGCCTTGGTCTAACGTCTGCAAGCTAGCCATAGCATCAAGACTAGCATCATCGACAGTACCAATGCTGCAATTACCCGAAACGTAACGCTGGAGCTGAATGGAGCGTTTAGGGTGGTCAGTAGTAACAGAAATAGCAGGCCAAAAATGATCGCCAACGTCAGGGGAAAGTAGCCGCTTGCTAGGGAGGAATGGGCGATGTTCCACTGATGCCCGGTCCAGCGCCAGGCCCGCTTGTAGGGGTAGGTCGTAGACAACTGCTCGATCACATAGCCATTCTCTTGGACCACAAAAATTTGCTGACAGCGATTGCAGCCGAACGCCTCGGTCAGGGTGATTGGCACCAGACGGCCTCGACGACGGCAGGGACAGGGATAGTCGTTGTTTAAGTCAATTTTTTGAACTTTTTGGGAATGCACAGGCGCAACGCAAAATGAGGTTTGTTAAGGCGTGATCGAACTCTTACTCTTAAATCTAGCTCAAACCGCATCGGCGGCAATGATTGTTAATACTCTCTTCAAAGTGAGATAAGGGAGATGCGGCTCGTGAGCCTCACCGAACGAGGGGAGATGGGGGAGAGGGGCAAGCCAAGTGGCGTTGAAGTCGGTAGAGTGGAAACAGTTGTTCAGGCGGTTTTGTTATGTCTCCAGTTGAGAAGCCTCAGGCTCAAACAGCACTCTCCTACCCGAAGAGCCGTAAGCTCGATGTCACGGAAACCTATCATGGTACGGCGGTGGCGGATCCCTATCGCTGGTTAGAGGATCCCCATGCGGAGGAGACGCAGGCTTGGATCGAGGCGCAAAATCAGGTGACGTTTGGCTTTTTGAACCAGATTCCGATTCGGGAAACGCTGCGGCAACGGCTGACTCAACTGTGGGACTACGAAAAGTTTGGCACGCCGTTTAAGCAGGCGGATCGCTATTTTTATTTCAAGAATGATGGACTTCAGAACCAGAGCGTTCTCTATACCCTGTCGGATCTGGAGGGCGAGCCGCGGGTTTTGATCGATCCCAATACTCTGTCGGACGATGGCACGGTGGCGCTGTCGGGGTTGTCGATTAGCGAAGATGGCAAACTGATGGCCTATGGGCTGTCTACGGCGGGGTCGGATTGGCAGGAGTGGAAGGTGCGTGATGTGAACAGCGGTGAGGATTTGCCGGATCTGCTCAAGTGGGTGAAATTCTCTGGGGCGAGCTGGACGCACGATCAGCAGGGCTTTTTCTATTCGCGCTACGATGAGCCGAACGAAACCACCAAGCTAGAAGAAGTCAATTATTATCAGAAGCTCTATTACCATCGGCTGGGCACACCCCAGTCTGAGGATCCCCTGATCTACGAACGCTCGGACCAGAAGGAGTGGGGCTTTAGTGGCTTTGTCACCGAAGATGGCCGCTACCTGATCATCTCGGTTTGGATGGGTACCGATCCGAAAAATCTGGTGTTCTACAAAGACTTGACGACCGATGGCCCGGTGGTGGAGTTGATCAATCAGTTTGAGGCTAGCTACAGCCTGATTGACAACGATGGCACTACTTTCTGGTTTCAGACCGACCTAGAGGCACCGCGCGGGCGCGTGATTGCGATCGACATCACCAATCCTGACAAGCAGCACTGGCAGGAGATCATTCCTCAAGCTGCCGAAACGCTGGAAGGAGTTGGCTTGCTCAACAATCAGTTTGTCGCTTCTTATCTCAAGGATGCGCGGACGCAGATCAAGATTTTTCACCTGGATGGCCGCTTTGCCCGCGAAGTCGAATTGCCGGGAGTGGGATCAGCCGGTGGCTTTGGTGGTAAGCGCTACGACACAGAAACCTTCTACAGTTTTACCAGTTTCACCACCCCGACCACGATCTACCGCTACGACATGGTGACCGGCGAAAGCACAATTTTTCGGCAGCCGCAGGTGGATTTTAATCCGGCTGACTATGAGACCAAGCAGGTCTTCTACACCAGTCGGGATGGCACCCAGGTGCCGATGTTCATCACCCACAAGCAGGGGTTGGCGCTGGATGGCAACAATCCCACCCTGCTGTATGGCTATGGCGGTTTCAATGTGTCGCTGACGCCGTCGTTTTCGCCCAGTAACGTGGTTTGGATGGATCTGGGCGGCGTTTATGCCGTTCCCAACCTGCGGGGCGGCGGCGAATATGGCGAAGATTGGCATCAGGCGGGCATGAAGCAAAACAAACAGAATGTGTTTGATGACTTTATTGCCGCAGCGGAGTGGCTGATTGCCAATGGCTACACCTCCTCGAAAAAATTGGCGATTTCCGGCGGCAGCAATGGCGGGTTACTGGTAGGAGCCTGCATGACCCAACGGCCCGATTTGTTTGCGGCAGCCCTACCGGCAGTGGGAGTAATGGATATGCTGCGCTTCCATAAGTTCACCATCGGCTGGGCTTGGTGCTCGGAATATGGCTCTGCCGAAAATCCCGACGAGTTTCCCACCCTCTATGCCTATTCGCCGCTGCACAATCTCAAACCCGGAACCGCCTATCCGGCCACGCTGATCACCACCGCCGACCATGACGATCGGGTAGTGCCAGCCCATAGCTTTAAGTTCGCGGCAGCCCTCCAGGAGGCTCATGCCGGAGATGCACCCGTGCTGATCCGGATTGAAACCAAAGCGGGGCATGGAGCCGGTAAACCCACGGCCAAAATTATCGAAGAGGTGGCGGATCGGTTTGCCTTTTTGGTGAAGGTGTTGGATATCCAGGTCTAACAAATCCCTTGGGCGAAATCGGCAACTTCGGTGTACTCTAAGGATCGCAAATCGCACCGGAAGACCCATCGCATGGCAAAAGATCCAGGCCAAACCCTGAGGACGGCCAGCCTATTTCGACTCAGAGCAACACCCAAAACCGTCCGAGAAACCCTCAGTGCAGCAGACCGAGTTGACCTCTGGAAGCTGACTCCCAAGGTCAGAAGCAGCCTCAACCTCAGGCTCAGCGGTCTAGCGAAACGGGCCAATGCCGATGTGACGCTGCTGAATGCTGCCGGTCGGGTGCTGGCCTCTTCTCGCAAACCGGGCAACAAAGTTGAAACCCTCAGCAACATTTTGCTGACCCCTGGCACCTTCTATGTGCGCGTCAATCTGCGCCGGGGCAGTGCCGATACCCGCTATGCCCTCACCCTCAGCGCCACTCCCACCTCGGATCAGTTTGGCAATTCGTTTGAGACCGCCACGTCTCTCCGAACCGCCACCGGCAGCGGCAGTGATTTTGTCGGCAACAGCGATCCTGATGATTTCATCCGGTTCAGTCCCTTGGTGGCCGGACGGTTTGACTTTACCCTTACCGGACTCACCGACGATGCCAATCTGGAACTCTACGACAGCAATCGCAATCTGATCTTGACCTCCACCAACAGCGGCACCACCGATGAACAGATCAACCAGCGTTTGACTGGAATTGCCGGGTCCACCTATTACTTGCGCATCCTGCCAGCCGCGGGCAAAGAGACAAACTACACATTCAACTATGCCTTTGTGCCTGATACTCCGACCCGTACCGCTTCTGGACTGCAATATATTGACCTGACAACTGGCAATGGCCCCACCCCCACCTCTGGTCAGACTGTGACTGTACAGTACACCGGAATTTTAGTAGATGGCACCAAATTCGACAGTTCCCGCGACCGCAATCAGCCCTTCTCGTTTGCAATTGGCACTGGCCAAGTGATTCCCGGTTGGGACGAGGGCCTCAGCAGCATGAGTGTGGGCAGTCGGCGACAGTTGATTATTCCGCCCAATCTGGCCTATGGGTCTAGGGGCGTTCCTGGCACCATTCCCCCCAACGCTGCCTTGATCTTTGATGTGGAAATTATTGGAATCAGTTAGATGAAATTGTAGAGAACAAGCTGGGACGCATGCTAAGTATCTCACTAGCATATAGACTAACTGTTCCACACCCATTCACCGTTCGGCTGAGTCGCTGACGGCGAAGCCCATCCACCCCTTATATACCGTCATCTTGCTAGCAACGACCTAGATCTCCATGCGCGACTCTGCCCCAACCCAAGCTGAATCTAGTTCAACGGCAGCTTTGATTGTAGGAGCCAGTCAGGGAATTGGGTTGGAATTTGTCCGCCAACTGCTGCCTCGCGCCGATCGGCTCTACGCCACCTATCGGGATCCCCAGGCTGAACTGTTGACCATTCAGGATCCGCGATTGCGCTGCTTGCCGCTCGACATCACGGACGAAAGCCAGATTGCTGCCGCCATTGCCGAAATTCAGGCAGAAACCACTGTCCTGCATACGGTGATCAACTGCGTCGGGGTGCTGCACGAAGGCATGATGCAACCAGAGAAAAGCCTGCGCCAGCTCAATGCCGAGCAATTGCTGCGCTATTTCCAGATCAACAGCATTGGGGCTGTTCTACTGGCGAAACATGTCCAGCCCTTGCTCAAACACACTCACCGCAGTATTTTCGCAACCATTTCCGCCAAAATTGGCAGCATTGGCGATAATCAGTTGGGTGGATGGTACGGCTACCGGGCTTCTAAAGCGGCGTTGAACATGCTGATGCGTACAGCAGCGATTGAGTACAAACGCACCTGCCCGAGAACAATTGTGGTGATGCTCCATCCAGGAACGACCGATACGCGCCTATCCCGCCCGTTTCAGCGCAACGTGCCGCCAGAAAAGCTGTTTAGTGTCGAGCGGACTGTGGGGCAGCTCATCACTATTTTGGATGGGCTAGAGGAAAGCGATAGCGGCGAATTCTTTTCCTGGGATGGTAGCCGCTTGCCATGGTAGAATTCAGCTCGCTGACCAGCCTCCTGACTCCCAAACAAGACGAATGGCGGTAGCGAAACCGATTGGTTTTCTGTCATACTCTGAGAAACCGCTCAGAGGCATCCGTATGAAACAGCCAGCTTCGGATTCTTCCTTTCACGAGCAACGTAGAGATTCAAGACTGTGGCAGTTGGGTAGCCTGAAGAACTTGGGCATTTTGCTGCTGGGAGCCAGTTTAGGCGCAATTGGTACAACTTGGTTGACCGCTAAGACTGATTCGGCCACAGAATCACTCACGGCTGAACCGATTCTGGTGCCGCCCCGTTCCGCTCGCCCCGATCAGGCCAATTCCCGTTCTAACCCTCTGTTCAATCTCTTCTCAGCTCACAATCGCGCAGATACTGTGGTTGAGGCAACCGTTTGCGTCAAGACCCGCATGGGATGGAACGAACAAGCCTGTGCCTCTGGAGTTTCGATTGACCCACAGCTAGCAGGCGTTGGCCAAAGGCGGGGTGCCGTGGTGTTAACGAACTATCATGTGATTGCCGACATGGGCAACCGTCCGCCGCTCCAGCTTGGAGGCAAAGGCGAGGTCTACAATGCAGAAATTCTGCGGCAATCGCCGGAGTTCGATCTGGCGCTGCTGTTTGTCCCGGACGCGGACTTTCCGATTGCGCCTTTGGCTGATGTCTCTCCTAGTCAGGGAACCGCGGTACGGGCGATTGGTTTTCCCAACAATCAACCCTTGACCGTTAAAAATTCATCGCTGCTGGGCACCACGCGAGAGTGTCTGGCCGTAGCTCCCTGTCTAGCCATCCAGCAAGGCACGATCACGTTCGGCAATTCTGGTGGACCGCTAGAAGCGGATGGCAAAGTCATTGGGATTACGCAGGGAGAAATTGTTGATGAAGTGGCGATTCCTGTCGAGCAAATTCGTCAGTTTCTAGCAGGAGAAATTCCACCGGCCACCCGTTCTCCCCAACGCCCTCCCCGATTTGAACCCGATCTGCCGCCCATGCGGGAGCCACCGCCCTATGCTCCTTATCCGATGGAGATGCCGCCGCCGTATCCGGTTTGGTAATTTAGGAGTGAATGGATAGATGGGTAGATGAGTGAAATCACTATGAATTTTTCTTGGCGCAATCAGGAATGATAAAAAGAGAAGCTGGAAATGTCAGATCTAGAGACACGCACGGCCATCGCTCCCTGAATAATTGGATGTTGGGCAGGATGGGAGCCAATTTGCAGGAATGGTAATGTCATAGATTTCTCGAAATTGCCGCTCATCGCTCCGATTCAACCAGGCTCAGTTGCCCCCGATAGCCCGTGACAATCCGACTCCCATCTTTGAGAATGTGAATTTCGATTTGATCACTCGCCCAGGTAAGCTGATCCTGCAATGCCGGATTAAACAGATGCACCCGTTGATTACTGGAAGAAACTAGAGAATCCGGGGAATGAATTGCCAAAGACTGCACATAAGCTCCATCGATTAAAATGTCGAGCTGCTCCAGTAAACCCTGCACTCCTGCGGGAGCCTGCGGCGATCGCAGTTGCTCTAATGTGAAGCCAGTAAAAGACATGACGTTTAGACCAGCGGCTTTGACTCGGCGAGCTAAATCGATCAGAGCGGGCGCTTGCCAGAAGGGTTCTCCACCCGAAAAGGTGACACCTTGATTGCGCGGGTTACTGAGAATCTTTTCAACCAGAGTATCAACGGCAATGAGCTGGTTGATCTCAAATGACCAGGAAGCCGGATTAAAGCAGCCGGGACATTCTCGCAAACAACCCTGCAGCCAGATCACAGCTCGACAACCTGGACCGTTCACCTCCGATTCATAGTGGTCGATTCTAGTACTACGGGAGCTGTTTGGTGGCGATCGTCGGACCCATCAACTCCTTGCAGCCCTGCCTGGTATCAGCACTAAAACCCTGACACAGCGCCTGCGAGAGTTGGAGGCTCAAGGGCTGATCGAGCGACGCATCTATGCCGAAATTCCGCCTCGCGTCGAATATTCTCTCACCGCCAAAGGCCGTCAACTCCAGCCTGTGATGGCGGCTCTGCATCAGGTTGGCTCACAGTGGCTAGCGCAAGACCCCTGTATGTGCCCATTGAACTCAGATTAGGTGTTGAAGTCAAGAAAGAAAAAAGGGCACAGCCAGCGCTGCCACCCTTTCTGCTGCTACCCTTCACCGTTGTGTTGGGGGTCTATCCTAGTTGCCTCTAGGTGCAATCTCAGCGTTAATCCACATCATGGGCAAAGCGGTTATAGAGGAAGTCGAGTGCGTGGTTGCGCAGCTTGTAGTATTCTGGCGTGTCCATAATCCGGGTGCGGTCGCGAGGGCGGCTGAACGGAATTTCCATAATTTCGCCAATGTTGGCAGCGGGTCCGTTAGTCATCATCACTAACCGATCGGCCAGGAAGAGGGCTTCGTCGATGTCGTGGGTGATCATCAGCACCGTACAGCGATTATGGTTCCAGATCTTCAGCAACTCTTCTTGTAGTTCCTCTTTGGTGATGGCGTCCAAGGCACCGAAGGGTTCGTCCAGAATCAATACTTCGGGTCGAATTGCCAGGGCACGGGCAATGGCGACCCGCTGTTTCATCCCACCCGAGATCTCCGGTGGTTTTTTCTCGATAGCATCAGCCAAACCCACCATCGCCAGGTGCTCTTTTACAATCTGGCTTTTCTCGGCTTTGGATTTTTCTGGATACACAGCGTTGACACCCAAGTATACATTGTCAAATACGGTCATCCAGGGCAGCAACGCATAGCCTTGAAACACCACCATCCGGTCGGGACCAGGGCTTTGGATCGGTTGACCCTGTAGACGCACCTCGCCAATTGTTGGTCTGGAAAAACCGCTGACCATATTCAGCAATGTGGTTTTACCGCAACCAGAGTGACCGATGACGCAGATGAACTCGCCTTTCTGAACGGTTAAGTTGACGTTTTGTAGAACGGTATATTGATCGCCTTTCGGTAAGTCATAGATCTTGGAAACGTTGTCAACGACTAAAAAAGGTTGCTGACTAGTAGACTGTGGATACGTTTGAGTTTGAGTTGCAGTAGTCATTAAGGATTGCATAGTTAGAACGGAATGAGGAATGGAAGCTAAGTTTTGAGTTTTGAGTTTTGAGTTTTGAGTTTTGAGTTAGGAATAGTGTCGCTGTAGGGTCAAGGGACAGGGGCGAAGATGAGTTGGAAGCAGACAAGAGTCCCGCACTCGATTACCCCTTGAATAACTGAGAAACTCAAAACTTAGCACTCAAAACTTAAAACTTTTTACTTTAAGCAGAACGGGCAATGGGCGTACTTAGAGGCACTTCGGCCATGTAAATGTCGTGCTTGATCGCCAGACTATTCAGGTAGGCAATCGGATCATCGGCTGTGAAGGTGACTCCATCGAACAAATGGATCGGACCGCGACTGTAGGACAGTTCAGCCAATCCCAATTCACGGGCCGCGATGCTAAAGACGCTGACTTTACAAACCCGCTCCAGCACTTCTACCCAGTTGCGCGGGAAGGGCACCTCTCCCCAGCGGGCCAGTTGGGTCATGATCCACAGGTTTTCAGTTCGGCTGGGACGGTTGACTCCGGCACCGAAGAACTGATGGTGGGCATACTCGCGAGGCGAGGGATGGATATCACAGACGCGATGGCTGGAATCTCCTAAGTAGATGTAGTCCAATTCGGTTGCTAAGTACTCCGGACGAGAGAGAATTTCTCGTACCTCATCGTGGTTCTTTTCGTCAGTGCAGTAACGGCAGGCTTCCAGTAACGCTTTGACCAGCGCTACGTGGGTATTGGGGTAGGCCAATGCCCAATCTTCCCGCACGCCCAGCACCTTACCCGGATGGCCGTCCCAGATTTCCAAATCGGTAGCAATCGTGTAGCCGATATCCTCAACGGCTGCTCGCACATTCCAGGGTTCGCCGATGCAGTAGCCATCGATGTTACCTGCCTCCAATTGCGCCACCATCTGGGCCGGTGGAATCGTAGTAACTGAGACATCGTGATTCGGATCGATGCCGCCCGCCGCCAACCAATAGCGTAGCAGTAGGCTATGCATAGAAGCTGGGTGAACAGCTCCAAAGGTATGCCGTTTGTTCGGTGTTTCCAGCAGCATCCACTTTAGATCGTTCAGGGTCAGGATGCCTTGCTCATAAAAGCGTTTGTCGAGGGTAATCGCGTTACCGTTGCGCGTCATGGTTAGCGCGGTAACAACCGGCAACGGCTGATCATTCATTCCGCCTACTGTCAGCCAGACTGGCATCCCTGAAGGCATTTGTGCCGCATCGAGATAACCACCCGCGATGCCATCTTGAATCCCGCGCCAGCTCGACTCGCGTACCAGATGCACTTCATCCAAACCGTGGTGGGTAAAGAAGCCCTTTTCTTTGGCGACAACCAAGGGAGCGCAGGCAGTCAAAGGCACAAAGCCGATTTCCAGATTTATCTTTTCCAACCCGTGACGAGCAATCGCGGTAGTTTTGCGCGCCCGCAGCTTTTTGATTTGCTTCTGTTGGTTCAGAAAGTAGATAATTTCACTGCGATAGCTGTAGTAGTTGGGGTGGTTCACTACTTCCATGCGCTTGCGTGGACGGGGAATATCCACGTCCAGAATCTGGCCAATCTTGGATTCGGGGCCATTGGTTAGCATCACCACCCGATCCGAAAGCAGGATCGCTTCGTCTACATCGTGAGTCACCATCACGGCGGTCACGTGGTTTTCTTCGCAGATCTGCATTAACTGCTCTTGCAAATTGCCGCGCGTCAAGGCGTCCAGCGCTCCAAACGGTTCATCGAGCAGCAGCAGCTTGGGCCGAATCGCGAGAGCACGGGCAATCGCCACCCGCTGCTTCATGCCGCCAGAGAGTTGATCGGGTGGTTTGTCAGCGGCGTGACGTAATCCCACCATGTCAATGTGCTGTTCAATAACCTGCTCCCGCTCTGTGCTCGGCAAATGTCCCAACACATTATTGACTGCTAGGGCAATATTTTGCCGCACGGTCATCCAGGGCAGTAACGAATAGTTTTGGAATACCACCATCCGGTCAGGACCGGGGCGGAGAATCTGCTCACCTTGCAGTAAGACAATTCCTTCGGTGGGCTGATCCAACCCAGCAATCATGTTCAATAGTGTCGATTTACCGCACCCAGAGTGACCAATTAGGGAAATGAATTCACCTTGTTGAATCGTTAGATCAATACCTTTGAGCGCGATGTATTGATTGCCGTTGGCAAGAGGAAAGGATTTTTTGATGTTGTCAACAGTAACAAAAGCCATAGGAAGACTCAAGAGTGATGGATGAAGAGTGACATTGGGAAAACGCTAACAGATATAGAGCGAAGAAAGACGAAGGGCAACGGAGAACACGTACCGTTGGAGAACAGAGAAACGATATTACAGCCATTACCCCTCATCCGACCGCTACGCAGATTTTAGCTACGCAGCAAACTTTGTATCGCTCAATCCTTTGCTTCTACTGGCGCTGGCTCTGCGGCAGAATCAAGTTCTGCAGATAGGCCATCAACTTATCTAGCAGCCAACCCACCAAACCGATGTAGATGAGCGCTAGGATAATTTCGCTGACCTGCCCGTTCTGATAAGCATTCCAGATAAAGAAGCCAATTCCCACAATCCCCGACATCACAATCTCTGCGGCGATAATCGCCAGCCAAGCTAAACCAATCGCAATCCGCAATCCGGTGAAAATATAGGGCAGAGCAGCCGGAAACAGAATCTTGAAGAAATATTCTGTGCGCGGCAATTGCAGCACTTGGGCCACGTTGTTGTAATCCTGCGGAATTTGCTTTACACCCACGGACGTATTGATCAAGATTGGCCAGACTGCCGTAATGAAAATCACAAATAAAGCTGCAGGCTGGTTTTGCTGGAGAGCGGCCAGTGCAATTGGCACCCACGCTAGCGGAGGAACGGTCCGCAGGATTTGAAATACAGGGTCCAAACCCTTAGAAATTCGCTTGTTCATCCCAACCAGGATGCCCATACTGATGCCAACCACGGCAGCGATGCTATAGCCAATGGCAACCCGCTGCAAGCTAGCAAACACCTGCCAAAACAAACCCTTGTCGGTACCACCCCGGTCATAAAAGGGATAGAGAATCAGAATCCAGGTATCTTGTACCACCTGAATCGGTCCTGGCAATTCAGCACCCGGCAGCGAAGACAGCAGTTGCCAGATCACCAACAGAATCAAGATGGTAACCAAGGGTGTCAGGATGTCATCCAGACGCTCTCTAACCTTTGGATTGCGTAGCCAAGAACTCGCGGTATTTGATGGTCGTTTCTGAGCAATGGTCACGATTGTTCTCCTTGATGCATAGCGGTCGTTATGAACAAAATATCGTCATTAGTCATTGATGATTAGCTGGTTGGTAAAACAACGAATGACAAATGACACATTACGAACAGCGAATCACGAATCACGAAAGCCTATCGATTTAACTAAACTCGCTTGATCTTCAAGCTGTTCAAATAGGCTTCGGGATTTTCAGGATCAAACCTGATGCCGTCGAAGAATTGCTCAACGCCCCGAGATGTGCTGCTAGGGATATCTGCCGCTGGCACTCCCATTTCTTGGGCGGCTTCTTTCCAAAGGTCTTCGCGGTTAACTTTATCGATCAAGGTTTTAGCGTTGGTTAGATAGCTTTTCTCCAAGAAGCCCCAACGAACGCTTTCGGTCAGGAACCACAGGTCGTGGCTCTTGTAGGGGTAAGAAACACTACCCTTCTCATCCTTCCAGTACAGCACGGCCATCGAGCGATCATCGATCGTGCGGCCATCGCCCATGTTGTACTTACCCATCAACGGGTTGATCAGAATGTCTTCGGCTAAACCAAAGTATTCGCGCTGGGCTAGAATTGCAGCCAACTCTTGGCGGTTATTAAAATCATCGCACCACTGCTGCGCTTCCATCAGCCCCTTCAAAATGGCCTTAGTGGCCTTGGGATACTGATCCACCCAATCTTGCCGCATCGCGAGATATTCCTCTGGGTGATTCTTCCAAATCTCGGCGGTTAAGGCAGCCATGAAGCCCACATTGTCTGACACAATCCGGTAAGGCCAGGGGTCGCCCGTACTGAAGGCATCCATTGCACCCCGCTTCATGTCGGCAAACGTTTGGGCAGCTGGCACCGTCAGCATTTCCATATCTTCATCCGGATCCAGTCCACCGGCTGCGGCCCAATAGCGAATCCAGAAATCTTGGTTCGCTTTTGGAAATGTATTGGCAGCCTTGAACCGAGTACCGGCAGATTTGAGCTGAGAGAAGAATGCCTTTTGTTCTTCTAGTTTTAGCCCAATGTTCTTACCCTTGTGCTCTCCAGCAATCGCAATTCCATTCCCGTGGGTGTTTAACTGAGCTAGCACATACATCGGAACCTTAGTGCCATCAGTGATTAGCCCTTCGGTAATCAGATAAGGCATCGGCATCTGCCACTGTCCGCCATCGATACCGCCTCCCTTGGAACCAATCTTGACGTTATCCCGCGCGGCTCCCCAGTTGGCCTGTTTCTCCACCTGTACATCGGGCATGCCATATTTGGCAAAAAAGCCCTTTTCCTTGGCAATGATCAAGGGAGCCGATTCTACGATAGGAATGTAACCCAACTTAGCCGTGGTTACTTCTGGTTCAGTACCAGCAGCAAGCGTCACCGGGGATGCTGCTGGCGAGCTTTGGCCCCCTGTAGTGGTATCTGGTGGATTGCCCATACAGCCTTTCAGCAAAATGGTTGCCGCCGTAGATGCACCAGCGGTAAACAAGAACCTGCGTCGGGAGAATTGGCTGGGAAATTGCGTCATAGTACCTCCATTTAGAACGTTTAGAACTAATGTGACCAACACAAATGCGACTTACAAAATCGCGGCACAGCAAGGTAGAAAAGATTGCAATATCAACCTTTTCACCCCAGATCTGCGTCGCAGATGAGGAAAATTAGGTCAGCTACCCTCTGGGGAAAACAAACCTTCCCTAAAAGCGGCTGGACTATTCTCACTAGAGAAAAGTTTTTAGAGAACAACTCACCGAGATAGACGAGATGGGTCTAAATCAGCAATCAGCGTTGCCACGGCTGACTGGGTGCTTGCTCCATCAACTTATGTCTATGAATCTACTGTTTTTGATAGACAAAGTCTAGGGGTTAAATTGGCGATTATTAAAGAAATCTTATATCACCCCTATAAGTAAAAATTTGAATCTTTTCTTTCGGAACTCGAATTTAGGATTGCCTGCTATCTAATTAATAGTTTGCATAATTTTATTTATGTAGTTTTAGCGGTCCGTTTTATGTTTCAAAAGTGGCTGAAAATGCCGATAAATCAATGTGTTTGAGCTTTACGGCTTGTGATTTGCCACGCTCATGTTTTTCAACAGAGCACATCCTCTTTATGCAATTAATAAAGGCCAATTAATCAATAGAATTGAAAGTTTCACTGATAGAGTCCAGTTGATAGGATGAATTCAAGAACTAATTCATAGAAGTAACTCGATGCTAACCCTGGCGGATACCATGATATTGCTCCGGTGGCGACCCTTTTTGGCTGAGCGCACCTATGCTTTTCTCAAGTTTTGCTGGAACAGCAGCCATCGGCCCAGGCTTGATTAGTATTTGTTTAGGTTAGCTCCCGAATCGCGCGGGCTAGATCGTCAGAAGTGCCCACATCTAGATAGCTGCCCTCTGGAAAGATTTCTGCTTCTACCTGCAATCCTGCCTCAATTCCAGCTTGAATCACATTACCAATCGGCAGTTCAGCTGTAGGAGTGGGGCTGCTCAGAAATTGGTGCAAAAACCTGGTAAAGCTTGGCTTCCACATCGCAATTGCCCACATGTAGCGCAAGTCGGTCTGGGATGGTTTCTCGATGATTTGCTGAACCCGGCCCGACGCATCAAAGGCCACCATACCAGCTTTCCAGTACTGTTCGGTGGGAAATAACCCCAACACCACATCGGCGGCACCGGACTGTAAGCGCTCTAGAACTTGCGCATAGGCATCTTCAGGCTGAAACAAGATATCCGGAAAGCCCAAGGCCACAATTGCCTGTTGCACAAACGGATAGGCTTGGTCCAACGTGTAGGGCACTCCATAGGGCACATGCACCGTCAGATAGGCCAAATGCATATTCACCATTGCCCCATCGCCAAAATAGGCTGGAATATCCCATTTGCCCGGACGCAGAACAAAAAACGCTTTCTGAATCCCGGCTCGCTGCATCTTCTCTAATAAATAGTGCGCCACTACTTTGGGCTTGGGTTTGCCCTCTGCATCAACGCGAAAGCCAAGCGGATACAGTTCCTTGCTGAGAGGCAACGGTGAGAGCCGCGTCGCCTGTCCGCCTGCTGGCAACAACCCAATAATATCAACCTGCTGGTTCATAGGACCTACACTCAAAACTTAAAACTCACATCAGATCCGACTAAACACCCTAATTTAGACACTGTATTGTACAGGCGTTTTGCAAAACGCCTGTACGCACCCCCTTCCCACCCTACGTTACTCCACCCTCACGGTCGGGAATAACTAACAAGGACAAACCGCAAACGTTGTAGAGCTGCACCTATTCATAGTGCTAGTCAGTAGACCCCAGATCCAACCGCCTCCCACTCAAGCCAACTCGCCTGGTCAGGGCGAATTGAGCTTGAAGGAAAAGCTAGCACAGAAGCGCAAAGCCGCCCGACTTCGCAAAGAAGTTACCAATTTCACGATTTTCTCGTTCCTATTTGCCCTGTTTGTCAGCGCACCGTTGGGGCTAATTGGTGGCCCTAAGGTCGCTGTGGCGGTTGTGGTAGCCATCTTGTGCCTGTCGCTTTCGTTTAAATATCCGCGTTTGGCGCTGTGGGCATTTTTAATCTACATGCCGTTTGGCGGCACCATCACCTATTTGATCGGTAACAGTCCCCTCTTGCAGCTCGCCAAGGATGGGTTCTATCTACCGGCCCTAATTGGTATCTATCAACATTGCCGCCGCGAACGATTGCCGATTCTGATTCCTAAGCAGTTAGTGACGCCCTTGATCATTCTGCTGGTCTGCTGTACGTTCACGATGCTAGCCAGCAACACGTATCAGCAGTTCTTTGGCAAAGGCGGTGAGCAGCCGATTGCGATGGGAATTTTGGGCCTCAAGGTTTTGATTGGCTATGCGCCTCTGATTCCTTGTGCCTACTACCTGATCCGCAACAAGAAAGAAATGCTGTTTTTGATGCGCCTATCCAGCATTTTGATCTTGATTTGCTGCGGTTTAGCCTTCATTCAGTACCTGATGCTGTTAACAGGGAAATGTGCAGGCACGCGCTTTGCCGAAGGAGCCGATCTGTTCAAGGCATCGCTGGAGGCGCGCTGTTTTGTCGGCGGATCGTTGCTCTACAGCCCGCAACAGGGAGTAATTCGGCTACCCGGTACGTTTGTGGCACCGTGGCAGTGGGGTTGGTTTCTGATTTCCAGTACGTTTTTTGCCTTTGCCTCGGCTTTCAGCGATCCCAAATTCTATGGCCGCATACTGGGATTGAGCGCCTTGGGAATGACCTTTGTGCTGGCTGTGGTGTCTGGGCAACGGATTGCTCTAGCGCTAGTGCCTACCGTCGCGGGACTATTGTTGATCCTCACCGGACAGGTAGCCAATCTGAAGCGATTTATTCCAATCGCCATTGGGTTAGGTATCGTGCTGAGTGTGGCAGCGGTGCAAAATGCAGCTACAGTGCAGGAGCGGATTAACAGTTTTATTGTGCGCTGGGCGGCTTCCCCTCCCGATGCGTTTATTCGTGCCCAGTTTTTCTGGTCGCTAAAAGAAGGCGGCCTACTGGGTGCCGGATTGGGACGGGCGACCAATTCGGCCCGTGCGCTGGGCAAAACCGAGCTAGTGGAAACCTACTACCCCAAGCTGATCTACGAAATCGGTCCGTTTGGCACACTGGCGTTTCTAGCCGTGGTGACGATCCTGACGATGGTGACATTCAAAGCCTATCGCTCGGTGCGTAATCGCAATATTCGCAGCTATGGGGCCACGCTCTGGGTGTTTGTTCTATTTATCAGCTATAACACCTACTACTACCCACTCGATGTCGATCCGGTTGCGGTCTACTACTGGTTTTTTGCGGGTGTAATTCTCAAATTGCCAGAAATTGAGCGTTTAGCCAAATTGCAGCCAGACGAAGAGGAAGAACAGGAAAGTAATCCGAAAGGCAAGAAGAAAAAAAAGAAGAAGAAAAAGAAAAAGCAGCGACGAAGGTGATAGCGGGAACAGTAAGAACGAAAGTCTGAGCGAATTAAAGCAAATTTAAGCAAGTTTCAACAGGAGGTATAGGTCATGGTGCCCTCGGTTTCGGTGATTATTCCCACCTATGGACGCGAGCAAGTGCTGCGGGAAACGCTGGCGAATGTGCTGCAACAAGATTATCCCAATTATGAGCTGTTGATCGTCGATCAAACTGCCCAACATGAGCCGGAAACGCAGGCATACCTGGAGCAACTAGCCGCCGAGCAAAAAATCCGCTGGTTTCGGGTTAACTGGGCTAGTTTGCCAGGTGCCCGTAACTATGGCGTGCGTCGCTCGCGGGGCGAAATCATTGTTTTTTTGGATGACGATGTGCTGCTGCCGCCCAACTTCTTGCAGATGCATGTGCGCAACTTTGTAGAGCGCCCGGATGTTGGTGCCGTGGCCGGACGAGTGTTGGACCGCATGAAGTTAGCCGAAGCCGATCCGAATTTAATTATTGAAGATTTGCCACCCGAAGCAATGGATCCGGGTACCGCTTGGTACAGCCTAAATCTGGTGCATACCATCAAACCACAGCAGGTACTAACAGCAAGGGGCTGCAATATGTCGTTTCGACGCGCTTTGTTTGAACAGCACAGTCTCTGGTTTGACGAACGCTTTCAAGGCAGCGCAGTCCGCGAAGAATCTGACTTTTGCTTACGCATCCGCAAAACCGGTTACAAAATTTGGTACGACCCAACAGCCCACCTGGTTCATTTGGGCGAAGAATCAGGAGGTTGCCACGATATTAGTACGCGCTCCTTCAAATACCAAATCACGTTCTATCACAACAACTTTTTGATGGGTCTAAAAAATTTGACTCCTATTCAATTTTTGCGTTTATCCACTGACTTATTCGATTGCCAAGTTTTGGGGCATCCACCTTGCTGTAAAAGTGGCTCGCCGCTTAGTATCATTAGTCGCGCTATCTTTTATATTCTAGGTTGTTTGGCAGCCGTCAAAACCTTGCTGGGTTCGCTATGGAATGACGGCCAGCGCTATACTCAACTCGACCAAATGGTCGGCGATATGTAAGGGGTGCTAGTGTCAGTTCAAGTTAGTACTGCATTTGCGAATTGTATGCTGGCAGTTGCTCAGCCTGCTCTTTGCTTAGCCCCGTAGCATACACGCGACGCTGGTCTTGGTCAATTCGTGCCCGGTCCGCCGAAAGCAGAACTTCTCTGCCTGAAGGATTGGTTCCTAGATCAACCACGATGTACTGAATCTGACCCATGTCATCCACCAACGCATTGGCTACAGTACCAATCTTTTCTTCGGTTTTGCTAGCCAACATGCCGGCTACCAAGTCAGAATACACGCCAAATCCGCTAATTCTGTAGCTACCCGGCTGACGATTTGAATTCAGATCATATTCATCAATTGTTTTCAAAGCCATAACATGTACCTCAAAATATCTTCAATGTGATTATCAGACAGCAAATTTAATTTCGATAGGCTCTACTCCATGCCTAGTCCAGTGCAGTCCAGTGCAGTAATGTTGCACTTTACTAAAAACTTACCCCGCTTATGTCTCAAAGATCATCACTCAAAAGGTCGGAAGGCTGCTACTCCTTTGGCAGTAGTTAGCTTGGTAACACCTTACATATTTGGGCTGAACGTATTTGGGCTGAACGTATTTAGGCTGCACGTATTCAGACTGAGCCATGATCCTTGACTGTTTCTCGTAACCTTATCTTGCCTTTATTGATTTAACTTCATCTATGAAATCATTGCGAGTTCTGCAAATTGTTCCATCCCTATCTTTAGTCTATGGTGGCCCTAGCCAAATGGTATTGGGGCTATCAAAAAGTCTGGCAGCGCAAGCCATTGATGTGACTATTCTGACCACTGATGCCAACGGCGATACGGGCCAGACTCCACTCGATGTGCCGCTTGATCGAGCGGTACTCCAAGATGGATATCAGATTCGTTATTTTCATTGTTCACCATTTCGTCGCTATAAGTTTTCGCCGCTTCTATTAAACTGGCTTGTCGATCATGCTCACGAGTATGATATCGCTCATATTCATGCCTTATTCTCACCGGTTAGTAGTGCAGCAGCGGCAATCGCTCGTTGGAAGAAGTTGCCTTACATTCTGCGGCCCTTAGGTACCCTTGATCCAGCCGACTTACAAAAGAAAAAACAGCTCAAACGACTTTATGCAGCCCTGATAGAACGCCCCAATCTAGCAGGAGCAGCGGCAGTGCATTTTACTAGCGATCAGGAAGCAAAGGTATCTGAACGGTTCGGCACCGTAACCCGTGACGTTGTGCTGCCTTTGGGCGTTGAGCTGCCAAATATAGCTGAACCCATCCAGAAGGACCAGATCCGCTCACAGTTGGGTCTGCCCTTAGATCAGCCACTAGTTTTGTTCATGTCGCGCATTGATCCGAAGAAGGGGTTAGATCTGTTGCTACCGGCATTGGAGCAGCTATTGGCAGAAGGAGTGGAGTTTCATTTCGTATTAGCAGGGGCCAATCCACAGGATCCAAACTATGAGAATCAGATTCATGCCCAGATTCAGGCTTCACCTTTAGCACACTGTACTACCATGACTGGCTTTGTGACTGGAGCTGCTAAGGTCCAGCTCTTGCAGGCAGCCGATTTGTTTGTGTTGCCATCCTATTACGAAAATTTTGGCATTGCAGTAGCAGAGGCAATGGCCGTAGGAGTGCCTGTGATTGTTTCCGATCAGGTTCATATTTGGCAGGAGATTGCGCAGGCTGAAGCGGGCTGGATCTGTACCTGTGAGGTTGATTTCTTAATCCAGCAGTTGAGATTTGCTCTCGCTAATCCAGCTAATCGGATCGAGCGGGGAGCCAAGGCCCAAACCCATGCCCTGACGCACTATAGCTGGCAGGCGATCGGGCAACAGATGATTCAAGTTTACAAGTCTGTTTTGGATCGTTCTCAGTGCGCCCGCTAGCGTGGCAGGGTGAACCAAAAGCGCGAGCCGTGGCCCACTTCGCTTTCTACGCCAATCTGGCCACCATGAGCCGTGATGATTTGTTGACAGAGGCAGAGACCAACGCCGATACCTGTCAACTGCCGATCTGGTCCTGCGCCCAGTTTGAGATCAAACAGCCGTTCCCGCTGCGACTGACTCATCCCTTTGCCATTGTCTGCCACAATAAAACGCAACCACTGCGGTTCTGGTTTGACCTCAACTGTAATGTGCACTCCAGGCAGATTGTGCTTCACCGCATTGAGCAAGAGTTGCTGGAACACTCGTCTAAGCTGTTCTCCATCCGCCAGCACTGGAGGCAACTGGTCTACTGCCAGCTCTAGCGTGGCTTGGTTTCGCTCCAGTAACGGTTTGAGGTCGGTTGCAACCGTTTGCAGCAGTTCCTGTACTTGCATCGGCTCTGGCTGGAGTACCACTCCTTCGGTACGATTTGTGTAAGCTTCGAGCAGGGCATTCAACTTACAGAGCTGGGTTTCGCCTGATTGGGTCATTCGCTCTAGTAGGGAACGGGGAATCGAAATTTCATCACCTGGATGTTGCTGGAAATTTTTCAAAACCATCAGCGTTCCCATAATCGTTGTCCGTAAATCATGGGCAATCGCATGTAGAAAAACATCCTGTAATTCATTCATGTCTTCTAGCTTCTCCAGGTTCTTTTGCAATTGCAGCGTCCGTTCTGCCACCTGTTGTTCTAAATTACTATTCAGCTGCTGCACTTGTTGGTAAAGCTGGCCCTGTTGAATGGCAATCGTGATTTGAGTCGCTAGTTGCTCCATCAGCTCGATCTCTAGCGGCTGCCACTCGCGTGGGTGAGAACATTGATGCACGATCAGTAGCCCAAATAAACGGCAATGTTCTACTGCTTCTGGATCGGAGGTAATCGCTACGCCCATCCCCGCCTTGACCTGATAGCGGTCATGATATTGCCGAATGAAAGGGGTACGCTCCTGTTGGGATGTATCGTTGACGATGCAGAGATGCCGCTCGGCAAAAATAGCTTGAATTTCAGGATAGACGCTAGCATCTGAAGTCATGGATAAGGCCGAGTTCCATTCAGGCAACACCGATTCCGCCACAACCCAGCCGTTGCCTTCAGCGTCGAACCGACAGATGAATACCCGATCGGCCTGCAAGACTTGCCGGACTTCCTGCACAATCGTATTCAGAATCTGGTCGAGGTCAAGTGACTGCCGAATCCGCAATGCCATTTCGCTCAACAACCGATTGCGCTCAGCATTCAAGCGCAGCTTGGCTTCAGTTAGTTTGCGTTCGGTGATATCAAGCACGGTTCCGGTGGCCGTCTGGGGTCCAATTACCACCTGTTCCTCGATAATGCGTTCAGTGTGATCAGGCAGTTGCAGGCGGTAATCCATGCGGTAAGGAATCCGCTGTTCCAAGGCGCGAGTAATAGCTTGCTCTACCCGGGGTCGGTCTTCTGGATGGACGGCGGCCAGAAACGCCTGCTGGCTCGGCACCACACTGGCAATAGTAAATCCCAAGAGCCGATAGAGTTCATCAGACCAAGTCCACCGCTGTTGCTGAAAATCAAAATCCCAGTTTCCCAGCCGAGCTAAATGTTGGGCCTTGGCTAAGCTCGCCTGACTGTGCCTGAGCAAGCGTTCAACTCGCTGACGTTCGGTGGTCACGGCAGCCAACAGCAAGCCAGTTGTTGTGATGACGCCCAAAAACGTCTGGAGCAGCAACACCATCTGATGATTGGCCTCAGTTCGGCTCAGCAGGTTTGCCCGCACTAACAATGTATTGGCCATCGTTACAAATGGACCGTTACCGGCAATGGTGCCACTAATAGCAATCACAGCCAACAGAAAGCTAGCCATAATCCCTGTCGGCTGCCCCAGTCGGAGTGCCGCCCAAATTACGAAGGGAAACGGAAGATACTCGATTGGGTAGTTCACCAGAATTTCAGGCAGGCGTGAGTGAAACACCAGCCAGCTCGTTCCAGCCAAGAGGCTCAAGCAGAGCAGGCGCTCCAGCCATTGAGCCGAAAAACGCAGAGCAAATAATTCAGGTTTCCGAAATCGCAGTTGCTGAGGTTGTAGAACTAATAAGAAAGGAGTGAACACCAGAATACTAGTGCTGTCGCTTAACCAATAGGTCCACCAAGTCGGAATTGCAAGTTGCTGGCTGAGGTGGCCAAAGGAGACAGCGGTACCTGTACTGATCGTGGCATTCAAAATGGGCGGAATCAGCACTGCTAGAACCAGAAAACTCAATACATCTCGCAAGCGCTCCAGCGAGTCGCAAAATCCGTTCCACCGCAGTAGGGTGGTGCCCAAAACCGCTTCAATCGTCGCGCCAATCGCTGATCCTAGTGCCAACCATCCGGAAACCCCCAGCCACGATCCCACCAGCAACACGCCCAGCGCCACACCCGGCCACACCCAGCGCCCTTGCTGTAGCAACACAAACAACGCAATGCCTGCCGGAGGCCAGACCGGAGATGGTTCAATACCCAACTGCAAACTGGAAAACACAAGCTTTGCTACTAGAAAATAGAGTAAAGCTGTGATTCCAACCGAAATGCAGTATCCCTTGCTCATATGCCGCATCCAAGCCAGCCTAGACAATTGAGGCAAAGGTTTCAGAATTCGGAATCGAGCTGGATTCAATCATTTCACCTCCTTGGTGCTGGGTCAGGGTTGGGCAATTCACGATACCCTATTGATTAAGGGTGGCTTAAAAGTGAAGAGAGCCACTTCCCCCAGACGGATGACTAGAGGGAAAACCGAATCAAATTGCCCTGGCAGCTCTGGTAATTGATGATACTTCGGCTAGCTGGGGTTAGAACTGGAAAAGCTACAATCCTACAATCACTGCATTCCTACTGAATTTTTCAAAATAGCCACAACGATGACCTACGATACTCAGTCATACGATACTCAGTCCAATCGAGAATGGTGGGCACAGCGCTGGGTTGATGTTTTGGAGTCGTTTGGTTGGGTGCGCCGCTTGGCCCGTGCCCGCAACTATGCCCGCGAAGGCAATGTGCTCAAAATTGAGTTTCAAGGCGCTAAAGTGCAGGCGTTAGTTCAGGGAACGGCACCAGAACCCTATCGGGTCTCGCTATCGCTGGATCCGTTTGATGATGAGCAGTGGCAGTATGTGATCGAGTCGCTGTCGGAACGCGCCATTTTTTCGGCTAAGCTGCTGGCGGGTGAAATGCCCCAGAACATTGAGGAAGTGTTTACAGCAAATGGGCTGAGCTTGTTTCCGCTGACCAAGTTTGATATCCACAGCAAATGCAGTTGTCCGGACCCAGCCAATCCCTGTAAGCATATTGGGGCAGTTTATTACGTGCTTGGCGACCGCTTCAGCGAAGATCCGTTTGTGCTATTCCAATTGCGGGGTCGCACCAAAGAGCAGATCATCACAGCCCTGCGACAAATGCGCAGCACTCAGGCGGAGTCGGTTTCCGAAATCTCAGAGGCTACCTCTGAACCTCAAATTGACCTGCAATCGTTTTGGCAATACAACGAGCAACTCGAACCCTCGCTAGTCGTAATTACACCACCACCCAGCAGTGAAACGGTTCTAGACTTGCTTGGCCCGATTCCGCTCAAGTCCGATATTTCGACTAGCCACAGTTCTGCTGCCGCCCAGTTGGTGCTCGAACATTTGAAAGGCATTTATGCTCAGGTCAGCCAGCAGGCTGTGATGACTGCTATGACCGCCGGCAACCAGGAAACCTAGCCTAGGCTGTTCGACTCTTGCCATCTCGTTAGACCACCAAAGGCAATTGAATAATTCACCTATACAAAAAGGCTCCCGCCAAAGCAGGAGCCAAACACAAGTTAAGGAGAATTAGCCTAACTTAGTCAATATCAGGCATCGAGAGTACGGGTTCTGACTCGCGGTCAATTCCCTTCTCGAAACCAGCCGCAGCCGCACGAGCACGACCCGCGTGCCACAGGTGGCCTACCAAGAAGAAGAAACCAAGCACAAAGTGAGAGGTTGCCAACCAAGCGCGCGGAGACACGAAGTTGACTGAGTTGATTTCAGTCGCCACACCACCAACCGAGTTCAGCGAACCCAGTGGTGCATGCGTCATGTACTCAGCTGCACGACGCGCCTGCCAAGGCTGAATGTCGTTCTTAATCTTGTCGAGGTCTAGACCGTTGGGTCCACGCAGCGGCTCCAGCCAAGGACCTTGGAAGTCCCAGAAGCGCATGGTTTCACCACCGAAAATGATCTCGCCGGTCGGAGAACGCATCAGGTATTTACCCAAACCAGTCGGACCTTGAGCGGAACCAACGTTAGCACCTAGGCGCTGGTCACGAATCAAGAATGTCAAGGCTTGAGCCTGAGACGCTTCCGGACCCGTGGGGCCATAGAACTCACTGGGGTAAGCGGTATTGTTGTACCACACCATTGTGGAAGCAATAAAGCCCATCAGCGACAGCGCACCAAGGCTGTAGGACAGATAAGCTTCACCCGACCAGATGAAGGTACGACGCACCCAACCAAACGGCTTGGTCAGGATGTGCCAGATACCGCCGGCGATGCAGATGAAACCAACCCAGATGTGACCGCCAATGATGTCTTCCATGTTGTTGACGCTGACAATCCAGCCTTCGCCACCAAACGGAGACTTGAGCAGGTAGCCAAAGATCACGGCTGGGTTGAGGGTGGGGTTGGTAATGACGCGCACGTCACCACCGCCCGGTGCCCAAGTATCATAAACGCCGCCAAAGAACATGGCTTTCAATACTAACAAGAAGGCACCACAGCCCAACAGGATCAGGTGAATCCCGATGATAGTGGTCATCTTGTTCTTATCTCGCCAGTCGTAGCCGAAGAAGGAAGAGTATTCTTCCAGCACTTCCGGACCACGAATCGCGTGATAGATGCCGCCCAAACCGAGCACGGCAGACGAAATTAGGTGCAGAACCCCAACCACAAAGTAGGGGAAGGTGTTGATGACTTCACCGCCCGGACCGACACCCCAACCCAAGGTGGCGAGGTGAGGCAGCAGGATCAGTCCTTGCTCGTACATGGGCTTTTCCGGAATGAAGTGAGCCACTTCAAACAAAGTCATGGCTCCAGCCCAGAAGACAATCAGACCAGCATGGGCCACATGAGCGCCCAGCAGCTTACCAGACAGGTTAATTAGACGGGCGTTACCAGCCCACCAGGCGAATCCGGTGGAATCTTGGTCACGACCGCTCATCATAATTGAATTATTAGAGAGCGTTACCACGGGGCAATACCTCTTCGGGGAATACAAAACGTTCATGAGGCTGATCTTGAGGAGCCATCCACGCCCGGATGCCCTCGTTCAGCAAGATATTCTTCGTGTAGAAGGTCTCAAACTCCGGGTCCTCCGCTGCACGAATCTCCTGCGACACAAAGTCATACGCTCGCAGGTTCAGCGCTAACCCCACAATCCCAATGCTCGCCATCCACAAGCCCGTCACCGGCACAAACAACATGAAGAAGTGCAGCCACCGCTTGTTGGAAAAGGCAATCCCAAAGATCTGCGACCAGAACCGGTTGGCCGTCACCATCGAGTAGGTCTCTTCACTCTGGGTCGGGTTGAAGGCACGGAAGGTGTTGGCCTTGTCCCCATCCTCATACAGCGTGTTCTCCACCGTCGCTCCATGAATCGCACACAGCAAGGCACCACCGAGAATGCCAGCGACCCCCATCATGTGGAACGGATTGAGCGTGAAGTTGTGGAACCCTTGGATGAACAAGATGAAGCGGAAAATTGCCGCTACGCCGAAGCTGGGTGCAAAGAACCACCCCGACTGCCCCAACGGGTACATCAGGAACACGCTGACAAACACCGCAATCGGACCCGAGAAGGCCAAGGCGTTGTAGGGGCGGATGCCCACAAGCCGAGCGATCTCGAACTGCCGCAGCATGAAGCCGATTAAGCCAAACGCGCCATGCAGGGCCACAAAGGTCCACAAGCCGCCGAGTTGGCACCAGCGGGTGAAGTCCCACTGGGCTTCGGGTCCCCACAGAAACAGCAGCGAGTGGCCGAGTGAGTTAGCAGGAGTCGAGACGGCGGCGGTCAGGAAGTTGCAGCCTTCCAAGTAGGAGGAGGCGATGCCGTGGGTGTACCAGGAGGTGACAAAGGTGGTGCCGGTCAGCCAGCCGCCGAGCGCGAGGTAGGCGCAGGGAAACAGCAGGATGCCGGACCAGCCGACGAAGACGAAACGGTCGCGCTTGAGCCAGTCGTCGAGGACGTCGAACCATCCTCGCTCTGCTCGCGCTCTCCCCATTGCTATGGTCATTTCATATCCTCTTAATATGACAATGCATCCTCAGTTACCGAACGTCTTTAAGAAACTCGTTCAGCTAAGAGGGAAACCAACCTTGAAGTTGACGCTAATCGGAATATGGATCAATCAACCGATATTAAAACCGGTACCTGTCCATATCTCCCCTCTAAGCACCCGGAATAAATACCTATCAAGGTTTGCTGAGAGAGGAGTTAACGTTTCTATATGATAGGGAGATATGAAAATTTTTACAATCTGACATGTACTGTTCTTATCAAATGCTTGCCTATTGCAGTTTCTAATCATTCCAGATGCTGCAAACCCGCGTTTGGCTCTCCTGGAGGGCAAACCCTAAAATTAGAATCTGTGGCGTTTACGCTTGTGTGCTTTTGTAAATTTTGTAAACTGGTCGTTTTCATCTATGGCTGTACCGCTCGCCTCGAAACCGGATAATAAGCCGGATAATAAATTAGTTTTGCGTCAATCCGTCTTGGGGGCACGTCGTCCTAGTAACTATTTTTGGGCGGCGGCCACGACGCTTGGAGGAGTTGGCTTTCTGCTGTCGAGTCTTTCCAGCTATTTCAAAGTCAATTTACTGCCGTTCTCGGACCCTACCCAGTTGGTCTTCATTCCGCAAGGTGTAGCCATGGGGTTCTATGGTATAGCAGGAACCCTCCTGGCGCTGTACCTATGGCTAATCATTGCCTGGGATGTGGGCGGTGGCTATAACGAGTTCAACCGCGAGACCGGCCAACTCACAATTTTTCGCTGGGGGTTTCCGGGCAAGAATCGCAAGATCGAAGTGACGCATCCACTAACTGACGTGCAGTCGATTCGGGTAGAAATTCGAGAAGGGCTAAATCCACGGCGAGCACTGTACCTGCGTATCAAAGGCAAAGGCGATATTCCCCTGACGCGCGTCGGGCAGCCGATTGCCCTTTCAGAATTAGAAAATCAGGGCGCAGAATTAGCCCGGTTTCTAGCCGTTCCCTTAGAAGGGTTGTAGAGGAGTTAAACATGCGAATCAGAATGGGCTATTGGATCACCTCCTGTCTGTTAGCTAGCTTGCTAATTCTGTCGGGTTGCACGGGCAACACCGCTCAAGATACGGCAACTCCCGCTAGTCCCACGGCTCCAGAGAGTCCTACAGCGGCAGTCTCACCTACCGCATCACCGACTGCAGCCTCCCCCAGCGCCGTTGTCCAGGTGGATCCTCAGTTCAACAATCTGCCCCAGCTGTTAGGCGAAGCTACCGTGGAGTTGGTCGTCAAGGGTTCACCGATCGTGATTCGAGTTGATGGAGCCGATGCGCCAATCACGGCAGGGAATTTTGTTGACCTCGTGAATCGAGGAGTCTACAACGGATTGGCTTTTCACCGCGTGGTGCGTGAGCCTCAGCCCTTTGTCGTGCAGGGTGGCGATCCGCAGGGCAAAGATCCCAGCTTCCCAATTGACCGACTGGGGACCGGCAGTTTTATCGATCCAGCAACGGCTCAACCGCGCTACATTCCGCTAGAAATCAGACCCACAGATGGCGATCAGCCGATTTACAGCAAAACCTTTGATACGGCGGGCATTACGGAAGCCCCAAAGCTGAGACATACACGTGGCGCAGTGGCAATGGCCCGTTCTAACCCACCCGATTCGGCATCATCCCAGTTCTACATTGCCCTCGCCGATCTGGACTTCCTGGATGGCAAATATGCTGTCTTTGGCTATGTCACGAGCGGCATGGAAGTGGTGGATCAAATTCAACCAGGCGACCGGATCACCTCAGCTCGCGTTGTTTCCGGGCTGGAAAACATGAAGTTACCAGGCGGCTGATCGGTTACTAGTTGTCGGTTACCAGTTGTCGGTTACCAGTTGTCAGTTACCACTTGGGTGATTGGGCAATCAACGCCGCTACTGCAGCAGCATGCAGGGGTGGGGAGAAAAAATATCCCTGCCCTTGTTCGCAACGAAGCGCCTTTAATCGAGCAAATTGTTCCGCGACCTCAATGCCCTCGGCCACAACGTCCATATCCAGGTTATGGGCTAGCGAAATAATCGCATGCACAATCTCATCGTTTTCGCTGGTTTCATGCATCTGGCTTACAAAAGAGCGGTCAATCTTCAAGGTGTCGATCGGAAATTGCTGCAACCGGCTCAACGACGAATAGCCCGTGCCAAAGTCATCAATGCAAAGCTGGAGTTGTAGTGCCTTGAGTTGACTCAGCAGCGCTGTTGGTTCGGCAGTTTGGATAATTCCACTTTCCGTAATTTCCAGTTTTAGCAGGGCTGGATTGAGCTGAGTAGTTTGCAGCACTTGAGCCACCTGCTCCACCAAATCGGGCTGTAAGAGCTGTCTGGCAGAAAGATTGACGCTAATCGTTAAAGCACTGGCTTGCGGAAACTGAGCTTGCCAGTGACAGAGTTGTTGGCAGGCTTCCTGCAAAACCCAGTGCCCAATGGGCAGGATCAGCCCCATCTCTTCGGCTAGAGGAATAAACTCTGCTGGGGAAATCAAGCCGCGTTCGGGATGGTGCCACCGCACCAACGCTTCAAAGCCGACAATGGCTCCGGTCTTCAGGCAAACAATTGGCTGATAGTAGATACAGAGCTGCCGCTGCTCAATTGCCCAGCGTAAATCAGTTTCAAGCTGCAAGAGTGCTACAGCCTGGTTATACATAGCGGTATCGAAAACGGCGTGGGACATCTTGCTGTGCCCTTTGGCTTGATAGAGCGCAATGTCGGCATCTCGGAGGACTTGCTCTGGTGAGTCATATCCATCGACGCTGAGGGCAATGCCGATGCTGGCGCTGGCAAAGATTTTTTCACCGTTTAAGGTAAAGGGTAACTGGAGCGCTTGGTGAATTCGCTCGGCCAAGTGAGTGGCTTCCTGCACCTGCTCCATGCCATCGAGTAAAACAGTGAATTCATCGCCTCCCAGCCGTGCAATCGTTTCGTTAGGACGCAGGCAGTTGGCTAGCCGATGGGCAATTGCCACCAAGAGCTGATCGCCAACTAGATGTCCCAGACTGTCATTCACGAGTTTGAACCGATCCAGATCGAGAAACAGCACCGCAAACAAATGGTCAGCAGTTTTTTTTGAGTGCGCAATCGCTTGAGCTAGCTGCTTCATAAACAGCACTCGGTTGGGTAGCCCAGTAAGATTGTCATGACAAGCATCGTGAATCAGCTGTTCCTGCATGCGCTTGCGTTCTGTGATGTCTGTAGCTATCCCATCCAGCGAGAAGGGTGCTCCCTGGGCATCGTAGGTGACATGATAGCGATCACAAAGCCAGCGCACTTCTCCATTGGCGTGCAAAATTCGATATTCGATTTCACCGCTGCCAGTTTGGTACAGCCGTAGTAAGGATTGCTGAACCTGAGCCTGGTCGTCTGGGTGAATCACCTTAAACCAGAGATCTGGATCCTGCAGAAAGTCATGGACTGGACGACCGTATACTTTCTCAGTGGCTGGATTGACGTAGCGCAATCGATTTTCGGTGAGGGAGTAGGACCAGACCACATCTTCTAAAGATTTGAGGATGCTGTTTAACTTTTGTTCACTTGCCTTCAGCGCCTCCTCGGCTCGAATGCGGTCGGTGATATTGGTTTGCACGCCGACAAAGTGGGTCAAATAGCCATCGGTATCATAAACCGGAGCCACCCGCAGCTCATTCCAAAACAGAGAGCCATCCTTACGATAATTGCGCACTACGACATGACATTCGCGTACTTCTCGCAGAGCGGTGCGGAGGACTTCTAGACCCGGTTGCTTCCGATCGTCCTGCTGCAGTAAGCGACAGTTCTTTCCCAAGATTTCGCTGGCACTGTAGCCGGTCATGGCTTCAAACGCAGGATTCACATACACAATCGGGTTATCTGGCTGTTGAACATCGGTGAGAATGATGCCATTACTGCTGGCCGCAATCGCCCGTTCCATCAGCCGCAAGCGTGCCTCAAATTTCTTGCGAGCAACCGTTGCTGCTAGAACGTTTGCAACTGCTTGCAGAAAATGAATATCATCCTGAGTAAATGTCCAGAATTTTGTGGTGTAGACACCTAAAATACCAAAAGGCTGGTCTTGACCTGGAATCACTAGATTGATCCCGCTTTTGATCCGGTGGCTATACAACAGAGCGGGACAGCCAAAGCGTGTTTCAATTAGCAGATCCCGAATCACAACCGGCTGTCGCTGAGCCAGAGTGTAGCCAAACAGCCAGTTGGGCTGGGTCCCCATCTGTGTCCCCACCAGACCTGGTTGCCAGCCAGTTCCAGCCTGAAGCATCAACGTGCTGCCATTGGGTAAGAGTTCAAAGATGGCGCAATATTGCATTTTGAGAACTTGAGCAACGGTAGTGACCGCTTCGTGCATGAGCTTAGGCAAGTCGATGTTCAGCAGTGCCCGTTGTCCTAGATTGGCTACCGCTGCCTGCTGGCGAGCGTGGCGTCGCAAAACGGCCTCAGTTTGCTGCCAATGGCTGTTGCATAGAGGGCTGCATGCCGGTTGAAACCGATTTAATCTTTCTGCTACTGGTTCTAATGATGCATGGATGGGCTGGTAGTTGGCAGGCTGATAAGAGGCGGTATCAAATGGCTGCTCGTTTTGAGGATGCTGGTTAGCAGGAAGCATTGTCAGAGTCCTAAAAGATTTTAAAAAGCGGGCAGAACAGAGCCATAACCCAGGAGACTTGCCTCCAGGGTTCTTGACTCAAATAGAAAATAGATATAAAAAAACAAATTTTCGAGTGAAACCGGCTTGACTTTGTTTAGCCAACAATTGGGGGGACTAAGCAGAAATTCGTTTTTTCAATGTTCCCTATTTAATCAGACAAATGTTGAAAAATATTCAAATTTATTGAATTCTTAAAATGTTAGATCATAGATTTTGAGGGCGCGAACCATGACATCAAAAGTTTGGCCCAGAAAGCCACAGGCTTTTGTTAAAGATTCTTTGTTAAACTTACAACTGCGCAGTTCGTCCCCATTTTTGACTGACGAGATTGAGTCAAATCAAGGTTACGTTAGATTGAATCTTCAAAGCAGTTTATAGGCGACCCATGCTCTAAACTTCCTAAAACTTCCTAAACTTCGTAGATTAGGCCGTCGGGCATGGTGGTGCCAATCAGAATAGCGTCCTCAAAATTGGCGGCACTAATTTCTGCTTTGGTCAGAATGGCATCGGTCAGGTCAGCCTGGCTCAGGTCAGCTCGTGCTAAAAACGCATCAGTTAAATTGGTAGCTCGGAGAATCGCTTGGTAAAGATTGGCACGGCTCAGATCGGCCCGGAGCAATCGAGCAAAGGACAGATTGGCTTGGAATAGGCAGGCTTGAGTTAATTTGGCATCGGCCAACAAAGCCGATTGAAGCTGAGTATTAGTTAGATCGGTGTTGGTTAAACTGGCCCGCTCTAAATTGGCGTTACTCAGATTGGCTTTGCGTAGATTGGCCTGAGCCAAGTTGGCTTCGGTGAGCAAGCTTTCCTGCAAGTTGGCATAGGTTAAATTAGCGCCACTGCAATCTACCTTGTGCAGAGTCGCCTTTTGCAGATTGGCTTTGCGCAGATTCGCTTTGGATAAATCAACCCCTGTCAAGTCAACGCTCCGTAGATCGGCCTTACGCAGATTCGCGCCCCGCAGATTGGCGCTTGTATGCCGTCGTTCTTGCCGGAAGTTAGCGCCCCTGAGGCAGGCTCCCGTTAGATTGGCTCCTTCTAGACTGGCATTGCGCAGATCGGCATCCATCAGGTTCACATCCTGGAGATTCGCCAGGGTCAAATTAGCGCTGCGCAAATTGGCTCCTTGTAAGTTAGCACCGTGGAGGATGGCATCCTGAAGATTGGCTGCTTGCAACGATGCCTGACTCAGATTCACACCACTCAAATCGGCAGCCACTAAATTAGCGTGATTTAACTGAGCGCGGTTCAAAAAAGCCAGCATCAGCGATGCCCGCCGCAAATCAGCCCGACTTAAATTTACCCCAATCAAATCTGCCTGTACCAGGTTTAATCCAGCTAAGTTGATGCCCACAAATTCGGTTCGCCCCGATTGATACTGTTCTAGAAAGGTGGTGACTGCGGCTCCAACAGATCCCATAGTGGTGGCTTTCCAGGTGCAATGGTTAAATTCCAGATGTATTGACTTAAGTATCTTTAAGGTGTCCAATGACTTAAGTATAGAAGCGGCGGCTTCGTTGTTTCTCAGGCTCAGGGCTTCAGTTTGGTTTGAGGTGATTGCTGAACGAGCGGAGCAGGCGATTCCTGGTACAGTGGTTTCACAGCTCGCAAAATGGCTGCGGCAGTCTGGCTATATTCGACTGGGTTATCTAATCGTCGCGCGGTTTTTTTCAGTTGAACTGTGAGCACAGCTAACTGATCGTAGGTTTGCAGCATCCGCGCTAACAGTTTATCGAGTTCGTAGCCTTTGAGCAGAAATGCCTGCTCAACTCGGTCAGAGCGGTAGCGGTGATGCAACAGCGAGAACAGCAGGATTTTGGCCCGTAGGGGGTTTGTATTGCACATGACAGTCTGGCGCAAGTCAAATAGATTAGTCGGGCGCAAAGGAGCGGGGTTCGGAGCCGGTGCCTCTAAACTCCCTGCGACAGCCTCCGATGCAGCCTTAGAAGCAGGGGAATCCTCAGCCCAATCCCAGATTCGCTCACTCGAAGCCAACGCACCGGACGGAAGGGCGCGACTGCGGCGGAAAATAGCACGAAGCGTTTTCAATTGCTCGTCTGAAAATTCTTTCCACATAATAATTAATTTTCGCTAAAACGAGCCGTACCCCACCGGCCTAATATCCGCCAACAACTATCACAAGCTTTGTTTAAGTTTACTTATCAATTGGCTTGGCTTTCTCAATTGTGCCTGGGCTTTTCTTTGCCAAGGGCTTAGGTTAATATGACTTCATATAGATTAAAGTCTATATGATTAGATTTAACTGATAGACTTAAGTCTATAATGCTTCAAGCTTCTTAACTGATTTAATTTCCTCGTTCTATTTATCTTATCGGCTCAGCTCGTTGTCGCTTATCGGCTCGACTTTCCTATCGCAAGAACAGTTCAACCTGATGCACCAAGGATGGTATCGATGTTTCAGTGGCTTGCTCAAACCGCCTGGTTAATTCCCTGCTATCCGCTGGTTGGGATGTTGCTATCTACTCTCTGGTTTCCGGCAATTACCCGCCGCACCGGACCCCGACCCGCAGGCTATATTAATGCGATCACAACCTTTATTGCTTTTGTCCATGCTGTCCTAGCATTACCAGCCTTATTAAATCAACCTCCACTGTATTTATCCGCGGCTTGGCTGCAAGTGGCGGGGTTAGATTTAACCGTTCCGCTAGAGATTTCGGCCCTAACGGTAGGTGCCATCGTATTAATTACCGGGTTAAATCTGCTGGCCCAGATCTATGCTGTCGGTTATCTGGAAATGGACTGGGGATGGGCGCGTTTCTATGCACTGCTGGCCTTGTTTGAAGCCGGGATGTGCGCTTTAGTTTTGTGCAACTCCCTGTTCTTCGGCTACATGATTCTGGAAATCCTGACGCTAGGAACCTATTTGCTGATCGGCATTTGGTTTAACCAATCGCTGGTGGTGACGGGTGCTCGCGATGCCTTCCTGACCAAGCGGATTGGAGATTTGTTTTTGCTGATGGGCGTGCTGGCGATCTATCCGCTGGCTCACACCTGGAACTATGATGAACTGGCTCAGTGGGCACAAACAGCTACAGTGGATCCCAAATTAATCACGCTTGTCGGTTTAGCGCTGTTGGCTGGTCCGATGGGTAAGTGTGCTCAGTTTCCGCTGCATCTGTGGCTAGACGAAGCCATGGAGGGACCGATTCCCAGTACAATCCTGCGGAACTCGGTCGTGGTCGCTACTGGAGCCTGGGTGTTAGTTAAATTAGAACCCGTGCTGGCTATGTCACCCTTCGTTCTGAATGCGGCGATTGCGATCGGTGCAGTCACGGCAATTGGTGGAACCTTGATTGCGATTGCCCAAATCGACACGAAGCGGTCTTTGTCTTACCTGGTCAGTGCCTATATGGGCCTCATCTTCATCGCTGTTGGAGCACAGCAAACTGACGCCGCTCTGCTGCTGGTTCTTACCCATGCAGTGGCTATGGCAACCCTAGTTGCGAGCTGCGGTTCAATTATTCTCAACAACATCACGCAAGATCTAACTCAGCTAGGCGGACTGTGGAGCCGTCGCCCAATCACTGGCTTATCTTTTGTGGTGGGAGCGCTAGGGTTAATCGCACTGCCTCCCCTGGGTGGGTTCTGGGCCATGCTGGAATTGGCCGATGAACTGTGGACGACTCGTCCGGGTGTGGTCGGACTACTGCTGCTGATTAATGCGCTTTCGGCCTTCAGCGTCACCCGTACCTTTGGTCTCATCTTTGCTGGTGATGTCAAGCCCATGACGGTACGGTCGCCAGAAAACCTCTGGGCCATAACGTTACCAATGGCGATGCTGGCTGGCTTTGTGCTGCATGTGCCGATGATTCTCAACAGTCTGTCGCTGCTGCCGGCCTGGGCAACGCTGAACAAAGATGTAGCTTTGTTACTAACTTGGTCCAGCATTTTTGGAGTAAGCCTCAGTGCCGTGCTCTATGTGGGCAACTATGTGAAGAAGCCGGTTCAGCTTCCCTGGAAGCCCCTGCAGGATCTGTTTGCCTACGATTTCTATACGCCTAGAATCTACCGTTCGAGCGTAGTTGGCAGCGTTGACATTATTTCCCGCATTACCGACTGGGTCGATCGCTACATTGTTGATGGTTTGGTAAACCTGGTAGGACTGTCGTCTATCTTCGGCGGGGAAGCGCTCAAGTACGGCAACTCTGGTCAGACTCAGTTCTATGCTCTGACGATCGCCGTTGGTGTGGTTTTGACCGCGCTATGGGTGAGCTGGTCCTACATTGCCCATCTGTCGATTACGACTCAGATCGTGTCGCTGCTGACCGGAAATTAATTCTAAGTTTTGAGTTTTGAGTTTTGAATTTTCAAGTTCATGACTTAAAACTCGTAACTTAAAACTCATCACTTAAAACTCATCACTTTTGTAAGTCTATGCTCAGTGTACTGATTTGGCTGCCGATGCTCGGTGCCGCTGTGATTGGATGTTTACCGCAATCGGTTCCTACAAAGCAAGTTCGCAATGCGGCTTTGGCTGTTTCTGGTGTTGTTCTGCTCTGGACCATCTGGCTGTTCACGCAGTTTGATCTGTCGGATTCTGGCTTGCAGTTCCGCGAGTATTTGCCGTGGATTGAAACCCTGGGAATGAACTATGAGCTGGCAATGGATGGCTTAGCTTTGGTCCTGGTGGGATTAAATAGTATCCTCACGTTCATTGCTCTATTGAGCAGCAGTGAGAAAACCGAGCGCCCCCGCTTGTTCTACTCGATGATATTGTTAGTCTGCGGTGGCGTAGCCGGAGCGTTTTTGGCCCAGAATCTGCTGCTGTTCTTCCTGTTCTATGAGTTGGAATTAGTGCCTTTCTACCTGCTGATCTCGATCTGGGGTGGAGCCAAGCGCGGCTATGCGGCAGTTAAGTTTTTGATCTACACGGCGATCTCGGGAGCGCTGATTCTGGCTGGCTTCCTGGGCTTGGTTTGGTTGACGGGCAATTCTGACTTTAGCTATGAAGCTGCATTGGGACAAAAGCTGCCAATCGAGCTACAGGTCGTGCTGCTGGGCGTCCTGCTAGTTGGGTTTGGCATCAAGATTCCGCTGGTGCCTTTCCACACTTGGCTGCCCGATACCTACGTCGAAGCGTCGGCACCGATTGCGATTTTGCTCGGCGGTGTACTGGCTAAGCTGGGAGCCTATGGCGTGATCCGTTTTGGCTTGGGTCTGTTCCCCGATGCGTGGTCGAAACTGGCTCCGCTGCTAGCCACTTGGGCGGCCATCAGTATTCTCTATGGTGCGATGGCGGCGATTGCACAAAAGGACATCAAGCGGATGGTGGCCTACAGCTCGATTGGACATATGGGTTATATTCTGCTGGGAGCAGCGGCTCTGACTCCGTTGGCGCTGGTGGGTTCGGTGTCCCAGATGGTAGCGCATGGATTGATTTTGGCGATTCTGTTCCATTTGGTGGGCGTGATCGAGCAGAAGGTGGGTAGCCGCGAACTGGATGTGCTGAATGGTTTGCTGAACCCGATTCGGGGCTTGTCGTCGATTAGTTCCCTGCTGATTTTGGGCGCAATGGCGAGCGCGGGTATTCCCGGTTTGGCTGGATTTGTGGCAGAATTTCTGATTTTCCAGGGCAGCTACAGCACTTTCCCGATTCAAACGCTGGTTGGTGTGGTCGGTACAGGTTTAACGGCAGTTTATTTTGTGATTTTGCTCAACCGTACCTGCTTCGGTCGCTTGGATAACGCGACGGCCTACTATCCCAGAGTGCTGTTTGAAGACCGCTTGCCCGCATTGATTTTGGCAGGGCTAATTATTTTCCTGGGCGTGCAGCCAAACTGGTTGGTGCGCTGGAGTGAAGCAAGCTCTACGGCAATGGTAGCCGCGGCTCCGGCGATTGAACAGGTTGAACAAGTAGCCGTACAGGCAACTGCAAATCCCGAATTGCCAGCGTTAGACTAATTTACCCTACATCTCCAGACCTAAACCTATGACTGCAACTCTGATTCCTCCTTCCACAACTAAGTTACCGCCTTCAACTCACGAGTTTGCTGAAATTGTGCATCGGTTAGAAGCGGGTGGGGCTATGTTACCCGATACGCCCGAAAACCTGATGCAGATCATCGGGCTGTATAAGGCGTATGCGGTGCCAATGGACTTCTACTGGCGCGATCTGCTTTACATTGCCGAGCAGGTATTTCTGAATCCGCTGCCGTTTTTCAAGTACTTCATTTCCGACGAATACTTGCAGCGGCAAAACCACTATGCAGGCGACAATGCCGACCTCCGCATCTGGCGCGGTACCGGCAGCGCTCACCCAGAACTGCTGGAATTTATGGAAAAAGGCGAGCTGAAAAAAAAGCTGCCCAAACTGCTGCACCACTGGTACCACGACCGCATTAACATGGAATTCGCCGAAGAATGTATGCGGGCAATGCTGTGGCATGGCCGGGATATGGGCATGGGTAAGTTCGATGCCTACCTGGATAGCGAAGAATATCAGCAAAATGCCGACCGCGCCATCAAAGCCTACTTCAAGGGCAACCCGCTGATGCTGGGCTTATACAAGGCCTTTCCCGATATGTTCCTAGAGCAAGTGCGGCAGATGTCCTACTATGCCAATCTAGGGCTGTTCTGGGAAGTGATGGCTCCCGTATTCTTCGAGATGTCTGACCTGTATGACGAAGGCAAGATCGCCAGCGTCCCCGATGCCATGAATTTCCTGGTCAACGGCATTTTCGCGATCGCGGGTCGTCCGATTTACCATCACGTTTACATTAACGGCGAGTGCTACGAGATCATTCCCAAATCAAAGGGCTTTATGTGGCTCTACGAAGCTGCTCTGCCTTACGTTGAGGCTGTGTTCTACCGCACCTCCCCGTTCCGAGGCACCAAATCCTACAATGCCCAAGCCGGTCAGGTTCCGGCAGAGCAGAAGGACTTCCATTATGGCGTGCTTTACGCCGATAAGTTCCCAGTCGGAACCGCTGGAATTCCGCCCACACTGCTGGCTCAAGACATGCTGCACTTTTTGCCGCCCTATTTGGTGGAATACTATAAGCGGCACTGCCGGGGCGAAGACGATATGCTGATTCAGCTAGCAATCAGCTTCCAGCGCTCGATGTACTGCGTTACCTCTGCCGTCATCCAAGCGTTGCGCACGGCGTTGCTGTATCCGCTCGATGATTCCAATCCTGAGCACCTGATGGCAAACCGCAAGTTTTTTGAAGCTCAGTTGGATCGGTTCAAGCGTCCAGAAGCACGGCTGCGGAATATTCAATCGCCAGACTATCGATAGAAAGCCAGACATCGGTAAACAACTCGGTAAACAGAATGTAGATTGCGTCTATTGAGCTGGGATAAAGGGCAATTGTCTGCATACTTGATCAATTTCAGACCTGATCAAGGCGGACGATTGCCCTAAAATATTTGTGCAGTTCACTGCATGGTTCTGCAGTCTAAAACTCCACTAGGTTTAGCAAGTTTTGAGTTTTGAGTTTTGAGTTTTGAGTTTTGAGTTTTGAATAGATTGATGCCCAGTAACTCAACATTCAAAACTCAACATTCAAAACTCGATTGCTTCCAAAACCGAAGCCACCCCGCTTTTTGTCTGCATAGCAAAGCTAAGGTGGCTAGTGGAGTGTTAAACTGCCTTCTAGCCCACCAGACTGCCTTACACAGTTTGGTGGTTAGTTCCTTGAGGGTGTTCCCGCACTCTCTTGGAACGCTTCCAGTTGAGGAATTTTCAGTTGTGATTACTGAGCCTATCGCAGTGCGCCGCTTTTGGCAAGTCGTTCTTGATACAGGTTTACAAGCTGAGATTTTAAGCTTAGTGATGAATGCGCTAAACGACAGTTTGCAGGCTGAAAGTCAATCGTCTCATGTGAGGATTTCAAACCTATAATCAATTCACAGGTCGTTATTTCACAAGCTGAGATGATCCTACCATTACCTAAGTTGAACACCCTTCCAGCCACACTGCCAATGGATGGTGCAGTGCGCATTGAACTAGAAGAAGGCGTGCCAATTTTTCGAGCATCTCAGGAGGTGCAGAACCGGATTGAAGAGCTGTTAGAAAAACAGAAATTGACAGCCCTAAGTCTGGCAGAAGAGCGTGAACTGAACTCGTATGAGGAGATGGATGACTATTTGGGGTTTGTCAATCGCATGATTCGTAACCTTTTCTTTCAGGAAAACCAGTAGGTTTGTTAAGGTGGTTTCTCGCAACAAAATTCCTGAAGCTGTTCGAAAACAAGTACGACATCAGGCAAACCATTTATGTGAATATTGCCATGCATCTGAGCAATGGCAGTACGTGAAATTCACGGTTGATCATATTTTGCCCTTATCGCTTGGTGGAACAGATAGTCTGGACAACTTAGCTCTGGCCTGTTTTCATTGCAACCGTCGGAAAACTAATCGCGTTACTGCAAGCGATCCTGAATCGGGAGAAACTGTGCCGTTATTCAATCCCCGTCAGGACAGATGGAGAGAGCATTTCGTCTGGTCTGCTGATAAACTTCGAGTCATAGGTCTGACTGCAACTGGACGAGCCACAATTGCCACTTTAGACTTGAATCGGGAAAGAATTATTCATATCAGAGCGGCTGACCTAGAAATCGGTCGGCATCCTCCAGCCGATGATCCAATTGCCGAATAGAGTTCTCAATGTCTTTTTGCCATGCAGGTATTCATCCCCATCAGGGCACACTGAGTAGCGGGTATTAGGAGGCAACATGAACCACTGGATTGCTGGATTGCTGGCATCTGGACTTTTGCTGGAATTGGGACTGCGGCTGTTTGGCTTTGGCAATCCGTTAATCTATATTGCCGATCCGCAAATCGGCTATTTGCTCGCTCCAAATCAGCAAACGCGCCGCTTCGGTAAGCGAATTGCGATTAACCAGTACTCGATGCGCAGTCCTAACATCACGGCAACCCGTCCTCCGGAAACCCTGCGGGTCCTACTGCTGGGCGACTCGATTGTCAACGGCGGCTGGTGGACCGATCAATCCCAAACCATTTCTGCCCTGCTTCAGCAGCAGCTTCAGTCCCAATCCCTTCCCTACCACCAGGTTGAAGTTCTGAATGCCTCGGCCAACTCCTGGGCACCGCGCAATCAGCTCGCCTATCTCCAGCGATTCGGCAGTTTTGAGGCTCAGATGATTGTGTTGGTGATCAATACTGATGATTTGTTTGCGGCGGCTCCAACTTCGGTGGTAGTGGGGCGCGATCGGAATTATCCAAATCGTAAGCCAGTGCTGGGCTTAATCGAAGTGCTACAGCGCTACCTGCTCAAACCCAAACCGATTCCGGAACTAGCCGCTGTTCAGGCCGAAGCCGGTGATCGAGTCGGAGCGAACTTGGCTGCCGTTCAGCAGATCCAGCAGTTGGCTGAAAAACAGAACGCTAAATTTATGCTACTGATGACGCCTCTTCTACGCGAAGTTGAACCTCCAGGTCCACGGGATTATGAACAGAAAGCGAGACAGCGCCTACAGGCGTTTGCACAGACTAATCGAATTCCGCTGATTGACTGTTTACCCCTATTCAACAGCCTCAAACAGCCCGAAACCATCTATCGAGACCATATCCACCTCAACCCCAGCGGGAATCAGCGAGTCAGCACCTTGATTCTGCAACAGATCTTGGCGCTGCTGCATCAGGAATAACCAGAAGCCAAGCAATCTTGTAGCGCCTGTTCCAAAATACCTAAACCTTGATCAATCTCATCAACTGTAATAGTCAACGGCGGTGCAATTCGCAATACGCTTCCCATGCCAGCAATCCCTTTGACAATATTCACATTTAATCCCAACTCCAGACAGCGCTGAGTCACTTGAATGCCCAACTGCTCATCCGGCAAACGGCTGTCGCGGTCTTTGACGAATTCCACTCCAATCAATAAACCGCGCCCGCGCACATCACCAATCATTTCATAGGTTTTCTGCAACTCTCGTAAGCCCTGCTGCAAGTACTGACCCAATTCCGCCGCTCGCTGACCCAACTGCTCTGCTTGCAGAAGCTGCAACACTGCTAGACCCACCCGTGCGGGTAGCGGATCGGAGACATGGGACGTGTAGAAAATAAACCCTTTCGCATAACAGTCGGCTTCGATCTCGGCGCTGGTGACTGTTGCTGCCAAGGGCAAACCTCCGCCCAGTGTTTTCGAGACGGTTAGAATATCAGGCAATACGCCAATTTGTTCAAAGGCAAAATTGCGGCCCAAGCGACCAAAGGCCGTCTGCGCTTCGTCGAAAATCAGCAGCATGCCCCGCGCTTCACAGAGCTGCTTCAAGCGTTGGAAATAGCCATCCGGCGGCACGATCATTCCACCCGCACTCAGAATCGGTTCGGCAATCACGGCAGCATAGGCTCCTACGGATTGGCTATCGACTAGCTCAAACCCGACTTCTAGACAGGTGAGATCACAGGAATCGCGGCAGTGTTGAATCGGGCAGCGGTAGCAGTTGGGCGTGGGCAGGGTCATCGTACCGGGCATGGTAGGGCCGTAGCCGCGGCGAGCGGCGGCATAGGTGCTGGCATTGGCCCAGCCGGTCATGCCATGCCAAGAGGTACTTAAGCCAATTACTTCAAAGCCGCCAGTCTTCAGTTTGGCGATGCGTAAGGCCGCTTCGTTCGATTCGCCGCCGGTATTCAGAAAAATCACCTTTTGCAGTTGGGGTGGCAACAGTTCGGCTAGGGCTTGGGCCAGATGCACCACTGCCGGAGACAGCATGCCGCTAAACAAATGAATCGCCTCACGACAGGCTTGCTCAATCGCCGCCACAATCGCCGGATGGTTGTGCCCCAAGGTAGAACACATCTGCCCGGACGTAAAATCCAAAATCGCTCGTCCCGTGTGGTCGTAAACATAAGCGCCCTCTGCCCGTTCAATAATCAGAGGCGCAAAGCCGCCAGCATAGCGAATCAAATGAGCATCGACGAGCTGCCAGAATTCCGGCGCAATTTCCTGCTGGGGATTGGGGGGTGCATCCATGCTGCCTCCTAGGATTGGGCTAACTTAGCGAGAGTGGCTAGATCGGGAACCTGCAAGTCTGGTTTGCCTTCAGCAGCCTTAGCGGCACCAGAGCTGCCATCGTGCCTGCGGTCTACGAATACTGTTGATAATCCCAGAGAACTGGCCGGAATAACGTCGTGGTAGATACTAGCACCGACATGCAGAATTTTTTCGCTCGGCAACCCAAGCCGCTGCATCATAGTTTTGAAGTTATACAGCGAGGGTTTGTAGCTCTGCACCTGCTGGGCTGTGATCACCTGATCAAACGGAACCTGTAAGTGTTTAGCGGTGTCGGCAAATAAGTCATCGTCTACATTAGAGAGAATTACCAGCTTATACTTCTGCTTCAAGGTTTTTAAGGCATCAACCGTATCCGAAAACGGCAGCCACTGCTTGATCGAATCGGGCAATGCGCTTTTTTCGGCCTCCGAGGGCGAGAAGCCAAACCGCTCACCAAATTTTTGCACTACTTGTTCCAATACCTGACGGTAGGGTTTGTACTCTCCTTGCTCCAGCTCTGCTTCAAATTCAGCAAATAGGTCTAGAATAGCATCATCGTCTAATTCAACTCCATGCTGGGAAAGCAGTGGCTTCAATGCCCCTAACATTCCAGTTTCCCAATCTACCAGCGTGCCATAGCAATCGAACGTCAGTGCTTCGTAACGTTCAAAGTCGAGCATTTCTTTTCTCCTTTAGTTCTGATTTATTGAAGTAACGAATCTATTCTAGAGTTATTAACTCAAGTTGATTTTTGACTTTCCATTTTCTGTAGATACTCAATTAACAACGGACCATCAATACTATGTTCTTTTGCAATTTGCTCGGCTAAATCCGCATCACCTGAGGTAATGGCTTGAACAAGCCGTTGATGCTCCTCAGCAATCTCATCCAAATTGAGATGCAGCGCATTAGAAGAGATGATGTATAGGCGAATCTGCTGTTCTACAAACTTGTATTGCTGTTGCAGCCGCCGATGTCCAGAGCACTGAATAATGGCTTGGTGCAGCGCAAAATCTGCATCGGCCAATTCGCTCCAGCTTCCTTGTTTGGCTGACTGCATAATTCGCTGCAAGGCCGCTTCCAACAGTTCCACCTGAGTGGGTGTGATTGCCTCTGCGGCCAATCGAGCTGCCAAACTCTCTAGCGCTTGCCGCAGCGTGTACAGCTCCCAAGCATCCTGCGAACTCAACCCACAAACCGTGCAGCCACGATAGGGATACTGCACGACCAATCCCTCATAGGTCAACTGCTGCAACGCCGAACGAATCGTACCCCGACTCAAATTGAGCTGTTCGGATAGCTCGATCTCTAGCAACCGTGAGCCGGGAGGTAAATTGCCGGATAGAATTTGTTCCCGCAATACATCAGCAGCCTGGACATCTAAACTGCGGGGATTAATTGGGCTAGAAGCGGTTTTTCTCATGAATTAATGACTGAACGAATGTTAGGTAGGGAGAGCTACCATGTACCCATAACTCTAACTGGTGACTAATCGAGGGATTGCCGCCCCCTACATCCCCCACCCGTGGGGGAGTTTGAACCCGCTGGTTCTCTCGTTCCACCAACATCGCCTGCTATTTCTAAAACGACTGGCTCGTGGGATGGACTAAAGATCGGCAGTCCCTCGTGCATGAGAAATTTAGGGAGCGGCAAGGACCAGAATATAGAAAGCACTACTCTCGATAGGACGGATCTTCACGATCGAGCATTCGCAATAGAGCATTCCACTGAAGCTGACCTAGATTGTCAAACTCTTGTTGAGTAGCCGATTTCTCGCAGACATCAACGGGCGGGTAAATCAGTTTACTGCCGGTTGATTGGGCCAAAATCTGAGTCTCACAAGCTTTTTCCATATAGTAAGCTCGATAAAATGCCTCAGCAACGGTACGTCCTACGGTTAATAACCCATGATTGCGCATCAGCATCACGTTTCGATTACCCAAATCGCGCTGGAGGCGTTCTTGCTCTTCTAACTCCAACGAGACTCCTTCATAGTCGTGATAGGCCACCCGATCGTAAAACTGAAGCGCGATCTGAGAAATGGGCAGCAGTCCGCATTCCAACGCTGAGACCGCCATTGCATAGGGGGAATGGGTATGCAGCACACAAACCGCATCAGATTGAGCCGCATATACCGCACTGTGAATCACAAAGCCGGCAGGATTTACATGTTGATTGCCTGGATCAACTCGGTTCCCTTGCAAATCGATTTTTACCAGACTAGAGGCGGTGATTTCGTGAAACAGCAGCCCGTAGGGATTGAGCAAAAAATGATCCTCGGTTCCGGGCAAGCGCACCGAAATATGGGTATCCACCAGATCCGACATGCCAAATTTATCGATTAACCGATAGGCCGCAGCAAGCTGAATCCGCAAAGACTGTTCATCGGGCGTGGGTTCTTTCGGTAAAGACAGCAAAGCTAATTCTAGTTTCTGGCTCATGACTGCCACCTACTCTCTACTGCTAAAACTGTATGAGCAATTTTGTCGATTGTCAACAATCTGCAGGTAAACTTTTGGCAGGCGTCGCCGTTGATTGAGACGCCTGCCAAGTGATCCTAGAAACGCGAGGGCAGCAGTCATCGCAAACATCACGAATGTGCTCGGCTAGGGGTCAAATCGCAGGTTGCTGCGGCACAACAATGGTCTCAGGTGTGACTGAACTAGGCGGAGTAGCACTAGGCACAGGCGGCGGTGGCGGTACCGTCCCACTCGGCAGAGGCGCACTAGGCACAACACTGGCAGGAGCATTAGAGGCGATGCAAGCTTCCAGGCTGGGGGTTTGAGTTTCAATTGTAAATTGGCTATAGCCGGCAGTGGTCAAAAGCTGGCTCACTGCGAGTTTGGCTCGCTCATTCGCGGATTGCAGCACCCCATCGGTGCAGGCTGCTGCCACAATTTTGCTCAAGGTTTCTCGCTGGGCTAATTCTTGCAGCTCCGGTGCCACATCAGGTCCTAGTCCTAGAAAGCCACGGTCATAGTCGTAAACCTGGGAACGGTTAACGTCAATTTTGCTGTCGAGAATTTTCGGCGGCGGCAGACGTAGCAGAATTGCATTGTCACTGACTTGTACATCGTTGGGCTGGAGGGCAGCCAGATCAACCCCGGCCCTGACTTCACCGTGAGCAATGTAGAGCAACGTGGTTTTACCAATCACATAGCCGCCAATCGTGCGTTCGCGACTTGTTGGCACCACTGACTCCATGCTGTAAACCGCCGTGGTTAATTCGCTGGCTCCCCGCACTTGCTGCACGACCGTAGACCGCACATCGACTTTGGCAGGCGGCTCAGCTACCGTAAACCAAGACCGCAAGTTATTGAGAAACTGACTACCCGTGTGCCATATCCCTATCAGGCTGAGAAAGCCCAACATCAATGCTCCGCCCGTTGCCATCAGGGACAGATTCTTGAACAAAAAGCCAAGCCATTGACCAGATTTTTTGCGCTCTGCCGCAATCGACAAATCCTTCGTGCGATCCACTGCCCAATCCAGGTTTCTGCGCTTCTGTTGAGTTTGGTTGATACCCATGCGAATCTTTCCTGTTGCACCCGTGGAATAACCGATGTCAATGAGCAAATAACCCGTGCGAACCCATCCAGAGTGCCCTGATTCTGGTTCTGGATCACCCAACCGTTTGCCACCCTTTAAGATTCTACAGATCTGTCATTTTCCTATAGTAGGGAAAAATTAATAGAATCGGCAGTTCGATAAAGTGTTGATAAAACTTTGATTGCTGATTCAAAAGCTAGGTCAGGCAGTCGCTGCAATCACAATGGCAGCAACAAAGCTGTTAATAGAATCCATAAGAAAGATATAAGAACCGCAGCTCAAGCTGGGAAAACCTTTGTGCTGCGCCTGATTGAAGCAACAGCTAACCCAGCCCGATTAGGATCAACTGCAACGGTTGCTGTCCAGGGTTCAAAGATACTTGTAAGATAACTTTAAGAAACTAAATTCCTTCCAGGCTCAACCCCGATTCAACTTCAGTTCATACCGTCTACAACGAAAACTGTCTACAACGAAAACTGTCTACAACGAAAACTGTCTACAACGAAACTGTCACCCTATGCTGCTCAAGTCCACAACCCGCCATATTCGGATCTTTACTGCCGAAATTCAGAATGACGAGCTGGTTCCCAGTGAAAATAAGCTGACGCTCGATGTCGATCCGGATAACGAACTGCTGTGGAATGATGATGCCCTGCAGCAGGTATATCGCAAGTTCGACGAATTGGTGGCAGCCTACGACGGAGCAGACCTGACTGATTACAACCTGCGCCGAATTGGTTCGGATCTGGAGCACTTTGTGCGCTCTCTGCTCAATGCCGGTCAGGTCTCCTACAACCTGAATAGCCGTGTCCGAAACTATAGTCTGGGCTTACCACGCTTGGCCGACGACGGCAGTTCGAGCGATCACCTCGCGATCAAGAGCGAGTAAGAGCTGCTCGGAAGACTGGTTAGGGTTTTGAATTTCAAAACTCCTTGCTTGAATAGCCAGGAAGCAGGTGGTCAAGGCAAGTAAAAGCAGGCGACCCGTAAGTTATGTTGCACAAATTTGGCTGGGAAGAGCATGATCCAGCTATGGGCGTCTAAGATATCCTGGTAAGACTGTCGTATTCCTGGCTTCATGCAAAACGCTGCGGCAATGCTCTACTGCCCCAACCCAACCTGTCAAGCAGCCAACTCAGAAGATCAAAAGTTTTGCCAGAAGTGTTCCACGCCATTGCCCCACCGTTATTTGTGGGCATTGGGGGAAAGCGCTTCTGCCTATCGGGCTGGCGATCTAGTGGCCGAGCGCTATCTGTGCAAGCAGCCTTCTGTATTTCTCGATACCAAGCCAGGTTTGCTGTCCGGCACCTATCAGGAACTGCCCGAATTCCTTTTGCCCTATCTGCGACTGACCTCCTATCCGCTTCATATTCCCCAAATTTATGATTGGTTGCCAATCGGTACGACTGTTGGCATGGCCCTGCTGGACCATGTGCCGCTTTGCCCAACTGATACTTGGATGGAGCGCCAGCTGCCTGGATTGCCTTCCGCGTCCGATCTAATTCAGCTTTTGCCGACTCTAACCGCCCAATGGCCACAAGCTTCGCCTCTGCGTCAACTCAACTGGCTCTGGCAAATTGCCAACCTCTGGCAGCCCCTCAGCAGTGAGAATGCAGCAACTACCCTATTTACTCCAGACTTGTTGCGGGTAGAGTCCGGTTTATTGCGGCTCCTAGAGCTAAAATTTCAAACCAACCAGCCCACCCTGGCTGATCTGGGACAGCTCTGGCTGCAATGGGCTAAAACTGCCCAGCCAGAAGTCGCCGATTTCCTAGTCAAACTCTGTCAAGGATTAATTCAAGGGCAGATCCACAATGCCGAGCTGTTGATGGGCTATCTGGATCAAGGGCTAGCCCAACTGAGTCAGGCGCAAACACGGCAGATTCAGATTGCTACCTTGAGCGACCAGGGACCCACTCGCCAACGCAACGAAGATGCCTGCTATCCGGCTAGCGGCACCAAAACGCCCATCCTTGCAGACCAAGCACTGCTAATTGTCTGCGATGGTATTGGCGGGCATCAGGGTGGTGATGTGGCCTCCCATCTAGCAATTACCACCCTAGAGCAGCGGGTGAAAGGGTTGGATATCAGCCAGCTAGACTCGACTAGTCTGGCAATTGAGCTAGAAAAAGCTATCTGTGCTGCAAATGACCAGATCAGCCAGCGTAATGACAGCGAGCATCGGTTTGATCGGCAGCGGATGGGCACCACCGTCGTGATGGCCCTGGTCCGTGGACATGAACTATACATCACCCATGTAGGAGACAGCCGCGCCTACTGGATTACTCACTGGGGCTGTCATCAGCTCACGTTAGATGACGATGTTGCCTCGCGAGAAGTGCGGTTGGGCTACAGCTTCTATCGGCAGGCGCTGCATCAGCCGAGTGGGGGTTCTCTGGTGCAAGCATTGGGAATGGGTACCTCATCAACCCTCTACCCAACGGTGCAGCGGTTCATTCCCGACGAAGACGGGATTTTTCTGCTTTGTTCGGATGGCTTGAGCGATAACGATCGGGTGGAAGCGTTTTGGGAGAGCGAAATCTTACCGCTGCTCAGTCGGAAAGGCGATCTGCTGAGGGTGGCCCAACGCTTGGTTGAAATTGGCAATACTCACAACGGCTACGATAATGTCACCGTGGGGCTAGTTCACTACCAAACTGCCATCACTCACCCCATCCCAACCTTGGCAGAACTGGGACCACTGCAGCTTCCCATCACGACCCAACCAACCGAATCAGGGATACGGGAGTCGCAATTGACCGAGTTAGTGTCTCCGGTGGCTAGTTCTACCTCCTATCCCACAGCTTCCACAGCAACTGAACAAACGGCTGAAAAATCTAATTTACTGCCGCTATTGATTGGCATTGGACTGTTGCTTGGCCTAGGTGGACTGTTGGCAGTTCTGTTGCCCACGCTGCAATCAGATCCAGGTACAACTCCATTCGGCGATTTGCCTGCTCCTACCCCATCACCGACGTTAAGCAGCCCATCTCCTTCAGATCCAGTCCCAACGTCCTTAGAAGTTGGCAGTAAACTCCAGCTTGTGCGTTCACCGGAGGCGAGTAGTTCCGCTAGTGGCTCTGCTAATCCCCCAGTTTTGGTTAGTCGCCCGCCCCAGGATAGAGCCAATTCCCTGGCTGCTCCGGCGCTATCAACTCCGTCTCCCACAGTCCAAACCATCGGTTTGATTCCAATCGGTACGGTTCTGGAGGTGCTCCGTAAGCAAAGTCTCAGCCAGCAGGAAAACTGGGTTGAGCTGCGAGTTTGTTCAACTAGTGTTGGCGATAGTCCCGAAGCACCAGCCTCCCCGCCTTCTAGCCCTAGCCCGCCTGCTCCCTCCCCCATAGCCTCTCCGGAAGCTACATCCAGTACGCCAACACCCACTACGCCTCTGCTACAGCCCGGACAAACTGGCTGGATTCAGGAAGCAGAAATTTTACCACTGGTTACCCTCAAAACCGATTTGACTCCAGAGCAGCAGCAAGCGTGCAGTAGAGGCCAGTAGAGGCCAGTAGAGGCCAGTAGAGTCAATCGGGCTTAGCTGAGAGTCGCTTGGAAATTTAAATCAGCCTCTTGTGTTGACCGATTCAGGTTGCTAAGAGTAGAGTCGGTTCTGAGATGGAGCTAGGTCTAGGATAAAAGAGAGTATTCTCGTGCTTACTCGCGCAGCAGACCAGATAGACTGATAAAGGTGTACGTCTAATGGACTAGACCTGCATCATCTGCCAAGCTGGTGCGAGATGTTTTTATCATTGGCATCAGAGAGGTTATCTCAACCGGTCTTGTTCTCCACAGTCCTTGCTTTAGCCTGATTTCTGTCTAATGACTTCTCTTCCTTGCCTGAGATTGGCAATTCACCGATTAGAGGGTTTAGAGCCACGGCACTATGCCATCTGGGTGCTAAATGCCCCCTACCCAGGTGGATATGTTCACCATAATCGTGTATGGACTGACTCATTGACCAAAACCTGGCAGGCTTGGCAAAGCTTTTTCCCGTTGCGGGGTGTCCCCTCGGTCCCGTTTGTGTCATCAGCCTACACCCCCTCTATCCCAGAATTTAATCCAGATACAGCTACTCCAGCGGGAGGCCAACCCACAAGCCAAACCGCCCGGTTGATGCAACAGCTTGGCGTCAGCCTGTGGCAATGGTTATTTGACGGTCCGATCCAGAGCAGTCTCAATCAAAGCCAGGGGATTGCCATGGGACAAGGACGGCCTCTGCGGTTACGTTTGGAGGTCCGCGATCCAGAGCTGATCACCTTGCCCTGGGAAATCATGCAACCCCAACCCGGCAGACCCGCCATATCCCTCAGCAATCAACAGGTGCTGTTCAGCCGCACGACCAGCGATGTCGATTCGTTGCCACCCCAGCGCTCAGAGCAAGTTTTGCGGATTCTGCTCGTCCTGGGTCATAATCCAGAGCTGCAGTCCCTCCAATCAGGTCGGGGTGCAAGACGCTACCTGAATTTAGAACAAGAAGCAGCTTCTCTGGCGCGGCTGTTGGAAAGTGCTGGCGAAGTCGATGGCTACAGCAATGCGGTAAATCCAGTAGCTTGTTTGGTAAAGACGCTGATTGAACCCACGCCTGGGGAGTTGATCAACAACTTAGAAACCGGAGCCTACAACGTTTTATTCTATTCAGGCCACGGGGAGCCTGCTCCCGATGGTGGTCTGCTGTTTTTGCGGCCCGATGCGGAAATCAACGGCACGGAACTGGCTCAAGTGCTGGTGCGCCATCAGGTGAAGTTAGCCGTGTTTAACGCCTGTTGGGGTGCCCAGCCCGATCAGCGCAATGGACAGGCGATCCCTCGCAGCAGTTTGGCCGAAGTGCTGATTCACCACGGGGTGCCTGCTGTTTTGGGGATGCGCGATTCCATCACCGACGAGGAGGCACTCAGCTTTATCCAGGTGTTTGCCCAGCAGTTGGCGCGTCGGTCGCCTATCGACGAAGCGGTCGCCATTGCCCGGCAGAACTTGCTGACTCTCTACCGTTTCAACCAAGCTGCCTGGACCTTGCCGGTGCTATACATGCATCCAGAGTTTGATGGCGAGCTGATCAAGCCCTACACTGAGGGGGTCACTGAGATTCCAGATCAGTCGATTAGCTGGCTGAATCGGCACATGACTCAGGCGTATCTACGCTCCCTCTCGGTGCCGCCTAAGATCTGGTCTTTGCGCGGTGGGATTATGCGGGTGGGACGAGGTGAAAGCAATGATGTGGTGTTGCAACAGCCAGAAGTTTCGCGAGAACATGCTGAGATCCTCTATCGGGATTCCTCATCGATTGACGATAGTGAACCAATCTATCTCCTGCGGGATCGCTCTCGCTGGGGCACCTGGATCTCTAGCCCCTCTAATCCGGGTGGCTGGACTTTTGTGCATCACCGCGAAGTGCCACTGCCATCTAGAACTCAGCTAAAATTTGGCAACCCCAGCAGTCAGGCGCTGGAATTTGTGATTGGTGCACCGCCTGGTTAAGGAAATTCTGATTAAGAAGATTCTGGATTTGAATCATCGTTAACGACTAAACCTCAGCCAATTGGACTAAGCTATTTGGATTAAAAATTAAATCGATCCCTAAACCCATTCGGAACCGGTCTTTTTGCCAGTGTAGTGACTCCATGTCAACCAATTCACAGGATTTGAATCCTTCAGACAGTTTTAGGAGTAAATCATGACCCACAATCCCAGCCGCCCTTCCATGTTTCCCTTCCAAGCGCAGGCTGAGCTTGAACTGCTACAGCTGATGTTGCAGGGAGAGCCGATTCAATATCCTTGTGAGCCTGAAGAGTCCTATCTCTACCCTTGGAATCCGATTGCACCAGAGGCTGACGCCTATTTTGATGCACTCGAGGAGGAAATTGTTAAGGCTGGTTGGTCGGTGGAAGAGTTGGCTGAACAGGGACAGCGGTTGTCGAACTATTTGGAACAGGTGTGGTCAGCTCCTGAGTTTGGCTTTGCGCCAGCTACGCAAACTACGGCAGATATGGCTTGCGTTCACCTCCTGCAACAGTTTGCCACTCAGGTGCCTCAGCAATTGCTGGAGACGATTGCCCGTCGTGCTCGCCAGGTAATGACCTCGAACCTATCGTTGGCCGATCAAATGGTGCAGTGTGTGCAGGAGTGTTTACCCAACTGGGCCGAGGAAGACTTGCAGGTTTTGGCTCGTCCGTTTGCCTATGCGATGCGGGGTACGGATACGGAAATGCTAGAAGCGGCTTTGCGCTCGGTTCGCTGTGCCGCCTGGACCGAACTCTCCGGAATTGAACAAGCTCGTCTCAGTTTGGCGATTGCCCGCTACGCAATTGCTCAAATGCCTGCTGATGCCGAATAGATGCACCCATACTGGTAATTCATCAGAACCAAGCTGGTGACTATACCGCTTCCTAGTCAGCTCCTGCTTTCGACCAGTCAACCGATCAGTCATACTGACCCGCCCAGACGCTCATCTACCCTTTTTTACCTGTTGCTTTCTCTCAGCGTAGGCGCGTGAACCTTGTAGCAAAATTTTGTGACCTTGTGGGTGATAAAGCCCTCGCTTTCAAAATTGCTGCCGCCAAAAACGCATAGGAAACCACGCCAACCACAGCCAGCACCAGCAGGTTCACCAGCCCCATCGTATTCCAGAGTGCGTGCAGAGCGGCTGCCGTTAAGTATCCAACTCCCAAGATACGCCAACGCTTGGCCGGTTTCAGTACGCTGAGGCCAATAAAATATCCCAGATAGCCGCTGTAGGCCATATGTCCTGAAATTGAGCCGAGAATCCGAGGAATCAAGAGCTGTAGGCCCAATAGTTCTCGATAATTCGCTCCCGCCTGAAACGTCACATCATTTACTACTCCAGGTACATAATGTCCTAGGGTTTCCAGCAGGGTGAATCCCACCGCTGAAGCGGCTCCTAACAAAATTCCATCCAACGGCTCCCATACGCCAACCTGTTCTCGATAGGGCGACCGCAGTTTTGTTCCCAGCCAGTAGGCCAGCAGAATGGGCACTGCCTTCAGTAGCTCTTCCATCAGACCGGCCCCAAAAAACATCTGCACCAAGGTGGGCAGAAATCCAGCTGAGTTATCGCTGGGAATGGCTCCCGGCAGGATGCCCCGAAAAACAAACAGAAACAGGTTCAGCACCGGGCTGGTGAGCAGCAGGATTGTTACAAGTCCAGCTCCGACCAGCAACCACCATGGTTTCTGTTTGCCGCATAGTTGGTAGACGAAATAGTAGGCAATCCCTGCAATGTAAGCGGCTAATAGCCCATTAAAGAAATTGGGCTTGCCAATCGAGACAAACATCAGCACCACAAATGAGACGGTGACGATGCCGGGAATCAGATAGGCTTTGCGAGTCAAATCGCGCCCAGTTGATAAAATCGGGAACAGTTGACTGAGGGTAACCGCATCCGGTGCGGGGGCTGCTTCTTTCGCGAATGGCACGGGCCGAGAGATGCTCGGCTCTGGTTCAGTCGGCGCAGGCAATTTGGAAGCAGAGGCAGACAGGGGAACCGCATTACGCAGCTCAAAAATAAACTGAGGTCCGGTTTGCGACAACGAAATCCGGTCGCCCGCTCTCAAGTAGCGACAACCTCGCAGCCGCTGGCCATTCACAAATGTGCCGTTAGCACTCTCTAGATCGCAGATTTGCCAGCCCGATGGCGAGGCAGGCGATGGGCTAATGCGGGCATGCTGCCGCGAAACAGCTCCGTATAGCTGGGAGTCGAGCACAATTTGGCAGCGGGGATCGCGCCCAATCACCACTGAAGCTGGAGCCACCAGTGGATAGGAAGCTAAAGACGACTCTTGATGCTGAGAGGCCAGTCGTCTTAAAAACGCGCAGCACAAAGGGCCGGTCATCGTCGGGGATGCCGCAATGAACAGGACAGGAAATCACTGATTAGCCCTAGCGTCCTGAACCGCTGCATAAAACAGAATTCCAGTTAAAGGAATGGCAAGGGCTAAAATCACGCTTGTCACCACGCTTCCCAACTGCGGTTGCCCTGAGGAAAGCTCAAAAATTGAACCGACTGCCGCGATTGCAGCAATACAGGAGCCAGCTAAAAATACACCACTCTTTGGAGTCACCAGTGATCCTACCCTGTAGAAACGAGCTAAAGGTCTTTATAGCTATCGAACCACAAAAGCTCCAGTCCCGCTAGAGCAGTCCTACCCAATCAGGCTGGTCATGCCGAAAAAGCAGCTCCTACGAACTACACCACTAGGCCTCTAAACTGGTTTAACCGCGGAAACTGCAAAACCGTGCTTTGTCAACTCCTGATTGCGAGACAGGGTGTTCTCAACCCGATCCACGAACATGACGCCATTCAGGTGGTCAATCTCATGCTGAATCACCCGTGCCAGTAGGCCATCTGCTTTGATCTTCTGGGGTCGGCCTTGCTCATCTTTGAAGGAAACTTCGATTTCCTCAGGGCGGGTCACGTCCAAGAACACCTGTGGCACACTCAAGCAGCCTTCCTGGATCACACAAGTTTTCTGGCTGGTCTTTGTAACCACCGGATTGATCAAAACCAGAGCCGGGACTTCCGGCTTGTCCAGTTCACAGTCCACAACAATGATCTGCTTATTGACACCAACCTGGGGCGCAGCTAGGCCAATGCCATCTTCGCTGTACATGGTTTGCAGCATCTGACGAGCTAAACGTCGGATCTCGTCGTCGATTTTAGTGACTCGCTTAGCAGGCTGACGCAGCACTCGATCCCCTAGATAGTGCAGTTGTAAAGGGGGGTTGGCCAATTTCTTCTTTTCCACCAGAACTTGAGCAGTCATGACCTTAGTGACTCGCCGATAATTGTAGATTTCTGTTGAATTTTGTATCCTTCTCCATCATAGTGAATCATACCCGTTCCATCCAAAAAACTACTGAAACACCAAAAGGCAAGAGTTAGATTCAGCTGATCCAAGTCTTGCCTAAGCTAGTGTCTAGTGTTCAGATTTGTGGTTTGTCGCTTAGCGCCTAAGATTTATGATTGACTCAGGTTTCATGATTGCTTGAGGTTTACAGTTGCCTATAGTTCTCTGCGGTCTTTAAGCTTGGGTCGCTTGGCGGCGGCGGCTACTTGCAGCTAACAAACCAACTGTCACCAATCCCGCCATCAGCGACGGTTCGGGAACATCTTTTAATTCACCAGCCAGCACCATGCCATCATTGCCGCACTCTGCAAACAGACTGGCCATGAATTTGCCATTGGGCAACAGCTTTTTATCGACGCTAAACCCAAAGGTGTAGGTGCCCTTGACATTAAACTGGGCGAAATTTAACCCCAATTTGCTGAAATCAGCAATTTTCTCGATTGCGCCTAGGAAACTGCCCGATGCCATTGAGGTAAAGGCAGCCTTGCTGCTGTCAAAATACTGAGTGTCAGCGGCTAGATCACCATAGGACGCATGGCCTTTAAGCTGTTTGTTGACCGTGTTGGTGTGCTGCTGAAGGCTACTGTAGCCGACATTGCGAGTTGTGACACTGGTTGCAGTAACTGATTCATAGAGGCCCAGCTTTGGGTCTTCTACTTTTTTCTTTTTGCCACTGCCGCTGACAAAGCGGGTGTCGTTCGTCTGATCAAACCGGATGCCGTACAGCTTGCCGTTAGCTTTATCAAAACTGGTTGTATCAGCAAAATTTAAGAACAAATCGCCGTAGCTGATTTTGCCGTTCAACGCACTTTTGTACTGATAGCCATCGAGCGACAAGTTAGAGTTGAACGCGAAGTAAAGCTTATCGCGCGTCTGCTTGTAGGCCATGCCATAAAACTCAAACTGGCTCTTGTCTCCAATCACCGACGCTTCTGTTCCGTCCCTAAAAGAGTCGATGGAGTATTTCCAACTAGCGGCTTGAGCTTGTTGTCCAGTGGTTAACAAACAAAGGGTAGAAAAAGCAGTAGTGCTGAGGATCACTTTCCAGGTGAGACCGAGCTGCATAATCAAGAACTCCAGATTTGTAAAGTTAAATTTAAGTAGTTGGTTCGCTGCTACTTTCTATGCTGCTCAAGGTGGCTAAAAAACCTCCTCGGTGGTTCAACTCAAAAAATGATGAATTTTGTATGAGCTGGTCAGCCTAGATTGATAAAGGAATGATTGGAAAACGCTGAACGCTACCTAATCAGCCAATAGAAACGACTCAAATAGATCCGCAATTTACCGGGGCACCGAATAGGCTGAGGCTTTTCCGCTGGGTAAGACTTGGCAGCAATTGAGCCATTTGGTTGAGCCAGTTTTTCCAACGATTTGCCCGAACAAGATTATAATTCCAGGCAGATTGACTGCCGGCATTCTGGTTGAGTGTCGAATGTTTCGATTCGCGTGTCGCTAAGAGCTGAGGAGTTGCAGGCGTGCTGCAAGTTTTAACCAAATCGGACTATCTTCTCCGCGAAACCCTGATTGGGCTAAAACGAGGCGGATGGATGAACTGGGCGGCGGTAAGCACCGTAACGGTTTTACTGTTTTTGTTCGGCATTAGCCTGCAGGCATCTTGGCAATTGGAAGGTCTGCTGACGCAATTTGGCAGTCAATTAGAAGTGTCAGTTTACCTGGATACGGGCATTCAGGCCGCAGATTTGGGCTCTAGTGTAGAGGCCATGCCGGAAGTAGCCTCCGTCACAACTGTTACTAAAGAAGCCGCTTGGTCAGCCCTGTTACGAGACATGGGGCTAGCAGATATTCAAGGCGCTACCGAGCAGTTAAACGGAAATCCGCTTGTCGATGAATTAAAGGTAAAGGCCAAGGATGCAGAAGCCGTTCCATCTCTAGCGCAGAAACTCCAGGCAATACAGGGGGTTGACCAAGTACTGTATGTCGATGAGGCAGTGCAGCGGATCAGTCAACTGAATCAAGGCTTGAATTGGCTCAGTTTCGGAATGATTGTCGTTCTCTCGCTGACTGCGATTGCCGTGATTACTACCACGATTCGCCTGATTGTGATGGCTCGGCGGCACGAGATTGAGGTAATGCAGCTTGTGGGGGCTACGACAACCTGGATCTACCTGCCGTTTATTTTGCAGGGCTTGGTTTTGGGAATTGTCGGCGCATTTATTGCCTGGGGGCTGATCACTGGCGTGCAGCAGTTTATTGCTAGCCTGTTGGCTCAGCAGTCAGAATTCATCCAGTTTCTCAAAATCACTATGCGGCTCAGTTCTCAGCAGAGTTGGCTCCTGCCGCTGTCACTCCTGGGGTTAGGTTGTTCGGTGGGGCTGCTGGGCAGCTTGTTTGCTGTGCGTAAGTTTGCGGTTCGGTAGAAGATGGGCCGCTTTCTACAAAAACGAACAGTTGCATTGTAGAGCTTGCCGCAGCAATCGCTGATAGTCTCGTTGGGAGATGATGAAAGCGCCAAACCGCTCCAGGTGAGGGTTGGTCATTTGGGCATCAAACAAAATAAACTGACGCGCCCGCAGCCGTTCCACCAGTTTTACCATTGCCACCTTCGATCCATCTGGGATCCGATAAAACATAGATTCGCCAATAAACGCTCCGCCGATCACGATTCCCAAAATGCCGCCTGCCAATTCGTCGCCCTGCCAAACTTCAAAGCTATGTGCCCAACCTGCTTGATGCAGTTCCCAGTAGATTGCTTTGAGTTCATCAGAAATCCAGGTCGTTTCACGGTTGGCACAGCCTTCTACAACAGCACAAAAATCGCGGCTGATCGCAGTTGTAAACCGCTCTTGGTTCAGCACGCGCTGCAACGACCGGGGATAGCGAAACCGATTGTCCAGCGGAATAAGCGCTCGCTCTCGGCTGGAATACCAGGCTAGACCTGCACCCGGTTCATTCGCCATTAAGAAGTAGCCCTGGGCATAGCCGCGAATAATTTCCTCAATGTCGTATTGATTTCTAGTCACAAACTTCTAGTCACGAATGGCTGTGCTCTGTTTTATGCTGATTACCATAGCAATAACGGCTGACGCGATCTCGCTAAGTTGCTGTGATTTCACTTGTGGCAGGGCTGACCTGCATCTTCAGCCCTTTGAACTCGATTCTGATATTTTTCCGACGGAGTGTCGTCTATGGCAGAACCGATTCAATCAATTACTTTACCGGCGGCTCAAAATCCCCAACAGGAAGGAGAGTGGCTGCAGGCAGCTTTGCATCAGTGGCTAGACCAGGAATTTATTCCAGAAGCGATTAATCAAACCATTGCTGCTAGAGCTGCCCAAGTCTTCGTTCGGCAACGCATGGAGGGAGAAAATGACCTCGGATCCCTGGTGATTGCTATCGTCACTGAAATGCAGGCATTTGACTTTTCTAAAAGCTTTTTTAGCGAATTCGCCGTTGCCAATGCCGTCAGTGATTTATTGCTCAATAGCTTGGGTGTAGATCGCTGTTGTGGCCAGTAGTTACCACCAGTAGTTAGTAGTTACCACCAGTAGTTATCAGTTAGTTAGCGCACAATCAGCCAGTCAGTTCAGGTTTAGTCCAAACCAGCAGACTGCGCTAATAACTGAACGAATGGCGGAGTTAATTGTATAGACTAGTTGTATCGTTAACAACAGTTAAAAAAGCTGGCTTAATGTTCTTTTCAAGCAGCAGGTATTCCCTGTTCTGCTACTATGAGCTAGAAGCGCTGAAACACAGGAGCTGTATGCCACTTGCAATCACGCCAGAAGCAACTCGATTTCAACAGGAGGTTAAGCTAGGGCGAGTTTTAATTGTTGAGGATGAAGAGCTAATTCGAGAAACAATTGCGCTGGCACTAGCTGAAGAAGGCTACGAAGTGTTTACGGCTGAGGATGGCCGCAAAGGGCTGGAATTCATTTCAAAGATTGGTGAACCAAGCCAGGCAGAAGCTATCACGTTTGATCTAGTTATACTAGACTTGATGCTGCCCTATGTCAATGGGTTGGATCTGTGTCGCCTAGTCCGCCATGAAGGCAGCAATGTTCCCATCCTGATGCTAAGCGCCAAGGGAACTGAAACGGATCGGGTAGTGGGATTAGAGGTGGGGGCAGACGATTACTTGACCAAACCTTTTGGCATGCGAGAATTGATTGCTCGCTGTCGGGCGTTGCTACGGCGGCATCGGCGTTCTCAGCTTCAGGTTCAGGAGGCAGCATTGCGGTTTCACGAGATTGTGCTGTATCCGCAGGAGTGTCGTGTCACGATTCGCGGCGAAGAAGTCAACCTATCACCCAAAGAGTTTCGGATTCTAGAGCTGTTTATGTCCCATCCGCGTCGGGTTTGGTCGCGGGAACAGTTAATTGAGCGAATTTGGGGACCCGACTTTATGGGCGACAGCAAAACGGTCGATGTGCATATCCGCTGGCTGCGCGAAAAATTGGAACTCGACCCGAGTCGTCCAGAATATTTACTGACTGTAAGAGGCTTTGGCTACCGATTCGGTTAAGACATCCTAGGATTCAGCTAAGGTGGTAAGTGTACTGCTTCTCTTCAAGGGCTTTTGCTCACCTAGGCTAACCTTATCCGAGCGCAAATGACATTGTGGCAGTCCTAGACTTTCTCCTTGGATTACTGGTCGGACTACTGCTACTGGGGTGGCAGCAAATCCGTTCGAATGTCCGCCTCAAGAAAGTGTTGCGTAAGCTACAGTCCAGCGCTGACCATTCACCGTTTCCGCTGACATCTCAGCTGTCCCTCGCGGTTTCCCAGCACCGCAAAGAGCAACTCCAACTCCAGCAACAGCTCGAGGTGTTGCAGCAAATCCTTCAAGTTGCGCCCATCGGCTATCTCCAAGTCGATGATGAAAATCGCTTGCTCTGGTGTAACTTGCAGGCCCGCAACATTCTGGGAATTTCGCCAGAGGCCAGTTGGCCAAAGCCGCGTTTACTTCTGGAGCTGGTGCGCTCCTATGAGCTAGATGATTTGATCGAGCAAGCGCGGAATGCGGGCCAACCTTGCCATAGTAATTGGACGTTTTATCCAACCAGTGCCGATCCATCCGATCTATCGCGGCAACCTGCCATCACCCTGCAAGGTTACGGTCTGCCATTACCCGATAACCAGGTCGGTGTTTTTCTGGAAAACCGTCAGGAAGTGATGGCTTTGATGCGACAGCGGGACCAATGGACTTCGGACCTAGCCCATGAACTGAAAACTCCGCTAACTTCAATTCGTCTTGTGGCAGAGACGCTACAAATTCGCCTGGATCCGAGTCTGAGAACTTGGGTGGACCGGCTGATCAACGAAACGATCCGCCTCAGCAATCTCGTCCAAGACCTGCTGGACCTGAACCAGATGCAGCGCGCTTCCCTGCAACTGTCCCAACTTAAAACAATCGATCTGGTCAGTTTGATTCATGCGGTTTGGAGCAGCCTGGAGCCGCTGGCTCGGCGGAAGCAATTGCGGCTGGACTATTCTGGCCCTGAACGTCTGATGATGCAGCTGGATGAACCCCGCATCCACCGGTTGTTGATTAACCTGCTTGACAACAGCATCAAGTACAGCCCTGTCGAGCATTTGATTCAAGTCAAAGTCAGTGTTGACACTACTCAAACTACCACCTTTGCCGGAGTCCCCTTGGTTTGTTTGGAGGTGATTGATTCTGGCCCTGGGTTTCCTGAAAAAGCACTGCCTTATGTATTTGAACGGTTCTACCGCGCCGATCCATCTCGCTCACGGGTGTTGCCTGCGGATAGCTCCGAGCTGGATCGAGAGAGTTCACTCAGAACTGGCATGACCAACGGCACAGTCCAAATGCAATATGATGGACATCTACAAGGCGGCAGTGGACTGGGACTCGCCATCGTGCGGCAAATTGTGGAAGCCCATCAAGGATCGGTCAGCGCCAGCAATCATCCGGAAACCGGCGGGGCTTGGCTTCAGGTGCGGCTTCCATGGCACTCTCCGAATGGCTGATCCCATCAGCATTCCAATCAACGCCGTTTAATCAACCGCTCTAATCAAAAAAGCCAGATCCAACCTGGACCAGAAACTAAAGGCCCAGAAACTAAATCTGCACTCCAATTCAGTAGGCTAGAAAAGGGCATCCTGAAGACCACCATTGCTTGTAATATTTGTACATAAATCTTTTTTAGCCTCCTTACTTTGTCAGAGCTAGTCTCAATTTTTGGAGTTGTAACCGGGTGGTTTGTTGCAAGGGAGCATACGCCGAAAATTGTTGAGGAACCGCAACCTCTGTTTTTGCTTCTGGTCCAATATGACTGAACGATTGCAGAAAATTTTGTCGCAGTGGGGAATTGCTTCTCGCCGTCAGGCCGAGCAGATGATTCTGGATGGACGTGTACGCTTAAACGGAGCTGTAGGGCAGCTAGGTCAAAAAGCGGATCCGCAGGTTGACTCCATCGAAGTGGATGGGAAACTAATTCAGCTCAACGCTCGTCCCCAAACCACGTACCTACTGCTACATAAACCGGCAGGAGTTGTTTCCACCTGTCATGATCCCCAAGGTCGTCCCACAGTGCTGAATCTACTGCCTGCGGCAATGCGGCAATTAGGATTACACCCAGTTGGGCGATTGGATGCGGCTTCTACTGGAGCACTGCTTCTAACCAATGATGGAGAAGTAACGGCTTGCCTCACCCATCCTCGCCACTCTATTGCCAAAATCTATCGAGTTCGGGTCCAGGGCCATCCTTCAGAGGCGGTGTTACGACAGTGGCGGCAGGGAGTTCTCCTAGAAGGCCGTTTGACCCGACCAGCCGAGGTGCGAGTGTTGCAAACAAACCACCAGGCAACCCTGCTAGAAATTCGGCTAAAAGAAGGCAGAAATCGCCAAATTCGTCGGGTGGCAGAGCAACTTGGGTTTCCTGTGATGCAGCTCCATCGAGTGGCGATTGGTACGATCCAGCTTGGCAAGTTAGAAACTGGCCAATATCGGGCACTGTATCCAGATGAGGTAGCGTTTTTGCAAAGCGAAGTACAACAGGCTAAGCAGCAGGGCTTGTCCGCAAAAGAGGTTGCCAAACAAAACGAGGTTACCAAACAAAGGGTTGCACCGATGTAAGCTGTAGGTCAAAGTAAATCCTGATGCTATTCCAGTCAAAATCTAATTTCGTGTTCTGCGTTTTGGTCTGTTGTTGAATTGTCGGATGTTGAATTATTGGATTGTTTAATTTTTGCCCTTTAATGACTTGGTGAGTGAGTGATATGAAGACTATGGCCAGAGATGTTTCCCACCTCCAGCAAGAGCAGGTTGAGCGGCTGATGCAGATTGGTGCTTATCTCCGGCATGTCCGAGAAGAGGGTGGGCTATCTCTGGAAGATGTGGCAGCCCGCACGCTGATTCAGCCCCGGCTGCTAAAAGCTATTGAAGAGGGCAAATTGCACCAATTACCCGAACCGGTTTATGTGCAGGGCTTTATTCGCCGCTATGCCGAGGCTATGGGCCTAGATGGAGTAGAATTTGCTGAAGCTTTTCCAGCCGAAAAGAGTTTGCAGATTGCTTCATCTTCCTGGAAAGATTCCCCTGCGGCTCAGTTGCGGCCCTTGCATTTGTATATTGCCTACATTGTGCTGATCATGGCCTCCGTCAGCCTCTTGTCTTACATTGTGGGACGTTCGGCCCCTGCTCCCAGTTCAGTCAATGTCCGCCCGGGAAATAGCTCTTCCACCCAGGCCATTGTTCCCACCACGTCTCCAGCGACTAATTCATCGAATCCGCAAGGCGCTGCTACAGGAAGCCTCACGCCTCGCAGCATGGCAAATCGCACCCGGAATGCTGCTTCTGATAAACCCGTCCGCGTCGATGTCAAACTGACCGCGCAGTCATGGCTGGAAGTTGAGACCGATGGGGAGGTGAAACTGGCAGAGGTGCTACCTGAAGGCACCGAACGGACCTGGACCGCCGATAAACAAGTCCGCATCCGAGCGGGCAATGCAGGCGGTGTGACGATAGCCCACAATGGTGGCAAAGCTGAGCAGATGGGAGCACCCGGTGCAGTCGAGGAGAAAACATTTGCTTCGACGCAAACCAGCTCTAGTGCCTCCTCAACCGAAAGTACAGCAGAGAGCCAGTCAACTGAGCAAAATTAAGCAGAAAGAAGGCAGAAAGTCAAAAGGGGAAAGCCTTCCCCCCAACTGTTGTTATTGTTGTGCCTATTGCTAGCCCTTTGATCTGGACTCCTCTGGCGTAATGGTGACCTGAAGCTTCTCGGTGCCGCGAATCACGATTAGGGTTGAGCGTAGCCCCACTCGTTCTCCAGTCAGGCGGCGGTGCAGGTCATCAATGCTGGCAATCGGTTCGTCATCTAATCCGACAATTACATCTCCTTGGATCAAACCCGCTTGGTTAGCTGGGCTTCCCAGTTCCGTAGACAGAACCAACACGCCCGTTTCTACCGGCAGATCATGGTAGCGCACTAACCGACGATGAAGCGGTACATTTTGACCGCTGACGCCAATATACCCCCGCCGGATCCGGCCCTCCATAATCAGTGCTGCTGTGACAAACTTGGCTGTGTTGATCGCAGTTGCGAAGCAGATCCCTTGAGCCGGTAGGATAATTGCCGTGTTCACTCCAATTACTTCACCGTTGGATGCTACCAGCGGCCCACCAGAGTTACCGGGGTTCAGTGCCGCGTCGGTTTGAATCACGTCATTGAGCAGGCGACCTGAACGGGCACGCAAGGATCGGCCTAAGGCACTCACAACCCCCGCTGTCACAGTGGCCTGAAAGCCGTAGGGGTTACCGATTGCTACCACCAACTGCCCCACCCGGATCGCTTGAGAATCGCCGAGCTTAGCTGGAACCAAATTGGCAGCATGAATCCGAATCACCGCTAAATCGGTATCTGGATCGTCCCCAATTAACTCAGCCGTGCCTTTGCGCCCATCGGCCAGGGTCACTTCGATCCGGCTAGCACCATGCACGACATGGCTGTTAGTCAGGATGTAGCCATCGGGCGTAATGAGGAAGCCAGACCCATTCCCCTGCGCTTCTGAGGCGACTGCATGGCGACGGCGCTGAGGCTGGTACACCTCAATATTCACCACCGACGGACCCACCTGTTCCGCCACGCGAATCACAGCCTGAGAATAGGCATCTAGGAGCGCATCATCGCTAACGGAGTGAGGCACAGAAGCCGCTGTCGTTTCAAAGTTTTCATTTGAGATCAGTGTGAGGTGCGACATGGATGTGGCTCCCTGTTTGCGTTTATAGATTCATAGAGTTGTTCATCCATTTTCCAAGCTAGATTTGATTTTGTGGTCCAGCAGTACGGAGATCGCGGTGGTAGGGACGGCTATCACGACATCAGGCCATCTCAGACAGTTTAGGCAGTTCAGGCAAAAGGGCAGCAAAAAACAAGAGAGAATGGAAAGACTCTGTATCTACTGCTGCATTTGAAATCTATGCCAATTGTTCACGAGATTTTTGAGCTGAAAACAGAACCTGGCATCGGCATCTACAACGTCACACCTCGAATCCAAGATTTTCTCAGCCAAACCGGCATCCAAAATGGGCAAATCCTGGTGTTTTCGCGCCATACAACAACTGCATTGGCGATCAATGAATATGAACCCCGCCTGCTCGAAGACATAAAAGCCTATCTGAAGAAACTGGCTCCCACTTCAGAACCTTACTTACACAATGATCTGCACCTGCGAGAGAACATTCCTGAGGATGAGCCGATGAACGCGCATTCCCACTTAATGGCAATGACCCTGAGCACGAATGAAACTATTCCAGTTATCCAGGGTAAGCTGGCGCTAGGAACCTACCAGGCGGTACTGTTTTTTGAGCTAGATGGCCCGCGGCAACGCACGCTCTTGATCCAGGTTTCGGGCATGTAGGCTAGCCGTGTTGCAAATGATCGTTAGCTCTTTAGCAAATCATTTGCCTGTTTTACAAATGGCCGATTTGACTCATTAAAAAACCCGGTCCTAAACCGGGCCTTTGCTGGGTTCACCTTACAAAACTAGTCTTCCAGGACGCGATTAATGCGGCGTTCTAGTTGGTCTAGATCCAATCCACCCTCATCGCGACTGATCCGACGCACGGTCGAATTCACCTTCGATAGGTCTTCCAGTAAATCCTGCAAAATTTCTTGCTGCTGACGGGCTTGCGTTACTTCACGCGGCTCTTGCACCAGATCCCGAACGATTGTATCTTCAGCACGAGATGCCACTAAGGGATTAGCTTGCCCCTGCACATAGACAAACGTGCGTCGTCCTGGTCCTCGCTCCTCTTCCACCGGAATTAAGGCGGTCACTTGGTCAGAGCGAACATATTTGCCGAACCCCAAATGGACCAACATGGACGATTGAATTTTCATTGATATGGGTCTTGCTCTATACACTCAACTTCTAGTTTAAATTGAGCAAGAACCTCTGAACGCTATAAACAGAGCGGATCTCACGCCACTATCAGTACGGATATACCCTTCCTCATCTCCCCTCGTTCGGCGAGGCTCACGGGCCGCATCTCCCATCCCCTTGCACCTCCTTATAGACTAGATAAGGACGTTTAGTTTCTTTACAACCGTGTCTAACAGCCCCTCTTCTGGCGCCACCAATAGTGCAATTGATCGTGCAATCAATCATACAACCGATGCTGCTACCCTGCATGCGCTGCAACGCCTGATCAACGTGGTGGCGCAACTGCGTTCTCCAGAGGGCGGCTGTCCCTGGGATTTGGAGCAAACGCCACAGACGCTAATTCCCTATGTGCTGGAAGAAGCCTACGAAGTGGTGGACGCGATTCGGCAGGGCCATCCAGACGCGATTGCCGATGAATTGGGCGATCTGTTGCTGCAAGTAGTGCTACAGGCCCAAATTGCCAAAGAATATCAGCAGTTTGACCTAGCTGCAGTGGCTAACAATATTACCGAGAAGCTGATTCGCCGCCACCCCCATGTGTTTGGGGACGTACAGGTGCAAGACAGCGAAGAAGTGCACCGCAATTGGGAGCAAATTAAAGCCCAAGAAGAGCAGGCCAAAACCGATGCCCGACTGACACCCCGCCTCAGCCGCTACGCTCGCTCGCTGCCACCCTTGACTGCTGCCATGAAGATCTCCCGCAAAGCTGCTGGTGTCGGCTTCGAGTGGGATAACGTGGAGGGCGTTTGGGAAAAATTCCACGAAGAGTTGGGCGAATTTGAACAGGCGCTAAAGGCAGAGACCAAGGCTGAACAGGAAGCTGAACTCGGCGATTTGCTGTTTACCATCGTCAATTTGGCCCGCTGGTATGACCTTGACCCAGAAGCTGCCCTGCAGGGCACTAATCAGCGGTTCATCGACCGATTTGCTCAGGTAGAGCAAGCTTTGGGCGGACGTTCAATCACAGAATTCTCAATCGAAGAGTTGGAGCAATTCTGGCAACAGGCAAAGGCGAAATTGAAGCAAGACAGCTAACAATCGCGATTCTCCACTGTTTCATCCGGCATTCGGGTTTTGCAGAGTTTGGCAGAGCTGAGATCGATACCACTGAGGTTGGCTCCACTCAAGTCGGCGCGGCGCAGATTGACACCGCTAAAGTTGGCTCCACTTAAATCGGCATGACTTAGGTTGGCCTTAGCTAGATTGGTGCCAAACATGGTTGTGCCGCTGAGATTGGCGTGGCTGAGATTGGCTTCTCCCAGGTAGGCATTGCTCAGATTGGCGTTCGACAAATCTGCGTGGCTGAGGTCGGCATTACTGAGGTTGGCGTCCTGCAAATCGGTTTTCTGCAACTTGGCGCGATTCAGGTTAGCCCTGGGTAAATTGGCCCGAAACAGGTTGGCTTCGGTGAGGGTGACGCTATCCAAATCGGCTCCACCTAAGTGAGCGCGGCGCAGATCGGCCGAGGGGAGGTGAGCGCGGCTGAGATTGGTGTCTCCCAGGTCGGTATCCCGCAAATTGGCATCGCTGAGATCGGCTCTGGCCAGGTTGGTTTCACTCAAATCCGCGCCAATCAGGTTTGCCTGCCGCAAGCTAGAATCACCCAAATAGGCTCGACTCAAATCCGCGCCACTCAAGTTGGCTTCGTCCAGATTCACTTGATTCAAAATTGCTTCGTCTAGGTTGGCATCACTTAGGTTTGCTCGCTTGAGGTGGGCCTCGCTCAGAATAGCCCGCAGCAAATTAGCCGATTGCAGGTTCGCATTTTCCAAGCGGGTTCGGCGCAGAGTGACATCTTCTAGCTCCGCTTGCTCCAAATCCGCCTTGTCCAGGTCGGTTCCATCCAGGTCACAGTTCGAGCAGACTTTCGTTTCTAGTAAGCGATTGACGCGATCGGCTTTGGCCATGTGTCCTGAAACGATCCAGCCCGCAAAGCTGGCTAGAAAGCCAAAAAACAGCGCCAGAATGCTAAAGGCTCTGATATCTCGTCGGTCGAGTTTGTACCCGCTCAGGAACGCCATGATTGCCTTAGTGAAAGGATGAGGAAATGGTGAAATGACTGGGCTGCCACCACCCTTAGTTCAAAGTTCTAGTCTAGCGTTCCGTTAGCCGCCCCAAACCTTTTGCAACACCTGTTCTGGTGAAATATCGGCAAGTTTGCCGGTCGCGGATTGCAGGCCAAGAAATTTGTCGGCTTTAGGCAGTGCTTTTGCTGGATCGGTGGAGCCAAACAGCACCAGGGTATAAACTTGCAGCGCCACGGCCAGATGCATCGGTACGCCTTCGGTGCAAAGCATCAGGTTGGCTCCGGCAATCATCGCTGCCAATTTGCCCAGATCGCCCGGTTTGGTGACTTTTAGCCCAGGGCAGGTTTGAGACAAACCTATCACGACATCTTGATTCTCTTCAGTCTGAACCACCACAACCGGCAGTTCCGGCTGCTTTTGCTGAAAATCTTGAATAATTTGCCGCCAGTTTTCTAACGAGTATCCTGTCGGGCTATCAGGGCAAATCAACACATAACCATTGATGCCCAAACGTTTACGCTCGGCTTCGGCCCAGTCTTGATCAGCCTTGGGAATCCGCAATGACAGCTCCGGACAGGGGCCAGTAATTGCCAATCCTTGCAGCAGATCGTGATAGACATAGGGCAGATATTGATCCGCCTTGAAGGGCACCGCATTGGTCAAAAACAGTTTGCTCGTGCCGCTAGCATAGCCGACCCGCGTCGGAATACCCGTCAGCCATAGTAGAAGATTCGTACCGCTGCTGCGATCCGCCGAGAGAACAGCTTCATAGTCTCGGTCGCGCAATACCCCCAGCAGGTTGGCCCAATCCGCTGGACTATTACGATCCTGAAAGTCAAACAGCAACACGTCATTGACCGACTTGGAAACTCGATAGGCCGCCTTAGCTCGTGGCTCTACCACCACGTCAATCTCAGATTTGGGATAGCGCTGTTTCAGGTGATCCAACGTAGGAAAAAATAGGATTTGTTCACCAATTCCGCCAGGGACAAGAGCTACTACTTGCATAAGACTAGGCTGAAGGATCCAACAGGTGGTTAAGGGAAATGTTTCTTTTTATCAAAGGCCATTGCCTCGATTAACTTAGCAGGTCAGCGATTCTCATTCAACTATCCCGCGAACAGTATTGGGAAATGATAGGGGAGATGGAGGTGGGGGAGATGAAGGAGGTGGGGGAGATGAAGGAGGTGGGGGAGATGAAGGAGGTGGGGGAGATGAAGGAGGTGGGGGAGATGGAGAAGTAGTTTGCTCTTCCTTCATTGTTCAAGTCCCAGGGGCACGCTACATGTTGGCATCCGCGAACCAAGTGCAACCCACTTAGCCAATCCGTTGACGAAGTTAATCCAAAGGACTTAGCACTTACACCTTCCCCATCTCCCCCATCCCCCTCAGGCGGTATGATCAAAAGCTGAACCAACTGAGATCACCCCCATGCTGGAGAATACTGCCCGTCACGACTGGACGACTGCTGAAATTGTTGAAATTTTGCAACAGCCGCTGCTGGATTTGATCTATCGGGCACAGACGGTGCATCGGCAGCATAACCCTGGCAATGAGATTCAGTTGGCAACGCTGCTCAGTGTCAAAACAGGAGGGTGTGCGGAGGATTGTGCCTATTGCCCTCAGTCGGCTCATTACCAAACAAACGTACAGCCGCAGCCGGTGATGGATGTGGAAGCGGTGTTGACGTCGGCGCAGCGGGCGAAGGAGTTGGGCGCGACTCGATTTTGTATGGGCTGGGCTTGGCGGGAGATCCGCGAAGGCAAGGCATTTGAAGAGATGCTGGCAATGGTGCGGGGGGTGCGCTCTTTGGGGCTGGAAGCCTGTGTGACGGCAGGCATGCTGAACGATGCGCAGGCACAGCGCTTAGCCGAGGCAGGACTCACAGCCTATAACCATAATCTTGACACCAGCCCGGAATATTACGACCAGATTATTACCAGCCGCACCTATGGGGACCGCCTGAAGACGCTGGATTGTGTGCGCCGATCTGGAATTACCGTGTGCTGTGGCGGCATCATTGGTCTGGGCGAAACCGTCATTGACCGTGCCCGCATGCTGGAGATTTTGGCAACCATGCAGCCTCATCCCGAAAGTGTGCCAATTAACGCTCTGACCGCCGTTGAAGGAACGCCATTGCAAAACCAGCAGCCCGTTGATTCATTCGATTTGGTGCGGATGTGCGCCACCGCTCGGATTTTGATGCCCAGGGCCAAGATTCGCCTCAGCGCCGGACGTAGTCGCCTCAGTCGGGAAGCTCAGGTGCTTTGCTTCATGGCTGGAGTCAATTCGATTTTCTACGGCGAAATGCTGCTAACCACCAGTAACCCAGAGCGAGATGCAGACAATCAGCTATTAGAGACAATTGGAGCCGTTGCCCTCCAGCCGTTTGCTGAGGCACATTAGTGGTTGAGGCACATTAGCATTCCCAAGTTTCTTTCAATCGGCTGCCTGCACTAGGCTGCCTGCACTAGGCTGACTGCATCATCGGACTAGTGTGCCGGTGCACCAAGAACCAGTTGCCGTCTTCGTATTCAAAAATGTTGGTCACCATCGTCTGCACTTCCATCCGCCGCTCCGGCACCACCTGCACCAGGTTTTCCACTAGCACCACATAGGCGACATTGCCAATCACTTCAGTGGCGATCACATCTGCGGCTACTTCGAGCTGCTTGGTGTTTCTAAAGATTTGATCCCAGGAGAAGCGAATCTGCTCCCATCCGCGTAGAGCCGACCGTCCGGGGTGAATGCAGGTGACCTTAGGAGCCTTCGACCAAACTAGGCTCAAGGCATCGATGTCTAGTCGCTCAAAGGCTTGATAAAAGGCTTGATTGGTTGCCAATACATCTTGAGCAGTGGTCATAGAAAACCTCCGAGTTTAGCGGTCTAGATTGTAGCGCTTCAATTTAAGTTTTGAGGTTTAGGTTTTGAGGTTTAAGTTTTAAGCTGGAAGCCCAACTCAAAACTCAAACTTTCTACTTCGCCTCCATCCAGTTCTGCCCAGTTCGCACTTCTACCAACAGCGGCACTGTAAGCTCTACCGCAGATTCCATTGTGGTTTTGATCTGCGGCTGTAGTTCTTGCCATTCGTCGGGGTGGATTTCAAACACGAGTTCATCGTGGACTTGCAGCAATAGGTGAGCGCGGCGACCTTTAAGAATCTCGTGCAGCTTCACCATGGCAATCTTGATAATGTCAGCGCTGGAGCCTTGAATTGGGGCGTTGGCAGCGGCGCGCAAAAGCTGGGCGTCGTATTGGTCACGCAATTTCAGTTTGGTTAGCTCAATGTGGCTGGGATCGGTGCCGCGCAATCGCTTCAGGCTATCGCTGGCAAAGTTGAAGTAACGCCTGCGGCCCTTGATGGTGGTGACATAGCCACGGGCAATCGCTTCTTGCTGCATCTGCTGCAAATAGGCAAACACACGGGAATATTCGCGGTTGAATCGCTCGATGAAGACTTTGGCATCGGCGGTTTTGAACCCAGACTCGCGGGCAAAGCGCTGCGCTCCCATGCCGTAGATGACGCCAAAGTTGATCACCTTTGCTAACCGGCGTTCCTCGGGACTAATCTCGTCTTTTTGAAACAGCAAGCGAGCCGTCAGGGTGTGAATATCTTGGTTATTTTGGTAGGTTTCCAGCAGGACCGGCTCCTGACTCAGATGGGCCAGAATCCGCAGTTCAATTTGGGAATAATCGGCGGCCACCATCAGCCAGCCGGCTTCGGGGATAAAGGCAGCGCGGATTTGACGACTAAAAGCAGTCCGAATTGGAATATTTTGCAGATTGGGATTCGAGGACGATAAACGTCCGGTTGAGGTAATTGCTTGGTTGAAGTCAGTGTGAACTCGCTTAGTATCTGAACGGACTAGAGCAGGTAACGCATCCACATAGGTTGACTTTAATTTTGCTAGAGTGCGATATTCTACAATTGCATCTACAACAGGATGATCGCCTTGCAGTTTTTCCAGCGTGGCGGCGTCGGTAGAATAGCCGGTTTTGGTTTTGCGCGATTTTTTGCGGTCCAGGCCCAGCTTATTAAACAGCAATTCGCTGAGCTGTTTGGGAGAACCGAGGCTAAAGGTTTCACCTGCTGCGGCGTAAGCTCGCTGCTCGATGTTAACCAAATCTTGCTCTAGCTTCTGCGAGAACTGGCGTAGATACTCCTGGTCAATGCGAATACCGTGGTACTCCATTTCGGCTAGCACGGGTTCCAGCGGCTGCTCCACCTCTAACAGCAATCGATGCAGCTGAGGGAATTGCTCTAGCTCGGCTCGCAGTTTGGGCACGAGCTGAAACACTAGATAGGCATCCATGCCGCAGTATTCTGCAACTGAGGGGATATCTAAATCAGCGATACTTTTGCCCTTTGCCACTAAATCGGTGTAGCTCTGAGAGAGCAAATCCAGATAGCGCAAGCCCAAATCACTTAGGTTATGGCTGGTTTCAGGATTGAGCACATAGCTGGCTAGCATCGTATCAAACACGACGCCCTTCAGCTCAATGCCTTGCCGCCGCAGCACCAACCGGTCATATTTGGCGTTTTGCAGCGCCTTGGGATACTGGGCGCTTTCCCAAATGGGCCGCAGCGAGTCCAGCACTAGAGCTTTGTCAAGATTGCCGCCAGCCTGGTGCCCGACTGGAATATAGGCCATATCAGCCAAACCGGCTCCCCAACAGCAGCCAATTCCAACCAGCTCAGCGTCGAGCGGATCCAGCGAAGTGGTTTCGGTATCCCAGGCAACGGGAGTGGCAGCATCGGTATGGGCGAGGAGGCGATCCACCAGCTGTTGCAGCTTTGCTGCCGTGTCAATAATGTGGGGCTGAATCGCGGCCTGACTGACGCGCTGACTGGTTTCGGTTTCTTCGGCGCTAAAGAACCAGAGGTCGTCGGATTCGGCTAGGTCCTGCTTGGCTTGAGGTTTGCTGCCCGATTTGCCCTTGCTAGAAGCTGCAGATTCCGATTCGGGAACGGCTGGAACTTCTCCGCCTAGCGTGTGCTGAATTTGGTTGATTTTGCTTAAAAACGAGCGGAACTCTAGTTTTTCTAGCAGCGGCACCAGTTTCTCATCGTCAAATCCTTGCAGTTTGCATTGCTCTAAGCTGATATCCAGCGGTACATCTAGATGAATCTGGGCCATATATTGGGACCGACAGGCATCGGCTTTGCCAGCTTCCAGCTTTTGCCGCACGGCTCCTTTCATCTCGTCCAGCGAGGCATACACCTTTTCTAGCGAACCGTAGGTGTTGAGCAGGGTGACAGCCGTTTTGTCACCAATCCCCTTGACGCCAGGAATGTTATCGGACGAGTCGCCGCAGAGGGCTTTGTAGTCCACCACCTGGGAGGGCAAAATGCCCATTTTGTCTTTGACTTGCTCTACTCCGAACTCTTTGGGGGGCGGGGTGCCCCGGCCAAAGGTGGTACTGAGGTAGAGGACGGTTGTCTGCGCCTCTGGATCAATCAGCTGAAACAAATCCCGATCGCCGGAAAGAATCTTCACTCGCCAGCCCGCGCCATTGGCTCGTCGCGCCAGGGTACCAATAATGTCATCGGCTTCATAGCCCGCTGCCGTCACCACCGGCAGATTCATTGCTACCAACAGTTCCTGCAGGTTCTGGATATCGGGGATAAAGTCTTCTGGAGTTTCGGGCCTGCCCGCCTTGTAGGTTTCGTCGGCCTCATGGCGAAAGGTCGGTTCGCCCATGTCAAAGGCCACGACCAGATACTGAGGTTTCTCGGCCTCTAGGGTATCCAGCAGCGCTTTAAGAAACCCATAGGAGACACTCGTGGGAATGCCGGTGGAGGTTCGCAGGCCGCCATCTCGTCCTTTGGCGTAGGCAAAATAGGCCCGAAAGGCGAGCGAGTGACCGTCGATCAAGAGCAGTTTGGGTTGATCAGCAGGCATAGGCATGGCAGGCGCGAAACCATTCGAGTGAGTATACAGCAGTTTGAGCTGGCCGATTGAACAAGGACTCTATACTAGAACATCTGTCCTACTTCTGGTATAGCGGCAAATCTACTGCTTCAACAATCGTCAGTATAGTCCGGCCTCAGCAATTGATGGCCTGTACCTGCTGGTCGAATGATATGCTATGCCTCGATAATCACCCGCAGGTTGCCTCGCTTGCGCGTGACCCGACAGGCCGTTGTGCTACCCGAACGCTCAAAGTCCAGATCCAACACGGTTTCGCCGATCCGCAGGTTATGCAGCGACAACTGGCTGACCGATGGCGGTAGGGTTGGATCTACGACTCGCAGGCAGTTGCTGGGTGCATCTGGTTTCAGGTTGACCATGATTTGCAGAAACTGGAAGATGGCTCCCGTTGCCCAAGCCTGAGGCGAGCAGGCCACCGGATAGCGGACGGGGCTGCTGTCGGGCATACGCTCGAAGCCGCAGAACAGTTCGGGCGGACGCTGGTAGGGCTGCTGGAGAGTCATATCAATAATGCCCTGGGCGACTTCCAACGCCTGATCCACCAGGTCCAACGAGCGGAGTCCAGCCGCAATCATGGCGTTATCGTGGGGCCAGACCGAACCAATGTGGTAGCCCATTGGGTTGTAGGCGGGCGATAGGCTGCTCAAGGTGCGAATTCCCCAGCCGTTGAACATGTCGGGTGCCCGTAAGCGCTCAGCTACACTGCGGGCTTTTTCCGGATAGAGAATGCCCAGTTCCAAACAATGACCCGGATTGGAGCCAATCCCATCCACCGGTCTGCCATCGCCATCCAGTGCCATGGCGCAGTAGCCCTGATCTTCCACCCAAAAGTCGCGGTTAAAGCGAACCTGCAAATCTTTGGCTTCTTCTTGCCAGCGATCCGCTAAATCGAGCCGTTTCTTGAGGCGGGCGATTTCGCTGAGGCGCATCTTAGCGGCATAGACATAGCCCTGCACTTCGCTGAGGGCAATCGCTCCTTCAGCTAGTTCACCTTTGCGGTTGACAATACAGTCCTCTGAATCCTTCCAGCCCTGATTGCGCAGTCCTTTGCTGGATTTGCGGTAGTAGGTGAGGTAGCCAGTTTGGCGGCAGTTGCGATCGATCCAGTCCATCGCAGCCAAGGCATTGTCCCAGAGGTGCTCCAGGGTTTCGCGGTCGTGGGTCCAGGCATAGTAGTCGGCGTAAAGCATAATCCACAGCGCCGTGGCATCTACCGTGCCGTAGTAGGGGGTATGGGGGACCTCGCCGCAGCGAGCCATTTCGCCTAGGCGCAGCTCATGCAGAATTTTACCGGGTTGTTCTTCGCGCCATTCGTCATCGACTTTACCCTGGTAGTGAGCCAAACTCATCAGGGTTTGCCGAGCAATCCGCGGATCAAGAATCAGGGTTTGGGCTGCAGAAATAATTGAGTCACGTCCAAACAGGGTAGAAAACCAGGGAATGCCAGCTGCCAGGACTTTATCTTTACTGTCTCTGCCAAAGGTCTGCCGCAGCAGATAAATATCTTGCTCGGCCCGTTCGATCACTTCATTGAAGGCGCGGTTGTCAGAGCGGATTTGCGTTACTGAAGCGCACCAGTCCTGCTTCTCCATCGACTCAGCCGCAATGGCTTGCCGCAAGGTCATAGGGGCACTCACCATTGAGGCAGGGCGACTGTTGATCATCGGCTGTAAGCGATAGCCTAACTGCTGAGTTTCGTGGGACTCTAGCTCTAGCTCCCAAATGGCCGTAAACCCATCGAAGCGGTCGGGCTGCCGGTAGGAGAACTGAATCCGCGATTCGACCAGTGCTCCATCTAAACCTTGGTAGGCTAACGACAGCTCTCCGGTTTGCAGCATTAGTTCTTGCATCGAGCTGTTCATATCTTCACCGGGCTTGATCTGCCGCATCAAACGGCCTTGGTGTTCGCGGGTAAAGCCACGGATCTGAAACAAATCGGCAAAGTCTGCGGCAAACGATAGGCTGATTTCAAACTTGACCGGCTCGCGGCTGTAGTTGGTGATGGTCAGTTCCTCGAATAGACCGCCATTGAGGACAATTTCGCGCTGTATCCCAATCACCTCGGCCAACAGCCGATTTTCGATATAGGGATTGGCGCAAAGCACCGAAAGGGCAAATCCTTTTTGGGCTGTGCTGCTCAACAGAACCGGAGTGCGCTTTTCAATTTGCAAATCGAGCAAACTCAGGAAACGGGTGTCACGACAGAAAAGCCCCAAACTGCTGTTGCTGTCTTCCTCAAGACAGCCATTGATGTTCCCCAAGGTATCGGTGATCAAAAACAGATCATCATCCTTTAAAGTGAGGGTAGGTTGGAACCGTCCGGGAGTAGTACAGGCTTGTGGTAGGCTCAACTGCTCAGCCGGAACGAAGGTGCGTCCATCTAGTTCGACAATATCAGGCATAATTTAGAACCAGCACGTAAATAGGGCAACATAAACCTAAAACAGGGCAGGGGGAACGCAAAACTCCGTATTTGCAAGATTTACGAACGGTTCAGGAGATTTGCACAACGATTCCCCTACCCAAAAGCCTGGTAAGGCTAGATGATTGACAGAAATCGCTCTTTAAAATTTTACTTGCTCTATTTGGGCTGCTAAGTAATTCTCCAAATTAATCAAAATATTTTGAGCTACTTAAATTGTTTGTTAATTTAATCTACGCTCAATCAAAAAATTAGGTCAGGTTGCGGATCAACAGATGAAATTCCTAGGCGAAATTTCTAGACACTTCAAAGCGTGCAGAAGCTGTGCCACTGCAAACCAATCTCGCTTACGCAGATACGCATCCAACTGTATTCAAGCCAGAAGGGCGAACTGTTGCCCGCCCCTCCAGATCACGGTTAGATTACGGCTTGGTTTAGATTACGGGTTCAGAGGTTAGCTTCGAGCGTTGCAGTTTGCCGTTTTGGGCAAACCTTTTTTCCATCAATTGGTAATAAACCGCCTCGTAGCCTTCTACCATGCGGATGTGGCTAAAGTTTTGTTCCACATGCTCACGGCAGGCTTTCCGGTCGATGTCTCCAATTCGGTCTAGAGCGGCTATACATTCATCCATCGAGTGGCACAAAAAGCCGGTTTTGCCATGGGCAATTAGCTCAGGGGCAGAGCCGCGAGCCATAGCAATCACGGGCGTACCGCAAACCATTGACTCAGGCATGACCAGCCCAAACGGTTCCTCCCAGGTCAGCAAGCACAGGGTTGCTACAGCCCGCCCCATAATCTCGCTCTTTTGGGCATGGTTGGCTTCACCGACATAGACGATTTGCTTGCCGTCAATCAACGGCTTGACCTCGCTTTCATAGAAGGCTTGATCGGCTCGATCTACCTTGCCTGCCATGATTAAGCGCCAGCCGGTGCGTTTTGCCAGCTCAATCGCCAAATGGGGACCCTTTTCCGGCGAAATTCGCCCAAAGAAAGCCAGATAAGGAGGCTCATCTGGCTGCGGATGAAATTCATAAGTGGCTGGATCAATTCCGTTATAGACCGTAGCAACATAATTCAGTCCCAGATCGTTTCGTCGCTGCGAATCAGAGATACTCACAAAGTTTTGGTGTCGGTTCTGGGCAAACAGCTCTGCTGCTGTCGGGGTAAGGATTCCGTGGATGGTATGCACCACCGGGGTTTTGAGAAGATTGCCGTAGGGCAAAGCAGAAGCATCAACATGGAAGTGAATCACATCAAACTGATCAGCCTGCTGCACTACGCGCGTTAGCTGCATCAAATCATAGAGCTGATATTCAACCGGGGTGACACCTGCAAGACGCATCGGTTGGGGTGCGCCGGGTTCTAGTTTTGCTAGCGTTTTTGAATCGGCTGTAGCAAACAGGGTAACGTCATGACCACGCCGAGTTAATTCATTCGCTAAATGAGCGACCACGAGTTCAGTTCCTCCATAGGCCGGAGGAGGTACTCGCTCCCATAAGGGTGCAACTTGAGCAATTCGCATAACAAGTCTCCTAAATTGCTAATTGTTAAGCGTGCGTTCAATTAACCAATGGATTCTGCCAGCTAGAATGCTTGGCAATCGAGCGAATCCACACAGCTCAGCTCGCATGTCAAGTATTGACATGAAGTTTAACCAATTTTCACAATATGTCAATTCTGCTTGCATCCTTCCCAGGTACTGATTCCCCCACCTCTTGCAGTAGATGCTGAACTGAACTGAACTAATTGGAGCTGACACGCTTCATTTATTCTTTACGCTCCTCGTTGATTCTCCATTGCCGATAGCTAGGCGGTTTACTGGTCGGATCACCACAACGTCTGGTGAAATTCTTTCGATTGCGAGAAAATAGCAATATGGTGCCCAGGAGAATGCGATGAACGTGAAGTCTGGACGATTCAAGCTAAGCAGCGTGACGCCTTCTCTGAGCCTGTTGGTGGTCTCAGTATTGTTGCTACTGATGGCACCCCGCCTTAGCAGTTGGGTGATGCAACGGCTAGGGAAATCGGCTCAGCCTGCCGATCCCAAGTTTGAGTTGGCGTATGACACCATTCGCGAACTGGGAAACACGGCTCCAGGCTATGGGGGTTTGGGTGGGTTTAATAGCTATGGCATCACGCAACTGGAGTATGACCGCTGGCGGCAACTCAACGGTAAACCGATTCGGGATCTGGTTGAGATCGAAAACCAGGAAGTAAGGGCTATCTACCAAATGCACTGGCATGATGGGGATTGCGGTCGCCACCTATCGCCTTTGGATGTCACCTGTTTGGATAGTGCGGTTAGTTTCGGTGTACCTCAGACCAAGCAACTATTGGCGAATTTACCGACCGATCCTACAGAGGCAGCCCTAGAAGTAGTGAGCCGGCGAGAGCGATTGCGGCGTAGTCAGCTCCGGCCTCCGCTGACGCCTGGAAAACAGTTGGCGCTTCGAGACGGCTTGAGGCGGGACCGGATACTGGCTGATTTAGTGGCCGATCTGCCGACGCAGGTTATACCATCGCCTATGCCTGAGGCGGTCTCACCGCTTCCTGCAGCCGCCCTTTCGGCCGAGCAAATTTACAGCAAAATCAAACCCGTGACGGTCGAAGTGTGGAACAGCAGCCATCAGGGGATCGCTTCAACCGCAGCGGGGATCATCCTATCGCCAGATGGTTTGATTCTGACCAACCATCATGTAGTGGAGCGGAATCCGTCTCCAAGCGTCAAGTTAGCTGATGGACGTCAGTTTCGAGGCACTGTGACTTCATTTGATCCGGAACTGGATCTGGCCCTGATTCAACTCAAGCGAGTCAACGGCCTACCCATAACGCCGTTTGCAACCAGTACAGCTCAGGTCAAAGTGGGGGATCGGGTTTATGCGATTGGTTCGCCGCGGGGAGAGAGTTGGAAAATGAGCAGTTCCCAGGTGATTGAGTTAAACAGCACCTGTGCCAATGGTACGTCTCCGCTGCGCTGCATTCGCACACCAGACGGCTTTCTACAACCGGGCAATAGTGGCGGTCCGCTGATCGATGGATCGGGTCAAGTAATTGGTGTGAATCGAGCGGTGCAGCAATCAACCGGCGAAGGCGTTAGTATTCCAATTGAAACCATTCAAGATTTTCTAGCCCAGCGCATGGGACAGCCCCATTTGATTGACCCACTGCCAAGGCGGTCACGACGCTGGTTTTAAGAAACAACATTTGATCCTTTTGTATTTGATCCTTTTGTTGTCATCTTACGTTTCTGATGTCATACCAGGAATATCTCTAATTTTGCTATAGCAATCATTCTCTTCAGCTAAGTCGGATGATTGATCAATGCGGGTTTTTACCAAAATAAAGGCCCCCAGAGATTGGAGGCACTTGATCAACGTTATCTAGCTGCTCATTTGTCCAGTCAGCGACTGCTAGAGCTTGGTTCCGCACTCTGGGCAAAACTTGTTGTCAGGTTCATTCTCAGTACCGCAGTTGCTGCATAGAATCGGGCCAGCACTTTCCTCCCGCTCAGGTGGTTTGGGCAAACCTACCATTTGGGCATTGCTCTTACCAGGAGCGACCATCGGGTAACAGTTTTCATCGCGCTTCACCCGTACATCGAGGAGAAACGGACCGTCGTGAGCCAGCATCTCTGCGATCGCATCTTGTAACTGATTGCGGTGCTTAATGATCATTCCCTTCAAGCCAAACGCTTGGGCCAGTAGCTCAAAGTTGGGCATTCCGGGCTGCATATCTGAAGAGGAATACCGCTCTCCATAGAAAGCCTGCTGCCACTGCCGCACCATGCCCTGCCAGCCGTTGTTAATGATCACAGTTTTAACATTAATCCCGTACTGAGCCAGGGTTCCCAACTCCTGACAGTTCATTTGGAAACTAGCATCACCGCTGATACAAATTACCTCCTGATCGGGAAGGGCTACCTTCGCACCCATTGCGGCAGGCATTCCGTAGCCCATCGTACCCAGTCCCGCACTAGAGATCCAACGCCGCGGCCCCATCTTGAGGAACTGGGCGGCCCACATTTGGTGCTGGCCCACATCAGTGGTGTAGAAGGCATGGGGAGCTTGACGACCAATCTCCACAATCACTTCTTGAGGCGAAATTTCGTCAGCATAGGTCGGCACGGTCAGCGGATAATCATTCCGCCAGCGCTCGATCCGGTGCAGCCATTCCTGAGTTTGTTCCAAATTGGCGGGTTTGCCGTCTTCCGCATCGCGCTGCAGTAAGTCCAACAGCACCTGCCGCACATCGCCCACAATTGGCACTTCCGGTACCCGGTTTTTACCAACCTCAGCGGGATCGATATCAATGTGGATCACCTTGGCCCGTGAAGCAAATTCGTCCAGCTTGCCTGTTACCCGATCGTCAAACCGAGCGCCAACCGCAATCAGCAGATCGCACTCTGTCACGGCAAAGTTAGCATAGGCAGTGCCATGCATTCCCAGCATGCCAACCGAGAGGGGATGGTGTTCATCAAACACTCCTAATCCCATCAGCGTAGTCGTCACAGGAATGTTATACCGTTCGGCTAGCTCGTGAATTTCGGCATGAGCACCCGATGCAATTGCGCCGCCGCCGACGTAGAGCAAGGGACGCTGCGCTTCTCGAATCAGCTTCAGAGCCTGGATAATTTGGCGAGGGTTGCCCTTCACGGTGGGGCGATATCCGGGCAACTTAACACTGCCGGGTTCTATCGGAACATACTCAAACTCTTCCAGCCCCACATCCTTAGGAATATCGATCAGCACTGGGCCAGGACGTCCCGTGGCGGCAATGTGAAATGCTTCTGCCACAATTCGCGCCATATCGCGGGGATCACGCACAACATAGGAATGCTTCACAATCGGTAGAGTGATCCCGTAGATGTCGGTTTCCTGAAAGGCATCGCTGCCAATCGCGGCACGACCCACCTGCCCCGTGATCACCACGAGCGGAATCGAGTCCATCTGGGCAGTAGCGATCCCAGTCACCAAATTGGTGGCACCCGGACCGGATGTACCGAAGCAAACCCCGACCTTACCCGTGGCGCGAGCATAACCATCAGCAGCATGGGCAGCGCCTTGTTCATGCCGGACTAGAATATGCTGTAAGTGTCCGGCAGCTTCACTGCGGTAAAGTTCGTCATAGATCGGCAAAATAGCGCCGCCTGGGTAGCCAAAAATGTGCTTGACTCCGTGGCGTCTAAGGCTATCCATCAGAGCAAAGGCACCAGTGGCCCGCACAGGAACAGTAGCTTGGTGAGAAATCGCTTGAGTAATTGCGGAAATCTGGGGAGGCGCGGGGAGGACTTTACGCATATTTAATTCTGTATCTGCTGATGCACAAAGCTAGGAATAATGTCTTAGTCTAGTGCTGAAATGGTAAACCTGTCGAGGCTTTGATCGAAATCGCCACCCTATGACAAAGTGAGCTGAATCGACCACAGCAACGATTCTATCAGTCTGCCCGCTAGAAAATGGTAGCTCTTAAAAAAGCACTATAAAGTCAGCGTTTTTTGACGAAATCTTGTACTCAAATCGCGGCTTGGGCGGTTCGGGGTTTAAACTGCCAACTCTGCCACTCTTCCTAGGCTCCCTTCAGATTCCTCCAGATTGTCCTCAGCGAAACCGAAATTTTTCTGATTTCATGTGCATCTCGCCCATCTGAGCTTGTAGCATGAATATAAATTGTGCCGACATCGATGAGTGATCTCGATAGCTACTATAAAGTTCTTGGCCTGGAACCTGGCGCGTCTCTCGAAGAGGTGAACCAGGCCTATCGCGATTTAGCGTTTGTTTGGCACCCGGATCGCCTGCCAAAGGACAATCCACGCCTGCAAGAAATCGCCCATCAAAAATTGAAGGAACTGAACCAAGCCCGCGATCGGTTGCGTTCTCATCGGGCCAATCAGTCGTCCAAACCTACTCAAGGCAAGTCGCCTGCGGACCAGCCCCGTCCACCCCGTCCTGACCCACGAACGGCTCCTCCTCGTTACCATACTTACCAGACACCGCCACGCCACTACAGCTACTACCAGTCTGCTGCTGGCCAATCTGCCGGTAAGAGCAACACCGCCAATGGTAACCCAAACCACTCAAACGCTAAGGGCAGCCGCTCAGACAGCAGCAATAGTCGCTCAGACAGTAGCAATAGCAGTACTAGTAGCAGTACTGGTAACAGCAGTGGTACCAGTAGCCACAGCACTAGCAACCACAGCACTAGCAACCACAGCACTAGCAACCACAGCACTAGCAACCACAGCCATCATGGCTCACCTAAATGGCGCGACTGGTATCAACCGTCCTCATCGTCGCCGCCCCCGCCTCGTCCCCAACCACCCGACTTAAGTGGTACCGATTGGAGTGGCGCTGATCTGCGCGAGAAGGATCTGTCTGGCCGCAATCTCAGCCGGGCCAATCTACGCAATGCCAATCTTAGCGATGCCTTCCTGCACCGAATTAACTTCTCTGAAGCCGATCTTAGCGGAGCCAACCTGTTCCGAGCCAACTTGCTGGAAGCTAACTTGAGTAACGCAAACCTTCAAGGTGCAAACTTGATTGGGGCCGATTTGAGTGGCGCAGACCTACGGGGGGCCAACTTGACTGGAGCACGAATTGGCGTTTCGGATCGCCTGATGGTGAAACTGACCGGAGCCAAATTGACTGGAATGGTGATGCCAGATGGCTCAATTCATGCCTAGTCCTGCTTAGGTCCGTTGATCTGCTTACGTACTGAAATCAAGCCTAAAATCAATCAAATCTCTGCGGAAATTACCGGAAAACCAAAAATTGTTGTAAAAATTTTAACAATAGATACTTGCTTGTTACCCCCGTGATTCGCTAAGCTCAAGGGTAGTTTAGCCTTAGGCAAATCGCTCGACAGAGTGTCAATCCAGCATTTGAGCGAACGCCCGAAGGGGAACAGCTTGATTCTCTTCTAGCCCCATCTGCAAGCTGTTTCCGTATCACAAAGCTCTTTGTAGTATCAGTAACAGTTTTTTGCCTTTGATTTTTGTGATAGGGTAATGTATATTTTCACAATTACCTCATAAAACCTCATCGATTCTTTACGTGTTTCCCCGCACACCCTAGTTGGCTGAAGTGCCCTCAATGCTGCCAATCTCGGTTGCAATTCAGTATTGCTCCATCGAGTTTTCAGCAGTAATTCAGCAGGCAAAAGGTTTGAATCAGGGTATTTGAATCAGGGTATTTGAATCAGGGTAGAAGTCAGCAGGCAAATGAGCGTGGGTTTCCAGCAAATGGTGTCAAAGGCGGAGCACAGAGCCAATTCTGCATTCGGTGATCTAACGATGGAGCGTAATCTGTTAATCAGGCAATCTACCACATCTTCTTTGTTTCAGACGATTCCTCCTGAGCGGGTAGGGTTACAGGGTGAATATGACCATCATGGTCTAGCGAAACGGGTTTCGTTAGCGTTCAGGCAAAACTTCTCATCTGATGAGATCAGTAATTTGCGCGTCACTCAACGGGGAGCTGTTGTACTGTTGGTTGGCAAAATTCCCAATCAACGCCTGTTCATTCGTTTGGTGAATGTGGCGATGGCTACAGCTGGCACTGCAGATGTTGAAGTCAATGGAATCAGCGTTGGCTACAGCTTGAAAAACTACTTGGAGGTGAAGCCGTCCCAGGATACGCTAGCAAGGTTGCAAAAGCTAGTTAGTTCCTGACTTGTGCTTGACTATCTTCTCATGCGGTTAGACAATCTCAAACTCTAAGCCATAGGTTTCTGACAGACTGCATGTTTGATGGTCGGTAATATTGGTATCGGCCAGTTCTAGATTATAAAAATCCACTGATTCCTGTTCGAACAAAGGGCCTGCGTGCCAGGTACCCACTTCTAACTTGATGAAGCAGTTTCCCGGAATCCGGAAGGCCGCGATTGTCACCGGGTCAGGGCAACCTGCCTCGCCGGGGGGCGCAACTGCAATTAGCCACTCTTGTCCAGCAAGAGCGCCAAGGCATTGCGTGCAGCGTTGATGGCGTGTAATTCGCGAAAACGACCGACCTCGATAGTGGAGTCGCATGATATAGAAGCGGGGTGTTCCTTCGCTTAAATGAAGCTGGGCGTCTTCCTGATCAAAGCCCTTGCCATCGGGCGCGGCAAAGATCACCTGCCCATAGGGACGAAAGTTTTCGGGCGTGATGGCTTGAGCAGGCAACTGGTGAATCGTGACAGGTTGATGCATCGCAACTCCACGGGCTAGGCTTACAGTCCAAACCGTTTAACTGTTGTCTAACTGTTTAAGATCAAACAGCCATTTTTTGATTCTATCCCTGATTGCGAGTTGCTCAGTTTCTAACCCCACACTCTGACCCCACTCCGATCCCACTACCCTTTTGCCATTGCTGGTCGTCAGCCCGATAGGTGGATTGAGCGCTCACTCTGTTGCTGCCATGATTAACTCCGTTATCGTTAGTTAGCATTATCCAAGCGCAAGCTGGCTGTCTTGCTAGCAGAAGAACTAGAAAGTGCAGCCATCACAACTTTGAACTGAACTATTTGTCGGCCAAAATAGATCGTTTGGTTGAGGTTGAAAACCAACGAATAAATAGCTTTTCAAGCTCGATCCAAACAAAGATCAGAGAACTAAATCCAACGCAGATCAGCAGTTCTGTTCCTGTCAGATAGTGAGTATTGAAGAAAGCTCTTAATGGTTCGACATAAATCAGCAGAATTTGCAGAATGCTGGTCACAACTACGGCAATTAATACAAATGGATTAGAAAATGGATTGACCTCTATCATCAAACGATTGCTGGAACGGATGGCAAATGCATGACCCATCTGAGCAAGACAAAGTGTTGTAAACACCATTGTTTGCCATCGTTCTCGATCTAAGCCATTTCCTTGCACCTGTTCGGTATAGCTATAGGCCCACACCATCAAGATAATAGTCACAATGGCCAAGATCAAACCAATCCGCAGCATATAAGATCCTAAACCACGGGCAAAGATACTTTCCTGAGGGTCTTTGGGAGGTTGCTGCATCACGGAAGCTCGACCTGGTTCAACCGCCAAGGCTAGAGCTGGGAGGCCATCAGTGACAAGATTCATCCAAAGAATTTGGAGTGGCGAAAGGGGAACACCGCCTAAGCCCAACATGGGAGCCGCAGCGATGGTTAGGACTTCGCCAATGTTGCTGCCCAAAATGTATTTGATGAAACGGCGAATATTGGTGTATACAACGCGCCCTTCTTCAACCGCAGACACAATCGTGGCAAAGTTATCGTCCAGCAACACCATATCGCTGGCTTCTTTGCTAACATCGGTGCCGGTAATGCCCATTGCAACTCCAATATCTGCTTGCTTCAAGGCAGGTGCATCGTTCACACCATCTCCGGTCATAGCAACGATGTGGCCCTGATGTTGCAGCGCTCGCACAATTCGCAGCTTATGCTCGGGCGATACACGTGCATAAACGCTGATGTTTCGAACTGTTTCCTCTAAGTCTTGGTCTGATAAGCGTTCTAGCTGTTGTCCGGTAATGACAGAACTACCTGTGGCAATCCCCAAGTCTTCCGCAATTGCTTGAGCGGTAAGCTGGTGATCTCCCGTAATCATGATGGGACGAATGCCTGCCATCCGGCATTTGGCAACGGCTTCACGCACTTCTGAACGAGGCGCATCCAACATGCCCACCAAGCCCAACCAAACTAACCCGGCTTCTGACTGGTCTTCTGACCCTTCGGGCGGTAATTGCTCCAGAAATTTGTAAGCAAACCCTAACACCCGCAAACCTTTAGCCGCAAGCTGATTATTACAGTCCAAAATCGTGCGTTGCTGGTCTGATGTTAGAGGTTCCACTTGATTGTCAATCTGGATGTGCGTGCACCGCTCCAGGGTTAATTCTGGTGAGCCTTTTGTAAACATGGTGTAGGGCGGTAAATCACTGGCTGAGTGCTGCACCATGACGCTCATGCGTTTGCGTTCCGAGGAGAAAGGGAACTCTGCCACACGCGGACAAGCTTGCTCGGCTTGGTTTTGTTGCCAACCCGCTTTTCCAGCCAACACCAGCAGCGCGCCTTCGGTAGGATCGCCCAAAATTGCCCAGTCGCCGTTTTCTTTTTGCAGAATTGCGTCATTGCATAGCACACAAGCCCAAAGCAGTTTTTGTAGTTCTGGATCTCGACTGGCTGCAATCGCCTGACCATTGTGTTGAAACTCGCCGATTGGCGTATAGCCTTCGCCAGTAATTCTCAGGGTGTGACTAGCCGTTTCAACCGCTTGGACCACCATTTTGTTTTGGGTCAGTGTACCGGTTTTATCCGAGCAAATTGTGGTGACCGATCCCAGTGTTTCAACCGCCTGAAGTTTACGAATTAGGGCTTGGCGTCGCACCATTCGCTGAGTACCCAACGCCAGCGTGACGGTAATCACCGCTGGTAATCCCTCTGGCACTACCGCCACGGCCATGCTGAGAGATACTTCGACTAGCTCTGCAAATAGGTTAGGTCGATACAGTGTGCCGCCAATGACGATAATGCCAACCAAAATTAAAGAGCCGGTAACCAGCACGTTTCCCAACTGGCTCATGCGCTTTTGCAGCGGGGTAGGCTCGGCTTCCACGCCTTGCAGGGCAGTCGCAATCTTGCCCAGTTCGGTGTCCATGCCGGTATGCGTCACCAAAACCGTTGCCCGTCCTTGCACAACCTCGGTACCGGAAAACACTAGATTAATTCGGTCGCCTAGAGGCACATCTTCGGGTAGGCTCGCTTCAGCTTGTTTGCTGACGGCATGGGATTCTCCGGTGAGGGCAGACTCACGGACCTGCAAGTTGGCTGCTTCCAAGATCCGACCATCGGCTGGCACTTTCACTCCCGCTTCTAACAGGATTAAATCTCCAGGTACGAGATCCTTTGAGTCTAATTCCAGCGTTTTGCCAGCTCGAACTACGCGCACTTTAGAAGATGCAAGGTTCTTCAAGGCCGATAGTGCTTTCTCGGCTCCACTTTCCTGCACGTATCCCAAAATGCCGTTGAGCAATACAATCACCAAAATTGCTGTTGCATCTTTGGGAAAAACAAATGCATCCGAGGCCATTGATTCTCGAATATCTAAAATAGCCGATACAATTGCCACGCCGATTAGCATAATCAGCATGATGTTTTTGAACTGATCAACAAAGATAGTCAATGGCGATCGTCCGCCTATCTCTACCAATTCATTTGCACCATACTTGACTAAGCGATCTGCAACCTGCTGAGAACTCAAACCAGCAACCGCATCAGATTGCAGCAACTCGACAGTTCGTTCAGTAGACAGGGTATGCCAAATTGACGGTTGTGTTGATAAGGGAGCAGATGGAGTTGGAGATACCATAGATCAGGCTCTATAAAAACTGTAAGATAGGCAGCACTAGTTCGTAGTGTAGTCTAGGCTAGTTTAGCACTATTTGTTAGTGCTGTCCTGGTAATGTCATACTAGTGAGCAAGCTAACGTGTTCTTGTTTTAAGTTGGTTTTTAATCAGCTTTTAGTTCATGACAGATCAACTGTTTGTTTCTCAGCGCTTAATCGGTCGTGAGGCTGAACTTCTTCAAATTAGACAGATTTTGGCAAAGGATGAGGATTTTTTGCTGGTCGGTGTTCCTGGCATTGGTCGGCGAACCTTAATCCGGGTCGCGGCTCAGCAGGTTGGAGCCAAAGTATTAGAAATTGATTGCCTCAGAACTACCAGCGCAAGTCGGTTCTTGCGATTGTTGGCCGATAGTATTTTGGAGGGTTTTTCAACACCCGAAGAACTTGTGTTTATTCAACAATGGAGTACGCAACAGCCTCTGGTATTGGAACAATCACTATCACAACGTCCGCAGCTTGTATGGCATTTGTCAGCGGCAAAAGAATGGATGTTGTTTCAAAGTTTGCTCGCGCTGCCTCAATCAATGGCTGAATGGCTTGGCTGTCGTGTCGTAATTGTATTTCTCAATTTTCCTCACATTCGCTCATGGGATCGAACTGGCAAATGGGAAGAGTATTTGCGACAAGAGATTCAGCAGCAAAGCCGAGTCAGCTATGTACTAGTATCGACGGTCATAGAATCTTGGGTTCAACAGCATAATCTCCATACTATTGCTCTAGCGCCATTGTCTGATTCCACTATTCAGTCTTGGATTGTTGCTGAAATGGCTGATCAAGGGCTTGAGTTTGATGCTGATAGTCAGGCTCTCGATTTATTTATCAGTATTGTGCAAGGTCACACTGGAGATGCCATTCGCCTCGCTCGGCGCATTTGGTTTGATCGCCGTTTTTATGCCTGTTCCTTACCTGATTGGACAACTGCCTCTAAATCTGAGCTTAACTCGGTGATTAATCCATTGATTGAAGCTCATCATGTGCACCGCAGTGCCTTAGCGTTAGTTGAAGATCTTGCCACCACGTTCGAGTCTCTGATTCTGCTTTTGCCTCCTAGTCAGGTTCGCGTGCTTGAGAGTTTGGCACTGGATCCCACTGATAAACCACAATCACGAGACTACATTCAAAAGCATCAACTCACACGAGGTGGAGGACTTCAGGGCGCGCTGGCGGGTTTAGAGCAAAAAGGTCTGCTGTATGGACCACAGTACGGTTACCGTGTAGCCTTACCATTTCTGTCATTCTGGTTGAAACAGCGGTTGCTGTAGGTGATTCAAGCACCAGTTCAAACCTTCGAACCTATTTATCGTGCTACAACTTGATCGAGCATTGCGGCGGCTGCCGGTGGATCAAGGGGATGGGAGAAGAAAAAGCCCTGTCCTAACTCGCATTTCAGCAATTTTAACTGTGCCATCTGCCGATCGGTTTCAACGCCTTCAGCCACTACGTTCATGCCCAGATTCCAAGCCAGTGAGATCACCATCCGAGTAATTTCTAGTTTTTCTAGATCCTGATCGGCACTGTGGATGAAGGACTGATCGATCTTGAGTGTATCGATGGGAAACCGATGCAAATAGCTGAGACAGGAATAACCAGTACCAAAATCATCCATTGCTAACTGCACCCCGACTGCCTTTAACTCCTGCATCATGGCGGCGGCAGCATCCGCGTTTGTCATAATCACACTTTCGGTAATTTCCAACTTGAGCCGATTTGGTTCCAGCCCGGTCTCCTGCAAAATGGCTTTGACCTGTTCGACCAAGTTGGGCTGAGAAAACTGTTTGCCAGAAAGATTCACGCTCATTGTCACATCGCTTTCCAAACAGAACCGCTGTTGCCAACGACACATCTGCCGGCAGGCTTCCCGCAACACCCACCAGCCAATCGAGATGATCAGTCCAGTTTCCTCAGCCACCGAGAGAAACTCCATCGGCAGCAGCAGTCCCCGTTGCGGATGTTGCCAGCGCAGTAGAGCCTCAAAGCCCATGAGTCGCTGATTGTGCAAGGCCAAAATCGGCTGATAGAACAACCGTAGCTCCTGACGCTCGATCGCTCGGCGCAGATCGGCTTCTAGATGCAGTAGGGTGACGGCCTGTTCGTGCATATGGGGCGTAAAAATGGTGTAGCAACCCCGCCCCGCCGCCTTCGAGCGGTACATCGCCGTATCAGCATCGCGGAGTAGCTCTTCTTTCGTGCGATAGCGATCGGTGTCGAGCACAACTCCAATACTGCCGTTAACAAACACTTCTTGACCAGCCAACAGAAAGGGTGCTTTGAACTCTTCGCGAATCCGTTCCACCAGCGTGATGGCATCCTGGCTCTCCTGAATATCTTCCAGCAGAATTGCAAATTCATCACCACCGAGCCGAGCGCAAGTATCGCTGGCCCGCAAACAGCGCTTCAGACGCTCTGCCGCTGCTACCAAAAGCTGATCGCCCACCAAATGCCCCAGACTATCGTTGATGACCTTAAACCGATCCAGATCGAGAAACAGCACGGCAAACGAAGCACGACGGCAACGGCTCGCCCGCGCAATGGCGCGATCCAAGCGATCGGTAAACAGAGCGCGATTGGCTAAGCCAGTCAGCTCATCGTGGAGCGTGTTGTGGAGGAGCTGCTCTTCGGCCAGCTTGCGAGCCGTGACGTCAGTTTGGGAACCGGCGATGCGGTAGACATTTCCGGCACTATCGCGCACGGCTAAACCGCGACTGAGGATCCAGCAATAGGTGCCATTCTTCTGGCGCAGGCGAAATTCACTCTCAAAATGGGCGGTCAAGCCTTCGCGGTGATGGCGAATTTCCAACTGGACGCGCTCGTAGTCGTCAGGGTGAATGCGGTCAAACCATTCGTTGGGATTAGAACCAATCTCGGTATCGGCATAGCCCAGCATCGATTTCCAGCGGCTGGAAAAGTAAATTTCATTGGTGCGCAGATCCCAGTCCCACAGACCGTCATTGGCACCGCTAGCAGCCAGAGCATAGCGTTCCTCGCTTTCGCGCAGAGCCGCCTCAATCCGCTGCCGTTCCACAATTTCTTTTTCCAATACCTGTTTTGCCGTTTCGGCGGCTTCTGCTCGCGCCAAGGCAGCTTCAGCCTGGGCCATCACCGCTTCTACCCGGTGCCGATCAATCGCGGCGGTTAACAGACTGGCTACCGCCTTGAGAAATACCACATCATCGTTCGAGAAGGCTCGCTGAGTCTTACTGTGGGCACTAATCATGCCAAAGGGCTGCTCAAAGTTGGCCACCAAAACGCTGATGCTGCTGATTACGCCATGCTGTTGCAGAAAGTTTAAACCGCGAAAGCGCTGCTCAGTGGAGAGATTATGGATCACCACAGGCTCGTTGGTGCGTAAGGTATAGTCGATAGTCGAGTCGGTTGTGACGGGGGTGACTTTCTGAGGCAACGATTGCGGCTCCCAACCAGCGCTGGCCCGAACCTGGAAGCCACTACAGTCTGGTAATAGCTCTGAAATATCGACGTAATCTACTTGCAGCGTGCGGGCCACCAGTTGGGCAACTTTATCCAGCAGTTCGGCCAGGTCAATTTCCTCTAGAGCCTGCTGTCCCAATTCCGCCAAGGCTTCCTGCTGTTGGGAGCGGCGTTGGACTGCCTCTAGCATGCGGTTAAATTCCCGCGCCACACTGAGAATTTCATCTCGCCCAGGCTCCAGATTGGCTCTGGGTACGCGAACCGTGGTGTCTCCTTCAGCAACTTGCAAAGCGGCATGGCTCAAGTGTTTGATTCGGCGCAGCACTGCCCAATACAAAATCAGCATCAACGCGCCACTCTGAGCCGAAATTCCCAACGCGGACGTGAGTACAATCGTGCGAGTTGCGGCATTGATGGCATCGTCGCGGGGTTGTAACGAGCTGTAGATCACGATACTAGCCAGAACCTGGCCGTTGGCTCGTAGCGGCACAATCGTTTCTAGTTCGGCGTTAGCAGTTTCAGTCATTTGGGCCGAGCCGTCCGTTAGAAGCGGCAGAATCGCTTTAGTTTGAATCGACGAGTGACGGAGTTCTTGCAGATCGGAGGAGGCCCACAGCAGCGGCTGCTCGTCTACGATTCGGTAGATGTGAATGTCGAGAATGGTTGAATCTTGGCGCTTCAGCTCCTGCAGAAATTGGCTGGTGGTGGCTCGGTCCTCTAGATTGCGCCTGTAGCGGGCACTAAACTCGGCTTGAATCACATTGGCGAGCTGTCGAGCTTGGGTTCTGTAGCTGCGGTCAATTTGCTTGCGGCTGGAGGCAATCGTGTTAGCACTGAGTACTGTTGCTGTCAGTATGGTTATGGCAACTAATGGAATGCCAATTTTGTCTGCCAGCGGAAGTTGACGTTCCACCCAAGACAGTATCTGATTCAGTACACACAATCTTCTCATTCCGATATCTGTAAATCCCTGACGGCCACCTAGTCATCCCTGCCCCATGCCACCCAAACCATTGAGCGCGTGGCGGATTCAGCACGGTCAATGTGCTCAAACATTGTCAAGAGTTCCCAGATTTAGCTGCCAGCGTCGATTAATGGCCCTAGCAGCAGAAAAATAGCCTAGAGAATTTACGGTTGATCGGGTTTCTAGGTTTACTCGTATTCCACTGACACCACAAGTGACATCACTAGACTCCCTGAACCTTTTGTGAGCATTCGATGAAATCTGTTCCAATTGCCAAAGCTTGCGGTATACAGGTGAGCGTGCAGAAATTTTGTCGATAAAGTTTATTGATGTAAGGAGTATGAACTACGCTGAAATAGCCGCTTGGTCCAAACCCGCAGCCCAGCTAAGCGCCCACATTACTACAGCTCTAGCTGCAACCTTGACTACTTCCTTGATTCTGGCCCCAAACGTTGCCTTAGCCGTACCGTTAGCCAGCGAAGCCCAACTCAATGCCTGTACGAATGCTGTGATCTTTCGGTTGAACGGTGTACCGCGCTCGGCGATCACAACCACGGCTGGCTCTTTAGCCGCAGATGGCACTGGGCGTGTCAACTGGTCAACTACGAATGGCGGATCGGGAATCTGCTGGGTTGATTCAACCAATCAGGTGCTCGAGGTTGAAGTCGCAGTCCATGCCGGAATTACCCAAACGCCAAGACCAATCACGCGCCCCGTTATGACAAGCGTCACGGCTGGGACCCCCCTACAGGTGGCAACGAATGGCGGCAATCTGAATGTCCGCAGTGGTCCGGGTGGTGAGATTGTGGGCAGCGTAGCCGATGGGTCCACCGTCGTCTTAACCGGCAAAACGAGTGACGAATGGGTAGAAATCGAAGGTGGCGGCTGGGTTTCCCAACATCATTTGGCTAGCGCGAATGCTAGTGCGGCTACACCCTCCAATTTCGAAGCGGCTGCACCCACAGTCAGTCCTGGAACAGCAGCACGCAAAGCCGAAGTTATGGCTAGCGGTGGAGTCAATATTCGTAATAGTCCCAATGGTGAGATTATTGCCTCGCTTTCCCAAGGCACAACTGTATTTCTAACTGGACAGGTGGAAAATGGTTGGGCAGAACTGGAGGACGGAGGCTGGGTGGTGCAGGACTATCTTCAGTATCGGTAGTATCGGTAGAGCCTTCAGTATCGGTAGAGCGAAGCAAGAGCAGGAGTCAGAATGTTTCTTGGCTCAGGTGTGGTCAGAGTTCATCGGTTAATGCGCCGCCGACCATTTTCTTAGAGGATGTTTTAACAGTCGCTATTGCGACCCGAACCGCCCCCTACATCCCCCATTGATGGGGGACTTTGAACCAGAAATACGGGATCGGAAGTCCCCCACTAGTGGGGGATTCAGGGGGCGATGCAGTCCTTCTGATACTTTTCAAACACCCTCTTAAACCTACATAGAAGAACCTGCATAGAAAAAGGAGTGTAAGGACTCCGTCCCTACCAAGAGGCTGCGCCCCCTTAACCCCATTTATTTTATGCAGCCTCAGAAAGAATTGGCATCACCACCTGATCTCACTACTGTTGAGAACTGCCCGATAGTTTTCAACAGATTGAGCAGGAAACTTGAACTGAAAAACTGATAGTAAATCGGCTGATCTTTCAATCGGTTTCTAATAGTATCAATTCTGACTCATTCAAATATCAGAAAAACTCTATAGAGACTCTATACCAAACAAATTAAAGCAAACAGAAACATTGCCCAAGCCAAACAAGGCTTGAGTTGACCCTGCAATTTTTAGCCAAAACGGAATTCCCAAATCCAAAATTGGACTCAGGAAAATGGAGCTTCTTATACAAGCTGAGCAGACACTCTCGTAAATGTCAAGAAATGTAAACAAACATCTCTGATTTTTTATCAATTTGTGTCAGATAGACGGTTTCGTTCGCAGGTGATCCTGATTTTCTGGTAAAAACGCTTATGTAACGTTTTGCGTTCAGCCAGCAGCAAGACGGGGAGTGGAGCTACAAGACCCTGCGATTTTTGTGCTGAATTTGGCTGCTGGGAGCAACTTGGCTGCTGAAAGTAACTAAGACAATCAGCCTGAGCGCGACCGCTTTTGAGAAGGAGCCTAACCGCATGTTCACTCACGTCAAGCCCACGATCAGGCATATCGTGCCCGACGATCTCCGGGGCCGATCGCTGATCAAGGTGGTCTATGTCGTGCTAGAGCCGCAATATCAAAGTTCACTGTCGGCGGCAGTTCGTTCAATCAACCAAAATAATCCCAATTTAGCGATCGAAATTAGCGGCTATCTGCTAGAGGAGTTGCGCAGCCCTGAGAACTATGAAGCCTTTCAGCAGGATGTAGCCGAGGCCAATGTCTTCATTGCTTCGCTGATCTTTATCGAGGAGCTGGCCGAAAAGGTAGTTGCTGCCGTTGCCCCCCATCGCGAGCGGTTGGATGTGGCTGTGGTGTTCCCCTCGATGCCAGAGGTGATGCGCCTCAACAAAATGGGCAGCTTCTCGATGGCGCAGCTCGGCCAGTCCAAGAGTGCAATTGCCCAGTTCATGCGCAAACGCAAGGAGAAATCTGGATCTTCGTTCCAAGATGGCATGCTGAAGCTGCTGCAAACTCTGCCCAAGGTGCTGAAGTATCTGCCCATCGACAAGGCGCAAGATGCCCGCAACTTCATGCTCAGCTTCCAGTATTGGCTGGGAGGTTCGGCAGAAAACCTGGAAAACTTTTTGCTGATGCTGGCGGACAAGTATGTCTGCAAAGGCGACAAGGTCAAGAGCGATGCGCCGCTGCAATACCGCGATCCGGTCACATACCCTGATATCGGCATCTGGCACCCACTGGCCCCACAGATGTTTGAGGACCTGAAGGAGTATCTCAACTGGTTCAACTCACGCCAGGATGTGCCCAACGATGTCAAGGATATGCTGGCTCCCTGCGTTGGTCTGGTCCTACAGCGGACCCACCTAGTCACCGGCGACGATGCCCACTATGTGGCGATGGTGCAAGAGCTTGAGTCGATGGGAGCTAAGGTGATTCCGGTATTCGCCGGCGGGTTGGATTTCTCCAAGCCTGTAGATGCCTTCTTCTATGACCCGATTACAAAGCACGCGATTGTGGATGTAGTGGTTTCGCTGACCGGGTTTGCGCTGGTGGGCGGTCCGGCGCGGCAGGATCATCCCAAAGCCGTGGATGCCCTGAAGCGACTAAATCGGCCCTATATGGTGGCGCTGCCGCTGGTGTTCCAAACCACGGAAGAATGGCAAGACAGCGACCTGGGACTGCATCCGATCCAGGTGGCGCTGCAAATTGCCATCCCCGAACTAGACGGTGCGATTGAGCCAATTATTTTATCGGGACGGGACGGCACCACGGGTAAGGCCATCGCTCTGCAAGACCGGATCGAAGCGATTGCCCAGCGGGCCATGAAATGGGCCAACCTGCGCCGTAAGCCGAAGCTGCACAAGAAAGTGGCGATCACCGTATTCAGCTTCCCGCCGGATAAGGGCAATGTTGGGACGGCGGCTTATCTGGATGTGTTCGGCTCTATCTATGAAGTCGTCAAGGCGTTGCAGTATAACGGCTACGACGTTCAGGGCTTGCCGGATTCGCCCGAAGCGCTGATGCAGGAAGTGATCCACGACGCCCAGGCTCAGTACAGCAGCCCGGAGCTGAATATTGCCTACCGCATGTCGGTGCCGGAATACGAGCAGCTCACGCCCTATCACCATCGTCTAGAGGAATCCTGGGGTCCAGCTCCCGGCCACCTCAATACCGATGGCCAAAACCTGCTGGTGTTTGGCAAAGAGTTCGGCAATGTGTTTATTGGCGTGCAGCCTACCTTTGGTTACGAAGGCGACCCAATGCGGCTGCTGTTCTCCCGTTCGGCTAGTCCCCATCATGGTTTTGCTGCCTACTACACCTACCTGGAGCATATCTGGCAGGCCGATGCGGTATTGCACTTTGGCACCCACGGTTCGCTGGAGTTTATGCCCGGCAAGCAAATGGGCATGTCCGGCGATTGCTATCCCGATAGCTTGATTGGTACGATTCCCAACCTGTACTACTACGCCGCCAACAACCCATCCGAAGCGACGATTGCCAAGCGCCGCAGCTATGCCGAAACGATCAGCTATTTGACGCCTCCCGCCGAAAATGCTGGACTCTACAAGGGCTTGAAAGAGCTAAGCGAACTGATCGCCTCTTATCAAACCCTGAAGGACTCCGGACGAGCTGTGCCGATTGTCAACGCCATCATCGACAAGTGCCGCCTGGTCAACCTAGACAAGGACATTGCCCTACCCGAAGGCGACGATGCCTCCAACCTCACGGCTGAGGAGCGGGATATGCTGGTGGGCAAGGTTTACATCAAGCTGATGGAGATCGAATCGCGGCTGTTGCCCTGCGGGCTGCATGTGATCGGTAAGGCTCCCACCGCCGAAGAGGCGATCGCCACGCTGGTGAATATCGCCGGCATCGATCGGCCCGAAGACGAAATCCAAAGCTTGCCACGCATTATCGCCAATAGCCTGGGACGCGACATTGACGAGATCTACCGCAACAGTGACCGAGGTGTGCTGGCGGATGTGCAGTTGCTCTACGAGATCAACCAGGCATCTCGCGCAGCCATTACAGCGATGGTGAAAGAGCAAACCGATGCCGATGGTCGCGTCTCGAAAGTTACCAAGCTCAATTTCTTTAATCTGGGTCGCAAAGAACCCTGGATCGAAGCCTTGATCGAGGCGGGCTATCCCAAAGTCGATCCGGAGGCGATCAAGCCATTGTTCGAGTATCTGGAGTTCTGCCTCAAGCAGGTGACGGCCGACAACGAGCTGGGAGCCTTGGTAAAAGCCCTGGAAGGCGAATACATCCTGCCTGGACCCGGCGGTGACCCGATTCGCAACCCGGATGTACTGCCAACCGGGAAAAACATCCATGCCCTCGATCCGCAGTCAATCCCGACTAGCGCGGCGGTACAGGCGGCTCAGATTGTGGTGGATCGCTTGCTGGCCCGTGAGCGTAGCGAAAATGGTGGCCACTATCCAGAAACGATTTCCTTTGTGCTCTGGGGCACCGACAACATCAAAACCTACGGCGAGTCGCTGGCCCAGGTGATGCTGCTGGTGGGCGTGCGCCCAGTTCCGGATGCGCTAGGTCGGGTCAATAAACTGGAGCTGATTCCGCTGAACGAACTGGGTCGTCCTCGCATCGATGTAGTGGTCAACTGTTCCGGCGTGTTCCGCGATTTGTTTGTGAATCAGATGAACCTGCTCGACCGGGCGATCAAAATGGCTGCCGAAGCCGACGAACCGCTAGAGCTGAACTTTGTTCGCAAACATGCCCTCAAGCAGGCCGAGGAAATGGGGATCAATCTGCGGCAGGCGGCGACCCGCGTCTTCTCGAATGCGTCTGGCTCCTATGCGGCTAACGTCAACCTGGCGGTGGAAAACAGCACCTGGGAAAGCGAAACCGAGCTTCAGGAAATGTATCTGACGCGCAAATCCTTTGCCTTCAATTCAGACAATCCCGGCATGATGGATCAGGCGCGTGGCGTCTTTGAGGCTGCTCTGAAGACGGTCGATGTGACGTTCCAAAACCTGGATTCGTCGGAAATCTCGCTGACGGATGTGTCTCACTATTTTGATTCGGACCCGACCAAGGTGGTGGCTACCCTGCGCGGTGATGGCAAACAGCCTGCCTCCTACATTGCCGATACCACCACGGCCAATGCCCAGGTGCGTACCTTGTCGGAAACCGTGCGGCTGGATGCTCGCACCAAGCTGCTGAATCCCAAATGGTATGAGGGCATGCTGTCCCACGGCTACGAAGGCGTGCGGGAACTGTCCAAGCGGCTGGTCAATACAATGGGCTGGTCGGCCACCGCCGGTGCGGTAGACAACTGGATCTACGAAGACACCAATGCCACCTTCATCCAGGATGAAGCGATGCGCAATCGCCTGATGAACCTGAACCCCCACTCGTTCCGCAAGGTGGTGAGTACGCTGCTGGAAGTGAATGGCCGTGGCTATTGGGAAACTAGCGAAGAGAATCTGGAACTGCTGCGTCAGCTTTACCAGGAAGTTGAAGATCGCATCGAAGGGATTGAGTAGTCAACTTCGCTAAAAGTCTAGTTTCCAGAAGCAGCCAAGAGCCATTTGCTATTCTTGGCTGTTTTTGTGTAGGGGCGGGAGGTGTAATACGGTTTAGAGAGTTCAGTAACGTAGAGTTATATCAAATCCGGTTGATCCGCCAGCGTAGAGACGTTTCGCCGAAACGTCTGGACAATATAGCGTTTTGCCATTGGCGTAGCCTTTCCGCAGGAAATAACGCCTGTACAACGCGGCATTTAAATTAAATTTAGGGCGTTTAGTCGGATTTGATGTTAGGTCCAACCTGACGAATGCGAACAGGAGACAGTCATCGTGCGAAGTGAACGTGAGAAAATGCTGGCGGGGGAGTTGTACAACCCACTCGATTCGGAACTAGTTCGTGCCCGCAACCGAGCACGAGACCTATGCCAGGATCTAAACGCCACCCGTGAGCAACAACAGGAGGAGCGGCGGCACATTTTGCGGGAGCTTTTTGGTGCTGGAGGGGAGGACGTGTGGATGCAGCCACCGTTTTTCTGTGATTACGGAACCAATATCTTCCTTGGCAAGAGGTGCTTCTTTAACTTCAACTGTGTTGTGCTGGATGTCTGCCGAGTCACTATTGGGGACTACACGCTCTTCGGTCCGGCGGTGCAGATCTACACGGCCACCCACCCGTTTGAGGCAGAACTGCGTCGTAGTCAGGAGTTTGCAAAGCCGATCGAGATCGGGTCTGATGTCTGGGTCGGGGGTGGGGCTATTATTTGTCCGGGGGTGAGAATCGGCTCCCGCTCGGTGATTGGGGCCGGGAGCGTAGTGACGCGAGACATCCCCGCTGATGTGTTTGCGGCCGGCAACCCCTGTCGAGTAATCCGCCCTATCAGCGAGGAGGATCAGCCTCGAACAAGCACAGGAGGCACGGCATCAACTACCGCGTAGGTGAGTGTTAGTAGGTGAGTATTAGCAAGTGACTTTGACATCCTCTTCCCGCTCAACCACATACTGCACTCTGGAGAAAACGGTTGCTGGTGTTTTATGTTCACTATGTTGCGAAAATCACCTTCTTTAATTAGCAAACAAAAACAGCTTTTATAGCTAAATTCAGCATTTTTTCGGCTATGTTGCGGTGTTGGTGAATTCAATTTCTAAGTAGATTAAAGTAGAAAGAGTAGCAAAAGCAACAATCTTTCGAGCTTTGTCCTGCATCTACAGAACGAACTAGAACCATGAATTTAGTTGATTTCCACTGCGGTTGGTTAATTGAAATTGTGCCTATGGCGACAGGATATCAAGCAATTTGTTACTCGCCTTGCCGTCAGCGCTTCGTCTCAAACTCGCAAGCTTCTGAGCTTGATGCATTCTACGCCGCCAAGCAGGAAATTGACTATCAATTAGCTTGCCGTTCCCTCACTCAAGCCTTACAAACACTTTATGAAGCAAGTTGCCTTCATCCAGACGACTGGAAACGCCTGCAACAATCCCTCACCTGCACTGTTAAGACCGAATCAAGACCGAATAGACCAAGACCGAATAGAAAGGAAACTACTGAAGAATGGTTTTAGACACAATCCGCGTCTTTTTGCGGTCGGCCTCTGACAGCTCTTCGCCTTCTTGCAGGCGGGTGGCGTTGTCTTGTAAGACGGTGGCCGCATTGTAGTCTCCCATCTGGAGTGCCGTTTTTGCAGCGGATTGCAGCATTGTAGCTGCTCCACTCCGGTCGCCCTGAATTAGCTTCATTTCGGCGATTTGAGTTTGGCGGTATTTGGCAAGCGCTAAAACATGCTGCTGCACCTGCGGATTGGCGGCGGGCTGATACAGCGATAGCACATGGGCAAAGGCTTGAACTGACTCCGACAGCAGGTTTTCGCTACCAATCACCGGATCGTCATAGCGAACCTGTAGCGTGGCAATTGGCTGCTCTCCTTCGGGCAGTTGGCTGATATAGAGGTTGGCTAGCACCACCCGCGGCACTTCGGTCATCAGATCACCTAGGCGCACTACATACTGGTTTCCTTCCTCTACGGCGGCCAACTCCACAGTTTCCGGCACCACTTGGGCAATCGGCTTCAGTTCGGCCAAGCGTACTTGAGGCGAGAGGGTGAGCAGCAGATGGGCATTGGTCAGACCTACGGACTGAATGCGGTTGAACAAACGGCTGAACTCGCTCACTGCTTCTTCTGGATGCTGGATATAGGAGAGGGTGCCGCCTGCTGCATCGGCAATTTGCTCCAACACATCCTGATTCCAGTGGTTGCCAAAGCCGAGGGTGCTGAGGGTGAGGTTATAGCCAGCCGCCAACTGGGCCAGCTTCAGACAGCGCTCGTTGCTACCATGCTCGTTTTCGCCATCCGTGAGCAGAAACGCCTGCGAAATCGTGTCCTTCTTGCCTTTAGCTAATTCTTCAATCCCCAGCCGCATCCCTTCATCAATCGCGGTGCCGCCGCTGGCCTTCAGCTTATTGATTTCAACCTTGACCTCTGCCGGATTCTCGATCACCTGATTTGGCACTAACACTTTGGCTTTGTGGTCGAATACTACAATCGACAGGCGGTCTCCCGGCGATAAACTATCCACGATGCGGTGAGCGGCTTGCTTCACAGTTTCGAGCGGACGCCCGTTCATGGAGCCACTGTGATCCAAAATCAGGCATAAGTTTAGAGGAGCAGTGCGACCATTTGGCTCGGCCAAGGCCGAAAGCGAAATTGCCAACTGCCGCTGACTCATGGTTTGTGCAGCATCTAAATTGACATCACTGAGGGCAGCTTCTAGACCAACTTTCATGGCATCTTCTGGGGAAAAGGGTGGGAGGGAAGCGAGGTTTGAGTTTTGGTAGCGTAGTCTACGCAGAACGCAGGTTTTAAGTTCTGAGTTTTGAGTTTTAAAGGGCAGTGACGTAGCCTTTGTACAGCCCACCGGTTTGGATGTTAAGTCTGCAGACGGCGCTATCGACAGATCAACAACTTCAAACAGTCTTGTTCCGATTACGGAAGATTCGGATATCCCTACTTCTATCAGAACCAATCATAATTTGAGCGATTAAATCGCAAAACTGCGGAAATGTTTGACTTTCGTGGAGTAAAGCGCAGGTTTTTTCTGGTGATTCTGCCAGCCCAGCAACGGTGCAGCAGAAATGCCTTTTGGCTTAGTATGTAAGAAATATTGCCGTCCGGGCGCTGTACGTTATGGAAATTAAAGCGATGCAAAGTGCATACTATGGCGATGCTTACTATCGGACACCCCCTCCCGATTTGGCATCCTTGCTATTAAAAGAACGCATTGTTTACTTGGGAGGTCCGCTGCACTCCCTCGATGAATACCGCAGAGATCCAAGACAGGATTTTACGCGACTGATCATCGCTCAATTGTTGTATCTGCAATTTGATGACCCGGAGAAGCCAATCTATTTCTATATCAATTCCACGGGTACGTCCTGGGGCGGTCAAACGATTGGCTTTGAAACTGAGGCCTTTGCCGTTTGCGACACGCTGAGCTACATCAAGCCGCCGGTACATACGATTTGTATTGGTCAGGCGATTGGAGCTGCTGCCATGATTCTATCGGCAGGAACAAAGGGCTTCCGGGCCAGTTTGCCCCACGCCACGATCGTGTTGAATCAGCCGCGTTCCGGCGCAAGAGGCCAAGCCACCGATATCCAAATTCGTGCCAAAGAGGTGTTGGCAAACCGCACGGCGATCTTAGACATTCTCTCCAAAAATACCGGGCAACCAATCGACAAAATCGCTAAAGATACTGACCGCACCTTCTACATGACTCCGGAAGAAGCAAAAGAGTATGGACTAATCGACCGGATTTTGGAAAGCACCAAACAGCTTCCGAAACAAATCCCTGCCCTGACCTAACTCGTCTTGACAAACTTGTCTTGACCTCCGCTATTCGCTCTATCCCAAGCAGAATTTATGCAAGTTCCGTATCGCTTTCCTGGTAGTCAGTATGTGCAGTGGGTTGATATCTACACCCGCATGGCCTATGAGCGGATTATCTTCCTAGACGAAGCAATCGATGACAGTACTGCCAATTCGGTTGTTGCCCTATTGCTGTATCTCGATTCTGACGACCAAACCAAGCCCATCTACTTTTACATCAACTCGCCTGGTGAGTTTGTTTCGGAAGGGATGCAGTCCACCTCAATGGCGGCAACGATGGCGATCTATGACACGATGCAGCATATCAGGTCACCGGTCCACACCATCTGTTTAGGGCTAGCCTATGGCACGGCGGCCTTGTTGCTGTCGTCTGGTACTAAGGGATTTCGGGCTAGTTTGCCCAATGCGGAAATTGTGTTGGCTCCCCAATACGGTCGCACCGGCGGACAGGCCACCGATGTGCAAATCGACGCTCGCAAAATTGTCGCGGATCGCAAGCTATTGGTGGATACCTTAGCAGCCAATACGGGCCGCTCACCGGAGCAGATCACCACCGATATTGACCGTCGGTTTTATCTCACTGCCGAGCAAGCCAAAGGCTATGGCCTGATCGACCGGGTGCTGGAGGGGAGTAAATCCCTGCCCAAGCCAGTGGCTGCCTCCTAGCCCTTCAATGGGTTTTTTGATTGTTGACTTCAACGATTGGCTTTGGCCCTCGTGGCAAATGCCAAGTTTCTTAACCTTCATTTTTAGGATTGACCTATGCCTATTGGTGTTCCAAAAGTTCCCTATCGCCTCCCAGGCAGTTCCTATGAGCAGTGGATCGATATCTATCAGCGTCTGAGCCTGGAGCGCATTATTTTTCTGAGTCAAGAGGTGGATGACGGCATTGCTAACGCCATCGTGGCCTCAATGCTCTATCTGGACTCGGAAGATGCTACCAAACCTATCTATTTGTACATCAACTCTCCGGGTGGTTCCGTTACGGCAGGCATGGCAATTTATGACACCATGCAGCACATCAAGTCAGAAGTGGTAACGATTTGCGTTGGGCTAGCTGCTTCGATGGGCGCGTTCCTGCTCACGGCTGGCACCCCCGGTAAGCGATTGGCCCTACCCCATGCCCGCATCATGATTCACCAACCCCTGGGCGGCACCGGACGCCAACAGGCCACTGATATTGAGATTGAGGCCAGACAAATTCTGCGGGTGCGGCAAAAGCTGAATGAGCTGATGGCCTTCCACACTGGCAAAACGATTGAGCAAATTCAGAAAGATACCGACCGTGACTACTTTATGTCAGCGGAAGAAGCCAAGGAATATGGTCTAATTGACCGGGTAATTGTCGATCAAGGTAGTCAAAATTAGGGACAAAATTAGCGTTAAACCGGCTTTTTGTTGCTATTTTGCACCTGAGTCCTTTCAATTTATAGGAGCAAGTGGCAGAATTTGTGTAACTCTGCCATTTTTATTGCAATGGATCTTGCGGGTTATTATCGACTGTTGGGCTTGAGAACGGGGGCTTCCTATGAGGATATCAAAGCCGCTTATCGGCGTTTGGCGCGGCAGTATCATCCAGATTCCAATCCCACTAATCAACAGCAAGCCCAAGAAAAATTTATTCGGCTCACAGAAGCCTACAAAGCGCTGATTAGTGTGGTGCGCCCTGCGCCAGAAAGTGCGGCACCGGCCAAAGCCGAATCCAACCGCACTCAGCCAACCTACAGTCGCGACCGGGTATCCTCCAAATCCTCGCAAGTCCAACCCCCAGTTAAGCCACAAGTCAAAGTCACTAAGAAATCGCCCCCGATTCAAACTGAGAATTTGTCTCAGACCGATCAGAAGCTGAAGTCTCAGTCCTATGAACAACTTCAGCAGCTCTTGAAGCAACAGCGGTTTCCCCGCGCCATTGCTCTAATCGAAGGGTTGGCTCAGCGCCTACCGAACGATGTAGAGGTGCGCCAGTGGCAGGCTATTACCTATCAGCGATTTGGGCGTTATTTAGTGAATACACGCCAATCTGAGAAGGCTAGAGTTTATTTGAAAAAGGCACTCCGCACCGATCCGCATAATAAATCCCTCTGGTATGAGGTAGAGCGAGAGTTTCGTCGGATTGAGCAAATTGAGATTTATTGAAAGTGCAGAAGAAGAAATACGCAAGAAAAACCCCCAGCTTGCGACCGGGGGTATGAATCAGGGTGCATCTACCATTCACTTAATCTGGGGAAAAATTACGTTTCAGGAATTACTCGCAGTTTTCGTATCATCCTTTACTAATACTTCAGATAGAGGCGCTTTGCTTCACGAAATTGTTGCAAATGTTGCTAAAAGCCATCCAAATTTTAGTGGAAATTACTGATCCCCCTAGACTGATTGACTGGAAAGCAGCCAGTCAATGAAAGATGAACGTTGAAACAATAGATGATTGGAGTGCGGCGAATGCCCGCCTCAGATTTTGCCTTAGATTTTGCCTCAGATAAGAGGCGTGTACTACAGCTATGCTACTTAGAGCCTATCCGAAACCCCGGAGGGTTTTGAATTTCAAAAACTCGTCAGAGTTTACTGACTTGTAGTCAGAGAAATCGGATAGGTAGCTAAGGACTCCCCTCACTCACTGTTGAGGCACATAGCCCGACAGGGTTGGTGCATAGGTGCCAAGCTTAGCCCCATTCGAGTTGTACAGTTCAATCGGGACCTGAGTGGCATCGCTAATGTTCGCTAGAGCACGCAGCAGCCCGTTGACCTGATTCACGGTGGCGGGTGGAAATCCAGGGCTGCCCTGCTGCCGAGCGCTGTTGATCAAACCTTCTACCGTCCGATCGTAGGCTGAGGTAAACTGGATGCGCACAGCTTCGGGAGACAGGGTATAGGTGCAAATTTGAGGATTACCTGCACAGGCTTGGTCAAAATTGGGTTTAGCGGTTTGAATCACCGATGAACGCCGAGAGTTGCCTTGGGCTTGCTGCAAGGTTTGCGTATAGGTATCGATCAGGGGTTGTGCCTGACCATAGTACACCGAGTCAGACGGAACCTGGCGGGCATAATCGAGGGCATCCTGCCAGTAAGTTACCGCTTGAGACCACTGGTTTTGCTGCTCTAATCTCCGGGCCTGTTCTGCATAGCTAATTGCCTGTGTATAGGCATCGGCGGCTGTTTGTTCTTGAGCTTGGCGGGTCGTGGCTTCAGTGAGTCTGGGTTGATAAATGGCTAGCAGTTGGATAGCCTCATTGTAAGCATTGGTACCTTCAGGAATTTGTTTTAACTGGTCAATGGCAGTTGTCCAAGTTGCCACCGTTTCTTGCCAGTTCTCAGCAGATTTGGCTGCTTCGGCTCTGGCTGATGCCATTTCCCCAGCTTGACGAGCGGCAGCAATTCGATCTTGGGCCTGTTGTTCAATTCCAACCCGCTGGTTAACATTTGCCAGGTTGGCTCGATACTCCTCTAGCTTCCGTTGGACTAACGAATAGAGGGGATTATCTGGTGAAATTTCCTCCAATTGTTCAATTACCTCTCGCCACAGCCACTGAATTTCTCGCCACTCCTGTAAAGGATGGGGGGGATTTTGACTTCTTTGAGCCGCTGTATTGGCTTTTTCTAAAGCTTCCACCACTTGCCCCAACAAAACCGATTGCTCCTCATAACGCTTGAGTAACCCCTGCGCAGATTGGTAATGAGGCGACCACATAGGGATTGTGCCTAGTAGATAGCTGGCTTCATTTAGCTTCTTGTGGGCTTCTACCACCTCTAGGGCAGATTCGGTTGTTTGCGCCGTCTCTACGGCTTCTTGACTGAGTTGCTGTGCCCGTTGGAGCTGCTCACAACTGCCGACCACACAGGGCCGACTCAACCCGTATACACCGCCCACTAACAGAAATGAGCCGATCGCACTCCCCAGCACAATATTCGAGGCCGACCATTGAAACCGCTGTTTTTCTTCAGCACCATCGGCTGTAGTGGCGACCGAGGCACTGTAGGCATTGGTATCTGTAAGTGGGTCTGCAACCAGAGTTGGAGAGGCAGCCGCAGCACTCGTTGGGTTGATAGAGCTAATCGGGTCAATGGCGTAAGTGTCAGTAGCGTCAACAGTATTGACAGTATCAACAGTGTTAACAGGACTAGCAGCATCAACAGTCTGGACAGCGTCCACACTGTCAGCTGTGTCAACTGTGTCCACACTATTAACTGTGTCAATCGTATTAATGTCATCTAACTCAAAGTCATCATCAGGCAGCAGGTCTGATTCGGTTAAAATCGCATTGTCTGACAGCGCGTCAATGGCATCAATTTCAGCAGCATCGGTTTCGGCAGCATCAATTTCAGCAGTATCAATTTCAGCAGTACCAATTTCAGCAGCATCGACTTCAACGATGGTTTCTGCAACAGGTTCCGCAACAACACTTTCGCCAACCCTATTGTCGGGACTGAGCGCCAGATCGGGATCGGGTAATAGGGCAGGACCTGTTAAAGGCTGATCGGCTACAGGCGCAGCAATTGAATCTGCGATTGGAGATGCAACAGACTCTGGTGCTTCAACTGATTCAAGCACACTACGCAATGCGGCATCGGCTGAATCAGCGTCAAGATTTAGTGATTCAGCCTGCTCTAATGATTGTGTATCCTCAAATAGATTGGTGAACGCTGTCGCTGCTAACCCTTCATCTTTTTTTTTATCCCCTGTATCGGTTGAAGTATCCAATTCTGGAGCTAAATCTGCCACAGCAGACTCTTGCCAAGACAAATTACCAGCTTCGTTTGCTTCAGTTAGATCAGTTGCCGTGGAGGTTACACTAATTGATTCAGCAGATTCTACTGGGGTAATACCGATTTTCCGCAGAATTTCATCTAGCTCATCATCAGCTAATAGCGATTCAATGTTTGTTGGCGTATCTAAATCTGGTTCAGGTAAGTTTTCACCTATCTCAACAGGCTTATCTTCTGTGGAGACAGAGATATTACCAAGAATATTAATAATCCTATCTGAAAGTGATTTGACAACCAGATCAAGATCAGTTAACGGATTGCTGTCTTGCGGCTCGGCAACTAGTTCACTAGGTTCACTAGATCCACTAACTTCTGGATGCACTGGGTCAGGCTCTGAGTCTTCTCTGAGCAATGTTGCATCATTTGGAAAGTCTGACGATTCGGTTACTGTATCAAGCCCTGACTCTGGAGTAATGTTGGCTGGGATTGTATTGTCTATAGCAGCAGGTGAAGTAGTATCAGGCGAAACCGTCCTAGTCTCATCTTCTGGCTCTGTTCTCTCTAGCTCTATTGCTGGCTCGGCATTTGGTGGCTCGGCACTAGTGAGGACAACTGGTTCTGATAGGTCCATTGCTGAACTGAGCCAGGGATCGGGAATTGTAAATTCGGCAGTCGGAGCATCGATAGATACATCTGAATCTTCTAGCGGAGGCGTCAAGTCGATCGTAGTGATCGGTTCTGCAATATTCTCGATGCTTGCAGAACTTGGTAGATCAGGACTAGCCCTATCTAGCAACGCGGCGTCTGGAATTTCATCCAAGCCAGCCGTTTCGCCTTCTGATTCTTCTGATTCTGCAGCAAGGATTGGTGGCTCAGCTTGCGGCATTTCAATCGCGGCTGACTCAAGTTGGCTCAGTTCAATCGAAGGTTCGGTTTGGGGGTCGCTAATTAGCGTTGGTGCAACGTTTGGCTCATCGATTGGTGCCGGTTCAATTGGTGCCGGTTCAATTGGTGCTGCTTCAGCCTGTAGTTCGGTCTGTGGCTCAATCGGGGACACATCGACTGAAAGTGCATCCACCGTTGGCTCGATTAACGGCTCGATGATTTCAGGCGGCTCGACAGTGAATTCAGTGAATTCAGTGAATTCGTTTTGTGATGCTGCTGTGATCGAGTCATTAATTGCCGGAGCTTCAATGAACCGAGATTCAACAGATTGAGATTCGTTGGACGGAGCATCGACCGGCGGAAATTCGATGAAAGTCGATCGATTAAGGGGCGAGTCAGTCAGGTTTGGTTCAGTTAGGAACGGTTCAAAAATGGATGGCTCGCTACTGAGTGGTTCAATGACTAGTGGCTCATCGCTAGCAACCTGCTCAGGATTGACGGCCTCTATCGATACATCGATTGATTCGCCGCTTGGCTCGACACTTGGTTCAAGACTTGGCTCAAGACTGGGTTCAAGGCTTGGTTCAACACTCGGCTCGACTGGAACTGCGGCTACATTTATGGCATCGGCTGCGTCCACTGGCTCCGCATCCAGCAGCGCTGCGGATTCCTCTGCGGGAGTGGCTTCCAGATTCGCTGTATCGGCTGCATCCACAGCTAGCCTCTCGTGCTCTCCAGTCAATGAATCCGTCAGCAAAACCGGAGCAACTGCCTGAGAAACGGATTGAGAAACCGCTGTCTCTAAAACGGTCTCAGGAGGCTCTGCTGGGGTTTCCTCTGGGAGTTCTGCTGGGGTTTCTTCAGCGACTTCTTCAGCGACTGCCAGTTCAGCCTCAACTGTTTCGAGAACTGTTTCGAGCGGGTCTGCTTCGACCGAAGCTGGTTGATCAACTAGCCCATGGGCTGGTTCATTGATCGGATCCTCGGATGGATCAGGTGGGATGATAACTATTTCTGGAGGCGGCTGGATAGTCGGTTCCGTAGCTACAGGTTCAATGATTGGTTCTACGACGCTTTCCGTAGCCAACGACTCGCTGGAGAACAAAGTAGACGCTGGCTCAACCACTGGGTTGCTCGGTGCTTCAAACGTTCCTCTGATAATTCGCGGTGCTGCTGCCTCAGGTTCGCTCAGCTCAAAGCGGAATTTGCGCGATGCATACGGCTGCTGATAGCCAGCAATTCGTAGAAATAGTTGTACTGGTAACTGCTTAGAACCCTGCAAATCCGATTCAGTGCGCAGCAAATCTGGCAGCAGTGCCTTAACTGCTAGCTCCAAATCGCACAACGTCTGCTCTGGCTCTGGTTCAATATGGAGCAAATGTTCTGCCAGCACTAGCAAAGCTTTATCGCGTGTCGCACAGCGGATTTGTAGCGGTTGAGCTTGTAGTCGCTGCTGCAACGCCTGCTGCAAGTTCTGAGTCAAAGACGACCATTCCCGTTGCTGCGTAACAGATTTTCTTAACCCCATGCGCTGATTCCGATCTGAAGAACGCTGTTTAACCATACGGTCGTGATACAGGTCGATCCGGTCAGTCAAGCCCCTGAAGAACTGGATTGATTGGTTCCATACCAGTATGGCTCGCGGTCGTTGCTTTTTGGCAGAAGCTGATGAATTTTGGGTTAAGTTTTGATTTTGAGTTAGCGCATTTACCCAATTTTGCCTAGGCAAGATTTCACACCGTCAAGATTTCACAACAGCCCTTGCGATTCACCTACGGCAACTCGTTACAATGGGGAAGGTTCTACTGCGACGTTGGTGACTGCCAATAATGTTTTATGATCTATGCCTTTTAAGTAAGGGAACCTAATTATCCTGGTGGCAGTAGACCGGGCTTGTACCCGGAAACTTTAAACCAGTGGTTAAGGTACCCACCTGGAGTTTTCCAGGTCAAAAACTGAGGTAAGACGGCGTTGTGGGGAACCCTCATCATGTCATTGCGAGTGTTCTATTCCCTTGTCTAGGTCAGGCGAGGGAGTTTTTGTTTGAGAGTTTTAAGTTCTCAGGTTTGAGTTCTCAGGTTTGAGTTGAGGACAGCAAGGATAACGGAGTTGGCGGCTTGGTTCACTACTCAAGCCGTAGTGTTTATTTGCACTCCATTCACTGCTTAAAGGCAGCTCAACCAAAACCCTAACTCAAACTTAAAGCTTAAAACTCCCGAAGCTTCCTCTTTGCAAATCTCAACAATTTTAGATACAATTGACTGCAATAAGCGTAGTCGTTATGAGTTTACTTAGACCTATGACAAACCCAGCGGTAGAAAATCTGGTCATCATTGGTTCTGGTCCGGCGGGTTACACGGCTGCAATCTATGCGGCCAGAGCAAATTTGAAGCCTTTTGTGTTTGAAGGGTTCCAAGCAGGTGGCCTACCGGGTGGGCAGTTGATGACCACAACTGAGGTGGAAAATTTCCCCGGTTTTCCAGATGGAATTATGGGACCTGAGTTGATGGATCGAATGAAGGCTCAGGCGTTGCGCTGGGGGGCTGAACTTGTGACCGAAGATGTCACCTCGGTAGATTTCAGCCAGCGTCCGTTTGTGATTCGCTCTGAAGAACGGGAAGTGCGGGCGCATAGCGTAATCATTGCCACCGGCGCAACAGCAAAGCGGCTTGGTTTACCTTGCGAAAACCAGTTTTGGAGTCGCGGTATTTCGGCCTGTGCGATTTGTGATGGCGCTACGCCCATTTTCCGAGGCGCTGAGATTGTGGTGATTGGCGGCGGTGACTCGGCGGCTGAGGAAGCGGTGTATCTAACCAAATACGGCGATCATGTCCACCTGCTGGTGCGGGGTGACAGAATGCGAGCCAGTAAAGCCATGCAGGACCGGGTGTTGAAGAATCCTAGAATCACCGTGCACTGGGACACGGAAGCGCTGGATGTATACGGCGAAGAGGGCTGGATGCAGGGCGTCAAGGTCCGCAACAACAAAACTCAGGAAGAAAGCCAAATTCCGGCAAAGGGCTTGTTCTATGCAATTGGCCATACGCCAAATACAAGCCTATTTAAGGGCCAGATCGAGCTAGATGATGTGGGCTATATCGTTACCCGCAACGGTGTAGAAACTAATATCGAAGGGGTCTATGCCGCCGGGGATGTGCAGGATCACGAGTTTCGTCAGGGTATCACGGCAGCTGGATCGGGCTGTATGGCGGCAATGCTGGCTGAGCGGTGGTTGGCGATCAACGAACTCGCGCAAGAGTTTCATCAAACCAACTCTGAAAAACCAGCGGCTGAACCAACTCCCCACAAAACCGAAGCGGAAGAAGCGGCAGAGTTTGATATTGCCCGCACCCGTCATGTGGGCGGCTACGCGCTGCGCAAGCTCTACCACGAAAGCGATCGTCTGATCATGGTGAAGTATGCCTCGCCTACCTGCGGCCCTTGCCATACGCTGAAGCCAATTCTCAGCAAGATTGTGGATGAGTTTGATGGCCAAATCCACTATGTGGAAATCGACATTGAACAGGATCCCGATATCGCTGAATCGGCAGGCGTGGTTGGCACTCCCACGATACAGTTCTTTAAAGACAAAGGGCTGGTGGGCGAAATGAAGGGCGTTAAGCCGAAGAGCCAATACCGCGAAATGATCGAGAAGCATCTGACGGCTGTTGCGGTCTAGATTGAATGATTTAATTTCGCTATCAACTTTTCGCTGACTAATCAGAGACTGGGGGCATGGCAAACCATGTCCTTTTTTTTCAAGGCTTGTTCTATTGATTTGGTCTTCCATCCAACATCCCAAGCGCGGCAATGGTTTTGTGGTTGGGCACACTTGAATCAACATCTCAGTCGAGCAGAAGCGCAGTAACCATGCAACAGCCTATCAAGGCCATCATCGCGGTGCTATTTCTCTCATCCAACCCAACTGTATTGCTCCAAACTGTAAATCCTTGGCAGGTAGCTGCTGATCAAACCAGGTGGATCCAGGCACAAGCATCTATTTTGGCTGGAGAGCCGATTGAAGAAGAGTACACGACTCGTTTACTTGACCTATCGGGTCGGGAAGTCGCTCGGTTTGCGGGAAAGTTTGACCAATTTAGCCCAGATGGAGCGCGATTATTAACGGCAAGTTCTAAGATTCAGGTGGCTTACCTGTTTGATCGCTCTGGTAGAAAACTTTTGCAATTTAACCGCAACATAGCAGAATTTAGTCCAGACGGGCGGCTATTAGCCGTAGTGGATGGCGGCACCAACTATTTGTATGACGCATCGGGACGAGAACTTGCTCAGCTACCTGGCCGCTTTCTTGGAGCACCTATATTCAGTCCAGATAGTCAGCGGATCGTGAGTTTTGCTGAGGATAGCACCTATTTATTAAATGCTGCGGGCCAGCAAATTGCTCAGATTCAAGGACCGTTTCGCAAGGTTTTGTTGGGGAATGGCTTTAGTCCAGACTCTCAGCAGTTCGTGATGTGCCAGAGACTTGAGCCTTGCTTCTTGTTTAACGCATCAGGGCAACTGCTTACTCAGTTAGAAGGAGAATTTATCGGGTTTAGTCCAGATGGGCAGAAATTGATTACATCAGACGGCGATTCAAATAATCCAATTCTGAATCTATACAATCGCTCAGGTCAAAAGATTGCTCAACTACCAGGAGCTTATTCGATTTTTAGCCCAGTTTTTAGTCCAGATGGGCAACTGTTCTTGGTAAGCAATGAAATAGTTGGAGATACCAGCTACTTGTACAATTCATCCGGTGAAGCAGTTGCTCAACTGCGAGGAGCAGATGGGAAATTCAGCTCTAGTGGCAAGTTTTTAGTCACTGTGTCCAACAAAACTGTCTATTTGTACAACATTGCGGGAAATGAAATCGCTCAGGTACCAGGAGAACAGGCGGCCTTTCTTCCAGGTAGCGAAACGTTTGTGACATTTATTTGGAGAGTGGGTGGAATTCAATCATTTGTCTCATTGGGTGGGGAGAGCCGATTGTTTGAGTCGGCTACTGGGAGCCTGGTTCTACTGCAAGGAGAGCTGAATTCGCTTGAGGTGATGCTGTTTGGTACGGACATAATCCCTTCCACTTTATCCAACGGACCTTACAAAATCGAACTCTCCTTTGTCAGTTCAGATGGGCAGTGTTTAGTCACGACTGATTCTGAGGCCAGTTATCTTTATGATGCAGCGGGCAATCAGCTAGCTCAATTGCCAGGAGTTTTCCAGAAATTCAGTCCCAATGGGCAGTATTTTGTGACTACGATTGACGATACGATCTATTTGTTTGATCGCTCAGGCACTAAACGCTTGGAAATTGCAGGAGAATTCAGAAGTTTTAGTCCCGATGGTCAACATTTGGTGATTACGACCCAAAATTCTGTTCATTGAACGCGGTTGATTTGGGCATAGAGCGGGTCTTTTCGAGCAGAGCGCCAATGCAATACTCCGTCTTCATAAAGCAGCAACGATTTCAGCTCAGTTTGGTTGCAACGTTACTCAGCAGCCCTGTTCTCAGCAGCATGGCTCCAGTTTTGGCCTTGCCGCCGCCGCAGGATCAGCCTGAAGAGGTGTTGCGGACCGAAATTATTCTAGAAGCCCGCTCACCAATTGATGGGGAACCAATGACGGCTGCCGAATATGCTGAGCTACAGGCCCAGCTCGAAGCCGAAGCCCGCCAAGTGGGCGTGGTGCCGCCCCGGTTTCGGGAGATTGTTACCCTATTGCGGATTCGCAAAGTGCTGCGGACTATTCTGCCATTTCTGCCTTAGCCGACTCCAAGTCTGGTTTGGCCGACTCTAAGGAATGGGGCAGTAAGGGATCGGGCAGAGTGTCGGTTAAAAACTGATCGGAACGAGACGACATGCCAAATTCAGACAGTTGAATTTTCACAGACGGCATTCCATCCGGATACGGCAAAGACTCCAGCGCTGCCAACTGAGCCTCTGTGAGATGACGCTGCACCATGTCGCGGGTTCTGGCAATGCTCTCTGCCAAGGCAATGCCTTCTTGGGTCAAGAGTCCAATCACCTGCTGAGGCTGATCGCGCCGCACCACCGGCACCTGCTGCAAGCCACGAGTTGTCATGCGGTTGACGGCTTCACTCAATAGCTCATCCGGATAGGCATGAACTAGCTTGGTCGTGCAGAGGGTCTTAATTGGCTGCTGAAGCAGCGCCTGCGCTTCTGAATCAGACTTGGCTCGCCGGAGGGTTCGGTTCACATCTTGCAGGGTCAGAATCCCAATCAACTGCCCAGTTTCATCGAGGACTAAAGCGCCGTGAACGCGGTGCACCATCAGGTATTGACTCGCGGTCAGCAGCGCCAAGTTACCCACTAAAGTTAGCGGGACGGTCTGCATTGCTTCGGCTACGACCACGGTTGATGTCGGCACTTCCTCGGTGCTGATTGCTTCCACTTCCGGCTGGGGCGAATTGTCGATCACAATTTGCGGATGCAGGTATTCCACTAACCAGATGCTCAACCCCACCGCCGCCATCAGGGGCAAAACAATGCGGTAGTCGTGCGTCAGCTCAAACAGCAGCAAAATGGCCGTCAAGGGCGCACGCACACTTCCGGCTAGGACAGCGGCCATTCCTACCATCGCGTAGGCGGGCGGAGAGGCCATGTAGTTGTGCAGCATCGGCAGTGCCAGTGCCAGTACCTTGCCATAGACCGAACCCAGCGAAGCGCCCAGAAACAGGGCTGGAGCAAACACCCCGCCCACAAAGCCACTGCCAAAGCTAATTGCCGTCATGATCAGCTTGACCACCAGTAGCGCAATCACGAGCTGGAGCGGAAACTGCACATCTTGCAGCATTGACTCCACCGTTTCGTAGCCTACCCCCAAAATTTGAGGTAACTTCAGCGCCACCAGGCCCAGACAAACCCCACCAATCACCGGATGGAGCGGCTGCGGGATTTGGCCTAACCACTGCAAACCAGCTACCTTGCCCTGAAAGCAGAGCTGGGACAACCGCAAGGCTCGCACGTACAGCAGTGATACCAGACTAGCCAGCAGGCCCAAACCCACATATAGCGGCAGTTCCATCAGGCTCCGCACTTCATAAGCAGGCAGTGCAAACGCTGGTTGAGACCCCAAGCCAATTTGGGCAATCCAGGCCGATACCACAGCCGCCAACAGCACCACGCTTGCCGTAGAAGCCACGAAGGTAGTGCCCAAAATCACTTCCAGCGCAAAAAACACGCCCGCAATCGGAGCATTGAACCCCGCTGCCAAGCCTGCCGCCGCTCCTGCACTCAGCAATAGCTTGCGCCGCTCTTGCGATACCTTAAGCACCTGCCCCAGCAATAGACTAAAATAGGCGCCAATTTCCACACTTGGCCCCTCGGGGCCTAGCGACGCCCCACTGCCCAACGAGATCGATGCCGTCACCATTTTGGTTACCGGATTGAGCAGCAGCACGTCCCGACTGCCCTGCACCACTTCAATTAAAGTTGTTAATCCGGGGCCAAAGTCCTTGATCCACCACCGCAACAGTCCAATGACCAGTCCCCCCAGTAGCGGAATCAGCGCTAGCGTCCAATGGCCCCAAGTGGAAAAAAAGCTCGAAACCTCGCCAAACATTAACCCATGTATCAGGTGAATCAGCGAGCGAAACAGCACCACCCCCACCCCCGCGCCCACTCCCACCAGCACGGCCAGCAACAGCACTAGGGTTTCCGGTGTTGGCTGTACCTGGGTTAAAAACGCATTCAGACGGGTCGGTAAATTGTCCGACGTTACCCCTGACGGTGCCCCTGACATTGATGCTGCTGACGGTTCAGCGTAAGTACTTCCCTGATGGTGCGAGGGCGGTTGCATGGTGGATAGAAGGCAGTGGAATTAAGTTTTAAGCAGCAAGGGGAGAATGACGCTACAAGACAGGACACGCCCTCAAGCAACGGCTAACTATAGCCAAAGAACCATAGCCAAAGTGACAATGGCTAGATGACTGCCCTCAGCCCATCTTGTTGGAATCCTACCCAATTCTATTGTGCGGGATACAGCCCTGAATGAGCCGAGAAATTAAGAGGTTTGGCAGAAATTCTCTCAGCAGCAATCCCTGGGTTGCTCCTGTAGGCTAGGGCGTTTCTGTGTTACCCTAGGAGGGTTGTCAAAATCTCCGCACATCCAGGATTTCGGGTGCTTTTGAATAGTTTTGAATTTTGAGTGTTGAGTTTTGAATTAATACAGCCTGACTAATTCACTTCAAAACTCAAAACTGAGAACTCAAAACTAATAGCAAAGTACGCCTGGGTGGAGGATTAACCCGAAAGGAGCTTAAAAGCATATGCCAGTTGTTTCGTTGGCTCAATTGTTAGAGTCGGGCGTCCATTTTGGGCACCAGACGCGCCGTTGGAATCCCAAGATGGCCCCATACATTTATACGGCTCGCAACGGGGTTCACATTATTGACCTGGTGCAGACGGCCCAGCTGATGGAAGAAGCCTATGCCTATCTGCGCAATGCATCCGAGCAAGGCAAGCGCGTTTTGTTTGTGGGCACCAAGCGGCAGGCCGCAGGCATTATCGCTCAAGAGGCCCAGCGCTGCGGTTCGTTCTATGTCAACCAGCGTTGGCTAGGCGGCATGCTGACCAACTGGGCGACGATCAAAACTCGTGTGGACCGGTTGAAGGAGTTGGAGCGACGCCAGGAGACCGGAGCGCTGGATCTGCTGCCCAAGAAAGAAGCGGCGATGCTGCGACGGGAGTTAGAGAAGCTGCAAAAGTACCTGGGTGGTATTCGCGGCATGCGCAAGGTGCCTGACATTGTGATCATCGTCGATCAGCGGCGGGAGTACAACGCGGTGCAAGAATGCCAGAAGCTGAATATTCCGATCGTCTCTTTGCTGGACACTAACTGTGATCCTGATACGGTTGATATTCCAATTCCGGCCAACGATGATGCGATCCGCTCGATTAAACTAATTGTGGGACGGTTGGCAGATGCGATCTACGAAGGTCGCCACGGCCAGCTCGACGCGGAAGACGACTATGAAGAGTACGAAGAGGTCGCCGAAGAAGAATTCGAGTACGACGAAAGCGAATTTAGCGAAGATGACGAAGAGACGGAAGAATAGGCTTAATTAGTTTTGAGTTTTGAGTTTTAAGTTTTGAGTTGGTTGAAATGGGTTTCCTGATTCATCAACTCAACACTCGATACTCAGGACTCAAAAAGTGTCTTCCTCGTCCTCAAGTTTGAATCTTTCACCCTCCAACTCAACACTCAAAACTTAGAACTTAGAACTTGGAACTATGGCGGATATACCAGCGAAGCTAGTGAAGGAACTGCGGGACAAAACCAACGCAGGATTTGCCGATTGTAAGAAAGCGCTTGAAGCAACCGACGGAGACATTGAGAAAGCTGTTGAATGGCTACGCCAAAAGGGAATTACCTCCGCCGAGAAAAAAGCTGGAAAAATTACGGCTGAAGGCTTGGTGGGTAGCTATATCCACACGGGCGGACGGGTCGGTGTTCTGGTAGAAGTTAACTGCCAGACTGACTTTGTGGCACGCAACGAAGCTTTCCAAGCGCTCGTCAAAGACATCGCTATGCAGATTGCAGCCTGCCCGAATGTGGAATATGTCACAGTAGATGATATTCCACCCGATGTGGTTGAAAAAGAGAAAGCGATCGAAATGGGCCGGGATGACTTGGGCAACAAGCCCGACAATGTTCGGGAGAAAATTGTCGCAGGTCGGATCGAGAAGCGCCTGAAGGAGCTTTCGCTGCTAGAGCAACCCTACATCAAAGACCAAAGCATTACCGTTGCCGATCTGGTGAAGCAACGGATTGCCAGCCTGGGTGAAAACATCCGGGTACGCCGCTTTGTTCGCTTTGTCATGGGTGAGGGCATTGAGAAGGAAGAGAGCGATTTTGCTGCTGAGGTGACGGCCCAAATGGGTGTAGCGGAAGCGCCTGCCGCCGCTGCATCGACTGAAGCTGCTGCTCCAGCTGAAGCACCGGCATCAGAAGCTGAGCCGGCAGCTGAGTCGGCTCCAGTCGAAGATAAAGCTCCAGCCGCCCCGGCTCCGAAAGAAGCTACGGCCAAAGGTAAATCTGACAAGAAGAAGAAAAAGAAATAGAAATAGCCGCACTTCGCTCAACTAGGCTAATGGGTTAGTAATGGGTAATGGATGATTGGCAGGCAACCTCTGACCGATGATCTGTTACCCATTCTTACTATCGCCAGGTTCGTACAATAGATCCGAAGATAGGAAAAGGTTGATATGGTCCGAGCAGTAGAACAAATTGAGCGGGAACTTGCTGCTTTAGATCAAACAGTAGCGGCAATAGCCCAGGCGTTTCATACTACCTATCAGCAGTATCTGGCGGCCCTTGGCAAAGCCACGCGGCAACAGTTGGTTTTGGCTGGCTATCACATTTGCACCCATGCCTATCCAGACCAGTTCCTAGAACTTTCGCTTAATCAACGGCAGGAGTTACAGCAGACGCTGCAACAGCTAGCCAAGCAGGGGCAAACCGAATTGTTGGAGTGCTTGAAACCGATTACTGCAGGCCCAAACTCAGAAGGTATTTCAGAGGCATCAGATGTGGACAGTGCCCTTGTGGAAACTATTTTTGAGGAAAGCGAGGGCACTATTAGTCAGCTCAGTATAGGGTCTGATAGTTTGCAGCTAGAGATAACAGAAACCGCTGAATCAGAAACCGCTGAATCAGAAACCGTCGAATCGGAACCAACCGTGGCTCCATCGCCATCCTCAGAATCTCAGACTCAAGCTGACCATTGGCCTCAAAACGAAGCGAACTCCATTGTTTCAGCAGATGCTCCACCCGATGTTGAGATTGAAGAACCAATCGACAAACCAATTGAAAGACCAATTGAAGGACCAGTAGACGCACAAAGCGACGCCAGCCTGGTACACCCTGATGTTGGTATGGATCCAGATGCCAACAACGCTACTACGACGGACCAGGTCACTGATAGCGCAATCGATGGACCAATTGATGGACCAATTGATGATTCAAGCGACCGTTCAAGCGACCCTCCAACCCCAGACCAACGTGACCGCCCGCTGCATCCCAAAGATATTGCCCGTTGGCAGACGCGGATTGAAGCCCAAATTACTGAAATCTTGCAAAATCTATCCCACACGACTAATCGGGTGTTACAGCAGGCTGACATTCTGCCAAATCGCTTGCCAGAACCCGTTCTGGAAGTCGCAGCCAAGGCTGACTTATCGTCCGAAACGGCCAACAGCCCCCCCAATTTGCTCAATCTGCTAATTGAGGCCAGTAGTGAGGATGAAGACAAACCTGTAATGACACCAATTGTGGCGATTCGGCTGCGGCTGTCTGAAATTGAATTCAGCGATGCTGCAACGGCGGCTGTGCGCTCAAAGCTGCGTCAGCTAATGGGCCAACTGGTCAAACTAGAACGCGACTATCAGCGTAAGCAAAAGGAACGGGCCGTGGCTCAAGCCGAATCTGCTTGGCGAGCGAGCTGGTTTGAAGCGGCACCATAGCGGCACCATAGCGGCACTATACCGTTTTTGCCAATCTTCGTTAGGATCTTGCTTACCCTGAGGCGTGGCTCGCTGCCCTCTGGTGTTTCCAGATCTCTACTATGATCTCTCGTGATCTCTGATTTCTAGTCATGCTCGACTGGTTGCGACTTCAAAAAGCACTTTCCGTAGAGGCAGAACGTGGCTTCAATGATCTGATAGGCAGCCAGTACCGATTCAGTGAATTCCTCAACCTTAGCCTGAATCAGCCGCTGCCAACCCTACCGCGAACCGAGCGCCAACGCCTGAAGCAGATGGCCGACGAATTTTCTCGCTATGCCGACCTCAGCTTTGCCCAACGACAGCATCTGGTGGCTGAAACGCGCCGAGTCCTCTACAGCACACGTCGTTTGCTAGAAGAGCAGGCGGTTGGTCAGCAAGGGGGAGCAAAGGAGCAGGAGGATGGCAAAAACGAGGGCCAATCCTCTGCGCTGGAGAAGCGGCTGCGACCCAAAGTGACGCCTAAAACCACCGCTTTGATAGAAAAAAACAGCCGAGTCGCGGTCAAACTCGATCAGGCCGTCACCTATTTGCCGGGCATTGGAGCCAAAAATAGCGAAAAGCTGGCGAAGCTGGGCCTATACACCGTCCGGGATCTGCTCTACTACTATCCGCGCGACCATATCGATTATGCTCGTCAGGTGACGATTCGAGATCTGGTAGCTGGAGCCACCGTGACGATTGTGGCCAAGGTGAAACGCTGCACCTGCTTTCCCAGTTCCCGCAACAGCAAACTGACGATTTTTGAACTGTTAGTGCGAGACCACACCGGGCAAATTAAGCTGAGCCGGTTCTTTGCTGGCACTCGCTACCAAAATCGCGGTTGGCAAGAGCAACAGAAAAAGCTCTACCCAGTCGGAGCCGTGGTTGCCGCCTCTGGGTTAGTGAAGCAAGACAAGTATGGTGTCACCTTAGAAGAGGCGCAGATCGAAGTTATTGACCACTCGGATGCCTCGATTGATTCGCTGAAGGTGGGGCGAGTCGTGCCGGTGTACACCCTGACTGAAGGCGTAGGAGCCGATCTTGTCCGCAAGGCTGTGGTGGCGGCTCTACCAGCTGTGCAGCAAATCCAGGAGCCATTGCCAGAACCACTGCGGCAAAAATATACCCTTACCAACCTGCAAGACGCGATCGCCCATATCCACTTCCCGCCCGATTCAGCAGCGCTGGATGCGGCTCGGCGGCGGCTCGTGTTCGATGAGTTTTTCTACTTGCAGCTCGGTTTACTGAAGCGACGGATGGCCCAGCGGCAGGCCCAAACTAGCGCCACCTTAGCTCCTACCGGCGAGTTGATCGACCAGTTTTATCAAGTATTGCCCTTCCAGCTTACAGATGCCCAGCAGCGCGTAGTCAATGATATTCTGCACGACTTGCAGCAGCCAGTGCCGATGAATCGACTAGTGCAGGGTGATGTGGGGTCAGGTAAAACCGTGGTAGCAGTAATTGCAATTCTGGCTGCGATTCAGTCGGGTTATCAGGCGGCGCTGATGGCTCCTACAGAAGTGTTGGCCGAACAGCACTATCGCAAGCTGGTGAGCTGGTTTAATCTGCTGCATCTGCCGGTGGAGTTGCTGACTGGCTCGACTCGGATGGCCAAACGGCGGCAAATTTTGGGTCAGCTTCAAACCGGAGAACTGCCGCTGCTTGTGGGTACCCATGCCCTGATCGAAGATCCGGTTCAGTTCCAGAAGCTCGGTTTGGTGGTGATCGACGAACAGCATCGGTTTGGCGTGCAGCAGCGGGCGCGCTTACAGCAGAAAGGCGACTATCCCCATGTGCTGACCATGACCGCAACGCCAATTCCCCGCACGCTGGCCCTAACCCTGCATGGTGATTTGGATGTTAGCCAAATCGATGAACTGCCTCCCGGACGCCAGCCAATCCAAACCACGATGCTGACCGGACGCGACCGTTCCCATGCCTACGACCTGATCCGGCGCGAGGTCGCCCAAGGCCGGCAGGTGTATGTAGTGCTGCCGTTGGTGGAAGAATCGGAAAAACTAGACCTAAAATCAGCCATTGATGAATACCAGCATCTGCAAACGGATATTTTTCCTGACTTCCAAGTTGGATTACTGCATGGCCGCATGACCTCGGCGGAAAAAGATGACGCGATTACCCGATTTCGCGACAATGAAACCCAAATTCTGGTCTCTACTACCGTGGTGGAGGTGGGGGTGGATGTTCCCAACGCGACGGTGATGCTAATTGAGCATGCGGAACGGTTTGGCTTATCGCAGTTGCACCAGTTGCGGGGCCGAGTGGGGCGGGGTACTGCCCAATCATTCTGTTTGCTCATGAACCACTCAAAAGCTGAAACAGCCAAACAGCGACTGAAGGTACTCGAGCAATCGCAGGATGGTTTCTTTATTGCCGAAATGGATTTGCGCTTTCGTGGACCCGGTGAGGTGTTGGGCACGCGCCAGTCTGGTTTGCCCGATTTTGCCCTCGCCAGCCTCGTGGAGGATCAGGAGGTGCTGACCCTGGCTAGAGAAGCAGCCGAACGAGTCATCGAGCTGGATCCGACCCTCAGCAAATGGGTTCTAATGCAAAAAGAATTGGAGTACCGCTATCAAAAGCTAATGGGCGGCACCATTCTGACCTGACCCCAGTACTACCGATTACGAATCAATTCACGAACTAATCCAACGCCATACTATCGCCCAATCTGCCGCACCTTGCCATCAGTCTTGCCAGAGTGCAATTCCCCCCAGCAAGCCAGTGACGTTAGGCGTAATTTTGACGTTGGGGGGCAGCACAAAATCAATTCGCTTGGTGTTACCCCCGCCCAGGTAAAGATGGTCGTAGTTAAAAATGCGCTCTAATAGATCAATTGCCCTCTCCAAACGGCGATTCCAGCGCTTTTTGCCAACCGCATCCAGTGTGGCTCGCCCCAACTGCTGCTCGTAGGTTTCGCCTTTGCGGAAGGGGTGGTGGCCCAACTCCAGATTTGGAATCAGCTTTCCATTCAAGAACATGGCTGAGCCAATGCCTGTGCCCAGCGTCAAAACCAGCTCAACCCCATCGCCAGAAATTGCACCTAAACCCTGAATATCGGCATCATTGGCCACCCGCACCGGCTTTCCGAGCTGCTGTTCCAAAATCGCTCCCAAATCAAACCCCACCCAGTCGGGGTGAAGATTAACTGCCGTTTCGGTAATGCCTTTACGCACTACACCAGGGAATCCTACCGAAACTCGGTCAAAGGTCTTCCCGGCGGTTAAACCTTGAATCGCGTGGAGTACGGCATCTGGAGTTGGAATAGCTGGCGTCTCGACGCGGTCTCGTTCGGTGAGGGGATTGCCCTGGTCGTCAAGCACCATAACTTTGATGCCGCTCCCGCCAATGTCTACTGCTAACGTGTGCAACGGTTTGATTTCTCCCATGATCGAAGTGTGATTCAGATATAGACGGTCTATCCTGCGGGCATGCGGTCAGTCATCCTGGAGAACCAGTTTGAACCAGCATTTCAGCAAATGGATTCCAATCATATCGGATGCTGTTGGGAGAAGCGGCAAAATTTAAGCTGAATTAAGTAATCCTGCGCTAAAAATCTTTACGCAGGGTTTCTCCAGCTAAGCTCTGGTTTGCAGCCCTTCTTAGCAAACGCTGATAAATACTCACACCCCGCCAATTGAGGAAAACAACCGCTTGCTAGGAAGCAGTAGCACCAACTAGTGTGGGAGTTGACGCTGTGGGTTTGAGCTGCCCAATTGTCACTTGGTCAACATCTACATCCTTGACGCCTGCAACCTGCTTTACGACTTCAACCACCTGCTGCAGTTGAGCTGCACTGGTAACTTTGCCCAGCAGCGTGATCCGATTGCCATGCTGAATTATGCAAAGAGTTTTGATGTTTTGTACCTGCGGATGCTGATCAAGTGCCTGAGCCACCCGTTTGGCTAATCCCTGAGGATCATATTCTCCGTTCAACCCCACATACTCTAACGGATATGCCGGTTGAGATTCTTTGGGTTGTGGTAGCCAATCGGCTGGGTTGCTGACTGAATTTAGACTAAGGGCATAGCTGCTAACGGCGGCTTCGGGTTGGAAGCTGCTTTGATGCATTAAAGAAAAAACGCGCTGTAACCAACTCATGAAAGATTACCTCCTAATGCTCTCTCGATGAACGGTAGACAACTGAATTGTTAATCTTCGAGATTGTTAATTTGAGTGTTAATTTGAGGCAGATGCTAAATTCTTACTCTAATCCAAACATCGCCTCAGCCATACCGTGAGTCTTTTGCTCTAGACGTTAATTTGCTGTAAAAGTTTCAACAAATTTGATAGGGAACTGCTCCAAGAGCGAACAGATAAGTCTGGTGAATCAGAGACACTGAAGCAATTACTCATGTTAGTAGTCAAATCAGTGATTAAACTATGGCGAAAGTATTGATTATGGATCCAATCATAATTTGAACGATCAGATTTGAACTATGAGTCGAAGGGGATAAATTGCAATTCAAACAATTCGAACAATTCAAACTATGATGAATTGATAAGAGCTGTAGCATAAAAACTCTATAACATATCCATTAATCCCTTTTAATACCCTATTTTGCACCGAGAGTTGGTGATTATCGTTACGAAATTGTTACTAACCAGTAGATTTGGATGTGACAGTTTAACAAGACAGTTCAACAAGCTCAAAAAGGCTTAGTCGCTTGTATTTGGTCTATTACCAGGTAACGGTTTCAGCTAACTGCGGCTAATTGAACTATCCAATCTGACTGCTTTATTGTGGCGGCTTTGTTGAGAGCTAGCCTCCCACTAAAGCGAGAAATACCATACAGAAATACCATACAGAAAAACCGAAATAAAAAAAGAGGGAACGCCAAACAGCATCCCCCCGTATTGATCCCCTAAAGCTAAAGACTAATCTTTATAGATTCTGTTCAGCATTGTAACGACAAACCCACATGTTCACGGCTCCAACTCAAGGTAGATCTTCGCAGATTTAGTTGGTCAAGTCTGTTCCTGGGGTCATTGTAGACAAGCAGAACAGAGGGCAGAAATTTGAGGTTTAGCGAGCCTCGGTGCCCTGGTTTGGATCACCCTCAACGCGAGGATTATCGGTCCCAGGTGCATCGGGGGCTGACGATCTCACCTCTTCTGAAGCTCCCTGACCTGTGCGACGCAGAGCTGGCTCGAGGGGGGTTTGCTTGCCACCAGATGCCGTTGGAGTCGTTTTTCCAGCTTTGGCAGAGGGCGGCGCAACTTCTTCCAGTTCGCTCATCGCAAAGTTGTTGGTGTTGATGCCCGAATAGCTGACTTTGTTGAAGCGGACCACAACAGGATACTTGATGCCACTTTGGTCTACAGAAGCAACAACTCCCGTATCTTGGTACCAGTAGGACTCTTTCCGCAGGACTTTTACCGTAGAGCCGCGTTGAATCATAAATGCCTTCCTCTGTTTCTGGAAATGGTTTAGTGGAAATAATCTTATATTCTAGAACTACTCTGGTCCGGCACAGTATAAATCCTTCTTTAGGCGTATTTATATCTACAGACGTATTCTGAAAAACTTATCATAGCGAAATTCATTGTTGCATTGAGCGCTACAACATTGCTTAGTAGATTGAATCAAACGTTACAGATCTCTCACCTGAGCTAGAGGAACCAAAGGTCAGGAACCCGTTACTCTGAGGATGCATTCACAGCGCATTCTTTAACCGCTAGCGTTTTTGCGAAGAAATTCTTGATCGGGCCACAATTTTGGCGAGATTAACGTTGAAATAGATTTGATGGAGTATCTATATGAGCCATTCTGTTTTTGATCGAATCAGCAATTTGAAGCGTGTTCGATTGGGTCGCGTTGCTGTCGTTATTGCTGCTAGCTTCATCCTGATGTTGGGTACGGCATGTAATCCCAGTTCACCCAGTGTTTCTGGTACAGGTTCTTACCAGGAAGGCAGGCAGCCTCAGACTGAGCTTTATCGCACGATTCAACCCAATGAAGGTGGCATGAACACCTACAGCGATACAGACCCGAGATACAATACTAAAGGACTGAAATCCGAAATAAAGGCGCGAGTCGATCAGGCTGATCGCAATATTCAGAAAGTCAACAGCCCAGAAGAATTTGCTGAAGACTATCGCAAGGGTACGCCGCTAGGTGAGAGAGTTCGCAACATTACCGATAACGTTGGTCAAGCTGCTAAAGAAACCAGCGAAGATTTTGCTGAGGGAACTCAACGTGGAATGCGTAATTTGAAGCAAAACGTTAATAAGGCCGCTCAAGGTACCCAGGATACGATTGATGAGGCCCGCAGCAATGCCGCAGATTTTGGTAAGGACGCTTCCCGGACCACACAACGCACTGCTAATCAGCTCAAGGGCAACTTGGACAACGCTCGGCAAGATGTTGAGCAAAACGTAAATCAAATGAAGCGTGGCATGTCGTATGATGCTCGTCAAGCTGGCGATCGGATGAGCAGCAGTGTAGACGTTTCGGAAGGTAAACAGTCTACTCCTCGCCTCAACGCTGGTGATCTAATCGAGCGAGCTAAGGAAACCTTCAGCACTGCAACTCAAAATGTAGCTGACTAGTAAGTAGGTGGGGGCAATTATTGAGAAGATGCATTTCGACTCCGCTCAATGCGCAACGTTTCGGGAAGCAGAGGGTTGAGCGGAGTCGAGACCCGGCATTGTGGAGCGAAGATTAATTTAGCCTACCTACTTAGTCAACAGTTGAGTTAATTAACATGAATTGAATCTAGAAAAGGTGGGTTATGGACTGACCCGCCTTATTTGTTTAAGCCACATGCTTGAAGCTGGAGTCCTTGAGGTGGTACGAGGGCGACTACATGGGGAACAGGACGCGGCTCATAGCTCATTTGCGATTTACCTTGAAAAACCAGCGAAGCGCTAGCTCCAGAATCCAACATCACCGCCTCGCGCAATCCGGCTTGACTAAGCGCCATTCCCAGACTGACCGAATCCACATAATCGCCAGATACTCCTATAACCGGACGTCCTGCCTGATCAATGCCCCAGAAGGCGCGGTCGCGAGCGGCATCAAAATCAAATAAATTGCCGAAGCTTGCGGCTGACTGTGGTTCCCCATCTTTGACTAACCAGGCCGCTGCCACAAAGGCATCGGTCAATCCAGCCAGCTCGGCTTTTACGCCTGCTAGGGTATTATGCCGATTTGGGTCGAAGGGAATGTACTTTACCTGAGTTGGGTTAATCAGCACGAGAGGCCGGTTAGCAATGCGGCGAATTTCTTTGCTTTGTCCTGGTACAAACCGGCCTGTGTTTTGGCTGAAGACAGGACCCACCATCACGTTAGAATTGAGCGCTTCGAGCGAGAAAAAACCGCCATCAACGGCGGCCAGAGCGTTTGTCTTAGCGATAATTTCACCGACTTGGTAGCGACTGTCGGCATGAAGGGTCACAGGTCTACCTCCGGTTGCTAAAATCAGCGGCACCTGATCGATTGTGACTCGGTTCAGTTGAACAGCCGCATCAAAGCGGAAGGCATTTTCCGGCAGGGGCATCAGACCACCGTCTGCTTGCTCGATTACGGTTTCTAGCCTGCTCTGACCAATCCGTTCAATGCTCAGTAAAGAATCTGATGCGCCCGCAAACTGATCGATTTCGTCGTTCATCGTCAGAGCCGCTTCATAGCCGGCCAATCCGGCCCATTGCTGAACCCGTTTGTCGTATTTGCCTTCTGGATAGACAAAATAGTTGATCGGAATCCCCAACTCGGTTTCCAGAATTCGCTTGGACTCGACGATTTCCCAGCGCAGTTCCTGGTCTGATAGTTCCCGCAGGTCAGACGGATGGCTGACGCTGTGAGAGGCAATCGTCACCAGCGGATCTGCCGCCATTTGCCGTAGCTGCGACCAAGTCAAGCTAGAGCGTCCAATTTTTTTGCCGACTTTGTTGGTGTAGATACCAAACACAGCCGGATAATCATATTGTTTCAACAGTGTATAAACGTGAGTGTAGTGTCCCTCATAGCCATCGTCAAAACTCAGCAGAATCGGCTTAGGGGGAAGCGGCAGCCCGGTCCGTAGATGTGTGACTAACTGGTCGAGGCTGATCGGCGTTAAGCCATTTTTTTGAATCAACTGCAGGTCCGCTTCCAACTCTGGAGGCGTCACATCAAAGAACACCTGCTTAGTTGGCAAAATATCGTGATACATAATCACAGGAACTCTGGCTAATCTGGCCGCTGCATGAATACCAGGAAAGGCCGGAGCGGATGCCTGAACCGCAAGCACTGTTGCTAAGTCCGTTAGGGTCATGCCCGTTTGGTTCGTGGGTTGACTTGGGTGAGTTGAGCCATTCGAATTAGCCAGACTTGTCGGGTCGGAGGCAGTTGACGGGCGCGAATTGGGAATTGGGCCGGAATTGGAGCGAGTGGAGCGGTTGATTGAACGACTAGTTCTAGTATCGGGGCTACGACAAACGGCAGGCTTTGAATTGTTTGTATGATGGCCAGCGGTCGGCAGTGCTTGCTGTTCTGCCAGTTTTTCTACGGGCCTGACTGGCTTTTCGACTGACTTTTCTCTTTCGGCCTCCTCTCTTTCGACCTCCTCGATGGCTGATTCAGCAGCCAATGGCCTAGCTTCAGATGAGTTGAGTCGCAACTGCTGGGTTAGACTCCTGGCTAAGTCATGGCTCTGGAGCAAATTCTGCGATACCAGAGGAATAAGAGACTTCAACCAGGGCACAGCGGGTACCGCTAGAACCGTGACAAGCAAACTGAAACGAATCAAACGATAGGAGTTTGACCCAGGATAATCGAATTTTCCGAGCTTCCCACACCACGTCAACCGGAACCACTTCATGTTCGTTAGCTGGTTTAGCAGCAAAAACTTCCGCTGCTAGATTTAGCGGATTTTGAAGCACTTGTCAGGTGCTACAAACTACATTCCAGCTAATATTTTTGAAAATAGGCTAATTCAGCAAATTGGGGGCCAAGAACGCTCGCCCCCTGTATAAAAAAATTGGTTTGCTGATCTTATCCTACTCGTACCGATTTTGTAATACGTGGTCCTGTAACACGATGTGCTGATCGGAGTTACAGTCTACGCCTACTTACTCTTCATCGGGCTTGTTCACCTCTTTTGCCATTTCCCGGAAGGCGTTTGGATCGCCAGCTGAGGTGCTAGATTCCGACGAAACTTCTGCGGCAGCTTGGCTTCCTGCTTCAGTGCGGTCAATGTCAGCTACGTCGAACTGCTTTGAACGTTCATAGTCAGCAGAAACATCCACATTGGGTGCCTGTTCTTCCCCTTCCTTAATCTCTTCAACAAGCTGTTGAGCATCGTAGTTGGCGGTGGTTACATCACCGGTGGTATTTACGTCTGACATCATGGCCTCCTATCGCCTGTTGGCTACATCAATAAGTTGTAATCGACACAATCTTATGCGGCCTGTTCCGCTTCTTCTATCGCCCTCAAGAGAGATTCCCGCTCGATAAACAGTTGGAGTTTTTAGGTGTCAAACGCTAGAGAAACTCTGCCCCTGGAATGGTTTTCTGCAAAAAACAATTTGATTAACTGTGAAGGCAAACGGTGATTAGTCAGGAGAATTAGCGATGACTTTAGCAGATGATTCCACTTCAGAATTACTCACAGGCGATACTCAAAAGTTATTCGAATCTTACAACAAGCTAGGTACTGACGACAAACTAACGTTACTTTATCTGCTGTATGAGGCAATGGGAGACGAAATTACCCCTGCTGCACCCACTGCCGCCGATCCAAATTTGGCTCCCGTACTGCTAGGTGATTTCTATTCTCTTCCTCAGGATGAGCAGCTTGCCGTGATGCGTCAAATCGTAAATGGGGAAGACACCGAGTACTCCCGCGCTTATGGTGCCCTGACGCCCAATAACCAGCTTCTTGTCTGGTATGCCTGGGCACAGGGAATGGGGGATACGGTCGTAGATATGCCGTCTGATTATCAAACTCCGCAGGCTATTAATAATGTTCTGAATCAGATTGAGCAGCTAGAGTTTCAACAGCAAATTTCGATTCTGCGGGAAGTTGCTAATCAGATGGGTTATAGCGATGTCCAACCCATTCCATCCCAAGCCGAAACTGGTAAAACAGCTAGCTTGTAAATCCTGCTATCCAAATATAGCGATAGTCAGTTTGGTTAGGACATTTTTGTGGGGGCGCGGAGCGCCCCCACAAAAATGTCCGTGTCCTAACTTATGTGCTAAAGCTATAAAATTCACCAAACACTCTCAAAGACGTTCCACTACAGTAGCTGGACTATAGCGGTCGGCCTCTAATTGGAGCGTCTTTTGAATTGTGATCTTTAGTCTGATCTTTAGTCGCAAGTTGAAAGTGTGAATTGAATGATTAAACGATTGATTCACGCTGATTTCACAGTATCGTGCTCACGACTTAGCCTTGCAACAAGGACTGCCCACCATCGATCCAGATTTCTGTTCCGGTAATATGGCTGGCTGCATCTGACGCTAAAAATGCCACAAGCTGAGCCACCTGATCCGGGCTGCCCATTTGCCCTTCCGAAAGGGGAATCGCGCCTTCCGGAAACTCAACACGCGGGCGGATCTCGTCTAGATCATACTTGCGGGTTGTTTCAATAATGTTGGTGGCAATCGCGCCGGGACAAATCACATTGATACGGACATGATATTTCGCTAACTCTAGCGCTACCATTTTGGTAAAGGCAACTTGGGCTGCTTTGGAGCAGGCATAGGCAGTAGCCCCAGTGTTGCTAAACATGCGAGTGCCATTCACAGAAGATGTAACAATAATTGAACCACCTTGCTGCTTCAAATAGGGAACTGCATATTTTACAGTTAGAAAGGTACCCGTTAGATTAACATTCAGAACTGCATTCCAATCATCTAACTCTAGTTCGTCTACAGGTGCCCACACCCCATTAATTCCAGCATTTGCAAACACAATATCGAGCTTGCCCCATTTGTCTATCATATGCTCGACGGCTTGCTGCATGGCACCAGCTTGAGACACATCAGCCGCAATCGGAATTGCTCCACTCCACTGTTGTAGTTGGCTGGCAGCTTGTTCTAACCCTTCTGCATCAAGGTCGATGAGACCTACATTGGCTCCCTGCTGCGTGAACAGCTTGGCGGCTGCAAAACCAATCCCAGAGTTACCCCCTGTAATGAGTGCTACTTTTCCGGCTAGTTGCATAATGTCACTTTGCCTCCACCCACTTCGTTTCCATTTAAAGAGAAGCTCTAGCCAAGCAGAATCGCTCGCAGGAGAGAGGCCGCCAGTTTAGGAAGGCATTCTCTGGATAGAGATTGCAACTGCTAGCAGGACTGGTATGGTAAAGCCAGGATAACGCCAGATATCTCGTCTAGAGCTAGTAGAGGAAATCTCATGCCAGAGTTTTTGGGACAAATGCCGACCATTGCACCCGCGTGGACATCGATCAGCCGAATTCAGGATGTTGCGGTTGATCAGCAGGTGATTCATCTAACCGTTGTTAGCTCAGATACTAGCTTAGATGGAAAAACAGACACAATACCAGCTCGAATGCAGCTCAGTTTGTTAGCTCCTAACCTGATTCGCGTCCGATTTAGCCCCACCGGGACTTTCTTGCCGCGCCGCTCTTGGGCTGTCACGACTGACGATGCCCACTGGGCGACTTTCCCCTACGAGCTTCAGGACGGTTCTGAGAAGCTAGAAATTATCACCGAAAAGATGCGCCTCCGTCTGGACAAATCAACGGCAAAGCTCACCTGTTTTGACCAACAGCAGCGCCCGTTTGCCCAAGATGTTGATCTGGGGATTGCGTGGCGACAGGAAACGATTGCCTGTTGGAAGCAAATTGAATCCGATGAACATTTTTACGGCTTTGGGGAACGGACTGGCCTGCTGGATAAACTCGGCCAACGCCTGACCAATTGGACCACCGATTCGCTCGATTACCATGCCCTCACCGATGAAATGTATCAGGCGATTCCCTTTTTTATGGCGCTGCGGCCCCAGCTCGGCTACGGCATCTTTTTCAACACGACTTTCTGGAGCTGTTTTGATATGGGCGCAGAGCAACCGGGCATCTGGCGGATGGAAACCCACAGCAGCGAGCTTGATTACTACATTGTCTATGGCCCAGAACCTGCGGCAATTCTCGAAACCTACACGGTTCTGACCGGACGGATGCCGCTGCCGCCTCAATGGGCGATTGGCTATCATCAATGCCGTTGGAGCTATCGTTCCGAGCAAGAAGTTAGAGCATTAGCGGCTGAATTTCGTCAACGTTCTATTCCCTGTGATGTGATCCATCTCGATATCGATTACATGCATGGATTTCGTGTATTTACCTGGAATCCAGAGCGCTTTCCCGATCCAGCTCAGTTGCTCCAGGATCTCAAGCAAGAGGGATTTAAGGTTGTGACTATTATTGATCCGGGTGTCAAGTTTGAACCGGATACCAACTATGCCGTGTTAGAAACCGGGTTACAGCACAATTATTTTGTGCGGCATCGAGACGGCAAAATTTTTCATGGCTATGTCTGGCCGGATCGCGCTGTATTTCCCGACTTTATGCGGGCTGACGTGCGGCAGTGGTGGAGCGAATCCCATCGTGCCTTAACCGATGCGGGGGTCGCCGGAGTCTGGAACGATATGAACGAACCAGCCCTCAACGATCGGCCCTTTGGTGATCCGGGGGTGAAAATTCCGTTGCCGCTGGATGCGCCGCAAGGAACCGGAGCCGACCAAACCACCCATGCAGAAACACATAACTTATACGGCATGATGATGGCCCGTGCCGCTGCCGAAGCGCTAGAACAACAGCGGCCAAACCAACGCTCGTTTGTGTTGACCCGTTCGGGCTATGCTGGAATTCAACGCTGGTCAGCCGTGTGGACCGGAGACAATCACTCGCGCTGGGAATATCTGGAAATGTCGCTACCAATGCTGTGTAATTTGGGACTATCGGGTGTGGCCTTTGTGGGAGCTGATATTGGCGGGTTTGCTGGCAATGCTACCGCAGAGCTGTTTGCCCGCTGGATTCAGGTCGGGATGCTCTATCCGCTGATGCGTGCCCATTCGATTATCAACAGTATGCAGCATGAGCCGTGGGTGTTCGGCGCACAGGTCGAGCAGATTTGTCGCCAATATATCGAACTGCGTTACCAGCTTTTACCCTATTTCTATACCCTGTTCTGGCAAGCTGCATCTACAGGAGCGCCCATTTTGCGTCCCTTGCTCTATGAGTTTCCCAATGATTTACAAACCAGCCAAATGTATGACCAGGTGATGTTAGGCAGCTCGCTGATGGCAGCTCCAATTCTGCGTCCGGGCGTCACTCACCGAGCGGTTTACTTACCAGAAGGCACCTGGTTTGACTGGTGGACAGGCGAAGAATTGCCGGGGAGAACGTCCATTTTGGCTGAAGCTCCCTTAGAGAAAATGCCCCTTTATGTCAAAGCTGGAGCTATTATTCCGCTAGCGCCGGTACAGCAGCATGTCCAAGCTGCGCCAGTTAGTCAGTTGCGCATCAAGGTCTGGCCAGGAACGAGGGAGTGGACGCTATACGAAGACGATGGCGAAAGTTTTGACTATCGAACTGGTGCCTGGGCTACTACGACCTATAGAGTTCGGACTGAAAATGCCCAAACAATTGTTGAACTTGATCCGCGAATCGGACAGTGGCAACCAGGTGAACGCACCGTCACTGTAGAGGTGGTTGGTATGGGAGAACAGCGGTTTAAGGATAACGGTACAGCCCAGACACTAGTATTTGATATTTAAATGCCGCGTTGTACGGGCGTTTCGGCGAAACGCCTCTACGCGAACTCTGGCTGATCAACTGGATTTGATATTACCTCACTAACACAGTCATATATTTGCCTTCAAAAGGGGCAGGAATCAGAGGTGTAAATCGGGCACGGTCACTGGCAATCTGCTTGACGGTAAACTCGTTCATCTGGTGAATCACCTGGTCCCGTGTGCCGATAATCCAGATCTGCACTCGCTCGTCACAAGGGGTCTTCAACAGTGCGTTGAACTCCGTGGTCATCGTTTGTAACCTCGCTGATGAAGTTGGAAGAAATGGCTTAAGGCAGTTTGCCCTAACTACTGGGGGACATCAGCGAGGCTGCTCATTGATCTTGTACAATCAACACAGCCTCACCTCCTGCCTGTTACAGGAAGTTAGGTTAGCTGGTCCACGGGTGGTGCTAACACTCTGGATCAGCGCCCTGAGCCTTAAGCCAGGGGTCTGGTTGCCCTAGGGCGGAGCGAACCAGTATTGGACAGGATAGAACAAAAGATGGTCAAACACAAGCGTATGGCAGCATATTGTCATCAATTGTTGAACTTGACTCAAGGTAGGTCTGCTGGATGCAACAGGAAGCGTGTTTGAGCTGGATGATGTTGGGGACTTGCTGCAGAATTTCTTGACTTTGCTTTCGTCGTTCTCTTGTGCTACTTACCGTAATTGATACACTGCACACCGAGAGCGGAAATGGAAAAGATGTTGAAAGTTTCCGTATAATCGCCTGAATCAGGAGTACTATGCAGAGAAGTTTCCATCTCACCTGCTGTATAGCGAAATAGCCCGAAATGTTTCGGTATATCTGCCCTGACAGGGTGATTAGACGGAAACTTTCAGGCTAACTACTAGTTAGCATTCCACGTGCTGGCGCACCTTCAGGGTGAAAGAAATTAGATTCGTGGATGAGTATTTATGCTTACTGAAAATCTAATTTCTTAGGAGCGCCTCACTAGGGCAGGTTTGCCCTGTGCACGAATGGAAGAAACAAGTCTGTACTCGATTTATTGTAGAGACAATCCTGAGTTAGGAAACCGAGCGGTCAATAGTATCATCAAGGGTCTGATTAGGAGCGTGGTTGTGGGGCGTACTGGCAATGAGATTGGTGAAGGTGGCAAAGCCTATCCCGTTTGAGAGATTAGCTGTTCAGCCCGCCCCAACTTGGGAGGTTAATCGTAATGAGGAGCGTTATGAAAAATACCTCGTCCATCGCAAAGCGTAAGTTAGCTCAATCTCCAGCCTTGCCTGCCCAGCTGGCTCATCTTGAGCAACTCAATCTGCATGCAGCGGGAATTGATGTGGGTTCTGCTGAGCATTGGGTTTGTGTCCCTGCTGGAAGAGCCGAAGTCAATGTCCGTGCCTTTGGTTGCTTTACCCCAGACTTACAAGCGATGGCAGCATGGTTGCAGGGGTGTGGGGTGACAACAGTCGCAATGGAATCAACAGGAGTCTACTGGATTCCAGTCTTTCAGATTCTGGAGTCCAGCGGGTTGGAGGTCAAACTGGTGAATGCACACCATCTCAAAACGGTGCCTGGACGTAAGAGCGATGTGCTTGATTGTCAATGGCTCCAGAAATTGCACACCTATGGTCTGTTAGCTGGCTCATTCCGTCCTGAGGAGCAAGTATGTGTGCTGCGAAGCTATGTACGTCAACGAGAACGACTGATTCAAAGTGCGGCTGTGCATATTCAACGGATGCAACATGCCTTGATTCAGATGAATCTGCATCTGCACAAGGTGATTAGCGACATTACTGGCTTAACGGGGATGTCCATCATTCGAGCAATTGTTGCAGGAGAGCATGACCCTCAAACCTTAGCTGCCCTCAAGCACTCGCGTATCCGCAGTAGCCATGACGAAATTGCCAAAGCGCTCAGCGGTAATTATCGAGCAGAATTGGTGTTTGTTTTGCAACAGGAGTTAACGCTTTACGATCTGCATCAACAGCAGATTGCTGCTTGTGATGAGCAGATCGAGCAGTGCCTGTTGAAGTTTGATGCAAAAACTGAGCAAGCACCACCAGAGGCAAAGAACAAGCGGCGTAAGACCACTCAAAATGCTCCTGCCTTTGATTTGCGTGGGCAGCTATATCGAATCAGCGGCATCGATTTTACTCAGATTCCTGGGCGTGATGCGTTGAGCGTCCAGACGATTCTCTCTGAGGTGGGCTTAGAGTCCAATCGCTTTGCCAGTGTCAAACACTTTTGTTCCTGGTTGGGATTATGTCCTGGGACGCGCATTACTGGGGGAAAGTCGCTGAGTTCTCAGACACGAGTAGTGGTGAATCGAGCAGCGAATGCTTTTCGTTTAGCGGCTCAAGCTGTTAGCCATAGTCGCTCAGCCTTAGGGGCATTTTATCGACGCCTGCGGTCTCGTTTAGGCGCACCTAAGGCAATCACAGCAACGGCTCACAAGATTGCTCGTCTGTTCTACAAGCTATGGTCTGAGGGCGGAACCTATGCTGACCCTGGAGAAAACTATTATGAGCAGCAATACCGGGAACGCCTGGTTAAACACCTGAAGAAAACAGCTCAGTCTCTCGGTTTTGAAGTTGTGCCCCACTCCTCCACTGAAAGTGTTTCTTGAGAGCCTGCTTGTTCGGCGTTATCGTGAGAAACATATGCAACCAACCACCGCAGAGTTGCTGCTGGAAAAGAAAATTGAGCTTCTTAGTACCATCGCAAACACGTCAATGCTTTGGTGGGTGTCAGCAGTAGTTTTTTGTGCAAGTCTGCTAGGTACTATTTGGGCACGGAAGACTGAAGTAAAATCCTTACCTTTTAGAAAGTCTCTTGGCTTTCTACTATATTTTTTCTTTACTTCAATTGTTCTTTATGGTGCGCTTGTTACAGTTGTCACTGCTCTAGAATTTCGTAATGTCAAATTTTTTCTAAGAGAGCTTAATGCGCCATCTAACTTGTTTGATGCTGATTACATCTGGTCGCTTGTTGGAATGCCTATTGGTACAAGTAGCTTCATACTCTTCCTGTTAGTGTGGCACTTTCTTTGGCAGTCTGTTCAACGTAATAGAACCTAATGTGCCTCTGCGAACAGGTATAGCTTCAGTGTAGTTCTAAGCAGTGTAAGTCAGGGTTATTTAACAGCTCTTGAATTGCTTCTGCTCCAGCACGAATTAGAGCTTCGACGTGGTTAGTAGGTGCGTTTCCGCATCGAAGCCATACAATTTTAGGTGGGGAGCCATACAAACGACTTCTCTCGGCAAAGTCTGCATCCTGAGTCAGGATACAAAAGTCGTTCGTTCTAGCAAATTCCCATATTTCGGTATCAGTTTTTTCTGCCAATCCATGAAACTGAACGTGACTAGAATCAGGGAAAATATCTGCCAATCGAGTTACTAACTTTCGACTCAAATTCTGGTCAAAAAGCAACTTCAAGCAGCACCTACTGAAGCAACGAGACGATGTTCACGATCCGCAGCAAACTCCAAACAAGCCCTGATGTCGGCTTCTGTCAGTTCGGGAAAATCATCTAGAATTTCAGCATGGGACATACCAGTCGCCAGCCATCCTAAAACATCGTAAACAGTGATACGCATCCGGCGAATACAAGGTTTGCCGCCACGCTTATCTGGCTCAATGGTGATGATGTCACGATAACTCATTGTGGGTATAGACTCTTAGTACATCCTCAGTCTAGAGCAGGCTAACACTGCGCTGCAACGGACGGAACAAAGATTTTGGTAGTGTTGCAAAGGTTGTCTGCCGCCGTTAAGCTGTGTAGTTAGGCAGAGCAGCACGTAGGGCAAGACCAATGACACAAATTGACTACGACAGCATTGCTGAGCTTTATGATACCTATGTTTCTGCAAACTTTGACTTCGATTTCTTTATCCACTTGAAGGCAAGCGAACGCATTGCCGCCGGATGAGAATTGCCCTTGGCTCGCTGCATGCGATAATACGCCTGCGCCCAAGCACAATGATGCCGACTCTGGTTTGCCCATTCCACAAACGTCTGTTGCAAGAAAATTGGACAACTCCACCGCCAATGCACCCAGTTCTTCTTGCCACTACGCTCGGTCACTGGAGCAATGCCTGCATACTGCAACAAGCCTTGAGCAGTGGTAAAACGAGAACGCTCCTCGCCAAACGCCAACAGCAATCGAGGGGCAAGATGCTCCCCTGCTCCTGGTAGTGCTGCAAATAAATCAGCATCCGGCATCTGTGCAAACAACTGCTCAATCGTCTGATTAAGTTGTTCAATCCTCAGCAACAAGGTTCGTAACTGTAATGCTAATGCTTTGCCAATCATCTGCGATGGCTCAATGATACCTCAATCGTTCGTCAACGGTGTTGAAGATTTAATCTTTTCTATTTGTCTAGCATTCGTTTTTGTGTACCTGCAGCGATGCGTGGGGATAGTAGCCCTTGAGCACATCCGTGATGCGGTTAATTAAACGCGCTCCATCCTCAACAAACTTGCGCCGCCATTCGACCAGTTTGTGCAACTCTCTCATCTGAGGACTACCCGGTGTCCACGCTGTCAGTTTATCTCGATGTTTGAGCAGCAATCAGGGCAACTTTGTGAGCTTCAAATCGCTGCCCCAGTTGAGCAACCTAGGCATGGATAGTTTCTGGAGTATGAGCCACCACACTCAACTCAACTGCAGTGCTATCGGCTGCTTGCAGGGCAATGTCGTGTTTTTTGTCTGACCAATCAACCCCAATCAAGGCCGCGAAGGCATAGACATATCCCTCCTCTTCAAACGGTGCCAGAATCAGACTCTGTTCAACGTGAGGTGAAGCGAAGCCATTATGGAGGACATGAGCCGTCGCTCCCTGTTGGCGAAGCCTGTGCGAAGCACGTAGAGTTCGTCGATTGACTTCAAGCGGTTTAGGTGGGTGCGGCGTTGTGTTACTAGGCATCAAACTGCCACCCGTTGAAAAGTCGTCACCCACTTCTCCATCATCCCTGTCTTGAGTTCATCACTCATCTAACAGTTCTGTCACCCCATAAACACAGTGGAGCGGACGGTACAGAGTCTTCACGCTTCGTTCTAGTCCTCTTGCCGCCGCTCAACTTTGATGTTGTACAGCAGACAAAATTTAATACTGGATTTAGGTTAAACACTGTTCAGCAGGGTCTAGTTTTTATATTTTTCTTAAACCTCCCTTGAATTGAATTGTTAATTTTAAAGTAAAATTCTTCATGTTAAGATGACTTGAAACTATTATAGTCATTGAGGTCTATTGTCATTGGGTCGAGCAAGAACAATCAACAGTAAATGCCCTTTGCTTCAAACCAAAATACTAGATTATGTTAGGTAAGTTCTTCCCTCGCCAGTATGGTAGGTTTCTTTTCCGTATTTTAATTGTCTTATCCTTCATTAGCGCAGTTTTTCTTACTTCTGCCTTACCCGTCATTTCCCAATCCGCGGACACCGTGGAAATTGCTGCGGCTTTGTCTTTGACTGGTGATTCGTACACATTTGGACAGGGTAGTTTGGAGGGAATTCAACTGGCGATTGAAGAAGCAAATGCTAGTAGAATCAAACCGCGAATTAAGCTCACAACTTACGATGATAAGAGTAGTGAAATAGAAGCAAAGAACGTTGCCAATAAAATTGCAAATAGCCAAGCAGCCCTGGTTTTAGGTCCTGCAATTAGCACCATTTCCCTGGCAGAAGGTCCAATTTTCGCCCAGGCGGGTATTGCATCCTTAACAACAACAGCAACAGCAGATTCGATCACACAAAACCCCACAACTTTTCGCGTTATTTTTAAGAATAGTGACCAGGGAGAACTTCTAGCAACTTACCTCTACCGGGTTCTGGAGAAACGACAGGCATCGGTGCTAGTTGTCGATAGTAGCTATGGGCGATCGCTAGAAGAAGGATTTAAGCGAACGGCAACGAAACTGGGCATTAACGCTCAATACTATCAATTCAACCCAGATAGTGAAGTTGAGAAGATCGCCCAAAAGATTGCGGCTGAAAATCCCAATGTTCCTGTCGTTTTTCTAACATTGGATGGTGAAGGCTCACGGCTGCTCAAAACCTTACACAAGTTGGGTGTGAAAGGTCCGTTTCTGGGTGGTGATGCCTTTGGTGACGAGAGTTTTAGCCAGCGACTGAAGGATGAACCAGAGGAAAAACAGCAACCTGGTTATTTTACAGACGGGTTGTATGGGCTTTCCCCGATGATTTTGGACTCTGCTAACGCTGAAATTTTGACCTTTGCCGAACGCTTTCGGAAACGATTTAACCGTGACCCAGTGTGGTTTTCGGTGGCGGGTTACGATGCGGCGCGACTGGCGATTGCCACCCTACGAACTGTCACCGCTGAGCCAGGAACAGGGGGAGATCTTAAAGAAACACGGGCGGCAGTTCTTGACTACCTGCGATCCTTGAATTCCCCTGCAAAGGCAGTTCCCGGATTGCTAAATCCCTTCTGGTTTGATGCATCGCAAGGACGACAGCAAGCCATTCGAGTCGGGCAATTTTTCAAAAATCGGTTTGAATCTGCCTCCTTACAAATTGTTCCAGTCAACATTCCAGATACCACTGAAATTGCTTCTGGTGCAGTCTTTAATTTGAACGACAATCGCTATGCCCGACTACAACGGGTGGTTTACACAGGCGTATTTCTTAATGATGTTTCCTACGTTGATCCAGCAAAATCCAGCTTTCGTGCCGATTTCTATCTCTGGCTCCGGTTTGCGGAAGATGCTGGACCGGGCAGCGCTGACCCAACCGATCTGATTTTTCCAACCGTGGTTGATCAGAGTAAATTCAAGTTCAAGAATAACGAACCCGCAGAGCAACGAACGATGGTAGGTGGCAACCAATATCGGTTGTGGCGGGTTCAGGGTGAGTTTAGCAATGTTTATGATTTACACCTCTTTCCCTTCGACCGCCAAACGTTGTCACTCTCGTTTTCTAACGCCCGTGCCCCCATGGAGCAGATTGTCTATGTGTTAGACAAGCGCACAGCCAGCCAGGTTTTGCAAGCCTCGCCCCAGCAAATTGGAGCGACCCCCTCTCCGCCACCTGCCGCCAACCCCCTAGCGATCGCAGCACCGGAAGCGTTTCGCAATCTGTCGCAGTGGGAGCCGTTAAGTGCACGATCGCGGCGGGAAAACCTGGTCACGGCTTCTTCCCTGGGAGACCCAACCCGGCTCGGGGTGGAGAGCCAACGGGAGTTATCTGGCTTTTTAGTCACGATCGAACTACAGCGACGCACGATTGCCACCCTAACCAAATCGCTACTACCACTTGTGTTGATGACCTTGATTATGTACGCTTCGCTGCACTTTCCCATTGCACTGGTGAAAGAAAAGGTTACTGTTGCTGTTACCGCCGCCCTGTCTGGTGCCGTTCTGCTCACATCCATTAACAATCAACTCGGTAGTGTTGGTTATACCATAGCAGTGGAATACATCTTCTACATATTCTTCTGTCTAAGCTTGCTTTGTATTGTAGCGGTGCTGGCGGCGGAGCGTCTGAGGGCAATTGATCGCAAAGAAGCTGCTCACCGGGTAACAGTCTCGACAAGAATTCTGTTTTTGATTACCGTGTTCTTCTCCGTTATCGCTACCCTATTGCTGTATTTTCAGCGATAAATTCACATTGCTAGGAGAGGTTCTAATGTCAGGCATCATTGCTGAGACCAATGAGCATGAGAAGACGCTTTGGGTACGACAGGTAGGAACGCTGTGATGGGCAGAATGTTGTCCAACAATTCTGCTGCACCGGAACAGGTCTTAGTTACTAGTGGAATGCGTAAATTGTCTGCATCCGGTGCGTCGGAACGTTAGCTGGCTTAGGTTTCTGGTGCAGACCGCTCTTAAATGTTATCTTTGGGGGTCAATATCAAAAGCGCTTCAAAGTCTATCAAAATTAAGCTTTTTTCATCACAAGAATTCGTTCAAATTTAGTTGTACAAGTTTTTCGACGGGAACGTCGTTCGTCAGGGATAAGGTCATCATAAATAGTCTCTACTGCAAGTCTTTGGTTAGTTACATCACCTGCCAAGTTTGCCAGGATTTCAGCGGTACGCTTTGTTTGCCCCTCTCGCTCAACATCCCCTAAAACAAGCACACAGTAACAACCTGGTTTGAGAACGCGCTCCATTTCCTTCAGACAAACTGCCATCTGCGATAAATAAACCTTGCTACTGGATGTTAGAGACGCATCTAGCTCTTTCCAGTTTTCAAAACCTAGAAACCAAAGCCTTAATCTATTGTCACGGGCATAGTCCAATGCGCCAAAATATGGTGGACTACGTCTGGCGCGGTTTCAAAGGAAATTGTGCTTTCGCGTTCTGGATATTTTGGGCAAGGGCGCGTAGCAGTTCCACAAAGGATATCTTTGAAGAAAACCACATCTACCAACTTTTGACGCCTTACTAGTTCATTAGTCACACGATTGATAATTGAGTGAGAACCATTTGCTGGTTGATTGACAATTGCTCCATCTAGATGGCACCAAATTCCAAACTCTCTAGCCCACAGAGGGCGTTCAGAAATATTAATGCTGTTACCTTCACCACCTTTGACCTCAATGGCAGCAAAGTAATCAGGATTGCGTTCTAATGCAACTGTAAAGTCATATCGACCTACATTACTACTTTGGTTATAGTCGGCTATCCAATGTTGCTGGAGTAAGCTATCCAAAACTCCATTGACTAAACCCTCACGGCTTGCAGTTGAGGAAGCAATAAATGTACCTCGAATACTTTCGATTGCTGACCGGAACACCAAACCGCTCTTGTAGTCAGCAGGCTGTATTTGATGCTGTAGGAGAACATCAGGGTGCAGCACGTCCAGATTTGTCAGCAGGTTGATTGTGGGTTGCACCTGCCTTGGGTTGCACCTGCCTGGTTATTCGCTCCTCATGCCTACAAGGAAGTGCCAATCAGTTTTTCTCCATCGAACAAGAGTATCACGATTATAGTACTCTACTGGATATGTGGTGTAGTTTGTGCATGTTGGTACCACGGGTAGCGGAATTGCTGCCACCTAACATATTCCTTGAGGCGGACAATCGATCACCCAAGCTTAAATAGAGGGGACAAACATTGAGAAGGTGGTTGGGATCATCCTCAACACTCGTGCCGCATCTCGGATGTCGCTGCCGTTGACTGCCATGTCACTAATTTGTTGTTTCACCTGACTCAAGTAACCTCGGTAGGAATAGTCCACGATAAACAGGCGAGTCGAAATCCTTTATTCTGTCCTCCACCGCTTCCACAGGTTTAGAACCCTACCTGATTCACAACTACCCAGTGAGCGTTAGCGGGGCAGCGCCGGAGGTGCCGAAGGCAGAGGGGTCGTTCCTGTAAATCAACCAGAGTTGGATAAGCTGATTGTCCAACTCGGTCAATTGAAATGGCAGCCCAACTGACCTGGCAGCAAGAGCACCTCAATAAAACAACAAAATGTCGCTGGCTTACGGCACAATCAGCACCGGACAGGGCGACAGGTTGATCACCCGATTCGTGACGCTTTCTGCCACACCTTCATCGGTGAGGCCCAGACCCCGGCAGCCCATGATGATCAGGTCGGCGTTCAGTTCGTCGGCCACATCGCAGATGATAAAGGCGGGTTTGCCTTCCCGTTCCACAATTTCGGCCTCAATCCCTTGCTCGCGGAAGAGAGCTTTGGCATCGGCCAGCAGTTCGGCAATGGCGTCCGGCGAAGTCATCGTGCGCTCGGCGGCGGAGGTGGGTGGCGTTTCCTGCGGCGATTCCACCACCGATAGAATGATCAATTTGCTCTGATAGGTTTTGACCACATTGGCAACCGTATCAACCGCCTCACGCGATTCTCGGCTCTGGTCGATTGGAAACAGCACAGTCTTAAACATGGCATGCCTCACCAACAAACAAGGCTAGAAACATCGAGTTTTACCCACAAATGAAGCTGAACAAATCAGTCCTGTTAATACCTTATCGTTGATTTTTGCCCCTCATGCCTGATCCTTCATGCTTTCTTAGCGTGCTGAGCTACAGATTTTTCTGAAAATCTCTGTAAGGAATAGCCGCAGCCGATTCCAAGAATGATCCCTCTTCCCATACAATAACCAATAGGTAAAAAGACTCATCCAGGGGGTTCTTGTGGCAAAAAAATCTGTAGCAAATTTGTCGGCAGCCGATCTATCCGGTAAGCGAGTCCTCGTGCGCGTAGACTTCAACGTACCGCTAGACGAGCAGGGCAACATTACGGATGACACGCGCATCCGGGCTGCCTTACCGACGATTCAGGATCTCACCTCTAAGGGCGCTAAGGTGATTTTGACCAGTCACTTTGGTCGTCCCAAAGGCAAGGTGGTAGACAGCATGCGGCTGACGCCCGTCGCAAACCGTTTGTCGGAACTGCTGGGCCAGCCGGTAATCAAAACCGATGACTGCATTGGCGATCAGGTCGCGAGTGCAGTGGCGGGAATGCAAAACGGTCAGGTAGCGCTGCTGGAAAACGTGCGCTTCTATGCCGAAGAAGAAGCCAATGACCCTGAATTTGCTAAAAAGCTGGCGTCCGTGGCCGATCTCTATGTCAACGATGCGTTTGGTACGGCTCACCGCGCCCATGCTTCTACAGAAGGCGTCACCCACTACCTGAAGCCCTCCGTAGCGGGCTACCTGATTGAAAAAGAACTGCAGTATTTGCAGAGTGCGATTGAAAATCCCCAGCGTCCGTTGGCGGCGATTATTGGCGGCTCGAAAGTCTCCAGCAAAATTACTGTGATCGAAACGCTGCTGGAGAAAGTAGACAAGCTGCTGATCGGTGGCGGCATGATCTTTACCTTCTACAAGGCACGGGGTCTGAGCGTCGGCAACTCGCTGGTGGAAGATGAATTTCTCGATCTGGCCAAATCGCTGGAAATTAAGGCGAAGGAAAAGGGCGTGGAACTGCTGCTGCCTACCGATGTGGTGCTGGCCGATAAGTTCGACAAAGACGCCAATACCCAAACCGTCAGCGTGGAGGCGATTCCCGATGGCTGGATGGGCTTGGATATCGGTCCCGATTCGGTGAAGGTGTTCCAAAACGCGCTGGCCAACTGCAAAACCGTAATCTGGAACGGTCCGATGGGCGTGTTCGAGTTTGACAAATTCGCCAAAGGCACCGAAGCCATTGCCCGCACCCTGGCTGACCTGACCAAGACCGGCACAACTACGATCATCGGTGGCGGTGATTCGGTGGCAGCTGTAGAGAAGGTGGGCGTTGCCGACCAGATGAGCCACATCTCGACCGGCGGTGGAGCTAGCCTGGAACTGCTAGAAGGCAAAGTGCTGCCCGGTATTGCGGCTTTGGACGAGGCTTAGGGTGGTTCTGTAGGAGTACAATTGATGCTGCCGGTGTTCTAGTCCTTGCTGCCCCCTAAATCCCCCACGAGTGGGGGACTTTGAATCCGCTTGTTCTCTCCTTCCATTAGCATTGCCTCCGGTTTGTAGAACGACTCGCTCGTTTGATGGGGAAAGTCGGAAGTCCCCCACTCGTGGGGATTTAGAGGGCTGAGAGGACTTGTGTGTACACCGTAGGTTGCTAAGGGGGAACCGAACCGAAAGTGCTTGAAGACCCTCTTTAAATCATTTAAAAGTCCCCCTTTTTAAGGGGGATTTAGGGGGATCAGCCCTGCCATCCTGATAACGAATGCTTTATCCTAGTCAGAATCTGGGAGTTTAAGAGAAGTTTGCCTCATGGTATTTATCCGACTCAATGAACACCTCACAGTGAACACGGAATATATTGTCAAGGTGAAGTGGAAAGTCAGCGGCGATGATGATGAACTGTCGGCGTCGGTATTCCTGACGGGCAACGACAAAAACGAAGTGGTCGCGGTCAAAGGAGAGCCGGCCTACAAGCTGTGGGACATCTTCCATGCCAACGAGGAATATCCCCACGGTCAGCTCCACGATAAGCGCGATGTGCTGCCTTCATCGGTAACGCGACGGCTGCGACGAGAATGGTAGCTTGTTTCTGAGGCCAATCTAGATAAAACAACAATCTAGATAAAGCAAAAGGACTGAGCCGCGTTGCCCAGTCCGCTTTTTTGTTTAGCTCCTTATCTCTGTATAAGTATAAAAAGCTCGTAGAGGCGAAATGCCTGACCTTATGCCACCGGAGCTGGTGTAGGCAATTCCGACAGCGTGCTGACATTTACCAACGCTAGCGTCGGGCAGGTGCGCTTAATAATGCCAGTCAATACCTTGCCGGGTCCAACTTCAACGACTCGCTCGATGCCCGCTTCAGGCATTTGCAAGCTAATCTCGCGCCAGCGAACCGAACCTGTCATTTGGCGATTGAGGCGGTCCTTCAGCACTTCGGCATCAGTGGCTGGCGTTGGATCTACATTCGAGAGCACGGGCACGCGGGCTGCACGAAACTCGACCTGATCCAGCACTTCCTGAAATTCGGCGGCAGCTCCGGCCATCAGAGGCGAATGAAACGCACCGCTGACATTGAGCTTTACGGCTCGCTTGGCTTTGACATTGGCGAGAATCGCATCCACGGCTTCGATAGAGCCAGAGATCACTACCTGACCGGCGTTGTTGTCGTTAGCTAGCACCACATCCGGGGTTTGGGCAATTTGCTGCTCCAACTGCTCGCGGTCGAATCCTAGCAAAGCAGCCATGACGCCTTCCGAAGCGGCATCCATCAGCTCGGCCCGTCGCTTGACGAGTCGCAGTCCCGACTCGAAGTCAAACACGCCCGCCACGTAAAGGGCTACATATTCGCCCAGGCTATGGCCTGCCACCAAATCCGGCTGCTCGCCGCGGTCCCGCATCAAGTCGGCCAAAATGCTTTCGATCACATAGAGGCAGGGCTGGGTGTAAAGCGTTCTCGATACTTTATCGTCCAGGTTTTGACAGATTTCCGGCACCGACCAGCCCAAAATTTGCTCGGCTTGCTGGAACTTGGCTTGCGCAGCGGCAAGACTATACAAATCCGCTCCCATCCCAATCGCCTGCGAACCTTGTCCTGGAAAAACCCATGCTGTTTTTGTCATGAATCCATTCACTCCTAACGTTTCACCCTGTGTGTTGATCTTGCGTCTGTGTTGATTTTGCGTCTGTTATCGGTGGAAGGCATCGGCCTTTCGGTCCTATCTAGAACACTCGTCAAAGCTTTGGAGTTCCAAAACCAAGCGGTTTCCGCATAGATAACTAGCGCCTAGCCCCACTTAAAAATGGCTGCGCCCCAGGTCAAACCCGCACCGAAACCGGCTGCCGCAATCACATCACCGGGTTTTACGTGACCTGCACGCACCACCTCATCCAGCGCCAAGGGAATCGACGCCGCTGAGGTATTTCCATATTTTCCCATGTTACTGATCACTTTATGAGCAGGAATACCTAGTCTTTCTGCCACCGCATCCAAAATTCGTTGATTCGCCTGATGCAGCAGCAGCCAGTCTATCTGCTCAACCGTAAGCTGGGAGCGAAATAGCGCCTTTTCAATCACCTCTGGGACTTTCTTCACGGCAAACCGATACACTTCCTGCCCGTTCATCTGGATTGGTTGGAAGCTACCTTGACCGACGCGGATGTCATTCACCAGTTCCCGTGGCTGAGGCTGAAAGGCGAGTGTCAGACATTCATTACGGCTGCCGTCGCTGCGAATCTCAAATCCCAAAAACCGATCCGACTCAGCCGCCTGCATCACCATCGCGCCAGCCCCATCGCCAAACAGCACGCAGGTGCGCCGGTCGCTCCAATCCACCCAGCGAGACAGCACATCTGCGCCAACCAAGAGAATGGTTTGGTAGGTGCCGGTCCGGATAAACTGGGAGGCCGTCACCATGGCAAAGATGAAGCCAGAACAGGCGGCGGTCAGGTCAAAGGCGGCGGCTTTCGTGGCACCCAGGTCGGCTTGGATCTGGCTGGCGCTGCCAAACAAATCATCGGCAGTTGAGGTCGCCAGGATGATCAAATCCAGCTCGGTGGCGACCAGTCCGGCCATATCGAGGGCATTTTGGGCAGCCTGGGTGGCGAGGGTGCGGAGTGATTCGGTGGGGGCAGCCAAGCGCCGCTGACGGATGCCGGTACGGGAGGCGATCCACTCATCCGAGGTTTCAACGAGTTGGCTCATGCCGGTGTTGTCTAACCAAGCAGCGGGAACAGCAGAGCCGCACCCGGTCATGGCGATGCCGATTCCTGATTCCTGTAACATTATTCTCCGTCGCTGGCGGTGGCTTCGATTTTTTGGTATTGGGCTTGAATTCGATCGGACACGCGATTGTCAACCGCATCTTTCGCCAGCCGCACCGCATTGAAGATGGTGGGAGCCTGCGAACTGCCATGTCCAACAATGCAAATGCCATTCACGCCCAGCAGCAGCCCGCCGCCATGCTCGGCATGATCCACCCGTTGCTTGATCCGTCTCAGGTTGGGTTTCAACAGCAGCGTGCCCAGGCGACCACGCCAGCCTTGCGGCAACTCTTCCCGCAGAATGTTGAGCAGCACCTCGCCCACGGCTTCGGCAAACTTGAGCAGCACATTCCCGGCAAAGCCGTCACAGACCACGACATCAAACTTACCCGACAGCACATCTCGCCCTTCGGCATTGCCAATAAACGAGATGCGCGGATTCTCTTCTAAAAGCTGGTAGGTGCGTAGCGCCAGCTCATTTCCCTTCGAGGATTCTTCACCGATGTTGAGCAGCCCGACTTTGGGATTTTCGGTACCCAGCACATACTGGGAGTAGATCGCGCCCATCACCGCAAACTGGTCTAAAAACTTGGGACGGCAATCGACATTCGCGCCCACATCCAGAATCAGCACGGGCTTCGCCATGATGGTGGGCAACACGGCTCCAATCGCCGGACGGTCAATTCCAGGAATCCGCCCTAGCCGTAACAGTGCTGCCGCCATTGCCGCGCCTGAATGCCCTGCCGACACCACCGCATCGGCCCGACCCTGCTTAACCAAATCCATCGCGACGTTAATCGAAGCTTTTGGCTTACGACGCAAGGCACTCAACGGCTCCTCATGCATTTCCACCAAGCCTTCGGCGGGCACAATTTCCAGCCGGTGCAGCGCATTATGCTGTTTCAGAATGGCTTCGATGGGCTGGGGGTCGCCGACCAGAAGGACCTGTACCCCAAGTTCTGCCTGTGCTCTTATCGCGCCAACAACAATTTCAGCGGGAGCGTAATCTCCCCCCATTGCATCAATTGCAATCCGTGCCTGAGTCGATCCCATTGATCAAAGTGATAGAAACCTCACAAATTTTATCAGATGGATTCTACCCATAGACGGAGAGAATGACCGGAAAACCGAATTATTCCGTTTCGCCGGGAGGCACAATCCGCTGAAACAGATAGCCAGTGCCGCGTGCCGTCAAGATCAGCTCTGGATTGCTGGGATCATCTTCGAGTTTGGCCCGCAGGCGAGAAATATGGACATCCACCACCCGCGTATCCACATGACGCTCAGGCGTGTAGCCCCACACCTCTTGCAAAATTTCGGAGCGCGAGAAGGGTTCACCGGACCGACCCACCAGCAGCTCTAGCAGGCTAAACTCCATGCCGGTCAACCGAATCCGCTCGTCGCCCTTGTAGACTTGGCGTTTGTTAGTATCAATGCGGATGTTGTTGATGTGGATGACGCCCGAACTGGGGATGCCAGAGGTGCCCACCTTCTCCACTCGACGCAATACTGAACGAATCCGCGCTTCCAGTTCCTTGGGCGAAAACGGCTTCACCACATAGTCATCCGCGCCCAGCTCTAAACCCGTAATCCGGTCGGCCACATCGCCCAGTGCCGTCAGCATAATAATCGGCACATCGGATTCTTTGCGGAGTTCCTGGCAGACCCCATAGCCGTCCAACTTCGGCATCATTACATCCAGCACCACCAGATCGGGGTTGGCATTGCGGAAGGTTTCCAGGGCCTCTTCCCCATCGGCAGCTGTGACGACATCGTACCCAATCATGGAAAGGCGGGTTTCCAAAATGCGGCGAATACTGGCTTCATCGTCAACTACCAGAATCTTTTCTTTGTGATTTTCCAATTTAGTTTACACTCCTTAAACTTGATATTTCTTAGTTAATTTTCGTCACTTTATCATTAAAGATATTAGCTCACCTGAATCAAATTAGAACGCTGAACTCCCTATTATAGCTACATTTCAATGTTTCTTAAGATTCCTCCGACCGAATGGATTTCACATAAATCTAAACCAATCTCTTAATCTAGCGGAACCAATTGTCACATGCCCAAACAACGCTCGCTCTATGTTTGCAATCAATGCGGAGCAGAATCGCCGCAGTTTTTTGGCAAATGCCCATCCTGTGGCGCTTGGAATTCGATGGTGGAACAGATCGTCACGGCAACCCCTGCCGGTCGGGTCACTCCCCTAGCCGCCGCTCGGTCTGCCAGTTCGTCCCGCACCCCCAAACCCGCCCCCCAGCCCATTGCTGCCCTCACCCTCAACCAAATCTCCGACCATCCCCAAACCCGCCTCACCTCTGGCTACACCGAACTCGACCGCGTCCTTGGCGGTGGCATCGTCCCCGGTTCCTTGGTCCTGATCGGCGGCGATCCAGGCATCGGTAAATCCACCCTGCTGCTCCAAGTCGCCAACCAACTCGCCACCCGCTATCGCATCCTCTATGTTTGCGCCGAAGAGTCGGGCCAGCAGGTGAAGTTGCGCTCGCAGCGGCTGGGGATTGGTGGAGGAGATAGGGGAGATAGGGGAGGTGGGGAAGATGAGGGAGATGGGGGAGATAGGGACGGTAAGCCGAGCAAGGTGAATCGGAGGAACAAAAATGTTCAACCATCCGACTCGCTTTCCACTTCCCCACCTTCCCCATCTTCCCCATCTTCCCCACCTCCCTCACCCGACCCCACCCTCTACCTCCTGCCCGAAACCGACTTAGAAACCATCCTGCGCGAGTTAGAGGCGCTGCGTCCGCAGGTGGCGGTAATCGATAGTATTCAGGCGCTTTATTTCGCGGCGTTGAATTCGGCTCCGGGGTCGGTGGCGCAGGTGCGGGAATGTACGTCGGCGCTGATGCAGGTAGCCAAGCGGGAGCACATTACCTTATTCATCGTCGGGCATGTGACCAAAGAGGGGGCGATTGCGGGACCGAAGGTGCTAGAGCATTTGGTGGATACGGTGCTCTACTTTGAGGGTGATCGGTTTGCCAGCCACCGACTGCTGCGGTCGGTGAAGAATCGGTTTGGGGCGACGCATGAGTTGGGCGTGTTTGAGATGGCGGATGGCGGCCTAGAGGAGGTGCGCAATCCCTCGGAGCTATTTTTGGGCAATCGGGATGAGGAAACTCCGGGTACGGCAACGATTGTGGCCTGTGAGGGGACGCGCCCGCTGGTGGTGGAACTGCAAGCTTTGGTCAGCCCCACGAGTTATCCGTCGCCACGACGGTCTACAACTGGGATCGAATACAACCGGCTGCTGCAAATTTTGGCGGTGCTGGAGAAGCGGGTTGGGATTCCGCTATCGAAGCTGGATGCCTATGTGGCGGCGTCGGGCGGTTTGAATGTGGCGGAACCGGCGGCAGATTTGGGTGTGGCCTTAGCAGTGGCGGCGAGTTTCCGCGATCGGGTGGTGGACCCCTCGATGGTGTTGATCGGCGAAGTGGGGTTGGGGGGACAGGTGCGTCCGGTGTCGCAAATGGAACTGCGGTTAAAGGAAGCGGCAAAACTCGGCTTTAAACGAGCGATTGTCCCTGCCAGCCAGGCGATTACCAGTTCTGACTTGGAGATTATTCCAGTGGCACGGGTGATGGATGCAATTGCGATTGGATTGGTGGGTGGACGCACGAACGATCACGAATCCTAAGGAGAATCTGCCAGGAACTATCACCAACTATCACCAATGGTTAGTTGACAGTTAGCTTCTGCACAAATGCTGCATAGTCTGAGGATTGAATACCCTGCTGTAGAACTGCCAATACTGCTCGCATATCGCCTTCTAGTAATTTTTGAACCGCCAAGCAAAGTCCTGGAAATACACGACTCCGCATGATGCCATCCGCATCAACCGGCAGATCAAAATATTCACCGTTTTCCAAATAGAACCAGCTTAGTGTTTGGTCAAGTACTTGCCAGACAATATACTCCTGCACATTATTGCGTCGATAGGCTTGTTTCTTAGCATGGAGGTCAATAGCGGCGCTACTAGCTGCAATTTCGACAATTAGTTCGGGTGCTCCTTCGAGATAGTCATCATCACTTAGTCGCGACTGACCACCTGCTGCTTCGCTGATCAAGAGAATTGCATCGGGCTGAGGGGCGTTATCGTGATCCAATCGTATAGTTGGTTCAATTGCTAAATCTACATGGGGAGTCATCGCTTCATAAGTGCCTAACCAGGTCATAATCCAACCATGAGGTTGACCATGGCTTTTAAAACGCAGAGCAGCGGGCATGTAGACAATTCCTTCAATCAATTCAGCTTTCTTCAAATTGGGCATGGCATTGTAGCGCCGCTCAAATTCATGACGACTCAAGCGATCGCCATTTTCTAGAGGAGGAATTGCTAACACTTGTGATGGTGTCTTAACCATGGCAGTTGAATACAGGTTTCCTACAGATAGGATCAGAAATGCCCTAGATGACTTAATAGCTATCGTAACGTTAAAGCCAAAGCAGGTAAATCTAAAAATGACTTCGGTGTGGGACCACAATTCAAGGCTAACCAAGGCTAAATTTGAGATCGACTAAACTTGCTTCCAAACCGATCACACTCATCCAGCAGTTGATTCAGTTCCGCTGCAACCGTCCAGGGATTGCGGCCTTTAAACGCGGCAGCAATCACAGCTTCATAGGGATTTCTACCAGTTCGTTTAACGGCGGCAATTGCATCTTGTTTGGAGAAGCCCCGTCCAGCCACCAACCAAGCAGCTAAAACATGTCCCGTGCGTCCAATGCCGCCAGAGCAGTGAACTACAACCTTCTCGTGCTTCTGATTGGCAGCGAATAGAAACGGTAAGATTTGCTGAATCAGAATGTTTGAGTTTGCAAGCTGGAAATCTTCGATTGGCGTCCAACAAACTTGGTCGCAGCCAAAGGTCTGTCGGTAAACGTCCAGCAGATTGGCATAGGGAGCCAGTTGCGATTCAGGCAGTAAACAGCAAATTCGCTTGATGCCTTGATGCTGCATAAATTCAACCCATTCGTTAACTTGCTCGTTGCGATATCCCGGTCGAGCTGCGCCAAACACAATCGGTTCGTTCTCTGAAGCTGGAGCAAATTTGTACATAGCACATCGAGTTTAGATTGCATTGGTTTTATCCGGCATTTTCTTCATTTATTCCACCGCTTGCGAAGCAGGTTCCTAGAAACTTACCAGTCCATGATTTTAGAAGAGCCACAAAGTTCAGTAAGTCAGCCTGTCAAAGAAGCTTTTTTAGCTATGCGACGAGCAGCAGAAGCGGAAATGGAGGCTGATTGAGCACAAGGTAGCAAGGCAAATCAGTATGTAACAACCGCTTGACTCGGATTGCCCGATTTGGGCATTGTGATTGACTAAGGTTGCAAATTTTGCCTAGCAGCCCGGATTCCCAAAAATCTAGCGTCGCCCATTGCTGTTTGCCCCAGCGAATAGGCGACTGACCCCCTCGACTGTATACCGCAGTCTGGGAGGCTAACGGAGTATTTTAACACTCTCTCCGGCCCCCCTGCTTGGCGCTGCATTTTAAGGGGGTGGCTAGGTTTTTGGGTTTTCTTCCCAGCTACATACTAAGGAGTGTTGATTATGGCAGACGAGTTTCTGTCCGATTTCGGCTTCGATCCCAATTATCCTGAGTCTCCACCAAGCTATGCATCTGGAGACCGGGAACGACTGAAGCTGATTCTGATTGGTTCGGCTGAAGGCATTCGCGAAATGATTCACAAAATGCATCAGCGCGGTCTGCCGGAGGCGGGTTCCTGGAGTCGGTTGTTGCCGGTGCCCAATTCAGACGAAGTGATGAGTGTGTTGATGCTCTACCGTAGGCGCGGTGAATAGCAGTCAGCATGATTGGGATGTGAATAGGGGAATGGTGCGATCGTTCCTCTATCTTTGATACCAATCGTCTGCTATAGCGGGTCGCTTTGTGTCCACAGTAACCACATAGCAGAGATAACTATTTGTAACAAGAATGACAATTCACTACTGATCTTCATCGAATCTGATATAAGATTATGGATGCAAAATATGGATTGATGGCAATTCTAAGCTTCATTCTCCGTTCACCTCAAAAGAGAGGGAAGTATGGCCATAGCTTCCATAAAAGTTCGTAGAACGATTGTCTGACAATTTTTTGAATAGTTAGTCAACAAATATCTCAAGATTCTGCGAGATGATCTCTCTAACGTAGGAAATACGTAGGGGCTATCGACGTTGCTTCTATGACTAGATGACAGGTGTGAATATAGGGGTTGAATCGAGATTACCAAGACTATAAAAGCTCTGATGCTTTCAATTTGGATGTTCTAATGCTTTTTGGAGGTGTTTATGAAACGGTTGATTTTGATTACTCTGGCGATGATTGCCTTGTCTACGCTGATACCAAGCTTGACTCCATCGGCTGATGCGCTTAACAAGCGGTTTAGGGAGGCTCACGAACGGGTGATGAATCGCTAAGCAGAAGGCATTGCTGAATCACGAAGTAGTTGAGTTTTGGCTCTAGCCTTGATTTTGCACGAAACTTCAGCTCTTCAAGCTCCGATTCAGCAATGTCTTCCTGGTTTGTAAAAGCAGCCGTGAAAGCAGCCTCAGATCAAAGAAAAAGCGAGACTTGCGGTGGAGTTTGCTGTAGGCTGGTAGAATCATTGGGCGCGAATTCGGGCGTGCACCGCGGAGGACATTAGCGGAGGACATTGGATGAGACGACAGCAACTGACTCCCAAGCAACAATCCAGCGTCGCTCGCCAGCCCCAACGCGCTACTGCTCCCGCTAAATTGGCTACGCATCTCCAGCTTCAAGCTGAGCTGGGCCACCAGCCTGTCAACCAATCGCTGCACCCCCAGCAATCGTCTGACTTGCCAAAACCGCTGTTTCGCGGACTGTCTCAGGCGTTGGGGGCGGAGCTATCCTCGTCGGGCAGTCTGGTTCAGGCCAAGCTGACCGTCGGTCAAGCAGATGATCGGTATGAGCAGGAGGCGGATCAGGTTGCCAAGCAAGTCATGCGCCAAGTTCATGCACCTGTTGGCTCATCCACTGAGGCAGGCCAATCACCGCAGGCCCAGGCAGAAAATCACTCGGTGCAGCGCCAGTCAGATATGAGTGGGACCACCCTTGCTCCTAACGTAGAAGCTTCGATTCAGCAAGCGCGAGGCGGAGGGCAATCGTTACCGCACTCGTTGCGAGACAAGTTTGAGCCAGCGATGGGGGCCGATTTTAGCCAGGTGAGAGTGCATACGGATGGTGATTCTGATCAACTGAATAGGATGGTGCAGGCACGGGCATTTACCACTGGGCAAGATGTATTTTTTCGGCAGGGCGCGTATGATCCGGGTAGCCATCGTGGACAAGAATTGATCGCCCATGAATTGACCCATGTGATACAGCAAAATCGGGAGGTAACGCAGCATCAGGCGGCCAGCAATCGTCCCATCTCAACCGGCATGGGGCAGAAAAATTCGATTCAACGGGTAATTGGCGGTGTAGGAGCATCACTTCAGTTTGATCCGGTTTTGTACATTCAGAAACTGATGAAAGATGATAAAAAGCCGATAAAAGATAGGTATGAGCAAGCGTTGGATACTGCTAATGAACATTATGAAAATACTGGGAATGTAAAGTTTGCTCGTCTTGCGGCAGAGTGTGCAGTTCAGCTAAAACAATATAGTTTGGCTGCAAAATTCTACAAGGCGGCGTACAAACAGGAACGGCAGCCGGATGATGCGCTAAAAGCAGCTAGAAATTATAAAGAAGCAAAAGACCTGCGTAAAGCTGATATCTGGTATCGGGTCGTTCGTCGGGGGCATTGGGAAAACCGAGGCGAGGGGAAATATGGTGCCCTTCCTACCGCAGAGGGAATCAAACGCGTTGATCACGCGATCCCGGCAACTCCGGCGATGGTTGAGGAGGCCAATAGACATCTAGGGCGTTTGGGATATGGCGAAACGTTCAAGTATCAAGAGTTTTTGAAGCTAGAAGGCAGGATGCATCAGGGACAATCGCTCTATGAAGGCGATCAGAAATACAAAAAGGAAGAAAAATCAGCACCCGATGGAAAGACCATCGCAGCCGGACTAGTTGCTGCCTGGGACGACGATATTACTCAAGGACGGCTTACTAATGCAGGGTTGCAACAGAAATTACGGGATTTAGATATAGACAGAAACCAAATGGGGAGCTACATTGTTCGTTACAACAGAAGCAATCCTGAACGAGCTGCACTCGAACTCAAACCTGGAAATGGTGGAATCACCCAGGGTACTCCACCGACACTTTTCTCAACTAACAATATGCACAGTGTGGCATCGGGCGCTAAATACGCCATCTTCGCTATGAGCCGTAGCGGTAGAATTTATGCAACCAACCATCGCATCTCGCGGGTGCATCACACCAGTCCACTGGCGGGAGGCGATGTGGCTGCTGCCGGAGAAATGGTGGTGCAAAATGGGGTGTTGCTCTGCATCACAAACAAGAGCGGACATTATGCACCGAATGAAAGACACTTAGTACAGGTGCTGCAAGAAGTTCAAAGTCGATTCAAAGTGAATCTTGCCACTGTGCAGTTAAAGTTCTTCGATGCCAGTAAATCAGTGTTTTGGCCGGGGGGAGCTGCTCAATTTCTGCAAGATGTGCAAAGGGGCACCTTTGCAAACCAGCTCCAGCAACTTCAACAGGCAAAGGCTACGAATAATAATGTAGATCCCAATCGTTGGAGTCCTCCTTAGGACTGGTCAAGAAATAAGTGTTATACTTCGAGCATCGTTGCTACAGAGCCGTTTGCCGGTCTCGATCCCCTGCTTCTCGATCAGGTCGATCAGGGCGCGATTGATAGTGAACTCCCATCGTGACCGGATAGCCATAGGCTTCTGGGTTGAGCAGTTGCCCTTTCTCAAAATTGCCGTTGCCTTTTTCGGTTTCGATGGGTTGGCGTAATTGTTGCATTACTGGATCGTCTCGATCGGCCATGACCAGATAGCTCACTTCTGCATTCGCTGCTCCATACACGGTAAAGGCGGTGCAGGTGTCGTTCCATTCGTAGCTGGTGAGGAACGGGGTGCTGCCAATTGAGGTGAGGCTGACGGTGGCGGCTTGTTCGTGGGTGAGGGCGGCAAAGTAGGACGGTAGTTGGACGATCGCCCTGCCTTCTCCATCCAGTTTGACCTGGCCGCGATAGAGACAGAGCGCCTCTGGCGATTCGACAAAACTGTGGCGCAGGGTTTTGTTTAGCGGATCAAGCGGATGGTCGATCAGGAAACTGCCGCCTGCTTTCGTCAGGGTTCCCTCGATATGGACATTGCCTTGAAAATAGCCAGCGTAAGAGTTACTGCCCGGAGCACCGAAAGCTACCGCGTAAATTCCATAACAGTTTTGTGTACCGTTGGTTGCCTCTGCATAAATGCCATAGACATCTGTCGTTCTGGGCGAACCTTCTGCCGCCGTATATACACCATAGGAACGCAGTGACTGAGCATAGGGGCGCAGTGACTGCTCGTTTCCTGTGACTTCAAAGCGTCCTCCAGTGGCACTGGTGGTTGCTGTTCCTCCACTTGCCACTCCAACCACCCCGTAGGTGTCATCCCCATCAATTGCCAGTCCACAAACACCATATTGTCTTCCAATTCCCCCCTTGCCACTGATTATCCCTACCATTCCGCAGGGAGCACTCCCAATCTGCCTGCGGATATCAACTTCATTGCCTGTTGCACCGACCACACCGTAGGATTGAGGGAGCAAACTACTTGTCTGGAAGAAACCGCCATATCGTCTATCTCCTCCATCCGCTCGACTCCATATCCCAAAGCGATCCCCTGTGCCACCTGCTTGTGCGAACGCTAAAACGCCAGCTCGCATACCGTTGCCATTACTGCCTGATACTCGGCCTACTACCCCAACGCGATCCCCTGTGCCACCCGCCTCTGCAAACGCTTCAATGCCAGTTCGTGTGCCGTTGCCATCACCGGTTGCTACAGTATAAATGCCATAGTATTCGCTATTTGCGGCATCCGAAGCTTTTGCATGAGCGATGAAGTAGCCTCCGGCATTAAAGCTTCCATCTTCAGCGATTCCCTGCACGCCATAGTGACTCCCTGCTGTTCCGCCGCTGACCCGACCGGACACTCCAAATTTTTTGTCAGCGTTGCTACTGTCATTGACTATTCCCAGCACGCCAAACGGAATCGTTGCCGGGTTGTTTGGATCAGGTGAAGCAAAGGGCGCAAAGGAAATCCGAGTTGGATCAAATTCGCCTACGGTGCCCACAACCCCACAGGATAACTGGCGTTCGACCTTGGCGATTTGGAATAGTCCGCCCAAGCGGTTGGCCCCGTCGCTGGCTGTACTAACGATGCCATAGCGGGTGCCGTCACTGCCGCCTTTTACATTGGCAGAAAGGGCGGTGGGACTGTTGTGAACAGTATGGGTCAGGTCAAGGTCGAGGCTAAGCGCCTCCTGAAGCAAGGCTCCGGCAGAGCGGCTGCGAACGCTGTAGTCGATACTGGCCTCTGGATTGGTTTCACTCAGGTTAATCCGAGCCAGAACAATCACCGAACCATCATCTGGCGGTAGAGCAGCAGTATCTGCGATGGTTGGCCGTTCGGTGGTGCGAGTAAACTTATCGCCGATGACGCCCTGTCCACTGTAACGATCGATGTCCTCATAGACTTGATTAAAGGCGAGGGTGAGATAAACCGCAGTGGCCTGCGATTGGGTCAAGGTGTAAGGTGTGTTCTCTGCTAGCACCAGTTCGTGACCGTCGTTGTCCAGCGCGACTCCGGCACTGACCGTGACCTGATTGCCAGCACGACTCACTTGTAAGCCGTTTCCCGCAATTCCCCAGGAATGCAGCTCGCGGTTGTGTAAGTACCGCATCTGGCGGTGATACTGCTGCTCATCCTGAAAGTCTTGCTCAACTAGAAACTGATTGGTGAAGTAGTTAGGGCGTTTAATATCCGTCATTGACTTAACTCCTGGCACGGCAGTTATACGGGAAGAAGAATATGTGAAGAATAATCAACATAAAAACTTGAATTTTAATCAAATCATTGCTGAACTAGCCAGAGGATTGCGGTACAAAACCCAGCAGCGTATCGACACCAACCGTAGAATAAACGCCGATTTGCATACTCGGAAAAATAATATCTAGACTGTAATCAGTATGGGCCGGTTTTTCCAGATCGATAATATTCTTAGCAATGTCGCGTTGACGCGCCAACTGTCGTCCTTGAGAATCGACCTGTTCTCGCGATAGGGCAATTGTGACGCGAAAATGGTGCGGTGTGCCGCCGCGCAACTGCATCTCTCTGCTGCCAATCACCGAATTGACGCCAATCTGGAGAATTGGTGGTTCAAACTCAACAATTGTAGGTGCGCCAATCGTAAAGGTTTGCAGCAGGCTCTGAAGGTTGGCTTTGGTGCCGCGAAACTGATAGCGCGAGATCGCATTGGCAATAAACTGGCGCTGTTGTTCTAGCTTCAAGTCGGCGCGCAGGCTGAGGGCAACCCAATCGGCTAACCAGGGCAGAAATTCTGGGGGCGTGGTTTCGGCATCAAACAGGTGATGGAGTCGGGCAATCGACTCTTCCAAGCCTTGGTTGGTTCGCTCAGGTAGTGGGTTAGTCTCGGCGTTGGGGTTGGGAAAGGGAACACCATCCGGTCGCCCCAGCAAAATCTTTTCAAACGCCAGCAGAAACTGGCCCACCAGCGGATCGGTGCGGTAAAGTGTGGGCAAATAGTCAAGCAGTTGGTTTGGCAGATTCGGCAGACTCGGCAAATTAGGTGGCATGGCTAACCCTGGGGAAACAATGGTTGAATTGGCGATTGCACAGTAATTGTGTGCAGATCAATGTTGGGGGCGTTGATCAATTCTTCGGGAAAGAGGGTGACGGCAATGAGCTGGCGGGGCGTGGTAGAGGAATAAACTAGGCGCTGCGTATCTGCAACGATTAACTCATCCTGACCGTTGGTTGGAGTAACATAATCCACACCGAGTACTTGATCCAGCAATGCATAAATCTCAGAGATATAAACGCTACGTCCGAACGGCCAGCCGGTTTTCTGGGAGCCGCCAGTAAGAGGGTCGAAGAAAGCTTGCAATGCCTGCTCAGCCCGTTGGCGCGTCTCGTCTTCCTGGGCATCCCGTTGCAGCACCAGGGTCAGCCGGACTCCGACATCCAGATAGTAGGGATTCACCACATGAACTTGCGTCGTCAGTAAGCGCCGGGATTCTAGCGTCTGCCAAACCGTCTGATTCAGATCAGAATTGGGCTGATAGGGAGTATGACGGGGAACCACAATCACACTGACATGACCGGGTTGATCGACGGCACGAGTAGCCGGATTGGCGAGTTCTAAATTGCGGCGCGGTAAACAATGGGCGCGGGCAATCGCGTCTGGTGCAGCGGCAATCGCTAGGGCTTCAAAGTCCTGGTTTGTCACGACTCGATAGGGCGAGCGTAATCTCTGTACCGCTTGTTGCACTGCTTGCTGAAGTATGTCTGGTTGTTTCACCCAGTCAATACCATACTGTGTTACCTGTGTTGTTTCCCATTCCGGTCCGTTGATTAGCTTCAAAAATGTCCCCATCAGTTCTGGGGTAATTTGATTTTGTCGATACAGCAGCATTTCTGTGAGGTAGGCAAATAATTCGATCAGCGTGATGCCCGGATCGGAGGGATTGCGATCGGTCCAGTTTGGGGCATAGGTCGGAATCTGGCTGAAGGCTTCTGCCACCAGATCGTCGTAGGTGCGATCGTCGAGGTTGGGGAGTTGGAGGGGCATGGGTGGGGGGTAGGGGTGGGGGGTAGGGGGTGAGGGGTAGGGGGTGAGGGGTGAGGGGGTGAAGGAGTAGGGGGTGGGGTGGGGAGATGGAGGGGTGATTGTTGGGTGGGTTTGGGTTGAATTAAGAGCTGAATATTACTAACCCGAGCGCTTTATAGTCAACACCCTCACCGCTCGGCTGATTTTTCTGGCCCCATGGGGGCAGTGCGCTTGCATCGAAGCCCCTCACCCCCTACCCCCTCACCCCTCACCCCCCACCCCTCACCGAAACACTATTCACCATTTACTGCTCTCCTTAGTAAGTTGAGGGTGTGGTGGCCGGAGTAGACGAGGAAGCGATCGGTTTGTTTGGCTCCGGGGGAATCGTCTAGGAGGGTCATTTGCAGGGAGCGGATATGATCGACGCCGGGGATGGATGCGAGTAGGGCGTACAGGTCAGAGGGGTGGGGTTTGCGGCCAAAGTTCCAGCCTTGGCCGTCGCTGCCGCCGATGAGCGGATGCAGAAATTGCGTCAGAGCCTGATCGAGGGCTTGTTCGACGGTGCTGGCTTGGTCCAGGGACATTAAACTAATATCGGCTGTCACATTCACTCCAACGTAGAGCGGTCCGACGACAATAACCTCTGCGGTGGCGATGGCATGGTTCTGGAGATAGGTTTGCACCCGATTAATTAGTTCTAGACTGGGAATCGGTTTAGCCTCAGTTGATCGGGGCACAATAATTACGCTGACGGTTCCGGGGAGGACAGTACCGCGCCCTAGCGGGTCGAGCGCCAAATTGTGCAGAGGGACACAGCGGCTGCGGGCAACGGCAGGAGAAGCCAATCTAGCCAGATCTTCGTAATCTTCTAGCGTGACGGCTCGGTTGCGGTGACGCAGCGTGCAGGGCAGCCGCTCTAGGAGGGACTCTAGGGATTCGGCGTCGGCTCCGCCGGTAGCGGGAACCGGATTCACGGCTTTGTCTACGGAAGGGATGCTGGTTTGCAGTTGCGTAATCACGCCGGCAGGCTGATTTCCTGCCTTGCCGCCACCAGTTTGGTAGCGGGCCATGCGCAGATTGCCAACCCCAATCGGCGGAATCAAGCCATTTATGCCATTGCCAAAGCGGATTTCGCCAGTTAGGTGGTCGAGTACATAATGCCGGTCGCGGGGACCAGAGCCGTAAAAGTCGGGCACTTCATGCCAGTGCACCCAAATGGGTTCTGGGGTGACGGGAATCGTTGGGGCAGGGGGAATGGCATCGTCGCCTTCTGCGGCGATTAGTTGCTCTCGTTCTAGGACCGACGGCCATTCTGGTTCTTGTACCTCTAGTTGTTGTCCCAGCAAGACGGGCGTTTGAGTAGTGCGAAAAATTTGATTCTCGCTGCCGTCACTGGAGCCAAGAATTTCCTGCCGAATTGTGACGGTTTGCGTTGCTATGGTGGTGTTGAGCAACAGACGCTGCAAACGCGGTTCAAACAAATAGTCGCCGCTGTCCCAAATCACGCGCAATCGATATTCTGCCGAAATACCTTGGGCAGCTATATCGGACGGAGGCAGGAATTCCACTAGGCCAGAGCGAGTGAATGCCTGAGTGTCGTCTTGAACGATTAGTTTAGTCCACTCGCTGCGATTGCTCCAGTACTGCCACATTAACTGCGGCGGAGATGACCAGGAAGAATGATCTGGTGATTGTCCGTATTGAACTTCAGTTAGTTGAAAATATAAACTAATGGGTTGATTCGGGAACCGCTCAACAGAACTCCCGAAGCCCAAATAAAATACAGGTTTGGCAATACTGTGAACCTGAAATGGCGCAAACGAGGTAATGGATTGATTCGCTTCAGTGGTGACGGTTTGATAGGTCAAGTCTGCGTAGGTGATGATGGCTTCTGGCTGGGCAGTATGGGTGACTTGATAGCTGACCCGGATAGAGCGGATCAGCGGCGGAGCATAGGTTGCGGGTGTGAAGATCAATCTATCGCCTGATTGCTCAAAGCTGATGTCCTCGCCATAGTTGCCAGAAGCAATTCGGACGCGAATCCAGAAGTTTAAAACTCCATTCACGGTCGTAGCTGTAATCGTCAATGGCAGTGTCAATATTACTTTGCCGGCTGTGTTATCCGCTACCCGATCGGTGAATGCCTGGGTTGTGTCGCTGAAGTCCTGACTGAGAGATTCCCAATTCTTTCCATTCCAGCATTCCCACACTAGTCTCAATGCTGGATCGGTGGAAGCGGTGGTGCGAGAGCGAAGCGATGAACTAAAGCTGGCAGTATGGGGGTTGCTAATATCAATCTCTAGTGTAATCGTGGCTCCGGGCTGGGAAAATGCTGTCTGGCTAGCCAGGTAAAGTGTATCGCCCAACTGCGGTCGTTCACCAAAGGGGAAAAAATCCTGACTCAGATCGAGCGGGATTTGATTGGTGAAAGCTGCATCGAGCGGGAGATTCGTTTCTGCTAATTCCACCTGCATGGTCACGGCTTGAATCACCGGCAGTTGACGATCGCGGACCCGATCCGATCGCGCTTGGGATGCAGTAGTAATCGGGGTGAGCAAGCGACAGCGCAACCAGCGATTTTCGATGGCATTGACTGAAGTAAGGGGTACAGCGGTTAGATTGGTGAATTGCAGCACATGGCTGCCGGTTTCGGTCAAACTGCGGGTTTCGTCCTTGCTCGCAGACAGGCTAATCCCATTCGCGCCATCCCAAATTTGCCAGTCTAACTGAGGCTGACGGTGTAGTCGCTCTGAAGTATCGCCAAAACCCTGCTCCAAGTTCAGCGTCAAGGTCAGGGTTTTAATAGCCGGAAAGCTCAATAACTGACGATGCCCAAGATAAAAACTGCGTTCGATCGGCTGATTGCCTTGAAACAGCGGCACATTGGTGGCTAACTGCAATTCTGCTTGTGATGCTGGCAACTGCTGATAGTATCCCTGCTCCAAATTAAACACTAGGATCGAGCGCAACTGAACTGGAGACAGGATTAAATTGCGCTCGGTTTCAAAGATAACCGGCTCCGCTTGTGCGGCTGTCGGCGGTGCTGCTACCTGAGTTCCCGCCGGAACGATTGCAGTCACGGTTGTACCAGTTGCTAACGAAAAGGTAATCGGAACACGGGCCGGTTGGGGAGGTAGACGCGATGCGCCCAGCAAATCCCAAAAGGCGAGAAGGGCGCGATCGGGCACCTGATTCAGCCGCTGGATAATCAGTTCGGCGAATCGGGCGAAAATCTGCACCAGCGCGGCATTGATACTGGAAGCTGGAACATTTGTCTGAGTAATTGCGATTGAATCAAGGATTTGACTAGAAACAGAATCAGGAACATATTCGGCCATCAGTAACTGAATCTGTTGTACAATGACCTGTGCATTCCGGGGATCAATCTTGGCGGCAGGTTTGATCATCAGAGGGCACTCCGTTCTAGATAGAAGGGATAGACTAGGTTGAAGACATTATTAGTGGCTCGCACCTGATAATCAATCCGAATCAACAGCAATCCGGTGGAGGGATCGGAGCCTGAATCGATCTGGACATCCAGCACATCAATTCGGGGTTCAAATTGTAGTAATGCTTCTTGTACCGCGAGAGAAACTTGGCCTAGCGTTAAGTCTGCATAGGGTTCAAACACTAGATCGTAAATGCCACAGCCAAACTCTGGCCGCATGACGCGCTCGCCTTTGGCAGTGCTGAGAATCACCCAAATCGACTGATGCACGCTCTCTTCATAGTAGGCTTGCTGAAAATTTCCTGCTTCGTCCCATTGCAGAGGAAACTTCAACCCAACGCCTAAAAACGGCTTCGCCATATCGCGCTCCTGTTGTCTAAGAGGGTGTTTTAAAAGTCGCCGATGCAACCCGAACCGCCCCCTACATCCCCCATTCTGTTCGTTGCCGCACTCGAAGCCCCCGTTCGGCTGAGCTCACGTCGAAGCCTAAATCCCCCATCAATGGGGGACTTTGAACCGAAATACGGGATCGGAAGTCCCCCACTCGTGGGGGGTTGGGGGGCAATGCAACACGTTTGATCCGTTTCAAACATCCTCTAAAACTCCTTGTCTAAAAATGTTCATTGAGCTTTTACCCTGAGTTGGGTGATCAACACATTCAAGGGTGTTCCTGTAGGCAAACAAATGGCTTGACTCGTTTGCAACAATACCGGCTGTCCCATCACCTTGACGCGGACCGCTCCGGTCAGCCAGTTAGCGGTAACGCACGGTCCTAGATTGGTGGGAGGATTACTACAGCCTGCGATTGTGTAGGGAATGGGCTGGGTCACAACCGGCTGCCCCATGACTTTAACGCGGGGATTGGGAGCGGCGGGTTGCCCCTGTCCGCCATGTACGCAAGCCACCGTTGCTCCTAAGTGCAAAACATATGCCGGCATCAGGTCACCTCCAGCGCACCATCATTGATTTTGACGCCAGCCAAACACTTGATGCCCAGCCCAGCATTCGCTTCGAGATTCAGGTTGGTGGCGGCTTTAATCTGACATCTTTGCTGCGCTTCAACTGAGAAGTTTTGGCAGGTAATTGCAACATCACCCTTGCTTGTTGCAATTTCAATCTTTCCTTTAGCTTCGATTTTTATACCCTGATCGACTTGAATGGTCATTGTATTCTTGGCGGAATCAATCACAATCTGGTTCTTCTTCGTCTTATCGCAAATTGTAATTTTCTCCTGGTCAGGAGTGTCATCTAGAGTAATCGTATGGCCGCTACGTGATTTAATCATGCGAATGTTATTTTTCCCATCTTCATTTGTGACAGGTGGACGGTCGGTTTTGCTCCATAGCGCGCCCAAGATATACGGATCGTGGACATTCCCTTGATTAAACGCAACTAACACCTCATCACCCACCTCTGGCAGAAAATACAATCCCCGCTCTTTACCGGCCATTGGCGTAGCAATGCGTGCCCAAGCGCTTTCATCCTTGTCACTAAGCCAGGGAAACCTGACCTTGACGCGGCCCAATCCACCCGAAACTTGATCCGAATCTTTGTTGTTCGTTACGACTCCGATGACGACGCCATAGATGCGGCCAACTATCGCCTCACGGACCTCTGAATCGCTGACCAAATCAAAAAAATTCATAGGGCATTCCTCTGTGCGGTGAAACGGGTCTGGTATCCTGCCTGGGCATGATAACGATGCGTGGTGGCTGTCACGTAGTACAAACCGCTAAAGTGTTCGCCGACTCCTGCAATCTCGATCACAGCTCCGGCGCGGACAGCGGGATTGCCTTGACAAACACCTTCGGCTTCGATCAGCGTCAGGGCGAGGCGGTTGTAGGTGGCGGCAGCAACTTGAGCAGCAGCGGCACTAGTGGTAACGGCTCGGTCGGTTTGGCATTCAACCGCCGTTGCAAACCGATTCCCCAAGTCTTTGCCGGTTTTTGTGCCTCCCATCTTGGTGCCACTGCTTGTCGCTTGCCCGACCACGGGTGCTTTTTGTTGGATGTCCCAACCTTTCACCAAAACTTGATCGACCTGTCGCATTACAGAGAGCCGAGGGTAAAACTCGGATAAATGACTTGGCCAGACTAATTTCACGGTCGTGGGCGCGGCATTGGCAACCGGACGAAAAATCAGGGTTTTATGCTCCACCAACATTTCATAGTGAATTTGTTTGGCGCGTTCCTGCAAAAATTCCAGATCCGTTTGATTGGCTTGCAAAACGTACTCATGTTCAACTTCAGTATCTGTTACGTTAGCGGCTAATCCGGCTTCGGTGGCAATCTGGGTGACAATGGCGCTGTCTTTCTGGTTCAGGAAGGTGCGGGTTTGTTTGCCTCGTTGCAGCCGATGGCGACGGTCATAGCCGCGAATCATTAGACTGGGGGTGCGATTCCAAACAAACTCTGGCTCGAATCCGGTGATTTCTGCCTGAATCAACGTACTGAATGAAGTATCTGGATACCTTAGTTGAATTTCAACTTCATCTGCAATCGCAAACGGGGAATTGCGCTCTAACCAGGGCAGAAAGCTGCCATCTTCTCCCATCCCAGCCAACTCTAGGGTAAACATACTCGGAATTTGAATTGTTTGATCCACGCTGATGCTGATCAGGTCAAGCTCATCTTGTTCAGAGATGATTCTGCTGTTGATTTTGATTTGAACCATTGGAGGGTAGATTGTCTGAAGTCGGGGCATAGGCTATCTCCTCAATTATCTCCTCAACGCAATTTTGGAATGGTTAGTCGCTGTCCTATCTCTAGCTGGCGTGGATTGATGATTTGATTGGCAGCGGCAATTACGCGCCACTGTTTTGGATCTCGATAAAATTCAGCAGCAATGCTGCTGAGGCTATCCTTTTGCTTGATCTGATAGGTGGTGAGTTCGGGGTCGGTTTTGCGTTTATCTTGCTCTGGCTCGATAAATTCTAAAAACGACACCGTTAGCGTGGCCCGAACTGGCTTGCCGTTGGATTTGAATAGCGTGAAGGTTTGCGTCAGGCTAGTGACCACGCCCAGAAATGGAAAATCCGAGTTGGTCGGGGCTTGGCCCCAGGAAACCTGGCAAACCGGCGGCTGTCCCTGATCCCGCTCGATCCGAGTCAGGGCAACGACTTTGTCGGTCTCTTGTCGCACATCGGCCAGCCGCGAATTCTGAGTGACATCAAAGAACAGTTCTAACGTGAGCTGACGGCTGCCGCCTCCCCCAAACGTTAACGGCGGGGCATTGAGCTGGCGATCGGTGGCGACTTTGCCGCTGGTAGACGTGATCGGCGGACTCCAGGTGACAGACTTAGAAATCGAGTAGGAATCCGGGTTAAATAGCACCGTGATCTCTGCCAATTTGGAGGGCGGTCGGGGCTTAATTCGCAGTTTTTCTAAGCTCATCGCCCGATCCCCCGACGTTCACGTTCAACGGCAAGCTGACGGGCTAAAATGCGGCTCACCTGTTCTGCTAGTTCAGCGATATTGATCACCGGCGCATTGCTCTCTAATGGGTCGAATATGGACACTCCATGAGGCACAGCTCGATTAGCAGACCGGGCTGAACTGAGAGGAGCCTGGATCTCATCCTCATCCAAACGAGCAATTTGTCCGGGATGGGACTGGGGCGTAATCGCCAGCGGCAGAGGTAGGGGGGCAGCAGGGGATGCCATTGACTGTGATTGAGGGAAATCGCTCGAATCTAACGCATCCCAAAGGTGGATGTGATTCCGATGCGCGGGCAATGGGGCTGCCTCTTCTGGCTGAGTTTGAATCCATTCGATTGAAGAGGGGACTGACGGAATAATCTGCGGCGGAACAGTCTGCAACGGAATAATCTGCGACGGAATAATCTGCGATTGAACCATTTGCAGTGGCGGGGAAGGATGAACCGCTTGTCGCTGTATCTTCGCAGCCTCCAGCGTAGCCCGATGATTAATCCGCAACACTGGAGGAGTGTTTGTTGCTAGTTTTGTGGCATCTGGAACAGTGATGGAATCAGAAAAAGAACTCATTATGGAATCAGATTCGGGACGAGATCTCGAACCAGTTTGGGAAGAAGTTACAGTTCTCCCAGATCCAGGCGAAAGCATTACATTTCCGATTGAACTGGAAGGTGATACTCTAAGCGGTGTATGCAACATCGATGGCAATCGAGTAGGCGAAGATGACGACGGAGAGACTTGAGTGTATGCAGGAGACAAAGAGGATAGAGTAGAGGTTTGAATCTGAGCATCAGCGTCAGCCGATCGCTGTACTCTAGCGCTGCCAATGCTATTACCTTTAACATTACCCTCGATAGGGGAAGTAACAGTAAAATTACCTCTGGCATTATCTTTGGCGTCGCTTTTAATTGAACGAGCGACGTTGTCAGGAGCGACGCTGTCAGGAGCAGCGATTGAGCGAACGCTTTGAATGTTAGAGTGGCTCCTTTGTAGCTGATGGGATGAAGAATGACTCAGAGCTGGTGATGTGGCAGGAGCAGCAGGAAGAGTCCTATCGTTTCGTTTATGCTTAAATTCTGTCGTTTCTATTTGGTTTTCTATTTGATTTTCTACTTGGTTTTCTGTTACAGGTCGCAAATGGTAATGCTTGTTATTCGTTTGGCTGACAATTCTTGCATCTTCATGACTTGCATATCTCATCACCAGATCAGACGCAGATTCGGTGCGTTGGCGTTGAAATCGAGCAGTCCTGGCGGGCACCATTCCAGAACTATAGCGCGATCCTATTTGTCCAGGTAATTCCAATCGCTGTATCAACCGGGATACGGTGGCCTGGGTAGCAGGATAGTGGGAATGGGGCAAGTCAGTACGAATTACCCCAGGTGAGCTATGCAATCGGCGCTGTAATCGTCTGACCAAAGCAGTTGGAGGCGGCTCCGGAGTGGGAGAGTCTGCGGATGGGGCAGCGGATGGGGCAATTGGGGATTCCATGAATAGTTTTCACTTCAGTGCTGTTCAGCTTGTTTGAGTGTTCAATCGCTGATTGATTTTGGCGATCTCTTCAACCCAGCGGCGGCGTTCCCGATGTTCCATCTGCAAAATGGATTCATAGCTCCAATGCAAGTGATATCCAAGATAGGCTACCTCCTCATGCAGACGATCAAGGGGGTAGCCTAAAATTCCCCCGCCAGATCCAGCTCCACGGCAAAGCTTTGTTGACAGTGGGGACAGGTAACGGGTAACGAGCGAATGCCACTGCCGTTGATGCGATTGTAGAGGTCTTGCAAATAAGCCAGATCTGAGGCAAACAAGCCTTCAATCACTTTGGGATTGATCGCTTCTACTGTTCCCAATCGCACAATCACCCGCGATAGTAGAATCACAATCAAATAGGCAGAATTGGACTGTACGCGCGGATCTTTTAACGGCAGAATTTCATCGGCGGTGGTGGCTAACCGCATTGTACCTTCTCGATGTAAGGTGCCGGTCGCATCGATATAGCCGGTGGGTAAGGTGAATTCGTACTCGGTTTGGATCAGGGTGTTCATCATGGCTTACACTCGCTCAATCCGCTCACAGCTCACCGTGAGACTATCAATGGACACATCATTGCCTTTAGCACTCAAGTCAGGCGCATCATACTTGCTGGGCCAAGCGTTGAAAAAATTCCAGCGCACTTTTTCCTGTCCCAAATCATCGAGCAAAATGATGGAACCATTTTTACGTTGAATTTGTCCGTTGACGGCAGCGAGATGCCAGTCGTACAGTTCTCGCGAATCCGTTACGCCCCATTTCAGCATGATATCGGGATAGCTGACTTTACCCGGCAGTTTGCGTACCGTGGTCGGGTCGCCGCCTTCCCGATATTCCACCACCTCAATGCTGGAACCAAACCCACTGCATTCCGAAAAACCCGCCTGCACAATTCCATCAATTTCTACCAGAAACCGATGATTGCGATAGGGATCAACCCGTTTTCCTGTTGCCATAGCGATCTCCCTGCATTAAGTTTTGAAATACTTGTCGAAAGTTGCACCCCAACCGTCATTCTTACGCTCATTCTTGAACACTCATTCTTGAACGCTGGGGCCACCTGGCTGTTGAATAATGCGGAATACGATGAATTCGGCTGGTGTGACCGGATAAACAACCACTTCGATCACGAGCTGCCCTAGAGCACGCAGATCGGGTGGATTGAGTTCTTCATCGACTCGTACCTGAAACGCTTGCTTCGCCGTTGCCCCAAATAAGGCCCCATCGGTCCAAACTCGTGTCAAAAACTCTGTCACCTGACGTTTCACCTTTTGCCACAGCTCCAGTCCGTTTGGCTCAAATACAGCAAACTGCGTGCCTTCTTGAATCGATTCCTCGATGAACAGCATTAGCCGTCGGACATTGATATAGCGCCACTGCGGCTTTTGGGAAAGCGTGCGGGCACCCCAGACAACGACTCCTCGTCCGGCCACTGATTTCAGAACATTAATTCCCTGTTCATTCAACGGACCTTGTTCATCGTCAGTGAGGCGCTGTTCTAGGGCAAGCGCACCCCGAATCGTTTCATTAGCAGGCGCTTTGAACACACCCCGACTGCCGTCTGTGCGGGCATATACTCCAGCCAGATGACCGGAAGGTGGAACCGTGAGCCGTCCTGCCCCCAGCGGATTCGTAATCTCAATCCAGGGGTAGTAAAGTGCCGCATAGCCTCCATCCGAACCGATGCCGCTGCGCTGTTTGCCAATGCCAGACGATGCCGTTGCATCAGGAATCAAACCATAGCCTGGATCGAGAATCGCGAATCGATCCTGCATTTTTTCGCAATGGGCAATCATCGCTTTTTGCACATCCTGATCGGTACGGTCAGGAATACAGAGGATATTCACATCATCAATCCGTTCCAGCGTGCGGATCGCGGCGATGTAGTCGGCTGAAGTGAGCTGGCTCAGATCATCGGATTGACCGGCGGGTGCATTCAGCTTGGTTTTGGCTTGGACCGCAGGGCGATTCTGCGGCGGCGCAGTGGCGTTTGGTGGATCGGCCAGAGTGACATCGACCAGCTTCGACTGAACCAGATTGGCAAAATAGCGAGAGTGATTGCTATCCATTGAGAGGTTCTCAAAGGCGGTCTCAGTTCCATCCACAGCCGTTACCACTAGCGTAAACCCCAAGGTTCTCACATGCACCGGGTTTTCTGCTGGAGAAGTGTAATCTTGCTGTAGCCCGGTGGTCAGGGTAATTGATTTCTCGGTTGCATTTACAGACTGTACTTTTCGCGTTTCGGAATTATTTCCCTGGCTAATCTGCACGGTTGTATTAGCTTCAATCCCCGTTACGCTTTGAACTGGAATCGCTGTTGTTCTTGCGGTCAAGGAATTTCCGGTCACGGTTGTATCCGAGAGGACAGCATCTTTGACTTCAACTTGAATATCCGTTGCCTGCGCCCCCTCCTGTTTTGCTATCACAACTAATATAGGTTTGGCACTGGTGGCTCGGTCATTGAGAGTGAGAGAAGCTCTGACCGCTTTGCTGACTCGAACAAAGTAGAAGCTAGCCCCGCCGTTGTCTAAAAAGCCGCGAATCGCGTGGGTGACATAGACGGGTGGAGCCGTGATGTAGCCGCCGAACATAGTCTGAAATTGGGTCCAATTTGTTAGGAACACCGGAGTGTTAATCGGCCCTTGCTCGGCTGGTCCAATAAAGGCGGCGGTACTGGTGCCAACCCCCGCAATTGGTCCCGGAACATCAATTTCCTGGATATACACACCGGGCGCTTTGTTGATTGCGTCAAAGGGGGCCATAACAGTTTGCTCCTTATTTGAGGAAGATAGCTAGTGAACTGAGTCTTTTACATGAGATACATGAGACCGAATTTAGTTAGAATTTTGCTTGCTTAACGTGATTTGATACAGTTGCGATCGTCCAGGAATATCAATTGTTTCAGTTTTTGGCTCAAACCCAACGGCAACAATACGCAGCGTATGTGATCCGGGCGGAACGCGCAAAAACGAATAGTATCCTTCCGAGTTAGTATAGGTCCGCAGCCCAGCATCAACCAAGTCTACCACAGCATTCTCAATACCGTTATCTGCTGTATCTACTATTTGTCCACCGATCTGGACTAAAGTGTCTGTTTCTGCTGCGCTGTTCATACTAAATCTAGTCGAACGAGTAGTGACCACTGGAGCCGTGATCTGACTAAACACAGGCGGAATGCTGATCGTTGCCATGACTGTAATCGAGGGACGCAATTTGTTTCCCAATGCAGTCCAAAATTCGGCCGGATTTTGCATTCCTTCTAATTGAGCGGAGATTAGAGGCAGAGGCGGAACCTGATCCTCTAGCGGTGTATCTTTCAGAAAAGCGGCTGGAATCGTAGAATATCCGCTCAGAACTTGTAAGACCTGACTGAGTAGCTGCTGTTCAATTAAAGCCGCTTCATCGCCGGTATCGCTGCCAGCCCAGGCCGTGATCAGATAGGAACAATTGACGCGCAGGGCAGGACGACGAATAATGGCTTGTCCATTCTGACGGGCGATTGTTGGTTCGTTGCTGCGTAGCTCTACATTTTCATTAACCGCATAGAGGAACAAATTGACCATCTTTTGACCTGGTGTGAAGCTTTCACTAGGGCGAACAAAAGAAAAATGAGCCTCCATCAACTCGCTAGGGGGATACGCTGCTGGAAATTCTGTAGACCAATGCTGTGAATCTTCCAGAATTCTCCTAAGAACTTCGCTGAGGGCACGAATCATAACTTAGTCTTGGTAATTTAGATCCCGTATCTAGTGATTTCCATGACAATCTTTATCCCCTACATAGCTACTGTGTACACACAAGTCCTCTCAACCCCTTAACTCCCGCATAAATGGGAGCTTTCGCACCTAATTTGGTCCGAATCATGGAAAAAATTGGTCAATGTTACTCAGATCCCCCAGAATAGGGGTTATAGCCCTGCGGGCATCCCAGAAAAGAGGGCTGAACCGATTCAACTTGGTGTATACCGTAACCTATATAGGGGGTATCATCATCGATTTGTTTGATTTAGCGAATACAGATACAGCCCAAAATCAGATCAATCCAAACTTGAGCATAAGAATAAACCTTTGAGCAGGATGGACAACGGAATATCGATGACATACTAATACATAGACACTCACACAGAGAATGATTCTTATTCCCTGTGTTTAACTCAAGCTAAGGCAAAAGGAATATTTCCTTTCATCGCATTATCGCTTTGAATATACATAGTGAAAATAGCTTTAACATAAAAATCAACCAAATGTTGTAAATCGTCTTGATCTAGATTCAGTAGATCGAAAATGAATTCGTTTGGATCACTACACTTGGGTTTGTTCGCGCAGCCTGTGCATAGTAGACCAATTTTTCCCATGCTTTAGACTAAATCAGGTTTGGAAGTCCCCCATTTATGGGGATTAGGAGGCTAAAACTCCTCGAATCCTAACCAATTCGATTTGTGTGTACACCGTAGCCTTCATAAGGGGTTAGGGGGGATCTCAACATGATTTGCAATCTACTGAGATTAAGTAATTCACCCTGATTAAACAACAAATAGAGTGTAGGTATCTTGCCCTAAGCGAGACGTTTGTATGCATTATAGGCTTTGAAAATAATTGAGTTGATTTACTAAATTCGATTCTGAAACTTAAGTCATCTTCCATTCCGTCTCCGACAAACTCTTACCCATTTTTTGGTACTCTCGACGAGCCGCATGGAAGAGGTGATGCATTGTGACAGCACTGTCGGTCTCGGCGGCTAAAAACGCGGCGGCTAGCGCGATATTTTTGATGTTGCCTCCGTTTAATTTAAGCTGACGAGCTAGAAAGTCCAAATCTACCTCTGGAGCGAGCGGCACTTGAGCGGCCCAAACCGTTTGCCAAATGCAACGACGGCTACTCTCATCGGGAGCCGGGAAATGCACAATAAACGATAGGCGGCGGGTAAACGCCTCATCTAAATTCTGCCGTAGATTGGTGGTTAAAATCGCAATTCCTTCATATGCTTCCATTTTTTGCAGTAGATAGCTGACTTCAATGTTGGCAAAGCGATCGTGGGCATCCCGAATTTCGGACCGTTTTCCAAATAAAGCATCGGCTTCGTCAAACAATAAGATCGCATTGGCCGCTTCCGCTGCTCGAAAGATGCGATCCAGGTTCTTCTCAGTTTCACCAATGTATTTACTTACCACCTGCGACAGATCAATTCTGTAAAGCTCCAACTGTAATTCGTTGGCGATCACGCCTGCGGCCATGGTTTTACCCGTTCCGGGCGGGCCAGAAAATAACACGTTAATTCCCTGGCCTGCGAATGATTTCTGGTCAAATCCCCAGTCTCGATAAACTCGATAGCGATACTTGAATTGATTACAGATCTCTCGCAATTGGCTGAGAGAATCAATTGGCAAAACAATCTCGGTCCAGTTGGCCCGTGCTCCTACGGTCTGTGCCAAAGCCGACAGGTGGTGATGCAACTGTGAATGCACTGCGGTTAACACATCCTGAAGCGTCGGCTGTGCATGAATCGATGAATCGGAATTCAATGCAGCATTCCATTCCACCTGATGGCAGGCGGTAGTCACGGCATCGGCAATTTGGGTGGGGCCAAGCTGAAACCGATTGCTCAAAAGCTGCACATCCGCATCGTTCAGATTCACTCCAACTGCTGTCAGTGCTGCCTGCCAGTAAACTCGGCGCTCCAATGGCTCAGGGCAAGCAAATGATACAGGCAAAACGCCCCTAGCCGTTTCCTGTAGGCTGCCCCAGGGTTTGGTACCCGATAGAATCACAATGCCTTTTGCCTCCGTAAGCGCTGCTAAAAAGCGGTGATAGCTGAACTCTAAGTCAGGGCTTTGCAGTCCATCTATTTCGATATAAAGCAAGGCATCTTGCAGCCAAACTGCTTGCAGCAGAATCGATAAACGAGATTCAAAACGGTCTCTTGGCTCCAGCATTCCTGCAATATGGGCGAGGATTAAGGGTTGCTTCAGGTTCTGAGCGATGGCAATTGCTGCCTGTTGTTTTTCTGGCTCCTGCGTGCCTTCAAAGTAGAAACAGAGGTATTGATTCGTTTGCCGTGCAGCAATTTGTCTCAAGCAAGACTCTACGATAGTTCTCCTAACCAGCGGCATTTCTTTAGCTGGGTTTGGCTCAATCCACTCACAGAACGAGCCGAGCCGCGAGTCTAATCCAGTTTGGCCCAACAGAAACCGAACGATTTGATCATCGAGCTTGAGAAAATGTGATAACAGCGAAGGTTCAACTTGGTAGGGATCGGGCAATACTCGTACTATACCCGCTCGCACTAATGGCGCATTCGCTGCAAAATACTGCCGGCGTTCTAATTTCAAGGTAGCTGAGGCACAGAGTAGATTCAGTGCTAGATCGACACAAGGCCGGCGATATCGTCCATCGTTTTGTAAATAGGCATAAATTTGCTCATAGCGACGATCCAGTTCAGGAGCCAGCGCCAGCACGATCACATCTAGCTCGAACCCAGTTAAGCCTAGTTGCTGTTGCAGCCAGTGCCAGCGGGGGCATTGTTGAGCGATCTGAAGGGCGGCCTCAGGTTGTTCTTGATCAATTGCCAGCAGAGGTCTTCCTGATTCATGCTGTAACCATTGCTCTACCTGTTCAATAGGTAATTCTTGATAAAAATCAGCTGCTGTATTAGTTACTGTATTAGTTGCTGTATTAGTTGCTGTGTTGGATGAAGCGATCGTTTCGGCTGTGGCTATAGCCTGTTCAAGCAATCGATCTAAACGCTGTAGCATTGGCAATAGGCTATTGAGCCATGAATCACTGATCTTTACTGGCATGGGTTAACCTCATTGTTCATGGCTATTGCCCTAAAGTTAAATGTAAATTTCAATTAATTGATCAATTACTGATCAATTATTGTCCAATATTTGTTCGTTATCAATCAGATTTGTGACTAAAGCTCTTTCCCAAATTATTTCAATAAGCAACTTAAACCTGCTGCAACTGCTGTTGCCGTTCTCGCAATAACTGCATCACTTCACCATCAACTCAATCAAGCCTTACAAACCTAGCAGTAAACTTATCAATGATTCGGCAAGACTGCTGCCTATGCTTCGGTCGATTAGCGATCAATTCAGATTCAACTAAATGCGATTAGAGAATTTATAGCGGCGAAATATAGCAAATTTTGGCCCAAAATATCAATTGTAAAGAAATACAAATTCAGGCGATTGATCGCCCTATTTTCAGTTGGAATGGGCAACCTTTCTCGATATGATGAATAACCGCAGGGCACATTCACGTAGCCACATTAATGATGACAAGTGCATAGCGAATGTGAACTGCAAATGGGTATAGAGCCAACAAAAATCAATCCGTCAATAATTCAGTCAACAGCAAACCGCGTTTTAAGAAAATGGTACAGAATCAGGAACAGAATCAGAAAACCGTCGTAATTACGGGTGCTTCATCGGGAGTAGGTTTATACGCCGCGAAAGCGCTCACGAAGCGGGGCTGGCATGTGGTCATGGCCTGCCGAAATTTGGAAAAGGCAGAAAAGGCCGCTCAGTCAGTGGGAATGCCTGCGGGCAGCTATACGATCATGCACATCGATTTGGGTTCCCTGGCTAGTGTGCGGCAGTTTGTCAATTCCTTTCGGGCTAGCGGTAAATCGCTCGATGCATTAGTTTGCAATGCCGCCGTGTATATGCCGTTACTGAAAGAGCCGTTGCGCAGTCCAGAAGGTTATGAGCTGAGCGTGGCTACCAATCACTTCGGCCATTTTCTGCTGTGCAACCTGCTGCTGGAAGATTTGCAAAAATCCCCTGCACCGGACAAACGACTGGTAATTTTAGGCACGGTAACGGCCAATTCTAAAGAACTGGGCGGCAAGATTCCAATTCCGGCTCCAGCCGATCTGGGTGATTTGAAAGGGCTAGAGGCTGGATTCAAAGCGCCGATTTCGATGATCGATGGCAAAAAGTTTAAGCCTGGTAAAGCCTATAAAGACAGCAAGCTCTGCAATATGATTACGGTGCGGGAACTGCATCGCCGCTATCACGATTCCACTGGGATTGTGTTTAGCTCGATCTATCCGGGATGCGTGGCCGATACGCCTCTATTCCGCAACAGCTATCCCCTGTTCCAGAAAGTCTTTCCCTGGTTCCAAAAGAATATTACCGGCGGCTATGTTTCGCAGGAGTTGGCCGGTGAGCGAGTGGCTCAGGTAGTGGCCGATCCGCAATTTAAAAAGTCGGGCGTGCACTGGAGCTGGGGCAACCGGCAGAAGCAGGGACGGCAATCCTTTGTGCAGGAGCTATCGGAAAAAGCCACCGACGACAAAAAAGCCGAGCGCATGTGGGAACTGAGCGCCAAGCTGGTGGGGATTGCCTAAACGAAATTGCCTAAGCCAGCATCTACCGCATATTTTGCTTGCGTTCAGCTTTCGGATCTCGACTACCGGCGGCGGCCAGTTCAGCATCGAGCAGGGTTTGCCCGGTCGCCGCTAGATACACGTCATCTAAACTAGGACGGGATTGGGAGATGCCGAAGGTGGGCAGTCCGGCGGCCTTGAGGGCTTCCTGAATCGAAATCAGCGCTTCACTTTGGGGCGTCACGACTAAATTCAGCGAATTGCCCTGGGCTGAGTTGATAATCACTTCCTGCACAAACGGCATTGCTTGCAGCATTGCTTTGGCGCTTTCGGCTTCCTCGACGGGCGTAAACTCGCGAATCCGCAGCGTCACCCGATCGCCACCCACCCGGTCCTTCAGTTCCGAAGGAGTGCCGCATGCAATTACCACACCTTTGTCAATAATCGCGACTCGATCCGCCAGGGCGTCGATTTCTTCTAGGTAATGGCTGGTGAGTAGTACGGTTGTGCCGCTCGCTCGCAACTGCCGCAGAAAGTCCCAGACGATCCGACGGCTTTCGATGTCGAGTCCCACGGTGGGTTCATCGAGCACGAGCACGTCAGGTTGATGTAACAAACCCGCTGCCAAATCCAGCCGCTTCCTGAGACCGCCCGAATAGGTGCCCGTGCGTTTGTCGGCCCAGTCTTGCAGTCCTAACAGAGCAATCGTGCGTTCGATTTCGGCTTTGGCCGTGGCAGCCGGTAGGTGATAAATCGCCGCTTGTAGTTGTAGCAACTCGCGTCCGGTCAGAACTTTGTCCGGCGCTACCTCCTGCGCTACATAACCCAGCTTTTGCCGCACCAGTTTGGGATAGTCGAGCACTGAAATGCCTGATACTTCGATGCGACCGGCATCAGGAGTAGCTAGCGTACAAAGGCAGCGGAGCGTGGTGGTTTTACCGGCTCCATTGGGTCCCAGTAGACCAAAAATCTCGCCCGGTTCCACCTGAAGCGAAACATCCTTGACTGCTTCTACCGCACCGTAGCGTTTTTGGAGCTTTTCAATCAAAACCGCAGGAGTCATAGCTGCACTCACCTTGACCGTTCCAGAATCAATCGTTACATTCCTCAACTTTCATTGTAAGTTTGACTGGCCGGTTTGAGCGCTGCCTGAGTGCTAAGTAGAGCCAACTTCTGAATCAAAATCGTTAGAAATCAGGGAGCCAACAAAAGCCGCCGCCAGACTACCTTTAGGGCTTCTTGTTCGGCGGTACTCAAGGGTGGCAAGTTATTCTGCCACTCCAAGAAAAAGTTTTCGTCCGCGGTTCGTCGCAGCCCTAGCCTAGTTTCAGCCTCAGTAAGGCTTTGTATCGCATCTGTGGCTGCAACTATTTTGGCCATTATTTCGCTTTTGGCTTAACCCACGGCTTGCTTGATATTTGAATTCATTATAGGAGGTCGCTCTTTGACAAAAACCGCCGTGCCGCTCATGGTCTGGCAAATGATCGTCTAGTGCAGGTTCAGATGATCGGTATCCAGTCTGTAGTCAGCCATTTTGGCGAACTCTGCTACCAAGTCGGAGTGCTGATCGCCAAATCTAAGCCAAATTGGGGCAAACGACAATCGAAAGACAGCCGAGATCGGCTGAACCTGCTCTAGCTGATTAACTAATCGCTTAACTGATCGGCAAATGACTCAGCACGACGGTCAAATTATCGCTGAGGCTGGCAATCAGTTGTCGCGTCGCGGGTAGGCTGTCAATCACCATCCCTGCCGATAGCAGCATCATATACAGGATGGAATACTTGAACAGCGAGCGGGCCACCTGTTGATCCGACGGGGTTTGCAGCAGTGCCCAGGCTTTTGCAATAAATACGGCTCCCAGTCCCAAAGCAATCACCGCATAAACGGCTCCCAGCTCGTGCAGCGGGTATACCATCAGCAGCGTCACCGGAATCAGCAGCAGCGTATAGAGCCAAATCTGCTTCGCGGTCGGTTCATCGCCAGCAATCACCGGCAGCATCGGCACCCCAACCTTGGCGTAGTCCTGTTGGATCATCATTGCCAGTGCCCAAAAGTGGGGCGGCGTCCAGAGAAAGATAATCAAGAAATACAGCCAAGCGGCCCAGTTGAGTTCGCCCGTCACGGCGGCCCAGCCCACAAGGGGAGGAATCGCGCCTGCCGCACCACCAATCACGATATTTTGGGTGCTGTGGCGTTTCAGCCAGTGGGTGTAGACCAGCACATAGGTGACAATCCCCGACATGGCTAGCACCGCACTGAGCAGATTGGCAAACACCGTCAGCAGCGTAAAGGAAAGCACCGCCAGGGCAATGGCAAAGAGCAGTGCGTCGCGGGGTTGAATCCGACCAGAGGGCAGAGGACGATGGCGCGTCCGCTCCATTTCGTAATCGATATCGCGGTCATAGAGGCAGTTAATGGTATTGGCTGATGCGGCGGCCAGCGCACCGCTAATCAAGGTGATTAATAAAAGCAGCGGATCGACCTGGCCTTTGCCGGCAATCCACATGCTGCCTGCCGTCGTCACCAGCAGCAGAATAATAATCCGCGGCTTGGTGAGCTGCCAGTAGCTTTGGATCACCTGCCAAACGGTTTGGTGGTGGCGGGGGGCGTCAGTCCAAATTGTTTCGTGCATTCGAGTCTCTTCCTAATTTGTTGCTAGAGAGGCGCAGTTGGGCGCTAGACGAGAAAACGGAAATCAGGTATTTCTTTGGCTTTAGAGCTTTGGCTTTAGGGCTTTGGCCTCAAGGAGCGGTGGCCTGTGGCGCAGGATCTGCGACTGGAGTGTGGCTGCTCATCCAGCGTTCGCGCTAGCGACATGATCGCGCAGAGACAGAACCGTAAAGCAAACGAGCGTTCCCAACAGGGCGGCTCCGATGGCTTGGTGACTCACGGTCAGCAGTTCAACCTGTAGATGAAGTCGGAATGTTGCCAAACCTAGCAGCACTTGCAGCAGCAGCAGGCCACCAATCAGGTGAGCGAGTTGACGCAGTTGCGGTTGCAGGGCTGGGGTCCGCCGTGCCAGAATCACTACTGCCAGGGTGGCAATGCTAGCCGGAACCACGCCGATCAGGTGGGTATTCATGACGCTACAGAGTTGGGAAACCAGCAGACATTGGTGTAGCGCCCACCGCGAGCCAACCAAGCCGCCGGAAAGACTTTGCAGGTAGATCAAGCTAGCCGCAGTGAGGCTAACCCAGGGCAAGCGGCCTGCGGTACCCGTCGGACGGTAGGGCAGCAGCAGTGTGCCCATCACCAACAGGGTGGCAAAAAAGAGCAGAGCTGTACCCAAGTGAGCGGTGACGATGTCAAACCGCAGCAGTTCAGTAACGGTGAGGCCGCCCAGCACGCCTTGAAACAGGATGAGTCCCAATGCCAATAGCGCCATCCAGGGAGTCCAAGCCGGTAAGACGCGACGATGCCACCAGGTCAAACCCACTAGCCCAATGGTGGTGATGCCAATCAGGGCCGCATCGAGGCGATGGAACCACTCCAGGAATACCTGTAGGTTCATCTGCTGTCCTGGAAACAGGGTGCCATAGCAGAGCGGCCAGTCGGGGCAAGCCAAGCCAGCATTCATCACTCGCGTGGCGCTGCCAATCGCCATCAATAGAAACGTAGCAATGGCAATTTTCCAGATTAGCCGCCGGACCTGCGTTTGGGGCGGTGTTTTGGATTCAATATTGGTATTGGACTCAATATCAGATCGATCATCCAACTGTTGCTGAATTGGTAAATCTAAATTCAAACCTACGTCTGAATGCACACTCGAATTCGTCATTCCTGTCTCCTCATCGCATCCGGATCAGTAGCACATGATGCAAAACGCTGTTCAAATTTGTTTGAATCAGAGCAGTTAATCTGCCCTAGGCAGAGGAGATGATTTCAGTCACTAAGTAATTCAACTTAATTAAAACTAAGATCAGGGTGTTGTCGCCGCCCGAAGGGCGACAACACCCCCTTTGGGTTTCATGTTTAATTATGTTGTTCTACTTAATGATGATTGTTCTAATCAGCCGAAATGATCTCTTGCCACTACTCTAGTGACGCTCTTCCAAAAATCGAAAAGCTTTTGGGATTTCTTTGGATTGTTCGTGTTTCAGCGAGTACTCTCGATCTCAATGAACGTAAAATCTCTATCTTTTTGCTTATGCTCTGTAGCGATAGCTACATAAGCTTTTTGCGATCCCAAAGAAAACCTTAAAGATGTTTGTAGTTGCCTAACTTTTCCCGTCCAACTGTTCTAGTCTAACGCTGTAACTCAAAAGGGTGATCTAACGTAGTGATAGACCACTGCTACCAGACTATGGAGTTTATAGATTGCTGCCGGTATAAATCGGTCCTTACCCTTAACGTCCCCTCGCCCACGGAGAGAACTCAATCCTGATGAAGTTCGGTTCAAAGCTCGCCCTAACCTGTAAGAAGCGGTTTGCAAAGGATTTTGTCTTCTGAATCCGCCCTCCCTTTCGGGGATGCCCGCAGGGCTATAATCTCCCACCAGTAGGGGACTTTGAACAGCGATGGTTTGGGGAAGTCTCCCAGAATAGGAATTTGGGGGCTTGTCAAACGGATTCTAAAAATCAAGCTGTAAGGATAAAACTTCTTACATCTTTGTGAAGTTTGGGTTTGCTTGCCGAATTATTCCTTCACCATAAGGGAGATAGTGAACTTGCAAAAATTTGCTCTTCCCAACTGCTCTCCCAGTTTTCCGTTCTTCTGAGTCAACCTTCTGAGTCAATCAAGAGTCAATCCACTAGTAGCCGTATTAGCCGTGAATATTCCAAATAGTATTTTGACGATGCTGGCAGGAATTGCCCTCACCCTAGTCAGCCTTTGGTACGGGCAAAATCATGGTTTAGCTCCCGTACAGGCGTCCGCCGATGCTGTCTTGGTCGATGATTTGTTCAACACCATGATGACCGTCGGCATGGGCATCTTTTTGCTGGTAGAAGGCGTGCTGATTATTTGCATGTTCAAATTTCGGCGTAAACCGGGCGACGATACCGATGGTCCTCCAATTGCTGGCAACATCCCGCTCGAAATTTTGTGGACTGCGATCCCAGTCGTGATTGTGCTGGTGATCGGAGTGTACAGCTTTGAAATTTACCGCATTGAGGGCGGCTTTGACCCAGAAGCGGCTGAACAGTCGCCGGTCCAAGTGTCGCCAGTCCAAGTGGCCATGCTGCCGGATGCTGAAATGAGTGCCCCCCTTCTACCGCCAGCCGGCCAGCCAGTCAGCCACAAACCGATGCACAATCACATGGCGCTTGGGGTAGGCGGTATGCCGGATCAGATGAAAGACCCCGATCTGACCGTGAATGTGATGGGCCTGCAATACGCTTGGATTTTTACCTATCAGGATACGGGCGTTACCGCTGGCGAACTGCACTTACCTGCCGATAAGGATGTGAAGCTGGTGATTAAGGCGCAGGATGTGCTGCACGCCTTCTGGCTGCCCCAGTTTCGGCTGAAGCAGGATGCGATTCCTGGTCAAGATGCCGAGCTTCGCTTTACCCCCACCCGCGTCGGTGAGTACCCAATTATCTGCGCCGAACTCTGCGGTCCCTATCACGGCGCAATGGCCAGCAAGCTCTATGTGCAGCCAGCCGATGAATTTGATCAGTGGTTGCAGCAGCAAATCGCCAGCCAGCCCAATTCGGATCAAACCGTTGCTGCCAAGCCAGCCGCAGACCGCACGGATGCTGACTATTTGGCTACCTTTGCTGCTCACAATCCAGTGGATGCGGCAGCCTTAGAGCAACTGCATCCCCATTCCATGCAGCACTCAATGTCTGAGCAAGCGGCCCAATCCCTCCAGCCAGCGGCTTGATGCTCCGTTCCTCGAACCCTGACGATGCTGCCCTATCTGGTAGCGGAACCATTCCACCGTCTGTTGCAATTCGTTATGACTCAAACAGAAGCACCCACAACCAAGCTACCCTCTGGCCACCATCCTGCGCAGGAACGCAAGTGGCAGGACTATTTCACCTTCAACACCGATCACAAAGTGATTGGGATTCAGTACCTCGTTACCTCCTTTGTCTTCTTTGCAATTGGGGGCCTGATGGCGGACGTGATCCGCACCGAGCTGCGAACCCCCGCCTCGGATGTGGTCAGCCCCGAACTGTATAACCAACTGCTCACCCTGCACGGCACGATCATGATCTTTCTCTGGATCATTCCGGCAGGGGCAGGGCTGGCCAATTACCTGATTCCCCTGATGATTGGGGCACGGGACATGGCCTTTCCCAAAATGAATGCCTTGGCCTTTTGGATGCTGCCACCAGCCGGGGTGTTACTCGCTCTCAGCATTCTGGTCGATGCGCCCCAAGCTGGTTGGACCTCCTATCCACCCCTCAGCCTGATGACGGGCAAAGTCGGTGAAGGCATCTGGATTTTTTCGTTGCTGGTGCTCGGAACTTCCTCGATTCTGGGGGCAATCAATTTCTTTACCACCATCATCAAGATGCGCGTCCCCAGCATGGACCTCAACAGCATGCCGTTGTTTTGCTGGTCGATGCTAGCCACCTCGGCTCTGATTTTGATTGGGACGCCGGTATTGGCCGGTGCGCTAATTCTGCTGGCCTTTGATTTGCTGGTGGGAACGGCCTTTTTCAACCCCACGGGAGGCGGCGATCCGGTGGTGTATCAGCATATGTTCTGGTTCTATTCCCATCCGGCGGTATACATCATGATTCTGCCGCTGTTTGGGGCAATTTCCGAAATTATTCCGGTGCATGCGCGCAAACCAATCTTTGGCTATTTGGCAATTGCCTACTCCAGTCTGGCGATTTCGTTCCTGGGTCTAATCGTCTGGGCGCACCACATGTTTACCAGCGGCACCCCAGCTTGGCTGCGGATGTTCTTTATGATTACCACGATGGTGATTGCCGTACCGACGGGGATCAAGGTATTTAGCTGGTTGGCGACTATGTGGGGTGGCAAAATTGCCCTCAATAGCGCTATGCTGTTTGCCATGGGTTTTGTCGGTGAATTTGTGATCGGCGGCATTAGCGGCGTCATGGTAGCGTCTGTACCGTTTGATATTCACGTTCATGACACCTACTTTATTGTGGCACACCTACACTATGTCTTGTTTGGTGGCAGTGTGTTTGGCATCTACGCCGCCATATACCACTGGTTCCCCAAAATGACCGGACGAATGATGAATGAGCCGTTGGGTATCGTTCACTTTATCCTTACCCTGATTGGCATGAACCTCACCTTTATGCCGATGCACGCGCTGGGAATGCAGGGCATGAATCGTCGCGTCGCCCTCTACGATCCGCAGTTTCAGCCGCTGAACGAACTCTGCACAATCGGAGCCTATATCCTGGCCGTTTCGACGGTGCCTTTCTTGATCAATGCCGTTTGGAGCTGGATCAAGGGAGCCAAAGCCGGTGACAATCCCTGGAATGCCCTCACCCTAGAATGGCAGACTACTTCCCCGCCGGAGATCGAAAACTTCGAGACCCTGCCGGTTCTGGCCTGGGGGCCTTACGACTACGGCCTCGAGCGCATTCCTGAGGACATCGAGCCGCCGCTGACCTCGCCCGAACTTCAGCCCGATACCTCAGCCCTTTCCTGAGGGGAGTTTTGAGTTTTAAGTGTTGAGTTTTGAGTTTTAAGTTATCAAGTTCTCAGTTGCCCTGCTGTCCTATGAACTGCCAGCCCAATCCACTCAAAACTCAAAACTCAAAACTCAAAACTCAAAACTCAAAACTTGCCGTTACTACTATTTTTTGAAGGCTTATGCAAGGTTCCACTGTCGATTCTGCCAAGGCTGCGTTGAACTATCACGGTACGGTTGCAGGTGCAGAGCACGAAGCCCATCCCGACCATCGCATTTTCGGTGTGATTGTGTTCCTGGCCGCGGAGAGCATGATTTTTCTGGGGCTGTTCATGGCCTACCTGACGTTTCGCGCCGTCTACCCGACTTGGCCGCCTGAAGGCACCCCCGAACGCGAACTGCTGCTGCCCGGAATTAACACCCTGATTCTGATCGGCAGTAGTTTTGTCATCCACCAGGCCGATACGGCAATCAAGCAGAACGATGTGGGTGGCTTGCGCAAGTGGTTTGGGATCACCGCCGCCATGGGAGCCATCTTCCTGGTCGGTCAGATCTATGAGTATCACAATCTAGAATTTGGCCTCACCACCAACCTCTATGCCAGCACCTTCTACGTCCTGACGGGCTTCCACGGTCTGCACGTGTTTTTGGGACTATGCCTGATTCTGGCGGTGTTGTGGCGAGCACGTCGCAAAGACCACTACTCCAGCGAGCACCATTTTGGCGTCGAAGCGGCCGAACTCTACTGGCACTTTGTCGATGTGGTGTGGATCATCCTGTTTATTCTGCTGTATCTGCTCTGAGATAATTATCTGACCTAAAGCGGCTGGGGCAAAGGCTCTGGCCCTTTGGAGTCAGATCACAGCAATTCGATTTGCCTTTAATTCAGTCTTTAAGCATTAATTCTTAAAAACAATTAGCAGCCTAGTGGGAGCCGCTCAAATGGGAACTTCAGTCGATGTCAACAGCGAAAACTTTATGGCCGAGGTGGCAGAAAAATCGTTTGAGAAGCCGGTTTTGGTGGATTTCTTTGCCCAGTGGTGCGGCCCCTGTCAGCTCTTGAAGCCAATGTTAGAAAAGCTGGTACAGGAACATGATGTGGTGCTAGCCAAGGTTGACATCGACCGCAGCCCCGATCTAGCCAACACCTATCGAGTGGAAGGTGTGCCGGATGTGCGGGTGGTGATGCAGGGCAAGATGTACAGCGGCTTCGTCGGCGTTTTACCCGAACCGCAACTCAAGGATTTTGTCACCCAGCTCAGCGCTTTCTATGCCCAGTTGGGTAGCAAGTCGGAACTTGAACTTAGTCTCGAATCCGTACAGCAGCAGATTGCCGAGGGCAACATTCCCGCCGCCAAGGAGCAACTGGCCCAACTGCGCCAGCAGTATCCTGACAATGCGGCTATCGCCGTTTTTAGCGCCAGTTTTTTGATCAGCCTGGATGAACTGGGTGAGGCAGAACGAGTGCTGGCTCCCATCTCGGAAGGCATGGAGGGGTTTCCTCAGGCAGAAGCCCTGCGCAACCTGATCTACCTGAAGCTGGACAGTGCCAAGCCCTACACTCATGAACTAGACGAGCCGTTCTTTCAGGCGGTACAAGCCACGCTAGCCGCCAATTATGAAACCGCTCTGCAAGGCTTTCTGCAAATTCTCAACCAAGACCGCAAGTATCGCGAGGATGGTGCCCGCAAGGCGATGCTAATGATTTTTGACCTGCTGGGCGATGAGCATCCGCTCACTAAGGAGTACCGCAGAAAGCTGACCTCTGCTTTGTACTAAGGCTTTAACTAAGGTTCTAACAGATCAATCTAATCAATCAGAAATCAGTCAGAAACTCTGTAACATCAATGTTGTTAGCCTACAATCTTAGTTTCTGAGTTGGCCTGAGAATGCAGCTCGCAGTAAGTTAGCAATATGAGTTTTGATTTCTCTACTGCCTCAGATGCAATCGCGAACCCGTTAAGCTACTTTTCTGATCGAGGCGAAGATTACGAAAAGTATCGCCCGATTTATCCATCTGCCGCGATCGACACAATTTTGTTGGGTTTAGGTTCTCCAATTCAGGTTGTGGCTGCTGATGTTGGAGCCGGAACAGGGATTGGAGCAAGGTTGTTGGCAGATCGAGGTGTTCAGGTTGTGGCGATCGAACCCAACGAAGAAATGAGAACGGCAGCGACTCCCCATGAAAGAGTAGAGTTTGTGGCTGGAACTGCTGAGCAGATTCCGCTGAAGAATGCATCGGTCGATTTAGTCACCTCGTTTCAAGCCTTCCATCCAATATGGTCAGTCGAGATGCAAAGGATCTGCATCCGGTAAGCGCGACCGTTAGCAGCGGGCAAAATGTCTGCACTTTTGTCTACTTTGGGTGAATACCTCACCTCGGACTTAGGTACCCCGACCCTAGGAAAGCACCCGCAACACGCTGGGAATACTGGCAATCGTTTCAAAGGTGCGAATTTCGTCAAGCGCCTGCCGGAAATTGCCTTCTCGCACATCATGGGTAATCACCACGATTTCTGCCAGCTCATCCCGCATGCCGATCTGCACCACCGACTCGATGCTGACGTTGTAGTTGCCAAAGCAGGTGCCCAACTTGCCAATCACGCCCGGACTGTCTTTGGCCAGAAACCGCACATAGAAGCGCGTCACCAGTTCGGCCATCGGCGCAATCGCACAATAGTCTTGATGGGAACAGGCCAACAGCGGATCCAGCAATGGTGTGCCATCGGCTCGCATCACCGCTTCTCGCCCCACTTTCAAGATCGCCGCAATATTGAGAATGTCTGCCACCACCGCACTAGCCGTTGGACCCGAACCCGCTCCCGGCCCGAAGAACATCACCTGCCCAACCGGGTCACCCTCGATCAGAATTGCGTTAAACACGCCATTGACGCTGGCCAGCGGGTGGGTTTTGGGGACGAACGTTGGGTGAACCCGCACCTGAAGCGCATCGGAATCGGGTCCCTCGTCGCGTTTAGCAGTGGCTAACAGCTTGATCACAAATCCTAGCCGGTCGGCGTAGGTGATATCGGCAGCGCTGATTTTGCGAATCCCTTCGCAGTGCACTTCCGGCAGCTTGATGCGTCCCCCAAACGCCAGCGACGCCAAGATGGCAATTTTATCCGCCGCATCGAGGCCATCGACATCAGCAGTCGGGTCGGCTTCGGCATAGCCCAGGCGCTGGGCATCGGCCAGAACGGCGTCGAAATCGCTGCCCTCGGTCTGCATCCGGGTGAGGATGTAGTTGGTTGTGCCGTTAACGATGCCGGTCAGGGCACGAATTCGGTTAGCGCAAAGCGATTGTTTTAACGGCTCGATTACCGGAATCCCGCCCGCGACAGCAGCTTCCAGCAGCACATACACTCCGGCCTGATTCGCGGCAGTAAAAATCTCGTCGCCATAGCGGGCGATCGCAGCCTTGTTGGCCGTAACCACATGTTTGCCATGCTCAATTGCCTTCAGCATCAGCGAGCGAGCTGGTTCCAACCCACCGATTACCTCAACCACGATATCGACCGCTGGATCCGTGACAATCGATTCCAGATCCGTTGTGATCAGTCCAGGCGGCAGGGTGACGCTGCGGGGTTTATCGAGCGAGCGCACGCCAACCCGATGGATCTCAATCTCCTGCAGCAAGGGGTGGCGTTGGGTTGGATTCAGAAGAATTTCTACCGTTCCGGTGCCAACTGTACCTAGTCCCAGCAGACCAATCTTAAAAGCCACAGTTCCAACTCACTCTTCGATGGTTCTTCCCAATTGTAGGTGGGCAGGGCAGCTTGGTGAACCTCCGGCTGGATTTGATGGCTAACTAGGGGCAAACGATGCTTCAGCAAATCCTCTGAACCAGAACAGGACTTTACAAATTGTTTATGAAGGTGCTTGAAAATGAAGTAATCTTTACCTGTACTTCAAAATCTCTTGATGGTTCTACGGGCCGAGTATCGGCTTAATGCCATAGAATGTGACTATCACTGTGACAGCACCTAGACTGCTAACTACGCAGTTTCTCCTTTAATTTCTCTACCAAGCCCCCACTCATCCCCTCAAACATAGGCTTTTTAATCGAAGCTTTAATGGGGTAGGCAGTCGCCAACAAGTCTGAGTTGATACCTGCGAGTTAACACTGAGTGTCTATATTGTATTTTCACTGTGTATGCCTGGAGTACTCCCTGCAAGACTTGAGTTAGTTGCCCTGAAGACCACCAGGCAGTCCAGGAGTTAAGTTGAGATGGATAGCGAAAAGCAGCAGTGCTACCAGGTTGCCCTCCCTGAAGCTTCTCACCCCATCGACTCGGTCAAGGTAACGGCTGCCCAGACGGAGCCGCTGCACTCGCTGATGTCATCCACAGAATCGATAAATACTGCCTCTGGGGATGCTGAAGCCAATTTACCAGCCGTGATTGAGAGTGGGGAACCCGAAGACCTTCTAGAGTACATCCGCGGCGGCCAAGTTTGGCTGGTCAACAGCCGGCAGCGGAACGGCGTCATTCTTTGTAAACCATTTCATACCGAGTTTGCTGGCCCTGGAGCTGCGGTGGGTGGCTACCTCGACCTCGACTGTCAGCGGGTGATTCCAATGGGCAGACTGTCGTTGGTGCGTCCCACCTCCCATCAGGAGCGCCAAAACGCCTATCTGATTCGCCGCCAGTGGATTAAGCTAACCCAGCAAGTCACGGACAAGTCAGCTCCCCTACAGCGGGCACAGATGATTTTGAACCAGTTTGAAACCTACTTCGACAAAGAGACGATTGCCCGCATTCCCGATGAAGCCTTTGCCTTGATGGTCGGTGTGCTGCCCTACACGATTCGTATGGCCCGTCGCCCACCCGGTAAACTCACAGTCCGAGTCAGGGGCTGATTTTAGGTTTTGAGTTTTGAGTTTTGAGTTTTGAGTTTTGAGTTACTAGCCAGCGCGCCCCAGTAACCAATACTTTGCGTCCACCCTCTACCCTTACTAAAAATCCAGATCTGCTCGCTTAGGCAACTATCTCTTCTAGACTGATAAGGGAGTCTGCTTTGCTAACTTTGCTCCTTTCAGGAAAATTTTGTCATGACCAATAGTAGCTTTCCGATTGACCTTGGTGCCTATCAACCGCTCAAGCTCGATCCCACCAATCCCACCCTCAGCGATCAGCAGCGGGCAGCCTTAAAAGCCAATATCCAGCTTTGCCGGGATGCCATTGTGTTCTTTACGGCAACCGGGGCAGCTAGGGGTGTGGGTGGTCACACCGGCGGCCCCTACGACACGGTTCCCGAAGTGGTAATTCTGGATGCCTTGTTCCGCAACGCGCCGGATCAGTTTGTGCCAATCTTTTTTGATGAAGCCGGACACCGAGTCGGAACGCAATACCTGATGGCAGCTTTAGCGGGCGATTTGCCTGCCGAACAGTTGATGCACTATCGCATGGCCGACTCAAAACTGCCCGGACACCCGGAACTGGGACTCACTCCCGGCGTCAAGTTCAGCTCCGGTCGATTGGGACATATGTGGCCCTATGTCAACGGAGTCGCGATGGCCAATCCTGGCAAAACTGTGTTCTGTCTAGGCTCAGATGGCTCGCAGCAAGAAGGCAACGACGCCGAAGCGGCTCGCCTCGCGGTGGCCCAGCACCTGAATGTTAAGCTGATCATCGATGACAATGATGTGACGATTGCTGGTCATCCCTCCAAATACCTGCCTGGTTTTAGCGTCGCCAAGACGTTGGAAGGTCACGGCCTCAAGGTGCTCACCGGCGATGGGGAAGATATTGACGGCCTTTATGCCCGCATCTGCGAAGCTGTGACTACGCCCGGACCAATTGCGGTGATCAACAAGCGTCCCATGTGCCCCGGCATCGAAGGGCTGGAAGGCTCGAACCACGGTCATGACGTGATTTCGGTGAAGCTGGCGCTGCAATATCTGGAGAAACGCGGCCACACGGCAGCCGTCGAGTATCTCAACCAGATCGAAAAGCCCAAGCAGACTTACACTTTCATTGGCTCTGGCGATAAGTGGGACTCCAACCGCAACGTATTCGGGGATGCCGTTGTCGCCATCCTTGGCAGAATGAGCGAGGCAGAGCGCAAAGCCAACGTCATGGTGATCGACAGTGATTTAGAAGGTTCCTGTGGCCTGAAGAAAATTCATGACGCCCATCCCGAAGTGTTCATTCCCTCTGGAATTATGGAGCGGGGCAATTTGTCGGCAGCCGCAGGTTTTGGCATGGAGCAAGGCAAACAAGGCATTTTCGCTACCTTCGCCGCCTTTTTGGAGATGTGTATCTCTGAAATTACAATGGCGCGGTTGAACTACTCCAACCTGCTCTGCCACTTCTCCCACTCCGGCATCGATGACATGGCTGACAACACCTGTCACTTTGGCCTCAACAACTTCTTTGCCGACAATGGCCTCGATGATGGTTACGAAACCCGCCTCTACTTCCCGGCTGATGCTGGCCAAATGAAAGCCTGCGTCGAAGCGGTATTTAACGATCCGGGGCTGCGGTTTATTTTCTCGACCCGTTCCAAAACGCCAAATATCCTGGACGCGAATGGCAACAGTCTCTACGGCGAAGGCTACACCTTCACACCGGGCAAAGACGAGGTGATCCGGGAAGGCAATGCAGGCTATATTGTTGCTTTTGGCGATGCCCTCTATCGTGCCCTCGACGCAGTAGAACGCCTGAAGCAACAAGGCATGGATGTTGGCCTGATCAACAAACCGACCTTGAATGTGGTGGACGAAGAAATGATGGCCAAGATTGGCAAGTCGTCCTTTGTCCTGACCGTAGAAGCCTTTAACCGCAAGACGGGTCTGGGTAGCCGCTTTGGATCCTGGTTGCTGGAGCGGGGCTATACGCCCAAGTTTGCTTATCTGGGAACCCACGAAGAAGGTTGCGGCGGTCTGTGGGAGCAGTACCCACATCAGGGACTGGATCCAGATGGCATCATTGCTCAAGTGAAACAGCTAGCAGGCTAAGTTTCGCTGAGATGGACCGTTGAGATTGGTTTAGAGGCTCTGCTTACGGGTAGGGCCTTTTGTTTGATTCGGCTATTCATCTTCTACAATTGCTGTGCATCATCTAAAATCGCATAAAATCGCAGCCAATATCGATGAAATGGAATGGATAGGACAACTTTGAGATTGCTGAACTGTGCAAGAACTTGGGATTTGGATAGTTCCAAACCATTTGGCGTATCATTTGGCGTACCGCCATATAAGTAGAACAACATAATTAAACATGAACCCCAAAGGAGGTGTTGTCGCCGATCTTGGTTTTAATTAAGTTGAATTACTTAATACAATTGAACTACAATCAGCCAATTAAACTACAATCAACTGCAACAACTTCAAACTGAGGTGTGACATGGACTTTGAGGCAACAGTTTTCGGGACTGGATTGGGACTCGGTCTGCTGGTGGCTTTAGGCATCTGGCTCAACAAGTGGCGAGTGAATTCTTCACTGCGCAAAGAATTAGACAATATGAAAAAGCATCTCCAGACCCAGCTCAGCATCAATGCCAAGGGCTACGAAGAGATGCAGCAAGAGCTGAAGCGACTGAAGCAAGAAAACGAGAATTTGCGCATCACAGTGGCTACCCTCTCCAACAAGCCAGGCAGAACCGAACTTAGAACCCTGCAAACCTGGGATAAGGCGGTGCGGATCATGACCGTCAACTCACCCGGATTTGCGCCTGCCTGGGAGATGGCGCTTGCCGAAGCCAGTAAGGAAGTCCAGGAAATTGACACGGGCGTTAAAGCTCTGGTACGGCGAGTTTTTCCAATGTTGCCTCAAGAGTTGAGCAGTGCCCATTCCGATGAAGTCAACAGCAATAATTAAGCAAAATCCCAGCCTTCGTTGCTCAACCCTTCTCGCTCAGCAGGGCTTCTATCTCGCAGCTAAATGGCCAGCTGTCAGGAAACTCGACGGCTGGATAGTCTTGTCGAGCGTCAGTTAGATGTTGGATTTTTTGCAGTCGTGGTCTGCGTCATGGCCGATCCTCAATGACCCTCCAAAGACTGCCAAAATTCCCGACTCAGCAGGGCTTCTACTTTACGGCTAAACGGCCAGTGATCGGGAAACTGGACTTGGGGGTAATTGGCCCGAACATCAATCAGGGCATCTTGCCAGCACTGATCAAACACCTCTGCCAAATAGTTTTTGAGGCTGGGAGATTGCTTTAGCAAAGAGCGCAACTGCCGGCGCTGTTCCCGAATCGTATTCTCCCAACCTCGGTAATTGTGGGGCTTGCGGACGTAGATTCGCTTCAACAGATGAGCCATTAAAACCACCAGGCGATTTTCCAGTTCGCGTCGATCGCGTCCAGCCAAACCCTCAATCTCCTCGATCAGATGCTCCAGGTCCAATTCCGCCAATTGCTGCGCCTTGAGTTGGGCAACAGTTGCTTCGCACCAAGCGACAAAATCCTGATCGTATAAGCTGAGGTCAGGCATCGTTTGAGCCATTTTCAGTTCTGCCAGAGCTACTTCCCACGCTATCACACCCGGTTAGAGGCATTAGAGACTGTTTGTAAATGAATTTTAAGAGGCTAGAATCGACTTCACATCTGATCCTCTCTAACCCTCCTTAAATAAGGAGCCGAGTCAAATCTCTGAAGTCCCCCTTAAAAAGGGGGATTTAGGGGGATCTCAAGCTTTGTTTACAAACAAGCTCTTAAAATTGCAATCAATGAAGAAAATCATTGCTCTAGTTTTAGGACTGGTTCTGGCCTTCATCCTGCCCTCACCTGCTACAGCCGCCTTGTGCCGCACTGTTGAAAGACAGACTATCTGCATTCTGGAAATTAAGCGCAGTGCTAAAAACTATTGGGAATACCGGGCTGCCGTGAAAGTGAACGATGAGGAGCGCCCAATCGAAATCTACAACTGCCGCGATCGGATCCGCGTCAGACAGGACGGTATAACCGTACCGTTTCAGTCCAATGGAGCTGGCGAGCTGATTTGTCGGATGCTCAATCGTGCCCGCCAGTCATAAACGGATGGCTTTATTGCTTCGCAAGCTGGCTGAGTAGTGCTAGCGCCTCTTGTGTTTGCTGCTGGTTTTGCTCTTCCTGCTGACGAGCTTCAGCCTCGGCTCTTTGAGCTGCTTCTTCTAGCAATTCCTTCACCAGATCCACAGGCGGCAACATGGTTGAGTAGTGTTCGCGCAGCCAATAGTGAGCGGCAGATAGCACCGTGGTCAGCTTATCACCGCGTTCTAACCGGACTCGTTTCTTTTTCACCACCTGACACAGTTCCAGGTACAAATGCTTGATCAACCCCGGTTCGGTTCTCAGCTCTCGGCTGTTGGGGATATCTGAGCTAGCGAGCATCGCCTCCAAACGAGCATTGGCACTGCGGGTCCATTGCTTGAGGATTTCGATTTCCAGCTCGGTTTCGTCAATCATCTTGCGCTTGGCCTTGAACATGCGGCTGCGGTGGGGCAATTCCCTCATTTCTTGCTTCAGGCGTGCCCGCACCAGATATAAGTCATGAATTCTGCGGTTTGCTTCTTTCAGGGATTTTGGCAAAACCACGTCGATTTCGACGCCACGAATGTTGAATAGCATAGGTTTGATTGAGGTTTGTAGAGATTAAACGAATCCCAAAACCTAGCCTCTCTTTGGTCGAAGCAAAAACAGGGGGCTATGCAGTGATGTAAAATCCACCTTAGCCTCCCATGCTGCTGAACTCAGCCGAGGGGGTCAGCCGCCTTGGAGCTGCCGGATACAGCCTGGGGCGGCGCTAGATTTTGGACGAACTAGACCAAATGAATCAGATCAATGAATCAGATCAACAACTGAACGAACTGAATTTACTGAACTTAATAAAGGTTGCTTCGGATTTTTGAAACAACTTAAACAGAGAGATTACTCGCATCGTGTCTCTTTAGTCAACTATTTTGCAGAAACTGTAGCGTTTCAACAAATTTGTGGAGCAGGAGTCAGGCTTCCCAGAGCGTCAGCCGGCGGGAGTCAGGAGCATGAATGACCAGTGCATGGAATTTGTGGCTAGACCAACAAAGTCCGCCTACGCAGACTCGTGAAGATCGGGACTGTCGGTCTGCGAAGACACGCTTTGTCTAGTTGTCTATGGAGCTGCGAATTCCATTCACCAAATGGTCTGGGAAAACACCCATTGGCTCATGCCCGTACAGGAATTAAAAAACTATTCTGCCTCCTGCCTCCTGTCTCCTACCTTCCTACCCCAACTGCGACGGCAAAACGAAATATTTCTGCCAAGCCTCCACTGTTTCATCGGGCAGCCTGGAGTAGGACCATTCGATATGGGCACAGAGTCCTTCTAGGTCGGGGAATAGTGTCGAGGCGTTGATGCCCAATCGGTCGAGTTCAAACCGGATCTGGGCGAAGCAGGCAGGAGGGATTGTTATCTTGGTCAAACGAGGCAGGTGAGCTGGAGAGCTATTTAGACCTAAAAATTGTGCTTGGGCCGGATCAAATGGATGAATTGTGAACCAACCGAGCTGTGCTCCAATTCGAGCACTGACGATCTTCGGCTTAATCAACAAAATTCGATCAACCTGAAACGGACTAGTTTGCTGGGAAACCGTGGCATAATCCTCACGATCGGGTTGGTAAAGCCAAATCACACCGGCTTGATCTGAGGCAGGTCTGTTGACGGCAAACCACAGAGCCGCCAGTGGGTTGACGCTCCAGTCGAGCAAACGAGTTGCTAAGCCATGATGCTGCATCACCGCCAGCCATTCCCAGTCGTTTTCGGGTAGTTGTTCTAGACAGGGAATGCTCCGCAGTTTGAAGTCCTCCAGCATCGCCTGCTCGGCTTCTAGAATCGGCAAGTAGGTCAGCAGCCGCGCGATTTTGGGCAGCAGTGGCAAGTCTCTTCTTTGGCCGCGATATAGAGACCGTTTTCCCCGGTTGATTGCTCCAATCGTGGTGATCAATTCGGCAGTCGTGTTGACAGTAACTTCTTGCATAGATGGGCTGGCATAGACTTGAAAGGGGGCAAGACAAGGGGTAGCTCAGCTCATTATTTCTAGTGGTCAGAGCCTACAAGCCCAAGGAAACGGTGGCGGCAAGATGCCCGCACTCTATTAATTAAGTTGAATTCCTTCTATAGATGAACGACTGATTACGACCGAGATTCTCGTCTAAAGCTCCGCTATTAGTGAGACTATTAATGGGACTATAGATCATTGTTGCCTTAGGTTATAAACTAAAAAAAGGGCAATAGGTATAGTTACTTACTTTTTTGCTCGGTAAGTTATTGTACGACGCTCAATCTTCTGTCCATCCAAGCGTTAGCCGTTGTTGAGTAGAGAAAGTCATGGCTGTTGCGACAACCCAATCCCTCGAAGAACTTTGTATTAATTCCATCCGATTCCTGGCGATCGATGCCGTTGAGAAAGCCAAGTCCGGACATCCAGGACTGCCGATGGGTGCTGCTCCAATGGCGTTTGTGCTCTGGGATCAATTCATGCGGTTTAATCCCAAAAATCCCTATTGGTTCAACCGCGATCGGTTTGTGCTGTCGGCAGGTCACGGCTGTATGTTGCAGTATGCCCTGATGTATTTGACGGGTTACGACAGTGTGACGATCGACGAAATCAAGAACTTCCGTCAGTGGGGGTCCAAAACGCCCGGACATCCGGAAAACTTTGAAACGCCCGGTGTGGAAGTCACGACTGGGCCGCTGGGTCAGGGCATTGCCAATGCAGTCGGCTTAGCGATTGCAGAAGCTCATTTGGCTGCTAAGTTCAATAAGCCAGACCTCACCCTGGTCGATCACTACACCTATGTGATTGTGGGCGATGGCTGCAACATGGAAGGCATTTCCGGCGAAGCCTGCTCGCTGGCCGGTCACCTGGGATTGGGTAAGCTGATTGCCCTCTACGACGACAACCATATTTCGATCGACGGTTCTACCGATATCGCCTTCACCGAAGATGTCTCCAAGCGATTCGAGGCTTACGGCTGGCATGTGCTGCATGTGGAAAACGGCAACACCGATCTGGCTGCCATTGCTAAGGCGATCGCAGAAGCCAAGTCCGTCACCGACAAGCCAACCATGATCAAGGTGACAACCACGATTGGCTACGGTTCGCCGAACAAGCAAAACACGGCAGGCGTCCATGGTGCGGCCCTCGGTGGCGATGAAGTTAAACTCACCCGCGAAAACCTGGGCTGGAATTATGAGCCGTTTGTGGTGCCCGATGATGCCCTTAGCCACATGCGGCAAGCAATTGAGCGGGGTGCCAGTGCCGAAGCCGAATGGAACGAAATCTGGGCGCAGTACAAGACCAAATATGCCGAAGATGCCACCTTGTTCGAGCGGATGATCAGCGGCAAGCTGCCCGACGGCTGGGATAAGGTGCTGCCTACCTACAAGCCTGAAGACAAAGCGCTGGCAAGCCGTAAGCATTCGGAAATCTGCCTCAACAAGATTGCGGAAGTATTGCCGGAACTGATTGGCGGTTCGGCTGACCTGACCCATTCCAACCTGACTGAATTGGAATGCTCTGGCAGCTTCCAAAAAGGCGGCTACGAAAACCGTAATCTTCACTTTGGCGTGCGCGAACATGGCATGGGTGCGATCTGTAACGGCATTGCCCTGCATAGCTCTGGGCTGATTCCCTACGGCGCGACCTTCCTGATCTTTACCGACTACATGCGGAACGCGATTCGCTTGTCGGCCCTGTCCCATGCGGGCGTGATCTGGGTGATGACCCACGACTCGGTGGCGCTTGGCGAAGATGGTCCCACCCACCAGCCGGTAGAAACAATTGCGTCGCTGCGAGCGATTCCTCAGCTAACCGTGATTCGTCCGGCAGACGGAACCGAAACTTCTGGCGCCTACAAAGTGGCGATCGAAAACGCGAAGCGAAACCGTCCGACGCTGCTGGCCCTCTCGCGGCAGAACCTGCCCAACTTGGCCGGTAGCTCGATTGCTGGCGTCGAAAAGGGAGCCTATACGGTGGTGGATTGCGACGGCACGCCGGAGCTGATTCTGATCGGCACGGGTTCTGAGGTGAATCTCTGCGTCCAGACGGCTGAAAAACTGACGGCAGAAGGTCGCAAGGTGCGGGTAGTCTCCATGCCCTCTTGGGAACTGTTTGAGGCGCAAGATGCGGCTTACAAAGAGTCGGTGTTGCCCAAAGCAGTGAAAAAGCGGCTGTCGGTCGAGGCTGGCATCAGCATGGGCTGGTGCAAGTATGTCGGCAGCGAAGGCGACTCGGTCAGCATTGATCGGTTTGGCGCGTCGGCTCCGGGCGGTACCTGCATGGAGAAGTTTGGCTTTACGGTTGATAACGTATTGAGCAAAGCCAAGGCACTTCTTGGGTAAGGGCGGCCAACGCCTTCTCAGTTGACTCAGTTTTACTGAATCTTAATCTTTAGCTCTCCAATCGGAGGGCTTTTTTACTGCTTTTTGTTCAAGGATTGTGCTTGCTTGTGCTATAAATCACACGAATTGCAGCCAATTATCACCTTCTGCCCGGCTCGAATCAGCGATATTATCTGACATAAGCCACCCTCGTGAACTCTGTACATGTCAATTCAGATCTGCCTGCTAGACTCTGCCCTTTCAGAACTGTTTGCCCAAGCAACAGAATCCGGGCATCTGACATTGGCAGACCGCTATGGGCTATTGGCCGCCCTGCTTCAGGCCGAGTCCCTGACCGACGAGGAACGCTCGGTGATTGATCGGATGCTTTATGCCATTGTGCGGGGACGACTGCGAGCTGTGGATGATATTTCAGTCGTGCAGCCCCAACCTTCGCTATCAACAAAAAATTAGCAAACTCACAGAAGTGCTCATAGAGGGAATGTAAAAGCAACTCATAAAATAGAGTTACAAATTACCAAAGTTCTATGACTGAACTTGTTACGCTGGAGCTTCCAGAGGCATTAGCACAGCAGGCTAAGGATATTGCAGCGCTGACCCACCGAAGCTTAGAAGATGTTCTAATCGAGTGGATCGACCGCGCTGTTGCAGAGCTGCCGGTCGAATCTTTACCGGACGAACAGGTGCTTAGCCTATGCGATCTTCAAATGCCAGCCGATCAGGAAGCAAGCCTCAGCGATCTCTTAGCTCGGCATCGGGAAGGGCAACTGTCTCAAGCTGAAACTCAGCAGCTAGACGAGCTAATGCGAATTTATCGCTGTGGGTTAGTTCGCAAAGCTCGTGCTCTACAAGTTGCTGTAAATCGAGGCTTGCGGCCTCCCTTAGCCTCATAGCGATGGCGAAAACTTACATTTCTGTTGAGGTTGAACGTCGTATTCGGGCCTCTGCTCAAAATCGGTGTGGCTATTGCCTGAGTCCTCAGCACCTCGTCATGGCAAGGCTTGGTCAGAGATTTTCGATAGTCTGAAGATGGTTTGCGAATTATTGGGAAAACGGCAATTGGACGAGCAACAGTTGTCGCGCTTCATTTGAGTGATGATCCAGATGCTTTGGAGGTGCGAAGTTATTGGGTCATGGCGGGTTGGCATCCGCCGGAAATCTCGTAACCTTGTTAGGGAGAGTTAGGGAGAAGATTTTTGGGCTTTTACCACTAATCACCCGCAATATGGACAAATAACTCCCGTAAATGACTGTGATCGCGGTGCTCCCAAACATAGATGCCTTGCCAAGTCCCCAACACTAACCGTCCGTTGGCGATGGGGATTTGCTCAGAAGTATGGGTTAATACTGTGCGGATATGAGCGGGCATATCGTCTGGTCCCTCGGTGCTGTGGATGTAGTGATAGCCATCGGGAACCAGCTTTGCCAAGAAATTGCTCAGATCAGCCAATACATCCGGGTCGGCGTTTTCTTGGATGATCAAACTAGCCGAGGTGTGGCGCAAAAACAGGTGACACAGCCCGGTTTGGATACCCGACTCTGCTACCACTGCCGCCACTTTAGACGTGACCTTGTGCAATTTTTTGCCTTGAGTTTGGACTTTGATAATTTGCTGGTATTGAGCCATTGATTAATCGTCAGTCGGTTCTTCAGCCGGAGTCTGGTCTTCAACCAGTTTATCGTCTGACTCCAGCCAAGGAGAGTCGTAATGATTCCACGGCAGAATTGGGATGTTGGGCAGCTTGCGCGTCAGGACCGTGATATTCCGCAAGTCCGGCTTGGGAAGTTTGATCCGCAGATTAGTTTCAGAAAAACGAGCTGAGCTAAGACTCATAGATTAAACCTAGAAATTGGATTGAGAGCCAACTCAAAACTAAACACTCAAAACTCAAAACTCTTTAAAAACTCCTGCCAAAAGGCTGCTCAGAATGTGTAGCAACACAATCACAACCACCGTCCAAAGCGCGTAGCTAGCCAACAGTAAGGCTTGGGTAATATCATCTAACCGTTGCTTATTAGCATTATAGACCTCGATTAAATTGGTCAACATTTGCAGCCGGTATTGATCAGGCGGTAGAGCCAGATAGCGCTCCAGCGTTTCCCGGTCGTCTAGGTTGGGTGTAATCAAGGTCTGGCGCGGCAACAGGGCATAGATCAGCAAGCTAAAGCTGAGCAAAAAACCACTTAGCTCGATCAGGCTGAACCAACTCCAGGTGAAAATTAGGCGTGAAATTGCCAAGATGGTCAAGAGGGCCGTGTTGACCACAAACAAAATATTGAGCTGAGTCAAAGAAAATTGCCGCAACTGCTGCTGTTGCTCCAGGACGGCACGGGCATCCCGAATCGCTAGATCCAATGTGGCTATATCCGGGAATTTTGCTTCATTATTGGCCATTGCGCCATCGAGAGATGCAACAGTTCGGTCCCAACTTCCTTAACCTATTTAACTCTGACTAAAGGAATGGGATACAAGCCCTGTCCTTCAGGACGACTTTTGAATAAACTGGACAGCGTTTATCCAAAGTTCGATAATAGGAGTATGCTAAACCTCACTCATGCTTCGTTTCAAAGGATGTAAGCAAGATAGTTGGGGCATTTTGTAAATAGTTCGCTCTTTTTCTTCTGGTTCATTTCGTGGGAAATGGCAGAAATATTACGGGTGTAGATGTTGCTCAATTCCCTGTTGGAAACCTAAAAATTAGTGTTCTTAAAACTCTTCTAGACGTTTTTACTCTCTTGATACAGGACTACCAAAAGAATATATTAGAGTTCGGCAGGATTGGGAGTTCTAGGAATTTTGACAAAACTTATCAAAATCAATCATGGATAAAATTGATCGTCTTCTTGCTAATTACTAGGGTTTTACAGAAGAAGAGCTTGATTTCATCATCAACTATGACATTAAAGTACCGCATGGGACGCGATACTGATAACGAGAAGTAAACTACCTAGACGTAAAGGTTAAAATGATTGCCGGTGTTACCTCTAAAGTAGGTGTCCCGACACTATCTTAAGCAGAGAGATGAAGATGTTTGAGATATGAGAATTAATTGGACCACGGTTTTGTCTGTGGGCTTGATGACATTGATGTCAGTTCGTGTTAGTGCGTTTCCTTCGCTTATTCCAGGACAAAGTCCTCAGGAGGCAATGGAATTGTGGCAGAGCAACATTGTTTACGATTCTTCTACGAAAACCTATTACGTTAAACAAGGAGAGGGACTTTGTTCTTTGCGGCAAGTTAATTTTGAGCTACCAACCGCTCAAGCATCTCCGCCAGGATTTGTCACTTCCATTGAAACGTTGGAAGGCTCATGCAATTTTCCTCCTACTAGAGTCTTAAATTTTATCCATCCTGAATCAACGGTCACAGCGCGTGCAACGGTAAGAACAACAACCGAAAAATATTCTGAGCGGTCGTCTTCTGATACTGCATACCTTGAGCAATTGTTTGAAATGGTTTTACCAGATAGACCTAGAGCAGTTGCAAATTGCGCAGTGTCCTTGAGTGTTCAGTTGCCTACCGGCAGGAGGCTTAGCGTGACCGACAGTTTCTACGGTTCAATCAGCACTTCTGGAGAAAGATCCTCGTGTGAGGGACGATTTGATCACATCATCATTCCAAGACGGTCTTAATGAATCACGATTCCAAGACGGTCTTAATGAATCACGCAAGACGCTGCACGCACACGGACAAAAAGGAACTATCCGATCGGGTTTATAAGTGTCCTGAATGCGGGTATGAGACAAATCGAGATATTGCTGCGGCGCAAGTCGTCAGGCAACGTCGCTATAGAGCGGTGGGGCACATCGCAGTGAATTTTGGGGAGGGCAAGTAGCATGAGCTATCCCAATGAACCAAGACTTCCTGCCCTTCAGAGCGGCGGAGTTGTCAATCAACTGTGAAAATAGTCAACCACAGCACGGGCGATCGCTTCATTGCCGTCTTTGGCAACGGGTTTATCGGTGCGAGGTGGTTGGACTGGCTCATGCAGAAACTGCCAGTCGCCGTGAAAGAATTCGTCTGGGGTGAGAATCTGGTGTGGATTGTGATCTTGCATCCCATTCAGCAGAATCGGCGCTTCGGCAAAACCATCGCGAGTCACGGAAACGATTGGCACATCCAAGCGACAGGCTTCGGCAAAGGTACTAAATCCCGGCTTCGACATCACCCGGCCACAGAGCGGCATAAAGTCTACCGGACGATAAGCATGGTCCTGAATTTTGCACAGATTGGCCAGATCCGGCGCGTTGCGGTCGAAGGTAATAAACTGCCAATCCGGGAATTTGGCCAGATTGTGATAGGGAATTTGGTCTAGACCCAAGCCCCCAAAGGTCATTAAAACGGTCCGCTCTGGTGGTGCTGTCAGGTTGAACTGAGTGCGTAGATCTGTTAGCGAAAAATGGGGTGAGCCGCCAGTCAAGCCCACATCGGTGATTGTAGGAAAGGCGCTCATCGGTTCGTGGAAGGGCAGCCGGAAGAGCTGATCGCACTGGCCAAAGCGGGCCGCAATCCAGTCCGCGATCTCGATAAACTCACCGCCCCAAGCTCGATAGATAAAATCCCAGCCAAAATTGCTGATCATCCAGCAGGGCACTCCGGCCGCGTGGGCAATTGCCGTGGCAATTGGAGGAATATCGGCCAGCACCAAACTCATCCGATTCTGGCGAATGAAATTTGCTTCCCCAGCCACGAGCTGCCTTTCTTGGGCTTGCAGTTGCTTCAGCTTATCCAGCGTAGCGGCTCGGTCCATTGCCAAACTGTCGCTCTGAATCACTCCAATGTCTAACACCGCGTGGCGATGAATAAAATCTGTGCGCAAATAGGACTCTAGCAGCCAACGGGGGGACGTAGTCACTAGCGCAATTAATACATCGGGACAGAGGCGCTTCACGTCTGCCACAACCGAGGCCATCCGGGTAGCATGACCGAAACCATGATTGGTAATTGCAACGTACAGAAAAGGTTGAGGCATAGAAGCATGAAAGGAGATCCAATACTAAAAAACCCCAGGCATAATGCTGGGGGCAAAATAATCAGGGTGCATCTACCCCTCCTTTATACCAAGTTTTACTGAGCAAAATTAGGGCATCTTGGTACTCCTCACCGGAACTTGATGCGAGCGTTAAAAGTTATTATGGTCTTGCGGATCGCCACTTGCGGGAAACGACCAGTTGATCAACTCCTTATCGGGACACTCGACGCCCTCTTCCACCCCATAGGGATGCATGGCGCAAACCAGGAAATTCCCACCATACTGCTGACCGTGATAATTGCGACAGCCGATACAAGCCGGATGCTGGTTCAGCCAAGGCTCAACTGTGTGGGTTACAGGTTCCACGGCCCGGTCAATCGTTGCCTCGATGCCCCAAATCGCCTGCACGACTGGATCAAGCCACTGTCCGATCTGCTCATCGAGCTGCTCTAGCTTCGGGGCCAATACTTCATCAATTTGATTAAGGGTGTCCTCTACGTCGTCTGCGACCTCTTCCGACAGGTCAAGCAGCGCATCGGTAGCTTCTGCCAAGTCGCGCCCTACTGCTTCAAACAGCTGACCCACTTCCGCCGCAATGGTTTCAAAGGCTTTAAACCAGTCTTGTTGCCAGTTTTCCATAGTTCATATTAAGTGTTAAGTTTTGAGTTTTGAGTTTTGAGTTTTGAGTTGACTTGTTACCGGTCTTCCCAATGGTTGTAAGGTTTGGGGTTGTAAGGGTTGGTGGCGTAGCACGTAATTTAAGCAGGTTGTCTAGGTTTGGGGGGAAAGGCAATAAACGCAGAACGAGAACCAGCGTAGCTCTCAGCGTTAAGTCTGTACACAAACTCAACTCAAGACTTAAAACACTGCTATGCAGAAGTAAGCTACAAAACTTAAAACTACTTTTTTAGTCCTGCTTCAGCCGTCGCAGTTCTTCTTGTAAATTGGCAACTTGCTGCCGCAGATCATCTACCTGCGATTGAGGAGCTTCAGATCGAGGAGTGGAGGCCGACTCGTCCTCGACATCTTCTACCAAAATTTCGATTCTACGAGGTTCAGAAGGCCGGTCGGCTTCAGATGAGGGCGGCACCTGCTGTGCTCGGCTTACCATCTCATCCACCATGCGTTTTGCTTCTTCGGTGGTCATTTCGCCGCGAGCCACCATTTCATCAGCGATCTTCTGGGCTTGCACCTTTAGTTCTGACAAGGTGACGCCTGCCTTCTCTGCTGCATAGGAGGCAGCCCCTACACCTAAATAAAATGCCTTTTGTACGATATCTCCAAAACCAGGCATCGCGTTTTTCACTCCTTTATGCCATCAGACCCTTTTAATATGGAGCCATGTCTCTAGGATAGGAGGAAACTTATTAATAGTGTTGAGTGTTGAGGTTTGAGTTTTGAGTTGTAGCTAGGTTTGCTTAGCCATGTTGAAGGGTGACTTAGCCTGTATGAAGCTGGTGATAGTTTTGAGTTTTGAGTTTTGAGTTTTGAGTTTTGAGTTGTAGAAGCTTGGTTTACTCAGCCGCGTGACACAGCCTGTATGAAGCAGGGAGCAGGATTTGAATCTCAGAAGGCATTCAAAACTGAACACTCAAAACTCAAAACTTAGCACTTAAAATCCTGTCACCAACCAACTCAAAACTCAAAACTCAAAACTCAACATTTAAAAAAAGTGACCCGGAGATCACGCCTGTCACAAGCATCCCGTATTGCTGCTACCTTCCGGTCCTGACAAGGTTTGGGCGTTGTGACCGCATGAGTCCGAGTCTTTTTAAGCATAACATCATTCGTTGTCATTCATAGAAGGCCGAAGGCGGAACTAGAGGCTGGGCAGGTGAACAATTGAACGTTGGTGCTTTACATGCCGGCTGTTTGATATCGACTCGTTGCATACCAGTAAATTCCTGTAAGTGCTAGCTCTCACGCAATGGCTGTGCTTTCGCTTCTCTTGCTTCTCTGGGGAAGTAGAGTTCTAGACGACGAACTATCAAATATTAAAAAAAATGAAAATTTCTCACCCGTGGGGTAGAGCCTAGGATCAATAAAAAACCGCCATTTTGTTCCTCAGGATGCATTCGTTAATCAGATTCAACCAGTATTCTAGAGCTACATTTGGGAAATCAACGAACCCACGGTAGGCTTCAAAACATGTGACAGCTTCATGAACAAATGTTACAATTTTGAGAAAATCATCAATCCGCGGGGGATGAAAACTGAGTTTCAGCTTAACGAAAGTTTGGCTGGTGGCAGCCGAGCAATGCACTAATTAACTGTAAAGTCTCGCTGTCGCTGTTGGCTTAGCAGTATAAAGTGTGACATTTTAGTCAGTAATACTTTTTGTTGGAGTGGGGTTTACACACCATAGGCGGAGCTGAGGGAGTCTCAGTCTACAGAACTAGTTACAGAACTAGGAAGTCCAGTGATTAGGTTTAAACGCTTGTTGTATTTATTACTAGGTCCAATAACGTTTTTAGGGTTCTGACTTGATTTTGATTCCTGGACTTGGTGCCTGGAAACATGGGTTGCCACTTCTCAAAATAGTACAAATGTTCTAAACTTCTCTTCTATACTTTGGATTTGGCGCTATGAATACGACTTCAACTTCCCCTGATATGGTGCGCGCTTATCTAAGAGAAATCGGACGAGTGCCGTTACTGAGCCATGAGCAGGAAATTCTCTTTGGTAAGCAGGTGCAGCGCCTTGCAGCCCTCAATGAGCTTAAGGAAGAGTTCATTGCCAAGGTTGGGCGGGAACCAGATTTAGAGGAATGGTCTCAACAAGCCAAGATTTCGGTAGCAGAATTGCAGCAGATTGTGGCTGAAGGTGAATTCGCTAAGCGCAAGATGGTTGAAGCCAATTTGCGTTTGGTAGTTTCGGTGGCGAAAAAGTATATCAAGCGCAATGTTGATCTGTTGGATCTGATCCAAGAAGGCACGATTGGCATGCAGAGAGGCGTCGAGAAATTTGATCCAACCAAGGGTTATCGGTTTTCGACCTACGCCTACTGGTGGATTCGACAAGCCATTACCCGTGCCATTGCTGAGAAAGGACGCACGATTCGTCTACCGATCCACATCACCGAGAAGTTGAACAAGATTAAGAAAGCGCAGCGGCAGTTAGCACAAAAGTTAGGACGGGCGGCTACGGCATCTGAGCTGGCAGCAGAATTAGATCTAACAACTAAACAGGTGCGGGAATACTTGGAGCGAGCACGCCAGCCTCTGTCCCTGGATCTGCGAGTAGGAGATAATCAAGACACCGAACTGGGCGAGCTACTGGAGGATACAGGTCCTTCTCCAGAAGACTTTGCTTCTCAGTCAGCCCTTAGAGGTGAGTTGGAGCAACTCTTAGCCGATTTAACTCCTCAGCAGCGGGAAGTGTTGTCGCTTCGGTTTGGATTAGAAGACGGTCAGTCGTTGACCTTGGCTAAGATTGGTGATCGGCTCAATATCAGCCGGGAGCGTGTACGCCAAATTGAGCGGGAGGCGCTGACTAAACTGCGCAAGCGACGAGCTGATATTCGGGAGTATCTAGCAAGCTGAATTCGACCGTTGGGCCTGAACTCAACGACCAAATCACATAGCTATCGTTTCTTAGCCGCCTTCCAAGTGCCCCCATAGACATAATGGGGGTTATTTTCTTTTAAGACAGGCAAACAGGCGGAGCAGAGAAAAATCCATTGATTCGATGCATCAACTCGGGCGCGAAACAGCTGAGCTGCCGCTACCTGACAGTGGGCACAGAGTTTGGTGCGAGTAGGTCGCATTGGTGCTGAAAGCTCAAATCAAGCTACACGATCAAGCTACAACTGAGGCTTCGGGACGGGCGAAAATCATGCGCCCAGCCGAAGTTTGCAGCGCGCCAGTCACCACAACCGAAACTTCGTCACCGATATACTGCCCGCCTTCTTCAACAACTACCATCGTGCCGTCATCCAGATAGCCCACACCTTGGGCGGGTTCCTTGCCCTGCTTCAGAATTTTGAGATCAATTAAGTCACCTGGCAAATAGGCTGGTCGTAGCGCTTGGGCTAAATCATTCACATTGAGCACGATGACCTTTTGCAGGCTGGCGACCTTATTCAGGTTGTAGTCATTGGTCAGCAGCGTGGCGTTGATCTCTTGGGCCAACTTCACCAGCTTGGCATCGACAGTGGCGATGTCGTCATAATCAGCCGGGTGAATGGTGATTCGTTCGGGAAATGCCTCTTGGATTTGATTCAAAATATCTAAACCGCGCCGCCCGCGAGCACGCTTTTGGTCGTTTGAGGCGTCAGCAATGCGCTGGAGTTCTTGCAACACAAACTGGGGCACGAGAATTTGGCCTTCCAGAAACCCGGTGCGCAGCAGGTCTTCGATCCGCCCATCAATAATACAGCTGGTATCGAGAATTTTAGTGGCTGCGGGTTTGAGCATTCCTTCAGCCAACAGCATGGTTTCCACGCTGTTTGGGTTGATCAGCCGCAGTAGTGCCCGCCCGTGTGTATCGGCTAAATTGACGCCCGAAAAGGCAAACATGACACTGCCCAACACCGCCGCCAAGGGCTTAATAAAAGCAAACTCTCGCGGAATCGGCAGCAAAAAGATGGGGGCCAGCATCAGGTTGGCAACCAGCAAACCCAGGACTAGACCTACAGAGCGGCTCAGCAGCACATCGACCGGCATTTCTCGCACGCGCCGTTCAAGCCGATGGTAGGCGGTTTGGGCAACCAACCCCAGCACCAAGCCAATCAACGCGCCGAAGCCACCCGTGACGGAACTCAATCCCTCAAGGTTGGTGACTTGGTCCAGCACATCAGCAGGCAGTAAATCCACGCTGTAAAAGCCAATTCCTGCCCCTGCTATGATGAATGAAAAGATAATAATGGCATCAAGCATGATTCGAACCCACGTTGGAAGGGGCAATTAATTCTGGCTCAAGTTCTCTAGTGAGAGTTAAACCAGCTAATCGAGGTGAGACATTCAATTGAGTGCCGAGCCAGACTCTACCCCGTGGGAATAAGGCAATGGGAATAAGGCAATCAGTAGCCTATAGATCAAAGCTTATAGATAAGGATAAAAACGGTATAACCGAGGCGTAAAGCCTAACTCAGCAGCTTGATCAGCTCAGCCTCATTATATCGCTCCCTTACCGGATGCGGTTTGTCTGATTTGGTTCGGCAAACCGGGCGGGAGATAGGGCAATCTTTCCTATGGTTTCTACACAGATTAATTCAGCGACGGTTTCCAGCCCCATGCCTACGGCAGCCTACCTTCATATTCCTTTTTGTCGGCGGCGCTGCTACTACTGTGACTTTCCAATTTCGGTGGTAGGTGATCGTCCACCCTTGGCAAAGCAATCAAGCTCAGCCGATGGTTTTGGCACAATCGCCGAATATGTAGAGATTCTTTGTCAGGAAATTCGCGCCACGGCTGCTCTGGGACCACCGCTGCAAACAATATTTTTGGGAGGCGGCACTCCGTCTCTGCTCACCGTACCTCAGCTAGAGCAGGTGCTAGATACCTTACAGCAGCAGTTTGGCATCGCCACGCATGCCGAAATTTCGATGGAAATCGATCCAGACACCGTGGATCAACCTCGATTGCGGGGGTATCAAGCGGCAGGGATCAATCGGATCAGCTTAGGGGTGCAGGCGTTTCAGTCAGAGTTGCTGGCGGCTTGCGGGCGGACCCATACCCCGACTGATATTGAGGCAGCTGTTGAGCTAATTGATCAGATAGGTCTGATCAATTTCAGCTTCGATCTGATCTCTGGATTACCGCACCAAACCCTGGAGCATTGGCAGCAGTCCCTAGAGGCCGCCATCGCCCTACAGCCCCAGCACATCTCGGTTTATGACTTAACCGTTGAAGCGGGTACAGCCTTTGATCGCTGGTATCAACCGGGAGTCCAGCCCCTACCAACCGAGAAAATGACCGCTCAGATGTATCGCATAGCGCAGCAGACGTTGACCAAAGCTGGCTATCAGCACTACGAAGTATCGAACTATGCCAAACCAGGCTTTCAGTGCTGCCACAATCGCGTTTATTGGGAGAACCGGCCCTACTACGGCTTTGGGATGGGAGCAGCTAGCTATACCCAGGGTCAGCGCTTTACCCGTCCCCGCAAACGCCGCGAGTACTACCAATGGGTGCAGGGCTACAAGACTCAGGGCAGGATTGACGCCCTAGTGACTCCGCCTCAGGAAGCCCTCCTTGATACGCTAATGTTGGGGTTGCGCTTAGCAGAAGGCTTGAGTTTGAAAACCTTGGCGCTCCAATTCGGTGAGCAGGTCGTAGAGCAGATTTTAATGACCGTAGTGCCCTACATCCAATCGGGTTGGGTTGAACTGGTAGATGCACAAGGCTTATCCAGTTCGGATTTATCAATAGCCACCACTCGAGTTGGGGATTTGCGCATGCGGCTCACCGATCCAGAAGGATTTCTATTCTCCAATCGAGTACTGGCCGAGTTATTTAACCGCCTAGCTGAACCTGTGAGTAGTAAGTAACTTTGGATACAGAAAGTTAACGGTATCCTCACATCTTTTTTCAGTTCTCAAAACACTTCTGACGCAGATTTGGTAGTCTAACTTTAATAAGTCTTAAGAAATAGGGTAAAGCAGCGTGGACATTCAAATTGGCAGGGGTAAGTCTGCTCGTAGAGCATATGGAATCGACGAAATTGCGCTGGTTCCAGGACCACGCACGTTAGATCCAAGTTTGGCCGATACTCGCTGGCAAATTGGCAACATTGAGCGAGAAATTCCAATTATTGCCAGTGCAATGGATGGGGTAGTTGATGTCAAGATGGCAGTTGCCCTTGCTCAGTTGGGCGCTCTCGGCGTCCTCAACCTGGAGGGTATTCAAACTCGCTACGAAGACCCCAATCCAATTCTGGATCGGATCGCGGCAGTAGACAAAACCGAATTTGTGCCGCTGATGCAGGAACTCTATGCCACTCCGATCAAACCGGAACTAGTTGAGCGGCGGATTCAAGAAATCAAACAGCAAGGCGGTATTGCAGCCGTCAGTGCTACCCCAGCCGGAGCGGCCAAATATGGTGCAGCGGTTGCCAAGGCCGGAGCTGACCTGTTCTTTATTCAGGCCACGGTGGTTTCTACCGCCCACCTTTCGCCCGATTCTGTCACGCCGCTTGACCTGGCCGAATTTTGTCAGGAAATGCCGATGCCGGTTGTGTTGGGGAATTGTGTGACCTATGAAGTAGCGCTCAACCTGATGAAAGCTGGAGCGGCGGCTGTGCTGGTGGGCATTGGTCCGGGAGCTGCCTGTACGTCGCGTGGTGTGCTGGGTGTCGGAGTGCCTCAGGCGACTGCCGTAGCCGATTGTGCTGCTGCTAGAGAAGATTTTTATCGCGAGACTGGAAAGTATGTGCCCGTAATCGCCGACGGCGGGCTGATTACGGGCGGCGATATCTGTAAATGTATTGCCTGCGGTGCCGATGGCGTGATGATTGGTTCGCCCTTTGCTAGAGCTGCTGAAGCGCCAGGACGGGGTTTCCACTGGGGCATGGCGACGCCGAGTCCAGTCCTGCCACGCGGCACCCGAATTCGAGTCGGTACGACCGGTTCGCTCGAGCAGATTTTGCGCGGCCCAGCTCAGCTTGATGATGGCACCCACAACCTGTTAGGTGCGCTCAAGACCAGTATGGGGACGCTAGGCGCAAAGAATATCCAAGAGATGCAGCAAGTCGAGGTGGTAATTGCTCCGTCTCTGTTGACCGAAGGCAAGGTGTACCAAAAGGCTCAGCAGCTCGGTATGGGTAAGTAGATGGGCAAGAGGGACTCTCTGTCAAGTTGCGTCATAGAAGTTTATCTAGCCAGGATCCTGAAGACCTCCTAAAAAACCAGATCTGTCGCTTACAATGGAAGTAGCGGAGACGCATGTTTCCGTTCACTCCTCACACCACACTCCGCCTGGACTTAATTTGTTCAGGCGGTTCCTCTTTTGGGGCTGGTTTTAGAAATTTCTAAGGCCCAATGCTCTCGTTCACGTTCTTTTGTTCACGGCTTGAACCCAGATCACAAAAAACTGTTTCCACAAAATATGTCCGATTGTATAGAACTGCTAGCCGGGACAGCCTCTTTTCGCTATGGTAAGATTTTGAAACATAACATAGGCTTTAAGGGTTTTGAGGCATGTCAGCAGCCGCAGTTACAGATGAAACCTTTGAACAAGAGGTGATTGAAAGCTCTGTTCCAGTTCTAGTTGATTTTTGGGCACCCTGGTGTGGCCCTTGCCGGATGGTCGCTCCTGTAGTCGATGAGATTGCTGAGCAGTACGCCGGAAAAGTCAAAGTGGTGAAGGTTAATACCGACGATAATCCGAGTGTGGCCAGCAAATATGGCATTCGCAGCATTCCGACGCTGATGATCTTTAAGGGAGGGCAGCGCGTCGATATGGTAGTTGGTGCAGTCCCTAAGACCACACTAGCAAGCACGTTAGAGAAGTACATCTAGCTTTTGCTCCACAGCTTGAACCTCCTGATAAGAGCGTTTGAAACTGGCTTCTGCAGCTTCGAACCTCTTACAGGAGGTTTTTGCTGACGATTTGCTGATTGGCGGAGGTTGACTTGTCAGGCTGACTTCAGGCTCTCTCAACTGGCCCCAAATCTCGATAGAATATACTACTGCCCATCGATAGAAAATTCATGACCCTATTCCCTTCCTCCTCTTCCTTGTCATCTCTTCAGGCAGAGATTAGCGAGTTGTTGAGTCAGTTGCCCACGATGAAACATGGAGCGCTGATCCAACAGGCGTTAACAACTCTGGTTCGTATGGCCGAGGTAGAGGGGGATCGACTTGACTGGAAGATTCTAGCCTCTTCCTTGCAGGATATGGAGCGGGCCTTTCGGGTTTTCTATCCCTACCGGCACGTCCGCAAAATTGCGATTTTTGGCTCAGCCCGAATTCGGCGCGACACAGCGGAATATCAGATGGCTGTGGACTTTGCCAAATGTGTCACCGCCCAAGGGTTTATGGTGATTACGGGGGGTGGTCCTGGCATTATGCAGGCCGGAAATGAAGGAGCTGGAATCGAAAAATCCTTTGGCTTAAACATTCGGTTACCGTTTGAGCAAGGCTCCAACCCATTCATTGAAGGTGATCCCAAGCTGATCAATTTCAAATATTTCTTTACCCGCAAGCTGTTTTTCTTGCGAGAGAGCGATGCGCTGGCTCTATTTCCCGGTGGCTTTGGCACCCAGGATGAGGCGTTTGAGTGCTTGACGCTGATGCAAACCGGCAAATCCGACCTGCTGCCCCTAGTATTAATCGATCCGCCCGGTACCAGCTACTGGCAAGGCTGGGAATCCCATGTGCGGGAACATTTGCTCAAGCCCGGCCTGATCAGCGCTGATGATCTGCACCTCTATACGATTACTGACCGGGTGGATGTTGCCTGTGAAGCCATCGCTGGCTTCTATCGTGTGTTTCACTCTAGTCGCTATGTCGGCAATCGCTTGGTGATTCGCCTCAACTTAGAACTGTCCGATGCCGATGTCGAGTATTTAAATCAAAACTTTAGCGACATTTTGATCCAGGGCCGGATTGAAAAAACCACTGCTCTGCCCCAGGAAGTTGGTAGCGAAACCGAACACCTGCCCCGTCTTGTTATGTATTTTAACCAGCGCGACCTAGGCCGACTCTATCAAATGCTGCGCGTGATCAATCAATTCGGTTTGGATGCCCCCGAAAGCAAGCATCCGGAACAGAAGTAACCCTAAGTAAGAGGTTAAAGACACAACAAGTGAGATATGTAGGGTGTGTGTTGATATTGAGTCCGGTTGGTCAGCCATCGCTTTGTAGGGGCGATTTGCAAACCGCCTATGTAGTCTGAATGATTTTAATGCAAGGCATTTAGTTGGGTTTGATATTTCCCCATGTCTATCATCACGGTCGAAAACCTCAGCAAAATCTATCCTGTGGCGGTGAAAGAGCCAGGTTTAGCAGGAACTCTGCTGCATTTTTTTAAGCGTACTTACCGTGCGGTGCCGGCAGTGCAGTCGGTTTCGTTTCAAATTGAAGCGGGAGAAGTGGTCGGCTTCCTAGGACCGAATGGGGCAGGCAAAACTACAACGCTGAAAATGCTGACGGGATTGATCCATCCCTCAACGGGACAGGTGAAGGTGGCGGGGCATGTACCCTTTCGACGAGAGGCAGCCTTTCTGCGTAAGATTACGCTGGTGATGGGGCAAAAGCAGCAGTTGCTCTGGGATTTGCCGGCACTCGATTCTCTGCGGATCAATGCCGCTGTGTATGACATTTCCGACAGCGAGTTTCGCCAGCGGGTTGGGGAGTTGAGTGACATGCTGACCCTCAGCGATAAATTAAATCAGCCGGTGCGCAAGCTGTCGTTGGGAGAACGGATGAAGGCGGAGCTGCTGGCGGCGCTGATTCACCGTCCTAGCGTGCTGTTTTTGGACGAGCCGACGCTGGGGTTGGATGTCAACGCTCAGGTAAGCGTGCGGGAATTTCTGAGGCAGTATAACCAACTCTATGGCGCTACAGTTTTGTTGACGAGTCACTACATGGCAGACATTACGGCTCTGTGTAAGCGGGTTTTGGTCATCTATGCCGGTCAACTGATCTACGATGGCAGCCTGGACGGGCTGTTAGAGCGCTTTGCTCCCTGCCGCGAAATCACCGTTGAGCTAGCCGAAGACCAACCCACGGCCGATCTGCAAATCTTTGGAGAAGTGAAAGAAGCCGCTGGGCGGATGGTGCGTTTTATTGTCCCTCAGGAGGACTTGACCCAGACCATTGCGCGGCTGTTGGCAAAGTTAGAAATTGTTGACCTGACGGTGACTGATCCACCAATCGAAGAGGTGATTGGTCAGGTGTTCCGGTCTGGTACAGCCCTAAATACCTCTGAATTCGGTGGAGCTACACATTGAGACAGAGGATTTTCGGAAAAAACATCTATCTTAAGATGGTGTTCATAATCTTTTTAAAGTTTTCCGGTTAGAGGCCGATCCAGCGTGTAAAGTTGAAAGACAGTTGGCCATGTCACTAACTGATCAAACCGATAGCAAAAATCGACGGCAAAGGACTTGAGCAATGCAAACGAATTTCGTTTCTTTCTATTTGCTGACAGCCGGGCTGTTCTTCGGAATTCTGCTCGCCGCCTTTTGGCTAGATGGTTCGACATCAAAGCGACACAAACTGTCGTGGATGATTGTTTTAGTGGGTGCCCTTTTCTGGGGAGTTGTTGTACCGTTAGCTGTGCTTGAGCGTTCCCGCAAGCTGTTTAGACATCGAGTCGTAGCGGCAAGACCAAGCCAGTTGGGTCGCCTCAGTTAAAAGCTTCTAAAGTTCTCACAATAAAAAATAGCAGGAAAAATAGCAGACGGAAGGGGGTGTGAACAGGCAGCCCCTTTCTTGTTGAAAGCTATGGCGATAACCAGAAAGCACGAATCCGCGAAACTACGGCAGGGTTTCTACCTATCTTCATCGGAACTTTATATCGCTCCCAGAAGTCCCTTGATATAGTTTCCAGTAATCTAAAGCTAGGAGAAATACCCAATTAAGGAGGCTTCGATGAAATCCCAGCTTACTGACGCTCTAGCACCCCAGCCCTACTCGGATGAAATGCCCGCTTGGGTGAGCGAAATGGGTTTGGAGTGGCTGTACGAACTGCTGTCTTCCTTCAGCCGCAACAAAACGGCCCGTCTGATTTAGCTGGCTCTACGTAGGAATGGCAGTGGAATGGCCGTGATGGAGCCGTGCTCTACTGATTTCAGTCATGTTTGCAGCCATGCTTTGTAGCCAGTCCGTATTTTGCTTGTATAAAGTTATTTTTGCGATTATCCTTCTAATCTCCTAACTATGCTGCGCTTGACTATTGCATTCAAGTGCCTGCCTATTAAAGACTATGTGCTTAGATCCTACCTAATTGATTGACTGGTTGATTAATTGCTGAATCTGGTTTAAATCAAGCTGCTCTACATTATTCAGGACTATTTTTGCTTCTACTCGCTTTAGGTTCGCGGCATAGGTCTGGGCATAGTCTTCTGACTGCTGAGCATGGGGAGGGAGAACACCAACGCCAATCCAAGTCCGCTCTGGCTGTAGGTCCCTAGCTCGCTGTACCGTTTGTAAATCCGCAACCGTGTCTCCGGCATAGATCACTGGAACTGCTGCTTCAAGCTGGCTTTGCTTTTCTATTTGTTCCACGGTCATAAAAAGCCCGGTTGGATCCGGCTTGCCGGGTGCATCTTCCATTGCTACTAGAATCGGCTCCTGTAGGCCCAAACGACGCTGCAAGATGTAGGCAGCTGATCCCTTTGTTGCGCCGCTGAAGAAACCCCAGCGAATATTGGCCTGAGTCAATTGCTCTAGGTAAGAGGACTGGATCAGCAGCGGCTCATGGCAAATATAGCCAGTCCAGTGGTCTGGATTATCGGGGTCAGGGCCACGGTAGCGGCTTTGAAAAAATGCCACAATTGCGTTGTAGTCGAGGGCGAGTTGGGAGCGGGGTTGGCCTTGCGCTTCAAAGTAGCGATAGATTAGCTCTTGAGAGGCTTCCCAATCGTTGTTCCACACTCCTTCTGTTTTGAGGGCATCGATCTCGGTTTGAGAGGGGCGATAGGCTCCGCCAGTAAAGCGTTCTACCGTATCTGCTAAAGCTAGACGGTAGGAGTTGCTCACATCCCGAATGACGCCATCGATATCAAAAATTACAATTGCTAGGGCGGTTGAGGCAGTTTTCTGAGCCATCCTGAGGTTCTGTAGACTAACATAGAGGATTGTACAAGTAAAAAGATTGGGAACAGCTTGACTGTTCGGGAGGTGTTTTTGTCCAAGTTCATTTTGAAGGTTCTCTGGCTAGAACAAAACGTTGCCCTGGCGGTTGACCAGGTTGTAGGAAAAGGGACGAGTCCTCTAACGTCCTACTTTTTCTGGCCCCGCAATGACGCCTGGGAGCAGTTAAAAGCTGAGCTGGAAGCAAAGCACTGGATTTCTGAAGCCGATCGAATTGAGTTGCTCAATAAAGCAACCGAAGTGATTAACTACTGGCAAGAAGAAGGCAAGCGGCAACCTATGGCGGAAGCGCAAGCTAAGTTTCCAGAGGTGACGTTCACCGGTAGCGCCTGAGTCTCTGCTAATAGAGCGCTAACAGTAATCATGGGGTTAGAGGGGAGGCATAGCGCTTGCCCCTATTTTTGTCTGCCCCTGTTTTTGGTTGCTCGTAGTTCTGAACTACGAACTGCGAATCACCAACTCCGCTCGGATTGCTACAAATCTTCTACCGCTTTTTGGGACTCTACAACTTCCCGCACGCGGTAGATGGGTCGATTCTGGGATTCGTGGTAGGTGCGCATCGACAGCTCAGCCAGTAAACCAAAGCTGAATAGATGTACTCCAGTCAGAAACAGCACCACGGCTAAAATCAACAGCGGTCGGTCGCCAATGGCTTCACCCAGGCCAAATTTGAGGATGGTCAGATAAACGCCGAGCAAAATTCCCAACAGCATAGCTACCAGGCCAAACAGACCAAATACATGCATCGGGCGGGTGAGGAATTTTTTCATGAAGAAAATAGTGGCGAGATCCATCAGCACCCGGAAGGTTCTGCCCAAGCCGTACTTGCTTTGCCCATAGCGCCGAGCATGATGGCGGACCGGCATCTCAGCAATTCTCGCGCCTTCAATAAAGGCTAGGGCTGGCAAAAAGCGATGCAGCTCGCCGTAAAGGTTCATATCGCGCACCAGTTCAGAACGGTAGGCTTTGAGGGAGCAGCCGTAGTCATGGATTTGTACCTCGGTAACCTTGCGAATCAGCCAGTTGGCAATCCGAGATGGGATCAGGCGAGTCACCATGGCATCCTGTCGGTCTTTACGCCAGCCGCTTACTAGGTCATAGCCTTCGTCTAGCTTGGCCAGCAGCAACGGAATGTCGGCTGGGTCGTTCTGCAAATCCCCATCTAGCGTGATGATTACCTGCCCTCTAGCATGGTTGAAGCCAGCAGCCATCGCGGCAGTTTGACCATAATTGCGGCGCAGCAGTACAGCCCTGAGGTCGGAGCGGGTGTGGGCTAGTTGGCGCAGCAGGTCGGTAGAACCGTCTTTCGAGCCATCATCGACGCAAATAATTTCGTAGGAAATCTGGTTTTCCTGAAACACTCGGGCAATGGTTTCAACCAAAATGGGAATGCTCTCTACCTCGTTGTAGATCGGCACAACGGCTGAAACCCTGACTGGAACTGAAGCGATTGCTAAGGCAGACGATTCAGACAAATTGGATAATTCATTCGATAAACCAGACAGAATCGATCGGTTCATAGCTCGGCTCAACTCACTCCTCACCTGACATTACCAGAGATTAATCCGGACATTAGTAAAGTATGAAGATGATTGTCACGGGTATTGACGCTGGGAGCAAGCATCTAATCCAAAAACTTGCGAATCTATCAGTTTGGGTTGAAATTTCTGGAGTTGGAATTTCTGGAGTTGGAATTTCTGGAGTTGGAATTTTTAGAATTGCAACTTTAGCTCACTGCTAGGCTTCGGCCCGGTCAATCCAGTAGGCCAACCCAGCTCCAATCAATTCGGCCAGGGTGCTGATTAGGCGATAGAGGGCGACGCTGCCCAGAATCACGCTGGTTGGTAAGTGGGAATTCAATAGGGCAATGGTAGTGGCCTCAAAGACGCCAATGCCGCCGGGTGCGCCCGGAATCACCAACCCCAGCAGCCAAGCAATACTGAAGGCACTGAATACAATCGGAAATTGCACCAGTGGAATCGGTTGCAGTGCCTGTAGCGTGAGTAAAAACCCAATTCCCCGCAGGGTAACAAATCCAATTTCGCCCAACAGGGGCAGCCAAGGATAACGACTGATTTGGGTTGGCACCTGGGAGCGATCTTCAGCCTTACCTTTGAGGCGACTGGCTAGTTGCACCAAGCCATTCAACACGCTGGGATGCACAGCCATCAGCACAACCGCCAGACAAAGCAACTGCAGTCCCCAATTTTGGCTGACGTTGAGCAGGGCGATAATCAGAGCTGCCGCCGCCATCAGCAAAGGCTCTAACAGCACACTCAGGGTTGCAGCACTCGTTGGCATACCAGCCTGTTTAGCAGCCAGAACCCGGCCATAGAAATGCCAGATGTTGCCAGGTAAGTATTTGGTGATGTTGGTCTTTAAGTAGACTAAAACACTCCAGCGAGCGGAAGCAGGCTGCCCCAATGCCCGCAAAATCCAACCCCAGACCCAGCCGGTCCAAATGTGGGCCAGCAGCGTTACACCCAGAGACATGCCCAACCACTGCCAGTTGTCAATCCGCAGCGTTTTTACTTCATCCCAATGCCGATGCAGCACTGTGGCAATGAAGAACAGCGTTGCGCCCAGAATCAGCCAGCGGAAGTAGGGCTTGAATCGAGCTAAACCCTGCTTGATACCAGAAATCAACTGCTGTGGAGATGAATGCATGAAATTGCCTTAGTAGCTAGCAGCCAGCAGATGCTGAAACGCTTTGGTGGAGCGCAGACCATCAAAGTCTGGATCGGTTCTGGCGCTTTCTCGTAGGTCTGGGCGTCGGGCAATTGCGGCTTGCAGAGCGGTGACTGCTTCGTCTATCTGACCTTGAGCAGCATAGCCGTAAGCCTTCCAGTAGAGAGCACTGGGAGACTGGGGCTTAATGTAGAGTGCCTTGTCGAAACAGTCCATTGCTTCTGGGTAGCGGTGCAGCTTTGTTAGGACATAGCCTTTGTTTTTCCAGAAGGTGCTGCGGTTGGGTTCTAACTGAGTAGCCTTGTCGTAGGCGTTGAGGGCGGCTTCGTACTGCTGCATATCAGACAAACTGTAGCCTTTGCCAAACCACCCCCAGGGGTTATGGGGCTGGCGCTGAATAATTTCGTCGTTGGCGGCTACGGCGTCTGCATAGCGCCCCATCCGGCGGAGGGTTTTGGCTAGGCCGAGCCAAGCGTCAATCAGGTCCGGATTAATCGCGAGGGCCGCTTGATAGGACGCAACAGCATCGTCATAGCTGCGGCCCAAATAAAAGGCCTCGCCTTCCTTCAGATAATCAGTCGCGGAGAATTCAACATGGTGGCTGCCCGCTTTAATCGATTCCAATTGGTCGGTGAGTTGGCGCAGGCGGCGTTCAATCGGTGGGGGAGCGGTATCTTCCTGACCCACCGAGGCAAGGAGTTGTTCTAGCTCCAGCACAATCTGAGTCTTGTTGGCTTCGGCATCGCGGTAGAGGTGATCGAGGCGCTGTTCAAACTCGGCCCTGAGCTGCTTTAGTTCCAATTCCGAGGCTTCAATTTGCTGTTGTAGCCTTGCCGTCACCTCTTGCTCTAGCTGCTGTTTGATCAACTGCTCGGCTTCCTGCTGAAACTGCTTGCGGATATCGCTGACCAGCCGGTCAATTACGCTCTGGCGCAGCCACCAGAGGACAAAGCCGGTACCAATGGGAATGGCAATCAGTACAGCAATCAAGAGATTGAGCAAATCGATCGTCCAACCAAATGTGTCATGTACCTTTTCATCGATGCGGTTGGAAATGGCTTGGCTGCTGTCAATTTCTTTGTCTACCAACTGCCGGATCGTTTCTTCCTGAGCGGGAAGCAGGGGCGGTGGTTCGGGCGAGGGCAGGGGCGTAGCCTGAATTTCAGGTGGGGGCAGCGGCTCGGTCTGGGCAGAAACTACTTCTGGCTCAAGCAGGAACACAGCCAGGATCGGAAAGATATAGAGCAGACCATAGGGCGTTGTTCTCATAACTCCTGCTGGCAATTTTATTAAAGTTTATAACGCCATGCTGCTTCTATTGTGTTTTTGGGCCGATGCTAAACCTCGCGTTCGACTAGAATCACGTTTTCCGTGACCTGTTCAAAGGTGTCATCGTGGCTGATCACAAACAACTGCCGGAAGGTTTTGATATTGGCAATTGCTTCGGCCAGGCTTTGGCGGCGGGGCCGATCCATGTTGGTGGTGGGTTCATCAAAAAAGGCAATATCTACATCGGCCAACACTCGCAACAGAGCCAGCCGTACCGCCAGGGCTGCACACATTTGCTCACCGCCTGACAGGTTGACGAGGCGGCGTGTATGAGCACCTTCCTGCACCAGAATATCGTACTCGCGGGTCCACTCCAGCGCCAGATTAGGCCGATTGAGCAATTCCCGAAACAGCCGATCTGCCTCTCGTGAAATGGTTTGCACATAGCGTTCGGTGATACGCGGCCCTGCTTCTTTGTAAACCTTGCGGGCAAAGGTGATGAATCGACGCACTTTCTCGGACTGTTTCAGTTCCAGCTGCGCCCGGTCGCGCTTTTGAGCCGTGGTTTGCAGCATCTCAAGCTGACTGTCTAGCTCTAGGAGCAGTTTGCGCTGCTGCGGCAATCCGCCAGCAATCTGATCGGCTTGACTGCAAGTTTCTCGATAAACGGCCTCAATTTGCTGCGCCCGATCGAGATCGTAGGTTTGGCTGCACTGCTCATACTCAGTTTGAACGGCAAGGCGTTGAGCTTCGAGTTGGCGCAGTTGGGTGGTGGCGGTTTGTAGTTCGGCTTCTACCCCAGCCAGCTGATTCGCATCGTTTTGGTGCTGCACGTAGGTGAGATAACCCGACTGGTGGGTTTGGCGCAGCTGCTGTTGCTGCTCAAGCGCAGTTTCTACTTCGGCAAACTGGGTTAACTGAGCATCGAGGTCGGTGATTTGCTGCTGGAGCGCCGTGTATTCTGCCAAGCGGGAATTGTATTGAGCGTGCAGGGCACTGTGCTGTTGCAGATTGCGTTCCAAAAGTTGGCTGCGGCCCTTGGGGTTATCCAGCTGGTTGAGTTTGCTGATCAAATCGGCTCGCTGCTGCTGCCAGGTTGGTTCAGCGGCTAGAGCTTGCTGCACTTGGGCCAAACGGGTTTGCAACTGGTGCATCTCTGCCTGCACATAGACCGACTGTGTTTGGCGGCTGTCTAGTGTGACTAGCTCGGCGCGATACTGGTAGGTCTGCTCTAGCTGCTGCTTCACGTGCAGAAGCTGGTGGTGCAGTTTGGTTGGAGAGGTTTGTTCAGACAGGTCTGCCAAAATTCGCCAGAGGGCATTCAGCAGATCGGTATTCAACTGAACTCCGGCTTGCAGGGCGTGCAGTGTGGCTTCAAACGAGGAGTTGGCCATCAGCGGCAAACTTTGCTGCATCTGGTGCAAAACTGCCAACACCTGTTCCGTCTGGCTCTGGTGCTGATCGCGGCGAGATTCGCCTAGCGTCACCAACTGCCGCAATTCGGCCTCAAACTGTTTGGCGGCTTCGACGCGGCTGAGCTGCTCCTGTAGCCGCTCGCGCTTTTGCTCCCAGGCAGGAATCTGGTCAACTTCGGCCTGGTGAGCTTGAATTTGACCGATTTCCTGCTCCAGCCTGGTCTGATCGCTTTGCAGTTTGTTGAGCTGTCGCGTCAGGTTCTGCTGCTCTAGTTTGAATGCCTGAAGCTGATTGAGCTGGTCCACAATGGTGCTCTGCTGCTGCTCCCACTCAATTTGTTGAGCGACTAGGGGTTGGAGGGCTTCGAGTTGGCTGGCGGCTTCGGTCAACGCTTCGAGTTGGAGGCCAAGCCGGGTGAGCTGATTGTGCTGTTCGACTAACTGCTGCTGTCGTGCTTCCCGCTGTTTCCAGAGGATTTGGCGCTGTTTGAGCTGCTGTTCGAGCTGTTGGAGCGTGGCTTCGATTTGGCGATAGGCTTGGTAGCTGGCCCGATGAGTCGTGCAGATCTCAACCGCCTGCTGCGAGCGCTGGACTGCCTGCTGCAACAGGTTAACTGTCTGCTGGCGACCTTCGACCTGAGCCGTGAGCTGCTGGAGTTGGGCGGTAAGCTGCTGCATCTGTTGAGCTTGCTGGGCGAGTTTATCCTTTTCGGCTTGCAGAACCGTCAATTCGGCTTGCAGTTTGAGTAGGGTGGCCTCGTTGTTGGCAATTTCATCGCTCAAGATTTGCCGACGCGCTTGCAGCAGTTCCCAGTCCTTGAGTAATTCTTCGCATTGCGCTATGGCCTGTTCGCAGGTTGCGACTTCTGCTCTACCGTACTTCTCAACCGCTAGCAGGTCTTGATTGGTCTGGCGATATTCTTCAACTTTCAAAATCGAGTCAAAGATTTGTTTGCGGCGGTCGGGAGGCTGCAAAAAATCGGCGGTAAAGGTGCCCTGCGGCACACCAATCGTGTTGGCAAACAGACGAGCCAGATCCGTTCCAGGTGCCACGCCCAGATGCTGCCGTAACCAGGGAATGATCTCATCTTCGATATGGCGGTAATCCAGCTTGACGCCGAGCTGCGGGTCAAAAATGGTATAGCCTTTGCTGGTGCAGCGCTGCACCTCGTAGGTGCGTCCATCTCGGTTGGAGATAAACGACACCGTCACCTGGGCGCTGCCCGACCCGTTGCGGATCAAGTCCTCGTTTTTATAAATGCCACGATGGTTGAATAGCACCCAGGCAATTGCTTCTAGAATACTGGTCTTACCGGCACCATTTTCTCCACAGATGGCGTTGGTTCCGGGTTGGAAACTAAAGCGACGATCGCCATGCGATTTAAAGTTTTTTAGCGTAACCGCGAGGATCTCCATATACCTGCCTTATCCAACCCTCAACTAGACCTGGGTACCCAACCGCTAAGGATGGGAATTTTGCTTCAGCCACTTTAACGAGTTTTTCGTTTGCCGCTTAGAACGGTTGTACCACATTGGCTGACCAATAGTGTACTCTTTCGGACTAAAAGCCGATCATCCAACTAGATGTAGAGGCAACTGGATATGGAGGCAACTAGACAGTCAACTCTAGACGCCAACTTTCACAAGTAAGTAATGAACAGGATCTATGGCGTTTCCACCTATAGGCTCCACATTCCTATCCCGTTCATATATCTCTTGTTCATAATCCTGTAAAGGACGGCGATCGTGCAGGCCGTTATTTGCTGAATCGCTGCAGTTCTTCTCCGTTGGAGGTAATAAGCATTAGCGCTCCTGCCAAGTTGCTCAGCGCTCGCATCAAAAATTGACTGATGTATTAAGTGCTACTCAGATGCATGGTTTATCAATACAAAACAAATATAGGTAGTGCTAAACAAGTGAGGATGTGCCGCGCGGAGTGCGGCACATCCTCATCCCAAAACCATTACTTCTTGAGCACTACCCAAATATATTTCTGTCATTGGGGTTGTGCTTAGTTTTGACTTAGACGAGAGTTTACTGCAATGGCAAATGACAAATCACTACCTCTGGTGACTAGAGTCAGCACGTGGATAGTCGGGGGTCTGCTTGGAGGGTTGGTTGGCTCCCTGACTGCGGTGATGCTGACTCAGGCGATTAAGCAAATCCTTGATTTCGTCTCTGGACTGGGTCCCCTCTGGTTGTTGCTGCTGCCCCTGCTCGGCGTCACGTTAGCGGTGCTGGTACTGTTTGGACTGGGTAAGGGCACACCCGTACAAACCTTAGTTCCCCAAAATGGCAGTGGTGGACAGCGGCTTAAGCAGACCTGGTACTCTTTCCCGCATGACGTTGCTCGAGCCGATCTGACGGGTGACGTGGTGAACACCGCCGGAGCAGAGGAGCAGTTCCCCTGGAAGCGGGCACCGTTACGTGCTCTTGCGATCCTGTCTACGGTTGGGTTGGGCGCACCCATGGGAACCGAATCCCCAGCGGCCCATATCGGCGTTGCGACAGGAGTCTGGTTGAGTAGCAGAAATCCAGTCCTGCACCGACTGGTGCGTCCCGCCGCGATCGGGGGGGGTGCTGCAGGGGTGTCAGCCTTGATGGGGATCCCGCTGGTGGGTAGCTTCTTCATGTTCGAGTTGAGTCAGCGCCGCCAAATTCCACTGACCCCGGAACGGGCGGCAGCTATGTTAGCAGGGGGAGTGGTAGGTTGGGGGGTCAACTGCATCTTCAAGCTCAGTCTGATCCGGCTGGTCGTGCCCACGGTTTCCCCTGCTGATTTGTGGGACGGTGCTGCCGCGGCATTGTTCATCGGAGCGATCGCGGGTGTGATTACCTCGCTGTCATCCGAGGCAATTTACTGGGCTAGAGGCTTACAGACCCGTCCAGCTACACGGCTGCTGTTTGGGAGTCTGGCCATGCTGGTGCTGGCGATCGTGACATCACAAGTCGCATCTCCAGCAGCAGCGTTAGGTCCAGGTGGAGGAGCTATCGTCTGGGCTGAATCCGTCGAAACGACCCCTTACCATCTGCTGGCCGTATCCTTGCTCCGAGCCGCATCCACCACGGCTGCGGTGGTGGCAGGGGGGTGTGGTGGAGTGTTTGTGCCGTTTCTGGCGATCGGTGACCTGGGTGGTCGGGTGTTTGCAGCCGCCTTCGGGGTGCCAGCGGATCTGGCGGGGGCGGCGGGGGCGGCGGCTGGTATTGCGGGTGGCTATCGGCTACCGCTGACGGCCATGGCGATGGTGCTGGGGGTTGGTGGCCCAGCCGCCGCCATGCTAACTTGCCTCGCCACCGTTGGAGTCGCCGCCCTTTCTGGATTGATTACCGCGCGGGTCGCCTATCAACTTTCCAGCTCTGTACGCAGGAGGTTGGGTCAGAGAACATCATCATCAGACTGAGATTCGGACAATTTCCTTTGCTGCGCTTCGTTGAGTGCGAACGCCAAGAGACTAACGCTCGAATAGCGCTATTGATGATGATTCTGCTCACGAACTTGAACTGAAACTAATGGGAAGGAATATCTCTATAGCATCTCCACACTGCCAGAGGGGTATGCCTATCCTCGCAGTCAGGTTTACTATCAGCCGAAAGCAAAAATGCACTCGCCATTCAGAGGCAGAGTGCAAAAAGTGATCTGAAATTATCTACCCAATAATTTAGTAACTACTAAGTAGGTGGCTGCAATGATTGAGAAACCGAAATTCGGCTCTGCTCAATGGGCAACGTTCCGGGCAACAGAGGGGTGAGCGGAGCCGTTCCGGCAGTTTGGAGTGCAGGTTAATTTAGCTTGCCTACTCGTACCCTACTCGTACCCTACTCGTAGCCTACTGGCACAGCTCTCCGGTCCACTCTTGGGAACCGCGATTGGCCTGACATTTGTTTTGCTCGGTAACTTGGACTAGCTGCCATTGTTTGGTGCCCTCGGTCGCGCTATCAGAGGGGGTAAATTCGTAGCGCGTGCGGGTGGCTGCTATTGAATCGTCCTGCAATCCGGTTTTCGTGACGGTCACAACAGCTTTATCGGGACTGGGATAATTGACTTTGATTTGCTCGGAGCCTACAGGCTCAGGGCTAGGCTGGCGGGTTGCCAAGACTATCGTCATCGGATCGGCCCCTGGCTGGAGCTGGACATTTTCTACCACGCGGAAAGGTTCGCCACCCTCACCTGACTTGGTGCTGGTTTCTGCGGGTTGAGATGCGGTTTGAGCAGTTTCTTCAGACGAAGTTTCAGCCGCAGAGTTAGACGGGCTGGGGCTGCTGCATCCGGCCAACGCGGAGAAAACGGCAGCCGTTAAACCAATTGTGAGCCACTGTGCTGTTCTAGCCATAAGTTTTGCTAAACCTCCTCACTGCAAATATAGAAAGTTTTTAGTTTACACGGAATCGATCCAATCTGCGGTGAAATGCTGCTGTCTACACTTTTGTCAACACTTCGGTCAACTTGTCAGCCTCGCTCAAGCTTCGAATCGAGCTTTGGTCAAGCTCTGGCTAAGCTCTGGTCAAGCTCTGGTCAACATTGCTCATGCCGTTGGTCCATGACTGTTGATCCATGTCATTGATCCATACTGCCTGTCGGCTCATGCTGACGTGATTGACTCTAGCGTTTTGACACTGTTTGACATTAGATTTTAGACAACAAATAAGCTCCTCGGGTTCCCTACCCGATTTCAGATTTTGACATCGTCCTCGCAACGAATGGCAAAAAAAGCCCGCCTGAGTAGACGGGCCGTTCCGCCTTAGAAGCATTCCCCTATACCAGCCCTAAGCCTGGATATAGGTGGTTTACTGCTGGCCGGCAGACTCTTCAACCAGCTTGACCTTCTGGGCCAGCCCCAGACGCTGCAATAGCTGAATCATCATCCAGGTCATATCGATTTCCCACCATTTCATGCCGTGACGGGCTGAGTATTGATGGGCATGGTGATTGTTGTGCCAGCCTTCGCCATAGGCCAGTAGAGCTACCCACCAGCAATTAGTTGAGCGATCGTTTGATTCGAACGTGCGATAGCCAAATTTATGCGTGGCGCTGTTGACTAGCCAAGTGGTGTGATAAACCAAAACCAGCCGGACAAATACGCCCCAAAACAAAAAGGGTAATCCACCAATCAAAAACAATAGGGCTGCAAAGGCAACCTGAATTTGTAGGAAGTATTTATCAAGGAACTGATAAACCGGATCACCTGCAATGTCTTTGGTAAAACGAGGGATTTCCTGCTCAGCCGGTACGTCGTACAGCATCCATCCCATGTGGCTCCACCAGAAGCCTTTGCAGGAATCATGATGATCCACGTCTTGGTCAGAATAGAGGTGATGATGGCGATGCAAACCAACCCACCAAATGGGGCCTCCCTGCATCGCCAGCGTGCCACAAAAGACCAACACATACTCTAACCATTTGGGGGTTTGAAAGCTGCGGTGACTGACCAAACGGTGCCAGCCCAGTGTGATTCCAATCCCGCCAGTTAGCCAGTGCAGAAAAATAGCCAACCCAACCGCAGTCCAGCTAAAGTTGCTTGGCAAAAAGGCCAAAATTGCCGCAATGTGGATAATGGCCATGAAGATAATCACAGCCCAATCACGGGGGAGTTGATTCGATGTTGCGATAGTCATGCAAAAGTCTCAATGTGAACAGTGCAGCCCGATCTGCGCGACAATAGATCCCGCAAAACAGCCAATTTCAGATTTTAGTTCGTAATCTTGATAGCGACTTAGCTAAGAGTGTGACTGAAATTAAATTGATGGTCAGCTTTCCTCAGAGATAGGTCTTTAGGAGGCCAAGACGCTGAAATCTAATATTCGAATTGGCTTGAAATTGCGGTAGTTTCTCCCCAAATTCAGGAGATCAGGTGAAAATTAGCAGCGTTGAGCAGCTTCAGCGGGCAGAACAGGCACTATTTCAAATTTTTTCTGGTATTGACGCTCAGGTCAAGCGAAATCTCCAGCGAGTGCTAGCCGCCTTTCGGCAACATCAAGTCGGAGTCCACCATTTTGCTGGCGTTACAGGCTATGGGCATAACGATCTGGGGCGGGAAGTGTTGGATCGGGTGTTTGCCCAGATTGTGGGAGCCGAAGCGGCAGCAGTGCGAGTGCAATTTGTTTCGGGAACTCATGCAATTGCCAGTGCCCTCTATGGCGTGCTGCGTCCGGGGGACGAGATGCTGGCGGTGGCGGGTGCTCCCTACGACACGCTGGAAGAAGTGATTGGGTTACGCGGAGAGGGACAAGGCTCATTGCGGGAATTTGGCGTCTCCTATCGCCAGCTTGAACTAACGGAGACTGGAGAAATAGATTGGCAAACTCTATCGCAGGCAGTGCGTCCCGAAACTAAACTGGCCCTGATCCAGCGCTCCTGTGGCTACTCCTGGCGCTCTAGCCTCTCGATGGCCGATATCGAGAAAATTGTTTACCTGGTGAAACAGCAAAATCCCGATACGGTTTGCTTTGTCGATAACTGCTATGGCGAGTTCGTGGCCGATCAGGAACCTCCTGCGGTGGGAGCCGATCTGATCGCCGGTTCGCTGATCAAAAATCCGGGCGGCACGATTGTTGCAGCCGGTGGCTATGTTGCCGGACGGGCTGATTTGGTCGAAGCTGCCACCTGTCGGTTAACCGCTCCTGGGATTGGCAGTGCCGGCGGAGCCACGTTTGACCAAAATCGGCTGCTGTTTCAGGGGCTGTTTCTGGCGCCGCAGATGGTGGGGGAAGCGATGAAAGGCAATCATCTGACGGCCTATGTGTTTGACCAATTGGGCTACCCGGTGAACCCGCTGCCGCTAACACCACGTCGAGATGTGATTCAGGCGATTAAGCTTGGCTCTGCCGAAAAAGTGATCGCTTTTTGCCATGCAATTCAGCAGCATTCGCCGATTGGCTCCTACCTCAGCCCCGTTCCTGCCGAAATGCCAGGATACGAGAGCGAACTGGTCATGGCGGGCGGTACCTTTATTGATGGCAGTACGTCTGAGTTCTCGGCAGATGGTCCGCTGCGAGAACCCTACGTCGTGTTTTGTCAAGGCGGCACCCACTGGACTCATGCGGCGATTGCCCTAGAGGCTGCCATTGAAGCCATTGGGCCAGCAAAGCTAAGAGCGTGAAGCCGCAACTTGTGGAAGCCGTAAAGCAAAGTGCTCCAATTCCAGCAAACCTTTAAAGATACGTTGAAGCCCCGTCTTTGCAACCGCTTTCTACCGCAACTTTTCAAATTTTACGAGTAAGATTTCATTAAAGCGGCTGGGCCGGGTGGAAGCTGGGAACACTGGAGATGAATCAGCTCTGCTCCTACCAGTGCGCCGTTGTGATAGAAGCCAAATCTTGCTCCTCAGCGCGTTTGATATCCATCCCCAGCTTGAACTTCTTGCTTCGACGGGGACTTCCTGATCTTGCTGGCTTTTGGCCAGTGCATCCAATCCTGTATATGGGAATCGACTCCAGGCTCAAGCTGACTATGAGTCAAAATCAAGAATTAAGAACCTGGTACGACCAAGGCAACGCTTTGTTTAAACTAGGCCGCTACGAAGGGGCAGTTGCTCGATTTGACAAGCTTTTGGACCAGCAGCCAGATCACTACGAAGCCTGGGGCCAGCGCGGCTGTGCCCTCTATGAACTTGGCTCCCACGAAGAGGCGATTGCTAGTTTTGAGAAGGCACTCCGAATCAAACCCAAATTTACGCTGGCATGGCATGGTAAAGGGATTGCGCTAGCCAAGCTGGGTCGCTATGACGAAGCAATTGTCAGCTTTGCCAAAGCCCTTAAGTTTGACCCGGAAAATGCCAAAGTTTGGTACAACCAAGGCCACACCTTTGCCTGTCTTTACCGCTACAAAGAAGCGATTGCCAGCTTTGATAAAGCGATCGAGTACAAGCCCGACAACTATCGGGCCTGGTACAGTCGAGCCGTGTCGTTGGCGGCGCTGCGGCGCTACGAGGATGCTTTGACCAGCCTAGATACGGCCTTAGCCCTCAAACGGAGCTGCTACTACGCCTGGAACTATCGCGGCCTGGTGTTGACCAAGCTGGACCGTCACGATGAGGCAATTGTGAGCTTCGATAAGTCGTTGCGTTATAAAAACGATAATCCTAATGCCTGGTATGGCAAAGCCTGCTCCTATGCACTGCGTGAAGATGTGGAGATGGCTGTCAAAAATCTACACCGGGCCATTGTGCTGAGTCCCAATCTGTATCGAGTGATGGCCCAGACAGACGTGAATTTCGACGCTATCCGCAACACAGAGGCATTCCGAGATTTGATACAGCGGCGCTAATGTCTGACTGTGTTTGCCCCGCTAGTCCTTTTGTGTCGTCATCCGAATCACATAGGGATGAAAGCCAGTTTCGTCGTAGGAGCCGACCCAGATCTCGTAGGTGCCAGACAGCCACTGCCCCGCCAGTCCAGGATTTTTGCCGGAGTAGTCATCGTTGCACCAGGTGCCGCCCGGTCCACGAATCACTAGCGTTGTGTCTTCTGAGCTTTGCACTTGCAACCTCAGATAGTTAAAGAACTGCGTCAAGGTGAGGGTGTGGTCAGGTTGGGCATCCACAAAGCCATTGCAAGGTCCGGTGACGGTTTCGGCCCGCCCTGCTATCTCACTTGCTGCTTGGGGACCGCCACTGATGCCCCGTACCGTGGTTGGATCCGGACTAAAGCCAGGAGCCAGGGTGACGTTTTCAAAAATCGTGGGAGAGGCAGGGGGGGGAGAAGCGGGAGCTGGCGAGGCAGGGGATGGCGAGGCAGGGGATGGCGAGACAGGTTCAGGACTCTGCCCTAGACCCGGTTGAGCAATCGCGACAAATGCACCAACCCCAATCAAAATCGCAGCAGCAGATTTTGCAATCGAGCAGTCACCCAGATTTCCGATACAAGTTTTCATTAGATTCAATTGTCGTTGGTTGTCACGGCTTGATCATCACAGCTTGATTATCACGGCTTGATTGTCGTGGCTACGAACTGGATTCTGCCACAGCTAAGGCTTGACGCAAACGCGGCTGATCGATTTGGTGCTGATTCAACAGCAACCAGGATGGCACCAGTTCCGGTCCTTGCAGATCGCCCGTCAAGGCCGCCCGCAGCGATTTCATGACTACACCCTTCTTCACCTTGGCGGCTTCAACGCCTTGCTGGATCAAGCTCTGGGCCGTATCTGGGGTCAGTTCCGTCGTTTTGAGGCCCGTAAGGATGCTTTGCAGGGCTGTGCCTACTCCCGGCAGTTTGAGCTGATTGGCAGCAGCATCAGTAAAGCCAACATCGGCTACAAACAAATAGCGCGTCATGGCGACAGCATCCTCCAACCGCACCAGGCTGGGAGCAATCAGAGCAGATAACTGCTCTAACCAGGCCCGGTCGCCCACTGGATCGAGTTCATAGCCAGCAGACTGCCAGTAGGGAATCAGCAGATCGGTGAGTTGCTCGACCGGCAGGTGGTGCAGGTATTGACTGTTGATCCAGTTGAGCTTATCCCAGTCGAACTTGGCTCCAGCTTTATTGACGCGCTCAAAGCTGAAGTGTTGCGCTGCTTCCTCTAGACTAAAAATTTCATTCATCCCTTCCGGAGGCGACCAGCCCAGCAGCGTCATGTAGTTAGCAAGCGCCTCAGCCGTGTAGCCCATCTTCTGAAAGTCGGAAATCGAGGTGACGCCATCTCGCTTTGAGAGTTTGGCTCCGGCCTGGTTGAGAATCAGCGGCGTGTGGCCGAACTGGGGAACGGTTGCGCCCAGAGCTTCGTAGAGCAAGATCTGTTTGGGCGTGTTGCCGATGTGGTCTTCGCCGCGAATTACATGGCTGATCTGCATATCAATGTCATCCACCACCACGACAAAGTTGTAGAGGGGCTGACCGATGTCGTCGGCATCTGCCGCGCGGGCAATCACCATATCGCCACCCAAGTCGCGGCCTTTCCAGGTAACGGTACCGCGCACCAAGTCTTGCCAAGCAATTTCTCGCTCATCGTCGATCTTGAACCGAATCACCGGCTTGCGTCCTTCTGCGATGTAGGCGGCTTCCTGCTCTGGGGTTAAATCGCGATGGCGATTGTCGTACCGGGGAGCCTGCCCCTGGGCTTTTTGAGCTTCCCGGATCGCGTTTAGTTCTTCGGGTGTGTCGTAGGCGCGGTAAGCCAAACCCTGATCCAGCAATTGCTGCACCTTCTGGCGATACAGATCCATCCGCTTGGTCTGGAACGTGGGTCCTTCATCCCAAGTGAGGCCGAGCCAGGTTAGCCCATCCAGAATGTTTTGGGTATATTCAGGCCGCGACCGCTCCAGATCGGTGTCTTCGATCCGTAGGACAAAGGTGCCGCCTTGATGCCGAGCAAACAGCCAGTTAAAAACTGCCGTGCGAGCGGTACCAATGTGCAGGTTTCCGGTTGGGCTGGGAGCAATACGAACGCGAACAGACATAGAGATTAAGCTTAGGACGACGCATTCCCCATTCTAACGGCAGATGGACTGCCGGGATTTGCATTTGGCGTTTGCGCTTCGACTTGGCTGCGGTGTCACTACTCTCCCCAAAACCGATCGATCCGTTCTACGTAGTCCAAATCGGCAAGTTGGTGCAGAATTTCGCGCCAGCGGGGCTGATGAGTATGGCCAATACAGAGAATCTGGTCGTCACCACAGCCAATCCGACCTCTGGAATGGGGGAAATATTGTACAGACGGATCAATCGCCTGGACTTCAATGCGGTGAGTTTCGCTGGCTGGAATGCAAAATTCGTAGCTGACGGACTGTAGGCTGGTTGCCCCGCCAATCAAACCAGCCGGTGAGATAGCAGTCAGGTCGAACGTAATTTTTTCTACGTCGCTCTGTGAGAAGGATTCAGCTCTGCCGGATAGCGGTAGCACCAGCAGAGGAGCAATCAGCAGCGACAGCAAGCAGAATCTGAGCATGACTAGAAATTGAAGCAGAGCTATGGAAATTGTTCGCCTCCGCAGGGACAGCTAAGTTTTGGCAAGCTGGCAAAACGCCTGAGTCGCCTGCCAGAGTGTGTCCTCCACATCCACTAAGGCATGATCGCTTTCCAGTTCTAGGAGTTGGACATGGGCACGATCGGCAGCAAAATCGCGGCTGGCCTGAATGGGAATCACATCATCTTGTGTTCCGTGCAAAATCAGTGTCGGGACCGAGCGGTGCAGTGTGGTTTCATCGTATTGGGCTAGGTCGGTGATGAACGAATAGCGGAGAGGGAGCTGTTGTTGAGCACCATAATGGTAGACCAGCAGCGAGCCGGTTTGTTGCCATTGCTGCATCGACTCTGCGCCCAGTCTGGGTTGCCAGTGGGCTAGGAACTGAAATGCCGGAGCCAGCAAAACCAAGCGCTCGATCTGCAGGAACCGTTCTCCCAGCCAAGCTGCCGTCAGCGCCCCAAAGCTGGAGCCAATCAGGACTACCGGATCGTTGACGGGCAAGAGCGTCTCGATTTGCTGCAATTGGCGAGTCAGGGTGAGGGAGGAAAAGTCAGGCTGATTCAGATCGGGAATCTGCAGTGGGATACCCAGCGAAGCAAACTGGTTGCGAAAGTACTGGGCCTTGGCGGATTGCGGGCTGGAGGCAAAACCGTGGAGGTAGATGAAGGTAGTCAAGGGTGGGGTTTTGAGTTTTGAGTTTTGAGTTTTGAGTTTTGAGTTTTGGGTTTTGGGTTTTGGGTTTTGGGTTTTGGGTTTTGGGTTTTGGGTTTTAAAAATATTAAGCCGGTTGCTGAGCTAGGGATCCTGTGAGGACGGTTTCGTGGGAGTAGGCTTTCCGTGTGCATCAGGCAGGTTCCATACCCCTGCTTTGCAGAAGCAATCTACAAGACTCAAAACTTAAAACTCACAATTCACAACTCACAGACTAAGGCTGCCAAAGTTGATGCTGAAGGCAACATTGAGATTTTCTAGCGAATCGATCAGCCAGGTGACGCTGTCGCGGGTGCAGGTTTCGTAGTGCTTAAACAGAATCGCGAACTGCTTTTCGAGATAGGGTTTGACCTTACGGCAGATCAGGACGATTTTTAGCAGCAGGCCAATCGTGGCGGTGATGCCCAAATTGCCGGTGAGGTCAACAAAAATAGCGTGATTCGGGCACTGCGAGTTTTCGACCACCAGGAAATTGAGCAGCTTACGGCAGGTACCAATTAGCAGCACATCGTTGAGTTGGTGCTCGTCGTGCTCTGGCAGAATGGTTTGCAGGTGGCTATAGAGGCGCTGGTTGAATTGCCGGTTGCCGTACTTAGCATCTACCGAATCGGTCAGGTATTCGTAGAGATCGGTTTTGAAACCCTGATAGGAACGGGCGTGGCTACTGTAGGTGAGGAAGCGCTGCGCCAAGTCGTGGTAGGTATTGGAGCCGTCAATTTTGCCGCCAAATTGCTGTAAGGCTCGATCGAGACGGCGATCGCTGAGGAGGGTTGGATTTTTGGATGAGCGCAGATCTTTGGGTTGCTCAGCTGGGATGTCGCCTTGCAACAGTTTGAAGGTGGCATATTGGGCCAGATCTCGCTCGAACTGGCGCTGCACATGGCGTTTGATTTGGCGAACGCGGCGGCGCTGCTCATCGGTACTGTCGGTCGTGAGCAGATTGTAGTTGTAGAGGCAGGGGTAGCGGCGAATCAGGGTGCCCAGCGTGCTGCCTCCGTTGGCGGTCCCCTCAGGAGTTTGGCTCACTACTTGGGCCATGCGCTTCAGCGCCATGTACTGGTCGGTCGTGCGAAACTGCCGCACTAGGTCTCGCAGACGTTGGGTGGTGCGAGAGCGGCCTAGACCAGATGGGTTGGCGTCAAACAGGGCCACGAGTTCGGGGATAGCGCTGTGCAATCGCGGCTGCATCAGCCAGTGGTTAATAAAAATGTAGGAGCTGCGGTTGAGGATAAACTTAAAGTCTTTCTCAACAAAGGGCGAGTCCACAATTTTCTTCAAGGCTTGCCAAACCGCGTGATCGGCATAGCCGCCGGCCTCGATAAACAGCATGCGAAACCGGGCCAGCAGTTCCTCCGGGGCTTCAGTTCGGACACAGTCCAACAGATGGCCATAGAGCTGCTCTTCCTCCAGATAGGTAGTCTGGTGGTGCGTGATACGGCGGTTGTAGTAATCTGACCATGAATCCATGAGGATCGTATCTTATGCTACTATCGCTCGCTCGCTTACCGAACAGATTTCAATGCAGATCTCAGTGCAAATCTCAGTACAGATAATAATTCAATTGCCAGTAGGGCGCAATTGTTTAATTCGCCGTTTCAAATCCTGAAAATCGAGCGTTATTTCCGTACCCCTATCTGATTAAACGTGATTTAAGCTACATCAAGCCAAGCTGTATCAAGCACCGAGCAGCGATTCTAGCCTAGCTCGACCTCATCGGCGAAACTGACGCGCCGCAGAAAATGGAACGGTCCGGCAACCGACCCCCAAGCTAGCTCATCGGTTTCTGGATCTTTGCCCCGATCCAGGCTGAGCAACTGGTGTTCGTCGATCTCAAATTCGTTGTCGAGGTAAGTCTTTTTACCATTTCGGATGACGACACAATTCTTGCCGGGTTCCACTCGGCCTTTGAAGCTTTTGCCGGTCCATTCCACCAGCATGTCGCAGCCTGGTAATTTTTCGATCCGTTCGGAAGTTAGCGTGTGCAGCAAATCGAGATTGCGGGACGCGCCATAGAACGCTGCTTCGTCCTGGACCAGATAGTTTTCCAGCAAAATGTGATCGGTTTGGGGCGTGAATTTGAGGATGCGCAGGCGGTAGGGGTAATTCAGCATGTAGTCGTAGGCCTGCTCGAGAAACAAACTTACTCCTGAGAGCAACTTGTAGGGCAAGGGTCGCATACAAACGCGGATATGGGCATAGAAGGGCGGATTTTCGATCGCCTGGGCCTGATTGCTAAAATCGGCAGCCATCCAGCGCACCAAGGTGGCAACATCGGTAGGGTGGGTCATGATTCGAACCGTAACGTCTGCAACAAAATCATCCCCCTTATTTTAGAGGGCGGACGGGCTGAAGCTGAATGGAATGCCTTAAATTGGCGCAGTTTCCGGTAGCTGGGGCGGCTCGGTGGCAAACCACTTTTTGTAGATTTGGGCGTAGGTGCCGTTGTTAAATAGGGTGGTTAGCGCCGCGTTGATTTTTTCTAGATTCGGCGAATCCTTGGGCGTGGCAATGCCATAATACTCTTCGGTCAGGGGTGGAGCAATCAGCTTCAAACCGGGCACTGCGCCGCTGTTGATCAGGTAGGTAGTCACTGGCGCATCGTTGATCACCGCATCGACTTCGCCTTTAGCGAGGGCTTGCAGCGCTTCTGGAGCCGAGGCTGTTTGGCGCACTTTGGCGTTGGGAATTGCTTGGGACTGTGCTTCGCTGGTGGTGCCGCGCTGGACGCCGATCCGTTTGCCCTGAAGCGACTGCACCGAGGTGATATCGGTATTATTGGCTGCCACAGCGATAGCTAAACCAGATTTGAAATAGGGGCGTGAAAAGGAGACCCGCTCCGCCCGATCGCGGTTGATCGTAATGGCACTAATGGCCACATCGGTCTGGTTGCCGTAGATGCTGCGAATTAGATCGTCAAAGACCATTTCGTCGAAGTCGATAATAAACCCAGCGGTGCCGCCAATTGCATTGATCAGGTCAATGTCAAACCCCGTCAGAGAGCCATCGGCGGCCTTCATCTCGAACGGTGGAAATGCTGGATTGATCGCAACCCTGAGCACTGAGGGCTGGGCCGGATCGGTCGGACTGGCCGGGGTTGGGCTGGTGGCCTGATCTGGACTGCAAGCCGCAAACAATAGCACCCCGACAAAACCCACCAGCGCCAATCCGAACCGCTGTCGTAGACGAATGCACCTGATCCCACCTTGAAACCAACCCTTAAACCAACCCTGTTTTTCCATCGGATTTGTACTCCTTCTAACATTTAGCTGCCAGCCTGAGAGGTTTGAATGGGTCTGCCCTTGGCCCGCTCTAGAGGGTTCATCCATCGTTCTAACTGCCCGAACACCTGGGAAGACAGCAGCGTCAAAATTAAATAAACCAGCGCGACGGAGAAATAGATCTCAAATGCCCGATAGTTTTGGGCCACAATTAACTGCCCTCGTCGAAACAATTCCTCGAACCCGATCACGGCTACCAAACTTGTGTCCTTCAACAGGCTGATAAACTCATTGCCCAAGGGCGGAATCATGCGGCGGAATGCCTGGGGAAAAATCACGTAACGCCTGGTCTGAACGGGTCCCAAGCCCAGAGATTCTGAGGCTTCTCGCTGTCCTAATTCAATGGACTGAATCGCTCCTCGGACAATCTCTGCAATATAAGCGGCACTATTCAACGTCAATCCAATCACGGCGGCGGTCCATTGGTTCAGCGAAAAGGCCACACCAATTTCTTTGAATAAGGCTGGTAGGCCAAAATAAATCATAAATAATTGCACGAGCAATGGTGTGCCTCGAAAGAAATCAACATAAATGCGGGCAGCTACACTCAAGGCTCGTGAGGCCGACAGGCAGGCAATGCCAATCAGCGACCCCAGAATCATACCTAGAAATACGGTGACAATCAACGGTGGCCGGCTGATTGTGAGCAACATTAATCTGTTTAATCTGTCGCAGCCCAATTTAAGCTCGCAACAGCTACGGCAACTCCGAGCCGAGGTGGGCATGGTGTTCCAACAGTTCAACCTGTTTCCTCACATGTCCATAAATGGGGGACTTTCGAACCTAATTAGGTCTGAATCTTTGGAAAAATTGGCCTAACTTTTACTCAGAGCTTGTTTGTAAACAAAGATTGAGATCCCCCTAAATCCCCCTTAAAAAGGGGGACTTCAGAGATTTAACTCGGTTCCCTCCTTATTTAACTCGGTTCCCTCCTTATTTAAGGAGGGTTAGGGAGGATCAGATGGGAAGTCGATTCTAGCCTCTTAAAATTCATTTACAAACAGTCTCTCAAAGTCCCCCATTTATGAGGGATTATAGCCCTGCGGGCATCCTAGAAAAGGGGGCTGAGAGGACTTGTGTGTACACCGTAGTCTTGGTGAGGGGAGGATGGATGGGAGCGGTCTCACTCCCGGCGGCGATACAGCATCAGGATACTCATCACCTCATCGGAGTTGGGCACCGGCAATAAGCGACTCCAGGCACCGGCATCGGCAATACCAGCTTGATGTTGACGGTGAATCATTTCGCGCACGCCTTCGGTAGAGCCAATTAGAATCAAACGTAAACGCTCGCGGTTATCAAAGGTGGAACCGGAGGCAGGATTGGGTGAATTGAGCGGGAACGGTAAATCGGACAGAAACTCGTCTGCCATCAGAATACTCCTTGGAATGTTTGGGGTTGGAAGAAACCCCAAAAATTTAGCCACCCCGCCAAGCACAGCGCAGGATGGCTAAGGAGTGTTAAAATACTCCACTAGCCTCCCAGACTGCTGGAACCAGTCGAAGGGGTTAGTCGCCCTGGTGCTGCTCTCAACAGCTAGGGGCGACGGCTAAATTTTTGGGTAGCCGGATTGTGCCCACAGAAGCAACAATCTTAATCTGATACATTACCGAGATTGCGCCGCAAATGCAACCGCATTAAGGAAAATAATTGGGGAAATAGAAGATGTTGCCGCCTCAGGTTTCTATTTACGGTTGCTTTTGGTTCTGAGGCTTGTTGTTAGTCTGAGTTTTATTGCTGCTCTGGGATGATGGCGATGCAGCAGGGGGCTGGACCTGATAGCTATTGACGATGGCTTCTGCGTCGGTGTTGTAGTTTTGGTAGGGCTTGTTGATGCCAAACAAATTCAGCACAAAAATGTAATTGCCCCGCTGTTCTACAATGCTGACCGCATCGAGGGCATTGCCGCTCTTGTCTTTGCCAGTCCAGTCGATACGCAGACTACCATCGGGCTGCACCTGAGAAGTTTGCCAGTTGACTTCTTCGAGGCGGTTGGTAAATTCGGTTTTCAACGATGCTTCTAGCTGTTGGGTATTGAGCTGCTTGCCTTCAGCCGAGCCAAAATCGACCGCTCCGGCAAAATTCTGATCTGCCGAAACAAAGGCGACACCGCTGCCGGTGGTTTTGTGGGAGTAGCCCTTGGGGAACGAGATTTGAAACAGACCGCTCTTTTCGCGGTAGGTTTGCTGCTGAGGCGTGGGGCTGGCAGAGGGAGTGGGTGAGACCGTGGGCGAAGGAGCAGGCAGAACCACCGTGGGTGAAGGCGCAACCTCGGCAGTGGGTTCTGGTTTTTGGGTGCAGCCAATCAGCAGCAGCAGCGCTCCCGCTAGCGGCAGCAATCTTCGCCTGGGTTGGTTCGTGGTTCTCAGAGGCTTCAACGTGCTACTCTCCCGATGACACTTCTGGTTTTAAGAGCGGGAAGGCGATCACATCGCGAATGCTGGCACAATCGCATAGCAACATCACTAACCGATCGATTCCCATACCCATTCCTACCGTAGGGGGCAGGCCATATTCCAGAGCGGTAACAAAATCTTCATCAATATCATGCGCTTCTAAATCTCCGGCGGCCTTACGAGCGGCCTGGGCTTCGAACCGCTGACGTTGGTCGATCGGATCGGTCAGCTCCGAAAAGCCGTTGGCCGTTTCGCGTCCGACAATGAACAGCTCAAACCGCTCCACCAAACCAGGCTTACTGCGGTGCGGCTTGGCGAGCGGTGAAATTTCCACCGGATAGTCAGTAATGAACGTGGGTTGAATCAAGGTCGCTTCCACCGTTTGTTCAAACGCTTCATTTAGCAATCGACCGATCGAGTCGCAGTCCTCAATCTCTTTGAGACCAGCCGCTTTGGCAGCCTGTTTTGCCTCCGCTAGCGATGTGAACTGACCGAAATCAATCCCGGTTTGTTCCTGGACCGCCTCATGCATGGTAATTCTGCGCCAGGGCGGGGACAGATCAACCGTCTGGCCCTGGTAGTTGACCTGAAGCGTTCCCAGCACGGTTTGGGCCACGGTGGTGATCAACTCTTCCACGGTCGTCATCATGTCGTGATAGTCGCCGTAGGCTTGATAGACCTCAATCGAGGTAAATTCTGGATTGTGGCGAGTCGAAATTCCTTCGTTGCGGAAAATCCGCCCCATCTCATACACCCGCTCAAACCCGCCCACAACTAAGCGCTTTAGATGCAGCTCGGTGGCAATCCGCAGATACAGATCCATCTCCAGCGTGTTGTGGTGGGTAATAAACGGACGGGCATCGGCTCCACCGGCCTCGGTTTGCAAAACAGGCGTTTCGATTTCCAAAAAGCCGCGCTCGTCAAAGAAGCGACGGATGGCGGCAGTAATCAGAGCACGCTGGCGAAAGGTATGTCGCACTTCTGGATTGACAATCAAATCCACATAGCGCTGGCGGTAGCGTTTTTCCACATCCGTCAGGCCATGCCACTTGTCCGGCAACGGCAACAGCGATTTGGTCAGAATTTCAAAATAGCGGACATACACCGACAGCTCGCCCTTCTCGGTTCGCTTGATTGTGCCGCGTGCCCCTAAAATATCGCCCACATCGGTGAGTTGCTTCAACCGCTCGAAGGCTGTCGCATCGTCGCTCATCGAGGCTTCGATCGTCTTTTTATCTAGATAGAGCTGAATTGGCCCGGTTTCGTCCTGCAAGGTGAAGAAAGCCAGCTTGCCAAACACGCGCCGCGCCATAACCCGCCCTGCTACCGACACGTCCACCTCCACCTCTTCTCCGGCAGGCAGATCGGCGTATTTGGTCTGCAAATCTGCGGTGTGATGGCTGACTTCCCAGCGGTAAGCATAGGGCGTCAACCCCTGCTGGCGGAGCTGATTGGCTTTTTCGAGGCGAGTGGCACGGAGATCGTCAGAAGACATGGAAGGATTAATCCTGCTGGTGGGCAAATTGATAGGCTCCGATCGCGGCCAAAATTATGGCGATGATCAGGAGAACTGGGATACTGTACCAAGGAAATTCGCTGATCGGCAAGTAGGCAGCGGCGCGCAGGCCCGTACTGGTGTAGGTGAGGGGCAGCAGATAGACAATCACTTTCATCACCAGTGGCAAACTGCGGGGGTCAAAAAAGGTAGCCCCCAGAAACGACATCGGCACAATCAAAAAGTTATTTAGCAAGCCGACGCCTTCCAGCGATTTGACATTCAAACCCACAATCACGCCCAGCCCTGCAAAAACGGCGCAGTTGAGCACAAGCAGCAGCAGAAACAGCGGGCTAAGGAAGGTGAGTTTGCCGGTAAATAGCACCGCAATCAGAATCACCGAAGCGGATGTCATTAGCCCCCGCACCACACCCGCCAGCATTTTGCCCAGGAACAGTGCCATCGGATGCACCGGCAACAGCAGGATTTCCTCAAAGGTTTTGGAATAGAGCCGCTCGCCGCAGATCGAGAAGGTGGTCCCACCAAAGCTGATCGTCATCGACGAGAGGGCCACCATCCCCGGCAAAATAAATTGCAGATAGCTATCCCCCACCGGAGGCTGGAGCGCCATCGCATTCCCCAAGCCCAAACCAAACGCCAGAATGTAAATCAAAGGCGAAACTAAGCCAGAGGCCACCACTTGCGTGATCCGTACCCTGAGGTCGAGCCAGTCACCCCAGAAGACGGTGAGACTATCGGCAAAAATGTCTCTCCACAAGGAGCCTTTGAGCCAATGGCGAAGGGAAAACGAGGGCTGAGCAATCACAGGTTTTGCACCGTTAAGAAAAATGAATTTTGTCTTCCTTTTATTCTGTCACTGATTGCTGCATTTAGTTCTGGGTTGGGTGGAACTGGACAGGTTGCTAGAGGAAACTTGGTTAACCCAACAGTCAGGCTAGCGATTGTCTATGATAATTTGGGCAGTAAGCGTCAACAACTACTCAGATTTCCATACACCATCCCAGGGGCCACCTCCCGTCTCTAAGCCACAAAGGTCGCTGGTCGCAGTCAGAATTAGCTTAGAAGTAGCCCGCTGCCGCAGCTGTAGATGAATTTGGCCCCGCATGGTATCGCGACAGCAAAACACCAACCCCTGCTGGGTCGGTGCACGTAAGGGAGTTCCCGGTAAATTGGTAGTAGCCGTTAGCTCGACTTCATACTGGGAATTTTGTGCTCGCATTCGCCAATCACCCCAGGGCTGAATTTCCCAGGTGACTTGGCTATTCCAGGGCACGAACTCGTAGAATTTGCCCTTGTAGTGAATGCCTACCATCGCTACCGATTCCATCCACCACAGCACACCTCGTCTACCGCCGCCTGCCGTTAGGGCTAGATCTGGTTCGTTGGCAAAACAATTGCAGTTGATCCAAAACCACTTCTGCGGAAATGCTCCACCCCAGTTCTTTTCACCGTAAGCAGGAGCATTCACAAACTCATAGCGTTTATGATTCCATTCAATCCAACCAGTTGCCAACCCATGTGCCATCAAAATCTGCCAACCTGGTTCAAAAATCTGCCACTGGGATAACCATCCTGCCGTAGATTGCTGTGATTCATTTACATCACCCCAACCGTAAACAGGTTCAATTGCATACTGCCAGCGAGCAGTAAATCCGGACCCCGGATCGCGCAAAATGCCCTGATGCCAAGTGGCGGTAGCCTGGTAGCCTTCGTGGATCTGGTGATCGAATTGGGCGGGGGGGAGGAGGTGGGGAGATGCGGCTCGTGAGCCTCGCCGAACGAGGGGAGATGATTCTGTTATTTTGCTGCTTTCATTGGTTGCGTTAAGTCGTCGCCAGTGTCCTAAACCGAGGGCATGACGCCAGGCCCAGAAGGATTGAACGTCGGGGAAGGTGCGGCAGAGGTATTCGTCGTTGGGTCCGAGGATTTGGGCTGCTCCGCCACTGTGGGCTTGGCCGCCGGTCGGATCTTCAATTGAATACATGAAGGCAAAGGTTTGACGAGCTTCGGGCAGGGTGACTCGGTAATACCATCCTTCAAAGAAGCGGCGATCTGAGCCGTCCCAGTGATAGCCACTGTGGGGGGTTTGCAGGGGGGGCATAGGCGAAGCAGCTTGAGGTGAGCTTTGGAGGTGAGGGCGTAGACGCCTGCTGCGAGAATTGGCACTACGAGTTGGGCAGGGCCGACATCAGCGTCTGCCAACTGCTGAAACCAATCCCCAGAGCTAAGCGCCCCATCCAGATTGTAACGACGCTGCCTAGCAGGAGTGCCGTTGCCTTCAGATCTTGCTTAAAGCAGCCCATGCCTTCTCGATGCAGCCCAAAATTGACGCAGGCGTAGTACATCAAATCGTTCAGCGCTACGGCCACCACCGCCCCAACTGGACCTGCCAAGTTGAAGCCCAGCAAAATCCCACCTACAGTTGATAGCAGTCTAAAAAAGTTGCCGATCGCCGTGTAATGAACTTCACCCAGCGCAATCAAGGAAGAATCAATCGTAGAGCAGAGCAAGCGCGGCCAAATCCCCAGCGCTAGGATCGGCAGCATCCAGGCTGCATCGGCGTACCGCTCATCGTAGAGGGTCAGGATCAGCAGATCGCCCGCACTGATCAATAGCGCCATGCCCGCGATCGTAACCAGCAGCAACCGCTTGCGGTAGGGCAGGATTTTGGCTCGCAGTTCAGGCCGAGGCAGATCCGTTAGCTTGGAGGTTGCTGGCAACACAACCCGGATACTCAAGGCCCCAACAACCTGGCGCGGCACATCACTAAGCATCAGGGCAATGCCGTAGACGCCCAGTAGCTCTAGCGAAAACAGCTTGCCTAGCAGCAACCGATCGGCTTGCTCGGCTAGAAAGGTGAGGGCGGTAGAGACAAAAATCCAGCGACCGAGGTTGAAAATCTCTCGTACTGCGCTACTTTCCCACTGAAAGCGGTTACTGTATCCCGGTATCAATCGATAGCTCCAGATCAGCTTAACGCTGCTGTAGGTTAGACCCCCAACTACCATAGCCCAGAGCGTTGGACTGATCGCCGCCCAAACCGTCATAACAGTAATTTGAACCGCTTGGGCTGCTAGCTCTAGTAGCGTCAGCTTTTTGATCGCCATGTGGCGCTCTAGCGTATAAACAGCGGTAGAGGTAAAACCGTCGATAATCGAAGTCAACCCCACCACGGGAATTAACCACTGCAACTGTGGCTCTTCGTACAGAGAAGCTAGGGGAGTGGCTAGTAACAAACAGGCAATCCAGATACCCAATCCACGGATGATTTTCAGAGTCCAGGCTGTGTTGAGGAATGCGGGTTCATCGCCTCGGCGGTTTTGAATAATACTCAAACCAATTCCCACATCCGAGAACAAGTTCAGCCCAATGATGAAAATATTCACCAGGGCCATCAGCCCGAAAAACTCTGGAAATAAGAGTCGGGTGAGTAGCAAATTGCCACCAAAGCGGAGGATCTGACTCGCTCCATATCCCGCAACCGTCCAAAAAGCGCCGCGGATTACTACTTTTTTCAATGCATTCATGCTTTCGTCAACGGTAGCGCGTTTCCTAAACCAGGTTCTCTAACCAGTTATGCCAAGCCAGCTGTTGTCAACTATAACGTATGCCCGTCTATGTATAACCTTCTCGTAATGGTTACTTATGATACATTTAGTGTTATACGCAAGTGATGCACAAACTTATATTTTGAGCATCTACTTTGAGCATTTACTTTGAACGTTTATTGTTCAACAAATTTGATATGAGGAATTGTATAAGATTCTACATGATCTTGCTGATATGACAATAGCGCGAAGAAACAGAATTGTAAGTTTTTCATGGATTGTCCGCCCTCTGCCTCAGGTTGTAGGAAAGCAGTTGACCAAATTAGCCTCTAGGTAGAAGCAGTGAGAAACAAAGACAAGTTATCTCTATAACATCGACTACTGCGGATCGCAAAGCTGTAATTGAACTGTGATCGATTGAACCACTGGCAAACCTTCGATGGCAGCAGGATGACAGCAAGTAGTCTGATTAATTTGCAAACTTAAGTGAATTTCTGGAGGATAAGGTAATGAGCATTGAAAATAGAATTGAAGCAACTGCTAAGAACGTCGAAGGAAAGCTTCAAGAAGCTGTTGGTGATATTACTGGTGATCCAAAAGCCAAAGCTGAGGGGCAAGCCAAACAGGCTGAGGCTCGGGTGCGTCACTCGGTTGAAAATGTGAAAGATGAAGTAAAGAAGGCCATTGATTAATTGATTAAAAGCCGATCAGCGTGACAACTAAATGCTGATAAATGCTGAATAAAGTAGTATTTTGGAGGTAGTTGATACCTCCCTTTTTATTGGGAAATTTACTTCGATGCTATCTGCGCTTTTCTAGGTCCGCTTTATGTTTCAGGCAACTCGTCGGCGATTGGCGCTTTGGTATACCGGGGTCACTGCTGTACTGCTGTTGCTTTTTGCCACCGGATTTTATCTATATGTCCGCAGTACCTTGGTCGAGCGCATCGACGATACCCTGAACCATGTGGTGGAAGTTATACAGCGCTCGCTTGTAGTTGAACCGATAGTTGAGCCAGTAGTTGAGCCAGTAGTTGAGCCAGTAGAGCTACGTTCCCAGTCTGGTGGCCAGCCTAGTGGTCAGTTTGATGGTCAGTCTGGCAGGCAGTCTGCTTGGCGGGTGAACCTAGATGCCAGCTTTCCTAGCAATGCTGCCGCCGTCGAAGATGACCACATCGACCTGGAATGGTTCAATGCTGCTGGAAATTTACTCTGGTCTACCTTTTCTGCCCCGCTCAATATTCCGCTGCACCCCAACAGCGATGGGGAAACGGTCTATGGGCGCTTCACCCCCACGGGAGATGAACCAGATCCACTACTGCTTCCCTATCCATCGACCTTTGCCCTACGACAGGTGACTCAACAGGTGCAAATTGGCGACCAAGTGTTGGGCTATTTGCGGGTCAGCCATCCCTGGTTTGAAGTCACCAAACCCAGCCGTCAGTTAATTCGTGACTTGAGTTTGGGTGTGCTGTTGGTGATTGGGGCAGTGGCGGCGATTGGTTGGTTGCTATCGGGCTTGGCGATTGCGCCGGTGCGAGACTCCTATCAGCGATTGAAGCAATTCACCGCCGATGCCTCCCATGAACTGCGTAACCCGATAGCCGTGATTCAAACCAATGTGCAGGTGGCGCTGGCTGACCCGGATCCGTCCCTGCAACAGGATCAATTGCGGGTCATAGAGCGATTGACTCGCCGGTTGGGTCGGTTAGTGGATGATCTGCTGTTCTTAGCCCGACAGGACAGCGGCATTACCGGCCTACAGGTCAATGGGATTGCCTTGGATCGGCTGTTGCAAGATGTAGTAGAAGAGCAGCAAGCCCTAGCAGCGGACAAAGGTGTGACCCTACTATTTCAGCCTGCGGATGCGAGGCTAGATGGTTCTGACAAAGCTCTTGACACGCTTCTCCCTTCTCCCTACACCATCGCTGCCGATGCCGATCAGTTAATGCGCCTGTTCACCAACTTAATCAGCAACGGCATTCAGTACACGGCCAGCTCTGGCAAGGTTGTTGTGAGTCTCCAGCGCACCAAATTGGCCGGCGGCTCCTATCTGCAGGTGCAGGTACAAGATACGGGCGTGGGAATTGCAGCAGAGGCATTGCCCCACATTTTTGATCGGTTCTATCGGGCTGATCCGGCTCGCACTTCTCCGGCTACCCAACATTCTGAACGTCCGGTAGGATCTGGCTTGGGGTTAGCAATTGCCAAAGTGATTGTGGAGAACCACCACGGCCAGATTCAGGTGGCTAGTACGCTGAACCAAGGAACGACCTTTACGGTGTGGCTGCCTTGCCAGAAAAATGTTGCTTTAGCACATCCCAACGGGAGCAGTGCCAGTAATCTACATGGGAAATGATCTGCTCCTCATGATCGAGCTGTAGCTCGCTCCAACCGGAAATCACGATCCGAGGCCGCCAAGGCAATGGCGTTGTCCAGCTCAGGGTCCAGTCGGTGCGAATCTGGTTGTCCGTCCGCTGAATCTGGTGCAACTCCAGATTGGGATCGAGAAACCAGGTGTTGATGAACTGGATCATCTGCTGATAGCGCCCTCGCCCCCTAAATTCGTTCAGGGGGTCTTTGAAATAGACATCCTCAGCATAGATACGGTAAGTCTGATTTCGCGGAAAATTGCGGTAATCTGCTTCCAGAATCTCCAAAATCCCCATTGTGACCTCTATTTCTAACCAACTGCGCCGGTAGTTGATGAAATTCGCCAATTTACCCTTGGCGGAATTGCAAACTTTCGTTACATTCGTTTCATAAAGTTCTATAGTATCTCTAAGTTGTTGGCATCAAGTCCTTGGCATCAAGTTGTTGGGACCAAGTTGTTGGGACCAAGTTACAGAGGTCACTCAGGCCATCACTTGAGTCAGCCCTTGGGTCATCACTAGGTCAAAGATTGGCTAAGGTTTTGAATACAACCCGCTCTATGCTCCAGCTCTGTCCCTTTTCGATTTAGGTTGCCCAGCATGGTTACTCGTTCTAGTTCACAGATTAGCTTGGCTTCTAGCTCGTCGCAATCGCCCACCTCGCCTATGGAACCTACGCCGATCTTTTCGCAAAAATTGGTGGATCGCTGTCACATCCTGCTGCCCGATACCCCCAAACCCACCAGCGCCATTTACTATGAGGGGCAGTACTATGCCTACGTCAAGTTCTTCCCGACGGTAGAGACCGCTCGGCAAAAGGCAGCTCTCCTAACTCAGCGGGGCAACTCGGTGCTGCTAACGCGGGTTCCCAAGGGGCTAGTGCTATGGGTGTATGAGCCAGATGCTCAGCCTGTTTCCGGTTCGGTCTCTAAGTAGCGTCTTTGAAGTAACGGACTCTAGGTAAACCACCGTCATAAGCTCAGCCTGCGGAGAGTAGGCAAGGCCAAACACCGCCCGAAATAATTCTTATTTAGTATGGATTCTCGGTTGACTGGATCTGAGGTTTAGTCTGAGAGAAGTGGCTAAGTGGCTCGAGCTAGATAGCTTTAGTGCTCTATGCCCGTCCATCTAGCCAATTCACCTGGCGAACTGTAACTGTTACCTTCAAAGCTGCTTATGAGCAAGCGTCTGCCTCAAACCACAGCCTATGTCCGCATCACGCACCAGTCTTGGCAACAAGGCAAGATTGAAGGAGAAGTGCGTGCCAGCGAGTTTGAGTGGCAGTTTCAGTGGCGGTTTAGGCGCGGCGAACTGTCGGTTGAACCATCTTTAGGCCGTGCCCTGATCAAAGAGCCGCTGACGCGCTTTCTCGAAAAGTGCGACTACCAGCTAGAGCCGGGTGGCGATTATTCTTTTACGATCCGAGCCGACCTCTAGCTCCTCTAGATCAGCTTTAGGTTGCTCTCTCCACCTCGCGGGCTTCAAATCCTAGCCCCTCACAGCCGAAAATATCCCACTAAAAAGCGCCAGAATTTACCTAATTCCAGCGCCTAATTGGTTATTTTAAGGAGTTGATTCGATCAAGAGGACAGCAGCCGGTAGCTTACCAGAGGCCGCGCACAGGTTGAGCTGCACCGGTGTCGTCATCATCGTCATCTACAGCAGCCGGAGCCGGAGCGGGTGCAGGTCGGGTCTGCTGCACCGTAGTTTCTCGACGAATCACCGTTGAGGATGAAGAGCTAGAAGATTCACTAGAACCAGCGGCTCCAGAAGTGGCGCTGTCAGAGGTTGTGGTTTCAGAGGCAGGTCTAATCGCTATAACTGAATCATCTCTCACGGTCAACACAACTTCTGAACCCACTTCGAGGCGATTGCGCTGCTGTTCAGCCTGGGAGATGGTGTAGGTGCGCGTTTCGCCGCTGGAAAGTCGCATTTCGACCTGATCACCGTTGATGCGCGTAACTTGTCCCTGCACTTCGTTTTCCAACAGTTGCGGCACGCCTTCCCTAACGGGACGGTTGGACTGGCTAAGCAGATCAGCGGTTGATGGGCTGACCGGACGAGCCATACCAGGAAGTGCAGCTGCTAAAGCAGCCACGATTATTGCTGCACCCGTTACTACTTGAAGATTTCGAAAAGCCATTGTTGATTGCTCCTTGCTTTGAATTCGTGCTGTCAAAATTCTCAGAGGTTCGAAACAGAACCGGTTAAAATCAGGTTCAAATCGCTAGCTTTGAACAACCTTGAACCTCTAGCAATGGGCGGAAAAATTTAGAACCTTCTGTTTGTATTCGTCACATCAACAAGGTACACCTTTAGAAGCCTTTCAAAACATATATCCAAAGCAGTAAATTGGTGCAAGATTTATAAGGAAACCAAATTATTTGCTCGACAAACTTATTTATCCAATTAGGTATCGCGCCATCACAAATTTTCAGCAAACGATAGCGAATTTCCATAAGAAAAAGCAGAGCATGCTCTAGGAGTTAGCGCACCAAATTCCCAAAGAAACGACTTCTCAGAAGCTGTTTGAAACGGATCTCGCTGTCTGGAGCCGCTCCCTTTCCGGGATGCCTACAGGACTATAATCCCTCACCAGTAGGGGATTTTGAACAGCGACGGTTCGGGAAAGCCTCCCAGAATAGGTAGGGGGATGAGGGGCTTTGCAAACGACTTCTCAGCCTATACAGATTCACTATAACCTGCTGAACAAATAGAGCTTATTAATAATTTCAGCTAACAATTAGTTTCTTTAATACTTCAAGCAAGCATCAGCCAATCTCGAACTACGATTTGGATTTCAAATAGCTTTAATATGCCTCAGTCTGAGTATCTGGAGCTAATGGCGCACTGAGAGCATTCTATGGACTAGAGGTTTACCCTAAGAATGCTTCCTAAAATCGCCCTAACCGCTGTTAATCTCAATTGTTTCAATTCGATATGTTCAGGAAAAATTGGGGCAAATCATTTGAATAAATTACCCCTCTTCATTGACGTTTACTGAATGACAGATCGAGCCAATTAAAGTCGTTTTTGCTTTTCGTTTGACTTACAGCGTTTTTCACTCATGTGAGGTACAGGGGGTATGGGGGCTTCGCCCCCACGCAGGGGCAGTGCCCCTACACCCCGTTTTTCGTACTTCACTAACCTGAAAAAGGCTGTAGTTCGACTCGGCAATTTACTGGCCGATACTGTTTACTGGCCGATACTGTTTACTGGCCGATACTGACTGATATAGAATCAGCAGCCCTTTTCTATGGACAATTAAAGACGATTAAACAGGAATCCAGCTTGCACATATGACTGATACGACTGAAAATTCCTGTCCAAGGTTCCGCAAAAACTACCATTCCAAACGCAGCCCCTGTCGGCGCAGGTGGTTTTGGAGCTGGGGAACCAGTTGCTGTTGGCTAATATCTACCGGCAAACGTCCGGGTTGCTGCGCCACAAGCCAGCCTGCTGTTGCTCCGGCTGCTCCGCCAATCACCCATTCGCCATAGTGGACACGAGTAGAGCCATTGACGATATGGCTAGCTGCAATACTTTTACCGCCAATTAGCAAATTGTCCACCCCTTGAGGAATCAACGCTTCCAGCGGAATGTAGATCGGTTTAATCAAACTTTCATCTCGTACTGGCGCACTGCTGGCTTCCCAAGATTCTTCCCAGTTGCGGTAGCGGCAACCATGCATGTCGATGCTGTAGTGGGTTAAGGCGACAACGGTAGGGGTAAAGTCACGACTGCCCCGCATATCACGCCGCAAATCGGCTTCCCGCATCATGAACTCGTGCTGTCCGTAGGCAGTACGTCCGATGATTCGCCGCCCCTCCCGAATGTAGGGCATCATGCTCAGACCAGAGGTGGTCGCCATGGGCATGTGGTCGCCCGATAGGTAAGCTAGGGGCAACTGCGGGCTGGATTGCGTTTCCATTAGCCATTCAGCAAACAGCAGAGCATGTTCTTCGGCATGGCGGAGCGCACTCAGAGACAAGCCACCCATCCAGTTAGCATGCTGACCAGAGGCAGTGATTTGCTTTTCGTTCAGAACCAGAGGCGGGTTCATTATCGTCCAGTCGTTGCCGCGATTCCAGTTAATCATAGTAATGTCGCCAAAGGCTGGAGTATCTTCGCGGGGATCGCTAGATTTAGTGCTAACAATGCGACGGTAATTGAAAACACTAGCGCCCTTAAACATCGGGAATCCTTGCAGGTCGTAATCCTGGCGATGCTCAGCGCGGGAGTAGTCTGGCTGGAGTTGTTTTAAGTCGGCCAAGCTGCTGCCCTGGTCATCCAGAATGGCCATCGCAAATGGGTAGGTGAAAGCCTGCGTACAGTCTGGATTATCTTGTTTGGAGGCAAATGATTCGCTGGTGGTGGTGCGCGCTTCGGAACCAAGCCGGTAGGGAATCCCAGCCCAACCAATCAACTCGCCGGTATCGGTGGCATCAATCACTAGCATGGATTTGCCCGGCGGCGCTTGCAGTCGAATCGGCACTTTCTCGAACTGATCATCGCTAGACCAGGAATACCAGCTCGGAAACTCCTGGGAAGGTCGCCCCAGGGGCACATAGTCGGCTTGCCGGGGAATGCGCTGCACGGCATAAACAGCGGTGATCTGCCGTCCAGTTGGGTCAAATTCGGCTCCCTTAAAGGCCGTAGAAGCCTGCCATCGGCTGTTGGGGGAATGCTGGGCAGACATTTCTAGAAGCTGCTCTGATGCGGTTGCACCCGCTTCTGGCAAAAAACAGAGCGCACCCACCCAGCAGCTATTCAGGCTACTTACCGATTGCGAACTCTGAATGCCGGTCCAAGCGGGTAGGGTGACCTTCTGATCTCGAATTAGTTGTTTAAAGTCTTTCCAACTCTGGCCGAAGTTTTGTGCTGCCTGCATCGCTGCAGATTCATCAATCGCGGACACGCCTTGGGAGCTGATCTGCCCCCCCAACCAAGGAGCGAGTTCAATCAGACAAGTTTGCGCTCCAGCCTGCATCGCTTGCGAAGCCGCCGAAATACCGCCCAGGGTACCTCCGACCACCACTACTTCGCACTGCCAATCTTCCTTGGGTTGAGGTAAAGGCGAAAGCTGGGGTCTGCCGCTCATCCGGTTTACCAGGCTGTCAATAGCCTGCATATCTAGCGTCTTTGCACCCTCGCTCAACAGGGTGGCCGACATGGGCGTCACGGCACCACCCCAGGAGTAGTACTGCAAGGCTCCCAAAAGACCAGTGGCGCTGACAGGTAAGAGGAGGCTGAGAATGGCTAACTGAATAGACTGACGCTCGGATGAAGGTTGGCTCACAGCAGGAAACTGAATCCAGTGAAAGGACAAGGAATAGCGTCTACCGAACTTGTGTTCGCAGACTCACCGCTATATTTAGGGGCTATTACGATATATATCGTAATTTGTGAATTTTGAACGAAATTTGCGGTGGGCTTATATAAATTTTTACCAGTAAATGAAAATTGGGAGTTTCTGCTATTGGGTGGGGAGTGGGGAGATGCGGCTCGTGAGCCTCGCCGAACGAGGGGAGTGGGGAGTGGGGAGTCACGCAACTACCAATGACCATAGCTTGCTGTTGCAAAGCAGTTAACAGCCGACCCTGTTAGTCAGCCGGCTGAATGGAAATTGTTAGATTCTGTTTAGATAGAAGGAGCAGAGGGAATAGCCCTTTTCTGCTCCTCTTTTGCTTGTTAACGGTCTGCCAGCGGTCTCCTATCGCTCTAGCACGGCCATGAATTTGCCTTTGGCGAAGGGAGCCGGAATGATTGGTGTAAACCGGACTCGGTCGGTGGCAATCCGCTTGACGTAGAACTCGTTGATCTGATGCAGCACTTGATCTCGAGTGCCGATAATCCAGATTTGCGATTTCTCATCATCGAAGATATTCAGCTCTTCGTTAAACTCGGTAGTCATTGTAATGTAGCCTCGTTTGTTTGATTTCGGTCAAGAAATCGCTCAAGGCACCATGCCTGACTACAGGACGCATCAAACGAGGCTGCCTAGACGGTACCGCTGCACAGTACAATCAACACAGCCTTGCTCTCTGCTAGTACCAGAGAGTCAGGTGAGCTGATCCTTGCGTGTTGGTAGCACCTTGGATCAGCGCCCGAATCGCCTGCCTTGAGCGGCCCACTAGCCCTCTTCGGGTCCGAGAAAAACTAGTATCGCAAAGCATAAACTAAAGCGTAGTAAAACACAAGTGTGTGGCCGTAATTGTTCACAATGCATGAACGTTGCTTGCAGTAAAACCACTCGCTCAGCTCAACCCACTGCTGCACCGCTGCCATCTACCAACTCAAAACTCAAAACTCAAAACTCAAAACTCAAAACTCAAAACTCAAAACTCAAAATTACATGCTCTGTGCCCCAGCAATTCCTGCACCGTGCGGATGTCATAGCCATCTTCGAGCAGGTGCGTCGCAAAACTGTGACGGAAGGTGTGGCAACTAACTCGCTTGGATATTTTTGCCGCTCGAACTGCTTGCTTCACAGCTTTTTGGACACTACTCTCATGCAGATGGTGGCGACACATCAAGTCACTACGGGGGTCTTTAGCAATCTGACTGGAAGGAAACACAAATTGCCATATCCACTCTCGATTCGCATTCGGGTACTTTCGCTCCAGCGCAAATGGAAGATGAACTGCCCCAAATCCTCGTCCTAAATCCAGTTGATATCGTCGCCTCACTCCCACCAAATGGTCATGCAGTTCATCTGTTACGCTTGAGGGCAACATTGTGACACGACTTTTACTGCCCTTTCCGTCTCTAACAATAATCTGCTGCTGTGAGAAGTCGATGTCTTTAACCCGCACCCGCAATCCCTCAGTCAACCTCAACCCGCACCCGTAAAGCAGCTTAACAACGAGCTGAGGGATGCCATCGATATTTTGGATAACGCTCAATGCCTCTTCCTTGGTAAGTACAGTTGGTAAATAGCGGGAGGGCTTTGCTCGTATGGCATTGACCTGAGCGACTTCCAACTTGAGTACTTCTCGGTACAGAAACAGCAGTGCGTTCAGTGCCTGGTTTTGAGTTGAAGCTGCCACCTGTTCTTGCACGGCAAGATGAGTCAGGAAGGCTTCAATTTCAGCACTTCCCATGTCTTTGGGATGTCGCTTTTGGTGGAACAGAATGTAGCGGCGAATCCATTGCACATAAGTTTCTTCAGTCCGGTACGAATAGTGTTTCAGCCGGGTAGCATCTCGTACTTGATCCAACAGCTTCTTTGGAGGTTGCTGCATAAGGGTAGGTAGCGGGGAAGGCATGATGTGTAAGAAATAATACACGCCAGTTCATCAGTACTGCATATGAAGATATACGGAAAAATTCAGCCGATCCACCTTAAAAAGCCTATTATGCGGAAAAGCTCCGTCGATCCACCTAATTTGGAGTGATCAGCAGAATTTTTCAGCCGATCCACCCAAAACTGGGTGGATCGGCTGAAAAATTCTCTCTAATATATAGTTATACGGCTGAGTTCCTGGTGGAGACAATGCTAGTTTGGAGTTGCCTTGAAGCGGTAAGCTTAAAAACCTTCTGCATTGTTTGTGTAGTTGAGTTATGTTGTTACCAAGCAATTCATAAGTGATCAAAGAGACATGACAACTCTGCTCGTTCTCGGCAACATCAATCAGTTTACATTTGCAAACTCTGTAATCGCAGCCAATGCCAAGGCTGAGGAAATATTTGGGCAGGGCCTAACTAATATATTTGTTGTACATTCAAGAGACTCCTATGCCAAGCTAAAGAGTAATGAAGATTGGGTAAGTCATACGGAGGAAAATGGTGTAAGCCGAGAATTGTTTGTCGATAAAATCATTGAGATTACATCAGAAGATGGCTCGATTAAAAGATTTGTTGATTATATTGAGTTTATTTTGAAAGGTATTCCAAATGGATCAAGCCTTATTGTTGACATTACAAATGGAACTTCATTACAGAAAAATCTACTCTCAATAGCTTCATACATTCTTGACGTAAGAAATCAATATACGATCGATGTCTCTAAGTTGTTTGAACTAACCGAAGAGAGAGGCTTTCTTCCAACTGATATTTTGCTATCCTGCTATTCTCCAGTCCCTGATAGTACTAGGCTGGATAGCATCGCGTATCTAAATCTGTCAGAAATGGTACGCTACAGGAAGATTATAGAATCACATACTAATAGATATGTAGCCATAGATCCAAGTTCCTCTGATAGAGAGTTTTTCAAGGATAACTTGGGTCATTCTATTCAATTAAAGTTACAAGGCGATCAAAGTAAAGATAACGCTATTTATCGAATAGCAGCTTCATCAATTTCGGCTAGTGTGGAGGATCTAATTCGCCTTCTAGTGAGCAAATTTGTCCTCACTGATACTCCTGATGGAGTAGATCGTAAAACTTTTGGGCAAAAGCTGAAAATCATTCAAGCCAAAATTGAAAAAGACGCACCATCTGATTTTGATGTAGAGTTTTTTAGCAAGTTCAATGATTTCATTCTGTACTTGAGAAATAGTTCCACACATAAAGGTAAGCTTTTAACTGACTTGGAGAAGTTTAAGGCGGAACTTTCCGTCAAAATGGCGTTTCCCTTTATTGAATTTTATACAGACATCGTGCATCCTTTGCTATCAAGTGGTGAGCTTTCTAGAGAGCCGAAGCATATGAAAAAATTAACGTATGCTGATATAGCACCAGAAGACGCTTTGTATTATGGATTGGATGGAGATGATACAGGAAAGATATTGGAAGAACTTTTTCTTGCCTGTAGCGATGAATCCAGCTTTCGGAAATTAAGCAAAGATGTAGCGAATGCAATTTCAAAAATCTCTAAATTTGTTTCTGATAAACTTGGCAAAAATGCGATCGTATTTGAGGCAGGCGACGACCTTCTGTTCAAGGGAAATCTTCAAGAAGATACACTTTTGGAAATGCAAGCTATGTACTCACAATTAACGCCTGGGTTAACGTGTTCAATTGGTTATGGGAGATCATTTCAAGAAGTATATTTAGCATTAAAACTCGCGAAGACTCAGCCAGGTAAAAATGCTATTGTTGGAATTGAGCTTTGCTGAGTTTGTCGCCGCATAATTAAACTCAACGAGGCTGGCGACAGCCTCGCTGGTCTTCAAAACCGGACATGAACTGTTTCAATTCATCCGGCTCCTCAATAGCTTGGTAGTTGTCATCTACACCTCATCTGCCATCGTTGGCAGATTTGACATCATGGCAATGACGATGGAGAAGTTGGAAGTTGTTCAATTCATCTTTACCGCCTTTTAAGCGAGGGATGATGTGGTCGATTTCCAGTAAATCTCTATCTTTGAAAAACAGTCGGCAGAGTGGACAGCTTCCTTTTTGTCGCTTGAGTAGCAAAGCTACCCGCCCATTGACTTGAGGATGTCGCCCCATGCGGATACTCCAGTAGAGCCAATCGGCATCAAACGGAGAGCGAGTACTTTGGACTTTGATATGCCGCTTTATCGCGGTGTGATTGTGTACTGCTAAGCGTTGAATGCCATCTGGGGAAACCGTTGCAAACGTCCATCCTTCTCCTCGGTCAATGTGCCAGTATTTGTTGGCAATCCAACGCTGGCTTTTACGAGGATGACGATGCGTTGCCCAGTCTTTTAACTGAAGATACAGCCAATGATCCAACCGTTGGTAGGCTTGAGAGCTGACCACTGTGGAGAAATAATTTGACCATCCGATAATCACCGGATTGAGCGCAGCAATCAATTGCGACTGGGTTGCCGCTTGATGCCGCTCGATGATCTGTTTCAATTTCCCTTGGTGTCGTTTGATGCTCGTTGCGCTGGGTTGGATCAAGGTCTTGAACCCCAAGGGTGTTCCATAGGCATCATGAGCCGTGCGATATTTTCCTGCCGGAAATTGTCGCACGGTGAAGCCGAGGAAGTCGAATCCAAGATTCCCTTCATGCGGGTGGAGGGTATGAGTGATTCGAGTTTTGCTGGGGTGCAGCGTTAACCCCATCTGCGTGAGCCATTCCGAGAGCATCTGTTGGCATTGTTGCACAATAGTCAGGTCTGCATGAAGCACCACCAGGTCATCGGCGTAACGAATCAGATGAGGCACTTGACAATGCCCCCCTCGCTGGCTGTCCCATCGGGGGAATGCCTGCTTGATTCGTTCTTCCATGCCATGTAAGGCAATGTTTGCCAATAGCGGAGAAACTACTCCGCCTTGGGGTGTTCCGGCAGATGTCGCAAACCACTGTCCTTGATCCATCACACCTGACTTCAGCCATGCCTTAAGCTGGCGATGTAATGTCGGGAACGTGTTGATCTTGGCTAACAGAGCTTCTTGATTGATGCGGTCGAAGCATTGGGAAATGTCCGCATCCAGCACATATTTGGCTTTCAGGAAAATCCCATTGTAAATGGCTTCAATCGCATCATGGCATCCGCGTCCGGGGCGGAACCCGTAGGAGTTTGGCTCGAATCGAGCCTCCCATTCCGGTTCCAGCGCCAATTTCACCAGGGCTTGTAGGGCGCGGTCGGCAATGGTCGGAATTCCAAGTGGGCGTTTTTCTCCTTCACCTCCCGGTTTGGCAATCCAAACCCGGCGTGTTGGTTTTGCCCGCCTGGAAAGCCTCAGTTGATTCACCAGCGCTAGCCGTTGATCAGGCGTGAGGGATTTGATGCCATCTACCCCTGCCGTTTGCTTGCCCTGATTATCTTGACTCACCCGCCTCACTGCCAGACACTTGCCTGACCATGACCGCATCAGTGTCTTCTGAAGTCGCCGAACTGCTTTCATATCACCACGACGTGAGGCTTTGAATATGCGCGTTTGCAGCTTAAAGACTCGTCGCTCCAGCTTTCGCCAGGGGATAAATCTCCATTCCATCATCAGTTTCATCAACTGTGCTTTAGACTTATCAACTGCTAGTTGTACCTATTCATTCCAAACTATCGGGTCTACGTCTGCATATCCCAGATATTACTCTGGACATTGGCTTCTTAGACCATCTCTCCATCTCATGGCTTGCGGTTGGCACCTACTTTGAGCATCGACCTGCTTAAAGAGCCAATGAGCGGTTACTTCGTTCCAAATCACCGTAATCGAATCCTTAGAACGCTACTTTCTGCCGGGTTTAGTGGGAGTGCATACGGGTCGCAACCGTAAACGCCCGCCCCATATCCTTTGCCTTTTGGCTCCAGCCTGTCAGCCTGATTTGGCTGGGTTCAACTCACGACAGTTCAGACATAGCTTCGCTTGCGCTATCCATAGATTCATGCTCGGCGGCTACCAGATGAGGCTTCCAGTTTATCGCCTTTTCTCCCCGCTTTACGGATTGATGACCAGTCGCTACCGTAGGGGTGATGCTGTTACTACTTGCACCTGTAGAGAGGGACTTTCACCCTCACGGTGATTCAGTTGTCGAGGTTCTACAGCCATCCTAGATAGGAGATGAACAGTAGCCGTACATAAACGCCTTGGCGAAAGCAAAGGTTTGACAATGCGTGACCAATTGAAACAGAAACTTGACCGACCCAAATCTTCTACACATTCGTGCATACTTGCGAATAAACTGCTTCGCTTGTAACCAAACATCCTCAACTGGATTCTGCTCAGGTGCATTAGGGGCTAAGCGAATACAGGTAATCTTCCACGCCTCAGTCGGTAAGCCTCCATTGGTCTGCTCCAGAAATTCCTGCACCACCTTTGAGCGGTGGTAGCTCACCCCATCCCAGACAATCACCAGGCGCGTGTTCTCAACATACAAAGACTGGAGATACTGTAGGAAGGCAACCGTATTCTCTTCGTTGCCTGCGCTGTACTCTTTGACAACAAACTGCTTGGTGAGATAATCCAATGCCCCATAGTAGGTCTGTCGTTGCTTGGTAGACTTGACTTCCACATCCACCCGTTGCTTGCGGCGGCTCCACCCATAGCCACTGATATCGCCCCACAACAGGTGGCATTCGTCGAGAAATAAAACTCTTAATTGTCCATCGGCGATCTCAGATTGATGCGTTGCCAGTAGCGCTTCAAGTTCTCTTTTTTTTCCTGAACCAGAGTATCAACCTTGTCAGGGTGAACCGGTTGTGCCTTCTTCCAACTGAAGCCAGCGTCTCTGAGCAGGGCATAGTAGCTCTGGAGTGATTGGTAGACCACCCCATACTCATCCTCAATGTGGTCAATTACCTCCTGGAGTGTCCAAGCATCCTGCCCGTCGAGCCACCGAAACAACGCTTGCTTCTGCTCACAATCGAGATAGCCTTGGGTGCCCCAATAGTTGGAGCGCAGTCCCTCCACACCTGAGCATTCGTAGCGTTGATGGCTAGCTGTGATGAAGCCAACCGACACTTGCAGAATGTCACGGATCTCCCGATAGCTGTGACCGCCTTGACTCATCTGCACAGCGAGTGCACGCTTGAGTTCCAACGGAGGTGGGTTACTTTGAATGAACTGTTCGAGCGTTTCCATCGGCTGAGGGGGTAAAGTTTGGGGCACGTCCTCAGCCTACCATTTGTTCACATCCTATTTAGGATGCCTATATCCTCGCCATCCGTCCCTGAGTATCTCTACCCATTTAGGATGAACGAATCGCACACCAACCCGGTTGGAGCGGCAGCAGAGCGACTTGAATAACAAACGAGAAAACTCTCAACTGTCCGCTCCAACCGGGTTGTTATGCCGCCTAATTTATCGGTTGTGGCGGTAGTTGAGAACTAGTCTGTCGTAGTTTGAGGTTAAGTTTAGTTTGAGATTCTGGGCGAGGATATGAGGTCAAGGTAGAGTTGGTTGCAAGGTCTTGCAAGAGCAGTATGCAATTGGTGATGTTCGACATTGATGGCACTCTTACCCAGTCGAATGACTTGGATAATGCAGCATTTCTAAAAGCATTATTCGAGATATTCGATTTTTCGGAAGTCTCAGACGATTGGACATCTTACAGCCATGTTACTGATGCCTGTATTTTGAAGGAAATCTGTCAGCATAAACTTGGTCGGATTCCTTCTAGAGATGAAGTTACAAGATTCCAAAAGCGATTGCTTGAATTGTTAGCAGAGGGGGCAGCAAACATCGGAAGGATTCAGCCTGTACTAGGAGCATCTAGTATCCTATCTAAACTACTTACATCTTCTAACTATCGCGTGGCTTATGCAGGTGGGGCTTGGACAGCCTCAGCCATTTTCAAACTTCAGTCTGCTAATCTCCCGATTCAAAATATTCCGTATGCTTTTTCTGATGACGACGAATCCCGTGAGGGAATTACTGCGATCGCGCTAAGTAGAGCCGAGCAACAATACGGGTGTTCATTTTCCAGTATTGTCTATGTCGGTGATGGGGTTTGGGATATTCGTTCAGCTAGAAAGTCGGGGTATGCGTTCATTGGAATTGCCTCTGGTGATGAAGCCGAAATATTGCGTAATGAGGGAGCAACTTACATCTTTCCAGACTATAACAATACCGAAAACTTCTTTGCAGCGTTGACATCGGCGGCATAACACTCCCGTTGCACGCCGACCGCACCAAGTCTCTGTGTCAAGTCCAAGCGGTTGTTCGCGGCGGGTGAACGGGGTCGTTATGCCGCAAGGCGATCGGGTACGGGAACAGCATTTGAAAATTATCTGTTAGTGTTCAGTATTAAGTTTTTGCGGGAGTTTTTGGGAAGTGCTTCTAGATTGTTAATATGGCAATTCGCAGCGTTGTGCAATCGTAATTGTTATGTCCAAGCAACAAAAATAATGAACTGAGTTTGCATAGTGAACAATGTCGAACAACCAAGAGCAAGCCTATTTGTATCTCCTTTGTGGATTACCTTGTTCAGGAAAAACTACATTTGCAAGTAGGTTGGCAAAAGAACAAGGAGCCGTTGTGTTTTCTCTTGACAGGCTTGTTTTAGGACTTTTTCCTGAGGAGGATAATTTTGACACTCACCGTAAGTATGTTCAGCGAGTGAACAATGTTTTTTTCCCTATTGTGCATGACTTACTTTGTCGGGGATGTAGCGTTGTCATGGATTTTCCCGCTCATACAAAATCTGAACGCAACAGTCTACGACAAGTAGCTATTCAAGCTGGAGCCAAGGTTCAATTGTATCATCTGCAAGCAGATTTAGAAGTGATTACTGAACGTATTCAACAACGTAATGCTAATTTAAGGGATGGGGAATATTACATTCCCAACTGGTTACTCAACATGATTATCACGAAATTTGAATCGCCAGATAGCTCTGAGAATCCGATTGAGATTTGGTTAGAGTGGTAGGAGGTTCTTATAGACCGGCTGTCCAAAGAATAGAAACGTCATACTGACTGAACATTGAGTCGGCGCTTACAAGTGTCATCTCCTCGATTTGAGCCTGTGCAATCAACATTCTGTCAAAGGGATCTCGATGATGTAAAGGTAGCGCAGTCGCTTGGAGAGCATGAGTTGCTGTGATTTCTAGGGATCTCACACCTAACTGTCTCATTCGGCTAGCAATGTAGCGATCTGGTGGTTCTGGCAATGGCAACCTTCCGAGCGCAACTTTGATACCAATTTCCCATACACTAGCGACCGAGAACCATAATTCGTTTGTTTCATCGGCAATGCTTGCAATTGCCTCCTCGCTCAACCGCTCTGGCTGGGCAAACCACCATAACCAGCTTTGGGTATCCAACAAGAGCTTCACACTTCATCACCCTCAAATGCAGCCAAGATCTCTTCTGGTAGAGGAGCATCAAAGTCATTTGGCATGATAAACCGCCCTCGATCCATCCCTAAACTAGCTCGTCGATTGGATGAAGCATAAAAGGGAACCAACTTTGCAATTGGGATACCTCGATTTGAAATAACAATCTCTTCCCCAAGTTCTACCCGGGACAACAGGCGTGAGAGATTGGTTTTAGCTTGATGGATATTTACAGTTTCCATACTCCCATAAAACTAAGTCTATAAACTTAGTTTACTTCAATCGAGCTTTGTAATGCAAGTGTCAGTTGAGTACTGCTCACAGGCGAATAAGGCGGCGCGGCATAACATAAGCCCTGAGGCTGACAGCAGTCAAGAAACTGTCTAGAGGGCTAATTGTGCAACCAATGGTGACCTCTTCTTTTTGAGCGCCAGCAAGTATTTTGCCTCATCGTAGGGTTTCCTGTCCTGCCAGCAACGCCAGATAATAGACTTGTTGCGGAATAAGGGATAATCGAAAGGACTTCATCGAGTTTGAGCTTGCATGATCGACCTCCATCGTGCGTTGAGTAACGACCGTCTGCTGCGCGCTCCGACCGGTCTAAATCGGAAAGCCTTTGATGAGTTATTGCCTGTCTTTAATGATGCATGGCAAGCGCAGGTGCGACAACCTGCCCCTGGTGGAGGTCAAGCGGACAAAGCTCGATTGTCGAGTATGTCAGAGAAACTGTTCTACATCCTGTTTTACTTCAAATGCTATCCCACCTTTGATGTGGCAGGATTTCTGTTTGACTTTGACCGTAGCCAAGCTAATCGCTGGATGCACCGACTGCAACCGATACTCGAAGCAGCCCTGGGTCAAAAGATGGTGTTGCCGGAACGAAACCTCGAAAGTATTGAGCAGTTCTTGGAACGCTACCCGGAAGTAAAAGAAGTGATGATTGATGGGACGGAGCGACCGATTGCTCGTCCTCAAGACCAAGAGCGGCAAAAGGAGCATTATTCGGGAAAAAAGCGGCGACACACTCGCAAACATCTAGCAGCGGTGGATGAAGGCAAACGGGGATTGGTGCTGACTCAGGCACGAGAGGGAAAAGTGCATGATAAGCGGTTGCTGGAGGAGGAGGAGGAGGTCCAGGGAATTCCTGATGAGATTCCGATTGCAGTCGATTTAGGCTTTTTGGGTTTACAGAAGGAGTATGACAATATTGAGATTCCTCACAAGAAACCCCGAGGAGGCAACCTCAGTGAAGAGCAGAAACAGGAGAATCATGAGAAAAGTAAACGGCGTGTGCGATGCGAGAATGCATTTGCGGGAGTGAAACGATACAGAATTGTGAGCGATATTTACAGAAATCGTGTGACCGATTTTGATGACCGTTCGATGTTGAGCGCAACGGGGTTATGGAACTTCTATTTGATGGCTGCTTAACTCAAATGGAAGTGACAAGGGAAGATTATTTCCCCTAACAATCCTTATTCCGCAACAAGTCTAATTAGTTGCTCGCAGGCAGAACAAACAGATGCCGTTCGGTGCGGGGGATTGCTAAACGCTTGGCGGGGAAGGAGGGATAGTTTTGCAAAAAGGCGTTCCATTCGGGATCGGTGGCAAAGCGAATATCCTGTTGCAGTTCTTGATCTAGCACAATTAAATTCACCTGGTTTTGCTGAATAAACTGGAGAAAGCCGACGGCCTTACGGGTTGGGTCAACTCGTTCGTAGTAATCGCCTAGATAAATCGGGTATTCAATGTCGAAGGCTAGCAGTTTTATTGGTGGGTCGAGGCTGAGCGACCGAATCAACTGAATTGTTTCTAGGTTGGGTCTAGCGGGTAGTGACTGTCTGGCGAATAGGCAGGCATTGCCAACACACCAACCTTTGGCCAGTGATGGAGTCAGCAGCACAATCAATAAACCAACTAGGCCCGCTTGCCGCCAGTTCAGATTCCAGCATGAATCTCGCATGGTATGGGAGTAGAGATAGGCGAGTAAAATACACAGCAGAACTGCGTGAATAATCAGGTAATGATATCTGGGAAAGATAATAAATGTAGCAGGAATTACTGCCAGTTCGACAAAGCAAAGAAGAATCAATAAGCGCCGCAGAGTTCTAAAATCGATTTGGCGGATCCAAACCTGACGGTTACGGATGATTTGTACTATTGCCAGGATTAGCAGCCCCAACTGAAGGAGGCGCAATATGGAATTCGCAGTTGGATTCAGATCTCGCAGAGCCGGACTGTAATCCTTTAAGGAACCGGCCAGAATCGATACTGTATTCTCAAAATATCCCTTAATGTTCTCAAATGTGTTGTAAAAAAATGCGCCTGGATTGGCTTGGAGTGCCGCAGAGATTGTGTTTACGTCTCCGAATACAGAATTGGTAATCTGCTGGTAATCACTCCAGGGATCAAGATTAGTTGGGTGCTGCCAAGACCAGCGCAGGGCATAATGGGAGGCAAAGGCCCACCAACTGCGGTTGCCGGAAGAGGTCGGAATCCCCAGTGATGCGAGCAACAATAGCGCCAATCCGCCATAGAGTAGGAGCCGTAACCCAATCGGTCGCCGCTGGCCAGATCGGATCAACTTCCTCAGGGTCAGCAAAATAAACAAACTAGAAAATACCACAAACGCCAGAAAATACTCTGGTCGCACGAACGAGAGCACCAGCAGCGTCATGCCCAACACCCAGTAGAAATCTAATTCTCCCAGGTATTTCTGAATCGCAATCAATATCAAAACAATCAGCAGTGCAAAATGGCTCGGCCTCGGCCAGATGACCGGAATGCCGGAAATTAGATACATAAAGGCGACAATAGCTGCAATGACACGATTGCAATTTAAGGATCGGAGTGCAATATACAGGAAAGCTGTCGTCAAACTAATCAGAAGTTTATGGTTGAAATAATATAGATTGACATAATCTCGGCTTGGTTCCAGCCATGCAATCAACCAATACCAAATAGCATAAAAGGGTGCCCATTCTGCGGTGGGAAAGCCGGATTTGAGCAACTCAACGCCATTGTGCAGATAATAACTCTCATCCGACAGCACCACATCGGTGATGGTTGCAATACTGTCCGTTAGTCTCAACGCTGCCAGGAATAAGCAAACAATCAAAATCAAATCGGGAATCGTGTTTGCTAAAAATTCAAACAGCGCTCGGAATGTTGATCTAGATTGAAGAGTATCCATTGCAGTTGGGGGCTTTGAGCCGTTGATGGTTTTGGATCTAATCCATCCTACTCCCACTCACCCCTGTCGTCATTGATTCAGAAAACTATTCTAGAAAGGTGTTGGGCTATAAAGCTGAATGAGTTGCCTCGACTGAGGATGGTAGACGTGCAGTTCCCTGGCGTGTAGGTGCAATCGATCAGCCGGTAATGGGTGAGCCGGTAATGCGCAGCCATACAGCCGATCGCCCCAGATGGGAAACCCCAAACCTTCAGTGGCATGCACGCGCAATTGATGCGTTCGTCCGGTGATCGGGATAAACTCAACGCGGGTGAGATTTTCGTGGCTAGCCAAAACTCGAAACTGCGTCTGGCTGGGTTTGCCGTGCTGCCAGTTCACCTGTTGCCGAGGCCGATTGGCTGGATCGCCCCAGAGCGGTAGATCAATCACGCCCGCCTGAGTAGTTACCCTCCCGGCCAACAGCGCTTCATACACCTTATGAACACGCCGCTGCTGAAACTGCTGACTGAGCTGCCGCTGGGTTTGGGTGTCCCGCGCCAACAGCAAAATTCCAGAGGTCTCCTGATCAAGGCGATGTACGGCTTGAATCGCTGCACCGTTTGATTGGTGTTGTATTGATTGTTGTATTGATTGTTGTATTGATTGTTGTAACCGGCTCCAAACACTATCCTGCCGATCGCCGTATCGCCCCGGCACTGATAGGAGTCCAGCGGGTTTATCCACGGCAATCAGCCACTCGTCTTGATACAGAATGGGAAGCGCTTGAGAGAATTGTGGACTATTGGGGTCTGGCGACAGGCCAGATAGCAAAAAGCCCATCAGCGGCTGACAGCGTTCGGCACAGGCGGGATAAAATTCGCCGGCCACTTTATCTTGGCTTGCCGGTCCCCACCAAAATTCTGCCATCGCCAGTGGTTTCAGTTGATGGGTTGCAGCATAGTGCAGCAGTTTAGGGGCGCAGCATTCCCCGGTTCCAGTTGGCAGACCCTGCTGGAATGCCTCTAAGGCAAGTGTTTCTCCAGCGAAGTTGGTGAGTCGATAGGCGGTGTGCAGTTGGTGCTGCAACTGGCGAGATAGGGCGCGACGGCGGTGTTTCAGATAGCGAATTCGAGTCTCTGTCTGTTCAATTACCTGTTTAAGGGGCTGTAGCCTGCTGTCTCGCTGCTGCTTGAAGCGTCGTCGCTCTATGCCATCTCGACGGCTCTGGTCATTGAGTGCTTCTAAGGCTATTGCTAATTCATCTCCGACTAATGTTTCTAGGAAAAATTGGCGTTTTTGCTGACGTTCCTGTTTACGTTGTTGATGAACTAAATTAAGCTGTTGTCGCTGATCTTCAAACTCTTGGGCTAAATCATCGTACTGCTTTCGTTCAGGTATGCCTTGCAGCGTGATCAGCTCTTGTTTAATCTGATTCAGTGTTGCTAAAGTTTGAGCTTCCACTAGCGCCACCTGATCACGTCCAGTAATGGGAGGCACCCAACCGGATACTAGCGCTTTCCCGTTGAGCAATCCTGAGAAGGCTTGTAGTACATAGTACTGATTCAACGAATCGACAACCAGCAGCACGCCATACATTTTGCCTTCGCTGCAATGGTTCTGAGCGGCTAATCGTTGCATCAACCTGCGGGCAACTGATTCAGCGAAGGTTGTGCGGGGCAATCGCAATAGAGTACCCGTGCGGGGACAATCCCCTTCATAATAGTAGGTTGGCTCAGCCTGTATGGCTTGGGCGATGTCAGTCGAGTTGGGCCATTCCCTGCCCCATGCTGTATCTGTCAAGAAGTTTGTCAGGGGATGCAGACAAGCCAGCTCCGGTTCAGGCATGATCTTCAATCAAATTATCCAGGCAAGCGACGCTAGCGGCAAGGCTGAAGAGCTGGAATCGAACAAGGTTGCAGTTGCTCAACTAGGCGAACTGGCACCGTATCCTTTTGCTGCGCCGACTGAGTTTCGCTACGCCACAAAGCCCAAGCTAAGCCGCTGCCCAACGTGACCGTCACGCCAATCAGCAATGTGGTCAATAATCGCACCCGCGAATGCAGCAACCGCACTTCCTGACGATAAAGGTCCAGTTCGGTCACTGCCGGTGTGGGCTGGATTTGAGCCGCCTCCGCCACTTCCACCGCTTCTACCGCTTTAGTAATTTGCCGGGGTTCAAACTTCACCTGGTTATAGAGCCAATCCGCAATCAGCTGAGGACAGTTGCGCCTAAACCAGCGCAGGAAAAAAAACCGAAAGGCTGGCTTGGAGAAGCGTGCAATCCATCTGGCGCAGAGTTTGAGGTGGCGGCTCGGCACCCGCTGGTTGATTAGATTGATCGAGCCGATGTCATAGAGACAATCTACAATCTGCTTGACGGTTGCTTCTTCTCGTACAAACATCAAATCGAGTAGAAACAGCACATCGAGCATGCGTTCTTGTTCAAACTGCTGTTTAGTCTTTGGCTGACCCGGTTGAGGATCTGGCGGCTGGAGTTGCTTTACCATAGATTGGCGGTCAAAATTAGCGATCAGGCTGCGGATAAACCAGGTTTTTTAAAGATAGAAAAAAAGCGGCCAAACCTACTCTCTCGGCGGCATGAGATTGATCTGGGTTGGAGCAATTGTAGAGGAAAACTGGGAGGGACGCGACCAAAAATAGGTTAAGTTAACGAAGTATCACTTGCCTTTGCCCTTGCTTTCGCCATGTCTGCCTTGCCGAAACCGACCAGAGCAGAAATCGAGGCTGCCATCAACCAAACGGTTCCTGACATCATTGCGCCCAATTTGCAGGTGTTGTTTTGCGGCATCAACCCCAGTTTGTATAGCGCCGCCGTGGGCCACCACTTTGCTCGTCCGGGCAATCGCTTCTGGAAAACCCTTCATGCCGCTGGGTTTACTGAACGGCTGTTTAGTCCGGCTGAAGATCAGAAGTTGCTCCACTTGGGCTATGGTGTCACCAATATTGTGGATCGGGCCACGGCCAGAGCTGACGAACTAGCACCATCCGAACTCATCACCGGTCACCACATGCTGGCAGCAAAAGTGGACCGTTACCAGCCGCGAGTATTAGCCGTTCTGGGAGTTTCGGCCTATCGCACCGCCTTCAATCGCCCCAAGGCCGCCGTAGGTCAGCAGCCAGAATCATTTCAGGGTGCCCTGCTGTGGGTGTTGCCCAATCCCAGCGGCCTAAACGCCCACTACCAGCTCGCGGACCTAACTCAGGTGTACCAGACCCTCCGGCTAGCGCTGCTGTAGTATTCTTCACACATCAAAGCGATAGCGCACCGCGCCCGTTTGGGGATCATTACAAACCTCGGCATAGCCATACCGTTGCGCCTCTTGCAGCAAACTCTGCACGGCCTCTGGTTCCAACCCGGTGTAGAGAGCCACTTGCGCCGCCGAGAGGGTGCCGCCCTGCTCCTGAGCAATCCGCAGTAGCCTATGCAGGGGACTCACCGCAGGCAGTTCGACTAGAGGTTGGGGCTGGGGCTGAGATAATTGGCCCAAATTCAGCGTCACCGCAGGCTGAACGTTTGATAGATCTAAATTTCTGGCGTACAGCCCTCGCAAGTAAATGTTGCGCTTCTCTACCATGCCTGGAATCAGCAGCAAATCGATCAACTGCCCAAAGCCGAACAAACCAAAAGTAAAAAGATAAAGCAAACCGCTGGCAATTTTGCCGCTATAAAACCGCTGCCCGCCGCAGATGCCCAGTATGCAAAGAAACCAAAGAATATAGGCCGTGTTGGTTTGAACCTGCGGAATCTGACTGGCCGTAGTGGACTGTGCCACTGGCTGCTGGGGGTGATTTTGAGGCTTGTAATGCTGGTGAAATAAAGACTGACTTTCCATGGCAACTCCTTCCCTGGCCGCTTCTCTCAGTATAGTTGTCGCATCATTGTTAAAGCCGATTGGCCACTTCAGCGTCGAGGCTTCTGATTCGTAAATACTCTGCTCCAAAAGCGTCTGAGCACCGTTAACACAATAAAAACGTGAATCGAGGACCGAATCAAAACTCGATTGCTGAGCTGCTTGATATTGCAGAATCCCCAGCCGGTTAGAACTCCAAGGCTGCTGCCAACCGAGCCAAAAATCGTAATACTGCCGTCTACAATCTTCTCAATGCCCTGGTTGTTGTGCCAGTTAATGTTAAAGCCCGGTGTCACTAAAAGCGCTAGAAACAATAAAAAAATGCTGAACAATGCCCCCAGCGAGGACCCCGTTACACCACCCACACAGCCCCAGATTGTGCCTTTGAGCAAACGCATCAACCCATTCCTGGAACGCTTTGGAGTTGCCGATACGTTAATCCGACCATAGGGCATTCGCAAAACTCGTATGACCCCAAAACAGACAAACAGCAGGCTATACAGAGCCGGAGCCAAGATGCCACCCACGAGTGCCGTCTGAGCCGGATCCTTGGTCACAGTGCCAGCAATCAAATTGGTAAACCCAGAGAGCAGATAAATAGTAATCGCCACGTACCATTTGGCATGGAGCCAATGCCCAAAGCTGAATAAGAAGCAGCCCACGATCAAGGCGGGGCCGAGATAGGTGATCAGGGGGGCAGGGAGGTGTTGTAGGTGGTCGAGCAGAGACATGGGGGAGGTGGGGAAGGTGGGGAAGGTGGGGAAGGTGGGGGAGATGCGGCTCGTGAGCCTCGCCGAACGAGGGAGATGCGGCTCGTGAGCCTCGCCGAACGAGGGAGATGGGGGAGGGGGATATTTTTATAGTGCAATATGTTTGGGGCAGGGAGGTTAGGGGTTGGGGTCAGAATTGGGTTAGGGGCAGTGCCGGCAGAAGGATTAGGGGCGTGAAGCGAGGAATTCTTGCAGGCGTTGCCAGACGCGATCGGTGAGGTTGGGGTCGTCGGCATTGAACCACTCAATGGTGGGATCGGCGCGGAACCAGGTGCGCTGCTGCTTGGCAAATTGGCGGGTGTGGAGCACAATCTCAGCCTCAGCGGCTTTGAGCGACAGCTCTCCGGTCAAGTGCCGCTTCATCTCTTGATAGCCCAAGGTGTTTAGTAACGGCAAGTCTGGGCCGTACTTTTGGCAAAGGGCTTCCACCTCAGCAACAAATCCCGCTTCGATCATCTCAGCAGTGCGGCGCCAGATTCGTTGTTCCAAGGCATCCATTTCGGCATCTAAGCCAATCTGCAAAATCGGGTAGGTGGGCGGGCGTTCTCCCTGTTGCTGAGAAATTGGTTTGCCGCTGACATAAAACACTTCGAGTGCTCGTTGGGTCCGCACCTGATCGTTGGGATGAATTTTGGCGGCAGCTACCGGGTCCACCTGTTGCAGCAATCCATAGCAAACTGCCTGCCCCATCGCAGTAAACTGTTTACGCAAATCCGGCTGAGGCGCAATCCTCGGAATCTGCATACCCCGGACAATCGATTTGATGTAGAGTCCCGTGCCGCCGACGAGGAGGGGAGTGGGCGGAGGGGATGGGGAAGATGGGGAAGATGGAGAAGATGGGGAAGAATTGATCACCCCCACCTCCCCTATCTCCCCTATCACCCCCACCTCCCCTATCACCCCTATCACCCCTATCTCCCCTATCACCCCCATCTCCCCCATCTCCCCCATCACCCGCTGTGCCTCTGCCTGATAATCCGCTAGTGTCAGCGTCTCAGTGGGGTCGCAAATATCAATCAAATAGTGGGGAACTTGCTGCTGCTGTTGGCGGGTGGGCTTGGCGGTGCCGATATCAAATTCGCGGTAAACCTGACGAGAATCGGCACTGATGATGACGCTGGGGAAACGGCGGGCCAGTTCAAGCGCCAATCCAGATTTGCCGGTAGCTGTCGCGCCGCAGATAACGATCAACGCTGACTCCATTTGTTTAGAGTAAAATGAGAGGAGAAGAATTTTGGTACAAATGTATTAGTCCTAAATGGCAATAAAATTAACTTTGTTTAAAATTGACCGATTTCCAGGCTTTACTATATGAAGGATTGCTAACAAATTATTCTGATCGATCTCCTTCGGAAAATTCGCCTCAGACTGGCTTAAAATCGTCCTTAACCCTTTTGTGCTAGAATTTTGGTGTATTTTAATATTCTGAGGTCTTGGACGGCTTCACACCACTCACGGGAGCGCTTCATACATGACAACAAATTATGGTGCTGAACAAATTCAGGTCCTTGAAGGTTTGGAGCCTGTGCGGAAACGACCAGGCATGTACATTGGCAGCACCGGCCCGCGTGGACTCCATCACTTAGTTTATGAGGTTGTTGACAACTCCGTCGATGAAGCTCTGGCGGGCTATTGCAAGCATATTGGCATCACGCTGAACCCAGATGGTTCCGTCAGCGTTACCGACGACGGGCGGGGAATTCCGACTGGGATTCATCCCAGCACCGGCAGATCGGCCCTGGAGACGGTGATGACGGTGTTGCACGCGGGCGGCAAGTTTGGCGGCGGTGGCTACAAGGTTTCCGGTGGACTGCACGGGGTGGGGATTTCGGTCGTGAATGCCCTCTCGGAATGGGTAGAAGTCACCGTTTGGCGCGAACAAAAGGTACACAAGCAGCGCTACGAACGCGGCGTACCCCAGACCGATCTGATTATTGAACCTGCTAAGGGCAATCGCACGGGCACCTCGGTCTCCTTCAAGCCCGATATCGAAATTTTTACCACCGGCATCGAGTTTGATTACGCCACTCTGGCTGGACGGCTGCGCGAGCTGGCCTACTTGAATGCGGGTGTAGAAATCACCTTTACCGACAATCGCCTGGAACTGCTGAAGAGCGATGAACCCAAAGTCGAAACCTACCACTACGCGGGTGGAATTCGGGAATATGTTGGGTATATGAATAAGGACAAGCAGCCGCTGCACGAGGAGATTATCTTTGTGCAAGGTGAGCGCAATAATGTCCAGGTTGAGGTGGCGCTGCAATGGTGTGTCGATGCCTATACCGATAACTTGCTCGGCTTTGCCAACAACATTCGCACCATCGATGGCGGTACGCACTTAGAAGGGCTAAAGGCGGTGTTGACTCGGACGATGAATGCCATCGCCCGCAAGCGCAACAAGCTCAAGGAGAACGACGCGAATCTGGCTGGCGAGAATGTCCGCGAAGGCTTGACGGGTGTAATTTCGGTCAAGGTACCCGATCCTGAGTTTGAAGGCCAAACCAAAACCAAGCTGGGTAACACCGAGGTGCGTGGCATCGTCGATACGCTCGTGGGTGAGGCACTGACCGAATATCTGGAATTCCGTCCCGGTGTGGCGGATGCGATTTTAGAGAAAGCAATCCAAGCCTTTAATGCTGCCGAAGCGGCTCGGCGGGCGCGGGAATTGGTGCGCCGCAAGTCGGTGTTGGAGTCTTCGACGCTGCCCGGTAAGCTGGCCGACTGTAGCTCGCGCGATCCCAGCGAATCGGAGATCTTCATTGTAGAAGGGGACTCAGCCGGTGGTTCTGCTAAGCAAGGCCGCGATCGCCGCTTCCAGGCAATTCTGCCGCTGCGGGGTAAGATTCTCAACATTGAAAAGACCGACGACGCCAAGATCTACAAGAATACTGAGATCCAAGCCCTGATTACGGCCTTGGGTTTGGGTATCAAAGGCGAAGAGTTCAATCCGTCCCAGCTCCGCTACCACCGGATTATCATCATGACCGATGCCGACGTAGACGGTGCCCATATTCGTACCTTACTGCTGACGTTCTTTTACCGCTATCAGCGCGAAATTGTTGATCAGGGCTTTGTCTATATCGCCTGCCCGCCGCTCTATAAGATTGAACGGGGTCGCACGGCTCAATACTGCTACAGCGATCGGGAGCGGGAGCAGATCATTGCCACCTTCCCTGAAAACGCCAAGTACGAAATTCAGCGCTTTAAGGGTCTGGGTGAAATGATGCCGCAGCAGTTGTGGGATACGACGATGAATCCAGAAACCCGTTCGCTCAAACGAGTCGAGATCGAAGATGCGGCTGAAGCGGACCGAATCTTTACGGTGCTGATGGGTGATCGAGTTGCGCCTAGACGCGAATTCATCGAAACCTATGGACCAAAGCTCAACCTGACGGATTTGGATATTTAGGAAGAACGGTTGGCACATATTCTCGCCTTCCCGAGTAGGTTTCTAACGGCTCGGCGGTAAAGGCGTATTACTCAGCCCCGATGCCATTCAGTCACCCCACCGGGTTTGTCTACTAGCACAATTCCTTGCGCTTTCAGTTCTTCGCGGATGCGGTCGGCAGTGGCAAAGTCTTTGGCTGTTTTGGCATTGCGGCGTTGGGCAATCAGGTTGGCAATCACATCATCGCTGAGGCCATCGTTGGATTCGGCTTCTGGTTCCGCTTCCAGTCCTAGTACTTGCGCCAGCACTACCAAGGTTTGCCATTGCTGCCGTAAAGCTTGAGCATCGGTTGTGGTTTTGCCTTCGTGGGTGATGATGTTACCTTCGCGGCGTAGGTCTTTGGCTAACTCAAACAGAACGGCTAGTGCTCCCGGTGAGTTAATGTCCTCATCCATTGCCTCCTGAAACCGTTGAACGGCTCCTGACCGTTGGTCAGAGCAATCGCTATCAGCCGGGATGCGCATCGACTCGGCTTTGCCAAACGCACTATCGGTTGTATCCGTCCAACCCAGCAACTCGCCAAACCGATAACCAAACAGCAAGCCTTCCTTCAGCGTCTCCCAGCTATTTTGGGCCGAGGCAATCGACTCAGCGGTGAAGTCAATTGGTTTACGGTAATGGGCTTGCAGCACAAACAGGCGGAGAGCCATCGGGTCAGGGCCATTGGGCGCATCCAAAAGCTGCCGAATTGTGGTGAAGTTCCCCAGCGATTTCGACATTTTTTCGCCGCCCACATTCACCATGCCGTTGTGCAGCCAGTAGTTGGCCAGCGACTTGTGTGTCACCGCTTCCGACTGGGCAATTTCGTTCTCGTGATGGGGAAACACCAGATCGCCCCCGCCGGTATGGATATCAATGGTTTCGCCTAGATTGGCTCGAATCATGGCCGAGCACTCGATATGCCAGCCCGGTCTGCCTGCGCCCCAAGGCGAATCCCACGAGGGTTCACCCGGTTTGGCGGCTTTCCAGAGGGCAAAGTCAAACGGATACTGCTTGCGGTTGCCTTCCGGATCTTCCGGATCGACCCGTCCACTGGCTCCGGCCTGCATTTGGTCGAGCTGCCGCCCGGAGAGTTTACCGTAGGAGGGAAAGCGCTGCACCCGGTAGTAGACATCGCCGCCGGCTGGATAGGCATAGTCCGCCTCGATCAGGGTGTTGATCAGCTTCAGGATGGCGTCGATATGCTCGGTGGCGCGGGGATATTCGACTGCATCCAGTACATTCAAACGACGCAGATCCTCAAAATAGGCGTCAATAAAGCGGTTGGACACCTCCTCCATCGTGCTATTTTCCTGCTTAGCGCGGTTGAGAATTTTGTCGTCAATATCGGTAAAGTTTTGCACATAGTGCACGTCGTAGCCTCGCCACATCAAGTAGCGCCGCACCGTATCCCAAACAATATAGGAGCGGGCATGGCCCAGATGGCAATAGTCATACACCGTGACGCCGCAGCAGTACATTTTGACTTGATCTGGCTGAAGCGGAGTAAACGGTTCGCGACGGCGCGTTAAGGTGTTATAGAACTCTAGGGCCATAATCTTCGGGTAATGTCAGGGCAATTCAGCTAAAAACTGCAGAAATCGGCATCGGAGGAACTGCTTTGAGCCAGGGCCAAAGCCTCCTATCTACATCGGTGCTGCCAGTTGATTCTGTAGTAAATTAGCATGATGTTCTGCCAATACCCTCAAGGGCAGTACAAGATTTGATGATTAGCAGTCTGGGTCTTCGGGTGTCAGCCTAGCTTTCTAGCTTTGTGAAGTCCTGCCCGCGAGGTAGCGGCAGACGAGTTGAGAAAGCTGCCCTGTAGACTAGACGAGATTAGCCAAGATGACTGCGTCCACTTCTAGTGTACTCAAGCCAGTAGTCCGCAATTGATTCGCGGGACCAAAAGCAGCTCTATTTCCAGCTTACTTGATCCAACCCAAGTTAGGTAGAATGATTCTCATTCTCGTAAACCGAAAGCAGGCGAATAGGTGATAATAGAGAACTACAGAAAAGAAATCGTATCTTCGGAAACGTTTGTCCGGATCATTTAGCCATTTCCTTTGATTGTTTCCCCCTTATTCAATCGTTCTTTGAGGCGGCCATGACATCAGCACCCTCTTCCACTACAGTTACTACTCCAGCGTCTAAGATGGACGATGCCAAGCACGGGCTTCCGGTGACAATTATTACTGGATTTTTGGGCAGCGGTAAAACTACTCTGCTCAACCATATTCTCACCAACCAGGAAGGTCTAAGGACGGCAGTTTTGGTGAATGAATTCGGCGAGATCGGCATCGATAACGAACTGTTAGTCTCGCTGGATGGAGCCGATGACAATATGGTTGAGCTAAGCAACGGCTGCATCTGCTGTACAATCAACAACGATCTAGTCGAGGCGGTCTATCGAGTTCTAGAGCGGCAAGATCAGATCGATTATCTGGTCGTAGAAACGACCGGACTGGCCGATCCACTGCCAATTGCCCTCACCTTTTTGGGCACCGAACTGCGCGACATGACCCGCCTCGACTCGATTGTCACCCTAGTGGATGCCGAAAACTACAGTCTAGATTTATTCAACAGCCAAGCGGCGTACAATCAAATCCTTTACGGCGACATTATTTTACTCAACAAAACCGATCTGGTAGATGCAGCCCGCATCGATTCGTTGGAAGCCAAAATCCGCGAAGTTAAAGAAGGAGCGAGAATTCTCCGCACCAGCCAGTCGAAGGTATCGCTGCCGCTGATTCTGAGCGTCGGTTTGTTCCAATCAGATCAGTACTTTGCTCCAGATAGTGAAGCACATGGTCACGACCATGATCACGACCATCATGATCACCATGACCATGATCACGACCATCATGATCACTCCAACTGCGATCACGATCACGGGCATTGTGTTCACGATCATGACCATGAGCATCACCACCACCATTCCAATCATCTGGAAATGGATGGCTTTACCTCTGTATCATTCCAGAGCGATCGCCCCTTCGCGATTCGCAAATTCCAGCAATTTCTAGATCATTCGCTACCAGAATCGGTGTTCCGCGCCAAGGGTATCCTCTGGTTTCAAGAAAGCCCGAAACGGCACATTTTCCACCTCAGCGGCAAACGCTTCTCGCTCGATGACGAAGAGTGGAAAGGTCAGCCCAAAGTGCAATTGGTGCTGATCGGGCAAAACCTAAACCATGAAGAGCTGAAACAGCAGTTGCAGGATTGTTTGGCGGAAGGGTAGCGGGGTGGATGAGCCGTTCGGCGACGCTCACGAGCCGTGGATGAATGGATGAGTAGCGAAGTAGTCAAGCTCTTTACCAATCAATATTTCTCCACTTCCCTATCACCCCTCACCCCCTACCCCTTACCCCTCCTCACCCCTTCCCATTCGCCGCTTCTCCCACAATCGCCCGAATATTCTCCACCGTGGCGGCAATATTGCGCGGATCCATGAACATGACTTTGCTGCTGTCGCTGGTGCCGATCTTGGTGCCCATCTCGATGTAGTGCTGTGCCATTAGAAATTGCAGCGCTTCGCGGGCATTGGGGTCGGTTTGCAGCGTTTTAGCGATCACTTGTAGGGCTTCGGCGGTGGCTTGGGCTTTCAGCACTTGCTCTTGCCGCACCGCTTGAGCACGCAACACAATCGCCTTTTGTTCGGCTTCGGCTTGTAGAATCACGGCTTTTTGTTCAGCTTCGGCTTGCAGGACCTGAGCGTCGGCTCGACCTCTGGCGCTGTTGACGGCGGCATCTCGTTCACCTTCGGAGGTGAGGATGGCGGCTCGCTTACGGCGTTCGGCTGACATTTGCAGCTCCATCGATTCCTGCACGGCCTTGGAAGGGACAATGTCGCGCAGCTCCACGCGAGTGACTTTCACGCCCCAGGGGTCGGTTGAAATATCCAGTTCCCGCAGCAGCACTTCGTTAATTTCCGAACGCGCCGTAAAGGTTTCATCCAGCTCCAGCTTGCCCATCTCGGCCCGGATCTGGGTCAACACCAGATTAATCATGGCAGCCTGGAGGTTTTGCACCTTGTAATAGGCTTTTTCCATGTCCACAATCCGCCAGTAGACAACGGCATCGACCGTAATCGCCACGTTGTCGCGGGTGATGCACTGCTGGGGCGGAATATCTAGCACCTTTTCCCGCACGGTTTCCCGGTAGGCTACCCGCTCGATAAACGGAATCGTGAAATTCAATCCCGGAGAGAGCTTGCGGTCGTAGCTGCCCAGTCGTTCGATCAGCGCCTCGTCGCCCTGGTTGATGATGCGTACCGAACCTGCTATCCCTGCGCCGCCTAAAATCAATGCGACTAAAACCGAAAATAGTTCTCCCATATCAAACCTCTCTGTAACTCAAAACAATGCCTGATCCCAACACCAACCCAAATTCTGCTTTTCAATAGAACCAGCGGTTCAAACCGCGACTACCCAAACCAGGCTGGGACTGCGCGCCCTTCTGAGAAAAACGAAACACTGTGTCAGCACAGACTGCGCCACTACAACTCAAAACTCAAAACTCAAAACTCAAAACTCAAAACTTAGAACTCAACACTTTTCACAGCTGCACCAGCGATTCGGGAATCACAATCAGGGTGGTGCCGCGCCGACCCACCACATAGACGCGCTGATCCGGGGCAATAGTCATGCGGTCATCTTCACAGCGAGCCTGCCAGGAGTTGCCTTCGTAAAGCACCCGTCCGGTTTCGCCAGGGGCAATTTCTGTCAAGGTTTTGGCTTCTTTGGCATCTTCAATAATGGTGCGAGAACGTTTGGGCAAAAGGCGGCGCAGCAGCACGGTCAGGAAAATTGACAACAGCAGCCACAGCACGACCTGTACCGTCAGAGAAGGCACAAACCAGGCGATCACCCCCACAATCAGGGCACTGACTCCCATCGTCAGCTCCACAAATGCAGTAGGCAGGACCAACTCCATCAAGCAAAGAATTAAACCGGCGGTCAGCCAGAGAATTGGAGCACTCGGCATAGAACTTAACAGTTAATAAAGCGTCAGAATGCGGCAATCCGCCCTCAACATTCCCAGTTTCTAAATTTCAGCATCAGCGTGAGTCGCATTTGGAGAAACGCGATATAACAGGGGATTGCAAGCGCGGGAAACAGCATCCATGTCCCCAATCTAGCTCACAGTCCAGGCTGTCATCCCAGGATTGCAATGTTTTAGTAATGTTTTGGCTAGGCCCATGAGTCGTTTTGCTGTTAAACTCCAATGCCCAAATCCAGACTGCCTTTATGCCGAGAATCAGGTGGGGCAAGTCACCTGCGATCGCTGCCAGAGTCCGTTGACCTATCGCTATCTTTGGGCCGTGGGTAGAAAAGCGGCTCAGCTGGCGGTGGGTACGCTGGTGGACTGTCGCTATGCCGTGGTTAGTCCGCAAGTTTGGCTCGACACCCAGCCCGGACTGTTACCGGAAGCGCCCGTCCAAATCCTGGACTCAGCGTTGCCCTATCTGCGGCTGCATTCCCAGCGGCTGCATCTGCCCGGCCTGTTTAGTATTCATCCAGTTGGCGAGTCGCCCATTTTTTTGCTGGAAAATGCCCCCATCGATGCGACTGGGAATCTGCTACCGCTGCTAGAAAGCGCTTGGCCGGCTGCGCCAGCGGTGCGTCAGCTCAATTGGGTTTGGCAGATGTTCCAGCTCTGGCAGGCGTTGAAGCCTCAAGGAGTGAGTAGCAGTTTGCTGGTGGCCGAAAATCTACATGTCGAAGGATGGCGCTTGCGCTTGCGGGAGATTGTGGTCGATGCGAGTGACCCAGTTGATTCAATTCAAAGCGAGGCATTAGCGCATACCAATCCAGCAAAAGCCAGGAATCCGCTCGTGGCAATGGTGATGGGAACCCATGCCGACCATGCGCCTCAAGCGGCTGTGCTGGAGCCACCAGAATCGGTGGCAACCTTGCCGCTCACCTCGTCTTTCTTGGCGGCTCGCACGGCTCCTCCCTGCTTGGCAGACCTAGCCAATCTTTGGCAACTCTGGGCTGCCGATGCCCATCCCGCAATTCAAGACTCCCTGCATCAGCTCTGTGGGCTAATGCGGGAAACGCCAGAAACCGAGACCAGCATGCGAGAGATTGCGGCCCGTCTGAATCACCTATTGCTAAGCGAAGCGGCCCGTCTTCCCTTACAGATCGATCTGGCTGGAGCCACCACCACCGGCACGCAGCGTTCCCACAACGAAGATGCCTGCTATCCGCTAGTTGACGGTACCAAGTCTCTGGTGCCTGATATTCCTGGCGTTGGGATCATCTGCGACGGTATTGGCGGCCATGAAGGAGGCGAGGTTGCCAGTCAAATCGCGCTGCGGTCGCTTCAGCTCCAGCTCCACACTTGGCGGTCGGAACTCTTGGCCCAACCCGAACCCTTACCGCCCACCGTGATTGCCGAACAGCTTGCTGGCATTGTCCGAGTCGTGAATAACCTGATCGCAGCGCAAAATGATCTTCAAGGCCGGGAACAGCGCCAGCGCATGGGCACCACTTTAGTTATGGCCGTGCAGCCGCCCCAGACCATTAGTACCGCTCCGAAAGGCAACACCCACGAACTCTATCTGGTGCATGTGGGCGATAGCCGTGCCTACTGGCTCACTGCCGATCGCTGCCAATTGCTCACTGTTGATGATGATGTAGCCTCACGGGAAGTGCGGGCTGGACGCTGCCTTTACTCGCAGGTTTACGCTCAGCCCAATGCCGCAGCCCTAACTCAGGCCCTAGGCACCCGCGAAGCTGATCAGATCAGCATCACCGTACAGCGGTTCGTTCTCGACGAAGACGGGATTCTGCTGCTCTGCTCAGACGGCTTGAGCGACAACAATTTGGTCGAACAGTTTTGGGCCTCGGCCACTCGACCAGTATTACAAGACCAACTCACGCTCAAAACCGCCCTACAGGAATGGATCGCCCTGGCCAATCGCCAGAACGGTCATGACAATGCTTCTATAGTCCTGATGCACTGCCGTCTCAGCGATGCACCCCATTTGTTTGATCCCAATGGCAAAGCCAGCCTCACCAAGCGCTCCGATGCTGCAACTGCCGATGCAGATTTAACCGAATCCGCCAAAGCCCTACTCTATGACGACGAAACGGGAACGACTCAACCTCCCAAAGCTGCCGTACTGCCCAAGCAAAACCCAGCACCCCAGAAATCCTTTGACGGGTGGCTAGTCGGGTTAGGCACAGCAGCCCTCATGTTTTTACTCGGTGCGCTTGGTTATGCCATCTGGCGCGAACTAGCCCCCACCAGATTCCAGCCCAATCCAACCGAACCAGCAGAAGTGCAGGAAGAATAAATCTCATCCCTCTGCCTCATCAAATAACCCACAGCAACATTTGACTCGATTCAACCACACTCCTCCCGCATCTCCCCTCGTTCGGCGAGGCTCACGAGCCGCATCTCCCCCTCCCGCCCGAAATCCCCCCAATCACCAACAGGGGATCAGGATATGCAAAGATAATTAATGCTGTCTTTATCTGTATAGGGCTAGGGCAACGGCTTGCCTATTCAGCGTGGTTTGCCGCTTGCCGCGTTTGCTATTTGAAAAATTGCCATGGAAAGCATCTTGAGTAGAACACTAGATACTGTTATGAAAGTTGGTGATCGCGTCCGCGTTAAAGAATCTGTTGTGGTTTATCACAATCCCAATCATCGCAATCAGCCCTTTGACCTACAAGGCATGACTGGTGAGATCGTGGAAATCATCCGGGAGTGGAACGGCAAGCCAATCAGCGCCAATTTTCCGGTGGTTGTGAAATTTGATAACACTCGCTTTCGTGCCCATCTGCGAGAGGTCGAATTGGAAGTGGTGGAATGATTTAAGCAAGGTGACTCAATCCAACCATCCTCTTTGGATCCAGCCAAACAAGTTAATATCGCCTCGCATGGCTTCTAGTTCGCGTTGGTGTTGCTCGGCCACTTGCTGATACCACTGGCAATAGCCCTCAAAGGCTTCGCGGAAGCGCACTTCTTCATAGAATTCAAAGCTGATCTGGTGAGCGACCAAAATTTCCTCTGCTTCGACTTGGGGCAGGGGAATGATGTGTTGGGGGAACGGATCGGACATAGCAATAGGCAGTGTGGGGAGGCTGCCGCTGAAGGACATACCAGGACTATAGCAAGGACATACCCAAATTATGGCATTACAGCCAGCCTCGCAGTCGGTAGATAAAGATACCAATGTATTCCTTTAAGGCGCGGGTGAGTTGCGCCAGATTCTCGGCCTCTGGGATTATGGAAAGAATCCGCCATTGGGTGGTGGCCTGAGCCGCCTGCTGTTCGGCCTGGGAAGTCAGAAAATCGGTAGGAGCAGCAATAGCATTGATGCCCTGCTTGCTAAAAATCTGCATCGCTCGCGGCATGTGGGTGGCCGAAGTCACCAGCAGCACCTGCTTGATGCCCCGCTCAGTGAGAATTTTTTTAACATTGACGGCGTTTTCGTAGGTATTGAGCGAGATGGGGTCTTGCAGAATCGCTGAGACCGGAACCCCCATTGCTTCGACCAGTTGGGCCATATCTGCCGATTCTGGTGGCCCGCTGCCCTGCCACTCGATGCGTCCGCCGCTCAAAATCACCAGAGGGGCCTTGCCCTGCCGATAGAGTCGAGCCGCATAAATGGGCCGATCTCCCGCTTCCGTCACTTCGACCCAGGGGCGAGGCGGCAATTGGGGGCGAATCCCACCACCCAGCACCACAATTGCTTCGGCCTTTGGCAAATCACCTTCTGGAACATACTGGTTCTCTAACGAACGCACGACTCCCGTCGCTATCCAACCATTGCCGCCCAGCAGCAGCAATACCAGCGCCAGCCCGACGCACACAGCCGTGAATCGCGGTCGCTTCCAAACGGTGAATAGGGCCACCACCAGCAAGATACAGGCCAACCCTAGTGGGTAGACAAACAGAGGCAGCAGTTTAGAGAAAAACAGAAACATAACTGGACTAAAGTGAACTAGCCAGCATCTTAGCAGGGAATTGCTAGGCAGCTAGGAAGGATGAAGCCATTCCAAAGAGTACCCACGCGGGGAATTCATTCCTCTGGGCAGGTGCTGTAGATATTGAATAGTGAGCGTTACGGTGATTTCGCTTGACTCGCGCTTCTATTCATTCAATCTGCAACAAAAATCATGCCAGCAAACAATAGCAGTACAAACCCTCAGTGCCCTGCTGGAATCAGACGACTGCCTTGCCCTAAAGGTGGAACTCACCAGCCTCAGTATATTAAGGAAAGAAAGAAGTGTATTTGCCAGAAATGCCAGAGATCCTATGATCCGGCATAGCCAATCTGATCCGGCATAGCCAATCTGATCCGGCATAGCCAATCGCTCCAAGCCAGCACTTCTTTGCCAAGGATATTGCTTCATGACACAGCTTTACTTATTTTATTTGCTGCTAATTTTGGCAGTAGCTTTATTTCTGGTAGCGCGCCTACAGCCCCAACAGTTTTTCACGCGGGCAAGGCGGCCGTGTCGTCAGTTACCTAACTCCAGATGCCCAGGCAGGCAAAACGAACCTCAACCTAAACCCCACGTACTGACTAGGCAGGGAAACCGATGCAAGTGCCTTTACTGCCCCACTCGCTTTGATCCAGCTCAACAATAGTGTCCCTAAGGCACTAGTTTCCAAGGAGAATCAAATTATGGCAGGAATCATCGCAGAAACAACATTGCCATCCCCCTCTGTGGTTCAATCCACAGACAAAATCACCCGGATTACAGGTGGTACTCAGGTTGGTGGCAATTTGTTTCATAGCCTGCGAGAATTTTCGGTGTCTTTTAACGGCACGATTCTAGAGGTTGCTCCATCGGTAATCAATGTCTTTTTGCGTGTTACGGGGTTAGAGGTCTCCACGATTGAGGGACAGATTGCGCTTCGCCAACCGGATGGCAGTATTAGCCCAGCAAATTTCTTCTTGATTAATGCAAATGAAGTGATTTTTGCTTCTAGGGCATCGTTTTTACTAAATGGCTCGTTGATTACCACCACGGCTGCCAGTATCTATTTTGAAGATGGATTTCAGTTTGGTCCAAGTACCCCAGACGTTGCTGAATTGACCGACAGTAGCCCTGTTGCGTTGCAGTTTGAGAATAACCCCAGAAAAATTATCAATCTAGCGTTTCAGCAGGTGCAAGATGACGGAAAGCCAGTTTTAGATGCATTAGGTGACCCCATTTATGGCCTCAACGGTGCAGCAGGTCAAACGCTGGCTTTAGTTGGCGGAGATATTGTTATAGCTGCGGAAACACCCGAAGCCCCCGGCGGCCGACTGACCGCAGTTGCTGGACGGATTGAAGTGGGAAGTGTGGTTAGTGCTGATTGGGTTAGCTTAACGCCGACCAAAACCGGCTGGGTCTTAGGCTACGAGAAAGTGCAGCAGTTTGGCACTATCCAGCTTGCCGATGGAGCGGTGATTAATTCTAGCGGAGGGGGTGCTGTGCAGGTGCAAGGGCGAGAGGTTGCTCTCACTGATCTAGCGCAGATTTACTCGACTGCTGGTGAAGGGCAACTCGGAGAAACCTTGCAGGTGATTGCATCTGCCTCGATTACAGTAAGCGGTGGCTTCAGCAGCATCAGAACTGAAACTGAAGGTCCAAACCCAGCAGGCCATGTGGAAATTTCGGCTGGGCGAGTAGCCATTTTAGACGGCGGACGAATCGGGTCTGTGACGCTTGCTCAAGGCTCTGGTGGCGATGTGCGAGTCAAAGCGAATTCGGTCACGGTGAGTGGAACTGCCATCATTGAAGGACAGCGATTTTCTAGCTTGCTTTATGTCCTCAGCCTTGGCACAGGTGCTCCTGGAAAATTGATCATTGAAACCACCACTCCGCCGGATGTATCCGAAGGAGGAGAAATTATAACTGGAGAGAACTTTCAAAATTTCTGATTAAGCCCATGAGCAAACAATGAACTGGCCTGCTCGACTACTGATCTGCTATCGACCGCTGCTTGGTTTGGGCAGCGTCCTGTTTGGGTTGGCAGGAGGGTTCGCTGTTTCAGCTCCAGCTCGAATTGTTCCAGATCAAAGTTTGCCTCGCCCATCGGTAACGACTCCTAGAGAACGGACAACGGTGATTACTGGCGGAACACAGCGAGGTAGAAACCTGTTTCACAGCTTCCGAGAATTTTCTGTTCCTAACGGTGGTGCCGCTTCCTTTCAGCAGGTCGATCCAGCCGTGACCAACATTTTTTCTCGCGTCACGGGTTCGGCTCGCTCGCGCATCAACGGTTTGATTGAAGTGCGAGAAATCGGCGGCAGCATCAGTCGGGCCAACTTTTTCTTGATCAACCCTAACGGCATTGTGTTTGGCCCTAACGCCACACTCAATATGGGCGGCTCCTTTATGGCCACCACTGCCGACCGCATCAACTTTGCTGACGGCACTCAGTTTAGTGCCATTGCACCTCAAACCACGCCCTTGCTGACGGTGAGTGTTCCAGTTGGTTTACAGTTTGGCAATCGTCTGGGCAGCATCGCTAGCTATTCCTATGCACAGGCAATCGATGAAACTGGCAACCCCCGCCTCACTGCCTCTGGTGAAACAGTTTTTGGTCTCAATGTTCCGGCAGGGCAAACGCTAGCATTAGTTGGCGGAGATCTCGTCATAGCTGCAGAATCTCCTGACGCTCCGGCAGGCATATTATCGACTGAAGGAGGCCGAATTGAGTTAGGCAGCGTTGCCAGTGCTGGAGAAGTTCGTCTATCACCTAATGACTTAGGCTGGGCTTTGGGATATAACGATATCCGCAGCTTTGGCAGCATTCGCTTGGGTAAGGACGCAGTGGTTGATGCCAGCGGGCTTCGGGGTGGTGCGATTCGGGTGCAAGGCGGACAAGTGAGTTTGAGTGGGGAGTCCTCTCAAATTTATTCTGTGACTTATGGGGCACAGCAAGGAAGACCCATCCGAATTACAGCATCCGATTCACTCACCATGAGCGGTGGCCTCAGCAGCATCAGAACTGAAACCGAAGGGCGGGGAACTGCCGGAGATATAGAGATTTCGACTCGGCACTTGGTCATTCGCAACGGAGGACGGATCGGATCAATCACTCTGGCGGAAGGACGGGGCGGAAATGTTCGAGTCAATGCTTCCGAATCAGTGCTATTGGCGGGTGTTTCCGACATCTACCTCAGCTTGCTCTATGTGCTTTCACGCGGAGAAGGACCATCTGGCAATCTGATGATCAATACCAATCGGCTGCAAGTGTTAGAAGGCGGCAACATCACTTCCACAACCATCAACACGGGCGATGCGGGCGATATGACAATTCGGGCCGAAGATGTTGACCTGGCCGGAATTGCGTTAGACAAAGCCGGAAATCCAATTCAGTTGCAGTTTGACGAGGGACGTGTACCCTATTCCAGCGGCATCTTTGTCGGCACGGCTCCCGGTTCTCAAGGCCGAGGCGGCAGCCTAGCAATGCGAACGCAGCGACTGCGATTACGAGACGGTACTCTACTGCAAGCGAACACCTACGGCAGCCGCAGAGCCGGAGATCTCGATATTCGCGCCACCGAATCCGTAGAGGTGACAGGTCGTTCTGAAAATGGCCGCTTTCGTACCAGTATTGCGGCTAGCTCTGGTGGCTTACCTAACGTGGGGTCGGGTGTGGTGGCTTCAGCACTAGGACTAGGTGGCGATGTGGAGATCCGAACAGGAGACTTAACGGTGCGCGATGGAGCCGTGGTAGCCGTAAATAGTCGCAATCCTGCCGCCGCCGGAGCTGGAAGACTGAGTATTCGGGCCAATCGCATCATGTTGGACAATCAAGCCGACCTGAATGCTCAAACCGAGTCAGGCCGGAATGCCAGAATCGATCTGCGGGGAGTGGATTTGCTGGTATTGCGGCGCGGCAGTCGGATTTCGACCGAAGCTGGGTCCAGCACAGGCGGAGGCAACGCTGGCCGAATCGATATTGATGCCAACTTTATTCTGAATGCCCCTGCCGAGAATAGCGACATTGTGGCCGATGCCGATCGAGAAGATGCAGGCCGGATTGAGATCGAGGCACAAGGCATTCTAGGCATTGCCCAACGCGACCAGCGCACACCCCAAAGCGACATTACGGCCAACTCTAGAGCGGGTGTAGACGGCGAAATCAGCATCAGTACGCCAACGGTCGATCCGACGCGGGGCTTGGTTGAGTTGCCAAGCACAGTTGTGGATGCGTCTCGATTAATTGCCCGTGGCTGCCGTGCTGAAGATCATCCGGTGGCTGAGCAGAGCGGCGAGTTTGTGATTACCGGACGGGGTGGCGTGCCGCCTAGCCCCACGGACCTGCGCAGCAGTGAGGCGATTATTACAGGTTGGGTCTCCTTCGATTCGGAAGCAGCATCAGTTCGATCTGGCACTCCGCACGTAGAGGCGGACTCCGCTCCTTCTGCCCCAATTGCCGAAGCTCAAACCTGGATTCTCGGAACCGATGGTCGAGTAAAGCTGGTTGCTCCAACGGCGGCGGCTTCTCCTTCTCCTCCCATGTCTGTCGCTTGTGGAAGGGGGAACTAAGTGCGCCGGTTCCTACGTCCCCTACCTGCGTCTTCTACAATAAATCTGCATTGTTTAACGTGGTGATAGGAGTAAGAACAGACGCATGAAAGGCGGATTGAAAGGCGCAATCGAAAAAGTAGAAAAATTTTCTCCCGACCAGGGCACGATTGGCAAAGTCGTGAACTATCTAGAAAGCCTGGTGCCCAAGTACTCGCTGGTAGGCGATTCGGTGTTTTTTGGCAACGATCAGTTTCCCTGGTCCTATGAACTGGAAGCCAACTGGCAGGTGATTCGCCAAGAGCTGGATCAGGTTTTGCCCTACGCTGATGCTTTGCCCAACTTTCAGGACATTTCGCCCCGTCAGGGCAACATTGCCGATGACGACCGCTGGAAGACTTTCTTCTTCTGCGCCTTTGGCTACAAATCTGAGAAAAACTGCCAACGCTGCCCCGAAACTGCCAAGCTGTTGGGAAAAATCCCCGGCCTCAAGGTGGCTTTCTTTTCGATTCTGGCTCCCGGCAAACACATTCCCGAACATCGCGGCAAACACAAAGGGATTATTCGCTATCACTTGGGCTTAAAAGTGCCGCAGCCGAGAGAAAATTGCCGCATTCGCGTAGCTGACCAAATCGCCTACTGGGAGGAAGGCAAAAGCCTGATTTTTGACGATACTTTTCCTCATGAAGTTTGGAATGACACCGACGACTATCGAGTGGTGCTGTTTCTCGACATCGAACGCCCGCTGCGGTTTCCGCTATCCACCGTCAATCGGACGATCAATACGCTGGTTGGTCTATCGCCGATTGTCCAACTAGCAAAAGGCAACCACGAAAGCTGGGAACAACAGTTTGAGGCCATGCTGAAATAGCAGGCCGCAATTTCTACTGGTTTTGTGCAATCCATGCAAACGCAATCTGATCTCAACCCAACTGTGACTCATTTAGAGGCAGCAGCTCTCGCGATTGAACGAATTTCCTTTGCTCACCTGACTGCTGCCAACTTTGCCCAACGCTACCAGAAGCGAGGTATCCCGGTGATCATCACTGACCTGCTCCAACCGGAGTGGGACTGGAATCTGGACTATCTGTGCCAGCAGTTGGGTGAGCAGAAATTTTTGTTGCGCTACTACGGCAAAGAGCGTTATCAGCAAGACAAGCGCGAATGGACCAGTATCGGCAGCGGCGTGCAGACCCAGAGTCAGTCCTTCACTGACTATGCCGAGCTACTGCGGAACCGCACCGCCCACGAACAGGATATTTATCTGGCTAAATGTTCGCTGCAAGAGACGCCCCTTGCAGATACCGAGGCGATGCAAACCCTCAGCACCGGACTGGCGAGATTAGGATTGCAGCAGCCCGCCAGCAGCTTCAACCTCTGGGTGGGTCCAGCAGGACATATGGAATGCTTGCACTATGACGCGATGGACGGCACCCTGGTTCAGCTTCATGGCTCCAAGCGGGTGGTGCTGTTTCCGCCCGGGCAAACCTTTAATCTCTATCCCTATCCCTTCTATGCCCATCTCTGGCATGGCTTGAGGCTGCGTTCCTGGTTCAGCCGCGTTTACCCGGATCGCCCCGACTTTGAGGCATTTCCCAAACTGCGCCAAGCCCTTCAGCACAAGTACGAGGTGATTCTGCAACCTGGAGAAGTGCTGTATATTCCGGCAGGCTGGTGGCATGAGGTAACTTCGTTGAGTGATGAGCTGGGCGATGAAATGGTTTGCTCGGTGAATCGGTTTTGGCGGGTGTATCCAACGCCGCGCGCGGTCTGGCTTTGGGGCCGCTGGCGAGCCTATTTGGGCAGCATTTGTGCCATACCTCATGTAGTAGGCAGCTTGGCATTGGCGCTAGTCAGCCGTGACCGCAAGCAAAAAGTGAAGGAAATTTTGCAGATGCTATAGGCGTTTTGGGTTAGGTAGGGTGATTGAGGCGTCAGGCGTCAGAATCATTGGTTGTTTGACTATGGATGGCTGCTGACCGATAACCAGTGACTATGACCAGTGACCAGTGACAGTGACATTAGAACAGCCACAACTTGCATTTGATATTAGGATTGCGATGTAAACTGAACAGCAGTTTAGCCCAGCTAATTCAAGCTACCCGCCCAACCTCCAGTGAAATGCCATGCCGATGACCCAATCCAACCAACGCGCGAAACTGTGGGTGTTGCTGGCGGCAGGTTCGCTAGCGGTGATGCCAGGAGCAGTAATTCTGCCCGTTTTGGGGGATATCAAAGCCCAGTTTCAGCTCGATGAATTTCTGGCCGGACGGCTGGCGAGTGCTCACTACTCGATGGTGGCGCTGTTTAGTCCGATTCTGGGAATTTTGGCGAGTCGGGTCGGCTGGGTGCGGGTGTTGGTGGGTTCGCTGCTGCTGTTTGCCTTGTTTGGGATGGCCGGCACCTGGGTGAATAGTTTTTCGCCGATGTTGCTGACCCGACTGCTGCTGGGAGCTGCTACCGGAGGCATTGCCGCCGCCAGTTTGGGGATTCTATCCCAGATTTACCAGCAAGAAGAAGAACGCTCTCAGGCGATTGCTCTTGCCTCTAGCACCATTTCCCTCGCCAATATTGCCTACCCGCTGCTCGCCGGTCTGCTGGGTGCTGCCAACTGGCAAATTGCCTTTTATCTGTACGGGCTTAGTCTACCGATTGCGCTGGCCGCTCTGCTCAACCTCTCCGACCGACCCCAAAGTACGGAGGCAACGGCTTCCTTGCTCAACTCGGTCGAGCTAGCCAAGATTCTGTCGATGCTGAAAAATCCGAGGGTGCTGCGGTTCATGCTGACCCTGCTGCTCACCTCCGCAACCGCCTACGCCACCGTCACAAATTTGTCGATTTACTTAAAAACCGACCCCATCAATGCCGATACACCTGTGATTGGGTTGATCTTGGCATCCCAGGCGATTGGTTCAGCCGCGATCTCAGCCTTTGGCTTAAAGTACTTGACCCGCCGCTTCGGAGTGGTGCCAACTATCGGGATCGGATTTGGCTTGCTGACCCTAGCGCTGATTGCCATGCCCAATTCAGTTCAGCCTGCTCTGCTGCTGTTAGCGGCCATTCTGTTTGGGGTTGGTCTAGGGATTGTGGTCCCCAGCCACTACAGTGCCCTAGCAACAATTACACCGCCCAACTTACAGCCAATCGTGCTAGCCGTTGGCACCGGCGTTACCTTTTTGGGACAGTTCCTCTCTCCCGATATATTCGGCACCATTTTCAACTCCGAACAACCCATCACTACCTTCTACGCCGGAGCTATGCTTTCTTTCAGCATGGGCCTACTGCTCGTACTTGCGTCTCGCAACCTGCAACGGATCAGAGAAAGCTAGAGAAAGCATAAAGTCTACTCTCCTGCACCTACTGCGATACCTCAGGTCTTTCGGCCCCTAAATCCAATTCTGGAGGACTTTGAAGCACAGAAATGCTTTATCTCCCCCATCTCCCCTCGTTCGGCGAGGCTCACGAGCCGCATCTTCCCTATCTCTACTCCCCATCCCCAGGCAACCGCACCTCCTGCAACACCACTAGATCCTTGAGAAAGTTACGGTCTTCCGTCAGGTGGGGAATTTTGAGCTGCGAATCCGAGGTGCCGCGCTGGAGTTGGCGTTGCCGCACGATAGCGAAACTACCGGGAGTCAACAGACGCAACCGGGGCGGCGGTACTGGATCCTTACGCACAATTCGATATTGGTCATTGAACTCGCCCAGCCAGTAGTCAAATCGCTGCAAAAAGGCGAGCGGGTCGCTGAGGGTTCGTCCGGCAGCCAGCTCGATGTTGACCAGATAATGGGCCGGAAACTCCTGCTCCGACAGCGTGATGCAGAAATCATCCAGCGAGATGCCAAATTCTTGCTGCAACGTCTGCATCGTCTGAGTGAGGTGATATTCGGTAGTTTTCTCGGTGGTGGAAGAGAGCAACCCGCCGCGGCGATGCCGGAAGGCAATAATCGGAGTGTTTTCGTAGAAGCCCAACACTTCTACCACATCGCCAATGTCATAACGATAAAAGCCGCTGTAACTGCTGAGCAGGATGCGATAGAACTCTCCAGCTTTGACTTCCGTAGGCAACAGGGTTTTGGGCTGGTCTACCTCCCACTGATCCGGCGGCACAAACTCGTAGAAGCCGCTTTCAATCGCTAAAATGCAGCCTTCGGTGTTGAGGTCGTGGTAGACGCCGAAATTAGCTTCTGCTGTGCCATAGACGCCGCCAAACACCGGGATGTCGCCAAAGTATTCGGGAAAGCGCTTTAGGTAAAAGTCGGACGTGCCGCCCATTGCTGTACCAATCGTTGAAAGCTTTGGCCAAGCGTCTTTGGGAGTGAGTCTGCCTTTTGTCTCTAGGATTTGCCGCAGTTCTGCCGCTCGCTGGGGATGAGGCCGCCAACGGCGTTCGAGTTGGGTCCGCAGTTCTGGTTCAATCGTCAGCCAGTTGGCAAAGGTTCCGGCTGCAATATCTTGAATCAAATCGTCGGCATACTTGTCGAGATAGCCGCAGATCCGCAGCACCAGCATCGGAAAGTTGGCCGTAAGACCACGCACCGCCGGATTAGTAAGGGCAAACAGCAGACAGACATAGTGACGACTGACGCTTTCCGAAATCTCCATTGCCGCAAAGGGTTGGGCAAACCCCTGCTCTAGCAAAGCCCGATTCATCCGAAAGCTGCCAGCCGTCACCGGGCCATATTCAATTCCTGCCTCGGTCCGTCCCTGCAACCGCACTGAATTGGCTGAAACCACGCGGCCAAACTCCAGCTTGCGATCGCGCCCGACCGAGTGTTTTGACAATGCCTCCAGCAAGAACCCTAGAGCTGCCGCATTGGCTTTGCCCAAGGACGCCGTGAAGCGATGGGTCACAGGCACCATTTTTTGCTTGCCGGTGGTGCCGCTGGTCAGGTTGATGTAAAGTACCGGGTCGGCGTTGAGCACGTTTGGCTCGCCGCGGGCTACCCGATCGGTATACGGCTCGTAGCTGGAATAGGGCAGAATTGGCACTCGGTCACGAAACTGATCGATCGTTTTAATCTCACCTAACCCAAATTCTTGTCCCAGTTCGGTTCCCTGCTGAACCTGCAAGAGTTGCCGCAAGAACTGCTCTTGAGTTTGCAGAGGTTGCCGAGTTTTACGCACAAAGTTTGCCTTGGCATAGGTTGCATACGCTTTCACCAATGGCAGCACAAGATTGGCCATAGAAGTTCTACAAAATTTTCAACGTTTCGACAGATTTCGACCGATAACGAATCACAACTGCTCCTTACTCTAGTAGGAATAGTTGCCTAAAGACCAGAAAAACGATAATAATTTCCTAGTCCAATGGTTCAAATCAATCGGTTTGAACCTGCTCCATCCTGGCTCAGCTCAGTGCAGGCCAACTTCCTACAATGGAGGCAAGCTGGCTCATACACTGGTTGATCCAGTCAGCTCATACAATCGGTCGATAGCGGGTAGACAAAGGAGTGATAGTAGAATTACTCAGTGAGATTATTTACAGTACAACCACCTTAGTGCAACGATTCATAAGTGCTACCCATTCATACGCTGGATTCGCTCAGGACCACTCGCAACGATTTACGAAGGATGTCTAGGAATGACCACTGGAAAGGAACAAAAGTGCCTGAAATGCTTCAAATGGTACAAATGCTCGTTGATCGAGCTGCCGATTCAGTAGCGCTAACTTTGTTGTAGAGGTCACTTCAAGTCATCTGGATCCACAGCTGGGAACCCCGACATTAGCCTTTTTTCTAACTTACTGAATATGCACTTTAGCCAGGGTGAGGCCACCCTAGAAATTGAGTTCAATGAGCAACCCATCGTGAGCACTCTATAAGGTAAAGCTATGGAACTAGCGACGACGCTAAAAGGTGAGACCATTCAGAACCGGGTGCGGGAAATCGGTATCAATCCGAACTACTGGTACCCTGTTGCTTGGGCCGACCAACTCAAGCCGAATCAGGTTTTGCCAGTGACGCTGTGGCAGCAGTCAATCGCCATCTATCGCGATAACAACGGCCAAGTTCACGCTTTAGAAAACGCCTGTCCCCACAAAGGGGTGGAACTCCACAAGGGGCAAGTGCAAGGAAATCGACTGGTCTGCCCTTATCACGGCTGGGAGTTTAATCCGGCGGGTGAGTGCGTCAACATTCCCTACTTTCCGCCAGAGCAAAAGTTGCCCTGCGCTAACGCCCGCAGCTACCCCAGCGAAGAACGCTACGGCATCGTCTGGGTGTTTCCGGGTGAGGCTGGTTTGGCAACCCTGCGGCAAATTCCAGAAGTGCCTGAATATGCAGAACCCAACTGCTTAATGATCCCGATTACCGGTATTTTCAAAGCCCATTTTTCGATCAGCAACGAAAACACAATGGACGTGTTTCACGGTTTTTTGCACAAGAACCTGCAAGGCTGGTTTGATCCAGCGCTACTGAAGCTGCAACAAACCGATGATTCGGTGCAGGCGAACTACCGCGTCTCCTATCAAGGGTTTCTCACCAAATTTTTGGGCTTGAGTACCGGAGATGATGGCATCACTACGCGGACGGTTTCAATTCACTATCAATACCCCCACTACCACAGCACGATGGAGGGCGTTTCCTCGCTTTACCTGATGCGCCTGCCCGTTGGCCCGAATGAAACTCGCTCGTTTAGCCTGCTGTTTTTGCCCAATATCCGCATGCCGAAGTGGCTGCAAAGTGTGGTGAAACCGGTGCTGGTGCCTTTGGTGCGTCGCTTCCTGTTCATGCGCTTTCTAGAACAAGACGTGGAGATGATGGAAAGCGAACAGCGGATCTTTCGGCAGAATCCACAGCGGCGCTATGTAGAAGTCAATCCGGCAATTTTGGCGCTACAGCGCGTTCTGGTCCGGCAATATGAACAATTTGTGCAACAATCTAGTCAACTGGAGCATCGCCATCCAGAACCGTCTGACCCTACTCAGACCGAAGCAGAAATTCTAGTCTCGCTATCCTCTGAGCCAGCGTCAGAAAGCCCAGTGTGGTAAATGCAGGGCAATTCGTTAAGCGCGATACTGCGCGTTAAATGTGACTGTGGCTCAACTGGACCAGTCTGAGTTTTACGGTTCATCAACTTATGGCAAAGTGATAAGTAATTTTTTATCTATGCCATATTCGTGCCAACGGTCGCTAGAAGATGGGTTCAATGCCAATACCACTGGGATTTCCATGCTGTACACCGTTGAATCAAGTCTGGGTTTTCAGCCTAGAACGTCTACTACTGAACCAGCGGCCATATGCGACCAAACTAAGGTGAGGGGAGTATAAACTGTGCAAGTCGTTAAAGAATATATCCAGCGTATCGATCAGCTTGGGCTATTGCCTGACGAATATATTTGCCATCGCAAGCAAGGAAATATCGTTGAGATTGAAGAGGCAGAGACCGGACGGCGACGCACAGTGCTGACTTTCTGTACAAATGACGTTTTAGGACTAGTACAAAATCAAGCTGTCCAGCAAGCGGCCATTGATTCAATCGTGAACTATGGCACTTCGAATAGCTCAACTTCAGCACTGAGCGGTCGCATTGATCTGCATCGGCAATTGGAAGACACAATTTCAGAATTCAAGCATTTGCCCTATACGCAACTGTTCCTGAATGCTTGGATGGCAATGCAGGCTCTGGTAGATGCCTTCTGCCATTTGGCCATCCCGGCTCCTGGATTTCAACATACGCGAGAAACGCTGATTCTCACCGATGTATTGAATCATGGCTGTATTGTCTCGGCGCTGGCTCATGCCGATACCCGTTCTGGCAAGCTGTTTGGTCACAGTCCGCGGGTACGAGTGCGAGCTTACCGCCACTGCGATATGGAAGACTTTGCCCGCCGATTAAAGCGGTTTGCCCGACCTGATGACCGGATTTTGGTTGTGTCGGATGCGGTCTTTTCGATGGATGGCGATATTGCGCCTCTGCCCGACATGATCAACATTATGTCCAACTACGAAGGCAGCGTGCTGCTGATGGATGAAGCCCATGCTAGTGGCGCGATTGGTGCCACCGGACGCGGCATTTACGAGCACTTCGGCATTACTCCCCAGTACGCGATTGAGCGGGGCGTGTCTCCGCTAATCATGACTACCTTCTCCAAGTTTGCTGCCTCTGCCGGTGCAGCGATTAGTAGCCATGTCAAAGAGCTGAAGCCGTTGCTGGATGTATCGCCAACTTCGATTGGTACGGTCTCCTTGGCCCCACCGCTCACAGCCGCTGCCTTAGAGAGCATTCGTCAGGTGATGCAGCATCCAGAGCTGGTGCAGCGTTTGCAGGAAAACACGCGCTATCTGCGTGCCCGTTTGATTGAGCATGAGTTCATGCCAATCGGGGAAACTAACGTCGTACCAGTGATTCTGCCGTCCGATATCAATCCGAAGCACTTTGCCCGCAAGCTCATGGGCGAGCACGGCATTTGGGTGTCACCGATTTGGTTTATTGCCAAGCCCCGGTTACGGATTACGGCCAATGCCCTCCATACTCGTGAAGAGATTGATCGCTTGGTGACCGCAATGTCGGCAGTACGGGACACCCTGTGCAAAACCACGATTAGTGCCTAGAGTTTGACCGGATTGCAGCACTCGTTCAACACCAGCCAACCTTAGACAAACATCCAAATCGGGCGCGAAGAGCTAGTTAATAAACTGGATCCTCGTACCCCCGATTTTTGGGTCTAGTTTTGGTCTGGATTTTCGTCTTACTGTAAGCCGGCTAATGATCTTATCTGTGCTGCAACTAAGTAGAACAACATAATTAAACGTAAAACCCAAAGAAGGTGTTGTCGCGCCCGGAGGGCGGCGACAGCACCTTGACCTGATCTTAGTTAAGTTGAATCACTTATTGCATTGACTATTTTTAACGAACGTCGATGCGACGGGAATGCGATGAAACGGTAAACATTCCGATTACGCAAAAGCAGATGAGCCAAAATCGGGCGGAATATCTTGCCAGCGGCCTTGCCCCACCGCTCGGATCGCTTCCTTCAGCTCAATGTTGCCGGTATACAGCGCCCGTCCCACAATTGCGCCTGTGACACCAATTGGCTCCAGCGTTAACAAATTCAGCAAATCTGTAACCGAGCTGACTCCACCGGAAGCAATCACTGGAATAGTGATAGCAGAGGCGAGTTCCCGTAACGCTTCTCGATTCGGTCCTTGTAGTGTGCCGTCTCGGTGGATATCGGTGTATATAATTGCGGCCACGCCCAACTCGGCCATCTGTTGGGCTAACTGAACAGCCTCTACTTCTGAAGTCTCCAACCAGCCCCGCGTTGCCACTTTACCATTACGAGCATCGATGCCCACCACGATTTGACTGGGAAATTCTTGACTCAGTTGCGCTACCAGATCGGGCTGCTCCACGGCAACGGTTCCTAAAATCACCCGCTGCACCCCCAGCTTCAACAGTTCAGCCACACTCTGCCGATCCCGCAAACCGCCGCCTACCTGCACCGGTACATCCACGGCTCGCACAATTGCCTCAATCGCCATTTGATTCATAGGCTGTCCGGCCTTGGCACCATCCAGATCCACCAAATGCAGGCAAGTTGCGCCCTGATCCACCCACTGCCGTGCTACTGCTACTGGATTGTCGTCAAATACTTCAGACTGCGCATAGTCTCCTTGATACAGCCGCACGCAGCGCCCTTCTAGCAAATCAATTGCCGGAATCACTTCCATGATCTATCCTCGCCCAGTTTGGTCAAGCGTTGATTCTAGCGTCTTAATGGGCTTGTCTTAAAGAGACGTCTTTAAGACAGTGGCGTGGATTCGTCTGCGAGTTGTCGAAGCGTTTCCAACGGTAACTCGGTTACTAGGGCAATTTGCTCTAAAGGCAAATTTTGCTGGATCAGCTTAAGCGCTACTTCCCGCATAGCCTCCGCCCGACCTTCCGCCCGACCTTCCTCTAGTCCTTCTTCCCGGATTTCCTGGTAAATTACTGATTCTCGCATTAGCTCACTCCTGAGAATTCTGCGAATCAAGTCTTTCTTCAATACTAGACCAGCCAAGATAGCCGTGGAAGCTGCTAAGTTACTCTTCACTCTCGGATCTTGGATCTCCTGAATTCGTTGTGCCGCTTGCCTCAAGACTGCTGACGAATCGTCGGTTTGGCAAAGTGCTGCGAAAGGTAGCAGGCCAGGAGTTTGCAAAAAGGACTCAGGATTCTGCTCCCAGAGGCGAATCACTTCAAACTCGTGGCGGGTTCTCGGCAAGACGAATGCCGTTTGCTGAACCAAGTCCGACTCAGTAGCGCTTAGATAAATCACAAATTGATGCATCGCCTTTTGGGGAAATCGTCGATACACGCGCAGGCGATAATCAATCATGCGAAAGGGAATTGACGCATCTGGCTGGGTTTGGAACTCCAAATGAAGCACCATGTCCTCAGCTTGCAGCAAGATTAGGGCATCGGCCCGGATTGGCTCTAGAGAAAGTTCGGCAGGACTCAGCTCGGTTAACGTCCTTGGTTGCCCGATTAGCCAAGCGGCAAAATCGGTTGAGAAGGTCTCTGCGAGAAATTTACAGACATTGTCGAACATTGGATTATCCTACAGCAGTCTTAAATGAGCTGTGACATTGGTGGGGAGCTAGGAGTCAGGAGTCAGGAGTCAGGAATCAGGAGATGGAAAACTAGCCTGAAATCTCCCCTGTTTAGCTCTAGGCAATCCGGTCTAATTCACCTACCCTCTAAAGAAGAGGCTCAGCCGCTTTTGTCAGTTGGTGTGTGTATGCAGACAGTTTCAGAAATTCACGAGTCTGATCGCTCCGCTAATTCTTTGATGCCCCCATCCGAAACTTACATGCTGGATGTGGGTGGCATGAAATGCGCGGGTTGCGTTAAAGCGGTTGAGAATCAACTTTTGCGGCAGCAGGGGGTGTTAGCAGCCACCGTCAATCTGGTGACCGAAGCGGCCTTAGTTGAGTGCGAGCCAGGTGTCGATCCCCTCACTTTGATTCAAAAACTGACAGACAGCGGCTTTCCCAGCAAATTGCGTTATGCCCAGAGCGAAGTAGACGAGGCAGAATCCCTCACCCCTGTTGAAAAACAGCAGCAAGAAACTCGGCGTCAGTTGCGTCAGGTGGTGATTGCGGCGCTGCTATTGTTAGCTTCTGCGATTGGTCATCTCGACCATCTCGGCTGGATTCGCGTTCCAGGCTTGAGCAACATCTGGCTGCACTGGGGGTTGGCAACTATAGCACTAATCGGCCCCGGACGCCCGATCCTAACCGACGGCTGGCGCGGCTTACGACATAACATGCCCAACATGAACACGCTGGTTGGCCTAGGTACGCTGACCGCCTATAGCGCCAGTTTAATCGCCTTGCTGTTTCCTGGTTTAGGCTGGGAGTGTTTCTTTGATGAGCCGGTAATGCTGGTTGGGTTTATTTTGCTGGGTCGCGCACTCGAACAGCATGCCAGAAGCCGAGCCACAGGTGCCTACCAATCCCTGTTAGCCCTCCAACCCTCGATAGCGCGACTGATTAGAGTTCCGAGCGAGTTAACAGCTGTCCCTCTGACCAATGCAGCAATTTTAGAGATTCCAGCGAGTCGCGTTAAGGTGGGCGAATGGTTGCAAGTGCTACCTGGAGACAAAATTCCGGTCGATGGAGAAGTGATGGCTGGCCAATCCACTGTGGACGAGTCGATGCTAACAGGCGAAGCCATGCCGGTGTTGAAGCAGGTCGGCGATTCTGTGACAGGCGGTAGCCTCAACCTATCGGGTGCAGTCACGATTAAGGCCACCCGCACCGGCAAGGACACCACGCTGGCGCAGATTATCAACTTGGTGGAAACGGCCCAAACCCGAAAAGCCCCGATTCAAGGACTGGCCGATATAATTGCGGGTTACTTCACCTATGGCGTCATGGCTTTGGCGCTTCTAACCTTCCTGTTCTGGTATTTCATTGGCATTCCCCTCTGGTCAGACCAAATCGCTGCCCACGTTCATTTGATGGGAAGCGCCCACGCCCTGATGCCCACCCACCTACCCGCTCACCCATCCACCCCTGCGCCCCTGCTGCTCAGCCTCAAGCTTGCTATTGCCGTTTTGGTGATTGCCTGTCCCTGTGCGCTGGGCTTAGCCACGCCGACGGCCATTTTAGTTGGGTCGAGTCTGGGCGCAGAGCGGGGGCTGCTGATTCGTGGTGGGGATGTGCTGGAGAAAGTACATCAGCTGCAAACAGTAGTATTCGATAAGACAGGTACCCTGACCCTAGGTCAACCCAGCGTCACTGATCTTCTTCCCCTCAGCCAAGATTGGTCAGCCCAAACGCTGCTTCAGATCGCGGCGACTGCCGAACGGGGCACTCAACATCCGCTAGCAATTGCAGTTCAACAGGCAGCTACCAAACAAAATCTGCCAGAGCTAGCAGCTCAGTCCTGCCATACCGAGCCAGGATATGGCATTTTCGCTCTAGTAGACAACAAGCCAGTGCTGCTGGGTACCCAAGCCTGGTTAGAACAGCATGCGATTCCGATGAGTCCAGAGGCGGCCTCTACCGCTCAGTCTCTGGCTGTAGCTGGCAAGACTCCTATCTATGTCAGTGTCGAGGGCCAGCTGATTGGCCTGATTGCCGTCCAGGACTGTCTGCGGCCTGATGCCAAAGACGCAATAGCCCAGTTGCGTCAGATGGGATTGCAAGTGTTTATGCTAACCGGCGATCAGCCGACTGTCGCGGCGTCAATTGGCCAGGCGCTTGGACTATCGGATGCAGAAATTTTTGCTGACGTGCGTCCAGGACAGAAAGCAGTGATTGTTCGACAGCTTCAAGCCGCCAAGGCTCTCCCACCCCAACTGCCAAACTCAAAACCCCCATTCTTCCGCCGCAAACGTCAAACTCCCCTAGTCGCCATGATTGGGGATGGTATCAACGACGCTCCCGCCTTGGCGCAGGCCGATATCGGCATTGCTATGAATTCGGGGACTGATGTGGCAATCGAAACTGCAGAGATTATTTTGATGCGCGATCAGCTCAGCGATGTCGTTGAAGCCATTCGCCTCAGTCGCGCCACGTTTGAGAAAATTCGCCAAAACCTGTTTTGGGCCTTCATTTACAATGCGTTGGGCATCCCGATTGCCGCTGGCTTGCTCCTGCCTTTCTGGGGGATTGCGCTGAGTCCAGCTACGGCAGGTGCACTCATGGCATTTAGTTCTGTCAGTGTTGTGACGAATTCCTTACTATTGCGGCGTCGCTTCGCGGCCTAGGTCTTTCAGCATTCACCTTTTCAGCATTAACCCCAGATTGCAGAATGGCCTTGACTTTAAGCTCAGCAGTTGTACGGTCATCACAGCCATTCACAGCGGCTAAAACGTTGTAGACACTTGCTCAACTCGACAGCAGCTTCGCCTGGGCGTCATCTTGCCGCGACTGTCTGATTGGGCGTTGTTGATGTTTAGAAAATTGCATTCGCGAGGCAGGAGTTTCTGTTCCAGCTCTCGCCATTTGCGCTGGCTGCTCCGGTTGTTTTATATGGTGAGCGGTTTAGGCGCTTGGCTGAGGCAATTTTCATTAGTTGTGCAGTGGAGTAAATCAAGGCAACTTTCGTTTTTCTGAGTGAATTATGACAATCAACTTGCTGACTGATGTCCCCGGTGTCACTCCCTCTCATACTCTGCTAACGCAAACGCTTGTTGTAATTGATCCTACTGTTGCGTCTTCTTCTAGCTTAGCTGCTGGTGTTCTCGCCGATGCATCCGCTATCGTGCTCAACCCGAACGAGGATGGCATGCTTCAAATTACAGAAGCACTGCAAGCCCGACCTTGGATTACCGATCTGCACATCCTCTCCCACGGCGCTCCTGGAGTACTCTACCTGGGCAATACCCAACTCAGCTTGGAAACGCTGGATCGCTATGCTCAGCTATTGCAAACCTGGTTTGCTAATCCTGAGTCCACGCTGATTCTCTATGGCTGCCAGGTTGCCACAGGCGATGCCGGAGAAGAGTTTTTGGCGCGACTTTACACGCTCACAAAGGCTAATATTGCCGCCTCTACCAGTTTGACAGGTAGCGCAAGTTTGGGTGGTAATTGGCGTTTTGAAGCTCGCCTGGGCAATCCAAATCTGTTTCTGCCCTTTGAACCTGCCGTTCTAGCTGACTATAACGGGGTATTTAAGAAAATTGTCTGGTCCAAAGGTGTTGGCAACAGCTTGGACAGCGAAGGCAATTTCTACCTCACCGGCAGCTTTGACACCGGAACTACCCTGAGCGCAGGCAGCACGGAGATTTTTGTTACCAAACTGAATGGCAATGGCAAACCGCTTTGGAACAAAAGTTTCGTTGTAACTGGGGCTAAGCTATTCGACTGCCTCGCCTTGGACGGGGCAGATAACCCCTATCTCATCGGCAGCTTCAATACCAGCATTAGTTTTGGCAACATCACCCTCACCAGCAGCGGTAGCGATGACATTTTCGTAGCAAGATTCGACAAAGCAGGGAACGTAATCTGGGCTAAGAATTTTGGCAGTAGCGGCTCAGATTCGGCTAGCCGTCTCACAGCCGACCGTGAAGGTAATCTTTATCTGACGGGAAGTTTCAGCAACAGTATTAGCTTTGGCAGCACCACCCTCACCAGCGCAGGCAGCGAGGACATCTTTGTCACCAAACTAGACAGCACGGGCAATGTGGTCTGGGCCAAAAACTTTGGCGGCAGTAGTGCGGATTTTGCCAGCAGCACCCATATCGACAGTACCGGCAATCTTTATCTGGTGGGGAGTTTCAGCAACAGCATTAGCTTTGGCAACACCACCCTCACCAGCGCAGGCAGCGAGGATATCTTTGTCACCAAACTAGACAGCACGGGCAATGTAGTCTGGGCCAAAAACTTTGGCGGTAGTGGAGCTGACAAGGCAAATACGGTGCTGGACAAAGCCGGTAATCTTTACCTTACCGGCAGTTTCAGCAACAGCATTAGCTTCGGCAGCACCACCCTGACTAGCACCGGCGAGACGGATGCCTTCATCACCAAGCTGGACAGCACAGGTAATGTGGTCTGGGCCAAAAACTTTGGCGGCATCAGTGCTGAGGTTGTAGATCGCATCTTGGTAGATCAGAGTGGCAATCTGTTTGTGATTGGTAGTTTCAGTAACAGCATCAGCTTTGGCAGTACCACTCTCACCAGCACTGGCAGCGAAAACACCTTTGTCACCAAGGTCGATAGCACCGGCAACGTGGTTTGGGCCAAAAGCTTTGGTAGCGCGAATTATCAATATGCTCGCAACTTCAGCTTGGATCGCAGCGGCAATTTGTTTTTGATTGGTAATTTCAATGGCCTCACGGCTACCAGCATCGATTACAGCAATTTGTTTATTACCAAACTGGACGGCAGCAGCGGCACCACTATTTGGGACAAAACCTTCAACAGCTTCAGCAATAGCCAAGAACTCGCTTTTCTGGGCGTGGGCATTGCCGTTCAGGCCATCAACTTCCGGGGTGGCAAAGGCAAAATTGGGATCAAGTTCAAGGGCACCGCAGAATCTGAGATTGTAGAAGGCAGCCCGTTCCGCGATGTATTGCGAGGCGACGATGGGGATGATCGCATCTCTCCTGGATACGGCAAAGCCTGCTTTGGTAACGACCGGTTGTTTGGTGGCAACGGCGACGATTGGCTAAACGGTGGCAACCACAATGACTGGCTAGAAGGCGAAGCCGGAGACGACGAACTGCTGGGCGGCAATGGTCGCGATCAGCTCTTGGGTGGTGACGATGACGACAAATTAATCGGCGGCAACGGAGCTGATATCCTAGTGGGCGGTGCTGGCAAAGACACCCTCACCGGCGGCAGAGGCGTCGATATGTTCGTCTGCGATGCTCTCACCAAAGATGTGGATGTGATCACCGACTTCAAAGCCCAAAATGATTTGCTCGACCTGCGCGGCATCTTTAAGCAGCAAGCGTTTAGCGCTGAGTTCAGCTTCGTGCAATATCAGCGGTTCATTAAACTGGAGCAGGTTGGCACTGGCGTTGCCGTCAAGATCGATGCCGATGGAAATGGTACCGGTACCCGTTTCAGCACACTCGTCACGTTAAACACAGTCTCGGTGAGTGAGCTAAGTATGAGCAATTTTGTGCTGAGATAAGGCCAGGTTTTTATAACCTCATGGCATAAAAAGCAAAGGGGTGCGACAACCGCACCCCTTTTTGTTTTGCCCTTTTGCTATGCCTCTGTTGCGACTACCATAGGGCTGGTACCGGGCCTTCTCGGCGGGGAGCTGCCTCGGTTTCGGTCCGGGGAGAATCCGCGGGCGGAGGAGCCACGGGCGGACGGCCAAAGCTGGGGAAGGGAGGAGGCGCAGGTACAGGTTCTTCCGTAATCACTAGCGGTGTGGTCAGGATAGAGCCGGTATAGGGATTGGGCAAATCGGGCGTCCGCAAAACGGGACCGCTAGAGGTCTGCTGCTCCAAAACATCCCGATACAAGCGATTCACCGCACGACCATCCTGAGAAATGGAATTATCTACAAAGTTGGGAACGCCGAAAATCAGGCGAAATTGTTGCCAGATGCCGCGATTATCAAAGAAATTTCCTGTATGGCTGTAGAAGGCGCGGTTAAATGCCTGGGGAATAGTGGGTAGTGGTCGCACCTCACGATCACGGCGATAGTGATGATCACGCGACTCAGCCATCAGCGTTTCTTCTGAGCTGCGGTCAGAAAAACCAGTCGTCTGGGATGGCTTTGCTGCTACGCTTTCGGCCAACAATGCGGCTCCTGCCGTTACCAAGGTAGTTCCCAGGAGTCCCCATAGCACTGTTTTGTTACCTGTTTTTTTACCCATTGCTTCTGCCCTCACAAGCCTTTGCTGCAATTTGAACTGAATCTGACTAAACTAGATCCGCAACGCGGAAGCGACACTGTGGTAAATCCCTATATTCTTTACTCTGCCTTTGCCAAGCCTGATAACTCCAGCCATAAATCTAAATTACTGAATATTCTCTCAAGCCCTAATTAATCATAAACTCTAGGATAAGAATTCGTACATAAAAATCTGGGACAGCCAAAACCTAGAACAGCTAAAACCTGGGACAGCCCAATTCGATAACAGCCGCTAACCACTCGACAGTTCAGCGCGATCGCGTGATTGCTATAGTGACTGTTGACTAAAACTTAGAACTTTTCAACTTTCATGCAGTTTTCTATTTCCATTCCCCAAGCGGACCTATCCACCCTACGCCAGTGGCTACTCGATTTGTTTTGCCAGGTTGCCTACAAAGAAGGAGATTTTACGCTTTCGTCTGGCCAGCGCAGTACCTATTACATCAACGGCAAACAGGTGACGCTTCATCCTCAAGGAGGAGCTGCCGTTGGGCGTATTCTGCTGTCGATGTTACCGGCAGAAACTGTAGCCGTTGCCGGTCTCACCCTAGGCGCTGACCCAATTGTCACAGCGACGAGCGTGGTTGCAGTCTATGAGGGCCGTTCGATCACGCCGCTAATTGTGCGCAAGGAAGCCAAGGGACACGGTACGCAAGCCTATATCGAAGGACCGGTTTTGCCGCCCTCCAGCCCGGTGGTGGTGCTGGAGGATGTGGTGACAACCGGACAATCGGCCCTTAAAGCCGTCGAGCGGTTACAGCAGGCGGGCTATGAAATCATGCAGATTATTGCTTTGGTGGACCGGCATCAAGGCGGAGCAGAACTTTATCAACAGCACCATTTGCCGTTTGCCAGTGTGTTTTCGATTCGAGATATCCAGGCTCGCTGGGCGGAGTTGAATCAATGATTGAAGGAAATAGGACCAAGCCTCAAGTGCGAATCGGTGAATCAATCATGCCAATTAAATCTGCGAACTTTCGCCGCCTGACCTCTCGAGAATCTGATGACCTTGTGATCTTGATCTGGTGATCTGTGATCTTGATCTGATGATCTAAAGTGGGCAAGCTAGCTGTAACCAGTACTCATACCATTTCCCTTTAATCGGGCTACAGATTACAGCATTCGATGGGTTGCGGTATGCAGCTTCCGTAATTCAAAACTCAAAACTCAAAACTTAAAACTAAGAATTGGTATCAGGTGGTCCAATGGTTCGCCTAGCGTGGGTATGACATCCTTTTTTGAACAATCTGAGCAGTTTGAACAAACACCAGCTAAGCGGCCAGTCCCGTCTTCCCCTGTTACGTCGGTAGATAGTATTCTGGCCCAACTGCCATCACCGGCTAAAGCCTGGGTCGAGAGTTTATCCTGGCAGCAACGACGCTATGTGCTTTCACTTTGCCATCTGATGTGCGCGGCTCCTCCTGAAGTGCAGGCAGAGTTTCTCGATGAATATACGGCAGATGGTCTGGTTTCTAAAAAGCTGGAGGATCAGGAAACTCGACAGCGAGTCGGCCAGTACCTGAAGGAGTTTCAAATTGAAACCGATTTAACCGAAGCGGGGCTGAGAGCCTACATTCGGCAGTTCTATCTCCACTCGGCTCAGGATATGCGCCGCCAGCCAGATCTTTATTTGCAGTCTGCTCTGCGGCTGGTGTTTAGCACCGAGGAGCGCAACAATGTCTTTAACTATATCCTGGGGGTTGAGTTACTCAAAATGATGTTTTGCATGAGCTGGTTTCAGCATGAGAAGCTGTATCGATTGCAGCGAAACCAGGATGAATTCATCAATCAATACATCAAACCGATCCAATATGCCCATCGGATTAACGGCATTATTGTTCCGAAAGATGAGGACCGCTTCTTTGCCCGACGGGATTACTTTGTGCAAAAGCCCAAGCTTTCGCGTACTAAATTAACCGCGCTGGTGATGGCCACCTTTACCACCGAAGTGGCATCCAACTTTGGCTTTACAATTATTCGGCACCCCAATTCCCTGTGCTTTGATTACGACTACATTTTTCAAGACAATGAGCTTGAAATAACCGGTTTGCAGCCATAGCGAGCATGAAGCCGCAAGACAGCCAGCGAGACAAAACAAGAGAGAAAAGAACCAATCGGGTGCGATACTGATCCCTATGGCGACCCGTTTTTTGTCTCTCCCGCTGGATCAACTCACCGAACCCACTTCGATTGCCCTGGCCCAACAGATTGAGTGCGCAGATATCTTGACGCCGCTGAGCCAGGAACCAATTGCCACGGCATTTGTCCGCCAAGGGGAGGGGGATATTCCACTTGTGCTGCTGCACGGATTTGACAGCTCGGTGCTGGAGTTTCGTCGTCTCTTGCCGCTCCTTGCTTCTCACTATCCAACCTGGGCAATTGATTTGCTGGGATTTGGTTTTACTGCCCGATGCGGCAACAATCAATCAGCCAAGCCATTAGCCAAGCAATCAGCCCAAATTCCCTTTAGCGCTGCCGCGATCAAAACTCACCTCTACGCCACCTGGAGTGTGTTGATTGGTCAGCCGATGGTGCTGGTGGGTGCATCGATGGGAGGGGCCGCGGCGATCGATTTTGCCCTCACCTACCCCGAAACGGTGCAGCGTCTGGTGCTGATTGACAGTGCTGGGTTTTCGGCTGGACCCGCGATCGGCAAATACCTGATTCCGCCCTTGGGATATTTGGCGACGGCCTACCTGCGCAACTTGAAAGTGCGGCAAAGTATTACCCTCAAAGCCTATCACGACCCTACCTATGCCTCTGCCGATGCCCTCCGCTGTACGGCCATGCACCTCGATCAACCCGGTTGGCAGCAAGCTCTGATTGCCTTTACCCGCAGTGGTGGCTATGGCTCTTTTCAAGCTAAACTGGCCCATCTGCAAACCCCTACCCTGATTCTGTGGGGAGAGCAGGACCAGATTTTGGGAAGGGCGGACGCAGAAAAATTCCAACAGGCGATTCCTCAGAGCCAACTCGTTTGGATGCCAGCCTGTGGCCATGTGCCCCATTTAGAAAAACCCCGGGAGACGGCCCAAGCCATCTTCAACTTTCTGGAAACCTCGCCCTGAGTCCATGCCCCATTTATCGTCGGAGGTCTGCTGTGAATGCCGCATTGAATGCTCCCAAGGTGCTAGCCATCCTCAACGGTAAGGGCGGCGTGGGCAAAACTACAACAGCAGTGAATTTGGCGGCGATTCTAGCTCAGACCTACTCGGTGCTGCTGGTGGACGCCGATCCGCAGGGATCAGCGACTTGGTGGGTGGAGCAGGGCAGCGACATGGGGTTTGACCTGACACAAGAGAATGACCCCCATCTGCTCAAACAAGTGCGACAAGTACCAAACTATCAGTTTGTTGTGGTAGACACGGCACCCGCTCTTGACTCTCACGCTTTGGCGGCGGTGATTCCGGCAGCAGACTACTTGCTGTTGCCTACACCTCCGGCAGCTATGGACCTCTCAGCGCTAGTGGAAACAATCAAACGAGCGGTTAAACCAACTGGTGTGGCCCATCGGGTTTTGATCACTCGCGTGGATCCGCGCAGTCAAGCCGATGCAATCGAAGCTCAAGCAACCCTAACTGAACTGGGGATCTCAGTCTGTCAAACCTTTATTCGAGCCTACAAAGCGCATGAACGAGCGGCCCTAGAACGGGTATCAATTTTGCAATGGCGCGGCAGAAATGCCAAAGAGGCACAGGCGGATTATTGCCGAGTTGCGGAGGAGGTGCGGCGGGATTTGGAGCAGGGGTAGGGATGGGGAGATGCGGCTCGTGAGCCTCGCCGAACGAGGGGAGATGGGTGATTTTTGCGGTTTGTCTCTTGCTTCTCGTTCTAAATCAGATCGGCTGTAACCGGAAAAATCCGCGATGATAGAAGGAGCAGGATTAGAGGTGGTTATGGCAAGGAAGCGATTGTCGGATCTATTGCGGGAAGAGGACCAAAAAGTGGCAGCCCGTGAGAGTGCTCCAGAACCCGCGTCGAACCAGCCTTCGGTTGACAAAACTGATGGCAAGTCTGATGGCAAATCTGGCAATCAATCTAGCAATCAATCTGGCAATCAATCTGGCAATCAATCTGGCAATCAATCTGGCAATCAATCGGACCAAACTGCCGATAGCAATCTAAATCCTAATCTAAACCCTGATACCGAGGCAGCCGCCATTCCTGTAACGGCAGAAGTGATTGCTTCACAGGCTGAACAGGTGGGTGATTTTGTTAACGAATTACGGAATGCAGCGGTGGAGCCAGTCGGAGCAGAAGCCGCAGAAGTCGCAAAAGAAAAGGCAGCTGAAACAGATACGGTTAAGTCTAATGTTGCTCCTACTGTCAATCCCGAGCTGGTTGAAACGCTGGAAGCTACAATCGCTCAATTAAAGCAGGAGTTAACGGTGGCTCAGGAGCGTGCTCAAGCTGCGGAAGCAAAGCAAACGGCGCTGCAAGACCAGATCATCAGTTTAGAAACTCAGGTCGCGGCTCAATCAGAAGCTTTGCAATCACTCCAGAACGAGAAACAGCAATTACAGCAACAGTCGCAGCAGGTCGAACAGCTCCAGAACGAGTTGGCAGATGCAAAGACGATGATTTTGCAGCTTTCTCAGACCAACACTAAACCGGTCGCCAAACCCCTGCCCAGCACCCGCGCTGCCGAACCAGAACTAGAACCAACGAACAGCCAAATCGTAGTTCCAGCGGCCAAGCCTGCTCCACCAGACCGCCCCAAACTGCACCAGCTTGAGCTGCGCAGAATGCTGGATCACCCCACTCAACCCGGCTCCCTGCCGCCGATGCCGTCTGAACCCAAACCAGTTGAGAAAGACAAAGTCAAGGACAAAGACGAAGTCAAACTGTCTGAAGCAGATGTGGGCTGGATCGATTAGGGAATTGATGGCATAGCTGCACGTGGCAGAAGCAGAGTCCGCCTACGGTTTGTGCAATCGTTCTAGATCGCTCAGTTGAGTGATTGGACATACGCTTGGCATCCTCCTACGGTGTCTACAACCATCTCATGGCGATGGCAGATGCCCGCTCTCGATCTACTCTGTAAGTAGGTAGGCTAAATTAATCTTCGCTCCACAATGCCGGGTCTCGACTCCGCTCAACCCTCTGCTTCCCGAAACGTTGCGCATTGAGCGGAGTCGAAATGCGTCTTCTCAATCATTGCGCCCACCTACTTAATTGGCTGGAATTACTCAGTACTAATTAAGATAGTTGAAGAACGTATCAACCCCTTAAAACAGCTCTTAAAAACTGCATGACTTCAATTCTCGCGAACTCTGCGGCAGCACGGATTAATGCACCTACCGTTCACCGCTTGCCCAATGGTCTGACTATCGTCGCTGAACAAATGCCTGTAGAGGCCGTTAACTTGAGTCTTTGGTTGGGGGTCGGCTCCGCCGTCGAGACTGATGACATCAATGGTATGGCCCATTTTCTGGAACACATGATCTTTAAAGGCTCGGCTCGCTTACAAAGCGGTGAATTTGAGCGAGAGATTGAACAGCGGGGTGCGGTGACGAATGCAGCTACGAGCCAAGACTATACCTACTACTACATCACTACAGCGCCGAAGGACTTTGCCACCCTGGCACCGCTTCAAATTGAAGTGGTGTTGAACGCGGCGATTCCAGATGTGGCCTTTGAGCGGGAACGGTCGGTTGTGCTGGAAGAAATTCGTCGGTCAGAAGATAACCCACGGCGGCGCACCTACTACCGGCTCATGGAGGCCGCCTTTGAGCACCTGCCCTACCGTCGTCCGGTTTTGGGACCTTCCGAAGTAATCGAACACTTGAAGTCCCAGCAGATGCGCGATTTTCACGCCACTTGGTATCGGCCTCAGTCGATTACGGCTTCTGTCGTCGGGAATTTACCCGTCGAGCAGTTGATCGAGATTGTTGCTGCTGGATTCGCTCAGGCCGAAGCTCACCGATCTGAGCCAATCAGCTTCTGTCCGCCCGATTTACCAGAACTCAGCCCAGAAGCTGCGTTTACTGGCATTCAGCGCTATGAACACATCGACAATAGCTTGCAGCAGGCCCGCTTGGGCATTCTGTGGCGGGTGCCGGGTATGGCTGATCTGCCCCAGACCTATGCTCTAGATGTCTTGGCCTCGATATTGGGACAGGGACGAACCGCTCGGTTAGTGCGTGACCTGCGCGAAGAGCGGGGGTTGGTTTCCGGGATTTCTGTCAGCAATATGACCTATATTCGCCAGGGGTTGTTTTATATCTCTGCCCAACTGCCAGTCGAGAACCTGGACACCGTAGAAGCGTTGATCCTCGATCACATTCGCAGACTACACCTTGAACTGATTAGCGAAGCGGAAATTCAGCGCGTCCGTACTCTGGTGGCGAATCGCTATATTTTTGGTAACGAAACTCCCAGCGATCGGGCTAGCTTGTATGGCTATTACCAGTCGATCATCGGCGATCTGGCTCCTGCCCTCAGCTATCCTGACCAAATTCAGTCCCTCAACGCTCAAGCCCTGCAAGCCGCTGTACAGCAGTACCTTGCTCCCGACGCCTACCGCGTTGTTGTCCTCAAACCTCAAGCTTAAGCTTAAGTTAATCCCTAGCCTTTTCTACTGCCGCTATGATGTCCCACTCTGCTATGTGGAACCAGATTGCTCTGCAGATCAGCCAAGCCACCGGCCAACCTTTTCAAATTGGGCATCGGCGTTCAGTAGGGGGTGGCAGTGTCAATCAGACCTATGTAGTCTCAGAGGAGGAGCGGGCCTACTTTGTGAAGCTGAACCAGGCTAGCCGCGTGGCGATGTTTGAAGCTGAGGCGCTGGGATTGCGGCAGATTGCTGAGAGTCAAACGATTCGTGTCCCGCTTCCCGTCTGCTGGGGGGTGGCAGAGCGGTCGGCCTACATTGTGATGGAATGGCTGGATTTGGGCTACGGAGACCAATCAGCCTGGGAAAGGATGGGGCGCAATTTAGCGACAATGCACCGCGTCACCAGCGACCGCTTTGGTTGGCAGCAGGACAACACAATTGGGTTTATTCCCCAAATCAACACCTGGACCGACGACTGGGTCGAGTTTTTCACGCGGCATCGCTTGGGCTATCAGTTTCAGTTAGCGAATCGGCGGGGCGGCCACTTTCCCAAGCAGGAGAAATTACTGGCCGCCGTTCCTGAAATTCTGGCGGGCCACCGTCCCCAACCTTCTCTGGTGCATGGCGATTTGTGGACGGGAAATGCGGCAGTGACGAAACAGGGTGAACCGGTGATTCTCGATCCAGCGACCTATTTTGGCGACCGCGAAGTCGATCTGGCGATGAGCCAGTTATTTGGCAGTTTTCCAGCTGCTTTCTACCAGTCCTATAACGCCGCCTTTCCGCTAGAACCGGGCTATGAGCAGCGCCAAATTCTCTACAACCTCTACCACATTCTGAATCACTTCAATCAGTTCGGCGGTGGCTACGAGTCCCAGGCCAATCAGATGATCGCGGTGTTGCTGTGAGGCGGATGGGGCAGGGGAGTAGGGGTAGAGGGTAGAGGGTAGGGGGTAGGGGGAGCCTAGATTAACGGTTTCTGGCTTAAATCCGGACGATTGTAAGCTGGAGTTCGCTGTTTGTTGTTTGATCGATGGTGTCGCTGCCGAGACAGAAGGCATATAGTGTGGTGGGTTCCAGTACCTCTAGCGTTAGAATGTCGTCGTAGCCGTTGAGGGTTGACCAGGTAGCCGCAACCGGAACGCCTGTTTTCTGATTCACAACGTTGCCGCCATAGATCCACAGCATTACAAGGGGTTCACTGGCCCGGTCAACTCCTCCGCTGCTAACGCAAACTCGTCTCAGGCTAACCATGTGAGTGCCGACCTCCAGCGATACCGGCACCGAAACCTGATGTTGCAACTGCTGCATGGCTGCCGCATCTAGCAGATAGCAATTTTGCCGACTGTGGACTTTGAGTTCAGTCTCGATTGCCTGTGGCTTGATTTGATGGGTGAAATCCTGGCTGATCGTCGGACTCGGTTGCTGGTTCTGAGTTTCCTGAGGACGAATCAGCTCGGCTACTTTTTTGTTGGCATCGACTCCGTAGCTGCTTCTGGCTCTAGCTCTGGATTGGCTGCTGGGTTGGCTGACGAATTAACTGCTGACTTGGGGGAGTCATTGGGGGAGTCGCCAATGGTAGGGGTGACCTTCCAGATCGCTGCCGCGTAGTCTCGCACTGCCTGGTCTGACGAGAACCGTCCCATCCGCGCTGTGGTCAGGATCGACATGCGGGTCCATTCCTCTGGATCGCGATAGGTTCGGCTGACTCGCTCCTGGCAAGCTACATAGGAGGGGTAATCGGCCAAAAGCAGATAGTGATCGCTATAGAGCAGCAGGTTGATGAGCGGCTGAAATAGCTCGGTGTTGCCCTGGGTTAGTTGCTTAGAGGATAGTAAATCGATGGCTCCCCTCAGTTCGGCATTGGCCTGATAGAGCGTCATGGGGTTATATTGGCTGCGCCGTTGCTGCACTTCTGCTGCCGTTAACCCGAATTGGAAGAAGTTGTCAGTTCCTACCGCATCGCGAAGTTCTAGGTTGGTGCCGTCGGGTGTGCCGATAATCAGGGCCGCATTCAGGGCCGCAATCATATTGCCGGTATCAGCAGCTTCGGTACCGGCCAGGGAAATATGCTCGGATAGGTCAATGGCCGGATAGATAGGCTGGGCGGTTTTGATATTGAAATCTTTCAGGAACACCACCTTTAAGCGGTCTCGCACAGCGGCATCACTATTCACCAGATCGGCCACGGCATGGATCAGCCTGATGATCAGCTTGGCAGTGGAGTAGTCGGGGGCAGCTTTGCCTGCAAAGATAAAGGTGCGAGGCGCAATTTCAACCTGGGGATTAGCTTTGATCCGGTTATACAGCGTGAGGATATGCAATAGGTTCAAATGCTGCCGCTTGTATTCGTGGATCACCATCGCCTGCACATCAAACAGCGAGTTGGGATTCACCTCAAGGCCGGTCTGGTGGCGGATGCGAGTAGCCAGTTCGTGTTTGGCCACCTGCTTGATCCGCAGCCATTCCCTACGAAAGCCTGGATTGATGGCGTAAGCTTCCAACTCTCTCAACTGGTCGAGGTTGCGAATCCAGCCCTGACCGAGCTTGCTGGTGATCAAATTGGCCAGTTCGGGATTCGTCTGCAGTAAGAAGCGGCGTGGAGAGACTCCATTGGTTTTGCTGCTGAATTTGTCGGGGTATAGCTGGTAAAAATCTCGGAAAACCGTCTGCTTTAGCAATTCGGTATGCAATTGCGAAACCCCATTCACCGCGTGGCTGCCTACGGTTGCTAGATAATTCAACCGAATGTAGCGCTCTCCCCGTTCATCGATCAACGACATGCGGCTGAGGCGGGCCGGATCCTGCTGGAACAATGCCTTCACCGTTTCCAGTAGGCGATAGTTGATTTCGTAGATGATTTCTAGATGACGCGGCAGGAAGTAGCCAAACACGCCCACGCTCCACTGGTCGTCTAGTGTTTCTGGCATCAGGCTGTGGTTGGTGTAGCCAAAGGTGCGCTGGGTAATTTCCCAAGCTTGCTCCCAGTCAATCTGATAGTCATCGACGAATAACCGCATCAACTCGGCAATGCCAATGGTTGGATCGGTGTCGTTAAGCTGGAGCGCCCAGCGTTGATGAATGGTTTCAGGTTGTCCTCCTGCTTCCAGGTGCAGCCGCATGGCATCTTGCAATGCACAGGCGACTAAAAAGTACTGTTGCTTCAGCCGCAGCGCTTTTCCTTGTAAATCAATATCAACCGGATACAGCACTTTACACAGGTCGCTAGCATCGGCTTTCCAGAGGCGCATCAAGCTAGCGGTTGATGTTTGGTAGCCCGGTATGGGCGTATCGTAAGCAACACCCCGCACGGTTTCAGCCGGCAGCCAGCGAACTCGATAGCGGCCTTGGTCATCGACATAGGCAGAGCTGGAACCGCCAAAATGAACGGTCACGAACCGATCGGGGCGTTCCACTTCCCAGGGGTTGCCGTGGCGCAGCCAGGTGTCGGTAACTTCGACTTGCCATCCATCGTGGATCTCCTGGTCAAAAATGCCGTATTCATAGCGGATGCCATAGCCGATGGCTGGAATGTTAAGGGTCGCCAGCGACTCCAGGTAGCAAACCATCAGCCGCCCTAATCCACCTTTACCCAATCCCGGTTCTTCTTCTTGGTCGATGATCTGCTTCAGATCGAGGCCCAGGTCCTGCATGGCCTGCTGCGCCTGGGACATCAACCCCAGATTGAGCAAACTGTTGGCTAAATGGGGACCGGGCATGAACTCTGCCGCAATTTCTCCGACTAGCCGCGTCTCTTGTCCCAGCTTCGCTCCCGGTAGGCTGAGCGCTAGCATGCGGTCCCGTAACAGGGTTGCCAGAGTGGTGTATTGCTCTAGCAAAGTAGCTGTCTCCAGGTTTTGCCGGTACAGGTAATGTAGAAACGCCTGCTGGAGACCTGCTGAATCTAGCGGGGCTGTTAAATCAGGTAGTTCTGTGCCTACGGCTCGTTGGTCCAAGAAATCAGCCGGAATGCGCCATACGGTGCGGGGCTGTACCAACTCAGCCGAAACCAGAGCCGCTGCTGTCTCTGATGATTCTGATGATTCTGATGTTTGTAATCGACCCGCTGCTGTTGCTCGGTCTGCTCCGCTGACCACATCAGGTGATAATTCTGCCTCAGGCAATTCTGGTTCAGCGAAGGCTGGACTGCCTTCCTCCCAGACAAAGGGCGTCTCTGCCGCTGCTTCGGCTGTTTCAATTGGCTCTTCCGCAATTGGCGCTTCTGCAACTGGCGCTGCAATTGGCGCTTCAGCTGACTCCGCTTCGACCAGTTCGGCTCTAACGAGTTCGGCTTCAATCAGCTCCGCTTCGACTAGTTCGGCCTCTGCCGCTTCAACTAGTTCCGCCTCAATCACGTCTGACATTTCCACCACTTCCACAACCTCAGCCGTAATTTCGGTATCCGCTTCAGCAGGTTCAGCAGACACTGAGTCAATCGTCCCTGAGTCAATTGACTCAGCATCTGGAAGCGGCACTGACCTCTCCCTATCATCAGAGGGTTCTTCCTCGGCAACTGGCTCTAGCGCTGTCAGCGGCATCGGTTGCGAAACGGGCGGCTCCTCTTCTTCAATCTCTTCTTCAACCTCTGCTGTCGCAACGACTGGACTGGTGGTCCCATTGGGTGGCTCAGGTACCGGAGTTGGTTCAGGCGGGGCTTGCTCCTTGGTAATTGGAGGACGAAACCTTGTAGTCAGCCAACCAATCAACAGTCCTACCAAAATCAGCGGCAACCAGAGCCACCAAAACCAGGTGCGATCCTCGGTGGGCAGAATAGCTGGCTGATCTAAATCTGGCGTTACGGGCTGCGCTACCGGGAGTGCTACTGGTTCACCCTCGGCCACCGCTTTCGCTTCCGTGATTTTGGCGCTGGCCACCGCCGCTTGTCCGGATTTAGCTGTCGCGAAGCCTAAAAATGCCTGTGCTGCACTGGTCGGAGTTTGTTTATAGGCATAGCCACGGGGCTGGGTATAGGGATAGAGCGGATCGTCGGGCAAGACATCTAGCCTGAGCACGAGTTTGACAATCCGGGCCTGGTCTTGCTCGGCGAGCTGACTGGCAATGGCATAGCTAATTCCGTCGCGACCCAAGGCTCGAATTACGGCGGCTGTATCATCGGTATCTAAGCGTATCACCTGCTCGCCCTTGGCAAAGTCGGGGTCTCGAAACATGGGATATCGCCGCAGTGCTAAGCGCGTATCGCTGAGAATGGGCCGATCGATTACCCGAATCGGGCCGGGTTCACCTCCTACCTCTGACCAGTCCGTGATTTCGCCGCCAAAAATTTGGCTGAGCTGCTCCACCGTCAGGTCGCCTTTGAAAGGATTCTCCTGACCGACAATAATGGCAATTTTTTCGCGGCTAATCGGAACTTCCTTTAGCCCCTGGGCTTTTTCTGCTGCCGTTAGGGGACGCCCGATCGCCGCCAGATCGATTTCGTCATTCAGTAATTCCTCAATGGCTGTTTCGGTACTGCTGGTGTTCAGCTTCACCTCGGCACCAGGGAACTGCTGCTCGTAGCGCTGTTTTAGCAGTTGATTGATCGCCGCCATATTGTCAGAGCCATCGATCCGCACCGGTTCCCGATTGGTGACTTCAACCGGCACAGCCGCAACCTCAAGCGCAAGCGCAGGCGATGTGAGAAGCATTGTCGATGCCAGAAATACAAGCACCAACTTCAGGAAAAAGGGGCACCCTCTCTGAAGCATAGAAAAATACCAAAATGTGTCAGGTTTGCACGAGGTAGAGGCATAATCAGACCGCTAGCGATACTCTCAGAAACTCCGAGAAAAGGAAGTTTTGCTCTATACCTTATTGAGCGGGAACCAGCGGGTTGATTCAGCAGGTTACCAGTGAATGCAGCTAGATTTGCTGAAATTAAGTGCTGGAATCAGATGGTTGTGCTAAAAATAAATCCTTTTAGCACCGGAGCTTAGCCCCAAGCTTAGAACCGCAACTGCCTGAGACCATCCTGAGACAATCCAGCATCATCTGCATGTTAAACAAAATTCAAGCGATTTTCCGCTTTATTTGGCAGCATAATCTGTTCATGAAGGCGCTTGCCCTAGCGGTAGCAGCAATTGCCTTCTGGGTTTCATTCCATGCCTATGCTGGATTCCTGGCGGTAGATTTTGATGCGGATCAGGCGATTCATGTTTTGATGACGGCAGATTTGCAGTTGCCAGCCGATCTGTATTATTGGGGGCAGCAGCGCGGTGGCAGTATTCTACCGGTGTTGGGCAATGTTCTACTGCAACATAGCCGCCTTTCTCCGATTGAAGCCGTTTCCTATGCGCAATACTTTGTCCTAGGCATCGGTTATTTAGCTTTTGCTGCGATTTTCAAAACGAATTTAGCCAGAATGTTATTTGCCCTGGTTTGGTTTTTGCCGCCCCATCCCTTTGCCTTTCTACTGATGCTGGGGCATCCCTACTCGGCTCAGCTTGCCTTTCTAGGACTGGCAATGGCGCTGATTACAAAACTGCCCCATCCCCCCGGATTGTTGCGCCTGGGGCTACGTCATCTAATGATTGCGGCGGCGGTGGCCTGTTTGTTTATCAGCTACTGGGCTTCAGATTTCAGCATGATTTCGATGGCGCTAATCGGTGTCTTGGCCGTTGGTGGAATGCTGTACCGCATCTGGACTGCTCCAGTGACGCCGGTCCTACCGAGGCTTTCCCGGTCATGGAATATTCTGCTGGTGATTGCGCTGCTAGCGCTGGAGGCTGGCACTATCTTACTCACCTCGCGCTATGGGGTTGAATTCATCCGCTATGCTAAGCAACACGCTGCTCCATCGAATGAGCCACTGCTGCAAGTCAACAGTTGGGAACAAGCTAAAGCTCTGTTCGACCTATTCAGCCAGCCGACCATTCAAGCCCTAGCGCTACAAAGCGACCGCTTACGAAACATTTGGATAGGGTCGATTGTCGCTTTCTGGGCCTGTGCAGCCACCTTTTTGGCGGTCTATGGCTTAGTTTGGTTACTCCAGGCTTGGCTGAGAAAATATCCCCTGCCTCGGTTAGCGCTGTCTCCTTGGTTGGGGGTGCTGGTGGCGAATGTCGTGCTCGGGTTGATCGCCATCTTGTGGTCCCAGTGGGTTTACATCAACTCAATCGACAATGGCTCCGGTAAGCGCTACTTTGTGCCGCTCTACATTCTGGGTTGGGTTGCCGCCCTATTGTTTACCGAAGGCATTCCCCGCCTAGCCGCCAAACCCCTCTGGGCAATTTTGTTAGTAGTTGCTGTAGTGGGCAGTGCTACCTTACCGGCTTCCGTGTATGGGTTAGAGCAGTTTCAGCCCACCGTTGTGCGGCTGCAGGAGATTCAGCGGTTGGGGCCGGTTGGCATCATTGGCAATCACTGGACTGCCTATTTGCTGTGCAGCGTCAATCCCCACTTGCAGAGCTGTACCCAATTTGACGAGTATGGTCAGACGTTTTGCCTTAATGTTGAGGAGCCGCCTGTGCGTCGTCCTAGTGGCCGTTGCTTTCGGTGTGTGGAGCGCGTGCTGAATGCCCAGACAGTTTACCTAGCCAAAAATTCTTGGTTAGAAGAGTTTCCCGAAGAAACCGAGCAGTTTGGCGAATGTTTGGTCAAAATCGGTGAACCAACGGAGGTCGCAGGCTACACACTAGCTCCCTACCGACGCAGAATCCTACTCCAACCAAGTTGAAGTCTCAGGGTTAAATCCGGAATCTAGCTAATTCCGACTAATCTTGGACGGGACCGACGGGGCTCGAACCCGCAACTTCCGCCGTGACAGGGCGGTGCTCTAACCAATTGAACTACGGTCCCTCAATTGGCGCGATCTCTATTATCCTTAGCCAGGAGAGGTTTGTCAAATTTTTAGCGGCGATTTTTGGCTAAAGTTTTGGCTAAAGTTTGAGCCGAGCTACAAAATAGGGGATTACCGACTTCGTTTTGCCTTTGCCATGACCCCAGCCAACCAACAGGCGGCTCCCCTACTCGACTGCCTTCAAACCCTAGCCAACCGCCAGCGAGCTGCCTTCCACACGCCCGGTCACAAACAGGGCCAAAGCGCCCCCGCGCCGTTAGCCAACCTACTAGGAACCCAGGTCTTCCGAGCCGACCTGCCCGAATTGCCCGAACTCGATAACCTATTTGCCCCGACTGGCGTGATCCAAGCTGCCCAAGCCTTAGCTGCTGCTGCCTTTGGCGCTGAACAAACCTGGTTTTTAGCCAATGGTTCAACCTGCGGGATTGCTGCTGCCGTATTAGCCACCTGCTGCCCAGGAGAGCGTCTGATCGTGCCGCGTAATGCCCATCAGTCATTGATTTCAGCGCTGATTTTATCCGGAGCTATCCCGATTTGGGTGGAACCCGATTATGACCCAGACTGGCAAATCGCTCTCTGCCCCTCTCCGGCCTCTATTCAAGCCGCCTTGGCCGAGCATCCCGATGCCAAAGCCGTGCTGCTGGTTTCGCCGACCTACCACGGGATTTGTGCCGACATCGCCTCAATTGCCCAAATTACCCAACAGTACGACATTCCTCTGCTTGTCGATGAAGCCCACGGCGCCCATTTAGCCTTCCATCCTGATTTGCCACCCTCAGCCCTAGCCAGTGGTGCTGACCTCGCCGTGCAATCGATTCACAAAACTCTGTCTGCCCTAACCCAGGCCGCCATGCTGCATGTCCAAGGCAATCGTCTGGACCGCAACCGCATTAGCCAAGCCCTCCAGCTTGTCCAATCTACTAGCCCCAGTTATTTGCTCCTAGCGTCCCTCGATGCCGCCCGTCAGCAGATGGCCACCACAGGCGAAGCCCTCCTCGATCAAACCCTCCACCTCGCCGCCCAAGCCAGAACTCAGCTCAGTCAAATTCCCGGACTGGCCGTACTCACCACCTCTAGCCAATCACCCACCAACCGCTACCAGCTCGATCCCACCCGTCTCACGATTGATATTACCGGATTGGGACTAACCGGCTTCCAAGCCGACGAAATCCTACACCAAAGCCTGAATGTCACCGCCGAACTGCCAGGGCTAAATACACTCACCTTCATCCTCACCCCTGGTAACACCCCAGCCGACATCGCTCACCTCATCCAAGCCTGCCAATCCCTAGCCCCCACCCCTCACCCCTCACCCCCCACCCCTCACCCCCCACCCCTCACCCCTCACCCCCCACCCCCCACCATCTCCCCCCGTGCTGCCTTCTTCTCCCCCACCCTCGTCCTACCCACAGAACAGGCAATTCATCAGATCAGCGCCGAATTGATCTGTCCCTATCCGCCCGGTATTCCGGTTTTGCTGCCAGGAGAATTGATTACAGCTGAGGCGGTTGCTTACCTGAGGCAGATTTTAGCCAGTGGCGGTATCCTGAGTGGTTGTGCTGACCCCACGCTCGATACCCTAAGAGTGATCCGTCAAACGAGTAATGATGAAACGGGGAAACAATGATTTAATCAGCAAGTGATCTGCTATATCGACCTTCTGACCTGTTCATCCTCTTTGCCGTTATGTCATCTGCTCTCTGGCCCTATGTCACCCCCGGCATTCCTGACCATTTGTTTGAGCGACTGCCTGGTATTCCGCTGAGCCAACGCGAGATTCGACTGCTGCTACTGGCCCAAATGCGGCTGCTGGCTGACTCGGTGGTTTGGGATATCGGTGCGGGAACGGGCACCATTCCAGTAGAAGCAGGACTGCTCTGTCCCCAAGGCAAAATTGTCGCCATTGAGCGGGATGAAGAGGTAGCCAGTTTGATTCGTCGCAACTGTGACCGCTTTGGCGTGGAGAATGTCGAGATCTTGGAAGGAAGTGCGCCTGACTGTCTTCAGCAGTTAAAAGCAGCCCCCGACCGTATTTGTATCGAAGGTGGGCGAGCGATCAAGACCATTCTGCAAGCAGCATGGCAGCGGTTAAAACCCCAAGGGCGGATCGTCGCAACGGCTACTAATTTTGAAACGCTATACGCCATCTCTGAGAGTCTGGCAGAAGTTCAGGCCCGTAATGTTGAGGTGGTACAGTCGGCCATCAACCGCCTGGAAACTCGCGGCAACCACCAGGTGTTTGCAGCCGTAGATCCCATATATATCCTTAGCGGAGAAAAATTAGAATAGGGAGATTGTGTTGGGCCAGATCGGGGTTGTAGGTTAAATTTGCCATGAGCATAGCCACAGGTTTCCAGTGGGTGCAATCTGCCAAGACACCATCTGAATTCATGTGGTTGAAGCAATGAGAGTAATGAAGACTGAATTTATTCAGAGCAAGAATTCAGTTAAAAATTGACCCTCTCGTTCTGGTAATGCAGAATCCAAATCGCTAAAAATTGGTCGATTTATGCCAGAGTGATTCTTAACCTGAATTTAAGAGGCTGTCTGAAAAGGCATGAGAGATCATCCATTACTTCAGTTCAGGTCAGTCTATTGTCAATTTATTCCCTATGCCGTTATCGCGAATCCTCAGTGCTATTGTTGCTATCGTCCTTGCTCTGGGGATGATTGTCTTGGGTGGTTGGTATTTTACGGTTGGTTTTGGCGTGATTGTCTATTTGGGGCTGCACGAGTACTTTGATTTAGTTCGTGCAACTGGCATTGCTCCGGCTGCTAAAACCACTATTGTAGTGAGTCTGATTTTGCTGATTACAGCCAATCTAGCTCCCAATTTAGTCGATGCCGTAATGCCAGTAGCTGGAACGTTGATTTGTTTCTACCTGTTGTTTCAGCCCAAGCTGGCCACCATTGCTGATATCTCCTCCTCAATCTTGGGCCTATTCTACGGCGGCTATTTACCCAGCTACTGGGTGCGGCTGCGGAATTTGGGTAGCCCAGAAGCGAGCAATTTGCCCCTGGGTGGTTATTTACCAGAGTTTCCCCTGCCCCATCCCCAGTTATTGCCTCCTGGCTTGACGGTGACTCTACTTGCCTTCGCCTGTATCTGGGCGGCTGATATTGGGGCCTACATTTTCGGCAAGCTATTTGGCAAAACTCGCCTGACGGATATCAGCCCTAAGAAAACCGTTGAAGGTGCAATTTTCGGCGTTTTAGGCAGCATTGCGGTAGCGACCGTTGGCTCCTGGTACTTGGGTTGGGCTGGGTCACCGTTAAGCGGCATGGCGCTTGGATTGTTAATCGGTATTGCCAGCCTTTTGGGTGATCTAACTGAGTCGATGATGAAACGCGATGCCGGGGTTAAGGATTCAGGTCAGTTAATTCCTGGTCATGGTGGAATTCTCGACCGCACCGACAGTTATGTTTTCATTGCGCCGTTGGTGTATTACTTTGTCACGCTGCTGTTGCCCCTTTTGCCTGCCTGACTTCCAGCAATTTGCGCCCCAGATGAAGAACCGCTGCAACTGAGCTAGCCTAGAACCAACCTAGAACTAAAGCATGGCGAGCACTACAGCAGACCTACGAAATGCAGGGGACCATGCCCGCTGATCAGCTCAATCAGCAAAGCAATGAAACCAATCATGGCAATCCGCCCGTTCCAAACCTCAGCCGAAGTTGTCAAACCCCATTCCCAGCGTTCCTGGGGATACATCTTCACCTGCTTTCGCATCTGGGGCACCTCATCCAGCTTCAGACTGGGAGAGTGCATCGCATTCAGCACCATCTCAGCCAGATCGTTGATAAACACCGGATGGGTATTGAGAGCGGGCACCCGTTGAAAATGGTGAATACCAGAGGTTTCTGCAAGTTCGCGATACTCGATGTCAATCTCTTCCAGAGTTTCAATGTGCTCCGAAACAAAGCTGACCGGCACCACAACCAGGGTTTGCACGCCTTGTTCCGCCAGTTCCGGGATGGCCTCCTCGGTATAGGGCTTCAACCACTCGACCGGACCCACACGGCTCTGATAGGCCAGGGTATAAGGGTTAGGGCGATTCAGGGTCCGCATAATCAGCTCCGTGCACTCTTCGATTTCCTGCTGATAGGGGTCACCCGCCTCCTCGACATAGCTCAATGGCACGCCGTGGGCGCTAAAGAAAATATGAGCCTCGTCTGGATTGGCAAGCTGGTCTAACTCTTGGGCAATTAACTGGGCCATCGCTTTGAGGTAGCCAGACTGCTTGTACCAAGAGGGAATCACCGTATAGTCAATTTTTTGCAGGGTCGGGTCTTCCTGCCAGAGTTTTTCTAACAGCCGAAAGCTGGAACCGCTAGTGCTAATGGAAAACTGCGGATAGAGGGGCAAAATCACCAACCGCTCAATACCGTCTCGCTTAATTCGAGCAATGGCCTCTTCGGTAAATGGGTGCCAGTAGCGCATACCGATATAGACCTGAGCATCCTGTCCCTGTTCGCGTAGAGCTGACTGGAGGGCTTGAGCTTGCTCTTCGGTAATCCGACGCAGGGGTGAACCGCCGCCAATCAGCTTATAGTTCTCCTGCGATTTCTTGGCACGACTAGTAGAAATTAGCCAAGCCAGCGGCTTTTGCAGCCAAGCAAAGGGCAGCCGAATAATTTCTGGGTCAGAGAATAAATTGAAGAGAAAAGGGCGAACATCTTCAAGCTGGTCTGGTCCACCCAGGTTGAGTAATAAGACGCCAACACGACCCATAGTAATTCCAGTTCCTTGCCCTTAATATTTGTTACCGATTTTAACAATAAACTCCACCTGTTTCAGCGTTTGTCTCAGATTTCACTTTACTGAAATTCACACTAAAATGCATGCCTTCTTCTGAAGCTTTTGCTGCGTGTGCTTCTCCGCTCAAAAATTAGAAAGGCGCAATTCTTTATAATCTGCCTTAATATCAATTCTTGAATCCATTCTTGGGGTTGACTGCCCGCAAAAGCAATCTTTAGCAATCGTTAAAATGATCTTCTCCTGCGCTACCAGGTTTTTCTTTCCCCCCAACCTGCTTTCGAGCGCCCGAATAAAAAGCGATCCGTCTCAGTGAATAGGCATGCCTAAATCCCCTGGCCAATCTACCAGTCCAACTGCCACAACCAGTATTGACGACCAAATTGCCAAGGTAAATCACCGCTTAAAGGTCGCCCAACTTGGCCTCCAGGTTGAACGACGCGGGCAAAAGCTAAGTCTGCGGGGAACTCTGCCGCCTCGACCGGGGAGTGATCGGCTACGGCCCCATCAGCAGCGGATCAGCCTTAACTTACCAGCCACTGCCGCTGGCCTGAAGCAAGCCGAACAGGAAGCCAAAGTGATTGCGGCCCAGTTGATTCAAAACTGCTTTGACTGGCAGCAGTATTTACCTGTGGCTGGAGGCCGCCTGCATCAAATGGACTTGGCCGAGAAACTGGCAGCCTTTCAGCAAAGTTTTCTGCAAGATGGTTCCGGCTTTGCCCAAGCAGCATCACGCCAAACGACTTGGGACGCGGCCTATGCTCCGTATCTGCGCAAACTAGAAGAGATTGTCCAAGCTCGTCCCCACCTCAGTCTGCCAGAAGCGATCTATGCCACTGTGCAGGCGACCCGCTCCAACAGCCGCAGTCGGCAGATTTGCTGCACCGCCTTGAGTGGTTTAGCCGAGTTTTTGCATCTGGAATTGCCAATTCCGCTCAAAACCTATTGGGGCACCTATGGCCCCAACCAGACCAAAACCCGCCGCTTGCCTTCCGATCAAGAAATTGTCACAGCCTTTGGTAAAATTCCCAACCCAGCCTGGCAATTTGTCTATGGCATCATGGCAACCTATGGCTTGAGGAATCACGAGGTATTTTTCTGTGACTACAGCGGGCTGGTGTTGGGGCAATCCGAGGCGGTGATTGAAGTGCTAGAGACCAGCAAGACCGGCAGTCATGCTGTTTGGCCGTTCTATCCAGAATGGGTTGAGCAATTCAATTTACGGCAGGTAACTCTACCCGCACTCAATACTGACCTGAGCCAAACCACACTGCGGCGGATTGGGCAACAGGTTAACTGTCAGTTTCGCCGCTATCAAATTCCGTTCTCGCCCTACGATTTGCGCCATGCTTGGGCAGTCCGAACAATCCATTTCGACCTTCCCGATGCGGTGGCTGCTCGCATGATGGGGCACTCGGTGGCGATTCATAACCGGACTTACCATCGCTGGATTACCCTGCGCGACCAGCAGCAAGCGGTAAAAACAGCCCTCAGCCGCAGCAATTTGCAAGCACCTCAACCGGAGAACAATTTGTCATAAAAGCAGGAAATAACTTGCCCCTCCTGAACAGAAAGCCGGGAAAAGCCTTAAAGTTGGTTATAAATACATAGAATCACTAGGATTTGTCAATTGTGGCAACAATTCTTAGAGAGTGGAGCTATCGCTACCCCTGGTTTTATGATGGGGTGATTCGATTGGCAGCCCTTACGGTGGGAGGAGAAACCAAATTTCGTCAGTTGGCTCTAGACGGATTAGAAATTACTCCCGATCTGCACCTCCTGGATTTGTGTTGCGGCGATGGGCAGGCCACGCGATTTTTAGTAACACGCTCTGCCCATGTCATTGGGTTTGATGCTTCACCGATTGCAATTGAACGCGCTAACCAAAATGTGCCTGAAGCCAAGTATGTCAGAGGTTGGGCAGAAGCTATGCCGTTTGAGGATCAGCAATTTGATCTGGTTCACGTCAGCCTTGGTCTGCACGAAATGCGTCCGGTTCAGCTATGGCGAATCATGCAGGAAGTGCATCGGGTGCTGAAACCAGGAGGCGTTTTCACACTGATTGATTTTTATGTTCCGGTGAATTGGTTATATAGCTTAGGATTAAATTTATTTTTGCTATTGTTTGAGACCGAGACAGCTTGGCAATTCATCAAAACCGATTTGTTGGATTTATCAGCAAGAGTGGGTTTTCAGGAAGCTGATCGGACCCTTTATGCTGGAGGAAGTTTGCAAGTTGTTCATGCTCGCAAAGGAACACAATAATGCAAAATACAGCCGAATATTATTGTGCCTATTGTGGTGAACCCAATTTAACGTTCATTGATTTCAGTGCGGGTGGTGATCAATCCTACGTCGAAGACTGCCAAATTTGTTGCCGTCCCAACATTCTCTACATCCACATTGACGAAGAGAGCTTAGACATTGAAATTAGCAGCGAGTATGAAGGATAAAAACCGCAATGACATTCTTAACCCTTGCTAGCATTCTGCTGTTTTTTGTACTGATTGTGAACAAGCTGCTTTTAGAGCCGCTTGAGTTTTTAGCTTCGTTTCATTTGCCTTCCTGGTTGATGCTGACCCTTGGCCTCAGCTTACTGGCTTGGCTGATCGGGGAATAATTAATCTGCACTAGCAATCTAAACGAAAATTATCAGGAATCATCTGTACTGGATGCTGATCGTTTTGCTCAATTAAACTGGGAAGAATAGCACATCGTTACTCCATGGCATCACAGTAACAAAGGCTGTTGGAGTAGGTTTAGTGGAGGTGGGCTGGTCTAAAAACTGCTAGTTGCAACAGAATACTATTAATCGATTGCGCATCGTAGCCACTATGGGAATTGAACCAGAATTACCATCCCATCCGCAGCCGCTTGCATCAGCGACTCAGTTGCCGATGCTCAATATCCTAGTGGTAGAAGATAATTTGACAAATCAGAAAGTAATTATGCGGCAATTGCAATTTTGTGGCTATCACCCCGATGCTGTTGCCACAGGTCAGGCAGCCCTAGATGCCATCGTCCAACGCTGCTACGACATTGTGTTTATGGATTGTTGCCTGCCCGAAATGAATGGTTATACTGCCACACGTCTGATTCGTCAGCGCGAACAGCAGCTCAATCGAAACAGAAGCATCATTATTGCTCTCACAGCCAGTGATGATCCTCGTATCAAAGAAGAGGCGATTGCAGCTGGGATGAATGATTTCTTGACCAAGCCCCTGCGCCGAGAGGTTCTAGCTGCGACTCTAAACCGCTGGAACCAATATCTGCGTCAAACCAGCCCTTCTGCCCAATTGCTGATGGCGGTCAACGAGGAGCAGCCGATATTCCCCGACTATCGCTCTTCGCTATGGGAGCTTCATTTCGACCTAATTCAACTTCATCAACTCTCCGATCACAATCCAGAATTTGAGCAAGAACTGTTGCAACTCTATCATGCAGATACCCAGGACCAGCTTCAGCAGCTCCAGCAGGCCCACAGTAAGCTGAACTTTCAGCATATCGAGCGAATTGCTCACCACATCAAAGGAGCTAGCGCCAGCGTTGGGGCCAAAATGTTAACCGAAATTGCTGAGCAATTGGAGCATCACGCTAAACAGCAGCAGTTAGATCAGGTAGATTACTCGATGCAGCAATTAAACCAAGCTTTCAATCAACTTCAAGCTCTTTTTAGTAGTTCCGATCAAAGCATTTCTAATAATTAAAATTAGGTCACCTATCATTTGCTGAAAAGAGCTAGATTAAACCAAAATCCACCCCAAAACCGCCAAAGATTCTATCGATCTAAGGTTTTTTCTGCTATTGGGTTCAAACACTGCGCTGCTCAGGCAGTTCTGATTATGCTGGTGCTATCAACGAAATTCAAAAAACAAAAAAACCGACTAATGCTATTTTTAATAAATCAGGATGCCCGATTATGAATTGCCGTCTTGCTTACTCTTAATCCCAGGGTAAGTAGTCAGTTTGGCTTGCAGATTTATTTGAATGGTTTGAATGAACTGTTTGAAAGGACTGATTGAAAGAATTGTTTGGCAAAACTGTTTAGCACCGCTCGATTTTTAAGATGTCTAGAATTCTTGTAATTGATGATGACCCAACTGTCTTAAAGATCATTCAGCGAGCGCTACAACATCAGGGGCATGAGGTTTTGGTAGCATCCAACGGCAGAGAAGGATTAGAGATGGCCTGCCAAAATCAGCCTGCTCTCATCATTTGCGACTGGATGATGCCCTATCTCGATGGGCTAGAAGTTTGCCGTCAGGTAAAAGCCAATCCCCACCTATCTACTACCTTTTTTCTGCTTTTAACATCTCGAATTGGTCTGGATGACCGGATTGAAGGACTCAATACTGGCGCAGATGACTTTTTATCAAAACCGATTGAGATTGCTGAACTGCAAGCACGAGTGCGGGCTGGCTTACGGCTACATCAGGTCAGCCAGGATTTGCAAACGCAGAAGGAGATTTTAGAAGCTGAATTGGCCGAGGCGGCTGCCTATGTCCGAGCACTGTTGCCTCCTCCCATGAGCGGTGAAGTCACGGTCGAGGCTCGCTTTATCCCCTCGCGGCAGTTGGGTGGCGACTGTTTTGACTATTTTTGGCTCGATCCTGACTACCTGGTTATGTATTTGCTAGATGTCTCAGGTCATGGTTTAGCCGCAGCTCTGCCTTCAATTCTGGTGCTGAATCTACTGCGCTCCCAATCATTGCCCAACGTTAATTTTTATCAACCTCAAGATGTTCTGAAAGGGCTGAATGACACGTTTCAGATGAGCACCCAGAACGAGAAATACTTCACCATCTGGTACGGGGTCTACAACCGAGTCAAGCGCCAGCTCACCTATGCCAGTGCGGGTCATCCACCCGCTGTGTTGATCACCCCAGAGCAACCTAGTCAACAGGTACAGCATTTGCGGACCCCATCGTTACCCATTGGTATGCTTCCAGACGTTGCCTTCACCTGCGAGCGTTGTACCATACCTGTGCATGGAACGCTCTACGTGTTTAGTGACGGTATCTATGAACTTAATCCGATAGGGCATCACAATTGGAGTTTGGATGACTTCATTCGGCTGCTGACCCAGCTCGACCCTGATCTCAGTCCCGATGCCATTTTGCAGCAGGTTCAAGAAACCAATGCTGTTGGCACGTTTAATGACGATGTGTCGCTGCTTAAAATTCAGTTTGCCTAGTAATTTTTGGCGCAATTTTTGGCGCAATTTTTGGCGCAATTCGTGCGTTAATTGAGGTTGACGCTGCTCGTTACCTGACCATTGACTTTATAAAAATCGTTTTGATCTCGGAAAATTTCAAATATCCGATCCATGCTAGTTAGCTCGAACAGAATTCTCACTTGATCGTTCACCGAACATACGCATAGCTTTCCTCCTTCCGACCGCACCGTTTTCAAGGCCGTCACCAAAGCGCCCAAGCCTGAGCTATCCATAAACGTCACGTCTTTGAGATCCACCAAGATGATCTTTGCTCCTTGTTCAATGCCTTGGTCAACCCGGTCGCGTAGTTCTTGGGTCTTAGTGCTATCTAGGATTCCGCTGAGTTGAATAACTTCGGTTGCCAACATAATGAATTTGAGTAAGTGAGCAGGTTATAAGCGTCGTGTGAGTAAGGGATAAGCACCTAATTCAGGATCGAACGGCTGAGAAATCAGACCATCAGGGATAGAACGGTGAACAGATCGATTATAGGCAGCTGATTGTAAACTTCCCGTGAACTTAGGTTTAGAGTTTCCTCAGAAGCTGCCCTGAGTTGAACAACTTATTTGACCAACCTATCTGAACAACTCATCCTTAGTATTCCCAGACTAGAAATCGGGATGCTTAAAAAACTTAAAATTAAGCCCACTAGAAGAAGCCGCTGATTTCGTGCTCACCGCGGATTGGGGACGTTGCACCAATCGCAACCGGGATAATCAAACGGCTTAGCATGCGTCCGTCTTCTAGTTGATCCAGCATAAATTCTCCCCCCATGCGTCGGATCAAGGCTTGGCAAATGGCAAGATGCAGTCCGGGGGGTTCGTCAAGCAGCGATGGAACCAACAGGTCTCCACCTCGCCCAGTGTTCATCTGCTCCAATAATTGGGGTTCAATCAAGCCATTGTCAGTAATGGACATCTCCAGCCAGTGGTCATCCAGTTGCCGACACCAGACATCGAGCCGTCCGCCAATAGGAGAACGCAAGCAGGCCGCCATCAAGATTTCATGCACAATACACTCGATTTTGGCAATATTGCCGCCGATGCTGAGATTGGCTTCGTTATGCACCTGTGACCAGAGCTGCCGCTGTTTGATCAGGTGATCGAGCCGCTCTAGAGACCGCTTCATTAGGCTAGCGAGGGGAATGGTTTCATAGTCATCTTCAAATTGCCATTGTTCCTGTTTCAGCAGCGGGGTAGCAGCCGTCAATGTATTGCCTAGATGACGTAAAACTTGCTGATAGCGCAGGCTCGATAGGGCATCTTTTTGGTGGCTTAATTCATTTAACCGCCGCACGCCTATGCCCAGAATGCGATAGATTTCCTCTAAGCGCCGGTGTTTGTACCAATTGAGCTGCTCTAGGGTGCTGCGCTGCATCACGAGGGTTGCAGTCAGCTTTAGATAACGACGGCACCAAGCCAACTGATTGACTAAAATGCCAACAGCGCTCAGCTGATGCTGAGACCAAATTCGTTCAGCCCGGTCACCAATCACAATTAGGCCGGTCGGTTCGTGCTCTGGAGCAGTACGCAGGGCATAAACCAAAATTTGGTCTAGATCAGCACCATTCAGCCACTGGCGCGTCTGTGGACTCAGCTGATTGGTCGGAAGAGGCTGCAAGTCGTCGTTTTGCAAGGCCCATTGCAGCAGTGGATCATTGACTACAGAAATTTCCGCTTCGGTTGCCACTCCGAATTGGGGTTTAGTGGAGGTGGCGGCTCTGATTTGAGCGGTTGGGTGTCCGGGTTGCCAGGTGACTAGGGCTGTTAGGGGAACCTGTAGCAATTGGGCAATCTGCTGTACAGAGGCTTGCTCTAAGCGCTCTAGCTGCTGAATTTGCTGCATGGTGGCCAATCCCCACTGAACCGCCTGATAGGTTTTGCGGAGCTGCTCAGTCTGATCCTGCAACTTGAATTGGTGCAACAATAGGCCAATCTGCTGGCTAACTACTTTCAACAGCTCGCGCTCAGCTCGGTTCCAACTGCGGGTCGCCTCATGGCCGATCACTAGCACTCCCTCAATCGGTTTACCAACCGATGTACTGCACACCAGCAGTGACCGCACCTGTAGGTCTAGACAAAGCTGCCGCCAAGCCATCAGCTTCAGGTCCGATTCCAGATTCTCGATGCCAATCGCCTCGGTACTACGCTCTAGCATCTGCCAATCGACCGGATTGAGGGTATCAAGGCAACCAACAATTGGCCGACGATTGGGAGCTTGCTGCTGGTAGCAAATCTCGAACTTTTTGCGGTCCGGATTGTAGAGCAAGACCAAGAACCGTTCGGCTTTCAGGCGTTGCAGCAGTCGATCGGCACAACGGTGCATGGTACTTTGCCAATCGGCTTCGCTGTAGAGGGCATGGGTCACCTCAGTTGTTAAGCTCTGATCTTGTTTGACCTGCTGAATCGTTGCTTCAATGTCTTCTAGCGGGGCAACGAGAGCCACCAGTTGGGCTACCCCACGCACATATTTCTTTTCCTCCTCGTGCCAGATACGGGCCTCTGTGCCTTCAACGGTTAAAAAGCCAAGCAACTCGCCTTGGAGCAGAATCGGAGCGGCAATCAAAGAACGGGCCTGGATTTGCTGCATCAGCCGTCCGGTTGCATCGGCTTTAAGGGAACTGCGGGCTTCTCCGATCGACACCACCTGATCGGCAGTTAAGGCTTGATAGAAACTTCCCAAATCCTGTACAGAAATCGGATTTTCGCCATTGTCGGCTAAGGTTGTCGCTTTGTCGCGATGGCTAGATCGCTGCCAAAAATAACGCTGTTGTGGCTCATACCAATAGATGCGGGTGCGGTCTGGGGCAATAAAACGATGGGTTGCTTCTACAACAGCTTCTAGACGTTTATCCAGTGTGGGGAGGCTGCGCAACTGGGATAGCAAGTTCAGTAACGGTTCATCGGGATGTTTGGTCAACCGCCGCCGCTGCTCAACTTCTGCCTGGTAAAGCGCTTCGGCTAAACTGCCGAGAATCATAGTCAGACGGGCTTTTTCTTCGGTGTGGGGGGAGGTTCCCCACAGCTGTGATCCTAGCAGTACCACTCCAAAACACTGCCCCTTATGTCGAATCGGCAAAATCACGGTTCCTTGAATAGCATGTCGCTGGGCAATACTACGCCATTCCCCGGCCCTGGGTTCCTCCCGCAGGTCGGGCACGCCAAGCGAACACTGCTGGATGACAACCTGCTCTAGCAAATCCCCCGGATTTAGGTGAATCCGTTGTTTCAGCAGGCTCTTTTCCCCATTTAAACAATAGCCGCCTTTTCCTGAGAGGCGATGCTCTACCCGCTCATACAATCCTACCCAGATCAGCGCATAGTCGAATCCGGTCTGGAGGTAATCCAGGACAACTTTGACAGCGCCATCTACGGTTTCCTCTTCTCGTAATGCCTGAAGAGCGCGTCCTAGGGTAACTAATTGTTTCTCATTGTTTGACGGCTCTTTCGAAAAAACCATGCCAACTTAACTCCTGGGCCGCACAGGTTAGCGATTTTACTAAAGGTGTAGTCTAAATCTCCACTGGGGTGGCTGTTGCCAAGGGTAGCCCTGTTTCTAAAGTTCCCGCAGAAAAGGGGTCTGATACCTTTTTGAGTTCCTGGCTTTGAGATCCCGGCTGGGGGATTTAAGCAGTACTCTGGAAAGTAGGTCGCACGTAAGGTTTCTTCCAGTTTGGACATCTACAAATTTGGGCTTCGCCCCCTTTTGTTTTCCGGTTTAAAGGCCGATCCAGAACAAATTCACCATCAAATGCTGCAAGTGTTGAGTCGTCTGGACGATCAGCCCAATCACCCACTTGCGCACTGGGCCAAGCTAGTTCTGAGTCAGTCCTGTCGCTTTTACCACCCGGCTCTAATTCAATCACTGTGGGGCTTGTCCTTTGTGAACCCGATAGGACTGGCAGCTGGTTTTGATAAAGACGGTGTGGCGACTGGTCTCTGGTCAGCTTTTGGGTTTGGGTTTGCTGAACTGGGAACTGTCACCCTACATGCCCAACCCGGCAACCCACCACCCCGTTTGTTTCGCCTGCCGCTCGACCAAGCCGCATTAAATCGCATGGGTTTTAACAACCAGGGAGCTGCGGCCTTAGCCAAGCGTCTGGAAAGGCAGCGACAGCGCTGGATTGACCGAGAAGAAACCAATCTAATTCCGCTGGGGGTGAATTTGGGCAAGTCAAAAGTGACGCCTCTGGAAGCAGCGGCGGTCGATTACCTGGAGAGCTTTCGGCTGTTACAGCACCTGGGAGACTATTTTGTTGTCAACGTCTCGTCGCCTAACACGCCCGGACTGCGCTCTCTGCAAGCTGCCGATCAACTAGATCCAATTTTGAAGGCGCTGCAACAGGAAAATCAGGCTAAAAAGCCGCTTTTGGTGAAGATTGCGCCCGATTTAGACTGGGAGGAAATTGAGGCCGTGATCGAGCTGGCTCAAACCCACCGTTTGGCTGGCTTGATTGCGACTAACACCACGATTCGGCGTGATCAGCTAACCACGCAAACCATTGCGGCAACCGGCAATCCAGTCAGTGCCGAAGCGGGTGGCATCAGCGGTGCTCCCCTGCGCAGCCGAGCCACTGAAGTGATTCGCTTCATTTACCAACAAACTGAGGGAAAATTGCCAATTATTGGTGTTGGCGGTATTTTTGACGCGGAGGATGCCTGGGAAAAACTCACCGCCGGCGCTAGCTTGCTCCAAGTTTACACAGGCTGGCTCTATGAAGGACCCTGGATGGTGCAGCGCATTTTAAAAGGACTGGTAGAAAAACTGGAAGCCCACGGGTTAAGCCATATTTCTGAAGCGACCGGCCTGAGCGAGAAAGCTGGAATATAGGCCACCTTGGGCACGATTTCAGCAAACACAACCCCACCCATTACCCTTGACTTATGAAAGTAGAATTTCGCGAATGTGATTTTTTTGATCTGTGGATTTGGCTGGAGCTGCCACTGCCGCCAGCCCAAATGGAACAGCAGTATCTCGAAGAAGTGTTTAGCTCCTGGTTTTTGCTAGGCAAGCTCGGTGGCTTTAACGCCGAAAACTTGCAAGTGCAGGATGCTGGCCTTGATATTAGCTACATCGATTACGACGAACAAAGCGCTGGTGATAGCTTTATGGCGCTGATGCACAACATGAGCGAGGTCGAGTATCAAGGCAACTGGGCACGCTGCTGGTTTGACCTGGGCACGACCGATGCCCTAGCGCTGGATGTGTTGATCAATGCGCTGGAACAGCTCAGCAAGGACTATGTGCCGATTGAGCGGGTGATTATTGGAGGCGAAAATCCAGACTGGAAGATTCCTGGAAAGAAACGGTCGGAGTTTGTTGATTTAGAAAATAATTGATCACCTTTTTAATGGATCACCCCAACCCAATCCTCACTCCAACTAAGCAACCGCAAATTCGTGTGATTACGCTGGGTCTAATCAAAACCTCCACCCATCTACTGGTCTCCAGTGGCTACGATTCGGTGAAACAGCAAGTCTTCCACCGCGCCCTCGGTGGTGGCGTGGAGTTCGGTGAAGCAGGCCAAGATGCCTTGCGGCGAGAATTCCAGGAAGAAATTCAGGCGGAGCTAACCAATATTCAGTACCTCGGCTGCATCGAAAATCGCTTTGTCCATGAAGGCAAACCAGGACATGAGCTAGTCTTGCTGTATCAGTGCGATTTGGCTGACCCCCAGCTCTACCAGCAAGAAGTCATCTCTGGTTACGAGGGCGATCAAATGTTGACGGCTCACTGGGTCGAGATCGAGCGGTTCAAGTCCGGTGAGCTGCTGCTGGTGCCGCAGGAATGCCTGCAATTTCTCTGAGCTAAGATTGGTCGAACTGAGGGCGCGTGCTGCTTTTTCGAGAACTCGTACTAGAACTCGTCCGCTGAATAACCGGAGTCCATTCCAGCTTCATTATCCTTACGCGAACCCAGCAGTTCCAATCGATCCACGCGGATAATCGGCTTAGTACGGTTGGCTCCAGTAGTGCGGTCTTGCCAATGGTCAAATTTAAGTGGACCGCTGACGCCAATCAAACTGCCTTTGCGCACGTAGTTAGCAGCTGTCTCAGCCGGCTTGCCCCATAGCTCCAGATTGAACCAATCCGGCTCATCGCTATTGCGGCTCAGCTTTCTGACTGCCAGAGTCAGGCTACACTTCACAGCTCCAGACTCAAAGTACTTGACATCTGGATCCCCACCGACACGACCAACCAATGTGACAATATTTAAACTCATAGGACGTCTGCACTGTCTGCACTAAATGAACTGGAAATAAACTGGACTGGATGAGCTGAAGAAAAGGAATAGACGGCTTGAGTTTGGACTTGATGTTTTAGCTTAACCACTTAAAGCTTAACCACTTAAACTCAACCACAAGCCCAACTACCGCAATTTTTGAGCAGAATTTGGTACAGGGGTACTACCCTGTCTTTTTGCTATTTTATATCGACTTTTGAGGAAACGCACCGAATTTGATAGACTGCCAAGGCGTCAAAGTCTAGAGCGCGCGCTAAAGCATTCATCAAAGCGTTAATTTAAATGGCGGTAGGTTGCGCAGATAGCCTGAATGCTATAAATTCAATTGAAACATCAGCCGTGTGGATTCGATTCAGCAGTGGAGCCGTAGCATGAATCCAGCGAAAGGCAGTCATTCCATTGCATTCTGGTTTGTGAACTGGTTCAGTGGTTTATCCTGATTTTGCCACCTTGAACTGAATAGGTTGCTAGCGTTGGCGGGTGCATTTGATGGTAATCTGATTTTTCTAAGGCGACTAGACTCAGATCCAAAAACATATTAGGATCCACCTGTAATTTTGTTAGTTGGAGATTCTGTAGATTCGCACGTGGATCGCGCTGGATTGTTATAAGTTGTTATAGTCTAGTCACAAGTTGAAAGCAGCTAAATTTGGGGGCTTAGAAAGCTAGTGGGTTTCTTCAATCGCTTCTCATTCTCACGTGACATGGGCATCGACCTTGGCACTGCCAACACACTAGTCTATGTGTCTGGTAAGGGCATTGTGTTGCAGGAGCCTTCCGTTGTTGCTATTGACCAGGAAGACAAAGTGCCCTTGGCTGTTGGCGAAGATGCCAAGAAAATGCTGGGACGAACCCCCGGCAACGTAGTTGCATTGCGTCCTCTCCGAGATGGTGTGATTGCCGATTTTGATACGGCAGAACTGATGCTGAAACACTTCATTCAGCGCGTTCATGAAGGTCGTACTGGGCTGATTGCTCCTCGGATTGTGATTGGTATTCCCAGCGGGGTTACGGGCGTTGAGCGTCGAGCTGTTATGGAAGCGGCATCTCAGGCTGGTGCTCGTGATGTTTACCTGATTGACGAACCTGTAGCAGCTGCAATTGGGGCTGGTTTGCCGGTTGCTGAACCGACCGGTAATATGATTATCGACATCGGTGGCGGTACGACTGAAGTGGCAGTTCTCAGCTTGCAGGGCACAGTATTGAGTGAATCGGTGCGGGTGGCCGGAGATGAGCTAAGCGAGGCAATCCTTAATTACATGAAGAAGGTGCACAACCTGGTGATCGGGGAACGCACTGCCGAAGAAATCAAGATCATGGTTGGCTCGGCCTATCCAATGGATGACGATGACGATGCCATCATGGATGTGCGTGGTCTACACCTGCTGTCGGGTTTACCCCGAACCGTGACCGTAAAGGGGCCAGAAATTCGCGAAGCGATGGCCGAACCGCTGTCGGTAATTATTGAAGCTGTAAAACGCACGCTGGAACGTACACCTCCTGAACTCGCGGCTGATATTATCGATCGCGGCATTATGCTAGCTGGGGGTGGGGCACTGCTACGGGGTCTAGATACCTTGATTAGCCACGAAACCGGTATTGTGGTGCATGTGGCTGCTGATCCCTTGAGCTGTGTGGTGCTCGGTACTGGGCGAGTCCTAGAGAACTTTAAGCAACTAGAGCGGGTATTCAGTGGGCGCTCACGCAACTTCTAACCAATTAAATCGATCGCGCCATTGCTCAGCTTTTCTTTTCTGACTGTAGGTAATAAGTAGGATTGCTTATCTCGGAAATTTAGCGCTTGAACTAGAGCTGGCCTTGGGGTAGGTTGGGATAGGTAATAGGACTGGTTGTGGCTGCCGTGTTACCTTGGCGACTGGCCGCAGCTTTGTTCGTGATTCAGATAGAGCACCCTACAGAACTCAATGTACGCAGTACGTCGCTGGTGGGATCGAAATGGCATCAGGCTAGGGCTGATTGGTTTAGCCTTGGGTAGCGCTTGGTTGATTCGGCAAACTCAGGGTGGATTGATTTATGAAGTTTACCGTGGGTTGGCTCAGCCCTTTGTTCCGCAGACTCCTCAAGTCGAACAATCGAAGGACCCGAAGGTATTGGAACTGGAACAGCGGCTGGTTGAATTAGAGAGCCAGAACCGTCAGCTTCAGGAGTTGCTAGGGTATGTGGAAAAGCACCCCAGTGGGGGGACGGTTGCTCCGGTGATTGGTCGTAGCGCTGACCATTGGTGGCAACAAGTCATCCTGGGTCGCGGCAGCAAAGATGGCATTCAGATCGGAGCAATTGTCTCTGGCGATGGTGGTATTGTTGGCCGTGTGGTGCAGGTGACGCCCAACACCAGTCGGGTGTTGCTGATTAGCGATCCGACCAGTCAGGTCGGAGTTACCATCAGCCGCTCACGCAACATGGGATACATCCGGGGGCAAGCCGCCAATCGCGTGATCATGGAATTTTTTGATAAGGTGCCAGATGTGCGTCCGGGAGATGTCGTATCCACCTCTTCCTACAGCCAAATATTCCCAGCAGGTTTACCCGTTGGCGTGGTGGAATCAGTTAATTTGAATAAAAGCCCAGCGCCGGAGGCCGTAGTAGCCTTATCGGCTCCAATCAGTCGTTTAGAATGGGTGATTGTTTCGCCGAATCCGAAGGCGGGTGCAGCAGAGCTATCCTCTCATACCGATCTGGATCCGAATCATAAAAATCAGCTAGAGAGTGCTAGCGGTGTTGCATCAGCAGAGGACAGACCGTGATTGACTTGACCCGTTGGCATCCTACAGCTCGACAAGCGCTCAATTGGGGCGTCACCGTAGGTTCGGTGCTGCTGTGTTTGTTAGTACTACCCACTCGCTTTCCAGGTATGGCTTTGCTGGATGTGGGGCCGAATTGGTTGCTGATTTGGGTGGTCGCTTGGAGCATCAACCGAACCGTATTTGAGGGAGCCACTGCGGGACTAATTTTGGGTTGGCTGCAAGATGGGATGTCCTCTCCTAATCCGACCCACGCTCTCAGCTTGGTGGTAGTGGGTGCGCTCACGGCTCGTTTGCAAAAACAGCGCTATATCCAGGAAGACTTTATTTCGATTGCCTTGATCGTATTTGGCATGGCAGTCTTAGCTGAAACGATCACAGCGATCCAGTTCAGCTTGCAGACCATAGGAATCGCATCTGCAAATCAACAGCTGGGCAATATTTGGCTCTATCATCAGCGCATTGCCCTGACTTCGGCAATTCTGAGCAGCCTTTGGGCACCAGCCGTCTACTACCCCTTAAATCGCTGGTGGGAACACATGGCGGAGTTTGAGCAACCCCAAGCCTAGGCTACGGTTTGAGCAGAGTGCTGAGCAGAATCGGTCAAGAAATGAGCTGCCGAGAGCAAATCAGCATGAATTCGAGTCGGCTGAAATTTCTGCAGGTAGGTCCGGCTGCGAATACCGCAAGTCAACGCAATCGTAGGAATAGAGCTAGCCTGCCCTGCTAGAATGTCTGCCTCAGTGTCACCCACCATCCAGGCTGCAGTCGGAGCACAGTGGCTCATTGCGGTTTGCAGCAGACGAATTTTGTGCTCCGATTGGTTTAGATAGGCCACATCTTCATCCTGAGTACCCCAGATCTGGCTAAACAGCGATTCTAGTTCATGTTCACGCAGAATTTGTGCGGCTTGGTTTTGCTGTCGTAGCGTCACCAGCACCAACCGCACCCCCTGGCTATGGAGGAGCGCTAAGGCCCATTTCACACCTGGCTGGATCTGATCTTGATGCAGCAGCTTGGGCTGATTCACAATTTGCTTCACTCGATCCAGGAATTGTTCAATCTGGTGGCCTCGCAAACCCGAACGCATAGCAATTTCCACATCAGGCGTGCGTTCCTGTTTCATTTGCCAAAACCGCTCTTTGGTCAACTCGTTCAACCGCGGAGCGATGCCTTGCCGCTGATACACTGACTTGATTTCAGCCAGTCCCAATTGATAAGTCTGGTAGTAGCGTTCAGAGACATCTACAATTGGCCCATCAAAGTCACAAAACAAGGTGAGCGGCGCATCAGAGGAAACAGAGGACTGGATGAATCGGTGAGCTGAGCCTGCAGCGGCATGAATCATAAAAATTTACTTAAGAAACCAAATGCGAAATGTTTATTTACATTAGCAACTGTTTTGATAAGTCGTCAATGCATGCCAAAGTTTTTCTATTAAAAAAATTTATATATAAAATATTTCAGAATGACTATAGGAATAATCCGCGATTGCCGTAAGGTTCTGCGCAATCAGCCGCTAGTTTGATTGAATTGGGTTTGACCTTGAGCTTGGCCTGAACGCGACTAGGATGCCGTTTTTTCCAGCAGAATGGTTACGGGTCCGTCATTCTCGATCGAGACTTGCATCATGGCACCAAACTGACCTGTCTCGACTTTTAAGCCACTCTGACGCAGCCTTGTCACAAATTCTTCGTACCGTTTTTCAGCTATGGGCGGAGCTGCTGCTCGATCAAACGATGGCCGTCGGCCTTTGCGACAATCTCCATATAAGGTGAACTGGCTAATCACAAGCAGCTCACCCTGGATTTCCTGAACTGAACAATCGAAGCGGTCGCCTTCAGCACTAGGAAACAGCCTCAGCTCCAGGCATTTTTTGGCCATCCAGTCTAATTCTGCATCCGTGTCGGTCTCGGCAATTCCGACCAACAAATTCAAGCCTCGTCCAATTTTGCCAATCACTTTGCCGTCAACCGTAACTTGAGAAGCAGTGACTCGCTGGATCACGACACGCATAGCCAAGATTTGCCTTGAAATTTCAACTCTTCATTATCGGCCGATCAAGGGTTTAATCAAGAACCCGATGACCCACTGAGATGGGCGAGCTGGCATTTGGTGCAAAGGCCAAAGAATTCTAATGTATGGTAGAAAATTTTGAACTGATAGGACTGGTGCAACTGCGTTTCTAAGTCATGCACTGGGCATTTATCGATGGGGATCGAAATGCCGCACTGAAGGCAGGTGAGGTGATGACGGTCTTCCTGCATGGTGCTGTAGAGAGACTCACCGTTAGCAAGGGTCCGCACCTGCACTGCTCCTTCTAGCTTCAGCGCCTCAAGCGAGCGATAAACCGTAGCCAACCCCATACTTTCATTGCGGTTGCGCAGTTCCATATAAATATCTTGGGCCGAAATAGCACGGTCCAATCGTTTGAGTAAGTTGAGGATTCGATCTTGACTACGAGTCCGTTGGGATTTCATACAGTAACCTGCTGGCTGCTGGGCATGGGGATCGTTGGCAAGCCGGTGATCAGAAGTTATCTCAGCCTGATGTCGTGTGATGGTGTCACGTGGCTCACGATTCGCTTGCTTCCATCATAGAATGAGGTCTATAACGTTCAGCCTAGTCAGCCTAAATTGCCGTGACCCAAACCTATCAAGCTCGGATTTATGTCACCCTGCGCCCTTCGGTGCTTGACCCAGCCGGAACCGCAGTCCAGTCAGGACTGAAACATATGGGCTATGAAAATGTGGAACAGGTGCGGATTGGCAAATATATCGAGTTAGTACTCACCGCCGCCGATGAAGCCGCAGCCCATGAGCAGCTTGACCGCATGTGTGACCAGCTACTAGCTAATCCCGTGATTGAAAACTATCGGTTTGAGCTAACGGCTCTGGCAGTCAGTGGATAAGCGGTAGATAGATGAGTGGATGGGTTGCTTCAACCAACTTGACTACCCAATGCTGACTACTCGATATTGATTGAGGTGGGGCCTGTGCCCGAAGTGGCGGTTGATTCGCCTGGAATCCCAACTTTACGGTAGGTTGCATAGAGCCGGTCGCGCCATACCCAAAACAAATCATAAGCTGGGTTGTCGGCTAATCCTGGCACCCCCATACCCTTCAAAGCTTCGGGTAGCTTGAGGTAAGCCCCCGCAGGGAATTTGACATACATGGTCAACGCCGCCACGGCAAAGTCGGCCAAGGTTGGTTCCTCTCCCAATAAATAGGAACTATCCTGTAACAGCACGCACAGCGATTCTAAATTCTGCTGCATTGTCTGACGAGCGGCTTTGACCGCATCGGGACCAAAACCTGCACCCATGCCCAAGACTTCTAGCGCTTCGGGGGGCACCGAGTCCACCACGGTTCTAAGGAAATCTGGCGTTGAGGATGGTAGGAAGGCTCTACGGAAGGCCGCACTTTGGCTAAAGGCTCCAATCATAACTTTGCGAGCGTTTAACCCAATCGACTCGTCAGCCCACTCTTCCATAACAAAACATAGCGCTCGTTGCTTTGGATCAGTAGGAATAATCGGTCGTTCCGGATAGTGCTGATCAAGGTATTTGGCGATTGCGGTCGAATCTGCAATTACCTCGGCCCCATCTTTGAGGACAGGAACCTGGCGTTGCCCAGATAGACGGTAGAGATCCAGTTGCCCAATTCCGGGCGTTACTTCCACTTTGCGATAGGGCAACCCCTTGTAGTCCAGAATCAACCGAACTTTTTCACAGTAATGCGATAACTCGAATTGGTATAGCTCTAGCATGGCTGCCTCCTAGCAAACAAGAAAATCCTGGCCCATGGCATATTCCCATTGCATATTCCAAGTTACAGCAGATCTTCTGGGAACAGGAGCATCGTCAGAGACAGGGGCCTGCTAACCCAGACATAAATCACCGATATAGGAGACAACTGATTCAGAATTCAAACCAAACTGGCTGCTAATCATATAAAGTTCCTATGGCAAGGCAGGGAACCCGGTCTTAACCAAAACGTCATAAACTGCAAAGGAAGTTAACACTTTCTTGATGGTGCAGTAAGTAAGGACGAAATTCCATGAACTCACTGAATAACGTGAACTTGGTTAAGCGAACAGTTGGTTTGGTTGGTTTTCTGGCCAGTGCAGCGATTGTGCTGCCTGTGGCTGCTCAAGTAAAGCCCGCCACCGAATCACCTGCGCCAGACGCCCAGATGCCCGCGGTTGAATCCCAAACTCCTGAAGTCCAAACTCCGGCATCCGGTGACCCTCAATCCCCGACATTAAGTGTTCCTGCTCAACCTCAAAGTGCTCCATCCGAAGCTGAGGCTCCTACATCCAATACACCGGCTCCCGCACCGGCAGTGGCTGCTACCAGCGGCACGATTGTTGACATTGCTTCAGCCAGCGACTCTTTCCAAACCTTAGTTGCTGCGTTAACCGAAGCTGAATTGGCCGAAGTCCTCGCCGGGGAAGGTCCATTTACAGTGTTTGCCCCAACAGACGAGGCATTTGCCGCTCTACCAGAGGGTACGGTTGAAGAACTGCTCAAGCCCGAGAATCGGGAGCGGCTAGTTACTATTCTGAAGTACCACGTGGTTTCTGGTGCTTATCCCTCTAGCAGCTTGTCTTCAGGTGAAGTTCCTACCGTTGCAGGCAGCCCGGTGATGGTGGATGTCAGTGAAGGTCAAGTTACCGTCAATGGCGCTAATGTGATCCAGCCGGACATCACAGCCACCAATGGCGTTATCCACGTAATCGACCGTGTAATTCTGCCTCCCCAGTAGCTCCGCTAGCTCTGGTTAATCAATTCACTGGATTCACTTTGCTTCACTGTTTAAGGCTCCTCATGCGCAGAGGGTACAGGTTATCTGTGCCCTTTTTACGTTTTAGCCTTGTGGTCAGTAGCCCCACGATCAGGAACCTTGTGGTCATAGAAGACCGTGTTTTTAGAGCACGACAATGGTGAAATGTGTTTCTCGGCCCAAATTGTATGTAAACTTTTATTAAGAGATAGTTTAATCATCTTGCTATGCCAGTTTCCCGTCGGTTTGCGCTCAAATTGCTAGCGGTTGCTTTTCCTAGTGGGTTGGCTGCCTTTAATGCTCCGTCTGCCCTAGCCTTAGGTGGCCCCCAACCACCTTTAAACGAAGTGGCCCCTACCTTTACTCTGCCTACTAATACTGGAGACGGGCAAATTTCCCTGGCCGATTACCGTGGTCAATGGGTTGTGGTTTATTTTTATCCCAAGGATTTCACGCCAGGTTGCACCTTAGAAGCACGCCGGTTTCAGCAGGATTTGCCCAAATACAAAGCGAGAAAGACACAAATTCTAGGCATCAGTGCTGATGATGTGGACTCCCATGCCGAGTTTTGCGACTCGGAAGGGCTGAAGTTTCCGCTGTTGGCCGACGTGGATGGTACGGTGAGCAAAGCGTATGGTGCTTGGTTGGGTTATGCTTCGTTACGCCATACCTATATCGTTGATCCGCAAGGTCGATTACGTGCGATCTTTACCGGCGTGAACCCTGTCGTCCACAGCAAGGAAGTTTTAGCTAGATTAGATGAACTACAGGCTGATTCCTAGCTGGAACGCTGTTGAATAGGGACTGGTGAATCTAGACAGGGGTATGGTTGAGTCGGCTGCAAAACCTGAGTTTCTGGAAATTTTGACGGCTGCTGCTCAGGCGCAAGCATCGAATCGTCCGGCTGCCAGCATGGTTGTTGAAGCTTTGCTGCAGGCCGAAAGGACAGCCAAACAGCAGCGCCACCTCTACCCATCTGAGGCATTATCGGGCGAATGGCAGCTTCGCTTTGCCACTGGAACCCGCAAACTACGCCAGGGTGGCATTGCCCTCAGCAAAGGCTATTACCTACCTCGGTTTGTGCAGGGTCAAATTGGCTTCGAGCCATCACCGGATGCTACCGATCGGTTTCAAATCAGCAATCAACTTCAGGTGGGAGCAATACGCTTTCGGATCACGGGACCGGCTAAATACCTCAACAAGAAAAACCTGCTCGCGTTTGACTTTACGCAGATGGAACTCGCAGTTTTCGGGCAGGTGCTCTATCGGGGTGGCTTCCGGGGTGGACGGATGCAGGCAGATACTTTTGAGCAGCAGCCAATTGCCAAGTTGCCCTTCTTTAGCTTTTTCCTAATCACCAACGATTTTATCGCTGCTCGTGGACGGGGCGGCGGACTGGCAATCTGGGTCAAAGCTCCAGTTTAACTAGAACCGTTAATTGGAACTACCGCGGTGGGAACACTAGACACAGAGACCAGCTTCAGAGGTTAAACAAGAAACCACACGAATTTTACGTCTAAGTAGAACAACATAATTAAACATGAAACCCAAAGGGGGTGTTGTCGCCGCCCGAAGGGCGACAACACCCTGATCTTGGTTTTAATTAAGTTGAATTACTTAGTAATTACTTTGTAATCTATTTGTAATTCACTGGTAATTTACTCATAATTCACAAATCGTTCCCCAGTAATCCATTCGGCTAATTCAATATAGAATCACTGTTCCTACTAGTGCGACCCAGGTTGACGAGAGTTCTGGCAATTTTCGCTTGACTAGCCGCTAAGGGATCTCACTTGCTTTTTCACCCTGATCAAATTTCAACCCCGGATGCACTTAACGATGACCGCCGAAGAAGCTCTACCCATTGTTTGCATCGAAGATTTCTCTGGCTCAAACCAAACAACCTTTTTCAAACTGCTGAAACAGCCTCGCTTTTCAGGGCAGTTGATCTTGTCAGATTGTAAAGGACAGAGCTGGATATTCTACATCTATTTAGGCCGCATTACCTATGCCACTGGTGGTCCCCACAGTTATCGCAGTTGGAAGCGGAATATCCTCACCCATTGTCCCCACATGACGCCTTTCTCATCTTTGGTGAGACAGGCGGCTAAACAAATCCCTGAGCTGGATGCAAACGCCGGTTGGCAACAGCAAATTCTTTCGCTATGGGTAGAGCAACAAAAAATTACGCGGGAGCAGGTAGTCAAAGTTGTGCGAGCCGTTGTTATTGAGGCATTATTTGATGTCACTCAAGCCAGACAGGTTTCTTACCAAATCAAACAGGATCAGGTGTCTGATACACAGCTCGCGTTACTGGATGCGGAACAGATTGCCACAGAAGTTCAAGCCCTGTGGAAAGTCTGGCAGGCAGCAAAAATTGCCGATCGTTCTCCCAATGCGGCTCCGGTGATTCGCCAGCCCCAACAGCTAGAAAAAAGTACCTCTGCCAGCCTGTACCAAGCTCTGAGTAAACTGCTGAACGGACAACGAACATTGCGGGATCTGGCCCTGCAAATGAAACGAGACGTAGTGGATGTAACTCGCTCGCTGTTGCCCTATGTGCAGCGGGGCTTCATTGAATTGGTTGATATTCCAGATCTGACTTGGCCAATTCAGCCATCCTTACCAGTGCAGTCATTGGTTCAAGCTAGTGTAACCAGCCCGTTGATCGTTTGCATCGACGACAGCCCCGTGATTTGCCAGAGCCTGGAAGAAATTATCAAAGGTGCACAATATGAATTTTTGGCTATCAATGATCCGTTGCGAGCCATAGCGCTGCTCATGTCGCGTAAGCCAGCGTTGATATTTCTCGATCTAGTGATGCCAAACGCAAATGGATATGAAATTTGTGGGCAACTGCGAAAGCTGACGATTTTCAAAGAAACGCCAATTGTAATTTTGACTGGGCAAGATGGCATTGTGGATCGAGTGCGGGCCAAGTTGGTTGGAGCGTCTGATTTTCTCTCTAAACCTGTAGAGGCAGCAGCAGTGCTCGGTGTAATTCGGAAACATTTGCGGCATGGGGTTGGGGTTTAAAGGAGGACCAATTGTGCCCTGTTCAAGAAAAGGGGAATCCTGTAATCGAGCCAATTTTTCTGACCAATGGTCAGTCAGTTGCACGGTTCAGATTGGTGAAAGAGACATCTTTTAGCGATTTAGCAATTGTTGTTATTGAGGTAAATAGAGGCAAATATCATGGGAACTGCATTGGTAATCGACGATTCCATGACAGATAGAGAAGTGCTGACTGCCTGCCTAAGGCAAGCTGGAATGACAGTGATGACAGCAACAACGGGTGAAGAGGGACTGGAGAAGCTGAGCATCAGTCAGCCAGACATTATTATCGTTGATGTGGTTTTACCAGGATGCAGCGGTTTTGAGGTTTGCCGTGAGCTAAAAGCACAGGCAAAAACCAGCAAAATTCCAGTCATTATCTCTTCAACAAAAGGAACAGAGATGGATAAATTTTGGGGTATGAAACAGGGTGCAGATGCATATATTCCCAAGCCAATTGATCAGGAGGAGCTAATTCGCACTGTTAAGAAATTGGTTGGATAACGATTGTCGATCGGCTAGTTTGTAAAAAATATGTCTATACGCTCAGGTCTACCACCTTCTGTAAACCATACGGTCAATCCTCAAACAGGTGAGCAGTTCTTGCGTTGCTGTTTAGCCCCTGATGCACTTGTCATGCTACCTGTAGCCCAACTCACTGAGGTTTTGCGCATCCCGATTGAGCAGATTACTCCCATACCGCATCTTCCTGCCTGGGTGATGGGGGTTTACAACTGGCGGGGTGAAGTGCTCTGGATGGTAGACCTGGGCCATCTACTTGGATTTGAGCCTTGGCATCAGCGGTCGGTGAGTCCCCTCTACACAGCCGCCGTTCTTCATGCTGATTTTTCTGATCAACGGTTAGGAGTGAATCATGAGCTTGGAGAAGACCGTCAGATGCTCGGTTTGGTGGTTACTCAAGTACAAGAGATTGAATGGTGCGATCCAGGCCAATTACAATCACCGTCGCCTTCTGCGGTTACACCCGAATTAGCTCCTTTTCTGAGAGGCTATTGGCTAAAGCCAACTGGTGAAGTGCTGGCTAGTTTGGATGGTAATGCATTGCTGGCAGCTATGCCCAAAGCTTGATTCGAACTACAACAGTTGCACTTTTATGGATAGTCAACCTAACTCCTACTCAGTACTCTCAGTATCACCGTTCCATTTGTAGGAAAAATGGCTGCGCTCTATCTGTCGGTGATTAGGTTGAGTTACCGACAGCTGCGATCTTTCAGCTTCAATCTTTATAGTAAACACCGCTCACTCATCTATTCATTGAGATTCGCTTATTGCTTATCGCTTTGGTTGATGCATTTTTCTAGCAACATTCCACCCAATCATTACTTAGTTAGACCTCTATGACTCAGAATCTCTCTGGTTCCGAACTACATGTCAACGGTAATAGCCGTATTGCTTCAATATCGACTCAACCTGATACTACAGCTTCTCATTATGCTGTACCTGAGCCTGAAGTGCAGCCAGCTGCAACAGATACGCTGCTTCAGTCGCCGCAAGCAACTCTAAAATCAAAGCAATTATCGAAATGGCTGAATAAGTCAAATTGGCGTAAGCTGAGCTTGCGAAACAAGGCCACGATCCTGGCGGTTGCGATTGGTACAGTCCCGACCATCCTAGTTGGAGGCAGCGCTTACTACTTTGCCAACAAATCCTTGGTTCAGGAGATCACCAACTCGCAGGCTGCCAGTACCAGCGAAATTGTCGATAAAGTCGCATTCTACATGCGGGAACGGTACGGCGATATTCAAATTATGGCGAATCTGGATGTTTTTACCGATCCCCAGCTGCGACTGACCACCAATCGCCAAGAAAAGCAAGCCGCTCTCGATCAGTTCGTCAAAGCCTATCCCATTTATGACAGTGTGGCCGTTTTTGATTTGAACGGCAATCTGATGGCCCAATCGCAGGGGCAACCTTTGGGCAACCATCGGGATCGGGCCTATTTTCAGCAGGTACTCAAAACCAATCAGCCGGTGATTGCAGATCCGTCAGTTTCCCAATCTTCAGGCATGTTGAGTGTGCATACGGCAGCTCCTGTAAGGGATAAGATCAGCGGACAGACGATTGCAGTAGTTCGTGCTCGCCTGCCCGTTAGCAACCTGCATGAGCTATTGGCAACGATCGTGCAAAGTGGTACGGCCCAGTCTAACCGGATCAACGAAGCAGTGAAATTATACCTGACCGACCGGACTGGCAAAGTGTTTGTTGGTTCCGACCCGGCCTATAGAGCATTGAAGGGATCCCTTGAAGGGACTACGCTGTTCCCACCCTCCTACACAGAAATGCGCGCTGCGAATCAAACCAACGTCAGCCTTGATGCAAAGCAGCTTGTCACCTATGTTCCTTTTCCCCAATATCAAGACAACTTCCGGGCCGAACTGCCAGACCTAGGCTGGCGAGCAGTTGCGACGGTGGATCGGGCCATCGCATTTGCCCCTCAACAGCGGTTGCTTTTCACCCTAATGGCAGGAACAGCCCTGGCGGCGGTGGTGGTTGGTGTATTGGCAGCCTGGATCGCGAACCGAGCAACGCGACCGATTCTGGCTGCTGCTGATGCAGCTGAGAAAATTGGTCAAGGGGAGCTCAACACTCGTCTACAAACAGCAGGAGGCGACGAACTGGCAAAGCTGGGCGCAAACATCAATACAATGGCAGCGCAGCTCCAGGAGATTTTGCAAGAGCAGGAAATGACCGCCGACAAGGCTCGCTTCCTGACCTCCATCACGGCTGAATCTCGGGCCAACAATGAAGCAGCTCTCAACCAGGTGTTTGATCAAGCCTTGGAAAAAGCCCGCCAGTATCTGCAGGTGGATCGGGTGGTGATCTATCGGTTTAAGCCCGATTGGAGTGGTTTTATTTCGCATGAGTCGGTGGCGGCAGGTTTACCAAAAGCACTGGAAAAGAAATTGGAAGATCCCTGCATTCCCCAGCATCTGCTTGACGCTTATCGCAACGGTCGGATTGTTCCCACTAGCGATGTGTTTCGCGCGAACTTCCATCCAGACCATGAAAAACTGATGGAGCGCTTGCAGATTAAAGCTAATCTGGTGGTCCCCATTCTCAACCAGGGCCATTTATTCGGTCTGCTCGTGGCTCACCAGTGCCACCAAACCTATTTCTGGAAACAATCTGAAATCGAGTTTTTATCGCAGTTAGCTACCCAGCTTGGCGTTGCGCTATCGGTGCAAGAGTTAGAAGAGGCGCGCCGCATCGCTGAAACGCTGGCAGCCGAACAAACTCAGTTAAAAGAGAACCTCCAGCGCCGTGCGTTGGATTTGTTGTTAGCCGTTGATCCGGTCAGCAAAGGAGATCTGACGGTCCACGCGAGAGTCACTGAGGATGAAATTGGCACGATCGCCGATTCCTATAACGCCACCATCAACAGTTTGAGGAAAATTGTGGTGCAGGTGCAAGAAGCAGCTGTGCAGGTAGTTGCCACAACTAACAGCAACGAAGCAGCTGTGCGGGAACTATCAACTGGAGCATTGCAGCAAACCGCAGAAATTTCTGCGGCCCTCGATCGGATTCAGGAGATGGCAACCTCGATTCAAATCGTGGCTCAAGACGCTCGCCAAGCCGAAGTTGCGATGCGGCAAGCGGTTGAAACGGTACAGACTGGAGATGTGGCGATGAACAGAACTGTAGAAGGAATTTTGGCAATTCGAGAAACGGTTGGTGAAACAGCTAAAAAGGTCAAACGGTTAGGTGAATCGTCGCAGAAAATTTCCAAGGTTGTGAACTTGATTAGTACGTTTGCGGCCCAAACCAACTTGCTAGCTTTGAATGCCTCGATCGAAGCCGCTCGCGCTGGCGAAGAAGGGCGTGGCTTCGCGGTGGTGGCCGATGAGGTGCGCTCCTTAGCCCGTCAGTCGGCAGAAGCAACAGCAGAAATTGAGAAGCTGGTAGCTAGCATTCAGACGGAGACGAAGGATGTAGTAGCGGCAATGGAAGCCGGAACAGAACAAGTCGTGACCGGAACTCAACTGGTGGACGAAGCGCGGCAAAACCTGACCCAAATTGCCACCGTCAGCGCTCAGATCAGCGAACTTGTCAACGCAATTGCCCAAGCCGCCCAGATGCAGTCCCGCACCTCTGAAACCGTGACTCAAACCATGTCGGACATAGCCGCCATTGCCGATCAAACCTCCAGCGAAGCCACCCAAGTTTCTGATGCCTTTAAGCAGCTTTTGAATGTGGCTCAAGCGCTTCAAGCAGAAGTCAGCCAGTTTAAGGTGCGCTAAGGTCAACCTCTCTATTCTTCTGATCCTTATATCCTCTTCTGATCCTTATATCCAGGCTCAATCCCGCTTATGCTCAGTCCTGATATCCGCGACCAAGCCTATCAATTTTTCATCGAAGAAGCGCCAGAGTTGCTGGAAGGAATCGAGAGTGGTTTATTGCGGCTGCGGCAGGGCCGAACTACGGCAGACGTGCATGAACTGATGCGAGCGGCCCATTCGATTAAAGGTGGAGCAGCTAGTGTACAGCTTGATTTGATCAAAACCATTGCCCACCGCTTGGAAACCATTTTCAAAGCCTTGTATGACGACAGTGTCGCCGTAGATTTGACATTAGAGAGCCAGTTGCTAGAAGCCTACGACTGCTTGCGATTACCATTAATCCAGCAAATTGAGATGGGTTACGTCGATGCAGAGCAGGCGCTCACCAAGGCAGAAGCTATTTTTGCTCAGTTGGAAAATCGCCTTGCTGCCTCGCTTGCCCAAGCCGACGGCTATATTCCCACATCGTCAGATCTAGGAGTTGATATGGTAGGCTCCATTTTTGAAATTGATGTAGCGCAAGGTTTAGAGCGGTTCTCTGCAGTGTTGCAGCAGCCCGATGCCTACCCAGTAGCAGGGGAATTGCAAGCGCAGGCAGAAGTGTTTATGGGATTAGCAGAATTACTGGATTTACCAGGATTTGCTGCGATTGCTCAAACCGCGCTGACTGCATTAGAGACCCATCCCGATCAAGCGTTGCGAATTTTGCAGCTTGCCTATGCTGATTTTATTGCGGGACGGGAAGCGGTCTTGCAAGGCGATCGCACTCAAGGAGGAACACCTTCGGCTGAACTGTTAGCTTTAACAGATGCAGATTATCTAGACCCTAGCCAACCAGGTAATGACCGTTCAGATCATCTATTTGACAAGTCGTCTGAGAATAGCCAGGACGACTTATTTGATAACTTATCTAATTTGGCATCTGTTTTCAGCGAGGAGCTAATCGATCGTTTGGATCTGGAAGAATTAACAGCGCTAGATTTTATAGAGAGGAATATTCAGACAGATACAGCAGTAGATACAGAGATTTATGCAGAAAAAGATAATCTAATTGATGTAGAAGCAGATCATCCTCTAGTGCCAGAAGCAGCGCCATTTCAGGAATTGTTTGGCATTGAGCCAGAGTTAAATAGCACGCCCGTTCCCGTTCCGATTGATGCTGCCTCTGTGCCTACAGAACAGCCTGAAGTCGAGCTATTTCCTGAAAAGCAGGAAGGGGATCAAACTAGCACGGAACTTTCCCTCGATATGGCTGTGCGAGCTGCTGAGCAGCTATTTGATCAACTGCCTGCTTTGGCAGACGAAATCCAAGCTCAAATCCCTGATTTTTCTGATAACAAATCCGTAGCCGCGAGCGCGCCTGAGGAAGAAACCAACTGGAAACAGTATGTGCGTCCAACTCAGACCGGCAAATCGACTCCATCCACCTCTACCAACTTAACGATTCGAGTTGATCTGCATCGGCTGGAGCGAATGAACAATTTAGTCAGCGAATTGGCGATCAACCGCAACAGTTTGTCTTTGCAACATGAGCAGCTTCAGGCAGCGGTACGGGACTTAGGTGAGCGATTTGAGCAGTTTCAGAGCTTGATTGAACGCTTGCGAGAGGTTTCTGACCGCATGCTGGTGGCTACAGCGGATCGTTCTAGCCCTCAATTGGGCTCAAGCGACGCCACCTCTACCCTCCTGGCTGGCTTCGATACCTTAGAAATGGACCGCTACAGCACGCTGCATTTTCAACTTCAGGAAATTTGGGAGCAAGTGATCCAGCTCGAAGAGGGACTAGAAGATGTCGGCCTATTTGCGGGTCAATCCAACCAAACTCTCACCGAACAACGGCAAAAGCTGACCCAACTGCAAAACGAACTGATGTGGGCACGCATGCTGCCCTTGGGCAATGTGTTGAACCGCTTTCCGCGAGTTTTGCGTGACCTCTCTGCCAAATACAACAAATCCGTTAGCCTCAAACTCAGCGGTACCAGCGTGTTAGTAGACAAAATGGTGCTAGAAAAACTCTATGACCCATTGTTGCACTTACTGCGGAACGCCTTTGATCACGGAATTGAAACGCCGGAGATACGACAGCAGCGAGGTAAACCGGAACAGGGCAGCATCGAAATTCGCGCCTATCATCGTGGGAACCAAACGCTGATTGATATCGTGGATGATGGTCAAGGCATTGATGTGCAGCGGATTAGCAAACGAGCCGTCGAATTAGGCTGGTTATCTGCCGAAGCGTTAGAAACCGCAAAACCGACCCAATTGCTTGATTTCATTTTTGAACCGGGCTTTTCTACCGCAAGTCAGGTGAGTGAATTATCAGGGCGGGGAGTTGGTTTGGATGTGGTGCGCTCCCAGGTGCGGGCATTGAAAGGTAGCCTGTCGGTCAATTCCAGACCCGGTCAAGGGACTACCTTCACACTGCGCATTCCTCTCACCCTAACGATCGCCAAGCTATTGACCTGCCTGGTGAATGCCACACCAATTGCCGTTCCTGCTGACAGCATCGAAGAAATTTTAGTGCCCAAAGCAGAACAGCTCAAACAAACGGGTTCACAGCGGTTTCTACACTGGCGGAGCCAATTGGTGCCGATGTATCGACTGGCTGATTTGCTTCACTATGCCTGCCCACTGCCGGAAAATTCCATCCGTGCCACGCTGTCTGGCTCACCTGCTCCAAAGGAATGGGCAATGCCTATCTTGGTGATTCAGCGGGCACAGCATAGCTTTGCGCTAGAAGTGGATCGACTGATTACCGAACAGGAGTTGGTGATCAAACCGTTCGGAGCCGCCATTGCTCCCCCAGCCTACACCTATGGCTGCACCATCTTGAGTGACGGTAGCCTAGTACCCGTGATCGATGCCGCGACCTTAGTGGATCTGATGCTAGATCCCAGTTCAGGAACCTCAGCCACTCACACTGCCCTAGCCGCCAACCTGTCTTCCTCAAGGCAGCCAATGCGGCCTAGCGCCTTATCAACTAGAGCTACCCAGACAATTCTCGTGGTGGACGATTCTGCAACACTGCGGCGCATGTTGGCACTGACGCTAGAGAAAAGTGGCTATCGGGTTCTGCAAGCCCGTGATGGCCAAGAAGCCCTATCCCACCTCCAGCAAAGTTCATCGGTGCAGTTGGTGATCTGCGATATTGAAATGCCTAATATGAACGGCTTCGAGTTTCTGAGCCAACGACGCCAAGATCCGAATCTAACTGCTATTCCAGTTGTTATTCTTACGTCTCGCAATAACGAAAAGCACCGCCGTCTAGCTATGCACTTAGGAGCAACTACCTATTTCAGTAAACCTTACATTGAGCATGAACTACTGGATGCCCTCAAACATCTTCTAGTGCAATCTTAAGTCGGTTAATAAAATTATTGAGAAAGCTGCTGAGTAGTCACTCTTTATTGGTTATTGGTTATTGGCTATTGGCTATTGACTGCTGGTTACCATCATTTACTCTTTGCGATGTCACAATCTTCTATATCTTCTCAAGATTCATCAATCGTTCATCCTAACGCTAAATTAGTTGCATTCTCTGTCGGTCAACTGACGTTAGCTGCTCGGATCGAGCAGGTGGACAAAGTTGTGAACTTACCAACTGTATATGGGAGTGGCCTCAAGCCCGTAGGGCTGGCCCAAGTAGATGAGCACGACATTACGGTGATTGATCTACAGCGACATCTGTTTGGCATCACGGCTCAATCAATGCCAACGCCCTATCTAATTCTGCTGCATACCCGCAGTGGTGAAGGCATCGGTATTCCGGTCAGCGATACACCCATACTGATAGAAGTACCAACCAACCTAATCCGCAGCTTACCAGCGTCCTACCGTCGGGCCGATACCCTAGAAATCGCTAGCCATATTGCCATTATTTCTGAAGCCGAGCAAACTCGGACATTGTTCCTCCTCGATGTGGAACAGTTGAGTAGTTCAATCCAAATCCATTGATCAGCTCTCGTTTCGTCGGCGACGAGCTAACTTCCCGTCTTTAACTGTTGATTACTTTTGTATGTCAAGGTGCATTTGCGATTGATCTCTCTATCTCGGCCTCACTTCTGGAACGGGTAGGGGCATTGGGTTCCTGCACAACGCCGTTATAGGATTGGGTTTCTATAGTTAGCACCTGGGGTGGAGTAGAATCAGGTGGATAGAGGAACTGAACTTCAACTTGGCGGCGCTGCCCCCTGGGCAACGTCAGCCGAATCAGGGGTTGTCCCTGCTGACCACGGCGCTGAACTAGGTGCATGTAGCGAGTTTGCCGGATGCCCAGGTCATCGGTATAGCGCAGGCGTATTGTGCCGCGAAAGAAAATTTGATCGTAGGGTGGATTGCGAAACCGTAGAGCTTCCCCTTTCAATCGTTCATCTTGCAGCGGTGTTTGCAGCATAATGGCTACTCGCTGGGGCGAATCTGTGTCATTGCGTAGCGGCAAGGTGATGTTATAGAGAATGCCATAGTTACCGTGGGCACGATAGGCAGTATCAGGATAGCGAACAAGCATAGGTGCACTTTGGATTTGTCCAGTGCCGAATGTATTGCGATCAACGCTGCTAATTACATAGGAAATGGCTTCACCCGGTTGTGGAATGCTGAGGTAATCCACATCGGGTTTATCAGTAACTCTAGCGGTCCACTGAGAGCCTTGCGCTACTCCAGCCACCCGGCCATAGTAGAACCGAGGCACAAATCGCGTATCCGGCGGCGTTGGCTGTCGGTCTCGCGGACCAGACACATCGGAGGTTCGCAGCAGTTGCACCCACTCCGACAAACTGGGAACCCGCTCATCACCTGTTGGCGTGCGGGGAGCATACATGGCTAAACTCGCCACATACACCGGACCGCTGCTCGAAAGTCGCATCAGGATTGTACGACCGTTGATTGGAACTGGACGATTGTCGTTGACCGGGGGGCGAGATGGGGGCGGAGGACTAGCTGGGCTAGCTGCACCGACTGGATTTGTAGCATTTCGAGTTGAAGCCAGCGTTACCGCGCTCGCCGTTGATTGGGTGTCTAGTTGGGGTTGGGCGATGGTGGTTGGAAATCCCGGAATAATTGAACCGGGTGGCAGCGTGCCGTTAGTTGCCACAGTCAAACGTCGAAGTGGAATTGGTACATTGACAAGCAGTTGGGCGCTCTTAGCTGGAATGGTTACATGGCTCGGCCACTGGTACTGCCGCTCACCTCGCAACACATCATTCATCACCCGACTGCCCGGTCCCGCAAATACGGTACCCATCGGATTGGCGACATAGGCGGGTAAATCGTTGAACGGAGCTTCTTGGCTAAGATAGGTGACACCCTGCAAAATATCAAGTTTGATCGGTCGGTCGGCTGGGTTGTACACCACAACGCCTACATACAGCGTTCGCACATCATCGGCATTTATTCCTCTGGCAACATGATGAGCAAAAATGTCAAAGCGGCCTTGCAGCGGATGGTTGAGATGGGCCGATCGAACTTGCATTCCCTCGGGTGGAAAGGTGGAGAGCAAAATGCCGTCTTTTTGAATCAACTCAGGGCTATTACTGTTAAATACCGGAACGTCATCCAACTGCCCCGGTAAAGGACGTACTTGCTGAGATCGAACAATGTCCGAGCGTTGGGGAACTGTCTCCGGCAGAGGAGGTGTATCGGGTAGAGCAATAGGAGTTCCAGAAAACGGATCGCTGCTGACCGTGATTGGCGCTGGAAAGGTGCTTGAGACCGGCTCTGTTGAAGCGAGAGATGCAGGTAGGTTGGGTGCAGAAAGGGGTGAAAGAATTTGAGCGAGTGGTAATAACGATAAAACTTTGAGCATGAGCGAACTTGACAAACCTTAAAGATCAACAGACAACACAACTAGCAATTGGTTGATGCACCAGCGAGCAGACTAATTATGCCCAAAACGAACAATTTGCGCCCGAATAATGGCTAGATGCGTAATCATACGGGATTTCCTCACTTTTTTGATCCGTCAACTACGCAGCAACGGGGTGAATAGCCCATCCTCCACCATATCATTAAGGAAATCTATATTTATACTCAACCGCCAAATAATCTTCATAACACGCATTGGAATTCGATTGGACCCTGATTCGCTAGAACTCCTAAGAATCGCGAGCTGCCAGAGCTGCCAAGGTTCTCTAGTCAGAAGGTTCAACCTATGTTATCCTAGGATAGGTTTGTGAAATGCGGGCATAGTTTAGTGGTAAAACTACTGCCTTCCAAGCAGTTAATCGGGGTTCGATTCCCCGTGCCCGCTTTATTAGGTTTGAATAGCCATCGGTACGAGCGGTAGTTCAGCGAAGTCATCCTGCGAAACTTGCACAGCGCGCAGAGCTAAGGAGTCCTGAATCAGCGATTCACCAATGGCAATGACAATTATTGGGTTTGGCAATGAGACCGGCAATTGCAGACGCAAAAGCTGCGTGAAAGCCAGCAGGCCGCAATCAAATTGCCTATTGTGGCAAGTTCATTAATCTACATATTAATAGCATCAGTTTTTTTGATTGAAAATACCTTTTCTGATAAGAGGAGCTGAAGATAAGCTAAGGAAGATTGCGTCAGCTGTTAGGAGTAAAGCCATGCAGAACTCAATTCCTCCTGTAACGACCCGTTATGAGTGGCTCAAGCAAAACCAATTGGTGCGGGCACTGGAAGCCGTTCAAGATTTAATTGTCGTGTCCTTATGCATCGGACTGTTTAGCTTTATGCTGATTCAATTGCGGGAGATGTTTCTGTCACTGTTGCCGCCGCTTGATTTTACGGCTGTTACCGCCGATATTCTGTTTTTGCTGATTTTAGTGGAACTATTTCGGCTGCTGATTATTTATTTGCAAGAGCAGCGGGTTTCGATTGGGGTGGCGGTGGAAGTGTCGATCGTTTCGGTTTTACGAGAAGTGATTGTTCGGGGCGTATTGGAGGCTCCGGTCGGCCAAATTTTGTCAGCTTGCGCATTTTTGTTGGTGTTGGGTGCTCTGTTGATGATTCGGGTTTGGTTGCCGCCCACCTTTGAAGGAATTGACCCAGAGCATATTATTTCACTGCGTCGTCAACAGGAACTTGCCCATACCCGTCCTGATCTGGCCAGTGCGCCTGAGGAATTGCTTCATCCGCCAATTACTGCTGATCTGGAGCTAAACCACTTAAATACAAACATCGATTCGTTGATTCATTGACTTGCTCGATGCTTTGAGCTTGGTTTACCCAACTGAGTTCTACCAATTGCTTAGCGCCTAAACCAAATAGCGGACTTATACCAGTTCTTAGTTTTGAGTTTTGAGTTTTGAGTTACGGACCCTGCCCAATCTAGCCGGTTGAGCTTGGTGATCTGTAGCCCAATCAAAGGGAAATGGTATTAGAGCAGTGCCTCCAAGAGACTCGTGCCCAGGTAGATGTAAGCAGCCACCACTACAAAGCCACTCGAAATTAGCGCCACCAAAAAGCGGTGGTAGGAGATGGGAGTCAACCCAGCAGCATAGCTGACAATATCCTGCGACAGTGGCATTACCAAAGTGAGATAGAACAAGCCGCGATTTCCTTCTAGGCACTGAGTAAACTGATCCAGTTCCTCCAAACTGTTTTTGCCGATCAGACGAGCCACCACCTGCCGACCCAACTTGCGAGAGAGCCAAAAGTTAATGCTGCACCCAATTATTGACGCCACTAAGCTCAGCCAGAATCCGGTCCCCTTGCCAAACAGTGCTCCCCCGGCAATAAACAGGGAACTGCCGCTGAGGGGGGCAATCACCAAACTCAAGGAACAGAGAACCACAAACACAATCGGTGCCCAAGCACCAGACTGATGAATGAACCGATGTGCGTTCTCCAGGCCGATCGTTCTCAGGACCAAAATCATCACCAGGTAGAACAGAGCCAAACCGAGTAGAGCGAGCAGAATTCGCTTTAGCGCATGGTCTTGACGGTTGGAGTTTAGGCGGCTGGAGTTTAGGCGGTTGGAGGTTCGGCGCATGGGTTGGCTCGATCAAGCATCGAAATCGGCGTGTCCAGCAGAATTGCTTTTTCTGGCCGATAGAACAGTAGCTGCCATCCGCAGCCCACCTTTCCACCATAGCCCAGGTAGTCCGTTGAGATACAGTTTGCTGGATAACAGGCTGCTGAAATCCAGGCTGCTAGCTACAGTTTGCCACCGCTCGATTTCGGGATGCCCGCCTCAGGAATGCCCTAAGGCGTAATTTGGCCGCTCGTTGCCAGGACTCTGGCGCTGACCCCAAACACGCGCAGCAGGCCCTCGGAATCGGTGTGGTTGTAGTCGCCGACGCCTTCCATCGAGGCGTTTTCTTCGGAATAGATCGAGTGGGGCACATCGGTGGCAGCCACAAAGGAGATATTGCCCTTGTAAACCGAGACGGTAATTGAGCCAGTCATCAGCTTGGCCGTACACTGAACTGCCTGCAACGCCATTTGGGTGGCCAGGTCAAACCAATAGCCCTGATAGATCTGTTTGGCAATCAGCAGCGAAAGCTGGTCAAAAAATTCGCGAGCGCGGCGATCCAGAATCAACTGGAGCAAATAGGCATAGCAGGTGCCCAACAGCTCAACGCCTGGACTTTCGTAAACCCCCCGCGACTTGATGCCGACAAAGCGATTTTCGACCAAGTGCGTGCCGATGCCCACTCCATACTTACCGCCGATGGCATTGGCTTGCAGAAAGGCATCCACCAAGCCTACAGGCTGACCGTTGATCGCCACTGGCCGGCCTTGCTCGAAGCGAACTGTAAACTCTTCGGCAGTGTCAGGCGCATCTGCCGGATAGCAGCCCATGATTGGCTTGACAAACTGCGCTGGCGTGGTGAGAGCCTCCAGCATGCCCGACTCGTGGGTCAAGCCCAGCAGGTTGGCATCGGTGGAATAGGGTTTTTCTTTGCTGGCCGTGACGGGCAATCCGTGTTCCTGACAGAAATCAATCATTTCGCTGCGGCCCGGAAAACGGGAGAGAAATGCTTCATCGCGCCAGGGAGCATAGATCTCAAATTCAGGAGCCAGCATGTTGGTGATCAGCTGAAAGCGCACCTGATCGTTACCGCGTCCAGTAGCCCCGTGGCTAAAGATCGTCAAGCCGCGCTGTTTCATTGCCTCGACCATAGCCTTAGTCAGCACGCAGCGAGCGATGCCGGTAGTGTTCCAGTAGCGGCCTTCATAGCAAGCCTGAGACTGAATCACCTGCACGCCTGCCTCGGCAATCCCTTCCCGCGCTGGCAGTAAAACAAACTCCTTGGCACCGGCCTGCAACATGCGATTGCGAATCGCCGACACGTCTTCTTCGTCGGGCTGACCCAAATCCGCCGTAAAGCAAACCACCTCGACGCCCATATCACTGAGCCAGCGGGTGATGGTGCAGCTATCTAAGCCGCCGGAACCGGCAAAGGCAATGGTTTTTCCCTTTAGATCTTGCGCTTTCATATCGATGTCCCTCCTCGGTGGCGTACCCCAACCCCGGTGTTGATTGGATTCAAGAACAAAACTCTCATTATCTAATCAAAGCGACTGAATTTCCTGTTGGAATCAGTACAGATTTACAAGCAGAAATCGGTCTACAGGTTTGCGCGGTTAATCAGGCTAGACAGCAAGTTGGCTCCCTTAGCCTTTATCCTGGTTTAGGGACGTGAGGGAGGGAAAAGGAAAACAGTGTTTTTGAGTGTGGTGATTCCAACCTACAATCGGCTGCCGATTTTGCAGAAGTGCTTGCAGGCCCTAGAAAACCAGCAGGTGCGGCCAGAACCGATCGTCGGCTACGAGGTAATCGTGGTAGACGATGGCTCGACCGATCGGACGGTGGCGTGGTTGCAACAGGTCAACCTGCCTCACGTGCGCTGGTTTGAGCAAAACCATCAGGGGCCTGCGGTGGCCCGGAACCTAGGCGTCGAGCAGGCCAAAGGCGACATAATTGTTTTCATTGACAGCGATTTGGTAGTAACGGAGCGATTTTTGCAGTCCCATGCCGAGGCGCTGGTGCGGGGTCAGCAGCAATTTGGTCACGACCGGCTGTTTACCTATGGCAGCGTGATCAACACCTGTAACTTTGAGCATCCCACCACGGAACCTTACAAACTGACTGATTTTTCTGCCGCCTATTTTGCGACCGGCAATGTGGCGATTGCGCGGCACTGGTTAGAAGCTGCCGGACTGTTCGATCCGCGTTTTCAGCTCTACGGCTGGGAAGATCTGGAATTGGGCGTGCGGCTAAAGCAATTGGGACTGAAGCTGATCAAATGCCCAGAAGCGGTCGGCTATCACTGGCATCCGCCCTTTTCGTTGGAGCAGTTGCCGCAGTTAATCGATAAAGAAATTCAGCGGGGCCGCATGGGGGTCCTGTTCTATCAAAAACATCCCACCTGGAATGTGCGCATGATGATTCAAATGACCTGGATTCATCGCTTGCTGTGGGGTGGTTTATCGTTGGGCGGATGGTTGAATGAACGCACAATGGCTCCGTTGCTGCAATGGCTAATTGACCGTGGTAAGCCCCAACTCGCCTTAGAAATTGCTCGGATTTTTCTAAATTGGTATAACGTCCAGGGGGTGTATGCCGCCTATGCGGAACTGAAAGCGGCTAAATGAGATCTGACTGCAATCTCTACCTTCTGTGTTGCGGCACTTGGCACCTAAGAAAGATGTTGGTCAACCTCTGCTTGCGTACCTTGATTGAGAGACAAACGTTTGTGTAATTTGCTCAACATGAAGGGAAATAGCAATGGCTGATAACACTGTGAACCAGGATGTGAAGCAGGATGTGAAGCAGGATCTACCTGAACAGCATGTCCCGGAAATTGATCCAACCGAAGTTGAGGATTCCAGAATTCTAGAGGCCGATCCAAATCGTTCCTTTTTGGAAAAGGTGATGGTCGAGGGCGGGTTTGCTGACCCCTATGATGCCAGAGATTTTGCCGAAGTGGTGTTCCGCGTCATGCGCGACCTGATGAGCACCGAATCGGCTGAGCGGGTTGAAGCTGAATTACATGAAGAAGCCCTGCCGACCAAGGAAAAGGCGCTGCAAATGGAAGTCGCCGATCTGTGGCGCGATACCAACCCGCTAGTAGATTTCCTGAGCCGGGTGCGTCCACCTTGGCAAGGTCCTGGTATTTTCAAGATTGATTCAGACCGCTTCTTCTTCCGGGTTGCCAACGAAAGCGGCTTTGAGCGTGGCTTCGAGAACAAGGACGCAGAGCGGAAACGGGCAGTGAAGGCCGTATTCTCAGCCACTAAGGCAGAACTGTCGCAGGAGCGGATTCAGGAGATCGCAAGCTGGCTACCCGAAGGTGGTGTGCGCGAACTTTGGCAAGAAGCCTAGTTCAGTCGATTGTAAATCCTGTTGAGATCCCCCCTAGCCCCCCTTAAAAAGGGGGGAATTAAGCTAATAGTGGTTTGAAGTCCCCCTTATCAAGGGGAATTTCGGGGGATCAAACCTTGTTGATTGGTTGATTGGAAATTGATTACACAGGCGGGTTTAGCGAACTAGCTAGTATGCGATAGTTTGCTCAAGCAACCCGCCTTTACTATTGCAAAAATACTATTGAAAAAATTCAGCTCAAATCGTTAGAGCAGTAAAACTAATACCAATTTAAATTGTGATCACAATAGATTAAACCCCTCCCATCCTCCCTTGGGTAAGGCTACCGTGTATACATAAGTGTTTAACTGACATTCGTTTCAGTCTTTATCGCCCCCTAAATCCCCCATTCTGGGGGACTTTGATTAGACAAAGTTGATCATTCGATCCGGTAAATCCAGGGGGAGATATCGAGTCATTCGCTTCAAGAACCAAGCTGTGATGTCAGACTTAACGGCCGTCCTTACAGAAATTGTTAAAGCCATCGACCCCTAATTCCGCTCGACTCAAAGTCCCCCAGAATGGGGGATTTAGGGGGCTGACAGGACTTGTCTATACACAGTAGCTTGGACAAGGGGAGGTGCCGCCTGCGGCAGGTAATACGGTACAGTTACCTTTGAACAATTAAACTATAAACCATGCCAAAGTTCTTGACCTTCTCCCATGAGTAGCCGACATGAATACTCCGACCATCCTCTGTGTTGATGACGAACAGGATGTTCTGCTCACCCTGAGAACTCAGTTGATGCAGGATTTTCCTGATTACATGGTCGAAACTGCTGAGAGGGGCGATGAAGCCCTAACTCTGGTTGATGCGCTGATGGCGAAAGGTGTTGAGATCCCCTTGGTGATTGTTGCTCAGAACATGCCAGGGATGCAGGGTGATGAATTGCTGATGGCACTCCACGCTCGCCATCCTGAAATGCTAAAGGTAATGCTGACAGAGCAAATCAGGATAAAGGATGTAGTCAATGTGGTGTATCAGGGTAGTCTTTATCGGTTTATTACCAAACCCTGGGATGAGACAGATCTGAGCCTGACCGTAGCCGAGGCTCTGCGACGCTACCAGCAAGACCAGCAGATCGCTCGTCAGCAGGCCGCATTGGAGCAAGCGAATCGGGAACTGGAAGCGTTAAATACGGAACAGAAACGGCTAGAAATGACGCTACGTGACAGTGAGGAACAAAATCGCGCCATTTTATCAGCAGTTCCAGACATCATGACAATCATAAATGCTGAGGGCCAATATCTCAGCTTTTCCCGCAATCAGTTTATGGGTGAGTTAATCGCTTCAGAGAACTCGGACCTCACCGGCCTACATGTTAACGATATCCTTCCTCCAGAGCTTGCGATTCAGTATCTAACCGCTATTCGACAAGCGTTGAACACAGGCGAGATACAAACTTTCGAGCAACAAATTCAGTTTGGCGATCGGATTCAGTATGAAGAAGCTCGCATTGTTCCCTACCAATCGGATCGTGTCCTATGTCTGGTGCGAAATATTAGCGAGCGCAAGCAAATCGAACTGGAGATTTCCCGCAGTCGAGATTTGCGAGAAGCGATTTTCAACGAGTCAACCGATGCGTTGTTTCTGGTTGATCCAGATACGCTACTGACGGTGGACTGCAACAAGCGGGCCATTGAGATGTTTGAAGCCGATAGGAAGGAAAGTCTAATCAATATTGAGGGCCATACCCTGCAATGTCACCCCTTTACGGTTGAGGAATTGCAGCAGATTTCGGATGAAGTGCATACCCAGGGATTTTGGAGCCGGGAAATTGAGTACATTACCCTGAAAGGCAATAGTTTTTGGGGAAATCTGGCCGCTAATCGGATCTCAGTCGCCGATAGACACCTGAACTTGGTGCGGGTGACGGATATCAGCAATCGCAAGCGCGCTGAACTGGCCCTAGCCGAGGTCGAAAGCCAGCAGCGATCGATCTTGGAAAATGTCCCCAGCTTTATCACCAAGGTGGGTCGAGATGGCAGAATGTTGTTTGTTAACCGGCTTGCTGCCGGTTTTAGCCTGGACGATGTGATTGGACATACTGTAGACGAGTTTACTGCACCCGAAAGTCGGGCCATTCAACGAGACACCTTGGCCGAGGTATTTGCGACGGGGCGAACGCTGACAATCGAGACACTAGGAACTGGTGACAACGGAAAGCCAGCTACTTACGAGGTTCGTATCGCACCCATTCAAACCGAGGGGCAAATTGATGCGGCGATTCTGGTCGCTACCGATATTAGCGAACGCAGACAGACTGAACTAGCGCTTCAGCAAAGTGAAGCCCGGTTCCGGCAATTGGCAGATACTGTAAGCGAAGGATTTTTCGTATTCGAGGTGGCTTCCTTCCAATATTCCTACGTCAATCCAGCCTATGAAGCAATTGTCGGCATTCCTTTCCAGGAGATCAACAGTGTATCCTCCTGGCTTGACTCTGTCCATCCCGATGACCGAGAGCAGGTGGAAGCAGGGTTACAACGAGAATTGCAGGGCGAAGTTTTTGACAAAGAATATCGCTTTATCCGACCTGATGGAGAACTGCGTTGGCTGAGATGCCGCGCCTTTCCAATTGTCGATCAGACAGGCGCGGTGATTCGGATTGTGGGTACGGTGGATGATATCAGCGATCGCAAACAGGCTGAAATTGCCTTGCAACAATTGAATGAAGAACTAGAGCAACGAGTTCAGCAACGCACTCAGGAATTAGCTCGTTCAGAGCAAGATCTACGCACTATCTTCAACAATGTCTACGACGCTATCTTCATTCATGATCTAAATGGCACCATTCTAGATGTAAACGATCGCGCTCTAGAATTACATGGCGCTGCCCGAGATCAACTTCTTGCTGCCACCATTGCTGATTTGTCAGCGCCCGACACACCCCGTGAGCGCATTTCTGAAATGCGCCAACAGGTGCAAACCGGAAAAAGAATTCAATTTGAATGGAAGGCACGACGCTTTGGCGATCATTCTAGCTTTGATGCCGAGATCTCGCTGAAGAAGACAACCTTGGGGAATCAGCCTGTTTGTATCGTTGGCGTGCGCGATATCAGCGATCGCAAACAAGCTGAAGCACAGCTCCGCGAGCAGGAACAATTTCTCCGCAGTATCTACGAAGGGGTGAATCAGCCGATTTTTGTGGGTACCGTATTGCCCGATCAAAGTGTGCGTCAGCTCGGATGGAATCCAAGTGCAGCTCGGTTGATGGGTAAATCCAGTGAAGAAGTAGCAGGGAGGCCACTAGAGGAGATCTTTGCGGCTGAGGATGCAGCAGAAGTGATCCAACGCTATGCCCAATCTATCACTACCAAACAACCTTTTACCGTTGAAGAACGCATCACCTTTCAGGGCCAACCCCGTTGGGTGCTCAGTACCTATAACCCCCTAATCAACGAAGCTGGGCAAGTTCATCGCGTGGTGAGCACACTGTACGACATCACAGATCGCAAGCAGCTAGAACAGGAATTGCTGCAAATCAACGCCGAACTGGAACGCCGGGTCGAAGAACGAACGCTGGATCTGGAACAAGCGATGAGAGCCGCCGAAGCAGCCAGTCGGGCCAAAAGCACCTTTCTAGCCAACATGAGCCACGAATTACGAACTCCCCTCAACGCCATCCTGGGATTCAGCCAGTTGCTGAGTCGCGATACTACCCTGCCACCCGAACAACAGCAACGAGTCAATATTATCAACCGCAGTGGTGAACACCTGCTCAACCTGATCAACGACATCCTGGAAATGTCCAAAATCGAAGCGGGTCGGGTGAACCTAACGCTGAAAAACTTCGACCTGTTCGATCTCCTTAAGAGTCTGGAAGAACTCTTCCGCTTAAAGGCCGAATCCAAGGGATTGCGCCTGGTCATTCAATCCGATGCAGATGTTCCCCAATATATCCAAGCCGATGAAGGTAAACTGCGTCAGGTGCTGATCAATCTGTTGAGCAATGCGATTAAGTTCACCCAAGCAGGCAGCGTCACGCTGAGGGTGCAGGCAGAATCGGCCAAGAATGAAAAATTAGTGGCTCAGTCTGAAAGAGCACAGGCCAGAGCACAGGCCAGAGCACAGGATCCGGCGTTGATCGGTTCTCAATTTTTTATTCGCTTTGAAGTTGCAGACACGGGTCCCGGTATCGACCTGCCTGATCGGGAAGTTGTGTTTGAACCCTTCGTCCAGACTGAAATCGGGCAAAACTCCCAGGAAGGCACCGGCCTGGGACTGCCGATTAGCCGCCAGTTCGTCCAGCTGATGGGCGGTGATCTGACTGTTGAGAGCCTGCCTGGTCAGGGCGCTACATTCCGCTTCACAATTCCGGTAGCATTGGTTCAGGCGGTTGATTTGTCGGCTGAGCGCCCAATCCGCAGAATGATTGGACTAGCACCGAATCAGCCTGTTTATCGGCTGCTAGTCGTGGAAGATAATCCCGAAAACCGCCAGTTCCTGGTGCAACTTTTGCAATCCGTTGGTTTTGAAGTGCAGGCAGCCAGCAACGGACAGGACGCCGTGACCCTATGGCAACAGTGGGCACCCCACCTGATCTGGATGGATATGCGAATGCCCGTGATGGATGGCTACGAGGCAACCCGGCGCATTCGTTCCCTTGTCTCGCCCTTCCACTCCCCGCCTAAAATTCTTGCCCTCACCGCCAGTGCCTTTGGAGATGAAAGCGCTGCTATTCTAGCGGCAGGGTGTGATGATCTGGTCTGTAAACCTGCGACAGAAGCCAGCTTGTTTAGGAAGATAGCGGAGCACCTTGGGGTTTGTTATGTTTACGCAGAGCAGCCTGACGGTTTAGAACCAGAAGCCTTAGCGCTAGAAACCACATCACCAGAAAATGCAGCACAATTAAATCAGCAGCTGGTTGACGTGTTGCCACTCATGCCATCAGAGTGGATTGAGCAATTGCAGCAGGCGGCTCGCAGGGCTGATGAGGAACTTATTCTCCAGCTTCTAGAGCAGCTTCCTCCCACTCAAACATCGCTGGCCGATGCCCTGAGAGCGCTAGTGAATGAATTCCAGCTAGAGCAATTGATTGAGTTAACAGGGAATGTAACCAAAGCCCTTTAGAGGACCGATGATTTGCTCTATTCCTTCGACGGGGTTAGAGAATGCAGGCAGGAGCATACCAGCAGGGATGGCCAAGCCTTCGCTGCCCCCAAGCCCCAAGACTGGGCGCTTTGAAGAGTTATATCAAATCCGGTTGATCAGCCAGAGTTCGCGTAGAGGCGTTTCGCCGAAACGCCCGTACAATGCGGCATTTAAATTTAGGGCGTTTAGTCGGATTTGATATTACGAGTTGGTTCCCAAAAAATGGGGGCTAGGAGGGCATACTTTCACATGCTGGAGGAATAGGAGCGGTTCGCACCAATGCTAATCAACCAGATTTGAGGTTAGATTCAGAACAATCCAATGCAGAAGGCTCCGATTGAGCACGTCGGTGAACGCAGTTGGTCCAGATTTCGTCCGGAAAGACGATGCGATTGAGTAGCCCCTTCGATTCTGCACTACTGGCTTTGAGGTCAATGCCTTGAGTCAAGTAGGCTTTGTAGACGAGCTGACTGCAATAGAAGGCGTCTTCGGTGTCTGGATCGGGAAAGACAACGTTATAGGGCTTTTCTAGCATGGCCTGCTCTAGACAATAGGCCACTACTGCTTTGCGGATTTGGTTTTGTTCAACGATGGATAGGCCGCGATTGGCTAATGGATAGGCAACCCCGTAAAAACTATCAACAAAGTGCCGTTGTTCTGCAAGGGAACAAGCATCCCATTGTTCACCGGCCATTTCATAGACAATCACGCCGCCCGGTCCCGCTTCTACACATCGGCCCTGTGGTCCCAGATAGATTGCACAATGATCTACTTCACCGGGTAGAAGTCGCCCAACCTGCCGCCAAAATTCACCATACAGGCTGCCAGGAACGCCATCAACGGTGCAGATAATATCGCCGGTTGTAAGGGGAACGCCATTGAATTGGTGGGTGTAAATCATGGGTGGTGTCGAGTGATGTCGTAATCCGTTCTCAGTCATTAGATCAGTCATTAGAGTTCGTAGTCAGTCATTTTATCAGGTTGGCTCTACCCGCAGGCAGAAGCGCATTCTGTTCGGAGAGTTTACTGTGAAGCTAAATCTTGCCAAGACTGTATTAAGATTGCTGCAACTCAAGTTTTTGAGTGTTCCACTGAACCATTCATTACAATGCTCAACGAGCATTCGCTAGTATTCACTAAGGGTGCCAAATGGATATCTCTCAGATCAAAGAACATTTGATGGTTCACGCGAAAAGACCGGGCAGTACGAATGATGCAGGCGTTCATATTGGTACAGTTGATCGACTAGAAGACGGACAGTACATTAAGCTAACCAAAGCCGATTCGCCGGATGATCGCCATCGTTGGTTTCCAATTGATTGGGTCGAATCGGTAGACGACAAGGCGGTGTATCTCAACAAGACCGAAGCAGAAGCGATTGCCGGGATGCTGAATGAACCTCCAAGTCAAGCTATGCAGGATGCTTCACCAACAACAGATCCGGCTACTGGTGCGGGAGTAGATTGATATATGTGGATTGATATATTGTTAGGGGCTAAGTCAGGGATCTGTAAATGATTCTGTGTCGCTTCGTGGCCTGAGCTGCCCGCAGATGAATCGCGGGCTAATGAAGCAAGTCCACTAAAGTGAACTAAAATCTTCGTCTAGTCTGCTACTCTGCGAGAAGGCTTCGCCTAGAGCAGACTTCCTCCGTTAGCCCGCAATGGATTCGCGGGTAGAAGAAGTGCGAAGTCAAACGCTAAATTGACACAAAATTCTGGACAGACCTTAAGTCAGACAGTTGCAGCAAAATTCGCCCAATTCGGTTCAGTCAGTGCAGTAGGAAACAGTCTCACCATTCACTGAAATAATTTGATCGAGCCGGATCTCGGTACCGTCCTTCAGCTTCAAAAAATCGGCTTGATTGGCGGCATAGACATCCACAATCCAATCTTCTACTTCAGTGATTGCATTTGCTTGATTGCGGTAAACAATCTGACATTTTTGCCGTAAGGTAGCGAGCGCTTCTAGCCAATCGTGGAAATCGCAGCTAACCGGGATATAGGCACCCATTGCAAATCCTCCCTACGAGACTGGATTGGACTGTCTTCATCCGCTATTGATCAGAGTAGCGAATTTTTTGAGGTTTGAGCTGGGAGCGTTTATGTGGGTATTTTGCTGCGGCATGTATCGTTCGGCGTCAACCTTACAATTTCAGATCACGACCCATCTCGTTCAGCAGTTTGACTTGGGGCAGGTGGTGGGCTGGATTGACGCGAATCGGTTTGCTGAAGTGCGTCAGCAGGATAAACAGGAAGCTGGGCTGAAGGTAATCAAGGTGCATAAATGCACCGAGGCCATCAAAGCCGAATTTCTCAACAATAATGCTATCGGCATCTATGCCCATCGAGATGTGCGCGATGTCTATGCTTCGATGATGAAGCAACGGCAGAAGTCGTTTGAGTTTTTGTGGAATGAAGGCTTTTTAGAATCGTGTCTAGAAAACTATCGAAAATGGACGAGTTTGCCAAACGTGTTAGTTTCTCAATACCAAAAGATTATTGCCGATCCAGCAGACGAAGTCAGGCGAATTGCCACTCATCTGCAAAACCCAGTTGATCAGGACTTACGCAGCTCAGTAATTTCTGCCCCCCTAGCCCCCCAATCTGGGGGGAAACAGATTGAAAGTCCCCCATTATTGGGGGATTTAGGGGGCAAATGCGTAAGTCCAGTTGATGCTAAAACCTGCCGCGAGATTGCTGATCACTACACCATTGAATTACAGCAGGAACGCATTGGCAGCTTTAAGCAAAAATTATTACAGCTTCAGCGTAGCCCTGATGATCATCGAGATATCGTTGACTATCATGATGAGAGCACCTTACTGCATATGAATCATATTGATGCGGTTAAAGCAGGCCGCTGGAAACAAGATCTCTATCCGCGGGAGGTTGCACAGATCGAGCAAACTGTGAATGCCTGGTGCAGGCAACATGACATCGATGCAGCTATCTTTCTGACCTGAATTGCGCTACTTGTTAAACTTTTAGAGAAAGCATGTTCGGCAAATCCAGATGTCAACAACTGCGCAAAACAACAAAACCGGCACTCAAGTTGGGGTGATCACTATCTCCTAACGCAGGTATCGCCGTCTATCCAAATCGTCCACTCACATATTCGCGAGTAATTTCTTGCTGGGGACACTCAAAGATCGTTTCAGTTTTATCAAACTCGACCAGATAGCCGCTGCCTGCTGTTTGGCTGACATTGAAGAAGGCAGTGTAGTCTGACACTCGTGATGCCTGCTGCATATTATGAGTCACAATCACAACTGTATATTGCTGCTTGAGTTCACGAATCAATTCTTCAATCCGAAAGGTTGAAATTGGATCGAGCGCTGAACAAGGTTCGTCCATGAGAATCACTTCTGGCTGAATCGCGATTGCTCGCGCAATGCATAGGCGCTGCTGCTGCCCACCCGAAAGCGCTAAACCACTCTGCTTGAGCCGATCTTTGACCTCATCCCACAGAGCAACTTTCCGTAACGACTGCTCGACCAACTCATCCAAATCACCGCGATAACCGTTGATGCGAGCACCAAAGGCAATGTTGTTGTAGATCGATTTTGGAAACGGGTTAGGCTTTTGAAAGATCATGCCAATGCGCCGGCGCACTTCGACCGGATCAACTTGTTGGGCATACAAGTCTTGATCCTGTAAGGTAAGGTGACCAGTGACACGAGCGTTCGGGATCAGATCGTTCATGCGATTGAAGCAGCGGAGCAGCGTACTTTTGCCGCAGCCAGACGGGCCAATAAAAGCGGTCACTTTTTGCGGAGGAATATCCAAGAAAATATCTTGGATGGCTGGAGTTTTGCCATAGTAGACACTGACTCGCTCGGCCCGTAGAATCGTGTCTGAGTGAGTGGGTAACGATGGCTGAATTGAGGAAGTCATAGGCTTTCGATGAACGTCTATATATGAACCATTGAGGGTTGCCGAGACAAAAGGCGTTCGATTGCCGCAATGCCGCGTTGGGTCGCTTGATTATCTCTAGGATTGAATACGCTATAGTGCAACAGGGATTCGCGCATGGTTTGATAGGAATCGACGGCTAGGTTAGCCTCCACCAAAGACTTGATCTGCCGCATATCATGGCAGACTTCGCCACATTGCCAGAGGTACGTCATGGACGCAACATCCGTGCTCGGTTGCAGCACACCGGGCTGGGGATTCAGAAATATCATCGGGCGGTTGTAATAGAGCCATTCGTAGCCTGCCGCAGAAATATCGCCAATGAATAGATCCGACTGGGCGTACCAGGGCATCACGTTGCCAGAGCGAATCAATTTCAGATTGGGCAACTGCTGAAGCTGCTGCAAGCGATCAACGATACTGGGATCATAAAACTGGCGATCGGGGTTAAAGAGATTGGGATGGGGCTTGACAATCAGATTGTAATCTTGGGTGAGCTGTTCGATGACATCGGCGTGATCGAGAAAGATCTCGATAGAGCTAATGTTTTCCTTCCGCCAAGTAGGACAGTAGATGATTGTTTTGCGATTATTCTCAAACAATGGCGCAGCCGTCGGAGGGTGATCAAACTTGGGATAGCCAATCAGTGTCCATTGCATTGTTTGATTACAAGGTGTTTGCAAGAGGCGCTCGACTTGGCGTTGCCCTACACAGAGACAGAGAAGATAGTTGCTGAAGTCGCGTTCGTAGGTGAATGGTTTATCGGACATGCCGTGAAAGATCTGAACCGCCGGAGTCCGGTCACTGCGCTCCTCTGGCCGCAGAAAGGAAGGTGTGACGACGAGATCGTAGCTATCTAGGTCACAATCGGTGGTGAATAGATGGGTGAATCCTGCATACTCTGGATTTTGTAACCAATCTTCGTTAATTTGAGTAACAGCGAGAAAAACCTGGTGATGATTTGCTTGAACAAAGTGGTTTAAGTAGGGTTTAATCGCAGCGAAATAATGCAAGTTACCGCAAGAGCGGAGATAGAAAGCAATCCGTTTGGTGGTCATAGTAACAAGGTATCCTTCTCAGAGACAGTTAGGGAAGAGCGTTGTCAGGTCAAAAAATTATGATGCAGCGATAAAACATTGGGAAAGCGGCGGTAGCACAATGTATTGACTACAGCCTGCCAGCAGCCATTCTGCTTCAGCCACGACAAACTCTAAATCCTCTTGCCAATGGGGAGGTAATTTCCGCAGCGAGGAAATCTTGCCGCGTAGCAGGATTTGCATCGTCACATGCCAAGCCAGACAGGTGCGATCAAGCTGCCAGGTAATTGCTGATTCATAGCCTTCCAGTAGCGCTTCAATGCAGGTTTTAACGGTTTTAGTTGCAAGCTGCTCGCGTCCGGCTAAGTATAGAAAGTGGGCAATCAATCGTCCGACATCGTAATGGGGATCACCCAAGGATAAGGTATCCCAATCGACGATGCCAATTTGATCACCACTGTAGAGAATCTGATCACCGAATAGATTGGCGTGAATAGGATAGGAACTGGAAAAATCAATGTGATTTGCTAACTCAGTTAGTTGATTGCTAATCCAATCGATCGATGGGGCTAAATGGGGCAACGCCAGTTTCACGTCCGCCATGGCGATGTTGAAGAGTCTGAATTCCTTTGCAGGTGTCCAAACGCTAATGGGATGCAAATGGGTTTGGTGGAGTTCCGCTAAAACTTGTCCGACTCGCTTGAAGGGCTCTAGTTGGGGTCGAGCTTGGCACATCACCGTCGTAAACTGCTGTCCGGGGAGTGCCCGCATCGAAAAGGTCCGAGATACAGGATCGGCCGCAATGGGTTCTGGCACTTTAAAGCTGAGCTGATCCGATTGCGCATAGATCTGCTGAAAGTTAGCAACGACTTGAGTGAACTCCAGTTCCTGGCAGAGTTTGACGAAGTAGCGATGCTTGCCATTAGGAGCGTCCCAAGTCAAGATGGCGCGTTTGAACGGCACATAGCGGAAAATCTGCGGGGCCGGATAGTCGTTTGGATTGATTGGCAGATCATCCGGAGCAATCAGCAGCGGGCAGAAGTAGTCAGGCTGCAGGAGTTCGGTCAGTTCGGGTAGGCATGGGGCATGGGGCAATGTCCAAACCACGGTTTGCCAAGCATTGATTGCGAAAACGGGCAAAACAGCGTTGGGAGGGACTGCTAGTTCGTAACCCTTGTTAACTTGATGACGAACCTTGTCCGGATCCGCGAAGCTGTGAAAAAACATGTGCAATTTCAGCGGCTCTGCAGCGTTGCTAGTCAATACCGTTACCTCTGCGACCACGCGGGCGCAATTAAACGGACGGTAGTATGTCAAAATTGGCTTCACTTTGAGACTTTCGGGCGTCTCTCCTAACCAGTGATTCCAGGTATCGATCAAAATCGGTTCAATGGCTGTAGGGTGATTAATTTGCTGGACAGCATGATAAACCGGATCATCAGAGTAGCTCATGATAGTATTCCTAAACAGAAATTCGGGATGTACGAAATGTGTAGGTTTCGGTAATCGTTAACCGACACGATGCTGGCGTTTTGTTAGCTGCGGGAGAGAAGCAGTTGGAATCATCCGCCAAACGGTTTGCCGAGCATGGTGTAAATCGGCAGGAAAATCGATTTCAACCCAGGGCAGTCCAGCCACATCGATTCCAACAATCGTCTGCTGCTGAGCGAGCCGGGCAATTGCTGCGGGTGCCCACTGGTTTTCACCACCGAGTTTCAAAACCGTTTCAGCTTCGGTAAACAGCGCTTTCATGCTGGCCTCGGTCAACTTCAGCAGCCCCAGACTTTCACCTTGAGAATCTTCTAGAGACAGCGATTTGCTGATCTGCTGGAGTTTTTTCTCGTGGAACGATACTTTCATATGCTCCTGATCACGACCTGACCAGGAATCGTAGGTCAAGGCATTGCCAGCGGAATTCAACAATCGTTTATAGATTTTGGGATGCGCTAGGACATCGCTGTTCATGATCAGGCAATCATCTTGAACCCAATTTCGAGTCAGCCACAGTGAATAAAGACTGTTTGTCTCAGCATAGCGTCGGTTGATAATGCAGTGACAGCGATCACCAACAGCGCGGTATACTTCATGAGCGCGATAGCCCAGAACGATGCAGATATCGGTGATGCCAAAGTTATTTAGAACAGCGAGCTGATATTCAATCAACCGAATGCCATCCTCTAAGGGCGCTAAACACTTGGGTTTACCTTTGAGAGCTTTTGCCAATCGTGAACCACAACCTGCTGCTAAGATAATCGCCTGCATGGTGAGTATCCTCCTTGAGTGATGAGGGAGCTTAACTTTTGAGCTGAATGACTGAATTCGACAGGTAGAGCTTAACGGATCATTAAACTTAAATTCGCCTTCTATTAACCTTGCTTTAATCTTGACCGAAGGTCGTTAGCTAAACATGAGGCAAGCGTGAGAAATTTCTCATGCGGTTGATTGATCTAACTCCGTTTTGTTTCGATCGCGATTAATCTGCTCTTAATGCTGATTTAATCTGGCTGAGATGGAACGGGTATGAAACGGGGATGAGAAAATCCTCACAGTTAGTAGCGATTGCTACGATTGATGGTGATGCAATTCTGGGCGGATGAGATGGTATGCAGGTGATCGGACATCGTGGTGCAGCGGCCTTAGCCCCCGAAAATACTTGGGAAGGGTTTGATCTGGCGCTCTCTCTAGGGGTAGATGCCATTGAAACTGATATTCGGGTAACTGGTGATGGCGAACTCGTTCTCATGCACGACCGTCGGCTAGAGCGAACCACCAACGGAAACGGCGCAATCGACCAGACCGCTTGGTCCGTGGTGCAGCAGTTAGACGCAGGGTCATGGTTTGATCCGCAATATCGCCATGCCAAAGTGCCCCGTTTGGATGAAACCCTAAAACGCTACGGGAAGTGCACCCATTGGGTTCTAGAAATAAAACAATCGGGGCTAGAAACTCAGGTATTAGAGCAGGTAATTGCGCTGGGCTTACTCGATCAGGTGACGTTTACAGCCTTTGAGTTTGGGACGGTTCAAGCCATTAAAACTCAAGCCCCAACAGCACGAGTCGGCTGGTTGACGGCCAATATTGACCCGGCCACGCTTGCCCAAGTTGTTGCCGCTGGTTTTGAGCAGATCTGTCTACCGGCTGCCAGCCTCTCTGCAGCACTAGTGGCTGATTTACACGCTATGGGTCTAGAAGTGCGAGCTTGGAAAGTAACCGATGAGGCGGCAATGCAGAATGCGCTGAATGCTCAAGCTGATGGCATGACGATTGACTTTCCTCATCTGTTGCTGGCCGCTTTGGGCCGTTCAAAGGCTGAGATAGAACGGCTGAGATAAATCGTATAGGCTTCGGTGGCAATGGCGAGCAGGACGCGCACCCCCAGCATGACTGACAGTCCCCAGGTACTCCAGAGGAGACCGGCCAGAACAGGTCCGGCAATCGCGCCCGCATCTTCTCCCAGCAGCATCCAACTCATCGTCTGTGCCCGCCGTCGGGGGTCAAAACTAGAGACATGGGTCATGAGCGCGCCCCAGGCTGGACGAAAAGCGCCTTTTCCGGCATCATCTGCTAGTTTGCCAACCATAAAGCCAGCCAGATCGGGAGCCAAAATATATACGATCGAAGACAGAATGTTTCCCAAACTGCGAACTAATAGAACTAGCTCTTGTCGCCCGTGATCCGACAGCCAACCAAAGATTGGCCCGGAAACCAGCACAATCACCGTTGAGGCCGTATAGATCAATCCCGTCTCTGCTTCGTTTAAACCGGCATATTCCGTTGCCAAAATCGGAAACAGACCGCGCAACATCTCTGCCGTGCCATTAATTGCAAACGAGAGAATGCTAAAGGATAGAATTACTCCTTTAGAACTGGCTGAAACACTCGGCTCGATAATGGCGGCAGGAGGAGCGACTTTGGCAGGAACGCTGACAGGGCCAGCCTTGCTCCCAGCCCTTGCAGGACGAGCGGCATCGTGAATTGACTTGTGACCGCACCTGCGATCGGATTTGACGTAGCGAGCAACGCTGTAGAGCGGCAGTAACGACAGCAGAAAGGCAATATTAAATACTAAGGAGAAGTTAGAAGCGGTGAGAGTGAGCAGGATACCCGCAATTGCTTTCCCCATCGAACCTGCGACGATCTTGGCGGTATGATACCAAGCAAAGGCAGAGGCAATCGCTTTCTTCCCGCCTTGCTCTGCAATCAGGGCATTTGCGGCTGGATCGCGTAGCGCTTTTGAGGCACCGTGGATTGACTTGATGCCGTACAGTTGCCAAGGTGACTGGGCCACCACCAAACATAGCGCAATCAAACTGCGAAAAAAGATAGCGGCTGTAAAACTGCGTTTTAGTCCAACCCGATCCGCCACCCAACCCATGACTGGTTTTAACGCCATTGCCACAGCCTGGTTGAGCGTCATCAGCATGCCAATTTCAAATAGGCTTAATCCTAGGCGATGGGCATAGAGCGGCAACGCTAGACTAATGATGCCAAAGCTGAGGCGGGATAAAAATCCCTCGGCAACAATGGCCAGCATTGCCAGATTCCTAGCGGGGGGCGAGGATTGCGGAGATTGTTTAGCTGTCATTGAGGTAAAGACGGTATATATCAGGTGAAAGCACCTTTCCCTAGGATGCGGTTTCAGAGCGATGAAACGACGCAGAAAAAGGTTAAACAGAAAAATCGCTATCAGCGCGAATAGGTTATAGAAGACAAATGACAGTTTTTTCCTGAAGATCGAGAACAGCTCAAGTTCTAGATTGCAACATTGATATGAAATGCATTTAAGGAATTCATGAGACAGTACTCATAAACGGGTTACCCTGCTGAGAGTGCTTGCATCCAGCTTGGGAGCAAAACGACCTCGCTCAGGCGAGTAGGCCCTCACCCGGCCTGGATTAGCCGCAATAAATCGTCGGTAGACATTTTGCCGCTGAGGTCGGCTCCTTCTAGCAAGCTATCGGCCAGATCGCGCTTGTGCTGGTGCAGGTCCACAATTTTCTCTTCGATTGTATGTTTCGCCACCAGTCGGTAAATCGTCACCGGGCGCTGTTGTCCAATTCGGTGTGCCCGGTCGCTGGCCTGATCTTCGACTGCCGGATTCCACCAGGGGTCCATGTGAATCACATAGTCGGCTGCTGTGAGATTCAATCCGGTGCCGCCTGCCTTGAGGCTGATTAAAAACACATCGCCTTGACCAGCTTGAAACGCATCAACTCGCTTTTTGCGCTCAGCGGCAGGAGTGCTGCCATCTAGATATTGATACCGAATCTGTTGAGCATCTAGATACTGTTGCAGGATATGCAAATGATCCACAAATTGGCTGAATACCAGGGCCTTGTGCCGATTGTCCAATAACTCGGCCAGCACTTCCCCAAACAGATTCAGCTTCGAGCTGGGCAGCGTCAGAGCGGGGTTGACCAATTGGGTGTTGCAACAGGCTCGCCGCAGCCGCATGATTTCTGCCAGCACTTGCAGATGTTTTTGCCCTGCCGTGGCGTCGCTCTCTGCCAGTTTGGTGATTGCTTCCCGCCGCAGCGCTTCATAAAACGCCACTTCCTCCTGGCTCAGATCCACATGCAGCAGAATTTCTGTACGCGAGGGCAGTTCGGCCAGCACCTGGTTTTTGGTGCGCCGCAGCAGAAAGGGTTGAATTAATTTTTTCAGCTGGTGGCGGGACTGTTTGTTGCCATAGCGCTCGATTGGGATGGCAAAACGCTGATTAAAATGGTCCAGCGAACCGAGTAGGCCCGGATTGATGAAGCGAAACAGGTTCCACAGTTCGCCCAAATGATTTTCGATCGGCGTGCCGGTGGTGATCAGCTTAAAGCCACCTTGCAGATTCATCGCCGCCTGAGAGCGCTTGGTAGCGAAGTTTTTGATCGACTGAGCTTCATCCAGCACAATCGTCTGCCACTGCACCTGAGCCAGCATTTCGGCTACCTCTTCCTGCTGCAACAAACCATAGCTGCAAATCAACAGGTCGAAGGGGTGCAGATGGTTCAGCACTTTCTGGCGGTCTCCCGTGCCCAACTGGATTGGATGCAGCGTTGGGGCAAACCGTTGCGCTTCGCTAATCCAGTTCATACAGACCGAGGTGGGAGCCACAATCAGGGTTGGACCTGCTGCCGCGCGAGTCAGGATCACCGCCAGCGCCTGCAAGGTTTTGCCCAAGCCCATGTCGTCCGCCAAACAGGCCCCGACGCCCCAGGTCGCCAATCGCGCTAGCCAGCGGAATCCGTCGATTTGATAGTCGCGCAGCTCGGCTTGCAGCGTCGAAGGCAGGGGCGGCTCCAGGGTTTGAATTTGCTTGAGCTGCTGGATGTGAGCTTTCCAGTGCTTATCGGCCTTGAGGTTGCCCACCTCGTCGATCCAGTCTTCCACCGCCAGTGCCGCCAATGGATGTAGCCGCAGTCCCTGGCCGGATTTTTCCGAGAAGGCTCGCAGTTCGTCTAACCGCTTGCGAAACTCCTGAGTCAGGGCCAGAAATTGCCCATTGCCTAGCGGAATAAACCGACTGGGAGTCTGCTGCAACAGCTCCATTAACCGCTGCATGTCGAGCACTTGCTGATTGGCCAGTTTCAGCTCGCCCTGGGTATCAAACCAGTCATTCTGGCGTTTAATGATTAGCTTAAAGTCCTTCAGGCCGGCATGCTGACTGACGCGCAGTTTTTCACCTTCGGGCCATTCTAGAATCACATTGTCTTTGAGGGCCTGCAATTCCAGCAATAGCTCCAAACAAGCTTCTGGATCGCCTAGCCACCATTCACCCTCCTGTTCATCCTGTTGCACCAAAGTGGGGCAAGCCACTACTGCTGCATCTGCCAATTGTTTCTCCTGGGCCAGATCGCGCGTGGTTTGTAGCCGCTGGCCGTCAATCTCTGCAATCACCGTCTCGCCGCCGCTGCCTGGATGGTAGTAGGGGCCACCCGTTGCAAAGGGACGCGACAGGATGGCGACTTTGAGTCCGGCTCCCGCTGGCAGCAAATGCAGATGAGGCTTAGGATCGGAGGGAACTTCGGTAGCACTGGCCCTGCCACCGCCAATATCGGAATGCACCGTCACGATACCGGAGACGGCATTGATTGCAGCTAAGACGCGCTCCTTAGCAGCCATTGGTACTTCCAAACGGTTCTGCTTGCCCAAGATTTCGCCAATCCGGCGATGCTCCGGCGTTACTTCGATCACCTTGAGGCGGGTTGGGCTTTCCTTCACGAGCAAAATGTCGCGGCTCTCCTTCAGCTCCGGCACAAACTGGAGAATCAGCTGTTCGCCCTTGGCTTTTTTGACCACTAGTTCCGGTTCGCCTTTCACCACTTCAACCCGCGTCGTGGGAATATCTTCCCAAAACACTAAGGGATGGCCAATCAGAGCTGCCACGGCCTTGTCGCCAAACGTGTAGTCGGTTTTGCCCCAGCCGTAGGACTGGATTTTGATTTGAGCGCAAACCCGCAGATCTTGAGCCGTGAGGTAGCCAAACTCATCGGCGCTGTTCTTCAGACGTTTGAGCGCAATTGGGCGGCCCTTGCTCCACTCGCCTTTGGCGTTAAGCGACTGCTCACGCGGTTGCAGCATACAGGAACTTCCGTAGAGCGTGATCAACCAGGCGAGGCGTTGATTGGTTTCTAGTTTGGCAGTAACCGGCGATTCTGAGGCTTGGTTGAGGTTGACCAGCGCATTCAGGCAAACCTCCCAGGCGTCCTGCGGCTGAATCAAATCCACCAGCGGTGGAACGCTGGTTTGTTGCAGGGCTGCTCGTTTACCGTATTGACTGGGTTTCAGTCGGGCCAACAGCGCAACCGCCTCGCGGGCTATCCAGGCGTAACCAGCGGCCTCGGCTTGCTGATAGAGCGGTTCCACTAATCGCAACAGATGGCGCTTGGCCTGATCCGCATCCACCCAGTAGAGGCAAAGGGAGCACAGCAACACCTCCAGGCTCTGGGTCAGTTCGTGGGGCGCAATCGGTGTGTTGAGAATGACTTCGCGTTTGGCCAGATCGCCCTGCTGCACCTGTACCACATTCTCTAGGATGCGGTAGGTAGGGCTGAGCCAATGTTTCGCCTGACGGGCCACGCTGGCATAGGTTTCTGCACTGCTGAGGCTGCCGGGGGTGTTTTGTTGCAGCAGAGCCAGGATAAAAAACAGCCCGCTGATCGATTGAAAGTAGACTTTCTTTTTGCCGCTGCCTTTGAGATCCTGTACGGCGGCAGTATAGAGCGCAATTGCCTGCGAATAATCGCCCTGCGCAAACGCCAGCCAGCCCTGGAGGTTTTTAGAACGGCTGCGATAGGGTTCGCCAAACTGCTCCAGGAGTTGTGCCGCGTCTGAGCATCGGCCCCGCAGCATCAGTTGCTCGAATAGGACAACGCGCAGTGAATCTGAGCCAGTTCGAGCGGCACAGGTTTGCTGGAGTAAGGCAAACGCTTCGTCCGCAGGCGTCAATCTCAGCATCGACAAGTTCAAAATGCTCGCCAGTGCTGGCTCATACAATTCTGGCGGCAGGGTACCAAACCACTGCGGATCAAAAGGATTATCGCAGATGCGCTGATAGATTTCCTCTAGGCTAAGTCTATCTTTTTTATAACTGTATTTGTAATAGGCTTCTAGCTGTTGATGAATATATTGAATATCATTTCGGTAAATCCCAATCCGCACTTCTCGAATCAATTGACGCTCATTACTAAATGCACGCGGCCCGCCCTTCCAGCGCAACGGTATTGGGATACATCCTTGTACAGCCTGAGCCAGGATTTCAAACCGACCGAGCCTGACAGCATCACGAGTGGCAATCTCGGTTAGCAGCGGATGGCATTGGGGTCCGAGGCCACCACCCTGCACCAACACACCCAGATCCAGCAACCGATCGATGTAGGGTTTAAGGATTGGGCCAGTAAAATGCTTCCCCTGTTTATTCTGCACTGCTAACTGATTTAAGCACAGCGCCACCGTCGCTCGGCTAATCGGCTCGTAAATCACTGAGAACAACTGCACGATGAACTGCTCTAGAGACGGTAATTCATGATATTTTTCGACCAGCGAGTGACGCGAGACCGGATTGGGAGAAAGAGTGGACATACAGACGAAAATGTAAATGAGCAGATAAGTGAATAGGCGAAGATTACTTTAGTTTGAATTACTTTGGGGATGGGTGAGACTAGAAGGGTTGCTAAGAGTCAGGCTGGATATTGAGCAGTTCCAATAATTGCGCTTCTGTGAGCTGGGGAACTTTGTATTTCTCGGCTTTTTGCAGTTTGTTGCCCGGATTCTCTCCCACCACAATGTAGCTAGTTTTGGAACTGGGCATACTGTTAATTCGGCCACCAGCCTCCTGAATCAGGGCCTGTAGTTTTTCCGGCGACATTTTTAGCCGCCCTGTAATCACAAAGCTCTTTCCTTCCAGAGATGGTTTCTCCATTAATGGGGTTTGGGCCGGTTCGGAGCCGGGTTCGGATTTGGGCTGTGGCTGTAGTTTTGTCTCTGGTTCGGGTTTTGATTCGGGGGCTGGTTCAGAGTCTAGTTGTGGCTGCGGCGCTGGTTTAAACTGACGGCTTGCTTGACCTTTGAGCTGTTCTGCTTTAGGTTCCGACTGTGTAGACGTTTGCTTAGACTGCTGTGTATCCTGAATCACTTCCCTTAATTCTACCGGCTGGCTTACTTCTAACGAATGCTGTTTGAGCTGATTTAATTCACTCTCAAGCTCTTGCTTGTCTTGCATTAGGTCATTCACCTGTTGTTCCAGCGTCGATACAACCTCTCTAGCCAGTGTCATCGCTTCTTCTAGCTCGGCTTTGCGGCGTTCCAGATCCTGGAGCTGCTGCTGTAAACCCTGGAGCTGAGCTTGTAGGCTGGAAATCAACTCCTGATCGGCCTCATACCTGCGGTTGATCTGATCACGTTCTTGAGAAAGCTGGCTGATCTGCTGCTCAAGGCCAAGGGGACGAGCTTCGGCTTGCTGCAGGGCATCGCTCAGTTCTGCGTTGCGTTGTTCTAAAGTTTGTAGCTGTTCCTCTAGGGTCGTTTGTCTCACTGTGGCGGCTTGTAGGGCTTGGTTGAGCTGCTCGTGGTCTTGATGCAGCGTAGTGAGCTGCTCATCGAGGGATAGGGCGTTCAGCTTAGCGGTTTGCAGTTCACCAGTCAGGCTATCTTTCTGCTGCGTCAGAGCTTCGACCTGCTGCTGTAGCGTGGCAATGCTGGCCTGACTGGACTGCAGCGCTTGATTGAGTCGATCCCGCTCTTGGGTGAGCTGTTGGACTTGTTGCCCCAATGCAGCAGGAACAGCCTCGGCATTTTGCAGGGTGGCGGTGAGTTCGTCGCGCTGCTGTTCTAAATCTTGCAGTTGGGCTTGCAGTGCAGCAATAGCTTGGTCGCGCCGTTGTTCTAAGTCCCGCAGTTGAGACTGCAGCGTGGCAGTCTCTCCATCTTGCTGTTGTGCCAGATCCCGCAGTTGAGCTTGTAGGGTAGCGGTGGCTTGATCGCGCTGTTGTTCCAAGTCCCGCAGTTGGGTTTCAAAGGTGGCAGTCAGTTCGTCGCGCTGTTGCTCTAGGTCTCGTAGTTGGGTTTCGAGTGTAGTAATTCTGGCTTCAGCCGCCTGTCCGATTTGGGTCAGGTGTTCGCGCTCCTGAGTGAGCTGATTCAGCTGTTCAGTCAGGGTGTTAATGGCAGTTCGGTTCTGCTGCAGGTCTTGTTCGAGCTGGGCGTTTTGCTGCTCTAGGGTTGATTTCTGCTGTTCTATATCTTGAAGCTGCTGCCGTATAGCCGCGAGTGCCGCTTGGTCGTGTTGCGTTGTTTGTTGCAACTGCTGAATTTCCTGGCTGAGCTGGTCAATCTGTTGGCGCAGAGCGGGTTCGGTGGCCTGCGCCTGCCGCAGGTCTGCTTCTAAACTGGCAAGGCGCTGCTGCTGCTGTTCGGCCTCTGCAGTTTGCTGCTCCACCTGCTGTTCCACCTGCTGTTCTAGGGCCGCAATGGTGGCTTGGCGCTGGCGCAGTTCGGCGGCCATTTGCTCGACTTCTAAGCTGAGGCGGTGGTTGAGTGCTTCGGTTTGCTGTTTGCTCTGCTCCAGTTCGGCAATTTGCTGTTGCAGCGACTGGCGGGCTTGTTGCAACTCAACTTCTAGCTGTTGTTTCTCTTGCTCTAGTTGCTGGATGGATTGCTGGAGCGTGTCAACGGATTGCTGAAGTACATCAACGGTTTGGGCTTGCTCCTGCTGGGTCGCGGTTAGCTGCTGTGTTAATTGCTGCTTCTCCTGCGTCAGCGTGCCGATCTGCTCTTCTTGCATCGTCACGGCAGCTTTGGCTAGTTTCAGCGCCTCCACCAGCGATTGTTTCTCTTGCGTTAGCTTGTTCACCTGCTGCTCTAGGGCAGTCTGGTTCTCTTGCGCCTGAGCCACTGCCGTCAGCCGTTTTTTGCGCTGATACACACCAAAGCCGAGCAATACTCCTACTACACCCGCTGCACCTGCCAATTGGTAAATCAGTTGAACGTCCAAAAGTTGAGCATCCATTGCTAAGCCCCCATCTATGGTTTCCAGCCAGATCACACCCACGTCTATCGCCAACGGTAGCAGAGAAATTTCCCCCCCGACTCAATCGTTATTGCAATTTTACGCGTTGCGTGCTCTGCTGCTCATGTCACTGCTGTTCTCGGGAGAGGCACTCTTCTCTTCTGGCAAACACCAGACTAGATATGGGTCAATTTGGCGATCGAGTGAATTACCGGATGCTGCTCTAAAAAGTCAGTTAGTCTCTGTATTGTTCTCGGTTCCGTCGGAGTTTCTGTATTTTGCAACAGGATGGTGAAGGCTCCGGCTCCCAAACCCGACTGCGGAAACATGCGGTAGCAAGGCAAATCGGTGAGGTGAGACTGATAGGCTCGCAGGTAGGGCACTTCAACCGGCTGAAACTGGGGAAACTTTTGCAGCAGCCATTCGCTCACCTGTTCATTTTCTTGCGGCGAGTAGGCGCAGGTCATGTAGGCCAGAAATCCTTGAGGTGCAACCGTCTGGGCTGAGTTAGCCAGGATCCGCTTTTGTCGATTGGCATTTTTGTTAATTGTCACCGGATGAAAGCAACCGGGATTTTTTTCCCCTTTGGCTAGTAGCGATTGGCCGCTACAAGGAGCATCGACTAGCACTAGATCGGCAGTCTGGGAAAGCTGGACCGCCAGCAAACTGGAATCCAAACTAAAGGCGAACGAGGGTTGGATGTGGCAGCGCTTCAGATTAGAGATCAATGCCCCCATCCGTTTGCCGATCACCTCATTGCAGAGCAACTGTTGGGGTTGAAGGGCCTTCCAGGCAAAGATGCTTTTCCCACCAGGAGCCGCACACATATCGAGCACAACGCTGACCGGCTGCTGAATCGTCAGCAACACCGAGGCTGCAAACACCGAAGAAAAATCCAGACAGTAAAATGCTCCCTGCTGGTGTAAGGCATGCTGGCCAGGTTTTTCACCCAACGCTAGCCGATCTACAAAGTCAGGCTGCCAGTCTATGGGTGGTTCGACAGCAAAGGGAAAGGGGTTTGGCTTTGGCTGCAGCCAGAGAATGCAGGGATGAAAGGGTTGGGGATGAGTCAGCGCGGTCAGAAACTGGTTTTGCTGATCGGGTTGGTCAAACAGCTTCTGACTGAATTTTTGCAGCAGGCGTGGTGCGGGTTCCATGAGCAGGCGCAACAGAAGGAGAGAGGAGCAGCCGTGGGTTTTCTGATGAACTTTCTGGCAGTAGAGTTTGCAGCAGGGCAGCGCTCTCGGTAGCGGATAGCCCGGTGATATCCACTGGCTGAATTGGCCGATTGCGACGCTGCAAATCGTAGGTGTAGGTGCGGTCGTAGTAGTCCAGAATCAAATCGAATGCCTCTGTCAGTTTACCTTGCAGTAGCAGCGCTACGGCTTGCTGGGTGCGTAACCCGCCCAACCGTTTGCGGATCCGCTCTGTGGCCGTGATCAGTGCCTGCCGATCTGCCGTGCCGTAGATCTCTACCAGAGCTGCCAGTCGCTCGGAGCGAGGTCGTTGGATTTCGATAATCTGGGCACAGTCCATCTGCTGAAACACGGCTTCGGGGATGCGGCACAGCCCAATCCGGCGGCTCTCGGCCTCCATCCAGACAGGTTGGTTAGGGTTGAGCTTGGCCCACTGGAGCGCTAATAAGTTCTCGAACTGTTCGTTGCTGGGCTGGGGCGGCAGTCCTAAAGCACCAAAGCTACTGCCCCGATGATTGGCTAACCCTTCCAGATCGATTACCTGGGCACCTTGCTGGGCTAGCGCAATCAGAATTGCGGTTTTACCCGTGCCGGTCATGCCGCCTAAAATCACAATCGGTTTGGGAGTCTCAAATTGCTGGTGCGCCCACCGCCGAAATGCCTTATAGCCACCGCTGAGTAAGGTGACCTCGAGTTTTGCCATGCCCAAGACCCAGGCCATTGCTTCGCTGCGCATTCCTCCTCGCCAGCAGTGCAGCCGCAGTTGACGATCAGGGGCTAGCCGTTTGGCTTCAGCAATGAATCCAGCAAATTTGGGTCCAGCTAGAGCAAACCCCAACTCGACTGCCGGATCGGGGCCTTGCTGCTTGTAGCATGTTCCCACCTGTGCCCGCTCTTCGTCGCTAAACAATGGCAAGTTGATTGCCCCTGGAATATGGCCTTGGGCAAATTCAGCCGGACTGCGCACATCGAGAATTGGCCCCGGGGCATGGAGAAATTCGCTGACTGACAGAGACTGAGACACGTGCTAGAAAATCGACTTGCTAAGTTCTTGATTACCTTTATATATGGTAAGGCTCAGGAAGGGCAGTCAGCATTGTTTTAAATTCCGACGAGTGAGCCGTTGGTCTTGCTCGCCTTAGGTTTTGGTTGGGCTAACCCTTCTCAAACATGCTCACAGGAAATTTAGCTACTCACTGCATTGTAGTTTGGAGAGGTTTTCAATGAATCATTAAGATGATCCATCGCTTGATCAGCCACTTAACTAGGTTGCGTGTATAAGCATCTAATAGGATCGGAGGGTAGAAGCGAATTGCAGTTAGCAGTTTATAGGCTGCCATTTGCACCCCTCGCAAATCGGTACTGTTCTTGAGATACTGCTGAGTGCAATATTGGTGAATCCAAGCCAAACTCCGGTTTTTCAATGAATGATACTGCAAAGGAGCATTTCGATAAGCTTTTTCAATCACTTTTAGCGCTTCTGCTTCCATCACCTCAACTTTGGACGTCATAGCATTTGGTGATTGGCGATAGAGGATCTGCCATTCCGGTACTACTACAAATTGGTATTTGGCTGCCAACCGCAAATAAAAGTCCCAATCTTCAACCGACTTAAGTGTTGAATCAAATCCTCCTATAGACTCAGCCGCTTCTTTATAAACCAAGATATTGGAACCATTAGCTATAAAATTGTTCAGCAGCAGTTGATGGTAAACGTCACCCTGGAAATAGATAGGATGATAGCGAGCTAAAAGGCTACCTTCTTGACCGATTAAACAAGACCAACTATAGGCAACACTTGCCTCTGGATGCTGTTGTAGGACCTTAAGCTGAAGCTCTAGTTTATCCGGCGTCCACAAGTCATCCGCATCAATGAATGTAATCAGCTCTCCTATCGCATAGGAGATACCGCGATTGCGAGCAACTGGAAGACCACCATTTTGATCAGAAAATATTTTGATGCGTGAATCATTTACGCTTTGCACCAGCTCTAGAGTTCGATCCGTTGAACCATCATTGATCACGATAATTTCTATATCTGAAAAAGTTTGGTTCTGAACGGACGCAAGGGTTTCTAAAATTGTTTGTTCAGCGTTGTAGGCTGGAATAACAACAGATATAATCGGCATCTTGGTTCACGAATTCAATTAGATGGAATGAGGTTAAAATTAATTCTTAGGGCGGAATTTTTTTAGATTGCAAGTAGGCTGCACTGTATAGGCAATAATAATATTAAGTTGTGGGTAAGAACATTATTGAGCGAGTTGAGCCAAAACTGATATTGCTGCTTTGCTCCACCACTTGAACAAGTTAAATGTATATGTCTCTAATAAAATTTTCGGATTAATACAAACTGCTTGCCACAGCTTTTTCCCGGCGCATTTTATATTGTGCAAATTTCCATTACAGTTACGGAGATACTGCTGAGTTAAGTATCGATAAGTGCAGGATAAACTGCGTCGCTTCAAAGGTTGAAGGTAAGCAGGCGCAGCGGCAAAAATTTGATCGATGGTTTGCAGCATGGAACTTTCTAAAATTGCTAAATTTTGATTAGAAGCAGAGTACGGTGAATGGTAGTAGAGGATTTGGGGTTTGGGTACCAAAACGAAATTCCACTTTGCAGCTAATCTAAGCCAGTACTCCCAATCTTCTCCATAAGACAGGCATGGATTGAAATTGCCAGTCGAAAGAATGGCCTCTTTGCGAATCAAGGGATTTGAGCCACTGTGCAAAAAATTTTTCAGCAGTAGGTCCGCATAGACATTCCCTTGGTAAGCTTGAGAATCCTCAATAAAAGAGTCTGCCTTGTCCTCAAAAATAAAATGTGTGTAGCTATAGGCTACGCCTGCATCTGGATGATGTTGTAAAGCAGCAAGCTGAGCTTCTAGTTTATCAGCTGTCCATTGATCATCGGCATCTAGAAAAGCAATATAATCGCCGCTAGCCCGATCCAACCCTCGATTGCGAGCGGTAGATACGCCGGCATTAGGATAGGAAAATACTTTAAGTCGCTGATCTGAGATAGATGCTAGCTTCTGAACCGTGCCGTCGGTGGAGCCGTCATTGATTACAATAACTTCCCAATCTGAGAAGGTCTGTTTCTGCACCGAAGTAATAGCTGACAAAATTGTTTTTTCAGCATTGTAAGCCGGAATAATCACAGAGATAGTCGGCATAGGTATCCTCTATCGCGGAGGGTGAACTGGATCAAGCGAGCTGAAATGGAGCCTTTCGGTCAATCCGTAGCGATTCCCCAAAACGGCAAAAATCGGCAAGACTATTAAATGCGAGAACAGCACTGCCGCTGCCACCCAATACAGGTTAACCTGAACGGCAATTAGAATTGAAGCCGCAAAAATTACGGTGAAGCCAATATCAACGTAGAGTGTAATATGGGTTTTATCAATAGCGTTTAGCAATAAGTAGGTAGCCCAGGAAAAGATGCGGGGAATAACAGAGAGGCAGATCATAATTAAAATCGGAATTGCTGGCACCCAGCGTTCACCAAAAATAATTGGCACATAAAAGGAGGCCAGGAGCGATTGGATCAGAATCAGCGGGATGGCAATTATAGCCACCTTCTTCAGGCTTTGATAATAGCGTTGCCGAAATTGATCATACTGATGGCGCACTTCACAAATATGGGGATAAAGGGCTGACATAAATGTATTGATCACGTTCATGCTGATGCCTAATCCGGCGTTAAAGGCAAAGTAGTAGAGACCCAGAGCTTCTACTCCTAAAAAACGCCCCACTACTAAATAATCAAAATTGCCTCTGAGCTTATTGAGTAGCTCGACTCCCAACAAATTTTTGCCAAAGTTGACTATATTTTGCCACTGCTCTAGCTGAAACCGACGAGGAGGCCGCCAAGCCTGGTTCCTCCAAGTGATTACGATCCAAATCGGCGTCGTCAACACCATTGCCCAAACGATCGCCCAGATTCCCCAGCCCAGCAGCGTGAAAGCGACAATCGCCAGATTATTCAAAATCGAGTGAACGGCAGTGCAGAGCGCGATGACTTTGAGGCGATTTTCTCGCTCAATCAAAGCTGAATGCACGATATAGAATGGACTCATCAAATAAACTGATGCCGCGACACATAGCGGTAAGACCAACTGCTGATTGTTGTAGAACTGAGCAATCGGAAACGCAATAGCGCATTGAATCACAAATACAAAACCGCAAAGAATTACATTAATCCAAAAGGCCGTGTCTGCTAAAATATCGACATCCTGTTTGTCGGCTTGAATCAGCTTTGCACCAATGCCACCTCGCAAGGTAAATACCGTTGCAAAATCAAATGCTGTATAAAGAATTGCCATCAAGCCATAGTCTTGAGTTGTAAACAGCCTTGCCAGCGTAACCGTTGTGCCCAGGCGAAACACTCGATTGATCAATTCTGCTGCACCCAACCAGCCGACATTTTGCAGAAATCGGTTAGAGAAAAGCTCGCGAAACTGGTGGATCAACATGCTGATAAGGATGGAAGCTAATTACGACGGAATTATTGGTCTTTAATTGGTCTTTAATTGGTCTTTAATCGGTCTTTAATTGGTCTTTAAACAGTAGATTCAATTTTTTGAGTCGTTAGCAGGTCAGTCTGGTCAGATGAAGACAACAAAAATTCCCGTAACTGCTGGCCAATTACCTCCATTGAAAAGGACTGAACATGCTGATAGGCCCGTTGTCCGAGTGTCTCTGCCCAGCCAGAATCATCAAGCAAGTTTCCCAGGGCATCAGCCAGAACACCCACATCCCCACGAGATACCACCAGACCACCATTCGCTTCTCCATCGGGCAAAATATCTGGAATTCCGGGTGCATCTGCTGCCACGATGGGAAGGCCACAAGCCATCGCTTCCAGAGGAGCTAGCGGAAATCCCTCTAACCGCGAAGGAAAAACATAGATATCAGCAGCATGCAAATATTGGCCGAGCCGTGGCTGATCGCGGATAAATTCCTTGTGCCACTCCAGCCCCGGTAGGGGATTGGCTGCCAGCCGCTGCTGCAATTGCTGGGCGTCGCTGCCAGTTCCAACTAGAAGCAAACGTAAATCGCGACCTTGCCGCTGCTGCTGAATTTGTTGCCATACGGCTAGCAATATATCCAATCCTTTGCGTTCAATTTCAACCCGACCATGCCAAATTACGACTTGAGCAGAAGCAGGAATGCCTAGCTGCTGCCGCGCCTGTTGCCGCAATTCTTGCCGATTGTTTGCAAGTTGCGTAGACCAGACACTCGGATCAAATGGATTGAAGATCTTGGCGATGGGACAGTTTGCAATTGAATAGCGTTGCCTGACGCGCTCAATTTCTCGTTGAGAGGGAATGATCAGCCCAGTGCACTGCTGCAAGGTCAGCCAGCGCAACGGCACCTCTAACCCACTCTGCGTGCGATCACCTCCCTGAAAGGTGGCAAATACCGGCAGCCGCAACCATTTGCCTAGCAGTACACAAACATCAAACCGCGCGTACTCATATTCCTGGCATAAAATTACCTGACAGTTTTCTCGCTGCAATTCATCAGCTAGTAGATTCAACGGCATACAGCAGTAGGTGCCTAAACTTTTTAGGAAGTCTTTGATCGGCGTCAGCCCTGCCCGCAGCCCGGAACTGGCAGACTGAATATCTTTGAAAGATTGCCCTGCTTCGGCTCCATACAAACTGAGGGAATGGCGACGCAGTTTGCGGTAAAACCGATATAGCTTGGTGGGTGGTAAGACACAAATAGTCGCGCCAGTTGGTCGATGCAGAAATCGAGTGGGCGTCTGCACCTGAGCCGAGATGCAAAACAGCACTACTCTGACATTGGCTTTTTGTAAGGCAGTAATGTAGCCAAACATCCAACTGCCCATAAATTGATCACAAAACTCTTGAAAGGAGAGATCGAGCGTTTGCAAAAAATCTTCAATCAGGTCGTAGCAATGTAGAAGCGCTATGGTTGAACGACAAGCAGTTTGGCGCTCTGCCGTGAGGATTTTATGACTTGGCAGCATGGTCCAAACTCCTAGGCAGTCGGGGATCGGGAATGGTGCGCGTCTGGCTCAATCGTTGCAGAACTTGGTTGGCAATTGCTGGCGGGAATATGCGTCTGAGGCATAATTTGACGATGCTGCGTTGCATATCTCGTCCGAGTATGGCTTGGGGCTGAAGCTGAATTGCTTGCCATATATGCTCCTGTGCTTGGCTCAGTCCTTCAGGTGTAGGCTGGTGATTCAGATAGAGACCTGTGCAGTATTGATGGAAACTGATCAGCGTCTGCCGTTTCAGCTGCTGTAATTCCGGCGGTGCTGTTTGATACGCTTTTTCAAGTGCAGCCTGAGCAGCCATTTTCATACCCTCAACTTTAGCCGACATGGCTTGAGCAGACTGTCGGTAAAGAATTTGATACTGCGGCACCGCTCTGAAGGGCCATCGCACCGAAGCCCGTAACCAATAGTCCCAATCAGCACATTGGGGCATGGCTGGGTCAAATCCGCCTGTCGTTTCAACCGCCTCTCGCCGCATCAGAACATTTGAGCCGCTATAAATAAAATCTCCCACTAATAGCTTCTGATAAACGTTACCTTCAAATCGGATGGGCGGGCAGGGATGAAATTCTAAGGTATTGTTTTTCTCATACATGTAGCAAGTCCAACTATAAGCCACACCTGCTTCTGGATGCTGCTGTAGTGCTTGATACTGCAATGCCAGCTTATCGGCTGTCCAGAGATCATCGGCATCTAGAAAGGCAATATAATCGCCGCCACATTGCTGAACACCACGATTACGAGCAAGCGATAATCCTGCGTTTGGATAAGAGAATAACTTGATGCGATCATCACCAATTGCTTCAACAACTTGCGCCGTGTGATCGGTTGAACCATCATTGACCACAATCACTTCAAAATCTTGAAAGCTCTGTTGTTGAACGGACTGAATTGTCTCCAGAATAGTTCGTTCAGCATTATAAGCTGGGATGATCACGGAAATAGTTGGCATTGGCTTTTCTCCTATATCAGGAAATTCACTCCGCTATTTTGATCACAATCTTGTGACTAATTACAGAAACGCTGCGTCGGAGTTGATGAAACAGGGCTAAAAACTGCTGATAGCCAGTAGAGCCAAGCCAGCGCAGTAGTATCATTGCTACTGTTAAACGAACATATTCTTTGGAAAATCGCACCTTTGGCCAACTTTGTACAGCCGCGTCACGAAATGCAATAGCTTGACGATAATTTTGCTCACGAGATTGAATTGCTTTCCAGGCTAAACAGAGATTGGCCGAGGCGTAGCTTTGTTGCTTTAATGGCAAGAGGTCCGGCGTAGCGTTGGCAAAGGCTTTTTCGATCACAATTTCATAGCTTTTCTGTACCATTGGCCAGTTTTTAGAAGCATTATTGAAATGCTGTCGATAGAGGACGAGCGGCTCCTTAATTACCCTAAAAGGATAAAAAGCGGCAATCCGCAACCACATATCCCAGTCTTCATTTATGTTGAACCTAGAGAGCTGAATATCGAACCAGCCAACCCGCTCCAAACAAGAGCGCCGAATTAATGGTACGCTACCACATCCAACTATGTTGAATCCGACTAGCTCTCGCCAGACATAACCTTCCACATGCTTTTCAAATGTTCTGCCTGTAGGATGGCCATTCTGATCAATCAGAGCAACCCAGGTGTACACTAAGCCAACTTCTGGGCACTCTTCTAAAACCCGGACTTGCTTCTCTAATTTAGTTGCATCCCAAAGGTCATCTGCATCCAAGAAAGCTAGGTATTCCCCTTGCGCATGAGCAATGCCAGTGTTGCGTGCGCCTGCCAGTCCTTGATTGGCCTGAGAGATCAACTTGACTCGTGCATCAGAGAGTTGAGCGACCCATTGCTCAATTCCATCTGAACTGCCATCGTTAATCACGATCATCTCAAAATCAGCAAAGGTTTGGCTCAGGGCACTCGTCATGGTTTCCGGAAGATAGGCCATCGCGTTATAGGCTGGAATGATCACAGATACTTTCGGCATAGTTAGAAAATTCTGAAGATGGCCTCTCTCAGCAGGAACAAACGATATGAATGAAGGGCAGCTCTATTTCTCTGCCACAAGTATGACTCCCAGCAGTGCTCTAAAAAACATAGTTCTGGCAATCTTACTTCTTACCGAGAAGGATAAGCTACTGAGAAAGCGCTCAACCCACTGAATCAAAGCTAAAGGAAACTTCATATATAGCCCTTTGCCTCCGATATAGGATGTTATTTTCGAGAAACCAACCACTGAAAACAAATCAGCTAATTCAGTACAGGTATATTCTTTCAAATGAAATCCTGAAGCAGTTTCATCAAAGTACTTTGAAACATCATGTGGCCCAGAAAGCCGATTGGGCGTGATGCAGATATAGATTCCACCTGATTTCAGCAGTCGATAAACCTCATAAAGTTGATCCACAGCATCATCAGGATGAAGATGCTCCATCAGTTGATTACTGTAAGCAAGGTCAATAATATTGGCTGGCAGAGGAATGGTGTACCCATCAAAAATAATCAACTCGAAGTTGTCTGGGCAATTGAGATTTTTGGTGATTTCGTTAGACACATCGATGGCATAAACCTTTTTTACCTGCCTAGCAACTTCAAGGGACAAACGACAGTCACCAGGCCCAATTTCTAGAAACACCAACTCAGGAACCAGATACCGAGCTAGTAATTTCAGCTTTCGGCTTACCTCTTGCTGGGACTCGGCTACATCAGCTTTTCGAGCCAGTTGGGGATGATGAGGAATCTGTTCAAATAACTGATCATAGAGAGCAGTATAGAGATATTTACGCTCCTGTTTATCCGCCGTTTTCAGCTGATGGGCTAAGCCTTTCTCTAGCTCATAATGCTGTTTAATTTGTTCTAGTGTTCTGTTATCATCTCGGGCAATTTTGATAGACATGAGAATCTCCTAGCTTGCCTTTGGTTGACGCGCGACTATCCTCTCCTTGAATGCAATCCCCATAACAACCAACCCTGGCCAGAATAGGTAAGCAAAAAATTCGATGTTGTCAGCAAATGAGCAAACAAACAAAACTAACAGAACGCTCAATCCAGTTTTAGCCAATCGAGAGCGTTGTGCTTTAATGACCAGGTCAATAAAACTGCAAAGGAATGCAACCGCCAAAACGCTAGCACCAACTAAACCGTAAGAATAGAGCACTCCGATCCAAGTATGGTGTGAGCCTAACGGCAGTCGTGACACCAAAAAAGGTCCCTTTTCTCGCTGAGTTAAGCCCCAAATTGGCGATTCACTCCACCATCGCTCCAGAGAAATCCGGTACAGAGTTTCCCTCACTTCAGAAGAGCCAGAGCGAACTTTATCGAACTCTGCTCTAAGCAGAACCAATGTATCCACTAGCGTGGTTGCAAATACGCCAACCAAACCACAGACAAATCCTGCCACAATTTGTACCCAGGGGCGAAAGAAGTTGGTCAATATCCAAACCGTTACCAAAACTACAGGCAAGCAAAGGGTTGCGAGACGGGAACGCGAGCCTAAAATTAAGACTATAGAACCCACCAAACCAACCCAGCGCCACTTTTTATCGGATTCCTCCAACGCAAAAAAGAAGTAAATGTTGCCAAGCAAAGCCGTAAAGGTTGGCCAGACTCCAAACAGCGTTAGGCGCGTATTCGAGATCGAGTGAAATAGATTGACATAAAACTGCTCAGGTGCGCCTCCAGCTACTCTAATCATCACATTCAGAGGAGATTCATAGCCAATGGTGGGCAGATTCAGCAGATCAGCTGCTGTGCCAATTGCAGTTACCAACAGGCTCTGTAGACAAAGGATGGAGGTAGCACGGTAAATGAGCTGAGGGCGAATATTCAAATGCCCCACCAGCACAAATAGCGCCAGTAATCCCCAGGTGATATACCACAACAGCAAGGCCCGGATCAGGTCAACTGGACCAAGCTCTAGAGAGATGTGTCCTGCCAGTGTTACGACCCCAATTACCAGAATCGCCAGAATCCACATCCAAGTGGGCCAAGAAATAGTAATCCTCTCGCTCTCTGGTGTAGCCTCGGTTTGAGTCCAATACTTAAACAATAAGTAGGCTGTGAGACCCGTTGCTAAGCAAGGAGCCAGGAGATATTGAGCACCACAGAGGTAAATCAGATAAGTCCCCAAAATGTAATACCAGATCAGAAATTCTGGCAAGTTCTGGGGCCTAAGGGGCCTATCTCTGGTGGTGGAAGATGAGTTGGCGAGAACGCTAGTAGCCATCTAGTTGAGAGAATTGGGTTGTCAGGAACCAGGATTCCGATTGTGCCGCCAGAGGGTAACCATTCCTGTAGTCAAAAACACTGAGCCGAGTGCTGCCCCCAGGAGTGCAGCAACCGAAGAGAGTGGAATGCGTGGATCTTCTGGCAAGTTGGGAGGGGTTAGAAGGGTGGTTGGAGGATAGGAGATAGAAGTATCCGTTCGATTCAAACTGAGTCGAGTTTTGTTACCAGAGAAGGTTGCTTCAGCAATTTTGACATTGCGTTCTAGACTGTTCAAGGTTTCTTCCTGCGCAGACAGGCGGGCTATCTGCGCTTCCAGTTGAGTAATTTGCTGATCGAGTTCTTGGGCCTGAGCTTGAGTTCCCTGCTGCTGAGTCTGTAGCGAGATCAACTGCTGAAACAAATCAGCCCGTTGGGAAGCAGAACTGGAAGAACCTCCGCCAGTTAAGACTAGCCGTTCAATGGCACTGAGAGAGATTGGGCGGCCCAAAACGGCTCGAGCTTGAGTCAATAACGCAGCCTGAACTTCATCTTTTTCCCGTTGTTTAGCATCCACAGAAGGGCTAGCAGGCAAGAACCGGGCACTCATTGAGGTAAGTTCTGCACTCACCTGACTGTAGTTCGCTAAATATTGCTGAAATAGCTGATCAGACTGTAGTGCCAAGGCATCGGCTGCCTGCTGAGACGATAGATTGAGATTGGCAGCCAACTGTCTGACCTGAGCGTTATCGCGTTGCAGCTGGGCCACAAGCTGTGCTCTTTCGCGACGCAGCCCTTCTAGGTTTGAGGTAATGTCTCGCAGTTGATCAGATGATCGCAACGCAGCACGAGCTTTATAGTCAGTCAGCGCTTGCTGAGCAGTTGCTAACTTTTGAGCGTCTGAGCCAAGGGCAATTTCCAAATTTTGGTCCTGTTGGGCCACTTCTAGTTGACGCAGCGCAGCTAATCTTGTCTCTAACGTTTTTTGCAGGGTTTCTGCTTTTCTTTGGGCCAGTTCGGGCGTAGCGCCGTTAACTTCAAACTGCATGATGGTGGAATTATCCAAGATTCTCACCTTCGGCTTACCAAATTGGGCGAGCGTCATTCCCATCTGCTCTGCCGCGACCCTGAGTAGGTCGTCACTCCTAATCAGAAACCGATAGTTCTCCCTAGGGTCAGAAAACCCTTTGTAGGCTGAATCAGACCAAGAAGAAGCCTGCCCAATCCCCGGCAGTGTTACATTACTGGTGCTGGCAGCAGAAAGAGGAACATTGATGGCCCATTTACTGGTATACGAGACAGGTTTGTATTTGATGTACAGCAGGCACCCTGTCCATAGCAGTGCGTTGGCCAACAACCATAGACCGAGATAAAACTTCCCACCTCTAGCAATCTTGAGTCGGTTGGACACAGCTGGAGTTGGAATAGCCTCTATAGCATTGTGCGGCATTTGGGATCCGGTCGAAGAGTCAAACATGGGCGTATATCGGTATGAAGCACTATTTCAGGAAATCCTTGAGATGCGTGTTTGAGCCTCTATCGTTGAATTAATTCTGTAGCTGGTTTAACTTTGGAGCGCGGGGGGCAAAGCAACGATTCATAAGTTCTCAAAGTAGCAGCCGTAATTCCATCCCAACCATACCAGGTTTGCACATGCTCCTGTGCTTTTTGAGCCATTTTTTTCATTTCTTTTGAGTGCTGTATTGCCCAATCAATCATCTGAATGCAACTCTCTAAATCGCCAGCATGAAATAGCCGTCCTCGGTTCATTCCAATCAACTGGCGATGGGGAGGAATATCACTAGCCACCACTGGAATGCCTTCCTGCATAGCTTCTAACATCGCCAATGGTAAACCTTCTAGGTTAGAAGGTAAAATAAATAACCCTGCTCCACGCACAATCTCAGCCAAGTAACGTTCCTTGAGTTCCCCAGCAAATATAATGTTGGGATTAGCAGCAGCTAGCTTGAATAGATTCATTTGATAAGCGGGTGCATCACTTTGCCCTCCAACAATAGCCAGTTTCCATCCGGTTGATGTCAATCTTTGAAATGCTTGAATGAGTAAATCTGGGCATTTTTCAGGCACTAATCGCCCTAAAAACAGTAAATATTTTTGCGGTTCTAATCCAAGCAATTTTACAAACGAAAAGGTTGGATCGGACTGCCAATAACTAGCAGGACCGTTGGGAATATTGATGGCCTCTACAGCGTAAGTATCCTGAAAGTAATCGACCAGAGCTTCAGAAACTACAATGATTTGATCCGAGCAGCGGATAGCGACTTGTTCACCTAGCCAAATTAAGCAACTAGAGCAATTTCCCCATTTCTCACGCTGCCAATCTAATCCATGACAGGAGACAACTACTTTAGCAGACGCAGCCATTCTCGGTAGCCAGCAGAAGAGCGAGGGACCCAACGCATGGAAATGAATGATGTCATAACGCTTGCCTAAACAGGCTATTGCTCCCAAGCTCGAACTGATCAATCCATCTAGTCCTCGTTTACCAGGACAAGGTAAGGAAATTACCTGTACACCGTGGAATCGACAAGATTGATACCAAGGTAGATGAATCCAAGAAGAACGGGCGAACAAATCTACTTGATGCCCTTGAGCAACCATCCTTGGATAAACTTCAGCACAATAGTGCTCAATTCCACCTTGTCTGGGCGGCAAGCCCTTGGAACCAATGACGGCAATTTTCATGAAATTTGTTCTTTACAGGTAGATGCAAACCATTCAGTCAGAATGAATCGAATCCTTTAGGCAGTTGATAGTGAGATTCGTTTGTCCCAACGCTGGAGCATATCATCATACACATCACGAATTACCGAACGGGCACTAAAAGGTTGGGCCACTCTGACACAAGCTTCCGCAGAATAATGCTCTGGATGCTGCAACACCTGCCGAAGTTTGTCAGCCACAGCGACGGCAGTCCGCTCTTGGCAAATCCCGCCGCTATCAGCCGTCAGCAGGTTTGGTGTATCACCACAGCGAGTTGTGACTACAGGTGTACCACAGGCAAGGGATTCTAGAACAACCAAAGGCATTCCCTCATGGGTGCTGGTCAGCGCAAAAACATGAACAATTTGATGTAAATTGGCTAGCTGAGCCTGAGCCAACGGTCCAAGCAAGGTAACATGGCTATATATACCCGCTCGTTCAACTTCTGAACGTACTGTAGGGGCCAACTCTCCATCTCCAGCAATTAGTAAGTGCACGCCTGGATCAGCCAAAGCTGCAATAGCACGCACAAGCAAGACTGGATCTTTCTGTGGATGCAAACGACCTGCAAACAGAACAAACTTTGTATCTTCTGGTAATCCCATACCGTGTGCAAAGGTGATCCTTGCCTGCTGGCGCTCCTCCGTGGACAGTGGATAGAATGTATCTGTATCTACAGTATTACGAATGTGAGAAATCTGACCTAGAAGAGCGGAATAACGCTCCTGATAAAGTTTCACAGATTCAGCATTACAGGAAAGAATTTGATCAAATTGACCAATTAGAAGCCGTTCAAGCAGAAAATAGGCTTTAGGAAAGCGTTGCCACAACATTGCATTGCTATTACCTCTGTGCTGAATTTGCTTGCGAATGTCGTTGTGAACAAACAGCGTTTTATCGCCTGACCACGGTAAAGCCGCTAGTGTTGGCTCGAGGCGATGAAAATGCATGAAATCGGAGCTCAACCGATGTCCTAGGAGAGCCGCCGTATACCTCAAAGTCGTTGGAAAGATTTTTCTCACATTGTCATTTTGCAATCTGAATAGAGGCATAAACCAAACTGCCCTATCCGCGAAATTTGCTTCCTGCCATTTACCTACAGCTTGATCAGGTTGGCTTGCTGTGCCAACAACCCGTAGCTCAAACTCGTCCGGTGCATACTTAAGGAAATTAGCAATTATAGTTTGAATTCCGCCAATTGTGGAATGCCAAGGGTCAAATTGATAGAAGATTGTCAAGACAGGTTTACGCATGAAGCAATCCCATACAATTAGGAAATAGAAGTTAGAAGCTAGCACGTTTCCTAACTCCTGACTCCTTAATGAATTTCACAACTCAATTTAGGACTGCTATGACATTAAAGGCAAGTAAGTATCGCCTTTGTGATCTTGTTTGTGATCTTGCACCTCTTCACAGCAACTGATAAAAAATCCGCAATTGCAACCAAGCTATAAGCCAATGTGACTATCAGGAACTTAAATATTTGCGAGAAACTATAACATAACTTAAATCGCTTTACAACGGCACAAAAATGCGCCATTGACGGTAAGTATTTTACGCCGCTTTTATGTAATTTTACGTCGATTTCGTACTTCTCAAGGCTTTAGATTTGAATTGTTTTAAAAGTAGGTTGACCTCGAAATCTCATGGTTTTATAAAACGTATCCATCAGCCATAGTACGATCTGGATATTTTTTGATTTAAAGTTACTCAATTCCTCACCTCTTCCAGGTATAATCTCTCCCGCAACCCACATTTTACAAACATCTCCAAAGCAGGAAATGCTGATTTTTTCAAATTTAGTTGCATTTTATACTTGCTGCAGGAAGATGGATTGCAAGATGAGAATTAGAAGACTTGCTGAGAAAGAATAGGCAATTATTCGTCTGCTTTTTGCAGATCGGATTTTAGATTGAAACGCTACAAGATTGAAACACAGAGGTTGATAAAATTACCAAGCAATACGACAAGCCGTTAGTTTATTTCTGTAGAAGAGGGAATCTCAATACATGATTTCAAAACACTTACAGCCTTTTTCAGGCTAGTGAAGTACGAAAAACGGGGTGCAGGGGTAGTCCCTCTGCGTGGGGGCGAAGCCCCCATACCTCACATGAGTGAAAAACGCTGTAAGTGACAAATATAACTAGTTAATTTTGTTGGAAAAGTAAGATTTTAATGATTGAGCTTTAGATTTTCCTTTAGTAAACATAGAAATAAAACTATGAATCTTACTTTTTTGCTCTGCATAATGCAATGAATATGATTGCAAATGCAAAGTTGTACAAGTTTTGCTGCTCTCAATTCGTTTGATAGTACGAACGTCCTAAACGATGAGCTGTGGAATTTGCTGAGATATCAGGAGCCAAAAATACAGCCTTGAGATTTTGGAAAGAGCGAAATCAGCAGAACAGACAATTGTTTTGTTAAATGATCAAATTGCAACTGCTAAGAGACTGTTTGTAAATGAATTTTAAGAGGCTAGAATCGACTTCACATCTGATCCTCCCTAACCCTCCTTAAATAAGGAGGGAACCGAGTTAAATCTCTGAAGTCCCCCTTAAAAAGGGGGATTTAGGGGGATCTCAAGCTTTGTTTACAAACAAGCGCTAAGTCGATCAACATCATTAATCCTGAAAGCGGGTTTTATCCTTGTAGGTGCGACTTCGAGTTGCCAGCGATTAGGGTTCTGTCAGTCAATCAGTTAATAGGCTCCAGTTTTGCACAGCACTACCTTCACCGTTTGCAGCAGAATTTTTAGATCCATCCACAGTGACCAGTTAGCAATGTAGGTGATGTCTAAATTGACTGCTTCTTCGAAGTCTGTGATGTCAGCCCGTCCGGACACTTGCCACAGGCCCGTAATTCCAGGTAGCACCTCTTGCCGGATGTAATGGCGCTCCTTAAACCGCTCTACATCTCGTACCGGCAGGGGGCGCGGTCCGACCAAGCTCATCTCACCCAGCAGCACGTTAAACAACTGTGGCAACTCGTCTAGGCTGTACTGACGCAGAAACTGGCCAACTTTGGTGACGCGCGGATCGGCTTTCATTTTGAATAGGACTCCATCCTTCATCTCGTTCTGAGACTCCAACATGACCTGCAACTGATCGGCATTGACGACCATCGTGCGAAATTTCCAAACCTTAAATTTGCGACCATGCAGCCCGATGCGCGTCTGCCGGAAAAAGATTGGTCCAGGAGAATCCAGCTTAATCCAAACCGCAATTGCAATATATACCGGCAATAGCAGCAAAATGGCCATCAACGCACAGCAGAAATCAAAACAACGCTTCACCCAATAGTCGCCGCCGACCAAAACTGGGGACTGCACCGTCAGTGAAGGGACACCGCCGATAATCCAAAACTCGGATTTTGGAAAGAACGAGTTGACATCGGTCGGCAAAATTCTCAAGGTGATACCCGCACTCTGAAAATGCCAGCACAAAAACAGGCGGTTTTTAATCGCATCCCAGGAGACAAAGGCTTCTACAATTCCCAAATTGCGCAGCGTCTCAAAGGTGGCTTCTCGATTGGCGCGGTCCAAGGCGCTGGCTCCGGCGACGCCTAGAATGTTGTAGCATTTTTCTTCCCGAATTAACTGGAGACTGCGTTCGCGAGATTGGGCATCAGCAATCAAAAAGGCTGGATGGCAAATCATGCCGCGTTGACGAATTAATTCAGTTCCGAGGTCAAAGACAAACCGTCCCAAGCAGATAAACAGCGACGTCAGCACCCAGGAAAGCAGAAACGAGGAGCGGGAGATGTATTCGTCTGGCTCATAGAGAAAGGCTACCAACAGCAGCAAAACTTCGGATATCGTTGTGGCCTTGATCAACCCTAGATAGTTACGCCGATCTTCCCCAGGGCGATACATGCCGCGGGCTGCAATCACCGTGATGCTGACTGCCACAATAAAAGGCAAAAAATGTAGGCCGTTTCTTTCAGTCCAGGGTGATACCAGATAGGTTCCGTAGGCCACCGACAGGAGCCAAGCCGAAGCAATTGCCAGCGCATCAAGTACCATCAGAATCAGCGTTCGTATAGTCGCAATCACAACGCCCCGCCGCAAACGTGTGAATTTTGGTGAACGCAAATCTGGTTTGAATGCCGGCAAAGAATCAGAAGTCACAGTTCTCTCTCCTACCCCTAGTTCATGTATAGCTAGTTGGGATTTGATAGGTCGCCTGCTCTAGTGCAGTTATTTACTCTGGCTCAATCAGTTTCCGCTCAATTAGTTTCCAGCTTCACAACTATGCTGAGCCTCATAGTTTCAGTAGATACAACAGGGAAAGCGAGAACAGTATTTAGTATACAGAAATCTATCTCAAAGTAAAGCTTAGATTGAACTTATTTTTAAATAAGTAGAACAACATAATTAAACATGAAACCCAAAGGGGGGTGTTGTCGCCGCCCGAAGGACGACAACACCCTGATTTTGAGTTTAATTAAGTTGAATTACTTATAATGGTTACTGTTTATGTAGATCGCAATAAATTAGTTGGGCGCAATTACGATCGCCACTAGAATTCAGGCTTAGGCAGATTTGAGAAAAATTTTGGACGATTTTTTGGCAAGCTTTAGAGCAAATTCTAGAAGCGTCCAGGAATTCCCAGCAACAGAGTAAGGGGATTTAGTAGACGAGTAGCGAAATCGAGGACTGAAGCAATATCTTTTTTAGGCACAATCACCACATCTCCCGCTTGAATTTGATAAGTATCGGTTAAGTTTCTTAAATCTATCACTTGACGGACTACTTCTCCTGATTCATTCATCCGTACATGTACAACTTGACTCAATCGGGCATCTACAGTAGGACCACCGGCAATTGCAACTGCGCTAGATATCGAGCTATCGGGTGGCACCTCTACTTCTCCGGGTTGCTTGACTTCGCCCACCACCCGTACCCGCACGGTCTCTGGAGCAAATTGGGAACGGGCCAGCAAGCGACGGTCAATTGTATCGGCGTTGGCCAATCGGGGTACAAAGATCGAATCACCATCCTGCAAAGCAAAGTTTTCTAAAACACTGCCGTTAGCGATGGCATCCCAAAGATTAACTGTCGTTTCGTATACTTCACCGTTTGTTAACGTGCGTCGCAGCGTAATCTGCCGCATATCAGCATCCTGACTCACACCCCCAGCCTTGATCAAAGCGGCTGCGATGACCGGCATCTCTGGAGATTTTTCGGTTTCGTTTGTCTGGTTGTAGAAGCTAATTGGCCCAGGTCGCTGAACGGCTCCTGCTACATTGACACGAACCGGGCGCAGCTCGGTTAGGCTGACAGTAACGACTGGATCGATTAGGAAGGGTTGCAATTTCTGCTGTAAGGTTTGAGCAAATTGAGCTGATGTTAAACCAGCAGCTCGTACCGTTCCTACCACTGGCAATGAGATCGTGCCATCTGGGAGAATGACTTGAGTTCCCGTGTATTCTTCATAGCCGAAAACGGTAATCTGCACCTGATCGCCTTCTCCCAACACATACCCATGCTGTGCTGCACTTTCTAGGCTAAGGGATGCTTCAGCGGCTGATTGAGCCAGGGCAGGTGTAGATTGCAGCAAACTGCCAATAGAGATTTGGATAATACTGCAGTATATCAATGCAATTCGCAGGCAATTATACATCTTTAAATTTGAGATAACAAATGATGCCATGACTTAATGAATTTTAAGGATATTTCAAAATCCACAAAAGCGGACACTACACATTAGACAATGCTTATCAGAAAATTGGTCAGGGATTCACCGAAAGTTGCTGAAAGCAGTCAATTACGTGCATTTTCTTGATGAGACGCTAAGGGAACTAAGCGTGAGTTTGGCTCCAATTCCACATCGAGCTGTTCGCGGCGATGATAGAAGTAGCCATCCCGCTCTTGATCCAGAGGAACACCATTAGCAACCAAGCCGAGCACAGGTTGATTGGACTGAGTCAGAAATTCTTTAGCTGCCGTTGCGCTCGTGGAATCGGCGACACCAGGTCGAACGACTAGTAAAATCCCGTCTGACATCCTGCCTAGAATGGCCGCATCAGCCACCTCAACCAAAGGTGGTGTATCGAGAATTACTAAATCATAGGTATGGGCAAAGGTCTTGATCAACCCAGCCATGCGTTTAGAATCTAGCAATGCAACTGGATTGGGAGGCACCACGCCTGCAGGCAGGACATCTAACCCTGGCATCGCTGGCTGAATTGCTGTACTCAGCTCTTGCTGGCCCACAATCACATTACTCAGGCCACCCGTGTTGAGCAAATCCCAGATATGGTGCTGTTGTGGGTAGCGTAGATCGGCATCGATCAGCAAAACTCGTCGGCCAACTTGAGCAGCAGCGGCAGCTAAATTAGCTGCGATTGTAGATTTTCCTTCTTTAGCAACTGCACTTGTCACCACCACCACGCGAATTTCCTGATCTGAACTGAGAAACTTCAGATTGGCTTGCAGCATGTGATAGGCTTCGCTGATCGGCGATCGGGGCAAATCACGGGGAAAAATTCTCAGGGTTGCAGGTTCAGCAGATTTGCGTCTGCTGGCTCCTAGCTTGGTGTAGTCGGGAATTAGCCCCAGCAGCGTATAGCCGAATAGGGCTTTAGCTTCCTGTACGGTTTTGATCGAGCGGTCGCACAGGTCGAGAAGAAACGCCGTAGTGATGGCAAGCAACGCGCCTACAATCCCACCCGCCAGCAGGTAGACTTTTTTACTAAGGCCGCTGGGTTCTTCAGGAACGATGGCGCTAGAGATGACGCGGGCATTGCCAACGTTCTGGTTCTCGGCCACTTGCACTTCTTGCAGCCGAGTCAGCAGCGTTTCATAGGTGGACTGGGCAGCCTGTAGCCGGCGCGCCAACTCTCCCTGGGTTTGAGCGAGTTTGGGCAGTGTACTTGCTCGCTGCCGATAGGCGGATAACGTGTTGCGCAGCGTCTGAGTTTGTCCCAGTAAACTAATCCGTTCGACTTCGGCATCGATCAGATTGGCCGTGAGCGTTTCCCGCAGTGTTCCCAACTGCAAACCGCCTTCAGAAATTGGAATTTGCATGCCAATTGCCTGCTGCACCCGTTCCTGAAGCAGGGTACGCAATTGGTCAGCCTGACGTTGTAAATTGGCGACTGTGGGATGGCTGCTGCGGTAGCGGGCTTGCTCGATGGCCAACTGGCTCTGAACGTTCTGGTACTGGCTTAAGACCTCTTGCACACCGGGCGTTTGGCTCAAGGAAGCCAGCAGCGCGGCCTGTCGAGAGTCCATCCCCAACTGATTGCGCAAAGCGCTCGACCGGGCCACCATCTTGGCCAACTCAGCTTCGGTATCGGCAATCTGCTGGTCAATGGACGCAATGATATTTACGGCAGCCGTCGCTTCGGTATCAAGCGCCACAATTTGGTTGGCTTCCTTAAATTCTCTTAGCGCTCGCTCCGCCTGTCGAACTGCCGCCTCGACTCTGGGAATCTCGCGGCTGATAAACTCCCGAGCTGCAGCCGCTTCAGCGCGATTCGCCGCAACGTTATTCTCGATATAGACATTGATGACCTGATTGACAACCTTAGCTGCTCGTTCTGGATCGCTATCGGTGTAGGCCAAATGAAGCACATCAGTGCTAGGAATGTTTTTAACCTTGAGTTGTTTGGAAATGTCTTGAGGTTGCAAACGCTTGCCGTTATCATCCCGCAGGTCAAGCGCCTCAATTGTGGTCCTGGCAATGGCAGCAGAGCGTACAATCTCGGCCTGGGTTTCTACTGGGCTGTTAGCCGTGGTTAGGGCCTGTAGCTCGCCCGTCTCCACTTTGGTCAGGCCGACCAACGAGGAACTGCGATCCGCTTTGACCAAGAGGCTTGCGGTTGCCGTGTAGGTTGGCTTTTGCATGACTGCCGCCAGAGTAGATAGCGCGACAACAGTGCCAAAAACGCCTGTTGCAGGTAGCCAGCGCCGCTTCAGCACCAACCAATACTTTTGTAGATCTACTTCTTCTAAATGATCCTTAGGATGCATATTGAAATGCCAAAATGAGGCTGTTGCCGAACTGATGCCAGGTAGACGACCCGAATCGGAGACCTAAAAGGGCCATACGATTCAATCCACTCTGCACAAGCCTTCCTATGCCCTTTACTGCCCTCAGGTCTAAATCAGGAGTTCAACGGCGGGAATTCAACAGGCCACACATTTTGGAGTAATACGCTTGGGAGTAACACACTGGGAAATAACACACGTGGAGCAAGGAACCGAAGAAACTAATTGATGACGCTAACCTACGACCCAGTTGCTCCAGTCCTCTCGCTAATCAAATCTTCTCGTCAACGCCCCCGATGAACTTTCTGCGTTAACCTTTGCATGGCTCCTGTTCACCGATAGTGAGAAATCAAGAATTAATTGAGTCTCTTCAGTATAAACAAGGATGTCTAAGGTTAACAAGTTTAAATCATACGGGGAAATCTCGGAGGTTTCGATAGCTAATACGTAGTGCTTATGAAGGCATTAATCAAGGGAGACCGCAATATTTCTAATAAACCTTGATATCAGCCCCAGAGTATGTAAATTTTTGATGAACTTTTCCTCAAAAATTTTGGCACCTGAAGAATGAAGAGTAGCAATCAATACCAGTTGCCTGAATGAGGATTTGTCGCCGGGTGCCCCGCCTCACCCCTGCCTTATCCCCGCCTCAAGGTTATTAAGTGTTGCCAAATATTAAGGACTGTGTGGAGTTGAGCTAGGGGGTTGACTTTAAACGAAAGCATAGTACATTTGTTTTAAGTTCACTTGTACCAACCCTTTCCACTAGACCTATGCCACAGCAACTCCAACTCTTTGTTGAGTCAACCGTTGATTCAACATCAGAATCATCCCCCCAACCTCCTGTGCTCAACCTCTCCTCAATATCGCTAGCTGCTGACTCTTGGGATGATACGGGTTCTGACTCTTTGCTGGAACAAACTCGACAGCTCTTTCAACACAATGGCTCCAATACAGAGCTGATGGCACAAGTCATGGCTGCAATTAGAGCACTTGACGAAATTTTTGAACGGCCTTGTGAGCATCAATTTGAATAATTTGAATAATTTGAATAGATGTAAGAGTAACTAGTTTTCTGCAAAGTCCGTTCTAGATACAAACCTCCATCACAGTTCCTGGTTCGATCGTCCTGCTCCTAGGGCGATCGTTTTTATTTGCTCTGAGTCTTTGACTGTTACAAATGCGCTATCGTAGGTCTGAACTGGCGTAAGAGAAGAGATGTGAACTATATTTGCGTATTTTGTGGCTCTAGTTTCGGCATTCGGCCTGCCTACAGACATGCAGCCCAAGCAATGGGAACTGCCTTAGTTGAGCGGGGTATTGGTTTGGTGTACGGGGGTGGCCAGGTGGGATTGATGGGGCTTGTGGCCGATACAGTGATGGCCACAGGCGGTGAAGTGATTGGCGTCATCCCCAAATTTTTGGCTGAAAAAGAAATCGCCCACAGCGGCCTGACCCAGCTTCATCTGGTTGACTCCATGCACGAACGCAAAGCCCTGATGGCAGACTTGGCCGACGGCTTTATTGCTCTGCCCGGTGGCTACGGTACTCTAGAAGAATTCTGCGAGGTGCTGACCTGGACCCAGTTGGGTTTACATCAAAAACCGCATGGTTTGCTGAACGTGGAAGGCTACTACGATCACCTGATCCGGCTATTCGACCACGCCCTGAGTGAAGAGTTTGTTCGCCCCCAACACCGCTCGATTGTGTTGACCGCTGCTACACCTGAACAACTGCTCGATCAGTTTGCCGCCTACCGGCCCCAAAATGTAGCCAAGTGGGTTGAAGATATCAAGCCATAAGCGCTTGATGCGTTGTTACCGATTCAGCTTGCCATTCAGCTTGCCCATTCAACCCCATTCAATCTATTTGGGGTTAGATTCCCCGATCCTTGAGGCGTTCGTATTTGGTCATGTGAACCGAAATATCCCGCCGCTTGCGGCGGGGTGAGTTTATTCAATGACTGCTACAACGATGGCTACAATTGGTGCAGCTAACCTTCCTCTCCCTGCCCTATGTTCCCTATTTTCTACTCAGACGAATTTTTGGAACACGATACTGGTTTCTATCATCCGGAAAACGCAGGTCGCCTAACAGCCGTGACTACTGCATTGCAGGCAACCACTTGGGCAGACCAACTCGAATGGTGCACTCCTACTCCGGCCTGTTTAGAGGATGAGCGGCTGGCCAATGCCCTCTATGCCGTGCATCCGCAGCGGTATGTTGAGGCGCTCAAACGCTTGGCCGATGAGGGAGGTGGTCATATTGACCCGGATACAGCTGTTTCTCCTCGCAGCTACGAGGTGGCCTTGTTAGCAGTGAATGCTTGGCTCGATGGAGTTGATCGGGTGTTGCAGGCGAAGCAGCCAGCTTTTGCGCTCACTCGTCCCCCCGGTCATCACGCCCTTGCTCAACGCGGGATGGGCTTCTGTATTTTCTCGAATGCGGCAATTGCGGCTCTGTACGCCCTGCGGCAGCCTCAGGTAGAGCGAGTGGCGATTCTCGATTGGGATGTGCACCACGGGAATGGAACTCAGGCCATCGTCGAAACCAATCCGGCGATTGTCTACTGTTCGCTGCATGAATTTCCCCACTATCCGGGCACTGGTACAGCTCAAGAACGCGGCAAGTTTGATAATGTACGCAATTTTCCAATGGCGGCAGGCAGCAGCCTCAAAGACTACCAGCCGTTGTTCGAGCAGGAAATCATTCCTTACTTGCGGGATTTTCGTCCGAATTTGCTGATCGTCAGCGCTGGATACGATGCCGCCAAAGCCGATCCCCTGGCTCACATCGCTCTCAATCCCAGCGACTACGGCCTTTTCACCCAGTATTGCTTGCAGTTGATGCCTCAGGTGCTCTTTGGTTTAGAAGGCGGCTACGATTACAAGGCTCTAGCAGAATCGGTTGTCAGCACAATCGAAGCTTGCAAAGAGTATTTCTAATCTGTCCTTGCTGATTCAGTAGACCGTCAGCGAAAACGACGCGACATTGCTACCACGAAGCTTTAGACTAGAGGATGCACCTTTTTGAACTGTTGAGACGAGATAGCCATTGAATTCACCCGTGCGTAAGGTCATAATTGCTGGCAACTGGAAAATGTACAAAACCCGTGCAGAAGCACTGGAGATGTTGCAAAAATTTCTCGATCAGCTCGATGAGATCCCAGAGGATCGGGAGATTGTCATCTGTGCGCCCTTCACGGCATTAGAGACGCTATCTAAAGCGCTGCATGGCACACGAGTTCGCCTCGGCGCTCAAAACGTTCACTGGGAAGCCGAAGGAGCCTACACCGGCGAGATTTCTGGCCCCATGCTGGCAGAGTTAAATGTACGCTATGTCGTGATTGGTCACAGCGAGCGGCGGCAGTATTTTGGCGAAACCGATGCTACGGTCAATCTGCGGCTGAAGGCGGCACAAAAACATGGTCTGATTCCGATCCTCTGTGTGGGAGAGTCAAAGCAGCAGCGAGATACAGGCGAAACCGAAACGGTGATCACTGACCAGCTCACCGAAGATTTGGTAGGAGTCGATCAACACAATCTTGTGATTGCCTATGAACCAATTTGGGCGATTGGCACCGGCGAAACCTGCGATGCTACTGAAGCCAACCGGATTATTGGCCTGATTCGCAGCCAGCTCAAAAACCCGGATGTCTCGATTTTGTACGGCGGTTCGGTGAAACCTGGCAACATTGACGAAATTATGGTTCAGCCCGAAATTGACGGTGCCCTGGTCGGTGGAGCCAGCCTGATGCCGGGTGATTTTCTGCGAATTGCCAATTATCAGAGCGCTTAAGCCCGGCCTACGGCTCAAAAACTTGCCAAAAAACTTCGGGGCAGAGAGTTTCCTCTGCCCCACTTAATTAGCTGGAAATTAGTTGGAAGTGCTGCATCCATGCATTCTATAGCTGCTGGATCCTATAGCTGTAGATCGGGCGGCAGCAACACTTGGTCGATACCGTGGACCACACCATTGCTAGCTTGGATATCAGGTTCGGTCACAGTTGCGCCACCAACCGTCACTTGGCCAGCATCGGTAGCGATGTTTACAGGTGCACCGGCAACGGTTTCAACTTCACCGGGTGTAATGTCTGCCGAGGTGAGCGAGTTGGGAACCACGTGGTAAGAGAGAATTTGCTGAAGCTTGTCACGATTTTCCGGCTGGCGCAAGGCTTCCAGCGTTTCTGGAGGTAACGCTCTAAACGCCTCATCCGTAGGTGCAAAAATGGTGTAGGGACCGGCTTGGGCCAGGGTGCTTTCGAGTCCAGCTTCGCCGATTGCTTCTTCCAAAATGCTGAAGGAATCGTTGTCGCTAATCACTTCCGCCACAGTTCCATCGGTTGTGGTCGTTTGTGGAGCTTGGGTTGTGGTCGGGGCTTCTGTGGTCGGAGCTTGAGTCGTATCAGGTGCAGGCGCAACTTCAGAGGTAGTTTGGGGCTGGTTGCAAGCCGCTAGCGTCGCAAAAACGCCCAATCCGGCGGCACTCAACAAAAACTTTTTGAAAACACGATTGCGCTGAAGCATAGCTATATCGGTCCTTTACAAAACATCCTCAACAGAAGTTAACAATCGTGGCACGGCTCAGCCCTCGTCCATGAGATAGACCTTTCGCCTCAATTTTTTCTACCCTTGTCTAGATGTTGAGCAGGTTCCCCAAATTAGTTCGGAAATAATCATTGACTTGAATCAGAAGCTGTTTGCTTTGCACAAAGGTGATTTGCTCCAGCGCAGCTTGGAACGGTAGCCAGGCATAATCGCGGATCTCGTCAGCCTGATAGTTCACCTCTGCTGAATTCACGAGAGCCACAAAATAAGTTACCGTTTTGCGTAGCGTTTTGCTTTTTTTAAAGACGGTATAGGTTTCACTAAAACTGGTGGTGCCAATTAGCCGATAGGCGCGAATTCCTGTTTCTTCTTCAAACTCTCGACAGGCTGACTCAATTGGCGTTTCGCCCAACTCGGCGTGCCCCTTGGGGAATCCCCAGTGCCCTGCTTGATGCTGAATCAGCAAATATTTTTCTGCGTCAACTTCTGGACTAGACCCTCCAGATGCTGCCAAAATGGGCACAATTCCAAAGGCTTGATCGTCTACGCCATTATTACTCGCCATCGTTCGTTCCTAAAGTTGCTACTGCTGGTTCTGATTTCACGTTGGTAACAGCCATATCGCCTCGCTAACCTTAGTTTACAAAGCTAGTTACAAAGCTAGTTACAAAGCTAGTTACAAAGGTCGAAGCACTCCCCAGAAGAGCCATCAGAAAAACCATCAGGAAAAACGCGCGCATCCTGATGCCATACTTGCTATCGGAATTGTCGCTTACTCAATGTTGTTTTAGTACTATGCGAATTGATATCAAACGCTAGGGTGAATGGACCAGCAAAATAAAAGTAGTGAGAATTAGACAATCATTTAGAGCGTCCGGATGGAATTACCAGGATTAAAATCGCCCCAACTTTGAGAAAAGCCATAATATAGAGGGCAATATAGTAGCTCCAGTTTGATTCGCAGCTTAGCTAAACTGCACAACTTACAGAGCATGTCGGTGTAGGATTAGGTAGATTAGTAGCCCCAGATACATAGTGCCCTATGACTTCCACTGCAAAGGTGCCGCGATATTCTCCCGCAACCCTAGAGCGAGCCGAACGAGCTGTTCGTTGTGCTCCCTTTCAATTGAAATTGTTTACAACGATGCGGCGGCAAAGTGTAGATATCAGGGCGATTGCCGGATCTGCAGGCGTTGAAAATGGATACAGCCAGCAGCCGCTTCCAGAAATGGCGGTCGAGCAGTTAATGCTTTGGTTAATTCAGGTGGGACTATTACGGCGAGAGGTGGATGGTCAGGGGTTGACCAGCAGCTTTCGCTTGACCCCATTGGGGCATCTGTTGGTGGAACAGTGGCAGCAAGGAGGTAAGCTTCCTGCCGCGAACTGGCGCGATCGTTTATATAATTCCCTGAGTCGATGGCTTCGTTTGCCGGATTGGTTACAGCCGCTTTAGCAGCGGTGGAGCGACCTGAGGGAATCGCTTGCTTCTGCATAGCAATGATATAGAGGGATGAAGGAGGACTGGCATGAAAGCCATCATGGTTGTGGGAACGACATCTCACGCTGGGAAGTCGCTGCTCTGTACAGCGCTCTGTCGGATTTTAAGCCGACGGGGCTGGCGCGTGGCTCCGTTTAAGGGGCAAAACATGGCGCTCAATGCCTATGTCACTGCTTCTGGGGGAGAAATCGGTCATGCGCAGGCAGTGCAGGCGTGGGCCGCTGGCATTGCCCCACGGGTGGAGATGAACCCGATTCTACTCAAGCCCCAAGGCGATATGACGTCCCAGGTGATTCTGAAGGGCAGAGCCGCTGGCAAGGTGGGCGCGGCCGACTACTACGAGCAGTTTTTTGAACCAGGTTGGCAGGCAATTGAAGAATCGTTGCAGCGCTTGGGTGAGGAATTTGATCTGCTGATTTGCGAGGGGGCAGGCAGCCCAGCGGAAATCAACCTGCGCCATCGTGACTTAACTAACATGCGAGTCGCCAAATACCTGAATGCCCCTACTCTGCTGGTGGTAGATATCGATCGCGGCGGGGCGTTTGCCCATGTGGTCGGCACGTTGGAATTGTTGGAACCGGATGAGCGTGCACTCGTGAAGGGCATTGTGATCAACAAGTTTCGGGGGCAGCGGTCGCTGTTACAGTCTGGGATCGATTGGTTGCAGGAACGCACGGGTATTCCGGTGATTGGCGTGGTGCCCTATTTTGAAAATTCCTTTCCTGCCGAGGATTCTCTGTCCCTGCTAGATCGCAAAGGCGAAAACGCCGCTAACGAAATTACGATTGCCGTGATTCGGCTACCGCGCATCTCTAACTTTACCGACTTTGACCCGCTAGAATCGGAACCCAGCGTTACCGTGCGCTATGTGGGGTTGCGCGACTCGCTTGGCTATCCAGATGCAGTGATTCTACCTGGTTCTAAAACTACGATTGCCGATTTAGTAGCAATGCAGCGAACCGGCATGGCAGAGGCAATTCAAAACTACGTTGCGGCTGGCGGCACGATTCTCGGTATTTGCGGCGGCTATCAAATGATGGGCAAAGTCCTAGCCGATCCGGAAGGAGTGGAGGGGCAGGAAGGTCGCTATCGGGGGCTGGGCTTGTTTCCCCTTAAGACAGTAATTACTGGCCAAAAAGTAGCGCGGCAGCGATTAGTCACGTCTAACTCTCCGCAGGCGGGGCTGCCGGTTGCTGGCTATGAGCTGCATCAAGGGCGTAGTCACCTGGCGATCGAACCCGATCCCGAAACTGGCAAACCTCAATTTCAAACCCTGTTCGATGATTCCAACCTAGGCGCGGTGGATGTCACCCAGTCGATTTGGGGGACCTACCTGCACGGCATTTTCGATAACGGCCCCTGGCGGCGAGCTTGGCTGAATCGGCTGCGGCAGCAGCGCGGCTTAAAATCCCTACCAACGGGCATTTCCAACTATCGAGAGCAGCGGGAAACCATGCTGGACAGCATCGCTGAAGCGATTGGAAAACACCTGGACCTGACGCCGATTCTGAACCATTTGGATAGTAAGTAGATGGAAGGCAGGAGGCAGGAGACAGAATGGGGTTTAACTCCTGTAGGGACAGAGTCAAGTCAAGTCAAGTCAATGGATGCTCTGCTAGACTGTTCACCTAGCTGCAAAAGCCACCCCTACGGCTACTTCTAGCTCCTAACTGCTGACGCCTGACTCCTGTTTCCTAACTCCTCCATCCCAAACCTCCAGGCAAAGGGGTTCATGCTGCATACTGGAACTGTTGACTGTTTCACTAACTGGTACCAAACCCTTACTCAACCAAGTCAATGAGCGTGCAAATTCGGTTCCTTCCAGACGATGTCACAATCGCAGCCGAAGTCGGCGAACCCCTACTGCGCGTTGCTAGCCGAGCCGGATTGTCAATTCCGACCGGCTGTTTGATGGGATCGTGCCATGCCTGCGAAGTCGAGCTGGAGGACGGCAAGATCATCTGTGCTTGCATCAGTTCGGTCCCTCCAGGTTGCCAAGAGCTGACAATCAATTTGTTTGTCGATCCCACCTGGTAGAGGATTTACGTTTTAATTTCTACATGCCTAATTCACCTGATTCTCAATTGCCTGTCCATCAAGCAGCAGTAGCTATGGGCAGTAATTTGGGAGATTCCTACGCCATTTTAGAGGCGGCGCTCAAAACCTTGGCCCACAGTCCGGGGATCATCCTGCAAGCCCAATCGCCGATCTATCAAACCGCTGCCGTGGGTCCGCCCCAGCCTGACTACCTCAATGCCTGCGCTTTGTTTAGCACGACGTTGGAGCCAACGGCTTTTTTGGAGACGCTGCTGCGAACCGAAGCGCAGTTTGGCCGGGTGCGGCGAGAACGTTGGGGTCCCCGCCTGCTCGATCTCGATTTGTTGTTATTTGATGACTTAATCTTGCAGTTGCCCAATCTACAAATTCCCCATCCGCGCATGACGGAACGCGCCTTTGTCTTGGTGCCGCTCAACAACATTGCCCCCGATTGGATCGAACCCGTTTCCCAAAAATCGATCGCCCAGCTGGTTCGGCAGGTAGACTGCTCTTCAGTGCGAGTTTTAAGTTCTAAGTTTTGAGTTTTGAGTTACGGACCATGGGTTCAATCAGTGTTAGGGTAGTTACGCAAAACCCGAAAAACGAAATTTATTTCAGCTCAAACTGAGAACTCAGAACTACTGCTACGATAGGCTACGCTACCAAAACTCAAAACTCAAAACTCAAAACTCAAAACTTCTCCAACCATGCCCATCGGACCCGAACCACCCCAATTGTTACGCCAAAAGCTGTTTTATAAGGGACGTAAATTCAACTTTGAGGTCAACCGGTTGCGCTTGCCAAATCAAGCCGAAGGCGACTGGGAATGTGTCCGCCATCCGGGAGGTGCTTTAGCGGTGCCGGTGACGCCTGATGGCAAATTGGTTTTGGTGCGCCAGTATCGCTTTACAACTCAAGGACGGATCTTAGAGTTTCCGGCGGGTACAGTGGAACCCGATGAAGACCCGGCCACCACGATCCGGCGCGAAATCGAAGAGGAAACCGGCTACCGCGCTCATCAATGGCAGGCGCTGGGCAAATTCTTTTTGGCTCCTGGCTATTCGGATGAGGTAATTTACGCCTTTCTGGCCCAGGATCTGGAAAAGCTGGAAACCCCACCCGGTCAAGATGAAGACGAAGACATGGAAACCGTTTTGCTCACACCTGAAGAGTTGGAGCAGGCGATTATGCGCGGCGATCCAATCGATGCCAAGTCGATTTGTAGCTTCTTTCTGGCCCGTCCGTTTCTGAACGGCTCCTCCAACGGTGCTCGTGACCAGTAGCAGCGCAACCTAGCCGACCTGGGGGCTGCCATACCAGTGCTGCTCAATCGCTTGAGCAATCGCCTCGGCTTCCATCCGATCCTGATTGTCGTTCAGGAGGACTGTGACATGCCCCAGTTTGCGGCCTGGACGGGAGGTTTTGCCATACCAGTAGACATGGGCTTGGGGAAATTGGCTGAGGCGCTGGCGTTTTTCCGCATAGTCGCTGCTGGAGGTTTCATAGCCTAACAGATTCACCATCACGGCTCCTGTTGAAATCAACTGGGGGCTGCCCAAGGACAACCCGCAAACAGCCCGCAACTGCTGCTCAAACTGGGAGGTGACGCAGGCATCGAGGCTGTAGTGGCCGGAGTTGTGGGTGCGGGGAGCCAGTTCATTAACCAATACGTTGCCGTCGCGGTCGAGGAAAAACTCAATTCCAATGACGCCAACATAGTTCAATGCGTCTAGAATGCGGCGGGCAATTGCTTCGACCTGAGCTGTGATGGCTGGGGCAAACGCCGTTACATAGACGCGCCGGCAAACCTGCTGTTCCTGCTGGGTTTCCACCGTCGGGTAGATCACCACCTCGCCATCAATGGAACGAGCAGCCATTACGGCTAACTCACACTCGAAGGGAATGAACTCCTCTAGCAGCCATTGGTTGGGGGCAGCTTTCGGCAAGTCTGACTCAGGATGCTGCAAGATAAAAGTACCCTGACCGTCATATCCGTGACGGCGGGCCTTGAGAACGGCAGGTAGACCAAATTGCAAAACTGTGTGCCTGAATTCCCCATCTTCGCCCTCAACGGCCAGAAATCGCGGCGTAGGCACACCGATGCGCTGCAAAAACTGACGCTGATCCAGCTTGTCTAACAGCGGTTTGAGAGAATCAAGCGTGGGATAGAACCTAGCTGCCGCGATCTGGGACAGGGCCGGTAGGTCAACAAATTCGTTCTCGAACGTAATCACATCGCACTGGCTGGCGAGTTTAGCCGTCGCGGTGGCGTCATCTACCGGAGCAAAAACGGTGGCGCTGGCAATTGCCACAGCCGGATCGGTGGGGTTAGGCGTTTGCACCAGCAGTTGAAGGCCCAGCTTGCGAGCACCCGCTGCCATCATCCAAGCCAACTGACCGCCGCCGATTACTCCAACTCGTTTCATCATTGCTCCTATCGGCATCCCAAAGAGTCTCGTGTAGCCACACCCGTTTTAGAGTTGACGCCGCTGGCATGCTGACAGAGTTCCTTCACCTGAGCGCCATCCAGAATCGCGTCACTGAAGTCTGCGCCAGTAATATCCGTGTTCTTGAACGTCGAGCGCAGCAAAATCGTTTCGACCAAAACGGCATCGCTTAGATCTGCACCCGCAAAGTTAACCTGATCGGCCATCGCGTTCGTCAAGTCTGCTGCGTGCAGATTGGCCTGGGTCAGCACCGAAGCACTAAACACCACCCCCCGCACATCTGCCTCGGCAAAGCTAGTTCGTTCTAGATGCGCGTTAGAAAATTCTGACCCTTGCAGCTCCTGCCCAGAAAAATCCCGTCCGTGCAAATCCGCATTGCTGAAGGACATCGGTATTGTCCAGTCTGCTTCAGCCGGTAAGCTCCAAGCCCAGCTCAGGCTCCAGCTCAACAGCACAATCAAAAGACATTTAGCCAAGCGCCCCATGATGTTCACTCTATTTCTCTCTATCCATCTTATCGAGGATATCTTATCGAGAATTGCTATTGAGGTTGAGGCTGGGGAGCCACATTCATCGTTTGGGCCTGCTGAAGCAGTTGGGCGGCACTGTTGGCCCAGGGTAGATTTTGCTGCGCTGCAAACAAATCTCTGGCATGTTGCAGCACTTGCTGAGCATCGGTTGGTTTGCCCTGACGCAAAAATACTAGTCCGGCTCCGTAGTAGGCATTGGGATAATTGGGGTTGGCCTCTGCCGAGCGGCGAAAGGCATTCAGCGCCTCCTCGAAATTGCCTCGCTGATACCAGATCGTACCCAAGCTGTAGTGGGCTTCAGCATATTGCGGATTAATCGTTACCGCTTTTTGTAAGGCTTCCACGGCATCGCGCACCTGCCCCTGCTGTAGGTAGAGCAATCCCAAATGATAGGCTGGTTCTGCGGCGCTAGAACTTAAATTCATCGCTTTGCGAAATGCTGTCACCGCCTCCTGGAGATTGCCCTGCTGCCGTTTCACCAAACCCATGTTGTAGTGAGCCAGCGCCATGTTGGGATCAAGCTGGATTGCGCGCTGCAGGTACTGTTCCGCCTGAGTGAGGTTGCCGCCTTCTAGCAGCGCTGCGCCTAAATTGGCGTAGGACATAGCAAAGTTGGGATCGGCCTGGATCGCCTGATAAAACGAGGTAGCTGCTGTCTGCAAGTGTCCCTGCTGCCGTAAAGCTAAACCGAGATTGTAGTGAGCTGCTGCCAGTCTTGGATTGAGAGCAACGGCCTGTTGAAAAGCGGCAACCGCCTGATCCACGTGACCCTGCTGGATATAGTCCAGCCCCAGCGCTAACTGAGACTCAGCCGTTGGCCCATTGGTTGGAGGAGCCGGTGATGCCGGTTGGCCAGTTGATGGATTGGGGGCCGGGTTGGGCGCACCATTGGCTTGAGCCAGCAGGCTGGAGGGCGTTTGAGCCACGCTGGGTGAAGCGAGTAGCAATATCCCCGCGCCTAGGGTCACGATTCGCCAAATTTTGACCATCTGCTGATTCCTGCTCATGCGTTGCTCTAGTGCTCGATTCTGGTTTCCGGTTGGACAGCCGTTTAGCGTCTTGTCGCCAGGAATTTTAGCCTAGGACAGCAAAAATGAGCATAAAACTTCTGAATTGATCACCAAAAACAACGTTAGAGGGTGTTTTAAAAGTCGCCGATGCAACCCAAACCGCCCCCTACATCCCCCATTCTGTTGGTTGCCGCGCTCGAAGCGCGAGGGGGGACGTTGAACCAGCCCCCTCCATCCCCCATCCATGGGGGACTGTGAACCAGACATACGGGATCGGAAGTCCCCCACTCGTGGGGGGTTGGGGGGCAATGCAACACGTTTGATACGTTTCAAACATCCTCTTACTTTCCCGGATCTACTTTCCCAGTGACGCTTGGGCACGAGCGTTTCGCAAAATGTTGTTTAACCACTAGAATCAGCGCCAGAAACAAACCGCAGCACACGATTGCCACCAGCGTTTCCCTGAGGCTGGGTGAGATAACTACGATGAACCCTTTTCCCTTAATTAGGGCCGAGAAACTGGAGACGCAAAAGGGCATCAAATATAGCCGGAAGGTCTGCCAATGGTCTTTTCTCCCCCTCTCGCCTGCCGAAACGCTAAGCACCAGTCCAGTGCCAATCACAGCGCTGATTCCAAGAGAATTGATCCACAGTTTGGGCGAAGGATCGAAATGAAAGTAAACCGTCACCAAGTACCAAATTAGGTAACACCAAAGAATGGCTTTACCTAACTTGAGCTGATAAAGATACTGAATCACCCCTTTCATATTTGGAACGGATCTTTTCGCCTGACCCGGTGTTGCACAATCAGCACAGATCGGAGCAAAGCAGTGCGTACGCACCTGAATGCTGCCTCCTCACCGAGCCTAAGGGGATAGGCCGAAACTTTCCGTATTGGGGGTGACGTTAACGGAATGGTTTCAACCGATTACATCGCTGAGGGGAGCGGCTGCCGGTTCCACTACCGCTGTCGGCATTGGTTCTAGTTTGCCAATTGCCGCCTGAATCAGCCCGTGAAAGAGGGGATGGGGTTTGCTGGGACTGGACTGAAACTCTGGATGAAACTGGGTGGCGATAAAGAAGGGATGATCGGGTAACTCGATGATTTCGACTAGGCGACCATCGGGCGAAGTACCGCTGATTTTGTAGCCTGTTTCCAGAAACAAATTGCGGTAGGCGTTGTTGAATTCATAGCGGTGCCGGTGCCGTTCGTAAACCACCTCTTCGCCATAGAGTTTTTCGGTCAGGGTTTGGGGCGTGATCCGGCAAGGATAGAGGCCGAGGCGCATCGTGCCGCCCAAATCCACCACATCTTGCTGTTCTGGCAGCAGGGCAATCACCGGATTCTGGCAGCTAATATCAAATTCAGTGCTGTTGGCATCTTCTAGGTTTGCCACATGGCGTGCCCATTCAATAACCGAACACTGCATTCCTAAACATAACCCCAAAAATGGAATCTTGTGTCCACGAGCGTATTTAATTGCGGTAATTTTACCGTCAATTCCGCGTGATCCAAACCCCCCCGGCACCACAATCGCATTCACTCCCGCCAATAATCGCTCTACCGTATGCGGTTCAATATCTTCTGAGTTAACCCAGCGCAGACGTAGCTCGGTACAGGCAGCAATCGCCGCATGCCGCAGAGATTCCACAACCGACAGATAGGCGTCGCTGAGGCGGACATATTTGCCCACAATCGCCACTTCCACAGTTTGCTGCGGGTGGTGCAGCCGATCCACTAGGGTTTGCCATTCGCTCAGGTCAGGCTGGCGCTGTTCGAGCTGTAACAAGTCCAACACCTGATGGGCCAAGCCTTCGCGCTCCAGGGTGAGCGGCACTTCGTAGATACTGCTAGCATCCTGGGAGGTGATCACGCACTCCACCGGTACATCGCAGAATTCGGACATCTTGTCTTTCAGTCCGGGCGGCAGGGGCCGATCGCAGCGGCAAACCAGAATATCCGGCTGAATCCCAATCGAGCGCAGTTCTTTTACCGAGTGCTGGGTCGGCTTGGTTTTCATCTCGCCCGCCGACGGAATCCAGGGCACCAGCGTCACGTGAGCATAAATCACATTGCGGCGTCCGCCCACATCTTTGCGGAACTGACGAATCGCCTCCAGAAACGGCAGGGACTCGATGTCGCCCACGGTGCCACCAATTTCGGTAATCACCACATCGGGATTGGTGTCTTTGGCGACGCGCAGGATGCGTTCTTTGATTTCGTTGGTGATATGGGGAATCACCTGCACGGTGCCGCCCATATAGTCGCCGCGTCGTTCTTTGTTGAGCACGGCCTGATAGATCGAACCCGTCGTCACACTGTTAAGCCGCGACATGGAAGTATCGGTAAACCGCTCGTAGTGGCCTAAGTCCAAATCCGTTTCGGCTCCGTCTCGCGTCACAAACACTTCCCCATGCTGAAACGGACTCATCGTGCCCGGATCGACATTAATGTAGGGATCGAGTTTGAGAATGGAAACCGAATAGTCGCGCGACTTCAGCAGCCGGCCCAAACTAGCCGCCACAATGCCTTTGCCGATACTAGAAACAACTCCACCCGTAACAAAGACAAATTTCGTCATAATCACCTGCCCATTCACTCACCGCCAGATTTTAACCCATCTATTGTGGCATCGGATGGCGGGTTTGGCGTGGAAGAGCACGAGCAGGGCTTCCATTACTCAGGCTAACTGTGGGTAATTTCACCCAACGCTGTTTCAATCACCGCATCACTCACACCATGTCGCTTCAAACTCGCGATCAATGCAGTTACAGTTTCGCTCTCGAACCGCTCTAAATCGGCTCGCAGTCCCTGACCAATATAGGCACGAATCAACGGTTGGTAGCCAGAAAAACCAAGTAAGGGTGCCAGCCGCTTCAAATCATCGACTACATCTTCGGGAATGCGAATGGTGATACTAGTCATGGGACGGTTTTTATCCAATCGTTTTTTGAGTGCTTCAACTTTCATACTCTGCTCGCTCCTGACGAGTTGCTTTTCGGGCTGAGATAATCCGAATCATGTCACCTTCATACTCGATATGAACGACGTAAAGTAAATTCCATCGAACATCCATGCCAATTACTGCATCGCGTGCTTCATGGTTACGGCTTGCATCCACAACAATCAAAAATGGGTCAAAAAACGCTTCAGCCGCTTGCTGAAATGTAATGCCATCATGTTTGCTAGGGTTACTCCGCGCTTTATCAGCGTCCCACACAAACGTAATGCCGTTTAGCACGAAATACATATCCATGCTTTGAAGTGTAGCCAGGTGTATTTACATTGTCAATACGCTTCAGAAGGTCGAATATTTTCACTGGTAGCAACAGCTTGATGGAGCGATCATGCTGGCGTGCAAATCTGGATTATTGACACGAAAGACCAGCTGATCCACCAAATCAACGAGTTCTACGTCCAGCAGATTGCGGCCGACCGCAGCCGCTTCACTCTGCTGATTCCCGCTCCCTGTGGGCGAGATAAGTACATGACGATGTTGATTCAATAAATTTACAGCCTTTTTCAGGCTAGTGAAGTATGAAAAACGGGGTGTAGGGGCAGTGCCCCTGAGTGGGGGCTTCGTCCTCACACCTCCATCCCTCACATGAGTGAAAAACGCTGTATTTGGAATTCGGAGTCAAAAACATAAGTCAGAATCCAAATTCAAGGAGTCAGAATAACACAGCGAACTGTTGCTGCGTTGAACCCATCTCAGACTTGGGTACTCTAAGCGTGACACTGGTATCTATTCATACGACTGCTGAAACTCGTCCCGCTTTTACCTCTTGCTGCTATGTTGATTCTCCAGCCTTCCACGCCATCTGTTCGGTTAAATCAATCTTGCCTGGTAGCAAATAGCACCCAGATACTGGCCTTTGTTGATGCTACCTTTATCAATCATCTGCCGTTAATTGGCAGTATTGATGCGGGCTTGGAAGTGGTGCTGCTGGATGCAAACCGTGATGGGATTGAGCAAGTCACTGAAGTTTTGTTGGGCCACAGCTCTGTGAGACGACTGCAAATCTTTACGGCTAGTGCGCCTGGAACTGTGCAAATTGGCTCAGCACGGCTCAACCTCTCTACAATAGAAGCCTACAGTCATCAATTTCAAACCTGGCAACGGATCTTGACACCGGATGCTAGCATTCTGCTCTGGGGCGAGGTGGTAATGGGTACGGCAGGAATGGCCTTGATGGGGCGATTGAGCCAATTGACGGGAGCAGTTGTTGCGGTTACGGGTCAGCCAAACCACGCTCCAGAATCCGATTGCTCTGGCTCAGATGATGCAGCTACCTGGAGCCAATGGATGGATCTACTCGACTAGGTTGTGAGGTTTATGGCTAGTTTGGGACTAGTCTATTCTGAGAGCAAGTTTGATAGTGAGTTGAGGCGCACCGAATGATTGGCGTAATTGGGACTGGCTTGATGGGTGCACCGATGGCGGAGCGGCTGCTGGCGAACCGGGTGGCTCTAGTCGCGTACAACCGCACACCGGAAAAACTGACATCTTTGCAGCAGTTGGGCGTAGAACTTGCAGCCTCGGTGCCAGATCTACTGCATCAGTGCAATGCGGTAATTTTGATGTTGAGCGATGCGGCAGCAATCCAGACCGTAATTTTGGCCGAAGACGTAACACCTAGTCTGGCCGGACGGACGCTGATCCAGATGGGGACGATTGGGCCAAGCGAAAGCCGTTGGATTGCCGAAGCAGTGCAAGCCAATGGTGGCGAGTATCTGGAGGCTCCGGTACTGGGCAGTATTCCAGAAGCCAAGGCCGGTACCCTGCAAGTCATGGTAGGAGCTACGCCGGCTCAGTTCCAGCAGTGGGCACCGCTGTTGTCTCATTTAGGAACACCAGTCCTGATTGGTGAAGTGGGCACTGCCGCTGCCCTCAAGCTGGCTTTGAATCAGTTAATTGCGGCCCTAACAACGGCCTTTGGCCTCAGTTTGGGGTTGGTACAGCGTCAGGGGGTGGAGGTGGAAACCTTTATGCAGATTCTGCGGCAGAGTGCGCTCTATGCTCCTACATTTGACAAAAAACTTCAGCGCATGGTCGAGCAAAACTACGCTAATCCCAATTTTCCCACCAAGCATTTGCTCAAAGACACCAACCTGTTTCTCACCGAAGCCAAAGCTGCTGGCCTTCAAGTTGACAGCCTCACCGGGGTGCGGCAAATTCTAGAAATGGCCTGTCAGCTTGGTTTAGCCGAGGCAGACTATTCGGCCCTATTTGCGGCTGTTAATCCAGCGAACCCATCATCTCTGGAGGAAACCAATGCAGAGTAAAACCGCCACGATTCAGATGGTGCTGCGACCGATAGCTTGGGCGTTAGCATACCCCCTTTTGCCAGATAGCGCTCGTAGGCAATAGTAGACCAAAAACCACCGCAGCGTTCATTCTGACTCTTGACTCCTGACTCCCGACTCCTGTCGGCTGACGCTCTGGGAAGCCCGACTCCTGACTCCTGCTTACTCCTCACTCCTCCACCCGCAGTTCCTCCACATTCCACAACCCCCAGCTCGGCAGGCCGTTGTACTTCACTCCGGTGACGCGATCGCGCACGGCCATCAGGGCTATTTCGTTGACCAGATGAATTACCGGCAACTGCTGCTGCACCACGATTTGGAACTGGTCGTAGAAAGGTTTGCGTTTCGCGGGATCAAACTCGCGTGCTCCGGCGTTGAACAAACGGTCGATTTCCTGTTCCCAGTCGGAAACGACCCAACCAGTGAGCGGCGGCTGGCCTGGTTGGGGACCGAGATTAAACAAATGCGAGCTACCGTTGCTCATCCACAGGTTAGCTCCGCCGTGGGGTTCGATGCCGCCGGTGAAACCGACCAGCACACAGTCCCAGTCGCGGGTGTCGCTGGTTTTGGTGATTAGCGTATTGAAGGTAATCGGGCTAAAGTTGACCCGGATGCCGATCTGAGCCAAGTCTTCCCGAATTTGGCTGCCCATCGCTTCGCGGATTTTGTTACCAGCGTTGGTAATCAGGGTGAATTCTACCGGGTTGCCCTCAGCATCGAGCAATTGATTGTTGGCGTTGTATTGAAATCCGGCAGATAGCAGGAGCTGCTTGGCTTTGGCTGGGTCATAGTCATACACGGGCAGGCCGGCTTCGGGTGCAAGAAAATAGGGACTTTGCACCGAGATGGGCGAGTTCTGCGTGGTGCTGATACCGCGATAGATATTGTTGATCAGGCGGGGACGATTAATCCCATAGGCAACCGCCTGTCGAAAGGCTACATGATTGAACCAGCGCGATTTAATTGGATTCACTAATGACTGTCCTCTAGCGTTCTTCGCCTGATTCAAGTTAAAGGCAATAAAGGTTGTTCCCGACCATTCACCGCCGGTATAAACCGTAAATCGGCCCCGCCTTTCCTCGCGTTTCAGCAGCTCAAAATATTCGGGCCGCAGTGGACGTACATCCCCCATGGCATCTAGATCACCGGAGCGAAAGGCTAAAAGCTGGGTATCGGTGGATTCGGCAATTTGCCAAACGATGCGATCTACATAGGGCAACGGCTGGCCCTGGGTATCTTTTTGCCAAAAGTAGGGATTGCGACGAAAAATTACACGCTCGCCCGGTCGATATTCAGCAATCTGGTAAGGACCATTGACGACGATTTCGTTTGGATCAGTGCCGGTGCCCCAAGTGGAGAGAAACAGGGGATTGCCGTTGGCATCCAAGGTTTGCACCGATTGCTCCAGCTTGTGCTTGGGCAGGATGACGATATCGGTGGGAGGGCCAGCGGTGGCGGCAAGAAAGGGCGCAAATGGTTCTGCCAGGGTGAACTGAATCCGGCGGTCGTCCAGCTTTTGCACGTCGGGTAATTGCCGTTCTGGACCAATCCGCAGCGCTTCTTGTGACTCAGCCGGAATTTTGGGATTAAAAATCACATCCCGATAGGTAAACACTACATCATCTGCGGTGAGCGGTGCTCCATCAGACCATTGCAGCCCTTCCCGCAGGGTAAACACCACCTGCCGCTGGTCCGGCGAGATCTCCCAGGATTCGGCCAAGTCGGGCTGGAGTTTGCCGGTAGTACCTTCTTCGCGCGTCAACCCTCGATAGCAAAACAGAAAAATACTAGGAAACTCCTGGTTCAGCGCATAGTTAAAGGTTTTGGGGTCTTGGATTGTGCTAAGCACAAGCTGGGTTCCTGTTGCCGCCCTAGTTCTGAGACCAGTACAGCCAGCGAGGCCAGCTGCCACCAAGCAAATTAACAGCAGCCCTAACAACCAGCGACGAACGGTAACGGTGATAGTCATCGGTCCAGCATAAAGGCGGAAATCCCTGCGTTCCAGCCATTGTCTCAGCATAAGGGAAGCTAGCTGATTCGGATCAGTGAATCGGAACACGAGCTGTGCTTTTTGAGTCCGGAACTGAACACAAACCGCTTGTAGAATTTGCCAGAATCGATTCAACATCTGAATAGGAGCATGGTGCTCAATCTCATGAAGCTAAAGCACTGGACAATCATCACTCTCGTCGTTGGTTTAGGACTCCTCACTGTCCGTCAGGGTCCGGCCACAATGAAGCGCCAGTTTCTAGTTAATCATTTGCTTAGCAGCAAGAATTGTACAGGCTGTGACCTCAAGGGAGCCGATCTAGCAGGGTTAGACCTGAGCGGCATCAATTTGACCGCTGCAAATCTGGCAGGAGCCAATCTACGCGGCGCGAAACTGAACAACACGATTCTCACCGACGCTAACCTAGCACAGGCGGATCTGCGAGATGCGGACCTGGGTTGTGCCACAGTCAACTTCAATCTAAAAGCCGATCAGGAAACGGCCAAGGTGAATTTGACGGTCGATCCCGCCAGTCAAGCAGCCATCACCCAGCGAGACCACATTCTGGATTTCAACTTCGACGCAGATGGACAGGGTGCGACCATGAGCTTTAACTTCGGCGGCTGTGCCAATCTAGAAGGAGCAAATCTTGCTGGAGCCACCCTGCCCGATGGAACAGCCTATGATAAGTAGAATCGCGGTCCCTAAAATCGCGACCATCCACTCAAAACAAAGCAAACTCAACTTACTCCTCTGCATTTTCATCGGCTTAATCCTATCGTCCTGTTGGCAGCCTACCAGCAATCAGAGCGGCAACCAGACACCCTTATCATCCTCCAGCCAACCCCCGACCGATGCCGCCGGTTTAGAGGAACCTGTTGTCGTGTTTAAGTCGGTGACTCAACTCACGGATGTTGCCTCCACCGATCAGGTTTATCAAGCTCTAGAAAATCTGATCGATCGCTATGGAATTGCCGTGGCCTATGGCGATACAACCTTTAAAGCAGACAAAGGGCTGACGCGATACGAATTAGCCATGACGTTGGGCAGCACGGCTGATCAATCCACAGCAATTGCCAACCTCGCCTTCGCGCCCTACGCCACACAGGAGCAACTTCTGATTATCAAAAGATTTTCAGAAGAGGTGGCTGCCGAAATAGCGGTCGTTACAAAGCAGCTAGATATTTTAGAAGCCGAGCGCGCAGCTCGAAGATTGTCTGGAAGCTTGTCTGATCCAACGATAAATACTTGTGCCGCAACTAGTGCATCCCATCTCATTACATCCCATCTCATTGCATCTAAGCCTAATCCGGCCTTGCCCAGAAGCCAGATTTTGAGCAGCAATGCTTCGATTCAATCCAATATTCAAATCGCATCAACCGATACTACCACACCGCCATCTCCCGCTGGTGTCAGTACCATAACCCAGATTCCAGATGTATTGCCAACGGATTGGGCCTATCAAGCAATTCAATCGCTAGTTGAGCGTTACGGTATTGGAGATGCTCTGGTGTATCCAGATGGAACATTCAAAGGTAATCAGGTTCTCAATCGCAGTAAATTCGCTGTTGCCTTGAGTGCAGCGCTGGAGAGAATCATTGAATTACAACAAACTCTCTCCGTTGATATTGCTACCAAATCAGAGGTTATTCTCCTGGCGGCCTCTTTGCAAGATATGGCTACAGAATTAGAAAACCTGAAGGTTCGCTTAAAAGACTTGAGACAGGAAACTTCGACCAGCAGCTTGCAAAAATTAGACGCAGCTCAAAACGCTCGGCATGGCGTTCTCAGGGCTTTCTATCGTTCTTGTAATCAATTTCCGCAATTAGCATTCTCTAAAGATGCAAATTTAGATTCAGCTCCTCGCTTGATTGCATTGAATCAAGTCAATTCCAACCCTGAAAGGCAATCGGAACTGTTGCTCGCCCAGGTTACGTCTACTAGCCAGATTATTGATGTTCCCAATAACCACTGGGCCTATGAAGCAATCAGAACAATGGTTGAAAAGTTTGGGGCATTAACAACTTATCCTGACCGTACCTTTCGAGGCAACAATCAGGTGAGTCGATATGAGTTTGCTGCGGTTCTCAATGCTACTCTTGATCAAGTGGTTGAATTAATTGGATCATCCAGTGCTGAACTTGCTAGCAAACAAGATTTGGAATCCCTGCAAGCCATATATACAGAAGCATCGGTGATGCTCAGCACTTTAGAGCAGCGGCTGATGGGATTTGAGAATGAGGACAGCAGTTCGCGGTTGTAGATTTTGGATTGACGAGTTGTAGATTTTGGATTAACGAATGGATGCGTTTTCGATCTAAGAAAGGTCAAAAAACCTGATTGCGTACTTCTCTCCGAAATGATGGTCGCGCTCAAATCCATCTCGGTAATGATGTCGACGGGGCAGCGGGCGGCTATTTGGGCTGTGATGCTCTACCGTGTTCAAAAAGCAATCTGGTAAATGATCGGGCGGTACTTCGGTTCAGGAATAGGCTTACCCTCTGCTTCTGCTGCCTCTAACCATGCTTTTTTGGCATTCAGGACTTCATGCAAGGCTGCTTCCTCTGTTTCACCCCAGGCCGAACAATATTTCAAGTCGGGAATATCAGCAATATAACCACCATCTTCTTCGCTATAGAAAATATTGATATGATAGGCTTTCATGATTCATCCTCCAACGTTAAGGCATATTGCTCAATCAAAGAGAGAAATTGACGAACTTGATAGGGAACTGCTTTCCCTTGCTTATTTTGCAGATTAACAATTTCTGGGATTTCAGGGTGAGTAAAAATATGGTGACTTCCATTGATTCGTGACAATGTGAATCCAAACGCTTTCTTGAGTGCAGCGGGCTTTATGCTCCCACTCCCAGGCTCGAATTGCCTGCTGAAGACGGTTCAGTCCAGCAGAGGTGAGAAGGTAAACGTGGCTCATATCTGCCCGAATAAAATCCCGGCTACTCACTGCGAAGCGCCGGGTTAATTCAGTTGTTCAGTTGTTTTGGCTCCAGTGGTTTTTAGAAATCCCCCACCAAGCCGGTGGAATAGTGGGGGAGGCTCGATTCACGTCGGAGCACTAGCCAACTCGTCAAACCAGGGAAAGCTACAGCCGCGTTAGCTATAGAGGTTTTGCTGATATGACTGGTCAAATCTGGAGTTGAGCGCATTCAGGGTTTCCTGACGCTCCTGGTCAAAGCGCTGATTCAGGGAGTTCAGGTTGTCCCGGTAGGACTGATCAAAGCGAGGGTTGAGGGCATTGAGCGTTTCTTGCCGCTCTTGGTCAAACCGTTGATTCAGGGAGTTTAAGGTCTCTTGCCGCTCCTGGTCAAAGCGAGGGTTGAGGGCATTCAGGGTTTCCTGACGCTCCTGATCAAACCGTTGATTCAAGGAGTTCAAGTTATCGCGGTAGGACTTGTCGAAGCGAGGATTCAAGGCATTGAGCGTTTCCTGCCGCTCTTGGTCAAACCGTTGATTCAGGGAGTTCAGGTTGTCGCGATAGGACTTGTCAAAGCGGTCATTCAGCTTATTGAGAATGTCCTGCCGTTCCTGGTTAAAGCGGTCATTTAGTTTGTTCATCGTCTGTTGGCGTTCTGCATCGAAGCGGTCAGACAGCGCCAGTGTAGGGGTTGCAGTTGCCGTCAGAGCTAGGACAGAGAGAGTAGCGAGTACGATGCGTTTCATGATAGTTGCTCCTTTGAGGTTGTGTGAATCAGTGAGTTCGTTTCCTTGCTTGATTACTAGAATGCGACCCCTGCCTGAATCTGCTCTGACAGCAACCTGAGTGCAGCTTAATCGTTTGCTGAGAAAACTGAGAGACTCACCTAGCATGGAGCTGTACGTAAGCCTGAAAGAGGTTTATCTATTTGCAGGAATCTTGCAGAATCTTGCAGGAATCTTGCAGGAATCCCCTTACAGCCCTTGACAAAGCTCCTGATCTAGTTTGCTGGAACTGCTGTTGACAAAATAATTTCTGCCCCAATCGCAGCTATCGGCTAAAAGTTGTTTCAAGCCAATTGCGCCTAACCCGATTGTTCCATCGTTACTGGCAGAGGCAACCATCTGACCATCTGGGCTAAAGGCAACGCTGTTTACAGCATCCTGATGCCAATTAAATGTATCGATCAATGTCCCATTAGAACGCCAGAGCCTGATGGTTTGATCGCGGCTAGCTGAAACAATGAACCGATTATCGGAGCTGAACCTAACGCTGCTGACGTAACTAGTATGTCTACCGCTAAAGCTTTGCAGGATTTGCCCGTCGAATCCCCAAGTTTCGATCGCTCCATTCAATAGCCCTACAATCAAGCGTTGACCATCGGAGCTGAAGCTGAAGCTGGTCACACTGGCATCGCGGTTTTCTGGTTCAAAGCGCAAAGGTGTGCCATCCCGATCCCATAATTGGACTTTACCCTTGATATCCAACGACGCTAAAAAGACACCATCAACGGTCTTAGGACTGAAGATTACACGGGTCATCTCTGCATCACCGTCGATTGTTCTAATTAGCGTACCATCCAGTTTCCATAGTTTGATCGTTCTATCTCGGCTAGCAGATGCAATCATCTGACCGTCTGGACTAAAACTGGCGTAATTAATCCGATCACTGTGTTGTTCCTCACTATCTGCTCCAAGTTTCGCCAGCAGTGTACCGTCCTGTTGCCAAAGGCTCAATTGCCAGGTAAACGGTCCAAACTCCCATCCGGTAGAAACTAGCATTTGCCCATCTGGGCTGAAGCCGATCTGGGTAATGTGCGTTGAGGTGTCCAGCCAAGTCTTAAGAAATTCTCCATCTCGTTGCCATAAACTGGTTGTGCCATCTCCATTTACAGACGCCAACCATTGTGAATTTGGCACAAAATCCACTTGGGTAACAATGCTTCTCCGCTGTTTCAAATAGGCAGGCAGCCGATTATTACCGAGTTGCCAGATTCTGACTGTTTTGTCGTTGCTGCCAGAAACTAGAGTTTGATCATCCTTGGGATTAAACCTGAGGCTAGTAATTGCTTCCGTATGGCCTTCTAGGGTTTGGATGAATTCCCCATCGAGTTGCCAAAGTTTGATAGTATTATCAGCCCCACCAGAAGCAATCGATTCACCATCTGGACTAAAGCTGAGGCTGGTTACAGCACCATTGTGCCCCTGGATAGTTTTGAACGAATTGTCCTGGGGCTTTGTCTCTTGAGTCTCTGTAGATTGATCGGCCTCAGTAGATGCCGGAGTGGATGCTTTAGTAGGTACTTGAGTAGATACCGGAGTAGATATTGGAGTAGAAACTTGGCGATTCGCTAATGATGCTGACTCAAGGTCTTGCTGACGATCTGAGCTATTCGCATCTATATTCGCATCTATATTCGCATCTATTTGCCACAGCTTGATCGTTCCATCCTGGCTGGCAGACGCTAGCAATCGACCATTGGGGCTAAAGTCAATCTGAGTTACTCTGTCTTGATGGCCGTTGAGGATAGCGATTGGTCTACCGTCAAGTTGCCATAGTTTGATTGTGTTATCCTCACTCGCAACGGCAAGCATTCTGCCATCTGGACTAAAGCGGACACTAGTGACTGCACCGCCTTGATTGGGGAAGTTGCGCAGCAGTTGACGATTGCTGATTTGCCACAGCTTAACCGAATCATCCGCGCTTCCGGTTACGAGCAGTTGGCCGTCTGGACTAAAGCTAACGCTTGTCACGGCTGCCCCATGTCCTGGCAAGAGCTTAAATGTGCCATCTACTTTAGCCAGAATCACCATATTTTCAGTTGTTCCAGCCGCAATCGTCTGCCCGTCTGGGCTGAAGCTAACGCTATTGATCTCAAACCTTTCTGGTGGAATGGATTGCAGCAGCTTGCCATCCGGCTGCCAGAGCTTGATCATGCTGTTTTGACTGGATACGACCAACTGCTCACCGTCTGGACTCCAAGCAAGGCTCGTAACCTGTCCAGGATGGCTGAGACGATTGCGCTCCTTGATGCCATAGCTGGCTTTGATCAGCCGAACGGCTACATCTTGATGGATATCCTTTGGAACAACCGTAGCCCAAAATGGATTCTGGAGTTGTTTAGCAGCTCGTACACTCTCTTTCAAGGCATCCAGCCGATTATTAGCATCGAACAGTTCCCTCGATGAAGCAATCAGCACCTTCAGCAATTGATTTTGGGCATTGATCCCTAAGACCAGTGCAATTATTCCGGCAATTCCTACAACTCCCACAAATGTAGTCACCGCACTGAACAACCGCAGCCGATTATTGCGATTGCGGCGAATACTGCGTTCGATGAATTCAGTTTCTGGCAAATTCAACCAGGAGTGGTCTGATTGATAGATCTGTTGCAGTAAAGGTAAACGCGGATCATCATCCCACAGTAGACCCAGAGATTGTTTACTGTTCTGTTCTGCATGCCATTTATTGACGGTTGGCGTCAGTTCTCGCTGTAATAATAAATTAGCTAAATCTTGCTGTTTCCAATCCAACAGTCGCTGCCACCCCTGCACCAATGCATCATGGGCTGGCTCTACATAAGTCTGCTCCTCTACATCTGTGCCGCTCACCAGCAATCGAGCCGCCGCAAACCGCTGCACGACCTGTTTGACTCTTGTATTTTCCGGCTCTGGGTACTCCAACTCCGATAACAGCACCCGTCGGCGTGCCAGTTCACCGCCCACCGCCACCATCCGCAGCATCACTAGCCGCACCGTTTGGGCATAGGCCGGATCTTGCTGCATCAAGGCTTCATATTCCTGATCGGCCCGCTGTGTTAATGATCGCGTCACCCCGCCTAGTTCGTCGTAATCGGTTTGCGTAATCGCTCGCTCCACCAGTTCACCGCTGATCTGCGCTGCTAAATAGCGTTGGACCAGCTTCAAATAAAGCTCACTCAACGTAAAGGACAGTAACGGCAAGGCCCCTGGCATTTGCGCCACCTCATCGATCAGCTGATCCACCAACGAATGCGGCTGGAAATACACCACCTTGGCAGATGCTGGCTCCTCAATCGCTTCTCGCAACTCCTCCCGCGTCATGGCAGGCACTATAAATCGAGCTTCCGGCCAAAAAGTCTCTAAGGCCGTGTCCCGGAACTGGGGTTCAAAGTCGGAGCGCAAGGTCAGAACTAGATGAAACTGCCTGGAGCCAGTTTGCAAAACTTCTGCGAGCAGAGCCAAAAACTGGTCGCGTTCTTGTTCGCTTCGGCTTTGTGTAATGACTTGTTCACTTCGACGTAGCGTAATTAACTCCTCAAACTGATCGATCACCAGCAGCAGATTGACATCAGGATGAAGCGAACTCCAGTCGGTAATCGCCTGACTGACTGTTTTTGCATCGAATGCAATCTCTTTTAACAGCTCTGCTAACGGTGATTCTGGACGTTTTAGGGCTGCACTCAATGCTGTTAACGGTGTTTCTCCTGGGCGAATCGCTGCCAACGTTTTCCACGATTGTGCAGGAGCGGACGGTTTTTGATCGTTTAAGCGGCGATGCTGATGATGCCCTGATTGCTCCAGATAAGGCATCAAACCCGCCTTCACCAGGCTGGACTTGCCTGTCCCCGATGCCCCTAGCACCACCGTCAAAGAATGGCTGGCAACCCTCTCAGCAAGTTTTTCGGTCAATGCCGTTCGGCCAAAAAACAGTTCGCTATGCTCTTGATCATAGGATTTCAAGCCGCGGTAGGGATTGTTTTTCTCCTGCGCGTCTAGCTCTGGTGCATTTGGTAGATTCAGGACATGCCCTGGAGTCAGAAAAATATACTCGCCTTTATCATGCTTCTTTAAGCACCACAGTCCCGGCGTTTGTCGCATCCGTTGGGCATCGGTTGCCACCTCAACTGCGTCGCGTAGATACAAATAGAGTTCTGTAGCCGTAATCACGCCATCCCCCGCCGGTCGTCCATCTTTGGCCGCAGGATAGGCATCGGCTTCACCTCTCAGCGCCTTGATCAAGGCGGCAGCAAATGGAGAATGCTGAGCAGTAGAATCCCCCCCTCGATCATCCTTTAGTTCCAAATTATCCAGAGCATACTGGTCATAGGAGGCGGAGGTAATCACCTGCCAAGCGGCATCCTGAATAAAGCGGTCATAGCGCTCTTTATGAATCACTTGCGTAATTGGCATCAACTGACGAGTGCTCGACCAACGAAATGCCCCCGCAAAGCAGCAATCGAGAATCACCAAACAATGCCGACAGGGTAACTGAGCCAACCAGGCTTCTACCTGCGGCATCGGCAAGTAGGTGCTGACATCGCCCAGTGTGGCACCTTGGGGAATCAAATAGCCCTGTGGGCCATCATCGCCATTTAGCGCAATTCCATGGCCAGCAAAGTAGAACAGCAAGCGGTCATCTTCCTGCACAACGGCGGGCAACGTCACTGTCAGCAGGTTCTCTAGATTCGTTCGGGTTGCGGCTGGAAGACCCGTCTGGGGAGCGGCGGGGTCAACCAATTGCCAGATCGGCTCATACTGGTGCGCCTCTCTCAAAACTTGAGCAAGGGCATTCGCATCATTTGCAGCTGTGCTGAGTGCAGTAATTCCATTGGTGTAATGATCAATACCGACGATTACCGCAAGACTGCGATTGAACTTTGCCATAGAAATCACGCTTCAGGAAACTGACGCTACTGACATGAGCTGATATAAGTGAGCTGATATAAGTGAGCTGATACAAATGCATCAACCCGTATTTCGCCGAACTTAACCTATGTTCCGCTCAAGTGTCAAAAAGCTCAGTTGCAGCCTCTAGAATCTGTTCACGGCAAAATCCCTACCAGGAAGAGGTAGCGCAGACTTACCTACTAGTGGGAGTCCCGCACTACGGCTTGCCCAAATAGCTTGGCCTACCTGTGATATCCTCAATCATGCTCACGAGGCGCAACATCATCGGAATTGTTGCCGCGATTATCTATCTAGTTATCACTTGAATCATTCTGTAATTCAACAGCACCTTTTATCGTTTTAGTTTGAAGAACAAGTATTATTCATCAGGCGATGAATCTGACACAAACTTAAAGAGCAAGCACAGCAAAAACTGACTGTCCTGAGCCAGCCAGAAGCTTCAGTGCAATCAGTTTCTGTTAATCCAATCTTTGACTTGAGGAAAACTAGAGTTACCCTGGGGGGCTGTCAATACTAGGCGGATGACGATCGGCAAGGTTCTCCATATTTTCAATCACATTGACTGAATCGGTGAGAGCGCTAGCATCCTCGGTTTTGCGATCATCAATCGTGTCAGTTTCCGTGCCTCGTTTAGCTAGATTTTGCCAAGTGGCTTCTTTACTCTCCTCAGATTGCAATTCGTTCGGTTGAGGAGTGCGAAATAGAGGTTCAGAAGGATTGGGCTGATTTGAGGTCATGTACTTCTATACCAATGCAATTCTATGCCAATGCAACTGGGGTAGCCAAATTGTTCTAGTTGGCATCCCTAGCTACTAGTTTCCAGCCTCTACCCAAAAAGCTTCATCCTCCTAGCGAAGCATAAGTGTTATACCATGTTCAATCTATTCATCATGGAATCAAAAGCAAATCCGGAATTTTTAGCGGAGTTTACAGTTCCTCGCTGATTTGGTGTAACTTCTGTAAAGTCCGAGTTATCCACTGGCTTGATCAACACAGAATAACAGAGAATCACAGTAGATCCACTGAAGCGGACAAAAAGATGACTGTTGACACCTTAGACTTGGCTAGACAGGGCGATCCTGTTGCGATTGCTGCACTGCTCAATCATTCGCTTGGGAATAAGGGGGTCACTACCAGAGCTACAGGCTATCATAAACGCTTAATTATCTTTGTTGAATACCAAGCTAGTTCAAAGCGAGATGCCTTGGTTACTTTTCTCAAGAATAGCCTGATCAAGCTTCAACCTAGGAATATTTCGCAGGTTACTATTCGTGGTTCTGCGGTTGGTCACACCATCGATGCATGGCGCGAATCGTTTGAACTGGACGCAAACGAACCCGTTGGTAGCAATTGTGCTGCTGATAATGGCATTGCTGAATTTAGCTTGGCGACTGCCTTGCAACATTCCAATCAACAGAAAGCGCTGGCCCAAACGGCAACTAACCCAAACGAAATGCTGGCATTTGGCATCATCACATTCCTGTTGATTGTCAACCTCGGTTTCTTTTTCCATTCCTCCTGGACTGGACTGGTTGCTGCCCCCTCCAGAATCGATAGGCCCTGCAATTTGAAGTAATGGAGACCTCCCCATACAGCTAAACCGTGCCCATATAGAAGTTAAACGCCATTCCGACTCCTGACTCCTGGCTGCTTAGCAACCAATGCCAACATAATTCGGCTGAGATTGGACACGAGTCAGCCAAGCTTGAATCGCCGGAAACTGGCTTAAATCAAAGCCGCCTTCATCAGCCACATGGGTGTAGGCATAGAGGGCAATGTCGGCAATCGTGTAGCGGTCTCCGACGAGAAACGGATGGTCTTGCAGCCGTTGTTCCATCACGCCTAGGGCAGCATAGCCGGGAGCGCGCTTCTGTTCAATCACCGCTTGGTGCTGTTCAGGGTCTGTGGCATAGTGCAACAAAAACCGAGAGGTTGCGATGTAGGGTTCGTGGCTGTACTGTTCAAAAAACAACCACTGCATCACATAGGCCCGCTCTAGTTTGGGTTCCGGCTGGTAGGGGGTGCCTTCGCTGAGGTAAATCAAAATCGCGTTGGATTCGGATAAATACACATTGGGTTCAAGCTCTAGCACGGGAATTCGTCCGTTGGGGTTGATGGCTAAAAACTCTGGCGTGCGGGTTTCACGCTTCAGAATGTCTTTCTCGATGTACTCGAACGGAATGCCGAGTTGGGTCAGCAGCAGTCTGACTTTGTAGCCATTGCCAGAGGGGCGGAAGTCGTAGAGCTTGTACATGGGTGGATGGGTGAGTGGTAAATGACAGGTGAGTATGGGTATCTTGCTTGCGTCGGTGGGCGGTTTGTAGGCACCATCATTTGCAGCATAAGTAGGTAGGCTAAATTAATCTTCGCTCCACAATGCCGGGTCTCGACTCCGCTCAACCCTCTGCTCCCCGAAAAGTTGCGCATTGAGCGGAGTCGAAATGCGTCTTCTCAATCATTGCGCCCACCTACTTAATTGAGGTGCTCTACTTGTCTCAAACTCTCAAGCTATTAACGCTGTTCACCTATTTCTTTTTCTTGCCGCCCTTCTTTTTATCGTCAGGTTTTCTGTTGTCAGTCTTTTTAGCAGGTTGATCCTCAGATACATCCAAAGCACCATTCACCAGACCGTTGAGTCCATAGACCTGGCGACTGCCTACAAACGGCACTAGTGTCACTTCTCGCTCATCCCCAGGTTCAAATCGCACGGCTGTGCCAGCCGGAATATCAAGCCGCATGCCTCGCGCTTGCTGGCGGTCAAACGATAGCGCTTTGTTCACCTCATAAAAGTGAAAATGGGAGCCGACCTGAATCGGGCGATCGCCGGTATTAGCTACAGTCAGGGTGACAGTGGGGCGACCTGCATTTAGCTCAATTTCGCCGGCTTCAATCAGCATTTCTCCTGGGATCATGGGGATGCTCCTCTAGTGGGGATTTATGGCGTGAATGTTTTCTAGAATAAGAGAAATTAGCAGCCGGAATTGCTTTCTGCCTACTTTTTATCTAAAGTTTTGCTGCGAAGGCCGCATCGAGTTTGGCTTGAACCACAATTGCAGCATCACCACCAGTGGGATCAGGTACAGATAAAACGCAAAGGGAATGAACCGCCAGTCGGTCATCAGCACGGTGGCCGGGACCAAACCAGCGATATTCCACGGCACTAGCGGAGCCAACACCACGACTGTATTCTCTAAATCAAGCGCGAGTTCGGTTGGGTCTTTGGAACTGGTTGCGTACTGCTGCCGCACCAAATGTTCGGTTAGAAGAATGCCAATCGCTTGTGTGCAGCCAAAGGCCGAGGCTGCAATTCCCACCAGCACAGTATTGAGGAAGATAGCAAGCCGAGACTGAGCAGATTTCAGCAGTTGTTCAATACCCTGTAACGCATTTGTTCCTGCTAATAATCCCGAAATGGCGGTAGAAATCAGGACAATGCTACATACTTTAGCCATTGATACAATGCCACCGCCGATTAAAATGGCCTGAATGGGAGTGTCGGCGTCGAGGCGAAAGCCCAGCAGCGCAAAGCGCAACACCTGCCAGAAAGAGTAGTGTTGATGGAACACCGCAAGGGTGATAGCAACGCCAGTGCTGATCAGCATCGAACGCTTTACTTCTACGCGGCATAGCGCCAACACTAGAATCATCAGCGCTGGTAACAGTACAAGGCCATTCAAATCAAAAAATTGCTTCAGTTCCGTAGTGAGCGAGCGGTTGCTGGTGGCAACCGGGTACAGCCAAGACAAACCGGCGTACAGCAGACAGGCAAGGCCAAAGGGCAGCAGTCCGGTTTTGACCATGTTTTTCAAATTGGCATAAAGGTCGGTGCCTGTAATGGCCGCCACCAAATGAGCGCTCGACGACATCGGAGAACAGCGATCGCCTACATAGGCTCCAGCAATCACCGCTCCAGCCACTAGGTGGGGATTCGCTTCACCGCCCTTGGCCATAATCATCAGCGCCAAACCGATAGTGCTTGCCGCACCAAAGGATGTGCCAATCAAAACCGAAACCAAACTCGTCAACAAAAAAGAGGCCAGAATAAACCAATGGGGATTGATCAGTTGAATACCATAGTAAACAATCGCAGGAACTGTTCCTGCCGCCATCCATGTGGAAGTCACAGCCCCAATCAGCAGCAAGATCGAGAATACCGGCCATGCTTTACGACTGCCCTGAATTGCCATTTGTCCCAGCGCTGCTATGGAAAATCCCTTGCGCATTAGTACGAGGCTCAGAATAATCAGCGTACAAAACAGTGGATAGACAATAAAGACACCATTGACAACGCTAACAATCAGGAGAACAAACGAAGTCAGTAAAGCAAATAAGAGATCCATGATGGGGGATTTATGGGGGTGAGGAGTCAGGCTTGGAGTATGGACAATAGCGCAGAAAGATGGCTAGGTAATTTATTACACAAATGTCGTTCAATCTATACTTAGAATCATGTGGACTGCTATCCGTCTACAGTCAGTGATATAAAGAAATCGTTACTATAAAACATAAGCTTATTTGGAGTCGATGCCTGAGCCGGTTTGGGAAATGTTGATGCAAATTCTGCTAGTTGAGGATGATCCCTCTACTTGTTCAATTCTGACTCAGAGCCTAACGGCGCATCACTATCAGGTCAACACAGCAGCAGATGGACAAACCGGCCTAGAGATGGCCCAGCAGTATGAGTATGACCTAATTTTGCTCGACATTGAGCTGCCCAGGCTAGATGGGATGCGGTTGTGTCAGAAATTGCGCTCGCAGGGCTATGTCAACCCGGTTCTGCTGCTCACCGCCCGCGACAGCACCAGCGATCGGATTCTCGGCCTCGATGCCGGAGCCGATGACTATGTCGTCAAACCTTTTGACATAGAAGAACTCTTGGCGCGGGTGCGGGCATTGCTGCGGCGTGGCAAAGCGCTCGATAACTCGGTGATTACCTGGGAAAATCTGCGCTTTGATGCTGCTAACAGTCAAGTTGTGGCAATCCATGCCTCCAGCGAGCACCTCCTTCACCTAACGCCTAAGGAATATGGCCTATTAGAACTGCTGCTGCTCCACCCCAAACGAGTCTTTAGCCGCAGTGCAATTCTGGATCGGCTGTGGGACTTAGCCGAAGCGCCGGGCGAAGAAACCGTCAGCACCCATATCAAGTGCTTGCGACAAAAGCTGAAAGCTGCCGGGGTAGCCGATTTAATCGAAACCGTGCATGGCATGGGCTATCGGTTACGGCCACCCTCTGCTTCACTGGCACCAACGCCGCCTCAAGCCAATCAACCTCAGCAGGCTATTAGCAAGCAAGCCATTAGCAAGCAAGCCATCCACCGCGAGCAGGTCAAAGCCATCACAGCCCGAGTTTGGCAACGCTCGAAGCAGCAATTTATCGAGCATATGCAAATCTTGGAGCAGGCTGTTACCAGATTAGAAAATGACAACCTGACACCTGAGTTGCGTCAGCAGGCAAAGCAAGCCGCTCACAAACTAGCGGGGTCGCTCGGTATGTTTGGCTTGAGCAACGGCTCCGATTTGGCAAAACATCTAGAAGACTGGCTACAGCCACAAATTTGGCTAGACTCCACTCAGTTTGCCCACCTGAAGCAAACGGTGCAGGAGCTGTATCAAATCATTCAACCTCAGGCCATTCAACCTCAGGCCATTCAACCTCAGGCCATTCAACCTCAGGCCATTCAACCTCAGGCCATTCAACCTCAGGACTCAGATGCGCAATCGGAGCACGGCTCTACCACTCAAATCGGATCTAGCCTGTGCCCAGTTTTCCCCATATCGTCAGATTTCCAAAATCCAAAATTGCCGCTCGTCTTAGTAATTGACACCAATCAACCTCTGATTCACCAACTTCAGACCCAAGCACCCAACTGGGGCATTCAGATTGAGGTGGCGGCTGATCTAGCAGCGGCTCGCGCCATTCTCCAGGAAAGACCTCTTGAGGTGATTCTGTTGAATCTCGATCTTTCCGGCATTACCCCTGAGCTGTGGACTGAACTGCGTCAGCTTACCCAGCCGATTCCCCTGCTAGCCCTGACCACACGAGACCGCCTGCAAGATCGCTTAGCCGCAGCTCAGTTGGGCAACTGTTTGGTTTTGCAGCAACCCTTGCCGCTAGACACTATCCGAGCAGCGATCATGCGCAGTCTGCAGCAGCCAAACATGCCTGTCAATCGCGTCATGGTGGTTGATGATGAAGACGCCGTGATTGCCTATCTCACCGCTCTGCTCCAGCCTCTGGGCATAGAGGTGATTGGGGTAAGTCGGCCACAGGATTTTTGGCAAATGTTGCAGCAGACTGCCCCCAGCTTGGTGATTCTAGATTTAGAGATGCCCGACTTGGATGGCCTCCAGCTCTGTCGCGTCGTGCGTAGCGATCTCTATTGGTCTAGGCTCCCAATTGTGTTTCTTTCTAGCCACAGCCAGTCTGAGCAAATCGACCAAGCGTTTATCGCCGGAGCCGATGACTACCTATCCAAATCAGCCGCTGCCCACGAAGTCACCGAGCGGATTGTGCGACGGCTAAAACGGACAGGCTTTCGAGAGCAAACGGGCAAGGACATTGAAGAATGCATAGAACAATGAAGCAACAATTCTCCAGGTTCATCGCGTCCCGGTGCTGGCTCCAAGATAAGCTCCTGCTGCGCGGCGGCTTGGGCATCTCTCTCCTATTACTTTGTGGAGTTGGGACGGCCTCCTATCTCAACACGCGACAATTGGCCGCCAATCGCTATTGGGTGGAACATACCTATCAGGTGTTGGGAACGATTCAAGATGTTGAGGATGGCCTCCAAAATGCAGAGCGAGGACGGCGGGCTTATAGATTGACCCAAGACCAGGAATTTTTGCAAATCTACCGCCAGGGTATTCAAGGCACCCAAGCCTCCTTGCAGCGCTTAGACAGCCTCACGGCAGACAACCCCCGTCAACAACAGCGCTTAGCTCTGGTAAATCCCCTAATTAAGCAGCGGATGCGCTTACTGCAACAGTCCATTCAGCTACCTCCCACAGCGACAGAGGAACAGGCGGCGTTAACCCGCCAGGATATCCAGATGCAGCAGGGGATCCAAACGCTCCTCAAGACTATGGAGGAGGAGGAACAGACTCTATTACAGCAGCGCGCCCAAGCCCCGAACATCGCCCTATCCGTAACCAACCTGTTCAATATTCTGGGGTATGGCTTCAGTTTCGCTTTACTAACGCTGATCTATGCGTTGCTAGAGCAGGAAATTCGGCAGCGGCAGCGGGCAGAAATTGCAATTAAACAATATGTCGATGAAGTAGAAGACCTCTATAACCATGCGCCCTGTGGTTATCATTCGCTGGATGCAGAGGGACGATTGATCCGTATCAACGATACTGAGCTGAAGTGGTTGGGCTATGACCGTTCTGAAGTAATTGGGAGGCTCTACACCGAACTTTTAACTCCCAACAGTCAGCAAAGTTTCTTCTCTAACTTTCCCAAATTTGTCGAGCAGGGCTGGATCAACAACCTGGAGTTTGAAGTTAAGTGTAAAGATGGCTCGATCTTGCCGGTAGAGGTGAATGCTACCGCCCTCACAGATGCCGCCGGCCAGTACATCAGAAGTCGCTCCACCTTGGTAGACATCCGAGAACGCAAACGGGCTGAAACCGCGCTCCGCACCAGTGAAGCCAAATTTCGTTCCCTCAGTGAAGCGGCACCGATCGGGATTTTCATGGCCGATGCCCAAGGCTACATCACCTACACCAATCGGCGTGCCCAAGAAATAGGCGGCTTTTCGCTAGACGAATCGTTGGGCTATAGCTGGATGCAGTTTATTCACCCTGATGATTCTGAGTGGATGTTAGCCCAATGGCAAGCCGATTCTGTCGCTGCACAAGGCAGCATCTACAACGACGTTCGGTTTCTGCATCGCAATGGCATCATTCGCTATGTCCGGATTCAAACAGCCCCGATTGCTGATGCCTCAGACCAAGTATTGCTCGTCGTTGGCACCATCGAAGACATTACCGAAAGCCGCCGCGTCGCCCAAATGAAGAGTGAGTTTGTTTCGACCGTCAGCCACGAGTTGCGCACTCCCCTCACTGCCATTCGCGGAGCTTTGGGTCTACTGGCTGCTGGCGTGTATGAGCGAAAACCCGAAAAAGCCAAACGCATGGTACAAGTGGCCGCCGAGCAGAGCGATCGTCTAGTGCGGCTGATTAACGACATCCTCGATTTTCAACGGCTAGAGTCCGGCAAAGTTCAGCTTGTGATGCAGCCATGCAACGCCGCCGATCTACTCCAACAGGCCGTAGAAACCATGCGCCCCAGTGCGGAAGAACATCAAATTAGCCTCAGCCTCACCGCTGCCCCCATGCAGGTCTGGGCCGCCCCCGACGCGATTCTGCAAACCCTGACTAATTTGATCAGTAACGCCATTAAGTTTTCTGATCCTGGCGGGGTGGTGTGGGTTGGGGTGGAAATGGCGGCTCGTGAGCCTTGCCGAACGGGGAAGATGGGGGAGATTAATTCTTCCTCACCTTCCCCACCTTCCCCACCTTCCCCACCTTCCCCACCTTCCCCACCTTCCCCATTCGTCCTCTTCACCGTCCAAGATCAGGGGCGCGGCATTCCGGCAGATAAGTTAGAAATTATTTTCGAGCAGTTCCAACAGGTGGATGCATCGGATTCGCGTCAGCGCGGCGGCACTGGGTTGGGTTTAGCCATTTGTCGTAAAATAATCGAGCAGCATGGCGGCAAAATTTGGGCGGAGAGTGCTCTGGGGCAGGGGAGTCGCTTTTATTTCACGTTGCCGATTGTTTCTCAAGTAAGCCATACCGATGCTGATGAGTAAGCGTGTCCTAATTGTTGATGACGAAGCCCCAATTCAAGAAGTCATCCAGGGGTGCTTGGAAGAGCTGGCGGGTTGGGAAGTTTGGACAGCCTCGTCGGGACTCGAGGGGTTGGAGCTTGCCTCAGACCAACCGGATGGGATTCTGCTGGATGTTTCGATGGCAGGAATGGATGGGTTTGAAGTACTGCAAGCTCTAAAGGCTGACCCCAAGACGCAAACCATTCCCGTCGTGTTGTTGACGGCCAGGGTGCAGGCCAGTGATTTGGCCCAGTTCGCCAAATTGCCCATTGCGGGCGTAATTCAAAAACCATTTGATCCAGTCCTGCTGATTGATCAGGTGGCTGAGGCATTCGGCTGGTAATGGTTTTGGCTGGTACTGGTTTTGGCTAGTAATTGTAACGTTTTACAACTTCAGAAATTCCTCAAACTTTATTTCTAAATTAGGAGACGTTCACAGAACACTTGCAAGCTGAGGAACATGAGTAGACAGAGGGAATGCAAGAACTGAATTGGGGAGGTATGTTTTTATCAGCCCTAGGTTTCACAACTGGGTGCAGTGCGAGGGGAGAAGAATACGGCAGAAAAGATCAGGGGGTTACTCCAAACTCTCGACGCTGCTATTCAAATCCATTGCATCGGTTGCTGAGATTGGTCCCTCAGTTCTGAATTCCGTCTGTCTTTTTTCAATGGTTTGACTCACGTTTCAATTCATCTTTCAGTTCGCAGCTGCGGCAATCGTGGAATTGGAGTTGGGACATAGTGTGGAAGGATCAAAGCGATGGAAGCCAGCTCAGCTCAGCCTGTTTTGTTAGTAATTGAGGATGACGATCCAGTTCGAGAAGTGATTACCAATTGCTTTGAAGATATAGCAGGATGGAAAGTAATTGCGACCAAGTCTGGGCAGGAGGGGTTAAAACTGGTTGCCTCTCAACACCCTAAAGCCATCGTTCTGGATGTAATGATGCCAGAAATGGATGGAATTACGTTCCTGCAACAGCTCAGAGAACTAAACACAACTCACTTGGCAGATACTCCAGCAGTTCCTGTTATCATCATCACTGCCTATTCTTCTGGTTTGAATTCAAGTGAATTAACGGCATTGGGTGTGAAGGGCGTCATTGCCAAACCCTTTGATCCGTTCCGACTGACAAAGCAAACGGCTGAACTTTTGGGATGGGTATGATTTCATGAAATGATATCGGATTTATTTAAGCAGTATTCTCAATTGATATCATATTTCTCTAAGCAGCATTCTCGATAGAGTACCATAGCGATATCTATCTTCTATGGATTAATTCTTATTAGAACTTCTAAACATGATCACAGTTTTGGTTATCGAAGATAATCTTGATTTTCAAAAAGTGTTGGTAACCTGGCTATACCTGGAAAATTTTTTTGTACTCACTGCCGAAAATGGTGCAGTAGGTCTACAAATGATTCGAATCGAGCAGCCCGATATGGTGCTCTGCGATCTACACATGCCGATCTTAGATGGGATGAGCCTGCTCAAACTGATTCGCCAAGAACCCAAAATTGCCAATACCTTCTTTTTTATCATGACCGCAGGTTGTGAAGATGCAGCTTACCAAGAAGCACAGCGTTATCGAGTCGATGGCTGGATAGATAAATCTCGCATTTGGGAGCGCATTCCCGAAATTATTGCAGGTCGATTTCGCTAAACTTTCAAAATTAGTTTGAATGCACCAATGATTCTAATTCTTGAAAATGATCCAGCCTTTCGGAAAAGTTTAACAACTTGGCTGGTGCTAGAAGGCTTTTCGGTCCAGACAGCCAGTGACGGGATTGCCGGATTACAGTTGATTCAATCTCAACATCCAGATGCTGTGATTTGTGACCTCGATTTGCCGAAACTAAACGGTTTAGATGTTCTCAAAGCGCTACGACAAAATGCATCGGTTGCTGATACAGCATTTTTGCTAATGAGCAGCAATCCCAATGACAAGATGCGCTGTCAAGCCCAAAAGTTGGGAGCAAATGGTTTTCTGGAGAAACGACGAATGTGGAACCAGCTATCTCTGATTCTCAAATCGTGTTTATCCAATCAGTCTTACTGCAAGGATATGACAAGATGAAAATTATTGATCAAGGCTATCGCTGCTACATGCACAATCGCATTCTGGGCCATTGGAAACTACAATGCCATCTCTATATCTATTTCTCTCACCCAGAGCAGCAAACTATTGTCATTTCTAATCTGCGCCTAGAGTCGGGACAATTCGCGTCCTTCTTAATGACCCATGTAGTCGAGCAAATCATCTATGACTTTAAGCTCAATCCTGACACCACCGTGTGGATAGAACATTACACTGGTTCTCACGAACAACCCGCTGCTCATGCATTTACCCACATCACCTTTCAATGGGTTGACAAACACGTTCAAGATCTACAGCGAAAGTTAATTAGCCATCAACAAGCACAAATCACGAGCGGCGAAAGTTTAGAGTTTTTGTTGACCGAGTAATACCAATTCTTAGTTTTAAGTTTTGGCTTCCGGTGAGTCAGCCGAACCGAGTTTTGAATGACGGAAGCTGCATACCGCAACCCACCGAATGCTGTAATCTGTAGCCCGATTAAAGGGAAATGGTATGAGAGACCGGAAGCAGCACCGAGGCAGAGCCTCTTCACAACTGACATCGCAACCCACCTCATTTCTGTGTCTTTAGATAAAGCGCTAGAGTTTTCAGCCCTAATAAAATGTATTGCGTTGAGTAGATTTGGCCCTCTGCGTCAGTTAGCCTTTGAGCCATCTGCTGTAGCTGTTGGGAAGTGGGTGGCGGACATTTGCCGAAATAGCCTTGGCGGCGGAGCAACAACAAATCGTGGCGGTAAACGATATGGTAGATTTCGAGTAGGTGACAGGCTCGTTCAATTTTTTCTGCGGTCAAGTCCTCTGTTTTCTGAAGATAACGGCGCAATCTTGCCGCAGTTAAACTATTCAACATTGACCAATCGCTAGGGGATGACCGCTCTCGGTCTTTAGGACGAGACGAGGAATCGTGTTGCGTCGGTAGGTTGGGGGGAAAGCCATAGTTGGAAGTAGGAGTAATCATAATCTGTGCTCTAAATTTGAAATAACAGCAATTCGATTCAATTGACAGGTTCTCAAGCAAGGTCGTTCACTCCAAAGCCACCACCACCGGGCGTCTCAATCACAAAGCAATCACCGGGCTGCATCTGAACTTCGGCTTTACCGGGTAAGGGTTCAATCGTGCCGTCGTGGCGCTCAACAAAATTGCGGCCCACCATTCCTGATTCACCTCCAGCTATCCCGAATGGCGGCACGACTCGATGGCCTGACAGAATCGCAGCCGTCATCGCTGCTCGAAATTTAATCCGGCGAATCACCCCATTGCCGCCTTGAAATTTGCCTCTACCGCCGCTGTTGGCCCGAATTGCAAAGTTTTCGACCAGCACAGGAAAGCGCCATTCTAAAACCTCTGGATCGGTTAAGCGCGAATTGGTCATGTGGGTTTGTACGGCATCGGTGCCATTGAAGTCCTTTCCAGCCCCCGATCCGCCGCAAATCGTTTCGTAATATTGGTGGTGCTGATTGCCAAACGTGAAGTTATTCATCGTGCCCTGAGCAGCCGCCATCACCCCTAATGCTCCATACAAAGCATTTGCGATTGCCTGCGAGGTTTCCACATTGCCTGCTACCACCGCTGCTGGATAGCGGGGATTTAACATGCACCCATCTGGAACATGAATCTGCAAGGGTTTGAGGCAGCCTGCATTGAGCGGAATGTCATCGTCTACCAGGGTGCGAAAAACATATAGCACAACGGCTTTACAGATCGCGAATGGCGCGTTCAGGTTGGTCGATTGTTGGGGAGAGGTGCCAGTGAAATCGATTGCAGCCGAGCGGTCGCGGTGATCAATGGTAATCTTGACACCGATCTGGCAGCCGTCATCCATTGCGTAGACAAACTCGCCATCTTGCAAAACATCAATCACGCGCCGCACCGATTCTTCTGCATTGTCTTGAACATACTGCATATAAGCCTGCACCATCTTCAATCCGTAATGTTCGACCATGCGCACTAGCTCATGCACACCGCGTTCATTGGCGGCAATTTGGGCTTGCAGATCGGCGATATTCTGAGTCAAATTGCGAACTGGATACGGTCCAGAGGTTAACTGCTGTATCAGTTCTGCTTCCCGGAAGTGGCCCTGATCGACTAACTGGAAGTTATCGAGCAACACCCCCTCTTGTTCCACCGAAGTGCTGTAAGGTGGCATAGAACCGGGCGTGATGCCGCCAATATCGGCATGGTGGCCACGAGAGGCAACATAGAACAGGGGAGACGGTGGATTGCCTAGATTGATAAATACAGGAGTGATTACAGTGACATCCGGCAGATGAGTGCCGCCATTGTAGGGATTGTTAGAAACATAGACATCTCCTGGTTTGAGGGCAGCTCCTTTGGCTGTGATCAAACTATGAACACTTTCGCTCATAGAGCCGAGATGAACTGGAATATGGGGCGCATTAGCAACAAGCTGCCCCTGTTGGTCAAAGATGGCGCAGGAGAAATCTAAGCGTTCTTTGATGTTGACAGAGTAGCTGGTATTTTGCAGCGTAACTCCCATCTCTTCGGCAATGGCCCGGACTAAATTATTGAAGATTTCTAGAAATACAGGATCGGGTTTTGCAACAGCGTGGAGTGGATGGGTAGACGTCTGCTGGCTCGCTGCCCCTACCTTGCTCTCCTGCCGCAAAATCAGGTAATTGCGATCGGTGAGTTCGGCACTCCATCCGGGTTCAATCACATTGGTGCCCGTCGGTTCAATAATTAGGGCTGCTCCCACAATCCGATCGCCTGGCTGCAGGTCTTCGCGCTGATAGATAGGAGTTTCGTACCACCTGCCTTTGCTGTAGATCGGAACGGTTGCAATTGGAGTCAGAGGAGTCATTCGTTTAGCCGTGAGCAGTGGTTCTGTCAACGATGTTGCTTGCCCAATCGCTTCGACCGAAACAGCTTCAACAATCAGGGCTTTGTCTGGCATCGTGAAGCCATAGCGCTGTCGGTAAACCTGCTCAAACCGCGAGCGCATCTCATCCAGGCTACCAAACCGGACCATCAGAGCAGAATCCGTACCTTCGTAGCGCAAGTGTACATTGCAGAGAATTTGCAGCCGCTCGCGACTGACCCCCTGAGCCAGAATTTCTGCTGCTCCATCAGCCGTTAGTTGCTCTAGCACCTGCGTCAATAGGGGCAGGGTCCCAGCCGTTAAGGGGGCTTCTATGGCTTTTTCCTTGAGGCTACGCAAATCGGCCAAACCGATGCCATAGGCCGAGAGCACACCTGCATAGGGGTGAATAAAAATCTGCTGCATTCCCAAAGCTTCGGCAATCAAACAGGCATGTTGTCCTCCTGCTCCTCCAAAACAGCAAAGCGTGTATTCAGTTACGTCATAACCGCGCTGCACCGAAATTTTCTTGATTGCGTTCGCCATTTTGTCAATTGCGATGGCTAAAAACCCTTCTGCTACCTGTTCCGGAGTACGAGAGTCGCCAGTTTTTTGCTGAATTTCAGCACTCAGGGCAGCAAATTGCTGCTGCACCACGGCCCTATCTAGCGGCAAATCTCCAGATGCCCCAAACACATGGGGGAAAAACGCCGGTTGAATCTTACCCACCATGACATTGCAGTCAGTGACGGTGAGCGGTCCGCCTTTGCGGTAACAGGCAGGTCCTGGGTTCGCCCCAGCCGATTGTGGTCCCACACGATAACGAGAGCCATCAAACTGTAAGATAGAGCCGCCGCCCGCCGCCACGGTGTGAATCGACATCATTGGTGCCCGCAACCGCACACCCGCCACTTCGGTTTCAAAGGTCCGCTCATACTCGCCATTGAAGTGGGATACATCGGTGGATGTGCCGCCCATATCGAAGCCAATAATCTTGTTGAATCCGGCGACAATGCTAGTCTTAACGGCTCCTACAATGCCGCCTGCCGGACCAGAGAGAATGCTGTCTTTGCCTTGAAACAAATTAGCGTCGGTTAGCCCGCCATCGGATTTCATGAATTCTAGCCGAGTAGAATGGGTCGCGGTTCCCTGGAGTGCTGCCGCCACCTGTTCAACATAGCGCCGCAAAATCGGAGATAGATAGGCATCTACTACGGTAGTATCACCTCGGCTGACCAATTTCATCAAGGGGCTGACCTGATGAGACACAGAGATTTGGGTAAAGCCGATTTGGGCCGCAATTGCCGCGACCTGCTGTTCATGATCTGGGTAACGGTAGCCGTGCAGCAATACAATCGCACAGGAGCGGATCCCAGCCTCGTAGGCGGACTGCAATGCAGTAGTTAATCGAGCTGCTTCGGATGCGGTAATCGGCACTAATTCTTCGCCTTGGGCCGTATAGCGCTCATCTACTTCAATCACGCGCTCATAGAGCATCTCCGGCAAAACAATCTGGCGGGCAAAGATATTGGGACGGTTTTGATAGCCGATGCGTAGCGCGTCGCCAAATCCTTTCGTGGTCACTAGTACCGTGCGGTCGCCTTTGCGTTCGAGCAAGGCATTAGTCGCGACCGTGGTGCCCATCTTCACGACCTCGACCACCTCTGCTGGAATTAGCTCGTGCGCCTCTAGTCCTAAAATATCTCGAATTCCCTGAATCACCGCATCCTGATAGCGTTCCGGCTGTTCCGACAGCAGTTTATAAACAATCACCCACTGCTGGTCAGGTAAGGCAACCACTTGAAAGCGTTCTGGCAATTGCGCGAGCCGCTGGACAATGGCCTGATCATCTGTAACAGCCACTAAGTCAGTAAACGTACCACCACGATCAGCAAATACTTTCAACATGATTTCATCATCCAAACTTGATTGCGAGCAAACCTGATTTCGCTCAGACAGTGCGATTAGTTGTTGATTAATTTGTCGTCTGGAGCCGCCCCCTTTCCTGGGATGCCCACAGGGCTATCATCCCCTATTAGTGGGAACTTATTAGTGGGAACTTGGAACAGCGATGGTTCGGGAAAGTCCCCCAGAATATGTAGGGGGATGTAGGGGGCTTTTTAAACGGATCCTCTAGCGCTTCATCCTACAAATCGCTGAGCAACCTCAGTAGATCGAAAATGAATGCGTTTTGATGACTAGACTTAGGTTCGTTCGCGCAGTGTGTGCATAGCACAATCCCCCTAAATCCCCCTTCATAAGGGGGACTTCAAGCCACGGGTGGCCTGGTTCCCCCCTTTGGTAAGGGGGGCTAGGGGGGATCTCAACATGATTTGCGATCTACTGAACCTGCTTGTTCCTACCCCCTATTAAGCAATAAATTTTTGTGTCGTGCTACTGACAGGCGTGAGGATTTTTTTAAATAGCTGTAAGCAGCGTCGCTAATCAAGCGTCGCTAATCAACGGAGTGCCGGTTTGCCTCTTGCAACCCTCTTATTCGGGCTTTGACATAGATCTCAGATGCACCCAAGCCCAGCGTTTTTTGATTTCAACACTCGTGCCAGCGTGGATGTGACCGTCTTCTTGCTGCGGCTCCGAGACTTCCTGCACGGCTACAATTTCTGCTGGTGGAGCGATGCGATTGCCATTCTCCTGAAACTTGACTATGCCCGTTACCCCTTTCACTGCTTTGTTCTTCACCTTAAAAAATCGGCGCATTTGCACCAGCAGGCTCTCGTTCTCTTGCTGGTGTTCCAGAGTTTTGAGAATGATCAGCACCGCATCAAACGCGGTGGCGCTGCGCCATGTCACGTTTGCACGTCCCCATAGCTGACTACCCAACTGGCAAAAGTATCGCGCTAGGGCGTTCGGGCTATTACAACCATTTTCCTCGCTGTACCAGTGCCAAGGAATGCAGGCAAGCAATTGGTTCTGAGCTATATTGCTCTCTCGCTGGCTGCGCTCATACATCCAATGCAGCACATTTTGTTGATAGAAGGTTGCTGGCCCTACAATCATGCAGTTTTTCAGATTGAGGCGGCTAATCAATCCGGCATTATGCAAGGAGTTTGGTTCGATTCCACCATCGGGAATCAAAATCACGATATCAACTCCTGTCTGCTGAATCTGGGTGAGATAGGTCTGAATTTCGTCAAACTCTCCGCCCAACCGCCCAAATTCTGATTGCAGTTCAAGCTGATTTTGATGATTTTCTAAACTTGCTTTCACTGCTGCCCGATAGGAACAGCTATAGCCACTATTTTCGTTATAGATAATCGCCACTTGCTTGATGGCTTTCTTGAAGCCGGAGCCAGACGAACTTGTGGCTAAATAGTGAATCAGTGACGTTGCGCTAACCCGGTCGTGGGTTGTCAGTCTAAAAAACCCCATAGTTTCGTCCAGCTCTGATAGCTCATCGGACGTGCTAGAGGCATTGATCAAAACGATGCCCTTCTCCGAATAGAACTTCAATGCTGTTTGGGTCATTTCGCTAGAGTAGTGACCAATCACAGCACTGAGATTGAGCTGAGCAGCTAAGCTGGCCAATCGTTCAGCTGTCTGATTGTAGGGGTCATAAACATGATTTGGATCGTTGACGACCATGATTTGCAATGCGAGCTTGCTAGACGTAATCGGCCCAGCATTACCAAAAACCGAGAAGATGTTGGATCTAGTGATTTTCGGTTGCTCAGCTTGATCAGATTTCCCATTTTGGCCAACATCCGATTCTGCCGATTGACAAAATTCCATCTCTAGACTGGGAATGTCAAAATTCTGAAAGTTGACCTGAGATTGGATCTGAGCAATTCCGCGTAGAATTTCTGCCGCAACTCTCCCTTGATTGTGATGAAACGGCACAACCACAGCCAGAGTATAGATGGGAATGTTCTGTTTCTCTAAAAAGGGCTTTTGATATTCAATTAAACAGTTATTCAGATAAATGCAGATTTCTGGATTCCCTCTGCCGTAGATTTTCTGTTCTTCATTCCAGGCTTTCACGAAAAATAACAGCGCTTGGTAATATAATCCCTGTTGATACCGTTGGGTTCCTTTGATTTGAAGCTGAACAATGCGCTGATCCGGCGAATAGAAGAACATCTGCCGCCCAAAGCTGCCTTGAAAATTATCGCTGTTCAACTGAGTGGCCGGATTCAACCGATAGCCATGCGCTGGATTCAGCAAAAAATTCAGAATTAACACCCAGTTATTGGCGATTTCGCTTTGCTCTACCTGCATCAAATCGGCAATTCTGGGATAAATGTTGGCGTTGAGCTGATTGCCAACTTCGGCATCGCACAGGTTAACTTTCTCGGCAATTTGCTTGCGGCGGTAGCCCAGCAAAAACAAACAGATGATTTCCTTGTCCCGCTGGCTGAGCGGCTTTTTATATAGACCTGCTTCTAGTCGCTGCAGAAACAGCTCAATGTCAATCCCTAATTGCGCGATCACCTGCTGATAGCTGGAAACCATAGAAGGCAACTCTTATCCGTACCTAAAACAATACTCCGATTGCCTCGAATTGAAAACTGACGGATGTAGAAGAATTGCTTACAGCTATCAGCACGGCAATGGGGGGCATTTCCATTCAATTGTTTTCCCCAGCGAGTGGGGACTTACAGACCTCGCCGACATCGACCTAGGAGGCGCTAAGTTTCCATTCAATTGTTTTCCCCAGCGAGTGGGGACTCTACTGAACGTCCCTTTACACGGCTGCATCCGTGTTTCCATTCAATTGTTTTCCCCAGCGAGTGGGGACCTGAGGTTGGGTCGGCTTGCAGCCAGCTTTGTCACCGAGTTTCCATTCAATTGTTTTCCCCAGCGAGTGGGGACTGTTGAGCTCAGAAAACCCATGAATAAACAACAAGCTGTTTCCATTCAATTGTTTTCCCGAGCGAGTGGGGACTACCCTCTACCTCAGAAACCTCAGTAACCAGTTCAAGTTTCCATTCAATTGTTTTCCCCAGCGAGTGGGGACCTTAGTTAGGCCGCATGGAGAAGTTGTGACAATTAAACAGTTTCCATTCAATTGTTTTCCCCAGCGAGTGGGGACGAAATTAAATCGCTAATTGAAGCACCAAAAGGGTTTAAGTTTCCATTCAATTGTTTTCCCCAGCGAGTGGGGACCTATCCAAGAAGCTGCTGATGCCTTCAGCGTTGAAGTTTCCATTCAATTGTTTTCCCCAGCGAGTGGGGACGGCTATCTTTAGTCAAGATCATGGGAACATTGCCGCACGTTTCCATTCAATTGTTTTCCCCAGCGAGTGGGGACTTGGAAATTGGCTTGTGCCCTCCGTTTGACCCCTATTCGTTTCCATTCAATTGTTTTCCCCAGCGAGTGGGGACCAAGCAGAACATGATTCTCAGAAACAACATCACCAAGTTTCCATTCAATTGTTTTCCCCAGCGAGTGGGGACCCTACTAAACACAGTACTAGAACTATCCCCTGTTAAAACGTTTCCATTCAATTGTTTTCCCCAGCGAGTGGGGACTTGGGGATATCCAAACAGTGTTGGTACTCACCGGCACGTTTCCATTCAATTGTTTTCCCCAGCGAGTGGGGACTCAATGGCAGGATAGCTGGGCTATCACAGGCAAGGGTTTCCATTCAATTGTTTTCCCCAGCGAGTGGGGACGGTACCTGGTAGAGAAACCAAAGTTCTATAACTTGATGTTTCCATTCAATTGTTTTCCCCAGCGAGTGGGGACCTAATGAGCAAGAACAAGAAACAACCACTGGAGAAATCGTTTCCATTCAATTGTTTTCCCCAGCGAGTGGGGACTGTACTATCCCTAAATATCTTTAGATATTTAAATTAATGTTTCCATTCAATTGTTTTCCCCAGCGAGTGGGGACGTAGTGCCGAGATTTCTAACATCAGGCAGCGATTATGTTTCCATTCAATTGTTTTCCCCAGCGAGTGGGGACCCATATACGGTGAACCAGATCAAACTGACTCTGAGACGTTTCCATTCAATTGTTTTCCCCAGCGAGTGGGGACCTAGTTTAGAAAGGAGTAATTTTTATGGGGCCAAATGAGTTTCCATTCAATTGTTTTCCCCAGCGAGTGGGGACAGAACGTATTAACCCATCAAAACCAGTGGATCCACTCAAGTTTCCATTCAATTGTTTTCCCCAGCGAGTGGGGACCTATTTTCAAAGAAAAAACTGGAAATGTCAAAAAAAGTGTTTCCATTCAATTGTTTTCCCCAGCGAGTGGGGACAATATCCGTAGATTTAGAAGCTACTGTGTCCTTAGGGTTTCCATTCAATTGTTTTCCCCAGCGAGTGGGGACTTAATTCTGAATGCGGTGAGTACTGTGCTAAATTTGCGTTTCCATTCAATTGTTTTCCCCAGCGAGTGGGGACATGATTGAATTCGAAGAATGGGAGTCGCCAGAGATTGTTTCCATTCAATTGTTTTCCCCAGCGAGTGGGGATCCTGTAATTACAACCTTCAGCACCAGGTCCTTGATGCGTTTCCATTCAATTGTTTTCCCCAGCGAGTGGGGACCCTTGATTTGACGTACTATTCAGGCTTTTTAACGGGCAGTTTCCATTCAATTGTTTTCCCCAGCGAGTGGGGACCTATGTCATTATCTTCGCGTTCAGCTACCAAAACCAAAGTTTCCATTCAATTGTTTTCCCCAGCGAGTGGGGACCTTTCTTTGTTGCTTTAGCTGGCTTGCTGCCAACCAAGTTTCCATTCAATTGTTTTCCCCAGCGAGTGGGGACCCATCCAAGTAGTCTTACAACCTTTTGACACTGTAATGTTTCCATTCAATTGTTTTCCCCAGCGAGTGGGGACATATAGCTTGAATCCATTAACAACACATAAGCTGCAAAGTTTCCATTCAATTGTTTTCCCCAGCGAGTGGGGACTTAATCGATTCAATAGCTATCTCATAACTAGATTTAAGTTTCCATTCAATTGTTTTCCCCAGCGAGTGGGGACATGGGTAGTTTACACCCATCCAGACAATAGCTACAAGTTTCCATTCAATTGTTTTCCCCAGCGAGTGGGGACACGTCATACATTCACTAACGCTAACCTGACATCAGGCAGTTTCCATTCAATTGTTTTCCCCAGCGAGTGGGGACTTGACAAGTTCGGTGCTTGTCGAGTCTTCATTAAAAGTTTCCATTCAATTGTTTTCCCCAGCGAGTGGGGACAACATAAAGGAAGCTATCTTTCTGTGTTTTAGTTTAGGTTTCCATTCAATTGTTTTCCCCAGCGAGTGGGGACGTTAAGGTAACTAAAATGCAAGAACTTAAAAATTTCTTGTGTTTCCATTCAATTGTTTTCCCCAGCGAGTGGGGACAATCAGTTACAAAACCTTTTAACCACAAACTACTTAGGGTTTCCATTCAATTGTTTTCCCCAGCGAGTGGGGACGAACTAGTATTGCGTTTGGAATCGAATTAGCCAGGTAAAGTTTCCATTCAATTGTTTTCCCCAGCGAGTGGGGACGATATAGTTATTGCTGGACTGTTCGTGGGACAAGGACGGTTTCCATTCAATTGTTTTCCCCAGCGAGTGGGGACTTTACGTTCACCAACTTTGGTGAACGAGTTAGTTAGGTATTCACGCGTTTCCATTCAATTGTTTTCCCCAGCGAGTGGGGACTTAATCTGGACGTAGCAAACTTGACGTTAACGCAAGCGTTTCCATTCAATTGTTTTCCCCAGCGAGTGGGGACAACGCTTCCGGAAGTGCGTTACAAGTTAATCTAAAAGGTTTCCATTCAATTGTTTTCCCCAGCGAGTGGGGACAAAGAACAGAAACAGAAACTACTAGACCTACCGCTGTCGTTTCCATTCAATTGTTTTCCCCAGCGAGTGGGGACGCGATCGAGGCGACGCCTAATCCCCAGACCAAACGATGTTTCCATTCAATTGTTTTCCCCAGCGAGTGGGGACCTAGAATTGACCGACCTTGAGCAATGGCGGGCAGTTGTTTCCATTCAATTGTTTTCCCCAGCGAGTGGGGACCTAAAAACTTTTGATTGACATGTTTTGCTGGATAGCGTTTCCATTCAATTGTTTTCCCCAGCGAGTGGGGACTACCCAGCGTGCGCTTGATATGCGAGTAGGCATTAATGTTTCCATTCAATTGTTTTCCCCAGCGAGTGGGGACCCACCAGTTCCATACCACTCTCCCACGGTACGGTATTGTTTCCATTCAATTGTTTTCCCCAGCGAGTGGGGACCAATTTACGGCGCATCTCAAATCGTTGCAGCAGAAACTGTTTCCATTCAATTGTTTTCCCCAGCGAGTGGGGACTGGAATAAGGGGCAACGTCAAGAGATTAATTTAGGGTTTCCATTCAATTGTTTTCCCCAGCGAGTGGGGACAACCTCAAAGTTACCTATGCGGCTTATATTGGCAGCAGTTTCCATTCAATTGTTTTCCCCAGCGAGTGGGGACATTTACAATTCACAACACACATAAAACAATGGAAGCAGTTTCCATTCAATTGTTTTCCCCAGCGAGTGGGGACCCCAAGATTACCGGACGGCAGCCCCGTGCTCGACTGAGGAAAAGGTTTCCATTCAATTGTTTTCCCCAGCGAGTGGGGACTCCCTGCGCCATTGACTGGTATCAGACCCAGGCTGATTTGTTTCCATTCAATTGTTTTCCCCAGCGAGTGGGGACCCCCTCAATTGTGGCTCTAGAAATATCGGCAGCCGCCGTTTCCATTCAATTGTTTTCCCCAGCGAGTGGGGACTCTTACTCAGCTTCATAGTAACCATCCTCTTGTTGGGGTTTCCATTCAATTGTTTTCCCCAGCGAGTGGGGACGTGTATGGGTCTGTTCCTACCCCCCAATGGGACATGTCGTTTCCATTCAATTGTTTTCCCCAGCGAGTGGGGACTCCCCTCATTCAAACCCAGAATCAGCGCTTTGTCCAGCGGCCATTTGCGAAGGATCCATCAACCATTTCCAGTTTACCATCCGCTTCAGCCCTCAGAACAGCCTGTAACCCCTACCCCAACAACCATCGAGCGATTCCACCCAAAACCTTAGCTTCAGCGATTTCCGCCATCCCTCGCAGCAGTTTCCGACGAAATCCATACCTCGCCAAACTCCTAAACAATAACTGACCCTGGTACTGGCGTCAGCGGCGGTTCGCCCCACACCTCCACCTGCCCCAGCGTATGCCCAGACAGCGGATAAAACCGCACGCTATCTTCCTTTATATTAATCCGAGCACGCAGACGAGAACGCAACTCATCATACTTTCGAGACGGCAGCACACATTCAAACACACTATACTGCACCCGTCGCCCATAGCCCTCTAGTAGATTCGATACACGCCTGCGACGGCGATGACAAGGAATATCATAGGTGACAATATAAAGTAACATGGTTTTAGCAAATTTGCTTCAACGAATTAGATACGGCTGATAGCCCGAACTCGGCGCATAGACAAATCGCTTAAACGCCTTCACCTGCTGCGTCAGCAAATCCCAGCGGGGTTGGGTGCCGTCCTCCGTCTGCAACGGTTCCTCCATCCGCTGCACAAACGCCCGCAGATACTTTTTCCGTCCCGACTCATTCAAAAAACAACCCTGATTGCGGTACTCAAAATCCTCCTCAATCCGCACCACACCTCGATTCACCAAATACAGCATCAGCGAATCCACAATCGGTGCCCGAAACTCTTCAATTAAGTCTGATGCCAACGCCGCATGCCGCTCACTGCCCTGATGCAAACAAGCACAATAGGGATCCAACCCCTGCAGCTCAATCAAGCTCAGCAGATGGTTCCACAACACCTGATAGCCAAAGCTCAGCAGCGCATTCACCGGATCCGCAGGCGGACGGCGGGAGCGCGCCCCAAACGCAAACCCTGCCCCGACCAAACAATCCCCCAACGCCCCAAAATAAACTGCCGCTCCACTACCCTCCAGCCCCATCAACGCCTCTAACGAATCTGTCCGCTGCACCTGGGCCATCAACAGCTCCAACTGCCCAATCGCCGCCAGAATCCGCTCCGTGCCCCGCTGCCGCTGCTGCCGTTGCAACATCACCCGACTATTCTTCAGCTTCGCCTGCACAATTGCCCGCGCCACCCCCATCCGCTCCCCAAACGCCAACTCCTGCTGATAGCGTCCCAACTGGCGATAGCCCCGACCAATCGGCAACACCCGCCCATAGCACCAACCCAACCGCGACAAATACCCAATCGGAATCTCCCGCCACAAACAGGCCCGAATTGCGGGCGTTGTCACCTGTGCCTGACCAAAAATCAACACTTGCTCCAGCAATGGCAACGGCACTTCCTCCAGCACCGCCCCACCCCGCTTCACCCGCAGCGACTCCTGCCGCACCGAAACATAGCAGCCCTGCTGAGAGACATACAGCGTTCGCATCATTGCCTCCCTAGCGCTGCTTGATTGAGATTTCTAAAAGACTATTCACCCCCACAGGCCCAATCGCCCGTTTGCCTGCCAGATCCTGGACCTGAGCCATTTGTATCCAACTATTCATCACAGGGTCACCTCAGAGAAAAAGGCATACCAATCTTTCACGCTGCACCCTGGATGCTCCTATCATTCCCTGCCACAGGTTGTCGTTAACGTTGCTTCAGTGCCCGCCCACTACCTCCTGTGCTGCTATCTCATTCAGCTGGACTTGCGCCTCAAACGTTAACTCATCCTCTGCCAACGTTCATGTTGCAACATTCAACGCTTGATCCAACAGCTGGCAAATCTGCCAATTCAAATCATCGAATGGATTGGTTTCAGGCAAACTCGTGACCCGCTTCATCAAGGTTTTGAGCGTAGACAGCAGCTTCTCCTGATCTTGAATCTCAGAAACCCCAGCAAACTCATGCACCGCCCGATTGCGTAAATCACAATAGTCATTCAAATAATTGATCAACGGCATCACCGAAGTAAGCTGCGGTACATACTCTAAAATGGCAATCATCCCATAGCGGCTGACGGATTCGTCTAGTCTCAGCGATCCTCCTTTGGGCAATCTGTAGTTCTGCAAATGTCGATAGAGCTTGCCCTGATCCACTTGTTTGATCCGCTCCCAAAACTGAGGCGTCTGTGCTCGATCCGGCACTGGCAGCCCCATATAGCGCTCAACCAGATGCTTCAGTAAGCACTCCTGCAACCCAAAGACATCAATCAAAAAATCAGCATACTTCTGGTTCTTCAACCGAATTTGAGCGTTAAAATACGCCTCTTGCAGCCGCGCTTTCACATCCTTTTGCCGCAGCCGCGCCATCTCCTGAGTCCAGCGGCTATCAATCTGCCCTCTCACCGACCCCAAGCTCGCATCCGCTCGATCAAAGTCGCGAGAACTGCGGTAATAGCCATAGTGCAGCAAGGCGGCGATTTCGTCAGTCAATAACTGGCTAGATCCCAGAGTCATCAATGCGCCGCTATAGTTGTAATCCTGAACCTGCTGCTTTGCCACTTTCAGATCAAATTCCCGCTTCAAAAAATCCAGATTCGACGGAAACACCCGCTCTTGCCCAGCCCGGATCTCATTGGGATTCCTCACCTGCCACACCTGACTATTTGGCGCATACCCAGCCGCCTGCAAAATACTCCAGGCTGTTTTCATCGCTGGTGTGCCTGATGAAGTATTAAACGCCAACCAATCCTCTGAAGTTTGCTGCTGTTTCGCCCGCTCCAACGCACGACGCGCCTCCTGCACCGCCAATCGCGAATCGACCGGATCCTGAGAAAGCGCCTCATCGACTGCAATCAACTCAATCGCCTCTTCTGTCAATGTTGACTCAGACAGCAGCCAATCCCTAGTGTCCATCGCATTCGATTGCGTTCCCGCCGTATACAGCAGCAAAGCGCGCTTCAGCGGCTGATGGTGCGCCTGCAAATGAGCCACCAAACTGACAATTGAACCCGGCTGCTGAGTGGTATTGGAATAGGGGTCTTGGCTACCCACAAACGAGAGGAGAATCGTTGCCATAGGAAACAAAAGTAGAAGAACAGCAATTGGACATAATGAGAGCTGGCTGAGCGAAGCCGAAGCCAGCTCTGGTTCAGGTGGGGCTTTGTTTAGTTAGCTCTGGTTCAGGTGGGGCTTTGTTTAGCCAGCTCTGGTTCAGGTGGGGCTTTGCTTAGCCAGGGTTGACTTGGTGGAATAGCCCGTTATGCCGGGAACACTCACTACAAGATAACCAATGCTACTACCCTCGCTGACCCAATAAATCCACACACTCTGTTTGCCAAGTCAATTCCCACCTTCCCATTAACCCAGCAAACCCATACACCCTCTGTTTGCTGAGCGAAGTCGAAGCAAAACACCACCATGCCCTACACCTACATCCTCGAATGTGCCGACGGCAGCTTTTACACTGGCAGTACCTGGAACCTAAAACGAAGGCTTTGGCAACACCAGCAAGGACTGGGAGCAAAGCACACCGCTAAACGATTGCCAGTTAAACTTGTTTACTATGAGACATTCGATCGCATCGACCTGGCTTTCTACCGCGAAAAGCAGATCCAGGGCTGGAGCCGCAAGAAGAAACTAGCTCTGATTGCAGGAGACACGAACCAACTCCATCGATTAGCTGAATGTCAAAACGAAAGTCACTACAGGAATATTCAAAGATATCAGAAAAGCTAAGAGACTTCTTGCCAACAAACTCTCTACTGCTTTCAACTGCATTCCTGATGGACTTTCGTCACCAAACTCGCTTCTTCTAAGAGCTTGTTTGTAAACAAAGATTGAGATCCCCCTAAATCCCCCTTAAAAAGGGGGACTTCAGAGATTTAACTCGGTTCCCTCCTTATTTAAGGAGGGTTAGGGAGGATCAGATGTGAAGTCGATTCTAGCCTCTTAAAATTCATTTACAAACAGTCTCTAAGGACTCAAACTCTTTAGGCAAATCTTCTTTAGCAATAAAATTGAGACCGTTGAAAATTCCCTTCTTCCATTGTGTTCATTTGTAAGAGATATCTCGACGATGCACCAATATGAATAACGAGAACCATCCGCTGCCTATGATTAATCTCTAAGGTTGTCAATTTCTAACCCTGCTCAAGCGGCTCCTTAGCGTCCAAAGGTTGGCTCAAAATTCCTAACAAAATCGCCATCAAATCAGCGATATCCGCCGGAACACGATACAGGTTCAAATCCTGCACAATCGAAGTCTGCTGCAACTGCGCAAACTGCCAAATATTCCCTGTTGTCACCGCACCATAGCAATCTCCCATCTCAATCATTTCAGCCGCCAATTGCGTAAACCCTCTAGTCAAATCATCCTGCTTGGCTTCTACCACGAGCAGCGTTGCCTCACCGCGAATCAAATAATCGAGCGTTCCCTTCCCGCGCTGTCCCGAAACCGGATACTCAATATTCAGCCGCAGATTGAGCTGCTCCACCACCCAAAACAAGATTGGCGATACCAAAGCCTCTCGCCGTGCCTGCTCACTCGTTAAAGGCGTTAACTGGATTCGCCGCTCCAGAGTTTGCCGCAAATCTGCCACATCCGTTACTGGAGCTGTGGGAAGCGCCAGAGGCTGAATCGAGTACTGATACCCTAGCTCAGCCAAAATTTCATTCGGGGGCTGGCTAAATTCGGCAAACTGACTGAACAGATACACTCGATCGGTTTCTAGAATCGGCATAGCAGGTAGAACCAAGGTCAAAGCTACTTTTAGTATGAAACTTTGTTCTTCACCGCAGCAAGGCTGGAAAAAGCGCGGTCGAAATCCTGAGTCATTCGATGTTTTTCAGTTTAGGCTCACAGCCCCCTTAACGATAAATATCTCGACGATGACCAATGTGAACCACTAGAATCATCTGCTGCTCATCATCAATCTCATAGATGACGCGGTAGTCTCCTACTCGAATCCGCCATCCCTCTCGTCCTTTCAGTTTCTGACAACCTGATGGTCTAGGATCTTCTGCCAGTGCCCGCACCGCATCTCGAACTTTGATATAGGCGGGTTCAGAGATGCCTGCTAATTCCTTTTGGGCACGACGCAGCAGTGAGACTTGATAGCTCATGGTGCACTTTGTCGGGATTGCTCAATTTCAGCAATTGCCGCTTCCAAAGCTACTACTTCATCTTCTAACGCTTTTGCTGCATCATATGCCTGGATTGCCTCCAATTCCTCCCATGCTTCCAGCAGACGCTCATATTCTTCAAGGCTCAAGATGACAGCAACCTTTGTACCATGCTCATCGGTTAAATATCGCTCTTTTAGTCCACTCATGGTTTTGCTCCTAACTTGCCTTTAATCCGGCTATCCAGTTCTATTTTCCCTATTTTCAACGCTTCGCACAGAGATCAAATGCCCGCCTCAGAGAATCAACGTTCGACTGAAAACCCCGCGCCTGTAAACAACCGAGTGGAAGGTTTTCATAGCACATTTACGCCTTTCTTTATCTAAGATTCAAGAGTTGACGAACTTGTCTCAAAAATTGCTCTGACGTTTCAATAGCTTGTTCGGCACCGCACGCTATAGCCGCAATCTCATCATCGTGACTCACAGCACTTTGCCCTCTTGCTGAATATTGCGATAAAGCTGAGTTGCTCCTGCCTCAAACTCAGAATAGAGCGCAGGTTTCGCCGAAATCCAATGGCTAGCTTCGAGCTGAATCGGATACAGCAGATCCACAATGGTTCGCAATTCGCTGAAATAATCGATTGGTGGATTGAGTACGACCAGCAGATCGAGATCGCTATTGGGACTGAGATCTTGTCGTGCGGCTGAGCCAAACAGAACCAACAATTGCAGACGATTGCCATAATATTCTCGAAGCAACCATTTGCAGGCAGCTAAGGTTGTAGAAATATTGGAATCGCGAGACTGAATGGCTGGCATGGGCAAGTTCTGTTGAGAAGGCTATGTTTCTCTAGTGTACGAAATCAATATGGCTAGTTACGATTTCTACAGCGGCCAAATTTGGGCAAAATTGCTCTGTCTAGTACGCTTTCGCAATTCATTTACAAAACGTTTGCGTGGATCTTGTGTTGATCCAAAAACTGTGACAACTTAGTACTTTTCTAAATTTTATAGGGTTGATTCAGATCTCCAAAGCGCTGCCTTCCGTGTATGAGCTGCCCCTCTAGTGTAAACTCCACTTGGAAGAACCCTTTTTTCGTTACTTGCCCTGCTCTTGCGATTTCTCCATTACGAAAAAGGGCTACCCATTCGTTGACGCACCCAACTGCGGAACTGGCGGATTACCGTGGTATCGTTCGTAGTTTCTGCCAGGGTGATAAATCGGGTGAAGTCAGAAGGCTGAATTGTGGGGAACGTGGCGCTGTGGGTCAGCCGTTCGTAATGATCGCCTTGCCGTTCGAAAAATTCCAGCGTCGTACCATCAAACCGCCAGACTTCAGGAATGCCCAGAGCGGCGTAAATGGCCATGCGGTTGAGAGAACTGCTGGTCATGTCAATTTCGATTGCCAAGTCGGGAGGAGGATCTTGCGCCAGATCGATCGCCTGTTTCCCTCGCACATCGGGTTCATGCTCAATGTAAAAACATTCGTCCGGTTCTAATCCCCGTTCTAAATCTTGACGCTTGAACGTGGTCGAGCCACCCCCCGCGATTGGAATATCTAACTCTTCAGTCAAGGTTTCGACAAACCGAGCCAATAGTTTCTTGTAGCGTTCATGTTGATAAGACAAAATCATCAGTTCCACTACCCCTTGGCTGTAGGTTGTGCGAACAGGGCGATTGCCCAGCACATTCAGCAGGGTTTCATACCCCTCCCAACTGATGTCGTAAAGTGTCAATCGTTCGGTGATTGCGGTTGGGGTCGAAGTCATAAAGCACCCTCCCATGAGGCATCCATAATAATTCAGAGTAACCCAGTTGCCTGATTCGCTTTGCTCTGGCGAGGGCTTTTCCTCGAGAGTCTGAGCTGGCAAACCCGACAACTGAAGGATTGTAGGTTTATCACAAGCCTCCACAACGCCCAAACCGTCTCTTTTAATCCTGCAACAAAGCCATAAAGAATCACTAGCAGATCCAAATCGCTATTAACTCTCAGAGGCTGCCGCGCTGCTGAGCCAAATAAAATTCAGTGTCATGTTCTCTAAGCAGCCGCTTGCAGGCAGCTAGCGTGGTGGAAATGCTGGAATCACGGGGCTGAACGGCTAGCATGGGTATTGTTTAATGGCAAAGGCTGCTTTCAGTATACGAAATTGGGATGGTTATAATACCATCAGTCTAATAAACCCCAAATAGACGAATAGAGCCAGGAATATTGGCAAGCTCTTGTAAAAACTGTTCTCGTAGTGTGTTACGTTCACCCATAAACAAACAGACAGTTTCTTGACATTCCTGTTGTTTAGGTATTTTGTGTCGTTTAATACTAACCCAAGAGCAATGAGCATTGCTACCACCTGCTGCCTTCCCTCCCACATCAACTTTTCCTTTATACGTTGATTTATAAATGAGATTCATGCCCTCGCCACGGGTAGCTGTAGGTGTCGTTGTAATCCACTCTAAATTCTGTGTATCGATCGGTTCCTCATGAGGTTGAGGCACAAGATACACAGCACAGGAAGTTGGAGAAAAAACTTCTGCTCTTAAGCCTACTTGCCCAGGTGCAAATCGATTAGCCCAATGAGTTTGAACAGCAACCTGCCATTGTTCGTAAAGCTGCTGCCAATCATTCGAGTTCAGTGCTACTCCGAATGTTTTTGTCACGAGCTGTGGCTTATCCTTCAGCTTTACCTGATAAAACAAGCGGAGATAACCACCTCTGGCTGCTGGTTTGCCATTATTTTTCATTACAAAAATATGCAACGGTCGTCGCCAACCGCGTCCAACTCCCCCTACCGTTGCTGCAAATTTGATTACCGGCAGAATCACCTGATTCAAAATGTCAGTAGGAGCCGCAATAGAAATTTTCCCCTTCCAAGTATAAAAATAAGGGCTATTTTCAGACCGTTCTCCCCAGATATCCCCCGCCGTCATTTTGAGTTGAAGAAGTCCTTTACGACTCCCACCATCATCAGGAGCTTGCAAAGTTCCCATCAACTCACCAACTGTTAGCCTCGCATCTTCTGGTGTCATTACACCTAAAAAGAATCGTAGCAGCCATGAGCGTAGCCATCCTCGCCAATGAGACGGGCGTAGTTCCATTTTTTTTGGGTTAGGTCCAGCATTGCCCTGACTATGAAGGATAAACTCTAGCTGTTTGGTCGCGAAACCTGGGGCTGGTTTGCGAAGTTCCGGTGCAACTTGAGGTTTATAGGATGGCTTCAGAATACCGTAGCCTGACGCAGTGCGGCTTCCCACTCCATGTGCAATCAAGGCTTGTTGAACCCATTGCCAAACTTGCTCAACGTCTGTTTCAGTTGCTTTACCTGGAATGCCGCGAATAGCAACGGTAATTGGAATCTTGCTCTGACCATCTCCTAAAGTGTAAAGAGAAAGAGGTGTTCCTTGTCCTTGATGGTAAACCTGAAACTGTTCTTGCGGATTGACAATATCGAGTCTTAGTTTAGTTGGTTTTTCCGGAAAGGCGTCCAGAAATTCAATCTTACCTGCCCTAATTGCGTCACCTTCTTGGTTGCCTAGCAATCGGATCATCTCAAGCTTAACGTCAGGTCGTTGATTTGCCCAAGCTCTGACAATGCCGCGGATTGAGGCTCCTGGAATATAGCCATAAAGCGGCAACTCTGGAAACTGTTCCCAGTTATCTCCTACATTGCGCTTATCTTCTGGTCGTCCTTGCTTAGGTCGCCAACTTCCGCAAGGCTCCCCTGCTGAAACTAACGTTTCCACATCAGCATGAGGGAAAGAGCCGACTTTCGCTCGCCATTGCAACACAAAGGTTCCTTTTTTGAACAATCCTGTTTGTGCTCGCGCTTGGTGTTGTTGTTCTAATAGCGTGATTAATTTTACTCCACTGTATGGATACATCATGCCTCCGAGTATGCCCTCGCCCAGAAATTCCAATGATTTGCCAGCACTAAAGACTTGCGCCAAGTCTGCATATATTGACTGGGCTGGTTACGAGCCATTTCAACGACCCGCCGCATTAGATCTGCTCTTGCAGGAGGATTTTGCTCATTGATCAGTTGACCTAACAGAGATTCCCAGACCGGAACTGTGCGTCCACGAACTTCTCCACCTTGGGCGTTCGCCTGATTCACATATCCAACCGCAGATAACAACCCAAACACTCGCAAGTGCTGTGAGAGTCGCAATACGGCTGTTACATCATTGTCAGACAACGCTTCTTTACCATCTAGATAGACTTGAATATGTTGATGAGCCATCAAACTTACTTGTTCTGGTTGCACCATATTGTTTAGTTCTCCATATCAACAGATGTACGTTCATTAGAAACAGGACTAGATTGATCAGCAATCCAGCTTTGTACCCAACCTCGACCAATATTGGCTTGCCCTCCTACCTGAAGCAACCCACTCAAAATAGTTGTCAGACCTTCATGATCTTGGCTAGTGATGGGATGTTGTTTGTGAAGACTATAGCCCCAGGCATAGTAAAGGATGGTATCTCTGGGAATGCAAATATCAGTCCAGAAAATCTGCGCTGCACCTACATCTTCATCAATTTTGTTTCGCACCTGTGTCCACAGCGAGTGCTCCATCAGAACTTGAAAATCACTATCTGGTAAAACAATTCGGCATGTAGACCAAGTGGGTTTTACCGCTGTTGCTAGCGAGTCTGCCCATTTTCCAGCCAATTCAATCATTTGCTTCTGAGTATTACTGAAAGCAGTAACTTGAATTTCTGCGTCTGCTACAGTATATGTTCCGGCACGATCACCAACTGCATAATCAGGAAACACTTCAAAAGACCGTTTAGCAAGCAGAGCATGATCACGCAGCAGAGATGGGCAACTAACCCAGAGAAAAACATCGTTTCCTTGTAAGGACATCGTTCGCATTGGTACCCACAGCAGACGAGCATCACTAAACCAAACCTGATGGACACCCATCTGGTTGCCATCTTCAAGCTCTTTACCAAACAGACGGTCGGCTGATTCTTTGCTAATGCTCTGTTGTACCTCTTCTCGTAAACCACCTCTCAAGGAAGAACCAGGGATATAAGGGAAATTGGTATGGACCTCGCGGGCAATCTCTAGAATGTTGCCCAAATCACCCTCACCGCCGCAGTGAATCGGAGCAAGACTGTAAAGGTAGCCAACTCGAAAATCAGCCATAATTGATCCTCTCTAGGGTTGATAAGAAATCCAAAGTAGTTCCGAGTAACCAAGCTGTCGCCAGATTCTTGCTCTATGCGGTTTTCCATTCTTGCTTAGTGGTGGGTCATCCTGAAACAAGGGATAATTTCCTCGGATTTTGGGTGGAGAGTTCAGGTAGTAAACCGTTCCGGGTGGAGCTGCAAACACCTGGGGAGCAGGAATACTTTTAGTTTTATCCTTCTCATCCCGAATGCGGCAGCTTATTGGTACAGCTTTAGCCGTTGCAACACTGACTAATGGCCCCTGGGTTTGAGTTGGGTTGCTTGTATCAGCCAACTTCCATTCCCAGGGCCATGCCTGACAAATTGCTCTGCTCTGCGTCTGGCGCTCAAAAACACCAGGCGTAACAAGATAGGCGAGCACTCGCCCTCCTCGATCAAAATTCGCTCCTGATGAGCATTGAAGCTCCTGCCATTGCTCATCTAAGGTTTTACATCGTTCCAATACTGCCCGATGCCCTTCACCGCCTAAACGCACCACCAAAGCACGCCCCGCAGCTTGTTGTTGAATCGCTTGATGAGTTTGATTATCTAACCCAATCGCCAAGCTCCAGTGTTTATACAGGCGAATGGCATTCTCCACAAAATAGCCATCGGCATCCTTTACTTGCCGACTCCCTGGCTCAATGCTATTGTGGGAGCGAGATTCGACTGTCCAGGGTTGGTCTTCTCCTTGATACTGCAATTGCCAAACCTCTTCGGCAATCGTACCTTTGTCCAAATAATCCTTTACAATTTGCCAAGGCAGATATTGGCGACACTTGACTTCGGCCCTATCAGAGCAGAGGGTATCTGAGTCATCATGTTCGGACTGAGGACCAAATGGCTTAACTAATGGACAGGGTCTGGTTCTGTCCCACTTCAGTTGACCATTTAAAGGATGATTATTTGCCCAATTGAGAGGAATAAGAGGTATCTTATTTACGAAACCAAGGGGACAAGGAAAATAGAGCGTTTGATAATCATGACAGAAAAAGGGACCTCGGATCTGGAGTTTTTCTTCGGTGCCTAGTAACCCCCGGATGGCTCCAGCAATTGCATGCCCATTGGGAGGAAACGTGCTGCCTGCCCAAGCTCGTTCTCCTGGTGTAAAGGGTTTAGCATCCCGAAGCATCAATACGTCCAAGGGTGTGATGGTGTACCAGAAGAATTGAGGCGATAAAGTCATGATTGAACACCTCCAGTTTTGATGTCCCGATTACGCAAGACAAAAGCAGTGAGTTTGAACCAGCATTGGATTTGGCGATCGCAATCGTGATTTGGAGTGGTCAAACACAGTGCTTTGAGATAATTAGCTAATGCTTGTTGAAACTCTTGTTGAGAGCCGTCACCGTTTTCACACTTAAATAGATCCCGACGTTCACAGAATGCTTTTGTCCAGGGGGTAATCGCGGCAAATGGGTCAGGTGAATTTTCTAAGAGTGGAACGGAATGCTGACTCCAAAGCTCAGCTACTTGCTCAAATAAGGCAGGGTCAAAATCAAGCTGTGAATGATTTTGCTTAGAATTCAGCAATTCTTTCCACTGATTAAATACATCGAACTTACTGGTTGCCTTCAGAATATTGCCATTACTATATAACACTCGAACTTGCACTGCGTCCTTTGAGTACTTTTCACCGTTTTGCCAAAGTACATGTCCTTTTGCTTCTTCTTCGGCTGCCCACAGGTTTTCCAGAGCTATTGCCAATGGCACCGAATGATGAGCAATCACAATGCCGAAGCTAATAGAGGCTTTCTTTCCCATGGTAAATAGCGGGCGAGGTGAGATATTCTCAGGTAGCTCTCTACTCTTCCACTGCCAATAATCCCCCGTATTATCAAACTCATCGTGGGGATCTTGATTTCCCTTAAAACACTGGCGGATGTCCCACAGCCATCCATCCCACTCCCACAGGTTAGTGTAAGCCAGTACATCATCCCCACCACTGTAGATTAGCCGTCCCGCGTGGCGTTGCTCAGTCAGGTAGGGCACGAGTTGATTGGAGAAGTCAAGCAAGGCACGAGAGAGGGCGGCGTGGGTTGCAGGTCCCATGCGCTTACGCTGTTTTAAGAAGTTGTCGAAGGCTTGTCCTTCTTCCTCTGGCGGTTGTTGCTTTGGGAAACAAGAAGGAACATACCTTTGATAAGGTTCCATTTTTGTGCCTTGCAGCCACTCCCCCATATCATCACCGTCACCGCACGCCAGCACGTACCAATCAGTAGGATTTCTATTGGAAAAATACTTATCAAGAAAAGAACGCAGTTTGGAAGTCTCTTCTTTGGTCTGTTTTTGTTTCTCTCTTTGAGTCAGAGGGCGTGTAGTGTCAGAGGGGATTGGCATATAGTCGTCAATCAACCAGCCAGCATTCAAAAGTCTCGGATGTCGCCAAGTATCGCGTCGTTCTTCGTCGTCATCAACCCAAGGTATTCCCCAAGGTTCTACTGCCACTTCAGATGCCCAAGGAAATTCAGCTAAGACAGCTTCACAAATTTTCTGATAATTCGGTATTTCGTCTTGGTTCTGCCTCAACCAACCGGCTACCCCACTCGTTAGATCTGGATAGGTTGGAATTGAGCTAGATGGCAATGATAGGAATTTAGGTAGAACTTTCTTAAGACCACGCTTAACAACTTCTGTTGCATTGAGTTGCTCTCTACCATCAAACAACCCTCTTTGTTTTTGCCAAAAATAGTTGATAGGACTCAAACCATCAGTCTCATCAGAATATACCCAGTCATTCTTCGCCTCTCGGCGCACAACTGATCCAATCCCTGAAATCGTTGATCGAGAGCCAAATGCCGTTGGTAAAGACCACACACGAGCATTCTTGATAGCACTGAGGCTATTGCGTGTTTGGTCAAAGATGGGTGCCCACCAAGAACCAACGTTGATGAGGTGGAGTTCGCCTATCTTAGTTTTTGCTCGTGGTGATTCCTGGAAGAAAAAAGCTTCAGCTTCCTCAAATAGAGAATCTTTATTCGATAGACCTGCTAGACTATTTTGTTTTCTGCGCCACGTTTCAAAACTTGCTGCGGCTGGCTTGGCTAAAGGTACACTTAGATCTCCTAGAGGTAAAGCCGTCCAGTAAATTTGCCACTGAGCCTTTAGCCACTCTTCCCAAACAGACGATGCAATTGGCTCATTCCCAAACACATCAAGCTTGACCTGATCGGCTAGCTTCATCCAAGGACTTTCAATTTCTTGAGATTCGCCAGTTAATAGCCGTCTTGCCAAGTCCATCGCAGACTGCACTTTACTCTCAGGTAAGACAATAACTAAAACATTTGGGAACCCTGCTGTTAAAAGTCTGCGAAGCATTGGCTCTCTAATCAGATCCTTGTGCCAATAAGGATGAGTCGATAGTGGGAATTTTTGATTTAACAACCAGTGATCAATCAAAGGCTGATCGTAGAGACTGGGATACACAATAGCGTCGGGTCCATATTCATTCGCCCATGCCCAACAGATGCAGGCAGAAAGATAGTGCAAAATCCAGGAGCCGGCCCAAAAATCTTGCATCTTACGACTAGCTTTCACAACTTCCTGAACGGGCGTGAATGTAAATGTTGCAATGTAAGGACGCGAGTTGTCAGATCCATCGTATCCCATTAAACTTCCAGCCAAAGCAGCCGCCACACTGCTATGGCTCCAAATCGAGCAATCAGGAATTCGAGTCTCTGCAGGAATCAGAAGTAGTCGTGGATCGCTGATCTCAGGATGACGACTCAGCGCTTCTGGTAAACAACGCCACATCCACCAGAAGACTTCTTTAGGATCGCTGGACCGTTTAATTTCTTGAGGGATTATGTTGCGAATAAACTCCTCAGCAGCTTCTCTTTCTTCTTTGGCTAATTGTTTAATCAGATTTTTTTCATCATTTGTATAGGCATTCCAGTCAGATTTTCCAATTCTTAGGTGCTCCGCCTCAATTCTGTCACGCCCCTGCCTCAAAGGGCTATCTTCAGGCAAATGAAAAGGTATATTTGCACCTGATAACAAATGACATAATTCATCGCTGTAATCTACCTCTGCCCATTTTGGAAGTGCTCCAAAAGCAGCACGATCACTTGCAGCAGCGATATAGTCTGCTTGCAGGAGGCGATCATTTTTACTAGGAGCCTGCCATCCTGCCATGACATGTAAGTCTGCCCATGGTCCTGTTCCACTCTTGTCTGCAATCAATGGCTTGAGCGGCGGATCATGCAGTAGCCCCCAGATTTTTGCTTGCCAGAATTTGGTCAACACAAGCCGTCCTCATCAACTGTTTATGCAACTATAGCCAGAGTTTCCGATCAAATGCTCGAATATCACAATATCTATAAAAATGTATTTCTAGTGTGTAAATTGTTTATTTTTTAGTACTTTGGCCACACTAATAGACAACAAATCAATATCATGATTTTGCCCCTCCCTCTTAACTATGGCAAAACCGCCCGATCTCCACTCCTACTCCGACCGTGCCAGTTTTGAGCGGTTGCTTTTATTGATGGCGGCCCTAGTCAAGCAGCCGGGGGTTGGTGCCGGAGATAAGACCGAGCGCATCGCCGCTGTGCAGCAGCAGATGCAGACCATTGCGGCTGAATTAAAGATTTCACTGCCCTGGTACGCCGAACCGACCTTACAAAAAGACCTAGGCGTGTTGCGGCGCTATGGCATTCTAGACCGGCAGATTTACCGGCACGGCTACTATGTGGGAACTGGGGTAATGACATCAAATGAGCTGCGGTTGGCGCTGAATGCGTTGGCCTCTCAGGCGAAATATCAGGGGGATGCGCAAGCGCGACAGGCTTACCAAGCGATTGGTGAACGGTTGCAAGGACAAAAATTTGAATCAGAAGCGGCGTTTTATCCGGTACGGCTGCAGTTCAACCGCCCAACCACCTACACCGACCCGGACGAGATGATGCGCAAGCAAGCATTTCGCAATACGCTATTTCACCAGCTCGAACAGGTCGAAGTAGCCATTTTACAGGGCTTACCTTTAGAAGTTTATGCCCACAAACGTGGGCTATACGAATCAATTTATCCGCTGCAGCTTTTGTACCATGATGTGGCTTGGTATCTGCTTTGCGAGGAGATGACGACGGGGCATCTCATGACCTACCGGATGGATCGGCTTGCCAATTATGCGCGCCCATTGGCTCAAGTGGGGCGTGGTATCGCAGCTCAACAAGAGAGTCTACAAGCAGTTCATCAGTTGCTAAAAACAGGATGGGGATTGTTTTTAGGAACACCTAAAGAGCAAAAGCGAGAACGGCAAGGGTTACAAGAATTTGAACAAATTAGAGTGCGATTTTATGACGAGACAATTCCGCTGATCTTAGAAGCAGAACGACGGCATCCTAAACAAAAGCTGCGGGTAGGAAAACTCGATGCAGACACCGGCTTGCCGCTGTATGTGGACTATAAAATCAGCTTGCCGCCTCGATCGTTACCTGAATTTGGCCTCTGGTTGAATCGGTATATGGGCAATGTCCGTGTGCTTGCTCCTACGGCACTTCTAGAACAACAGCAGCAGGGAGCGAAACGCTTGCTAGAGCGCTACCAAAATTCGGTTTGAAATCCTCAAGATCTGCGACTAACTTTAGAGGATATCAATGCGATGCTGCATCAATTCCTTCAGGTAGTTCAAGGTCGTCTTACAGCGTTTTTCACTCATGTGAGGTATAGGGGGTGTGGGGGTGTGGGGGCACGGCCCCTGCACCCCATTTTTCGTACTTCACTAGCTTGAAAAAGGCTATATCACCAAAGAAGAGCCGCCACTAAATGCTACTGAAACAGACAGAAGTAGATCTGGCCAATAGACTTGATGAGCAGCGTGACGGCATCCTCTAAAATCATGCGCTGCCAAATGCAGCCGTGAATAGAAGCAAAACTAGCGGATCAAAATTTCAAGTTGATAAGTGGCGTTTCCGCGCGTTTTACCCACTACGATCAGATGATCACCGGTCAGCGGAAATCTCAAGATGTCATCGATTCCTGGAATTACTTCCTGATTATTAGCAGTAACGATTGAATCTATAACAGCGTTGTCTTCTGGAGATGTGATATTGAGCCGAACAATTTGTCCAGCTTTGGCATTGACGACATAAACTTCAAAATCGCCTCGCACTGAACTAGTTGCAACAATACCGGAAGTGGCACTGGGGGCAAACTCAACTCGAAAGGGTCTAAAGTTTGCGGTTTCTGAGAACGCACCTGGCAGCGATTCCCGAAATAGAACGGACCAGGTTTGAGGGCCGACAATTCCATCGACCGTGAGATTAAATAGAGTTTGAAATCGTCGCACGCCTGCTGCGGTTCGAGGACCAAAGTTTCCATCTACGGTTAATGCGGCTAAACCGGTTAGCCCAGGAATGGTGCGGATGATATTCAAGCGCTGCTGAAGTAAGCGAACATCGTTACCTGTACTACCAGAACGGAGGACTGCTAAAGAACGAGAGACGGTTGAAGTAGATTGCATGGAGAATAACCTCATATGTTTCATAAGCTTTAGTTCTAGTATGTCTAAAGCTCAAAGAGTGGTTTTCTCAGTATTGTTATCACCTTTTTCTCAGTTGCCTCAGCTATCTCAGCTATCTCAGCTATCTCAGTTGTCCCAGTTGTCTCAGTTGTTTCAAGGTGAGTTTCAAGGTTATAAGCATGAAAAAAAGGGAGCGGAAACGATCTCCTCTCCCCTCGCCAAAGGTTTACTAATTAAATTGCTGATGGTTTTACATCGCGTGCTGTCGATACCAGTCGATTGTGTTTTTCAGTCCTTGTTTGAATTCCATCTCTGCGATGAATCCAAATTTTTCTTTGGCGCGTTGCGTGTCCAGACAGCGGCGAGGTTGGCCGTTCGGTTTGTCGGTTTCCCAAACGATTTCCCCCTCATAGCCCATTAGTTCACAGATGAGCGTAATTAAATCCTTGATCGAGATTTCGTAACCCGTCCCCAGGTTGATCGGCTCTGATTCAGAGTACAGGCGGGTACCCATAACAATGCCTCTGGCTGCATCCGTAGAATAGAGAAACTCGCGGGTAGGGCTGCCATCTCCCCAGACTGGAATCTGTTTGTCGCCACGCTGCTGGGCTTCGTGGACTTTGCGAATCAGGGCGGGAATTACGTGCGAACTGCGCGGATCAAAGTTGTCTTCAGGGCCGTATAGATTCACGGGCAGCAGGTAGATGCCATCAAAGCCATATTGCTGCCGATAGGCTTGAAGCTGGACTAGCAACGCTTTTTTGGCAATGCCGTAGGGAGCGTTTGTCTCTTCTGGATAGCCATTCCAGAGGTCCTCTTCTTTGAACGGTACGGGTGTGAATTTGGGATAGGCGCAGATCGTGCCTACACAGACAAACTTTTTCACCCCGGCTGTATAGGCAGCGTGAATCAACTGGGTACCCATCATCAGGTTGTCATAGAACAACTCGGCGGGCTTTTCGCGATTCAGACCAATTCCACCCACATGCGCGGCTAGATGGATCACTATATCCTGCTGATCGACCGCCCGCTGACAAGCTGCCATTTGGCGCAAGTCCAACTCACGGGAGCGGGGCGTAGAGATTTTCTGGCGATCGGCTCCAGCCTTACAGAGTTGATCGACCACCTGCCGACCCAAGAATCCGGCTCCACCCGTTACCAGAATGCGCTGATTGGTCAGATCTAAGGGAGTTGAAGTCATGACTGAGAGAGATGAAGGTAATAATAATGCTCGAAACTAAACGCTCGAAACTAGAGGCTCAAAACCAGCGACACAGGGCTAAGCAGACCAGAAGGATGGATGAGAAGCAGAAGACTGAGCGTGTTCAAGCACTGTTACATCGAGATATGGATGTTCACGTCAAGCTGATTGTAAGCCAACTATTGTCCCCTGCTCTCCCCAATCGGAGTTGGTCTAGCCTAACTCATGCTGCTGCCAACCACTTGACGCACGGTCGCCTGATCCGAGACGGGCTGCAAAACATGGCCATTCAACGGGACCAATCCCAATGCCTTCAGGTCGGCTTCTACCATGAGTTGCACCAGTTGCTCGAATGTAACCGAAGGTTCCCAGCCTAGCTTTTGCTTCGCCTTGGTCGGATCACCGATGAGCAGATCTACTTCTGCCGGACGCAAATAGCGCTCATCAAACTCGACATAATCCTGCCAGTTGAGGTTGACATAGCCAAAGGCAATATCCAGAAATTCGCGCACTGAGTAGGTTTCACCCGTGGCAACCACATAGTCATCTGGCTGCTCTTGTTGCAGCATCAGCCACATAGCGCGGACATAATCTTTGGCGTAGCCCCAGTCGCGCTTCGAGTCGAGGTTACCCATGAACAGTTTTTTCTGTTTGCCAGCAACGATGCGAGCAACGGCACGGGTAATTTTACGAGTCACGAAGGTTTCGCCCCGCCGGGGAGACTCATGGTTAAACAAAATACCATTGCAGGCGAACAGTCCATAGGATTCGCGGTAGTTCACGGTTTGCCAGTGGGCGTAGACCTTGGCACAAGCATAGGGACTGCGGGGATAAAAGGGCGTGGTTTCTTTCTGAGGTACTTCTTGCACTTTACCAAACATTTCCGACGAACCCGCCTGATAGAAACGCACTTCGTTGCCGGTTCGTTGCTGGTAATCCCGAATTGCTTCTAGCAGCCGCAGCGTTCCCATGCCGACGGAATCTACGGTATATTCTGGCGAATCGAAGCTGACCCGCACGTGGGACTGGGCACCCAAGTTGTAGATCTCGGTTGGCTGTACTTCTTCTAAAATTCGCCGCAGGGTGGTTCCATCCGTTAAATCACCGTAGTGTAAGAATAGACGAGCCTGTTCTTCATGCGGATCTTCATAGATATGGTCGATCCGATCCGTATTGAAGGTTGAAGTTCGGCGGATAATGCCATGCACTTCGTAGCCCTTTTCCAGCAGCAGTTCGCTCAGGTAGGAACCGTCTTGACCGGTAATCCCGGTAATCAGTGCGCGTTTCGATGATGTCATGCTTGTATATCCCGTAAATCACATGGGTGAAAAAACTTACCTAGATTTAAAGAGCAGATCATAAAGGAATAGGTCTACCTCTATCATCTAGGTATATCTCTGCATAGATTGAATTAGCAGAACTTTACTTTGTAGAGTTCCCTAAAATTCAAGCCGCACAACTCCCGAATCATGGATCGGGTATTGGGTAATATTACTGAAACAATCATCTAAAGACCGTAAACATTACGCTCTTTCATCATATTTTGACGTTATCGCCTTCTTTCAATCAGTCAGCAGTATAACCAAGAAATGACCTACACCTCTATTTCTACAGGGCTTGCCTGGTTAACGTGCTCTGATTTGAAGTTTTGTACAACCCTGAGACCAAACCCAATTGACTGGGCACTCTACAACGGTTCTTAAAACGTAATTGCAGCCAGGAAGTGAATCTTGCGGTTTAACCATTCCGGGACCGTAAGTATTCCTTGATGCTGCTTCAAGGAGTCTCTGAAGATGGTCGAATTTCCAACTAGCACAACTCTGATTCTCACAGGCCCCGACTCTACGGCCCATTATGGCTTACTGGGTGGTTTATTGGGCAACCCAGGGACCGGCTTACCCCAACCCAATCAATCCCATGCGTTGGAGAAATCGCCCTTTGCTGAGCTGCCTTCTCCGCTCAACCGCTCGAGCCAATCACTCCGCCTCGACGCCGCTGACATTTTGGATGTCGCCCAACCTCATGCTCGTAAGCCAGTTGGTCAAAGGTCCAGTCCACTTTCTGCGGATTCTTTCAGCCCAGACCGTGATCCATTGCTTCCATCCGAGGAAACAGACGCGGCTAAACCGAGAAGACGCAGTGGTGCTGCTTCAGACAAAGATGCTGAGAAGGATCCATTAACTGGTGTGAAGCAGAGCAATGCCTTAGTTGCAGTAGATGGTCAGAAGACTGGCCCCTTGGGTCCTGCTACTCGTCAAAGAGCCGTAGGCTTGCCCTATCCAGGTCGAGTGCTGAAGTATGTGCCCGGCGCACCCCTCAAGTTCGATACAGCCGCTAAACAATGGCAAGAACGGATGCAAGAACGGGGCTGGTCAATTCAGGTGGATGGCTTCTACGGGCCGCAGAGCGACAAAATTTGCCGCCAGTTTCAGCGCGAAAAGGGATTGCAGGTGGATGGCATGGTCGGCCCTGCGACTTGGGCTGCTGCCTTCCGGGCCGATAATGTCACGACTCCAAATCCCGGTGGCTCCTCGGAACTGGGCCGGATCAATCAAAAGGGACTGGAATTGGTGAAAAAATTTGAAGGATTAGTGCTGAAAGCCTATCGAGATCCGGTTGGCATTTGGACGATTGGCTATGGGCACACAGGACCAGAGGTGGGGCCAGGAGACGTAATCACCAAGGCCGAAGCGGAAGCATTGCTCAAAAAAGATTTGATGCGCTTTGAAAAAGCAGTCCGCAATCTAGTCAAGGTGCCGCTCAACTCAAATCAGTTTTCGGCGCTGGTCTCCTTTACCTTTAATGTAGGATCTGGGGCGTTCGCCCAATCCACCATGCTTTCGCTGCTGAACCAGAGGGACTATCAAGGCGCGGCCAATCAGTTTTCTCGTTGGGTTTACGGCGGTGGTCAGGTTCTGCCAGGGTTGGTTCGCCGCCGCAACGAGGAACGAGCGCTCTTTCTCACTCGTGTTTAAGCCAATGCAGTTGGTAAGGGAATCGCCTACCATCTAAAGATGGAGGTGGGAAGAGAATGCAATTTATTGATCAGGCCAAAATTGAAGTGCAGGCAGGCAAAGGCGGCGATGGCCTAGTGGCGTTTCGTCGCGAGAAATATGTGCCGGCGGGCGGTCCAGCGGGCGGCAATGGGGGCCACGGCGGCTCAGTGGTGCTCGTTGCAGTTGAGCATCTGCAAACCCTGCTGGACTTCAGATACGCCCACTGCTTCAAAGCCGAGGATGGTAAACGCGGCGGCCCCAAAAATATGACAGGGGCATCGGCAGAGGATTTACGCATCGAAGTCCCCTGCGGCACGGTCGTTTATGATGCGGAAACCGGCGAAATGCTGGGCGATCTGGTGCAGCCCGGTCAAGAACTCTGCGTGGCTAAGGGCGGCAAGGGTGGACTGGGCAATCGCCACTTTTTGAGCAACAATAATCGTGCACCAGAACGAGCCTTACCGGGTCTACCGGGAGAACAGCGGCAGCTGCGGCTAGAGCTAAAGCTGCTGGCCGAGGTGGGAATTATTGGCTTACCAAATGCTGGCAAATCAACGCTAATTGCGGCTCTCTCAGCAGCGCGGCCCAAAATCGCCGATTACCCATTCACAACACTGATCCCCAACTTGGGCGTGGTGCGCAAACCAACTGGTGATGGCACCGTATTTGCGGATATTCCAGGATTGATTGAAGGTGCCCATCTCGGTGCTGGTCTGGGCTATGAGTTTTTGCGGCACATTGAACGCACTCGCGTACTGCTGCACTTGATCGACGCAACGCAGGACGATCCAATCGCCGCCTACGAAACCATTCAGGCCGAACTGCAAGCATATGGCCATGGGTTAGCCAACCGTCCGCAAGTGATTGGGCTAAACAAAATCGACGCCCTACCGCCCGATAGCCCTATCGCCCAGGGGCTGGCTGAACAGCTCCAACAAAGGACTACTAACCCCGTCTTTCTGATCTCGGCAGTCGCCAAACTAGGCTTGGAACCGATGCTGCAATGCGTCTGGCAACAGCTAGAAACTGCGGTTGAACCAGAGATCCAGTTTGTTCCACAGCCTGCCCTAGCGGTCAGCGAGATTGAAGATAACGAAGAGTTAATAGCCTTTGATGTCGATGAGTTTGATTAGAGTATTGGTTGGAGAAATTTAGGCATCTTCCTCCCAGGTTTCAACAGCCAGCAGGTCATCAATTGGATCCTGCATGGTGAAGCCGAAATCTTCTAGTTCGCGTTTCCAAAACGCCCACTCGTCGCCGTATAGGAGGGCAATTTTCCAGAGGCTGTCCGCTGGTTTCACGGCCTTGGATTGAACAAGCGAACGCACCTGACGCTGAAATTTTTCCATCGGGTGACCGATCTGCTGGGTCATAACACCTTCAGACATAAAATCAAAGAATTGAGTTTTACAAATGCTCGACTAGACAGACACTCCAAACTTGATGCAGCGCCAGTCAATACGAAGCTTTTGACTGCACTTGTATTCGGAGTTCATTACTCAATGATTTTATGCTAGCACAACGAATTTCTAACCAGCCGAAATGCCGATTTTTTCAATTTCCTATTGTTTGTGCTAATCATTGGTCGCTGTTTAATCAGCGCTGACTATATGTGCTGACAAGTGTGCTGACAAGAGAGGCAGGTTTTCATTCATAGACTTCTAGCGCTATAATCAGAACTTTGGGTAAAACTTATTTCACTGTCAAAAAGAGGAAGCTAGATGTCGCGATATCGAGGTCCCCGCCTGCGAATTACGCGCCGCCTCGGTGAACTACCGGGTTTGACGCGCAAAAGTGCCAGACGGGCATATCCCCCAGGTCAACATGGCCAAGCCCGTAAAAAGCGCTCGGAATACGCTATCCGTCTAGAGGAGAAGCAGAAGCTACGCTTCAACTACGGAGTCTCTGAGCGTCAATTGCTCCGCTATGTGCGGAAGGCCCGTCGAGCTGCCGGTTCTACTGGGCAGGTGCTGCTCCAACTCTTGGAAATGCGTTTAGACAATACGGTGTTCCGCATGGGGATGGCTCCTACTATTCCAGGGGCACGCCAGTTGGTGAATCACGGTCACGTTACCGTGAATGGCCGTGTTGTAGACATTCCCAGCTACCAGTGCAGGCCTGGTGATGTGATTGGTGTGCGGGACAGCGATCGCTCGCGCAAATTGGTGGAAGCCAACCTGCAATTCCCTGGCCTAGCCCACCTGCCCAGCCATCTAGAGTTCGATAAGAATAAGATGGAAGGTAAGGTGAATGGCGTGGTTGAACGTGAATGGGTAGCGCTGTCCATTAATGAACTGCTTGTGGTTGAATACTACTCACGTCAAGCTTAATTCTTTGTTACAAACTTTTTATTGATTTTGGTCGCATCTGCGCGGCTGCGGTGTGCCATCTAGTCTCTAAATTTCCTCAAGCTCTCTGATTCCGTCAGTCAGAGGGCTTTTGTATTTGGGAGATGAGGAAGGTGGGGGAGGTGGGGGAGGTGGGGGAGGTGTTTGCATAGAGTGCTCGTGAAGGTAAAAGATCCGCTTTCCCATATTCCCCATCTCCCTCGTTCGGCGAGGCTCATGAGCCGCCATCACCCCCATCACCAATACTGATAATGCTGCAAAAACTAGCCACCAATCTGGGACATAGTCCGACTATAAGCCCCTGTTGTGCCAGAATCGCGCATTTTGAAGTTAATCTCTGGTTTAGCATCCAGCAGGGCTTGCACTTTGGCACGCAGATCGATCAACGGCATGCCTGATCGCAGGGCTGTTTTCAAATCGAGTTGGCCGGTTTCATTGAGTAAGCAGGGGCGTAACCAGCCATCTGCCGAGAGGCGCATCCGGTTGCAGCGATCACAAAAGCATTCTGACATCTGGCTAATAAAGCCCAGCGTTCCCTTCGCGTTTGGGATCCGAAATACATCCGCTGGACCGTTTCCTTTTACCTGCGCTTCGGTTAAACCCCAACGTTCGCGAATCTGCTGCCGCAGCGTTTCCGAATCAATCCAGCCTTTTTGTCCAAACAGGTCATGATTGCCAATTGGCATGAATTCAATAAAGCGGACATGCCATTCTCGCTCGATGCTGAGGGCAGCCAGCTCCAAAACTTCGTGATCATTGACGCCGGGAATCACAACTACATTTAACTTCAAGGGTGTGAAACCAACCGAATGAGCGGCCTGAATCCCGGTCCAAACCTGCTGCCAGCGAGAGCGACCTCGACTGCCGATAATCCGATCAAAGGTCTCTGGTTCGAGCGAGTCGAGGCTGATGTTAATTCGTCGTAATCCGGCAGTGTATAAATCCTGGGCCATCTCGGCTAAGCGAAACCCGTTCGTGGTCATCGACAGATCTTGAGTTTCTGGAAAGGCAGCAATCGCACGTACAATCTCTACCACATCCGAGCGCACGAGCGGTTCGCCTCCGGTCAAGCGAAAGCGGGTAAAGCCGCAGGGAATTAAAACATCCCGCAACAGCGTCAGCAATTCGGCACTGGTCAGCAACTCTGGCCGCTGCAAGTACTCTAGCTCTGCTTCTTCAGGCATACAATACAGGCAGCGGAAGTTACAGCGGTCAATCAAGCTTATCCGCAGATAGTCAACGACAGGATTCACAGTAGGCGACTCATAGATAGTGAAGCAGTAGATAACGTAGATAACAAAGTATTTGCATCATTCTTAACGACGATCTTAACGAACCAACGCCAGAATCCTGCTGATTGACCTCAAGCAAAACCGATTGAAGAATTGATTGTCTGTATTGAGTTTGGCAATATTTGACAATATTGACTAATCGACTGATGAGGAATCGAGAAATTTCCGGTGCTCTGAGCTGGCGATCCCCTGTTGAAGCTGATTTAGCACCTCGGTCAGATTGCCTGCTAACAGCGCTTCAGCGGCCAACCATAGCCCAGGAAATTGGCGACTGCGCATTACCTGATCCGAACCAGCGGCCAGCGGTTGGTATTCCTCAGCTTCTAAGTAAAACCAATCGATCTGCTGACTGTAGGTGCGCCAGACAATGTACTCTTGCACTCCGTTACGTCGGTAGACTCGCAACTTATCATGCAAATCATAGGAGGCGCTGCTGGCAGCAATTTCTACAATTAGCTCTGGTGCGCCTTCGATGTAGTCGTCATTGCTGATCCAGGACCTCCCACCTTGCTCTAGACGCAATACCGCATCGGGTTGGGGTTCATTGTCTGCATCGAGACGAATCGTGGGATTGTCGTAACACCCGACACTCGGTGTTGCAGCGCTGTAGGTTCCCAACCAGGTAATAATGGCACTATGGGGTTTACCATGTGCTTTGGCACGTAAGGGAGACGCCACGTAAACCACTCCTTCAATTAACTCGGCTTTTTTCAGGGCAGGCATGGCCGCATAGCGACGCTCAAATTCGCTGCGGCTGAGTCGGTCGCCACTTTCCAAAGGCGGCAGTTTTGTGAGTTTTTCCGTGGTCATAATTGCAGTGCGCTAGCGTTTCACGCATCCAGTTAGGACAGCTTTGGATTGATTGTACTGAGATTATTCTCGATCCGGCCTACCTGACGGCAATTCTCCGAATCGTTCTGGAGGCCAATAGCGCCAAACGACTTTTCCTAGCAAATGGTCGCGGGGCACCACTCCCCAAAAATGGCTATCAAATGCATTGTTGCGGTTATCGCCAAACACGACAAAGCTATTGGCTGGAATGGTGATGGGTCCCCAAGTATAGTCAGGTGCAGCCTCAAGATATGGTTCGGACAAGGGGTGATGATTGATAAACACTTTGCCTTGCTTCACCTCTAGTCGTTCTCTAGGCAACCCGACAATCCGTTTCACAAAGACCGTGTCCTGATCGATAGTCATGATACCCTGCATCATCTTTGTCAATTGGGCCGGAGGACGAAAGATGACAATATCACCTCGGTTGGGAGCAGTGATGCGATAGGCCGCTTGATCACTCACAATTCGGTCATTCACCTCTAGCGTGGGCAGCATCGATTCTGTGGGGATGTAGTAGGTTTTGTAGCGAGCTGGCGAACAGGCCGTCACCAAGGCAGTCAGAGAGACGATCAGAACCGTTTTCAGTCGCGTTCGCGCCATAAGCGTTGCAGAGCCAGCCAGGATATAAATAATACATTTAGATTAGCGCCTTCTCCGATAATCTACGCAATGAACAGTTTCTGTTCTCTCAACTCTATTCCAATCAACACTGCAAACTATACTGGCTCCTCTAGCTACCTTGACTCGATGTACTTCTTTTGAATTCACTTCTTGCATCAATACTCTTGAACTAATGCCCCTAAAATAGAGAACATCCTGAGCGCAAGCCGAGGTGATGCCCATGACAACTTTTTCGCCCCTCGATCTCGATGACGACCGCCTGTTTCCCGATAGCGACGGCAAGCCAATGGCAGATAATACCGAGCAATTTCGCTGGATTGTGTTAATCAAAGAAAACCTAGAGATCCTGTTTGCTGATGATCTGCTAGTTTTTGTGGCCGGCGATCTACTCTGGTACCCAGTGCGTTCCACCCTGGTTGATCCTACCGCTCCTGATGTGATGGTGGTGTTTGGCAGACCGAAAGGCAGACGCGGTTCATACCGCCAGTGGCAAGAAGACAATATTCCGCCCCAAGTGGTGTTTGAAATTCGTTCTCCCAGCAATACCGACATGGCTCTGACGCGCAAGCAAGAATTCTACGAAACCTATGGCGTCGAAGAGTATTACCTGTATGACCCAGAGATAAACCAGTGCAACGGTTGGCTGCGGCAACAAGATAGGCTGGTTCCGATTCCCGACCTCAATGATTGGATCAGCCCTCGCCTGCAAATTCGCTTTCATCCCGGTTTACCGGAACTGACGCTCTATTACCCGGATGGACGCAAATTCCTCAGCTCCATCGAATTAGAGCAACGCGCTCACGAAGCTGAGCAACGCGCCCGTGAAGCTGAACAACGCGCGGCTAGTGCTGAATCGGCTCTAGAGCAGGAGCGCCAGCGAGCAGAACGATTGGCTGCCTACCTGCGCTCTTTGGGAATTGCCGAGGATCAGCTTCCTGAGGTTTAACAAGGGAAATCGTAAGCCTTCAATTATTTCTAATTCTCTTAACTCCGTGAATCTTCCCCGTTCTGGCTACACCCTGCCGGTTTTTGCGTGTGCCTCGGCTGTGGCGGCTCTGCGCTGGCTACAAGATGATTTGGCTGCTTTGCCATCGGTGAGTATTGATTTGATCGAACCTGCCGAAACGGCTGAGATTGCGATTGAACAGGTGGCACGACTCAGCCCAACCTCGGCCCTAGCGATTACCCGCAGCGATCCGGGAGACAATTTAGACCTGACGCGCCATACGCCGGTGTGGGCGGTGGTGGAGCTGAGCACCGAGGCCGCAGGCGAAACGGGGCAGGAAGCAGTGGCGATTGAATTGCAGGGCGGCGAGGGCGTGGGGCGGATTCTGACTGCTGACCAACCTGCCATTTACACCTATGCGCGGCGACTGTTGGAAACCAATTTGCGGCAATGGTCGAGGCCGGGACAAACGATGCGGGTGACGGTGATTTTGCCAGAGGGGCGGTTGTTGGCCGAGCGAACGTCTAATGCTGCGTTTGGCGTGGTGGAGGGATTGTCGCTGTTGGGGACATCGGGCATCGCTCAACCCTTGAGTGCTCCCGGTCAGCTTGAGGCGTTTCGGCGGGCATTGCAGCAGCAAGCAAGTTTGGAGAATTTAGTGTTTTGCATCGGTGAAAATGGGCTGGATCTGGCTCAATCATTGGGGATTAAACCAGAGCGATTGCTGAAAACCGCCAATTGGCTAGGTTCAATGCTGGTGGAAGCCGGGGTCCAAAAAGTGCAGTCGATTTTGCTGTTTGGCTATCACGGTAAATTAATCAAACTGGCAGGCGGCATTTTTCATACCCATCACCATGTGGCCGACGCGCGGCAAGAAATTTTAGCGGCCCACTGCGTCAAAGTTGGACTGCCAACCGCAGAGATTCAGCAAGTGCTGGCCAGCAGTACCACCGAGGCTGGTCTCAAGTATCTGCGTGAATTGGATGCTACCAGCCGCACAACTTGGGTGGAACAAGTGTATGGCTCGATTGCCGATCAGATTGATCAGCGGGCGGAGGCTTATATCTACACCCACAGCGAGCAGCACGTGCAGGTCGGTTCGATTTTATTTGACCGCGATCGCCAGATCATCGTGCAAAGCCGAAAAGGGGATTCACTTTTGTCGCAGGTTTGTTAATCTAGTTAAAATATTCAAAATTCATTACATTTAATTGACTGGTTTAATTTCCGCTAATTCAAAGCGACTCCTATAGTTAGTTTGTGCCAATAGTTTCGTGCCAACAGTTTGTCAGCTCTATTTCCCCCTCTAGAATTTGTATCAGGACGCAACAGTGACTCTCCAAACTGAACAACCGCCAGCACGCTCATCGGCTAACCGACTCGACCGCCAGATGATCGTGATTTTGGATTTTGGTTCCCAATATTCTGAGCTAATTGCTCGCCGGATTCGCGAAACCCAGGTTTACTCAGAAGTGCTCTCCTACCGCACCACCGCTGAGCAATTGCGTCAGCTCAATCCCAAGGGCATTATCCTTTCGGGCGGTCCCAGTTCGGTTTACGACCAAGGTGCGCCGCATTGCGATCCTGCCATCTGGACGCTGGGCATTCCGATTCTGGGCGTCTGCTACGGCATGCAGTTGATGGTGCAGCAGTTGGGTGGCGGCGTCGAACGGGCCGACCGGGGTGAATATGGCAAAGCCTCGCTCTATATTGATGACCCGACCGATTTGTTCACCAATGTGGAAGATGGCACCACCATGTGGATGAGCCACGGCGATTCGGTGACTCGTTTGCCAGACGGGTTTGAACTGCTGGCCCATACTGACAATACGCCCTGTGCCGCGATTGCCCATCACGAAGCTAAGCTCTACGGCGTCCAGTTTCACCCAGAAGTCGTGCATTCGGTTGGCGGCCAAGCGCTAATTCGCAATTTCGTCTATCACATCTGCGCCTGCGAACCCACCTGGACCACGGCAGCTTTTGTGGAAGAAGCAGTGCGGGAAATTCGCGCCAAAGTAGGCGACAAGCGGGTGTTGCTGGCCCTTTCCGGCGGGGTAGATTCCTCAACGCTGGCCTTTCTGCTGCATCGGGCAATTGGCGATCAGCTCACCTGCATGTTCATCGACCAAGGCTTTATGCGCAAGGGCGAACCTGAGCGGCTGCTGAAGCTGTTCCAAGAGCAGTTCCACATTCCGGTTGAGTATGTCAACGCTCGTGAGCGGTTTCTGAAACGGTTAGAAGGCATCACCGATCCGGAAGAAAAGCGCAAGCGTGTCGGCCATGAGTTTATTCGCGTCTTCGAGGAAGAATCGAAGCGGCTCGGTCCGTTTGACTACCTAGCTCAGGGCACGCTCTATCCAGACGTGATTGAATCTGCCGATACGAACGTGGATCCCCAGACCGGCGAACGAGTAGCCGTTAAGATTAAGAGCCATCACAATGTCGGCGGCTTGCCGAAAGACCTCCAGTTCAAGCTGGTGGAGCCGCTACGCAAGCTATTCAAGGATGAAGTGCGCAAAGTTGGCCGCTCGATTGGCCTACCCGAAGAGATCGTGCAGCGTCATCCATTTCCGGGTCCCGGCTTGGCGATTCGGATTTTGGGCGAAGTCACCGAAGAGCGACTCGATATTCTGCGGGATGCCGACCTGATTGTGCGGCAGGAAATCAACCGCTGTGGCTATTATCACGAACTGTGGCAGGCGTTTGCTGTGCTGCTGCCGATCCGCAGCGTTGGCGTGATGGGCGACCAGCGCACCTATGCCTATCCGGTGGTGCTGCGCTTTGTCACCAGCGAAGATGGCATGACCGCCGATTGGGCCAGAGTGCCCTACGATCTGCTAGAAACGATTTCTAACCGGATTGTCAACGAAGTGCGGGGCGTCAATCGGGTGGTGTACGATGTCACCTCGAAGCCGCCGGGAACTATCGAGTGGGAATAGATTGAATGGAAATCGCTGCTTAGCAGTGAGCAATTGCTAAATTAGCCATTTACGAAGATACAGAGACTCGATTCAAGATTGAGATTTGTATCTTCGTTTTTTTGTGGTACCTTATCCAGGATTGACCGTGCTTTGCGTCCTCACTCGTTACGCTCACAGCTCACTTTATCCAGCACACCCACAACCGTTGCTGCGAGCCTAGCCTACAGCCAGAGAATATTGCCATGCAGAAGTAAGCGACAGGGAGCCAATTGCTGCGAACCATGAAAAAAGTTCTGGTGAATGCGCGGGAGCAACTCAGCCGCAAACCACACATGTGGATTGGTCTGCTGATTTTTGCAGCCAGTTTGTTTATCTACTTGGCCAACGGACGCCCGCTCAGTTCTGGGGATAATGTTCCTACCTCGCTTTTGGCCTTTAATTGGCTGTTTGAACATAGCCTCAATTTTGATGCCTTTCGCGATGGCCATATGTTCAACAAAAGCCAGCTCTGTGCTACCTGTGCCGGAGCAGATGGAACACCCTACTACTTGGTTGAAGCTCCGAACGGTCACCTCACCTCCACCTATCCGATTGGCACCGCTATCATTACATTTCCGCTCTATGCGTTGTTTGCGATTACTCTGAAGCTGAATAGCATCGTCCAAAGCTGGCTGACCAATGTGCCAGTGCTGATTCCGCCCGTTACAGAACCGGGGTTTGAGATTTACCGACAACGCTACGAAATGTTGGCCGCCGCTATTCTCACAGCCAGTTCGGTGGTGCTGTTTTATTTTTGTGCCGCGCTGAAATTTCACCCGGCCATTGCCCTACTCACAACTTTTGTTTTCGGTTTTGCAACCAACACTTGGGTGACTAGCTCTCAGGCTCTCTGGCAACACACGGGCGCCAATTTTGCCCTGCTCTGCGTCATGCTCTGTTTGTTGAAGGCCAACCGCACCGTTGTAAGTCGAGGCAAGCTGTTGTTAGTAGCCGGATTCTTTTGTGGCCTGATTCCCGGATGCCGTCCCACCAGCGTTTTGTTTGCTATCGCCATTACGGTCTACTGCTGCTTTGCCTATGGGCGAGAGGTGCGCTTCTTTCTGCTGGGTTTACCGTCGTTTCTGCTCAGCAGCGGCTGGAATTTTTATTACTTTGGCGCTAGTCCCAAGAATCTGCTAGTAGCTGGCTATTCGCGCTTCTCCAACAATTCCTTTACCAGTTCGTTCTACCAATTCACACCCCAGCAATTTATCCAGGGCTTTACTGGCCTGCTGCTGAATCCGAATCGGGGTTTGTTTGTTTACTCGCCTGTGCTGCTGTTTGCCCTGCCTGGAGTCTGCCGCGTCTGGCAACTGCGCGGAAAAAAAGATGAACAACTGTTGGGCTGTTTGACAATTGCCGCCGTTTTGATCTTTATTCAGTACTGCTTTTTTGGCATCTGGTGGGGGGGGTGGTGCTATGGTCCCCGGTTCCTAACCGATATTCTGCCGGTGGTTTGCCTTTTGCTCGGTTACTGCCTGCGGGACGGGCTAGGGCAATTCCAGCGGCATCGCTACTCGATGATCGGAGCGGCGATTGTTTTTTTCAGCCTGCTGGTGTTTTCCGTTGGCGTGCAGGTGGTAGGAGCATTTAGCGCTACGAGTTGGGATGCTATTCCCGGCACCAATGTACCGCCCCAAGCCTGGACCTTTCAAGACACACAGATTCAGCGCCACGCCAACCGCTTGTTCTACCAACTGCACCGACCGATTGAGAAACCGCGACAGTACCTGCGCCGCAGTGACGGCATTGTTCAGACGGTTCAAGATGCTAACCAACAGCCGATCCCAGATCCACTCACGGCTACGCCTGGACAAGAAATAGTCTTGACTGCCCAGATTAAAAATACCGGCAAAACCCAGTGGTACGGTTACGAAACGGCCCTCGGACGAGGCGAGGCCCGGATTCAGGTTCAGTTCTTGGATAATACGGGCACAGTTGTGGCACTCGGATTTGATAATGTGCTCTATGTCTCAGGTAGACCTGAACCTAAAGAAACGACTCATGCCGTTGGTCCAATTCGGTTCCCGACTGAGCCGGGAGCTTATCAAATGGTGCTGACACCCACACTGCATGGGCTAGGCGAGTTGCCTGAATACAAGCAACAGCTACGGCGACCCTATACGGTACCCGTTGTTGTGACTCAGTGAAAGGGTTGCTCAGTAGATTATGTTGGTGTGTTGTGAAGTCTTTCACACTCTGCTCAGGAGTTACTTATGACTGATGTAATTCCCTATGTTTCGAAGCTATTTATCTATCCAATCAAATCGTTGGACAGAGTTGGCATTGAGAATATAACCGTTCTCAGAAGTGGGGCACTGAAGCGAGATCGTGAGTTTGCCATTTTTGATCAATCAGGTAATTTCGTGAATGGTAAGCGGAATGATCGGATTCATGCCATACGCTCTGCGTTTGATATCGCAACCAATATGGTCTCGTTGCAGGTGCAGGGAACCGATCGAGCGCAGACATTTCAGGTTGAGAAAGAGCGTGAAGCACTTGAATGCTGGCTAAGTGAATTCTTTGGATTTCCAGTAGAAGTGAAGCAAAATCTCGATACGGGTTTTCCAGATGATACGGTGTCTCCTGGTCCAACCATCATTAGCACAGCAACCCTAGAGGCCATTGCCTCATGGTATCCCGGACTTGATGTTGAAGAAGTCCGCTTACGGTTTCGCGCCAACATTGAAATTTCAGGTGTTCCTGCCTTTTGGGAAGATCGGCTTTTTACAAAAGCAGAGGGAACGGTTGATTTTCAGATTGGAGATGTACAGTTTATGGGCATCAACCCCTGTCAGCGCTGTGTCGTGATTACCCGTGATTCCAAAACCGGAGCAGCTTACCCAAACTTCCAAAAAACTTTTGTAGCCCAACGCCGGATAACTTTACCCGAATGGGCAGAGCGATCGCGGTTTAATCACTTCTACCGCTTGGCAATCAACACACGACTGCCTGTTACCGAAGCAGGAAAAACAATTCGCATCGGTGATGAACTCAGAATTGACTCACCTCGTTAATACTTTATGCCAATACTTTTATGGCAACTTACGGCAACCTCATCTCCAAGCCTAAGTTTTCCTCAACTTTCCCCAACTCCCCCCTACCTGTGGAAAACTAGCCGAAAGTCTGTGGAAAACTCCCCTTACCCTGTGGAAAACTAGGGTAAATCTGTGGAGAACTCTGTTAATCTCTGATCACGTTTAACTCGAATCACCGGATCGGGTAAAACTGCGTGAGTTTTTCTACCCCAGATCGGAATTGTGCCGTCATCGTAGCTCGAACCAGGGAATTATTCAAGCTCAAGTTATTGTCCTGGGTATGTTTTGGGAATAGCCGCAGCACTCCGCCTAGTCCAAGTTAGCGGTTCATTTGCCGCTTCAATTCTTCCAGTTCTTCATCGGTTTCCCATTTTCTAAAGGCTTGCTCCAGCGGGTCTGCCGCACTAGAAGCTCTAAAGGTCTGGTTCCAGCCGCTCGTCTGCCACTGTTGCTCTACCGGATTTGAGGCTGCTTGGTAGCTAAAGCGGTTAGCCTGAGCCTCCGCCACTTTAGTCCGCACCTCCTGCCGGCGTGTCTGAATTTGTTTCTGCAACTCGATAGTTTGCTGAATCCGCTGCTTTAGGACTTCCATTTGACCCCACAGCTGATTGCCCTGACGCAACAGAGCTGCTTCCCGTTCTTCGGCGGGTTTGACCAGATCAAAGCGCTGGGCATTCTTAGCCTTTTCGATCCGCACGTGCCAGCGTTGAATTTCTTGTGCGGTAGCTAGGATCTCATCTTGCAGCCGCTTTTCCCGCAGCCGCAGATCGCCCAGGAGTTTAATTGTTTCCTCTTCTTGCTCGCGCAAATTCTCTTCGAGGGCCTGCAATTCCAGATGCGGGTTGTTTCTGAGAAATTCTTCCAATCGCATCTCTAGAAACGAGCTGAGGTCTTCAAACAATCCCATTGCAGGTACTCCTGTTACCGTTAATGTTGGCTCTAATATCTGGTCATCCTAACAAGCATCCTAACAGGCACTTCTAGAATTGCGACTGCCTAAAGAGAGGGAGATGGATCGCGGCCCTGTAATTTCGCTTTTACGCCCACCACGACCGAGCGCAGCTTCCAGAATTTGCTGGTCTGCATCCAGCGATTGGTGGCTTCTAGTTGCTCAGCTTTTTCTTTGTTGCGTTTTAATTGGGTCTGTAAACAGGCGGTAAGGTGACGGTAGCAGTTGAGCTGAAATTGAGTATCCGGTATTGCCTGCTTAATCGCCTGCTTATAAAATCGCACCGCTTGGGCTGGTTTGCCCATTTTTTCGTAAATATGCCCCGTCCGAAAATAAATCTTCGGTCGATATTCTGCCTCTAGCGGCGTACCAGACACCATAGATTGCTCAGCTTTTTGAACCAGCTCTAACGCTTGCTCAAACTTACCCTGTTGCTCGTAGTGTTTTGCTTGATTCAACTGGCTCAGGATTACCAAGCTCAAAATTGAGCTGGGAAGTTTCTCGACTTTCTGATAAAGGGCAATGGCTGCTTGGTCCAGCCCAACACTGCTGCAATAGGCCGCTAACGGCATCAAATGGTCTTCATCCTGATACACCTCGCAGAGAGGTAGAACTTCCAGGCAAACGGTTCGCAGTTCCTCCAGCTGGGTTTGGGCGTATAACGTATCGGCCAAGCGTCGCAAAGCTCGTACTTTTAGCCTTGGTTCAAGGTCAAGCTGAAGCAACTTTCTGAACAGTGACTCGGCCTGGGCAAAATCCTTGGCTCGATAGCAATCCCAGCCCGCTAAATAAAGGTACCAAAATTCTGGCAGCCAGCTTTCATCGTAAGCACGGGAGAACTCCCCCGACTTACGTAAGAAGAAGGCAATACTATTGAGATAGATATCGTTGCAATACACCTGAATGGAAGGAACTTGCTCTCGGCGCGGTAGAGGTTGATTTTCGGGTCGATTGCTAACTTCAAAGTCCGGCTGGTCAATTACCTCAAAGCCCTGCACTAGCGGGTCGGCACCCGTTAGCCATGTCTCCATCCATTGGCGATCGGTAAACAGCATGTTTGGCTCATAGCTGGGGCGATCGGTGGGGTTAAATTCGGTTGTTAGAGCTGCAATGCCACCGGGCTTGAGGACGCGATGGATTTCCTGGTAAACCTTGTGCAGTTCGCGGAAGTTGTTAACATGTTCGATGGCACAGCAACTCCAGACAAAATCAAAGCTTTCATCAGGATACTGAATCTGCGTCATGTCCATATGCTGGACTGTGAGCCGCTCCCGCTGATAGGGAAAGGGATTTTTGTCGTAGACTTCTTGAACGGCCATCGAAGCGGTTGACCAGTTCTCGGACTCATACAAATCCGTCGCAATCACATGTTGACAAACATTCGTGAAGGCATAGATCAGCATCTCATGTCCAACTCCCAAACCGATGGCCTTTGATTCGCCCTTTAGCAAGCCCAAGTGTTTGAGACCTTTGTAGACCTGAATGAATTCCCACCCTTTGCGGCTAGGAGTTCCGCACATCAGTAGGGATGAGATAGCTTGAAATTCAGAATCTTGCCAGTCTTGAATGTCCGCCACTTTGCAGAATTTCATGAATCTAACCCGCCCCCTGCTCAATTGCAACAATTCTTTGAATTAGGAATAGCTTACATGAAGATGGAGGTTGCGGTGGAGATTGGTGCTATTGGCAACCACTGTAGTCGTTATTGAGTGCTATCAAGGGTTAATTGCTTGAGAAATAACAGCCAATCTTCGTTGAGGCGATGGGTCAGGCATTCTTCAATCGTCAGGGGTTTCACCTCGGCATCAAAATCAATGTGCTTTAGCTCAAACCCATCTGCCTGAATCATCTCTAAAAAGCCTTTGGGGTCAGGATAACGCCCACAGTTGAACTCCAGCACAATTGTTATCTGGGAATGGCGCTGGATGGTTTGGCGCAGTCCTTGCCAAATACTTTCTTCGGCTCCTTCGGCATCGATCTTAATAAAGTCAAGCTTTTGCCAATCCTGGGTCAGTGTATCAATCGATGTAGTTTCAACCTCAACCGCTTCATCCGTATCACTGGCGTAGCGCGTCACCGAGGCATTCATACCGCGCCCTTTGGGAATCACGAGTTTGATCGGTTCTCCAGGTTGGTCAATGGCTGCCTTCGCCAACACGGTGGTAAAAGCAGTAAAGCCATTCACATCAATGGTTTGTTGGAGCAGCGTCGCCAGTTGGGGATTTGGCTCTAGGGCAAGGATCCGCCCTGTGGTACCGATCGCATCGGCCATTAACAGGGTGTAGTAGCCATGATTGGCTCCCACATCGATGCAGTGCCAGCCAGGTTGTAGGATTCGGGCCACGGCTAGCGTCATCCAGGTTTCCCAAAAGCCATCCAGGCTCAAATGGGGCACAATCCCCAAATCTTGACTGTCTGCATAAAGCAAATATTTGCCCAATACTCGACAAATTAATGTATTGTTGCCCAGATAGGAAGTCTGACAAGCAACTCGGCAAGCAAGCTGAAATTCTGCCCACGTCATCTGAGCAATGGGTTTTGTATTTTCTGCCCAAGTGCGCTGCTGAAGTGATTGAAATTGTATCTGTTGCTGTAATTGCTCAACGCTATGCCCCAAACGGCGGGTTTCAGTTCCTACGTTGGCTATTTCTATCTCGATTTGCTGGTGCTTAGCTTCAAGCTGCCGGACTCGCCCAATCAGCGTTTGCAACAGAGTTGTATTGCGCTCAACTCGATTTATGCAATCCGCAATGGCATTGAACTGATGAGCCTGTATGGTTGCATCTGTGCCTAACCAATGCCTGATGCGTTGTCGCCATTGGGGTAGTTTTCCAGTTGACTGATTAGCTGAGGGGGACAACCGTTCATAAGGATTCACTTGCTCAAGAAACGCCGCCATATCTTGTGGATTCACGGCGGTAGCTGGCAAATCTTTCCGTCTGGTCAGAATAACGAAAACTTGATTGGCAAACACTGGAGAAAATTGCTCGCTTGCTTGCTTTAAAAAGCTGTGATTAATTTTACTTAGCATGCCTTTATGCAGGAGCAACCACTCGAATTGCTCAAGGCTCTGCTTATAAGTGGCTTGGTAGCTGGAGGCATGAGGAAAAACCTCTTTGAGGGCAACAGGTGCAAGGAGCCGATCCTCAGGTTGAAGATGCTGTTTGACAAACTCTTTTGCCTCTTGCCAAAACCTATCTTCGCCCTGCTGCGCCATAATGGACTGCCTTGAGTAAATATTGAAACGCCTTATTAACCATACCGCAGCAATGTGCCTTTCCTCACGGCAAATGTTTGGAGACCTAGGTCTCGCTGTTTGAACTGATCCAACAATTTAGGTGTTTTGTTGAATGCTTGATTTAAAAGGCATCCAACCACAAAGCTTGCGTAAATCATCCTTACAAATTTGAACCGATTGTAATTCAGATGTTAGTCGTATCAGCTTTAGATTTTAAGGAGCGTAGGTGGGCTGCTCTAGGTCTTTCCTTCTTAATATTCTTTAACAAACAGCAACCTAATTTTGTACAGTTTTGTCAAAACCTTGCTGAATCTGGCTATGGGCAGGGCAATAAAATACTATTGCTTATGGTGAATCAACGATCAAAACTTGACAAGGAGCCAATTTATGCAGACTAGTGAACTCAAGTTTCTTCTCAAGCTCCTAGGTCGTGAAAGTTATCGTGCTCCTTCTGTAAGGGAACTTGCACCAAGCAGTAAAACTTCTGCTTCGGAAGTAGAAAAAATTTGTCGGAATTTAGCAGAACGAGAAATTGTGGGTTATGCCTACGTGATCAGAAAGTTTGAAATTGAATCTGCGGGTAAAGCACTACTTCAACAAGACTTAAGTCAGGTTCCTGTCTCAGAACAACAGCTCATCGTGCTGAAAGCCTGTAAAACTAAAGCAATAGCTCCTAGTGATATCAGCAGCAAAAAACTACCCGCGCAAGATCGGCAGCTTGTTATTCAAGATCTTGCTCAAAAAGGACTTGTTAAGGCCAAAAAGGTCGAAATCAAGGAGGTTTGGCTAACTGATCGAGGAGCCGAGTATTTACGGGATGAACTGAATCTGACTGGAATTGTTAAGCAGTTTGACTTAAAGCTGTTTGGAAATTACTTAAATTTCATGCGCAAGTTGATGCGCAGTTCTGAAATTCCTCCTGAACTGCCTCCACCTGACGGACAAGCAAAACCAACGGATGAAGAAATTTTGCAAACTATTCGGAATCTAGATCGAGAACTAGGTACAGAGAATTATCTTCCTATTTTTTACCTGCGGAAAAAATTACAACCACCGCTATCTAGGGATGAATTAGATCAGGCGCTCTATCGTTTGCAAAGACAGGACAAACTTGACCTGAGTTCATTAGTAGAAGCCATTCATTACACATCAGAAGAAATTCAGGCTGGAATTCCTCAAGAATCTGGTGGCCCTCTGTTCTTTCTGGTTGTGAACGAATAATCTGTTCAAACTTTAATTTCTTGATATTTGCTGCTATGTCTTAGAGGTCACAGCATGGCTACGATCGATGAAATCATTCAACGAGAAGCAAACCCGTTTGATCCCGTCACATTTAAAACGGGTAATTTTTGGCAGGAAGAAGACTCCACAATCACCTCAACTGTCAATTCGATTCATCAAGAGGCGATCGATCAAATCACGGGACTGCTTAACTCAGTTGCCAAAGACTATCACACTCGTACTGTTCGCCTAACGGGTGATGTGGGTTCTGGGAAAAGCTATGTACTCAAACGCCTTAAAGACAGCTTGAACTCCAAAGCTTTTTTCGTCTATATTCCACCGTTTGTAGACAGTGACCATATTTGGCGGCACACCCTACGGCAAACCGTTGATAGCTTGATGCACAAACCAGAGGGACAGCAAGAGTCTCAGTTGTTGCTTTGGCTTAAAAGTTTGTCAGTGTTTAGCGATCGCAACCTGATGAAACGATTGTTGGGTGAGCGTGCCTTGTTCATTAAAAATTTTCAAAGTGCCTATCCAACAGGAATTTATCAAGCCAAAGAATTCTTTGGTGCCCTATACGACTTAAACAATCCAGATTTATATTTCACTGCTTGCAGTTGGCTGAGGGGCGACGATTTAGACGAAGATGATTTGAAAACGCTAAAGATTAGAAAATCAATTGACAGCGAAGCTGCCGCTCAAGGAATTTTAGCAAATTTGGGTAGAATCTCAACGTCTACTTATCCCATTGTCCTTTGCTTTGATCAGGTTGAAAGCAAGCTGCTACCTAATGGTTCACCAGATATTCAACCTGTTTTTAACATCAATACTACATTCCATAATGAAAGACTGAAGAACTTTTTAATTATTATCAGTATTAATATAGAAACTTGGAAAAAGCATAAGGATACAATTCAACAATCTGATAGAGATAGAGTGGAGCAAGCCGTACTTTTAAGACGAATTTCTCTTGATCAAGCTGAAGCGTTGTGGGCAAGCAAACTAATGCCTTTACATCGTCAAGCTAATCCACAGCCAAAAACAAAGATCTATCCGTTGACACGAGAAGCATTAGAGGAAAAATACCCAGGTGGAAAGACGACTCCTCGTTCAACGCTAGTTTTTGGTCATCAGTTGCTGCTTCGCTACAAGCTAGACAAAGCTGGGATTGATGGGTCGGATGAAACAAGCAAACCCGATTCCAATGCCTCATTCAAACTTCTGTGGGAAAAGGAATTTAGCACGACTGAACAGAAAGTAACTCGCATTCGTCATTTCTCAGAACCCGAACTGATTTCAATGCTCAGCAGAACGTTGTCTGCTTTGCAGGTGAAAAGCATTAAACCGAAATTACTTTCCAGCAAGACCTATGCCAGCTATTCCTTTTCTTATCAAGACCCTCAAACGAATAAAAAGATAGGGTTGGTTTGGGCAGAAAATTCTAGTCAAACCTTTATTCACACTATGCGATCGTGCGACTCAGCAGAACGAGAGAAATCCTGTCAAAAAATATATTTGATTCGGGCAGAAGGAACCGGCAGATCAAATACTCAAGGCTATAAACTATACAAACAACTCTTTGTTGATCTGCCCCACAATCGACACATTAAACCTGATTTAGAATCAGTTCACTATTTGGCGACATACGATCGCCTTGTCAATTCAGTTTATTCTCAAGAACTAGTCATTGCTGGAAAAACCTTGAAGTTGAACGAGCTTGAGGCGCTAGTGCGAGATTCAGAGGTATTAAAAGGGTGCTCTCTCTTACAAGAATTAGGTGTCGTTCCAAAAGGAAAGGGTGGTCAACCTTCTTTGGGTCGAGAAAAAGAGTTTCTGCTGAGTTTTGTCAGAACTCATCACTTGATTGCCAGAAGAGTTGCTGTTCAAAATACCCTTGGGCAATTTCCCAAATTAACGGATGCCCAAATGGAACAAATTATTCGAGAACTTTGCCAAGAGAAACGAATCAGAATTTTAGATGAATCGGCAAAACTGGATGAGCAAATTATTTGTCTAATTCCCAAACAATCTGCGGCTTAACAATTAAACATGTCCTACTTAACAGATGTTGCGGAGATTGAGGCAACGATTCTTCAACTGGCGAACTCTCCCATTCTTTGGATAGACACCGAAGTTGCAGAATGGTGGACATCTCAACCAAAACTATCGCTGATTCAAGTGTTAGCTGATGCCGACGATCGCAACGGTACGGCTGCTTATTTATTGGATGTGCTCGATCGCCCTCATCTGGTGCAGCATTTCATTCACCAGATCATGATCAATCCAGCGATCGAAAAAGTGTTTCATAATGCCAGCTTTGATCTGAAATTCTTAGGACAGAGCCACGCTCAAAATGTCACCTGTACCTTGAAGCTTGCCCGACGCTTTCCAAAAACGGTTCTAGGAACTCCGAATTACAAACTAAAAACGCTAGCCAAAGAACTGTGTCAGTTCACCGAGGTTGACGCCGAGCAACAGTCTAGCGACTGGGGCAAACGTCCGCTTAGCTTTAAACAACTGGTTTACGCGAAAATGGACACAGTCTATCTGGCTCACGTCCATCAATACTTACTTAGGCTGGTGCAGAACAAGCGTCCTGAAACCGTGACGACTCCATCTCCTCCTGACCCTACCTCGTTCAGCGTGACGAAAGTGCGGGTGGCATTTGAATGTGCCCGGTTGTTTTATTTGGCGCAGCGGTTTGACGGCAAAACCCAATTTCTGCCAAAGGATCAAACGCGGGGCATCGGTAACGCCTTTCACGAGTTATCCGATCGCTTCGTCCAAGCCGCATTAGAGCACCCTCAGTTTCAGGAGCTATTTGCCGCCAAACCTGACCAGCTTAATGCAGAGGCGATCGCCAGCCAAATGCAGGATGCCTTCTTCAATCTGGTCTTCTACCCGTACCTGCAAGCCAAAATTGAGCGTGATCCAAGCACAGCACCCGCCCTAAATCAACTTTGGCAAGGGTTAATCGGGTTAATTCAGCAATGGACACGCCTGCTGGTAAATAATCGGCGCTATTGCTCGGCAGACGATTTGATCAGCAAAACATTTCTGGCACAAGAACTCAACGTGCAGCATTTGTTCACACTGCCCGATGGCAGCCAGCAGCAGGTTAGGGGGCGATTTGACAGCCTGGTATATGACTTTGAGCAGCGGCGTTTGTGTGTCATCGAGTATAAAACCTATCAATCGCTAGATCAGTCGGCGCAACTGGCACAGGTTGCTTTATATAGCTACATGCTGAAAGAGCGCGTGGGCGTTCCGATTAACTCTGCTGTATACAGCGTTCTACCCGATTTAAGAGAGTTGACGTTCACCTGGGATGAATTAGAAAACACCGTTCATCAACTGATTCCTCACAAGTTATTGCAAATGCGCCACTGGGCAGCGTGGGAACCCGGACAGCCTAATCCGCCACCGCCCACCAGCCAACCGCCGCTCTGTGAGATTTGTCCTCAACGCACTAAATGTCAAACGTTTTTCCTGACTGCTGAGTTTTCATCCCAGTCTGCAACCGCTGATTCAACTCCTGTTTCCCCGCCGCCTGAGCCGATCGCATCTCAAAATCAGCCGCAAAACCCAGCATCCCACGCAACTACGAACCCTGACGAAGAAACAACCTGCAATGCCGATGCAATTGCAGAGAGTTTAGTCCAAACGTTGAAGTCGTTTGGGGTGGGAGTAACTTATCACGGGGCGGCGATCGGTCCTGCCTTTATCCGAGTCAAGTTAAAGCCCGCTCCTGGCGTCAAAGTTAATTCGATTCTGAAGCTCTCGGATGATTTGCGAGTTCAGTTGGGAATTGCCAGTCCGCCCTTAATTGCCCCACAAGCGGGTTACGTCAGCGTGGATTTGCCTCGTCCCGATCGCCAAGCCGCCTATTTCGATCGCTACCTTCAACCTGAACTACTACCGCCGACTGCGCCCACGCGAATCGCCATTGGTGTGAATCTAGACGGTCAACTGATTGAAGCGGATTTATCCGATCCCAACACCTGTCATTTTTTAGTGGGAGGCACCACAGGCAGCGGCAAAAGTGAGTTTTTGCGTTCACTGCTGCTGAGTCTGCTGATGCGTCATTCGCCGCAAACGCTGAAAGTGGCGCTGGTTGATCCCAAGCGAGTCACGTTTCCAGAATTTGAAACCATGCCTTGGCTGTATACCTCGGTTGCCAAGGAAGGCGATCGCGCCATCGCTCTCATGGAACAGTTAGTTGCCGAGATGGAGTCTCGCTATCAAAAATTCGAGGTCAACCGTTGCAGCGATTTAACCAGCTACAATCAAAAATTCAGTCAGCAACCCGCCAAATGTTTACCGCGAATTGTCTGCATTTTTGACGAATATGCGGATTTCATGGCAGAAAAAGAAACGGCTCAAGCGTTGGAGCTGCATATCAAGCGATTAGGGGCAATGGCACGCGCCGCAGGCATTCACCTGATTATTGCCACGCAGCGACCTGAAGCTAAAGTTGTCACGCCAATTATTCGTTCAAATTTACCAGGGCGCGTGGCGCTGCGCACGGCAAGCGAGGCAGATTCCGCAATTATTTTGGGTGGAAAACAAACTGAAGCAGCCTATCTATTGGGCAAAGGGGATTTGCTCTACCAAGTTGGAGCTAATTTACTGCGATTACAAAGTTTATTTGCGCCAACGATAACATTAGCCAACATTTTGTAAGGCTTGCTCAGCGACTAAAGCTCACTTCACAACCGTACAAAAATTATTCATGCCCAGTTGAAAATAGTGATGCTTGAAGTTTCTGAATCCGGTCTCTTTCACCAGCACCTGCTGTAACTTGGTGCGGTTGTAATAGCGCTTGTGATCGCGGATTTCGGCCTCATCGACAATTTTGAGCCGATAGGAAAGAAACTCTAGAACCGGCTGCGCCCACACCGAGGGTACGGTCAGCACCAGCTTGCCGTCTGGCTTTAGTACCCGATAGATTTCCTGTAAAATCGGCTTTTCGTGCTCGATGTGTTCTAGTACGGCTAGCATCGTGACGACATCAAAGCCAGCATCGGCAAAGGGCAGTTTATGGGCCAGTTTGAGCTGCACAGTTTGAATATTCTCTAGCTGCATTTCTTTGACTTTGAAGTCTACACCCACGCCATAGTCAATCCGAGGCGCAATGGTCCGAAGAAATGCCGCCGAACGGCCACAGCCCACATCCAGCACCCGTGCCCCTGACGGAATATGGGGCATTACCTTACGAAACCGAAACCACCGCAGCAGTGGTTCAAGCAAAACTTCACGTGCCAACGCTTTCACTCCTCACAAGTTGCCTAGCCAATCGCCCAACGGAATCAGCGATTCAGCCTTTGCAATAGCTTATATCAACTTGCTTTTCCTTTGTAGCGAAGATAGGGATATCGCTGTGAGGAAGGACTGGTGATTTCAGTTTATGAATGATATAGCGCTTCCGATGCCCGGTCTGGATCGGCCTGATGCAGCATCAGGGTCATTTCTTGCCGCAGTTTGGCGACCTGTTTCAGCGCTTTTTGGGCGTTTGTTTTGCTGCCGCGCACCCAGAAGAACTGAGCCGCCAATTCAAAATCGGCAATTGCTTCTGAGACGTTTTCGAGCTTTTGCTGAGCTACAGCGCGATAGTAGTAGGCCACGGCTGAATCGGGAGCGAGCCGGATCGCCTCATTGTAGTCAGCAATAGCCTCGGTATAGTTTTCTAATTTTTGCCGCGTCATGCCGCGATAGAAGTAGGCAATTGGGTAGTCGGGACGCATCTGCAAGGCTAGCGTGTAGTCGTTGATGGCGTCCCAGTGTTCGCCCTGCTCGGATCGAATGAAGCCTCGATTACAGTAGGCGGCTCCTTGGTGTGGGGCCAGCCGGATCGCTTCAGTGAAGTCGGCAATGGCGCTGGCTATGTCACCCAGATCATAGTGGGCCAAGCCCCGGTAATTATAGGTGATATCGTCTTCGGGATTAATGCTGAGCATATGAGTATAGTCAGCAATCGCTCCTACTTTGTCGCCCAAATCATAGCGGGTAACGGCACGATTCCAGTAGGACAGCAAGTCATCGACTGGTAGGGTTGGATCGTCAAACCGCTGAATTAATCGCTCGATCACGCCGGGATCAGTGGTTTTGAGCTTGAGCTGGAGTTCGGGGAAAGCGGTCTTGGTTTTTAACACATTGGCAATGCCCAAAACGGCAAAGCTGTCATCTGCGACCAAAAAGTTTTCGCTGGTACCCAGGATTTTGAACTGGAATTGGTCGGGGTACATGCGCTTCAGCTGCAATAGTTTGTGCAGGGTTTCTTGCAGCAAACTGCGGTGGGTCAGGTCGGTCATCCAGCCTCGCTGCATTTTACTCAGCCAGCGGTCCTCATCCCGATCGGCTAGATAGCACCAGCCTACGTCCAACTGCTTGCCTTGACTGAGGAAGGTCTCAAACTGACGAAACAGCAGTTCGTCAAATTCACACTGCTCAGACCAGGGCCAAATCACAATCAAGCGCTGCTGGGTTTCCTCTAGAGCCTGTTCCAGCACAGCTCGACTGCTGGGGGTGGACATCTCTGTAGGGGTCGCATCGGCTGGATAAAAATCGAAAATCAGCTCGGAATGAGGTGTGGCCGCCACCATCTGCAACTGCTGATTGATGTATTGCAGCTCTTGATGCAGCACGTCTTGCACCCGCAGCTTAAACGATTCGATTGCGCCGTCGGAAACCGGAATCCGCTGAGAAAGTTCGCTGAGCTGACGTTGTAGCGCAATCACGTCTAGGGTTTGCGGTAGTTGGCTGAGCTGCTCCCGCAGCTGCTTCTGCTGGCGGGCTAGGCTAGTGGTAAAGTCATGAATTGTGTTGAGCTGGTCTCGCAGGTTGCCTAGGTAATTAGCAGCTAGCTCTTGTAATTCGGGGTAAATGCTGGAGGAGGCCGATCCCAATGTTGTTAGAGCCGTATGGTGTGCAGCTAGTTCGGTTTCTCCGGGTTGGTTGTGGATGCGACCATTGCTCTCAACTGCGCCATCTTCGGGTTTTGGCAAGTCATGAAACGTGCGTCTAAAGCTCAAGGCTGCGGTCTCGATAGCTAAGACCGATTGTTTTAGAGCTTCCTGCTGAGCGTGGAGCGCTTCTACTTCACTCACTAAGCTGCTCAAGTCGCGCCGGGGGACCAGATCGGCCACAATTTTGATCAGCTCGGCTACTTCTTGCTTCAATGAGCTGACATCAACCGGAGGCGGTAGTTTACTGAACTGACGATCTAGCCGCGTGATGTGCTCTTGCAAAATCGTCAGGTTTGGCTTGGTTTGGTAGCTAAAGCTGTCTAGATTAACCTGAAGCGTGGCGACATCCTGTTTTAACTGATCGACTGTTTTTTGAATTCCGTCAGCTTGCACCTGACTCGATAATCCACCCAGATCAGTTTCCATCTGGTTGACGGTTTCCATCAGATAGTTGCAGCGTTCGACCACCTGACGAACTTCCTGGCGCACAGCCCCCAACCCCTGTTGCTCAATGGCAGCCAACCGCTGGTGCATGCTTTGTCTCAGTGTTGAGATTTCATTGTGCAGCTTTTCGGAAACTTCCTGATTTTTGAACAGCAGCGACCGATTGAGGCGATTGATCGTTTCTGGTTTGGGCAGCGAGGCCACCTGTTGATGTACTCGATCAATTTGCAGCGCTAGATACTGATCGGTCTCGGCCAGAGTGGTGTCGCGCTGCTCGCTCATTTGTGCTAAGCGACGACGATTCAATAATCCCAACACCACCAGCAAAGACAGGGGCGTCGTTGTGTAGAACACCTGATTGAGCAGGAGAGATGCCACTGAGCCAGCCCCTAGGCCAACGAGCGACGCGTTCTCCAGGGCATTGAGCCACGAGTACTTCTTCATGTTGAGACAACAGCTTGTGATATACGTTTTAATTCAGGCAAGGTTGGGTCCATTCCGGGGGCATATTCTCTTTTTACGAAGTCTGCCTATGTCGTCAGGAAAACTGCCAAAAACCCCAGCCGCAGGGAAAAACCAGGCTCAGTGTCCTCTATGGCTCTGTGGTTGCTTTATTTAATGTTTCTGAAGCGATTGAACTTTGCGAGCAAACCATGCCTCCTGCATAGCAGCACAGAATCCGCCAATAAAAAATGCCTGCGAAAACAGCTTGAACGCTTCTTCGATGACATGCAGCGATCGTCTTAATGTGACGTTCGTAAATGTAGGCAACACGCCAGATAAAACAGGAATTTCCTTTCTATTGCCTAATGTATCTAAAATGACCATTACCAGTAAGAGAGCGAAACCAACCGTCAGGTGTCTCAGCATCCGGCGACTGTAATTCTGTTTGATGGTTGGTAGGTATAAATAGATTAATCCAATACTTAATAAACCGTACAGCAAAACGATAAAGTCATTAATTCTAACTGTAATAAAATTCCGTTTTAGATTGAATGCAGTAAAAATTGCAACTTGAAAAAAATCTTCGTGCAACTCAAATGCTTCATCCACTGCAAGAAACAGAAAGCCAATTGCAATCATCAACCACAAAATGCATGGCGACCGCCATCCTTCAAATTTGAATTTGCTGCTGCTTAACCAACAAACTACCAAAGCAATCCCTGCTGCAATCAAAAGCTGAATTAAAGAGAGCCGAGTAATATATTCTTTCTCATGAAAGTAGCGAGTGATCGGCCTCTCTAGATAAATTGCCCTTCCCACCCCAGCCAAAACAGCAATACTATTAATTAGCAGCAGCAGCAAGGTAATCAAATTTGGTCTAATTTTGGTCTAATTCTCAATAGCTTAAGTGGTCAATTTTATATCGAAATTGAGCCTCTATCTAGAACCAATTTCTAAACAGTTATGAAGTCCTCTGCTGTAGTTTTGCCAAGCATGTTTGATGCTTGATTTCTAAACTAAAAAGCCCTCTAAGCAGAAGCTGTAGAGAGCCGTGAAAACACATTCTAGAAATTTGTGCTGGAATAACAGGGCCGGTTGAACCTTGTTATTAAAATCACAGCAGTAGCTTAGGCCGAGAGAGTACGACGCTTCGAGACCAGTCGGAAGACCTGGATAATATCGCCTAGTGCCCAGTCTTTGAAGCTATCGATGCCGATACCACACTCATAGCCAGCGTTGACTTCCCGCACATCCTCTTTCATCCGCTTCAGTGAGTCGAGGTTGCCTTCATAAACTACCTCACCGCCACGCCGGACGCGAACTCGGCTGTTCCGAATCGCCTTACCTGACAGGATATAGCAACCAGCCACCGCTCCGCGACCCACCGGGAAGACAGCCCGCACTTCTGCCTCACCCAGCGGCTCTTCGACCATTTCGGGTTCCAGCAGACCTTCCATCGCGCCCTGAATGTCTTCGAGCAGCTTATAGATGATGTTGTAATCCCGCACATCAACTCCGGCTTCATCGGCGGCCTGACGAGCACCGCTTGCAAAGGTGGTATTAAAACCCACGATTACGGCGCTACTGGCGGCAGCCAAGTCCACATCGGTTTCGGTGATCTCGCCCGGAGCAGCCAGCAACACCCGGACCTGCACTTCTTTTTGGGGAAGTTGTTGCAGTGCGCCCAGAATCGCTTCGACCGAACCTTGGACGTCCGCCTTCAGAATCAGGTTGAGTTCCTTCAGCTCGCCTTCCTGAGCCTGAGCCGAGAGCGTATTCAGGCTGACTCGACGAGAAGCCATTGCCTGCTGCAGGCGCGATTGCCGCTGTTGATCGGAACGGCTGGACGCAATAGCCCGCGCTTCTTTCTCATCCAGGTAGACTTCAAATTCGTCACCGGCTGCTGGCACATCACTCAAGCCCAGCACCTCGACGGCAAAGGATGGTCCTGCCGCATCGACCCGCTTGAACCGGTCGTCTACCATCGCTCGCACCTTGCCGAAGACCGATCCCGCCACCAGCACATCGCCAACACGCAACGTCCCGTTTTGAACAATCAGCGACGCTACCGGACCCTTGGCCTTATCGAGATGGGCCTCAATCACGGTTCCCTTAGCCGGACGATCCGGGTTGGCATACAGGTCTTCAACCTCGGCCACCAGCAGAATCATTTCCAACAGCGCGTCAAGGTTTTCTCCCTGAATGGCGCTCACAGGCACCATAATCGTGTCGCCGCCCCATTCTTCAGCTACCAGACCATATTCGGTTAGCTCCTGCTTCACCCGGTCGGGCTGGGCTTCTTCTTTATCGATCTTGTTAATCGCTACCACGATCGGCACACCAGCAGCCTTAGCGTGGCTAATTGCTTCCACGGTTTGAGGCCGCACGCCGTCGTCAGCCGCCACTACCAGAACGGCAATATCAGTGACACGAGCACCCCGCGCTCGCATCGCGGTAAAGGCTTCGTGACCTGGCGTATCTAGGAAGACGACTTGCTGCACCTGACCGTTTTGTTCCACATCGACGTGGTAAGCCCCGATATGCTGGGTAATCCCACCTGCCTCGCCTTGAGCCACTTTGGTTTTGCGGATCGAGTCGAGCAACGTGGTCTTACCGTGGTCAACGTGGCCCATAATCGTAACCACCGGAGGACGACGCTGGAGGTTTTCCAGATCGGTTGCATCCAGCATCTCTGTCACCTTACGGGCTTCGGCTTCGGCTTCAGCCGTTTCTACCTCGACCCCAAATTCTTCAGCCACCATGATGGCGGTGGGAATATCCAAAATCTGGTTGATATTGGCAGCGATGCCCTTCATGAACAGCAGCCGAATCAATTCCGTTTCGGGCACAACCAACTCCTCGGCTAGGTCATGCACCGTAATGCCGCCTCGCAGCACAATTTGCTCAGGCCGCTGCCGCACTTCTTCTTGCCGCCGCTCACGTCGAGTACTGCGCGAAGACTCAGAGGACCGTTTGGCTCTGGGAGGAGCCGGAGCCGATACAGATGGCTTCGATTGGCCAGCCCGATTCTTCGGCTTCGGTGGACGCGCTAGCGAAAGGCTGACTTGGACGGTTGCATCCTCATCTTCGCCTTCGTCTTCGTCGTCGAGCACCTCATCCAAATCAATAATGTCGATATCCTCGTCGTCATCAATGACCGGCGTGCGACGTTTCGATTTGGTAGCAGCTTTGCCACCTGCCTTTTGAACTTCTTCTTCAACCTCTTCCTCTTCTTCCCATGCCTTGCCTCGCTTCGGCGGCCGAGGTAGGGTTGGGCGCTGTAGTTCTGGCAAAACATCCCCGGGCTTACCTGCAGGCTTGCCGGGAGATTTAGCAGCGGTCTCAGTTTCGCTGGCTGTTTCGCCCGGTCGCACGGGCTTGCGTCGCAATTCTAGAACGGGCCGCGCTTTAAGAGCTGGCTCTTCTGCAGTTTCCGAGCGACGAGGTTGCCTAGCAGGAGCCGCATCTGCCGACTGGCCATTGGTACGGGCGGCGGGCTGAGCCGTATCTGCCTTGGGTCGCTTCAGGATAGGACGGTTAACTGAACCCGGTGCTTGATTGGAAGGACGGCTAGGCGATGCCCCAGCCGATTGACTCACTTCGGGTTTCGGTGCTGCAACTGGACGAACCGGCGGCTGCACCAATTCTGTCGCTGGTTCAGCAGGCAGTTCTTCTTCAGGTTCTACCGTCACTTCCTCTACTAGCTCAGGAGCAGTCGTTTCCACCAACTCAGTCCCTGCCTCCAGGTCAAGATCAATGTCTTCCTCAGCTAGCTGTTCAGCTTCGACCGCTTCAGATCGCACTGGACGATTCGGCGGACTTGGCTGCTGAGCCGGCTGAGCAACAGCAGGCTTGGCAGGGGCAACATTAGCAGCAGAATTAACAGGGGTTTCGGCCTCTGGGCGTCTTGGAGGCTCGGATAGAGGCCGATTTTTACGAATTTCAAGAATCTGTTGCTTTTTCACAGGCGGTTGTGAATTCGCTTTCTTAGAACCAGAGCTAGTCGCGTGGGACGCCACTGCTTTAGAAGGGGGGTGACTGCTGACAACCTTTTCGGCAGCGCTACGAATGCGTGCAGCTTCGGCCTCCGTTATTGTACTGCTATGGCTTTTAACTGAAATATTAAGCTGGTCGCAAACTGCCAAAATTTCTCTGTTATCCAAATTCAATTCCTTTGATAACTCGTATATTCTCACTTTGCCGTTGTTCATCCACTATCCCCTCTGCGTCCCAATCGATTGTCACATATTGACCTACTGCTTTTGTGAAACTACATCTGTACCTACACTAAACTACGGTTCTGATCAGGGCATGATTCAGTCGCTCAAAACCTAAATCTTAGGTACTGGGCGATCTGCAGCCGCTTTGCTTTCTAAGCTGTGTTCCTTAAAGATCTTCCCAAATTTCTCCAACCGAAAGGTTGCACTACCGAGTCAGGGTGCGCACCCTCTACCATCTTGCACGAATTTTTAGAAAATTGAAGCCACCTTTTGGTGCAGTTCCAGCTAGATTTCGCGTTTTTACCCTACTCACCTTTCCGATCTTATCGTTTCAGTCAACCTTCTGCCGAATCCTTCTCTGTCGAACCCTTCGCAGTGATTCTAACGATTTCATCGGAATCTGGGTCTAACTGTGGCCGATCTGCCTCAACCACTAACCGTTGCCATAGAGTTTGATAGATCTGCTCTGGAACAGATGCCTTCAGCGATCGCCCTAATCGGTCCTTTTTCTGAGCTGCTTGTAAGCAGCTCGCTTGCCGACAGAGGTAAACCGATCGCCCCATTCCCTGATCCAATTGTACCTGGTGAGAAGGAAATACTCGCACCACTCGCCAAAAAGCAGATTTGTGGGCAATTCGGCGACAGCTAATGCAACGACGGTAATGGGGAGGCATGAGATTCGACTAATTTAGCTTTTCTAACATCAGGTAGGACTTCTAGAGCAAGAATCGGCCAGAGGTAGAGCGGCTGGGCCTGCTGGAGTGGTTTCTGGGTCGTTTACTGGGGCCGTTGAAGTGCCTCGTTGGCAGCTATACCGAACCCATCAGCCCCCGCTGCATCGGCTTCTAGGGCGTCGTCCAGCTCGGATTCATCCGCTTCTAATTCTTCTTCAGCTTCATCCTCTAGCTCGTCCTCTGGCAGCAGTTCGTCTTCATCTTCGTATTCCTCTTCTGCTAGAGCCGCTTCTCGCGCCAAACGCCGCTCTTCGATCAACGCTTCCATCTTGCGCGTTTCTGCCTCATAGTCGTATTTAGCCGCATCTTTGATGTCGATCTTCCAGCCCGTGAGGCGAGCCGCCAGCCGCACATTTTGGCCTTCCTTGCCGATAGCCAGGCTCAATTGGTCGTCTGGAACCAGCACATGGGCTTGGCGTTCATCGGGGTTGATCAGCCGCACTTCCTGCACGCGAGCAGGGCTGAGGGCGTTAGCAATGTAGGTAGCTGGGTCAGGGGACCAACGAATCACGTCAATTTTTTCGCCGCGCAGTTCATTAACCACGACCTGAATCCGGGAACCCCGCGCTCCAATGCAGGCTCCCACCGGATCGACATCCCGCTCTAGCGTATCCACGGCAATTTTGGTGCGGGGTCCTACGGCCCGCGAGGGCGGGTTGGCTTCTCGTGCCACAGCCACAATCCGGACGATTTCATCCTCGATTTCGGGAACTTCGGTTGCAAACAGGTCTACGACCAAACCGGCATCAGCCCGCGATACCAAAAGCTGCGGTCCGCGATGGGAGCCTTCCAGCACTTTCTTCAGGTAGACCTTAAAAGTAGCATTGGCCCGATAGTTATCGTTGGGAAGCTGGTCCCGCTTTGGCAGTTCGGCTTCCACTTCCGGCTGACCAAAGCCACTGCTAACGGCCATCACCACCGACTGGCGCTCAAACCGTAGCACTCTCGCCTGTAGAACCGTGCCTTCTAGTTCCTGAAATTCCTCCTGAATCAGCTTGCGCTGCTGGTCGCGCAGTTTCTGGGCCAGCACCTGCTTGGTTTGAATGGCAGCCATGCGGCCAAACTCGCCTTGGTCGGGCGTCACATCCAATACCACGGTGTCACCGAGCTGGGCTTCGGCAGCCACTTCCTGTACTTCGGTCAGCGCAATTTGATGGTCAGGGTTGGTGACCGTTTCCACAATTGTTTTGGTCGCCAGTACGCGAAAGCCTTCGTCTTCCACATCTAGCTCCACTTCAAAATTGTTGAAGTATTCATCGTCAAAGCTGGCTGAATCAGGGCGATGGGTGCGACGATAGCGTTCGTAGCCTTTGAGTAGGGCTTCACGCAGCGCAGCCTGAACCGCATGCTTGGGAAGATTGCGTTCGCGGCTGATGTTATCGATCATGTCTTGCAGCCCAGGGAGAGTAACCATTGACATCGGAGGAGCCTCCAAATTTTCAGTTTTAAGTTTTAAGTTGTTAGTTTTGAGTGCTGAGTGAGGCACAGAATTCCGTGGGTTTAATGCTGAAGGTGAGTTGAAGAATCAGTTTTGATCAATGCATTGCTTAGATTTACTTCAAGTTTGAAGATCTCAAACGAGCAGGATTACCGCCCAATCCAAAACTTAAAACTAAGCACTCAAAACTTTTGATTAAGCCCGCTCTACCAACTGAACCTTAGTGATTAACTGGCGAGGAATGGCAATCGAACGCCCTTTTTGGCTGAGATAAAGCGCCGTTTCGTCTCGCCGTAGGAGTTGACCCGTCCAAGTCGTTTGGCCGTCGTGGGGTGCACTCGTCATCACAACCACAGGAAATCCCTTGAAGGAAATAAACTCGCGATCGGTGGTGAGGGAACGAGAAATTCCAGGGCTGGAAATCTCCAAAACATAGGCGTCTGGAATTACATCGGCTGCATCCAGAGCAGCTTCTAGGGCACGGCTCATCCGTTCGCAGTCATCCAAACTTGTGTCTTGCTCTAAGTTGCGAATGTCAACCCGCAACACAGGTGGATGCTGATTGGTATGAAACACGGCTCCCACTACATCTAGCCCCAGTGCGTTGGCGACTGGAGTTGCTAGCTCAATAACTTGAGGAATCAGTGGGTGAGTCATCGCTGCCAACCGAAATCGCTGTTTGTCTCCTACTATGCCTAGGAATTAAAAAAAGTGGGCACCGACCCACTTCCAGTGAAATGAAATGTCATAACACCGGTAGAAGATGAACTCGTCTCCTACTAAGCACAAGTTTAGCGTATTGATCCAAAATTGGTGTACCAGCTACGCATATGTGCCGTTTGATCGCAATCTGCAATTCAAGCAATTCTCAATTTAAGCAATCTACGCAAGGGATAAGGCAAGGACTTTTGTTGGAACTAGTCCAATCGGGCACTTTGAGTGATTTCGTAAATCCGCGTTTTCTGCTGGAGCAGCTTTTCGTAGTCTTCCGCTTCTAGGCGCTTCACGTAGTTCACCTTGACCTCGTCCAGCAGGGCAACCGTCAAGGCTTCGATTTCTGCCAAGGCATCGTGTTGCTTCAGCTCTTGGGTAAAGATCTCCCCTAGCCGGTGGATGAGTTGCTGCGTCAAGGTTGTTCCACGGTCGTCTTCCAGAGCTGTGCGGATGGCTTGATAGGTGGTTTGGGAAACGTCAGAGACGATTTGCTGGGTGATTTGCTGCGACACATGACTGACTCCTGGCAGTTTTTGCAAACTTGCATAGGCAGGCGATGTCTGCAAAATTTGGCTGACGCTGTGGCCCAGCAATGCCTCCACTTCTGGTCGAAGCTGTGGCAGCACGTTGTACACCATTACATTGGTCAGGTGTTTAGCGATAACCTCGACCTCATTCACACCATTTAGGTCGATATAGCGGTTAGTTCGGAGCAGCCAGCGGGTTGCATCACCTCGCCGAATGATGTCTTGGGTTTGGTCGATCACCTGCACCACCACCATCTCAGTCAACTCCACCACCACGCTCGAAATCAGGATGCGCACTACCCGATTGTTGATGGGTTTCAGGTTGATTAGCTTGGCCTGATCGAGCCGAATCACGACTGGGATCACCCGCAGCCAGCGCCAAAAGGGCAGCAGCAGCAGTAAGTCATAACAGCGCCAGATCACCGCATCAATCCAGCCTGCTCGCTTGTAGCGCCGACTCAAATAAAAGGTCCGTGCCAGGAACTCAGCCGCAAAGATACCGACAAACCAAATATCAATTTTCCAGAACCAATCAATCGGTTCGCCGTTTTCGCCAATATGACGGTAGTAGTTGGTGGCAAGCAGGGGCTGAATTTCCTGCTGAAAGAACTGGAGCGAAGGATTCCAACCCGCTTGCATCAAGTAGTCCTGGCTCCAAAAGGTGGTAAACGCCTGTTTCGAGGAGTCGGCCCTCACCTGATCGCGCATCCGGTTTTTAATTCGCTCTAGAATGCCGGTTTTGTTGGCCCCATCAAACGGATTTTCATCCACCATCTCCACGCTCAGTCGCTGCAGGTTCAGCAACTGCTGATTCACCTCAGGCGACTGCAGTCCGGTCAGCGCCACCTGTTCCTCTAGCTGCTGCACGGCGTCTAGGTAGGCGGTGGTCATCCGATGTGGCTCAATTCCCTTGAATTGCCGGCCATACCATTCAGTGAGCTGTGGCAGGCGTCTCAGGTAGAAATCTCGCCAGGGAATATAGCTCAAATCAAACAAAACCAAGCCCAGATTTGCCAACGCGAGGAGGGCCATCGCTCGTTCAAACCATAACCCTTTAAACTGTTTGCGAGCATTAGGATGGATCTCTCGTCGCCACATCATAAATAGAAGTAATCAAACGAACGGAATCAGGACACTGCTAAGTCATTCAAACTGCTAAGGCATTCAATTAAGTCATTCAACCTCAACAAAACAGGCAGCTTTCCCATCACGAGCAGGATATTCTCAGGAATTGGGAGCTGATAAAAATCCGGTTGAGTCACTTATGAATTACCTAACAGCCTGGATTGATTCTAGTCATTTACCTATCCCGGTCATCGGTGCTCTCGAGAGCTTCCCTGCCTCTAGCTCAATGCCCTAGCCCAACTCAATACTGTGGAATCTGGCTTCTGGGAGAATCTCGGCCCTAATGCTTACGCTAAGATCATTCACACAACTTTACATTTAGATGCGAATATGCAAACCGCAGTTGCCGCAGCTACAGGAGCCTACTGGCAGTGGCGCGGCCATTCAATTTATTACGTCAAAGCAGGTGAACCGCAGCCCCATCGTCCGCCTCTGTTGCTGGTGCATGGCTTCGGAGCCTCAACCGATCACTGGCGCAAAAACCTGGCCGGACTGAGCCAGGACTTTCAGGTTTGGGCGATCGACCTGTTGGGGTTTGGTCGTTCCGAGAAGGCCAATGTACAGTACAGTGCTACCCTATGGCGCGATCAGTTGCATGCCTTTATTACAGAAGTGATCGGTCAACCGGCGGTGCTGGCGGGTAATTCGATCGGCGGCTATACCTCTCTATGCGTGGCGGCACAACGGCCTGAGTCGGTTGCTGGCCTAATTTTGCTCAACCCGGCAGGTCCGTTTACCGAAACTCAAACCGTCACCAAGCCTGACCCGTTTCGGGAGATTTTCTTCAAGCTGACCCGATCGGTTCTGCTAATGCCCTTACCGAGCTATATGCTGTTTCAATATGTGCGGCAAAAGTCGATGATTCGCAAAACCCTCTCAAAGGTGTATCTCGATCAATCTGCCGTCACTGAGCAACTCGTAGAGGACATCTACCGCCCGTCTTGCGATCCGGGTGCGGCTGCCGTGTTTGCGGCAGTATTCAAAGCGCCAGAGGGCGAAAAAAATGACGTGCTGCTGAGCCAAATGACCTGTCCGCTGCTCATGCTGTGGGGGGAAGGCGATCCCTGGATCAATGCCCGATCTAGAGGCGCTAGATTTCGACAGCACTATCCACAGTTAACGGAATACTATCTCCAAGCTGGACACTGTCCCCACGATGAAGTGCCCGATCAGGTGAATGCCTTGATTCGAGACTGGATGCTGTCGCTATAGCTAAACGGCAAGGGTTGAACGTCGCGTTTAAGGTAAAGCGGATGACAGGGTTGCCCTGATTGATTCATGCCTAAGCAATGGAGTTTGGTATGGAGTCGCGGAGCGGCCAGCAGATCCAGAACTACCTGATCCCGACTGTACAAGCACCCCCAATTGCCCCAAGCCACAATCATCTGTTCGGCTCGCTCAACCGCTGTCAAAATATGGGCATCGCAGTCTGCACCAACCGGATCGGCAACCTGCCGTAGGGTTCGGGGATAGGGCGTTCTGAGACTAAATAGGTTGACTACCTCCAGCGAACCATAGCCCCAGCTCTGAGCAAAACCAATGCAGCGGCGAATCGTGGCATCGTCGTGCTGAGCATCGGCGGTGCTGGGATTCAGCATAATAAAGGCCAGTCGAGGGCTAGTCCAGTTCCAGACCCGCCATAGCGAATAGCGGTAAGTTCCGGTTGCATCAAAGCAGGCACCGCTGTTCCTGCGCTGGTTTAAGCACCGATGGGGCAAGGCTTAACCTCTTGTTTCATTGAGAACTTCTAGAAATATGCTATGACAGAAGCACCCTCACGAAGCTAGGTCGATGCTGCGGCTGAGTCTGCGGATCTGAGTCTTTCAAACCAGCTGGCTGACCGGCAATTGTTTGGCTTCAGGCTGCACAACTCGCAGTGAATTCGATAGGCTAGAAGGTAGATTTTCGCTAAGTTCATAGCCGCTGACCTCGTATACCGAAAGGAAAGATAGAGTCATGGGACTATTCGACCGTGTAAGCCGCTTGCTGCGAGCCAATATTAACGACGCTATCAGTAAAGCAGAAGACCCAGAAAAAATTCTGGAACAGGCCATCATCGATATGCAGGAAGACCTGGTGCAGTTGCGTCAGGCGGTTGCCACTGCGATTGCTAGCCAAAAGCGAACTCAGCAACAGTATGCTCAGGCTCAATCAGAAGCGGACAATTGGCAACGTCGTGCTCAGCTAGCCCTGCAAAAGGGTGATGAAACCCTGGCCCGCGAAGCCCTCAGCCGTAAGAAAGTACAGGTCGAGACGGCCACAGCCCTCAAAACCCAGCTTGATCAGCAAAGCGGTACGGTTGAAACCCTTAAGCGCAATCTGATTGCCCTAGAAGGCAAGATTTCGGAAGCTAAAACCAAGAAAGACATGCTCAAGGCCAGAGCCAGTGCCGCCAAAGCCAATGAGCAGCTCCAAAAAACCGTGGGCAATCTGGGAACTAGCACTGCCATGTCAGCCTTTGAGCGGATGGAAGAAAAGGTGATGCAAATGGAGGCCCGTTCCCAAGCTGCCGCCGAACTGGCTGGAGCCGATCTAGAAAGTCAATTTGCTCAGTTGGAATCCGGCAGCGATGTCGATGAAGAATTGGCTGCTATGAAGGCTCAGCTTTTAGGAGGTGCGGCACCCAATCAGGCCCAGCTTCCCAGCACTTCAACTACCAGCGCTCCGCCCCAGGATGCAGCAGTCGATGCGGAACTAGAAGCCCTCAAGCAACAGCTTGATCAACTCTAAGCCAAGCCCAAAACTGCTGAATCGATCTGCTTTTGCCAACCTATTTAATTGAATTAGCCATTTAGTCGGCGGTGGAGTGATGCATGAAATATCCTCCACCCTTTTTTATGGTGTGTGCGCCTGTTCGCTTACCTTCGATAGGGTTTTGTCTAGCCATTCCAGTGATTGCATTGAATTGATCAGGACTGGGATAAGCGCTACTAGCCCAGTAAGCTAGAAAGAGGAAATCTAAACTTTTATGACTATTTGACATGAGCAATAGTGTTATCGTCATCTCTGATCCCCAGTTCACCTCGGAAGTGATCGATGCATCTCAACCCGTGTTGGTTTATTTCTGGGCATCGTGGTGTGGCCCCTGTCGCTTAATGTCGCCAGCAATCGAGGCAGTTGCGACGCAGTACAACGATCGGCTCAAAGTCGTCAAAATGGAAGTGGATCCGAATCCAGAAGCGGTTGCTCAATGTCAGGTCGAAGGGGTACCAGCACTGCGTCTGTTTCAGCAAGGCAAAGTCATTGATGCCACCGAAGGAGCCATGAACCAACAAAAGCTAGAAAGCTTCTTGAGTCCACACTTATAGATAAGTTTTGAGTTTTGTTGGCGCAGCCTGTGCGCAGCACGTAGTTCTAAGTTTTGAATTGAAAGGCCTCTAAATGATTGACCTAATTGCTTCTCGGCTCCTAAACAGTGTCTAGATCTTTTATCTGCGGCGGGCAAGAGGCCCGTACTCTATCTACTATCTAGTTGAACGCCCTAACTCAAAACTCAGAACTTAAACCTCAAAACTTTATTAGCTATGCTTCTCGCCAATCGTTTACAGCCATTACAGGCGAATGTGTTTGCCGACATGGATCGGGCCAAGGCTAAAGCCAGAACTGCCGGTCAGCCGATTATTGATCTGTCGCTAGGGTCATCGGATTTGCCCACTCCACCCCATGTGCTGGAGGCTATTGCCCAGTCCTTGTCGGATACGAGCACCCACGGTTACTTACTCTTTCACGGCACCCAAGCTTTTCGACAGGCGGCGGCTCAATGGTATACCCAAAAGTTTGGGATCGCAGTCGATCCGGAAACCGAAGTGCTGCCGTTAATTGGCTCTCAGGAGGGAACGGCCCATCTGCCACTCGCCGTGCTCAACCCAGGTGACTTTGCCCTCTTGCTCGATCCGGGCTACCCGTCCCATGCTGGGGGCGTTTACCTAGCAGGCGGCCAAATCTACCCGATGCCGATGCTACCAGAACACCAATTTTTGCCGGTGTTCGAGGATATTCCGGTTCCGGTGCTGGCTCAGGCTCGGATGATGGTTTTGAGCTACCCCCACAATCCCACCACCGCCGTTGCGCCATTGGCCTTTTTCCAGTCAGCGGTTGACTTTTGTCGGCAGCATAATCTGGTCCTGGTACATGATTTCCCCTATGCCGATCTGTACTTCGAAGGCGATGCTCTGCCTTCTGTATTCCAGGCCGACCCAGATAAGACTGTCTCGATTGAGTTCTTTACCATGTCCAAATCCTACAACATGGGCGGATTCCGAGTTGGGTATGCCATTGGCAACGCCGAACTGATTCGAGCACTGCGTCAAGTCAAAGCTGCCGTAGACTTTAACCAGTATCGCGGCATCCTAAACGGGGCAATTGCTGCTCTTACCGGACCTCAGGACACCGTCAAGGCAGCTGTTACAACCTTTCAGCAGCGCCGGGACGCCTTTGTAGAAGCACTGCACCGGATTGGCTGGCAGGTGCCTGTACCAACCGCCACTATGTATATCTGGGCCAAGCTCCCCGAAGCCTGGGCAACGGATTCAATTCGGTTTTGCACCGAACTGGTAGAACAAACGGGCGTAGCGGTCTCACCGGGCGCTGGATTTGGTAAATCTGGCGAAGGCTATGTTCGGTTCGCGCTCGTACATGAGCCGGCCATTTTAGAAACAGCAGTTGAGCGGATCGCTCAGTTTCTTTGCTCCTAGTTGCTTCATGCCGTCTATGGTCTCGTGCGTATCAGAAAGTGCCTCAGAGCAGGATGGATGGAGGAGTTGGTGGAGACGAGCTACACAGCTTGCGGTGACGGTAGGCTGCTTCGTTAGCCTGCTTCCTCAAGCGGCAGCACAGACGGCACCATCCCTCTGTCGAGCCAACCTTGCTCCTGGTATCGAAGCGATTACTAACCGCCCTGAGTTCCGGCGCGCTCGCTGGGGCATTTTGGTTCAGACGCTAGAAGCCACGCCTCAAACCCTCTACAGCCACGATGCCGACAAATTTTTTATTCCGGCTTCTAATGTCAAGCTCCTGACGACCGCTGCTGTCCTAAATCAATTAGGGCCAGAATTTCGTATTCGCACTTCGGTTTATCAGATCCCCAGTCGCGATGGAATGGTTAGGCTGCGAGTAGTGGGACAGGGTGATCCCAGCTTTAGCAATACCCAATTGCAGGTATTGGCGGGACAGCTTCGCCAGCGCGGTATCCGTCAAATTGATCAGCTCATTGCCGATGATCAATTCTTTCGAGGCGAGACCTTCCATCCCAACTGGGAATGGGAAGACATCCAGGCAGGCTATGGCACTGCGGTCAACAGCTTGATTTTGAACCAAAATGTGGTTGCCCTAACGCTGGTCCCTCAGGCGCTGGGGCAGCCTCTACAGGTGCAATGGGATGATCCCAGCACAGCCGCCGGTTGGCAAGTCGTGAATCGCTCCCGAACGGTAGCAACCACGGCGGCGGAATATGTGCAGGTAGGACGAGATCTGAGCCAGCCCATTCTTTACGTTGATGGTCAATTGCGGGTTGGGTCGGCGGCTGAGCCGGTGGCTGTCTCGATTCCCCAACCCACCCAGCATTTTCTCGAGCGCTTACAGCAGGCGCTGGCAGTAGAGCAAATTCGTGTTAATCAAACTAGAATCGCATCAGAGCCATTACCGGCTGCGGCTCAACTGGTCACTGCAATTGAATCAGCACCTCTAGCCGAACTGATCCAAGAAACCAATCAGCAAAGCAACAATCTTTATGCAGAGGCCCTACTGCGAATTCTGGGGCGGCAATCTATCGACTCTTCCACGCTTGATACTTCCACACCTGATACCACGCCAACCTTAGCCGCCGGTATCAGCGCCCTAGAAAATGAACTGTCATGGTTGGGGGTTGATTCTAGTAGCTATCGTCTCGTTGACGGTTCTGGATTGGCTCGACAAAATCTGCTCAGTCCGGCAGCACTGGTTGCCACTTTACAGGCAATGGCCCAATCGCCCTACGCTGCTATCTACCGCCATTCGCTTGCAGTGGCTGGTGTACGCGGTACACTCCGCAGCCGATTTCAAGAAACGCCTGTGCAAAGTCGACTAGAGGGAAAAACTGGTGCATTGAGCGGCATCGCGGCCCTATCTGGCTATCTGCAACCAATGGATTCCTCTCCACTGGTGTTTAGTATCCTGATCAACCAAGTCGAACTGCCTTTAACTGAGATTCAGAGTGCCATCGATGCAATTGTGGAACTCATGACAACTCTAAAAGCCTGCTGATCCCACGCAATCTATCCTGACCTTTGGACCGCAACCAAGTCTATGATCCCGACAGCCTATAATTTGATCCCCGCTGGTCTTGACAAGCTCCGTCTAGATGATTAACATACCTTATCAGACGGTTCAGAATAATTAAAGCCGGAATAGGTCAAGGTCAAAAATTAGCAAGCTACTGGCCAAACTAACCTGTTAGAGCAGAGGAATTAGGAGGGGAATTAGGAAAGTTGAGCAACAGTTGGGCGATATTCGGACGGTTTGATTTGGTATTTCACCAGGTTTGCCAATTCCTGAAGCTGACTGATGGCTTCAGCTCCTTCCAGCTTCATCAATTCACGATCATCTCGCATCTCTGTCCAGGTGATGCCGTAGTCAGACACCAAAAAGCGAATCAGGTGATTTTCGCCCAAACTAACCATGAAGGAGGCACTGTTCATTTGCCCTCCACAGGTATAGCAAGAGGCTAGGTATCCCCGCTGCTCCAGCACAATCGCTAAAGCTTGCAGGTTCATGACAAGATCCTGCACAAATTGGCGGTGTTGTTCTGCAAGTCTGAGGAACATGGTTTAAGGCCTCCTTTCACCACACTTATCACATCATTCTAGAACCTTTTATGTTTTCTTAAACATTTGGTAAGGGTTGACTGTTCTTCTTGTCCCAGAATACAAGTCAGAAAGCGGGGATTCCGTACAAAGAAGGGCTTTGGTAGCCTTGTTTAAGCAGCTTTTATAGATCGCTGCTATTTATGAAGTTCCCGATTAATTACCACAGCCTAACTGATGGTTTCTATCAATAAAGTATCGGGCATGACAGTCAACTGTAGTCCTGTAGTCGCCGACTCGGTATACCCCATTACAGCGAGTAGCTGATGATCAGGCTGCTTATTAGACTGCTGGTTATAACTGGGTTATAACTGGCTATAAACTGTTGGCCGATCACACAGATCACCAATGAGCCGTAGTTATTTCAGCCTAACGCCTTTTGGGGGAATCAAGCGAAAACGTTAGGCTTTGCAACATCTATATTTCCGTGGGTTTACCTAGGTTGTTAAGAGTAAGCAAGCGGGTGTGTGAGTTGGCTACTAACCTGCTATCAAGCCTTAGTTAACCTGCCACAGCCCCAGTGCCGGACCAATAAACCGGACAGTTACCCAGTAGAGCACCAACAGGCCAATCCCAATCCAAGCGCCACGAGTCGTCCAGCTCACAAATTGCTGGGCTTGGCTTTTCTTGACTGGCAGCCACGGAAAAATATCGGCTTCTTGCCCGTACTTTTCCCCTAAGGCTTCCTTCCGACGTTTTGAGTCTCCCATCTTCTTTCTTCCTAAAACTTGCTCTGATTTTGATATTAGCGCTTCTCAATCGCCTTATAGAGCAGGATCAGGCAAGGCTTCTCAATCGCGTGCTCCCAGTCCCTCAAACTGGGTAAACAGGCTGGCATCCACATAGTTGATCCGAGCGAGAGGACTCATAGCCGTTAGAACCTGCTGCCCGTAGGTACGGTGATTGACGCGGTTATCCAGTAGCGCCACTACACCTTGGGATTCACGTACCGGCGCAATAGCTCGCTGCAATTCGGTCAAAGCTTCGGGGAGCAGGTAGAGGCGGAACCAGTCCTGCCGCGCTCGTTTATAGTGAGCAACTCGACCCGCCACGAGCGGATCTTCCAACGAAGGTAGCGGCAGTGTTGTGATCACCAACAAATGCGGTGCGGGCAGCACGGCCTGATGCTGACGCCAAAACTCCCAGCCGCTGATCAGAATGCCATTTTCATCCAAGCAAGTTTTCTCGACTTGAACGCGCGAGCCAAATTCTGCGGCCAGCATTGAGCCAACCTGAGCTTTGAGCGGCATATCACCCACCAACAGAACGGTCAGCCCTTGCTTGGCAGTGTTTGTCGCATTTAGGAGTGCCCGGACCTCTTGCATCAAAATTGGCTGAAATTGGGGCGTATTGGGCATAGGGAGGCCATCGGGCAAGTAGAGCTGGATCAACTCATGCTGACGGTCTGGAGAAAACTTCACACAGGTTAGATCTCCCAACCCCAACCGCTGCCGAAAGGTGGGGGCATCAGTTTCTAGATCTAGCGCACCTCCAATTAGGACAACCGGCTGCTGGGCCCAAACTGGTTCTAATACTGAAGCCACCTCCGCCGGAGCAGAATGCAATGAAAACTGCCCCTGAGGACGAGCCACCTCGGTCCAAAGCAGTTGATCTCGACTGGCGAGCTGTTCCTGAAGCGCCTGCCAGTTGTGAGGCAACGTATCTACTTCTCGATTTTCCGCTTGTCGATTTGCATCTTGCTGACCGCTCTCGGTAGCTCGGTCCTCTAGCAAGGTTTGATACAGATCCTCTAAAACGGCCTGTTCGGGCATTTCCAGCAAATAGCGGTCGTAGGGATTGACCGGATGCTGAAATATCGAGCAGGTCAACTGGACACGGGCATCTCGAATCTCGTCTGCTTGATCGGGATAACACTGCATCAAGTCATTCCAGTCCTGTGAGCCTAAACGAGTAGTGAGTAGGCTACGGGTCCAGTCCTCTAGATCATCTACCCCATCGATCACCGTGAGAATCCCGACTGGGAAGCGTCCTTCTTGATATAGCCGGTCGCTTAACCAGGCTTGGGGAGTGGTGAGCAAGAGGCCCTGAAATTCTGGATCCGGCCAGCAATCACCCGTTTGAATTGACTTTTTAGCAACGATCCACTGCCGCAAACGCGGAATTTCCACCATCAGCAGACGTTGCTGTACAGCTTCGGAAGCCACTAAAATAGCCGGCTCGTGCCACAGCAGTAGCGGCATCAGGTAGCTTAACCGATAGCGTCCGTGATAGCCCGAAGGAGCACCCGCTTGAATCAATGCACTCCGCCCCAGTCGCAAAGCGCGAGCCACCAGCCGAGCCATCGTGAGATGATGGGGCCAGTAGGGTTCTCCTTGCTCTCGCAGAAAAGCGCGGAGTTGTTGATGAACTTCTACCTCAATCACAAGCGTTACTGCATCCTAGATGAACTTCATTTTGACACAAACTTTGGAGAGAGTTGGGAAGGGAAAGTTTTGAGTTTTGTTGGCAAAGCCTGCGTGGAGCGCGTAATTTTGAGTTTTAAGTTTTGAGTTTGAGATTTTAAGGTTTAGTTTCTAAGCCTGGTTTATCCACTCAAGCCTGAACATTTTCCCCACGAAGGTGCTAGGAGGGGGGATGAAAGCCTGAAAGCTGCACCATTGCGAACTGTCCTGGAGCTGCATCAATCGAATTTGCGTTCAAACCTCAAACCTTACATTTCCTCAAGAAAGCATTACTATCAGAATTCCAAAGTCTAAAGTCTAGCAGACCAGCATAGGGGAGTTATGTACATCGGGATTGTAGGATTGGGGCTGATTGGTGGTTCGCTAGCCATCGATTTGCGGCAACAGGGGCATCGGGTGTTGGGGGTGAGTCGGCGAGCAGAAACCTGTCAGCAGGCCATTGATCAGGGGATTGTGGATGAAGCCAGTACTGACTTGGGGCTAATGGCAACAGCGCAGGTGGTTTTTCTTTGTACGCCGTTGGCAGCGATGGCGACAACCGTGGATCAACTGCTGCCCCATCTATCTCCTGCTACGATCCTCACCGACGTGGGTTCGGTAAAAGCCTTGGTGGTTGACTGGATTGCACCCCGCTGGTCGAACTTTGTGGGTGGGCACCCGATGGCGGGTAAGGCTGAAAGTGGCCTTGATGTAGCAGAAGCTGGTTTATTTGTGGATCGAGCCTATGTTCTAACACCGATTGAAACTACACCCGCCGCTGCAGTGGAAACGGTAGCTGCTTTGGCTCAGTCGTTGCAATGTCGCGTCTATTATTGTCAGCCAGAAACCCATGACCGTGCCGTGGCCTGGATCTCGCATTTACCTGTTATGGTCAGCGCTAGCTTGATTGCAGCTTGTGCTCAAGAGCCGGATCTAACCGTCCTTACCCTAGCCCAAAAGCTAGCCAGTTCCGGCTTCCGTGATACCAGTCGCGTTGGTGGCGGCACCCCCGAATTGGGTATTATGATGGCCCGCTACAACCAGGCTGCTTTGCTCAAGACCTTGTCTAGCTATCGGCAGCAGCTCGACCAAATTATTCAAGAGATTGAACAAAACAACTGGGTGGCGTTGGAGCAGCGCCTCAGCTTTACACAAGCAGAAAGGACGAAATATGAATTCTAACCACTCTTCCCTAATCAGCTTCCATCAACTTCAACCCCAATGACTGCCGCAATTCGGCCACTTCATCTCGGTGAGCTGTGACTGTTAAAAGACTCTGGGGAGACGGTTGTTCGCTGAGAAATTCAACCTGCAGCGCCACCTTTTCCGGACGGCCCGCTCTGCGCCAATAAAACACGCCCGCCGCTGGAGCTAGCAGGAGCAGCAGGGGTAGGAACCGGCTCGCCGAGGGAAACAACAGCGACAGCACGAGGGCCAGACAAAGGATACCAACCGCTGCCAACAGGCTTAAGAATATGGCTAGGAATAGACTGGGACGCACCGTTCCCTCATACACGACCTGATTAGTTGTAGCATCCACCGAAATTAGCCGGTACGCCCGCCCGGAAAAGTATTGCTGCAGCCGCTCTAGTAACGGTTCTCCTTGCTGCTCAGCCAGCAGTTTGGCCACCTCAGTCCGGTCCTTGGCCGAGGCACGAATAAAGAAAAACAAACCTACTGACAGAAGCGCTGTCAACAGAGCAGTAGAAATCAAAACAGACGTTTGCATCGGGCAAGGCAGGGCTAGAGGTCTTCCACTTCCATCCTAGCGACAACTGACCTCATCGCTCGAAACTTGCTCCCAGAGATTGCTCTCAGAGATTGCTCTCAGGGATGGGTTGCTGGCACTGGGCGACCCACATATCCCTGCCACAACTGCGCCAATTCTTCAGCTTGCTGATGCCAATCTGGGCAGATTTGATACATTCGACGTGGCCGCCCCCGGCCCTCGACTTTCTTCCAGTAGCCCGTGATCGCGTTTGCGTCTTCCAAAAATTTGAGAGCACTATAGAGAACCGTATCCGATAAGCGGTAGTTGGGGTACTCTTGCTCTAATAAGTTAATCAACTCTGTACCGTAGGAATCTTTACGCAACAGCACGGCAAGGACATAGCAAACTGCCAATTCCTTATTTAGGTAAAACGGGGGCGGATTGCGAAAAAACTGATAAATATCGTCAAAAGTAGTCATAATCGCTCATCTAACCCAGTATATAGATCAACACTGGCAGTTTTCCTGATATCACTTCTCTTCTATAGACCCGACAACTAGGGTCACTCACCTCTAATACCGTAATCTACGTTACTCCGAGCCTTGAAAGGGCATGAGATTGCTAGGATCCCATCCGCTATTTAGGCGAGTACTCAAACGAGTCGGGCTGCAAAGGGCTTTTGCCCCTGATGCGCGTCTAGGAAACTAGAGCGATGCACCAGCATGGATCGAGGCAAGGCAACTTGCAAAAGGACTGGATCTGGTCAGTAGGCCACCTCGATCAATAACCTTAGCCTAGTGGAATTGTCTGCTCTAGCCTAAGCAGGGAAACAGCTCAGCAGCGATGAAGCCGATAACGCGAATTCATTGAAACAAGCTAAGCGACACCTGAATCTAGAGCAGATTGCTTGCTGCCAGATAATAATAAATTGTAGTCAGTTGGCAGGGGGTTTGTCTGTTTAGTTGAGCAACTAAATCTGCCGAAATATTGTCAAAACTAGCATTATTGACCTCTACAGACCAGTCACTTTCTCTCTAAGAAGAAAAGACAACCTCTACCGATAGCGTTGACACTAGCAAAAGCTGCAAGAAATTGCTATTTGCAGAGATAAGCACCGTTTCATAAAACTTAATGGTTAACAGGTCGGAGAATTAGCTAAAGCGCATTACACCAAACCGGCTCGCAGTGCCACTACCGCTGCCTGCACCCGATCATCCACGGCCAGTTTGTTCATGATGCCGCGCACATGGGTTTTGACTGTATTGGGACTGAGGTAGAGTGCCGCCGCAATCTCAGGATTGCTTAACCCTTCCACCATCAGTTTCAAGACCTCTAATTCTCGCTGCGAAAGTTGACCAACCACGTTTGCCTCAGCCGTGGCTGTAGGTTTAAGGTGGTCCATCACCTTTCGAGCTACCTGTGGATCCAGGTAGCTGGCTCCTTCGTAGGCCGCATGAATAGCCGTCAGTAGGCGATCCACGCTGGTTCCTTTGACACAGTAAGCATCGGCACCGCTGGAGAGGGCACCAATCACTTCATTCTCGGTCGTATGGGACGTCAGCACTACGACGCGCACATCCGGTTGGTTGGCCTTAATTTTCTGAGTGGCCTCAATTCCATCCTGACGGGGTAGGCCAATGTCCATGACAATTACGTCGGGCCGCAGCGTTTGGGCTGCCTCTACGGCAGTGTAGCCATCATCTGCTTGTCCAATCACGGTAATATCTGGTGCGCTCGACAGGGACTGCTCTAGGCCGAGCTGCATCATCGGGTCATCTTCAACAATCAACACCCGGATCGGGGCAGCAGAAGACATAGACATTGAGCTGGCTCCTTCTAGCGCTGATTTGCTTCGCTATGAAATTGTACCTGTTCCTATGGGATTAAATCGTCTGTGGTCTGGCTCAAATCTTGGGTTAACGCGGTTTGCAGAAAGTCTTAAGAATTTATCCGATGCGGCTCGTCAGCCAGACAAGGAGTGGAGCGAGGAGCAGGGCGGGTAGAAAGGAGGCGACTCGCACTCGCGCTACTTCCAGCAGGTTCAGGCCCAATCCTAGAATCATCAACCCACCCACGCCAGTGATCAATAGAACAGCCGGTGAAGATGCCGGATCCGCCAGATTTTGGGCTAGCAGTCCTGCCGCCAAGGAAACTCCGCCCTGATACAACAGCACTACTAAAACCGAGAAACCGACCCCAATCCCAAAACTACTCGTGAGTGCAATCGCAGCCAATCCATCCATCACGGCTTTCAGCAACAGCAGCGTGTTATCGCCAGTTAAGCCATTATTGAGGCTGCCAATCAAAGTCATCGGCCCGACACAAAACAGTAGGCTGGCGGCCATAAAGCCTTCGGTAAAACTGCCCTTGCCCTTAAATCGACGTTTCAGCCAATTACCTAGCGCTTCTAAGCGTTCTTCCAAGCGCCACCATTCGCCCAACAGCCCACCCATAACAATTGCCAGCAGCGCCAGAATGACTCCATCAATGCGGCTTTCAACCTTGTTGACGCTACCGGCCATACTCAGGCCCACAAATAGCGTGATCAGCCCCAAGCCTTGGGTAATAATCTGCTGCATCTTCAGGGGCAGTCGCCCCCGCAGTACTAATCCCAGTCCGGTTCCCAGCAAAACGGTAGCAACGTTGATCCAGGTTCCACTGGTTTTTGTCCAAAAATCAAGACTCATGAGGGTTTGAAGCTTAACACTACTGCTGTAGCAGCACTGTAGTACAACTCATGTAGCCTACCTCGATAGGACCGTTTGCAACAGAACCAATTGCCACCAGTTTTGATAGAACCACAATATAGAACCGAATAGAACCGCAATTGGCCATGAAAAAAGGGGGTCTTTCCCCCAAAGAGACTAGACTTAGATGTATCTAGAAACGCAGGCAGAAGCAAATGCAAGCATTTAGTAAGCCAGACCCATGCTGCGGGTTGTTTCTGCGCCTAAATACACCCGGATGCTGAGAAAATCTGTAGGACAAGCCGTTTCACACCGCTTGCAGCCCACACAGTCTTCCGTGCGGGGAGAAGAGGCGATCTGACCGGCTTTACAGCCATCCCAGGGAACCATCTCTAAAACGTCTGTAGGACAAGCCCGGACACACTGGGTGCATCCGATGCAGGTGTCGTAGATTTTAACTGCGTGAGACATTGATATAGTGGCTCCAAACGACAAGATATTAACGGTGTTCGCTAAAGCGCCAATCGGCGAACTCTTACAAACGACCGGGTTGTGACGTTTCTCTAATCGAAATCCAGTGTACAGCAGCGCTTTTACCCAGTTCAGTAAAAGCCCGAAAAACTTTAAACAACGTAATATCTAGCTGGTCAGTTTCTATAGCTTCAATTCAGCCAAGCCGAGATAGCCAATTCCGCTGGGCGATGGGTCAAATCGACAGGGCAATACTTCCAATCCTAAGGCAATGGCCTCGCGCAAAAGTTGGCCATAGAGCGGATCGGCACTGTCGCCTGGAGCGAAATAGGGACAATCCCCACGATTAATGAAATACAGCATAACAGCACGAGCCTGAGGCAGAAGCTGAGTTAGTTCTAACAGGTGTTTTTGGCCCCGCGTTGTCACCGTATCAGGGAAGAGAGCAACTGGCCCCTGACACCAAGTGGTGTTTTTCACTTCCACATAAACTGGACGCGAGCCGTCGTCGGAGCTGAGCAGAAAATCGATCCGGCTCTTTTTGTCCTTTCCGTAGGGCACCTCAGTTCTAATTTCTGTGTAGGCACCCAGTTCAGGAAACAGGTGGACCGCCAGGGCTGCTTTAATCACCTGATTCGGCATGGCTGTATTTGCTCCCACCCAAGTTGGCAGCGGTGGCACCTGAATCATTTCCCAGGTGTAGGGCAATTTGCGGGTTGGGCTGGCGCTGCGAGAGACCATCACCGGAGAGCCAGGGTGGTAAACACCGGTCATTGGTCCTGTATTGGGGCAATGGGCCACGATTGCTTCACCAGAATCGAGCAAAATATCGGCAAAAAACCGTTTGTAGCGTTTGATTAGAGTGCCAGAAAGCAAAGGGGGATAAGGGAAGAGCCAGTCGGTCATGGTGGGGGATGGTAGGGGAGCCAGAAGCTAGGAGTCAGAAGACAGGAGCTGACAGATGAGAATTAAAAGCGCAAAATAAACCGTGAAATTATGGAATTGTGGGTGACCGATGACAACGCTAGTGAAACTACTAGGCTGCCTTGGTGCCTACTTACATTGGTGCCTACTTACATCCGTGACAGCAGGTTAAAAACATTTGTTGAGGCTTGGCTGGTAGGAATTGAATAATCTGAACATCGAGCAGTGCGGCTGAATAGCTTCAGCGGCTGCCATTGGGTTATTGCCCCTAGAAGCTTAGATCGGTTGTGGGCTGGCGAGTTAGGGACAGGCGCAGGATGGAGAGGGTGAGAATGATGAGAAACGTAACTAGGCCGATGGTACAGGCATAGCTGATTTCCAAATCCTGAAAGGCGCGTTCGTACACGTAGTAGACCAGCGTTTTAGAACTACTGCGCGGTCCACCCTGGGTCATGATGTAGACTTCTTCAAACACTTTGGTAGCTGAAATGGCTGAAATGACGGCTACCAGAAACAGGTACGGGCGCATCAGGGGTACGGTGATATCCCAATGCTTGCGCCAACCAACTGAACCATCGATGGCAGCAGCCTCATAGAGATCGGCAGGAATCGACTGCAACCCGGCCAAGTAGATCACCATGTAGTAGCCCAAGCCTTTCCAAATGGTCACCAGCATGACGCTAAACAAAGCGAACTGGGGACTGGTCAACCAGGGAATACCTTCGTTGGACAGGTGGAGCGCTCGCAGAATTTGATTGAACAGGCCGTTCTCAGCGTAGAGCCAGCGCCAAGCAATCCCAGCTACTACCATTGAGATGACAACCGGCACATAGTAGGCAGCCCGAAACCAACTGATGCCCCGCAACGTCTGGTTCACGAGAATCGCTAATCCTAGCGGTAAAATGACCAAAATTGGCACTACCCCTACTAGGTAAATTACCGTGTTTCGCAAAGTCTTCCAGAACACGGTATCGCCTAAAAGCCGCTGGAAATTTTCTAAGCCAACCCAGATTGGCGGCTGGGTGATGTCGTATTCGTATCGGGTGAAGCTCAAGAAGAAAGCTTGCAGCGCCGGATAGAACACAGTTAATCCCAGCATTAACAAAGCTGGCAGCAAAAACAAGTAGGGAATAAGTTGCCGTTGATTGAGCTGCCATTTTTTTAGTATAAAATCTAACATTAGCTTTGATTTGCGGATTCGGCAGGATTTTCAGCGAAGCTTCAGTTGAGCAGGAAGCCAGTGAATAGCTTATCGTATTCAGTGGGTTTGAGGCTGAATTATCTTGCTCTATGCCTGCCTTAACCTGGCAAACCCGGCTTGGACGTTGCTTCCAATCGAGAATTGTTACAGGTTATATTAATAATTAGTTGATTCTACGGAGATGATTGTCACTCGAATCGAATTACTTTTTCTTTTTGCTCATCCTTTTTGCTCGCGATTGACTTGCGCAAATTATCAGTCAGACTGAAAATAAGGTTGAATTCCTAACGCAAGCTTTTCTAAGCAATCCTACTGAAACGGAGAGATTTATGGAATTGAATGAGCTGTTAACGCTAATTTTGATGCTCACCCCTGGCTTGCTGCTGTCAATTCTGGTTATGGGTGTGTTTGCAGCAGGCGGCTAAGGGACTGTAGTTCAACGGTTTAATTGGAGCTGATTTAACGGTTTAATTTATAGCGTTTCAACCGTCAAAGCTTTGACTGTCCCTTTCGGGCATTCATACTCTTGGCGGCTAACAGAGGTGGCTGAGGGAGTGATTCGAGACATGCAGTACTGCAACAACGGTATCCATCAGGTCGGCTTTTGACCGTTTTCAGTGCAGTTTAGCTAGGCAGAATACATTTCATGATTGCAGTTAGAACCGAACAGGGCCTTCGTCCAGCCATCAATCGACCCTCTGGAGAGCCAGGCAGAAGTGAGTATCCCCCTGCGCCAGCCAATCTCTCGATGCGCTGTGTGGCACCTCCCCATCTCAAGTACAACATCACTTGTATTGAGGGAGGTGTGCTTTTGAGCATCTGGGAACCAGCTCCTAAGAGCGATGTGCGGGTCAAGCCCTTTCTGTTTATGACCCGTCATCGGCTGCCGTCAGAATTAGAGGCTAAAAAGCTGCTGGCCCACTACCTGTCGGTCTACAAAAAGGCCACTCAGACCACGCCACAGATGTAAACTTGCGCACATGCTACCCAAACACATGCTATGCAAACAACGTAGCAGGAGCTAAACAGCCACACGAGCGTAGTCCAAGCACTTAACCCACAACACAAAGAGGCTAGGGAATAGTCCTTAGCCTCTCAATTTATGGGCTATAGAATAGCCTGTAAAGCAGATTTCTTAGCGCTTCGCCAATTTCTTCACCAGCTTGCGCAGGCGAATAGAGGCCGGAGTAACTTCCAGCAATTCATCCGAACCAATGTACTCCAGCGCTCGCTCCAAGCTCATATCGACTGGAGCCTGCAACTGTACCAATTCTTCGCCGCTAGAGGCCCGATGATTGGTCAACTGCTTGGTTTTGCAGACGTTCAGCTCCAGATCCTGAGGACGGTTGTGCTCACCCACAATCATGCCTTTATAGACCTTAGTGCCCGGTGTGATAAAGAAAACGCCTCGGTCTTCCGCGTTCTTCATAGCGTAGAAAGTTGCTGTCCCTTCTTCAAAAGCAATCAGCACTCCATTGCGGCGGGTTTCTACATCGCCAATAATGGCCCGATAGTCGAGGAAGCTGTGGTTCATAATGCCATCCCCCCGAGTCAGGCGCATGAACTCGCCTCGGAACCCAATCAAGCCACGAGCCGGAATCACGAATTCCAACTGGGTACGGCCATTACCGCCCACCTGCATATCCTGCATTTCACCTCGACGCTGACCCAAGCGCTCAATACAGCCGCCCACCGCTTCTTCAGGCACATCTAACACCAATTGTTCAAATGGTTCACAGGGTTGGCCATTCACCTCGCGGTAGATCACCTGTGGCTGGGAAACCTGAAACTCGTAGCCTTCGCGCCGCATTGTTTCGATCAAAATGCCAAGGTGGAGTTCACCCCGACCCGACACCAGAAACTTATCGGGCGAATCGGTTTCATCAACCCGCAGAGCCACGTTGGTTTCCAGTTCGCGCATCAGTCGGTCGCGCAATTGCCTGGAGGTAACAAATTGCCCTTCCTGGCCAGCAAAGGGAGAGTCATTGACCGAGAAGGTCATTTGCAAGGTCGGTTCATCGACTTTGATCAGCGGCAAAGCCTGCGGTTCGTTGGGGTCGGTGATGGTTTCACCGATGTTAGCATCAGCAAAGCCAGCCACAGCGACGATATTTCCAGCGGTCGCTTCGGGCAAATCAATTCGCTTCAGCCCCTCAAATCCAAGCAGCTTGGTAATTTTGGCTTTAACGACTGAGCCATCTTCCTTTACTAAAGCAGCTTGCTGCCCCATCTGGATCTTGCCGTTGTGGATGCGGCCAATCACAATCCGGCCCAAGTACTCCGAATAATCCAGCGTGGTGACTTGAAGTTGCAGTGGCTTCGTGAGGTCACCAACCGGCGGCGGCACATGGCGGAGAATTGCCTCAAACAGAGGCTGCATGTCTAGCCCTTCGTCATCCAGCTCATTCTTGGCATAGCCTGCCAATCCAGAGGCAAACAAATAGGGAAACTCGCACTGGTCGTCATCCGCACCTAGCTCCAGGAACAGATCTAGCACCTTATCAATCGCGCCAAACGGATCGGCCTGGGGCCGGTCAATTTTGTTCACCACCACAATCGGACGCAGCCCTTTTTCTAGGGCTTTCTTCAGCACAAAGCGAGTTTGGGGCATTGGCCCTTCGTTGGCATCCACGATCAGGATGCAGCCATCCACCATGCCCAGCACCCGCTCCACCTCGCCGCCAAAATCAGCGTGGCCAGGGGTGTCCACAATATTGATCAGCGTATTCTTGTAGCGAACCGCCGTATTCTTCGCCAGAATGGTGATGCCGCGCTCCCGCTCCAGATCGTTCGAATCCATGACGCAATCCGGAACGTCCTCTCCTTCGCGAAATGTGCCAGACTGCTTCAACAGCGCATCGACTAAAGTGGTTTTGCCATGATCAACGTGAGCAATGATGGCAACATTGCGAATTGGCAGCGTCATACGAAAATTCCAGTTAGTAACTTTGAATACAAAACATTGAGCAACGTAAAGCCTGCACTAGCGGCGCTCAGAGCGTTTAACAACCTGAATCAAAGCCTTAAAACCCGTAACCCAAGCTATTTCAGGCAAAGGCGAAACCAAAACCCCAGTCGCCAAATGCAGCGTTCCATCTTTACAGATCAAGCATTCCTTGGAAAAATAGAAAACTTGTGTAAAGAAGCCGTAATGATCTTAGCTTAATCCTGCGGCAAATGGTTGGCTGCTCAGGGGGATTTTGGCAAGGGCGCTTGCATTCGTGGCCATTGAACGATAACTTTGTAACCCGATATCGCTATTGCGTCTGCAACAGATTGCAGCTACTGGAGTATGAGGAGTGCCAAATTTGGTTTGTGTTTGTGGGATCGGCAGCAGCAAAGGTGCAGCCTTCGAGGCTTAGGGAATGAAATCTGGAGAGTTTTTTGCGGCTTTCAGCGCAGCTTACGGCTGACATTTCTGCTGAGTTTGGGATTAGCCTTAGCCCTGATGCTGCGAATTCCCTTTGCCGCCAGTGCCCAGACGAGTGCTATCGTAGCTGACTCGGCTTCCCAACCGAGCGAGATTCGAGGCGTGTGGCTGACTAACGTAGATAGCGATGTGTTGTTCTCGAAGGACAACCTGCGAGAAGCGATCCGCCGCCTTGATCGGCTCAACTTCAACACGGTGTATCCCACAGTCTGGAACGGTGGCTATACACTCTATCCCAGTAAGGTAGCCGAAGAAGCATTTGGGCAGGAGATCGATCCAGAGCCAGGGCTAGAAGACCGAGACATGCTAAAAGAGGCGATCAGCCTATCCCACAGTCGCGGATTGGCGGTGATTCCCTGGTTCGAATTCGGTCTGATGGCTCCGGCAGATTCTGAGCTAGTGCGCCGTCATCCAGAGTGGGTCACCAATCGGCGCGATGGCAGCAAGGTGTTTAATGTGCACGGCGAAGATCGGTCGGTTTGGTTGAGTCCAGCCCATCCTGGCGTGCAGCAATTCTTGGTAGATTTAGTCACCGAAGTGGTGGAAGAGTACGACATTGAAGGCATCCAGTTTGATGACCACTTAGGGATGCCGGTCGAAGTCGGCTACGACGACTACACAGTGCAGCTCTATCAACGGGAGCATGGTGGCCGTCGCCCGCCTGACAATCCACGTGATTCGGGCTGGATGCGCTGGCGAGCCAATAAACTCAGCGAACTCATGCTGCGCCTCCACACGGCTGTCAAAACCCGCAAACCTGACTGTCTCATTTCCCTATCGCCCAATCCAAAAGACTTTGCCTATCAGAACTATTTGCAAGACTGGTACAACTGGCAACAGCAAAACCTGATTGACGAGCTGATTGTCCAGGTTTATCGCACCAATCGCAGCCATTTCTTAGGCGAAATTGACCGGCCAGAGTTGCGCAGCGCGAGCAGCCGCATTCCGGTTGGCATTGGCATTCTCACCGGACTCAGCACCCGCAGTGTCAGCACTCGCGATATCGAGGACCAAGTGCGGCTAACTCGGGCGCGACGGTTTGCGGGCGTCTCATTTTTCTTTTACGAATCCCTGGGCCGACGCGATGCTGTCTTTCAAGCGCTGTTCCCTCGACCAGCAGATCGGCCCAATATTGGCACTCATCAGCGAGCGTCAGGTTAAGGCTGTGAGGTAAGGGATGGCTCTATTGACCTGTGAGAGCAGCGTTGCCATTGCCGCCAAATAGCTGGGCGCAGGCTTATACGCGGCTTCACGTCACGCAGGCGGGGCGTCTCGATGGCAGAACGTTTCGAGCGATTGAACCGATACTTGCGCGGGTGGATGAATTACTTTGGTATTTCCCAGCATTACACCTCAATAGAAGAGCTAGACGGTTGGTTGAGGCGGCAGATTCGGATGTGCTATTGGAAGCAGATTTCGGCGAGCGCTCAGTTGAGCCGTGACGCAAACCGAGAACCCGCATTGCGAACCTGCTCAAGCTTGAGACAAGAAAGCGTCACGCGATTTTAAGCGGCATCAGTCGCAAAGGCTATTGGCGGCTATCGAAAACGTTGGCGACGCAAACGGGAATGACGAGTGAATAGTTAGAACAACAAAGAATGTTATCAATTCGGATTATTTTGATGAAAGTTAAAGGATATGCCTGAAGCTATTAGTGTTGGTTGCGCGTCTCCATGAACCGCCCATTGCGGACCCGCACGATGGGTGGTATGGGAGGGGAGAGTTAAATGCTCTCCTTGCCCCGATTAGGTGGCGCGTCAGTCTATCTCTACGATTGTCCAGTCAGCTCGCTTCAAAAGGGCTTCGGCAGGGACGCCCGGCTTCACCCAGACCACTTCGTGGCAACCTCCGTCTGGGTCAGCAAATCCGAAACTTAGTAACGATCCCATATCAGTCACCACACCATTGCCCGCACCCTCTGTGACGACACGCCGACGTAGTTCACGGAACGCCTCCTCGCTTGCCGCATTGAGCGCGAAATGGTCTAGTCGCCCGCGTTGAAACATCGGCTGAGGGTCTGGTGGCTCGACGCCGGTAACCTGGAATGGGTGCAAGACTGTATGAGGGCCGACCTCGATGAAGGTGTGGCGCAGACCATCTTCCTCCAAGTCAACAGTTACCCTTGCCTCAAAGACACGCTCGTAAAATGCGATCAGCCGATCCATATCAGCGGTGATAAATGTCAAGTGTTGGATGTCGTTGAGCAGTTTCATGTTCACCTCCAGTTAGATGACTTGTTTCAGCTTTTCCTGCTATTTGCCTTCCCTTGATTGACCGTATTGATTAACGCACAATGAGCTGTCTTATAATTTTCGCCGCAAAAAATCATCTAACGGCAAACCAAGCAGAGGCTGCAATGTTTTTTGGATTAGAGTAATCTGGTTCATGGGGTTCTATGCTTTGAATGTGGTAATTCTCATGAAACCCCTCCCACCACACATTTGCAAGCTTTTGTCTTGTACTTAGCGACTTTGAATGCAATGATAGTAGCCGACCTCATAATGCTATGGTTGAGGACTGGAAATTAGGGGTACTTTGGTTGAATGAAGTAGCTCGTTTAGGTGATGAAGAGCAAGCAGCTTTGAGTGTTCGCCGCAAATTCCTTAATGAACTATGTAAAAAACCGAATTGCTTCAAATTTGCAACTCTACATCGATATTTTTTGGGTGCTGTTTTAACCGGAATCTTAAGCAGCCTAACGACCCATCTGCCCCTACGTCTACGTCTACGTCTACAGCCGATGCGCTAAGGCCACCCACTCATTCCAACGGCGGCAGTCCAACGGTTGAAAACCGGCATCGCTGAGGGCGCTGTTCATGTCTGATTCGTAGTCGGTGGTGAACCCAGCCGTGATCAAAATGGCAGTTGAGGTGGGAGCAAGTGCCCGCTGATAGTCATTAGCCAAGGCGACATGCACCCGTCCTAGAATATTCGCCACAATCAGATTAAACGCAGCAGTCGGTTGAATCGTTGCAACATCTGTCAGGGACTCTCCCCCCATCCAGTGGCCCAACTCGCTGCCCTGACCAAGACTGCCCTGCATGACGGTTACTTGGGATGCGACATGATTGCACCGCACAGTTTCTCCAGTGAAATTTACGGCGGTGGCATCATTGTCAAGGGCTAACACATCTGCTCCCAGTTTTGCCATGGCCACACTCAAAATTCCCGACCCCGATCCCAAATCCAGCGCCTGCATCTGCGGCTCCACATAGCGCTCCAACAATTGCAGCGATAGAAACGTGGCTGGGTGAAAACCACTGCCGAAAGCAAGATTGTTGCCTAATCGCAGCGGAATTTCATCGGCCTGTTGCCGGTAGGAAGCGTCAGAATTCAACACGACAAAGCGTTCTCCAACTCGGTGGATAGCAGAGTCAGTCTGAGCTGGTTTCTGATCAACAAATGCGATTTCCGGTGGACTGATCAATCCGGTGCGTTGTAGCGGCGACAGTAAATTGCGCAGCTCTTCGGTCCGCTTGTGGGTATAGGGCAAATACAGGCGCATCTGATAAGCCCAGTCCGAGGAGCTAGGCAGCTCAGTTGCTAGGGGTAATGCCGTAATTTGAACCTCGGCCTCGTCGTTAGCCCGCAGCAGGGTGCAAACCCAATCCACAGCGTCGGGCGTTGCCTCAATGTTCAATTCCAACCATGTCATGGGTTAATTCGCCTCAATAATTCGCCTCAATATCAACGTTAAATCAATTATTAGATTAATTAGTAGTCCTCAGCATGTGCGTAATCACTTGTTTAATTCTACCGTGGGGAATCTGCTTCGCCGTGGAGGATAAGACAACCGTCTGAAATCGTGCCTGAGTTTAAGTTGACGGTGGAATGGGTCTTGGGGATTGAGGAATAATACAGGATTTATGTTCCTGATTGGTAGGATACTGTACGGCTAACCGCCTGTCTTGAAGCAGGTATTCGTACTATTTTAGATAACAGCAGGTATAAGTGGCAGAACCCCCCTGGGAAAATGCGAGGAGAAAAGTGAGGAGAAATCAATGAGCAGTCCGATTTTGGATCAGGCGCTTCAGGACTACCGCTGGAATTTGAACGAACTCTTGCACAGCATCCAGCGTCTGGCGACTGCGATCAACAATGCCAAACTGCAAGAAACCGTGGCAGGACTGAGGCGAAATATTGCTGAGCCATTCCTGTTTGTGGTGGTCGGAGAGGTTAAGGCCGGTAAAAGTAGCTTTGTGAATGCCCTGCTAGAGGCAGAGGTATGCGCTACCGACATTGAACCCTGCACCGACTCGATTCAGCAAATCGTCTACTCTGACAATCGCTACGTTACGCAGATCGAGCCGAACCTACGCAAAATTGGCTTGCCGATTGAGATCCTCAAGGATATTTCCATCGTGGATACGCCCGGAACCAATACGATTGTGGCTGAGCACCAGATTATCACCGAGAAATATATTCCCAACAGCGACCTCACCTTTTTTGTCCTGTTTGCCAAAAACCCCTATCAAAAAAGCGCTTGGGATTTTCTCGATTTCGTCAGTGCCGAGTGGCGCAAGAAGGTGGTGTTCATCTTGCAACAGGCCGATCTGCTCAAACCTGCCGATCTGCAAACTAATATTGAGCGGGTCAAGGAATACGCTAACCAAAAGCAAATCAAATCGCCAATTGTGTTTGCCACCTCCGTGGAACAAGAACTGCAAGGCGACCAAGAAAATAGCGGCTTTGAGCCGGTGCGAAACTACATCAAGCAAATGGTAGCCAGCGGCGAAAGCTACAGGATCAAATTGCGCTCGGTCAGCAGCACCACGCAGAAAATCATCGATGCCTTAGCAGGCGACATTCAACTGCTGCACCAACAGTTAGAGACGGATCGCAAAGTCGTAGCCAGCATTCAGCAAAAAATTCAAACCGGACGGACCCGCTCCCGCTATGAGGTGGAAAACCTAGCCGATCGGCTGGTGGGACGCTACGACAGCATTGCCAGCCGCATCAAACGCGAGTTTCGTGAAAGTTTGTCGGTCTTTACTGTGATTCGCCGCTCGTTTGCCGGTATCTTCAACAAAGAAGCTTCGATGCAGTCCTGGATCAACGACTTCCAGGAACGCTGCCAGCGCGACCTAAAGGATTCCCTAGAAGAAGTCGCCAATGAAGGCGCACAGCACTTTGTAGACGGCATCCGTCAGCTTCTAGAGGGACTGACCCAAGACCTCAACCAGATCCAAACTAGCCAAATTCCCAACAGCAGCATTTCGATTAAAGTCCTGGAACGTCGCCAAGAAGTGATCGAAAGCGTGCGCTGCAAAGTCGAGCGACTGTTTAGCGACGCCGGATTAGTAGACTCGCTTTCCACCAACGCCGATAACATGGCTGCCGAAATTGTAGGTGGAGCCTTCGCGGCGATTGCAGGAATGATTTTGCATATTGTTCAGTTTACGGTGGCGGAAGCGATTCTTGACGCGATTGGGATTGCCTTTGCTGGAGTTGGTTTGGTGCTATTTGCCGTTGGGATTGCTTGGCAGCGCAATCAGATCATTCAACGGTTTGAGCAGGCTTTAGATAACGAAAAAGACAAATTCAAAGTCGAAGTCACAGAACGCTTGAGTCAAAAGCTGAGTTTAATCTACGAGGAAGTCGAGCGAATTTTTGTTCAGTTCTATGACTATGTAGAGCGGGAGAATCAAGAGATCGCGCCGATTCTGGAGCAATATCAAACCATTCAAACCGAGTCTCAGAAACTCTTTAGCAGCATAGCCACCGACTTGAATTGATTGGAATTGATGGTTGAGCAAATTGATGGTTGAGCAATCAGAACAAACTTACTTTTAACTAATGGGGGGTTCGGGGGGCTATGAGTCCTGCGCTGTACCTGCAAGGTCAGCGTCGGGCTTCCGTGAGCGTCAGCCGAACGGATACATGGACACCCCGCGTCGTAGAGCTTCGCTCCGCCGAAGGCGTATAAGGGGTATGCGCTTTGCGCAGGCTGCGCCAACGATGCCCCGAAAATCGACACACTATTGTTAGGTTCTAACAGAAGATGTAACTCCGTTAGAATACAGGTATGTTGAGCCTGACCTACAGCTACCGAATTTATCCAAGTCTTGACCAAGAAGCCAAACTGCTTGACTGGTTGGAGCAATGCCGTCGCGTGTATAACTACGCGCTTGCAGAGCGCAAAGACTGGATCAAGTCGCGTAAGTCTCCGGTCAATGCTTGCGGCATCAGGCAGGAATACATCATCCCTGCTGACACGCCCTATCCCGACTACTACAAACAGCAAAACGCGCTGACCCAGGCAAAAGAGGCGATTCCAGAACTGAAAGCGGTTCATTCTCAGGTCTTACAAGATGCTTTGAAGCGGCTGGATAAGTCGTTCAAGTTTAGGCAAGAGAGGGGCTTTGGATTTCCTCGATTCAAGAAGTTTGGTCAGTATCGTTCGTTTGTATTTCCGCAGTTCAAATCGAATCCAGTAAGTGAGTTTGAGATTAAACTGCCGAAAATTGGAGCCATGCGCATCAACCTGCATCGCCCTACCCCCGAAGGGTTTGAGGTCAAGCAAGTGCGGGTTGTTTTCAAGTCGTCGGGATGGTACGCCCAACTGATTCTGCAAGCAACTGTTTCTGTCCCTGATGTCATGCCGCAGGGTGAACCCATCGGCATTGATTTGGGACTGGAAAAGTTCTTGGCTGTATCGACTGGTGAATTGGTAGAACGCCCTCGCTTTTTCGTGGATTTGCAAAGCCAGCTTCGATGGCTGCAACGTAAATTGAGAAACAAGAAAAAGGGTTCTGCTAACTACCGGAAGATTCAAGCCAAGATTCGCAAACTGCATGAACACATTCACAATGTTCGCCGTGAGTTCCACTTTCTGACAGCGCACAGGCTTTGCGCCATCGCTGGAATGATTTTTGCTGAGGACTTGAACCTCAAGATGACTAGTCGCGGGATGTTGGCAAAGCATTGTCTGGACGCTGCTTGGGGGAGCTTCTTGGAAATTCTCAAGTGGGTTGCCTGGAAGTGTGGAGTCTATTTTGCCAAGGTTGACCCCAATGGAACCAGCCAAACTTGTCCTCAGTGTGAGGCGCATACCGGAAGGAAAGAACTCAGCGAACGGGTGCATCATTGCGATCAATGTGGATATACAACTGACCGAGATGTTGCAGCAGCGCAAGTAGTAATGCAACGAGGTCTTGTAGCCGTTGGACAGACGGTGATACTGCCTGTGGAGGAAGGTTGCTTGGGAACCCCGATGAAGCAGGAAAAACCAACCGCGAGGAAGGGAAGCCCGCGCTCTACCCACTAGGGTGGGCGTTGGGAGGATGTCACGTAACTACTTTCCAAAATTAGCGCCTATCCTTAGCATGAGGAAAGATGCAACAGCGAAGGCTGTTGCTGACATCACCCAAACCCTATCTGAATGGAGCTTAGCTATGGCGCATATTTTGCATGTGGATTCCAGCCCACGGGGCGAGCGTTCGATTTCTCGCACCCTGACCCATGAGTTTATCAATGGTTGGAAAGCCGCCTACCCAGACGACACAGTTACCTACCGCGATCTGGGCCATGATCCGGTACCGCTGGTAACGGAAACCTGGATTGCCGCCGCTTTTAGCGATCCAGCTAGCTACACCCCCGAACTGGCAGAGGCAATTCGCCCATCCGATGAGTTAATCGATGAATTACTAGCCGCCGATCGTTATGTGTTTGGTGTCCCCATGTATAACTTCACCATTCCTGCCAACTTCAAAGCTTACATTGACCAAATTGTTCGCGCTGGTCGCACCTTTGCCGTTACCGAATCGGGTTACCAGGGGCTAGTAGAGGGTAAAAAAGCGCTGGTAATCACAGCAGAAGGCGGCGTCTACCGTCCGGGCACTCCTGCCGCAGAAGTCAATTTTCATGAACCCTACCTCAAAACAATTCTCGGCTTTATGGGTATCACTGATGTTACCTTTATCCACGGAGATGGATTAGCGATGGGAGACGAAACCCGCGAGAAATCACTAACAGAAGCCCGGGAAGTGATTCAGGCCACCATTAGCAGTTGGTAGGGCTACCAATTCAGACCGAAGTAGCCCATTTACTTGATTTGCAGCAAATCCCAGAAAGCAAAGGTAGCTGGACTGTGCAGGTCTGCAACCCGCAGCACCGCTCCCAACCGCCGCCGCAACGGGGTCGGCAGTGGATAAACCGGAATCTCGCTTGGAATCGGCATGGCGGCCAAATGTGGTAGAATCGCGGCTCCCAGTCCCTGCTGAACCATTGCCACCTGAATCGAATCTTCGTTGATTTCGTAACCGATGTGGAGAAAGGGCGCATGGGTTTGCAGGTGCTGCTGGAGCGCGATTGATCCCTCGTAGTTGGGCGCAGGCATGATCAGCGGATAGGAGCTGAGTTGCTGCCAAGTCAGCAGCGGCTGTTTAGATGGCATGCTAGACGGCATTTTGAATGGCAGTTCAGCAGGCGGTAATAGCACCACATATTCATCAGCTACCAGGTCATAGGTGGCAAATTCTTCCGACACGGGCAGTTCCATAAACCCGATATCGGCGCTACCCTGACGCAGCGCAGCCTGAATTTCTGCGTTGTAGAAATATTGCGTCAAGGTCACCTTGATCTCAGGAAACTGCTGCCGAAAGCTGGCGATCACGTGAGGGAGTAGATAGGTGGCAATGCTGCGCAACGAGGCAAGTCGCACCTGTCCGGTGGATAAGCCTCGCGCCAGTTGAGCCTTGTGCAGCAGGGTGTCTAAAAGTTGCAAAATCTGGCGAGCCTCTGGCAGCAATTGTTCCCCGGTTGGGGTCAGCATGGCACCCCGTCGCCCGCGATGGAGTAACTGCACGCCTAATTCTGCTTCTAGTGAAGCAATCGCATGGCTCACTGAGGATTGGGTCAACCCTAGTTGCAGGGCAGCTTCGCCAAATTGTTTGCAGTCTGCTACCGCTACAAATGCCCGCAGCTGAAATAGCTTGACTTTCGAGCTATCGCTGCCATGTATCGTTGCCATAAACTGAAACCATTCATCCCATGATTTGATCCGATCACTTGCTTCATGTAGGGTGTGATGTTATGTCGTTCGCACTGGGTCTAAAGAAGGCCACCATGACAAAAGTGATCAAAGATATTCCTGCTCCCAAATTATCTCCCAATATTCTAGTGCTGCTGTCGATTGTTTCCACCCAGTTGGGGTCGGCCATTGCCAAAAGCTTATTCGAGCAGCTTAATCCCTTTGCTGTGGTGTTTCTGCGGGTCGGGTTTGCGGCCTTGGTGCTGTTAATCCTCTGGCGACCCAACTGGCGCGCCGTGAATCGATCCGCCTATCCAGTGCTGCTGCTGTTTGGGCTGGCCCTAGCGCTGATGAATCTCTCTTTCTATTTGGCAATTGAGCGGGTACCGATTGGGATTGCCGTGGCGCTGGAATTTATTGGTCCGTTGGGTGTAGCCGTCTGCAACTCGCGGCGCTGGATGGATGCGCTCTGGGTTGGTTTAGCTGCGCTTGGGATTATTTTGCTGGCCCCCATCACCAGTGACCTCTCTCTCGATCCAACTGGTATTGCCTTGGCTCTGACGGCAGGTGGCTTCTGGGCGGCCTATATTCTACTGTCAGCCAGAGTGGGACAAGCTTTACCGGGCGGAACGGGGCTAGCCTGGGCGATGACGTTGGGTGCAATTGTGCTGCTGCCAGTCGGTCTGATTGCAGGTGGTCCAGCCCTTTTGACGCCCCATTTGCTGCTGATTGGCTTTGGCGTCGCACTGTTGTCTTCCGCCTTACCCTATTCCCTAGAACTGGAAGCTTTACGCCGGATGCCGGTGCGCGTGTTTGGTGTTTTGCTCAGCCTAGAGCCAGTTGCTGCGGCCCTAATGGGATTTTTAGTGTTGCGAGAAACGCTAGCCCTGCGAGCCATGATTGCCATCCTGCTGGTGACAATTGCCGCCGCCGGAGCCGCTCGGTTTAGCGGACAGAGATGAGTGGTAGCTCGCTTCTGCGTGTGGCGTAGCGTTGCCGTAGGCCAAATGGCACGGGAAGCCAAGCTATGCCGACAAACCGCTGATATCAAGCCGTTCTCGGTCTAGCCATCACCTTGAGGAATACCAGCACTGCCAAGGCGAAGGATAGGGCAATGGCTGTAATCACAATGAACGGTATCGTGGTCTGCCGGACTGCGATTGCCACCAATGCCCAAATGATTACTAGCGGAAAAGCAATTTCTCGATGCCGTATTGTTAAACCAGCCGCGACCAGAGTTGCCACCGCCATCATCAGTACCGTCCAAACTGTGGGCGAAATACCCGAACCGTTCCAGCCCTGACTGTAGAGTGCAATCGCCACATTCACAATCGTCGCCACACTGATCCAACCCAAGTAGATGCCAAACGGCACCTGAACTAGCCACTTTTCGCCCCGCGAGACCGGCTGCCTACCTACCCCCAACCGCCGATAGATCAAGATCAAGGGCAGCAAAATCACCAACATCGCTACCAGCGATAGCCAGAACTGGCGCTCTAAGAAGAAAAACACCCAAACAGCTTGAGCGATGCAAGCTAGAATCAGCAACGGTCGTACCGACTGCAACCGTGGATTGGATCGCTGAGCTGGCAGGAGTTGGTAAATGCCGAATCCAAACAGACCAAGGTAAATTAAGCCCCAGATAGCAAAAGCATAATTGGCCGGAATAATTTGAACATCAGCAAACAGGGTGTTGGAAATTTCGCCGATGGTTTGACCGTTAATTGGCGAGAAGTTTGACCAAACATTGACAGCAAATGTACTGATGATGGCCAAAAGAGTCAGCCAAGGTAGGATGGAATTGGTCGATTGGCTTGTCTGCTGCATAGAGTTCATTGGAGTTCGGCCACCTTTATCCTACTGTTCTTACTACCTATCCGATCATTCGTCAGAGTTTTTGAACTTTCACATCCCTTTTAAGACCCCCTTTGGGGTTTTCGGGGCGGCTCTTACTGCCCCAACAATTGTCCTAGACCGCAAGATTTACTTTCTGTTTTTCTTTTTCTTCTTAGATTTAGATTTCTTCGCTTTTTTCCCAGATTTACTATCTTTTTTCTCGGATTTATTGCCTGTTGTAGGATCTAGCGTATTACTGATGTGTTCCGTAGCGTTGCCAATCGAGTATTTGACAGCTTCAACTCCGTTTTGTACGGCTTGCGTCACCGGTTGAACAGCATTATTCACCGTTTGGCTTGCCTGTTCTGAAACTTCCTGAGCTTGATTTGGAATGGTTCCTACTGCTTCAGTTGCGACAGTTGGGGCAGCTTTTACCCCTGACACTGCCTCTGCTACTTGAGGTTTCATTTCAGCAAAAACATTCTTAACGGCCTCTGTAATAGCTTGTACAGCGGCAGAATCAGTCAGCGATTCCTTGATTGCGCTAGCTGTCTGGCTCAGAGGCGTTCCCTGCTCCTGATCCACTGAATCATCTGCATCGTTGCTATTGGCATCTGCGTTCTGGTTGTCTGCATTCGGGTCGTTGGCTTTGGCAAGGCGAGTCAAGGCGGCCTGAGTTAGTTCAGCCACTACAGCCGTAGCAATTGCTGCACCAATATCCCGCACATCGACACCTAATAATTTTTTGGAATGGGGATCAAATAAGCTTGGAGTGCCCAATGCACTTCTGTTTTTAGTTTTTTTCTTAGCCATATCCACCTGCCTTGCGAAACCTAGCTCAGAACATCCGCAGTAATAGCGCTATTTCCAGTGAGCTTTGATCGTATCCAGTTTGAAGCTATGCAACTTCTGCTGTCAGAGTGAATTCTTTCACAGCTATTACCCTGTCTTTGGAAAGAGATCGACAGCTGAGGAGAACCGTAGGTGTAGCCTGTGTGTCGCACATATTCAACTCTACGCCCATCCACCTTCTCCCCTAAACCCGCTATACTCGGCAATAACGCACTGTTGCTGGAGTACGCTGGATCAATGAATTTACCGCTAGATGAAACCCTGTCACGGCAAGTCGCAGAACAAATCAAAAGTAAAGCGCGGCAACCGTTTGAGAATGCCCACAAAGCCGCTTTAGTGACGGCAGGGGCCATATATGTACAGGGCTTTTTGATCTATGCCAGCAAGCCTTATCGTTTGGTCGAGCATAGCTGGCTTGAGGTGAATGGTGCCATCGTTGATCCGAATTTGCCGCATCTGAAAAAAAAGGCAGACGAGTTAATTTACTTTCCAGCCCAACGGTTGACCGTGAAACAATTAAAGGATGCGATAGAAGAAGCCAAAGAAGATTATCCCGAAGATAATCCGCTGCCGATCTATGGTTCCGCTCCTTATGAATATTACGGAGACGTGATGTTGGGTGGCAAAGAATACCTAGAGGCATACCAAGCCGCTGAAGCCAAATGTCGTGAGCTGAATCAGCGCATGGTCGAGAAAAACTAGTCGCCGATTTTTACTAAACTGCGCTAATTCCGTCGGAAGGTGGAGGTAAGAACCGCAGTCATCCGCTAATCTGCGAAGGATTTCTGACGCTGAACTGGTCTATTTGTGCTTCTCGTTACCTCAACTCGTTACCTAAAACAATTACCCCTAAAGCAAATGGTGATCCATGTTCATTAATTACATTACCTTGATGCTGATCAACATGGTTGCCGGACTAGTTTTACTGGCTACTTTTGTTTATCAGGGACTCGATCATACTAGCCCTAGACAATGGATTCCCGGTTTTGGCATGACTGGAGCAATTGCGCTGGCTACAGGGCTACATATGATTTGGACCTGGCCAGTACGCGGCAGCTTCAACATCGCTTTCGGTGAAACAACGGTTTTGTTCGGCATTCTGTTCCTGGCTACCTCTCTAGCGCTTGCCTTTGGCTGGGATTTGTTCGCGATCACAATCTATGCCTTTTTTGCAGGCTTAGCTTCGATTTTGATCGGGCTGCGCATCATTAATCTGGACCTGACGCTGCGGCCTGTGATTTCCGGCATTGGTTTTATTCTGACTGGACTGGGAGGCGTACTGGCGGCTCCCACATTGCTCTATCTCAAAACGAGTCGGACTTGGCGCTTGTTGGGAGCCTGTGTATTGCTCGTTGCTGCTCTGATTTGGGCCTTTACTGGATACATGGCCTACTGGGGCCACATGGCGGGCTATAGCGATTGGCAGCCGAGGTGATGAGTAGGAGTCAGGAGTCAGGCTTCCCAGAGCGTCAGCCGACGGGAGTCAGGAGTCAGAACTGGATCAATGGCACTTCTTACTTGCCTGCCTGTTTGCAAAATGGAATTCGATTACAGTCTCGACTTCAGCCAAATTGACTTTCGTGCCCACCCTGAACTTTACCGGATTGGGCGCGGAGAGCAGGGTGTTCTGTTAGTTGAGCCATACAAGAGCGAGATTTTGCCCCACTGGCGGTTTAAGACACCGGACATTGCTCGCACCTCTGCCGCAGAGATTTACCAGCTCTTTTTGCGTTACAAAGCGGCGGAGGATTTTGTTGGCATGGATATGGCCCGCAAGTTTCTGCAAATGGGCTACACGCGGTCGCGGCGTTATGCCAACCACAAATCTGGGCGGAAGTACGCTAAAGGTACGAAGGAGGTGCTGCCTGATGCTGTTGATCCAGTCAAAGCTGAATCTGCCCAAATCTTCTACGAAACTTGGCAGCAGGTGCAGCAAGATCCAGAATATCTCAAGCTGAAGCAACAGCACCGAGAACGGTATGAACGGAAGTCAACCCATTCGTAGATGTATATATTTCTGCCATTTGTATCCAAGCGGACTTTACAGTCCCGGCGATCTAGCCGTTAATCACAGTTAGCCCTGAAAGAATGGTTAGTTGAATAGCCTTTGGGCAGGGGTAAGCCGTTTTGGCTGATAAGCGACCATATCCCGGAGGGAAAACCGATGCAAACCGCAGATAATGTGCAAAATAATGTCCAGAATCTAGAGAATTGCCCGATTTTGATTGAAGATGACCGCACTGGCCTCGGCATTGAAACCCTGCGGCGAGCAATGGCCGATAATTTGCAGTACATCCAAGGTCGTTTTCCCTCGGCGGCATCTAAAAATGACCTCTATATGGCGCTGGCCTACACGGTGCGGGACCGCCTACTGCGGCAGTGGTTGGCAACCCAGCAAACCTATCTAAAACCGGAAGTTCGGATTGTTTGCTATTTTTCAGCCGAGTTTTTAGTTGGGCCTCATCTCGGCAATGCTTTAATCAACCTGGATATCTACGATCAGGTGCGGCAGGCCGTGGCCGAGTCGGGCCTTAATCTCGAAGAACTGATGGCGCAAGAAGAAGAACCGGGACTGGGCAATGGCGGCTTGGGGCGGTTGGCGGCCTGCTTTATGGATTCGCTTTCGAGTTTGGAAATTCCAGCGGTCGGCTATGGCATTCGCTACGAATACGGCATTTTTGATCAGGAAATCCGGGATGGCTGGCAGGTGGAAGTCACCGACAAGTGGCTCAAGTTTGGCAATCCCTGGGAGATTGCCCGCCCGGAAAACCGCATGGAAGTTAAGTTTGGCGGCCATACCGAAGCCTATGTCGATCACCATGAGAATTACCGCGTCCGCTGGGTACCCCATACCGAGGTGATTGGAGTTCCCTACGATACACCGATTCCTGGCTACCGGGTCAACACCGTCAACACCCTGCGGCTCTGGAAAGCAGAAGCACCTGAATCGTTTGATTTTGAAGCGTTTAACAAGGGGGATTATTACGGAGCAGTGGCGGCCAAAGTGGTGTCGGAGAACATCACCAAGGTGCTCTACCCCAACGATGAACAGCTCAGCGGCAAGGAGTTACGCCTGCAACAGCAGTATTTCTTTGTCTCCTGCTCGCTGCAAGATACTATTCGGATTCATTTGCGCTCTGGTCGTTCCCTCGATACGCTGCACGAGAAATTCGCAATTCAGCTCAACGACACCCATCCGGCGATTGCCGTGGCCGAACTGATGCGGCTGTTGCTCGATGACCATGAGATGGGCTGGGACACGGCTTGGACTATTACCCAAAACACCTTCAGCTATACTAACCACACGCTCTTACCAGAAGCGCTAGAAAAGTGGCCGTTGGGAATGTTTAGCAGTCTACTGCCGCGTCATCTAGAAATTATCCTCGAAATCAACAATCGCTTTCTCAGCCAGGTGCGAATTCAGTTTCCCGGTGATGTGGAACGAATGCGGCGAATGTCGATTATTGATGAAACGGGTGAACGCTATGTACGCATGGCTCATCTCGCCTGTGTGGGCAGCCACGCCATCAATGGAGTCGCGGAACTGCATAGCGAACTGTTGCGGGAAACGACGCTGCACGACTTCTACGAAATGTACCCCGACAAGTTCAAAAATGTCACCAATGGCGTGACGCCGCGCCGCTGGGTAGTGCAAAATAACCCACGCTTGACCCGGTTAATTACCAGCAAGATTGGCGAAGGATGGATCACCCATCTCGATCAGCTGCGGCAGATTGAAGCCTATGTAGAAGACGCCGAATTTCGGCAGGAATGGCGCAACATCAAGCGAGCCATCAAGCAGGATTTGGCAGCTCAGATATTGAGAAGAACGGATATTAGTGTCAACCCAGATACACTATTTGATATTCAAGTGAAACGAATTCATGAATATAAGCGGCAACACTTGAATCTGCTGCATATCGTCACGCTCTATCACCGTCTCAAGCACAATCCCAACCTCGACCTCCAGCCGCGCACGTTCATTTTTGGCGGTAAGGCGGCTCCGGGCTATCACATGGCGAAGCTGATCATCAAGCTGATCAATTCGGTAGGCCATGTGGTCAACCGCGATCCAGACATGCATGACCGACTCAAGGTGGTGTTCATCCCCGATTACAATGTCACCAACAGTCAGTTTGTCTATCCCGCTGCCGATTTGTCGGAGCAGATTTCTACTGCCGGATTTGAGGCATCGGGCACCGGCAACATGAAATTCTCGATGAACGGTGCACTCACCATTGGCACTCTCGACGGAGCCAATATCGAAATCCGCCAAGAAGCCGGAGCTGAAAACTTCTTTTTGTTTGGCCTCACCGCCGACCAAGTGCAGGAGCTGAAAGCCAAGGGCTACCGTCCTCTCGACTATTACGAATCCAACCCGGAACTGAAAGCCGTGATCGATTGGATCAACAGCGGCCATTTTTCGGACGGCGACTGCGACTTATTCAAACCCCTGACCGACAAGCTGCTTCAGCAGGACCCGTTTATGCTGCTGGCCGATTACCAAGCCTACATCGACTGTCAGTCCCGCGTCAGTGACGCCTACCGCGATTATGAGCAGTGGACCCGCATGTCGATTCTCAACTCGGCTCGCATGGGCAAGTTCTCGTCCGATCGCTCGATTCGAGATTACAGTCAGGAAATTTGGCATACATCCAGTGTGAAAGTAGAACTATCAGAATACGATCAGACGGATGCCATGTTGAAGATTGAGTAGATCCCCCTAAATCCCCCTTATGAAGGGGGACTTCAAGCTGCTTCTGGTTGCTATACACTGGTTGCGCCTCTTCCCCCTTTCCTAAGGGGGCTAGGGAGGATCAAGCGCCACAGATTGAATACCGAATATCCCAACCCCAAAGCAAATCCATGAGCCTCAGAATCTACTTCATTCGTCATGGCGAAACCATCTACAGTCAAACCGGCGGCTACTGCGGCAGTATCGACCCAGAACTGACCGATGCGGGACACGAAATGGCCCATGCCTTTGCCGAAGCTTACAAATCCCTGCCTTGGAAAGCGATCTATTGTAGCCCGATGAAACGCACGATTACCACAGCTAAACCATTGTGTGAAGCAACGGGCATAGAGATGAAACTGCGGGATGGATTGAAGGAGATTGCCTATGGTGAATGGGAAGGTCAAACGCCAGAATATGTCAACGAACATTTCAGCGAAGATTACGTCCGCTGGCTGACCGAACCGGCCTGGAACCCACCTACCGGCGGTGAAACTGCCGTCCAGATTGCTAGTCGCGCCTCGCTGGTGATTGCCGAAATCGAGCAAAATTATCCCGACGGCAATGTGCTGGTGGTGTCCCATAAAGCCACGATTCGCGTGTTGCTGTGCAGCCTGCTGGGGATTGACCTGGGCCGCTACCGAGACCGCATCGATATGCCTGCCGCTTCGGTGAGCGTGGTCAAATTTGATGTTCACGGTCCGATGCTGCAAGCGTTGGGCGATCGATCGTATATGAGTTCGGAATTGCGCAATCGACCGGGGACGTGATTGTGGCTTACCTTTTCTTGCTATTGCTTCCGTGGGGGCGAAGCATTCGGTTAAAATCTTTGCAACTCTCCTCTAGTATACTTGCCGAATGCTTCGCCCTTACCAAACGGTCTCGAATTTCGCGATCGAGGCTCAGGTCTTTCCTAGGATTAGCTTTGTCACTCAGCGTCTTGCGGTTTCCACCGACTCTAACTGCAAAGCAAATCCTGGCAAAACCGATTCACCCAACAACGTTGTCGGCAGTGACACCACTTCGACGGGGCTAGAAGGCCGATAGATCTCTACCTGTCGATTTTGCGGATCGATCAGCCAGCCCAGACGCAATCCATTCTCCAGATACTCCTTCATCTTGTCCTGTAAGGGTCCCAATCGGTCGGTCTCAGACCTTAACTCAATCACAAAATCGGGCGTCAGGGGTGGGGAAACTTGCGTCGTTGCTCTGGTGTCAGCGCCTCCCAGCGTTCGAGCTGGACCCAGGCTACATCCGGCGAGCGGTCCGCTCCATTCGGCAGGTGAAAAACAGTCGAGGAACTAAACACTTTGCCCAAGCCCGTTTGCCGATTCCAAATTTCCACATCCGTGATTAAGCCTGCTTCTTGATTGCCGCCTTCTCCGCCCACGGGTGCCACAATGATCAATGCTCCTGTCTTGTCTCGTTCCAGCTTCAAATCTCGGTTGGCCATACAGAGCTGATAGAACTGATCATCAGTCAAATGAATTACCGACTCTAGATTCAGCACAATGGTACTCATGAGCAGATTCTCAACGGCAGGTTTAGACAGCTAACTGGATCAGTCACACCCGATCACAGCCGCCGCCCTAATCACTAGATTAATCGTTCTTTGGTGCAATCCCCTATTTCTTCCGTCTACGTCTGAACCACTTCTGTGCCTCCACGATCCAAAAGCCCAGCGTGCCCACATCCAGGCAAATCAGCAGTTCGGTCAGCGTCAGCGGTTGGGTTTGGAAAATCGGCTGTATCCAGGAGGTGTAGATCACTGCCAGTTGCAGCCCAAAGGTGAGCAAAATCGCGCCCAGCATGGGCTTATTGGTCAGCACGCCCTTACTGACAATCGACTCCCGTTCCGACCGCATTGCCAGGGCCAGGAAAATCCGCGTGAAAGCCAGAGCCGCAAATACCATTGTCTGCCAGTGCTGCCAGTTGGCGGTGTAGGTGAAGTAGGCTAAGGCCAGCAGCGCCAAACCAATCAGCGAGCCAATGACGATAATATCCCGACCCACACCCCGGCTGAATACGCTTTCATTCGGTGGGTAGGGCCGACGCTGCATCACGTTTTTCTCGCCCGGTTCCACACTCAGCGCCAGCGCCAGCAACCCATCAGCCAGGAGGTTAATCCAGAGAATTTGGGTCGGACGCAGCGGTTGCGGTAGAAGGAACAAGGGCGCTAACAGCATTACGACTACCGTACTGGTGTTTCCAGTTAGGGTATAGCGAATAAATTTGCGAATATTGTCGTAGATGATGCGTCCTTCTTCGACTGCCGCCACAATCGTCGAAAAGTTGTCGTTCAGCAGCACCATATCTGCCGCTTCTTTGGCCACGTCGGTTCCGGCAATTCCCATCGCCACGCCAATATTGGCTTTACTGAGGGCAGGGGCATCATTCACCCCGTCTCCGGTCATCGAGACAATCTCGCCCTGCCGCTGCAACGCATCGACAATTTTCAGCTTTTGCTCCGGCGAGACACGAGCATAGACCGAGACCGACTCGATCTGTTTTTCCAATTCCTCTGTCTGCATCTGGTTGAGCTGCTGCCCGGTTAACACCTTGCCGTTGCGGGAAATGTCTAGCTCTTCGGCAATATGTTTCGCCATCAACGGATGATCGCCCGTGATCATCACGGTGCGAATTCCAGCCTGGTTACAGACCTGCACCGCCTGTTTCGCTTCTGGACGAGCCGGATCCAGCATTCCCACCAGCCCTACCAGAATCAAATCCTGCTCGACTTCGACTTCTTTACCTGCGGGCGGTAGCTGATCGAGCAAGCGAAAGCCCACACCCAGAACCCGCGTTCCCATCGAAGCAAGCTTATCGTTGTCTTGGCGGATCTTTTCGATCTCCTGCTCATTCATCGGCTGTATCCGATTATCTTCAAAGAAATGCGTCGCAACATTCAGCAAGCTATCAATTGCACCCTTTGTAAAGGCGATATAGGGTTTGTTTGGCATCGCTTTCAGGCTGGCAATTTGCTGCGCCACCGGAGAGGACCAATCCACTTCGTTGAACTTATGAATCGTCGTCATCCGCTTGCGATCCGAATCGAACGGTGCTTCGGCCACGCGCGGAAATAGAACTTCCAGTTCCTCTTTGTCGAGTCCCAGTCGATCGGCAGCGACTACCAGCGCAATCTCGGTCGGGTCTCCCATGGCCTTGGGAGTGTCTTCCTCATCAGGCTGCTCATCAACTACCGTAGCATTGTTGCACAGCGCGCTTCCAGCCACCGTCAACGCCATCGACGGCTCCATTTCGCTGCCAGCACCCGCTTCAAAAATCGTCTTTTTACCATCCAACCGCGAGGTAATTTGTGCTCTCGATTCCTTCAGTTCCACTCGTTTACCGGCCAAGGACAGAATTGTCACTGTCATTTGGTTTTCGGTTAGGGTGCCGGTCTTATCGGAACAAATGGTCGTCACCGAACCCAAGGTTTCCACGGCTGGCAATTTGCGAATCAGGGCATGGCGTTTCAGCATCCGCCGCGCTCCAATCGCCAGCGCAATCGTGACCACCGCTGGCAACCCTTCCGGGATGATTGCAACCGCCAAGCTCACGGCAGTGAGAAACATCTGCGTCAGGTTTTCGCCCCGCAGCAGCCCAAAGGCAAAAATTGCCGCCACCAGCACCAGCGCCGCCAGCGCCAAGCGTTTTCCCAACTGGTCTAACCGACGTTGCAGCGGCGTTTGCTCCTGTTCGACCGACTGCATCGAGTTGGCAATTTTGCCCAGTTCGGTATTCATGCCGGTTTCGGTCACGACTGCCTTTGCCCGCCCGTAGACTACCGTGGTGCCCATGTAGACCATATTGCGGCGGTCCCCCAGGGGCAAATCGTGGCCCGCAATCGGCGCTACGCTCTTCTCAATCGACTCGGATTCGCCGGTAAAGGCGGCTTCTTGGGTGCGCAGATTGGTGTTTTCCAGCAACCGACCATCCGCCGGTACCTGATCGCCATCTTCGAGCTGAAAAATATCGCCGGGTACCAGTTCGCGGGCGTCAATTTGTTCCAACTGCCCATCCCGCCAGACCCGCGCCTTGGGAATTGCCATTTTCCGCAGTGCCGCGAACTCCTTACCAGCTCGATATTCCTGCGTGAATCCTAGAACCGCATTAAAAATAACGACGGCAAAAATCGCAATCGCGTCTTTGTAATCCCGCAGAAATAGCGTTACCACACCCGCAGCAATCAGCACCAGCACCGTGGTAGAAGTAAACTGCTCCCACAGCATCAGCCAGGGACTTTTGGGCGGCTGTTCGGCTAGTTCATTGGCCCCATGTTGCGACCGGCGTTGACTGGCTTCGGCATCACTCAGGCCCGCTCTCTCATTGGTTTGTAAGGCTTTTAAAACTTGGGTGGCTTCTTGCTGGTACCAGTCGCTCATGGGTTTTCTACGATACAGGGTTAGGGTTAATTTATCACCTGCATCAAACCATAGATATAGCAACGGATACCTCTACCTGACGTTGTATTTGTATTTTGGGGGCTATGGTAGCCTCAATGGGATAGAGGCAAACGTCAGAGCGAATCAGAAACGGATCTTACTGGCTAGAATTGCCTGGGTAATAAAGCTGATCAAGCACTTGTTTTGCTTTCAGGAGAATTCTCAACTGCGCCAATTGGCTGCTCCAGGCTGAACGGGGCAAGATTGGCGAGTCCTCAACCGCTGTTTCTGGGCGGTCCAGATCGTTTGTGAAATCGTTCGGGCTGTTGGAGTCTGCTTCTACTGCTTCTAATTGGGTTGGCTTTTCTAACATTTCTGTCATCTTCTACTGTCCCCGCCATTATGATGTGCCAGGATGCGACACTATGTACCTAAGTAGCTGCCATGGAGAAATCAGGTTCCAGCTTATTTTGCCAGCTAGCAGGCCATTGGATGCGATCGGCTGTAAAACGCAGTGGGTCGTGCTCTTCCGAAGCATCAATTGGCTCTTCTATCAACTCAAACTCCCCGTTATCGAATGGCAGCCCATGCGCAGGGACTTTAGGTAAAAGCCGCTCTCGCTTTCCTTGTTGAGCTTGAGCTAAGGCGCGGTGATGACAGTAGGGATTATTGCCTCTGCGGTCAAAGAACACATGAGCTGTCCAGCTGCATCCACCCCGACACAGTTCAGCAAACTCGCAAGTTTGACAAAATCCCCACAAGTGAGCAGTGCCTTGCGGGGTTCCTGCTCCTAGGTTAAATTGCAGTTCTGCTGTTGTTGTAACGATGTCTCTGAGCGAACGATCGCGGATGTTACCTCCCGTGTAGGCAGCGGTTGGCAACGATGGGCATCCCTTGATCGCACCGTCCGCTTCAATTCCCAACGTTGATAGCCCAGCCGAACAACCTTGCCAGAAAGTCCATTCATCCTGGCGTCCCCGCCCTCGCAGCAGTCGCTCGTAAGGCCCATAGTAGCCAATATTATTGCCGGGCTGGAGTTGGACTCCTTCTTGGTGTGCCCGCAGGGCGACCTGTGCCAGCATCGGATATAGGTCGAGGAGTTCGTAGGGTTGGAGTAGGATATCGGCGTTGTCAGCCGCATTGCCCATTGGCACTGTCAGTTGAATTTGCCAAGCCCGAGCGCCGGCATCGCGAATATGCTCGTAAATGCGCGGGAACTCCGGGGCAGACAAACGGTTGATTTGGGTATTACAACCAAAAGGAATACCCACCTGACGAAAATGACTCATCGTTTGGAACGCCTGCTGCCAGGAGCCTTTACGGCCCCGTAGACGGTCGTGAGTGGCTTCCAACCCATCGATTGACACTGAAACCGTAGCAATTCCAGCCTGCTGCATCTTATAGGCCGTATTCAAGGAGATGCCGTAGCCACCCGTTGTCATTGTGCACCGCATACCTGCCTGATTGATGGCGGTGGCAATTTGCAACCAATCTGGGCGCAGAAACGCTTCGCCGCCGATCAGGGTGACTTCTTTGATGCCAACCTCGGCCATCTGCTGAACCAGGTCCAGTGCTTCGTCAGTCGAAAGTTCTTGGGCGCGGGCATGCCCAGCTCGGGAACCGCAGTGACTACAGGCCAAATTGCACTTTAAAGTGATTTCCCAGACGGCATAGCTAGTTCGGTGATATGCCATAGCTAATTCTCATTTTTAGGTTTGAGAGGGTTTATTTTTAAGAATGATTTAGTTCTTGAGGAGGCGCTGCTGATTTTACAGAGTTGATTTCACAGAGTTGATTTCACAGAGTTACACATCCTCTGGTGCAATCACCACTCCATACATCGGTTGGACTTCACCAGGAGGCGAAATCACCACCCCATACATCGGCTGAGGATAGGGATAGGGAAGCGGCTTTGGCTTTGGTCTGGGATATCCGTCGCTCGGTGGTTCCACAATCACGCCATACATCGGCTGAATAGGGTAAGGATTTGAGCATGGAGTGTGGCAAGGTCTGGGATAGGGATACCGACGCATCCACCCGCCGATAGCTCCCACTAATTCGTCTTCGGTGAGTTCGTGAAACTCATCACGTTCTTTTAGATCTAGAAGCTGGATAGTTGCTGTTTCAAATTCTGCGTTCGTAAACGTGTATCCAGACTGGTGTAAAAGTGATTGAATCTGATCAATCGAGCTAGTTTGTAACTGATTGACAAAGGCTGAGTCTTTGACCAGTCTGATCAAAAAGCTTTTCACTTTTTCTAAAATTGTGTTAGTAGGATGCATCACTTTCTCCTTGGATTTCAAAGTTCAAAGAATTGAAGATGTTTGAAGAGATAAAGTCATCGATCAATTCGTGATTGATAATATTTACTGCTCTTAACCATATAACTCGAATTGAGCGCTAAAAATTGCCAAACTGGCAGGTTTCTTGCTGACACCGTTTACTCAAGCACCAATCAAGGCAGCACAGCCAGTAACGTGCCCTGCAGAAGCTAATAAATTTTCTAAATTCTGCCAAACTGGCAACATTGCTAGCTTAGTTATCTGGTTCAATCAACTAATCGACTAAACTCAGTAGGTCAACCAGATTAAACGGTAGATGCAGTGCGGGCATCTTGCCTGCGCCAGCGAGACGCTTGCACTACGGATCTTCAAATTGATGATGTTGATCGACTTAATCAACTAATCAACTTCTTACAGCCTTTTTCAGGCTAGTGAAGTACGAAAAACGGGGTGCAGGGGCAATGCCCCTGCGTGGGGGCGAAGCCCGCACATCCCCTACACCTCACATGCGTGAAAAACGCGGTAATCAACCTCAATCAACCAATAATCAACCAAACCGATCAACCAGTCCTGCCCAAAGGAAGCGCGGTAGGTTTTCACTAACCTGCTATTTTCTCAAACTATGGGCAATCACTATGGACAATCACTTGAGCAATCACTATGGGCAGCAGGGTCAGGCTTTGAGGAGGTTCTAATCATGTCTCAACCGGATGTACGTCTCTCGCTTAATATCGCAACTTCTGGAACCAGCAGTGCGTCCAGCAGTTCGCACTCGTCTGTCAACCAGGCAGGTGCAGGAGCTAATAGTAGTGCGATTGCTATATCTGCTAGTGGCAAAGTCAGCACTAGCAGTCAGGAAGCCTACACCCCTGCCGCCACCTCTAGCAAGAGTAGTGCATCGGCCAATGCATCGCCACAAACAAGCAGTACTGCAGCCTCAGCTTCAGCCCCCGCTGAAGCAACTCCTCAATCCAACGGCTCAAAAAAAAAGACGCAGCGTCCCTGAATCAAACCGCTGACAATTCAGGAACCGATCAGAATCTTGCAGCGACTAGCAGTAACTCTAGCAGTTCTAATTCGTTTGTAGACCCTACGGGAGCAGGCAGCAGCAGTAGCGCCACTATTATTGCTCCTGATGGTACGATCACGAGCAGCAGCGACACAATCTATACTCCCGGTGCAACTGCCAGCAGCGGTAGCGCATCTGCCAATAGTTCTGGAATTCTACCGCCCACAGTCGATACTACCGTGACCACGGATCCTGTAGATGCTACCGGATCTAGCCCAACGGCTCCGCCTCCACCTGCAAACGCCCTACAGTTGGTACAGGGAACCAGAGGCCGTGACCGATTGCAAGGAAGTCAGCAGCATGATCTAATTCAGTGTCAGGCTGGCGATGATCGAGTTCGAGCCGGTGCTGGCGATGATCAAGTTTTTGGATTGAGTGGCAACGACTGGTTGTTGGGTGAGACGGGCAATGACTGGCTAGAAGGCAGTAGTGGCAAGGATCGTCTATATGGGGGAGCAGGAGACGATGCCTTAAACGGAGGCGCAAAGGACGATATCCTGGTCGGTGGGTTTGGTCAAGATCGGTTGACGGGTGGTTTGGGTGCTGATACCTTTGGTTTGACTGCGGAAACCTCAACGCCTTGGTTGGCGGATATTGTGATTGATTTTAAGGCGGATCAGGGAGATAAGCTACAGCTCAAGGGAAATTTATCGTTTCGATCGCTAGTCTTAATCACATTCGATTCGAACCAGGATGGCATCGCGGATGCAACATTGATTCGCACTCGCAGTAATGGCACTGTCTGTGCCCTCGTTTTAGACACAGTTAATGCGGCAGGAAAAACCACGCTTGCAGCGACAGACTTTATTTGATCACTGCATTTGCTCACTGCCGTTGTTTCTTGTTGCTTAATTCGGTTATTAGATCGTGTTTCATCCAATCTTTAATAGATTGCACCTAGACGTTTAAAATATTATTCTGGCAGTTTTAACCATGCAAGGAGAATGTTGTGTTGAGGCAATGGTCAACTTTTCTGGTATCCCGATACAGCCTGAAGCAATTGTTGACTTTCTGAAGCAGGAAGTTCAGCTAAGAAGCATCTGTGAAAAGATCCTGTGCTCTCAAATTATTGAACAAGCTGCACAGGAACGCCAAATCACGGTGACACCAGAAGAAATTCAAGCAGAAGCCAACCGGCAACGCTATCAAAATCGACTTGAAAGTGCCTCAGCCACATTTGCTTGGCTGGCAGACCAGTTGATTACGCCAACCGATTGGGAGGCTGGAATTCGTAAGCGCCTCTTATCTACCAAATTGGCCGAACGTTTGTTTGCTCAGGATGTTGACCCCTATTTTGCCGAACACCGCTTAGATTTTGAGCAAGTGACTCTCTACAAGATTGTGGTTCCCTACCAGCAGCTTGCCCAAGAATTATTCTACCAAATTGAAGAACGCGAAATCAGCTTCTACGAAGCTGCCCATCTCTACGACATCGATGAATCTCGCCGGCTAAAGTGTGGCTTTGAAGGCAGACTCTACCGCTGGGGATTGAGACCTGAGTTGGCCGCAACGATTTTTGGCGCTCAGTTGGGGCAGGTTTTGGGTCCCTTGCGGGGTGAACAGGGGTTTGACCTAGTCTTGGTCGAAGAGTTTATTGTCCCAGATTTTAACCCAGAGATCCGGCAGCAAATTATTGAGCGAATGTTTCGGGAATGGCTAGACAGCGAACTCAATTATTTGATTCATAATCGTTGATTGAGGAGTTGGGAGTTGGGAGTTGGGAGGCAGAATATTTCTCTTTGAGTTTCTGTATGGGTAGATTGGGCCAACTGATAATTCACTGATAATTCACTGACAATTCATTTCTCTGCCAAACCTGCCCGATGCCTGACTCCTCTAATTATTAACTCACTGCCCAACAATCTTACCGTTAAAGAGAATGCTTTGCGTTGTTCTGTAAAGAAAGCTTTCATTTGTTGAAGTAATTAACGCAAATTCATGAATTGGTTTATTCCTTGTTACATTCTTTGAGGCGTCATTGAGCGACGCCTTTTTTTGTCTGCACCCATTTCTAAAGTTTGTCTGAGATTTTGCCTCTCTTTCGGCCAAAGAGGTTATTTCATAGAAAAGGAGAGTGGGCGAGTATAACCTTTTTTCGATGGTTATGCGTCTGAACCCAGGGGCTACTCATCATGCGAATTGTACGAAACCTTTAGGAGAATTCATGAAGATAGGTGTTGCGAAGGAAATTGAAGTTGGAGAACGGCGCGTTGCTTTGATTCCAGATGCGGTGAGTCGCCTCGTCAAGCAAGGCTGTGAAGTGTGGGTCGAGGCAGGCGCAGGCGAAGCGGCTTTTTTCTCAGATGCTGCTTACGAAGCGGCTGGGGCAACGGTCGTGGCCGACACAGCCAAACTGTGGAATGAAGTAGACCTGCTGCTGAAAGTGAAACCACCGCAACAGCGGGAAGACGGTCAGCATGAGGTGAATTTATTGCGGGAAGGCAGTGTTTTGGTTGGCTTTCTTGATCCCCTTGGTAATCCAGCCCTGATCCAGCAGTTAGCAGACCGGAATGTGACAGCCTTTAGCATGGAGCTGATCCCCCGCATCAGCCGTGCCCAAAGTATGGATGCCCTCTCGTCTCAAGCTAGCGTTTCCGGCTATAAGGCGGTCTTGCTGGCGGCAGCGGCTTCACCCAAGTTCTTTCCCATGCTGACCACGGCAGCCGGTACGATTCCCCCTGCCAAGGTCTTTGTGATTGGTGCAGGTGTCGCTGGGCTACAGGCAATTGCGACGGCTCGGCGGTTGGGGGCTGTGGTAGAAGCGTTTGATATCCGTCCGGCGGTGAAAGAAGAGGTGCAGAGCTTGGGAGCCAAATTTGTGGAAGTCCAGCTTGATGAAGACACAGTTGCCGCGGGTGGGTATGCGCGTGAGGTGTCGGAAACGGCAAAGCAACGAACTCAAGCTGCCATTGCTGAGCATGTGAAGCTATCGGATGTGGTGATCACGACGGCCCAGGTTCCCGGTAAACGAGCACCGCTGCTTGTGACCGAAGCGATGATTGCCCAAATGAAACCCGGCTCTGTAATCGTGGATTTGGCCGCTGAGCAAGGCGGAAACTGCGCAGGCACCGAACCGGGCAAAGACATCAACCATCACGGCATCACCCAGATTGGCCCGATCAACCTGCCCTCCGCTATGCCGATTCATGCCAGCCAAATGTATGCCAAAAACCTGCTGACCCTGGTGCAGCATCTCAGCAAAGACGGAATGCTTCAGCTCGATTTTGCCGACGAAATTACGCGAGAAGCTTGCGTCAGCCATGACCGGACGGTTTGCAATGCCCGCGTGCAGGAACTGCTGGGAACCCCCATGCAAGTTAGGTAATTCATCAGGCACAGGAGCCAACCACTATGACAGAAGGATTAATTGCTGGAATCGTCGTTTTTGTGTTAGCGACGTTCATTGGTTTTGAAGTAATTAACAAAATTCCACCGACGCTGCACACGCCGCTGATGTCGGGTTCTAACGCTATCTCTGGCATTTCGCTCGTGGGGGCACTGCTGGTAGCTGGCAACGGCCACTGGAGCCTGAGTGTAGCGCTGGGTCTGATCGCGGTCATTCTCGCCACCATTAATGTCGTGGGTGGTTTTCTAGTCACCGACCGCATGCTGCAAATGTTTAAGAAGAAGGATGCAAACGCATGACCGAATTTCTCTCATCCACCATCCAACTAAGCTATTTGATTGCCGCTTGCTTATTTATTATTGGCCTGAAGAAATTAGGTTCACCCGCCACCGCTCGTCAAGGAAATACGCTGGGTGCAGTCGGCATGCTGATTGCCATCGTCGCTACGTTACTGGATCGCAACATTATTAGCTATGAGCTGCTTTTCGTGGGGATGTTGATCGGCTCGGTGTTGGGCGTGATCATGGCCCAGCGGGTTGAAATGACGGCCATGCCCCAAATGGTCGGTTTGCTCAATGGCTTCGGTGGCGCAGCCTCTGCCCTGGTTGCGGTCGGCGAATTTTGGCATATCCTGGGTTCTGGTGGCACCCCTCCCCTGGATGAAACCATCACAATTGTGCTTAGCGTCTTGATTGGCGGAGTGACGTTCACGGGCAGTTTGTTGGCCTTTGCCAAACTACAAGAGCTGGTGCCCGGTGCTCCGATTACATTTCCGTTGCAGCAGCCAGTCAATCTACTTTTGCTGTTAGCCTTCCTGGGCTGTAGTGCTTACCTGATCGTTGATCCCCACAGCTCAGTTATTTTTCTAGCCCTGGTGGGACTGTCGCTGGTGCTGGGGGTGCTGTTCGTTCTGCCAATTGGGGGAGCCGATACGCCGGTTGTGATCTCCCTACTCAACTCCTTCTCTGGTCTGGCTGCGAGTGCGGCTGGGTTTGTGTTAGGCAATAGTATGCTGATCATTGCGGGTGCGCTCGTAGGGGCATCGGGAATTATCCTGACTGAGATTATGTGCCGCGCTATGAACCGGACGCTGACTAACGTGCTGTTTAGTGCCTTTGGCTCCAAGCAAACCGTCGGTGCCGATGGCGGAGCTACTTCAATTGAAGATAAGGTAGTACGCTCGATCGATGCTGAAGAAGGAGGCATGATGCTGGGGTATGCCAAATCGGTGGTGATTGTTCCTGGCTACGGCATGGCGGTAGCTCAAGCGCAGCACGCGGTGCGAGAACTGGCCGATCAGCTAGAGCGGTTGGGCGTCGAGGTGAAATATGCCATTCATCCGGTGGCCGGTCGGATGCCGGGGCATATGAATGTGCTGCTGGCGGAGGCCAATGTGCCCTATACCCAGCTCTATGACATGGATGACATCAACTCCGAGTTTGAGCACACTGATGTGGCGCTCGTGATCGGCGCAAATGATGTGGTTAACCCAGCCGCTCGTCATAATCAAACCAGCCCCATCTACGGCATGCCGATTTTGGAGGTAGACAAAGCTCATCACACCATTGTGGTGAAACGCGGTATGAACGCTGGGTTTTCGGGCGTCGAGAACGAGCTATTCTACGAAGACAATACCGTGATGCTGTTCGGTAGCGCTAGGGATGTGGTGACTCAACTTGTCGCAACCGTAAAGGAGCTTTAGCCCACCTTGGTTGGTTGCATTGGCTCGTTTGCAGTTATAGTTTGCCAGAAGCGATAGGACATTGTTGTGGACGCGTTTCGCGCTCACAATGATATCTCTGTCCTAACTGTCGTGGTCCTAACTGTCGTGGCGACGGTTATAGATAAAACATCAGATAAGACAAAGGTGCAGAGAGAATCTCATCCCTGCACCTCTTTTTGTCAAAACCGTCAGAAATTGTCAGAAATTGCTTAGAACGAAGGAGAAGATGAGCAAACTTTAATCCAAAGTACCTCGAAGATCTAACATCCTTCCATTCGCTCTATTCACGTCGCGCTTCCATGATCCTATCCTAGATTCACTTTGACAACCTTACGGCGTTCATCTTCCATCTTAGGCAGCGTCAGCTTCAAAATACCATCCTTGTACTCGGCCTGCACGTTTTGGTTGTCAATTTGAACGGGCAAAGGAATGACACGCTGGAATTTGCCATAGCGAAACTCGCTGCGGAATACACCTTTTTCTTCCGTTTTGGTTTCACTTTGGCGTTCGCCGCTAATCGATACAGAATCAGCCGTAACCTCGACATTTAGATCTTTAGCTTCTAAACCAGGTACTTCTAGCCTCAGATGAATCGCGTCTTCCGTTTCCTTCAGTTCTGCCGCAGGCATAAAGGCCATTCCATTCTCGCGGCGACCGCTAGGAGCAAGCACATCGTCAAACAAACGGTTCATTTCGCGTTGTAGGGCATCGATTTCTTGGAATGGTTGCCAACGAATAAGCGCCATAGGTGTAACCTCCTAAATCCAATTTTGTGTTGGGGATAGTTTGAAGTTATTTCCCCATCCACATCCATTAGGATAATTGGAAACTTGGCCTGGAAGAGTTCGGTTTTGAGTACCTTTGGGTTGGCAGTTCCCGTACCTTTAACAGCAAAATTAAATCCGAATCAAGATCCCTTCAAAGTCATCTTCGGATGTTTGCGATTCGGCTTGATTTTTGTCTCCAGTGTCGTTCAAGCTGATTTCAGAGCGATTGGAACGATTGGTGGAATCGGAACGAGTAGTTTGGGGTAGGGAATTCCGATCTTCTGAGTGAGTTGAACGTGCGTCAGAGCGGGAAATGATTTCAATCGAAACATCAGCTGCTGCGGGTTTAACAGCAACCAACAGTGAGACAATACTTAAAGCTAAAGCGATGGTTAGAGAGGGCTTTTTCATAGTCGCAGTCGGGGGATAGGTGAGGACTGATTTTATGTAGGTCGGAAGGTTCCTCTCCTATGCACCTGCCCCTGATGCGCCCTGCTATTCTGTGAAACTTTCGTGAAGCAAATTTATAGAATTAAATCTATGTAATTGGGGCAGGTTTGAGAGAGTCTTCTACATAACTCAACACCGTGGCGATGCGATTTTCCCAAGAAAACCTCTGCACAAATTGGATCGAATTGGCGTATCCCTCTGATTTACGTGGGTGCGTCTGCAAAACGCGGCGAATGCAATCGGCGAGTTGGAGCGGTTGATCCGGCTCACACCAACCCGCGACCACGCCCGCATTCTTGAACTCCATCAAGGGCGGGATTTCCGTAGCAACAATTGGCGTACCGGAAGCCATATAGTCAAAAAACTTTAGAGGCGAGGTAAAGGTGGCTTCTTCTCCGGACAGATGGGGATGCACCAGCAGATCGGCAGCTTGGAGCAGGCTCGCAAGCTGGTCATGCAGCAAATAACCAAGGAACTTAACATTGCTGGCCTGATGCTCAGCAGCCAACTGGCGATAGGCGGCTACCTGAGTCTGATTGCCGCCTGCAAACACAAACAGCACATGGGGCAGCGATTTGGCGACCTCAATCAGTAGATTGACCCCTTTGAAGGGATTCAAGCCACCGGAATAGACAGCCATATAGCTGTAGTTATTAACTAATAACTGTTGCCGCCATTGCTCGGCAGCTGCGGAATGCCGCACCAAAAAGGAGCGGTTAAACCCATTGTGTAATTTAACGATCTTCTCAGGTGGCATCCCATGCTGGATCATGCTCTCTCGCACTGGGTCAGCAACTGTTACGGCAATTTGAAACAAAGGGTGGTGCACGATTTCTGGTTCAAACTGCTTGTCCTCGTGATGATGGTGTTCATAAATGGCAGGAATCCTACACGAAATTGCAGCCTTGACAAAATTCCAATCGCGAGTGTGAACGATTTGGGTTACGGGCCGCAGATGCAGCGGAACATAGTATTTTGAAACGATTGTACTGGGGTGAGTGAGCTTCGTTCTGAGGTGCGAACATAATTTAGGAATAGGCAATGCAGCAACCTTGAGCTGGTCGTGCAGGTTGTAAAACTGCTTGAGGGCAGGATCGGGAAGTTGGGGGCTAAATGGCTGCAGCCAATCTATAGGACGCAAGCGAGCGTCTTGCCCCAAATAAGTGAGCACCGTAGAGTAGCCCAAATTAGCAGCAGCATTGGCACAGTTAGCAACTTGAACCAGATCAGCTCTGGGTTGGGGCAGGGTATTACGAGTGAAAAAAATGTAGTGTTTGATCATGGCTTGCTTGGATAGTTGTGAAATTGTTAGGGAGACAAGAGACAGGAGGAGACAGGAGGTAGGAGACAGGAAAAATTAAGCCTGTAAGTTGTTTCGGATGTCGCGTGGTCTGCTTGTAGCTTAAGCACGGACTAATCGGGAAAGAGCACCAACATGTACTAGCTGCTTGTATAGTCTGCTGCAGCAGACTTTATCTACTAGTCTGCAGTTTACTTGCAGGTGGGGGTGGCTCGAAAAACTGAATTGACCCAAATTACAACTAGATCCAGAAATTCTAGCTCTCGACTCTCGTCGGCTGACGCTCTGGGAAGCCTGTCTCCTACCCCTCATGCTTTCAGCGCTAGCGTTTCTTCTGGCACTTGGCTGGAATCCTGTTCTAAGCTTTCGATGCTCTTGAGTAGATTCAGCGCCGAAACATAGGCTTCTTGGGTAAATTCCTGCTGTTCCTTTGGATCGTCTAATACGCCGTTCATGATTAGGCTGAGCGAACCAACCAGGCTGTTAAGCAGCGAACGAATTTCGTGGGACGTTTTAGCCAATTGCTGCCGCTGTACATTAGCTTTGACCTGTGGTTCACTAAACTGCATGGCGCAGAGGCAAGCGTAGTATCCCTTCTTGGTGAGTAACTCGTCGTGGGTGCCCAGTTCCACAACCCGGCCCTGATCAAGCACCGCAATTTGGTCCGCCTGCTTGACGGTAGACAAACGGTGGGCAATTACGAGCGTAGTGCGATTCCGGCTCAGGTTCTCGATTGCTTCCTGCACCAGTTTTTCCGATACGGTATCCAGAGCGCTGGTGGCCTCATCCAGGATCAGAATTTCCGGGTTTTGCACCAAGGCCCTGGCAATGGCTAAGCGCTGCCGCTGGCCACCCGAAAGCATCACCCCCCGATCCCCGATCTGGGTTTCAAACCCTCTAGGAAGCTGCATGATGAAGTCATAGGCGTTGGCCTGCTTGGCGGCTTGAATGATTTGGTCGTCAGTGGCGTCTGGACAGCCATAGGCAATATTTTCCCGCACGGAGGCATTAAACAAGAATGTGTCCTGGCTAACAATGCCCATAGCGCGACGTAGAGTGCGGAAGTCGAGGTTGCGTAAATCTTCGCCGTCAATGGTGATGCAACCTGCGGTGGGGTCGTAGAAGCGGGGCAGAAGGTCAGCCAGTGTCGATTTACCAGCTCCCGATGCACCAACCAACGCCAGGGTAGTATTACGCGGCAAGTACAGATCCACACCTTTCAACACTTGCTTTTGTTGACCGGGATAGGCAAAGCAAAGCTGCTTGAAATGAATCCCTGCACGGAGTGATTCAAACGGAATAGAGCCATTTACCATAAACGATTTGTTGTCCCGGCGCAAAAAGTCCTGAGCAATTTCCAGACTGGGTGAAATGTTGGCAAGCTGGCTCCGGGCTGCATTCAGCATGGCAATTAGCGGTAAGGTACGAAACAGCACGAACAGATAGGTCAGGAGAATGGCCGAAAACGACTCGACCTGCTCTATTAAAAAGGCCCGACCGATAAAGACGATGCACAACAGCGCGATGATGCCGGTTACTTCGCTGACGGGTTCAATCAGCGCGGATGTGGCTTGAGATCTGAACTCAGCCTGTTCCCGATTTAAGATTTGCTGCCTAATTTTTTGGTACTCGCGTCGCTCATTGGCCGTAGAACGCACCAGGCGCATTCCAGATAATAGATCGAGCACACTGGTGGAATAGTTTTTAGAAATTTCAGAAAGCTGTTTGCCAAATAGCTTAGAGCGAATGATGCTGTACTGATTGACCAATGCAACAACTGCTAATAAACCAGTTGAGATAATTGTGAGTTGCCAGGTAAGCGATAGAAGAATGCCAATAAATACTAAGGCTGTGATCGTGATTGTAACCGTGCGAGTAATAATGCTGACAGCACTGGCCGCTCTAGAAATCTCATTGTTAAGCCGATTGATGATGTCGCCAATTCCGGTTGTGACGTAATAGCTCATATCGACTTCTAGCAGTAGCCGTAAGCCTTGATCTCGCAAGTCATTAGCAGTGGTTCGTTTCAACACTCCAGCCACTAATGTATTGCAGTACAGCGCTAGGTTTTTGAGCACAATCATCAACACAATTGCTGCTGTCATCAGCAACAGATTGTAGTCGCCTGCCACGCCTTGAAATGGAGTCAATAGGGATTGAATGATCGGCGGTGCGCCCTTGGTGGCAACGGGCTGCCCCAGAAAGTTCAGCAGTACTGGAATAATTAGCGCTGTGCTGATGCCATTAAATAAAGCACCCGAAAAACCAAATAGAATATTGAGGCAAATTAAACCAGGATAGCGTCGGGCTAGATTAAGCAACAGATGATGAGAAGACATGGAGGCGTTCACTCTAAAGAACTCCAACTGTAGGGTTCCCGTGAAACTGAATGGATGCACAGGAAGCAGGAGGCAGAAGGCAGAAGGCAGGAGGCAGAAGTCAAAAGTCAAAAGTCAAAAGTTCGAGGCTATAACGAATCCAATGGCTCCACTCTCATATCTGGAGAGGCAACTCGCATGGACGCAACCGTTCCGCAGAAAATATTGCTCATGCAAAATCAGGATTTTAATTATCGTGTTTGCCACAACAATATGCTGTCCTATCTGTCGTGGCGACGGCTATACGATCATTCAGCAGGATTTGATCTCAGAAGAAGGAATTCTGGCTTCTGCCTCCTGCCTCCTCACTTCTGGCTCCTATCTCCTCACTTCTGATTCACTCTAGTTCCGCATCTGATTACTATAGACCTGTGCTAAAACCTCTGCCATTTGTACAGCCATGGCATCAATGCTGTAGTGCTGAATGCATCTAGCTCTGGCCTGACGACCTTTGGCAGCAGCAGCTTCTGGATTGGTAAAGATGGCTTGAATTCCGGCAGCCAATTGGTCGGGCGATTCGGGCTCAACTAAGTAGCCAGTGTCGGCCAAAATGGTTGGGATATCTCCAACTCGGGTGGCTAGCACGGGTTTTGCCATCGCCATACCGTCCGTCAGCTTGAGTGGAAATTGGGCTTGGGCAGCAGGGGTATCACGCTGCGGTACTACAAGTACATCGGAGGCGGCAATCGCTTCCGGCATTTGGGTATGGGGCATGGGTGGCAATTTGATTATCCAGCGTCCCCAGCGCTGCATCAACTGCTGATCATAGTCATCGTAGGGGCTGCCTCCCACAATTACCAAACGCAAATCTGGTTCGTTCAAGCTATCCAATGCCAGCAAGATATCCTCGACGCCTTTGTAAGGACGAGGGGCACCGGGAAACATCAAGACTCGATAGGCGGCTAATCCGTAGCGCTGCTTCAGAGCTGTTGGATTATAATTTTCTGGGTTGAACAGGGTCGTATCTTTGCCGTTGGGAATCGAGATGCCACCAAACCGCTGTTGCAGAAACTGAGTGTGAACGGTGACCGCATCGGCGCGAGAGACAAGCTTTTCCATCCAACGTAAATAGAGGGGATGATCGGGCTGGCGTAATGCCCCATCGGATTTAGCAATATCGCGGACCAGCTGCTTCAGGGAGGGTTGATACCGATAGGCATCTCCACCGTGCCAACTCAGTTCCCAGTCATCGATGTCTAGCAGCAGGGGACGCTTGCCCTTGAGGAGATGGTGCCACAGCGCTACACCAAAGCTAGTGGGTTTGGGTTTGTAGGCGTAGATCAAATCCCCGTCTAAGTGGGGCCAGAGTTGCCGTATCGATTGCCAAAACTGAGGATAAGGCTGGCCTGGTGCTGTAATAACTTCTAGATCAGCTGTTGAGGAAATCGCAGCTTGATCGCCAAAGGTAAACCCGACCAATTTGACCCGACAGCCCAATTTCTGAAGCGCCTGAGCTAACAAAAACGGACGCACCGCCCCACCCCAGCGGCCAGCTCCGCTTTTAGACAAGTCGCCAACAACAAGAGCAACCGACGACGGGATTAAATTGGGCAATGGATCGGCCTGTAGAGTTTTAGTGGGAATCGACAGCATAGGTTTAGAGATTGCGGTGTTGTTGCTAGAGTGCCCACGGGGGGTGGTATGGCATCTATGAGTGAATGGGTGGTAGCCCGCGTCTGCGGAGCAGTTGGGTAGACAACTTTGCTTGTCTGGTAGGCAGTCGGCTTGACGAGGTAATCACGGATTGTCGGTTGAGCGTGGTTGATTGGGTAGCGCATCCCGATCCCCGTCCAAATGCAATAAACCTTCCAGGCATGAACCGGGAAGGCGTACTCTACAGGAAAATTAGCAGACAAAGAACGGCGATAATGGATGAGAAATGCGCTTGAGAGCTTAATCGATCAGCCTGAGGCGACCAATTTGCACGTAATCCAAAACGCGACTGATGTGGCAACGGTCTTCGTCTGAAAGCTGATAATCGGCCAGGATAGTTGAGGTGAGGCGTAGATGCTCCTGTCGGCTGAGCTGCCCTGCTGCAATAATTTGCTCAACCAGTGACCGAATTGCCGCACTGGGACGGCTCTCTGTAATCCATACCATAAGACACCCCCTCCTATTCAGTGTTCCCAATTGCGCCGCATATTTGCATTGCAGTTTGTACTGCTTCTATTGTCCGATTCGCTACAACGGTCTTGGGCAAAGAACGGTTAATACCTGTGTGAAGGATTGATGAAAAGAAACTGCCAGGACATATTCGATACTAGGGAAAGATATCTATGGGAAATCTACGGAGACTATTTCCGTAAATTCCGTCTTTTGACAGCGGCTTAGCTTGATCAGGGTCAGTATGTTTAGGTATATCTTGGATCAACTGCTTCAGTTAGGAGGCTGCTCGATGCGGATTCATCGCCTTCCCGCTTTGTCTGATAACTATATTTTTCTGCTTGATGATGGTGACGGTCATGCTGCCGTTGTTGATCCGGCAGACGCTGAGCCGGTCCTGCGTCAGCTAGAGGAACTACAGACTGAGCTGGTGGCAATTTTTAATACGCATCATCACGCCGATCATGTCGGTGGTAACCCAAAACTATTGCGTCATTTTCCCAATGCAGTCGTCTACGGAGGCGCAGAAGATCGAGGTCGCATTCCTGGTCAGCAGGTCTTTTTGCAGGAAGGCGATTCAGTCCAGTTCGGGGAGCGAGTGGCTGAGGTACTGTTTGTGCCGGGGCATACCCGCGCTCATATCGCCTATTATTTCCCGCCTCTGGGTGCAGCGCAGGTAGGGGACTTGTTCTGTGGCGATACCTTATTCGCCGGTGGCTGCGGCAGATTATTCGAAGGCACTCCCACCCAGATGGTTAGCTCCCTCAGTAAACTACGCGCTTTACCAGATCAAACCCGCGTCTGGTGCGCCCACGAGTACACCTTCAAGAACCTGCAGTTTGCTCTCACAGTTGACGCAGACAATTTGGCTCTCCAGCATCGCTATGCGCAGGTAAAAGCAGCTCGACAGCGTTCAGAAGCCACCGTTCCGTCCTGGCTCGGGGAAGAAAAACAAACCAATCCGTTTTTGCGCTGGGAGCAACCCGAGCTACAGGCCAAGGTTAACAGTCAAGATCCGATTCAAACCTTTTCCCGCCTGCGGGGCATGAAAGATCGGTTCTAACGATGCTTCTCCACACCGACCTGCTGGCACAGGTCCAGCAACAGGCAAGAGGAGCATTTGGGTAGATTGCCGGTGCAGATGTGCTTGCCAAACGGAACCAGAAGCTGATTAATCTCAACCCAATAGGCTTGAGGTAGTTTCGCTTCTAAAGCGGCTAGGGTCTTTTCCGGCGTGCGGGTGCTGACATAGCCCCAGCGATTCGTAACTCGATGTACATGCACATCCACACTGATATAGGGTTGGCCACAGCCAATGCCAAGTGCCAGATGGGCACACTTCGGTCCGACCCCTTTAAACGCCAGCAACACATTTAGATCGCAGGGTAGCTCGCCTCCGTACTCCTGGATGATGGCATTAGCAATGTCCCAAATTTGTTGGGCTTTGGCTTCGTGGTAGGTGCAGTCGCGGATTAGGGCATCAATTTCGGCTGGAGTCAGGCGCACCATATCTGCCGGGGTGCGCGCACCGGCAAACAGGCGTTTTGCTACCGGTAAGCTGACTTCATCGTAGGTGCGAATCGAAATGATGCAGGCAATGAGCTGCTCAAACAACGACTCATAACCCTGAGCAGCCAACTCAAACATGGCAGCTTTAGGGTAGGGCTGTACAGCTTGACGCAGCCGCTGAATTGCTTGCTCAATGTCAAACTCAATGTCAAATGGCATTAGATCAGTTCATACACTTTAGCTTCCCAAGGATAGATCGGTTCTCGCCCAATCCACCCCTCTGGCACCTCTCTATTTTGGGTGATTTCGCGCCATTTTCTGCCCGCAGGAGTAGCCGGAAAGTTGGGAATCACATACTCTGCACTGGTATCTCCAGGATTTGGCGTACCATAATCCGAGAAGTTGGCAACCACCACCACAATGGTTTCGCCGTAGCCCCGCTTCCAGGCCAAAACTCGTTTACCTTCATTAAAATCGGCGTGAATGAATATCGTATCATTGACAGCTAAGGCATCGGAACGAATCCGGAATTTAACTAGGCGAGCCACATAGTCAAAAATGCGTCTGCGCCAAGGGTCATTCATGCGCTCATAATCAACTGGATCGATTTGCTTCAGGTGGCTATGGGTGTCTCGAGTATCTAAATCATGCTGATCGGCAAACTCATCGCCAGCCAAGATCATTGGAATCCCTACGGCAGTCATCAGACAAACAAAGGCTAGCTTGATGCGCGGCTCGGTATCGTGAACGCCATTGTCAACCAGGTAATTGTACAACCGCACATTCGGCAGTTCACCAACATCGTGGGAAGTGATGTAGTTCACCGCCTGGGTGCCATCATGGAAGCCGAGCAAGCGGCAGTCAATCAGGTTGCGCACGCTTTGTTCAAAGCTCGGTTCACCGCTAGTATTTCTACCTAAATTACCTGCCGCGTTTCTGCCTAGAATAACCTGCCGTAGAATTTGCTTGAACTTCTCATTCCACAAGCCATCAACCCGATTTTGGTGAATCAATGCCAGCGGTACATCTAGCTCTTCGCCCACAACCAAAAACCGATCGTCTCTTCCCTGCCGTTCCTGCCAGAGCTGCCGCGCCAGATCCTTGTACTCCTGAATGAAATCGTAATTGCCAATATTGTTCAAACTATCGAGTCGTAAACCATCTATCCGATAATACTGCATCCAATGAGCTAGATAGGCTTTCATATATTCACGGGCAGGTACTAGATCCTGCCGTTGTCCGGTAATCGGATGGTAGCCCTGCGTCCAGTAATTGTATTTAAATAGATTGCCGCCAAATTTGTCTCGATTGCCCTGCTCTGGATCGCGGTTTGGATGGCCGACTGGCTTGTCATCGATGTAGAAATCGAGAAAATTAACATCAGCGTAGGCGTTGTAGCGAGAAAAGGCCATCACCACATCAAGGAAAAACCGGATGCCCTTTTGGTGACAGAGCTTGATCAGATTGGCTAGATCCGTGGACGCGGTGGGCGCTGTTTGGGTTGAGGGCAACCCCAGATCATAATCGGCAGCAAAGAAGTTATCGGTGCCATACCCCCACTTGAGCGGATCCTGATCGGTTTGATCGGGATCGATGCGATCAACCATCGTGCGGTCACCGCTATCGGCGGGTGGCAACAACTCCAGCGCATTGACGCCCAACTCTAGCAAATGAGCATGATTCGACTGTAGCTCTTCGGTTTCCGAGAAATTGGGTGCAGCAGCTTTTACCTGCAATAGTGCCATCACATCTTGAAAAGTACCCGTGCCAACTGTGATGCCAGCGCTAGCAGTTGCTTTGGTCCAACGAGTCGGCAGTTCATAGATCACCAACCGATGATTCGGCGGTAAATGGTCTAGGGCCGCATCATTTGACCAATCCACGACTTGGCCACCCGGATCGCAGGGAATTAGCTGCCCCTGGCGGTACAGAATCACACTGGCAGGATCGTGCGTAGCGGCTGCTCCGGGTTCTGCTGCTGGTGCTAAGAACCGTCGATCGACCGTGTAGGCTGTGGGGTCTGTGCAGTAGATGAAAGCGGCGTTCGCGTCGGGTCGGGTGCGCTGTAGCTTAAACCAATAGTGATATACCTGTCCATCGATTAACCCACAGTCTGCTGCTGCCACCAGCCAGAGGTCAGAAAAGACTGGATCGGCCTGAAGCGGAATTTCAACCAGCGGCTCGACTTTTCCTGATACCTCTGAGCCAATCCCAATACACAAGCTTGGGGCTGGATTCGTTTGCCCCGGTCGCCATAACAAAAAATGGGTCTGTTTCCGGCTCAGCAAATCAATGGCCATGATGGTTTGCTCCTCTAGCAGGGGACAGGCGAAATCTTCTCTACCTTACTTGAAATAAGCTGATTTGCCATACCCCATGCGGGTACCAGGGAAAGATGTTTGAAATATGTTTGACAGTTTTGTGATGTAATTGAGGGAATTTTTAATCAAGCCTGTCTTCTCGCTCAAGCTTGCAGCTAGACAACCGCGTTTCAGGTCTCAAGAATCAAATCCAAGGATCATCGTCATCATCAGTTGAATTATCTGCTGGATTATTCGCTGGATTATCGACAGGAGTACTATTCAAATTTTGTTCTGAAGTAGTAGGTGGAGTGAATACAGGCCGCGATGGGGTGACAGAATTGGAGTCGTACTTGGGCAATGGTGCTATATCTTGCTCATCTACTTTATTTGCATCTTTATCTACATTATTTTTGTTAAATTGATTCGTTTGAATTGGTTCATCCACTTCATCCGATTCATCGAACCATTCGTCATCCCACTCGTCTAAATCAGTATCCTGATCTGAGGCTGATGGGTCGGGCATTGTCAATGTTTCAATCTGTTCTTCCACTTGTCTAGTCAGCGTATGACTACTTTCCTTGACCTGTTCGGCTAAACTCTGACTGTGTTCTTTTGCTTGTTCCAGCAGAGTTTCGGCAGTTTCCTTCACCTGCTCATTCCATACCTGCGCCTTTTGCTTAAACCGCTGCGATAGTTGCCACATTCGCTCTTTCGCCTGCCCGGTCAACTGCTGCAACTGTTCTTTGGCTTGCTCGGTTGTCTCTTCAGCTTTTTTGGCAAAGGAGGATAGTTCTTCAACCACCTCTTCTTTAAAGGATTCACTCACCTCGGTCAGCTTCTGCGAAATTCCAGGCTGATAGATCTCGAAACCTGCCAGCGATGATTCGGCTACTAGCACCCGCTGTCTACCAAAACTGAGAATTTTCACCGGAGGCAACTGATACACGCCGCCCACCATCCCAGGCCAGCCGCCCGACACAAACAGATAGTAGGGAATCTCGCCGGTGCGCAAATCAAACAAACAGTCAATAATTTTGCCAATGCGGCTACCCTCATCGCTCCAGACCTCATGGTCAAGTAAAGATTCGAGCCGGCTCACCTTCTCCGCATCGGTCTTTTGGGGCGGGGAGTGGGTCAACAGGCCATTCTCACCGAGCGCCTCAATTTGAGCCAACTGAAATGCCAATTTTTGCCTTCCCAAAAAGCCCGTCTTACAGATAAATCCCAGCACGCGATGCACTTGGGGATACATCCACAGCACCTCCACTCGTCCCAATTCCTCCATCGTGTCGCGATTGAGCACAAGCTGGTTCAACAAATCACTTTGCCGGATTACCTGCGATTGAGCTGCCATATTGCTAAATTCTGCGAATCGTTATTTCCAGGATAGCGGCTAGGCAACCCTAATCCTTTGCGACTGGCAGCGTAAACCAAAAAGTGGCTCCTCCTCCGGGAGTGCTACTGACGCCGATTTCACCCCCGTGGGCTGTGATGATTTGCCGACAGAGATAGAGGCCGAGTCCCAATCCAGGCATGTAGCGGGCGCGGCTACCGCGAACATAGAGTTCAAACAAACGCTCTTGCTGGACAGGCGGAATGCCAATCCCGTTGTCTTGTACGGCACAGCGGATCCAGCAGGTCAAAGAATTGCCATTGGTGTCGTTTTGAGGCAAGCCCTCCGAGGTGACTGAACCTTTGCGCTTAAACAGGCGACTCATCCTTCGGTTTTGCAAGCGTTTGACGATGGCTGGATCGAGCACTTCGGCGGTCAGTGTTACCTTGATGCCGTGGGGATTGTGGCGAATTGCGTTGGTAATCAGGTTACTGTAAACCCGCCAGAGCTGGGTGGCATCGGCATCGACCGAGGGCAAGTCAGGACTAATCTGCTGGTACAGGGTGATCTGGTTTTTGGTCAGCGTTGGTTCGAGGTCGGCCAGAACACTCTCAACCAAGTGGCTAAGCTGGATCGGCTGGCGATGCAGGGCCAAATCTTGCACTTCAGCAGCGTGGGCTTCCAGCAGGGAGTTAATTAAAGCAAGCTGACGGTTACTGCCCTGAAGCAGCCGTTCCAAAACCTGCCGATGCACCACCACCTGATCATCGGTTGCCTTGCGTAGCAGATTTTGCAGCACAATCGAGGTGCCCATGACCGGCGTTTTCAAATCGTGGGACACGGCGTGCAGAAATACGCGCAGCTCTCGTCGCGACTCAAACTCAGCTCGCTGCAACCGTTCGTAGAGGTAAACCGCTAGGTCGCAAATGAAGCAAAACCAAAACAATAAAATGAACAGACCCGCGTTATAGATCGATTTGCCTTCAATTGTGGTTAAACCCAGCAGCGGATTGATCCCAACGTAATAGGCAATCGCTCCTAACTGAGAAATTAGATGTAGCCCCCAGTGGACCGGCATCAGCGTGGCCTGCACCAAAAACACCAGAAACCAGACGCCACCGCCACCCGAATCAGGGATGCGGAAATGGGTGCCAATCACCTGCGGTGCTAGGGTAATCGACCAGGAAAAACCCAGAAACAGCAGAGCCGGATAACGCTGCCCCCAGCGAGTGCGCTGCAAAACTAAACAGGCGGTCAACAGCACACCAATCACAAAATTGGTAATCATCGACAGCCGTCGTACCCGATCTGGCAAATCAGGATTGCCAAAATATTGAATGATATTCTGCTCAAACTCTTGCGGGTAAAGATACAGCTCGTAGATGTTGTGGAGCACAATCGTGATGAAACAGGGCACCGCAATCCAGAGGCAAAGCCGCAGCCGATCCGACAAAAACCGATGCCGCCATGCTTGATAATCCGCCGATTCAGCCGGTTGCTGTTGCCATGCGGTCAATTTCTGCCACGTCCTTTGCCACGCCAGCTTGCCATACTGCCGCAGTTTACCAATTGCTCCCCAAGCTGTAGTTTGGGCCGCCATAATCACCAGAAGTCAGGAAGGGCGAAAGGGGTGAAAAGTCGTAGCGCTTCCCACCCCCAAGAGAAACCGTAAAACGATGACCGTTTAATGGCCACTTTATCAACTGGGTGGCAATGGCGCTTCACCCAACTGGTTATAAGCGTTCCTGCTGGGCGCTAGTTAGAGACTAGCCAAAGGTCCAGTTGCCAAACTAGCCACTTGGGTGAAGTGAAACGGGCGTACTGCCTGTAGGGTTTGAATACACTACCCGCTGTGGCCTGGAATGATGTGTTAACCACCCTAAAGGCAGGAGAGCCATTATGTTAAGCGAGCCTGTAACCGAACCCGCCGCTGAATTATCCTCCTCCTCAAGCTTCAACTCAGCAGCCTTGAGGATTCTGCTCGTCGAGGATGATCCAGTAATGCAGCTTGGGTTAGAGCAGTTTTTCGAGGATTATCCGCAATTTACGATTGTGGGACAGGCAGCGGATGGATATACCGGCATTGCTGCCGCCCATCAACTCCAGCCCGATTTGATTCTGATGGATATTGGCTTGCCCCAGCTTGATGGAATTGTTGCCACCCAACGGATTCGAGCCGAACTGCCCCAGATTCGCATCGTCATGCTTACCTCCCACACGGCAGATCACGAAATGATGGCAGCCTTATCGAGTGGAGCTGATGCCTATTGCGTCAAAGGTACGAGTCTGGATCAGCTCGAAGTCGCGATTGCCTCAGCCCAAGAAGGGGCCATCTACCTCGATCCGCAAATCGCCCGCCGCGTGCTCAGCCACCTCAAACCTGCTCCCAGCGAACCCAAAAGCCGACTCTCAGCCCGTGAACTCGATGTGCTGCGATTAATCGTCGAAGGCAAAAGCAATCCAGAAATCGCCGCTGCTCTTTACCTCAGCCTCAGTACCGTCAAGTGTCACGTCCGCTCGATTATGGATAAGCTAGTCGTGGATGACCGAGTGCAGGCAGCGGTGGTGGCACTGCGGTCGGGGTTGGTTTGAGGGCCATCTCCCCCACCTTCCCTCGTTCGGCGAGGCTCACGAGCCGCATCTCCCTCACCTCCTAATGATGCGAATGATGGTGCCCATGCGAATGGTCATGATGGTGATGATGGTGGTGCTCGTGGTGATGTGCGGCTAGAGCAGGATTGACTGACAGGGCTTGTTCGGATAGCAGAGCGCCAATATGCTCATTGGCCCAAGCGGCCGCCATTTGCAGAAATTCGGGATGGTCGTTGACGCAGGGCATCTGCACATAGTTGACCTCAGGGTGCTTCCGCTGCAGGGCATGGATAATGTGGTCTACATCCAGTAGGGTTTCGTGATTTTCGGTGGCGAACCCAATCGGCATAAACACGAGGGCAGTTGCGCCCAGATCGATCAGATTTCTGGCGGCCAGCTCGACGTTGGGTTGAGTCCATTCGATCAAGGGGGTTTGATGGTTGAGCCAGCCCACCGAAATCAGCGGATAGCGGTTGATCAGCCGTTCGCGCACCTGGTCGTACAGTTTCTGGCTTTCGTCGATGCCGGAGGTAAAGCCTTTGGCCTTGTGGGGACAGCCGTGGTTCATCAGCACAATCCCAATCTGGGACGGCAAGTGGGCTACGGCCAGCTCCTCGGCTACTTTTTCCTCCACCAGACGGGCCAGCAAATCAAGGTAATCAGGGCGGTCGTAGAAGGACGGAATATAGCGCAGACCTTTCACCCAATGCTCGCTGTCGTTTGCCCTATCTGCCAGGGCTTTGTTCACCTGCTCGACGGCAATTCCGCTAGTAAAGATCGAATCCACCACCAGCAGGGGATAAATCAGGATTTTGTCAAACCCAGCGGCCTGAATCTCGGCTAGAACCTGCTTCGGCAAAAACGGAGCGCAGAAGTTGAAGGCTTTGAAGACGCGCACCCGCTCGCCCCATTTTTCCTGTAAATGCTGCTCGATCCCAGCCCGCTGCTTTTCAAAAATGGCGTTGTGGGGAGAAATAAAGTTGCCATGCTGGTGCTGCCATTCGTGCAGGTCAAACATTGCCAGCAGTTTCGCTAAACTCGGATAGATCCAGGTCGGTACGGGCGCAAATTTGGCGGTGAGTAGGTTGAGCGCTTGCTCGTTGTAGTTGGCGAAATCTTCGTAGCTTTCCACCTCGCCATAGCCCATCAGCAGTACTGCTACCCGATCGGATGGGGGATTAGACAAAGACGGAGACTGTTCGAGTTTTTCCGGGGTTGCAACCACGCTTGGCACCTCTGCTTCTTCGTAATTAGGTCAACAGCAGCGAATCCCCACCAGCGGTAGTTGTTGGGATGACTGGCATTGGATTTCGTCACGCTAGTCTGAACGTCCTCTAGCCTATCATCCCCCTAGGGGGGATAGCCACCCTATTAAGAATATCTATCTCCAGAGAGATAGGCGCGGGTGCTGGAAATTACTTCTAAAAATGATTTCAAAGCCGTACTTAGGGGTTAAAGTGCAGGTAGTTCGTCCTAGAGTTGGGCTATGACAAGAGGTTTACCGTGGTTGCCGCTGCTGGCAGTGTTTTGCTGGCTGGCTTGGGCCGGTTGGAATGAATTTCAAAAGCTGGAAGCCTATCGCTCTTGGGCCAGCCAATTTGACCATGCCAAATACGACATCTATGCAGTTTTAGGGCAAAAAGGCAGCGAGCTGACCTGGGGTAAACCGTCACGTCGGGGGCCTCTGAACCTGCAAACTTTTTCTTTACATCAGGTAAAGGCCATTCAGTTACGGATTGACAATCAAGTTGTGGACCCAACGGTGGATCTAAACGCAGTACCAACAGGTAAAACTATCGCTCTGGAATTTCAGCTCGCAGATGCAGAGACCATGGTTGTCCCGTTTACAGATGGCTCTCTCGCAGCTCAGTGGGCCAACCATCTCCAGGCCGACTGGCAAACTTTACGCCAACCCCAGGCTTAGATGAATTTGCTCATTAAACTTGCTTTACTTGAATTTGGGCGATTAGCTCGGAAACAATTGCCGAGCCGGAGAACAACCAGAGAACAACCAGAGAATAACCGGAGAACAGCAGAACGGACAGCCGGTTAAGGTTTTATGTCATCAATTGAAGGTCTGATTCAACAAAAACCGATTGAATTAGTCACTAAAGTTGGCAAACCTTAACATGTAGGATGGAGTGCTGGTTTCTGAGCTGCCATCTGACTACACGGACGACCGTAATTCCCCGAGTTTTCCACTAAATTTTTGCTATCGTCACACTCAGTAATTTTTCTTTACTAGTGCTTAAAATGTATAGGGTTTTACCTTGCTTTCAGATGCTCTGCGTTAGGTGAGGAGCTGGCGGCCAAATTGCCTAGTGCTTCTTTGAGGGTTACAGTTTAGGATGATTCTACAGCCTTTTTCAGGCTAGTGAAGTACGAAAACGGGGTGCAGGGGCAGTGCCCCTGCGTGGGGGCGAAGCTTCCACACCCCCCATACCTCACATGAGTGAAAAACGCTGTAGATGTTTTATACCAGGTGTTGAAAATACCGGCACCGATCATGGTAAAAGCTGATAATTGATTAATGATTGCATGATCATTTGGATAGCTAACCTAACCAACCATTGGGATTGGTTGAGATTGGAAGCGTGGGTTCCCCCTGACAGGAGTTAGATCTGAGGCATTGCTTGTAAGTTTAATTTGCTGGTGTTTCCCTATTAAATTGAAATGTCTGAGGTTCCCTGATTTAGTTGTTTTGCTTAGTTGTTTGGCCTGATTGCCTCTTATCTGCTGGTTTCGCTTAGTTTCAGTTGAATCGAGTTGCAGGTAAGCAACCTCGATCATGGCCTGGATTGGTCGCGTGATTCCCCAGATTTTTGGAGTTGCAATTCTTTGAGAGGTTAGAGCGAAGAATTGTGCACTGTGATGGCATGGTTCTGTACTAACGCCCTTTTCATGACAAATACTCGTGGATTTTACATCCGCAACGTCTGGCCACCTTGCCTCTGGGTATTCCCGTTTGGGCTGCAAACTGTGGTGATCTGCACGGCTCAATCGCCCTTTCCCTTCATTGCGATCAGCCAACTGTCCCACGGCTTGTTGTTCTGTAGCCAGAGCGATCAGTGGTTGCTGCCAGGAAGTAATCCCGTTGGCCTTGTAGAAGCCATTGTTGAGTTCCTGCATCGGCTGAACATGGAGGCATTACGAATAGGAGTGTGCAGTAGGCAGGTGGTGGCCACGGGGGTGAAACAGCAAGCAATACCGATCAGTCGAGAAGTCAATCGAGAAATCGGATCGCTGAGTTTGATTGGTTGCAGCCCATTCCACCAGACACGATGAAACACAACAAACGCCATAGGATTCGCCTCCCATTCAGTACTGCGCTGCCACTGTTGCTGATTGGCTGCGGCTGGTATGCGGTGGTTTCTCAGAGTCAAAGCCTGGAGCAGGCCACAATTGAAACCTATCAAAAAGCCCAGCTTGAAGTGGTCCGCAGTATGGCCAGGGCAGCCCGCACCTACATTACGCGCGAATTGGAGCTGCGCCCTCAGGCCGTCCATGAGATTGAACAGGAAGTGCTGGACTACTTCGTCAAACCCACCCGGATTGGTATAACTGGAAACGCCTGGATCTACTCACCCAACTATGTAGTGTTTGATGAAAGCGAAGATTTTCCGGAGGAATATCAAGGCAAAAGTATTGCGCTGATCTTTGCCCTGCAACGGCGGCATGGAGCTTGGCACTACGAGGAGATGACGCAAGCGGTGATGCAAGGCCGAGAAGGCGTGGGCTGGTATGTCTGGCAGCCCAATAAAGCCATCGAATCGACTCCCTGGTGGGAACCGCTGACGCAAGACGCCGGACGAGAAATCGCCGCCTGGAGTCCGGTGGTGGTGTTCCCGGATACGGAGCGGGAAAAAATCTGGGTCGTAGGGGTGTCGGCCATGCTGCCGGAGCTGATGCAGATGAACGGAGCCTATGCCCAGATCCAAAATTCCATCCTAACGATGAGCGTGATGACCATAGCCGTGTTGCTGCTAATGGTGTTGCTGCGCCACGGTCGAGTGGCTCTAGAAACCAGCGAAGCCCACTACCGCGCCATTGTGGAAGACCAGATGGAGATGATCTGCCGCTTTCGCTGTGATGGCACCCTGACGTTTGTGAATCAAGCCTATGCCGATACGTTTGGGATTACGCCCGGAAACCTGCGGCGGGCCAATGTGTTTGATCTGATTCCCCAAGCTGAGCTGCCTAAGATGCTATCCCAGCTCGCCAATTTGAGTGTGGCTCAGCCGACCTACAGCTCAGAACGACGGATCATTACTCCAGATCAGCAGTGGCGCTGGCAGCAGTGGACCGACCGGGCGATTTTTAACCATCGGGGGCAGGTGGTGGAAATTCAGTCGGTAGGGCGCGATATTACCGAGCGCAAACTCTACGAGGCGGAAATCGAACGGCTGGCCTTTACCGATCCACTCACGGGTTTAGCCAATCGCCGTCGCCTCTATGACTTGGGGCAAGCCTCACTGCGGGCCTCTGCAACTCAACCCAGCCCGGTGGCGCTGATTTATCTCGACCTTGACCGCTTTAAGCCAATCAACGACACCCTGGGGCATGATGCGGGCGATGAACTGCTGATTCAGGTAGCAGAACGGCTGCGGGCCTGTATTCGGGAAGGCGATACCCTAGCGCGGCTGGGAGGCGATGAGTTTGCCATTTTGTTGGCAGCCAGTGAACTGAATGACGCCAAGCGGATTGCCGAGCGGATTTTGGTAGCGCTGAACCAGCCGTTCCATCTGCGGGGCCATGCGATTCAGATCGGATGCAGTTTAGGAATTGCCACCACGGTAAACGAAATGCCATTTAGCGAACTGCTAACCCAGGCCGACATTGCTATGTATCGGGCGAAATCTCAGGGCCGAGGCAACTATGCCGTATTTGATGCCCTGATGCATGCGGAAACCCTCACCCGTCGCCAGCTTGAAACCGACTTGCAGCATGTGATCCAGCAAGACCAACTGCGGGTTTACTACCAGCCGATTGTTTCGCTGTCTACCTATGAAATCTTAGGGTTTGAGGCAGTAGTGCGCTGGCAGCATCCCCGTCGGGGGCTACTCACGCCTGCCGAGTTTCTCCCTGTAGCCGAGGAACTGGGGCTGAATCTGCCCATCGAGCGTTGGGTGTTGCGGCAAGCCTGTCGCCAAATCGCCCGCTGGCAAAGTCGCTATTCGACGGGTACCCATTTGCTGGTCAGCATCAACCTGTCGGATAAGCATCTGGCCCAGCCGGATATGGTGGACTATCTGAAAAGCCTGCTGCACGAAACCCGGATTTCACCTGCTAACCTGATGCTAGAAATCACCGAGGATATTGTGATTCAGCACTTTGAGACTGCCATTGCCGTGCTCACCCGTTTGCGGCAGCTCGGAGTTCAAATCGGCTTGGATGATTTTGGTACCGGCTATGCGTCGCTCAGCTATCTGCATCGGTTCCCGGTGGATATGCTCAAGATCGACCGCTCCTTTATGCAAATGATTAGCCGCTCCAGCCGCAATAGCCCCAAAAATGGCCAAATGGTGCGCTCGATTGCGCTGCTGGCTGAAAGCCTCGGCATTCCCACCATTGCCGAAGGAATTGAAACCCTCGACCAACTGACTCAACTGCGGGCGCTTCACTGTAGCTACGGCCAGGGCTATTTCTTTGCTGAACCCTTAAACCAATTTGCCGTCGAAGATTTCTTGAAATGCTATAACCATGAGAAATTGAGACTGAGAAGTTAAAACTTAAAAACTAAAAACGATTCATGTGGCGCTTTTCTCTGCCTGCGCGCTATCGCCATCTCTGGGTTGGCTCGAAGCGGTTTGCCATCTTTGAAGCCTGCGTGATTGGAATTGTCTCAGGACTGGCAGCCGTGCTGTTAAAGCAGGGAATTGGCTGGCTGGGCGGTTGGCGGGTGCAGCTCTCGCATCAGATGCCGGCCTGGGTTGTGCTGCCGTTGATTGGGCTGGTGGGCGGGGTGCTGTCGGGCTGGTTAATCGAGCGGTTGGCTCCCGAAGCGGCGGGCAGCGGCATTCCTCAAGTCAAAGCGGCCCTAGCGAATGTGCCCATTGCTCTGAATCTGCGGGTAGCGATTGTCAAAATGTTCAGCGTCATGATCGCGCTGGGATCGGGGTTAGCGCTGGGACGCCAAGGTCCAACCGTGCAGGTAGGCGCTGCCCTGGCCGGACAATTGAGTCAGTGGCTGCCCACCTCGCCGGAATATCGCCGTCAGTTGATTGCGGCTGGGGCTGCCGCTGGGTTGGCCGCCGGATTTAATGCGCCAATTGCCGGCGTTTTGTTTGTTGTCGAAGAGTTTTTGCAAGACTTTTCGGGTCTCACTTTAGGCACGGCGATTTTGGCTTCGTTTATTGGTGCGGTGGTGTCGCGGCTGTTGGGCGGACAGGGCCTCAGCCTGAATCCAGCCATGACCGATTCGGTAGTGAACTTTTCGCTGCAAGATGTGCCGTTTTTTTTGATTCTGGGACTGCTGGCGGGTTCGCTGGGAGCTGTATTTAGCCAGGGATTGTTTGTCAGCCTGGCCTTTTATCGACGAGTGTTGCGCTGGCGGCTGCCCTGGAAAGTTGGGTTGGCGGGGCTGGTGTCTGGTCTGGTGGTGATTCTACTGCCCGATTCGTTTCGGGACAACACTGGTTTGCAGGAGTTCGTCAGTATGGGCAGCGCCACGTTGCTGTTTACCCTGCTGGCGTTTGCGGTCAAGTTTCTGCTGACGCTGATTGCCTATGGCGCAGGGGCACCGGGCGGTCTGTTCGCTCCGGCGCTACTGTTGGGGGCAGCGCTTGGTCATGTGGTGGGGGTTGCAGCAACCCTGCTAGAACTCTGGGTTGGCATGCCGCTAGGAGTCCCGGCTGGGGTGAGTGCTCCTACTACCTATGCGCTGGCTGGCATGGGGGCGTTCTTTAGCGCTGTCACCAGAGGCCCAATTACGGCAATCGTGATTGTTTTCGAGATCACAATGGACTTCAATCTGGTGCTGCCCTTGATGATTGGTTCAGTCGTGGCCTATCTGATCAGCGACCGGGTGGCAAGCGGTTCGATCTACACGCGCCTGCTGGCCTGGAACGGCATTCATCTGGAAAAACCAATGGCGAGCGCCGGCCCCTGGAGCGAACTGACGGCAGCCGATCTGATGCAGCGACGGGTGGAAACCCTGGCTAGCTCGATGACGCTAGAGGAAGCAATTCAAGCCTTTTCCCGCTCGCACCATCGCGGCTTTCCGGTTGTGGATGAGGGCAAACTGGTGGGCATTGTCACCCAAACCGATCTAGCGGATATGTCGCGGCGTCCGGCCAAGGCTGAATCGGTAACGTTGGCCGATATTATGACGCCCCAGCCCGTTACCGTCAGCCCCGACGATCCCCTGACGCAGGTGCTGTATTTGCTGAATCGCTTCAACCTCAGTCGTCTCCCCGTTACCGAAGGGCACAAGCTAGTGGGCATCATCACCCGCGCCGATATCATTCGCGCTGAGGCCGATCAAGTCAACGGTGGAGCCAAACCGTTTGGACCGCGCCCCGAACCCTCCTATCTCGTCTACCAAACGCGCGCTCCCGCCACCGGCACCGGACGCCTGCTCGTGCCCCTCAGCAATCCCGAAACCGCCCCGATCCTGCTCCAACTAGCCGCCGTCATTGCCCGCGAACGCCATTACGAACTGGAATGCCTCCAGGTAATTTCGATTCCCCGCAGCCAATCGCCCGCCGAAGCCCCAGTCCGCACCACCAAAAGCCGCCGCTTGCTAAAACAGGCCGAGCAGTTAGGCCAGCGCTATGACATTCCGGTACACACCCAAATTCGCGTGGCGCATGACCCGGCCTATGCCATTCTGGAAACCATCAAAGAACGCCATATTGATCTGATTCTAATGGGCTGGAAAGGCTCGACCAGCACACCCGGACGCATCTTCGGCAATATTGTAGACACGGTGATTCGTCAGGCCGCCTGTGAAGTGATGCTGGTGAAATTGCAAGAACCAGTTCGCTTTAACCACTGGCTAATCCCAATAGCCGGTGGCCCCAATGCCCAAGAAGCGCTGCGGCTGTTGCCCGCTTTGGTCAAACTGGGACAGGAATCCAAGGTGAAGGTGTGTCAGGTATTTGAGCAGCGACCCAAGGCAGAAGAACTGGCCCATCTGCATGCGGTCATCGCTGATTTAGAAACCCATCTCAACTGTCCGGTTGGGGTTTGTCCGGCTTGGGGAAACTCGGTACCAGAGGCGGTGCTTCAGGTGGCGGCCCAGCAAAATTGTGATGTGATCATGCTAGGGGCTAGCCGGGAAGGCTTGTTGCAGCAGGTGATTAAAGGGAACATTCCAGAGGCGATCACGCGAGACAGCCGGTGTAGTGTGATTCTGGTACGCGATGCCATCACGACTCCAACCGACTAAGCTGATAGTTATAGTCTGAACTGTGCTCTCAGCAGGAGATGGCTGCATGGGGTCATTCAACTCGGCAGATGCAACAACCTACGATCAGGACTTTTGGCTGTGGACTCAGCAGCAGGTAGACTTGCTCAAAAGCGAGCGCTGGACGGAATTAGATGTGGATCATTTTGCCTGGGTTAATTTTCTAAGAGACTGTTTGTAAATGAATTTTAAGAGGCTAGAATCGACTTCCCATCTGATCCTCCCTAACCCTCCTTATTTAAGGAGGGAACCGAGTCAAATCTCTGAAGTCCCCCTTAAAAAGGGGGATTTAGGGGGATCTCAATCTTTGTTTACAAACAACCTCTAAAGCCAGCGTTCTAAAAGGCTCTTGAGATCGTTTAGCTTGATGGGTTTGCTCAGATAGTCATCCATGCCCGCCGCCAAGCACTTTTCCTGGTCCCCCACCATAGCGTAGGCCGTTACCCCGATCACGGTAGTTCGATGAGGCTGGCCTTGCTGTGAGCGCTGACTTTCTTGGATTCGTAGCTGCCGCGTTGCCTCGTAGCCATCCAGAACGGGCATCTGACAGTCCATCAGCACAATATCGTAGGTGCGCGTATCCAGTTGATCGAGCGCCTGCTGCCCATCACTCACCGCATCAGCCTCATATCCCAATCGCTTCAACATTTGCAGCATCAGTTTTTGATTCAGCGGCGTATCTTCTACCAACAAAATGCGAGCCGTTGACGGTACGACTGTGCAATCGGATGCAGTCGAGTGCAAAGCTGGGGTTAGCTGAGATTGCAGCGATTCCAACGATGCTGTAAACCAGAAGGTAGCTCCTTTCCCCAGAGCACTCTCAACGCCAATGTCTCCCCCCATCAGCCGGACAATTTTACGGCAAATGGTTAACCCCAACCCGGTGCCTTCGTACTGGCGAGTTGCAGAGGTTTCCACCTGAGTGAAGGGTTCAAAAATTCTGGCCTGGTCCGCTGGAGCCAGACCAATGCCTGTATCTTGAACCTGAAAATGCAGTTTGATGATTGAATCGTCATCGGACTCCTCCCAACGTTTAATGGTGAGCCGCACGGTTCCAGTGGCCGTGAATTTAATCGCATTGCTGATCAGATTTGTGAGAACCTGCCGCAATCGATCGACTGGACCCAACAGCCGATTGGGCACATCTGGTGTGATCGATGCTTCCAGCAATAGCCCTTTTGACTGGGCCTGCGGCTGAAACAGGGAGACTAGATCGGTGATCATGCCTCGCAGCGAAAATTCGACGGTGTCCAACTTGAGTTCTCCTGCCTCTAATTTGGACAAATCCAGAATATCGTTGATGATTGCCAGTAAACTTTCGCCTCCATGCGCGATGGACTGCACAAACCCCTGCTGCTCAGAATCTAGTGATGTCGTCTCCAATAGCTGCGTAAAGCCCAGGATGGCATTCATCGGCGTGCGGATTTCATGGCTCATGTTGGCCAGAAACTCACTCTTAGCCTGATTTGCCTTTTCGGCCAGCGCAGCGGCAGCTTGCAAAGCGATCTGAGACGATTCTAGGGCTGCAATCGATAGGCTGTGCCGTAACTCTCTGGCTGCCTCGATCTCCAGCACCTTCCAGGGCAGTGAGCGGTGGCTGACCAGTTCTTTCCAGAGCGCGAAGGAGCTTCTCGGTGAGAGACGCACCGTACCGTCGGGAGTGAGGGAAATGGCCTCGCGCGGATTGCCGCCCCAGTTGACGGTATAGCTTTGTTCAGGACGGAACCAGATGATGTGGTAGGAGGCTTGGTTGGTGCTCACAGAAATCGCTAAGATACCACTCGGCCTGTGGCGGAAACGGGCGGCTTCTGGGTAATGGTCAACCAGAATATCGGTAAAGAACACTTCGCTCGTTTCACGGGTTTGTAGCCAATTCAGTAAATGGCGGATTTGTTCTTTCGTGGGAGTTTGGCCTCCCAGCACAATCACCTGATCCAAAACGATGGCTACCCCTTGTGCCCGTATCAGGTCCAGCAAAATATCTTGACTGCGTTTGAGCACGGTTTTGATCTGGCTGGGTGAATGGGCTAGCTGCCGTCTAAAGTCCTCTTCGATCTGCCGGATCTGCTCGCGGTAGCTCTGCAACTCTCGCTCTTGTCGCAACAGCAGCTCCACCGACATCAATGGTCCCATCAATTCACAGATCCTCCGCACCTCATACTCGGCTAGTTTAGGCGTGTAGTGGTGGCAAGCAATCAAGCCCCACAGTTGGTCTTGATCGATCAAGGGAATCGTCATCGATGCGGCAACGTCCATGTTGCGGAGATATTCCAAATGACAGGGAGAAACGCCCCGCAACTCTGATTGGCTCAAATCCAACGGGGATGCCCAGGCTTCTCGTGATTCGCTAGTTGCATCAAGCGATACCAGGCCAACAGGCCGATAGTTCACATCAGGAATTAGGCGCAGCCAACGCCTAGTGAACAGTTTCCTAGCTTTGGGTGGAATATCAACCGCTGGATAATGCAGCCCCAAATAGCTCTCTAGTCCGGGACGTAAACTTTCTGCGACCACTACACCGCTGTAGTCATGATCAAACCGATAAACCATGACTCGATCGAAGTGGGTGAGATTGCGAACTGCCGTTGCGCCTTGTTGCAACAGATCGGCCAGTGTAGGTGCCCGCCTGATAGCGGCAAGGATATGGTTTAAGCGCCCATAAAACTGAGTACCCTGGAAGTTTTCAGGGGTTGCGATTGGCTCCATTTCGACAATCAGCATCCCGTTGACACGATGGGCAGAAGCCATAAACGTTGGGGCCGGACCAGGTTGCTTAGAGCCTTGTCTGCCAGCCAAGCTAACAGGAAAGGAATTGCCAGCCTCTCCGGTCTCTGGGGCTAGGGCATTGGCCAGATGCTCAATCGTTGAGTCCGTCACGATTGCTGCGAAGGGTTGGCCTAGTAATTGCTCTGGAGACAGTCCCAAATAGTCCTGCGTATTTTGGCTAGCTTGAAGGATTCTCAGCTCTGAACTTTGCAAAACTAAGAGCACTCCGTGAGGCTGGATTTGCCCAATCTGGTGAATCGGTTCGTACTGATCGGCTATTGACGGATGATCGGCGGTCAACGGAGCTGCCATTAAATTAATGGTCTCTGAAGCAGAGCTTTGGAGAGGCTCAAGAGAAAAATCCATGCTTGGGGAGTGACCTGTAAAAACGATACTGGCTATTTCATCTGCATTGGCAGCAAAGTGGTTGGCCGGCCCAAAACACTTATCTTTCAAAGATGCACTTTTGGATTATAAACACACTTCTGGCTTAAATCGGTTACGACTGATAGTCAGGAAAGTGTTCACCAAATCGCTTTAGCAATGAGACTTTTACCCAACAGCGGTGAATACTGACTGGAGCAAACCGAGTGAGAGCCTGCTCTCCTCTCTAGCTCAATTTACCGACCCCATGCACTCCTCATCATTTCCTTCCGAGAACTCATTGCCATCGGCTCATCCATCAACTTCGACTAAAGCGCCCTACCTGTTTTTGTTTCTAGAAATTTTGGGACGCGAAGGTGGGATTCAATCCTACGTCCAAGATATTTTTCGCAGCTATTTGGCGTTGGACAATCTGCCTAAAGCCGATGTGTTCTTGCTGCGCGACAGTCAAGCCGAGCATCCGTTTGCTTCCGACTCGTTGCAGTTTCACTACTTCAAAACCGGCTCGCCTCGCTTGGGCCGGATGCGCTTTGCCAAGGCGTTATTCACCTATTTGGTGCGCTACAAACCCCAGCAGGTGTTCTGCGGCCATGTCAATCTGGCCCCCATGGTCTGGCTGTTGTGTAAACCGCTGGGCATTCCCTACACGGTCCTCACCTATGGCAAAGAAGTCTGGCAGCCTGTACCGTCCCCATATCGGCGGGCGCTGCAACAGGCCGATTGCCTCTGGACGATTAGCCGCTACAGCCGCGATCAAGCCTGTACTGCCAATCAGCTCGATCCGCAAAAAGTGCAGTTTTTGCCCTGTGCAATCGATGGTGATGCTTTTACGCCCGGCGCGAAATCGCCAGAGTTAATCAGCAAATACGGTTTAGCAGATCACAAGGTACTGATGACCGTGGCGCGCCTCTGGTCGGGCGATATTTACAAAGGTGTGGATGTCACCATTCGTGCCCTGCCGCAAATTCTGCAAGCAATTCCCAACGTCAAATATCTGGTCATCGGGCGGGGAGACGATCAGCCGCGTTTAGCCAAGCTTGCTGCCGAGTTGGGTGTGGCCGAGCGCGTTGTGTTTGCCGGATTTGTACCCACGGCTGACCTAGTCGAGCACTATCGCCTAGCCGATGCCTATGTGATGCCGTCGCAGGAGGGGTTTGGGATTGTCTATCTAGAAGCGATGGCCTGTGGCGTTCCGGTGCTGTCGGGCGATGCTGATGGTTCTGCTGATCCGCTGCAGGACGGTAGGCTGGGCTGGCGGGTGCCCCATCGTGATCCGGAAGCAGTAGCAACGGCTTGTATTACGATCCTGCAAGAGATTGGCAAACGCGAACAGGGCCAACCCTACGACCAACGCTGTGATGGCATCTGGTTGCGGGAACAGGCCATCGCCCTATTCGGCAAGGCGGCGTTTGCCCAACAGTTTCAGTCCTTGTTGAGAGTTAGCTAATAAGACGGTTATCCGCCCAGCAGCATTCGTCATCCGCCTATCTCGGCTCCCTTGAGATCGGCTACGATTTTACATATCAGGAGGTTCTGACTTGCCCACTCGAAGACAAGCAGATATCGCCTGCACTAGAGGTCGTGATTAGCCGTCATAATTGGGCGAACCGCCACCCCTATCCTTTTAGTTAGTCTGGCGAATCCTGAAGCAGAAGTTGAAGCTATCTTTAGAAAGCAGCTCAATCAGTAGCAAACTGTTTTCTTAAGTAGGTAAGTGACGGTTGTACAAGCATGGCACCCATTGCCAACAGACAACCTTCTTCCAGCGACGGCTTGAATGGCAGCTAACCGATTCCTTCAGCCGGTAGATGGGTGAGAAGCAATCGAGTGACACAATCTGAGTGGCGAATCCAGATAACGCAATTCGGGTCAGAGTGTTCGAGTGACACAATAAAACAATCAGAAAAACAGTCAGATCAGAAATCAGTCAGAAAACAATCGGCCGTATAAGATTATCCGTTTGTCTAGGAGGGTAACAGGTGAATCAAAACAGCTTTAGAAGCATTCAAATTTCAGGGTTTGGCTTCTGGTTGACCCTCCTAGCAATCGTGTGGTTGCTCAGCTCGATTGGCTTAGGCTGGCTGGTTAAATCGGTTTTCGTGTTGATTGGAATTATTTTGCTGATGCCTGTGGTTGCCTTTCTAGGCTTTCGCTGGTGGCTGAAGCGCAATCTGGTCATCGACCGCTGCCCAGTCTGCGGCTATGAGTCGGCAGGGATCAACAACACCCAGCTGCGTTGCCCTAGCTGTAGCGAGCCGCTCAAAGTGGAACACAAGCACTTCCATCGCCTCACCCCACCCGGAACCGTGGATGTGGATGCGATTGATGTGACGGTGAAGCAGATCGAAGATTAAAAACTGGCGATCGGCTGACTGGCCAGGAGTTTGAGCGTTGCTATGCGCAGACGGGACTCTTGGCTGTGCTGCAGAGGGGATTGGAGTCCCCAAGCACATTAGAGACTGTTTGTAAATGAATTTTAAGAGGCTAGAATCGACTTCACATCTGATCCTCCCTAACCCTCCTTAAATAAGGAGGGAACCGAGTTAAATCTCTGAAGTCCCCCTTTTTAAGGGGGATTTAGGGGGATCTCAATCTTTATTTACAAACAAGCTCTTAACAAGCCCATCAAGAGTTTATCCAGCCCTCAATTTCCTAACGGACGATACACCCGGTAGTTGATATTTGGGAAAATATTGTCGATCGCTTCTACCTTTTGCAGCCAACCTGAGTCGATCTTGGCTTGCAGGATGTCTTCCCAGAGCTTGTTAAACCGCATCAGGTGGGAGCGGGTGCGGCGGACCGCATAGGGCACCATGGTGCCAGTGCGCATAATAAACGCCCAGTCGGAAGATTGGGCCAGCAGCAGCTCACGAGCCGCTTGATTCAGGGCACGGGTTTCTAATTCATCGCTCGGTTCGCGACGCGATAGGTTGATCATTCGCTCGGCAGCTTTGTGCAGGTGGGGATAGATCCAGGCGTTGGTTTCGTTCAGCCAATACTCGTGGAAGCCTCGGAAGCCCCAGCTTGACTGAGCCGGACGGCAAACCTGCTGCGTCGGGTGCTTTTTCAGGTAATCGGCCAGATGGGTCATTTCGTAGGTGCTTTGGTCGAACCAGGTTTTGCGGAACAGGTAGTCAATAAACCAAGGTCCTTCATACCACCAGTGGCCAAACAGTTCGGCATCGTAAGGAGACACCACAATCGGCGGACGCTGCATGATGCTATAGAGGTGCTCGATCTGGCGCTCGCGGTTATACATAAAGTTGCCCGCGTGCTCTGCTGCCTTCTCTTTGGCCCAGTAGGGGTCGTATTCTGCCTTGTCGCTCAGGCCCAGGCCGCGTCCGGTGATCTTGTGATACTTGATGCCGGTATTCTTGCGCTGGCCGTTGGGCATAACGTAGGGCTTGATGTACTCATAGTCCGCATCCCAGCCCAGATCCCGGTAGAACTCCCGGTACTCCGGCGCACCCGGATAGCCCACTTCCGACGACCACACCTGCTGCGACGACTCCTGATCGCGGCCAAACACGGCCACACCCGACTCGGTAAAAATCGGCGCATAGGTGCCAAAGCGAGGACGCGGACGGGCATAGAGAATGCCGTGCCCATCGGTGAGGAAGTAGCGCAGGCCCACATCGGCCACCATTCGCTCCAGGCCATCGTAGTAGGCGCATTCGGGCAGCCAGATACCGCTGGGCGGGCGGCCAAAGGTTTCGGCGTAATGCTCATAGGCGACTCTCAACTGCGCCCACACCGCCTGAGGATACATTTTCATCAGAGGCAAATAGCCGTGGGTAGCGCCGCAGGTAATAATTTCCAGATTATTACTATCTAAAAATTGTTTAAAAGCAGACACCAAATCGCCCTGATAGTGCTCCCATGTTTGCCTAACCTTGTTAAACTCAGTGGCATAAAATTCAGCGAGGTACCGGAGGTGGCCATTATGGATATTGCGGTCAATTTCTTTCTGGGTGAGCTCTTCTAACTGAGCCAGGTGCTTATCGTACCGTTCCTGTAACAGCGGATCTCTCAGCATCGACACCAAGGGCGGTGTCATACTCATTGTGATTTTGAAATCGATGCCATCTCGCCGGAAGCCCTCAAAAATTTGCAGCAGCGGGATGTAGGTTTCGGTAATTGCCTCAAACAACCACTCTTCTTCTAAGACATAGTCACTTTCTGGATGCCGGACAAAGGGCAGATGGGCATGTAAAACCAGAGCGAGATATCCAATACTCATAAGCTGGTGGAGTTAGAGAGCTGAAATGGGCAAATGCTGAACGGGATCACGTCCGCTGCCAAGATTGTAAAGCAAAAATTAAGCAAATCGATTTGTGCATCCATATTGAGCTATGACAGACTCCAATTTGATAGAGCAAGCTAAGCTGGGCGATCCGCAAGCCATTGAAACCCTGATGAATCAATCGCTGCAGTCAAGGGGAATGCGGGCGGTGGTGGCACGGCAGGGCGATAGTTTGGAAGTGGTGTTGGAAGCAGAGCGCATTCCCAATCGCCAAGCGTTGACGGCATTTGTCCAGAAAGGCATAGCGAATCTGGATATTCAGTCGATTCGGTCGATTCGGATTTTGGGTCAGCAAATTGGATCTGGGTATCCGGCCTGGATGCAGGAATTGCAGCTAGAACCTTCGCAACCACTCCCCGATGCCGCTTCATTAAACATTCAACCAGAAACCGCTGCTACAAGCACCACGGCTGAGTATCCTACCGAGATGCCCCTGGAAACCAGGCTGGATAGCGGCCCCCCTGCTACCGACCAGATGAACGAGCTGGGGGCGCTCTGGGCCGAACAATCCACCGAAGAAACACCCGATTTTCTCCAGGAACTACTCAGCACCGACGCCGAATCAACGACCGAACTAGCCGAGCCACCCAATGGCGAACCGTCCAACGACGAAGGGTTGATCGATTTCCTCAACGAACTGTCGGGTACACCGGACACTGATTTTTCTAGCCAAGGGGAAACCTATCCGTCAGAAGCAACTCAAGATCTATCGGTATTCGCAGACGAATCCTCTCCTGCCCCCCATGAAGCAGACTTTCAAGCCCTGCTGGCTGAAACACCCCAGAATGATTGGTCTGATCGCTCAAATAGCTCGGAGCTATGGACGGATTCTGCCGATTTTTCTGATCAAGGGAGCGTGACTCCAGCCGGTGAACCCGATGCTGACCTGCTCGACTTTCTAGATGAAGCAGCGCCCGATGCCCAAACCCTTGACTTGAGCAATTCAGCCGATTTTTCAACCCTATTCGACGACAGTGAAACAGCCTCTCGCTCCAGCCTGCCGACAGATGAAATCACCTCGACGTTTCTGAGTCAGTCGTCTGACCCGCTGCCCGCTGCCGATATGCCGCCTTCGCTTGACAATTCACTGCTCAACAGCCAGATTGACGATTTGTTTGCTGCCGAACCAACTGGTGAAGCAGAGCTGTTCACCGAAGAGCTACTGTCTGAACAGCCGCCTGCAGCGGGAGAAGACTTGCTGCAAGCTCTGGTGAGCGGACCAACTGAGTCAGCGACGCCCAGCTTTGATGAACTGACAGAGCGCGATCCCTGGATGGAAGGCACCGAGGATGTGGTTTTGGGTATGCCAGAGCAGCCGCCTGCTGCACCCGCTACCGAGACCGAAGAACTCCTGCCTGACTTTTTGCGGCAGCCATCCCCCGAACTGGAGCTAGTCCTGGAAGAAACACCGCTGACGGCAGAGCCTCCATCGGAGTCGGAACCGACCTTCCAGCCAGAGACCTGGGAGCCGACCAGCGAGAGTACTGGATCTCCACCTGAATGGTCGCAGTCCTCTGAGATCACCGAGCCTCTGGCTGAACCAACCGCTGATTTTGCCATCAGTGAACCGATTGCTGAACCAACCGCTGAACCGATCGACTCGAACGCTACTGCCGATTTCTCTGACCAAGAGCCGACACCCTGGCAACCCTGGCAGCCCTGGCAAAATACCGAATCTGCCGAAGAAGCTGCTGCACCCACTGACATTCCAGCTAGCGATCTAACCGCCGCCGACTTCTCTTTGGATCCGCGCCCTGGTTCCCCCGATTTTTCAGCTCAGACGGCTGCATCGGATGTTCCGCCGCAGGTGGAGCCACCGCAGCCAAGCGATTTCGCCTGGTCCGGCGAGTTTGCCGACTCGGAGGTCGAGGTTGAGGAAATCCCGCCGGACTTTCTGCTGGACTGGCAAGACGAATTTCCCCCGGAGGCTACAGAACCCTCTCTGCCGCCCCAATCTACAGAGGCTGTCAGCACTGGTTCGCTAGATTTCCCAGCCGCACCTGCGGATCCAGAAGCCAGTATGCTTGACCAATCCATCCCTGACCCATCTACCGAATTACCATCGCTGGAATCCGAACTGGCTGCCCTGGACCTGACTACCTCCAGCCCTGAATTTACCGAAGTGAATGCCGAATTTAACCCTGAACTCGGCACAGAACTCGACACAATCAATAGTTCTGCTCTAGAGTCCAATGATTTCGCCGATCTGAGGCTCGATTTGCCCGACTCGCCCGATGCGGAACTTGCCGAACTGTTGAGCGCCACCCCCGAAGGCACCGCCGTTGAGCCACCTGCCGACTGGCTGGCTGAAGCTTCCCAACCCACTGACTTCCCAGAAGAGCTGTTTGCAGAACCGTCTGCAACTGAAGGGAATTCAGAGACCGTAGAACCGATTAACCTGTCCTCAGACCAATCGGTAGTGCCTGTTCCTCTGCCCGACCTGAGCCAAGAAACCCTAGAAGCCGGCTTGGGCGAGTTTCGGGCCGACTTTGACGAACCCCTGCCGCCCGAGTTCTACCAGCCCGACACCGATGGGCAAGAGCCGCTGAATCTGGATGTTGATGAGTCTGAAGCCGACTACATTATCGAAGACAGCACCCCTGCTGAGGAATACACGCCACCTCCTTTACCGCCTCAGCCTCAGTCGGGCCAACCCCAGCCCGCCGCCGAATCCTCGGGACCTCCTTGGCTATTTCCGCTGGTGCTGGGACTTGTTTGCGTCCTGTTTGCCGCCATTGGATTTTTTGTCTTTTGGTCAAGGGTGAGAACGCCATTGAACCCGCCGCCTACCTCTGACCCACCCGAACCGCCCGCCGCCGAGCCGACTGCTCCCGCTGCACCAACCTCTCCAAGCTCAGCCAACCCTGCCTCACCTACTGCCAATAACCCGGCTAACGACCCAGCCAATGCGTTGAAACTGGCCTTTGAGCGGGGTGCTACGGCAGTAACGCTTTCTCAGGCAGCTCAGTCGGTTGATGACTGGCGGTTGGTGGCTAGCAAGTGGCAACAGGCCATCGATCTGCTGCAGTCGGTTCCAGCTTCTAGTTCCAGCTACCCAGCCGCACAGCAGAAGCTAGCTGAATACCGCTCCTATCTAACCGTGGCGCAGCAAAAAGCCAAACAGCCGATTGTGGCTGCCGTCCCCCTCGGATCTGCTAATATCCGAACTCCCGCCGCCGCTCAAGCCGCCATTAGCTGTAGTCCGGTTGCCTCCACGCCAGATTCCCAGCCAATCGAGCTGAGCAAGGTGCAGTTTGATCCAACCGCTGATCAAACCAAGGCCAGCCCCCTTGTTGGCTGCATTACTAACCACACTGAGCAACCGATTGCGGCTGTGGATGTGGCCTACAGCAGCAGTGCAACCGACAATCCAGACAACGAAGCCACTACTGAGGCCAGCGGCAAACTTAACTTCAGCAAACTCGATCCCAAACAAACCGTTCCGTTTAAGAGTGCCTTTACCATTGCCCCCAACATCGGCAAAGTCACAATCGCCTCGATTTCCTGGACCGGCACCGGCACCAATGCAGCCCAGCAACTGCCAGCCTCTGTCAGTGTTGAGCGGCCTGAGAAGCAGGAAGGGGAAGCTTGATGTTAGAGTTTTGAAGTTTGCTTAGCCTGCGGTCGGCGGATGGACCAGAGGTTCGCGCTACGGGTTTGCCAAATCATTCCATTTCCCTTGAATCGGGCTACAGATTACCCCATTCAACAGGTTGCGTTATCCAGCTTTCGTAATTCAAAACTCGGTTCGGCTGACTCACCGGAAGCCAAAACTCAAAACTAAGAATTGGTATCATTGGGTTAACCCAACCCCCTCCCCTTGCAACTCAAAACTCAAAACTTTTTGCTCCACGCTTTTTTGCACAAACGCCCGAACCACATCTAGATATTCGGGACCGGCAATCTCGCCAACATTGTTGTGTCCGGCCTGCGGCACCAGGTAGATCTGTTTCGGGTCGGGAGTGGCGGCATAGAGGGCTTCGCTCATGAAGGCGGGCACTTGGGCGTCGGCTTGGCCGTGGATGTAGAGCACTGGCATTTGCAGTGATGGCACTTTAGCAAGCGAGTCAAATCTTTGCGTCAGCAGCAGATCGGTGGGAAAGATGCTGCGGGGCGTCTGGTAATCGATCATTTGCCGAATCGAGGAAAAAGAGCTTTGCACGATCAGACCCGCCGCATCGGGATGTTGGCTTGCTAGGTTAATTGCAACCGCACCTCCCAGCGAATGACCATAAATCACGATTCGCTGAGGCGGAATCTGCCGGGTTTGCACCAAATACCGCCACGCGGTTTCAGCATCTTGATAAACCTGCTGCTCATTGGGAAAGCCGCCTTCGCTGCGTCCATAGCCGCGATAGTCAAACAAAAAGACCGCCAGATCCAGCTGATGGAACCGATTCGCCTGCTCGACATTGGCCCCAATGTTGATGCCGTTGCCATGTAGATAGAGCACTACTCCCATTGCTTGACCGCGAGCTGGCATCCACCAACCGTGAATTCGCTCTGTGCGGCCCTGCTGTTCGATGGGCAGCCAGACTTCCTCATAGGGCATCTCAAAATCCACAGGCGTCGTTTCAATCACCGTCGAGGGAAAGAAAATCATCCGGGTCTGGCGAAAGTAGAGCAGTAGGCAGGCTGCCAGATACAAAGCTGTGGCTAAACCGAGGAGCAGAGGAAAAAATTTGAAAAGAAGCATAGGAAATCTGGGCAAAAGTCTGAGCCAATTCTACTGCCTGGTTGCCTGCGATTCTGTTCTCATTGTTCTGCTTGCAAGCTCTGTTCAGCCTCTGTTTGCAGGATTTGTGCTGCCGTCAGTCCCAATGCTGGGAAAATGGCCGAAATGATCGGTTCCCTGCCCCGAAAGGGCTGTAATTCGTATTCTGCGTCGATCAGAGTGCAAATGGTGACAGTGGGTTGTTTGGGGTTGCCAATGAAGCGTCGCCCTCCCAGAGCCGCATAGTCAATAATCCAATATTCAGGAATGCCCAAGTCTTCGTAGTCGGCTAGCTTTTTGGCGTAATCGATGCGCCAGTTGGTCGAAACCACTTCTACAATTAGCTTGATCGATTTGCCGAGCGTCAAGACTGAACTACTTTCCCACTGTGGCTCATCGATCAATGCAGGTTCATCCAGAACAATCACATCCGGTTCGTAGCCAGATTCGCCGTCACGCGAACGGACAATGCATTCTCTAGGGATGAAGTAGGGGAGCTGAGCCGCATCGATCGCGTTATTCAGCTTTTTGATCGCAAACCCTGCCACTTTAGAATGTTTGCCTCGCGGTTTGGGCATTTCAATGATTCTCCCTTGATGCAGCTCATAGCGAAATTCAGAGGACTCTGGCAGCCCTGCAATAAATTCATCAAAGCTGACGGGCGGTTCTAAAAAAGGCTCGCTCAGTCGTGCAGTCATTCCCTCACCTCATACGGCTGTTCAGAATTACGAACGAATATACAGCGTTTTTCACTCATGTGAGGTGTGGGGGTGTGGGGGCACTGCCCCTGCACCCCGTTTTTCGTACTTCACTAGCCTGAAAAAGGCTGTAGATTATTCCCCTGTTTCTGGCTTGTTTTCTTGCTCCGCTAATCGTCTTGTTGGATAGCGGCTAATCGCTGCTGTATCAGTTATCTCAATTTTGCGATAGCGATAGTTCTACAGTGGGTTATCTAAGTAGGCTACCTCCATTTCTGCTCGCGGGCCTTCACTCTTTACCGTAACGCGATTTGCCCCAAGCTCGTGCCCTTCGCAATGGTTCATTTCCAGCTGACCTTGAGCGATCGACGCGATCTTGTTTCCTCATGACGATACGCTTTGAACTGCTCGATATCCTGCTCAAATTTTAAACCGTTCTTGAATACTGAAATAGACATTTATCTGGTTAATCCTGCGTACAAAATGAAGTCAAAGCCTTGATGGTTAAGATGATTCTAAGTCTGATATTTTTGGAGTGGTGCACTGAATTTTGAAAAATGTCACAGATGTTTGCAATGGTGAGTAATCAGGTGAATAAACGATTAAACTCTGTGGAGAAATTCGGATTTTATTGATGTGAACACTACCGAGGTTAATCAATTGGAGGTTAATTGTTTTCATAAAATAAAAAGCCCTCTACTAGGAGCCAAGTAGAGGGGGATGACTATTGACAAAGAAACGACTGTAAATACACCCACAGAAACCATTAGCCTTGCTGTCGAATTAACCTCACAATCTCTTCAAGCGTGACCAGGAGACTTCATAGCCTTTTTAACGTACTGGGGTAGATTAATGTCTTCCAGTTTTTCATGGGGAATTGGGCAAACTCGCACAGGAATTCCACCAGATGATTTTGTGATTTCGGAGCTTTGCTGACCTTCAGGTTTCCGTGCCCAGATAATACAGGGAAATACATCAACATCTTCAAAAATAGGAGCATGGCCAAAGATTCGCCATATCCTGACTTAAACCACTTGTTTGTAACGATGTAGGATAGTGTTCCATTGGGTTTGAGAATCTTCAAACCTTTCTCATAAAGATAAACATATAGATCTGCGGCTCTATTGTGTGCAGCATGATGACTTTGTAGATAAGGTTTGATGCTACCTGATAAAAAACCGCGCCTGACATAAGGTGGATTCCCAATCACCACATCAAATCCACCATCAGCAAATGCTTGAGGAAACTCAGCTGCGAAGCTGAACGCATGGGGATCGATTCCTCGATTAGCAATGATAGAATTTCCTGCCAGTGGGCAAATCGTGTTCAAAAATATTTCAATAAATCTAATTTCCTTCACACCTAAGTTCCGGCTTCAGGGGTACTGTTTTTGTGCGATCAGAAGCTGACGTTCTAGAATCCGAGTTGGTGTATTGAACATCAAGAGTTTTGCTGTTACCCGACCGGCTGGTGTCATGCCCTCGCTCCTGCCATTATTTAGTCTGAAGTGCTCTACCCAGGATTGGTTCCGGGGATGGAAGAGTAAAGTGATTTCGCCAGTGGCAGGATCAAATGTAGCTATGTCTGTCCCTTTATGGCGATTGCAAGAGAGGCAGGACAAAGCCAGGTTATCAGCCGTTGTTGGACCACCATGCTTCTGGGCAATGATATGGTCTACCTCATAGGTATAAATAGAAAAATTTTGATGGAGAAAGCAATAATCGCACCGTCCTTGAGCGCGTTCACTCACCAATTGGCGCAAATCAGCAGAAATTTTGGCAGATGTCATTAATTTACCGAAGTGATCGCACGAGCCTTCATCAAGATCATGAGATGCTCAAGTTGCTCGTAGACATTCAGTTCCGCAATTTCAGATTCAGTCAGAGTCCCTTCTCGTTTTATCTAGGAGCAATCGTAGGCGTTCTTGTGCTTCAGGTGAAACCTTGAAAGCGACAATATCTTGGGGAGTTGGGCGAGTCACAAGGAAGTCAAGAACTTCGAGGTAAGCCTGGGGAATTTCTTGTAGGTTAGAAGTGGCGGTTAGCGCAGAGCGAAACTCTGAAGGAAACGCTAAGGATGCAGAGGATGGACTGGTTGAGTCTAGAAGCTGGCTCAACAACTCTGGAAGGTGGTTACGGAGAGGCTCCAGCCGTTGAGCTAATTCGTCTGGGATTTGAATTGTGAGTTCAGCCATTGCAAACCACCTCAAAGCAGTGCTACAAACTATCTTACTTTCCTATCCACCAGTTCAAACCAGTCTGTTGCTGCCGTCTCTGGTTGGGCAGGGTGCGCCAAGATTTAGCAAGTTTTGGGTATTGGTAGCCTCATGGACAGTGGACGAACCAAAGAAGTCAGGGAAATACCTCAAAATGGATTAGGTGTAACTCACCATCAGGGCAAGTGTTCGCCCGGTTTCGACCATAATCCGGCCACTTACCTTCCGGTCATCTCTGAAATCAATGGGCAGTACTGGACTCGAACCAGTGACATCCTGCTTGTAAGGCAGGCGCTCTACCAACTGAGCTAACCGCCCGAAAGCGTGCATCATGCACGTTTAACAATGGTAGCAGATAAATTAGACTTTGCCACCACTGGTTGAAAAAAACAGCACCTCTCAATAGAGAAATTCAACTGGTGTTGGGTGGAATCTCCAACGCTAGTCCCTCAAGCATAAAAATGAGCAGGTGATCCATACTGTCATTCCTGTCATTCAGCAATTCAGCAAAAGCACCTGCGAGCCGAACCTTGGCTCAACTCCAGCAATTGGGTGGCGATCTAGACTATCTCTGATCGAAGGCCATCACAAACCTTGCAGATCTCGGGAAGCGTGTGAAATAATAGGAGATTGTGTTTAATTGTCGCCAACTGAAATTTTTGAGCTATGGCTAAGGGCAACCGGATCATTATCACGCTAGAGTGCACTGAGTGCCGCACCAACCCGGACAAGCGTTCTCCTGGTGTATCGCGCTACACCACCACTAAGAACCGTCGGACCACGACCAATCGGTTAGAGCTGAAGAAGTTCTGCCCGCATTGCAATAAGCACACTGTTCACAAAGAGATTAAGTAGCCCAGTTGGTCTACGGCAATTTAGCCTACGGCAACAGTAGAGCGAACTTGAAGACACTTCCATCAGGAAGGAGCTGAAATTGCGCCTGCCGGTTGTTCAACTGCGACCACTGACTACTTCGTAAAACTTGCTAATGTAGGATTCTAGGATCGAGATTCATGACTTACTTTCGTCGCCGCGTATCTCCAATTAAGCCTGGTGAACCGATTGACTACAAAGACGTCGATTTACTGCGTAAGTTCATTACTGAACGTGGTAAGATTTTGCCTCGCCGGATTACTGGTCTAACGGCCAAGCAGCAGCGGGATCTGACTCAGGCTATCAAGCGTGCCCGAATTCTGGCCCTATTGCCCTTCATCAATCGCGAAGGATAGTGCTATGGGGTAGTGGGATAGGGCAAACTGCATCTTATAGCTCCTGCATAGCTTCCGCAGCTACTGAGTCAGCGAGATACGGAGATTAGCGCTGGATGATTGGCGCTCACTATTACCCCTAGCCCAACTGGCACACTTCCATGGAGAAGGGAACTTTAGTTGAATTTCGATTACAAGGCGACAGTTCAGCGGACAAGTCGCGTCAGCGTCGCCTAGCAGTCGTTGATCGACCAGAAGGTAAGAAGCACTGGGTTGTTCTGGATGAGCGCGGTCAGTCCCATACGCTGCATCCTCGGCAGATCACCTATATGGTCACGGGCCAGACTTACAAGCCAACAGAGATTGCTCAGTTCTGGCAAGAAATTCAGCCCTACCTCGATCCAGCAAGTTTGGAAGTAGCCTGGGAAATCCTGATTGAAGAGGGCGAATCGGTTGACCCAGCAGCAATGGCATTATTGTTATTCTCGGATCAACGGCCTGCGCTTTGCTATGCCGCCTATTATTTGCTGTCAGAGGATAGGCTGTATTTTAAGCAGAAAGGGGAACGGTATGAGCCGCGCCCAGCTGCCCAGGTGGCAGAACTCAAGCACCAGTCCGATTTAGAAGCCCAGAGATTGTTGGAATGGCAGGGCTTTCTGACGCGGGTGCAACAAGCAATTCAAGGAGAACAGGTAGAATGGCAGTGTAGCGATCGCCCTCGTCTGGAAGCGCTGGAGAAATTTGCCGTTTTTGGGGATGAGGCCAATCATCGAGGACCTGCCCTAGAAACTCTCATTGCCCTAGGCCGACCGGAGACCGCTCAAGCCGCTTTTCAGCTTTTGGTGGATCTCCAGCTCTGGAATCCTCATGAAAACGTGTTCTTGCGGCGCAGTCAGATTCCCACTCAGTTTTCTAGTAGGGTTGTAGACATGGCTCAACGCCGCCTGATTTCTCCACCGCCCGATCCCGACTGCGAGCGTCTAGACTTGACCCATCTCAAGGTCTATACCGTCGATGACGAAAGCACTCGCGAAATTGACGATGGCTTGAGTATTGAATTTCTGCCGGATGGCCAGCAGCGACTCTGGATTCACATTGCCGACCCAACTCGTTGGTTGTCGCCCGGCGATGAGTTGGATCTGGAAGCGCGACGGCGCTGCACAACCTTATATTTGCCAACCGGCATGGTGCCGATGTTTCCGCCCGAACTGGCAACCGGACCCATGAGCTTGAATCAGGGCAATGTTTGTACTGCCCTCAGCTTTGGTGTAGTTCTGGATCCGGATGGAGCCGTAGCGGACTATCAAATTCGGGCCAGCTTGGTCAAACCTACCTATCGCCTCACCTACAACGATGTTGATGAAATGCTGGAGTTGGGCATTGCTGCAGAGCCAGAGTTAGAGGCGATTGCCCAATCGGCACAGCGACGCTCAAGGTGGCGTCAATCTCAAGGCGCAATTAGTATCCATATGCCGGAATCCTCGATCAAAGTTGAGGAAGATGAGATTACCATTTCGGTCTTAGATGACTCGTTGGCGCGCACAATGGTAGCCGAAATGATGATCCTGGCTGGAGAAGTAGCCGGGCGCTACGGCGAAGCCCATCAGTTGCCGTTGCCCTTCCGGGGCCAGTCCCAGCCCGAACTGCCTTCTGAAGAAGAACTTTTGAAGCTGCAGCCCGGCCCGGTCCGAGACTGTGCCATTCGTCGCTGTATGCCCCGCAGTGAAGTCAGCATCACTCCAAGCCGCCATGCGAGTTTGGGTCTAGATACCTACACTCAGGTCACGTCGCCAATCCGGCGCTATGCCGATCTGTTAGCCCATTTCCAGCTAAAAGCCCATCTGCGCGGCGAGCCACTGCCTTTTTCGGTAGAAGCCACCCAAGAGCTGATTCAGGCCGTTAGCAACACGACCTACGAAGCAACGCTGGTGGAACGGCAAACTAACCGCTATTGGAGTCTAGAGTATTTACGCCGCCACTCTACTGAAGTTTGGCATGCTTTGATGTTGCGCTGGCTGAGAGAACACGAGAATCTTGGCTTGGTATTGATAGAAGACTTGGGCTTAGAAATGGCGATGCGGTTTAGCCGCCCAGTCGAATTGGGTGAGCGGATTGCAATCAAAGTAGCCTATGTGGATCCGCGCCAGGACATCATTCAGTTCACAGAGCTGACTCGCTCGCTCGAGCAGGCTGCCCTCAACTGAAATATAGACCTCTGGTAGAGAGGATCTCAAGACAAAAATCTATCTAAAGGCATAGGCAACACAAGGGAAACTGTCCTGAATCAGTCTCAGGTTATCGATTAGAGATCTAGGTACGGTCGCAGGCCGGTAGTTAACCGTCTAGGCCCTATCTTCCCTGCTCTGATGATGGCTGAAAAACCATGTTGAAGTCCTTGTCGCACTCAGGCTTTTCCCCGCTTAGCTTTAATCGTGGTGTTTCCAAAGAGATTCGCGGTTTACTCGAAAAAGACAAGCAGCCCAAAGCATTTCGAGTCAGGTTTGCAGCCCGCAGTAATTTGATTGCCCGGTTAGGCAATACCCGATTCAATACCAACGTAAACCTGGAACTGCTTGATAGTACGGGCGAAACGGTGATTGCAGCATCGCGGCGGTTAGCCAATCGTCCGGAATTGATTGAGGTGAAAGGCTTAGCTCCTGGGACCTATTTTCTGCGTCCTGTGTTGGCCAGAGGCAAGTGGAGCCGGTTTCGGCTGCGGGCCAATACCACGCCCATTCCTGATTCTGGCAATACGGCCAGCACTCCTCGCTTTCTGGATCTCACCTCCACTCCAACCCAGGTCGGCGAGTTTATTGGCGCAGAAGACCGCAGCGACTACTATGCCTTCAGTGTGGGTGGATTTGGGTTTCCCACCGGCCAGTTGAGTTTAGCGCTAACCGGCGAAAATAGCGATTTGTTGACTGGCAATGTCACCATCAAGATTCGCGACAGTTCCCTGCGAGTCGTGAGGCAACGAACCAGCAACGGTCGAATCGGCTTCCGGTTTGAGGAACCCCTCGCCGCCGGCAATTACTTTATTCAGGTGGAACCGGCCAACCCCACCAGAGACGAAACCAACTACCAGCTCACCCTATCTACTACGGCAATTCCCGACCGAGCGGGCAACACACCCAATGCGGCCCAAATTGTCAGTCTTGATGCTAGCAATAGCCTATTTCAAGACTTTGTTGGCATTGGCGATCAGCAAGATTATTACAAGTTCACTGTCCCCAAAAGTCGTTTCAACCTAAGACTGACTGGCCCAAACGGCAACTTGCTGAACGGAGAAGTGACGCTACGCCTGCGGGATAACGTCAACACGATTTTAGAGGAACAAAAAACAGCAGGCAGTGGTGCCGGTTTAGCCATCGAGAACAAAACACTTGCGGCAGGCACCTACATTGTTCAGGTTTCTACAACGGCCAGGTTTGTAAACTATAGCCTGGTCATGGCAGCAGATCCCAGCTGAATATGATCGGGGTGGCACCTGTTTAACTGGATTCGTTAATATTTCCCGGCAGTGTCTGCAATTTGGCTAATCAGGTGACGACTTGCACCGTATCATGCCAATTGAGGCGGAGCTGAAACTGGGCATCACCGCCATTGATGGCAATTTCGACCCAGCCGTGACTGCCAATTAGTGCTAGCGGTTGACCGGGCGCGGCCTCAGAGTAGGTACGACAGCCGGGGATCGTTCGCTTTCCGAGGGTAACGGACCAGCGTTTGCCCTGTACGAAGTCACCTGGAATGTTGGTAATGGCGTTGCCAAACCGATCAATGTATTGAATATTGCCGCTGAATCCAGTTGGGGTTGGAGTGCAGGTTGCCAACGGCAGCTTCACTAGCGTGGCAGGGTCGAAGGGCGCTCCTAAATTCAAAAGCGGTACTCCATTGGCGAGGTGAGCCGCAACCGAAGCGAAGATATCGCGTCCATGAAAGGTGTTGCTGGGTTGCAGTACACGCCAATATTCGGTATTGGTCAGTTCAACGGCATGGAGAATAGTTCGTTGAGCCAGTAGACCTGTAAAAATACCGTTATCGGGACCAACCAAAAAGCCATCGGATAGTTCTAAAGCAATTGAGCGACGTGCGCCTCCTACACCTGGATCCACCACCGCAACATGCACGGTTCCAGCCGGGAAATAGGGGTAGGCGTTGAGCAGATTGAACTGAGCCGCAGCAATATTTTGGGGCGGAATTTGGTGAGTTAGATCGACAACTGTTAGAGCAGGGTTAATCTGGGCAATCACGCCCTTGAGTACGCCCACATAGACATCGTTGAGACCAAAATCGGTCAATAAGGTAATCACGGGCGCTTGTCTTTCCAATTCCATCACCGCTTACGATTACTTGTTACGGTACCTGTCACGGCTACTTGATTCTGGCTGATGCTAATGACTGGTAATACTAGTGATTGAGGATCCAGTAATCCAGTGACCCTGATAATTACTGAGGAACGACCTGTGCTCCATGACTGCGCGGATCCTCACCAGCACTAGCTTTAGGAGCAACCGGCGCTTCAACTTGAGAAATGCGGCCTCGTTGCTGAATATAAGGCAAGGGGGCGTCGGTTACGAGGGCGTCTAGGTTGGCGGCCATGATTGGACGGGGTTGCTCTCCAATTGTGGCTGCGATTGACTCACCCGTGCGGTTGAGAAAAACAAAGTGGGGAATGGCTTCCACTCGATAGTGCAGCATTTCGGGCAGCCATTTGTTGTTATCAACATTCAGCATGACGAAATTCACCTGATCGCCGTACTCCTGCTTCAGGTCGCTCATGTCCTTTGCCATCGCCTGACAGGACGTACACCAGTCAGCATAAAACTCAATCAGGCTGGGTTTTTGATTGGTAAGCGCGGTTTCTAATGGAGTGGCAGTCTTTGCCATAGCCGCCAAGGAGCCAGTGTTGCTCCCCGTTTGTACACCCAGAAACACGGCTACGCTCAGCCCCACTGCCACCAGCACAATAATCAAATTGCGTAGGCGTTGCATTGTGGATACAGCAGCTTGGTCGGTTGGCTGAGTAGACTGAGGAGTAGGTGAATTAGCAGTCATAAGGCTGTCAGAAAAACGGCAACAATCGCCACAAGGCTCACATAACTGTACTGATATTAGCTTACAAACAGATTTGGTTTAGGAGGCCGGGGTGTGAAAAAGCGCGTCACTCTAATTTTTCCGAAGCGGGCAGTGCATATGCCTGTAACCTATCGATTGGCGAAGGATTTCAATGTCGCTGCCAACATCTTCCGCGCCCAGATTACCCCCAATCAAGTTGGAATGCTGGTGGTGGAACTGTCGGGAGATATCGATCAGCTCGATGCGGCGATGGAATGGATGCGGTCTCAGGATATTGGCATCTCGCCTGCCAGTCGGGAAATTTTTATCGATGAAGAGGTTTGCGTGCACTGTGGCCTTTGCACAGGGGTTTGTCCCACCGAAGCCCTCAGCCTGGATCCCCAAACTTTTCGCCTCAACTTTACCCGCTCCCGCTGTATTGTGTGTGAGCAGTGCATTCCTACCTGTCCAGTGCAGGCAATTTCGACCAATCTGTAGTCTCCGGTGGAAAGCTCACTTCAGAAGCTCAACTTAATTTACAACTAATGGCAAAATTGTAGGGAACAGTTGCGTAACACTCAAACGTAGCTTATAGTACAAAACCTATTTTCCTGACGGTGGTAGAAACAATCAGGTTATTCCATCCATAGCAATAGATTAGATAGGGAGTGACGGAGTCAATGAAGAAAGTTGAAGCGATTATTCGTCCGTTTAAGCTCGATGAGGTCAAGATTGCCTTAGTCAACGCAGGGATTGTGGGCATGACCGTTTCTGAGGTGCGTGGTTTCGGGCGTCAGAAGGGCCAAACCGAGCGCTATCGTGGCTCAGAATATACGGTGGAATTTCTGCAAAAGCTGAAGGTAGAAATCGTGGTCGAAGATGATCAGCTCGATATGGTCGTTGACAAGATTATTGCGGCAGCTCGGACTGGCGAAATTGGCGATGGCAAAATCTTTGTCTCACCGGTTGATCAAATTATCCGTATCCGGACTGGCGAGAAGAACCAAGAAGCTATCTAAGGAGTTTTGAGTTTTGAGGGTTGAGTTTTGAGTTAGAAATGACTCTAAGAATCCGTTTGAAAAGCCCCCTAAATCCCCCAGAATGGGGGATTTTCTCGGCCATCGCTGTTCAAAGTCTCTGCCAACGAGGGATTATGGCCCTGTGGGCATCCTAGAACCTGCGGGCATCCCAGAACCTGCGGGCATCCCAGAAGAGGAGGCGGATCCAGACGAGAAAATCCTGTTCAAACAGCTTCTAAAGAGTTTTGAGTGACTAGTCCTGAGTTAGGCAGGATTCTAGGTTCCTTCTAAACTTGCAACTTGAATGCAGCTTAGCTCAACACCTCAGCTCAAAACTCAAAACTGAGAACTCAAAACTCAAAACTGAGAACTCAAAACTTCTTTAAGTTTTGGCAGCAAGGCTTGAAAAGCGCGCCCTCGATGGCTAATGGTGTGTTTCAGGGCAGATGGCATTTCGGCAAACGTCAAGCCTTGTTCTGGAACATAGAACACTGGATCGTAGCCAAATCCACCACTGCCTCTCGCTTCTCGCAAAATTTCTCCTGGACAGATTCCTTCGGTCTGCAAGGCAATAGAACCATCGGGACGAGCGATAGCAATGGCGCAAGTAAACCAGGCCGAGCGGTTTTCTACATCCTGTAATTCCGATAACAGCCGCTGAATTCGAGCTTGATCGGTTGCGGCATAGCGGGCCGAGTAGAGTCCGGGTGCACCATTCAATGCCTCAACCGATAGTCCCGAATCATCGGCGATTGCCCATTTGCCCAGGGCATGAGCCACCTGAGTTGCCTTGAGGCAGGCGTTTTCTAGAAAGGTAGTGCCGGTTTCTTCGATTTCCAATCCTTCAGGTTTCAGAATTAGCTTCCACTCTGCTAGTTCGGGATCGGTGAGGTAGGCTTGCATTTCCTTCAGCTTGCCAGGGTTGCTAGTGGCGACTACGAGCTGGGGCATAGGTAAGGTAGATGGGGAATGCGTTTAGATCGAGTTAGCCCAGTCTTTGGCCCAGTTGAGATTGCGATGGGCTTCGTCTAGAGTCAGGGCTTCGGAGTAGAGACGCAGAACCGGTTCGGTGCCGCTAAAGCGAATCAGTAACCAGCTTTGATCGGCCAACTGGAATTTATAGCCGTCAATTGATAAACAATCTAGAACCGCTTGACCAGCAATCTCGGTTGGCGGCTGGGTTTGCAATTGGTTCAGCAATCGGGTGCGCACCTCCATACTGGCAAGCGGCAGGTCAATCCGGTCGTAGGTGGAGGTGTAGTTCGTTTTTTGCTGAAGTTCTCTGTAGAGGTCGCTCAAGTCTTTACCGGACTGCACCACTGCTTCCAGGACATATAGGGCCGAAAGCAAAGCATCTCGTTCCGGAATATGATGGCCGTAGCCAATCCCGCCTGATTCTTCGCCGCCTAACAGCACCTGAGCTTCTAGCATCCGGTCAGCAATGTATTTGTAGCCGATGGGCGTTTGGTATACGGGCAAATGGTATAATTCAGCGACTTTTGGAATCAGGTTGGAGCCGCTGATAGTTTTGATCACCTCACCGCTGTAGCCACGATGTACTGCCAAGTGTTCGATCAGGATCGGGATAAGAATTTGGGAGCTGAGGAAATTTCCTTGCCCATCGACTGCTGCTACCCGGTCGCTATCGCCATCAAATACTAGCCCAACCACCAGATCAGACGCCGATTGCTGTCGGTAGGTTTTAATTGTGTCGAACATGCTTCCCAGATAGCGGGGCAGGGGTTCAGGCGCACCGCCTTCGAATAGCGGATCGCGGTTACTGTTTAGCTCGCGAATCCCATCTCCCAACAGTCGAGCTAGCCCAGTGGCCGCTGCTCCATGCATCACGTCTGCAAAGACTGTCAGCTGGCCGCTGGCAATCGCGGCTTGAATCGCTGCAATATCGACTTTGGTGCGTAAGCCATTGCAGTAGCTCTGCCAGGGATCAAAGGTTTGGATCGCGGTTGCCTTGCCCTCTAGTCTGCTCTCTACAGTTTGATCTGACTGCAACATCGCCTCGATTTTTTGCGTTACTTCGGGAGGAACCGATCCACCAAATCCACCCTTCACCTTGAGGCCAGAGTACATGCCAGGATTGTGGCTAGCAGTAATTACCAGTGCGCCTAGGGCGTTTTGCTGTTTGGCAGCCCAACTAAAGGCCGGAGTGGGTGCGTAGGTTTCCGACAAGAACACCTCAAACCCGGCAGCACTGACCGCATCGGCGGCAGCTTTCGCGAATTCCTCCGACAGGAAGCGCCGGTCGTAGCCCACGATGATGGTACGGCTGTTGATAGTATCGCCATAGGTCTGCGCTAAGGCCAATGCGGCCAAGGGGGCGACCCGCACCACCCGCTCGAAGGTAAAATCAGCGGCAATGACACCGCGCCAACCGTCGGTACCAAAGGCAATCGGTTTTGCGGCCAGAGACGCAGGAGAAATAGGGGCAGCCATAAGTTCAGTAAGTTTAGAGATCCTAGTTAAAAATCGTAACGCTGGTTTGAGTGTACCCGGCAACCAGCCGACCATCAATTTTTACGGTTGCAATCAACTACATCAGGGAGAGGTAAATATAAGTTTTGAGGTTAGCCTTGTGTTTCGAGGGCATAAACTCGGTCGCGACCTTGCCGTTTGGCTTCGTAGAGGGCTTTGTCGGCACGTTGCAGAACGTCCCAGGCTGAGTGGTCGCAACTGGGATCTTGTTGGGCAATCCCAAAACTGGCAGAAACTTCTAGCGCACCGGCTTTTGTAACAAAGGGCGCAGATCGCATAGCTCGTCGCAGCCGCTCAGAAACTTCGACTGCCTGATCGAGTGGCGTATCGGTGAGGATGATCACAAATTCTTCCCCACCATAGCGGTAGGCCGGTGTGCCACGTCGGAGTTGGCCTTGCAGCCGCTGAGCCACTTCTTGCAGTACCTCATCTCCAGTCAAGTGGCCATGGGCATCGTTGACATGCTTGAAGTAGTCAATATCGCAAACGATGATGCAAAAGGGAGGATGCATCGACCAAATGGCAGCCATACTGAGCTGTTCTAGCTCGCGCTCTAGGGAACGACGATTCATTAACTGGGTCAGTTCATCCCGCAGAATCGCGCGCTGCAGCGAGTTATTCTGCATTCTCAGCGCTTCTTGCCTGCGCCACAGCCGTTGGTAATGCTGTGCATTGGTAAGGGCAATGGCTGCCTGATCGGCCACCTGTCGAATGGTTTGTAGCTCGTCGATCAAGTAAGTCCGCTGGTGCTGGTACGCGAGCAGCGCTACGCCACCGAAAAATTGCTCCTGAATAAATAGCGGCACTACCAGCACTGACTGAGCGCCAATGTCGTGTAGCCAAATTTGTAGGGGATCTGCCGCTGGCTCATTTAGGCCCATCTGCAGATAGCTGGCTCCGCCTTGCATAAACATCTCGATTACGTTTTGCCAGTAAGCTTGGCGGATTTGGCGCTGGTCTAGGGGAGGCAATTCCTGTCCTGGATGATCCCATACGGCCAGGGTATTAACCGGATCATGCCGCAGATCGACCAAAATTGAGCGATCGCAGTGCAGCCCCAGCCCCAGTTCTGCGACAATTCGTCCGACAATTTCATCTGGGTTGAGGGTTGAGTTGAGCAAATGCGAGATGCGCCCCACCAAGGCCGCCTGCTGACGGGATTGTTCTAGCCGTTGTCGCCAGTAGAGGGCACTGTAGGCCAACCCCAACTGGCTGCAAATGATTTCCAAGGATTCCAGTTCTGTTAAGCTCCAGCCCTGAATCGGTACGGTGCAGTTGGTGGCGGTGGTCATCGATGCCGTTGAGCCAGCAATTGAGCTTGTCTCTATGGGTGCATCTGTTGAATGGGGTAGGGGAGCGGTTGAGCGAAACAATTGCACGACAAACTGAAGCGAATTGGCTGTGGTGCACCCAGCCGCATCTGACTCAAACAAGCTGCCCCGATTCGTGATCGGGATAATCAGCTCTCCGGTCTCGAGTTGCAAAAGCTGGGGCAAATTCTGCTGATCGAGTAGCCAGTGGGGTAGGGATCGGGGACGAAATTGGCGCACAGCCGTATCGTGGGGTTCAGTTCCTCCCCAGTGGGGTAGGGGTGGTGGCGGGTAAGCAAACCCCAGGCTGGCAGCATAGCGATTGGCTGTAGCTGGCGTTGTAAACACTCGTAGCGCATCGGCAACGCCCAACTCCAACCCCGACCACAGCAGGCATTCTGCTTGATAAAGCGCAATTATTTTTTCGACCGCTTGCTGGAGCAGTGAGTCTAGCGAGTCTAGATTGAGAACAGCCGTCTTAATCTGGGGGTAGAAATGTTTCCAGCTTGGCTTCATGCGATGTCCTCTGGAATGGTAGCTTGGGCGCGACTTCAGCACTGCTGAACCGAACTGGTGAACGAACAAGTCCGATAAGGTAGCCGTTCAATGAGATCCCAATTCAACGTAACAATTCCAGAATGCCCGCCTCAGTGTCAAAGCTATACCAGGTGCCCGTTAGCCCCAGTATAGGGATTTGCTTTCTCTGTTTCTATGCTCATCTACTCCAGTTTCTACCCCTTTCTACCAGCGAGACTTCAAGTTAATGGTTCACTCATCGTCGCTGTCTCCTCGCTCGACCCATTCGGGAATGTAAATCCAGGCTTTATTCAATTCGCTGTCAATTTGCTTATAGTCCGCTTCTTTCTCGGCGACCAGTGCCCAAAATTTGCGCGAGTGGTTGAGGTGCACCGTATGGCACAGCTCATGGATGAACACATAGCGAACCAAGTGGGGCGGCAGAAACAGCAGCTTGTAGTTGAGGCTGATGTTGGCCTTAATCGAACAGCTTGCCCACAAGGTTTTTTGCCCCCGCACGGCTGCTCGATTGAACGGAAGCACCACGTCTTGGCTAGTTTGCCGCAGCCACGGAATGAGATGCACTTCTGCTTTGCGCTTTAGCCATTGCTTCAGGGCACGATGGCACAACTGTGGCTGATCGACAGCTCCCCGTAGCACTAAAGCATGGGGTACCGATTTGGTGACAATCACATGGGGACTAGCGGTTGGTTCGTAATGGATCCGCCATTGCTCTGCTAGGGCGCGTAAGCCCAAGCTATCCGGTAGGATCTGTCCCAGTGGTGGTTCAAGTAGACCGGATGAAACGGACTGCCGTTCTGCGACAATCCGCTGAATTGTTTTTGCAATCCAGTCCTGCCGTTTGCGAATAATGTCGGGAAGTTGACGTTGGTCAAAGCCGACGGGAACGACAACTTCCACCTCACCAAGATGGGAGATCTTGATGCTGACATGTTTGGCTCGCGCACTCTCGCGCACGCGGTAGGACTTGGGTTTGGAGGTTTTTGCCGTTGCCATCTCCGTTACTGAATCAATCGGGTTTCGTTTCTGTGCCTCTGGAGAAAATCTAGCAGAATTTGGCGATGGGGTTTTGCCAAAGGGCGGTGTTGCTGAATGCGAACTGAGAAACGATAACCTTGGTGAACTTCTTCTATGGTAGACAACCCTAGGTCTTGTCCTTCGCTCAGCAGCAATTCTTCCGGATTGACGGTGAGAGGTGCATAAAACACATGGCGAATAATTTGGGCATCGGTCTGGTAGGAGCAAAAGTGCTGAATTTGGGGTGGGGTATAGCCAATTTCTTCCTGTAGCTCCCGCTGGACTGCAGCAATGGGTGGCTCTCCTGTCTCCACATGACCGCCAAAAAAGGCCCACTGTCCGGGATAGCGGATATCGGGGTAGTCATCTCGCAGTTGCAGCAGGAACTGATTGTTTCGGTAGAGAATGGCGACAGCGGCGGCTGGTCGAGAGGTGTCGTAGCTAGAAATTTTGGCCTCAATTGGTTCGGGTGATTGGGAATTCATTAAGCAAGGGGTTCCATCTGCTGAGCTGGTTAATCGGGCGGCAACTGCTGCTGTTCTTCAATGTAAACTTCTCCTAAGTTTTGGCCAGCAATCTCAATCACCTCGTAGCGCACTTGGCCCTTGATCCGAATCTGATCGCCGAGTTTGAGGTTGTTCGTAGGGCTGAGCACCCAGACTTTACCCGTACTGTCTTTGAGTTCATAAAGCTGTCCTTTGACCAAAGGGGCTTGATCACTCACCGTTCCCTGAAGATAGACCGTGGAGTTGAACCAGTTGCGATGGGGGTTAGCCTGTACACTCTGGATGATGGAAACATGGCGACAGCCGCTCAGGCTGCTGCATAGAACGAAGGCAGACAAAAAAATTAACAAACTGGGACGGCGAGATAGACGGCTTGTAGAGCTAGTAATGGAGCCACTAGTAGAGCTACTAGTTGTAAAGCCCCTTGTAAAGCGGATGAGGGAACCACTCATAAAGGCACGAAAAAAGGCACGAAAAAATTCCTGTTACCGTTCTCTAGCTTGACCGATTCTCTACGCTGGAAAAACTTCAGCGGAACCAAAGTCTGAGAGACTAAAATTAGACGGGCGATTTTTAATCGCTGTAAGGTTTTGATCGCTCAATCAAGATTGATGGAGTTGGGATGGTTGCAGGTGAAACACTCACGGGCTAAATTTATTGTTTCTCAATCCATTTGTTCTCACTCCTATAGCGTGTGCTCATGACAGGTTTATTGGATGGCAAGGCTCTCGCTGCCAAGATGCAGGCAGAATTAGCAGAACAGGTACAGCACCTACAGCAACAGGTAGGCCGTCCGCCTGGGTTGGCAGTGTTAATGGTAGGCGATAACCCGGCCAGTGCGGCTTATGTGCGCAACAAAGAGCAGGCGTGCGAACGGGTCGGAATTGCCTCCTTTGGCAAACATTTTCCGACGCAAACAACTCAGGCTGAGCTAGAGCAGACGATCCAGGCGCTGAATCAAGATGAGCGAGTTGATGGCATTCTGGTGCAGTTGCCTCTGCCTGACCATCTCGACTCGGTAGGGCTGCTGAATCAGATCGATCCGAACAAAGATGCCGATGGCCTCCATCCCACCAATCTAGGCCGGTTGGTGCGGGGTGAACCAGGACTGCGGAGCTGTACACCGGCTGGCGTGATGCGCCTGCTGCAGGAATATCGCATAGATCTCAAGGGCAAAAAAGCTGTTGTGATTGGGCGCAGTATCTTGGTGGGCAAACCGCTGGCCCTGATGCTGCTGGCCGAAGATGCCACGGTTACCATCGCCCACTCTCGCAGTCAGGATTTGACCGCCATAGCCAGGGATGCCGACATTTTGGTGGCGGCAGTGGGACGTACCAATCTGATTACGGCAGAGATGGTAAAACCAGATGCCGTAGTTGTAGATGTGGGGATCAATCGAGTTGTTAATCCCGAAACTGGCAAGGGGCGGTTAGTTGGCGATGTAGAATTTGAAAGCGTCCGTGATGTGGCAGCCTGGATCACACCAGTTCCCGGTGGAATTGGACCGATGACTGTGACCATGCTATTGGACAATACAGTATGGAGTTACCGCCAACGGTGTGTGGCTGGGCGGGAGAAGTGAGATCCTATGACAAGCTCAATCGAACGAGGAACTGTGGTAGCAAACGCGCAAGCATCTGATCTAACAGCATTCGACCTGAAAGCCTACCTGCAAGAACGTCAGGCCATTGTTGAATCGGCTCTGGACCAGTCGATCAATGTGGTCTACCCGGAAAAAATTTACGAGGCAATGCGCTATTCGTTGATGGCAGGCGGCAAGCGGCTCCGGCCTATTCTCTGCTTGGCGGCCAGCGAGCTAGTGGGCGGAACTATCGAAATCGCGCTTCCAACCGCCTGCGCCCTAGAAATGATCCACACGATGTCGCTGATCCACGATGATTTGCCATCGATGGATAACGATGACTACCGTCGCGGCAAACTCACCAACCATAAAGTTTATGGTGAAGATGTGGCGATTTTGGCAGGCGATGGCTTGCTCGCCTATGCGTTTGAATTTATTGCCAGCCAAACCCAAAACGTGCCACCCGAACGAGTGCTGCAAGTAATTGCCAAATTGGGCCGAGCGGTGGGAGCTGCCGGTCTGGTGGGCGGGCAAATTGTGGATCTGGAATGCGAAGGTCAATCCAACGTCTCGCTAGACACGCTCAATTTTATCCATCGCCACAAAACCGGCGCATTGCTGGAAGCTTCGGTACTCTGTGGGGCAATGTTGGCTGGGGCCACTGAGGCAGAACTGCAGCGGTTGGCTCGTTATGCGCAAAATATTGGCTTGGCGTTTCAAATCATTGACGATGTTTTAGATATCACGGCAACCCAGGCTGAGTTAGGCAAAACTGCCGGCAAGGATCTGCAAGCACAAAAAGTTACCTATCCCAGTCTTTGGGGTATTGAAGAATCCCGCCGTCAGGCAGCTCAGCTGATTGCCGAAGCCAAGGCTGAACTGTCCTGCTTTGGAGAGCTAGCCTATCCGTTGATGGCGCTGGCCGAATACATCACAGCGCGTAAGCACTAACCCAAGCTGCCCTTGTAGGTTGTGGCAACCTGCAATTTGATTACCGGATTATCGAGTCAAGAGTCGAGTGACCAGTTCGTCGAACCACCATCCGTTTGCCATCTAGCTACAACAGCCCGCAGTCTATCTAACCCCAAACTATGCAGGACATAAGCACCATTTTTGATAACCACATTTTGACGATTGCTCTGATTGCTTGTTTGCTTGCCCAAGTCCTGAAACTCTTGATTGAACTCGTGCGGCATGGCAAGGTCACCTTTCGGACGCTGGTAGAAACGGGCGGCATGCCAAGCGCTCATTCGGCTTTGGTCACAGCCTTGGCGACCGGAGTCGGACAAACGATGGGATGGGCCAGCGCGGAGTTTGCCATTGCCTTTGTGTTTGCGATTATCGTCATGTACGATGCGGCTGGCGTGCGGCAGGCAGCTGGTAAGCAAGCTCGAATTCTGAACCAAATTGTCGATGAATTTTTCCGCGAAAACTCGACCTTTAATGAGGATCGCTTGAAAGAGCTACTAGGCCATACTCCAGTTCAGGTATTCGCCGGCTCAGCCCTAGGAGTCTTAGTTTCCTGGATCGCCGCTCCCGCCTACTAATACTAATAAACTCCTGCCCCCTGCCTGACATCTGGGATCCAATGGAACCTACTTCACTGCCGGTGTTAACAAAACAGCCCGCCGGCTATCGACAATTGCGGCCGTTAAACCGCGTTCGCTGAGAGTACGCAACAGTGTAGAGGCGGCAGCAGCATCGGTTGTGTGGCTGGCTAGCAGGTAGGGCTGCTGCTCAAAAGCGACCAAGCCGACATCACGTGCCGTCACCTGCCGGACCGTAGCAGCAATTTCCGGCTTGTTGAAGTAGTTGACCACAACAGCAAAACCAGTGCCCAATGGCTGTGGATTGTATGCAGCGGCGGCTGGAGCGGCAGCGGCAGGAGAAACGGGTGAGCTGGTGCCGCCGGCATTAGGAGTGGGGGGAGTGGCCGCCATGGAGCCAGCAGCAGGACGAGCGACATAAGCTTGTAGTTGTGCCATATCGGCCAAGTATTGTGCCCAAGCCGTAGCGATGTCAGCACTGGCAAACCCTTCCACCCGCACCACCGGACTGTTGAAATAGTTGCAGGGAGTCAACACCGCGTTGGAGGGCAGTAGATTTCGCAATTGAGCCTGAGTGTCGGGTTGGGGATTGGGCACCAGCAGCAAAAATTCGTTCGGTTGGGGCGGCTGACAGTCTGGCAAAGCTTGAGCCACAGCCCGATGAGGCCAAGACAGGCTCACCAATCCCAGCAGCAGTGACCCTAGTCCGATACCATACCAGCCTTTGAACTCTTGCATAGCGCCATGCCTCAACCACAACAATCAACTGATCAACCGTAGCCCTCAAGCTGACGGCACCAGCGAAGCCAACGGATCAGGAATCGTCTCTGAAGGAGCTTGAAACTCACCGGTGATCACATACTCTAGACGAAGTTTTAACCAAGTGATAAACGAGTGATTGGTAGACACAATCGCCACTGCTGGCTGAGGACACTGCGCTTTCACGGCTGCCATTTCAGGTGCTTCTAAAAAAGCGGGTTGGTGAATCAACCAAAAATCCAGCTCTTTTTCCTGCTCTTGATAGTGCCGCACGCGCTCTCGCAGTACTTCCTCGGTGGGTTCTTCTTCTAGAATGTAGCGCTGACTCGCCAAAACATAGTAATAGGTTTGCATGGTAACTCAGATTTGAGGTTTGAGCGTTGGCTTTCGAATTTAAGGTTGAAGTTTTGAGTTTTCGTCAAGTCCGACGGCAGAGTTTCGTCACTTGTTTTTCAATGTTTCTTAAGTTGGTTGCCTAGCCTATTTACAGAGGCTGGCCAAACTCAAGTCAGCTTTTACTTGAGCTTTGCAACTTAAAACTCAAAACTTAGAACTCAAAACTTAGAACTCATACCTACCACTTACTATCACAATTCTCCGCGCATTGCTTGTTTCATTTCACGAACCGCTCGCTCTAGACCGACTAAAACTGCACGGCTGATGATGGTGTGCCCGATATTGAGTTCTTCCATGCCTTCCAAACAAGCGACAGGGTAGACATTCCAGTAGGTGAGGCCATGTCCCGCATTCACCCGGAGGCCACTGGCAATCGCCTGGGCACATCCTGCAGCCAAAATCGCCAATTCTTTTGATTGACTTTGCTCGTCGGTGGCTTCGGCATATTGGCCGGTGTGTAGTTCAATGAATACGGCCTGAGTGGTAGCGGCAGCCTGAATTTGCTGCTCATCGGCGTCAATAAACAAACTAACGGGAATGCCGGCGGTTTGCAGCTTGCCAACCACCTGCTTCATTCGCTCTAGCTGGCTGGCTACATCTAATCCCCCCTCGGTTGTGACTTCCTCTCGGCGTTCGGGAACTAACGTTACGTAGTCAGGGTGAATGTCTAGGGCAATCGCCACCATTTCGTCGGTGGCAGCCATTTCCAGGTTGAGGTGGGTTCTCACCGTTTGGCGCAGCAGACGCACATCTCGGTCCTGAATATGGCGTCGGTCTTCTCGTAGGTGTACGGTAATTCCATCAGCGCCCGCTAATTCTGCCAGCACCGCCGCCCCAACCGGATCGGGTTCTACCGTCCGCCGTGCTTGTCGAATGGTTGCAATGTGGTCAATGTTGACCCCTAAAGTAGGCAATCTCGTGTCTCCATGCCTCAACGATCGCCTTAGATTTTACATGATGGGTTGGGAGTGCGGAGTGAAGTTGGTATTTTCATTCACTCTTTACATCGATGTCATTGTTTCGGCTTGCTTCATTTTGCTGTTTGATTTGCCTTTGATTTAGTAAAGCTGCGATGGTAAAGCCTTTCTGCAACCCCCTTGAGGTTGTTACGCTGAGAGCAGGGTGCAACAGATCGATTGGTCGAAACTACGGGATGGGATCACTGATTACAAGTCAGAATTCCCAAACAATAGGTTATTTCCCGTCCCCATCCTGTTCCCGTGGGGTTGGTCTACCGAGAGTCAAGCGCCGTGCTCCAGCAATTCGTTACAAAAATTGTCAGAGGGCAAGGCACTGTCGTTCATTGCAACCAAACCCAATTTCATGAGATTTTCACTTAAACGGCAGCAGGTTTCCAATTTCGGCTTCCAGATTCACCACCAAGTTCACCAATGGTTTGGCACTTACTGGCAGCAAGGTTTAGCTCTGACCCTAGCCACTTTAATGGTATTGATGCTGTGGCAGGTTGGTGTGGGGCAGCTTTTAGAGCACTGGTCCTATAATGCTTTGTTTCAATGGCGAGGAGCATTGCCGTGGAACCAGTCCATCGCGATTATTGAAATCGATGAAGCAAGTTTACAGCAGCTCAACGTTTCTCCTTGGTCACGCCAACTGTATGCAGCGCTGATTAATCGCCTAGCCGTATCAGAACCGGCTGTAATCGCCCTGGATGTTTTGTTTCCTGGAGTAGATGCTGAAGATGCAGAGTTAGCAGCGGCTATGACTCAACAGGGCCGAGTGGTACTAGCCCAGGCCTGGGACCTCAACAATCAGCCAATCTTATCGAGTCCAGCTTTAATTCAGACAGCGAGCGCTATCGGGCATATTCACTATGCTGCCGACGCAGATGGTGTGACCCGCTTTGTGACCACAGAGATTGCAGGTACCCCAACGTTGGGAATGGCTGCCGCTCAGGTTTATACCTCCTACGCCACCTCAGTATCACTGCCCAAACCACCCACTCGCCAAATCTGGCTCAACTGGCATTCGCTGCAGCAGGCGGCCCATTATCCGCTTGCTGCCGTCATGGCCGGGGAAGTGCCGCCTCAACGGTTGCGCAACAAAATTGTTTTGGTAGGTCTAACGGGGAAAGATGGTTTACCAACCCCGTTTCAGCGTCTCAACCACTCGGTTTATCTCCATGCCACGCTGATCAGCAACCTGTTGCAGCAAAACTTTTTGGTCTATGCCTCACGCTTGAAAACGAGCGGTATGCTGCTGATTGTGAATCTGGTAGTGTTGAGTGGGACCGTTCACTGGCGTTGGTTTTATCAACTGTTGCTCTGGAGCGGACTTTGCGGAGCTTGGGTTGGCTTGAGTTGGATTGAATTTACGGCCAATATTTGGCTACCCGTTGCCACGCCGATCCTGTGGTTTGGTTTGACAGGCATAACGCTACTAATCACTAAATTTCTGCTGACATTTCAGAATTTGCGTCGCAATGAGACTCGCTATGCCCTGATGATGCAAGGCTTTAACGAGGGCGTTTGGGATTGGGATCTAAAAACCAATCGCTTCTATTTTTCGCCTCGTTGGAAACAAATGATGGGCTACGACCCAGACGAGTTGGGCGATCGACCGCAGGATTGGCTAGATCGAGTACATCCGCTGGATCGACCTGGGTTGGAGTCGGCTATTGCAGCCTATTTGCAAGGGGTAGGTTCCCATTTTGAGCACGAATACCGGCTGCTGCATGGAGATGGCAGCTATCACTGGATGCAAAGCCGTGCACTGGCCGTTTACAACCCTGAAGGCATCGCCGAGCGACTCGTTGGCTCTCAGACTGATATCACAGCCCAAAAGCAAGCTGAAGAAGAGCTATGGCGCAGCACCTTCTTCGATCGCCTGACAAATTTGCCAAGCTGGACCGGCTTCGTGCATGACCTCCAGCAGACTATCAACCAATCCCAGCAGGATAGTCGTCTGCGATTCGCGATTCTTTGGCTGGATCTTGACCAGTTCAAGCTGGTGAACAACAGTCTAGGCAGTAGTGTGGGGGATCGGTTGCTGGTGGCTATTGCTCAGCGTCTTCAGTCGGTTTTATCACCCACTGAGGTGGTTGCAAGGCTGGGAGAGGATGAGTTTGCGATTCTGCTCAAATCAATTCAGGATGCCAACGACGCCATTCAGATAGCCGAGCAAATTCAGCAAGTGCTGGCATGTCCGTTTAGCCTAGACGACCACGAAGTTTTTGTAACAGCCAGTATTGGCATTGCCCTCAGCGCTAACCACTACCACAAGCCAGAGCATTTACTCAGGGATGCGGGTACAGCCATGTATCGTGCTAAGGCAATGGGGCGAGCTAGCTATCTAGTATTCGACAAAAGTATGCGTACTGGCATGCTAGTGAAGCTAAGGCTAGAGAGCGATTTGCGGCGAGCAATTGCAGAAGGCGAACGCCAAAGTCAAGCTACTCTTGCGGTTGAACCACTATCTTCCGATCGGAACAAGCAGCAAGCTGCTGAATTAAAGGAGCTATCTGGAGCACCGAAAGCATCAGAATCTAAGGCTTCTACTTCTGCCACAAAAGACATTGCAACTCCTGCCGATCCCAGTCTCAGCGTTACCTCCGAACGCTATCCCGAGCTAGAACTCTACTATCAGCCGATTGTCCGCCTATCCACAGGGCAGGTGACTGGCTTTGAAGCTCTGGTGCGTTGGCAGCATGCAGAACAGGGTCTTCTGTTCCCGTCCCGCTTCATCTCAATGGCCGAAGAGACTGGGTTAATTATTCCGTTGAGTTGGTGGGTGTTGCGAACTGCCTGTCGCCAAATGAGCCAGTGGCGGCGGCTATTTCCTGAAATGGCGTTGGTAATGAGTGTCAACCTCTCTAGTAAGCAGTTCTCGATGGCAGGTTTGACCGAGAAGATCCAGCAGATTCTGCAAGAAACCGATCTGGAGCCGACTTACCTGAAACTGGAGCTAACCGAAAGCATGGTGATGGAAAATGTGGCGAGTGTGGTGGATGTGCTATACCAACTGCGGACCTTGGGCATTCGACTGGCGATCGATGACTTCGGCACTGGCTACTCTTCGCTCAGCTATCTGCCGCGCTTTCCGTTAACCACGCTGAAAATTGACCGCTCCTTTGTGGACCGCCTAGATGATTGTCATGGCAACTTGGAAATTGTGCGGACTATCCTGGCGTTAGCTCATAACCTGCGCATGGATGTGGTAGCAGAGGGGGTTGAAACCGAATCCCAAGCAACTCGACTGCGAGAAATGGGCTGTGAATATGGGCAAGGCTTTTTCTTTTACAAACCCCTGGATGTAGAGGCTACAACCCAGCTATTAGCAAAACAGTCGATGCTGACCAAGCAATCGACTGCTGATAGGTAAAACAGCAGTCAATTTAACTGTTCTATCGCGGCTGCCCAATCTCTGGGCTAGTTTGCGATATGTAATCAAATGCTGACCTAGCTGGCTGATTCTGAAAAAACTTGAGACGATCCATTCCAAGCAGGCTAATGGCTGATTAGCTAGCGTGAAGCGCTGATTTTTGGGGTGGTTTTTGACCGTCACTTAACAATTTTTATTACTACAGTTGATTTTCCCCAAGTATTCCACAACCTTTCCACAGCGTTCGCTGACTTTTCCACAACCGGCAGGTTGTTTTCCACAGGTGTCTACGCAACGGCTAGGGTTTGCCAATTTATTGGGGAAATTGTGGCTATGCCTATGAGAGGCGGCCCCGTCCTGAGTTTATGTTTAGAAAAGTAACAAAAATGAGCCAGAACCCTGATTCTATCGTTCACTACTTTTTTTAGAGCTTGACTTGGCATAATTGCCCGGCATTGACAACCCTACCCCCCCATAGCGCACAATGATGCGACCTACTTCAAATCGCGCTCTAACTGGAACGCTAAACAAGGCTCCCAAACAGGCTTCTACGAGCTTTGGGGCAATTGTTGGAGTTCGAGTTACGATGGCGCTACTTTTCGCTACAATGCAGCATTCCTAAACTGGCTGCCTGCGAAAGGCAGTAGGTAGATTCACCTGTTTCAGCAATTCCCTAACCGAGGTAGAGGTTCCTATGTACACAACGGTCAGCATCCTGGCAGAAATCCCTGAAGAGCTGCATGAGTCTTTGCAGAGCTACCTGGAAACGCATCCAGACTGGGATCAAGACCGGGTGTTTTCAGCTGCCTTATCTTTGTTTCTGCTGCAAAACGGCAGTAGCAGCACACCAGATGCCTCTCGCAGCTACCGGCGAGCAGCACGGGTTTATCTGGATACCTTGTTTAAACACGCGGTTTAAGCATGGCGTGCAACTGGGGCAACTCCAGTCTTCCAAGCTCTGTTCATTTCCTTGAGCTGTTGATTAGCTGGTTCCGTTTAGTTCGTCCTTTTCGTCCTCAGGCCTAACTACAGTTTTTAGGGGTGTCCGCCATCGATTGCTAGCAGTTCAAACAGAGCGTCAACTCTGATCGCACCATCCCAACATGCATCAAATCTTTACAGCTTCAGGTGGTTCGCGAAAATGCTCTCAACCAACTCGGTAAAATAGCGGATGGCGTCTCAAGCGTTTACTGTGCTTGGCGTAATTCTTTAATAAATCTGGACTGTAGAGGACATCATCCATGACATATCTCTGGTTCAAAGCCTTTCATATCGTTGGCATTGTGGCCTGGTTTGCAGGCATGTTCTATTTGCCACGGCTGTTTGTTTACCATGCTGAAGCCAACGAGCAGCCAGAAGCCGTGCGGTCGGTTTTGCAGCAGCAGTATCAGATTATGGAAAAGCGCCTCTACCGCATCATCATGACACCCGCTTTGGTACTAACCGTGGCGATGGCGATTGGCATGGTGGTAGTGGCTCCAGAGCTACTCAAAGAAACCTGGCTGCATGTCAAGCTAGGGCTGGTGCTGATTTTGATTGGCTACCATCACATTTGTGCTCGTTTAATGAAAGAAATGGCAGCGGGCAAGTTTCGCTTTACAGGGCAACAGTTCCGTTGGTTCAATGAGTTCCCGACGGTGCTGTTTGTGATTGTGGTGCTGCTGGCTGTATTTAAGAATAATTTCCCCACTTCAGCTGCGAGTTGGGCAGTAGTTGGCATGATTGTGGCGATGGCGGCCATTATTCAGCTCTATGCGCGTAAGCGTCGGTTGGCGCGGGAGCAAGCGGCCCAAGCACTGGATCCCGAATCAACCACGGTGGCTAAAGCTGGGTAATCTGCTTGCTTAAATTCACGCATTTTCAACAACGACTGGCCCCATCATCTGCATGTTAATCGACTGCACTGCAAAGGTCAGGACAGTTTCATCGACGCCCTTGAGCTTCAGGGGGCTGAATTTGGTGATCGAAACACTGTCGTCCAGGTAGTCTGCTACGGCTGCCGAAACCAGAATTGCATTGGGTTCTGCGGCTTCTTGCAGACGAGCGGCAATGTTTACGCTGGGACCAATGGCAGTGTAGTCAGACCGTTCACGACTACCAAACATGCCTACTACGGCTGTGCCTTGATGGATACCACAGCGAAACTGGACGCGGCTGATGCCTTGGGCCTGCCAGCGTTCGTTGAGGGCGTCAAGAGCGCGCTGCATTTGGTGGGCCGTGGCAATGGCGCGGCGTACTTGCTCGTTGGGGCTAATTTCCTCTGGAGCACCAAAGATGGCCAGAATGGCATCGCCCACGAATTTATCGACCGTACCACCATTGTCAAACACAGTGCGGGTCATTTCTGATAGATATTCGTTCAGCAGTTCGGCTACCCGTCTGGCCCGCAAGGTATTTGATAGCTCGGTAAAGCCGACAATGTCACTGAATAGCACCGTGATCACGCGGGGTTCGGGACGCAAATCAAGGGATAGTGCCCCTTTGGCAGCTTTTTGGACTAGGGCTGGTGGCAAAAAGCGCTGCAAAACCGATTCGGTCAGGTAGGTGTTCAGCTCGGCAATCCGGCGCTCGTTGGCTTTGAGGGCAAGCAAATTGCGGACTTCGGCCAATAGCTCCCGGTCGTTAAACGGTTTGGCCAGATAGGCATCCGCTCCCATTTCGGTGCCTTCGATGCGGGTATCTTCGTCGGCCTTGGCCGTTAGTAGAACGATGGGCGTGCCCTGGAGGAGCGGGTGTTGGCGAATCATTTGGATCATTTCCAATCCAGAAACGCGCGGCATCATTAAATCGGTGACGATCAGGTGGGGGGACTGCGCTTGAGCGACATGAAAGCCTTCTTCTCCGTGGCGGGCAGCACAAACCTGGTATCCGGCCCGCTGCAAGACGCTGGCAACGTAGCTACGCATGTCGGCATTGTCATCCACTACCAGAATTCTGGCGGATGAATCGACTGTCTGAGAAGTGGTCTGAGAGATTGGGGCGGTTTCCGCTCCGGAAATCACTGTAGGAATCTCTAGTGAGATAGCTGATGGAACTGCTTTGTTCAGTCCGTCGATTTGCCCTTGGACGTAATCTTCCTGACCTTGCAGTTCGGTTTCAATGTCAGCTAATTCAACTGTGGCGCGGCTCTGTTCCAATTCTGCCGGTCGCTCGCTCACTTGAGCAATTGGCAAATGGGCCTTACCCAGCGGCAGCAACACTGAGAAGGTTGTGCCTTCACCATAACTAGATTCCACCGTAACTTTGCCACCATGCAGGTCAACCAGTTCCTTCACTAGCGCCAATCCTAAACCGCTGCCTTCATAGCTGCGACTAGCCGAACCATCAGCCTGCCGAAACCGATCAAACAGATAGGGAATCTGGTCGGGCCGAATGCCAATGCCCGTATCCTTCACCTGCACTAAGCAGTGATGCTCTGCCGTTTGTAGCCAGACCTCGATTTTGCCGCCCGCTTCTGTGAATTTGATCGCATTCGACAGCAGGTTATAGAGCACCTTGTCGAACTTTTCCAGATCGAGATAAACCGAGGGGCAAGCTTCTAAACAGGTCCGCAGCTCAATTTGCTTTTTAGCGCAGTAGGGCCGGAAGGAGTCCACCACTTGCTCGATGAAGGCCAATAGGTCGCAGGGGTGGAAATGGGGCTGCATGCGTCCAGCATCGAGGCGCTGGAGATCGAGGAGCTGGTTGACCAAACGCAGGAGTCGGCGGGAGTTGCGCAGCGCAATCACCGATTGCTCATAGGATAGTCCCTGCTGTTGTTCGACTGCAGCTTCCAGCGGGCCAAGCGTCAGCGTCAGCGGCGTGCGAAATTCGTGGGATACATTTTGGAAAAATTCGGTCTTTTGCCGATCCAGTTCGAGCAGCTTTTCGGCTTGCTGGCGAGTCGTTTGGTAGAGCCGAGACTGCTGCACGGCAATTGCGGCTTGGGCAGCCACGGCCTGGGCTAGCTCCACTTCAGCGGGTTCCCACTGGCGCGGCTGGTGAATCTGCCGGAGGGAAATGCTGCCGATAATTTTGCCGTCATAGAGCAGGGGGACCACTAACAGCGCTCTGGCCGGAGCACGTAGCGGCAAGTCCGAGACATGCAATTCTGCATGCTGGCTCAAGTCATCGATGACTACGGGAGCCTGAGTCGTCAATAGCTGCTGCAAAACCGGGTTGCCATCAATTGGGGCAAACGACTGGGGCAATTGTTGCCGATTGGCAAATCCAGTCAGTTCTGCTTCAGAGGACAAAAACGCGGCAGCAATAGATTGGGTCGCATCGTGGAGGCCAACGCACTGAACAAACTCGTCGTCTTCGGTCCACAGCGACAGAGCACAGCCATCTACGTGCAGTGCCTGCCCCAACTGTTGGGTAATGGCCGCAAAAATATCCTGGGGATCCAGGCTAGAGCGAATAGCGGCTGTAATCGTGTTAACCAGAGCTTCTCGTTTCGCTAGAGCACGCACCTGCTCATAGGCCCGTGCTTGGGACAGAGCAAGAGCAGCTTGGTCAGCGACCATCACTACGAGCTGCACTTCGTCATCCTGCCAGATGCGGTGCTTGCACTGGTGGAGAGCCAGTACAGCCATTAACTCCTGCTGACAGATCAGCGGCACAATCAAGCTGGAGGCGATCTCGGCAGACTGATAGGCCTGTTGCTGCTCAGAGATCGCGGTTAAAATCCGTTCGTCAGTCAAGGCATCAGTAATCACCAGCACCTGATCGGTTTCCCAAACGGTATGTTTGAGAATCTCATAGGCGGGCGACTCGTTAGACTGGGCTGCCTGGTAAATAAACGCTTCATCCTGAAGTTGATTGTTCTGAAGTGGACGCAAAATGCAGCAGTCTACGTCAAACATTTGCCCCACCGTGATCACGATTGTCTGTAAAATCTCACGGTAGTTGAGCGCGCCCCGAATCGTGTTGGTAATTGCATTCAGCAGGGATTCTTGCCGTAAGGTTCGCCGCAGCTCTTGGGTGCGAGTTTTAAGGACATTGTGGGTATCCACGGCCTGCCGCACTACGGCTTTTAGCTCTTCGTCATCCCACGGTTTGGTGACATATTTGAATACTTTACCGGAGTTGATCGCCTCGACCAGATCTTCTACATCGGTGTAGCCGGTCAAAATAATCCGAATCGTATCTGGGTATTGGGTAGCAGTAAGGCTAAGAAACTCAGTGCCGCTCATCATCGGCATGCGCTGGTCAGAGATAATCACGGCTACCTCACCTACCTGCGCTAGCATCTCCAGCGCTGCCGGACCATTCTCTGCTCGCAATACTTTAAATTCTCGGTGAAAGGTGCGATAGAGCAGATCCAGGTTGTCTGGCTCATCATCCACCACTAAAATCGAAGGTTTGTTTGGATCTAAAGATTTCATGCACCGCTCTCCTCGGTTTGAGGGCAGTTAGATGAGTAGGGCTTTGTCAAGTAAAAATGCCTGAGGCAGAAATGCTCTAGCGCTTGGCGTCAACAGTTGTCAACAGTTAGAGATTTCGGCAAGTGGGCTGAGATCAACCGTGGCCAGTCAACTGCCTAGGACGGTACCGAACGCTAGGGATGCTTGTCGGTGTAATGTTCACGAATAGGCAGTTTTTATTCCAGTTTCTATTCATAGAGCACAAAGAATTCCTAGGAGGCTAGTCGGTTGGTTGAACGGGGCTTTGGCTAAACGGATAGATAAAATTGGCATTTTCACTCTTTAGGAGCGATAACTGTCTGTTTAGCACCGAATATACAGCTTCCTGTCGATTTTTGGCTCTCAGGCTGCATCTGCTTCATCAAATCTGCAAATGGTCACGTATTTTAGGCATCATTTCAGTCTTAGCTTGATCGAAATCAGGTCGATCGGAAATCAGGTGCGAATGAAACGGTTTAGATACTTAAACCTGATCTAGAGAGTGCCCAGTCCTGTAAGGCTTTTAACTGAAGTCCTATAACTAATTCTCAGGACTACAATGAGGGCATCCCCCCCTTCTAAACGCATGTCTACCCCGCACCCAGAAGCTTTGTCGTCCTCATCACCTAATTCAACCCCGGCTCACGACCAGTCTGCTTATCAAACCCGTAGCGATACTTCCTTCTTGACGCGCACTGTTCGGCAGCAGGATCTACTCGCGTTAGCAGATTTGCTTGCTAGCAGCTTTCACGGTCAAGAGGGTTGGATGCGGTGGGTTTATCCTCTCCTGAAAGCTGGAATCTATGAAGATTTGAAGAGCCGCTTTCATAGCCGTAGCAGCCACTATGCCTGTTTAGTGGCTGTCAAACCAACGCTAAAAGGACAGGCTTTTTCAGAACTGAGCGGACGAGTTGCCCCAACTGGTTTGGTGCTTGGTCGTGATACCTTAGTCGGCACCGTAGAGCTGAGCTTGAAAACACCGTCCCTGCTGCAACCCTGGAATACTAAATATCTTTACTTGTCCAACTTGGCGGTTAAAAGCGACTATCGACGGCAGGGAATTGCCCAGCAGTTGTTGCAGACCTGTGAAAAAATTGCTCTGGACTGGGGCTTTAGCGATCTCTACCTGCATGTTTTAGAAAACAATCACCAAGCGCGGCGTCTATATTGGAAAGCAGGTTATCGAGTGCAGCGAATTGAGGTGAACCCCGTCACGCTGCTGCTGGGGCAACCTCGGCAATTATTCCTACGTAAACGGCTGCAGGAATTGGGAGGATCGGCATGTTCTTAGTTACAGGTGCAACCGGAGGATTGGGGCGTCGAATTGGGCGACTGCTGCGGGAACGAGAGCAACCGATCCGAGCCTTTGTCAAGCTCACCTCCCGCTATGGAGAGCTGGAGCATCGGGGAGCCGAGATTTTTATTGGCGATTTATTAGAAGAACGCGATATTCAAAAAGCCTGCCAGGGAGTCCGTTATGTGATTAGCGCCCATGGGTCGAATGCGTCGAGTCGGGGTGGGGCACAGGCATTGGACTACCGAGCCAATATTGATTTGATCGATGCTGCTAAAGCCGCAGGCGTAGCGCATTTTGTCTTCATTTCGGTGCTGGGAGCTGATCGCGGCTATGAAGATGCGCCGGTGTTCAAAGCCAAGTGGGCAGTCGAACAATATCTGCGCAACAGCGGCCTCAACTACACAATTTTGCGGCCATCGGGGTTTGCCTCGAACTTATTGCCGCTTGCCGATCAGTTCCGCCAGACCGGCATTTACCTACTAGTGGGCGATCCCCAGTCGCGTACCTCGATTGTCAGCACCGACGATCTAGCTCGGCTCGCGGTTGAGTCGGTAACTACCCCGGCAGCCCTGAATCAAACCTTAGCTGTGGGAGGGCCAGAAATTCTGACTCGTGCCGATGTACCGCGCATTTTTGGCCGTATATTTAATCGGGAGCCAGTGGTGATTAATCCGCCCTTGGCTGCATTGGATGGGGTGCGGACTGTACTGGGGTTTGTGAATCCAGCGGCTCAAAAGTCTCTAGGTACCCTGCGAACCCTGCTGGCCAATGAGTTCTTTTGCACTCCGACAGAAGTAGCAGCCCTAGAATCAATGTTTAACTTCAAGTTGGAAACGCTGGAAGCCTTTTTGCGGCGATATGTCAATCTTTAAGGTGGGCTGAGGGTAGGACTTTGCAGTGATTGGTTAAACACCGACACGGATCAGTAGAGCAATAAGAATCGCCACTACCGCACCGATCAAGGTATTCAGCACATTGACAATCTCGTTGGTTAGCCAGCTAAACCGCGATTGCAGGGTCGCTCCGATCACGCTCTCTAAATTAGTCGCTACAAAAGCAGCAACGACGCAAATGCCGATGTCAATGGGGCTGATTAAATCCAACCCCCAAGCTAAAGACGCGATTGCAGCCGATGCCAGTATGCCAGCCAGCGTGCCTTCTAAACTAACGGCTCCTTCAGTTCCACGAGCTACTGGCTGCAAGGTTGTGATCAAAAATGTGCGTTTGCCGTAGGCTTTGCCAACTTCACTAGCGCAAGTATCCGAGAGTTTGGTGCTCATACTGGCCACATAGCCCAACACCAGCAGCGAGACAATCAGCGGTGTCCAGGTAGAGGGAAACGTAGCAAAGCTATAGGCCGCCAAGGCACAGAGAGCCGCCACCAGTGCCGATCCCCAAACATTCTCTGGTCCTCTGGCTCCGGAGCGCTTTTCTGCAATCCCCGCGGCTTCTTTTTCGGCCATCCCGATGCGAGTCACCGCCGAGCCGACCAGAAAGTAAAACAGCATCACCAGATAACCGCGCCACCCTAGCGTGCCCCAGAGGATGATCCCCAGAATCCAGGCATGTAACAATCCGGCAGGCGTCAGCAGCTTTTTGGGCACAAACCAGGCAATCCCAAATAGAATCGAGTTAATCCCAATTGCAAAGGCCCAGGGCATGAAGGTGTCAAGCAGAGCTGGAGAAATGGTTGGCATAGACATAGCAAGGATTGTTGGTGGGCAGGAGCCAGCAGTGAGGATCCAGGAGTCAGGAGCTAGGAGCCAAGAGTCATTGAGTTGCCGGTTAGCTTTCTTACCCATGATCAAGAAACAAGCCCTAAACCGGCACCGAATAGCCCAATGCCGCCTTCACCTTGGCCAGGGTTGGATTAGCGATAGCTTCGGCTTTTTCGCGGCCTTGGCGCAACACAGATTCTAGGTAGCCCGGTTCGGCCATGATTTCGTGGTAGCGGTCTTGGATAGGTTTGAGGGCAGCGATCATGGTATCAGTGAGCAGCGGCTTGAACTGGCCCCAGCCCATATCCTGACATTCGGCAGTAACGGCTGCTTTGGTTTGGTTTGACAACAACATATAGAGGCTGAGCAGGTTATTACACTCTGGCCGTTCTGGATCATCGAAGGTCAAACCGCGAATCGAGTCCGTTTTACAGCGCTTGATTTTGTATTGAATCTGGTCGGGTGGATCGAGGAGGTTAATTCGGCTTAGGTCCGAGGGGTCGGATTTGGACATTTTCTTGGTGCCGTCGGCCAAGCTCATCACCCGTGCTCCTTCGGCGCGAATCATTGGCTCTGGCAGTTTTAGAACGGGTGACTCAGGTTTGCCAAACAGATAGTTAAGCCGGGCAGCAATGTCGCGGGTCAGCTCTAGGTGCTGCTTTTGGTCTTCGCCAACAGGTACTTTGTCAGGTTCATAGAGCAAAATATCGGCGGCCTGTAAAACCGGGTAGGTGAGTAGGCCAGTACCGACGTTCTCCCCCTGTTTAACCGCTTTTTCTTTGAACTGCACCATGTCTTGCAGCCAATTGAGTGGCGTGATGCAGCTAAACAGCCAAGCCAGTTCGCTGTGGGCCGGAATGTGAGACTGGACAAAAATTGTGGCGTGGTTCAGGTCAATCCCGCAGGCCAAATACATCGCCGCAACTTGATAGGTGTTGGCAGCCAGCTTGGTGGGGTCATGGGGCACGGTGATGGCGTGTAGGTCTGCCATAAATAAAAAACTGTCATACTGCTGCTGGATCTCAACCCAGTTGCGAATTGCGCCCAGGTAGTTCCCCAAATGTAGTTCTCCAGTGGGTTGAATGCCAGAAAGCACACGCGGCTTAGCCATAGTCTTAATTTCGAGTTCTGAAGGATATTTGAGTTCTGGAGGTGATTGAGTCTTGCCCAAAGCTGATTGTAAAGGGATTTGCTTAGGATTGACATATTGAACCCAGCTCAATCATCAACGAACAAAGATTCTAGATTTTTTGAGAACAACACTTATTGATTTGATTTACTTTTGCTTTACTTCGGTTTGCTTTACTTCGGTTTGCTTTACTTCGGTTTGCTTTACTCCGGTTTCTGTTGAAAGTGTATTGGCTCGACGTTCTAGATACTTGACGCCCCACTCATGCATAGCATCCAAGATCGGTTTAAGGGTTTCGCCTGTTTCGGTGAGGGAATATTCTACCTTGGGCGGTACCTGAAGATACACCTCGCGATGAATGATGCCGTCTTCCTCTAGTTCACGCAATTGCTGGGTCAGCATTTTTTGGGTAATGCCGTGCAGGGAACGATGCAGTTCATTGAAGCGCCGCACGCCCTGAAACAGTTCGCGTAAAATTAGCACTTTCCAGCGTCCGCCAATCACATCAAGCGTACTTTCGACAGCACAGGTGAGTCTACCGTGGGAATAGGTCGTCTCAGGAGATTCGGTTTGATGGTTGATTTGATTATTGGTTTGAGTACTCATAGAGCTGACTAGATTCAATCTGACAGAACTTTCATTAATTCAGATGGTGTTTGCATAGTATCTTTTTGGGTAGTACCTTACTTTGAAGTGCATACTTCCCGTTTAACCTGTTTCTACTATAAACTCAATTTAGAAGCAGTGAAAGGACAGCGATGTTGATCGAGACAGGGTTAATTCAGATCACCTGAGCGCAGTCTAAAAACAGCCCCAAATTCAGTCTGATAGTTCTCTACATTTACTTGAATCGCTTGGCTGCCCTGACTGATTTGCTGCTACACACTCATCGAAATTCTAGAAAACACTTTGGAGGAAGACTATGATTACGCTGCGTCCTGCCGGTGAGCGGGGTCATGCTAACTTTGGTTGGTTAGATAGCCGTCACAGCTTTTCCTTTGGCAATTATTACGATCCGGCTCATATGGGCTTTCGTGCCCTGCGCGTGATCAACGAAGACCGGGTAGCAGGCGGCGGTGGCTTTCCTACCCATCCCCATCGGGACATGGAAATTCTTACTTATGTGCTTTCGGGGGCGCTAAGCCATCGTGACAGTATGGGCAACACCGCCACAATTCACGCCAATGAAGTACAGCGAATCACCGCTGGCACCGGCATTACCCACAGTGAGTTCAATGCGTCTGACAGCGAGCCAGTCCACTTTCTGCAAATCTGGATTGTGCCAGAGCAACGCGGTCTCACTCCCAGCTATGCCGAAGTCGCCTTTCCAGCCGAAACTCGTCAAAATCAGTGGCGGCTATTAGCGGGAGGCAATTCGAGCAATGGTGCAATTCATATCAATCAAGATGTGGATTTGTATGCCGCTCTACTAACCGATGGCGAGCAACTCAACTTTCCGCTACGTCCGGGCCGTCATGCCTGGTTGCAGGTGGCCCAAGGCAAAGTTAGCTTGAACGGCCTTTCCCTAGAAGCGGGCGATGGAGCTGCTATTAGTGACGAAACCCAGCTAGAGGTGCTGGCCCATAGTGATGCTGAAGTGTTGTTGTTTGATTTGGCTTAGAGGATGTTTGAAGAGTATCAAACGTGTTGCATTGCCCCCCAACCCCCCACCAGTGGGGGACTTCCGATCCCGTATTTCTGGTTCAAAGTCCCCCATTTATGGGGGATGTAGGGGGCGGTTCGGGTTGCATCGGCGACTTTTAAAACACCCTCTTAGTTTGATTGAGCTTAGTTGGTTTAGCCCAGCTTGATCGTGCTTAGACTTGATCGTGCTTAGACTTGATCGTGCTTAGACTTGATCGTGCTTAGAATAGAGGTGATTGAATACTTGATTGAATACCTGATTGAATGCTCATTGAGTACAATTTAATTGTCATTCACTTATCTATTTACGTATTCAATCACCTACTATTTCCTTTTATGATCAAAGCTTCATGATCAAAGCAAGCTACAGAACTAGGTGCTACGCAGGCTATGCTGTTCTATAATGCCGACGGCTATACAAAACTTAAACCCCAAAACTGTCCCCCCTTCCTCCCTCTCCCTCTTTTAACTGAGTTAATCTTAATGTCATCCTGCCTAAGGGAGATGACGCCTTGTCTGATTTGATTACCCAAGCCCAACCGCCGCTCGAATTTATTCCACCCGCCTTTAATCCGCTAGTTTATCAAGTGGCTCGCTGGCTATTACCGCTGTGGACCCGTTGGCGAGTGCAAATTGTAGATGTGAAGGTACATCACGCTGAACGTCTTGTTGAACTGTATCGTCAATTTCAGGTGGGTGAAATTCGGTTCATGATGGCGTTTCGCCATCCTAGTGTTAACGACCCGTTTGGCCTATTCCAGCTGTTAGCCCGTTGTATACCGCAAGTCGCAAAACAACAAGGCGTGAAGCTAGATTTACCGACCCATGCCCATTTCATCTACGATCGCGGCATTCCGCTCTGGGCGGGTAAGCCCGTGGGCTGGTTGCTCTCCCAGCTAGGTGGCACACCAATTCGACGTGGCAGGGTAGATCTGCCTGGATTACGCTCGATTCGACAGCTTTTTACCGACGGCAGGTTTCCAATGGCAGCAGCTCCAGAAGGGGCAACCAACGGTCATGCAGAAATTGTCAGCCCGATTGAACCGGGAATCGCCCAGTTTGGTTTCTGGTGTGTGGAGGATCTGCACAAAGCCAACCGTGATCAAGAGGTGCTGATTGTGCCAATCGGCATTCGTTATTACTATGTAGCTCCACCCTGGGATGCGATTGCCCAGCTACTGACTCAGCTCGAAGCCGATTGTGGGTTAACCGCCCCGACTGCTGCCGATCTACCGGAAATCACGGGCGTTCCCTCTACGGTGAGTCCGCAGCAGTTATTGCTCTATCGGCGGCTTTTGCGCCTGAGCGAACATTTGCTGACCGTGATGGAGGACTTTTATAGCAGGTTCTATCACCAGAATCTCAAAATCCCAGTGACTGAGGCAGAATCGCCCCTAAGCGTTAACGATGCTATCGCCGCCCGACTCCAGCGATTGATGAATGCAGCTCTTAGCGTTGCGGAACAATACTTTGGCCTCCAACCCAAGGGAACCGTTACCGATCGCTGTCGGCGGTTAGAGCAGGCGGGATGGGAGTGGATCTATCGAGAAGACTTGGACAATCTGGCTCAACTTCCTCCAGCAGCCCGCGGATTAGCCGACCGAATTGCAGAAGAATCGGCTCTGCGGCTCTGGCACATGCGCTTAGTAGAAACCTTTGTTAGCGTGACGGGACGCTACATCCTAGAAAAACCATCGGTGGACCGACTAGCTGAAACTCTACTTTTGGTGTGGGACACAGTGACGCGCTTGAAGGGCAAAGACCCTACCAAACGCCCCCGATTAGGACCCCAGCGCGTGGAAATTACTATCGATCAGCCGATTTCGGTTACAGCTCGCCGAGCAGCTCATCAAACTAACCGACGGCAAGCGGTGGCTGAACTAACCCAGGACTTACAAACCGCTTTGGAAAAAATGGTTCTTGATGGCTCGCCCTCAGCCTCAGCTAGATCGGTCCCAAGTGAGTTGTGAAATGTATTAAGGGCCAGGTTCTGTTTGAGCAGTGGAAATAGCATCAATAATTTGGCGGGCTTCCGCGTTCAGCAACGGCATCAGTTGGGTTCGGGCTTCGGTTGGCTGATTTTGCCAAAGCATTTTGACAAAACTGGTTTTGCCTTGCTGACTCGTATTATTCAGGACACTGGCAAGCTTCTCGATGTTGATATCTTCCGACATGACTCTAACAACTCCATTCGCGCGTTACCAGGCCCCAAATTGGCGGGAAATTTCACCATTGTGCCATAAATTGCAAACGACCTCGCTCGACGGCTACTGCAACTTCCTCCATATCCGCTAGCCGTTGCAAATGCAGCTCTCGCTCGTCAGGGGACAAGCTATCTGGATCCATTTCGCGCATTTGATGGTAGGTATCTCGAATACTTTCTACCGCGGCCATGTAGGTGGTGTATTGAATGAACCATTCTGCCGCATCATAGGGCCAGACTCCCTGATAGTGCTGGTGAAGGTCGGTGCAACTGGCAAAAAACCGATATTCGCTGTTACCGATTGTGATGCTGGGAGAACGATGTCCCTGCTCGAAGTCATTGAGTCGGGTCAGAATGGCTGGTGAGTGGGGTTCAAACCCAGCGCTGCCATTGATTCTGGCAATTAAACACAACGAGTCATCGTTAGGAACCAGACCTTCGATTAGATAATTAATCAAGCGTCTAATCATCCTTCCCTCCCAAACTCCAAACCTCTGGCATGTTTCTACCCATTTGAGCATAGAAAGACGAATCCACCAAGCACGGATGTTGTCGCTCTGTTACAGTTACAGCACTGACAAGCAAGGTTAGAATTAATCATGCTGACTAGCGCAATATCAAAGCTGCACGGTTATGCGCTGCTCTAGTTGAAGAAATGCTTCAGAGAATGGAGCAGGTTCTAAATTTCGATTTGGGGCAAGGTTGAATGACTGAACGACTGGACCGGATTGAAGCAATTCTGCTGCAACTATCGGAACGGCAAGACCGCTTTCAAGTGCAACTTGAGCAATCAACTCAGCAACTATCGGAACGACAGGATCGCTTTCAAGTGCAACTTGAGCAATCAACTCAGCAACTATCGGAACGGCAAGACCGCTTTCAAGTGCAACTTGAGCAATCAACTCAGCAACTATCGGAACGACAAGACCGCTTTCAGGTACAGCTTGAGCAATCAACTCAGCAACTATCGGAACGACAAGACCGCTTTCAAGTGCAACTTGAGCAATTCAATCAGCAGACACGGCAACTCATTCAAGACACCGCTGGAGATCTGGTTAGCTTGTTGAGTACGTTAGCCTCTGACCTCGATGCGTTGAATGCTAACGTCAACGCCTACATCGCTCAGTCCAATGCCTTTCTTGCCGCTGAACAGCGGGATCGGGCAGAGTTTCGTCAGCAGATGGTAGGTCTACAAACTGAAACACGCAACATCTTGCGGGAACTGGCACAGCGGCGACAGTCCCAAAACGGCGATGCGTGAAGAGCAGAACTAAGCCAAATTGTGAACGGAGAGGGGGGGATTCGAACCCCCGTTGGGTGTGACCCCAAACTTGATTTCGAGTCAAGCGCATTCAACCACTCTGCCACCTCTCCAGAGGCAACCGATCTATTGTAATGCGTGAGGGTGCAATTCGGCGATCTGCAAATCGAATTTTGGGTTGTGGCAATTCGACTTTAATCCTTCTGCATGGCTACAAAACCCTTGGGCGTCGATTGGATTGCGCCGTTCTGCGGCAGAGAATGTAGGGTAACGCGATGCTGAAGCAGCCACTGTTGTGTGGTCGGATCGGTCAGGTCGCCAAACACAATGGCAGTTTTGGGCTGGAGTTTTTCTAACAGTTGGGGGCTGAGGGGATTACCGGACCAAGCAATCACATCTATTTTGGATAACCGCCGCCCCAAGTCAGCCTGCCGCTTCAGATTAGGCACACCCTTGAGCCACAACCAGGTTTGGTGATGAAACTGTAGGCGCAGAATATCCGGCCTCGTATCGATCAGCTCAACTCTGGTACCACCAGCCTGAATTTTGTGGCTTATGGAAAGGGGTAAGGCAACTCCCTGTTGGCTTTTTACCTGCTCGAATAATTCTGTGTAAGTTGTTGTAGAACCAGATGTAAATGTATTGCGAGATGAATTAGAAGTATTGCTGCTACTGCTGGGACTACCGTAAAAAATATTGACTGGTTTAGCCTGAATCAGCGTTTGCCATGCTTCGATGCTGTCTGTGGTCAGACTGGGAGCGATAGCCCAGTCGAGTTGGTTAATGCCTTGCTGTTGTAGAAATGGCAAGAGGCTGAATTGCACATCTTTGAGGTTGCCACTGTGAATCAATCCAATTTTGCCTTTGTCCTGAATCACGAGTGCAGGCTGATCGGAAGTTGGGAGCAGCGTCACCTGAGACAAATTAGCGGCAGTGTAGCCAACTGGTACAGCTACTAATCCAACTCCCACCAATCCGGCTAACCACCAGTAGCGATGCAGGCGTTGCCATTGCCAAATCAGCAGGATCAGACCATACAGCAGCCCAACCTGAAGAACGTTAATTGTACCAACGGCGAAGGTATTACCCGGAAGCTGACAGCCGACCTCAGCGATTTTGATCAGCAGCCGAGCTGGAAAGGCCAGTACCCAAGCCAGCCAGCTGCCTGCCGCTGGGTAAAGCAGAGCCGCAACCGCGCTAACCATCCCTCCCAAGCTAATCAGCGCAATTAGCGGACTCACCAACACATTGATCAAAATGCTGTAGGGCGAAATCACGCCAAAGGCAAACAGCATAATTGGCATGGTCCAAACAAAAGCAGCTAACGGAACGGCCACCATCGACGCGAAGGTAACCGGCAGCCAGTCGAGCCACTTTGAGACAATCGGCACTGTGACTAACAAACCCAGGGTTGCCAAAAAACTGAGCTGAAATCCCAAATCCAAAATCCAAAGCGGATTAACCAACAGCAGCACTGTGGCCGTCAACAGCAGGGAACCCACAGGTCTAACTTTGCGGTTGATCGTGAGAGCCAGCAGGGTGACTCCGCCCATAATGCCAGCCCTGAGCACCGACGCTTCGATTCCAGTCAGGCCAATGTAGCTCAGTAAGGTAACGGCTCCCAGCCCAAACTGCATCCGACTGGCAAAGCGCCGAGTCAAAGCCAGAATCACGCCCAGCAGTAAGGAAACCTGCGCTCCAGATGCGGCTAAGGCATGGGCTAAACCCGTTTGCTTGAACTGATCCTGAATCTCGTAGGGCACATCCACCGCACTTTTGCCCATCACCATGGCGCTAATTAGCGCTCCTTCCCCACCGGCTACGCGAAAATTTTGTGCCTGCACAATTCGTTGCCGCATGGCCCAGAATAGGGGCGGAGCTGGTTTTGCCGTGGCCGGATAGAGGACGCGAGTGCCGTGGAGTCCGGTAAAGATACCTTGCTGAGCCAGATATTGGGCGAAGTCGAATCCTCCAGGGGTTGCTGCTGGCTTAGGACGATAGAGTGAGCCGGCGACGGTGAGCGTCAGCCCTGGATAGATCTGTTCGCCTGCCGATGCAGGAACGGTGACATAGACGGTACCGCTAACGGGTTGGGGCGGAGATTGCGTGTTCTGCTCGGACTGTATAGGCTGCACCTGCGTTGCCGCTAGCTGGAACTGAAGCCGCTGGCTGCGCCTTAGACGAGGAGCCGAAACCACTTTGCCCGACACCTGCACTAGACCAGCCTGAGCTGATGTTGCTGCTCCTGGTTTGCGGTCAGAAGCATCGGTTGGTGATTTTTCTGACCGCGCGGGTGTAGTAGCCGTACAGCTTACTGATTCTTCTGGCCGTAGGGCGGTTTGTAGCCTGGGGTTAGCTGTACTTAGGGCAAAAGTTTGAGCTGGAACGAGATGGCAAATATCCGTCGGGCTAGGTTGGGGTAGCCGTATTTGCAAATACAGCACCGCCACTACCCCCACCAGCCCCGCCGCTAACCAAACCCAGGGCTTAGGAGCCGCCCGCCAAACTCGTCGAATTGTACTAGCGACAGTAATGCTGCCCACCAGCACCACAATCGCTCCCAGAGGAATTCCCGCCCAACGACCCGGAACACCAGCCAACAACAAGCCCAAAATATACGCCAAGCAAAAAATCGCGGCAGTCGTCGCCATCATAGAAGCACTCTGCAACTGGCTCAGCCAGTAAGACTAGAACAGCAGTTGGGGGCAAGCTGGCAGAACGCAACTAAGTGGGGGAAACTGCCTATCCTGAATCGATCCCTTTGCGGCAAGGTGTTTCTCAACCGCGAACTGCTAGGCAAACGGTCGGCAAACGGTGGTTAGCGATCAGGACAGTTTAGCGGGACAATCTAGATCGATAAGCCCAGCTTCAGGCCAAAGATGGCATGGAGAAACAGCAGGCACAGGGCCGCACTGCCGACATAGGCATGGGTCGTCCGCAGGGCTGTCTTATTTTTCCCAAATCGGACCGCTGCCAACAGCGCATTTACGGTCAGCAAGACAATTGCGGCGGAACCAGTCCAGAAGTGGGGGCTTTGCAGGATCGGCTGTTGCTGCATCACCAGGGACAACACACCGCCGGTATAGCCGAGCGCGATAAACAAAAACATCAGCGGGGCAATTTTCTTGTGGTCAGCCCAGCTTTTGGCGGCTTCGGCTCCGCCTAGCTGCCGGCCTCGCCATCCGGTTAGCCCAACTACACTGCCCATGACGAACACCACGATGCCCATCATCAGCGGGTGGCCCCAGTGGACAATTGGCTCTGGGATATTCATACTGCGAAACCAAGTGGCGATTGGCTCTAGCCACTGACTCAAACTCTGGGATAGTTCTAACATGGGTGCTCCTCTCTGCGTTTCTTAAGAAATGTTAAGAGTATTTTAGAGGAATTGAGTCGGGGTCATGTAGTCTGTTGATCGGCTTTGGTCTGGACTGGAGTGGGTTTGGTACCATGAACCCAACGGGCGTCAACAGGATTGCAGAAACGCTATGGCAAAGGGTAAAAAACACAATCTCAAGTGGATCAAGGAAACGCTTGACCTCCAGCCTGGTCACCATTGGCAATCGAAACCGGGCTACAAGATTTTTGTGGCGGGTCGAGGTGCAGTGCGGTTTGATGTGCCTGCCGATTGGGTGTTTGAGCCAGATGAGAAGTCTTTTCGGTTTCTGGATGGGGAGCCGCCTAACGACAATGCCCGCTTAGAGGTGTCCTTTAACAAATTGCCGCCCGCCGATTGGAGCTTGGTACCGCTTAAGCCGCTATTAAAGCAAGTGGTGGAAGATGATCACCGCAATGTAATTTCCCGCAGCGAGATTTTTACGGTAAAACGCCAAACCGCCCAGATTGTCTGGACCGAACTAAAATTCATCGATACCCAAGAAGCGCCTCGTGAGGCATTTTCGCGCATCTGTATTGGTTTAGGCTCCAACGTGCAGTGTTTAATTACGTTTGAGTATTGGGCCGATGAAGCCGAAAAGATGACGCCAGTTTGGGATGAAGTTTTACAGTCTCTGACGCTGGGTTTGTATATCCGCGATCCGATGACTGGTACCGCTTTTCCGGATTAGTGAATGGGAGAAACCCTTCGTGCAATAGCGAATAATCATAAGCTGTAATTTCCCAGACGAATCGCTGATTGCTGCGGTTTTGTTAGAGATTTTGTCGGACCTATTCAGACCTACAGTAATCTCCTAAAATCAAGTTACTGATTTCCTTAACAGCGGTGTTTGCAATGGTACAGTCTGACCGATGGCTTCACCTGCCGAGTAGTGATGAACTTCCATGTTCTGACGATACGCCTGTGGATAACGAGGATCAAAATCTCCTTCCTAATATCTTGCTATTTCTACTCAAATTCATTTGGGCAGAGCGCAACGATTGGTTCTTCGGCGTGGACATGGGAATTTACCATACCACGGGAGTTTCTCCGTTGGTACCTGTAGTGCCAGACGGGTTTCTCAGCTTAGGGGTAGAACGCCATAAAGCAGGAGAATCTCGCAAAAGCTATGTGGTGTGGGAAGAGGCAGGGGTGGTGCCCACGCTGGTGCTGGAAGTGGTGTCGCTGATGCCGGGTGGAGAATACGACACTAAAATGACTACCTATGCCAAGTTGGGAGTGCTGTATTACGTCATCTACAACCCTCAATATTGGCAGCGCGACCAACATCAACCATTTGAAGTGTATCGACTGGAAAATGGTGTCTACCAGTTGCAAATGGGTGAACCCTATTGGATGCCGGAGGTAGGGCTGGGAATTGGCCGAAGCCCTTACCAAGACGGAACCGTGATACGGGAAGCGCTGTATTGGTATAGCGAACAAGGAAAGCGGTATTTAACGCCGGAGGAGCAACTTGCACGCTATCGTCAACGGTTTGGCGAATTGCCAGAGGAATAGCTGTAAAGCACGATTTTGAGAATAAAACTAATTAAAAAAACAGGTACGGCGTGAGCCATACCTGCGTTCCCTGCTGTCTGTTGCGAGAGAACTCGTGGGTTCTCAGGCATATCTGGATTGTGCCAAGCTCAGTCAATCGAAAATGAAGTCATTAGCTGGCAAACTTAGCAAACTTAGACGAACTTGAAGTCGTAGGCAATGATCACGTTAGTGTTGTCTTTAACGATACCGATGCGTTCTTTGCCGCCGCCACCAGTGTAGTAAATCTCCGTGTCTTGCGCTGAGCTGCCGATGCCGCTGACGCTCGTGTATTCCAGCTTGTACTGACTGGCATTGCCCTTTACCTGAATCTGGTCGTCCTGCCAATTAAAGTCGTGGATGACGGCGTAGCCATCGCCGGTTTCGTTGTAGAACACACCAGAGTAACTGCCTAAGACAAAGGTATCTTTGCCCGCACCGCCGGTCAGATGGTCATACTGCGAATCGTTGTTTACTGTGTAACCATAGCCGTTAAGGAAATCATCACCATCGCCGCCAGATAGATTGTCATTACCAAAACCACCAATTAGGGTATCGCCGCCACTCATGCCAACTAATGTGTCATTATCAGCACCACCATCCATATAGTCATAACCATAACCACCTACCAGATAGTCATTTCCGGCTTCACCATAGAGGTAATTAGAACTGTAGTCGTAGATGGAATAGTGGCCGCCATTCACATAATCGTTGCCAGCGCCGGCGTAGATGATATCGAATCCATAGCCGCCATAATTGGTATCGTTGCCGGTGCCGGAATAAATTTTGTCGTCGCCGCTGCCGCCATCGCAATAGTCATCGCCAATTTCATCATGTGTGCTTTCAAAGCCGATTACATCGTTGCCAGATTCTCCATATAAATAATCATTGCCCCAACTTCCAATCACATTGTCATTGCCGGTTCCGCCGTAAACTGTATCGTTACCATAATCGCCGTAGAGCAGTACATCATTACCAGCATTCCCGTAAATTTTGTCATCTCCATAACCACCAAACACCGTATCGTTGCCTGCCAATGCGTCGATGGTGTTGTTAGCGGCAGTGCCGAAAATGGTGTCGTCGTAGATGGTGGGATAGCTTGCCATGAATTGATTCTCCTTGAGGTGAAGTGCGTGAATTGGGTGGAACGGTTTCCTGTTAATGGGCTATAGGAAGGAGTTGCCTGGTTTATTCACTCAAGCTGGATATCGATTGACAATTGTTTACAATTCTCTGAACCCGGAGCAGGTGCTCGTTTGGCTGGAGATAGAATGGATGAATCAAAAACAGATTGATTTATGCGTCCTCGTCAGCAAATTACTGAGCTGTTCTCCACTTTTTTGCAATTTGAAGCCGACCGCTTCGATCGCTGGGTTGCCGATGCCCGTTTGCGTCGTCAAATGCAGCAGCTAGAGCGTACCAAGCAGGTACCTACGTCTGAACAGTTTTGGGCGCTGTATTGGTATAAGCACTGGCAGGTCGCCATTCTAGGCAGGAATGGCGCTAGTCAGGTGGGAGTGCAGGCTGGGGATCCTCAGCCGCAGGCCGGATTGCACCTGAGTGCCTATCTACAGGAGTCATGTTATTGGGCGGCTCAGCAGACGGTGCGCAAGTTTACCGATTTGCACTACCGCTTGCCAGATTGCTTTCAGATTGCCGTCGCCGAGGTGCCCGCCGTGCTGAAGGGCTACAACCCAGAGCGAGGAGCCAGCCTCAAAACCTACGCCGGGATGGCCTTTGGCAGTGTGTTACGGGATGCGCTACGGCAGCGGCAGGTGGTGGATTTGTCTACTGGCTGGTCGCTACTGCGACGGACGAGCAAGAAACGGTTGCTGGAGGCGCTGCATCAGGCCGGACTGGCTGAAACTACAATAGCCCCCTATCGGTTGGCTTGGATTTGCTTCAATCAGCTCTATGTGCCCGCTGCACCAGGAGAAAGACTGCCCAAACCCGATCCGGCCTTTTGGGACGCGGTGGCTCAGCTCTATAACCAAGAGCGTCATCAGTTGGTGCCACCCGGTCCAGCAGTCCAAGCTGCTACTATCGAACGCTGGCTGACTCAGATGGCGAACTGGGTGCGTTCCTACCTTTATCCAGCGGTGGGTTCGCTGAATACGCCCAAATTTAGCGAAGAAGCTACCGAAGTGCAGGATACCTTAGCCGACCCTACCAGTGACTCCCTCCTGACCGAACTGATCGAAGCCGAAGAGAGCGACGACCGCAGCCAGCAGCAGGCTAAGCTGAACCAGACCCTCACCACTGCCCTGAGCCAGCTCGATTCCCAATCGCAGGACATTTTGCGGCTGTATTATCAGCAGGGCAAAACCCAGCAGCAGATCATGCAGGAAATGGCGATCAGTCAGGCGTCGGTGTCGCGGCGGTTGAGTAAGGCGAGAGAAAAATTATTAACCGCTCTGGTGCAGTGGAGCCAGTCGCTGAATATTGCGCCCACTCCCACCCTAATAAAAGACATGAGCACCGCGTTGGATGAGTGGCTGAATGCTCGCTATCAAATGAACGGAACCGCTCCATCCACCTAGCAAAGGATCCAAGACCATGTTTGCATTTGCTGACCCAACCGAACTCTGGCTTGAACTGGCTTCCGTCCCGCAGGCTTGGCGACCTGCTGCCTACAGTAGTGCTGCCAGCCGCTGGAATGGCTATCTAAATCACCTCTGTCTGACCGCGATGTTGGACTGGCTCCGGGCTGAACAGGGACCCAGAACAACCAGTTGGCTAGAAGAGCGGCAGTGGCCCAGCCTATGGGAAGTGGTGAGCGGCTCGATAATCACGATTGGCGACCGGCGGTTGGCCCTGATTCCCACCGAAGCAATCGACGATGGCGAACTGGCGGTCCCGCAGGAGTGGGTCGATCTGCCCGATTGGATCGCGGATTATTACCTGGCGGTACAAATGCAGCTATCCGATGGTGAGGCGGATGGGGAAGCATCCTGGCTGCGGGTATGGGGCTACGCGACCCATTACGACCTGAAAACATTTGGGCAGTACGATGCGGAAGATCGGACCTACAGCTTGGCTGCCGACCAGCTCACGCAGGATTGGAATGCCCTTTGGGTGACGATGCAGTTTTGTCCCCAAGCCCAGACTCGCGCTGCCGTTGCCCCTCTGCCCGAACTGGCTCCTGCCCAAGCCGAATCCTTGATCCAGCGGCTGGCAACCCAACCCTTGCCGCGATTGGCCGTTCCGTTTGCCTTCTGGGGCGGCTTGATCCAGTCCTCGACTTGGCGGCAGCAGCTCTACCAACGGCGCACCCAAACCGAGGCGCGGGTAAATCTGGGTCAGTGGTTCCAGCAGCAGGTCAGTTCTGGCTGGCAAAGGCTGGAAACCTTGCTGGCAACGGATCGACAGTTGGCGTTGAATTTGCGGTCGGGGCGTGAAGCAGCGGATGCACGGCAGGTGAAGCTGATTGCTTTGGGAGATCAGACCGTAGCCTTAGTGGTGCAGTTGAGCCGCACCGAAGATGAACGGGTCGCCGTTTTGGTACAGGTTCACCCGGCAGGCGATGCCTCGACCGTTCCGGCCAATCTGGAATTGAAGCTGCTGACCGAAACCGGAGAAACGCTGCAAACGGTGCAGGCGGGCGCTGAAGATAGCTACATTCAACTGCGTCGCTTCCGCTGTCCGGTGGGCACAGAATTCCAGGTGAAGATCGAGCTAGGCGGCGCTCAGGTGAGCGAACGTTTCATCATGTGAACGGGAGACAGCAATGAGACAGCTTGTTGTCCTAAAACTGGGGCAAGGCTCCTGGCAGGACGGCTTTCCGGTCGTCACGGTTCAGCATACGGTTCAGCAAACTATAGGGCAGCAAACTATAGGGCAGCAAACTATAGGGCAGCAAACCGGGCTACTCCACTCCACTCACCCTAATCCAACGGCTCAAACGGTTCCTACCCAGTTCGTTGGCGCTTTACCGGCGGCTCCCGCACTAGCGGCGCTGTACGACCAGTGGCGGACGCTCTACATAGCCCTGAATCAGCGCTTGAGTATGCGACGCCCCACCGATCTGCGGATCGAAAAAACCATGGGCATCGAAATCGAACCCGAAGGCATCACCAATGTCTCACCGGCGTTGCTAGAATCGCTGTCGCAGCAGTTGAAGCAGGCCCTCGACCACTGGCTAGAGTCTGACTCGTTTCGCCGCGTAGACCGCCGCCTGCGTACCCATCTGGCCTCCACCGATGAAATTCGCCTGATTATCGAGACTGAAGAGCCGCTGCTGCGTCGCTTTCCTTGGCAATTGTGGAGCTTCTTTGACGACTACCCCTTCGCTGAAGTGGGACTGAGTGCGCCAGAGTATGGCCGTCCTCGCCGAGTCCAGCGAGTTCCTACGGGCAAAGTTCGAATTCTGGCGGTTTTGGGCAACAGTGCTGGCATCGATGTGCAGCAAGACCGGATGCTATTAGAGCAATTGCCCCAAGTCGAGACCGTGTTTCTAGTGGAACCCACCCGGCCCCAGCTCGACCAGCAGCTCTGGGACGAACAAGGCTGGGACATTCTCTGCTTTGCTGGCCACAGCACCAGCCAGCCCGATGGTACGAGCGGCGAAATTGCCATCAACCCTGACGATAGCCTCACGATTGCCCAGTTGAAAAACGCTCTGACTGCCGCGATTAATCGGGGTCTCCAGTTTGCCATCTTCAACTCCTGCGACGGTCTGGGTTTGGCGCGAGCTATGGCAGACTTAAACATTCCCCAGCTCGTGGTGATGCGGGAACCCGTGCCGGATCAGGTAGCGCAGGCATTTCTGAAGCATTGGTTGGCGGCGTTTGCTGGCGGTCGCTCTTTCTACACGGCGGTGCGAGAAGCACGCGAAAAACTGCAAGGTCTAGAAGGCCAGTTTCCCTGCGCCTCCTACCTGCCGGTGATCTGCCAAAATCCGACTGAAATACCGGCGGATTGGCAAGATTTACTAGCGCCCTTTCCTCCTGGCCAGCAGTCAGAAAAATCGGCTACAGCAGCGGCTACCACAATCCGGGCGTCTCGTCCTGCCAACCCTAAGGTGAAGCTAAAAATCGCCCTGTTGGCTAGTTTAGCGACCACAGGTTTGCTGATGGGCCTGCGCTGGCTGGGTGGCCTGGAAAGCTTGGAACTGCGAGCCTTTGATCAAGGACTGCGTGCCCGTGCTCCAGAGGTAGCCGATCCACGCATTCTAGTCGTGGAAGTGACACAAGACGACACCAACGAATATGGCTATCCGTTAGCCGATAAAACCCTGGCCGAAGCGCTGGCGAAACTCGCCCAAATGCAGCCGCGGGCAATTGGCGTCGATATGCACCGCTATCAGCCGCGTGGCACAGGCCGAGCGCAGCTCTTGCAGCAGTTCCAAACCCACTCCAACCTGTTTACCGTCTGCTGGTCTGCCTCAACCGACAAAAACTTTGCCCCACCGCCCGAATTTTCCGAAACGCAACGCATCACTCAGGTGGGCTTCAGCGATTTGCTGTTGGACGGTGATTCAAGAGGTGATTCAGAGAATGGCGTGGTGCGTCGCCAACTGCTCTCCTACGACCCCAAGGTCGCCAACTCGCCGCCCGATTGCTCGACGCCCTATAGTTTCAGTTTTCAGCTCGCCTTTCGCTATCTCTATGACGAAAAAATTGAGCCGCTTCAAGTCAACTCCAACGGCGACTGGCAGTTCGGTGATGTCAGTTTTAGCAAATTGCCGCCGCGCTTTGTCGGCTACCAGCATCTGGATGGCCTCAGCAGTCAGATCATGCTGAATTATCGGCAGGCCCTACCGGGTCAGCGAGTGACATTGCAACAGGTGCTCAACGGACAGGTGAGCCGCAACTTTGTCGAGAATCGCATCGTCTTAGTGGGTACCACCGCTCCGATCGCCCGCGATACTTTCCTGACGCCCTATGGCGAACTGGCTGGCATCTGGGTGCATGCCCATCAGGTTAGCCAACTCCTGAGTGCCGTCCTTGACCAGCGCCCCCTGATCTGGGGATTGCCGCAGTCGGGGCCGGTGCAGTGGGGCGATGCGCTCTGGGTCTGGGTCTGGGCAACGATTGGGGCTGGGTTGGCGTGGTGGTTGCGCTCGTGGTGCTGGCTGCTGTTGGCTAACGGCATTGCGGTGTTCCTGCTCTACCAACTTTGCCTGCTGGCGTTGATGCAGGGCGGCTGGCTGCCAATAGTTCCCGCTGCGCTGTCGCTGCTCCTAACCAGTGCCGTTGTCTATGTCGTCCGCTACCGAGTGAAACCGTTAAATCCAGTTGAGTAGGTTCTGTTTTGAGAGGTTGATTTATGAAGTGATTGGTTGTGGATTGAGAGATCCCCCCTAGCCCCCTTATAAAAGCTACGGTGTACACACAAATTGAGTCGGTTAGGATTCGAGGCTTTTGGCCCCCGTTCGGCTGAGCTCACGTCGAAGCCTAAATCCCCCAAAATTGGGGGACTTCCGAACCTAATTTGGTCTGAATCATGGGAAAAATTGGCCTAACGTTGACTCAAAGTTCCCCATATATGAGGAGATTATAGCCCTGTGGATATCCCGGAAAAGGGGAGCTAATACCATTTCCCTTTAATCGGGCTACAGATTACACCGTCCAGCGGGTTGCGATATGCAGCTTCCATCATATTGCTTTACAGAAGCAAGCTACAAAACTCGGTTCGGCTGACTCACCGGAAGCCAAAACTTAAAACTAAGAACTTAAAACTAAGAACTGGTATAAACCATTCTGCAACCAACAGCTAGTTATTTATTCCCTAGCCTTTCTATGAATAAAAATCGCAATGATTTTAGGAGAACAAAAGTGAATAATTATAGAATTAAAAAAGTTGCACATCTTCTAACGCTATCGTTGATTTTAGCTGGCTTTAGTTGGTTCCATCCATCTGCTGCCTATTCTGCTAAAGCGTTTGCCAAAGCTAGCCTCAGTACCCAATCCAAACAGCGTCCACCTGCGCCGCCTTCCACACCGCCGCCGAATCGGACTCGCTCTGGGGGTTCTCTCGGAGGTGAAGCAACCTGCGTGGCTGGTGATCAAAATCTGATGGCGTTGGTGCCGGTGCAGAATCCGGTCATCACGATCCGCGAGCATCCCACTTTTTTGTTTTATGTACCCTACGGCGCTGAACAGGTGCAATACGGCGAATTTTCCCTACTGGTTGGCCCGGATGAAATGACTCGTCTCTACCAAACTCGCTTTACGCTGCCGGCGGAACCTGGTATTGTCAGCGTCAGTTTGCCCAACTTACCCGATTACGCCCTCAAAGAAGACACCTTCTACCACTGGTATTTCAAGCTCTATTGCAACGGCAGCACCACCGCAGATGTACAGGTGGATGGATGGGTGCAACGAGTCGCGGCGACCCCAGAACGTCAGCGCCAAATCGAGGTTGCGTCTCCAGACGTTTGGTACGACTCTCTAGCGGAAATTGCTGCTGGGCTACTAGCCGACCCCAACAACAGCCTGTTACGCGCTCAGTGGCGGATTTTGCTAGAGCACATCGATGCGGACAATCTCACCCAGACTCCTATGGTTGGAGCCGTGCAGCCAGACAGTGAACCACCGATTGGCGAGTAGAAAGTACATCAATTTCACTTACACTAGAAGCAAATTCAGCAAAATAGGCCGTACTTCAAGCAGCGCTGAGTAGTCATTCAACCAAATGAACGAGTAGATAGAGTGCGGGCAAGATACCTGCTGCCAGTAGAATGTTTTTTGTATATAGCAATGGCAATTCTCGATCCGAATCAGTCCTACACATTTAGCAACTACTTTGAGCTGCGGATCGATGCGCTGGAGCTATCGCAATACTTTGGCTATGGGTTTACGCGCAAACAGCTCACTCTAAACCAATACACGGGTGTTCTCGATCGGCTAGACCTGCTGCGAACGGACATTCTAGAAATTTTGCCGCGCTTGGTGCGCTCCAACGAACAAGCTAAACGGGAAGCGCTGATCTTTCCGGTAATTAGAACTGTCGCTCACTATGCCGATACGTTGTTGCGTATTGAATATCCTATCAAAGTTACCGCTCAATTACAGGGAACAATTGACTATCTGCTCTCGATTGATAATTTGCACCAGCTTACGGTAATTGAAGCGAAGCAGGGCGATATCGATTACGGCTTTACCCAGCTTGTGGCCGAGTTGATTGCTTTGGATCAATGGGAGCAGTCGCCTGCGATTGAGCAACAGCCGGTGCTGATCGGTGCGGTCACGATTGGTGATTTATGGCGCTTCGGTCGATTAGATCGTCACACTAAATCGATTGCTGAGGATATTAATAGTTACCGAGTTCCCGAAGATTTGGAGATGCTGCTGCGAATTTTGATTGCTGTGTTTCGAGTCACGTAAACGAATATCATCAACGAACATCATCTTACTGGTTTAGCAGAGGTGCTAGTAAGGTATTTGCCCACGCCTGCTCTGCTTCAGATAAGGGCGGTTGGGGTGGCTGACTATAATCAATCCGCAAGTCAAACCCAGCCCGGTTATAAACGCCATCTAGCAGCAATTTCAGATCGACTTGTGGCTCAGTATCTCCCGGATGTAGTGGTAACGGAAACACCGGAATCGGCTGCTGAAGATTAAAGGCATAGAGTTGGGCGACTGGGCGTTCAGTACTACGGCTGACCAGAATTCGGTAATCTGTCTTGGTGTCTAGGCCAACAAGCGGCATAGGCGTCCCAGCTCGCAACAAATCAATTTCAACCAGATGGGTGTAGCTTGCCAATACCTGATACCGCTTGCGTAGATAAGCCTCTCTTCCATCTCCAGCACGTTTATTTTTGGGTGATAAAACCTCGATTGTTGTAATTACAGCTCCTGTTTTAAGTTCCCGAATTTCTAAATAACTTTCTCGTACTTCTTCCATCATCGGAACTGTGACTCGCAGTGGCTTTTGAAATGGTAATGTAGCAGTTGCCTCTAGCTGAGAAACTTGTGGTGAACTGGCGGTTTTGGACAGTATGGAAACATCTGGAATGCCAACCAAAATGCTTTCTTCGGGCGTACTGAAATAGGTTCGCTTTTCAATTGCCACATAGTAGCGAGGACGCAGCGGCACCGCCAAACTATCCGCCAGGGCAACCACGAGTCGGTTATGCACTTCCGACCACAAATCTGGATGCTCTAAATAGGGATTCATTCCTGGAAACGGCGATGGCATAGGAGTTTCCCAATTAGATCCTGAATGCATTGTAATACAATGTATTGCGACAATACCGTAAGTTCTTGTCTGCCGAATTTGCTCAGTTAGAATAGGCACGAGATCTACCAGCAGGCGCAGGTAATGCAGGAGCAGGCGAGACAGAAGGCGGATTCAGGAAGGGCTTCTCGTCCAATCATTGCTAACGTAGTTCAGATCATTGAGCAGAACAACGGTACAGTTATTGGCAAAGAATTCAAATCAGAGTAAACAACAGGAAAACTATTATGACATCTACTACTACGCAAGTTAGCTTCACACTTGATATCGATCCTGAACTTCTCGATGAGTCAATCCGTCAACAGGCCGAGGAAAAAGCTCGCGAATCTTACGTAATGGAACTTTTGCGCCACGGGCGGCTTAGTAGCGGCTATGCGGCTAAACTGCTCAACCTCAGTCGTTTGGAAATTCTAGAACGAATGGGACAGTATCAAATTTCGATCTTTCCTGAACAGTTCCCTGAAGAACTAGCCCAAGAAGTTGACGAAACGCTGAACCTGACCCAGCCAAACTCGTGATCATCATTTCCAACACCACACCCTTGAGTGAACTGGCTAAAATCAATCATCTTGATCTATTACAAGCTCTATTCAGAAAAATCTTGATTCCTCCAGCCGTTTACTCAGAATTGACCACAGGCAACCACCCAGCCACAACCGCAATTCCAGTGGCGGATTGGATCGAAGTTCGCCCTGTGACCAATTTCCAGCGAGTCGAACAACTGTTGCAAACTCCTGGCCTGGATCAAGGTGAATGTGCAGCCATCGCTTTGGCCGAAGAGCTGACCGCTGACCGTCTGCTGATTGACGAACAGGCTGGTCGCCAGCTCGCCTTTCAACTCGGTATTCCGGTGACAGGCACAATTGGGATCTTGCTCGTTGCCAAGCAAGCCAATGTCATTTCAGCCGTTCGGCCCTTAGTTGATGCCATGATTGGACAAGGCAAATGGATCAGTCCAGCTTTTTACCAACAAATCCTTCAACTTGCAGATGAGTAGATTAGGCAACCAACTATGACAGAATCCTCTACTAAGGAGAGCAGTAAATGGTGAATAGTGTTTCAGTGAGGGGTGAGGGGTGAGGGTGTTGACTATAAAGCGCTCGGGTTAGTAAGTACAACATCTAGTCCGAAGTCGTTCAAATCACTGAAACCAATCAGGGCACGATGGTGTAGAAGCAGTGAAACAGATCTTGGATTACCTGTTCAAAAATCCCGTGGCCAGTGTCGTGGCCGAATCGGTAAAGGTGTTTGTGGAAGCCGAGTAATTGGTTCATCTGCTGGTGAGTCCGATCGCGGCTCAGGTAAATCAAACACCAGCTCATAAACCGCATCTGGCGTGAGCTGATGCAGAATTTTCAGATGTGCTTCCGCCTCGCTGCGTTTGCGAAAGCGTTGAATCATCACGGTTTGACAACCAGGTAAGCAGCGGATAATGCACCAAGGCGTGAGGCGATCGTAGTAGGACATGGCAAAATTCCTCTAGCAAAATGCTAAATTTGGGCAGGACAAACTGGACAGCTTTTGTGCTGTCATATATGTCTGTGGCTGCAAAATGCAGCGGGTGCAGACTAGCTAAACTCTGCAAAAACTATTGGTGTCAATGTGCGCTCAGGACTACCTGATTGCAACAGTCACCGTTTGGTGCTCAACATCAGCGAAAGATAAACATAAATGTGTATACCTAAAAGTTTAGTATGTCGGCGGAGAATGATCAACTAAGTCTGGCAAAATTGCGACAGAGGGCCGGTCTGACCCAACGCCAACTTGCAGATGCTCTTGGTATTACTATCAAGACAATCAGTGCTTGGGAGCGTGGAGTGGGTGAACCGCATTTGACGATTCCAGAAGTGAAGCGGCTGATGGATGTGCTCAACTGCACTTTTGACGAACTGCTAGAGGCGACCCAACCCCGATCGTAGCTCTATCAAAACGGCTATTCGACCCATGTTAAACAACGTCGCTTTGTTGCGCCTATTTCTCTGTTTCTAATGCAATTGCGTGCTCATACCATTTCCCTTTGATTGAGCTACAGATCGCCAAGCTCAACAGGCTACATTGTGCAGGTTCCATAACTTAAAACTCAAAACTCAAAACTAAGAACTGGTATCAAGGGTTGCGTTGAACCGCAAGGTACATCAGGAAGAAACCGCATGCTTTATCTAACCTGGCAATTCGCCGCAAGCGGAGAGTTGGCAATTAGAGACAGGTTACCGTGGGCATCTCGAATCCAGCCTTTGGCTTCTACAATAGGAGTGGATGCATCTGCCTGAGAATCGGGCAAATCGGGTAGCCGGATATCTGCGAGAACGTCGCTGTTACTGACGGGTTCGTAGGGTGTAACTGAGAGGCCACTGCGTCCAGTGTTGAAAAAGCGTGCAACAGATTCACTCGTTTCGTTTCTGACGGACTCGCAGCCTTGAGCTACGGACCGAGCCGCCAGTGCGTCTGACGGGAGCTGGATTTCTGGCACTTCAATCGCTGGAAACTCGGTGATCACCACACCTGCGGCAGCATCAATTTCGTTGAGACCGTTTCCGGCAATCGCTCGTCCCTGCACAAAGCCAATGATGTCTTCCGCCTCGTTGCCCACCAAAATATTAATTTTACCGCCCTGTTCTAGGGGGCGTCGGGCAATGATATCGCTGTCGGCTCCGATGGGAGCTTCGATACGCCGGACATTGATCAGAATATTGCCGCCTCGCACGAGCGATTGGGTCTGAATCCGACTGCGGTTAGTCAGCCGCACATCCAAACTTTCCCGCAGTTCCAACTCTGGATTGGCATTTTGCAGCCGCAGATTGGCTCCACCGCCGCTACCCGCTACGGTCGATAGTTCGCTGTTGTTGAGTCGGATGCTGGTTTGAGCAATAATCGACAAGTTGCCGCCCCGCTCACTGCCGCTTTCAGTGGAGAGTTGGCTTTGGTTGAGGGCAAACTGATTCGTTCTCAGCCGAATATTGGCTCCGCCTGCCGAGGATTGGGTGGTGAGGGCGCTGTCATCAAGAACAATGCGACCCGTCTGTAAGGGCGTAGTGAGGGCAATGTTGGCCTGAGTACCAGAGCTTTGATCAACCCGAATCTGGCTGGCTTGCGTGAGACGGATCTGCTGAGCGTCAATGAAAATGGCACCATTGCGGTTCGTTTGACCGGAGTGCTGGGCCGTTTCAATCTGACTTTGCTGGTTTAGATTCACCGTCCTGGCATTGATCGTAATTGCGCCGCCTTGTCTTCCGCCTCGCGTAGACAAACGCGCTCGATCGGAAAGGTTGAATTGATTCACAAAACGCTGGTTGAATCCACTAATTTGCAGATTGCCAGAATCTTGCTCATCATTGGTAGTAATGCCAATCTCAGCACCGTTCTCCAAACGCATAGTTCGACCGACGCGAATCAGAATATTTCCCGTATCGCCTGGATTTGCCGAAATGTTTTCGTTGATGGTTCCGTTATTACTGCCACTCAAATCAATATTATCGTCGCCTTGATTTTCTATATTGCCGCCGTTTAAATTTTCATCGTTAGATTCTGGAGACGGTTTGTTGCTGGTATTGCTATTTGTATCCTCTGGAGTAGCTGCGGTGCCAGAGAAAATGCCGCTGGTTTGGTCCTGCTCAGAAGTACCACGGATGTCTAATTCTCGCGCCTGCACATCAATATTTCTGACTGGGCCTCGGCGGTTCGTTAAGATTTCCAGCCGTGAACCGGATTGCAGACTTAGGGTTTCTGCTGCAAATACGCGGATGGCGTTGTCTTGGCGGTTGGCCTTGGCGGCTTGGGTGTTGGTTACGATTCGCGACGCATCGGTAAGAGTGACGTTTCTACCGCGAATTTGAATCACACCCCCCTCAGCTCCAGCGGCATTCAGCAGTGCCCCATCGGTCAGGTCAACATCTTGATAAAAGTTGGCCTGTTGATTGTTGCGATAGCCGATATCCCAGCCGCCATCAATCGGATTCAGCCGCACGAATCCATTCGCTGCGACACTACCCAACTCGATGCGCCCACCTGCCGCCGTTAACCTGCCACCCTCGACCGCTACGGTGCCTCCGATCAAGGCCAGCGTCTGACCTGTCCCTACCTGTAACCCTATAGCCGAATCTCCTGGACTTGCGGCTCTAGATCGGTTAATGATGCTGCCGGAATTAGGGCCAAACTGCAAGCCAGTCGGTACACTCACAGTCAATAGTGGTGGAGCTTGGGGATTAATAGCGCTAAAGCTGAAGTTGTCTTGTTCAAATAAAATGCTGCTGGCAGTTGTGGCTAGAAACGATCCCCGCAGATCGAGTCGTGCACTGGCACCAAACCGAATGCCGTTAGGGTTGAGTAACACCAGACTGGCAGGGCCGTTGACGCCCAGCGTGCCCAAAATTGCTGAATCGCTGTTGCCCGTGACGCGACTAAAAATCGTGCGCACACCGCTAGGATTGGTGAAATAAACCCGCTGCCCCTCTCGAATATTGAACTCGCGGAAGCTGTGGAATAGATTTCTGCCTCGTCTAGCGCCGCCCTCAATTTCTACCCTGCCGCTGCGATTAGTGAGCCGGGACCCCTCTTGCCCCAAAGTATCATCAACGGCAATGGATTGGGCTACTGCTGGAGTTGGCAGAACTTGAGCCATGACAATTTGGGCAATTCCTAAGGAAAAAACCGCCTTTTTAAGCCAACAGCTCCCCATCGGAATTCCCTCCCATCCATCGATTCAGTAACCTAGCATACACTCGTATTACCCAGAGCGATGAATAGTTAACAAGAAGTGTAATGCGTTGCTGAATAGAGGTATGAATTGCCCCGTTCGGCTGAGCTCACGTCGCTCGCGGAGCGCGTTCCACGAACGAAGCCCTAGCCCCCAATTCTGGGGGGAACCGGACCTTTCAAAGTCCCCCAGCATTGGGGGATTTAGGGGGCTACCAACGTTACAGCAACTCCACGATTCATACCCTAATTCAGCAACGCCAACATAGAAGTGTAGCTATTTCAGCCAAACATGATGAACCGACGCTCGTCATCTCTCTGCTGAAGCTCAAGAAGTGCTTCAATATCGAGTGGTTCATGCAGTCAAAAACGGTCTGACTAAAGATGATCAGAAGCGTCCAGGGTACCTGATTTCCGACACCGCACTTCCCGTTGCGGAATGGGGATTTTAATGCCTGCGGCTTGAAACGCTTGATTTAGGCGGAACCGGAACTCTCGGGCAACAGTGAACTGCTGACCCGCTTGGGTCTGAGTACGAATTTTCAGCAGAATTCCATTCGGTTCAAATTGCTCAACTCCTAAAATGTCAGGTTCATCGCTGATCTGAAATCGCCAGTCTGGATCGGCTTGCATAGTCTGCAAGACTTCTTTCATAATCCTCAAAGCATGCTTAATGTCAGTATCGTAGTCAACCAGCACGGTCAGATCCATGCGCGACCAGTCTTTAGAGCGATTAGTGACATGGGTGATCTCGCCATTGCGCAGGATGATCAGATCACCCGGAGAATTACGAATTTGGGTTGTCAATAGATCCATCTTCTCCACGATGCCAGTGCCCTCTTTCACCGCGATTATATCCCCTATCGTGAAGGCATCCCGTGCCAGCAACATCCAGCCGGTCAAGGCATCTTTGATGGCAGACTGAAATGCCAGGGAAACTACCACCCCCAAGACACCCAGTCCTGTAAACAGGGTTAGTCCGGTTGAGAGGGAAAACACGCTGTAGGCGACAAGAAGGCCGACAATTCCCAACAGCGTGGTAATGACGTTATTCCAAACGGGAGCAAGAACGAGGACCCGTCTGCGGCGGCGCTCAATCTCGGCGAGAGGCAGTTGATCTTCGGTGCCAATCCATTTGGTCAAGATTCGATCAATTAGAAAATGACTGAGGATGATGGCCAGGGTGATGCCGAATCCAATCAGTAACACGGCGATTGGTTGTCGAAACAGTATAACTCCCAGCGCTCGGGTTTGGGGAAAGCGTTGCAACATCCAGGCTAACCCGATCACCCCAATCACCCCAATCATTAGCTGGAGCAGCCGTCTCTGCCAGGTTTTTCGTTCAATTTGGTATTTCAGAGCAAAGAGCTGTTTCTGTTGCTCAGAGGTGTTTTCCGTCGTATCCTCATCCATTCCTCCAGTTTTTTGACGCTGATTTAGCCACTCTTGCTGATTATGAAATTCTTGCCGTAAGCGGCGGCGGCGCTTACGAAGCTGTCTTTGCAAGCTAAACAAGAGAGCCATCAATAAAACTGCGATCGTTCCGCCAATACCAGCCTGTCTCAATTGTTCTCGTTGGGCATCAGGTTGCCGTTCCTGGATTGCCAACTTCAGTCCCTGCTGGATCTGTCGGGCATACTCCTCCGCCACTTCAGACTCGGTCAAGCCATACACTTCAGCGTCTAGAGCGGTAACGGTCACTACTGGAGTCGTTGCCTCGCCATCGATGACCACCTGAACGACCATCTGTTGATTGAGTCGCGTGGTAATCACTTGTATTGATTCTGGATCGATATCCTTTTCCAGCAGATATCGCACTTGGGATTTCAAGCGATTCTCAATGCGATTGCGCCGGATTTGGAGAGCGCCTAACCCCCATTGCTCCTTTTCTCCGGGTTGTCGCTCAGCCGCAATTGCAAAAAGCTGATGACCATCCAGCCACACGGGTGCATAGGCCACGTCTCCGATCAAGCCATAGGATTTCCACCCCAGAGAACCTTTCAGATCTTGAGTTAGTCCAACCGCCATTGGGTTCAGCAACAGCACACAGGTCATCAGGCTGATCAGAGCGTATTTGAGTTTAGCGTTTGGGGAGCGAGTAGAGCTAGGTTTCACAATGGCAGATGCTGGCATGGAGTATGCCCAGACTGGTATGGCTGAAATGATATAAACAAAATAGGACACAACAATGGTGTTCAACGATTAGATGCTTCAGCATCATTAGAAACGGAACGCTTGATGAGTATAGATCGGGTTTAGAGACTGTTTGTAAATGAATTTTAAGAGGCTAGAATCGACTTCACATCTGATCCTCCCTAACCCTCCTTATTTAAGGAGGGAACCGAGTCAAATCTCTGAAGTCCCCCTTAAAAAGGGGGATTTAGGGGGATCTCAATCTTTGTTTACAAACAACCTCTTAATCGATATATACCACCACATACTGATTACCGTAGGGCTGGTAGTAGGTTGCACCGCACCGGTAAAGGGATGTTCCTTCGATCACGACAGTAGAACACCCCGCTGGCAACGCAGCAGCATAAATGGTCGATCGGCGAATTACACGTCGGGTCGTGCGACGAGCAACCCCAGCGCCACTAACAGGCGTCGCAGGTCTGCCAACAATCGCTGCCGCTTCCCGGATCACCATGCCGCTGTTGAATACCTGATCCATCACTGCACTGGTAGCTAGAAGAGCGCAGGCAGTGATGACGATTCGATTCATCGATTTCATTGCTGTTCCTCCTCGATCGAGGTCAATTCATCCAGTTCGCTGGCTGGAAGGGCGTCTAGCTGTGTGGCTCCTGCTGGGGCGGAAAACGTGAATTGCTCAGCGTTGATTTGGGGATTAGTATTCCAGTCCCGCATCCGAATTTCATACTGTGGAGCAGCGGTAATCCATTTACTGGTAATCACATATTTCATTGGCAAGGGCTGATCCCCGGTCTGAACCCAAAGTTGCCAGTCCACGTCGTTTTCCCGAAATGCCAGGTGATGGCACTCAATGCCATTGACATAGGCAGTACCCATGTAAGTGCTGCTCTCAACCCCCGTCGAGAGGACGGCATAGGGATCAGCAAACAGCAGATCGCCCCCCGGTGCAGGAATTCCTGTTTCCAGTTCAAACGCTCGGATCGCATCGTCAATCGTTCCTGGCGTATTAATCTGAGCATAGGCATTACTATTCCTGCCGTATAGAGTCAGTGTTTCACCATCGAAGATCAGATCGGCGTTCGCGATCATTCCCTGTCGCTGGATATAAAATTGACCCGGTCGTTGTACGACAACGCTAGCAAAGCTGCTCAGTTGCAGCTTCTGCCCATTCCGATTAACGACTTCGAAATCAATATCTGTATTGACGCTAAACGCTTTCGTTGCCGCCAGATAGGAGGACATTGATTTCAGGATCTGGTCAGCATCAGGATCGAGGCTGTTGGCACTCGTAACCGGCTCAGCGGCTAGACTTATAGTGAGTGCAATTCCTAATGCCAGCCAACGCCAGCCAGAGCGAGACATGAAGCTTAGTTTTCTCATTATGAACTCGTGATAACTCAATCAACGGAAGCTAAAAACGCGAAGGCACCGATGTGCCGCGGTAGTTTTGCATCAGCATGTAAACGCTGATCAGGAGTACCCAGAGCGGAAACACCAGGGCGATCCAAATTAGGTGATCAACATGGCTGATTCGGAACAGCAGAATCGCCGCTAGAACATAGCCAACCAGCGCTAACGCTTTGGGGATAGATCGGGTGCGGTTAAGCAGGGTAGAGGTCGAAATCATGAACACGCCTGCCATTTTGAGCATGTAGGCGTTGAGAATTTCATTGGTGATGGTTTGACCAAAGGTGTAGTAAGTGGAAGCGATTGATCGATCGGCTTGGTGAATGTATAGGAAAATAGTGCTGCCTGCAATCGCAGATAAAACAAACATCATTGCCACGAACAACAGCCCGCTGCCCAAAAACACAGTGGAAATAAACTGATCTTCATTTGACCCCAGCCAATCCCGCACCACGCCAATAAACCAGAGAAATGCAATGCCTGCAAAGGGTACAAGATTTAGCCCCAGGAGCAGTGCTTTCCCATTAGAGATCAGCCACATGCCGTTATCGCGCAGATCCGTGGGCATGGACCTTAGCATCAGTACCAAACTAATGGTCAGTAAGATCGAAAATACGATACCTGCGATTGCGGCGGGCTTTGGTGCGGTTACATGATGATGGGTCAACTGGTTTTCCTGCTGCACGGATACGCCTCCCGGAACAATTTGGCTGTTGTAGTATGCTGAATACCTTGAATCGATACCGAACCGAGCTACAGCAAGGAGGCTATACTCGTTTGACCACTGGGGGTGCCCAACGACCATCCAGGGCTTGGGCTTTGGGCGCATACAGCCGCATGGTTAACCCCAGCACCCCTTGGGTAGGAGAGGGCAGCCAGTTCGATTCTTGACCGGCATCAGGTGAATCGGGCTGGATGTAAATATCCAGTGAGCCATCAGCGTTATAGGTGAGGTCATCACGATCGCCAATCGCAAAGCGGTTCAGCGAGTTAGCCACTTGGAATCCGTCAGCATCGTACATCGTGATTGACCAGAACGCTTCCACTGGCGGGATCTCGTCCTTGCCAAAGTGAATCACATACCGGTTGCTACCCTCTAGCGGCTTGCCATCAGCATCGGCGACGTTCAACGGGTAGATGGCGTCTTGGGGCTGGTTTGCGCCCAGTCCAACCATCGCGACGATCGCCCGCTTCAGGTAGTAGTTGCCATAGACTCCCATCGTGTCGGTATTCATCTGCCAGCCGTTAACGACTCGGGCGAGCGTTGGCACCTTCTCGTACATTAGCCTGAGTCCGTCGGTTGTCGCCCGCTCTAGTCCTGCCTTGACGGGTGGTGCCGCCTGGTCGAAGTCGAAACTTTTGCCAACCTCAATCCCAAGACGATGGAGACGAGCGACCGTAGACCAATCTGTAATATGGGGTGGGTTGAGCTGCATCAATTCCGCGCCGTAGCTGAAGTACTGAGCAGCGGTCATGGTGTTCACCTGCGTCAGCGGTGGAGTCTTCATATCCACGCTGGGATCTATTGCAATTGCCGCCTGCACCGGCTGCGTGGTCTGCCCCCACTGGGACAGCGGCGTTATCCAATACCCCTGCTGCACCTGGTGAACTGCTGCATAGTCTTTGGGACCGTTGGTTTGGGTCCGCCCAATCATCCAGACATAGGGGGTAGGGGCATCGATAGGCTGTACACCATCGGGTAGGGTGCCAGTCCAGCCCTTTGGGACAACCCCATAGTGTGCTGCATTTGTACCGCTGGTGCGCTTTCCGGGCACTGCAAAGACATCAGACCACATATCCATCATCGGCAGTAGGTAGTAACGCCCATCGGTATCGGGCACAGACACGACCATCGGTTCTTGGGTGAGGTCGAGCCAGGCACTGGAGTACAGCGTGTCGAAGTTGGGACGGACCACCTCACGAAAATCAGCAGGCGGAAAGGCTTGTAGGTGGTGAAAGGCATTCATTGGACCCATACCGGGTTTTGTACCTGGCGCATAGTTGGTTGTGATGCGTCGGGTGATGTCCATCGTGATCAGGGGATACAGGTAATGGTATGCTTCAATGCCAATCTCGTAGGCGTCTTGCTCACTGAGAGTTTGAATGCTCATATTTTGGTAGGGGTTCGCGTTGGTCTAAAAGAGGCTGGGCGATCGGGTAGGAGATGGAACAAGTAGCCGATCGCTGAATGGGTTTACTGAATGGGTTTATTGCCGTGCCATCACTATCCGCAGGCGTTCTTCCGGCGAAATGAAGTGGTCGTGGTCATCTTTGCCGACATCGAGCTGCACCCAGTGGATTTTGCCAGTGAACTTACTGCTGTGGGCGGTGTAGTCGGGGCTGACAGGCGTGCCCGATTCATAGCCAATGTCGGTGGTCTCATCCGCCGAGAAAATCATGGGCTGGGTGGCTTCGACCCGTCCGCTACCCACAGGCTGACCGTCGTAGTACAGAGTGACATTGCCGCCCTTAGCCAGGCCACCGCCGTCGTAGGCAAACTCCATGCGGACCTGGTGTTTCCCGGCGGGAATGGGACGGGTGGCTTCGGTGGGAAACTCGTGGATGCCCAGCACGTTATAGGTAAACTTGAGCTTACCCTGCTTGGCGTAGACGCTCCAGCCGCCAAACTTGCCACCCTGAGCAATGATGACCCCGTTGGCGGGCTGGTCGTCTTTTACCTCAATCTCAGCGGTGATAGAAAAAGACTTATTCTTGACGTTGATGACGCTGTTTTCCGACAGGCGACCCATCCCCGCAAAGAAGATTTGCGAGTTGCCCTTCACCAACGACGGGCGTCCTGCCGTGGCTGGATCAATCCGCTCGGTCTGGCGATCGTCCAGGGGTAGGACGTTATACTTCACGGCTTCAATCAAAAACTGGCGCTGGAGTTCGTGCAATTTTTCCGGCATCTGCTGAGCTAGATCATGTGCCTGCGACCAATCTTTGCTGCCGTCGTAGAGTTCCCATACATCTTCATCAAAGGGCACCATTGTTTGCCCCACCATGACCCAGGGGGTACGGTGCTTGGTGATGGCACTCCAGCCCTTGTAGTAGATACCTCGGTTGCCAAACATCTCGAAGTACTGCACATCATGCCGTTCGGGGACGTTGGCCTCATTGAAGCTGTAGACCATACTGGTGCCCTCATAGGGGCTTTGCAGCACGCCATTCACCATGGTCGGTTCAGGAATGCCTGCCACTTCCAGTACCGTAGGAGCCACATCAATCACATGGCTAAACTGATGGCGCAGACCGCCCTTTTCCTGAATCGCTTTGGGATAGCGGACGATCGTGCCATTGCGGGTGCCGCCCCAATGGGATGCCACCTGTTTGGTCCACTGGTAGGGTGTATCCATTGCCCAAGCCCAGCCCACGGCATAGTGGTTGTACGACTCTGGGGAGCCAAATTCTTCCAGTTTTGACTGCATGAACTCTGGAGTTTCCAGAGCTGCCATACCGTTGAAGTTGGCCATTTCGTTGAAGGCTCCATGGATGGTGCCCTCGGCAGACGCGCCATTGTCGCCAATGATCACGTAGATCAGCGTATCGTCTAGAATTTCCAGGTCTTCCAGTGCTGCAATCAAGCGCCCCACCTGATAATCGGTGTGCTCCAGAAAAGCTGCATAGACCTCCATCTGCCGCTCTAGTACGGGCTTGTATCTAGGATCCATTTCGTCCCAGGCGGGAATTTCGGCGTGACGGGGGGTGAGTTCGGCATCGGGACCAATTACCCCCAGGTCCTTTTGCTTGACAAAGGTAATTTCCCGCTGTCTGTCCCAACCGTGAGTAAACTGACCTTTGTATTTTTCGATCCACTCCTTTGGTACGTGATGAGGGGCATGGGTAGCCCCAGGAGCAAAGTACATAAAGAAAGGCTTATCGGACATCAGAGCTTTTTGCTGGCTCACCCAGGCAATTGCTTTATCTGCGAGGTCTTCCGTCAGGTGGTAGCCTTCCTCGGGAGTCGCTGGAGGTTCGATCGGAATCGTTCCTTCATACAGCGCTGGATCCCATTGATTATTCTCGCCACCAATGAAGCCATAGAAATATTCAAACCCACCGCCGCCAGTGGGCCAGGCATCAAACGGACCCATCGGACTAGTTTGCCATACTGGCACCTCGTGACATTTGCCCAGCATGGCGGTGGAGTAGCCATTTAGCTTCAAGGTCAGAGCCAGCGGTGCTTTGGTGTTGGGGCGTACCGAGCATTGTCCCGGAGCAGCTGTTGCTGTTTCGGTGATGTTGCCCATGCCGACGGAGTGGTGATTGCGTCCGGTTAGCAGGGCTTGCCGCGTCGGGGCACAAAGAGCTGTGGTGTGAAAGCGGGTATATTTTAGTCCTTCTGATGCCAGTTTCTCAAACGTGGGGGTGTGGCAAGGACCGCCAAAGGCGCTAGAGGCCCCAAAGCCGACGTCGTCGAGCAGCACCACCAGCACGTTGGGTGCCCCCTCCGGTGGGCGCAGGTCCCGAATCGGTGGATAGTGGGTATCGGGATTTTTGGCGTCATAGGTAGTTAACCCGAAGTGGGCCTGATCTGGAATCGGCAGAATTTGGCGTTGAATCGGATGGTTTTGAGACATTTTAATTTCCTGAAAAATTGAGGAATGGCAGCAGCCACCCTGCGGGAACGACGACTGAATGTAAAGGCAATATCAGAACTATTGATTTAAATCTATTCCTCTAAAGCTCAACAGCTCAAAGCTCAATGGAATAGCCAAACAGAACCGATCACCACAGTAGGATTGGCGGCAGTTGGATATAACTCAATTAATTTGGATATAGCCCAATTAATATAGACACCGCAGTTTTCTTCAATTTTGAGGGAAAGGGAAAACAACATTCTTGTCATTTCACGCCACAGCGAATCTGGCTACAACCGCTTTAAAAAATTGCTGAATTTTTTAACGATTGCCTTTTCGAATCGATAACAGTTCAATTGCTATAGGCTTCATGTGCTGCTTCATATTTTCATTCAGCTGGTTCAGATGGAGCCTATTAATTAATCAGTTTTCAAGCCTGATCCATAAAAAATCTTGTCATTTCACGCCAGATTCTTGGCAAATATGATATGCTCTTACCGCTCTAGACAGGATTTCAATATTTCTTTACTCCACATATATTAGATAACGTATTAGATCACGTATCAGGTATCGATGCTGATCTATAGATATCGAAGGAATGGATTGGTCTAGTCTATCAACTCCTTCTTTGGTGTTTGTGTTGCGTTTGTGCCTCAATTGTTGCTGGAATTCATCTTGGAATGAAATCACCAAAGATTGAGCTGAAACAGCGAGATCTCACTTCTTAACAAGTTTTCCTGCCAAACTTCGTTTATGACCACAATTCCCCTAGTGCGGGCTAGTGTAGTCCTGCCGTTCGTTAAATTTTTGGATCAGATCGGGGCACCGACAGAATATTTACTACGAAAAGCCCACTTGCCGGTTGGTGCCTTTGATAATACAGAGAATTTGATGCCGCTAAACCAGAGTTTTGCCTTTGCGGAACTGAGCGCTTGCTCGGAAGGAGTTGAAAACCTGGGTATCTTGGTCGGACAGCAAACTCAGTTGGCCCAGTTGGGTGAGTTTGGGGCTGTCGTTAGCCAATCCTTGACGCTACATGACTTGCTAGGGAAGTTAATACAGCTACATAATACACTGGTGACGGGTGAAAAGATTTGGTTTACTGCAGACGGCAACTACCTCTGGCTGCACCATCAATACACTGTTCCTCACCACATTCAGACTTGCCAGGCGCAATGCTTTTCAGTCATGGTGTATTTAAACGTGATCCGGTTAGGTGCAGAACACTATTGGCAACCGGATCAACTCTATTTGGTTGGTGGCAAAAATAAAGCGTTTCTAGACCTTGACCGTTTATCGAATACAGCAATTCATTTTGACCAACCAAACAATGCCATTCGCTTTTCTAGAGATTTGTTGAGTAAACCGTTAAACCATTTCATTAAACCTTCCCTCTCTGTCCGTGCAGAAGCAACGTTGCAGTTGACCGCTCTGCCGACTGACTTCACTGATTCACTCCGCCAACTGATTCGGCTCCTGTTGCCAGAAGGCTACCCGAGTCTCACTATTGCCGCGGAAGCAGCAGGCGTCAGTACTCGCACCCTTCAACGACGATTGGAAGACAACAACCTTAACTTTTCGCAGGTGGTTGAACAAGTCAGATTTGAGCAAGCGGTTCATTTGCTGCAAGACCCGACTCATCAACTAATTGATATTGCCTTTGAGTTGGGCTATAGCGATGCCGCTAATTTTACGCGAGCCTTCAAACGGTGGACCGGCGTTTCTCCTACCCAATTTCGGCAGTCGCGCTGATAGATGTAAGCCATGATGAAGACTTTAAACGAGCAATCTGTGTGCTCAGCGTTATTTAATGAGTTATTCACTGAGTTTTTACATTGCTCACTATCTGCCCCACACCTCCTACGGTGTACACACAAATCGAGTTGGTTAGGATTCGAGGCGTTTTAGCCCCCTAATCCCCCATTTATGGGGGACTTCCGAACCTGATTTGGTCTAAAGCATGGGAAAAATTGGTTTAACGTTGACTCAAAGTCCCCCATGAATGGGGGATTTAGGCTTCGTTCGTGGAACGCGCTCCGCGAGCGACGTGAGACTTCGGCGTGAGACTTCGGCGTGAGACTTCGGCGTGAGCTCAGTCGAACGCTCAGCCGAACGGGGGTCGAGAGGACTTGTGTATACACCGTAGCTTACACCTCCAAGTACATTTGTCGGACTGTAATTTTTGAGAGTATCCAAACAGTACAAGAACTGATAGCAACAGCAACGACTCATAGTGGTCTCAATCTATTCACGATGTTCACCCCGTCCGGCTGAGCCGCTCACGGCGAAGCCCATCCCCTAAAGCCAATTGCCCACCAGCACATAAGTAGCCCACACATGGGGAGTCGTGTATCCCTGCTGCAACAAATGCAGTTGCGCCCGCCGCAGCGCTTCGGCCCGACTGATCTGCGGATCCAACAGCTCTTGATAGAAGCGGATCATTAACTCTGTGTTGGGTAGATCCTGCGCTTCCCAGAGAGTAGAGACCACGCTGCGTGCACCTGCCTGGACTGCCACACCTGCCAAGCCCAAAACGGCCCGGTTATCTCCCTGCGCCGTTGAGCAAGCACTCAAAACCAATAGCTCGATTGGGCTGGCTTCTCCTAAGCGACCTAGCTGAATCAAGCGGCCCAAATCGCGGCCGGTGATCAGTTCTTGATAGGCAACGATAAAGGTCTCTTCTGGGTCCGAGCTAAAAATACCGTGGGTTTTGAGGTGGATAGCTGAGAACTCACCTGCCTGAAGCTGTTGTTCTAAATTCGATTCGGTGAAGGCTTCGTTTAGCAAAGGCTGCTGGGCCTGCGCCAATTTTTGGATTTGCTCCAGCTCTGGCGTCAGATATTCGATTTTGGGAAAAGCACGTTGCTGCAAAGTCTGAGGCTCGCCAACGCCTCCTAGAAACACATTCAGCTTGGCAGGGCGGGGGTTGGGCTGAAACAGCTCTAGGCGGGGAGCCACAGCCACGGCGTACTGGCTGACCAAATACTGCTGCCCGTTGTACAGGGCGGCCATAGGGATATTGCGCAGCTCACCATCCAGGACAAACACTAAGGTTTTGATGTCAGCATCCAGTGCAGTTTGAAACGGAGCAATCAGCCAGCCATAAAGCTGCTTTAGGCCGGCGACGGCCTCAGGGGTGCGGTCAGGGGTGCTGAGATCGCGGCGGAGCTGTTGCAGGGTTTGCAGTAGGTTGGCGCGGGACTGGGGCACCTCATGGTAGAGCAAGGGTTGATTGCCCGGCAATTCCAGCACAATAGCCAATCGGTTTGGCAAAATCATTGGATAGAGCTTGGCGGCGGTGGCGTCCGCTTCGATCTGTTCGAGTTCCACCGTCTGCGCCAGGTTACAGCCCAGAAAATTGTTCAGTTCAGCCAGTTGAAGGGCGTTCACCTGCTGAATCGCCTGCTTCAAGTCCTCCTGGCTGGGGGATTGGCCCGGTTCGGCCAGCAGCAGCAGTTCCACCAAGCCCCGATATACGGGTTCCACATCATCGCGAAACGAAAACTGCACATCTGCACTGATCGACAGCAAATCATTGCGGACCGATTGTAGTGATTTAACCGCTGCTTGGTAAGCCGCCAGTGCTGCCGTCCAATTGCCCTGCTGTTGCTGCAACCGTCCGAGCTGCCATTCCCAGCGGTAGCGCACATCAGCTGCCTGGAGGGCCTCTGCTTTCAGCAACGCCTGCTGCGTCAAATCTTCAGCCTCACGCCACTGTCCAGCCTGTTCGTAGAGTTCGCCGAGCTGACCGAGGGCGTAGGACTCTGCTGTGACATCGCCAATGTTGCGGGCCTGTTGCAGGGTTGCGGCCAGAAAATCGGCCAGTGCTCGTTGATTGAGCTGTCCGCCTGCACAAGTTGAAGCGGCACAGACGGCTCGGCTTAAACTGCGGGCATAGTTCAAGCGGGCGTAGAGACTAGCTCGATTCAGCGGTAAATCAGCAAAATCCGACCGCAACTGCTCGGCGAGTGCGAACGCCTGCGGGGATGGGGTGGCTTGATTCGAGGGAGTCGCGTCGATCAGCAGACTGAGCTGATTGAGCTGGGCTTGCAGTTTGGCGAGTGGGGAGGGAGCGCTGGTAACTGCCTGTTCATAGAATTGTTGGGCCGATTGTAGATAACGCTGGGCCGATTCGGTGTCGCCAATTGTCAATGCTTTGGTACCCAAGGCCCGTTCGGTATTGCCCAGATCTAGAAACGTGGCGCTCTGAATCGCCGGGTTGACGGATTTGACCTGGAGGCTAGTTTGCAAAACCTCGCGTGATTCTTGCAGCTTTCCGACTCGTCGCAGCGCGTTGCCCAGATTGCGCCAGCCGGTGGCCTGCAAATTCGGGTCGGTTTCCTGCTGCAAAAGTTGCTCTACTTGGGTGAGTTGGGCCTCGGCTCGGACGCTAAATCCCAAGGTTTGCAGCGCTCGCGCTTGGTTGATCAGGCTAATCATCAATCCAGTCCGGTCGCCCGCCTGCTGATAGCTGGCACTGGCCTGCTGCCAGGTTTCGAGCGCCTGTTCGATCTGGCCGCCATACCACTGTAAGCGACCCTGGGTATTCAGCACTTTCGCCAACACTTCTTGATAAAGCTGCTCCGTCTGCCGTTGCGGTTGTTGCAGCAAACTCAAGCTCTGGCGGATCGCCTGATCTGCCTCTGACCAACGCCCCAACTGCTGATAGGCCAGAGACAGATTACTCCAAGCAAAAGCCTGTTGTAGCGGCTCTTGACTGATAGCAATTGCCTGCTGCCAACTCTCAATTGCCTCAGTGAACTGTTCGGCTTCATAGTGCTCGATGCCTTGCTGTAACAGTCTTTGAGCGTTCTGAGTAGCGTTCTGAGTCGGGGCAGTTTGAGCGATTTGTGTATGCGTAACTGGTGTGGGAGACGCTAGTAACCGCCCCGCGTCCCTAACTGGCACCACCGCACAAAGGAATCCTACGAATGCCGATAACCCCAGCACCCACAGACGTTGGTACCGTTTCCATCGAATCCCGCCGACCTGCCGCATACTGTAGAGAAACTTATAGAGATTGGGAGATACTCTCTATTTTACTTCCCCTGCTGTGATTTTGAAGTAAGCTTGAATCAGCCAGTGAATGTTTAAGAATAAATATTAAGGAAAACATCACGAAAGAAACTGTGTCGCAATTTTGCTGCCGGCACTATGAGACCAAGCATTGTCAAACGAACGCGGGTAAGAGGGTTTGAAATCAATCGGATGCGGAGGAACCACAATGGTTAAAGCGGCCTCTTTGCTGCGCGATTTAATTAAATGAACAACCCACGGCAAAAAATCTAAAACCTCTTCTGGCAGCAGGGTCAACTCAAATTGCCAGCTCCGATTCAGTCCCTGACAGCTCTTTCCCCACTTTGTTGCCGAAACCGCCCCAGCGCCTCGATTGATAGCTACACGAAGGAGTAGGGGACGTTCGAGAATTAGGGCATCTGGCGCAGCACAGGCATAGATACATACGTAATTCATCCGGTAACTGTCGTCTATCCAGGATGCAATTGAGAAATTCCCAGTATAGGCACTGCTAATGTTTACGGGTACATTCATTGCAGCGGTAAAGCGTTGATAAAACTCTTGTCTAAGCTGGCCAACTTTGCGTATTGCATCTGGAGTCATATTCGTCTTCGACGTCTGCGTTGCTTTTGTCTTGCCAGTTTCTTACGCTTACGCTTCTGAATTGGCGTTTCAAAATGTCGGTGTTTTCTCATGTCAGGGAAAATATCTGCTTGAGAAACCTTGCGTTTGAACCGTCGTAGAGCCGATTCAAGCCCTTCATTTTCACCAAGGGTTACCTGGGTCATTCGGTTTCCTCACGCATGGAACGAGATTTTGATCGAACTAGCGCTGAGCGCCACCCCGATTCCAATTGCCACGCGAACCACCACTTTCCCCACGCGGTCTAGCTTTGTTGACCTTTAGATCCCGTCCCATCCACTCTGCGCCGTCGAGTCCCTCAATAGCGGCTGTTTCTTCAGATTCTGTGTCCATTTCCACAAACGCAAACCCCCGCGAGCGACCTGTTTCTCGATCTGTGGAAATCTGAATTCGCTTAACGGTACCGTATTCCGCAAAAATCTGCGCCAAATTATCTTGAGTGGCTTCGTAGGATAAATTACCAACGTAGAGTGACATGAACATATCTCCGAAATCAATTGCAGAGAGTTAGATTCGGAGAGACGCTTGTAGTAAAACGAATTACACCGCCGAAAATAAACCTTACTAGAGACAATAACACAGAATTTTAGGATGGACTTACTCAAGGATGCTCTGGACTAAATCAAGCTCTAGTTTTTACAAGAACTATCTCTTGGGGAAATTTTGGGAAATTTTGGGAAAAACTACAGTCCAACTTGCGAAAAAAACAGCGGTAAACGGTCTGTAATCGGATCGCCTACAGTCTCACCTCGCTTCATAGCCCAGTATTGGCTCAAAAAGTGAATTTGCCGCAGACCCACTAGCAAGTTGAGGCCGGGTACAAACAGCCACCGTAGGGTCAAGGGTGCCTGAAGGCCAGCTTGCCGGTACAAAGCGTTAACTGTGCAATACAGGCGAAACTGCACTATATAAATCCAGATGATACCTGCCAGAGAAAACCAACCAAACCAGCCGGGAACATCGGGATCATAGAGACGCAAGAGCTGAGGTACCGCAATACCCAACCCGAAGGGCAACAAACAAACCGCACCCGACCAGTCTTTGCCGGTATAGCGCTTTAGCTCATCCTGAATCACCCACTTATACCAGCCGTAGTAAGCGAGTCCGGTGAGTAACGACAGCAAAATCACGCGCCAGAGTGGGCGTGGGGTTCCCAGAGGTTGATCACTCATCGCTTCAGAACGAATGGCTGTAATTAAAATTTACATTTATTAAAATTTACCATTCCTCTGAGTTTTGTGCCTGAATTCTAGAGGCTAGAAGCGTTGAAGGTGTCACACTGAGCTGGGTCTCCGGTTTGCAGTCCGCGGGCAAACCAGCGAGTTCGTTGTTCCGACGTGCCGTGGTTAAACGATTCCGGGACGACATAGCCCCGCGTTTTCAACTGGATGTAATCATCTCCAACACTGCTCGCTGCTCTCAGTGCTTCTTCGACATCGCCCCGCTCCAGGGCCACATTACGCTGAGTCCGCTGGGCTTGATTGGCCCAAACGCCAGCAAAACAATCGGCCTGAAGCTCCAGCATGATCGAGAGCTGGTTCGATTGGGTCGGGCTGACGCGCTGCTGCAAGCCTTGAATTTTCTGCAAAACGCCCAACTGCTTCTGGACATGGTGGCCGACTTCATGGGCGATCACGTAGGCTTGGGCTGCATCTCCGGGGGCTTGATGGCGAGAAGCCAATTCCTCGAAGAAACTTAGATCCAAGTACACCTTCTCGTCTGTTGGGCAATAGAATGGCCCCGATGCCGATTGAGCATAGCCGCAGGCCGAGCGCACCGATCCGGAGAATAACACCAGCGTTGGCTCGCGATAGTTGGCTCCCTGTCGCCGAAACAGATCGGTCCAGACGTCTTCGGTATCGGCTAACACGACTTTAGAAAACTCAGCTAATCGATCTTCTTGAGGCGATGTGGCCTGAGGTGCACCCGACCCATCCGAGGCCACCTGATTCAGAATGGCGCTGGGATCGCCGCCCAGTAAGGTGACAACCACGGCCAAAAGAATCGCCCCAATACCGCCTCCCACGACCGGACCCGCTACTCGTCTACCGCGTCGGTCTTCTACATTCTGACTTCGTCTACCAAATTCCCACCGCATATCACCCTTCGCCAAATCAATATGGCGCTATTTTACGGCCTCTATATCAATCACAAAAGTTTACTTCAGAATGATTTTTGTTTGTCAGCCCAACCAAAAGTAGGAGTGACAAGCCGTAAACGTTTCCGTGAAAGCAATGGCAATGACTCCAAAGCTGCCTGCTACAAGGCTTGCTCTGGGATTGGCTCATTTAGGGTAGGAGGGCTAAGGGAAATCGGTAAACCTGATGTTACCGCCGCCTGCTCAGAAAACTCAGAACTGGGCGCAATCCAACGACTGGCTTGGTTGAGGGCATGGAAATTGCCGCAGAGCAACAGTCGATCGCCTGCCTGTAGATCGCTCGACCCCCTAGGGAAGCTAATAAACTTGCCTTCTCGCCGAATCGCCTGCACCAGTACACCAAACTGACGACGAATGTGGAGTTCGGCTAGGGTTTTGCCCACCACAGGACTATCATCGGGTACCAGCAGCCACTGACAGGAGGCATTTTCACCCGGAACGGCGGCTTCCCCTTTGGCCAGTTCACTAAAGGCTGCTAACTCGTCGGGTTCGCCCACCACCAGCAGCCGATCACCTTCTTCTAACTGGGTTTGGGTATCGGGGTAGTCAATCTCTTCGCCGCTTTGGCGTTCAATCGCCATCAAGCTGACGCCGGTGAGGCGACGCAGATCAGTCTCTTCGAGCGTCATGCCTACCAGCGGCGACCCTTCAGGTAGGTTGTACCATTTGCTGTTCATGTCTTGGGCGGCCACCTTCAACTCCCGCGACACTTGCTCCGGCAACCGTTCAGGACGGAATTCTTGATAGCGAGACCCGCGCAGCTGTTGCACCTCACGCTGAATTACCGGCAGCGGCACGCCCAGCCCTGTGAGCAAATGGGCCGACAGTTCAATACTGGCCTCAAACTCTGGCTGCACCACTTCCCGCGCCCCCAACTGGTACAGCAATTCCAGATCCCTATCCTGGGTGGCTCTAACCACAGCGTCAATATCAGGCGCTAGCTCTAGGGCACGCTTCAGACAAAGGCGCGTACTCATCGGATCGGGCAGGGCAATCGCCAAACCACGGGCTTGATCGACGCCGGCAGATTCCAGCACATGCAGACTAGCTGCATTGCCATAGATGTAAGGAATATTGGCCTCGCGTAACTCTTGGATACTCTGCTCGGACTGATCAATCACGACCACGGGTTGCTTGTAGGCTTGCAGCAGGCGCACAATATTGCGTCCCACCCGCCCATAGCCACATACGACGATGTGATTTTGAGTCGGCAGATCCTCGGCCACTTCGATCGGGTCTTCGCTGCCATCCAGCAACCGCTTCAGCCAGGGGACATCTTCGGCCCAGTCGGTCAGCTTCGGCACAATTCGCAGCACAAACGGAGTCACGACCAGAGTAACGGCAGTCGTTCCCAAAATCAGCAAATAAACGCGGCGCGACACCAAGCCCAGTGCCTGTCCCTTACTGGCTAAGACAAAGGAAAACTCCCCGATCTGGGCCAGACCCAAACCGACAATCAGCGAGGTCTTGAGCGAATAGCGAAATGCCCGCACCAAGGGCATCACAATCAAAAACTTGCCGACAAACACCAGGGCCACCAAACCCAGAATCAGCTCCAGGTTGTTCCAGATGAAGACCGGATCGATCAACATGCCCACGGCGGCAAAAAACAGGCTGGCGAAAATATCGCGGATTGGCTCCACGTAGGTGAGCGTCTGGTCGGCGTACTCTACCTCCGAAATCATCAATCCGGCGATAAACGCCCCCATCTCGATCGACAGGCCCAGATATTCCGTCAGTAGGGCAATTCCTAAACATAGCGCTACCACGCCCAACAAAAACAGCTCGCGGCTCTCGGTTCGAGCTAATAGCTGCAACAAGCGGGGAATGATCCAGATACCAGCAACCACTGCTCCAACCGCCAGCAGGCCAGTTTTTAACAAAGCGATCCCAACCGCGACGCCAATTTCTTCCGAGGGCCGATCGAGCGCCGGTAAAACTGCCAGCATCAGTCCCAGAGCCAGATCCTGCACTACCAGAATCCCCAGCATGACGCGCCCGTGGGAGGTTCCTGTCTCATTGCGCTCCATCAGGCATTTCAGCACGACTGCCGTGGAGGAAAGGGACAGAATTGCGCCCAAGAAAATGCCCTGTGCCGGTGACGTCACCCAGCCAACCCCCAGCGATACTGACGTCGTCACTAGAATCGTGGAGAGGATCTGCAAGCCGCCGCCACCCAAGCTGATGCCCTTAACTTTTTTCAGCTCAGAAAAGGAAAACTCGACGCCCAAGGCAAACAGCAAAAAGGCGGCTCCAAATTGGGCCAGTGTCTCGACCTGAATCAGTTCCTTGACTAGTCCCAAGCCAGCCGGACCCACAATGGCTCCCGCTACCAGGTAGCCCAACAGCACTGGCTGACGCAGCAACGCCGCCAACAAACCGCCGCCAGCCGCCGCCGCCAGTACCACAACCAGGTCAACAATCAGTCTGAAATCTTCTTGCACGAGTTCCTACTTTATTGGTAATCGGAAGTAACAAATTTTAATAATTAAGGCTTGTTCCCCAGCTTTGATCGCTGGGCCGAGCAGCCTTAGTAATATTTTTTAATGTCTTTTAATGTTCAGCATACCGAAGTTTTTTGGCCTGTAGGTGAACTGGACAGATTCTTCTGGAGATTGTCTGAGATTGTCTTGGCACTTGTGGCTGATTAAGCAGCGTTTCTCAGGCATTCAATGAAAAAATTAGAGTCCTGTAAGCCTGGAAGATTCAGCGTGGAACGGATGCCGGGAAAGGGTGTAATCTATGGGGTCAGTAGTTTTCACCACAGTAGTCTCACCGCAAACCCATGATTGCTTTCTTTCTCGATTCGCTGAATTTAAGCGGTTCCCTAACTCGGTTTTGCAGCCGTGCGTTTTGGCGGCGGCTTCTGAAGCAACGGCTGTGGCTTGGCCTGTTGGTAGCCGGTTTAGTCATCGGGTTGGCTCCATCCGCTCAGGCGATGCAGGTGCAGGTACGGCCCACCAATCCCCAGCTTGGCGACACAATTGTAGTGGTGGCTCAGGCCGGGGCAAGCGACCAACCGCCGACCATCATCCTGCGGCAGAACACCTATCCGATGTTTGCAATTGGCAATAATCGCTATCGGGGCTTTGTGCCGACTACCCCACTTGATGCCCCTGGCAACTTGACCCTCCAGGTAAACGGGGCTGGGCAAACTCAGAATCTGCCTATCCAGCTCCGCGATCGCGATTTCCCAACTCAGAGTATCTGGATCAGCGGTGGCGGTCCCGAAGGCACAGACTACGAATTTAACAAGGTGGATGCCTTCAAAGCCCTGGTGACGTCGGAAAAATTCTGGAATGGTCCGTTTGTCCGTCCTAGCGATGGCGAAGTCTCTACCGTCTATGGAGTGCAGCGCTACTACAATGGCGAATTTGCCCAGGATTATTACCATCGCGGCGTAGACTATGCAGCGCCAACGGGTGCTCCAGTGGTGGCTCCGGCAGCGGGTCGAATTGCCCTGGTTGGGCGCGAAGCCGAAGGATTTGAATTACATGGCAACACGATCGGCATCGATCATGGTCAGGGGGTGCTTAGTATTTTGATCCACCTCAGCCGGATTGATGTCAAGGAAGGAGATTTTGTGCAGGCTGGTCAACGGATTGGCGCGGTTGGTTCAACTGGAATTTCTACGGGACCGCATCTGCACTGGGGGCTGTACGTCAACGGTCAGTCTGTGGACCCGGTGCCTTGGCGCAATGCTGGATTTGAATGAGTTGGGTTCAAACTGGAGAGTTGGATCTTGAGTCGGCAGCCGGGTTGCAGAACTTCCGCAAGAGGGCCAATGCTTTTTGCGATTTCTGGGCACACTAAAACAGAAAGTGCGTAGGTTCCTCTACGTCCTGGCGGTTCGAGAAGGTACAGCACATTTGAGTGAAGCTAATTTTGTGAAGCCCTAATCAGTGAAGCCCTATGAGTATTGAAAAAATCGTCGAACAAGCCCTGCAAGATGGCTACCTCACCCCGGCAATGGAAGCAGAAGTAGGCCGCATTTGTGATACGGCTTCTGAGCTGTCGATTGAAGAATACATGGCGCTCGATCGGCTGATGGGAGCGTTGCTGACCGGTGAAGTGGTAGCGGTGCCCCGCAAGCAGTTTATTAACGTCATGGAAGAACTGGTGCTGACCGAGGCGATTGCCCGCGTTGCCGAAATCGAAGCCACCAGCGACTGCACCCTCGATTTAGGAGACATTGCTGCCTATGCTCTCAACCGTTTGCCGCCCCTCTATGCCACCACCGAAGAAGGGGCAGAATATCAGCGTGGAAGAGCGAAGGATGAACTGCAAGCGTTGATTGCTCAGCAGGTTAGTGAGGCCATTGCCCGCAACCTCGATCAGCCAGAGTTTTTCCCAGAACGGCAGGCGTTGGGTAAGAGTACAGGCGATGAGATGCTTTCTCAGGTGAGTGTTTTGCTCAAAACCTACGCCCATAAGTACGAGGTGCGGTCCTAGTACGAGTTTGTGTCTGGCAACGGGTTGTTGCACATTGTGTGTTTGGCATCAGGAATGAACAAGAGCATGGCAAACTAGCTTAAGCAGTTGGCTCTTTTTAACTTGTTGTGGATACAACCATTAACTCTGTCGATTCTTCAACCGATTTTTCTGGTGATTCTCTCTCGAGTGCTGCACCCAGTGTGGCCAGCGATTTGATCTCTCAAGCGGCTCCAGAGCAAGCGGCTGCTACTCAAAACCGCAAAGCCGATCACTTGCGTGTTTGCCTCGAAGAAGATGTCCAGTTTCACCAAACAACAACGGGCTTAGAACGATATCGCTTTACTCACTGCTGTCTACCCGAACTCGACCGGGCGGAAATTGATCTGTCTACCTCATTTCTAGGCAAGTCGCTGGCGGCTCCGCTGTTGATTTCCTCCATGACAGGCGGCACCGAGTTAGCGCGGTTGATTAACTATCGGCTGGCAGCAGTGGCCCAGCAGTATGGGATCGCAATGGGAGTTGGGTCCCAACGGGTGGCAATTGAGAATCCCCAGGTGGCGGCGACCTTTGCTGTGCGCTCGGTAGCGCCAGATATTCTGCTGTTTGCCAATCTAGGAGCTGTGCAGCTTAACTACAGCTACGGCGTCACCGAATGCCAGCGGGTCATTGATCTATTAGAAGCGGATGCGTTGGTGCTTCACCTCAATCCTCTGCAAGAGTGCGTCCAAACTCGTGGCGATACCAATTTTCGCGGTCTGCTAAGAAAAATTGAGCAGCTATGCCAACAGCTTCCGGTGCCCGTGATTGCCAAGGAGGTGGGCAATGGTATTTCTGGCTCGATGGCACAAAAGCTGATAGAGGCGGGCGTCAGTGCCATCGATGTAGCAGGGGCGGGCGGTACCTCCTGGGCTAGGGTTGAAAGCGAGCGAGCGGCGGATCTGCGCCAGCGCCGTCTGGGGCAGACCTTCGCCAATTGGGGAATTCCTACTGCTGATTGCATCACCGCGGTGCGTTCGGTAGCGCCAACTATTGCTTTGATCGCCTCTGGGGGCTTGCGAGACGGGCTGGAAGTGGCTAAAACTATTGCTTTGGGCGCCGACTTAGCCGGATTGGCACTTCCCTTTCTGCAGGCGGCAGCGGAATCAGAAACCGCTCTGCATCAACTGACTGAAACCCTGATTGCCGAAATCACAACGGTGTTATTTTGCACGGGTAGCGTTACTCTGGCTGACTTGAGAACCAATGGAGTTTTGCAGCCCGTCTCCGGCAACCGATAGGGTCTATTCACAATAGGGTCCATTCACAGTAGGCTTTAGATCCTCCTGTAGAGTCTTTGCGTCGTGCGGGCCTAGCACCAATGTCCCGCTGCTGATGGGTTTGGTGACAGATTCTGGTACCGGATTAGGTGCCCGCATGCCCTATCGCCGTTTAATTTGGTTGAATCACTTAGAACACTTCGTGAGTGAAGTTAAATTTTCACCGTTTAAACTGGAGCTAGAGCTGTCTAGGTTGTCTTAATTGCCTCTGGGTCATTTGGTTACCCGATTGATGACGGTATTGATTACCTGCCAGTATTGATTACCTACCAGAGGTACGGCTCCTTCCGGCACTCGTGACGCTGGATCCCTCAGCCCACGCTTCTTCCCTAGCCCTTACTTGCCTCGACCATGCGCGATTTCCTCAAGCAGACCTTCGCTACGCTCACGGGTATCTTTCTGTTTTTGACGCTCAGCGTTACCGGACTGACCGTGCTCCTGATTGCCATTACTGCTGCTTCTCGAGAAGCTAGTTCCCGCGTTGAAAAGGACTCGATTCTCACTATTGACTTGGCTCAGGAAATTACCGACTCTAGTCTGACCAATAGTCCTGGAGAAGTGATTGGGCAGGCGCTTTCGGGTAGCAGCCCCCGCAATACTATTGCGCTTCGCACGGTGCTAGAAACGCTGGAGCGTGCAGCGAAGGATGATCGGATCGCCGGAATCTACCTATCGGGCAGTATTAATCCGGCAGGCTTGGGGTCGGGGTTAGCCACTCTGCAAGAAGTGCGGCAAGCGCTGCAGAAGTTCCGTGAGTCTGGCAAGCCGATTTTGGCCTACGATACCACGGGCTGGACCGAGCGAGAATACTACCTCACCTCAGTGGCCGATCAGGTGCTGCTCAATCCTACTGCTGTTCTGGAATTCAATGGTTTCAGTGTAGAGACTGCCTTCTTCGCAGGAGCACTGCAGAAATATGGTGTGGGAGTGCAGCCGATTCGGGCCGGTAAATATAAGTCTGCTGTTGAACCGTTTGTCCGTACTGCAAATAGCCCCGAAGCTGAAGAAGAAACTCAAAAACTGCTGGGCGATCTGTGGACAGGTTTTCTCTCCACGGTTGCTAAAAGCCGCAACTTAAAGCCAGAGCAGTTACAAACCCTCGCCGATCAGCAAGGGCTACTCATGTCTGATCAAGCCCAAACTGCCAAGCTGATCGATAAAGTGGTTCACGAAGACGAAGTATTAGCGGAGCTGCAGGACCTGACTGGCGAATCGAAGGATAAAGATTCGTTTCGCAACATTAGCATCAGCGACTATGCCAGAGCAGCCGAGTTGACCGCACGCCGCCCCTACAGCCCCAACAAAGTAGCCGTTATCTATGCCGAAGGCGAAATTGTCAGCGGCAAGGGGGCACCGGGCAGCATTGGCGGCGATACGCTAGCGGAACAACTGCGAGAACTGCGGCTCGACGATGACATCAAAGCAATTGTGCTGCGGGTAAACAGTCCGGGAGGCAGCGCCACCGCTTCGGCTCGGATTGCCAGAGAAGTGCTGTTGACCAAGCAGCAAAAGCCGGTGATTGTCTCGATGGGTAGCTATGCTGCGTCTGGAGGCTACCAGATTTCCACCTACGCGAGCAAAATTTTTGCGGCACCCAGCACCATCACGGGTTCGATTGGCGTCTTTGGCCTGTTGCCCAATGTCAAAACGTTGGCTAATAACAACGGCATTACCTGGGATGTGGTCAAAACTGGGCGGTTTGCTGACAGTACGTCGATCACTCGTCCCAAAACGCCGGAAGAGCTAGCCATTGCCCAGCGAGTGGTAGATCGGCTGTATGACCAATTCTTAGCGATTGTGGCCGAGTCTCGTCCGATCCCGACTCAGAAAGTAGCGGCTGTTGCCCAAGGGCGGGTTTGGTCGGGCACATCGGCCAAGAGTTTGGGACTGGTAGACGAACTGGGTGGGTTAGAAGCTGCCGTGCAAGCCGCCGTTGATGCGGCCAAGCTAGGAAACAACTGGCAGTTAGAGGAATATCCTCAGGGCAGTTCGTTTGAAACCCGTCTGTTGAGGAGATTATTGCGTGGTGCTGAGCAAGCAACGGCGCGGGATCCGCTGACAGTTGAGCTACAAAAGCTTCAGGCAGACTTCAGGGTTCTACAGCTAATGAACGATCCGCTGGGAGCTTACAGTCGCTTACCCTTCAACCCCTGGATTAAGTGAGCCGATGGGCTGCTCTCGAATGCGATAGGCGCAACGACGATCACCTTGCAGAATATGCTCAATCCGCTCAACTGTTACCCTGGGGCCAAATACCGCTCTAAAGGTCTCTAGTTCAGCACTACAAAGCTGTTGACAGCTGCGGGCTGCTGTACAGATCGGGCAATGATTTTCGACCAACAGCATGGTCGTTGGCTCGGCTAATTCAATCACTTCGGCCATGTAGCCCTCCTGAGTTCGCAGATAAGCTAGCCGTCGCACCTGCTGTTTCCAGTCTACTGACAGAGAAGCTAATGTGGCCTTGTAGGTTTCCACCTGACGCTGACTACGTTCGGCAATAATGTTGGCCAGCCCCTCAGGACCAAAGCTAGCTGTAATACCTCGCAACAAATCGACCAGCAAATCGGCATGGCTATTTGGAAACTGCTCCATTGATTGTAGGGTCAACTGCCACAGCTTCACTGGACGCCCCAACGGACGCCGCTCTTCAGAATAGGCAACCCAGTTTGCCGTTTTGAGCTGCTGAAGGTGCTGACGAACCGCCATTGGAGTCACGCGCAGTTGTTCCGCTAAGGCCGTTGCGGTTTGTGCCCCCTGGGTCTTCAGCAAATATAAAATTTGGTCTTTGACCTTTTGTTTCTCGTCCTCCATCGCCAGATCAAACTTTTTAAGATTAAGATTGCGTTTTTAACAGATTAGGAATTGAACCAAAATTAAATGGTAGATGGAGTCTGGACCCCTGGCCCGCTGCCAACCGGATTAGCCGGGATAGCCCTGCGAATCATCTGGTTGCTTCACTAAATCCAATCAATCAAAAATTTTATCAACTGACTCTGGTGGTGTACAAAACGAGCGGGTATGGCTACAATCAGGCAGCATTTATCCAAGCATTGCTCCAAATTAGCTATGAACTACACCGAACGCCCTCAGCCTTGGTGCATTATTCGCCTGCAGCCCAACCTCCAGCACTCTGTACTCAACCGCTTTCAGCGCCGGACTGACGCCGAGGCCCACCTGAAGATGCTGCAACAAATGACTCCTTCGGCCAGCTACACCGTGATGTTTGACAGCAGATTTGATAATTCGTTTGATGACGCTACCAACTGGATGCTAGGTCGATAGTGGCAGGCCGCCTAAAATTGTTGCGCCAGCCCCTTATTTGTCAAGTTTTACCTCAATCTGTAAAGGATTTTGTAACTCTTGTGTCTTCTTGTGTGGAGAAAGACTGGTATCCAGTATAGTCAGATAGGCTAAAAAATAAAGAAATTCTTAAGTCGAGGTTGCCATGAGTCCTACAATGATGCGGCAATTCTGGTCTCTAGTTGAAGGAATTCGAGCCAACATTCCTGTAGCGCTAGACGACAATAGCTTAGAACAGTGGCTCTTACGGCAATTGCGCTCTGAGCAAGCCTTAAATTATCGTGAGACGGCTATCTTCAGTAACTATATCCACAGCCGTCTTCCTCTAATCCGAGAGTTGGTGCAGGAGTGCTAGTCGGTTAGCCAACATGTAAGGGTTTAGTCAGGTTAAATCTGCTGCATACAAACCAAGCTGATTGTTTGTAGCAAACAGGATGTTTGCACGCACCACAGAATCACTCAATTCATTTCTAACTCCATAAAGCCAGTTAGATCACAGTCAGGCAAATTATCAAAATTTCAGAATTTGGCTCTTGATGCTGATGGATGCAAATCCTACTGCTCAGGAGTCATTTTTTGTGGAAATGCCTGTGGCAATGGCTTTATGCATCTCGTGCGCTTGCCTAGATGGCTCTCAGATCACTTTAATCAGCCGTTCCGCCGCATTGGGATTACTTTCCTTTCTGCGCGCCTGCCCATAACAATCTGCTCATGACAATCTGCTCATAACAAATAGTTAAGTTCTGGTTCTATGCTATAGCCTGATCCTACTAATCTGGCTTTTCCTGATAAAAACTGTGAAGTCCGATACACACAAAATTTTCAAACCAGTAGACTGTTGAAAAAGCTGGTAAATAGTTTCAATTAAGGCATAGGGCAGATGCAATACATTCTGGATGGGTAAGCTGGCTCTCATTGGGTGGCTGAATTTACGTTCAGGCCGTTGTGTTAGATGTTGACCAGCTTCTCCATGCAGAGAAGTGCATTAGCTTCTCTGTCTAAAATAAAATTTTTGTTCATTAATGTTCGGTGAGTGAAATAGGGTTTATGCGTAAATGGATTTCCCTGCTGCTGGCCACCATCCTCACAGCAGCGGTTGCAGTAGCCTGCGCCTCAACGGGTGACTCAACAGCCCAGGGTGGAGACAACAATGCCAATAGCACACTCAATACAGTAACTAGTCGAGGTTCGCTGATCTGTGGTGTGAATGGGCAACTGCCGGGCTTCAGTTTTGTAGACAACACAGGTGAATACTCAGGGATGGATGTGGATTTTTGTCGAGCAATTGCGGCGGCATTGTTCGACGATCCCACTAAAGTTGAATTTCGTAATTTGAGCGCTCAAGAACGGTTTACGGCGTTAGCAGCAGGAGAGATTGATGTCCTGGTTCGCAACACGACCTGGACCATCAACCGCGACACTGCCCTAGGGTTAGAGTTCGCGCCGACCACCTTCTTTGATGGTCAAGGCATGTTGGTGACAACGGCTTCAGGCATCAGAGACGTTAAGGGGCTGAGCGGTAAATCAATCTGCGTCCAGTCTGGCACCACAACCGAGCAGAACCTGACTGACCGCTTCCGCAAATTGAATATTCCATTCACGCCGGTTGTATTTGACGATGAAGATGCTCTCTATTCTGCTTTCGCCCAAGGGCGGTGCCAAGCAGCGACTTCTGACCGGTCTCAGCTCACAGCCCGCCGCAAAACCTTGCCTAATCCCGACAACTATGTTGTCCTAGACGAGGTGATTTCTAAAGAACCACTCGGCCCAGCAACTCGCAACAACGATTCAAGATGGGCAGACGCCGTGAAGTGGATTGTTTTTGGCACCTTCCAAGCAGAAGAGCTGGGCATCACCAAAGATAACTTGGCTCAGTTTGAAAATAGCAATGATCCGGAAGTCAAACGCCTCTTAGGTAAAGAAGGCACCCTGGGTAGCGATATGGGATTGCCCAATGATTTCATGGCGCGAGTGATCAAGCATGTAGGAAACTACGGCGAAATCTATGAGCGCAACATTGGCGGTCCATTCCAGCTAGAGCGGGGTCCCAACGAACTCTGGACGAATGGAGGGTTAATCTACGCACCCCCATTCCGCTAACGTCAACAGGTTTGAGTTTTTGTGGCGTAGCCTGTGCGCGTTCGGCGACCTCAGCGGAACCGGAGCACGTAGTTCTTAGTTTTGAGTTGTAAGGTCCGGACACTTTAGAAGCTTAAGACTCGCCACTATTTCTTCAGGCTTGCAGTTTTGGGTTTTGGGTTGGGCATCAATTTTGCAAACTCAAAACTACACGCTCCGCATAGGCTCCGCCAACAAAACTTAAAACTCCGAATTTATTAGATCATGGACGAACATAAAGTTCCACTTTGGCGCGATGATCGCTTCCTCAAGATTGCTCTTCAGGTAATTGTGCTAGCCATCGTTGTGGCGCTTCTGGCTCTGCTGGGAGGCAATGCTTTAATCAACCTGCGTCGGCTCGGCATTCCTCCTGGCTACGATTTTTTGAATAACCCCGCTTCTTTCGGCATCGGGGACACGGCTATTCCCTACAGCCCTACCGATTCGTTTGGGCGAGCGCTGCTGGTCGGCTTGGTAAATACCCTGCGGGTCATTGTATTGGGCATCATCCTGGCGACCATTTTGGGAATTGTGGTTGGAATTGCTCGCCTCTCCGAAAACTGGCTAGTACGGCAGATTGCTACGATTTATGTCGAAATTTTTCGCAATACCCCGCTGCTACTCCAACTGTTCTTCCTCTACACAGCGGTGTTTCTCCGTTTTCCTGCCGTTGAAAACTCGATTCGCCTACCTGGGCCAACCTTCTTGTCCAATCAAGGGATTTTTCTGCTGTGGCCAGCTGGCACGGCTCGAACCTGGATTGCTCTAGCAGTGATCATTGGCAGTCTAATTTTAGGGATTTTGTTCTGGCGGCAGCGGGTGAAAGTCATTGTGCTGCAAGGCGCGTCTGGTCAGAATTATTTCTTTGCAATGATTGCCCTAGCGGTGATTGCTGTCTTGGCGCTCCTATTTGGGTTGGACTGGCAAGCTCCAGTTTTACAGGGCGATGTAGTAACGGGCGGATTGAATCTGTCTGGAGAATTTGGTGCCTTGCTGGCTGGCCTGGTGCTCTACACGGCAGCGTTTATTGCTGAAGTGGTGCGGGCTGGGATTCAGTCGGTCTCGAAAGGGCAATGGGAAGCCTCGCGGGCGCTGGGACTGCAACCTGGACTGGCGATGCGGCTAGTGATCTTTCCACAGGCGCTGCGGGTGATGATTCCGCCACTGACCAGTGAATACCTCAACCTCGCCAAAAACTCTAGTTTGGCTGCCGGTATTGCCTATGCTGACTTCTTCCAGGTGGCCAATACGATTAACAACCAAACCGGGCGGGTGTTGCAGGTTGTATCCCTGATCATGATTACCTACCTGACCCTTAACTTAATTATTTCCCTAGCGATGAACTGGTTTAATCAACAGGTTCAGATCAAGGAACGCTAGGGCAAGCAGACTCACTCTGAATTAACTCTCTCCCCTCAACCGCCTTCTTTCTTGTGCTTTAGCTATGACCACTATTCTGCCTCAATCATCAGCTCCACCGGTCACCGCAGTTGGCCCCTGGGCTTGGGCTAAGAAGAACCTGTTTAGCAGTTGGCTGAACACGCTGCTGACCATCATCAGTGCGGCATTTCTGGCCTGGGTGCTGATTACCCTTTTGTCCTGGGCCTTTACCGAGGCGCAATGGAATGCCGTGCGAGATAACTTCCGCCTGTTTCTGGTCGGGCGCTATCCGGTGCAATTGCTGTGGCGGATCTGGGCCAGCCTGGGTTTGATTGTGGCGGTGGGTGGTTTATCCTGGGGCGTTTTGGCCCGCACTAGCCGCCTGTTCGACCGGCGTGGCTTAGTGATGCTAGGAATCCTGGCCGCCTCGATTCTGATTGTGTTAGGGCTGTTAGCCGATCCAACCTCAATTGCGATTTCCTTAGGGCTGCTGGTGCTGCTGGTGGGAACTGCCTTCCTGGGTCAACAGATTGGACAGGTGAAGCCGCAGTTAGGAAGCTGGTTGCCTCTATTCTGGCTATTAACGTTTCTGCTGGCCTATGCCCTGGTGCGTGGTTTGATTATTGGTCCTCAAGTCAAGCTAGATGACCTGACGGGCTTGCTGTTGACGCTACTGACGGCAATTGTCAGTATTGTGCTGTCCTTTCCGATTGGGGTGCTGCTGGCTCTGGGACGACGCAGTGAGCTGCCTGTGATTCGCTGGCTGTCAATTGTTTACATTGAAGTAATTCGCGGGTTGCCGCTGGTAACAATTTTGTTTGCGGCTTCGCTGCTGGTGCCGCTAGTGCTACCTTCAGGAATGCGGCCCGATCGGGTATTACGTGCCATTGTCGGTTTGACCATGTTCAGTGCTGCCTATCTGGCCGAAAATGTCCGGGGTGGATTGCAGTCGGTGCCCCGTGGCCAAGCTGAAGCCGCCAAAGCGCTAGGTATGAATCCTTTGCTGACGACGACCTTGATTGTGTTACCCCAGGCACTCAAAGCTGTAATTCCTACAATCGTGGGTCAATTCATTAGCTTGTTCAAAGATACATCTCTGTTGGCAATTATTGGTTTAGCAGAACTGTTGGGAATGGGGCAATCGGTGCTGGCAAATCCTCAATACAACGGGCGCAGCAGTGAGGTATTTCTGTTCATCGGCCTAATCTATTTCCTTTGCTGTTCGATCATGTCCTGGGCTAGCCGCAGGTTGGAACGACAGCTTAATGCACCCAAACGGGCGGTTGATCCTGCATTGACCACAAATCGACCGGATGGTGGCGGGGGCGGTTAGCAGCCGGAGTGTTTAAGTTGACGGTTTACCTTCTGCAACTTGACGTAAGGTGAAGGCAACGCATGAAGCAAATTCAGGGCTTAGCAGCTATCGCTAGTTTGTCAGCTTAGAATTGAATTCAAAGTCATCCATATTTCTGCATTAGATTTCATCTCAACGCGCTCACTCAACCTCAAATCAACCTCAAATCAACCTCGAATTGATGAAACTCTCAATCGCTTCAGATTAAAGCTTCTTTGGTTTTTAGGACCTACAGACAAGTAACTTCAAATATTGATGAATATTGAGCGATTTAACCCATAGGACAAACCGCCATGACCCAACCCCAGATTGAAACAACCGCAGATAAAACCGCAGCCGAGCCGATCATCATCGCTAAAGACGTAGAGAAGTGGTATGACAACAACTTCCATGTGCTGAAAGGCGTCAGCTTAACTGTCAAAAAGGGTGAAGTGGTGGTAGTCATGGGGCCATCCGGCTCTGGTAAATCGACCTTTATCCGCACTTTCAATGCGCTGGAACCCTATCAGAAAGGCTCGATTGAAATCGATGGGATTCAACTTAGCCACGACCTGAAAAACATTGACACAATCCGGCGGGAAGTCGGCATGGTGTTCCAGCAGTTCAATCTGTTTCCCCACCTGACGGTGCTGCAAAATGTCACCTTGGCCCCGATCTGGGTGCGGCGCTGGTCCAAAGCTAAGGCAGAAGAAGTGGCAATGCAGCTTTTGGAACGGGTCGGAATTCTAAATCAGGCCAACAAGTTTCCGGGACAGCTCTCTGGCGGTCAGCAGCAGCGAGTGGCAATTGCCCGTGCCCTAGCAATGCAGCCCAAAATCATGCTGTTTGATGAACCCACCTCGGCCCTGGACCCGGAAATGGTGCGGGAGGTGCTGGATGTCATGCGAACGCTGGCCGGTACTGGGATGACGATGGTGTGTGTTACCCATGAGGTGGGATTTGCCCGCGAAGTAGCCGACCGGGTAGTGCTGATGGCCGATGGCCTGCTTGTGGAAGAAGCCACCCCAGCCGAGTTCTTCAACAATCCTAAAGAGGAACGCACCAAGAAATTCCTGTCGCAAATCCTGCATTGATGCCTGCTTGGATTCCACAACCCACCGACGATAGCTCATTCACATTCTTTTCTGCTGAATTTGGCGAAGCGTTTCATTCGCAGCAGGGAGCGAAGCAAGAGGCATTTCTCAAGTTTGCCCAAGCAACTGATTTGGTAGAAAAGGCCAAACAGCCCCAGCTTTGCCTTTTAGATGTTTGCTATGGGCTGGGCTACAACACGGCAGCAGCGCTAGAAACAATCTGGTCGGTCAATCCAGACTGCTTTGTCACTGCCTATGGCCTAGAGCTAGATGCATCGGTTCCCAAGGCTGCCGTTGTGCCTCCGGTCATCGATGGCTGGTCAGAGTCCGTGCAGGCAATTTTGCGAGCCTTGGCTACTGATCATCAATGCCGCACGCCCCACCTCCAGGCCAAATTGCTAATTGGTGATGCCCGACAAATGATTCAGTCACTCCAGCAGGCAAGTGTGCAGGCCGACGCAATTTTTTTCGATCCCTTTTCGCCACGCCGTTGTCCCCAGCTTTGGACGGTGGAGTTTTTTCAGCAGGTGGCCCGTTGTTTGGCTCCGACCGGAAAACTGGCGACCTATTCGCGTTCGGCGTCGGTGCGGGCTGCGATGCAAGCGGTTGGATTACAGATCGGCACGATTCCCCTGAGTCAGACCCATTTGCCCCACGAATGGTCTCAGGGCACCGTTGCTAGTTTTACGGCAGAAACGCTGATACCGCTTTCCCCAATGGAGCAAGAACATCTCCAGACCAGAGCCGCCATTCCCTATCGCGATCCGCTGCTGAGTGACCCAGCCGAAACCATCTTGCAGCGTCATCACCAAGAGCAACAGCAGTCTCACCGTGAATCAACATCAAGCTGGCGTCGTCGCTGGGGGATTCGGTAGGAAAACGACAGACATGAAACAGCATGCATAAAATGTGCATTATTGTCGTTTTAAAAACAAATTTTTATATTTTCCTGAATTAGACTAATAGAGAAGAGCACATCAAGGAGGTGTGGCATGGGCCTGATCAACCAAATCGAGGTGCGGCTACTAGATTCGATCAAGAGCGGCATGGTTGAGTTCTATACGCCTCAGTCCAGCCACGAAACGATGTTAGCGCAGATTCCAGCTAGACTAATCGACAACTTGTTTGTGCATCATTTCCAGACCGATCAGCTACTCGTAGTCCGGGGATGCTTCGTGCTAGTCGTGTTGCAAAACAAACAATACGAATATATTCCCTTAAGCGAGCGCCAGCCCAAAGTTGTCAAAATTCCTCCTGGTATTCCCCACGGTGCTATCAACTTCAGCGATGAACCCTGCTTGCTTGTCAACGCTGTTTTACGGCATGGTCCAGCGCACGATCGCGATTATCGCCCGATGCCCCTACCCTTTCCCTACGATTTGGCCAAAGCAAGGGCCGTACTGACAGACATTGAACTTCCCGTTGGTGCTTAGCAAATTGCTTAGAAGACATGAGCAAGCTGCATCAACGCGCTAGAAAAGAAAAAAGCAGGCTGCCCACCTGCTCTAGCACTTGATTTTTTGTTCTCTAAGATTAAAGGTGATTAAAGTGCAGGTATCCTGCCTACAATCTGCAAGGCTGATTTAGGGCTGGTTCTTAAATTTAGCTCTAAACAGGTCGTCTATTTTTGCGGCGGACAAAATCAGCAATCACTTGCTTAGAATTTCTGGGTCTAGCAGGCTGCGATTCTGAAGACATAGATGCAGTAACCCAATTTGGTTGGGATGCTTCTGGCTGGAATTCTGGCTGGGGGGAGGCCACCTTTGCTGCCTGATGTAAAGACAGCCACCGATCGCGAATCAACTGGCGAATCAAGGCATCGCTTGTCGTATTTTCCTTGGCAAGGATCTCAGCAAGGTAAAACTCTGTTTCTCGATCTAGTTCCTGGGTTAACATAGCTCATCTCAGTGCGGGTTATCTGGGCTTCAAATGATGATCCTAGCGATAATCAACGATCCAGCGCTCATGGATTCTGATTTTCTTCCAGTTTTTGTTATATATATTAAAAATCGTTTAATGTTGAGACTGGACGCTGGTTTGATTCGCGGCTGACCAACGCTGTTTGGCAGTTGCCAACGCTTTTTGGACCTGCTCAAACCCGGTACCACCGAAACTATTGCGGGCCGCTACTACCTGACGCGGAGTAATGGCTTCATAGATATCAGCTTCAAAGGCGGGATGGAGCGTTTGCCATTCGTCTAACGTTAAGTCTTTGAGTAGTTTACCCGCTGCTAACGAGGTTTTTACTACCTTTCCAACTAAGTTATAGGCTTCACGGAACGGTACTCCCTTAGCGGCCAGATAGTCTGCTACATCGGTAGCGTTGGAAAAATCCTCAGTCACGGCTTGGTTGAGGCGCTGAGTACGGAATTCCAAGCCTTCATTCAGCAGAATCGTCATCGCTTCTAAACAACCCTGCACGGTTTTAACACTGTCGAATAGGGCTTCTTTGTCTTCCTGGAGGTCTTTGTTGTAGGCCAAGGGCAGACCTTTCATCAGTACCAATAGCGCCTGCAAATGACCGAACACCCGTCCTGTTTTGCCACGCACCAGTTCGGGGACATCGGGATTCTTTTTCTGCGGCATGATGCTGGAGCCAGTCGAGCAGCTATCCTTCAGCGTCACAAAGCCAAACTCTTCCGAGGCCCACAGAATCACTTCTTCGGACAGGCGCGACAAATGCACCATGATTAAACTAGCGGCGCAGAGGAACTCAATGGCAAAATCCCGATCGCTGACGCCATCTAAACTATTGGCATACACCGACTCGAACTGAAGCAACTGGGCCGAGTAATGGCGGTCGATGGGGAAGGTAGTGCCCGCTAATGCCCCACAGCCAAGCGGTGAAGTGTTAACGCGCTGATAGATTTCGCCTAACCGCTGCCAGTCTCGCTGCGTCATTTCCACATAGGCCAGCAGGTGATGGGCCAAACTGAGGGGCTGGGCACGCTGGAGATGGGTGTAGCCAGGGATCAGTGTTTCAATGTGCTGTTCGGCTAACCGTAGCAACACTGCCTGAAAATCGAGGAGTTGTCGCCGGATCTGGCTAATTTGCGCTCGCAGATACAGCCTAGTGTCAGTACCAACCTGATCATTGCGGGAACGAGCCGTGTGCAGTTTTTTGCCCACATCGCCTACCAGTTCGGTTAAGCGCCGCTCAACGGCAAAGTGGACATCTTCAGCTTCAATACCGGGCTGAAATTTGCCTTCTCGATATTCCTGCCGGATTTGCTCCAAACCGGCAACAAGCTGCTCTCCTTCTGCTGCCGAGATAATTCCGGTATGGGCCAGCATCATGGCGTGAGCTTGCGACCCGGTCAGGTCAAACTCGATCAGCTCAATGTCGAACCCAATGCTGGCATTAAAGGCTGCAATAGCTGGATGCAGAGCCGATTCAAAGCGTTGGCTCCAGGTTTGAGAGGATGCAGATGAATTCACCAAGGCTCGGATTCCTGATAAACGAACGGCAACAAAAAACTTGAAGGGTTGCTGACGATGCTCCAGACAAATTCAAGTTCTGAGTAATTCTGAGTATTGTAACCAGTTCCTGAAAACAAAACTGTTCCAGATTCATCAGACAAATCACGCCTATCTGACCCCCTCTAATGTTCCCTTGGCAGGGAGAAGGAGCCGTAATTTAAGCAAAGAATCTCAACCTCAGCCCAGCTGAGCATTGCTTCAGGTCAACCGTAGGAGGTCAAAGCTCGCAACATATATCCAATCCCAATCCCGATCAGTAAGGTCCAGAGTTTGCCGGATTGAATGAAATCGCCAATGATGGCGCGAGTGCCTCTAAACACATCTGTATCAAATTGTTGCGCTAGTACCGCCCAATCGAGCGATGAATGACTTAGCCAAACCCGACTAACCTCACTCCAAGACCCTAGATCGACTAAACCGGGAGTCAGATCCTGCACCAACTGAACAAGCAGCATGCTAGTTAAACCTCACCCAGAGCTAATTAAAGAATCGAACCTAGTTTGCCACAGTTCAGCCAATTTTTATCTCTGGTTCTTTTGTTTTATTTTTATCTTTTTTACCCTTTTACAGCCTTTTACAGGCTAGTGAAGTCCGAAAAACGGGGTGCCAGCGCCCCGGCGTGGGGGCGAAGTCCCCACATCCCCTATACCTCGTTTATCCTCGATTCTGATCGGCGTCTGGCCTCACCTGCATCACGATCAAGGTCATGTCGTCTTCGTTGTGGCGGTCCGCTCCAATAAACTGCTGCACTTGGTTAAACAGATAGTCCAGAATTATCTGGGGACTGTTGCAGTGCCGACAGGCCCACTGGAAATGGCGCGCTAAATTCTCTTCGTCAAACCGCTCTCCGTTCTGGTTGGCCGCATCTGTAAACCCATCGGTGTAGTACATAATCGTATCGCCTGGGTTTAGCTGCACCTGTGCCTCATGGTATTTGCTGTCCATATCCAGACCGATTAGCATTCCCAGCGTATCGAGGCGCTTGAGGGTACCTGTGGCCGCCTGCCAGAGAAGGGGCGGGTTATGGGCAGCGTTGCTGTAGGAGAGGGTGCGCGTTTTAGCGTCGTATTCAGAATAGAACAGCGTCACAAACCGATTCGAGTTTTCCAAATCGGCATACATGACGTGATTCAAATGCTGCAAAATTCGTGAGGGTGAATGGGCGTTTAATACTTCAGCCCGCAGCATGCCCCGCAGCATCGTCATGATCAGACCAGCAGGTACACCTTTGCCCATCACATCGCCGATTGCCAAACTCCATTTATCCGATTCTGTCCGGGCATGCTTCTTGCGGAACTGATCGTAGTTAGCAGGGATGAAGTCGTAATAGTCACCGCCCACCCGATTTGCTGTTTTACAAAGCGCCGCAATCTCGATACCTTCAATTTTGGGGCATTGCCGCGGTAAAAGCTGAAGCTGAATTTCGGCTCCGATCTCCAACTCACGGTCTAACCGTTCCTTTTTGCGTAGCTCAACAGTTAACTCATCGTTCTCGATCGCCACGGCTGTTTGGTCAGCTACGAGCCGCACCAGTTTTTGGCGGGTTTCGGTCCAGGTATATTCCGGATCGCGGCTAAACACGTAGAGGCGGCCTCGCTCCACATTCTTGGTCAAAATAGCTGTCCCAAACAGATGCACAGCCGGTCCCAGGGTGGCATTGACGTGATAATCCAGCGCAGCGGTGCGATTGCTGAATTGGGGCATGATTTTGCCGTAGGTGCCCGTTTGAGAGTTAACCGTAGGGGAATTGGCCGCAAGCTGACGAGTTGCCGTCTCAATTGCCACGCGAATGTCTTGGCAGCTATTGTCCTGACAGTGCAACCGTTCTAACCGCATCTGGCCGTTGGGCTTAAACAGCACCAGCGCTCCTCCATCGGCATCGGTCACCCGGCTAGCAATCAACGGTGTTAATTCTAGAAACTGGTTAAGATTTTTAAAGCTTCGCAGTGCAAACCCCAGCGAGCTGAGCAGGTCTTGAATTTTGTTTTGCTCCCGATGCAGCCGAGACACCAACTCCTTAAGCGCAAACACAGGTGTGATGTCTGGCGGATTCTGGGGTCCACCAGTGAAGTCAGGAGGTTGTGGCTGTCGAGGGGCGGGCACAGCAGTCATTCGATAAGCCTTACGTCAAACACAAGTCGAAACGAGACAAATAGGGCAAAAACCTGACCAGATTCTAAGCTAACCGGACAAATAGATTTGCTAAATGGCACTACACCCGTTTATGGGTCGATTACAAACGAACTAGCGTTTCTAGAGCAATGGGTCATAACCTTCGGACGGACCTTGGGGTTGACTGCATTGGGATAAATTCTAACGAATGCTTGGATACTTGCCATATCAATTTCTAATCGATTTTCTGAATCTGCGTAACCGAGCGATCGGTGGATATTGGAGCATCAAAGGCTCACTTCTGAGCACACAGCCCACTCCCTGGTTTATATCTTCTAGTCCTAAAGTTTGGACTTACATATTTATAAGCACAGAATTAGGATAAGCACAGAATAGGCATAGATCTACGAGCACATACTCCTTAGGCACAATTCTCAGGCACCATTGACCTCAGCCAGTTTCTTCACAGTATGTGACTGCTATTGATAGCGTGAATTGGCCTTTCTGCCAAGGGGGACTAGTCAAAAGTTGACGAATTTCCGATTTCAGTACTATCGAACAAAGATTTGAAAAAAAGCGTAAACGGTTGCTGAGAAGATTGTGAAGTTCTGCCATGATGCCATCTGCTTCTGATTTTGAGCCTTTTTCAGCGGCTTCCTCCAGCACGGAGGATAGCCACACGACGGATAGTCAGATGATGCGGCGCTGCTTAGAGCTAGCCCAACAGGCCAGTGGCCAAACGGCCCCCAATCCTCTGGTGGGAGCAGTGATTGTAAAAAACGGCCAGATCGTTGGAGAGGGATTTCACCCCAAGGCGGGTCAGCCCCATGCGGAAGTATTTGCGTTGAGAGCCGCCGGTGAGCAGGCTCAAGGGGCAACCGTTTATGTCAATCTAGAGCCTTGCAGCCACTATGGCCGGACACCTCCCTGTGCTGATGCGCTGATTGCTGCTGGCGTCGCTAGAGTGGTCGTGGGCATAGTGGACCCTAATCCCAAGGTGGCCGGAACTGGAATTCAGCGCTTGCGGGAAGCTGGCATCGAAGTGCTTGTGGGTGTCGAAGCGGCGGCTTGCCACGAACTCAACGAAGGCTTTATTCACCGCATGCTATACCATCGTCCGTTTGGAATTCTGAAATATGCCATGACGCTGGATGGCAAAATTGCTGCCAGTAGTGGGCACAGTGCTTGGGTAACGGCTCCAGAATCGCGAGCGTTGGTGCATCGACTGCGGGCTAGTTGCGATGCAGTGATTGTGGGCGGCAATACGGTGCGGCGAGACAACCCACTATTAACGAGTCACGGCCAAGGAAACCACGATCCGATGCGGGTAGTAATGAGCCGTTCGCTCGATTTGCCGGATCAGGCTCAACTCTGGCAAACTGCCAAAGTGCCGACACTAGTAGTGACTAGTACTACGGCCTCTCCTACCAAACGACAAGGGCTGGAGCAGCAGGGGGTTGAAGTTATCGCCCTCCCTGAGTTGACTCCAGCAACGGTGATGCACCTGCTTTATGAACGAGGATTTCTATCAGTTCTGTGGGAATGTGGGGGTACATTAGCCGCCAAAGCAATTAGCGATGGAGCAGTGCAAAAGATCTTGGCCTTTATTGCACCAAAAATTATTGGTGGGACGGATGCACCCTCTCCGGTGAACGATTTAGGCTTTAACCGCATGACTCAAGCGCTGCAGCTGAAAAATGTGCGCTGGCGATCGATCGGTCCAGACCTTTTGATAGAAGGCTATCTGCCTACTGCTACGGAGCTGTTGGAGTAGCGGGCGATGGAGAAACGGCAGGTGAATCAACCGGCGTATCGGCAGGCTGCTGAATTTCGGTTTCGCCACTAGGAGTCTCAACTTCGGTTTCCGGCGTTTCACAACCACTAACGATCAGAGTCAATCCAGCGAACAATGGCAATCCGAACACTAAAGGCTTGAATTTCATCGCCTTTCTCCTTACTCACTAAACGATTCTCCTAATTTGACAAACCGTGAGTGAGTCACCATCCGCTGGACGGCAGAGATTCAAGCCGCCAAAATTCTGCCTACAGCAGCAATGTAATTCTACTGCTATCGGTTGGTTGCCTTAGTTCTTGGTAGATGTGAGGTAGACGTTCAAGCCGCAGGTCTAGGAAGAGGCTTGAGATAAATCCGGTCACAGCGGGCCGTTTCTACACCAGTGCTGGGTTGGTAACCGCTGCTTTCATAAAGCTGGATTGCTTCTTTTAAAACGCTGGCAGTCTCAATCCAAATTTGACTGAAGCCTTTAGCTAAAATGGCTTGCTCTAGCGCCTGCAACAGATGCCGTCCTAGCCCCTGTCCCCGAACAGCTGGCTGCAAATACATTTTGCGAATTTCCACGGCCTGTTCTCCGCGAGAGACCGGGTAATAGCCTGCCGTTCCCACCAACTGCCCCTGCCGCTCTACCACCCAAAACTCACCTCCCTTAGCCCAGTAGGATTCCTCGACCGTGAGCACATCCTGATCGGCTCCGTTCGGCTCACAGCCCAAACCATATTCCTGCAGCACGGTATAGATTAACTCAGCCGCCACCTGCCGGTCGCTTGGCTGCCAGTCTCGAATCAAGAAATCACGGTAAGAGGCGTACATAGAATCAGACTAAGTAGAACAACATAACTAAACATGAAACCCAAAGGAGGTGTTGTCGCCGCCCGAAGGGCGGCGACAACACCCTGATCTTGGTTTTAATTCAGTTGAATTACTTAGCTATGAATTCTGGGTTGCGGATACAGGGTCGCGAGTAAATTGCTTTCAATGGTTGCTAGTTGCTCCAGTCGCTGAGCCACCTCTTCCCGCTCAAAGTAGGTGGTAGCTAAGGTCCAGTAAATGCCATAGTGGCGAGCTTCAGACGCCATCAAGCCGCGATAGAACTGGGCTAGCTCCGGTTCCGGACAATATTGTGCCAACAGTCCCAGACGTTCGTGGCTACGGGCTTCGATCAACCCTGAAACCAGCAGCGAATCCAGCATTCGGTGAGGCTCCTGCGGGCGAATTTCGGCTTTGAGGCCAGCAGCATAGGGTGGCGCAGACAGGGGAGCTAGGGCAATTCCGCGGCGTTCTAGCCACTGATTCACCTGCTCAAAATGTTCCAACTCTTCTTGGGCAATGGCAGTGAGGGTACGGACTAGTTTGGTACTGGAAGGATAGCGAAACATTAAATTCATGGCAACGCCTGCTGCTTTGCGTTCGCAGTGGGAATGATCCAGCAGGATGGTATCCAAATCAGCCAGGGCTTGCTCTACCCAAGCGTCGGAGGTGGGCCGCTGCAAAAATTTAATCGTAGGCAAAGGAGTGGCAGTCACAGGCAAGCAAAAATTGGCAACAATCTATTCCGACACAATCACAAACCTAAGATACCAAACCGAGAGCAACTATTTGGCGTGAATCGCCTCTACAAGCAACCAATGGCCAGCTCGATTCAAGCGTCCTGCTATCTGTAACTCGGTACCACTAGGGTAATGCTGGAGCTGCTGATCAATTGCGGCATCGAGTGTCACCAGGCTGACGATTTGACTAGCTAAAGCTGGCGATGCAGTCAGGGTGAGGCTATAGGTCTGCTCGCCTTGCCGCTCAAAAACACCGGTGAAGTTTGGTGCAACTGTTTTAGGGATAAAGGGTTGCTTTAGAGGAGCATTGCCGTCAGCAGGATAGTCTTCTGGTCGGTCAAGGTAATAGTTCTGCCAGTGTCGCCATTCCGGATGCTGGGGCGGCAGATTAAACAGAGGTACCACGGCCAGCGGGGCGGTTGGATCTTGCAGTAGTGCTTCTTGCAGTATCCGAGTTGGCAACTCTCGTGGCTGACAGGCTCGCTCCACACAGAGGGCTGCCGCCATTCCTGCCGCTTGACCAATTCCTAAAACCGTAGGCTGCAACCGGGTTGCGCCATTGGCAATATGGGAAACCGAACTATTCTTCTCGCATACCAGCAGGCTGTCGGTGGTGGCTGGAATCAAGCATTCGTAGGGGAGGGCAAAGGGCGTGCCCGTCCAACGTCCACCCCAGCGAATCGATTTGGGGTGCAGCGAGAAGCGAAAGCCAGGATAGTGATGATCGTTAGCGTAATTGCCAATAGCGACAGCGCTTACCTGTCCCAAGCAGTTAATCGGCAAGGCAGCCACCCGTCCACCTGGAATCGGCAGAATGTCTTGTTCCCGTACAGTTGTGAGTCCCTGCAATCGCCGACTCTCGCGGTAATACGGCTGAAGCGCATAGGCACCGCCGCCCAATTTGTTAGATGAGTGCGGAAACACATCGGTGGCTAAACCGTAGCGTCTGCCCAGCTGCTGCTGCAAGAAGTAGGCATAGTGCTGAGTATGGGCATAGGCTTCTTGTAAAAACTCTTGCCGTGCAGTCTCAGAAGCAATTAAGCGCTCGGCTCTCAGGCCATAGTCGTTACCCTGCTGCGGCCAGTTGATCATAAAGCGATTACCCGGCAAACGGCCATAATTCAAGAACGACTCAGGCCCATAGCCGTCCCAGGTGCCTGCAAACATCTGATTCATCTCATGATTCATCTCAGCCGAATTCACCTCAGCCGAATTCACCTCAGCCGGAGCAACAAGGGCAGGAGCTGATTCGCTCGCAAAATCTTGCATCACAAACACCCAGGTAGGAGCCTGCACCGCGTAGGTTTGGGTCAGAGTACTGGGATGAATCGGGGCACTCGGTTCTTGCCACTGCGATTGCCACTCCCAACCCCAGCGGTAAGGAATTTCGGCCAAGGCTAAGACATCCCCTAACTCGGTCGCATCAAGCGTGACCTTAGCTTGCACAAGGCAGTCTGCGAATCGCACTGCTGTAATGCCGTTGCCCTGCTTTTTAACTTCTAGAGGGTAACGTTCTGGCAGCCACAGCAGATTGGATAAGGCTTGTACCCAGTCAGCAAAAATGGCGGCCCCAATCTGTGGTTCGTAGGTGAAAAAGCTGACCCAAGCATGATCTAGCCCTTGAGGCTGACGCTGCTGTAGAGAACGGAGAAATGCACCCCAGATGCCAGTTTGCCATGCGAGTAGCTCATTGCCATCGGGAGCCGCTACGCCAGCAGCAGTGAGCATTCCACCCAGCCAGGAGAATTCACTCGCCAGTACTGTTTTTGCGCCCCGACGAGCCGCCTGGAGTGCAGCCGCCACACCTCCAGTTCCGCCTCCCACCACCAGCACATCGGTTGTAATCACCTCGATTGTCACGGACCAAAACTCATCCTGATAGAAAGGCTATAAAGGCAAAACGCCAGAACCCTTGGTTGGATACCGGCGCTTCACCTTAGTATGCATTGTGATTTATCGTTAGGGTCTTTATATCAGCTGACCCCATTTCAACTTTATTCAGTCTGGCAAATTATTCGGACAATCCTGATTTTTTAAAGGTTTGTTTAACAAATGATGGTTTGATCACAGTCTGATTCAGGATTTTCTGCTAGCCCGTTGTTCGAGCCGGAACAGCCACACCATCAGTGCCACCACACCAAGTTGGAGAGCAAAGTTGGGTAGGGCGGCATCAACGTCGCGTCCGGCTAACAACTGCATCAGAAAAATAAACGCTCCGATCAGCCCTGAAGCCCCAAATCCTAGGTAAATAAACTGGCGTAGACCACGATAGGGCGCTTTGGCCTCAGCCCGCAGTTGGGCGTAGAGTTCTGGATCAAGCTTAGGATCAAGCCGTCGGTTTTTGGCGCGAGATGGCGAAGGGGCAGAGTTGGAAGCTGGCTCAGTCATAGCTTAGAAAAAAGAGGCCATCTACCAGCTTACTACCAGAGGCCGCGCTTGCCGCTGGGATGAATTGTAGCCCAGTTGGTACGAGCCGTTGCCAATTGCTCATCTGAGATTTTGGCCCCTGTGAGATCAGCGCCACAGAGATTAGCGCCCCGGAGGTTGGCGTTACTTAGGTAGGCATAGCTCAGGTCTGCACCTCGTAAATCGGCACCGGCAAGATCGGCATGGCTGAGATAAGCTCTGGCGAGTTTGGCATTTCTTAAACTGGCATGGCTGAGGCTGGCCCGGCCAAAGTCTGAATTGAGCAAATTTGCTCCTTGAAGATTGATTTTTTGCAGCTTGGCCTGATGAAAGTTAGCTCCCGATAGGTTAGCCTTTGCCAGATTCAACAGGCTCAAGTCGTGATTGGTAAAATCGCGTTTACCCTTGCTGTAGGAAGCTAATAAATCTTCTGCGCTCGGTTTGGGAGCTGTGGTAGCCGAATTGCCGCTAGAGCTACGGGTATTGATTGTGGTCAAGGACGCTGCCTGTTGCAGCATTGTGCGACGACGAGGTGAGCCAGGTTGGATCGTAGTAGCCTCAGAGCGTAGAGGGCCAGAGATGGATTTAGCAGCTTGTCTCGCCCGAATTGCGGCTGCCATCCGCGCTGTAGGAGAGGAGGGAGACGAAGGGCTGCTTAACTCGCTCAGATCTCCCGAATTCAGCAACATGGGCCGCGAGGACCGAGTAGGTTGATTGACCATGCCTTTGGCCAAGCTATCGAGATATGGCTCTAAATCCAGCGCTCGCAGCACTTCAGTTGCATTTTGGTAGCGATGCCGGACTGAAACTTCCAGCATTTTTTTCAGGACATCTGTGAAGTGATCGCTGATGTGTACCTGATCGCGCCAGAGGATTTCTCCGGTGGCTGGATCGTAGTCCATGTCCTTGGGAGAGTTACCGGTCAGAAGATAGAGGCAGGTGACACCCAAGGCGTAAATATCGCTGGCATAGACCGGGCGCATTGCCATTTGTTCCGGTGGGGCATAGCCAGGTGTGCCGATGGCATACTGGGTCAGCGCGGTTTGTTCTGAGGCTCCCAGACGGACCGGATTGACCTGATCTTTAACAGCTCCAAAATCGATTAAAACAAGTTTGCGGTCTTGAGAGCGGCGGATCAGATTGGCAGGTTTGATATCTCGATGAATGACTTGCTGGCCGTGGATGTATTGCAGCATCGGCAGCACTTCACTGAGAAACTGCTTGACCCCAGCCTCACTAAACGGCCCTGACCGCTTGACCTCCTGCTGGAGGGTACAACCACTGATGTACTCCTGCACCAGGTAAAACTCATTGTTGGCCTCAAAGTAATCAAGCAGCCGCGGCACCTGAGGATGATTGCCTACCTTACCCAAGGTATTGGCTTCCCGTTCAAACAGATCCCGCGCCATCTGCATCACGCTCGGTGAAGTAGCCGCCGGACGCAATTGCTTGATCACACAGTAGGGGCTACCTGGCAATGCTTCATCTTTGGCTAGAAACGTCGCCCCAAAGCCGCCCTGCCCAAGAGCTTGAATCACCCGATAGCGGTCCCGCAACAGCAATTTAGAGCCGCAAGACTGGCATCGCTCAGCATGGATCGAATTTTCTGGATTAGAACAGGCTGGATTTAAGCAGTAGCTCATGCCGGATTACTCGCTTCGTCATCGCTAGGTATCGGATTCTCCAGAGGCTGGTAGCAACACCCTAATACCATTATCTTTCCAACAAACCTGGGACAGAACGCCATCCTCCCTAGAATTCTTTTGAAGACTTGCTGAAGTTTGCCTCAGTTTGCTTAAAGCCAAGATAAAACCTCATGAAACATTCACAGTGGGGCCAGCACGGTATGACCAGTACAGTCTAGGTATGACGACAGGATGACTGATTACAGGAGACTGATTAGGGATAGTCGCCCCATCCACAGCAGGAGCTGCCTTGAACCAGAGAGACCTGATTCTAAGTCAACTACAGCCTAGGAGGGCACGGCCCCCTAAAACCAAACGGCTCTAATTCAGGACCTGTTTCGTTTGTACCTCAGTTTCGCACGACTTTCCGTAGGGGTCACTCCCATCAGACGAATCTAAACGCAGATTTGAAATCCACCCAACTGACCCAACCTTCACTCTTATGCTGCTCAATCGCTTCTCTAATTGCTTTTCAGCGGTCTACTGAGTGAATTGCTTGGGGCGTAGTACCTATTTAGGTTCGTCAAAACTTCACTAAGCGCTAGGACGAGGCACTGGGTGGGATCCTGCCGGTCCTGGAACTAGACCGGAGCGTATGAAAAATTAGAGCATTAATTAGAGCATTAAAAATCAAACTATTAAAGATCAAATCATTCAAACAAAATATTGATTAAATCAATCTCAGGAACAGACGGTGGGATGAGGTGACAACAAACGGCATGGCTTGATCAAAACTCGGATCAAGACTCGCTCATATATGTGAATCTGCCCATTCCCCTCGATTGATGCAAAATAGCTGACCTTAGCTTTAAGGCGACAGGCAAAACCAAACATAAAATGCAGGGCAGCAAATTGATTGATCGGCCTCAGTTGGCCTGACTGGCAACAGGTAGAAATGAGGCGAAGGCATCGTTTTGCCAGTAAACCGGCTTCCCTACGAGCAGAGCCATTACCGCCTCTGTTTTGATGTTGCGTTCATTGCAGATAGCCATATTGATGTTCCCCTAACTGCTTGTGGATTACAGGTTCAAACTTGGCCTAGCGCTGCAAACGCCAAATCACGATTACAGCCTTTTTCAGGCTAGTGAAGTATGAAAAACGGGGTGCAGGGGCACTGCTCCGGCGTGGGGGCGAAGCCTCCACATCCCCTGTACCTCACATGAGTGAAAAACGCTGTATCAGGGAATTATCAAAATAATTGATTCAAATTTGCCAATAGCATTCAGAATTAGAAATAGTATTATATACACCAACTACTGTGTGTAAGGATTGAGAGAATGGTTAGAGCGAATAAACGTTTGCCATCAGCTGTAAGTGTTTCCCAATCTGCCCTCAACAACGTCAGCTCCGTATTGCAAGGATTGCCAGAGAAACCCAGGGAAAATTGGTCTTTGCGAGAGGCGGTCGCCGTGCTTCAGGAGTCGATTAGCGCAGCCTTGGCTAAGGGATACAGCTACGAAGAAATTGCTAAGATGCTGAGCGAGAAAGGCGTTGAGATTTCTGCGTCTTCCCTGAAGAGCTACTTATCGGCAGCTAAGCGGCAAAAAGGATTGACGTCATCAAGAGGTAAGAGAACAGGGCGGCGAACCCAAAAGGTGCAAACGAGTGATGTCAGCATGAACGGCGCTGCAACTGCTGCAGTACTTGACACTAGCAAGGCTAGCCTGAGTGCGCTGAAGGCCAATTCCACCACTGCTGACATTGATCTACCAGTCAAGAAGCAACCTCGCCGCAAAACCCAATCTGCAACGACTCGCAAAACCGCAGCCAAGGCTAAGCCTGCTGCCAAGACCAGCACTCCAACTGTGTCGCGACCAAAAGCTGCTTCTAGGTCTACCAAATCAACCAATCAGAGCCGCAAGAAGAGCAGTTAAACAAGTGAATAAGGCTTGCCTCCAGATCCGCACCAGTCCTTAAGAGCATGGTTGCTACAACAGCTTGCTACAACAGCAGGGTAGGTTGTCTTATTTCAAGAGGGCAAACTGATCAAACTGAATGACTGACGATTCTGGTTGGCGCGTATCAAAGCGATAGCTACTAACAATCCCCGTACTAGTATCCAGAATGCTAAATGCGGTGATTTCGTTGCTGGCTAGATAGGGCTGCGGTTTCTGTAGCTCATTGATGACGGGAGCTAACGTTGGCATGACAGGCTGTAGGCCGTTGGGATCTCCAACTGCAATATATTGCTCGGTATATCCTGGCGGAATCGGGCGTTGATTCTCGCCGGTGAAGGCTCCATATGTATTACCAACATTGGATGACTCTAGAAAGTGCATTCCTGTTGGGCTGACAAAACGATTCCAGATATGGGAATGGCCGTAAAACACAAGCTGCACCCCAGCCGCTTCTAGCAGGGGCATCACGTCTCGAATCAAATAGTCGGCTGCTAATGGATATTCATAGCGGATAGCTGTGATAGTTCCGTCTGGCGTTCGCTCAATGGTTTGGATCGGGTCGGTGTAGGCTGGAACAATATTGTCTCCCAAAGAATGGGGTGGATGGTGAAACATAACCACCCGGTATTTTGCTTGTTGAAACGCTGGACTGTTTAGCTCTGCTTGTAGCCATGTGTATTGGGGACTGCCCGGAGTAATAGCCTCAAAGATATGTTGACCATATCCCCAGCGATCGGGCTGATTGAAGTCGGCGTCTCGTTCACGATAACGGCCTCTTGTCTCTGGCTCTAACCCCGGCATTCGCCAAATGTTGGTGACAAATAAAGAAATTAAGCGCACATCACCAATTGTGATTGCGTAATATTTCTTGCCGCCCGCACTCTCTGGCAGGGTAAAGATTTCTTCATAGCTATCGGTATTGAACGAGTTGTTCTTCAGCCAGTCGGCCTGTACGGCCGGGTCATTCACCGGATTGATCTGGGCCGCATTCTGGTTGTATCGCTGCTCAGCTGCCTGGCGTGGCACCGGATCGTTAAACTGATCTCCTAGCCCAGTTTCCATCGAGAAGCGGCCCATCACCTCATGGTTGCCAATCGCCGGAAACAGCGGAGCTGATTGAATGATTGCCCCACCGGTATAGCGGGTCTTCTGGCCATTGTGTTCCAACTCGTAAGCAGCACGGCCCTGCAAGCAGGGAAAAAAAGCATTGCCGCGACCGTGATCAAACCATTCCGAAGCGCGGTCGGCCACATCCACCAAATCACCAGCAAAAAAGACGGCATCAACCTGTCCTACGGTTTCCACCACCTTTTGCAAATTGGCGGGTGTCATGGGCTTTAACTGGTGGTCAGAGGTGAGCAGAATTTTGAGCGGAGTTCCGGCAGGCGGCAAGGCGGATAGCGTAAAGGAGCGGCTGGTAGCGGACTGTCCGTCTTCGCGCTGGCTGATAATTCGATAGGGGATGCGGGCTGCCGTTAACCCGATGATTTCTGCTTCATGTCGCCAGATATTTCGGTAGACCGGCTGTTGGTAAATTTGTCCCTCCTGCAATTGGGCACCGACAATGGATTGTCGGTCCTCTCGCATACGGCTGAGTTTTCGCGTGGTGGCAACGGCTTGTCGGTCAAAATCCTGTCCGTATTCCACCCGGTGGTTTGAGCCAGCAAATTCGGTGAACCAAACCACCCGGACGGAATTGGCCGTCGGTGCTTGCAGAAATGGATCGGTGAGGAACAAGGACACAGGCGGGGGAGCGAGCTGCAACAACCGCAGCAATAAACTACCAATGGCAATCACCACCAATACGCCAATCCCCAACAGGATGAAGTGACCATTGGAAGCATCAGCCAACCAAGAACGACGAGCAGAACGCGTAGGGGTAACTCCAGTTCGTTACAAGTAAGTCAGGCAACCGAATGTAGGATACTATGGAAGCTTCCTTCTAGTTCAACACAGATAGATGATCGTCTGGTTAAGAGGGTAGTTTCTGATTCGTTCGTACTGCTGGGGATTCAGTACTGAACCGAGCGAGGATTAAGCACAAAATCAGATTCTAGCTGCAAGTCCAAATCGGTTGCTGGATCGACAACAATGACTTCCACCCGTTCCCGATTGCGAATCAGCAGCGAACCGAGTGCTCCTACACCTGCCCCGCCTAAGACTTGCCAAAGTTCAACATTGCCAAAAATTTCTCCCAAAATTGAAGCGGCTACTGCACCAATAGCGACCCCTTGAAAAATTTCCGGATCCGAGCGGCGAGTGATAGTTTCGCGCCGAGTAATTACATCTGAGGTTGCCTCGATGGGGTAGCGTTCGCCGTTGTCTAAGACTAGCTCTTCCGCCACGAACTGGGTACCGCCAGAGGTGGGGCGCAGCTCACCGTTAATTTCGCTGCCAGCCGGGATCAGCACCGTGCCGCCCGCTGAGCGAATATCGCTAGCCACCGTTAGCGTCAACTCGGCTGTTTCTGTCGGTGTCACGACAATTTTGTCCCGTTCGTAGCTGGTAGGAATAATCGTGCCAGCTCGGATGATCGAGCGGTAGCCCCAACTATCAGGGACACGGCCTGGCGTGGAGCGAGGCGGCAGATTGTTGCGCCATTCGGGTGGAAAAACCTGGGCGATTCGATTGGTGTCAGCCGCGGCTACTGAGCGTGCCCACCCAAGCGGAGCCAATACAGAACCAGTCATTGCGAGTGCCAAAGCCAAGGCAGTACTGGACTGCCAACGCGGTGTGAGTTTCATAAACCTGATCTCTCCAAATGCTGAGCAGGAGTAGTTCAATCAGTACCCTGACCCGATTGAGTTCGTTCAATACTCCTATATAGTTCTGACTTTAACGCCAAACGGAAGTTCCGTGTTTAGCTAGCCTGCTTGAGCATCTAATTGAGCATCTAATTGAGCATTTCGTTGTGCATCTAAAACTAACTCCCGGCAGCCTTGTAATCCTAGAGCAGGATTAGCGCGATAGGATGACTCAGGAACCCAGACGCGAATTTGGCGGTTGGCCCCAATCGCATAGAGATACTCGACATCGGGATGATACTGCACCCCCACCCTGAGGTTAGAAAAGTCGTCTTCGCAAATTTCAAAGCCGAACCGGACCACAATTTGGGCTACCAGACATTCAGGCGTATCGCAGACTTCGCCGGAAATATCGCGCTCTTGCCAAAACGTATCGAGGAACCGCCTCAGGGTTGGTAAGACCTTTTCGGGCATTCCGTTGCGGCTGGCATAGATCAGGGCGGGGTTGCCTTCAACGATGATGTGGCAAGGGGTAGGCATCGGTTGAACTCCTCTGTAATGTCTTGCTCCTAAACCAGGACTTAGAAATGTATCTAATATCTGCTAATTTGTAACGTTGTTTAAGTTTCCCTTTGCAGTTTAGTCTGTAACTTTTGCGCTGACCGCAGGATTTGTCCAGCTAGAACAGCCGCACCAAAGCCGTTGTCAATATTCACGACTCCAACGCCAGCCGCACAGGAATTTAGCATCGTCAGCAGCGGAGCCAAGCCACCAAAGCTAGCGCCATAGCCAATGCTGGTGGGAACGGCAATCACCGGGCAGTCAGCCAAACCCGCCACCACGCTTGGCAGTGCTCCCTCCATACCCGCCACCACAATCAGCACATCGGCATCGAAAATCAACTGACGATTGTTCAGCAGCCGATGAATCCCGGCAACGCCCACATCCCAAAGCCGTTTAGTTGCAAAGCCGGATAGTTCGGCGGTGATAGCGGCCTCTTCGGCCACGGGTAAATCTGCCGTTCCGGCTGAAAGTAAGGTGACGGTACCCGGATAGCAGGGCTGCCAGTTGGGAGGTACAATCGCGCAAATTCGCGCCAGTTCGTAATACTGCAATTCGGGAATTCGGTAGCGCAACTGGGCATACACCGAAGGATCGATCCGTGTCGCCATCACAACCGGGTTATGTTGCCGCAGCACCTGGAAAATTTGCACAATCTGTTCGGGGGTTTTGTCCTGCCCCCAAATCACCTCTGGGAATCCAGTCCGCAGGGCACGGTGGTGATCAACCTTGGCAAAATCGGCGACTGGCTCGTAGTCAAAATGCTTCAGTTTATCAAAGGCGGTTTCTGGGCTGACTTCGCCTAGGGCAACAGCGTCGAGGAGATGGTGTAGGGCGGCTGACCTAGGGTCAGAGAAATCGGATTGAGACACGGCAAAAAAGAAGAATGAATGGTAAACAAGCTGCCGCCGCAGCGACATAAACGGAAAACTCCTAAACTCTATTGTGTATGCCTGGGGTAGATATGACCAAAAAGCTGGTCAAGTCGCTAGTCAAGTCGCTGGTCAAGTAGTCTGACCAAAAGTACCCAAGTGGGTAATGCTGTTCTTGGGCGGAGATTGCCAAAATCGGTTCTGTCCACCATTAAATTTGAGAGTTAGAGAAGAACCATATGGCAACCTACGAAAGCGTTTCTTCAGAAGCCTTGTTAGAAGCTGAACAAAAGCTGCATGCTGCTGTATCGAGCGAGGCTGAAACCTTGAATAGCGCTAATGACCGAATCGCAGCAGACTTCAAAGGTGATGCGGTTGAAAAAGGTGAATTTGAAGCAGTTACTGGCTTTGATCCGAGCCATGCCCTCAACGAAGGTCAGCAAGAAGATAGAGTGGCTGCCGCTGCCCTTGCCAACTTACCCGATGCGGCAACGACTGCTTATCTACAGGCCGAGACCGTCTGCGGCTCTGACGATCGGGTGCGAATCTCTCCGGCTACCAATCTTCCTTGGCGCTGGATTTGTAAGCTGTTTATCACTTTTCCTGATAATGCCCGCTTTGTGGGAACCGGCTGGTTTATCGGGGCACGCACCGTGATGACGGCTGGGCATTGCGTCTACAGCAAGGCGAATGGCGGTTGGGCCAAGTCGATTGAAGTGGTTCCGGGTATGGATGGCACCAGTCGGCCCTATGGTTCTCAGGTGGGTACATCATTCCGCAGTGTCTTGGGTTGGATCAACGATACCAAGCCCGAATACGACTATGGCGCAATCATCTTGCCAAACTGCGATCTCGGCAATCGAGTAGGCTGGTTTGGGTTTGCTGCCCTCTCTGATAATTCATTGAGAAACCTGTTGGTGAATACCTCTGGCTATCCAGGCGACAAGCCAGTTGGAACTCAATGGTTCAACGCTGGGCAAGTCAGCAGTGTCAACGATCGCAAAATCTACTACATGATTGATACGATGGGTGGCCAAAGCGGTAGCCCCGTCTGGCGTTTTCTAAATGGTGAGCGTCATGCTGTTGGAATTCATGCCTATGGTGGCTGCCCCAACAGCGCAACTCGCATTACCAACGAAGTGTTCAACAACATGATGGCGTGGCGCAGTATTCCCTGCTAGACGTATCCCCTACTAGAGTTGAGGGAATTAAGGGATACGATAGATAAAATTGGATCTAATTGTATCCCTTAATCATCTTTTAATATATAATTTTGTTCGCAATTTTTTACCTCAGACTTGGTTGATGAGGATTGGCTGAATGAAAATGAGCGGGCCATCTCGCGCCGTTTACTGGGTCGGCGTGATAGGGTTAGGAGTAATCTTGCTGGCCTGTGGGAACAATCGTTTTGAGCAGGCTGGTGGTCGTTCTACGGTTCAACGTTCTCCTTCTACTCCGGAGCCAACGGCTATGTCACCTTATAACCCCAGTCAATCGGTTTCGTCAGATGATGCAGGTACTATGCCTGCGGCTGTACTCGATCGGCAAGCGCTTATGATTGCAGGCAATATTGTTCAAATTATGGAAAGTTATCCGCTTCAGTTGATGGTGGAGACCAACGCAGGGCGCTACCAAGTCGCCCTATCAGAACAGACTCAAGTTACACAACAAGGTCAAACCATAGAGCAAACTCAGCTCAAAGTGGGAATGCAAGTCCAGATCGAAGGGCAAACCTCCAGCTTTGATGATCATGCCATGACTGCCCAGGTGATCCAAATTCAGTAGAAGAAGGTAAAAATGTAGGAGTCAGGAGTCAGGCTCTTCGCTATGCCTTCCACCTTCCATGATTCCCTTTTCGCCACCATCACCGAACTTGTACTCTGTCATTCACCCAGCGGTGCGGAAACCGAAATTGATCAGTGGCTGTTGCAGAAGTTTCAGCAGTTGGCCGTATCGGCTTGGTTGGATGAGGCGGGTAATGTGATTGCCAAAATTCCGGGACAGAGCCAGCGAGCGGTAGCGATCACGGCCCACAAAGACGAAATTGGCGCGATTGTGAAGCGGGTAGGAGCAGCAGGTCGGGTGGAAGTCCGGCGGCTGGGAGGAGCCTACCCCTGGGTGTACGGAGAGGGTGTCGTTGATTTGCTAGGCGATCGACAAACGGTGAGCGGGATTTTGAGTTTTGGCTCGCGGCATGTCTCCCATGAGTCGCCCCAAAAGGCACAACAGGAGGACCAGGCTGTGAAATGGGAAACGGCTTGGGTGGAAACCAAGTCTACTCAGGCCGAATTGGACGCGGCGGGAGTGCGACCAGGAACGCGGATGGTGGTGGGCAAGCATCGCAAACAACCCTTTCGCCTCAAGGATTACATCGCCAGCTACACGTTAGACAACAAAGCTTCGGTGGCAATCTTACTGGCTCTGGCAGAACGGGTAAAACAGCCAGCATTTACGCTGTACCTAGTGGCTTCATCAAAAGAAGAAGTGGGAGCGATTGGAGCACTCTATTTTTCTCAGCGTCAGGCGCTAGATGCCCTGATTGCGCTAGAAATTTGTCCGCTATCTAGCGAATACCCAATTGATGATGGCGTAGCCCCCGTGCTGCTGTCCCAGGATGGCTATGGATTGTATGACGAAGATTTGAATGCTGAACTGCGCCAAGTCGCGGTTCGACAGCAGATTCCACTTCAACTTGCCACCATTAGCGGCTTTGGTAGCGATGGCTCGATTGCGATGAAAAATGGCCATGTGCCTCGTGCAGCTTGCCTCAGCTTTCCGACCCAGAATACTCACGGCTATGAAATTGCACATCTAGGAGCAATCGTAAACTGCATCGAACTGCTGCATGCTTATTGCCAAGGGTGACAGCGAATGGTCAGTTTGAACGCCAACGCAGGACATAGCCCATAGGATAGATTTGCCTTAAAGTCCTGAACTCTTAAGTTGATTAAGTTTTGACCAGGGGAATGATAGACAAGGAGACAGCTCCAGTCATTTCCTCCTAGCTCAATCACCATGACATTGAATGACCTGTTGATGGCGGCGAATGGTTTGATCCCAACCTGCTATGTGACGATGGCAGCTTTGCTGCTAATGCTGTTTTGGTGGAGGCAGCCCAGGCCGTTTTTTTTGCTGGCAATCAGTTTGATTCTCTTTAATGGTGTTTTGGGATGGAGGGAGTATGGCCTGTTGCTCGTACAAAACCATTCGAATCAGGATCTTTTACTGTGGTTCACGTTAGGTTTAGATCTGATTACGGCAGGGCTGGCCGTTGGTGGAATGATGCTGTGGCGCTGCTATGGCGATAGGATAGCCCCCTTTCGGTTACCCCTACCTCAAGACCAGCTCACGATAGCTAATCAAGAGTTAGCAAGTGTCAAGACTAGGTTGGAATCCCTGTTAGCTCATACGGCAGAATTATCAGAAGCCAATCAACAGTTAGTTAAAGCAATAGAGGAACGCAAGCAAGCCGAGGCAGAGCTGACCCAACGGAATCAAGAGCTAGAACAATACGCCCATCAGCGCCTTACCGACCTGCGTCAAGCTAATCTATTTTTGCAGAGTCAGGTGATCGAACGCCAACAGGCAGAATCAGAGCTGCGGCAGTCCCAACAGCTTTTGCAGCTCGTGATGGATAACATTCCCCAGTTAATTTTTTGGAAGGATCACAATTCGGTTTATCTGGGCTGTAACCAAAGTTTTGCGGTTGCCGCTGGTGTGAGTTCGCCTCAAGATGTTGTGGGTAAGACCGATTATGACTTGCCTTGGAAACCGCAAGAAACCGAGTGGTTTCGTCAGTGCGATCGGCGCGTGATGGAATCAGATAGGGCCGAGTTGGGCATTGTTGAACCAATTCTGCAAGCAGATGGGGAGCAAGCCTGGATGGAAACCAATAAAGTTCCGCTGCATGATAGTGCGGGTAACGTGGTTGGGGTTTTAGGTACTGCTGAAGACATTACCCACCGCGTCCAAGCCGAATTGACCCTAAAGCAACTCAACGAAGAGCTGGAACGCCGCGTTGAAGAACGCACCACGGAACTGCGTCAAGCAATTGCTCAGCTGGAGTATGAAATCAAAGAACGCCGAGAAGCCGAAGCTGCACTCAGGCAGAGTGAAAAGCGCTTTCAAAAGCTGACGGCCAGTGCTCCGGGATTGATCTATCAGTTTCAGCTTGATCCGGATGGTTCCTATACTTTTCCCTATCTTTCTTCCGGTTGTCACGACATCTACGAAATTGAACCAGTCGCAGCGCAGTGCGATCCCTCCTTGCTGATCGATTCTGTGCATGAGGATGACCGCCAAATCTTTTTTGACTCAGTGTCTCAATCGGCTGCAACCCTACAAACCTGGGAATGGCAAGGCCGGATCATCACAGCGTCTGGACAGCTCAAGTGGGTGCAGGCTGTTTCGCGTCCAGAGCTACAGGCTGGAGGAGTAATTTTGTGGGACGGTTTACTGATCGACATCAGCGACCGTAAACGAGCCGAAGAAGCACTGCGCCAATCGGAAATGCGGCTGCGGCACCAAGCCGAACAGCTAGAGCAAACCCTACAACAACTGCGACGCACCCAGGCTCAACTGATTCAGAGCGAAAAAATGTCGAGTTTGGGCCAACTGGTGGCGGGCGTAGCTCATGAAATCAACAATCCGGTGAACTTTATTCACGGCAATTTGGCTCCCGCCAGCGAATATGTCCAAGATTTGATGCAGTTGCTCAAAGCCTATCAGCGGCATTATCCCGATCCAACTCCGGCCTTGCAACGCCAAATCGAGACGATCGATCTTGAGTTTTTGCTGAGCGATTTGCCCAAGCTTCTGGAATCCATGCAAACCGGTACCGAACGAATTCGTAACATTGTTCAATCGCTGCGAACCTTCTCGCGTCTCGATGAAGCGGAACTCAAGGACGTGGATTTGCACCTCAGTTTGGACAGCACCTTGATGATTTTGCAAAATCGCCTCAAAGCCAAACCAAAACGACCCGCAATCGAAATCGTTAAGCGCTACGGCCAGTTGCCGTCAGTCGAGTGCTACGCCGGACAGCTCAATCAGGTATTCATGCATATTTTGAATAACGCCATCGATGCGCTAGAAACGGGTTACCAACAGGTTGAAGAGATTAACCAATCGAATGCCCTAGCAATAACGACTTTAGCTAAACCCACGATTACGATCACAACCCAGGCTAGCGATGAAACCGTGACGATTCAAGTTGGCGATAACGGCATCGGCATGAGCGAGGAAATTCAGCAGCGGTTGTTTGACCCATTTTTTACGACTAAACCCGTGGGTAAAGGTACTGGTATGGGCTTGGCAATCAGCTATCAAATTGTGGTGGAGAAGCATGGTGGCCAGCTTCAGTGCATTTCAGCGCCGGGGAAAGGCACAACCTTTATACTGACTATTCCAGTCAACCAAGCTGCCAATCGGTTTCAGGTTAATTAGTGAGGAGTCCTGATTTTCCGCCGCTCCGCTAATTGGTACATCAGGATTCTGAATCCGAATTCAAATTAGTCCCCAATTGAGTCCCCAATCCAAATTGGAGAAAGACAGTTGTGGAATCGCCTGACCCAAGCACAGAAAAACCCTGAGCGAGTCAACCCATCCCGATCGACTCAATCGACTTAAGTTGCCTTAGTTGACCGGTTGGCTAGCCCTCTGCTTGTGCTCTGGTCTCCTCCCGCAGTTTGGCTTGTCGCATCGCCCTGTTTTGTAGCGTCATGCGTTCTAAGCTGATAGCTGTGCCTCCCAGAGTCACCAGCAAAATTCCAACAATTTGCACCAGCTTTAGCGTAGTCAATTCTCCCGGTACGAGGAAAAAGGCGAGCAGAGCAGTAAGGATTGGGGTGCTAGCCGCAATAATGGCGGCACGGGCTGCCCCAACCGCTCGGATGCCAAAATGATTCAAAGCATAGCTGCCTACGGTTAGCGCCCCTAGGATCGCACCGCCGATCATCAACTGCGTCCAATTGGTGGGCTGCTCCTTAATGCCGAGCACAATCAAACTAAAGCTACTCAACACAAACAGAGTGGCAAACTGGATCAGGCTAACTGGAATCGGATGCAGTTTGCGAGCGCCAATTTGCATGGCCGTCAGGTAGAAGGTAAAGGTGAGGGCGGCGGCCAAACCAGCAATAATTCCGCCCATCGAGGGAGTTGCAGCCATCAGCAGTGGATAGACGGCCAGCACCGCCCCAATCAAAATCGCCGCTATGATGCCTAGTCGCCTGAGTGTGATCCGGTCTGCAAACAGCAGCCAGCCGAGCAGTAAGCTGCCAACCGGATAAACAAACAGCATTGCTACTCCAACTCCTGGCCCAGTTTGCCCAATCGCAATGTAGAGCAGCACCTGCGACAGAAATAAGAAAATACCGCTGCCAATTACCCCCCAGAGCGTTCGCCGATCCTTAGAGCGAGAGAAGGCCCGCACGTCCCGCAGGGTAGAGGGATGCAGGTAGCTGGCTAGTCCCACCATAATCGGCACCACCACCAGCATCCGAATCCACAGCAGCAGGGTAGCATTGCTGAATGTATCGAGGTTGAGGTAGCCGCCAATCGCCTGTTGCCCAAACAACTGACTCGGATTACCGATAATGCCTACCACGACATAGTGCAGCGACATCACAACTGCAGACAGCAGTACCAGCACCAGCCCAGTTTTAATGCTGACACGCCGCCCCCGGCCTGAACGAGAGACGGCAGGCTCTTCCGGTTCTGGCTCCGGTTCAATCACACCAAAAGGATGCTCATCAGCGCGGCTGGTGGCTGAAGCGGTAAGGGCATCACTCCAGTGGGAGGTTGGGCTTGGGGGAGATGCGGCTCGTGAGCCTTGCTGAACGAGGGACGATGAGGATGATGGGGAAGAGATGGGGCGGGAGGTGCCTAGGGAGAAGGTGGGTTCGGGTGGGACGGCTAGATTAGCAGGTGGACTGATTTCTCTGGGCGGAAAGTTGGGTTCCAATGCAGGACGCTGACTGCCTTGGCTACGGGCTTCGATCTGGAGTTGTTGACTGAGGCGTTTGACTAAAACCTCTAGAATCGCTTCACCCTGCTGCCCTAGGGTATGCATCCGTTCGAGCTGCTGAGCCAGAGAGCTTTGGTAGCTATTGATATCGTGGCGGAGGGAGGCAAAGGTGCGATCAATCGTTTCGTCTAGCGAGGCTGCCATGCGGTAGGACTGATCGGAGTTGACTGCCGGGATCTGGGGCAGATTGCCCTGATACGCTCCCAGCGTTTGATTCAGCCGTTCGTTGAGGGCGGTTTGCAGGTGATTCGCCAGAACTAAGGCCAGTTGCTTGGCCCAGGCCTGCTGCTGCGCTAACTGCTGCCGCGACAAATCAATCTCATGCTGCGACTGCAAGCTCTGCTGCTGGGTCTGGAGCTTCTCGATGTCGTTGAGCAGACGGGACTTTTCAGCCTGGAGGCGGCTAATGTCCTGATTCAGCTGGGTCAACAAATCTTGCTGCAAAATGCGCAGATCTTGAGTGACTGAACGCAGCAGGGCTTCTGCCGTTGGATCCTCTGCTGGCCGGTTGATGGAGCCATTGGTTTGGCTGGTTTGATTGGCTTGGTTTGGGTTTGATGAATTATCCAGTCGCTCCATGAGCGTGCAACCTCTGCTTTTAATCTGCTTTTTTAAATGAACCGCCCCAAATCGACTTTGCCCAGTGGTGTTAGCCAGTACCTTTACTCAGTGACTTTACCCAGCAACTCTACCCGATCTGGATAGGCCCAACTCAATCCTGAACTGAGTGTGACAGCGCGTAACCGTGTAGGACGGGGCAAACCTGATTTCGGCAAATGTCAGTATCAGATGACAGTGATGATATCTCTAAAGTTGAAAATTGGATGGCTTGATTGGCAAAATTGGCAAATTTCCCAATTGGGGATGTCTATTACCTTCAATACCCGTGACTCGAATTCAGGAGAACTCTTACTGTGCAATCGCCCGATCTTCATTTTCAGGCGCTAGAAGCGATTCTGCAACGTCATGCAGCAGCTCTAGAAGCCGATGTACGTGCCCTCCAACAAACCGATGAAACTGCCCAGTGGCCTATGGCCTGGAAGCAAGTCTACAACTGGCACTTCGCCAACTGCTTTGCTCGCCAGAAAATCTTTCGCAACTGGGCCGCCGATGCAGCCGCCTGGAACCTGTTGCCGCAGCGGATCTATCCGAACCAGGGCAACCGCACCCCGCAATCCTAATTGCTGTGAAACATAGGCTGTGAAACATAGAAAAAGCTAAAAATCAGTTTCCCCAGCTAATTCTCAGCGCTTTTTTAGCTTCAGGTCACGTGGGTTTCAGCGGCCATTGCGAACCTAGAACTGTAGGCAGTAGAGGCGACAGACTGAATTGCGGGTGGGGAAGTACTATGAACGCAAGCCATACAGGGCATACAGGACATACAGGACAAAAAGTATTAGCAAAAGCGGCAGTTTGGTTAGCTGGAGAGATTTTGCTAACGCTGATCGGCCTAGATACCCTCGCAGACTATGGCGAGTTCTTGCTCACTCATGCTCCTGAGTCGCCACTGCCCGAACCCACGCCAATCTGTCTCTGCATTGGTTGAGTCCTATAGGTCAGTCATTGGGTGAGCAATTTGTAAGCACCTAAATCTGTCAGCATTTAACAGAACAGAGATAGGACACAGAAAAGCCGCACGAGGTTCAGCCTGAAAATAACGTACAAGACTCCTTTCCACAAATTTCAGTAAGCTAGGGTAAGATGCTCTCTAAATGACGTATGGTCAACCCGCGTGGTCAATCATTGGCGGCCAGTACGTTTCCTTCTCCTCAAGCCGCAGCCCCCAAAGAAACGGTCAAGTTTTGGCGTAATCCCGATCTGGGCGATATAGAGCTGCTCAAAGCGACCTATGTCACCCATTCCTTCTCGCGCCATACGCACGACAGCTACGCGATTGGAGTGATTGATGCCGGCGTCGAAGAATTCACCTATCGGGGCGCAACCCACCGGGCCACCGCCAACTCGCTAGTGATTGTGCATCCTGGCGAAGTGCATACCGGCCATGCAGGCGTTCCCTCTGGCTGGCAATATCGCATGTTTTATCCCGGCGTGGAGCTGTTGCAGCAAACCTATGCCGAATTGACCGATGCCGTCCTCACCGATGGACAGCAAACCATCCCCTACTTCCCCAATCCGGTTATCCAGGATGCTGAGCTAGCGGGGCAACTGCGCCGTTTGCATCACGCTCTAGAAACTGCCAGTTCCCGACTAGAATGCGATTCGCGGTTTGTCTGGACCTTTGCCCAACTGATTGCCCGGCATGCCGAGCGGCGTTGCTGGATCCGTTCGATCAGGCAGGAAAACCAGGCGGTTCAACAGGTCCTGCGTTATCTCAAATCCCACTATGCCGAAGCCATCTCCCTAGATGATCTGGCCAAGATTGCGAATTTGAAGCCCCTGCGGCTGCTGCGCCTGTTTCAACGCGAGGTGGGCCTGCCACCCCATGCCTACTTGGTGCAACTGCGCGTAAAGCAGGCCAAGCAATTGATTGGCGCGGGTGTACCCATCGCCCAAGCCGCCTTCGACACTGGTTTTACCGACCAGAGCCACCTGAACCGCCACTTCAAACGTTTGATGGGAGTTACTCCCGGCCAATATGCTCTAGGTTGTGGTGCGTGCTAAAACCGACGCGACCAATCTTTTTGACTCCAGCGCTCCACTACCACCTTGGTCTGGGTAAAGAACTCCACGGCATGTTGCCCTTGGCCATGCAGGTCACCAAAGAAACTTTCCTTCCAGCCGCTAAACGGGAAAAAGGCCATGGGAGCCGCCACGCCGATGTTGATGCCGATATTTCCTGCCTCTGCCTCATAGCGGAATTTTCGGGCTGCCGCGCCGCTGTTGGTAAACAGACAGGCCATATTGCCGTACTGACCGCTGTTGACTAAGGCAATCGCGTCATCGATCGTGTCCAGATGGATCAGGCTCAGCACCGGACCAAAAATTTCGGTTTTGGCGATTTCACTAGCCGGATCCACATTCTGCAGAATAGTTGGCCGTAGAAAGTTGCCTTGGTCATACCCTGGAATATTGGGCGAACGGCCATCGACCAGCACGGTTGCGCCTGACTCGGCCCCTTGCTGAATCAGCTGTTCGATGCGTTGTCGGCTTTGGGGCGTAATCACTGGCCCCATTTGCACACTGGGTTCCAGACCATAGCCCACAACCCGACTGGTGGCCGCCTCTGCAATTGCTTCGGTGTAGGTCTGGCGAGCTTCTCCAACGGTGATGGCAATCGATGCCGCGAGGCAGCGCTGTCCGGCACACCCAAAGGCACTGTCGGCGGTGATCCGCGTCGTCATTTCTAGGTCGGCATCGGGCAGGACAATCACCGGATTTTTAGCGCCTCCCTGGCACTGCACCCGTTTGCCGTTGGCAGCAGCCCGACTGTAGATATAGCGAGCGACTGGCGTGGACCCAACAAAGCTAATCGCCCGAATTGCCGGATGGTCCAAAATCGCATCGACTGTTTCCTTCGCGCCGTTTACCAGATTGATCACGCCAGGAGGCAGGCCAAGCCGATCGATGAGCTGAAACACCAATTGCATGGTCAGCGGCACTTTCTCAGAGGGTTTAACAATGTAGGTATTGCCGCAGGCCAGCGCATAGGGCATAAACCAAAACGGAATCATTCCCGGAAAGTTAAACGGCGCAATTACGGCTGCCACACCCAGAGGCTGGCGAATCATAAACTCATCGATGCCGCTAGCGATGTCTTCTAGATTCGTGCCCTGCATCATCATCGGAATTCCGCAGGCAATCTCGACATTTTCGATCGCTCGGCGCATTTCGCCCCGTGATTCGTCTAGGGTTTTGCCGCACTCGATCGTAATGATGTTAGCTAGTTCCTCAAACTGGTCCTCCATCAACATTTTCAGCCGAAACAGATACTGCACTCGCTGTGTGGCAGGGGTGCGCCGCCAGGTCGAAAACGCCGTTTGAGCCGCTTCAGCCGCACGATTCAGCTCTTCAGCCGTAGAAAGCGGTACTTTAGCCAAAATCTCAGCGGTTGCAGGGTTCACCACATCTAGATATTCACCCGCACTGGAGTAGCACCACTGACCGTTGATGTAGTTTTGCAGGATGGGAAGGGTAGATTGGGTCATGCGAAGGACAAAATGGACATCGGCACCCAAGCTGAGGCAGCCGCTTAACAACTGTGGACATCGTTTTCACCAGTCTAGCGCCACGTGTGCAGTTGCATACACCGATTTCTAGCAGCGTATGCGGCGGTGTTTCCAAGCAATCGCTATCAGGCTATGGACAAAGGAACTGGGCGAACCAGCTACGCTGTTCGCGCTAGCGTTGCAAAGCAAAACGACAACACACCTTGCGCCCGCAAGTTTTTGACTAATGCAGAAAACGTTGTGGTTTTCCAAATTGCTGGAGAATCGCATTGGCGCAATTTGGTATTTCATCCATCACTTCAATCTATTTGAGGTTAGATTCCCCGACCCTTGGGGCGTTCGTATTCGGTCATGTGAACCGAAATACCCCGCTGCTTGCGGCGAGGTGAGTGTATTGCATCATTACTTTTTAATACCACTCTGATGTTTATTCAGTTATTTATTTAACAATCATTAAGTAGACCATTAAGAGTCTATCCGAAGACCCTTTCGGGGTTTTGAAATTCAAAAACTCGTCAGAGTTTACTGACTTCCAGCCAGAGAAATCGGATAGATACAGCGTTTTTCACTCATGGGAGGTATGGGGGATGGGGGGGGCTTCGGCCCCACGCAGGGGCAGTGCCTCTGCACCCCGTTTTTCGTACTTCACTAGCCTTAGGCACGCTGAATCAGGAATGACTTTTTAGAATTTCAGATTCCCTTCAGTCCCTGCATCCCCTGACTTTTAAGCCGAACGGGAATTGTAGGCAATCAGCAACCAATAACCCACAACCAATAACCCACAACTAATGACTGAAATCATTCGCCAAATCGTTCTTCATCATTCTTAACAAACTTAGCGAGTCCCGCAGAGACCATCATGCAGATTTATAAGCAGAAGTTCAACCAGAGATAAGAAATTTAGTTGGACTTATCTACTTGCGCAGCATCACAAACTTCCACTAATATCAATTTACTTCTATCAATGAGGGCGTTGGTATAGAGTTTTATCGATAAAACGCATCATTCATCTGTCTACTTAACCCTATCTCAATGGCAATAACAAATCGCATCCATTTTAGAAATTTGCGCGGCGACATTTTCGGAGGCGTTACCGCTGCAATTGTTTCATTGCCGTTAGCCCTTGCTTTCGGTGTGGCCTCTGGTGCTGGTCCGGTTGCCGGTCTGTATGGAGCCGTTTGCGTTGGCTTCTTTGCGGCTCTATTTGGCGGTACGCCTACTCTGATTTCGGAACCAACTGGACCGATGACGGTGGTAATGACAGCCATTGTCAGTTCTCTGACGGCAAGTAATCCAGAGAACGGACTGGCAATGGCCTTCACGGTCGTGATGTTGGCCGGGCTTTTTCAAATCCTGTTCGGGGCGTTTCGCCTGGGTAAATACATTACCCTGATGCCCTACAGCGTCATCTCCGGCTTTATGTCTGGAATTGGCGTGATTCTGATCATCCTACAAATTGCGCCATTCCTCGGCCAAAAAGCGCCCAAGGGAGGTGTGCTAGGCACGGTTATGGCTTTGCCAGAATTGCTGTCTAACATCAATCCGGTAGCGGCGATTTTGGGTGCACTGACCCTGGCAATCATTTTCTTGATGCCATCCAAGCTGAAGCGTTACGCTCCGCCCCAATTGGTCGCATTGATTGTCGGTACGCTAGTTTCGGTCTATGCCTTCCCCAATGCAGATATTCCTCGAATTGGCGAAATTCCGATGGGTCTGCCTACGATCCAACTACCAACCTTCAGCCCTGGTCAAATGACGCTGATGCTAGTGGATGGGGCCATGCTGGGGATGCTGGGCTGTATTGATACGCTGCTGACTGCCGTTATCGCTGACAGCTTGACCCGCACCGAGCATAATTCCAACAAAGAGCTGATTGGCCAGGGAATTGGCAACTTAGTTTCGGGGTTGTGCGGTGGTTTACCCGGTGCCGGTGCCACGATGGGTACGGTAGTTAATATTCAAACGGGCGCAAAATCGGCGCTGTCGGGTTTAACGCGGGCTGTGATTTTGCTGCTAGTGGTCCTGTGGGCCGCTGGCCTGACCCAAAATATTCCGATGGCGGTGCTGGCCGGAATTGCCCTCAAGGTAGGGATTGATATTCTGGACTGGAGCTTCCTGAAGCGGGCACATGTGGTGTCTTGGAAAGGAACGCTGATCATGTATGGCGTCCTGTTCCTGACTGTATTTGTGGACCTAATTGTGGCTGTGGGCGTGGGTGTGTTTATTGCCAACATTCTTACGATCGAGCGTTTGAGTGAAATGCAGTCCCAGACCGTCAAGGCGATCAGCGATGCCGATGATGACATTCCCCTATCTGCTGAAGACAAGCAACTGCTGGATCAGGGTCGGGGCCGGGTGCTGTTGTTCTACTTGAGTGGCCCAATGATCTTCGGTGTTTCTAAGGCAATTGCTCGCACCCATAACGCGGTTAGCGATATCGACGCTTTAGTGCTCGACCTGAGCGATGTGCCCCTACTGGGTGTCACCGTCTCGCTAGAAATTGAGAACGTAATCAAAGATGCCATTGACAAGGGCTGCCAGATTTACATTGTCGGAGCCACGGGCAAGGTACACCGCCGCTTGGAGCGACTGGGTGTTTTTCAACGGATTCCGGCGGATCACTTGCTAAACAGCCGTACCGAAGCGTTGAGGCGGGCCGTTGCTGGCAGCAGTGAGCAGATGGTTTTGAGCCAGTCTCCCGTCCAGCATGGCGGTTTAGAGCCAGCATAAATTTCGATTAGAGGATTGGGCTAGAGGCTAACTAGCTTGGCCCAACTGGAGATGCAGATTTGGAGAATAAGTATCTATGAATTTGATTGCACCCGTTTTTGAAGGACTGCCCTCACCAATTTTTTCGCCCCTGCTGGCCACCGTTGGCTCTGAAAATGTGCCAGTCGTGCTGGCAGGCGTGCTTCTGAGCTTGGTGGTGATTTACTTTGCTAGCAAGCTGGGAGGCGAATTGTCCCGTTCGTTAAATTTTCCACCCGTCTTAGGCGAGTTGGTCGGAGGTGTGGTGGTGGGCGCTTCTGCCTTGCACTTACTGGCTTTCCCGGAGAGCGGAGCGGTTGCTGCCGATTCGGCAATCATGACGGTTCTGCAATGGATCGGTGGCTTAACACCCGATGCGGTACAGGCCGTGTTTGAATCCCAGAGCGAGGTAATCTCCGTTCTAGCCGAGCTGGGCGTCATCATCCTGCTGTTTGAAATTGGCCTAGAGTCAGATCTGCGGGAACTGCAAAAAGTAGGCTATCAGGCGGCTCTGGTAGCGGTGGTGGGGGTAGTGGCTCCCTTTGCTGCCGGTACGGCTGGGCTGATGCTGCTGTTTCACGTTCCGGCCATTCCGGCCATCTTTGCTGGTGCAGCCCTAACCGCTACTAGCATTGGTATTACCTCTAAGGTGTTGTCGGAGTTGGGGCGGCTGAAGTCGCGAGAGGGGCAAATTATTGTCGGCGCGGCAGTAATCGACGATGTTCTAGGCATTATTGTTTTGGCCGTGGTTGCCAGTTTGGCGAAAACCGGCGAAGTCGATGTGCTGAATGTGGTTTATTTAATCATTAGCGCTACAGCATTTCTGTTGGGTGCGATTTTCTTGGGTAAATTCTTCAATAATGCCTTTGTAGCCATCGTTGACAAGCTAGAAACTCGCGGCAAATTGGTAATTCCAGCCCTGATCTTTGCGTTTCTGATGGCGTTTCTGGCCAATGCCATTCACCTAGAAGCAATCCTGGGTGCCTTTGCTGCTGGCCTCGTGTTAGATGAAACCGACCGGCGAAAGGAACTGGATCAACAGATCATTCCGATTGCCGATATTCTGGTTCCCATCTTCTTTGTCACGGTTGGGGCTAAGGCCGATTTGGGTGTGCTCAACCCAGCGATTCCCGCCAATCGAGAAGGTTTGGTGATTGCCGCTTTTCTGATTGGGGTTGCCATTGTTGGTAAGGTTATCACCGGTTGGGCTGTGTTTGGTCAACCGCAGATCAACCGGCTTGCGATTGGAGTAGGCATGATCCCCCGAGGTGAAGTGGGCTTAGTGTTTGCTGGCATCGGTTCAGCTAGCGGCGTTCTTACCAAACCGTTAGAAGCAGCCATTATCATCATGGTGATTCTGACAACCTTCCTTGCCCCTCCCTGCCTACGATTTGCCTTCGATCGGGGTCTAGAGTCAGAGGCCGCTACCGATGCCGAGCAAGTTGTCAGCTAATTTAGCAGTTCAAACCTCTACAGTTCAGATCACCAGTCACAACTAACATCTTCAGCGGGAGTAGAAACGTTTACCAGTCTTTCTGCTCCCCTTTTTCTAGGCTTGTATTTTTGGGTTCCTACAGCTTCGAAAACCTTCACTGCATGGTCTGTTTGCTCTAATTGGCAAGCAGTTTTAAGTAATTCAACCAAAACAATAAGTCATTCAACTTAATTAAAACTAAGCTCAGGGTGTTGTCGCTGCTCGAAGGGTAGCGACAACACCTCCTTTGGGTTTCATATTTAATTATGTTGTTCCACTTAATATAGAGCGAGCGTCCCGCTTTCGACAGGCAAGATAGCTCCACTATAGGATCTAAAAATAATTCGGTTGATCTATTTAATCGATCGCTAGAGGTGCTTGCTTGGGGGCAGAAAACGAAGAGGTGTCAGCATTAGAAGGTTCGCATCGAATCCAGGCAGCAGTCAACAATCCGCCTGCCACTAGACCGAGCACAAATAGCCAGCAGTGAGAAGAGCCGAACGAGCAGAGCAGCCGCCGATCGCCGCCATAGACATGCACGGCCCAGCCTTCATTCACATCAAGTTGGCTTCCAGTTATTTTCCGCATGATAGTCTCCTAACAGTTTGAGATATTATTCACGGTACAGTTAGAATTAGTTCTGCAATACGTTTATAAACACTACGTGTGCGCCTGCACCTACTCACCTATAGGTTCGCTACAGCATTTCACAATGCGCTCTATCTTCTGCTAGTAGAAACCAGCAAACAAGCCTCAGTAGTGACAGCTGCAGGAGAAACACCAAAAGTATTTATTTAGAAAGCAGAACTCGATTCTTGATCAGGATCAGTCCTGTTTGCACTTTATTAACAAACTCAGCTAAAAGCAATATTTGATTTCTTCAAATTTGTTTGAGCGACTATAGATTTTCTTTATATAATTTCTTTGTATTGATTTATATCTTACATAATCATCAATTTTCTTCCAGTTTATTCTGCTTCGATTCAGCACCGAGTTGTTTTAGCATCAGTCTGCTTTTGAAGCTTTAATCAAACCGAATCTAAAATCTAATAAGTCGGTCAACCTGATTAAACAGTAGATGTAGTACGAGTGTTTTACCCACGCCAGCGAGACGCTGGCACTACGGATCTTCAAATTAATGATGTTGATCTACCTACTGCTGAGAAAATTTTAGAACTAGGACCGAACTACGGTTGAATAGAAATTCGTTTTATTTCTTTTTTGTAGATCTCTGTTATAAACTCAAGAGCTTGTTATAAGTAAGTAGATAGAATTAAGATATTAGATTGAAATTAAATGAAATTTAACTTTGAATATTAAATTTATTTTTCAATTATCTATTCAAGTAATTCATTGCAGTAGAGGCAACACGAGGGTTAAGGGAAATTGGGCAGAGTGTAGGCAGCTTACCGCTGGCAGACAACCCACACGAAAAATTACAGGAACTGGAGACAGATTATGCTGCGGTTTAGCAATGGGCAACACAGCCAATCAGGGCAACCGTCAGGTACAATCTACAAACAGCAGGCACATGTTCGTTTACCTCTGCCGTGATTCTGTCCTATGGTTGAATCATCCGACTCTAATTTGCTGAATCGTCCAGAAGCGGTCATCTTTGTCCTGCTGGCTGCCTTATTCGTGCTCTGGGATACCTACTTGGGTTTACTAGATGACGTGGAAGCCACTGCCCTCTCTAGTCGTCAGTTGGCTCAGCGGCTGGGGACCAATCCTAAAACGATTCGGCGACGCAAAAGCCAGCCCGGCTTCAGCGAATGGACACAGCAGCTCGATCCAGATGGAATTGCCTGGGTCTATTGCAGCGGTGGAGTCTATGCACCTCGAGCTTAGGCGCTTTTTGAGGGTTTAACAGCATTCCACAATGTCCTAATCCTGGCTATTGCCTCTCTCCCTGCACCCCTTGCCGTTTTACTCAAGCTGAAGGGTCCCACCCCCCAAGTCCTTCCTTGGGTAGTGGTACCGTGGCTTGATTGCCGCCATAGTATAGAAGCACTCTACCTCCTTTTCTGACCCAACATGCCCAGATCTCCCGATCGCCCTGGCAATTTGGAAAGTGCTCGTAGGAATCGGCCACTCACCTATGCCATCAATCGGTTGGTGGTTGTGATTGCCTATGCAGTAGTTGTCGGTTTGCTGTTGAGCGCTGTGGCTCAAGCCTTTGCTGTGGGTCTAGAAGTGGGACTGAGAAGCTTGGCGGCAGCGGCTTTGCCCCCGATCATTCTCGCCTACAGCAGCTTTTTCTCCCGTTCCGTCAAACCCCCCAGCCGAGTGCTAGAAGTCAACTTGTTCGGTATGGCCTTGCTTTGGATTCTGGTTTTGCTAATCCTGGTGGACTTTGTCTCTGGTCAATTCAGTCATACCCTTCCCCTGGGTGAGTTTTTAATCTCCCTCACGCTGGGTGGCCTGTTCTACTTCGGCAAACGGCTATCGTCCAAATCGTTGCTCTCCTGCTCCTATGGCGTTCTGGCCGGGTTTTTAATTCACATCTTGATCTTCGGTCTTTGGTCGTTTTAAGACTCTCCCATCATTGCCTTGCTGCCAATCTAGATTCTGGGCGATCTGCTCAGGCAGCTTTTTGGGGTTGTAGCCTATGATATTGAAGTTGCCTAGCGCAGCCTTGGGTTGTTCAGTTTTAGCGCCCTGAAACCTATGGTGGCTAGGTACTGTCATGTCTTAGTGCCTATTCGAAAACCCGAGGGTTTGAAATTCAAGAACTCTGACGAGTTTTCGCATAGGTAGTTAGCGCCCAATTCGTTCCGTTCCTCATGAAGCAACTCCCACCAAAATTTAAGCAATCCCAACCCGTTTCTAAACGCCGATCTCGCTTGCGTGCCCTCTTCACTGCCCAGAATGGAATTGCCTTGTCGCTGCTGTTGTTCTGTCTGAGTACGGCGTGGTGGCTGTTAACCCAATCCGGCATTGATTTTTCCCAGCCCGCCGCGCTGATTGACTCGATTCAGTCCATGGGTTGGCTAGGGATTTTGCTCTACATTGGGTTCTTGTTTGTCGCGATTGTGATTGGCCCAATTCCCAGTACCCCGGTTACAGTAGCTGCCGGAGCCATCTGGGATCCCAATTTAGCTGGATTCTTTGGCGTAATTGGCATTTATTTAGGCAGCCTGGCCGCCTACTTTATTGGTCGGACGCTGGGCCGCTCGGTGGTACGGGCCTTACTAGGCAAGGTGATTTATTTTTCTAGCCATCGAGGCGAGGTATATCTGGGTTGGTTGGTGTTTGTCTCGCACCTGCTGCCCTTTATGCCCTATGACCTAGTTAGCTACGGGGCGGGCATTTCTGGCATGTCATTTCCCATCTACGCCGCCACCTGTCTGCTGGGAATTATTCCCTGCATCTTTTTCCTCACCCATATGGGCGCAGCCCTCACGGGTGGCCTGGTCTTGGGTATCTGTATAGCCGTCCTGTTTGTGCTAGTGCTAGTTTTACTGCCCTGGGGCGTCAAACGCTATAACTGGCTAGGACTGCGGGATGTTATTCGGGTTGAGTAGCGCTTCGGTAGCCTGTCAGCAGGAGCCAGCTATTCAATCGCCTCGGTAGGCTGTGCTTCCAAGCTATTGGCAAAGCGAATCAGCTTGACCGCATTCACATAAACTCGCTCAGATGGGTAGTGCTGCAACACTTCTAGCACCGTCACTTGCCGATCGTCCGCAGCTTTGATCAAGGCAGCTCTGAGCGCTTCTACATTGTCCGGTTCTGAGGGTTGTTCTCGATTGGGTGCAGCAGTTTTGAGAATCTGAATTTCGGAGCGAGCAGGCGGCAGGTGAATCACTTCACTCATTTGGGTGAGCAATTGCTGTCCAGAGTCAGAATCCAGCATTCCAGTCATGAAATCTGAGCTGGCTCCTAGCTTCATGCTCAACACGCTTCGCAGCAAATTGGGATCAAGCCCCGCCAGCCCCAGGTAAAACCGCAGGGAACCGGGAACTTCATCGGTGGTGACCAGCGTTTCTAAATCTTGCACTGAAACCCCAGCCCGCAAGGGGCCATAGGTGATGACCAGCCGTTCCGCCGCCAAGACTTGAGAAGGCATCAGTAGACTGCAACAGGCACTCAGCAGTAGGGTGTAACCAGCTCGGCGGACCCTTTGTCCTAGCTGAGGTATCCCTGATTTTGGCAGTTCTGATTTGACTTGGCGCATCAGCATGGCTGCATTTTCTCTATGTCCTATCCACGCCCTAAAAGCATATCGCAAGCCAAGTCAGATTGGGGAAACCCTCTGAACATGGCTCAAATCGTCGCAAGCATTCGTGACATCCTCCCGACGCTGACCCTACGGGTACAGCACGGGGCTTATAGCTCCCCGAACCCCTCAAAAGTTAAATATCAATTTTTGTGAAGAGCAGTTTTGGGGATAGCGGCTGACCAATCCTTGACCAATCCCTGGCCAATCCCCTACGCAATGACCGGGCGCAATCTTCCTGAAATTCTGGCGATGCGGCGACTCCCCTAGCTGGAGGAACTTTCGCTCATCCAATTGGCGTCTCCAAAAGCGGGAATCGTGCATTTACAAGCTATTGCAAACTGAATATTGCAAATATTGCAAATTATGAAAGCAGCGCAATGATTGCTCATCGCAATTGTAGAAATCGGCTTTTATTTCTTAAAGGGTAAAAAACATAGAGCTATAATCACAAAGATCGATTATCCTAATTTCTTCCGATTAAAAAATTATGGCCCCCCTGCCCGATCTCTAACCCTGGTGCCTGTAATGCCCCAACCGCTTGAATATTCAACGGCACCCGTCTCAGTATTTGTACGTCGCTTCGATTAACCGTTCGCTCTTTCTTGCTCCGTGCTTGCTTTGTAATCATCTGCACAAATCCGCTCCTCACACAGTTCGAGAATCTGGCCGCTGTTGCTGGATTGAGTGGTAGCAGAACAGTTTGGGGGATATATGAGACTGTTCAGCAAAGAAATTCCTAAAGTCGTCGTGCCTAAAGAAACGGCAAAACCCCGCCTTCAGCGGCTGCCGCTGCCCATCCTGCCACCCCTCCTGCCGCCAAAATGGGTGGAACCTAGCAAACGGCCCCAGCCCGCGCTATTGCGAGTTAGCCTGTTTTTTGGTGGAGTACTGGTGGTCGGCGGCATTTCGGGTGCCAACTGGAGTTTGTCCTACGTACAGGCCGAACTGGTGCCCAATCTTTCCCGTGAGCTGAGCCGCATGATTGACCGCCCGATTCAGCTAGGGGAAATCGAGCAGGTGTCTTGGTCCGGGGTGCGGTTGGGGCGTTCGGTACTGCCAACCACCGCCACTGATGCCGATCAGATTGTGGCCGAAGCGATCGATATTCGGTTTAATCCAATTCAAAGCCTACGCCATCAACAGGTGCGGCTGACCATGACCCTGATCAAACCAACCGCCTATATTGATCAGGACAAAGCAGGCGATTGGCTGAATCTGGAGCTAGAGTTTGACGAAGATGCCCGCATTGAAATTGACCAAATTCGCCTCCAGGATGCCACCATCACCCTTGCTCCCCAGCCGATTATTCTGGACGATTCGGTCGAAACTGATCCAGATGACGAACCCTGGGACATTTCTGACCATCCCCGCCAAATGACCCTGCGGCAGGTCAACGGCTACTTCAGTCTGCAAGAGCAGGGGCAGCGGCTGGTGTTTCAAATGGCCGCTCAGCCATCCCAGCAGGGCAAAATCCAGCTCAAGGGCGACATTCGCATGGATGCAGACCAGCTCCAGATCGCCCTCCAGACCCAAGCACTGCCAATTAAATCCCTGACAACGTTCATTCCGACCGATTTGAAGATCGATGCTGGTGAGCTGACGGCTAACGTCACGTATACAATGCAGCCCGATCGTCCTCCTGAGATCTCCGGTACGGCTCAGTTGCGCGATATGGCCGGACGCGCCAAAGGCGAACCTAACCCGTTTACCGGCATCAACGGACGCTTTCGGTTCCAAGGCCAGGAAGCGATTTTGCAGCAGGGACAGTTACGCTTTGGTCAAATTCCGTTTCAGCTCAATGGCAAAATTCACTTGGAGCGCGGCTTTGACCTCAACGCTAAAGTAGAATCCGTGGATGCGGCTCCGTTCATGCAAACCTTGCAGCTCGAAGTACCGTTTCCGGTAGAAGGTGCGCTCAAGTCAAAGGATTTGCGGCTGACTGGGTCGTTTGAGCGTCCGGTGTTATCGGGTACAGCCCAAATGGCGAAACCAATCAAGTTTGATCGCCTCACGGCTGCTTCAATGGAAGGTCGCTTTAGTTTAGACTTGGCCGCAGACTATCTCCAACTCCAGGAAATTCGCCTTTTGCCTGTTACTGGCGGCTCGATCACCACTCGCGGCGAAATTTGGCTGGAAGAAGACAATGCCAAAATTAGCGCTGTGGTGCAAGACCTACCCGCCGATGCGATGGCTCAGCTTTATCAGATTCAGTTGCCCGAAGGCCAGCAGTTGGGACGCTTCAATGCTCAAACCCAAGTTACCGTAGTCGCAGAAGCACCCAGCTTAGTGACAAACTGGCAGCTCAGTCAGGGCAGCTACCCGGCCCAGGGAAAAGTCACACTCGCCAAGGATGTGCTCCAACTCCGGGACACTCAAGTTCAGGTAGGAGACGGCAGCCTCAAGGCCGAGGCCGAGCTACAGCAGGGCCGCTGGCAAGCTGCGCTCACAGGGAACCAAATTCCGCTTCAGCCGTTTACGCAATTGCCCGGTCGTCTTCAGGGTCAGATCAACCTCGCGGGCAGTGCCACTGATTTGAGTCCAGACACGATTCAGGGCAACGGCGACTTAGCTGTTCAAATGGCCGAGGGGACGGTGGCCGCTCGCCTCAACGCCAATCAGGGCCGCTGGCAGGCTCAAGTAACCGGCTCGCAGATTCCCCTCAGTATGATTGCTGCCAATTTACCTGGTCAGATCGAAACGCAGGTGGCATTGCAGGGTCGTTTGGCTGAACTGCATCTGGGTCGAACTAAGGCGGAAGGTGCGGTACAACTCACTGCTCTACAGGCAGAAGAATTTGCAGGTATTGAGTTTTTGAATCATCCGCTGAAGGCTAACTTTGCCTGGAACGGGGAAAAGCTGCATATTCAACAGGCTGAAGCTAAGAACGCTGCCGTGAGCGGTTGGATTACTCCTAAACTAGACGGCAACGAGATTACGGATATTGCTGCTCTTGACTTAAACGTAAATATTCAAGAGTACGATTTAGCGACTCTGCCAATCACGCAAACCTCACCGATACCGATTAAAGGAAAAGTCAGCCTCAAAGGCACAATTACGGGAACGCCCAGTGCCCCCCAGGTCAATAGCGAGGTCAAACTCGATCGGCTTGCCCTACAAGACTTTCAGTTTGAACCGCTGCACGGCCAGATCCAGACTCAGCCAAACCGTCAGCTTCATCTAGACTTGCGCGGCCAGCAGGACCGGATTGCACTGGTGCTCGACCCTAACTACCGTCCGGCTTCCTTCGCCATCAAGCTGGGTCAGGCCATTGCAGAGGGCCGCTTGCTTGATCAGCGCCTTGTGGCCCAGATTCGTAATTTTGCGCTAGAGAAGCTCAACCTGTCGCTGGCGGACCTGGGTAAAGTTCAAGGGGTGTTGGCCGGAGACTTGAATGTGGATTTGGCGAATCTAACCGAACCGGCAGTATCGGGTAGGATCGACATCACCCAGCCGGGAATTGGTCCAATCAATGCTACTCCCCATCCCAAGCCTAAAACCGGTGGTTCTCCAAACCCTGCGGAGCATAATCGTTTCACGGGTATGGTTGCCTATCAGCACGGTCGAGCCTCGCTGGATCAAGCCGTTTTGCAGTTGGGCAGCAGCCGCTACGCCATCACCGCCCACGCCCATCCTGCCGCCGCTCAGTGGAGTAGTCAGGTGGCGATCGAGCAAGGCAGTTTTCAAGATCTGTTAACTCTGCTCACGCCAGAAGCCCTCACTGCTCTGGTCGAGAAGTTCACGAGCCGTCAGTCTGCCTCTCAACCCACCTCCCAACCGTCTCCATCTCAAACCGAAACCGCCCCGCTGCCGCTGACTGTTCCCAGCCTCGCCGATCTCGTCACGCTAGAAGGCCAGTTTTCCGGTATGGCCACGGTTCAAGGCACACCTGCTGGAATTGCCGCTCAGTTTGGCCTGCAAGGGCAGGATTGGCATTTGGCCGACTACCGAATTCGGCAAGTCACCGTTGCTAATGCCCAATTCAACGGGCAAACTCTCCTATTGCCAGCGGTGCAGGCCGAAGGTTTCACGATTGGGCTGGGGGGAAGGCCACGGGAGTTTGATGGACGGTTTGGCTTTACCGGACAGGTGGCTCCGAATGCGGTAGCGGGGAATCTTCGCCTCGATGGCATTGCCCTGCCTCAGGTGCAAAATGCGCTCAATTTACCTATGCGGCTAGATGGTAAAGTTCACGCCGTGGCGGCTCTCTCCGGTAGCCCCAGCCAACCCAATCTGACCGGCGAACTGCACCTAGAAGGCGTGAATGTACGCGACATGGCAATTCAGGAAGCCAAAGTTGGCTTCAGCTACATTGACCGCCAGTTTCATCTAGAAAGCTGGCAGCCACATGACCCGGCCACTGCTGAAGCCACAAATTTGCATGGTTCAGTAGATAACCCATAGATGAGTAGCAAAATGGCCAATAAGATGGTCAGTCAGCTTTAGCTGGAAGCGCTGGTGTAAAACCGCAGAGCAAACCGCCAAAACGAACGGGATACGAGCAACAGAATCACTGCCAGAACCCCAGCGCCAACGATCCATCCCATCTGGGCGCGATTCAGCAGCGCTTCGGCTGGAACAGTGGTCAAAAACGCCACAGGTACAATAAACGTGAAAAAGAACCGATAGGCGACTGGATATGCCGCCATTGGGAATCGTCCAGCTTCTAGCAATCCCCGCAGCACCTCGGTGACGTTATAGATTTTGACAAACCAGATGCTTGTTGCACCTAGCATGAACCAGAGACTATACAAACTCAACAACCCAAACACCAATGGCACAATGCTGACCAAATAGGCCTGACCGGCAATCCCCAAACGACTACCGGCATAGCCAATCACCACTAGCCCAAAAATCAGATCTGGCAATCCCCAAGGCGAGACCGAGCGAGTAGATAACCAAAACTGGGAGCTAATCGGCTTTAGCAGCACAAAGTCGAGCGTACCTTGCTGTACATGCTTAACGATTTGGTTCAAATTAGGCGCTAAAAACGTGGTAGAAAATCCCTGTAGAACCGTGAACACCCCCAACACAACGAGCGCTTCTTCCCAACTCCAGCCTGCAAAGGTATAGTCAGCCTGATAAAACAAGAACAAACTGAACAAACTGCCCGCTAAACTGCCCAAACTGGTCAACGTAGCAATCACAAAATTGACACGATATTCCAACTCAGCGGCCAGCGCCGTTGAGATAAAGAGTTTGAGAACTTGCCAGTATCGCTTCATTGGCAGTGAGTTAAAAAGAATCAACAGCCCAAATCAGCCCAAATCAGCCCCTAACTGCTGTCCTATTCATATAAATCCTGGACCTGAACCTGAGCGCCATTCCAAAAGAGTTGCCTCACTGATTTGACTGACAAATCGTTTAACTATGGTGGTTAAAACCTTCTTCCTCACTCTGCTGGCATAAAGGGAAATGGCTCCGTAACCACGAAGCTATCCGATACATCACCGCTGAATAGGTTCTGCTGACGTGGTCCGAGGTCCAGCTTGCGAACACCGGCCTCTGGCGAAAAGTCAACGTTTTTCAAATCCACCCAAAAAACATTTGGTGAAACCACCGACTCGAAGTAATAGAGCAGGTCCTTATGATCAGCGACGACACGCCAGCGGGTGGTGGAGAGATTGGGCTGGTTATCAATGCTGACCCCATAGGGGGCTGAGACGTTCCGGATCACGCTGAACACGGCAGCGGCAGCAAGGCGAGCATCGTCAAACTTGTCCACAGCGTTGATCAGGAAACTGGCGCGAGCGAAGCGGTCCTCCGCACGGCTGGTACCGGGCAGAAATGTCAGTCCGTCCACGCGCGACCAATACTGCGTAATCGCAAGTTGATCTTCGAAGATTGGCTCATTCGTCATCACCTGGTACTGGCGACCGTGGTGAATCCGCAACTCACCATCAATCCACTCTAGGATGGCACTGTCGCCCGAAGCATCGGAAAGGGACAGATGCGTAGTGGCCATCCGTCCTGGCTGATCGGGAACTTCGCCTGTGGCCACATGGATCGGATTAGCGCGCAGGTGCTCAACCGCCTCGGCTACAGTGGCAAAATTGTCGAGAAAATACTGCGGCCAGATCGACAAGGACAGCCGAGGTGTGCGCCCATCGTCCTCAGGATAAACCGATCGCGTCATCCAAAGCGCGTTGACCATCAATCCCGCTTCGTTCAAACCGTCAGAAGTCGCGATCTCGTACCCGGTGACTACAACGCTGCCATATTTGGATGTCCAATTGACAGAACGTGGACCAGCCAAACCATTGCGCTCAACCCCGCGAGGCAGAATCCACATATTGCCATTCCAGTCGAGCTTCCAATCCATAGACCGCCCGGTCAGCACTCGACCTTCAGGTCCGTGGTAGACTGCGCGAGTACAGGCCTCAGCAGATGTACCCGTGAACAGCATAATGGTCGAAGCAAGAACTAAAGACAAAAACCGCGTGTAAGTTGACATAGATTTACCCTGACTCACCTTCAAAGATGGGCACCAAGACGACTAATCAACATAGGTTCAAATACTTAATGTAACTCCTCGAATAATGTTTAGCTGCTAGATCAAAAATTTTGACTCAAAAAGTTAGAGCATCAATCTTGGCACCATCAAATCCGAGCTTGGACAGGGCTTGAACTTACAAATTCGGAGCATTGCTGATTGAGCTTGCAATCATCTTGAGCTTCAAAACTTAAAAAGCACCTAGAGGATATTCTACTCTACTAGCTTCCTCTACGTTGCCCTGCCCATGGGCGCTAGCTTCAACGATTAGAGTGTTTCACAATCATGACTAGTTCCCGATTCAACCCCGAAAACCTCGACAACCACGCCTCCGTATGCTCACGGCACCATCGCCACTTTGATCACCTGTCGCGCTTTCATGGCTTGAAACACCTGCTCTAGCTCGTTCAACGGACGGTAATCACTAATCAGTAGCTCGAACGGGAACCGGCGGCTATTCAGTAGTTCTAGGGCAGCCCGCACGTAATGCGGCGTACTGTGGAACACGCCTTTGAGGGTGAGTTCGCTGTAATGGAGCTGTTCGGTGCCGACGGTAATCGTCGTATCGCGGGGGCAGCCGCCAAACAAATTCACCGTGGCTCCCGGACGAGCGCAGGCAATCGCCAGTTCCCACACCGCCGGAGACCCTGTGGCTTCTACCACCACATCAGCTCCCCAACCTTCAGTGAGCGCTTTCACCGTGCCGGGGATGTCGTCTGTCTGATGGTGATTAAACGTTTTGACCGCTCCTAGCTGCTCGCCAATCTGCAAGCGCGAGTCGCTGCCGCCAAACAAATAGACCTCCGCCTCCTGCTCCACCAACGCCGCCACAAACATCAGCCCAATCGCCCCATCTCCCAGCACCGCCACCCGGTCTCCCGGTTTGACATTAGAGCGGGCTGCCCCATGCAAAACGCAGGCTAATGGTTCGGTCATGGCGGCAATCGCGTCGGGCAATCCGGCTGGAATCGGCAGCATGTTCTGACGCACGATCGGGGCTGGAATTCTGAGATATTCGGCAAACGTGCCGTTGTTGAAGCTGAGGTCGGTACACAGGGAATATTCTTGCTTTTGGCAGAAAAAACAGCTCATGCAGGGCGCAGAATTGTTGGCCACGACCCGATCCCCAATCTGCCACCCGGTCACTCCCTCTCCAACAGCGACGATCTGTCCGGCGGCTTCATGCCCAAACAGAGTGGGTGGCTTCAGCATGCGGGCATGGCCTCCCCGACGCCATACTTTTAGATCGGTACCGCAAGTCGTGGCAATATTGACCTGGATCACGACCTCTCCTGCAGCTGGCGTGGGCGCTTCCACCTCCTCTAAACGCAAATCTTCCTGACCGTACAATAACGCTGCTAGCACACTGACCGTTCCTTTGATTTCAGACCTCCCTGATTTTATCGCTGTGTGGGGATCAATCGTTGGGTGTGGTTTCAACCTGATGGTTCTAAACCAATCGCCAATAAACCGCCAATAAAAAACAGGGCGATCCACCCTGTTTCGTTCAATTTCAATTCAGATGCCAATTCCAATCAGCAGTGAGCCTACAGACCTGTGCCGATGCCGTAGGTTTCCTTCATGCTTTCGTACCAGGCAGCCGAGTCGGGGCTAGTGCCGGTAGCACCAAACTCATCTGTAACCGGTGTTCCAGCTTCTACGCCTTCGCCAGGAATTCCGTACTCACCCCGGATGGCTTCAGCCCAGACTGCAACTTCGGTGCCGGTAGTAATGCCTTGAGCATCGGTGATCGGGGTTTCGGTGGGTAGGCCATACTGCTCGTTGATCGCCTCCAACCATGCTGCCGCATTCGGTGAAGTTCCCGTAGCCCCAAACTCATCGGTGATGGGTGTATTCTGAGCCATTGCTGGCAGACCAGCCGCTGCTACCACTGCACCAGCTCCCAACATCACAAAAGCCAATTGAATTCTAGAGCGCATTAGTTATGTTCCTCCAAAAAGTTGTCGTCCAGACTGAGCAATCTAGTAATGGATTGAATGCTGCTGAGGAGTGACCGCTCAGATCAGCGCTAGCCTATTTAGTAAACTAGCCAATTAGTCAGTAAACTACGGTAGATTTACTAAATTTGCCTCCTACAGTGTGTAAATCGTTATAGCAGTCCTGGATTTCGGTCAAGCAAGATTATAGTGACTAAAAAGAAAAAATTCAAAGTTTCAGGCCAAATTGAGTGATCGCTATCGCAGCCTTAACCAACTTCGTAAGGACTGATCGGGTTGCTCTGCATCTGGAATAATGTCATGTCTGGAGTAGTTGGGCATACACATCGTTCACAGTGTTAGCCCACAGTGTTAGCCCATAAAGCGTCCAGCGATGTTTGACTCACCTGTAGCCAAAAGTCAGCTTCATCATCTGGAAGCAGAGTTGCCAGCACCCTCGTCCCTTCTGGCAGCTCGGTAGATTCCAACAATTCGATTTTCCCCTATCGAAATAGTGGCCCAAAGCGGTTTTAACATGTTTGTAAAATGGCTGCCCTAAAATAATACTCATCCAAGCCGCACGATTGGGAGTTCCATCATGATGCAGGCAACAGAAGCACAATACTACTCGCCCGAAGCCTATCTGGAGCTAGAAGTCAATGCTGAAGAACGCCATGAATACATCGACGGTGAGGTAATTCTCATGCCCGGTGGCACCCCAAATCACAATCAGATTGTAGGCAACTTCTATGCTGCCTTAAATTTTGCCTTTAAACGTCAACCCTATCGCGTATTTGTCACCGATCAACGCCTCTGGATTCCTAAACGGCGAATCTACACCTATCCCGATGTCATGGTGGTTCAAGGCGAATTGCAGCTTCAAGAAGGACGGAAAGACACGATCACAAATCCGATGTTGATTGCCGAAGTATTATCCGAATCGACACGCAGCTACGACAAAGACAGCAAATTCGCCGCCTATCGCACCATTCCTAGTTTTCAAGAATATGTGTTGATCGACCAAGCCACCCTGCACGTTGAGCAGTATTACAAAACCGAGCCGCGCAAATGGATCTTTGCTGAATACGACGGTGAAGAAGCGGTCTTAATGCTGGCAACCGTTCCGTTTCAGATTACCCTAGCCGACCTTTATGACAAAGTAGATTGGCAACCAGAGGAAGTACCTCAAGACTGATTGTTTCTTCTCTTCGTTCGCCTATTGGAGCGCTACAACCAAGGCATCGTTGTGCTCATACTTTGTGCTCATACTTGAGTTCTGAGCGATAATAAGCCTCCGAACCAGCCAGTATCCCGATCAAATCGAGTCGTTTGCCCTCACCCCAACTACAATTTAGGCAGCAAACCCATCCCATCAGGAAGTTTTATGACCTCATCTGCCACCCTGTCCCAGCTTGACCTGCCACGCGCTGCGAGTATCGAAATGCCTGCCATCAGCGGTTGGGAAACGGAAATTCAGTCCGTGGTTAACCACAGTGAACCCGTATTTCTCACCAATACTAATTTGCGGTTAGAAAATATCAAAGCCGGGTTTGCCTGCGCCCTTCACATGCATCAGCCCACCATTCCGGCAGGATGGCAAGGGGGATTGATCAGTCATTTGCAATACATGTACGAGCATCCCCACGAGGGCGACAATCACAATGCTGACGTGTTTGCCTGGTGCTATCGCCGCATGGGTGAGTTTATTCCCCAGTTAGTCCACGAAGGCTGCAATCCACGCATCATGCTCGACTATTCTGGTAATTTGCTCTGGGGCTTCCAGCAAATGCAGCGACATGACATCCTCGACAACCTCAAGCGCATCACCTGCGATCCGGCTTACCAGCCCTATGTGGAATGGTTAGGAACCATGTGGAGCCATGCGGTCGTCCCTTCTACACCGATTCCCGATATCAAGCTACACATTCAGGCGTGGCAACATCACTTTGCTGCCATCTTTGGTTACGATGCTCTGCGGCGCGTGCGCGGATTTTCGCCTCCCGAAATGCACCTGCCCAACCATCCCGATACGCTCTACGAATACATCAGAGCACTGAAGGAATGCGGCTATCAGTGGTTGCTGGTGCAAGAACATTCGGTGGAAAACCTGGATGGTTCTGGACTGCGGCACGAGCAAAAGTACGTCCCCAATCGCTTAATCGCCCGCAACTCCCACGGCAACGAAATCAGCATCACAGCCCTGATCAAAACCCAAGGCTCCGATACCAAACTCGTGGCCCAGATGCAGCCCTACTTTGAGGCGAAAGGGCGAGATCGGCAGGCTATCGGAAGTACCCAAATTCCGTCCCTTGTGGCGCAAATTGCCGATGGCGAAAATGGCGGCGTGATGATGAACGAGTATCCCCGTGACCTGTTTCGCATTTACTACGACATCCGCGATAGCGGCAGCAACCATAGCGGCACCGTGCCCATCAACGGCACCGAATATCTAGAGCTAATCGAGGCAGCAGGCGTCACCCCAGCAGCTTACCCAACTTGCCAAGCCGTACAGCAGCACAAAATTTGGCAGCGAGTAGACCCAACCCAGGCTACGTCAGCCGCAGTCGAACAGGCGATCAGCGAACTGAAACAGACCGACCCGCACTTTCACATGGATGGCGCATCCTGGACTAACAGCATTAGCTGGGTGAGCGGCTACGAGAATGTGCTAGAACCCATGAACCAACTCAGCGCCGCTTTCCACCAGAAATATGATTCGTTAGTGGCCCAAAATCCTGCTGTGACGCAGCAATTCGACTATCAGCAAGCCCTACTCTATAACTTGCTGCTGCAAACGAGCTGTTTTCGTTATTGGGGGCACGGCACTTGGACCGACTATGCACGGGACTTGTATCAGCGCGGTCAAGCACTGCTGGCCTAAACAACTGGCTTAAACCTGAAACTTTTGTTCGGCCCAGTTCCAGCCATCCCGTACCGCGTGCTTGGCATCTTCCCAGGCTAGACCAGAGGTGCCATAATTTTCTTCGTAACTGCGCCGCAGTTCTGATTCAATCTCGTCGTAAGATTCTCCAGTTTCCGCATATTCGACATAGCCCTCGTAGCCCGTTCGGTATGCCGGCTGGTAGTCCTCGTAGGAGAAACCGGAATCGGAGTACGGTTGAGATCTATAATTTTCCCGCCAATACAGATCGGCACGATAGAAGAAATCATTGCGTCGAGCGCGCTCCCAGGCATCTCTGACTGCGTACTTGGCATCATTCCACTCCACACTAGAGCCATCATTCCGGCGTTCGTACTCTCGCTCTAGTTCTGGTTCGACCTCTTGATAGGTTGTGCGCTGCTCAGCACGGGCCACATAACTCTCATAGCCAAGCTGATACGCTAACTGATAGGCTTCGTAACTGCGCTCCGGATGCAGATCGGTCCGATTCTGATGCTGTTCTCGCCAATAGGCTTCTTCAATCGTCGGATTTGTCGCCTCGGCTGCACTCTTACCCACCAATCCGCCAATCACACTTCCCACAACCGCGCCCACAACCGCCCCAATCGGACCAGCAGTTGCTCCAATTGCAGTTGCAGCGGCTCCCACGGCAGCAGCCCCTACTCCAGTTCCAACCGGATGAGCACCCGGTTCACCTGTGATTGGATCAGGGTTAGCACTCGCCGGTTCAAAATCTTCGAGTTCAGCCATAACTTACTCCTGAGACAAAATTTGAGCAATAAATCTGTTCCTGGCTGTTCTTAAGCTACTCTTTTGCAGCTAAGATTACCGTCTCTCCTAAGTTAGAGGCATCTGCCTACTATTAGTAAAAGTAGTAAAAAGCGCTGCTAGAGTACAACCACATAAGAGTTGCTACTAAAGATAGAAGCAAGAAAAACGCAGACAGAGGAAGATACACTCTGGTGTAAATTGCTGTCCTTAAACCTATGCTGCTACAAATTAAACAAAACGATACTTTAATTGAAGTCCTAGATCTGGAGGCGTTGATCAGCCCCACCCACAGCACCATACCAGGGCGAATCCAGTCGGGGCAGGAGGAGCAAGACCCCGAAGAGTTTCCGAAGCAGGATTTGGTGTTTCCATCAGGTGAAGCACTGCCAAAATGCTGGCTAGATGCAGACTATAACCTCAAGAGCAACTGACAGCAGCCATTTCAACGATAACTAATGCGAGATGTATTTAGATCCAGCCTAGGGAGGGTGGATCAGGTAAGGGGTCGGGCAACGGCTCTGGGAGCGGATCAGGTAACGGGTCGGGCAAGGGTTCAGGTAATGGATCGGGGTCGGGCAAAGGAGTCGGGGCCGGAACAGGTGTTGGTATAGGCGGATCTGCGATTTCCATCGACGAAATCCTTGCCCCGTAAATGGTTGTAAAAGTAAAAAACATCTATGTTACCTGGGTTACAGCAATTTGAGCCTAATCTCAAGCTCCAGTCTATTTTGACGATGGCTTCCTAAAAGAAATTTCAGCTTTTTTGGGCCGATAATCAGGACAATCAACAGCCGCTTCTGTTAACACTGTACAGGGATGGACTGCACACCTTAACTGCAAATTCTTAGCAAAGAAATAGCAATTCTTACAAGGAATTGACGTATCTAAGCGACCATTTAGCTTCCATCGTTGCCAGTGAGTCCAAATCTCAACAATCACAAAGATGCAAGGAATAGTAACCATCACACCGGAAAGCAATAATGGTAACCAAATAACGTCAGCGGTTGATGGGCTAGGTTGTGGTTTCGGGCTAGTCGTCTCCGACGGTATGGCCTCTACCGAAGCTAACGTGTTCCAGTCGGGTTGATGCACCACAGTCTCGCCAGGGATGATAATTCTATTTGCTTCTGGAGTTGCGTTTTCCATTTTCCCTAGTCATAGCCTTAAGCCACGGCTCGCATAGGTTCTAACATCTTTGGTTATATCAACACCAACTTGTTTTCTCGTCATCCGGAAGGGAGATTACGGCGGTACGACCACCATTCGCCAGTTTGGAATTCGTCTTGAGAAACTAGCCCTAGGTTTTAGAGCTTGTTTGTAAACAACTGTTTTGATCCCCCTAAATCCCCCTTAGCAAGGGGGACTTGAGCATCGGAGTCGAGTTCCCCCCTTGTGAAGGGGGGCTAGGGGGGATCAAGCCGTACCAATGGTTGCGGAGCTTTAGATTCACTTTATAAATTAGCTCTTAGATCTCCGCTTCGATCTAGATTGAAATCCAGGCTTTGCTTTAGAGTCAGGCTGAATTCGACTGTTGCCTACTGCCTTAGGCACTGCACCGGAGCGGACAATCTGATCTTGGGTCTGCTGTCGCAGCTTAGCGTCTTCGTCGCCGTAGAAGAAAGATAGCAGTACGAACCGCTGCCCTTGAGTGACGGGGGTTGCTTCGTGGAGGAGCGAGCAGGAAAACACAAGCGCATCCCCTGGGCTTGGTGCGTAGAGGTCAGGCCCATATTCGGGGAAGCGCAACTCTCCTCCTGCGTAGCCTTCATTTAAGTTCAGGGTAAGGGCAAAGCGACGATGAGCTGTTCCCAAAGCGGTGTTGTCGCGATGGGGTTGAAAGAACCCCTGATTAGTGCCTTCGTAGCAAGCGACCACATATCGCTCAAAGCAGGTGACGCTAAACTGAAATGCTTTCTTAATCTCTGGTAACACGCGACGGCTAAGTAGTGCATTAATTTCGTTCACCAAGTCCGGGTTAGCAATCAGCCAATCACGCCGCCGCTTGATGGCAGGATCTAGTACCACTACTGTTTTTTCGCCTTCCTGCCGCATAAATCCAGATTCTCGGCCCCCATCTGCCTGGTAATAACGGATCAAGCGCTGGCAGAATTCAGCAGATAAAACCTGGGGAATCAGCAGAACTGGTGCTTGTTGCCTGATCACACGGGGAGCACTGGGCGAAGGCAGCGTTTCTAGATAAGCAAGAACCTGCTGAGCATGAGCCACATGGGACTCTAGAGGAAATAAATTCAGAACGCGCAAATTTTCATTCAACACAAAGGTAGTTGGATCATAGGTAATACCTTCTCCACCAAGTCCTACCTGACAAAGACCATACCGGATGCTAACCTCGCCCGAAAAATCCCAAAGCCAGTGAAAGAAGCTAGACTGGGCTACCTTTTCCTCCAGGACTCGGTCGTTTGGATCGATGCTAACCCCAAAGAAATGGATGCCTAACTGCTCAAACCGAGATTTCGCCGCACAAAAATCTGCCAAAGCCGCCTTCACCTGAGGATTGCGAGCACTGCCAAAAAAGAACAGGACGGCCCGATAGCCCCCCATCAGAAAATCCTGAGGGCTGGCTGAAGCAGCAGATGTAAACCAGGGCGCGTGATCCCCAATGGCTAGCGCAGACATAGACTTCTTAATACCACCAACTCTGGCTACTCATCCAATCAAAGCAATCCCTAAAGTATGCCGAGGTAGTATGGCGCTGTCAACTTGTTCAGACCTCAGGCAGAGAGCACTGCCTCTAACGGCACCAGCCCAGGGGAGGCAGGCTCAAACGCCCCCACCTCCAAACCAGAATTAGACCAACTTGGCAAAGCTGCCGGACAAACCACCCGCAAATTGACCCAAATTGTGTAGGAATCTGAAGTTGCTGTCACAATGGATTCCTTGCCGGCCTGAGCCAACTTCCAAGCTAGATCAAAGGCGTGATGCCGCTGGTGATGATTAAATTTAGATACATATTCAAACAGATTACGGCGGAATCGCATTCCAGTCCGCACCTGACCTTCTCGCCAATATTTGAACTGCGAGACAAATTGCTCATTAATTAGCAGCGTTTCCATACCCCAACCCTTATGCTTAATCTAGATTGTGATCACTCTGGTGCTCTTTAACACTGTCTGAGGTTGTAGATACGGAAAGAAAAGTTGGATCTTGAAGTAGCGCTTATAACTTATTTGAAATAAGCTCTCAAATAAGTGTATTCAAGACTACAAATCTAGATTTCAGATCATTGAGCAACACCGAGGAAGGTCAAATCCATATCACAGAGGGAACACACCTAATGCATTACGGTTAATTACGATATTAAGCAATCCACCGAACCCACTTCCTCGCACCTAATCCTGTACCTTATCCTGCACCTAACCTGTCAACCTGCTACACCTATAACTCACGGTCATATGAACCTTAAAAGCACATCATCAAAGGCACATCGTAAGAATTTTTCTCTCAGCTGAACAGTGTAAGGGGAGAAAGTGAAAAACCAGTGGAAGAAAAGATTTAGACAAGCGGCAGAGACTGAATCCTGACATCCTCTTGCTGATTTGGCCTTTTGATTTGACCTTTTGATTTGACCTTTTGATTTGGCCTACAGTATTCCGCATTCCGCGGCCCACTCCTTCCATCTACAGCCCATCTATAAGCCTCACCTCAGCCACAAAACTCAACATTCCGGAAAACTACAGAGGTTTTTCAGCATCACTTGCTGCTGGTCAGTAATTTCTGACTCCAAGTGTCGCCCCTTCTATCGTATAGTTTCTAGAATCGCGTAGTGTTTGTCCTGGATTTGGCTAGTGAAAATTTTGGCGAACGGCAGATGGGTACCATCCCAGACCGACGAGCAAACGGAGTCAAGGCTAGAGGAAAGATCTTTGAGTCCAATAGCTCTAGTTTGACGAGTTTGAGTTCAACCAAGAATTTGACAAATTTGATCAAACAACAGGGCTGCGATAAAACCTCCGCTTTGACAAACTTCTGTGGGGAGCATTTCGTTGTTTTGTATTCTTTATTTGAGTACCGTCATCTCTACTGTAACTAAGCTGTTCAATAAATTATGCGATACCCTCCCTATACCATTGCCGTATCACGCATCGGTCAGCGCTCAATTCTCAATTAGTCGCAAATTCAGTTACCGCAAATTCAGTTACCGCAAATTCAGTTATAGAGCTGGTGATCAAACTAGTCAAAGACTGGTCAAGAACTGGTCAAGAATTGGCCAACACGTTAGCGATTGCAACCTTTTTTAGCTCAATATCCGCCCAATATGAGAATTCTATTAGTCGAAGACGATGAAAGCATTGTGGAGCTGGTAACTGCCATCTTGAATGAGCAGAAGTATGTCGTCGATGTAGCGACAGATGGTGAAGCTGGATGGGAACTGATTGAGGCGTTTCCCTACGATCTAGTGCTTTTGGATATTGGTCTACCTAAACTGGATGGAATTGCCTTATGCCGCCGTTTACGCAGCCAAAAAAAGCAAGTTCTGGTAATGCTGCTGACGGCCCAAGATACTACAACCGACAAACTGCTAGGGCTAGATGCCGGTGCTGACGATTATGTTGTTAAGCCCTTTGATGTGAGAGAATTGGCAGCTCGGATTCGGGCACTGTTACGGCGAGGCAGCACCAGCACAACGCCAGTGTTAACTTGCGGCAATCTCCACTTAGACCCCAGCGCTTGTGAGGTGACATACAACGGCCAGTTACTTCGCTTCAGCCGCAAAGAGTATTTGCTGCTGGAGTTATTCTTGCGACATCAACATCGGGTGTTTAGCCGCAGTGCCATTGTCGATCAAATCTGGTCCTTCAGCGAAGATCCGCCTAACGAAGATACAGTAAAATCTCACATCAAAAGCATTCGCCGCAAACTGGATGCCGTTGGTGCAGGTGATCTGATTGAAACTCTCTATGGCCAAGGCTATCGGATCAATCCAGCCTATCTCGCTGATTTTTCTGACCATAAGTCTGACCATAAGGCAGTCGCACAAGCTAGCGAGCAAGCGGTACAGGAATCTACACCACGGCCGCAGCAAGCTCTGAACCATTCAGTTACAGCGATTTGGCAACGCACAAAGGGCGTGAACCTTGAGCGGGTGCAACGGCTCGACCAAGCCGTTCAAATGCTGAGATTGGGCAGCTTGTCCCCAGATTTGCAGCAGCAGGCCATTCAAAACGCCCATAAATTAGCTGGCTCTTTGGGAACGTTTGGGTTTGAGGAAGGCTCTCAATTGGCACAGCAGCTAGAAAATTTACTGGAAGCCGGTATACCCCAGTGGTTGCCCACTGCCCAAAAGCGAGCCGTTACCCGAGTTGAACCTTTGGTTCTAGCCCTGAAACAGCTTCTAGAAGCCGAGGTTATATCCCCTGAATCAGCCGTGGCTGAGCCGGTAACTCCAGTTGTTGCGGCTAGTCAAATTCAACCCTTGCTCCTGATCTGGGAACGCGACCAAGATCTGATCGAAGCGATCACAGCCCAAGCTCCTACGTATCAGTTGCGTACTACCGTTGCCACCACGCTAGCAATGGCACAGCACCAATGCCAGCAAGAGCGTCCGGCCGTTGCGCTGATTGATTTCTCCCTGCTGCGAACTGCTACTCCAGACCAGTCGAGGCAAGGTTTATTGGCAGAGCTACAGAAGCCACCTGCGGTTCCCATCGTTTTGCTGTCTACAGAAGATAGCTCAAAGGCCCGCGTTGAAGCTGTCCATGTTGGCGGACAGCTATTTCTCAAGAAACCCATTCAGCCGGCGACAATTCTGCAGGCCATTGGTGATCTTGTATCCACTCCTCCGGTGCAACGACCTAAGGTTCTGCTGGTGGACGACGATCCGCTCGTAGCGCAAATCTTGTCAAGCTGTTTGGAGCCGCAGGGTATTCAACTGATGAGCCTACAAGACCCCACTCAGTTTTGGGAAACACTGAAGCAGGTCCACCCCGATCTGCTGATTTTGGACGTGAATATGCCAACTATATAATGGTTTAGAACTTTGCCAAACCGTTCGCTGCGATGGAGAGTGGCATTGGTTGCCGATCATCTTCCTCACGGCCCGAACCGATCGGCAGACCCGGAGGCAGGTGTTTTCGGTTGGTGCTGATGATTTGATCTTGAAGCCTATTGAACCAATTGAGCTACCCAACCGTATCCTAAATCGTCTGCAGCGTGTTCAACCTGGCCATAGTCAAACTTACAGCCCAAGTCATAGTCAAAGTAGCTCAGACGCCACAACCTCTTCTGCTTCGTATCAGGCATAGTTGTGAGTATTGCCTAGTTTGGCTTTGTGCCAACCACAGATTGCACTACCATAGGAACCCCACCTGCCTGATGATGTCGATCAGCCCAAGTCTTAATCAACTCATCTAGCTCCTGGAGAGCTTGGTCAATTCGCTCAGTTGGAATATTTAATTCTTCTAAAATCCGAACTGCATTCGGTTTGCGTTCAGCCCAATCTCTCATCAAGCTGAAGTAACGGGCCGTATTTTCCACAACGGTGTAGGCTCGCTCTTTTTCATCAACCGGCGAATAGGAGGTGCGGATTAATGCGTAAAATGGCACTCCCCAGGGAGAGTCAATCCGGGTAACGGTTCCAGCATGAATCAAGCGGCGCTTGATGTGGTCAGCCATAGCTTCACTCAGAGGCACTTGATGGTCAGACGGCAAATCCTCCTGAGAGCGGCTGTGCAGTAGCTCTAGTAAATCCATAAACTGGATGCCGTTGATCAATTGGGCCGGCGGCAAATTGTCCGGCAGTTTTTCCTCAATCAAGCGCTTTTCGGACAAGGTTAAACTGTTGCCGGAAATACGAGACTGACCCGACTGCCAAGGATGCAGTTCCAGCCACAGATAAGGAAACTGAATCAGGTAGCGTGGCTCGTGTGACCCCAACATCTTCAACAGCTTGCCTTCGCTGAGGGCACGCTCCACCTCTTCCACAATCACCTTCACCCGCTTCGGTTCGATGTGATGCAGTTGGCCGGTCAAGCGCAGATTCTGCCCTTCTTCAATGTAGGTGGTGTAGATTGCACATTTAGCAGCGGTGGCGGCGGCATCTAGGAAGGCCCCATGCCGGTGTCCGCTGGTGTGCATGGCACTGAAGGCAAGATGCAGCATGATCTGATCCAGTGCACTGGGACCAAAATGCTTGATCAGTAAGTCTTTAATCGGCAAGTCTTTAGCAGGCAAATCGTGAATCGGCGAGTCTTTGACGGGCAAATCGTGAATCGGCAACGAAGATGAATGAACATGGCTCGTTGCAGCCACCTGAGCTGATGCAGCATCGCAAGAATCAACTGCCTTTTGATTAGAGACCTGATTGGAAAATTTACGAACTGACATAATTGATGCACCAGGAATTAGGTGAAATAGGCAATGCCCCAACTCAACAGAGAAACTCAGTAAGGATAGTATCCACAGATATCCTCTCCCCAATGATAAGTTTCAAACGTGAAAAAGTCGTGCAAGCAAAAGCTTTGCCCTATCTTCTTTTTCTACTTGTCAACCGAGAAATTGTCAGTTTTTAACTAACGCATTTGTTGTGATCCAAATAACCGACGTGACTTTATGTTCTATGTAGGGATCGGAATTTCCCGACTTTTGCACCTTTACTGTTTAAACTTGAGAATTAAATTGAATCAAGTTTGTAAATTTGGGAAGCTATCGACCAAAGATGTTAGACAGGTAAATTAGATATTTGGCTTGGTTGCAAATTCAACTATATGGGCAAGCTAAGCCGATAAATAGCTTTTAAATTTGTCAGGTCACACTTAATTCTTACTAAAGCACAAGTTTAGTTTTCAGTATGGCTAATTAATTTTTTTAATACTTTTTCTCCCACCGTTCTCAAGTGTTGCTCCCTCCCGCCATTCCCTGGCAAAGGAGCCATCACTTGGGAGGTTAGAGCCGTCTAAAATACTCGATTGCAGGCGGTTACTCCAATTGCGGTTACTCCAATTAGAGATTGCTGATCACAAGAGTTAGGTTTTGCTTGGTTCTAGGTTGCCTCAGAGCTGAACTATCCGGGTTCTAGTTGACTACTCTTTGCTGACTTACCGATCTACATGTCGATACATCGATATCAATGAATACTTCCCTACGTGTCCTATTCGTTGAAGACTCTGAAGCCGATACTCAAGTCGTTCTGCAAGAACTGTGTAAGGGTGGATATGCGCCAATCTATCAACGAGTGGACAGTCCAGTAATGATGCAATTAGCGTTACAGCAAAGTCAATGGGATGTGATCATCTGCGACTACCTGCTGCCTAGCTTTAGTGCGCCTGACGCGCTGCAAATCTTAAAGACTTCAGGACTTGATCTGCCCTTTATCGTCCTCTCTGGTCTAATTGGAGAAGATGTTGCCGTTGAAATCATGCGGGCCGGCGCTAGCGATTACCTGTTTAAGGGACATCTGAAGCGACTGGTACCGGCCATTGCGCGGGAGTTGCGGGACGCAGAGATGCGACGAGCCAAACGGCAGGCCGAAGCCTCTGCCTTCCAGTTGGCAGCAATTGTGGAAGCGTCAGAAGACGCGATTATCAGTACCGATCTGCAAGGGCGAGTTCTGACCTGGAATCCGGGAGCTGAGCGGCTGTATGGTTACTCAGCAGCAGAAGTTAAGGGCAAATCTCTGCTCGATCTGATCCAGCCCGATAGCAATTTACTTTCTGCGGCGACCCAGCATTCAGGCACTAGGGCGATTGACTGCCGCCAAGTGATTCAGCAGCGCAAAACCGGAGAGCTGATTGAAGTTTTGCTGACAGTCTCTCTAATCAGAGAAGCCAACAGCAGAGTCGTTGGTTTCGCCGTGGTTGCTAGAGATAACAGTGAACGCCAACTCATTCAACGAATGAAGGACGAATTTGTTTCGATCATCAATCACGAGTTGCGGACTCCCCTCGCGTCTCTGCAAGCCTCAATCGACCTGCTGTTGACTGGGAAACTGGGCGACCTCTCGCACCAAGGAGTTCGCATGCTCAATATTGCAGCTAAAAATATTGATCGATTGGTCCAGCTAACCAGCAACATCCTAGATTTTGAAGGACTCAGCTCAGGCAAAATCACGATTTTGAAGCAGCCCTGTGACATCGGTGAGCTAGTGAATCAAACCGTCGCGACGGTACAGTCAACCGCAGGCCAGCAAGGGATTGAGCTTTTGGTAACCACCCAATCGGTATCGGTATCGCTAGATGCTGAACGCATCAGTCAGGTCTTGCATCACCTGCTAATGAACGCAATTCGGTTCTCTAACGCAGGAGGACGCGTTTGGCTAGAGGTAGAGCTACGAGACGATGGTAAAGTAGATTCGATAGCGCTATCGCACTGTAAGGCGATCAAAAAGCCCTATGTGCTTGTGAAGGTAAAAGACGAAGGACAGGGAATCCCGGCTGATAAGTTAGAAGCTATCTTTGGGCAATTTCAACAGGTAGATGCATCGGATACCCGACGTCAAGGCGGAGCGGGGTTAGGCTTGGCGATCTGTCGCAGTATTATTCAACAGCATCAAGGAACGCTCTGGGTTGAGAGTACGATAGGACAAGGCAGTATTTTTTATCTAGCATTGCCCGTGCAGCGCGTCGCTGTTCAAGCCTAGCTGGGAACACTAGAGGCAATTCATTGTTGGGAGGTGCTGAGTGACAGGTAAGCGCGTTTTAGTCATCGATGACGAAGATGATATCCGTGAGGTTGCTCAAGCCAGTTTAGAAATCATGGCCGGATTAGATGTAATCGTGGCTTGCTCCAGCCAGGAAGGCTTGAAAAAAGCTGAAGTTGAACAACCAGACGCCATTTTGCTCGATGTGATGCTGCCCGATATGGATGGACTAACCGTGTTCAAGCATCTGCAAGCAAATCCTGCAACTCGTCATATTCCAGTCATCTTACTGACCGCTAAAGTTCAAATGTCCGACCAGCGCCGATTTGCTGAATTAGGGGTGAAAGCAATGATCGCTAAACCCTTTAAACCCGCCAAATTGGCCCACCAACTTCTAGAAGTTTTAGGCTGGAATTCCTAGTGCTGACGCTTCTAGCCTTAGCCACAAATTGTTAAATCTTTAGCTATATTTTTTGGCTTTTAGCTTTACTATGCTACTTTCGCCTGTTTACCCGACTTTTTCACCATTTCAATCTATGATTACGGATGGTTGCTTGAATTCTATCTGGCTGTTTGATTTTTCCATAGCTGTTTGAACGACTGACCTATGTCAGAAAAAACAGACTGCTACCTGGACTCCCAACGGCTATTTGAACTTCATGAGGCTGAAAGCGCGCTCTCAGCAGAACAGCGCATTGATTAGGGTTAGAAAAATCGGGTAGGGCACTTACAAATAACAAGCTGCTTCACTAGAGTGGGTCACTCAGCCATCGACCCTGATTTCTCTGACTGTAGGTCAGTAGTAGTGCATTAAGCATGACGACGAACAAGCTTTATACTCATAACACACTGGGTTCCTACTATGGCGTTTCACCCACTGAAAGGACCCTCGATATCAGCCATGAGTTGCGCACCCCTCTAACGGTAATTCAGGGCGCTCTCGATCTATTGGATAGTGGCAGATTGGGCGTACTGTCGGCTAAAGGCCAGCGGATGGTCAAAATAGCGGCCAATAATGTGGATCGATTGATGCGGTTGACTACGGCCATCGAGCAGGAATCGGAAGGGCTGATTAGCCTGGTATCTGCGGAAGAGTTGGCCCGACTGCGGATGGAGCGAGATTTACAGCTTGCCCTTCCGTATCAACAACTGCGATTGCAATATCAGCCAATCGTCACCCTAGATAATGGCACAATCACAGGCTTTGAGGTGCTCTCGCGCTGGCATCACCCAACCCTAGGCACCATTTCCCCGATCCAATTTATTCCTATTGCCGAAAAAACCGGATCGATTATCGACATTGGCGCATGGGTGATCCGGGAAGCTTGCCACCAGCTTCAATCTTGGCAACAGCAATTTCCAGACCAGTTCAAACCATTAACAATCAGCGTTAATCTGTCCTGTCAACAAATCGCCTGTGCCAATCTGCCGCAGCAAATCGAGCAAATTCTGCAAGATACCGGTTTGGCTGCTCAGAGCCTAAAGTTGGAAATTACCGAAAGCTCAATCATGAGCGATACAGAAGTGATTGAACTGGTGCTAAGCCAATTAAAAGTATTGGGCGTTCAGCTTTATATCGACGACTTTGGTACGGGCTATTCGTCGCTGAGCCGATTGTTGGAATTGCCGCTCGATGTCCTGAAGATTGATCGATCATTCGTGCAGCAGCTTTCGTGCGAACGGGGCGAATCCCTGGTCAAAGCAATTACCAATTTAGCCCATAGCCTGGGCATTGACGTGATTGCCGAAGGCGTTGAAACCGAGGAACAGGCTCTGAAGCTACAGTCGCTCGGCTGCCAACGAGGCCAAGGGTACTTTTTTGCTAGACCCCTAGATGGCAGCACAGTGCCTGGTTTAATTTGCAATTTACCAGTTCAATTAAGTAGAACAACATAATTAAACATGAAACCCAAAGGAGGTGTTGTCGCCGCCCGAAGGGCGGCGACAACACTCTGATCTTGGTTTTAATTCAGTTGAATTACTTATCTTGAAACTGAGATTGATTTAAGATATTTTGGACGCCATCAAATTTGATACTATTTCAGCTATCACCTTCAGACGTTAGTAACAGGTATCGTTAGTAAGCGCTTCGTATTAGCGCTTAGCATCATCCAGATTGTGTACTTGATAGTGCAAATAGCTGTGTGAGTATTTGATAGTGTAACCACTGCCTGTATAAATCAACTGTAGCTAGAGTTAGCTAGGGGAGCGAGTTTGCCGAAAATCTCAGCTTTTAGGAACTTGCTGGCGTCTGTTATGGTGTGTATGTTCTCTACCAATAGCGTCACCGAGTCCTGCTGGAATAACGTTTGATGAACCGATGGATCAAGCTCACCATCTCAGCTCAAACCAAATCAGTTCAAAAGAGAGCATTCTAATCATTGATGATACTCCAGCCAATCTGAGACGGTTAGCAAGTTTGCTTGCAGAGGCGGGGTATCACGTGCGCTTTGCGTCCAGCTTGGATTTTGCGATCAAGGTGGCACAAACCGGTTGGCCTGATCTGATCTTGTTGTCGATTCAATTGGCGGAATTAGATAGTTACCATATCTGTCGCTGGTTGAAAGCTGACCAGCAAACCCATAACGTACCGGTAATTTTTCTGGCTCAATCTGGGACAAGCTTTGACAAGGCTAACTTGTTTGCCAGTGGTGGGGTTGACTATGTCACCTACCCGTTTACGGCCGAGGAAGTTCTGCTCAAGATCGAAACCCAGCTAGTACCTCGCAGATTACAAAACCAGATTCAGACCCGGACCATTCAATTGCAGCAAGAAATCAGGCGGCGAGAGCAAGCTGAACAAGCGCTAGAGCAGTACTTGCCAAAGCTGCTGCTATTACAACAAGTCACCGAAGCCATTCGCTCGCCTACAGTAGACCAGTTGATCTTCCAAACCATCGTAGAGCAGATTGGACGTGGCCTTCAGGTGAATTACTGTTCGATTCACATCTATGTTCCGCCGCCAATCCCAGAAATTCTGCTGATCGCCGACTATACTGAGCCGAACCAGATTACAACCGAGGCGATCGATCTGATTTTGCAGGAGCGAGAGTTTATCGCAACGGTGCTTTCCCAAGACCAAGCTGTTGTCTGCGCTGATCTAGCTAGCGATGAACGGTTCCGGACGTTCCAGCCTTCGGGCCATCTGGCCCAGATCCCGTCTCTGGTAGCGATTCGGACCTCTGCTCAAAACCAGGCTAACGGAATTTTGCTACTCCAGTGCAACCAACAGCGTGTATGGACAATCGATGAAATTCTCCTGTTAGAAACGATGGCAGCCCAGATTGGCATGGCGCTAGCCCAAGCAAAATCGGTTGAACAAGAACAGAAACAGCTAGAAGCGCTGGCCTATCAAAATTCGCTGCTGCGGCAGGAAATCCGTGAACGGCGACAGATTGAGATGATCTTGCAAGCCTCTGAGGCAGAACTGCGCAGTTTGTTTGCTGCCATGATAGACGTGATTCTAGTCCTCGATTGCCAAGGACGCTATCTAGAAATTGCGCCTACAAGCCAAGAAAACCTCTATAGACCAGCCAGCGCTTTACTGGGCAAGACGCTGCATGAAGTCTTTCCAAAGAACCAAGCGGATCGCTTCCTGAGCTATATCCGATCCAGTTTAGAAATGCAGCACGCTGTAGACTGCGAATATCGTCTGGTGATTCAGGGGCAGGAAGTTTGGTTTAATGCCAAAATTTCTCCGAGCGGGCCAGATACGGTGCTGTGGGTCGCGAGAGACATTACGGCCCGCAAACGCGCTGAGACAGAGCTACTGCACAAATCGGCTGCATTAGGCAAATTCAGCAACCATCTCAAGCAACTGCACCGTTTGAGCTTGACTGATTTTGAAACCATCGAAGCCCTCTGTGCTGACTACCTCAAAACCGGCTGTGAACTCTTGGGGTTTTGCTGGAGCGCGGTTGGGCAGAGGACGCAGAACGCTTGCAGGCTGCTCGCTGTTTATTCGACTTTGCCCACTGCTGATGGGGCCACTGCCGATGGGAAACGAATGCCGCTAACGCCAGGATTAGAATTTACGTGGCAAACCATCTACTGTGATGTCGTGTTGCAACGCCAACAAACTGTTTGCTATGAGCATGTTAGTCAAATTGAAGCAATGCGCCACCATCCCATGTATCAGACATTCAAGCTGGAGTCCTACATTGGCACTCCTATCTGGGTGGATGGAGAGATCTACGGCATCCTCAGCTTCTTCTCAACCCAGGTGCGAACTCAAGGATTTAATCAGCATGAACGAGAAATCATTGAATTGATGGCGCAGAGCATCGGCAAATTTATTAGTGGGCATCAGGTGCAAGCCAAACGGCAGCAGGCCGAGGAAGAAGTGCAGTTACTGTTTAATGTCACTCAGGCGATCACCGCCGCTCCAGACTTTAACCGCGCTTTGTATGCGGCTGTGCGGATTCTTTGTGAAGCAACCGGCTGGATCTATGGTGAGGTCTGGCTCCCCTCTGCTGATGGCCGGGTGCTGGAGCGTAGCCCAGTGTGGTACTGCAATGCCGCCGCCCATAGTCCGACCGCCGTGGCCTCAATGCAGCGCCTGCGACAGTGTTCAGAAAAAGTTACGTTTCAGCCCAATGAAGGGATTGCAGGTCGGGTCTGGAGTCAGCAGCAGCCAGAATGGACCTTCGACGAAGCACCGGAAGAGGTGATTTCTGACACTAATTCCCACTCTCAGTATCGGTTTCAACTGGTAAATCACTATGGGGTCAAGGCCCGTTTGGGTGTACCTATCACCGTCACCTATGAGCGGAGTGGATTAGCACAAACCGAGACTTCTCAAGCCAAGCATCCTGGGGTAGCCTCTTCAGTCGTCCAAGCAGCCAACGGCTCAACCGTACTGGCAGTGCTAGTATTTTTCACCACTGAAGCCCGCAAACAAGAGCAACGGCTGATTCAGTTGGTGTCGGCAGTGGCGGCGCAGTTGGGAACGGTGTTGGCTCAAAAGCAGGCTGAAGCTGAACTGAAGGCGCTGTTTACTGCAATGGATGAGGTGGTGCTGGTCAGGGATGTAACTGGACGCTGTCTGAAGGTGGCTTCTGCCAATCCTAATTTCGACTATCCTTCGGCTGATCTGCTGGGTAAGACGCTGCACGAAACCCTACCGCAACCGCTTGCCGATCAATTCTTGCAGGGCATTCGCTCTAGCTTAGCGACGGGTAAAACTGTGCGGCTGGAATACATGCTGCAACTGCCTCATCAAGTGGCAGATCGAGACGGGCAGCGAGGAGGACATCGAGACGTATGGTTAGCGGCTAGTATCTCACCGCTATCGGATGAGTCGGTCTTGATTGTGGCACGGGACATAAGTGATCGCAAACGGATTGAAGCAGCCCTGGAAAAGGCAAGGGATGCCGCAGAAGCCGCAAATCGGGCTAAAACTCAATTTCTGGCGAATATGAGCCACGAGCTACGCACCCCCCTCAACTCAATCCTCGGCTTTACTCAGCTAATTAGTCAAGACACTAGACTCAACCCAGAACAGCAGGAGTATCTCAACATCATTAATCGCAGCGGCCAGCACCTGCTGGAATTAATCAATGACGTTTTAGAAGTTGCCAGACTAGAAGCTGATCGAGGCCGCTTGCAGGCAAGTCTATTCGATCTCTACACCTTAATAGGTAACATCGAAGAAATGCTGCGGTTGACCGCGTTAGAAAAACAGCTTGAGCTAACTGTTGCAATTGCCCCTGAAGTACCCCGCCAAGTGATTGCCGATAAAAGCAAGCTGCGCCAAGTGTTACTCAATCTGCTAGATAACGCAATCAAGTTTACGCAAGCAGGCCGTGTATCCTTGCAGGTAGGTTTGGGCAACGAGCCTAGTAGCTCAACGGCATCCTCGGCGTTGCACGGGCCAAATCATGAGCCAACTTCACCTAGACAGTGGTTGCACTTCGCAGTGGCAGACACGGGGTTTGGCATTGCAGCCGAAGAGATGGACTGTTTGTTTGAAGCGTTTGTACAGACCGAAGCTGGACGACAATCGAACCAGGGAACCGGTTTGGGACTGGTGATCAGCCGTCGCTTTGTCGATTTAATGGGGGGCAAGCTTCAGGTTCAGAGTATACTTGGGGCAGGATCTGTGTTTGAATTTACGATTCCGGTGCATTTGAAAACTCAAGATTTGTCGCTGCCGACCCGATTGCGGGCAGGCGATCCGTCTATAGACGTTGAGCCAAGCGGGGTAGACTACTTATATGAAGGCTTATATGAAGGAACCAATCAATCTCTGGTCTATCAGGTGTCTGCTTCCGATCTGGAAGTGATGCCTCCAGAGTGGATTGCTAGTCTTTGTCAAGCAGCTAGCGGCTGTAGCGATCGGCAAGTCCTTCAATTGATTGAGCAAATTCCGGCAGCTCATTCTAATTTGGCTAGAGGTTTAAAAGAATTGGTTTATCACTTTCAGTTTGAAGAAATTGTTGAATTAATAAAATTTAAGCCCCAATGAGTTCAGTTCCCACAAGTCATACTGATTCCCCTGGAGTCAGAGGCACAATTCTGATTGTTGACGATACGCCTAACAATTTGCGCTTGCTTTCTTCGATGCTGACCAAACAGGGTTATGAGGTCCGCAGCGCGATCAGTGGCTCGGTTGCATTGATGGCCGTCCGCACCGTACCACTCGATTTGATTTTGTTGGATATCAACATGCCGAAAATGAACGGCTACGAGGTTTGTCAACAGCTCAAAGCCGACGAACAAACTCGCGATATTCCAGTCATTTTTTTGAGTGCGTTGGGTGAACCATTGGATAAAGTGCAAGCCTTTCAGGTCGGCGGCGTAGATTACATCACTAAACCGTTTCAGGTCGAGGAGGTGTTGGCTCGCGTCGAAAACCATTTAATGTTGCGCCGGATGCAGATTGAATTGCAGCAAGCGAAGGCCGATGCATTGAGAGCACTCGCCCAAGAGCAGGAGCTGAATCGTCTCAAGTCAGAATTTGTGGCAATGATTTCCCACGACTTTCGCACGCCTTTGACGAGCATCCAAGGCTTTGCCGAACTCTTGCACTACGGAGGGGACACTCTAACGACTGAGATGCAGGAGCGCTATTTCGACAAAATCAACGCTGCTGTTGAGCATATGCTGTATTTGCTAGATGAGGTGCTGATGATTGGCCGGATCGAGTCTGGAACTACCCAGTGCCAGCCGGTCCTGTTGGATCTAGAGAAATTCTGTCGGGAGATCTACGAGTCCTTAGAATTAAGTGCCCACCATCGGTACAAAATTCAATTTAGCTATACAGGTGATTGTAAGCAGGTGAATATCGATCAAGTATTGCTAAATCGAATTTTAACGAACCTATTGTCAAACGCGATCAAGTATTCTCCGGAGCATAGTCAAATCGACTTCAATGTTTATTGTGACACCAGAAATGCCGTATTTGAAATTAAGGATGAAGGAATTGGCATTCCTTTAGAGAACCAACAGCAGTTGTTCAAAACATTTTATCGCTGCAATAATGTTGGACAAATTAAAGGAACAGGCTTAGGATTGGCAGTTGTAAAACGCTGTGTGGATGCCCATCAAGGCCAGATTCAGCTAGAAAGCCAAGAAGGGGTGGGAACCACAGTTAGGGTACAGCTGCCCATAGAAATGAACAATGCCGTATATGAATTGCAAAACGTGACGTAATCACCTGCGATTGCGCCTGCTATCGCAATCCCTGTGCCTGAGCATAGCTAAACGGTGACTTAATCCAGTCATTTTCTTGAAAGCGGCTGTAGCGGAACAGGTTGAGCATTTCCACCTGGTCATTCACGCGTCCCAGAATCAAGCGGCTAACCAGATCGCCGATGATAGGACTGAGTTTATAGCCGTGACCGCTAAAACCAACCGCACAGTAAAGTCCGGGTGCATAGTTCAAGCGATCGATGATTGGCTGATAGTCGGGAGTGACGCCCCAAATGCCGGAATAGGTCTCCACCACGGGTACAGTAGCTAGTCCCGGACAACGGCGAATCAACTTGCGATGCAATTCTTCGCAGATGTGGGGAAAAAGCTGCCCATGAAACTCATCGGCCTTCTGAAGCGCAAACTGAGCGTGGTACTTGGGATCCGAGTTACCGATGCGGGTATAGGCTTGCTCGCCATCCGAGCGCAAGTAACAGAGATTAATTAGATCGGAAATCACCGGATGAAAGGCCGCCCGTTCCGTGGGCCGCTCTACCACCACCACATGTTCCACAATCGGCGTCACTGGAAACTCTAACCCCAGATGTTCGGCAAATTGACGTGCCCAGGGGCCAACACAATCCACTACCGTGCGGGTTTTGATTTCGCCGTTTGGCGTTACTACCGCCTCGACTCGGCCTTCTACATCCAGCTTGATTTCTAGCACCGGCGTTTGGGTCCGCACCTCAGCGCCCAGATCCATCGCACGCTTTGCCAAAGCTACTGTCGTTTTGGGCGGGCTGCCATAGCCAGAATTGGGTTCGTAGGCCACGGCTGCCACATCGCTTAAATCCAGCAACTCACCACAAACCGCCTTAACCTGCTGAGCATCGGTAAGCTGCACCTCGATGCCCATTTGCTGATGCATTTGCACCACCTGGGTCAGGGTTGCCACATCGGCTTCACCCACCAAAACAAAATAGCCACACGGATTAAAGCCAGCGTCGTAACCGCCAAACCGTTCAGCAAACTGGTGAAACAACTGTTGGGACTGCTGCGCTAGCTTAGCCAAAACCGGATGGGTATAGTGGGTCCGAATAATGCCGATTCCTTTCCCCGAAGCACCATGTGCTAGCTCTTTTTGCTCTAGCAAGATAACTTTTCCCACTCCCTTCTCTGCCAAATGTAGGGCAATCGATGCCCCAATGCACCCGCCACCCACAACGACAATATCTGCTGTTTCTGTCATTGATCAATATCACGCTACTGAACGGTATTCATATCATCTCTAATATTACGGTAGACAATCTAGATACATCTCCACATCCCAATTGCTGGTAGTTGACAAAAACTTTTCCCATTCGTCTCGTTTGTACCAGTGATAAAGCGGATACATTTCTCCCGGCATCGCTAAGCGAATTACTTCATCTTCCGCTAGTCGTTCTAGTGCTTCTCCCAGCGACATCGGTAATTTCTTCACCTGTTTACCGGCTTCCATCGCTTCATAGAGATTACGATGTTCGGGTTCACCCGGATCGAGAGTGCGTTTAATGCCGTCATCAAACGCTTTCAGCAGCGCAGCGGCCATCAGGTAGGGATTCACCATCGAGTCTACAGCCCGATATTCGAACCGTCCTGGTGCCGAAACCCGCAGACCGCAAGTGCGATTTTGGAAGCCCCAGTCGGCATACACCGGTGCCCAGAGGCCCGTATCCCAGAGGCGACGGTAGGAATTCACCGTAGAAGCGCCGATCGCCGTCAGTGCCGGCAAATGTTCAATCACGCCGCCGATGCACTGCAACCCAATTGGGCCAGGTTTGGTTTTATGCTGTTCCGGCACCGGCAGAAATGTATTTTCGCCACCTTTGTTGTAGGTAAACACTCCAGCCAAACCGGGCAATGAATCAAACCCAAAGGACTTGATCGTTTCGTCGCCACCCCGCCAAAGCGACAGATTATGGTGACAGCCCGACGCGGACACACCCATAAACGGCTTCGACATAAAGCAGGCAATCAGATTAAACTCCCGCGCCACTTGGGCACAAATTTGCCGATAGGTAGTCAGGCGATCGCAAGTGCGCAGAGCATCATCGAAGCTGAAATTCAGCTCTAGCTGACCGGGGGCATCTTCGTGATCGCCTTGAATCATGTCCAGACCCATTGCCTTCGAGTATTCGATGACCCGCAAGAAGACAGGACGTAGTTCCTCAAATTGGTCAATGTGGTAGCAGTTGGGTTTAGTGACACCTCCAGCGGGCTGACCGTCTGGGCCTTTTTTCAGCCACATCATTTCCGGTTCGCAGCCATGCCGCAGTTGCAGACCATGTTCCTGTTGAAACTGGGCGTGGATGCGTCTCAGGTTACCGCGACAGTCTGCTGTCAGGTAGGACCCCGGTTCGGTCGGCTCTTCTCGGTTGCGAAAACAGGTACAAAACACCCGCGCCACGCGCCGATCCCAAGGCAGTTGGCAGAAGGTTTCTGGATCGGGAATCGCAACTAGTTCTGACGCTTCGGGACCATAGCCAATGTAGTTGCGGTAGCGGTCAACATACAGATTCGCCATCGAACCATAGACAAGCTGAATACCCCGATCAGCAATGGTTTCCCAGTGATCTGACGGTACGCCTTTGCCGACAATCCGACCCGTAACCGAAACAAACTGATAGTAAATATATTGAATGCCTAATTCATCGATTTTTTCGCGTACCTGTTTGACCAAATCAGCCCGATGCTCTGCCGCAACATAGGCTTCCAAATCAGTCAGAGCTTGAGCTGCGTCAGCTTTCACTAGAACTTCAGTCACTGTGCTCCTCCAGTATTAATAATTTGCAATTTTGAATTTAGCTATCGCAGGGGGAATGGTTTCCAGGGAATCCAGTGGGACCAGAGTTGCAGTAACGTACCATCCGCGATCAAATCCGATAAAGTGGCGTTGAGGGCATCAACTAACTCAGGCTGACCTGGACAAACCGCAATGCCAAAGGGAACTTGGGTTGGAACGCTGAAGGCAATTTTTAAGCGGGGGTCTTCCTCAGCAGCAACCAATAGCACTAGTTCATCGTCAACTAGGGCATCAATTTCGCCGGTTCGCAGTGCCTGCAACATCTCTGGCAGCACGTTGTCGCTGCCTGGAAACGGCACAATTTGGGCATCAGCAAAACTGGCTGCCAACGCTAAGTTCGTACTGTCGGCTAGTCCCCCCACGCGCAGTCCGGCTAATTCGGCTGGTGAACTGGCGGTACTCTCGACCCTAACTAACACCGCTTCATCAAAATAGCCATAGGGACGAGTAAAATTGGCCCAGGCTTGGCGTTCTGGTGTGATCGCTTGGTTGAACCAGACGAGATCGTATTTCCCGGTTTGCAGACTGGGGTAAAACTTTGCCATTGGCAAATTATGCCAAACGGGGTTCAATCCCAACCGTTGACAAACTGCCCTTGCCACATCCGGCTCATAGCCCAGGTGCAGCCCATCAACCACATAGCTCATGGGACGGGCATCAAAATCACTGGCAACAATATTTAGGGTGCCGGGTATGACAGTTTTAAGGGGAGGAGAGAGGAGATCCATGATTAAGTTTGTACAGATTCTATTGGCACATTGCTCTATCGCTTATACACTTACTGTTTCTCTACTCGTATCCATGTTTGCATCAACCAAAGCGTCCTGACAATAGTCACTTAGAAACGGGGTGCGATATCCGTCTTGTGTCCAGAGAATAGGGAAAAAGCTTTCATCCATTGTAGTTTCACCAATGCGCTTGTAGCGTCCGTAGATGTATCCTACGTTGGTGGAGCAAAACTGGGCATCGGCAGACAGGGTGTGAATGCCAATACTGCGGCGAACTTTATCGGAGCAGGTATTTTTGCCGGAGCCGTGCCACATCCAGCCGTGATGAAACACGCAGCCGCCGGCTGGAATCTCGACTTGCACAATTTCTGGTGCCTCAATGCCCGCCTGTTGCGCGGCTTGTCGCATGGTAGAGCGATAGTCTTGAGCAGGGGCATGAAACTCACCGATCTCTGTTACTAATCCCCAGCGATGGGAACCGCGCACATACTCGATCGTACCCGCATTGGCACTCGTATCGTCTAAGGCAAGCCAACAGGTAACCATTTCGGGCGGGTCGATGTAGCTAATATAGGTGGCATCTTGATGCAGCGCTACTTCTTTGCCGCCGGGAGGTTTGAACCAAAGGCTGTCCTGGCCAATTCTGGCTCCCCGCCATCCGCCTAACAAGGCGCTAATCCGGCCAATTTCAGCTGAAAGTACCACGCTCGCCATCCGGCGGTCGCTTTTCCAGACGTTGCACATTTCTCGCGTCACGTCCAACAAGCTCAAACCCGGTCGCCAATACCATTCATCGGGATAGATGCCCGTCTCGAACTGGCCAGCAAACAGGGGATCAATCCTGTCTACCAACCGAGCCACCAAAGCAGCATCAATCAATTTTTCAAAGACTAAAAATCCGTCCTGACGAAATTGCTCGATCTGAGCATCTGTGAGTTGAATTGGCGACATCATAGTTCGGCTGAAGCACTATATTTAAACGTTTAACTTCCCTGCCAATCTTCTTAAAAGAATGCTTAAATCTAGCGGTTTTAGAGGCGTTGAGATAGCCTGCCGTCAGGCATAGCGGCTTCTCATCGAGCAACCACAATGCAGAGACAGGATTCACCTAGTAGTAATTCTATTGTGTATACAAACGTCTCAACTGCAGCAGACAAGCTAATTCTGAATCTGTTCTGACTTGTTATAATAACTCGAGCTAAAGCAGAAAAATGTATCTGGAACTACGGAGACATTACCAATAAAAATACCAATAGAAATACCAATAAAAAAGGGAAAGCAATTGCTTTCCCCAGTGGACGTTTAGCTGTCAAGGAGATTCACCTAGAACGATAGCGACTGGAAAACCGAGATGAACGTTTTGCAGAACGATGGCGCGATTTGAATGCTTTAGCTCCAACGCCAATCATGCCGAGTAAGGCCAAAGGTCGCAGTGATAGCTCCGATGTGGGTTGCCGTCGAGCGGTCTCGGGCGTTTGCTTTGGGGACTGAGAATGGGACAAGCCAGCTAGGGAAAGGGCACCGGCCAGAATAAATGCCCCTAATGCTGCTGGGCTTTTTGCCGCCGAATCTTGCTTCATCGCATAGGACATGTAAATGAAGTACAGCAAGATCAGTGCAGTCAAGCTAATTAAGAACCCAATCATGGTCGAATTATTAGCAAAGGTGTAAATTGGACCTTCCGCTTCGCTAAATTCTTGAAAGGTTTTAAACGGACTGGACATATCCTATCTCCCTATTCAGTTGCTAGTTCAGTCGAACTCATTGGTGTAGTTGCGGTCGCTGGCCTCGTCGTTTGGGTCACAAACGTCATCGTGGCGTATTCGGGATAGCCTTCCACCCCTAAATCAGCAAGATCCAGCCCTTCGATCTCTTCCTGACGCGACACTCGTAGCAGGTTCAGCTTCTTCAGCACCCAGCTCGTGCCATAGCCCGGAATGAATCCCAGCAGCACAATGCAGACCAACGCTCCCAGAATTTGACCAAACAGATTGATCGAGGGAACGCTTTCGCCCTGGGGGAACCCAGCCGCTGCAATTCCGACCACCACACAGCCAAACAACCCACAGAATCCATGCACCCCGACAGCCCCCACCGCATCATCAATACCCATTCGCTCGATCATTAGAGCAACTTTGGGCATGAGATAGGCACCAATAAAGGCGATCACAATCGCGAGAGCTGGATGGTAGACATCCATGCCACCGCCCGCAGAAATGATTCCGGCCAGACCACCAGAAATGGTGAAGAACGGATCGGCCTTTGAGGAAATGTAGGCAGCAACTAATCCAGATGCTAATGCTAGCGTAGTCGTTACCCCAATCGAAGCGAGAGTCATGGGAGTACCGTAAATAGTTGTCTCTTTCTCATAGCCGGGTAGAAAGATCATGCAGGCGGCCAAGAACGCATAGAAGCCAACAAAGATCAGCATCAGCCCTACCATTGTCAATGGTAGATTATGGGGTAGGATTGGCCTCGGCTTGCCGTTTTCGTCAAACTTACCAATGCGGGGACCTAAGTTCAGCAGCACTCCTAGTGTAAAAAATCCTGACACGCCATGCACCACAGCCGCACAGCCAAAATCGTGATAGCCAAACTGCGTAAACAGCCAACCAAACGCACTCCATCCCCAAGCGGCAGCGACCACCCAGGTGAAACTACCCAACACAATCGACATGATCAGGTAAGCGCCGATCTTGACCCGCTCGATCAAGGCCCCGGAAAGAATGGAAGCCGTTGTCATGGCGAATAGGGCAAAGGCAAACCAAAACACACCCGTCAAGTGATCAGCCGTGTTGGGGCCAAGCGCTGGCGACCATGGGTAGGACGCCTCTACATAGGGCATGGCCGCCTTGACGGTTTCATTCACCTCAGGATTGGTCCAGGGTCCTAGAATGCCGCCTGTGAGGGGAAATAGCGGGAAGGCATTGTAGACCCACCAGCCGAAGAGGAAAAAGGCCAACCCCACGCTAGCAAGCGTCATCAGGTTTTTGACCATCGTAGCGAGGACATTTTTGGTCCGAGAAGCACCGCCTTCGTATGCGAGGAAGCCGGCATGAATCAGCAGCATGAATACAGCAGCCCAATAGTAAAAGGACTCTGATGCAAACGTTCCAAGGAATTCTTGCGCTTCAGGAGACATAATTTACGGCGATAAAACGGTAGTTAAATGGCGCTGAAAGGGCCGAAAGATAGGTGAGAAGAGGGAAAGTACGCCAAAGGGGAGATGAGAGGAAGATCAACAACGTACCCGCTCCCTGTTCGTCAACCTGTTCGTCAACCTGTTCGTCAACTGGATAGGGATACAATAATCGACCTCCACTGCATAAAGCTTTCAAGAAGAAGCAATAATAGGAAAGCAATAGTTTAGAAAGCGATAATTAAACAACAGTAAAGACGACTTGTTATAACAAATTTGTATTCAAATTGACCGTCAGCTAGTTTTCTCTTTTTCATCGGTACAGGTCTAGTCGATGCTTGAATCGTTCGCTCCAACCGCGTATCATCTCGCCCGCTGAGTCTGTCCAGAATTTTGTGTCAATCCGACTGTCTCGGCTTCGTCACTGCTCACCCGCACATCATCATGTGACGAAACGCTGTGATTCAAATCGCTTGCATCGAAATTGAAACCGCTAGATTAGCTCTATCGCTTTTGCCTTTTCCCAGCAGTTCAGAAGGTAATCTTCGATACATTCAGCCTGTCCAATTGCCGATTGAGTTTGTTTCCCTCTGTCTCTTGTGGTGTGTCTTACGACTTTTCTTAGGTTGTGATTCAAGGGGTTGCTTCCTGTTTGAATCTCTGATATTGGATCTTTGAGCACAGATATTGAATCTTTGATCACAAATGGCAATCTTGCCGCCTCTTTCCCACTTCCCCCTATCATTTACCCCTCTATGACTGGAACAAAAACTTGGCATTCTGACGAATTTTGGGGACTCGGTTATGATTTCGATCCCCAATGGTTACTGACCGACGCTCAGCGGCAACTGCAAGCCCAATTGATTGAGCTTTGCGCTACTGTGCTGCGGCCCAACGCCATCGACGCGGATCGGAATTTGACCTATCCCCGCAAAAATTTCGAGGCCCTGGCATCGCTGGGACTGCTGGGTCTGTTCGTCCCAAAGGAATGGGGTGGTCTAGGCGAAAACCATGTCTGTGCGGCGATGGTGGTGGAAACGATTGCCCGCTACGGCTGTCCCAGTACGGCCATGTGCTACACGATGCATCTGGGAGCAGTGGCAGCGCTGCTATTTCGGGCACACAATCAGCCAGAGTTTCAAGATTTGTTGCGGCGGCTAGACCGGGATGTACTGATCGGCTCGCTGTCCTATTCCGATCCGGAGACGGGGTCTCACTTCTGGTATCCAGTGTCTTCTAGCGCTACCCAAGTCAATGGCGGTTGGCAGGTGCACAAAAAAGCCTCTTGGACTACTTCTGCCGGTTTCGCCGACTGGTATATCGTGCAGACCACTAGCCCCGACTTTGACGGCAACTATGCCGATCTGTCCTGCTTCTTGATTATGGGGGATGAAGTCAAGGCCGAACCCCACAGGTGGGATGCGCTGGGACTGCGCGGGAATCAGTCCGGCACACTGCTGGTGGATGGCGTCACCGTACCTCTGAACCGCATGGTCGGCCCTAAGGGAGACGGCACCGCATCCAACGATGAAATTGTCGATCCGTTTTTCCTGCTGTGTTCGTCCGCCTGCTGGAACGGGATTGCCATGGGCGCAATCGATCTGGCCAAACGCCATGTTACCCGCAAAAAGCACGTGGATGTGGGGATGCGCGTGGCCGATTATCCGACGATTCAGGATTACTTTGGCGAGGCGATCATCGACACCAACGCCTGCCGCTGCTTTACCTTCTCGATGGGCAAGCTGATGGACGACCTGACCGACAACTGCGACTGGTCGCTCCATGCCGATCTGACCGCCCTGCCCCGCTCGGCCTATCTGCCCTGGTACTGGCAAATCAAATTCGCAGCGGCTAAAAATGTGGCCCATGTGGGTGACAAAATGCTGCACGCCTGCGGTGGCTCTGGCTTCAAAAAAGATATGGAAATCGAACGCTATCTGCGCGACGGCAAAGCCGGCTGGGTCATGGGTCCGACGAACGAGGTGCTGCGTCAATTTGTTGGCAAGCTGGCGCTGCTGGGATTTGAGTCGCTCGACTACTGGAACCAAACTGTCAACGAACGGGTGCTGCAAAATGAAGTCAAGAAGCTCGACGCCGAAGGTAAACGCAAGTTAGCCGAACAGTTGCTGCGCGAGGCTGAGGCGATGCCGTCCTCGAAGGTCTTAACGAGTAGTGGAGTGTAAATCGCTGCTTGGCATGGGAGGTGAAATGCAATGCCGATGACAACTCCTGCAGTTGCTGAGTCTGACGCTGGTGATTCTGATCTACCGGCTCCGTTGGGGCGCGTGGTGGCCGAGTACCGGGTCGAGGCGGCAACAGCAATGGCCTATCGGGTGCAGGCGGGGCAGTATATCCAAATTATTGATGTGGAGGGTAGTCAGTGCTCGGATTTTTTGGCCTTTGCCGGCGAACAGTTCGAGCAGGAACTCGATGCCACCGTTACCCGCACGCTGAATGGCTTGGCAATGCCCAGAGCCGGACTGCACGGCAAATACTTCTCCCAAACCATGCAGCCTTTGTTCGAGGTGATTCAAGACACCTGCGGACGGCACGATAATTTTTTGTTGGCCTGCACCACCCGCTACTACGAAGATGTCGGTTATCCCGGCCATCCGAGCTGTAGCGAAAACTTTAATCAAGTCTTGCAGCCCTACGGCATTCAGCCCCGACCCGGCTGGAGCGCGGTCAATTTTTTCTATAACACTGCGGTGGACGGCGAGGGCGCCATTGTGGGCGGCGAATCTTGGTCGCGTCCGGGCGATTATGTGCTGCTGCGGGCAAGCTGCGATCTGCTGTGCGCTAGCTCCTCCTGTGCCGATGATGTAGACCCAACCAACGCTTGGAATCCGACTGCCATCCATGTGCGGATCTACGCCGCCAGCGAGGAATTTCCTCAAGCCATTGGTCGCCGAGTTGCGCCTACGGCTCCGGTGCGCCTGACTCGCGACAGTGCTTTCACTCCTCGCATTCGTGAGCTGACCAACCATCTGGTGGAGTACAACGGCTTCTGGGTGCCCAACAGCTTTGCCAACCATGGTCCTCAGGCCGAGTACTGGGCGCTACGAGAACGGGCGGTGCTGCTGGATCTATCTGCTCTGCGCAAATTTGAAATTCAAGGTCCAGATGCCTGCGCTTTGCTGCAAATGGCCTTTTCACGAAATGTGGCGAAACTGGCAACCGGACAGTCGGCCTATGGCTGTTTGCTCAACCCCCACGGCGGCATCATCGATGACGGGATTGTGTTTTGCTGCGGGGATGCCTACCGCTATGTGGGCAACTGCGATACCGACGCGGATTGGTTGCAGCGGGTGGCCAATCAGTATGGCTTTACGGTCAGCATCGAACCATCCAGCGAGCGACTGCACAATCTGGCTCTGCAAGGCCCTTGGTCGCGCGACATTCTGCGCCCGCTGGTCAAGTTTGATGCGCCGTTCAACCTCGACGAATTGGGCTATTTTCGCTTTGCTACGGGGACCGTATCGGGTAATGGCACGATGATTCCGGTTCTGGTTTCTCGCACCGGCTACACTGGCGAGTTGGGCTACGAGCTGTTCGTTCATCCGGATCGAGGTGCTGAACTGTGGGATCTGCTGATGCAGGCTGGTCAGCCCTACAACCTGCTGCCGATGGGCATGCTCGCCCTCGATTGTGCCCGCATCGAAGCTGGATTGCTAGCCGTAGGCCGAGAATTTGACGATCTCACATCTCCCTATCAGGCCGGAATCGGCTGGGCTGTGGCGCTAAAGAAGCCAGATTTTATCGGTAAGGCCGCCTTGGAACAGATCAAGCCCCATCCGCCCAAAGTTGCAGTTGGCCTCGTGTTGGCCGGGAATGAAGTGGCTGCTCACGGGCAATCGGTCTATCCAGTCGGGGAACGCTGGCGAGTCGGGATGATTACCAGCGCTACATTTTCCCCGATTCTGCATCAAAGCATTGCCCTCGCCCAGGTTGCGCCTGAATATGGGGCGATCGGCACCGAGTTGGAAGTAGGGTTCGTGGATGGCATGAAACGACGGGTGCGGGCGATTGTCGGATCGCTAGCAGCCTATGACCCAAGCAAATCCCGTGTGAAAGCATGAGTATGAAAGCATGAGTATGAAAGCATGAGTGAACCACCTACAGTTCTGGTAGACTTGGCTGGATTTGACGGCTTGCCCGTGGCACGGGCGCTGTTCGGTTCTGCGATTGATCGAATTGCTCCGTTGCAATCACTGGAGAGTTTGGTTGGCGAAACGATTCCCGTCTCGGTGCTGCGGCTATGCGAAAATAACTTTCGCGTTCGTTTAGCAGAGTCTGACCTGGCAGCGTTCACGACAGCGTTTCAGATGCATCAGCAGCAGCGAGTTTGGCTAAAGCAATTCGATTGGTTGGGCAGCCTATTGCTTCCAGACCAGATGCATCTCCTAGCGCCCCTGATCACCCCCAAACCGCCCCATCGCATCGCTGGACTTCAGCCCAACTGTGCCGCACCTGGCAGAATCAACAATATCTCTGTGCTAGTTTGGCGGCATGCCATTCAGGCAAAGCCAGCGGTAGAACTCCATTTAGCCAGCGAAGATAGGTCCACCGTCGAGACCCTACTGCCGTTGACCGTTGGGAATCTCCCCTAGCCCTCCTTGCAGAAAGCTACTATGTACACACAAATCGAGTCGGTTAGGATTCGAGGCTTTTCAGCCCCCTAAATCCCCAATTTTGGGGGACTTCCGAACCTAATTTGGTCTGAATTATGGGAAAAATTGGCTAAAAGCTATGTCTAGACCGATCGCGGCTCAGCCGCAGTTGCCGCTCCATTTGATCATTTCCGAAAAATTGCGGGAACAGATTGCTAGCGGCGAATTTTTACCCGGCGAACAGCTTCCCAGCGAACATCAACTGATGCTGCATTACCACGTCAGCCGCATCACGGTGCGGCGAGCGATTGCCAATCTGGTCAGTCAGGGGCTGGTGGTATCGCATCGCGGCAAAGGGGTGTTTGTGAAAGAGCGCCGCAAAATGACCCGCTCGCTGTCCAATCCATTGATCTTCTTTGACGAAGACATAGCCCAGCAGAATGCCTCCGCCTCGATTCGCAGCCTTTCGTTTGAAGTCTTGCCGGCTGCGCCCACAGTGGTGGCCAACTTGCAGCTTCCGCCGCATCAGTCAGAGGTGTACTGTCAGAAAAAAGTAATTTTAGTAGATGAAATTCCGGTCGCCATCGATATCACCTACATTCTGCTGGAACTGGGTCAAACCTTCGCCACCGAATTGCAATCAAGTCTGATCTATCCCACTCTCGACAAAAACGGCGTCCTAATCGAACGGGTAGAAGCGCTATTGGAATGCACCCATGCCAGCCACGAAATCAGCGAACATCTGGAAACCACGCTGGGCGCGCCGCTGTTGGTGAATCGCTATGTCGCCTACACTACCGGAAACCAACCGGTAATTTGCGGAGAGACTCTGTCGCGGGCCGATCGTCTTTCCTATTCGGTGGTATTGAAGAAGTCGTCGATGTAGACTGCAATCTGGATTCAAAGCGTAACTCGTGACACAATTCCGCGATTCTCTACTTGTTATAACTAGTTGCATCTTTAAGATTAATCATCATGTGCGGTATTGCAGGGCTGATTTACTACAACTCAGCACTCTACGATAGTCTGGGTTCAACGTTGCTTTCCCTGATTCAACCTCTGGAAACTCGCGGGCCTGATTCGTGCGGTGTGGCGCTCTACAGCGGGCAGGTTACGGCAGCGCAGATCAAACTCTTACTGCATGGCAATTCCCCAACCCCGTGGCCGCAGGTGCAGCAGTGGTTAGAGCAGCAGTTGGCGGCAATGAATTCTCCGGTAAATTGTCAACCGATTCCCGAAGGGTTGCGGCTCGTGGTCGATTTAGCCAACGGCAACTTTGATCCAGTTCAGTGCAAGCAAGCGTTGCACAACCAGTTCCCGATGCTGCATGTCGTCGGTATGGGACAGGCGATGGAAATTTACAAAGAAACCGGCGCGATCGAACTTCTCAACCGCAAATATGGCCTGAACCATTTCTCTGGCACGCACGGCATCGGCCATACCCGCATGGCGACTGAATCGGTCGTTGATACGCACCACTCCCATCCCTTTACTAGCAGTTACGATCTGGCGCTTGTGCATAACGGTCAGGTGTCCAATTACTATAAATTACGGTTTCAGCTAGAGCGAATGGGAGCTGTATTTGAAACCCAAAATGATTCAGAAGCGATTGCCCATTATATCCACTATCAATTACTGCAAGGCAAATCCCTAGAAGCCGGACTGTATCAGCTTTTGGATGACATCGACGGCACCTACACATTCCTGGTTGCCACCCGCGATAAAGTGGCTCTAGTGCGCGACAAATTCGCCGCCAAACCCGCCGTGGTCTACGAAACTGAGGATATGGTTGCGATTGCTTCTGAATACCGGGCGTTGCTCAATCTACCTAACTTTGACTCTAACGCTACAATCCGCGAGCCGAGTGCGGGTGAGATCAACATCTGGACAGTGCTACCTACAGTCAAGGAAACAGCAGGACGAACGCTAGTTAACCGCTAGTGAGCAAGTAAATGTGAATATTTCAATCACCTCATTAGATAAGAACTATGACCGAACAGGGCATGCTAACTGGTACTGTGGTTGACTGTAGCGAGTTAACCACCAGAGAAATCAACCAACAGTTGCGCACATGGGCGGCTGAAGGATTAGAGCAAGTGACGCTAACTAACCCAGCCGGACGCCACAACCTCGCTGTGGGAATGGATAGCAGCATGAAAATCCAGATTGCTGGTCCAGTTGGCTACTACTGTGGTGGCTTAAGCGAGCAGATTCATCTCGCAATCGACGGCAACTGCGGTTGGTCGGTGGGGGAAAACCTGATGGCAGGGCAAATCCTGATTCGAGGCAGTGCTTCGGCTAATGCAGCAGCCACCGCTAGAGGCGGCACAATTTGCATTTTGGGCCATGCTGGTCCCAGAGCCGGCATTTCCCTCAAAGGCGCAACTGTGATTGTCAAGGGCAATGTCGGTCCCAGCAGTGCCTTTATGATGCAGCAAGGCCGGATGATTATCTGCGGCGATGCGGGGGCTAACCTAGCCGATTCGATCTACCAAGGCGAGATTTTCGTCGGTGGCAGAGTCGCATCCCTGGGAGCCGATGCTCGCTACGAACCGATCAGCGACCAAGACTGGCAGATGCTTGCTCAGGAACTCCGCCCATTCGGCCTCGATGCCCATGCCTACGATTTCAAAAAAATTGTCTGCGCCCAGCAGCTCTACCACTTCAAACCACGCGACTTTAGCAAATGGAAAGACGCCTATTAACGAGGTTTTATGCAAGAAAACATTCTCTACACTAGCAGTACCTTTACGCCTCAAGTAATCGATGCAATTCAGCAGCGGGCGGAACTAGGGCGTTATCATATCCGTGGCTTTGGGGCGTTGCGTAATGTTCCTCGGCTCGATGATTTAATTTTCCTAACCGCATCCCTGACTCGGTTTCCGCTGGAGGGTTACCGAGAAAAATGCGAAACCAAAACGCTGTTGGGAACTCGTTACGCTAAGCGACCAATGGAGTTGGACATTCCAATTACGATTGCAGGCATGAGCTTTGGAGCACTCTCAAAAAATGCCAAAGTAGCGTTGGGGCAAGCGGCGACTTGGTTGGGCACCTCTACCACAACGGGTGACGGCGGTATGTTGCCCGCAGAACGAGACGCGTCTGCCAAGCTGGTGTATCAGTGTTTGCCATCGCGCTATGGCTTTGATCCAAGGGATTTGAGAAAAGCCGATGCGGTCGAGATTGTAGTCGGGCAAGGGGCAAAACCAGGCGGCGGTGGGTTGTTGCTGGGTCAGAAAGTGAACCAAGTGGTGGCCGGAATGCGGACGCTACCCGAAGGCGTGGATCAACGCTCACCTTGTCGCCATCCGGATTGGATTGGTCCCGATGATTTGAAAATCAAAATCGAAGAGCTGCGCGAAGCCACCAACTGGGAAATTCCAATCTATGTCAAGATGGGAGCCACGCGCGTCAAGGACGATGTCAAGCTGGCGGTGAAGGCCGGAGCGGATGTGATTGTGCTCGATGGCATGGAAGGCGGTACGGCAGCCACGCAAAGCATTTTTCAGGAACATGTGGGCATTCCCACCCTACCGGCGATTGTACAGGCCGTTGAAGCGCTCAAGGAAATCGGCGTGTATGGCGAAGTGCAGCTTTTAGTTTCCGGCGGCATTCGTTCGGGTCCCGATGTGGCGAAGGCGTTAGCCCTGGGAGCCGATGCGGTCAGTATTGGTACAGCTAGTCTGATTGCTATGGGCTGCAACAAGCCAATTTACGTCGAAGACTATCAGGCGCTGGGAACGGCTCCTTACCATTGCCACCATTGCCATACAGGTCGTTGTCCGGTCGGCATTGCCACCCAGGATGACGAGTTGATGGCGCGTCTACCCATCGAAGAGGCCGCTACCCATGTTGCCAATTACCTACAGGCCATGGTGATGGAAACCCAATCGATTGCTCGCGCCTGCGGTAAGTCGAACGTCCATAATTTAGAGCGCGAAGATTTAGTAGCATTGACGCTAGAAGCATCTGCGATGGCAAAGGTACCGTTAGCGGGAACGGATTTTGTTATGGGTCAGTGATGGCATGATTGATCGACTGGGCCTGAATCGCCGTAATTGCGACCGTGTTGACAATATCTGGAATTGTGCAGCCGCGGCTGAGGTCGTTAACCGGCTTTTTGAGTCCTTGCAGTACCGGACCGATAGCAACCGCATTCGCAGACCGCTGAACGGCTTTGTAGGTGTTGTTGCCCGTATTCAAATCCGGAAAAATGAAAACCGTAGCATGTCCGGCTACTTCGCTGCCAGGCAGTTTGGTTTTGGCGACGCTTTCGTCAATCGCGGCATCGTACTGAATCGGCCCTTCGATTTTGAGGTCGGGACGCTGTTGACGCGCAATTCGAGTTGCTTCCTTCACTTTCTCTACTTCTGCCCCTTGCCCCGATGTGCCGGTAGAATAGGACAGCATCGCCACCAACGGCTCCACGCCAAACTGCTGCGCAGTCATGGCCGAACTGATGGCAATGTCAGCCAACTGCTGCGGATTGGGATCGGGATTCACGGCACAATCACCGTAGACCAGCACCCGGTCTTCTAAGCACATGAAGAATACGCTAGAGACAATCGATACACCGGGTTGGGTACGAATGAATTCCAATGCCGGTCGGATTGTATGAGCTGTAGTATGAACTGAACCGGACACCATTCCATCCGCAATACCTTTATAAACCATCATCGTGCCGAAGTAACTAACGTCTTTCATCATGTCATGGGCATAGTCTTCTGTAATTCCTTTGTGTTTGCGTAATTCATAATAGGTATTACCATATTCTTCTTGCCATTCCGATGTCAGCGGATTGATAATATTCGCCTGCTCCAGCTTCAGCCCTAAAGCATCGATGCGAGTGCGAATTTCCTGTTCATCGCCCAGTAAGGTAATATCCACCACGCCGCGCCGCAGCAGGATCTCACTGGCTCGCAAAATCCGCTCCTCGTTGCCCTCAGGTAAAACAATGTGCTGCCGCGATGCCTTCGCCCGTTCTACCAGCTCATACTCAAACATGATTGGTGTCATGCGGGTTGAGCGGGAGACGGCGATGCGCTCGGCTAATTTTGCCGTATCCACATGGGCCTCAAACAGTCCCAAAGCAGAAGCAATCTTACGGGCATTGTGGGGCGTAATCTCGGCACGCACTTCGTTAATTTGGGTGGCAGTTTGGTAGGTATCGCTGGTGACGCTAAGAATCGGAGCGGTCCACCGTGCTCCCTGAATCAATTGCTGAATTCGCGGGTCAAGGTCCAGTCCACCCGTCAGCACCATGCCTGCCACATTGGGAGATTGACTCGAAAGCGTAGAAGCCAAGCAGCCTAGAATCACATCCGAGCGGTCGCCAGGAGTAATCACTAGGCTACCCTCCTGAAGCCGTCCCAGAAAATTGGGCAGCTGCATAGCGGCAGCTTTGACAGTCATGACTTCGTGATTCAGTCGTTCCGCATCTCCGTGGATCAACTTGGCGTCTATCGCTTTGGCAATTTCGGCAATCGTTGGCTTGGACAGCATTGCGTCATCGGGCAGCACAAAGATGGGATCGGCAAAGGTCCAGTTGACCTGCAAGGCTGCTTTCACCTGTTCTAACTGATCGGGCGCAACTCGGTTGATGATCGTAGCCACCATCGCACACCCTTCTTGAAGAAAGGCTTCTCGTTCGGTGAGTACGGTGTTGACGACTTGAGTAGGCGTTTTGTTGGCACCATTGGCAACCAGCAGAATTGGTGCAGCTAGGTGGTTGGCGACTCGGCTGTCAAAATTATCGACAAAGGCCGAATCAATATAGCTGGAGTCAATCCCTTCGCAAACCACAAAATCACACTGCTGTTCCAGATGTTTATACGCCGAGATTATTTGTTGTAGAAGTTGACCATACTGACCAGCCGCAATTAACTGCCGCACTTCCTCATCCATCAATGCATAATGAGCTTCGTAGGAACAATTTTGCGGATAGCGACTACGCACCAATTCAATATCATTGTCGCGCTCTGTACCGCTATGGATCACCGGACGAAAAAATCCCAGGTGATGTACCCGTTTCGATAGCAGTTCCATAATGCCGAGCGCCACTAACGCCTTACCGCTGCCAGGTTCCAGTCCTACGATATACAGATTTTTGAGCATGCTGTTTTCCCGTTTTGCTAGATTCTAGCCGTGCATAGATATCGGCCTTTCCGGACACTCTACGTCTACGTCAGTACCCTAGCGCAGAATCGATCATCCTGAGTGTATAGAGTAACGCAATCAACTACTGCAACTCATGCAGTGTAATTCCGGCTTCAGCAGCATTCCCCAGCGGGCGTTATAGGGATGCACCTGCTGCACAACTTCTCCATCGCGATACACCGGATAGCCCGCATTTGCCCAGGCAAAAATCGAGCCGTCCAGGTTCCACACCGGACGGTAGCCCATCTGCTGCAGTTGGTCTGCGACTTTGGCCGAGCGATAGCCCACCGAACAGTAGGTGACAATCGGCGTGTCCTGCAACCATCCCCGGCTGGGCAATTCCCCCAGGTTCTCTGGAGCTAGAATCGCGTTAGGCAAGTGGCTGATACCGTACTCTTCTGGGGTTCGGGTATCGAGGAGGAGCGGCTGGGGCGATTGCTGTAACCAGTTAGCCAATTCAGCGATCGAGATCTGCTGCACTTGGGGGAACTGAGCCGAGATCAGGGCTTTAACTGCTCTCCAGCTAATGGTTTGGAGTAATCCCATCCTTGCTGCTCCTAGCTTGGCATTGAATTGAGCGAACGAGCCAGCGGAACGATTAACCAAGCATGGACCTCAGACCACAGCTCAGGATTTCGAGATAGGAATTCATACCTGGGAAACAAGGTTTCATTACTGAATTCTATCAAAGCAAAAGACTATCAGATGCCTATTGCTGATCTGATAGCCTCGATTGAAGTAAATCTAGGTATTGCCGTCACAAGCCCAAATCTATTTGGGGCAGTTGGTTACAGAAGTTACGGCAGCAACGTTGGGGTAGTTCCCATCGCCCTTGGGATTGACACAGAGAATCGCAATGGTTGTGGAATTACCAGCGGAGTCTTTGCTTGTAAACACCCGACCAGCAACCCCTTTCAGCGTATTACCTTTGGTAGTGTTAGGATCACCAATTGCTTCAGCAGAAGCATTCGCGCCAGTGGTCACGGTACCTACTTTGTAGTCATAAAATTCGGTGTTTTTGGGAATACCCAACTCAAGCTGCTCGGTGGTGGTGGCGAACTGGCCCTTTTCTAGGAAGTAAGCTTGCTGACCCCGGTTCATCGAACCCACATAGGTAGTTGCTTCAGACTGACGGGCTTTGTTGGCTTGGTTGAGGAAAGAAGGCAGAGCAATAGCAGCCAGAATACCAATGATGATGATAACAACCAGCAGCTCAATCAGAGTAAAACCTTCGTTTTCTTTTTTCTTGCTGAGCAGGTGCTGCAGAAACTTGGCTTTTAGTTCGGATTTCATAGGTGGAAATGTCTCCTTGAGTTGCGGGATACTGATTTCTAACTCCTGGGTATAACTTGCCCATCTTGGTTTCGTTTCATATCACCAGGGAAGAAATTTTTTCTAACGGCGTTCTAGCAGCACATACAGGAATGCATCCAAGCGATTCAGTAACTCTCTCACAGCTTGAAATGCCGTTGTAGCGGTGGTGGGTTCCAGCGTCACCGGGTTGACCGGACGGATCTGGCGATAGCGCTCGACAAGGGCTTGGATCGGTTGGGGACCCTCCCACAGGGGCAGCAGACAAGCCGCCGTGCTGGCTTCTAGCAGCACCGGAGTCAGGGCAGGCAACTTCACGTCACGGCTAATTTCAAACGGCTTGCCAGCTTGAACTGCTTGAATCAACTCAGTTTTTAGCGCAGGGGTTTGCAGTTGGGGATGCAGATGCACCATCGCGCTATGCCAGTCGGCCTCGCTCCATTCGTCAACAGAAGTACCAACTGGGCCTGGATGGGTACACCAGAAATCCATCAGACGGTGAACCGAATGCAACAGCTCAAACACATGCAGCTTGTCCTGAACGGTGGCCTCGGCTAGACTGACACTCCAGAAGAAGGGTAAATTCTCCGGCTCGTTGAATAGTTCTGTGACATCCCAGTGCCGCCAGTTCACCATGCTGACAAACTCCAGGTCGCTAGCAGCAAGCAGGTTGAACAGGTCTGAGACGGTAAACCCCTTGTCGCCAGCCAGCAACTGATTGGCATGAAGCCGCTCCTTGAGATCTTCGGAGTCTACTGGTTTGCCTCTAAAACTCGGTCCCCAAGACTCAAACTTCAGCCGCGTCTCGTCCTTCAGGGCTTCCATTGTTTCGATCACAATCTTCTCGGCTAGTTCGGTTTCTTCATGCATGACGCCCATTAACCGAAATAGAGCTTGGGCTTGAAAGTAGGGAGCACGTTGGTACATATGGTGCAGGTTAGCCCGGAGCAGACCGTCTGGTTTAAGGACGGATTTCATTGCTTTTAACCCTGCTAAGGGATTGGGCAGCAAATACAGCACCTCATCGCAGTTGATGTAGTCAAACTCCAGCCCTAACTGAGGTACTTCTTCAATCGGTAGAGCATGAAATTCAACGTTGGTGAAGCCGTGATATTTCAAACGCTCGCTTGCCAGGTTAATCGACTCCTTAGACAGGTCAATTCCAATAATCCTGGCTCCAGGATTGGCTTTTGCTAGAACTAGCGACTTGAACCCAGTGCCGCATCCCGCATCCAGAATTAATTTATCCTCAGTGTTCGTGACTCGGCGATGGCGTAGATAGTATGGCGTAACCAGGTTGAGGATAAACAGGGCTTCAGGATTTCCATCGGGTGCTGCTTCTAACGGCTTACGCGGGAATGGAGCCTGATCAAACTGACGACGCAATTGTTCTAGCTCCTCGGTGTTCTCGGTGTTCTTGGGGTTCATGGTGAGTCTCCTCAGTCGAATCAATCAGCTTAGAGGGGGATGACAGCGGTTTCAGTGAAGCTTCGTAGTTAGCTTGCCCATTCCCCAGTAGAATCCGAACGATTGGAATAAAAATTGGCTAAATAGTTGGTCAAAGCAACCCTAGAGTTCCGTAGTTTTTACTAAGTCGGTCAAAAGCGTTAACATAATTAGATTAAGTAAATTTGCACTTACTGAAGGTTAAAACGAGGTCGCTTGGTTGCACTTCTAAAGATTCCGTTTGCTGACATCGCCTCCTTTCCGGCAAAGCGCTACAGGCTGGATAACGGCCTTTTGCTGATTCATCAACGAGTCACAGCGGCTCCGGTTGTGACAGTAGATGTGTGGGTCAAAGCAGGGGCCGCGACTGAACCGGAACCCTGGTCGGGGATGGCCCACTTCCTAGAGCACATGATCTTCAAAGGCACAAATCGTCTGCTGCCTGGACAATTTGATCAGATTATTGAGAATCGCGGTGGTGTAACCAATGCCGCGACAAGCCACGACTACGCCCACTTCTTTGTCAGTACGGCTGCGATCGATTTGCCCGATACCCTGCCCCATCTGGCTGACCTACTGCTCCATGCGGCCATTCCCGATGCCGAGTTTGAGCTAGAACGGGATGTGGTATTGGAAGAAATCCGCCAGTCATTTGATGATCCTGATGGCTTGGGCTTTCAGGTGCTGTTGGAAACGCTGTATCAATCTCACCCTTACGGGCGTCCGGTCTTGGGAGATGCGGCCCGATTGGTTGAACGCTCGCCTCAGGAAATGCGCTGGTTCCATTCAGCTCACTATCAGCCAGAAAACATGACGGTCGTGGTCGTGGGGGATGTGGAGTGGGAGACCACACTAGATCTAGTTAGCCGTGCCTTTACCGAGTTTCCTAGCCGCGCCGACTGCCCCCGTCCGGCGGTGAAACCCGAACCACCTCTGACCGGAATTCGCCGCCAAGTGCTGGAGTTGCCCCGGCTGGGGTTAGCTCGCTTGATGCTGGGGTGGGCCACACCGGGCATTGAATCCTTGCGCTCTGCTTACGGGATGGATTTGCTTTCGGCACTGTTGGCGAGTGGACGGACTTCCCGTTTGGTGCGAGAACTGCGGGAAGAGCGATATCTGGTACAAGATATCAGCAGTGGCTTTTCGCTTCAGCGCGATTCTAGTCTGTTTACACTCACAGCCTGGGTCGATCCGGCCCACCTCGATCAGGTGGAGGCGATCATTGGCGATCGATTGTCTGAATTGGCAACGGCCCCGGTGGGTGAGGTGGAATTGAAGCGCTGTCAGCGGCTGTTATGTAATGATTATGCCTTTTCGACAGAAACGGCGAGCCAACTGGCCGGTCTGTATGGCTACTATAGTGTGATTGCCCAGCCTGAACTGGCAGTGGCCTATCCCCAGGTGATCTCGTCTTTCCAACCCGAAGAGTTGCAGCAGCTGGCCAATCAGTATCTCTCACCGTTGCGCTATGCTGCCGTTGTCTTGCAGCCAGCCTGAGCAGCAAGCAGTCTGACCCCGGAGGCAGTGAGACTGAATGGGCTTGCCATATTGGCCTGCAGTAAGTTGCCAATGATTGTTAAGATTAGTTCATGAATTGGGGCCTGAGTTTCTCAACCCCAGTTAGAAGATGTCTGAGAAGTCTTGAAGATGCTCTATTGGCCTCCTTTTCTGAGCTGTCCACAGGGCTGTGATTGCCCAACTGATGGTCCTGGTGGATATTTCAAACAGGAAGCTTCCATTTCCATCCCTCATCATGGGGAGCGGTTTGGGTTATCATTTCCGTCTTTTCACACATCCTTAATTAACTTGGCAGCTAATTCTACATGGTGCGATTTAGCTGAATTCGCTGAGTGAATCAAAACCTGCATCAATCCCCGGATTGATCCCTGGACCAATCCTCGCATCTACCATCTCTGCACCATCCCGTAGGCATCCAACCGTGTATCTGATTGGGCATTTGGCAATTAGGTTTAAATGCAATTGTGTTCAAATACTGTGTACAGATATTGATTTAGCCCTTGAAACTACGCGCTTGCTGCGTCTAAACTTCACCCACTAATTTTATTCAAATCTCAAAACTCATCCCTTTAGCCAATGACCATTCACCAAACGATTGAGCATTCGTTGCAAGATAGAACGATTCACCGTGCAGTATTGCATAACGGCATGGTGGTTTTAGCGGCGGCAAATCCAGCGGCAGATATTGTAGCAGCGCGGTTATATGTGCGGGCAGGTGGCCGCTACGAACCCCTACATCAGGCCGGATTGTCCCATCTGCTGGCATCGGTGATTACCAAAGGCACCGAGCGGCTCTCGTCTCAGCAAATTGCCGAACATGTGGAGTCAGTGGGTGCCAGTCTGGGAGCCGATGCTGCGGCAGATTATTGCCTGATGAGCTTGAAGACAGTTTCTGGCGATTTTGCGGGAATGCTGGAACTGTTGGCCGAACTGGTGCGGTCTCCCTCCTTTCCGGAAGACGAGGTGGAATTAGAGCGTAAGCTGACGCTGCAAGGAATTCGCTCGATGCAGGAACAGCCCTTTGCCGTTGCCAATAGTCAATTGCGACAAGCCCTCTACGGTCAGCATCCTTATGCCATGTCTAGCCTGGGAACTGAGGAAACCGTCGCTCAGATTGACCGAGCCGCGCTCCAACACTATCACCAAACCTATTTTCACCCCGGCAATATGGTGATTAGCATTGTGGGACGGATTGACCCCGACGCTGCAACCGCATTGGTGAGTCGATGCTTTGGCGACTGGCAAGCTCCACAGGTGCCGCTCCCAACATTGAATTTACCGCTTCTGAGCGCGCAGCCCCAACGAGTGATAACCGAGCAAGATACTCAGCAGGCGATTGTGATGTTGGGGTATCTGGCGGCATCGGTGCAGGATGCGGATCACATTGCCCTGAAGCTGCTCAATACCTATTTAGGCAATGGCTTATCGAGCCGGCTGTTTGTGGAACTGCGAGAAAAGCGGGGTTTAGCCTATGATGTGTCGGCATTCTACCCCACTCGGGTGGACACGTCCTACTTTGTCACCTACATCGGCACGGCTCCCGACAATGCGGCAATTGCTCTAGAAGGTCTGTATCACGAGGTGGAGCGCCTCCATAAAACGCTGCTGACCCCGGAGGAACTAGAGGCGGCTAAGAATAAACTGCTGGGTCAGTATGCGCTCGGCAAACAGACAAACGCCCAGATTGCGCAGATTTTCGGCTGGTACGAGATTCTGAATCTCGGCATTGAGTTTGACCAAAAATTTCAGCAAGCAGTGGCGGCGGTCACAGCTGAAGAAATTCAGCAGGCGGTACGGCGTTACTTAAATCAGCCCTATGTGTCAATTGTGGGACCATCAACGGCGATTGAGCTAGCGACAACGGCTGCGGTTGGGTAGGTCCACGGCTGCTTTCATGCATTGCTGCTTGCTGGGCCGAGGTTTGGCTGAAGCCGGTGATATAGCCGAAGTGAGTCGCTGGGGTATGAAGTTGCTTGTCAACCCTCAACACTTCCCTCCAGCCAAACCGATACCGATCCGCCTTTGCAGTGAAACTGGCCCCAGCCATACTCGTTGGTGTAGACCGGCTCCCTGATGTGCTCGGTTAGATCATAAAATTCAGCGTTGGGTTTGCCGACCTCCATCCATTTGCTGCCTCCCCAGCCGTCGCTCATGAGCACAGCCATCGCCTGCGGGTGCTCCTGATTGCCCAGCCGGGTCCAGCCGACTACGCTGGAGTGATCAAAATAGTCGTATTGGTCGCCGTGGGCGTGGTGCTTGCGAGCATAAAGGAATTTGTCGAGCAGCCAGCGATGGGAGTCGAGCCAAATTTCATGCTCTTGCCCATCTCGGCCTTGGTCGCGGTAGTGGGCACCATAGTAATCAGCAGAGAAAATGCAGGGATAGCCCTCTCGGCGTAACAGGATAATGGCATAGGCCAACGGTTTGAACCAAGATTCCACTACGGATTCCATGGCCTGTAGGGGTTGGGAGTCGTGGTTTTCCACAAAGGTGACGGCTAACGCCGGCTGTTGCTGCATCAGGCTACCGTCGAGAATCTTGCTCATGTCGTAGTAGCCTCCAGCTCGGCTGGCTCGGTGAAAGTTATAGTGCAGCGGCACATCAAACACCGCCATCCGCCCTCCAGTTGCGTTGATGTACCAGTGCAGTGTTTCTGTATATTCGGTCCAGTATTCACCCACCATGAATAAAGGCCGCTGGACATGCTGCCGCATCTCATCCAGCCATTGGGCAAAGAACCAAGAGGCAATATGCTTAACGGCATCAAGCCGAAAACCGTTGACCCCGGTAGTGTCGAGATACCATTTTCCCCAGCGGATAATTTCTTGCCGCACGGCTTCGTTATCGTAGTCAAGGTCGCAGCCCAGCAGAAAAGCATAGTTGCCCTTTTCTAAGCTGACAAAGTTATCGAAGCTTTTGCCTTCTAGTAAATAGACAATATCCTGCTGATCGGGTTTGTGATTGTTGTAGTTCACAGCATCAAAATGCTGCCAGTTCCACTCCATCGCCGAATATTTACCCTGCCGTCCGGGAAAGAAAAAGCGGGAATAGATTTCAATTTCTTGAAGTGGGCCGATGGGCTGCATGCGGTTGTCGCGCGAAAAGGGTAAGCCCCGCACTTTTTCGGTGGCGTCGCCGCCATCTTTGTGGTTGAGCACCACATCGGCATACACCTCAATTCCAGCGGACTGCAAAGCTTTAATGGCACTCAGATATTGCTCTCGCGTACCGTACTTGGTCCGCACCGAGCCTTTCTGGTCAAATTCTCCTAAATCAAATAAATCGTAGAGGCCATAGCCCACGTCGAAACTTCCCGCACTTCCTTTGCAGGCCGGCGGCAGCCATACTGCAGTAATTCCAGTTTCGGCCAGTTCTTTGGCTCGGTCCTTGACGGTTTGCCAGTGGGTACCGTCATTGGAACTGTACCAATGAAAATCCTGCATGATGGTGCCGTTAAGGTCTGACATGGCGGCTTCCCTACCTAGTTGAGTACTATTCTTTCCTCACTATAAAACTGTTTAAACCGAACGAATGTAGCTTTTTGCGACGGTCAAGCACCAGTAGTTTTCCTTAAACAGTCTCAGAAGTTAAATCTAAAAAATTGAGTATAAATAATTACTTAATAATATATCTAGTAAGTAATTAAGCGTAGAAAATGTTTCAAAGCTAAAACTCTGTAAAACATTCGTCATCTTGGCTGAAAAGGAACCATCGTGATGGGAATGTTAGTTGGATGACGTATGTTTCTTAACCGAGGCAATCAGGATGAAAACTTCTTTATTGACGGGGCTGCTATCCCTTTCCCTTTCGGTGATTGGAAGCACTGTGCTAGCTTCAATCTCACCTGCACAAGCAGCCTCTCTGAGCTTTGATCAATCAAAATTAAAACTCTTTGATGATTCAACGCCAGTTAATTTCAACATCACCCTAGATGACCTGGATAGTTCAGGTAAGGTTCAATTTAAGGTAGATGTGGCAGAGGGCTTTTTTGCCGACATTCGGGGCATCTTCTTCAATATCAAAGACGAATCTCTGCTAGACGGGTTGACCATTACGGGAGGATCCTACATCACCCAGGTGGTCAAGCAGGCCAACTCAGTCCTGGACTTAGGCGGTGGCGGTAACCTGAACGGTGGCGGCAGTGGTAGCAGTGGCGGCAAAGGCGGTGGTGATAAGGGCGGTAAGGGCGGTGGCAAACCCCAATCGAATTCGGATGGTCAATCGGCTGGCCTAACGTCTGGCGCAAATGGATTTGACGTTGGCATAGAGATTGGCACTCAGGGAACCGGTAAGGACGATATTCGTTCGGCTATTTTTACCATCTCTCACGCCACGCAAAAGTTGAGTCTGAGCGATTTTGCTGAGCAGGGATTTGGTATCCGCATGATGAGTGTGGGCACTAGCGCCAACAACCGAGAAGGCAGCAGCAAATTTACAGGTATTGCCCCATCCATCACCATGCCCAAACCAGCAGAGCCAGAGCCTACACCAGCCGCAGACAATCCCGAGCCTACCCCAGAACAACCCACTCCTCCCATGGCAGACAATCCCGAGCCAGCGCCCCAAGAGCCTGATATCAAGCTTCCCCCGGTTGCCGTCACGCCCCCAGTAGAAAAGCCAGTTGAGGAGCCGGTCGAAGTTCCAGAGCCAAGCACTGCTTTGCTCGCCTTGGGTGGCGTGGCGACATTGAAGTTGCTGAAGCGTAAGCAGGCCAATCAGTAGCCTGATTTGTCAGGTCTAGAGGAAAATTCAGAATCACGGGTGCAAAGGAGCCAGAATTCAGGAATCGACCTACGATTGCCTGTTTCTGGCTCCTAATTGTTTTAGAAGGAGGAAGTATAGCCGTCGCCACGACAGTTAGGACAGAGATATTGTTATGGGCATCTTGCCTACCGCCAGCGAGACGCTTGCACTGCATATCGTTCAGAGCATTAGATTGACTTATAGCTTTTTCCACTCTGGTAAGGTACGAGGGGTGTGGGGGCACGGCTCCTGCACCCCATTTTTTGTACTTCATTAGCCTGGAAAAGGCTGTAGTTCTAGATAAGAGTTCTAGATAAGACATGAACTCTAACTATCACGCTACAACTTCACTACAATCTCGCTACAATGGCGATGGCGTTCACCCAACTCTCTGTTTATGCAGTCTACTCGCCTGACCCAGCAAGTTCAGTTTGTTTTAGAAATTGACCGTCTGAAACAAATTCTGCGGCAAACGCTGCTCACCGATGGTTCCCGACGGGAGAATAGCGCTGAGCATTCTTGGCATATTGCGATCATGGCATTTGTGTTGGCAGAGTACGCACCAACCGGAACAGATCTGCTCAAGGCAATCAAAATGCTGCTGATCCATGACTTGGTCGAAATCGATGCGGGTGATACCTTTTGCTATGACGTGCAGGGGCATTTAGACAAAACCGAACGGGAAAATCAAGCAGCCGAGCGCATTTTTGGCTTACTGCCACCCGATCAGGCCAAGGAATTGCATCAACTCTGGCAAGAATTTGAAGCGCAACAGACTGCCACTGCCAAATTTGCTGCTGCTCTGGATCGCCTCCAACCTGTACTACACAATCAACAAACGCAAGGCGGCACCTGGAGACTACACCAAATTACCCGCGACCAAGTGATGACGCGGATTGCTCCAATCGAAACAGGTGCTCCCCAGATCTGGACATTTATCCAGCAGGTAATCGAGGACTGTGTGGCGGCTGGGTATCTGAGTTGTCCTGGATAGTCAGGGGATGGGAAATCCCCACCCCAGTCGGTAACAAACTCAGCTATAGCTTGAACTTTTCGGTGATCCGGCGCATCGCTTCGTTCACATTTTCGCGACTGTTGAAGGCTGAGATACGAAAATAGCCTTCTCCGGCAGCTCCAAATCCGGCACCGGGCGTGCCCACTACATGCACCGTATGCAGCAGTTTATCAAAGAACTCCCAGCTTGATAGGCCGTTGGGCGTTTTCACCCAAACATAAGGAGCATTGGTGCCGCCATAGACCTGAATCCCTGCCGCGGTTAGCTGTTCGCGAATGATTCTGGCATTTTCCATGTAGAAGTCAATCAACGCCTTGGTTTGGGCTTGACCGGCCTCCGAGTAAACCGCCTCGGCTCCGCGCTGCACGATGTAGGAGACGCCGTTGAATTTGGTGGATTGCCGCCGGTTCCACAGTGACCAGAGCTGGACTTCGGAGCCATCTTTGGCCTTAGCGGTCAGGGTTTTGGGCACCACGGTAAAGGCACAGCGGGTGCCGGTAAATCCAGCATTTTTCGAGAAAGAGCGAAACTCAATCGCGCAATCCCGCGCTCCTTCGATCTCATAGATCGAGTGGGGCAGGCTGGGATCGGTAATAAAGGCTTCGTAGGCGGCATCAAAGAAAATAATCGAACCATTCGCTTGAGCGTAATCAACCCATGCCTTTAGATGTTCTTTTGTAGCCGTTGCGCCGGTGGGATTATTGGGGAAACAGAGATAGATTAAATCCACTCGTTGGCTGGGAATTGCGGCTGTGAAATTATTGTCAGCCGTGATTGGCAGATAGGTTAATCCTGCGTATTCTCCTCGGTCGTTGACTTCGCCGGTATGACCCGCCATCACGTTCGTATCGACATAAACCGGATAAACCGGATCGGTGACGGCAATCGAATTATCATCGCCAAAAATATCGAGAATGTTACCGCAGTCACACTTGGAGCCATCTGAAATAAAAATTTCTGAAGCATCCACATCGCAGCCCCGTGCTTGGAAATCATGGGCGGCAATTTTCTCCCGCAGCCAAGCATACCCCTGCTCTGGACCATAGCCCTTGAAGCTAGCGCGGTCTCCCATTTCTTCTACCGCTTTGATCATGGCACTGCGGCAGGCTTCGGGTAAGGGTTCGGTGACATCGCCAATGCCCAACCGAATGATTTGAGCCTCTGGGTTGGCCTCGGCAAAGGCATTCACCCGACGGGCGATTTCTGGAAACAGGTAGCCAGCCTTGAGTTTGAGATAGTTGTCGTTAACGGTTGCCATACTGGATTGCTGCCAATTAATAGAACATCGGCAAAGAACGCCGTTACCCAGTGTACCGCTAACGACCTAACCATTACGCAATTCTATTTTGCCTCGCCCGTACTAGTAACCCATGCTTGGGGGCAAAAATCATCGCTAGGACAAATAACAGAGTCTGTACCACGACAATACAGCCACCCGTTGCTCCGTCGATGTGATAGCTGATGTAGGTGCCAATCACACTCGAAAAAACGCCTGATAGCATTGCCAGAATCATCATGCGGTCAAACCGATCCGTGAGCAGATAGGCGGTTGCACCCGGCGTTACCAGCATTGCCACGACCAGGATAATCCCGACGGTTTGCAGTCCGGCTACAGCAGTGAGGGAAAGCAGGGAGAGCAGCGTGTAATGCAGTGCACCTGTGTTTAAGCCAATCGAGCGGGCGTGAGTTGGGTCAAAACAAAATAGCAGTAAATCTTTGCGAAACAGAGCGATGGTTACTAGCGTGATAGCGCTGATAATAACAGTCTGAATAATGTCGGCATTAGAAATACCCAGGACATTGCCAAACAGAATATGAGTTAAATCAACGCTACTGGGTGTTTTAGAAACCAGCACCAAACCCAACGCGAAGAAACCCGTGAAGACTAAACCGATGACCGTGTCTTCCTTGATGCGGGTTTGGGCTTTAATAAAGCCGATGGCTATCACCGAACCGACACCAAAGATAAAAGCGCCAATCGCTAAGGGAATTTTCAGAACATAGGCAATGACCACACCGGGCATCACCGCATGGGAAACCGCATCCCCCATCAGCGCCCAGCTTTTTAGCGTCATGTAGCAGGACAGAACCGAACAAACCAGCCCCACCAAGGCACTGACCAAAATCGCCTTGACCATGAATTCATGCTGGAGGGGTGCGGTGAACCAGTGCAGTAGATCCATTAGCGTTCCTCCTGACTGCCTCGCGCTAGGCGGCTTTTTGTGAAGGGCAAATCGGCTAAGCCGCCACCAAAGGTGCGGGAAAGATTCTCCTGGGTAAACACCTCCGAGGTATCGCCATAGGCCAGAATGGTGCGATTGATCAATACCACCTGATCGCAGAAAGTGGTAATCGAAGCTAAATCATGAGTCGAGATCAAAATCGTGTGGCCCTGCTGACGCAGTTCCAGCAGCAGGTCGATCATCGCCTTCTCGGTTTTGACATCAACGCCGGTAAAGGGTTCATCGAGCAGCAAGACTGTTCCCTGTTGAGCCAGAGCGCGAGCAAAGAAGGTGCGTTTCTTCTGACCGCCAGAAAGTTCACCGATCTGCCGGTCTCGCAGTTCCCAGATTTGCAGCTTTTCCAGGCTTTCACGAACTATCTGCTTGTCGCGAGCGCTGGGAATCCGCAGAAAATTCATATAGCCATAGCGGCCCATCATCACGACATCGTAGACGCTGACCGGGAAGTTCCAGTCTACTTCTTCGGCTTGAGGTACATAGGCAACCACGTTCTGTTTCTGGACGCGACGGACCGGCAAGCCATTGATTAACACCCGTCCTGTAACTGGCTTGACGAAGCCCATGATTGCTTTGAATAGCGTCGATTTTCCAGCTCCATTCATACCAACCAAACCGCAGATCGAACCCGCCTTGAGCTGCAAGTTGGCTCCATGCAAAGCCACCTTCCCGTGATAGGCAATCGTCAAATTTTCGACATCAATGCTGGCCGCAGGAGCATGGGCTGCGGATGCCGCCGAGGAGGAATGAGCGGAAGCATGGGCCGGGTAGGAATTGGCTGGTGAGGAATGAACCAGATAGGAATGGGTTGGATAGCGGTTGGCTGAGTGCATATCAACTTCCTTGCAGTCCTTGAATGAGCGTGGTGACGTTATGTTCTAGCAGTTTGAGATAGGTCGGGGCCGTTCCATCAGGCGAGAGCGAATCGACGTAAAACACACCGCCAAATTTAGCCCCCGTTGCTTGAGCTACCTGCTTTTGGGCTTCATTGTTGACCGTACTCTCGCAAAATACCGCCGGGATCTGATTGGTTTTTACTGTGTTGATCACCCGTTCGACTTGCCTGGGAGTTGCCTGCTGCTCGGAATTTACCGCCCAGAGGTAGACCTCCTTGAGGCCATAGTCCCGCGCCAGATAGGAGAATGCCCCCTCACAGCTCACCATATAGCGCTTCTCAGGCGGCACGGCAGCGATGGCGTTGCGCAATTTCTGATCGATAGCTTTGATCTGCTGGCTGTAGGTTTCAGCATTGGCCTGATAGGTTTCGGCATTGGCCGGATCTAGCTCAGTCAGCGCCTTGCGAATATTTTCGACATAGATCAGCGCGTTTTGAGGCGACATCCAGGCATGGGGATTGGGCTTGCCCTGATAGGCATCTTCGCTAATCGCTACCGGCTGCACGCCCTCACTCAAGGTGACTCGCGGCACTCTGGGCAGACTGTTGTAGAAACGATCGGCCCAACGCTCCAAGTTCAAGCCATTATCGAGAATCAGGTCAGCTTGTTGCGCTGTCGCTAAATCGCTGGGAGTCGGCTCATAGCCATGAATTTCAAAGCCCGGTTTAACAATCGATCTCACGACAGCCTTGTCACCAGCCACATTCTGGGCCATGTCGGCAATCACCGTAAAAGTCGTCAGGATCAGTGGCTGCTCGTCTTGCTGTTCGTCTACGGGCTGATTGGCTGCCGTCGCCTCTGCCTCAGACCCTGAATTGGCCTGCGGTTGAGTAGCATTCAGCGTGCATCCACCTGCCCATAGCCCCAGCATCAGCACCAGCGAAACGGACGCATGCTTGCCGAAGCGACGACTGGAATGATTGTGAAGCAAGTTACACCAATCGTTGAGTCGAGTTCCCATCCCAACGCCTTTCATAATCCTTTCATTTTCTACTGTACTACGGACCTGGCAAAAGTGAAAGAAAAATGAAATCGCCGTTCCGCTCTCTGCCAGCTTGGCTTATTCTGGCGTTGGTGCGGCAGAGTTGTAACCCTTCTCAAGGCTCATCTGTTCACAATTCGTATAACTCTAAAGGCAGGCCATCTGGGTCTTGAAAGAACAGAAAGCGCTTGCCGGTCAGTTGATCGAATCGAATTGGCTCTAGTTCGACACCTTTGGCCTGCAAATCGGCAGCCACCGACTCTAAATCATCAACTGCGAAGGCTAGATGGCGTAATCCGCAAGCTTCTGGCCGACTGACTCTAGGCGGCGGATCAGGAAAGGAAAATAATTCAATGGCGGTGTGGTCGTTTATCTGCAAATCCAGCTTGTAGGAGTGGCGCTCGGCCCGGTAAGTCTCGCGGATGATCGGGAAGCCGAGAATCTCTACATAAAATCGCTTTGACGTTTCGTAGTCAGAACAAATAATCGCCACATGATGGATATGGAGCAACACCGTCTCATCCTCACTCAAAGTATTTAGAGTTGCAGTCATCGCCGATCATGACACATTTGTTGCCTGCATCACGGGAGTAAAAGAACTTGTGAATAAATCCTTAAAGTTGCGCTGTTTAGGGAAGCGTTAATAGACGATTATTTTTCTCTTAATGTTAGTTCGATATGCTCCGAGGCAGAGTCATCCTGTCATTACTATTATGATTACTCGCCGATTTCTCAATGGCTTCAACCGCAAGTGGAAGAATTTTATTTCCCTATTTATCTCTAGCTTTACAATTGTAGTTTTATTTACCGCCTGTGTAGCCGATCCCAGCCAGGTGCAGAATAACGCTTCAGGTAACGCAACTGGCACCGATAGTGCAGAAACCCTCACGGTTTACACAGCTTTAGAAGACGACCAGATCAAAGAGTATTTGGCCTCGTTCCAGGAGCAAAATCCCAACATCAAAGTTAACATTGTCCGCGATTCAACAGGAGTCATTACCGCCAAGCTGTTGGCCGAGAAGGACAATCCCCAGGCCGATGTGGTTTGGGGCACAGCAGCCTCTAGCCTCCTCGTTGCAGATCAGCAAGGCATGTTGGAACCCTACGCACCTGCCGGCCTAGACAAGGTGACTTCGCAATTGCGCGATCCGCGTAACCCACCCCACTGGGTAGGCATTGATGCCTGGATGTCTGCCTTTTGCGTCAACACGGTTGAGCTAAAGGAAAAGAATCTGCCGATGCCCAAATCCTGGGCTGACCTAACCAAACCGGAATACAAAAATCAGATCGTGATGTCGAATCCGGCGTCTTCCGGAACTGGATTTCTGTCGGTTTCGGCAATGCTGCAAATGAAGGGCGAGGAAGAGGGCTGGAAGTATCTGGATAGCCTACACCAAAATGTAGCTCAGTATATGCACTCCGGTTCTCGCCCCTGTAAAGCTGCGGGTGCAGGTGAATACCCCATCGGGATTTCTTTTGATTACCGAGCTGTGAAACAAAAGAACGATGGCGAACCGATTGAGCCGGTATTCCCTGCCGAAGGTTCAGGGTGGGACATTGAAGCGAATGCGCTAATTAAGAAAGCAAATATCAAACCGGCAGCAAAAACATTTTTAGATTGGGCCATCTCAGAAGATGTTTCTAAGAAATATGCTGAGAACTTTGCCATTACTGCTGTCAAGACTGACGTGCCCATTCCTCAAGGCTATCCGGCTGATCCCCTCAAGCAGCTCGCCAAAAATGATTTTAACTGGGCTGCAACCAATCGCGACCGGATTTTAGAAGAGTGGACAAAGCGCTTCGATGCCAAGTCAGAACCAAAGACTTAGAAATCGGAGATGACAGTGCTTTCCCATTCACTACTCCCCTGACTAGGAGAATCTGATGAACCCCTCTGAGCAACCTGTGGCAACGACTAGCAGTCCAGCCTCTGTTTCGGTTCCGGTTTCGCAAAGTGTATCGGGATATCGAGTAGATGGACAATCTGCCGCTCAACCTGCCTATTTGCAGCTAGAAGACATCAACAAAAGCTTCGGCAATTTTGTGGCGCTGAAAAACATCTACCTGGATGTCTATCCTGGCGAGTTTGTTTGTCTACTCGGTCCGAGTGGTTGTGGCAAAACGACTCTGCTGCGAATCATTGCTGGGTTAGAGGAACAGACGAGTGGGCGGGTGATCCAGGGGGGCAAGAACGTTTCCTATCTATCGCCTGCTAAACGCGATTTCGGGATTGTGTTCCAATCCTACGCCCTGTTTCCCAATCTGACGACGACCCAAAATATTGCCTATGGGTTGCAAAACGCCAAGTTACCCAAACCCCAAATCGAACGGCGGGTGGCAGAATTGCTAGAAACCGTGGGTTTGTCGGGCATGGGTCATAAGTATCCCTCCCAACTGTCGGGCGGGCAGCAGCAGCGGGTGGCGCTGGCACGGGCCTTGGCTCTCTCACCGGGACTGTTGTTGCTGGATGAACCGCTGTCGGCTTTGGATGCGCAGGTGCGGGTGAAACTGCGGACAGAAATTGCCCAGCTTCAAAAGCGGCTGGGAATCACAACCGTGATGGTGACTCACGATCAGGCAGAAGCATTGGCAATGGCGGATCGGATCGTGGTGATGGATAAGGGCTACATTGCGCAGGTGGGCGCACCCTATGCGGTGTATCAGCGTCCGAGCAATCCGTTTGTGGCCAATTTTATTGGCGTGATGAATTTCCTGCAAGGAACTGTGATTGCTCCCGATCGGGTCCGCTGCGGCAATCTTGTCCTTCAAGCAACTCAGAATGGAGCGGAAGTGAATCAGTCTGTCAAGGTAGCGATTCGGCCAGAAGAGATTCGCGTTCTCACCGATACGGAAGCTCAAGCCAATCCACAAAACCTGTTGAGCGCCGAGGTGCAGAGCATGGAATATCTGGGCACGGGCTATCTCGTTACCTGTGTGCCGGATGGTGATGCTAAAGAAACGCTGCTGATCGATGTTTCTACGTTTGAAGCTAGAGGCTTAGGACTGAGCCAAGGGTCCAAACTCAAGCTCTATTTGCCGCCAGATCATGTGCAGGTGTTTGCCGTTTAATTTGCAGTTTGAAGAGGCTCGCTATGACTTCCACTACGCCGCGTCGGTTTCGTCTGCCGTCTCTGATTGCCTTGCCCAAACGCCAGCAGATTGTCACAGGCGAAGACTGGCTGATGCGGTTACTGTTGGCGCTAGGGACACTCTGGCTGCTGGTGGGCGTGGTGCTGCCGCTGTTTCCGATGATCGGGCGCAGCTTCCGCGACACAAACGGTAACTGGATTGGCTTAGCCAATTACGTCAAGTACTTGACCACACCGGCACTGGCGGCCTCGTTCACCAATAGTTTGTTCGTTGCCCTTGCCAGCACGTTCTTTTCGGTGCTGCTGGCGTTTGTCTATGCCTATGCCCTCACCCGCACCCAAATGCCCGCCAAACCTGTCTTTCGAGTGCTGGGCATGCTGCCGCTGTATATTCCGCCGCTGGCTCACGCGATTGGCCTGATTTACCTGTTTGGCAACAAAGGTTTAGTCACCACCGGCTTCTTTGGACTGCTACCGCAATGGGATATCAATCTCTATGGACCAGTCGGGATCATCATCGGTGAAGTGCTGTACTGTTTTCCGCAGGCGCTGGTAATTTTGATTACGGCCCTTAGTCTTACGGATGCCCGCCTCTACGAAGCGGCTGAGGTGCTGGGCAGTTCATCATTGAAGACATTTCTGACCGTTACATTACCCAGCATTAAGTATGGTTTAATTAGCGCTGTTTTCGTTTGTTTCACACTGGCGTTCACAGATTTTGGAGTTCCCAAAGTCGTGGGCGGTAACTACAACGTACTCGCAACGGACATTTACAAGCAGGTGATTGGTCAGCAAAATTTCTCGATGGGGGCGACCATTAGCGTTTTTCTGTTGGTTCCTACCGTGATTGCCTTTATCGTAGATCGGATCATTCAGCGGCGTCAGACTGCTCTAGTGAGTGCTAAGGCAGTACCACTTCAGCCCAAACCCAATTTGCTCCTAGATAGAGCCATGTTTGTGTTTTGCAGTTTGCTGGCCGGATTCGCGCTGGCTGTGCTGCTGGTGATCATCTTGGCGTCGTTGGTGCAGGTTTGGCCCTACAATCTATCCCTGAGCTTGCAGAACTACAACTTCAGTACTGTTGGTGGCGGCGGCTATGGTGCATTCTGGAACAGCATTCGCATGTCGGTGTATACGGCAATTTTTGGGACAGCCGCTGTGTTTACAGGTGCCTATTTGGTTGAGAAAGGCAAAGGCGTCAGGTGGCTGCGGTCCATCAACTACTTTTTGTCTACGATTCCGCTGGCATTGCCTGGGTTAGTGTTGGGTCTGGCTTACGTATTTTTCTTCAACAACCGCATCTGGTGGATTCCTTTCACCCAAGTAGCTATCTACAACCCGCTCAGCTTCATCTACGGCACGATGGCGATTCTCGTACTCTGCAACATCATTCACTTTTACACCGTTTGTTTCCTGACAGCCAATACGGCCCTGAAGCAAATCGATCCAGAGTTCGAGGCTGTGTCGGCCTCTATGCGCGTCCCTTTCTACAAAACTTTCTGGCGGGTAACGGTGCCGCTGTCGCTGCCGGCAATTCTAGAAATCGGCATTTACTTTTTCGTGAATGCCATGATTACTATCTCAGCGATTGTCTTTCTCTATCCAGCAAACCTACCCTTGGCCGCTGTGGCAATTGTGAATATGGATGATGCTGGAGATACGGCTGCTGCCGCCGCCATGTCTACGCTCGTGGTTCTGACCAGTATCGGCGTGCGAATTCTCTACTGGTTTTTCACCAAAGGATTACAGCAACGAGCACAGGCGTGGTTACAGCGGTGACATTAATTTACGACGCCATTTTGAGTATTTAAGGTAAATTTTGAGGAATGCCAATGGCTAAGATTGAACTAGTAGTTTGCGACATGGCCGGTACAACCGTGCAGGACAACGGTGAAGTACAGCGCTGTTTCTTGGAAGCGGCAGCAGCAACTGGCCTACAGGCCGATCCAGACAAGATACGGTTCATGATGGGCTGGTCGAAGAAGCTGGTGTTTCAGACCCTATGGCAAGCGCAAATAGGAGTTGAGCATCCCAATTATGAAACTAGGGTAAATGCATCCTTTAACCAGTTCAAATTGATTTTGGAAGACTACTATCGCACTCAAGCAGTTCAGCCAGCGGAAGGGTGTTTAGAACTGTTTGCCTGGTTGAAATCGCAGCATATCAAAATTGCCCTGACCACAGGCTTCTATCGAGAAGTGACTAACATTATTCTCGAACGGCTAGGCTGGAATCAGGGATTGGCTGCGAATTATGTGGGATCAGCCGAGTCTATGATTCAGGTTTCGGTGACGCCTTCTGAAATTTACGCCAACGAAGGCCGTCCAGCGCCGTTCATGATCCAGAAAGCGATGTACTATTTGAAAATACGAGATCCCAAAGCCGTAGTTAATATTGGTGATACACCTTCGGACATCGAATCAGGATACAATGCCAACTGCCTGCTTTCCTTCGGTATTACCAATGGCAGCCACACGAAAGAACAGTTGGAGGCTTATCCGAACGACGGCTTACTAGCATCACTGCATGAACTGAAAGATCGAATTGCGAGTTTATAGGTTTGAACATGACCAATCACACAGAAGTAGCGATTATTGGAGCAGGCATTGTGGGCTTGGCGCATGCGCTGGCTGCCGCGAAACGAGGGTTACAGGTGACGGTATTTGAGCGCAATCCGCAGGCAGTTGGGGCATCAATTCGCAACTTTGGCATGATCTGGCCGATTGGTCAGCCTACCGGAATGCTGTATCAACGAGCGCTGCAATCACGGCAAATCTGGACTGAACTTGCACCCCAAGCTGGATTTGCCCTAGAGGAATGTGGCTCGCTCCATCTCGCCTATCGCCGGGATGAATTGGCCGTATTGGAGGAGTTTGTGGCAACGCTGCCAGCAGACCATCAGGCCAAGCTTCTATCTGCCTCGGAAGTGGCCGCCCAAAGCCCAGCCGCTATTACCGCCAACCTACTTGCGGCCCTCTGGAGTCCCACCGAATGCACCGTCGATCCGAGAGAAGCGATTGGAAAACTGCCGGTATACCTGACCACGCAATTCAAGGTTGACTTCCAGTTCGGCAAGGTTGTTAACCAGATTACCTATCCTCAGTTGATCGCAGGCGGCGAATCCTGGACCGCCGACCGAATTTTTGTGTGCAGCGGTGCCGATTTTGAGACGCTTTACCCAGTGCTTTACGCGACCAGCGGCCTGACTAAAGTAAAACTGCAAATGATGCGCACCGTGCCCCAACCCAACACCTGGCGCATTGGTCCTTCTCTCTGTGGTGGTCTCACCCTCACTCACTACAGTGCCTTTGCCCATTGCCAATCCCTAGCCGCTTTGAAAACCCGCATCGAAACGGAGACGCCGCACTTCCCTAAGTGGGGTATTCATGTGATGATGTCGCAAAATGCTAGCGGAGAACTCGTTCTAGGAGATTCCCACGAGTACGGCTTAAATCCCGATCCATTTGACCGGACCGAGATTAATCAGTATGTGTTGGACTACCTGAAGCAATTTGCCCAAGCCCCAACCTTTGAAATTGCCGAAACCTGGCATGGGGTTTACGCCAAACTACCCGGTAAGACCGAATTTATCGCCCAGCCGGAACCGGGAGTCACAATTGTGAATGCCCTGAGTGGTGCGGGGATGACGCTTTCGTTTGGGTTGGCGGAGATGGGGATGGGAGGATGAGGGAGATGCGGCTCGTGAGCCTCGCCGAACGAGGGGAGATGGGGCTGTTCAGAATTTTGGGTCAATCCATTTGACTTCCACTTCTCCCAATCGCGAATCCATTGGATTTATCTGCGGGCAGGGCAGGCAACGAAACGACACAGAACCATTTACAGATCCGAAAGACGGCGTATTGGTTGAGTGCTCAAACGTTCGAGGGTCTGCCGGTCTTCGCTGCTAATCTCCTTAAGCGTTCAGGATAGGCGTTTAGGCTAGTTTTAGGTGATTGTAGAAGTGCTGCCCGCAGGGCGATTGTTTAGGTTGAGGGAGGTAAAATGCTCGCTCCCCAGCTACTGAAACAATCGTTCTAGAATAGAAGCAGTGACACTGTTAAGAACTGTATAGGATTTTCATGGTAGATCAATTAGTGCGAGCCACCGCAGCCGATAATGGCATCCGCCTTGTGGGCGTCATCACCACCCGGCTCACCGAAATTGCCCGACAACAGCATCAACTTTCCTATGTAGCAACGGCAGCGTTGGGCCGCACAATGGCCGCCGGGTTACTGTTGGCTTCCAGCATGAAGCGGGCCGAGGCGCGGATCAATATTCGCGTCAAGGGCAATGGTCCCCTAGGCGGCATTCTGGTAGATGCGGGCGTCGATGGTACGGTGCGGGGCTATGTGGACTATCCTGAGGTCGAGCTGCCCCCCAATGCCAAAGGCAAGCTGGATGTGGGCGGAGCCGTTGGGCATGAAGGTTATCTCTATGTGGTGCGGGATGTGGGCTATGGCTATCCCTATTCCAGCACGGTGGAACTGGTGTCGGGTGAGATCGGCGATGACCTGACTCATTATTTGGTGAATTCCGAGCAGACTCCCTCCGCTCTGATTCTGGGCGTGTTTGTGGGAGCCGCGGGCGTGACGGCAGCAGGCGGTCTGTTAGTGCAGGTTTTACCAAAGGCAGCACGAGACGAAGCCTTGGTTAGGACCCTAGAATCACGGCTCTCGACCCTGACTGGATTCACGCCTTTGCTGCAAGCAGGCAAATCGCTGCCGCAAATCTTTGAGGACTTGGTAGGCGATATGGATCTGCAAATTCTGCCCGAAACCCAACTGGTGCAATTTCAATGCGGCTGCACCTATGAGCGCGTTTTGGGAGCCTTAAAGATCCTGGGCGAGGAGGAACTCAACGACATGATCGAAAAAGAAGGCGGAGCTGAAGCCACCTGCCATTTTTGCAATACGGTCTATCGGGCCGGACGCTCTGAACTCGAACAGTTGATCGAAGAGCTGCGGGTAGAACGAGCCGAGGCTTCACCCTAAATTGGCCAGACTCTCAGCCGCTAGCTAGGACGATGCACAATCGTCTCTACCGTTCTGCGGCGATCGCGTGGGTCAATCCCAACTAGGCGAATATAGTCGCGCGCGTGATCGGCAAAGCAAGCTTCGAGGGCAGCCTTAGCTGCGGCTAAATTGCGCTCTGAAATCACGTTATAGCACTGCCAGGAATTGGTCCGAAACCGACGAGCATCCACGGTTTCGATGCCCAAGCGCTGTCCCCGATCTAGAATCTCTTGCAGAACTTGCAGGGCATCCGGCGGTAGGCCACCGTTAGTTTGAGAGGCATTCGCTTGCGGTGGCTGGCTCTGGACTGCATCGCTATGACCATTACTGGGGCCGCTACTGGGTGAATAGCTAGACGCAGCAGGAGTGGCAAAACTGGGTTGAGCTGACGGATAGCCGGACTCTATCGGCTGCTCTGAACGGCTTTGAGGCGAGTAGTGAAGGTTATGATGATAAGTCTGCACCAAGCGCAGTTCCTGAATTCGCTGCTGCTCTCTCACCAGTAGTTCACCCAGCTCGATCAAATGGGCGAGGCTAAAGTCGGGTGGACGAAATTCAGGCAGTCTTTCGGTACTGTTAACCACTCGCAGCGAGACGCGCTCAATCCCAATCTGTTGAATGAAATTGCGCACCTGTTCGTCATACAAGCGGGAATGAAGCGCGCTATAGAAATCGATTGCCTGATTGGGAAAGGTGTCGACAAGTTTTTCAATATCGCTACGAGACACACCATCGCCGGCAAAGATACCGCTGACAATACCAATTCGATCAGCCCGGTCCGGCTCCCAGTAAAACTTTTCCATACGGCCATCACGGATTAGAGGCGCATACAGGGTTGAGAAATCATTGCCGGTGACGATAATTGGAATACGCTGAATCGGTTCAGCATCGTAGCTGCCCGGTAGCTGCACGTTAGTGGGATTGTCGGCAATGTTCATCAAGGTTCCGGCCACAAGCTGGGTGTTGACCGTATATTGCGTGAACTGATCTACGCGACCCATTCCCGCATCAATATCATTAATCATCAACACGGCCATTTTGCCGTTCACTTTAACGGCCTCTGCTGCTTCTCGATAGCGTAACCGAATCAGCCGTGCCGGATCGCCTGCATCGGGGCTTTCCAACTCTCCTGCCGACATATGCACCGGAATCACGCCCATGCGCTCAAACACTAACTCACACTGAAACGATTTGCCTTCACCTTTGCGGCCATGAATGCCTAAAATCAGGGGAACTTTCACACCAGGCAAATCCAAGTAGTTCTTGGTGATGTGAATTGAAAGCTTATCGAGAAATCGAGGGGCAAGGTAGTAACTCATAGGGAAGCTAGCTCACGGTAAAGAAATTACCCGTCCGGGTACTGTCAGTCACTCAGGCTATCGCCCAGAATGAGGATGCGATGGGTGAGATGAGGCGAATTCCTCAACCAACCCAAACAGTGATTAAAAGTGTCTCAAGGAGAAATTATGCAACTCGTCATCTCGTTGAACAACCTGCAAAAGGTAGAATTCAAATCCGATCCGAATAAGTGCAATGTTTCATTCAAGAACTACAGATCTGGATCAAGCAATGCACTGCTGATTACCGATGTCCCCGCAGGTGCTGGAACCATGCTGGGTGCCGTTCAAAACTCTAATCTCCAGATTCAACCTCCCTTCAATCAGAATCCACCGGTTGTCATGATTGAGCATAGTGCCATCTCTGCTGGTGCTAGCGGAGTGGATCAGGCGCAATACGCGGGAAGAATCGAACTGCGTGAATTTGTCTAGAATCTTTGAAAACTAAGCCGAAAACTAAGCCTGAGAGCCAGAATTGCATTGGGATAAGTATTGCTATAGCAACTAATAGAAATTAACAGTATTTATCTCATTGTAAATTCTGAGCGCAAATCCATAATCACCGTTCAGTGATAATTCAACACACACAACACACAGGAAGAAGTGATGCCTAACCTAACATTTGATTACGAAAAGATCCAAAAGGTTGAGTTTAAAGGTAGCCAGTGTAACATTGGAGTAACAAACTTTGACGGAACTGGAACCGCATTGTTAATTACCGATGTACCTGCCGCGGCTGGTTCAATGATTGGTGCGCTAAGCTCATTCCAATATTTTGTTGAAACTCCAGCAGGCGGTGGATTAAAACCTCGCGTGTATGTCGAACTGACTACTCCGGTTGCGGGTGGAACAGGCTTCAAGCAGGCCAAATGCACCGGCAGAATCGAATTACGCGAATTTAATTAGAAATAGTCTGGTATTGCTTTTACGGTAACAAGCAAGAACAAATAGGAATCAAGCAGTAATGCATGGGAGGTAGATCGAATTTACCTCCTTTTATACTGAACGAATATCAGGGAACCACAGAGGCACAGAGATGTACCACGGAGGGCGCTAAGAGTCGAGGAAAAAGCCAAGATGAAAGGAGGCAGAATATCCCACCTCCTGTTCTCAATTGGGGTTAGTTCGGATCACCTAATAACCGCACTGACTTTGAATTCAACCTTGAGCTTGAGCTTAAATTGTTTTGTCAACTCAAAACTCAAAACTTACAACTCAAAACTCTATTAGTAGCGGTATCCGCCTGCATTAGGCTTGTGCACAATAAAGCTCATCACCTGGCACTGCTTCACGTTGTCGAAGGCAACAACACGGATGTAACAGTTGTTGTATTCAGAGCGGCACTGCTGCACCTCGTTGAGGACTTCTTGCGGCGATCTAGCGTTGAACAACGGCAGCTTCCACATCGTCCAGTAGTGAGTTTCAGCGGCGGAATCTTCGTTGAACTCAACGCAAGGAATATAGCCTTGATCGATCGTGTATTGAATTTGACGAGCAATTTGGGCATCGCTGAGCGGAGGCAAATAGGAAAAAGTTTCGTACCGACGCTCTTTGGGTAAAGTTTTCATGACTTCCTCAAGTAAAGAATGACATCAAGAATTGTCAGGTTCGGTTCCGGATTGCTCTGGGTGAGTTTCCGAAGAAGCTGGATCGAACTGCGTCATGCGTTCTAGCTGCTGACGGCGCTGCTGCATATTGGCTTGCTGAATTCCAGTCCGCACCATCTCTGGCAGAAATTCACACACCTCATTGGCTAGATGCTCTCGAACCGTGAGAATGCGAAACGCCAAACTCTGCTCCTCCCGAAACAGATCTTGAATGTATGCCTCGCCATCCTGAATTCGCTCTTTAGTCGAAAATGTGTGCAACCAGAGCGCTCTTGGAGGATCGGTTTCATTCAGTTGAGCAATCACCGTCCGTACAGCTTGATACGTCAGGTAACTAATAATTACCTTGGTTGTATCCTTAGCAATCTGCTTCAAATCCATAAAGAAAGTAAAAAATAAAAAGGTAAAAGCCAAAAAGTAATCAATTTTTCCCTTTTACTTTTACCCTTTTACTTTCCATTAAATGGTGTCTTGCGCCTCGAATTCGAACTTGATTTCCTTCCACAATTCGCAAGCAGTTGCCAGTTCAGGGCTCCAGCGGCAAGCCTCACGGATGATGTCGCCACCCTCACGCATCAGGTCTCGACCTTCGTTCCGAGCTTGAACGCAGGCTTCTAGCGCTACCCGGTTTGCGGTTGCACCCGGAGCATTACCCCAGGGGTGACCCAGCGTACCACCACCGAATTGCAGCACCGCATCATCACCAAAGATTTCTACCAGAGCAGGCATGTGCCATACGTGGATACCGCCCGACGCAACGGCCATCACACCCGGCATCGAAGCCCAGTCTTGGGTGAAGTAAATCCCCTTGGAGCGGTCTTGCTCAACATAGTTTTCCCGCAGCAGATCTACGAAACCGAGGGTAACGGCCTTGTCACCTTCCAGCTTACCCACAACGGTGCCGGTGTGGATGTGGTCGCCGCCGGACATCCGCAGACATTTTGCCAAGACGCGGAAGTGCATGCCGTGGTTCTTCTGACGGTCGATCACAGCATGCATGGCGCGGTGAATGTGGAGTAATATACCGTTGTCACGGCACCACTTAGACAAAGTTGTATTCGCGGTGAAACCGGCAGTCAAAAAGTCGTGCATGATGATAGGCATGTTCAACTCTTTGGCATATTCCGCCCGCTTGATCATTTCTTCGCAGGTGGGAGCCGTCACATTGAGGTAGTGCCCTTTGATTTCACCTGTCTCTGCCTGAGCTTTGTGAATCGCTTCAGCCACAAAGGTGAAACGGTCACGCCAGCGCTGGAACGGCTGCGAGTTGATGTTTTCGTCATCTTTGGTGAAGTCCAAACCGCCGCGCAGACATTCGTAAACAGCCCGACCGTAGTTCTTTGCCGACAGGCCCAGCTTCGGCTTGATCGTGCAACCCAGCAGCGGACGGCCATACTTGTTGATCTTGTCGCGCTCAACCTGGATACCGTGCGGCGGACCTTGGAAGGTCTTGAGGTAGGCAACTGGGATGCGCAGGTCTTCCAGACGCAGAGCTTTCAGCGCTTTGAAGCCAAACACGTTGCCCACAATCGAGGTCAACATGTTGGTGACAGAGCCTTCCTCGAACAGATCCAGCGGATAGGCAATGTAGGCGATAAACTGATTGTCTTCACCGGGAACCGGCTCGATGTCATAGCAACGACCCTTGTAGCGATCCAAATCGGTCAACAGGTCAGTCCATACGGTCGTCCAGGTTCCGGTAGACGATTCAGCCGCAACTGCTGCTCCCGCCTCTTCATAGGGAACTCCAGGCTGAGGAGTCACCCGGAATGCGGCCAAAATATCGGTGTCTTTGGGGGTGTAATCAGGCGTGTAGTACGTCAGGCGATAATCTTTAACCCCTGCCTGGTACCCAGCTTTGGTCTGGGTTTTGGTTTGAGAATAAGACATGTTTCCCTTCCTATGAATCACTTCGATCCGAACTTGTTCAATCGACTGGTTTAATCGAACAGTCGTTCAACCCGAACGTAAGAACCCTGCCCTGCCCCCTTCACTGCAGGAGCAAGGAAGCTGGCGCAGCCTCAAGCAACAGCAAATACTGGTGATCAAGTCCGTGCGAATTAGGGCAAGAATTTACCCGGCATTCTTTAGGTTATCTTAATTTTTTGCCCTGTTCGTGGGTTCAATCAAAAATATATCAGGAATGTAATAAGCCCATCTTTGAATCTTCTTAGCAGATGAATAAAAATAATTTATGTTTGTTAAATTAAGTAACGATATGCACAGACATGCCAAGAACCTGTAAAATCTCAGCACAAAACTTCATAGGTTTTTAGTCTGTCTAGAGCAGCCACTCACTGGTTGATGAAGCTAGGTTATGAGCTTGAGTGGAAGCTAAGAGGCTGATTGGAGATTGGCGAGCGCATCTCACTTGGCATCTCACTTGGCAGGGATAGGAAGTACCCCATACAGCAGAATCACCATAATCTAATCACCAACCTCACTGCTTGCTTCCATAATTTGCTTCCATAATTTGCTTCCATAATTTGCTTCCATAATTTGCTTCCATAATTTGCTTCCATAACTTTATGAACAGATGTTAAAGCAAATAGGATCGGCTTCCATAGGACTATAGAGGTGAATTCACGCAAATTGGTCTTTTCCTCAAAAAGTTTTAATTTTTGGAGATGAATTCTACTGACCCCTGCCATCTCCTCCTAACCGGAGGTTAATCTAGGTTAGGGTCAACCAAAGCAACGGGGCATGCTATGAGAGAAAGGCTGTATGAAGTTTTCCTCGCGTTTTCAAATGTTTATAGCGGCTGGATTCTCTGGAATCTTTTTCTTGCGGTTATCCCATTGGTGCTGAGCTTCTGGCTGTTCCGCCGACCAAAAATCTCTCGCACCTTTGTTTGGTGGCTCGTTTGGGTCGTTTTTTTAGCGTTTTTGCCCAACGCTCCCTACCTGCTGACCGATATTATTCACCTGATTCGCGGTACCCGGGCGGGAATCTCGATGTGGGTGGTCGGCCTGATCCTGATTCCGCTCCATATCACGGCAATTTTAGGCGGTTTTGCAGCCTATGTGGTGTCCCTGATCAATCAGGGCTACTATCTCCGCAAGCAGGGCGCGAGCCGAACGATCATCTGGGCAGTAGAACTCTTAATGCACCTGCTCTGCGCAATTGGGGTCTATATCGGGCGGTTTCGCCGCTTCAATAGCTGGGATCTCGTTACCGAGCCAGGTAACGTCTTGATTACAACCTTGGATGATCTGACCAGCAAACAGCCGGTAGCAGTGATGGCGATTACTTTTGTGATTCTAACGGTGTTCTATTGGATCATGAAACAAGTGACGCTAGGGCTGTACTTACGCTATCGCTACTGGCGCATGGGTAAAGAAGTACTGGAGTAATTCAGAGTTGGCTAAGGACCCCAAAGCAAACTCTCGCCAATCCGTTCTGCACCGAGGTCAGCTGATCGAGTGGCAAGACAAGCGCGGCTTTGGCTTTATTAAACCGGATGACGGCAGCCGCCGCGTGTTTCTACATATTTGTGATCTGAAAGAGTCCACCCGTCGGCCTCAGGTTGGGGATGTGATTTACTACCAGCTCGGACAAGATCGGGATGGCAAACAGCGAGCTTGTCATGCCTTTATTGAAGGAGCCAGGGTCAAGCCTTGGTTGCGAGTTTCGGAGTTGGAAAGGCATTTATCGCAATCGCTGCCTCGACCTGCTTTAGCGTTGGAACTGGTGCTATTATCCTGCTTGCCAGTTTTAGGATCCGCGCATTTTTGGTGGGTAACGGCCAATCCGATACCGCTAGTGCTCTACCCGCTAATGAGTGGGTTGACCTTTGCCCTTTACGCCCATGACAAATCGCGGGCACGACAGGGCAAGTGGCGAGTCTCAGAAAATACGCTGCATTTGTGTGAGCTGCTGGGCGGCTGGCTGGGGGCCTTGATTGCTCAACGACGCTTGCACCATAAGAGCCGTAAGCGGTCGTACCAGCTTATTTTCTGGACGATTGTTATTTTCCATCTAGCGTTCTGGTGTCATTGGCTGTTTCTGAGGAAAGTTCCGATGCGGTAGGTTGGCTTAAGCTTTGTCCTGCTTGATGCTGAATAAATGGCAGTTAAATAGTTGTACCGCAAGGCGAAGCACTTCAAATTCCCATTGCTCGCCTGTTCTAACTAACACCTGCCAGCTTTGGTCCTTTCGGTGACAGCGGTATTTGCCGGTTTATCTGTAAAGATGTTCAGTCCTGACTATCTGATTGCGGATCAATCGCCTCAATCCGCCGCCGAAACAGTTCATGGTCAAGACGATTCTGCTGATTCGCTTCAATCAATTCCAGAACCGCAACCTGAAGCCGCGAGCGCTCTTCTTCTGCCTCGACTCGATTTTGCTCAATTAAGGCTTCCCAGGCTTGAATTGATCGGGCATTACTATCAACAATGGCGCGAGTTTCCTGAAGCTGTCGAGCCAAGATTTCCTGTTGCTGAAAGATGAAGTCCTGTCTCAATGCCATGCTCTCTAGGATGCGCTCAATCCGGTCGAGCCGTGATTCACTGCTGCCATTACCGTTTGTCATAGTTTCTCCACTTTCCAAGCGCTCTCAACACCGTTTTTGCCGACTTTCACAAACTTAAACCCAAATCGCTCAAACTCCCTACCATGAAGGGTTTTTAGCCCAACGAGAGGCGCTAACTGACTGCTAGAGAGGAGCCAGCCCTGATCACAGGCTTTCTGTAGGGTCTTGAGGTTAGCGAGTGGATCAGCCGGTGGTGGTTGAGTACTGAATCAAGGGAGTCCATCAGGGAGATTTGATCGGCGTTGAAAACAGACTTGCCATTCTGCTTCTCTGGCTCCATCGGGTAGCCTTTCTTTTTGAGACCATCGATGCGGTTGTAGATATTTGAGCGGGTAACACCGTAGCGAGACTCGAAATCCTTGATGGTGAGGGAGTCGATTTGTGTCGTCATTGTCTTGCCCTGTGTCCTACTGTCCTATCAAACAAACATAGGATAGCCAGAATCCTAATAAGATCAACGACTTTCATCTACCTGATCATCCTGCTGTGCGGCTTGCGAGAACTCATAGCCCCTTGCCTTCAAAGCTTCCTCTAGCAGTAGCTCTACCATCTGAGACTTAGATCGCCGCTCCTTTGCCATTTCAACTTCAATGGCTTTGTTGATCTCCTCACTGACGTAGGCATTGATTTTGGGCTTACTTGTCGCCACAGACTCATTAGTAGACATCGCCATTATGGTAGCTTCCTCCGCGTTGATTTACTCTATTTCTCTCTAAGGTAACGCACTGTAGAGAAAAGTGCGTTACTCTCAGTTAAGAACTTCAGCATGAGGAATATGAGAAATGACAATCAAGACGAACGTGGATCAGGTCGAGCAAATCATTTACCCCCGCCTAAGTGCGCTTGGCTACCACCTGCGACAGGCAATGGACCGAGAGGCGTGGTACATCACCAATCGAGAAACCGGAACCCTCTATGTGCTGCTCAATAATGGTCTTGAGTGGCATGTAAATGAGATGTCGGGCAGTGGCAGTGAACGCGAGATGCTGGAGAAAGAGATTCGGGCATCCGCCCCACTTCGTGAACGGGATGCAATTTTCTTGAATGAAGCCGCACATGAGGAGGCCAGCGATGAGCAGCAGTAAAGGCGAGGGCAATTGGCTAGTGATCATGAAAATGCCGGATATGCGCAGCCGACTCATGGGCCGCTACAGAACCCGTGGTGAAGCTGAGCATACAAAACAGAGGCTGATTCGCTTCACTGGCAATCGCTGCCCACTCGTTGTAATGTTTGAGCAGCCGGAGCCAGATCTCGAAGCGGAACTGGCGAGAGTCACTCATCTGCATCCACGGCTACATTCCTGATTTTGCTCTATGAGTTTGACGGCATAAAACCAATTTTTTTGTCCCCATAGGGGCAGTACTCAACCAACAGACCTGTGCCGTTCAGGTCTTTTTTTTTTTGCATCTATTTTCATTAATGGCTCAGGCGGGATTTGAACCTGCGACCTTGGGCTTATGAGTCCCCGTACAGATGTAGAATTCATAAGGCTTTCAAGCCTTAAAAAATGTCTTCCACCATTTCTCCACCATCTGCTTTAACTAAACCTTCATGTCGAAGGAAGCCCTAGAACAGTACTTTGAATTGATGACATCCAGAGGAACTCTACATCTATTTCTATTTATAAATTTTAATCTGGTGGAATTGAAATAATTATATTCATTGCTCAGTGTATAGTGTCATCTTATGGCTACTCAAATTCCGTCACCTGAAGGTGAGCATGACAAATCCCCAAGCCGATTACGATAATCCGTGGAAGGAAGCCCTGGAACAATACTTTGAGGCGTTGATCGCTTTTTTCTTTCCCCAAGCTCATGCTGAAATTGATTGGCAACGACAGTATGAGTCTCTGGATCAGGAACTGCGGCAAGTCGTGAGAGAGTCAAAACCTTGAGGATCGCTTAGGGTGGAAGCTCCGCCTCGTTACGGGTCTGCTGGAGGCAGGGTATAGTGAAGACAAGGTGCTTGAGCTAAGGCGGCTCATCGACTGGATGATGGCATTGCCGAAGGAGCTAGAGCTAGTGTTCAACAGTGAAATTCAGCGGTATCAGGAGCAGAGAGCTATACCCTACGTCACCTCATTTGAACGCTTTGCCATTGCTAAGACGCAACGGGAAAATATCATCGAAATCTTAGAGACCCGATTTGGAGCCGTACCACCTGCATTGGTTGAAGATTTGAACCAGATTTACAACATCGAGATCTTAAAACGGTTGTTCAAACAGGTCATTACAATCGAATCGATTGAGGAATTTCAGCAAGCGGTGGCACAAGGTAAAGCAGAAGATGCCGAGGAGGAATTCAGGGAGTCCTACTGATGGCTTGGGATATTCAGCTAGGGGTGCGAGTATTGGAGGGAGTAGAAGCAAAGTTCTACCTCAATGCCATGCGATTTGTGGTGGAGTATCTTGAGGAAGTAGAGGAACTGGGAGATGAATTGGATGCCGAGACGGGCGATTCTCGTACCGAGAGGCTAACGCCAACGCATCTTCGACGGAGCCAGTTTTGATCAGAAAATCGCTCTTTTGCATTATTGCCTATCCGCTTTACTCAAAATAGAATAATAGAATAGATAAGTTAGCCAGTCGCATCTTTTATGACCGAGACTGGCAAATAACATCTTTCCATCCCCAGTTTTGGATGGACTAAGTGAGAGCTTTAGCGAACAAACTGGAATTGACGAAGAGTACGTTACTAACCGGCTGCCAAAGGTTACTACGGAACAAACTGTAATGGTACTGTCAGCTATCAAGAGCTGGAAGCATTATGGATAAAATTGGTTAGCATAATCCTGTAAATCTTGTATGCCTGATTTAGAGCAACCATTGCAGCTATTGCATCTTATTCTGAACGTGTTTGCACGTTCTCCAAAGATTAACCCTTAATGAATTGACGACATTTTAATAACTTTGTTATTATCCTTATATCACCAATTTGATCAATTTATAACCAGTTTTCGCCAATTCTTAAAGAGAAGATGCTCTTGAGAGTATGGAATGTTCCTGCATTAAAAGATGGGAGAGAGCAGGGGCTACGCATCAAGCGGATGTCAAAGAATAATCGGGTTGCATTTTATCAGTTCACATCAAGGCAACAGAGGTAAATCATTCAGTCTCAATGTTTAGGGCTGCTCGGGCTAGTTGCAGGCTCTTTGAACCCATTAGGCTTCTGCTGCTTTTGACTAACGAGAATTAAGCAACTTCATGGAGGCTCTATGAGTCCATCTGATCGCGCGGCGAGCATATCCCTGCATGACCATGAGCCATTTCGCTTTGTCAAGAAGCGAGAGATTTCAAAATTGATGGGTCTCTCCGGCGATACCCTCAAGAAGTATCGCCTTTCAGGATTGCTGTGTGAAGATATTTACTGGATTCGCATTAATTCCAAAGTCGTGCTTACAATCTGCCTCTGATGCTCGATTGGCTGCAAAACATTCATGATCCACAGGCGGATCAACGCGCTATCGAAGCCTACATGACATCTCTGCTCTCTAACCAAAAGAAGCGGCAGCGGTAGCTTTGCTGGAATTGGCAAGGCTTCTACAATCCAAATCGCCGAATGAAAAAGCGATCGGGAATGTTGCCTTCTTCTTCGGGGATGAGGCGATGACGAATCTGGGATTCAGTCACCCAAATTTCTGTCCCAACCAGCGTCAGATTGACCGGTGATTTGAGTTCAGAGGCTAATGTTTCGATCGATTTGGGATGCGTTCCAGGCGCAAAGACATTGATGCGTAGAAGCTGACCCTTGCCGCTGGTCATTGCCCCTTCGGTCAGGATTAGAGAACCATCGGGGGCAAACTGCATGCCATCTGGGTTTTCAAGCGGACGTTCTAGCGGAATCGCTGTTACCATTGGCTGTCCCTGCGGCTGCGGCGTAACCTGAAATAGACTGCCGTTAGAATAGTGCCCGACAATCAAGACCCCATCCGATCGCCGTGCAATGCCACCCAGTCCAATCCGATCGTCTTGAAATCGTTCATCGGCTGCCCAGGTTTGCAATTGAGTTGCTCCTGGCGCTAAGTAGTGAATGCAAGCCAGGGTACTATCGGTGATGTAAACTCCACCCTCTGGATCAACGGCAAGATCATTGCTGAATCCCCCTTCTGGCATGGAAACTAAGCGCAGCACTTCGCCAGAGCGAATATCGATCGCAAAGACACGCGGGGCACGACGCACCGTTTCACCATTGGGGGTACGAGTTCCCAGGAAATCAGGCGAACTGCCCCAGAGGATGCCGCGTGGCTCATCTAATCGCAAACTGGTAGCAGCAAACACCTCGTCGTTACCAGGGAACAAGGTTTCAATGTCACCGTTGGGAGAAATTCGCAGGATGCGACCACTGGTGATCGACCCGACATAGACCGTGCCGTCGCTGGCATGGGCAATGCCGTTGGGGTATTGAAAGTTTGCAGGTAGCTCAATGGCAGTGAGGATGTTTGCAGGAGTATTTTGAGAAATTGCGTTTACACTCTGAGATGCATTTGATGTCTCGATCGTGAATGCTTGAGAGAATGCTAAGGCTGATTGAGGTAGATTGATAACTGATAGGATTGGCAATAACAATGCAGATGCGGCAAAAGATAGTTTTCTCATCAACTTTGTCCTTTTTATGAGACGAATTACTGGCTTTGCGCGTCTAATTCTTGAAAAACTTCCCTGGCAATAACCATCGCATTCGCAGCTTTGGGAAATCCTGCATACACTGACATTTGGGTGATCAGTTCAACAATCTCTTCACGGGTGCAACCGACATTTAATGCCCCTTCAATGTGAAATCTGAGTTGGGGCTGGGCATTGCCCAAGGCAGTCAGGGCTGCAACCGTGGCGATTTGTCTCGATTTCAGATCAAGTTCTGGGCGCGATAAAACATCACCCTAGGGAAACTCGATGCCCAGTCGAATAAAATCTGGTGCAATGTCTACTAGACTATCGCGAGAGCGTTCGTATCCAACCTGGTTCACTTGATTGATCAACAACAAACCAGTTTGAAATCGATCGGGGGTTGTGATCGAGTTCTCCTGAGTCAAGTTTTCTTGAGCCACTGCGATTGTAGAACCAATACTCGGAATAGATCGGAAGAAATCCCCAATCCAGACGATCGTGATTAAAGTCGCACCAATCAAGACCAGCAAAACCCGTTTGAGTTTCATTGGCATCTCCTTTGGAATCAGAATCAAATGACCCGTTATTTTCGATCGAGTACCCATCGTGAGACAGGATGCAGACTCAAATCCAACGTTTCATTTGCCGCACCTAGAAACAGGTTCTGTAATCGACGCAGAAACGTCAAGGCAAAGCCTGGATCAACTTCGCTAGCGGCATTGAGACGAATGAATTGTTCCTCGCTTAACGCAACCTGCAAACAACCCAAATTATCTTTGAGATGCTCCAGGGTTCTCGCTCCGATGATGGGGATATGCCGAGGGGACTGCTGCCGAATCCAGGCAAGGGCAACCTGGGCGGCACTACAGCCAATCTCATGGGCAACATCAACCACCGTTTGAGCAATTTGCATGGCGCGATCGACTTTGTAGTGTTGAAAGTATTCTGCTTTATTGAGCCGATCCTGATCAGAATCCTGGTGCAAATATTTCCCAGTCAACACGCCGCCACCAAGAGGCGACCAATTGAGAATGCTCAAATTCAAGTCTTCTGCCATTGGCAGCAAATCTCGCTCGACCGTGCGCTCCACCAGATTGTATTCAAGCTGAATTGCGGCAAATGGAGTCATGTTTCTCAGGTCAGCGATCGTCTGAGCACGGCTAACAATCCAGGCAGGCGCATCAGAGATCCCAACATACATCACCTTACCCGTCCGCACCACATCATCGAGTGCCCGCATCATCTCTTCCACAGGCGTCACCGTATCCCACATGTGAACCCAGTAGAGATCGATGTAATCGGTGTTCAATCGCTTCAGACTCGCATCGAGCGATCGCATCAGATTCTTGCGCTGATTACCGCTGGAGTTGGGATCAGTGGGATTCATCATCACCGTATATTTAGTTGCAATCACGAAGCGATCGCGCTCTGCACCCACAAATTCACCCAGGAGTTTCTCACTGGTTCCATTGGTGTAAACATTAGCGGTATCGATGAAATTCCCGCCTGCTTCTGCAAAAGCGTCAAAAATGGCTTGGCTAGTTTCTCGATTTGCGCCCCAATCCCAATCCTCACCAAAGGTCATCGCGCCTAAACACAGTTCAGAAACTCTCAATCCGGTGTTGCCCAAAAGTTTGTATTGCATAGTGATCCTCCAATGTTCGATCGCAACTATGAGGGTTCAATTTTTGCCAGAGAGAGAACCTCGATCGGTTCTGCTAAAGTCTCTTCGTAAGCTTGCAAAACTCGTTTGACATAGGGTTGCTGAAAGTGAGCGTCCAGTGCTGCTTGGTCTTTCCAGTTTTCGTATAGGACAAACACCGTTGGATCATTGGTGTCTTTCAACAAGTCAAATGTGATGCAGCCAGATTCGGCACGAGTGGGAGCAAGTAGACTGACTAAATCCTGCTGCATTCGTGCTTCTAACCCAGGTTTTGCCTTGATGTGGGCAAGAATTGTGAATGGTGATGTCAGTGGTGAATTTGACATGAAAACCTCTTGAAATTATTGGGTTAATTCCGAAAACCGGGAATGGCAAAGCCGCCATCAATTAGAATGGTTTGTCCCGTGATGTAAGTGGCTGCATCAGAGCATAGCCAGACGACCGCTTCTGCAACTTCTTCGGAACTGCCTAATCGCTTCAGCGGAATATGATGAGTGAATGCTGGAACGACTGGATCGTTTGGATCATCGGGATTGCCAAAGCGACGAAACATTTCCGTGTCAATGATGCCAGGATTAACATTGTTGACTCGAATTCCATGCTGGGCACACTCTAATGCTGCTGCCCGTACCATGCCATCCAAACCGCTTTTACTGGCAGAGTAGATCGTGGAACCGATCAGTGCGCCTTTTGCCAGCCAGGATGATGCATTGACGATCGCACCTCCCGTTCCCTGTTTGATCAGTTGCTCGATTTCGTACTTCAGGCAGAGCCAAACTGCTTTCAAGTTAGTGTTAATCGTATGATCCCAATTGGCTTCAGTTAGCTGCGTCATGGGGGCAAACACCCCTTCCGTTCCGGCATTATTGAAGGCGTAATCGAGCCGACCGTAAAGCGCGATCGCTTTCTGAATCAACGCCTCAATTTCTGCGGGTTGAGAGACATCTGTTTTGACAAAGCTGGCTTCTCCGCCCAACTGCCGGATCTGCTCGACGGTCTGATTGCCTGCGGTTTCTCGCCGCGCCGCTACCACGACTTTTGCTCCCTGCTTGGCAAATTGCAGGGCAGCGGCTCGACCCATGCCAGAACTTCCCCCAGTGACGAGGGCAACTTTATCGCGTTGCAAATTCATCATGTTTTTCCTCTTCAAATTGTTGAAACAGCACGATCGCTTAGACTGACCCAGTGTGGGGCAGCCTAGTGATCAAACTTGTGTTGAGTGAAGTTGTGATTATTTCACCCGATGCGGAACGTCATCGATTTGAGGCTCCGATTCAGGGACTTCTGACTGTTTTAGCGTCTGCTCTAGTAAGAATGCCTGCCCTGCCGCAATGCAGCTCTGCCGTTGCTGGTGTTGAGTGCCTGCGGTTCTATCTAGTTGCTGCTGAGCTTCGAGCTGCTTGTAGTAGCCAATCTTCCACTGAATTGCTTCCAGGTTGCGCTGAAGTTCCTGGATATGGGCCTGAACCTCGCGTTCATGGCTCTCCAGAATGGCACGACGATCGGCAAGGGCTTGCGGACGTTCCCGAAACAAGCGAGCGAACTCCTGCATTTGCCGAATTGGCATTCCGGTTAGGCGTAACCGAGTCAGAAATTCAATGCGGGCAATATCCTCCTCAGAGTAGCGCCGATGCCCGCTGCTGGCGCGATCGACAGGTTCCAACAGTCCATTGCGCTCGTAGTATCGCAGGGTGTGGACACTTAATCCCGTTTGTTGAGCCACTTGCTGAATCGTTAAGGCAGACATCAGACTCACCTCCAGACGCTTGTCTCTACCTTAAAACTTAGAGCGCACTCTAAGTCAAGCCTGCCTGGGCATTTTTAGAGCAGTCGCGTCGCTAATAGCTAGAACGCTTATAGACAGGTACATCTCATTAACACTTATTGCACCAATGACCTGTCGAAGTTCTGGCAAAGTAGTTTCCTGACAGAAGACAACCTCATAACGACAATTGATAGGCCTTGTCAGCCACAATTTATTCAAATTCCATTCCAGACTTCCGCTGAACCGATTTCCCATCGGAAACACTGCGTGAACGCCCCTGAGTCTTCTGCGTTCCCTGAGCTTTCTCTAATCGCTGTACTGCCTTCATCACGGTCGATCGCACATACTGGCTCATGGGCGCTAACGGCACTTTGTTGACATGCACCTGATGCTGTAAATAGGGACTCTGATGCAGGATACCCACTACTTCTTTCGGTGAGTATCCTGCCTTCAGTGCTGCCAGTGCCACAGTGTCATCTAGTTTGAGTGCTGCCCAATCATTTTGAGCGAAGCGTTGGTAAAGGGCAGAGTAATCAAGATTGGCTTCGCCGATGACGCGCCGTGCCTGTTCCAGGTATTGCTGTCGCGCTTGCTTGCCCGCCTCGTTTTCCGGTTCTTTCGGTTTTGCTGCCATAGGAAGTTCATTTAACAGGAATAATGAGAGGAATTAATTGAAGAACGGAATTAAGCGGCGATCGTGGCATCATCCAGCAAAGTTCCCAACAGAGCATCCTCATCAAAATCCACCCCTTCAGATTCCTCAAACCCATCGTCAGAAGGACGTTGCATACTTGGCTTTTGCAATGAAGGAGCAAGTGGGAGATTCCCAGTCGCCATCGGCATTCCTCCAGTGATTATCATCTGCTGAAACGCCTCTGCCACAGCTTGGCGAATCTCTTGCCTTAAATCCACGGTTGACGTAGCTGCGGTTGGCGGTGCCACACCAAAGGTGTCACAAATCAGCGTCATCTGTCGGTTTAACTGTTCGATGCATTCACGGGCGATCGCCTTCAATTCTTCCTCACTCAGGTTCTCTTGCTCCTGGTAAGCAAAGGGTTTCCAGAAGGCACTCATGGCATCAATGCCTTTGTGCTTCCCCTCTCGACTGCGAGCGCGTTCGTTCTTGATTAAGTATTGGAACAGGACACCCGTGGGAGAATCAACATCGGCATTGTAGGCAAACTGGAGGCGTTGACGATGGTGCTCCGCACCGTCCGGAGGACGATCCCCCTTGGGTGGTTCGCTTTTACGAGGCATGATATGAATCTCCCGGTGCTAAACGGCTATCTTGCTGGACTTGGCAATCAATCCTTGGAATAATCCGTAGCAGTCTGCCATTCGCAAGGGTAAAGAGGGATTGACAGCGGCTTCGGGAAGCTGACTCACCACTTCTGTGAGCCGTTCTTGCATTCCATCAGCAAAGAGAAGTTGCTGGCTCAGTCCGAGTTGTTCAAAATACTGGGTGATGGTTGGACGCAAGATGCAGTCCATTACCATTGCAGCAGGCGATCACCTCCGTTGGACGAAAAACGATCGAGATGCTGGAATTCGCAACGGGCAAACCTTCACTGTGAATCACATTGCTCCAGATGGTTTAGCTCAGATTACCATCGCTGTTGGTAAGGCGATCGAGGTCAATCTCAGTGGTAGGCAGTACCTTGACTATGCCTGGGTCAGCACCACCTACAGCAGCCAAGGGAAGACCGCTGATCTGTACCAGAATAGCCAAATCGAGCATAACTAGAGGGCGAGAGTTGATCTCTACTGATCAATCGCCTCAGCCTCTTCTGAACCCGTCATCTTCTGGACTCTCTGATACAGCCCAGCTAAGTTCTAAGAAGCGTTATCAGCAAATGTGGCAAAAGTTCAGCCAAGATGTAGGCACTGGCACTCCAATCAAATTAGACTACTTAGCTGGCAAGAAAGCATTTGAAGCAGGTTACAGTCAAAAGGAAATTGCGCTAATGCTGACATTAAGTAGCCCTTACGTAGCAGAGATTGATGAGACACAGGGAAAACAGAAAGCCTTGGCTTATGTAAATCAGACTGTTAGAGCCGTTTGCCGGAAGGTACATGAGCAGGAGATTGCCAAGGGAAAACAGAGGCAAAAGGAATTAGAATTATGAATGTCTATCTGAACATGACTACCGCCTGCTCATGAAGAATTGCGATAGTCCAGATGCTTGCTCCATCGCAGTCATCAGCACCGCCGTCAAAATGACTACAATTCCTGCGATTGCTGCTACTCGAATGTCCAGATTGTTCTCAATCATTGACCACATTTGAATAGGTAACACTTGATTTCTAGCGTCCGACAAAAATAAAGAAACAGTCAAATTGTCAAACGAACTCAAAAATGTAATAAATGCTCCTGTAATCACACCGCGCTGAATTAGAGGGAGAGTCACATGGAAAAACGTGTAGATTTGGGTTGCCCCTAGGCTTGTAGACGCATCCTTTAATGAAGAGCTCAATTGCGACAGACTTGCTAATGTGGTTCTGACAATAAATGGAACGCAAATTACAACATGGCTAATAAGCAGGACGTTGAAATTAATGCCATAACCAATCAAGTTGAAGAAAATTAGGATTCCTAAGCCTACTGCCAGCCCAGGTAGCGCTAGTGGTGACATCACTAAAGTATCCATCGCCTGCACCCACCCAGTTTGACTACTCGCTAGGGCCAAAGCTGCACAGACTCCCAAAACTACGCAGATGACGGTCGTGAGGAATGCTAACTTGAGGCTAGTCAGCGCTGTTTCGTGAATTTCAGGCAAATCTAGCAGAGAAATGTACCACTTCAGCGACAAATCCGATGGCGGAAATCTCAGTGTTTCACCTGCGCCAAAGGATGTAATCAAAACGATTACTGTTGGCAGAGTCAAGAATAATAAACTTGACACAGTAACGCTCCACATCACGCCTGTGAATGACCACTGATCCAACTGCCTCAGATAATCGGGTTTTAGAGGCGATGAATCTGAAAGATTAGGAATGTACATAGGAGCGAGATATCCTATTTAAAACACTCAAACCAATCACAACCGCAATCACTGTAACTAAAAGAACAACCGAGATGGCAGCAGCAAAGTTCCAATCTAGTAAGAGAATTGATTGCTGGTAAATAATATTAGGCATGTACAATACCCGTCCACCACCGATGATTGACGGAGTGACAAAGGCGCTGATAGAAATAGCGAACACCAACAAGCAGCCGGAGATAATACCTGGTAGGGTTAATGGAACAAACACCCAAAGGAAAGTGCGCCACGCTCCCGCTCCCAGACTGATCGAAGCATCCATCAGCCGCATATCAACTCTTATCATGGCAGCCGTCAACGGTAACACCATAAATGGCAGCATAATTTGTGAGAGAGCAATCACAACACCAGTGTGGGTAAATAAAAGGCTCAAAGGCTGATCAATCATGCCTATTGCTCTCAGAAATGAATTGATTAACCCTTCGCGACCCAGAATTACTATCCAGGCAAACGTCCTCACAACGATACTTGTGAGCAGCGGCAACATAATTAGAAACGTGAGAATTGTCTGCCAACGGTTCTCAGCTCGGATGTAGATATATGCTAGTGGATAGCCTAACAGTAGGCAAATCAAGGTACACCAGAATCCTAGGCTGAGGCTGTATCGCCAGATATCCAAGTTGACTGGATCTTGGAAAAATCGTAAATACTGCTCGACGCTAAAGCTGGCTGTATTTGGCTGAGCTTGAAAACTGCGAGCTAGTAGAACAATCAATGGCATGATATAGAACGCAATTAGGAAACCTGCTAGCGGCAAAATTAATTGCTCTTCTGTGAATTTGAGGCTAAAACGCCTTGGGTTGCTCAAATTAACGGTTGTCATTAACCTTTTGTCTCCTTGTTGAAGCGCTCAATCCAAGCATTCTTGTTGGGATTGATCTGTGTCCAGTCGAGGATTTTGATTTCTGCCATTAATTCATCGGCTGATCTCACATTCAGTCGCTCTGCTATTTCTCCGGTGATTTCCACGTCTTTGATTGCTGGACCGAAGAAGTACGGAGCGCTAGAAATCGATTTTTGTACCTCTGGACTCACAGAGGCATTGACCAGCGCAGCAGCCAGCTCAAGTGGAGCAACAGGCTTACTGACAATATTTAGCCCAAACCGAACGCCTGCCAAGCTAGATTCTGGAACCGCCCAATCAATTGATACGCCTTTGCTTTTCAAACGCAGCACATCACTCAAAAACATTGGCCCGATGTCTGCTTCTCCTTGCTGATACAGTGCTGCTAGTGAACCCAGATTGGACGCTACGGCTGCTAGCTTATTCTTGTTCTTACTAATAATCTCGAAAGCCGGATCAATGTTGGACTCACTGCCACCTAGCAAGCGAGCTTGTTCCACCATATACACCATACCAATCACAGCACCAATATTGATTAGTCCTACGCGAGCATCACTATTCGCATCCCACAAATTATTCCAGGATGTTGGTGGTGTTTTGACTCGCTGAGGATTGTAGGCAATCACAATTGGCCAGGCAAACATCATTGGAGCTAACCCGTCTTTGCCTATCATCTCAGGAACTACATTTGCAGAATTCTGGCTTAAGTTCTCTGGAAACTTTTGGATCAGCCCTTCCTGAACTGCAATTTCGTTGTTGCCGTCGTCTAGCAGCACCAAATCGAACGGCGGGTTATTGGGTGATGATCGCAGGCGGGCTAACTGTTCTGATGTCAGTCCAGGCACTAGCTTGAGATCGGCTCCGGTTTGCTGCTTCAATGCAGGAGCCAGAATCTCTTTGTAAATCGTTTCCATTGTGCCCTGGAAACAAGCTGCAACCAGAGTTTGTCCCTGATAAGCCGCTGCCTGAGGAGCAGATGCACTTCCTTGAGACGACTGACGACCATTTGTGCAGGCGGCAAGAATACCCGTTGCTAAACCTGCTGTCAGCACAGTGCGACGCTTAAACAACCGATTACTCATTTGATTTCTCGCAAAATTAAAAAACAACTGACATCACTACGATGCTTCAAAAACAGAGCAAGCTTGAGGGGAGATTAGTTCAAGATATGTTGTCTCACCTGGTTCCAGCAGGCTGACTCCTTTGGTTCTGGGTTGCGTTACCTTAATTTCTGTTCCTGTGGGTGTGTGAAGCTCGTAAACTACGGTTGCTCCTAAAGAAAGCGCCAATTCAACCTTCACTGGCAGCCGACCTCGACCTGGCTCAGTTTGGAATCTCCAACTTTCAGGTCGCACAGCTATTTCTATAGGGCTACCGAGTGCCACCTGCACGTCCGTTTCTACATCAAATATTTGGTCTTCTATGGCAACCAAGCATTCTGAACCAGCGCGTTCTAGTAGTTGTCCTTGCAGTACATTACAAGTGCCGACAAAAGTGCTGACAAAGCGGGTTTCGGGCGAATCGTAGATTTGACTGGGCGTATCAAATTGATGCACAATGCCTTGAGATATGACTGCAATTCGATCCGATAAACTCAAAGCCTCCTCTTGATCGTGCGTGACTAGAACCGTTGTGATACCCCGTTCAACCAGCAGTCGCTTCATCTCGATCTGCATATCGAGCCGCAAGTTTTTATCTAATGCGCTAAATGGCTCATCCAGCAAAAGTAGCTTTGGCTCTACTGCCATTGCTCTAGCTAAAGCAACCCGCTGCTGTTGCCCTCCAGAGAGCTGGCTGGGATAGCGATCGCGAAAATCACTAAGTTTAACTAGATCTAGCATCTCTCCTACCTTGGTTCTGATCTGAGCTTTAGAAGTCTGCTTTGCTCGTAGTCCGTAGGCAACGTTATTCCACACTGTCATATGAGGAAACAGCGCATAATTTTGAAAGACAATTCCAACGCCTCGTTGATTGGGTAGAACTGCCTCAACGTTCTGCCCGTCAATCAGGATTTGCCCAGATGTCGGTGTGTAGAATCCTGAAATTAGACGCAACAATGTTGTCTTACCGCAACCACTTGGCCCTAATAGCGAGATGAACTCTCCTGGATTCACACCTAGATTGACATCTCGCAGGGCAACAGTAGCCCCAAAGTGATGAGAAATTTGTTTGAGCGTTAAGCTATGCCCACAAGACCGCTCTATACCAGAAGGATTCAAATTTGATTTTGCCTGAGGCTCAAACACTAAACGATTAGAAGCCATACCTCCCTTTCTCCAGCAAATTAGAGTGAGCGAGTATTTGAAAAGTGACTGCGTTTTTCCGATGCAATGCCCGTAAGCGCCATGGCAAGCTAGCTCAACGCCTGCCCTTCAAAGCAGCGCACGTAGAAACTGAATAAATAGGCTACGTCTCGACGAACTGCAATTTCCGCTATAGTAGACAAAATGCGTGATTTAAATTGTAATTTTCATCACGAAAGCGAGTTTTTCTTTTATAGTGAAATTGCTTGATTAAGAAGAATATTACGAGAAACTAATTAACGAAAAACAGTCAGCCAATGATTATGAGGATTTTCAATGATGGAGCGTTTGCAACTTCCGATTACTGCCTTTATTGATCCGATTGGAACTAACCGTCACGAGATTGAGGCACTCGCTCAGCAAGTCTTGACACGGTTACTGACTCACTTGAGCTATGCAGGCGATCGTTCCGCTTTACCGTCTTGGAAAGAATCGCCTCTTCCGGCTGAAATTGAGATTGCAAATTTTGCAAGTATTCCTGACCTACCAGTTGAGGCGGCGCTGCTGCTTGATCAGCTTGATCAGATCTTGGCAGCTTCTATGAACGCCGCTAACCCCAGATACATCGGGCATATGGACTCTATGCCCACGACATTCTCGATGTTCGGCGATTTAATTGCTTCTGCAATCAACAACAATATGCTCAGTGTGGAAATGTCTCCCGTCTTCTCACGTTTGGAGCCGCTGCTGCTTAAACAGTTTGCCGCTATTTTTGGCTTGGGTGAGTCAGCAGGCGGCGTTCTTCTAAGCGGCGGCACATTAGCAAACCTGCAAGCTTTAGCAGTGGCAAGAAATATCAAATTTCAGGCACTTCAAAAAGGTATTGTTGGGCTGGATAAACAACCTGTTCTATTTGCCTCTGAGGTGGCGCATACTTCATTGCAAAAGGCAGCCATGCTGCTGGGCTTGGGGACGGATGCGGTGATTCGTGTACCAATCAATCAAAACTCTCAGATGTCGATTGCTGCATTGCAGGAACAAATTGAGCGAGCAATCGACGCAGGTCAAGAACCTTTTTGCGTAGTTGCAACAGCGGGAACAACTACCACCGGAAATATTGATCCGATCAATGAGATTTATCAAATAGCTCAAGCTCATCAGCTTTGGTTCCATGTTGATGCTGCTTACGGCGGCGCTTTGATGTTTTCTCCTCAATACTGCCAGAAGCTCACAGGGATCGAGAACGCAGACTCAATTACATTCAATCCACAGAAGTGGCTTTATGTTGCAAAGACCTGTGTAATGATTCTGTTCAAACATTTCAGCTCTCTTAAAACAGCTTTTCAGATTCAGGCTCCCTATATGAAGAGTGCAGCAGATTTAACAAATCTAGGTGAGATTAGCGTTCAGGGTACCCGTCATGCGGATGTACTCAAGCTATGGCTGTCAATGCAGCATCTAGGAAGACATAGCTATGCTCAATTAATCAACGAAAGCTACAGGCTGACGCAATTTTTTGTGGAAGAGATTAGCAAGCGATCATTCTTGGAATTAGCTAGCTTACCTGAGATGAACATCATCTGCTTCCGAGGCGTTCCTGTTCATGTTGCGCCAGAGCATTGGGATAATTGGAATACTAAATTACAAACCTACTTGGGTCGAACCCAGAATACTTTTCTCTCTCTACCGCTCTATCAGGGACAACGTTGGCTGAGGGCGGTTTTGTTGAATCCTTATACCGATCAGACGCAGATTCTTGAGTTGTTTGAAGCAGTTGATACATTTTTTAGTTGTAATTACAAGTCGGGAGAGCATCCATGAGCTATGTGAAAGAACTTCGAGCAATTGTTGGGCATCGTCCGCTCATTTTAGCTGGAACCGTTATTCTAGCGGCTGATCAGTTTAATAAGCTCCTGCTACATCGAAGGAGTGATAACGGAACTTGGGGACTGCCAGGTGGCTTTCTAGAACTAGGTGAATCAATGGAAGCAGCAGCAAGACGCGAGTTCTGGGAGGAGACAGGGCTGGCTCTTGGGAAGCTAACGTTGTGGCGCGTGTTTTCAGGTGGGCAGTTCTTCCATCAGTATCCCAACGGCGATCAAGTATTCAATATTATCAATGCTTATACGGCGCAAGATTTTCAAGGTGAACTACGAATAGACCACACAGAAAGTCTAGAACTCTGTTTTTTCTCAGTGCATGGACTCCCTGATAACGTCAACCCGTTGATTCAACCAATCTTGAATATGTTCGTAGATGAGTTTTGTTAGAGTCTAATCGATGTAGATTAGATCCTTTGATTTAGCAATTTCTACGAGCTAAAATCACTTCAACTAGCGTGTCTGAGACGGCTGCGGCTCTGCCTAGATCGGCAAAAACTGACGAAGCAACTGCGTTGAGCGAGCTATTTGAGTGGCTGAGTTTACGCCAGTGCCCTAGTGATGCCACAACTACTCCAGGCTGTACCTCGTTACCGACATGGGCGATCACTTCAAACGCGCCACGATCGTTGAATACTTTCACCAGTTGCCCATGTTCAATACTACGATGAGCAGCATCTTCAGGATGGATAAACACTCGCGGCGCACCTTCCATGCGTTTGTGCTTGGGTAAATTACCATAGCAGGAATTGATAAAAGCGTGAGACTTTGCCGAGATTAGGTTGAGCGGATAACGACTGGCTCGCTCTGGATCAGATGGGCAGGATTCGCGTAGCGGGGTGTAGTTTGGTAGAGGATCAAGCGGCTCGCCAGACTGCATCTCGGTGTAGCCCTGCCGCAAGAATGGCATGACAAAATTACCCTGTAATGCCTTTGAGGAGAAGAACTCACATTTTCCAGAAGGTGTTGCAAAGTTACCTGCGGCATGGGGAGTTGGATCGATGTGCAGCTTCACAAATCCCTGTTGCTTAATCAACTCTAAATCAACCCCTTGCAGAGTTGGAGATGACCAGTCGATCGCTTTTTGAATCAGCTCTTCATCCGTCAGCTTGAAATGCTCTTCTTCAAATCCCATGCGAGCTGCCAGTTTTCTGAATAACTTAGCGTTAGGAATCGCTGCTCCGATAGGTGGGATAGCAGGCAGGTTAGCAGTGAGATAAAGCTGCCCCCAGGAGTACATCAAATCAAATTGTTCAATCTGAGTTGTGGCAGGCAGCACAATATCCGCAAAATCAGCCGTATCGGTCATAAACTGTTCGCTGACAATTGTAAATAAATCATCACGCTGTAATCCTGCAACGATTTTTTCCTGCTCTGCGATCATCACCAAAGGATTGCAATTGTAGACAAAGAGCGATTTGATTGGAGGATTCAGCTCTAGTTCTCCTGTAAGAGCAGCACCCAACTGCCAGAGATTGATCACTCTTGTGCCTGGTTTGATAAAATCGGGTCTTTGAATTGCATTCCACTGGATCGGAAAAGCCCAATTCGTCACCTGAAGAAATCCTCCTCCCAAGTGCCGCCATGCACCAACTAAAGCAGGCAAACAACAAATGGCTCGCACCGCCTGCCCGCCGCCTGCCTGACGCTCAAGCGCCACTCCAATTCGGATCACAGCAGGCTGAGCTGTTGCATATTCTTGCGCCAATCTGATGATATCTTCAACAGAAACTCCAGTAATTTTAGCAACTCGCTCTGGCGGAAACTCTCGCGCTCGCGCCTTTAACTGCTCGTAGCCAATTGTATATTTTTCAACATAATCAGTATCGATTAGATCCTGTTGAATTATCACATGCATCATGCCTAGCGCCAGTGCCCCATCGGTTCCAGGACGCACAGAGATATGCCAGTCTGCCTGTTTTGCGGTGCGCGTCTGAAACGGATCGATGACGACTAATTTCGCACCTTGTTTTCGGGCTTCAGAGATAATTGGCCAGAGATGTAGATTCGTACTGATCGCATTGCAGGCCCACAGAATGATATATTTGGCATGAATAAACTGCTCAGGATCAGTACCTGGAGTTGCGCCAAAGGTCATGAAGTAAGCGGTGCGAGTGCCAGAATTGCAGAGAGTTCGCTCGCTCACAGATGCACCTAGTCGATTGAAGAAAGCATCTCCAGAGGCAATACCGTTCAGGATGCCCTGCTGCCCCAGATAGTTACAGGAGAGAATTGCTTCTGAGCCGTAATCAGCGATGATTGACTCGAAACGCTCGGCAATTTCATCTAAAGCCTCATCCCAGCTAATCTGCTGAAATCGTCCGCAGCCTTTAGGTCCAACTTGCCGCAGCGGATAGAGAATTCGATCAGGGCTGTAGACTCGATGGAGGTACTTATCTACTTTGCCGCAGAGTGTGCCTTTTGTATAAGGATAGTCCGCATTGCCGCTCACGCTAATCGCTGAACCGTCTTGAACTGTCGTCAGCATTGCACAAGTATCGGGACAGTCATGCGGGCAAGCTCCTTTTATTACCGTTTTACCCGCAGAGATTGTGTTATCCAAAGTTTCAGCAGTTTCAGTCATGCTCTAACTAAACATTTTGCAGATGCGAATTATTCCACTATAAAGGAACGACTACACGGTGTCTATCAGCATTTTTGTGAAAGCGAGCCAGAGATTTTTCCTTTAGAAATAGCCGAGTGTCAATTCACAGTTACAACACAAAACGTTGTGAAACTACAATTTGCAGCTTTTTTAGGTTTGCTGAAGCCATCAACTCCCTGTTTAGGTTGCTTTAGATCAAAGCTCTCGCTTTGTACAGCGAGATTCTAGCTATCAATGGAAGCCAATTCAACACTTGGACTCGTTCGCTATAGAGGAAAAAATTGATGATTCTGTATTAAGAAACACATTTTTAAAATGGCGCTACCTTTACTCTAATGCTCAGGAATATGTCGGCTGCAATTAAATATGCTGATGAATTTGGAAGATGCCAGGATCAGGGTAGCGTTATGGTTTCATGGCTACCTTACAGCGATTTAGCAGTGCCTATTTCGAGAAATTGGGAGGTGAAAATTGTTAGAGCGTGTACCCGTTCAGGCGAACACTCTTCAAAGCATCGCATCTGAGTTGATCGGGGTGCCGATTAGCGCAGATCTAGCAACAGAGCATGTAGCGGTAATTGAGAACTTCATGCGCGATGTCGAGAAACTACGAGCGTTGCCGATCAAAGAGATTGTGCCGCCGCTTGTCTTCATCCCTGAGGAGGACAAACGATGACCAACATCACTGATATTAGTATTGCTGAACTAGGAGAATTGCTCAGAGAACGTAAAGTCTCTCCGGTTGAATTAACACAAGAATACTTCAAAAATATTCACCGACTCAACAGCACAGTCAATGCATTCGTAACGTTAACTGAGGAGTCTGCACTCGCAGAAGCCAGACAAGCTGAAGTAGAGATTGCCAGAGGACAATATCGCGGGCCGCTGCACGGCATTCCGATTGCCCACAAAGATATCTATTGCACGGATGGTGTACTGACGACCTGTTGCTCTAGCGTTCTAGCGGATTATGTGCCAGACTACAATGCCACAGTTGTGCAGCAGTGGAAACAAGCTGGGGTAATCATGCTAGGCAAGCTGAACACCCATGAGTTTGCTTACGGTACTCGCAACACCAGTTCTAGCTATGGGCCGGTACGCAACCCTTGGGATATTTCGAGGCACACTGGTGGCTCAAGCGGTGGCTCAGCGGCAGCCGTGCTGTTGGCGATGTGTGCTGGAGCAACGGGATCTGATTCTGGTGGCTCAATTCGGATGCCTGCTGCTGCCTGTGGCATCACTGGATTAAAGCCGACGTTTGGGCTGGGTAGCCGTCATGGGGTGTTCCCGCTCATGTGGACGATGGATCATCCTGGCCCAATGGGGCGCACGGTACTTGATTGTGCCCTCATGCTTCAACCAATGGCGGGCCACGATGCGAATGATCCCACCACGGCGATTCGCAAATACCCCGACTTCACGGTTGGAATTAAGCATGGTGTTCAAGGATTACGAATTGGCGTTGCAAGACGCTATTTCTACGACTATGCTGATCCAGAGATTGAGGCAACCGTTCTTGATGCAGTTAAAGTGCTGGAGCGACTTGGCGCAATTGTTGTTGATGTAGATATTGAACATATCGAACATGCTGGAACTGCTTCAGGAGTGCTACATTTTGCTGAGGCTGCGGCGTACCATGACGACACCTATATGTCATCTCCAGAACTGTTTACGCCCGAAACTCGCCGCAATCTGGAACTCGGAAACTATATCCTGGCAAAAGACTATCTTCACGCCCAGCGCTATCGTCGTTTGCTGGGACTGAGCTTCCAAAAAGTGTTTCGAGAGGTTGATCTGATTGCAACCCCAACGATTCCCTTGGTCGCTTCAAAAATTGAGGAAGAGATTGTCAATCTGCGTGGTGTACCTCGCTCAGTACACCTTTCGATGTTGCATAATACAGAGCCTTGTGACTTAACTGGGCTACCAGCTCTATCGCTGCCTTGCGGCTTTTCTTCGCAGCGTCTGCCGATTGGATTGCAGTTGATCGGTCGTCCTTTTGAGGAATCTCTGATCCTTCGTGCAGGTTATGCGTTTGAGCAAGCAACTGATTGGCATCAGCAGCGCCCTGCAATCATGAGCGAAAAATTTGATGCCGTTGCTGTGTAATGGCAATGTAACGGGCTGAGTACATGAATTTAATTAGGCAAAGGAGAAATGTATGAATGGCCCACATGATGTTGGCGGACATCACGGATTAGGTGCAATTCCGCTTGAGGAAAACGAGCCAGTCTTTCACTATGCTTGGGAAGGTCGGATGTATGCCCTAGCGTTTGTGACAGCCATCAATGGTTTCCACACGATTGATGAAAAGCGGTATGCGATTGAACAGCTAGATCCTGCTTTTTATCTAGGCTCAGGATACTACGAGCGCTGGATGCAAGGAATCGAGAATATCTTGTACCAGAAAGGTATTTTAACGCAGGCAGAGATGGAGCAACGAACTCAAGAGATTAAAGCGGGCACTGCTGCCCCGTTGCCACCATCGCCTCCAGAGCGCAGCGCATTCGCTCAAAAAATGCTGGATCTGATCAAGAACGGCAACTCGACCAAGCGCGAATTAGCAACTCCTCCTCAATTCAAGATTGGTGACACGATTCTCACCAAAAATATTCATAGTCGTGGGCATATCCGTTTACCAAACTATGCTCGCGATAAGGTAGGAGTGATTGCAGGATATCACGGAGCTTTTGCTTTACCTGAGAAGCTAGCTCAAGGCGCAGGAGCAGCAGATGAAGCACCAACGCATCTATATCTTGTACAGTTCACGCAAGAGGAGCTTTGGGGAGAACAAGCCGAATCGCCTCAAGATAAGCTTTTCCTCGATCTGTTTGAGTGCTATATCAAGCCAGTCTCCTGAGATGCAGTGTTTGCAAAAGCATTCAAAAACTCTCCAAATCGGCAAAATTGAAGAAAAAAGAGGTATTGTATGAGTAACGATCACGATCATGATCATGGGCACTATTGGTCAGAGCCTTCAGAGAATGATGCGCGGGTCAGAGCGCTTGAATCATTGTTGATTGAAAAAGGCTTCCTCACTTCTGATGCCGTTGACGCAGTTGTATCAACATTTGAGCAAGACATTGGCCCAATGAACGGGGCCAAAGTGGTGGCGAAAGCTTGGGTTGATCCAGCATTTAAGCAATTCTTGCTACAGGATGCGACAGCAGCGCTAGCGACGATGGGCTATACGGGTTTGCAAGGTGAGCACATGGTAGCTGTGGAAAACACGCCTACAGTTCACCATGTGATTGTCTGTACCCTGTGTTCCTGCTATCCCTGGCCGCTGCTGGGCATTCCGCCAAATTGGTACAAGCAGCCCCAGTATCGGGCGCGGGTTGTGCTGGAACCTCGAAAAGTGCTGCAAGAGTTCGGATTAGAATTAGATGACTCTGTTGAGGTCAAAGTGTGGGATACTAGCGCTGAAATTCGCTACATGGTAGTTCCAGAGCGTCCGGTAGGCACAGAACATATGAGTGAAGCAGAGTTAGCGCAGCTTGTCACTCGCGATGCCATTATTGGCGTTGCTAAGGTCAAATCACCCACTCTAGCGTAAGGAGAACCTGATGACAGCGAAATTAGATGAATCAATTACGACCATGCAAGGCGTTGCTGCGATTCCACGTCAAAATGGTGAACCCGTCTTCACTGCGCCTTGGGAAAGTCGCGCTTTCGGCATGGTGGTGGCGCTTTGCAATCAGGGTAAATACCCTTGGGACGATTTTAAGGAACGATTGATTGCGGAAATTAAAGTGGCGGACTGCAAGCAGGAGCAGATCAGCGAAGCTGAGTTTCATTACTACGAATATTGGTCTACTGCCTTTGAGAAACTTTTGATCTCTAAAGGAATTTTGACTAAAGCGGAAATTCAAGCCCGAAAAGCAGAGTTTAGGGCGGGCGAGCGACAAGAGGTTTTTTAGACGCACAACATCATAAAGCATTTAGCTGAATTGAAAAACTATTCGCTGCTCATATATATTGAGCCAGCCGCAATCATCACTTCATCTTTTCTGTGAGATTTTCTATGTTGAATCTTTGGCGAGCTAATTCTCGTTGGAGTAGGCGATTTTTGACAATCGCTGCTCTAAGTTGTTTAGTGCTACTAGGCTTTAGCAAAGCAGCGCAAGCACATCACGCAATGGGAGGAAATCTTCCGTCTAATTTTTTGGAAGGGTTTCTATCTGGTCTAGCTCATCCAGTAATTGGATTAGATCATCTAGCATTTGTCGTGGCAATTGGCATACTTTCCGCTGGACGAGTACGTGCTTCTCTAATTCCGATCACCTTTGTTTTAACCGCAATGTTTGGAACAGGAATCCATTTGTTGAGCGTTGATCTTCCTGTTGTTGAACCAATAATTGCTCTTAGCATCTTAGTTATAGGAGCAATCTTAGCATTTAACTCAGAAATCAGATTCTTGGTTCTGCTATTGCTAGCTGGAGTGGCAGGTTTATTTCATGGCTATGCCTATGGTGAATCAATTATTGGCTCTGAGATGACTCCATTATTTGCCTATTTGACAGGTTTCACACTGATCCAATACGGAATCGCTCTGCTGTCCATGAAGCTCAGCAGTATCTTGGCTCAGCGCGACTCCAAAAGCCTGCCTCAGATTAAACGTTGGTGGGGATATGGGATTGCTATAGCTGGGCTATATTTCTTGACGATTGCACTGACTTCATAGATGCAGCGTTCTATCTGGACTTGTTCGAGTAAATAGCTCAATCAGCAGCTAGCTGGCTCCTCAACTACTAGGAGCCAATTTTCATTTGACTGCATAGACAACCGTAAGCGCTGAAGCTGAAATAGGCTTGCCGACCACTATCAGTGTAGGAAGCCGCATAAACCTCTCTATGAATAATTCCGCCATAGTGTAAGAATTCAAACTCTTGCTGAGCAATAAAAGCATTTTTCCACTATAGTAGACGAAGTTGATTTGCATTTAAGCGCATAATCTATGACTCGAACAATTATTCGCACCGATGCTGCTCCTGCCCCAGTCGGCCCTTACAACCAAGCAATTGCCATTAATGGAATGTTATTTGTTGCAGGACAATTCGCCCTTGATCCACAAACAGGTGATCTGGTAGGCGAAGAGAATGTTGGCAAACAAACAGAGCAGTCAATCTCCAATCTCAAAGCAATTCTGGCATCAGCAGGAGCAGGACTGGAGGATGTGGTCAAAACTACAGTTTTCCTAGCCAATATGGACGACTTTGCAGCGATGAACAAAGTTTACGCCCAGTATTTTGAGGAGGCTACTGCACCAGCTCGCATCTGCGTAGAAGTATCGCGACTGCCAAAAAACGCTTTGGTGGAAATTGACTGTATTGCTGTAGTATCAGCATAAATGCTTCATACTCTCATCTTTGATGTTTATATTCTTCTCCTAATAATGCAAATGCCCCGCTAATAGCAGCGGGGTTCTCTATTCAAACATGCCAATCACTCAGCGCTTTTTACCGTGAAGCAATAGGAACAGCGATGGATTGCTTGGTTTGCTCGTTAGTGAAATAGGGTAGGAAGCCAGTTGTGGGACTGCAATTCACATATTCTGCCTGCATGTGACCTTTAGGCAGCACTGAGGTTTCGTGCCACAGTGCTAGCTCCAGCTCCTCTTGGCTATGATGTTCAATCATTTGGTTAAACATGCCATAAATGGCTTGATGAGTCGGATGGGATTCTGCCCAATGCTCTAAGTGCGCTAGAGACAGAAAAAATAACGTACCGCAGGTTTTGTCTAATGGCTCTCCTGCTAACGTCACTTCGCGAATATAGCGACAGGAGATGCAGCCTGTCTCGACTGGGTTTGCCAAAATATATTCCATGCCTCGACGTAGGGAAGGTTCCACCTTTTGCAGATAGGTCTGTCGTTGCTCAGCTCCGGTCATGATCAAATCTTGAGCTGATCGCACATGGCAAACATTTGCTGGAGCAGTGAGTTTGATCTGGTAGCCTTTGGTTTCTTGTATCTTAGGACTAGGTAAAGTTTCGCCGAGTGAACTGCTAAAGTCATTTGTTGTCGAAGCTGGAATTCGATCGCGTGCCGCTCCCCAGTAATCATGAACTTCTGTCACCTCACGCTGAAGGAAATGCATACAGCCGTGATCGCGATCGGCTTGCTGAATTGTTTCAATATGGTTAGTTGGAATAATGGCAAGTTCACGCCAGTAGCCGAACGAATCGTCAGCTTGAGGGCTAGACCACCATTGATCGACTTCTGGCTGAGCAATCCAGCGTTGATAAGTGTCGTAATCGTCCCAATAGGCAAAAAAGACCCAGTTGCGATTTCCATCTAGATCGTCATAAACACCGCAGTCCAAATGGCGAGGTGCATTTGGTAAGCTAAACCAGGCTCGCATCTGGTCTAATTTGGCAGGGACACGACTGGTTGAGAAAGGATCAGTCCAACTGATTGGGTTCTGCTGTGGTTCTGCTGCTTGAACGACTTGAAAACCCAACTGTAAATAGATGAGATGGGTCATGCTTTTCGGAAACACTGCTGTCCAAGCTGCACAAGCAGGAACATGATTCACTGGATATTTTTGGGGCTGTAAGGATTCGCCTTCAATCATGTTGAATTCTCCAAATGCGATTGAGCTTTCGATCGTTGTTTGAGTGAAGCAATCATTTGTTGCTTGACCTGCTCTGCCCATGCTTCAAAATTGAGATTCTCAAAACGAGCAGAATTGGCTGATACGTTGTCCTTTGTGAAGAAGCTTTCAAACTGAATGTAATCTGCGCTCTCGATAGAACGCTTTTTAGATCTCAAATGTCTCTTCATGCAAGGTGTTGAATGCAAAGATGGTTACATCTAGATAGCTAAGAATTTAATCAGTTGCTGCTGATCAGCTAGCTCAGATCGCTCTAAACTAGCCACAATATTTCCCTTATCCATGACGTAGCAGCGATGAGCAATGTGCTGAATTAAATCAAGATTTTGTTCAACTAGAAGCACGGTCAGCTCGATCTCTCGATTGATTTGCTCAATGATACTGCCAATTTGAGCAACAACATTCGGCTGCACACCTTCTGAAGGTTCGTCTAGCAGCAGTAAATCTGGCTGACCAATTAAAGCTCTGGCAATTGCTAGCATAGATTGCTCTCCCCCACTCATTGTCTCCGCTTTTTGACTCTGCCGCTCCTGTAAGCGAGGGAAGTAGCTGTAAGCTGACTGAGGCGATTTGTTTTGATTGATGTTGGAATGACTATTGATCAGCTTTCCTATCAGCAAGTTTTCTTCAACTGATAGCTTAGGAAAAATCCCTCGCCCTTGAGGGACATAGCCAATTCCTAAACGCGCTCGCTTGTATGCCTCTAGAGAAGTGATCTTATGATCTTTAAAGTAAATATTGCCAATCAGAGGCTTGATCAAACCAATCACTGACTTAATTAGCGTTGTTTTACCAACTCCATTGCGACCAATAATAGCAACAATTTCGCCAGGATGGACTTCAATGTTGATATTGCGTAAAATGACAGTCTTGCCATATCCAGCCGATAAGTCTTTTGTAATCAGCATTGTATCTATCCTTTTCCCAGGTAGATCCGAATCACGTCCTCACGCTGCTCAATTTCCGCTAGTGTGCCTTCGGCAAATATTTCACCGTAGTGCAACACTGTTACCCGTTGAGCAATTTGGCGAACGAATTCCATATCATGTTCAACTACTAGAATCGTCATACCTTGTTCATGAAGTGCCTTAACGATTTCACCAGTGACCCGCGTTTCATCAGGTCCCATACCCGCTGTAGGTTCGTCTAATAGCAGCAGACTAGGCTGGGTCGAAAGCGCCATTCCCAACTCTAACCACTGTTGCTGACCGTGAGACAGGTTTTTCACTAAAACATTTGCTAAACCATCTAAGCAGACAAGTGAAAGCAGACGATTAATTTCTTCGTACTGATCTAATTCAAGATAATTCTGAGCTGCAATTCGCATATTAGTGCGAACTGTAAGATCGCTATACACACCAGGAATTTGCATCTTGATGCTCAAACCATGCCGCGCTCGTCGCCATATTGGCCATTGGGTGATATCCTGTCCTTTGAAGAGAACTTTGCCGCTTGTCACTGGATAAACGCCAGTCAACAACTTGAAGATTGTGCTTTTACCCGCTCCATTAGGACCAATCAAGCATCGTAACTCGTTGGGCTGCACCGTCAAATTGATAGTGTTAACTGCGTGAAAGCCGCCAAATCGTTTACATACAGACTGCAATTGCAGCATAGGTGAACGCTGATCTCTGGATGCTAAGTCAGAGCTGTGCTGTACTGTTTCCATAAAAGCTAGATCTGTGCAGATTGAGTCTGTCCGAAGCTCAGGAAGCGGATTTAGAGGAAAATAGCAGGTGATCAGCCCATTGAAATAATGAAGCCATGAATCCTTGAGGGCCGAATAAAGTCGCTAGAGTCAAGAGCAAACCTAGAATTAGCAGCGCATATTGATCACCATGAATTGCCAAAGTTTGAGAAAACCAGAGAATAATCAAACTGGCAATCATAGAAGCAGTCAGATTCTTTCGTCCTCCTGCTGCAACTAGAATGACTGGCAAAGCTGCATTATCAAGCCCCATTGATGAGGGCGTGATGTACCCTCCCCAGACAACATAGAGAACACCACTCAAAGCCGCCAAGCAGCCACCTAAAGCAAAGATCTGACATTGCATCAGACGAACGTTGTAGCCCAGCGTTTCAGTTCTGACTCTGTTTTCTCGCAGCGCCATCAGTCCGTAACCAAATCGAGATTGTAGCAGCCATCTGAGGAACAAATAAACAGACATTAGCAGCAGCAAAACAAGGTAGAACAGGCTTGCTCCAGTCAACGCAAATTTACCGATCGCTAGAGGCGGAATTGCATTCATTCCATTAAAGCCACCCAATGCAGCCTTGCCGACTCGCCATTCAGAACCAGCAGTTTGTGCCATGAATGTCTCTAAAACCAAAGTAAAGGCTAACATCAGCAGGCTCACAAAGTGGTCATTGACTCCACCGTAAAACATAAAATAGCCAAGAATGCCAGCGATTATACCGCCAGTCAGTATTGCAATTGCCGCAGCAGCGAATGTAAAGCTGGGCTGAGTGACGTTGAGTGTCAAAATTCCATAGAGGTAGCCTCCTATTCCGAAAAAGGCAGTTTGTCCGAAGCTGAGAATGCCGCCAAACCCCCAAATCAAGCAAAGACTGAGTGACAAGAAGATGAATGCATTGAAGTAGATGAAATTCAGAATCTGGTACTCAGATATGAACAAAGGTAAAAGAAGCAAAGCGACAAAGAAGATGAGTGCTGCTAAATTCTCAGCATTCCAACGAATTCGCCTTATTCTACAAAGAATGCTGCTTGCCTTATTCTTGATAGAGGTATTCTCAATGATCGTCATGCCTTGCTAGCCCTCCACCGTTCAACCAGCCCTGATAGACCGTAGGGCAGTATACGAATGACTACGATTGTTACTAAAAGCAAGCCTACACGAGCGACAAAGCTACCGTAAACACTTGATAAGATGGTGCTAATGCCACCCAAAGCAATAGCAGCAAGCGAAGTTCCAACCAGCAGATTTGCTCCACCGACAATCACCGTGACAAATGCTTCAACAACGAAGCCAGCACCAAACTTTGGAATGATTGAAGCTGTTGGTGCATAGAGTCCACCTGCGAATCCAGCAAGAGCTGATCCAATCGCAAAGATTGCTGTATATACTCGCGAAGTGTTAACTCCCATCGCTTGAGCGATTTCAGCATTCTGCGTTGTCGCTCTTGCCCACAAGCCAAACTGAGTGTGCATCAGCAGAAAGTAGAGTAGCCCAATCGCTGCAACCGCACATAGCCCCAGTACTAATCTGTACCAGGAGTAGGAGGACTGCCCTAAACTGAACGAACCAAGCGGTGTTTGTAAACCTGGAATCGATGAACCAAGTAGAATCAGCACTCCCTGACTCATAAGTAACCCAATTCCCCAAGTTGCAACAACAGAGTCTAAAACTCGCTCATACAAACGGCGGATAATTAACCGCTCGATTGCTGCGCCATATATTCCAACTACTAAAGCAGAAACTAAAATAGCCAGCGGCAGGGGTATATATTTGCCCGCTAATGTTGTGGTGTAAGCACCTAGCATAATGAACTCACCGTGAGCTAGATTGATCACACCTGTCATGCCAAAAATTACAGCAAGCCCTAAAGCAGAGAGAAGCAGAAAAGCAAAGCTTTCAATAAATTGATAGAAGCCGCTAAAAATACTGAATTCTAACTCCATTTGCTTCTCCTGAGTAGATACCTTGAATGCTATTGCCAATTAGCTTGGCTCATATTGAGTGCTTTCAGGTCTGTTGGGTAGATCGCATCCTTTTTCTTTGGAGAGCCAATCTGGAGCTACAGCATCAAAAACTTTGGGAAACGTAATGTTATGTTGAGCATCAGATTTGACTAGATGAATGGGCAAAATCGCATTGTGGGTTTTGGGATCGATCGTCACTTTCCCGCCTGGCCCGTCAAAACTAATACCAGTTTCTAAAGCCTTTCGTACTGCTGCCTTTTCGACTGTACCAGCCTTCTTTACTCCTTCCGCCCATAAATACACTCCTATATACTCATCTGCGGCTAGTGCACCAATATAAGGATCATCTGGAAACTTAGTACGCCATTTCTGCACGAAGGCTTTGCTAGCAGGGGTATCCAGTTCTTCCATATAGTTGGTTGTGACGTACATGTCTTCCATTGCCGGCGCTGGAATCCGTTTATGTTCGTAGGCGGCTGCCATCGTCACATTACTACCCATTGGTACTCTGAGTCCTGCGGCAACACGCTGTTGATAGAACGACGATTGCTTCGCTCCGATCAAAATAGTCATTAGAAAATTTGGCTTGGCTTTCTGGATGCGCTCGATTGTAGAGCTAAACTGAGAAACATCCAGCGGAATAAATTCCTCACCAATGATTTGTCCGCCATTTTTCTCGGCGGTTGCCCGTATCCATTTAGCTGTAATCTGTCCAAAATTATAGTCGGCTGCAATGGTATAAATTCTTGAACCGTACTGTTTGATCATCTCTGGAATCAGGGTGGTAATCTGCTGATCACCTCCTGGCCCAGTTATAAACGTATTAGCACTGCAAACACCTCCCTCGTATTCATTGTTGTAGAAGTAGAGCATTCCATACTGCTCCATAATTGGTCTAATCGCTTCTCGCGAGGCGCTGGTAAATGCACCATGAATTACATCAACTTTGTCCTCTAAGATGAGCTTACGCGCTAGTTCCTGATAACGGCGGTTGTCAGATTGAGTATCGTACGAGATTAGTTCAAGCTGCTTGTCTAACAAACCACCGTTTTTGTTGATTTCCTCGATTGCTAACTGGGCTGCGTGATATTTTTGAATCCCCAATACCGCAAAGTCACCAGTTTGGTCTTGTAGCTGACCAACTTTAATTGTAGTGCTATCAGACTGCTCTCTACCTGAGCGAGTACAAGACGGCAACAATCCGATTCCCAACCCCAAACCACCCAAGAGAATAGATAAACTTGCTCTGCGTGTGTAACGATCCACCTCAGCACTCCTTGAAGATTTAGCAGTTGAAGACCAGCAAGAAATCTGCCTACAAAAGTTCAAATAACAATCAATGCTGAAGATGATAAATCTCCGCCTGAATACACTTCCTCTCTACCAGGAAATTCTTAAGAACTACTCAAATCATTACTATGGCAGCAGATCTTTGAACCTTAGCAAATTTCAAGAATTGACTCAAATTTCACTATAGAGGAATTATTGCTTTGATTTGTATTAAAAAAAACATTTTTCACGAATTAATTTGCGAATTGCAGAGAAGATTCCTTTATAGAAGACAGAGAGCAAGGTGCAAAGCACCAACAGAATTTTAGTTTTTCACCAGATCTGTGAGAGCCGATTTTCACCTTCGGTAGCTTTAGCGACAGTTTAGCTGTACTTTTGCTATTATTGTATCGATCGTTCGGTACAGCCCACGAGAGGTTTTATGTTCTGTATCACTCATTACGACCATGTGGGAGTTCGTGTCACCAATCGCGAGCAAGCTATCGCGTTTTACCGCAAACTGGGGTTTGAAATTGAGCCAGAAGAAGATTCACCGCAGTTCAACGCTGTAGGGCTAATCAATGCTGAAGGGGTTCGGATCAATCTGATTTACAACGGTGAGACTCCTCCTGAGAACCGCAATGTCTTGATGGATATTTCGGAGAAGTATCCAGGATATACCCATTACGCGGTGATTGTTGATAGCTTACAAAAAGTTCTGGATTGGGCTGCACAAGAGGGAATCCCGATTACCGAAGGCCCGCTGGTAATTGGCGGTCGCCGCACGGTCTGCTTTATTCGCGACCCTGATGGGAATGTGGTCGAATTTGACGAGCTACTGCCCGCATAAATCGATAAAAAGGATTCTGAATCATGAGCATTGTTGCCGAGGAGCAAGACTACGCCATCAGCTATTCCCGTAGAATTGCCGCGCCGCATCAAAAGGTTTGGGAGGTAATTTCTGGTTCTGGCTCGCTGGCAACCTGCCATCCGTTTGTGCAGTCACAAACATCTCTTGATGGTCACGGTGTAGGAGCTGCTGATGCCATTACTTACAACAGTGGCTTGACTTTGAGCCGAAAATTTGTGCAGTGGTATGAAGGATCGGGGTTTGACCTCGATCTGATTTGGGAAAGTGGCGATGCTGCCTATGTATCCTGGCGTGTCAGTCCAGATGGCGAAGCTGGAACCTTGCTCACTGTTGTTTTCACGCCGCCGCATGTGCGTGATTCTATGTGTGACGAAGCGCGGGCGTTTATTCATGGATTGCGCCTAAAGCCGATGGTTGAACTCTACCTCACCTCAATGCTGAAAGGAATCCAGTACTTCTTGGAAACCGGGGAGCAGGTTCATCGCAATCAGTTTGGCTCACACCCCTGGTTTTCACCGTAACTTGTGACTATTTACTATCAGAGAGGAATATGAAAAGAATCCTGTTTGGACATCCGCTTTCAGGCAATACTCACCGCGTTCGCCTGCTGTTGGGAATGCTGAATCTACCTTATGAGGAGATCCCAGTTGATATTCCGGCTGGTGAGCAGAAGAAGCCAGAGTATGTTGCCATCAATCCGCTTGGCCTAGTGCCTGTATTGATAGAAGGCGATCAAAAGATTCGAGACAGTCATGCAATCTTGACTTACTTGGCTCGTGCCTACGGAGGTGAGCAATGGCTACCATCTAATCCATTTCAGCAAGCAACTGTAGCTCAATGGCTTTCGTTTTCTGCCAATGAAATTCACAATAGTGCTAATCTGGCGCGACTGCATTTTCTCCTCGGTGTTCCGGTGGATCTGCCAGTCGTGCAAGATCGCGCTCGCAGTGCCCTGCATGTGGTCAATCAGCATCTTGCCGACCGCGAGTGGCTAGAACTCGATCGACCAACGATTGCCGATCTAGCTTGCTTCCCCTACCTAGGATTGGTCGAAGAAGGCAAAGTTTCACGCGCTGCTTATCCTAATGTCAACCGCTGGATTGACCGAATCAAGGCACTGCCCGGATATGTCTCAATGCCAGGTTTGTAGCCCTATCAGAGCTAAAATGAACAATAAAACCAGCTTTCGCTATGCCAGCTCCATCGATTCCCAAATCAGAAGTCCTCGACCGTCTCACGAAGACCTTCCGCACCTACGGTTATGAAGGGGCTAGTCTTGCTAAGCTCTCAGAAGCAGCAGGACTTGGCAGATCGAGCCTCTATCACTACTTTCCTGGTGGTAAAGAGGAGATGGCTCAGGCAGTGCTTGCTCATGCCAACGCCTGGTTAGAAACTCACGTACTTACTCCGTTAGTTTCAGCAGATTCGCCAGAGAAACGGCTCCGGGCAATGGCAAACCAGCTCGAAAGCTTTTACGAAGGTGGTCAGGAGGCTTGCTTGCTTGGCATTATGGCGTTGGGCGATGCTCGCGATCTCTTTCAGCAGGAGATTAGTACGGCAATTACAAGCTGGGTGAACGCCATCGCTACTGTGTTTCGCGATGCAGGTTATCCTCCAACAAAGGCGACAAAATTAGCGAGCGAAGTTGTGCGAGACATTCAAGGGGCACTGGTGCTCTCGCGAGGGCTGAATGACACCAAGCTGTTTCGAGATCTGCTGCGTGAGCTACCCAATCGTGCCCGTACAGCGGCACAGAGCGGTTAGCAATTAGCCCACGGCAGTTGAATCAATCACCAAAAAGAAATGGCTTGATTCTGTGCCCGGATTGTAGAAATCATGCGTCACATCTGCTGCAAAGAAGATGCTGTCTCCCTCCTCCAGGATTCCTTCGATATCGCCCACAGCATATTTCAAGCAACCCTTGATCACGGTAATATGTTCCATCGTATTGTGACGGTGAGCCGGAAACGATCCGGTCTGACCGGGCGGAACCACATACCAGATCACCTCTAATCCCCGCTGCACAAAACCAGGTGAGAGCAAATGCCTTTCAACGCCGGTTTGTGGCTCAACCAGAACATGACGTTCTTCACGACGGATCACAACAACGGTTCTTTCGTCGCGGTCGTCTTCCCCTAGCAATTGGGAAACTGTGTATCCAAAAACTTCGGCAATTTGACAGACAACTTTAATAGTTGGATTTTTAGTGCCTCGCTCAATGTCAGAAAGCATAGCGCGGCTGACTCCGGTGCATTCTGCCAGATCATCCAAAGTCAATCCTCGTTGTAAGCGCAAAGCCCTGATGTTACTGCCTAAGTCCACAGCTCAACCTCCTGCCATCATCATAGCGGACACCAGCTCTTTCAAGCTGTTAAATTTAGGCGTATGTTAGGCTAGCTAAAACGATCCGCGAAGCAACCTTGAGCCAGTTGAAGCGGCATACTCTGACCAACGAGTCCATATCAGTGCATCTCGCCAGTTATATCTACGGCAGGAAATCCTTTTTTCAGTTTGCACCGCTCACTAAATATTCCCGGATCACCTGGCGAACAGTGGTTTCTTCCTTCGGATCAAAGCGATCTGCGACTTCCTCCCAAATCCTGTCTTCATCACCAAGTTCGACAAAGTAGCCGTAGCGATCGAGTGTCTGCAAGCCAACTCGCTCAGCGATTAAATCTACATAGTTCACACAGGATATTCCATATCGCTGCGCTGACCTGAATACGGCTCGATGGCAAGAATGATACAGAGTGACAATTGTATCAGCAGTTGCGCTGACCTGAGCAATCGACGCATCTAATGCTTTTGAGAACGGTTCACTTGGATGTTCAGCGTTCGTTGCACAATGGTAGCTAAACCCTGTGAGTTTGCCTCCTTCGACAATCCGGATACCCTGAAGCTGACTCAAAATCTGCTTCACAGCCGCAACATTTCTCAGATCTTGTTCATCATATCCATGCTGGTGCAGGGCGACGATTCGCGATTTACCGGGATAGGTTTGAGGAAATTTAGCAAGGTTTCTTACCAAAAAATCGGGAGCAGACATTACATCATACTTTCCTTTATGCCAATGCTCTCCAGATTTCTTTTGGAACTGTCTGGGGCAAGTTGGACACCAAAGAATAACCTGTTTTGGGTTGAACTGTTCAAATAAACTGATTGCTTGTATCCCTTGACGATCGCCAATTCTAGAATTTTCCCCAAGCACAGCATGAGGGAAACCGCAGCAGAAAGCTGGGCCGCCCAAAACAATAACATCTTCACAAATCAATTGGACAAGTTTGACAAATTGTGAGGCTAAATGAATCGTTCGTAATACGTTGCATCCTAGATAAATGATTGTTTGAGCGCGACCAGCTTTAGCGGCATTAATTCGAGTGTTTTGCCAAAACTGATCTTCAACACTCTCAAGCTGCATTCTGACCAAGACATTCACTCCACCGTAATACTGGGAAATATCCATTCTGGTTGGCCTTATTTTATAAAGTGATTTGCAGTAATCTGTCTATTATAGAGGAAATAAACTGAGAAAATTTCTAAAAATTAGCCGAGAATAGAAAATAAAAATCCACTAAAAAGGAATTTTCATCCAGAATGTATCTGATCAAACAGTATTCCAAGTCTGATGAGTTTAGGATTCTCAGCAATGATCCAAGATTAAATGCCCTGAATTCACATCTCATGAGGTGCCCTTCAGTCATGAAAGATGCCAGTGTTGGCGCATTGAGGTATCAGGCTGTTCCTTAAAGACCGCTCTAACAAATATTTGAAGTGAGGCTGCGATGAGTATTGATAGGCGTAGGTTCTTGCAAGCTGGCGTTGGAACTTCATTAGCAGCAGTGTTGCATAGCTGTACACAATCGTCTCAACCCTCAACGGGTGACTCGTTATCATCAGCAGAACCACCGATTAAGATCAGGGTTGGATTTTGGCCAATTACCGCAGGACTGCCCCTCTATTTTGGGGTAAACCAGGGGTTATTTAAGGCAGCAGGATTAGAGGTAGAAGCGGTCAAATTCGCTTCGGCACAGCAGGTTGCGGAAGCGGGAATTGCAGGGCGAATAGAAGGAACGGTTGCACTAGCGACAGGAGCATTAGGGCTTGCTGAAATTGCGTCACCAGGGTTGTTTAAGATCATTGCAACCAATGTTAGCAATGTAGATATGATCTTCGATGAGTTTATTGTTGAAAAAGATGCGCCATTTCAATCAATCGCAGATTTGAGGGGAAAACGAGTATCTTGCTCGCCAGGACCACAGAACGTGGCGATCGCCAAGGGAATTCTGAGAAAGAACGGCATTGAATATCCACAGGTTGAACCTTTGGATATTAAGCAACACATCGCTGCAATTGAGGCAAAGCAGGTGGATGCCATCTTCACATTAGAACCAACTGGAACGATTGGCCGACTGAAAGGGATCACGCGAGTTTTAGAATCTGGGGTAATCTCTAAATATCTCTTAGGAGATCCGAAAGCGCTTTGGCATGGTGGCTCTGTTTCTCTCACCAGCCAGTTTCTCAAGACTCACCCCCAAACTGCAAAAAAGTATATTGGAGTCGTAACTCAGGCAATTGAGACGGTTCGGAATCAGCCTGATGTTGTACGCCCTGCCTTGGAGGAATACACAGCCGTTAAAGGAGACCTGAGCCGGGAAGTTCCGCTGACTGGCTTTAAACTTTACAGCGAGTTTAGCGAGACTGACCTCAAGGATTTTCAAACCTACTTTGATTTCATTCATGCAGAAAAGATCCTATCGAAAAGAATAGAAGTTGCCCCCTTGATCTACAAGGATGCTTAGCCTTGCCTGATAACTTCATTCTTGCGGCTGCTTCAGTAGCCAAATGCTTTCTCTATAAAACTTGTCGAGGCTGTGATGGTTGAATTTGCTACAAGCGCTGCTCAAATGGATCAGGATCAGCAAGAAGCTTATCTTCATGTTGAGGGTCTGTGCAAGTCGTTCGCAGGGCAAGTTTTATATGATAATTTCCACCTCAGCTTAGCAAAGGGTAAGTTTATTTCGGTATTTGGCCCCAACGGCTGTGGAAAATCTACTCTGATCAATATGGTAAGTGGATTAATTCCTTGCGATCGCGGGCGAATCTCTGTTGCAGGGCTACCGATCAATCGTGCTCAGATTGGTTATGTCTTTCAAAATTATCGTGACTCCCTGTTTCCGTGGATCAGCGCGTTCGACAACATTGCTTATCCGCTGAAAGTGAATGGGCTATCAACTCGTGAATGCAAGCTAAAGGTAGAAGAATTACTAAATACTTTCGACATCAATCTTGATTTAAAGCGATACCCCTATCAGTTTTCTGGTGGGCAGCAGCAACTCATTGCGATTCTGCGGGCCATCGTTGCACAACCAGATATTCTGTTTCTTGATGAACCGTTTTCAGCATTGGATTTTGAAATGACTCTATATGTGAGAGAAAAGCTGCAAGCGGTTTTTTTAGAATCAGGATTAACAACAGTCATCGTGTCGCACGATTTGGAAGATGCTGTGTATTTAGCAGATCAGGTTTTGCTATTGAGTAAACGCCCAACTTATTTAGTAGAGAGCGTTACCTTCAATTCTCCCCGTCCACGTACACCCGATACGCTGTCAGATTCAGAATTTATTCGGGTCAAAAGTCATTGCCTAGATATCTTTCGCCAAGAAATGCGAAAATGAAGCACTTCCCCTCCCCCAAAGGTTCACCTCAAAATAGTCGTCGCAGCAAGGCGATCAATTTAGTTGAGCGATTACTGCCCTTCGTCGGTGTATTTCTATTGATATTTCTATGGACTGGAGTAGCCTCTTCAGGATGGATTAATCCAGTGCTATTGCCCACACCAATTGCTACTTTAGCTGAATTAGTCAAAGTTCTGTTTCAGAAAGAGCAGAATCTCTGGATAGACTTTGGGCTGACAGTGATGCGAACATTCCAAGCCTTCCTAATCGCAGCAGTGCTTGGCATTCCGCTTGGCATCGGTTTAGGAAGCTCTGAAAAGGTTTATCGCAGCGTGGAATTTTTAATTGATTTTTTCCGCTCCACACCTGCTAGCGCTCTAATTCCGCTGTTCATTCTTTTCTTTGGCACCAGCGATATCAATAAAGTCGCGATTTCTGCTTTCGCAGCTTTTCTAGTAATTGTGTTCAATAGTGCCTATGGAGTAATGAATGCGAGACGCTCGCGAATCTTAGCAGCAAAGGTGATGGGAGCTTCTCGGTGGGCAATCTTTCGGGATGTCTTATTTTGGGAAAGTCTCCCCCAGACTTTTATCGGACTGCGAACAGGGATCAGCGTTGCGCTAGTGATCGTAATCGTTGCTGAGATGTTTATTGGGACTCAGTATGGGTTGGGTCGCCGGATTATCGATTCCCAGCAGGTATTAAATGTCAAAGATATGTACGCTTCCATCTTGGTGACAGGGATTCTTGGCTATGTTCTGAATATGCTTTTCCTTGTGACTGAAAAGCGATTTGTCCACTGGAGCGGCAAGTAGGGCAGAAGGTCATTTACTGAATTTTAGGGAAAGATCAAATGGACAGTTTACAAGTCTCCAATCCAACTAGTAATTCAGGCAACAAGCAAGCAGATTCAACTTCTAAACCGCCCTACTTGGCTTCAATTCAAATTGGACTGCCCAAAAGCTACGGTGAAAAAGGAGCTGCTGATTGGATGGATCGCCCAGTTACGACTGCCATTGAGAAAAAATGCGTCAATCAGCCAATTTGGGTAGGAGTCAATGGGTTGGCTGGAGATGGTGTGGGGAATACAAAAATTCATGGCGGACCTGAAAGAGCTGTCTTGGTCTATGTTGCAGAGCATTACAAAGCTTGGCGCGAGGAATTGGATCGTCCTGATTTTCCCTACGGAGCTTGGGGCGAAAACTTTACGGTGACAGGGCAAACTGAAGAAACTGTTTGCATTGGTGATACCTATGCAGTTGGTAATAAAGTTCAGATTCAGGTTGGACACCCCCGTCAACCTTGCTGGGTACTTGCTCGCTATTGGCGCATCAAGAATTTGGGGCAGCGGCTACAGAAAAGTGGGCGCACAGGTTGGGCTTGTCGGGTTCTTAAAGAAGGTTATGTAGAACCCAATTTGCCTATCACCCTGCTTGAGCGTCCTTATCCACAGTGGACAATTACACGCGCCAATCAAATCATGTATCATCCACGCGGGAACGAGGCAGCAACGGCTGAATTAGCGACCTGCCCACTGCTGACTCCAGAATGGCAGCAAATTTTCTCTGATCGCGCTCATAGGGGCATTCATCCGGATCACCGCCCTCGACTACAAGGCCCTAACTGAACTTGAGAGATCAGCAGAAAATGCTTTCTGCCAGTAAATCTGATACGCTGCCATTATAACAATACTCCGGACATAATCAGGCAGCTAGAGAGCCGTAGGAGCAAAGGTCAGAGTAGTTGGGAAGATATAGGCAAGTGCTAGGGTTGCTAGTCCAGCCAATGCGAGTGTAGTACCAAGCCTCATTGCACCTGTCCTACGGCCAGAAAAATCAGCCGATTTTCTAATTCAATGACGGTTGCTATGAGAATGCCCAGATTTGTTATCCACCAACGAATATGGGTTCAATCCAGAGCCACCGATTCTTCTGGCCGCAGGACAGGTGCTCTGGATATCCCTCACCACAGGCTGGATTGCGCCAATAGCCTCTACGCCAATGCAGAGGTCTGCTATACCTACTGTCTTGCGGCCAGAACAATCGGCCTGGGCTGCACAATTTTCACCGTTAGCATTCCAACCGCATACTGGTCCTTCAGTTGCAATAAAGCCTGTTCAATCGGGTGGTGGGTGAGGCTGAGGGTGCTGCCAGTGAGTGAAGCAGTTTGGTATTGCCTGGGCTGGGGAATCAGAGTGATGGCTTCCGGCATGTCTACAACGAGGGAGCCAGTCAAGGACATCAAGGTACCTGGATATCGAGATACCAGCTCTTCGAGTTTGGCAGTAGCCTCCTCATCCGCAAAATTCAGCGTCACGCTCTGGGTAATAGCCGGTTCTCCCACCGAAGTAGACAAATGCTCCGCGATCAACTGCTGCCCTGTTTTGTAAATACCTTTGCCATCAGTCACCACAAACTCTGAACCTTCTGTGCCCAGGATGAAGTATCGCCCGTCGGCTCGGCTGCGGTCGCTGGCCCAGACGCCTTTGATTTCAGCATAGACATGATGGCTTGTGGCATGACGGTTATAGGACTGGAATATCCCCTCCTTGAGGCCCATCACCTGACTCACCTGCTGGGTAATGCCACCGCCCGTAGCAAAGTAGATCCCGACCATCAGGGTCACGATGGCACCCCCTAGCACCCAAAGCTCACCGGCTCCCCCAGTCTTGAGTCTGCGACGCGGATTACTGACGCTCACAGCCCAGGCAGGATAGGGATAAAAGAGCTGCACGCCCTGTTTGGTAAAAGTGTCTGAGAAGCAGGCCAATAGATGACCCAGTGGCAGAGCTAGTAAGGTCCAGACCTGATTGAGCAGGGAGCCGATGAACAAACTGGTCAGCGTTAGAACCAGGGTCGCCAGCAGGGAATGGGTAATGCTGCGATGGGGAAAGCGGGTCTCAATCCAACTGCTGATGGGATAGCAGATCTGGCCGATGGTGCTGGTAGTGGTGTCGAGGTCGGGGAGCTGCGAGCCGAGGATTGCCAAACCGAGCGCCAGGGGGTTGGCCGTGCCGAGGATCAGGGAGGCTCCGGCGGCGGCAATGGTGGCGTGGGTGAGGGACATCATGGGAAGTATAGGCTGAACAATATTTCCTCAAAATTCCCACAGTTGCAATCAGCTTGATTATTCTGGCCTAGGTGGTAAACCTAGCTGTTGCCGCAAGCCTTCATCATAGTCAGCCGTTTCCCAGTTTCGAGCAGTTCTAACTTGCTCCGGAACTACAAATACTCTAAAACCGAAGGCATTGACCCAATTGATCTGACACCCATACCCCTTTACAATCCACGGACCATGACCTGGAGCGAACATTTTGCCTGGAGTGAAGATACTACCCTGATCATCGGACTAACGCCTATCGGTCGAGCAACCGTGCAAACGCTCCGTCTGAATCGAGCCGGGGCAAGTGTTGTCAAGCCATAGCTACAGTCAGAGTGCGTGCTGGGGCAGTTTGATGACCCTCTAGACGTTTGGTACTTCACTGCCCCAGCTGCTTCAGCGCCCTATTGCCCCTAATCTAGGTAAATAGTCGTTGCACATCCACGACCACATCTTGAAACGCCAGCGGTGAAATCGTTCCCTCTGTCAGCGTCAGTTCCGTTTGATAGCTGCCCCGTTCTAAACCACGAAACACCTTCAACTGAGCATTCCTCAAGTCAGCAACCCAATATTCCCCAATTCCCGCTTCAGCATACACCTGCCGCTTCTTACCTAAATCCTTTGCCAAGGATGTATCCGAGTATTCAATTAACCAAAAGATTTCATCAGGATGGGGATGATGATCCAGATAGCGCCGCAGGGGAGGCTGCACAATCGCAATATCAGGCACCGGCTCCGAATCATCGGGCAGCGTCACCGGCTTGGTTTCACGCACCGACGCTCGCTCGCCCAACTGTCGCCGCAAGTATTCTGCCCCATCGCTGCTGTAACACGCATGAGGTTCCCGTTCTGGAGTCATAACCACCAGATCTCCTTGCAACAACTCCACCGGCTGATCCTCAAACAACCCAGCATCAAGCGCCGCATGGTAGCGATCTAGTGTCCACTTGTAGAGGGTAACAGTCATCGCGAAACCCCCAGGAAGTTGTTCATCGGACGATGCAATATGGCTCATTATGCCACAGACGAGCTGCCTTCACTGCCCCAACCGCTTCCTCGCGCCTCTGATGTAGCCCAACTGCTTCAACGCCATCGCCGCTACCAAGCAGACCCCACCGATGATGTAGAGCGCAGTATTGCCCGTCCCCACCCCAATGAAGCGCACCACCGCAAAGCTAAACAGCGCCGCCACAATCACCGGCATCACCACCACGTACTGGGTATGCTCCACCACATCTTGCTTCAGGCCCAGCTTCTCGCGCCGAATCACCTTACGAGCCAGCATCGGGTTGCGCCCTGCCAGTGGCTGCAATTCCGCTAGACGAGAGGAATCAAGATTTACCCCCTGCCGCTGGGCTTCGGTCTCCATCACCGCTCGAATATGGCGCTCACTCGGCAGCTCCAGTTCCACCTCGATCATCTCTAGAAAAATATCTTTGCCGGGATTAGCGGCGGCAAAGCAGACTACTCGCGCTCCAGCGGTAATCAGATCCTCTAGCCAGTAGCGAATGCCGGTGGTGAGGCGTTTGGCTTCCGGCAGAATCAGCAAGGTGTCCGGTGAGCAGTTGAGGGCAATCTCTTCCTTGAGCACCTCCATCGTCAGGGCCTTGCCGTCCCCAGTCTCGGTAGGAATATCGAGCTGCTCGGCTACGACCTTAAAGAACTGCTTGCCGCTGCCTTTGTAGATAGCAATTGCCACATCCAGCTCGCCAGCAAATCGACGATAGAGCGCCTGCGCCAATTCATCCACGCCACTGCCCGCCTCACCCAGCACCAGCACACTATAGCCAGAGCGAATCGCCGCGCTGATCTGCTCCAACTCCTTGGCGTAGATCAGGCTGCCTGAGTCTGGTGCTGACTGCGCCACCGCTCCAGAAGCTGCTCGGCTAGATGGGCGGGCTGGTATTTTGGGTTAGCCGCCTCCCGCACCCGGTCCACCTTTTGCTTCACGGCATCGGGCAGGTCCTCATAGGTAAGCCGGTTGGCTAACTCTAGCTTGATCAAGTCTCCCATCACCAACTGCTGCCCTTTCAACTCAGCCGCCTCATAAATCAAGTCCTCTAGATCCAGGCCGTCAGGATCAGGGCCGGTGTTTTGAGTGGCCTGAGCAACGGCTGCATCGAGCAAATCGGTGGATTGGGCACAGACCAGGCTGGACTCGTTGCTGTTAGGAAATCCCTCCATCTTTCCGGTTGTCTCAACATGAGACCGGAGAGCACGGATCTGATTAGCCTGCTCTTGAGTGAGGTAAGATTTGCCATCTGAATCTTTAGATGCCTTGATACCCAGATGCTTCAGATAGGCGTAGTAAGCGTCCTTTTTGATGCCTAATTCACGCATCAGCTCATCGGGGCGAATCGGGTTGAGGGTAGCAGAATTCGGGTCTGTCATTGCGAATTTTTTCCTAGCGTCATGCCCATATTATGAAAAGCCTGGGGAAAAAATCGTTCCGCGCTCCTACCCGAATTCGGGTAAAGAATCGGTAAAGCGCCTATTGATGAAGTTAAAGTTTGTGTTGTTATTTTTAGAAGGCAAGCAGTCAGTTAGTTCTGGGATTAATTGACCTTTAACGAATTACGCCAATTTACGGAATTCTTAACAGCAATCAGAACAAAGATTCAACTCAAACTGTAAATCACTTGAACATAGAGTAGAAAATTCAGGTCAAACTAGCCGCATTTTTCACGGTCATGTTGCGTGAGTGTAGCCCTTACCCGTCACTCCACCCCTGCTTCAGTCACTAATAAGTATCAACACACGAAGCCCGCCTGAGGTGAGAGTCAGACGGGCCTCAACGATTTTTCTAACCAACGGTCAGGACAAACTAGGAGTCAACATCATGTCTATTCGCTTCCCGTTCTTCAATCGTAAGCCATTTATCCAGAAACCAACACCCCCCATCCAGGGCCAGAGCAAGACGATTCAAGAGGAGGCATGGCGCGAAACCCTGCGTCAGGCTCGTCATAGTTATAATCTCTATGCGCTTGGGGTTGTCGCCACAACGATACTGAGCATCACAGCCAGCGCGTTGGTGCTGACAAATCGGCTCACCGAAGCAGGGCTAACAGCGGCGACTGGATTTGGTTTCATCACATACAGCGCCCAGATGAACAAAGAGTCTCAAGAGAAGCTACAAGAGCTACAAGAGCGCCTCCAGAAACCTCCCAAAGGTTAATCACCCCGCTCAATCTGCCCCGTTGGATCAATCCGGTGGCTGCCCCACTGCTGGGCTTGGTTCAACCCAAATCCCTGCTCCGACCTTAGCTCAAGTCCGATGCAGTGATTGTCCTCTAGCTTAGTCAAGATACCCTGATACGTTGTTTTCACTTCTGTATTCCAAGGCGGCAATTGGTGCATCGATATCAATAGACAATACTTGAGCCAGTGGATTTCATTGGCATCCAAATCAATTCTCATCAGTGGTGTACTCCAGCAACTGTTCTAGTGTGGACCACAACTTCTCAGGGTAGTGGAAAACCTACTTCTGAGGGAATTAATCAACATTTAATTCAAAGTATGGCAGGTTCAAGCAAAGTATAGATTCTGTTGACTTAAATGGATATAGAAGAGTTTGGATGACCGCAATGACTATCGGTACATTCAAAGAAGTAATTGGTACACCAAGTAACGACCGTCTAAAAGCAAAGTCTGGAGAACTTGCCTATGGGCTAGCAGGAAGGGATAGGCTACAAGCAACCATTGACCCATTACTAGGACAAGGTTCATTTCTTTTAGTAGGAGGATTCGACAACGATACCTACATTGCAGCAAGACGCGGCCTCACAGTTGTCATGGATTATGGAAACACAACTGGGCAAGATATCGGCGTTGCAAAAGGAATTGGGTTAGGACAAACCTCATTTGTATTAGACATCGAACGACGCCATCTATTAGCCGGTGATGTCAGGACCGGGCAGTTGGTCATCCTGATTGACTGGAAAAACCCTCGCAACCGCATCGAGACAATGGAACTAGCAAACCGGCGATACAGCTACTCGGAAATTGCAGGCTCCTACAAACGGTTTGCCAACTACCTGGGCAACTATTCCTGGGCAAAATTAGCCCGCCAAGGATTACTGGATTTCAGCCAAAGTGGACTTTCCCCAAGAACCGTGAACCGAGCCATTCGCACCGTCATCAAGCGAGTTGAGGAACTACAGGGAAACACTCGATTTCTAGGAAACAGAACCCCTAGCCTCGGCCACAACAGCGTGCAAAATCCCCTAGCACCACCAGACACACTATCCCTCAGCGAAATCCCCTTTCCGACGCAGAGCACAGCATTCCAAGGTTTAACTCTCTCCAGTCAATAGCCTTAAGCTATTTTGCTGCACCGCCTCAAACAAAGTTTGCCCATTAACAGCAACCGCATAAGGCAAAAACACTTCCGGCAAAAGCGCTAAACCCGATTCAACAATTGCCATCTGAGCGTCAACCCAATCCTTCGTGATTCGCCATGCTACGCGACGGGCCTGCTCCTAGGTTTTATAACGATTGGGAACCTTTGTGTCCTTTTTGGGCACCTGGTAAACTTCCTCAGCGTTACTAGGCAGTTTGAAGTTAAGTAGTTCACCGTTGAGGTCAATGGCAAAGTGAATACCAACAGGAGCACCATTACTAAACTCTGTGGAGACACTACAGGCACCATGCTTAGCCAGAATTGCCTGAATCTCTCCAATCGTCTTCAATGAATCAATAGTCGTGGTGTAGTTCAAAATCGCCATACAGAATAAGCATTTCCTTCAAAATAGCTTGCAACTATCCTCTAGCCAGAAAAATCAGTGCTTCTCCAACAGCTTCAAGGTCTCATAAATGGGTCGCCTCAGCTCATAAACCGACCGCTCCACCTCCGCAAGCTTCGCCTTGGGAATATAGCGCGACCGTTTCTTACCTCCTGGCTCCTCCCAGTAGAGCCACGCCTGCCGACAGATCCAAGGGGCCCGCTTTTTGCGCTCTCGCTTCGTCTGCTTCCAGCCAATCCAACCACAGGCTTTGGTTTCAAAGTTTGAATCAGAGGCACAGCCCATCTCCGCAGGACCCCCTAGCACTATTTTCAAGTTGCAGGTTGCACACTCCCGACCATGCGGCTGCTCAATACCACTGCCATAATCCGCCCAAACCAACAGCTCCAACCCAAGCAGCTCCAGCCTTGTTACAACTGCTTCTCCGCTTGAAGTAGCCAACAGATCGCCAGGTAAAGGAGGATTCCCAAACAAATAGGGTGAAACTTGACCGAGAAACGCAAGCTGCATACCCTTAAGGAGCATCACGGTTTACCTCCACGGGCCCACAGGCCCGCACCTCAAACTTCCAGTCAGAATGGCGCTTGCAAAGATCCCTAACCAAATCAGCGTGCCCCTCAGACCAAAGCGAAACTAATCGACGCAGCACAAAGTAACGATCACCCCAAACCATCGCCTCCAGACAATCAGTTTCAACTTCAGTAGGATCAAGAGAATTGAATAAAGCTAGCTGGGGAAAACAAAGCTGAATCACATTAGAAGCTTCAAATTCCTGAGCAGAAGAAGATTTAGGAAAGTTCTCCAAGCATTGCTCACTCATCGACGAGCGGCGGACAGATGAAGCAGATGGAAAGGGCACCAAGCCCGATTCAATTGCCCTACCCTTCATTAAGCTTTCCGAAGTGTAAAATTCCTTGCCATCAGAGGATTTTGATGATTCAGACAGCTCCTCCGAATTTTCTTCCTTAATCGCTAAATCCGGCTCCACATCTGGTGTTTTACACCATTGCTCTATAGCGATCCAGTGATCGGGATGCCACAGCTCTGGATGGCGGTATAGGGTCTTCAAACTGACGCCCTGCGCCGCGATCACCCTGGCTCTAGCGGTAGGGGTTTCTGGTAGAGTGCCCTCGGCTGTAAGTTGGCTCACGATGGTGCGAATCCGCTCCTGGGCCTCCTGAGAACGCTGCAAGTTTTTAGAAAAGGGAATGACGTTATCTGTCCCGCTGCCGTGAAAGATTCCTTCTCGCTGCCGTTCATCACCTAATCTCCAGTAATAGCCCTGCGCGGATCGCGCCCATACCGCCGCTTTGAGCTTGATCTCATGCTGGTGGCGGCACCATTGGAAGTAGCCAGGAGCCTGGATCGCGCTAGTGTGAATAAACTCAGTTAGCTCCTCATCCTGCAACCCTTCAAACACCACGCCATAACAGGCAATCGTCTTGAGCAGGTGGTTGGTCTGCCCGTAGCCGGTCCAGCCTTCGGCCATCTCGGTTCGCAGATCGCTTAGCCATGCTTCAATGTCATTCGTATAGCAGCGCCGTTTGCCTCGGCGATTGGTTCGAGCGGTGCTAATGGCTTCTCTCAGCTCCCGCATATCCTGAGCCGCTGCCGCCAAGTCCCATTGCTCAAAGAAGCGGCCTAGATCGCTAAAGGTAGGATTGAGGTCTGCATCGAGCAGGCAGGACCCGGAGTGGGGTTGCAGCGGTAGCCGGTGGGCATTGTATTCGCTGTAGGAGCCGTTGTAGGCATAGCTCTTGCAGTTGGGAAAGACCTCAAGCTGTGCCTGAGCGATGGAGAGGTCTTGTGCCTCTAGGCACTGCTGTAGGGCACTTGCTAGCCCAAAGGTGGGAACTGCCTCAGGCAGCGGTAAATAAAGGTGCAGGCCCCCAGACCAGCTAGAGCGGATTACTACCGTGCGATAGATCCCAATCGTCTCTAGAGCAGCTCGGAGTGTGGCTAGGGCATGAGGATTTTGGCTGGGGTAATAGGGGCTGCCCTGATCAATATCAATCACCCCATACCGCGTCTGGTCATCAAACCGCACGCCCACCAACTGAGAGGCATCCTGCCACAGCCGCCAGAGCACACGCGGACGCAGGGGGTACTTGGTGAGCGTTTGCCACTGGGGACTGGCTTCGTTTACTCCGACAATCGCCTGCCAGCGGTAGGGGAAAGTAAGGCAGAGGCGTTTGCCCAATGGATCTAAAGGCAGCGGCTCCGATTGTTCTAAGCTGTGGTCAGTGCGGGATTTTTCTTCTGGAAGAGCAGCAATTCTCAGTATGAGGAAACGCTGTCAAATCTCAGAAATATCGGTATTGTGAGGACATCTAAAATGAGCCAATAGAGCCAGAGCGGTTGAAAGAACGGGGTTTGTTCGATACCATCGTGGATTCTTTTCGCCAGGTGCTGTCATCGCTACCAGACAAACGCACGGGCAAGAATACTCGCTATGGCATGGAAGATGCTGCTTTAAGCGCGTTTAGCGTATTCTTCACCCAAACCCCGTCCTTTCTGGCGTACCAACGCATGATGCGAGGCAATAAGGGGCACAGCAACGCTCAGAGCCTATTTGGAGTGCATCAGATCCCGTGTGACAACCACATTCGGGACTTGCTCGATGGAGTGAACCCACAGCAGGTTTTTCCTGTATTTGAGGAAATCTTGCAAGTTTTGGATGAGCAAAAGCAGTTGAGCCAGTTTCGCTCGGTTGCAACCACCCTGTTAGTCGCGTTCGATGGCACTGAGTACTTTAGCAGCCGTAGTTCATCCCCAGGCTCTCCCGCTTGGGGTTTCGTTTTTCCAAGGAGCTTCATCCCATGAGTTCAGCCACAACAAACGTCTCTGCTGCGATGGAATCTGTTTTCTCTTGAGAGGCTTGACCCATGACATCCACGCCGCTTGTCAGCGATCGATCCGACCTACCCACGAGTTATCAGCAAGCCCTTTGTGATTTGGCATCACTGAGCTAATTGAGGTGCTGAGCAACTTCTGTGATCCAGACTTCGATGTCGCACGGATGCATTTGGAGGAGCAGGAACTAGAGCATCTTGCTACGCTCCTCATCCAACAACTCTGTGTCAGTCTCAACGGCAGAATGTTGGCTGGCTATCTCAACGTCGTGAGAAATGCTGATCTTTGGACGATCGCAGATCTCCCCAAGCTGGATCTAAAGCCACTGCAACATCCGTTTGTCCTCCCTGAAAGCTTTCCCCACCAAACCTCAGTCCCCCGATTTCTTGATGGCGAATTAGTGCGCTGGCTGCTTTTGTCCAACCATACCCAAACCGATAGCGGCATCGTCATTAGACGATTCTTTGCCTTTGCTTCCCATCGTGGGCAGTGGGAGTGGAAGTATCTGATCTGGCTCAAAGACACTTCCAGTGGAATCCATGCCGATACGGCTTGGGAGGAAGATTTGGAATCACTGAAGGAGGGAAAATACCCATGACTCGTCCTCGTCCCCTGAGCGATCGAGACCTGGCACTAATCAACCTCTATGCCAACTGCCAATTCGGACTTTCTCCTCGTCGCTTCTATGCCAAGTGGGAAGTGAGTCATGAGGCAATCGCCAGCATTTGTTCCCGTTCTCCCTCCACTGTACGCCGCTGGTTTGGCAAAGGCAAACACTACCGTGCCCCAAGCCTGGATGATTTACGACATTTGGCATTGATGGACTTTCTGTTGGAGCACTATGACGAAATTCCGCCAGATCTATTCGATCGGTTGTGTCCTGCATCTCAACAAGTTCAGCCACAGAATCCAGACTCTCTCAGCGCATAAATTCAAATTTTTCAATTGCCAGTGGCGCTTCTTTGACGGGTGCTCTACCAGTAGGCTGACAAGTTGTGTCTGCAATTGCACTATGTCCACTCAACCTGCCCCTTTCACTTGCGCGATGGTGCTCCGCACCGCCCGGAGGGCGACCGAGGCTCGTCCCTGGGTGATTGTCCTAATTCAGCCGAATGCCCAGCGCTCAGATCTAGTTCGTTTTCGCAATCGAAGCGATGGCGAAGATCACTTAAGAAAATTGCGGCGATTTATGCCCAAGACTCAATTTGAGCTAGTGTTTGATCCACCTGCTCAGTCACCGTTGGATTAACTTGAAGAGGTAAGCCAATGACTCCAGTTTTGATTCGGTTGTGTGCCGCCATGTGGGTCTGCCAAGAAGCGCAGCAGAAGCAGTCAGAGTTTGTAGATGATCTGAAGCGCTTACGAGAGTTGGATGGCACGATCACTGCCCTGTCGCATGTTCCCGCCCCAAACACCACGATGGTGCTCCGCACCGTCGGGAGGACGATCGTCTTAAAGAGCAACTACGGCGATATTCCCACCAGGGTCATCACGGTGCGAACAGAGGCAACTTCTAATGAGCTAACGGGTAGCGCCATGCCTGTTATCTTTGTTGTTCCTGAAGATCACCTTTAGAAATCTACCCCTAATCTTCCAGAGTTGTTTGATCGGTCAATCCAAAGGGAGGAACTTGGATATGCGCGATCGCTCCTGCATAATGCTCCTCAATCACCGCTACTGAAGTGCCGCACCAATCTGCCACTCGCCTGGATATAATCCCGCTCTCCAAACAGAGCGTAATAAATGTGTGCCGCCAGTTGTACTGGGGCAAATACTCCTTCACCTTGCCTGCTTCCACCAGTTTTTCCACCACGGGTCTCCATACCCGGTTGAGGAAATTATGAGTATCGATCTCCTTGCCCCCTCTAGCTGGAAATACGAGGGCATTTGGATCGAGATTCTCTGGTCTGACTGCATCAAAGACAGCTCTTAGCTCTTCATTGATGGGGAAGTAGCGAGGTGTGTCGGTTTTGGTTGTTTTCCGAATGCGAACATCAGTGGCGACAGCTTCGCAGATGTGGATCTGGTTCTTCTCAACATGCTTCCACTTGAGCGCGAGCGCTTCTTCGGGTCTGCAACCGGTATGAAACAGGAATTTGACATAGGGAGCATAGTAGGAATGGGGAATCGGAGAGTATTTCGAGCAGTAAGTGTTATGTTCAAACGCCGCAATAATTGCCGCTACACACTCTTTGGAAAACGGTTTGCGAGACACTTTGCTCGCCTTCTTCGTCTTAACCTCCTGAGCCAGTTCTTTGAATGGATTCTCGGAGATCAGTTTTTTTCGTATTGCCCAGTTGCAACAAGCACTAAGCTGTTTCAGGGTGCGCTTGGCTGTTTCTGCTGCAAACTCGGTCAGCAGGTGAGCTTGAATGGCAATGGTATCCTCTAGGTAGGGTTTGGGAAATTTCCGGATGCGTTTTTCGATCTTGCCGTAGTCCCTAATAATCGTTGTCTCTTCCAAATGCGCCTGCTGAAACTGGGTGTATTTCTCCCACAGGTCAAGCAGTGATGTTTTGGGGACGGGCAGTGGTGCAGCAGTGTTGGCAACACTCAAGGCATTTTGAGGCTTGTACTTCTCCAGGGTTGGGTCAAAGCGCTCATAAATCATGTCTGACTCAATAAGCTTGGCTTTTGCCTCTGCCACTTTCCGATTAACTTGAGTGTCTGCCAAAATGAAACCGAAGCTGCAACCGATCGTGGGTGGAAATGACAGAAACCATTCCCTTGCTTTGGCGTTTTCTGGGTTGCATAATAGCGCCTCCGAAGTAGTCGGGTTATTAGCAATCTACAGAGTTCATCTGCAATTTCAGGCTGAATTACCATCATAGTAGTTCATCTGCACTGATTTTTTCCACCAAACTTCCACCACTTTTTACCCCAAACTCCACCGTTTTACCCCAAAAAAAGTTTCGGGAGGTCTTGGAATGACCTCCCGAAACGCTTTCCAGAACTTGATTTGGTTGATGGCTCAGGCGGGATTTGAACCTGCGACCTTGGGCTTATGAGTCCCCTGCTCTAACCACTGAGCTACTGAGCCTTGTATTTTTTACTTCAAACTACTAATTTCGAACCGCTCTCGGATTATGCTACTGATGAGCACCAACCAGAGTTAAGGGCGTGCGAAATTTCCAGCTTTATTAAAGTAGCACAAAACGAGAGTTGTTGACCAGGTTTGGCGAATAGATTTCTCGAATTGAAGCTTGCGGTTGACTCAAGGTAGAGGCTGAAACGAATAAACAAAGAGGGCAGCGCTGCCCCCTAAATTTCTTCAAACTGAAATCGCGAATGCGGTTGAGCTGGGACCTACTCAGCCGGCAGGTAGGCCATTGGATTGACCGTTCCTTGGTCAGGCAGGTGAACTTCAAAGTGGAGGTGGGGGCCAGTGCTATAACCTGTACTGCCCATTTCACCAATCTGCTCTCCTTGGCCGAGTCGCTGGCCTTGCTGCACGTAAATGGCGTTTAGGTGAGCATAGCGAGTCATACTGCCATCAGCATGGCGGATTTCGATCATATTGCCGTAGCCACCAGAATTCCAGCCGGCGTATTCAACCACTCCTGTAGCGGCAGCATAGATTGGCGTGCCAATGTCAGAGGCAATATCGATACCGCGATGCATTCTGCCCCAGCGCCAGCCATATCCAGAGGTGAGAACGCCACGGGCAGGCCAAATGTAGCCCTTGAAAATGCCATCCGGCAGAAAACGGTCAGCATTCGGCAAGGAAGGCAAATCGGGAGAGACCATCCGGCCCGTAATCGGCTCTAGCAGAGGGGCGTAATTCTCAGACCCCATAGGAGCCGCAGCGACTACAGTTGGCGTAGTTTGGCGAGGAGCTACTCGTAGCGCCTGGGGCCGACGAGTGGTCCCTGGTTCCAATGAAGCAGCTCGTGAATCGACCCGCACTGGAACCTCAACTGCACTAACGTCTTGCAGGCTGGCAGCGGCTTCTGCTGTATCAGCGGCCGGAGTCGTCACAGCTGCAACCGTGGCAGGCGGCTGCGTCAACTTCTCGCGCATAGCCTTCACTTCCGAGAGCAAGGACTGCACGTAGGGATTCCGACCTGTGGCTGCTTCCGATGTATCAGGCAAAGCGTCAACCGGGGAAGTCAGCGAGGGCAATCCGCTAGGAGCAATGGTGGAAGGTACGACAGCCAGGGTGCGAGCCTCGGTCGAGTCAGCTTGAGAAACAGACGGCACTACGCTGGGTAGCTTTTCGGCCTGCTCAGATGCTGATACTGAAACGGTCGAAGCCGGTAGGACCGAGGGAACGGTTGGCCGGTCTACAGAACGGCTAGATGCTTCCTGCTGGGATTCTGGCAATCGCAAGACCTGACCCACAAAAATCACATTCGGATTGCTGAGGCGATTCGCAGAGATGAGAGTAGCCTGAGTAATGTTGTGAGCACGAGCGATTTGAGCTACCGTATCACCTGGATTTACCCGATATGAAACCTGCTGCTCAAGGCTGGGGGTTGAAGCTGCTATCTGGACAGGCGGCACCGCAGGCAGGGTTGCAGTTGGTCGCGCTGATGCTCTGCTGGGCTGAGCCGGATTTACCTGAGAACTCGCTTCAGGCTGCTCTGACGGCTGCACAGAGGGCACAGTGGCTGTGGCAGCTTCGGGAGCCAGAATTAGTGAGCGGCTCACCCGCATCCAGTCCAGATCAGGACTAGGTGCTGGGGCAACCTGATTGTCCAGAACCGATGGGCTAGCCACCGGGCTGGGTAGAATCGCAATGGGAGATGGGCTAGGCTCCGAGTCGCCAGGCATTTCAGTGATAACTGGACGCTGGTTTTGCTGAGGCTGATCTGGGCCTTTTGCCGGCTCAGCTACCACTCCCTCTACACCTGCAACTAAAGTACCAGACTCCTCACGCCGCAACTCCGCCAGACTAGTTTTGAGCTTATTGCGCTCCTGCTGCAGACGGCCTAACGCTCTATCCCGCTCAGCTCGTACTTGATTGGCTCTGCTGTCGGCACCGCTAACAGAACTATCTGTAGGGCTAGGCAGGCGGTTCAAATCAGCTAATGCCGTCAACTGAGGAGAACGAGATGCATCTGGCTCAGTTACACCTGCAGAACTAACCGGAATCTTGAGAACTTGACCTGCTTTCAAACTCGCATGGGTGGTGAGGCCATTCGCAGCCGCGAGCGATTCAATATCTACCCTGTAGCGTTCAGCGACCTGCCGTAGAGTTTGGCCCTGACGCACAATATGCTCAATGGTTTCACCCGCCGCTGGAGAGACAGTTAGTCCAGTATCCAACGCAGGGGCAGCTGCCATCTGGGAGACTGAAGAAGGAGTCGCCTCCGGAATCTTGGACTCGGCCGCCTGTGCACTATCCCCTTGGCGAGGAACCAGCAGACTGGTTGCACCCATCGACAATGCCAGACCAACCATGGCAGCAGAGGTACGTGCTCGACGTTTCACCCCTGATGGAGCCTCCTCAGAATCTCCTGCTTGAACGTGGCTTGCACCGGCATGATTGACATCAGCGTGAGTGACACAGAGTGAGCAGGAAACGGGCTTAACCTTCCGCAGAAATGCTCGCTTCAAAAGAATAACCTCCTAAAGAGCAGCGCTTAACTATCCTGGAACCAAATCGAACTTTAGAGTTTGCTTGAGCCCAGTCAGTGACTCGAGTCACTAGGAACAGAGATCAAGATCACAATCATTAAGGTCGGACTAGGTAAGATTACCCTGCTTTTTTGACTTAAACAAGCTTACACCAGTTGTCAGAAAATTCAAGACTTGACCTTTAAAGAATCGAAAAAGATTGCACCCACTTGATCCCAGCCTTGGGATTAGCTGTTTTTCTAACCCCATAGAAATCTAGCAAATCAACCTGTAGCAGGATGATAGCTGCAACAAAAACAATCGAGATTAATGTTTAACTGATCCTTGGATTGTCGTCAAGTCAGTTAACTGGAAAGGCAATTGATTAGAGGAGGCTCAAGAGCTGCTGCAATCCTTGATTTATAAGGCTTTGACGCCGTTCAATTTACTAAAAACTCGCTCAGAATTTTCTGCCAAGATTGCTTTGATAATTTGTATAGCTTTCCTCGAAAACGAACCTGGTTATCACAGATCTTGCGGTTGACAGACCTGACAATCTAGTGGCTTGAAGCGGCCTAGTTCCGATATCTTTCGAATTTGCTAGCGGTTTAACAAAATATGACTTGAAGTTAGTGATTTCTAGTTTTGCGTTATACAAATTTTTTATAAGAGATTGCGAGAATTAGTAATCTAGAAGACGGAATTGAGATAAGGCTTGCCTGAACCAGTTTAGCGAGTTGATTTGATTCATTAACGCGAGCAATTTGTTATTCTAATCAGTTGCTTCTTATAGTTGGTCGCCTTTGCAATTACTCAACTCAATCAGCAAATTTGCATATACGAATATAGTGAAAATAACCAGCGAGACTAAACAAGCCTGCTGCCGACCAGTAGAGCAATGTAGCTACCTATAAATCCACCCGTATTACGGCAATCTTGGACAATTGGGATCTTGTCGCTGGATCCACCCCCTTTACTGGATGCCCGCAGGGCTATAATTCTCCACCGGTGGGAAATTTTGAACAGCAGCGGTTTGGGAAAATTCCCCAGAATGAGAAGTTTAGGGGGCGTTTCAAACAGATTCTTAGAATAATGCTGGGCTATCGAGGTGGTTTGGGGGCACTTGCTTCCAAGAAATAACCGAGCTGCCTTTTTGCTTCAAACAGACCAATGGCCACACTCACCGATAGGTTCAGACTCCTGACCTGGGGTTGACTCATGGGAATGAAAATCGTCGCATCACAGGCTTGCAAAACGTCAGACGGCAGACCAGCAGTTTCACAACCAAACAGTAACCAATCGTCGTCTCGATATTCGAAGTCGGTATAGCTATATGCGCCTGAAGTGCTAAAGCCAAGACAGCGTCCGCCCTTCTGTTGGCAATAGCTGTGAAAGTCGGTTAGCGACTCGTGATAAGTCAGATTGACATAGGGCCAGTAGTCTAATCCGGCTCGCTTTAGATAACGATCGCTAATCTCAAATCCTAATGGCCCTACCAAATGCAGCGGAGTTTGGGTTGCGGCACAGGTACGAGCAATATTGCCTGTATTGGGTGGAATTTGGGGATGAACTAAGACAACTTGAGGCATACTGCCACTCGAATCGCAGCTCAAATGAGAGGATTGGCCAAAGACTGGCCGCCTTTCAGAATACCTTCAAGGTAGCGGATTGGGAACCGCTTTAGAGAGGCCAAGGGATGAACAGGCAAATCAACTGTGGAGTCTTGTGGAGTTCTGTGGAGTTCTGTGGAGTTTGACCTGAGCCGTCGTTAACTTCCGACAGGGCTTTACCAGCCAAATTCAGCTCAAATTCAGCAATGGACCCTATGGGCCGTAGGTTTCTATAGGTGGCTGAAAAAGCAATTAATCAAACAATCAATAAAACAATTAAGAGTTCCTCCAACTTAAATAGAGAAACTCTTGCAGACAGGTATGAAACAGGGAAAATTTGGAATAAAAACAGTTTTCTCAAACAATTGCCATCAAAACGAGCAAGCTGCCCGGGGGCGGTGAACTTAACGGGGCATATCAACTAGATACAATTCAAATTCAATCGGCTGACACAACGGCAGCAAGTGACTCCGCAGGACTATCGTGCTCAGCACCGAGCACAGGTTCCATCTCAAAGTCAGCTTCTAGTTCGGCTTCAATCCGCAACCGCTCACAGGGAATGGTGTCGGCTAAAATCGCACTAGCCATCATACCAGAGTGAATTTCTAGGTGGGCACTGGGAAGGGCTTCAAAGACAAGGCGCTGGCCTGGAAACACAACCCGCTCGAAATACCAGTTGGGAATGTTGGTAATGCGGACAACTTGGATTTTGCTGGTGGCATTGACGTAGCAACACAGCATGTAAGCGTGGCTATTCGGTGGAATAGGATCAAAGATCTGGGCCATAGGAGAGGAGCCGTAATTACGGAACAAAAACTACTTCTAGACCTTAACACTGCCTGATCCCCGCTCGCTGTAAATCCGACTACCAACCTTAGTTTGCACTCCATGCGCTGTGGATCAGAGGCACTTCAACACTGTACTACAAGGTGTCTTGGTGTGGTCTAGCTAAAGCTCGATGCAGCCAGCAGAAGTCAATGGTATCGTAAAGTTATATGAAAAAAATAAGCGCTTGCTTAAGACGTTGCTTCAAGTCTGCCTATCGATGTCAATGATGTTGATGGCATCGCTGGAGCTACAAGGGGCTGCCATTCTTCGCTTTACAACTACGCCATACCAACCGCGATGGAAGACCGAATTCTCTACGTTCGCCTGCCTTGCAACCCGATTTTTCCAATTGGTGTTGTCTACCTGGCCGATCATATTCACAAGCAGTTTCCTGCGCTTGAGCAGCGAATTTTTGATCTGGGCACGATTCCGCCTTTGGACTATGCTCCTGCCCTAGATCGCTGCATCGATGAGTTCCGCCCTACTTTGCTCGTGTTTTCCTGGCGCGACATTCAAATTTACGCTCCTGTGGGAGGACGAGGCGGCAATCCGCTGCAGTATACCTTTGAGTTTTTCTATGCTGGCAATCCGTTGACCAAACTGAGGGGCGCTCTTGGTTTGCTGGGAATTGCTCAGGGCTACTACGGCGAACTATGGCGCAATTTAGGTCTGATTCGGCGCGGCCTGAAGCGGGCAAAACGCTACTGCTCGACGGTGCAATTGGTAGTGGGCGGTGGCGCAGTCAGCGTGTTTTATGAACAGTTGGCGAACTCCTTGCCAGCCGGGTCCATTGTCTCGGTTGGGGAAGGGGAAATTTTGCTGGAGCGGTTGATTCAGGGCCAAGACTTTTCTGATCAGCGCTGTTATGTCGTAGGAGCGACCCAGCCGCGTTCGCGCATGATCCACGAGCAGCCGACGCCTCTAGAAAAAACTGCCTGCAACTACGACTACATTGCCAGCATCTGGTCTGATTTTGACTATTACCTGAAGGAAAACGACTTTTATATTGGAGTACAGACCAAGCGCGGCTGTCCCCACAACTGTTGCTACTGCGTCTATACAGTGGTGGAAGGCAAACAGGTGCGGATCAACCCAACTGAGGAAGTGGTGAAGGAAATGCAGCAGCTCTATGACCGGGGCGTGCGCAATTTCTGGTTCACGGATGCTCAGTTCATTCCGGCCCGCCGCTTTATTGACGATGCGGTGGAGTTACTGCAAAAAATCTTGGCTGCGGGAATGACCGATATCCACTGGGCTGCCTACATTCGGGCTGATAACTTGACGCCAGAGCTGTGCGACTTGATGGTCAAAACTGGCATGAATTACTTTGAAATTGGCATCACCAGCGGTTCCCAAGAATTGGTCCGCAAAATGCGGATGGGGTACAACCTGCGCACGGTGCTGCAAAACTGTCGCGACCTCAAAGCTGCTGGATTTAATGATCTAGTATCGGTCAACTACTCGTTCAACGTAATCGACGAAACCTACGATACGATTCGCCAAACTCTGGCCTATCACCGGGAGCTGGAACGCATTTTTGGAGCCGATAAGGTCGAGCCAGCCATTTTCTTTATTGGGCTGCAACCCCACACGCATCTAGAGCAGTATGCCTTTCAGCAGGAGATTCTCAAACCCGGCTACGATCCGATGAACCTGACGCCCTGGACGGTGCGCAAGATGCTGTGGAATCCGGAACCGCTGGGGTCGTTCTTTGGCGAAGTTTGCTTAGAGGCATGGCAGCGCAATCCAGATGACTTTGGCCGCGAAGTGATGCAGATCCTAGAAGAACGGCTGGGAGTTGCTGCTTTGGAGGAGGCGCTAACCGCACCGATTGAAGCCAAATCAGCCCAGCTTGTACTGTCAGGTTCCTAATAGGTTGCAACTGAGGCTTGCCTCTGGGTACAGCGCTGCTCCCTAACTGACTAGGCCGTTGTGAAATCAGCAGCGGTCAGGCTTGTGGCTCTGATATTGAGCACAACAGCAAGTGGATTCTCAGCCACGCTAATCACCGCATTGCGCCCCTGCTGACCAATGGTCAAATCGGCAAAGCCCAGAGTTGCAGGTAGGGCTATCTGATCGCGCGATTCCTGAAAATCTTGAATTGTTGCTGTTCCACCGATCTGAAGCACAAAGACATCAGGATTGTTGCCGCCGATCAGTTCGTTCCGGCCCAGGCCGCCGGCCAGCCGATCCCGTCCGTTGCCGCCATTTAGGCTATCGCTGCCGCTATTACCCAGCAAACTGTCGTCGCCAGCCTCACCCAAGAGCTGGTCGCGCCCTGCTTCTCCGCTGAGGCGATCGTCACCCGCTCCACCGACCAAAATATCGTTGCTGCCACCGCCCGTAATCCGATCATCGCCACCCAAGCCCCGGATCAGATCGCTACCCCGTCCACCCCGCAGCCGATTGTTGCGATTGTTGCCGTTGCGCTGATTAATTGCCAAATTGCCGCTGCTGCCAGACCCGGTTCCAACATTTCCACCGAATCCAGCATTGCCTGTATTGGCATTGGTGAGGTCAGTATCAAAATCATTGTTGAAGCCACCGTTAAAGCCACCATTAAAGCCGCTGTTGAAGCCACCAAAACTGCCGCCGCCACTGCTGTTACGGTCGAATCCAGCCCCCCTGTTGGTGAACGAACTACTGCCGCTGAACAGAGTCGATTGGCCACTGGTGAACTGGCTATTGGTGAACAGCGAAGTACTGGGGTTGCTGAAGTTGAACTGGGGAAAGTTACTGCTGCTGGTAGTGCCCAGGTTTGTACCCAAGCGGCCACCACTCACGCTGCTAAATTGAGACGAATTGGCGCCAAAAACTGAGCTGGTGTTGTTAAAACTGTTGCTGCCGGTATTGGTGAAATTAGAATTCAGCCCACTGTTGCTAGAGGTGTTGGAGTTGGTCGGGCCGGAGCTAGAACTGCTAGAAAAGGCGCTATTGCTGTTGCTGGAAAAGCCACCTGAAACCACACTCGTACTGCCACTGCCGGTTTGTGTACCAATACCTAATAGATCGTCGTCTTCCATAGCGTCATCCCTCCTGATCCCCTTGGTGCGTTTTTATGCTAGCGACTGGGCAACCTGCTGGTTTCCTTCCCTAGTTGGAATTTGAATAGCTAGCTGGTAGACCTAAAGAGAATTAAAGCGGCTTTAGCTTGGAGGGCGATGAGGAGTGTTTGAGGAATCGATGAACAAATTGCCGAGTGCTTTGTTAGACCGGATGCAGCGCTTGGTGAGGCTCTGGTGGCAGTTCAATTTGGATCGGATCGTCAGGACGGATTTCACCTCCTGACTGAAATGACAGCGAAATTACAGCAATTATTTCTGCTCTCGCTCATCGTTCACTCTCTGTTACCAAATGTTAATTCTGTTAAACTCCTATCTAAGGTGTAATGACCACTCTGCTTTCACTGCCCGTTCAGTCCCGCACGTATCAACACGTCTAAATGTTACCAGGCTCGATTCTGCAACAACTCAGCGATGCTCATCGCCTGCCCAGCGCCTCTGCCGCAGATTCATCTCCATCAGGCAGGCAGCCCCTTAGTTTTGGGGTGTACTACAAAAATACCTTGGTGGCGCTCTGCCACGCCCTAGAGGATGCGATTCTTCAGGCCGACTATCAGCCGCTGATGATTACAGCCTTTCAGCGCGGCAAATGGTATCTAGAAGAAGCCGAGCGATATGGAGAGATTGCCGATCGCGCCCGGCAGGTGGTAATTATGGCCGCTGCAGAAGCTGGGTTTGCTGAGCACCCCACCAGCCAAAAAGCGAATGTAGATTTGGTCAGCCTTGCCGCTACGGATCCGGTAGCGCAGGAATGGCACTTGATTATTCTGTCGCCCAACTACACGGCAATGGTGCTGTGCCAGGAGCTATCCGCAGCCGACTACGGGGCAGTGGGCCAACCCAAAGCCGACCTAGAGCGCAAGTTTTATGGATTTTGGACATTTGAGCCAGGTCTGGTGCTGGAAACTGCCAAACTAGCTGCGGCCCATGTGGGACAGTACAATCCTGAACTGCAGCAGCAACTCACGACCCAGGTGCAGGAAATCGCCGCCCACATTGAGCGCGAAGAAGCCCTCTGCGGCTTGCCGACCACTGAACACCTGGGGGAAGTAGTGTCGCGGGTGGTGGACTATCTGCAAACCCGGCATCAGGGAATGACTCCTGTTTATCCGGTAGCCACCAATCCACTCGACAGCAACCTGATTTCCAACGAACTGCAGGCCTTTTTGCGGGTAGCCCAATTGATGGATCAGGCTGACTTGAGTAACCCAATGGCGGCGGCTGAAGTCGCGAACTTAGCTGAAGCAATGGGACAACTGCTCGATCTACCCGCCTGGCAAGTGCATCGGCTGCGGCTGGCTGGAATGCTGCATCGAATTGCTTTTCTGAGTAGCAGTAGTCTGCTCAGCTCTGGTACCTCGGTTCAGGAACACGCGGAGTCTCCTGATAAGCCCCTGGCCTGTCCTCTGGTTCCTGGTATTCAAGTTCTGCGCCGTATGCAGCGTCTACGAGCCATTGCCACTATCTTGACGCACCAGACCGAATGGTGGAACGGGTCGGGTCAACCTGCTGGCCTTGCTGGAGACGAAATTCCGCTCGAATCACGGATTCTAGCTTTATTGATTTCCTTTCAGCAGCGGTTGGCAGCTCTACGCCGCGCCAATTCTGCCCAGCCGTTGGAAGACATGCTCACCCAAGCCCTGGAAGATTGCCGCACTCAGCAAGGCGAACGCTGGGATCCCAAACTGATTGAAGCCTTGAGTCTCTTAGTCAGCGCCTTTCAGCAAGGCTTCAACCTGCCCGAATCCTTTCCCAAAATTGCCTCTGGCCTGTGGTTAATGGACTCCCACGCCCAAGAGGCCCTGCCGCTGATCTACACTTCCGAACAGCTTAATCTCAAAGGCTGAGCAGCTTTGCCAATCAGGCAAATCACAAATATCCCCATGACAAATGACAACGTGCCCATGACTATCAGCATCGAATCTGTGCGGGCTGGTCAAACCAAGCAGCTTGCTGGCATCAATCTTGAAGACGAAGACCTAGCTGGACTCGACCTGAATCGGGCTAATCTGGCCGGAGCCAAGTTGACTGGAGCCAAGTTGACCGGAGCCAAGTTGACCGGAGCCAACCTGGATGGAGCCAACCTCTTGGGCTGTCAGTTGGTGGGAGCCGACCTGCGGGCCAACCTTCTGGGCGCAAACCTGATGCAGGCCGACCTGACCGAAGCCGATTTGCGCGGGGCCAACCTGCGCGGGGCCAATCTGATGCAGGCGCGACTGGTGCAAACCTCCTTAGCGGGTGCTTTCCTGAGCGGTGCCAATCTGATGGGCGTTAGTCTGCAGGGCTGTGACCTACGGGGCGCCGATTTGCGGGGCGCTAACCTGAATGGCACCAATCTGCGCGGGGCCAACTTGGCTCAGGCCGATCTGCAAGGAGCCATCTTGACCGAAGCTAACCTAGAGGAATCGGACCTGCGCGACGCCAACCTGGCCGGAGCCAACCTGGCCGGAGCCAATCTGCTCTGTGCCGAGCTGACCGGTGCGAATCTGCAAGGCACCAATCTCACTGCCGCCTGCCTCAAAGGAACTGTGCTGGAATCCTAATCTTCTCTCTTGTCCAACGATCCCCAACAGCAGTAAGCTCATCCCAAATGCGCAAACCATCACACTGCTGATTGATAAGTTGGATAAAACTGTGGCAATAAAAGAAAATTCGATCACAATCAATGAACTGGAGTGGTTCTATCGGGAAGCGGAACCCTTAAATCCTTCGGCAAAACCACCAGTGCTGCTGCTGCATGGGCTACCGTCCCAAAGCTATGGCTGGCGCAATGTGATGCCCGCCCTGGCTGAACAAGGGTTTCGCTCGATTGCCCCGGACTGGATTGGCTTTGGGTTTTCGGGGAAGCCAGATAAGCGTAGCTTTGCCTACACCTCGGATGCCTATGTGCAAGCCTTGGCCGATTTTCTGCAGGCTTTAGAGATTCCGCGCCTGTTTCTGGTGGTGCAAGGATTTCTGGGGTCAGTAGGGTTACAGTACGCTCTCCGCCATCCTGACGCGATTGAGCGGTTGGCTATCTTGAATGCGCCGATTACCACCGCAGCTAAACTGCCCTGGAAGATGAAGCAGCTTGGCTTGCCGTTGGTAGGAGAAATGCTGACGCAGGACCCGCTCTTGGTGGATCGAACCCTGGAAGGTGGCGGCGGCTATCGCGTCGAAGATGCCGACCTGGATGTGTATCGCCGTCCGTTTCTCAAGAGTTCGGCAGCGGGACGGTCACTGTTTACGGTGGTGCAAAAGCTCAAACTCGCTCAGGCCACAGCGGAAATTGAAGCGGGATTTGCCAACTGGCAGCAGCCGACCCTGGTGGCGTGGGGCATGCGCGACCCCTGGTTGCCGTTTAGCATCGCTGAAGCCTTTAGCAAAATTGTGCCCCAGGCAGAACTGGCCCAACTCGAAGAAGTCGGCCATTACCCTCAAGAAGACTGGCATGAAAAGGTCAACGCCGTGCTGCTTAACTTTTTGCGCCGTCAGTTGCTCTAGGGGAGCAAGTTTAGGAACTACAGTTTGGAGGCAAATCAGGGAGCAAGTCAATGCTTAGCGGCCAACCGAAGACTCAGGTATAATCGCTAGACATTCCCTGTCATTCACCCCGGCCCTGTAATTCACCCTGAACTGTCCGATATAATCGCCTCAGCGAAGGGTGTTTGCCTTTATGTTTTTATCTCGTTCAAGCTAAATCAACCACCGGAAGCGGCTGTGATTGCTATTTATCCTGGTAGTTTTGATCCCATTACCCTCGGTCACCTCGATGTGATCGAGCGTGGCTGTCGCCTGTTTGAGCAGGTGATCGTAGTAGTGTTTCAAAACCCCAATAAAAAGCCTCTGTTTCCGGTTCAGCAACGTATAGAGCAGATTCGTCGCTCGACGCAGCATTTATCAAACCTGGAAGTAGACAGCTTCGATGGTCTCACGGTCACCTATGCCCGTATGCGGCAAGCCAACGTGCTACTGCGGGGGTTAAGAGTAGTTTCAGATTTTGAAATGGAGCTACAAATGGCCCACACCAATAAGACTCTCGCAGAAGATATCGAAACTATTTTTTTAGCCACTTCGACTGAGCATAGTTTTTTGAGCAGTAGCGTGGTGAAAGAAATTGCCAGGTTTGGTGGTCCTGTTGATCATCTCGTTCCTCAAGCTGTTGCTATAGATATTTGCCAATGTTACGCCAAGACCCCGATCGCATCAGCCCCGACCGCCGCAGAGCTGCCCTCCCCAATGGAGGTGCCTCGAATCGATCACCCCAAAGAGACACCACCCGCATAGGGGGCGTGGACATTCAGCGGGAGTTGAACAAGCTCGAGGAAATGATTTTAGACAGTCCGCGGATTCCGCTCAGCCGACGCACGGTGGTGGATGAGGAGCAATTGCTGGACCAGCTCGATCTGGTGCGGTTGAATTTGCCAACGGCGTTTCAAGAAGCGACAGAAATTCTGCTGCACAAAGAAGAAGTGATCCTGGAAGCCGAACAGATCGCCCAGCAGATCATTGCCACGGCAGAGCAACGGGCCGCCCAGATCCTAGACGAGATGGATATTGTCCGGATGGCGGAACGGGAAGCCCAGCAGATCCGGCAGCAGGTGCAGCAAGATTGTGAGCTGATGCAGCAGCAGGTGATGGCCGATATCGACCAAATGCGCCGTCGCGCCCAGCAAGAGCTAGAAGACATGCAGCGGTCGATGATTGCCGAGTGCGAAGATATTCAGCGCGGAGCTGATGACTATGCCGATCGGGTGCTTAGCGATCTAGAAGCCCAATTTACCGAGATGATGCGCGTAATTCGCAACGGTCGTCAGCAAATTCAATCCGATTCTGCCGCTAAACAAGCCGAAATGAACTCCTTTAGTCGCCGGTTGCAGGACCGACTGCGGTAGGACTTGACTAGCGATACTCCTTTGCCTAATTCTCTGGAATTCCCAATTCTTTGCTGCTGAAGGAAATTGCTTCAGCCTCACAGCTCACGATTTCGTGCAAACTCAGCGATGATTTCCTGAATTTCGGTTGCAGTAATATCGCCTTGGTCTGATTTGGAGTAGATCGTGATCAACACAATTTGATCAGCCAATTTGACATAGTAAATCAACCGATATCCGCCACTTTTTCCCTTCTGCACATCACGGTTCTTGAGCCGAACTTTGAAAATGGTGCAGCCTAAACCAGGAATTTGATCACCAGGCAGTTCTCCAGATTGAAGTTGTTCAATCACTGGCTGAACATCTAATCGAACATTGCGATAGCGCTTAGCAAGCAAACGAAGATCACGCTGAAATCTGGCGGAAGCAATGACTTGAACAGTAGGTGGATCAGTCTGCATCAATCCCGTCCCAGAGCTGTTCTACAGGGATGGTATTACCAGTCATCGCATCACGCCATCCCTGACGAAACCCTTCAATTGCAGGTTCTAATTTTTCATTATCTGGATCAAAGTCTTCTTCTGAAATCAACACAATCACTCGCACTCGCTGATTGTGAACCGCCAATGGTTGATCCAACGCCAGATTCCCACAACTATCAACTGTTCCCAAAACTTCGATTGCTTTCATAACCGTCTAGGGCTGAGAGGTTGGTGCTTTCACTATCGTAAACCTGGGTTTGAAAGACTGATCATCCCGGCACCCTCACTGCAACCTCAAAAACTCCTCAGTCTAGTTCTCTGGAATCCCCGACTCTTTGCACTGAGCAAATTGCTGTTGCAAACTTCGATTCAACGGAGAGGGAGGGATTCGAACCCTCGGTACCTTGCGGTACACTCGATTTCAAGTCGAGCGCATTCGACCACTCTGCCACCTCTCCAGGCGCTAAGCTGAAGCCGCCCGTAAACGAACCGGCCCTCGGCTTCAGAACCTAGATGCTTATCTTAACAGCTTGGTTTCCTCTGATGCCAGCACTGGGCCAGCTAGTTGATACAAAATCTGCTCGCTCTGGATCGTCAAATCGTCGTGAATCCAGACGAGTGCTGCTTTGGTGACGACCCCAGCCGTTAAGGTAACCAGCGAAAAATTGCGCACCTGCCCAGTGGGAGTGGATCGAATCCGAGGCACGCTAGCCGCATTCAGATAGACGGTGCCATTGCTATCCACATCGAGCATTTTGCGCTGGCGGGTTTTGGTATGGCGGAGGCTGTGATGCATATGCCCAAAGGCCACCAAGGAAATCTGTTTGCCTAGGGCACGGGTCTGCTCAATTGCGGCGGTAAAATCCGGGTCACCATAGTCGCCGCCAATCGGGTTCCAGTCTTTACCGCAGGGGTCTTCGGCCTGCTCTCCCAAACCCTTTGGACCGCAGTGGCCAATGAAAATAATCGTTTGGTGCAACGCGCCTGCTGCTGCTGCCACGATCTTGGCAGTTGATGCCTCGAATCCATCCACTCCGAAGCGCTGCTGATAAAACGAGCGATTTTTCCAGGTAGAACCACCCCAGCTAAATGGACGACTGCCTACCACCGTAAGGCCAAACTGGGGAAAGTCAAGTTTACCAAAGCCGATATGGGTATCTCCTAGCAAATCAAGCTGTTGCTGTACTCGGTCAATTGGGTCGAGGCCGCGCAGTTTTCGTCCCCAAGCGGTGGCTGTAAACCAAGCATCATGATTACCCAAGATAACTGCCTTTGGTAAAGAGAGTTGGGCCACAGTCCGGACCACATCAACCGCTTCGTTACCAAAGTCTCCTACCAGCAGGACTAGATCAACGCCTAAATGCTGGAGTGCTGTTTCGTCACCACTATCCCAGAGATCGTGTACATCTCCCACCACAGCAATCGTGCAGCTCGCTGGTTCGCTGGTTGGTGTGCTGGTTGGTGAAATTTGGGCTGGTGAAACTTGAGCTTGAGAATTGTCGAACGTCATTATATTGGCAAGCTTGAACAGGATTAACAGCTAAAAATCAGTTTTTTCGATCTGAGGGCGGATATCGTTGAGATCAATATACCGATCTGTAGCATTACGCAGTTCTCTCGCAATCATGCCTTCGGTGGAAACAACCGTGATATGCGTATTTTTGGAGCGCAAGAGTTCAATCGCTCGTTCAAAGTCGCCATCGCCACTGAATAAAATCACCCGGTCATACTGATCCACCGTGTTGAACATATCGACAACAATCTCGATATCTAAATTCGCCTTTTGCGAAATTCTACCGGTTTCGTCAGTGTACTCTTTTAGCGTTTTTGTGCGGACGGTATATCCCAAGCTGATCAACGCATCTCTAAATCCTCGCTGGTCCTGCGGATCTTTGATCCCGGTGTACCAAAACGCATTCACTAACGTCACTTCTGGATCGTTGGTAAAGTACTCCAACACCCGCCTTGGATCAAAAAACCAACCATTTTTCTGTTGCGCGTAGAACATATTGTTCCCGTCTACAAAAATCGAAAGACGGTTCATAGTAATAACACCAAAAATTTAGACTTAATATTTTTAGCAGTAACTCAATTAAATGATTTTAGTTTGACTGTGTTTGATGATTTATCCTGAATAGACGACTCATCAAAACGGTCTTCCTGATTGCTTTATCTACCCTCAAAATCACAACCTCGCCATTCTAACTTAGGGAGGCTTAAAGAGAACGAAATTACGATATTGTGCGCTTAAGCTGGGATTTTCAGTTTAATTTCTCCAGTGGGAGGAATTAGCTCAGAACTAGCCCAATTTAATCTCAATCCAGCCTCGATTCAGTCATCTTTGGCTGCTTTCTTTCTCTAAAAATCTGGCTCCGAAGCCTACTAAAAATTAATTTAGAGTTAGGTTAAGCGAGTGAGACGCACCGATGGGAAAGAGCCGATGTTGGGTTGGGTTTAGCCGCTATCGACTTACTGTGCTGGTTACTGGCTCTGTTGAACAACAGGTTGACAAGAGACTGGACAATAGGCTGAACAATAGCAAATTCAGATATTTCGGTCTGCCAATTTTCATGCTGCAATACATAACAATATAGAAACATTAGAAGCATATTTGGAAAATCTAATTACTTAAGATTGTCCAGAACATAGAGCGATCTCTAAATATTATAGAATTATAAACTTCATTGAGTGACCTCTATAAGTATCTTGGATTGAGTGGCTGTACGAAGTGGTAAGTCGGTCAACCGAATTAGACAGGCCCGATAGTGGCAGCAACAGTGGCAGCAACAGTGGCAGCAACAGTGGCAGCAACAGTGACAGTAACCTAATTTGCAGACCGGGCATTTCACTGCTGTTTACAGATAGGAACACCAATCACTCCAGCTCCCTGGATAAAGCTTGGCATGGGATATTCCCGCTATCTCCAGAGCAAGTAAGTTGACACAAGCCGTTACTCCAGAGCCACAGTAGACAATCAGCTCTGCGGGCGTAGGGGCCTCTGCTACAGATACCTCAGCTTCTACTTCAGCTCCCAAATTAGCCCAACGCTGCTGCTGCTGAGCCAGAGGCCGGATAAACCCTTGCTCATCGGTCACCTCTGGCCAGGGATAATTAACTGCACCTGGAATGTGTCCCGCTACTGGATCGATGGGTTCGCGTTCACCTCGATAGCGCTCTGCCTCACGAGAATCGATTAGTACCACATTGGGCAAATCCTTGTAGGTTTTTACGGTTTCGATGTCGACCGTCCAATCGGCCTGAATTTGCGGTGCGAAGTGACCAGGTTGGGGCTGAGGCAAATCCGCCGTCACTGGGTAGCCAGCCGCCTGCCAACCGCTAAAGCCCCCATCTAAAACAGCCACCCGATCATGTCCTAAATAGCGCAGTAGCCACCAGAGCCGAGCTGCAAAAGCCAAGCGCGAATCGTCGTAGGCAACAACTAAGGTAGGTTCTGGCCCCGAGCGAACTCCGATCGCACTCAACTTATCCGCTAGCTGCACTGGATCAGGCAAGGGATGCCGCCCACCATGTTGCTGCACTGGACTCGACAAATCCTGATTCAAATCGAGATAATAGGCACCTGGAATATGGCTCAGTTCGTACTGTTGCCGTCCCAGGTCTGGGTCAGCAAGGGAAAAGCGACAGTCCACAACTACAACCGATGCCGCATCCTGGCCTTGAGCGACTTGCTGATAAAGCCACTCGCGAGTGACGACAGGCGAGCTGTTTGCCTCTCGATTCTGGTTGGTCTTTGTTTCTTCCGTATCTGCCATCACGGTTTCTGTCCCTGGAAATTTCCTGTAAATATCCTCTACGTCAATAGCTTTGATCTCTCAGTGCCGGACTGAATGCTTTACTGCAAACCAAGCTGATTTTTCAACTCTAATTCTTCAACTTCTAAGGGTAGATGATTGGCTAACGTTCAATACAAATTGCAATGCAAACTGCATTTGAGCAGTTCAGTTGGCTCATTATGCAGAAAAATGTGGAACCATGCATGGAAACTTGTTTATTCTGTCTCTAAAATTGAACATACTCTGAAGAAATACCCCTGTCTGTCTCCTCTTCAGACAATTTTTAATCGAAGGCAAAGATGTCAACCTGGATATCTGATTGCTGCCTTGGTTACAAAGCTTGATGACAGGCTGATTGTTAAACTCTGTTGGTAGTTCTATTCAAGGCGGAAATTTAGGTTCGGGTGTTAATCGAGCGCGAAGTGGGAAGTTTTCTGTGAATTGTCTTGTTTGCGAGCGACCTAAAGTTTTGATCGTAGATGACCATCCTTCCAGTCGGATGACGGCAGCTTCTCTGCTGGCAATGGAGGGCTATGAGGTCTTGGAGGCTGAAAATGGATATGCGGCTTTAGAGCAAGTGCGGTTAGCTGCTCCTGACCTGATCTTGCTAGATGTGATGATGCCGGGCATGGACGGTTACGAGGTGTGCCGTCGTCTCAAACAAGATGAGCAAACCCGGCTGACGCCGATTGTTTTTGTCACGGCTTTGAACGACCGGCGGGCGCGGCTGAAGGGAATTGAAGCAGGCGGTGATGATTTTCTCTCTAAGCCATTTGATCAGCTCGAACTGTCGGCGCGGGTGCGATCGCTGGTGCGGCAAAAACAGCTCAACGAAGACCTAGATCATGCCGGACAGGTGCTGTTTTCCATCGCCCGGACCATTGAACGCCGCGATCCAAACACGGGTGACCACTGCGAACGGTTGGTTGATTGGGGTCGGCGGTTTGGCGAGTTTTTGCAGCTCCCTCGCTATGCCCTACGCGATTTAATGTGGGCTGGCTATCTGCACGATATTGGCAAAATTGGCATTCCAGACGAAATTTTGCTCAAAACAGGCACTCTCACCCCTGCCGAGCAGCTTGTGATGCAGCAGCATGTGCTGATTGGAGAACAAATTTGTCAGCCGTTGCGGACGATGCGGGGCGTTTTGCCGATTATTCGGCATCACCACGAGCGCTGGGATGGTTCTGGCTATCCCGATCGTTTAGTCGGCGACCAGATTCCGTTTTTGGTGCAGGTATTTCAGCTCCTCGATATCTATGATGCCTTGACCCACGAGCGTCCCTACAAACCGGCCCTCAGCTCGCAAGAGGCCATCACCATCATGCGAAAAGAGGTAGAGAAGGGCTGGCGCAATCCGGCTTTGATGCAACAGTTTGTTGATTTCGTTTCCTCGCAGCAGATTGCCGCCTAAAAAGTCAACCAGACGCGCTATACTCCGTACCTGGAGAGTGGATGAAGACAAACATGGTTGCGGTGGCAATTCTGGCGGCAGGACGGGGAACGCGGATGAAGTCTCGTTTGCCCAAGGTACTCCATGATCTGGGCGGGCGGTCGCTGGTTCAACGAGTGTTAGATTGTGCGGCTGTGGTTCAGCCTAAGCGCCAGTTGGTGATTGTCGGCTATGAGGGCGAGCAGGTGCGGCAGTCTTTCGCCCAACGACTCGACGTAGAATTTGTCGAACAAACTGAGCAATTGGGAACAGGTCATGCTGTGCAGCAGGTATTGCCTTACTTACAAGGCTTTGAAGGTAGCCTGCTGGTGTTGAATGGAGATGTGCCGTTGCTGCGGCCTCAAACCTTGATGACTCTCCTGCATACCCATCAAACTCACCAAAATGCAGCGACGATTCTGACGGCCCAAATGCCGGATGCGAAGGGTTACGGTCGGGTGTTTTGCGATGGTAACAATCTGGTGACGCAGATTGTGGAAGACCGGGACTGCACCCCAGCTCAGCGGCAAAATCGGCGGGTGAATGCTGGCATCTACTGCTTTAACTGGAGCCAGCTCGCGACAATCCTGCCCAAATTGCAGAGCAATAACGATCAAAAAGAATACTACCTGACCGATGCGGTCAATTTTTTATCGCCGGTAATGGCGGTTGATGTGGATGATTATCAGGAAATTCTGGGGATTAACGACCGCAAGCAGCTAGCCACAGCCTACGAAATCTTGCAAACCCGCATCAAGGATGATTGGATGGCGGCAGGCGTCACCCTGATTAACCCCGATACGATCACGATTGATGACACGGTGCAGCTTGGTAATGATGTGGTGATTGAACCCCAAACCCACCTGCGCGGTCAAACGGTGATTGGATCGGGCAGCCGGATTGGACCGGGTTGTTTGATTGAAGACAGCCAAATTGGTGAGAACGTCACTGTGCTCTATTCGGTGATTAGCGACAGCGTAATTCAGGCCAATAACCGCATTGGTCCCTATGCCCATCTGCGCGGCCATGCCGAGGTGGGGCCAAACTGCCGGATTGGTAACTTTGTGGAGCTGAAGAATGCTCGGTTGGGAACCCGTACCAATGTGGCTCACCTTTCTTACTTGGGAGATGCGACGCTGGGAAATCAGGTGAATGTGGGAGCTGGTACCATCACCGCCAACTACGACGGCGTCAAGAAACACCGGACTCAGATCGGCGACCGGACCAAAACCGGATCGAATAGTGTACTGGTGGCTCCAATCACCATCGGCGAGGATGTCACCATTGCAGCTGGCTCTACCGTCACCCAAAATGTACCAAATGACGCTCTGGTGATTGCTCGTGCTCATCAGGTGATTAAACCGGGTTGGCGACTGAAGGAGCAAGCAGAGAATCAGGAGACGGATAGAGCATCTCAGTAAATCTCAGTAAAGAAGTTAGGTGGCTAGCAGTGTCAAAGCCTATAGCGTCAAAGCAGTAGGAGTTGCCTAGTTAATTTATTCGCTCTCACCTTGGATGTCGTCAGCGACCTGGCTCGGGTCTATACCCTCCTCCTCTGCCCCATCTGTAGCAGCCCAATCTGTAGCAGGAGTGGGTTCCTCGGCTAGCGGGTTGATCGGATGGTGGAAGTCGATAGAATCCTGGATGTCTTCAGGCAAAACGCTCTCTAGCCCCACATCATCCGGTTTGGTGGGTGGAATCCGTTCGCTGGCGATCAACGCTTCCATCACTTCCTTCACAATCGGGGCAGCAACGGTAGAACCGTAGGCATCGTCACCCTGAGGTTCGTCCACCACGGCCAAGACGGCATAGCGGGGAGCCTCAACCGGGAGAATGCCAATAAAGCTGGTGATGCGAGCGCGGCTATATCCTCCATATTGGCTGGCTTTCTGAGCAGTTCCGGTTTTACCAGCAATCCGGAAGCCGGGAATTTGAGCCACCTGTCCCGTGCCGTTCAGTACGGCCTGCTCCATCATTTTGAGGACTGCTTCTGTAGTTTTGGGCGTAAACACGGGTTGCGGCTTGGGATGTTCAGGCTGCCACTTCAGCTTGCCTTGAGTATCCACCATCCCTTTGACTACATGGGGGGTGACCAGTTTGCCGCCATTGGCGATGGTGCTATGAAGCTGGATGAGCTTGATCGGCGTTAGGGAAAAGCCCTGGCCAAAGGCAGTGGTGGCAGGTTCCACCCGCACAGTTGTGAACTGAGAATAGGGTTTGACCTGGCCGGACGACTCGAAGGGTAAATCGATCCCGGTGGGTTCTCCTAGCTTCAGCCGTTCCAGCCAGCCATAAAATACCCCTGGCTTCAGGCGTTGCATCACATGCACCATGCCCACGTTGCTAGAGTTTTGCAGAATTTCGGTAACAGTAACTGGGCCGCGTGCCCCCACCGAGTCGTAGTCGCTATTTTGGATTGGCCACTCTCCGATGCGGATGGCCCCTTCATCGATAAAAACATCGTTAGGTTTCACCGCACCCGATTCTAAAGCAATGGCTAGGTTAATCGGTTTAAAGGTCGAACCCGGTTCATAGACATCGGTGACGACCCAGTCCCGCAGGGTCTCCTGATCGGTGTTGTAGTACTGGTTGGCATCAAAGGTTGGCTCCGAGGCCAGGGCCAAAATCGAGCCGTCCTGCACATCCATTACAATCACCACACCCCGCTTGGCGCTGTATTTCTGCATTTGCTGTTTCAGGGCATAGCGGGTGGCTCGCTGCAAGCGGCTGTCTAGAGTTAACTGAAGCTGTAATTCGTCGTATTGCACCAAATTCTTGGGCAGCCCCAGCGGAATCACCGAGCCATCTCCAGAGCGGCGAATTCGCATTTCTGGTGCCGAGCGGATCAACTGTTCATCCTGGCTGTACTCGACGCCGGCCTGGGCTTGGCGGTCAGCATTGACGTAACCCACAATATTGGCGAACAACTCCTGCTGAGGATAAAGGCGCTCTTGCTGCTGGAGCAGTTCCAATCCATCCAGGTGGAGCTGACGAATTTGCTTGGCCTTATCCTCAGGTAATGCCTCCGCCAACCGGATACCGCTTTCGGTTTCGCTGATCTGGGTCAGCAGTTGCTCCATCGGCTTGTTTAAAATTGGTGCTAAGGCTACCGCAATCGTTTCGCGCTGTTGCTCGAACAGAATCGGGTGGGCATAGAGGGTATAGATCGGCTTGTCGATTGCCAGCACATTGCCTTCCCGATCCACAATCGGCCGACGTGGCAGGGCTGCACTCAGGGCAATGGTTTGCTGGGCCTTCGCCCGCTCTTGCAAAATGTCTCCTTGTAGCACCTGGAGGCGGAAGAGGTTCAGCGACAGCCCCACCATGCCAATCATTAGAATTACCCACACCAGGAGCAACCGAGGTTTGGGCGCTATAGCGGTTTCCAGGCGCAGCCGCCGTTGGGAACGCGAGCCTTTATACAGGAATTCTGGATTTGGTTCCTGCCCATCTGAAGTCAAGGACTCAGAGCTGGAGCGAAGTCTGGGGGAACGCAGATGCTGGGATGGGGGATGGAGCGACGAGCGGCGAGCGTGCCGTCGAGACCGCCGAAAACGCTGCTGTCGAAAGGGACGAAACGATATAGCCATAGGCCAACCTCCAGACAATGCTGCACCTCATCTCATGCCTAATATCCCAAAGGACGGTTTGGGCTTCCTTCTACAGAAGGAGCGCTAAGCTCCGGTTTTACCTCCGGACGAGGAGGGGCAGGAGTCAAAAAGATAGCATTGCTGGGGTCAGGGAGCAACAGTCCAGCCGTCGGTTTTTCTGCCTGCTCGGCCATCTGATTTTTCAGCACTTCATTGGCCGAAGTGAGCTGCCGCTCTCGTTTTTTCAGGGTTTCCAGCTTATCGTATTGCTGCCCCCAGCGCTGTTGTAAATACACCGTCCAGCCATAGACCGACAGAATTGCAATCATCAACAGCAGTGTGACAATTGATGAACCTTGCTGAAGTTTTATCAGCAGAACCAACCAGAGCGGCTTTTGTTTAGGGCGGAAGGCATGCACGATTGTGTCGGCTGGTGTGCCAGCTCGTCGAGCCACTAAGCGGTTGCGATATGGCTCCGCTGGCAGTCGTTCTAGACCGTACATCTGGCGGACGGATTTGACTGGACGACTAACTGGCTGGTTGATTGGTTGGTTCACGGAATGCCCAGTCGGAAACGTGGGTTTGGATGAAGCAGGTCGGTTCGGATCGCCAAATCGGGGGGCAGCCATAGATTGGGACTCTCACAAAGTCTGTTGTTCGTTTGGTAGTCTTGCCGCTAGGGGCCGCTAGGGATAGTACCCACGCAAATCTTACTGCTTTTTTGAAATTGCAGCTTCAATCCTTCCGCAGGAGTATAAGCAGTATAAAGGGGATGCACCGAATTGGCACAGCTACCACCAAAAAGTTCTTGTCGAATTCATGCGCTGAGTTTTCTATCAGCCCATGGAATTCGCGTCATCATAATGAGAGACACCAAGTGAGGCTGGGGCTGTGATTCAATCAACCATTCGTTCGCTGGCTTCTGTCGATGGGGCACTCAAGCGTGCCCTAGCTGGAGAGGACTTGTCTGAGGCCGAAGGAGAGCTACTGCTTCAGCAACAGGATCCAGGCGCGATTGCTGCCATTCGAGCTGTCGCAGACCAACTACGCCAACGACAAGTCGGTGAGGTCGTCACCTATGTGATCAACCGCAACATCAATTTCACCAACATTTGCGAACAGCATTGCAGCTTTTGTGCCTTTCGGCGGGATGCAGCACAAACAGGTGCTTACTGGCTCGATGAGCCTACGATTTTGGCAAAAACAGCTGAAGCGGTCCAGCAAGGAGCCACAGAAATTTGTATGCAGGGTGGTTTGAACCCGCAAGCCAAGCAGAATGGCAGTGCGTTAGCCTATTATGTTCGGCTCGTGCAAACGATCAAAGCTGCCTTTCCTCAGCTTCATCTCCATGCCTTTTCGCCCCAGGAAGTACAGTTTATTGCTAGAGAAGATCAGCTTAGCTATGCCGAAGTGATTGCGGCGTTACAACAGGCGGGGGTCGGGTCAATGCCAGGAACGGCTGCCGAGGTGCTAGATGATCAGGTGCGCAAAATTCTTTGCCCTGAAAAAATTAACACGGCAACCTGGCTAGAGATTGTCAGCACAGCCCACCGGTTGGGCATGCCCAGCACTAGCACAATCCTCTCTGGTCACATTGAAACACCAGCCCAGCAGATGCGGCACCTTGGTTGGTTGCGCACGCTTCAACAGCAGGCGATCGAGCAGCAATATCCGGCTCGCTTCACCGAATTTATTGTCTTGCCGTTTGTGGGGCAGGAAGCTCCTAAACCGCTGCGGCATCGGGTGGGCAGAGACCAGCCGGTGTTGGCAGATGCCCTACTGCTGATGGCTGTCGCCCGCATTTTTCTGGGCAATTGGATTGTCAACCATCAGCCTAGCTGGGTGAAGTTGGGCTTAGCAGGAGCAACCACGGCGCTGACCTGGGGCTGTAATGACATTGGCGGCACCTTAATGGAAGAACACATTACAACGATGGCCGGGGCGCAGGGGGGAACCTGTCGTACAGTTGGTGAACTCCGATCTGCGATTCAGTCTCTAGGACGACCAGCTCAGCAGCGAGATACGCTTTATCAATGGGTTGGATAGGCAGTATTACCCAGACGCTACACCAAACCTACTTCACCAGACATTCGAGTGAGTGGGACGCCCTTCGGTCTGCTAATTCGGAAAGCAGGTTGGGCATTTCCTGCCAGCAATGCGGACAAAACCAGTAGATAGACCCACCGTGCCTGGTATGACGCAACATCGGCTCGGAACAGCAGGGGCAACAATTGTCAATGTTCATACGGGTTTTAAAGGTAAATTTCTCGAAATCGTTCTCAAGCGAATTTCTCAAGCAATCTGTTCCTATTTCGATTAAGTATCGAGTATTGAACTGCCGCTTCTCGTGATTCTAGGAATCTCCCGTATTCCTAAGCCGTGATCCTGAACTATGAAAAACTTTAATAAAAGTTGAGTTTCTAATAAACAGAATACAAAAATAATTATTAAAATCAATCCGCACTGATACCTATCTCTAAAGGTGTAGATGAGGCCAAACAACGTAAGGGAAAGGGCGAAAATCTTGGCAGAAGGGAATTTTGAATCGCCTTTATTGGCTTTAACTGCTTGCATTGGTTAGCTTTAAAGCCAATCGCCTTATTCTTTTTAAGGTAGCCAGCAGAAAGTAGTCTAGACAACAGCAACAACGCCGTGAATCAGGTGCGGTTGACTATTCTTTGTAAACTCATTGCAACGCAGGATGGGATCTTCTCATTTCAATGTGCAAAATGCCGGCTTCATGAAAAGCTTCACCCTGCTGCTGAAAGCCTAGCTTTTGATAAAACGCGGCTGCATGGCTTTGGGCATGAACTTTACTCTCTGGCATATTCTGCCGATCTAGAAAATCAATGGCAGCTGCCATGATCTGCTTGCCGATTCCCTGCCCCCGATGGGCCGATAACACCGCAACTCGTTCGATCTTGGCAAGCTGGTCTGTCAAGTAGCGAATCCGAGCGGTCCCGATTGGCTTTTGATCAAGATAGGCAACAATATGCTGGGACGTTTCATCGAGTCCATCAAAGTCAAGAGTTGGATCAACGTCCTGCTCAACCTGAAACACGACTTGACGAATGGCTTTAATATCAGCTGCTGCTTCAGAGTAGGATAGTACTTTGAGAACAATTGAAGACATTAATGGAATAAGAATCAGAAATAGATCAAATAAGAGCTAGAAATAAATTGTGGCAAATGGAAGAGCAAGCCGATTTACGCAACGCAAATCTAAACATGAAACTCTAAGCGCTGGTGGCTCGCAAAGCAGCGACTGCTTGAACAATAGCCGCGTTCCCATAGATAAAACCCGCCTGAACGGGCTACTCAACCAACATGATAGTGGACGAAGCTCGACTGGATTGCGGTGTGGTGATTATTTCAGAAATATAGCCTCGCGTCTATAATCACCATGAACAAATAGTTCGTCAGACAGTCTCACTAGCGACCGTGATCAGCCTTACAGGTAGAGAGCACACGCTGATCAATTTCGCTGAGTTGAGGTAACCGCTGATAGCCTTCCAAACCGACTGGTGCAGCAGTTTCGTTGCCGGCAGACGCCACATTGCCTGTAGATGCTAGTGCCACAGCGTAGGGATGGCGAGTTTGCTCGTAGCTGTCGATCACGGTCAGCGCCAGTTGGTCAGCCTGTACGGTGCCATAGAAACAATCAAACGAGGAGTTGGGCATATAAAAGCCACCTACGACTTCGCCTTGGTTTACCTCAAACACAATATACTCAGAGCCAACTGTGTTAGGTTCGGCAGATTGCCCATACAGATAAACACCGTCTGCCATACTGGGGCGCTCGGTCGAATTGGCGGCTTCTGAACTTTGAACAGGGGCAGGAACGCCAACGGCAACCAAACCTGCGGCGACAAATAGCCCTGCAATTGGTTTGTGAAGCTGCTTGACTAGAGTACGCCACGGCAGGAATGCACGCTGATTAGATTTCAACACCGTAGTTTCCTCCTATTTCTAGTAATTTTGCTAAAAATTAATTGATTAAACCGTTAAACAAACAAAAACTGCTGATATCTACTTTCACTCTACCGGAGAGGTTGTTTCCACCTATCCACTTGCAGGAAAGAATTTACACTACCGTGTAATATATCGTTGCAATCATGCTTGCTGTCTCGGTATTGCTGGTACTTGGTCGGGAACTGGTCGGGAACCACAGGGCGACTATCTAGGGCTACAAAAGCAATTCACCTGATTCCAGAAAAGTTGTTGATTTTTTGCAACTCTTCGAGAAAAGAAACTTGCTCAAACTAGAGTACCGTCCATACTTCGCTCAGAGTACTGGATTCAGCCATTAATGCGCATCACCCCTTAGTCTCACCCAATCGGTTGACCCTCAGACAGATACCAGCCTCGGCAAACGAGGAGAACTTTCTATCAAAAAGGGGGTGACAGAGCAATACGAAACCTAAAAAAGCGGGGCATGGTCTTCCACACCCCACCCATCGTGCTGTCAGTTAATCAGCAGAATTTGCCTACTCGGCATCAATCAATCAGCTAACTGGCAAGATAGCCACGCACGTTGGCCTTACGGCGACGCAGATGATCTAATGCTTGCCGTTCGAGCTGCCGTACCCGCTCCCGGCTAATGTTCATCCGTTGACCCACCTTGGCGAGGGATAGCTCATTGCCATCTTGTAGGCCAAATCGCAGAACGATCACCTCTCGCTGCTGCGGCGTCAGTTCCGACAGCATCCCTTCCAGGTCGCGGCGGAGGGATTCTTGGGTTGCGTAGGTTTCTGGCGAAGCGCTTTCGCTCTCATCTTCCAGCAGGTCTTGCAGTTCGGTATCTTGGTTATCACCTACTCGCAGGTCTAACGAGACCGGCTGACGGGCCATCATCAAGAACTCACGAATTTCGCTGGTTTCCAGATCCAGCGCTTCCGCAATCTCTGCCGGATTGGGGCTGCGGCCCAGCTTTTGCGTCAGCTCTCGCTGCACTTTCTTGATCTTGTTGAGCTTTTCGGTAATGTGAATCGGCAAGCGAATCGTGCGGGCCTGCTGAGCAATAGCGCGGGTAATTGCCTGACGAATCCACCAGTAGGCATAGGTCGAGAACTTGTAGCCGCGCGTCGGATCAAATTTCTCAACGCCGCGCTCCAGTCCCAGCGTGCCTTCTTGAATCAAATCGAGGAATTCTAGGTTACGCTTCTGATACTTCTTGGCAATGGCGACTACCAAGCGCAGGTTTGCTTCCACCATTTTTTGCTTAGCGCGTTGCCCCAACCGCATGGCTTTTTCTAGTTCAGCTTCGCTCAGGTTGGCGGCTGTGGCCCATTCTGCTTGAGTGGGTTCCCGATCCAGTTTGGCAGTCAGCGCCTCTTTGGTTTCTAGCAATGCCATCATTTGTTGCACTTGCTTACCATAGACAATCTCCTGCTCATGGGTCAGCAGGGGTACCCGTCCAATCTCATGTAGGTAGGTACGCACCATGTCTGCGGTGAAGAGCGGCTTGGTGGCTTTAGTCTTATTGGTTTTGGCTTCGGTATTGGCGGTTGACATGAGGATTGATTAATCTCCTTCGGACAGGGCTAATAGAAGTACGGTGTGTGGGAAACAGAAGTTTCCAGGGCAAATACAGCAAGATAAATACAAGGGGTTGAAAGAAGGCGTGCTGACTACCTCAGAGAATGCTGCTGAAGCGAAGGAATAGGATTCGGTTGGGTGGCAGTCGAAGCAGGTGAATAATGAAGTCAGAAATGAGTCGAATTGGATCGCAATCTTCTAGCGCTTATATCTTTCAGAGGCTAGGATGTCATACTGAAGAGGAAAATCGGGATCAGTTTTGAGATCACTAGGGTTCAAGATGAGAATTCAGGCTCCACTCTCAGCGCGATAAGTTCTTAAATCTAGCTACCAACCTCTTCACAACCCACTAAATCTGGCACTAAGCCTGACAAGGCGCTATCGGAACAAATACCGTCTGGGTAAATGCCGAATCAAAAATCATCTGGCAAGACACGATCTGGCAAAGCATTGTTGCTGTTGAAATCTCAGTGGAAGGGCGTAAAACGAAATCGTTATGAGTTTGCTTATCTATAATGGTAATACAACTTTAATCTCCAGTAAAGTGTCGTGAATTCATCCGATCGGATGAACTTGCTTGACAAAATCCGGTGATTCCGGAATGGATGATCTTGCATTCTGCAGCTACGCCTCAAAGCCTGACCAGGGCTGGTTCTCACCAAATTTGAGTAAAACTCTTAGAGCTTTGATTATGATCTCGTCTTTCTAGGGATATGGGGGTACGGGAAACCCCGCCAGATTACCGTACCTCGCCATTCGAGGTGATTGGGGAGACGGCTAAAACCCTAAATCGGCTTTGGCGGACTCAGCCGCTCGGAAAATCGCTTCAGTCGGCAGGTCTTCCCAAGGGGTTTCGCCAATTTCGGCGTAGAAAGATTCATCGTAGGGCCGGGTACGGACCACAACCGGCATCGGTACCGCGTGACCCAGAATCAAGGCCTGCTGCTTAGAGTCGAGCTTAGCCAGCACCGAGCGCAACGCTTGCCCACCAGAAACGCCGGTAAAAATTGCGTCAATGTCCTTTTCGTCATTCAATAAAGCGGTGATGCGCGTGCCGACCTGAGACATCACTTCGTTGTCAATTCCAGACGGCCGCTGATCCACCACCAGCAGGGTGACAAAATACTTGCGCATCTCGCGGGCGATCGTGCCGAAAATGGTTTGCCGCACTGTGGCCGGATCCAAAAACCGATGGGCCTCTTCGATGGTGACAACGAGCTGCTGCGGCCGGTCGCTGGGGTTTTTCGTCTGCAAAAATCGTTCAGCTTTGTGGACATAGCTGGCGTGGATGCGGCGGGCAATGATATTTGTCGCCAGCATGTAGGAGAGCATATTGGACTGGGAGCCAAACTCGACCACCACATGCTTCCCGGCTTCGAGCGATTCCAACACCTGCGCCACATAGTTGCGCGGACAGGTAGGACGCAGATACTTCAAGTCATCCAATCGGGTCAATTTGCGCTGCAACGCCATAATCGACGACTTGCTGCCCATCTTGACTTCGCAAAACTCCTGAATTTCTTCATTGCTCATCGACAACAGCCGCGAGATCCAGGCTTTGCCAAATTCGTTGCGCAGAATAATCGCGTTTTCCAAACTGGCTTCAGACAAATTCAGCTCACCCCGCACCAGCATCAGATCTTCGACTTCAATCTGGTCGTAGCTGATGTAGAGTTCCTGTGCATCCCGCACACCGCGCCGTCGGGTCGATTCTGGGTCGAGGGTGTAGATCTGCACCTGACTGGGAAACAGCTGCCGCAGCCCCTTTACCGTACTAAACTGCTTGCCCTCGCGGGTGGCTTCCCAGCCATACTCGGAATGCATATCGAAAATTAAATTGACGGCGGCCCGTTTGCGAATAATCCCCGACAGCAGCAGCCGCGTCAGAAACGACTTTCCTGTCCCTGATTTGCCAAACACGCCGTTACTGCGCTCCACGAACCGATCCAAATCCAAACAAATTGGCACATCCATATCAATGGGCTGTCCAATCGCAAAATTGCGCCGCTGCGGATCATCCTCCCAGCCAAACACCGCCCGAAAGTCTCGCTCCGAGGCATCATACACCTGGCTAAAATGGCTGGGAATGGTTTTAACCGGCAGCAGCTCAACCGCGTTGGTATTCGCTTCAAAGGACGCCAGCTGCGAATTTTGCCCTTTGCCTTTTGCTTTTTGCCGTTTCCCTGCCTCGGCTCCCCGCTGCATTGGCGGCTCTGCCTTAGGCGTAAACATCAGCATTGGCGAGAGGTTAATCGTGCCAAAGGTGCCGGTACCAGCTAGCACTTCCTGCAAAAAGGTGTTGCTCGGCTCCGGTGGGTTAGCCAGAATTCGGGAGCTAGCTGTGCCCAAGGTGACATCTGTGAGCATACAAAAGAAGCGGGAGCGCACCCCCTGCACCACCAGAAATTTGCCGACGCGCATATCTTCAACCGAAACGTCGGCATGCAGGCGCACTTCTAAGCCCTGACTGAGCGAGCCTTGAATAACGGAACCGAGTGGGGTGTCTGGATTCATGGGACGGAACGAGTGGAGGTGGGGAAGATACGGCTCGTGAGCGTTGCCGAACGAGGGAGATGGGGAGGGTTTGCTTGATTAATACGTTCGTTCTATTGATCACTAGGGTATAGCAATCATGGTTTTTCTACAAATTGAGAATTTAAATTTGGATGGAAATGGGAGGGGATCAGGAGTGGTTGGGGGGAGGCAGACAGGAATAGGATCAAAGGAATTCGAATCTCAGGAGTGCTAAAAAAAGATGCAGAATCGCTTCTACATCTTGACTTGAACGTAATAGCGGCAGTCCCCATGCACCCTGCGGGAAGCAAGCAACAGCGTAGTGGCTTTGGGAAGGATAGCGCGTGTTAAGTCCTGCGGACTGGCGTTGCCACCGCGAAGCGTGTGCGTAGCACAAACCGTAGGCGAACAGCTACTAACAACGGCATCTACTAACAACGGCATCAATGGTCAATTGGAGTTGCGAACCTTGGGGCTGAAGATGCAGATGCGTGGCAAAGCTCGCACTTGGGGCACTCCAACTACCTGCACTATCTGCTTTGACTAAGGCAAGTGGTATGCATCCATCACGGTGCAATGTCAGCCTGAGAGAGAGTTAGGCACTGGTGTGATTGGGGCTATCGACTTCACATCTGATCCTCCCTAACCCGCCATAAGGAGGGAACCGAGTCAAATCTCTGAAGCCCCCCTTTTTAAGGGGGATTTAGGGGGATCTCAATCTTGGTTTACAAACAAGCTCTTAATCGCAGAGTCGGCAAGCTCTACTTCCTACGGAAGCATGAAGCAACTTGCGGCAACGAAGCGACAGAAACCCTCAGCTCAGCAAAGCGGCTGAGAGTAGTTCATAGGTGTCAACTGCTGCATGCTTGGGCAAGTGCTGTAGTCAGTATAGGCTGCCCACTCATTTACCCATTTTCCTATCTCTGATCCACCATCAGGTTTTCACATACAGGTCTTCTGAAGTTTCTGCGGGTTGTAGAACGGGGATGGTTCTGAGCGCAGGCAGTTTTTCTTCTAGGTTGGCTTTGACTTCGTGCCGGAAGCTGAAGAAATGCTCACCAAAGCCCAGCGCGGCTAGATAGTCATAACATAGGTGCGGTTTGCGCAGAGCCATGATCAGAAGTTGATACCAGAAGCGCCAGCGAGTCGAGCGCAAAATGCCTTGCCGCCAGCAGACTGCTGTAAACAAGTTGAATTCATGCCAGCCGATGGGTCGGTTGCCGCGAGGCCGCTTGCCTTCCATCATGCAGAAATGGCGGAAGGTGCGTTTGAGGTAGGCGTCCGGTTCGTACAGATTCCAGAAAGCGTGAATGAATTCCCGGACGATGTCTTCTAGGGGGCGAGTCGGCACAAAGTTCATCAGCGATTTTTGTGAACCAGCGGCGGCAAAGTCGTCCAAGGTTTCGATTAAGCGCCCTTCTTGCTTCAGCCGTTGCCACATGGCCGTGTTGTGCAGGGCTTGCAGCAGGTTGAGGTGAGCTTGGGGAATGCCTGTTTCTTCCACAAATGCCTGAATCCGCTGTCCGGCTCCCGGATTCTCACCATCAAACCCTAGGATGAAGCCAGACATGATCTGCAATCCGGCTTTAGTGATTTTGTGACACGATTCCATCAGTGAACTGCGGGTATTCTGCTCTTTGTGAATGCCCTTGAGGCTATCGACATCGGGCGTTTCGATGCCCATGAACACCATCGTGAATCCGGCCTGCACTAGCAAATCAATCATCTCATCGTCTTCGGCCAGGTTCAGCGAGGCTTCGGTAACTAACATAAATGGATAGTTGTGCGCCTGCATCCAGGGAATCAGCTCGCGCAGGAACACCTTAGCGTTGCGCTTGTTGCCAATGAAGTTGTCGTCTACTACAAATACAATGCGCCGCCAGCCCATGTTGTAGAGCACATCAAACTCCTTCAGCATTTGCTCTGGGGTTTTGGTGCGGGGTTTGCGGCCATAGAGGGTGATAATGTCACAGAACTCACATTGAAACGGGCAGCCGCGCGAGAACTGAAGCGTAATCGCTAGATAGGCATCGAGGTTGAGTAAATCAAAGCGGGGAATCGGGGTTTGGGTGACATCGGGTTTTTCCAATGTCCGGAATACGCCCTGTTCTTCGCCGTTTGCCAATGCTTCGACAAACATGGGAATCGTGATTTCCCCCTCGTCTAGAATCAGGTAGTGCGCTCCGGCTTCTAGCGCCACGTCTGGTACCGAGGTCGGAAACGGGCCGCCTACCGCGACTTTCTTACCCAGCGCTACACCTTTGCGGATCAGGTCTTGAAAGTCCTGTTTCTGGATCACCATTGCCGAGATGATCACCAGATCGCACCATTCCCAATCCGCGTCGGCTTCGAGCTGGACGTTGCGGTCAATTAAGCGAAACTCCCAGTCTTGGGGCAGTAGGGCAGCAACCGTAAGCAATCCCAGCGGTGGATTGGTAGCTCGCAGCCCAGCCAAGTCGAGGGTGGCTTGATAGGACCAGAAGGAATTCGGCAGAATAGGCCAGATTAGTAGGGTTCTCATAGGCACTCCAGGGGGCAGAAGAATGCATGAATTCTTCAAATTTACTGCTAAGTTTTAACCAGACCGGAAAATCCTCCACTTATCTTCAAGTTTTGTGATTTTTCGTTGTTTATCGTAATCTCCTCTTGAAAAGAATGAACAATCTGATTGAGCTGGATTTGGTAAGTATGGGGTTTGCCTTGGGGCTAATGGTCCTGGCAATGGCTCTATCGGCGTGGCAGCACTTGGGCTTGACTGGCAGCTTGCTCATGGCGACCGGGCGGACGATTGTGCAGCTTTTGGTGGTGGGCTACCTGCTGGCGCTGGTGTTTGCTCTGCGGAACCCCTGGGCTGTACTCGCGATTGTGCTGACGATGACTATCATTGCAACCGTCGTGGCTCGCAACCGGATCAGCCGCAAACTACCTCAGCTTGTACCAATCCTGGGCAGCTCGCTGGTCCTCAGCACGGGATTCACCCTAGCCTACGTCAACCTCCTAGTGCTGCGCCTCGAACCTTGGTATGAACCGCAGTACCTTGTGCCGTTGGCTGGGATTGTGTTAGGTAACAGCATGAACGCTGCTGCCTTGGCCGGAGAGCGATTTGTCAGCACCCTCAACAACAGCCAACTCGACATTGAAACCCACCTCAGTTTAGGAGCTACCCCTCGCCAAGCCACCCAGCTATATCGCCGTGAAGCAATCAAAGCAGGACTGATCCCGACCCTGAATTCCATGCTGGTTGTCGGCATCGTCACCCTGCCCGGAATTATCACCGGCCAAATTTTGAGCGGCGTTGATCCGCTGAATGCATCTCTCTATCAAATGCTGATTATGTTTATGCTGGCATTTACGACGCTGCTCACGGCAATCATCCTAATCAACGGCATTGATCGGCAATATTTCAATCAAGCCGCGCAGTTAAGGAAGTTTTGAGTTTTAAGTTTTGAGTTTTGAGTTTTAAGTTTTGAGTTTTGAGATTGGAATCGCTTGTAATGCCGAGTTTCGGCTACGCTCAACCCGCTTCCTTCTAGTCAGGTCATTGAGCATTGAGCATTGAGCATTGAGCATTGAGCATTGAGCATTGAGCATTGAGCATTGAGCATTGAGCATTGAGCGGAGTCGAAATGCGCCTTCTAATTTATTCCACCGACCTACTTATTGACCTACTTGTTAAGTAGAAGCACAAGCCAAACAGTTTTTTAACACAACTTTACATATTTTGTCGTACACTTTTAGGTACTGTGATTAAGATAAGAATTAAGTAACGCTTTGTTACTTCGCTGCAATATGTTCGGTAGTTAATTAAATAACCAAGCAACTGAACAACTGAATCAAGGTAATTGACCAAAGTTTAGGGATGTCCTGACTTGTCGTGATTCAAGTGAGGATTGCTTATGACTACAACCTTACAGAGACGAACAAGTTCCGACCTGTGGGGACGCTTTTGTGATTGGGTGACTAGTACCAACAATCGCCTCTATGTGGGTTGGTTCGGTGTCCTGATGATCCCCACACTACTGACTGCAACCATTTGCTTTATCATTGCTTTTATTGCCGCTCCACCCGTTGATATGGACGGCATCCGCGAGCCAATTGCCGGATCGCTGCTCGATGGTAACAACATTATTACAGGTGCGGTAGTTCCAACCTCTAACGCAATTGGGCTGCACTTCTACCCGATTTGGGAAGCCGCTTCGATGGATGAGTGGCTCTACAACGGCGGTCCCTACGAACTGATTGTCTTTCATTTCTTAATTGGCATCTTTTGTTGGATGGGACGCCAATGGGAGTTGAGCTATCGACTAGGCATGCGGCCCTGGATCTGCGTAGCCTATAGTGCACCAGTGGCTGCCGCCACCTCGGTTTTCCTAATCTACCCAATTGGTCAAGGGTCCTTCTCGGATGGTATGCCTTTAGGCATCAGCGGAACGTTTAACTTTATGTTTGTATTCCAGGCGGAGCACAATATCCTGATGCATCCCTTCCACATGTTAGGTGTGATTGGGGTGTTTGGTGGTGCCTTGTTCTGTGCGATGCACGGATCGCTAGTTACCTCTAGCCTGATTCGTGAAACCACCGAATTCGAGTCCGCCAATGCTGGATACCATTTTGGACAGGAACACGAAACCTACAATATTGTTGCGGCACATGGATATTTTGGTCGCTTGATTTGGCAGTATGCCAGCTTCAACAACTCCCGTTCGCTGCACTTCTTCCTGGGAGCTTGGCCGGTGGTGGGTATTTGGTTCACGGCTTTGGGAATCAGCACAATGGCGTTTAACCTGAATGGGTTCAACTTCAATAACTCGCTTTTAGACTCCCAAGGCCACGTCATTAATACCTGGGCCGACATCCTCAACCGCGCCAATCTAGGTATTGAAGTGATGCACGAACGCAATGCACACAACTTCCCGCTGGATCTGGCAATGGGTGAACCAACGCCGGTTGCCATGACTGCGCCTAGCTTGGTGGGTTGATAACTTGGTAATAAGACGCTACTTAATTTGTGCTAAGAAATTCGTGTGAAAGCGTCCTCTCCAGAGGGCGTTTTTTATAGCTTGAATCTTTGTACCCAATAGGTCAACCGACAATCAAGTGAATTTGATATCAACTCAACCCTCAACCCTAATCCAACTCTCGCCGCCCTTCTAAGGCTCTGGCTAACGTCACTTCATCGGCATATTCCAGGTCGCCGCCCATCGGTAGACCAAAGGCAATTCGGGTAACTTTCGTAAATGGTTTAAGGAGCTGACCGATATACAAAGTCGTAGTTTCTCCTTCGACGCTAGGGTTGATCGCTAAAATCACTTCTTTGATATCTTGCTTACTAACGCGGCGAACAAGCTGGGTGATGTAAAGCTGATCGGGGCCGACACCTTCCATAGGGGAAATCAATCCGCCCAAGACGTGGTATTTGCCTTTGTACTCGCGAGTTCGTTCCAGGGCAATCACATCTCTAGAGTCAGACACAACACAAATTGTCTGCTGCTCGCGGTTAGGGTCGCGGCAAATTTCGCAGACGGGTTCAGCCGACAGGTGAAAGCACACCGAACAGAGACCAACCTGCTGTTTTGCTTCTAAAAGCGCTTGGGCCAGGGCTTGAACATCGGCTTCTGGACGTTTGAGGATATGGAGCGCTAGACGTTGAGCCGTTTTGGGTCCAACTCCGGGCAGGCGCTGCAATTGCTCGATTAAGCGAGCTAGGGGACGTGTGTAAACCGTTGGAGTGCCTCCGAATTAATGCAAATCAAATGCAACCAAATGCAAATTAAGAGCAAATCAATCACTTCTCCTTGATCATAGCGATTTTACCCAATCTCCGGCGGCTTGCCACCAGATTTTGCTATAGCAGGGGAAAAGCGAATGACTGATTGGCCTTCTGCCCCTTTTCTCAGGGTTTTCTCAGCCGCATCTCATCCCGATGTTGGTTAATCGGGACAGCCAATCGATTGCCTAGGCAAGCTGAGTGATTGCGGGTTAATCTAAGGCGTTCACCTGGGGTTGAAGTATGATTAGCTGCCAAGACTTACCCGTACTCGTGTTGATTCCTGTTCGCAATGAAGCCGAGACAATTGCTGCTGTAATTCAAGCCCTCCAGTCCTATGGACTAACTCAGATTCGCGTTGTGGATAATGGCAGCACCGATGGCAGTGGAGCCATTGCCGAGCAGGCCGGTGCAGAAGTGGTCACCGAACCCATACCTGGCTATGGCCAATCCTGCTGGCGCGGACTCCAGCACCTGCCGGCCCAGGTTGAATGGATTTTGTTTTGCGATGGAGACGGCAGCGATGACCTATCCCAGTTGCCCTTGTTTCTGGCTACCGCAGCCGAGTATGACCTGATTTTAGGCAACCGGCGAGCTACTGCGGCAGGACGCGCTGTTCTGACTCCGGCGCAGAACTTTGGCAGCCAATTGGCTGGCTTTCTGATCCAATTGGGCTGGGGGCAGTCTTACCGAGATCTTGGCCCGCTGCGGCTAATTCGGCGTTCGGCCTTGGAGCAGTTCGAGATGCAGGATCGGGGTTTTGGTTGGACAGTGGAAATGCAGGTGCGGGCGGTTGAGGCAGGACTGCGCATTTGCGAACTGCCGGTTGGATATCGGCCTCGTCAGGGTGGGCGCTCGAAGATCTCCGGCACGCTGGTGGGTAGCCTGCAGGCCGGTCTGGTAATTCTGAGTACGCTAGCAGTTCTCTACGCCCAAAAGCTGAGGCGGCTCTGCTGTACTCGTTCGTTAGGGCTAGGACTGAGTTCCCTGCTGCTCCTGGCAGGTTGCCTCTGGTTGATGCCAGCTGGCAATTTTCAGCAGACGGAAATGATGCCCCAATTTTGGCTGGGCGTTAGCTTATTGGGGCTAGGATTTGCTTGCAGTTGGGGTGTGCGGGCAATTAGCGCTAGCTGGTTTTGGGCCGTAGTCCTGATATCCCGCCTGCTGCTGCTGCCCATGTATCCTGGCGACGATGTGTGGCGCTATCTCTGGGAAGGCTACCTCCAAACCTTGGGATTCAGCCCCTATGAGTTGGCTCCCAATGCACCAGAGTTGGCGGCCTACCGCACCGACTGGTGGCCGCTGATCAACCACCCCGATGTCACCAGCATTTACCCACCTGTTGCCCAACTCGGTTTCTGGATGCTGGCCTCAATCACTCCCAGTGTCCTGGTTTTCAAACTGGCGTTTGTTGGTGTGGATCTGCTGATTTGCTGGCTGCTCAGTCGTCGTTTTGGCTATGCCGCTACACTGCTCTATGCCTGGAACCCCCTGGTGATCTACTCCTTTGCCGGAGCGGCCCATTACGATAGCTGGTTTCTGCTGCCCATCGTGGTGGCTTGGCTGATGTTCGACTCTGCCATACAGCCACAAAGCAGTCAGCCACAAAGCAGTCAGCGCAGCTGGAGCATGACTCCTCTGATGAGCAAACTCACGAGCGCTGGCTGGATTGGCCTCAGCATTGCAATTAAGTGGATGTCACTGCCGCTTTTGGGCTTTGTGATCTGGCAAACCCTGAAGCAAACCCTGCGGCAGCCAGTGCTGAAGTATCCCCGCTTCAGATACGCACAGATTAAATCAGTTGGGTGGGTGATGCTTTGCGGCAGTTTGCCCCTACTGCTGGCGGCTGTTCCATTCTGTCAGGGTGGAGCTTGTACGCTGGTGCCAACGGGCTCTGTGTTTGTGTCGCATGGGCGCAGTGCTGAGCTAATTCCCTACGGGGTTAGTCTAATTTGGCAGCCGGCCCGCTGGGAAAATTGGCTTTATGCGATTCCTCTTGGTTTGGTGATTGGCTGGTTGCTACTGCGGACCAAGTACTTTTTGGTATTCACAGAATGGTATTTCTTTGCGTTGTTAATTCTATCTCCGATTGTTCATGCCTGGTATTTTACCTGGCTAATACCGTTTGGAGTCGCTAGCCGTAACTGGGGTACTCGTTTAGTCAGCCTATCTGCATTTATTTACTTTGTCTTGCCGCATCGTCAGGCATTGGGAAATCGGGATTGGCTACTGCTGCCGCTAGAACGCGGCATACTTTGGGCACCGTTGCTTCTAGGCTGGCTGTGGATGGTAATTCAGCCAATGCTCAGGTCAAGCTCAGGCACAATTCAGGAAGTTGAACCTCAATAGAGATATGCAGAGATATGCAGAATTCACCCTATCCAACAAACTACTAGCTATGACTTTAGACAAAGCCCTGCTGATTTTTCTGCCCATCATTACTGCTCTGGTTGGGTGTTCTGCCAATTTACCGTCCTTGTTGCCTGCATCCCAACCGCAGTCCGCGCCAGCCAATCGGCAAACGAGTCGTTCTGTCACCGCTATACCCTTAAATTACGACGCCTATGACACCATTTTGCAACGCTATGTGAATGAACAGGGATTTGTGGATTATCGTGGCCTCCAGGTTAATCCTGAACCACTGAAAGCCTTTAATCGCTCTCTTGGTGAAGTCGATCCAGATACTTTTACTGCCTGGGGCGAGGCCGACCAGATTGCGTTCCTGATCAATGCCTACAATGCCTTTACGCTGGAATCGATTATTGATCAGCGGCCACTCAAAGCCAGTATTCGCGATATTCCAGGTGTCTGGCGGATTCGCAAGTTTCAGGTAGCAGGCCAATCTAAAACCCTGGACGCGATTGAGCACCAAACGCTGCGCAAAAACTATCAGGAACCTCGAATTCACGCAGCGCTAAATTGCACAGCCATTAGTTGCCCGCCGTTACGCACCGAACCCTACAGAGGCGAAACTCTGGATGCCCAACTCGAAGACCAGGTGCGCCGCTGGCTGAATAGTCCTGAAGGGCTGCAAATCAACCGTGAGGCCAATCAGGTTTCCATTTCTGCGATCTTTGATTGGTTTGGAGAGGATTGGATTGCTGAATACGCAACAGATGGTTTCTCTGGTAATGAAAAACAGCAAGCCGCGCTGAATTTTATTAGCAGCTACATCAGCCCCGCCGATCGCCATTACTTGCAGCAAGGTAACTATCGGGTGAGCTATCTAGATTACAACTGGGAGTTGAACAGCCAATAGTTGAACAGCCAATAGTTGAATGCAGTAGTTGGATGAAGTCAGCACTAAACGATATTTACTGGCTTCTCACCTACTAGCCCTACTAAACTGATACGAAATTTATACGAACGCAAAACAACTTTCCGTGTGTATCTTGTCTCTTCAATAATGATTTCCTCTGAGTGTAGCTAGCGCTTTTGTGGGATTCTACGAAAAATCTATGTTGAGTTTCCTCTTGTTTCATCTTTTACTGATTGCCTATCTGTTTAATTACCTATGCTACTGTTAGCTTGATCCAATATCTCTAAGCTAATTATTCAACTCTCATTTCTAGACACTAAATTTTGTCTAAATTTTGTCTAAATTTTGTCTATCTCTATTTGTCTAGCTTTACCAAGAACGACTTTCACAAGCTATTAATCGATCAATTGTGGCAATTTGCATAGTATTACCTTGTTCCCGTAGCTGTTTCTCCATGCCAATGTTGATTAATTCTATACCCAATCGAGTTAAATAGGCTTGTTGTTCAGATGACAGCGGCATCCGGCTCGCTACAGCTTGACCTGTTTCTAAAAAGGATTGGTTCTTGTTCATGCCAAACCGCTGCATGAGGGACTCAACTACATACCGTTGTTCTGGACGGGCCGTTGCCAGAAGTGTCACCATTGGCTGCGCTAAAATTTGCTGGTGGCTGCGGCCAGCCTGCTCCTGGAGCCACACTTCTAGGGTTGAAACAGGTAGGTCGGTAGACTGCTCATCTACCTTGGCAAAGGCATGAGCCTCAGCATAGGAAACCCGCCCATCGCGGTTGTAATCGGCAGAAGCAACTCGCTGCCCGGTGCGGTCCTGACCGCTCAGTCCGGCAAAAAAGCTAGAACTGTAGTCACGGTAATCGGCTTCGTTCACTTCTGGGGTGCAGCCCACCGAGGGACGAGACTTAATCGTGGCGAAAAAGCCGCAGCGAGTCTGGAGCGCTACAGGCCGCCGGGGATCACCTCCCTGGTAGATAAAATTAGCAAAGGAACCGGAATAGCACTGGGACATCATGGCTACGACTGGAACAGTTTGGGGCAACTGGTCTAGTGATGTGGCAAACTGCTGAACTGAGAGTAATTCTTCCTGCCAGAGAATCATGGCATTGTTGTCCAAATTGCGCGGATTGCGGTAGCCATGCCCAGTGAAATAGAAGAAAATGGGCCGCTGATCGTTGGTTTGCAGTGTCCGCTGCATCCAGCTCTGAAAATTGCTCAAGGTGGACGCACCAGTCAAATAGGGAATCTCGGGGACTTTGAACAGATCCTTTTGCCCATTTCGATAGCGAACGGTAGCCTGTCCATCGGTGCCATTGGCAAAAAACAGGCTGACTGCTGCCGGATTGAATCCTAGAGCTTGCAGGGTGCGCTGAAAGTACAGAACATTCTTTTCCAACGCAATTTCGTTATAGGAGGGAGCACCGCCACCCCCCATGACCAAAAAATTGGGATTTGCGGAATTCCTGACATTGCTCACATTGGTCTGATCGGAGTTGGCCTCTAATCGGTTCTGACAGGATGGCTCAACTGCAGAAGCAGACCCTAGACCCGCAACCACCAAACTTGTCAAAATGCTAATGCCGCCATGCAGGGCAAGTCGTCTAACCATACGCGCTTCTCTGTTAGAAATACCTTGGGAACACCTACAGCGTTTTCACTCATGTGAGGTACAGGGGGTGTGGGGGCTTCGCCCCCACGCAGGGGCACTGCCCCTGCACCCCGGTTTTTGTACTTCACTAGCCTGAAAAAGGCTGTAGTTCGGAACACCCGGTCGGAAGACTCAAAAACCTTCAGTCGTAAGGTATCACATTCTTTCCCAATCTCTGCCAATCTCCGCCAAACGAAACAGGTGGCTTGTCCCATCGATTGTGTAAGCTGGAACAGATAGGAACTGTCCAGAAGTTATCTCACACCTAATCAGGACCAATCAGGAGGTACAGTAATGAAATCGCTCATTTTTGCTGGTCTTTCTGCGTTTGTGCTCGCGGGGGTGATTGCTCCAGCCGCCAAGGCAAATTTGTTCGAAAACATTGGTAATTCAGTGGATAATGCGGCTGACGCGACTGGCAATGCTGTGGATGATGCTGTAGATGCAACCGGTAACGCAATCGATGATGCAGCAGATGCAACGGGCAACGCTGTAGATGATGCTGTAGATGCAACCGGTAACGCCGTGGACGATGCCGCTAATACTGTGGATGATACAGCCGATGATGTAGGCAATGATGTAGGCCATACAGTGGATGAGGCGGCTGATGACACTGGTAATGCTGTAGACGATGCGGCCAATGCGGTCGATGAGGCGGCTGATGACACTGGTAGAGCAGTTGGTAATACTGCCGATGATGTAGGCGATGCGATCGAAGAGGCAGTGCAATAGATTCTAATCGACTTCTAATCGACTTCTAATCGACGGCAGGAGAGTGCGGGCAGATGCCCGCTGCCAGCAAAATGGTTGCACTAGTTGCACTATCGGACCTATCGGACTGTAGCATTCGCTCAGTGGTTAGGTTGGCTTGCTGGATTAATTCATCTACCCTCAGCCAAATAAAAGCCCAGGGTTGCTAATCTGTACGCCTAGCAGGGTAATGAGCGGTTGATCGTTAACCAGGAGCAGTGTGTTATTGCCGTCGATTTGGGTTGTGACTTGGCTAGAGGTTATACCACCGGTCAACTGAATCCGATCTGTGCCGAGTTGGAAATCTTCAATAACGCTGTTAGGATCAAGGTCGGGAGACAGCAAGAATCGATCGCGCCCTGCTCCGCCATTCAGCACGTTTCTGCCGCTGCCGCCATCGAGCAAATCGTCGCCGGTTCCACCCAGCAAGTAGTCATTGCCACTGCCGCCATAGAGTTCGTCATTGCCACTGCTCCCCCGCAGTTTATCATCACCGCTTAGCCCAAAGAGACGATCGTTACCTTCCAGACCGTCGATCACATCGTTAGAATTTTCCCGGCCTTGAGTTTGGTTGTCGAGAGGATTGAGGAATGTAACCGTATCTGGTCGCAGTACCTGCTCGATAGATCGCTCGGCATCAATGACATCAAAACTATCTTCGATGCGGTCTTGAGCCTCAAATAGAATATTACCAATCGTAATTGAGGCCCAGGTGGCGGTTGTCAGATTATCTAAATTGTCTATTCTAAAGTCTTTTAGCGTTATCTCTAATTTTGATACTGACTCAAATGTGATGACTAAGTCATTCCCACGCTGATTCAGCAATAGATTCTCAGGCGTGAGACCAGAACCGCTAAATTTGAGTGTGTCTAGGTTGCGCACTACATCGGCAGACGGTGTGACACCCCGCCCCACGCCGCCAAAGTTTCGGATTGTAAACTTGCCGGCTTCGATCGTAATGCTCGTGTTACCTACAGGATTTGCTAGCTCGGTCGGAGCGTCTGGAGGTTGAGCAGGTGCCTTACCGGGGTCTGTCCCATCTGGGGATTTTGGTTCGCTGGGAGGGTTGCCTTGATCTGGATCGCTCGGCTCCACACCACCATTAGTTGGCGGAATTGGCAGTCCATTCGGCGTTTCCTCGATGGGATTGCCCGGAACCGATGGCGGACCGGAGGGTGGTTGGTTGGGCACAAATGGCACACTGGGAACGGGTGTGGGTGGGCGCAACGGTTGAGATGGCTGAGGTGGTGGCGTCGGCTCAAGCAAACCCCTCCTAAGTGGAGGCCGTAACGGGCGCGCTGGATCAACTCCTCTGGCATCCGGTATTCGAGATGATTCACCAGGACCATTGATTTCACGATTGTCAGCAGGGCCTTGATTTTGGTTTGGTAACCGATTGGGCTGCAATCGCTGCACTTCCGAGAGTTGGGCCACTTGATCAATCGGGTTCTCAGTCGCAACCAAATCTACATCCGCATCGAGCCAGCCAGTATTGTCAAGCACCTGAACATCTGGCCCCTCTGGATCGGAATCAACCGAGCTGGTATTTGCAATTTCAGCCGCTAATGGGCTAACCTGTTGCTCTAGCGATGGTTCTACTGGAGTACTAGCTGCTGTAATTGGCACGTTGGTTGGGCCATTACTAACAGTGGCTGCCGCAACAGGCTGGAGAACCAAACTGGGTTGCAGTAACTCCAGAACGCCTACTCCCACTTGATTAACGATTGCTGCTAGATCAACTGACAAGATTTGGGATAGAGATTCTATGTTCTGTTTAGCCAGATTATCTAAATAAGAGTCGTGGGTTAGACGATGGGGTAAGAGCTTAGCCAGTAGGAAAAAAATCAGCAGCGGTAGGGTATCAGCCGGAGGGATAGAACGATTAAGGGTAGGTCTTACCCTACCCTCCGAATCCAACTGGTAAATTGGTTGTTCTTCAACCTGAAGATTGGTTTCGGTTTGGGGACTTCGCAATCGTGGAGTTGGATCCGCGCCGTTAACAGCCACTTCTTCTTCAAACTCAAGCGTAGAAGTGGGCGCATCAATTATGGGTAGTTCTATGGGTAGTTCGTTCTCTACAGTCGGCACCGGCAAATTCTCCACCGGATCCGGGTGGTGTGGCGTTGTGGTTGGCGAGAACGAGGAGTGACTACTGAATTGAAGCTGATGGTGTAGAGCTAGCAGCGGCAAATTGTCAATATCGACCACATAAACTCTGCTGCCGAGTTGGCGACAAAGCGCTTCATACTTTTCAGCCTCGAAACATACGAGCGGAACCTGTAATCGCTCAGCTTCCTGCACCTCCAATCTCAGCAAATCCTGTTCGCTAAAATCAATCTGGCGAGGCGTGAATTGGGTTGGATACTTGGCCGGGAACTGAATAAAGCTCTTTAGCCAAATCAGCTTTGCCGTGGTTGCTTCGGCATCTCGCAAGATATCAAACCATTCTTGCCCGATAAAGTCTAACGTTTGCGATAGGGCTTGGGGCCGCAGTTCTCCCTGCCATTGCTGAACTATGCCAGAAATAGCCAAAGTGTATGCTTCCAAATCAGGAAGCAGAAGATCGCAGCTGACCAAAATAACTCGCGACATTCGTTCGGGCCACAACTCCAGTTATTAATATTCGGGAAACAGAGAGCTGTGTCAACCATTTCCCGACTGCACTGACAGTGTTTTCACATCTTTTTCCGTGTTTCTCTCTGCATCCTCTAAGTCAATCCCTCCATCCAAATCAACCGTAGTCAAACTAGATGCTGGATTTACCGATTGTTCTGTTAGAGCAAATAAAGCGGCCTGTTGTGACTGAACCGACTTCAAGTATTCTTGAGCTGTTTCTACTTTTTCTAGTAAGTCTGCTAATTCTTTGTCCTTTAAAACCGGCTTCAGTTCTCCATACAGGCGAGCAAATGTACTGGTGGTTTTCTCTTGCAGGTAAGGCTCAATAATAGTTTTAAGACGCATAATCTTATTTCGCAGGTCGGTTAGTAGCCGTCCGTACTCTGCGAAAGAAATTTCAAACTCTTGTTGCCGTTCAGTAGAGGAATGGATTGGGTTTTCGGCCTGCTTAGCTGCTTGACTGAGGGTCTCCTCCATCCAGGCGTTAATACTTTTGTTCGCTCGTGTAGCAGCAATATAGATATCTCGATGAATTTCCGGTGTTGTTCTAAAGGGCAGCTTCCCTGAAAATGGCTTGTTGGGTTCTATGCCTTGAGTCTTGCAGAACTCTATATATGTATCAACGGCTCTTTGGAATTTCTGCTCGGCCTCTCGTACCGTTCTGCCTTCAAACGTAATGATATCACGAGCCGTTTCATCGCCAATATTGAGGACTCGTCCATAGAGCATGTCTGACTCTGTATCCACTTCTACTTTGGCGATATAGTTTTTATACTTGAACATAGCTAATTGGGTTCAACTCCTACCCCACGCAAATAGTTCCGCAATTCATTGACAGTATGGCGACTGATACACCCTTGTTGACCAGAGTATGGGAAGATTCCCCGCCTCATTTCTTGATGCAAGTTTAGCGCAACACACAAAAAACCATTACTGACATGGCTTTCGCTATGCAGTACATCAAACAAAATCAGGACATTTAACCAGAGAATATCCGGTGGTGGATCGGCAAAGATAGCTCTAACGGTATTTTGCTGTTCATCTGGTAACTCATTAAAAAAGATGCACATTCGTTGGTAGATGCTGAAGGCTAGACAGGTTTGGCACGTCGTCTGACCAAGAAGCCTGACTCGACTGACAGGGAGAGAACACGAAGCTGAATAGCGAACTCCAAAGCAACGCTAAAACGCTGTGCCAAAGGTAGTTCAAATGCAAACTATCTAAAAACCTTGCTAGAAGGCACCCCACTAGCAAACATCTCCCTATCCTACCGCGATGTTCTGCGGGAATAGCGGTAGAGAGGCATCAAACGCTTTCCCCAATCACGACGTACCGTGCACCTAAGATATAACCTGCCTCTAGGCTTTAGATATGCAATCTAAGACCTGCAACTCATGAGAGTAGACAAAAGACACATCTATACTTCAGCTAGTCCATTAAGATATCAACTTAAGATATCAATGTCAATCCCGCAATGGCAAGGGTATTGTCTAATTTTCTCCAGCCGCTGCTTTGACCTGAGCTTCCACGCCAGTCTTCGATCGTGGAGTTGCCTGAGTTTGCAGATGCAAGCCCTTGCCTGATTCAGGCTAGCTACAAAGCCAGCAGGATGTTTTAAAAGTATCAAACGTGTTGCATTGCCCCCCAACCCCCACCAGTCGGGGACTTCCGATCTCGTATTTCTGGTTCAAAGTCCCCCCTCGCGCTTCGAGCGCGGCAACGAACAGAATGGGGGATGTAGGGGGCGGTTCGGGTTGCATCGGCGACTTTTCAAACACCCTCTAACAGGGGTGAGCAGTCTCTGAACACAGAAGCCTATTTTCGACGCAAGATATGATTTTTGATATCAGCTCCCTTCAGAACCTTGGGCTAGAGGCAATTTGAACACCTATAAATCCCTCCGGGCTGTTCTGCCTTCTGATGTTTTCAAGCAAGATTACATAACTATTGAGCTGCTTGATGCACTGACTTTACCTGAAGCGAGCGGCGACAGGCTCAGCCTCCTCATCCACTGGCACTTCCTCTGTAACAAGCCTACTGCTGCAAGAAATCCAGCAACAAGAATGTCAATTTGATATTAAAAATAGTATCAAACTGATATCTTGACAGAAATCACAAAAGTAGTCAAAATTGATTTACTGAATTTTTAGGAGGTCTGATCGGCCAGAACCCAATTCGGAAGACAACAGCAACTCAGCGGAATAACTCAGTCGATGTGCGGCCCCCCTAGGGTTGTCTAAGAGAATGGGGCGAAATCCGCAATTTCCCATCTGCTAATTTCCGGTCCAAATCAGTCCCCCTTAGTTTGTGAAAGGTAATGCAGTTATGGCTATGTCGAAGACCTCAGAGCGAATCGAACTATTTGCCCAACCTGGTATTGGTGAAGTGGTCCAGATGATTGCGCCTAATCGCCGGGGGCGCGTGAAATATCGAGCTAGTTTTTGGCCAGCTCGACTCTATTCAGATGCGTATGTCCAGGCAGAACCTTCAGAACAGGTAGTTGTGGTTGGTCGAGATGGAATTACGCTGCTGGTCACTCCTGTCACTTCTGCTCAGCTTGCCTAGGGATTGGTCCAGAGCAGGAGAACAAGCTTAGAGAGAGGTAGAACACTATGCGTACCCCGATGCCGCCTCCTTCTGATCATTTGCGATCTGTTCGAATTGGTTTGGCTATGGTTTTGACGGGTTCGGTCTTCCTGGCTACTGGTTCACTCGCAGTTCGCTTCTACTGGCTAGTCAAAGTGGATCAGCAGCAGCGGGTCGAGCAGCATCATCAAGCTATTTTGGCTCGAGTTGAGTACCTCAAGGCGGCAGGAGACCACCAGCGCTGCATCCGGGAAACTCAGCAAATCCCAGTTGAGTCCTTGTTTCATAGCCGAGCCATCGTTTTACAGGACCAGTGTCAACGCGCCTTAACTACGGCTGTGATCAACCGAGCACAAGGTCAAGCCAATGCCGGTCAATTGAAGGATGCTATTAGCGAGGTGCAGACTATCTCAGATAGTGCTGTCGCTGCCCAAGTCCAGCAGTTGGTTTGGCAATGGTCAAATCAAATTCTGCAAGTTGCTGAAGGATATTACCGCGATTCCAACGGCAGATTCGAGGACGCCCTTAAAACGGCCGGCGCAATCACACCCGATAACCCGCTTTATAGCGAAGCTCAGAACAAAATTCGCGGTTGGCAACAAGAGTGGTTGAACAACCAGAGCCGTCAGCAAATTGTCGAAGCCGCCTTCAAAGCTCACCAATATGAAACGGCGCTGCTACAAGCCCAGCAGATTAGCCATCCCTACTGGAGTCGGCAAGTTGCTCCAATTGTGCAGGCAATCTATCGTGAGCAGGCTGCCCCGCAGCCATCGCCCCCAAGCCGCTCCGAGTCTGACTCAATAGACACAATTCCAGCAGGAGGCATGGATGATGTTCGCCTACCTATCTACCTGCTGTTGCCGCTGATGGCCGGGGCAATGGTGCTTTTAGCTGGTGCCAGACGCGACTAAAGATTCATTTGGGGAACTGATAGCAACGCACGGAGAAAACGGCACGGAGGAAACGGCACGGGGAAAACACCATTAGCAAGACCATCCTCTCGTGCAATCCAGTCATGCCTGTTGATCAAGCGAGTTTCCCAGAGAAAGAGAGAGCGCCCAAACTGTTGACAATTCTTGCGGAAAGTCAGGCAGCTTGGGGCGCTTTGTCTTTGAATACCTGAACCCACACAAAATGGAGCAATTTGATTCAAATTTAGTAGAGTCCTAACCAGGATAGTAATCCCTGTCCCGTGAAATATTCAATTGCCAGAGTAATCACAAAACCAAGCATGGCAGCCCGACCATTCAGGCGCTCAGCATAGGAATTGAACCCAAATTTAGGTTCTTCAAACTTAGGAGTTGCAGAAGGCTGAGGTTGAGTCATGGCTTTCTTTACAAAACTTAACTCTACACCCCCATTGTTAAGGATTACCGGTCGATCGTCAACCGCTGGCTGGTTGGGCAGTCGTAAACGCCAGTTGAATAGTTGATATCAGTTGAATGCTAATGAATAGGAATTGAATGCTTGACGACGCTAAGCAACTGACCTGCAAGTTAGTTGAATCAAGTCAGGTTGAGTTGAAGCGAGGGTCATCGGCTAGCAAAGCTGGATCAAAGCTGACAGCCCATTGGATCCAATCCTCCGATACCGGTGTCTCACCTTGCCGAATCAGCAGAGCTAGGTAACAGTTGGCTTGTCGGATCACAATCGCATGACAGTGGGCACCGTGGATCACGGCATGGCGAAATTCCTTTAGCTGAAACGAGGAGGTCAGCAGCGCCTGTAGCCCCAATGCTTGAAAAATTGACTGAACCCAGCTAATATCAGCACTTTCAGCAGAAATGTAATAATCCTTCGGCAAACCCGTTAAATCAAAAACAGCAGCGCCAAGGATTCGGTCTAAGTAGGACACACTCAACGCCCTTGCAATGCCTTTGCAATCGTTAAACTTCGCCTAACCGGACGAATTCCTGTTCTTTCCCAAATTAATCAATCTAGTGTCGGATCGCTATGCGGCTGATCACCAACGTAATTCAATCTGGTGCTTGTGGAATTCTCGCGCTCAAGGTCACTTTTACACAAGGCTACATTTACAGTTCAGAAGCCGTATCGGGAGCGATTTCAATGCCGCCCGTTTGCAGAACAGTTTGCTGCTCGGTGATCAGATCGCTCAGTTCTGTCATTTCTACACCGATCTGCTGACAAGCCTGATGAAGCTGTTGGCGAAATTCGGTCAAATCGTCTCCATAGCCACAGAGGTTAGCGGCTACCTCTATACCCTGCTTTGCATTAGCCTTAGCGCAATCAATCAGTTCAATTCCCTTTAGCGGTTCTGATGCTGCCATAACCCATTTGTCTCCCTGTGTGTGGTTGTGCCTGATGTGTCAACGAGGTTCGAGAGGTTTGAGCTTTGAGAGATTTGAACAGAATAATGCTCAGAATTGCGCTCAAAGCCACGCTCAGAAGCTGTTTGCAAAGCCCTGTGCAAACAGCTCCTCAAACCAATGCTACTTGCTGTGCTGTTAGGTTCTCAGTTGACAGGTATTCCCAGCCTATAGAAACTGACTGTCAAGACGGATCTGCCTAACGATGGAACCAGTATTTGTAGGCCGAATAGGCCATCGTCACCACTCCAGTCACAATCGCAGCTTCGTTGACATGGAATTGGGGATGGTGCAGCGGGTAATTGGGTTGGTCAGGAAAGGCCACACCTAGTCGAAACATGGTGCCAGGTGCATGTTCTAGGTAAAGGGAAAAGTCTTCAGCTCCCAACGAAGGTTCTAGCAGAATTTCGACCCGCTCGCTGCCCCAAGCTTCTTCGGCGGCGGCTTCGGTGATCTGAGTCAGAACCGGATCGTTTTGCACCGACGGCACTCCTCGACGGTAGTTCATGACATACTTCGCACCATAGGTTTGGCAAACATTTGCGACGATGCCTTCGATCCAAGCTGGCAAAGCAGCACTTGTTTCAGGATGGAGCGAACGCACGGTGCCCAGCATCCGCACTTGGTCTGCAATTACATTGGGTGCTCGCCCGCCTTGAATCTGACCAATCGTCAGCACAACCGGGCGTAGTGGGTTATGGGTACGGCTAATTGCCTGTTGTAGCGTAGTGATCACCTGTGCTCCGATCCAAATAGCGTCAATCGCTTCATGGGGACGCGCTCCATGTCCCGATTCGCCGGTAATGATTAGCTCCAGGTCATCGGCGGCAGCTGTTAACGCGCCATAGCGAATGCCGATCGACCCACCTGGAATAGTTGGAAACACATGCACGCCAAATACGGCACTGACGTTGGTCATGGCCCCATCCCGAATCATCCAGCTTGCGCCTTGGGCCGTTTCTTCTGCGGGCTGAAACAAAAATCGCACGGTTCCTGGCAAGGCTTCTCCCAACTGAGACAATATCATCGCGGTTCCCAGCCCAACTGTCGTATGCACATCATGACCGCAGGCATGCATAATACCAGGCTGCTGAGAGGCAAAATCCAATCCTGAGCGTTCTTGAATCGGCAGGGCATCCATATCAGTGCGAATCGCCAGCATCCGAACATCGTCACCGGCTCCTGCTAGGTCGGCTATAACGCCTGTTTTCCCCATCATTTCTTGAACATGCAAGCCACAGGACGACAATACGCCAGCCACATAGGCGGCAGTTTTATATTCCTGCCCGCTCAGCTCAGGATTGCTATGCAAATGACGACGAATTTCAATCAGACGAGGCGCAAGGTTAGACGCAATATCTTTAATTCGGCTCAGCATGGAAGAATCAGGTGATGGTTTAACCCATGATACTCTTCGGTTAATCTTTCTTAAGGTTATCGCGTAGGGCAGCAAGCAGAAGACTTAAGTTTGCCAGTTTCTGTGTGAAGCCCTAATTGAGAAACAAAGCTGAGCCAAATGAATGGTTCGCATCAAGCCTTTTGTGCGATGCCCTTAACCGAGTAAGCAGGAATCCCCCACAGTTGCTCAATCAAAGTTTCTAATTTGATGTCTAGACCACTTCGCGCGAACAGACTATTGATATGATTTGCCCGACCATGAATGATTTTTGTTTTTGCTAAAGCTTCCCTATTAAACCATAGATAAATTTCAACCTTTTCATGCCATTTTGCATGCCACTATCTCAGCTTGCGATACACTAATTCGATTTGCAGGGGTGCCTAGGCTAACGCAAAATTCTCTCTTAGCAGAATTTCAGCCGCTTTACGCTATATATAGGAAGAACTAATGAAAAATATGTGGTCGAATTCCATATCTAGTGCCATTATAGTAGCGTCATGCCCGACAGACCGCACCCGTAGACAGTAATCTCGCTGTTTGCGGGTGCTACCTACCTCTTCTGGGTTGATCAGCGCTGAGAACGGAGGGCGGACTTTTTCTGAAATAAATTCTAAAGCTCAGATTTGCCAAGCGTGCCAAGCGTTGGCTCTTTATAAGCAATTAAAGCTATTGAGAGGTTTATGTCTTATACCCTATCCGCAGCTAAGTTGCAGACCTATCATCGCTGCCCCCGCGCCTACTATTTCCGCTACGAACGCCGATTAGATGGGTCTGGTTTTTATGGTTCAACAGCCTTGGGAACTTCGCTGCACCAAGCGTTGGCCCAGATCTACCAAGATTGGCACTATCAGGATCCAGTGCCTCGGCTCGATTGGATCGAATATTGTTGGAATCAGCAAATTGGTGACCTGACTTCCAATCAAATTGCGGAAGGGCGAGCAATTCTGCGGCGTTATTACTATTCTTTTATTGCTAGCCAGTCAGCTATGCGGCGTCCATTGGCCGTAGAAGGACGGATTCAGGGCTGTTTACAGGTGGAAAACCTGGAGTTTGTTTTGTCCGGTCGGTATGACCGGTTGGATTACTGCGGCGATGGATTGGAGCTGATCGACTATAAATCAGCCAAAGAGATTGAAACCATTGAGCCAGACGAAATTGATTTGCAGATCGGACTGTATTATCTCGCTCTGGAGCAGCGCTATCAGCGCAGTCTAAAACAGCTGAGTTTGCTGTACCTGCGCACCGGTGAGAAATTTAGCTACACAGCGACCCCAGGCCATCGACAGCGCGTTGAGCAGGTGATCAGCGAGTTGGCGGTTGAATTACGACGTGACCGCCGCTGGCTGCCTGTCCCCGGAACCCAATGTGACCGCTGTGCCTATGCTCGCTACTGCCCTGCGATGCGACAGGAGCCAGAGCCATTACCTGAAGCTGCTCGTCCAGAACCAGGATTGCAGCTTGTACTCAGCCTTAACTAATCTTGCTCAACGAGTCTTGAGTGCTCTTGAGAGGGAGTTTGGCACCCTGGCGACTGGCAGCTAGGTCGTGCCATACTCGGGGCAATCCCCCGCTCGCGCAGGTGTAATTCCAGCGCATCTAAATAGCGGCATAGATTCTTCGAGAGCTTTTTCGAGATTGGCTGCATGGCTGAGCAGATACTGAGAGTCAATAAAGATACATTCTTTAAGCTTCGTCCAGAGCAGGCGTCTACCCTGACGGCCCAGGAGCTACATGCGGTGACAGCCGGAAGCACGTTCCCAATTCAGTCCTATGCCTACGCTGATGTGAACGGAACCTTCCAAGGTCATATCAAGTTTGCGCTCAAGAACAGCTTCATTCGTGGGTTAAACACCTGGTTCGTCTACAGCCTCCACGCTCAGGTGGAGCAGGATGGCGAAATAGTCTATCCCATCGAGGATCAGATGTCTCTGCCGATTCTGCGCATCACTCGCGACACGGTACTAAAGCGGCGTCCGGTGCAGTCATCATCGCTCTCACCAGCAGAAATTTATCCAATTGAAGCAGGGCGAAGCATCGAGCTACAGTCCTATGCCTATGCTGACAGTCAGGGAGATTTTAGTAGCCACATTAAATTTGCGATTCGTTCGCGAGAGGATTTTATTCGTGGCTTCAGCACCTGGTTTGTCTATGACCAGCACGCCTATGTTGAGTTTGATGACAAAATCGTTTACCCACCAGAAGATCCCAATACACCTTTGATGCAGGTGATTGTCCCTACCCTATTCAAGCGACGCCCAGTACCATCAGAGCAGCTCAGCGAGGCCGAAAAGCATCCAGTGGCTAGGGGAACAGTCTGGCGGCTGCATTCCTACGCCTATGCGGATGCCCAGGGAAGTTTCAACGGCCATCTCAGATTTGCACTGAAGTACGAAAAAGACTACATTCAGCGGCTCAGCACTTGGTACGTTTTTGGCAGGCATGTTCAGGTGATCCGCAATGGCGCTATTGTCTATCCACCTGCAAGCCCAATTCCGTCTCCTCGCCCCACACCGACGCCCAGACCCACGCCGACTCCAACCCCAACACCGCCACCAGCGCCAACCCCCCCACGCTATCAAGGCATTCCGTTTAAACTCCCCGGCAATCGCGGCACTTTCTACACCGATCAGCCCATCATTCCCGGCGGCAGCTTTACCTGGGGCGAGGCCACCAAAGATGCCACCCGCATTCCCGAAAATGTGACGATTGTTAACAATATCATTGCCTTAGCACGAGAGCTGCAAAAAGCGCGAGACCAGATTGGTAGGCCGTTTATTGTTACTTCCTGGTACCGTCCGCCTGCGATTAACGAAGCCGTTGGTGGAGTGCCAAACAGCCAACATCTCTATGGCAAAGCTGTGGATGTACAGGTACCAGGTCTCAGCGGCAGACGGGTTGCCAACGCGCTGATGCTGTGGTGGAGTGGAGGCATGGGCATCTATAGCGCGATGCCAAATCTTATTCATTTAGATATTGGTCCGAAACGAACCTGGGGATTTTGAGGGGGTAAGCGTGCAGCATCGAGCAAGGTGGCAACAGGACGGGATTTATTTACTGCTAGGGTTAACGCTGGCTTTGGCCTTCTTAGGAGCGGTAGTGGCGGTCGGGGGACTACTGTTGTTGCTACTCAGCGTGATTGCACCCGCCAGTCTCCAAGCTGCGATTCAGTCGATCAGTCAACCGCTGCAAATCGGAGTTTTAGTGATTGCCTTGCTGGAAGTGATTAGCTGGAATTTGCTGCCTTTAATCGGCTTTGCTCCCCAGCGGCTGGCTCGACGCATGGCAGTCGGAATGGCGGCAATTATGCTGTTCATGGCTGTATCGCTGTTATTTTCACTCTAGGTTGCCCAACGACTGGAACGACCAGCAGGCACAATGGCTCAGACTCCAGCTCACCCTGCCGATAATCGGCCAAACAACCAGCCAGATAACCAGCTACAAATTGCGGCGCTCAAGCAACGATTGACTCAGCACCTGCAACAGGTGGCCCGTGAGCGCGATCCCTACTTGGCAACGGCCGGCCATTTCTACGTGCAGCACTATATCCAGCAGCAGTTGAGCCAATGGGGAACGGTTGAACAGCACAGCTTCGAGTTTCAGGGGCAACAGCACCAGAATCTAATCCTCAACCTGCCGCCTGCTTCGCCCGCTTCATCTTCAGCAGTGGCTCCAATACTGGTTGGCGCCCATTATGATGCGGTTCCTGGCTGCCCTGGTGCCGATGATAATGCGACAGGAATCGCCGTGCTTTTGGAGTTGGCCCACTACTTTGCTCATCAACCGGCTCGTTATCCGCTGCGCTTGGTTGCGTTTGATTTGGAAGAATTTGGTCTAGTTGGTAGTACTGCCTATGCTGTCGATCTGCATCAGCAAAAACAGCCCCTGCGCCTAATGATTTCTCTGGAGATGTTGGGCTATTGCAGCCATCTGCCAGGTTCCCAGTCTTACCCGCCTGGATTGCAGTACTTCTATCCGAATCGCGGTAATTTTGTCGGTTTGATTGGCAACTGGCGAACCATTCCAGATTTACTACGCCTCAACCGGGCTATTCGTCGCACTGGGCAGCCCTGCGAATGGCTACCGGCTGGAGCTAGGGGCAAAATCGTTCCCGATACTCGCCGCAGCGATCACGCCCCCTTTTGGGACCGGGGTTACCGTGCGATTATGGTGACCGACACCGCCAATCTGCGCAATCCTCACTATCACCGCGGTAGTGATCGGCTGGAGACATTAGATTTAGATTTCCTAACAAACCTGTGCTGGGGGTTAATTGGAGGACTCAGCTCACTATAATGGAACTTTGTTTGCTGCCGCTGCGTCTATGCGTTTTGAAACCGGCGATCCGCTCCATCTACCTCCCCTGCCCCTATACGAAAGTGCTCTGCTCTCATCCTTGGCCTTTTTTCGCCAGCAGGAACGCACAACTCAAGCCTTGAACTGTCTGGCAATGTATCTGCGGCAGAGCGAGGCACGAGTGTTAGGAGAAATCCGCTTTTATGCCAAATTGGTCAATTTAGAATCTGATGAGTTGCTAATGTTAATCCATCAGCATCCTGACCAGGCCGAAGCCCTGTTGAAAAATCATCTAAAGCAGAGATTAAATTTACCCGAATAGGGGATGTTATTGTTCGGGCAATTTTAGTTAGAATGCACTCTCCAGAGCAAGATGGCGCTAATCAACGCTCCTTACTTTTGCTTAATCAATTGTCCGAAACTTTTGATGTAGCTTTAACAACTAGCCGAACTAATAGGAATAGAATCGGTTAGACTGCTAGCTATCTGAAGACAAATTAGGTTTGCGGAAAGCTAGCAAGAAATGGGCAAGCAATCCTCAGATTTCCATTTTTTAGGTTTTCAACGGTTGCAATCTATTCCGAGATCTTGCTCTCCACTGGCTTGCTGATTTCAAGTTGGACTAATCTCAACTTGGACTAATCTGCGTTTCACCGTTTCGTATTAAACTTATCTCTAATCAATCTGTTTTTTGTCTGATTTGCCTTGCTTATTTAACGATCTTATTCAACAATTAGTCATTGATAGTAGCAGGCAATCCTATAAGCAAAACTTACAGCTTTGCAGTTGAAAAATTTATTTATTCGGTGCAGCAAATAGAACTAAATAATTGGTCGGTTGTCAGGTATAGAAACTACTATTAAGCCTACACTTTGTAAGAGATTTGTCACTCTATTCAGTTTGTAATGTTATGAGGAGGAGTTCACAAGAAGTGTCAGCTGAACTAGTCCGGTAGTCTGTGCAGTTTACAGTGCAGTTTATAGTGCAGTTTACTAAGTCAATCGGGGTAGGCAATTGGAGTAAGCAATTGGACTTGCAAACTAGCAGTTGAATTTTTGCGGCATTGGTCAAAGTCTGTCTGTTGAAACAGGGTTTCATTTCTCTGATGCCCTAGGATCTCTGCCATTAGCTGCTTCTGCCAGTCAAGGTCCCAACAATAGATCTCAAGATCCCAATCATCAAATTCCCAACAATTCCGGTGAGTGCAATGAATCTGAGCTACAAAGGATACACAACCATTCTCAACCGAGATCCCAATTCCCAGGTTTGGTATGGCCGGGTTTCCAGCATCCAGGACATAGTGACCTTTGAAGCCACAAGCGAGACAGCGGCAGAAGCAGAGTTTCATAAGGCGGTAGATACCTATCTCAGCTTCTGCCAGATTCTTAATCAAGCGCCTAACACACCGTTAGGCCGTCCATCGCTGAAGTCATTGCCAGACGAAAAACCGGGCTACCACATAGAAGGCGGCGGCGAGAAGCTGCATCAAAGCCACCGGCGGCCCATAGCGAAGAAATAGCTTAAAGGGAATGGGGCGTCCGTGCATTTCTGAAATTCCAGCCGCCACGATATTAGACGAAGCACCCACTAGAGTGCCATTTCCTCCCAGCGTCGCTCCAAACATCATGGCATAGAACAACGGTAAAACAGTTGGCGGTAAATCACCTGCAAAACCAGTTTGCAAAATCTCTGGACCCGCTAACCCAGCGTTGACAACGTACTGCTTTAGCAGCGGCACCATTGCCACCACTAGTGGAATATTGGGTACCACACTGGAAACAATCCCGACAAAGAACAAGAGCACCAGAGCAGCCAGCAAAATGTTTTGCCCCAATAAAACTCCGAGGATGGCTGACAAACTGCTGATTACGCCCGTTTTTTCCAGTCCGCCAATCAGCACGAAAATGCACATGAAAAACAGCAGAGTGCTCCAGTCCACATCGCGCAGAATGTTGTTGACGGTATCAATTTTGCTCTGGTGAGCTAATAGTAACGCTAAAGCCGCTCCCATCAAGGCCGCCGCCGCTGGCGACACAGGCACGGGCATAAATTCGCCGATTACAAAAAACAGCAGCACGAGTGCCACAATAATCATCCCAACGGTGAGCACACGGGGATGGTTAATCTCTGGATGGGGCAAATGGTCCAAATCTCCCAGCCGTCGTCGCCAAATGTCAGGAAACAAAAACGGCAGCATGAGCACAATGGTGATAATTGCCAGAACCCCCCCCAAGCTTAAGCGCTGTAGATATTCCACAAAGCCGACATTCACGGCCTCGCCCACGATATAGGTTGCTGGATCGCCCACCACAGTTAATAAGCCAGCGCTATTGGCAACAAACACCATTAGAATCAATAACGGCACAAAGTCCACCCCAATCTCCTCAGCCATTGGCGGAATCAGAGGGGCTAGCAGCATTACCGTTGTGGCATTGGGCAGAATTGCACAGATGGGTGTGGTAATCGCGACAATTGCCAAAAGCAGCCGTTTGCCTTGCCCCTTGGCCGAAATGACGATTTGAGTAGCCAGGTAGTCAAAGATTTTTGTCGGCTCAAAGGCTCGCACCAACACCATGACGCCAAAAAACAGGGCCAACGTTGGATAGCTGTTGCCGATGTAGCCAATGGCCTCATTCAAGCTCATTACGTTTGTAAAAACGAGCAGCATTGCTCCCAGAAATGCTGCAATCGTCAAGTGAACCCACTCGGTCATCAACAACAGGATCACCCCTAGAAAGGTGACCGTCGCCATGATTGCTTGCCAATTTTCCACCGCACCCCCTCCAGTAAATTGAGCTTAAGGCTGCGGGAGAAGCTAGGTTGAATCGCTCTCAGCGTTAACGCTTACCAATGCTGCCTTTCACTTATACCATTTCCCTTTGATTGGGCTACAGATCACCAAGCTCAACCGGCTAGATTGGGCAGGGTCCGTAACTCAAAACTCAAAACTCAAAACTAAGAACTGGTATTACTTAAGCAGACAGCAATACCCTACTGTCAAGAGGTCGAGCAAGCAGGGAACCAAGAGGCAGTAGATCAGATGGATTGTGAAATGATTGAGGAGTCAGGAACCAGAAGTCAGGCTTCGTTCGTGGAACGCGCTCCGCGAGCGACGGTGAGCTCAGCCGAACCGGAGTCAAGAGCGAGAAGCTAGGAAATACACGAGCGTCTGGCCGCCGTTTTTACAACCAATTTGGGCTTGCTCTATGACGCTTTGAGCGCTAGGCGCACTGGATGTGACCTGTTTGGATGTGGTGTGGGCGGTTGCCTAGGCGATTTTCTTGAGTATCGGGGCGTTCTGTTTGAATAGGGTGTGGTAGGACGGTGCGCGCAGGCTGACCCAGATGCGGTGGCGAAATTCAGATACAGTCAAGATGAAGGGAATGCTTTGATCGGTGAGTTCAAGCAGCAACCGATAAGCTTCTAAATTTTGTGAAGATTCCGTCTCACTAAGACGAACAGCACCAAATTCCAGCACCATACCATAGAGTTCATCGGCGTGACGAATGCCCTGATGAAGTTGGTCATTCAATACGAAATGGAACAGGGCTGTGGAGGCTTCTGACACAACGGTCAGCGGCATTGAGGGTAAAATAGCCAAAAACTTGAGGCCGAGGATCCAAAAAATCTTCTGCTCGATCTCGGAAAGGGTTTCGTAAGGATAAATCTTCTGTGGTTCGCTGGCTTGATGCAGATGAATCAGGGTTTCCAACTCCTGAATTTTGATGCCATACTCGAACCCTTTTGAATAAAGCTGCTTCAGCAATTGATTTAGGTCCGTCTGAAAAAAATTGCAAACTCCAACGCCGGTTAGAGGATAGTGAATGTAGCTAAGGTACTGACGCAGCAGCTTGCGAATGTAGTATTGCGTGTAGGGAGATAGTTGCATAGCGAGTAGATGCAGCGAAAGTCGCCGACGGATAGGGAACAGGAACCGATTCTTCTGGCCTGAGGTCAGTAGGAGTGGCGAATTTTCAGATAGCTGACGTAGAGAATCACATATTATGGAACTCATGTCTATAGCTGTCTGTGGCTAGCGCTACGATATGGCGTTCCTGAGAGCTAGTTGATGTAAAAAACGTAACTTACTGCTCCATTGCCGCAGTCTGATCCAAAGTTGGCTCGAAATCCTGCGAGACTGGCTTGTGTAGATACTCCAGGGCTGCCATTGTTGATTGCTGTAGTCCATTGAAACAAGATTCATTGGATACAATTCAAGGATTTTTATTAACGAGGCGATTGATATAAGGGAAGCTAATCCGCGTTACTCTTGAGTTTAGAGTTCCCAGCGACCAATTGCTGCTCCAGCTTTGATTACAATTCGTCATCATAGAAGAGGCGTAATGTCATCCAGAAGGCAGCATGGCAGAATTTAACATTCAGGCACCGTTTGAGCCAAAGGGAGACCAGCCCAAGGCAATCAAGCAGCTAACTAAACATGTGCAGGCAGGGCATCGCTTCCAAACCTTGCTGGGGGCAACGGGAACTGGAAAAACCCACTCAGTTGCCCGGGTGATTCAAAATGTCGGTAAACCAACGCTAGTTTTGGCCCATAACAAAACCCTGGCAGCACAGTTGTGCAATGAGCTGCGGGAATTTTTTCCAGATAACGCGGTTGAGTACTTTATCAGCTATTACGACTATTACCAGCCAGAAGCTTATATTCCAGTCACCGATACCTACATCGCCAAAACCGCTTCAATTAACGATGAGATTGACATGCTGCGGCACTCGGCTACGCGGTCACTGTTTGAGCGGCGGGATGTGATTGTGGTGGCATCGATTAGCTGCATTTATGGTTTAGGGATTCCCTCGGAGTACCTGCGGGCTTCGATTCCGTTTCGGGTTGGGATGGAAATAGACCAGCGGCAGGTGTTGCGCGATTTGGCCGCCGTGCAATACGAACGTAATGACCTGGATGTGGGGCGAGGCAAGTTTCGGGTGAAGGGCGATGTGCTAGAAATTGGTCCGGCCTACGAAGATCGCCTGATTCGGATCGAGTTTTTTGGCGATGAAATTGATGCAATTCGTTACATTGATCCGATCACCGGCGAAACGCTGCAAAGCATGGATGCTCTGAATGTCTATCCGGCTCGCCACTTTGTTACGCCCGATGAGCGGCTAGAGGAAGCCTGCAACGCCATCGAGCAAGAGCTGAAGGATCGGCTGATTGAGTTAGAAAAAGACAATAAGCTGCTGGAAGCCCAACGGCTTGACCAGCGCACCCGCTATGACCTGGAAATGCTGCGGGAAGTGGGCTATTGCAACGGCGTGGAAAACTATGCCCGTCACTTGGCCGGTCGTCCTGCCGGTTCACCGCCTGAATGCTTGCTCGATTATTTCCCAGACGATTGGCTGCTGGTGATCGACGAGTCCCACGTCACGGTGCCGCAGATTCGCGGCATGTACAACGGCGACCGCTCGCGCAAACTGACGCTGATCGAGCATGGCTTTCGCTTGCCCAGCGCCGCAGATAACCGTCCCCTCAAGGCCGAAGAATTTTGGCAGAAGGTGAAGCAGTGTATTTTTGTCTCGGCTACGCCGGGAGACTGGGAGCTAGAGGTCTCGGACGCTCGGTTTGAAGTGAAGACCGAAGGCAAGCTCGAAAGTAAACTGTATATTCCCGGAACGGGGCGAGTCGTCGAACAGGTGATTCGTCCCACGGGTGTGGTCGATCCAGAAATTTCGGTGCGGCCTACCGATGGTCAAATAGACGATTTACTGCATGAAATTCAACAGCGGGTGCAGCTCAACGAACGAACGTTGGTGACCACGCTGACCAAACGCATGGCTGAAGATTTGACCGAATACCTACAAGAAAGAGCAATTCGGGTCCGCTATCTGCATTCCGAGATCAACTCGATTGAGCGCATCGAGATTCTTCAGGATCTGCGCAACGGCGATTTTGATGTGTTGATCGGGGTAAACCTACTGCGGGAAGGATTGGACTTGCCGGAGGTGTCGCTGGTGGCAATTCTGGATGCCGACAAAGAAGGCTTTTTGCGAGCCGAACGATCGCTGATTCAGACGATCGGACGAGCCGCTCGCCATGTGCGCGGACAGGCAATTCTCTATGCCGACAACCTCACCGACAGTATGGAACGAGCGATCAGCGAAACCGAACGTCGTCGCAAAATTCAGCTCGAGTACAACCAAAAGCACGGCATTACCCCCAAATCGATCATCAAACGCTCCAGTAATGCAATTCTGCAATTTTTGGAGGTGTCGCGTCGGCTGACGGCGCAAGAGCTAGACCAAGCCTACGAACAGGCCGATGATCTACCGCTAGAAAACATTCCCGACCTGATTGTCCGACTCGAAGCAGAAATGAAAGAAGCCGCCAAAAAACTCGAATTTGAAGAAGCGGCCAAGCTGCGCGATCGAATCAAGCATCTGCGCGATCGGCTGTTGGGCAAGCATTGATAAACTAGACCTCCAATTCCACAATTACTGGGACATGGTCGCTGGGTTTTTCCCAACCGCGCGGGGCTTTGTCGATCGTGCAGCGTTTGGCTTTTGGACTGAGCTGGGGAGATAGATAGTGGTGATCAATGCGCCAACCCATGTTGCGGCGAAAGGCAGCGGCTCGGTAATCCCACCAGGTAAACTCGGAGGCTTGACTAAACTGGCGAAAGGCATCGACGAATCCCAGGTCGAATATGGCGTGCTGTAAGGCCAGTCGTTCGGCATCGGAGGCCATGACTCTGGTTTCTCGTCCGGTGGGGTCGTGAATATCCCGGTCCTCTGGTGCAATATTGAAATCGCCGCAAACGAGGATGTGGGGCTGTTGCGGCAGCAGGTTTTTTAAATAGTCTCGCAAGGTCGCTAGCCAGCGCAGTTTGTACTGGTATTTGTCACTGCCAATTTCGGAACCGTTGGGTACATACAGGTTGAGAATATAAACCCCCGACACCACGCCGCTAATCACCCGCTTTTGCTCGTCGAGATCGGCTACTGTGTCGCCCAATAGGGGGGCAAATCCGGCGGTGACGGTTTCTACTGGAGCACGGCTGAGCAGAGCCACCCCGTTGTAGGATTTTTGCCCAGAGATGTACACTTGATAGCCAAGGGCTTCGATTGCCGCTCTGGGAAATTCTGCATCGGTGACTTTGGTTTCTTGCAAGCACAGCACATCGACCGGATTATTTTCTAACCGATTATTTTCCAACCAACGAACCAAATGGTCTAAGCGCGTCCGAATTGAATTGACATTCCAGGTTGCAACGTTCATTCGTTTCCCTTGCCACAAAAAAATGACCCACGCGGGTACTGACACAGCCCCTCTGCATCAGCCTTACTAGAGATAGTTAACCTTAGCATCAAAGGGATCGGGTATGTCATCTGCTAGAAATAACAGACCAAAGAAACCCAAGCCGGGTACGGGTAGACCGCAGTCCGGGCCAAAACCACCCAAGCCCAAACCGCCGGGAACGAGTCCTAGTAATAAAGGCTAAGCAGTTTCACTGGGCTGGTTAAAGTCCTGCAACTTCCGCTTGTTTCTACTGTTCTATTGAATGCTGCTCATAGGGTCAGGCGGAAGTATCGAACTAATGCCCTACACCGGGATTGACAGGACTATTTTCGGCAGCTTATGTAGACGTAAAGTGGTGTCTTGAAAAAGGAGCCAACGTCTCAATGCTGAAGAAAACTAGTTTGCGATTTAGCTCTCACTGTTCTGGAGCGGAAAGGAAACGCGTCAACATCAAACTTCTCTTGCCTTTGGTTTGTGGAAGTGTCCTATTCAGTTCTAGCTGGCTCAGTCCAACTAGTGCAGAAACAGTTCCTGATACCCTTCCGTCACCTACTGGTACTCTTTCTTCAGATGGAGAGTTCAAAGCGGTGGAAATGGTATCTGAAAAACGGCGCAGGCCCAAACCAAAGCCGAAGCCACCGGGAAGTGGTCCTGCAAATAAAGGCTAATTAACCTTGCCGGTTGAATGCGACCTTCTGATCAGAGAATTGAGCTAGATTGCTCGTTCTCGTAACGCCATGAAACAATTTTCCCTGTTGGGTGGCTTGGTCGGAAGTGTCATGATTGGGGCTGGGTGGGTCAGTCCAACAGTCGCGGAAATTGTTCCAGACTCGACCCTATCCCAGCCTTCTAGAGTCACTCGCTCTGGCAACCGCACTGTGATTACCGAAGGCACAAGGCGCGGTAGCAACCTATTTCATAGCTTTCGAGAATTTTCGGTAGCACCGGGTGAAGCAGCATCGTTTCAAGGCATTGATGCGTCGATTACAAATATTTTTACTCGCGTCACGGGCCGGAATCTTTCCCGGATTAATGGATTAGTCGAAGTCCTCCAGCCCAACAATCGCATTAGTCCGGCCAATTTATTTTTGCTGAATCCTAACGGGATTATTTTCGGCAAAAATGCTTCGCTGCAAGTCGGCGGATCGTTTATCGCCACAACCGCCGACAGCATCAATTTTGCCGATGGCACTCAATTTAGCGCCGTCCGTCCCCAAACCAATCCGTTGCTGACCGTGAGTGTTCCGGTGGGCTTGCAGTTTGGCCCTAATCCTGGTGGAATTGTGAATCGTTCGATTGCTCCCCAGACCGATGCAGCGGGTAATCCCCTCGAAGACTCGTTTGGTTTTCCAGTTGCAGGTTTAATTGTCGATCCTGATCAAACGTTTGCGCTGGTTGGAGGTGACGTAACGCTAACAGGACGCAGCAGTATTAGGACAAATGGGGGCCGAATTGAGATAGGGAGTGTAGCCGGTAGGGGTCAAGTTTCACTCACACCGATTTCTCAAGGCTGGGATTTGAGATACGAAGCAGTCGATCAGTTTGGTGATGTGCGTTTGCTTGATATCATTCAACTTAATGCAAGTGGTGCTCCTGGAGGAACAATTCAAATCCAAGGTGAGCGTGTCATACTACGCCAGTCTTTGGTATTTTCTGCTTCTGATAATTCTACTCAACCATCTGGGGCATTGGAGATTAGAGCCACAGGTTTGATTGTGATTGGGCAAGATAGTTTTTTGAGTACATCAACTCGTGGTGATGGACGAGCAGGGAATATTATTCTTTTAACTCAGCAACTTAGAATTCGAGCAGGAGGCCAAGTTGGATCTACAACTTCAGGCCGTGGAAAGGGTGGAAATGTTAGGGTCAATGCTTCTGAGGCTGTGACGGTGGCAGGTATTTCCCCAACAGTACCCTTTGACTCTCCATTAAGTCTGCTCTATGCAAATTCTCAAGGAGCTAGTGCATCCGGAAACTTGAGTATTGAGACCAATCGCTTACAGGTCCGTTCAGGTGGACAGATCGGAATAAGTGCCTTTGGTAGAGGAAGGGCCGGAAATCTCACAATTCGAGCCAACACAATCGAATTAATTGGTACTCCAGTCGATGCGAATGGTCGTCCCCTTTTAGACGAAGGGCTTCCAATATCAGGCGGTTTGTTTGTCGGTACGGATATTGGCTCTAGCGGCAATGGCGGTACACTTCGGATTCAAACTCAGCGGCTGCGGATTCGGGATGGCGCAATTTTGCAAGCCACAACCTATGGATCGGGTCGAGCGGGTAACATCGATGTGCGAGCCAGCGAAGCGATTGAAGTCAGTGGAGTTTCGGAACAAGGTGGATTCCCGGCCAGAATTGCGGCTACTTCCGGCGGCGTGCGGGAATTTAGTACGCCCCAATCTCGACGGGCAACTGGCAGCGGCGGCAACTTACGGCTCAGCACGGCCAATCTCACCGTTCGCGATCAGGGGTTGATTACGGTCAGCAGTCTTAACCCTGAATCCCCTGGCGCTGGCAGTATTCGTATCGGGGCGAATCGCATGTTGCTAGACAATCAGGGACGCTTGAGGGCGCAAACCGAGTCAGGTAGTCGAGCCAGAATAGAGTTAGATGACGTAGATTTGCTAGTGCTGCGGCGTGGCAGCGAAATTTCGACGACAGCCGGATTGAGAAGTGGTCGTGGCGATGGTGGCAATATTAATATCAACGCGAATTTTATTCTGAATGCTCCGGCTGAAAATAGCGACATTGACGCAGATGCTAGCAGAGATAATGGTGGTAATATCAACATTAACGCTCAAGGGATTCTTGGCGTCACTGCACGCGATCAGCGCACCGATCAAAGCGATATTACGGCTACTTCCGATACTGGCGTAGATGGTGAAATTAGCATCAATACACCCACGGTTGATCCGACTAGGGGCATCGTTGAGTTACCCAGCACGCTGGTCGATGCGTCCCAACTGATCGCTCAGGGCTGTCGAGCCGGAGGTCCAGTTGCCGATCGGCTAGGTGAGTTTGTCGTGACCGGACGCGGTGGCTTACCCCCAAACCCAACCGATTTGCGCGGCAGTGGAGCTGTAATTACCGATTGGGCGATTGCGCCCCAAAGTAGTGGCTCAGCAATCAACCAAGAGCCTGCTATTTCTAGAGCCACTGCAACCGCCGCTACTTCACCGGTGATTGAAGCACAAGGCTGGGTCAGAGATAAAGATGGCAAAGTTATGCTAGTGGCGGATGCAGCAACAGCGACGCCCGATGCAACCTGGACCTCTCTCAATTGTCTTGGCCAAATCCCTTAGATTAGCAAGGCAAATCGTGAAATTATCCCATCTCGTTGAAATCTCTACCGTTGCAATTGCCAACCTCCGGCTGGATTAGAATTTATAGTGTTTGCCATGACAGATAGGACAGCAATATCTCTGTCCTATCTGTCATGGCAACGGCTATACCTTTGAGGTTTTGGATGCTGGTATGACGATCAAAGAAATCCTGGCTGGCTACGATGACCTAGAATTCAGACGATATTTCTGCCGTTTCCAAATTTCATGAGTAAAACAGTATTGTTAGGTCTAATTGGGGCTGGCGTAGTTGGTTTGGCAGGCTGTGCGGTGCAGTCATCCCCCTCGCCATTGATGGCCTCCAGTCCGGTGGTTAACCGCTCTGCTGAATTGCACTATACAGTAACCTCATTGCCAACCAGTGAAGTGCATGTCCTGCGGATTCCGGCCAGTGCCTATCAGGTTGTACCTGCTGTGGCTCCAGAAATCGCCGATCTAGCAACCTTTGCTCAACAGTACGATGCGATTGCTGTGCTCAACGGTGGCTTTTTTGATCCGCAGAACCAGAAATCGACTTCCTATGTCACGATTCAGGGACAACAGGTGGCCGATCCGAGCCAAAACGAGCGATTGGTCAACAATCCCGATTTGATTCCTTACATGGATCAGATTCTCAACCGCAGCGAGTTGCGGCGCTATCGGTGTACCCAGAACTTGCGCTATGCGATTGCCTTGCATCGCGATCCGATCCCGACAAACTGTGAACTGCTCGATGCCTTGGGGGCCGGTCCTCAGTTACTGCCTGAGTTAACCTCTGAGTTGGAAGGCTTCACTGCAACTGATGCCACAGGTACTGTCATCCGAGATGCACTGGGCAGCCGCCAACCAAACGCCAGAACCGCAGTTGGTTTGACTCCAGACGGAGATATGCTCTGGGTGATGGCGGCACAGAAACCAGGGGTTAACCCATCGGGCCTGTCATTGTCGGAAATGGCCGAATTCCTCAAAAGCCTAGGAGTTACTGCTGCCCTAAATTTAGATGGAGGCAGTTCCTCGGCTTTGTTCTATGAGGGAACCACCGTGCACGGCAAGCTCGATGCTGAAGGCAATCCAGTGCGGCGTCCGGTGAAGTCGGTGCTGGTGCTGCGATCTGCTCAGAATGGTCAAAATTAAAATCAGGACTAGAGATCGACCACAATCAAATCTGTGCGGTTGAGGGTGGCTTTGTTAGTAAGGCGAGCAATCTGCACTTGGCCAACACCGCCGACACCGTCCGCGTCAAAGAACAACATGCCGCTTCTGCGGTTATAGATAAATCGATCGCTGCTGTCCTCAGCGCTAGTACCCAGGCGGAACTGACTGGCGCGGACCCGGCCCAACTTGAGCGAGTCGCTAAACCCACTGCGAACAATCTCGATCGTGTCATCCACCGAACGGAAATCACGGATCGTTTCGCGACTGCTGCGGCGTGCTTTGGTCAGCACAAAGGTGTCTTTGCCTCTGCCGCCTATCATCCGGTCTCGCCCCTGCTCACCAATCAGCCGATCGTTGCCATCGCCCCCGATCAGTACATCCTTGCCATCACCCCCGACCAACCGATCGTTACCTGCCTCACCGCTGAGTCGATTGCCTAAACTGTTGCCAGTCAGTTGGTTATCCAGGTCATTGCCAATACCAACTGTAGCCGTACCCGTTAGCGTCAGTGCCTCCAGGTGATTGCCAAGCGTCAAACTTACTCCGGACTCTACCGTGTCATATCCCTCGTTAAGCCGCTCGATCACAAAATCATTGGGACTGTCCACAATGTACAGGTCATCACCGAGGCCGCCCTCTAGCTGATCGTCACCAAGACCACCGTCCAGACGATCGTTGCCCGCATTGCCCCCCAGCACATCGTTACCAGCTTTGCCAAAGATGACATCATTGCCGACACCCCCGGACAAACTATCGTCTTGCAAATCGCTGCCCATCAGGGTGGCCGTACCCGCAAACCCTGTGAGGCGGAACACCTCGAAGCCGTTGATTACGGTATTGCCCGTCAGGATGCCGCCGACTTGATTTATCGGGTTATCAACATCGATGATGGCTGTGCCGCTACCGTCGAGCAGGGTGAAGGTATCGCGTCCTAAGCCGCCCTTAATCGAGTCGTTTTGCTGCAAGTTCGCCAGAATTGAAACCACCGAATCGTCGCTGGCGAAGGCATCGATCAAGTCCGTGGCCGGAGTAGTAAACAGCGAGCCATCGGGACCGAGGGTGCCATTGCTGAGCTTGATCGAACTGATCTGGACGCGGGTTTGGGCCGGTTCGCTGATGCTGTTGCCGTTGCGGAGTCGGAACAGGATAGTGCGGGTGGTGGTGTCGATTGCCGGGTCGGTGTTTTCGTATTTCACCGTGCGCAGAACCTGCAAATAGTCTCCTAGTGAGCCGCGTCCGCTCAGAGTCAAAACGCTGCGGTTAGCATCATAGCTGGCAACAATATTGGTTCCCGTCGTCACTGCCGAGAGTTTTTCATTGATGCCATCCAGCGGATTGGCAAGCGTCACCTCAGCCGAGGTCAAAACCGGGTAGTTCTGACTGGTGAAGCGGGCATCCGTTGCCACAATATTTACAGGCGGACCGCCAATCACAAACGTACTGCCATAGTCCACCCCAACCGCTGTGCCGTTCAAGTCAATCGTCGGAACATTGCCCGTGGGAGCAAATTGAATCTGAACTCGGCCTGGATTGCTGTTAGATACGCCGTCCGTGGCCTGAAACTCCAACGTGCGAGGTGTTCCTGTGGGAATGGGTCGGTTATTGGCAAACCGAATCGACCGCAGTGCCGAACGATAAGAGACGACTGGTGCTGAACCGGACAGGCGCAGCACACCCGCTACCGGGTCGAAACTACCTGTGATGCCGTTCTGGTCCTTGAACAACAGGTTGTCTTCTCCGGCAATGTAGTCCCGGATGCGCACCGTTGCACCAGATAAAACTGAACTATCTGCATCGTTCAGGTTCAATTTTGGATCGATCAAAATTGAACCTCTGGTGAAGGTAAGTTGCTGAACCGACGGTTGCAGGACAGGCGCGTCATTGACAGGAAGGATTTGAATCGAACGGGCAGCCAAATTGCTGGTGGTGCTATTGTCTTTGACGCTGAACTGAACGGTGCGCAGTCCCAAATTGGGATTATTGCTGCTGTTGCTGTAGGTAACGGAACGCAATACTGACTGATAGACTGCCACCGAAGCTGTGCCGTTGAGGGTTAAAATGCCAGTAGCCGCATTGAAACTACTCGTGATGCCCGCTTGACTAGTGGTACTGAGGCGGTCCTGTCCGGCCCGGTAGCCTTGCAGCTTCACGGTCGCGCCCGTCAGGGTTTGGCTATCGGCATCGACCACCCGAATTTGCGGATCGATCACCTGCTGACCTGCGTTTTCCCGATAGGACAGATTGCCACTAGAGACCGTCACGACTGGAGCCGAGTTAACTGGAACCACCTGAATCGAGCGCGAGGCCAAATTGCTGGTGGCTGACCCATCTCGGACGCTGAACTGAACGGTGCGCAGTGCGGTGTTGGGATTGCTGCTGGTATTCAGGTAGGAGACAGCCCGGAGGGCAGCTTGGTAACTGGCAATGGGAGCTTCTCCAGTCAGGGTCAGGGTGCCGGTATTGACATCAAAATTACTGAAAATGCCGGCAGGGGCATTGACACTGAGGCGGTCTTGATTGCGGACATAGCCAATAATCTTCACCGTAGCACTCGTTAAATTCAAGCTATCGACATCGCTGATGGTAAGGTTTGCGTCAACTCTGACATCACCCGAATTTTCCAAATAAGATAGTCGCCCACCAGAACTAGTGACGGTAGGAGCCGTGTCCACTGGCACAATCTGAATTGTGCGGGTAGCAGGCCGACTAGTGGCTAAACCATCGCGGGCGGTAAATTCGATTGTGCGAGGGGCGGGGGTGGGATTCTGGCTGTTGTTGAGATAGGTCACTGACCGCAGTGCCTGTTGGTAGCTCGCGAGAGCAGCCGAACCGGACAAGGTCAGCACACCGCTGGCGGCATCGAAATTAGCGGTGATGCCATTTTGAGCGACGAGTTCCAGGCTATCTTGTCCCGGTACATAGCCCAGAATCCGCACGGTTGCGCCCTCTAGGTTGGGACTATCGATATCGGTGAGGCTAACGCCCGGATCGATCGCGACCTTACCGCTGTTTTCTCGGTAGGAGAGGCTGCCTACCGAAGGAGTGACAATCGGAGCATCGTTCTGGTTGATGACGTTGATCGTCAAGGTTTTGACAAAGGTGCGGCCGCCGGAATCAGTCGTCACGACCCGGATCGAATAGGAGGGCTTAGTTTCAAAATCGGGTGAGGTTGTGATCCGCAGTTCATCCCCGACAATGCGGAAGGCAGAGTTGTCGCCAAAACCGGGTACGAGCGCGTAGGTAAACCTATCTCCTCGGTCAGGGTCAACCGTACTCAGCTTACCAATGACTGTATCTACCGGAGCATTCTCGTTGATGGTATTAGCACTGAGCAGCAGATCGGTAGGAGCTGTATCGCCTGGATTCTCAGGTAAGTCAATCACGTTAATCGTGAAGACTTTCTCAAACGAGAGGTTGCCTCTGTCAGTGGTTCGAACTCGAATCGAATAGCTGGGTTTAGTTTCAAAGTCGGGGCTAGCTTTCAGACGCAGTTCGTTGTTGACGATAGTAAAGGCGCTATTGTCCGCATCACCAGTGCCAGTCACCAGCGCGTAGGTAAAGCTGTCACCTGTATCTGGATCGACAGTGCTGAAATTGCCTACTAGCGAGTTGACCGGAACGTTCTCATTGATCCGATTGTTGGATAGCCGGATATCTTGTGGTACCGAAGTTCCAGGTGTTTCCGGCAGGTCTCTGACCGTGATGGTAAACACCTTTTCCAAGGTCAGATTGCCTTTATCACGGGTTCGGACTCGAATCGAATAGCTGGGTTTGACCTCGAAGTCGGGAACCCCCTTGAGGCGCAGCTCATTATTAATCAGGGTGAAGGCGTTGTTGTCGGTGCTGCCCTGTCCAGAAACCAACTCGTAGGTAAAGCTATCACCAATGTCGGGATCGACCGTACTGAATCGGCCTACTAGCGAATTAGCTGGAATGTTCTCGTCGATTTGACTATTGCTGAGCAGCAGATCGCGGGGCGGATTGGTTCCCGGCAGTTCGGGTAGGTCGTTGACGTTGATCGTAAACACCTTCTCGAACGGAAGGTTGCCCTTGTCTGTGGTTCGGACTCGAATCGAGTAGCTGGGTTTGGTTTCAAAGTCGGGGATGTTCCGGATCCGCAGCTGGTTGTTGACAATTGTGAAAGCATTATTATCAGCACTACCTGTTCCATTTACCAGCGTGTAGGTAAAGGTTTCATTTTGATCAGGGTCAATCGTACTGAAGTTGCCAACAACGGAATTCGCCGGAATATTTTCGTTGATGCGGTTATTGCTAAGCAGAATGTCCTGCGGTGGATTTGTACCTGGGTCATCATTTATGTCCCTGACCCTGATGGCAAATGTTTTTTCAAGGCTGAGACCTTTGGAATCGGTGGTGCGGACCCGAATTGAGTAGGAAGGCTTGGTCTCAAAGTCGGGACGATTCCTGAGAATCAGCTCGCCATTTACAATCGTAAAAGCACTGTTATCGGCGCTGCCTTGCCCTGCAACAAGCTGATAGGTAAAAGAATCATTTTTGTCAGAATCGATGGTTGTGAATTTACCGACTACTGAGTTCGCTGGTTTGTTTTCGTCAATAATGGTGGAGCTGAGGGTCAGGTCAATTGGTCGTTCGTTAACGTCAGTAACATTGATGATGAACGTCTTTTCAAACGTCAGTTTGTCTTTGTCGGTGGTGCGGACCCGAATCGAGTAGGAAGGCTTGGTCTCAAAATTGGCTGGATTGCGCAGCCGCAGTTCGTTGTTGACAATTCGGAAGGCAGCATTATCGCTACTGCCCGTACCCGTAACCAGCTCGTAGGTAAAGGTTTCATTCGGGTCGGGGTCAACTGTACTGAAGCGGCCCACAATGGCATCTGCCGGATTATTCTCCTGGATACTGGTAGCACTGAGCCGGATATCGGTTGGCCTTTCTCCCACATCTCGGACATTGATCGTGAAGGGCTTCTCAAACACCAAGCCGCCCTTGTCTTTCACCTGCACTCGAATTAAATAGCTGGGTTTAGTTTCAAAGTTTGGTGAATTGATCAGGCGCAGTTCTCGACCGATGATACGGAAAGCGCTGTTGTCGGCACTGCCGGGACCGGCTACCAATGAGTAGGTGAAGGTTTCGTTGGCGTCGGGATCAGTCGGTGTGAAGGTACCTACAACCGAATCTGCCGGTTTATTTTCGTCGATGGTGCTGGCACTGAGAGTCAGATTCGTAGGGGCTTCGTTGATATCCTTGACGGTGACGGTTAACAGCTTGGTGAGGCTGCGGCCATCGGGGTCGGTAGTTCTGACTCGGATCGTGTACTGCGGTTTGGTTTCAAAATCGGGAACGGGTTTGAGGATCAGCCGGTCGTTATTGACTGTGAACTTATCACCATCGCCAAAGCTCGTATCCAAGGTGTAGGTGAAAGGGCCATTGCTGTCGTCGGTGGTGATTAGGGTGCCAATAACGGAATTGGCTGGTGAATTTTCGACAATTTCGCTATTGGTGAGGGTGAGATTGGTGGGGGTGCCATCAATATCGGGTAGGTCTTTGACATTGACAACAAACTGTTTCTCCAGAGTAGCTCCGCCCTTATCGGTCACCCGGACGCGAATTGCATAGGAGGATTTCAGCTCAAAGTCGGGCGATGCTTTAATGCTGAGCTTTCCGTCGGCTGTCAGGGTAAATGCTCCATTGTCGGCACTGCCCGGACCGGCTACGAGTTGGTAGGTAAAGGTTTCGTTTCTATCCGGATCTAAGGTGGTGAGATTGCCGACCAACGAACCGGCAGGCACGTTCTCATCTACCGTATCCGGATTAAGCAGAATATCGGTGGGTGCCTCATTCAAGTCATTGATATTAATCGTCAGTGCTCTCTCAAAATTGAGGCCACCCTGGTCGGTAGTTCTGACTCGGATTGAATAGGTGCTCTTTTGCTCAAAATTTGGCGATATCTTGATTCGAAGCTGATTGCCAGAAATTGTGAAGGTATTGTTATCTGTATCACCCGCCCCAGCTACTAGGGTATAGGTGAAGGTATTACCAGGATTAGGATCAACTGTAGATAGAGTACCGACCAGCGCATTAGGATCAACGTTTTCGTTGATATTGGCAGGCGTTAGATTCAGATTAGTTGGCGCTGCGTTGGACGGCGGATCGTTAAGATCATTGATGTTGATTGTGAAGATCTTCTCAGTTGCGAGGCCACCTTTGTCTCTGGAGCGGACTCGAATTGAGTAGCTAGGCTTGGTTTCAAAGTCAGGAGAGTTCTTGATTCGCAGCTCATTGCCAACAATCGTAAAGGCATTATTGTCAGCGCCACCTTGTCCCGTTACTAGCTCGTAGGTAAAGGTATCATTAGCGTCTGGATCAGTTGTAGAGAAAGTGCCAACGACTGAGTTAGCTGGAACATTCTCATTGATATTATTCCTGCTAATCGAAATATTGGTGGGTGCTTCGTTCAGATCTCGAACATTGATAGTGAACTGTCTCTGAACCGTGAGGCCATTTTGGTCTGAAGATTGAATCCGAATCGAGTAAGTAGGTTTGACTTCAAAATTAGGAACGGCTTTGATCCGCAGCTCATTGCCTGAGATTTCAAACAGAGCGTTGTCGGTGCTGCCCACCCCTGAGACTAAGCGATAGGAGAAAGTATTATTGGCATCTGGATCAGTAGTTGAGAATCTACCGACCAGGGTGTTCACAGGTACATTCTCATTGACGGTATTGCTGTCGATTGAAATGCCCGTCGGTGCCTCGTTCAGGTTCCTGATTGTGATGGTTAGGGGTTTCTCGAAGCTAAGACCGCCCGGATCAGTAGTTTTGACCCGAATCGAGTAGCTGGATTTGGTTTCAAAATCGGGAGAGTTTTTGATGCGCAGTTCGTTACCAACAATGGTAAAGGCATTATTATCAGCGCTGCCCGTTCCCGCAATCAGCTCATAGGAAAAGGACGTATCACCATCCGGATCAACCGAAGCGAAGGTGCCAACCAAACTGTTATCAGCAACGTTTTCGTCAATGGCGCTGTTGCTGAGGGTGATATTAGTAGGAGGATTGTTGGGTAAGGGAGTAACCGAATAGGGGCGAATATAAACATCTTCGCTTCCGCCGTGATCGCTCGTCCAAGCTACTGCAAAGTTACCACCACTATCTGCTGCAACTGCCGCAAAGTTTTGCAGACCTGTCTGGGTCGCATTGACCCGAAATTGATTCCCATCTGCTCCCGAGAGCGGTTGCCCATTGGCCCCGTATCGCCGCGCAAAGATGCCGGTCCCCCCAGAGTCTTCCCCAGTCCAGGTGATGATGAACCCACCTGTTTTTAGCATCTTGACCTGGGAGAATCGCTGGGTGCCCGCAGTGGTTTGATTGACTAAAAACTCCGCACCTTGGGCTGCACCGCTACTGTTATAGCGACGGGCGTAGATATCTTCTCCGCCATTAGACGCACCGCTGTTGTTGGTCCAGGTGACGACAAAATTGCCGGTAGCATCCATCGACACGCTAGGATAGCGCTGGAAGTTAGTAGTAATGGTATTGACGCGGAACTCAGCTCCGTTTTTAGTGCCGTCGGCATTGAAGCGTTGGGCAAAAATGCCCCAAGAATCACCATCCTGACCGTCGCTAGCCCAAACCACCACAAAATTGCCATTGGCATCCATGGCCACTGACGAATGAATTTGATCGTTTGTGGTGTAGGTATTGACCTGAATTTCGCCGGTCAGCGGGGTTCCCGTTTTGCTGTAGCGTCGAGCATAAATGCCGCGACTACCGGGACTATCCTGGTTGCGGCTCGTCCAGGTGACGACAAAATCGCCATCTGCGTCCGTTGCGATTGCCGTATCAAACTGATCCGAGTTTGTTGTGGTATTGATCTGAAATTGGCTGCCTAGCGGATTGCCAGATTTGTCATAGCGCTGGGCATAGATGCCGTAGCCACTCACATCGTCTTGATAGAAACTATTACTAGACCAGGCAATGACAAAATCCCCTTCATCATCCATCGCCACTGCTGGAGCAAGCTGGCTGCCACTGCGTTGGTCGCCCTCAGCAGGTGTATCGCGGTTCACCAGAAACTCGTTGCTCCACTGGCCGGTTACTACGTCATAGCGCCGAGCGTAAACTCCCCAAAAATCTGCTTCATCCGGAGTTGGCAAATCTTGCCCCAAGCTCGACCAAACGACGACAATGTTGCCATTAGCATCCATGCCAATGGTCTGCATGGGCCGCTCGGCATTCTCAAAAATGTTGGTCGATGACGTAGTTTGCTCAAGATCTGTGATTTGGTTGACCCTGAATTCATTCCCAGCGGTAAACGGCATCCGAGGCGTCTCCTTTCTCCTTACATTCCTGAAGTTCCTGTGAGGACTAGCTACCCATAATGGAACATACCCGTTTCTTGTAAAAGAATTACAAGGAGGGCCAGCTCAGAGCTAGAAACCGGTCGAGCAGCAAGGGGACTGAAAGATAGATACGATTGGACCAGTTCCATCCAGAGTTTATTCGATGACTGTCTAGGTCTAGAGTGTTCATATATCTAGTGACGCTAAATATGGAAGATTCAGCACTAGCCCCTGATCATAACCTGCCTCGACTAGAGTGAATCGCAGTTATAGCTCAAGCTAGAGAATAAATTCAGCTCAGTATAAATACTGGTATTATTTGTGATATTTAATTTGAGTCGCGCAGTGCTTCCACGGTTTTTGCATTTGCGGTAGATAGAGCCGCAACTAACCGAGACATCGCAGAGACAGCAAGTCAGGCTATGATAGAGAACTACTATTGGCTCGTAGCTTGGATTTATGGCTTGTGATTGGCCGCTGAGTTATTGGCTGAAATAGCCTGATCGGGTTTGAAATCTGGTCTCGGCCGTTGTCTCACTTCTGGTTTGTCAGTCGTCCTCTAATCTTTTGCTGTTCTACCTGCATCCATGAAGCACACTCTTTCCGTTTTGGTTGAAGATGAGGCGGGCGTGTTATCCCGCATTTCTGGGCTATTTGCGCGTCGTGGTTTCAATATTGAGAGTTTGGCGGTGGGTCCGGCTGAGCAGGTCGGCATTTCTCGGATCACGATGGTGGTGCCGGGTGATGATCGCGCCATTGAGCAAGTCACAAAACAGCTCTATAAATTGATCAACGTCTTGAAGGTGCAAGATATCACTGAAGTGCCCTGTGTCGAGCGGGAGCTGATGTTAATGAAGGTCAATGCCACCAGCTCGAATCGCTCCGAAATTCTGGAGTTGGTCAACATCTTTCGGGCGCGGGTCGTGGATGTGGCCGAAGATTCCCTCACCATTGAAGTAGTGGGCGATCCGGGCAAGATGGTAGCGATTGTGCAGGTCCTGAACCGATTTGGAATTCGCGAAATTGCTCGTACCGGTAAAATTGCGCTGATTCGCGAGTCGGGCGTAAATACCGAATATCTGAAACTGCTGGAAGCGAGAGTTTAATCAGGCAATTTTTAGCTAGCAGTCATGACTATTTCCTTTTCGGCTGCAGTTCCTGTAGCCCTGACGATTGCGGGTTCTGACAGTGGGGGTGGTGCGGGCATTCAGGCCGATCTGCGCACGTTTGCCTTTCATCAGGTACATGGAACCAGTGCCCTTACTTGCATTACCGCCCAAAACACATTAGGCGTGACCCGCGTAGATGCCCTACCGCCCGAAGCTGTGATTGCTCAAATCACTGCCGTGATTGAAGATATTGGTGTACAGGCGGCCAAGACCGGCATGTTGCTGAATCAGGGCATTATTACGGCAGTCGCCAATCAGATTGCGCATCAGCCTGACTTGATGCGCAATTTAGTCGTTGATCCGGTGATGGTGTCCCGCACAGGTGCCCAGTTGATCGACGATGATGCTGTCACCGCCCTGCGGCAGCAGTTAATTCCCTTAGCTCGGATTCTCACTCCCAACCGCTATGAGGCCCAGATGCTGAGCGGGCTAGAAATTACGACGCTAAATGAGATGCAGGCCGCCGCCGAGAAAATTGTCCGCTTAGGAGCCAAGGCGGTACTGGTGAAGGGCGGCGGGATGACCGGAGAATGGCGCGGTGTCGATGTCTGGTTTGATGGTGAACGGCTCGAAGTGCTGCGAACCGAAACTGTGGATACACGCGATACCCACGGTACAGGCTGCACCCTTTCGGCGGCAATTGCAGCTAATTTGGCGCGGGGCGAGGACCTGTTTGCGGCGGTTCAGCAGGCCAAGCAGTATGTCACCACAGCCCTGCACTATGCCCTCCGCATCGGTCAAGGTCAGGGACCCGTCGGCCACTTTTTTCCACTCTTTACTAATGCTGATTAGTTCAACTGCATGATTACTGGCACTACCCAACTGCTGGGCGTAATTGGCTATCCGATTGCCCACTCGCTTTCACCTGTGATGCACAATGCCGCGATTGCGGAACTCGGCGTCGATTTTGTCTATTTGCCGTTCGCGATTGTACCAGAGCATCTCAAGCAGGCCATTCAGGGTTTCGAGGCGATTGGGCTGCGGGGCTTCAGCGTCACGATTCCCCACAAACAGGCGATTATGCCGCTCCTGAGCGAAGTATCACCCGTGGCCCAGGCCATTGGAGCGGTGAATACCGTTTGGCGAACTGAACAAGGCTGGTTTGGTACCAATACGGACGTAGAAGGATTTTTGGCTCCCCTACGGCGAATGCAGCGCGACTGGAGTCAATCCACGGCAGTGATTCTGGGCAATGGCGGCGCAGCACGGGCAGTAGTTGCGGGTTGTGCGGATTTGGGCTGTCGGCAGATCCAGGTAGTGGGACGCAATTCTGAGAAATTACAGGGATTTCTGCAAAGCTGGCAAACCTCTCCGATAGCCGATCTCCTTTCAGTTCACGCTTGGGAAGGCTTACCCAAACTGCTGCCAGAAGCGTCGCTGCTGGTGAATACTACCCCTATCGGCATGCATCCTCAGGACCAGGCAACTCCCCTAACAGCGTCAGAAATCCAGGCTCTAGCAGCCGGAACGATTGCCTACGATTTGATCTACACACCGCGCCCAACCCTTTTTCTTCAGCAGGCTCAGCAGCAGGGAGCGGTAGCACTGGATGGCCTGGAAATGCTAGTGCAGCAGGGAGCCGCCGCTCTCCAACTTTGGCTACAGCAGCCAGCTCCGGTGGATGTGATGCGTCAGTCTTTATGGAATTATTTGGATCGCAAATTTTAAGCAATATAACTTAATATTTATTTAAGACTGGTAGTCAGCCCAACTGAACTGGGCAAATGGCTATGGTAATTTTTTGAAGATTTGAAGATCCTCACCCTAGAGACGCAGAACACCATGAACCCTGAGATTCTAGAGACCATTAAGGTTTGGAGCCAATTTGCTCACCCAATTCTGATGTGGGTCCTGTTGATTATGACCCTCTACGCTGGCTATTTAGGTTTTCAAATTCGCCGCACCCGCGATGCCCAAGGAGAGCAAAAGAAAGCGCTGATCAAAGGTCGGTTTAACATCCGCCATTATCAGCTTGGCTCGATTCTGCTGGCCTTGATGGTCGTGGGATCGATCGGCGCAATGGGAGCAACCTACATCAACAGCGGCAAGCTGTTTGTTAATCCTCACCTGCTGACAGGTCTGAGTATGACCGGGTTGATTGCCACCTCTGCGGCCTTGTCACCCTATATGCAAAAGGGGCACGAGTGGGCACGCTACAGCCACATTACACTCAATCTCGTGTTAGTGCTCCTGTTCGCTTGGCAGGCAGTTACCGGCATGCAGATTGTGCAGAACATCATCAACCGGATGGGAGCCTAGGATCTCGTTGTGGTGCTTGTTTCACTGGCTTGATTTACGTCGAATCTGAGAGCGGGGGCATGGCGGTGCTGTGTCCCTTTTGATTTTGCAGTTCAGGCAGCGTTTTGCTCAGCCGTCATCGTACAGAGTCGGATGGGGTGCGATATTCTGTTATGGAACTGAATTGAGTCGGGTTATGCAAGACGAAATTCTCCGCAAAGAGCAGGACTTTCACGATCGCTGGGCCGCTGCCATCGATGTAGAAGGGATTCGGGTCCGCGATTATTTTGAAGCCTGTACCGCGCCGGAAAATCGGTTTATTTTGCAGCATTTGGGTGATGTGCGCGGCAAATACCTGCTGGATTTGGGCTGTGGGGCCGGTGAAAATAGCGTTTATTTTGCCAGCAAGGGTGCTCGTTGCATGGCGGCAGACTATTCTCCTGGCATGGTGGAGGTGGCATTAAAGCTGGCGGAAGCCAACGGGGTGCAGGTGGAAGGGCAGGTTACGAACGCGATGGCGCTCAACTTTCCCGACAATACGTTCGACATTGTCTATGCTTCGAATCTGCTGCACCACATCCCCGATCCCAAACTGACGATTCAGGAAGCCTATCGGGTACTCAAACCGGGCGGGCAGCTCTGCTTTTGGGACCCGCTCAAGCATAACCCGGTGATCAACGTCTATCGTCGCATTGCTACCAAAGTCCGTACCGAAGACGAAACACCGCTCGATATCAACCTCGTTCGCTATGTCAAATCCCTGTTCACCCAAACTCACTACGACACTTTCTGGCTCGCCACGCTTTGGATTTTTTTGCAGTTTTACCTGATCGAGCGCGTCAATCCCAACGAAGAGCGGTATTGGAAAAAAATCATTCTGGAACATGATCGCCTCCAGCCCACCTACCTGCGGCTAGAAAAGCTCGACGCCTTGTTGAAGCAATTTCCCTGGCTGAAACGCTACGCCTGGAATCTGGCCGTAGTTGCGACTAAATAGACAGGTCAACCAAATTATTTTTAGCCTGTAGTGGGGGTATCTTGCCCGCCGCGAGCGGGACACTCGCACGCTGTGTTGTTTAATTTGGTTGAATTACTTAAGCTTTTCAAACATCCTTTAAGCCACATTCCCCAAACTCAAAACTACGTGCTACGCCTACGGCAGCTATCGTCAAACGCACAGGCTACGCCACCAAAACTTAAAACTTAAAACTCAAAACTTAAAACTCAAAACTTTTCCTCTATGCCCCGCTACTCGATCGTTGTCCCCATCTTCAACGAAGAAGCCACCATTCCCGAACTCTATCGGCGGCTATGCTCAGTGTTGGACTGCCTCGACGGTGAAACGGAACTGATTTTAGTGGACGATGGCAGTCGCGACCAATCGCTGCTGTTGATTCGGGAATTGCATGAACGAGATGAGCGGGTCTGCTATCTCAGCTTTGCGCGCAACTTTGGGCATCAGGTGGCTGTTACAGCTGGGCTAAATTTTGCGCGGGGCGAAGCGGTGATTGTGATGGATGCAGATTTACAAGATCCGCCAGAGCTGATTCCGCGGCTCGTTAATCAATGGCAGCGCGGTTATCAAGTCGTTTATGCTCAGCGTACTCAACGATTGCGAGAACCTTGGTTCAAACGCTTGATGGCCCATTGCTTCTATCGTGTTCTGTATCATCTAGCCGATGTCGAGATTCCCATCGATACGGGCGACTTTTGCCTGATGGATCGGCGAGTGGTGGATTTACTCAACGCCATGCCGGAACGCAATCGCTATATCCGAGGACTGCGGGCTTGGGTTGGGTTTCGGCAGACTGCTGTTTTGTTTGACCGTGCACCTCGCCATGCTGGCAACGTCAAATATACCTTCGGCAAATCTCTGGCCCTGGCGATCAACAGCCTAGTCGGATTTTCTAAAGTACCTCTGCGACTCTCCACCTACCTCGGTCTAGCCGCCGCTGCCGTCTCTTTACTGATGGGGCTACTGGTAATGTATTGGCGATTGTTTGCCCCGAACTCGCCCCTGACCGGCTACACGATTATCACGGTCGTGGTGTTTTTCTTAGGAGCGGTGCAACTGATTAGCATCGGCATTTTGGGCGAATATGTAGGCCGCATCTACGAAGAAATCAAAGGTAGACCGCTCTATACCTTATCAGAAGTGGGCGGCTTCCAAACTCACACAGCCCGCCGTACTGTCTTCCGCCCAGAAAAATCGCCTCACTCCACCCAGGTCACAAGCGAGCGAGATGGCAACGGATGAAATAGGGAGGATAAGCTGAGGCGCTAGGGCAGTGTTCCGATTCGCTTTAGACCAAACTCACCGCCATCAAATCATCCGCCATCTCAAAATTGGCCGTTACGCTCTGGACATCGTCGAGGTCTTCCAGGGCATCCATTAATCGCAGCAGGGCACGGGCTTGGTCTGGATCGGTGACTTCCACACTGTTTTGGGGAATCCAGCGCAGCTCGGACTGGGTTACGGTGTAGCCTTTGGCTTGTAGAGCCTGACCTAAGGCTTCGAGGTCGGCAGGGTCGGTGAATACTTCGGCTCCAGGAAGGTCGTCCTCAATTTCGGTCAGTTCGTAGGTTTCGGCACCGGCGTCTAGCAAGTCTTCTAGCAGTATTTCCTCGTCGATGGCAGCGGCTTTAATTTTGCCGGTTCCGGATCGATAGATGGTGACGACGCCCTTCTGCTCAAACATCCAGCCGACGCAGCCCGTTTCTCCCAGATTGCCGCCTCGTTTGTTGAAGGCAGCTCGCAGATCGGCGGCGGTGCGGTTGCGGTTGTCGGTGAGGGCTTCGATCAGAATTGCCACTCCGCCCGGACCATAGCCCTCATAGCGAATCGCTTCAATTTCACCGTCTGCACCTAGCTTACCGGCTCCTTTGGCGATGGCCCGCTCGATATTGTCGTTGGGAATCCCGGCGGCTTTGGCTTTGTCGATGGCTGTGCGCAACTGAAAATTGCCTGCCGGGTCGGGAATGCCGTTGCGAGCGGCAATAATGATGGCTCTAGAAATTTTGGCAAAGGTTTTGCCTTTAACAGCATCGACTCGTGCCTTTTGCCGCTTGATGTTGGCCCATTTACTATGTCCTGCCATATTGCGTGCGATATTGCGTGCGATCGGATCCCTCAAAAAACTAGGATAGTGCAACCCAGCCCGAGTCGGGGAGAGGTGCATATGATCCAGATCTTCTCAGGCGGTCCCCCTTGGAGGCATATTGGGAAAGTAGGGCGGGGTAGGAACTGGAGTCATGCCGCAAAAACTTGCAGTCGCAATTAGTGGAGCCGTATCGTTGGGCAGCTATGAAGCTGGGGTGATGTACGAAATTATCGAAGCGATCGCGCAGCACAATAGCCATCCGGATACCACCGAAGCGCAGCGGATCGAAATCGACGTGATCACCGGAGCCTCAGCCGGAGCTATGACCGCCTGTATTTTGGCCCAGAAACTGATGTTTGAGGCCGAAGCCTTGCGCCAACCCTATGCCAACGCTCTCTATGGCCCTTGGGTTGAGGATATCGACATCAGCGGTTTGCTCAACCTGCGCCCCTCCGAAGATCCCAATCTCTCGATTCTGTCGTCGGATCAAATTGCTGAGATCGGCTACAAATACGTGATGCAACGTTATGCCTCCGGCCAACCCACCCCTCGACAGCGGCATCCGGCAGCCGCCGCTAGTATCCGTTTAGGGCTAGCCATGTCGAACCTGAAGGGGATTGACTATGCCGTAGAAGTCACCGATTTCCCCGATGTGACTAATCCCAACAATCGCAGCCGCCGCATGTTCACCTATACCCGCCACAAGGATTACTTTACCTACGCACTCAAAGATGGCGACCAGGATGATAATCCCAGGCTTTGGCGACAGCTAGAGCAAATTGCCCGGTCGTCGGGGGCGTTTCCGTTCGCGTTTCGGCTAATGGAAATCGAGCGGCAGGGCAGCGATCCCAGCTTCGCCCGTTCTACTCTAGCGCCGGATCACCTCTACTCGTTTGTTTATACCGATGGCGGCGTATTTGAAAACGAACCGCTCGGCCTCGCCAAAGATTTAGTTGACCAAATCGATCAGCAACATCTCGATCACGACAATCGTTTTTATCTCTATATTTCGCCCGGAGCCAAAAGCTCGACTGTAAATCTCAACATCAAAGCTGACAATGCCACCTACCTGAATACTGGCGCAGCTCTAGCCGGTGCCATCTTTACCCAAGCTCGCTTCCAGAACTGGATTGCCACCAGCAAAATCAACGAAGCCATCCGCCAGTTTGAACGCCAAGCCAAGGAACTCAGCGATGTGCTGCTAAAATCACCCCAGTTGCGGACCGCGTTTAGCAGCGTGGCCGATAATTTGCTGGAAGTGCTCTACACCCAAGGCACACCTGAGGAACAGCAACAGCAGATCGTGAATGACCGGGACCGGCTGCGGCAGCAGTTTACCGAAGAATACGACCGCTTGGTATATGCGTCGGACAAAAACGGTATTGATGGAAAGGACGTGGCCGAAAGCTGGCTGAAGCTAGTGCAAGCGCTGGAAAAGGTGCAAGATTTGGGCAGTAGGGATGTGATGACGGTCTACGCCATTACTTCCGGCGATGTGGAACTAGCGGGTGAGCAACTGTTTGCCTTTGGAGGATTTCTGGATCAGCGGTTCCGCGAGTTTGACTACAATGTGGGCCGCCGCAAAGCTGCCTTTTTCCTGCAGAAGCTGCAAGAACTGCATCAGCAGGCCAAAGGCGAGGGACAGCTTTATTTGACAAACTTTGTTGCCGGACAAACGATTAACCCAACACCTGCCGATCTGGGACAAGTCAATTTAACCGAGGTCTCACCCGTCACCCGCCGCGCTGTAAAAGCCCAACTGCTGGATCGGGGCCAGCGGATTATCGAATCGATTGAAACGCGGTTTTGGGTACGATGGCTGCTCAAGTTCAGCCTCTGGATTTTCCTATCGAAAAAGTTGAATCAGCTCTTGAAGCTGGAATAGGACATGATTTCACCAACTCTTTTACACGCATTACAGGATTGGGATCAGTGGATTCGAACTAATCCCAGCCAGCCGAAAGCCTACATTCAGCGGGGGATGACTCACTTTAAGCTGGGGCAGATTGCCGAGTCGATTCAGGATTTCGACCAAGCTGAGCGCCTTGATCCCCGGCTCACGCCCTACCTATGGCAGCGGGGATTGTCCTATTACTATGCCAATTGCTTTGCCGAAGGAGCGAAGCAGTTTGAAATTGACCTGACAGTGAATGCTCAAGATGTGGAAGAAACAGTATGGCGGTATTTGTGCATGGCGCAGTTGGAGGGAGCCGAGGCTGCCAAGAGAGCGTTGCTGCCCGTGCGCAATGATCCCCGGCGGATTATGGGATTGATTTATGAACTGTTTGCAGGTGTAGTTGATCCGGATTCAGTTCTTCGTGAAGGAACCAGTGAAGGAACCAGCGAAGAAACCAGCGAAGGAACTACAGAAGCACCGAGCAAATTCTACAGTCAGCTCTATGTGGGGTTATACTACGAGGCGGTTGGTGCTGTGGAGCTAGCCAAAACTTATATCGGTGAAGCCGTGCATACGTTTGAAACCCAGTACCAGAGCGACGACTATATGGGATACTTGGCGATCGTGCATCAAACTCAACGCGGCTGGGGATGAGTTAATTTGGCGAAGCCGCGCCGGTCGGTTGAGCCGCAGGTTCATTTTTGAGAGAGTCTGAGAAAAGTCAATGGCACAGCAAAAGCAAAGTTTACAAGCTCTAGGCAGTATTTCGGCCCTTGAGACAGTGAAGCAGCCCAATTTGAGGCAGCAGAATGCTATGGCGACGCGAACCAGAGCCAGCAACGGTACTCTGGCAACCGCAACCCTGTTGGGCGACTTTCCAGGCCGCAAACGAACCGTGAAAGACTCGGTCGGGCGAGGCAACCCCAATGATTTCTTCCGCATCAATGTCAGCCAAACCAGCCGCATCAAAGTAAATTTTTTCAACCGTTCGGATGTGAATCTCAAACTGGCACTATTCGACAGCACGGGTAAAGCGATTTCCGCCAACGGACGCAGACAGCTCACAACCATTGGAGCCGGTAAGACAGCCACAACGCTGGTGCGAGGTGCGGCACCTGGAACTTATTATCTCAAAGCTCAAGGCCCCACCAACGGCAGTCATCGCTATGAAATGAACCTGTTTGTCAACCGCAGTGGGGGTCCTGCTCCCTTACCCTGTGGCTGTGGGGTTTAGTGAGTCTGCATTATTCGGCTTGTAGCCAATCTTCATCAACTTCAGCGGCAGGAAACAGCCCCAACCAAGCAAGGTTCTGCACATAGTAGGCCGAGTCATTGTCCCAGATGCCATTGTTGTAGGTGGTTAACAGCTTCTGCTGCCGAATCTCTTCAGCGATTTCAGCATCCACAATCCGAAAGGCGGGATAGAGCATGGCATATTGGCTGGTGGCTTCGTAACGAGCGGTGGCGGCTCCCCGTAAATTGATGCGGGCCGGGATGCGTTGATTCGTCTGCCAGAGCTGCTGCAAATGCTGCAAATGCTCTTCCAAGAAAGCTTTGGCCCTAGGTTCGTCAAACCATTCGGCATCGAGCGCCACTCGCCACCAGACGCGGTAGGCATCGAAGCTATAGGTACTGCGCAACCGAGCCGTGACCGGAGCTGTGCTAAACCGCCCAGTTTCTAGATTCAAAGCCACCCAATCACTCGGTAGACCTACTTTCGAGAGTTGGGTCGAGTCTTGCAGCACCTGGTAACTACTGTCTACTAAGCTGAGCCAGTCACGTTCGGGGTCTACCTGGGCAAACAGCCGAAATGCATAGGGCGCTAGGTAAGACGGATTCAGATAAATTACATCAGGCTTGGGCTGGAACGACGACACAGGGCCAGGTAAGAAGTAGCGCTGACGGCGGCGTCCCGATTCTGTTGTCAGGGTTGCCAGTGTCCACAGATCTTGGAGTTTGGTGCGGGCTAACTCTAGATAGTCCGGTCGATTCCAGCGGCGGCTCGCCAAGATCAAGGCGGTGATCGCATCGAGATCGGCATCGCTGGCAAAGTTTTGGTCCAAAATGCCCCATTCACCTTGATCGTTTTGGCCCCACTTCCAGGCCCAGAGCGAATCGGTTGGCTGACCATTAGATTGATCCACTCGACGCAGGTTGTCTTCGGCCCATTTGAGAGTCAGTGCAAACGTATTGGGATCATTAGCAAACACGGCCCGCAGCATCGCATAGGCTTGCCCTTCCGATACGGTTCGAGCATCCCGCTCCCAGTCGATCACCCGCCCATCGGCCTGAATAAAGCGCTGGCGATAGGCACTCCAGCTCTGCTCCAGCAGTTCCGGTATGGCAACAGGGGCAGAGCTAGCAACTATCGCCGATCCCAGTGGTTCAGCAACGTAACTAGCCGCGAGCAAGCCCGCCAATCCTGGCAGGAGAAAGGGAATCATTAAATAAACGATTGGTTTCACCATGCGAATTGGTTCAATCTCGTCTCAGTTACTTGTCTCAGCAATGCCATCCACCCCTACATCCACTATTCATGCTGGACTAGCCGAATGTAGAAATGTTTCGTAGGCTTGGGTGAAGTTTCGGTAAAATCTGGCAATGACGCCAACGCTAGCAAGCAGCTCAGAAGGGATCAATGCTGGATCGATAGCGTTTTCAGTTTTTTGCGATGGCAGTAGCGAAAACCATATTTTGTGTTAGTTTGAGAGACATTCTCACCGAACCCCCCAAACTTGGATTGGCACTCGGAACAGCGAAAGGCTGAGCAAGGAGCGCGGGAATACGGTTTAATGCAGTTAACCTGAACGAGAGTGATCGAAAGCGGTCATGACCGATACCGATATTTCATCTATTTCTTCCGAAGAGCTGACCGAACGGCGACGCCAGCTCCGTCGCAAACGCCGCTCCCGCTTTCTGCAAACAAGCTGGCAGATTTTATCGATGACGGGTTTAACGATTGGGGTGGTTTGGCTCGTTACCCTACCCGACTGGATGCTGCATGATTCCAGTCAAGTGATCATCGAAGGTAACAAGACCCTGGCTCCCGATGCTTTGCGGTCCAAACTGTCGATTAACTATCCCCAGTCTGTGCTGGCTGTGCAGCCGGAAAAAATCGCCCGTCAGCTTGAAGCCGAAGCACCAATCACAGATGCCACTGTATCTCGCCGCCTGTTTCCACCTGGTCTAATTGTGCAAATTCAGGAAAGGCAGCCGGTGGCCACGGTCTATAGCAGTCCGAATAGTTTGGCAACGCTGCCCCAAAGCAAAACCTTTGATAATCTGTTTGCAATTGCGCTGCTCGATCAGGCAGGCACGTGGATTCCCTATGAGAAATACGCCACCTTCAATCAGTCTCCTAAATTACCCACCCTGAAGGTGATAGGTATGCAGGAACAGTTCGCCGATCAGTGGCCCAGTCTGTACGAGAGAGTTAGCCGGAGTCCTGTAAAAATCTCCATGATTGACTGGCGGGAACCGAGTAACTTAATTCTGCACACCGAACTTGGCATCGTTCACTGTGGTCCGCTCAGCTCTCGCTTTGCAGAACAGCTAAAAGTACTCGACCGGATGCGGAAGTTACCAGACAACATGGATGTAGACGAAGTTGCCTACATTGATCTAAGCAACCCGGATACACCCATGCTGGAACTCGTACCCAGCGCGATTAGGGCAAAGCAGAAAGAAAACTGATCTCACTCCTGATTTCGGCTGCGATAGCAGAATAGAATCATAACTAAGAATCATTACCAAAGTGGAAGAAACCCTAGAATCCCGTTGCGTAACAGCGCTCTTCTGCTACGATGAGTGCCTAATCTAGCGCAAGCCAGATTTATCCAGTTCCCTAGCTTAAATCCGACAGGACAAATGTTCTACCTCGAGATTGGCTAATTGTTGAGCCAGAAGTTTATCAAGAAGATGTCAAAGGAGGATGCCAAACCGTTTCTGCTAACTTGAATGACTCAAAAGAATTGGGGCTAAACCATCAGTAAAATGATCTCTCCAGAAATTAGTTCAAGAAATACTTCAGCATAAGTGTTCAAGAAAAAATTGTGATGGAGTAGGGTTGTTTTAAGGCTGTTCAGATTCATTGAAAGAATCAGCTTAAAAAAGGTTTTGAAAGACCAAAGTAGGACAATAGAAGATCGCCGTCAACGAAACGGCTGACGGAAGCGATTAATCAGTACCAATCCTTGATTAGCTATCGGTTTGGTGCAGCGGCTGCTCTTCTAGTTTTTAATTGCTTAATCCATTTTTATTGACAAGGCAGAGACTTTGCTTGCTTTCATAAAAATTAACTGCCAGTGCTTTGCTAAGTAAGGTGTCAAACCCCAAGAAACTGTAAAATCCAGTTTGGTTTTTTTAGCAACATAGCCTATAGTTATCTAGAGTTAAAAAGTCTTTGTATCAGTCGTCTCCCCCTATCCAATGACGTTTAATAGCGAATTGATGGCTAACCACGCAGATCAACCCGACGCCGATCAAGATCAAGTCAATTTCTCACTACCGATGAATGCTACAAATCCTTTTACAAACTCTGGAATACACTTGGGTCAAGTTCGTGACCCAAGAGGCTCTTTGGCCGAGGAAACGAGGAGTGATGAAATTGTGCCGAGCAGCGTAGCCAAAATCAAAGTCATTGGAGTTGGTGGTGGCGGATGTAATGCCGTGAACCGCATGATTATGAGCGGAGTGGCAGGCGTTGAGTTTTGGTCGGTCAATACCGATGCGCAAGCTTTAACCCTGGCTTCGGCCCATAATCGCTTGCAGGTGGGTCAAAAATTGACTCGTGGGTTAGGTGCGGGCGGCAATCCAGCAATTGGCCAAAAGGCGGCGGAAGAATCGCGGGATGAAATTGGAGCAGCCTTGGAAAATGCTGATTTAGTATTCATTACGGCTGGGATGGGAGGAGGCACCGGAACGGGTGCGGCCCCAGTCGTGGCAGAGGTGGCAAAAGAAGTCGGAGCCTTGACTGTGGGTGTGGTGACTCGACCGTTTACCTTTGAGGGTAAGCGGCGTACCAGTCAGGCCGATGAAGGCATCGCAGCGTTACAAAGCCGAGTCGATACTCTGATTATTATTCCAAACGATAAGTTGCTCTCCGTGATCTCGGAACAAACGCCGGTTCAGGAAGCTTTTCGAGTCGCAGATGATATCTTGCGGCAAGGGGTGCAGGGCATTTCCGATATTATTACCATTCCTGGTCTAGTCAACGTAGACTTTGCCGATGTGCGGGCTGTAATGGCTGATGCAGGTTCGGCGCTGATGGGCATTGGTATTGGGTCTGGCAAGTCAAGAGCGCGAGAAGCAGCTACGGCGGCGATTTCGTCACCACTGCTAGAGTCATCAATTGATGGCGCTAAAGGCGTTGTCTTCAACATCACCGGCGGCAGTGATCTGACCCTACATGAAGTCAACTCAGCGGCTGAAATCATCTATGAAGCGGTTGATCCCAACGCCAACATCATCTTTGGAGCGGTTTTGGATGATCGCTTGCAGGGAGAGGTGCGCATCACGGTAATCGCGACGGGATTCTCGACTGAAGTGCAGGCTCCGCCGGTGCAGCAGGCCACTCGCGTTTCACCGATGAAACGACCTGCTATCTCTTCACCGCCAGTGAATCCGCCATCGCCACCGGCTATGCCGCCCGCGGCTCCTCCACCAACGCAACAGCCGCCCGGTACTACAAAACCTGGCTTGGATATTCCACCCTTCCTGCAGCGTCGTCGTCCTCCTCGCTAAGGTGTAGACTAGCCATGCCGTTTTTGATGCCAATTCCAGGCGTGGCGAATGATTTCGTGGAGATCAGCATACTGGGGGTGCCAGCCTAAGACATCTCTGGCTTTGGTGCTGCTGCCAATCAGGGCCGGTGGATCTCCAGGCCGGCGCTCTAATTCAACGGCTTTAATCTCGCGGCCAGTGACCTGTCTGGCCGCCTCGATTACTTGTTTTACTGAAAAACCACTGCCGTTGCCCAGGTTAAAGGCATCGCTGTTGCCGCCTTCGAGCAGATATTCCAACCCCAGCACATGAGCCGTTGCCAAATCGGTGACGTGAATATAATCCCGGATACAGGTACCGTCCTCGGTAGGATAGTCAGTGCCGAAGATAGCGATGGATTCGCGTTTGCCTAAGGCCGTTTGCAGCACCAGCGGGATCAGGTGGGTTTCGGGATCATGATCTTCTCCTAGGCGAGCTTCGGGATCGGCTCCTGCTGCATTGAAGTAGCGAAAGCAAACCGACTTGAGGCCATAAGCATGGTCAAAATCTGCCAAAATCCGCTCCACCATCAGTTTAGTCATACCATAGGGGTTGATCGGCGACTGGGGATGATCTTCAGGAATCGGGACGATTTGGGGCACCCCATAGGTGGCACAGGTTGAAGAGAAAACGAAGGTCTTGATATCAGCCGCCAGCATGGCTTCGAGTAGCGTCAGCGTTGCCACCACATTATTGCGATAGTATTTAGCCGGATCGGTCACCGACTCCCCCACATAGGCGTAGGCAGCAAAATGCATCACAGCAGTAATCTTGTGGGCGGTAAACAGCCAATCTAGCAGAGGCCGATCGTCCATGTCTCCTTCGATCAGCTTGACCTGCAGTGGTTCTAGCAAATCTCGATGCCCATAGACCAAATTGTCCAGGACCATCACGTTGTATCCGGACTGCTGAAGCGACAACACCGCATGAGAACCGATGTAACCCGCTCCCCCAACCACCAAAATTGTGGGCTTTTCCTCTGGATGGTTCAATGCGCTGTTCAATGTTCGTTTCCTCGCTAACCGTATGCTTGACTTCTGTTGTTTCTCCTGAGTTATAGCAAGTTCTACGGAACACCACCCAGGTAGAATCTTCTAACTTCAGTAGAACTTTGCCAATCTTTAAATCTAAGTTCAACTCTGGAAAACCTTAGGATAATTGCCTGCTTTATGGCTCTACTGATTGCCGGAGAACGAAGCGGTGTTGGTAAAACCACCGTCACCCTCGCCCTATTAGCCGCCCTGCAGCGCTGGCAATTGTCGGTGCAATCCTTCAAGGTGGGGCCAGACTATATTGATCCCATGTTCCATCAGGCTGTAACCGGGCGCCCCTGCCGCAATCTTGATCCCGTCCTTACCTCTGAAGCCTACATCCAGCAATGCTTCAGTAACCACAGCCGAAAGGTAGACTATGCCCTAGTCGAAGGCGTGATGGGATTGTTTGATGGAGCGAGCGGTGCCGATGACTGGGCTAGCACTGCCCATATTGCCCGCTTGCTCAATCTACCGATTCTGCTGGTTCTCGATTGCAGTCGCCTCTCCCGCTCAGTGGCAGCCGTAGCGCATGGCTACCGCTCGTTTGATCCCCAGCTTCAGATTGCTGGTTTAGTCCTGAACCGAGTAGGCAGCGAACGACATCTCGATCTGCTCAAAACGGCCCTCGCACCGCTCAACCTTCCCATTCTGGGCATCCTGCATCGCCATGATGCGATCACAATTCCCGACCGCCACCTCGGTCTAGTTCCCACCGCCGAACTTCCAGAACTCCAGCACCTGATCGACCAGCTAGCCAGCTTAGGACAACAATCCTTCAACTGGCCCCACCTCCTGCCCCTCCTTACCACTGCGTCCTCCCCCACCCCCTACCCCCCACCCCCTATCCCCCACCCCCCACCCCCCCACCCTCTCCGCCTCGCCATCGCTCACGACCGAGCCTTCAGTTTCTACTATCCCGATAACTTAGATTTCCTGAACCAACTGGGTGCAGAGCTGCTATTCTGGAGTCCTTTGACCGATCCGGATTTACCACCTGGAGCCAGCGGGCTTTACTTTGGAGGCGGCTTTCCCGAACTGTTTGCAGCTGAGTTATCCGAGAATTGGGCGGCGCAACAGGCGGTAAAAGCAGCAATTCTGGCCGGTATGCCGACCTATGCCGAGTGTGGTGGCCTGATGTATCTAGCCGAATCCCTGATTGATTTCGAGGGCCAGAACTGGAAGATGGTTGGCGTACTACCCACAACTGCGGTCATGGGCAAACGGCTCACCTTAGGCTACCGCCGCGCCCTGGCTCAGCAAGATAGCCCCCTGATGCCAATCGGCACTACTGTTTGGGGCCATGAGTTTCACCGCTCTAGTTTGACTCTGCTGCCGCAGCCAGCTCTATATCAGATTCAGGGATACGATCCCGCCAGTGCCGTGAGCCAGGAAGGGTGGTGCCAGTATCAGCTTCATGCGTCCTACGTGCATTTGCATTGGGGCGGGCGGCCCGAAATTCCAGCTCGATTTTTAGATTACTGCGCCCGTTTTGCTCAGACTCAGCCATGATCAATCATGATCACTGGATGTTTATGAACGTCGTTCTTCATTCCTGATGCCTCATGCCGAGCTGTTATCTAATCTCCTATCCCACGGTATCTCCGCTGCTAGCCGGCCCTCTCCTGACCGTCGATGCGGCTGAGTTAGGTTTACAGGCTGAGAGCAGCATTGCTGCCTATGTCAGCAGCGGGATTGTATTGCTGTTGGTAGCTACGGCGGTAGCGCTGTTGTCGCGACGCCTGGGAGTGCCATATGTCACCGGGCTAGTGTTGGCCGGATTAGCAATCACCGATTTTCTGCCTCAGAGCATTGGCCTCGATTCGTCGCTGATCTTGAACCTGTTCCTACCGATTTTGCTATTTGAGGCGGCGATCAACACCGATATTAGCCGGCTGCGTAGTACGGTTAAACCGATTGTGCTGTTGGCGGGTCCGGGTGTGCTGGTCGCTGCTGGGGTGACTGCAACAATCCTCAGATTTGGTCTGCGACTGGATTGGATTCCAGCCCTGCTGCTGGGCACGATTTTGGCGATTACGGATACCGTATCGGTGATTGCGGTATTCAAAGAAATTACTGTGCCGTCGCGGTTAATCACGATTGTGGAAGGAGAAAGCCTGTTTAACGACGGCGTGGCGCTGGTGCTGTTCAATTTGATTTTGCTCAGCCACCTGACGGGCAGTGTCTCGTTCCCAGAGGGGCTGCAACAGATGGTCGTGGTGATTGCTGGCGGCACTCTAGTGGGGTTAGCGCTCGGCTATCTCAGTGCTGGCCTGTTGGCCCGTTCAGACGATAACCTCAGCAGCATCTTGCTGACTGTGGCGCTGGCGCTAGGTGCCTATCAAGTAGGGCATTGGCTAGAAGTCTCAGGTGTTGTAGCGGTGGTGGTGGCAGGCTTGATGGTGGGCAATGTGGGGCTGTCGCGACGGGTCTCGGCCTCGAATCGGGTAACGCTCTACAGCTTCTGGGAATATGCCGGGTTTGGTGTGAATACTTTTATTTTTTTGCTGGTGGGATTAGAACTCAAAGCCGTTGCTTTTTGGCAAACTTTACCAGCGGTGCTGCTGGCTGTGCTGGCCTATCAGGTGGGACGCCTACTTGCCGTTTACCCGCTGCTAGCGCTGGTGCGTCGGGTGGATCGCCCAGTACCGCTCAGGTGGCAGCATGTGCTGTTTCTTGGCAACATCAAGGGATCGCTGTCAATGGCACTGGCGCTGAGTTTGCCTTTAACGATCAGCGGACGCAGCAATTTAATTGCGATTGTGTTTGGCACCGTATTGTTTTCTCTGGTAGTACAAGGACTCAGCCTACCCTGGATTGTCAAACGCATGCGCTTGGGAGTAGCCTCTCCAGCCCGGCAGCAAACCGAAACCCTGAGAGCACAATTGATCGCCGCTAAAGCCGCCCAGGATGAACTGGAAAGTATGTTAAGAACTGGCGTGTTACCCAAATCGATCTACGAAGAAATGCGATCAATGTATCAAGTTCAGGTAGCAAGAGCAGAACGAGCACTGCGCGATCTGTATGACCGCTGGGCCGTGGAAGTCACGACTGGACAACGCGATCCTGCTGGACTAGATGCCATCCGCAAACGCCTGCTGCTGGTCGAAAAAGGAGCGCTGAGTGAAGCCCTGCGGCGAGGCATTGTCTCAGAAACGGGTGCGAAAGAGCGCTTGCAACAAATCGATGAGAAGATCCTGCTGCTTGAGGAAGATTGACCCCTCGCCGCGTCCCTTCCCCACCTCACCCCAACCCAACCGAATGGTCACAAGGCTCAAACACAGCAGGTTCAAATACAGTAATGTCGGCTCCGGTTAAAAGGCGAAGGCGATTCAGAAACCCAGCAGAAAAAGAAGCAACCTGAATTTCCCCATAGGCATAAACCAAAATTCGGGCATTGGTTGCTAACGCATCGCCCCATTGTTGCAATTGCCAACCATAGCGATCCAAATTAAACAGTGTCAAATAGCCGGAACCGAGCTGGAGGCCGTTGGCATGGGTAGCTGCCACAATATGCAACTGTTTGATGCCAGTGTAGTTTGCCAAGGCTGCCGTAATTTGGGCTACGCCATCGCTATGGGCATGCAGAAGCAGTGCTTCAGTATCAGGGAGGACACCCTGGAGCAGAGTGTGATAGTCGTCAACCGCAGAATCGATTACAACCAAAGCGGTGCGCATAGAAGGACAGGCCATAGGTCTATTGCAAGCAAGCGCAAGAAATTTCAACACCATCGGGGCAAGGAGCTAGGCAAACAAAGGTTCATTGAATCTCGATCAATGGCGATCCATCTGAAGGGGCAAAAAGCGCCATCTACCTGAGGCCAGAGTGCCCTAGGATGTTTTGCGGTCAAGCTACAGCCGTGCAATCGGAACAAAATCTTCAACTAAGGGCAAACCGTGGCGTAAATTCACGGAGAAAATTTGATGCCTGGAAATAGCAGCCTTTCAGGAATTTCGGAAATATTCTGCAGAAAACCCTCCAAAAAAAGAAGCTGTCTAGGTCTTATAGGCTAGATCTTCTAATTCCTACGGATTACATCCCTGAACAAAATTGATCACCTCATGCAGGGCACCAGGTTTTGTCACCATCAGCACGGTGGAATCAGCTTCTAGTACCGTATTGCCATTGGGGATTACCAAATCTTCATGGGCCTGGGCCTGATAGCCAATAATTAGCGAGCCTTTGGGAAAACAGGGATCTTGAGCAATTTGGGCTAGGCTTTGTCCGGCAATTCGCGATCCCGTTGGAATTGGCAGCTTCAGGACTTCAATTTGATCCTGCTCGAAGTGCATGATCGATTCCACCTCTGGGTATTCGATTGCATTCACCATCGTCGATACAGCCAAATCGATTGTGCTAATCACCGACGTGGCCCCCGCGATCCGATAGGGTTCAGCAAAGTCGCGATGCCGCATCCGCACTAAAATTCGCGAGACACCGTAGTGTTTCGCCAAGGCTACCATTGCCAGGTTTAAAGCGTCATTGCGCAGCACGGCTGCCACCGCATCGGCTTTGCGAATGCCTGCTTCTAGCAGCGTTTCAGTACTGACGGCACTGCCTTCGAAGGCCATCACGCCCATCTGCTCACGGGCATAGCGGCAGGCGGTTGGATCAATGTCAATCAGCGCCACGGTATGGCCTAAGTCCACCAATTTCTGCGCCAAATTCAGCCCAATCAATCCGGCTCCGCCAATCAGAATATACATGCCCAACCTCAGTAACGCTCAGTATCTCCTTTGGTTCACTGTATCGTCGTATCTGGCTTCTGCGCATCCCGTCACCAATCCCTGATACAGTTAAACCCAGGGATTGTTAAACAGAGTTATGAAAGCACAAGTTTTTCGCGGCGTTAAGCAGCTCAAATACGAAGAAATTCCGGTTCCAGACATTGCTGACGATGAAGTACTGGTTCAGGTTCAGGTGGTGGGCCTGTGTCAGTCAGACATTAAGAAAATTCTCTATCCGCTCTATGAGCCACCACGAATTTTTGGTCACGAAACGGCTGGTACGATTGCTGCCGTGGGTTCAGCGGTGAAGAACTGGCAAGTCGGACAACGGGTAGTAGTGTTGCATCACATTCCCTGCATGCATTGCGCCTATTGCCTGAACGAAAACTACTCGATGTGCGACACCTACAAAAACATCACCACGACTGCTGGCTTTACACCTAGCGGTGGCGGTTTTGCTGAGTACGTCAAGGTGCCCGGCCATATTGTGCGGCACGGCGGTTTAATCGAAATCCCGCAGCACATTACCTTTGAGCAGGCCAGCTTTGTAGAACCAACCAACTGCTGCCTCAAGGCGGTGAAAAAGGCTCAGATTGCTCCCGGCCAAACGGTGCTAATCACAGGAGCCGGCCCAATTGGGTTAATGTTCATCATGCTGGTCAAGTATTTTGGTGCTCGCGCCATCGCTACCGATTTGATTCAAAGCCGCATCGATAAGGCCTTGAGTGTGGGTGCAGAGGCCGCCTTTGATGCCCGCGATGCAGACCTGCCGGCCAAAATTCAGCAGTTGACGAACGGCATGGGCGTGGATGTGACGCTGCTGGCGGTGCCGAGCGAGAAGGCTTTTTCCCAAGCGCTGGACTGCACCCGCAAGGGCGGCAAGATCCTGTTTTTCGCTGAGTTTCCCGATGAGGTCGAAATTCCAATCAATCCCAACGTCCTTTACCGGCGAGAGATCGATCTAATTGGCAGCTACAGTTCTTCTTACCGGCTGCAAGCCCTCTCAGCAGATATCGTCTTCAACAAGCGCATCGATGTAGATGCCTTGGTGAGCGATCGATATCCTTTGAAAGATCTGGCTGCTGCGGTCGAAAAAGCAGTTTCTCCGACGCCGGAAACATTCAAAATCCTGATCTACCCCGAAGCAGCGAGCCACTAGCAGTACTTTGACACATCCTCCTTGCACTCATCGGCCAGGTAGGAAAGCGCCCGGAAGCGTAATCCCACGAGCTGGTCGTAGAGCGGATTCAGTTTGCACATCGGCGGAATGTGGACCACCTTGCGCCCAAACAGCTTCACATCTCGTTCAAATGGACACTGAGGCGGAATCATTTTGCAGAGAAAGCGGGCCAAGCGTGGATCATGAACTTCGAGATGATCCAACCATTCCTGGAGAGGTCTGAGCGGGGCGAGATGGGCGTCTTCGGAGAGAGCAGTATCGTCTGCGGTAGGCCGATAGTTAAGGGTCAATCGCAGTGATTCTAAAATCTTGGGCTGCAACCCCAGTTCTACACAAAACTGATGCAGAATGTCGTCTTCTGAGTCGGAGTAGGTGCCATCGGCAATGGCAACCATCACCGCCGTGCGCATGAAGTTTTCAGCAGTTCTAGCATCTTTGCCCAAAATGACTGCCAACTCTTGGGGCTGAATCGGTTCCACAGTGCCTAGATCAGTTGCAGGCGCTAATTCTTGCGTCAAGTCTGCTATTAGGGTTTGTTCTTGAGGATCAAAATCGCCATCGGCCCATGCGATGGTCAACAATCCCCTGAGCCAAATGGCAATCTGTTCGTCACTGTAGGGAGATTGAACGGTGCTCACCATAGCTGTATTTAGATTTAACGATGCGACCTTTTACACCCAATCTACTCTACTCTCACGGGTTTACAAACTGCTAGCGATTTAACGCAACAGATCTCAAGCGAATCTAAAAACCTGTAAACTACTGAAGAATTGGCGCAGAAACGAGGAAATTAATTGTGACGCTGCAAGAGTTTGGATTGCTGCTGATTTCGATTCTGGCTAGCGTGGCCGGACAATTCCTGTTAAAAACGGGCGCTCTAAAACTCGGCAAAGTCAGTGCCGAAAACGCGATCAGTCACATTCTCGGTATCCTCACTGTCCCTGAGCTAATCGGCGGCTTGATGTGCTACGGGTTAGGAGCCATTGCCTATATTCTGCTGCTGACGCGAGTGAATCTCAGCATCGCCGGACCGGCCATCGCCCTCAGCTATGTCTTCTCGGTGCTGTTGGGCTATTTCATGTTTCGCGAAACCATCCCAGTTGAGCGGGTAGTTGGTTTAGGCTTTATTGTCTGTGGCGTGCTGCTGGTGGTATGGCAGAAACCGTAGCATGTCTGCTGGCTCCATCGGCCAGACTGCACGAACTGCGTCACACGGTTGAAATCACTCCGTTCTCCGGGTTGATCAAGCGAAACAGCTTTTGCTTAATCTGAGCATCAAAGACTTCCCATTTCATGCGAGTGTATTCCGAATTTTCGTTGAAGCCCGACAAAAAGCCCATCGGAATCTCGAAGCCGCCCGCCATCGAGCGTCCGCCACCGAAAAAGCGGCCCTGCGAGTCTTGTCCAAATGCTTCTTTGATGAATTCATCGGGATCGAGCGTGATCTTGGAGGTGCGCAGCGAGCCAATCACCACCTCTAGCTCTTCATCCTCATCGTGGACAATCCCATAAACCACCGCCGTATGCACGTTTTCTTCGGTAACGAGGAAATCCGCGGCTTGGGGAATGGCATCCCGGTCGTCGTAGCGCAAGTAGCCCACGCCTGCAATCGAGAAGTTGTTTTGCAGAACCCGATTCCGCAACGATCGCTCAATCACGTCCATCACTCGCTTCGAGCGAGACGCTTGCAGCACCGAGTTTAACAGCTGGACATCGCAAAACCGACTCAGGTAAGCTGCCGCCAAGAAGTCTTCTTCCTGGGCCTGCATCAGCCGATTTGTATCTGACCGGAGGCCATGCATCAGAGCCGTAGCGCACTTGATGTGTTCGCTGTTGCTGGTGTCGAGCCGGAGCAGTCCCGCCTGCAAATATTGGGTCAAGATGGTGGAGGTAGCGCGGACCTGAGGACGTAGATCGATGAATTTTGCATTCAACTCTCCCTGAGCTGTGTGGTGATCGATCACGACCACGATGGGAATGCCTGCTTGCTGCACCAGCGGTAAGAGTTGGGTTGTTGTGCCCTGGTTATCAATAAAGACACAGCCTTGATAGGGCGACAGATCTTTTTCTTTCGAGTTTTGTGGTGTCCAACGCTGAGCGGGTAACCCAGTTAAGCGGACAAGCGCAATGTTTTCCTGGTGGCTCAGCGCCCCAGCATAGACAATATCACTGCGGATGTCATACTGCTGGGCAATCAGCTTGTAAGCCCAGGCGCAAGAGAGGGCATCCGGATCGGGAAAATCTTGCAGGGCTACCAAATGGCGCTCTCCCCGATGCTGATCCAGCACTCGCCGAATTTCTTCTACCTTCTGCTCGGTGATTGTTTGGGATTGGGATGTCATCCAACCCTGCATACTGGCTTTGGGTACAGCAGGCTCTCGGTCCATGCTGATTGATCGATTAGGAGACTCAATGTGTACGTCAAGATCGGAAGTGACAGCAGACTCCATGATTAATGCCAAATTATTAAATGATTGTGGAGAATCCAATTGCATATGCTCGATTGTACGAACTGTGTGAGATGCAAGCAGCAGGATTTGCAACAACGGTTCCACCTGATTCAGAAGTGAAGTATTGCCCCAGTCCGTCGTGATCGATGCTGATTTGATCGATACGTACTCTGTCTTGCTCTATGCCTACCCTTACGATCTTTGCAAAAAATTGCAGCAGTCGTCCGGACTGAGTTGAGATTCCCGTCTTTAGATAGATCTGGAGATAGATCTGGCGAGCAAGAAGCATGATTGAGCCAGATCTGCCACGGGCTTGAAATGAATCAGGAATAGACCAGTAGTAAACCAGGATTATCAAGCTACCTAATCAACTTTCGTAGAATAAACTTTTACAGAAAACACTCAGACAGGCTCAGTCAAACAATCAAAACCCCCAGATTGGATTGACAATCTGGGGGTTTAGGAACCAATAACATATTTCTGCCATTCTTGATGTACGCCGCTTTTGACGTGTTTCGTCACCTCAAAGTAAAGACCACTGTAAGGTTTATGGGGCGGTTGCCGCAGGATCATGTTGGCTTCCTTGGGGGTGCGGTTGCCCTTCTTGACGTTGCAGCGCACACAGGCCGTCACCATATTTTCCCAAGTATCTTCGCCGCCGCGTGATCGGGGCACTACGTGATCGAGCGTCAGGTCATCGCCAGTGTAGCCGCAATATTGGCAGGAGTGGCTATCCCGGTGCAGGATGTTGCGGCGCGTTAGGGGAATTTCCTTGTAGGGAACCCTGACATAGTGACGCAGACGGATTACGCTGGGTAAGGGTGTCTCCCGATACACGTACTTTCCATTGTGTTCAACCTGCTCTGCCTTTCCCTTAATTAGCAAGACAACGGCGCGCCTCCAACTGGTAATGTTCAGCGGCTCGTAGGAGGCGTTCAAAACTAGAACCTTGCCCATCGGTGATTCAGTTCAGTGAAAGTTTTTACAGATGGTAACACAATTGGCTCAAGTCAGGAGGGCGTTTGTAACTAAGCTGCAATTTTTTGTAGGAGATTGAAGAATACTCAAATTGGAGGAGCGCAATGGCGGGTTGGAATCCGGCTGAGATTTTGCAAGAACCGAACCTGCGGCTGACCGAGGCTGAAGTTACTGACATTCGCCGCCGGTTGCCGCCACCGCAAGACGGTCAGCTTTATATTGATGGCGTGTTTGAGGGTGGGGGCGTGCGTGGGATTGCCTTTTTGGGCGCACTACGCTGCTTCGCGGATGTAGGTGTGCGCTGGCGCAAGGTAGCAGGTACGTCTGCTGGAGCCATTACGGCTGCCCTAGTCGCGGCTGATTTTCCGATCGAGGAACTAGAGCAAATTATCGGCAACCTCAACTATGTGGATTTTCTCACTCAGAAAACGAGTCGGCTGATTTGGAACGGTGACCCCGCCAACGATTTGGGCCAACCAATCCGAATGATTTTGCTGCTGCTGCTCTCGCGGCAGTTAGGACAATATTCCTCTGCACCGTTTCGCAACTGGATCGCCCAGACTTTAGCCCGACGCAACTTGAAAACTTTTGCTGATGTGAAGGCAGACAGCGAGCGCGATCTGAAAGTGGTAGCTTCGGATATCAGCCGCGGTGAAATGCTGGTATTGCCTGACGACCTGGATCGCGCAGATGTAGCCGATCCCCAATACCGGGCACTCAAACAGCTGCTTGCAACTCCCTTGTCCGATTGCAACCAGTTTGAAGTGGCAGAAGCGGTGCGTCTGTCGATGAGCATTCCCTTTTTCTTTGAGCCGGGAATTCTAGGAAGCCCCAAAGATCCAAACGCTCGCCGGATTGTGGACGGAGGCATTCTCAGTAACTTCCCTCTCTGGATCTACGATTTCAAACCCAATCCAACCGAACCGACCAAACGATGCCCACGTTGGCCTACCTTTGGTTTGCGCTTGGTTGAGCAGGATAATCGCAGTGAAAAACCAATCACGGGTCCGTTTGATATGCTGGGCGCGATGTTTAGAACCATGATGGTGGCACGGGACCAGTATCACCTCAATCAAGCCAGCCGCGACCGGGTGATTGAAATTGATGTCACTGAGGCCAACGTCACGGCCACAGAATTCAACTTGACCGATGAGAAAAAGCGCATCCTCTACCGACTGGGCTATCTACACGCCAAAAACTTTTTGCTCTATGCCTGGGACTGGGAAAAACACTTGCGGCGGCGAGGCTTTGAACCACAGGACTGCGATTAATTTGTTGGCGTATTACTTGCGCTGGTTCATGGCCGAAACGCCGCTAAACAGCATGACTAACCCCCCCAGTAAGATAACTGCTGCTAGGCCACCTGCCAACCAATCCATCCAAGCCGTACTTTCCATAGACAAAACCAGAATAAAAAACCAGAAACCGGGAGAATGGCATCGCGATTCAGTTCGAGGGCACTTCTAATGGCACTTCTAATGGCACTTCTAATGGCACTTCAACAGCATTACTTTTGCCCGAAGCCCTGTCCTCGTGTTCCTTTTGACCATACCACGAGTTCGCCTGCGGCACCGCCAGCCGCTAGTTGGTGTCCTTTAGCATGCCAGCAGAGGCTAGAGAACCCGTCAGGTGCTCCGTCAAGCATCTGCCCCAGCCGCCGCTTTTGCCATAGCACCACCCAGCCATCAGCTCCAGCCGTTGCTAAAGTCGATGTTCCCGGTTGAAATTGCATCGCCTCGATGCGAGCATCATGCTGTCCCAATACCTGCCCTTCCCAACCTACGCGCTCGTCGGGATGCTTTTCCCAAACGACGATGCTTTCAGAACTGGAGGAGGCTAGCAAGGGAGCGCCCCGTTTGAGGGCTATATCGGACCAGACCAACTGCCGAATCTTGCCCGGAAAGCCCCGCATCAACCAGGGCATGGCCGGATTCTCCCATTCCAACACGGAAATGGTGCGGTCGATGTTACCCGAAGCGATGTACTTACCATCGGGTGACCAGGCCACAATCGTGCTCGCTGAAGGAATTTCGACCAAGTAGGGGTCATCATCCCAATCGGCTGCCGACCAGACTTTGATGCCTTGGTAGCCTGCCACCGTTAGCCGATCGCCATCCGGATGCCAGGTAATATCAAGCACCGATGAGTTTTCAAAGTTGAGCGTCGTCACCACCTGATTAGCGGCAGCATCCCATACTTGCACATAGCGTCCCAAGCTAAACGCCAACAACTTCTGCTGCGGATTCCAGGCCATCCGATCTACCCACGCTGGCGCGTTTTCCAAACTGGCGATCAGCGTTAGTTTAGGGGAAGATAACTCAGCCAGTTCCACCTGCCAAATCTGGACTCGCCCATCTTGCCCACCCGCTGCCACAAACTGCCCATCCCTAGAGACAGCCAAACAATCCACGGACTGATCGGTCGCGCTCTGGAGCATGGTGCCATCGAGTTGGGTACCCACTTGGTAGAGTGCCACTTCTCCGGCTGCCGAGCTAGCGACCAGGTAGTTAGCCGCTGAGCCGACTGCTTCAGGAAACCAGGCAATCGCCGTAACGTAGTCGGATAGGCTGTGCTGCCCCAGCAGCGTAAAGACTTGGCTGTTCGCCGTTTGCTGTTTAGCTGTTTTGCTTCCCCCTTTGTTTACGCCAGGCACGCCCGAAAATCCTCTCTCAGTTGTGCTTCATCGAGATTACGTCCAATGAACACTAGCTCATTGCGGCGGGTTTCGTTGGGTTTCCAGGGCCGATCGGGTCTGCCATCAAAAAGCATGTGGACCCCCTGAAAGACAAAGCGCCGGTCTTCGCCATCGATATTCAAAATCCCTTTCATGCGGAAGATATCTGGACCTTGGGTTTGCAGCAGATAGCCCAACCACTGATTCAGCTTGGCTTCATCGACGGCACCCGCTTCCACAATCCCCACGGATTTCACAGTTTCGTCATGCTCATGCTCGTGGTGATGTCCCTGCTCTGCCTCTTCCAAAAATTCCGGGTCTAGCTCTAGTGCTCGGTCCAAGTCAAACGCACTGACGCCCAACAGCGCATTCATTTCCACTTCTGCATTGCGGGTGCGGTAGATTTTCGCAAGAGAATTCATCGAGCGGACGCGCTGTTCCAATTCATCGAGTTGGGCTGGCTCGACCAAATCAGTTTTGTTGAGCAGAATCACATCAGCAAAGGCAATTTGCTCCTGGGCTTCGTCGGCATCCCAATGCTGCCAGATATGCTTAGCATCTACGACGGTTACTACCGCATCCAACTCGGTTTGGGACTGGACATCTTCGTCCATGAAAAAGGTCTGGATCACTGGAGCGGGATCGGCCAAGCCGGTAGTTTCAATCACTAGATGGTCAAATTTGTCGCGCCGCCGCATTAATTTGCCGATGATCCGAATCAGGTCGCCTCGCACCGTGCAGCAGATGCAGCCGTTGTTCATTTCAAAAATTTCTTCATCGGTATCGACCACAAGCTGGTTATCAATCCCGATTTCACCAAATTCATTGACGATCACCGCTATCTTTTTGCCATGCTCGTGGGTCAGAATCCGATTCAGTAACGTTGTTTTACCAGCTCCCAGATACCCAGTCAAAACTGTGACGGGAACTGTATCTTTCGCTTCAACTGCAATCATAGCCAAACGCCCCTAATCCGAGAATGATTATCAGTTTAATTTGCATTCTATGGTAAACGAATCTCTACGAAGCCGCGCCCTGCAATTGGTAGGCTTTTTGCTGCATCATCCGGAAGATGTTGTAAAAACCATTGGCGCGGGACGGTGTAAGGCTGACATTCAGCCCAGTGGCTTGAATAAAGTCTGGCGTCACCTGCAAAATTTCTTCGGGTGGTAGGCCGTCTAAGCCTTTGATTAACAGCGCCACCAAGCCTTTGACGAGCTGTGAATCCGAATCGCCCTGATATTTCACCTTGCCATCTACCAGATCTGCTGTGATGTAGACCTGCGAGACACAGCCAGATACCTTGTTCTCTGGGATTTTGGCTGCTTCGGGCAGAGGGTCAAGCCGTTTCGCCAACGAGATCAACTGCTCATAGCGTTGCTTCGGATCTGAAACCCGCTGAAAACGCTGGACGATTTGGGCCAGAGCAGGGGGCAGTGGAGATGAGGTTCCAACCATCACAAATACCAGAAAGGCACAAGCTAGAGAAACACTCTAGTTAGACACCGCTATTTTAACGGTTATTTTGGCTCGTCGCGATTGAGGAGCATCCCTGCTGCTGAGCTGCCAGATTAGAATGGCACATCATCATCCGGATCCCCCACATCCGGTTGGAGAGCGGCCACTTGGCCCCGACTCAAGGTTTCAGGTGCCAACACTTCCAGCTCATCGGTTTCCTTGACAATCTGACCGTTAAACATTTGAGCCAAGCTTTTGGCTGCCCGGCTAACTTCATCCTCTTCTTGCCAAGCAGGGGGCTGGGAGGAAGTAACCAAGGTTGGATTGGCTGGATTGGCATTGTAGGAAAGCGGCGGATCTGTGACAGCACCGTAATCTGCGACAGTGCTGTGATCAGAATGATTGCCATTACTGGTCCCAGCATTGCGATTACGGCTGCCTGGATGGTGCGTTTCCCGCGCCATGGGTGTACTGATAGGTCTCGATTCTGGGGCAGCTAAATTACCCAACGAATGACTTGGTGGTACGGTAGCGGCTGGAGAGGAATTGGCAGAAGGAGACGCATCAGCAGACGGGCTAGAATGCACCACTTCTAAGCTCACCTTCACTGGATGGGCAACTTTGGCAAAGGCTGCTTCCAAATTAGCGACCCGCTGCTGCGCCATTTTGAATAACGGCTGGGAACTGATGCCGATCCGGGCCTTCTCAGCTTCTAGAGTCAGCAAACGCCCCTGCTGCCGAAACAAGGCCTGGGTACCCGGTGGTTGCAACACCTCAATGATCGACTGCCACATCTGCTCTAAATTGATCTCCGGCTGATCGGGCTGAGGCAACGACAGGATCGCGGGTACTGTTTCTGGTACGGCTGGCTCTTCGGAGGCAGGGGGAGAGGGGGATGGGAGAGGAGGAGATGAAGCTTCAACAGCGCTCAACCGAACGGGAGGTGGGGGAATGGGGGCTTCGACCGCGCTCAGCTGAACGGGAGGTGGGGGAGAGGGGAAGGGAGCGGGGGAAGTCGGGGATTGCTGGTGTTCGGTGGGCAGCAGGCCCATTAGGGTGACTTCGAGCCAGAGGCGTGGTTGGGTGGTGTTTTTGATCTGAATTTCACTTTCGCGCAGATGGGTTTGGCCCTTCAGCAACAGGCTGAGATCGATAGCTTGCACAAAGCGGCACATCTCAGCCCAGGTGGGTGGAGTAATGGCGACTAAATCGTTGCGGTTGGGGGTCGTTTTGGCGATCAGCAAGTCGCGGTAGAAGCTGGCTAGGTTTTGCAGCACAATCAAGGGTTCGCGACCCCGATCCAGCAACCGCCGTACCTGCTCGATCACGGCAGTGATATCAGATTGAGTCAGAGCTTGCACCAATGCCAGTAGGTCGCGTTCTGGCACTGCACCGACCAGATCCCAAACCCGCTCTACGGTAATCCGGCCTTCTAGCAAACTCAGCTGATCGAGCATGCTTTGAGCGTCGCGCAGACCGCCTTGGGCGATTTGGGCCACGAGCTGGATGGCATCTGGGCTAACGTCGATCGCTTCTTTGTCGGCAATCCGACTCAGGTGGTGCACCATCGCCTCTAGCTCAATCCGGCGAAAATCGAAGCGCTGGCAGCGAGAAATAATTGTGGGCAACACGCGCTGGGGGTCGGTGGTGGCTAACACGAATACGACTCGCTCGGGTGGCTCTTCCAGGGTTTTCAGCAGCGCATTGAAGGCTTGGTTGCTTAACATGTGACATTCGTCAATGCAGTACACCTTGTAGCGGCACTGCACTGGAGCGAACTGCGCCCGTTCAATCAACTCCCGAATGTTGTCTACGCCGGTATTGCTGGCGGCGTCGATTTCAATCACGTCTAGGGCGGAACCGTTGGCAATCGAACGGCAAACTTCGCAGACACCGCAGGGCGTTTCGGTTGGTACGGATGACTGGAGGCAGTTGAGTGACTTAGCCAAGATCCTGGCGCTGGATGTTTTGCCGGTACCGCGTGCTCCGGTGAACAGATAAGCCGGGGCAATCTTTTGCTGGCGCAGGGCATTGGTCAGGGTGGTGGCAATTGCTGCTTGTCCAACCAGTTCAGCAAAGGTTTGCGGACGGTACTTGTGGTGCAGGGGTTCGTAAGCCATAGCGGGTGCTGAAATTCTCTCCTCTAGGGTAAGCGAGGAATGCTCGAACAGACGTACCACTTTGGAAATTTCTGGGAATCGACAGCTTCTGCCCCATCCCCGCCGTCCTGTGGGATAATGGAGATCACATTGTGTTTAGATTTAGCCAGTGAGTAGTAACGTCCGCACAGTTTCCGAAACCAAGAGAGCCTTTTACACGCTTCATACCCGCCCGATTAACTCGATCTATCGGCGGGTTGTTGATGAATTGATGGTAGAGATGCACCTGCTCTCGGTCAATGCGGATTATCGCTATGACCCAATTTATGGTCTGGGCGTGGTCACTGCCTTTGATCGGTTTATGCAAGGCTATCGACCTGAGGCCGATAAAACTTCGATTTTTAATGCCCTGTGTCAAGCATTGCAGGATGATGCCCAGAAATATCGCCGCGATGCGGAGCAACTGCAATCTGAAGCCGCTGCCACTTCGGCAGATACCTTTTTGTCGCAAGTCAAGCAGCTGAATATGGCACCAGCAGGTGCTCTCTATGATGCATTGCGAGGAGTAGCAGGTAATTCTAGCTTCAAGTACAGTCGCCTGTTTGCAATTGGCCTATACACGCTGCTGGAGCTGATGGACCCCAGTTTGGTCAAGGATGAATCCAAGCGTAACCAAGCTCTGCAAACCCTGAGCGAGGCGCTGAACCTCTCCGGCGACAAGATGCAGAAAGACCTGGAGCTGTATCGCAGCAATCTGGATAAAATCGCCCAAGCTCAGATTGTGCTGGATGATATCCTCAAGGCCGATCGCAAAAAGAAAGAAGAGCGAGCCAAAGCTAAAGACACCGTAACGACACCGTCCGATTCTCAAGAGTCGAGCTGAGTATTGTCTTGGATTGATTGATCTGTTTCAGCCTCTTCAGCCTCTAGCGTTGTCTGAGCAACTGGCTCAACCGATGTAGGCGTGTCTTGGCTAGCTGCCAGAGCCGTCGAGTAGGCTTGAGCATTGGCAGCGACCAGCGCTTGGGCAATAGACCTCAACTTATCGTGTAATCGAGCGTCAATCTCCGGCGATTTTGGTACTGGCACAAATCGTTGAATTGGTGTACGAATTGGTGCTTTGACTAGCGGCTGGCGAATTTCGGGTGGCAAGCTTAACTGGAACTGCTGGGACGGCCGAAAAGGCTGGATTGCAGGTGGTCCTTCAGCTGAAGGGGAGGAGGCGCGGACCGGAAATACTAGCGCCGAGGCATCTACGTTCAGGTCTTGAGGTACGAGCTGCCTTGGTTCAACCGCCGAGCGGTATCTAGAATGGCTGCCGTTGGTTTCTGCACCTACTAAAACAGGTTGGGGAATCGTGAGGAGCGGTTCAGTGAACCTCGGTTCGGTAAACAAGAGCTGCAGCGAACGACCTGAAATCATCCGTTCAAACTCGCGGCTGAAGTGCTGAAGCGGTCTGCCACGCCGTCGCCATAGTTCCAAAATTTGCCAGACGGAAACAGCTTTATAGCGACCTTGATAAAGTGCCTCGATTACAGCCGGACTTAACCATTCTGCCGGGTATTGCCGCAACCATTGTTCGATCCACTGCTCTAACCCATAGCCTCCCGGATCAAAACTGTAGCGAGTCATTAACTCAGCCACATTTGCAGCAATTACATCTTTGGCTTGCTCAGTCATGCCACCCACAGGATAAAAAGGGTTCTTAACAAACTTTAATCGGGAAATTGGGGCAATGGATCGGAATTGCACGAAAATTCACTTTCATCCATGGCAGTGACAAGCTCAGTAGCTAGCTCAGGAACAGGATCAGTAACAGAGCCAGTAACAAGCTCAATGTTCTGCTCAATCAACGTCTGATTGAACCGATGTCTCACCTGTAATGGGCAAGCTGCTTACACTCCATTTCCTATTGCATAAGTCCTTACCACCCGGCCAACGTGTTCCCGTTCATTCAGCCAACGTCTATCCGCTAGTTCAAGAGGTTAATTGCAATCTAATTGACACCTTGAATTACGCTACTTTCAACCGTATTGCCGCCTGAGCCAGAAAAGGGACCCGGATCGCCAGTCCAATTAAAGTCGTTCAACTGAAAGCTGAGGGTTGCTTCTCGCCTGCCGCTGCTATAGGTGGCAATGATGGAATAAGTACGACGTCGGTATTCCAATCTGTATACTGTATCGATCTCATCCTGAGTATCGAGGTTATAGGCAATCTGTACCCCGGCTCGTAACGGTCCATAGATCTGCTGGGTCAGGCCAGCAATCACAAACTGTGAGTCACCGACTCGGTCAAACAAAAAGGGCGATTTGCCCTCTAGCAGCGTGTTGAAATAGCCAAAACTGAATTCCGTGGAATCCAAAAATGGTCGCGAAAACCGACCGATTTGTCCCAACAGAGTAACACTACCGCGCAAGCTGGCTTGAGTGTCGCCATTGCTATAGCCACTGTAGACCCCCTGCAATTGGGTAAACACACCCAGATAGGGCACAACCGGAGTTGGAGTATAGCGCAGCCCTTCGGTAGGGGTAGGAGGAAGCGGAGTCCCGTACCAGATCGGGAAAAATCGACTCAGGGTGGCTGCCACCTGATAGCGTGTTAGGTCTACACAGCCGTTACCAGTTGTATCTCGGTCATCTGGCTTGATGCAGCTCAAATCTCGATCCTGACGCAGCTGCGGATAGAGGTCTGACTGGTCGGTTTGGGCATTGACGTATTGAATACTGCCTTGATAGTTGAGGTTGATCAAGCTATCTCCCAGCACATAGCGAGGCGAATTTATCACCAGGCCAATGCTGCTTTGCACATCCTGAAAGCCTAACGAGCCGTTGAATAGCCGGTTGCGGTAGCTGTATTCTAGCGCCACAGTGTGGTTAAACACACGCTGCTGTGCTCGCACGCTGGCCCGCAGCCGATCTTCGATTTCACTCAAATCCAGGCTACTAAAGTTAGCAACGGCTTGGGCAGTGGTGTTGGGGCTAAAGCGAAAATCCAGATTGGCAATCAGTCCAAAGTGATCGGGATCGGGAAAGCTGCCCTGGTCAATCGCTCGCTGCACTAGAATTTGAGGCGTCAGGCTAAATGAGACCAGCGGAGTGGAGTAGACATCAAACGTGCGCTCAATAAAGAAACCGTCCCGGTCTCTCTCGTCGAATCCGAAGTTGAATAAACCAGAGCTGCGTCTGCGATTGTCGAGTACCAATCGATCTACCAACAGCGGCAGCTCAAAGCCCTGATCAAACACGAGGCGCGGATTGCGGGCACGAATTTCGGCAGTGGTTGGGGAAAGGCGGGTGTAGGTGGCTCGGCTGGATCGCAGCTCAAGTTCGGGGGGTGAGAAGGGGTCGTTTGTGATCCGAACATTTTGGGCTTCTAGATTCTCGCCAAAGAATTCCACCTGATCGGCTTCAAACCGGAGTCGGCTGATTTGTCCTTGCTGCTGCCTGGGAAGATTCAGCCCGAACGCTGGGCCGGGTATGCCGCCAAACACCTGCAACGGCTGAGTCGTAGAGAGCCGCTCAGTCGCAGGTTGCTCCGCAGCCGAACCAATAGCCGGCGGGGTCGGATCAAAATCCCGCTCTGCGGCCGGAATCAGTAGCTCGCCTCGGGCGGTTTGGATCGCGCCTTGATTGAGGCCAAAGTTGTAAGTAAAGAGGGCACCGCGCAGCACCTGATCGCCACGAGTTAAGACTGCATTACCTTCGGCTACCGCAACCCGGTTGGGAATATTGACCTGCACCCGATCCGCCGTCAATACGGCCTGGCGGAACCGGACCCTAACATTGCCATCGGCGATAAAAATCTGCTGTCGCTCGTCAAATTCTTGCCGGTCACTTTGCACCTCTAGCACTTCCCCAACCGCCTGTGGATCGATCGGTACGCTACCAGGACTCGCACCCGGTGTCGGCTGGCTAGGTTGGGCTTCTGGCGTGGGCTGGGGTGGCGTTGGAATTGTTAGCACCTCGCCATCAGAATCGGGTACTGGATTGGGTAAAGGTTCTGTTGTCGGCTGGTCAGGATCGACCTCTAACGGTGCAGGTGCAGGAATTGGCAGATCTAGCCGAAGTGTCTCAGGTTGCTGACTAGGCTGGGGAACGGCAGTAGGTTCTGGACGGAGTTGAGCGTCGAGGAGCTGAGCGTCGGGCAATGGTGCGCGCCCATCTGTTTCCTGAGGTGCTGAGGAAGAAGGCTCCGGTACCGTCCTCGCTAATTGGGAATCCGGTGAACCGATTGGAACGGCAGGCAGTGCATCAGGCGCTGTATACTGCTGCGTTCTGGGGATTGGAGCTGTGTTAGCCAGTACAAGCGCATCCAATTCGGGCAGCGGCAAAATCACTGTTTGAGCCGCACGGGTGGCCCTTGGCAGTGGTTCAGGCGCAACGCTAAACTGAACTGCCCTATCCGATTGGTTTATTGTCATGGGACCACCCAAACTTGCGGCTGGGGTCAGGCTAGGTGCAGTCGAAACCGGCTCTAGTACTGGCACCACCGAACCACAGTTCTCTACACAGGTAGCAGTATCTGCAGGTACAAAAGAACCTGTAGACGCTTCTGTAGGGCTATTTGAGGCAGCGGCTTCTGCAAAATCTTGATTGGACGAAGAATGGAAGGATTCCTCAGGCAGTACGACGTTGACGACCGGAGGTAGGGCAGGCGGCGAAACCGGATAGGGCATACTCTAATCGCAACAATGTAGACGGCAAGCCCAACAACAGGACTTTAACCGTCCCTGATACAGGCTCATCAGACTCCTTGTTCGCGTGTAGGTTCCAGAAGTCTATGGTCTGACAGGCGTACAGCCTGAAGTTTGAATTTATTCCAGATCGCGACGCTTGGGGTTGCGGGAGGGGTCATTCGACAAAAAGCCAAACACAAACAGCCCGACAAAGAAAAGTACTGTAATGTACACCACGATCTTGAGAGTCAACATAGCGGTATCTCCCAAACGAGTTTGTTTAAAAAATAAGCTTTATTATCATACAGAAACATTGCACCCTTTTGGACAAAGCCTAGTCGAGAAGTCGTGATCCAATTAGCGGCCGCCAATTGTAGCCGCCAATTATTGTTGGGTGAATTGTTCAGTCATGTCCAGTCAACGGTTCAATGGATTGGGTCAGCGCAACCTCCGTCTGCGCACAAGCCATCTGAAGCAATGGGATAGGGCGAGTGATAGGTAGGTCGCTGGCCGAACAGCATGTAGCGATGATCGCGGATTTGCTCGTAGAGCCGGTCACCAACCCATTTGGCACCGGGCAATTGCTGATAGGCCGTCACAAAAGCATCGCCCAGCGGCAAGAGGCAACCAATTTCCTCAATCGCAGCAGTCCCCTGCCAGCGTTGAAACGGTGGTTCTGATTGAATCAAAATGATGCCTAACTGACAATCCTCGGGCGTGATGCCAAATTGGGCTAAGGTCGTCTGGTCCTGCATGGGCGCATAGCGAAACTGCTTGCCCTGATCAAGTTGCTCCAGCAACTTAACCGAATTGACGCATAGGTTACAGTTTCCGTCGTAGATCACGTGATAGATCATCAAATCACTCCTAGATTAAGGTCTATCTTGAATGGTTTCCGTCCTGTTTGTGAGTTGACTAAGTTGGGTAAGTTTGGATTGGGTAAGTTTGGATTGGGTAAGTGAAGTTAGAGCTTATCTGCTTCTATTCTGGCTGTTTTATTCCGGCTATTTCATGGGCTGTTGACCGGTTTTGCCGATTCTGCCCACTTCTGATTAACTTAGTCAGTAGTGACTCGCATCGTAGAGTGATTATTAAGGATTGTTACGCTTCTTGATCTGAAATTTTTACTCTGTTTCAACTAAATTCTAGAAGTCTGCCAACCCTGAGTATAGACTCACCCTAATGGGTGAATTTATTTTTCTCTATCGAGAGATAACCTTCTCTTAACCGTTTACTGGATGTTCCCTTTATGATCAGGCAGTAGGATGCTTGCGACACGATCTGTAAAATTTAGAAGTTTTAATCACTAGGTAGATCGCATGACATCCCTAACACGCTTCAAACGTCGCGCTTTTATAGCAGCCATTGGCTGTGTCTCGATGGGGCTGGCCGTCTCCTGCGGTCCCTCCAATCCAGATGTATCTGCACCAACGGCTACGTCTCCAACGGCTGGTGGCGGTGGTGGCGGTGGCACTGTTAGCCTCAGTGGCGCAGGTGCTTCTTTCCCGGCTCCGCTCTATCAGCGCTGGTTTGCCGACTACAACAAGCAAAATCCCAACACCCAGATCAGCTATCAATCCGTGGGCAGCGGTGCTGGGGTTGAACAGTTTTTGGCCGGAACTGTAGACTTTGGAGCTACTGATGCTCCGCTGAAGGCAGAAGAACGTGAAAAATTCAAAGCCAAATTTGGGGCTGAGCCAATTCAGGTGCCAATGACGGGTGGTAGCGTGGTGTTCGCCTACAATCTGGATGGTGTGGATGGCCTGAAGCTTTCCCGCGATGCCTACTGCGGCATTGTCACTGGTGAAATTACCCGGTGGAACGATCCGGCGATTGCGGCTGAAAACTCCGGAGTCAACCTACCCGACTCCAACATTCAGTTTGTGCACCGTTCAGATGGTAGTGGCACCACGTTTGCCTTCACCAACCACTTGCAGGCCGCTTGCCCCAACTGGACGGCCGGTGCCAACAAAGCGGTAGAATGGCCGGTTGGAACGGGTGCTAAAGGCAACGAGGGTGTGACGGCACAAATCCAGCAGACTCCTGGTGCTATCGGCTACACCGAATTCTCTTACGCTAAGGAAAACGGCCTGCAGATGGCTGCGATCGAGAACAAGGCCGGCAATATTGTCGAACCAACTCCTGAAGCAGGCGCTTTGGCCTTCAAGGGTGAAACGGTGCCGGCAGATTTCGCGCTGTTGGTTCCCGATCCAGAAAATCCCGATGCTTACCCCATCTCAACGCTGACCTGGCTGTTGCTCTACCCTGAGTACCAGGATGCGGCCAAGAAAGAAGCGCTGAACAGTGTGGTTGGCTGGTCCCTCACAGACGGCAAGAGCGCTGCTAATGATCTAGGCTACATTCCTCTAGAAACCGAACTGGCTGACAAGGTCAAAACTGAAGTCGCCAAAATCCAGTAGGCAGATACAGAAACAAGTAGCTGATCATAGCTTGGGAAAGGTTAGTCGATGGCTGCCTTTCCCAGCTTCTAAAGAGGTGCTGCTGCCTGCATCTTTTCTGCAAGAATGCTGATAGACTGCTTCTATCTTCTTGATATCAGGGACCTCGTTTACATCGTTGTGTGTAGGGATCACTATATGTAGGAAAAAGGTCCAGAATCTTTATAAACCTCTTGATCTCCTGACCTATTGGTTCATTCTGGTAAGTCTTTGTTGGTTAAAGCATGCTCTTAAGGCTTATTTAAGACGTGCTGTAGGATAGGCGACGTGGAAATTCAAAGTAATATTGGTAGATTTTGCATAGCTTTTGCACAAAGAGTTGAATTCAGGGTTTTACGCTGCTGTTTCATTCAATTGTGGCTTTAGCTATTGACCTTTGGTCAATTTAGAGCGTCGGTATTGAGTATTCGAGAATCTCAGAATTCGTAGATTTCAAAATTGGCTTTAGTTTTTTAGTTTTTTGCACTCTATTATCCTGTCATTTTCCAGATTGAATCGAGGAAACGATGCCACTACACACACCGCTAGAACCTGCTATGACTGTTCAGATCTTTCAGCGTCAGCCTGATCCCAAAATCTTTACGGCTGGCGACGTGATTTTTGAAGCAGGTCAGAAAGGGGACTACATGTACGGCCTTTTGGAGGGGGAAGTTGAAGAATATGTCGATGGTCAGCTCAAAGAGACCATTAAGGCTGGAGACGTGTTCGGGGTAGGGGCACTCGTTCATCCTGATGGAGTTAGAGTTTCCACGGCAGTAGCTAAAACGCCCTGCAAAGTGGCGTATATGGATGAGCAGCGCTTTCTGTTTGCGGTTCAAGAAACGCCTATGTTTGCGCTAGAAGTGATTCGCAGCTACTCGGATCGCTTGATTCGATTTAAGAAGCATCCTGTAGAAGCTGCTCAGTAGAATGGCGCGCTGGGCCAATTTATGCTCCTTCGTTCTGTTGTCCTCCTGCAATCACCATCATGACTTCGCCCACCATTTCCAATCAAGAGACCCTGATTGAATCTTCGCAAAAATTCCATGCGCCGCGACTGATAGATCGCCTTTTCTACTGGCTGACATTGCTGCTGGCAGTTGGCATCGGGGCAGTGCTGGTGTGGATCACCTACTCGCTGTTGTCGATTGCTTTTCCGGCGATTGCTACCTTTAACCTAGGGTTTCTGTTCAGCCAAGTTTGGAACCCAGTCCAAGACCTCTACGGAGCGCTGCCCCAGATCTACGGCACCATCGTTAGCTCGATTATTGCGCTGCTGTTTGCTGTGCCGCTGGGAGTTGGGGTTGCTGTTTTCTTGAGCGAAGATTTTCTGCCCCGCCGCATCCTTACCCCGATTGCCTTTGTAATTGAGCTGCTCGCCGCCATTCCGAGTGTGGTCTACGGGATGTGGGGCATCTTCGTGTTCGTGCCCTTTATTCTGCCGTTGCTTCAGGGAATTCACAATGCTCTTGGCTGGATTCCTTTCTTTTCTACCCCGCCTTCAACCCGGCAGATGTTTGCTACGGCCTTAGTGCTGGCGATTATGATTTTGCCTACCATCATTGCCATCTCTCGTGATTCGCTGATTTCGCTGCCACCCCAGTTGCGTCAAGGGGCTTATGGGTTGGGAGCAACCCGCTGGGAGACAATCATGCAGGTTTTGCTACCCGCTGGACTATCGGGCATTATCGGCTCGGTGATGCTGGCGTTGGGTCGGGCGCTCGGTGAAACAATGGCCGCCGCTATGTTGATCGGCAATGCTAACCGGGTGAATGTGTCTTTGTTTGCCCCCGCTTCTACTATTTCGGCTTTGATTGCTAACCAATTTGGAGAAGCCAGCGGCCTTCAGCGGTCTGCGTTGTTTTATCAGGCTCTGATTTTGATGATTTTGACGCTGATCGTCAACATGCTGGCCGAAGTGATTGTTAGTCGCTTTCAGCAAGTGGAGTAGGCGGTTGAGCGATCAGTTGATTGTTCAACTGGCAGATTTATTGAACCTGAGTCCTGTACCTGTTTTACCCTATGAGTTCACCGAATCAGTCCAGTCGTCCTCAAAATGACAACCCCTACGACATTGCAACCGGCGAGTTTGACAAGGGAGTTACATCTGGGCGCAAGTTATTTGGCAAAGTCATGACGGGCTTGGTAATGCTGTGCGTTGCTATTGCCCTGTTACCGCTGGCTTCCATTTTGTTCATGCTGTTGAAGAATGGCCTCAGCCGCCTGCTGCAAGATTTTCCCTCTGTATTCACCGAACTGCCGCCGCCGCCGCTGGTCGATGGAGGAGGCTTTCGCAATGCCATTATGGGTACCTTGCTCACCTGCTTGATTGGTGCGTTGATCAGTGTCCCAGTTGGGGTGCTGACGGCAATCTACACGGTAGAGTTTGGCCAGGGCAACAGGTTATCCCAATTTGTGCGGTTCTGTACCAATGTGCTCAGCGGTGTGCCTTCGATTATTGCTGGCTTGTTTGCTTACGGGGTGGTAGTAGTGCTGATGGGCACTTTTTCGGCGATTGCCGGTGGTGTAGCGCTATCGGTACTGATGGCACCAATTATTATCCGCACGGCAGAAGAAGGGTTGAAGTCGATTCCGAGAGAAGTGCGGCAAGGACTGGTAGGCATTGGAGCAACCAACTTCCAGGGAGTTAGCAATGTGATCCTTCCCGCGGCTCTACCGTTTATTGCTACTGGAGTAACGCTAGCCTTGGCAAGGGCTGCTGGTGAAACAGCACCGCTCTTGTTTACGGCTCTGTTCAACCAGTTTGACGCTCGCAGTCTGCGCGAACCGATTGCGACGCTCTCGGTGCTGATCTACAACTACGCGATTGCCCCCTACAAAAATCAGAACGAACTGGCTTGGGCTGCTGCGCTGATCGTGGTTTTGCTGATTCTGACTGTCAGCATTTTGGCCCGCAGCCTGACTAGCCGCAAGGTTTACTAGGAGGTGCAACACTTCAGTGGCTTGCCTCATCCACTTGGTTTAGCTCACCTGTAGGAAGTTTCACTCAACTGAATCTGCTTACAATTCGATTGACAGCCACAGTGCGCCAAGCTCAATAGAACAGTCCTTTAACCTGTTCTGGATTCATCCCTCAAACCTATAGTCAAGTTACCCCTGATGCTTTATGACGAATCCCTCAATTCAACAAGATGCGATCAACAACTCTATTGCTGGCGACATTGTTATTCGCACTGAAAATGTTTCGATTTTCTACGGCTCCTTCCAGGCCGTCCGTAACGTTTTCCTAGACATTCCTAAACACAAGGTCGTTGCGTTCATTGGCCCTTCGGGCTGTGGTAAAAGTACGCTCTTGCGTTGCTACAACCGCTTGAATGATTTGATTCCGGGTGCCCGCGTTGAAGGAAAAATTACCTATCAGGGTGTGGATCTATATGACCCGAAGGTGGACCCTGTGGAAGTGCGGCGTCGGATTGGTATGGTGTTCCAGCGTCCTAACCCGTTCCCCAAATCCATCTACGACAACATTGCCTTTGGTGCTCGTATCAATGGTTATAAGGGCGATATGGATGAATTGGTGGAGCGTTCGCTGCGAGGTGCTGCGCTGTGGGACGAGGTCAAAGACAAGCTTAAGGAAAGCGGTTTGTCCCTATCCGGTGGTCAGCAACAGCGCTTGTGTATTGCTCGCACCATTGCCATTGAACCAGAAGTCATCCTGATGGACGAACCCTGTTCTGCGCTTGATCCAATTTCCACCTTGCGTATCGAAGACCTGATGCATGACCTCAAACAGCGGTTTACGATTGTGATTGTTACTCACAACATGCAGCAAGCATCCCGTGTGGCAGACTATACGGCCTTCTTCAACGCCGAGGCAGGTGACAGCGGCAGCCGATTCGGCTATTTGGTGGAATATGACCGCACCGAAAGTATCTTTAATGCTCCGAAACAGCAGGCTACTCAGGATTACGTCAGCGGTCGATTCGGTTAAAGCTTTTGCCCTACCTACCCATCTCAACTGACAACACGGAGAGCAATTCTTCGTGTTTTTTTGTTTTCGTTCTACATCACCCATTTAAGATTGCTAATGTTCATCCCCCCATTCCCTTGCCCGCAGCCGAATCTCCTCCAACTCCTCGCTCCGCATCTGATCGAGATTTTTGAGAATGAAGCTCATGCGGCCCTGAGATTGAAGTTTGTCTCGATGGCGGTCCAGAAAATCCCAGTAGAAGAAGTTGAACGGACAGGCCCTAGCTCCAGTGCGAGCCGTGGGACTGTAGGCACAGGTTTTGCAGTAGTCGCTCATTCTGTTAATGTAATTGGCTGAGGCAGCGTAGGGTTTAGAGGCCAAGATACCTCCATCTGCAAATAGCCCCATACCAATCACGTTGGTTTGCATCACCCAGTCATAGGCGTCGATAAAGGCGGCATGAAACCAGTTCTCAACCTGTTGAGGCGACAGTCCGGCGATTAGGGCAAAGTTGCTCAATACCATTAAGCGTTGGATGTGGTGACCGTAGGCAGTAGCTTCCACTTGCTGAAGCGTCTGGTGCAGACAGTTCATATCGGTTTGACTGGCATCCCAAAAAAAAGGCGGCAGTGGCTGGGTGTGGTTAAACCAGTTGCGCTGGGGATAGTCATCATCTACATAGTGGTACAGTCCATGCATGTATTCCCGCCAGCCTAGAATCTGCCGAATGAACCCTTCAACGCTGTTGAGGTCGAGTTGCTGGTCGTAGTAGGCTTGCTCAGCGGCCCGGATTACCTCCAGCGGATGCAGCAGTCCCAGATTCAAATAGGGCGAAAGCAACCCATGCCAAAGCGTTTCTTCGCCAGTTAGCATGGCATCCTGGTAGGGACCAAACATCGATAAACGGGTCGTCAAAAAATGCTCCAGCACCTGCAAGGCTTGCGAGCGAGTCACACCCCAACGAAACGGCTCCACGGTCCCGTAGCTGGAAAAATGGCCAGATTTCACCCAGTCTATGACGTCTTGGGTCATGGCATCTGGTTCAAACCAGAGGGGCTTGGGAGGATTCAGTTTGCCTTTAGGCGGCTTGCGGTTTTGCTTGTCTAGGTTCCAAACGCCGCCGACCGGATGCTTGCCCTGCATCAATATCTGATAGCGCTGTCGCCCTTCCCGGTAAAAATATTCCATCAGCAGGTTTTTGCAGCCTTTTGCCCAAGCCTGGAATTGATTTGCCGTCCACAGAAATAGATTGTTGGGGACGAGGGTGATTTTGCACGGCAGTTCGAGCGATGCAAGCCATTGGGCAAAGGGACGATCGTTGGGCTGCATCAACCGCAGCTCTGTAATTCCATACGTTTTGATCCAGTGGCGCAAAGGCGATTCGAAATTCTCGGCAATTTCATAGCTGACATCCCAGCCTGCCTGCCGCAGCTCCGCCGCAAAGTGGCGCATGGCTGACCACACTAAAACCAGTTTTTGCCGATGATAAGAACGTTCTTGAACATGCTGACTCGATTCAATCAAAATTACCGGTGCCCGTTCACCTTGTAATGCGGCCTGAGTCAACGAAAGCTGATCACCCAATACCCAAATGCCAATGGTCATAGCCGATTCAATCACTAATTTAGAGCCGCTATAGTAATCCTCTATCAGGAGCCAAGAAATAGGGGCTGTGGTTGTTCTGAGTTTACGGCCTTTTCGGGTTGCAATCAACCTGTCAATTGATTTATTATAAACGCTTGCATTTCCTTTCAGTGGTTGAAAGCATAGGCAGATTCAGTCATTCTAATAGCATTCTAATAGTGTCATCTATCTTTAACGATTCATTTAGATGAAAACCATCCAACCACTCAAAAAGTTAAGAAGAATTTTATGCGTTTCTTACAGCAGGCTATTGCAACAGGACAAACTGAGCAGTTAAGCGACCATCCACTGACACAGGCAGTGCTGGCAGATCTACAAACACAGAAGCAGTAAACTAGAGATAGCTACAAATCTTTTGCATCCCCCAAATAGCGATGGAAGCCAGCGAATTAAAACAGCTCGTTAAAGAGAGCCTGCGAGAAGTCCTGAAAGAAGAGTGATTAAGGCTCTGTCAAATTTTGATTCCCTATGTTAGCGACAAAGAAATGCAGGAGATCCAATCTAAACTAGGCAGCCCTGCTGATCCTGACCCCACCGAATTTGTCAGCCTCACCAATTGGGTCAGACGTGGAAATCCTCTTCAGTAAAGCAGCCGCTAAATTTCTGGCAAAGCTATCACCCCAAGAAGCCGAGAAGATTCGTGAAAAGTTGGCAGATCTGCTGCAATCGATTGAAACTGAAGGAATTATTCCGTTCAATGAGCTAGACATCAAGAACTTGAAAGGAGATTGGCAAGGATTCTTAAGGCTGCGAGTTGGCAGAATCAGAATTATCCTCAAGGTTAATGCAGAATCAGACAGTCGCAAGTCCATGATGTGGACTTTAGAGGAAATATCTACAAATCATTGAAGATGCACTCCGATATAGCATTTTCACTACAAAACCACTAACTTTGATAGGTTGGTCGAGGCAGGACAAACCGCACAGTTAAGCGATTATCCGGCGACACAGGCAGTGTTGGCGCAGCTGCAAGGAAACCAGACAGGCTACACTAAAGGCAAGCGTTGAACGCAGCACCCATGACTGAAATCATTTTTCTGGTTGAAGACGATCCAGAAGGCGGCTACACTGCACGAGCACTCGGAGAATCCATCTTCACTCAAGCTGACACCCTAAAAGACCTCAAAGAATACGTGCGGGATGCTGTGCGCTATTACCAGGCAGTGTTGGCGCAGCTGCAAGGAAACTAGACAGGCTAAATTTCCTTCAAAGTCGGTTCTTCTAAGGTCGGTAGCGCATAGGCTTTTTGCGAATTTTGTGGGTTCTGCTGTCGCCCAGTCAAGTCCGCGATAGCCTGTACTTTACCATCTGACAAGAACCGAAACCGCTGGCCGCGCCATGCAATTTGGCCCACCCCATGTCCCACCAGAGCACAGCCCCAGATGCTCAACCGGATGCTAAAACTAATCAGGTCGTAAATTGGCAGCAGCCACCAATACCGTTGAGTAGCGCGATCCTGCAAACAAAGGCTGCCAACCACCCAAGCGAGCGCCAAGCGAGCCAGCCAGACCAGAGCCAGTAATGTCCAACTCCAGATCGAGCTACCCAATAGCCCTAGCACGAGACTAGCCACCGTTCCCGAAGTGATGATCTGACCCATGTAACTACCGGGACGAGAAACGCACAGACCCCGTGCTTGACGAATTTGTCGTTGCAGCGCTTCCCAGGTTGAATGGGCTGTTAGTTCATGCTCAACCACATAGTTGGATAGCACCACCCGATAGCCTAGGGTCGCCGGCAGTCGCCCGAGCTGAAAATCATCAGCCAAATCATCGGCAATGATTTCAAAGCCCCCTAGCTGGGTCAGCAAATCTTGACGGATAGCAACCGTTGAACCTAGGGCAAAATGGACGCCTTCGATGCGGCGAGCCATCAAGATACCAGGATGTAGCTCAGTCGCAGCTCCTAATGCTTCTAGCGTTGCCACCCATCCCTTAGCCTGGGACCGATAGGGACAAGTTACGATACCTACCCCTGGATACCGAAACGGCTGGACAATCTGCTGCAAATAATCTGACCCAACCCGAATATCGCTGTCAGCTATCACCCAAAGGCTGTGTTTGGCAGAGCGGGCTGCGTTTACCAAATTATCAATCTTGGGATTAGGACCAACTGCCCCGTTACTGATGACGAGCTGGAGATCTCGTTCGGGAAACTGCCGGATCAGTCGCTGTACCACCTCAATACAGGGATCAGCAGCACTCAGAACCGCAAAGATAATTTGGTAATCCGGATAATCTTGCTGGCAAAACGAGAGCAAGTTGCTGTAGGTGGCGGTATCCGCACCACAGAGGGGCTTGAGAACCGTGAGCCTAGGAGAAAAGTCTGGCGCTTCCGGCGAGCTAAAATCGGCAGAACTAGCGTGGATCAAATAATCAATCGCAGCGTAGATCCCATAGCCGTAACACCAAAGCGCTCCTAGACTGAGCACTGTAAGGCTAAAAACTGCGAAACCTAGTACAATCAGTAGTACAGTAGGCGGTACAGCAGGTAGAATGCTGAGACTAAGAGAAAGCAAGGTATTCATTCAATTCAGTGCTCGCACAGGTGATAGTACAGCCCAGGACAGAACAGCACGCCAAAACCGCAGCCGCGTCCTTCAATCCCTTGGCCTGATGGATTCTGTGGTGAGGTCAGATGATTCCGATTAACCGCAATATGATACTCACAAAAGTGGATTGTGATCTCACCTTTAAGCAAAAAACAGCAAACTGCTTAATCGTTAAGCAGAAATTGTTATTAATATTTATTTAATTGCAATGAGATGATCATAAGCGACGTTAACCACAAACTGCGGTTTGCTTAAGGGAAGCTTTACAAAATTGATGCCAGTCATGATATTGGAAGCAGGGTAGAGTAGTCATTGACTGTGGTGACACTCTTGTCATCCTGACCAATTGCATCAGCCAATTGCATCAGCCAATTGCATCAGCCAATTGCATCGGTGATTTATTAAACTGAGGGCGATAGGTAGAACACGAAAGTCAACTCAACACGTATTGATAGAGTTATATAGAACCAACTAAAGTTTTAACAAATCAGTTAATATAAGAGCATAAACCTGGACGAGCTGCCGAGGTAGAACCCAATGAACTGGTTTATGCTATTTATAAATCTTGAGTCAGAGGTCAGAAATTTCGGATCTCCCTCAATATATCTTCTGATCAAATTAGCGTAATGAGTTATCAGATTCAGATACTGCGGATGACGATGCTGCAAGCCGGTAATACCAGCGCTTTCTAATCTAAAATTCAAAACCTAAACCTAAATCTAAAATCTAAAATCTAAAATCGGTATGAGACAATCAAATCATGCTGTCAGAAACCTTTTATCTCATCCGCTCAAAAATTGACGGTCAGTATCTAGTGGCGCGGCCTCGGGCTACCGATCCAGGTAAATTGCCCGATCCCGGCTTTCTGCTGATGTTCCGCGAATATGCCGATGCCCTCAGCTACCTCAACACCCACGGCTCCGGCGTCGCTGACCGGTTTGCCGTCGAGACAATTCCCGGAACCCAGCTCAAGAGTTTACTCAAGCGTTGGGGGTTTACCGGCGTGGGCGTAGTCCAAGACCCGCTGCTGCCACAGATTCAGTTTTTGCAGCAAGAGTAAGGCCAGTTTATTCAGTCAAGCGGGTTCACAATAGGGGGCTGAATTTGAGATAAAATACTCACCGCTATCTCGATTGTTCTTTTACTTTCTGCAATACCATGAGCAAACAGTATCGCATCACCCTACTGCCCGGCGACGGCATTGGCCCCGAAATTATGAGCGTAACGGTGGCGGTACTGAAGCAAGTGGGTGAGCAACTCGGCATTAAGTTCGAGTTTCAAGAAGCGCTGATGGGCGGCGCAGCGATTGACGCCACAGGTAATCCCCTGCCCGATGAAACGCTGACCGCCTGCAAAAATAGCGATGCTGTTCTACTAGCGGCGATTGGCGGCTACAAATGGGACAACCTACCGCGCCATCAGCGGCCTGAAACCGGATTGCTGGGGTTACGGGCTGGGTTGGGACTGTTTGCCAATCTGCGTCCAGCCAGCATTTTGCCTCAGTTGATTGACGCCTCTTCCCTGAAGCGGGAAGTTGTAGAAGGGGTCGATATTATGGTGGTGCGGGAACTGACGGGCGGTATCTACTTTGGCCAGCCCAAAGGCATTTTTGAAACCGAAACCGGCGAAAAGCGCGGCGTCAACACTATGGTGTATTCCGAAAGCGAAATTGACCGGATCGGGCGGGTAGCCTTCGAGACAGCTCGCAAACGCGGCGGCAAACTGTGTTCCGTAGATAAGGCCAATGTACTGGATGTCTCCCAACTCTGGCGCGACCGCATTACCCAGTTAGCTGCTGAGTATCCCGATGTCGAGCTGTCCCATCTCTATGTAGACAATGCCGCCATGCAGCTCATCCGGGCACCGAAGCAGTTTGACACGATTGTTACCGGCAATCTGTTTGGCGATATTTTGTCTGATGCGGCGGCGATGCTGACCGGCAGTATTGGCATGTTGCCTTCCGCCAGTCTGGGAGCTTCTGGTCCAGGAGTATTTGAACCCGTGCATGGCTCTGCCCCCGACATTGCCGGACAGGACAAGGCGAATCCGTTAGCTCAGGTTTTGAGTGCGGCAATGATGATGCGCTATGGGCTGAACGAACCCGAAGCCGCGACCCGCATGGAGCAAGCCGTTTTGAAGGTCTTGGATGCCGGCTACCGCACAGGCGACATCATGTCTGCTGAAATGAAGCTAGTCGGCTGTCAGGAGATGGGAGACGCGCTGCTGCAAGCGTTAGCCTAGTCTTTCGCACCTAGGGCGCTCCACAGTCCTGACTCACCAGCAAGGGCCGAATGATTGGCTGGCGAATTCGCGATCTCTGCATTCAGAACGAGAGGAATCAGACTAAACATTCCAGCCGTCGCCACCAGAAAAATCAGCATAATCCAACGATCCGGATGCACTTGCGCCTGTGCCAGCATCCGATTTTGCCATTTCATTGCCTTGCGTCCTTAACCGTAAATGAGCCATCCACTCTTTAGTTTATCGAAAAAATGTAGCCTTAGATACAGAAATTAGCCTCAACTTATTGATTCGCAAAAATTGCTGGTTTCAGTCAGCGAGCCTTTTTTGCAGAAACCGCATTTGGTCTATGCAGGTTATCAATCAACCTCAGTGATTTTGTACCAAAGAACACAAAGTGAAGCGAATGGCCTGACTAACCTAATGTCGTAGGCAGGAATTTTACATTCGTCTGGCTTCAGCGATCCGACCTGCTGGAGTCTAATCGAATTCACCACCCTTTCCCAATCTTGAACACTCTTGTCAATAGTTTACGGAATCAAATAGTTACAAATATCCAATACAGCCTTTTTCAGGCTAGTGAAGTACGAAAAACGGGGTGCAGGAGCACTGCTCCTGCATGGGGACTTCGCCCCCCACCCCCCATACCTCACATGGATGAAACACGCTGTAGTTACGGAATTACGATTGTTCCCTTTGCTGATTTGCTGATTGTATCAGTGGTATTCGCTGGTTAGTTACCACACTTACTCATCAGCCCTTGCCGAAGCTATATTTTTTCTCCCGCTCAGATAGCACGCTTGCTCATTACTAAATTTTTGACAGACCTATGCCTAAACTGTGGTCCTTTGATGGACGATACCGAATTCTACATTTGACTTGGTTTGCTTTCTTTCTAACGTTTGTCGTTTGGTTCAACTTTGCCCCACTGGCAACTGCTGCCAAAACCGAGCTTGGCTTGACCGAAGCGCAGTTGAGGACGATTGCGATCTGTAACGTCGCCTTGACAGTGCCAGCCCGGATCATTGTCGGCATGATCTTAGACCGATTTGGGCCACGGATTACCTATTCCTGTTTGTTGATCTATGCAGCCTTTCCCTGCCTCGCCTTTGCCTTAGCCCAAAACTTTGAACAGATGGTATACAGTCGCTTGGCACTCAGCATTGTGGGCTGTGGCTTTGTGGTCGGGATTCGAATGGTGGCGGAATGGTTCCCTGCTAAAGAGATCGGGTTGGCCGAAGGCATCTACGGCGGTTGGGGCAACTTTGGTTCGGCAGCGGCAGCCTTTACGCTACCCACCGTGGCGACAGCAACCGCATTTCTGGCCGCAGGGCAGGTGAACTGGCGCTTGGCAATTGCCCTAACCGGAATTGCTGCTGCTGTGTATGGCGTGATCTACTTCTTTAATGTGTCCGACACCCCGCCCGGAAAGGTTTACCAGCGTCCGCCTAGCAGTGCTGGCATGGAAGTAACGAGCAAGCGCGATTTTTGGTTTTTGCTGCTGATGAATATTCCACTGGTGGGTGCGTTGGGTTTGATCGCTTGGCGGCTAACCAAGGTGAATTTGATTAGCACGAATGCGCTAATTGGAATTGTCATTTTTCTGATTGGTCTCTATCTGTTCCAGTCCTACAACATTTGGAAAGCTAATCAACCTCTAATGACCGGGCGGTTGCGCTACCCAGCAGAAGAACGCTACAAGTTTTCCCAAGTGGCAAATCTAGAACTAGCCTATGTAGCCTGTTTTGGCTCAGAGCTAGCGGTAGTCTCGATGCTGCCCACCTATTTTCAGCGCGGCTTTGGCCTCACGGCGGCGGTGGCTGGAGGAGTAGCTGGCATGTATGCATTTATGAATCTGGTGGCGCGTCCGGGTGGTGGCTTGATTTCTGATAAGATTGGCAGCCGCAAATGGACGCTGGCCGCCACACTAGCCGGAACTGGCATCGGCTATTTGGTCTTCAGCAGCTTGGGCCAAGGCATTGCCCTCGTGGTAGTGGTGCTTGTGACCATGGCCGCTTCCTTTTTTGTCATGGCCGCTGAAGGCGCAACCTTTGCAATTGTGCCTCTAGTCAAGAAGCGCATCACTGGACAGATTGCCGGTAATGTAGGAGCCTACGGCAATGTAGGCGCAGTTGCCTATCTAACGCTGTATAGCCTGCTGCCTCAGGGTGTGGCTGGCGACCGGATTTTCTTTCAGGTGCTGGGCGTCACTGCCATAATTGTGGCCTGTCTAAATGCGTTCACTCTTAAGGAACCTGCTTCTCATGACGCTCATGAGGAGGTGTTGGAACCTGTCGCACTGGGTCAACTCAATGCAGCACCCGTCTACGAGCAATCATCGAATAATTGAATTAGAAGACAGGAGCCAGAAGTCAGAATTTTGCGGTCCCCTGATTTCTGTATGAGCAGGTTTAGCAAAGATCATGCTCTGTTGACAAACATGTCGGCAAACCCCACCCCTATGTCTGCCCCTAGCTCCTGACTCCTGACTCCTGACTCCCGTCGGCTGACGCTCTGGGAAGCCTGACTCCTGACTCCTGACTCCTGACCTTCTTTACCTGATTTTGTGGCACAGCTTCTGAAAACATGTAACAATTCATTGCCTACTATGCTGTAATGCTTAAAATCGTCTAGCGTTAAAGCGTCATGAAGTTTAGCCAATTTTAATTGGGGGATTCATGGTTCAAACCTCAAAGCCGGAGAGCCGGTTGCCGAATGCGGCTGAGTCCGTCAGCCTCTCGGCCTTGCTTGACCCGGCGCTTTTGCAAGCTGCGCGTTCCATCTACCGAACCTACTACGAAGTGCATCCAGACGAAATTCAGCGGCCCATTGGGGTAGCGCTGGATCGGTTTAGCCTGCGGGGCAAGCTAATCTTTGGAGCCAAGCCAATTCTGCTGCCTAGAGAATGCTTTGTGCCGCTGAATCAGATCGAGTCGGGAATTCGCTAAGGAGGAAACGACACGAAATAACTCAACCTACTTAGTTGATTGAGTTCATTGCAGGGCTACCTGATGAGGCTAGATTTTGTGAGGCTAAATTCGTGACGCACATAGATCCCTCTCCTCAAGCGCCGAGCACAACACCAGTCACCGACCCAGTCACCTACACAGACATTGCAGCAGCAGCTCAGCGCTTGGCTGGGCAGGCTCACCTCACACCCGTACTTACCTCTCGCACCGTCAATCAGCGCACCCAAAATCAGGTGTTCTTCAAGTGCGAAAACTTTCAGCGTACCGGCTCTTTTAAATTTCGAGGAGCCTACAACGCCCTAGCCCAACTTTCATCGGAACAGCGGCAGCGGGGCGTTTTAACCTATTCGTCTGGCAATCATGCCCAAGCGGTAGCGTTGGCCGGGACGTTGCTTGGCATCTCTACTACCATCATCATGCCGGAAGATGCTCCAGCCGTAAAACAAGCTGCAACTCTTGGCTATGGAGCAGAAGTGGTGCTCTATGACCGTTCGGAGGTGTCGCGTGAAGCCTTAGCCCGTCAGCTCGCAGCCGAACGAGGCGGAGTAGTATTGCCTCCTTTCGATCACCCCCATGTGGTGGCAGGGCAAGGAACTGCAGGAAAGGAATTATTTGAGCAGGTGGGTGAACTCGATCTGCTGCTAGTGTGCTGTGGCGGCGGTGGTTTGCTATCGGGATGCGCTATCTCGGCTGCAGCCCTGGCTCCTAACTGTCGGGTGGTTGGCGTTGAGCCAGAAAACGGCGATGATGTCACCCGCTCGTTCTACAGCAAAACGATCCAAACAGTTCACAACCCCGACACCATTGCTGACGGTGCCCGCACGCCTGCACCGGGCCAGGTGACGTTTCCACTAATTTTGCAGTACGTGCATGAGATGCTAACCGTTCCAGATGAGGCGCTACTGCGCACCATGTTTTTCCTCTGGGAACGGCTCAAAATTGTAGTGGAACCCACTGGCGCACTTGCCGCCACCACCCTGCTGGAAGGCATGGTTGATCAAACCAATGCTCGTATCGGCGTGATCATCAGCGGCGGCAATGTGGATCTAAAGCAGATCGCGAAATATTTATAGACTTCAGGTATAGGCTTCAGGGCCAATCCCCGAGTATTCCGAACATTATCCAAATATTATCCGAACAACTGATCGGCGCGGCAACGGATAGCCGATAGGTTAATTACTAGACCGCTCTTGAGGCGGCGTTCGATCAGACTAACGGGCATAGCACGAGGAGGCAGCACTGTCACTTGGTAGCAAAGCTCCGTGCCGGTGTCATCGGCTAGGGATTGTAAGATCCACCTACCGCTAAAGGCTTTGAAGTCACCTTCCACCATCTGAAAATCAAGCTGGTGGGGAAATTGTTCCACCATATCGAGCACCACACGGGCGCAAAATTTGAACCGTAGCAAAGCCTGAGTGCCAATCTGCTCGATCCGAATCCCGCCTTGAGGATGATCGATGCGGCGACTTTTGGCCAGATTGGGAATAAAGTCAGCTAGATGGTCATAATCAGTGAGAATCTGCCAAATTTGCTCCATCGAGTAGGGGAGGCAAATCCGCGCCGAAATCTGGCGCTCGCGCCCCTCCGCTCGGTCAGTCGTTACCTCTACATCCGACGACGACAGGTTTTCCTGCCAATCTGCTTCCACGGCTTCTTCTTGAGCCAGCAGGTTCAACTCCTCATTCATATTCATCGAGCCGGTCACTTCGGTCATGTGGCTTTTGCTTCTAGCTTAGTTCCTAGGCAGACGATTAGATGCGAATAAAATGCGCTTCGCCAAATCATATCAGACTCTACCCCTTCAGGCACTGGCATGAATACAACCATCCTTGGCCTGCGGCAGGGTAATTGTAAATGAGGTTTCCCAAATGGCGCTATGGTCTAACGGACGACTGGCAGCGGTAATCGTGCCCTCCATATGCTCTACCAGGCTTTTGACCAGGGCCAATCCTAATCCAGTGCCGGGAACCGCCTGTTGGGTCATGCCCTGACCGCGACGGAATTTGTCGAAAATGTGGGGCAATTCATCGGGCGGAATGCCAACTCCAATATTGCGGACCACCATCGTTACTTGTCGAGCCGTGATATCGCCTTCGTAGGTGAGTCTCAAGTGAATCGTACTGCCAGGTTCTGAGTATTTTTTGGCATTAGTGAGCAATTCCATCAAGATGCGATGCAGGTTGTCGCCATCGCTGTAGAAGATCAGCGGTCGGGGCGGTAAATCCAAATCTAGCTTCAGATCCTTGTCTTGCCAAGTGGATCCCATTGCCTCGGTTAGGGTCAGAATCAACTGACGCAGATCCAGCTTCTGGGCTTGGACGCTGGTGGGAACAGAATCCAGCTTCCGCAGAGCCAACAGATCGTTAATCAAGTGAGTTTCCTGAACGCACTGCTGCTCTAAGATATCGAGGTACTTCTGCCGACGGGCATCATCCAATTTGGCTTGACGCAACATCCGGATTGCTAAAGTCATGCTAGTTAAGGGCGTCAGCAGCTCGTGACTAATGGTGCTGAGAAATTCTTCTCGTTCCGCGTTCAGTTTCCGCAGTTGCTCCACCTGCTGTCGAGATTTTTCATAGAGTTTGGCCTGCACCTCTAGGCTACGCTGAAGTTGCGCCGTCCGCTCTTGCACCACAGCCTGTACCTGCTGAAAGCTGCGGGTTTGAAGGATTGCCGTACTGAGTTGCGCCGCGATCAAACGCACAAAATCAACCGTATCAATTGACCAGTCTTGGTGAGTTTCGTGTTGCAGCACCAAACAGCCTAAAATCGTGTTCTGGCTTTCTAGCGGCAACATCAGCAGCGTGGGCAGTGCGTTTAACCGGAACAGGGAAGCTGCTTGCTGGGCTAAGCCAGATCGTTCACCCGGCTGTTCGTTAAACAGAACTTGCGGCTGCCCAGTCAAAATAGCTTGGCAGAGGCTACAATCAGAGGCCCAGAAAGTGACAAGTTGCTCGGGATCGGAGTTGGCTGTCTCAAAATCTCTTTTATCAGAGCTACTGTCGCTTGAACTGCTGTCAATCGCGCAAAAATTTTCTGATAGCCAGGATTCTATAACCACACTCGCCTTTGTCCTGGCGACACTACCAACAGTGCTGTGGCGATAACGGGGATCGGCATACTTAAACAGAATCAGCAGTCCTCGACTGACTTGTAGCGTCTGCACCAAACCATGTACAGCCAACCGATAGACCTGCTCAAGACCCCGATTGTGGCGCATTGTTCGCACCATCTGGTCAATCAGCGCTTGGCGTTGTTGATGCTGTTGGAGTTGCTGTTGAAGCTGTGCAATCGATGGGCCACGTCCTTGCATTCCCTCTCGCTCCATTCGAGGGTCAATCTGAGGTTCATAATGCTGGGGAATAGGAGAATGAAAGGCCATATCTAACTCAGGAAAATTAGATAAACAGTTAGAGTGGACTGTTACTGATTTCAAGAATTCCCCTCGATGGCGACTGAACAGAGCTACAAATCTGCATCTTCACAAAACCTTGCTGAACACAAAACCTTGCTGAACGCTGCCAGCTATTTGCTATTCGCTTTGGGCTTTGGAACTTGGATGCTAGACCTTGAATTTCGGACATTGTTCTGGGCTTGTTTGCCTGAGCCTGACTAACCCCAAACGTGGCTAGTTCTCATTTCAACTCGAGCTTTTTCACTCAACGGCCCCCGATACACCTAATCACAGAGTTGAAGAATAGTGAAGGTCAACTCAGTCAGCAGGCTTGCCCCAATCGCTCACACCACTAAAGCGATGAACCTTGAAAACGTCAGGTATTTCAGTCGGGCGAGATGAAAAATCCAGAGTTCATGTGTATCATTAGTCAGTTTTCCGATTAATCTTTGATCAGACCCTAACTTAGTTGATTCACGGTTGATTCACTAAGTTCACCCCATAGCTTCCCAGTCATTTCACTGAAAAAGTTGGACTTGAAAGCGTGATTACCCCTGATGGATTTGAATCAATACCTCAAGATTACCTGCTTCCTCAGCAGAGGTTATCCGTGATTTCCCTACGTTTGGCTTCACCTTTTTGCCATCTTTGTAATGTCATGGGTGGTATTACGAGGGCAAGGAGGAATGGAAATGGGGGAGAACTTCTTCGTCATCTCTAACTTCCTCACCTTCCCCATCTGCCTCCCCTTTCCTACCTGCTCCATCTGATCCACTTCCTGTCGCTGCTAAACGCTATGACTTCAATTGCTGTTTCTTTGTCATCTCCCCAAACGATTGGCACAGTGAAAGGGCCGGGTGAGGATGGCAATCAATATTTGTTCATCACGGCAGATAACCGTCAGGTCAAAATCGGTGAGTTTGTTTACTATGAAGTGACTTTGATGGATGCGGATCGGCTCCAAACTAGAACGCTGCAAATTCTAGGCAAAATTTCTGCCCGCTGCCTGATCGATCATTTGCCCGATCGGATTTTTGCCGATACTGAAATTAGTCCAGAGGCAATTGCGGCTCTAGTTGGGTTTGTCCATCCCAATCCAGAGCTTTACGAAGTGACAGTGGATGTGATCGGCTATTTCGATGCCAGGATTGGGTTTGTCAATCCGCGTATCACACCCGATCCGGGCGCAAAAGTCTACCTAGCCAGCGACGACAGCCTCAAACGAGTGCTGAGCAAAAAACAGCCAGCGGATGTGGGATCGGCCCATGTTGGTTCACTATTGCTGCGGGATCTGGGCGCAGTGCCGGTGGCGCTGGACGTGAAGGAATTGGTCAGTACCCATATGGCAATCCTGGCTGGCACAGGTTCGGGGAAATCTTATACGGCAGGGGTGCTGGTGGAAGAACTGCTGTTGCCTTATAACCGCGCTGCCGTTTTGATCTTTGATCCTCACGGAGAATACGGGACCTTAGCCGAAATGCGAGGCCACCCGGCGTTCCAGACGGCAGATGGATATGCGCCCAAAGTCCAGATTCTGAAGCCGGAAGATATCCATATCCGAATTTCGTCACTGGATTACTACGATGTGCTGACCCTACTGCCCGAGATGAGCGACCGGCAACAGTCGATTCTTAACAAAGCCTTTGGGATTTTGAAGCGGCACAAACTCGGCACCTATCGCTGGGGTGTGGCGGATTTGATCGCAGCAGTTTACGAGGCGGACCGGACGCAGGACGAAGAAGGCAATGAAAAGATCGGCTCCTCGGCTCCGGCAATCGAATGGAAGCTAGAAAAATTGGCGCGGTCGCCCTACTTTCATACGATGAACCATCTGGCACCCAAAGATCTGTTTGAGCCGGGACAGGTGACAGTACTGCAAATGAATGAGATCAGCCAGGAAGAGCAGCAGGTGATTTGCGCCACGGTATTGCGACAGGCAAATCAGGCTCGGATGAATACCCAGAAGGAGTTGATCGCCCCTGATGATGAAAATTACCTGCCCTACCCGGTTTTTATCTTGATCGAAGAAGCTCACCGCTTCGCCCCTGCCCATGAGCCATCTCGCTGTAAGATGATTTTGCGCACGATTTTGAGTGAGGGCCGTAAGTTTGGCCTCGGCGTCGGGCTGATTACGCAGCGTCCAGGCAAGCTGGACTCGGATGTGCTGTCCCAGTGCATGAGTCAGTTTATTATGCGAATTGTCAATCCGGTGGATCAGGACAGTCTCAAATATGGCGTGGAAGCAGCGGGACGAGATTTGCTCAAGGAATTGCCCGCCCTAACCAAAGGGCAGGTGATTATCGCTGGAGCTTGTGTCAATACACCCGTGCTGTGCCAGGTTCGCAAACGTCTGACCGAGCATGGCGGTGAAACCCTCAACGCCCCTGAACTTTGGCAGAATTACTTTCGAGCGCATCAGGTGGAGGCTCGCCGTATCGAACAGGCTCCTGTGGTCAGCCGCACCCGACCAGCTACCTTTCGCGGCATTAGCATCGAGTGATGGTCAGCGAATCAGGTTCAGCCACCCTTTAGCAAACCTCTGAGCTAAAATCAGGGCATTCTGCACGGTTTTGTTATGAATAATCCACTGCGACGCTTGAGGCAGTTGCCTTGGGTTCCCCTATTTTTAATTGCTTTGCTGACCTTATTTTGGGCCTCAGTCCTAGAATTGCTGCTAGTGGTCAGCTCAAGGTATGTACCATTAATTAATGCTGCGCTGCGAATGCTCTTCTCGCCGCCGTTAAACATCATTATGCAACTGGCGATTGCGATTGGCTTAGGCGCATTAGCCGTTGTATTTTTAGAAATTATCTATCCTCAGCTTGTAATCGACTCAGGCATTTTGTGGGCACTGGTGCTCTGCCTGTTTTTGATTTTGCTAGCGAGGAGTATTTTGCCGATTCCAACCGAGCTGCTAGAACCGTCCTATACGATGCTGATTGGCAACCTAGTAGGTATTTTTTTGAAGGGGAAACCCTACTGGCGCAGATTTTAATGGGTTACAAATGCATACAAACGTGTTGCGGGTGTATTGCAGATGTATTGCAGGATATTGCAGAAATGGGCATGACACGCAGTCTTCAATCTTACTTGCTTGCCGATTCAAATTCACCAATCCGGGAAACAAAGATTGCCGAGGTTAATGCATATCCACCCAAGAAGAGAAATCCAGCTAGAGCGACTAACATTGTGAGCCTCCTAAATAAATATTAAGAACAAGGCTTATATATCTAAAATATGCCTCTTGTGATGAATCTACATCCCCCAATCGGGGAATTCCGGATTTGCTTGAGGATCAGGAGAAAGGTATAGTTGCCCAGCGGGATAGGGTTTGGTTGCTTATGGCAGCTCAGGGTGTGTCCTAGGCCAACTAACAGTGCCGAAGAGATTCGCGTATCCTAAATAAAGTCCTAAATCTAAAATGCTCCATTGAGTGAGTTAAGAGCGTATGAACACGCTATTGGGTAAAACCTTGCAGGGCGGTAAATATACTCTGGATCAGCTACTGGGCCAGGGCGGTTTTGGGGTCACGTTTCGAGCCACGCACCATTATTTGGGCCAACCTGTGGTCATCAAAACGCTGAATCTGGTGAACCAGAACCATCCCCAGTTCAGCAAGATGGAGCAGCAGTTTCACGACGAAGCACGCCGATTAGCTCTTTGTGTCCATCCCAATATTGTCCGAGTGAATGACTTTTTCATCGAAGATGATGTGCCCTATCTGGTGATGGACTATATCCCTGGTCAGACTCTGGAGCAAATTGTTTTCCCTAATCATCCTTTGCCAGAAGAGATTGCGGTTCACTACATCCGTCAGATTGGCGCAGCTCTGGAAGTAGTGCACCAAAATGGCCTGCTGCATCGGGATGTGAAACCCCAAAACATCATTTTGCGGCAGGGCACTCAGGAAGTGATTTTGATTGACTTTGGCATTGCCCGCGAATTTACCGATGGCAAAACCCAGACCCATACCAGCCTAATTTCAGAAGGCTATGCGCCGATTGAGCAGTATGTGATGCAGGAAAGGCGCACTCCTGCAACGGATGTGTATGGCTTAGCTGCCACCCTCTATGCTTTACTGACTGCCCAGGTGCCCATCGCCTCGATTCTCCGCGACCGGCGACCAATGCCTGCCCCTCGTGACTTGCAGCCCCAGTTGAGTGCTGCCGTGAACCAGGCTGTAATGCGCGGCATGGCGGTTGAAGCTCGCTACCGTCCCAGCACGGTGTCGAATTGGCTGGCACTGTTGCCGGAGGCATCTCCTGACCTACCGCCAATTGCCTCACCCAATTCAGGTCGCCGCTCTAGCACATCCACAGCAGCAACTGTAGCCGTTAGTCCCCGCTATAGCTCTGGTCCGTTTCGGCGTCAGCCTCGTTCCCTACCCCAGCCTGTGATTCCGCCTCCACAGGTCAATCCAGCGAAAGCAAATCGCTCTAAGAATAAGAACCGCGTCAAAAATTCCCATTCTAATTCGGATCAGGCAGATTATATTGTATTGCCGGCTCCTGATCCTAGCGCTCCAACCGCACCCCCTCCCGGACACAAACCTTGGCGGGGTGGTTTAGTTTTTGGGCTGCTGACGATTGCGGCAGTGGCGGGCATCGCTGTTTATGCTGTGCTTTCACCCACGGAAGGTTCCCAGCCCGACCAAGAAGAATTGGCGCCCGCTCCGGAGACCATTGACAATATCCCTAGATCAAGAGATAGAGATCGAAACGAGCCAGAATTTCCTCTAAACTCACCCAGCCCATTAGAGACGCTCGAGCCGAGTCCCGAAGCCATTGAGTCATCTCCCGAAGCAGTTGAGGCTGAACCCTCTCCGCCAGCTGAGGAAACAGATTCGACTTCAGAAGATTCAACCGATTCAGCCGAGCCAACTGAATCAACCGAGCCAATTGATGCACCACCTCCCGCTGTAGCACCACCGCCTAGACAGGGCAACCGCAACCGCCCAAATCAGACGCCCGAAGAAAAGAAGCAGGACAAACAACGTCTCCTGCCCAATAATCTACGCCGAGAATTAGAAGAACGGGGACGCCGCTAATTTTCTGGTGGCAAGCAGCTGCCTTGCTCATGTGGAAGAATTCCGGGGCGACATAGAAACGCATTCATAGCAGGTAGATAACCTACCACCAGAAATTAAGCGAGGCTCCTGTCAGATTGATGACGTTTAATGATGGAGTCCGTCCTAATTCAATTCATTGCTGGGAGAACTCCTACGTTACAGTCATCCTAAAACCTGGCGGCTTGAACCTATAGTCTCGTGGCCTGATCCTGTTCAATTCCCGTAGCTGTAGGAGCAATGCCCATTGGCGAAACAATGTCGCGGAACAAGGTAATTTGCTGATTAAACTCAAGCCCCTTAATCTGAGTCAATAAATTATTAGCCTCACCGCTCAGTTGGTAGTCAGCCGGCATCGGAATGATAGTGCCGTTGTCCATGCCTTGGGCCAGCAGGTACCAGAATAGAAGCTTTGTTGTGTCGCTGAGAGCACCATATTCGCGGGTAAGTTGGGTATTTTTGTGAGTAATCAAATCCCGCTGAAGCTGCAACTGCTCCTCATGGGACAACTCTTTCACCTGATTGAACAAACCCTCGGCAATCTCAGGGGAAACGGTGCTAGCTGCCGGAGCCGCAGGCGTGACAGAGCTACCCATTTCTTTGTAGATGAAGTAGAACAAAGCTAGCTGTTGATCTACATCTAGATTCTGAAATGCTTGCACCAGCTCAGTATGAGAATTTGATGCGGTGTAGGTCATTGTTATCCTCCAAATTCACTGACCGTCACTGTAACAAGGGATGCATCTTGACTGTGACCTACTAAAGAGAGAGACTGGGACCTGACTCCAGAGAGAAGTTAAAAGATGGAGAACTCTAGTCTACTCATCTTCACTTTTTTCCTTCGGCATCAAATCATCCCGCAGATCTTCCGGTGCTTGCTCCACCATTTCAGGCGCAACAGCAGGATTCTCAACAATTTCTCGCGGATCGCCACTGTATCCACCCCGGTATACTAACTCTCGTGGATCGATCAGTCGATTGTTCTTAATCTCTGAATCTTGGGCCTCTGAACTAGATGGTTGAGGATTTGTCACCTGGTCGTGATTAGCATCATTCATACGTTGTACTCGCTTAATTTACAAACCAATTCACTATTAGCTTGCTGTCAGCTTAAGGATTTTCTGTTTTTAAGAGAACTACCTTAAGGCGTGTTTTCCAGCCAGCGACTTGGCTCAACCAAGCACTTCCCTACCAGACTCGATATCATAGCTAATGGACTCCGCATTCCAACTCTGCCAGCACCAATGAACCCCACCCACTCTGCTCGATCCACCGCTACCCCACCCGATGCTACCCGATTGGCTCCAGAACTGTTAGCTCCCGCCGGGCACTGGGATTGCGCCAAAGCAGCAGTCGAGAACGGAGCCGATGCAATTTACTTCGGGTTAGACCGCTTCAATGCCCGCATGCGTGCCCATAACTTCACCGAGGCAGATTTACCGGAACTGATGGCGTTTCTACATCGGCGTGGCGTCAAAGGTTACGTAACGTTGAATACGTTGGTATTTCCGCAGGAGCTAGTTGAGGCAGAGCACTATTTACGCACGATTATCGCTAGCGGTGTGGATGCCATCATCGTGCAGGATGTGGGAATTTGTCGGCTGATTCGCCATCTGTCGCCTGATTTTCCTATTCATGCCTCTACCCAGATGACCATTACCAGTGCTGCAGGCGTTGAGTTCGCCCAAGCATTAGGCTGTCAGCTCGTAGTGCTGGCGCGAGAGTGCTCCCTTAAGGAAATCAATAAAATTCAGCAGCAATTAGCCAATGCCGAAATATCACTACCGCTAGAAGTTTTCGTGCATGGAGCACTTTGTGTTGCCTACTCTGGACAATGTTTGACCAGCGAAGCCCTAGGCGGACGTTCAGCCAATCGAGGTGAATGTGCTCAAGCATGCCGCATGACTTATCAGTTGATAGCAGACGGGCAGCCGGTTCCTTTAGGCGATCGGCAATACTTGTTGAGTCCCCAGGATTTAGCGGGGCTAGAAGTGCTACCAGAATTGGTTCAAGCAGGCGTAAGTTGCCTCAAAATTGAAGGCCGATTGAAAACACCTGAATATGTTGCAAACGTCACCCAAGTTTATCGTCAGGCGATTGATCGGGTAATGGCATCATTTCAATCTGATCAGGCCAGCCGTGAATCGAATCACTATCAGGCTACACCGGAGGAACACTATCGATTAGAAATGGCATTTTCTCGTGGTTTATATACCGGCTGGCTTGATGGTATCAATAATCAAGCCCTCGTACATGCTCGATTTGGCAAAAAGCGCGGCGTATATTTGGGTGAAGTAAAACAGGTTGGCAAAGACTATGTTAGTGTACAGCTCCAGGCTCCTGCAAAACCGGGCGATGGCGTCGTGTTCGATCACGGTAATCCGCAAGCCAACGAACAGGGCGGACGCATTTATGCGATAGAACAACGGGGCAGAGAAACCCAGCTCAGCTTTGGCCGTCGGGACGTCGATCTGAGACGGATTCGAGTTGGCGATAAACTCTGGAAAACTAGCGATCCTGAGCTGGATCGGCAACTGCGGCAGAGCTTCAGCAATGACACTCCCCAATTTCAACGACCGCTCAATCTAGAGGTCTATGGCGAAAGCGGCCAACCTCTTATCCTAGTCGCACGCGATTCACAAGGTCATCGGGTGCAGGTAGAATCGACGATGCCCCTGGCTACCGCTCATACCCAGCCCCTCAGTCGTGAACGCTTACAGGAACAGTTGGGGAGATTAGGCAACACAGGCTTTTATCTACAGTCTTTGGTCTCCTATTTGCACGGCGATCTAATGCTGCCAATTAGCGAATTAAATCGCCTACGGCGGGAAGTAGTGGCCCAACTTGACGCGCTCCGTGCTCAACCAAAACGCTGGCAACTCAATCCAGAAGCGACCTTGGCTGCCTTACTGGCAAACATTGATCCGGATACTACCCAGGCTGCAACGAAAACTAACCCCGCCACTCCAGAGCTGATCGTTCTGGTACGTAATTTGGAACAGTTGAAAGCCGCAATCGAGGCGGGAATTTCTACCCTATATTGTGAGCTAGAAGACCCGCGCCGCTATCGCCAAGCAGTACAGATGGTTGCTGATAATCCTGCTAGCATGCTCTATGTTGCTCCACCGCGAATCACTAAGCCGGGCGAAAACTGGATTCTGGAACAGGTGCGCGCTTCGCAGGCCAAGGGCTATCTTGTTCGCAATTATGACCAACTCAAATTCTTTGCTCACGAGCGCTGCGTTGGCGATTTTTCCCTCAATGTGGCTAATCCCCTCACAGCGGACTACTTCAAGCAATTTGGCCTAGAGCGATTGACGGCCTCCTATGATTTGAACAATCAGCAGCTTGAAGATTTGCTACATACCTGCCCGCCCCACTGGTTTGAAATTACGATTCACCAGCACATGCCGATGTTTCACATGGAGCATTGCGTATTTTGTGCTTTCCTCTCCAAAGGAACCGACTACACTAATTGCGGGCGTCCCTGCGAGCAGCATGCGGTGAAACTCCGCGATCGTATGGGAACCGAGCACATTCTGCAAGCTGATGTTGGCTGTCGCAACACGGTATTTAATGGCGTAGCCCAAACGGGAGCCGAGTATGTGCAGCGGTTGATTGAGCTTGGCGGGCGCTATTTCCGCATCGAGTTTGTCAATGAGACCCCCGAACAGGTGCAGCAAACTATCACCTACTATCAAAAGCTACTGCGCAGTGACATCAAAGGCACGCAGCTTTGGCGCGAATTAAAACTACAGAGTCAACTCGGCGTCACGCGAGGCACGCTGGGGTAGAGCGCAAATATAGACTGGCATCCCGCATCTATCAGCCCTACGCCCAATTCAGGTTTCTAGATAGGCATTCCCAGATTAAAGTTATTCAACCCAATTAAACGATCAAGGCAGTGTGGGCAAAATGCCCACTGCAAGCGTCTCTCTTGCACTACAAATCGTTCAAATCATGAGATTGATATCAAATCCGACTAAACGCCCTAAATTTAAATGCCGCGTTATACGGGCGTTTCGCCGAAACGCCTCTACGCGAACTCTGGCTAATCAACCGGATTTGATATGACTGACTCATTTGCAGACGACTTACAGACTACTTACAAACTGAATTTCAGAAATCAAAAGCTCAGCAGTGAGCAGAAATTCTGGATCTTCATTTCTTCTTTGATTTAGTCATTGGAATTAGGAGCCGGGAGAAGTTTACTCTCGGCCTAAGACTCAAACCTATTTGACTTCTTTCTAAACCCGACAAAATTAGTCGGATATGTTTGACTCAGTTAATCATCTGTGTTAGTATCAATCGTCAATTGGATAAAAATCCTTCAAATCCTCATCCAGATTGAGATTTATCTATCAATACTGTTGATCCCACTGTTGAGAAGCTGAACCCAAAGGAATAACCCATGACCCAGGCAATCGCTCCCACCTGTTCCCAAACCGCCGCCACCTTTACTGGCCTGAAGTGTAAAGAATGCGGTGCAGAATACGAAGCCAAAGCTATACATGTCTGCGAGTTGTGCTTTGGTCCTCTAGAAGTGGTTTATGACTACGATGCGCTGCGGCGAACAGTGACTCGTGAGAGCATTCAGAGCGGACCCAACTCGATCTGGCGTTATCGTCCGTTTCTGCCCGTGGCAACCGATACTCCGATTGATGTGGGAACCGGAATGACACCGTTGCTGCAAGCCAATCGTTTGGCGCGTCGCCTGGGTTTAAAGCGGCTGTACATCAAGAATGATGCGGTCAACATGCCTACCCTTAGCTTTAAGGACCGAGTTGTGTCGGTAGCCTTGACTCGCGCCAGAGAATTGGGCTTCTCAACCGTTTCTTGTGCCAGCACCGGCAACTTGGCAAACTCAACTGCCGCAATTGCTTCCCACGCTGGACTCGACTGCTGTGTTTTCATTCCATCTGACCTAGAGGCCGGTAAAGTGCTGGGTACTCTGATTTATGGCCCGACGGTGATGGCCGTGCAGGGCAATTACGATCAAGTCAACCGCCTCTGCTCAGAAGTGGCCAATACGCATGGCTGGGGCTTCGTCAACATCAACCTACGTCCCTACTACTCAGAAGGTTCCAAGACACTGGGCTACGAAGTGGCCGAACAGTTGGGCTGGGAATTGCCCGACCATGTGGTAGCTCCGTTGGCGTCTGGTTCACTCTTCACCAAGATCTACAAAGGCTTCCAAGAGTTCATTAAAGTAGGGTTGGTGGAGGACAAGGCTGTCCGGTTTAGTGGTGCTCAGGCAGAAGGCTGCTCGCCGATTGCTCAGGCGTTCCGGGAAGGCCGTGACTTTATCGCTCCTGTTAAGCCAAATACGATTGCTAAATCGATTGCAATTGGCAACCCGGCGGATGGCGTTTATGCCGTAGACATTGCTCGCAAAACCAACGGCAACATCGAATCGGTCACCGATCAAGAAATCGTTGAGGGCATTAAGTTGCTGGCAGAAACCGAAGGCATCTTCACCGAAACTGCTGGTGGTACCACGATTGCTGTTCTCAAAAAATTGGTGGAAGCAGGCAAAATCAATGCTGACGAAACCACCGTGGTTTATATCACGGGCAATGGCCTGAAAACGCAAGAAGCGGTGCAGGGCTACATTGGTGAACCGCTGACGATCGAACCCAAACTCGATAGCTTTGAGCGTGCCCTAGAGCGCGCTCAAACCCTTGATCGGTTGGAATGGCAGCAAGTCTTGGTCTAGATAAAGTTTTGAGTTTTGAGTTCTAGTTTTTTAGTTGGCATGGTTGATTTGTGTGCACGCTCTGTGTTGCAACATCCAGCTAACAAGGCTCAAAACTCAAACTGACTACCCGTTCCAGAATCCTCAACTCAAAACTCAAACCTATCCCAAAGCTATGTCTGTGAAAGTTCTGATTCCGACTCCCCTCCAAAAGTTCACCCGCGATCAGGCTACGATCGAATGCGAAGGTAAGACGATCTCTGAGCTGCTGGATTCTCTAGAACAAGATTTTCCGGGGATCAAAGCTCGACTTTGCGATGAGCAGGGTAATCTGCGCCGCTTTATCAATTTCTATGTCAACAGTGAAGACATCCGGTTCCTTGACGGAGCTAATACAGCTCTCAACACTGGAGATGAGGTTAGTATTGTGCCAGCCGTAGCCGGAGGTTGAGTCCTGACTTCTGCAATTAATGCTGCAATTAATGCTGCAGCTTTATATTCGCGATTGGAAAAAGCAATTCGATTCGTCGGTTAGAGCACCCAACAAGGGGCGGCAACCGATTACTATAAACATAATCGGAATTAGCATGATGTGCGATTCCGGAACGCGATAGCCGCTCTGTAAGATTTCGATCTAAACCATGTCAGACGAAACAACTCCCAACGCTCCTGAAACTGAAGCTTCTGCCCCTGCACCTAATCCAGAAGCCAAACCAGATGCTGCTGAGGCTTCAGCTCAGAAACCGGCACGGGCACCCAAAGCCGATGCTGGGGAGAAACCAGCAAAGCCGCCCAAAAAGGAAAAGCCACCTGCTCTGGAAGACAAACCGTTTCCAGAGTTTATTGAGCAGCATTTCCTGCCGGGACTAAAACAAACCTTGGCTAAAGTCGGAATCTCTGACCTAGACCTTAAGTTTGAAAAGCGTAAATTGCCCATTGCAGCTCTGGGTGACGATGAATGTTGGCAGGTGATTGGTCACTGGCAGGGAGGACAGCGCCAGTTCAACATCATCTTCTCCAAAGAAGATATTCAGGCTCCTAAGTTTTTCACTTGTGCAGACAATGGCGCTCAACCTACTTTGATCGAGTCCTTTATGATTGATGAGCGCAAAGTGAACTTAGATTTGCTGTTGCTCTATACGGTGCAGCGCTTGAACGGACAGAAATGGCTGGTGATGAATTAATTCGACCAGCGGTAGGGCTGTCATAAAGTCACAAACCTAAAATTTAAGATTTAAGCCCCAGGGCGGTAGCTTTCGCTGCTAACCAACTTGGGGCTTGTTTGCTATGAAGTTTGGCTTGAGAGCCTATCTGAAACAGGACTTACGTAACGTGAGTTCGGGATAAGGAAGGGTGGAACAGATACAGTTGAAAGTACCTAATTCTCAACGCATCTGACCACCCTATGCTTAGTTTAGAAGCCCTTTTTTGCCATGTCGATGATTTTTGCCGATGGTTTGAACCGCGCTGGCAGCAGCACTTATTGGGCGAAGGACTACAGCGTCGTTCCCGCTCCCGCAGCCGCAGCTTAAGCGAGATGATGACAATCTTGATTGCCTTCCATCAGTCGGCCTATCGCAACTTCAAGTGGTTTTATACCCAGTTCGTCTGTCGTTACTGGCGCAAAGCCTTTCCTCGATTAGTCAGTTACCAACGCTTCGTGGAGTGGATGCCATCGACCCTCATTCCCCTGTGCGCCTACTTGCGCCACTGCTTCGGACGCTGTACGGGCATCAGCTTTATGGATTCGACCAGTATCAAGGTTTGCCATAACCGCCGCATCGCCTCTCACAAGGTATTCAAGCCTCTAGCTGCTAGAGGCAAAACGTCGGTGGACTGGTTCTTCGGCTTTAAGCTGCATCTGGTGATGAACGAGCAAGGAGAGTTGCTCAACGCGATCCTCACCCCTGGCAATGTCGATGACCGTCAGCCAGTTCCCCAATTGCTGCAACAGCTTTTCGGCAAAGTGTTTGGCGACCGGGGCTATGTCTCCCAGAAACTCGCCCTGCAACTGTGGCACGATTGGGGAATTCAACTGATTACCAAGCTCAAACGGAATATGAAGAACCGCTTGATGCCATTGGCAGATAAGCTGCTCCTACGGCGACGAGCCATTATTGAATCGGTGATTGACCAGTTGAAGAACATTTCTCAGATTGAGCATTCTCGTCATCGTTCACCCGTCAACTGCTTGGTCAATCTGGTCTGTGGATTAATTGCCTACTGCCATCAGCCCAAGAAACCATCCCTCATCCCTGATACCTTTTTGCCTGAGCCTATTTAACCCGAACTCACGTTACGTATTTGCCCCCTAAATCCCCCAATTTTGGGGGACTTCCAATCTGATTCTCTCCAAATTTGGGGACTAGGGGGACAGAAATTGCTGAGCTGCGTAAGTCCTGGGAAAACCCCAAAGGGGTTTTGAAATTCAAAAACTCTGATGAGTTTCGGATAGTGTAGTTGATAGCCTAGCTCTACCGTTCTAACCGATTACCACCCGTTGTCAGACGAATGTTGTAACGTCCAGTTTGTCCTGCACGATAGGTGTTGGCTAAAACCGTATAGGTGCCGTCAGCCGGCAGGGATGTGACTAGTCGGGCATCGGAGCCACCACCGCCATCATCATCTTGAGCGACATCCCGACCGTCCGGTGCCAGCAAAATTAGATAGGCATCTAGTTCGCTGCTTGTCATTTCAATCACTACCTGCTGCCCAGCTTTGCCTTCAAAGGTATAGGCATTGAAATAGCTGTTGTCTGCTGGTAGGATACCGCTCTCCTGACTCAACTGACCAACTATGGGTGTGTTTGGTGTGATCCGCTGAGCCGGTTGCCCTCCTGCCAGCATTGGCGATTGCTGAGCTGTGCGTGGAGCCGTACCATCGCGAACCGCCGTCAGGAATGGCTGCACCCGATCCACCGAAATAGCAAAGCCAATCCCGATATTGCCCCCTGCTCCCCTAGGGGAAAAGATGGCGCTGTTGACGCCAATTAACTCGCCGCGACTGTTCAGCAGTGGCCCACCTGAATTACCAGGATTAATTGCCGTATCGGTTTGGATTAACCCTCGATTGCTATCAATGCGGCTGACAATGCCAGTCGTGAACGTTCCCTGAAACTGACCAAACGGGTTGCCAATCGCAAAGGCCCGTTGTCCCACAGCTACAGATGCAGGGTCGGCAATCGGAACCGTCGGTAGGTTGCGCTGTCCACGTAGCTGCACAGCTGCCAGATCTAAACCCGCTTCACCAAAGGCAACCACATCGCCTTGCAGCTTAGTGCCGTCGGGTAAAACCACTTGAACCGTGCGTGCACCGGCAACCACGTGGGCATTTGTCAAAATCAAACCGTCCGGGCTGATAATGGTGCCACTGCCGTTTCCATCCCCAGCTTCAATTGAAACAACCGCAGGGCTGGCGGCCTGATACACACGGACGTTCACATCTTCTTCTACATCTTGAGCTAAGGCTTGATGGGAGGCACGGCCCAAGGTAACTGGATTCAACAACTCAACAGTAGAGAAGGCATTGAGCAAGTTGATACCTAAAGAAGTGCCAACAATGGCTAATCCTGAGGTGATGAGACGGAGATTGATGTTCATGCTTTAACCGTGGCTTGACTTGTGATGTGTGAGGCTGCTCTATCGGACGTGGACAAATCCAGTTCCATTACTGCCTGTTTTAACCTATAGCAGTCATCAGCAACAATGGTGGTAATTCTATCTATCTACCTGACCCGGCTCGGATAAGTTTGAGTTTTTGTTGGGATAGTCGCTCCGTCTGCAATTCAACGCCCTGATCGTTGCAGATACCAGTGGCTGTCGATTGTAGATTCCAAGCAGCTAATTTTGACGATAGTCACCCTATCCCTTCGTCTTCTCACACCCCGCAATACCAGACAGGACTCCTCACACCCGGCCAAACAAAAACTATTCTCCCTAGTTGTTCTGATTCAGGCAACCTCTTACCACCTACCTGGAAAGCAGAGGTTTGCTCAGAAACTCTGACGAGTTTTCTAGATAGGCTCTAAAAAAAATAAGCTCTGAGCCTCACAGAACAGGAGAACATCAAAGCTATGGCATACCAAACTCAGGAGGTTGAGCAAACTCAAAGTGGGTCAACTATTGCCAGTCATCGCGAGGATTGTCGGGCCGATCGTCTGGGAAATCAATCGGTTGGTAGTCTACATAATCAGAATCTGATCCAGACCGACGCCGGGGCGAAGGAGAAGGGCGGCGGCTACTTCTAGGCGGACGCGACGAAACGCTGGTATCTCGAATCACTTCCCGCATGCCAGTACCAGTGTCATCCATGCCGCTACCATAGGACGCGTTGGCATTGTCATCCCAATTATCACCCCAATCGGATCGTTCAGGTGGCAGGGGACGGGAGGAGCGGGGTTTGCGGGAGCGATCGTTGGGGCCAAACCGATCATCTCGACCAGATGGACGACGACGCATATCTTCTCCGTATTCATCCGCACTTGAGCGGCTATCACGACTGCCTCGAATCCGACGAGTTACATTGCGCTGTTCTTCTAACGGCGTCAATTCATCTAGCTCGGCCCGATAGACGCGACTCACCGGACGTTCGTCATCTACAACTGGCGTTGCCCGTTTGGCCTGTTCAGTCGTGATCCCTCTCAAACGAATAGCTTCGTAGGCAAACCACACTGCAGAACCAATTGATAGGAATTGGGCAAATTGCAGAATCGGATCAAGCCGCCAGCTTTGGAAGAGTAAAATGCCACCGCAGAGCAAGGCCACTGCCGCGAAAAAAATGTCATGGTCTCTAGCCAAATTCGGACGAACTGTGCGCAGAAAGTAGAGGCCCACTCCTGCTAGAGCAAGGGTAATGCCTAATATGCCACCAAGTCCGAGGCTCCAATTTAACATTGCTATTCTCCGTTGGTATGTCCCTATGTTAGCGAGTCCAAGAACAGATTCTCCACTGAAAATTCCACAAATCCAGTGGGTGAAAGGCAGTTAATCTAACAATTCTGACGCCCGATAGAAAAATAGCGCTTAGGGCTAAACTCAGCACCGAGCAGGCTAATTGCCCAAACCAACCGCGAATTAGAATTCACACTCAAATGGCACAAAGCTGTCCTGCCGACAAAATAAGTCACAGCAAGACAGCCAAGGATTTCACTCCTACTAAAACTGGGATAAGCAACAAGGGGCAGCAAAGCTGTTCCCTCATCGCCCCAATTCATCCCATGAATACAGCTAGGAACGCTGAATTTTATCTTTTTGGCTGATGAAGACAAGTCCTACGACCACGGGGATCACAACGATTACCACACCTGCCAGTAGGCTGTAGAAGAAATTTACTAAAGATGGAGTCATGGTGTTCTACCCTTGCTAGTAATGCTAAATAACTGAGGCTTCTGCACTAGATCATATTATCGACTCAATGACGCATTTGGAAAGCAGGGACAGGATTCAATTGCTCTCGGTCGGTGGGGCTTTGGTTGACGATTCTGGTGTACTTGCTGACGCATCTGAAAACCCATCTGGCTGGGGTTGGAGCGCCAAACTAGCCGCACAGTACTGCAACAATAGGTCTAGCCGATGGTTGATCTGCTGCTTTCGCTGTTGGGCTGTGGTGGGTTGCCGCGCAGCTTGCAAAAACACCCCATCGGTTTCGAGTAACCTCAACTGTTTATTGATTTCCGTATGAATGGATTGAAGCTGCGTACTCAGGGATGCCTCAATCGTTTCTGCCAACGGCACAATTTGCAATTGGAACATCTGCTGAATTTTAGCAATTGCTACTCGTAATTCGTGCGGAGAGGCGTCAACGACTTGGATTTGTAGCTGCTGGAGACGCTGCTGGAACTGCCGATAGGACGAATCAAATGCTGATGCCATGAATAACCAAAATCAATAGAAACGAATTGATCAATTTGGGTTAAAGTATTGTTAAGTACTCTGTATACATCGTTGGTAAGCCCCGCTCTGCAACCGGTTAGCTTTATTGTTAGATTATTAAATTTTTTATACAGTCAATTTGTTGAACGTGGTTCAGGCTTAGGCAGAACCGATTTGTTATTCATCTGAGCAATAAGCCGTAGAAGTCTTCATTTCTAAACACTTGCAGCAGACAAAGCCGGTTTTCAATTCCTGATCCCAGCGGATCCCAGCAGTTGATCTCCAGCCCTGTTGAAGTCAATGTCGAGGCAGGTTTTAGAATCGCTTTCTACTCGGAACTCGCTCAAATCCCTTAGAATCAGCAACATCCACTCAATAGTTTGGCTCCTTTACCCACTTCGGGCTTGACAGCATGAACGTAGCAACTCTGACTTTTCCAACTGATATTGCACTTCCTGAATGGCTGCAAGCTTGTTTGCTAGAGTATCGCTCGTCGAGTGGTAGCAGCTCAGACGCTCCTTTGGCCGATGCCGATTTAATCTGCGAGGCGTTTAACTTTGCCTACAGTCTCCACGAAGGGCAATACCGAGCCTCTGGTGAACCCTACATTGCCCATCCGGTGGCCGTAGCGGGGCTGCTGCGCGATTTGGGAGGCAGTGCCGCCATGATTGCGGCTGGTTTTCTGCACGATGTGATCGAAGATACTGACGTTACCGCTGAGGAAATTGAGCAACGCTTTGGCATCGAAGTGCGACGACTGGTGGAAGGCGTCACCAAACTCTCTAAGTTTAACTTCTCCAGTAAAACAGAACGGCTAGCTGAAAACTTTCGCCGCATGTTTTTGGCAATGGCGCAGGATATCCGCGTGATTGTCGTCAAGCTGGCCGATCGGCTGCACAACATGCGCACGCTGGAATATTTACCGGATGAGAAGCGTCGTCGTATTGCCTTGGAAACGCGGGAAATCTTTGCGCCGTTGGCGAACCGACTGGGAATCGGACGGTTTAAGTGGGAACTGGAAGATCTGGCTTTTAAGTATCTAGAGCCAGAAGCCTATCGGGCCATTCGGCAGCTAGTGGCCGATAAGCGTATTGATCGAGAGGCACGCCTAGAGCGGGTTGCCACCACGCTGCAGGAACGGCTCGATCAACTCGGGATTCGCTGCTATGACATTAGCGGACGCCCGAAGCATTTGTATGGCATCTATGAAAAAATGCAGCGGCAGCAGAAAAGCTTTGAAGAAATCTATGATATTGCCGCCATTCGCATCATCGTGGAAACGAACGACGAATGTTACCGCGCCTTGGCGGTTGTACATGATGCCTTTCGGCCTATTCCGGGCCGCTTCAAAGACTACATTGGCCTGCCCAAGCCCAATCGATATCAATCGCTGCATACCGTTGTGATTGGCAACACGGGCCGACCGCTGGAAGTGCAGATTCGCACCTTGGAGATGCATCACGTCGCGGAATACGGGATTGCTGCTCACTGGAAGTACAAGGAAACTGGCAATAGCTACGCCAAACTGTCCACCGACGACGAGAAGTTTACCTGGTTGCGGCAGTTACTAGAATGGCAAAACGACCTCAAGGATGCCCAGGAATACCTGGAAAGCGTTAAGGGCAATCTGTTTGATGATGATGTTTATGTCTTCACACCGGGCGGTGATGTGATTGCGCTGGCCCAAGGATCAACTCCAATCGATTTTGCCTATCGCATCCACACGGAAGTGGGCAATCACTGTGCCGGAGCAAAAGTAAACGACCGGATGGTGACTTTAGACACGCCGCTAAAAAATGGTGACATTGTTGAAATTATCACCCAAAAGAATTCTCATCCCAGCCTAGACTGGCTCAATTTTGCCGTTACCCCCGGCGCTAAAAACCGCATCCGCCAGTGGTACAAGCGGTCCCATCGAGATGCCAACATTTTGCGTGGTCGGGAGTTGCTAGAGAAAGAGTTGGGCAAACGGGGCTTTGAAGCATTGCTGAAGTCTGAGCCAATGCAGGCCACTGCTGAACGCTGTAACTACCAATCCCCAGAGGATTTATTGGCAGCTTTGGGCTACGGCGAAGTTACGCTAAATCTGGTGTTGAACCGACTGCGTGAGGCAATCAAGGCCCGTCAACCGATTGTCGCGGTTCCCAAAGAAGAGAGTACAAACACTCTGCTACATCCAGCCACAAGCAATACCCCAGTACAGCCAGTAGCGCGGAGCAAAACTTCTCCCATCGTAGGAGTAGAGGGGTTGCTCTACAGCTTGGCTGGGTGTTGCAATCCCGTACCCGGAGAGTCGATTATTGGTGTAGTCACGATGGGCGGTCGCGGCATTTCGATCCATCGCCAGGGGTGTAGCAACACCGAAAATGTTCCTGGAGAACGCTTGATCCCGGTGAGTTGGAATACGACTGAAGGCAACTCTCGTCCCCAGACCTATCCGGTGCAAGTACAAATCGAAGTCATCGACCGCGTTGGTGTTTTGAAAGATATTCTGTCGCGGTTGAGTGACTACAACATTAATGTGCGCAGTGCGCAGGTGAAAACCTTTCCCGGACAAACAGCGGTCATTAATTTAGGAATTGACATTATCGACCACGAACAGCTTGAGCGCATCTTCACCCAAATCCGCAAGATGAGCGATGTCTTGCAGTTGCGCCGAATTAGTCAGGTGGATGAACAGCCGGGTGGTTGAGCAGCCAAGTAGTTGAGCAGGGTGGCTTGATCAGAATTGCTTTAGCGTGCTCGCCGTTTCTTCACTTTGGGCGCTTTTGAGCTACTGCGTCCCAGCCCAGCCCAAGCAATCATCAGGTAGCCTGCTGCAAAGATCAGGCTGGAGAGGGTTGTGTGCAGCCGATCTCGCCGCATTTTTGCCTGTAGCTCGCCTAACGCCTCGGCTTGCTTCTGTTGGATTTGATTCATACCTTCTGTCCGGGCCTTAGCAACCTCCTGATCCAGCGCTTTAGGATCGGATTTCACCTTCTCGAGGGTGGTTCTGATTTGCTGTAACTGAGCCTGCTGATCTTCAGGTAAATCCAAACTATCAAGCCGTTGCTGTAACTGAGCCAACTGGTTTTCGTTAGAAACAATCGCATCAACACGGGCACGCTGCTGCTCTAGCAGGTTGTTGAGCTGCTGTTCGGCTTGGGCTGCCTGCTGATTAATCTGTCGGGTTTGAGCGGCACTCATTAGGCGACTGCTATTGAAATAGAGCGGCGCTAAAAGCAGAAATATCACGCCCAGCAGAGCTGATAAGCCAAGAGCCAGTTTTGGGAAACCCTTGAGGTCAGATTCTGAATCGCGGTCAAACCACACGCCTAGAAACAGCAGCGCCAATCCTAGGATGGGAACGGTGGCTCTCGAAACCCATTCGTTGATCAAATTTGCCAACCACTCGCTATCTAAGAAATTAGGTGGCACGGCTAAGACAATGTAGTCTAACAGGGTTCCTAGAATCAGGATCAGACCAGTGATCTTCAGAATCAGAGCACTATAGGACTGGGAGAAAAAGCTGCCTGTTTTCATGGCGAGGAAAAACTTGAGGTCAGGTTTGGGTCAGGTTTGGATCAGGATTAGATCAGGAAAAGACGGACACTTTGTAGGGTGCCCGACGATGGAAGCCAACCAACACCATAGCAGGAATCCCTAACGAAGCTGACAGAATTTGCGATTGTGATCGAAGGCGGGTTCTTGCCAGGAGAAGGCAAAGTGGCTAACGGCCTGAAGTTGGGGAAATGCTTGCCGAATAGCCTGCATCTGTTGCTCCAGGGGTGGATGCTGGTTGAGGGTTTGTCCCCAGGAGCCGGCTAGGGCAGGCTGAATTTGGGTGCCTGACGGAGCTTGAGCAGCAACTCGCTGAATCTGAGCAACAATGCAGCTAGCATCGGCACAGGTTGCATAGGCCATTGGGTGCCAGTCGATTGTATGGGGAAAGCGTTCCCAGGCTTGTAAGCGCGAATCATAGCCCTGCTGCCCAACGGTTTGGTTGGCCTCTGGAAAAAACACAGCACCAGCTTTTAGCCCCCGCTGTTGTACCGATGCAGTCGCCATTGCTAGAAAATCAAGTACACCCTGGATGGCATGGGCTACAGTCAGCCGCCAAAGCTCGTTTTGCCAATGGCTAATAGGGGCATCATTGACTGGGGTGAGTCCTTGCCAGAGGGGAATTGGCTCCGTAGGGTAGCGGGCGGCGAGATCGGACCAATCGGTGGAGTTAACGTGGCCCTTAGTCAAAAACCGCTGAATTAGCTCCATACCTTTTTGGTTCAGGGCACGCTGGTAGAGCGCCTGCTGAGCTGCGGTTCCGTAGATCCAGAGATCCTGCACCCGACTGGCCACTGAAGCAGAGCCAGTTCCTTTGGGATAGCGAATGTAGTCAAACAAAACACCATCTGGCTGCCGTTGCAGAATGGCTTGCAGGAGTTGGGCGTAATCTTGCTTGGCCTGAGGATGGTAGGGATCAATAAACAATTCGTCCGCGTTCACGGTGGTACCATCTGCTTCTGGAGCACGGGAGGTGAGACTTGTGGCTCCCTGGCCATTACGAGCTAACACAGACTGGGTTTCCAAACTCTGACTGTAGCTGTAGCCAAAATTTAATGTAAACATCCAGGCATAGACTTTCAGCCCTCGTTCCCGGCCCAGCCTCACCGCCTCAGCTAGCAGATCTCTGGTCTCATAGCCAGGAGTGCGCAGAACCGAGGGCCAGCGGGTCGAGTTTTGGGCTGCTGGAAGCAAAACCTGACCGTTGTAGAACACCTCCAGAAATACCTCGTTGTAACCACGGCTGACAATGCGGTCCATTACTTCTTCTAGCACTCCATCCACCGCATCACAGGGATAAAGCCGCAGCCAAATGGCCTGTTTCTGTGGCCAGGTTTGACTACGACACCGCTGTAATTGCTCTGCATGTTGCCGTACTAAAGTTTGGTAGCGCTGTTGGGCTGCCTGATCTCCTTGCAGGGCCAGTTGATGCACCGCACTCGTCTGGGTAATTTCCTCGGCACTGAGCTGACAGTAGGCATTGGTTTGAGCCACTGCGGGTTGGTTCATGCTAGCCAGCAGACTGCCGCTGACCCAACCGAGCAAAACCCCACTCCAGCCTCGATGGCTTTGGCGCTTCTGTCGCCGCTGGTTTGTTCCTAGCCAGCTTGCCAATCTGGACTTGTTCACTGCCATTGAAGAGCAACACCTTAAACTGCACAGCCTCTAGTTATAGCGAACGCAGCTCAATTCGCTGAGTGTTGCTTGCTCAATCTTCATGAATAGAACTAAGCATGAGTGGAATTTTTGGATAGATGTGATCGGCAATCAGCTCGGCTTTGGCTGCTCTGTTGAACTAGGGCTGTAATAAAAACGACTTAAATCGGAACTTCATGAAAACTCAAAGGATTTCAAAGATTCCAACAATCCCTCTGCACTCGCACTGATTCGCATCTGGCCTGCCTCTATAGTTGCAGTGGATGATGGTTAGTTCTACGTGTGGTCTACCGATCAAGGAGCAATTGCGATCTGTGATCATCACAACCTGCCCATTGCGTTCCTCCTCGCGAGTTTCACCTATGCTTGCCCACCAAGAGATGTTTCCGACTCCTCAGCAGGTGCATCCTTCTGTCAACAGCAAGTGGAAACGCCTGCTAGATATTATTGGTGCTTTGGTTGGGCTAACGATTGTTGGCATTTTAATTATTCCAGTTGCCATTGCCATTCAATTAGATAACCCTGGTCCCATCTTCTACAGCCAAATCCGCTGTGGCTTATATGGTCGCACCTTTCGGATTTGGAAGTTTCGCTCCATGATTGTCGGTGCCGATAAACTCAAGCACCTAGTGAGCAATCAAGCAAAAGGTAATATTTTTAAGAACCGTAATGATCCTCGCATCACCCGTGTTGGTAAGTTTTTGCGTAAAACTAGCCTGGATGAGTTTCCCCAATTTTGGAATGTGTTGAAAGGAGAAATGAGTTTGGTTGGCACGCGCCCACCCACCGTTGATGAGGTGATGGAATACGAGTCTCATCACTTTCAGCGCTTACTCGTTAAACCAGGCATTACCGGCGAGTGGCAGGCCAACGGTCGCTCTCATGTCGAAGATTTTGAAGACATTGTCAAACTGGATCTGGCTTATCAAGAAAAGTGGTCTTGCTTCTACGACATTCTGTTGATTTGCAAAACTATTGCTGCTGTCTTTAACAAGCAGGGAGCTTATTAAATAAGCTTCTCAGTAATTTCCTTCTCAAATTTAATTGCTTTCTGCAGCGGTCTCTTTAGCACTGCATGCGCTTAGTGCCAGCTTTAACCAATGAGTTCCTGTGTGTTGTTCCCCTTGAGCAGTTAAACCCTCTGTCAAGGGGACTTTTCTTAGGTTTACTACCAGCAGGTTTACCACCAACGCAGTGCCAACAGACCCCGCTCAGGCTGATTGAGTTCTTCCTCGGTTAACCAGTCTACAGCTTTGTAAGTACCAAATACATGATCCCACCAGTCAACCGCCAAGCCAAAGTTGTGGTGCCACATACCATATTTATGATGCACATAGTGAACCGGCATTTTCATCCAAAAGCACTTGGTGGGATTCTCGTGCTGAAGTTGATGGGCATAGGACGAAAAAGCAGCAAACGCCAATGCCCCCAGCATCCAAGCCAAGCCAGCTTGCCAAGAGACAAAAAACATCAGGCCCATGGCAATTGCGGTGCCTTTGACATAATCCAAAAACTCCCACAACACGCCCTGTCCGTCATTTTTACGGTGATGCTCCCGGTGCCGTTCGCTAATTTTGAGCTGAGGAGAAGCATGCATCAGACGGTGCACCCAGTACTCAACCAGGCTAGCTAGCACAAACGCCGTTACAAAGCATAGACAAACAATCACAGCAGTCCACATTTTCAAGTCTCTCCTGTAGGTTCTCCAGTCACACCAGATTGCTTCTTGTTTTCCTTGTCTTGATTTACTTGTCTTGACTCATAAATTCTATCCAAGTGCCAGCTTAAACTGGAAAGCCAGCAGGAGACATTAACCGGGATGGAATAAAACGAATGCGACGCTTTACGAAAGAATCAAAAACTCTTCATCCTAATAATGTCGCATCTTCAACACATTTTGGTTAAGGAACTCGCTAAACGTGATAGTATCCCTGTTGCCGCCGCACAGGCTAGCGAGTGTAAGTCTACTGGCTCCTTTTTCCCGGTTAGAGCAATCATGCAATCACAACCCACCCTACGTCGAACTAAAATTGTGGCAACGATCGGTCCTGCAACCAGCAGTCCGGAAGTTTTGCGCGAGCTGATTGAAGCCGGGGCAACGACGTTGCGTCTCAACTTTTCTCACGGCACGCATGACGATCACCAGCGCAACATTCGGCTGATCCGCCAAGTCTCGTTTGAGCTGAATCAGCCGGTTGGAATTTTGCAAGATTTACAGGGTCCGAAAATTCGCTTAGGTCGCTTCGAGAATGGCGCTATTACGCTGCAAAAGGGCGATCCGTTTATTTTGACAAGCCGTTTGATGCCGGGAACCCAAGAAATCAGCTCGGTCACGTATGAACCTCTGGCCGATGAAGTGCCTGAAGGAGCAATCATTCTGCTGGATGATGGTCGGGTAGAGATGAAGGTGGAGCATGTCAAGCCGGACAAAGGAGAATTACACTGTCGCGTGGTGGTCGGGGGCGTTTTATCCAACAACAAAGGGGTCAATTTTCCGGGCGTCTACCTGTCGATTCGTGCCCTGACCGATAAAGACAAGGAAGACCTGATGTTCGGTCTGGATCAGGGCGTGGATTGGGTGGCGTTGAGCTTTGTCCGTAACCCTCAGGACGTTCTAGAGATTAAAGAATTGATTTCCAGCGCGGGTAAGAGTGTGCCGGTGATCGCTAAGATTGAGAAGCACGAGGCAATTGAGCAGATGGAAGCAGTCCTGTCGCTCTGCGATGGTGTGATGGTGGCACGGGGCGATTTGGGCGTGGAGCTACCGGCAGAAGATGTGCCAATTCTGCAAAAACGCCTGATTGCAACCGCCAACCGTCTGGGTATTCCGGTGATTACAGCAACTCAGATGCTCGATAGCATGGTGAGCAATCCTCGCCCAACCCGAGCCGAAATTTCCGATGTAGCGAACGCAATTTTAGACGGCACCGATGCGGTGATGCTCTCCAATGAAACGGCTGTCGGCAAGTACCCAGTCCAGGCGGTGGAAACAATGGCTCGGATTGCAGAACGGATTGAACGGGAACAGCCAGCGAATCGGGCCTTTGAGGATATGCCGAGGCGTTCGATTCCCAATGCAATTAGCCAAGCAGTTGGGCAGATTGCCGAACAGCTCCAGGCCGCTGCGATTATGCCGCTGACTAAAACAGGGGCCACCGCTCGCAATGTGTCTAAGTTTCGTCCCAACAAGCCAATCCTGGCCGTTACTCCCCATGTGGATGTGGCCCGTCAACTCCAGTTGGTCTGGGGAGTGCGTCCGCTGCTGGTGCTGAATTTGCCTTCGACCGGGCAAACCTTTCAGGCGGCTCTCAATGTGGCCCAAGAAAAAGGTTTACTGCGGCAAGGCGATCTGGTTGTAACGACAGCAGGTACTCTCCAGGGCGTCGCCGGGTCCACAGACCTGATTAAAGTTGAGCTAGTAACGGCTGTGCTGGGTAAGGGAACGGGCATCGGGCAAGGCTCAGTCAGCGGACGAGCTAGGGTGGCCCACAGCATTACAGAGCTGGGAAATTTCAATCCGGGCGAAATTTTAGTCGTATCCAAGACCAGCGCTGATTTTGTGGAGGTGATTCGCAAGGCGGCGGGCATTGTCACCGAAGAAGACAGCATTACCAGCCATGCAGCGGTGATTGGGTTACGCCTCGGTGTGCCAGTAATTGTCGGCGTAGAGGAGGCCACCCAAATTATTCGGGATGGCACAATTCTGACGCTGGATATGCAGCGCGGGTTGGTTTACTCTGGCATGAACTCAATCCAAACCGATGCGGTGCTGGCAGTTTGATCTGAGCTTGTTGATCTGAGCTTGATTCAAGCTGGGTTTGCTGGAGCGATTGGATCCGGCTAGCGCAGGTAAAGCTCGTCTTTGGCTTGGAAATTGGCTTCAAGAAAGGTCAACAGCCGCTCAACGCTGGCGTTGGGTTCAATAAACGAAAACAAATGGCGAAATCGAATTCTGCCCTGACAATCGAGGAGAAACTGAGCCGGCAGAGGAGCACCAAGCGCTTGACCAACCTGATAGCGGCGAAAGGTGCGGCAACCCGGATCGCTGAGCAGCGGCATTTTTAAGCCCAACTCTTGCAGTACAATCCGGCTCTGCTGTGGATCGGTGCTGGTAATCATTAAAACTTCTATGCCCTGCTGCACAAACTGCTCGTAGGCGGCATTTAGTTCCATAATGTGAGGGAAACAAAGTGGGCAGTAGTGCTTTTCGCTGAAAATCCGCGTGAAGGCCACCAAGACTCCCTGATTGCGAGCTTGAGGTAGAGGGGAACTCAAATAATCCGCCAAACGAATTTTCTGCCCGGTGGTCACATTCAGCAGCTCAAAAGGTGGTGCTACGGTGCCGAGCGGAAACTGATTTGTGGCGGGAATCGGGAAAAAGTTTTGGGCAAAGCGCCGATTCAATAGGCTGTCAAGTGAAGTAGCGGTCAGCATAGAAGTCTAGTAATGGAGATCGCCTGTTTATATTATGAGGACGATCGCCAGAACCAGCCTGCAACCCGATAGAGTAGGTTTAGGTTCAAAAGCTTTAGATTAAAGACCAGGGGGAGCCGATGAGCATGAAAATCACCCATTACCTGCACACTGCCGTTTTAGTCAGTGACCTGGAACGGGCAGAGCGCTTCTATGGTGAGGTGTTGGGATTGGCTAAAATCAACCGCACCCTCAAGTACCCCGGAGCCTGGTATCAGCTAGGAGCGGTACAGGTGCATTTAATTGTGGATACGGCCTTTGACTCCAGCTTACAAAATGCTGAAAAGTGGGGGCGCAATCCCCATCTGGCGCTGGCCGTCGAGAACCTAGAAGCCGCCAAAGCCCACCTCACGGCGCACGGTTATCCGCTTCAACTCAGCGCTTCCGGACGAGCCGCCCTGTTTACGCAAGACCCAGACGGTAATGTGATTGAGCTAACGGAAATGGCTCCAGAAACCTAGCTAGCGAACCTATTGCGACACCACGCAACCATTCCACAGAACTACTGCTTCACGTCACGATCAGAAAATCTGTAGCAGCTAGATTAGGTTGGCTGACGAGGGTGGCAAAGTGTCCGCCTGAGCCGAATCCGGCTCCGCCTCGGTTGGCGTTGTAGAAGAGTTTGCCATTTGTGGCGTTATAAACAATTCGGGCCTTGCTAGCCGCAGCCAATCCGTCGCGCTCAACGACGGCGAACTGATCAGTGCGAACAAAGCGGCGCTGATTGATTGATTTGAGAGCGGTAAATGTGGTTCGGTCGAGGACGATTTTGTCTTTGCCATGGGTAAAGTCTCGGATGGTGTCAACTCCAATTGCGGTGCGGCTGAACTTTGCGCCGGTGTTGTAGATGAAGCGATCGTTGCCGGTTCCGCCCGTAAGCGTATCTTGCCCAAGACTGCCAACCATCCGATCATTCCCTGCGCCTCCCAATAAGCCATCGTTGCCGTCTCCTCCATCTAATCGATCGTTACCAGACCGCCCCAACAGGGTATCTTCTCCGGCTTCACCGTAAAGCTGGTCGTTGCCGTCTTCGCCATCGAGGCTGTCAGTTTCGCCGCCAGCAAATATGACATCGTTCTCTGCCCCACCCAGCAGTTTGTCGATCCCGGCCTCACCGTAAAGCTGATCGGTACCTGCACCACCGTTGAGGGTATCGTTGCCTTCGCTGGCGAAAAGCTGATCGGTACCAGACCCGCCCGATAGCTGATCGTCGCCAGTTTCACCGTAGAGCTGGTCATTGCCCTCGCCGCCTTCGAGGGTATCTTGCTCGGTTCCGGCAAACAGGCGATCGTCTCCTGCGCCGCCATTGAGCTGGTCATTTCCAGCGGCTCCGTAAAGTTCATCGCTGCCTGCGTCGCCGTTCAGCGCATCGTTGCCGTCATTGCCAAACAGCTTGTCATTATCAGCTTCACCTGCGAGCGTGTCGTTGCCGGTCTCACCTTGCAGCTCGTCATTCCCTTCACCGCCCTGAAGACTGTCATCCCCTTCGCTGCCGAAGAGTTTATCTTCACCCGCACCACCAGCAAGGCGATCGCTGCCCAGTCCACCATCGAGCGTGTCGTTACCATCATCGCCGTTTAGAGCGTCATCTCCTTCTGCACCGTTGAGGAGATCGGTGCCCGTACCGCCATTGAGCGTGTCATTGCCGGCTTCGCCAAATAAGCGATCGTCATCCTCACCGCCGAATAGGCTATCTTGCCCATCACCACCAGAGAGCTGATCCTGCCCGGCATCACCATTCAGCGTGTCGTCACCCCCTTCACCGAACAAGCGGTCGTCATCGGCTCCGCCTGAGAGGATGTCGTTGTTTTCTCCGCCTAATAGCTGATCGGCTCCGGTATCACCGGACAGGATATCATCTCCACGTTCACCGTAGAGAATATCTCCACCGTCATTGCCGTTGAGCTGGTCCTGATCGTCGCCGCCGTAGAGAGTATCGTTATCCGCTCCCCCAAACAGCACGTCATTGTTGGCTTCGCCATAGAGCTGATCATCGCCTGCATTGCCGTTAAGCAAATCTTCGCCGGTGCTGGCATAAAGAATATCGTTGCCTAATCCACCACTAAGGTTATCGTTACCGGCTTCACCCAGCAGTTCGTCATCACCAGCATCACCGTTAATGGTATCATTTCCTTCACTGCCTAGTGCTTTATCGTTATCAGTTCCACCGTTTAGAACATCATCTCCGGCTTCACCAAATAATTCATCATTGCCACTATCACCATTCAGCGTGTCTACACCTTCTCCCCCAAACAGCTTGTCAATTCCCGCACCTCCGCTGAGAGAGTCCTGTCCTCGATAGCCATACAGAACGTCGTCTTCTGCTCCGCCAATCAGAACATCATTTGCATTGGTTCCTTGAAAAATTGCCACGTCGCTTATCCTTCACAACACCTTACTCCTATTGGTGTGCGCCCTGTTGCCGTCAATCGGCTGATCTCATGCTATCTCTACCGGAAAAGGTTATTGTGAAGCGCTCGCCTGTTTCGTGATTGCAGGAGTCAAGGAACTGTAAATTTTCTCAAGGCGTATGTGCGATTTATGTCACCGGAGATTGGGATGCTTAAGCGCTACAGAACAGTTTGGGCTTTGGTTGGTGAAATCATGATGCAGTCTTGAGCCTGCCAATTGAGAACAACTTCTCCAGATGGCTCAGTTCCACTTAACTGGGTAACTGTAAAAGCGCCGATTGGCGTTTCGAGTTGGATCTGTAAAAGTTGGCCAATGTAAGTGACATGGGTGATTTTGCCAGGGATTTGATTGGCGTTTTCACCATGATTGGCGGCATTTCCAACATTAGCGCTTAGTTGCAACTGTTCTGGACGAATCATTAAGGTAACGGTTTCGCCAAGGGTTGGTTTGTAGCTGGGCGCGACGGCTTTGATTACGGTGCCTGCGACTTCAACTTGCAAAGAGTCAGATAATTCGATGACCTTGCCCGTGAGAAAATTTGCCTTACCGATAAACTGGGCCACAAACAGCGAAGCGGGGCGATCGTAAATTTGTCTGGGTGTGCCGACCTGTTCTACTTGACCGTTGTGCATTACCGCGACCCGGTCGCTGAGGGCAAGCGCTTCTTCTTGATCGTGGGTGACATAAATAAAGGTGAGATTAGTCTGGCGCTGGAGTTCCCGCAGCTCTTGCCGCACTTCTTCCCGGATTTTGGCATCCAAAGCCGAGAGCGGTTCATCGAGCAGCAGCACTTTGGGGCGATTAATCAAGGCCCGTGCAAGGGCGACTCGCTGTTGCTGTCCCCCAGAGAGCTGGGCCGGGCGCCGATCTCCCAACCCTTCGATCCGAAACATGCGCAGCGTTTCTGCCACACGTGGCCCAATTTCAGCCTGAGGGATTTTAGCAATACTCAATGGATAGGCAATATTTTGTGCCACGGTCAGATGAGGAAACAGCGCATAGTTTTGAAACACAGTGTGTACATTGCGACGATAAGGGGGTAGCGCCGTAACGTCTTCTCCGTTGATGTAAACTTGACCGTACTCAGGAATTTCAAACCCGCCAATCAAGCGCAGTGTTGTTGTCTTACCAGAACCACTGGAGCCTAGCAAAGAGTAGAACTCTCCAGGCTGCACATCGATGGTCACTTCCCGCACAGCATGGAATTCTCCTTTGGATGTAGCGTAGATTTTACTGACGCGATCAAGATAGACAAGACTGTCTTTCATGGTTGTGTTCTACTATCGTGACATTCTCGTGGCTGTCGGTTTGGATAGACCTAAGGTTCCTTCCCAGTCACCCATTGACTGAATAGCACAATTGCTCCAGAGGCGACTGATATCAGCGTAGCAACAGCAGCAATTTCTGGCGTAATGTTGGTACGCAATCGGCCCCAAATCTCGATTGGCAGCGTGTTGTCTCGCCCGGTCAGAAAGATCGTGACCACTACTTCATCAAAGGAGAGGGTAAATGCCAACAGTGCACCTGAGATGACGGCGCTGCGAATATAGGGAAAAATCACATCTCGAAATACCTGAGCTGGTTTTGCGCCCAGATCGTAGGCAGCTTCTTCTAAACTGCGAGGAAACTGACCGAGGCGAGTCAGAATGGGGCCGAGGGCGACGGGGATGCCAAACACAGCATGACCAATGATCACCGTCAGCAGCGATAACTCCCAGCCTAAATCGGAAAAGTAGGCTAACATCGCCACACCTGTGACAATACCTGGCAGCAGAATCGGCAGGTTGAGGGCAATACGGAAGGAGTTTCTGCCAAAGAACCGGTAGCGATAAATGGCGAAGGCGGCAGAGAGGCCCAGGACAGTAGCTAGGAGGGTGGCAGCAGCGGCAACTTTGAGGGAGTTGAGCAACGCTTGGCGAATGGCTGTATCTTCGAAGGCACGCCTGTACCAGGCAAAAGTCACTCCTTTGAAGGGCAGCGACAAAATTGCCGAGTCATTGAAGCTGATCACGATCAGGACAACAATGGGCAAATAGAGAAAAGCATAGACAGCCACGGCCCAAACTGCCAATGGCCAGGGTTGAGCAGGTTTCCGAGGTGAGACTGGAGAGTTGACGTGAGTAGGATTGACTCGGCTGTTTACTTCATTGGTCATAGAATCCACTATGGGTATTCTGTTGTTAGCAGGATTTTTTATTTAAGCTACAGGCAAGCTAGAACTAGAAGCATCAAAATAATCTAGGTCAACTGTGGAAAACCCTGACACTGTTTTACTGAAAAGTCAGTGAAATCAAGGTCATAGATTGAGTAATCTACGTAGATCAGGTATTCGCTAAGTTAAAAAAATACACTCACCTTAAGGAATTTAAGTAAAACCACCATTACAGACCACGCTATCTGACGTTAGATTTTGACTAGCTTCATGTAGCTAATCATGTAGCTAATTTAGTCCACTATATAGATCATGGTATCCCTGACACCCAAAGCAATGATTAAAAAACTATTGCCTTTGTCAGCGAGCATTGCCGGAGTTGGTATTCTGCTCGCGCCAATTGCCTTTGCTCCCAAGGCAGAAGCAATCTACTACGAACGTGAACCTGGCACATTTGCCTGCCGGAACAGTCTGGACCCTCAGTGCGAGAATCCTCCACGGGAAATTGGCACGGCTGAAGAGGGCGGCTGGGCTTGCAAGAACAACCCTGGCCCGGTTTGCACAGAGCCTCCTAGAGTTGATCAGGAGTTGGGGAAGGGCAACTGGGTTTGCCGGTTTAACCAGAACACCCCCGCTTGTGGTAACCCAATTCGCTATACGGTTCCCGAATCCGATCGCGAAAACTGGCCGACTTATTTTCCCGAGTACACTGAAACTGAAAGCTAATGCTGACCTACTAAGGTCTCCAGTTTTGGTTTAATTGAATGACTGGTCTCTAGTCGATCGTGAGCTGCTCAGACAGCCAATCAAAGAGCAATGCTCTAGGAGTGAATTAAATGTGGTGTGGGAGTGGGTCGTGTTGACACTCCCTTTTTTATTTTTTGACCCTACATCATTTTTTGACTCTACAGAGCCAGCAAGCTGTGGTAGAAGACTGTGGTAGAAGAGGTCTCCCGTTCTGCACTTGATTTGGATTGGGTAACTCAAACACTGAACTCAAAGACTATCGAGGCCACCACGTTGCAGCACTAGAGCTAAGCCCGAAAAGACAATTAGCATTACGATCAGGGCGAAGGCAGCACCCAGCGGCCAATTGTAGGACACTCCGAATTGGGAGGAAATCACATTACCGAGCATGATGCCGTTTGGGCTGCCTACCAGACTGGGCGTAATAAAATCTCCCATAGTCAACGAGAATACGCTAATGGATCCCGCCAGGATGCCTGGAGTGACCAAAGGCAAGACAATGCGGCGAAATGTCGTCCAAGGGCGAGCATTCAGATCGGCAGACGCCTCCAGCAAATTGTGCGGTAACCGTTCAAAGGCAGTACTTACTGGCAAAATCATGAACGGCAACCAGATATGCACAAACGTCAGCGTGGTCGAGAACTGATTGTAGAGGAAGATTTGACTGGGTTCTGACAGGATGCCAAGCAGAATTAGAGCATTATTAAGCACCCCGTTATAACCCAAAATGATTTTCCAAGCGAACACCCGCACTAAGTAGCTAGACCACAGCGGCAAAATCACCAGCAGAGTCAGCAGGGAACGATAGCGGCCACTATAGCGGCCAATAAAATAGCCCAGCGGAACCGCAATCAAAATATCAATCAGTGTCACACCCAAGGCGGTTAACACAGTGCGGCCTATGACCGTGCGGTAGGCACTATTGGTAAAAATGGTTTTGAAGTTCGTCAGGCTGAACTCCTTGACGATATCGAACGCTTCCAAGCGCCAAACACTGTAGGACATCAGCAGCGTCAGCGGCACAAAATAAAGCAGCGTCATCCATAGCAAGGGCGGCAGGAGAGTTGCATATAGCCCCACTGGAGCCGGAGCACGACGACGCTGCGCTAATTCGGTGACACTCATACCGAGGAAGAAGAGAAAGGATGCCAGGATGCTCAGCCGAACCTAACTGCGAATTTCGTTCCAGAGCTGCACCCATTGATCATAATTCTTGACGCTCTGCCACATATTGATCTGAGAATGCAGCGACAGATCATCCATGAATAGTTCATGGGCTCGCGCTTCGCCCACAGCCTCGGCTCCCAGGGTTGTCGCTCCCGAATAGCCCGTTACCTCAATTACGCCCTTTTGGCCGGCACCGCTGAGGATATAGTCAATCCACTGATAGGCTACTTCGGGATTGCGCGAGTTTTTAGAAATCATCCAGGAATCGGTCCAACCAGTCAGCTTACCTTTGGGACTAACTGAATCGATCGGAAATCCGGCTTCACTGAGCTGAGTGTAGGTGAGCGGCCAAGCATGAGCCAAGACAATTTCACCCGACTGAAACAGGTTGGCGAGTTCTCCAGCCGTGGTCCAGAATTTGCGAATGTTGGGGCGCAGTTCCAGCAGCGTTTGTTTCACCTCGGCCAGATCGGCAGTCGTCAGATCGTAGGGATCACTCTTACCTAGCCAAAGGGCTACATCGGCAATGGTCATCGGGTTATCGGGCAGGGAAATTTTGCCAGCGTAGGCTGGGTCAAACAAAATATCCCAGGATTGCGGCTTGGACTTGACGGCTTTAGTGTTATAAACCAAAACATTCGGTCCCCAGGCAAATGTAACTCCGTAGGGTTTGCCATCGAAGGTGTTCCACTTGCCGCCCTGAAACGACTGAAATACCGAACTGTAATTTTGCAGTTTGTCGGTATCGATAGGACGAACTAAGCCAGCTTTGTAGAGTCGCTCAGTGATGTCACCAGAGGCCGAGATAATGTCGTAGGTGCGTCCACCGCCAGCCCGGAACTTGGCAAACATCTCATCACTGGAGCCAGCATAGGTAGCTTTTACCTTACAGCCAGTTTGTTCTTCAAAGGTCTTGGTAAACGAGGGATCGGTGTAACCCTCCCAAACAATGGCCGTGAGTGTGCAGCCTGCCGCTGCCGCAGGTCGAGCAGGGAGCCAAAGCGCAGCCAAACTGAAGCAACCGATCAGCAACGCAGCGAGTAAACGATGCCCCATAGCAAACGGTCTGATTGGATTTCTGATTGGATTTCTGATTGAATTTTTAACTGGCAGATCAGATCGAAAATTCATAGGTCATTAGCGTCAACAATCACGCAAATTGGAAGGGTGTTTTGCAGCACAAAAACTGCCCATTTAGTCTGTTTTCATTCAGTCTATCGTTCGGGTTTAGAAGCAAGAGCGGAATCATAGATTTCCGTAAGGATCAGGCAGAAGTAGTGAACGATTGACGGGTAACACGGCGAAAAATTGGGCCGCGGCTCCGATTTTTTCTAATTCTGTAACCCTACTGTGACCTGGCATACTTGACGACAAAAGCAAATTTGGTATCACAGAAAGATATTGATGCAGATTTCAATACTTGCTCTGAGTTGGTTTCTACGGATTACCCTTGGGGCTGCTACCTGTACCATTAATTAGGGAGTTAAATGCGTGAGGTCAATCAAAACCAGTAGCTAGGTAAAGTGAGAGAAACGAGCGTGCTTTGATAAACGATTTCTGAAGCTTCCTTCGTTTCGTGACGAATTATTTCTGATTCCTAGTGCATTACTGGCATTACTGGCTATTCAGAGCTAGTAATTTTCCCGGAAGTCAGGCAAAAGCACCGGGAAGGTAATGTACCAGACCTGAATTAGGACGAGCTTGAATTCAGCAGCGGCTTAACTCGCAGGAAGCGTATGGAAGGGGGCTTAATCAACCAAAATTATTCCTTGCCACTAGCTCTGTGAAAACCAGAAAACGAGGATAAGATTAGGATTGAGTATAAAAAGCAAAGCTTTCCCCCCTCAGCAATACTGGTAAGCTTCTAAAATAAAGGGTGTTTTGACTTCTGGTATAGAATCTGAACCATAGCTGCATCTACAGTTGAAAAACCAGATCCAGCTATAGATCGTATCTACTTGTATATTTATAAAATCGCTTTGAAAGCCATCTGTGTATCTACAGTTCGTGTGTCTACAGTCTGTGTATTTACGAGTAGTGTATTTGCCTTGTGAACACCAGTCTTAGGCTGCAGTCGAGACAATTTCGAGACAATAAAGACAGTCCCTGTTAACAATGGATATATTGTCTTAGGCCAGCCTTAAGCCAGCGCGACTCAAACTGCCATCAGGACTGAATTATGACTGACCTTCTGACCTCTGTTTAATATGAGCCGCACAATGCCCCGGATAACCCAAGATAAGCCTTTGGGTGGACGATACAAGCTTGTCAGCCAGCTAGGAGTTGGTGGATTTGGTCGTACATTCCTAGCGGAGGATTTGCATTTACCGGGCCATCCACGCTGTGTGATTAAACACCTGAGGCCGCAGAGCAAAAATGACGATACGCTGCAAATGGCGCGACGTTGCTTCAATCTGGAGGCACAGGTCCTCTATCGTCTGGGTAATCATGACCAAATTCCACGGCTGTTAGCTCACTTTGAAGAAGGTCAAGAATTTTATTTAGCTCAACAGTTTATTGAGGGAGAACCCCTGACTCGGGAATTAGTGGATGGCAAACCCTGGTCCCAGGGCCGAGCTGTTACTCTCACCAAAGATATTCTGCAAGTGCTGACCTTTGTGCATCAGCAGCAGGTGATCCACCGAGACCTCAAACCTTCGAACCTAATCCGCCGCCGCCATGATCACAAGGTTGTTCTAATCGATTTTGGGGCCGTCAAACAGGTGAGCGCACCTAGTGCTGATCCCGATACGGGACTGACCAACCTGACCATTTCAATCGGCACTCAGGGCTACATGCCCAACGAACAGCTAGCGGGCCGACCCAAGTTCTGCAGCGATGTCTATGCGGTGGGAATTCTGACTGTGCAGATGCTGACAGGGTTGCATCCAAGATGTTTAGGTGAAGACAGCAACGGTGAAATTGCTTGGCATGACCATGTCAATCACGTCAGCCCTGAACTGATCGAGGTGATCGATCAAATGATTCGCTACGACTTTCGGGAGCGATATGTAGATGCCGCCGAAGCGTTGGCAGCGCTCGAAAGCCTACCTGCGGCGATTGCAGAAGACCAAACCGAATACGAACCGCCTCAATCGGCTAAAGCAGGGATGAGTGGGGCTGAAACCGCGAATCAAGTAGCAACTACGCCCCAGATCGAAACAGCCACGGATTTTAGTGGGCAATGGTCAAAATCCAATTTTGAATTTAGCAACGGTAGGAATGCCGCCCTGCCAGAAGAACCGATTTCAACCGCAATCTGGTTACCCAACGAATCAACGCTGCAAGCGATGCAGGCATCTGGAACGGGCTTGACCCAGGCGGTAGGCCGTCCCCATTTTTCTGGAGCCAATTCTGCAACTGCTCGCAGACCAGCATTGTCTGGAATCACTCAGCGGTTGGTTCAGCCTTGGGCGCTGGTTGGGTTGCTTGGCCTTGGCCTCACGTTAGCTCTAGCGCAAAGTCTGTTACCCCAGTTGGGCAATCCGTTTTTGGGCCAGCATTCATCGTCCTCTAGACAAGATGCGACCGGTCAGAACTCTCCTCTGCCCGACGATCCGCAACAAGCAGCCAGCGCGCTGGTCGAACAAGCCAATCGGTTGCTGCAAGAAAAACAGTACGACAAAGCCATTGCCATTTTTGATCAGGCCATCAAGCTGCAATCCAACTATGCTCCGGCCTATGCCGGACGGTGTGAGGCTCTAAATCTGCTGGAGCGTCCAGAAGAGGCAATCGTCTTTTGCAATGATGCGCTGGCCTACGACCCAACCTATGCCGAAGCAAAATGGAGCCAAGGCAACGCAAAGCTGTTGCAAAATCGGTCCTATGAGGCGCTGAAGCTCTATGAAGAGGTGACCGAAGCCAAGCCGGAGTTTGCCTTGGGTTGGGTGAAACGGGGCGTGGCTCTGCAAAAATTGGGGCGATCAGCAGAAGCGTTGATTGCTCTCGATCAGGGAATCCAGTTAGAACGCAACTCGGCTGAGGCTTGGCTCACCAAAGCAGAGGCACTCTATAACCTGCAGCGGTATGACGAAGCCCTAGCGGCGGTTAACAAAGCACTCCAGCTCGCACCAAGCGATCCCCAAGCGCTCGAACTACGCCAGCAAGCTAAAGATAGAGCAAGTAAATAGGGGCTAGCAAGGAGCAGGCATGAGCGGTATCCTGGCCCTGGGATTCAACCCATCAGAGTGGCAGTCCCGGTTTGCTATCCTGTACGAAACTTTGCTGATTACCTGGAGCATCAATGCCTTTAACTGGCTGCTGCCGGGCAGGATACTGAATTGGTTCGGAATTCGTCCCCGCACCGCAATTGGCCTGCTGGGCATTTTCTTTAGCCCACTGCTGCACGGTGATGTGGCCCATTTGATGGGCAATTCACTCGGCTTTGTGGCGCTGGGCTGGCTACTGCTGTTGAAAGGCGAAGCGGATTTTTGGGCGGTGACACTAGTTGCGCTGCTGACGAGCGGGATTGGGGTGTGGCTGTTTGGCCGTGCGCAAGCCTACCGCCTCTCCTCAGATCACCTGTATGCTGTACAAATGGTGCACCTGGGAGCCAGCGGAATCATCTTTGGCTACCTAGGGTTTCTGCTATTTGTCAGCTTCTTTGACGAGGATCCGCTATCGCTGATTCTTTCCCTCACGGTGGGCGCGTTTTACTGGCATCTGCTTCCTGGCATTTTTCCCAAACCGATCGGGATTTCTTGGGAAGCTCACCTATTTGGTTTTTTGGGCGGGATTCTGGCGGCTCGTTATTTGCCTACGATTAAGGCATTGATGTTTTAGCGTGACTTGGAATATGCAGGATGCAGATGTAGTAGTGATTGGCAGCGGCATTGGGGGATTAACTGCCGGAGCGCTGCTGGCTCGCTACGGACGCCGGGTTATCGTTTGCGAAAGTCATGCCATTCCGGGTGGAGCGGCTCACAGTTTTGTGCGACAAGGATTTCATTTCGATTCCGGGCCTTCCTTCTATGCTGGGCTGAGCGATCCCAAATCTCTGAATCCGCTGCGACAGGTGTTGGATGCGATTGAAGAATCGCTAGAAGCCTTGGCTTACGATCCATTGGGACACTACCATTTTCCTGAAGGCACGGTGCCGATTTATGGCAATGCCAACCGCTATCGTCAGACGATTGCCCAAGTCACGCCTACGGGAGCCGCCGAGTACGAATCCTTCGAGCAGGAATTGCTACAGCTTTATCAGGGACTGCGTGAAATTCCCACCCTGGCACTACGGGCCGATTGGCAGTTGGTTTGGGTGCTGCTGAGTCGCTATGCTTGGCCTACGCTGAAGCTGATGCCGCAATTGGGCAATATTCAGGCGTCGGTGGGCGAGGTGATGGATCGCTGGGTAGAAGACCCTTGGGTGCGGCGGTTGATCGATTTGGAATGCTTTTTGCTGTCAGGCTTGAAGGCTGACGGCACGGTTGCGCCAGAGGTGGCGTTTATGCTGGGCGAGCGTTCTAACTCAGTCATTGATTATCCGATTGGCGGCAGTGGAGCAATTGTGCAGGCGCTAGTGCGAGGACTGGAGAAATGGGGCGGACATCTGCGGCTGAATGCCCATGTCGAACAGATTTTAGTCGAACAGGGTAAGGCCATTGGCGTGCGGCTGAAGCGGGGAGAGGAACTGCGAGCACCGATTATCATCTCCAATGCCACGATCTGGAACACCTATGCCCAACTGCTGCAACCCGAGGATTTGCCGTCCGGCTATCGCCAAGCTGCCCTAGAAACGCCGCCTGTAGACAGCTTTATGCATCTGCATCTCGGCATCCGAGCTGATGGATTAGAGGGATTAACCGGCCATCATGTGGTGGTTCACGACGCACAGGATATCACCGCACCGGGCAACACCTGTATGATTTCGATTCCATCGGTGTGGGACGCCAATCTAGCGCCTGTGGGGCACCATGTCGTTCATGCCTATACGCTCGAACCCTACGCTGGTTGGCAGCGCGATGCTGACTACGAGACTCGCAAACGCCAGAAAGCCGAGCCGCTGTTTCGGGCGCTGGAAAAAGTGATTCCCGACCTGCGTCAGCGCATCACTCTAGAGTTAATCGGCACTCCCCTTACCCACGCCTACTATTTACGGCGCTGTCGAGGTACCTATGGCCCTGCCATTGCCGCCGGAACCGCGATGTTTCCAAGCTGCCACACGCCGATTGCCGGACTCTATCGCGTTGGGGACAGTACAATGCCAGGGATTGGAGTACCCGCCGTGGCCGCTTCGGGGATTCTCTGTGCCAATACCCTGGTTGATCCCACAGAAACAGCCGCGCTAGTGGCCAAGTCTATTGCCAATCGCTAAAGCTCTGCTAAAACAGCTTGAACCGCATCGTACTGGTCAGGATAATCCACATACTTCAACAGCAGGGCCAAATCTAAGTCCGGAAAAAACTGGCTGCGCGTTACTTCGCTATATTGATCCTGGTTGAGCTGAAACACTCGCAGTTGTTGTTTCCACCAAAACCAGACTTCAGGAATTTGCAAGGGACGGTAGAGTTCTTTGCGATCGATCGTGCCGCTAGTGACAATCACCTCGATCACCAAATCAGGGAACCGCCGACGAGTCCCAATCGAATAGGATTCATCTGGAGTTCCAGAGGCGTAGCCAGGTGCTTCTAGGGTGAAACCTCCCCGACGATAATGCCGCATGTTTTTGTGCCGCATGTAGGCTTCTAGCAACACGCCAATCGTACTCTTGATCGCTTCGTGCTGATCCCCAATCGGAGACATAATCTCCAACACTCCCTGTAAATAAGACAGTCGCACTGCCCGCACCCCTTCCAGGTTGGCTTCGATTGCCTTAAACTGCTCCCAGTTCACGCCATGTAAGGTGACGAGCTGTTCATCGCCGTGATGCCTAGATCGATTTGGAGCTTGAAGATTCATAGAGTTCACCTGCCGATTCAAGCAACCGGGGTTGCTGTAGCATTACCGTCATCTCATCGCTGCCATCTAGTCTGACACACTACTTATCCCATTCCCTTTGATTGAGCTACAGATCACCAAGCTCAACAGACTGGATTGTGCAGGTCCCGTAACTCAAAACTCAAAACTCAAAACTGCATGCCATGCAAAGGCTACGCCACCAAAACTCAAAACTCAAAACTCAAAACTAAGAACTGATATTAGTCGAGCTTAACCGTAAGGTAGCATTAGCTAGTTGCCACTGAAACCGCATGTATATTCCCACAGCATTTCGAGAAGGCGATCTCGACAAACTCGACAAATTAGTTGGAGAGGGCAAATACAAGCTGAGCCAAAATCGCAGTCATGCAGATCAGAAGCATGTAGCCCATGCCTTGCTGCAAAGTACGGACCCTAGTGCTCATACCATTGGTGTCGAAATGCAGCGTAATCTGGACGGCAACGAATGCTGTTAACCGACTTTCGCGGTGAGCTAGCGGCCCTAAGTGCGGCATTGCTGTGGGCACTGGCCTCTTTCATGTATGCCAGACTAGGCAAACAGATGTCGCCCCTGTGGCTGAACCTGACCAAAAGCAGCCTAGCGGTTGGGATGATCTTGCTGACACTGGTGCTGCGACGCGATGCCTCACCCCAATTGGAATGGAATAGCTTTATGCTGCTGTTTCTTAGTGGTGCCGTGGGCATTGGCTTCGGTGATTCGGTCTTTTTTGCCGCCTTGACCAATCTAGGAGCGCGACGGGCATTACTGTTAGAGGCAATTGCACCACCCTTGTCGGCCTGCTTAGCGTTTGTATTTCTAGATGAGCAGCTCGGCTTGACCGCGTGGCTGGGGATTTTGCTGACGGTGGTGGGAGTAGCTTGGGTGATTGTAGAGCGTACTCCAGAACAAACAGCCGTTCTCAATCTCAAGCGCGGCGTGATTTTGGGTCTGCTGGCGGCGTTGGCTCAATCGAGCGGGGCGGTGCTGTCACGAGCAGCTTTGGCAGAAACGGCAGTGAGTCCACTCTGGAGCAGTTTGATTCGATTGGCGGCGGCGGTGACGGTGCTGTTACTTTGGTTGGGCAGACACCCATCCTGGCAAGCCCTCCAGCCACTACGTTCGGGACGATTTCTAACGGTAATCACAGCGGCAGCTTTTGCAGGTACCTATTTGGGCATCTGGCTGCAACAAACAGCTCTCAAATTCACCGAAACTGGGATTGCCCAAGCCCTAATCGCTACGAGTCCGCTGTTCATCATTCCGATTGCCATGCTCACCGGCGAGCGCGTCAGTTTTCGCGCCATTTTGGGAGCACTGATCGCCTTAGCTGGCGTCTGGCTGCTGTTTGCCGGTTAATCGATCCAACCGGAACATTTACCAACTCATCTAATCATCTCGGAGAACTCTAAGTTGATGATTGATGAACACTGATGATCATAATTCAAACAATCAATGGCAGATAATTACAAAAAATGGGGCTGCAATTGCCCCATCATTGACCTATCTAAAATGAATTCAATGAACTATCTGAAGTTGAAACTGAAGTTGAAAAACGATTGACCTAACTCAAGGGAATTAGGGATCGTAGGTGTTTTTGCCAGTGAATTTAACGGTAGCAGGCTGGGGATTTTGCCCAATGCTGCGAGGCACACTATTCACCGCTGCGCGGCCTTCATTCACCTTCTCAGGGAAGACGCCATCCGCAGGATGAAGGTACTGAATCTCACCGCTAGGAAAGACTCGGTAGATTTTGTAGTCCTCGATCTTGGGCTTGAACTTACTGCGAAGCTGCGCCCCTAGAGCGATACATTGCTCTTTGCGAGCCAAATACAGCAGGTTTTCACCTTGCCGCATCACAGCAGCTCCGCCGGTAGGCATTTCAAACACCTGTTCCTTAGAACTGGTCCAGGTGATTGCGTATTTTTCTTCTTCGTCTGCTTTACTCAGCAGCCCGCCTGTGCTGCCGCCGAAAATGGGGGTTTGTCCAGTAAGAGTTTCTGCCATGAATCGTTCTCTGAACGTTTTTCAGGAATCCTATCATCGAGATTGCGCCCAAGCTCAATTTTATTGAGGAACTGTAACAGTTCTTTATTCGCTATTCCAAATAGGGCATCAGTTGGAGCGATCCTAGCCCCAGTTCCTGCTCAGAAATAGCCCGCGTTTCGTACAGCGCCATCATGTCTGTGAGTTGAGGATTGCCACGCGACGAACCCTTCAAGCCCTTGGCAATCACCAGACCGCAGTGTCCCTTAGTTTTTTTGCAGCGCTGGTCCCACTTTTTACGGGCTTGGATGTGCACTGGATCCTGCTCGTAGAATTCGCCAAACAGATGCAGCTCACCGTTGTTGGTTTGCAAAATGCCCAGGTCATACTGTTCATCACCGAGCGGATCTTCGCCCGGATTAAAGCAGATCCCTTTCAGTCCGCCGGCAGCTTGCAGCGCTTCGATCAGGGCCTTGGCTTTGGGGCGCGAGGTTTGAATCAGGATTACGGGAAATCCGTCAGCGGTTCTGGCACAGTTGGCTTCTGCTTCTTGATGGATTTGAACAACAGCCCGCAGCATATCGAGCGTTTCCCACGGCATGGCTCCCAGGCTGTAGAAAGCGTCATCGGGAATTAAATCATGGCGCAATACCGGGATATTGGCGATGCCGAATCCGTCTTCACCGAGTTCCGCCTCCATCGACATTTCGTAGAGTTCTTCGGCCACATCCGGCAGGGTAGATACCTTGACACTGAGCTTGCGGCTAGGCTGATCTGGGTCAGGCAGACGATAGCGACTGCTGACAGCCGGAAAATTGTCTTCGTCCATCTTGGTTAGGTGCTGCTGGAAAAAGCGCTGTAAGGCTTGAAGCGCCACCAAAAGCACGCGCGCCTCTTCGTCGTGGAGCAGCGGACGCATCCCTTCTAGCGGGTGTAAATTGCCAAAGCTGGGCCAAACTCCGGTTTCAGCAAATAGGGCGGTCAAGGTTTCATCGTCATCAAGGGCATCAGCTTCCGCATCCTCTAACGACTCGAAGGTGACGAACAAACAATCTTGCTCTAAAAATGCCTCTTCTAGAACTTGGGGCGTGTCATCAGCCGTGAGCACCTGCTGGCGGAACTTTTTCAGCGACTCTAGGGAGCGGTACATCAAAATCCCATACTCCATGCCCAGCATCCCCAAGATCGAGACATAGAGGGTTTCTACATCGCCATAATTGAGTTCAACCGCGATAATTTTTTCCTCATCGAGTTGGGTCCAGGGTTCGCTATCCCAAATCTGGCGAGCGGCCTCTAAAATCGGCTGGGCATAGGCTGGCGGCAACTCAGGTGGACTGTCAGCAGCTATGCCCTGGATACCAGCAAAAATCTCGTCAATTAGCGGTAGTTCTGGAGCATAATCAACTACAATGTTCAGCTCTTGCAACACACCCCGCAAAAAGAACTGCAATTCCCGGTCTCGCACTACAATCTTCTGGGGACGGGCAGGCATCACCGAACTTTGGGGATATTCCATCGCCTGCAATAAGGTACGCACAACTGCTTCTGGCCCCGCGTCCGACGACACGACATCCATGGCTCGTACCAACCCCTCAGTGCCATCTACCCAGAGCACACAGTCGCCCTGGCGGGGCGCATCCGCGTCAGAACCCGGCATCAAACGCGGTGAAAGCTTGCGGCGATCGCCCTCCCAAACGCTTGGCACTTGGCGGAGCTGTTGCAGACGACGACGGGTAGAACGATTAAAAGCAGTCATACGAGGAAAACCTAAAAGTGGGTTGGCAGCAGCTTCCTTTTGCAGAGAATTTGCGGAATCCGTTACCATCAGATTAAAGATTAGTGTACCGAGTGTAGACAGATTTGACTTTGATGCACTCTGTAATAGGTACAGATTCAACTCTGATTTGACCTGAATTTTGGTTTGGCAACAATTTTGGTTTGACAACGCAAGGGAGTTTTATCAACCAATGACACAAACAGCTCAGTCTCAACAACGGGGAATCATGATGACCGAGACAGCCCTGCGGCATGTCATGGCTCTGCGCAATCAGCAGGGAAAGGACCTGTGTTTGCGGGTGGGTGTCCGCCAGGGCGGTTGTTCTGGCATGTCCTACACGATGGATTTTGAGGACATCAGCAACATTCGGGCCACAGATGAGGTATTTGACTACGAGGGTTTTAAGGTCGTCTGCGACCCCAAGAGTATGCTGTACCTGTATGGTCTAGTGTTGGACTACAGCAACGCCCTGATTGGCGGTGGCTTCCAGTTTACAAATCCTAACGCTGACCAAACTTGCGGCTGCGGTAAGTCCTTCTCGGCCTGAGCAGAAGGTGGTTGGGCAATTGGTTCAACTAGTTTGAGATTTTTTGACGGCGGGTCAGTTCAGTCTGCCCGCTGTTTTAGCAAATTTGGTTTGGTAGGTTATCGGCTTTAGCAGATGCCAAGTTTGCTATGCTAGACCACTGGGCAATTGAATTAGAGACGGCACATGACAGAGACGACAGTTGAAGCATTATTTGATCAAGGGCTTGAACGCTATCGGGCGGGCGAGGATCCAGCATCCCTAATTCCCCTATTCAAAGAAGTCTGTGACCGGACGCCAAAGAGTAGCTCTGCCTGGACTTGTTTGGCTTGGCTTTATCTGTTGGACAACAAGCCATCCCAGGCTTACAAAGCGGCACAGAGAGCGGTGAAGCTCAACCCGCAAGATCCGCAGGCTCGGATTAATTTGGCAATGGCAATGCTAGAAACCGCTCAAAAAGGCGTCAGACAGCATGTAGAAGTAGCCGGTCAGTTAGTGATGGCGGTTCCAGAGCTGCGTCAGGAAGTTGAGCAGAATTTTGAAGATGGATTAAGCAAAAAGCCTGATTGGAAGAGTCTGCAGCGGGTCAAAAGCTGGCTTTTTGAAAGCTGACCCAGTTTTCTCTGAGCAAAAATTATAAATCTTAAACTTAAAGCACGCTAAATCAAGCTGTCCAGCCTCAGATTTTTAGGCTGGCTTTTTTTGTTTAAAGAAGCTTAATCATAACGGGAATTCCGAATATATATAGATGCCTTAATCATTGCTTAAGATTATTAACAAAAGAATCGAAAATCTAATGATAAGATTTGGTGAAGTTCGAGATTAGTCATTCTGATGACTCAAATCAACTTCTTTTAAGATCAAGGAGCTGGGAACTATGAATGGTAATAACGTCGAAGTGAAGCCAGAGACCCGGAATCACAAAGGCTTTTTTATTGAGCAAGGTTTATATAAGTTTATGGGTGTTGATCAGTCCGGTTGGGCACTGATTTGTGTTGATGACGCCACATGCCACTACGTAGATCCAGACAACTTAGAGGAAGTCTCGGAGGAACTGATCGAAAGCTAATCCGAATTGACTCGATTTAGAGTTTCGAATACTGCTTCTACAAATGTGGCTGTCTCCCCTGCGAGATACAGCCATATTTTTTTGATTGCTGATTTTGCTAAACTATTCCTGAACAAAATAATGCGGCACAACGTTGTTTCAGGGGGCTGAATTGCCAGTCACGCTACTCCATGATCTCTGAATTTACTACCTATCCAAGTTAATACGTTTTAGAAATTGAAAATCTATGAAAGACAAATTGCTAGAGTGGCTGAATCTCGCGCTTGTAGCCAACATTTTTCTAGTTCTATTTAGCTTTTTCTGGTTAGCCATTGCCCTGATTGGTCATGCGTTCAATTTACCTTTAGGGCTGGATCTTTGGTATCAATTATGGGAGCCTGTTTTTACTCCTGCAATCGGAATTTTGATGGCGGGGGCGCTGTTGAGCGGCATTCTGGGCTGGCTGAATCGGCGTTTTGGTTCTAATAAACTCAATAATTCTTGACAATTCAAACATTTATGACTTTTCTCCCTTTGTCTAACGTTCGTAAGCTGCAACTATTGCGTGGGTTCCGTAGATCTTGGCTGTTGGGTCTGGGTGGGGTGACGTTGGTAGGTTGTCTGGGCAACAATCTAAGCTGGGCCTTACCTGCTGCCACCTCGGCTCCTGCGCCTACCATTGCTCAGTCTGATCCAAACACGGGCTTCACTGGGGTACAAATCCCCTATACCTCTGTAACGCCGGTTAATAACCGCGTCAACATCCGATTTATTAACGAAACTGGCTCGCCGATTGACTATCAGGTGATTGGAGACACGCAGTTTCGCACCCTGCCGGGCCGCTCGGAAATGACGCTGGAACGGCTAAGCGTACCAACCACATTTACATTTCGCCGGGCTGACAATGGCTTTCTACAGGTGACGCTGCATCCCAATTCGCCCAGAGGCACGTTAGTGATGCGAGTGCGAGAAACACCCGACTTTGCTACCGATCGGACTTCAGTTTACATCGATCAGGGAGGGCAGGTTTACCTCAACTAACCGGACAAAGAGTTCGATTGCTTTAACCTGATTGCCTTTACTTAGCATCCCTTTACTTAGCATCCACCAAGTTCGCCCAGCATTCCTTCACCGAATGTCACATTTTGCAGGCAGCGGTTGGGATGTTGCTTTGTCGCGATAAAATTTAAGCAATTGTTTAGAAGTTCCTGAACTGCCTGTTCTGTTCCCAGTCTGTTCTGTTCCCAGTCTGTTCTGTTCCCAGTTCAATTCCAATACCTGACAGCCGTTGAATTTTAATTCAAGCCCGGCTATGGGGTTGAAGCAGGCGACATTTGTTTATCCATTGCTCCATTTTCAGTGTGGGAGTGGAGACATAAATGCGAGCATCTCCAGTTCTTTGTTTTTCTCCTGCATCGAGCATGATTGATCTACTGTTTAAAAGCGAGGAATCGCGACTCGCCCCACTGCCTACTCCAAAACAGGACCGAATTTTAGCCGCAATTGACGTAGGCACCAACTCGATCCACATGGCGGTCGTCAAGGTTGAACCGGTTATTCCAGCTTTTACCATCATTGCTCGCGAAAAAGCCACAGTGCGGTTGGGGGACCGGGAACCGCAAACAGGACGGCTGACTCCAGAAGCCATGGAGCGAGCAATTGTTGCTTTACGCCGCTGTCAGGAAATTGCTAAGACCCTCAATGCGGAAGAAATTGTTGCCACGGCCACCAGTGCGGTGCGGGAAGCGCCCAATGGTCAGACGTTTCTGCATGAGGTGGAAAAGGAACTGGGCTTAATCATTGACCTAATTTCGGGGCAGGAAGAGGCGCGGCGCATCTACTTGGGTGTGCTGTCGGGCATGGAGTTTAACAACCAGCCCCATGTGATTATCGACATTGGCGGCGGTTCAACTGAGCTGATCTTAGGAGACGGTCACGAACCCCGCACCCTCAGCAGTACCAAAATTGGCGCAGTGCGGCTGACAGCAGAGCTAGTGCATACGGATCCAATCAGCAACAGCGAATTCAATTACCTGCAAGCCTATGTGCGGGGTATGCTAGAGCGTTCAGTGGAGGAATTGAGCGCTCAGGTACAACCTGGCGAACAACCTCGCTTGGTGGGTACTTCTGGCACAATTGAAACCCTGGCCGCCATTCATGCCCGCGAAAAGTTGGGGTTGATTCCGTCGCCGCTGAATGGCTATCAGTTCAGTCTCAAAGACTTGCGAGAGATTACTAACCGTCTGCGCAAACTCAACTACAGCGAACGAGCCGCCATTCCAGGCATGTCAGATCGCCGCTCGGAAATTATTGTGGCAGGGGCGGTGATTTTGCAAGAGGCGATGACCTTACTGGGCTTAGAGGAGATTACGATCTGCGAACGCGCACTGCGGGAAGGCATTGTTGTGGACTGGATGCTGACCCACGGGCTGATCGAGGATCGACTGCGATTTCAGGGATCGGTGCGGCAGCGCAGTGTGTTTAAGGTGGCTCACAAATACCATGTCAATTTGGAACACGGCAGGCGAGTCGCTGATTTTGCTCTCGATCTGTTTGATCAATTGCGAGGGCGGCTGCATCACTGGAGTGATGCAGAGCGAGAATTACTTTGGGCCAGCGCTGTTTTACACAATTGCGGACATTTTGTTAGCCATTCTGAGCATCACAAGCATTCCTATTATCTGATTCGCTATGGTGAACTGCTCGGTTACACAGATGTAGAAATTGAAACAATAGCAAATCTAGCTCGCTATCACCGTAAAAGTGGACCGAAGAAGAAGCACGACAGTTTTCGCAGCATCGGCAGTAAAAAGCACCGCCGGGTAGTCGAACAACTCAGCCCGTTGCTGCGGTTAGCAGTGGCACTGGATCGGCGACAGATCGGCGCGATTCAGCAAGTGCGCTGCGAATATCTGCCTCAAGAGATCCGGCTGCATGTCACAGCAGTTGACCCAGAAGACGACTGCGAGCTAGAGCTGTGGAGTCTGAACCTGAAGAGATCCTGCTTTGAAGAAATCTATGGTTTAAAGCTAGTCCCCGTACTAGAAGGTGTACCCGTCAAACGCTAAAAGTTTAAGTTGGTAATCACAAGATCGGTGAGATTGACCTCTGTATTGCCTGCTCTGAGAGTCAAGCCACCACTATGAATAATTTCAACTTTAATCCTATCGAGATCGACTGCACCACCAGTAATGGCAAAACTCGCAATCCCATTTTGAATACGGGTCTTGTCAAATCCACTGGCTTGTACACTCAAAGTACCCAAGGCATTTACCAACTCGGTGCTCAAGATGACTGAAGTTAGACCGTTTCGACTTGTTGAAGTAGTCATCTGAGACATTCTACTCTATTACTACAGATAGGTCTTCAGATAGGTCTTTAGATAGGTCTTTCACCAATCCTGGGATAGCTTGACCTTTCCGATCAGAATCTGCAAGTCGTGTTCAGAGAGGACATAGGCCCTAAAATAAAAACAGGCCAAAATTGGAAGCCGCTTGAGAGGGGTTTAATTTAGATCATCAGATTCATAATTAATTGAAAGTTGTCTGATGTCGTTTAGAACACTTCTCCTTACGCTCACTTTCTGGCAAAATTTGCGGTACCCTGCCTCTTCAAAAACCTATGGCAAGAGCAAAAGAAACGGTCCCCGAGATTAACCTGAGCGATTCGCAGTATTACTTTAATCGAGAGTTAAGTTGGTTAGAGTTTAACCGTCGCGTCCTCCACGAAGCCCTAGATGCTCGCACACTACTGTTGGAGCGGCTAAAGTTTCTGGCTATTTTTAGCTCAAATTTGGACGAGTTCTTCATGGTGCGAGTCGCCGCCCTGAAGCAGCAGGTGGAAGCAGGTGTGAGTACCCTTACTCCCGATGGCCGCACTCCTCCAGAGCAGCTTGATGCCATTAGTCAAGTACTTCGTCCGATGGTAGTAGAGCAGCATCGCCATTTTGAGCAGGTTTTGCGGCCAGCTTTGATCGAGCATGGGGTCTATTTGCTCAATTACATCGACCTGAGCCAAGAGCAGCGACTCTATCTACAGGATTTTTACGAAAAGCGAATTTTTCCAGTCCTGACCCCGCTGGCGGTCGATCCGGGCCATCCGTTTCCGTTTATTTCCAATCTCAGCCTCAATTTGGCCGTTGTAGTCAAGGATCCAGAAACCGAAGAAGAGCATTTTGCTCGCGTCAAGGTGCCCAGCAGCCTGCCTCGGTTTGTCACATTCCCGCCTGAATTGCGCCAAGTCGATGGTAAATCAAGTCTGTGGATGGGAGTGCCGCTAGAGCAGGTGATTGGGCACAACTTGGAAACGCTGTTTCCCGGAATGAACATTCAGGAGTATTATCTGTTTCGGATTACGCGCGATGCCGATTTAGAGATTGCCGAAGATGATGCAGATGATCTACTGCTGACGATCGAGCAGGAGCTGCGCAAACGACGCTTAGGCGGTTCAGTCGTGCGGCTGGAGGTGCAAACGGCGATGCCGGAAACCGTGCGAGATACGCTGATGCAGGAAATGAAAATCACTAGCAGCGAGACCTATGAGATTGACGGTATGCTGAATCTCAAGGATCTGATGGCGCTGATGGCGCTTCCCCTGCCCCATTTGAAAGACTCACCCCGTCGGCCCGTAATTCCACCGCGCTTGCGCTCAATTGGTGAGTATCCCACGAAAAGCGGCGAGGGTGAGGAAGAGAGAGATTTTTTCACGGTGATCCGCAACGGTGATTTACTGGTGCATCATCCCTATTATTCGTTTTCGCTGTCGGTGCAGCGATTTATTCAATTTGCAGCCCAGGATCCAGATGTGCTGGCGATCAAAATGACGCTTTACCGCACGTCGGGCGATTCGCCGATTGTCAGCGCATTGATTGCAGCAGCCGAAAACGGCAAACAGGTGGTGGCGCTGGTAGAGCTGAAAGCTAGATTCGATGAGGAGAATAACATCAATTGGGCACGCCGGTTGGAGCAGGCTGGGGTGCATGTGGTCTATGGCTTGGTGGGGCTGAAAACCCACACGAAAGTAGTGTTGGTGGTGCGACAAGAAGGAGACCGAATTCGCCGCTACGTGCATGTTGGGACGGGTAACTATAACTACAAAACGGCTCGCCTCTACACCGACCTGGGGCTATTAAGCTGCCGAGAAGAGTTGGGCGCAGATCTGACCGATCTGTTCAACTACCTGACCGGCTATTCGCGCCAACGAGCCTATCGCAAGCTGCTGGTGTCGCCGGTAAATATGCGCGACCGCATGACGGCTTTGATTCGGCGGGAAGCTGAACATTGCAAAAACGGCAATTCGGGCCGGATTATTGCCAAGATGAATTCGCTAGTTGATCCGCAAATTATTGCTACGCTCTACGAAGCCTCGCGAGCCGGAGTGCAGATCGACCTGATTGTGCGCGGCATCTGCTGTTTGCGTCCGGGTGTACCTCATGTGAGTGAAAATATTCGCGTGATTAGCATTGTGGGCCGGTATCTAGAACATTCGCGCATCTTCTATTTCCAAAACAATGGTGAAGAAGAACTCTACATTGGCAGTGCCGATTGGATGACGCGCAACCTTGACCGCCGCGTTGAAGCAGTGACGCCAATTGACGATCCGGCGATTGCTAAAGATCTGCAAGAAATTCTGGCAATTTTGCTTTCGGATAACCGCCAAGCTTGGGATCTACAGCCCGACGGCTCCTATGTGCAGCGCAAGCCACCCGCTGGAGAACCAGAGCGCAGTGCTCAAACCATCCTGACGGACATGGCGTTGAGTATGGGTAGCGTGGTGCATTAGGCCCATGTGGATTCACGAGCGCAAATAGCTGGCTCCATTCACATCGACAATTGTGCCGGTAAGGAAGGTAGCCGGTTCGGAAGCGAGGAACAGCACCGTTTGGGCCACTTCTTCCGGGCGAGCTACCCGATTGAGTGGGCTTTGTTGGCGGATTGCGTCCCCGGCAGGACTATCCAATGCTTTGCGAGACATATCGGTCTCAACCCAGCCGGGAGCTACGGCAGTTACCGCAATATTGTAAGGAGCAAGGTGTTGGGCTAGAGATTGGCTAAAGGCATTGAGTCCGGCTTTGCTGGCGGCATAGGCCGTAGCCGTTGGTTCGCCGCGAAAGGCTCCCCTGGAGGTAATGTTGATAATGCGCCCTTGGCGACGACTGATCATATGCTGAGCTACGCAATAGCTAACATTAACAGCTCCAAGTAGATTAACGTTTACAGTACGTTGCCAGATATCAGTCCAACCTTGGTAATCAGTCTGGTCAAGCGGATGTTCCAAATAAATTCCAGCATTATTCACCAGAATATCAATCTGCCCACATACGGTGAGGGTAAAGCTGATCATCTGCTCCACCGCGACTGGATTAGACAGATCGGCTTGAATCAGGCAATGGCCGCTGCCAGGTAAGGACGCTCGTACCTGTTTGGCTGCCTCCCGTTGCTGATGGTAATGGATAGCAACCCGCGCCCCGTGATGGGCAAAGACCTGCGCCACCGCCTGCCCAATGCCGCGACTGCCTCCGGTTACGAGTATGGTTTTTCCCTCAAAGTCAAACATGTGGATAGGTCGATGGGTGGATGGATAGATACAGCCTTTTTCAGGCTAGGGAAGTACGAAAAACGGGGTGCAGGAGCAGTGCCCCTGTGTGGGGCTTCGTCCCCACACCTCCCATACCTCACATGAGTGAAAAACGCTGTAGAATAGCAATGTTAGCTGTAAAGATTGACCATAAGATTGACTATAAAGTTGACTATGTTGACTATGTTGACTATAGAGTGCTCTGGTTAGTATCTCTCTTCAAGGCTAGCTGAAGCTAAATTGATCACAAAAATTGATCCCAATGATTCAAAGATCGCAGTTTCCTCCTGGAAAAGCATAAAAAACTGTAAAAATCTGGAATTTCGCTGTTTTTTTCCTGATCAGAGGCTGTGGGCAACGTAGGGTAGAGGCATTGGACAGTTGTGAAATTGGATCATTCGCATCGTCCCGTCAGGGGCTGGGGGTGCCTTTGTTGCTTGAGCTGTCTACTTTTCGCATTGGGCTGTCCATTCTGCACGTCTACAGCACTGAATTAGAACTGCTGTATAACATCTCTCCCATTTAAGATTGAACCGAAGGAGTTGCCGTATGAATTGGCGTCGTTTCACCGCCACTAGTCTGCTGCTTGCTAGTGCAACATTACCGTTTTTGATTGCTGGACAAGCCCAAGCTAATCGCCCTCGTACTTCAACTGGGTCTGGCTGCTTTGTTGTAACTTCGCTGGATACAGGTGAGCGCCGGTTTGTCACCGCAACTGGTTTACCCTGTAATCCTAACTCGACTCGCTCGACTCTGCACTCCACTGCTGTTGCGCAAGTGACGCCTGTGGTTCGTCCAGTGGCAGAGGCTTGGATTGATCCAAACGATCACAATTTTGAGTTGTTTAACAATTCAGATCGAGACATCCTGTATCTGCACCTGTTCCCCGTTAGTACACCCGATGATGTGGCTGTTTTGGGTGGTAGACGTGGTTTGGCACCGGGGCGGGCTTGGAACGTCAATCTCGACCGTGGCTGCGAGTACAACCTACTGGTCGAGTTTGAGGACGGCGCAGAAGATTTCTATGAAGGGGTAGATACTTGCGCCTATCGGGGTATTCAGCTTCGCTAGCTTGAGATCAGTTTAAGGGCATTAATGGCACTTAATTGAGTCTGGCATCAGAAGCAAAGATTGCAGTTTGACTTCGCTAATCCTGAAAACGGTTAGGAGAAATGCTGGGTTCGGGGGGGAACCGAACCCAAAATACAGAATCCAGCAACCAATAGAGCCATAATCGCTAGACCTACGCCCGTTGTCGGTGTCAAAAAGCTAGCTTGACTCACCACGCCGCTGTAGAGGCTGTTAGCGGCGGCGGCCCCACCAAAAAATAAACCTACGCTCAAGCCTGCCTGATCGAGAGAAAGGGTATTGAGCACGAAGGGTAAAGTGCCATTGAAAATGAAGCTGAAGGACAGTCCTAGCGCTACTGCTGTCAATAAGGCGATGGTGGGCTGGCGAGTCAGGGTCATCAGGATTAGACAAGCCGCGGTTAGGCCCAAGCCAATCACCATGACTTTTAGGTTGGTCCAACGGGTTGCCAAACGGCCTGCAAGCAAGGCACCAAGTCCCAAACTAACGAACAAAATGCCGAGGAACAGGGGTGGCTGAATTTCGGCAGCTTTGAGAATTTTGGGAAACAGCTCAACCGCCAACCTAAAGGTGAAGGTAGCCGTGAGTCCCAGTCCAAACAGTCTTGCCAGCGTCGTAAACTGCCAAGGCGCAGTTGGGAATACATCGGGCGCGCTGGTCACATCACTCGGCTGCACAGTTTTGAGCCAGGTAACGGTAATTAAAAGCAGAATGGCAGCGCCAATGAAGGTGAGAGTAGCGCCCTGACTGAGTATCCAGGCGCTGGCCAAGGGCGTGGCAGACCCAGCTAATGCTCCCGCCAGGGTAATCAGACTAGCTGCGAGGGGCAACTGTTTGGGCATAGCGTAATGGCCAAGTAGGGCCAGGGCCGGACTGCGAAACATGCTGATGGCAATCGCCCAGACGATCAGCAACCCCGGCAGCCACCAGTTGGCCGATGCGCTTGGCTGCACCAGCCTGACAATTCCTGGCAGCAAGGCAAATAACAGGGCCGTCATGCCGGTTCCCAGCAGAATGATATAGAACCGTCCCCCGAAGCGTTGGGGCGTGCGATCCGAGGTGACCCCGGCCCAGGGTTCCACCACAATTGCTAGCAGGGATTCAATCAGAAGCAAGACTGGGGCGAGACCTTTGGGAAATCCTGCTTGGGTGAGCAATCCCGCCAAATGCACCCGGTAGATAATCCAACTCAAGGTAATGGCGGCATTGACACTGGCAAGGGCGGCTGTGGGACGCCACAACACCGACTGCGATGACGAGAAAAAGGGAATACGAGATGGCGTTTGCATAAGAATCTGATTAAAGCGATTGAGACAGTTCAGTGAATTAGGCCATCAATTTAAGCAAACAAAAAGCAAACAAAAAGCAAACAAAGCAAAATAGCTAATTGGTTCACCGAAGTGGCTAATCTACTTCCTAATTGTGGCGAAATTATAGTGCTCTGAAAACCGTATGGCCGAAACAACCGACCTTTTCTGACTTTTTCTGACCTAATGCGAATCGATGCAGAATAGGCCGTAAAAACATGGCTGAAAATCACTGAGTTAATCTAACTTTTTCAGGCTGACTCAAGTGAGTTAATCTACTAATCTAACTTCAAGGGTCAGTGATGCCATTCCTGGAATAGAGGCACACAAAATCAAACCCATTTGTTTATGAAGTTGAGCGGCCTATGAAACCCGTCGAATCTCCTACCCAAATTCCCAGATTTTTCCTAGTGTGCGACCGTTCGCTCACTCAACAACAGGAATCTGTGATGCGACAACGAAAGCTGCTCTTGATTGCGCTATTGATGACAAGTGCGTTATTCACAATTGTGTTGACCAGCCTGCCCCAGCTATCCAAATTGTTTCTGGGTAAGGCATATCACTCTCAGATGCTGCAAACCCTATCGCCACTGGTTGTGCCACCATCGGCTCCTGAAGCAACTCCTATTGTTGTTCAAATTCAGCAGCCAGAAGGAGCAAGCCATTTAACAGTTCAGATAGTTACGACTCCAGCTCAGCCATCCGCAGCCATGGGTATACCATCAACCAATTCTAATCCAGCTTATAATCAAGTCCCCACAATAATTCTCAAAACCGTATCTGGTGAACCACCAGTAAAACTGAGCGAGCAGGTGATTAAGCCTGAACCGGGTTTAGCTAGCGGTTGTGCGCTTAATTGAAGTATGACCGATGATATGACAGGAGAATTCTAGGATAAAGTATTGAAGATAGAAGGTTGCACCGAGCTGAAGTCAGTGAACTATGATTGAGTTATCAAATTGCATTGTTCTCTACGGAGCTGACCTCGAACCCTATTGGTGTGACCGCTTTGTTGTAAATGGCGATACAGTTCAGCAGTTAGTGCTCAGAGAACCCTGCCAAAGCATCGATCAGGGCGCTCTGGTGGTTGTGCCAGGATTTTACAATTGTCATACCCACATTGGTGACACCTGCCTACCGGATGGAGCAACCGGGATGACCTTAGAGGAGGGATTTTTTCGTCCTGATGGCTACAAGTATCGAGAATTAGCCAAGCGCTCGGAAGCAGAGCATTTGTTTCATATCACGAATCACTTACAATACATGGCCCGAACCGGCACTATCGGGCATATTGATTTTCGCGAGCAAGGGGTTTATGGCAGTCAGCTATTGCAACGAGCCGCTGAGCAAACAGGCGTCAACTCCATCATTCTGGGACAGTTCAACGCCCTCCCGTTTACACAGGCCGAGCTAAAACAGAATTGCAGCAGTCTCCCGCCCGCAGCCGTCACGGAACTAGAAGCAATTCTGGCGATAGCCGATGGTTTTTCAGAAAGTACGATGAACGATTTGACTGATCCGGCTTGGGCGCAGATCCGAGAAATCACTCAGCAACATAAAAAACTGCGAGCCATTCACTGTCTGGAGAACGATGCCTATCGAGCGGACAGCTTAGCGATGGCAGGACGAGGTGACTTGGAACGCGCGATCGACCTTTATCAACCTGATTTGATTATTCACGCCACCGTTGCAAATGATGCAGAACTGGCGTTGCTTTCAGCCCAACGGGCCAATGTTGTTCTAAATCCTCGTGCTAACGCCAATTTAGGGCTACCTTTACCACCCGTTGCCAAACTGATTGAAAGTGAGGCAAATTTGCTGCTAGGTACTGATAACGGCTTGTTGAATAGCCCAAATTTGTTACCGGAACTAGACTTTACTTACAAAATAGCCAAAAGTCAATTTGGAGACGCTGTACGGCCCGATCCAAAAGTGATTCTGAAGATGGTAACAAGTAACGTCGGCGTAGTTTTGCAAGACAAAATCTGTGGATATTTGGCGCAAGGATTGCCTGCCGATTTTGTAGTGCTAAATTTTACCAATCCGCACCTCCGCGCTAGCCGCAATATTCTTGCTTCGATTGTCACTCGCGTCACGCCTGATGATGTATTGGCTACCGTGCGGCGGGGACGATATTTATATCGAGGGGAAATTGATTAAGGGGTGGGGAGTGAGGAGTGGGGAGTGAGGAGTGGGGAGTGAGGAGTGGGGAGTGGGGAGTGGGGAGTGGGGAGTGAATCAAATTTTTCTTAATAATTGTTGAGTCTGTCGAAAGTTTTGTCTCAATTGGGTTTTCTGATTTTAGTTTTTCCACCTTCAACTAAGTGCACGCTAATAAAGAACGGTTGCTCTACGCACAGCGTTCCTGCAGGGTAGCAGGTTCTGTCAAGATGTAAGTGCACTCCCCTACAAGAAGGCAAAGCCTACAGTATACTTAGCCTATTCACCCACTGTTTACATACGGATAGGTTAGGTTGCTAACCGACACAAAGCAATTTACAGACTCAAGAATTATTTTGGCTCTTATATTCTGACTTCTATATCTTAGTCTCTAATTTCTATATTCCAACTCCTCACTCCCCACTCCCCACCCCCTACTCCCCACCCCCTACTTAACAATCAACCACACACCAATCATTAATATCGCAACTCCTAACAATTTTGTGCCATCTAAAGTTCGCACGCTTGCCCCAAACAGACCAAAGTGGTCAATCAACACGGCTGATATAAACTGTGATGCCACGATTAGAGTAAATCCAGGTGCTAATCCCAACCTAGGCACCACATAGCCGATTGTGCCAACAATAATTAGCCCTAAAGCTCCAGCGCTAAAGGCGTACCAAGGCACCCCATGCCATGCCCGCAGGTTTCCCCCCTGGGTTATTATCATCATCAGCGTTGCAATCATCCCACCAATACCATAGGTGATAAAGATACTTTCCTTGGTTCCGATTCCTTTATCCAACAATCCCATAAACTGTCCCTGTAAGGTAATCGCGAGACCCGATAGGACGGCTAGAGTAAGCAGAAACAAGAAGTTCATTGGCCTCAACCTTGGATAGTAATCAATTGGATAATATCTTGAATTGAGCCAACGAGGTTATACCAGATTTGGAAATGGTTGCTACAATTTGAACTATCTATCTTTGGCACAAGCAACCGAGTTTTTCGGCTGATACTCAATCTGAGAACCTCCGCGTGGATCTCATCCCGCCAGATGCTGCTGATGGAGTTTGAAGCGATGAAACAAAAGTTTCGTAATCAAGAGGTTCCCTTGCCGCCATTCTGGGGAGGATATCGAGTGATCCCGAATCAGTTTGAATTTTGGCAAGGGCGTTCTAATCGACTGCACGATCGCTTTTTATATATTCGCCATATTCGCCAAGCTGACGAGAGCTGGAAGATTCAACGACTCGCACCTTAAGCTAGCTATCAATCCACATCGCCGAAGTATTCGCGCAAGCCAGAGATCTTCTCACCGCTAACATCGAGGGCAATTGCAATCCGGCCTTGATACGGCTGTTGGCGAATCACGCCTTTACATTCAAATTCAAACATCACAGTTGTATCGCTGCTCGTGATGTGGTGCGGTGGGCTGAACGTAAGACGATCTCCGGCTTGCATATGGTCATGGCACTTAGCAACTATCCGAGCTTTGCCTTCCTGTCCGGTGAATTTGCCGCGATATTTGCCGTAAGGATACCAGAAAGTGAACTCGTCGGTCAGCATAGCAAAAAATGGTTGGAAGTCACCAGTTGCCAAACCTCGAGCAAAAGCTGCAAAGGCTTGTTGGGCAACTTTCATAGTCAATTCGTTCATAGGCTTGGGTCGCTGGTCTGTTAAAGGAACAGATCCCATTATCTGATAGAACGGCTATGTTTATGGTGATATTGGTTTTGTCTAAACTTCGGCATTGAGGTTGCAATGCGCATCAGCAACTCGTTCATTCGTCAATCAACTCACGCGACTGAAGCAAACCCTACTTCGACCTGTCCATCGACTACCCGAACTGGAAACACCGGCAGCGAAACCGTTTCGTCATCAAGGCAGCGGCCCGTAGCAAGACAAAAGTTTTGTTTATAGATTGGCGAAGCGACTTTTAGCACACCATTGCGATCCCCTACTAAGCCGCGTGATAGTACATAGGCTCGGCTAAAAGGGTCGTAGTTACTGATGGCATAGACCTCATTGTTATTAATAGCATTCCTGTTTGTCTCATCTTCCCTACCAACAACTCGGAAAATCGCAATTTGTTCACCGTTTACCCAAGCGCATACACCCGTGTTGGGATAAATATCCTCTAGAGTACAAATAGAAATCCATTGAATCGTTTCACAGTTGGGTTGGGTAGGAACAATAGTTTGAATCATGATTGTTTCCAAAAAGCGTTCTGGGGAGGTTGACCGGAGTTAGGAATTAGGAGAGGCTGGAGGCTGGAGGCTGGAAGCCATCTAAAGCAGGGCTTTCTCGGCTGCGGTGGCCGGACGTTTTTGCTGCCGTTCTTCGACGTATAGCAGACTGGGATCGGGTTGATCCGAGTTGATAAAATGGCGGAAGCGCTTTGCTTTTTCTGGATTCTCGATCGTCGCTTTCCATTCGCATTGGTAGGTATCGACAAGGTGCTGCATTTGGGCTTCCAGTTCGGCAGCAATGCCCAGTGAATCTTCCACAATCACCTGCTTCAGATAGTCCAGACCGCCTTCTAATTTGTTGAACCAGGTGGCGGTACGTTCTAGGCGATCGGCAGTGCGAATGTAGAAGATCAAAAACCGATCAAGATATTGAATCAGCGCAGTTTTATCAAGGTCTGCCGCTAATAACACTGCATGTTGAGGCTTGATGCCGCCGTTGCCGCAGACATAGAGATTCCAACCTTTCTCAGTGGCAATAACGCCAAAGTCTTTACTTTGAGCTTCGGCACATTCCCGAGTGCATCCGGACACTGCCGACTTGAGCTTATGAGGTGAACGCAGGCCGCGATAGCGCAACTCTAGCTCGACTGCCAAACTGGTCGAGTCTTGCACCCCAAACCGGCACCAGGTGCTGCCAACGCAGGATTTCACGGTTCGCAATGCTTTGCCATAGGCATGTCCCGACTCAAAGCCAGCATCGATCAAGCGTCGCCAGATCTGCGGCAGTTGATCCACCCGTGCCCCAAACAAATCGATCCGCTGGCCACCGGTAATTTTGGTGTACAGCCCAAACTCTTGAGCCACTTGCCCCAGCGCAATCAGTTTTTCGGGAGTAATTTCGCCTCCCGGCACTCTGGGCACAACCGAATAGGTGCCGTCTTTCTGAATATTCGCCAGGAAATAATCGTTGGTGTCCTGTAAACTCAGGTGCTGCGATTCTAGAATATGTTCATTCCAGGTAGAAGCTAGCATCGACGCGACAGCGGGCTTGCAGATTTCGCAGCCCCGGCCTTGGCCAAACTGGTGCAGCAACTGGTCGAAGGACTTGATTTGATGCAGGCGCAGCAGGTGATACAGCTCTTGACGCGAATAGGGGAAATGCTCGCACAGGTGATTTTTCACCTCTAGTCCGGCTTTGCGCATTTCGGATTTGAGCAAATCGGTGACGAGGGGCACACAGCCGCCGCATCCGGTTCCAGCATTGGTGCATTTCTTGACGCTAGGCAAATCCGTCAGGTGATGCTCGCGAATCGCGGCGCAGATCGCTGCCTTGCTGACATTGTTGCAGGAGCAAATTTGGGCCGAATCGGGTAGGTTATCAACCCCAATAGCGGTAGATTGGCCAGTGCGGGGTGGCAGCAGCAAATCTTCGGGATGGGGCGGCAGCGCGATGTTGTTTTGCATCAATTGTAGCAGCGTGCCATAGGCCGAGGCATCGCCCACCAGAATCCCGCCCAAAATGTGGTCGCCTGCGGCGTTGAGCACCAGCTTTTTATAAATTCCCTGGACCGTATCCGTAATGGTCACTTCCCTAGCGCCGACTGTCCGACCAAAGGCATCGCCGAAACTGGCGACATCCACCCCCAGCAATTTGAGTTTGGTGGACATATCGGCCCCGGTAAACTGGCTCGTGGCGCTGTTGCTCAAGGTAGCGGCTACCACGTCGGCCATTGTGTAACCCGGTGCGACGAGACCGTAGATGCGATTTTGATAAAGTGCACATTCGCCGATTGCGTAGATATTTGGATCAGAGGTTTGACAGGCTTCGTTAATCACAATTCCGCCTCGCTCACCCACCGCTAGCCCGCACTGCCGCGCCAGTTCATCTCTGGGTCGGATGCCTGCGGAAAACACGATCAAATCGGTAGCTAGTTCGCTGCCGTCGGCAAACCGCATTTTGGTTAACTTGCCATTTTCGCTGACAATCTCAGTGGTAGATTTGCTGATATGAACCGTCACGCCCAAGGCTTCTATTTTCTCCTTCAAAATGGCGCTGCCAGCATCATCGATTTGCATCGGCATTAAGCGGGGCGCAAATTCAACAACGTGGGTATTTAGCCCTAAATTCTTGACCGCATTGGCCGCTTCCAATCCCAACAATCCGCCGCCGATTACCACGCCTGTCGAGCACTGTTTCGCGTAAGCTGCAATCGCTTCTAGATCATCAATTGTACGATAGACAAAGGTTCCGGCTGTATCGTTTCCGGTGATGGGCGGCACAAAGGGGTAAGAACCCGTTGCCAGCACGAGTTTGTCGTAGGGTACAGCTAAGCCATTGGCCGAGATGACAATTTGGGCATCCCGATCAATCGCAACAGCTCGATCCCCTAGGTGAACTTGAATGCCGTTTTCTTGATAGAAACCAGGTTGAACCAGAGACAGATCACCTGCTGTTTTGCCGGCAAAAAAGCTGCTGAGATTGACTCGGTCGTAGGCCACTCGTGACTCTTCACAAAAGGTAATCAAATTCCAATTTTGATGGTTTTGTTTGGCGACCATCAGCTCTAGAAACTTATGGCCGACCATGCCATTGCCAATCACAACTAAATTCTTTTTTGCTGTCATAGAGGTTTGTCCATCTCGCTAGTTGCCACTGTAATTGTTTGATTTCACAAATTCAATACCATTTCCGGGGATCGATGTAAGATTTGCATTGTATTTTGTTTAATTTTGCATGTTTGACATCTTTCTAAGCAGCTATTCGTTTTGATTAAAAACTGCGTTACAAGAAGTTGTTACAAAAAATTTCATCATTCGTGAAAATGATACTCTCTGCAAAGGTTGCTTAACGTCAGATTAATTCAGCTCAAATTAATTCAGCTCAATGCTGCAAAACACAACGCTCTGATTGACTGACAAATCGTTTGGCTATGGCAGTTCTAGACGCGATGACGATAGCCTGCCATCAGGCATAGCGGCTTCTCGTATAGTAATCGCTGCTATTACAAAGCAAATCGGCGACTCGGCCGAGCTTCGTCGGCCCGTTGAGTGGCCCGCGAAGGCAGGTTTGGTCTGTGTAGGCGTGGCTTTAGCCGCCTGATTCGTCACAAACTCAGGATGGGATTAAATGCACTGCGCTATTTCTGCCTGACTCAGGAGGGTATGAAGATTCACCACTTCACCGACTACAACAATGGCAGGTGCTTCAAACTGGTTGCTAATCGCCTGCTCTACAATCGTCGCCAACGTACCCAGCAATGTTTCCTGCTCTGGTCGCGTGCCCCAGCGAACTAGCGCGACCGGCGTTTCAGAACTGAGTCCTGCTGTTGTGAGTTGCTCCACAATGTAACCCAGATTGTGAATACCCATGTAAACCACAATCGTTTCCGAGGCATGGGCAATGGCCTGCCAGTTGACTTGAGGCCGATATTTTCCGACTGATTCATGGCCGGTGACAAACGTAACCGAAGAACTATACCGGCGATGAGTTAAGGGAATACCTGCGTAGGCAGGAGCTGCAATACCAGAAGTGATACCTGGAACTACTTCTACGGATACACCGGCATGAATCAAATCCTCCATTTCCTCGCCACCCCGACCAAACACAAACGGATCGCCGCCTTTGAGCCGCACCACGACCCCATGAGTTTTGGCTTTTTCGATCAAAAGCTGGGTGGTTTCCTCCTGGGGCAACGAGTGCCGTCCCCGCCGTTTTCCGGCATTGATCTGTTCGGCTTGGGGGTTGATCATCGCCAGAATCGCTGGACTAACCAGAGCATCGTAGATTACAACATCGGCATGCTCGAGCAGCACTTTTGCCTTCAGGGTCAGCAAACTGGGATCGCCAGGACCGGCACCAACCAGATACACTTTGCCAGCATAGAAATGATGGGATGAGGTAGAAAATTGATCAGATAGGACCGCACAATTCATGGGTGGCAAATAGGATAGGAGGACGCTAAAGCAGATGCAGGCAGACTGTTAGAGAATATTTGCAAGCAGATGGTTCAAACTGGCAGAAAATTGCAGACAGGCAGCATTGGCTCAGCCAAGAAATAGTAGGTGTCAAGGAATGCTAAATGGGCGAAACCAAGTAGCTCGCTGCTCTGAGAAGCGATGTAAGCTGTAGCGGCCATCAATGATTGATAGTGACTAATGGGTTGATAGTAACTAATGACTGTGGGTGGTGACTGTAGATGGTGAGTGTGGATGATGACTGTAGGTGGAAACAGAAGTAGCCGCCTATTTATTCGTCTTACTTTAAGGTATTAAGTCTGCTTCAGAAAACCAGTAGTCATCGCTACAGTTTCGTTGAGATTTATGAAGGTTTTGCATTTACCTATCCTGATTTTGCATTTTCGCCAGAATTATCCAAAATAGGCTAGATTTCAGACAGCTTTGAGGAGCCGCCATGCCCCGGAATGTCACCCCTGCTATGCTCGATACCAAAACGCCTCCAGATGTGATTATTCGCGCCGAGGCTCGCCGTCCTGTCACCGATCCCACGCTAGGAATTCCGGTTCAGGTGGATCGGTCGGGTCGTCCCCGCCATCGCCTGGTCACGATTGGTGATTCCCTCACCCAAGGCTTTCAGAGTGGCGCTATTTTTAATACCCACCTGTCCTATCCGGCTCTGATTGCCCAGGAATTGGGGAATACAACCTTCCGGTTTCCCAGCTATGGCGGACCGGGTGACGGCCTGCCTTTGAACCTAGAGCGATTGGTGCGGGAACTGGAAAAGCGCTTTGGCGACACGCTGGACTGGTGGGAGTTTGCGCCTGGTCTAATTGTGGTGCGCGAGTTTCTCGACCAGGTGGAGGACTACTGGGAGCGGGGAGAAGGCGCGGTTTTACCGGACCCTCAGCAGCCGATGAACCACAATTTGGCGGTTTATGGCTGGGATCTGCGCAATACCCTCTCGCGCAACGCCGATCTCTGTTTGGATGTGATCGAAGCCAATCCACCGCAGGATGACTTTTTGAATCAAATCGTCGAGAATGCCAACGAACGAGCGGCTCTGCGGGTGCTGCACTCGGCTCGCGATGCTAGAGACCGTGCTTTGTCTCCCCTGCGAGCTGCTGCCGCTTTAGGAGCCGAAGGAACGCTGGAAACCGGCAACGGCGATGGCATTGAAACCCTGATCGTAATGATTGGGTCCAACAACGCCCTGGGCAGTATCCTCACCTTCAACGTGGCCTGGAGCGATGTCGGCTACGATGACATGGCCCGCAACGACCGCTACACCGTCTGGCGTCCGATCCACTTTCAGGCCGAGTGGGAAAAAATTGTGGCCGAGCTGAAACAGATTCGCGCTCGTCATATCATTGTTGCCACCGTTCCCCATGTGACGATTGCTCCCCTGGCTCGTGGCGTCGGCGGTAAAATCGAGCCGGGTTCGCGCTATTTCCCCTACTACACCTATCCCTGGTTAGACAACAACAGTTTTGATCCGAGGCGAAATCTCAATATTACCGGCCAGGAAGCCCGCGCCATCGATAGCGCCATCGACCAGTACAACGACATGATCACAGCGTCGGTACAGCAAGCCCGTCAGGAAGGTCGAGATTGGTATTTGTTTGACTTGGCGGGGCTGCTGGATCGGGTTGCCTATCGTCGCTATTTTCAGGATCCCGCTGCTCGGCCCTCTTGGTGGGAGGAGGTAGGAGGAGCCTATGTGCTGCCCCCTGCTCTGATGGCCCTTTCGCCGCCGCCCGATTCCCGCTTTTTTGAGTCCGACCGCAACGGACGCCGCCAGGGCGGGATCTTTTCCCTCGATGGCATTCACCCCACCACGATTGCCTATGGCGTCATGGCCCAAGAGCTGATCAAAGTGATGCAGCTTGCAGGGGTGAAATTCTACCAACCCGATGGCACAGCCGAGCGACAGGGCCAGGTGGAAATCAACTTTCAGCGCTTGATTGAGCAAGATACGTTGATCTCCAACCCGCCCAAAGCCCTCTCTAGTGGCCTCAGCCTGATCGGGTGGCTAGACAAAAACTTCAATATTTTTGGGCGGCTGTTGCGCTCTAGTTTTTGAGACAGAGGAGAACCCATCAGACAAACGAAAGCCGGGGTGATGAGGTCCCGGCTCTGGATGGAATGGTTCGACCAACAGCAGCGGCAATCGCAGATAAGCTCTCGGCTAGGTTGGCCATCTCGTCTAACGACAAGGCCTGACGCGCATCAGAGACTGACTTCTCTGGCTCTGGATGGCATTCGACAATTACACCATCAGCCCCGCAGGCCACCGCCGCTCTAGCCAGATCGGCCACCAGCTCCCGCTTTCCGGCTGCATGGCTGGGATCGACAATCACCGGCAGGTGGGTGATTTGCTTCAGGGCCACCACCGCACCCAAATCAAGGACATTGCGCGTGTAGGTATCGAAACTGCGGATGCCGCGTTCGCACAGGATTACGTTGGGATTTCCATGACTCAGAATGTATTCGGCAGCCATGACGAATTCTTCGATCGTCGCCGCCAAACCGCGCTTTAACAATACGGGTTTATTAATTTCACCTAGAGCTTTTAATAAGTCAAAATTTTGCATATTGCGGCTCCCCACTTGCAGCACGTCAGCATAGGTGGCAATCGCTTCGATTTGGGAAATCGCCATCACCTCGGTGATCACCGGCAATCCAGAACGTTCCCGCACTGCTGCTAAGATTTTGAGTCCTTCTAGTCCTAACCCCTGAAAGTCATAGGGTGAGGTCCGGGGCTTATACACCCCACCGCGTATGGCCTGCACCGGAGCCATCACCAGCCGGCTAGCAACCGCTTCCATCTGGGCTTGGCTTTCAACGGCACAGGGGCCGCCTACTATCAGAAGATCACTGCCACCGACGCTGGCCTGCTCAGAGATTTGCACAATCGTTTGGTGGTCGGGGCTGGTTTTGAGGGTGAGTTTTGCTTTCTGCATGGAAGGATCCTTGTGGTGAGTTTTGAGTTTCAGGGGTTGAGTATTGATATCAAATCCAATCGAATCGATCAGTAGAAGCGTTTTGGCAAAACGCCTGTACAATCCAGCGTTAAATGGGTAGAGGCATTTTCCCAAAACGCCTGTACAATCCAGCGTTAAATGGTAGAGGCATTTTGCGAAACACCTGTGTTCAAATTAGGGCGATTGGTCAGATTTGCTGTGAATTAGGGAGGCAATCAGAATTAAAAAACCCGGTTCCTTGCGGTTCCGGGCTGCCTGAGCATTTGCATGACCATTTCACCCGGATGTTTTCCTGGTCCAAAAAAAGTAAAAACCAAACCAATTTGCGAGTGAGTGAGTCATCGAAGTGTCCTCAGGCTGGGGTCGAGTGGGTCAATCAGTGGACTAGTAGAACTAATAAAGCAAAAACCGCAGAGTTCGTTCTGCGGTTCACCAAGAGGTTCATAACAAACTGAACTCACCCCTGGTGAACCTCCGTAAAAAACCAAAAGTAAAAGTATTGGCTGGAGTGCAGCATAGACTCTCGGATTTGCGATCAAAAATTAACTTACTGCTAACCGTAGCAAAGTCTACAGAAGTCCGTCAAGTACCCGGTTGGGGCAGGTCGGTTTATTGCTGCCATTTTGGCAGGAGAGCAATGGGTTTGCTGACCGCGTCTATTGTAGAGTGGGCCTATTGCCTTAAGTATCTAGTAAGTCGCTGTAGAACTCGGAGAAACTTGCCATGCCGCCAGAAACAATTCGAGCCTTAGTAGACGCCTACTTTACCCAGCTTCAAGCCATGAACCCACAAGCGTGGGCTGAGAATTTCACTGAGGATGCACTGATTTACGATCCGGTTGGCAATCCACCCAGCAAGCCGCGCGAAAACGCCGAAGAATTTTTTAGCCTGCTGACACTCGCGTTCAAACAACTCCAGCTCTCGCAGGATCATGTCTTTATCAATAGCAACCAAGCTGCCGTCAAATGGACCATGCGAGCTGAGGGCAAAAGCGGTAAGCGGGGAACGGCTGAAGGAATTAGTGTGTTTGTGATGCGAGACAATAAAATTCAACAGGTTTCATCCTATTGGGATGACAAGGCGATGATGGCGCAAATCAGAGGGTAAGTGCAAGCTTGAATGATTAAAGTGCAGGCAGCTTGACTACACCAGCGAGACGCCCGCACTCCAGAATCACCAAATTCAGTTGCCCTGGATTTCTAAGAATGGGGCTGGTCAATCACCTCAGCGCCTTCGTTCAAAAACTGGGACGCATCCTTAAAGCTTTGGCCGATTCGCTCTAGCAATTTTGCATCCGGATCCGAGCGGTTGATCGAAGGCTGCGGTTTGACCGGGATTTGGCCCGGATCCCATAGTTCTTTTTGTCGCTCTGGGCTGACAAAGTCATTGACACTACCAGCAGATTTCGCCTTATCGGATCCAGGATAGAGCAAGCCATCGGCTCCGTTGGGTTCAGCCACGGCTACAAGCAGCGCGAGCGGCAGGCTGGATTGGTCGTTGCGGTGAGCGGCAGGGTCGGTAGACATCTTGTACTTGGTGTAGCTATCGCCGCCCATTTTGTAGGGGTTGTTTTGTCCACCCATTTGAACAGCGGGATTATCAGGCTTTGCGCCCATTTCATTTCCCGTGCTACAGGCGGTTGTGATAAATAACACGGATACGGCAAATAAGATCGTGAGGAGGCTACCCATCGAGAGCCGTTTCAGAAATGCGGTAATTTTCTGCATAGGAATCCCTTGCGGTTGAATAGAGCTATCAATTGCTTTCCTAGCCTAAAAAGGAGTGACAAGCGGTTTCCTCTCACGCAAGGCGCATCTCTCAGTTGCCAATGTGAGTAATGGTTGTATCGCTCTTGCTCTGCCAGGTGCCAAGCATCACCAATACGGGACACCAATGCGGGATGCCCTAGGTCTGAGCTAGGTCTGAGCGGATGACTGCGGCTACATTTGAGGATGCCGAGGGCGCGGCCAACTCAGTCAAGTGTGTGACAAGCTACCGTAGAGATAGCCATATAAGGTTAAATAATTGTTTTGGAGCAGACATTTTTGACTGCGTCATCCTGCTGGCTGGAGAGGTGAATAGAATGCTGGAATCTTATCGTCAACATGTTGCAGAGCGGGCAGCTTTGGGAATTCCGCCCCTGCCCTTGTCTGCGGAACAAGCATCGGCTTTGTGCGACTTGCTGAAACATCCTCCGGCAGGCGAGGAAGAAATGCTGCTGGACCTGCTGCGCAATCGGATTCCACCGGGTGTGGATCAGGCAGCTTATGTGAAGGCGGGCTTTTTGACGGCGGTAGCAAAGGGCGAGGTGACCAGTCCGTTAGTGTCGCCGCAACAGGCCGTGGAACTCCTGGGAACCATGATGGGCGGCTATAACGTGCAGTCGCTGATCGATCTGCTGCAATCCGACAATCTTGATATTGCTAACGAAGCCTCCTGTGCCCTCAGCAAGATTCTGTTGGTATACGATGCGTTTCACGATGTGCAGGAGCTGGCCGAAAGCGGCAATCTCTATGCCCAGCAGGTGATGAATTCCTGGGCCAATGCCGAATGGTTTATCAGCCGACCGGAGCTGCCGGAAGCCATTACGGTGACGGTATTTAAGGTGCCCGGTGAAACCAACACCGACGATTTGTCTCCGGCTCCCCACGCCACCACCCGCCCCGATATTCCCCTACACGCCACGGTGATGCTAGAAACCCGCATGCCCGGTGCACTGGATACCATCGCAGAACTGAAGCAAAAGGGGCATCCGGTGGCCTATGTCGGCGATGTGGTGGGAACCGGCTCGTCTCGTAAATCCGCAATCAACTCGGTGCTGTGGCATATCGGCGATGACATTCCGTTTGTGCCCAACAAGCGCTCTGGTGGCTATATTCTGGGCGGCAAGATTGCGCCGATTTTCTTCAACACCGCTGAAGATTCGGGGGCGTTGCCCATCGAGTGTGATGTCACCCAGATGGAAACCGGCGATGTAATCACGATCTATCCCTACAAGGGTGAAATTACTAATGCATCCGGCGAGGTGATTTCCCGCTTCGGCCTCAAGCCCGACACAATTTTGGATGAAGTGCGAGCTGGCGGTCGGATTCCGCTGCTGATTGGCCGCACCCTGACCGACAAAACCCGCGCCGCAATGGGTCTAGAGCCGAGTCCGCTGTTTATTCGTCCCAGGCAGCCTACCGACACCGGCAAGGGCTACACGCTGGCCCAGAAAATGGTCGGGAAAGCCTGCGGTCTGTCAGGAGTGCGTCCGGGAACATCCTGTGAGCCGGTCATGACCACGGTCGGATCCCAGGACACCACTGGTCCGATGACCCGCGATGAGTTGAAGGAATTGGCCTGTCTTGGTTTTAGCGCCGATCTGGTAATGCAGAGCTTTTGCCATACCGCCGCCTATCCCAAACCGGTCGATATTAAAACCCACCACGAACTGCCCGACTTTATTACCGCACGGGGCGGGGTGTCGCTGCGTCCCGGCGATGGGATTATTCACTCCTGGCTGAACCGGATGCTGCTGCCCGACACGGTAGGCACTGGCGGCGATTCCCACACCCGCTTTCCCTTGGGAATTTCCTTCCCAGCAGGATCTGGCTTGGTGGCGTTTGCGGCGGCTCTGGGCGTCATGCCTCTGGATATGCCCGAATCGGTGCTGGTGCGGTTTACAGGTCAGTTACAGCCCGGTGTGACGCTGCGGGATATCGTCAATGCCATTCCCTATGTCGCCATCCAGAAGGGACTCCTCACCGTTGAGAAGCAAAATAAAAAGAACGTCTTCTCCGGACGGATCATGGAAATGGAAGGCTTACCCGACCTGAAGCTAGAGCAGGCATTTGAGCTAACCGACGCCACGGCAGAACGCTCCTGCGCCGGATGCACAATCAAACTCAGCCCCGATACGGTGGCCGAATACCTGCGCTCGAATGTGGCGCTGCTGAAGAACATGGTGGCTCGCGGCTATGGCGATGCCCGCACGATTTTGCGCCGAGTGGCGAAGATGGAGCAGTGGTTGGCCAATCCCTCGCTGATGGAAGCCGATCCGGATGCCGAATATGTAGAAACGATCGAAGTCAATTTAGATCAGATTAAAGAACCGCTCGTGGCTGCTCCCAACGATCCGGACAACATTAAACTGATGTCGGCATGTGCCGGTGACCCGATCCATGAGGTGTTCATTGGCTCCTGTATGACCAATATCGGCCACTACCGCGCTGCCGCCAAAATTCTGGAAGGGGCCGGTCCGGTGAAGGTGCGGCTGTGGATTTGTCCACCGACCCGTATGGATGAAAAACAGCTGCGGGAAGAAGGGATGTATGGCATTTTTGCTGCTGCTGGAGCCAGAACCGAGATGCCGGGATGTTCGCTTTGTATGGGTAATCAGGCTCGCGTGGCCGATGGTGTCACGGTCTTCTCGACTTCGACGCGCAACTTCAACAACCGCATGGGCAAAGATGCTAAAGTCTATCTCGGCTCGGCGGAACTGGCGGCGGTGTGTGCGCTGCTGGGACGAGTCCCGACCGTTGAGGAATATATGGAGATCGTCCAGAACAAAATCGATCCGTTCGCGTCTGATCTCTATCGATATCTCAACTTCGATCAAATTGCTGGATTTGAGGATGAGGGCCGCGTGATTCCGCTAGAGGAAATGCCGCGCATCGAGGATATTCTAGGCATGCCTACGGCAGCTCGGTAATTTTCGCTGTTTAATCATTTGATTTGTTGAGTTGTATTACTAATTACCTACATAAGAAAGCATCTCTCAGTAGTGAGGATGCTTTCTTATGATCTCTTTGTGTGCTTCAATTTCAAAATCCTGATGAATGACTTTGTGAACGAGCGGAATGACCTTCTTTGCAGAGCCAGCTAACGACAGGTTCACTAGAACGCGCCTGTGATATTCGTGGTCAGGGACTGAAGGTAAGATAGAGACAACAGGGGTAGTACGTTCAGGATAAAGAAAAGGAAACTGACGTGGATCATTAGAAGCAAGCGTTCTACTCACCTCAATGGCGCGAACCTTGCCATCTAATCCGCGTACGGTCTATGTCACTTTGATGCCTTCTGGTCCAAGCAGAAGATAAGGGGGCAAAATAGAATAAGGTACGAGGGGTGTGGGGGCACGGCCCCTGCACTCCATTTTTTGTACTTCATTGGCCTGGAAAAGGCTGTATGCTGCCTCATCATCCTGATCGGCGGCAGAGTTTTCTAAAGTACCCACGCGGGTAATGTCAAAGACTGAATGCCACTTGCAGAATAAATATGGCTGAATGGCACTTGCTTCTAAACAGATTGTAGGCAGCAATACACACCTTAAGGAATGTATAAGTTTAGACCGAACTTTTTACGTCAGCGCTAGATTATACGCATTCTGGTGCCGAGAAATGAGCACGCCCATTCATCTTTCACCGGTATATTCAGTTTAGAATTCCATTGCCAGATGGGTTCAGTGTTGCCTACTCTGACTCAGAACGCTGAATGCATTGCCAATCCCAAGGGTGCTGCCAGATGACAAGGACATGTTCCAGCAAACAACTCTAAGGATTGCTATGAAAATTGCTACAGAGCTACGAAGCGTAATTGCAGAAACCGAGAAACGGTATGATGCACGGCAGGATAAACGTCAAGAAATAAAGAGCAAGCTAGATGCGAGTGAACTGCTTCAGGCAGATTCCCCAGAACGGGTGCAAAAGCGGCTACAGCGATTGGGAGTAGAACGATTCACGGCAGAAGCTTTGATCGATGGTAGGCAGCCCCTGCCCTCTGTTCCCCAAACTGCTAGCGGATTTGACCTAGAGCGACTCCTTTGGAAAAATGACCTGATGCGCGTCAGCTATCTAGAGCAGGGTACTCAGATTGCCCGGTCCGTAGGCCGAATTCAGATTAAAGACGCGAGTGGCAGGCTGGTTGGTTATGGTACTGGTTTTCTGGTTTCACCGCAGCTCTTGATAACTAACAACCATGTTTTGTCTAGCCGTCAGGAGGCTTCTTCTAGCCACGTTGAGTTTAACTACCAACTTGGGTTAGACGGTAAACCGCTCACCTCTGTCTTCTTCGACCTGGATCCCAATACCTTCTTTATTACCGATGAACTGCTCGACTATACCTTAGTTGCGGTCAAAAGTGTCAATCGGAGTGGCGCTGACCTCAGCCGCTTCGGCTGGTATCGCCTAATTGAAGCAGAAGGCAAAATCATCATTGGTGAGTCTGTCAGCATCATTCAACATCCTAGCGGTGAACTTAAGCAGGTAGCATTGCGGGAAAATCAGCTCATTGATGTCCTGCCGAACTTTCTGCACTATCAGACCGATACGGCTCCTGGATCCTCTGGTTCCCCTGTATTCAATGACCAATGGGAAGTGGTGGCTCTGCACCACTCAGGCGTGCCGGAGCGCGATAATCGGGGGCGCATTCTCAACATTGATGGTCAGGTTTGGCAGGAGGAGGAGGGCGAACATAGGATCGCCTGGAAAGCAAACGAAGGGGTGCGAATTAGTCGAATCATTAAGCACATCAAAGCTCAACCCCTTTCTAGCCTTGCCAAGAAGTTGAGAAAACAAATGTTTGAAGCTAACCCTGTTCCGCCTGTTGCTCCCAAAGTAGAGGCTGATGCTACAGAGTTGGCGGTTTCTATAGCGGACGATGGTACTGCAACCTGGACAATTCCACTGCAGGTGTCTGTGCAGTTAGGGCAACCAGTCATGGCAACGGGCCGTCCAGTCCACTCGGTTAACGGAAACGGCTCGCAAAGACAGCAGGCTGAAGACGACAGCTTGGAAGCAGCCCTTGCGGAGCTGCGAGAGGCAGCTCGAAAACCCTACTACGACCAGGAGCAAGATGAACAGGAGCGAGACGCCTACTATGGTGACTTGATCGACAGCGCTGATTCACTTGACTCCGATGAGCTGTATCAGGAACTGAGCGATTTGCTCAGCCGCACCCATAGGAAGAAGCTGAACTACAAACCCAGCAGCCATGTCTATCCCTGGGTTGACCTGCACCCTGACCTCAAAATTCGCAGCATCTATTCCGGCCAAACCTTTGATCCAGCAGACCTGATTCGAGAAGATTTTCGCACTGAGCAACTGCGGGCATTGCGGGAACATGACTTGAAACTGCGGGAATCGACCTTGTCCCGAGAGCGATATGCCCAAGAGCTTGCTCTGCTGGAGGCGAGCCTACCATACAACTGTGAGCATGTAGTGCCCCAATCCTGGTTCAACAGGGCTGAACCGATGCGCGGTGACCTGCACCATTTATTTGCTTGTGAAGTTCGCTGCAACAGTTTCCGCAGCAACCATCCGTTTATTGATTTCGATGACTATGAGGAGCGGGACATCATCCGCGATGGGTGCGGCAAACTTTCTGGCAGCCAATTTGAACCCAGCCAGGGGAAAGGAGCAGTGGCACGGGCCACGCTTTATTTCTTGTTACGCTATCCAGGTGATATCGACAACGCTGTGAACGAATATAAAGTTGAGCGAATTGAAACACTGCTGGAATGGCACGCTAAGTTTCCGCCAACCGAGTATGAGAAGCATCGCAATGCGGCCATCTATGAAAAGCAGGGGAACCGCAATCCGCTGATTGACTTCCCTGAATGGGGCGACAGAATCAAATTTAGTTTAGGACTTGGCTAAGCATTAAGTTATTTCCGTCTGATTTACCTCGATTGCTGCGTTGGTGATCGAGGTATTGTTCTAGAGGAGCTAGAAACGTGCAAATGGTGCCTTGTCGCTCTCCTAATCTTGTGGTTAGTTTCTTCCTGGGCATTACTTAATCCAACGTGAGTTCGGGTTAAATAGGCTCAGGCAAAAAGGTATCAGGGATGAGGGATGGTTTCTTGGGCTGATGGCAGTAGGCAATTAATCCACAGACCAGATTGACCAAGCAGTTGACGGGTGAACGATGACGAGAATGCTCAATCTGAGAAATGTTCTTCAACTGGTCAATCACCGATTCAATAATGGCTCGTCGCCGTAGGAGCAGCTTATCTGCCAATGGCATCAAGCGGTTCTTCATATTCCGTTTGAGCTTGGTAATCAGTTGAATTCCCCAATCGTGCCACAGTTGCAGGGCGAGTTTCTGGGAGACATAGCCCCGGTCGCCAAACACTTTGCCGAAAAGCTGTTGCAGCAATTGGGGAACTGGCTGACGGTCATCGACATTGCCAGGGGTGAGGATCGCGTTGAGCAACTCTCCTTGCTCGTTCATCACCAGATGCAGCTTAAAGCCGAAGAACCAGTCCACCGACGTTTTGCCTCTAGCAGCTAGAGGCTTGAATACCTTGTGAGAGGCGATGCGGCGGTTATGGCAAACCTTGATACTGGTCGAATCCATAAAGCTGATGCCCGTACAGCGTCCGAAGCAGTGGCGCAAGTAGGCGCACAGGGGAATGAGGGTCGATGGCATCCACTCCACGAAGCGTTGGTAACTGACTAATCGAGGAAAGGCTTTGCGCCAGTAACGACAGACGAACTGGGTATAAAACCACTTGAAGTTGCGATAGGCCGACTGATGGAAGGCAATCAAGATTGTCATCATCTCGCTTAAGCTGCGGCTGCGGGAGCGGGAACGACGCTGTAGTCCTTCGCCCAATAAGTGCTGCTGCCAGCGCGGTTCAAACCATCGGCAAAAATCATCGACATGGCAAAAAAGGGCTTCTAAACTAAGCATAGGGTGGTCAGATGCGTTGAGAATTAGGTACTTTCAACTGTATCTGTTCCACCCTTCCTTATCCCGAACTCACGTTAATCCAGTTCAGCAGGCTTTCTTCTGCAGAGAAAAAAGTTCACGCTTGTGGGCTGCCCGGAAGAAGGTGTTTTTGTGAATAGAATTTTCCAATAGGAATTTGAGAATTCATCGAAAAGGCTCTAGGGCAAAGGGGAATACTGGCCCGCATATCAGTTCAAATTTAGGTCAAGTAAATCTATTCCGCCTGAGCCATCAACGAAAATCAGGTCCTAATGCGACATGCTTTCTCGGTAATGACCGGATCAATATGATTGGCGTTGGTCTCTAAGTAGGTATCGATAGATTTTACTCGATCGTTAATTTCAAAATTCATAATTATTTCTCTTGAATTGAACAAATTGAATAGCTGAGCCTTGACACTATGCTCAGGGCAAGACCTTAACCCGGTCGCTGCTGCTCGATAAAGCTACTCAAGTTTCAAAATCTAAGTAAGACAACACTCTGTAACCATGGAGGGGGGCACCCATTTTCCTTGCACTTTAGTAGACCTGTTTCTGCTTGAAAACGAAGTACGACAATTCTTTGGCCGTTTTGTTAGCAAACCCTAATTGAGATTTCTCAATTAGCCATAAAATTATTCACTCCTTGCATTCTCTAGTTACTTCTCACTTCAGCCTCTATTTACATTTTTTAATGCTTGTTGAAACCGGTTGCATATTTAACAAAGACAGCTAAATGTACCCATTCTTCTTCTACCTAAAGGGTGAGATTTGATTGCAACGGATTGTTAGCAAGCTCAGTCTGCAGAGCGATTCAGCAGTGGCTAACCTTTGAGTATAAAAGAGGAAGCTTCCAAGCTAGAAAAACCTCCAATCGGTTATTTCTGACTGGGAGTAAGGGTAACTTCAGGTGAGATTAAGCTGAAGTTTTAACTCAACACATTGTTCGATTCTTTGATAGTTTTGGAGGAATAATATGAACTTCAACCGTCGTTTTTCTGCTGCTCTTCGCTTTGTTCGCGGTTTGGTTATTGCCTTTGCCTGCGCCCTTATTTTGTTTGTTAACGCCACTCCAGCTCTAGCAATTGGAAGCACGCCGAGCCAGCCGAGTGAAGGTGAAACCCGCCTCAACGATATTTATAAAGAGTCGCAAGATTCGCTGAGACCTGAAAATGCACTAGATGCCGACAAAGTGATTGAGCGAGCTAACGAAGGTCTGAATGAAGTGCAGAAAGATGCTGATGTTCATCAAATGAATCGTCCTGAGAACTCGCGTCAAGCCACTTCCGCTGCTGAGCAGGTACAGCGCGCTCTTGGTAAAGCCGTCGATAAGGTAACCGGTCAGGACTAATTGTAAAGCTCGAAGGTATAGAGTTTACAGCGTTTCCTTAGGCAGTATTCAGAGTAGGCAGGTTGCGGCTTGCCTACTTTGCTTTGATGTTAGTGGTCAGGATGTGAGTGTTCAGTGGCTAGCAGCTGAAGCCGTTTGTTTCTCAAGCATTAGCTTCGAGCGCTTCACCAGTTCTGGAACGGGAATCGGATAGTTACCCGTGAAGCAGGCAGAGCAGAAACTGTTGGGGTCTTCCTTGGTAGCAATTAGCATCCCTTCCCAACTCAGGTAAGCTAGCGAATCAACGCCAATTTGATCAGCGATTTCTGCTACCGACTTAGTTGCCGCGATCAGCTGATCCTGCGTGTCGGTATCGATGCCGTAGAAGCAGGGATGGGTGACCGGCGGCGAAGAAATCCGCATATGTACTTCAGTGGCACCCGCTTCTCGCAGCGCCTTGACAATTTTGCGGCTGGTGGTACCTCGCACTAGCGAATCGTCTACTATCAGGACGCGCTTACCCAACAGCACATCCTTGAGCGGGTTCAGCTTCATGCGAATACCCGATTCGCGCATGGTTTGGGTAGGTTGAATGAAGGTACGGCCCACATAGCGATTTTTGATCAAGCCTTCTGCATAGGGAATCCCAGATTCTTGAGAGAAACCAATCGCGGCTGGAACTCCCGAATCGGGCACGCCCATTACTAGATCCACATCCACAGGCGACTCGATCGCCAACTGCCGGCCAATCCGTACCCGATAGCTGTAGAGGTTCTCATTGTGCATGACGCTATCTGGACGAGCGAAATAGATCATTTCAAAAATACAGAGCTTGCGCTGAGGTGTGGCCCAGTGGAAGGAGGCCAGTCCCGCTTCATCAATCCAGACTAGCTCCCCAGGTTCGACATCGCGCAGATAGTCAGCTCCGATAATATCTAGGCCGCAGGTCTCGGAGGCCAGCACATAGCGGATTGGATCATCCGGCGTTACCCCTTCCAAAGTGCCAATCACCAGCGGACGGACACCGTTCGGATCTCGCGTACCCATGATGCCCTCTGGTGTGGCAATCGCAAGGCTAAACGCACCTTGGCAGCGGTGGAACGCACTCATCGCCCCATCTAACCAGTTTTTCCCGGCATTAACCGCTTCAGCAATCGCAAAGGCGATCATCTCAGAATCGGTTGTAGTTAGAAGCTGGACATTCGACTGCAGCAGTTCCTCCCGTAGCTCGCCAGTGTTAACCAAATTACCATTATGGGCCAGGGCTAACGTTCCTAACCGGGTTTCTACAACCGCAGGCTGAGCATTCACCACTCGACTCGATCCGGTGGTGGAGTAGCGGGTATGGCCGATGGCCCAATCTCCTGGCAAATCCTGCAAAATATGTTCGTTGAATACCTGCGAAACCAGACCCATATCTTTGTGGAGGTGGACCCGCTCGCCCTGAAAGGTGGCAATTCCAGCAGACTCTTGACCCCGATGCTGCAAGGCATATAGCCCGAAATAGGTCAGCTTCGCTACATCTTCTCCCGGTGCGTAAATGCCAAATACCCCACAGGCTTCTTCGGGTTTATCGGGTCGCGGTTCGATGGGGGATGCAGCAGACAGCTCGACGGACTCAGACGAAGGAAGTTCGACGGCAGGATCAGCAGAATTTGGCATCATGGAAGCTTTCGATGAGTAGAAGAATAGTAGGACAGGTAATCACCTAATTTCGGCAACAGACCGCGAATACGAGAATAAGAGTTGATTAACGATTCCTTAATAAATTCACCTCTAAACAGTAGCGCAAACTGGCATACTCATGCTACTCATTTGCTGGGCCAACCTGCCTGATCATACACTGACCACTCTGGCTGCGGCTCAGGCAGTTCCTCCCAATGTTTCTCCTGTTTATAAATCTGAAAGCCGCGAGCCTGATAGTTGGCCAGTGCTTGAGGCGCATCTAAACTACAGGTATGCAGCCACACCCGCTTAGCACCCATCGCCCAGGCCCTTTCCACACCGACGCTGAGCAAATGTCCGCCCAGCCGTTTGCCGATAAACTGCCGCAGCAGCCCGAAATAGGCGACTTCTACATTCCCTTCGGCCTGGGCTTCTAGCTCAATGTAGCCAGCTGGCGTTCCGGCGATGTAGGCGACCCAGGTTTCCAATTCGGGCCGATCAAGATAGGCCATCCAACGGTCATAGCTCCAGCTCAGCCGATCTAGCCAGTACCAGCCTGCCCCTACACTCGTATACAAGAATCGACTAAACTCCGGGGATGGAATTTTGGCCTGCTCGATTCGCAATTCGTAGCTGCCCGGGGGCGAAAACCGCAACTGTTCAAGGCCCAGCATTTCTAAATACCAGGTAGTGATTTCCATTTGCATTGTCTCTTTGATTCTCTCTTTGACTGATTGATTCGGTTGTTACACGGCTATGAATAAATTGACTAATGGACTCAACCAACTCCGGTACTACCGGCAAGCTTGGATCCATGTAGGTCGCTAGCTGCTGTTCGTGCTCCAACGGGGCTAGCTTCAGGACGTGATTCATACCTTCAATAATCACAAGCTCTGCATCGGGTTTAGCCAGTTTCAACGCCTCAGCCTCACTAACAGGTACCTGAATATCCGTAGTGCCTTGGGCGATTAACACAGGCATTGTGAGCCGTTGGATTTCCTCGGCAGGGATGTAGCGAAACCAGGAAATTAGGTAGGGCTGGATACTTGGCCTGTAGAGTACCTCCAGTTGGGGGGGAACAGCAGCTACAGTATCTCCCTGTTCTAGAGCTGTCAAAATCCGCTCACTCTCTTGCCATAGAGGATCTGAAAGGCGAGGCCGCAGTTGGTCTCGTAAGACCTCAGACGCCTTGCGTGCTGGTCCCGCGATGGATACAAATGCATCTGCTTCCGTTTTGTGCGCCGCTATCATGCCGATGAGAGAGCCTTCACTGTGACCAATCACCGTAACGCTGGAGAAGCGAGAATCGGACTGTAGCTGTTGAACCCAAAGAGCCGCATCCTCTACAAGCGTATCAAAGGTAACATCAGCCTCCTGCCGCACTGCGGAGGCACTCTCTGCCACACCACGCTTGTCATACCGAACCGAGGCAATCCCATACTCCGCCAATCCCTCTGCTAGGAGTTTGAGGCTATTGTTTGGTTTGGGCAGGACAGCGCTATTCCCGTCACGGTCGGTTGGCCCTGAACCAGCAATGATCAAGACCACGGGGGGCTGGTTAGACTTTGGAACAAGCTGTGTGCCGTGAATCCTGCCGGTTGGAGTTGTAATATGGACTGCTGTTGACTCTGGTTCTGGGATGGTAGCACCAGCAATCAAAAGCGAGAAGGCGGGCACGATTGGACCAATCAGCAGGGCAATCAAACGGTGTAGATGCAAAAACATAGAGCTTCGTTCCTAATTCAGCGGTTGCCTGACCTGATTTCCAACCTGATCAATCTCTAATCGTACGACTTGAGCCAGTTGTACACCTATAGGCGGCGGCAGAAACATCCCGCCGTTAGTGACGATATGACAATTTTCTAGCTCAGCATAGGATGCTTTAACTCATGGTGGCTAGTGCTCAGCTCAACAAAACAATCGGTTCAGTGACCATCAAATCTGCTCATGTAAGCAATAAAGGCTGCTTTTTGTATCTTTAGCTACAGTTTTTTAGACTAAAAGCATCAAGAGCAAATCATGAATTAAAAGAGATTAGACTATGAAATCGCAACTGAGCTGGAAAGAATACCAAGCACTCGAATTTCTGACTGAGCCGTCGGCTAACACTGTCTCTAAAGCTGTATCTCTGAGGCTGAAAACTCGGTTAAACCACATCTGGCAAAGTCTGGTTGCTTATTTCAGCACCTCGACTGAACCGCATGTGTGGCGCAATGAAGACAGCAATGGCCAAGTGGTTTGGCATGCCTATGATCCGGTGACGAACCAGTCGGTTCAGCAAGCATCGATGGATGAAATGCGCGTTTGGCTAGAGGAACGACACTATCAGACGCTGTAGGCGTTTTCAGCAACTCAAGCTGCTTTCCGCTTTTTAAGAATGTCGAGAAATGCATAGACTGCAGGCGGGTGCAGAGCCTCTGCAAGGACGGCTACCCCAATCACTCGCCAAAGGGGTACCGGCAAACTATAAATCTGCACTGCTGCCGGAATTGGTTCAGCCGCTAGGCGAGGCAGAATTGTCGCACCTAACCCCTGTGCCACTAGGCTGACAATGGTGGCATCGGTTCCTACCTCGTAGCCAATCTGGAGCGGATACCCCTGTGCTTCTATGTGATTGTGCAACTGCTGCATCATTAAATCGCTCCTAGGCGGCATGATCAGCGGTTGAGTCACCAAGTCTTGCCAGGAGAGTGATTCGCCTTTGGGGTGAAAGCTAGGAGGCAGTAGGGCCACAAACTCATCCCTCAAAATTTCCCAGGCGGCAATATCGCTGTCATGTACGGGAATTAAGGTAAAACCGATGTCGGCTCGTCCTTCGCGCAGGGCTTGCTCGACTTGCGGGTAATCATCATGTTCGGTGAGGCTAACGGCAATGGCTGGAAACCGCTGATGAAAATCGGCAATCACGGAGGGCAGCAGATGGGTTGCCACACTGCGAAACGAGGCAATCCGCACCTGTCCGCCCTGCAATCCTCTCGCTAATTCAGCCGCTCTGCTAATCTGATCGGCCCGATGCACAATTTCGCGGGCATGCTTGACGATTTCGGCTCCAATCGGGGTCAGATGTGCTCCATGCCGGCCTCGCAGAAACAACACCACGCCCAAATGGTCTTCTAGGGCTGCAATTGCATGGCTGACTGCCGACTGGGAGATCTCTAGATGCAGGGCCGCTTCCGTGAAGTTCTCATGCTCAGCAACCGCGACTAAAATCCGCAGTTGGGATAGCTTCATTTGATTTTGAGGATTGGCTTTCACGGGCACAGCGACCACCTAAGCAACGACCTACTAGTGAGGTTGCTAGTGTACCACTGCCGCTTGCTAGGGAATGTGGCTAGGGAAACGATCAGTCATTCACCCAATGAGATAAAGATAGTGCTAGTGCGGGTATCCTGCCCGTTTTCGGTGCGATGTTTGTAGGCAATAGAGCAGCTTTTAGCTTATTCAGGTCAACCGGGCGGTACTGGCGGTAATACTGCTACTAGTCCGCGTTTCATGGCGGCGGGCCGCTCTCCATAGGGCACATTGCCGGTTGGATGGTGGGTATATTGGCGGCCAAACTGCATCAGTTCTGGAATTGATTGCTGAGGCGACAAGCCACTAAAAATGAAGGTCAGTTTCTCAGCCGCCACAAATGCTACTACACAGGAGCGACTACAGACGCCCATACAGCGCACTGGCTGAATCTGAATGCGCTCACGCCAATCACACTCGTTTACTGCTGCCGTGATCTGGTTAAAGAGCTGTTCGCCTCCACTTAATCCAGCACCATGGGATTCAGGCTGTGGCTGATTGGTTCCAGAAAATCGGCAAAGAGTGCAAACAAACAAAGTGTGGTGAGTCATGGTTGATGATATTGAACAAACAAAACTGATAACTAGGTGTAACTTCTAATTAATTTTGGATCAATTTTTAGCTGATTTTCATTGCTGCATCGACTTGAACAATCTGAGTAGCTGGCTAGAGCTAATAAAAAAATCATCAAGCGACAGATGATTAAGCAAACGGTTGGCAATTTTTCGCTAGCGGCAGACAGAATGCTTATGCACACACGCAAGCACATGTTGCTTGATTAGCTTGCATCGTCTAGGGTATAGATCTGTGAACTATGCTGAATAACTAATTTACCCATCCTGCTTCACTAATCGCAGCCGAATTTGTCAGCCCAAAAGCAGCGATTAAGTAATCGCTCAATATAGCACTAGCTCTATTACTCGCGGATTGGTGCAAAAAACTTTGAAAAAGAGATGGTGCAGCGCTCCCCTGACCGTAAGGCAGGCCAGATTTGAATTTTGTTACTAGCAAGTAAGGCAGAAGTCAAGATCATCTATACCTCGCAGATGAGAGACGGTGAATTAAATCGGCGGGCATTCTGACTGGGAAAGTTACTTGCACCTTCCTTCACAGCTGCGGGACAGTACCGGACTTGCACCGGATTTTCCCCCTTACGTCTGATGGCTGTTCCCCACCAGAACCGATCTCAATGCAGTACCACCATACCACCAATGCGGGATAACGGGTATCTGAATTCATCAGGCTTTACGATTGCAATAAATTTATTCGCTTTGCCTATCAAACCGGAGTATCGGAGTGACTGACTACATCTTCTGGTTTGGATTGAGCTGATTTGGCAAGGGCTGCTTGCTTCGCTTCATAAAACCGATAGGCAATTTGCCCCAAGGAGTAGATCAACACAGCGTTACTGGCAATCCCAATGCCCGCTCCAACCAGCGGAATTGCTTCAACCAAGCTCAACCCGGTCTTGAGCACGCCTGATCCCCCGGTGGATAAACCCCAAATCGCCAAAACTTCGCCGCGTCGAGTTGGCTCATGCAGCGAAAACCCGTATACTGCCGCAATTCGATAGACCATATCGGCCTGTAGAGCAGTTACCGCTGCAATATCAAGGGCCAACAGACTAATCGCAGCAGGCGGTATAACGTTCGTGACTAGACCGGCTCCAGCTGCCTTCATGGCAGTATCGGCAATAATCCGCTGCGCTATCTCACCCGATGTTTCCAGCGGATACTGTTGTCGTAGGGCCGCCACCTCCCGCTCCACCTTTTCCACGTTCACCTGCCCCAAAGCCGCCATCAACCAGTTGACGCCTGGGACCCTCGTGGCGAATTGTACAACCGGATTTTCGGCAATCGGGGTAACAATCCGGCCCACAGTCTCGGTTCCCTGCTCCAGCATTTCCTGTAGCAACGGCATGATTGTGGTTTCGGCGGTGGTAGTTACCGCAGTCAGCATCTGGTTGAATTGGTCAATTGGATTGTTAGGGGTTGACATAGGGCAGGTAGGAATTGGAAGAACGAAGTGGGACTACTCGATCATACCGTCCACTCTAGTGGAGATAGGTTCCAGTTCACGTCTACCTTTCGATGGTTCTCGCCATGTTTTGGTGATAGCTCTCGTCAACAGCTACTCCAGCGCTGCCCGCAAGATCTCGAAGACGGCCTCTAGTTCATCGGAAATCACAAACAGCCTGATCCCTTGAATGATCAGCTTTTCTTGCCGATGAAGTTGTCCAAACTGCCAGATGTCGCCTGTGGTTACGGCTCCTAACACGGTCGGTTGGTCATTTTCTAACCACTGATCCAGCGCACTTAACTCTACAGCTAGCTGAGTAAATCCCCTTGCCAAGTCGGCATTTCTGGCTTCCAGTACAATCACTTTTGAATTGCGGTAGAGATAATAGTCGAGTGACCCCTTGAGCACCTCACTAACATTCAGCAGATATTCGATTCGCACCTGTGCTCCTGTGACTTCAGCCGCTTCCAAGAGAATTGGCGCAATTAAAGTTTCCCGACGAGCCGTTTCGCTGATCAAACTGACATAGGTAAGGCGCTGTTCTAGCTTGGCCTTGAGGAGCCGCAGTTGGGTGGCGGGAGCAGTAGACTGGGGCAAATTCAGCGCTGCTCGTTGGAGCCGGTAGCCAAACTCAGCCAAGATATCATCCGGCTCATAGGGCAGCTCGAAATAGCTGCGAAAGGTGTAGGACTGAAGCAAGTTTTAACAACTTACAAAATCTCTCAAAACAAATTGGCTACCATCATCGGCATCTCTCATTCCAACATTCATCGCTGGGTGAATGAGGTCATCGATCCGGCGGGTAATCCAATTTTGGCCATCCGGGATGCGTTGGAGAAAATCAACCCAGAGGCCGCAGAGGAATTTATTCGGTTGTATTTGGATAAAACTACCTAATAGAATCCCTAGCCCTCGAATGGTGTCGATCGGCCTTCCAGTTGCTTGGATTATTCCGAATATACCGACGAATCCGGTTCAGTTCCGATTCATCCCGAATGATTCGGTCATAAAATCGAGTTTGCTATCCAAATTCAGAAAACCCGGCGACCCGGATCCGTTTGGTACAGACCGATTTGAATTGACCAACAATCGCACCCAACGAATTCGGTTGCAATTTCGGTTCATTGGTAGAGACGTTTCGCTGAAACGTCTCTACGGGGGGTTGGTTGTGGATGCCGATGATTCCGTGAAAATGATTTGGCATAATCACCCATTCGTCCAGAATGACGTTGGGGCGAATTTGTGATGTTTTCGGCCATTCCTCCGCCACGATTTCACCCATTGCTGACAGATGAACTGTTCCGTCTATGATTTGGCCGAAGAAATGCAGGCGTTTGTGGGTACAAATGGTAATGAAATACCAGCCGCTTCCTCCATAATTCCAACTAGGTAAACGGGCAGATTCAATGCGGTACCGATTCTTGAAAAGAGTCATTCTGGCTGTCCTCCGCTCCGAATGCTCCTAGAATTCCCATTGATTCAGGAGGTATTGGCGGCCACTCGCAAAAAAGAGGCGACTTTGCAGCCACCTCTCGCATACCTGAGACAACGCAAAACTACAGGCAATCCTATGCGCCTACAGCCTCCTTCGCGGCATACATCACCTCTAGCGTGATTTCGCTAAAGCCGCGCTCGCGGGCAAATTTTTCGGTGTTGCGTTTCACCTTACCGCGCACAAACCCAGGCACCTTGTTCAGTTCGGCCATTGCTTCTCGGTTCCAGTTGAGGTCAGAATCCGCAGAGACGCCCTTGGTGATTACTTCCTTCGTGTCGTGGCCGCCGAAAATCTCCAGCAGGTGGTCTTCCATGCCCAGCGTAAACGAGTTGTAGACCAAATCCACCATCTGGTTTGCTCCTTCGTAACCCAGGAAAGGCTTGTAGCCGACCGGGAAATTCTGAATATGGATGGGAGCGGCAATCACACCACAGGGAATGTCGAGCCGTTTACCGACATGCCGTTCCATTTGAGTGCCGAAGATAGCAGCCGGTTCCAGGCGGGCAATCGCGTTGGCAATTTCGGCATTGTCATCGCTAACCAGAATCTCATCGCAGTATTCACTCACCTGTTCACGGAACCATTCTGCGTCGTATTTGCAATAAGTTCCTGCTAGCACCACATGAATTCCCATCTCGCGAGCCAGAATTTTGGTCATGGCTGCCGCGTGGGTGTTGTCACCGAAAACGACCGCTTTTTTACCCGTCAGGTTCTGACAGTCAATCGAACGCGAGAACCAAGCTGCCTGCGATACAAAGCGGGTTTGCTCATCGATGAACGACTCATAGTCTACATTCGCCCCCTGCTCGTTTAGCACCCTCTGGATGACACGAATACAACGAGCCGTTTCTACCACGCCCATTGGAGTAATATCCACAACCGGCATATTGAACTCGGTTTGCAGATAGTTTGCCGCCATTAGGCCCAGTTCCCGATAGGGTACTAGGTTAAACCAGGCACGCGGCAGGTTCTTCAGCTCATGCACCGAAGCTCCGTCTGGAATCACCGCATTCACTTCAATTCCCAAGTCGGCCATCAAGCGCTTCAGTTCGGTACGATCGTGATTATTGTGAAAGCCCAGTGTCGAGATGCCGATGATATTCACTGAGGGCTTTTCGGTTTTTCCCTGGGGCAGTTCGTTTTTCTTGCGGGCTTTATCGATGTAAAACTGCACGATTTGTTGCAAGGTGCGGTCAGCGGCTTGCAGTTCATTGACACGGTAGTGGTTCACATCCGCCAGCAGCACATCGCCTTTGGCTTCGAGTTGCGCCCGGTCCACAAAGTTCTGCAAATCTTCTTGCAAAATGCTGGAGGTGCAGGTGGGCGTCAGCACAATCAAGTCTGGATGCTCTTCCTGATCTTTGCGGGTAATATTTTCGACCACTTTTTCCTGAGAACCGCGAGCTAAAACGTTCCGGTCCACGATGCTAGCCGTTACAGGCGTGAAGTCGCGCTCTCGCTCTAGCATGGACCGCATGACGTTGAAATAGTCATCTCCCAAGGGGGCGTGCATGATGGCATGAACGTTTTTAAAAGAACTGGCGATGCGAAGCGTCCCAATATGCGCCGGTCCGGCATACATCCAGTAGGCCAATTTCATAAACTCAGATCTCCGTTATGCTGATTTGCGTTTTCCCAAGGAGGCTAAGGCATTTGTGAGACAGCTTTTGTAAAGCAACTCTAGTTATAGTTAGGCTAAAGACAGGCTAAGGGCTTGAATTTGAGGTTGGTAAGGCTGCTCTTGATTGTCGCAGAAATAGGGAAACTGGGAAGTAGGGAATCAAAGCATGTCAAATAAAGATAGGAAAACAGCAAAACCTTGAATTGATAGGCATTTCAAGCACTTTGGTAGAGTCATTTCTTTCCTTCAGCTGCAAGAAAGTTTAATCTTTTGTTGCATATCTACAAGTTCTGGTTTAAGAGGTTTGGATCACGCCAAACTCGTCAAGCCTATTATTCAACAACGGCGGACATGAACGAAAATTCGATTCGGCTATGCTTTTCGTTTTGTACTTCAATGTTTGCATTTTGTAATGTATGCAACAAAAAGCTAATTGTGCCAAATAGAAACCCAATTATATTTCAATCATTCTAATCTGCATAAAATCTATATAAGTAACACGATTGGATCGAACGAGTAAAAGTTAAAAAAATATTAGCTACTCGTATATTGAGATATTTTCTGAATGTTTTCAAGTATTCTACTAATTTATTCATAGATTGTTGGTTTCTATGGTTTTATTGAGTGACGAAAAAGCTTATAGTACTTGCCAATTGCTTTAATTGCTGAATCTCAATTGCTTCGTTCATTACCGATTACTGCAGCAAGTCGCTTCAAGATGCGCAAAATCTGGTGAAAGCCCTCATTTTCCCCCATTAAAGCATTAACGTGAACTCATTTGACAAAGCATAACGCGGCCCATTGTGTTGAACCAGCTTCAGAAAGATAAAATTGCTGCCGTTAGATATCATTCTGTAGGCGGGTCGTTCGGGCTGGGGCGATACCAACAATTTCCTCTGGCATCGGGCGGGTCGAAAGATACAGATACTGCTGCTTAGCGCGATCCAACCGGTGCTTTTCTGATGCAGTTGGTTCTGGTAATCCCATTTGCCATTCTGAGAAAAACTGGCGCTCCCGCACTGGCTGCACGTTGAACCGTTTGTCTAAGTCGTACAGGACCACGTACAGAATCAATTTCTCGGCTCGAATAGTCTACACAGTTTTGCCTCCGGCCCATGCTTTTATTCTGTGCCCAGTCTCCAACCACTCCTAATCGATGCAGCAATCCTAGCGGAGCAACCGTAACAGAGTCAAAAGATCTTGATGCCGATCCGGAAAATTCATCTACCATTTAGCAGAGTATTTCTAGTGTTGCTCAAACCCAGGTTGGCTATGGCAGGATTAAGCGCCGAACAGCGTAATGACTACTATCTCCGTGAAGCGACTCGTACCGGCATCCACAAGCCGATTTTGGCCGCTCTATTTGTGGCACAGGCCCGCCCTAGCCTCAGGGACGGGGAGGTGGGCTTGGGCATTTCCCCCGCCAACCGAATTCCGCTAGAGCAGGTCAATACATTCGCTGAGCAGGTGCAATACGCGGCCAACACCATCCGCAGCATCACCGAGCGACTCGCGACCCAGGGCTGGAAAGGCGACGAACTTTGGGATGCCGATCAAGGCCGCTATGCCGATCGGTTTATTGAAATGCTTGCCAATGGCTATGTGCCACCTGCTAGTGATCCAGCCGCCGCGCGCCTAGAGCCAACTAGCGACAGCAAACTGCTGCAAGCCTATTTAGAAGACTGGACACTTGACTGTAAGACTGCTGGCCTACCGCCCAGTTTTGCCTTTCTCGATCCGGCTTTACTGCGGTTTACCAGCGAAATTCCCCGCTATTACTTGGGTATCAGCTATCAGCGGCAAGCGTTGCTAGAGGCGATTCGGATTTGGCGGCAGTTCAACACTCGCCAATCTACCTTAGCGGCTCTGTTGGAGCGCGACGAGTCGGATCCCACCCTAGCTAGCCTCGATGCAACCCGACTCGATCAGCCGCTCCTGCAATTTCTACAGCAAATTCCAGCCAACTATGGTGGCTATCCTCACCAGCGGGAGTCCTTGCTGCGACTTGTCCAACTTTGGTACCAGTGCAGTTCCCGCGAAGCGGCAATTGCTCGATTGGAATCCGCCCCCACTGCCGAAACTAGCATCAGCATGATCGATCCGGGCTTAATGGCATGGATACAGCGGATTGGTCAGTCCTATCAAGGCAAAGGCGATCAGCGCAATGCTCTGACTGAAACCTACCGGCTCTGGTATGGGCTGGAGTCGCGCAGCGCTGCATTGCAAGAATTGGGGCTAGATTCGCAAGTGCTGGCGGCAAGTAATCCCAACCGCAATGCCTTGATTACGGTGGCCACCCAGCTCGATCGCGCCTTGGTCGATTTCATCAAGCGGATTCCCATGCTCTACCAGGAAACAGACGCTCAGCGCGAGGCCCTAATTCGGCTCGTCCAGATGTGGCAGGGCTTAGAAGGACGGGAACAAACCCTACAGGTGCTCCTGGATGAAGTGCAGCGGCTAGAAGGCGCTCGGCGAGATTCGATCGACGCCATGCCCAAACCAGATCCGCTGCCTCTACCGCCCCGCCCCACCTATTGGACTCCCAACAACTTGCAAATGCACGCCGCAATTGTGGAAAATGGATGTCTAACCTGGGCAGAAGCCACCCAAGCTGGGATCCATCTACCAACCACCCAAGCCACCGTCGATGCCATTGTGCGGATCGCCGACCTTGCCCAGCAAGCTTACGATCGTTTAGGCCGTCCGTTTCACATCATCACCTGGTATCGCCCTATGGAGGCCATGACTGGCAGAGCCACTTCGCCCCATCGTCACGCCATTGGAGATGCCATCGCCTTTTACTGTGACGGTTTGACGGGTGATCAGATCTACCGAACGCTGGATCCCTGGTGGACTGGCGGATTAGGACGCTACCGCAACTACCCCTATCTCTGCTATCTCGATGCCCGTGGCGATCGGGTACGATGGACGCAAGCCTAGCTCTGCTAACCGCGCCTCTGCATCGCGATTCATTTGAATGTTGAGCATTGGTTCTATCCACGGGTGATGTCATGATGGTGTCGTTGCGGATGTGGAATTCGGCCATTCAGGGGGCATTCTAGGACCAGTCCTGACTTTTTATGACTCTTACACAGCGGCAGCTATGATGTCAGCCCATGTCATCCTTGTAGTACCTCGGTTAGCCCAAACTCCAAAAGCTTCTCTACCGAAAATGGGTTTATTGCAAAACCCGTGGATGCTCACCTCAGGGGTAATGGGACTTCTGCTGATCGGTTTGGCTGTTTACACCAAACTCAAAACAAATCGACTAGAGAAGCAAAAACGATTTGAAGAGTACAAGAACCGAGAACTTCAGAAAAAGCTGAAACTGGCGTTAAACACCATCAGCAAAATGGAAAAAAATCCAGACTTGATCCACTCGCGCGAGTTCAACCTGGACTACTTGCGGATGCGGATGGAAGAAGAGCAATTCCACTTTGCAATCATGAACCAGATCAAGATCAAGGTGAAAGAGAAGATCTCGATTGCGCTGCGTCCGTCGCAAGCTGAACAGGGCCTAGTGGGAATTGCCAGCACCGGACGGCAGGTCGATGAGATTTTTGATGTGGAGTACGACCTCTCTGGCTCGCAGAAAAGCGTCAAGCGGGTGCTGTTTCGCATTCAGATTAAACTAACCAAGCTGCCCACCCAGCCCACCTCGGTCACTATCAGTCAAATTATTGACTGCATGCAGAAATTCATGAGTCCCGAAGGCGACGACCACTGGCAGCCCACCATTCAAGGCCGGATCGCCCGCCTGCACTGGGACCAAAAGGCCAAACCGACGCCGCTGTTAGTGCTAGAACAATCCAACGAAGGCGTCAATGTCACCTTCCGCACCAATCGCATGGCGGCTAGCTAGCGTTTGTAAACATCCTGCGAAGTCTCTGGAGAGATCACAAAAATCCGTCTTCGCCTTTGCTAGACTGAACATCTTGCAGCAATCCTGTGGAGGAATGCCTTAACTGGTGCCAATTCAGGATCAGTTTCGGATTTTCTTATAATCTTGCTGCATTTACTGCTAAATCTGTTTTCAGTCGCACGAAAAATTAGATTATGGCACGTTTTGATCGGGCAAAAAACGCCATCAAGGGCGCTAAAGTCATCCGTAATCTCACTAGTAATTTGCAAGTTTTTTCGGACTCGGTTGGCAGAGCAGACCCGGACGACCTCTATAAACTTCGACTCGCAGGCCGCAGCACGCTCAATCTCAGTACAAACGGAATTGGCAATCGCTCAAGGGTAGCCTTCCAGTTGTTCTCCCTCAAAGGATTGCCCAAACAACTCCGAGCCATTAGTCGAACCCCATTCAGTAATCTCACTCGCCAGCAAATCAAAAAGCATATCAACATCTTGAATGCCCGCAGCAGTGGCCGCAGTCGTACCCTGTCCCTGCTACTCGATGGCGGCACCTATTATGTACGGGTCTATGGCAGTCAAGGAGACAATCGCTATCGCCTGAATGCGTCTGTCAGTTCGGGTGCAATTCCTGCTCCGACTCCCGCTCCGACTCCCGCCCCGCCCCCTACACCGACCGCTCCCTTTCCCAGCCCAATCTGGATTCGTCAATTCGGCACTGGCAGTAATGACTATGCTTTTGGCACAGCGGTTGATGGTTCGGGTGATATCTATGTAGCTGGGGTCAGCACCGCCTCGGATGCGTTCAGCGGCAGTGGATTTGTGACGAAATATCGGAAAGATGGAACCTTAGAATGGCAGCGAGCTTTGTCCCTTTCCGGCACTACAGCTGTTGCGGATATTGCGGTTGACGCCACAGGAAATTACTACATTGTAGGAGCCACACTCAACGGATTTAACAGCGATGGCTTTGTTGTGAAATACAACAGTGCAGGCCAAGAGCAGTGGATCCGGGAAATCAAGAGTACATTGTTGGGTTTCAGCGCTGTTGATGCGGCGTCGAGTATTGTTCTGGACGGAAACGATATCTATGTTACCGGCATTCGTCAAGCGGCACCGGCTCCGTTCAGTCAAGGGAATGCCTTCATTGCTAAATACGATAGTAACGGCAACCTTGTCAGCAGTTTTGGGCGTAACGGTATCGCCGAATTTCGGCAAATGAAAACCACTGCTGCATCGGGAATTACAGTTGCCAACAGCACGATTTACATCACGGGCATTACAGATGCTACGTTGAGTCTGGCGAGTAACAATGATGTGGATCTGACGGGCGGAGATGCCTTTGTTGCTGGGTTTGATCGAGTCAGTGGCAATCTATTGTGGAATCAAACCTTAAGCAGCGGTGCAGAAACTGACTATGCTCGCGCCATTGCCGTCAACGGTTCTGAGCTGTACATCGTGGGTCAAACTGGAGGCACGCTGCCTTCGGGCAGTCTGGCTGCCAACACCTATGGAGGCGGCGAAGCTGATGGATTTATTGCCAAATACATCCTCACCAACGGCGGTGGTTCTCTGCAATGGGTGAAGCAGGTGGGCGGCACAGGGCTAGACTCGGCTCAAGCTGTCACAATCGATTCGACTGGCAGAATTTACTGGACCGGCGAAACAGATACCGGCCTATTTAGCAATGCGGTGGGTGGCTCGGATGCTTGGCTTGCTCAGATCAACAGCGATGGTAGCCTGACCCGCACGGCTCAACTGGGCACACCTCAAGACGATGAAGCTTATGCAATTGTTACTGACAGTTCTGGTACGCTGTATGTCAGTGGCCAAACCCAGGGAACCTTCCCAACTAGCGGCAGTCAAAATCAAGGAAACTACGATGTTTGGTTAGCGAAATACATCTAGCAGTTGAAGCTAGCCCTATAAGGCAATCAATATGGCTCTGTGCAATTCCTGGCGATCAAGTGTTGATCAAACCTTGGAGCTACAGTGCTTGCCAAATAGCTATCCCTGAGAAATTCTGTGCTCGATATTGTTCTCTGTCCGTATCGGTTTTATGTCTGAGTCAATCTCAGTAGATTCTAGGATGACTGTTGGAATGTCACTTTTGCTTACTAGAACTACAACACGTCCTCTAACCAGCCCTTAATCATAGAGAAACATGCCAAATCATTTACTAGGCCGCAGTCTCAGTGGAGCAACAGCGATTTCTAGCAATCAACCGATCCGCAACCGAGTCAGTGCCAGTAACCGAATCGATTTGTTTAGTTTTAAGCTAAATAGTCCACACCGTTTGAATCTCAAGTTTAGAAGTACAGGTCGTGGTATTGAGATCAACCTGATTCGCGATCAGAACCAGAATGGCATTATCGATAACAATGAAATTCTCAAGCGAACTAAAATTCGATCTAGAAATAATAATTTGATCAACGTTCCCAATGCAGTCGCTGGAACCTATTTTGTTCAGGTCGGCAAAACAGGATCAGGAGCAAGCAATTACCGGTTCAACCTGACAACTACTCCAAGCATTCCAACCGGCAGCACGACCAGTATTTCCTCTCCTGCAACAGTTTCTGTTGCCAGCATCATTAATCAGATTGTTAGCCTAACAAATAACTTTCGGCAGCAAAATGGCCTCGCGCCTGTTACTCTAAATAGTCGGTTAAGTAGAGCTGCCCAAACCCATTCGGAGAATATGGCTTTCCAGGATTTTGTCAGCCACACTGGAGTTGATGGCTCATCGGTTGCTCAACGAGTGACTGCTACGGGCTACGGTTGGTCTGTTGTCGCTGAGAATATTGCCGCTGGTTATCAAACCGCTACTGAGGTGGTGCAGGGCTGGATTAATAGCAACGGGCATCGCGCTAACTTGCTTAATCCAGATGTAACGGAAATCGGAATTGGCTACTACTTCTTGGCCAGCGACAGCGGTAATGAAAACTGGAATTACTACTGGACTCAAGTGTTTGGTGCGCCTGTTTAGAATCAGAAATTCATGCAGGAAGTTTAATGCTTTTCAACAAGCTTTCCAACAAACTTTCCAACAAAAAGAGGGTGGAGTGCTCCACCCTTTATTTTGATTATTTTGATCTTGCTGGCATCAGCTTCACCGATTAACGGCGATCAGGTCAGTTATAATGTCATTCTAGATATCACTTTAGGTATCTCTTGGAGATCGTTTAGGTATCTTCTAGAGGTGTTTCCTGATCTCGCTGCCAGTGTAAACGGCGATGTTTTTTTGGAAAAGCGGCCCCAGTCGTGGTATGGAAATCTTCCTGAACTTTTTGGGTGAGACGCCGCGAAACTTGCCGCACGATTTGATTCAGCAACCGATCACCCGTATTTTGCACTAGTGATTTGGGCAAGGCGTGAATGAAACGGGGAAACTGAATTACAACCTTTAGATCTAGTTCCCATTCAACATGGGTAATGCGCTCAGGTTGAACCAGGTTAGCCCGTTTGAAACTTGAGATCAAAGCAGCATCCGGTGCAGTTTCCACCAGTTGCAGGGCCGCTTGAAAATCAACCTCATAGCCAGGCGGATGGTAATTGGGAACAGGAATGGTCTGGATCCGATAAACACCGTGGTCTTGTGGCAACAGGTGCAATCCAATTTTGGGTTCGACTTCGTAACCAAAAGAGCCATAGCGACCAATGGTTAAAGCATAGCCGTTTTCCCCAATCGATTCGGTGCTCATGGGTTGGGCACAGCGAGGGAACCAAGCCCGATGCGCATCTAAATAGCTAGCTACCTTTGCAGCATCTGCATACATTTCCATACAGCTCGCAAACGAGCCATGAAAGCAGAAAGGTTTCTGCTCGCCGTGAATGTTGTCGTGGGTATATCCTTCCAAAGCAGCACTTTCAATCACACCAGAAGACGCGCCCAAAATGGCGGGAGTGGTTTCAGGGGAGTACTGTTCAGCCGAATTTGCCTGCATAAGTAGACTGTCCTGCAATGGTTTCTGCAATGGTTGCTCAGCGACTCACCTTATGGATATCCTAACCGAACATCCAAAAAGGAACACTTAATTCTAGCCATTCTCATTTGAAGAAATGGATACGCCGAAACCCTTAGACTGCTATCGATGGTTATAAGTGCCCAAGCGTGAGAGTGTAAATAGCAGTATGGTGCTCAACTCGCTCAGCATAGCCTTACTACCGTAAACCTAACCATGATTAATCTACGGAAAGTCGAATCAAAGGTCTACCGAAGCTTGCCTCAAAGCCGGTCGATTCACGGAGATCCGGCTGTAGCCAGATTAGGGTGCTTTGTCTGCGATGTAAGCTGAAGAGTGGGCCTTAGAACTATGTGGCCCAATAATGAAACTGATCAAATCGTTTTGAGTTCAGGGGAAATCACGATGAAAGCATTTGTTGCAGGAGCTACAGGCGAAACCGGACGACGAATTGTCAAAGAACTAGTCCAGCGGGGTATCTCAGTGTCTGCCTTGGTGCGAGATCGAGAGAAAGCTGCCCAAGTGTTGCCGCCCGGAGTTAATTTGGTGGTGGGAGATGTGTTGCAGCCAGACAGTCTCCGAGCCGCTATGGGCGATAGTACGGTGCTGATCTCGGCCACTGGAGCGGCCCCTAGCTTTGATCCTACCGGCCCCTACAAGGTGGATTACGAAGGCACGAAAAATCTGGTGGATGCAGCGAAAGCAAACGGCCTTGAGCATTTCATCATGGTTTCTTCTCTCTGTACCTCCCAGCTTTTCCATCCGTTAAATCTGTTTTGGTTGATTTTGGTTTGGAAGAAGCGAGCTGAAGAGTATCTGCAAAACAGCGGCCTCACCTACACGATTGTGCGCCCTGGCGGCTTGAAAAATGAAGACAACTCGGATGCAATTGTGATGGCAAAGGCAGATAGTTTATTTGATGGCAGTATTCCGCGTACCAAAGTGGCGCAAGTTTGCGTTGAGAGCTTATTTCAACCAGCAGCTCGCAACAAAATTGTGGAAATTATTGCCAAGCCTGATGCCACAGCCCAACCATTTGAAGCGCTATTTGCTAATGTGGCATAAGTTTCTGTTTTACCCTTGCACGAGTGAATTTCGACGCGCATCCTCCAACCCAAGCCTCAACTGAGGTCAGCCAGCCGCTAAAGACTCCGAAGCCAAACTATCAGCGCCTTATTCCAACCCTACTGGCAATTGGCGTCACCTTCACGGTTGGACATTTCTTGCTTTCTAAACCAACTCCGCCCACCGATCCGGTTTGGGATTTCCAGCCAGCTCCATTGGTGATGCAGGGAGGCGATCCCCACATCCGAGCCTTAATGCGAACGATTTCGGCGGCAGAATCCAATAGTCCCCGTCCCTACTCGATCCTGTACGGCGGTGACCATATCAGCGACCTCAGCCGCCATCCTGATCTGTGTATACCAATTGTGGTTGGCCCCAATATTGGCAATTGCACTACGGCAGCCGGACGCTATCAGTTCATCACTACTACTTGGCTAGAACAAGCTGCCAAGTATCATCCCCAACCGCCTGGATTTTGGTTCTCCCGGCAGTTTAGTTTTGCACCAGAATTTCAGGATCAAGTAGTGTATCGCTGGCTCAGCGATCCGCAGGCTTGGGGGGTGGATCTGGTTAAACTGTTACGTCAGGGACAGCTAGAGGAGGTGTTGGCAATTTTGTCTCCCACCTGGACTAGTCTCGGCTATGGGATTGAACCGAACAGCATGACCGACTTACTGCCGCAAATCTATCACCAGATGCTAGAGGAAGAACTGCGGACAGGCTAGGTATCAACAGGCTTAAACTGATTTCTCTAGGGAACCGCGGGCTTTCTCAGCTCGGCTTTCGGCAGTGGCCATTACCTCAGCTAAATTTTCCAGCACTTCACCTGGATAGTTTTCTAGCACTTTGGTCGATAACGAGACCCGGCGCTTGATGCTGTCAATATCAATAATCAAGGCCTTGATGGGCTGCCCATGGGAAAACAGCGCCTCTAACGACGCAACATAGTTCTTACTGACCTGGTTGATGTGCAGTAAGCCAGAAGTGCCCGCAAACTCGACGAACACCCCAAACGGCTTAATGCTAGACACGTTCCCTTCGATCAACTGTCCAACTTCCAGCTGGCTCAAACTAGCGGCCTGAGTGGCCAACCGTTGAGAGAGCACCAATCGTCGGCGTTCCGGATCGACCTCGATTGGGCTGACGGTTAATGCCTTGCCAATCAGAGCCTCCAGGCTATCTCGTTCAACCAGGTGGGAGCGGGGAATAAATCCACGAATGCCCTGCACGTCAACCGTGACGCCACCTTTATTGACTCCACTGACTCTGGCTTGAACGCTTTGCTTCTCTTCTTGCAGGGTAGCCAAATTTTGCCAGACTTGCTTCATCTGCAATTGTCGCAGTGAAAGCGTCACCTGTCCGTCTGCATCTTGCTCACGGATAATCATGAAATCGCGCTCTTCACCCAGGGGCAAAACTTCTGCCAGATTCGTAACCCGTCCTAGAGACGCTTCTTCGGTTGGCAGAAACGCCGCAGCTTTGCCACCAATATCTACATAAATACCGTCAGATTCGTAGCTTGCCACCTTGCCTCGAACCACTTGGCCCTTTTGAAACTGGTAATCGTGTTGTTCAAGCGCTTTGGCAAAATCGTCAGTAGAAAAGGACAACGTGAGCCTCCTAGTCAAATCAATCTGCTGTCGCGGGATAGCTGTTTTTGGCTCCCAGACTTCCAGACTTCCTAAATATAATCAATTCTTTTGGCATCTGGCAGGGATGAACCTTGAAACCTGTATTCCTGCAAGCTTGACAATTGTTGCCTCCCAAGATCAGCCGGGAACAATGGATAGTGTGTACCGTAAACCGTAGCGAAATTTACAAAATCTGCATACTATCCCTACCTTGGGAACTAGTGAAATTTATCAAGATTAGCCAAGCTGAATATAGAAGATTTGCCCCCATATCGAAATTACCTTCTGTGCATATGAACATGATTCAAACCCAAATTCACTGCTGGGCTTTAAAGCATTTACCGTTGCTACCTACCCTAAGACATCAGAACCAGGTCCAGCATTTAGAGAAGTGCCTGAGAAAATACTATATTTGGGAACCGCACACCTAGATAGAGCAGCAGTCGTGCAGCAGAAGGAAAGCAAACTATTCCGTGTAAGGAGCAGAACTATCTAGCTTGTGGGTGAGCAAAGTACTCACCCTACCCAATAACTTACAACCGTCAGGCGGAAGCAGTTATCTCAAGAACTCTACGTTTAGCCGCACGCTGGTTTCTAACGTAGCACCCGCTTCTAGCTGCACCAGATTCTCTCCGGTATTCAAAGCGTTGCGTGGCCCACTCCAAGGCTCTAGGCAGTAATAGTCTTTGCCGTTTATTGTCCAAAACACCAGGGTCGAGTAGGTGGCATCATAGTCGAGCGTGAGGCGGAGCCGCCGCTGGTGATCTGTGACCCGCGTCGATTGCTGACCCAGTTGGCGAAAGGCCACATCAATTTCATCTCGGTCAAAATCAAAGTTGCCTGTAAACGGATGCAGCGTTTGGGTTTGCTGATCCTGGAACTGCACGGCTGGGATTTCAAATTGAAGCTGAGTTTTATCGCCTACCAGGAAGTAGGGATGCAGCCCGGTTGAAAACGGCATTGGCTGGTCGGACCGATTGGTATGACGCTGTTGCAGAATTAGCGAATGCCCCTGTAGTTGATAGGTAAAGTTGAGCTGAAAGTCAAATGGGTAGCTCTGTCGTGTTTGCTCGTTGCTGACGAGTTGCAAAGTAATGCTGGCTGCATCCTGACTAGCCTGATCAATCACTTGCCAGGGCAAATCGCGAGCAAATCCATGCTGCTTTAGGCTGTATTGCTGACCGCCGTAGGTATAGAGGTTGTTGGGTAGGTTGCCACAGATTGGAAACAAAATTGGCACTCCGCCTCGGACTGTCTGCTCTGGGTGGCTGAATCGCTCAGCATCCAGGTAAAGCAACTCCTGATTCTGCACCTGCCAGCGGGTAATAATGCCTCCCCGTTCTGGCACTACTTCTAAGCAGGCCGAACTGTTTTGATCGGTCAAGATATAGGTCTTGTATTGTCGCTGCTCTGTGGTGACTGCAAACACCGATTCATCTCCTGACTGATTCCTGGATTAGTGGTTCTGAGTTGGATGCTACTCTCCCTATTCTAGGTTCAAGCCTCTATTGCGGCTCCTGTGGTTTGGCTTCGGTGGCAGCGGGTGATTCCGGGTAGCTAATGAAAGGATCGGTCTGCATCTCGGCATCTGGAGCGCTGGGCAAAGAGAGGCGCAGTTGGGAGTTGAGGCTGGTTGAGGACCGGAGCGGATGATCAAACAAACTGGATGCCTGTTCCATATATTGCAATAGCGTCTTTTGCAACTCGCCTTTCGCGACTTCGGCCTGCCCGCGCTTTACCTGAATCGGCAAAAATTCCAGCTCCATCATGTGCTCTTTCAAGCTGACTTTGAGCGCAACTGTGTCATAGTTACCGGCAGGTTTGTCGTTGTATTCATCCACTGAACTGCCGAGCGAATAAACAATGGGTCTTCCGTTGTAGATTTCAGCTCCTTGCGTGACGTTGGCATCATAGCCCACCACCAGATCAGCTCCTTGATCGATTGCTGCATGGGCAAGTTTTACCTGCCACTCTTCTGGGTAGGCCCGCAGCTCACGATTCCAGTTCAGGCTGACGACAATCCAATCCACCTGATCCCGAATGGCCTTGATGTCTTCCTCCATTTGTTGACTGACGCCGACATTAATCCCAGCCGTGCCCGCACTCACAGGCCGAGTCGCAGAATCAGAATAGCCCAAGTAGGCAATCCGCTGCCCCTTGACATCAAAAATCTGCGGACGCCGGGCCGATGGCAAATCCTCTCCTGCACCAACAGCATGGATTCCGTTTTGCTTCAGCAGCTCAAGCGTCTGGGTGAGTGGGTCTATCCCCTCTACAACCACGGCATTACTAGCAACATTGACTACATCTATGCCGTTAGCCAGCAACTCTTGGGGCATCAGCGGTTTGCTCTTACGCCTGAGTCGGCTGGCATCCTCAGTTGCAGCCTGCTCTGCCTCCGCCTCAGAACCGTCGGAATTTTCGGTTGCGTACTTGGCTCGCTCAATTTCGCTATCGCTGCCGGTCAAACCATCTGTCGTGTCGTCTTCTGGTAAACCCGTTAGTACCATTTCGTCGGTTGGGGCAAGGCCATCATCCTCTGGATTGGCTCTCATGTTAGGCTCAGCATCAGGCTCAGCATCAGCAGACAATGCCTCACTCTCTTCAGTAGCTTTCGGGAGTGACTCGGCTTGGCTGGTTTGTCCTTCAGTCTGACTTTTTTGCTCAGCGGGCTGCTCCGATGCCGTTGGGCCAAGTGGATTGTTTAAATTTGTCACAATCATGTCGGCTAACCGATAGCTTTCGATCGTTGTCACGAGCGGAACTGGGCTGGGGCTAACTGGAGCGGGGGTGAGTTGGCTAGTGGGGACACGAGTCAGGGTGGCGCTGTTGGTAAAAATCAAGCTCACGGTTGGGTCATCGGGATTCAATACAGGTTGTTGAATCACCGGAATCCGCTCGGAGGAGGTTTTCACCGACCCGGTTAGCACCGCACTAGAACGCAGCATCCGGGTTAAGGTTGCTTTAGACTGCTGGAAGGCGCTGGGGTTGGCATAGTATCCGGCTAGCTCAAAGCTACAGCCCAACAAGAAAGCCGCAACGGCAGAGCCACCCAGCATCACAGCACGAGTTGCTGGCTTTTGCTGCATAAACCAGTGAATTGAGCGGTCGGTCAGTTCCAGGGCGGTGGTCTGTAAGTTGCTCAAGCTGAATTTAATCTGCGTCGCTGATGGCCCAGATTTCTGTCCAGTTTTTTGCCCAGGTTTCTGCCAAAAGCGGGAAATGCTGGTCCAATGGGTGGGTAAGCAGCGGAACCGCAAGCCAAGTTGGGAACTGCGATCCGAACCAGCCGGTTGGGGAGCATGTTCAGAACTTGCCGTAGGAGTAGATGTTGTCGGGGCCTGAGCCGATTGGGGGAACGCATAGACATTCCCAGTTGATTGCTGTCGATTTTGTCGCTCCGAGGGGGGAATAATCCGGGCTGACTTCTGCCAAAGAATTTGGGGAGATCCCACCATCTGAGCCGTAATCTGCACCCGCTGAATCGCTGGAGAATCCAGCTTACAGAGCCGGTGGCAAATAAAACGCACCAACCGATCTCCATCGGGAACCTGACGACAGACCACCCGCAGCAGCAGACCGTCAGATGGATGGGTCTCCACCTGAGCACAAATTCCCTGGGGAACCAAGTAGCGATTCAACCAAAACGCAATGGCGCGGGAATTGCCTGACTGGGCCAGTTTGATTACAGAAGCTTGCCAGGTACTGTCTAAATTGGTCATTCACTTCACTCCTCTCGGCTCACAAGCTGCTCTGCTGAAATAAGGCTTCTATGTTCTAAGCCAAAAATCATTTGTCAAAGATAACCCAAGCAATTCATTTTGGCTTACTCAAAGAAAAATGCAGCCTGAATCAATGGAAAAATGCCACTTGTAGGACTGGGCCAGTGACCTTTCTCACATGAGGAGAAATTCTAGATCACATCATTCGATCGATCTCAATCAATCTAAGCTGCAAACCGATCAACAACAATTGAGGAGTAGATCTTGCTCAGGGTTCATCATTGCCATGTCGCGCTCCATGATCAACCGCCTTGTCCAATCCGCTTTCCAGACTGGCTACCTCAGTGTTGAGTCTGAAGGTTTGATTCGCCAGGTGATTGCCGTGCGTGGCTATCAAACAGCTGATTTATCTGTGCTAGAAGAACTTCATCAAGCAATTTATAGCGGCCAAATCAAGCGGGAAGCCAGCGAATCCGTCAGCTTTTTCACCATGCCTCGCCCGTAGGATTGGGGTCAGTCGAACTGACGCCAGGAATTATTGAACGACTGAACTAAAGGATCAGGAAACAGAAATTATCCTATGGTTAGGGTATGCCTTATCTCAAGGTTGACCTAGCGCATCCTAACCGAAGTTTTCTATGACCCCGGATCCCCGTTTCCCAGCTTCACCAGACGATTCGACATCAGGAAATCCAGCTCAGTTGCGTCGCTCAGCGGCCAATTCAATTTCTGCGGATGCCAACGGTGCAAAATCATCCTCGATGGACACTAGCTCGTCTACTCGCATGCCAGTCCAACCCGTTGAGCGTTCCGTTTCGCCAGCTCAGCTTTCCCCTCAAGACGATTTTGCCGCGAGTAGTTCTGTTCAACCCTATGCGCCACGTTTGGCACCCCAGCGGCAACCGCTTCCAGTGACGCTACTGATCTTATTGGCCCTGGTTTTAATGCTGGTTGGGCTAACGGTTGACAATTTTTGGATGGGATTGGCGGGCGCAGGTGTGGCGATGCTGCTGTCGCTGCAAATTCTTTGGGTGACGGGATCTAGAGCAATCAACGAATTGCTCTCGGTTCAAGAAAGACGAATTATTGTCAGCATTCTCGGTGTGACCCTGGCTGGAATTGGCTTGCTGCGCCTGAGCGGTTGGGGAAACCGGTTTTTGCCTTGGTACCAGAATCTCAACTGGGAGGCCATCGGAGCCTTAGGCGAGGTGTTTGGTGCGGTTGGGCAGATCTTGATTGCAATCCTGGCGGTGTATATTGCATGGCGTCAGTACGTTATCTCTAAAGATCTGACGATTCAACAAAACATCATTACGCAACAGCAAACGATCGACTCCTACTTCCAGGGCATCTCAGAGCTAGTGCTGGATGAAGAAGGATTGCTCGAAGACTGGCCCCAAGAACGGGCGGTTGCAGAAGGACGGACGGCGGCCATTCTTAGCAGCATTGATGCGAGTGGTAAAGCCAAAGTGCTGCGGTTTTTGTCGCGCTCTCGTCTACTGACTCCGCTGAAGCGCGATCGGCGGCTGGGGCGGGCCATTCTCGACGGAACGGGCGGCTATGCCGAAGACCGCAACTATGGGGTGCGGGTGATTGATCTAGGTGTAATGCTAGCTGGTACCGACCTATCGGGCACCGACCTGCGTTGGACTGATTTAAGCGACATTAACTTGATTCGGGCTAATTTGCGCAACTGTGACCTGGTCAAAACCAATTTTGCTCGCACAATCTTATGTGAGGCAAGTCTGGCTGGCTCAGATATGATGGGTACCCGTCTGTTCTATGGTCCTGTAGCGACGGCCTCACCCCGCACCAGAGCCGACATTCCAGACTACACGACTGGTGCTCACACTGGGGCTGTGATTGAAGGAGCTGATTTGACCGGCGTGCAGCGACTGTCAGAGGAGCAACGCTATTACTGCTGTGCTTGGGGCGGTTCAGCAACTCGAGCTACAATTCCCGGCGGCTGTGACGGCATTCCCAATTTACTAGAACGGTAGGTTAAACCGAGGATTGAGGCCGCGTTCCCATTGCGTGTTCCCATTGCCCTAGCAATTTTGCTCGTCAATGGACCTAGCAACCGGCATGTTTCCTACTTCTAACTCCTCGATGAATCTCCCTAACTGCGGCCTGCTCCAGACTCTGCAAATCCCACAAATTGCTGAATTAGTTTCCTGATTTTTACGGAAGCCTAACGGCTTGAGCGAACTTTCAACTTAGGGGTTTTGACCAATTTCGTCATCCCGGTCGATTTGCCATACTTTGTCTCAGTTGCACCTGAACGACTGCACCCGAACGATTGCACCTGAACGATTGCACCTAAATTAATTGGCATCCGCTCAAACCTTCCGTTGCTTTCTCACATTTACCAGCCCATATGAATTCAGCCTATTTAGACCAGTTGCGAGCTTGCTGCCGGGACCAAGCTGCTTTTGAGCAAATGCAGCAACTCCTAGCTCTTGCCTGTGACCAATCTGCTCCTGAGCCGAGTAATTTGCTTGACCAGTCTAGAGCTGCATTTCAAGCGGTTGCTAAGATCCGCCAAAGTCTAGACCTGGATACTACCGTTCAAACTGCCGTTGAGGAAGTACGGCAACTGCTAAAAGCTGATCGGGCTGCCATTTTTCGGTTTGATCCAGCCCTGACTGGAGGAGAATTTATTGCTGAATCGGTTTTGCCGCAATTTCCATCAATTTTGGCGGCCAGGGTGCAACATTATTGCTTTGGCGAACTTGATGCCATTTCGCTTCAATCGGGTCAAGTTGATGCCATTGCTGATATTCATACGGCTGGGTTACGGATAGGCCCGATTGATGATTTCGCTCGATTTCAAGTTCGGGCCAGTCTAACCGTACCGCTGCTGCAAGATCACCCTTGGGGATTGCTCTGTCTCCATCAGTGTGCAACGGCGCGAGTATGGCAGCCGCAGGAAATTGAATTGGTGACCCAAATTTCCACCCAGCTCGCGGTTGCCCTGCAACAATCAGAACTGTTCGTCCAAACCCAGCAGCAAGCTCAGGCATTCGCAGTCGCATTTCACCAACTTCAACCTCGCCATATGCAGCAAGCCAAGCTGTCTAGTCTGGGGCGACTGATGGCAGGTCTGACCGAGGAGATTAATCATCCGGCTGGCTTCATCTGTAGCAGTCTCAGCCATGCCAATCAGTATGCTCAGCAATTGCTCGAACTCGTGGAATTGTACCAGCAGGAACATACCACTCCCAGTCCGGCTTTACAGCAAGCGCTAGAAACACTAGACCTCAACTTTATTGCAGAAGATTTTCCCAAACTGCTGGCTGCTATGCAATTAGGAGGTGAGCGAATTCGTCAAATGGTTCTGGCACTGCAGCGCTTTTCCAGTCCCGATGCTCCACGGATGCAACCTACTAATCTGCATGAAGGCATCGACAATACGCTGTTGATTCTGCAACATCGGCTCAAGCCTCGCTCCAGTTGCCGTGGCATCCAGGTGGTTTGCGAATACGGAGACGTGCCGCCCGTTGAGTGCTATCCCAATCAAATTAATCAGGTTTTTCTGTATCTGATTAGTAATGCGATCGACGCTCTAGAAGAAAAACAGCTAGCTGAGCAAAACAACGAGCAAAACCAAAATAACGATTTAATACAGTCTTCAGCTTATCGACCGCAGATGACAATTCGCACGCTGCAAATTCCCGATCCACAGGGTGGGAATCCGAGGGTGATTATTTGCATTGCCGACAACGGTGGCGGCATTCCTGATGTAGTCCAAGACAAGTTATTTGAGCCGTTTTCTACCACTAAATCTGTTGAAGGCAATCAAAGCAGCGGTTTAGGGTTATTCATCAGCCGCGATATTGTTGTCAATATACATGGTGGTGACCTGCAATGCTATTCCCAATTGGGGGTAGGCAGCGAATTCTGGATTGAGTTACCCGTGAAGCAAACTGGCGGTTCTAATCTTTCCCACCGTTGGTCAGTTGCGAGTGGTCGTTCCCATAGATACGCGATTACCTGGAACAAGCCAATCACTATCCATCCTGTCGCCCAGTTTCTCTCCGACCAACTTCAAGACCGCGATGTTCTAGTATAGAAGGCATGGAATTTTGGCTAGGGTGTGCAATTTGGGGTTATAAGGACTGGGTGGGAGATCTGTTTCCACCGGGTAGTCGAGCAGCTGATTTTTTGCATCTTTACAGCCGTCGGTTCACTGCGGTTGAAGGCAATACCACCTTCTACTCGATTCCCGATGCCGAAACGGTTCGCCGCTGGGCTGCTGCCACCCCTGAAGGCTTCAAATTCTGTCCTAAATTGTCTAAAACTTTGACACATCAAGGCTTACTGGCTCCCACAATTGCGGAGACTATCGCTTTTCTAGAGCGAATGCAGGGGTTGGGGGATCGGCTTGGGGTGGTGTTTGCTCAACTGCCGCCTAGCTACAGTCCAGATGCCTTTGATGACTTGCAAACTTTTCTGGCCGCTATGCCCCGGGATCAGGTGAATCTAGCCGTCGAGGTGCGTCATTTGAACTGGTTTGAGGCTGAGCCTAATGAGCGGTTGAATCAGCTATTGACATCCTTGGGAGTGGGGCGCGTCCTGCTGGATACTCGTCCAATTTACACCTGCCCTGACGATCCCCAAATCGCCTCTGAGCGCCGCAAGCCCAAGGTACCACTCCAGCCTGTCAGCACCGCGCCGTTTAACCTGGTTCGCTTTATCAGCCATCCGGAATCGCAGTATAATCAGCCGTTCTTGCAGGAGTGGAGTCAGCAAATTGGGCAGTGGCTGCAGCAAAATCAGCAGGTGTATTTTTTCGTTCATTGTCCAGTCGAGCAGCGTTCACCCGGTACAGCTCGTCATTTTCAGCATTTGCTGGAACAGGAGCCGGTTCCCGTCCCGTCATTACCTTGGGACAGGCTGGAAACAAATTCGCCTCTGGTAACTCAGCTCAGTCTGTTTTAGAATCAACGACTAATTGCCATTCATTTGCCGCTGATTATCTGCAGATATCACTGGGTTGATAATCACTTTGGACCAGCTTGAATCTGCACCTAGAATAGTGCAATTAATGACCCATCCTCGTTCCCCTACACCCATAGAAGCTGAATGACCGCCGTACCTTCATCCCGTCCATCGCTCCAACGCCTCAATCGGTTTGACCGCCAGCTCTGGAACCGATTTATCAAAATTGCTCAGCCGTACTGGTTTCCCATGTCTCCCCACAGCGGCAAGCTGTTCTTTGTTTTGCTGATGTCGCTGATTGTGTTTTTGTTTGGGTTGCTGGTTGTGATTGTCAGTGCAGGCGTGCTGCTGGCTCAGGCTCTGTTTCCTGAATTTATGCAGCAAACAGCTGGTGGATTGGTTGGCCTGATTCAGGCTATTACCAGACCGCCTGCCATCTTTATCGTGGCAGCAACGTTGTTGATTCCAGCCGCTATCTTTTTCCTGATGCGTGGCAAACTGATGCAGCGTTGGCAGCAGTGGCTATTTTTGGGGGGGTTGCTGCTACTGTCCCTGTCGGTCAGCGGCATGAACGTGATCATCAGCTACGTGGGTAATTTCTTTACCACCGCGTTGTCAGAACGAGACCAACCCACATTTTGGCGCTTCTTCTTTGTTTATGCTGGCGTTTTTGTGGTCGCAACTCCCATCAGTGCCTTTTATCCCTATGTTCGAGATTTATTGGGACTGCGGTGGCGGGACTGGATGACCCAAAAATTCCTGGGACAATACTTTCGGAACCGCGCCTATTACGAGATCAATTTTGAAGCAGATATTGACAACCCCGACCAGCGGATTTCTGAAGATATTAAATCGTTTACAGCAACCAGTCTCAGCTTTTTGCTGCTGGTTCTAAGCTCTGTAATTGACGTAGTAGCCTTCACAGGAATCCTTTGGTCTCTTTCGAAGTTCCTGGCTGTTTTTCTGGTCGCCTATGCAATTATCGGTACGCTAGTTGCCACGCTGATCGGTAGACGATTGATTCTACTCAACTTTAACCAACTCAGACGAGAAGCAGACTTCCGTTATGGGTTGGTGCATGTGCGGGACAACGCCGAATCGATTGCTTTTTATCAAGGAGAAGCGAACGAGTTAGGTCAATTGCGTCGTCGGTTTGTTGAAGTACTACGCAACTTCAGCTTTTTGGTAGGCTGGCAGCGAAATCTGGCCTTTTTCCGAGTCCCCTACCGCTATGCCACCTACATTCTGCCATCCGTGATATTAGCGCCCATGTATTTTGCTCAGCAAATTACCTTCGGCGATATCACTCAGGCCGGGTTTGCCTTTAGCCAAATCTTTGACGCTTTTGCTCTGGTTGTGCTGCAAATGAATGAGCTGAGTAGCTTTGCAGCCGGAATTAACCGTCTCGAAACCTTTACCCAAGCGCTGGATGCTCAAGACCAACCTCCACCTCCAGGGCTGAGTGCGATCCACACCCTAGAAGATTCCCATATTGCCTTGGAAGATGTTTCGTTGGCGACGCCGAAAGGGCAACGCATGCTGCTACGTGAAGTATCGTTGAGGTTGCAGCCTGAACAGGGTTTGGTGATTGTTGGTCATAGCGGAGTGGGCAAAAGCTCCTTGCTGCGGGCCATCGCAGGCCTGTGGAACACTGGCACCGGACAGATTGTGCGGCCCGACCTATCGGAAATGCTATTTTTGCCGCAGCGTCCCTACATGGTGCTGGGTACCCTGCGCGATCAACTCCTTTATCCTAATCTTGACAAAGAAACCAGCGACGAACAGCTTCATGCAGCATTAGAGCAAGTAAACCTGGCAGATTTACCGAATCGCGTTGGCGGTTTCGACGTAGAGCTAGACTGGGCTGATGTCTTGTCATTGGGAGAACAGCAGCGCCTCGCCTTTGCCCGTTTGGTTCTGACCAAGCCCCATTATGCCATGCTCGACGAAGCCACCAGCGCCCTCGACTTGGGCAACGAACAGCGGCTCTACCAGAAGCTACGCGGCATGGGCACTACGTTTGTTAGTGTTGGTCATCGAACCAGCTTGCTGAAGTATCACGACTTTGTTTTGGAACTCAGCGGCGACGGCAGCTGGAAACTGACACCAACTCGAGATTATGTGGTGAATGCGGAAGCGTTTGTTTAAAGAGTTTTGAGTTTTGAGTTTTGAGTTTTGAGTTGGGTGGGGATGGAGTTGTTTAAGTTTTGAGTTTTGAGTTTTGAGTTTTGAGTTGGGTGAGGGATGGAGTTGTTTGAGTTTTGAGTTGAGTGGAAAGTAGAATCAAGTGATTAAATCACTCGGTCCTGCGAGGTTGTACAGAATTTTGTGTCAGTTCAACCACGATTTATCTGCGGGCGGGTCAGGCAGCCTAGCGCACAGAAAAACTTACAGACCCTGCTTTTCTGCTGAGTAATTCAACCAAATTAGAGAAGAGCGCGAGTATCTTACTCACCGCCAATTTTCTGCTTGCAACTGTCAGCTCTGGAATGGTTAAATTACCCTACCCTAACTCAATCCATCCCCGACCCAACTCAAAACTCAAAACTCAAAACTCAAAACTTAAACAACTCCATCCCCACCCAACTCAAAACTCAAAACTCCCCTAATCCTGCTCCTGAACAGCTTCTTCTCTTGCCAGCAGCAGTTTCAGACCCATAATTGTAAATCCGGCGGCGGCGATGCCTTTGACCCAGTGCATGGGTAAGAGGTGAGAGATGCCTTCGCCCAAAATCACGCCCAAAAAGCTGGCCAACAAGAGGGCTGCAGCGGTTCCTAGAAATACAGCCCGCAAGGATTTGGAGCTACCACCAAGGGCAATAGCAGCTAATTGACTTTTATCACCCAGTTCTGAGATGAACACCATCACAAAGCTAAGTCCCAGTAGGTGCCAATCCATACGCTTCTCCGGTTACTGCTCTTGACTGCTCTTGGTTTACCGCTACTCTACAGATGAAAAACGTCCCAAACCAACTGAGCTGCTACCAGTAGCAATAGAAGGCCCGCGGATTTTTCCAGCGTTTTGGTCGAGACGCGCTTAGCTAGCCAACAGCCTAACCAAACCCCGATCAGACTGGTAGCGACTAGGGCTGAACCGGCCCCTGCAAATACGATCCAGGGCTGGTGAGATTCTGCCGTCATCAGCAGGGTCGCCATTTGGGTTTTGTCCCCCAACTCGGCCAAAAAGATGGTCAAAAAGGTGGAGCAGAAAATCTTGAGTTCGGCACTGGGTTCTGCTTTGGTCCAACGAGATTGATTTGCTGGAGAGACATCGGCAGAATCAGAATCTAAACTGGACGAGGTGGTGAATTCAGTCAGAATCGGCTCAGCAGCAGTTAATTCGGTTGACGATGGGGAAAGAGCCTCTTCTAGCGTTACCGTTGAGGTTCGAGATATGAGTGAGTGTTCCACGCGCAATTAGGGGATCGGCTTTCATTTTCTTTTCATTATTATCTCCAGGATAGGGTAGAAGCGCAACTGGATATTGCGATTCTCTGACAAGTCGCGTTTCGATGATCATTAGGGAGATGGGCTGAAGGGAACCGTGCTAAATGCCAACTTCTCGATCAAACCGCAGCATCTCTAGGCTGCGATGGCCGTATACTCCTTCTATTTGCTGACGGCAGCAGTCAATTGCAAAGTCGTTCAATTCTTCCGGTTCAACCCCGTAAAGATCGTGAAAAACTTCTGGTTCAACTCGACAGAAGCGGGGGCGGTTGGCATAGATGCGGCATTCACGACTCGCCTGATCAAAATTGATGCACCAGCCATCTTCACCTACCAGGCTGAGATATAACTCTAGCTCTGAGGGCATCAGGTATTCATCCAGATCAGGCCGATCACTCGGATCCAAATGACAGCAAGCCCCACACTGTTTGACACAACGCCACGTCGCCATACAAATTCCTTTTTGTCCATCTGCTACCGGAACTGCCTACCCACTCTTACAAGAATTCAACTAGGACAGCAGGCACCTTGCAACCCTACTCTAGCTTTCTGTCACCGCAGCAGTTTGATTCGATGCCAGTGTCAGTAACCTGTAATCTTGTTGCTGAGATGGGAACCCTTACCAGGTAAAATAAAAGGCGGATATCGCTATCTAGATCACACTTATAAATCGTTTGGGTTAGTTTGGGAGGAGCAATGGACTTCTTAACGAATTTAGTCGGTAGCATTCAGTGGGAAACGATCGCCCAGTTAACCATGCTGGCGCTGATCGTGATTGCAGGACCAGCCGTAATTTTTGTCTTGGCGTTTCGGGGTGGCGATCTGTAGAAACTCGTTGAGCTTTTACAGCGCTTTCACAGCACTGACGTCAACAACTGCACGAGGGGCTGTAGGAAAGAGCTATCCTACTGGCCCCTTTTTGCATTAGCAGATGACATACTGAGAGCTTTTTGCTGGCTTTTTTGAAGACAATCGCTACGTTGGCCCACGATTCATTTAGCTAATGCTAGAATTTATACCGTTTTAATAGCGAGTTTTTTTAGCGAACTGTCCATCACTGGGACAGCACCCTATTTTAATTAGGCTTATTTATTTCTGAGAAAGCACGATCCGTTGTTTTCTGTTCCATGATGTAAGATTTCGATGACAGTCGCGTCGAGGACTTGCCGTGACCCGCTCTGCAACTCTTCCTTTTTCCTTTTCCCTTCCTCCTGTTGAAGACAATAGCCGCCTTCGGTTATTTTCGGGTTCCGCCAATATTCCCCTTGCCCAAGAGGTGGCTCGGTATTTGGGCATGGATTTGGGGCCGATGGTCCGGAAACGATTCGCGGATGGCGAGATTTATATTCAAATCCAAGAGTCCATCCGAGGTTGTGATGTTTACCTGATGCAGCCTACCTGCTTTCCGGTCAACGACCATCTGATGGAGCTGCTGATCATGATCGACGCTTGCCGTCGCGCCTCAGCCCGTCAGATTACGGCGGTCATTCCCTACTATGGCTACGCTAGAGCTGACCGTAAAACCGCAGGCCGCGAATCGATTACGGCCAAACTGGTTGCCAATCTAATTACCGAAGCTGGAGCTGATCGGGTTCTGGCGATGGATTTACACTCCGCTCAGATTCAGGGCTATTTTGACATTCCGTTTGACCATGTCTACGGCTCACCGGTGCTGCTGGATTACTTACTCAGCAAAAACTTGAGCGATATCGTCGTGGTTTCTCCGGATGTGGGTGGTGTAGCTCGTGCCAGAGCCTTTGCCAAAAAGCTAAACGATGCACCGCTTGCCATCATTGATAAACGACGGCAGGCACACAATGTGGCTGAAGTGATGAACGTAATTGGCGATGTAGCTGGCAAAACGGCAGTGCTCGTCGATGACATGATTGATACGGCTGGCACGATTTGCGAAGGCGCTCGGCTGCTGCGTAAAGAAGGCGCACGTCAGGTCTATGCCTGCGCTACTCATGCCGTGTTTTCGCCCCCGGCAGTAGAACGGCTTTCGGCAGGGTTATTTGAGGAAGTGATTGTGACCAACACAATTCCCCTCCCGGAAGAGAAACAGTTCCGGCAGCTCACCATGCTTTCGGTCGCCAATTTGCTAGGTGAAACCATCTGGCGAATTCACGAAGATAGCTCGGTCAGCAGCATGTTTCGCTAAGAGATGCTTCGATTGGTCGGCTGCAGCTGGCCATTAGTTCATCAGCGCCTGGGTCAGGCTACCAATCGAGGCTTCCAGTTGCCCTAACTGCATCAAGACCCTGCTGCGTTCTTGCCAGGTGGCATAATCATTTGGTTTGAGTTTGAGCGCCCGGTTAAAGCTAATAATGGCGGAGCGGAATTGCTTCAGATGAGCCAAGGTTCGGCCCCGATTGCGCCAAGCTTGATATAGATTCGGCTTAAATTTGAGGGCTTGGTCATAGCTCTTGAGTGCAGCTTCATGCCGGCCTATCTGCTCTAGCGCAATGCCTTGGTTGTACCAGACCTGTGGCTGCCGCGGCTCCAGCTTTAGTGCCTGCTGGTAGCTGGCTACTGCCTGCTGATACCGCTTCAATTGCAGTAATGCCGTACCTCGGTCGCTCCAGATCGCGGCGTTATTAGGTCGGAGGGCAGCGGCTTGGTCAAAGCTTTCCACAGCGGCGGCATAGGCTTGAGTCCGCAGTAAGGCAACCGCTCGTAGTAACAGGGCTGGATAGAGGTTGGCTTGCAGGACCAGGGCTTGATCGAAGCTGTGGATCGCCTCGGTGTAATTGGCCTGTTGGAATAGCGCGATACCACGGGTTGTCCAAACCGTCGCCTGCTTCGGATCGAGCTGCAGGGCAATGTCGTAGCTGTGAATAGCTTCTGCTAACCGTTTGGCATAGCGCAAGGCATTCCCTCGCTGCCACCACACCTCCGCCTGCTTAGACTCAAGCGTGAGGGCGCGATCCAGGCTTTCGATGGCTGCGTCGGGCTGGTTGAGCTGCAGCAGAGCTTGGCTACGATAGATCCAAGCTTGGGGATGCTGAGGTGACTGGGTCACGACCTGATCCAAAATTTCTAGCGCAGCAGCGTACTGATTCAGGTTGAGTAACGCCACGCCTTGATGCATCAACGCCTCAATCCGATCGGGATCGATCAAGCCCACCTTTTGAAAACACAGGAGAGCGGCCTGCCACTGCTGGAGTTGTTCCAGGATCAAACCGCGATTGAACCAGGCTTCGCCATGATTGGGCTGGAGAGAGACCACTCGCGCAAAATCCGCTGCCGCCGCTGGCAGTTGGTTTAACCGTAGATAGGCAAAACCGCGACAGTACCAGGCTGAAACCGTCTCAGGTTGGGCCTGAATTACCCGGTCATACCCTGTCAACACAGCTTTACTGATCTCGATAGCCTCAGGTTGCAACTGGAACGCTTGGGCATAGCTGGCAACCGCATCTTCCCAGCGTTCAAGCTGGATCGAAACCGCACCGCGCTCCAGCCAGACCTGAGCATTGTTGGGATCAAGCTGAATCGCCCGATCGAAGCTGACAACAGCAGTTTCGTAACGTTCTAAACGGCTGAGAGACTTACCTCGGTCGAACCAGGCGTCTGCCTTGCCCGGATCGATTTGAATCGCTTGGTCAAAGGCGGTAATCGCCTCCTGATGCTGGTCCAGGGCAGCCAATACACAAGCCCGATTATACCAAGCCTGACTGAGTTGCGGGGTCTGTTCGAGTGCCCGATCAAAGCTGGCCAGCGCCTCATCATAACGTTGGAGCTGTTTCAGGGATACACCTCGATTATTCCAGGCTGGTGCATTGGCTGAATTTCCGGCTAAAGCGCGATCATAGGATGCCACAGCGTCTTCATGGCGGCCCAGTTCAGCCAGCGAATAGCCGCGGTCGTACCACACTTCTAGCTTGTCGGGGTTCAGCTCTAGAGCACGGTCGTAGCTGGTTAAGGCTTCTTCGTGGCGGCCTAATTCTGCCAAAACACAGCCGCGGTTATACCAAGCTTGCGGAAAATTGGACTTGATGCGCAATGCCTGATTGTAGCTTTTGAGGGCTTCTTGCTGGCGTTGCAGTCGTCGCAGGGCTACGCCTCGGTTGTACCAAGTGAGGGCATCTTTGGGGCGTTTTTTCAGGATACGTTCGTAGCCTTTGATCACGTCCTCGTGGCGTCCCAGCCGATCGAGGGCAAAACAGTAAGCCTGTAAAACGGCGCGGTCGTTGGGGTCGAACTTGATGGCCTGAGTGTAGCTGGCAATGGCCTTTTGCCATTCTCCGGCTTCCAGCAGTGCGTCACCCTGATTGCGCCAATAGGTAAAGTTAAGCTGTTGGGATACGGCTCCGGTTAGTTCCTTGGGTTGCGTGTCTTGCAGCGACAGCATCCCGCTCGGACTAATCAGGTTGGGACTAACCGTTTCAACCTCCCGAATCAAAAGTTCCAAATTAGCGGCACTGCTATCTTGATCGAGTTCCATGCTCAAGCTCATTCCTGATCCAATAATCGATATCAGACAAAAATCTAGACAGGCTAGCCAAGCCAGCCAGGGTAGAATAGCCCTTCCCCTACTTCATTCCTACAAGCCGAACCAATCCAATTCAGGGGAATACCTGTGGACTCTGGGTGAAGATTTCTGGAGCCGGGGCATTGGCCTAGCTACCAGTCAACAAAATTTCTGCGGCAAATTTACTCACCTAGATTGAGCTGGGAGTCCTTTTAAGTCATGCTAGTTAGGGCTAGAAACCGTTAGTCGTATCCGCAGACTTAATTCGCAGACTTAATTCGCAGACTTATTGGAGGAAAATTTGTCATGACCGCAGGACTCGATCCCGTCAAGTTGATGAAACAAGAAGTTGGCAGAGCTGCCGCGAACCGAGTGCAGTCTGGCTCAATTGTGGGCTTGGGAACGGGTTCAACCACGGCCTTTGCGATTCAATTTCTGGGAGAGCGGCTCCAATCCGGGGAGCTGAAAGACATTAAAGGCATTCCTACCTCTTTCCAGGCTTCGGTGTTGGCTAAGCAGTATGGCATTCCCCTCACAACTCTGGATGAAATTGACAAAATCGACATCGCCATTGACGGAGCCGATGAAGTGGATCCCAACAAAAACCTGATCAAAGGTGGCGGTGCGGCTCACACCAGAGAAAAAATCGTTGATTCTTTAGCCGATTTGTTTATTGTGGTTGTGGATAGCTCCAAGCTGGTAGAGCGGCTCGGGTCTACCTTTCCCCTGCCCCTAGAAGTATTGCCAGTCGCCATTTCACCTGTGACCAAAGCGGTCGAGAAGCTGGGCGGCACGCCGGAACTGCGGATGGCGGTCAAAAAAGATGGTCCCGTCATCACCGACCAAGGCAACATGATTATTGATGTCAAGTTCGACGCCATCGACAATCCCGCCGAGATGGAGAAAACCCTCAACAACATTCCCGGCGTCCTGGATAACGGCTTGTTCGTCAACGTGGCCGATATTATTCTGGTGGGCGAAGTAAAAGATGGACAGCCGAGCGTAAGGGAGTTTTGAGTTTTGAGCTTTGAGTTTTGAGTTTTACATAATCAGGTTGAGCGCTTAATACAAATATCAAACTAGCGCTCCTTCCACAAAGCTGAGCAGTCTGCCCAACCTCGCTCTTGCAGCAGTTGGAAGTTATGCAATACCAGTTCTTAGTTTTGTTGGCGCAGCCTGTGCATAGCACGTAGTTTTGTTGGCGTAGCCTGTGCGTTTGGCGATAGCCTGCCGTAGGCATAGCACGTAGTTTTAAGTTACGGGACCTACACAATGTCACCTGTTGAGCTTGGTGATCTGTAGCTCAATTAAAGGGAAATGGCATAACTCAAAACTTAAAACTTAAAACTCAAAACTTTCCTCAGGCTGGTTTAGAAAAATGATTGAGGCGGCGCGCAAGCTGTTTGGTTTTGAGGCCGTACTCAATCGCTTCTAGGACTCGGACTACGCCGGTTGTGTTGATCATTTCAGTTGGTTTACCGGCTCGCTGAGCGGCATGAATCGCCTTGTCGGTAAGTTTGTGGCTGGTATAGCCAGTGAGAATCAAAATCAGATCGGCATTGGCAATGTGGGTCTCGGCCTGTTCGGCGATTTGCGGCCCCGCTTGAGCCGTACACCAAACCAGGTTGACGTTGGCATCTCGCAGGCGATTGCGAATGGCGGTTTCCAGCCGGTCATGACCGCCAAAAATTACGACTTTGCCTTCCAACTGGCCGTAGGGATTGGGGCGTTTTTCGGAACTGCGGTGACGGACGCGGGGCTGCACATCTGGTGCCCGATCGACTCGCGCCCGGTTTTCTAAGGCTTTGTTGTAGATAAAGCTCAGGGTCTGCTCATGGCTGCCGCGTAACCGTGCTACAGGGCCTTCTTCGCTGTAGGTATTGATCTGCGTAATTAGGGTATCGACAACTGCTTCGAGTGCTCCAATCGCCTTCAGGTCGTGCACATAGCCCCGAACGGCAATGGCGGCGTCGGTAGCGCTGAAAAAATCGGTTTGTTCGGCGATCATTTCCAGCAAATCATCTTTGAGAGCCTGTCGCCAGCGGTTGGTTTGTTCGGCGAGTCGCTCATCGAGCAGCCGTTCTTCGTTGAGGATCATCTGCCGATCAATTACTTGGGCCGCCAACACTGGGGCATTGGCTAACCGCTGCCGCAGGTCTTCGGCTTTTTCCTCTAGCTTGCGGCGGGTTACGCTCTCAGCGAAATCATCGGCGGTCAACTGCTGAAGCATGACCTCAACCTGTTCGAGCAACGGTTCGAGGCGCTGTTTAATCTTGCTAATTTCCTCCTGGATTTGGGCTTCTCGCTGTTGTTGCAGCCGCTTCTCTTCTAACTCGATTTTGGCTAGTGATAACAAATCTTGAATTGAATTTTCCAACTCATCGAGTTCTGAGATATCCATACAGGTTCACAAAAGCAAGGTTCAGTAAGCGAGCTGACCTATTCTAAAACGCGGCTTGACGACAATTCGATCCCAATTGTGATTTCGAGAAAGATTAGCTACCTTTATTATTGCCAGTTTTATCAGAGTTGCGTGCTGCCTGAGCCAACTTAGGCTAGTTTCAACTAGTTCAGGCCGACGCCCATTGGAGCTGACGCCATCGGAATTGTCACCCTTCATCTCCTCAAGTTATGCAATATCGCAGATTTGGACGCACAGAGCTATCCATGCCCGTGTTTTCCTGTGGCGGCATGCGCTACCAATACAAATGGCAAGATGTCCCCTTGCAGCAAATTCCAGCCGATAATCAGGCCAATCTCGAAGCCACAATTCGGCGAGCGCTGGAGCTGGGTATCACCCATATCGAAACGGCTAGAGGCTACGGCACCTCCGAGCTTCAGCTCGGCCAAATTTTGCCCCAATTGCCGCGAGAAAAGCTGATCGTCCAGACCAAAGTTGCTCCCACTGCCGATCCAAACGAATTTCGCCGCACCGTCGAACAATCGCTGCGAAACCTGAAGTTAGAGTACGTAGACTTACTCGGTTTGCATGGAATCAACACCCCTGAGCTGTTGGAATATAGCCTGTGTCCGGGGGGCTGCTTGGATGTGGCCCGCCAACTGCAAGCCCAGGGTAAAGTGCGCCATGTCGGATTTTCCACCCATGCGCCCACTCAGGTGATTGTGCAAGCGATCGAAACGGGCCGGTTTGATTACGTCAATTTGCACTGGTACTTCATTAACCAATTCAACTGGCCAGCCATTCAAGCCGCGACTCGCCACGATATGGGTGTTTTCATTATCAGCCCCTCCAACAAAGGTGGATTGCTCTACCAACCTTCGCAGCGCTTGATTGACCTCTGTGCACCCCTCAGCCCAATGGTGTTTAACGATTTGTTTTGCCTCAGCCACTCCGAAGTGCATACCCTGAGCATAGGAGCCGCTCGACCGCAGGATTTCGATGAGCACCTGAAGACCCTGGAGCTGCTCGATCAAGCCAATCAGATCCTGCCGCCCATCATCCAGCGTTTAGAGCAAGCTGCGATTGACCGCCTGGGTCAAGAATGGCTTGAAACCTGGCATCTGGGTTTGCCACAGCCAGAGGACACACCCGGCCAGATCAACATTCCCGTGATTCTGTGGTTACGAAATCTGGCCCTCGCCTATGATCTGATTGACTACGGTAAGATGCGCTATAACCTGTTAGGCCATGCAGACCACTGGTTCCCGGGCAACAAAGCGACTCAAGTCCAGCAGTTCGATCTGCGCCAGTGTCTTGCCAACAGCCCCCACGCTGACAAAATTCCCCAGTGTTTGCGAGAAGCTGACCAACTGCTAGGGGGTGAAGCCGTGAAGCGATTGTCCCAATCAGACTGAGACTAGCAGAGCAAAATTGCAATCAGATGTGACAGAAAGATCAGTAGAACCGAGGAGCGAATAAATCGCGACTCATTACGTCTGATGTTCATCGCCATGTTTACAGCATCTGCTCACAGCATTACCTGCGTAGCTCATCTTTACTGGTTCAGTTCGCCTCAGTTCGGCTCAGTTTTGCCTTGTGTGACAGCCATAGTGTAAAATTGCGTCTTGCCTAGTTCTGTTTTAACCGATTCGAGCTGTTAGATTTAGGAAATTAGGCGCATGGCACCTGGCGCTCTAGGCAGATGGGCCAGAATTAGGTTAGACGTGGTAACAGTTGGACGTGATGACGTAAGTTTGGAGGTTAGGTTTAGCATGAGGCAGCGGGGCGTAACAGTTTGGTTCACGGGCTTGAGCGGGGCAGGAAAAACGACGATTTGTCAGGCAGTAGAGGAAAAGCTACGCTCTGGCGGCTATCAGCTTGAGGTGCTCGATGGCGATATTGTGCGGGAAAACCTCACCAAGGGCTTGGGATTTAGTAAGGAAGACCGGGACGAAAACATCCGCCGCATCGGGTTTGTGGCCCATTTACTTACCCGCAATGGTGTGATTGTGCTGGTATCTGCTATTTCTCCCTACCGGGCCGTGCGCGAAGAAGTGCGGCAAAAGATTGGCGACTTTGTGGAAGTCTATGTCAGCACTCCGCTAGAAGTCTGTGAAGAACGGGATGTCAAGGGTCTCTACAAGCGAGCTAGAGCTGGTCAGATCAAGCAGTTTACCGGCATCGACGACCCCTATGAATCTCCCCTCAATCCAGAAGTAAACTGCCAAACTCAGCAGGAAACAATTGAAGAGAGCACAGCGAAGGTGCTGGCCTGCCTAGAGCAGCTCGGCTATTTGGTGGCCTCTCCTACACTGCAAAACGTATAGAACAAAATTGCGAAATTGACAAAACTGCTTGGCTCCCCTCCAATCGAGTGGGAGTTTTTTCGATTCGTGGAGAACGAAGCTGTGAGTTTTTGATACTTTGCAGTGTAGACATCGACAACCCTGCAAAGAAGGTATTAGGTGATGCAGAATAAATAAGATTATTGATTTTGACCAAAACAAAGTTGTGACCATAGATATCTATGGTTTGCAATATGCCCTACGGCAATTAGCTCACGCTTACTGCTTGGCCAAGCAAACTTTATCTTCAAGAGTTTTTCTAATTGAGCAATGATATTTCCCTTGGCTCAGTAGATTCTTACGGCCAAAAACTCTAAAAGTCCAAGACTCTGAAACGTATTATGGAAGGGAAAGACAGCCCTCTCCGATATCAATCTACTAAAGGGCTGTAATCTGTTGTCAGTGTATTGACTTTAATGGTAGGCTCCCTATCTTGATGACAGTTCAATTTTGAATTGACTATCATGTGTTTCTCAGATTTCCTCGCAACATCAATTAATAGGATGTTAAATCGGGTTCTGAAAGGTTGTGAAGCTCGCTTAGTTTGTTAAGCAATTAGCCTAAATTAGCATACCGCCAACAAAACCAGACTCTCTTCACAGTTAAGGTTAAGAGCTATTCTGATCAACCTCAGCGAATGTACCGAGTTCTTAACAACAGAGACAAATTTGGGATAAAGACAAACTTGCTCAAAATTACCGAGCTCGATGACAGTACGGTCGTAAATAGGTCATAACTCGTCATGGAGTTTGCTCTTGGTGCTACCTGGGCAAAACCGCAACAGTACTCAAGACAGCACTCAACGACAATAGCAATGACAGCCTAACCAAACAGTGACAGATTACGGAACTCACGTGAACTCACTCTAAGGTGAACTAGATTTCAACAGGGATATAGAACAACTTGCCTCGTCCCTGATTCTATAGCTGGGGTTAGGGGAACTCAGCGGTAAAGGTGGTAACTTTGCGAAAACATTAAGGAAAGTTGTGGGATCGGTAAAATTGCTGATTCGCTGGCTTAAAAAGCGGAAGCTTGGGCAGGGCGTCAAAAGCATCTATATTGTTGAATTTACTAAGGTTCAACACGCCAGCATAAATTTAAGGCAAAATTGAGGACGGCTTAGTAAAGCACGAAAAGCAAGCTGGGCTGCTTCAGCCAAGCCAAACAGGCAGATCTCAGGTGTAGTTTGTAGCTGCAGCTAGTGATTCAGCTAATTGTCGTAATCTAGCCAACTGCTGGCTATTACTCGTCACCTATCAACTCACTGTCTATTCACTGTCTATTTACAGCCTAATTTGTTACTATAGGCATCCTAAATAGGATGTGAACAAATGGTAGGCTGAGGACGTGCCCCAAACTTTACCCCCTCAGCCGATGGAAACGCTCGAACAGTTCATTCAAAGTAACCCACCTCCGTTGGAACTCAAGCGTGCACTCGCTGTGCAGATGAGTCAAGGCGGTCACAGCTATCGGGAGATCCGTGACATTCTGCAAGTGTCGGTTGGCTTCATCACAGCTAGCCATCAACGCTACGAATGCTCAGGTGTGGAGGGACTGCGCTCCAACTATTGGGGCACCCAAGGCTATCTCGATTGTGAGCAGAAGCAAGCGTTGTTTCGGTGGCTCGACGGGCAGGATGCTTGGACACTCCAGGAGGTAATTGACCACATTGAGGATGAGTATGGGGTGGTCTACCAATCACTCCAGAGCTACTATGCCCTGCTCAGAGACGCTGGCTTCAGTTGGAAGAAGGCACAACCGGTTCACCCTGACAAGGATGAAACTCTGGTTCAGGAAAAAAAAGAGAACTTGAAGCGCTACTGGCAACGCATCAATCTGAGATCGCCGATGGACAATTAAGAGTTTTATTTCTCGACGAATGCCACCTGTTGTGGGGCGATATCAGTGGCTATGGGTGGAGCCGCCGCAAGCAACGGGTGGATGTGGAAGTCAAGTCTACCAAGCAACGACAGACCTACTATGGGGCATTGGATTATCTCACCAAGCAGTTTGTTGTCAAAGAGTACAGCGCAGGCAACGAAGAGAATACGGTTGCCTTCCTACAGTATCTCCAGTCTTTGTATGTTGAGAACACGCGCCTGGTGATTGTCTGGGATGGGGTGAGCTACCACCGCTCAAAGGTGGTGCAGGAATTTCTGGAGCAGACCAATGGAGGCTTACCGACTGAGGCGTGGAAGATTACCTGTATTCGCTTAGCCCCTAATGCACCTGAGCAGAATCCAGTTGAGGATGTTTGGTTACAAGCGAAGCAGTTTATTCGCAAGTATGCACGAATGTGTAGAAGATTTGGGTCGGTCAAGTTTCTGTTTCAATTGGTCACGCATTGTCAAACCTTTGCTTTCGCCAAGGCGTTTATGTACGGCTACTGTTCATCTCCTATCTAGGATGGCTGTAGCCCCCACAAAACTTGCAAATGGTAGCGAGATAGGCAAAGTGGTCACAATAGTTTCCATAGATTTGTACTGCTACCTATCTGGAAACTCCGCGGGGTTTTGAAGTTCAAAAACCCTGACAAGTTTTCAGATAGGTTCTAAAAGCTCTATCCAGATCGGCAGAGCTGCATCAATAGTTTTTCTAGATTGACTTATGACTCATCAGAACTCACGCAACTCCAACTCTTCTTTCCCTTTCATCCACCAGAGCAGACGGCATCCGACTCGCCGCCGCTTTCTCCAGTTCTCAGCTGCTGCCCTCTCAACGGTAGCCCTCTCCAACTGTGCTCGCAATACTCTCAACCAGCCATCGACTGCTTCGTCTCCGGTTGCCCAAACCGACTCTAAAACGCTCTACATCTACACCTGGGCCGACTACTCCAGCAACGAACTCTATCAACGGTTTCAGGACAAGACAGGCATTCAGGTCATAGCCGATGTTTACGATTCCAATGAGATGATGCTGAACAAGCTGCAAGCCGGAGGGGGCGATCAATATAGCTTGATTTTTCCCTCTGATTATATGGTGCGGCAGATGATTGACAGTCAGCTCCTGCTGCCGCTGGATCAATCTAAGCTCAAAGGATTCGACAATATTATGGACCGCTGGAAGAGTCCGACGTATGATCCGAATTCAGCCCACAGTATTGCGTTTAACTGGGGAACAACAGGTCTGCTCTACAACACCAAGGTGGTCTCTACCGAGCCAACCGATTGGGACTTTCTTTGGCAAAACCGAGACGCCCTCTCTGGCAAAATTACCTTGCTGGATGATGTGCGGGAGACAATGGGAGCCGTGCTAAAGTCGCTCGGCTATTCCTACAACGCCACCGAGCCAGCTCAGATAGAAGCCGCCTACCAAAAGCTGCTAGAACTCAAGCCTCATCTTGCTAGCTTTAAAACCATTGGCTGGGAGGATCAGCTAATCAGCGGCGATTTAGCCATTTGCATGGCCTATTCAAACCTAGGCAGCCTGTTGCCGATCGAGAATCCTCACCTTAAATATGTGATTCCTCAAAGCGGCACCTCGATTTGGACTGACACAATGGCGATTCCAGCGAAAGCTCCCAATGTCGAAGCCGCCTACACCTGGATCAATTTTGTTTTGGAACCCGAAAATGCCGCCTATGCTGCAACCCAGCTCAAGTTAGGTAGTTCAAATAAAACCGCCTTTGAACTATTGCCTGCTGAGGTGAAAAGCAATCCATCCCTCTATCCTTCAGCCGAGGTGGTCAAAGCAGGCGAAGGGATTCAGCCAGTGGGTGATGCCATCAACCTATACGAAAAATATTGGACTGAGGTGAAGAGCGCCTAAGCGCGAAACTGAGTCTTGATGGCCACACGCTAGAGTGAAAACATGCACCAATGAATTTGTAGCTTTGAGGACGCAACGGAAATGGTAAATCCGACCGAGCCGTCTGAGACGGGTTATTCCGAACCAGACTTTTGGCGCAAGCTGAATCAGTTCGCGATATTGGCAGGGCGCAATGTTGTGGAAAAAGCCCTGACGCTTTACTATGCAGCCCAACGTCCAGAAACACCGCTCTGGGCCAAAATGGTAATCTATTCCTCGCTGGCCTACTTTGTGTTACCGACTGATGCTCTGCCGGATTTTATGCCCTTTGTCGGCTACACTGATGATTTGGGGACGATTGCCAGCGCCCTAGTCACAGTTGCGATGTCGATTACGCCAGAGGTGAAGGCTACCGCTCGGCAACAAGTCCAAGCATGGTTTGGCGATGAGACCGTATCGTCAGAGCACCCACAATCTGGCGACACAATGCGCGAAATCCCAATCGAGTAGAGGCGTTTCGCAAAACGCCTGTCCAATATCGCGATCCAAACCAAAGGCATGAATTTAGATTTCCGCCAAACAAAATCCCGATCAAGTAGAGGCGTTTCGCGAAACGCCTAGACAATATCAGCGATCCAACCAAAGGCATGAATTGAATTTGATATAAATTCGTCTGAGCTGAATCTGCCTTAAGGCTGTCGGGTAATGTCAATTGGCGGGACATAGGGCCGGCATACTTCCATGCGGGAAAACAAGGTAGAAATCGTGATGTTGCTCTGCCAAGACGGGAGATGTCCCTTAGGTGCATCTAGAGCAAAGGTGTAGTCTTCGTAGTCAATCCAGCGCTCCTTCACCCGCCAGCCCACCCGACTGCTAAACCGTTGCCAGGGCGTATTGACCCGCCATTTAGAACGACTTTGCGAAAGGCGGTCCCAGGTTTCATAGTTGCCATCCGTGCTGCCGCCCACATTCAGCCAAATTTCTTTCTGGATGCTGAATCCAAACAAGCCGTTGCTGTGATTCACCCAGAGGTAATCGATTGCGTGTAGATCCAAACAAGGCAGACAGCGGATTTCCTCTAACTGAAGTTGCCCCCTTTCTCGTCCAGACAGCGCTAGCAAAAGTCGATGGGTTTCCCGGTCGGCAGCTTGCCAAGCTTGATCCAGCAACAGCTCTTGCAGGCGGCTATAGTCGAGGCGGCGTTCGGAATAGAGGGTAGCGCCACTACTAGTGGTGGTACTGGCCACCTGAAGCTTGGCATCAGCGGCAGTATGAATGCTGGCTAGCAGATGAGGATCAGCCAACAGAGGCAAAGGCCGTTCTGGAACAAAGGGCTGCAAATCGATCAGCACTTCTAGCGCCGACTGATACCGTTCGCGGAAATCGTAGCGCACCAGCTTGTCGAGAATGGCGGTTAGTTCGGGACTTACGGCGGCTCGGTCATGCCAGAGCAGCTCGCAGGTGCGGGGATCTTCGGGCAACTCGCGCGGATGGGCACCCGTCAAGGCTTGAATCCCAATCATGCCGACGGCATACAAATCGCTGCAAAACTTGGGTCGGCCCGCCATCTGTTCACTCGGCATATAGCCCGGAGAGCCAATCGCAATCGTGCGGGTGGTGTGGCCCTGCACCTGAATTATCTGCGTGCTGAGCTGCTTCACGGCTCCAAAATCGATCAGCACGATCTTTTGGTCGCGGTGACGCCGGATCAGATTAGAGGGCTTTAAATCGCGGTGAATCACGTGATGCTGATGGATGAACACCAGCACTTCTAAAATGTCTTGCAGCAGCGGAATCACCCGACTTTCTGGCAACCGCTGACCCGGCATCAGCTCGGTACTGAGATTATCGCCGTCGATATACTCCTGGACTAAATAAAATTCTTGCCCTTCTTCAAAATGGGCCAGCAGGCGGGGAATTTGGGCATAGTCGTTGAGGCGATACAAAACCTGCGCCTCGGTTTCAAACAATCGCTTGGCAGTGTCTAAACTTAATGGGTCAACTAGCCTCGGCTTCAGGTGCTTCACAACGCATTCAGGATCACCAGGTAGATGGGTATCTTTGGCCAGATAGGTCTGACCGAACCCTCCACCGCCTAAATAGCTGCTAATCTGATAGCGTCCACCCAGTAGAACCCTCGCGTCGGGGTCATGCATGGTTTGCCAGCGAAATTCCACCAAATCTGTTTATTTCCTCCTAACCGGAATGGCCGGAGTGTCATCATCTATTCTACCGTTGCGTCTCTATTCCCCCGCTAGTTCCGATGCTGCTATTCCCATCCAGACAACTGCTTTGCCTGAACCTGCTGATCCTGGAGTGTTTTGAAGCATGATCAATGTTTGGTTTATTCGTCATGGCGAAAGCGAGGCCAATGCTGGCTTGCCCACCACGAATCCAGCCACGACGCCCCTGACTGAGCGCGGCCATCATCAGGCACAGCAGGTAGCGTTAGCGTTTGCTCAAGCTCCTAATTTGATTGTCACCTCGCCCTACCGCCGGACGCAGCAAACCGCCCAGCCTACCCGCGAACGCTTCCCGGACGCTGACCATCTGGAATGGCAGGTGCAGGAATTTACCTACCTCGCACCCAAGCGCTACCAAAACACCACGGTAGACGAGCGCCGCCCGATTAGTGATGCCTATTGGCAGCAAGGCAATCCCTTGTATGTAGACGGAGAAGGAGCCGAGTCCTTTGCGGATTTAATGCAGCGGGTTCAGGATGTGCAGGCCAAGCTGCGGCAATTAGAGGCAGCAGAACCCAAATTCGTGGTGGTGTTTAGTCATGGACGGTTCATGCGGGCGGTGCTGTGGGCCATCCTGACTCGTTCTACCGAAGTTAGCGCTAAACGGATGCGGCAATTCTACGGATTCATTGGTTCCTTCTCGGTGCCAAATGGGGCGATCCTAAAGCTGCACCTGCATGACTCAGAAATTTGGTTCAGCGGCATTCATACCGCTCACCTCTCAGAGTATTCTGAGGGAAGAACCAATCCATCATCTCCATAACGCTAAGTATCTGTAAGGTAATAAGTATCTGTAAGGTAAAAGGACGAAACCATGCCACAGGCTGTGGGTGTAATTGAAACATTGAGCTTTCCGGCGGTGCTGGCCGCCGCAGATGCCATGGTCAAGGCAGGCCGCGTCACGATTGTCTATTACGACATTGCCGAAAGCGGTGAACAGGTCGTTGCGATTCGGGGACCGATTTCGGAAGTCAGGCCAGCGATGGAGGCGGGGATTGAAGCGGCAGACAAAGCGCCTCCCAACGGCAAACTGGTCACCTATTACATCGTTCCAAACCCGCCCGAAAACGTGGAGTCGGTGCTGCCGATTCACTACACCGATCAGGTCGAGCAGTTCCGCTGGATGTGATGAAGTAATTTTTGAGCGCAACGTAAACCAAGATTGATTTATTTTACTAATCTTTGCTTTTCAATTTCTAATTGAACATAACCAATCGATTCAATAGAACTGGGGCTATACACTCCAGTAGAATAGATCACGTTCATCTCACCCCTTAGCGAGGAAGAAGCGATGCCCGTCGCAGTTGGCGCACTTGAAACAAAAGGATTTCCAGGAATATTGGCCGCAGCAGATGCCATGGTGAAGGCGGGTCGCATCACGCTGGTGGGCTATCTGCGCTGTGGAAGCGCTCGCTTCTGTGTGATTATCCGCGGCGATGTGTCCGAGGTCAAAACGGCAATGGCGGCTGGGGTAGAGGCGGCTGAGAGCTGCTATGGCGGCACGCTGGAATCTTGGGTAATCATTCCCCGCCCGCATGAGAACGTAGAAGTGGTATTGCCGATTGCCTTTACCGAGTCGGTGCAGCGCTTCCGCGATTCGGTCGAAACGCCGCGACTGTTGGGCTGAAGCTAGACTGAATCCCGTGAGAATTACCGTCTCCATTCCATCACGGGTAGCTCCGTAGACGCGAGCAGTTGCCCTTGTGAAATGACGTAGCGCACCATCGCCCGTCGTCGAATCGCATCATAGCGATCGTTAGCATCCAGCACGATTAGATTGGCGGGTTTGCCGACTTCGATGCCGTATTGGTCCTGGAGATTTAGCGTGGTTGCTCCATGCCAGGTGGCCATGTTATAGCAGGCGTCGATTTCGGTCATGCCGGTCATTTGCGCCACATGCACAAGCATAAATGCCACATCCAGCATATTGCCCGTGCCCAGCGAGTACCAGCAATCCTGCACACAGTCATGGCCGAGGCTGACATTCATGCCCTGCTGCCACAGCTCCTTGACGCGGGTTAATCCTCGCCGTTTGGGATAGGTATCGGTGCGGCCCTGAAGCGTGATGTTGATCAGAGGATTGACGACAAAGTTAATTTGCGTGCGGCGCAAAAATCCCAGCAGCTTGTAGGCATAGGCATTGTTGTAGGAACCAAAGGCGGTGGTGTGGCTGGCTGTGACTCGTGATCCCATCTCGGAGCGAATCGCACAGGCGGCTACCACTTCTAGGAAGCGAGAGTTATCGTCATCGATTTCGTCGCAGTGGATGTCGATCAGGCGGTCGTACTGTTGGGCCAACTGAAAAATTCGCTCCACTGACCTAACCCCATCTTCCCGCGTCAGCTCGTAGTGGGGAATGCCGCCTACCACATCAGCTCCCAGCTTCAAGGCTTTTTCGATCAGCGCTTCGTTCTGCGGTCCGCCGTAAATCCCATCTTGCGGAAAAGCCACAACTTGCAGCGTCATCCAGTCTTTCACTTCCTCGCGCACTTCCAGCAAAGCTTGCAGCGCCACCAGATTCGCTTCACTCACATCGGCATGGCTGCGGACATAGAGCACTCCCTGCATCGCCTGTTGTTTTAAGGTCTCAATCGCCCGCTGCTTCACGTCATCGAGAGACAGATCCTGCTTGCGCTCTCGCCAAATTTCGATGCCTTCAAACAGGGTGCCGCTCTGGTTCCAGCGGGGCTGACCAGCCGTGAGGGCCGAATCGAGATGTACATGGGACTCAACAAACGGTGGACTGACGAGTTTCTGGTTCAGGTCTAGCTCAAGCTGGGCCGTTGCTTCGATCCGAGGAGCAATCGCGGCAATTTTTCCGCCATCAATCGCAATATCAACAGTTTCAATCGGAGCATCAAGCTGGAGGAGACGACCGTTACGCAGCAGCAGTGGGTAGGAGGCAGACATATAAGGAACGATGATATCAATGGGGTTAGCGAAGAAATGCTAGCAAAACTTCAATATTAGTCTAGTAATTTGTAGTCACTTCCAATGGGTTGTAGCGAGCTGAATCTGTAATTTAACGTTGCTGTTCAGCAGCGGTTGTCCTGAAACTCAAAACCAAAATTCTTGCACTCATCCCCTACAGCACAGCGATTGGGCTGCATTTGCATGTAAAAATTTGATCTGGTTGACACAAAAACTGGTTGCGGAGCCTACAGTTTTGCCATACCGTATTGCTCTTTCGAGAAACAGCCTGTCCCACTTGCGAGCGTTGTCACCAAGGGAACAAAGAATTATTAGGGATGCTATGGTTGAACAACTGAGCTACGAGCCGACTGTCTCTACTAGAAATCGTAAAGAAATGCGTCCAAACCCACTTGCTGTTTGGGAATTGCGGATAGGTAACCTGCGAGTGTACTACGATGTGGATGAGCAGGAGTCTGTGGTAGACATTCGCGCTATTGGAATTAAGGAAGGCAACCAAGTTCGTATCGGTGGGGAAATAGTTGAACTATGAAAACAGTAGAAATCAGTGAAATTGCCTCCTTGTTGGAGAATTACGGTAAGAGCGAACAGCCTCTTGTTCTAACTCGTAATGGGCAACCTGTTGCTACCTTGTTTCCGATTGAAGACATCGATATGGAAACTCTTAGCTTGAGTGTAAATCCAAAGTTTATTGAGATTATTGAGCAATCTCGGAAAAGCCAAAAAGAACAAGGCAGGGTTTTCCTAGAGGACATTCCTCTTCCTTCGGAAACCTAACCTCAGGCTTTGAGTGTAATTTCCCCTACTTCTGCGACTTCAGCCGTTCCAAATCTTGTTTAAGCTGGGCGATTGGAGTGGTATTACCTTGTTCTAGATACAGCTCACTAGCTTTGACCAGATCGGCCACGGCGTCTGTAACCCGACGCAGATTGGCGCTGGCGCGTCCGCGATTGTAGTAAGCTTCAGCCAACTGGGGATCGAGTTGCAGGGCTTGGTTAAAGCAGGTAATCGCCCGTCGATACTGTCCAGATCGATAGACTTCGCAGCCTTGTTGGAAGGCACTGGCCGCCTCTGGGATGAGGGTGGGTAGGGGCATCGCGTCAGCCGCAATTGGTTCAGGAAACACAACGGCCACACTATCCTTGCCCCAGTAGGCCGAGAGCATTGAGCCTAAACCAATTCCTGCAACTGCAATCAGAACAATCAACCAAATCCAAAAGCTTGTTTCCACGAGTTTGTTTTCTTGAAGCTGGGCTAAGTTTTGCTGAATTTTACGGCTTGGGCTTTTCATTCAGGTCATCGTCTAGGCCCCAGTCGTCATCGTCTTCAACAGCAGGCGGTGGTGGGGGTGGAGGCTCTGGGGCTGGCGTGGTCGGATTGTAGGGCGGAATGATCACCCGGTATTCGGCATCGTAGATTTCGTTCTTGCGGGTTTCGCTGGATTTACGCGGAGGGGTGTCCTGCGGTTCTCGGTAGCTGTAGGAATAGACCGAACCTGTTTGCTGCTGGGTTTTGGGAGCTTGTGGAGCTTCAAAGTCGGTGCGACGGGGTGGAATGGGAGAATCAACGGGCTGACGCGGCGGTTGGCGCACAGCATCGCGGGGTGGGCGTTGCTCATAGCCTTCCCACTTCGCCCAATCTTCATCGGTTGTATCGCGAATTTCGGTTCTAGGAGCTGAACTAGCCGTGGAGCGGGGTGGAGGTGGTTCCTGTGCCCATTCATCCCACTCATCTCTGGCATTTGCTTCCCAATCATCGCTACTGGGCCGGCTGCCGCCACTGAAGCCCGCAGTTCTGGATCGGGAGGTTGGACCAGCCTCGCGGGAAGAAGCTGAACTCCAGGGGGAGCGAGTTGCCCTTGGTTGAGTTTGTCGAGATGCGCCGCGTGAGAGGCTGGAAAATCCGAATAACAGCAGGTTTGTCACGGCACCGGCTGCCATAGCTCCCAGCACCCAAGCGGCTAACGGCAGGGTAATTCTAAAGCCCAAAATCACTAACGGCATGGGCGTCAGGTTTTGCGCTGCAAAAATTACTAGTGCAGCCACAATCAACAGTAGTAGTGCAACTCGTATCATGGGTCCGTTCTCCCTGGAAACTGCTGAGAACCGAGTGCGGACGACTCAGTCGGGTGCGTGCTGCCTGCCGTTGTGTACCATGCTTGTTTACCCCTGATCTGACTCTACTGACTCTAGATGTCCTTCCCAACGCTTTAGCGGCACGCAGGCAATATCCAACTGGTCTAGGGCACGGGCTACGACGAAGTCCACCAAGTCTGTAACTGTTTGCGGGTTGTGGTACCAGGCCGGAATCGCGGGAACGATCCGAGCACCGGCTTCGGCTAGCGTGGTCAAGTTGCGCAAATGGATCAGGCTAAACGGCGTTTCACGAGGAACTACTACCAGTTTACGTCCTTCTTTTAGCTGCACGTCAGCCGCTCGCTCTAGCAGGTCCGAACTCAGGCCCGCTGCCAGTTTACCGACCGTACTCATGCTGCACGGCAGAATCACCATGCCCAACGTGCGAAACGAGCCGCTGGCAATGTTTGCACCCACATCACCCCAGGGATGGCAGCGCAATTTACCGCTAATTGGAACCTGGGCCTGCTGTCGCCAAAATTGCTCTTGCTGCATTGCTTCGACCGGCATCCGCAGATTTGCCTCGGCTTGCCAAACCATGTAGGTCGATTTGGAGGCGACCAGTTCAATCGGGTACTCGGCTTCCAGCAGAAATTTGAGGGCACGCACCGCATAGATCAGGCCGGAGGCTCCCGTCACCCCCAGGATCAGCGGCAGTTGGGAATTGGATGGCATAGATGAGATAGGAGATATCAGAATCAGTTAGGGCTGGCTTCTGCCCTTACCTCCTAATCATACGCCTCCACTTCTTCCGGCTCGTTGGCGTCCTCTAGCTCGTCTTCTAGCACCACTTCTTCCGGTTCATCTTCGTCTGGAGCCTCGCTGCCGCCACCCACGGCCACCAGATCAATCTGCTGACGGTAGTAATCAACGCTCTTGACTTGCACCTCAACCCGGTCGCCCAATTTGTACTGCTTGCGGTTTTTGCGGCCTACGAGTTTCTGCTGCCGCGAGCGGTACTCGTACCAGTCGTCTTTTAAGGAACTGACATGCACTAGCCCCTCCACCAACAGCTCTTCGATTTCCACAAAGAAGCCGTAGGACTGGACGCCGGTAATCAAACCGTGGAAGATTTTGCCGGTATGCTGCTGCATAAATTCGGCTTTCTTCAGGCCCTCCAGGTCGGCTTCGGCTTCTTGAGCCAGCTTCTCTTGCTCAGTCAGGTGGACCACAACAGCGGCAAAGGCTTCTTCGAGTTCAGTTTGGATATCAGTAGGCAATACATTCCAGGTAATTTGGCCGTGGCAAGAGCTGTGGCGCAGATCGACTTTCTCTTTGGACCGAGTGCTGCGACGATCGCGGCCATGCTCAAACACCGCATGAAGGACGCGATGCACCAGCAGATCCGGATAGCGCCTCAGCGGCGACGTGAAGTGGGTATAGCCATCATCCAGCGCCAGTCCAAAATGTTGACCGGGGGTCGTGCTGTAGACAGCGGGTTTAAAGGTAGACAGCAGCAGATAGGTCAGCACCTTTTCGGTCTTAGACTCAGCGAACTGTTCCACCAAGCGCTGATAGTCGCGGGGATGCACCACATCTTCTTGTTCCAGGTGGGCGTCGATGCCCATGTTGCTCACCAGCTTCAGCAATTCCTGCACATCGCTGGGGTCCGGTGCTCGGTGCACTCGGTAAATTGCCGGTACCTGGAGCGCCAACAGGTGAGAGGCAACAATTTGGTTGGCCAGCAGCATCAGTTCGGTGACAATCGAGCGGGCCGGCAGCAGCGAAGACACCACCATTGCCCCCAGCGCACCTTCATCGTCGTATTGGAACTTAGTGGAGAGAAACTTGCTCAGCTCTGGGTTGGCTTCATTGGGAAAGATTTTTTCCGGCAGGTTCAGATCAAAGGCACCCCGCTGCAACCGTTGGGCACGAATTGCCTGACTGAGGATGAAGAGCTGGTCCAGCATCTCAAACACCGGCTCGAACTCGCGCAGTTCGTCTAGGGTCGGCAAGGGATAGGCCGCGGGGCGAGTGGCAGAATCCTCCGGAGAGTCATGCCGCTGTACAATTGCTTGCGCCTGCTGATAATCGAGCCGATGATCCACCTGAATCACCGTGGGTTGGATTTCAAATTCCACCACCTGTCCATCCGAGGTCAGGGTCAGCAGCACGGAGACGGCCAGCCGATCTTGACCCGCCGCCAAGGAACAGCATTGATGCACTCGCTCAGGCAGCATCCGCAGCACGTTTTCGCCCAAGTAGATTGAAGTGCCCCGTCGGCGAGCTTCGATATCTAGCCTGGAATCCGGCTCAATGTAGTAGGACACATCGGCAATGTGAATTCCCAATCGCCAATGATCAGCTCCCAGTTCCTCTAGCGTCAGGGCATCATCGATTGCCGGTCCCGTGGGATTGAGTGGACCATCGATTGTAATGGTGGGCAGTAGGCGCAGATCAACCCGTTGCTTCAGGTCAGCTTTGCGTAGCTTTGTGGGCAGAGATTTGGCTTCTTCCAGCACCGCTTCTGAGAACTGGCGCGGCAGATCATGCTTGCAGCAAACAATATCGTATTCCGAAGCAGCCTCAGCATCGCTGCCTAGAATCTGTGCCACCCGTCCCAGGGGTGGATGGTTGCCCAGCGGGTAACGCAGAATTTCCACATGGGCAAGCTGATCTACCGCTTCTTCTAAGTTGACACCGTTCTCTTTCAGCTCGACTTCAAACAGCAGCCGGTCATCCAGGGGTGTGGCTCGATAGCCGTTTTCTGCCTGTTTGACTCGAGCCAACACCGAGGAATTTGCCCGGTCTAAAATCAGCCTTACTTCTCCTTCGGGGCTGCGTCGCCGCGTGCCTTCTTTGGTGACTTTCACCAGCACCCGATCCCCGTTCCAGGCTGTATTCAAATGGCTCTCGCGGATGTAGATATCTTCTGAACCTTCCACATCCTGGATCGCAAAACAAAACCCTTTGCTCGAGCAGCGCAGCTTGCCTTCCACCACATCGTCTTCAAAGATGCGGCGGTATTTGCCCCGCTCCCGCACCAGAATATTGGCTTTTTCCAGTGCATCTAAAACAATCTGCAACAAGCGTTGGCTGGTCTCATCTTTGCAGTTGAGTTTCTTCTCCAGAGCCTTAGGAGCAACTAACTTGTCGTCTGTGAAATTGGCTAGTAGTTCTGCAATCGAAAATTCCATGTAGCGATTGGTCCTTATGATTTAAGCTCCATCCGACCCTGATCGTTATACGCTAAGCCAGCCGAAATGATTCTCGATTCTGGACACCCAATCATAATCCGCCCTAGAGATGGGTGCAGTAGCCGCCACAGTCTACACAAATCGCCTAGGCTGCGGTTCTCCAGCACTCTCCTTTACGTTTTGCCCTTAAGGTGAACAGAGCGTGTCAGCTAACTTCACTCGTCAACCGAGATGTCTTTTTAGCTGCTGCAACGGTTCAGGCATGAATGTTCCGAGTGTGAACGGTTCAGGCCTATCTCTGCTTCCTTAGTCTGCATGGCAAAGGGGATGCGCTTTCAGACTATCCCTCCAGAAATCTGTACCCGCCTCTGCAATCCTCTGTCGCAGGTTGCGCCAACCGACAGTTGCCGAATTATCGGCCCTACAGAATGCTGATACAGCCAAGAAATCAGGCTAACGAACACCGAGTCGAGTGAACGAGGTCTGAAGTGAGTGCCAAAATTTCGTTCATTTTCGCACTTTACTCATTTTATTAACACTTTTCACGCAAAACATGTCCATCTGAGAAATTTTTCTGTTGAGTGATATTGCTTTGACAAAATCCTCAGCTATGCTTCACCGTTTCCCGGTCACAATGTAGGCGACTCGCTTACCGATATTGGTGGCATGATCAGCCATGCGTTCTAGATAGCGAATGGCCAAAACCAGCAGCACGGTAGGTTCAATCGTGTCGGTGATATCCGTGTGGTGAACCAGCAAGTTGTAGAGCGACTCGTAATCTGAATCAACCGCATCGTCCTTGAGCTTGATGTCCAGTCCCGATTCGGCATCCAGATCAGAAAGGGCCGCTAACCCCATGGCCAGCATCGCCCGACAGCGATCCAGCATGATTTGCACCCGTTCCATACAGGGCTGCACTGGGTAGGGAAACAGCTTGACGGCAATTTCTCCGATGTCTTCGGCGTAGTCGCCAATTCGTTCTAAATCGCGAATTAGCTGCATCAAGGCGCTCAATAGGCGCAGGTCTTGCGTGACAGGAGCTTGTAACGCCATTAGATTGACACAATCGACCTCAATCTGGCGGTAAAGCTGGTCAATTTGCTTATCCTGCACTGAAATTTGATAAGCAGCTTCCAAATCACGCTCACAAAGAGCCTTCCGCGCTAGCCAACAAGAATGTTCCACCAAAGCACCCATGCGCAGCACATCACGCTGGACACGCCTGAGCTGCCGTTCAAACTGAAGCCGGGTAGGTCGTTTATCTTCCAACGAGTGGCTCTCCCTACTGAAGATGAAGAACAAAAATCGAGAAGCCTAAAGCCGGATCAGACTTTGAACCTGACTCCAGCAAATGTGTTAAATCATGAGGCTGCACATCCAGGATCAACACCATATTGCTGAAATCTCCGTTTTCCCAGGATAACCCTTGATCCTAGTTTTCGATGTCTACAGCGTTGCAATAGGCAGTTACATCCTAGTTACACGGAATCTAGAAAGATCTACAAAGCAACAACGGCGATCAAACCACACTCTAGAACGTCCGTTCTTTGTTACATCATGTGACAAAGGGTTCCACAATGCCCAGATTTATCTGACATTTAATGACGTTAGCCCATGCTTACTTCATCCAGAAGTGGGCAAGGTTGCTTGCCATATATCACATGACCTTAGGAGTTTTCTAAATCATGTCTATATCAGATACTCAAGTCTATGTTGCGCTGGTCATTGCCCTGATCCCGGCTGTGTTGGCGTTCCGGCTCTCCACCGAGCTGTATAAATAGAGCTATCAAAGCTATCAGCGAAGGGATCCACTACCGCTGGTTTGACGAAATGCGCTCTAGATTGCAAAGCAAGCTTTAGAGGCAGCAACGAATAGCCAGCGGGATATTTTGCCAATTCAAAACGGGGAGTCAGTCTCTGGATCGGGCCTAGTGTTCGAATTGGGCACTTAGGTCGATGCAGCGGTTTGTACTCCCTGTTCTATTTAAAGCAGCATAAAGAAATTGTAAAGTTCAGTCAGCAGTCAAGAAAATTTTGGCTTTTAACTTTCATGGTTACCACTGGTATAGGCTTGCTCTAGCCCGCCTATAGCGTCTGAACTGTCTTTTGATGACTGACTCACAGGACTGCCAAAAGTAAGTCAGTTATGCAAAAATACTTTCTCAAGTTGAAACAAAGTCTCAGAACTGTGTTAGTACTGAGCTAGAAATTTCTTGAGCGAATAAAATAGGCGTGCAGCTCAAAAAATTAAGCTTGCAAATTAAAAATTTTGCGTTAATCTCTTGTTTGCAAGCAGTTCCTGAAGCCTAGAACCAACGGGCTAACGGTGCATCCTTTAGCGCTTGCGATTTATTTCTTTGCAAAATTGCCCCTCTTGAGAGCAGGGTTTGACGACTATGAACGCATTGCAACCTCAACATGATCCATCTCCCTCGCCAAATCCCTCTCGTCGGCATCGAGTTCGCAGACAGCCCCGTCGGCCTCCTCAGCGTTCGCCCCACCATACCTTGGCGGTTGAAACTACGGTAAAACTAGGAGTAAATCTGCTGCTTGCCACAACCGCAATTATTACCCTAGCTCGGCTGATTCCTTACAATACCCAGCAACAGGCCGATTTGGTCAGACTAGAAGCCGAAGTCAAGGAAGCTAGCACAAAGGTCGCAGGTCTGCAAGAAGACTTTGATCGGCACTTCGATCCGCAGCAGGCAGTGACCGTCATGCAAGAGCAAAATATTCGCTTCAACCCCAAGCAGCGGCAGGTTGTATGGCTGACTCCAAAAACTCAAAAACCTGAAGCTGAGGAAAAAGCCAAGCCTTCACCCGATACCAGCCAGCCAGCCGATTCCGCCATCGCTCCGGATTGATGCAGGGGCATTAACTCAAAACTTCTCTCAATATCGAATCCGTGGATCGATATAGGCGTTGAGAATATCAATCAAAATGCTAGCCAAGGCCACAATCACTGAGAAAAACACCATAATGCCCTGTACTACCGGGTAGTCGCGCAGAGAAATAGCGCTGTAAAGTCGATTTGCGAGACCTGGCCAGGAGAATGTCACTTCAGTGAGAATCGCGCCGCCCAACAGTGAGGCAAAGGTTAAGCCAAGCACGGTAATTACCGGAATCAAGGCATTCTTAAGGGCATGGGCAACCACAATGCGGGATTCAGGGATGCCCCGTGCTCGCGCTGCTTCGACATAGTCTGCCTTTAACGTCTGCTTCAGGTTCACCCGCACCATGCGTTCAAAGATACCGCTGAGCAGGAGGCCGAGGGTGAGGCTAGGCAGGGCCAAGTAGTACAAACTGGTAAAAAACTGCTCGAAATTGGCGTGCAGCAGACTGTCAACTACATACAGGCCAGTCGGCCCTTGAGGCGCAGCCATCCTGAGCGGATACCGAGTGCCTAGCGGGAACCAGCGCAACTGAACTGCAAATACCAACTGCAACAACATGCCAAACCAGTACATCGGGACGGCGTAGGTAAAGATACCAAACAAACGTCCTCCCACATCAATTGGCGTATTCGGCTTAGAGGCCGCCAACGCACCAACGCTTACTCCCACTACTACAGACACCAGCATGCTGAAGATGGCTAGCTCCATTGTGGCCGGAAAATGCTGCTGAATGATTTCCCAAACCGATTGGCCTTGGCTAGCGAGCGAAGTGCCCAGATCAAACCGCAGCAAACTGCCCATGTAGCGGAGATACTGCAACCATAGGGGCGCATCTAGCCCTAGACTAGCCCGCAGTTCTGCCTTGGCACTTTCGGGGGCGCGGGGGCCTAGCAGCGAGTCGATCGGATCGCCTGGGGTGGCCCGTAGCAGCAGAAAAATCACCGTCGTGATGGTCCAAATCATCAGCGGAGCTAGCAGCAGCCGGGACAGAACGTAGTATTGGAGTGCTCTGGAACGAGACATGGAGAAAGGGAATGAGTCGTTTGTACTGAAAATTAACCTGAAACCCAATTGAAACACAAAAGACTGAGCAGAATTTCCACTCAGTCCTTGATCGTTAGATCTTCAAATGTATGTAATCTATCCCAAAACGGGTTCTACTCGCGGTTGACTGCGATCAAAAGCCGCAGAATGAAGACGAACAGGTTGATGTAGGTGAGGTACATCGACAGCGCAGCCGGAAGATACTGATCATCTCGGTAGGCACGCGGCAACACAAAGAAATCAACCACAGCAGCACCGGCAAACAACATGACTCCAAGCCCAGAAATCGCGATTTCTAACCAGGTTGGAGTAAAAACGCCAAACAAGCTAAACAGCAGTTGCAGCACCAAGACAACCAGGAGGGCAATAATCCCAATCTGAATCGTTTTGCCGAATGCTAAGCCATCCTGCTCTGATAGGTTGGAACCAATCTGACGTGCCACAATGAACGTCGCACCACAGCCAAGGGCCGCAATGCCGATACCGGCCACACCCACGCCTTGAGTCCCCAGCGCCACCTGCACAATGCCGCTCAGGGTATATCCGGTTAGCAAACTGTAGGTTGCCAGCAGGGGTAAGGCGGTGCTGTTATTGCCCTTTTCGGCAACTCCCCTGGCCACAAAAAACAAAATTAACTGAAGGACCAGCGCCCCAATGAATGTCGGCATAAACAGTGCCGGATTCGCTTGAATCACCCTCAAGCCGCCGTAGATACCAACCGCTGTGAGAATCAGACCACCGCCGAGATAGGGCAGCGCGTTGGAAATTACATTGGGGCCGATCAGGGCTTGTCCCTGTGCCTGACGAATGGCACTCCGAAAGTTACTGGAATTGCTCATAGATAGTTCCTTGTTAACAAACTTGTTAACTGACAGTCCCGTTTGCTGAATCACTATGCGGATCGGGTTCTGACTCGATTTTAGGTGATCTATCCCGAAACGAGTGCCAATCTTTGCGTGTGAAACGCCGCTGTCTGCTCAAAGATCCCGTAGTGGCTCAGTAAGTGGTCAGTATTTCTGCTGATCCTACCGAGGCAGCCTCCGTTCATTCCCGTGGAATAACGATGGTTTGCTATCTCTTCTCTGCCGACAATGAGCCTAAATCCGATACAAGGTGGTTCATTCAAATGACGGCTACTCAATCTTCTCTTCGTTCTAACTGCATGGAATTGTTGATGGCCTATCAGCAAAATCCTTCTGTAGCACTCCGTAACAAACTGGTGCGCATGAATGCTGGCTTGGTTCGTAAGATTGCTCATCGAGTCAGTCATCAGTGTGCCGAACCTTACGAAGACCTGGAACAAATTGGCTATCTCGGTTTGATCCGGGCAATCGAACGGTTTAATCCTAGTCAAGGTTGTGCCTTTAGCTCGTTTGCGGTGCCTTACATTCGGGGTGAAATGCTGCATTTTCTCCGCGACCGGGGTAGTTCTATTAAGGTGCCCAGACGCTGGCAAGATCTACAAAAAGAAGGTCAGAAAGTTCGGGTAACTTTAGCTAAGAAACTGGGCTATCAGCCAAACGACACAGAAATTGCTGAAGCACTGGGAATTTCTGCTTATGAGTGGCGCGAAATCAAGCTAGCCGTTAAGAATCGTTTACCTCTCAGCCTAGATGCTACCGTTTGCCAGCAGGTTGATTCTTCGATTACGTTGGGTGAAACTCTGCCCGATGCTCGCTATCAGGCGCTCCAGCGGCTAGAAGAAGACCGGCAACAGCTCCAGCGTGCCCTGAGCCAATTAGAAGATAAGACCAGAGCTGCGATCGAATTTGTCTTCTTCAATGAACTGTCTCGCAAAGAAGTGGCCGAGCGGATTGGCGTCAGCCCCATGACCGTAACTCGCCGGATTCAGCGAGGTTTAGAGCAAATGATGGTGTTTTTGCAACCGCAGACGCTCCAGACCGATCCCTAAGCATCGTCCAGTCTTAACTTTAGAAAAACCTAACTTAAACTGTCACCCGTCGTTGAACGTTGGTCAGCCTCGAAGCAAATTGCAATGACGGATAGCAGGTGACAGCCCAATCCCTAAATCTGTATTGCCTCAAGGATTGAGGATTATTCAAGCTTTCAAGTCAGTTTGCCCCTACCTCACCAGTGTTTCCAAGCTTCAGCCACAGCCCCAACTACGACTAGGCAAAAGATGAAAACCACTAGGCGTAGCAGGAACTGTGCTACTGTCGCAACCAGAAAGGCAATTACCTCGAATGCCCCAAGACCAGCCAATACAATACAAATGACTGCAAAGCAAAGCCAGCTCAGCAAATAATATTTGAGTACATTTCCTGCAAACTTTAGCAACGGACTATACTCGGGTGGTCTTCCCATCATGATCAGCGCCCTCAGGATGCGGTTGGCGTCACGAGTAAGGTAATTCCGCGTATTCCAATGATGCTCACAGGTTCACCAACAGAGACTACTGTCGTTGGCTCCGGCCGATACAGTTGGGCAGACCAGTAGGTTCCTTTGTACTTGACTCGCCCATTCTGACCATAGGCAATCGGTCGATCTGTAATTCCCAAGGCAGGCTCAGGCAGCAGTTGGGAATTAGAAGGAAGGAATAGACTACTCATAATCATCGCACCTACCTCGAATGAAAAACTGATTGGATGTTTGGATGTCGAATTTGCCTTCCCCAAGGAAGGCATTTGACTATGTGAAGTATTTCAATCCGCACTCTCACTCAAGTGAGAAAATTGTTTTTGGCAACGCCTTACTGCCTACCTTCAATCAAAAGGCAGCACTCCCATCGTCGCTGCCATAGCAAAATTAATAAAAAATTCGCCAAGAAAACCTATTGATCTCACATGGTCTCACACCACATTGCCATTCATTCTGTTCTGGCTGTTCTGGCTTAGTGCATTGGCGCAGGTTCTGTCTGACAACCGCCTTTACCTGAATGGAAACTTGGATGGAATGGGTTACGTCATAACCATATCTCACTTTTGTGAGAATATCAACCAAATTGTGAGAAAGAGACAATTTTACTATAGCACTTTGTTTTCAGCCAATGGTCAAACCAGGAGGCAAAAACGGTTTGCAGCCTTGAGAATAATCTGATTGAATTATCTACTGGCAGGTCAGACTTCACGGAAGATTCATCCAGAAATCTCACAACACGCACTATCGTAGAGAAAGTTGTGAATCACATAAGTGATTTGTGCTAGAAAAGAGTATCAGCCTTGAACTGAACCTTTAGCAATGCGAGCTAGTTGCAGTGATCCCCCAAGACGCCTTAAGAACGCTCGTTAGTCGCCGTGGTGTTTCAGATACGGAGTTTCAAGTCCTGCACCTTGCCCTAGAAGGCAACTCTATGGCTGATATTGCTGTGGCGTTGGAAATTGACGCCGCCGCTGCTCGAAAACGATTGGGTGAGGTCTACCGCAAGTTTAATATTCTCGGCAGGGGGCCGGGCAAGCTAGCTAGGCTTCTACAGGTATTGATGTCCCAATATCAGCAGCAGTACCCGTCTCAATTGCAGGCTGAACCAGCCGAAGATCCAAAAGATCTATCAAGGTCAGTATCTGCACCCAAATCCACGAAACAGACCACAAAATGGGCAGATACACCGGAGATGGTGTTTGAAAGCCTTGCCGAGGTTGATGCTTTCTATGGCCGCAGTCGGGAATTGGATCAGCTAGAAGCCTGGGTTGTTAAGGAGCGCTGTCGCTTAGTGGAGGTGCTAGGCAGTGGTGGAATTGGCAAAACAAGTTTGGTGGCGGAACTCGTCAAGCGAGTCAAAGACCAATTTGAGCAGGTGGTTTGGTGCTCGCTCAGTCACACCCCGCCTCCGAACGAAATTCTGGCAGAATTACTGCAAAAACTTGGCGATGGGCAGGTTGATAGACTCTCTGAAAACCTAGACGAGCGCATGGTGCAGCTGCTTGGCTATTTGCAACGCCATCGCTGTTTGTTGATCCTAGATGGTATCGAGCACACGTTGCGGCGCGATGCTTTGGCCGGTACTTATCAGGAGGGCTATCAGGACTATGGCACATTGTTGCGACTCGTTGCTAAAACCGAGCATCAGAGCTGTTTGGTAGCTACCAGCAGCGAAAAAACTCAAGAATTTACCGAACTCGAAGGCAGAAAAGTCCGAGCCTTTCACCTGCAAGGATTAACAGCCATTGAAGCCCGCGACTTTTTCAAGGAAAGGGGGCTTTTTGCGGAGTCAGACCAGGCTTGGTCCACCATTAACCAGCTCTATGGCGGCAATCCTCTGGCGCTCAAGATTGCTTCAGTCACAATCCAAGAAGTGTTTGGCGGCAGTTTAACCGAATTTTTGAACCAGGGAACTGCCGTATTTGGCGATATTTCGAATCTGCTTCGGCAGCAGTTTGAGCGGCTTTCTCGCTTAGAACGGCACATCATGTATTGGCTAGCCCTGAGTGCAGAACCAACCTCGCTGACCGAATTACGCAATGACATGGTGCCGCCCGTAGCTCAACCCAGATTGCTAGAAGCGTTGGAATCTCTAAGTCGCCGCTCATTGGTCGAACGGGATAAAGCCTTATTTTCGCTTCAGCCGGTCGTGATGGAATATGTGGCGAATCGTTTGATTGAGCGTGTTTATGAAGAAATCAGCTCTGGAAAAATCAAGCTACTCAACAGTCACGCCTTGATCAAGGCCGAGGCAAAAGACTACATCCGCGAGCGGCAAATTGGGCTGATTTTAAAGCCCTTGATTGAACGCTTAGCCACTAATTTCGCCAACGAGGTAGCCGTTCAACAGCGCCTTTTGCAGTTGGTGGCCGAACAGCAGCAGGCTCCACTCAAACCGGGCTATATGGCGGGCAATCTGCTGAACCTCATGGGACAAATGCGTCTGGACCTAAGCGACTGCGATTTCTCTCGACTGACGGTGCGACAAGCCTATCTCAAGGATATGGAGCTGCATCGCGTCAACTTTACGCGAGCCGATCTAGCCCAATCGGTTTTCGCCGAAAAGTTGGGCAGCATTCTGTCGCTGGCGTTTAGTCCAGATGGCAAACGGTTGGCCACTGGCGACACTGATAATCAAATCCGCATTTGGAATTTAGTCACAGGCGAACAGATCGCCACCTGGCAAGGGCACGAGGACTGGGTGCGGTCGGTAGCCTTCAGTCCCGATGGGCAAACGCTCGCGAGCGGCAGTGAAGACAAAACGATTCGCTTGTGGAATGTGGCGACTGGGCAGTGTAACCGAATTCTGGAAAACCATACGAGCTGGGTGCGTTCAGTCGCCTTTAGTCCCGATGGGCAGCTTCTAGCCAGTGGTAGTGATGACCACACGGTGCGGATTTGGCAGGTTGCGACAGGTGAATGCATCCACAAACTGACAGAGCATACCAACGTGGTACGTTCGGTGGCCTTTAGTCCCGATGGGCAGCTTCTAGCCAGCGGTAGCAGTGACCACACAATTTGTCTCTGGGATGTGAGGCAAGGAAACTGTATACGAGTGCTGAAGCAGCATCTGCGTGGCGTGCGTTCGGTGGCTTTCAGTCCTGATGGACAAACCCTCGCTAGCGGCAGTAGTGACCATACAATTTGCCTCTGGACTCTAGAGACTGGGAAATGCTGGCGCACCTTAAAAGGGCATCGCGGCTGGGTTTGGTCAGTAGTTTTTAGTCCAAATGGTCAGGTTTTGGCCAGCGGCAGTGAAGATCAAACCGTGCGGCTCTGGCAGGTGGAAACGGGTGAACTGCTGAAGACTCTGCATGGGCATACAAGCTGGGTGCGCTCGGTCAAATTCAGTCCCGATGGGCAGCTTCTAGCCAGCGGTAGCGATGATCAAACCGTGAAACTATGGGATGTGAAGAACGGGCAACGGCTGAAAACCCTACAGGGCTATGCTCGTGGCATTCGCTCGGTGGCCTTTAGTCCGGACGGGCAAACCCTGGCCAGCGGTAGCGAGGATCAAACAGTTCGAATTTGGAATATAGCGACCGAACAGTGCCTAATTGAGTTATCGGAGCATAAGAGCCGCGTTTGGTCGGTGGCCTTTAGTCCCGATGGCCGCCTGCTTGCCAGCGGCAGTGAGGACTGCACAATTCGCCTCTGGCATATGGGCACTGGGGAATGCTTGAAGATTTTCTCTGGGCATGGGGATGGTGTGCATTCAGTGGCTTTTAGCCCGGATGGGCAAATACTCGCCAGCGGCAGCAGCGACAGAACAGTTCGGCTCTGGCAAGTCATGACCGGGCAATGTCTAGCAATTCTATCTGGACACACCGACTGGGTTTGGTCGGTTACCTTTAGCCCGGATGGCAACACCCTCGCCAGCGGCAGTAGCGACCTGACAGTCAAACTGTGGGATGTGCGTACCTATCAGTGTTTGAATACGTTGAAAGGACATACCCACTGGATTCGGTCAGTCGCTTTTAGCCCCGATGGCAAGACACTGGCCAGCAGCAGTGTCGGTCGAATGGTGCGGCTGTGGGACGTGAAAAGCGGCAAAAATCTCAGCACACTGGATGGTTTTAAGAATGGAATCCGCTCGGTGGCCTTTAGTCGAGATAGCCGCATTTTGGCGAGCGGCAGCGATGATCGGGTGGTGCGGCTGTGGGATGTAAAGTCAGGTCAGTGCTTACAGGCTCTCGAAGGTCACGCAGATCGGGTGCGGTCGGTGGCGTTTAGTTTGGATGGCAAGCTTCTAGCCAGCGGCAGCAACGATGAGGCGATCAAACTCTGGCAGGTAGAAACCGGCAAGGAGCTAAAAACCCTGCGGCTACCCAGACTTTACGAAGGCATGAACATTACTGGCGCTCTGAACCTATCGCCAACTCAGAGAAGTACGCTGATCGCCCTAGGCGCGATCGACGAGTACTTAACCTGTTGCTGAGTGCTGGAGCTTGCTAGCCCGTGATATCCCGTAAGGCTCCTTTGGTCATGGCTGCGATTGCCTGATCGGTGGCTTTGGGCAAGTGATAGTATTTGCCACCCGCGTGTTTAGCGATTTCTTTAGCGAATCCGGTCGAGACAAATTTGTTTTCAGTATCGATGACCAAAAGCTGGAATCCAGTCAGGCGAATCTTGTCGGCTAGATCCAGCAGTTCGGCTTTGATATCCGGTTTTTCGCCATCCGGTAAGGGTTCACCCAGGGAACGAGCCAGCGGAATATTGCCACGACCGTCCGTAATCGCCACAATCACGACCTGACCAATATCGCCGGATTGTTTGGCGTTCATACCTACCCGGACGGCTTGGGTTAATCCATGGGCCAAGGGAGAGCCACCACCACAGGGCATGCGTTCTAGGCGACGGCGGGCAGCAGTAATCGAGCGGGTAGGAGGCAACAGCACCTCGGCCTGTTCCCCCCGAAACGGAATGAGGGCCACCTGATCGCGATTCTCGTAGGCTTCGGTCAGTAAGCGTAAAACAGCACCCTTCGCGGACTGCATTCGGTTCAATGCCATCGAGCCAGAGGCATCTACTACAAAGACAATCAGCGCTCCGGCCTTGCGGGCCAACCGTTTTGCTCGCAGATCGCCTTGTTCCACAAACACCCGCTTACGCGACGCTGGATGGGTTTGCTCATAGCGCTGCCGCCGCACTTTTTGATAGGGAGCGGCTGACCGTAAGGTTGCATCTACCGCAATTCGCCGCACCGTACCTCTCGGTAAGACGGGCTTAATGTAGCGGCCCCGATCTTCCGAAAAGATGGTACTACGAGAACCGGATTTGCCTTGTCGGCTCGCCATTTGGGCAAAGTAGAGCACCGATGGGTCCAGCAGCACACCTTCTGGGTCGAAAATGAATTCTTCTGGAATGCTGGGCGGTTCTTCGGGTGGCTCATCTTCTGGCTCATCGGGTTCGTCTTCGTCCTGATCCTGCTCCGACTCCTGCTGGTCTTGCGGCGGCGGTGGCGGTTGGGGCGGCATTTCTTCTGGAGGTGTCTGCACGATCGTGGATCGGGGTACAATCACCAACTCAACGGCTCGTCGCAAATCCTCAGCGTTTACGGCGGTACGTCCGTCAAGAGCAGCATGGGCTTTAGCAACCCGGAGGGCAAACAGTTCGGCCCGATGGCCCTGCACCCCACCCCGAATCGCTTCATTAACCAAGTAGGCAATCTGTTCGGGCTGGACTTGCACATCCTTGAGCCATTCTCGTGCCAAGACGATCTGAGTTTTCAAACCGTCGATGTCCTCTGCGTACTGTTGCAAGAAGGCTTGCGGCGATTCCGCAAACTGCGTGGCCTGATCCACTGCCTCAACTCGCTGATCCAATCCCAGCACGGCATCGGCAGAGAGGACAATCGCAATCCGGTCGAGCAAATGTTCGCGCAGATCGCCTTCTTCCGGATTGTAGGTGGCAATCAGCAGTGGCCTACAGGGATGTTGAAAGCTGATACCTTCCCGCTCGATTTGGTTACGGCCTTCGCTCAGAGTAGTCAGCAGCAGGTTTGCAATCTGGTCGTCGAGCAGGTTGATTTCATCCACATACAGCACCCCTCGATGGGCTTCGGCCAGCAATCCGGGCTGAAATACCGTTTCGCCGCGCTTAATCGACTGCGCCACATCCACTGATCCCAGCAGTCGGTCTTCGGTCACACCCAGAGGAACCTGAATAAATGGGGCGGGAATGATCTCGGTTGGCAGCCCTGAGAAATTCAACTCACTAGCGAATCTGGCGATTGTTTCGTCGTCCCATTCGTTGGGCTGGGTCGGGTCACAGTTACAGCAGGAGCCTTTTACCACTTCAATCGGCGGCAGCAGCGCATGGATTGCCCGGGCCATGACCGATTTGGCTGTACCGCGCCGTCCGGCAATCACCACACCTCCGAGTGCTGGATCAATCGCGGCCAACAGCAAGGCGAGCTTAATTGCTTCCTGCCCCACGACAGCCGTGAGGGGAAAAGCCGTGATAGCAGGTGAACTGGTGAGCGCAGGCATAAGGGAAATGCAAAAGAGTTCAGTCTTTCAGCATACCAAGAAAGCTTGCCGTGCATGGTGTTCAAATTTCAGCCAAAGCCATCTTGCCTACAGCATCGACAGTTCACCGACCACTTCTAGGCGTTTATAATCACCCAGGGTCATGAAGATTTCGGTCAGACGTTCCTCTAAGGCAGGCGTGATCCAGCCCATTTGCTTGAGCAGATAGATAGCCGCCGCGTGCTTGGCGCGTTTGGCTCCATCGACCGCTTTGATTGCTAACCCTAGCCCCTCGCCGATGCGCCCAATGCACTGAATGCCTTCTGCACCGGCTTTGCTGACTAGTTCTCCTTCTGAGAGACGCATCAGTTCGGTATCAAACTGGCCATTGCCCGAAATCAGACTGGGATGGTGCGTCATGGCCCTAACGATCCGCTCCATGTCGAGATTGTCACCCGAAGCAAGACGGGCGTAGAGCGTCGCCATTTGGGCTAACTGCATAAAGTAGGTGGGAGCACCACAATCATCATGGGCACTAATAAATTCGGCGGGCGGCATCCGCAGCAGTTCGGCCACCTTTGTCAAGATAAGCTGCTGTACCGGATGATTGCGCTGTAGATAGGTACTCAACGGGAAATTGCGCTGACGACACACAGCCAGCATACCTGCATGTTTGCCAGAACAGTTGTGTTCTAGCGGGCTGCGCTTGCCAGCAGGAATCGGACACTGTAAAGCCGAAGGTGGAATGTCACAGCGCCAGAGGATATTAAAGGCTTGTCGAGCTTGGGCTACTGTACCCTGATGGGAGGCACACATAATTGCCAAATCTCGATCGTTGAGACCATAGCGCTCCAGCGTGCCGGTTGTAGTGACAGCAAGCGCCTGAAACGGCTTCAGAGCAGACCGAACAAACGTGGCGGCTTCAGCACTGCCTGCAACTGACAGCGTCCGGCCTCGGTTATCTGCAACAACAGCCTGAACCCGATGAACTGATTCAACAATGCCTTCTCGTAGGAGCCGGACTTCTAACTCTGCCGATTGTGTACGTTTTCCCCTAGTCATGGCTATGACTTTGCCACACTCCGGGCGCAGACGCAAGCAGTTGATCCAAAAATTCCACAGGCATAGAAAAATTGATAATTGTTGATAATTAGAATCACAAAAAAATCCAAATCATGCCGTCAGCCAGCAATAGCGACGCGATCACAATAAAGGTTAACTGCAACCGCCGCAGCAATGAGCGAATTTGGTAAGTAACAATCAGCCGGTCGCGTTGCAGCACTTCTTCCGGCTTTTGCCAAACCTGCCCATCGTACCAGCCCGATTCCTCATAAAATACCGTTGGTTGCAGCAGGCGATTACAGACATAGATCCAGCCCAGGTAGAGCCGGATCAACGCCAGTAGCGGCAGCACCATTGCTCCTGCGGCTCCACTCAAGAAAAATTGCAGCGGATATTTCGCTGGGGGAAAGCTGACTGCGGCAACCGGAGCGGCCAACAGCCAGCCTACGACCCAGAGAATCACAATCGGCTTCAAGTAGCTACCCAACTCCACCGTGGCCCACCGAAAAAACCAGGATTCCTTTAGCTCCTGATACTCATTGATGGGCTGTTGCTCCGCCGGAACCGGACAGACAGGCGCAGAAGAATTCATGGCTCAAGAAAACAAATGGGGCTGCACTCGTTTCTTTAATTTAGCGAATCTCTGGCGAACTCGATAGGGCAAACGGCAACTGTTCGGCATGTCCCCAAAATGCCTCTAGGTTATAGAACTCGCGTTCCTTGGGCATGAAGATATGGGCGATCACATCACCGTAGTCGATCAAAACCCAGCTTCCCTCGGTTTGTCCTTCAATTCGCAGCGGCAACTGCTGCCAGTCGGTTTCTACCTTGTCTTCAATCGAGCGAGCAATGGCCCGCACCTGCACATTAGAAAAGCCGGTGACGATGACGAAATAGTCGGCCAGGTAGGACACGTCGGCCACCTTGAGCAGCACAATATTGCCACCTTTGCGATCATCAGCGGCCTGGGCAATCGTCAGTGCTAGTTGACGGCTTTCTGCTTCGGTGCGGGCGGGCTGGAGGGCAGCACTCGAATTGATCGGATTGGGGAAAGATGGGGTTGGAATAGAGTTCATGCAGTACAGATCTTCTCCTTGACTAATCGTTAAAAAAGTTGATGAACAGCGTAACCAAACTTCGGACTATTCACGTTTAGGTGCATCGGTTAACTCCTCCTTCAAACAAAACTCAACTCGCTGAAGCCTCTGCCTTTGGGCGCGCTCGCTGCAAAAACCAATTGCGTGTGGCGACGGCACGGGGATGAATCAGGCGATGGTTGGCAATTAACTGATTCAGCGTATGGTTGCAGGTCATCCAAACGGCCTTGTGCAAATCCTGTTGACTCACCTGCCGCAGGATGTCTAGCTCAGGTGTGCTGCCCCGTCCCGGCTCTAGACTGTCGGCCAAAAACACAACGCAGCTCAGGTGATCCATCCCCGGTCGGCCCAAGGTATGGTTGGCAATGGCTGTCAAAACTTCCGGATCGCGAATACCAAACTCGTCGCGGGCTACCACCGCACTGACATCGGCATGCAGCAAATGGGGATTCAACTCATCCACCGGATCGGTAATTAGCGCCTCAGCGCGGGCGATTTCCAGCAGAACTTGTGGTTTGAAATACTTGGCTAAGTCGTGCATCAACCCAGCTTGGGCTGCTTTGCTCACTTCCACTCCATGCCTGCGAGCTAGCTCAGCTGCCATCTGCTCAACGCGCAGCACATGCTCTACCCGCGACTCAGGCACGTTGCTGGCTAACCAATGCAACACCCGCTGGCGCAATCCGGCAAACTCACCCATGCAGTGTCCTTGCTGCTGCTTCAGGTAAACGCTGAATCATTAAGGTCTTGATCTCAAAGAACTGGGAAAAAAGCAGAACTTCAGGTAAACCTAATTTCAAATTTGGCGTTTCTATCTGGGTGCCTTTATTCTAGATCAACTTTCGCAACCGTCACGGGCGGGTTGCCGAATCAAGCAAATCCGCTAGAGGCAAGCTTAGCCCACAGCTACCATTTTCTCTAGCGCTTGCAGCAGCACCTGTTCGTTAAAGGGCTTAGAGAAGTAGGCCGTGGCACCCAGGCTAAGGGCAAGTTGGCGATGTTTGTCGCTGCTGCGGGTGGTGAGCATGGCAACGGGAATCTGGTCGTAGGCGGGGTTAGCCTTCAGTCGGGCTAGGAAGCCGTAGCCATCCAATCGGGGCATTTCGATGTCGCAAACAATCGCTTGGACGGCAATGTCGCTGGCTAGTTTGTCTAACGCTTCCTGCCCATCCTTGGCCTGGATCACCTGGTAGCCAGCTTTTTCTAGAGTCAGAGCCAGAAACCGCCGCACATTGATCGAATCGTCCACAATCAATACGGTACGCGCAGTGGCAGGCAGCAAATTTGCCTGGAAGGACCGGGGAAAGGTCAGCGCTTGGGGCGGAGTGGCAGGGACAAAAGCAGCATCAGTAGACGCATCAATCTGGGAACGTTGACAGGTGGTTAACCAGCGCAGCAAATCCGGTACGCTAACCAGCGGCACCACTCGCCCATCGCCCAAAATTGTGCCGTGACTGAACCCAGCAGGCAGAGGCGGACCACCTTGAATGGTGCGAATCGCCACCTCCTGTTCACCCCAGCAGCGATCCACTTCTAAGCCCACAATCTGGCTGCCCTGGGACACCAACAAAACGGTAGGTAGGCTGACCACGGCTGTTCCCTCCAGATTATCGAGGGGCCGGGGACCGGAAAATTTCAGCCATTGCTTCAAACGAATCAGCTGCACCATTGTGTCGTGCCAGCTAAAGGCTAGATTGCCGGCTGTGGTAATCACCTGTTCTGGGGCCAGCATCAGCATTTCCTGAATTGTAGTGGTGGGGAAAGCCATCAAAAAGCCATTGCTTTCGGCAATCAGCACCCGCATCACCGACAGCGTAAACGGCACTGAAAGCATAAACGTGGTACCAAGGCCAGCCTGGGTATCGACGCTAATCTCACCCTGCACTTGCCGTAACCGCTGGCGGACCACATCCATACCAATACCGCGACCGGAGAGGGCCGTCACCTGCTCGCTGGTGCTAAAGCCCGGTTCAAAAATCAGTGACAGCAGCTCCTCGTCGCTGGCTGCCGCCAACAGCATTGGATCAAGCCCCATCTGGCGAGCGCGGGCACGAATTTTATCGAGAGGAATACCGCCGCCATCGTCACTTACCGTAATCCAAGTGCGGTTGTTTTGCTGGAAGGCGCGGATGGTGATTCTGCCCTGTTCTGGTTTACCCCAAGCTTGGCGAGTCTCCGGGAGTTCAATGCCGTGATCAAAAGCGTTGCGCACCAGATGCAGCAATGGCTCATTCAAAGCATCGAGGATATGGCGATCGATCAGGGTGTTGGCTCCCTCGACCTGGAACTGCACGGGCTTACCGTATTGCAACGCCAACTCCCGCAGGGCGCGAGGAAAGCGATCCGTAATGTCTGAGAGGGGGCGCATCCGCACTTGGGTCAGGTGAGTTTGCAGATGGCGGGCGGTTTTGTGGAGTTCGCGGGCCGTTTGTTCGGCTTCGTCGAGGCCAAGTTCCAGATCGCTCGCCACTTCCTGAATTTGGACGATGGTTTCCATCACCTCTTGCGAGAGCAAATGTACATCGTCATAACGGTCCAGCTCCAAGGCGTCGAATCGGGATACAAGGCCAGCTTGAGTGAGGCGGGAGTCAGCGACATCGTCCAGTCCCCCAGCCAGTGAAGAGAACAGCAGTGTATTGGTCCCATTCGGTTTTTCAACTGCGACCTGATCGTAGACATCTCGAAGCTGGGTATTGGATTGCTCTAGAGTTTGCAGTCGCTGGGTCAAGGTGCGCATCAAACCTCGCAGCCGCTTCAGGTTGAGGTCAAGGCTGTTGCGCTCGATAGTTAATTCGCCAAACAAGTCATTCAGCCGGTCGAGCTGCTTGATTGAAACGCGGACGGTATTGTCTGAGGCGTCAGGTGCTGGTGAATTCGGCTTTGCTTCTGGACTGGGTTGAAGTTCTGGTCCGCCTGGAGTGATGGGGCTAATCAAGGGTGGCAAAACGTTTGGATCGGTTGGAGCGGTCGTGTGGACAATGGGTTGCGCATCAGGATGCCCAGGGTTGCCATTTGGCTCCTCGATTTCCGGCCTGAGAGCAGCAGTCAGTTCCTCGGTTGGGGATGCCCCCCGGTCAGTTGTCCAACTTTTGCTGGTGAGGTGCTCCACTGTTATCAGTACCTCGGTCGAGTCTGGAGACGGCAGTGAGATTCCAGCCACTGTGAGGCGATTGGGAAGTTCGTTCAGGTGATGGGTAAGAATCAGGGCTTGCGAACGGCGCCAACTTTGTAGGGCTGCCTGGGCAATCTCCCCCAATCGTTCAGGTACGGCGGTTAGGTGCTGCTTGACCGACTCACAGAGCTGTACAAATGCCGTCAATTGAAGCATTTCCCCAATACCGCCCAGTTCTTCAGTGAGGCTATTGACCAGTTCTGTCAAGCCAGGGTCATGGTGAAGCAACGCCTGCTCCAAGCGATTCAAACTGTCTTCGACCTCGGTTTGAAACAGCAGCGGCAGCACATCCTGCCCGTCTTCTGGCGACAAAATCGAGTAGGCATCCTCAGCTTCTGGCTCTCCGAGGCGGTCGTGAAGCTGATCAAATACTGGATTGACCTGTTCGGCCAACCACTGCGGATCGAGGGGCAGGTCCTGCTGGGCGAACTCGCTCACCTGCTGCAACCGCTCCACTGCTACCAGCAGCCAATGGTCTAGGTCGGCATCGACCGTAATCGTATTTCTCTGAATCTTCAGCACCTTGAGGGAATCTTCGAGCCGATGGGCCAGATTACTGAGGATGGGAAACCCCATCATGCCCGCTCCGCCCTTAATTGAGTGGGCCGCTCGCAGCGCCGCATTGATTGTTTCCGTTTCGATCCCCTGAGATAGACTGGCTAACGCTGTTGCCAGCGTGTGGATGTACTCCTGGGCCTCATCGAGAAACTGCCGCTGGATTTCTTGCTCCCGATCCATGTTCTCCATACTCATAGTCCTTCCTGCGTGCTGCGGTTTAATCCCACATCCCTCGAACTGCATTACAGCCGACAATGTTTAACTAGCTGGGTTATGAAGGTTTCGCAACTCAAAACTGAAAACTCAAAACTTAAAACTCAAAACTTGAATGGATGTTTAGCTGACATTGAATGCCTCAACCGACTGCTGCAATTCCTGGGCAATGGCGACCGTCTGCTGAATTGCGGTAGAAACTTGACGTGACGAATCGGAGGTGCGTTCTGCCACTTGTGTCATCTGCTGCATCACCTGGGAAACCGCTTCGGAAGTCGCCACCTGGGAAACCGTAGCCGCCGAAATCGACTGCACCAGTTGGTCGATCTGCCGCGACACCTCCACAATCTCTTGCAAACTGCGCTTGGCTGCTTCAACGAGTCGTGTCCCCTCCACCACCTGCACCGTGCTCTGCTCCATAGATTCGACCACCTGGCTAGTCTCCCGCTGAATTGCCGCCACGACTTTCTCGATTTCTTGCGTCGCCTCGGCAGAGCGAGCGGCCAGATCGCCCACTTCTTCTGCGACCACAGCAAATCCCTGCCCTTCTTCTCCGGCCCGGGCCGCTTCAATGCCTGCGTTAATAGCAAGCAGGTTCGTTTGCAGGGCAATTTGGTTGATCAGCGACACAACGCGGGAAATTTGTTGGGATGATTCACCGAGTCGTTTCACCTTTTTTGCCGTATCCCCAATCGTTTCCCGCAGGCTGAGAATGTTGTGCACTGTTAAATCCATGGCATTGCCGCCGGTTTCTGCCGTCACTGATGCGGTCCGGGCCACTTGAGCGGCCTGTTGAGCACTCTGAGCAACCGCCTGAATCGAGGCAGTCATCTGTTCCACAGCAGTGAGCATCCGCGTCGTTTCTTCGGCCTGCTGCTGGGCTTCGTCGGCCAAGCGCTGTACCGCATCTTCGTTTTGACCGAGGGCAGTATTCACCTGCATTGCTGATTGCTTCACCTGGGTGACAATATGCCGCAGGCTTTCGATAATGGCGTTGAAAAAGTCGGCCACGGTGCCTAGTTCTCCGGCTGTGACTTCGGCCCGCACCGTCAAATCGCCGCCAGCTGCTCCCTCGACATGACCGAGTAAATTCACGATCTGCTGTTGCAATAGCTCTTTTTGCTGCTGCCGCTGTTCGGACAGGGCTTCGGCTTCTAGACGGGCCTGTTCCTTTTGGCTAAATAGATTCGCCTGCTCCAACGCAAACCCCAACTGAATCGCGATTTGCCGCATGAAGCGGATATCAGCCTCCTGCCATTGCCGAGGTGCACTACACTGATGCGCAATCAGCAGCCCCAACAGCTTGCCCTTGACCAGAACTGGCGCGACCAGGTTAGCTTTCACCTGAAAAGCTTCTAACTGATTGATATGGCACTCGGTCAGGTTGGCTTGCCGGATATTGCTGGTGGCTTGGACTCGGCCCTTGCGGTATTTCTCCACATACTTATCTGCAAAACAGGGATCGGCAATTTGGGCACCTAGGGCCGCTAGATAATCATCGGCCACCGATTCGGCTACAATCGTGCCTTCCCAGTTTTGGTTGAATAGGTAGACCACGGTGCGGTCTGCGGCTAAGCTCTGGCGAGTATCTTGCAGGACCGTATTGAAGATTTCCTGCGGTTCCAATGTTTCCCGCATCTTAGACACGGCCTGATTCAGCAACCGCTCGCGCTCGGCAATCATCTGCTGCTGGTGGAGGAGCGTGGCTTGGTTGAGGGCATAGCCCACCTGGGTCGAAAGCTGCTGCATTAATTCCACATCAGCGGGTTGCCAGCGGCGCGGCCCACTGCACTGATGCGCGCACAGCAATCCCAGCAACTGCTCGCCCACCAGAATCGGTGCCACAATGTTCGCCTGCACTTCTAACCGCTCTAGAATTTCGCAATGGCAACGGGACAGGCTGGCTTCAGCCAAATTTTCCACCATCGAGATCCTGCCGCTACGGTAGCGTTCTAGCGAGATTGGATTGAGGGGGTCGTAGATCGTTTTACCTAATGCTTTGATCCAACCTTCGCCTATTGATTCAGCCGCAATTTCACCGCTAGTGAAGTCGGTATTAAAGCGGTAAATTACGACGCGGTCTACTTGGAGCAATGATCGTCCACCTGTAACTGCCGTATTCAGAATCGCTTCAATGTCCTGCGATTGCTGAATCTGTATCATTACAGCTGTGAGTAACCTGGCATGTTCTGTTTCTTGTTGCTGCGAGTCATGCTGTTCTTGCAACAGTGCTTCTGACTGATCAATGCTTTCAGCCAACCGATTAAATGCTAAAGTCAATTCGCCAATCTCATCCTGCGCATATACCTCAGCTCGTACATTTCGATTTCCTTGAATGAACTGAAGCACAATGCTATATAGATTCTCAACTGGCTTCACTAGCGACTTTCCTAACCATTTCGCTAAAAGTAAATTCAGCAATAGTAAAACCGCTCCGACCGCAAGCTGTAATCCCAGAATCAGCTTCAGCAGTTGCAGCAGCGGTGCCTCTGATTTGCCATGTATTAAAACGGCCACCGGATTTCCCTTGCCGTCTGAGATGGCTTTAGCCACTAGCATATGGGGGCGTCCGGCGATTTCTGAACGCTGGCTGACGGGGGTGGAGGTTTCACCAGCTGGTGCGCTGGTCGCAGCTTCGAGTAGGGTGGTATCGGGTAAAGGAACTAAAGCGGTTGATGCTCCTTCAGGCATTTGGCCTCCCGACAGGGTACTGGTGACGAGATCAAACCCATTGGGTTGGCGGGCGTAAATTGCGCTGTAACCCTGATCAAACTCGATTCGGGTTTCAATGCCTCTCTCTTGATTGAGCACATCACCGGCTAACAAAACGGCCAAGACTGCCTGCGTCTCCGGATCGCGCATGGGTACTACAGCATAGCGAATTAATCCATTCTGATTGGCTAACGGCAGCGATTGCTGTGGGCTGACTACAGCAGTTGTCTTTAGTTCTTGGGGATTGGCTAGCACGCGACTTATTAAACCATCTGGATCAAACGCTGTCCCACTCCGTTCAGCATTGGTACTGGCGATGGTGCGTTTATCGGTTCCGACCAGCGTCAGATATTGGATACCGCGAGCTGCCATCACCTGTTTGAGCTGGTCTCTTACGGCGCGCTCCTGCTCTGGTGACAGGGGCCGGCTGGCCTCGTAATCTCTAGCGGCAGCCATTAGAGCTGGGTGACTGGCCTCTGCCCGTATGTTAGCAGCAAGCTGATCGAGTTCTAGCTGATACGCCTGCTCACTCAGACTCAGCTCGGATTGCGCCTGCTGCTTCAGGTACATCCGTCCGGCCCAAATTAATGGTATTGAACTGGCGGCCATTAATCCCACAGTCGAAAATACCTGAGAAGCGATCAGGGCTAGCAGTGCTTTACGCCGAACCGGTAACTGATCTGATCGGCTCAGGCAGTGAAAACGCTCTCGTGAAGCAGGTGGTGATGTTTGAGTTATATCTTCATCTACAGCTTTAGCAAAGTCCTTTAATCGATCTGAATATCCGTTATTGATCCCAGACTGAGCATTAGGAGATTTGCGAAATTGTGTGGTCATAGAAAAGCCTACGGTGATCAAGGAGCGATATTGAAAGCAGATTAGTTTGAGGATCTTATGATTATGCTTGGATTGACTGCGCTGCCTCTAAATTTCTGAATTGAATTCTGCTTAAATTTTTATTCTGAGTGCTGGTTGAGAATTGGCGCTTGCACAATCGCTTCTGCATCTAGTACCAATACAACGTCCTGCTTATCTTCTTGCTGCTGAAGGGCACAGCCTTGCAAATAGGGCAACAACAGTGCACTCATCTGCCCAATTGGAGGTTGAATGGCATCAGCAGCAAATCGGACCATGCCCTCAATCCGCTGCACCGCTAAGCCAAGTTGCACCACACCGACCTGAATCAGCAGCAGACTGTACGACTGCACGGTAGCATCAAGCACCGATAAACCTAGCAGCTGCGCTAAATCCACCACCCACAGCACACGATTGCGTCGATTCGTTAATCCCAACACCGCAGCCGGCATATTGGGCATGGTGGTTAGCCGACGGGCTGGTAAGATAAACGCCTCTTGAATCGAACGTACAGCCATTACCGCCGGAATTTCTGCATCAAGGCGAAACTTGAGATAGGTGGCTTCGGCCTGAGAAGTCGGAATCGCCAGAGTAGCGCGAGTTTCAGTGGACGAGAGATTCAATTGCATGGATTAATTGTTCACGAGTAAAGGGTTTGGTGATGTAAATGGTTGCGCCTTGTTTGAGTCCCCACATTCGATCGATGTCTTGATCTTTGGAACTGCAAACCACAATCGGCACATGTTCTGTTGCAGGATGGCGCTTGAGACTACGGCAAAGTTCAAACCCGCTCATACCGGGCATGACAATGTCAGTCACAATGACATCAGGTTTCTGGGCAATCGCTTTATCTAAAGCGTCTTTAGCATTGTCCACATCAATAACGCGATAGCCACCCTGTTGAAGGTAATGGCTGAGTAGCTGGCGTTCAGAGGGAGTATCCTCCACGACTAAAACAGTGCTCATACGCAGTGCTCTCTGTGAAATAGAATTTTGAATATTGAGTTGGAGGAATAGCGCAAATAAACGAAATTTAAGTGGAAGATTCAGATGAATAACTAAGCAAACACATTTAGCTAAACCACTCAGTTTGAAAGGCCTAACCTGCTAGCGCCTATCTTCAGGTCAGGTGTTTGAATACCATCTTCACCAAATCTGGCTGGGTGAATGGCTTCGTCAAATACCCTGAGGCTCCCACTAGCTTGGCTTTAGCCCGATCTAGAAAGCCTGTATTGCTCGTTACCATAATTACCGGCGTCTGGCGAAAGCTGGGGTGTTTGCGCAGTAAGGAACAGAGTTCATACCCATCCAGATTGGGCATCGTCACATCCAGCAAAATCAGATCGGGCTTGCTGCGGATAATCTGCATCAATGCCTTCACCGGATCGTTGATCATAATTACCGAAAAATTTTCGTCGTCTAGGAACGAGTTGATCGACTTCAAAACGGCGGGACTATCATCAATGCAGGCAATGGTGTAAGACGACTTGCTGCGAGGCAGGGTGTGAAGGCCCGTTGTCTCCTTCTCTGCAATCGGCTGGTGAACGGGTCGAATGGCGGTAGCCGACTGTTGGGCTAGAGTGGACAGGGAGTAGGGGCTGGTAGGGTTGAATGAGGTGGGGCGACTGGAGGAGGCTGTTAGTCCAGCGGCCTGCCGTTGCCGTAAGCGACTCTGACAAAATTCCAACAACGACGGCAGATCCAGCTGGCAAAAAACAGGAAGATGCTCAATTGTCAGCAACTCGTAGTCTCCTTCCTGCACCGAGAGCAGCGATTCCATCACTTCCTTCGCCAACTCTTCGATCAAAATGGCAGCTTGGGCTAAATTGAGATGGCGCTGCTCGACCAGCCAATTGATAGCTTGATAATCTCGGCAGAGGCTAGAATCTTCATTAGACAATAATTTTGGCGCTTCAAATAGCAAGCGCACCTGAATCCGAATCGCACTCACCAGCGACGGAATTTGCACGCTGAGCCTGCGTAAATACCGGTCAAATCGCCCAAACGGATCAATGGAGTTACTGGCATAGAGCAGCTTGCCCTGCTTCAAGTAGACAAACCAGGAGACAACGCCACCCGAAAGATGTAAGCAACCATCCGCTTGCTGTTCAACCAACTGAGCAAACAGTTGAGGTAAGGAATATTCTTTGGAAAATCTGTAGTGTCCCATCAAGAGCACACCTGTTCAAGCTTTGTGAAATTCTTTAAACGACTTTCTAGCCTTGTCATATTCAGGCAGAGTGCCCGTTCCCCAACTCGAAGCCTTGACCAGCGCTCAAGCTTGGGTACTCACCCTTTGCCCATCAACTTTGCATCAACCGTAAGGACTGAAACTCAGGTGAGACTGAATTCCATTTGCCATCAACAGTCAACCGCTAAGTGCTTTTCATACAGCTCCTCTTACATGCCCGATCTAGCTGTCGAGCCTTGGAAGACCGAGACTTAGAACCTACCCAACACCCGTCAGAGCTTTGAAATCTCAAAACTTCCTGAGACAATTGGATCAATAGCTATTAAACTCATTGAATAAGGGAATCCACACAAACAAAAGCTCAGAGGTAGCCAGAGTCGGCTAGAGGTTCAACTAGAGGTTCAACCGACTTCCATCAACAACTTGACGCAATTCAGCGAACTATTTAGTCAAATAATATACCAAAAAAAGATTAATTCTGTAATCCTACTGAGCTTTCGCATCTTTACTCAAGACTATCAGATGTGTTCAAACTTTAAGCAACTTTATAGAAATTTCACAGTAATTGCCCCAGATTCTAGACTATACGGCTTGAAAGAGGGGTGTTATTCTGGGAAACAATGAGCAATCTATCGATACTAGGTTTTCATCCGTTTATCGGTCCCTTCCGCTCTTTTACATAGACGTAACGCAGAATTGGACAGTGAATCAACCAATCACCTGGGAACTCGCAAAGCAGCTTGCGATTCAGACTACCGCTGAACAAGTTGCCCGCCTAAGATATAGCATTACTGCTTGGAACCAGTGGCGAGCTACCAACCCCAACATGAGTGCCGAGTTGATGGGCGCTAATTTAAGTGAGGCGGACCTGAGGGGAGCGGATCTACGAGAGGCCGATCTGCGCAACGCTGACTTGAAGCGAGCGAATCTGAACGGGGCCGATTTGGTCAGTAGTTATTTGATTGGTGCAAACCTCAGCCAGGTTAACCTGAGTGGAGCTGATTTACGTGGCGCAAACCTCAGTCTTGCCAATCTGATTGGGGCCGATTTGCGGGGTGCTGATTTGCGGTTAGCTAATTTGAATGGGGCTGACCTACGAGACGCCGACCTACGCGGTGCTGATCTGAGCTTGGCCGATCTAAGCCTAGCTAGCTTGGCTGCTGCTAATTTGATCGGGGCCGATCTAGGTGAAGCCATCTTGACTGAAACAGACTGGCGGACTGCGAAAGTCGAGCAAACGCTATTTTGCGATAACCTTGGTTTGACTGAACAAGACAGGGACTATTTATCGGCCAAAGGTGCCCTTTTCTCTAATAATTTGCACACAATGATCGCTTTTGAATAGGATTAGCGGTTCAACCAGAACGCAAGCACGACTCAACTCAGTCAGTTTGCTGCCATTAAAAAACAGGCTGACAGCGATTGCGGTTGAATCTGCCTGGTTCAGCCTGAAATGACTAAGCGATAATCCATCCATCTAAGTTGCTGGAACGGACTAGGAATAGGTTCTACTGAAGTTCGATGGGCATAGCATCAGCCACAGACTTGTCGGTAGTGAGTTGAGGTAAGGCCTTTGCTGGAGAACCAGAAGGAGAAATGACATCGTAGAACAACTCCTCGTAGCGGCTCAGGGCTTTATCAAAGGAATAATGTTGAGTGGCGTAGGCTCTACCTTGTTGTCCTAATGTATTTGCTTTTGCCGGATTGAGATACAAATCCTGGACGGCGGCAGCCAACGCTTCAGGCTGCTCTGGCTCTACAACAACCCCACCCCCGCTCTGACGAATCGCACGAGCTGCCGTTCCAGTCAGTGGCACCGACGCAATAATCGGACGACCGCTCGCCAGCAACACCTGGATTTTTGAAGGCATATTGAACGAGATCACATTGCGCTTTTGCACCACCAATCCTACATCGGCGGCAGCCAGCATTTCCGGCAGTTGTTCCCTCGGCTGAAACGGCAACAGCAACACATTATGGACCCCATACGCTTCACAGGTTTGACGCAGCGCAGACAGGGCTTGCTTTTCACCCACAACCACAACCACAATCTCTGGGATATGCTGCAACTGGGCTGCTGCCCGAATCACCGTTTCTAATCCTTGAGTTAAGGCAATATTGCCAGAATACATCACGACGAATTTGTCTTCTAGACCATAGGCTTGGCGGAAGGCATTGCCTTCTTTACTCAACGGGCGAATGAACTTGGTGTCTACCCAATTCGGAATACAGCGAATTTTGTCTCTGGAGATGCCTTTGGCCGCGAGGTTTTCGGTGAAGCCGTCAGTAATCACGCTGATTACACTGGCCGTGCGGTAGGCGAATTTTTCCAGCGCTTCAAACACCCGAATAGCCTGTTTGTTAGTAATCAACCCGACATGCACAGCCGCATCCGGCAAAATGTCTTGCAGGTTCAACACAACTGGACAGGAATAGATCCATCCCAATAAAGCAGCGGGCACTGAAACGGGCAGTGGCGGTACCGTCAGCAAAATTACATCCGGTCGCCAGCCGCGCAATGCCTGCACCATGCTGCTAACCACAAAACTGCCATCAAGCAGCATACGGGTAACTAAGCCCGGTTTGGGCCGAATCCAGACGCAGCTCCGTTGAATGATGACTCCGTTGCGCTCTTCGGTGCAGTATAGTTTGCCCTTGTAATCCTCATAGATTTGACGTTGGGGATAGTTAGGCATTCCTGTCACAACCCGTACATCATGACCTCTAGCTACTAATCCTTCAGCTAGCTCGGTCATCAGCGGTGCAATACCAATGGGTTCAGGATGATAATTGTAGGAATAAATCAAAATGCGCATAGGTCAAGAAGTCTTGAGAAGAGAACGAAGCAACTAAAAACAGCCGGTCGGATCAGGTATATTTCCTTTGCTCTCTCTAACGTTTTGCATTCAATTTCCACCAGATAAAATGCACCTTTATTGATAGGAGAAGATGAAAGCACAATAGAAATGCATGGCAAAATTGAATGATTACCAGCCGATTAGAGCAGAATCAAAAGGTATAGGTTTTCATTTTTTGAAATCTCTTAGATAGCCTGTTTGCTTTTGCTCAGCTAATATCCAGCGATTTCATTACTTCAGGTGTAATAATTCTCAGCAAACAACGCCCACCGTAGGAACACGGCATTTATTTCTAAGCAAAAAAGTGGGAGAATTGAGGCTAAATTTTTTTAAATTAAGCAAGAAGTTCAATTTTTATTATTAGGTGAAATGACGGAAATTTGGATTTTAACTAATCATTTAAAATTAATTAAAACTAGCGTTGTCAAATCAAAAATTTAAAATCGAAACCCGAGTTTTTACCGACTAAATGTTGCTGTCGTAAGAAGTTTCACGGAGCCTAATTTAGCTTGAATTTAAACTGGCCCAATCTATCTCGATAAAACCACGGTAAAACCGGCCTATAGCCCTCCTCAATCGTCGCGAGGTTTGCTGAGGAGGCAAGGCTCAAGGATAGAAGCTAATTTCGCCGAAAGGCTGTAAGAGCTAGTTTTGCCGAAAGGCTGTGTCTAAGCGTGCTTAAACGCTCAGCACCATCGTTTCTTGCCCAATGTCTTTAGAAACTGGCTACTTGAAACCACCATGCTACAGCCTTTTTCAGGCTAGTGAAGTACGAAAAACAGGGTGCAGTGCCCCTGCGTGAGGGCGAAGCCCCCACACCCCATACCTCACATGAGTGAAAAACGCTGTAAGTTGGTTAACAATGATTCGCAGTGGTTTGGCAAACCCATCGCGTCACATCTGGTTTGCTGGCAAGACACCTGCCCTATGGTCTATGTCTAAATTTTGCTTGTTTACTGCTAATTTCTACAATTCCTAGTGTGGCTATACCTATTCGCGTAGCATGCACGCAGCACAAAAGCGCTATAAATCCAAAATCTAAAATTGAGCATCTAAAATGGTGAAAAACCTGCCAACCCTGGACGTAAAAACTCCAGGGTTAGGCAGGCGTTTTTCAATGAACGAGCCAGCGCCCTATCATTGGGCAGAGTCTATCCGAAAACCCCAAAGGGTTTTTGAATTTCAAAAACCTGACGAGTCTTTGGATAAGTAGGTAGGCTAAATTAATCTTCGCTTCACAATGCCGGGTCTCGACTCCGCTCAACCCTCTGCTTCCCGAAAAGTTGCGCATTGAGCGGAGTCGAAATGCGTCTTCTCAATCATTGCGCCCACCTACTTAGGTAGTTAGCTCTGAATACGTTATTTAACCGAATTGCCACGCCAGATAGTGCGGTCCCAGCAGGTGTTCGTTAGATCTGCTTGACTGAAATCTGTGCTTTTGAGGATGGCTCTGGTGAAATCTGCATTAGTTAGATCACAGCCTCGGAAGCTGGTACCCCAGCGGGTTGCCAGAAAATTAGCTAGTTCCCAGGTGATTATGTGCTTACGACGGTTTTTTAGCGTGCGCCATGCCATATAGCCACTTAATGGCAGAATCAATGAAACCACCGTAGTAGTTGATGCAATACTAATCAGTGCAATGTCGCTCGATGCGAATGTAGCTGTTAATGCAAGAGTTAATGCAACAGCGACCACGAATGCACATGCAACACCCAGCGCTACTACAATCCGAAAAGCTAGCGCAGCTGCAAGCATCAAAATACTAACAGCGGCTGTTGCAGATGTAATCAACGCATCAACTGTGATCACCAAAGCAATACTGCCCATGACTGGAATTGCTGCAGAGCTGACAAACGCTACCATCGTTGCGGCCAACAGGGCAAAACCAAAAATAACAAAGCCCAATCGCATATCGCGAACCAGGGAGACAACGATAAACGTGATCGTTAGAACTGGGGTAACCCAGGCAAGATGGGCCAAATCAGCCTGCTGACCTGCAAAAAATCTCGCTTCGGTTAAAGTTCCCACCAAACCTGCCGCCACTCCCAATAACAGCGCCAAGCTAATCAGGATAACCAGGAGGAATATGGCCTGGCGTTTTTGCAAACCAGCCGTTACATTGACAAAACATGCATCTGTGAGCACCGCATTGGTAAAATCAGCTCCTCGAATATCTGAACCAGTGAAATCTGTGCCAGAGAGGTCTTCGCCGCGAAAACTTTTGCCTCTGAGGTTTTGTCGCTTGAAATTCCTTTCACCTAATTCATACAGCCAAACGATTTCCTCTTTGCGGATGTTCCTAGTCATCATAATGGTATCTACCTCATGAAACAGCTTGCCCTGAGAACCTGGAATAGGCACCCCGTAGCTGGTAGACACCCCGAAAATTCAACACTGACCACGGCAGCGAGCAGCTTCCGAAGAACTAGGGTTGAAATACAGCAACGAAATGGTAGAGCGGTAGGGATCGTTCTGCGATGTGAGACGCCAGGGAACACCAAACTTCAACTAGCGCTGCGCTGAAGCAGCACTGATTCAATCATCAATCAACCGTATCGAAACAACCTGATCGAACCAGACGGGTTAAGATACTCTACTTACTCTTCACAGACTACTGCAAAATTTTTACTTTTACCACTCATTGACTTGGCTATGTTGAGAAGTTGGCGGCTAATCTTGAGCTAATTCTAGACCAATTCTGAGGCCAATCGAGAGCGGATTTGAGCTGTAACCTACAAGCAGAGCTAGCCTGTGCTTGGATCCAGCAATTATTGCGCATTTACAAAATAATTGGGTCACAAGAAATCGAGTTCTAAAATTGCGGTATGGGTAGTCTTCATCGGTCCACCTCAACAGTCTAACCGTTAAGCTAGAAGCCATTAAACTAGGAGTCTATAGACTAGAGACGTAAGACTAGAGACGTAATCATGGTGGTGTTGGTTCCCGCATCCTGGAATACCGCTCTTGCTGAGTAGCAATCTACAGCTCCGATGTGGAAGGGTCACGATCGCCTAAAGTCCCTGTTTTGGTCAAAGCAATTTTGGTCAAAGCAATGGTAGCTCAATAGCAGCTAAATGGCAGCCAACAAGTGGCTTAATCTCTTGAAGCGATCGGGCCGCAAAACCGCTAGACTGATCAAGTGGAATCATTTGTGCAGCTCCTCAACTTTTCTCAATCATGGACTTTAGCCAATTACTGAAAGAGCGTGCTGAAACGATTGCAAACCAATGGGTTGAGGCAGTCAAGCGAGATCGGCAAATTCAAAGCACGGACCACCTGTCTGCGGTTGCAATTCGAGATCACATTCCGCATGTCCTGATGGCTTTGACAACTGTTCTTTCCCACGAAGAAGAAAATGATATAGAAACATTGGCAGTCGCCAGTTTACAGCATGGAGCATTACGAGCTGAACAAGGTTTTGATCCCACCGAAATTGCTCGTGAGTATCATTTATTACGCTCTGCTATTCTGGCGAACCTGCGGCAAGATTTGTTGCAAGGCAGTCCGGAAGAATTATTTCGGGCTATGACATTGATCAATGCAGTAGTGGACGCAGCGATCGCCCAATGTTTTAAAAGCTACGTGCAGGAACGGCTGCAGGAACTCGAACAGCTTCAATCTCAGCTAGCATTGACCAATCAGGAGCTGACTCGCTTAGCAAGAGCCAACCAAGATAACTTGTCGGTACTGACCCATGAGCTAAAAACCCCTTTGAATTCAATTATCGGCTACTCTGAGCTATTTTTGCGGCAGCAGCGCCAAGCTCAAACTAGGGATACGGTCCCCAGCTTAGAGCATATTGAGCGAGTGTTGCGCAATGGTCGGCAGTTGTTACGTTTGATAAACGACGCGCTGGAGCTGTCGCGCTGTGAGGCTGGCCGGATGCCGCTGCAATTAGTATCAACTGAAGTGGGTTCGGTGATTCGCTCTGTGGTTGAGGTAATTCAACCCCTGGCTGATGCTCGCGGCTTGACATTGGTGGTGGACTATGACCTGGCTCCATCCCAGGTGGTGGTGGATCCGTTGCGCTTGCAGCAAATTTTGATCAATTTGGCGAGTAATGCAGTGCGCTATACGCTAACGGGCAACATTACAATTCAGGCTCGTACCCTCGATCAGGAAAAATGGGAAGTTGCTGTAATTGATACGGGAATTGGCATTGCACCAGAAGAACAGGCACATATTTTTGATCCGTTTGTACAGCTCCGCCCTCCCGATTCGTTTAGCAATTCAGACAGTACAGGCTTAGGGCTAGCAATTGTGGCTCAACTTGTGAAGCTAATGCAGGGCGAGATCCAGTTAGCATCTCAGGTTGGGACTGGTTCTACATTCACGGTGATACTGCCAATTGAAGTGAAAGAGTACCAGCCGAGCGCGTCCGTAAAATGATCTTAGACGCTACTGATTGCTCATTTTGAGTACACCAAATTCAACAATTATTGAATATCTTTCAAATAGTTCTGGACCTCAGTGAAGGACTAATTGTTTAATTTAACCTAGATTTTATAATGAACGCGTTTGGGAATAAGCTGATTCAATCTCAAACCAGTCATACAGCGAAAAGCCGATCAGGTAAATGGGCAAAATCAACTATCAAAGATGAGGCATTTGGCCTGCTGAGGGATTAATGGTCTGCGCTATCGGTTTGCTCAATCACTGGATTGGTCGCTGGTCACTACTGGTAATTGGTTTGTCTCCTCATAAAGGTTTACCTGTGAAGTGAGGGTAGTCATCCACCTGGCGCAAACGTTGAAATTAGGTTAACTAAATAATCAAGTTTGTTTAATCAAGTTCGTTTAATCAACAGCTTGATAAATTAGAGTGCGTTCCAGGATCGTGTTCCGGAGTCGTATCTCTGAATAGTGTGTTCCAGTGCAAATCTAGTGCAGATGGCTTTATGAACTGCAATCAGAACAACGAGTTGCCCAATGAGTTACCCCCAGATCTAACCTCAGATCTAGCCTCAGATCCTTCACCTGCCAACCTCCAACCTACCGCAAACGCACCTGCACTAGCAGGATTGCGGATTCTGCTTGTGGAGGATGATCCATCAGCCAGACAGTTACTCAGCGATATTCTGATAATAGATGGTGGTGCCGAGGTGGTTGCTGTGGCCTCAGTCCGTGAAGCGTTAGAGATTTTGGAACGCCAGCAAAGCGATGTTTTGATCAGTAATATTGTGCTGCCTGATGGAGATGGGCGGACGCTGATTCGGCAAATCAGAACGTTGACACCCGAACAGGGCGGACAGATTCCAGCCATTGCTGTAACCGCTGCCGCCAATGAACGGAACCGTACCGAGTTGCTGGCTGCCGGGTTCCAGGACTATCTATTTAAGCCCTTTGACGTTGAGCGCTTGATTGCCGCCGTAGCTAACTTGGGCCGGCCCAATCGAGATTGTTAAGCAGCGAAGCAGAATTCCCCCTTGGAGCGATCTGCCTCTATATCTAGTGATAGTGTTTACAGTGTCTCCTACTTCTCAGAATGAAGGATAGGTGAGATTGTCGATTTGCTGGGGTTGGACCGCTTCCCCAGCAGATTTAATTTGCCTAACCTGCTGCTGGTCTGGAGGAGGCATATCAATGAATGATGAAGCAAAAATTCAACAGTCGATTGCTGAACTCAACCTGCTCCGTCAGCGCGTAGTTGAGCTAGAAACTCAGCTTACTAACTTAACGAGCCAGCATCTGTGCGGCCCAAACGGCATTCGCCTTGATCCAGATACCTGGTTTCGGCTGATCCAGGCTGAAGTGAAAGACTATGCAATATTTACCCTGGATCCAAATGGTTGTATCACCACCTGGAATGCTGGAGTTGAGCGGATCCTAGGCTATCAGGAAGCAGAATTTATTGGGCAACCTACTGCCCTGTTGTTCACGCCAGAGGATATCGCTGCTCAAGCGCCACAACAGGAATTAGCCACTGCCCGTACTGAAGGTCGAGCCGAGGACGAGCGTTGGCATCGTCGCAAAGATGGTACTCGCTTTTGGGCATCGGGCGTTGTCACGGCTTTACAGGACTCAAGCGGAGCGTTGCAGGGCTTCATCAAGGTGATGCGAGACTGCACTGACCGCAAGCAAGCCGAGACCTCGCTCTACAAAGCTGTGCAGAACTCGCAGCAGTATGTGGCTCAACTGCAAGGCTTAATGGCAGCAGCCTTAGCGATCAATTCCGCCAATTCGCTCGATGAATCGCTGAATCTAATTGCAGAACAGGCGCGTTCGTTGACTAATGCCCATCAAGCTATTATCAGTCTGGTATTGGATGAGGAACGCAGACAGGCGACGGAAGTGATTGCCTACTCAGATAAGCATGTAAATTGGCGGCAGCCCCATGAAATTCCCGATTCTTGCGGCATTTTTACCTTGGTGCATCACATCACCCAACCGTTGAATTTGTCCCAAGCTGATCTGACCTCCCATCCCATCTGGCGAGCTTTTAGCCGTCGGGTTGGTCAACATCCGCCCATGCGGGGAGTTTTAGCTACGCCGTTAGTGGGACGTAAAGGGGTCAACATTGGCTTGATTCATGTTTCTGACAAAGCTGGCGGAGAATTTAGTCCAAGCGATCAGGCCGTGTTGGTGCAGTTGGCCCAGATGGCTGCTGTAGCTATCGAAAACACGCGCCTTTACCAAGCTGCTCAAGAAGCCAACCGGATTAAGGACGAATTTTTGTCGATTTGCTCTCATGAACTCCGCACGCCCCTCAACTCGATTCTGGGCTGGGCCAGACTGCTGCGGAGCCGTCAGTTTGATGAAGGCACCACCGCCCGCGCCTTGGAAACGATTGAACGCAATGCTGAAACTCAGGCTCAGCTAATCGAAGATTTACTCGACATTTCCCGGATTATTAGCGGGAAGCTGCGGCTGAATGTTTGTCCAGTGGATTTGACGGCTGTGATCTTTGCCGCCATCGATACTGTGTATCTAGCTGCCGAAGCAAAAGCAATTCAGATCAAAGCAGACTTGAATTCCACAGTAGGGCCAATTTTGGGCGACCGGGATCGGCTGCAGCAGATTGTCTGGAATCTGCTCTCCAATGCGATCAAATTTACGCCGAGGGGAGGCCGAGTTGATGTGGCTTTGAAGCGGCGCCAAGCTCAGGTGGAAATTGTAGTAAAAGATACGGGACAGGGCATTGCTCCCCACTTTCTGCCGTTTATTTTCGATCGGTTTCGGCAGGCAGACAGCACCACCACTCGTCGCTATGGGGGCTTGGGCTTGGGCCTAGCAATTGTGCGGCATTTAGTCGAACTGCATGGCGGCACGATTCGAGCCGAGAGTCCGGGAGTTGGGCGGGGATCTACCTTTACGGTTAGCCTGCCCTTGAATGCAATTCGGATCGAGCATAACGAACCGGCCCTGACGTCTACCCCGCGCCGCAGTACACCGTTCGAGTGTATGGCGCAGTTGAATGGTGTGCGGGTCTTGGTGGTGGACGATGAAGCAGACGCACGTCAACTGCTCACGACGGTGTTGCAGCACTGCGGGGCCGAAACAACAGCCGCCGCCTCGGTTCAAGAAGCTCTGCAGGCGATGGAACAGGCCGAATTCGATGTCTTGATCAGCGATATTGCCATGCCTCATGAAGATGGCTATAGCTTGATTCGTCGGATCAGAACCTCAGCCTACCGTCAACTGCCTGCTGCTGCCCTGACGGCCTACGCCCGTCCTGAAGATCGCACCGCTGCCCTGATGGCGGGATTTCAAACCTATTTGACTAAACCCGTTGAACCGATTGAATTGATTGCCGTAGTGGCATCCCTATCAGGACGAACTGAATTGAATTGAGCAGGGTGTCTGAGCACGTGTTGAACTCTGGTGATGATATTGGGTTAATGCTTGACTACGTTCAACTTGCAAAATTAAGTTCAGTTGGCTAACGAGACGGAGCCTGGTCAATCGCTCTAGCCACTGCGTGCCAGGCCAGCTTTCGGTTTAGGTTAGCATCCAGTAGCAAGGGCCGCACCGCCGCCCGATCGGAACGGGGATGAAAATCGCTCAACCAGGTGTAGCGATCGCTCAAGCCCCAGGTGACGATCAGCTTCACTGCCGGTTCATCCAGAGCTACCGTCAGAAAATCTTCGTAGGCTTGGGCGATCAGACGATCACGGTTCGTTGGATGGCGCGGCAATCGGTTATCGATTACATCCAGTTCGGTAATATAAATCTCCAACCCTAAACTAGCTACATCGGCTAGAAATCGCCGCAGCTTGTTGGGGTTAAAGCGGGTTTCGTGCCCTTCTAGATGGGCTTGGAGGCCAAAGGCATGGATTGGGGTTCCCTGAGCTTTTAGCTGCTCTAGTAGCTTGAGCACAGCTCTGCGTCTGGCGTCGTGATCGGGCCGGTCGTATTCTAAGCCGTAATCGTTGTAGGTTAGCTTAGCTTGGGGATCAGCCGCTGCCGCCGCCCGAAACGCCAAATCCAGATAGTCGGGGCCGAGCAGTTGCAGCCAGGAGGTGATGCGCAAGCCGTCGGCACGCCGATTGTTCGGTTCAATCGCTTCATTCACGACATCCCAGGAGTGCAGCTTACCGGCATAGTGACCCGCTACAGTTTGAATATGCCGTACTAGCACTTGCTCAGCATTTTGGCGATTCACCTGTTCCTCGAACCAGTCGGGTAAACCCAAATGCCAAACCAGGACATGGCCGCGCATCTGCATGTCGTGGGATTGGGCAAACCTGAGCATCCAATCCGAGCGCGAGAAATCGAAGGTTTGCAGGGTTGGACGTAGCCGCGCATCACCAGAGGACCACTTTAGCTCCCATTCTGGCACCAGAATGCCGCACTCGGCCTGGTAGGCTTTGGCCAACGCTGGATCGGTAAATAGATTAGCGCGACGGGCAGCGGCTCCATAAATTAAACCCTTTGCTTTAGCCCGTTGGCGCAGTGATTGTTCACCCGTGACCTGAGTCTGACGCGCCAGTTTGTCCAGCGACGCGGCCGGACTATTCCGCAGCGCCGTTTGGGCCGTCGTGATTGTTCGAGCAACGGTGCTGGTGCCCAATCCCGTGAGGGCCGCTAAGCCCAGCCACAGCGCACGACGGCGGGTGAATTGATGTTGAGGCATGGGTGGAACCGTAATCAGGATAGAAACGGAGCCAGGAGGAGAAATTTAGCCGCCTGAATAGCGTGCGTAGTTCTCGCTTATGGGTATAAGATGTGACGGCCGTAGCCCAGCTCCAGGTTCCTCGCTCCTAATCAAAACTGGTTGATCAAAACTGGTTGACCTGAGCGCTGATCCACTTATAGGTTTCGAGCAGTCCGGCTTCCAGGGAAATACTGGGTGCCCAACCCAATAGCTCCTGGATCAACGTGTTGTCTGAGTTTCTGCCTTTGGGGCCAACGGGTTTAGACAAATCGTATTTGCGATGCACCCGCTTACCCGCAATTTCCGACACAATGTCAATTAGCTCATTGATCGTCACCATCCGATCCGAACCTAAGTTGATTGGCCGGTCGAGATTGGAGCGCATAATCCGTAGACAGCCTTCGACACAGTCATCCACATAGCAGTAGGAACGAGCCTGGGTACCATCACCCCAGACGTCGATGATGCCTTCTACCCCTTGAATTTTGGCAATTTTGCGGCAGATGGCAGCGGGTGACTTTTCCCGACCTCCATCATAGGTGCCGAGTGGACCATAGATATTGTGGAAGCGGGCGATTTTGATATTCAGCCCGTAAGACTTTTTGTAAGTTCCGTGTAGAATCTCGGAGGTGAGTTTCTCCCAGCCGTACTCCATGTCAGGATCGGCTGGAAAGACCTTGTCCTCCTTCAGACCAGGACTATCGTTGGTTTCCTGTAGGTAGTTGGGGTAAACGCACGCTGAAGATGCATAGAAAATATTTTCAACTTCGTTGATCCGGCAGGCTTCTAGGGTGTTCGTCGAGATCAGCAGATTGTCGTGCATGATTGCCGCCGGAGCCGTGTGGGTCCAGCCAATTCCGCCCATGTTGGCAGCCAAAGAAAATACGGTGTCTACATTCCGCATCGCCTGCAAACAATCATCGCGTTTACGTAAATCTAAAATTTCAAATTCATCCGCGTCGGTTTTACTAAATTCTGGATATTTAATATCTACGCCTCTGACCCAGCAGCCTTCTTGCTTCAAACGGCTGACCAAGTGAGAACCAATGAAGCCACCAGCTCCAGTTACAGTCACTCTTTTCATGCTTTCATCCTCTATTGAGTAAATCGGGTGGGTCTGCGCAAATTGACAGACGGACTCTGCACCTGTGGTGAACGGATCGACCCAAACAGGCATCTGCTAGCCAAGCAAGACTCAAACGAAACTAGTTATTTTGAGGAACACGAATACTGTCAAATCGTTTCAGGCGCAAAAGTTGCAGCAAGAAATTCCAAATAAACACGAAGTTGTAGACGGTGTAGCGTTTCCACAGTCGCTTTGGATCTTGTGTCAGCCGAAACAGCCATTCAAATCCCGACCGCTGAATCCAGTAGGGTGCCTGGGGAATGCGGTTACTAAAGAAATCAAAGGCAGCTCCAGAAGCAATCATGATTGTGCCGGGAATTTTGCTGAGATGATCCTGAATCCACTGATCTTGTTTGGGGGATCCCAAACCAACGATGATGAAATCTGGATTGGCCTGACGAATCTGCTCGCACACCAGGGCGTCTTCTTGCAGTGTGAGCGGGCGGAATGGCGGCGAGTAGGTGCCTACAATTTGCAGCCCAGGAAACTTGCTTTGCAAAAATTGCTGCATTGTTTCTGGAACTCCCTCTGCCCCACCGTAGAGATAGAGCCGGTATCCCCGCTGAACTGCAATGCGGCAAAGATTGAGAATGATGTCAGGGGCATAGAGCCGGTCACACTTTTGACCTGTGATCAACCGAATCCAGTAGACAAACGGCATACTGTCTGGACCGGAAATATCGGCTTTCGTAAAAATTTCTTTGATCTCACGGTTCAGGTAACTTTCAACTACACAGTTGACATTGACGCAAGCAACATGCTTCGAGCGAGCCGATTTGTCTTGTAGCCATTGCTCACACTTAGCAAACAACTCCTTGTAGGTGATCACATCTACATCAACACCAATAAAATTGTATCTCATCGTATACTGCTCCGTATGCTCAAATTTGCAAAATCTACGCTTGATTTAGTCAAAATCATTCCAAGGTCGAAACATAAAGTTTCAGCATTGACTGCATGTAGTGCTTTACATCTAATGCTCGGACTGTATTTCGTGCTGTAATGCCTAGTTCGTTCCGCAGTTGATAATCTTGGATTAATCGCTTCATTGCCTCTATCAATTCTGTCAGATTGCCTGGCTGCACTAATATGCCATTTCGTTCTGATGTGATCACTTCTGGGATTCCGCCCACTGGCGTTACAATCACCGGCAATTCCCAGGCCATCGCCTCCAGCATCGACATGGGTAGCCCCTCGTTGTAGGACGGCAACACGAACACACTGGCATTTGCGAGCAGCTGATCGCGCTGCGTTGGATTGACCCAAGCGTGAACCACCGCCCGATCGGCAAGTCCTAAATTTGCAATTAGGGTTTGGGCTTGTTCCACATCTCCATTCCCAGCCAATACCAGTCGAGCCTGAGCACGAACCGATGCAGGTAGGGCAGCAAAGGCCCGAATCAGATCAAAAGCCCCCTTGTCCTGACGCGGAAAGGCAATCACTGAACGCACCGCATCGAGGGCACCCCCATGCTCACCAATCCGACCTAAAAACACAAAGGTAATGGTTTGCTGCTGGCTGCGATCCGGCACTTCGGCTGGCAGCACGACCGGATTGGGCAGCACGACCATCTGATCTGGGCTGAGATGAAAGCTTTTTGAGTAAAAATCGCGCCAGCTTTCGGACAGGGCAATAAACTTTGCACATTGGCTGAACCCAGCGATAATCAACCCCTTCACAACACGAGGTAACTGGGCATAAAATTCTCGGTAGGCCGCTCCATGGCAATGCAAAACGAACGGCTTACGGAAACACAGGGTAATAAAGGCCAGAATCAGCTTACGAAACGTACTGCCTCGATCGGAAAAGTGAATGTGCACCAGATCGGTCTGATTGCGGCTCAACGCTTGAATCAGGGTAGCAATCGCGCCCAAAAAAACGGCGACATTGCGAGTCGCAGACCCCTTGGCGAACGTAGGCACATGATGAATTCTAAGTTCCGGTGGCGCGTAGTCTAGCATCAGCTTTTCTACCGAAGTAATGCCGCCCTGGACATCCAACCCTGCGCCTAACATTAATACTCTGATAAATTTTCGATTAGCAAACGTATTCATTTTCAGATAGCTCTATTTGATTTTTATCAAGTTTTTTATCTCAGCTTCGAGTAGATTCAATCAGAGTCAATCAGGCATGACAATCTTGCCACTGTAGCTTGGCAGCGGTGAGTGGCTCCTGCTGATGGCGAACAACTAGTGACAAAATGGCTGCGCTATACAACACCCAGTAAATAGTGTTGCGGTCCAAGAATGTGCTTTCGGTAAGATTGACCAGAATTGTGAACAGGAGGAGCATCAGCGGCAAAAAGAATTCCGGCGTTCGGCTCTGGCTGACTAGCGCCACCGACCTTGCCAAGCCCGTCAGGAACTGCACCAGGAAAATGCTGACTCCCAATAGGCCCAACCCCAACCAGAGTTCCAAAAATCCGTTGTGGGCACTGGGGGCTTCCCAACCCACTGCTCGCCAAACATAGCTGGTTTCGCTGTACCAGTCTTTCCAGAGGGAGCCATAGCCGTAGCCCAACCAGGGTCGTTGCTGGATCAGATCCCAACTGTAGACCCATAGCTTTGAGCGGCCTGTGAATGTGAGATCTTTGCCCAGTAAACGCACCAGGCTTTCTGCATACAGCAGGATCAACGTCGTCAGGCTCAACCCAACCACCGCGATTAAGCTGAGGGCAACGGTCCGCAGGGTGTAGTACCAGCGCAGGGTGCGAAAGATGATAAAAGCAGGCAGCAATACCAGCAAATGCACCAGGGGCGACGAAGATTTGGACAGTAGCAATAGCGCAAACGAAGCCCCCATACCGCACCAAAGCCAGCGGCTAGCCCTGAACCCAACCGCCAACAGCAGGAATACGGTAGTGCTCAAGGCCATCATGGCACCCAAACCATTTTTATGGGTGTAGATGCCCCGCCATGTTCCGGCATGGGTTCCGCCCATAATGCCATATTGGGGCAATACCACAGCAAACAGAATGCTCAACCCAATTGCCAAACCAAAGGCCCAACCCAGTAACTGTAGCTGTTGCTTTAGACTGTAACGAGTCGAGAGATAGACTCCGAATAGGGTTGTACCCGTGACGGCTATAGCTCGGTTGATTGTGAGCGTAGGTGAGGAAGACCAGAAGATTGACGCCCAGATGACGCTGACTGTCAGCAAGATCGTCTTTTCCTTGAACAGGATATAGAGCGCTCGCTTCCAGTGCGGCAGCAGCAGTAGAAACGTGATGATATAGATCAGCTGAAACAGAAGTTTTACCAGCATGAAATCGGGCGTTGGTCCCTGCTGCCCTTCGCTTTTGCCGCCTGATAGGATGACAACCAAGGGACCTCCTGTGTAGACCAGGAGCGCCAGCACGGTGAAGATTGGTTCGGCAACACTCAGCAGTTTTTTCATGTAGATAGACCCCTGGCTCAGAGAACTCAAACCGCCTGACGGCTTTTTTGATGAACTTTTTGATAAATTTCAACCGTTTGAGCGGCAATGGTGGACCAGTTCAAATCGGTTTGGCAACGGGCTAAGGCGGCGGTTCGCAACTGATTTTGCAGCTCAGGATCTCCCAATAGGCCACTGATGGCATTGGCTAAAGCTAGCCCATCTGCCGCTGGCACGAGTAGACCGTCCTGCTGGTGACGAATCATTTCGGCCAATCCACCCACCTGAGACGCAATCACCGGGGTTCCTGTCGCATAGGCAATGGCCGCAACACCGCTTTGAGAGGATTCGGTATAGGGTAGAACCACGGCAGTACTGCGTTGGAATAACTCTGCTACAGCTGCAAACGGAATGAAATGATTCAAAAGCTCATAGCGCTTGGGATCATAACCATTGGGGAAATACCGCTCGATCGGATCACCTCGACCTGCGATCACGAGCTTTACCTGAGGAAACTGCTGAGCTACCAGCGGCATGGCCTCCAAGAGAAACCGCAGCCCCTTGTAGGGCCAAATTCGCCCAAAGAATAGCAACGTATAGGGTTCACGGATGCAATGGTTAATAGTATGGGCTATGTTCTCAGAACTAGTCTCATATTGGCGGACTGCAAAGGATGTATACAAACTGCCCAGTTCACCATGCGGCAAAACGCTGATACGGTGTTGGGGTACTCTAAACTGATTGATTAGGACATCTTTGATAGATTGCGCATGCACAATTAGATGCTGGGAACGGTAGTAGGCAATGCGGCGGGTGTATTCGGAGCCAAATTTCAGATCCTGATCACCGGGATGCCGAAACACATCATGAATGGTGGTGACGAGAGGCGGCAATTGACCAAACAGCAGCGATAGGTCATACCAAAAATTGTTGGTTTCCTGCACATGCAATACATCAGGCTGGAGGTCCTGCAGCACCTGTCTGAGCTGCCGCAGCACCAAGAGATTCCGTCCGTCCCGAATGCGAGGTTTCCAGAAGCCAACGGTTTTTATCTTGGCATTCAGGTGGCTGCGATGCAGAGCCGAAAGTTGCTCAGGGTGGATTAGAATTACCTCAGCGAATTCAGTCAAGGCATTGGCTAACTGAACTGTGTAATCTTCAAAGCAAAAATGTAATAAGGCAACTCTGAGCATGGGTCTTATTTCTGGGCAACCAGGAAGATGTTGTCTCGGAACAGTAAGAGCTGCTTCAGGAATTTGCTCAGCGATCGCTGCAGTTTGCGCTGGGGAACCAAGCCCAACACTGCCTCTGTCACTAACAGCAGCTGCAGATAAACCTCACCCACTTTGATCATCTGCGCTTCTTGATGCAGGTGCAGCTTAGCAAATAGCCGCCGAAACTTGAGGGGAATGGAGGCATAGACTTGGCGATAGCCAGCCGCCTGCAATTGCTTCAGTAATTCAGCATAGGTATACTCCTTCAAATGCATGCCCCTGGAGACGTCGTAGTTGAAAACGGAGGAAACATCGTGGGGACCCGTGTAACAGTGGGGCGTCGTGAAAATATAGCGGCCTTGCGGTTTGAGAATCTTGTAACAGCCTTTGAAATGGGCGTTGAGGTCATCTGGGTGGAGATGCTCAATCACCTGACTAGAGATCACCACATCGTAATGGCCATCCGGTTCAAATCGTTCTAAATGAACGCCATCGGATTGGCCCCATTGAATATTGGCAGCCGGATTGTTCAGATGCTTTTGCCCCCGTTCCCTGGTAATTTCGGTCCCTTTACAGTCAAAACCACAGCTGGCCAAATACTGAATCAACTGTCCCTGCCCTGACCCGATTTCATAAACAGTTTGAGGTGGTGCACCAATCGTTTTGGCCCAGGTTTCGTAGTCTTCTGTGGCATCGTTTTGACCTTGGCGAGCCCGATTCAGCCACTCCAGCTCTTGGTAGAGCCGCGTATAGGAATTTTCAAACACCTGCCAGCGGTTTTCTAGCGTTGAGTTGAGCAGTTCTTTGGTCAACTGTTTTTCTAATTCCCAATGGGCCAGCACCATCTGTTCGCTAATGTCAAAATTGTCTGTGATGCTGTAATTCTGCTTATACCGTTCGACTAATTGTTTTCCTCTTGGCTCCATGACAATCTCCGTCGCAAAAGTCATCTGATCTATGATTTCTGGTATTTTGTCAACAGTTTGGCTAACACTATGTTGGGTCCTCCCAGTAAATGGATGCCCATACCAATGATCAACAAACTATAGAGACCGGTGGCCATTGCCGCCTTCAATAAAACATCTTGCTCTAACTGCTGTAGTCCCATAAATACGAGCAACATAAATCCTCCTACGAACAGGGGACGCCGTATCACTGCCCATAAATTGACTTGGAATAGACGAACATGAACCGAATAGGCAAATTGACCCAAGCTGATCGAAGCGGTGATTATGGGTGTCAATGCTGCGCCAATCAGTTGATAGCGGGAAATGAGAACAATGCTGATTATTCCGCCAATCAAGGCATTAACAATGACTTCGCGCAGGTTGATTCGCTCCAGACCACCGGCCACCAACGCCTGACTCAAGGGCGAACACAGCGCAATCACAATCAATGAGATAGCCACCAAGCTCAGAGGAATGCTGGTATCGGCAAACTCACGATTTTGATAGACCAGGGCCAACAGCTCTTTACCGATAAAAAACAAGCCAATTACGTAGGGCACAGCAAGACACAGGGACACCTCCAACAGCTGCTCAACCGGACGCCGCAAGCCGTTTCCACCTGAACTTGCCGCCTTAGAAAGTCTTGGAAAAACGGCATTGAGGACTCCTTGATTGACAATGTCAAATGGCATCATAAATTGCAAAATACCGCCAAACAGCCCCACAAGTGCTTCGCTACCAAATACTGACAAGATCAAAAGCTGTCGCCGAGAGTTGAGCACATCAATCGCAAATAGCGCCAAAAATGTTCGGACTGAGCCTGTTGTCTGACGAATAAACCGCCAGTTAATTCGCCAATTTGGCTGCACCAGTCTCAGCACTAAAACCCACTCGATTAGTAGAATTAGAGTTTCTGAGAGCACAAAGATCAGAGCAATTTGGTTGATTTGAAACCCTAACTCCATCGCCCAAATAATGCTTCCAACTCGCAGGATGTAAATGGGAACAGTGCTGATAGCGATCAGATGCATCTTTTCCTGAGCCTGCATAATTGCTTCAGGAATATTGGAGAGCGAGAAGGGAATAATTGCTAGACCAATAATATAGCAAACTATCGATGTTTCATCACTATAGGGAAACAAAAAAATGGTTATGCATAATAGAATATAACCAATTAAACTGGCGACCAACTGTAAAAGGGTACCACTAACTAAGCAAATAGGAGCATCAGAGGGATTGCGCGAGAGTTCACGAATAAACAGCGTTCTGAACCCCTGAGCGATAATGCTCATGAAAATGAAATAGTAAGTGAATCCAATGAGATATTGCCCTAACGCTTGTGAACCAAGCGATCGAGCAATTGCTGCCGTAATGATGAAGCTAGTTACGCCTTGAGTGAGACGTCCGAGGATTACAGAAAAAGAGTTTCCAATCAGTTGGCGTTGCCCTGGCATATAATGCTGAGCCTGGATAGGCAGGTAGGTAGATAGAGTGGGTGCAGAATGAGATGGCAGTATAGCCAGCTGTGGAGGTATTAGTGATGGTCATGCTTGCATTTTCTGGCGACGTGGCAACATTTCAAATGCCGTCTCATTTTTGAAGACAAAATATTGGATTCTTCGTTCTAGAATGGCAGGCAGTTGATTTAGCAGGTGTGCAAAGCCAGTAGGATTTCTGACTAGAGCAGCCAAGGCTGCTAGCAGGCGACCTTGCTTGAGGGGTTGCACGATGCGGTAATAAGCTCGAATACGCTCAAAATTCGCTAGCTGTTGGGCTAAAGCGTCTACCAGTTCTGGAAATTGCTGGGTTACTTCTTGCTGCATAAAGTCAGCGGTTTTGCGGCAGCACTCATCTAACCAATAAATCCGATCACTCCTCACGGAAGACCCTAGACGAGAACGATAGAAATAGTATGGCTCCGGCACCAAAATAAAGTTTGCGCCATGCATAAAGCATTCCATATCGATCCAAAAATCATAGGCAGAAGTCAGAGTTTCGTCGTACTGGATGCTGTGCTGCAAGAGGAATTCTCGTTTAAATAGGGGCTTGGTTAACCCAAGATGCAGCCCTCGCTGGCCGTAGACATCCGTTTTGACGAAGAAGACAGGATCAATTCGACAGATGTGAGGGATTGTTTCACCGCTTTCGCTCAGCAGCGTACTCCAAGGAGCGGGTTCACCGTCACGAATCAGAAACAGGTCATCTACAATCACATCGGCATTTTGGGCATTAGCAACCTGGACTAACCGCTCTAATCGCTCTGGCGCATACCAATCGTCTGAATCTAAAACAGCAACCCACTTGCCCGATGTGGCTCGAATTGCCCGATTGCTGGAGGCTGTTGCTCCCATGTTCCTGGGATTGGTTATTACTGTCAGCCGCTCATCTTGAATGCGTTTAGCCACTTCAACAGTAGCATCTGTAGAGCAATCATCAACAACAATAACTTCGATGTTTTTAAGCGTCTGCGACAGTGCTGTTTTAATCGCCTTTTCAATATATGCTGCCGTATTGTAGGCAGTTATGATCACGGAAACTTCAGGTTGCACAAAAGTATTCCTCATCTAATTCTGATTATTTGATTGATTAGGCTGCACAAAGCTCACGCCAGATTCCGTATGAACCGGCATGGATCCAAAAACTGTACGAATCTGCTTTGACGCGCAGTACGGAATGCACTGACCGTAACAGAGTCAAACAGAAAACTTGTTGTAAACATCAGCCTCAGCGGAACACTCTCAACCGACTCAGCTCTGAAAGCAGGGACTCAATCACCAAGTTTGCATCAACAGTCCTCAAGTTCTCGTCCATCCAGCCTTGGCCTGATAGCAAATGCTAGAGCCGAAAGCCGGAAACTTGGCCGGAACGTAGAGCAAAACCCCAACCTGCCTCACAGCCGAGTGAAAGTGCAGCGTTGTGTAACACGTAATTTTTCTAACATGTCTCCTGTAACCCGATAGAGGTTCCTGCACGTGCTTCATGATAACTTTATATTAATTGGTTGCAAGTTAGCTAATCTCGGCTGTTATGTGAAGTTCTAATGAAGTAAATGGATACAGGGAGCAGATTGACTCCGTAAATCTGCGGGATAAGCAGTTAAAACCGTGAGTAAATTTACGGGCTACCTTAACTGACCATTTTTGTCTCCGATGCCGTTTGAGTTGAGGTTTGAGGCGAAGTTCAACTCTAGTGAAGCGAGTTCAGGGAACACAGTTCGAGCAACACAGTTCGAGCAACACTAGCTAGTTCAATCCCAGGCAACAGCTCTATCAGCGCCTGAGTCAGATAAAATCAGCCGTTGTGAACTGATTCGGACGAGTATTGAGAATTAGAACAAGGTCCGTTTGGCCAACTTGCAGCAGCGTGTTGCGTCCCTGAGTCCGCACAGTCAAATTACTAAAGCGCAGATCGCCTACGAGATCAATTTTGTCTAAACCGTCTCTAAAGTCTTGAATCACATCGCGTCCATCTCTACGCTTCAGGACAAATATGTCACGCCCTGTGCCGCCAATCAATTGGTCTTTGCCGCCATTGCCAATCAACCGATCATTGCCATTTCCACCAGAGAGCAGATCATTGCCGGAGCCGCCCTGCAGCAGATCATTGCCATCTAGTCCAATCAGCCGATCATCCCCTTCCAATCCGCTGAGGCGATCGTTCTGCGCTGTTCCCGTTAAACTATCAGTACCGCCTGTACCTTTCACTGTTGTTAAGGATGGACTTCCACCCATCGGTCTCTCAATTGCTCCAATATCAACACCATTTCCCTGCGGACGATTGATGCCATAGCGGTCTTTGGCAGCCGTTAGTCCACCTGCCTTATCTAGGGCAGGGCTGCCGCTTTGCAGAGAGAAATCACCAATCAAAGCATTAGCGAACAGCGGATCCTGACCTACGATGTTGTTGTTACCAAGGCTCGTGAAGGTAGTGCTGTTGAAAACTAAATTGTAGTCATAGACAATTTTGGTTGCATTACTAACAATGTTCGCCGGGCGTCCAGTTTTGGTATACATGATGTTGTTGAGAACCCGCACATCGCTGGCTTCAACTACAGTAATTTCTCCGTCTCTTATATCCGGATGCTGCGAGTTCTGAAATGCGGTGTTGTTGATGATATCAACATGATCGCTTTTGTACACATGAATGCCGCGTCCTCCGTTGCTAGACACCACATTGTTCTCGATTAGGGTTCTACCTGTATATGCCCCTCCCGGAACGCCGTTGTCTGAGTTACGACCTGTGTCTACAATGATTCCATTCCCATCGGTAATTTGTCCGACTTTGTACCAGGGCACAAGCTGCTGGTTGCCGTAAACGCTGTTACCTCGAATGATAATTTTGTAGCCAGTCGAGCTATCGGAATTCCAGCCGCCTACCGAGATGCCGCTGCTGCCGTAGGGCGAATACCAGGCATTGTTGTAAACCCTGTTGCCTTCAATCGTCACATAATCGGCACTGTTGGTGTAGAGTCCTGCTCCACCGAATTTGGAGATTTCGTTATTGCGAATAATGATATGATGCGGGTTCTTTCTAGGTCCCTGTCGTGAGGGCCGAATGCCGATGCCATTGCCCGATGTTGCTGGATTACCGAGATTGTTCTTTTGGGAAAGTGCGTATCCAAGTTTGATGTTGTCGTTGTTACCTTCTAGCTTCAGTCCGTCAATAACAATATAGGCTGCTCCCTGCACTTCAATCGCATTCCAGTTATTAGATTTTAGCTTAGGAACATGGCCCGGGTAAGCCCTGTATGTGATCCAAGCATTTGCTGTTCCTGAGTTTCTAATATTCAGAACACTATCAAAGGGATCTGCGTAGGTATACGTGCCATTCATTACATAGACTGTATCGCCGGGTTGAGTCAGATCAGCTGCTTTCTGTAGCGTTCGGAAGGGCGAATTTGAACTCAAACCCGTGCTATTATCGTTCCCTTGTCCTGAGACGTAATATGATTTAGGCATGATTATGGTATATCTCTACAACAGTTCTATCCATTCTTCATGCAACAGGAAACTGATCAGGAATTGTGGAGACAAGCTATGACACAAAACAGGCGATTTGAACTGCTCTAGCCTAATGGCAGGCACCTAATTTGTCAAATCTGGCGATGATACTTCCTCAACCTGATTGATGAAGTTCGTGATGATTGATGCTGCTTCTTTAGGATGCAACAAAACCCATTCGTGAAATCCTTCTGGTATCGTCACAAGTTTGGATTGCTGAATGCGTTCCAGGAGCTGATGGGCAACCATAATTGGCGTTGTCAAATCCTGCTCTGTCCATAAAATTAGGCAGGGGGCTTGAATCAAGGAGAGTAAGGTCTTTAAGTCTTTCTGAATAACGAGATTGAAAGAATGAAGCAGATGATGGGGGTTAAATAGAAGATTGTGGAGTAAGACCTGAGGAACGGTGATGAGTTGCAGCTTCAACTTACTAATTGAGAACTGCATCAGAATTTCAAGTATGCGTCGCACTAGCATTTCCCAGAGCGGATCAGCTGGCCTCACCGTGCTATTTGCCAAAACCAGGCTTCTAACTCTGTTAGGGGCAAGTGCTGCCATCATAATTGCAATGCCACCGCCCAACGAATGACCAATCACGTGAGCTTTCTCAATGTTCAGTGCGTCTAGCAGTAGCAACAGAGCCTTGGCATAACTCTGATAATCTTCTAGCGGCTGAGCGCTTTTCGAGTCGGCAGTTCCTGGCAAATCTGGTGCAATTAAAACATGGTGCTGAGCCAACTGATCCAAAATCTCTTGATAGGGTTCAGTTGAAACTCCCCAACCGTGAATAAACAGCAGCGGAGTTGAGTCAAGCCCGTTCCCTCCGTGCTTGTACGAAATCAGATAGTCGCCTAAGTTAATTTGCCTGGATACCAACAAATATGGTTAGCCTCGACTTGCAATCAATGCTGTGACCAAGCTAATTGCTTTTTCAATCTTTGTCCAGTACCGTAGGGTAGACTCCATGCTGTTCACAGACTTAATTGTCAGTAAGCTCAATCGTTATTCTAGTTGGCTGAATTCGCAGTTTAATTGCAATGAGCACTAGTACGGTTTGAGAATGCTAGAGTCAATTAGTAAATTCCTGCTCACGACTCAGTTTTGATTTCTTTTTTGATTTCTTTTTGGTGCAATCAATCACCTTATCCGACAGCTATTTCTTTCCTATTTTTTCCTATGATTTTTCTCTGGTCAGGCTACAGACTAACGCTCTAACTGCTGGTAACAAAAGTTTGGTGAATCAATTAAATTTGGACTAAGCCTGGTAGCAGATCACCAAACTTGAGCGGCAAAAAGAGTAGTATCCAGATTAGGCAATAGCCTCTGAATCATCAGGTTGAAAAGGAGTTCCGTCCCTTGAAATTCGCACAGCCAAACGTTCAGCCAAGCTTCGGTCAACTAAAGTCTACACCGCAGGTTAATTTATCGGCCCTATCGTCCCCGATCCTATCACTGCTGTCGCTACTGGCTAGCATTGTGCTGTGGGGGCAAGTCGCTGTTGCCCAATCGGAAATCCGGCATGGGGTTTTACCGCTGACTCGTCTATCAGACTGGGAAAGCCAAACGGATATTACCCTCTCGACTGGGACTTTAGCCGAACTGGAAGTGGATCCTAACTTCGAGGGTGATTTTCGCTTGATCTATGACACAGCAACTCAAATTCTGGAGGGGTATCAAGTTGTAGAACGAGCTGGCTACTTCCCCGAAAATGCCGGAATTCCACGAGACCAGCAGCTTGCCCGTGCCCAAGCTGTCTATCGCTTTTACTTGTTGCCCAACAGCAATGGCTTGATTCTGTATCGCTCTCCGTCCGAAGATACAGCTCGCTACATGATCCGCAAACCGGGCGTAGGATTCCTGTTGCCCCAGCCGTGATTTGAGAAGTTTTGAGTTTTAAGTTTTAAGTTTTGAGTTTTGTTAGCGGAGCCTGCCGTTAGGCACAGCGTATAGTTTTGAGTTTTGAGTTCGCTTCTGCAAAGCAGTGCTAAATTTAGGTGGCATGACCTGCCGTTATACTATGCCTCTCTAGTTAAGCTACAGATTGCCTTGCTCAACTGGAGCATCACGCAAGTTCCGCTACACTGCTACTGCCTCCAGCAACGCGCGAAAGCAAACTCAAAACTCAAAACTTAGAACTCAAAACTGATACAACAACGTGTTAAGATCTGTGGCAATTATGAAATTCGTGTTGGAGAGGTAGATTGATTCATGGAAGTGGCACTTTTGCTAGCGAAATTACCTGAAGCCTATTCGATCTTTGACCCCCTGGTTGACGTGCTGCCGGTAATTCCCGTGTTTTTCCTGCTTCTGGCGTTTGTGTGGCAAGCCTCGGTTGGTTTTAGATAATCTACAAAAAATTTCTGTTGACAAGATAAGTTTCAGCAAGCATCGATCGTAGTAGGGCACTGGTTCAAGGTGCCCTTTTTGCTGGGCGGTTTAAGCTTGACCCCTTTTATAAATAGACCAACCCCTTCTCCAGATCTGGAAAGCCTGCCTCCTGCCTTCTGACTCTTGCCTCCCCAAGTATCTAATCCCACATCTATCTTTCGGTAGGGGAAAGCGCAACGCCATACATCTTAAGGTAGAAGGCGGGTATGTCTGCTCTTGGACAAGGATAGAGCGGGTACAACTTTTGGAGTCCAACCAGTCCAGAGTTTTATCTTTATCTGCCGCCACGTAGAACTGCATACCTGAGTCACTTACTACACATCGCTATTTGTCATTCACAGTGTTCGCTCTGAAATTGGTGCAGAGCAAGCACTGTTTGTCTAATTTCTTGTCTCACTTCTCTGCAAGGAATCGATCTATGCCCACTGCACAAGCACCCAGCGATACCGATAGCCTCGACCTCAAACAGCTTCTCAGGACATTGACCGAGGTTAAAAAAGGAAACTTCTCTGTTCGCATGCCGATTGATCAGACGGGAATAGCTGGCAAAATCGCTGATGCCCTGAATGACATCATTGAGATGAACGAACGGATGACCGATGAACTGGAACGCATCAGTACGGTCGTTGGCAAGGAAGGCAAAATCAATGAGCGGGCTTCCCTAGGCAGTGCGCGGGGTTCCTGGCGAGCTTCGGTGGATTCGATCAACACGCTGATTACCGATCTAGTGCAGCCAACCGCAGAAACGGCGCGGGTGATTCGAGCAGTGGCGCATGGCGACCTGACTCAAGCGATCGCCACCGAAATTGAAGGCAGACCCCTGCAAGGCGAGTTTCTACAAACGGCCTATGTCGTCAACACAATGGTGGGCCAGCTGAATTCCTTTGCCTCGGAAGTGACGCGGGTGGCGCGGGAAGTGGGTACGGAAGGTAAGCTGGGCGTGCAGGCTCAGGTTCCTGGGGTGGGGGGCACCTGGAAGGACTTGACCGATTCGGTAAACCTGATGGCCGGCAACCTGACAGCGCAGGTGCGCAACATCGCGGAAGTGACCACAGCGGTGGCGAATGGCGACCTCTCCAAGAAAATCACTGTGGACGTGAAGGGCGAAATCCTGGAGCTGAAGGACACGATCAACGTGATGGTGGACCAGCTTAACTCGTTTGCCTCGGAGGTGACAAGGGTCGCCCGTGAGGTGGGAACGGAAGGCAAGCTGGGCGTGCAGGCTCAGGTCTCTGGGGTGGCGGGTACCTGGAAAGACCTGACCGACTCGGTCAACTCGATGGCGGGCAACCTCACAGCCCAGGTGCGAAACATTGCGGAAGTGACGACTGCCGTAGCGAATGGGGATCTGTCCAAGAAAATCACCGTCGATGTGAAGGGCGAGATTCTGGAGCTGAAAAACACCGTCAACACCATGGTGGACCAGCTCAACTCCTTTGCCTCGGAAGTAACGCGGGTGGCGCGGGAAGTGGGTGCGGAGGGTAAGCTGGGTGGACAGGCGGAAGTGCGGGGCGTGGCCGGCACCTGGAAAGACCTGACCGACTCGGTGAACTTCATGGCTGGCTCGCTCACGGCTCAGGTACGGAATATTGCCGAAGTCACAACGGCTGTAGCCAACGGCGACCTCTCGAAGAAAATCACCGTCGATGTGAAGGGTGAAATCCTGGAGCTGAAAAACACGATCAACATCATGGTGGACCAGCTCAACTCGTTTGCGTCCGAAGTAACGCGGGTGGCGCGGGAAGTGGGCACCGAAGGCAAGTTGGGCGTGCAGGCAGAAGTCCGGGGTGTGGCGGGCACCTGGAAAGACCTGACTGATTCGGTCAACTCAATGGCAGGCAACCTCACGGCGCAGGTGCGCAACATCGCAGAAGTCACAACCGCTGTAGCGAACGGCGACCTCTCGAAGAAGATCACCGTGGATGTGAAGGGCGAGATCCTGGAGCTGAAAAATACAATTAACACCATGGTGGACCAGCTCAGTTCCTTTGCCTCAGAGGTGACGCGGGTCGCCCGTGAGGTGGGCACCGAAGGCAAGTTGGGCGTGCAGGCAGAAGTCCGGGGTGTGGCGGGCACCTGGAAAGACCTCACCGACAACGTCAACTCGATGGCCAGCAACCTGACCGGACAGGTGCGGAATATTGCTGAGGTGGCAACGGCAATCGCCAACGGCGACCTCTCGAAGAAAATTACTGTGCAGGTGAAAGGCGAAATCCTGGAGCTGAAAAACACGATCAACATCATGGTGGACCAGCTCAGTGCCTTTGCCTCAGAGGTGACTAAAGTAGCGCGAGAAGTGGGTTCGGAAGGCAAGTTAGGCGTGCAGGCCGATGTGCGAGGTGTGGCGGGCACCTGGAAAGACCTCACCGATTCCGTGAACTTCATGGCGGGTAGTTTGACTGCTCAAGTGCGCAACATCGCGGCGGTGACGACGGCAGTAGCGAACGGCGACCTCTCCAAGAAAATCACCGTGGACGTGAAGGGCGAAATCCTGGAGCTGAAGGACACGATCAACACCATGGTGGACCAGCTCAATTCCTTCGCCTCAGAAGTAACACGGGTGGCGCGGGAAGTGGGCACCGAGGGCAAACTCGGCGTGCAGGCCCAAGTCCCTGGGGTGGCGGGCACCTGGAAGGACCTGACTGATTCGGTGAACTCGATGGCAGGCTCGCTCACGGCCCAGGTGCGCAACATTGCGGAAGTCACAACGGCGGTAGCGAACGGCGACCTCTCCAAGAAAATCACCGTGGACGTGAAGGGCGAAATCCTGGAGCTGAAGAACACGATCAACACGATGGTGGACCAGCTCAGCTCCTTTGCGTCCGAAGTAACGCGGGTGGCGCGGGAAGTGGGCACCGAAGGCAAGCTGGGCGTACAAGCCTATGTGCGGGGTGTGGCCGGCACCTGGAAAGACCTCACCGACAACGTCAACTCGATGGCCAGCAACCTGACCGGGCAGGTGCGCAACATTGCCGAAGTCACAAAAGCCGTGGCGAATGGCGACCTCTCGAAGCAAATCACGGTGGATGTGAAGGGTGAGATCCTTGACCTGAAGAACACGATCAACACGATGGTGGACCAGCTCAACTCCTTTGCCTCGGAGGTAACGCGGGTGGCCCGTGAGGTGGGCACTGAAGGCAAACTGGGCGGTCAGGCCAATGTGATGGGGGTGGCTGGCGTCTGGAAGGACCTCACGGATAACGTCAACTTCATGGCTAGCAACCTGACGGCCCAAGTGCGCGGCATCGCCAAAGTCGTGACTGCCGTAGCCAACGGCGACTTGAAGCGCAAACTAATGCTAGAAGCCAAGGGCGAAATCGAAACCCTGGCGGACACCATCAACGAGATGATCGACACGCTGGCGACCTTTGCCGATCAGGTGACAACAGTGGCCCGCGAGGTGGGCATCGAAGGCAAACTCGGCGGGCAGGCGAAGGTGCCCGGTGCGGCTGGAACCTGGCGACACTTGACCGACAACGTGAACGAACTGGCGGCCACCCTGACGACGCAGCTCCGGGCGATCGCTGAAGTAGCCACCGCCGTGACCAAGGGCGACCTGACCCGCTCAATTGCAGTCGAGGCCGAAGGGGAAGTTGCCGTCCTGAAGGACAACATCAACCAGATGATTGCCAACCTGCGCGAAACTACCCAGAAGAACACCGAGCAAGACTGGCTCAAGACCAACTTGGCCAAGTTCACCCGCATGCTGCAAGGGCAGCGCGACCTAGAAACCGTGTCCAAGCTCATCCTCTCCGAACTGGCTCCTCTGGTTTCGGCCCAGCATGGTGTGTTCTACCTGATGGAGTCCAGCGAAATACATCAGCCCTACCTGAAGCTGCTCAGCACCTATGCCTACCGAGAACGCAAGCATCTGGCCAATCGCTTCCATTTGGGCGAAGGGCTGGTGGGTCAGTGCGCCCTAGAGAAAGAGCGAATTCTGCTCACCGAGGTGCCCGACGATTACATCAAGATCAGTTCTGGCCTGGGCGAAGCTACTCCCTTAAATGCGGTGGTTCTACCCGTCCTGTTTGAGGGTCAGGTGACAGCGGTGATTGAACTGGCCTCCTTCCGCCGCTTCAGCGAAATTCACCTCACTTTCTTTGACCAGTTGACCGAGAGTATCGCCATCGTGCTGAATACGATTGCCGCCAGCATGCGCACCGAGGAACTGCTGAAACAGTCCCAGTCCCTGGCCGAAGAACTGCAAACCCAGCAGAAAGAGCTAACCGAAACCAACAAGCGCCTAGAGCAGCAAGCCCAATCGCTGAAGGCGTCCGAAGAACTGCTGAAGAGTCAGCAAGAGCAACTCCAGCAAACCAACGAAGAGCTAGAAGAAAAAGCCGAACTGCTGGCTTTGCAAAACCGCGAGGTGGAGCGCAAGAACCAAGAAATCGAGCAGGCACGCCAGTCGCTAGAAGAAAAAGCCGAACAGTTGGCCCTGACTTCTAAATACAAATCTCAATTCCTGGCCAATATGTCCCACGAACTGCGGACGCCGCTGAATAGCCTGCTGATTCTGGCACGGCTGCTGAGCGAAAACGGGGATGGCAACCTGACGGCCAAGCAGATCGAGCATGCCCGCACCATCTACTCGGCTGGTAACGATTTGCTGGAGCTGATTAACGACATTCTCGACCTGGCTAAGATCGAGTCTGGCACTATGTCGGTCGAGATCGATCAAACGCCCTTCACCGATCTGCAAACCTATCTGGAGCGCACCTTCCGGCAGGTGGCAATCGACAAGAAACTCGACTTTTCGATCAACGTTGCGGACAATCTGCCGCGCGCCATCTACACTGACCCAAAACGCTTGCAGCAAGTGCTGAAGAACCTGCTGGCCAATGCCTTTAAGTTCACCGAGCAGGGCGGCGTCAGCCTCAGCGTCAGCGTCGCCACCCAGGGCTGGAGTTCTCACCAGGAAACGTTGAATCGGGCGGATACGGTGATTGCTTTTGCCGTTAGCGATACCGGCATTGGCATTGCTCCCGACAAGCAGCAGGTGATTTTTGAAGCCTTCCAGCAGGCCGATGGCACCACCTCGCGCAAGTATGGCGGCACCGGACTGGGGCTATCGATCAGCCGCGAAATTGCCCAGCTTTTGGGTGGCGAGATTCGGCTCACCAGTACACCGGGTCAGGGCAGCACCTTTACCCTTTACTTACCCCAGGCTTACATTCCTGCCGGCAGTCCCCGCGCCAGAGACGGTTTGTTGACCTCCAAACCCGCCCCAGACTCCACGCCAGCCCAACCTGGTCTTTCATCCCAGATGCAAACCACCGTGACGCTGCTGATGGAGAACGAGCTAGAAGACGATCGGGAAATCATTCAGCCCGGCGATCGTGCCCTGCTGATTATCGAAGATGACACCAACTTCGCCCGCATTCTGCTCGACATGGTGCGGCAACAGGGCTTCAAGGGACTAGTGGCAACTCGCGGCGATGCCGGACTGGCAATGGCGAAGGAGTTTCAGCCCGCTGCCATCATTCTCGATATCCGACTGCCGATTCTAGATGGCTGGATGGTGCTGGATCGCCTCAAGCATGACCCCAACACGCGCCACATTCCGGTGCATGTGATGTCGGTAGAAGAAGGACTACAGCGCAGTTTGCAGCAGGGGGCAATCGCCTATCAGCAAAAGCCGATCAGCGCCGAGGTGCTGGCCCAGGCCCTCAACACGATCAAGCAATTCATCGAACGTCCGGTGAAAAACCTGCTGATCATCGAAGACGACGAGATCCAGCGGCAGAGCATCGTGGAACTGATCGGCAATAGTGATGTCGCCAGTACCGCTGTCGGTTCGGGAGCAGAAGCCCTAGAAGCGCTGCGAACCAACCGCTTCGACTGTATTGTGCTGGATCTGGGACTGCCCGACATGAGCGGCTTTGAGCTAATCGAGCAAATTCGGCGCGTTGGATCTCCAGTAGCGGCCTCAGCTGAGCCAAACGCAGGCACCATCCCGATTCCAATCATCGTCTACACCGGCAAGGAATTAACAGCGCAGGAAGAAACCCAACTGCGTCGCCTCGCCGATACCGTGATCATCAAGGACGTGCGCTCGCCCGAACGCCTGCTCGACGAAACCGCCCTATTCCTGCATCGCATTCAGGCCAACCTGCCCGCCCCCAAACGGCAAATGCTGGAACGGCTTCAGCAAACCGACCCGATCCTGGCCGGCAAAAAGGTGCTGATTGTGGATGATGATGTCCGCAATATCTTCGCCCTCACCAGTTTGTTAGAGCGCTATCAGATGCAGGTGCTCTATGCTGAAAATGGCAACGACGGCATCTCCATGCTGCAAACCCACCCGGACATCAACATTGTGCTGATGGACGTGATGATGCCCGAAATGGACGGCTACCAGACCATGCAGGCCATTCGCCAGATGGAGCAGTTTGCCTCGCTGCCGATGATTGCCCTCACCGCCAAAGCGATGAAAGGCGATCGGGAAAAATGCATCGAAGCCGGAGCCTCTGACTACATCACCAAACCCGTAGACACCGAGCAACTGCTATCGTTGCTAAGAGTCTGGCTTTATCGGTAAGCACATGTCGCTTCAGCCGCCAAAAACCTACCCGAATGAACTGGAAGAGATCGAGATCCAGCTCTTGCTAGAGGGGGTGTATCGCTACTACGGATTTGATTTCCGCGACTATGCGATCGCCTCCCTACGCCGCCGGATCTGGAACGCGGTGCGGGCTGAAAAACTAGCCACCATCTCGGCTCTGCAAGAAAAGGTGCTGCATGACCCCGAATGCATGGAGCGCTTTTTGATGGGGCTTTCGGTGAGTGTCACGGCCATGTTCCGCGACCCTGGCTTTTATGTTGCCTTCAGGGAAAAAGCCGTGCCCCTGCTGCGCACCTACCCATTCATCCGCATCTGGCATGCAGGCTGCTCTACCGGCGAGGAGGTGTACTCGATGGCAATTCTGTTAGCCGAAGAAGGGCTGTATGACCGTTGCCGCATCTACGCCACCGACATGAACGAAGCTGTCGTCCGGCAGGCCAAGGCCGGAATTTTTCCGCTCGACTTGATGCAGGAATACACCCAACTCTATCTCCAGGCCGGAGGAAAGTCTGCCTTTTCCAACTACTACACGGCCGCCTACAACAATGCAATTTTCCGTTCGTCCCTCAAAGCCAACATTGTTTTCTCCCACCACAATCTGGTCACCGATGCATCCTTTAATGAGTTCAACGTCATCCTCTGCCGCAATGTCTTGATTTACTTCAACCAAGTTTTGCAAGAGCAGGTGCATAAGCTGCTGTATGAAAGCCTGCGCATGTTTGGGGTGTTGGGCTTGGGCCGACAGGAAACCCTGAAGCTGACTCCGTTTGAGCATTGTTATGAAGAGCTGGACGCCCAGGAAAAGCTCTACCGGAGGATGGCCTGATGCGCTCCCAGCCCGACAGGGTGAGGCCAGACTCAAGCCAGGAAACCTCAGACCGGCATGAGTTGGTCAATCGCACCCCAGCAACCGCCGCCTTTGACCTGATCGTGATTGGCGCGTCCTTGGGCGGACTACGGGCACTAGAGGTAATTTTGTCAGGCTTACAGCCAAACTGTCCTGCCGCGATTGCCATCGCCCAGCACCGTCACCGCCACCAAGATGCCAATCTGGCCGCCTTTCTGCAACACGAGAGTCCCCTGCCCCTGGTTGAAGCCGAAGACAAACAGGCGATTGTGGCTGGGCATATCTACCTGGCTCCCGCCGACTACCATCTGCTGATTGAACCTGGTCATTTTGCCCTTTCCACCGAAGCTCCCGTTACCTACGCCCGCCCTTCCATCGATGTTTTGTTTGAGTCTGCCGCCAATGCCTACGCCAAGCGCGTGATTGGTGTGATCCTAACTGGAGCCAGTGCCGATGGTGCCCAGGGTTTAGCCAAAATCGAAGCTTACGGAGGGCTAGCTGTCGTTCAGGACCCCAGCACCGCCGAAAACCGCACCATGCCCAATGCTGCCATCGCCGCCACCCGTGCCGCCAAAATTCTGCCCCTGCCGATGATTGCGCCCTTTCTTGTTAGTTGTTTTTGCTAGCAGGAGTGAGTGGAGGGGTAGGGGGTAGGGGGTGAGGGGTGAGTTTTGCAGTTTTGGGTTGTGACTCCCCTACCTACTCATACCATTTCCCTTTGATTGAGCTACCGATCACCAAGCTCAACAGGCTACATTGTGCAGGTTCCATAACTTAAAACTCAAAACTCAAAACTCAAAACTAAGAACTGGTATCCCCCATTCACTCCATCGGCAACCGAATCGTAAACCTAGCTCCCTGCCCCACTTCGCTGCTGGCGGTAATCAGGCCACCGTGGGCTTCTACAATTCGTTGCGCAATCGCTAAGCCTAATCCGGTGCTGCTGCCTTTACGTGAAGGGTCAGCGGTGTAGAATTGCTCGAAAATGCGGGGCAGAACGTTCTGAGCAATTCCAGGACCCTGATCCTGAATCGTAATCACCGCTTGTTTTCCTTCCCGATAGGCCAAAATTTGCACCTGCGAGTCTGATTTGGAATGTTTGATCGCATTATCCAGAATATTCAGCAGGGCTTGCAGCAGCCGTTCTGGATCGCCCTGAAGCTGAATGTCGGCAATGTTTGCTTGAATCCCTAAGCCTTTTGCCTGCATGCGCGACTCCACAGCCCGAATCGCCCGATCAATCAAATTACGCAAAACAACGGTTTGCCGTTCTAGCAGCGTCACTCCAGCCTCCAGTCGTCCCAGATCTAATAAATCGTGAATTAATCGGGATAAACGGCGGGTTTCATCCTCAATGTTTTGAAAAAAACGGTCGCGCAGTTCGGGTTCTTCATTGGCTCCGCTGCGCAGGGCCTCAACCGTTACCTGGACATTACTGATGGGTGTGCGCAACTCGTGGGAGACATTGGCTAGAAAGGCACGCCGTTCCTGATCCAACGAAGCCAACCGTTCGCTCATGCGGTTTAGCTCTAGCGCTAGCTGGTCCAACTCGTTGCTTTGCCGGATCGTGAGCTTGTCGCCAAAGTGACCGCTGCCCATGCGGATCGCAAAGTTGCGCATGATTTCAATTGGTTTAGCCAGCCCGTGCGCAAAGCGATCGCTAATAATGGCACACAACAGAACGGTCAGCAACAGCGCTCCCAAGACTGTCCAAACCAGGTAGGCAAACTGGCGCTGAAACTGTTGCAGGGTAATCGACATCCGCAGCGCACCCAGCATCTGCCCCTGATAGAGAATCGGACGATTAATATAGAGCCGGTCGTCATTCGACAAAACCCCCTTGGCCACGCCCCTCGTGGTCTGATTCTGCAAGGCTTCCTTCACCCCAGGCACGGTCAGCCAATCTGTCACTTGGACATCGTTGGGATTGGACGTTGCTAGCAGTTGGCCCTCAGGGGTAAAAACTCGCAGTATTACGGTTTCGGGTGCTCCATACCGTTGCACCAGCAGCCTGACGCGCTCAACGTTTTGTTCAGCCAGCGAGTCAGCCACACTCTCACTCAGGGCCGCAGTCCAGTTTTCTAAATCCGTTTGCCGGGTGCGCATGTGGTAGGCATGAAAGGACCACAGCAGATAGCCCGCCATCAGTGTCGTACCCAGCCCGGTCAGCAACAGATAGGACACAAACAGCTTGGCCTGAAAGGAGTTTCGCTTAATCCAGACGGGAAACCGCGCCTTTTGCAGCAATGCGCCCATACCGATTTCAGCCCACCGATTTAGGATTGGCTAGCATTATGGCGACGCAAAACGGTTTTGATGCGGGCCATCAGTTCGCGGGTGTTGAACGGTTTGGTAATGTAATCGTCGGCTCCGGCCTCCAGCCCCCGCACCTTATCAAAATCCTGATCCTTCGCGGTCAGCATCACAATGGGAATGTTGGAAAAGGCGCGAATCCGCCAACACAGCTCCATGCCATCCACTTCTGGCAGCATTAGATCGAGCAGAATAATGTCCGGCACCTGCTTGTGAAACTGCTTCAGCGCCGTCAATCCATCCGCTGCTGTAGTCACCTCATACCCTTCCCGTTGTAATGCGTAGGAAAGGCTATCGCGCAGGGCAGCTTCATCATCGACTAATAAAACGTGAGGCATTTTTCGTCACCATTCAATCGTCCATGAGCGTACCGACGATGTTAAATGAAGCACATCTTTCTTGAGAAGTAAATTGCTCACGGTTCCCCCATTCGCGCCCCCTTATCGCGCCCCCTTATCGCGCCCCAATCGTTTTCTGGAACGCCGGACGTTCGGTTAGGCGCTTGACGTAGGCTTGCAGAGCTGGGTAGCCTTCAAAATTGATTTGCAACATCAAGGGCATGTAGGCCAACATTGAGCCAACGGCGACATCCACCACGGTGAACTCGTTTCCTTGCAGGTAAGGCTGCTGCTGCAAGCGTTCGTTCAGCGGCCCAAACAGGCGGGGCATCTCTTTTTCGCGGCTGGCTTCGACAAAAATGCCGGGACCGAGGGTGGCATTGGCAAACAAAATCCACTGATTCGCCTCGGCGCGTTGTTCCAGCGTCATCGGTGTGCCATACTTTTCCGCCAGGTACAGCAAAATCGCCCCCGACTCCCAGAGGCGAAAATCGCCGTCCACAATCGCAGGCACCTTGCCCATCGGGTTGATTGCCAGATACTCTGGCTGCCGATGTTCTCCTGCTGCCATGTCCAGCACCACATACTCGTAGGGAATTCCCAGTTCTTCCAAATACCAGCGCACAATCGAAGCGCGGCTGCGGGCACCGCCGTAAAGTTTCAACATAGTGAAGACAGGTTTGTTAGTTTTGAGTTTTGAGTTTTGAGTTTTGAGTTGGGGGGGTTTTGAGGTTTGAGGTTTGAGGTTTGAGTTTTGAGTTGGGGGGGTTTTGAGGTTTGAGGTTTGAGGTTTGAGGTTTGAGGTTTGAGGTTTGAGGTTTGAGGTTTGAGGTTTGAGGTGGGGGAGTGGAATTGGGGTTCGAGGTTTAAGGTTTGAGGTTTGAGTTAGAGCGTGTTTTAGAGGTCCTAAATGCTACTTGAATAGCCGCTACTCTTGAGGAATCTGGTTTGAGAGTTCCCCAACCTGTAGCCTTAACGGGCATACCAGAAAGGGGATGTAGGGGGCTTTTCAAACACCCCTCAAACCCCAAAACTCAAAACTCAAAACTCCCCAAAGCGATATTGCATTCAACCTTCTTGAAACACTGCTGCACAAAAGCAAGCTTCAAAACTCAAAACTCAAAACTCAAAACTCAAAACTTAAACCTCAACCCTCCCCCAACTCAAAACTCAAAACTCAAAACTCAAAACTTCCTAATTGTTAAAGGACCTGATGGGTGTAGGCGTGCTGCTTGACGTTGTCTTCGGTTTTGACGATGCGGTCCGAGTTGAGGACGCGCTTGCGCTCGGTGGAATAGTTGAAGTCGGTTTTGTGAGTGCCTAGAGGAACGTGGGTTTGGGCTTCGGGACGGCTCTTGTAGGTGCGGGCGGCGGCAATGGCTCGGTAGGCAAAGTCATCGCAGAATTGGGTTTCCGGCGGAAAATCAGCAGGGAGCTGCGGCTCTTCTGCGGGTAAAACGGCTCCCAGGGTAGTGGCAACCGCCAGTTCATAGGAGGTGGGAATGCCTTTGACGAGAGCTTCCAGCGCTGCCGAAGGAATCGGCTCCGCAATTTTGACCTGGCAGACTTCACCGTCGGCTTTGATAAAGCAGGTGGCCAGACCAATCAGAACATAATCGTCTGCCGACACATCGGGCGCGTTGGGGTAGGTTGCAGCGGTTGTCATAGGGCAATCTCAAATCGTCAAAAATTATGGCTCTCTGAATTTTAAATCCTTCTGTTGCTCTGCTTGCTGCTTCTCGACCCAGATAGACTTAAATATTCATGTAACGCTTCGTGGATTCATCTTGTGAATTCATCCTAGAAATTGCCTCAGCACCGTGCTAGTAGCCTGTCCCGTTTTAGTCCAGCTAAACTGACTGGCTCTGGCTAAACCGGCGGTTTGCAGTTGGGTTCGGGTCTGGGGATCGCTAGCCACTTGGTGCATTGCTGTGGTCAGAGCGGCTTCGCTGTAGGGATCAACCAGCATCGCCGCATCGCCAACCACTTCCGGCAGGGACGACAGATTAGACGTAATTACAGGCGCACCGCAGGCCATTGCCTCCAGCACCGGAAAGCCAAAGCCCTCCCAGAGACTGGGATACACCATTGCCAAAGCCCGACTCAGCAGCACGGGCAGTTGGTCATAGGCGACGTAATCCAAAAACCGCACCCGTTCGGCAAGGCCCAATTCTCTGGCTCTGGTCTGCAAGCTGGGGGTAAAGCGCGGATCGGCGGATCCGGCGATCCAGAGTTCGTGGTCCTGACCCTGGGGCAGCGCCGCAAAGGCATTGATTAAGCGATGCAGGTTCTTGTACGGATCATGCCGTCCCACGTAGAAGAAATAGGGCCGTTCAGGGTCTGGTTCAGGATTGGGTTCGCCTGCACCCACCGGACGAAAATGAGCGCTGTCGTGGGCTAAGGGAATTGGCGTAATCTTACTGACCGGCACACCATAGAAATCGATCAAGTCCTGCGCCGTAGCTTGCGAGTTGCAGAGAATATGGCGGGCTTGCTGCAACACCAGCGGCACATAATAGCGGAAATAATGGGTCAGGGGCGAGGTGAAGCGAGGAAACCGGAGCGGAATCACATCATGCACCATGACTACCGCCGGACAGCGCAGCCCCAGCGGAATTTCGGGTACGGGCGAAAACAGCAGCCCCGCCTGCAATTTCCGGCAAATCGGCGGTACGGCAAACTGGGTCCAGGCCATGCGGCGAAAATGACCGAGTTTGCCCTGCTCGTAGGTGAGGTTGGCGGGGACTTCGTAGTAGGTGAGGCTGGAGGTGGGGGAGATGCGGCTCGTGAGCCTCGCCGAACGAGGGGAGATGGGGGGAGTGAGCTGTTGCAGGCGCGGTAGAAAACTGGCTGAGGCCAAGAGGGTGAGGGCTGTTTCCTGGAGGTGAGGAATTAAGTTGATGGCATAGGTGGCTAAGCCGGTTGGTTTTTGGCCGACAAAGGCTAAATTCACCACTAGCGGTTGACTAGAACCCATACCGGCCTCTTCGATTGCAGTCGTCACTTCGCGTTCAGTTTCGGCTGGGCTTTGGTCTGACCCTGATTTTTCTGACCAGAGGACACGACCCGCCGCCAAATCGGTTTGGTCACTTTTGCTAACTGGCGTTTCAGGTAGTCCACATAGAGTGGCTTGACATGGGGACTGGTATAGGGAAGTTTGGGCAAATGCCGATGGGTGGAAAAGATCACAAACACCTCATTGGCATAGACCGGCGCAAACCCCTGCCCGATCAGCTTAAACAGCACAGTATCAACTGTCTCCACCATGCCCTTGTGCAGAATCAGCCAGGGAAAGCCGCCCTTCTTGAGAAACGTCTTGTAGTCCGTAATCGGGTTGGGCAGTTGGATCCTAAACACAGTAGGCGCTACAACTGGTTCCTCCGGCGGGGCTTGTTGCCGCATAAACGCCACTGTTTCCTGCCAGGGGGCAAACCGGAATTGCGGTGCGACAATGCTGAGTTCGGTCACTTTAGCGGCTGGCAAAAGCTGCACCACGTTGAAGGCCAACCCCACCAAGCGAGTATCGGGATTCAGCGGGTTGATCGAATTCAGCGAAATGGTGCGGCTGACCTCAAACTGAATATTGGTAAAGGGCCGCTGGCTTTGCAAGACAGACTGGGGCACATAGGCCCGCAAAATCTGTCGCCCCTCGTTGCTAAACAGCAAATCATAGGGCAGCGGCTGCTGATTCACCTCCAGCTTCAGGGTTTTAATCAGCTCTGGCAGCGTCACCGTTAGACCCACCATCTGAAATTCCAGATAGGCATCGGTGCTGGTATCGAAGGGAATATCGAGCGTGGCTGAGGGGGTAGGACCAATCCAGCGATAGGCCAGCGGATCCTGGTTAAAATACTCTCGCCGTTGCCAACCCGTGCCCCGCAGCGGCTGACAAAAATCGTAGAGGGCAACCTTGGGTGGCTTGGGATGCAGCTCCCGATAGCGTTGGTCATAGTGTTTTTCCAGCAGGGTGGCTAGCTGCTCAGACGAGAGTTGCGGGTCCGGCTGGTCCACCAATTCCGGCACCACCTCAGCTCCAAAGCGGTCAATCAAATCGCGCTGCATCGCCGCGAACCGGACCTCAAAAATTTCCTTGGCATGCCGGTAGAGCACATCATCCAATCGCGTATTGGCCTGAATCACCTCTAGAGTGCTGGCCGGAATCTCCTGGACCACCTTCTGCTTGCCCGCCGCGTTCTCCTTCCGGCTGTTGAAAATCGGCTTCCAGCCAAAGATGTAGGACAGCAAAAACAGCGAATCCTGAAACCGCTCCACCAGGCCGACAAAGGCAAAGTCATCCAAACTCGCCTTCGCCAAATCCAGCGTTTCCTGCGGCGACAGACTCTCCAGACTAAACTGGGCCGTTTTCGCCACATGGTAGGTCTGGATATTCTTACCCACCTTGCCTGCCGTCAGCTTTTGGGCAAACTCCTCCAGCGTCATGTCCTTCACCGCTTCGTAGTGGGGGTCCCCCGGCATGCGGCGAATGTATTCGTAATGGGAAATCACCCGCGCCACCGGCTCCCGCAGCACCGTGACATTGATCACCTGTTTCCCTGGCAGCAACTCCGGCAGGTTAATAAAGCCGAGGTGTCCTCGAAACAGCCGGTAGGACTGGATCTCCTCTGGTGACATTTTGGCCAACTGGGCATTCAGCGTCGCCGGACAGACATCACTGCAATGAAACTGATCTTCCACAATTGTGCGGAAGGTCATGCCTGCTGTCTTGGGAATATGGCAAAAATACAGAACGTCGTCGGCTTGCAGATTGTACTGGGTGGGAAAGTTTCTCATAGAAGTTTTAAGTGTTGAGTTTTGAGTTTTGAGTTGAATCAGCTAAATTCAAAACTCGATTCGATACTGAAGTTTCAAGTGTTGAGTTCTAAGCTGAGTAGCCCAAACCGACTCTTAACTCAAACCTTAAAACTCAAACCTCAAAACTATTTAAAGCGCGGCTTTGTTGACGGCATTGGTGTTGATTGGGACGTTGGAGGCGGCGCAGTAAGCTTCGACCACTTCTGCCGGGTCGCCCATCATCCGCACCTGATGGTTATCGATCCACATGGCGCGGTCGCAGATGTTCATGACGCTGGCGACCGAATGGGTCACAAGCACCATAGTGACGCCGCCGTCCTTGAAGCTCATCATCTTGTCGAGGCATTTCTTCTGGAAGCGAATATCACCAACGCCCAGCACCTCATCGATCAGCAGAATTTCGGGATCCAGGTGGGCCACCACCGAAAAGCCCAACCGCGCCAGCATGCCGCTGGAATAAACCCGCACCGGACGGTTAACAAAATCGCCCAGCTCCGAAAACTCAATAATTTCGTCCATTTTGCGGCGGATTTCCTTGCGAGTCAGCCCCAGCAGCACGCCATTCAGCTCCACATTTTCGCGCCCGGTCAGTTCAGCATGGAAGCCCGCTCCCAACGCCAACAATGGCGAAACTCGACGCCGCACCACCACCCGGCCTTTGTTCGGCTTCAAGACGCCTGCAATCAGCCCTAGGGTTGTGCTTTTCCCGGCTCCGTTGTTGCCGATAATGCCGAAATTTTCGCCTTCGTAGACCTCAAACGAGATATTCGACAGCGCCTCAAATCGTTCCTGCCGCATCGAGGTCAGACTCTTGGGAAAGTTAAACAAAAAGTTTTTGATCCCGCGAATATGGCCGTAGAGCGGATAGGACTTACTGACGTTGTAGAAACTAATGACCGGTTCTCTCATAGCACTTCTGCAAATTTCCAGGACAGGCGTCGGTAAATCACCATACCAATCGCAAAAAACAGCGCCGCATAACCCGCACTCACGGCCAGAAACAACCACTCGACTCTGCCATCGAGCAGCAGCTCGCGCCAACCAGCAATCAGGGGGGCTGCCGGATTCAAGAACATATAGTGACGCACATGCTCTGGAATTAGGTCGAGGGGGTACAGTACCGGAGTCAGGTAAAACGCGAAGTTGAGCACAATGCTCATCAGCCGTTCCAAATCCCGGAAGAACAAATTAATCGACGCTAGACCTAGAGCAATGCCGTAGACCATAAAGAAGTGCACCACTAGCCATAGAGGAATTCCATAGAGCCAAGTTAGGCTAGGCACCCGCTGATAAAACAGCAGGAACAGGACGATCACCGGAATCGACATGATGAAGTGGATCATGTGATTCGTCACCATACAGAGCGGCACAATGTTGCGGGGAAAGTTCACCTTCTTAATAATCGAAGCATTGCCGACAAACACATTCGACGCCGACCCCACCGCGTTGGTAAACCATTGCCAGGGGAACACGCCCGTTAGCAAAATCAACTGGTAGTCCGGCACGCGCAGCCGCATCAAAATCTGAAACGCCACAAAGTAAACCACCGCTGCCGCCAACGGATTGGCAATCGACCACAGATAGCCCAGCAGCTTGTTGTTATACCGCACCTTCAGCTCTTTTTGCAGCAGAACAATCAGGATGTCCCGATAGTTCTCCCAGTTGCGGTTGTTACCTAATAGATTAACTTTGCCCTTCCTGCGAATTCGCTGACTTACACTCACACTCCCCACCTTCCTAACTGCGTCGCTTGGCTTACCTAACTGACAGTGATTCTAACTGACAGTGATTCTACGTCCTTAGTGCCCTCAATTCAGTACTTCCAATGATCAAATGTTCCTACTATAAGGACTAGTGCTATTGCCTACCTCCCCTAACTGGTCAAAACGAGAGCCAATTTCTAAATGTTACCTTGTCTTAACAAACACTCCAAAGCAAGATAATACCCCACTCTGAGCAGACAAAAAACAGCGGCTGCTTTTCTTGTGGCACAACATCGTAGAAGTCTATGCTCTGCTGAGACCTCGACGGAACTCTTTAGCCGCTTCTCATCTAGAGGTTTGGGCCAACAAAACACCGATTCAGCAAGGTAAATCCAATTCTGCGAACTCAGGAAACTCGCTATGCTCGATGCGCTCGTAGGCATCTGCCCGTAGAATCAGCTTGAACTGGTCCCAAGTGCGTCCATGGTAAACGATGTGTTGATCAGTCGTTCTGTCAAGCAGTTGAGCCATCCGTCATTGCTTTGCTGTCAACAAAATGTACTCATGGGCTAGTGGTTTGCATCAATGGTAATCAACTGTAATCAACGATCATTGCAACTACTCAGGCTCCTCACCTAAAAACTTGATGTTGCTGCCTTCCAACGCATCTGCTTTGTGGCAATTTTTGCATGGTTATAGAATTTTTGCATCTTATCAGGCTGTGCTCTTTCGGGATACAGCTTGCAGCGTCTGTTGAAGTGATAAATTCCTTTTTCATTCCATGCTCTGAACCGACCCCCTTTGAGTGGCTCACCTGCAACAGGTTTCAATAGAATTTGGACCTTTTTCAGTATTTTTAACCTAGGGTGCTCTGCAATTTCTGCTTCTAAATCACTTAGTAGTGCCTCAATAACTGTGTTGATGGAGAGAGGAACGTTGAAGATGAGTACTTAACAAGCCAATTGATTCGCTTGACAAAGCTAAATTTAATTTTGGAGTTTCCTTAACTTCGTCTATCCGAGCCTTTATAAAAACTTTGATCTGAGTCCAGTAAGGCAAAATTAGTATCATTATGATTAGCAACTAATTTTCTAATTATTGTGTCAGCGTCAATATATTTTGAATCATCCCTCTCATTCAAGCTTTTGTTGCTCAAGATCCTGTTTGGGACTGAGCGAGTGAACGAGCGTAACTTGGCGAGTCAGGATTCATCCGGTGCTCCGACCCAACAGTCGATCAATGGAAATGCTTAGATCCGGAAAGGCAAGCGGGGCAATTGTTCCAGTTTCAAGGGTGATACTAGATTGATAGTTGCCGTCAACAGGTGAACGAAACACAATCAGCTTCATGATTCTTAGGTTGATCACCCAGTATTCTCTAATTCCAGCAGCAGCATAGATCCGGCTCTTTTCTTCCAGGTCTTTGCTAAGGCTAGAATCGGAAAACTCAATCAGCCAAAAAATATCATCTGGGTAAGGATGATGCTGGAGGTAAACTTCGATTGGATGGAGAGCCACGATGGCGATATCAGGTTCCGGCTCAGAAGCGCTATTCAATAAGGTAATCGGTTTGGCTTCACGCACTTTGGCACGACGGCCCAAAATTGAGCGCAAATAATCTCCAGCTTCTTGAGAATAGGCAGCATGAGGTGTGCCTTCGGGAGCCATTTCGATGATTTCTCCATTCAAAAGCTCGACTTGCCGGTTTGCTAAAATGCCTGCCGCGATCATCCGATGGTAATCCTCGATTGTCCATTTTGCGGTTACGACTGCCATAGCAATCTGGGTTTGCGAATTGAGATTGTGTAATTGCTTCAGTTTAAGTTTAGCGGCAATTACCGGACAACCGATTCGCATCAACCTCATCTATTCTCGATCCGTTGCCGCAGTCCCAAACTATAGCGGGTCGAACGAATGTTAGTGAGAAAATGAAACGGACGCACAGATGTATTACGAAAACCAGGCGCACGCAGGAAAATTACATGACCAGGAGTGGTATTAAGTAAAACAGCATTTGTTCCCTGGCGGTCATCACAGCGATAAAATTCGGCTTGCCCACTCAGGTTAACTAGGGCAATCAGATTAATCGCCCTCAGACTGTCTCGATGGGGAGTGATGCCGAGCTGACCAGGGGCATACCGTTGCAGCACCAGTTCCGTGAATTGCAAGGGGGTCCTGAACGGATAGTCATCTAGCCGAGCGCACGCCTGATCGATCAAGCTCTGAAATGCCTGCTTAAACTCAGCATACAGCCCAGCTTCGGGAAATTGGTTGAAGACACTATAGTCAGTTCTGACAATGCGGTCGCCAGTGCCAATGGTTTTTACCTCTGGTTCGTAGTCAAAGCCCTCTGCTGCTTGCTGAAGCGCCTGCCTCGCTGATTCGGTCAACAAGGGAATAGATACCGCGCCTTCAGTTGCTAAGACATGAATCAGGGAATGAATATCAAGCGGAGTGATGAAGAAGGAAGTACCTCCGAATTCTATACCTCCAGCATAGCGTCAGCGAGGGATATTAATTGGCGAGAGTGCTGCCCGCGACCAACAGGTTGAGCTGCGCGAACAACAGCGAAGAGCGTGAACAGGGTTGGTTCGAACATGCGGCCGATCAAGTTTGGTGATGATGTAGTTGAGCTTAATCAATTAGATCCTTTGCAAAGCGAGGCCGAAACAGAACAATTTCTGGTTGTCTATAAACAAGCTCTTAAGATTAAATAAAACAACTATCTAAAGATAGAAATTTGTAGTATTAATCACAAGCACTAATCACAAATTGATGACATAGCTACTGCAAAACTAGATTTCGAAACTTTTTTAAAGAATCTATAAAGATGAAAAGTTTCTCATGACCGTCATAAAGGTCTGTTTGTAAATTGAGGATGTTCGCTGAACTTAATAAATTTCCCTTGATGTTTCGATACTTCAGTATCCCATCTGAAGTAATTTCAACTGGAGTAAGAGTAAGCATTACTATCTTCTAAATTGCTGCTGTGCAGAGTAGGTACGTTCATGAATTTGACGGATCAAGCTTTAGCTCACACCAACTCCATAACCGCAGATTCCATCGTAGATCCCACTGTTTCAATTGTAATTCCAGTTCACAATGGCGGTGAGAATTTTCATCGCTGTTTGTCGAGCCTGAAACAGTTCATTCCTGCTGCTGTGGAAATCATCGTTGTTGTCGATGGCAGCACCGATCACTCTGAGCAATTGGCTCAAGAATTTGGAGCCAAAGTTCTCAAATTTCCCACACCCGGAGGACCAGCACGGGCGCGCAATTTAGGGGCAAGTGTGGCTAAGGGCGATATTCTGTTTTTTCTAGATGCAGATGTCACCGTCCATGCCGATACGCTGGAGCAAGTGGTTGCTGTTTTTCGCAATCAACCTGATTTGGCGGCGTTAATTGGTTCCTATGATGATGCCCCAGGAGAAACTAATTTCTTGTCCCAGTATAAGAACTTGTTTCACCACTACACACATCAAACATCGAGCGAAACGGCATCTACGTTTTGGGGCGCCTGCGGCGCAATTCGACGCGATATCTTTTTGAAGGTGGGCGGATTCGATCAAAGGTACCGCTATCCTTCGGTAGAAGACATCGAGTTGGGATATCGGCTGAAGCGAGCAGGGTATCAAATCCGGCTGTGTAAAAACGTGCAGGTCAAGCATTTGAAGTGTTGGCGGCCTAGTTCACTCTTGAAAGCCGAGTTCTTCTATCGAGCTTTGCCCTGGACAGAGCTGCTTTGGCGCGATCGACAGTTTGTCAACGACTTAAACTTAAAGGTTTCTAGTCGCGTCAGCTTGTTGTTAACCTATGGCCTATTGATTGCCATTATTGCCGTATTCTGGTGGAGAGCCGCGATTTGGATTGCTATTGGGTTGGGCTGCATTCTTTTCGCTATCAACTTTCCTGTATACCAATTCTTCCAACAGAAACGAGGTGTCTGGTTTGCTTGCCAAACGATTGTCTGGCACTGGCTCTATTTCTTATACAGCGGGCTGGCTTTCGCAATCGGCACAATTCGCTATCACGGATTTGTCAAACATAGAATCTCAAAACCTAAACTGATGCATATTTCTGAGCCTTAGATTAATAGCTAGTAGACTGATAGCTCAGTAGATTGATAGCTCAGTAGATTGACAGTTCAGTCAAAATCGACCGCAATCCAATGAAATCGATCAGTGGATTCAATCAATTCGATCAGTTCTAACGAACACGAGTTGACTTCGATAATGTTGTTGATTTTTCGCCATCTTAAAGGAGATTTTGGAATAGTGCGTTACCCTGTCGCAATTATCGGTGCAGGTCCAGCCGGATTAACCGCTGGCTATGAGCTTGTTAAACGCGGTGTTCTGCCAATTGTTTTGGAAAAAGCTAATCTGGTGGGAGGCATTTCCCGTACCGAAACCTACAAAGGCTATCGGTTCGACATTGGTGGACATCGCTTTTTTACTAAAGTGCCGCAGGTACAGCAATTTTGGTATGAGATTCTGCAAGATGAATTTATTCAGGTGCCTCGTTTATCTCGTATCTATTATCAAGGTAAGTTCTACAGCTATCCTCTTTCCTTATTTAATGCATTATCTAATTTAGGAGCAGTCAATAGCGTTTTGATTCTTCTGAGTTACCTCAAAGCCAAAATTAGGGACAAATTAAACCTAACTCCAGAGCCGGAAACCTTTGAAGACTGGGTAATTGACTGCTTTGGTGAACGCCTTTACCGCATATTTTTCAAAACCTATACGGAGAAGGTATGGGGCATTCCCTGCAACAAAATTCAGGCCGATTGGGCTGCTCAACGAATCCAGGGTATGTCGCTGAAGCGGGCCGTACTGAATGCCGTATTTGGCAGCCAAACTGCCAAGAGCTTGATCAAGGAATTCGATTATCCGGTGCTGGGTCCAGGAATGATGTGGGAGCGGTGCAAGGAATTAATTGAACAACAAGGCGGCACAGTTCAACTGGATACATCGATTACGCGCATTGAGCGGCAAGGGAATCGAGTTAAAAGCATTACGGCTCAACAGGGTGATCAAACAACAGAGATTTTTGCAGATCACTTTATTTCTAGTATGCCAATCACGGCTTTGCTGAACTGCCTTGATCCGCTACCACCGCCCGACGTTTTGCAAGCAGCGCGTGGCCTGAAATATCGTGATTTCCTAATCGTGGCTATAGTAGTCAAGCGGGAGCATCTTTTCCCAGATAATTGGATTTACATCCATAGTCCAAAGTTTAAAGTAGGACGTATTCAGAACTTTAAGAACTGGAGCATGGCGATGGTACCTGATCCGAGCAAAACCTGCCTGGGGATGGAATATTTTTGCAGCGAAGGCGACGAACTGTGGCAAAAATCGGATGCCGAGTTGATCGAGATGGCAACCCAAGAGGCGATCAGCTTAAAGCTGGGCATTCAGCCCGGAGACGTGGAAGATGGAGTGGTGATTCGGCAACATAAAGCCTATCCGGTCTATGACGGTGAATATCGCCAGCATCTTCAGGTGATTCAAGATTACCTATCAACCTTTGAGAATTTGCAAACGGTGGGACGGAATGGGATGCACCGCTATAATAACCAAGACCATTCGATGCTAACCGCTATGCTGGCCGTCCAGAATATCTTAGGTGAAAAGCATGATCTATGGGCAGTAAATACAGAGCGCTCGTATCACGAAGAGTTTACTAAAGAGCAATGGACAACTGTTAAACAACAGCTCGCTGAAAGCCAGGTTGCAGTTTAAAGACAAAAATCCTCCAGCCCACACCCAAACTAGTTGTACCTGAGCCAAGATTATGACAACGCCGCAAGTCACCATTGTCGTTACGCCCCGTGAGCGATTCAGTTATACTCAAGAATCGTTAGAGAGCATCTTTGCCTACACCACAATGCCATATAAGCTAGTGTACATCGATGGCAACTCACCGTCTAACGTGCAGCAATATTTACAGCAAAAGGCAGCAGCAAAAGGATTTGAACTGATTCGCACTGATTATTACCTCACGCCCAATCGGTCCAGAAACCTCGGCCTAGCCAAAGTAGACACCAAATATGTCGTATTCATCGACAATGATGTGGTGGTGACACCAGGCTGGTTAGAAGCGCTGGTCAACTGTGCCGAAGAAACTGACGCGACCGTGGTAGGGCCGCTGATGTGTCAGCATTTGCCACTACACGAAATCATTCACTTTGCCGGTGGCGAAGCGCGCATTATCCGAGATGTTAAAGGCAGAAACCGGCTGCGAGAAAAGATGTATCGCCAGGGTCAACAGGTAGCAGCGGTACGGTCTCAGCTTCAGCGCACTCAAACCGAACTATCGGAATTTCACTGTACCTTAGTGCGCAGAGAAATTTTTGACAAGCTAGGTCCGTTCGATGAGGTCATGCTGAACACGAAGGAACATGTGGACTTTTGCATGAGCGTTGCGGCAGCAGGCGGTACGGTATATTTTGAGCCGGACTGTCTCGCCACCTATGTGCCAACCTCGCCGTTAGCGTGGAGTGATTTGCACTTCTATATGCTGCGTTGGAGCGATGCTTGGGAATTAGCCAGCCTAGACCGGCTGCGGCAAAAATGGAATCTGACCGAGGACAGCAGCTACTTCAAGCAAAAATATAAGGCGCTGGGATGGCGACGGCGGCATACGATCTTGATGCCGATTGTGCGGGCACTCACTTTGGGCATCCGCAATGTTTGGCTAGAAAAAGCGATTATGTACGGTCTCCTCGCTCCGATCGAGAAACGGCTCAATCGCTACTTGACGGACCAATACGCTAAACGGCATCTGGCTTCCCCAGAGACGATTCAGTGGCAGGGCATTTCGTCACCACAGGAGGGGCATGAGAATTCTGCTGCTGCATGACTATGGAACAGCAACGGGTGGGGCTGAGCTGCAAATGCTCTCATTGCGCCGAGGCTTGCGTGAGCGGGGCCATGAGGTGAGGCTGCTGACGAGTCGGGCACAAATGGTGGCCAACAGTCCGCTTTTGGCCGATTATGATTGCTTCGGCACCACCGGAAAACTGCAAGTGCTTTCCCAAACAATCAATCCTTCAGCCTATTGGGTGCTGCGGCAGGCACTAGAGGAGTTTCAGCCCGATGTAGTGCATGTGCGCATGTTCATGTGGCAATTATCGCCCTTGATCCTGCCGCTGTTAAAAACTATTCCCTGTCTGTATCAAACTGCCGTGTACAAAGCGATTTGTCCGTTGGGTACCAAGGTGTTGCCCGATGGTCAAGCCTGTTCGTTCACGGCAGGACCAGCCTGTTTGCAGATGGGCTGTTTGACACCCCAATCCTGGCTACCGCTGATGCTGCAACGGCACCTTTGGCAGCGCTGGAAGTCGGTGTTTGATTTGGTAGTAGCCTTGAGCTACGGCATGAAAGCCAAGCTAGAAGCCGAAGGAATTCAGCCGATTGAAGTGGTTCACAATGGTGTGCCTGAACGTTCAATTCGTCCTGCTTTATCCGATCCGCCAACGGTGGTATTTGCCGGACGGCTGGTGCCCGAAAAGGGAGTCGAGGTGCTGCTGCGAGCGTTTGCCCAGGCTCACGTTCCTCAGGCGCAGTTGTTGATTGCCGGACAGGGCAGCGAGGCAGCGGCTCTCCAAACATTGGCCGCCGAACTGGGAATTGCCGATTGCGTCACTTGGCTGGGGCATTTGCCGGTGGCTGAAATGGAGCGTCGGTTTGAGACCGCTTGGGTGCAGGTGGTGCCGTCGTTGTGGGAGGAGCCGTTTGGCAATGTTTCGACCGAGGCGATGATGCGTGGTACGGCAGTCATTGCCAGTGCGGTGGGTGGGCAGCCCGAAATCGTTGATGCTGGCGTGACGGGTTTCTTGGTGCCGCCGGGTGATATAGCCGCATTGTCAAATGCGTTACGACAGCTTCTGCTGAACCGCGATTTGGCAGAACAAATGGGGCAGGCTGGTCGGCAGCGAGCCTTGACGCACTTTAGCGAAACCCAACGCACCGAACGCTTTATCGAGATTTATCAACGGTTGCGTTCGCGCTATCCTCAAGCAACCGAGATTGAACCAGCCAAAGCATTGGCAGCAGGAATCAAGCAGAGATGAGCCAGAGATGAGCCAGAGATGAGCATCCGGGAGAAGGCGATTCAGGGCGTTCTGTGGTCGGCACTGCAAAACTGGGGCAGCCAGGTCGGATCACTGCTGGTTTTCTTTTTGTTGGCTCGCCTGCTGACTCCGGAAGCGTTTGGGCTGGTGGCAATGGCTAATATTTTTCTAGCCTTCATGCAGATTTTTTTACAGCAGGGCTTCGCCCAAAGCTTGATTCAGCGCCAGGATTTGCAGCCAGACCACATTGACACTGCCTTTTGGACGAATTTGGCAATCGGAGCCTGTCTGACAGCATTTGGCTTAACAGCGGCTGGATGGGTGGCGGCCCAGTTTCAACAGCCCCAGCTCACCCCCATTCTGCAAGTTTTGTCGTTGCTGTTTCTGATCACCGCCTGCGGTAATGTGCAGCAAGCTCTATTGGAACGAGCTTTTAACTTCAGAGCGACGGCTACTCGCGCCTTAGCAGCCACCTTGGTAGGAGGAGCCGCAGGAATCGGGCTGGCGCTGACTGGGTTTGGGGTTTGGAGTTTGGTCGGTCAGCAGGTAATTCAGGAATTAACTGGTGTTTTAGTCCTGTGGCAAGCTAGCGATTGGCGACCGCGGTTCAGAGTTTCGTTGCCCCATTTCTGGCAGCTCTTTCGCTTCGGTATGCCAATTCTGGGCTTCAACTTTCTGAATTTTCTCAACAGCCGCGCTGATGATTTGCTGATTGGCTATTTTTTAGGCCCAGTGCCGCTGGGCTATTACTCGATTGCCTACCGAATTTTGGGCGTGATGCAGCAGTTGTTAGTACAAACCAGTCAACAAATTGCCCTGCCAACTTTTTCCCGGTTGCAAGGTGATCTAGAGCAATTTCGGCAAGCATTCTACACGGCCACCCAGTTGACTAGTTTAATCGCCTTTCCTGTGTTCCTGGGCGTGCTGGTGTTAGCACCCGAACTGGTGGTGATGCTATTTGGTGAGCAATGGACACCTTCGATTCCAGTCTTGCAGGTGCTGGCGCTGGCCGGGATCTTTCAATCGATTAGTTTCTTCAAAAGTTCGGTGTTCATGGCGATGGGCAAACCAAGCTGGAGTTTATGGCTATCGCTCCTGACCGTAATATTGAATTTAATTGGCTTCTCAATTGCAGTGCGCTGGGGAATCGTTGCAGTAGCTGCGGCTTTTGTGATTCGAGGATATGTAGTTTTTCCGATTGGGCAATGGGCGGTTAGTCGATTGATTCATATACCTGTTCTAGTCTACGTGAAACAATTCACGGCACCATTGCTAAGCGCGATGATGATGGCAGGATTTCTATTTTTACTTAGAAACTGGCTACTAGGGCTTACATCTCTGTACGTTCTAGTTGTCCCGGTAAGCGCCCTACTGGCAGCACTGTTTTATATTGGACTGATTCGCTTTTTCTCTCCTACCTTGTTTCATAAACTTTCAACTATACTGTACTCACCCTTTACTAAAAAAGTAAAAACGCCCAGTTGAATACCGAATCAAGATCCATTCGTGATTGATGTGTTCTACAGCCTATGTCATCCCTGCAATTTTCTATCATTATTCCTACCTATAATCGTCCTGACCGGCTGCATAACTGCCTGCAAGCCCTGACCCAGCTTGATTACCCACAGGAGCGCTTTGAGGTAATTGTAGTGGATGATGGCAGTGAGATGCCGCTCGACTCAGTGGTCATGCCCTTTCAAGCCATACTCAATCTAACGCTGCTGCGACAAGCAAATGCCGGACCCGCTAGCGCTCGCAACGCCGGGGCTGCCATTGCCAAAGGTCAGTTTCTGGTGTTCACCGATGATGATTGCATCCCAACTGCGAATTGGCTCACCGCTTTAGCCGAGCAATTCCAAGCAGCACCCAATGCCCTGATTGGTGGACAAACGCTCAACGCTCTGCCAGAAAATTTGTACTCCACAGCCAGCCAAATTTTGATTGACTATCTCTACGAATATTACAACCGCAAAGAGGATGATCAGAGCACGGCTCAATTTTTTGCCTCTAATAACTTCGCCTTACCTGCTGATCTGTTTCGTGCAATGAACGGGTTTGATACCAGCTTTCCACTAGCGGCTGGCGAAGATCGGGAATTTTGCGATCGCTGGTTTGCTCAAGGTTACCCAATGCGATACGCGCCAAATGTGCAGATCTATCATGCCCATCACCTAACATTGAAACGCTTTTGGCGTCAGCATTTCAACTACGGACGGGGAGCGTTCTGTTTTCATCAAGTGCGTGCCCAACGTAGTCACGCCTCTATCAAAGTAGAACCATTTTCTTTCTATATCAACTTGCTTACCTATCCATTCCGGAGAACACCTCCCCAATCTGCTATTTTTTTGAGTCTGCTGTTGTTCCTATCGCAGGTTGCCAACGTCCTTGGCTTCTTTTGGGAACGGCAACAATCTCCCTCTGAAGTTCCCAATCTCGCCTAAGTGTAATTTGCCATTGCAGGAAACCAAATGCTTTACTCTATCTCGATTTGGACAATAGTACTGATTGGATGCTATGGGATTGGCCTGGGGTTACTCAATGGCCTGCGAGCATATCCCGTGGCACGATTGGGTGATCGGGCAGTGATTGCGGTTTGGTTAGGCATTTTGGCGCTTGCCTTGGCTCTGCTAACCACGGGCTTATTCCTGCCTCTGTCTCCTTGGGTGGGAGGCGGATTCTTCTTAGGCTTTTTGCTGCTGGCATTCCGATCAAAATCAACTCGTTCGGAAGTGGCAACCTTCTATCGCCAAATCTCTGCCTGGCAAATTGTGATTTACTTTGGTGTCGCACTAGCGATTGCCGCCTTTGTATCCCAACCCGTTATCTGGGAAGATACAGGACTTTATCACTATAGCGTAATTCGTTGGCTAGCAGAGTTTGGCACCGTGCCAGGAATTGCCCTGTTATTTGCTAACTTTGGTTTCACGTCTGCTTGGTTTGCCTTTGCCGCGCCTTTGAATCCAGACATTCTTGCGGCTCGCGCCAGTACAATTGCCAATGGCTTAATTTTTCTATTGGCGGTTTTGCAGTTTGGTCTCAGTTTATCTCGAATTTGGCATAAACAGGCCCAATTAACTGACGGCTGGATTGTAGTTTGCTATGGCTGCATTTTGCCGATTATTTTGGCAACTGATTTTATGTCAATTATTTTGATTTCTGCTTCTCCAGATATTCCTGCGCTGTTTCTGGTCATTGCGACTGCATGGACTATATTACTGACTGAAACTGCTGCTAACGAAACCCAAGAATACACGAAAAATAATCAAACCGTTTCCTTATTTCTAGCAATAGGAGCCTTCAGTATCAAACTGACGGCCTTACCGCTTTTGTTTGTAACTGGATTATGGTTCCTCTTCAGATACAGCCTAAACCCATTTAATCATCGGTGGTTGCTGCACCAAATGGCCCTAGCTGCTTTATTTGGTCTATTGCTAGTTCCCTTTTTCCTGTCTGGTATTATTACCTCTGGCTGTCCACTGTATCCCTCTGGAGCGTTTTGTCTCGATCTGCCTTGGTCTCCCGATCAGGAAACGTCTGAATCCATCGCCAAATCTACTCACGGCTGGATTAGCTGGTACGGTACACCGCCGGAAGGTGTTAGCCCTCTAAGGTGGGCGCTGGGGCATTGGTTCAAAGAGTTTGGCAATAAAGTGATGGTGTCGTTGATTGTAAGCACCATTGCCGCGGCCATCTATCTGCTTGTGGGTAAGAATCGGCATCGCGTTGTGTCGCGTTGGTTAATTGCTCTAGCCGTGACAGAAATTGTCTTTTTTCTATTTACGGCTCCGTTTAACCGGTTTGTTCTTCCCTATCTATTTATCGTTCCGGCCTTGGCTATTTCAACCTATCTACAATCTTTTAAGGCAAGCGAGCTTTTAGGCCGCCTGAAGATTTCCGTACCATTCTTCGCAACCGGGCTAGTCACCGCGGCAGTCCTGTTTAGCATCCTCAGTGTACAGAAAGATTACACCAGATTTATTGTGCCACCGCCGCTGATGCAGATTGATGCAGTCCAAAAACAAGTCAACGATGTGCGCTATTTTTCGCCTCCCGGAAAAGAACTGTGTTGGGCAGTTGAGCTGCCCTGCGCCTACACAGCAAAAGGAGTAAAACTGCGCGATCCAGCCCAAGGCATCCAAGCAGGTTTTGTCAGAGATTAAATTTGTAAAGGACTAGAAGGGACTCAAATCTGATTGTAAATTAAGGAGCTTGACAGTCATTTAGTGCATAAACCACCAATACGTGGAACAACAATCTTTAAGTAGCAATTTTGACAAGCTCTGTTTGTCTCAGTGGTCAAACAGTAGCAGCAACGCCGACAGTCTACCTGTTGAATTTGAGATTTTAACCCGTCGGGAATGTAAGCAGACACAAGCACTCAGGAGTTGGGTACGTGATGTCCTCGCCAGTGGAGGAGAGCGGCGGCTTGCGCTTTGCGGAGCATAAAGCGGTCAGCCTGCAATCACAGTTCGCTTAACTCTAATCCCTCTGCTTTCGATAAGGTTTTGTCCTGGTTGCGATCGAGTAGTTCATCATACAGCGTTTTGCACAACAATTTGGCACAATAGTGAGAGCCTTTAACTTTGGATAGCCATGAAGCCCTACTCCCTCGACTTACGTGAGAAGATTGTCAGCACCTATGAGGCAGGCAATACGTCGATTCGTCAGGTGGCAAAGAGATTCCAGGTCAGCAAAAATACGGTTCAGTCGTTGCTCAAGCGCAAGCAAGCTACAGGAGCGCTGAAGCCTGCCCCGGCAACAGGCGGTAAGGCAAGCCAACTGACGGGCTATGAGCAGGAAATCGCAGAGATGGTTGAGACGCATCAAGACTATACATTGGCAGAGTATTGCGAGTATTGGCAGGACAAGACCGGAGTCAGGGTAAGTGAAAGTACGATGTGCCGATTCCTGCAAAAACAGCAGTTGACGGTTAAAAAAAACGTTTCGCAGCGCTCAAGCCGCACAAGCAGATAAACAAACGCAACGAGTGGCTTACTGGCAGACGATTAGTATGGTTGTGCCGGAAAATCTGGTCTTCCTCGACGAGATGGGAGTGCTTCAGGGGATGAGCAGACCCAGGGGAAGAAGCCGTAGGGGACAACGGGTGTACGACATCAAGCCCTTTTACCGAGGTCGCCGGGTGACTGTAGTCGGGGCAATGAGCCAAAGTGCAATCCTAGCAATGCAAACTTTGGGCAAATCGATGAAAGGAGAAGACTTCAAACAGTGTGTGTCCGAACACCTCGTCCCGCAGTTGTGGCAAGGGGCGGTGGTGGTGATGGATAACCTCAAAGCCCATAAAGTCGAAGGGATAGAGCAGATGATAGAAGCGGTCGGAGCCAAGGTTGTTTACTTATCGCCGTACTCGCCTGAGTTCAACCCAATTGAACACCTGTGGTGGCAACTGAAGGCATTTGTCAGACGGTTTGTCCCGAAGAGCGTAGAGGCAATCACAAAGTTGTTAGAACTAGGACTCAGTCTCTGTTCAAGTAGGGAATTGCGGAACTACTTTGCTCACTGCTGTTACTGTACCAATTAGTCCCGCAACACGCTGTATCGCGATATCGCGTCATCTCTTCCAACGTTTTTTGGGCTGTGGCAATTTTCCATAATGCTTCGTCTTCAAGACGATCTAATGCTGCCAAGTCAGCCTTAAATTCGTCTGGTACGTTATCCCAATCTGGCGGACTGCCAACTTTGAGCGCATGAAGCATGACTTCTTCGAGCGATCGCCCCGTCGCATTAGCTGTATTGACTAATCGTTGATAGATTGGGTCTGGAATTTGTAGTGTGAGCATGACGGGGATTATGCACAATCCAAAGTGGATTTGTCCGAATCACTGCTGCTGACCACTGATCACTTATTTTCCTGTAATTCACGTTAGTAGCTTAATTGAGGAGTATGTCAGCAAAATTAAAGCAGCTCCAATTCTCCTATCTAAATCATGTATTGCTCTAGGCGGCATCGTGCCAAATTTATTGCGTGCCCCTAAAGCAATGTCTCATCAAAAGATTCTGGATATCCTTCTCCATGCCCGTGACGAGCTTAAAGAGCAGAACGAGAGCTTAAAGTTTCATGTGTTTGGTATGGGAGGTACTTCAACATTACATATTGCAGCACTTCTAGGCTTTGATTCAGTAGATTCAAGCGGTTGGCGAAATCGTGCTGCTCGTGGCATTATTCAGCTTCCAGGAACTGGAGAGCGCATAGTAGCTGACTTAGGAAGTTGGAGAGGTCGCAGTTTAAGCGAAGAAGAACTAGAAAAGTTAGAGAAGTGCAAATGTCCAGCTTGTCAAAGATATGGAATTAAAGGGCTAAAGCTAAGCAAATCAGAAATCAAAGGAACTGGTGGACAAGGTTTCTGTAATCGCGCAACTCACAATCTATATGTTCTCTTAAAGGAAGAAAAAGATATTCACTATCACTTAGATAAGAAGCAAGATTATAAGACTTGGTACAAGAAACATTTAGATAACACAATCTATCGTCCACTGATCGATCAATTAGCGGAAGGATTACCTTAAATAAGAGCAGTAACAGAAGAAAACCCTTCCAATGATGAGTACATCCTAAAATCGTCGAACCGTGCGACTTTACTTAAATGTTGGACAACGAGATAACCCAAATATTGGACAACTGTAGGACTGAAACCTTGGTTATTCCGTTAACCCTCAAGCCCTATTCTTTGCAGTTCTGTCCTCAATTTTTGGACAAATATCTCAATTTCAGCTAGGGTGAATCAATATCGGGGCTTACAATCACTGAAGCTGAGGGCTTCGCTATCGAGAAAACTGGCAAGTGCCATCTCCAACACTGCCTCGATCGGATAGTCAATCTCAGCCGCTCGTCTTTCAAATGCCTCTCGAATGGAAGCAGGCAATGCTGCTAGCATCATTCGAGCCGCAACTGGATTCAGGTGCTCTATAATTTCCGGTTCAAGCGTTGGTTGCTGCATGGCTATTCTCTCGTAGGAATCCGGGCATTAAAGGGCGGTTCTGTGATCTGAAGAATGATTCGCTCTAGTTCTGATGATAACGCTCGCCATCGCATGAAATCGAGGGGATAGGTTGCGATTGCCACATCTCTATGATCGTAGTCAGCTAACCAGGACCAAGTAAGGGCTTTATGCCCACCTCGGAAGCGTTCCCTCATATCTTGAGCCTTTCCCACATACAGTAACCCTTCAGCCGAATGACGCACTGCATAAATCCCAGGTTTTGTCGTCAAATTTTCAAAGCTTCTGGTGATGGGGACGCACTCGGAAAAGGGAACTTCTATCAGAGCGTTGAGAATCAGTTGAGCTTGTGATTCTGTCTCGGTCATGCCTTGCCAATTGACTATTCTAGGAAGAGGATTAGATCTAATAGGGCAACATATCCTCATACACCATACGCTCTAACACCATTAAGGATACTCCTGCTAGGTCAGCAAGAACGATTAAAACCTGCGTTCAGCCGCCTAGCAAAAATTGGCGGAAGCAAATGTTGGACAAGTTGTCCAACACTCAGGTGCAGTCACAAACCGCTGAACAAGGAGTAGGACAAGCATTAACTGACTAGAGACAATTACAAGCATTAAATGTCATTTGACGACACTTAATGCTTGTTGTCCCAAAACAATTAGCTAAAGCTATCTCTTCTAAAAAATGGAGCTAAGCGGATTCGAACCGCTGGCCTTCTCAATGCCATTGAGACGCGCTACCAACTGCGCTATAGCCCCTTGTGCATTTACCATGATGCCGCGAACGAGGTGATTCGTCAACTAGGTTGGAAAAATTTTGTGGCAAAACGGCTCACTCGCTGCTGCCATTGCTTCTAAAATGAGGGATCGTACCGTGCAGCAAACTTCGTCCTATGGCTTCTATCCCTCCCTCCAATCCCAACCCGTTGCCCATTAGTGATCCCCTGAGCGAGGAAGCGACCAAAGCCTTGCTGCAATCGCTGCGGCGGAAGGAGGGCAACTGGGTAGCTTGGGGGCAAGCCTGTCAGCAATTGCAGAAAGCGGGGCTGAGCCAGCAGCAAATTTTTGAAGAAACTGGGTTTGAGCCGAGTCAGCAAAATCAGGTGATAGTAGCGGCCCAGGTGTATGCTTCGCTAGTGAGTGGCAATGCAGCGGCAGCGGTACTGGAGCGGTTTGAGCAGACGGGCAGTGATTCGCTGTACGAATTGCGGATTTTGACCCAATCAGAGCGGGTAGCCGCCGCCACGCTGTTGGTGGAGAAAGGCATCGATTCCGAAGGTGCCCATGAGGTTGCCAAGGCCCTAAAGGAATATAGCCGCCTGTCTCGCCCGCCCAAGGCATTTGCCGACTATCCCGATGATGCGGTAGCCCATTTCTATTGGAAGCTAGCCCGCCAGCAGGCCGACTTGCAGGCTCGCTCGCGCCTGATTGCCCAAGCTCTGAGATTTGCCAAAAGCGAAACCGCCCGCCAGCAAGTTGAGCAGTTGTTGACGGACTTCAGCATTAGCCGCAGTCGTTCTGCGCCCCGGTTGCCCTTCTACCGGCTAGAGTCGGCCAGCGATCAGGGGCGGATTATCCCCGTAGTGGGAAAGCTGCCGCTGACAACGGCAGATCTACAGGCAGTGCCAATCGTGGAACCCGAAGGTCGGTTTCATATCGTCAAGTTTGCTGGCACAGGGGCTTGGGCTGCCCTACCTGGATGGCAGGTGGTCTTGACAGCAGAAGACCCGATCTTGCTCTTGGCCGAAAGTGAGCAACTTCCGGGAGCCGATCTGGACGACAGTGAAAGTGAAGAAGTGCTGCTGTTGGTCGATCGCGCTCAACGGGACTGGAATCCAGAGAGCTATTTTATTGTGGATGAGGCTGGACAAATTCAACTGGATTGGTTTGAAGAGGCACCGTCACAGCCAATTCTGGGTAAGTTAACGCTGGTATTACGCCCGCAGAAAGTACTCGATGAAGGCTACAACAAAGAGCTGTGGCAGATTGATGAGTAGGCAACCCATCGTCCTAGTTGATGATTGATGTCATGTAAGCAGGAAAAGCTTTGCTGATAGCTGGAATAAAACTTTGAATCATCCACTTGCTCAGGAATAATTTTTTATTGAAGGCAGCCTCTTATTCTTGCTTGGATGCTTTTATCACATTACCGAGAATTTAGGGATGAACAGCGTCGGGATGCCCACATATTTCTCCTAGAGCTATTAATCCAAAATCAGCATGAACAAAGTTCCTAAGCCCGCTGCTGCCATGCTTTCTTGATCAAGTGAACGCCGTAAAAGCGCTGCCAGAAGAGGTCTACGGCTTTAGTAGGCAGGACCTTAGTCATCAGCCAGAGTAGAATACTGCCTCCGGTTGCGGCAATATAGCGCGGTTTGGGATAGTTTGCCTGCAATGCTTTGATAATTACATCTGCTACCTGTTCCGGACTCCAGGCTTGACGAGTCAGGCGTTGATTCAGCGAGTCTAAGTTTTGCACTGCCGCTCCGTAGGGAGTTTCGGCTAAGTTGGCAATTGATTTTTCGAGCTGCCGATTGGCTGCTTCAAAAAATTCGGTCGCGACCGGACCCGGTTCGATCACGCTCACCTTGATGTTGAACGGCTCCAGCTCCATCCGCAGGGCGTCACTCAGTCCTTCTAGGGCAAATTTGGAAGCGCTGTAGAGACCACCCAGGGGAAAGGCAACTCGTCCACCCAACGAACTAACCGTAATAATCCGACCACCGCCCTGTTGCCGCATCACCGGAATCACCGCCTGAATTAGCGTAATCGCGCCCAGCAGATTCACCTTAAACTGCTGCTCGACTGCTGCGGTCGGGACAAGTTCAATCGGTCCCATTTGGCCATAGCCAGCATTACTCACCAAGGCATCAACGCGGCCAAATTGCTGGAGTACCTTAGCAGCGAGCGCTTTCACCTGCTCCGGTTGAGCCATGTCGGTCGGCACGACACAAACCTCGGCTCCGGCTTGGCGACAGGTGGCCGCTACTGCCTCTAAGCGCTCCAGGCTGCGGGCGGCCAATCCCAGCCGAATTCCCGGATACCGCGACGCCAACAGAACTGCCAGAGCGGCACCAATTCCGGTCGATGCGCCTGTAATCAAAATGACCTGCTGTTCTAATTGCACAACTTTACTCCAAAGAATGGGGGAAGGAGCCTTCCCGGTACTGACTTACGGCCAGAAAAATCAGCCATCCTCTAAGCTAGCAAAACCTGAGCGGCAAAAAGACTCCCTTGAGGTAGAAGGATTAGCGCTGGCTGCCATTGCCGCCTTGACTGCGTCTTTACCGCCTAATCGAGCGGCCCACCCTTAGTTCCTGGATATAGGCTCCCGGATCTTGGGCCACCCAGCCGAGGCGAGAGTTGGAGCGCACCTCAAACTGGAGGTAGGGTTGGCTTGAATTGGGATTGGAAGCAACAGTGCCGATTTGGGTGCCGGCCTGCACCTGCTGTCCTACCCTGACGCTGAGGGAATCCAGCCGAGCATAGCGGGTCTGCAACCCCTGGGCGTGATTGATTACCACCAAATTGCCGTTACCACCCTGCTCTCCCGCAAAGGCAACCGTACCAGAACCTACTGCAAACACGGGCGTGCCGACGTCGGCAGCCAAACTGACACCGCTATGGAAGACGAGTGAACCCGTAGGACCAACCTGCCAACCATAGGCCCGCAAAATCGAAGCAACTTCTGGCAGCGGATAGCGCTCGATTGGGCTGGAGGGCACCGCGGCGGTTGGAGTGGGCACCGGCGACCAGTTGACCCCCGGCACGAATACAACCGATGGCGCATCCTGACAACCATTAACTTCATAGAGCACATCGGCCCGCACGCCGTACTGTTTGGCGATATCGCGCCAGGAGCTACCTGACGGCACAGTCACCCGGATGCCGTTGTAGGGCGGAATCACCAGTTGGGTGCCTACGGGAGCGGACCCTTGCCGCAGGACGGGATTGAACCCCATCAGGGTTGTAGGCAGCAAATTATACTGCTGGGCGATGCTCTCTAGCGTTTCACCAGCGGCAACTCGATGACGCGATAGGCGCGACAGGGCGGGTTCGGGGCAGGCCGATTGCTGCTTGGGCTGGGGCAGAATGGGAGGAGCGGTGGCTAGGGACAAGAGTCCTCCTAGCACGATCAATCCCGCTACACTAGAGCTATACAGAGAAATCATGGTGTCAGCCTACTCCTCAGAACCTAGCCTCAAACAATAGCCTCAAACAATAGCCAGCTTGCCAATCCTGCCGAGGGCGCTGCTGGTATCCGCTGCCTATGTGCTCCGCATTGCTAACGCGACCGACGTGATGATTTCTGAGTTTGTTGCAGTCCATGAAGTAATTGACGCGATAGAACAATAAAAATCGATACAGTAATCTTGAACCGTAATGCTTGCAGCCTTAGCGTTGGTTATGCGCTTGGCCGCAGGCAGAGACAAACTTCTTCGAAAAATGTCAGAAAAATCAAAAGAGATCAAATCTGTACAGCCGTTATAAATGAATCATCGCTTTAACCAATTGCTCTTACCATTATGCTCTTACAATTATCGCGGGATTGGTTTTGCCAGATTGGCTTGCATTTGAGTTAGGGCAACATCTTTCTCTGCTCCTTTGGCTAGGCAGTAGCAGCTAGAACAGCCTCCTTAATCAGAGCAATGGGTTCCCAAGCTTCAGCCTCCTACCTAGAGACAAATCATACATAAACTTCTTCAAGCGTGGCTTTTGGATCGATTTACCGTTATGAAACAAGGAACTATGGTCTCAAGTAGACAGATTGTTCTCTACGCAACGCTGTTAGCGATTGGCGGCGGGGCAGGGTGGGCAGGCAGCCGCTACTTGGCCCAAACCCAGTCTAATTCCCCAGCCAATTCGGATACGGCTGAGTCTCCGGCTCCCGTGATCTATCAGGCCAGCCAGCCGCCGATGGTGGAGCGACGGACTGAACCTGTGAACCAGAATTTTATTGCCGCCGCGGTGGAAAAGGTGGGTCCAGCGGTGGTGCGGATCGATGCCTCGCGTAAGGTTTCCCGCTCGCTGGATTCGCTGAACAATCCCCTGTTCCGCCGTTTCTTTGGCGAAGAGGAACTGCCATTGCCGGAGGACCGAGTGGAGCAGGGCACCGGCTCTGGCTTCATTGTCAGTCGGGATGGTCATGTGATCACCAATGCCCATGTGGTGGAGGGGGCCGATACGGTGAAGGTGACGCTCAAGGATGGGCGGAGTTTGGATGGCCGGGTGGTTGGCATCGACCGGGTTACGGATGTGGCGGCGATTAAGATTGAGGCGGCGGATTTACCCACGGTAACGCTGGGCAGCTCCAAAAATCTGGTACCCGGACAGTGGGCGATTGCGATTGGTAACCCGCTCGGCCTCGACAATACTGTGACTGCTGGAATTATCAGCGCCATTGACCGATCCAGCTCCCAGGTGGGCATTCCCGATCGCCGGGTGCAGTTTATTCAAACCGATGCGGCGATTAACCCAGGCAACTCTGGCGGGCCGCTGCTGAACGACCGGGGGGAAGTGATTGGTATCAATACGGCGATTCGAGCTAACGCCCAAGGCTTGGGATTCGCCATTCCAATTGAGACCGGCTGGAAAATTGCTCAGCAGTTGTTTGAGAAGGGTAAGGCCGAGCATCCCTATCTGGGTGTGCAGATGGTGGACCTGACGCCAGCCCTAAAAGAGCGGATCAATAGCGATCCAGATACAGGCTTGAAGCTGACCACTGATCAGGGAGTTCTAATCATTCAAGTGATGGAGGATGCGCCTGCCGCTGCTGCTGGCCTGAAGCCCGGAGATATTATTGTTAAGATCAACGGCACACCGGTTGCCACCGCGTCCGAAGTACAGCAGCAAATCGAGCTAGTGAAGGTGGGTGATCCACTCTCAATCGAAATTCGCCGTCAGGATGAAGTCAAGACAGTGCAGCTCCGACCGATTGCCTTTCCAGCGGAGAGAATTAGGTAAGTTGTAGAGAAGTTTGCCAGCGTCAGTTCTCAGGTGACACGGTTTCGCCTTCGCCAAAGTCTGCACTGAAGGAAACCGAGCCTTTAATCGTTGCTTCTAGCTCCATCCGCTGCTCCATCCGACTGAGAAAATAGCCAGTCATCATGGCAGAGGCCAACAGCCCAGCTAAATTTTCTCGGTCCGTCGTAATTTGCACGTTGAAGGCTTCCGACGGCAGTACACCGACCAAGCCCTGTACGTTCTGCGAGATAATTTGCTTGATTTCGGGGCTAACAGATTTGGCGACTCGTGCCAATACTTCAGGGGATTGGTGTTGCAGGTACTTCAGCAATTGATTTGCCTGACCCTCCTCAGTGTCACCACCGAAGAAATCAAAACTGTCAGGGTTAAAAACCATAGTCACCTTAAAAAGCTAAAGGTTTGCATGAGCTACTTTTATCTATTTTGACACTTATATTTGCCAGTGTGACTATTTAGCTGATGCGAGTCCGGTAAACGACTGATAAAACTCATAAATTAGACGGCTCTAATTCAGCCAATTCGGCGGGTTCGGCGTCCAATTCTGGTTCTGATTCGGATGGAAATTCCTCAGGGGCAAAAGCGGTTGGAGCGGCTGTGGCTGTGGGTTGGGGCAGTTGTTCAACCTGGAAATACTGATAAAACTTTTCGGTGACTTGCAGCCAATAGGAGCGGCCATCGGCCTGTCTGCGTTTCTTGACAAATCCCAAGCCGACCAGCTCCTGCACATGCTGATAGGCACCGGAGCCGCGTAATTCTACTAACTTGGTTTGGCTAATCGACCCTTTGAGGGCAATGGCAGCCAGCGTCCGTAGGGCACCCACTCCCAAATCGACCGGAATCAGCTGCTGGATCAAATCATGGAAGGCTTCGCGGAGCTGAAGGCAGTAGCCGTTCGGAGTTTCCACCACCTCTAGGGCACCGTCGCGGTGGGCATAATCGGCCATTAGCTCTAGCAGTCCTGCTTCTGCCTCAGATCGTTCACAGTCGGCATATTCGGCAATTTTGGCAATCGATAGCGGCTGGGCTTTGAGGTAGAGAATCGCCTCGATTTTGCTCGATAGGCTTGTCATGGCTGAGGTCCGCCCGAAACGGCAAGAAACCAGATCAACGAAACGACAGTAGAGTATAGCGGAGTTTCCGCAGAATTAACTGAATATCCAGCGGCTTCTCAGATTGTTCTCATTTAAGTTGGGGAAAATGGCAGCCAGAGTTGCTTCTTATCTTCACCTTATCTATTTCCGGTTTAATGGTGGTCAAATCCTGCTCAAGCCGGCTGATTACAACCGCCAAATTCGCTCAACTCTTTCTCAGGATCCATGTTCCACCTGGAGCAAATCTCGCTATAATTAGCTTCAATAATTCTGAATTTATTTCATAAAACTTAACATAAATGTTACATTTGTTAATGGGAGTTGTGCGATGACTTCTAATCCCGCTACTCAGGCCCGATTGATTACCTTTTTGCAAGAGGAGTTGGCGATTCCGTCTTCGGCAATTGCCCTAGCCTTGCGCCATCCAGAGTCGGAGACCAACTGGCTGCCGATCATTCTGTGGCAATACGGATTGATTAATCTTCAACAACTGAACCAGGTGTTTGAGTGGATGGAGACGGCGTGAGGAGGTGGGAGGTCTCCTCTGCTAGTCGGCTATCCCTATCTCGACTGGCGTAGAATCTCGCCGGAACTCTACCAGAAGACCAGTCTGAGACGCGAGTCAACAACTTAAAATTAGTGTGTAGCTTTGCAAAGAAGTTAACCAACTGGAACTGGCGAGCGCTGCGCCATTGCAATGTGAAGAGCGGGAATAGTCAAGTCTTAAAAATTGAGTTGATAGGTTCGATGCAAACCTGAAATCCCGAAACTGAACACTCATAGAATGCTTGGAGTGTCCGATTAGTCTTCGCTACGCCCAAACGACGTTTAGAAAATCGCGTTGAGATTTATGGCAATTAAAGACCAACCTCAGCCCCCTCGTTCGCGGCAGATTGGCAATATTCTGCTGCTGATTTCTGGGCTGTTTTTACTTGTTAATTTGTTTTTGCCCAACCTATTTGGTCCATCAATTCCGCGAGTGCCCTACAGTCTGTTTATTCACCAGGTGCAGGATCAGGAAGTGACGCGAGTTTCGGTGGGGCAGAACGAAATTCGCTACCAGCTCAAGGGCGAAGCCGATCAGCCTGGACAGGTGCTGTCCACGACGCCAATTTTTGACCTGGAGCTGCCCAAGCTGCTTGAGGCAAATGGTGTCGAGTTTGCCGCGGCTCCACCTCCCAAAAACGGCTGGTTTACCAATGTTCTGGGCTGGGTGATTCCGCCGCTGATTTTTGTGGCCATCTGGCAGTTTTTCATTAATCGGGGTGGTGGCCCGCAGGGTGCTCTATCGATTGGAAAAAGTAAGGCCAAGGTCTATGTTGAGAGCGATTCGGGCCGAGTCACCTTTGCGGATGTGGCTGGTGTGGAAGAAGCCAAGACCGAACTGGTTGAAATCGTTGACTTTTTGAAAAATCCGCAGCGCTTCACTCAGATTGGAGCCAGAATCCCCAGAGGTGTGCTGCTGGTAGGTCCGCCGGGTACTGGTAAAACCCTGCTGGCGCGAGCAGTGGCGGGCGAAGCTGGAGTGCCCTTCTTCAGCATTTCGGGTTCGGAATTTGTGGAGCTGTTTGTGGGCGTCGGCTCATCGCGGGTGCGGGATTTGTTTGAGCAGGCCAAGAAGCAGGCTCCCTGCATCATCTTTATTGATGAGCTGGATGCAATTGGTAAATCCCGTGCTACCGGCGGTTTCTATGGCGGCAACGACGAGCGGGAACAAACCCTGAACCAGCTCCTCACCGAAATGGATGGATTTGGCGCGGGCGATCAAACCGTGATTGTGCTGGCGGCCACCAACCGGCCTGAAAGCCTGGACCCGGCTCTGCTGCGTCCCGGTCGATTTGACCGTCAGGTATTGGTTGATCGGCCCGACCTCAGCGGCAGATTGGCGATTCTGGAGGTGCATGCCAAAGGCGTCAAATTGGGCCAAGATGTAGACCTGAAGGCCATTGCTACCCGCACACCGGGCTTTGCTGGAGCCGATCTGGCCAACCTGGTCAACGAAGCGGCACTGCTGGCGGCCCGCAACAACCGCACTACTGTGGCTCAGGCTGATTTCAATGAGGCCATCGAGCGGGTAGTGGCCGGTTTAGAGAAAAAGAGCCGCGTTCTGAACGATAAAGAAAAGAAAATCGTCGCCTATCACGAAGTTGGTCATGCGCTGGTGGGTGCCCTGATGCCCGGTGGCAGCAAAGTCGAGAAAATTTCGATTGTGCCTCGCGGGATGGCGGCGCTGGGCTATACGCTGCAACTGCCGACCGAAGATCGGTTTTTGTTGAGCGAAGCGGAACTGCAAGGCCAAATTGCTACCTTATTGGGCGGGCGTTCGGCTGAAGAGATTGTGTTTGGCAGCATCACCACGGGTGCCTCAAATGACCTACAGCGGGCCACAGACTTGGCCGAACGGATGGTAACGACCTACGGCATGAGCAAGGTGCTGGGTCCTCTGGCCTATCAGCAGGGGCAGCCAAACAACTTCCTCGGTGCTGATGGGATGAATCCGCGCCGGATGGTGAGTCCGGAAACGGCAGAGGCGATCGACCGGGAAGTGAAGGGCATTGTCGAGAAGGCCCACCAGCAGGCACTGGACATTCTGAAGCACAACCGAGACTTGCTGGAAACGATTGCCACCAAGTTGCTAGACACCGAGGTGATCGAAGGCGAAGAGTTGCATCAACTGCTTGGTCAGGTGCAGCCAGTTCCCGCTTCCGAGCCAGAACCCGCTACCGTATAGGTGGAGTAGCAGCAAGTTAGCGAAACTAAACGAATAGAAACCCAATCAACGGTTTCCTTGTCTACCTCCAGGTTGTCTGGGGGTAGTTTGCTATTTGGCTACTCTGCAACTTATCTACAAATAAATTGCAACTTAATTGATTTGATTGTGCTTTTGCTGCTTTGAACCTATACTGCTATCCGCAAAACCTAAAGAAACTGCATGGCTGCAACCAAAACGATTCAAAGCATTTACACCGACGGAGCCTGTTCGGGCAATCCGGGTCCGGGCGGTTGGGCCACGGTGGTCTACTTCAGCGATGGCTCGGTACACGAAATGGGCGGAGCCGCCTCGCAAACCACCAATAACCGAATGGAAATGCAGGCTGCGATTGAGGCGCTGGAGTTTCTCCTAGCCGCTGCCCCCAGCGACAGTATTGCCCTCTACACCGACAGCGAATATGTCAAAAACGGCGTCACTCAATGGCTGAAGGGTTGGAAACAAAAGGGTTGGAAGACGGCTACCGGCAAGCCTGTGCTGAATCAGGACCTGTGGCGCGTGCTGGATGCGCTGCAAGAAAAGCTAGCCCAGCAGGGAACTGACGTGCAGTGGCGCTATGTCAAGGGTCATTCGGGTGATCGGGGTAATGACCGTTGTGACGAAATTGCCCGCGCCTTTGCCCTGGGAAATTCACCCAGCCTCCAGCAAGGATGGTCCCCCAATTCGGTTGAGGCAATGCCTATGGTAGCTAGTGGGGAAAGCAGCGAATTTGACACTCCAATTACTCACGCGGATGCGTCAGAGACGCTACAATCCAGTCACAAACTCTCTGCCTCTGCTGTAGACGCTAACCCAGATATGGTCGATTCCACGATTCCAGATGGTACTGACTTGCAGTCAGAGAAATCCGAAGTACCGCGTGAGGTCAAAGTTGCGCAACTGCGAAATGTGGTAGACACGCTGCACATGGCCGACGAAATCGCGCGGCAGGGGTACCTGATCACCAGCTCTGAGTTGGCCGATTTGATGGATGTCAACGCCAGTGCAGTCACCAGTCGGGGTGACAATTGGGTTTGGCGCAACTGGGTAATTTCTCGCGTCCGGCGGGAGGGCAATCAAATTTTGTGGCAGCTAGAGCGCGTAGATTAGCCGCAACGATAGGGGAATTTCAGGGTTCTCTTACCCATTTTTGCAAAATACTATCCCCAGATTTGGATTTTTATGGCATTCTATACGCAACATCTAGCAGTGTTGTCGGCTTGATCACGCTACCGGCATGTCTGGGTGCCTGTCTAGATTGGTCTAGATTGGTCTAGATCAGTCTCTAGCACCGAGGCAAACCATCACCCGTTCCACCCATGAGAGCTGCTTAGATGGAGGCTCCTTACCGAAAATTCGGCTGATTCATTATTTGAGAGAAGCTTAAGAAAAAGTAAAGAATTGTTGAGATTACTGAGAGACAAGTATACGGTTATGTCGCTTTCGTCCGGTTGAGCGCATAGGAGTCCCCAGCCTGATTGATTGTCCTCTGGACGGTGCGGAGCACCACCGATTAAATCGCCTAATCATGTGACAACTAGGGTCGAGGTGAGTAGTGGAAACTAGCCTGGAAAATTTATGGAATCAGGTTTTGGAGCGGTTACAGCTCCAACTCAGTCGCCCCACGTTTGAAACTTGGATCAAACCGGCCACCGTGGAGCGCTTAGACGAGCAGTGCTTGGTGATCTGCACGCCGAATCCGTTTGCCCGCAATTGGCTGCAAAAGTACTATGTCAAAACGATTGGCGATGTGGTGCAGGACCTGTTGGGCCATCCGGTAGAGATCCAAATCACGGTGAAAGCCAGTAGCGAGGCCGAAAGCTCCGTCGCCACCGAAGTGCTGTGGCCCCTGCCGAGCGAAACTCCGCCTGTCGGTCCAGCTTCTAACCAGCGCCTGCGGCAAACCGAGCTGAACCCGAAATATGTATTTTCCCGATTTGTGGTCGGGGCAAATAATCGCATGGCCCATGCTGCTTCGTTAGCTGTGGCCGAATCTCCCGGACGTGAGTTCAATCCCCTATTTCTCTGTGGCGGAGTCGGATTGGGCAAAACTCACCTGATGCAGGCGATCGGCCATTATCGGCTCGAAATCAATCCTAGCGCCCGGATTTTCTATGTCTCGACCGAAAAATTTACCAACGATCTGATCTCGGCCATTCGCAAGGACAGTATGCAGAGTTTCCGCGAGCACTACCGCGATGTGGATGTGCTGCTAGTAGATGATATTCAATTCATCGAAGGCAAGGAATACACCCAGGAGGAGTTCTTCCACACCTTCAACACCCTGCACGAAGCCGGAAAGCAGGTGGTGCTCGCCTCAGACCGTCCGCCCAACCACATTCCTCGCCTACAGGAACGGCTCTGCTCGCGCTTCTCGATGGGTCTGATTGCCGACATTCAGCCGCCCGATCTAGAAACCCGAATGGCAATTTTGCAAAAGAAAGCTGAATACGAAAATATGCGCCTGCCGCGCGAGGTGATTGAATACATCGCCTCCAGCTACACTTCCAACATCCGAGAGCTAGAAGGAGCGCTGATTCGAGCCGTGGCCTATGTGTCGATCTCTGGCCTACCGATGACGGTAGATTCAATCGCTCCGGTGCTCAATCCGCCCAGCAATCAGGTGGAAGCCTCGCCGGAAACCGTGATGAATGCCGTAGCCGAAACCTATGGCGTCTCGATTGAAGACCTGAAAAGTGCCTCCCGTCGCCGCGAAATCAGCGTAGCCCGCCAGATCTGCATGTATCTGATGCGCCAGCACACCGACCTCAGCCTGCCCAAAATCGGCGAAGTCTTCGGTGGTAAGGACCATACGACCGTACTCTATAGCTGCGAAAAAATTGCTCAACAAAAAGAAGCCGACCCAGAACTGGCTCGCAACCTGCGTCAACTGAGCGACCGGATCAGCCTCTCCAATTCCGTGCAAAGCCCACCCCGAAAGTCGGGCTAGTTGGAGTTAGTCGAGTCACTCAGCCGCCGAGGGTTGGCGCGTTTTCAGGTTGAATCGACAGCCTTCAGCCAAAATATGCAGCTTGATGTCAAATACGGACATGACCTGATTGGGGCCAGTTGCAACTTGCTGGGAGTGACGATGCCAGCCTGCAACTGCCCCTACAGGGCCAGAAAAATCGGCACTTTTGTAGGTCAGCTCGGATTCGTCCACAATTGTGACGGCTCCTTCGCCCAACACCTCAAACTCATCGCCCTTCACAATTAAAGCCGTATTTTCGTCTACGCCAACGCCAATGATGCTGGGCTGGAGCACGAGGGCCGTTAACAGGCGTCCCAAGCGGCCCCGTTGGGCAAAGTGCTGGTCCACGACCATGCCGGAGACAAACCCCATCCCAGCTCCCAGCATAACGGCATCATTGCGGGGGCTGGTTTCCGACTCACCTCGCACAATCATTACTTCGGGCATAATCGCAGCTCCGGCACTGGTACCAGCAATCACGGCTCCTTCGGAGTGGCGTTTTTGAATCGCATCCTCGAGAATCGTGCCCTTGATGCGCTCGACAATCCGGGCCTGATCGCCGCCGGTAAAAAAAATCCCGCTTGCTTGCCGAATCGCCCACACGGCCTCAAACTGATTGGCGTCATCCGGATCGCGGGTATCTACGACCCACACCGTTTTAGCTCCCAGTCGCTTAAACACTTCAATATAGGTTTCACCCGCCTCGATCGGTTCGCTGGTGGCTGCGGTCAACACCACAATCTGAGCGCTTCTGCCGCCTGCTAGCTGGATAAACGCTCGCAAAATTTTGGCCTCTCCGTCGCGTTCTTCTGCCCCACCAATGATCACAAGGGGACCTTTGGGACGCGGCAAGGGACTTACTTCAGGCGTGAGCGGTTCTGTCATTGGGACTGCACATTGGGACTGCAAGAAATTTATCCAAGAAATCTACTCGTAACTAGTTTGGCTGATGCCAAGCCTTTCAGTTTACCCCTAGAGTCAAGCAGCAATTTGTCTCGCTGCTAGCAACTTCCAATGTTGCAATGTTGCAGCTAGATGATGTGGCAGCTAGATATAGTGTTGCAGCTAGATCCAAAGTACATCTGTTCGATGTAAGGTATGAATCACAGCCTCTTGCAAACTCGGTAAGCTGCTCTCGCCATAATTTCCTTCGCCGCCGCGTTACCTATGCTAGATCTGATGAAACTAGCCCGCCAAATGCAGGGCATTGGTCAACACCTAACCGAAGAAGCCGCCGCCACCCGGCAACGGTTAGAGCTAGCCCAGCGAATTTTAGCTCAAGCCGCCGAGCGACAGACCGACTTGGTGACAATGCAGCAACTCTGGCGCGAGCGCTTAGGATTTACGGCTGCCGAACCACTCGAACTACTCGACACTCAAATTGAATTGGCCACCGCTCCCGCGATTCACACGGTTTTTGCCACCGATGGCTCGCAAATCGCCCCCAGCCACCACGAAATTGCCTACTGCTATCTAATCAATGTCGGCAGAGTGGTGTTGCACTACGGCCAGAACCGCCATCCCTTGCTCGATAGCGTCCCAGAGGTATTCTACCGACCCGAAGATCTCTATATTTCGCGGCAGTGGGGCATCCGCACCGAGGAGTGGATGGGCTATCGGCGCACAGTTTCTGAGGCGGTGGTGTTGGCGGAGTTGGGTGAAGTGGTGGCGAGATGGGGAGATGGGGAAGGTGGGGCGCAAGACTCACAAAACTCTCCCCTTACCCCTTTTCCTCGCTTGGCAATGGTAGATGGTTCGCTGATTCATTGGTTTTTGGAGGCTTTGCCAACGGAGGCGCGGGAGCAGATTTTGCCGCCCATTTTGGCGGCTTGGCAGCGGTTGCGGGCGGCGAGAATTCCGTTGGTGGGCTACCTGAGTGCGGCTCGCAGTGGCGAATCGATGAATTTTTTGCGGCTCCAGAGCTGTCCCTATCTGGCTCCAGATTGTCAAACCCATTGCCCAGGACAGATCGAACAGGCTCCCTGTCAGGTATTCTCGCCACTACGGGATACGGCCCTCTGGGGGCTGGTGCTGGAACCCGGTCAGCGGGGGGCGATTTGGCGCAGTTCGGCCAAAATCCTGGAAGGCTATGGCGACCACCATGTTTATTTCTGCTATGTCCATATGGGAGCGGAAATTGCCCGCGTCGAATTTCCGGCTTGGGTGGCGGAGGATGTCGAACTGCTCGATACCGCCCTGAGTTTGACCCTCACCCAGGTGCAGAAAGGGTATGGCTATCCGGTGGCGCTGGCCGAGGCGCATAATCAGGCTGTGGTACGAGGAGCTGATCGAGCTAGGTTTTTTGCTTTGCTAGAGCAGCAGATGATTCGGGCTGGCTTGAGAAATATTGGCACATCCTATAAGGAGGCTCGCAAGCGGGGCAGCATTGCTTAGTCAGGAAGATTAATTTTGCCCCCGTTGCGGTAGGCGATCCGCTAGAATCGCTATACTTCATGTAACGGTATCTTTTTTATTTATTCATCTATTGCCTGAGTGTCTATGACCTCCTACGCCACTACTGCCCGCGCCGACTTAAGCGAACTGCGGCGACTCAAAAGTCTCCTTCCGCCTGAATTGAAGAGCTGGGTCACGATTGAAGCATCCACAGCTGTGAACCCACCCCTGATTACCTGCGAAGAAATTGGCCGCGATCAGGTTGAAGTTCAGGTGGATCTAGCCAAATGGGACCAGTTGGCCCTCGACCAGCGGAATCTGCTGTTTTGGCATGAGGTTGGCCGGATTCAGCTCGATACGATTCCCCGCGACGGTTGGGAGATGGCGGCGCTGGCCATTGGTCTGGGTGGCGCTGTGGGCGAGTTGTGGGTGCAGGATGGGCTGCTGCTGCTGTTGGCCCTACTGCTCTGCGGTGTGTCAGGCTGGCGGCTGTATCAGCGCAACAACGGAGAGAAAACCCTGCGCGAGGCAATCGAGGCCGATGAAAAGGCGATTGCTCTGGCGACTCGGTTTGGCTATACCTTGCCCAATGCCTACAAGAGTTTGGGCAGTGCCCTGAAGGTGCTGATCGAGCAGACGCCGAAGAAAAAGCAGCGCCGCAAGTACGAAGCTCGTCTGGATGCGCTAAAGAAGAGTGCTGCCAAAGCAAAAGAGCAAATGAAGACCAACCGCTCGGAAATTTAGGGACCCGAAATCCTTGTTTGACCGCGTTCGGTTTGAGTTTCGTCCCTATGCTCGTCGGTTTAAACGCCCGTTGCAGACCCATCACGGTGAGTGGGCAGTGCGACAGGGCGTTATTTTGCGTCTAGAGGGAGCGGACCGGGTGAGCTGGGGCGAGATTGTGCCGATCGAATGGTTTGGCAGCGAGAGTTGCTTAGATGCACTCCGCTTTTGTCAGGCACTTCCTGGCGAAATCACCCATGCCCAGATCCAGCAAATTCCTGCTTCATTGCCCGCTTGCCGGTTTGGGTTTGAATCTGCCTGGGAGGGGCTAGTCCTGCCGCCGCCAAATTCAGTTCCGCAGCTATCAATCAGCATGCTGTTGCCAACAGGGGCTGAAGCACTCCATGCTCCTCAACTCTTTACAGCATCATCCGGCAGTACGTTTAAGTGGAAAATCGGCGTTGCAGTAATTCAAGACGAGTTAGAACTGTTTGAGGAGTTGATTAGCCTGTTGCCCAATCAAGCCCATCTGCGACTCGACGCCAACGGTGGCCTCACCTGGCAACAAGCTTGTCAATGGCTGCAACTCTGCGACGGTTACGGCATCGAGTTAATCGAGCAACCCCTGCCGCCAACCCAGTTGGATCAGATGCTAAAACTGAGCCAGCGTTACAGCACTCCCCTTGCCCTAGATGAATCGGTGACGACTCTGGAGCAGCTTCAGACCTGCTATCACCAAGGTTGGCGTGGCCTATTCGTAATCAAGGCTCCGCTGGCCGGTTCTCCAGTTCAGCTACGTCACTTCTGCCAAACGCATCAACTCGATATCGTTTGGTCTTCAGTCTTTGAAACAGCGATCGCGCGACGCTACATCGAAAATTATTTAATTGCGGCCTTGCCATCTAGCAATCGGGCAACTGGGTTTGGTGTCGAGCATTGGTTCGACGATGGTTGGGAACAACGCAGTCCCGAACAGATTTGGCAGCGGTTAGAGCCTTCGAATTCGTGACACTAATAGGCGTCGATCAATCATCTTTCACCCGACATTCAAATTCGATCCGCGTTTCTTCTAATCGCGCTACCGCTTCGGTGTAAATCGGTTGATGATTTTGTTTCAACCAGCTCAACAGGTTGAGCAATTGGGCATTGCGCAGTTCTAGATCAGTTTGAAAAATCGCAGCCGTTGCCATATATTGGGCATATTCTACCGGATGCCCCTGAGCCACAAAACTAGTCAACAAAGCCTTTAGCGCTTCCCGTCTTACTGTATCTAGATTCTGTGTACTCATATCAAACTCCTAAATTAACTAAACTGTATTCTGATAGCCATTTTGGTTTCACCTTCAAGTGGCCAATATCTATTTTCAGATTGCATACTTCAATGATTAAATTCTGATTCTTAGCCATTCCCAACTAAATAACCAACCACTGCCCATAATTTTTGATTCCTGACTCCTGGCTCCTCAACCAATACCACCCCGTTGATTCATCAGCATCTGATAGGCCGCCATAAAATCAGCCGTAGTAATTTGAATCGCACTCGGAGTATCTCCCGCCTGAGCACGATATCGCCGAATCGCTTCCAAGGCCGCCTGATTGCTGAGCAGCGCCAGATCCGCACCATTCCAACCATCGGTTTGCGCCGCCCAGTCTGCTAGATTCACGTCCGCTAAAGGTCGATCGGCATTGTGGACTTGCAGAATCGCCAACCGGCTAGGCTGGTCTGGCAAATCGATTTTGAGCTGGAGATCGAGCCGACCGGCCCGCAGCAGCGCCGCATCAAGGGCATCGGGACGATTGGTGGCTCCGATCAGCAACACATTCGGGCAGCCCTGTAGGCCATCCAGTTCCGTCAAAAGCTGGCCTACCACCCGATCGCTGACGCCAGAATCACCCTGAAAGCGGCCCCGTGCTGGCGCAAGGGTGTCAATCTCGTCGATGAATACGACACAAGGAGACGCCTGTCTCGCTTTAGCAAACAGTTCCCGCACCGCCTGTTCTGCAGCTCCGACCCAACGGCTGAGCAATTCCGGACCGTTGACCGCAATAAAGTTCGCACGAGCTTGGGCTGCAACCGCTTTTGCCAACAGGGTTTTGCCGGTTCCTGGCGGCCCCCACAGCAGAATACCTCGCGGTGCCTTGGCTTTGGTCTGCTGATACAGATCCGGATACAGCAACGCCCCCTCAACCGACTCTTGCAGCGTTTGCTTCACCGATTCCAGTCCGCCAATCTCTTCCCATCTCACCTGAGGTGATTCAATTTCCACCGAACGCAACACCGAGGGCTTTACATCCTTGAGCGCCTGCAAAAAGTCTGCCTGGGTCAGGGTGAGGGTGTCTGGAACCGTTTGCAAGTCGGGCACTTGCCGTCGCAGCGCTAAATAAGCCGCTTTCTGACAAACTGCTTTCAGATCTGCACCGACCATTCCCACGGCCAAATCGGCAACCACGGCCAAATCTACCGACTCATCCAATGGCATCGCGCGAGTCTGGATCTGAAGGATTTCTAATCGTCCATCCCGTTCAGGCACTCGAAACTGCACTTCCCGATCCAACCGGCCCGGACGCCGCAAGGCTGGATCAAGATGATCGGGACGATTGGTAGCCGCCAGCACAATCACCCCCTGCATTTGGGCAAAACCATCCATGAGGCTAAGCAACTGAGCGACCAGCCGCTTTTCCACTTCGCCCTCCACTTTGGCCCGATCCGGTGCCAAACTATCAATCTCATCGATGAAGATCAGGCAGGGAGCCGAGCGGGCGGCTTTCTCAAAAATGCTGCGCAGTCGGGCTTCGGCCTCGCCGTAATACTTGCCCATCACTTCCGGACCAACCAAGGCAATGTAGTTGATGCCCAGTTCTGCTGCCAAAGCACGGGCCGTCAGGGTTTTGCCAGTTCCAGGTGGCCCCACCAGCAGGATGCCACGGGGCGGCTCCAGTCCCAGTTTTGCCAGTAATTCTGGGCGCTTGAGCGGAATTTCCACCAGTTCCCGCAGTTCCTTCAACATGCCGGCCAGCCCACCGACATCTTGAAGCGAAACATTGGAGCCAGTTTCTGAATTCGTCTGATCTGAAGCTTGAGCATTTTCCTTAGCAACAGGCGGCTGCCCTGGATCAGGCGGAATGTTGGAGCGACCTACATTAGAGCGACCTACATTGTCACCAGAACCGGCCCTGCTTGCACCACGGGGAATGTTACCTTGGCGAGGAATGCTGCTGAGGGGACGAGTATTGATCTGCACATCGGCTTTGATTTCGCCTTGTTCCAGTTTGTCTTCCAGCGCTTTGGCTAGCTCTAACAATTGCTCAAATCCTCGAAATAGCTCGCTCATGAATTCCTACAGTTGCTACAGGCATTAGACCGTCACCAAACCCTAGTTATCCCAACTTTTGATCCAATCGCTCAGGCAATCTGGGATAATGAATCCGGTTTGACAGCAGAAAAATGAGTTGGGTGTTGTCTACTGGTCGCAATTGCTGATTGCAGCCACTAAAAGAATCAGGGTATGAGCAGGTATCGTTTTAAGCAAACCTAGCTGGAAAATAGCTGAAATTCGCAGGTTTACACAGAACGGAAACTAGAGTTGAAAATCTAGGATTGAGTTTCGATTGAAGTTTACATGTGGAAATGAATATATAGATACGAACATACTAATAGCTCCACTTTGGATAATTCCGACTGTTATTCCGACTGTTAAACTCCTCACGGCACTTGTGGGAACTAACTGGGAACCAATTGGGAACAAAGTGGAACCCAACTCAGACAAATACTGACAGACTCTTTTCTAGGGAATGAGATAGAACATGCCTCGTGTGTCGGCTTTGATGATGATGACGGCTGTGCTGGTTGACTGTTTGGCCCTGATGCCTGTGGCTCAAGCAATTGAGACAAACCAGGCTCCAAAACCAGCAGCTCATCAAACGGCGCTCGCTTCACCAGTCGCCCAAGCCCCTTTGCGTCCTCCGATTACTCGACCCAATCGCTCTAACTCTGGCAATCGTCGTCCTGCGTCTAGCTCAAGCCAGGAGGAGTTTCGCTATCGCCTAGTGATTGAAGGCAGCAGTGACAGCCTGTTACGCCAGGTTCGTCGTGTGGTACCCGATGCCTTTCGCGCTTGGGTAGACGGTCGCCGTGTCATTCAAGCTGGCCTCTTTGTGACGCGGGCAGAAGCGGAAGCGATCCAGCAGCAGATCGAAGAAATTAATCTAGAAGCCGCGATTTGGGATCTTGAGCAAACCGTCACTCGGCCTTCTGTGCGGTCATCTAGTTCATCGTTTCCCGCCAGATTAACTTCCGGTTCCAACCGAACAGACTATAATTACCGCCTCATCGTTCAGGGCAGCAGCGATAGCTTATTGCGGCAGGTTCGGGCTGTTGTGCCTGACGCCTTTCGGACGACGATTGCCGGTGAGCGCGTGATTCAGGCTGGGTTATTTGTAGACCGAGCAGAAGCAGAAGCGATCCAGCAGCAGCTCAGCCGGATTCGGGCCACAACCAATATTTTTGATGTTGGCTATGGGGTCGCTCAGGCATCGGCTCCAGTCCAGTTGCCTCGCGTTCAGTCGGGTCGGGTCGTAGTGATCGTCGATCCGGGGCATGGCGGACGCGATCCGGGCGCGGTTGGGATTGGCGGGATTCATGAAGCAGACATTGTGCTCGATATCAGCCAACAGGTTGCCTCGCTGCTAGAAGACCAAGGTGTGCAAGCCGTTCTAACTCGCCAAGATGACCGAGAAATCGATCTAGCGCCGCGAGTCAACTTAGCCGAATCGGTCAATGCCGATCTGTTTGTCAGCATCCATGCCAACGCTATTTCGATGAGCCGTCCGGATGTGAATGGCATCGAAACCTACTATTACGATACGGGAGCAGCCCTAGCCGCCTCGATTCACAACAGTTTGGTCAACGCGACAGGGATGAACGACCGAGGTGTGCGGCAAGCGCGGTTTTACGTCCTGACCCGGACCTCAATGCCCGCTGTTCTAGTCGAAGTGGGGTTTGTTACCGGCCAGGAGGATGCCGCCAAATTGAATAGCGCCGCTACTCGCAGCCAAATTGCCGCCGGGATTGCCCAAGGGATCTTGCGCTACATCCAGCAAAGGCTTTAGAACAGATAGGGTGACTGAATTGCTGCCAGCAGAGAGTATTACCACCCAACCTGACTATGTTCCCTATGACTGAACGTTGCGCTCGTCTGCCTGATTATTTACCCCTGTCGTTGTGCCTGTCTGCTCTTAGTTCGTTTGTGGCCTTGGGATTAAGCCAACCGGCATTTGGTCAAACCCCAGCTTATGGTCAAACCCCGCCATTGGAATTGCCGTCTGCCCCTGCATGGCCGCCAGCCCCTCAGCCGCGCATTGTTGCTCCTAACCCAGTGATTCCCACCCTGCCTGGATTGGGTGACTTTTCTCGCTATGAGCCACAGGACCAGACCGTGTATGTGGTGCTGAGATTGGGACAGCGCAAAGTCTACGTCTATCAAGGTCAGAAAGTAGTTGCCAGCTACCCGGTAGCAATTGGACGGCCAGAATTTCCGACTCCGACCGGCGAGTTTAAGGTATTCGAGATGATTGTCAACCCGGCTTGGCAAAGCCCTTGGACTGGCGAAATTGAACCACCCGGCATCGATGGGTCCTTAGGGTTGCGCTGGATTGGGTTTGCCGAAATGTCGAACGGCGTGATTGGCTTCCACGGTACACCCAATGTTGCCTCGATTGGTCGAGCTGCCTCGCATGGCTGCGTCCGCATGCGCAACGAAGATATTGTCAAAATGTATGAACTGATCAAGGTAGGAACATTAGTGCGGGTCGAACCCTAAGCCCTACTTCGTTGATGATTTGATGAGATTTTTGATGAAATTCTCCAGGCTCCCATTTATCTATCTATCCTAAGCTCTCTTTCTCGATCAAATTGTCCTGATTCCCTAACCTCAAGCGCGGAGAAGATGATTACGGAAACAGACAGACAATCACATTCAATTCTTGCAAGACTTGAAAAGTAATCTCCCCCAGCAGAAGAAACCTGGATTAGTGCGTAAATCGACTGTAGTTTAGTTTTACCGTTCTGGAACGGGTCGCACAGAGGATGAACTCAGCCAATCGGCGTAGATTTCTACCGAAATTCCCCCCTCTGTGACTGTAGTGGCTTATATCAGTATCCACGGCATCTACGACTCAATCCTGACCGTTTTATGCAGATAATGCAATTTTATGCAGCAATCGCCTTTGTTGGTGAACTGATTAAATCGAACTAATTGGATCATGGTGTGAGGAAAGCTAAAACGAAATCAACTTGATTGCTTGATTTAATTAAATAGATTCGCCTTCTGAGGCAGTGTCAAGTTCATTTACAGCCCCCAAAATGATGAACACTGTAACCTATCCTGATCGCAGATCGACTGCGAAACCTTCAACCTTACTATCCCCTAGCCAACTCTTTCAAGTATTGGTGGAAAGCCAGATCGATGGTGCCATGATTCTCACCGATACAGGAGAGCTAGTGGTTTCCAACACCAATGCCAGCCAGATTTGCCATCAGTTAACCCATCAACTGACGCAAACCTTATCTAAGGTGCCGCAACAAATTTGGCGCTGTTGCCAAACGCTCATCGAAGACCAGCTTAAACTCATCGAAGACGAAATCAAAATCGATGAGGCTGGCGTGATCCGGATTCGCGCTTGGTGGTTAGCATCGGGTTATGGCGATCAGCCCCATTTGTTCGTGACGCTAGAAGATCAGCACCAATCGGCTGAGCACCGCGCTAGAGCAGAAGCTCGCAAGTACGGCTTGACTGACCGAGAAACTCAAGTCTGGTTGCTGAAACGAGCTGGCTATTCTTATAAAGCAATTGCGGCTGAGCTACATATTGCCGAAGATACGGTTAAAAAACACATTAAAAGCATCCATGCTAAACGGGATGCCAGTGAATGGGTAAATCATGAATTGAATAACTAAAATCAAATAAATTTAAAACCAATTCAAGCTTCAATAAATATCAGGGTGTATATAAAACGTCTTTATCTGTTGCCACTATTTAGACGGTGAGAACGTATTGAAAAATCAGCAACGAAACAAGACGATACGGCAAAAGATATCGCAACTAGCACCACAAAGAGGTATAGAGCATGATGCATGAAGACGGGCTGGAAGGTCTACCAATGGGCATTTTGATCTTAAATGTAGAAGGTGCTCTAATTCTAGCCAACAGCGTTGCACAGCAGATCTGTGAGCAGCTTTTAGCCATCGATGCAGATGATGCAAAACCGTCCTCGCCAGTGAACCCATTCCCCCAGCCAATTCACCGCATTGTTGAAGCCGTGCTAGAAAGCCGAGAACTATTTCCTGACCAAGCGGTAATCATTGAAGATGCGGTTTCTTTAACCGCAACGACTACAATTCACCTGCGTAGCCGCTGGCTCGATCTAGAGATCGAATCCTACATCTTGGTAATGCTAGAAGCCCAGTCTCAACCCGAAAACAATCCAGAGCCTGTAGCAGCACCTGGCTGGCACCGCACTCAACGGTAAGCCATTTGATCGCCATCAGCCGCCAGCATTTGGAATTTTGTTAGTTCATCACAATCAAAATTGGTTTGTTTGAAACTGGTTCGCTTGAAACTGGTTCGCTTGAAACTGGTTCGCTTGAAACTTGTTAGCTTTATAAAAGTGACATTCGATAGCGAACAGTTGATCATGCAAACCACTACGGACCCCCTCACCGCCCAACTCCCACCCCTAATTCCACGGGAAACGCTGTTTGGAAATCCAGAACGCGCCCGCCCTCGCCTATCGCCGGATGGCAAATATTTGGCTTACATCGCTCCAGACGACAAAAATGTCTTGCAGGTCTGGCTGCGTACTGTTGGAGAAACAGACGATCGCCAGCTTACGGCAGATAAAAAGCGAGGTATTCGTGCCTATTTCTGGACCTATGATGGCAACCAGTTGATCTATATGCAGGATGCAGACGGAGACGAAAATTTCCACTGCTATGCCGTCAGTATCCATTCGAATATCGTTCGCGATCTGACGCCCTTCCAGGGTGTCAAAGCTGAACCCATCGAGCTAGATCCGGATCATCCCGATCAGATTTTGGTCGGCATGAACCTGAGCGATCCGCAAATTTTTGATGTGTATCGGGTGAACCTCAGCAATGGAGCCGTCGAGTTTGACACTCAGAATCCGGGCAATATCATCAATTGGATGGCTGATCCTGAGTTGCAAATTCGCGTCGCGGTGGCAGCTACCCCGGATGGCGGTTCGGATTTGCTCTACCGAGCTACGGTGGATCAAGAGTGGGAACTGTTGCGCCACTGGAGTGCGGATGATGAAGGCTACCCGGTTGGCTTTTCGGCGGATGGCAAAACGCTCTATCTGGTTGGCAGCCACGATGCCAATGCCCAACGGTTACTGGCGCTCGATTTAGCTACCCGGCAAGAAACCGTGATTGCCGCAGATGAACAGTACGACGTGGGTGGTGTCGTGACCCATCCGACCAACCATACCTTACAAGCCGTTGCCTTTTACCGCGACAAACTCAACTGGCAAATTCTAGACAACAGCATTGCCGCTGACTTTGAAGCCATTGCCCAGGTTCGTCCCGGTGAGTTCAGCATTGGCAGCCGCACCCTAGCTGACGATCGTTGGTTGGTCAGCTACACCGCTGATGATGGCCCGGTTTACTACTACATTTATGACCGCAATTCTAAAACCAGCACGTTTCTATTCAGCAATCAGCCGGAACTAGAGCAACTGGCGCTGGCCTCGATGCAGCCAATTTCCTACTCGGCTCGCGATGGCCTGACGGTTCATGGCTACCTGACCACACCTGCGGGGATTCCAGCGCAAAACCTACCTGCTGTACTGCTGGTGCATGGCGGCCCTTGGGCACGCGACACCTGGGGATACGATCCGGAAGCGCAGTGGCTCGCCAATCGGGGGTACGCGGTATTGCAGGTCAACTTCCGTGGCTCAACCGGCTACGGCAAAGCGTTTTTGAATGCGGGCAATCGGGAATGGGCGGCCAAGATGCACGACGATTTGCTCGATGCTGTGAGTTGGTTAGTCGATCAAGGCATCGCCAATCGCCATAAGGTTGCGATAATGGGTGGCTCTTACGGCGGCTATGCTACCTTGGTTGGCCTCACCTTTACGCCAGAGGTGTTTGCGGCTGGAGTCGATATTGTCGGACCAAGTAATATCCTCACTTTGCTGCAGAGTATTCCGCCCTACTGGGAGCCAATCAAAGCTCAGATGTATCACCGCATTGGCAATATGGAAACCGAAGCCGACTTCCTCAAGTCGCGTTCGCCGCTGTTTTTCATTGACCGGATTCAAAAGCCTCTATTGATCGGTCAAGGAGCCAACGATCCGCGAGTCAAGCAGGCCGAGAGCGATCAGATTGTAGAAGCGATGCGGCAAGCCGGAAAACCTGTTGAATATGTGCTTTACCCGGATGAAGGCCACGGCTTTGCCCGTCCCGAAAATCGGCTCCACTTCTATGCGATTGCCGAAGAGTTTCTCGCTAAATATTTGGGAGGTCGCTGCGAGCCAGTGGGCGAAATTCCCGGCCATTCGGGTCTGCTGAAGTAGGGCGGGCAGATTCTCAACTCCTCCCTGAGCCTGCTCCTACTAGCGCCGGCTGGCGAACCGGGGAGAGGGCATAGGGGGATGGATCGGGATGCAGTCTGGAATACTTGGTATCGTAATGCCTCACCTCTAGGAAATTTAAGTTCATAGGGTGAGGCTTATAGAGTCTGAAGCATTCTAGTAAACAAAACGTAGCTGCCGACTCCAGGGGGCCAACCATCAAGTTCTGATACTTCCATCTGCGTCCTGACCGGACCCAAGCTTGCAGTTGGGCTTGCGACAGACAGTAAAGCGCCGAATGGGGATTGGTACACTCTCCGTATTTCACCCCCTCGATCTCAACCTGGGACAGCTTGTTCCAGGCAATCCTAGTATCAATAGTCAAATCAATATAGCGTTTTGTGCCTTCCCAAATTTCATAGCGATTGGGTAGCAGCACAGCATTTGAATAGCCGCAGCGCTGGTTGAATTGCTCTAGCTTCTCCAGGAAAAAACTGTCGTGAAGCACGATGTCATCTTCGAGAAACAAAAACCAGTCAAAGTGATCGAGCCGCTGGACCAACTCGTCCTGTGCCCTAAAGCCCACATAGAGCGGGTCACAATCTGTAACTTCCAGCACCTGAACGCATTTTTTTTGGTATTCCGGCAAATGGGCTGTAACATGCCGACCGGGAACTGTACTGATTAGAATGGTTAATTCGCAATGAGCAAAGCTTGTCAGCAGGCCATCAATCGTGTGGCCTAGCTTCTCAATTTTTGCCGTTGCTCGGTGGCGGTCTCGCGCTTCAGCTGGTGAAGCAATATGGGGAATGACAGCCAAGACTTTGGGTCGTTTGAGCGGATGGGGCTGGGGGTCTTGCAATTGCGCAATCACATTGCGTCTCAGGTATAAAAACATCAACCTGATTTTTCTGAAGAAGGCAAAGCTTGCTTGGCCTGCAATTGCCCAGATCAAAATAGTGGCATGAAAAAGTTGCTGCTTTAGGGTTGTTGAGTTGGCACTCATTGCTTTCTCCCTAGTGAACCTGAGTACTAGTAAACTTGAGTTGCTGATCTGTAACCCTCTCCAAGCCTGCTCTCGGAAACACAAGTTGGAAAACAAATTGGAAACACATTGAGTTATCTAAGCACACACATGATTGCTTCGTCCCTCTCAATTGGCTCTTCTCCCAGAGTCTACAGAAATGACGACAAAAAACGGGTGTATGTTGCTACACAGCCAATCAACTTCCGTATCGCGCCCATCGCATGAATGCTGTCACAACATAGAGAATGATGGCGCAACCAATCACTGCGGGAACGATCAACACACCTTGGACTTGCCAGTATAAAACAGCCCAACTCAGGCCAAATTCCCGCTTGAGCAGCGCAAAGCCCCATTCCCCTAGCCAGATGCCGGCCAGTCCAATCAGAATTAACCCGGTGATGCCACCAGGAACGCGACGTGGTATCAGTACATCAGCTAGTGCAGCACAAAACAGCGCGATCAAAAGCTTGATCAGCAGTTGAGGTATGTCCATCCCAATGCTTTGACCGTTAAGGAAAGAACAAGGCACCCCGACTTTGATTGAATATTCTGCAATTAATCTTGCCTGAAGCTTGACAAAAACGTCAAACTTGAATCACCAACGACCCCGATCTTCAACTCATTCTACTCAGTGTCAAGCAAAACCGCCACCTCTCAGCACAATTTCGACCCAACCAGTTCGGGTCTAATTGGGTTCAGGTCTATTTAACTGACCAACCATAATTGCAGTATCAAAGGCTGCCAATCATCTCGAAGCGGGCCAAGCTAACCCAAGCTACTGACCAAGTTCCTGCGAACGACGGGAAGCTGCCTTAACCGCCTCGATCAGAGCGGAGCGAAACCCTGCCTGCTCCAGACAAGCAATGCCCGCGATTGTGGTTCCTCCTGGACTGGTGACCTGATCCTTAAGCTGAGCCGGATGGATGCCTTGAGTGTGTATCAGTTCTGCCGTACCGCGCACGGTTTGAATCGCGAGCTGAGTCGCAATGGCTCTCGGCAATCCAGCTGCGACTCCTCCATCAATTAAGGCCTCAATCATCACAGCAACATAGCCTGGTCCCGAACCCGATAGCCCCGTTACGGCATCTAGCAAGGATTCTGGCACCTCTACTACTTCACCTACAGCCGCAAAAATTTGCTGAGCAAGCTGGATATGGCTGGGCTGAGCAAACTGACCTGGGGCAATTGCTGTCATTCCGGCTCCCACCGTAGCAGGTGTATTGGGCATTGAGCGGACGATGGGTTGGCCTGGGAAGGCAGTCTGCAACCGCTGTAGTGTCACCCCCGCCATGATGGACAAAACAAGCTGACTTGGATTTCTTGACTCAAGCTGATTCACAACCGCATCAAATACCTGAGGCTTGATTGCGAGCAGCAGGATCGGCGCGGCTATCAAGTCTTGATTCTCAGCTGTCACCTGTATGCCGTATTGCTGGGCCAAAACAGCACGACGCTGTGCTTGCGGTTCGCTTACCAGTACAGCCTCAGGTGAATAGGCCTTGTTGCTCAAAAGGCGGGATAAGAGAGCTTCTCCCATTACCCCGCCGCCAATAATTCCCAATTGAATGGACAACTGAATGAATACTCCTTAATCAGATCTCGTCTTATAGAGCTTTGAGCGCTCAACTTTTTCTGATGACGAATTGATTAGGTGGACATAACCTAAGCCATCCGAACCTGGTCTGTCATCCAGGCAGAGTTGGCGTTGACAGGACGGCGCATCGTTGGTTGTTGAGTGGCGTTGAGATCGTTGCCATTGCCAAGTTGAGTGCTCACCTGTACACAGTTGGGCGTGAATAGGAAAATGCTTTCGCCAATGCGCTCTTGGTGACCATCGATAGCATAAGTACCGCCTGCCACAAAGTCTACAGCCCGCTGAGCCTGGTCTGGGTCCATAATCGTCAGATTCAGCACTACCGATTTCCGCTCACGTAGCGCTCGAATCGCTTGAGGCATCTCTTCAAAGGTTCGAGGTTCCATCACCACAACTTCAGACATTCCGTTCACCGCGCCTGGCATTCCAATTACATTACTCATAGATGAACCTATACCCATATTAGTAGTAGTAGAGTCACTAGAAAGCATCGTTCTCTCCCGCATCCGCCGCCGCCGCGGTTCTTCTTCTGGGGCAACTTGGGGATGCTCTTCCTGATAGAGATTCTGGTACTCTTCTCCATCTACTTCTTCGTAATCATATTCGTAGTCTACAGGTTCAGTCATGCCTACAAAATCCCTCAACTTTGAAAAGATACTATTCACTGTTCACGCTCCATCACAACTAAGGTTAACTAGAAAAACCTCAGATTAGCCCAAGCAACATCCTCTAGCCGTGCATATGGTTCATACCGAAGATAACGAACTGGAGGTACTTTTAAGGCTACTCCTTTACCTCAACTCTCAGGTAATGCCTTAAGCGCAACTCATTAAACCACAGGTTCAACTCATTGAGCATTTTTTAGTCCTGTATTTAATTTATTTTGCTTGTTTCGCTTCAACCGATTCAGAATTGAGTCAACAGTATACAACCAAATCCCCGAAATCAATAACCAAACCAAAATTTAACAAAAGTAGTCAAACAGAACCGTTAAAACTATAGTTACGAGCACCAAGGACGCCAAAAATTCCGGCTACAAAACCACTTCAAAATTCATCGAAGCAATTCAGTAATCCGTATATTATCTAGCTTCAAGCAAATTAATAGAGTTAAAAACCATCGAGCCTGCACTGTTCAATAGTATGATATTCGGCTCCAATATTAAATCCATTGAACCTAAAGTAATCCTTAAGATCAATCGATCAATCGAGAAAAGCATTAGGCCGGTATATATACAGTTTATCTAAGCGGGAATAAGCCAAATAACAGGCCCGGAGAAACCAGAATAACGAAAAATAAAGCTAATTTCAGCTACTTTTTCGCTTGCCTCTCCCTTTGCCCCTAGTAGTGTACCCCAACATTTTGGATCATACAAGAAAAATTTCAGATTTACCACATGTAGCGCGACAAACTCAGAACAGGGGGTTAAGCACCCTACAGGCAGAGCCACCCAACTGAGGCCTCGATGCATGCAGAGCTATTACTATATATCAAAACCATCAATTCCAACATAGGGTTCCATTCGCTTTTAACCAATTGCTAGAAAATGACAAATAAAAGTAACACTGTATCAATCACGAAATATGGGTAATTAGCAAAGGCAAAGCTGTCAAAAGATCCTGGTGCTGATTGCAGCTAAGTCTCTGAAGCAAGCCGTTGATGAAACAGTAATTCCCCAAGACGGGAAACTCGACCAATCCTCTGTGTTTAGGCCAGCTTAAAACTGTCCAATTGACATCAAACCAACTGTCAAGCTGACTGAACGGATTCTTCAAAGACTGTTACATCGATTTAAGCTCTTTTACTTCCTCTGTATAGTGTTTGCCAGAAGAGATAGGACATTCTTGGGGCAACGGCTATAGCTTCAGAGCGCATACACTGCTTGCAGGGGTGAGCGACTTAAACGCACAGTGTTAGAACAACAAAGCGTTTTTAGAGTCACAAAAATTGGCCACAGGTTGTAACAGGGTGAACATGGAGGCAGATGTTAAGTTCTTTTGCCAAACAGGGTGCTGCCAAGCCGAACCATGGTTGCACCTGCTTGTACTGCTAGCTGGTAGTCGTTCGACATCCCCATCGATAGCTCCTGAATCGGCAGGCTGGATTGCTGGCGAATTTGCTCGGCTAGTTGGCGCGCTTGCTGGAAAATGGCTAGTGTTTCTGCGTCAGGCAGGCCGTAGGGAGGAATCGTCATCAGGCCCACAATATCGAGGTGCTGGCACTGGCTTAGCTCTGGTAGAGCGGCTAATAGTTCTGGAACAGTCCAGCCATATTTGTTGGGATCAGGAACGATTTTTACCTGAAGACAGAGTTTGGGTTTTATAGGCAGACTTGCCGCTAATTGATCCAGTCGTTGCGCCAATTTAAGGCTATCAAGTGAATGGATCCATTGAAACTGATCTAACGCTTTAGCGGCCTTATTGGTTTGCAGATGCCCAATCAAATGCCAGGTAATGTCTTGCAAATGCTGTAACTGCTCTTGTTTTACCACTGCTTCCTGAATCCGACTTTCGCCAAAATCGCGCAGACCTAGTTGATAGGCTGCCTGAATTGCTTCTACTGGCACTTGCTTTGTCACCGCAATTAACTTGACTGTCCCCGGTAACGTCAGGCGAACTTGTTCTAACCGTTCAGCCAATTGCTCAATTGAAACCGTACTCATGCCAAACTACTCATGCCAAACTCATGCAAAGGTCTGTTTGTGAATCGCTTGAAGTTGGTTATACGCTTGCACCTGTCCCGTGCGACGCAGCTCTCTTAGTCGCCCTTCTACCAATAGACGAGCATCTGTACGACCAATGGGTTCGAATCGAATTCCTGCTGTTTCAGTAATAACCAGGAAAAACAGGCGTTGGGCATATAGGGTGGCAAAGAGTTCACGATTCTCTTCCAGCAGACAGATTCTGAACAGCAAGCCCAGGGTCGGATGATTTAGGTAAGTTTCGATAGTCATTCGATTTTAGGCTGCATCAGGAAGAACAAGGATGGAAGCGATTGAACACTGAATTGGTGAGATGCATAGCAATGCCGAACCTGGGTCAACCCTAACCGAAAGAAAAAATAAACAGACTCCGGTGGAGTACGGAACATACGCAATTGAGTTCAAAAATAACGGTTGGAATGACTGGAATGACTGGAATGACTAAAATTACAATCTACTTGCTTCATGGACTGCTCAAAGCATGATCTCGCAATTTAGGGATCAGCAAAAATTTGACTGCTCCACCAGTGCAATCAGAGCTTGAATGACGCTGCATTGCTTAGAATCTCGATTTGGATCAGTTGAAGCTAGCCGTTTTTGCTTCAGCCGCCTATCACAGTAGAAGTTGTTCAACACTGCCCATAAACTCAAAATAAGAAAGTTTCTATAGTTTTCATTCCCTACTGTATGGGAAAATGTGCCGCATTGCTACAAAAAGCCCAATTGTTGGTTAAATAGTTGGTTTCAACTTGATTAGATTGGCTCGAGTTAGAGCGATCGAGTTGATGCCAGTTAATCGCTCAGGAGGTTAATCTAGTTGCCTCCCCAGAGAAACCGGGCTATCCAGAACAAAACAATTCCTGAAAGCGCTAACCAATCCCACACACGTAAGCGAAACCGATGCCAGCGAACCTGATGCTGATCCGGCGTAGTAAAACCCCGCACCTGCATGGCGCTTGCAATCTGCTCCGCTCTCACCAATAGATTATCTACCAGTCGTTCGGCAACCGTTGCCCAAACCTGGGTGCTGCCTTGGAAACCCAATTTCTTCCAGTTAATGGCACGAGTGCGGACTGAGCGCACGAGATTCTGCACCTCCTCTAATACGAGGGGAATAAACCGTAGCGACAAGGTCAGCGTCAAAACCGTTTCTGTAATTGGCAGATTGAACCGCCGTAGGGGATGCAGCAAATTCTCGATTCCAGCAGTGATTTCCTCAGGAGCCGTTGTCAGCAAGTAAAGATTCGTGCTGTAGATGAGTGTGAACATCAAGGTGCCAACTCGAGTTGCGAGTTCCAATGACCGACGGGTAATCTGAATAACGCCATGATCCACTAGAACGTATTGATAGTCTGTAGGTTGGGGCAATGAAGCTGTTGCAGCGCTTGTAGCGGGGTTCGTAGCAGAGCCAATTGCAGGACTAACAGTAGGATTTGTCGTGGGGCTTGTAGCGGAACTTGCAGTTGGGGCAATAGGTTGCGATAGTGCAAATTCGTTTTCGGGCAATCGGGGTTGATTGGGTACCTTGATGCCATCGGGAGCCAGCATCGTAATCAGGAACAGCAGCAGGCTAAATATCAACACCAATCCCATCTGCTGTCGCCAAACCCGAAAGGGCAGCATCGTCAGTACGGTAAGCAGTAAGAGCCAACCAACCAGAGACAACCGCCAAGCAGGATTAGCCGCAATCGGAGTCAACATAAAGCTGATGAGCCAACCCAGTTTGACACGGGCATCAATGCGATGCAGCCAAGTTACCGGCTGTTCCAAGTAAAGTCCAATCGGGAGCGATCGCAGTAAATCCATGATTTATCTTAGTTCGGTCTCTAGTTTTGAGCGCTGGCTGAAACGATTGAGTTCAATTGAGTTCAATGCTCATCAACGTTCGCAACTCAAGTTTTCTCCACCTGCGGCTGAATGGCTATTTTGCCAGCTATTTCACTTTGGTGGCACGGTTAGCGCTCTGCTCTAATTCTCGAACTTTTTTGCCTCTCCAGAATAGGCGAATCGGTGTTCCCTGAAAGCCGAGTTGCTCCCGAAACTGACGCTCCATATAGCGCCGATAGTTCTCGTTGAACAGCTTGGGATCGTTGACAAATAGCGTGATCGTGGGCGGTTGGCTGGCGACTTGGGTGCCGTAGTAAATTTTTCCTTGCCGGCCTTGTCGAGTAGTGGGCGGAGTGTGCCATTTCAAGGCTTCTGCTAAAGCTTCGTTGATGACCGAAGTGCTGACACGCCGGCGGTGTTGCTCAGCGGCGCTGTCCACCAAATCTAAAATTTTCTCGACTCGCTGGCCGGTGTGGGCGCTAACAAAAATGGTTTCAGCCCAATCTGTGAAATGTAGCCGTTCTTTCAACAGCCGCTCATAGTCGTAGATGGTATGGGAGTCTTTCTCGATTGCATCCCACTTGTTTACTACCAGCACACAGGCACGGCCATCATCTGCCACTCGTCCGGCTAGCTTCTGGTCTTGCTCGGTGACACCATCTAACGCATCCAGTACGAGCAGCACCACATCGGCTCGCCGGATCGCCTTAAAGGAACGGTTAATGCCAAAGAATTCTGGACCGTATTCCACCTGCTTTTTCTTGCGAATCCCAGCCGTGTCAATCAATCGATAGCGCCGGTCCTGCCGTTGAACGATCATATCGATAGTGTCACGGGTGGTGCCTGAAATTGGGCTAACGATGGCCCGTTGCTCACCAACGAAGGCATTCAGCAAGCTAGATTTGCCGACGTTCGGACGGCCGACAATAGCGACGCGGATTTCTTCGGTGTCTTCCAGCGCATCGGTTGGCGGTAGGTAATTGATCACTTCGTCGAGCAAATCGCCGGTGCCGCTACCGTGAATACCTGAAACCGGATAGGGTTCGCCTAAGCCCAATTGCCAAAACTCGGCAGCCTGAGTCAATCCCTGGTCTGGCGATTCACATTTGTTGACGGCTAGCAGGACGGGTACGGGCTGCTGTCTCAACCAAGTCGCAATCGTTTCATCGGCGGTCGTTAAGCCTGTTTGACCATCCACGACCATCACCGCTACGCTGGCCTCTGCCAATGCCAACATCACCTGCTCTCGAATCAGCGGCAGAAATTCTGTGTTGTCATCAAAGACTAGACCGCCCGTATCAACAACCAAAAAATCTCGGTCGCGCCAGAAGGCCGGACGGTAGGTGCGATCTCGTGTCACTCCTGGCTCGTCATGAACAATAGCATCCATAATGCCAGAAAGACGATTTACTAGGGTCGATTTCCCTACGTTAGGGCGTCCTACAATGGCGACAACTGGTAAAGGCATAAAGCAGAAGAGTAGATGATGGGTAAGACAAAATAACCCGGCGGATTTAGTCCTTAACCATTGTGGCGCAAAAACTCTGGGAACGACCTTAACGAGATGGCGATGAAACGAGAAATTGGGACGAGAAATAATATTTTGTGGCCGGCTTTCAGTGATTTCTACTGAATGTCTTTCATCGCAGCTTGGGCTTCTCGTCGTAGACCGTAAGCAATCCGAAACAGTTCTTGTCCAGTGTGGAGATAATGTTCGTCGTAGCTCGTGGTGAAGCGCTCTAGTTCGTCGATCCCATCGCCTACCTGATTTAAGCAGTAGTAAAGATGGGCGGCTACGCCTGCTACGTTTGACGGATTGGGCATCGAGCGGAAGGATTGCTGTGCTCGTTGCAGATAGTCGCGGCAGTCTTCCAGATAGATCAAGAATTCTTCTAATAGTTCGTCATCAAATGGATCTGCTGCCAACTCATCGATTTGATCCTGTAGCGGACTCAAAATTTGACCGAGCATCCGATTCACCGGCTGATACACTTGATGCAACCATCGCTGCAATTGCTCATCGCTGTCTCGCCCGGTTTGTCGGTGTTGATAGTTCTTTTGGGCGACTCTAGCCCGCTGCTGACGGTTGGCTACATTCTCAGTGGCCTGAAATCTTGCCCAATTACCGTAGGTGAGCCGCTGATCATAAGACTGCCGCTGACTGGGATCACTCAACACTTCGTAGGCGGCGTTAATGCGAGTGATCCGTTCGTGACCGTCAACGGCTCGATTGGTATCAGGATGAAATCGTTTCGCTAAACGGCGGTAAGCTTGCTTAATTTCAGCTTGACTCGCCGTTGGGTGAATTTCTAGCGTATCGTAGTGATTCTCTGCCATATGCCTATTTTATCGGCATCGGGCCTGGAGGCTGGAGGCTGTTCTTTTGACAAGTTTGACCTGTTTTAACCTACCGTCATCGGAGCTACTAGCTCGGGGTCTTGAAACAGCGGTGTACTCAGGTACCGTTCGCCAAAGCTCGGCTGAATCATCACAATCAGCTTACCTGCATTCTCAGGACGACGCCCAACCCGGATGGCGGCTGCCATAGCTGCTCCGCTGGAAATACCGGAGAGCAATCCTTCCTCACGGGCTAGCCGCCGACCGTAGGTAATGGCTTCGTCATCTGGAATCGTGATCACTTCGTCAATCAAGTCCACCCGCAGCACCTGGGGCACAAAACCAGCGCCAATCCCTTGAATTTTGTGAGGGCCAGGTCTGCCACCCGAAAGCACAGGACTGTTTGCCGGTTCTACGGCAATGGCTTTGAATTCAGGCTTCTTCGCCTTAATCACTTCTGCGACGCCCGTGATGGTACCACCTGTACCTACGCCAGCAATCAAAATATCGGCCTGACCATCGGTGTCTTCCCAGATTTCGATTGCCGTGGTGCGGCGGTGAATCTCTGGGTTGGCCGGATTGTTGAACTGTTGCAGCATATAGGCATCCGGTAGCGTATTCACGATCTGCTGTGCTCGCTGGATACAACCTGCCATGCCCTCAATGCCAGGGGTCAGTTCGAGTTGCGCACCATAGGCCCGCAGCATGGCTCGCCGTTCTGAACTCATAGTTTCTGGCATGGTCAAAATCAGGCGATAGCCCTTGGCAGCGGCTGCCATCGCCAATGCAATGCCGGTATTTCCAGAGGTTGGTTCGACCAATACCGTTTTCCCAGGCGTGATTAATCCAGCTTGTTCTGCCGCCTCAATCATGCTGATCCCAATCCGATCCTTAACCGAAGCAGACGGGTTCATGCTCTCTAACTTGGCGACGATTCGAGCCACACAACCTTCAGCTTGCGGAATCCGATTCAGTTGAACAAGCGGGGTATGACCAATTAGTTGAGTAATGTTTTGGGCAATGCGCATAGTCTTAAAACGCTAAATCTAGATATAGTACATCAGATCAAGCTGTTGGCGACTGTTTCGCTTTTCAGCTAGATCTTGCAGCGTATATTTTTGCAGTACGGCATCTGCAGCCCGTCCAGCCTCATGCCAAACTTCACGAATCACTAAGCCTTCAAGCGATTTGGCTTCTCGATCTAGCTCAGATGGCTGCATATCAGTTCCTTCAATACTACTCACCACTTCGAAAAGGGTAATTTTCCAGGGTTCGCGGGCTAATATATAGCCTCCTCTCGCTCCTCGTTGACTGCGCACCAACCCCGAACGCCGTAGGGTTGCTAACAGTTGTTCAAGATAGCGATCGGGAATGCTTTGTTCAGCAGCAATTTGACGAATTTGAAGAGGTTCATGCTCGCTGTAGTGGTCAGCTAGTTCTAACAGAGCGAGTAGGGCATATTCGCTTTTACAGGAAAGTTCCACGGGTCAGAAAAGATGGACTGCTTCTCCAGTATATCCCGGTTCTCCACCGGAGTTTGCTGGTTTAAGCAAGAAAGTTTAGATCAAAACAGAAAGGCCCCAACTCACAAAAGTTGGGGCCTTACAGCTCAACTGAATGAGCTTAATGAACTGAATTAGAAGGTGAAGGTGGTACGAATTGCGCCCACAAAGGTGTCTTGACGACCGTTGTCATTACCCGGGTCGTTGAGGAAGATTACACCTGGCGTAATTGAGATGTTGTCATTCACTCGGAAGCGATAGAAAGCTTCTGCCAAGAAGGAGGCATCCTGACGGGTATTACCCGGTACGCCACCCAGCTGACCGAACAGACCACCGCCACTACCGATACCGGCAATCCGAGGAGGTACACCAAACACGAATCCTAGCATGTTGCCATCGCCACCCAGGTCAGGGAAGGCCAAAGTACCGTGGTAGCTCCAAACATCGTAGTCACCACGACCTAGCACACGCACCGGCATGTACATGACGCCACCACCAACTTCCACGCCGCCGAACTTGAAGTTGAGCTGACCGGCGTAGATGTTAGCAACTTCGGGACGAGTGTCATCACCGTCAGAGACACCGTCATAGGTACCTAGGTTGAAGCCACCATCATCCCCAAAGCCATCTCGAGAGTAGCTGTTGGAGTAGGTGAAGGCTGCATCCAAGAAGTCGCTTAAGAAGCTCAATTGAGCAATCAGACCATAGTCACCGTTGAACAAGCCATTTCCAGGGCTGGGATCACCAGCATTACCGGCAGCGTAACCAATATCGATGCTGAAGTTATCGCCTAAGCCGAAGATGGCACCAATACCCGTACCGCCAGGAATGAAGTTGTACTGCGGAGGTGTACCCAGACCATTCGTGAGCGAGCCTTGGCCGCCGCTGTCAAAGGGGCTAACCGTGGTAGCCACAAAGTCAGAATCCCCAATGCTGTTTGCACCGATGATGATTTGAGCGGTATCACCCAGTGGGAAGGTGTACAACAAGTCATCGAGTCTAACAGTGTCATCACCAGCCGAGCTGCTCCACTGCCAGCTAGTATTGTCACCAAACGAGTCAAAGTCGCCGAAGTCACGTGCTTGCAGACGTGCTCTCAACAAGTCTTCGCCAGTGAAGCTAGTGTCGAAGTTCAGACGAACCCGATAACCAGCGATCACCTGGTCATTCTCGATAACATCGCGATCGTCATCATCGCGGAACTCGTTTTCCGAGAACGGAACACCAACTGCAAAAATCGTCTCACCATTCAGCTTGGTGGTGGTAGAGAATTGGTTGGCTTCTAGCTCAGAGGTCCGAGCTTCCAGGGCATCTACCCGACCGCGTAGAGCCGCCAGTTCAGCCGCGAATTCCTCTTGCAGACGCTGCAGGGTAGCCAGGTCTTCCTTGGTAGCCAAGTCCGCGGTGCTGGCTGCGATCAGTTCGCTAATCCGATCCAAGCAAGCATTCATACCAGCAGCGAACTCGAAACGGGTCATAGCCCGTTGACCGCGATAGGTCCCATCGGGGTAACCTGCAATACAGCCATAGCGCTCAACCAGAGACTGGAGGGCCTGATAGGCCCAGTCGGTGGGTTGAACGTCGGAAAGCTGGGTAATGGAAGTAACCTGAGACTGAGAGTTGCCGCCTTCGCTACCATACTGCATGATCTGGTCGAGCGAAGAGACAGAGGTATTGGCTTCAGGAGCAGCTTGAGCCACTTGCACCGGAGCCGGAGTTACAACAGCCGGAGCAGCGGGAGCCAGAGCCTCAATAGGCTGCGCTTCTGCCACCTGATTAGTTGCCTCGACAGGCTGTTCAGCTACCTGAGTTGCAGAGGGTAGCTCTGTAATCAGAGACGCAGAAGCAGGAACCTCAGCCGAAGCAATTTCGGTTGCTGCGGGTGCCGCAGGAGCCTCAACTTTGAGCGCATCAGCTGAAATCTGCACTTCAGATAGCAGAGCATCAGCTTCATTAACAGACTGGCCAACAGATTGGGTCTCTGCTGCCATTGCAGAAGAAGAAACAATTAAAGCTGCACCTACAAGAGCAGGCGTAGCTAACACAGAGTTCCACAGAACTTTGGATAGCATTTTAGAGTCCTCACACCTAACTTCAAGGGACTTAGAAGTCTACAGTAGCATTCTAAGCATGAGGGTTTTGAATAATCAAGGAAGGTTAACAAAAATCTCATGCAAACTACTGCTTCAATCTTCAATCTTGATACGTGATTAGTTTTCCCAAACATTCCTAAAACTATCCGCTCCCGCTAGGAGTGATTCAGGTTAACCTTGCACACTTTAGGAAGCGAGAGCGGTCTAGTAGGGTCTTCAGGTTGAAACTAGACTGCCGGAAGGATCTCTAGCTGAATCTAGCCTCTCTAACAAGCAAAGCTTACAAAGGGACAGCTCAACAGTTAGAGAACAGCTCCGGCACACAGCCAGCTTACTTCAACCTGATGACCCACGCATTTACTACTGTCTTGCATGGGCATCACCTCCTTGTTGCCTGAAAGGACACATTCTCAAGGGTTTGAAGTTAGACAAATCGCGCTGTGGCGACTGCTTCATTTAGAGTAACATACTGCTCCTGATTCGGGTAGCAGAATTATCAAGAGAAATCAGAATGCTGAGTATCAGCAATTGATGCAATTGATGTTTCAGTAAAAAAGCCCCTGCTGATGCAGGGGCTTTAAAATGAAATGAATTGCCATCAGATCAATACCCAGCCAAGTTAGCGACTAGCGACCTGGAATAACAATTACACCGAAGTAACAATTACAGCGCATTACCACGAGGTAGAACTTCCTCAGGGAATACAAAACGTTCATGAGGCTGATCTTGAGGAGCCATCCACGCCCGGATGCCCTCGTTCAGCAAGATATTCTTCGTGTAGAAGGTCTCAAACTCCGGGTCCTCCGCTGCACGAATCTCCTGCGACACAAAGTCATACGCTCGCAGGTTCAGCGCTAACCCCACAATCCCAATGCTCGCCATCCACAAGCCCGTCACCGGCACAAACAACATGAAGAAGTGCAGCCACCGCTTGTTGGAAAAGGCAATCCCAAAGATCTGCGACCAGAACCGGTTGGCCGTCACCATCGAGTAGGTCTCTTCACTCTGGGTCGGGTTGAAGGCGCGGAAGGTGTTGGCCTTGTCCCCATCCTCATACAGCGTGTTCTCCACCGTCGCTCCATGAATCGCACACAGCAAGGCACCACCGAGAATGCCAGCGACCCCCATCATGTGGAACGGATTGAGCGTGAAGTTGTGGAACCCTTGGATGAACAAGATGAAGCGGAAAATTGCCGCTACGCCGAAGCTGGGTGCAAAGAACCACCCCGACTGCCCCAACGGGTACATCAGGAACACGCTGACAAACACCGCAATCGGACCCGAGAAGGCCAAGGCGTTGTAGGGGCGGATGCCCACAAGCCGAGCGATCTCGAACTGCCGCAGCATGAAGCCGATTAAGCCAAACGCGCCATGCAGGGCCACAAAGGTCCACAAGCCGCCGAGTTGGCACCAGCGGGTGAAGTCCCACTGGGCTTCGGGTCCCCACAGAAACAGCAGCGAGTGGCCGAGTGAGTTAGCAGGAGTCGAGACGGCGGCGGTCAGGAAGTTGCAGCCTTCCAAGTAGGAGGAGGCGATGCCGTGGGTGTACCAGGAGGTGACAAAGGTGGTGCCGGTCAGCCAGCCGCCGAGCGCGAGGTAGGCGCAGGGAAACAGCAGGATGCCGGACCAGCCGACGAAGACGAAACGGTCGCGCTTGAGCCAGTCGTCGAGGACGTCGAACCATCCTCGCTCTGCTCGCGCTCTCCCCATTGCTATGGTCATAGCTTGATCTCCAAACCGTTATGAATTTAGAAAATGTAGGAAATGAGTTCCGCTGTTCTGATCCTTGCATCTACCGTTGCAGTAGCACCACAAATAGGTAGAAAACGCAATGGAATGTGAACAGTGTTTACTTTTCTTTACTGTCTCCTCATTATACTGAGGGTCTTCTGATTTTTCATCCTAGAACTTTACAAAAGCTTCGGAGGTTGGGTTGGTCTCACTTTCACCCACGGTTGGTGCAGGGAAAGCGTACATTGGTATAGGTAATGGATTTAAACACTGGACTCGATATGTTTGTAATTGATCTAACCCTGAAGAATTCGCCCATCACGCTCTCGGTGCAGCGCAAAGCAGAAGCAGATGCGAAAGCTGTATATCAGCAAGTTTTGGATGCAGTGCGGACGGGAAATCCAGTGACTTTGGAGTTAACCTGTGAGCAGCAGGCGGGTAAAGCAATTGGGGTATTGGTGAGTGAAATTGCTGCTGTGCAAATGGCAGAAAAAACAGCAACGGCAACGGCATCAGGTAAGCCGCCCGGATTTTTCACGACGCTCGCACAGTAGGCGCAGAGTAGCGGTAGAGTGAGTCACCCCTGCATAGTTGGATGCAAAGATGGCAAATGCGGCAATTGTGGTTCAGGACGTACAGTTTCGCTGGTCAAAGGAGACTGCGGTTTTAGAGAACTGTAGTTTGGAAGTTCCTAAAGGCGAATTCTGGATGCTGCTGGGAACCAATGGCAGTGGCAAATCAACATTGCTGCGAGTGTTGGCAGGTCTGCTGTCTCCTCAGGCAGGGCAGATTGAGGTCAGGGATCCAGTTGGCTTTGTATTTCAAAATCCAGATCATCAGCTGGTGATGCCAACAGTTGGAGCTGATGTTGCCTTTGGACTAGTAGCTGAACAGTTGTCGTTTGACCAGATTCAGCAGCGGGTTGAGGAAGCGCTTAGAGCTGTTAACTTGAGTCACCTGCAGCGGCGTCCAATCTACGCACTCAGCGGTGGGCAAAAACAGCGAGTGGCTATTGCAGGAGCCATTGCTCGGCATTGTGAAGTACTGTTGCTGGATGAGCCTACAGCATTACTCGATGCCGATAGTCAGCTTAGCTTGGTGGCGCAAGTTAGACAGCTTGTCATACAACGGGGGATTACTGCTCTGTGGGTCACTCATCGCTTAGAAGAGTTGGACTATTGCGATGGCGCATTCTTGTTAGAGGCTGGACGGGTGGTTGACCGAGGAGAGCCAACCCGCTTAAAGCAACGGTTGATGCAGCAAGTGGGGTGAAGCTAGCAGCGAAATTCACATAAGATTTACATAATGCAACAAAGAAGGGCAATAATTAAGAAGAAGCAATCTTTTTAACTAATAGATTTTGCCTAATCGATTTGGTTCGTAAATCCAATGTGCTAGATCATGCCATCTTCAACCCCCCAAGCCCTTTTACTCGTGGACGGCTATAACGTTATTGGTGCCTGGCAGCATCTGACTCGCCTGCGCGAGCAACAAGGGTTGGAAACGGCCCGACGAGAATTGATCGAGGTGTTGCTGAGCTATAGCGCTGCGCAGGATTACGAAACCCAAGTTGTGTTTGATTCCCAATTGCGCGACTCTCCGGGTAATCGTGAGATTGTAACTAGCTATCTTTCGATCTGCTATACCGATTACCGCCAAACTGCGGATACGTTTATTGAAAAAGCCTGTGCGGCCTATCGTAAAGATCTGCGCAAATACTCGCAAAGACTAATTGTGGCGACGTCGGATCGTGCTCAGCAGCTGACGGTTATGGGCTATGGGGCAGAATGGATCTCAGCTCAGCGTCTCTGGGTAGAGGTAGAATTAGCAACCCAACGAGTCCGACGCAAACAGCAAAGCTTGCGCAAGCAGAAACATGCATCCCGCCGGTTTTTGGCAAATACGATAGATCCGTCGGCTCAGGCTCAACTAGCCAAGCTGCGTTTGGGCAAAACCGATCGCTCTCCGGGCGGTGCGGAGCACCATCGCTCTCCGGGCGGTGCGGAGCACCATCGCTCTCCGGGCGGTGCGGAGCACCATCGCTCTCCGGGCGGTGCGGAGCACCATCGCTCTCCGGGCGGTGCGGAGCACCATCGCCCTGAAATGGGGAGCTGAAAAAGTTGGCAAAAGATAGACAAAACTCTTGCCAAAATCAAACATTTTTAGCTACTATAAGATTCGCGTTCCTCAGTAGCTCAGTGGTAGAGCGGTCGGCTGTTAACCGATTGGTCGCTGGTTCGAATCCAGCCTGGGGAGTTTTAAAGAAACTTTGAGTTTTGAGTTCTAGGTTTAGGATTCAGGGTTTTGGGTTGCTTGGGCTAGCAACTAGAATGTAGCTTGCCGGGTAGTTTTAGCCGTGCGAGCAGTACTGTGACCTCCGAAACTCAAAACTTAGAACTTCACACTCAAAACTTCTCTTTCCACTGGTGCCTCGACCCTCAGATTAATTTCTTAAATCATGGGTCCTATGGAGCCTGCCCACGGCCAGTACTAGAGCAGCAGCAGGCTTATCGAACCAGGCTGGAGCAGGAGCCGGTACGATTTCTGGGGTTGGAATTAGAAGCCTTACTCGACGCGGCTCGGCAAGAGTTGGCTGCCTTTATGGGAGCTAACAGCGATCAACTGGTCTTTGTTCCCAATGCCACAACGGGAGTGAATACAGTTTTGCGGTCGCTGTCTTTTCGCCCCGGAGACGAGTTGCTAACTACCAACCATGAATACAACGCTTCCTGCAATGCCTTGAAATTTACGGCCGCACAAACTGGAGCGACGGTGGTGATTGCCGAGATCCCGTTTCCGCTAGAGTCGATTGAGCAAATTACCGAAGCTGTGTTGTCTAGAGTGTCGGAACGCACAAAATTAGTGCTTTTGGATCACATCACTAGCCAAACCGCCCTGATTTTCCCGATTCGGCAGTTGATACGACAGTTGACCGCCCAAGGTATCGAGGTTCTGATAGATGGTGCCCATGCGCCGGGGATGGTGCCTCTGAACCTGCAAGAACTTGGGGTTGCCTATTACACAGGCAATTGCCACAAGTGGCTCTGTGCGCCCAAAGGGGCTGCATTTCTCTATGTGCGGCAGGATAAGCAGGACGGGATTCGACCCCTTGTGATCAGTCATGGTGCCAATTCGCCTCGAACTGACCGTAGTCGCTTTCATCTGGAATTTGACTGGGTAGGAACTGCTGACCCGACTCCCTATCTTTGTGTACCAACCGCGATCCAATGCTTAAATGCAATGCTTCCCGGCGGCTGGCCTGCTTTAATCAGCCGGAATCGAGCCATGACTCTATCTGTGAGACAATTACTTTGCCAGCAATTACAAGTGGCGCTTCCTTGTCCAGACGAACTGATTGGTTCAATGGCTACCATCCCTCTGCCCGCAGGTTCGGCCACAGCAGCAAGCTGGCAAACCGCTTTATTCGAGCGGTTCATGATTGAAATTCCGGTGATTCCCTGGCGGAACGAGCGGCTAATTCGGATCTCCGTTCAGCTCTACAACAATCTGGCTGACTATGAACGTCTAGTTGAGGCTCTCAAGATTCTGCACGCAGAAGAGCAGCGTTTTTAGTCAGGTTTATAAGTAGTTTGTAGGCATAAAAATCTTGGCGTTGGAAATTCCTGTCTATGGGGTGACATCTCGCCCCTTTGTCTGGCAGACTGGACTGGATCTATGGCTAACGCTGCAATGGTCCCACCAGAACTATTGAGATGGGCCAATGAGATGGGCCAAATTGATGGGTCAAATTAATAGGCCAAACTGATTAGGTTAGTACCTTGCTCACTTGAGCTTGATAGTCAAACTGCATAGCCGATGATTGGAGTAGGTACACTTGCTAATGCTGAAGTCGAGTATCACTTCCGATGATTGAAGCGAATGTTCAGGGTTTAGCTATCTGGATTCGACTCTGCCCAATCCCAGTAACAGAATTGTTGAGCCAAGGCTTTTGGTACAGCCCCCGATTCTGGCTTCAGTTATGGGGAGGAACTGTGGGGTGAAAACTGCTCCTACTTGGTTGCATGTTCTGCTGGTGCTCTTCTGGACACTGCTCGGCTTAAGCTTGCGCTTTGCCAATTTAACAGGCAAACCTCTGTGGACCGATGAGTTCTCAACGATTGCGTTTAGCTTAGGCAATGGATTTTCCGATATTCCGCTTGATCAGGTGATTACAACGGAAAACCTGTTGCAGCCTTTGAGACCTACTCCCGGCAATGGAGTGAAAGATGTGATCTCACAGTTGTTTCGTGAGAGTAATCATCCACCGCTATACTTTGTGCTCAGCCATTTTTGGCTCAGCCTGTTTCCAACCAACTCAGACGGAATAATTTCCACGTGGGGAATTCGTTCCCTAGCCGCCCTGATCGGTACGATTACGATTCCAGCAACTTTTTGCTTGAGCTGGTTAGCCTTCCGGTCACGGGTGGTGGCGCAAACGGCTACGGCATTAATGGCGGTTTCTCCGTTTGGGATCTATCTAGCTCAAGAAGCGAGGCACTATACGCTGCCCATTTTGGTGATTCTGCTCTCGCTATGCTGCTTAGTAATCGCGGCTCGTAAGTTACGGGACCGAGTCATTCTCCCCATTTGGCTGTGCTTGAGCTGGATTGTGATCAATGGGTTAGGCATTGCGACCCATTATTTCTTTGCCTTCACGTTGGGGGCAGAGGCAATTGTGATTCTCTGTCTGGGACTGGTGCAGAGTTGGCGTGAAGGGGGAATTTGGCATCCTTCAGTGCATTGGCGCCGCATGTGGATTGTGGCTGCTGGTACTGCCGCTGCCGGTCTGATTTGGTGGCCAATTTTGCAGAATTTGCAAGAAGGTGAGTTGACTCGTTGGATTTACCAGGGCGATCGGGCTGGCTGGGCTTGGCTGGATCCAGTGGGGCAAGCGCTGGCAGGCTGGATCACGATGCTATATCTATTGCCTATTCAGACGGAATCCCAGTGGCTGGAGGCTCTGTTTGGAGTCGCTCTGGTACTGCTGATGCTCTGGACGGTTCCCAAGCTCTACCGGGGGTTACAGGTCCAGTATTTGCAACGTGAACCTCGGCTGGGGGTGCTGGTTTTAAGCGTGTTTGTCGTCGGGGCGATTGTGCTGTTCTTCAGCATCACCTATTTCTTTGAGGCCGATTTGACTAGCGCGTTTCGCTACAATTTTGTCTTTTTCCCAGGGGCTGTGGTATTGCTTGGAGCAGGGTTGGCCAGCAGTTGGGATGTTGCCGTTCGCATTGCTCAGTCCCCGGCGGTGAGTGTGCCTCCAGCCTTATTGAACCTATTGCGGGTCAGCAATCGCAAAACGGTCGTGGTGATCTGGTTGCTGAGCTTGCTCGGAGCATTGACGGTATTGGCAAATCTAGGCTATCAAAAAACCCACCGTCCGGATGTGGTAGCTGCCACGATTCGCGATCAAACCGAGTATCCGGCGTTAGTTGCCATTCCACACCGAACCCACGGTCAAACCGGACGAATGATGGGAATTGCGCTAGAGCTACAGCAACAGCCGCCCCCGAACCCAGTCCTGTTTTTACTGGCCCATCAGACTCAAAATCCGGACTCGGTCATCACACCTCTAGAACAGGCCCTCAGCCAACTATCGCGTCCCCTAGACTTATGGCTGCTCAATTTTCAAGAGATTCCGGAAGAACCTCTAGACAAAGTGCTCAAGGCGCAAGCCTGTACTGCAGTATCCAAATCTCGTGCCGTTGATGGCTATCGTTATCGCCTGTATCGTTGCCGAAAACTGGCAGCTACAAAGCAGCCCCCCACCAAATCAGGTATAGGAGCGGAGCTTCTGCAAGAGTCTTTCGACCGGTAAAACCCCTTCAATCCGCAGGGCTGGTTCTCCCTCTTTAAACAGGACTAGAGTAGGCAGCGCAGTCACCTGATACTGAGACGCCAATTGCGGGTAATTCTCAGTGTTGATTTTGACGATCCGCAGGTGCTGCTTCATCTGTGCGTTCACCTGCTCTAGGATGCCGCTCATCATTTGGCATGGCCCACACCAAGGGGCATAAAAATCGACTAACAGCGGCATGTCTGACTTGGTTAGCAACTCTTGAAAACTGCCAAACTGCTTTTTAGTTGTCATAAACCTTTACTCGCACGTGGTCTAGGTTGAGTTTTCACCTCATTCTACAGAAGCTATTCAATTTCAGCGCTCCAAGAACCGATCCGATGGGGTGCGGCTAACCCATCTTGGCTGGATTTGCTCTCTGTCCCCTTCTGCTGTAGCTTGGATCATGCCAGAGCGCGATGGAGGAGACCATCAACTGGCGAGTAGATTGTTGGCTGATGCGATTCAGAGGTAGGGTTCATGGCAGCATCTTCAGAAGCTCGGTTACAGGGACAGGTCGCTGTAGTGACAGGTGCTTCACGGGGCATCGGTCGAGCTGCCGCAATTGCTTTGGCCGCCGAAGGCGCTACCGTAATTGTCAACTATGCCAGCTCCAGTCAAGCAGCAGATGCGGTTGTAGCAGAAATCACGGGCGCAGGCGGTCAGGCCATGGCGCTGCAAGCTGATGTAGGACAGACAGACCAAGTCGATAGCTTGGTGAATACCGTCATGGAGAAATATGGCCGTGTGGATGTGTTGGTCAACAATGCTGGGATTGCCCGCGATACGCTGCTGCTGCGCATGAAGCTAGAAGATTGGCAAGCCGTCATTGACCTCAACCTGACTGGCGTTTTTCTCTGCACTCGTGCGATTAGCAAAATCATGCTGAAACAGCGTGCTGGTCGGATTATTAATATCACTTCTGTAGTAGGCGAAATGGGCAATCCAGGACAGGCCAACTACAGTGCTGCTAAAGCCGGCGTGATTGGGTTCACTAAAACTGTGGCTAAAGAGTTGGCTAGTCGGGGCATCACGGTTAACGCAGTAGCGCCCGGATTCATTGCTACCGACATGACGGCTGATATCAAAGCTGCCGAGGAAATTTTGAAGCTGATTCCCTTAGGGCGCTACGGCCAACCCGAGGAGGTGGCCGGTTTGATTCGGTTCCTAGCTGCCGACGCCGCAGCCGCCTACATCACAGGGCAAGTGATCAACATCGACGGTGGCATGGTAATGGCTTAGCTATTCAGCTGCAAGGACCACCCTAGGAAACTCCTACGACTGAATCGACCAATCGGACGAGGTTGATTCAGTTTGCTTTGCCTACTCTTGAGATAGAGCAGCCTTGTGAGCCAAAGAGATTAAAAATGTTGCCGTGCCGTCTCTATCTAGAAATCTCTATTTTTTTGTTCGGTTTGTTCAATGTTTACTGAACATTTAGAATATGTTAGCTTTAGAGTTAAGTAATGTTACAGATTCTTCGGAAGAGTTGAACCAGAAGCAGCCGTTTGAACAAATGCACTTTGTGGAAGAAGTGGGCCTGATGTTTGAACTTGTTGGGCTGCCACGGATGTCAGGGCGCATTTTTGGTTGGCTGCTGATTTCTAACCCACCCCAGCAGTCGCATGGGGAACTGGCAGAAGTGCTGCAAGCCAGTAAAGGTTCAATTAGCACCATGACCCGCTTGCTGATTCAGATTGGTCTAATTGAGCGGGTCAGTCTACCAGGAGAACGGCGTGATTATTTTCAAATCAAGCCGAATGCCTGGTCGCAGATGACCAAGCAGCGGATGGCTCAGATTATTGCATTTCGCCAGTTGGCTGAAAAAGGCTTAGACCTAATCAAGGACATGCCTTCTCCGTTGCAACAGCGCCTGCAAGAAATGCGCGATATCCACGCCTTTCTGGAGCGAGAACTGCCCCTACTCGATGAGCGCTGGGAGTTAGAACAAAAGCAGTCTATGCTGCACAAATCCCATTAGTTGCTTCTGTTGAAATCTCTGTTTTGAAATCTCTTTCAATCGAATTGCCAGTACTGCCCCAAGTGGTGCGGCTAAATTTCTGGATGAATTCTTCACCTGTTGCCTGCTTCCTTCTTCGATTTTCTTTGCTTCTGCAACCATGACCATGCAACTTCCCTTAATCGGTAAAATTCGACAGCCCAATCCTTGGCTGCTTGGACTCGCAGCAGCAGGTTTAATTGGCACAGGCGCAGTCACCTATGGTGTGATCCAACGTCGCTCCACTCCGGTTGACCTAGCCACCATGACCGTACCCGTAGAATCGCAAGCGCTTCAGGTGCGCATCACCGCCAGCGGCACTGTGCAGCCGGTTCAGACCGTCAACCTCAGTCCTAAGAACCCAGGCATTTTGGCTGAATTGTCTGTTCAGCAGGGAGACCGGGTTAAAAAAGGCCAGCTAATTGGTCGGATGGAAAATGACGAAATCGAAGCTCAGTTGCTGCAAGCGCGAGCTAGAGTGGCACGGGCAGAGGCAAAACTCCAGCAGGTGAGGGCTGGTAACCGCTCAGAAGAAATTGCCCAGGCTGAAGCTCGAGTCCAGCAGGCCCAAGCGCGAGTCACAGAATCTCAGGCAAGACTGGCTCTAGCCGAACAACGGGTTGAACGCAATCAAAGTTTGGCTGATCAAGGCGCAATCTCCCGCGATCAGCTCGATGAAATTCTCAGTGAAGCCGAGACCGCCAGAGCTACAGTTCAACAACTTCAGGCCACGCTTCAGGAAGCGCAGCGCAACCTCGACTACTGGCGTAGCGGTAGCCGTCCTGAAGACATTGCCGCAGCCCAAGCTGACCTGAGAGAAGCAGAAGGCAACTTAAAGGCTGTAGAGGTGCAAAAGCAGGACACGTTCCTCTATGCGCCTTTCGATGGGATTATTACCCAGAAGTTTGCGGATGAAGGAGCCTTCGTGACGCCAACCACGTCGGCCTCGGAAGTTACCTCTGCTACGTCTACCGCGATTGTCGCGATTGCCCAGGGGCTAGAAATTTTGGCTGAAGTGCCCGAAGTCGATATTTACCAGTTGCGGGTAGGGCAGCCGGTTGAAATTAGAGCCGATTCCTTTCCAAATCAGACTTTTCGGGGCCGGGTACGACTGATTGCGCCAGAAGCGGTAGTGAAACAAAACGTGACCTCCTTCCAGGTACGGATTGGTTTAGAAACCGGCCAGGACAAGCTCTTGTCTGGCATGAATGCAGACGTCACTTTCTTGGGAGATGAACTGGCGAATGCAGTAGTGGTGCCGACCGTGGCGATTGTCACCAAGGATGGTGAGACCGGCGTGCTAGTGCCCGATAGCGAAAACCAACCCGAATTTCGGCCCGTGACGCTCGGTACAGCCGTGAATAATCAAACTCAAATCTTAGAGGGCTTGGAGCCTGGAGAGCGAGTTTTTACCGATATCCCCAAAGGCTCTGAGTGGGGCAAACCGCAAGAGTAACTTGAACTATGAATATTGTTGAAAGCACCAAAATGGCAGTAAAAACTCTAACTGCCAACAAATTACGAAGTGCGCTGACCATGTTGGGGATCATCATTGGTAATGCGTCTGTTATTACGATGGTAGGAGTGGGCCAGGGTGCACAGCGCTATGCTTCGGAACAATTTGAGTCGCTTGGGCCAAATGTCTTGTTTATCATTCCAGGCAGCGAAGAAGCGCAAAACCGCACCCTGGATTTGCCGCGAACTCTAACGTTAGAAGACGCCAAAGCCATTTCTTCCCAGGTGCCAACCGTGAGTGCGGTAGCTCCTCAACTGCAAACCCAACAAACGCTGACCTACAGCAATAGACGCAGTACCTCGCTCGTGATGGGCACGACGCCTGACTTCCTCACCGTGCGAGACTTTGATGTGGAGCGAGGTCGCTTTTTCAGCGAGTTGGATGTGCAGCGCAACACCCAGGTGGTGGCATTGGGGTCGGATGTTGCCAGAAAATTTTTTGGAGACGCTGAACCGATTGGGCGGCAGATCCGGATCAGAAACCTCAGCTTTCAGGTAATTGGCGTCATGGAATCGAAGGGCGCGTTTCTGGGCAATAACCAGGATGATGCGGTTTATATTCCGATTACAACGATGTCCAGCCGGATTACGGGCAACACCTCGCCCTACGGCACCGAAGTGAGTTTCATTTCCGTAGCGGCCAGAGACGAAGCCTCGGTCAGTGCAGCTGAATTCCAACTGCGCAACCTGCTGCGACTCCGACACAAAGTTACGGATGAAGATGACTTTACTGTGCGTTCCCAAAAAGATGCCCTGGAAATTGTGGGTAACGTCACGGGTGCCCTGACTCTCATGCTGGCAGCTATCGCGGCAATCTCGCTATTTGTAGGCGGCATCGGCATTATGAACATTATGTTGGTGTCGGTACGAGAGCGGACCCACGAAATTGGCTTACGCAAAGCGATTGGAGCCTCTCAGCAAGACATCTTGGTGCAGTTTATGATCGAAGCAATTATTCTATCGGCCATTGGTGGCATCATTGGTACCGCCATTGGCGCTGGAGGTGTCATGCTGGTTGGGGCAACTACTCCTTTGAAGGCGGGTGTTTCTACGGCTGCCATTGTGTTGGCTGTGGGTGTTTCCGGTGGTATTGGCTTGTTCTTTGGTGTGTTCCCAGCTCGTCAGGCTGCCAAACTTGACCCGATTGTGGCCTTGAGAAGCGCTTAATTTAGTGTTGAATGTTGAATTCTAAGTTTTGAATTAAGAGGGTGTTTTAAAAGTCGCCGATGCAACCCGAACCGCCCCCTACATCCCCCATTCTGTTCGTTGCCGCGCTCGAAGCCCCCTAAATCCCCCATCAATGGGGGACTTTGAACCAAAAATACGGGATTGGAAGTCCCCCAATAGTGAGGGGTTGGGGGGCAATGCAACACGTTTGATACTTTTCAAACATCCTCTAAGAACTCAACACTTAAACCCTAAAACTCAAACCTTTCCTATGCAACCTGTTATTCGGCTCGAACATATTCATAAAACCTATGGAACTGGCGATACAGAAGTTCATGCCCTCAATGATGTCAATCTGACCGTTGAGAAGGGTGAATACTGCGCCATTATGGGACCTTCTGGTTCGGGTAAATCCACGGCCATGAATGTAATTGGCTGCCTGGATCGACCGACATCTGGCAGCTATTACTTGGACGGAGTTGATGTTGCCGGTTTATCCGATCCGGAACTAGCCCATACCCGCAATCGCAAGCTGGGGTTTGTCTTCCAACAGTTCCATCTGCTACCGCAGCTCTCGGCGATGGAAAATGTGATGCTGCCAATGGTCTACGCTGGAATTCCCACTCAGGAACGGAGGGAACGAGCGGCTGAAGCCCTAACACGAGTTGGGTTGGCAAATCGGTTAAACAATCGTCCAAACCAACTTTCCGGTGGGCAGCAGCAGCGGGTAGCGATTGCTAGAGCGATCGTGAATCGTCCGGTTTTGTTATTAGCTGATGAACCAACGGGCGCATTGGATTCCCAAACCACTCAGGAAGTTCTCAACATCTTTTCGGAACTGAACGCCAGCGGCATTACGGTGGTGATGGTAACGCATGAACCCGAAGTAGCCCGCCAGACTCGTCGAATTGTTTGGTTCCGCGACGGAGCGATTGTGCACGATCATCTACGACCCGAAGATATGGCCCAAATGACCGTTACGGCTTAGGCTACAACTATCAGTTGAGGGAGCAAGCACTCCTATGGCAATGATTTTGGAGAAGGTCGTTCCATTCGGGCGGTCCTGGGATGAATATGTCAAAATGTTTAATCTGGCTCCCACGGATTTGAATGGAACGGTGATTGGGATTGGTGATGGGCCAGCCAGCTTTAATGCAGAGGCAACTCAACAGGGCTACGATGTCGTTTCGGTTGATCCAATCTATACCTTTTCAGGACCAGAAATTCAGGCTCGCTTCAACGCCGTTGTAGATGACATCATCAACCAAGTCAAAGCTACGCCAGACGATTGGGTATGGACGTACCATCAATCACCAGAAGCATTGCGCACGAATCGAATTCAAGTATTGCATAGATTTTTGCAAGATTACGATAGCGGTAAGGCTGTGGGACGCTACCAAATCGGAGAGCTACCAACGCTGCCCTTTCCGTCTGGTTCTTTTTCTTTAGCTCTCTGCTCTCACTTGTTGTTTCTCTATTCAGATCAGTTGAGCTATGAGTTTCACTTGCGCTCGATTCGGGAAATGCTGCGGTTAGCTCCCGAAGTCCGCATTTTTCCTCTGCTGACGCTGATGCTCAAGCCTTCGCCCCACCTTGCCCCAGTTATGCAGGCATTGAGTAGTTCCGGATATGTCGTTGCAATTGAAACCGTTGCCTATGAGTTGCAAAAAGGCGGCAATCAGATGCTGGTGATCAGAACTTAACTCAGGCGAATTCTAACCTGGCAATCCAAATTATTAATCTTTTGTTAACCCTTCAGAAGTAAGCAACTTTCAGCTTGCTTCTGTTTGTCTAATTGAGATTACTTGTCATCGCTCTCCGGATGGTTGCTAAGCAACGGAGGAGCTTTAACCATAGGTTAACTTAGTATTAACTTTTACATGCCAGGTGCTCATGAAGATCTCATTGCCGACTCTTCTGAAACTCTATCTGCCCATAATTGGGTTTATGACCGTAACTGCTTGGATTGGCCAATTGGTAGGATTTACGATATTTGAACTCGTATCCGATCCGGCAGAAATTAGTGGTCAATCTGCTTTTATTGGCTTCTTCTCTCAGATTGGCAATTTGCTCTGGTGTGCAACCGCTGCGATTTGCTTCTTTTCTGCCTCGATTATTCGAGCTGGCGGTTCAAAGCCCGCCGATTCCCAAACGGTTGCGTTTTTGATTTTCTCTGGTTTGTTGTCGGCTCAGTTTCTGCTCGACGATCAGTTTCGTCTTCACGAGCGGTTTAGCAGAGTGTTGTATGGCCCTGATGCTGTAGTTCCACGAGCAGTTCAAAATCTTACCGAGCTGCTGGTCTTTATGGTTTACGCATTGGTGTTTGTGGCATTTGTGACGGTCTTTAGAAAGCTGATTTTACACTCTCAGCCGGTGTTCCTTTGTTTGGCCGTTGCTTTTCTTGGCCTCTCTACTATCGTTGATCAAACACCAGAAACAATGTTTGGCCATTACGAGCTAGAAGAGGGCTGTAAGCTACTCGGAATTTTTAGCTGGCTCATGTATTTCTGCCAGTTTTCCGCTCACAAGATTCAGATGGTCTTTGCGCCTACTCCAAAAAACGCGCTGCTCGACTGAAGCCGACTGGATCTGAGTCATTACCTGAACGATTAATTCTTGGCATAAACAACCCCCTCCTTGGTGAAGGAACGTTCGACTGAACAGCCGATCACCATAGGAGAGGGAAGCCCAGTAGCAACTGGAAATTTAGTTGAAGTTGAGCGAATGCCCTAGGCGTTAGAACCAGGCGGCATGGAAGAATTCGCCTCTGGGCTTGTCGGTGCGCTCATAGGTGTGGGCACCAAAGTAGTCGCGCTGAGCTTGAGTCAGGTTTTGTGGCAAACGATCGCGACGATAGCTGTCAAAGTAGTCGAGGGAGGCGCTAAAGGCCGGCACTGGAATGCCCAGTTTGGCTGCCGTCATCAACACTTCTCGCCAAGCGTCCTGACGATCGAGGATGGTTTGCTTAAACTCTGGAGCCAGCAGCAGGTTAGGCAGAGTAGGATTTTCGTCAAACGCATGCTTGATTCGACCTAAGAAGGCAGCTCGAATAATACAGCCCCCCTTCCAGATGCGCGCACATTCGCCGAGATCAATTTGGGAGTTGAACAGGGCAGACGAAGCCTTGCCAATTAGCGCCATACCTTGAGCGTAGGAGCAAATCTTAGAACAATAGAGAGCATCGCGTACTTTGGTGATAAAAGCTTGCGTATCGCCATCGTATTTACCTGAAGGGCCAGAGAGCACCTTAGAGGCTGCGACTCGCTCTTCCTTGATCGAAGACATAATCCGGGCATTCACTGCGGCAATAATGGTGGGGATGCTGATGCCCAGATCTAGGGCAGTTTCTACCGTCCAGCGGCCTGTTCCCTTTTGCCCTGCCGCATCAAGGATGACATCGACCAGTGGCAAGTCGGTTTCATCATCCATTTTGGTAAAGATATTGGCAGTAATTTCAATCAAGAACGAGTCGAGTTCAGGGGTTGTGTTCCACTCAGAAAATACTTCATGCAGTTGGGTATGGTTCAAGCCCAGAGCGTTCTTGAGCAAATCGTAGGCTTCCGCAATCAACTGCATGTCACCATATTCAATGCCGTTGTGCACCATCTTGACATAGTGTCCTGAACCGCCCGGACCAATGTAGGTGACGCAAGGCCCATCATCCACTTGAGCTGCAATTTTGGTGACGATTGGTTCAATTTCTCTGTAGGCCGCCTCGGTCCCCCCTGGCATCAGACTGGGACCATTCAGTGCTCCTTCTTCACCACCGCTGACGCCCATGCCAATAAACCGGAGGCTCTGCGCTTCCATATCTTTGACGCGCCGCTCGGTATCGGTATAGAGCGAGTTGCCGCCATCGATGATCATGTCGCCTTCTTCGAGCAGAGGTTTGAGTTGATCCATGACTGCATCAACGGGGGCACCCGCCTTCACCATGATCAGGATTCGACGCGGACGTTCTAGTGATTGCACAAACTCTTCAAGCGAAAAAGTAGGTTTGATGTTTTTCCCTTGCGCTCGTTCTTCAATAAACTTCTTCGTGGTTGCAGCGGTGCGATTGTAAACCGAGATCGGGAAGCCATTGCGCTCGACATTTAGCGCTAAGTTTTCCCCCATCACTGCCAGACCGATCAGACCAAAACTTTGTGCCATAACGACTCCGCTTTTCTCCGCATACTCTGGACAAGGTTCCGAACCCAAAAGGATTCTTGATTGGGGTCTATACCTGGGTAGCTTACATAGCTGTTATCAGGTTCGCACCTACCAGAGTAGACAATTGTTCCAGGGATCCCCCTGAGTAAAAGATTTTCTTTATCCTCAAGAGCGAAAACCATTGATAAATGGGCAAAAGTGGTTAGCTGCTATACCAAACCGGGCAGAGGGTGGCCTGAGATGTAACGGGGTGGGAATCTCCTAACTTGTAGTTCAAATGAAACGAATGTGAAGCAAAAAGGTATCGAACTTAACGAAATCAGGGTCACTTACTTCAGCACCTAAGAAATTTGTCGGCAAGAGGTTTGGTCGGCACCCATGTCATTTGCTGCTTTCAAAATTCGATGCGAACTGAGATGAAGCGGTAGCCAATCGATTCTTGTAACCTTTCTTCATATAAAAGCAAATACTCACAATTGAAGACTCATTGCTTAGCATTCAGACGTATCCTAGAGGACAAGCCGTTTGAAGAGCCATTTTTAAATGTTTGATATCCACCCGTTGTTTGAATTTTCCCGCAGCCACTGTATTGCCATCTGTGCCGCATTGGTGCCTGCGAATCTGCTCGCCACCTCGCAAACTATGCTGCTTGTAGGGTTCCGTCGGCCTGCCTCTCAAGTACATCTGATGGCTGCGGTTGCTAGCGTGTATGCTCTGGCGGTACTGCTGCATGTGTTTAGCTGGTTTGCGATTGGCGTGGTGATGGCTCCCACCTTCATCCTGACGTTTCTGGGCAGTCTTTGCTTAGTTATCAATTTTTGTGCAGTTTTATACCGAATACGGCTGGGTGATTTCATACAGCACCTCCGCTATCCAGCTTCAGTCTCTTCAGTCAGTTCTACCTTGCGGTGACTAGCGCTGAGGGCGGATTGTTAGAGCAAATTGTTAGAGCAAATTGTTGGAGCAAATTGTTAGAGCAAACAGGCGAGTAGGCAGTTCAACGAAGCCGGTAGAATTGTCTAAACCTTCGTTTTCAGACAGTTTCGGTTCAACTTGTTGGATTCAACTTGTTGGATTCAACTTGTTGGATTCAACTTGTTCAGTCCAACTGGGCTGCAACATAAAAGCCCCACAACTGGGTTGCAGGGCAGGGACAGTTAAACGCTTACCTCAAGTGTGTTCAACCCAACCTGTAAGAGCGACAAGAGGTGTGACGATTTTTGCGGTGTCCCCTAAAACGGTCTGCTGTGAGGGCTTACTGAAGTTGCAGATTAGATTTGCGGTAGCTAAGCAGCCAGTTAACCATTGTGGCTCGGCGAGTTTTACGGGGAATCAGCTCATCCACTTTGTAGCCGCTAAAGCCTAACTCCTCTTTCAAAAGCTGCTTGTTCTCTGGGGGAATCGAGCGGGTCAGCTTGACTGTGGCTGGGCGGCTCTCGACAAAATCAGGCGGTATCGGGTAGTCTTGCCGCCAATCTGTTGCTACAGCAGTATTGTCCCAGCCTGTCTCAGGATTGTAACGATAGCCCAAACATTGCCAGACGAGCTGATTGACTGTCGCGTTGTCGATCTCATCCCGCAGGATGGCCCAAAAGGTCTCGTTGGTCAGAGGAGGCAGGTCAGGCATAGGACAATCTCAACTTGGCAATTTAACCCGCGAAGGCGAGTTTTGTTTGGGTGGGCGCGGTTCCCCTGAGAGAGGCCATGGAGCCATTCAGAGAAGCCATTTCAGGTGAGAACCGCTAGCATCTGGAGTGTCTCCACCAGTTGGGATCGGAACACCAGATCGCTCCATCACAATCAAATTAACAACCTAAGCAGAGCGCTTGTCAAATGCTTACCTGCTTACCTGCTTACTTGTGTGACTGAGCCTTGAGGAGACTTTGGCGGCTGCTTGAAGCCATCTTGAAGCCATCTGAATTCAGAATATTTCCAGATGTGTCTAAATTCACCTGACCCACCTATGGCGACACTAGAATGGGGGAGCAGGGTAGCCCACACAATCAGAATTATGGGCTTTGGCTGACCCACAGGAGTTTTGCGTCTGAGAGCATCGATCCCTCTGGTTGAAGCTCTGCATGACATAGCGAGATAGCTGCTAACCCATTTGGTAAACGCTGCTGCCCTGCGGTTGGAATCAGGCATTGGGTGAATTGTGTCTGATTTCCGTATTGTTTCAGCAGGAGAATTCCGTATGGCTATTGCAACCGTTAACCCGTCAACCGGAGAAACGGTAAAAGTGTTTGAAGCGTTGACGGATGAAGCAATCGATTCTAAGCTGACGCTGGCCCAGCAGGCATTTGAGCAGCATCGTCATACCTCATTTGCACAACGAACTGAATGGCTGCACCGGGCTGCTCAACTTTTGGTTGATGAAAAAGAGCGCTTCGGCAAAATCATGACCCTGGAAATGGGCAAACCCATCGCCGCTGCGATTGCAGAAGTGGAGAAATCGGCCTGGGTGTGCCGCTACTACGCTGATCAGGCCGAATCCATTCTGGCGGACGTACCGATCGAAACGGATGCCAGTCGTAGCTTTGTCCGCTACCAACCCCTGGGTGTGATCCTAGCCGTCATGCCCTGGAACTTCCCTTTTTGGCAGGTGTTTCGGTTTGCCGCTCCAGCCCTGATGGCGGGAAATGTGGGTGTGCTTAAACATGCCTCTAACGTACCCCAGTCGGCTCTAGCGATTGAAGAAATTTTCCGGCGGGCGGGCTTCCCAGAAGGCGTGTTTCAGACTTTGCTGATTAGGGCGGATCAAGTGCCGCAAATTGTTGCCGATGAGCGGGTCAAAGCTGCCACCTTGACTGGAAGCGAAGCTGCAGGCGCGAGTTTGGGTAGTGCCGCCGGCAAGCAAATCAAGAAAACTGTCCTGGAACTGGGCGGCAGCGACCCGTTTATCGTCATGGCAAGTGCCGATCTAGAGACTGCGGTCAAAACTGCCGTCACTGCTCGCATGATCAACAATGGTCAATCCTGCATCGCCGCTAAACGGTTTATTGTCCACGACGCGATCGCCGATGAATTTGCTGAACGGCTGGTGCACCAGTACGCTGCCTTAAAACTGGGGGACCCGCTCGATCCACAAACCGACATTGGCCCCCTAGCTACCTCCACAATCCTGAACGAGCTACATCAACAGGTACAAGCTTGCATTGCGTCTGGAGCCAAACTCCTAACTGGCGGCGATCCAGATACCGTCCCCACCAGATCTATACCCTCACTTCAGCATGGCACCTTCTACCCGCCCACAATTTTGACTGACCTGCCCTCCGATAGTCCGGCTCGCCAAGAAGAGTTCTTTGGTCCGGTGGCGTTGTTATTCCGTGTTCCCGACCTAGACAGCGCGATTCAGCTAGCCAACAGCACTCCCTTCGGTCTCGGTGCCAGCGCCTGGACCCAAATTGAAACTGAGCGCGAGCGCCTGATCAACGAGATCGAAGCAGGCTCCGTGTTCATCAACGGCATGGTCAAATCCGATCCCCGGCTTCCCTTTGGCGGCATCAAACGGTCGGGCTATGGGCGCGAATTGGGAGCCGAAGGAATTCGCGAATTCGTCAATATCAAAACCGTGTGGATCAAATAAAAGTTCTCAGTTTTGAGTTTTAAGTTTTGAGTTTTAAGTTTTGAGTGATCTAGCTTTGAATTCTGCAACCAAAACTCTGTCTCGATCATTCAAAACTCAAAATTTCCCCTTTTTCTCCCAACTAAAAACTCAAAACTCAAAACTTAAAACTTAATGAAGTAGGAGCGTTACATGACTGAAATGAATACAGCCGAACTACTTGTGCGCTGTTTGGAAAACGAAGGCGTCGAGTATGTCTTTGGCTTGCCTGGAGAGGAAAATTTGCATGTGCTGCAAGCCTTAAAGCACTCGTCCATCAAGTTCATTACGACTCGCCACGAGCAGGGCGCTGCTTTTATGGCTGATGTGTATGGACGGCTCACCGGAAAGGCAGGTGTTTGCTTATCAACCCTGGGACCGGGCGCTACAAACTTGATGACTGGTGTAGCCGATGCTAACCTCGACCGGGCATCCTTGGTGGCAATTACCGGACAGGTGGGGACCGACCGGATGCATATCGAATCGCACCAATACCTGGATCTGGTCGCAATGTTTGCGCCAGTCACCAAATGGAGTACTCAAATTGTGCGGCCTAGCAACACGCCAGAAATTGTGCGTCGGGCGTTTAAGCTGGCTCAGATTGAAAAGCCGGGAGCTGTGCATATTGATTTGCCGGAAAACATCGCCGCGATGTCGGTGGTGGGCAAGCCGCTGCGGATTGATCAACGCGAAAAGGTCTACGCTTCGTTTCAAAGCATTAGTCGGGCGGCTGAGGCGATTTCTCAAGCGGCCAATCCGATCATTTTGGTGGGCAATGGCGCGATTCGCGCTCAGGCGAGTGACGCATTAACAAAATTTGCTCGCACTTTGGATATTCCGGTGGCAAATACCTTCATGGGCAAGGGTGTGATTCCCTACACCGATCGATTAGCGCTGTGGTCGGTGGGACTGCAACAGCGGGATCACATTAGCTGCGGCTTTGACCATACCGATCTGGTGATTGCGGTCGGTTACGACCTGATCGAGTATTCCCCCAAGCGCTGGAACCCGGATGGGACAACGCCAATTATCCACATCGATCAAACTCCTGCCGAAGTAGACAGCAGCTATATTCCGCTAGCCGAAGTAGTAGGCGATATTGCCGATTCGCTAGAGGAAATCCTCAAACGAGCTGACCGGACTGGCAAATCCGATCCCTATGCGATTCACCTGCGCGATGAAATCTGGACAGATTACGAAGAATATGCCCATGATGACGGCACGCCAATTAAACCGCAGAAGCTGATCTACGATTTGCGGCAGGTGATGGGACCGGAAGATATTGTGATTTCGGATGTTGGCGCGCACAAAATGTGGATGGCACGCCACTACCATTGCGATCGGCCCAATACCTGTCTGATCTCGAATGGTTTCGCCGCGATGGGAATTGCCTTGCCGGGAGCAATTGCCGCCAAGCTGGTGCATCCGAACCGTAGGGTTGTGGCTGTCACCGGTGATGGAGGGTTTATGATGAATGCGCAAGAGCTGGAAACGGCACTGCGAGTCGGAACTCCTTTTGTCACGATCATCTTCAACGATGGTGGCTATGGATTAATCGAATGGAAGCAGCATAATCACTTTGGTGAATCCAATTTTGTTCACTTTAGCAATCCCGATTTCGTCAAATTTGCTGAAAGTATGGGATTGAAAGGCTATCGGGTAGAATCCACACTCGATTTCATCCCCACGTTGAAGGAAGCCTTGGCCCAGGAGGTACCTGCGGTAATCGATTGTCCAGTTGATTATCAGGAAAACCTGCGGTTTAGTCAGAAAGCAGGCGATCTGAATTGTTCAATCTAGGTTGATCGGGCGTAAAACTTAATGTCTGTTAGAAGGTGTGGTAATCATTGCTGCACCTCTGTCAGCGTTCACTGTTTTTTCAATCTTGTTCTACGCATACAAATCATCCCAAAGTTCTACATAGTGTTCACGCACTGAAGCATCAAGCGATTCTGCCAGTTCTACAGGTAATGTAAACGCGCGAATTAAATCTTGTACATCGGCTAGATCTCTTAAGCGCCCTCGACCAGAAATTCCTGAAGCCAATTTCAGCTCAATCAACCGCGTCAGGTCAATTACCTTGATGCCGTTATAGTCTACTGCCACAGCCACTGGGTCAGGAAAGGCAACAGGCTTAGGCTTGCCATCACCTGGAAAGCTGCCAGAGGTGAGAATTTCGATTTCCACACCCGTTTGAGCATCCCTAAACTTACGGGTTGCACCTGGAAATGCTGCCACGAAGCCTCTACCAACCAACTGCTGTTGAAATGCTGCCAATCCCTCTGGTGTTAGCAAAATATCTATGTCTTCAGTGGGGCGCACAAACCCATGCACCGCCATCGCCATGCCGCCTACAATCACATAGCTGATACCTGCTCGATCCAAACTTTGAGCCAACCGAGTCAATGTTTGAAAAATCTTACCTTCGGCCATAAAAAAAGCATCAATTTCCTGCCACTGAGTGAGATTAAGCATAAGCTCCTCAACGCTTGGCTTATGAAGATATTTCTATGCTTCTACTGCCGATTCACCGAACGCAGAATCCACAGCGTTGCTAACAGACCGACAAAATGCCCCATGATGGTGTTCGTGTTGGCCTGCACCAGAAAAATATCTAAGGGATTGATAAAGCGCTGAAAGTTGCCGGTAAAGATGCCTACCCCTTGCGCAAAAGATTTGGCGACTAGGGAACCCACAATCGCCTGTGCCCCCAGAATCGTCAGCAGCATTCCTGCCAAATTAATCAACAGCCCCAGCCGGAGTGCCCGGATCGCATCGCCCCGCTTCAGCCGCTCCTCTGGTCGGGCCGCTCTCAGTTTGCGGGAAAGCCGCGTGTAGCGAAAGGCCCAGTAAGCTCCGCCAAACAGCGCCAGCAGGCCCAACACGGCTAAAAGCAAACCCGCTCCTCTCCCCGGATCAACTGCACCCGTGGGAACAGTTGTGGGTATTCCTCCCGGACCGATGGTTGTCGTCTGTGAAGCAGCAGCACCAAAACTGCCTGCCGCAAAAATCAAAATTACGCCAGAAACCACTCCCAGTACAATCTGTGTCCAAAAGCTGATCCAGCCCACGAGGCGAAATGCCGTAGCAACTTGTTGAACAACGGGCGGAAGCGAATAGGAATCAGATCGGTTTGCCATAGGTTTTACGATGGAAGCAAGCAGCCGGAAACTGCATTTTCCTCTAGACTACTTCAAGAAAGTAAATCTGTGGTTACGATACCAGAGCTGAGGCTGCTCAGAACAGACTGCAATGCATCGCAACATTATTCTCACCACAGTCTCAATTCTCACCACAGTCTCACCGCTTCCCTATGCCCAACTCTTGGCTGATCGCCGCCGCCAATAGATTGCTAGGCTCGCCAAAAACAGCAGTCCCACCAGCCCAGCTAGGGGATTTTCGTCGATGCCGGTTACCCAGGCTGGAACCCGATTGGTTAGCGTTACTAACCCGCCGACTTTCAGCAGGTAATAGCCCCAAACCAGACCGGCATGAAAACCAATCGGCAGGCCCAAACGTCCATTGTGAGTGATTAGTTTAACAGCAGTGCGTTGTTGCGACCGGGTAGAGCGCTTCATCCAGACCAAAATAGCGCCGAGTAGCACCAGACCGGGAAATTGGGGAAAGGTGCGGATAATTTCTGGCAGCGGTTTGATGAAATGCAGCGCCGCGAACACCCCACTATTGGCCCAGAGCGCCACCCCAGGACTATAGTCTCGCTGCAGTTCGTCCAAAATCCAGCCGCGAAACACCAACTCCTCGGCCAAACCCACACCCAGAGCCACCAGCAAGCCCTCCAGAATAATTTGCCCAAAGGACACCTGCGGCGGACGCCAACTCACCCAGCCAGCCAAACTCTGCACCAGAAACAGCAGCAGCAGACTTGCGGTTCCCCAGCCCAATCCTTGCAGCCCTTCTACTAAACTAATTCGGTTCAGGGTGAGACCATAGGTTTGGAAAACCTGCCGCTCATGATGAATCTGTCGCCCCCACCAACGCACCAGCAGCAGGAACTCAACAAACAGCACCAGCATGGCCCAAATCGTGGTCTGATTTGGATCGCGGCTCCACAGGGCAATCGGGATCGCAAACGGCAGCCAAATTATTCCCAACAGCAGCAGAAACGCCACAATCCGCAGCGGTGCTGGAAAATTCCTGAGCTGGTCTAATGGCGGTTTCAAGATGCGGTAAAGAGTCCCGACTGAATGATCTGATTTGGCTTTTGGCTGAAGTCTTTAGCCTTTTGGCTACATGCTTGGGTAGCCCTATTCGTCTGGCTCGATCGTGCTGGTTAAACTGTGATTTTTCAGGGTTTCACAATAAAACTCAGCATGCTCTTGGGCGCAGGTAATGACCAAGGCAATCCCGTTGGTGTGGGCTTCCATCATGATGTTGACGGCCTGAGGTATGGTCAGGCTTGGTACCGTCTTCATCAGCACCTGCACCACGTACTCCATCGAGTTGAAATCATCGTTATGCAGCAAAACCCGATAGCGAGGAGCAAGCTTTCGGGCTGTAGAACGTTGTTCAATCGTTTCGACTGCCACGGATCGTCCTCTCAGTAAACAACTCTGTTTTTACGTTTAGTTAAAAAATCTCACTTTAACTTATAACATCCCGGCTCGATTTTGGTCAGGCCAGAAAAGGACATTTAACAGGAAAAAGTTTAACTAGTCAGGTTTGCGGCGTTACCTTGAACCTTTGCTAAACCAATGGAAACTTTGGGGCCGCTGAGTTAAGCAAATTTCGCAATCCAATTCTGCGAAACCCCACCTGTACTGAAAACCACAGAGGCACACTATAAAATCTGGACCTGTTATTCTAGTTACCCTACATCTAGGCCAAAATATTACTTAACAAAGCGGTTCAACTCTAGATATGGCATCTATCATGGTGCTGCACCCGCATCGAGAAAGACTATGAGCGCTAACTCATCCAGCTCCGACTTTCGCGTCAATACCTATGTCAGCGGCAATCAAGAAAAGCCCGACATTGCTATTGGTTCCCTCGGTAATTTTGTCGTCACTTGGCAAAGTCAGGATCAAGATGGGGACGGTACCGGCATTTTTGCCCGTGCCTACAATGCTTCTGGCAGGCCGATTAGCAGCGAATTTCAAGTCAACACCGCCACGGCTGATGATCAAACCGATCCAGCAGTTGCCATGACCCTCGATAACAGCTTTGTCGTGGTTTGGGCTAGCGAGCAGTCGTTTGGCGGCAGCGGGCAGGATGTATTTGCTCAGCGGTTCGATGCCAGAGGTCAGCGCTTGGGGTCAGAGTTTCGGGTGAATCGCAGCACGCTCCAGGATCAAAACAACCCGGATGTAGCTATCGATGGTAGCGGCAATTTTGTCGTAGTTTATCAAAGCGACGATCAGGACAATAACACGACTGGACGCGATGATGACGGCACGGGCATTGTAGGACAGCGGTTTGACCGCAGCGGCGCACTGATTGGCAACGAGTTTCGCATCAACACCCGCACCGAAAACGACCAAACCGCACCGGTCGTCGCCATGAATGCGCAGGGGGATTTTGTCGTCATCTGGGTTAGCGAACGGCAGGATGGCAGCGGTACCGGCATCTTTGGTCAGCGTTATAACAACATTGGCAATCCAGTTGGGATTGAGTTTCAGGTCAACACCGAGACAGATGGTAACCAGCTCAACCCATCTGTAGCAATCGATGACAACGGGGATTTCGTCGTGGCATGGCAGAGCGACAGCCGCAGTTCTGACCAGGATGGCTATGGCATCTATGCCCAACGCTATAGCGCCAGCGGCAATCCGTTAGGCCATGAGTTTCGCGTCAACCAAACCACTCGCGGCGATCAGACCACGCCAGCCGTCGGGGTCGATGCAGGCGGCAACTTCACCGTCGTGTGGGCCAGCGAAAATCAAGACGGAGATGGGGCTGGCATTTTTGGGCAGCGGTTTGCCGAAAACGGTAGGCGGCTCGGCGGCGAATTTCAGGTCAACCGGGAAGAGGCCAATGATCAATCTCTCCCGGCCATTGCAGTTGCACCCACAGCGGACTATGTCGTGGCGTGGCAGGACGATTCCCTCTCAAGGAACAACCAGGACATTCAGGCCCGCTTCACTGCCTCTCGACGCACAATTCGCGGCGATCGGTTCGACAACACGCTACGGGGCAACAGCGGCAATGATCGACTCCTGGGACTACGCGGCAACGATTTGCTCAAAGGCTTTCGGGGCAATGACATCTTGGAAGGCGGCTTGGGCGATGATGTGCTGGAAGGCGGCGGCGATAACGACATCCTGCTGGGTGGGGCTAATAGAGATACGCTGGATGGGGGCAACGGCAACGATCGGCTGACGGGTGGTCGGGGTGCCGATACCTTTGTGCTGCGGATTAAACCGGGCAGTACCCTGATCACCGACTTTGAAGATGGGGTAGATGTGCTCGGTTTATCGGCTGGGATCGAACCGCAACACCTGCGCATCGTCCAAGAAGGCAGCAATACGGTCGTTTCCTGGAAAGGCATTGAGTTGGCGGTCTTATTGGGGATTGAGGCGAGAACGATTTCCTATCCGGCAGATTTTGTCTCCGCATCTCGCTCCGGCAAGGAAATTCGCGGCACCAATCGAGATGATCGACTAGATGGCACCGGCGGCAGCGACGAGATTACCGGCTTGCGAGGCAACGACGTTTTATCGGGCCGAGCGGGCAACGATTTGCTGCAGGGCGGCAACGGTAACGATCGGCTGTTTGGCGAAGCAGATGCTGACTATCTAGAAGGCGGCGAGGGCAACGACAAGCTGGATGGTGGCAAAGGCGACGATTTTCTGGTCGCAGGCAACGGCAATGATCAGCTCACGGGTGGCCCCGGTGCCGATATTTTCTTTCTGCAATTCAAGAGCGGCACAACCGTAATCAAGGATTTCCAGGACGGTATTGACTTGCTTTCTTTGGATAGCAATATTGACCCCAATTCGCTGCAATTCCAACAGCAGGGCTTAGATACGGTCATCACATCGGGTAGTCAGCCGCTCGCTGTGCTCAAAAACGTGCTGGCTAGCCAGATTACCTATACGCCTAGTGATTTTATTACTTGATTGGGCAGTGCCTGCAACCGCTTCTATTCCAGACCGATCGAGCTGCAAAGTTCGACCAGAATTCCGTCTAGATCTCGCACATAGGCAACTGTTTGCCCCCAGGGTTTAACTTTTGGTTCGGCAACAGCGACTGCGCCAGCCTCAACTGCCTGAGCAAACGCACTGGGTACATCCGCTGTGACAAATCCCACCTCGATTCCAGCCGGTGGCTGAGACAAACTATTCTCGACAAACCCTTGCGGCAGATTAGACTTGGCTAGGTCGTTAGTCGCAAAGGCAAGGGTCGTATCACCTGTTTCCAGCTCCGCATACTGCCCACTCTCATGCACAAACCGCGCCTGCAACCCAAACGCTTTGTGGTAAAACGCAACAGCTTGGGGGACATCCTTGACATAGAGAATGGTGTAAGCAAACTGAACCATAGCGACGCCTCACCGCAATCATTGAAATAAGACTAGTACATTTGCTCGGAATCAGCAATCCAGAATCAGGCCAACCTAGACAGAAAAACCGAGAAGGCTATCATAGAAGGCAGTTGATATTTCTTAACATCTCATCTAGATGATCAGTGGACTTCCCGGTTACACGAAAGCCAAACATCTTCTAAGCGAGAAGCTCTTGTTTGGGCATGAACTCAGTCCAGAGTTGGCCGCCATTTTGCTGGTTTACTTTGTTCAAGGCATTTTGGGGCTGGCACGGCTGGCCGTGAGCTTTTTCCTCAAGGATGAGTTGGGGCTGAGTCCAGCTCAAGTGTCGGCCTTTATGGGCATCGCAGCTTTACCCTGGATGATCAAGCCCTTATTTGGGTTCATCTCCGATGGCTTGCCGATTCTGGGCTACCGCAGGCGTCCCTACCTGATTTTGTCTGGGCTGCTCGGCACCTTGGCCTGGGTGATGCTAGCGACGGTTGTGCATACGGCCTGGGCCGCAACCATTGCGATTGCGCTCGGCTCCTTGTCGGTAGCCTTTAGCGATGTGATTGTGGATTCGCTAGTGGTCGAGCGTGCCCGTCAGGAATCGGTGCAGGAAGCCGGTTCCCTCCAATCCATTTGTTGGGGCGCTACAGCGCTGGGCGGATTAATCACGGCCTACTTCAGTGGCTTTTTGCTCGAACATTTCAGCAACCGCACCGTGTTTGGCATTACGGCCACCTTTCCGCTGATCATTTCTCTGGTGGCCTGGTGGATTAGTGAGTCGCGGGTTGAGGCGAGCAGCGAATGGTCAGTAATTTGGCAGCAGGTGAAACAACTGCGCACGGCTATTACCCAAAAATCGATTTGGCTACCCACGGCGTTTCTGTTTCTCTGGCAGGCCACTCCCACCGCAGATGCGGCCTTTTTCTTCTTCACCACTAACGAACTGGGCTTTCAGCCGGAATTCTTGGGCCGAGTGCGCTTGGTGACGAGCGTGGCCTCGTTGCTGGGTATTTGGCTATTTCAGCGCTTCTTTCGGGCCATGCCACTGCGGGTGTTCTTCGGCTGGACAACGGTAATCTCGACCGTATTGGGCATGACGATGCTGCTATTGGTGACGCACACAAACCGCGCCCTGGGTATTGACGATCACTGGTTTAGCTTAGGAGACAGCCTGATTTTGACCGTGATGGGGCAAATTGCCTACATGCCGGTGCTGGTTTTGGCTGCAAGACTCTGTCCGCCGGGGGTGGAAGCAACGCTGTTTGCTTTGTTAATGTCAGTAACAAACCTGGCAGGACTCCTGTCCTATGGCTCCGGAGCACTGTTGATGCAGTGGCTGGGAATCACGGAAACCAACTTTTCCCAGCTCTGGCTGCTGGTCGTGATTACCAACTTGAGTACGCTGCTGCCGTTGCCGTTTCTAGGCTGGCTGCCCAGTAGCGAGGAAAGTCAACTACCGAGTTTAGACGAAGAATCCTCTCCCGTTTTGCCGCCTGCTGCGATCCCCTCTGTAGAGCCGCTTTCCACCGCCGATCATGAGCTGGTGCCTGAATTTCGTCGCTAGCAGTGTCTGCTTTGGTTAGGCAAAGCTTGCCTGGTCCAGCCTTTGGTATGGCTGGGATTTTCTCTGGTGCTGGGTTTCTCAAATTCTTGTTTCCTTCGTATATCCAACAGAGTTCTAGATTGAGATTGATTATGCAAAGTTTTCAGTTAGGGGAACGCAGCACGCTCCCAACGGCCGAACAAGTTGATCAAAGTCCGGCTATGTCCTACACGCTTCAGGACTGGCAGAAGGGCTATCGCTCCCTGACGCAGGAGTCCGACTACTGGATCGATGACATCGAAGGTCAGATTCCCCCCGACTTAGAGGGTACCCTATTCCGCAATGGCCCCGGTCTGCTCGACATCAACGGCCAGCGCGTGCATCATCCCTTCGATGGGGATGGCATGATTTCAGCCTTTACCTTCACCAACGGGCGTGCCCATTTCCGCAATCGCTATGTGCGCACTCAGGCGTTTTTAGAAGAACAGGAAGCGGGTCGGTTTCTCTACCGGGGGGTGTTCGGGACGCAAAAACCAGGCGGCTGGTTAGCGAATGCCTTCGATCTGCGGCTGAAAAATATTGCCAATACGCACGTGATCTACTGGGGCAATCGGCTCTTAGCTCTGTGGGAAGCGGCTGAACCGCATCGGCTCGATCCGGCCACGCTTGACACAATCGGAATTGATTACCTCGACGGTGTGTTGCAGCCCGGTAATGCCTTTGCTGCCCACCCTCGCATCGATCCCGCCTGTGAAATGGATGGCGGTGCTCCCTGTTTAGTCAACTTCTCGGTCAAGACCGGACTTTCCAGCACAATCACGATCTACGAATTTGCCCCATCGGGTCAGCTCTTGCGGCAACATGCCCATGCCGTACCCGGATTCGCCTTCATGCACGACTTTGCAATCACGCCCAATTACTGCGTTTTCTTCCAGGCACCAATGGCGTTTAACCCCTTGCCCTATCTGCTGGGCTTCAAAGGGGCCGGACAATGCCTGCAACCTCGGCTACACCAACCCACGCAAGTGATTGTGATTCCCCGTAATGGTCGTGATCCGGTCCAGCGTATTCCGGTCGAAGCGGGGTTTGTGTTTCACCACGCCAATGCTTTTGAGCAAGATGGATATCTTTACGTCGATTCGATCTGCTACGCCTCGTTGCCTACGATCGACGCTGACGAAGACTATCAGCAAGTCCGGTTTGAAAAACTCGATCCGGGTCAGCTTTGGCGGTTTCAGTTCAACCTGCAAACCGAGACCGTAGAGCGGCAGTTGCTGGAATCGCGCTGCTGCGAGTTTCCCACCCTGCATCCTGACAAAGTAGGCCGTTCCTATCGCTATGTTTATCTCGGTGCGGCCCATGATCCAACCGGCAATGCCCCCCTACAGGCCGTGATTAAGGTTGACCTGGAAACTGGCGAGCGTCAGCTCTGGAGTGCAGCTCCGCGTGGCTTTGGCGGCGAACCCGTGTTTGTTCCTCGATCCTCTAGCCCCAATGCAGCGGAAGATGAGGGCTGGCTGCTGCTGCTGACCTTTAACGCGGCACGGGAATGCTCGGAACTGGTAATTCTAGATGCGCAAGATCTGAGTCAGCCGGTTGCAATTCTGCGCCTCAAGCACCATATTCCCTATGGACTACACGGTAGCTTCACCAATCAGGTGTTTCTGCCCAGCTAGACAAATCAAGCGAGAATGGGGGTGTGCTTTGAGCCAATATAATGCCATGACATTCACCCCCCGCATCGTTTCCCTAATTCCCAGCGCCACAGAAATTATTGCCCTACTCGGCCTCACCGATGCCCTGGTAGGACGCTCCCATGAATGTGACTATCCAATCGAGGTGCAGTCGCGTCCGGTCTGTACCGAGCCAAAGTTTGACCCCGAAGGTACGAGCAGCCAAATTCACGACCGGGTAAGCGACTTATTACAGTCAGCCCTCAGCGTTTACCGTGTCAAAACCGATGTGCTGGAGGAATTACAACCAACGCACATTCTGACCCAAGCTCAATGCGAAGTTTGTGCCGTTAGTCTAGCCGATGTGGAACAGGCCGTAGCGACGCTGACCCACTCGCAGCCGCAAGTTATTTCCCTCCAGCCCAATACCCTAGCCGAAGTCTGGGCTGACATTGAACGAGTTGCCAATGCCTTAGACATTGACCCAAATCCGGCCTTAACTGCGCTCAAGCAGCGCGTCAATCATTGCAGCCAGACCGCTCAATCCTTACCTGCCGACCAGCGATCGACGGTGGCCTGCATTGAATGGGCCAATCCCCTGATGGGAGCCGGAAACTGGATTCCAGAACTCGTAGAGCTAGCGGGTGGCACTCCTCTATTTGGCAAGGTAGGACAGCATTCGGCTTGGCTGCAATGGTCCGATTTGATCGAGGCAGATCCAGATGTTTTGGTGATCATGCCCTGTGGGTTTGGTTTGGAGCGAACCCGCCAGGATGCCACTGAACTGGCGCAGCACCCCGATTGGGCCAAGCTAAAGGCGGTTCAAACCGGGCGCATTTACATTACCGATGGCAATCACTACTTCAATCGCCCTGGTCCCCGTTTGGTCGATTCTTTGGAAATTCTGGCTGAACTGCTGCATCCTGACCTGTTTCAGTTTGGCTATCGAGCTAAAGGCTGGGATGTGGCAGCACATACTTCAACTAATGCATGACTCGTCTCTATGCCTACGATTAATTTACAAATCGTTGCAAAACTTTAAAAAGTTATGTTAAGTTAGTAGCAACAAGGTTGATATTAACGAGGTCTAGCAGTCATGGAAAATCAAGCACCCAAATTCGGTTTTACCCAGTTTGCTGAAACATGGAACGGTCGTTTGGCAATGTTGGGTTTTGTAATTGGTTTGGCTACTGAGCTTTTGACTGGTCAAGGCATTCTGTCCCAGCTCGGTCTGATGTAAGCTTCGTTACCTATCAGTAGTCTGTTCATTGCGAGGGGGAGCATTCCTGCTCCCCTTTTTTGTCAGCGATTGTAGACGTAAAGCGGTAAAGCGGTTTCGTTGGCAGCACTCACAACTAAAAAACAACTACACTTTGCCGCATTCAGGTTCATCGCCTATTGCATATCAGCTATTAGGTGGGTCAATCCAATGATTTGGTGATCCTGTAGCACGGATGCCTATCAGCAGTTAGAAGCTGTTTGAGAAGCTCCCTACATCCCCATTCTGGGGAACTTTCCCGAACCGTCGCTGTTCAAAGTTCCCCGCTGGTACGGGATATAGCCCTATGGCCATCCCAGAAAAGGGAGCGGATCCAGACGACAAGATCCTTTTCAATCAGCTCAATCAGCTCAATCAGCTCAATCAGCTTTAATCAACTTCTTCGAAGACTCTCAAGTTTTACATATTCTTTGCTTACACATAAGTGTGGATTTTTCGTGTAATTATATTTGCGTTATCTCATTGTCTGTTTTTGTTAAATAACTATTGTTGAAAACATATTTTGTTGAAAATATATTTAGATTCTGATTCTAGTTCCAGAAATTTGTTGTTTTGAAATTATTTTTTGGGTAAAAATCTTTAGAATCAAGCATCTCATCTTCAAATAATTCCTGTATTTAAATTTCGTATTTAGCTTTGGTCTTCAAATATTCGCATTATTCTGGCATTTATTAATCAAGTCTTCTCTCATTAACCCCTCGTTAACAGCCATCAATCTCCGGTGCTAAGAAATTCCAAGCGTTATCTTAAAGCTATCAGAACTTCATTGTAAAAATACAATTTGTTGCATTGACTTCACCCGTCTTTTACGTGTTTTTTCGTAGAAAAGGGGGAGATGGTATGAAAGGGATGAGGACCCGTGAGCTGTCTAACCCGGCAACGTAGTTTACTTCAGTTCTGCTGGCGCAGCTAATAGTGCAGCCGAAAAATTAAAAACATCCTATGACAGATTTTAACCTCACACAGCTATTCAAGCATCCTCAATACGGCTTGTTGGCCCTGATTGCTTGCTTATTTGGTATCTATCTAGCCGTTGTCTGGCGCACTGGAGACATTGCTTACTTCGGTATGAGCATTTTGTTTCTGCTAGCGGCTGCCACACTGCTTTGGGAAAATCATCCAAACTTCATTTACCAGCACAATTTGCTGGCTAGCTTTACCGGAACTGGGCTAATCGGCTGGCTGGTTTGGCGGAGTGTCATCCCTTCGAGTAATCAGCAGCTAGAGTTACGTCTGTTTCCTTTGGTCTCAGCTCTAGCTGTAGCCCTAATTGCTTCTGGATTTCGAGGGTTATGGCAATACCGACGTGAGCTAGCCATCATGTTTTTCTTGGGCGTTCCTGGTATTTTGCTGAACTTGGTTGATATTGCTCCCTTGACGGCAAAGTTTGCCACCTTACTCCTGTCCTACAGCGGCTTCACAGCTTCTCATCAGGATGTTTGGATCACAACTTCTGCGGGCACGATCGAAGTTTACGACAACTGCTCTGGTCTAGAAGGCTCAATCTACCTGGTAGGAATGGCCGTGATCTGCCTGACGCTTTATCCAGTTCGTCGAGCTAAGCAAGTCGTAGCGTTCCTCGCCGCCGCTTTAATAGGGTTTAGCGTGAATGGTATACGGATAGCGATCATGGCCACTCTAGCAAGTCCCAAGGACCAGCCAGCTTTTCTCTATTGGCATGAAGGAGAGGGTTTACTGCTGTTCGGAGTCTTAGCCGTTGTTTTATTTGCTGGCGTTTACTGGATGCTCTATCGCTTGGAATTGTGGCAGCGCAAAAGGGCCATTTAGCAGAACAGCAAGGGTGAGCTAGGAACTACCTTGCTTGTCCCCTCAGGTTGAATAGTTCATCAGGTTCAATACTTCATCCGGCAGACGGTTCACGGTGGCTTGAACTGCTGAGCGGTTTTGGGAAGTATTATCTACCCACGATTCGCAGTCGGCTGGAATTGACCCAATTGTGCGGCCAAAATAATGCCGATATAGTGCCTGCGTTAGAGTAAAAGCCTGCAACTGCGCCAGACGTTCTTCCTCGCTGTAGGTGCCAACATAGGTAGCGTGGTGAATAAATTTGCCAAACAGCAACTGGCAATCTCCTGCATACTTGCGAGTATCAAGAATGTGATGATGCCAAACTTCATCGACTTCAACTGTCGGAACCAGCTGCAGGTGAGGATGGCGATCAACAAGGTACAGAAACTCAAGATAATCGGCAATGGCTCGGACAATGCTTTGAGGAGCACGTTGGGGCTGAGCTTGTATGAGCTGAGACGCAATCGGTCTTAGATCAAGCAAACGAACTTTCTGTAAAAACCGTTGAAATTCGAGCGATACATCCTGGTTTAATTGGGGCCTGGCTGTCATTGGTGTACTTCCTGGGGTAAGGTAGGGCCAGCGTTGCTAGCAGCTTCTCATTCATTCAATCTTCTTCCATCTAATCAGAGTTGCCAAAATCGAAAGTCAGGTCCTGTCACCCGAAAGTCAGGTAGAAAGTCACCATTTGGCTAGATAGTACAATTGAACTAAATAACGCTTTGGACAGACGGCGAAGCTAGGCATAGTTTTTATAACAGTTCTAGGACCGTTGCACTAGGCCGTTGAAGTAAACACCAATTCAGCAATATAGCAATACCGTTATGTCAATCGAAGCGTTACGCAAAAGCAGTATGATGGCCCACCTGCTGGATGCACTAGAGGCAGGCCAGGATATTGGTCACTATGGGCGGCTGACCTTTGCCATGATCGCCCGTCACTTCATCAGCGAAGCGGAACTGATTGAGTATCTGCAAAAAGATTCCGACTTTAGCGAAACTGAGGCGAAAGCGCTCGTGCAGCAGGTGCAGGGAAAGGACTACAACCCACCCAAGCGCGACCGGATTCTAGAATGGCAAAGCCAACAAGAGTTTCCGATCTGCCCCAATCCAGACGATCCGGATGCCTGCAATGTCTACCGGGATCTACAGTTTCCAGATGAGGTGTACGAGCATATCTCCAGCTATCACGAGCAGAAAGCTGGGTAGATAGCTATGCCCTACTTGACCCCAACTTCTTTTGTATTGCTTGGGGCCGGTCTAACTAGAGGGCAGGATTAGTAGGGCTGTGATCAGAAACGCTTGACTGCAAACAAGAAAGCTTTCTAAGTAAAAACCTTCTAGGGTAAGCTGGGAAATCCTGTTTGGAAGCGGGTGATGGGATTCGAACCCACGACATCAACCTTGGCAAGGTTGCGCTCTACCACTGAGCTACACCCGCGTGTTTGTGACCTTTACTAGTATCCCGATTTCTGTCAAATCTGTCAAGAGTTCTGTGGCAGTTTTGGGGTTTGAGCCAGCATTGTCTAAGCAATCAGTTCACTCACCGCTATAGTAAAACCGGGCAAGGCTTGCTGTGTCGTCGCTGTCTGCTCAGGACCGTAGAGAATTTGCTGATTGGCCGTAATCACCAGCACCCACTGGCTTTCTGGCATCACTAACCAAACCTCAGCACCGCCTGAAGCGAGATATTCTCTAACTTTGGTAAATACCTCTTCGGCTTCGTCGCTGGGGGAAACTACTTCAGCAATCAGCGAAAAACTCTGAGGCAAAACCCTAAAGTCGCCATGCTGGGCTACCAGATCCGGCATTAAATACGCCACATCTGGACAGCGGACTCGACCTGTCGTGCGACAGGGGGTTTCGACATAAACTTCGCCGCCTAATTTGTTGGCATCCTTATAGTTGCCCCAGAATCGCGCCAATTTTGCTTGAATTCTTCCGGTTTTTGCGGTCACACCCTTTTTTTCAATTAGCTGCCCATCGACCCACTCGGTATGGTCCGGAGGCCGTTGGATGAAGGCATCAAGAGACATGGTTGGAGCGGTTGTCAGCATCGCAGTTTCTCCAATCGAGAGCTATCTCTAGGTTAACCTTCTAGCTCTGGAGGATTCGCTTGCTTCATGGCAGCCGGTAGAGATTGGGGAGTAGTTCCCGAAAGGTTATTCCCATTCACCTCAGGATTAATTGCCTTGATTTGCCGCATTAGGCTAGCTAGCTCAATTGCGCTCATAGCATACTCCCAGCCCTTGTTGCTCTTAATGCCAGCCCGCTCTAGGGCCTGTTGCATTGTATCGGTCGTCAGCACGCCAAAGATGATGGGGACGCCGGTCTGTAGCCCAACTGCAGCAATGCCTTTCGACACTTCTGCCGATACATAGTCAAAATGGGGGGTAGAACCCCGGATCACTGCACCCAGGCAAATAATCGCATCGTATCGATGGGTTAGCGCCAGTTGCCGCGCCAGTAGAGGAATTTCAAAGCTACCAGGAACCCAGACATAATCAACCTGAGTACCCTGGGGGTCAGGGTTAATCCCATGACGCTTGAGACAATCTTGACACCCTTCCAGCAGTTTGCCAGTCACCAAATCGTTAAACCGACCAATGACAATGCCAAACCGCAAGGAACCAGTGTCAGTAAAAGTACCCTCAAAAACAGTCATATTATTAAATCTCTACTTTGCCGAGCATTTTGCCAAGCATTTTGCCGAGCGAGTGAACCGGGTCTGTTTCCAGCTTAGACGACAAAATAGTTCAATCCACCCACCAGCAGCACCAGCACGACCCAAGCACCAGAGCCTAGCAGAATCAGGCGCTTAGATTGCTCCCAATTCTGGGGAGAGGCATAGGCGACCGGTACACCAACGACCATGATGAACGACAGAATCACTAGAGCAGCGAGAGCAAGTTGGAACAGAATGGACATTGTTATCCTCCCAGTACAGCATCGGACAATACAACAATTAGGCATTGATGCGCCAACGCATTGCCCATGCTAGTAAGCTATCAGAAAGTGACACGCTCTGGAAGGATGAAGCTGGGAGGGAGGTTTTGTAGCTTGCTTCTGCGTAGCAGTGGTTTGAGTTTTGAGTTTTAAGTTTTGAGTTTTGAGTTTGGGCTGGCGCTTCAGGCTTGAGTTATGGATTTGATTCTTTGCCACATCACTGCTGATTTTGACACGCTGGGGGCAGCGGTGGGTTTGTCGCGGCTGTATCCGGGGGCCAGGATTGTGCTGACGGGCGGGGCGCACCCAGCGGTACGCGATTTTTTGGCGCTGCATCGGGATGAATATGCTTTGATTGAACGCCGGTCAGTAACGCCAGAGCAGATTCGCACCGTAATTGTGGTGGATGCTCAGCAGCGGGATCGGTTGGGGAAGGCGGCGGAATGGCTGGATCTGCCAGGGGTGGAGGTGATTGTCTACGACCATCATCTAGAGGCTGAGTCGGATATTGCAGCAACGGAACGACGCATCGCAGCGATTGGGGCAGTGACCACGCTGGTGGCGGAACAGCTTCAGGCACATCAGATTTCCCTGTCTCCGGTGGAAGCTACGGTGATGGCGCTGGGGGTGCATGTCGATACGGGTTCACTCACCTTTGATCACGCTACTGTGCGGGATGCGGCGGCCTTGACTTGGCTGATGCAGCAGGGGGCGAATTTGCGAGCGATTGCCGAATATGTGGAGCCGGGTCTTTCTCCCCAACTGCAAGATTTACTTTCAGTGGCGTTAGAGAACTTACAAACCGAAACCCTGCGGGGCTACTGTCTGGCCTGGGTACTGCTGTCGGTAGAAACCTATGTGGCGGGACTGTCGAATCTGGCTTCACGGTTACTTACCCTGACCGAAGTGGATGTGTTGCTGTTGGCAGCGCGCTATCCGATTAGCGAAACCGAAGAACGGCTGACGGTGATTGGTCGGGCACGCAGCAGTGCTGGGGCTGCTTCAATGCAGAGCTTTAATTTGGGAGCGCTGTTTCAGCAATGGGGCGGAGGGGGGCACAGTCGAGCGGCTGCCATGACCCTACGCGGAGCCGATCCAGAAGCTGTGCTGCAAGAGCTGATTGATTCGCTCCGGCAGCAGGTGCCCCAACCACCTACCGCTCGTGACTTGATGTCGTCTCCAGTCCGCACAATTCGCCCCGAAACCACGATTGCCGAAGCCCAGCGGATACTGTTGCGCTATGGTCACTCTGGTTTGTCGGTCGTGGATGCCAATGACCAGCTCGTGGGGATTATTTCGCGACGCGACCTGGATATTGCCCTGCATCACGGATTTAGCCATGCGCCGGTGAAGGGCTACATGACCACGAATTTGAAAACAATTACGCCCGATACGCCGCTGCCGGAAATCGAATCGCTGATGATGACGTTTGATATTGGTCGTTTGCCGGTTTTGGATGCCAGTCAGCTGGTTGGCATCGTCACCCGCACCGATGTGTTGCGCGAACTGCACCAAGCTGGATTACGAGAACAAGACCAAGCAGTTCCGGAGGCTGAACAAACGCTGCGAGATTACTGCCTGCTGCCGGGAGTGGTGCAAACTCTGCTGCGACAGCGGTTGCTTCCGGCTCTGTGGGATCTGCTGCTAGAAGCGGCGAAACAGGCCGAACAGCGGGGATGGCAGCTTTATCTAGTTGGGGGTGCGGTGCGCGATCTGCTGTTGGCAAAACCCGGCCAGCCCTTGTTGCTCGATGATGTTGATCTAGTGGTGGATGGATTTCACCGGGCGGCAGATCAGGCGGCAGGAGTGGCAATGGCAAAAGCGCTCCAGCAACTCTATCCAGCAGCGCGGCTGCAAATCCACGGTCGGTTTCAAACGGCGGCCCTGCTGTGGCACCATGATCCAGTGCTAGATTCCCTCTGGATTGATATTGCCACGGCCCGCACCGAATTCTATCCCTATCCGGCGGCCAACCCAGAAGTGGAAGCCAGCTCGATTCGGCAAGACCTCTACCGGCGCGATTTTACGATCAATGCTCTGGCGATTCGGCTGACGCCTCCCCGCATGGGGGAACTGCTGGATTTCTTTGGCGGAGTAGTAGACCTACGAGCCAAGCAGATTCGGGTTCTACACGCCAACAGCTTTATCGAAGACCCGACTCGCATCTACCGGGCCGTGCGGTTTGCGGTTCGCTTAGGCTTTGAGATCGATCCCCAGACCGAGGGCTATATTCGCACTGCCATTGCCAGCGGCATCTACCACCGCATTCAGGCAGAAGTGGAGAAAACGCCAGCCCTACAAACCCGGTTGCGGCAAGAGTTGCGCTATATTCTGGAAGCCCGCTACTGGAAAGCTGCGCTTCAGCTACTGTCGGAATTGGGTGCGATTTGCTGCATTCATCCAGACTTGGAGCTAAACGACACGCTCTGGTGGCAGTTGCGTTTGGTAGACCGTTGGCTGAGGTGCTTTATTCATCCTCTAGGCGGTGCGGAGCACTATCAACTCGCCAACCTGGAACATTGGCTGATTTTGTTGGAACTGATGCTATTCCATCTGGAAACCGAGGCGCGAGTCAAGGTTGCTACAAACTTCCAGTTGCCTGCCGAAAGCGTGCAGCGATTACAAGCGTTGGATCAAAATCAAACCGCGATTGTCGCGGCTCACTCTCACTGCCAACGTCCAAGTCAGGTAGTACGAGAACTGAGTCAGTACGATTTACCCACGTTGATTTTGGTAGCTGTGAGCGTACCGCGACCGATTCGCCGCCAAATCTGGCAATACCTGATCCATTGGTCGCAGGTGAAGGCTCCACTCGATGGCAATGATCTAAAAACGCTGGGCTACAAACCCGGACGGCAGTACAAGCAGATATTGGACCAGTTGCTAGATGCCACCCTAGATGGCGAAATTCACAACCGAGCCGAAGCCAAGGCATTGCTGACAGCCCAATTTCCACTGAAGTAAGCTAAATCAACGATAGCCAGCTGCCTGTAGGGCAAAAAGCTGGGCATAGCGTCCGTTTTGCTGCATTAATTCCTCGTGGGTGCCCTGCTCTAGCACTTTTCCTTCGGCCAGTACCATAATTTGATCTGCCATGCGCACGGTAGAAAAGCGGTGGGAAATCAAAATCGCCATCTGGTTTTGCGTCAGTGCCTTGAGGCGGCTAAAAATTTCGGCTTCGGCTTCCGCATCCACGGCAGATGTGGGTTCGTCCAAAATCAAAATGTCGGCATTGGCGCGCATGAAGGCTCGCGACAGGGCAATTTTTTGCCACTGACCGCCGGAAAGCTCGCGGCCACTTTTGAACCACTTGCCGAGACGAGTAGAAAATTGCTCCGGCAGTTCTGCGATAAAGGGGAGCGCCGTTCCCTTATCGGTCGCCACTTCCCAACGCTGCTGATCCATCAGGTTTGCCACATCACCTACGCCCACGTTTTCTCCTACCGTGAATTGGTAGCGGACAAAGTGCTGAAAAATCACGCCAATGCGCTGCTGCAACACGTCGATATCCCACTCTTGCAGATCGCGTCCGTCTAGCAGAATTCGTCCGGATGTGGGGGTGTAGAGGCGCGTCAGGAGTTTGATCAGGGTTGTTTTGCCAGAGCCGTTTTTGCCGACAATCGCCAGCTTTTGGCCCGGTGCTAGATGAAACGTGACGTTGTTGAGGGCAGACCGATCGTTGCCGGGATAGGTAAAGCTGACATTCTCGAACCGAATCCCGTCGTCGGGCTGGGGGCCATAGGTGGCGTATCCGGGCGGATCTGGAACCGGTTCTTCTAGGAATTCGTACAACGTCGCTAGATACAGATTGTCCTCATACATGCCGCTGATCGAGCTGAGGATGAGAGAAAAGGTAGACTGCCCCTGCCGAAACACGACCAGATACATGGTCAAATCACCAATCGAAATCCGTCCGGCAATTGCTTCAAGGATGATCCAGACATAGGTGCCATAGAAAGCAGCAGTGCTAATCAACCCCAGCAAATAGCTCCAAACCGTGCGGCGTACATGCAGGCTCCGATCTTCGGCATACACCCGCTCAAAGATTTGCCGATAGCGATTCACCAGCATGTCGCCCAACTGATAGAGCTTTACTTCCATTGCGTAGTCTTCGCGCCCCAGCAGTACCTCTAGGTAATGACGCTCTCGCGTTTCGGGTACCCGCCAGCTAAACAAGCGAAAGCTGTCTCGCGCAAATCGGGTTTCGGCAAAAAAAGCGGGGATGGCCGCCACCATCAGTAACAGCACGGCCCATCCAGAAAATTGCAGCAGCAAGCCGCTAAAGGTGAGAATCGACAAGCCATCTTTGACAAAGCCAAACGTGCGGTTGACCACATTCAAGGGCCGATAGGCCGCACCTTCACGAGCGCGAGTCATCTTGTCATAAAACTCGGCATCCTCGAAGTGGCTCATCTCTAACGTCAAGGCTTTTTCTAGGATGAGCAGGCCAATCGTGTGAGCCAACAGCGGTTTCAGCAATGCCTGACACAACAGCATCCCCTGCTGACAGCCCGATTGCAGCACAATCGCCACGGCCTCCAGCCCTACATACTGAAATGTCCGCCAGCGATCTGTTGCTAAACCAGACTGGGCTGCCTGCACCACTCCATCGACAATCAGCTTGCCCAAGTAGGCAATGGCACCGGGCAGTAAACCTGTCAAAATCGTCAAAATGGCCAGACTAATCGTCAGCAGGCGATCGGTGGTCCAAACCAGCTGCACGGCCCGACCGGAATATTGAAAAACTGAAAGGGATTGGTGAAAACCTCGGAGCTGCCGTAGAACCGTGGAGAGACAGGGGATGGTCATGGTTCTACGATAGCGCGCGGGAGGGGTGGGAGATGCGGCTCGTGAGCCTCGCCGAACGAGGGAAGGTGGGGGAGGACAACCCTGCGTACTTTGGCAAGCAGTTGTCCAAAGTCCGGCATCTGGTTGAAAATTGCTTTGCTAAGCTCAAACAGTATCGCGCAATTGCGACAGGCTACGACAAGCGAGCGGAGACGTTTCTCTGTGCTACTTACATGGCGACCGCCGTCATCTGGCTGAATTGATCACACGCTTTGACCTGTCAGCCACGTTTCATTGGGCTGACTGAGTCGCTGATTCTGTCGATGGCTGGGCTGCCGGTTGATTTGCCTGGAGCGCATCCTTTGCCGACAAATGGCTGCCCTGGGTGCCAAACTGCCACAGCACTGCCGCTGCCTCGGCTCGACTGACGGTTTTCTTGGGCTGGAATAGGGTCGTGTAGCCGAAGGCACGCCGGATGTTCGACAAGTCACCATTCTGGTGGTCGGCCAGTACGGCTCGCATCGCCTTAGGATCAATTTTGGCCGAATCCTGAAAGCCCCAGGCTTGTTGAACCGTGTCAATCGCAGCGTTGGGTAGCGCTTGGCGAGTATCGACCGGTACCTTCCAGAGAATCATGTCTTCGCGAGTCAGAGGCGCATCGGGCCGGAAGGTGGTGTTGGAGGTATCACCCGTCAGCGGACTGGGAATGACGCCAGCGTTGGCTAATCCCTGAATCACGGCAAAATCCGGATCTGAGGCAGGCATATCCTGGAAGGCGGGTTGATCGGTCGCGGCGGCTAAGCGAATTTTGCGAGCGGGCTGATTAGCATAGATCAGGTTGTTGGCGGTGACTAACCAGCGGGCATACTCGCGTCGAGAAATTTCGGCATTCGGCTTGAACTCGCTGCTAGTACCGTTCTTAGAAAAAGCACCCAGTTTGGCTAAATCGGTGATGTAGGGCTGGAGTTCGGCAGGTGCTTGGCTCAGATCGGAAAAGCTACCATTGCTAGGCGCAGGTGAGGCGCTTGGCTCCGACGCTACTTCTCCCGGCAAAACTGGCCCAATGAAGTCTGGGTCTCCGGGCTGGGGCAGTTCGCCGTCTGCAGTGGTTTCTGCCTCGCTAGGGCTAGGAACCGAACCCACTGTGGCCTCCCCAAACTGATACTCAATGGTGAATTCGGTATTGCCGGAAGAATTGTCTGAAGTACTAGCTGAACCACCTGAAGCGACTGTGGCAATTTGCACCTTCAAGCCGTCGCGCGTTGCTGCAATGGGCTGATCGCTACTCTCAGCCGTGTCAGCCGCGAGCTGCCATCCCTCAGCCTGGAATTTCTCCTGATAAAACTGCCGCACTTGAGCTGCATTGTCTGAAGTTTGCCAGCGGGTTTCGGTTGACTGATTGGCTCCCACGACAACATCCTCGGACGAGCTTGCGCCGCCAACTGCCACCAGTTCGGCATTCGGATAGCGGGGAATCTCGGCTGGAAAGTTCGTCGGCAACTCTACCCCTGCTGGCGAGGCTGTTGGCTCCGGGCTAGCTTCTACCGTACTCGCTTGCAAGCGGGGATCGGCAGACAGCGCCTGCTCTAACTGAGCGGCCCAAGGCGTATTGGCACAGGAACCAAGGGGCAACAACGCCAGAATCGTTAAACTGCTCCAGAGAACGGACTGCTTGAGGGGCAACACAGGCACTCCATAGAATTAAAGCTCTTCTCCCCTACGCTAGCGCAAATCAAAAACCACCGGGATCGGAAAACCTGCCCGCCAACGGAGAGATATCTCACTCCGGCATCACCGCCCCGTCTAAGTTGGCTCCAGTCAAGTCGGCTTTGAAGAGATTGGCTCCCCGCAGGTTGGCGTAGGAGAGATCGGCGTTTTTGAGGTTGGCGCGGCTGAGGTTGGCTCCCCGCAGGTTGGCGGCATGCAGACAGGCATGGCTGAGGTTGGCGCGGCTGAGGTTGGCCCAGCTGAGATCAGCGTGCTCAAAGATGGCTTCTACGAGGGTGGCACCGATCAAAAAAGCCCTGGTCAGGTGAGCTTCGGCAAAAATCGTGCGGTAGAGGCTGGCCTTGATCAGGTGGGCGGCGATCAGTTCGGCCTTGACTAAATTGGCGCGGCTGAGGTTCGCGTTGCAGCAGTTGGCGGCATTTAGGTTGGCGCGGCTGAGGTCGGCCTTCATTAGATTGGCGTCTCCCAGATCCGCATCGCGCAAAATCGCAGAGCGCAGATCGGCTCCAATCAAGTCGGCATGGTTGAGGTTGGCATGGGCAAGGAGGGCTTCGCGCAGGTCGGTAGTGCGCAGGTTGGCTCCTTGCAGGTCGGCTCCGGTCAGCGTAGCTCCAATCAAATTGGCATCAACTAGCTCGGCTTCGGTCAGATCGGCGGCGGTGAGGTTCGCCTCAAACAGATTGGCTCTGGTGAGGGTGGCCTGCCTGAGGATGGTGGCCGTCAGGTTGGCGCTGGACAAATAAGCGCGATACAGGTTAGCTCCACTCAGGTTCATGCCGCTCAGATCTCTGCCGCGAAAGTCGGCTTGGCTGAGGTCGGGTTCCACCTGCGGATAGTGGGAACGCCACTTACCCCAATCGATGGCGCTCCAGTGCAGGACTGCCAGATGCTCTCCGTTTGCCATCTCGATTGCCTTCCTTCGCTGTGCCTCCAACGTCAATCTCACAGTCCCAGCTACTCGTTCCTGCCGCCGGCCCGTTCGGCCCGACCGGCCACATTTTCGATGGCTGCCACCGCCGCACGGGAGCCAGCAATGATGTCTCGCTCTTGCCCACCCAGGTAGAGTCGCCCAAAGCTGCCCACCGCAGAAATATGCAGAATATTGATCAATGCGGCTTTCTCGGCTTCGTTAGCAGCAAGGGCGGCATAGGCGGCGGGTTCCACCTCCAATACATACAGCGTTTGCCCTGCTAGCAACATATTGCCTTTGCGGGTGCGGTTGATCAACTGGGTGTGGTGAGCGTCAATGTTGCGAATAATTTGACTGGAAATAATGCGCGGCTTCAGACAGTCGCGGCGGTCAGCTCCGATTGCTTCTAACACGGCTCGTCCTGCGGCCTGAGTGTCGCTCTGCCGACTCGAATGCACCTCCAGTAGCCCATACAAGCGCTCGATCACCAGCACCCCCGGACGCACCACAGCAGCCTTGAGGGCAATATCCATTAGGCGGTTGATTTCGATGCCAGGGGAAATCTCAACCCACAGCGAAGAGTCACCCGGCAATGGCAAAAAGCCCAGTGCTTGCGTTCCTAAATAGGCAGCATGCTGCGGCTGCAAGCTGTCCAGATATACGTAACTGCGAAGATCAATACCCAAGGTATGTCATCAAACCCCAACGTCAACCTGCACCATCGTCGATCTCGGCATAAACTGCGCTGACTCGCTCAATTAAATTCACTAATCGCCAGGATTAGCTGCAATCATTGACTGCCTTCGATGACGACCTTGCATTGAGTTCTATTATCTCTGAATTGTAAACAACCTTTAAAAATTTCTGTCTCCGGTTTTGGGAACGCACCTGCCGCTCTACTGCTAATTGTCACTGCCAATTGCTTCTGCCAATTGCTTCTGCTAATTGCTACAGGCAGGGCTAGTCAATATTCTTGATCTCAAACCCTTCATTTCAAGCTAGGATGAAGGTCGAGATGCCATATTCGGTGCTAAGTTGCATTTGTACAAGGTTGACAATCAACGCTCCGACTATTTAATTCTCTGTACTGTTACATGGAGCGGTTTATGTCAATCTACGTTGGAAACCTGTCCTATCAGGTCACTGAAGAAGATATTAATACGGTCTTCTCAGAGTACGGCACCGTAACGCGGGTGCAGTTGCCAACTGATCGTGAAACTGGCCGGATGCGCGGCTTTGGATTTGTCGAGATGTCATCGGATGCGGAAGAACAAGCTGCTATTGATGCGCTTGACGGTGCAGAGTGGATGGGGCGCGACCTGAAGGTCAATAAAGCTAAGCCTCGCGAAGAGCGCCCGGCAGGCGGTAGCTTTGGCAACAACCGCAGGCGGAACGACCGTCGCTACTAGTTGCTGTTACAGCCACTATTGAGCTTAGGCCGACATTAGGCTAATCAAAATATTCGGAGCTTTCAGCAGACCAGGGAACTGCCTTGCTCTGTTGGAAGCTCCTTTAGGCTTTAGATTTTTGCTGCTGTTTATGAATAGAGGAATTTCTGCATGGCTCAAGTCATTTTGGGAGAGAACGAAGGGATCGAGTCGGCCCTACGCCGCTTTAAGCGTCAGGTGTCCAAGGCGGATATTTTTGCTGACATGAAGAAGAACCGACATTTTGAGACGCCGTTAGAAAAGGAAAAACGTAAAGCACTGGCAAGACGGAAGAAGCGCCGCTTTCGCTCCAAGGCATAAGGGAATTTGAGTCTGGTCTCTAATTAGCTTTCGCTCAGTATTGTTCCTTTCGCACAGTATTGTTCATAGTTTTTGATAAGGTGCAGGTTAGATGGCGCAGTCGGTCAGTCCGTCTCGCAACCGCACCTTATTGGCGTATTTATTACCCATGCGAAAACTCGTCAGAGGTTTTGAATTTCAAAACCCCTTCGAGGATTTCGAATAAGCTCTTAAGACCGGATGAAGAATTTGCCCACCCTGCAATAGCGATGGCTGATCCAATCTCGCTGTCCGGAAATCTGCTGCTCTGGGCTGTGGTGAGTCGAGCTGTTACCCTTCTCAGAGATGGTTGCCCTGTTCACTGGCTCGATCACTAGCCCGGATAAGCTGCCACAATAAGCCGCTACAATAAAGCCATTCCATATTGATCACGCGATTCGATCAACGCTTATCCGCAAGATTCCATGACTACTGCAACTCCAGCAAAAAAAGCTGCCAAGACTGAGTACGAGGCCATTATTGGTCTAGAAACCCACTGTCAGCTCAGTACCGAAACCAAGATTTTTTCCAGTAGTTCAACCAAATTTGGATCCGATCCCAACACAAATATTGATCCGGTTTGTATGGGTTTACCGGGAACGCTGCCCGTGCTGAACGAAAAGGTGTTGGAATACGCGGTCAAAGCTGGTTTGGCGTTGAATTGTCAGATCGCACCCTACAGCAAATTTGATCGCAAGCAGTATTTCTATCCCGACCTACCCAAGAACTACCAAATCTCCCAGTATGACCTGCCAATTGCCGAACATGGCTGGCTAGAGATTGAGCTAGTCGATGCCGAAGGCAACCCGGTGCGCAAGCGGATCGGCATTACCCGTCTGCATATGGAAGAAGATGCGGGCAAGTTGGTGCATGCCGGAAGCGAGCGGCTGTCGGGATCGGCCTATTCCCTGGTGGACTACAACCGGGCGGGCGTGCCGCTGGTCGAAATTGTTTCGGAACCCGATATTCGGTCGGGACAGGAAGCAGCCGAATATGCCCAAGAGCTACGCCGGATTATGCGCTATTTGGGCGTGAGTGACGGCAACATGCAGGAAGGCTCGCTGCGCTGTGATGTAAATATTTCCGTGCGTCCGATGGGGTCCGACAAGTTTGGCACGAAGGTCGAGATCAAAAACATGAACTCGTTTAGCGCCATCCAAAAAGCAATCGACTACGAAATCGAGCGCCAAATCGAGGCGATTGAATCGGGCGAGCGGATTGTGCAAGAAACGCGCCTCTGGGATGAAGCAACCCAACGCACCTTTACCATGCGGGTCAAAGAAGGCTCCAGCGATTACCGCTACTTCCCCGAACCCGACCTGGGACCAATTGAAGTCTCACCCGACCAGCTAGCTACCTGGAAAGCAGAACTGCCCGAACTGCCAGCCCAAAAGCGGCACCGCTATGAATCAGAGCTGGGCTTATCGGCCTATGATGCTCGCGTGCTGACGGACGATCGTGCCATTGCGGAATACTTTGAAGCCGTGGTGGCCGCCGGAGCCAGTGCCAAACCCGCTGCCAACTGGATCATGGGCGATATCAGCGCCTACCTCAACAACGAGAAGCTTAGTATCAGCGAAATTCCGCTCAAGCCCGAATCGCTGGCGGAAATGATCAAGCTGATCGAAGCCAACACCATCAGCAATAAAATCGGCAAAGATATTCTGCCGGAACTGCTGACCAAGGGCGGCTCGGCTAAACAGTTGGTGGAGCAGAAGGGGCTAATTCAAATCTCGGATCCCAATCTGATCGAAGCCGAGATCGACAAGGTAATTGCCGCCAATCCGAATGAGCTAGAAAAATATCGCAGCGGCAAGAAAAACCTGCTGGGTTTCTTTGTCGGTCAGGTGATGAAAGCTACTGGCGGTAAGGCCGATCCGAAGCTGACCAATCAACTGCTCCAGAAAAAGCTAGATGGTTAATCGGGGAAATCCTTGGGCAGGATTGACCTGCCCTTTTTAATTGTGCAACTCAAAACTCCGCACTCCACGCAGGCTGCGCCAATAAAACTTAAAACTGAGAACTGGTGGTATGCCAAGCCTCTACTCCCCAGAGTTTTTCCCAACGGATTGTAACTTGCGAGCTAATTTGCTGCTTCTGCCGCTGCTGGTTTTGCTGCGGGTGCTGCGCCACCTAAACGAATCTCCGAACAAAAGGCCGCTGAGGTATAGTTGCCGTTGCGCTTTACGGCGCTAGTCCGCAACCGAAAGTTGGGATTAGCGAACCAGATCCGTTCTTCGGCGTACAGATCGCCTGCTTCGCTGGTGAGGGTCAACACCTCATCGTCACCCATTTCGTAGCGCCCCATCATCGGTTTCGGCGAATTGCTAGCCTGCCGCAACAGCTTGCCTTGATTCGAGTCAGCCGCATCGGGCACAATCACCAGCAAACTAGAGCCAACCTGAGGCTTGGGGTTGCGATCCACAATGCCATTCCAGTTCATCTTGAGGCTACACAATACCTGAGCCGGATCGACCCCCAACTGCTGACAGAGCTGCATCACCGCCGGATCATCCTGCGCCAAGGCTTCGACCATCAAATCTGATTTGGCGTTCTCGGTCTGGTTCTGGAGCAAATGGTGGCTGCTGCGCTGCGAAACCCATTTGCCAACGCTTTGCTGAAAAAATTCTGTAATATTCATGCACTCAAAAAGCGATTGCTGCTTAACCTTCTTTAAGAATAAAGGATGCGGGATCAGGATGCAGGCAGTGCCAGTGCAAAATTGAATCACAAAATTGAATCATTAGGCTGCTGTAATAGCTGCATCGCCTCGGTTTTATAGAGCCTGTCAATGACTTAGCTGGCAAAAATTTGATTGGCCGTTAGTGTCCATGCTGGAATGATACTGGATGCGATCCGTTGGTCTGCCGTAATTACGGTATCTTCGTACTGGCCGTCATTCCACTGACAAACTGTGACTTGTTGCAATTCCGGATCAACGATCCAATACTCGGCGGTGCCTCGGGCTGCGTATTCAGTGTGTTTGTGGCGGTAGTCGCGAGAGCGGTTGACAGCACCGGGGGAAACAATCTCGATCACTAGAGCTGGGGGCGGCATGTCGCGGGTGAGGGTGGCCCGGGTGGCTCCAGCCAAAGCGGCTTTTGATTCTTCGGTATGAACCAGCAAATCCGGCAAACGACACTTGGCTCGTCGTCCGCTCACCTCGATTTCGGTGTCTTTATAGCCAATTCGGTTAACCGGAACATGTTTCAGCAGTTCTACAAACAACCGTTTAGCGATGTCATTATTGTCATCACTCTCTGGAGGCATTTCTAGCAACTCTCCATCTACTAGTTCGTATCGCCGCTCGGTGCCATCGTCGTAGGCGAGGTATTCCTCAAATGTGAAGTAATGGGCTGTGGAGATTGGTGTTTGGGGCATGGCCTTGGTTCGCCTAGAGCTGAATCAGCTTAGCTGGATAATTTCGAAGGAGCTTATCGTTCAAGATATCGCTCACAAGATTAGGCAAATTCACTCAGTATTGTACTCATTATGCGGCTCTAGCAAACAGGCTGCTTGTAATAGCCGTAAATCTCGTTCTTGCAAAACTGTACAGGCGTTGAGGCGTTGCTGCACTAGGGGCGGGGCGTGTTTCAGGTTGTCTAAGGCAGCTTGCAGCGCTCGCGGGTATTGGCGAATCCATTGTGGCAGAGCAGCAGGATTAAAGGAGTTGGCATCGACCAGCCAAAAATCGACGCCGGAGGTCTCGATAAACCATCGCAGAGTAGCTAGGTCGGAGGTGTATTGGGCTTGAATCAAATCGATGGCTCGCTGACGAAATTGAGTGGCATAGCCGATGTGGTAAGGAACGGCATATTCGGGCGCAACGAATACCGAGCGTTGGGCAAAGGTGGGTAGATTATCGGCTTCTTTCAACAGGGAGGCCACCAGACTATCTTTGGGTTGCTGTGCCAAAAACTGATACAGGGCCTTGGCAGTACCCGTTCTGTAACCCGTATGGGGAAAATTTTCGGCATAGGTTGGGTAGAGCCACAGCAGGCCACCGAACCCTAGGATTAGACCCCAAACTAGCATCTGACGAGGCCAGGAAGCTGGGTATTGCTGGTATTGCTGGAGCCAGCGTAAGCCAGCTTCCAAGCATAGGGTCAGGTTAATAGCGGTGGCAAACACCAGCACCAATCGCAGTGTGTAGGCCGTGTAGCGGCTGGGTAGATGCAGGTAAAACAGCAGCAGATGGGCTACCCCAAACAGCATCAGAGCCACTACCACGATGTGTACCAGCACCCGCAGATTGGCTGTGATATGGCGAGTTGGTCGCAGTTGCTGGCGCATGAATTTAGAGAGGTGGGCCAGTCCCAGCATGACTGGTAGCAATAGCCCCAATCCTAGTAAGGGTGGCTTTAGGGTGGGAAAAATGCCACTGCGGTTGCCCGATAGCCAAAACATCCAAGGGTCAGACAGAAAAAAGCGCCCGCGTCCGTCTGGAGCAAAATCGGGAAGCTGTTTGGCAACGGCAGCCGTGATCACAGGACCATAGGGTGACGTAATCAGCCCATAGGGCAGCAGCACCAAGAGCGCGGTTAGCAAACCCGCTAAACAGAATCGGTACTCCTGGCGGCTCTGAGTCAGCCTCAGGCCATTTTGCCAGCGCAGGGGTTGTAAACAAAGAATTCCGGCGAATACCAGTACATATTGGGGATAAAATAACCCTTCTAGCCCAATCGTCACCAAGCAGGGCCACAGCGCCCGCCGCATCAGATAGTCGAGAAAGGCTAGAAAAAACAGCGGCATAAAGGCTCTGGGGGTTGCAGATGCCAAATCGTCGTGGCTCCAAAACACCTGATTCAGCAGCACTGCCGCCAGAAAGCCCGTGAACGGTATGGGCAGTAGCTGCATACAGACTCGAAACCCGTATAGTGTGGCCAGTACTCCTAAAACCAGCGGCAAGCCTTTACCGAGCCAGATTGGATCAATCCCCACGGCTGCAAACATGCGGTAGAACAGGGTGTAGCCCCAGGGCGCAACCGACTGGAAATAATCGGCAATCAGATCCTGGGGAAACAGCTCTGGATCCAGAAATCGCCGCAGCCAAAACAAATGCTGTCGGGCGTCGTCTTGCACCACATATTGCCCCCACCAAGCTGTTTGACAGCCCCAGATTCCATACCCCACGGCCACAAGCAGACTGGCCCCTAACCAAAACCGCAGTTGCTGGCGCGAGCTAGGCCATGATCTAAAAGCTAATCCAGAAACTGAATCAGAAACTGAATCAGAAACTAATCCGGGAAATAAGGTGGCGTACAATCGTTTGCTGAGCATCGTCTAAGGAGGCTGATTCAGGGCTAAGTGAAGGCTAAGTGAAGGCTAAGTAATAGGCAGAAATTGTAAGCTCTGAATTGTAAAAGGGTTGCCGGTCAAACGATTAAATCTCAACCGCTATAAGCCACAAAACTTAAAACTTGGCAGGCAAAACGTCCCTTAATCCTGTAAACTTTTGTGGACTTTATCCGATTGTTTTAAACGAGTTTGGCGGTATGAACAGTGAGGTTGGACTGGGGGCAGACGCACCGTTAGAGCCAGAAAACCTAGACCGGGAAAAACGACGCTCGCTGCCGCGCTGGCTCAAGTACAGCGTGATTGTGTTAATCGCACTGGGCGTGTTCTTTCGCTTCTATAACATCGATAAAAAGGTCTACTGGATCGACGAAACCAACTCATCCCTGCGGACACTGGGCTATACCAAAACCGAACTGATTGAGACGCTGTTTACTGGCGATGTGATTACGGCGGCCCAACTCCACCAGTTTCAGCAGCTCAGTTCAGAAAAGGGTTGGGACGACACTTGGAACGCCCTCACAGGAACCGCTGAACACACGCCGCTGTATTTTTTGCTGGCGCGGGCTTGGGTTGGACTAGTTGGTCATTCGGTGACTGCGATGCGGTTTCTGACAGCGTTGTTTAGTGTGCTGGTATTGCCCTGCCTCTACTGGCTCTGCTGCGAACTATTTGGTGCGCCTATCGTTGGCTGGATTGCCATGGGGTTGGTGGCCGTGACGCCGGTGCATGTGCTCTATGCTCAAGAAGCCCGACCCTATAGTCTGTTGTCGGTGCTGGTTTTACTGTCGAGTGCGGTGCTGCTGCGAACGCTGCGAACAAACACCCGCCGAAATTGGATTGCCTATGGCCTCACGGTAGCTGCCGGACTGTATACCCAGCTTTTGTTTGGCCTAGTTGTGATGGCTCAAGGTTTATATGTTTTCTTGACCGAGCAATGGCGGATGAAACGAACCTATTTAATTGCAGCTGGGGCTGGTAGTCTCAGTCTAGTGCCGTGGCTGCTGATCCTGGTCCGCAATTGGCAAAAGGTCCAGCAGTCTACGATTTCCCTCAACGATGGTTATTCTTCCAGCTATATTTTCGATCGCTGGTTTCTTAATCTCAATTTGGCGTTTTTGAGTCGTGAGTTGGGTGGAGCGAATATTTTCCTAGTCATCATCACGCTGATTGCGCTTTATGTATTTTGTCGTTCCGCGCCCAAGCGAGCTTGGCTGTTTGTGCTGCTGTTGATTGGCGTTACGTTTACGGTGTTAGCTGTACCAGATTTGATTTTGGGCGGGCGGCGTTCGCTGCGAATTCGCTATTTGTTTCCTTGCTTTTTCGGGATTCAGATCGCCTATGCCTATGTATTTGCGACGCAGGCGGTGTGGGCAAAAACTTGGCGGCAGCAGCTTTGGCGCGGGTTTATGGTGGTGTTAGTGGCCGGAGGATTGGCGGCCTGTATAGCCAGTTCCCAAGCCGTCGTTTGGTGGAATAAAAGTGTACCCCGCAGCAGCTACTATCCCCCGGTTGCTGAGCTGATCAATCAGGCAGCAAACCCGCTTGTAGTTAGCGATGGTCCAGTGACGGACACGCTGGCCTTTAGTGCGTGGCTAGAGCCAGACGTGAAGCTGCAATTAGTGGCTACCGAACCAAGAAAACTGAAAATTGCGCCGGGTTACGATCCGGTTTATCTGCTCAATCCATCGGAGCAACTACAAAAAATCCTGACGCGGCGCGGCTACAAGCTGAGTGTGGCCTACGAAGATCGGGCAGACCCAACCGAAGTAGAAAACCGTCTGTGGCTGGCGAAGCAATAGGAAGCGGATTTATAAGTTTTTAATGTTGCCCATGTTTCTTGCAAACGAGACGGATAAGTACCCATCTGGGTAATGCCGGCTACTGATCAAGTTGCTTAAAGTGAATACACCAGTCAGGAAATGCATTGAGTTACGGTGAATCGCTGCACGTTGTTATGACTAGGCTATGACTATCATTTTCCTATCAACATAACATTGAATCAATGCATCAACCGCGCTTGAATTTCAATTTTGCATTTCAGCTTCAAGACATCATTCAACCCAGTTAAAAACTAATACAGCGTTTTTCACTCATGTGAGGTATGGGGGATGTGGAAGCTTTGCCCCCACACAGGGGCAGTGCCCCTGCACCCCGTTTTTCGTACTTCACTAGCCTGAAAAAGGCCGTATCAATTCTCTAAAGTTTGGCTACAGATTCGGACCCCATCCATCCTCTCCGTGCCAAGGGGAGGTGCCGGAGGCGGAGGGGGAATCTTTTGTGGTTCTTACTTGAGGCATGACTAGCAACCCACCGTGAATAGATGGGTGAATGATGCATTTGGGATTTCGTTTCTGTTTGCTGACTAACTTGCTGTGTTCACGCAAATTGTGCAAGGAGATTTATGGCATTTACAGATAATTCTGACCTTTATGGTTCAGTCAATGAAGCAGGCGTCAATCGGGTTGTCCGACACATCATGCGAAAACGTCCCTCGTTGTTTAACTACGCCACAGCTGCGGTGGCTTCTAATCGCGCCCTCTGGTGTGTTCCGGTTGATTTCGACTCCTCTATTAATGATTCGTTTTTTGCCAACAAGAAAAATGGCGGACGCCCCAATCCCATCTTCACGATCGAAGATCCGCTGCCGGTTTTGGGTGCCCGTACTAGCTATAGTGTGCAGGTTGGGTTGAATTTTTGCGTTCAGCTCGTCAAAGCAGAGCTAGATTTGCATCCAGGCCGATTGTTTGAGCTACCGCCTGAACTAGAACCACCCCTAAAGGAACAGCGGTTTGCCATTCGGGCATCGGTTTGCGGTGGGTTGGGCTGCCCCGAAAAAGACTTTTTGGATGCGGTTCGTCCTGATCAAACCAATACAACGAGTTTGGCCGCGCAACGGAATCCAGTCGTGGTGCTGCCAAGCCGCAAACTCAACTGCTTCTGCCTGGATTTGTTTGTGGTTGGGCATGTGGAAGTTGTGCTGTCTGGCTCTGAGCAGCGCCTGCTGGCGAAGGTAGACGCTCTAGAGATTGTCGATGTCAAGCCAGAGGGTTTGGAAAGCAACATCGAATGTTATTTGGAATTGCTGCTGCAGTTGGTGATTTTGCCGCGGGTGAATACAGCAGCGAAAGAACTAGTGCTGGATTTGCTGACCACACTGAACAATCTCCCCGGAACCATCGTGCCCCTGATCATGCCCAAACCGCCAGCGATTCCCCATAATCCGGCGATCGAAGATGACCAACTCAAGCTATTTGTAGATTTGCAGGTGATGCCATGAGTGATTTAACGATTGCAGCGTCAGAGAATACATTTCGTCAGCTTTTCACAATCGTGCGCGACAACTTCAGCTTTGCTAGAAGCGACAGCGCCAATTTTGGTGGATTTACGGCCAGCTATGCGGTTGCGGCCCATCTAGAAGGCGGTACGGTTGACCTGCGGGACAACAACAGCGTTAGTATTAGCGAACTCGACATCAAGTGGGACACACTAGAAGCGGGAATTGGCTTTGATATTCCCGAAATTTGCATTGGCGGATTTTGCATTATTCCCAATCCCTTCGGGGGCTGTTTGTTGCGAGCACCTCGCCTCTGTATTTTTAGTGCCAATCCTGATATCGGCATTACTCTGCCCCTGAGTGGCATTACCTCGGAAGTGTCGGCAACGGCGCGGCTATTGACCAAGTATCGCGTCGATCCGGCTCGTACCTCCAGCATGTCAGACCTAGAGGCGGAAGAACGAGACCCGGCGATTCCGAACAAATGGCAGATTTTTATCGATCCGATCACGCTAGATCTGGATCCGCTCGATCTTGCCGATACGGTTGGCGATCTGCTGGAAAATGCCGTGAAAGCTGCCTTGAACAGTTTGCTGGGACCGTTACCGGGCTGGGCGAAGGATTTGATTCTGGCAATTTTGGGACCGATTATTGACCTAGTTCGCGCCATTCTGGATTTACCTGACGATATTGGCGAGTGGCTATCGAATTTGCTCGGCGTTAGCCTCGGTTTACTAAACGCGATTGCCCAGTTTATTGCTGACTATTTTGCCAATCAGTATCCGCTGCATGAATTTGAAGACCCGCTGCCCATCCTGAGCGAACAGCTAATCTCACCGCCTACGGGTGCCCTGACGCTGATCCCAGTCAAGATCCCGGTCCGCGACTTTGCCGTAAAAGTGAACGATGTAGAGATGATTTTGTCAGCGAATGTAGGAGCGTAACGATGAAAGCCGTAATCAATCAACGATTATTTACAGAGACCAGCATTGATAGTGGTGCTTTGTCGATGTTGGGAATGGTTGTGCATCGATTTGATCAACCGGGTGAATATCAAGGCACTGTGTTGCGGGACGGCCAAGTCGTGGCCAAGTTGGTGCTGACCGTTGATGAATGCTCAACGGCAACGCAGGTGAACATTGATTTGGCAGCCCTGAATGCCCGTGAGGTGAGCGAGTTTAGCGTCAGTGTAGCGGGTTATGCCGTGTTTCATGTCTCGCGGGGTGTGGGCGGCTATTCGGTGGTGCTGCGCCGCAGTGAGGATTGCGATAGCCACGAGTTCGACAGTCGCGAGCTCAATGCCGAAGATAGCTTTGCCGCCACCTTGCTGCGCCCCGGCATCTACCGTGTCACGGAAACCTACAGTGGATATCGGGGCGAAATTGTCGTAGCCTATCCCGATCCAGCCGCCCTCCGTTGCCCCCTCGATCCAATTTCGATTGGCTTTGACTGCAACGGCTTTGTGCCCGATTGGGTCGAAGTGCAGCCCACCCAAGGCATTGTTTACCGCATTGAGGAACGCGCCCGCATTCAAATTAACCTAGTTGAACCAATTGATCGCTAGGCTTGTTGGCAAGCTTATTGGTAATTGCTTTGGTAATTGCTCAATCATGGCTTGGCAGGCATCTGATTCGGCAGTCAACCCGTTACCTGATGCCTGCTGATCCAACGCTAATTGCACTGCGGTTTAGCTGAGCTGTTTCTTCTCTTCTAGGTCTTTAACTGGGCATAAGTAAACTGCTCAAAGTTGCCTTCGTTGAGTTTATTCCAGGCGTAAACCCGGTTGCGGAACTGTTTCCACTCGTCAAATACGGATTTGAAATCGGCATCTTTGGCCGCAAATTCATCGTAGAGGGCAAACGAAGCTTGTTCAGCAGCGGTCATGATCTCATCGCTGTAGCGGCGCAACTGCACCCCACCCTGGATCAAACGCTGGAGCGCTTCGTTGTTCTGGGACTCATAGCGCGACAGGGTAATCATATTGGCTTCGTGGGCCGCCGTTTCAATTGCGGCCTGATACTGAGGCGGCAGCTTTTTCCATTCGTTTAGGTTAATCTGCACTTCCAGAGTAGTGCCCGGTTCCCACCAGCCGGGATAGTAGTAGAACTGCGCGACTTTGTTCAATCCCAGCTTTTCATCGTCATAGGGGCCGACCCACTCTGCCGCATCAATGGCTCCGGTTTGTAGGGCCTGAAAAATTTCGCCACCCGGCAAGGTCTGCACCGTCACGCCCAGCTTGCCCATCACCTGTCCACCCAGACCCGGAATCCGCATTTTTAACCCTTGCAGATCGCTGAGTTGGGCAATTTCTTTGCGAAACCAACCGCCCATCTGAGCACCCGTGTTGCCCGCTGGGAACTGAATTACATTGAATTTACTGGCATAGATTTCTTGCAGTCGTTTCAAGCCGCCACCCTCATACAGCCAGGCATTTTGCTGCTGGGCATTAAAGCCAAAGGGCAAGCTAGAGCCAAAGCCCATCACCGCACTCTTGCCCACATAGTAGTAGGAGGCCGAGTGGCCGCAGGGCACAGCGCCTTGAGAAACGACATCTAGTACTTCCAGTCCCGGAGCCAGTTCACCCGCTGCCCGCGCCGTAATCTTGAACCGACCACCCGTCATTGCCGCTACCCGATCGGCAAACAGCTTGGCTCCACCAAACAACGTATCGAGGGAAACCGGCCAGCTTGTCGCCATTTGCCACTCAACAGTAGGCAGCGAAGCATCGGACGTAGCCGTGCCGCTTGAAGCCGTTGGTGTGGAGCTGTTGCAGCTACTAACAACACCGACGGTTGTGGCGGCAATTCCCCCCTGGGCTAACGCAGTTAACAATTTACGACGTTCCATAAAGCGCTCTTAATTATTTCTAAAGGGATCGTAAGCATAAGCGTTTGTTTATAAGGCTTACACGGATTTCTAGTGAATACCATCTTCTAGTGAAATGCGACGACCGGGCATAGTTTTTCAACAATCTTTAGTTTTCAGCGCTCTGAGGCTCGGGAAATTTGTGTTCAACATTGCTGCCAACCCCTTAACACTCCAAATCCTTAATCATTCTTTAGGCAGACCCGTAGTTCCATGAAGATTAGCCTTGGGTTACATTTAGTGAAATTGTCTTTTCGTTGGCAAAATAGTAAAATAAGATACAGAAATAAAAGATGTTTCGTTCATCTCTGCCCGCCATGTTTAGGGTGGGGACGGAAGTAAGGAGTTATTCCTGAAGGAACGCGCCTCTCTACACCTGATTGAATGACGCATTCCGGGAGTTAATATGCAGCTTACCTATCGTGGAGCACATTATAATCGCGAACCCCAACCTGTGGATATGGTGGATAGCCCAATTCAAGGCACCTATCGGGGGCAAGCTTTTTCGTTTAGTTATCCTCGCCATATTCCGGTACCTCAGCCGGTTCATACCCTCACTTATCGAGGCGCGACCTATCGCACGACTGAAACAGGCCAAACCATGCCTGCACCTCGTCCGGTCGCTCGCCCAGTGACATCTCCAGTGACATCTCTGTCTCAAGCTTCGGCTAAACGGGCTATGGCTTCCACCAATCCTAGATGGCAGACCAGCAAAGCTCAGTTTGCAGAATATGAGCAGACCCATCAAATGCATATCCGCCGTCGATTGCAGCAACGAATTGAAGCTGCTAAAGCTAGAGGCGACTATAAACTGCTGAACCTGCTGCAAAATGAGATGCAGCAAGCGGGTTGAATCGATTAGGCATACGGCTAATTGGTTCTGGCACAGCTAAATACACCGATCTGGAGTCCGCAGGATCATCACATTCTGTGATTCCAGATTTGTGTTGTTACTTTGGTGTTGAACAGTGAATTCGGTAGTTTTGGAGTAGTTTCAGTGATTTTGTAGCGCAGGCATCATGCTTCAATCGCACCTCCACAAGAGCTGCCTGCTCCCGCTGTGCAGCCAAAGCAGTGACGCCCTGTGATGATCTGCCGTTGGGCGAGTTGGGCGGGGTCAAAGTTACGGATATGGGTCGGTTTGCCGGCAGGATCTCGAATTTCTAGATCCAGCATTTGGTTGAAATCACAGTCAAACAGGCGTCCGTCCCAGGAAACTGATAGCGTGTTACGACACATTAACCCATTAATCGTTGCTGGATTAAAGCGACTGACCAGTAATTCCATATAGCGCTGTAAATTGCCCGACTGCTCTAGCCATTCCAAATACCGCGAAATTGGCATGTTGTTGAGGGTAATCAACCGATCAAACTGGATGCCGTGGTTCTTTTGCAATCCAGCTTTCCACTCCTGCTCCATCTTGGCCTGACCGCTGGCCAAAAACGCCCCCACCGGATTGGACATCAAGGTCAACTGGCGCTGTGGATCACCCTGACCGTACCCGGCTGCATTTAGTCGCTGTAGGGCTTCGATCGATTTTTCAAACGTGCCGTCACCGCGCTGGCTGTCGGTATTAAACTTGCGGTAGTGAGGCAACGAGCAAACCACTTCCACACCTCGTTCTGCCAGCCACTCTGGTAAATCTTGAAACGGCGGCAGCAACAGCACCGTTAAATTACAGCGATCGATCACATGCTTACCCCGCGCTACACATTGATCCACCAAGTAGCGAAAATGGGGGTTTAGCTCTGGAGCGCCGCCGGTAATATCTACTGTGTGAGCCGTGGTTTGGTCCAACGCCCGCAGACAGGCGTCCACGGTCTCGCGGTCCATCATTTCGCGGCGATCCGGTCCAGCATCCACATGGCAGTGGCGGCAGGTCATGTTGCACAGTTTGCCGACATTGATTTGAAAAATTTCCAACTGTGCAGGCTGCAAGGTTGACCATCCCTGCTGAGCCATCTGAACTGAAAAATTGCCCTGAGACGCCGTATGAGACAGATCCAATTCGGCCAGCCTCTGCATCTGATACTGGGGAGAGGCCAACGGCAATCGACGACGCATCAGCGAAGTAGTCGGCTTGGGACCCGCTGCGGTGCTGTCAAGATCCAATTCGGGGGGGGAGAACGCTTCAACCATGAAATTCAAAACTCAAAATTCAAAACTCAAAATTCAAAACTTAAAATGTACGGACCAAGCATTTAGCAAACCAATTATTGTCTGATTGAGTCTCAATTATCGAAATGCTTTGTCCCTACTACATTGCAACTTGCTTGACGTGATCGAGCATCTGCATGCCATGCACAAGTGAGGCTCCACCCCGGATGGCAGTAGCCACATGCAAGGCTTCCGTCATTTGCTCTAGGTCAGACCCCTGCTGTAGACATTCCTTACTGTAGGCGTCGATGCAGTAGGGGCACTGCACAGTATGGGCCACAGCAAGGGCAATCAGGGCTTTTTCCCGCGCCGATAAAGCACCTTCGGCAAACACAGCCCCGTAGTAGGCAAAGAATTTTTCGGCCAGTTCAGGATTGCCTTGGCTGACTTGACTAAACTGGGCAAGGTGTTCGGGCTTGTAATAATCAGTCATGAAATTATCCTTGGAGGAAGGGGGGCAGACGGAAATAGGGGCAAAACAGCTAGCTAGGTTAACTGGGTTGACCTACTGGTTGACCTACTTATCTAGGCTAGCGATCGTAGCTGAGAATTAGCTGAGTGCGGCTCTATCTTCGAGACTGTTTTTAACTGGGTTCAACTGTATTGTGGTGTTGTGCTGTATTTGTATTGTGCGTACCCTGCTCATCGATGCTGGACTCGATAGATGCGCCCGTTGGCTTCTTCGGTAAACAGCAGGCTGCCATCGGGTAGCACCAGCAATCCAACTGGACGGCCCCAAGTGGTAGGACCGGCTGGATCGGTAAGGAAGCCAGTGACAAAATCTTCGTAATGTCCTACAGGACGATGATTAGCGTTAAATGGAATGTACACAATTTTATAACCAGTGCCTTCATTGCGATTCCAGGAACCGCGAAACGCTACAAAGGCTCCGTTGCGATAGCGCTCTGGAAACGTAGTGCCATCATAGAATTGCAGGCCCAGTGCCGCCGAGTGAGCCTGGAATAGCACATCTGGGGTAAGGGTTTGGCTTGCCAATCCGGGATTGGTGCTGCGATTACCATCTATGTGGCGCGGATCGAGTCGGTCGGGCGTCAGGTAGGCATAGGGCCAGCCATAGAATTCACCTTGGCGGATGCGGGTCAGATAATCAGGAACTAAATCATCTCCCAAGCCATCGCGTTCATTCACGGTGGTGTATAGCTCCTGACTCACCGGATGAAAGGCCAGCCCTACCGGATTCCGCAGCCCCGTCGCGAAGGTTTGTACATTAGATCCATCCAGATTCATCACCTGCACCGAGGCGCGGGGCAGTGGTTCTCGATCCACATTCGACGCTGAGCCAATCGAGACATGCAGCTTTTGCCCGTCGGGTGAGGCAAGCACATTGCGTGTCCAGTGGTTGTTGTAGCCATCGGCAGGCAGTTCGGCAATTTTCTCGCCAATGCTAGTGATCTGGGTTTGAGCGGTTTGGTAGGGGAAGCGCAGCACCCCATCGGTATTGCCCAGAAAGAAATAGCTGCCGGCAAAGGTCATGCCAAAGGGCTGATTCAGGCCATTCTCGGCGTTGGCAAAGGTTTGTTTCACCTCCGCGACCCCATCACCATTGTGGTCACCTAGCAGCATGATGCGGTTCTGGCCAGTTTCCGTCACCAACACATCGCCCCTCGGTGTCAGGGCTAGCCAGCGAGGTCGAGTCAGCCCTTCTGCAAATACATTCACCTCAAAACCTGCCGGAACGTTCAGCGTAGGCTGAGCTGGGATTGCAACTACATTCGGGGATTTGGAAGCGCTATCAGTGGCAAAGGGAGGAGGCAGATCGGCTAGGGCAATTTGAATCGGCGTTGGAGTCAGGGGACGAGTAGCAATCAGGGAATGGGCTGGAACACGAGCAATCGATGCCAGAGCACTGGGAGCATTGCTGGGAGGATTAGCAGCTAATGGCTCTCCTTGTGACTGCGAGGATGGTTTCGTTATAGCCGCATTACAGGCCGCTGCAGTCAGTAAAATTGCCAAAATCAAAACCCGATTGAAACGCATGAGAAACACACCGCACAACTGGACACTATTGTCTGGATACTATACAGAGCCGATTCACCCAAATCCGGTTTACACAGATGCTAATTCTGAATCTGTTTTGGAGTCTTCGGTCCTCTGATTTTCAATGCTTTGGCTTTGGCTTTGATTTTCGGCTGTTTGATCGGCTGTTTGATCTTTAGCCACCTCAACCGGAGCACCATCCCGTGTCAGCGACGGTAGTTCACCCCCTTTATTGAACAAATTACTCACCATTGCCAGCATGGCATTCACTTTGCGATGTCGCCAGTTATCAACTTGGGCACAAACTTCAGCGTAGGGCAGACGTCGCTGCATCGCTTCTCGTAAATAGGCGGCATGCCGCTCTTCGTCTTTGGCAATGCTCAGTAAGCCTTTCTTCAAGTTAGCGCTGGCCAAATCGCTGTCGGGTAAAACCTTCGCCATGCGGGCAAAATCTTTGCTAGCATCAAGCTCCAGAATATGGGTACTGGCAAAAAACACAATCCAATCGATTTTCTGGGGAGCCAGATCATCCCTACTGTAGCCTTCATAATAGGCTGCCAGGAAAGGACTGCGGCGATTATTGGCTGTTTCGCTGGTTCTTGAGGCTTTGTCTGCACTCGCTTGCTTGGACAGAGCGCTAAAGTCAATCATCTGTTTGTTTAGCTGCTTCAGGGCATGGGCAAAAATCTGGCTGTGTCGCCGTTCGTCTTGCGCATGAATGGCCAGCTTCTCTGCCAACCAAGCATCGCCTTCCGCTGCGGCTCGTTGAGATAACGCCTCTAAATACGGCACTGCGCCACCTTCTGCCAATTGAAAGCCCGCCAGCATATCAGGCCGAGTCCGCGAATCACGCAAGTTGCGGGCCGTGATGTAGGCTACAGCTCCCGAACCGACGAGATGCAACAGTTGGGTCAATGGATTCATAAAGCTTCTCGGTATCAAAGGCATCTCTCTTAGTCTAGTCATATTCCATCGATCTGACTGGCGTGGGTAGAGGTTGCTTGAGTCTAAGCGTCAGCTTCGCCCTTGATGAAGTCGCTAATCACACAATTATCCGGTAGATCACTCATCACGGCTAGCTGGAGAAGGCTACACGGCATTGGCAGTTGATTTATACAACGGACAAGTCGTACAAACTCCAGAACAGGCTAGGCCACTTTCCCAGGCCGCGATGCAAAATCCGCAGGCGTTAGAAGTTAACCTGCGGCAAGCGTATCAATATCTGGAAACCAGAAACGCCAATTTTGGGCAGCTTTGGAGCACTGAACGATAACCCGCCAGTAGAAACCGTTCAACAGTTTGAAACGGCGCTCAAGTCCCTGAATAAACCGGATGAAGGAGCCGATCACGCCTTTGCCAACCCCTCAGGCACCCGCTATAACGAAACTGCTGCTGCCGATGCATGGGATAAAACAGTTGCGTTCCTAAAGCGTCATCTACAGAATTAGCAAAGACTGGCATGAGAATTGGTGAATCAAGTTGCTTTGCAATGCTGGACTTCAACCACAGTGTGAACATTACCGCGTGGTGCAAAGTCTCCTTTGATCGTTACCTCTAGTGGGTCGCAAGCAGCCACAAAGTCATCTAAGATTTGATTCACCGATTCCTCATGAGAGATATACCGATCGCGATAGCTATTGATGTAAAGCTTGATTGCTTTTAGTTCTACGACCTTTTGATCAGGTACATAGCGAATCTGGATCGTTGCAAAATCAGGATAGCCAGAGAACGGGCACTTGCAGGTAAATTCTGGCAGCGTAATGTCAATCGTATAGCGACGACCAAGACGCGGATTGGGGAAGGTAATTAGCTCCCCTGCGGCAATTATACGTTCGCCATATTTTAGTTTTGAGGTTGGTTCTGAGGTTGGTTCTGAAGCTGATTCTGAGATTGGCAGTTCGCTGGTCGGCACACTGGTCGGTACATTGGCTGGTACAGAAGTGGATTGAAAATTCATCGTTATAGATATCGGCTATAGATTGAGTCACTATCTAGGGCTAATCATATCAAATCCGACTAAACGCCCTAAATTTAAATGCCGCGTTGTACAGGCGTTTCGGCGAAACGCCTGTACGCGAACTCTGGCTGATCAACCGGATTTGATATCATAACCAATTCCGCATTCCCAATCCTGAACTATGAAAGCAAACGACGAACTAAAAAAATCCCCTCTCAGATGTCTGAAAAGGGATGGTAGGACTGATTGAGCTGTCGGTTTGGCGGTCCAATCAGCGTTTAGGTGGTTTCCGGAATGCTGGTTACTTTCAATCCGGCTTCCGCTTGGGAATAGGTGCCCAGATCAATCGGCATCGGCTCCACATCCCAAATATCGCGGCAGTATTCGGCAATCGTGCGGTCAGAGGAGAATTTGCCCATCCGAGCCACGTTGAGGATCGACATCCGGGTCCAGTTGTCCTGATCGCGGAAGGCTTCGCTTACCCGTTCCTGACAGTCCACATAGGATTGATAGTCAGCCAGCAGCATGTATTCGTCGCTATGCAGCAGAGAATCCACAATCGACATAAACAGTCCCGGCTCCTTGGGCGAGAAGAACCCAGAGGCCATTTGGTCGATCACCAGCTTCAGCTCTGGATTGGACTGATAGTATTCGGTGGGTTTATAGCCGCGCGCTTTTAGATCCACTACTTCCTGAGCGGTGAGGCCAAACAGGAAGAAGTTTTCAGTGCCTACCTCTTCGCGGATTTCTACATTCGCGCCATCCAGAGTGCCAATCGTTAATGCGCCGTTGAGCGAGAACTTCATGTTGCCCGTCCCAGAGGCTTCCTTGCCTGCTGTAGAAATCTGCTCAGACAGGTCGGCAGCCGGATAGGCAAACTGACCCAACGATACCGAATAGTTGGCCAAGAACACCACCTTCAAGCGTCCGGCAACATCTGGATCGTTGTTGACCACCTCGGCCACCGAGTTGATTAGCTTCACCACCATCTTCGCCATGAAGTAGCCTGGAGCTGCCTTGCCGCCAAAAATAAACGTGCGGGGCAGCATGTCCATCCTGGGATTGGCCTTCAAGCGATTGTAGAGGGTGATGACATGCATGGCGCAGAGGAGCTGCCGCTTGTACTCGTGAATCCGCTTGATCTGCACATCAAACAGGGAGTTTACATCCACTTCCAAATTATTGTTGCGCTGGATGTAAGTCGCTAAATTGATTTTGTTTTCCTGCTTGATCTGCCGCCAGCGGGCACGGAACTGGGGATCATCAACGAACACCTCGAGTTTGCGTAGCTCATCCAGGTCTTTGATCCAGCCCTCGCCAATTTTTTCGCTAATCAGGTGAGCCAGACTGGGGTTGCTCATCAGCAGCCAGCGGCGGGGCGTAATGCCGTTGGTCTTGTTCTGGAATTTTTCTGGCCACAGCTCATAGAAATCCCGCATCAAGTCCTGCTTGATCAGCTCGGTATGCAGCTCAGCTACACCATTCACCGTGTGGCTGCCCACACAGGCCAAATGGGCCATGCGCACCTGTTTTTCTTGCCCCTCTTCGATCAGCGACATGCGGGCTAGTTTCGCCGTATTACCGGGGTACTTGAGCCGCACTTCATCGAGAAAATGTTGGTTAATGTCGTAGATGATCTCTAGATGGCGGGGCAACAGACGACCAAACAGGCTAACCGGCCAGCGCTCCAGGGCTTCGGTCAGCAGGGTGTGATTCGTGTAGGCAAAGGTACGACGGGTTAGATCCCAAGCGTAGTGCCACTCAAGCTGATGCTCGTCGAGAAACAGCCGCATCAATTCCGCTACACCGATGGCCGGGTGGGTATCGTTGAGCTGAATCGCCACCTTATCTGGGAAGGCATCAAAGTTGTCATGCTTGCGCAAATACAGCCGGATGATATCCTGCAATGAACAAGACACAAAGAAATATTGCTGCTGCAAGCGTAGCTCTTTGCCCTGGGGGGTGTGGTCGTTGGGGTAGAGCACTTTCGAGATGTTCTCTGAGAAAGTCTTGGCTGCTACCGCCTGGGTATAATCGCCCGCATTGAACACGTGAAAGTCAAAGTCTTCGCCTGCTCTGGCCGACCAGAGGCGTAGGGTGTTGACCGTATTGTTGCCATAGCCAGGGACAGGCGTATCGTAAGGGGTGCCGAATACGGTGATGCGGGGCGACCAACGGCTGCGGGTCTTGCCTTCTTGGTCTATATAAACTTCGGTATGGCCGCCGAATTTGACCTCGACCATATAGTCGGGGCGGGCAATTTCCCAGGGATTGCCGAAGCGCAGCCAGTTGTCAGGATGTTCGACCTGCCAGCCATCGCAGATCAACTGGTCAAAAATGCCGAATTCGTAGCGGATACCGTAGCCAATGGCAGGAATTTCCAGCGTGGCCAATGAATCGAGGAAGCAGGCAGCGAGCCGACCCAAGCCTCCGTTGCCGAGACCTGGCTCCTCTTCGCGGTCGATCAAGTCCTCTAGATTGAGGCCAGATTCTTTCAAGGCTTGCTGGATCTGGTCGTACAGCCCCAGGTTGATCAGGTTGTTGAGCAGCAGGCGACCGATGAGAAACTCAGCAGAGAGGTAATAGACGATTTTGGCATCTTTCTCGTAGTAGGTCTGGGCCGTTTTAATCCGACGATGCACCAGACGATCCCGTACCGTGTAGGCCAGCGCCATGTAGTAGTCGTACAGGGTGGCAAAGGTTTCGTCTTTACCTTGGATGTAGTATAAATTGTCGGCGAGTGCCCGCTTGAGTGTAGAGACCGTCGTACCTGTGCGGTCGTCTTCTACATGTACATGAGCACAAAGGTCTGTTGGGTGACTGGTCATAAGCTGAAGTTGAGCGATGGTTCACCTAAACTAATGCACACTACAACCTTGAATGACAAGGATTCGTGTTTAAGATTACATCAAGCAAAGGCTTAAGCAATTCTTAGTAATTGTTTGGTGGTTGTTTAATAACTGTTCGGCAATTGTCTCGTCATTGTTCCCAGAATTGAACTCACGATGCCTTATAATTGCTGGCTACAGCATAAAGACAACATTAAGAGCCTGTCCAAAAACCCCTTCGGGGCTTTGAAATTCAGAAACTCTGACGAGTTTTCGAATAGGTGGTAAGCACCCTTGAGAGCGGCAAGAGACCTGCAAAAACACTCCACCTGAGCTGAGGGATTAAGAAAACATCAGCTCTTGTAGATTAGGATAATCTAGCGCAATCCTGCGAAAGCTAAAGCTTAGCGCGCGCGGGTAGAGTCATGCCGCAAAAAAGCACAAAAAACGTTACAGATTATGGGTTAATAACTCCAGGTCTCACTCCAAGCAAATATCCTCGGAGATTTCTTCAAAACGTCCTAGAAACAACATGTATTGCTATTGTATTGCCAATCGATTCGAGTGGGTGAGTTGTTGCAGTAACGTCATGAATGGCAATACTTGAAGCAGATTTATACACACAACTCACTAACCAAATTGGGTCAATCCAATCAACATCAACATTGATCTCAAGAAATTAAATCAATTGGTTCATCGGCAACCGATGTCGCTGTCATTTCCCCGGAAGTAGTAATGGCTAAATCAGCCAGGTTCATGTGTTCATAAACTTCAAAGGGTTGATGAATCCAAGGGTTGTCGCTGAGATAGTCCACGTAATAATCCGGCGCAATCATAGAGCAAGCTTTATACCACAGGACTGCTGTGCGAACCTCATCAACATAAAAGCCATAGTGCCGATCTAGCCAAGTTAAGGTGCGCTTAAGGCTTTCACCCGAATCCACCAGGTCATCTACTAACAGCACATGGCTGCCCAAGTTGGGGGTGGTCATGGTTAGATCGCGGGAAAACGTCAGCGAACTGCGGCTTTGCTTGCCCGGCCCCCGGTAGGACGATGTTGCCAGAATTGCCAACGGCAAATCAAAAATCCGGGATAGGATATCGCCGACTCGCAGCCCGCCGCGAGCCAGACAGATAATTTGGTTGAACTCCCAGCCCGACTGATAAATCCTTGCGGCAAGCTGCTCAATTTTTTGGTGGTATTCCGTCCAGGAAACATGGAGGTCTGACATGGCCGATGCGGTTGATGTTGCGGAAGATGAAAAGCATCATACCAACTGTGGCGGGTTTGGGAGGTAGAAAAGTTTTGCAGCCTTAGATCAAGGGATCGAGATCGAACGAGTCATGATATTCTACAGTAATCGCATCGGGGAACTAGGGTTTGGTTGCCGGTCGATCGCAATCGATTGTGTTCAGGTCATGCGCAAGTCATAGGCAGGAGGGCTATTGCGGTGGGTATTGTTGTGGAACGAGTATCGAAGCAGTTTGGTGACTTCAAGGCGGTAGACCAGGTCGATCTGGAAATCGAGACTGGCTCACTTGTGGCGTTGTTGGGACCATCGGGATCGGGGAAATCGACTTTGCTGCGGATTATTGCCGGGTTGGAGACCCCGGACAGCGGCAGGATTTTGTTGACCGGACAGGATGCCACGCAGCAAAAGGTACAAGACCGGAACATCGGCTTTGTGTTCCAGCACTATGCCTTGTTCAAACACATGACCGTGCGGCAAAACATTGCCTTTGGTCTCGATATCCGCCGGATGCCTCGGCCTAAAGTCAAGCGCCGCGTCGAAGAACTGCTGGAGCTAGTGCATTTGTCAGGGTTGGGCAATCGCTATCCCTCTCAGCTTTCGGGTGGGCAACGGCAACGGGTGGCGCTGGCACGAGCGCTGGCGGTTGAACCCAAGGTGCTGCTGCTGGATGAGCCGTTTGGTGCCCTTGATGCTAAAGTGCGCAAAGACCTGAGAGTTTGGCTGCGGCGGCTGCATGATGAAGTGCATGTAACCACAGTGTTTGTCACTCACGATCAGGAGGAAGCAATGGAGGTGGCCGACGAAATTGTAGTGATGAATCACGGCCGAGTTGAGCAAGTTGGCACACCCGCCGAGGTGTATGACCATCCGGCCAGCCCGTTTGTCATGAGCTTTATCGGCCCGGTTAACGTGCTGCCCAGTACATCGCGTCTATTTCAAACGAATGGTATTGAATCGGCCCATCCCGAAATGTTTTTGCGCCCCCACGATGTGGTGATTGAGCTGCAACCTGACGAAACAACCGTACCGGCCCGAATTAGCCGCTTGATCCATTTGGGTTGGGAGGTGCAGGCCGAGCTGACGCTGGATGACAGTCAGGTAGTGACGGCTCACCTGTCCCGCGACCGCTTCGACACCCTTCAGCTAGAACCACAGCAGCGCGTTTACGTAAAACCCAAGGGAGCCAAAGCCTTTCCTCTGTTTTATTCGATTTGATTTGAAATTTAGGATTGCTTTATGCCTGCTATAGTTGAATGCTGATGCAGAGAACTAGCCGATTCTGAGTAAGGTGGAGAGGGTTGGCATGAAAAATTTAGTGGATGGGATGCAGAGAAATTTGCAGAGCAGCAAGCTGCGCCAATGGTGGTCGGCGCTGCGGCGTGAACGGGTACTGCGGCTTGTGGGGCTGTTTAGCCTCTGTTTGCTGCTGACCGTGAGTTGCGGCGGGGGGCAGTCTACCTCTACAGGTAACACTCCGGCCACCGGAGCCACAGGCGATGGCCGGGTAACGATTGGCACGACGTTGGAAGCCCGCACCCTGGATCCAGCTGATGCCTACGAAGTTTTCCCAGGAATTTTGCTGCAAAATCTGGGCGACCGGCTCTATACCTACCAACCCGGCACCACCCAACTCGTGCCCCAGCTCGCAACTGCGCTGCCCGAGGTGAGCGAAGATGGCTTGACCTATACGATTCCCCTACGCACTGACGTAAAGTTTCACGATGGTGAGCCACTCAACGCCGAAGCCGTGGTGTTTTCCATCAAGCGGTTTATGGAGAACGAGGGGCGGGCTACCTTTTTGCTGGCAGACCGGGTGGAATCGATCGAAGCGACCGGCGAGAACGAAATTGCCATCAAACTCAATCAGCCATTTTCTGCCTTTCCATCGCTGCTGGCCTTTTATGGCACGACGCCTGTTTCGCCCAAAGCCTATGAAATTGGTGCGGGCAAATTCAAACCCAATGACTTTGTGGGCACCGGACCCTACAAGCTGGCCCAGTTCTCCCCCGACACCATCCGCCTTGATCCCAACCCCGACTACTGGGGCGAAAAACCTGCTAACCAAGGGGTTGACATCCAGATTATTGCCAGTCCAGCCAACCTCTACAACACCTTTAAGACCGGCGGCATCGATGTGGCCTATCAAACCCTCGATCCCGATCAAATTCGAGATTTGGTGAAAAACGCCCAGTCTAGCGGCTGGCAGGTGATCGAAGCTGGATCGAATGTGGTGAATTACCTGGTGCTGAATCAGAAGAGCAAGCCGCTGGATGATGTCCGAGTCCGGCAGGCCATCGCTGCCATGATCGACCGAGAGCTGCTGAACGAGCGGGTGTTTCAGGGGCAGGCCGAACCGCTTTATAGTCTGCTGTCTACTAGTTCTGCCGAATACAAGCCCGTATTCAAAGACCAGTATGGCGATGGCAACATGGAAAAAGCTAAGGCGCTCCTCACCGAGGCGGGCATTTCTGCGTCCAATCCGCTGACGCTAGAAATCTGGTATTCCTCCAGCTCAACCAAGCGCAATCTGGTTGCCAATACGCTTAAGGCCGCCATTGAAAAAGAGATGGACGGCATGGTGGTGATTGAACCAAAAAGCGTAGAAGCCGCTACCCTGTTTGACAACCTGGATAAGGGCACCTATCCTTCTGTGCTGCTCGACTGGTACCCCGACTATTTCGATTCCGACACATTTATTGAACCGTTCATGTCCTGTGAGAAGGGCAGCGCCACCACCGGCTGTGAATCAGGGCAAAGCCAAACTGGCGGATCTTTCTACTACAGCGAAAAAGCCAATCAATTGATTCAACAACAGCGATCCGAACAAGACCCGGCTGCTCGCAAACAGCAATTTGAAGAACTACAAGACCTGCTGGCCGCAGATGTGCCCTATATTCCCCTCTGGCAAGACAAGGACTATGTATTTGCCCAAAATGATGTCGAAGGCGTAGAAATTCAGCCCAGTCAGCAGTTTTTCTTCTGGCAAATCAAAAAGTAATCGTCCAACATTGAAGTGATGGGCAAGGGGAACATTAGCCCAGGGAGCAGCTCTCCTGGATACAGTTTGCTGGCAATCGATACAGTTGAATAATCGTTACATAATCTTCGGACAACCTCTTGCCGGCTATGAAAGTTGCCATTGCCCAGCTCAACCCCACCATCGGCGATCTGTCGTACAACACCCAGCAGATTTTAAGCGCCGCTCAAACTGCCGCAGCTCAGGGAGCGCGCTTGCTGCTGACGCCAGAACTCTCCCTCTGCGGCTATCCACCCCGTGATTTGCTGATGCAGCCTGCCTTTGTAGCCGAAATGGCGGCCATGCTGACTCAGCTTGCCCAGGCCCTACCGACAGAGATAGCGGTCTTAGTTGGCACGGTGACACCCAATCCGCACGCATTTCAAACTGGCGGCAAACCCCTATTCAACAGTACAGCCCTGCTGCAAAACGGCCAGATCGAGCAGTTCTTTCACAAACGCCTGCTGCCCACCTACGATGTCTTTGACGAAGACCGCTACTTTGAACCCAGCAGCCAGAGTCGCGCCTTTACCCTAGATGGCGTGCGGATTGGCGTCACCATCTGCGAAGACCTGTGGAACGATGAAACTTTCTGGGGCAAGCGCAACTACGCTATTGATCCCCTCGCCGAACTGGTAGCAGCCGGAGTCGATTTGATTGTCAATCTCTCGGCTTCTCCCTACAGCGTTTCTAAACAGCAGCTCCGAGAGGCAATTTTGCGGCAGGCTACCCAAACCTACGGACAGCCAATTTTGTACGCCAACCAGGTGGGCGGCAACGATGATTTGATTTTTGACGGCAGTAGTGTCGGATTTGACCGGCAGGGCGACCTGGTGTGTCGCGGTCAAGCCTTTGCCTCAGATCTAGTGATTGTGGAGTTTGACCCAGAGAAGGGCGACCTTTGTGCCGGATCGATTGCGCCCCAACCCGCAACGGCAGATGCTGAAATCTGGGCAGCTCTGGTGCTGGGGGTCCGCGACTATGTGCGCAAATGCGGTTTCTCAAAAGTGGTGCTGGGTCTGAGCGGCGGTATTGATTCGGCTCTAGTAGCGGCGATCGCGGCGACGGCGGTAGGGGTAGACAATGTGCTGGGTGTGCTGATGCCATCTCCCTACAGTTCCGATCATTCGATCAAGGATGCGCTGGAGCTAGCAAGAAACCTTGGGATCCAAACCCAAATTTTGCCAATTGGCGATTTGATGAAAGCCTACGATCAGACCTTTGCAGAGCTATTTGCCGGCACTGAGTTTGGCCTAGCCGAGGAGAATATCCAGTCCCGGATTCGCGGCAATTTGCTGATGGCAATCTCAAATAAATTTGGGCATCTGCTGATTTCTACCGGCAACAAATCGGAGTTGGCCGTCGGCTACTGCACCCTATATGGCGACATGAACGGAGGTCTAGCCGCTATTGCCGATGTACCCAAAACGCGGGTCTACTCCATCTGCCGCTGGTTGAATCAAACAGGCCAGAGCACTTCAGGATTAGAACCTTCCTTCAATCCCAGATCAAACCCTGCCCAGTCAGAACTGATTCCAGCCTCGATTCTCACCAAAGCGCCCAGTGCTGAACTGAAGCCGGGTCAAGTTGATCAAGACTCGCTACCGCCCTACGACATTTTAGATGACATTCTCTGTCAGTTTATTACGCAACACAAGTCTCCCGCCGAGATTGTTGCATCTGGACAGGATGCAGCTACCGTCGATCAGGTGATCAAGCTAGTGACACGAGCCGAGTTCAAACGCAAACAGGCCCCACCCGGCCTCAAAATCACCGATCGTGCCTTTGGTACGGGGTGGCGGATGCCGATTGCCAGCCGTTGGTTACCGACTCACGAACACCCAATAATGCCGACCTCACCACCAAAACTTAAAACTTAAAACTTAAAACTTAAAACTCAAAACTCAAAACTCAAAACTCAAAACCACGTGCCCCAGCTCCACTGCGTCACCGAACACGCACAGACTAAGCCACCAAGACTCAAAACTGAGACAAAAGCAAAACCCCGGCGTCGGAAACCGGGGAAATGAATTGGTCTGAGGATGGTGCTAGAAACCTATGAGATTTAGAATAGGGCCACCGTATGACGCCCATAGGTCGATTGTTTGTCAATCCTGTCACATTGTTTTTCTATAGATAAAGTAATTTCTTCTCAGGCAGTTCTGGAACACCAGCTGCAAACCGGGCTTGCAGTGCCCGCGTGTAGGGGAGCAGCAAGCTCAGCTGATCTGGCTTAACTCGCGCCTGAATCTCCTGGACTAGAAGCTGGAGGACTGATTCAACTAAGGTCCAGCTTACTCCCACAGTTGGAAACACCATTTGACAGAGCGGCAACAACTCCTGCTCAATCGGGGTCAGGTCATTCTCTAGCAGGCAGAGCCACAAGTAGGCTTGAATCATATTTAGGTCGCGAATCGTGGACGCAGCAATCTCTGGATTGCTAAACGCTCCGCGCTGACTGCACGACTGACCATGAAGACCACTAGCCTGCCGGTATACCTCCTCTGCAATCGTCTGGCTATTCGGTAACATCTGCTCAACCAAAACGAAAGTTGGCGAAACCGTTGAGTAGTGTTCTGCAGCCTGACAAATCCGCTGCCACGGAATACAGACCTGCTCTTCTACAAACTTGAGATAGGGTGAAAGCAACACCTGTTCGCAAGGAGATAGGTGCTTCAGCAGTTCTCGCGTACTGAAGTGAAACTGTGTTGTCATAAATCCAATCGATCGGCGATTGGAAGAACACAGATGCTGGGCTTGAAGCTGAAGTATGGCGGGTTCTACAGCCTCGGCAAGTTGAATTATGGTGGGCAACATTAGCGCCGAGAGCGCCAGCCTACTGAACACATCGCTAGAGACAGTCATGAAGCGGAGATAGCGGCTAGGAGGCGGCTGTTGCAGATACACCTCCAGCATAGTGCTATAGACCTGCTCAACCGAGTCAGCCAACTGACGTGCTTCGGCTAAGTTGACGATATTGGGGAGGTAGGAGAAAAGCGAGTTGGTCTTTAATCCAGCGATTTGGCAGTGGAGTTTCAGCAGTCGCCTTGCCTGTTCAACCGTTTGCGATCGCCCTGCTTCAGTTGCGTATTCCATTAAGCTAGCGATGGGAAACTGCCCCTTCTCAGCCGGCAGAACCGATAAATCGGGCATATATCGAGCTGCCCATAGCTTAATCAACTGATTGACTGAAGCTGTATCAGCAATTCGGGTTGGTTTCAACATGAGTTCCTTTGTTGTTCGAGCTAAGGGGTTGGGCTAGATAAAACAAAACTGGCGCAGAAGTGTGGCACTTCTAACCCACCCTGAACCGACAGCAAGTTTAGTCAGCAGAAATGGGTGCGCTAGCAGGATAGATGCCTCCCTCCAGCGGTTAGATAAATCTAAGCAAAAGCACCAAAATCAGAAAAATTAGAATCAGAAAAACAAAAGCAAAATGGTCAGGGCTAAATTAGCAGCCCGTTCAAAGCTGGCCTACCATCTAGTCAATAGCGCCAAGATTGCTCAGCTTCAGTAGGGCCACCCAAAGCAAGGTAGCCTAATTAATCCATCGAGCGAATGCCTGCGCGTTCTGTGGGCAGAGCGCAACCATCTGGTTCACCACCGGCAGAACGCCAGGACTACAGGAGCGCCAAATCATTGGATTAACTGGTTGAGCGGACTTGGTTTGAGGGATTCGCCCTACTAGCCTGATCTGCGACTTGGTCTTTCATCGTCCATCCGCTTGAAACTGGTAATTCTCGCAAAACACTACACAGGAGAACACAACTAAGACAAAATACTACTGAGTAAGACCGTAATATCCCGTAACTATCTAAATACATTATTCAAACTCGTAGCAAATAGCACTATAAAGATCTAGTGAAGCTACGTCGAAATTGCTTAAAGTTTCTTCAAGATCTGCACGATTTTAGCTGCCTTTATTGGCTGAAACGATGGATTAAAAAGGCTTTAGCCACTTGATACTCCCAGCTCAGCCATTAAGCCTGTTGATGGTGAACTTACTGAGATTTGATTCAATAGATCAGAATCTGTAAAGCCACCGAAGTATAGGAAGATCAGGGTTTAGTCGCAGATACTCCCGCTGATAGCTTAACCATTGCCTTACCAAGCCTACGTTGCGATCTTTACGGGTTAACAGATTGAATTACGATTCTAAGAATTGCTAAAGGAACAAAAAGGATAGATTGAGCGGATAAAGTTTCGAATAGTTGCTGCATGGGCTGTTTAATATATAGGTTTACGAGATAAATTGCTGTATATCTAGACTTATGTTGAGCAATCAATACAAGTTCCCAACTTTACTAGACCGACCAAGCAAAACTTGAGGTTATACAGCCTAAGTGAGCCTACATTACAGGAACTGACAACTGGCTTGCCTTCCCCTCGCTTTCAGCTAAAAACCCCTGTATGATTCCTCTTTAGGTAGTTTTTGTTTGGCGGTCTGTCCGCTTTAATGATTGGCAGATCTGGCACCTGAAGGTCATCATTTTCCTACTTCAGGGTGTTAGTTACCGTTAATCACCTTTGATGTGCCGAATCGGGAAGGAGTCTGCATGAGCTTTTTTGACCTGTTTGGGATCTTCATTCTCATTTCTTCGTTGCAGCCGGTCATTCAACGGCGGATCGTAGAATCTCGTCGGCTAGCAGCCATTCGAGCCTTGGAGCAACAGCGCGGCAGCCGGGTGATCCTGATGATTCACCGTCAAGAATCCATTAGCCTGTTGGGGATTCCCCTCTCTCGCTTTATCAATATTGAGGATTCCGAACAGGTGCTGCGAGCCATCCGTCTGACTCCCCCCGACGTGCCGATTGATTTGATTCTGCATACTCCCGGCGGGCTAGTACTTGCTACCGAACAGATTGCTAGAGCCTTGCTGCGTCACCGCGCCAAAGTGACTGTATTTATTCCCCACTATGCAATGAGTGGTGGCACCATGCTAGCCATGGCAGCCGACGAAATCGTCATGGATGAAAATGCTGTCCTTGGTCCGGTCGATCCTCAGCTTGGCAATACACCAGCGGCTAGTGTGTTGCGAGTAGTGGAAGATAAACCCGTGAGTGATATCGATGACCAGACTCTGATCACAGCCGATATTGCCCGCAAAGCAATCCGACAAGTGCAGCGGTTTGTGCGTGCTTTACTAGAGGATGAGGTGCCGCAGCAGAAAATCAATCCAGAAAATATTGACCGGATTATTGAGGCGTTGACCACAGGCCGAGTCACCCACGACTATCCCATCCTAGTTGAAGAAGCCAAGGAATTGGGTTTGCCGATTACGGTAGGACTGCCTCTAGAAATTTACAATCTCATGGAGTTGTATCCTCAACCTATGACCGGACGCCCCTCGGTTCAGTACATTCCCATGCCCTATCAGCCACGGCCCTTACCCGAAGCCGCAGACACCAAGTAGTGGCTTGCATCCTATCTTCCAATCTGCTAAGCACAAGGCACAGAACAATCAGCCAAGTGCTTTTTAAAATAAAGGCGGTAAAGCTCACAGCTTGGTTTCGCCAGCGTGCCATCTAGCTGGATTAACCCCAAGCTTTCGAGTTGGTAGGCGACCTTAAGGGTCTCCAAGCGAACTCCTATGTCGGAATTGAGCACTTGCTGCATGGCTAGCACCAGAGCAGGTTCATTTTGTACGATGGCCAAATGGTCTCGCAGATATTGGCCATAAATTCCGCTGGGTTCTGCGGCAGTATCCAACAGTTGCTCTAAGGTGAGCACACCACGACGCAGATGATAAAACGCCAAGTTCGTTAAGTAGGGATGCCCTCCTAGCAGTTGATAGAGACTAATTAATTGCGGGCTATCAATCTCCAACGCCCACAGCAAGCCATAGCGCAACGCCAAATCCTGCATCTGCTCCAGCGTAAAGGCAGATAAAGTCAGCGCCAGTCCCACATCAAAGGGAGATTGCTGAAAATCAGCCGAAGTATACACTTCTGTGCTTTGAACAACAATGAAGCGCAGCTTACGCCAAATCGTTCCTTGTTTAGCCTGCTCGTGCCAATAGCGCAGCATCGACAAAACATCATCCGCTACAGTGGGATAATCAAAAATCCGATTCACTTCGTCTAACCCCAGCACAATTGGTGCCCGAATTTGCTCTAGCAAATAAGCTTCAAAATACACACTACAGCTAACTTTGCTGCCCATACTTTCATCCCAATAGGCTGCAAGGGCCGGATTCAGATCCAGCTTTCGGCTGACATTAATACAAAGCCAACGCAGTAGCCGATCCAGCGACTCAAACACCGCATTATCTGCCTCCTGAAAGTCGATGTAAACGGGCCGACAGCCTTGTACCGCCGCGTGAGCCAGAATCCGGGTCAGCAGCGAGCTTTTTCCCATTTGGCGGGGCGCTCTAATCTGCAGGGCACAGCTCGGTTGGGTAATTTCTGCCAGCGCCAGTTCTTCGATAGGAGGACGAGCAACATAGAAGGGAGAATTTGCTGGTACCAGTCCTGAAGGGAATTCCAAGGAGGCTCTGAGGTTTGATTCAGCCGCAAGTGTTGCTGCAGGTATGGCTCCAGATGCTGCGACGGATTCATCTACAGTTCCCTGCGTCTTACGAATGGTTTCTTGGTTAAATTCCGCTAAATGGCGTTTGTCTTGTCGCAAAACAAGATGCAAATTCTTTTTAGTTACCTTTTCACCAGTTGCTTTCGAAAGATCCTGCCAGAGTTGGGAGCCAACTTCTTTAATGTAAGTTGTGCCATAGCTGCAATCTTGCGACATATCTTGGTAGTTCCGGCCCAGCCATGACTGTTGAAAGATAAATCGTTCGATTGGATTCAGTTGTCTCAGCAGCAAAACCTGCTCTATGACTTTTAGAGCTTCATCAACACTCATGTGGAGGCCAAATTGGGCGAAATTATTGTAAAGGTGAACTTAATCTATTACACTCACCGCTCCAGTTCAAGCTGGTTCAAGTAGTTCATTAAGACATTGAATTTTGCGTATTTTTACGCTGTAGAACCATCGCTGTAGTACTGGCAATTCCCAAACCTAGTCTCGATTTGGTAGAGGAAAATAGGTTCAAAGGTAGAGTAATTTCAGCTAATTCAATGTTTTCCTACGACAAATCTTATTGGCTTAGAAAGTAGTCGTAGAACGGAGAATCAAATAGCAATTTTTGCGTGTTTCAACTTAATAACTATTCAAAAGTTATACGCACTGTACTCTGGCCAAAAATCTTTTGGACTAGTTCATTTCGTCAGCAGTATAGTTCGTGTAATTACATACAACTCTAGAGTTTTGCAAGTACTTTCTGCTAAAACTGCCTGAAAAGCTCTACTAAAAAGCTAAGGCTCCAGTATTTTCCAGGTTAGAAGCTGGTCCTTTTGAAAGTCCTTTTGAACAAGTAGAGTAGCCGATCAGAGTCACAAATAGAGTCACAACTGGAGTCCATTCAGCTGTCAGCCGTAGGTTACAGTTTGAGGAGACAGAGCAGAAAAACCATACCTCTGTGGTCTAGACAGTAGCCCCAGGCTTAATCACTTCGACACGAAGTTGAAAAACCTAAAGCAATGGTGTCGATATAATGTCGCCAAAACACTACCAGGAACGTTATGAGCACCACGTTCCGACTCTGCCAGTTAAACTTTTCCCCGCTTATGCGCAGCCGAATTAGGATCTGTAAATGTTTCTGTAAATGTTTCTGTTCGCTTCGGTGCCTGACCCGCCCATAGATGAATCGCGGGCTATTGATTCGCGGGTGGGCGAAATACGACGTCAAACGCTGGATTGACCCAAAACTTTGAACAGCCCCCTAAATTAACCCTGGAATGCACTTAAACCAAGCTGCTCTAAGTAATTTCCTTGCTCCTTCACCTGACAACTCATGCAAAGTACGAGCAAGAAGATAAGCCTCAAACAAACTGATAATGCCTCTAAATCAGCATCCTATCAGTACTTTTAAGTGCTTTGATTCAGTATTCAATTCAGCCGCTATTGAACAAATGGCTAAGGAAATACACCCTGATTATCTTGGAGTTTCCTATTGATGACTTTCTCCTACCTTCTGTTTTACATCAACTAATTGACCAAAACAATACAAACAGAAATCCAACTTTTAATTTTGCAAAAAACTACTTCTAATGTGCCATCAACTGGCTCAGGTTTTCCTACTTTTCCTACCTTTGCAAATGTTCTCTAGATGTTCTGTAGCCAAATTTCTAATCATCAAAACTAGCTCCAAAGCCGTTGCAAAAACCGGATCTAGGGCTAGTTTCACTGCTTTTTGATTACTCGATCAATCATCAATCTAAGAGGAGGCTTTAAAGGTGCTGATTACTATTCAAACTGCTCTTCTAGCCCGTCAATTTGTCAATTTGTCAATTTGTAGCCCTGTGGGCATGACAAGGAGAACCCAGTTCGAAGTCCCAGCCCTGACGAGCATACCAGAGAGGAGATTTGGGGGCAGATGCAGCGTATTTGATACTTTTCAAGCATCTTCTAATCTCAATCAACAACAATCAACAAAAAACGATCGCCCCCTCCCACGGAAGCGATCGTTAATTTTCACCATAGGGACTTATTTAGCCCTACTGTTTGACGTTTCCTACTTTGTCTCAGAGAATTCAGCGTCGATCACATCATCTTCGCCGCCACTGGGGCCAGCAGAGCTGCCGTTGGTGTCGTCGCTGGGCGGTGTAGCTCCGCCGGCACCTTGATACAAGTTGCTGCCAATCGTGTAGAGGGTTTGTTGCAGTTCGCTGCTGAGAGACTTGATCTTGTCGAAGTCTTCCTGAGTAACTGCGTCGCGCAGATCTTTCACCAAGCCTTCGACTTTGCTCTTGTCGTCATCGGAAACCTTATCACCCAGGTCAGCAATTTGCTTCTCAGCTTGATAGGCCAAGGAGTCTGCTTGGTTCTTCAGGTCAATCCGCTCACGCCGCTCTCGGTCTGCGTCGGCATTGCGCTCAGCTTCGTTCACCATCCGCTCTACTTCATCCTTGGGCAGGGTCGAAGCACCTGTGATGCTGATCGACTGCTCCTTGCCAGTGCCCTTGTCGCGGGCTTTGACGTTGAGGATACCGTTGGCATCGATGTCGAACGTGACTTCAATCTGAGGTACGCCACGGGGAGCTGGCGGAATGCCATCGAGACGGAAGGTGCCCAAGCTCTTGTTATCAGAGGCCATCTCGCGCTCGCCCTGCAGCACGTGAATTTCCACGTTGGTTTGACCGTCAGCAGCGGTTGAGAATACCTCGGACTTCTTGGTCGGGATCGTGGTGTTGCGGGGGATGATCTTGGTCATAACGCCACCCAACGTTTCCACACCCAAGGAGAGGGGTGTCACATCGAGCAGCAGGATATCCTTTACTTCACCCGCCAGCACACCGGCCTGAATCGCCGCCCCAACAGCCACCACCTCATCTGGGTTTACCGTTTGGTTCGGGTCTCTGCCCAGGATGCGCTTCACCAGCTCTTGAACGGCGGGAATCCGAGTCGAACCACCCACCAAAACTACTTCATCGATGCTGGTCTTGTCTTTCTTGGCATCGCGCATCGCGTTCTCAACGGGGACGCGACAGCGGTCGATCAGGTCAGCACATAGCTCCTCAAACTTGGCGCGAGTCAGCGTCATTTCCAGGTGCTTCGGACCATCCTGAGTCGCGGTGATGAAGGGTAGGTTGATCTCAGCCTGAGTCACACTCGACAACTCGATCTTGGCCTTTTCAGCCGCTTCGGTGAGGCGCTGCAACGCTTGCTTGTCCTTGCGCAGCTCAATTCCTTCCTGGCTCTTAAAGGCTTCGGCTAAATAGTCCACGATCTTCTTATCGAAGTCGTCACCGCCAAGGTGGGTGTCGCCAGAGGTCGCCAACACTTCAAACACGCCGTCGCCCACTTCCAGGATGGACACGTCGAAGGTACCACCACCCAAGTCAAAAACCAGGACGGTTTCGTTGGTTTTCTTATCTAAGCCGTAGGCCAGCGATGCGGCGGTCGGCTCGTTGATGATCCGCAGTACTTCCAGACCCGCGATTTTACCAGCGTCTTTGGTGGCTTGCCGCTGCGAGTCGTTGAAGTAGGCAGGAACAGTAATCACCGCTTGGGTGACATCTTCGCCCAGGTATTTGCTGGCATCTTCTTTCAATTTGCGCAGCACTTGGGCTGAAATTTCTTCAGGGGCAAACTGCTTGCCTTGGGCAGGACAATCGATTTTAACGTTGCCGTTGACGTTGAGAACTTTGTAGGAAACTTCCGTGGTTTCGTGGGTGACTTCATCAAACCGTCGTCCGATGAATCGCTTCACCGAATAGAAGGTGTTCTCAGGGTTCATTACGGCTTGGCGCTTGGCGATTTGACCTACCAGGCGGTCACCATTCTTGGCATAGGCAACAACCGAGGGAGTCGTCCGAAACCCTTCGGCGTTAGCAATAACGGTGGGCTTTCCCCCCTCCATGACCGCTACACAAGAGTTCGTTGTCCCTAAGTCAATTCCAACAACTTTTGCCATAAAACTAATGCTCCGGTTCTAGATACAGAATCTTGTCTGGATAACCAATCAGTTGGGGAGTTCAGTGTCCCTTGGCTGTTTGTGCGTTACGAGTAACCTGGGGCCATTCCCCTACTCATCGCAAACGGGTTGGCGGCTGGTTGTCTGCTAACCATGCAAACAGCATTGTGCGGCAGGGAGTCAGCACCACACTTATATATACTGTGTGCCTTTCGCCGTTCGATGAAGGCGGGTTTACCGAACCAGGGATGGGCGGTTAACCTGAATTTCACTGAAAAACTGGATTGATTGCTCAATTCGCTTCATTTCAACTTGATGTTTCCAGTGTAGGCAGTGAGGCCATCACCGGAATTGGGGCGAACCGTAACATCAAAGGTGGGTTTGCCGCCAGAACTCGGTGAACTTCTGAATTACAGTGTTTTTCACTCCTGTGAGGTACAGGGGGTGGGGGGGCTTCGCCCCCACGCAGGGGCAGTGCCCCTGCACCCCGTTTTTCGTACTTCACTAGCCTGAAAAAGGCTGTAATTGCGATAGGCTGAATCTAGCATTTAGTCATGCTCGAACCAATGGCTACTCCGACTCCTGTTGCTAAACCGATCAGCCAACTCCAACTCGCACCCGGCAGTGTGGTCACGATCCCTGATGTGAGCTGGGACGAATTTGAGGCGATTTTGCAGGACCTGGGTAAAAAGCGAGCCGCACGGGTGGCCTATAGCAATCAAACGTTAGAAATTATGGTTCCGCTGCCTGAACATGAAAAGCCGAACGATTTAATTTCAGACATCGTCAAGCTTTTGCTGAGGCAAAGTAATAGAAAGTATGAACCGTTTGGCTCTACCACCTTTAAGCAGCAGGGCAAGGCGGGAGTAGAGCCAGATGCCTGCTTCTATATCCAAAATTATCAGCAGATGATTGGGCATCGCCGACTGGCCCCGACTGACCCACCCCCCGATCTGGCAATCAAAACCGATGTCACCTCAAAAACGACGCTGGATGCCTACGAAGCAATCGGAGTACCAGAGCTATGGGTGTATGGCAACGGCAGATTGACGATCTATTTGCTGCAAGCCGGAAAATATGTCGAGTCGAGGTACAGCCCCACGTTTCGCGATTTGCCCTTGACGGAACTGATTCCCGCTACGGTTGAGCGAGCTTGGCAGGTGGGGACGGTTCAGGCGCTAGAAGAATTTGAAACACAAATTGCCAGTAATTGCCGCGATATTGGTCAGCCATGAACTGAAAAACAGAGTAAAACTGATGTATCTACTCCCATAGCGGTAGATTTGCTGGAGGAGGTGGCGATGCAACAGCTTAAAGCATCAGTCTCCACTCAGGTGCAGGTGGTGGACTGTCGTAATTTTGATGAAGCAACAATCAATTTGTTTTTAGCGCTTGGAGTTAATCCCTATCAAGATACCGAAGAATTTTTGCTTGACTGTGAGATGCGCGCCGATGAGATGCCGCGGTTTGTCCGCCGAGCCTTGCTAGAGTTTCAGGTCCGCTCTAACTCCGAAGGAATTTTGCTGTTGCGCGGTCTGCCGATCGATCCGGGACTCTACCATGTCCACACGCCGATCAATGCTCGTCGCTCTGAGGAAAAAACCACCTTCGTCAGCGAACGCTGCTTAGCCATGATTGGTAGCCGTCTGGGTCATTTGGTGTCCTACATCCAGGAGAAAAACGGCGATCTGTTTCAAAATCTTGCCCCCGTTAAAACGCAGGAAACAATTCAATCCTCCGGCGGTTCTAAAACTCGGCTGCAATTTCACCGAGAGACGGTATTTCACCCTTACGCACCGGAATACCTGCTGCTGTTTTGTCTGCGGCCCGATCACGATCGCGTTGCCGAAACTACCTATGCCAGCATCACCCATGCGTTACCGCTACTTTCTTCTCGCCATCGTGAATTATTATTTGAACCGTTATACCGAACGGGTATTGACTATTCCTTTGGCAATATCCAAACCGTGAAAGGCAACGGTCCAGTTTTACCTGTACTCTACGGCAATCCCCAAGATCCTTTTCTTAACTACGACGAAGACCTGATGGAAGCCCTGACCCCCGAAGCTGAAGAAGCGCTGGAAGCTTTGAAAGACGCGATTGCCCAGGTATACCGAAGCATCAAGCTCGACACAGGCGATCTGCTCTGTATTGACAATCGCCGCACCGTACATGGTCGTTCTGCCTTTACGCCTCGCTATGACGGCTTTGATCGCTGGTTGCAGCGTTCGTTTGTGGTGCGGGACTTGGGCGAATCGGCAGGCGATCGCAACTTAGGAGAGCGAGTGATTCGGACGGTGTTTTGAAGAACAGGAGTCAGGCTTCCCAGAGCGTCAGCCGACGGGAGGCAGGAGTTGGGATTGTCAGATACAGATACCTGATCAGGGCTTACGCAGGAAGGTAGTACTGGGGTAGCCCACGTCCACATAGAGTAGTTCCATGCTGTCTGTTCTCTTAATTGGGTGATCAAGGGGTTGACTAGGGGAAAGCTGTTTCCCTTAAAAAGCACATTGATTCCCTCCTCGACAGTGTATTGCTACGCATACCACAATTTAGAGGCATCGCTGCGCTAGTTGCAGCACCCCAAGACCCAATCAAACTTCATCTAAGCTTCATCTAATCTCAGCGTTAAATTTACATTTGTTGTATAAATTAAAACTAATTCAAGAAGCTTACTGATACGGCATCAAATTGAGTAGCCTGCTCAGATTGCCCTAGTTGCAGCCTCCACAGCCACATCAGCTCTTCTCAATTTAGAATGCTTGAACGCTCGGTACGCCCCACTGAGCCAACATCACTAGCTCCTAGCTTCGTCCTACCGGCAAGTTGAGCATTTCTGCCGAAGGTTGCCCCAGTGAGTGGGGTTCAATCTGTGTTCAAGGCCATGTTTTTGGTCTATGCGCCTCTTTTTCACCTAAATTCTTCACCTAAATAATCAATATGTGTGACTTCTAATCAGTTGATTATTTCTTGCGTTCAGATTCTGCTGCTTTAGTTTGAGAGTGACATTGCTCTCAGCTACATCTTGCTGACTTCTCATGAGAAGTAACGCAGCAAAGTTTTTGATGTTGTTGCCGATTTTATACACAACAGCATCTCAGTTTCGCTTGCTTAGCTTATCTCAAGCTCAATTCAACGTTCAAATGATTCAACCCTACCATCATGGAAGAGATACCAATTCATTGGCTGGCTGCTGAACTTTCGCTGGGCAATACCCCTCTACTGCCACCTAATTCTGGGCTAACTTCACAGCAACCTGTTCAGCCCAGCTTGGGAGATCTGCCCTCTGCAGTTGTTCCAAGTGGTGTGGTGAGTTTATTCTCTGTTGTTCCACAGCTCAATTCTCTTGATTGGTCTAGCCCAGTTTTGGATCAGGCTTCCCCTCAAGATATCCTCACTGGCCGTCCTTCCGATGCTCCACTGGTCCACTCGGATGTAGAATCATTGAATCTGAATTTCACTCAACCCTTCAACAAACCTGGCAGCTCGACTGAGGAGACCTTGTCCGCAGCAGTGAAGATGGCTGCTCAGCAGCTAGAAGCTTTTCTGGCAGATCCAGCCTTCAGCGTCAAACTGCAACAAGCGTTTGGAGGACCGTGGACCGTGGAAGCTGGACGAGCAGCGCTGAGCCAATTGTTGAGTTCTAATATTACAACTCACGCTCCACTCCGCCTTGAGATCTTACCCACCGCTTCGTCAGCCGAGACGAGTGTGCAAGGCGCATTTTCAGCCGAGACGAATACGATTTATCTATTTGAGGATTTTCTGTCTCGCCAGATTGACCATCCTCAAGCCGTTGCAGCCGTGTTGCTCGAAGAGATCGGGCACTACCTCGATGCTCAGCTCAATCCAACTGATACTCCAGGTGATGAAGGCGCTATGTTTGCCGCCCTCGTCCAAGGAGATGCCTTATCGCCGCAAGCATTGGCGGACTTAAAGACCGAAACTGATTTTGCCACGTTGACGATCCGTGATCAACTCGTTCTCGTTGAATGTGCAGCCGCCAACGACCACTGGGGCAATGCAATCACTTTGAGTGGAACAACCGGCTCGGTTTCAGGCAGTAATGTGGGGGCAACCGGACAGGCTGGCGAACCGGCCCAAAGCGGCACCATTCACTCAGTCTGGTGGAAGTGGACCGCGCCGAACAGTGGAGGTACGCTCACACTAGATACATTTGGCAGTAGTTTTAATACATTTCTCTCGGTCTTTAGCGGCACCAGTGTGAGCAGCCTGACACCACTGGCGCGAAATGATGATACGGATGGTTGGCCACAAAGCCAGGTGCAGCTTGCGGTTCAACCGAATCAGACTTACTCCATTGCAGTTGATGGCCACAATACGGCTACTGGAACTATCAAATTAAACTACCGATTCGGGCCACCCCCAGCGAATGATAAGTTAGCTGCTGCGACAACGCTGAATGGCACATCCGGTTCAGTGCCTGGTAACAATAGGCATGCGACCGGAGAGCCAGGTGAACCCGCTCAAAGCGGTACCCTGAACACAGTCTGGTGGAAGTGGACGGCACCGAAAGATGGCGCTTTGACTGTCGATACGCTGGGCAGTCAGGTAGACGCTTACCTTTCCTTGTTTCGCACCAACAGCACCAGCAGCACCCCCAGTTTCGCCAATCTCACCTTACTGGCCCAAGATGATTACAGCGCTGGTTGGTCTCAAGGTCGAGTGCAGGTCGAGGTGCAATCCGGCAAGACCTATTACATAGCTGTCGATGGCAATGCGTATCTGACGGGTGCAATCACACTCAACTATGCCTTCGCTGAGTCGCCTCGGAATGACAAATTGGCGAATGCGATACTTTTGGAAGGAACCGCGAATCAGGTGACAGGAACCAATGTCAATGCATTCGGGGAAAGCGGCGAACCCGCCCAAGATGGAGTGATTCACTCAGTCTGGTGGAAGTGGACTGCTCCGCGCAATGGTGTGTTTACAGTCGATACCGGCGACAGCGATTTTAACACCTATGTTTCAGTGTATAGCGGCACTAGCCTCAATACGCTCACCTGGCTGCCGCGAAATGGGGAAGGCTGGGGCATGCAATCAGATCGCTGGCAAGCGGAAGTACAAGCTGGAAAAACGTATTACATTGCCGTAGATGGTATTGCTGATCACACGGGGAACATCATCCTCAAGTACAACCTAGCTGACCCACCCGCCAATGACAAATTTATGCAGGCGGCTGAATTGACCGGACGGAATGGTCGAGTCGTTGGGACGAATGTCAATGCCCTCTCAGAAGCTGGTGAACCAGGACAAAGTTGGACGATCAACTCGGTGTGGTGGCGTTGGACTGCGCCAAAGAATGGGGTTTTGAATCTGGATACGATGGGTAGCAACTTCGATACCTACCTCTCGCTGTTTAGCGGTAGTAGTCTAACCAGCTTGAGTGTATTGGCCCAGAATGACGATATCAGTGGTACCAATTACCACAGTCGCATTCAGGTTCCAGTTCGAGCGAACACCACCTACTACATTGCCGTAGACGGTGCTGGGCATGAGACTGGCGAGATTACCCTCAATTACCAGCTTTTCGCCCCGCCTGCCAACGACCACTTTGCCAATGCCAAGGTACTGTCGGGTTCATCGGGACAGGATACAGGCAGCACGATTGATGCCAGCGCTGAACCGGGCGAACCGATTCAAGATGGGGCGATTCACTCGGTCTGGTGGACATGGACCGCACCCGCCAATGGTGTATTCACTGTGGAAACGAGGGATGAGCGCTTCATGGGCACGTACCTGTCGCTGTTTCAGGGCAATCGTCTCAATACGTTGACCCGACTGGCCCAGGACGGTCCGGGACAAAGTCGCGTGCAGGCCGCCGTGCAGGCCAACACCACCTACTATATTGCCGTCGATGGCTATGCCGACCAAATGATGGACTTCAGCCTCAGCTACCGGTTTGGACCGCCGCCGAGCAATGATTCATTCACCAATGCCAGTTGGCTGACAGCACCATTCGGTCAAATCAGCGGCAGCAATCTCAATGCCTTGGCTGAGGCCGGAGAACCCGACCAAAGTGGCCCGATTAATTCGCTCTGGTGGCGCTGGAGTGCACCGAGTGATGGCTGGTTGACGCTTGACCCCAGCCAGAGTTGGATTGAACCCTTTGTCTCGGTGTTCAGCGGTAGCCAGCTCAGCGCCCTCACAGGTCTGGCCCACACCAATCCTGAAGAGTTACAAGCGCCTCTGGCCGTCCCCGTACAGGCTGGAGTGACCTACTACATTGCCGTCGATGGCTATGATAACCTGCTCGGCACAATTCAGCTCGACTATCGCTTTGAGGCCGCACCCGCCAATGACAAGCGCAGCAATGCAATTGAATTAACCGGCACCAGCGGACGAGTGGTGGGGCACAACCGCACCGCCTGGAGCGAAGCGGACGAACCCGACCAAAGTGGTCCAATTCACTCAGTCTGGTGGACATGGACCGCACTCAGAAATGGGCTGCTCAGCCTTGATACACTCGGCAGTGACTTTGATACCTATCTGTCGGTGGTGAGTCGCCATCTAAACCACTTGACGCTATTGGCCCAGAATGATGACATCGCGACCCACACTGTCCAAAGTCGGGTGCAGGTTGCGGTTCAGGCTGGAATGACCTACTTCATTGCCGTCGATGGCTACAACGAGGACACCGGCACTATTACACTCAACTACCAGTTTGTGGCCAATAATTTGGCTCCTACCGATCTGCGCTTGAGTGCGACCCAGATGCCAGAGAATCAACCGATTGGCACGCTGGTGGGTGACTTCACCACGGTGGATCCCGATGGAGATGACTCGTTTCGCTACCAGCTAGTATCGGGGGCTGGCGATAGTGACAATGCCCGCTTCATGGTTGTAGGTCATCAGCTCTATACCAATGCGGTGCTCGATTACGAGGCGCAACGGCGTTACAGCATTCGCGTCCAAACTCAAGACAACCAGGGCGGCATCTACGAAACCGTCCTGACCCTGGACCTCAGCGATGATATCCGCGATAACTTCACCAGTGTGCTTCAGGTGGGCCTGGCTCGCGATACGGCAGCCCATGGCGGCACCGACACCGATGGCCTCACCTCAGACCCCACGCTTGAGGGCTTCATCAGCCAGCCACATCAACTGGTGGCGCTGCGGGCCAGGCTGAATGGCATGCCCACGACCGCCGATGCCAATCTCTTGGCAGCCGTGCAGCCGGATGGTCGCTTTCGCCTCAGCCGCGAGCAGTTAGAGGCAATGGCGAAACGGCGACTGAGCGATGGCACCCATGTCGTGCAGGTGCTGGCCACCGACCGCTATGGCAATACCAAAACCGCAGCGGTGCCCTTCACCTTAGATACTCAAGTACCGGTGTTTGAGGTACAGGGCTTAATCGATGGCATTCGCTGGGCGGCGACCGAACGGCTCAAAGGCCAACTCAAGCAGATGGAGCCGGGAGTGCGAGTTGTGTATCAGTTTAACGACCAAGGCGAAGTTGACCTAGCGATTGCCGCAGACGGCAGGTTTAACCAACTGCTGGCGGTTCCGAGTCAAGCGGGTGCTCATACCCTCACAATCACCAGTATCGACGGGGCAGGCAATCGTCACACGGTCGGGTTTAGCTTTTTCGTTCGGGTTTAGCTTTTTCGTTCAGGAGCCGCGGGTGGCGGTGGATGAAGATTGGCTCACCTCCTTCAGCGGCAGCGGCGAGTATGGGGGCGGCAGTGATGGCGGCGGCAGTGGCGGTAGTAGCGGCGGCACCAGTGGCGGCAGTGGCAGTTCCTCGTCGGGGTCAGACTATCGGGGCGGTCCAGCGTTTGGTTGGTTGATCCTCACCGGTGGCAGTGGAACCCCTGGCGGCAACTACGGTGATCCGGGAGCACCGCCACCGCCACCCCCACCGCTCGACCGTCCTCCCACTTATCTGGAGAAGGTGGCGATTATTCTCGACCGCGCCTTCCACCTCATCGATGAGACGCCAGAGACGATTCACAAAAAAGCGGCGCTGTTCAATCGCATGACGCTGCTGATGGAACTGGCGGCAGTGGTGGAGCACTATCAGCTGTATGACGCGATGGCAGGGGTGCTGCATGGCATCTATGATGAAGCCGAGGAGACGATTGACACGCGAGCCGAGGCCACCGAGCGCGGCGTTGTTCTGGCTGCGCAACTGCTAGAGGACCGTGATGCAGTGCGCACTGAGGTGTATCAGGCGGCCTTGCTGACGGTGGTGAATCAGGTGTGGATAGACAAGCACTACCCGACCCTGAGCGAGGATGAGCAGCAGCAGTTGGTCAATGGGCTGTTGGAGTTGGGCCGCACCTATGCCGCACTCAAGCCCACACTAGCTCCGGATACGGCTACCACTACCACACCCGATTTTCTCGATTCCTTGTGGCGAGCGCAGTTGCCTACTGACCCCAGCACGCCCAAACCCTACCAGGAGATTCGGGCTGAACTGCAACGAGGAATAGCAGCGCTCGACACCTTGCTCGAGGGGGTGGAGGACCCGTTAGGAGCACTGCGCTTTGTCAACAACTTGGTGGTGCAGGCTGTTACGAATGTCGAATCACTGTCAGACGATGCCGTGCTCGATGCCCAATTCCTCAGAGAACTGGTGATGTTTGGCTTTGAGTATGCCAAGCTCAATCCCACTGTGCTGACGACTGCAACTGAGAATGGAACTGAGGCATTCTTGGCAACCCTGTGGCAAGGTGAGTCGGCTCAAACTGAGTCCATTGCTATGCGGCAAGCTACTGGAAAGCTGAGTGAGCTGTTTGCGGGATTCGACACACCCGAAGCACGGTTGCAATGGTTGAGGTTTGCTACGAACTTGGTGCAGGCAGTTGGACAGAGCCTGGCACCTGAGGAAAATGCTAATCCGGTGGTTGTGAGTGCACTTATTGAGTTAGGCGCTATGTATGCGCAGCTCAACCCCACGGCTCCTTCAACCGAGCCGCCGTTGAACTTCTTCCTCGATACGCTGTGGCAGGCGCAGGATGAGGTTAGGCTGCAAACCGGAGCAGAGCAATTACAAGCGTTCATTCAAGATAGTGCGGATCCCACTCGCTTGCTGAAGTTGGCAACAGGTTTACTGAGAGCAATGGAAGCACTTTCACTGGAGCTGCCACCCGATGCTCAAGTGCTCAGTGCGCTGCTGGAGTTGGGCAAAGCCTATGCCGTGCTTGACCCGATTGCAACGACCACCGAAGGTGATGCATCGCTCAATTTCTTCCTCGATACGCTATGGCAGAATCAGGATGCGGCTGCAATTCAAAAAGGCACTGAGGAACTTAAGCAGTTCTTGGAGGACACCAATTCACCGAGCTTACCACTGTTGAAGTTCGGAACAAATTTGCTGAAGGCAACTAAAGTTGCACCTGAAGAATTGCAACAGCAAAAGCATGAGCCTAAGTTCCTCAGTGCTTTAATGCAAGTAGGAGGCGCTTATACGGCATTGGACCCCATTCCAAACTCAGCATGGAAAAATAACCCTCTCTTTTCTTCCCTCGACACCCTGTGGCAAGCGCAAGATGAGCAAGAGATAGTAAATGGTGCTAATAAGCTGGGATCATCCTTCCAAGGCTTAAATAACTCCGACAAGTTAAATCTCTTGATATTTGGAGAATATGCACTTAAGCTTGCTCAGCAATTCTCAGATGTTATAATTGCCCATTCTCAGCAAGAACCTGTTCCACCACCTTCAACTGTTAATCCTGTATACCGGGTATTTGATGTTTTTCCAGGACCCGCCGTTTCTTGGTTTATGCAGCACTACTTTGAAGGTAATGGGGAACCTGTTGATTTAGAAGTTTGGGGGCTATTAGACGAGTATAGGAGTACACCAGAGGTTGCTCAAGGAATTAGCAAATTGAGTTTTGACGCAACAAACTATGTCAATCGTCATCTAACATCAGCAAATCCTGTCGTGAATGGTGAGCTTGAGACTCAGGTTAATACTACATTCACCTTCTTTGTCATGGGAAATAGTAATTTAGTCCTCAGGTTTACTGCTACCCTTGATACAACAATTGAACCACAAGCTGGACTATTTTCTGGAGCACCCGATTTTGTGTCTTATCCTTACAAGCTAAGATTGGAATATTCAGTTTCAGATAGGTTTGATGATGTCCCAGATACCGCCAATCTCATTGATGATGAGAAGTATGGAAAGATTGAATTTCCAGGTGGCACTCCCTACGATCTCAGGGCTTCATGGACAATAGAAAGCAACTTCTGGACAGTTCCACACTAAAGTCGGTGAACTAGTTATTGACAGAGAATTTTTAGGAGTACTTTGATGATAACAATAAGACAATTATTAGGAGTATTCATTATGCTCATACTTTTCGTCAAATGTACTCCTTTTGACTATGAAGGAAGGTTACCAAATGGTTATGAGATTAACAAAGTTAGCAGTACAAATATTGCAATAGCGCGTGGTTTGACAGTCTTCAGAGGAGACATTAACCGAGTGAACGTTAGAGGCAGTATAGTCTTTGGTAGAATTGATAAACTGTCACCCGAAGAACAAAGAACTCGAACTAGCAAATTCGAGGCTCCTCCAGGGTACTTTATCTTGGATACGAAAACAGGTTCATTTCTATTGGGGCTAGAAAAGGAAGCATGGCTTAGACAACTAGAAAAGTTAGGCATTTCAGAGGAACCAACTTTAAGAATGCCGACAGCGTTTGCAAATGAACCTCGTTTCATCACTATAGTGAAGCTTTTCATTTTTCTAGGTGTACTGAGATTTCTTATTTTTCCTCTTAGATAGTCATGTCTAAAGGGGTGGCACTTGCAGTCAGGCGGGATGCAGTATCAGTTAATAGTTCAACAACTATCCCCCTATTGTGAGTGCCTCTGCATAGAATACATGCTCAACGAATTTCTCAGCTATGCACGCGAGAATTTACAACGTGAACTTAAAGATTGACCAAGCTTATGTCTAGAACTCATATTCCTCGATCCAGAAGAATCTGGAGATTTTTGAGAAATCTCTTAAAATCCGTGTCAATTGCAAGTATCTCAATCCTGTCAGTCCTCATTGCCGCTTGCCTAGTTGGTGATGTTGCTGCACTTCTAAACGGAAAAACAGTGTCAACCGATGCAGGTGTTCCACCGTGGCCAGAGTGGGTTGGATTAGGCTTAGTCATTTGGTTATTTACGGAAGATGGCTTTTCAGGGGCAGCCCAAGCTGCTTTGACAGGAGAACGTCCATCCCCTTATCGGGAATTTACTTACACAGAGTATATGCTCAACAAATTCCTTAGCTATGTGTATCAAAACTTGCAGCGTGAACTTGGATTTTAATTGAGCTTATGACTAGAAATCGTACATTTCAATCACGGAAAGTTTGGAACATATTCAGAGCTTCTTGTAGACGTATACTAGTTGCGGCTATTTCGATTGGTTCTATTTTGCTCGTAGCTTGTCTTCTCGTTGATGTCTCTATCTTTCTTAAAGGAAGAGCAGTGGGTCAGCAAATATGGTACATAGTCAGTGAGCATCCTTTGCTAGGTCTAGGATTCTGGGCAATTGCTTTTCCCTTAGCATCTGGCAGCATACTGTACTTCATCAAGCAAAAGATGGGCAGAAACAGTAGCTTGTCCTATTGGGTTGGAGGGTTGACAGCTTTGATCTGCTACTTTGCATTGGGCTTATTTGTGCTGTTTGCTAATCGTCGAGACATTCCTCTCTGTGTTTTTATTGTTCGGATGATAAAGGACTTAATTACTCAGTAGATTGGTGCAACTGCTCATTGTAAGCTTAGGGTGCGTGTCACCTTCTTGATAGAAAAATCAGGCATCCCTGTCAAAGGTTTGCACTAGTCACAGCACGTCAGGGCATTTCTTTTTTCTCTATAGAAGGTGACGCACACCCGTAAGCTTGTAGCTACCAGCTTGGGGTTTTATTGAGATTATGTCTAGCAATCGTATATTCCAATTACAAAGAAACCAGAGATTTCTCAGGAGTTTCTGTAGAAACATTCTAGTTATAGTTGTCTCAGCCGTCTCTGTTCTGCTTATAGCTTGTTTTTTGTCAGATATGGCCCTTTTCCTTAAAGGGGAAGAAGTAGGTACGAATTCCTGGGCATCGACTGACGAATATCCTTTACTAGGCATAGGATTTTGGGCAGTTGCTTTTCCGTTAGTATCTAGTACCCTGTTGTACTTTATCAAGCGAAAGTTGAGTAGAAACAACAGCTTGCCCTATTGGTTTGGAGGATTGATAGCTTTAATGTGCTATTGTGCTCTAGGATTACTTGTGACCTATTTGGGTCGTTCAAGTATTCCCCTCTGTGGTTTCGTTATTCGCCTGATAAAAGTTTTGGTTACTCAATAGAGTCAGTTTCCTCGACTCGCTGTGGCGGGCACAGAAAACGCAGCAATTGATTCTGGACCAGCTTTAGATCGAGGACAGCCAATTCCTCCAACCATTAATCCTCAAAATTATCATATAGAAATTCAGTGGACATCTGAAATAGTGTATGAAAAGAGAGGTGGAGTAGAAGCATTTTATGGCTGGCCTTTCACCGCAAACGGAGGCTTGATTCCTTAATAAATAAGGTAAGGTTTTAACATGACAAGAAAATCAGCAAAATCCGTTTTAACAGTGACCATTTTATTCCTCCTTTCTATAGGCGCAGGTGTTGTAATTGGACACTCAGAGTCTGAGGATGAAATCACCAGGATTCTTGGAGCACAGCTTCCTGAATCGGCAACTGAAATAGACTATAAAATCTCCCGTGGATGGGATGGTCCCAGTCTATTTCTATGTGCAAGAATGTCTAAACCAGAGTTTTTAAGATACGTTGAGGAGATTCGTATCAAAAAACAATCTGAGGGGAAACTTGTAAAACAGCGGTATCGACAATCTACAACATCAGCATTTTCACATTCAAAGTTTTTGGGTTTAAGTTGTTGGTTCGCTACACCTGCTAGCAATCAAGATACATATGTACTGTTTTCACCTAAGAATTATTTTATGGTTATTAGGTATCAGAATGAAACCATGTTTGTTTCATTCAGCAGCCAGTAAAGTAATCGCACGGCAATTCGGCAAGCAATTGAAAAGTTGAGTGACTTGTTTGAGGCGCTGGAAACCAAAGAAGAACGAATTAAATCACTCAAGTTTGGGACGAATTTGCTGAAGGCGGTTGGACCAACAGGACAAGAGTTACAGAAAGAGAAGCAGGACTCCAAATTCCTTGGTGCTTTGATCAGGTTAGGCAGTGCTTATGCTGCACTTAAACCAACTACGAACTCAGCAAATGAACCGCTCAACTTCTTCCTCGACACGCTCTGGCAGGCACAAGACGATGCTGCAATTCAAAAGGGGACTGAGGAACTTAAGCAGTTCTTGGAGGGCACCAATTCACCGAGCTTACCCCTCTTTCAGTTTCAAACCCATTTGTTGAAGGTTGCCAAGCAATCGAACGAACTGCTGGAGGAGAAGCATGAGCCTAAATTCCTTAGTGCATTAGCACGCTTGGGAAGCGCTTATGCGGCACTTGAACCAACTGGTAGTTCAGAAACTAACTAACTCAACTTTTTCCTGGACACAATCTGGCAAAAAGGTGATTCAAGCATACCGAAAGGCACGCAGGAATTTGAAAGCCTGCTTAATGACTTCGTTTTATCTAACAGCAGCTCAGAGTTTCTGAACCTCGGAAGCTACCTGTTAAAAGAAGTCAAGCAGTCCCCAGAATTACAACCACAAGCACAAACTCCAGAGTTTCTGCATGAGTTTATGAGAATGGCAAAAGCGCATATAGCTCTAAACTTGCCTGTTGTTTCAGAATGGGAAGATGAGTCCAATTTCTCCTTTGATACACTATGGCAACAAGGTGAGCCATATGCATACAGTCCACCCCTTAACGAAAACACCGTAGTCAACACAAGCATAGTTGTCTATGTGTTTGATGGTCGTTCTGATGGGTTTTCTGGAAGTGGTGGTTTTAACCCGTTTGGACATGCGGCAATCTCAGTAGATGGTGTGTTTTACAATTACTCTGGCGAAGACGGATTTTTCAGAACCAACGAAGCAATATTCAATGAATTTCTCGTTCGTCCAGGTGTTCGAGTAGAGCGATAGCGATAATTGCACAACGCTTGTAATTGATGCTCTGCAAAATACACTGATTGGGCAAGAACTGCTTCAAGATGAAATTTATGCTCCGTTTGACCTGAGATTGTATCTAAGAATGTGGTCAGGACAGGAAATTGATCCAGTTCTTCGTCCCAATGCAGCACCAGCCGATGTAGAGGTCATTAGACTAAGCGATTACTTTCACAGGGGAGAATAGGGATGGGGATTTTACGCATGGAATAACTCCTCGTAGGTGGGCAAAGTAGTTAATACCTTTACATTTGTCCTAAACAGTTGCCAGAACTGGATACGAAAAAACATCGTTCTGGCAACTCAAACATTTCAGTTTAATATTGCTTTACGATAAGAGCGAGTCTGATAGATGAATGTATCTGACCGCAGCAATAAAACTGTATCAATCTCCACACAGAAACTGCAATTTTTTACGTTATTAACTTAATGAGCAAATGAATAACAAAACTTTACTGATAGGTACTATGCTTTTGATAGCAATATTAGGTGCTATGTATCGAGAATTCGGTCCGGTTGAGTATGGTCGCTTAGAGCAATTTTTAGCGGCAGGAAACTGGCAAGCCGCCGATCGAGAAACAGAGCAGATTATTCTTAAAGTATCTGGACGGAAATGGACTGGCTCAATTGCTGGACTATTAGGGTGGGAAAACTCACTCAAACACTTTCCTTGTAAGGACTTACAGACGATTGACCAGCTTTGGTTGAAGTATAGCGACCATCATTTTGGCCTCAGTGTTCAGCAACAAATCTTTCAGTCTTTTGATGTCAATGATTTTAATGGCGATTGGTTTGGTGTTTGGAAGGCTTTTCATGAAAGGGTTGGATGGCGATACATGTTTCAGTCAAAGGGGAAACCTGAATTTGATTTGAATGCACCACGCGGTCATCTTCCCTCTCCTCATTGGGCATTAGCAGCCGGAGGAACTGAAAAAACGGCACCTTGGATGAGCAACGCTCTTTATCTTCTCCAGCGCGTTGAAGCTTGTGAATTAAGCTCAGGTCTTGAATAATATTTGGAGTTGGGGCGCACTTATGCAGCTCTTAATTCCACCAAGGCACTTGATACCGATACCACTACCACACCGGACTTCCTAGATTCCCTCTGGCGCGCGCAGTTGCCCACTGACCCCAGCACGCCCAAACCCTACCAGGAGATTCGGGCCGAACTGCAACGCGGGATGACAGCGCTTGATACGCTGCTCGATGGAGTAGAGGACCCACTGGGAGCACTGCGCTTTGTCCATAACTTGGTGCAGGCGGCGACGAATGTGGAATCACTCTCCGATGAAGGAACACTGGATGCCCAATTCCTCAGAGAACTGGTGGCCTTTGGCTTTGAGTATGCCAAGCTCAATCCTGCTAGCTTGCCTAACACGGGTGAGGAAACCGATGCCTTCTTAGCAACCTTATGGCAAGAAGCTTCAGACTATACACCCTCAATGAGGAAAGCCATCGGCACTATCAGTGACCTCTTTGAAGCCCAGGATTCACCGGAAAAACGGATCAAGCTGCTTCAGTTTGCAACCAGTCTACTCAAAACAGCCAAGTTAGTACCAGCCTTACAAGCACAGATCCACGATCCCAAGTTGCTGAGTGCCATCGTCGAGATGGGCGGAGCTTATGCGGCTCTCAATCCTACCAACGCTCCATCTTCCAACAATGAGTTTTTCCTCTCCACCCTCTTCGCCACCAACAATTTTGATCGAGCGGCTCAGCAATTTCAAGAATTTCTCAGTGCTGCCAATAGCCTGACTCCGTATGGTAATCCCAGCATCTTCCGTGCATCTTCAGATGGACGAATCTTTTACGATGCTCCTGGTAATGACGCCGATTACTACTACACTGACGGCGAAGCTGCCTTTTACACAGTCTATTCTCCTATTCGCGGCGCATTGGATGAACAATTTGCTTCGCTCAAGATTGTTCGAGCAGATGGTAGGGAGGAGATCTACACAGGCGATCAACGTTTTCGTGTCTATCTCAACCCTGCAAGTTTAGAACAACTCAATAATTTACGAACCAATGAAGTTGCCCTTTTTGCAGGCGATCACCTGTACGTAGAAAACTTCACAATTCCAGTGCTCGATCAAATTCGGGGAGCAACCAAGTTGATGAAGTCATTGGAGTTGGTAGGGCGAACTACAACAGGTGAGGTGCTAGAAACTTGGAACCTCATCAAGGACAATTGGTTGTTAGCTACTGGTGTGCTGGGTACGTTTGCAGCCCTTCAATTTACCCCTGCTGGTCCAGTACTAGATGCGATTCTGTTACTAGCCGCAGGCTATCAAGCGGGTTACTCAATTGCCTCTTTTGTGATTGAAGCAGGCTGGGCAGAGACGCAACAGGATCTTTACGAAGGGGCACAGCATTTTAGCCAATTTCTGAGTGCATTGTTAGAGATTGGCACCTCTAGTGCGCTACTCCGCTACTCGCGAGGTGGACAAGAACCTGTTTCGATTGCAGACGACCTCAGCAGGGTGTGGGAAACATTAGGAAGGCTCACGAACAAATTCAATGCCATTAGACAACCAGAGCTAACAACAGCGCAACGACTAGATAGTGGGATATCGGCTTTATTTGACGCATTCAATGCCCCTGACTCAGCGATTGGGCAATTGCTCTCCTATGGCGACAGGCAGGTAGTGGAGTATCTCAAGGAAGCGGTGGGTGCGTTGACGGAGAACCTTACTGAGCTAGGAACGTTACGACAACGCCTGCTGCCGTTGATGCAGGAGTTGGGCGAGCGGTGGAATCGGGTTAATCAGGTGGCTGAGCAGCTTGCTCAAAATGCAGGACTAGCTACTGCTTTATCTCAGCAACCCAATTTGGTAACACCACTATTACAATTTCGTGATGTACTAGGACCGGAACTATTTAGCCATCTGCTTAATCCCCAACGGTCAGTACAAACAATCGTAGATTCCTTGCGAGCAATAGACTCTGCTGACAATGACATTGTAGCTATCAACGCAATTGCAGAAGTTGTAAGGCTAAATAGAGAAACAGGAGGTGTAAGTAATGTACAGATGGAAAACACCTTCTCCAGTCTTGCAGACTTTATGGAGAGTTATCCAGGGCGCTTATCTGGCGATTTCGCTACCCGCTTTCTTCGGACATTTCAATCAAGCACTCCGTTGGAACAAATTAAGGCATTGCAAGCTAGGAGTGAAATCAATTTAGCTGAAGATTTCTTAGAGGGTAGAACACTGTTAGGAAATAGCCGTATGGTTGAGGGAGTCGTTCAACCAAGAACAGAAGAGGGTAACCTTATTCAAGGCGTTCCTATCCCTGAATATCGAGTTGTCAGTGAAAATGGTGTAAAGTATCTTGCTGAAGTCAAAACACCTGATGGAGATTTTACGTCTAATAATGTCAAACGCAATCTTTCTGATGCCATGAGTCAGATTCGAGAAGAAGCCCTCAATACAGATATAAAAGGATACATTCGCATCGACTACATTACCAGCAATGCGCCATCTACGGCATTAGCTCCTGACGAAATTTTTCGCGCTGTCAACGGTGAACTGCGGGCACCTCGTCGAGTAGACATAGGAAAAGAAACTAGAGAGATTAGGGGAGTTGATTTTGTAGAGTTTGTAGAGATTCTTTATCAGGAATGATCGGGACAATTCCAAAAACGCTTGTATAGAGTTCAAAATAGCAATGTCATTGACATCACAAATTGATAGATTTAACTATGCAGATTGAAAAGTCACTGGCTCCTGTTAAACCCCTATTGGATACTTGGGGAATTTTAGATGGAGATAAAATTTCTTGGTATCCGGAGCAACATGTTGATTTTACTTCTCTTTCGACTTCTGAAGTAAATTCTTGGTATTCTGACACTGTAACTAAAACTCTTGAATCATTTTCTAATTTTGCACGGGTTTGGGAAGTTAGTTTTGGTACAGATTACTCACGAGAAAATGAAGCCAAACCAATGCTTTTGAAGTGGGAAACAGGCACCTGTCATGATGATTATGTTAAGAGGATAATTGCTGAGATTCAATCCTATTCTGAGCCGATTTACTTTCTTGAGATGAAGGTCGATCTATTTGTATATGTTCGCACTTCAGAATCTCCCTCTCGTCCTATTCAAGGGTGGGTTAGACATCTTGGTGAGTTCAAAATTTGGGGAGGACCGGAGGTTGGTCAAGAACCTGGAATTTTTTTTGAAATAGGTGCAACTCTATTTTACCCCTCTTATTTTAGATACGGAGATAATAGTGAGCTTTATTCCATTAATTCTCATTTGTTAGCTAATGCTTTACATCAATGGGAAAGGCGCTTTGGCTCACTTCATAGAGAGGGTGGGTAAATTTCTGTCAATTATATTGAATGCCTAAGTACAGGACAAAAATTGTAGAACCTCCAAGAACTGATCGATTTTCTGTGCCAGGTTCAGCACAATGTTTCGGAGATGGTCAAAACCATAACGAAAAATGCTCTTGGCTCTACGTCCATGCTTTTTAATCGTGATCGGCTTGAGTTGTTGCAACCACTCTCCAGTTAAGAACACCCAGCACAGGGCTAAGGACAGTAGGGCTAACAGCTTACTCAGGCGCTCAGCGTCCGTCAGATGCGTCGATTCTAAACAAAATTCACGAGTCTTGAAAATGCCAAATAATGTTTCAATTGACCATCTTTTGGCATAATCACTGATCGCTGATTTCGGTTTGCTTTGAGTTGCAACGACCAGTAGCGAGTCATCTTCTAACCGCACGGCTGCAATGTACACCCAATGTCCCCACAACCGCCGCTTATGACGCAGAACTTTAGTCTGTCCTACAGGTAAATCAGCAAACAAAACACTGACTCGAAGATTGATACGACCATCACTGAGCTTGTGATTTTCTCGAATGCGAATCCGAAACGGGGTGAGTGGATCATCGAGTAAATAACCAAACCAGGCTTTACCCACAAACTCTCGGTCGGCAGTCAGGCAAGCAACCTCTCGATCGCCAAAGCGCTCTAGAAATTGGTTGAACAACTCCATCCGTTCAACACTGTTGGAAGTACCCCGCTTATCAAGCAGGCACCAGACTAAAGGAAAGGCAACACCTTCATGGACAACTCCTAGCATCCGGATATTGAAGACACAATCCCCAAATTGCCATTCGGTCCGGTCGATTGAAAGGGTCCATGGTTCTGGAATTGCCATCAGTGCCACAACCGCTTGAGCAATCTCAGCATAATCGAGTTCGTAATGCCGAAAGAAGCGTTGGAGTCGTTTGTAATGGGAATCGGTTTGCGCTTTGCCACTGAAGGCGGTTGCCAACTCACTACAGTTCACAGTCTTGACTCGCAGCAGGGCAACCAGCAAGGCAGCAACAAAGCTCAATCTTGCTCCATGCCAAGCTAAATGAGGGCGCAAAGCATCTCGAAGTAGAGTAACCTGGTTCATGAGGGTTTCGTGGTTAAAGAATGTGGTAATTCTCATGAAACCCTCTCCTGCTCCCCTTTCGCAAGCTTTTGTCCTGTACTGAGGTTCTACTCACACAGCATGGACCGGATCAATCCAGAACGATTGAGCTTGAGGTTAACGTGGATGATCCAACCAGAGCTTTTCAATATCTGGTTGATTTTGGACAAGTCATCAACCGCGCAGACCTGAATAGTCAAGAGTTGACCAAAGAACTGCTTGAATTAGCATCTGCTTATCTAAATTTGAATCCTTCAACAATCCCTACTGTAGAGGACAATTCCTTCAACTTTTTCCTGAACACGCTCTGGCTAAGCCCAGATCAAGCAGGAATTGAACAAGTTGTTAGAGAATTTAAAGCATTTCTAGCAGATTTCCCTAGCTTAGCTGACCAGATCAAGATGGTAGATTACATCAGTGATGTTCTAGAGGTCAGCAGAAGCATTGCAACACTACGTGAGGAGCTACGCAGTCCATCACGCATCAATGATTTAGTGCTGTCCGCTATTGTATATCCAACCTTTACTTCAGCCTTACATGATGTAGGTACAGATGCGTTGGATAGCTTCTTTGCTCAAGTGTGGGATGCGCAAGATGAAGCAGACCTGAATGCCGCAGCAGAGAATTTGAAAACACTGACAGCTAGTGCATCGTCCGAGTCTCCTGAGTTGCCGCTTGCCAGCTTGTTGCTTGGACAAATTATTAGTTCGCCATTGCCTGAAACGCCACCAATTCCTGCTCCACCCCAAGTTCCACCTGCTTTGTCTCGCCCTATTGCCGCGTTGATTGCCATTGTCCTCGCTGCAAGAATCATAGACGCAGGACCAACGGTATCGCCTAGAGGAGATGAAGTTAACCCAATTACAAGGCTGCCTTATCAAAGTGATGAAGAGTATGAACTTGTACAACAACTGAGCCCCGATGAGATTGAAGTACTGCGACAAGTTACCGGAGAACAGCTTGAGGAATTGGTTCGTCTGGCTCGAAACCGACGTTGGTTTACAGATAATTATCTAGATTTCGATCCTGACCACAAAGTAGAAATGGACGAGGGCCACAAGCGGTGTATCATTGGTGACGTTCCTAGAGTTGACCCCTTCATCCGTGACCCTGACAATATCACTAAGCAAGCAAAAGATATGATTCGAGCGAATGCTTATGCTCAGCACATCACTGGATCTGATTTTGATTTTTATGCCCTAACTCCTGGAGGCGTAGGTAGACAGTTTGATGGACGTACTCCCGGAACCAGAACAATTTGGGAAGTTAAAGCACCTCGTGTTGATGAAGCAGGAAACTTCTTGTATTCTGCACTTGGTTCTTCACCAAATCCGAGAGCAGTAGTAGCCTTGGGAAGATTGGATTTTCAAAGAGACACCCAAGCTCAAATAGCTGAAAGATGCAATTTTGAGTATCGGTATGCAGTTGCAAGTCGGGGGTTAGCAAAATTTTTGAATGATAGGTGGGGGCCAGACTTTCAAGTTGAATATGAGCCTTACCCTCATACACCTTTTCCCTAATCAACGAACGGACGCGATAATCAATATGACTGAAACAACCCAAGAATTTAAACCTGTACTCGAAGGGCGTGCGTTTATCTCTGAACGCTTGGCTAGATCTGAACCATCACGCGAGCAGTCCACATTCCATGCGCTCAACATTTTGGCTCGTGAGCTGACAGTTAAGCTTCAACATGATATTGATACTGAACGATTGGTTGAGTTAACTGAAACAGGAATAGCAAGATGGATGGCTCAACGTGATGAACTCAACGAACTCAGTGAGTCTCGGCTTTCTCAAAGTTATGGTTTAGTTAATCATTTTTCTGATGATGCAGTCATCTTTTGGTGGAGAAGAAGACCGTTTTACTCTCCATCCAAAAAGCAACTTGAATTTAGAGAAGAACTTGAATGCACTATTCCGCATGAGGTTACCTTGGAACCTTTGCTAAACGTTTTTTCTCAAATCAGTTCCTATTTCCAAGCTGATTACAGTTACACGTACAACCTGACCCTGCGTAATCTCCATGGTCGTGCCATGCGAGGATATGAACGTGCACTCGCCAAAAGACCCCCAGAAGAGCATCGGCGTTTTCTTAAACCCGATCCTTATGAAGGAGTCACCGATAACCTACCACCTTTGTTGCTTAGCGATGAATTCGACCGTTTACGGGTACCAGACGGGGTGTGGTGGATCAACTACTGGTCTCCCTTACAAGTGGAAACCGTGGGTATTGAGCGAATTAGAACTGCAAACTGGGCACGCTTGATTGAATTGCCGAACGGTGGTGCTACACTGGCTGTGACTGAAGAAGCATTCGATGTCACCAATCCAGCTCATATGGCAAGGCTCGGAGAAATTGTCGAACATCTCCAACTCCGACAGCTACAGGAACACTATCGCATTCAGCGGGACTGAGTGGCCAAGCCTTTCGTCTTTATGGAGATTCTAGTTTAGTGATGTAGGTGTGCAACCGTAACGTTGAATAGCAAAGGCTGAATTTGAAGATGAATGAAATAGATCGTTCTAATCAAGCATCTCAGTACTTACACAATGTTCGTAGAATGCTTGAAGTTGCCAGCATTGATACAGCTGATGCCTCGCTATCAACAGCCGTGCTGGCTTTAGCTGAAGCCTATTTAAGGCTCAATCCTTCTGTAACCGCCAATGCTAAATGTCATGCCCCCATCTTTTTCCTACACATCCTCTGGTGCCAGCCTGATCATGAAGGCATCGAGCAAGCTGCTAGAGAATTTGACGCATGGTTAGGAGCATACAGCCCTGCGGATCAACTCGAGATTCTGACCGCCTTAACCAATGTCCTATCTGCGGCTCGACAAGTTCCTGCAATCTATGAGGAGTTGCGAGATCCCTGCAACATCAATAATCTCATCAATGCCGCATTGCTCTATGCTTGCTTAACGTCTGCGGATTGGCAGGACAATGAGGAATGGAACTGTTTGGACATTTTCTTGAGCGAAGCGTGGGAGGCTAATGAGGAGGAGCACCAGAAAAGTGTAGCTAATCGTTTACAAGGTTATCTTGAAACCTATTCTGCTGAGTCGGCTGAATCCATGTTTGAAGCTTTACTCAATGGTCGAATCATCACCTCGAATCCTGATTGGGATGAGATATAGTCAATCGTGCTTATAATATTGAATTTCGTGCTGGATTTGGCGTACAGGTTCAACAATTCATGCCTCTAATTCAATCAATGGTATTGGAGATAGCATTGTCGAGTCACTCTCCGAGGAAGCCGTGCTCGATGCCCAGTTTCTCAGAGAACTGGTTAACTTTGGCTTCCAGTATGCCAAGCTCAATCCGACTCCACTGGCAACTGCGACTGAAGACGGAACCGAGGCATTCCTAGCAACCTTGTGGCAGAGCAACTCTACTGAGGCTGAATCCATTGCAGTCAAAGCAGCAACCGGAAAACTGAGTGAGCTGTTTGCCGGATTCGACACGCCAGAAGAACGGCTGCAATGGCTGAAGTTTGCCACGACCTTGGTGCAGGCAGTTGGACACAACCTAGCCCCGGAGGAGACCGTGGATCCCGTGGTTGTGAGTGCACTCATTGAGTTAGGCGCTGTGTATGCGCAGCTCAACCCTACAGCTTCGTCAACCGAGCCACCGCTCAACTTCTTCCTCGACACGCTGTGGCAGGCGCAGGATGAGGTTGGGCTGCAAACCGGAGCAGAGCAATTACAAGCGTTCATTCAGGATGTGGCAAATCCCACTCGCTTATTGAAGTTGGCAACAGGTTTACTGAGAGCAATGGAATCACTTTCACTGGAGCTGCCACCCGATGCTCAAGTGCTCAATGCGCTGCTGGAGTTGGGCAAAGCCTATGCCGTACTTGACCCGATTGCAACAACACCTGAAGCCGATGAACCGCTCAATTTCTTCCTCGATACGCTCTGGCAGGCACAAGACGATGCTGCGATTCAAAAGGGGACTGAAGAACTTAAGCAGTTCTTGGAGGATACCAATTCACCGAGCTTACCACTGTTGAAGTTTGGAACTAATCTGCTGAAGGCGGTTGGACTAACAGGACAAGAGTTGCAGGAAGAGAAGCAGGACTCCAAATTTCTTGGTGCTTTGATCAGGTTAGGCAGTGCTTATGCTGCACTTAAACCAACTACGAACTCAGCAAATGAACCGCTCAACTTCTTCCTGGATACGCTGTGGCAGTTTGAAAGTGAAGTAGACATCCAAAAGGGATCTGAGGAATTTCTATTCTTTATCCAAGACTTTGATGTTCCTACTGAATTGATTGACCATCAATACAAATTGCTTACCGCTTTAAAAATGGTACCGTCTTTGCAGGATGTTGTAATTCAGCCTTCTTTTATAAAAGATATGGCTATTACAAGTAAATCCTACGCAACTTTAGAACTTGAGACAGAACATCAATATAAAGGTTTTCTTCATGACCTATGGAAAGTGCATAGTGAGCAGGAATTGAAGGATGTTGCAATCAGTTTCCAAAATTTCATTCTGAATCCATATAATGGTTACGATCTTTATGCATCAGCAACGAGACCTGGGCCTGGTGACGGACCTGAATTCAATAGGTGCTACGACCTTGTGCAAGCAATATTGACTCTGCTTCAAGGCGGGATCGATTTGGTATTTGGGGAAGATAGAGGTTTGAGGCAACGCTATTACGAGATGCAAAGGGACGTTCACGGTCTTTATCAAGCTCATGTTGAAGCTTTACAAGGTAATCCTCAAGCCGAACAGAGGAATATACAGCAAGGCTTAGGAACCTGGACTGGGCACCAAGAGAGGTACAATAGACTTCGCCAGAGACTGAGAGAACTCTATGATGAGTTCAACGAAAACTGTGATGACATGGATAAGAATTATCTCAAAAGGTTTGAGCCGGATATAGAAATTTTACTCAACGACGCTGAAACCTATGCAGAACAGGAGCCACCAGATCAACCAGATCCCAACCAAATTTCCTTGCCAAGTTGGTTTTCTAGGTTAGGAATTGTATTATCTGGAGGTGCGTTGGTTGTGACAAGAACAGCAGAGGTACTGTCAGGTTTTGCTCTAAGAACACTTCAAGCAGTTGCTGAGGCGTATGGCTTAATCTTGAAATTTTCCCAATGATTAGTTGAATATTTTGTGAGAATAAGTTAAATCCTGTAAAAAAGCTCTGACTTGTTCTCACAAGATTCTTAACTTTCAGCAAATCTCTCACCTGAAGTTGTGATCATCCGTAAGCTTTGAACATCTCAACTCGTGAAATCTGTAAGGCTCATTCTGATTGAATGAGTTTTGAACCAAAAGTATACCTATTAAGAGCGCTTTAAAGATTTGGTATGAATCAGAATAGCCCCTCAAGAAAACTTACTCCTGAACAAGAAGCTTTATCTATCGCCTATCACAAAAAGTGGTTTGATCTGGAGTATTCAACTGGATTAACTGATTCTAATAAAGTTGAAGAATCGATTCATCTTGCTTATAGAGCCTTAGATAAACAGAAGCCCAAGATTGTCTTCTGTAAAAGTCCATATCAAGCAATCAGAGAATTGGATGAATGGAAAAATCAACCCATGATTCCATTAATGAGCTTGGGATGGCAATTAAGAAGTCAACTCCCACGAGCTGGGCAAATGGGAGTAAAACGGAGGGAAAGAGCAGTACACCCAGAAGGACCTATGGGTGCTCAGTTAAGATTTGCTTTAATCAGACGACTTGGCGATCAAATGGCAGATGCAATTACTACCAGTGCTTGGTTTGGGTATACGAGCTGGTTTGATTTTTGTATTTCTGTTCTAAACTATCCTTGCGACTTAGAAGCATGGGAAGCAATTCAGTCAATCGTCAGATATTGTGGCTTCATATTTCCGTTTGAAACTGCTTGTCTTGTGATCGATCGTCCTACAAGCTTTTCACTTGATGAATTAGAGCGTTTCCATGCCGATTCCAAACCTGCTGTCACTTATGCTGATGGATTTAGTTTATATTTCTATCACGGGATAGGATTACCGGAAGAATACGGACAATTGCCTACCCTAGAATGGAAAGCACAGTGGCTATTTCAGGAACATGATCCTCGAGTTCGACGAGCATTACTACAAGGAATCGGCTACGAGAAAATCTCTGAGGACTTAGAAGTTACTGAAATAGATGTTTTCAATGAATACAGTTTGCTAAAACTTGAGAATGATTATGCGATTCCCGTCCCTTTGCCTATTCTTCTGCTGAAGCGTACCAATTCTCATTCAGGAAAAGTCGAAATTATTGAAGCTCCATTACACAGTGAAACTGTCTGCGAAGCATTGGCTTGGGTGAGCAAGTATTGGTTTATTGAGACTGCCGAAGACTATTATTCTCTTCTCTAAATAACTACCTTTGACAACTTAAAGTAGAAAACTGAAAAATAACACATTGACCATCACACCGTTGAAGGAGATACCTATCCCTATGCCTTAGTTCTTCATCAAGGGCAGCTCACCTATTACCCCAATGGCGTTAACTATACCCTTCATCCAGGCGATAAAGTCATCTATCCAGCGGTATCTAGTGCTCAATTTCCATTGGCGTTTCTACAAAGCTACATTGCCGAAGATATTGTTGAGCCACTACTAGATTTCAATGTAGTGCTTGGTCAATTTGTACTGGGTGCCATCTATCAGTTTTCGGTTAATCAAGGGGAACCCCTCAGAACCCTCCTATCCCTCGATCCAGAAGTCCATCGATGGTTTGAGAATGCAGAGGCAGGAGCGGAGGATGTTTTACCAGACACAGTGGCGTTTCAAGCGGGTCGGCTGTTGGGAGACGGAGCGGCAATAGTCGCTGGCATCCTCGAAATCATCGGAGGCATAGGCATTGGGGTTGGAGGAACCGGAGCTGGATCAACCCTTTGCCTCACAGGCGTGGGATGTATTGCAGGCGCACCCGCGATGGCCGTTTCACTTGCGGCAGGTGCAGCACTGGTTGTACAAGGTGCAGGGACCGTTGAAGCAGGTGCTCTAGGAGCCATCGAGCGAATCAGTACATTGATGGCAATCACGGGTGGAGAATCTGGAAGTGCGCCTCTACCGGGGGATCCAGTTCCAGGAATTAGTGGCGCGACCTATGGTGGAAGCCGCAACAACAGTCCTGATCAAGCAGATATAGACTACGAAATCAGGGTAACTGGAAAAAATGCAGACGAAGAGGATCTTGCTGTTTATGTCAATGGAAAAGAGTTTGATTGGTTTGATGGAACAACTTTGCTAGATGCTAAAAACTGGAACAAGGGTGGAGTCAATGATGTAACTAGACCAGATCCCTTTATACAAAACGTGAGAATTCCTAAGATTATTCAGGATGCCATAGGTCAGGTCAACGCATTACGTGGAACAGGAGCTACAGGAATTGAGTGGCGTGTAGCAGATGAAGATATCGCTCGAGCATTGCAAGATTTGTTTAATAGAAGAGGCGTTAATATTAATGTTGTTTGGTACCCTTAAGCTATTTGGAGTAAAGCACAGTGACTAAATATACTGTCAACTTCTTGTCTTTCTCGCCTCATGAAGTAGATATTGTTTGTTCTATACTTTCATGTCCTACCCTAGAACAAATTCTTTTTCCTGCAAAGCTTCCTATAAAACCTGGGAAAAGTAATGCCACTCTTGAACTTACTTGTGCCAAACAGTTCGACCTCTCAGTTGTTCCTAGAGAGTTTTCTAATGAATCTCTTATTAATATTCCTCTGTACGGTGATAGCGGTATAGAGTTTTTCTCAACAGTATACTTCAATAAGGAGAATCTTGTGCCTCATGCATTTGGTTTAGAGTTTACGAGTGAACATCTTCAAAAGAACCAAATCACTATTGAGTCTTTAAAGAACCTGTTCACAGAAGCGACCCCGGTTTTTCAAACTCATTACGGCTCAGCCTACGATCAGCAAGTTAGTTATCGTCTTCATCAATCAAGAAGCCGAAAATGGTATAAAGATGAAAATTACAGAAGTTACCCACTAAGAATTGAGTGGATGACGTACTTTGGCCCGGAGATGTTGAAGTTTTTGGGTAATGAACGCTTCAGAAAACTCCACACTTGTGCAGAGAAGTATGAACTCCACAAAGGTGTGATGGTAATTTTGCAGGAAGAACCTTATGACGACAACAATCCTGAACATCGTCAGAAAAAAAATCAAGCTGAGATAGAAATGCGCTTTGATGAATTGCTTGAGAGTTAATGAAACAACTTTGCTAGATGCTAAGAACTATTCTTTAGACGGACCCTTTGCTCCAAATCCACCATCAAGAATTCCTCAGTTTGTAGTAGACAATGCTCGCACAGAGCTTGTAGACCAAGCAAGACGACAGTTGAGAGCACTGTCTCAAAGCAATGCTACTGAGATTGAATGGCGAGTAGCTGACCCAGAGTGTGCTCAGGTCGTCCGAGATCTGCTAGAACAGGCAGGGATCATGACGATTCGTGTTGTTCATGTTCCATAATGGAGGCAACCAAATGATTCATTATGTTACAAGATTGCTTTCCTTTCATCCTCATACACTTGAAGTTATTTCTTCCACGCTTCGCTTGCCTACAATTAGCCAGCTCATTTTTCCCGCAAAACTGCTCACCGGAATGGACAGCAGAATCCTGTTAGGCTCAGCCAAACAATTTAATCTTTCTATTGTTCCTAACGAATTCTTTAAAGAGACATCCATCCAGTTTTCTTTGTATGCAGAGAATGGGATCGAGCTATACATGGGAATTTCAACAGAGAATACATTGGATTTAATAACTCCTAACGTTGTGGGTCTGAAGTTTACGAGTGAGCACATTCAAGCAGGTAGTATTAGTTTAGAAATTTTGAAATCCCTATTTCTAGAAACTGTTCCAAATTTTCAAGTTCATCATGGTTCGGTGTATGACCAACAAACTACCCGTCGTTTGCAACAGCTAACCAGAAGATACCTGAAGGATTCCAAACACAGATGCTATCCACTTGAACTGCACTGGATTAATTATTTTGGTGGACCAATGCTCAACCTTTTAGGTCGCGGGCGATTTTCTAATCTTCATACTTGCTCAGAAATGTACAAGCTTCATGATGGCATTATGGTGATTTTGCAAGCCGAGCCATATGATGAGAGCAATCCAGACCATCGTTCCAGACAAGCTCAAGCCGAACAAGAAATGCGCTTTGATGAATTGCTTGAGAGTTAATAGAACAACTTTGCTAGATGCTAAGAACTATTCTTTAGATGGACCCTTTGCTCCAAATCCACTATCAAGAATTCCTCAATTGTGAACCATCTTCAACTCGGGCAGCTACAAGAGCACTATCGAATTCATCGCACCTGATTTGACGCACCATTCCCCTGCTCGAATCCCCAGATCGATGAGGCCATGCTGCTGCTGGTGCATCAGATGTGGATAAACAAGCAGGGTAGTGCTCTTTAGTAAAGGGTAGAGAAAATTAGGACTAGCTATCATGGTTGAGTCTGTTATGATGCATCTCCTACTTTCCAATTTTCCCCATGAAGCCTTATCTCCTCTGCCCTAACTGCGGCTCAGACGACATCATGAAAAATGGCACCACTCGTCGCGGTAAGCAAAACTATAAATGTCGTGATTGTGGTCGTCAGTTCGTTGAAGACCCGCAATGGAAACCCATCGACCCAGACCGTAAGGCAATGATTGACTGCCTGTTGTTGGAAAAAATTCCCTTGGCGGGTATTGCTCGTGTGATGAACCTATCAGAGGACTGGCTACAACGCTATGTCAACCGTTGCTACGCTGGGGTACGGCAACGGGTGCAAGTGCAACCCAAAGCCAAAGGGCGCTTAGAGGTGCAGATGGATGAATTATGGTCGTTTGTCGATGACAAGGGGAACAAGCGGTGGGTTTGGCTGGCAGTTGATGTGGCAACGCGCGAGATCGTCGGGTGTTATATTGGCGACCGTTCAGCAGAGGCTGCAATCAGATTGTGGCAATCGATGCCTGGTGTTTATCGACAATGCGCCATCGTGTACAGCGATTACTGGGAAGCTTATGCCAAGGTTTTGCCGAGCAAACGTCATTGTGCTGTAGGCAAGGAGAGTGGCTTGACCAGCTACATTGAACGATTCAACAACACACTCAGACAACGAGTGTTACGTTTAGTGAGGAAGACATTGTCGTTTTCTAAGAAGTTGGAGAATCACATTGGAGCGATTTGGTATTTCATCCATCACTACAACAAACAGATACGTTCAGGGTTACTCAGTTGTTTGTAAAGACTGCTTATTCTCTATCCTTTACTAAATAGGACTACCACAAGCAGTACCCGACCCTGAGCGAGGATGAGCAGCAGCAGTTGGTCAATGGGCTGTTGGAGTTGGGCCGCACCTATGCTGCCCTCAAGCCGACACTAGCTCCGGATACGGCCACAACTACCACACCCGACTTTCTCGATTCCTTGTGGCGAGCACAGTTGCCCACTGACCCCAGCACGCCCAAACCCTACCAAGAGATTCGAGCTGAACTGCTACGGGGCACCACAGCCCTTGATACGCTACTCGATGGAGTAGAGGACCCACTGGGGGCACTGCGGTTTGTCCACAACTTGGTAGAGGCCGCCACTAATGTCGAATCGCTCTCCGAGGAAGCCGTGCTCGATGCCCAGTTCCTGAGAGAACTGGTGGCCTTTGGCTTTGAGGTGGCTAGACTAAACCCCAGCGTCACCCTCAGTGATTCGGGTGGAATCGAGCAATGGCTCTCCATCTTATGGAGCGGAGAGGGCGATTTACGGCAGGCTCAAGGTGGATTAGCCCAACTCTTTGATCAACTCAGCAGCCCACTCAACCAACTCGAACCACTCACCTTGCAAGACCAATTGGAACGCCTGAAGTTCTCTACGCAATTGGTCAAAACTGTTCAGCTCGTGGACGACTCAGACGTCAAACTGCTGGCTCAGAGTTTAGAGCATTTAGGCTACCTGCTGGATCTAGGCAGTTCCTATGCGGTTCTCAAGCCTGCTGTTGACAAGGCTGACTCTACTGAGGCGTCTTTCCTGACGCTGGTGGCACAAGGTGATTTGCAAGCGGCTGCCAATGAACTAGAAAAGCTGATTCAACAAGCTTTAGATACTATTCAATACACTGGAGAGATAACAGTCACCACAGTCATTACCGCACGGAGGTTCGATGAGCTGATTCAACAATTAAGTACAAGGGGGATAAACTTTTCTGCTGATCGTCTAGTCAAAATTGATGAAATTCCTGGAGGAGTAGTCACAAAGGTGGATGCGACTGGCAATGCAATCAATCGGACAGACATCGTTTTTCTAGAGATTGGGAGATCTAGAGCAGTAACTGATAGACCCGCTGGTTTCGTGCATATTCTAGAAGAGCATGCACAGCAATTTGCAAGTCGAGGAATTTCAGAAGAGCAAATTGCTGATGCCCTTATGACAGCTTTAAAGCAAGGAAGAAGCATCGGTGTTCAAGGCACAACAGGAGATCGGCTTGTCTATGAATTTGTTTTCAATGGTAGAACTCAATACGTTTCTATTACAGTAAGCAACAATGGTTTTATTGTTGGCGCTAACCCGACTCCACAAGATTTAGTAGATCAATTACTACGGAGTAACTAATGCTACCCAGGAAGATTAAATTGTATGCTGAATATGGCTGCTGGCCCATTTGGGGCATTGATGAGATCTACAACGGACCGCCAGAGAAGTTTCCCCTTCGTCAAGAAACAATTGCTCGCCTCAATGCTTGGCAGGATGCGTATAACACTGCCTACAACAGCGATTATCCTGATGAATGGGGGGGATTTCCTAGTCAGGAAGCACACCTAGATTGGAGACGAGAGGGTCTCAAGCTGTGGAAGCAGATGCAACAAGAACTAGGGGCAGAGCATGATGTGTACTACAGTGCTTACTTTGACGGAAGACCACAACTTATTTACCGCTCTGAAGAACTACCAGATGAGCTAAAAGGATTATTAGACAATTGACATAGGCAGCAATGGTACTGAATCGTTGAGGTTTCCTTAAACTAGATCCATCTAATGGACTGCTGAATATAACTCGCTTTTTGAACGAAGACGACTCCGGCAGGAAGTTGCCCTATTGCAAAGCGCTGGGGGACTGCGCTCGATTTCGGATGCCATCGAGATTCCCTTTCGCGTCTTTGCTAATACTGATACCGCAGTAGGGCGGCTACTGCAATATGGGGCTGAGAGCGTTACAGCGTTCCTCAAAGGAGGCTTTGACCAGTTTGAGAGCGGATTGCCAACCATTGAGGGATTGGCTGATTTTGCCGATCGGTTTAAGCGGGTGCCTGAAGTCGCGGAAAGACTCGATCAATTGGATGCGGCTACTGTTACAAGATGGCTATCTGAGCATCCTAGTGCAGTAGGAAATATTCTAGAATTCAATCCGGCAGATGCTGCAAATGCTGCTTTGATAGACAGACTCAACCAAACGATTCCAGGAAGATTTTCACCAGAGAATCTTGTTGCGATTTCCATGCGTAACAACCCATCAGAACCCACCATCAAAGTCCTTCCCAGAGGAGCAGATCCATTCAATCCTGACAGTCTTGTTGAAATAGAAGGTCCTATCTTTTTGGAAATAGGAAGCAATACTCGAACAATTGATATTGATGGTAATCCTGAAGATAATGGTGCTGGATTGGTACACATTCTAGCTGCACATGCTACAGACTTTAATAATCAAGGAATACCTGAAGACAGGATTGTGGATGCTGTAATAGCTGCTGTAACTAAGGGAACAGATGTTGGCTAAGGAAAGAAAGTAGGTCGTCGCATCTACGAAGTGAATTTGGAAGAAGCACTAGGAATTCCAGGGCTTGGGGTGAGGCGTATAGCTGTAACCGTAGGAGACAATGGATTTATTGTCGGAGCTAATCCGGTCAGTTTTTAGAATCAGTAATTCTCTTGAGCAAACCAACTAGGAGAGGTAACTATGGTTTTGAGATTCAAATTGAAGGCGGATTATGGTAGTTGGCCTACATGGTATGCCGACGGTAACAGGGTTGGAGACTTTGATCCTGCTCAACTTCCTATTAGTCAAGAAACCCTACAGCGCCTGCTCAAGTGGCAGGAGGTTTATGACAGCACTTATCAGGACGACTATCCATATAACTCCAGCTTTCCCAGCCAAGAGGCACGAGAAGTTTGGGGCCGAGAAAGACTGAGGCTTTGGGTGCAACTGCACAATGAGCTCAGTTCAGAGTATGAGGTAGTTAGTGACATCATGCATGAAGGAAAGATACAAGTTTTGACACTAGAAGAGTTACCAGACGAAATTAAGGCAAGATGTCAGAACGATATCGAGAACGCATCACAGTCATTGTTGTAGAATGTGCTTACAGAAGTGCTAACTCATATTGTTGTGCTTAGATAACAGTAAGTAGACTACTGCAATATGGCACTGAGAGCGTTACAGCGTTCCTCAGAGGGGGCTTTGACCAGTTTGAGGGCGGATTACCAACCATTGAGGGGTTGGCTGATTTTGCCGATCGGTTTAGACGAGTCTCTGAAGTTGCTGAACGACTGGCGCAGCATGAAGAGATTGCTACTGCGCTGAGTCAGTATCCAGAGGCAATCAAATCCGTGCTAGAGTTTGGTTCTGAAGCTGTAGAGTTGCTGGCTAGACGTTCAGGGGCAGGAGATAACATTACTCCCTGGTTACAACGCATAGATCAATCCCCTCAAGGCAGAGAAATTTTAGAGATTTACTCTAGAGTGGACAATGCACTTGGTTCTACTAATTCAGGAACAGTCCTTGAAGGGCAAGTTGCTCTCATTGCTCAAGAGAATGGGTTTGATGTGATCAATTTCCAAAAGAAGTTTGGTCCCAATGGTTCACTTGGTGAAGTTGATGTAGAAACCCCTACAGCTATCCTTGAGATGACAGTGGGTTCTAGTGGCAAGTTAAGCCAAATTAGAGGTTTACTGACTGATTCCATTAGGAATTCACTAAGCAAACCTGTCATTCTGTATGCACCAAATTATGGCAACACAGCAGGTCAAGACATTATTAATGCTGGAGCGTATGTTGTTCGCACTGAACAAGAATTGATTCAACTACTAACGCAACTGGGACAACCTTAAAATGTCGAAATCTAATCTTTCGCTTGATTTTTCTGAACCAATAGCTATCTTTTCAGATTCTAGAATCTCAAAAGAAGAACTTTCAGCTTTTTTACGCTCCATAGGAGCAGTTTCTGGAGAAAGCAGTTCATTTTTGGGACGTTTATCAGAACAAGATAAACACATTTGGATTTCTATATCCAATGAGGAATTAGAATATCTAGAGGTGTCTACACGAGAAGCAGTTGCACAGCATCTTAAAGATGAACCGAAAACGTGTATTGTACTTGAGTTGAGTAGTGCTACGGGAACTGAACAGCTAATGATTAAATTTGCAACTGCCTTTGCTGAAAATTGGTCATGTGTAATTCTTGGTTTTACTGAGGGCAGTAAGATTTACACAGTGCAGGAGTTACGCAAAGACCTAGAGTCTGAAATTTAATACAATTCTTTTGTGCTTATTGCTAGCGCATTAGACCAAAGACAAAAGATGAAAGTTAGTAGGGTGGCAGTTACCACCCTATCTTTTTTAAGACGTAAAGCAAGAGTGTTACTGCGTTTCTCAGAGGAGGCTTTGACAGGTTCACAGAAGGATTACCAACCATTGACGGGTTGGCCGATTCTGCCGAGCGCTTTAGGCGAGTGTCTGAAGTCGCGGAACTGGTTGCCTGACAGAAGTAGGTGAAACCCAACAAATACGAGGGCATTGGCGAAGAGGGTAGAGAGTCATGAGAGGCTGGAGTTACCACACAACAGCCCAAAATCATGACACCCTCTACCCATTTGTATGGTCAACTATTCGACTTATTGCGTCAACACAGTCGCGTTTGCGACCTGCGCCACTTGAAAACTCTAGCGTGGATGGTGAGTGCTCTACTCTACAGCGGAGAATTGAACCTGGCTGCATGGGAACCATATGTAATGAGTCGAGCGACAAAAGCGCAAAGTACTGAGCGGCGCTGGCAGCGATTTATGGACAATTGCCGCATTAGCGTGATGGCAATTTACGGACCCTTGGTGCTGGCAGCTTTGAGTGGATGGAAGCAACAGCGATTGTATTTAGCCTTAGATACAACGGTTTTGTAGGATCGCTTTTGCATGATTCACCTGTCGGTGGTGTGCTGTGGACGGGCGGTTCCCTTGTTGTGGCGAGTCCTTGAACATAGCAGTGCCACCGTTGCCTTTGAAGAGTACCAACCCGTCTTGCGCCGTGCTCGGTGGCTGTTGCGGCATCATCCTGATGTGGTGTTGTTAGCCGACCGAGGCTTTGCCAATCATGAATTAATGAGCTGGTTACGGCAGAGTCACTGGCATTACTGTTTACGGTTACCGTGTGATGTCTTGATCCACACCAAACGACGCTATCCCTGGATGGTTGGGGCACTCTATCCTCCGCTTGGCGAAGCCCGACTGTATGAGAATGTGGGTTTGTGGCTCGATGGTGAGCATCGCTGTAACTTAGTGGTTGCAACGGTACAGGGAGCCAAAGAATCTTGGGCGGTTGTCACGGATGAACCTCCGACCTTGCAGACGCTCTGGCAATATGCCTTGAGGTTTCGGGTAGAGGAATTATTTTTGGATAGCAAGTCTGGCGCATTTGAATTAGAAGACTCGCGCTTGCGCTCTGCTGCTGCTCTTGAGCGCCTTTATCTAGTTGCTGCCATTGCTTTGCTGTTTGCCACTACCCAAGGTATGGCGGTGCAACTGGCAGGTTTGCGGCAACAGGTAGACCCGCACTGGCGACGAGGTATTAGCTATCTCAAAATCGGACTCCGCTGGCTGCAAGGGGTGATTCATAAAGGAAGAACCTTGTTGTCTTGCGTTCCGTTGTTGCCCAACGATCCTCAAGCTTGTTTTGCCTCCCTCAAAACCAAGCGCGACTACGATGACCACATTTGGTTTCATCGAGTTCGCTCTATTGTTTGTAAACCTGGTTCTACCCTCATTTAGAAAAGATTTGTCAGGCAGTCAGGTCGCGGAAAAACTCGATCAATTGGATGCGGCTACTGTTACGAGATGGCTATCTGAGCATCCTAGTGGGATAGCTAGTATTCTTGATTTCAATCCAGAAGATGCCACTAATATTGCTCTAGTTGAACGTTTGAGCCAAGGTGGTATTAGATTTACTCGTGAAAACATTGTCAGAATTGCCGAAGCGCCACCGGAGGGCATTCTTGCTCTTAGCAGAACAACAGGAGAAGTGGTCGCTGTGGAAAGTCCTATCTTTCTAGAAATAGGGACGAATATTCAAAGAACTGGTCAGTCGGATGCGGGAGCTGGTCTTGTTCATATTCTTGCTCGTCACGAGTCAAACTTCGTCGATCGAGGAGTTCCCAAGGAAGAGATTGTCGATCTCATTATGAAGGCTTTGACACAAGGTAGAAACATTGGTTCCGATTCAGCCGATGGAAGTCGATATGTTTACGAAGTTATTGATTCCCTTGGCAGAACCCAGTATCTCTCTATAGTTGTGGGAGACAATGGGTATGTCGTGACTGCTTTCCCTACTGATAGACAAGTCTACACTGATCTTTTAGAGAGACTTAACTAAGGAGCATCTTTATGGCTAAAAGAATTAAATTGGGCATGGATTGGTTTTCCTGGCCGGTGTGGAATGTTGATGATAGTGGAGACGTTAATCCTAACAAACTTCCAATTAGTCAAAAACTAATGAGCGACTTAATAGCTTGGCAGAAAGCTTATAACGCTAATTTCAATCGCGATTGCCCTCATGAGTCTGATTTTCCTAGTGAAAAAGCCGCAAATAGTTGGTACAAAGAAGGAATTATGCTTTGGATGCGAATGGTTGATGAACTTAGTCCATATTTGGAATATGAGGTGTTTTATCCATTCGATTACCAAGGAAAGAAACAGCTTTTCAAACATCCAAATGAACTGCCAGGTGAATTAAGGACTAAGTGGCTAAACGATAACAATACCGATTCACAATCCTAGCTACGACTGTTCCGTTTGGGGGACTGACGAAGCTTGAGCCATCGGATGGGCTGCTCAATACAACTCGGCTTTTAGATGCAGCGCAACGGTTGTGGCGAGAGGTTGATCTGTTGGACAGTGTAGGGGGACTGCGATCCCTATCAGATGCGCTTGCGATCCCCTTTCGGGTGTTTAGGGATAGTGATACTGCGGTTGCTCGGTTGCTGCAATATGGAACTGAGAGCGTTGCAGCGTTCCTCAGAGGGGGCTTTGACCAGTTTGAGGGCGGATTGCCAACCATTGAGGGGTTGACTGACTTTGCTCAGCGCTTTAGGCGAGTGTCTGAAGTTGCCGAAAAACTCGATCAATTGGATGCGATTACTGTCACAAGATGGCTAGTTGAGCATCCTGAAGCAATCAGAAGTATTCTAGATTTCGATCCAACCGATTCCACCAATCGTGGTTTAATTGAGCGGTTAAGCCAAGTATCTCCACCCGTTAGATTCTCTCGTGAAAACATTGTCAGAATTGCTGAAGCTCCTCCAGAAGGAATTCGTGCAGTTTCCCGAACAGGGCAAGAAGTCAGAGTAGAAAGCCCTATTTTCCTAGAAATAGGAAGCAATACTTTAACATCTGAAGGGCAGAGCCGAGGGGCTGGACTCGTACATATTTTGGCGGCACATGCAGACGATTTTGAAAATCGAGGGATACCTAAAGAGCAACTTGCTGATTTTCTAGTGACTGCTCTAACACAAGGTAGAGATATTGGTAATCAAGGTCAAGATGCTAGCCGAGTTGTTTATGAAGTTAACTTCAATGGCTCAACTCATTACGCTTCTATTACAGTTGGAGACAATGGATTTATTGTCGGTGCTAATCCTACTCCCAGCGATTTGATCAATCGTTTGCTCAACCCTTAATTTAGCAGGAGAAGACAATGACCAAAAAAATCAAACTATACACTGAATACGGTGGATGGCCTCTATGGGGTGTTGGCGAAATTGATAATATTGACCCAGCTACATTACCCATAACCCAATCCTTGATCAATCGATTAAATCAATGGCAATCTACTTACAATGCTACACTTGCTGACTATCCACCAGAATCTGGCTTTCCTAGTAAAGAAGCAGAGGAAGAATGGTATCGAGAAGGAATACGGCTATGGCTACAGTTACAGCAGGAGCTAGGAGCAGATTACGAAGTATATTATCACTTCTTGTACAAGGGAGAAGGCCACCTCTTCACATTAGGTCAATTACCTCATGAGTTGAGAACTCAATGGCTAAACGATGACACCACCGATTTACAATCTTAGCTAACACTGTTCCATCTGAGAAGTTAATCTGTTGAACAGTCTAGGAGAGCTGTGATCCATATCAAACCAACAGAACCACTCATTTCTGGCAGTGCTTCTGGTAGTGCTACACAAGTAATGATGCATTGTAGTGATGGATGAAATACCAAATTGCACCAATGTGATTCTCTAAGGATTTGGAGAAGGATAAGGTTTTTCAGACTAAGCGAAACACCCGTTGCCGCAATGTGTTGTTGAATCGTTTTGCTTCGCAATGCTAACGCGAACAATGTAGCTGGTTTTTCCAGGCTCTTTACCCACTGCTCGATGACGCTTGCTCGGTAGAACGGCTGCATAAGCCGCCCAAAAGTCAGTGTAGGTAATCGCACATTGGCGTAGAGCTTCGCTCCGCCAAAGGCGTAAGACCGCAGGTAAGGATTGCCATAATTTGTGAACTGCGGCTTCATCGCGTGCGCTAATGTAAACACCCACCATCTATCGTTTGTGGATACCCTTGGTGGACTAACGAACGTGCTCTTTCTCGCCGATGATGCGACTCGGCTAGCTGGCGTAATTTCGTATTTCGAGCCTCTGGTTGAGCAACTGCGCAGGGCTGAGAACCTCAACGACCAGTTGGCGATGGTGTGGCAGCTTTTGACGACATTGCTGGATAGCACGCTTGCCGGTCGAGCACCCGCTTTAGCGGTCTTTGATGAGCTAGCAGAGCAGAATCAGGCCGTTGGGCAGTTCAAGCAACTCTATGGCAATAACGAGCGGGTGCAGGAGTTTCTCAATGGGGCAGATGCCGCGCAACTAGCACGAGTCGCAGACATTGCTGAACGGCTCAGACTACCTGAACATGCAAGTGTGGCGGATGCGTTGTCTCAGTATCCTGATGCACTCAAACTAATTATAGAGTCTGGTTCTGATTTTCTAGATCGAGAATTAGTTGCTTTGCAAGAAACGGGTTTGAGCACCAACGATGTAGTACATTTATTAGATTTGTTTGAGGATATTCCTCTATTTCGTGGTACTACAGATGGTTTTCCTGGAAATGATGTACTTCAACGACTCGGCATCTCTCCTGCATCCATTGATCCTCTTGTCGCAACAATATTTGCACTCGAAGGGAAAGCACAAGGTGGGGATGCAATCGTCCTAATCGCAACTCAGAGAGGATTAGGTAATCCTGCTGTTGATATTGGTAACGTTAGACGGACACTTGAACGTGAGGTTCAAGTTGACATGTTACCATTAGAGTTTCAAAGTAAGGCATCTTATGCTATATCGGTTGATAGAGCACGACAAATTTTGAGTGAAATGGGGGTAGTGGAACTGCCTAATTCTATTAGGCCAGAAGACAGCGTCGATTATCTGAGGAATACACCTCGAATGACACCAGAACAAATTCGTGATTTTTTCAGGCGTGCAACAGAACAATAAGTTACCTTAAAAAGGTCATAAGCACAGAGAGATGATTACTACTCTGTGCTTAATCAGCGATCCTAGAACAGGGTGATTCGAGGAAAAGGAGAAAGAGATATGGAATTTTTAGTTGATTCTATAGAAAGGGACGGAGAGGCTTATTGTGTTAGAGGTGCCTGTACTCATGGCAAAATTGATATAGGCACAATTTTTTCAAAAGCATATAAAAAAATCAAAAGGTTTTCAAATAATCAAGTTGAATCAATTAGAACAGAGAATCACCGAGTTGTTTCATTAAGGGTTGAAAAGATAATAGCTTATAGGCATAGTTTGGATTCCCTTCCTCAAGGCATGTCTGGTGAAATCTACTTAGTTGGAGAAGGAGGATATAATCTTAATACCGAAGATACTTTGGCTTCTGAGTGACAAACAGTTCAATTGTCTTCTCTATGGAGTACGGCAATAGAAAACTAACTGGAATACAGGTGATGAGTATCTTAGCTGATACGGCGCAATGGCAGCGAAGAGACATCCGTGCTCACTGCTTGTCCAGATCTTAGACATACTTATGCCGCACTCAAGCCCACACTAGCTCCGGATACGGCTACCACTACCACACCCGATTTTCTCGATTCCTTGTGGCGAGCGCAGTTGCCTACTGACCCCAGCACCCCCAAACCCTACCAGGAGATTCGGGCTGAACTGCAACGAGGAATAGCAGCGCTCGACACCTTGCTGGAGGGGGTGGAGGACCCGTTAGGAGCACTGCGCTTTGTCAACAACTTGGTGCAGGCTGTTACGAATGTCGAATCACTGTCAGACGATGCCGTGCTCGATGCCCAATTCCTCAGAGAACTGGTGATGTTTGGCTTTGAGTATGCCAAGCTCAATCCCACTGTGCTGACGACTGCAACTGAGAATGGAACTGAGGCATTCTTGGCAACCCTGTGGCAAGGTGAGTCGGCTCAAACTGAGTCCATTGCTATGCGGCAGGCGATTGGAAAGCTGAGTGAGTTGTTTGCGGGATTCGACACACCCGAAGCACGGTTGCAATGGTTGAGGTTTGCTACGAACTTGGTGCAGGCAGTTGGACAGAGCCTGGCACCTGAGGAAAATGCTAATCCGGCGGTTGTGAGTGCACTTATTGAGTTAGGTGCTATGTATGCGCAGCTCAACCCCACGGCTCCTTCAACCGAGCCGCCGTTGAACTTCTTCCTCGATACGCTGTGGCAGGCGCAGGATGAGGTTGGGCTGCAAACCGGAGCAGAGCAATTACAAGCGTTCATTCAAGATAGTGCGGATCCCACTCGCTTGCTGAAGTTGGCAACAGGTTTACTGAGAGCAATGGAAGCACTTTCACTGGAGCTGCCACCCGATGCTCAAGTGCTCAGTGCGCTGCTGGAGTTGGGCAAAGCCTATGCCGTGCTTGACCCGATTGCAACGACCACCGAAGGTGATGCATCGCTCAATTTCTTCCTCGATACGCTCTGGCAGAATCAGGAGGAGCTGGTAATTGCAAAAGCTACTGAGGAACTCAAAGAGTTTTTAGAAAGTGGAAATACTAAAGAGAAACGAGTAAAAGTGATCGGATTTCAGAAGAATCTGCTAAAGGCGACTAAATTAATAACAGATTTTCAGAGTTCTGTGAAAGATCCATTATTCATTAGTGACATGGTCACTTTAGGCAACCTCTATACATTTCTAAGATTTAGTGAGGAAAGTCAAAGCCCAATCTACTTCTTGGCTAATGTATGGAAAGCCCAAAACCAACAAGAACTAGAGGATGCAGCTATTAATTTCCAGAATCTAATTTCGGAAACCATTGATGATTCTGTTGAAATTAGTACTGTAGTTGCTCAAAACCTTTTTGACCAGCTACGACGAAGATTTGGAGGAAATCCAGAAGTTTACACTGGATTGTGGCCTTGGCAGGAACGCCAAGATTCCTTCCACGAAGCACAGCGACAATGGGCACTCGATATAGTTAGAGAAAATGCCGAATATATTTGTGAAGTGGCAAATTATTATGGAATCACTGCTCATGCGATTGCTGGAGCTATTCTATGGGAAGCACTTGAAAATCCCTACAATCTCATTGGTAGAGGAGGAACTGGACTGTTTCGTCCAGGTGGTCCTTTAACTTTTGGCATTCCTGGTAAAATCCATACAGCTCCAGCTCCGGATCATCCTGCCACAGATCCGGAAGTTGAAAATAGAGTAAGGCAGAGACGTCCAGATGCATTCTCAGCTTCGGTACCTCAAGATCCTAGTGTTGAAGAGTTTCAAAGGACAAATCGATGATTGCGCGATCCAACAATAGCTATCAAGTACATCGGTGCTATTTTGGCCGAGCATGTAGAAGATTGGGAAACCGTAGCAAGAGAGGAGTTTGGCAGAAGACCAGGGAGCATTGCCGATGTCTATAATATTAGAGATCAAGCTGGTATTCTTGGTGCTTTTTATCAAGGTCTTAATCCGGAAGTAGGAGCTAGAAACTTTGAAACCCGACGGCAGGCATACTTTGAATTAAGTGAGGAACAACGGCAACCTATACCACCTCCAACACCTCAATTACCAGAGAAAGATACAATGGGCAATTGGATTAGTCAATATAGATGGTGGATCGCTAGGTACTTAGAGGCATTTGGATGCCGTCAAACCTCTTTTATCGGATCAGGTGAAATACCGGTTCCTGAATCATTTGAACCGCGCGCTGATTATGACATCTGGAACGATCCATAAATAGGGCCAGATTGTAAGGCTAGGTTTAGCATACAAGTAAGAATTTATATCCAAAACTATATGCTGAGCCTACCCTTCTAAAGTTTTGAAGTCATACTAGAGGTGTTTATTAGTTGCCCAGTCGTATGATCTTAAATTCTAAATTTTTAGTCATACAATTTCCTGTAGAGCGATTGCTTTTGGTCTGTTTGCTCTCTCTGACACTGCTCACGAGTTGCACTGACAAACAAACGGTCACAAGCTGTTTAGCAGAAACATCCAACTTAGAGCAAGCCCAAAATTCATCTCCTACACCTCGGTTTATTATCTCCAAAAATCAGAAATCAGGCTTCATTGACCAGACTGGAACCGTTGTGATAGAGCCAGAATTTGATCAAGTGGAGCCTTTCTTTGAAGATCGCGCGGCGTTCAAAGCGAATGGCAAGTGGGGCTTCATTGATCCAAGGGGCACTATTGTCATCACTCCTCAGTTTGAATCAGTTGGTAACTTCTTTGACCAACGCGCAGTCGTTATCAGTGGATATAAACAAGGACTGATTGATCCGAACGGAAATGTTGTTGTTGAACCTCAGTACGAGTTACTCATTCCACTCCACGAACAAAGATGGGCATTCAAGCAACATGGTCAGTGGGGAATCATTGATCCAGACGGAACTATGATTGCTAACCCCCGCTTCCTCGATATTGAATCGTTTTCTGATGGTTTAGCGGCTGTTGTGATCAGCAGCAGTGATCAACAAAAAATCGCTTTTACCAACCGCAGCGGAAAAATTGTTTTTGAGTTACCAGAGGAACTACAAATTAGCCCTGATGATGGTATTGAGGGTGCCGAGCACTTCAATCATGGCCGATTGTTGGTATTTATCCGAAGTCTGGGATCCTCAATTGAGGACATTTTGGACGGAAGGAGGTACTCCCGATTTGGCTACCTTGATCTTAGGGGACAACTAGTCATTCCACTGAGATACAGCTCAGCTAGCCCCTTCTCAGAATGTCTAGCGGCTGTAAAGCTGAAACAGGGATATGGCTTCATCAACCTGTCAGGAGAAGTTGTCATCCAACCCCAATTTCATGATGCCGGCTCTTTTCATGAGGGATTGGCACATATTAGTATTAACTTAAGACATGGATATGTTAATACAAATGGTAAGATTATCGTAGAACCTCAGTATGACGATGCTCACAACTTTAGTGAAGGGCTGGCAAGTGTAAAAGTAAACGGTAAATGGGGCGCAATTAACCGTATGGGAAAGATGGTTATAGAACCACAGTTTGATCGTTACTTTTCATTCAAGCAGGGTTTAGCCTTGATTATTCGCAATGGCAAACGGGGATATATCGATCGCGCAGGAAAATTGGTTTGGTTTGATAGTTAGAATCATGTGTGAATCATGAGTCAATGCGCTGTTGAAGTTGGGGCCGACTTATGCAGCTCTTAATCCAGCCAAGGCACTTGATACCGATACCACAACTACACCGGATTCCCTCGATTCCTTGTGGCGCGCCCAGTTACCGAGTGATCCGAGCACGCCCAAACCCTACCCAGAGATTCGAGCTGAACTGCTACGGGGCACCACAGCCCTTGATACGCTGCTCGATGGAGTGGAGGACCCACTGGGAGCACTGCGGTTTGTCCATAACTTGGTAGAGGCCGCGACGAATGTCGAATCACTCTCCGAGGAAGGAACACTGGATGCGCAGTTTCTCCGAGAACTGGTGGCCTTTGGCTTTGAGTATGCCAAGCTCAATCCCTCACACCTGGAGTCGGCTACCGAGAATGGAGTCGAAGCATTCTTAGCAACCTTATGGCAGAGCAACTCTACTGAGGCTGAATCCATTGCAGTCAAAGCAGCAACCGGAAAACTGAGTGAGCTGTTTGCCGGATTCGACACGCCAGAAGAACGGCTGCAATGGCTGAAGTTTGCCACGACCTTGGTGCAGGCAGTTGGACACAACCTAGCACCGGAGGAGACCGCGGATCCGACGGTTGTGAGTGCACTCATTGAGTTAGGGGGGGTGTACTTGCCCATCTGCTCTAGTGTCGTTAGATCCACAAATGGAATTCATTGTCTGAAAAAATCTTTGTTTCACGCCCTTTTCTCTCATTTTGCTCCCCCTGGCGCAACTTATACACACGTACTGGTGCAAGATGTGAGAATAGAAACTTTATCAAGAAACTGCTGGGATACAGTCCCCACTCCCTGATTGCTGCTTATGATTACTGCTTACGAGTTTATTGGGTTTTCTGAATGCTAATCTCTGAAGTCACAACGTTTGCTTTTACAGTCAGGCAGTTTTTGGAACCGCATTGGCTCGCTGCTCATCAAGGTTGGAATGAAATTCCGTCTCCTCTCAGCCGCTGGATGTGCCGCTACAGCAGTATTTTCTTGGTAATGCTGTTGCGCGAGCTACAGAGTGAACATGTTTGGGAAATTGTTGGAGGACGCCCGCCGCAAGACATGGATGGCACTCTCCAAGCCCAGGTGGGAATGCTTGGATGCGACGGAATTTGGTGTGATCACTGTTGGGTAAAAGGTAACGAATTAATCATTGACCTAACTGCCGATCAATTTGGACATGCCCCAGTGATTGTGACCCATACCTCCGACCAGCGCTATCGTGCCAACCTAGCGGAGATTGACCTGGAAAAAGATTTACAGAAGTTGCAGCGGAGGCCAATGCAGTGGTTGAGCGCTTGGAGAGCAAACGATTCGGCATAGGGTTAGGAGATCAGGTCAACGCAGATCACCGATGCATCAACTTCATCAAGGTTCTGTAAAATCAGGGTTTTTACGCCTATCATGGCTGTTTTGTTATGCCAGGATCGAGTCAGAGTGACATTCAGTCACTGAATCTGTGTGTTATCCGCGTGTTATCCGTATTGGTGCAGCAATGGCAACTCCTCAGCAATCCTCTGCCCGCTTTCGTCCCGCGACTGACTTTCCTAAAACCATCGCCCAACTTCCTCCCGTCGAAGCCGAGCAGCTTTATACCGAAATGCGGGACTGTTTGATTTTTACCAACCGCAGTCGTGCCCAACTAGTCCGCCGCAACGAAGAGCACAAGCAGAAAACCCTGCAACTCAGAGCCAATGTTGCTCAGATGCAGCAGCTAATTAACCAGCTTGAGCTAGACAAACAGCAGCTAGCCGTCAAGAATCAACAGGTAGTGGCAGAATTGAGTCAGCAAGTTCAAATCATGTCTGGCCATTTCGATCAACTCACTGCAGCTTACGATGCGATTGCCGACATTGACAATCCGGTCGGCTTTATGGCCCAGCCGAACCGCTTCTTTCGGTTTATCCAAGCTTTGAAAGCTGTCATCTTGTTCTGGCGCGATGAGAAGGAGCCGTTGCTCGGTGAGCCTCCATCTCAAGTCTTACCAGACCATACGAATCGAACCAACCCTTACGGAACTGATGCCGACCGGCGTGAGAATCCGCAAATGTATCAAGACCCCGCATCGATCAATCGCTCGTTGCTGGATGATTAAACCTCATGGGCAAAAAACGCATCAACCAACTGCTAGAGCAGCTCAAAGAAAATCAGCAGCAGGATCTCCAGAACGCGGCGGCCATTTTTACCGTGGCCCAAGTAGCCGTCAATCGACTGCGCGAACAGGTCGAACCAGTCGAAACGGTACCCGCGAGGGCGGCCTTACCCGGAACTGAGGTCGCGGCCCTGCTGCCTACGGCTCCCATCCCAATTGAGCGAGCCGAGCTAGAGCGGCGCTATGGCTCCTTTAATGCCTGTCGGCAAGCGGCCAAAGCGCAGGGCATTAAATTCAGCAAAACGCCATCTTGGCAGCAGCTCTCGGTAGCCTTTGGCTATCTGGAAGCCTGTCAGCAGATGGTGCAGGCCTATCTGCAAGCCCATCCCAGCAAGCAGCTCAAGGGCGTTTCGATCGAACTCAAGCTGGGCTAGAAATAGGTTGAGCGCTCGGACGAGATTCCGTCAAAATGCCAATCAAAATTCGCACCAGATCCTCTAATTCCTGCGGAACTCGGTAAAGGGTTAAATCCTCGGTTAAGTGTCTGCTAGCTCGTTCAAACTGGCCGAACTGCCAAATTTGTCCGGTTGTGACCGCGCCATACAGAATTGGACTGGCTGAATCGGTCCATTGGTCGAGGGCGACCAGTTCTGCGCCAAGCTGAGTGAAACCACTGTAGAGGTTTTCCCGCGTGGCCTCGATGATCAGCAGATTATTGGCTTGAAAGTAATAGTCGAGCGTACCTCGCAGCCAATTGCTGACTAGCAGTGGATACTCGACTCGGACTTTTTGCTGCGTATACCGACAAACCTGACTGATAATCGGTGCAATCAAAAATTCCCGCCGCGCCTGCTCGCTGCTAATGGTCGTGAATTGGAAGGCCGCTTGCAGAATCAAGTGCAAATCCTGGAGATCGAGGTCGCCTGAGGAGCGGGGTAGGCTGAGAGTCTGACTCGAAATCGTGCAGTGCAAATCCGCCAGAATGTCCTCTCGGTCGTAGGGCAGTTCGGTGTAGCGCGTGAAGGTATAGGTTTCGTTCGGGTCAAGGACTTTGGGCATAAAAAAACGGAATCGCGAAGATAAATTGCACTGGCCTGTTTATAAATTTTTGCCCAAGAAGAGGCGGTTCTGTCTAGGATTAGATCTGAAGCAGAATTGAAGACTGTGACAATTCTGCCAATTCGGCAATTACTGTTTCTCTTAATCTAATGTCAATCATGGTTACGCTGTCTCCTGCTCTGAAGGCTCGCCTATCTACCCCGCTGAAGATTGGCAATTTTGAGGTCAATAGTCGGGTGTTGCAATCTCCGCTGTCGGGCGTGACGGATCTGGTGTTTCGGCGGTTGGTGCGGCGCTATGCTCCTACATCCATGATGTATACCGAAATGGTCAATGCCACCGGGCTGCACTATGTCAAGCAGTTGCCCAAGATCATGGAAATTGACCCGAACGAGCGGCCCATCAGCATCCAGTTGTTCGACTGTCGCCCCGATTTTTTAGCAGAAGCGGCTCAGATGGCGGTTGCAGAAGGAGCCGATACGGTCGATATCAATATGGGCTGTCCGGTGAACAAAATCACCAAAAATGGCGGTGGTTCCTCGCTGCTGCGGCAACCGGACGTGGCGGAAGCAATTGTGCGCTCGGTGGTGAAAGCCGTAGATGTGCCGGTCACGGTCAAAACCCGGATTGGCTGGAGCGATAAAGAAATCAACGCGGTCGAGTTTGCCCAGCGGATGCAGGATGCCGGTGCCCAAATGCTGACGCTACACGGACGCACCCGCGCTCAGGGCTATAACGGACCGGCCCGCTGGGAATGGATTGCCCGCGTCAAAGCAGTGCTGTCGATTCCGGTGATTGCCAACGGCGATATTTTTTCGGTCGAGGCGGCGGTGCGGTGTCTAGAGATGACGGGAGCGGATGGGGTGATGTGCTCGCGCGGTACTCTAGGCTATCCGTTTCTGGTAGGCGAAGTCGATCATTTCCTCAAGACTGGCGAACCGCGGACTCCTCCGTCTCCGATTGAACGGCTTCAATGCGCTCGTGACCATCTGGAAATGCTGTGGGACTACAAGGGCGAGCGGGGAATCCGGCAGGCCCGCAAACATATGACTTGGTACGCTAAAGGCTTTCAGGATGCGGCAGAGCTGCGCGGCAAATTGGCGGTAATCGAAAACCTGGAGCAGGGGCTAGCCTTGATCGACCAGGCAATCGAGCGGTTGAGCCAATACGGCTGGCAGGCTGACACTGTAGATGAACCGCAGCTAGTTGAGGTTTAGCTGATCGAACGACAAAACCAAATACTGGCGGTTAGAGACCGCATCTACACAAACAGAACCCGCGAAGGCGGGTTCCTCAGCAACATTACTTGGCAATGAGTCGGTGCGGACCGACTTAGTCTGTATACCGGCGGTTTTATTAACCCGGCAATAATTGAGACTACATCTATTCAAGCCGCATAAGCAATAGCAGGAGGCTGGAAATACTTAACGATTCGAGTTGGTAACTTCTGTAATTTGAATAGATGCGATCGTAACCGCTCTTTCAACTGACTCAAATTGCGCGTCGGTGGCTTGGAATGCACCCCCTGCTTCACATCGCCATTGCCATACTCGGTTGAATTTAACTGCGGTGAGTACGGCGGCAGGAAATGCATCTCGATTTTGTCTTGATGCTCCTGTAGCCACTGTCGAACTGCATCCGAGCGCTGAACTGGATGTCTGTCCACAATCCACATCAGCTTGCGCTCTCGTTTAGCAATCAAGCGTTCGAGAAATACGATCAACACCCGTGCTGTTAACTTGCGGGTGTTGATCAATAAATCAACTTTTTTCTGTGTTAGCAACAGTTCGACGCGATCGGGGTTCACCGTTTCATAAGCAACCTGAGCTAGGAAGATAGGCTCTGAATGGTATTGAATCTATTCTGTTGCTTGAACAGACAAATTAGAATGAAATCCATAAGTTAAAGCAGCAGGAAAGAGTTCAATATAGCCACTTACATAATCCTTCTCTTGATACGAAACCGTCTATCTACGCCCCTCTAAGACAAGCTCCAACTCAACTGCTTGATGCCCTAGTGGAATAACGACCATATGTTGAGAGTTAGATATTTCAGGCAAATCTAATAAAGATTGGCAATAATGGGCAAGCTGAATGCTATTCCAACCTGATTGAATAACTGAGAGTATTCCTCACAAATCCTATGGATTTCTTCAACAATCTCATCCTAGTATAGGGTTAACCTCCAAGCAGTTCATAGGGTGTACAAAAATACACCAATGTACAACTTAAATGGTGCTTGGCAGCTGTTATAGGGCAGCGTCCCGCAGGGTAGGCACAGCTACACAGACAAAACCTGCGCAGTTCAACGCCAGTGGGTGGGCTAGAGTCAGCGTCGGCGAACATCGTTTGTGTAGGCGCGGTTTCAACCACCGGATATTGGCCAGCAAACTAATAGCTATCGCCCGACTCCACATTGCGCTTAGCTAAAAACCAATTAGCTTGACTCAGCCGTTCAGCAATGGCCTGCCGCCAAGATAAACTCACCTTCGGGTCGGCCAAAATTTCCTGAGCGAGCTGACGGTACAGCGCACCGCTAGCTATATCCATTTGCTCGAGCGATTTTAGCTTGTTATAAACCGTCTGGGGCGAATGCATAGCAGTATTCCTCTCTTTGAGCGGCGAAACAACGCAGGCAGCGGCAAACTATCAAAACAAGTTGTTCAAACCAAGGATTTAGTTCTGCTCCTCAAGGCAGCCCTTAGCAAACAATCACCGTCCGATCAAGACCAACTTGCAGATTCTGCATTATCAGAATTCAGGTTGCCTTAACTCTATTTAGGCGGATTGAACCTGCCGTTGCCGCATTTCTTTTACAGTTTGTGTCAGTTCTTTACAGTCAGTTAAAACCCGCTAGATTCCGTAGCAGAGCGTTGATTTTTCTTTGCCGTAATTGTGAAGAATTGTGTGAAAAAACGTCCTTAGTTCAAGATTGGCGGATTGCGGGAAGTTCAACCTAGAGCTTGCATCAGCAACGGTCATTTTATAGTTGAGTAACAAATTTTGCTAGCTTTGCTAAAACAAGTAAAAACAAGATAAGCAATCTAAAATGCTAGGAAAACCTGACATTTAACGCATTACTTCTATCAATTTCCTTAAGATCTGACATGAGCCGCGTTCGCTGTTAGAGAATGCGATTTATCTAGAGCTGAAATTTCGATCGAATTGCTCGCAACTGAATCAAAGCAATCGAGTTTTTGCTCTAGATTACGTTTAACCTGCTGATTCAATCTTGCTGATCAATACTTCTAGGGCCTTCATAAATGAACATCAACGCATTGCCACCCAAGCAAGGACTCTACGATCCCCAGTTCGAGCACGATGCCTGTGGGGTTGGGTTTATCGTCCATATGAAAGGGCACAAGTCCCACAGTATTGTCGAGCAGGCGTTGACCATTCTTGCCAATCTGGAGCATCGCGGCGCTTGCGGGGCCGAAGCTAACACCGGCGACGGGGCGGGCATTTTGATGCAGGTGCCGCACCAGTTTCTCCAGAAAGTTGCTGCCGCGGAAGGCATGACTCTACCCGCTCCGAGCCAGTACGGGGTTGGCATGATCTACGCCTCTCGTGATCCGCATCAACGTCAGCAGAGCCGCCAGCAGTTCGAGCAAATTGTCGCCGCAGAAGGGCAGCAGGTGATTGGGTGGCGCGATGTGCCAACAGACAACTCTCCGTTGGGCAACACCGCCAAAGCCAGCGAACCGTTTATGGAGCAGGTGTTCATCCAACGCAATCCCAACCTGACCGACGATCTGGCCTTTGAGCGGAAGCTGTATGTGATTCGCAAACGGGCGCACAACGAGATCCGCACCTCTCGGCTTGATCCCTGCTGGTATCCGGCTAGCCTCTCCTGCCGCACGCTAGTTTATAAAGGCATGCTGACGCCGCTTCAGGTGGGCCAATACTATCCGGAGCTGCACGACCCCGACATGGAAAGCGCGCTAGCGCTGGTCCACTCTCGCTTCAGTACCAATACCTTTCCGAGCTGGGAGCGCTCCCACCCCTATCGCTATATCGCCCACAACGGCGAAATCAACACATTGCGTGGCAACATCAACTGGATGCATGCCCGCCAGTCTCTGTTTGAATCCGAGCTGTTTGGCGACGACATCAAGAAAATCAAGCCGGTGATCAACCCCGACGGCAGCGATTCCACGATTTTCGACAATGCCCTAGAATTACTGATGCTGGCCGGTCGCTCGTTGCCCCATGCGGTGATGATGATGATTCCCGAACCCTGGACGGCTCACGAGTCGATGAGCGACGAAAAGAAAGCCTTCTACGAATACCATTCCTGCCTGATGGAACCCTGGGATGGCCCCGCCTCGATCGCCTTCACCGACGGCACGATGATCGGAGCAGTGCTGGATCGAAATGGGTTACGGCCCTCGCGTTACTACGTCACCAAAGATGATCTAGTGATCATGGCCTCTGAAGCCGGCGTCTTGCCAATCGCCCCCGAACGAGTCGCCCACAAAGGCCGCTTGCAGCCCGGACGCATGTTCTTAGTCGATATGGAGGCGGGCCGAATTGTAGCCGACGAAGAAATCAAAACCCAAATCGCCACCGCCCACCCCTACCGCAACTGGCTGAATCAGTACCTCGTCGATCTAACCCAACTACAGGCCGCTGTCACTGTTGACGAAACCAGCCCAAACGGCACCCCCTCACCCCCTCACCGCTCGGCTGATTTTTCTGGCCCCATGGGGGCAGTGCGCTCGCATCGAAGCCCTCTCACTGCTCGGCTGAGCGCTCGCGTCGAAGCCCCCTCACCCCACTCCCTCACCCAACGCCAAACCGCCTTTGGCTACACCTTCGAGGATCTGCGCTTACTGCTGACGCCAATGGCCCGCGATGGAGTGGAAGCCGTGGGCGCGATGGGGTCGGATACGCCGCTGTCGGTGCTATCGGAACGGCCCAAATTGCTCTACGACTACTTCCAGCAGTTGTTTGCCCAGGTGACGAATCCGCCGATCGACTCGATCCGGGAAGAAATCATCACCTCAGCCCAGACCACAATTGGCTCCGAGCGCAACCTGCTCAAACCCGAACCCGAAAGCTGTCGATTGATCAAACTAAAAACGCCCATCCTCAGTAACGCCGAACTAGCGACGCTAAAGCAGCTCTCTGGTGATTTCCAGTCCATCACCCTGCCGATGCTGTTTGACCCCAAAGCGGGCGTCCAGGGCTTAGAAGCGGCGATGGCTCACCTTTGCCAACAAGCGGATCGAGCCATCGAGCAAGGCGTCAGCATCCTGATTCTTTCCGACCGCGATATCGATCCAGACCATGCGCCAATTCCCGCGTTGCTGGCCGTAGCCGGACTGCATCACCATCTGATTCGAGCGGGCAGCCGCACCAGAGTCGGAATTGTTTTAGAGTCGGGCGAACCGCGCGAGGTGCATCACTTTGCTGTGCTGATTGGCTATGGCTGTGGGGCGATCAATCCCTACCTGGCGTTTGAAACAATTGGCGACATGATCCAGGACGGTTTGCTGCCAACGGTGGACTACCCGACCGCCTGCAAGAACTACATCAAAGCCGCCACCAAAGGCGTAATCAAAGTCGCCTCGAAAATCGGCATCTCGACGCTGCAAAGCTATCGCGGTGCCCAAATCTTTGAAGCGATTGGCCTCAACCATTCGGTGATCGATCCCTACTTTACCTGGACTGCTTCCCGCATCGAAGGCGCTGACCTGGAAGTAATTGCCAAAGAAGCGATTCTGCGGCACCATCACGCCTTTCCAGACCGGCAGGTCAACGGCCACACGCTCGATGTCGGCGGGGAGTATCAGTGGCGCAAAGAAGGGGAAGCCCATCTGTTTAGTCCCCAGACGATTCACACCCTGCAACGGGCCGTGCGCGAAAACGACTACTCGCTCTACAAGCAGTACGCCAGTCTGGTAAACGAGCAGCACCAGAAGTTCTTCACCCTGCGCGGTCTGCTGCAATTCAAACCGCGTCAGCCTGTCCCCATCGAAGAGGTAGAGTCAGTCGAAGCGATCATGAAGCGGTTCAAAACCGGGGCCATGAGCTATGGGTCAATTTCCAAAGAAGCCCATGAATCGCTGGCGATTGCCATGAACCGGATTGGCGGCAAATCCAACACCGGCGAAGGCGGCGAAGACCCCGAACGCTATACCTGGACCAACGAACAAGGTGATTCCAAAAATAGCGCCATTAAACAGGTGGCATCGGGGCGGTTTGGCGTCACGAGTCTGTACCTCTCCCAGGCGAGGGAACTGCAAATCAAGATGGCACAGGGCGCAAAACCCGGTGAAGGCGGCCAACTTCCGGGAGCCAAGGTCTACCCCTGGATCGCCAAGGTGCGCCACTCGACGCCGGGAGTCGGTTTGATTTCGCCGCCGCCCCACCACGATATCTATTCGATTGAAGACCTGGCCGAGCTGATTCACGACTTGAAAAATGCCAACCGTCAAGCTCGGATCAGCGTCAAGCTGGTGTCAGAAGTGGGCGTGGGAACAATTGCTGCGGGTGTGGCCAAAGCCCATGCCGATGTGGTGCTGATTTCCGGCTTCGATGGCGGTACGGGTGCCTCGCCCCAAACCTCGATCAAGCACGCCGGTCTCCCCTGGGAACTGGGTTTGGCCGAAACCCATCAAACCCTGGTGCTGAACAATTTGCGTTCACGCATTGTGGTAGAAACCGATGGGCAAATGAAAACCGGACGCGACGTGGTGGTCGCCGCTCTGTTAGGCGCTGAGGAATTCGGCTTTGCGACCGCACCATTGGTGACTTTGGGCTGCATTATGATGCGGGTCTGCCATCTCAACACCTGTCCGGTGGGTGTGGCGACGCAAGATCCGAAACTGCGGCAGAACTTCACCGGCGATCCGGCCCACACGGTCAACTTCATGCGGTTTATTGCCCAAGAAGTGCGGGAACTGATGGCGCAGCTCGGCTTCCGGACGCTGAACGAAATGGTGGGCCGCACCGATGTGCTGGAACCCAAACAAGCCGTCGATCACTGGAAGGCGAAGGGCATCGATCTGTCCAAAATCCTGTACCAGCCGCAGGTGGGCGATGAGGTGGGCCGCTATTGCCAGATACCCCAAGATCACGGACTCGATCAGTCTTTGGACCTGACGGTGCTGCTGGATCTCTGTAAACCGGCCATCGAGCGGGGCGAACCAGTGAAAGCCACTCTGCCGATCAAAAACACCAACCGCGTCGTCGGTACGATTTTGGGCAACGAAATCACCAAGCGCCATTGGGAGGGGCTGCCGGAAGATACGGTGCATCTGCATTTTCAGGGCAGTGCCGGTCAGAGTTTTGGCGCGTTTGTGCCCCAGGGTGTAACGCTTGAATTGGAAGGGGACGCCAATGACTACTTGGGCAAAGGGCTAAGCGGCGGCAAAATCATCCTCTATCCACCCGCTGGTTCGGACTTTGTGGCGGCAGAGAATATCATCGCGGGTAATGTTGCCTTCTACGGTGCTACTGGCGGCGAAGCCTACATCAACGGTATGGCCGGAGAACGCTTCTGTGTCCGCAATTCAGGCGTCAACGCGGTGGTGGAAGCCGTGGGCGATCACGGCTGTGAATACATGACCGGCGGCAAAGTGGTCGTGCTCGGCTCGACCGGACGCAATTTCGCAGCAGGCATGAGCGGCGGCGTTGCCTATGTCCTGGATGAAACCGGCGACTTCCCGATTCGCTGCAATACGCAAATGGTGGGGCTAGAAACGCTGGAAGAGCCGGAAGAAATTGCCGACCTCTATCAAATGATTCAACGCCACGCCACTTACACGCAAAGCCAAAAAGCAGCCCAAGTGCTAGTTAGCTGGCAGGAAATGGTGCCGAAGTTCGTCAAGGTGATGCCGAGAGACTATAAGCGAGTCCTACAGGCGCTCCAGGATGCCCTCGCCTCTGGCTTGAGCGGCGACGAAGCCCTGACCGCTGCTTTTGAAGCCAACGCCCGCGATGTCGCTCGGATTGGCGGAGGTTAATTCATCGCACCGCTCGGCATCCTACTTGTCGTTAAATTAAGACACTTGGGATGTCGAGCAAACTAGCGAATAAAACAATAAATACAAAACATGATGAACACGCAAATTATTACAGTGAAAGAATACATTCAGGAACGAGAAGGATGTTACCGAGTTATTGGTAAGCGAGTTTCTCTCGATTCAATCGTTTATGCATTTCTGGCAGGACAATCACCAGAAAGTATCGTCCAATCATTCCCAGCCCTAACTCTAGAGGAGGTCTATGGAGCGATTACTTTTTACTTAAGAAATCGAACTGCGATTGATGCCTATCTAGCTGAAGGAAAACAGCAATTTGAAACGTTGAGGCAACAAGCTAAAGAAACAAATCGCTTACTCTATAAAACGCTATCGGCTAATGCATCTAATCAATCGTGAAGCTTCGTTTTCAGGCAGATGCTGATTTAAACCAAACCATCGTGACAGGAATTATTAGGCGAGCACCGGAAATTGATTTTGAAACATCAAATGCATCAAATCTAAGCGGTTTGAGCGACTTAGAAGTCTTAGCGTTGGCAGCACAAGCCGGTAGAATTTTGGTTTCCCACGATCAACGAACAATGCCAAAGTACTTTGCTGAATTTGTGGCCACTCGAACGAGTTCAGGCGTAATTATCGTTTCACAAAGCTTGTCCATCCAGGAAGCCATCAATAATCTCATCAAACTATGGCAGACAACAGAGGCAGAAGACTGGCTTAACCGAATTGCTTATCTACCGCTCTAATGCTCAGGACAAACAACCCTATTTCAACAAGAGAACACACCTATGGGAAAACCAACTGGCTTCATCGAATTTCTGCGCGAACTGCCCTCGGAAGTGGCCCCCTTAGACCGAATTCGCAACTGGGATGAATTTCATCTGCCCATGCCCGAAGACCGACTGCGCACCCAAGGCGCTCGCTGCATGGACTGCGGCACGCCCTTTTGCCACACGGGCACCCTAATTAGCGGCATGGCCAGCGGTTGCCCGATTAACAATCTGATTCCAGAGTGGAATGATTTAGTCTATCGCGGCCTCTGGCGGGAAGCGCTGGACCGACTGCACAAAACCAACAACTTTCCCGAATTCACCGGACGAGTTTGTCCGGCTCCCTGCGAAGGTTCCTGCGTCCTCGGCATCACCAATCCCCCGGTGACGATCAAAAACATCGAATATTCGATTATCGAAAAAGGCTGGGACGAAGGCTGGATCACGCCGCAAATACCGGCGAAACGCACCGGCAAACGAGTGGCCGTGATTGGCTCTGGACCCGCCGGACTCTGCGCCGCGGCTCAATTAAACACCGCAGGCCATACCGTGACGGTGTTTGAACGGGCCGATCGCCCCGGTGGTTTGTTGATGTATGGCATTCCCAACATGAAGTTGGACAAAGAGCAGGTGGTGATGCGGCGGCTGCAAATCCTAGAAGCTGAAGGCGTCAAGTTCATCTGCAACACGGAAGTAGGCAAAGATTTGCCAGTCGAAACCCTGCTGCGGGAATTTGACGCCGTGGTGCTTTGTATTGGCGCCACCAAACCGCGCGACCTGCCGATTCCAGGCCGCCAGCTCAAGGGGATTCACTTCGCTATGGAATTCCTCACGGCTAACACTAAGGCGGTCCTGGATCGCCAACCAGACGACAGCTTCATCTCAGCCGCTGGCAAGGATGTGGTAATTATCGGCGGCGGAGATACAGGCACCGACTGCGTTGGGACGTCGATCCGTCACGGCTGCAACAGTTTGGTGCAGCTCGAAATTATGCCCAAACCGCCGGAAACTCGCGCTGCTAACAATCCCTGGCCCGAATGGCCAAAAATTTACCGCATGGACTACGGCCAAGAAGAAGCGGCAGCGAAGTTTGGCGATGATCCACGGGTGTATCTCACAACCGCTACTCAGTTTGAAGGCGACGAGAACGGTCAGGTGAAAGCGGTGCATACCGTCGAAGTGCAGTGGGAACGCAACGAAAAAGGCCAGTTTATTCCCAACCCGATTCCCGGTACTGAGAAAGTTTTGCCGGCTCAGTTGGTGCTGTTAGCAATGGGCTTTTTGGGACCGGAACAATTCCTGCTCGATGCGCTGCAACTAGAGAAAGATCCTCGCAGTAATGTCAAAGCTGAGTATGGCAAATATGCCACCAATATTCCCGGTGTGTTTGCCGCAGGCGACTGTCGGCGCGGCCAGAGTCTCGTCGTCTGGGCCTTTAACGAAGGACGAGAAGCAGCGCGGGAGTGTGACCGTTACCTGATGGGCCATACAGATTTGCCTTAGGTCAGTGATGAAAGATCTGGAGCAGCGGAAGATTCTCTCACTGCTCCTTTTGGCAAAACACTTTTTAATTAAACGCCCTAATTTAAATGCTGGAGTGTACAGGCGTTCTGGCAGAACGCCTCCACGTAAATTCTGGTGGATCAACCGAATTGATATTAGGCTTCGGGCAGATGATCCGGATCAAAACCTTGTGAGCGTAAAAATGCCTCTAGCTGTTCTCGCCGCTGTTGTTCTGCTTGGGCACGCTGTTGTTCTGCGGCGGCGCGTTCTTCTGGTGTCAGGTAGCGATTGCCCTGCTGGTCAAACCAGGCTAACTGCTCCTGCGGCAGGTTGCCAAAGACAACTTGACACCGCCCAATGCCTAATCCAGTCTCTGCCATCCAGTACGGCTCTCCGCTCTGCAACTGATACTCACCAGCCTCCAGCTTGTACACCTCAAACGGTTGGTGCCGGTCGCGCTGCCCATACTCCGGGTTGTACACCACATAGTACAACACCCCTAGCTTGGCGTAGATCCTCATCTTTTCGTCATATTCGCCCCTTGGCGTTTGCGATACCATTTCCAGTACCAGAATCGGCACCACTCCGTTTTCTTCCCAGACTGCGTAGCTCTTGCGATACTTACCCCCCTTTTTGCGCTCCACGCCAATACTCAAAAAGGCATCCGGCACGACTGGAATGCGGGGATTGTCGCCGGTGGTGTGATAGACGGCCATATCGACGCCAAAGTACCAATCTATTCGCTCAGCCCAGATTGAGTTGAGCAGAAACAGCAGCATGTTGGGCAGCAGATTTTGTTCCTCATTGTCCACGGGCGTATCGTCGGAACAGGGGAGTTCATCAGTAGAGGGCAGGTGTTGTAGGTCAATCGGCAGCATGGCGGCACCTCCAGCATCCTCAGGTGGATTCATTGTAGCCTGAGCGAAATATGCTTGTTGATTCAAATCTGCAAGATGCCTTCGGGATTGACCGAAAAAATTGCCCGCCGCTGGAGTCCTTCCCGATGCAGCACTTCGTTTGCCGCCAACAGGCCACTGCTGACCGCCCGCTCCATCAGGCCGCAGGGAAACGGCATCTTCACCCAATCGCCAGCAAACAGCAAATTCAAGATCGGCGTAGCGGTTTCCGGGCGGTTGGCGTAGCTGTGGGGCGGATAGCCGGAGAAATTCTTTTGGTTAACTAATTCACGGTGCAGGAGTGTGGCTTGCCGCAAAGACGGCACAATCTCGTACAGTTCCTGCTCAAAAGTGGCAATTAGGTCTGCCTGAGTGGGGAATTCCTGCTCTTTGTAGCAATAGGCATGCAGTTCGACCACACTGCCTCCGGTGCGTTCGGCCCAGGCAATAAACTGATCCTGAATCCGGTGATACAGCGTGATACTGTCGGTGAGACGATAGCCGGAAAGCGACGTGAAATCGCTATGAAACCATTCAAAGTCTCGATCAAACCAAAACCGACATACAGCAAACGGATCGGCAATGGCAAGCGATTGAATCTGCTGCTGTAATTGAGCTGGAACATCACCGGATACGTGATTGAATAAATACTGTGTCCCTGGAACATCGGTAGCAAAGACGTAATAATCGGCTTGCAGTTGGTGGGCTGGCGTTGTTGTCCCTTCTGCTCCAACGAGCTGAATTTGATCCACCTGCTGCTGCACAACTTTGAATCGCGGCAAATCTCTTTCTGCTGGAGCACGCACCACTCGCCCCTGGGCATCAAACACCGCACCGTGACAGGGACAATGAAACTGCCCGTCTGCCTGCGGCTGCACCGTACAGCCTTGATGGGTACAGGTGAGGGAAATCGCCTCGTTTCCATTCTCGCTGACAGCAAACATCTGATCGCCTGCACCATAGAACCGCTTGGTCATAGTGCCAACGTTTGCGGCAAACAGCGGATTCCGATCTACCCAAAACGGCACCGAGGCGCTGACCTCACCGACCTGATACTTGAGCGTTTGAATCCGATCCTCTGCATATTGAACGTCACTGACAATTGCATTCGTTATAATTTTGCCGCCGTTTTGCAGAATCGCCTCAGCAATCGGCTGCACCAGCGACGTGCCCATGTCCTGCTTCGTCCCGTTAAAGGCCAGCCCTTCTGGGTTGCCAAAAAAGTAAAAGTGGAAAAACTGCATTAGCTCGGCAGCGCTCATCAGATCCGGCGCATTCAGGCTGGATTTGGCAAAGGGGAGAAAGTAGAGGTCGTACAGCCCGCGCGGAAAGTCGCTTGCCACCCATTCCGCCACCGAGAGGTGATCCAGCTTCTGGTAGCTTTTTTGGGGATGGAAGCCAGTTATGGCGCGAAACACTTGCCAATGCTTGGGATGGGTCAGATTAATTCCCCAGCGCAGCCGGTTAGGAGAGGCAATTGCCAGATCCACAATGTTCCACGGGAAGGCCGAGTGGCTAGGGCGAAACACCTCTGGCTGATACTGGTTTTCCCGAAACACCACCGAATAGAATTTCAGATCGACAAAGTTTTGCTGAATCCCCAGCTCTGCTACCAAGCTCTTGAGGTTGTAGTATTGCGGGAAAAAGCCATGAAAGCCATGCTCCATCTGAAACTGATCGCCTCCGACCTGAATCGGCCAGCTCGCAATTTTGCCACCCAACTGGGGCGAGCGTTCCAACAAAGTAACAGCAAACCCCCGTTGGCTCAGCTCATAGGCACAGGCCAACCCGGCCAACCCGGCTCCCACGACTACCGCGGTTTTCGGCTGACTGAGGTGGCGAGGTAAATCCAAAACATCGGGCTGATGCACTGTGGGCTGCGGTTTGCTGAAGCGAGAATAGCCCAATAGCCCAGCCGTGGCTCCAATTCCAAAGGTTTTTAGCAGGGCACGACGAGAGAGGGAAAACGAGAGAATATCCTGGTGATCCACGCGAAACCGAACTCCTCAGAGTAGACTTCTTTTAAGCATTGATCCGGTCAAACCAATTGCCGCTTTTCCAAACGATTTCTTCCACTTGCTAAACAGCTCATGAAGTATTGGTACGAAACCTTAGCAGTCGCGCAACGAATCTTAACCGAACTTTTGAGACGCCGTCGCAGTTTAATTTTTTGGAGCATTTTTCCTGTTTCGGTACTGCTGCTGAACGGATTCATTTTGGCCGAACGGGCCAACCTATCGATGCAGCAAGCCTTTGAGAATGCGGCTCCGGTTACGTTGGTGGGTGCGGCGTTGTTCTTTAGCTGCTTGGGTGGCAGTGTTTCGACCGTGGTGGGTGAACGGGAACAGCTCACCCTAAAGCGATTGTTCATTTCACCGCTGAGCGGCACGTCCTATTTTCTGGGAATTTTTCTGGCTCATTGTGCAATTGGACTGGGGCAAACGCTGCTAGTGTATCTGATCGCCGCCGTTTGGGGAGCACGATTTCAAGGTTCACTGGGGCTAGGGTTAGCCATCCTATTGCTGAGCATCGCTGCCTATGTTGGCGTTGGCTTTGTGTTGGGAACCCAGTTGGCAAAACGCACCGAGGATGTGAATGCCCTGGTTGCGGCCTTTGGCGTGCCACTACTGATTCTGGGGGGGGCATTTTTACCCAGTTCGCTGTTTCCAGAGTCGCTGTTGAATTTGGCTCAGTTCAACCCGATTTATCACATGAACGAAGCTCTGCTCAAGGTCTCTGCCAATGGTGACGACTTTGCCGCCATTGAGTTCCACTTTTGGTTTCTGGCGCTGTTTGCGCTGGCAATGGTGATCGCGGGCTGGCTCTCTTACCGGCGGATGCTGCAAGTCGAGCGGCAGTTGTAAGTCGCGTCTTTGGGAAACTTCCTGACCCGAACCCAAGACATAATGGATTGAGCCTCTATTCTTCTAACCTGTGCTGCAAATCAACAGTCTGTACAAATCCTATGGTCAGCGTCCGGTTTTGCAAAGTCTGTCGCTCAAGATTCCGGTGGGTGAGGTCTACGCGCTCCTGGGTCCGAATGGGGCTGGCAAAACCACGACGATCAATATCATCTGTAATCTGTTGCAAGCCGACAGCGGCACAGTTTTGATCAACGAGCAGCCAGTATCCAACAAAACCAAGCGATTGATTGGGATCGCGCCGCAGGAAAATTTGCTCTACAAGTCCTTGAGCTGCGCTGAGAATTTGCAGTTTTTTGGCCGTATTTATGGGCTGTATGGACGGAAACTGCAACAGCGAGTCAGAACCTGTCTGGAAGCGGTGAATTTAGCCGATCGCGCCAACAGCCCAATCGAAACGCTGAGTGGCGGTATGCAGCGCCGCATGAATGTGGCTTTGGCTCTGGTGCATCAACCCAAGCTAGTCATTCTGGATGAACCGACCACGGGACTCGACATCGAAGCTCGCCACGAAATTTGGACGCTGATCCAGCAGTTGCAGCGTCAAGGCATCACGATTTTATTGACCACTCACCTGCTCGATGAAGCAGAGCGGCTTGCCAACCGGATCGGCATTCTGAAGCAGGGGCGGATTGTGGCCGAAGGCAGCCTAGACGAATTGCGTCGCCTGATTCCCGCCAAAGAGGTGATCATCGTTCAAACACCCGAACCTAAGAAGGTGATCGACCGCGCCCGTAAGTGTGGCTTTACGCCCCGGCCCTACAATAATGATCTGGCGTTTTGGCTGCCCAAACACATGGAGCTGAAGGAGATTGTCGATCGGTTTGAAGGGGTTGAGCTAATTTCGATTGCGCGACATCCGATACGCTTAGAGCATATTTACCTAGAAGTGACCCAACGCGCTGCCAGTAATATGCTGCCCACTTCAGCATCTGCCAAATCTTAAAATTGCTAACAGACTAAGATTGCTGACAAACTAGGATTGCTCACATACAAACCGAGCTGCGGCCTCCCCCGTGCTGCCTAGCATTGACTCTGCCAGTCCGCCAGTCTTCTCGTAATCCACTCGACGAATCACCTGCCGATCGGAGTTAAACAGCACCAAGCGCTGAATTCGACTCGTATTTGCATCACAATTCACCGAGCGGTAGATCATCATGCCATAAACGGGCTGATTGCTGGCGACTCCAATCGATGGGCTGCGGCGCAGCTCCCGGTATTCCCAATAGCGCACTTGATTTTCATTCCGCTGAATTGAATCTTGATTCACCAACACCCGATCGCCCATCGAGTTGGTTGTCACTTCAACCCAGGCTTCGGCTGCCATTCCTACAGGCGCGTAAACCCACAGCCCACTCAACACAACCCAATTCAGCAATCCTCGCATAACCACCTGCTTGTTATAGCAATTCTCCTACGGCATTTCTTTTGTAACAAATCACACTAGGCCCTGCCCAACGGCTGCTTATCTTACCGCGATCTAGACTAGATGAGAAACCGATTGATTCGATAGCTAAGCCGAATAACCAGCCGAGTCATATGCGTTCCTCCTAATCAGACCACTGACCGCGACATTAAACTGCTCGCCCACTGCCAATTCCGTCCCACTGCTTGTAGCAGCAAGCCCTATAAACTCAGAACTTAAAACTCAAAACTCAAAACTAAGAATTGTCTTATGGTCCGCGTTCGTGCTCCCGAACTGCCTCATGACTACGACTGGTTAAATACAGCGCAGCCCCTCTCGCTCAAACAACTCCGAGGCCGAGTTGTGCTGCTCGACTTTTGGACTTATTGCTGCATTAACTGTTTGCATATCTTGCCGGACCTCCACTACCTAGAGCAGAAGTACAAAGGTTGCCTGACGGTGATCGGAGTACATTCGGCCAAATTTGACAACGAAAAAGACGTAGAAAACATTCGCCAAGCAATTCTGCGCTACCACATCGAGCATCCGGTGGTAGTAGACCAAGGCTTTCATCTCTGGCAACACTACACGGTTCGGGCTTGGCCTACTGTCGTGGTGATCGATCCAGAAGGGTATGTGGTCGGGGCTGTATCCGGAGAAGGCAAGCGCGATTTTCTCGACGAGCTGATCGCCAAACTGATCGAAGAGCATAAAGGCAAAGGCACAATTAACGTTCAGGAACTCAACCAGCGCTTAGAAAAAGAAAACGCCGCCATTCATCCCCTCGCCTTTCCAGGTAAAGTCCTGGCGGATCAAGCAACCGACTCGCTGTTTATTGCCGATACCGGCCACCATCGGATTGTGATTACTACCCTGGCTGGTGAAGTGAAGCAAGTAATCGGCAACGGAGATGCCAGCCTTTGGGACGGGGATTTTGGGGAAGCTCAATTTTCCTCTCCTCAAGGCATGGCGTTTGATCGAGAGCATCAGTGCCTCTATGTGGCTGATACCGACAATCACTCGATCCGGAAAGTAGATCTGCAAAGGCAAACGGTTGAAACTATTGCTGGCATTGGACACCAGAGCCGCAACCTGCGTCCCCACCAAGGCGATGCCCACGAGACAGCACTCAACTCACCCTGGGATGTGGTGATATCTGGGCATTTTTTGCTGATCGCGATGGCCGGTTCTCACCAAATCTGGGCCTTGAACTTGGTTGATGACGCGCTGGGCACCTTGATCGGTACCGGAGCCGAAGCCTGTGTGGATGGCGGGACAGAAGTGGCTACCTTTGCCCAGCCGAGTGGCTTGGCAACCGACGGCAAGGAACTGTTTGTAGCCGACAGTGAAGGCAGCACGATTCGGGCCGTCACACTCGACAAAGCGCCTCAGGTGCGGACCGTTTGTGGCAGCGGCGATTTGTTTGGGTTTGGCGATCGAGATGGGCAGGGCGAGGACGTGCGGCTTCAGCACTGTATGGATGTCGAGTACGGCGGCTCGAACCAGCTCTGGATCGCAGACACCTATAACCACAAGATCAAGCGGGTGGATCTGGCAACCGGTATCTGCCAAACGCTGCTTGGTAACGGCGAACCGGCCCTGCGCGACGGCCAAGGCTTAACTGCTAGTTTTTATGAACCCTCTGGCTTAAGCATGGCTGGCAACTGGCTGTTCATTGCCGACACCAACAATCACGCAATTCGGCGCGTCCACCTGAAAACGCTGACCGTCAGCACTCTGGAAATTCCAGGACTTTGTGCTCCCCAAGCCTGTTTTGATCTAACCTGAAATTAAATTCATCAGCAGAGCTAGTTCTGACCAGCAATCGAGTTAATTCTATGACTCAAACAACCTCAAATCAGCCAAATTATCAACGCTGGACCAGCGCTGATTTGGAATTGCTGCCAGATAGCGAATGGAAGCGCTACGAGATTGTAGCTGGAGAATTGTTGATGACTCGTGCACCTCACTTAGGCCATCAAGATGCCATTGGCCGCATCTATGCACGCTTACTCTTTTGGTCAGAGGAGACCCAGCTAGGTCAGCCCTTTTTAGCCCCTGGTGTCGTCTTTTCCGATGTCGATGACGTAATTCCAGACGTTGTCTGGATCAAACAAGAACGGCTAGCCGCCATTGTCGATGAAGCTGGACATCTAACAGCAGCCCCCGATCTAGCTGTGGAAGTGCTATCTCCAGGCTGGCAAAACGAGCGCCGCGATCGGGAGCTGAAACTACGACTCTATTCTCTTAAAGGTGTTTTGGAGTACTGGATTGTGAACTGGCAGCTTCGAGAAATCGAAGTTTATCGTCGCGAAAGTGGACAACTCCAGTTGATCGGTACATTGCGATCTGAGGATTACCTAACCTCGCCACTCCTACCAGGTTTTCGCTGCCAAGTTGCCCACTGCTTTTGAAAGAATCTGAGAGGACGGGTCTTCGCTAGTAGGTCGTCGTATCCTCAGAAAAGGTTTTCGTGCCTGCACTTGAGAATAACCCAAATATTGGCCCCAAAATTGCTCCTACGACAAAACCACCAGCGTGCGCCCAGTAGGCAATTCCCCCGCTTTCCATGCCAATATTGGCCGGTGCACCCAAGCTAGCAAAACCATACAGCGCCTGTTGAATAAACCAAATGCCCAAAAACACCACTGCCGGTACGCGAAACGTGAAAAAGAATAGGAAAATCGGCACAAGTCCCAGGATCCTTACTTGTGGGAAGCGCAATACATAGGCTCCTAACACACCCGCAATCGCGCCACTTGCTCCCAGCGAAGGAATGCCAGAATTTGCCGCAAAGAAATACTGGGCCAACCCAGCTAAAATACCGCAGAGTAGATAAAAGATCAGAAACCGCACATGCCCCATCTGGTCTTCGACGTTGTTGCCAAAAATCCAGAGATACAGCATATTGCCGCCTAGATGCAGCAGACCAGCATGCAGAAACTGCGAAGTAACTAGCGTTACCGCTTCTCCTGGAACCGAATAGCCTGGTATTCCCTGAAGACTAGCCGTCAGCTCTGCCGGTACAACCGCCCAACTATGAAAAAAAGTTTCTAGGCTCGGCCCCATCAAACTAGCTTCGTACAAAAAGGCCAAAATATTTAGGATAATCAGCCCGTAAGTGACGTAAGGCGTGGTTTGGCCTGGATTTTCGTCGCGAATTGGAACCACAGCGATGCCCTCAATTGTCGATAAAAGCATTGTAAGGGGAGATTAGGTCATTCGGAATCGCTGGCGCGTCCAACTTCTGACAGATCTTGAATTGATTCAAAACTTAACGTTATAGCAATCTGGATCAGCTACCACTCTGCACAATCCTGCTGACTCAAATGCCGCGCAATCACAATCGCTTCTTCAGGCGTAAACCGAATGGGTATACCGGGTTCCCACGATTCCACATAAGTACGCCGAAAAATTCCTTCGCAGGTAAAGCTATAGGTCTGCTGAATCCGCCATTGAGGAACATCCCGATAGCGGTAGTGAACTAGGGTGAGAACGGCTAATTCTAACGACGAATCAATCGGCAGTTCTCCTTCCACCTGCGAAAAATCGTTTAAGCCCGTCAGACCCCTTGCTTCACGCCGCTGCTGCTCCTTCAGACGGTTGAGCAACACTTCTAGGCTATCTGCTTCACCCATATTTTCCTTAACCACAAAAATTAATACATAAGTACTAAAAGAATAGTACCAGAGGTGCAGGCAAGGGAGATAGTATTTGCAAAATTTTCTGCGGGGTTGGCGAACTGCTATTCAAACAAGATAGGGCAAGAATCAAATCTTACTCAGGTGCGGTAAATGCCTACCCAGAGACGACTTAACTCTTGCCCTATTCTGCTTTTTCGTGTTTTTGAGACCAGTTTGCTACCACACGGAGTTCAAACTCTAGATTAGAGTTTCTACAGCAAAATTATTGAACAACTATTGGACAACAACTTTGCCGGCCATGCCTGCTCCCCGGTGAGGAGAACAGTAGTAGCTGTAGGTTCCAGGCGCATCGAAGGTGACTTCGTAGGATTCACCCGGCGAGAACATCAGCTGATCGTGAGACTTATTAGCCGCATCCCCTTCAAACACGATGTTGTGGGGAGGGAGTTTGTTATTGACCCACTTAACAGTGTCGCCCGCTTTGATCGTTACAGTCGAAGGCTCAAAGGCCAACATACCGCTGTCAGCACCCATTTTGACGGTAACGGTATCAGCAGCAGCAGGAGAAACTGCCATGAAAAAGCTGCCAATTACCAATACAACCGCACACAGGGCGAGACTTAAACTCCGCGAGACAGAAGAAATCAGTTTCATGAAATACCTCGGAGATTTAAGTTAAATTCATTCTCACTGAAAATTTTATCTTGAATGCTACCCTTTACCATCCTGACTACCCCTTCAAAAGGTAGTATTTCCCCAACCGGGCGCTTTTTGAGCTGAGCGCAAAATGAATGCAGAGACATTCTCGGCGTCTTCCTGCGACAGCCAACTTTCTGGCACCTGACGGCAAGCATAGGTTTCTTCGCTACCGTCGTAGGTCATGGGCTGCCTTAAGAAGGTGACCAAGTTCAAAACCATATCGCGAGGAGGGGTAGCCCCGCGCAGTGCCTCTAGTGACAGGGGCACCGTTGGATTGGGCAAGGTTGCACCTCCAACATGACAATTCTTGCAATTGTCCTCAAAGAATCGCTTCCCGGCTGACAAATCTGCTGCCGAAAAGACGCGAGTTTGACCCTCGGCATTCATTACCAACGACACAGGTTCTTGCACATCTAAATAGCGGCGGACATAGGGATCAACATTATTTGCCTTACTACTTGCCCAACTTGGCGATCCGAAGCCGAACAAGCCGCAGCCGATAAATAACAGAAATGCTGCAAAACGCAGACAAATGTTACGCCCAGGCAAAAATGGCATGGCAGGGCAACAACCTATTTCTAACTTCGATGTTCAGCCTAATGATGTTTAACTTGTTCTAAGCTAGAGCAGCACAGCAATCTTAATATCAGAATGCCATGCTGCAATGACTATCTTAATTACCGAAAACCCGTCCAGATTTTCAGCAGTAGATTGGGCTTAGTAGATTGGGCTTAGTAATAGATCTTGCCGCCGCCCCATTTCACACCAACCACCTTCGGTTGCAGCAGAATGTGCCCCGCAATCGCAACAAGGTCATCCTCAGTTAGGTTACGCATCTTGGGGAAAATGTCTGTGCTTTGGGTACTGGGATGCAGTTCTGCAATCGAATCAGCACCGTCGAACGTAGTGGGATTGTGCATGTAATCGACTAGCGCTTCCAAGTTGTCGCGTCGCGGAGTCGCTAACGCTAGTGTCTCTGGATCGAGACCAACGTTGGGGTCCGTTTTGGTGATGCCACCCACATGGCACTGCCCACAGGCATAGTTGAACAGACGCTTACCTTCAGACACTTGGGCCAAGCTAAGCGTAACCGTTTCTCCTTGTTCATTCAGCGGCACAGTCCGGGTGGCTTCATCCAGTTCAGCAGCAACCGCTCCTCCAGCAAACATTTGAAACGCCAGAAATACGGTAAGCGCAACAAGCCAGATGCATTTCTTAAACATGGTTCTCCTTGAAAGCGTCCTCAGTTATCGGAAGTTTTACATGAGTTCAACACAGCGATACCCAATCCGGCGGGCAGCAGGATGAAAGGGGAAAGATGAAGGATGAATAGGCTGATCGTAAACTGTAGCCTTTGAGCAAACCTGAGGATGCTAAATGGTGCAGACTGGTTAAAACCGTTCCGGCACATCCTTCATGCTTACCTCGTCAACCTCTTGCCTGACTGAGATTGAGCTTACTCATTCAATATCATGCCACTGAATGGACCCTTTCCCAAGTCAGGGTTTGTGATCCAGAAACTTCTTGGCTAGCGATAGTTCGTGAACTGCAAATCGACCGGATAGTCTTCCTGCTTCAACCGCTGAATTACGGCCTGTAACTCGTCCTTAGACTTGGCAGAGACCCGCACCGCATCGCCTTGAATCGACGCCTGCACTTTCTTAAACTCATCCCGGATCATTTTGGAGATTTGCTTGGCAATTTCGGCGCTGATGCCCTTGCGCAACTTAATTTCTTGCCGCACCCGGTTGCCGCTGGCTGGTTCTACCTTACCGTAGTCAAAAATCTTGAGAGACAGGTTACGCTTAGCTGCTTTCGTCTGCAGAATGGTGTGGATGGCCTGCAGGGTAAAGTCACTGTCGGTGTTGACAGTGATGACATCGTCTCCCAGTTCTAGGGTCGTTTTAGTGTCTTTCAGATCATAACGAGTGCCAATTTCTCGCGTGGTTTGATCGATAGTATTCACCAACTCCTGCCGATCGAAGTCACTAACCACGTCAAATGAGTATGTAGAAGCCATGTGTAAATCGGATGCAGTTAGATATCTTACAAAAAACTCGAACGAGTAAAATTTGAATTCGGGTCACTATTTCAGCGGTTTCCAGTTTAGAAGCGGAAAACCCCAGCGGTCATAATATATCGATAGTCTACCGAAAGTTTACCTAACTTTCAGCCGCTCTGATCCACCAGCAATGATCCCAAACTAAGATCCCAAACTAAGACAACTGCATTAGGCTCGAAATCATTAGCACCGCAATGCTGGCCGACCCAACTCCAAACATCAACGATCGCAAAATAGGCAGATTCAGGATGTAGAAGCTGGAGTAGAGCAATCGCGCACTCAAGTAGGCAAGCACCGCTCCAGTTGCTAAAGGCCCATCGACTTGAGTGACATGGGCCATTAATGCCGCCGCTGTGAATAGGGAGAAAGACTCAAACGAGTTCTGGTGTGCCCATGTTGCTCGTTGGGCATAGGCCGGCAGCTTGTCAAACAAAGCTCGCGGAGCAGCAATGTCATAGCCCGCCTTAACTCGCCCATAGGCTACCACGAGAAAAGGCACATAAACTAGTACAGCTGCTGCAACAATACCATAGAGTAGAAGAGCAGAAGTTGGAAGCTGCATAAGGAGGGGCTAGAAAGCCAGGAACAACAATCATAGCTAATCGAAATAAAACAGCGTTACAACTTTGCGTTGCTCCTCCGCATCTTGACAGGTCTTCAGTAGCGTTTGGCTATCGTGGAACGCGAAGCAAATGAGCTGTTGACAGCGAGAGATAATTTCCTGGTTACAAATAGCGCTGGCCTCAGCAAGCGATAGATGATCGTTTTCTGGGTTCTCCACTAAATGGATCACCTGTTCAAGCTGCTCGCGTGATTCTCTCGGTTGACGCTCTAAACTCTGGGGCAAGATCACCGTTAATAGGTTGGGATCAGCCCGCATAGCACCTCGGATAGCAGCGGAATTGGTTCCTGTTGCACCAGAAGTTAAAAGATGATTGCCCGACAGCACCAAGGCGTAGCTCATTAGCTCGATCAAATGCTGATGGGTAATAGGGACGTGACGAGATCCCAGCAGAGCAATGCGCTTAGATCCAGTTTGCTGAATCGCTGCTAGCTCCTGCAAAAACTCATCGACTTTGGGCAGATCTACAGATTGACTCAAAGACTAAAAAACTATACATCAACGAACGACCACGCTATTGTAGCAGGTGTCAGGGATGAACGATAGAAGTCTTTAGTCGTATCAAAATAAGAGCTATTCCGAGTCACCTAAACGCAAAAAGCCCGAAGTTTCATGGTATAGGTCTAAAGTTGGAATACTGTCTTCTTCCACATCTTCGGCCTGTTCGCTCACGACCTGCACTGCGATTCCTACTTCAGAAGCAGTTGCTTGGGCCGCAGCCTGATGGTGGGCAAGGCGAGTGACAACTTCCGCCGGTAGTGGTTCCAGGGTTTTCGTGGATTGGCAGAGGAAGAAGGTGAAGGCCACACTGCCTAGGCGCACCTGGTCTCCATCCCTAAGCAGTACCTGGCGAACTAGTTCACCGTTGACAAAGGAATGGTTACGGCTGCCCAAATCAATTAGGTAAAAGCCTTGATGCGGCACATACCTGATGGCAGCATGGCAACGGGAGAGCCGGATGTCTTGAATCGAGATAAACGAACGACGCGGATCCCGTCCGATAACCCAGGTCTGCTGAGGTTGCATCAAAGCCTGCGTTTTACCCTGCATCAGATTGGTCACTAGGTATCCCTGTTCGTCAGACATAAACCCTTGCACATAGGCCGAAGTCATGCCTACTGAGGTGCTGCTTGAGTTTTCCAGATCCAAAATCTCATCCAGCAGCCCACGGTGATGTTCATAGAGCTTTTGAAATACCTGGTACAACTTCAAGCGCTCTTGGAGTTCTGCGTACTCGCTCATATTGACCAGGGAGGAAGTGTATGCTGCCAATTCATTTCGATTTGCCATACCAAGACAGTCCTAGATTGTTTCCGACGGAGTGAGAAGATAGATGCTGCCAAAAAGACTGTGTGCAGGTTGTGTGCAAGTTGTGAATTCGGTAGAACTTTTGAATGGTCTCTAGCAGGTAGAATACCTCCACAGTCATGAGATCATCGATCATTTAGAGCCATCAGTCTTTAGAGCAACCAGTGTCTAGAGCAATGCGCAACGTAAAGACGTCTTTGTCTAAAAACTTTTTGCTTAAAAGCTAATTGCCTAATGCCAACTATCCAGTAACCTAACCAGTATTAGGACGATGCGCGCCCTGCTCGTGAATCTACTGAGGGTGGAACTAGGAAAAGACGAGGTCTGAAGTGGGCGTACTTAATGCCCAGCCTACAACCGATCAAGTTTTGGCCTTTTGATGTCAACCTTAGCAAATGCTGGATTGGCCTCTGATAGCATCAACTGATCGACAGGAACACGCAGCCGTTGTGGCAGTTTTCCTAACCAACATAATTTTCCAAATCCCAGCTTAGGGTGTCCACTTAAGCAAAATAACCGCGAAATTACGGGAAATTTCGGAGAGACCTAACTACTAGGGCTTAAAGAAATCTAATAATTCCCGGTTGACGGTTTGAGGCACTTCCTGTTGGATCCAATGACCGCAGTGACGCAAAAGCTTGAGATTGAAGGAAGCAGAGACCAGCCGGTCCATGCGCTCGGTTAATTTTTGGCTAAAGAGAAAATCCTCTTCGCCCCAAAGCACTAAAGTGGGAACAGTAATCGGCGTGGGCGAGTGCCCCCAATTAGCCAACCAGGTTTGAGGTGAAAGGAACTGGCGGTAATAATTCAGCACTGCCGATAGGACACCAGGTTTTTCTAATGCTGCCTGGTAAATCTCCGTATCTTTGGTGGTAAAGGCACCTTTGCGAATAGCCTGCCCCTGAAATAAACCTTTGACAATACCCGGCAGATTTTGGCGAATCAACCATTCGGGCAGGGCAGGAACTTGCAAGGCCAGTAAATACCAGCTGCGGCGCAACTGATCCACATTGCCGATCATCTCCTGCATCAACTGCTGCGGATGGGGAGCATTGAGGATAACAAGGCGATCGAGCAGATGGGGAAATTTGTGAGCGAGGTGCCAAGCAATGGTACCGCCCCAATCGTGCCCAACAATATGGGCCTGAGTATAGCCGAGACGTTCGATTAAACCGCGAATGTCACCGCTGAGGGTATCTAGGTCGTAGCCAGTTGCAGGTTTATCAGAGTCGTTGTAGCCCCGCAAATCAGGCACCACGACTTTAAAGTGCTTTGCCAAGGCCGGAATTTGATGACGCCAGGAATACCAAAACTCAGGGAAGCCATGCAAAAGCACAACCAGTTCACCTTCCCCCTGAGTTACGCAGTGCAAGCGAATGTTGTTCGTTTCAATGAAGTGATGTTGCCAACCAAGACTAGTTGCAGTCATAGAATGATGTGAGAGTTGCCAGAAAATGTAGAGCCTACAGACAGTAATTGCGAAACTAGCAATTTTAGTGAAGCGAGGTCGTTTTGCGGCGCTGCTAAAACTGCATTGCTTAGACTTCGAAGCTTCAACGTCAAGATACCCAGCTACCGGATGCGATTCGTCCTATTGCACCCTAATTAACCAGCATAGCTAGATTTGGTGAACTCTAGCGTAGAGTCATTTTATATCCCTCATTCCTTTAAAATATGTAAAGGTTTTTTAGAATTGGGTTTGGACATGCGCGTTGCGATCGTTGGGGCAGGATTGGCTGGGTTGGCTGCGGCTGTAGAACTGGCAGACGCAGGACATGCGGTTGAAATTTACGAAGCTCGTTCATTTGTGGGCGGCAAAGTAGGAAGCTGGATTGATGCAGATGGGAACCATATCGAGATGGGTCTGCATGTCTTCTTCAACAACTACTACAACCTGTTTGCTCTGCTGAAGAAAGTGGGCGCGTTTGAATTTCTCTTGCCCAAGGAGCATGTACATACCTTTATTAATAAAGGCGGCGACATCGGCAAGCTCGACTTTCGCTTTCTGTTTGGGGCACCGTTCCACGGTTTGAAGGCATTTTTCACCACCGAACAGCTGACGGTTGTAGACAAGCTACAAAATGCGCTGGCGTTAGGGACTAGCCCAATTGTGCCGGGTTTGGTTAACTATGACCTGGCTATGAAATGGATCCGGTCGCTGGATCGAATTAGCTTCGCCGACTGGTTTCGCAGTCACGGTGGCTCTCAGCGCAGCCTAGAGCGGATGTGGGATCCAATTGCCTTGGCGTTGGGCTTCATCGACACTGAGCAGATCTCGGCTCGCTGTATGCTGACTATTTTTATGATGTTTGCTGCTAAAACCGAAGCCTCGCGGCTCAACCTATTGGCCGGTTCACCAAACGAGTATATTCATAAGCCCATCTTGGACTATATTCAGGCTCGCGGTGCTCAAATTCATACCCGTCGCCAAACCCGGCAAATTTTGTTTGAAGAGCAGAACGGACAGGCACAGGTTACCGGCCTCGTGATTGCTAACGGCGACACGGAAGAAACCGTTACGGCCGATGTTTATCTGGCTGCCTGCGATATACCAGGCATTCAACGACTGCTGCCCCAGGAATGGCGTAAATGGCGCGAGTTTGACAATATTTACAAGCTGGAAGCCGTCCCGGTCGTGACGGTGCAACTCCGGTTTGACGGTTGGGTCACCGAAATGCAGGATGCTACCGCACGGCAGCAGCTCGACCATGCTGCCGGGATTGATAACCTGCTCTATAGCGCCGATGCCGATTTTTCCTGCTTTGCCGATCTGGCCCTCACCAGTCCCAAAGATTACTACCGCGAGGGACAGGGGTCGCTGATGCAGGTAGTCCTGACTCCGGGCGATCCGTTTATCAAAATGAGTAACGAAGAAATTGCCCAACATGCCCTGCAGCAGCTTCATGATCTCTTTCCCTCGTCGCGTGAACTCACGATGACCTGGTTCAATGTGGTCAAGTTGGCTCAGTCGCTTTATCGAGAAAACCCCGGTATGGATGTCTATCGTCCACCGCAAAAAACGCCTGTTCCCAACTTCTTCTTGGCAGGCAGCTACACGCAGCAAGACTATATCGATAGCATGGAAGGGGCAACCATCTCCGGTATGCAGGCCGCTGCTGCAATTCTGGAACCGACTGGGTACAAAGTTAAAGGAGCTGGGCTGTTTAAGTACTGAGTTTGAGTGGTCTGCCACCAAGCCTTAGGGATCAGGAGAAATCAATGGGCTTTTACTCCGAAAAAATTCTGCCCTATTTGCTGGACTGGTCGCTCTCTGACCCCAAAATTGCTGCATACCGCCGCTCGTTGCTAGCAGAAGTACAAGGCGAAGTGCTGGAGGTCGGCTTTGGCACAGGTTTGAATCTAGCCTACTATCCAGAGCAGGTTGAGAAAATTATTACGGTTGATCCCAATCCTGGCGTTCATGCTCTGGCTCAGAAGCGAATTCAATCCTCGCCCATTGCCGTCGAGCACTGTTTGTTGGGCAGTGAACATTTGCCGATGGCCGATCACAGCTTTGATAGCATCGTTAGCACCTTTACGCTTTGCAGTATTCCTGGCGTCGAGCAAGCGCTGCAAGAAATTCACCGGGTGCTGAAGCCAGGTGGGCGGTTCTTCTTTGTAGAACATGGCTTGAGCAAGGAACCCAATATTCAGGTTTGGCAAAATCGCCTGACGCCGCTGCAGAAAATCATCGCAGACGGCTGCCACTTCAACCGCAACATCCGTCAACTGGTTGAGAATCAGTTCTCCACAGTGACTATAGAAGAATTCTATGCAGAGGGATTGCCCAAACTCGCTGGTTACCTTTACAGAGGCATTGCAACCAAGGCTGCCTAGGTCTTAACCCTTGACTCAACTCCTGTCTATCGAACGCAGAAGGACGAAAATCGCAACGGTTGAAAAACTCGATACATCACTCACAATAAAGAGAGCGCTCAAATAGAGTAATCTGCTCAAGTTGCCTTCAGCAAAACGACCTGCTATCTGTTCTCCATACCCCTAATCCTCCTTATGTCCGACTGGCTTGAACACACTGTACAAATTGAAGTTGAAACCCCCATCAACGTTGTTTGGGATCTTTGGTCGGATTTAGAACAAATGCCGAAATGGATGAAGTGGATCGAGTCAGTGAAAGTGGTTGAGAACGATCCAGATCTATCGCGGTGGAAGTTGGCATCTGGTGGGTTTGAATTTAGCTGGTTATCGCGGGTTACTCGAGTAGTTACCCATCAAATCATTCAGTGGGAATCGGTCGATGGTTTACCCAACCGGGGCGCAATTCGCTTCTACGACCGAGGCGACCACAGCATTGTGAAGATGACGGTTGCTTATGCAATCCCAGGCATTTTAGGCAAGCTGATGGATAATCTATTTCTGGGCCGGATTGTAGAGTCTACGCTTAATGCCGACTTGCAGCGATTCCGCGAGCTGGCGGTAAAAACGAATCAACCCTGAGGTTGGGGTCAGATGTCAACCGTTGCGTCAGAGGCCGTCACACCAGAACTTCACCTATTTCAGTGCATAACTGCTCTGGTACTCGATCAGCTCTAACTCGTTCCCGTCCGGGTCATATAGGTAGGCCCGGAATCGAGTTTCTGGAGCATCATCCATCAAGCTGTATTCAATGCCATGGTTATCGAGCGCGGCCTGCATCGCTCCACCGTCTTGAATCACAAAGCCAACATGGTTGATGCCAATACTGTAGTAAGACTGGTGGGTTCTGGGCGTTTGGCTTGCCTCCTGCATGAGGGAGAGATAAAACCGGTCGTTGCCCAAGTGGAGCCACCCTGCACCTTCGGCTCGCACGTACCAATCGGGGAATAGAGTTTGGTAAAACTGCCGCGTCACGTTGATATCACGACAGGAAAGGTTGATGTGCTCAAATCGTTGGAAATTCATAAATCCTCCAAAATTGCCATAGCCTGGAACCTAACTCACTGAAGCTAAACTTTCTAAAGTTTTTTCTATCAAAACTCTAGTCAAAATCAGTTGATTTGACCATAGAGATTCATACTCATTACGAGTATGAGTTACTGCAGGTGAGCGAGAGTACCCACAGGGGGAATGTCGAAGCTGGAGCGGTTTTCCAGAATGGTGGCATTGAGTTCCAAATCGTCACCTACAGGAGAAGACAGGAATGGATGCAATTCTTTACTGGAATGATGTCGCCCTAGAAGCCGTTGCCCGCGACCATACTGGCTCACCCGCCCCCTTAGAGCAAGGCGGACCCACTCGCACCGCTCGCGCTCTGGCAATTGTGCATTTGGCAATGTATGACGCGTTTAACAGCATCACCGGCTCCTACACGCCCTATTTGCCCAACTTACCTATGCCCACACCGGGAGCCTCGGTCAATGCTGCGCTTGGAGCCGCTGCTCTCACCACCCTCAGCCAGCTCTACCCCAGTCAATACCCTCGGTTTTTGCAAGCTCATCAAGCGTTCTTGGCAGGATTAACCGATGGAGCTGTGGCTATCACCGAGGGGCGGGAACAGGGGCAGCAAGTCGCAGAAGCTTTGTTGACCTTACGGCAAACGGACGGCTCATCGAACAGCGTGCCTTATGTATCAAGCCCCGATCCCGGCAGGCATCGTCCTGATCCACTCAATCCAGCTCAAGGCTATTTGACACCGCACTGGGGCCAGGTGAAACCATTTGGTATCACCTCTGCTGAAGATTTCGTCGCCGACCCATTCCCGCCGCTAGATAGTGCTCGCTATGCCCAAGACTTTAATGATGTGAAGGAAAAAGGGGCGTTGACTGGCGGTACCCGCACCCCCGAAGAAACGACAATTGGCTTGTTTTGGGCCTATGATGGCGCCCAAAAACTGGGGACACCGCCTCGCCTCTACAACCAAATTGTGCGCGTGATTGCGGAACAACAGCTCAACACGCTAGAGCAAAGTGCTCGTCTCTTTGCGTTGGTGAATATGGCAATGGCCGATGCTGGGATTCAGTGCTGGTACTCCAAGTATTTCTACAACATCTGGCGTCCAGTAGTGGGCGTGCGGGAAGCCGATGCCTATTGGGGTCCTTCTGGCGTGGGGGATGGCAATCTCGAAACCGCAGGCGATCCCTACTGGCTGCCATTAGGAGCACCCCGGACGAACCAAGTGGGCGCTAAGAATTTCACACCAAATTTCCCGGCCTATCCATCTGGACATGCGACCTTTGGGGCTGCCTCGTTAGATATGGTGCGATTGTTCTATAACAATGACAATATTGCGTTTGAGTTTGTCTCGGATGAGCTGAATGGCGAAAGCTTAGATGTAGAAGGCTATGTGCGGACCAAACACAGCCGTCCATTTGCTCGCCTGTCTGACGCAATCGAGGAGAACGGTCGCAGTCGGGTTTACCTAGGCGTCCACTGGCAGTCGGATGCTGTAGCTGGCATCGCTTCGGGTCAACGAATTGCCGAGTATCTCTACACCAACTACCTGCTGCCTACCATTTGACTAACGCGATGTTGTCGCGTTTTGCTAAGAGTCTTTCAACGCAGGCATTGACGAGTCTAGCCTTATCTGAGGCCATTCTAGGGCTAGGTTGGGGTTGTATCTACCGCTCCGAGCATCCCCTCAGGAGTTGAGCGCTTGCCGAACCGCATCTTCTTTAAACCCCACCGCAACCGCTGTACCATCCTTCACAAACAAGGGGCGTTTGAGCAGCATGGCATCTTTACTGAAGGCATCGATCCACTGCTCCTCAGTCCAGCTATCCTTCTGATCGCCCAGTGCCCGATAGGATTGACCAGATGTGTTGCGCATCGGTTTGTAGCCCAGTGTTTTGACCCAGGCTTGAATCATGTTGCGGCTGGGAGGCTGCTCTTTGGTGTTGATGAATTCGTACTCGATGCCGTTAGCTGCCAACCACTGAAATGCTTTTTTGCAGGTGCCGCAGGTGGGAATGCCGTAAACCTGAATCATTGTTGTTGCTGCTGTTAAACCACAAGCTCTAGATCATAGAAGAGGAGGGACATCAGAGGAACGGGTCAAGCCGAGAGTTTCAGCGGTCGTCCCCGCCAAGTCCAGCCCCAGCCAGTTTCGGTTTTAATAATTGAACCAATCGCTACGGCTGCCACGGCCACTCCCCCCAACCCCATCAAATACCAATAGTTAGGTGCAATTCCAGTAACCGGATAGAGCTGCCGCCGCGCATCATACTGCAGGGCTATCACGCTCGCTGCCGACATTAGGATGCCAACCCAAACGCTCGTCCATCCATCCAAAGCAATTTGGCTCAATCCAATCAGTAAGCCCAACCACGGCACGGTGCAGATCAGCAGCAGCAGCCCCACAAACAGGAGTGAGCCGGTTAGATTACGCTGGGTTGCCAGATAAAAGTTTTTTGTCCAACCTTCCCAGAGGGCCGCACCGGAACGATACATTCGCACTGTCGCTAACTCTCTGCCCAAGATAAATTTCAGCCTCAGGCCAGTGAACTTAATCCGACGAGCTAATTCCACATCCTCCACCACCTGATCGGCCACGGCTCGATGACCGCCAATTTTGTCATAAGCGCTGCGACGAAACAGCATGAAGGGACCAGCCGCAAAGGCCGTATCGGTCTTTGGATCGTTCACAGCCTCAAAATTGAAGCCAATCAGGATCGTGCTGATGATCAAAGGCTGCACAAGCCACTCTGCCAAGCAACCACACTCAATGGCTGGGGCACAGCTCAGTAGATCAAGCTGCTCTTGCTGCATTGTCTGCACCGCTGTTTCAATTGCACCGGGCTGTAGCCGTACATCCGCATCCAGGAACAGCAGGAATTCACTGGTCGTTTGTTCAACTGCTTGAGTACAAGCCCAATTTTTACCCATCCATACTTCCCCTGTAGGCCTGGGTTGGCCTTGCAATAGGTGGAGGCGTGGGTCATTGAGCCGCTGTTGCAGAGCTTGCGCAATCGCCCAGGTTGAATCACTCGATTGGTCGTTCACCATCCAGACCTCTAGGGTCTCTGCTGGAAGGGTGGTGCAATTGAGGATGCTGAGCAGGCAGGATTCGATATTTTCAGCTTCGTTGTAGACCGGCACAATTACCACAACGGGGGGGCTGGGCTGGAAGGGAGTTGCTGCAAGGGCAAGGTTGGGTGCTTGCTGGCTAAATCGTCGCAGCTTGGTGCTGTAAAGCACAGCTGTAAGTAGCGATAGAGCCAGTAGAAGCAGTAGAACTAGTGTCACCCCAGTGTCACCCCAACACTTTTTTAAGATTGCGAATCGTAATGGCCCGACTGGCAATTGTGGCCTGCTGATCTTCCAGTTGAACAAAAATGCGGCCCGAAAACCACTTGCTCAGGAACGAGCGCTGATAAATTCGCACGTTTTCTTCTTCGGCCACTAGTTCATAGCCCAACTGGCTCAGGGTCGATTCCAGTTCGTTGAGAAATTTTTTAGGACTTTGCACCGGCACGGCAAAACTAATCGTGCGGTTAAAGTAAGTACCGAGCAGACCCGCTAATAGTCCTCCCAATGCCCCAACTCGCTGCGGTAGGCCAGTATCAATTCCAATACTGAGCGCTCGTGAGGTAACAAATGTTAGAACGACCGCCGTACTCGTGAAATAGTAGAGGAAGGTCGTGGCGATGCCTGGACCAAACTCGATCGAGGATTTCTCGTCACTCATGCCATTCTCATACCACTTGCTTGGTTTGCAGGGGCAGCAATTCTTCGGGCTTCATGGCTCCATGCTCGGTGATGATCGCAGTAATCAAATGAGCTGGCGTGACATCAAACGCGGGATTATAGAATTCTGTCTCAGGAGGGCAAATTAGCGTGTTGCCAATCTGGTAGATCTCTGCCGGATCGCGCTCTTCGATGGGAATTTCTTTGCCGGTCGCCAGCTTAAAGTCAATCGTAGATAGGGGAGCCGCGACGAAAAAGGGAATCTGGTGCGCCTTAGCCACTAACGCCAAGCTGTAGGTGCCAATTTTATTAGCCGTATCGCCATTGGCCGCAATCCGATCCGCTCCCACAATCACCGCGTCGATCATGCCTTGCCTCATGCAATGGGCTGCCATGCTATCGGTAATCAGCGTCACGGGAATACCCTCCTGCACACACTCCCAAGCCGTTAACTTCGCTCCCTGCAGGCGGGGCCGGGTTTCATCGGCATAGAGCCGCTCCAATCGTTCTGCTTGCCAAGCCGAGCGTACCACACCCAACGATGTACCATAGCCAGCGGTTGCCAGTGCGCCTGCATTGCAGTGGGTAAGCAGCCGTAAACGGGCCGGAGACGAGGGCAGCACCTTTAACCCTTCTGCCCCAATCGCTTCGCAAGTCGCAATATCTTCGGCATTGATCGCCTGGGCCGTTTGCAGCAACACTTCTTTGATGTAATCCACGTTGCCAACAGTTTGTCGTGCCGTTTTCAGCATCCGCTCGATCGCCCAGAACAGGTTCACTGCCGTTGGCCGCGTTTCCCGCAGTTTCTGAGCAACGGTTTCGAGCTGGGTTAAGAACTGATCGCGACTGCTGGTTTCAATCTCTCTAGCTCCCAAGTACATGCCATAGGCAGCAGCCACACCAATTGCCGGTGCGCCTCGCACAATCATCGTTTTGATGGCGGTTGCCATATCATCACAGCGGCTAATTTCCACAATTTCGTAGCTGGTGGGTAGCTGGTTCTGGTTGATCAGCCGAACGTGATCTTGGTACCAAAAAACGGGAAAAACCTGAGAAGAAAAAGACATGGTGGGGGTGGGGAATGTTCTACAAACAGCGTTCAGTGTCTACACTATATGCCGCTGACGGACCGCTTGTCACATTCTCTTTGATTTGATCGCGTTCGCTAATTCTCGGCCAGAATTCTGCTCAAAAACTGCCGCCGTAGAAAGGGCGTATGCTAACGTCAGCAGAGCACGTCTTTAATAAGAGTTGTGTCCTTCATCATGTCGAATCCCATCTCCAATTTGCCGCCACTACACACGCAGGAGCCGCTCAGCCGCTTCTCGAATCGGGCTGACGATTATGCCAAATACCGACCCAGCTATCCACCAGCCGCTATTGACGCGATTTTGGCGGGATTGGGTGAGCCAAAAAATTTACGAGTAGCCGACATCGGAGCCGGAACCGGAATTTCCAGCCGTCTCGTGGCCGACCGGGGTGCAAGCGTTTGGGCAATTGAGCCAAATTCGACGATGCGCGAGGCTGCCGCCCGCCATGATCGGGTCCAGTTCCATGCGGGTACTGCCGAGCAAACTGAACTACCATCCCATTCTGTAGCGCTAGTGCTGTGCTGTCAGTCGTTTCATTGGTTTGAGCCAAATGCCGCCCTGGCCGAATTTCATCGCATCCTTCAACCCGGCGGACGAGTTGCCCTAATGTGGAACGACCGCGATCAGAATGATGAATTCACCAATCAGTACACTGAAGCGATTCGCAAAGCCACAGATCCAGACTATTTTGAACGCATCGACCGCAAAGCGTCTGATGCTAAAGAACTCCAGCAGAGCGAGTTATTTGAGAACTTTACGAGCCACAAATTTGCCAATTTCCATACACTCAATCAGGCTGGATTAATCGGTATTGCCCTGAGCGCCTCCTATATTCCTAAATCGGGTCCAGCTCACAGCCAGTTGATTGCTGATTTGCAACAGTTATATGCCACCTGGACACAAGACACCCCAAACAAGCGAGTTCAACTGGCCTACCAAACTGATCTTTTCCTTGCCAATTCCCGCCCTTAGGCAGCTTAGTAGAAAGAGTGATAGAAAGCGGCATGGTGTAGGAGCGATCACGTGGTGAGCAGATACGGCAAAATTCGAGACAGCATAATCATTGGGCTAGGAATCTTAGTGAGTTACTATGCTCCGGTTGTCGCAATCCCACCGCTACCGACGAATCTGGCCGATTCTTCTGGCGACAGAGCAAAATCTAGAGAAGTAGCTAGAGAAGTAGCTAGAGATCCCCAATCTGCCTCTATTGAGCCTGCCTCTGTTGATCTAGATCCAGCCCTGGTTGAAGACAGTCCCGTTCTACAACGCTGGCTCGAAACGGTGCCTGATGTGCTCTCAGAAATTCGTCAGGAGCCTAGCTTCCGGACTCGTTTGCGTCTGGGGTATTCTCAGTTTCCGGCTAATCAGCAGGCCGCTGGCGTGAATCTGGGAATTGAAGACGCATTTTTGGGGCGCACGGGTCTCACGGTCAGTGGAGATTATCAGGGAACTTTCAACGGAGAACGCCAAGCTTACGGAGCCGACCTCCAGTACTACGTATTGCCCCTTGGCAATGCTATTAATGTGGCACCCGTTGTGGGCTATCGTCGAATTGAAACGGATCGCGACACAACCAGCGGGATTCGAGTCGGAGCACGTCTCCGCATCGTCCCGTCACGCAGCGGAGCAGCCGACATTACTCTGACTCAGAGCTGGGTCGCCCCCGGCACCGATGAAGAAGTTGGGATCAGTACCCTTTCCTTTGGCTATGCCCTGACTCACCAGCTACGCATCTCCACCGATCTGGAAAAGCAAAATGCATCTGTTCGCAAGGATAGCCGAGTCGGGATTGTCCTAGAGTGGATGCTGTGAGGAGCAGTTGCTCTCAGTAATCGGTTTGAAGGAGATGCAGTGATGTTGCAGTTCCATCCTCCTGGATTCGGGCAGCAGGTGATTAGAACATCCTTGGGCGTGATGGTCTATTACACGCAAACTAGTTCACCCTGGTTGGATGGTGCTTCTCAACCAGCATCGCCCTTAGTATTTCTGCACAGTTTGGGCGGTGGCTCTTCCGCCTATGAATGGTCCAAAGTCTATCCTGCTTTTGCTACAACCTATCGCATCATTGCTCCCGATCTAATCGGTTGGGGTCAATCAACCCATCCCCAGCGAGACTACCGGGTTGATGACTACCTGCAGATCTTTACAGAACTCCTGGAGTGGATTGGTGAACCGGTCCCCGTGGTTGCCTCTTCACTGACGGCTGGCCTACTGATTCGCTTGGCTACCCAACGCCCCGATCTGTTTAGCCTGTTGTTTCTGGTTGCTCCAGCTGGCTATGCCGATTTCGGTGCTGATTATGGGCAAAACTTGGCTGCCCATATTGCGAGTACTCCAGGTGTGGATCGCTTCATCTACAGTCTGGGAGCTGCCAACGAGTTGGCTGTACAGAACTTTCTGGCGCAATTCTTGTTTGCCGAGCCATCACGGGTAACTCCAGAAATGGTCGCCGCCTACCTGACCTCTGCCCAGCAGCTCAATGCTGAATATGCTGCTCTGGCATCGCTTCGGGGCGATCTCTGCTTTGATCTGGCGCGTTACGTACCGCAACTGCAAGTTCCAACCGTTTTTGTTTGGGGTGAACAATCTCGCTTCAGTAGCCCTGTCACCGGCCAGCGATTAGCCAGCTTGAATTCAACCATCAAACAAGTTCAGCCCATTCAGCAGGCTGGCGTCCTTGCCCATCTTGAGCGCCCCAGTGCAGTAGTCAGTGCTCTCAGACAGGCACTTTGCTAAGCGTTTCTCATCGTTACCTGCCATCTGAGAGAAGAATTAAGAGAAATGTATTATTAACTTTTCTAAATAATTCTATGAGTATTTGCTCAATAAACAAAATTGAGTTTTTAGTTTAGGTTTCCGCTGAAGTTCTCTCATGGAAATAGTTCTGGAAATATAGCCTCTGAAATTATATTAAGTTTTATATATAAAATATTCTGAAATTATATATTTTTATTTCTTTTTGATACGAAATATTTGGATTAAAACCTCTTTTTTAAACAAAATTGTTCAATTTTCTCGCTAAATTGATTAGACAAAAATCGAGGAGAAAACCTTCATGAATCGCAGCTTTAAGTCATATGGGACAAAGCTTACGCGCAATACGTGCTAAATTTAATAGCGGCAGAAGATATTAAGAAAACAATATTTGTTTCGCACCCAAAAATAACTCAATAAAACTTCATTAAGTATGATTAAAAAAATTCGGATTCGCTTAGAAAAATTTGCGGAATTCCCATAAGATATACGACATGCAAGGTTTTACTTGCTTCATACATCTTCTATCGTTTTGTAACGAAAGCAATCATTATGACTACCACTTTCCAAAGACGCGACAGCGTTTCAGCTTGGGAGCGGTTCTGTAACTGGGTTACTAGCACCAACAACCGACTGTACGTCGGCTGGTTCGGCGTGCTAATGATCCCCACCCTCTTGACTGCTACCATCTGCTTCATCATCGCCTTCATCGCCGCCCCTCCGGTAGACATCGATGGCATCCGCGAACCCGTGGCTGGCTCCTTGATGTATGGCAACAACATCATCTCCGGCGCTGTGGTACCCAGCAGCAATGCGATTGGTCTGCACCTGTATCCCATCTGGGAAGCCGCTTCGCTGGATGAGTGGCTCTACAACGGCGGTCCTTACCAGCTCGTCGTGTTCCACTTCCTGATTGGCATCTTTGCCTACATGGGTCGTCAATGGGAGTTGAGCTACCGCTTGGGCATGCGGCCTTGGATCTGCGTGGCCTACTCGGCTCCTTTGGCAGCAGCTACTTCCGTATTCCTGATCTACCCGATTGGACAAGGGTCCTTCTCGGATGGCATGCCTCTGGGCATCAGCGGCACCTTCAACTTCATGTTCGTGTTCCAGGCAGAGCACAACATTCTGATGCACCCGTTCCACATGCTGGGTGTGGCTGGTGTGTTCGGTGGTTCGCTGTTCTCGGCGATGCACGGTAGCTTGGTGACGTCGTCGCTGGTGCGTGAGACGACCGAGACCGAGTCGCAGAACTATGGTTACAAGTTTGGTCAAGAAGAAGAGACCTACAACATCGTGGCAGCGCACGGCTACTTTGGGCGGTTGATCTTCCAATATGCCAGCTTCAACAACAGCCGCAGCTTGCACTTCTTCTTGGGAGCGTGGCCGGTAGTGGGCATCTGGTTCACGGCGCTGGGCATCAGCACGATGGCGTTCAACCTGAATGGGTTCAACTTCAACCAGAGTGTGTTGGACAGCCAGGGGCGAGTGGTGAACACGTGGGCGGATGTGCTGAACCGTGCGAACCTGGGGATGGAAGTGATGCATGAGCGGAATGCGCACAACTTCCCGTTGGATTTGGCAGCAGGTGAAGCGACTCCGGTAGCCCTGACCGCTCCTGCTATCAATGGCTAATTAGCTAAAAACTTGAACTAGGTTTCTTAGCTCTAGTCGAGGCGACCTCAACCATGGGGTCGCTTTTTGTATGACCACAGCAGTGACAGTTCGGAACGAATGCAATGATTGTCTACTGCGGTGTAGACTCCAGGAATTGCTTCCTTGTAAACTTCACACTAGGAATTCATCCGGCTCCCTCTCTGGGATAGCCGTGGATAACTGGCCTGGATGGCGAACAAATTCGAGCAAAATACTAACTACCGAACTTCGCTAGACTCATCACCCAAGATTGATCATGTTTAAACGCAGCCAAGGTCGCACCCTCACCTACCTAAGTGCCACTAGCGAGATTCAGGGCACTCTCAATGTAGAAGGCAATTTGCGCATCGATGGAATTGTGCACGGAACGGTTGAAGTTAGAGGCGATTTAGAGGTCGCTAAAACTGGACTCGTGGAAGGCCCAGAACTGAAAGCTCACAACATTGTGGTGCATGGCGTGATCAAGGCGCGTATCGTGGCAGAAGGGCAGCTGATTTTAACCCGAACGGCTCGGCTAGAAGGGGATATTACGGCTCGCTCAGTAGATATTGAAGCAGGTGCCCATTACGTCGGCCATATTGCTACCCCTGAAGTCAAAGCATTGCCAGCTCCTAGCCCATATCCAGAATTAATCGGTGTTGAGGAACAGCGACTGCCTACTCCGTGATGGCTATCGACAAGGTAAAATAGGTTTCCTTGGCAAGTAGCGCAAGATTATGGGCAATACGTTTGGTCAGCTATTTCGAGTCACGACATTTGGCGAGTCTCATGGCGGTGGAGTCGGTGTAATCATTGATGGCTGTCCTCCACGGTTAGAGATCTCACCGGAAGAGATTCAGTTTGAGCTGGATCGGCGGCGTCCAGGGCAAAGCAAAATTACCACACCTCGCAGAGAAGCTGACCAGTGTGAGATCCTGTCAGGTTTGTTCGAAGGAAAAACCCTGGGAACCCCAATTGCGATCTTGGTACGGAACAAGGATGCCCGGTCGCAAGACTACGATGAAATGGCCCAGAAGTACCGTCCTTCCCATGCAGATGCAACCTACGACGCTAAGTATGGTATCCGCAATTGGCAGGGCGGCGGGCGGTCTTCAGCTCGTGAAACAATTGGTCGGGTTGCCGCAGGTGCGATTGCTAAAAAGATTCTCCAGCAGGCCGCCGGGGTTGAGATTATTGGCTACGTCAAGCGCATTAAAGACCTGGAAGGCGTTGTTGATCCAGATACGGTAACGCTGGAACAGGTCGAGAGCAACATTGTTCGCTGTCCAGATGGAGAATGCGCCGAGCAGATGATCGAGTTGATTGAGCAAATTGGGCGCAGCGGGGATTCGGTTGGAGGTGTGGTGGAATGCGTAGCCCGCCGCCTGCCGAAAGGGTTGGGAATGCCGGTCTTTGACAAACTGGAGGCCGATCTAGCCAAAGGCGTGATGTCCTTGCCCGCTAGCAAAGGGTTTGAGATTGGCTCTGGGTTTGCTGGAACCTTGCTGACCGGCAGCGAGCACAACGACGAGTTTTACATCGACGAGCAAGGGCAGATTCGCACCTCCACCAACCGATCCGGTGGAGTTCAAGGTGGCATTTCAAATGGCGAAAACCTAATCCTGCGGGTGGCCTTCAAACCAACGGCGACTATCCGCAAAGAGCAACGAACCGTCACAAGCACTGGAGAAGAAACTGTCCTAGCGGCGAAAGGCCGTCATGACCCCTGTGTGTTGCCACGAGCCGTGCCAATGGTGGAGGCGATGGTGGCATTGGTGCTTTGCGATCATCTGCTGCGGCATCATGGTCAGTGTGAGTTGTTGTAGCCCGTTCTGGCCTATGCTGACGACCCATCCTAAACTGTACATCTCAAAAAATACATCCCAATTAGCTGCTGGATCCTACCATGATTTTCTTCAGCAGCTTTAGTCCACTTTTAACTCGACGAGACACGGTAACTGCACTGATGCCTAACCGTTCCGCCGTCTCTTTCTGAGTTAGGTCGTATAGAAAAACAAATTCTAGTACTTCTCGCGTTCGTTTCTCTAGCTGCACTAAGGCTTGCTGAAGACGAATTCGATCCTCTTGCGCCAGTTGAAAACTTTGATAGCGATTGTCGGGAACCAAATCGGCCAACGACGCTGAACTGTCATCGTCTTCATGCATGGGGGCATCTAAACTAAGCGGTGCCCGGTTACGAAAGGCCAGTTTAATTTCCTGCCATTCAGCCACTGAGATTTCCAACGCTGCTGCGATTTCCTGATCGGTTGGCTGACGGTTAAGCTGGACTTGTAGCTGGCGAGTCAGCATGGTGGCCTGATGCTGCAACGTTTGCCATCGGCGAGGAATACGAACCGGTGAGCCTTTGTCGCGCAGATAGTGCTGAATCTCACCGCGAATGTAGGGAATGGCAAATGAACTAAAGGCGTGACCCTTAGCAATGTCAAACCGTTCAATCGCCCGAATTAACCCCATGCAGCCTACTTGCAGCAAATCCTCGTAGCTTTCAGTACATTGGTTGACCCAATGGTGAGCTTCTTTTCGTACCAAGCCGAGATTGAGCTGCACTAGTCGATTGCGAAGCTCTGCCGAAGGAAATTGATAATATTCCCGCAACAGTTCCAGGCTTTCGCTTTTGAGTTCATTAGCGGCTGAAGTGTGCATGACGAAATTCGGGTAGATGAAGCAAGATAGAATGGCTCACTAAAATTGCGTAACATTTCAAACGGTGCTGCATCGGTTAGATTGCTTAAATCGAATTTGGGCCGCCCATCAGTAGGCTAGTGGATAAAAAACAAACTGCGGCTTTTATGCCCCCTATCCGACTGACCTGCGTTCGACTTGGAAAGTCAAAGCTAGCAACTCGTGAGACTAACGCAATAAAGCAAAGAGTTCAGGATTTGTATTGCCAACGTATTCCGTCTGCCGAAGTATCAACAACTGCATATTCACTGAATCCCAGATTAGGGCTTCCAAGATTTCTGAGGTAAAGCACGGACTAAAAATTTACCAATATTTCACATCATGTTTGGAAAATATTATATGAGGGTAGAAATTTAGCTAATTGGTAATCAAAATTGACAATTAAAGTTGACAAAATAAAAAAGTTGGCAAGACAAAAAAAGAGGGATGATGAGATCCCTCTCTGCAATGCTTATCTAAGCAGTTTCAAACCAAACATGCCTAGAAAATGGCAATTCTACTGATCATCTCTCAGCAGGTTTGAGTTAGGAAGGCTCAACACGAGCGTAAAACAAACCCCGGATTTTCACGTCAACCGGCGCTTTACTTCCCATGTCGGTATCCGAAGGCTGAATGCTCTCAAACGTACCTGCAAGCTCACCCGTGGTGCTATTGACTTTAGCAACCTGTAGCGAAATCCGCCCTGTGCCTGTATCAAATCGCTTCAAGTTTTCCTTCAGGATTTCCTCGCTATCGGCACGCGACGGTAGAGCAACCGCATTATCATAGCCAGCAGTCAAACCACGCCCCTTCGGATCTAAGAAGTTGGAAGTGCGGTAGGAAGGCACTCTGAATTCACCCTCAAAGTCAGTAGAGGTGTTGATGCCTTCAAAGCCCGGTAGGGTCTTAGCAACTAGATCCTTAACGGTAAACAGGAAAGGCACCAGTTCACCATTGGGCAGCTTCACGGTGATTGGCTGGAAGTCAAACCCTTCTTCTTCAATGAACGTCAAGCTACCATCCGCATTAAACTCCAATTTACCTTTCACTTGATCCAGCGAAGACGTTTTGCGAGTCATAGGCTTCCCAGCAATGAATTCAGCCTCTCGCCGTTTATTGGTCGATTCTTCCTTCACAAAGTAATTGGTTGGCTCCAAGCATAGATCTTTCAGAACATAGGTTTCGCCTCGTTCTAGAGGAATGGAGCCTCGTCGAGTGTCCTCCAATTGAGGGCAAGTGTTAGCTAAGCCTGTTCCCCGCACTTGTTCATAGGTGAGTGCAGTGGTTGCATTTGCTGGGCCTTCACTGCAAGCGGTCAGCAGACCAAAACAAAGAGCTAGAAAGGCAACAATTAAAGCGCGATACCTCATGGTCAACCTCTAGTATCTAATGTAAAAACCCTACCAGTGTCATGTTATAAAGTGTCGATCTGGCAAGCTGGAAAACTAGCGTCCCAACATGCCAGTGGGTCATGCTGCAAGCTTTAGGCCAGCCTTGACGACTAAACTCAGCTACCACAACAATGAGCCTTTTGTTTACTTAGGCGCATTAACCTAGCGAATCTTCAGCCTTCTCGCATCGAACTCGATTAAGCCCTAAGTCAACCTTGCTCCAGTAAACCTTGCTCGAATGTCAGCGCGGCATGGCTCAATGATGACTCCATACTGAATTCTACAAGACCTTGTTGCTCTTTTATCTCGATTCGCCAATTCCATATCCCAGATGACAGTTGACTTGGACGTTACCCTAAAGAATGAGCAATGAACGATCACTTGTGAGGAGCGCAATAGACAGCATGGATGAAGCGGTAGGACTAGACTCGACAAAATTTAAGGCAGACTTGGAAGCAATTGCTACTTTGGTTCAAATGGTTGCCCAGCAGCATCAGGGGCAAAGTACAGAGCTGCTAGCAATTCTGCGATTGTTAGAACAACTGCATCAGGAAATTCGGGACAGTCTTTTTCAGGAGTCATTACCTGATAATCGGCAAGCGCTTTATGCTCTGTTGCGCGATATTGAGACAAGTGGAGGATGGCCTTATATTCATCGAATGAAGCTGCAAGCATTTCTCTCTTATTTGTCTGAGCAGTCTGCTGTCGAATCACCTGCTGTTGAATCAGATTGATGAGGCATCACCGCAATCAGGATGTTCATCCGCAAAACACAAACCAACATCAGGATCGGATATCCCACCAAACCTAAACCCGGAAATCGCTAAAATTGAAGAACTTAAGGGAAATACAGAGAGAAGACTGCATGATTCCTACCGTTATTGAACAATCGGGACGTGGCGAAAGAGCGTTCGACATCTATTCCCGCTTACTGCGCGAACGCATCATCTTTTTATCAGAAGCGGTCGATTTTGATATGGCCAACCGGATTGTGGCGCAGATGCTGTTTTTGGAAGCCGAGGATCCAGAAAAGGATATTTATCTCTACATCAATTCACCCGGTGGCGTGATTACGGCAGGGTTGGGCATTTACGATACGATGAATCACATTCGTCCCGATGTTTGCACCGTCTGCTATGGATTGGCGGCAAGTATGGGAGCCTTTCTGCTCAGTGCGGGGGCCAAGGGCAAACGAATGAGCCTGCCCCATTCTCGCATCATGATTCACCAACCGTCAGGTGGAGCACAGGGTCAAGCAGCCGATATCGAAATTCAAGCGCGGGAGATTCTCTATCTCAAGCGGCAGCTGAATGAAAGTTTAGCCAAACACACAGGTCAACCCTTAGAGCGCATTGAGCGTGACACGGACCGTGACTTTTTCATGTCAGCTCAAGAAGCGATGGAGTACGGTTTGATCGATCAGGTAATTGACCGCAGCTCGGTTGGAAGTCGCCCCGAGATGGCCGCTGCCAAGTAGTTGGCAACTAGCTGGTCGCAAATGGTTCTAGATATGTAGGGGGCAGCATGAGCGGCCCCTTTTTTGTCTTTTGCTGTTATTCCTGAGAATCGAGTGTGTTAGAACAAAACCGACTAGAAGGGAGTCTGCAACGGTGACGGTTGCCCCTCCAGATAGTGCAGAAAATCGAGCAGTTCGGCATCATCTAGTTCTTGGCGTGACCGTTTGCCATAGGTGCGTTTGAGGTATTCCCGGCCTTGCTCCGTGCTCCAACCCAACCGTTTCATTTCAATTCCGATTTTCATGATTTCTTCAGAACGGTCTGAGGTATTCTGCGGCGGTGGCACTGGCGGTAGCTCAAAGGCGTCTGATTTACGCTTGCTCGACTTTTCAGTCTTAGCTGCACGAGGGGTACCTGTAGTTTTGATCTCATCCCCTCCAGTTACGGTATTGGTTGCTTTAGCAGCAAACTGATTTGCATGAATCTCGGCCAGCTCATTGTCAGCCATAGCTGCTGAAGAACGAACTGGGCTGGTAGAAGACATTAGGCTGGCCAGTTCTGAATGGCGAGAGAAGTAGCCTTGGTCACCAGTTGTGATTTCGCCAGAATAAGGCACTTCTTCTGTCAAACTATCTAGCGGTGGGGCGACAGAAGCCGGTTTCGCAACTTTTTCGACTGGCTGAATCTCGTGGCTCGCATCGTGTTCTGCTGATAAAGGTTCTGCCGATAAAGGTTCTGCCGATAAAGATTCTGCCGATAAGGCAAGGTTGGCCTTACCCAACTTAGCCTCCTGAGGTTGGTGAAGCTGATCAACCGACTGGGTTTGAGTAGATGCTGTACTCTTTGGCGAATTAGCATCTAGCGGCAAAGGCAGAAAAGAGCTGGAGACCGGAGGCAATGCACTAGCGCTCGTCCCCAAGCCGATCGCCTCTAAAGCTCTGAGTTTGGCCCGATCCTCGGCTGACTCAATCTCAGGAGCCGCGGCCATGCCAGTTGCCAGCGTCGTACCTGCTAATTGCACTAGGGCGCGAACCACGTAGTGTCCTTCGTGAATGGTCAGCAGTTCAGCGCAGAGACACCCCATCGGGTAGCGCGACTGAAACTGGTTCAAGAGCGTTGAGAGGAGGGATAAGCTTGGCATTGCAGCAAATACCTGTGTAGGAGTCACTTATTCTAGCTTGACAGATTTAAAAAATCTTGTCCTAGACAAAGAATTAGTTGGTTTGCAGCGCCGTCTTAGTAGAGCCAGTTCTTCTACTCTCGGCTACATGACTGGGCAATTTAGGAGCGGTTTGGGCAATATTTTAGAGCAACTCTGTCGTGTAAGAACGGTAACCCCTATCAGCACACCTGAGATTTTAAGCTTGATTAAACGTTAAGCTGAGGTAGAGTGGTAGTCCTTAACCACTTGCTCCTAGTGATTGACTGAGCTAACTGACTTTTCGCCCTCTGAGCTGTTTGACTCGATGGACAAATTGCTTAAAATTGCAGCAATCCAGTTAGAGTCTATCGATTTTTGAATTTGTTGAATTACTACCAAAGTACGGCTAATTGATGCTAGATCAACTACTAGACTACTCCCCCAATGTTGGAACTGACACGCTGATTCTACTGCCGGTCTTGATTGCGCTGGAAGCAATTTTGTCAGCCGACAACGCCATTGCCCTAGCGGCGATTGCTCAAGGACTGGAAGGACAGAAGTTGCAAAGCCGTGCTCTAAACATTGGGTTAATTGCCGCCTTCGCTTTACGAGTGCTGTTGATCTTAACGGCTACTTGGGTGTTACGGTTCTGGCAATTCGAGCTATTGGGTGCTGTTTATTTACTCTGGCTTGTCTTCCAGTACTTCACTTCCAATGATGAAGCAGACGGCGAAGTTCACCATCACGGGCCGCGTTTTGCCTCACTTTGGCAAGCCATTCCGATGATCGCCATTACCGATCTGGCCTTCTCATTAGATAGCGTGACGACAGCAATCGCGGTTTCCAGGGAAACTTGGCTGGTTTTAACCGGTGGTTTAATCGGCGTGATTACGCTGCGATTTATGGCTGGTTTATTTATTCGTTGGCTAGACGAGTTTGTGCATCTAGAGGATGCTGGGTTTCTCACTGTTGCTCTAGTTGGGTTACGTTTACTGGCACGAGTCGTAGTTCCAGATTTTGTGCCACCAGAGTGGTTGATGATTTCGGCAATCGGGCTGTTGTTTGCTTGGGGATTTTCTAAGCGTAAGGAAGAAAAAAACCTGCCGCAGAGCGAAGCTGCAACAGGAGTAGAATCTGAGCCAGTTGAAATTGAAAGCGAACATTCCCTTCAGAAAGACTCCGATCTTTCGTCTGAAACTGTGAAGACGAAGAGTTGAAAAGAGGCAACAAAGCACGGACTGTGGCTCCTATGCGGCTCAACTAGCTTCGCAGCCTGTTGGGAACTTACTCATAAAGCCAAGGAGTAATGGTAGGCTGCCAGCCCACTAATTCCTCGTCTTTAAACCACAGCTTGATTTCCTGCTGGGCAGTTTCTGGAGCATCAGAACCGTGGATTAGATTGCGTCCCACACTGACGCCATAGTCTCCACGAATTGTCCCAGGCTCAGCATTTAGGGGATTGGTTGCTCCGATCAATTTACGGGCAGAAGCAATGACGCCATCCCCTTCCCAGACCATCGCAACCAGCGGGCCTGAAGTAATGAACTCTACTAACCCCGCAAAGAAGGGACGTTCTTTATGCACTGCATAGTGCTGCTCGGCCAATTCACGGTTTGCCTGCATCAGCTTTAGGCCCACCAGGGTAAACCCCTTTGCTTCAAAGCGGCGAATGATTTCGCCAACGATTCCCCGCTGTACACCATCCGGTTTGATTGCAATGAATGTCCGTTCCAAGGGTAACTCCTAGTTGTTGTGACTAATGCGTCCAAACCTCAGATTACCTTAAGCTGGGTTCACCGGAGAAGCTTTGGACTAGAAGCTAGCAGAGAGGCATTGCTGAGACGACGGCTGGTTCTACTTCGACTAACTGAAAATTCCTCTTGTTCATAGATGGGGGGAACTTAAATCTGGATTCCCCCGTTCAGTGACTCTACAAATTGCCCCTAACCTTTCTTAATTTCGCGCGCCATTGCTCGGAACATATCCATACTGGAATCAGCGCTACGCCGTTCCGAATTAGGGGCTGCCGATGGAGTAGGCGATGAGGTGGTGGTTGCTCCAGCCGAATCAGCAGTTGGTTGCGTTGGTGCTGGGCTTACCCCTAAGCGCTCCGCTTCCATGGCCGAAATGTTCCGCACCAGCTCATTATCTTCCCCAACCTTCGCTTTAGGAAAAGTACGGCGCACTGATTTAGAGGAGCGCATGTAATCAAGATTTCCCAGTGTTTTAGCCGAATCCGCATCTAGATAGAAGGCATTGCCAGCATTAGTTCTAGGAGCAGGATTGCGCACAGGTTGCTTAGGTGCCGCCTGCGCTTTTTCAAGATTAGATTCGGCGTTGATTGTTTCCGAACTCGGCTTTGAACCAAATAGCTTACCGATGAATCCCAGCATTCGCTTCTCCAGAGGAAATGTAGTTTTATTTCATTATGCTAAGAATTCTTAAATTTAATCAATCTACTTCGAAAGATAGGTGCGGTCCTGGGTTGCCTGACTAGATTTACTTTCAAGTCTCAAAGAAAAACTCTTCAGCATAGAGCAAGACCAATGTAAGCCATTGAAATTTTAAAGAGTGCAAAAAGATCCGAATTTTATCGGTCTGGAAGGGTAGAACAAGAACAGTGGACTCAGGCGAGCAATCCGTGCATCTACAGTGCTGTTCCGAGTATTGTTCCAGCATGAAGATTGCTCCCAACCTATAGCCAGTCCGTCTGTACAACTTGAGCTGTGCAACTTGAGTAAAGTGAGGTTATCGAGCTGTGGTTAAAGCGATTACAAGCACTACGTTGGTGCCAGAATCCCTGCAAAAGACTCTAGATGAACTAGTGATGCAATTAGGCGACCGGAAGAACGAGGTTGTAGATTTGCTCAGCGATGAACAACCCTCTAAGAGTCGATTGGTGGATCTGTCGTACACCCAATGCATCTGGTGGGAAGGCTGTTACTACTGCCAGGATGAGGCAAAGCAATGGCATCGGATCAAGTGTTTCATCTAGTTCAGCCTCGTCGCTCAGCCCCATAGCTCAGGCCCATCTGACCAGGGCCACTGAGCCAAGAAAACGCTCTAGGGCGCTCTAATTTACGCGCCCTACAACCCACTGCATCAAGCCTTGCCATTCCGGGGAACGGGCTAACGTTTCAGCATCAAACTCGTGGCCCCAGTTTTTTGAAAAGGCCGTGAAGCCGTCAGCCCAATGCACGATGGTTTCTAGGGGCGGATAAGGCGAATACTGCCAAGAGCGCTGCAAGTACTCCACCATTTCAGTGGGGTGATCGGTGTAGTGCAAATACCAGGCAATCCACACCAGCGTGTTGTAGCGCGTTTGATTTTCTAACCAGCGAATATGCTCCGGCAGGTTGGGTTGGGCAAAAAAATGGTCAATGACGGCAGCGAGGGATTTGGCTTGCGGTAGGCCCTTATGCATAGCGCTGGATTCATGCTGCCGGTAGTTCACTGTGACTTGGGGCAACCACGTCGCCTGACAGCCTAATAAGGCTAGCCGCAGCACCAATTCCGTATCTTCAGCCGGAGGAAAACGTGGATCAAACCCACCGGCTTGCTCCAGCCAGTAGCGGCGAAACAGCATGGCGCTTGGCAACACCGGCTTCCATCTAAGCCAACTCTCTAGCGTTAATTCAGGCACCTGATGCCACGGTTCTACAACCATCAGCAGCCGACCTTGACTATCAACTCGCTGCCAGCCGCTGTGAATCATGCCCAACTCTGGGTTAGCGTGGGCTAACTCGAGCTGAGCCTCTAGCTTGTGCGGTAACAGCACATCATCCGCATCTAAAAAGGCAACCCACTCGCCTTGAGCCAGACGAATGCCATGATTACGGGCTAATGCCACGCCTTGATTTTGCTGCTGTACGGCTCGCACTCGGTCTCCATAAGACTGCAGAACCCCAGCCGTATCGTCGGTTGAACCGTCATCAATGACGATAATTTCAAAATCTTGATAGGTCTGAGCCAAAACGCTATCAATCGCTTCTGGCAGGTAACGCGCGCAATTGTAGGTGGGAATGATCACACTCACCTGCGGTTGGCTCATGAACCTATCATCCTTGCATTACAACGTCTTTTTGCTCCTCTGGCAATTCTAGTGATGGCAACTCATCTTTCAATTCCCGGTATTTAGCCCAGTCGGAAACGCCAGCAAACCCACCAGAGAGCTTTTCTGCCGCGTCGCAGAGGTATTCCAAGAACGTATTGGCAACGACAGAAAGTTGTTTGCCAGCTAGATGCACCACATACCACTGCCGGGAAATGGGAAAGCCTTCCACATCTAGAATGGTCAGATCACTGTTGGCGGCTTCTGGCATCAGCGTATGACGAGATAGCACCGATAAACCCAATCCGCCTGCCACGGCCTGCTTGATGGCCTCATTGCTACCCAGTTCTAATCGTACCTTCACACTCAGCTTTTGTGCATCCAAAAGTTTTTGAAACGCACCACGGGTACCCGAACCAGGTTCACGCATAATGAAGGACTCTTCAGCCAATCGCTTCAGGGAAATCTGTTTTTCTCCAGCTAAAGGATGATCAAGTGGGGCCACAACAACCAGAGGGTTTTCCAAGAATGGGCGAGACTTGATGTCCATGTTGTCCGGCAACTGGCTCATCACGTACAGGTCATCCTGGTTGTTATTCAGGCGGTCAATCACCCGCTCGTGGTTCGTGACGGTGAGGGACACATCAATCCCAGGGTAGCGCTGGCAAAACGGCCCCAGCAAACGCGGCATGAAGTATTTTGTGGTTGTAATCACCGCTAGCCGCAGTTTGCCTTGCTTCATCCCTTTGAGATCGGCAACGGTCATTTCAAGCTGGTCTAACCGCTGGAAGATTTCTTGACAGGTTGAATATAGCTCGCGTCCGGCATCGGTCAGATAAAGCCGTTTACCGACTTGCTCAAACAGAGACAGGCCGATGGCTTTTGTCAACTGCTTTACCTGCATCGACACCGTTGGCTGGGTCAAAAACAATTCTTCGGCAGCTCTAGTGAAGCTACCATGACGGGCAGTTGCCTCGAAAACTTTTAGCTGGTGCAAGGTCGCGTGAATCAACGGCCTATTCTCCTTTATTTATTCAATGGACAGGGGATTTAACAAAAACCGGTGAGCCAGATCAGATATTCAGGAACTGGCCCAACTTGAACAAGGTCATTTCAGGCAATGAAATGCAATGAGGTGATCGCAACAATCAGTTGAACAAAATAAGGGAAATCTATATTTTATTAAGCTTATTGAACAAAGTTGCCGGGTTAACCCTCAGCTCTGTATATCTAGCCCTGCCAGTCCTACCCATTTCTCAGATAGGGATTCTCAGCCGGGATGGTTAATTAATAGAATCAAGTCTATCACAGATATCAGAACTAGAGATTTTCATCTATATTATTCGGGGATATGATATGGTTAATGGCAACTACATGAGTTCCCTTCCAGTAAGCGTTGCATAGAATTTAGAGAAGTTGTGTTGGGTTCAGGTAGCACCTAAATTCCCAATTCCTGCATCAGTCGGTAGTAACAACGGCTTGCACCAGCGCAATTTTTCTCTATGCAGCGCTTTTTTTGCAGTTTAGGTAGAGTATCGACTGAAATCTATGGCTGATATTGTAGATATTGCGGTAGGTGCAGGATCCTTCACAACTTTGGTCACGGCTGTTCAAGCAGCTGGGTTGGTAGAAACCCTAAAATGTCCAGGCCCGTTCACTGTTTTTGCTCCCAATGATGAGGCATTTGCCAAGCTACCCCCAGGTACCGTTACCACCCTGGTGCAGAACATTCCTCAGCTGACTCGCATCCTCACTTTTCATGTGGTAGCAGGCAAGTTGATGAAGGAGGATTTGGCCAAGCTAGGTACGGTCACTTCGATTGAAGGGTCGCCTATTCCTATCAACTGCAAAGATAGCTTCGAGGTGAAAAACGCGACGGTAGTGGCAGCCGATATTGAGGCCGACAACGGTGTAATTCATGTGATTGATCGGGTGATTTTGATGGGGTGAAGCGCTCGCGTCTTCTATTGCCACCCTTCTAGTTCTAGCTCCTCAATTACTTGCAGTCCTCGGGTATCACCCACCTTCAGGACTGCTGTTTTAGCATCTTCTCGCACGCCCATTTCCGGATCTTCGGCAAACGCTTCGATCAAGGCATCAATAGCTGTGGCATAAACCACATTAGAAGGCAGTTCCCGGCAGAGTTGACCAATCGACCAGGCACAATTGCTGCGAACCGCCGCCACTGGATCGCGCCTCAGCCCTTCAATCAGGGGTGGAAGCGTTGAAATAATTACGTCGTAGCTAACATCGGCCATTTGTGCCAAGGCACTTGCAGCCCACAACCGCACGGCAGAAATATCGGTCCTGAGAGCATCGGTCAATGGTTCCAAGCAGCGTCGATCGCGACAGTTGCCCAATGCCCAGACAATGCCTTTGCGGACATAGCCGTTCCAATCGCGCTGAAGTTGGGCGATCAGCGGCTCAACTGCCGTTGAACTAGGGTTACGCCCCAGCCCATAGGCCGCACTCACCCGCACGAGGGGACAAGGATCGGTCAATAGAGCAATCAGACGGGGGATGGCCCGGGCATCCTCCAATTCACAAAAGGCTCGAGCAGCTAACATGCGCTGCTGATTCTGGGGAGATTCTAGCCACGCCAGCATCACATCCGGATCGGGCGTAGCGGCTTCGGTTGGATCGTCGTCTAGCCCTACCTGATCTAGCGGATCCAGCTCGATCTCCGCTTCTAGTACTGTTAGGTCGTCGTCATCGTACATATTGTCACTTTACAGCAAAGTATTCGCTTCAGTTGGGATGGGATAAATTGAAGTCGCGCTCATTTTGAACAAAACTATATAGTGGAGAGTGAACCCGATAGATCTAAATCCAGTAATAACTGGCCTCTCGATTGATTTTGAATCTACCCTTTGAGAACAAGGACATGCGACATCACGTCCGGCGGTGATTTAACTATTATTCTTTGGTGCTGAGACAAACCATCGATGAGCATTCAAACTTCCGTACTGGAAGAGTTACTGCAAAGCTCACCCCAGTTGCGACCCCAACTTTATTTCAAATCTTCTCTCACAGCGCTTTCCCATGCGATGGAAGATCAGGTTTTGGCGGGTGGGTCCCAGCCTCCTCTAATTATTGCCAGCTTCCAGCGCGAGCGCTTCTATCGTCAGGAAGCTCATCGCTATGAGCGGATCGCTGCTATTACTCCCCACGTTTATGTCCTAGCAGCACCAGAAACTAGTTTTACCAATGCTTCTCGCGAATACGAGACGATTGCGTTTGAGCCGGACGATCAGCTTAGCCAGGAGTGGCATCTAGTCGTAATTGGCCAGCAGTACTCAACCTGTTTAATTTGTCACGAACGGCAGGCCGCAGACAGCAAGCAAGATGCGGCTCACGTTTTGCCAATGATGGACCAGACTCGTCGCTTTGAGGGTATCTGGACCTTTGATCGGCAGGTGAGTTGTCGGGCGGCGGAAATCTTGCTGGATCGAATCTTCGTTTATCGTCCCGAACTAGCCGCCAAAATTAAGCAAGCTAAGGCGGAGTTTTTATCTGATCAGTCTGGAGGCGTGCGGGACATCGATCCGGATCCGTTTGCCCAGCGGCTGGTCACCTATTTACAAGCCGGACAATACAAGCTGCAAAAAGCTTACCGCTCAATTGCGGCAAAAGAGCAGCAAGAACGTCTGATTAACCTGATCACCTCGGCGATTCGTCAGTCCCTCGACCCGAACGAAATCTTCAAAGTGGCGGTCGAAGAGTTGGGGCAGGCGATGCAGGTATGCCGCTGCTTAATCTATCGCTGCAAAGCTTCGGACCCAGAGACAACGATTATGCACGAGTTTCGCTCGGATGCAGGTCTGCCGTCTTTGCTGGGACAAACTTGGCCATTACAGAATCATGTGTTATTTCAGGCAGTTGCCGAACGACGAGAACCAATTAGCATTCCGGATACGAGTCAATCGGCAGAGATTAACCTCTCGCCGCTCAAAGCTCGGATTGAACAGTGGCAGATTCGTTCTTGGCTAATGGTGCCGGTGATCTACCAAGGGCGATTGCTGGGAGCGGTTGAGCTACATCACTGTCAAGCTGATCCTCACAATTGGTCGCCGGGTGAGATCGATATGGTGGAAGCGGTTGCGACTCAGTTGGGGGTGGCCCTGATTCAAGCCGAGTCCTATGCCAATCTAGAAGACCTAAATCAGCAGCTTGAAGCCCTAGAACGAACCCGCAGTAACCTGATTGCGATTACCGGCCACGAACTCCGCACACCCCTTTCCACGATCCAAGTTTGCCTGGAGAGCCTCTCTAGCGAACCCGACATGCCGCCAGAATTGCGTCAGGTGATGCTAAACACGGCCCTCACCGATGCCGAACGGATGCGAAAACTGATCCAGGACTTTATTACCCTTTCGCGGTTAGAGAGCGGTCGAGTCGAGTGGCATTTAGAGCCAATTGCGCTCGATGAATGTGTAAATCTAGCCGTCAGCAGCATCCGCACCCGTCAAACCGATGGTGCCTTACCTCACATTAGCGCTCAGGTACCGAGTGAACTACCCCCTGTGCGGGCAGACGGTGAGCGAGTAGTAGAAGTATTATCCAAGCTATTGGACAATGCCTGCAAATTCACCCAACCCGAAGGCGAAGTGGTGATTGAAGCAAAACCCAACGGCGGCAAAATGCTAGAAGTGACGATAACTGATACAGGTCGCGGCATTGAACCGAACCGGCTAGAGACAGTCTTTGATCGCTTTTATCAAGAAGAAGGAGCTTTACGACGCACCGCAGGCGGTACCGGCTTGGGGTTGGCCATCTGCCGGCAAATCGTCAAGGGCTTGGGCGGCCAGATTTGGGCTGAGTCAGATGGTCGAGACAAAGGCAGCAAATTCCACTTCACCCTACCAATCGCCCAAGACCCTAATCCTCCCGCCAACAATGGTGCCAAAAAACCACCGCGAGGCCGGTTGAAGCGAGCCACTTTAAGTTGACTCTATTACTCTCGCTATTACTCACTGGCATGTAGACCCCGTTGACGCAGTTGCTGCACAAAGAATTCTTCTAACGAGGGGCGAGCCAAGTTCATGCCGATTAGTTGCGCACCCATGAGTTGCAAACTGGCAAAAAAATCCTGCGGATCGCCTTTGAGATGCCCCTGCCAGTGGTTGTCCTGAAACTCCAGGTCGGGAATCCAGCGGCGCAGGATCTCTGGGTTGCCATTGCGGATTTTTACCTGATATAGGTCAGCCGTGCCCAGCAGTTCCTGAAGTGAACCGATGCACAGCAACTCGCCCCGTGCCAAAATTGCTACCCGATCGCAAATTTTCTCTACATCAGACAGCACATGGCTGTTGAAAAAAATCGTTTTGCCCTGGGATTTGAGCGCCAGAATAATTTCCCGCATTTGGTAGCGCCCCAGCGGATCGAGGCCAGACATCGGCTCATCCAAAAACACAACCTGCGGGTCGTTAATTAACGCCTGGGCCATACCGATTCGTTGCAGCATCCCCTTCGAGTACTGCCGTAGTTGCTTTTTCCGCGCTGCCGACTGCGCCAAGCCAACCAAATCCAACAGTTCGGGAATACGCCGCCGCTGCACTTCTAGCGGAATTTGAAACAACCCAGCAGCATACCTAAGAAACTCCCAGCCGGTCAGGAAATCGTAGAAATAGGGATTTTCAGGTAGATAACCAATCTGGCTCTTGACACTGCGATCCCCCAGTGGCTTGCCCAGCAGCATACCCCGACCCGATGTAGGCCGAATAATCCCCAGCAGGGTTTTCAGCAAGGTAGTTTTACCCGCTCCGTTCTGCCCCAACAGCCCAAACGTCTCGCCTTGGTAAACCTCTAGACTACAATTTTGCAGCGACACCACTTTTTGGTTCAACCAAAAGCCAGTTCGGTAAACCTTACGTAGCCCATAGGTTTGGACAACGGCTAGACGTTCAGTTTTAGCGGGTTCTAGAGGCTGAGACAGCGTACCCATCATAGAATCGCCTGACTGCGAAGATGAACCCCTATATTTTGCCCGTTTTTTGCCCGTCTGATGAATCGATTCCGGCCAGCTTCTGAGATCGATCAGCTTCACAGATCCCGATGGGTAAAGGCTTTAGCAGCGGCTCCGCTGTAGGTGGCTACAACATGCCCATCGCCCATCAGCTTATATTTGTAGGTGACTAACCCTTCCAAACCTACTGGACCACGAGGCGGCATTTTTTGTGTACTGATGCCTACTTCTGCCCCAAAACCGTAGCGGAATCCATCTGCAAACCGAGTCGAGCAGTTGTGAAAAACGCCCGCTGCATCTACTTGGGCCATGAATTCTGCCGCTGCCTGAAGATTTTCCGTGACAATCGCCTCAGTATGGCGAGAGCCGTAGGTATTGATGTGCTCAACGGCCTCGGTCAGCGAGTCCACAAGCTTGATCGACAGAATCAAATCGCTATATTCGGTGGACCAGTCGGCTGCGGTTGCTGCAATCGCATCGATGAGTTCGCAGGTTGATTGGTCGCCGCGTAGCTCGACTTCCTTCGCTTGCAGAGCCGCCGCCACCTGAGGCAAAAAGGCAGCTGCGACAGCCCGATGCACCAGCAGCGTTTCAATCGTATTGCAGGCAGAGGGATACTGGGTTTTGGCATCTACCGCAATCGTGACGGCTTTTTCCAAATCGGCAGCCTGATCAATATAAAGGTGGCAGATTCCATCTGCATGGCCCAACACCGGGATGCGTGTATTCTCCTGCACAAATCGCACAAAGGAATTAGAACCTCGCGGAATAATTAAATCTACATACTGGTCTAGGCGCAATAGCTCTAGGGTTTCTTCACGAGTGGTTAGCAGCCGCACGACTGCCGGATTGATGCCCACTTGCGTCAACCCTTGATGAATTGCCTTGACCAGAGCCTCGCAGGAGCGGACCGCTTCTTTGCCGCCCTTGAGAATCACGCCGTTTCCTGATTTGATTGCCAACGATGCGATCTGCACCACCGCATCCGGACGCGCTTCAAAAATTACGCCCAGCACACCCAATGGACAGGAAACCCGCTGCAGAACCAGGCCATCATCCAGTTCCCGATGAATTTGTACCGCCCCAAGCGGATCGGGCAGGCGGCCCACATCGCGCACGCCAGCAATCGCGCCCTTGAGTTTATCGGCATCCAGCTTCAGCCGCCCGTAAAGCGAGCGAGACAAGCCTTCCTGTAGGGCCATTTCACAGTCGGTCTGGTTGGCCGCCAAAATCTCAGGGGTTGCTGCTTCTAGCGCTTGAGCAATCGCCTCGATCGCCTGATTGCGATCTGCAAGCGACAAAATCGCCAGTTTGCGAGCGGCCTCACGGGTTTGCTGGGCCAGTGTGGTTAGGGCAGAAGAGAGAATCTGGGCTGTCATGGTCAGGAATACGCAAATACAACGGCTGAAGCTAATCTCAATTTTGACGGATTCACGGTTAAAATATGCTACCCAATCCGGCTATTTCTTAAAAAGTTGCTTTTTCGGCGGATGCCAAATCAGCATCCTAGCGGGAGACAACGTTATAGGTAATTCTAAGCAGCGTTGTGGAGATCAAGCTATGGAGACTTCTACTGTATCACCTGTGTCGCTAGAAGCGGGTTTACTGGCCCTATCCCAAGGGCAACACTCGCAGGCCGTTGGCATTCTAGAAGCGTTTTGCCACGACTGTGCTGTGAACGACCAACTCACCTCTAGAGACTACTTACGCGCCCAGATGCATTTAATCGAAATTTACGAGCAGAATGGACAGTCCGAACGAGCACTCAGCCTCTGTCACCATCTGATCAACTGTTCTAACGCCCAAGTTCAAATTTGGGCCATGCAGCGGTTAAAGTCGATTACTCAAGCAACAACTGCGGCGGCTAAACCCCCTGCCCCCTTCGCAGGATTTACAGTTTTGAGCAAATTAGCTCAACGGTTTCGTTTTGCTTAGCACAGATTCATTCGTGCTTTTTCACTACAGATTCAACCGGGTTAAATCTAACTTTAAATCTAGCTGTAGAACAGTAGAGATGTTCAATTCAACTAATAAGTCAGCTTAGTTCAGCAGCTTAGTTCAACAGATCATCTCTACTCAAATTGCCACTAATCGCTAAACCCTAGTTGTCGTAGATCCTGGCTTCCAGAGCATCGGGGTTTTCTTCACAATAGAGTTCAAAGGCCGTTTTGCCAACGAAAACTTGATCTGCCTTTTGATGGGCTGCTTCGGCTTGCAGCTCTTCCACCTCATCCCACGCTACAGCACATTCCGGTGAGGTTGCTCCTTTCTCAGCACAAATGGCACGGGCCTGCTCAATTGCCGCTTCAATTCGCTGCTCTAGTAGAATTTCCTTCGGCTGTTCGACAAAATCGCCCTTGGTTAGGATGTCGCGGATGGTGATGATACCCAACAAGTCGCTCTGAATCACTGGAGCTTGATGGATGCCTGTGTTGGCAAACAATCTCGCCACATACTCCACACCCAAATCGGGATTCACTACGATACAGGGCTTGGTCATAATGTCACAAACGCGGATACGCTTCGTATCTTTACCGTAGGCTGTAACTTTATAGACCACGTCCGTTTCAGTCAGAATGCCATAGGCGTCCTGATCATGACGACGATTCACAATTAAGGCATGCACCCCTTTTTCTCGCATCAGCTTTACGGCATCTGCCACGGTAGCAGACCCTCGGATCGTGATCGCTTCAGACATCACATCCGCTGCTTTTAGCATCACTTACCCCCGCAATAATTTGTAACACCGCTCTACATTGTCGCCCAAATCGGGTCGCACGATCGTCTGAATCAACCGGTCAAATCGTCCGCGATTCTCCCCAGTTAGGCAGCGATCCGGCCAATTTTCTCGGCAGTATTACGGTGAACGGAGTTGCAGAGAACCGTATAAAACCGGACATGAAGCCCCCACTGGTTGAAGCAGGCCCATTTTGCGCCTGGGGCAGCACTGTCAACTCAATTTCATCTATTTGATTAGCTGATCTTCTGTGATCTATGAACACCACCCTGTCCACCCATCGTCACGCTCTACCTAGCCGGTCATCTACTGCTCAAAAGCCGATTTTGGTGATCATTGACCCCCATGTAACTGCTGCTGATCAGTTAGCCGCAGGCGTTACACCAGAAGCAGCCGCAATTGTGCTCGATCCAACTCGCGATGGTGTCCTGCAAATCACAGAAGCGCTGCAAGCTCACACCGATATCATCAGCCTGCATATTATCTGCCACGCTGAACCGGGTTGTTTGCTTCTTGGCAACACCCAACTGAGCTTAGCCACCGTCGAACGCTATGCTTGGGATTTGCAATCCTGGTTCTCCCACCCGTTCTCAACCGCCCAGCCCCCAACGCTGCTGCTCTATGGCTGCCACGTCGCGGCTGGTGCAACTGGAGCCGAATTTCTAGAACAGCTGCATCAATTCACGGGAGCTGGCATTGCCGCATCTAAAACCTTAACCGGAAGCGCAGCCTTAGGAGGAAACTGGGAATTGGAGGAATCGATTGGCCCAGTTGACAAAACTCTGGCCCTACAACCGCAGATTTTGGAGAACTATCCTGCCACCTTAGCAAGCATCACAGGCAAGGTATGGAGTGATTGGGATGGGGACGGAGTTCAAGATGCGATGGAGCCTGAGTTAGAAGGTGTGACCGTTTACCTGGATGCAGATAAAAATGGTCAGCTAGATACGGGTGAGACCTCAACCGTCACTGATGCGAACGGCATCTATATGTTTACCGGCTTAGTTGCTGGAACCTATAGCATTGCCCAAGTGCTTCAGCCTGGCTGGCAGCAAACCTCTCCGCTCACGGCTTCGAGTATTCCAGGTGTTTCAGGGTTCCGTGACGCTGACGCTGATGCAGGCGATCGGCTTGAACCCACTGGTGATGGCATTGCCTTAGCAGGCTATACAGCGGCTAAAACGGCCAACGCAGCAGCGATTGTGCTGGGCAATTCAAAGCGTACTCTGGTGAACGGCTTCTCGGTTGACGCAGCCTTGGTGGATTCAGAAGGCTTGGCTTTAGCAACCCAAGAAATTCAGCTCCTCAGCAGTGGGGTGAGCAGCGTTCTGATCTATCACGCCCTACAAGGAGAGACAGAAACCCTTTTCCAAACTGCTGCCACAAATCTGGGACTCACGCCTCAAATTTATTCCAGTGCAACGATGGCAGGGTTTGAGGCCGCCGTTACCGCAGCAGATCCCAACAGCACTCTGATCATTGTTACGGCTGAAACCGATGCTCCCAATTTCACAGGGCTGATCGACTATGTCAATGCAGGGGGGCGCGCCATCCTGCACTTCTCGAACTTGGATGGCAATGCAGCTCTGGCATCAGCGTTTAAGGTGACAACGGTTGGAGAGCGCTCCTCATCCGAACCGATTTACAGTTGGGCTACGAACACGACAACCGTAGCGGCAGAAGCAACAGCAACCCTGGATTTTGGCACCCTGATTCCCAACACTGCCCCCGCATCTGCGGATAAAACCCTCAGCATCAATGAAGACGAGATCTATACCTTTCAAGCCTCCGACTTTGCCTTTATTGATACTGACAATGGCGACCGCTTGCAGAAGGTACAGATTACCCGCTTGCCCAGTGCCGGGGGGCTGTTTTTTGACAGCGACGAAAACAATATCCTCGATGGCGGTGAGGTCGTTGCCCTGAATCAAGAAATTCTCACGGCTGATCTAGCCAAGCTGAAATTCCGCCCTGCGGCTAACGGTAACGGTACGGGCTACGCCACGTTCAACTTCAAAATTAGCGACGGCAGAGCCTACAGCAGTGCCCAGACCATGAGCATTGATGTAACGGCTCAACCCGATGCGCCCATCATCACAACCGGAGTGACTACAACCGTCAAGATGGACGAGGACAACTCGCCCACAATCTTTGATTTAACCCTCAATGCCACCGATGCTGAGAACGATCCCCTCACCTGGACGATCAAAACCGCAGCAATTCATGGCACAGCCAGCATCGACAGTAATGGTAAAGTCAGCTACATCCCCAATCCCAACTACAACGGTACGGATAGCTTTGAGGTTGAGGTTAGTGACGGCAACGGCGGTAGCGATACGATCACCGTTGAGGTAGAGATTGCACCTCAGCAGGACGCACCCACCGCTCAAGATAGCAAACTCGAAATTGCCGAAAACAGTATTTACACCTTCAAGTCAGGCGACTTCTCCTTTAGCGATGTCGATTCGGAAGACAGCCTGCAAGCCGTTCAGATTACCTCTCTGCCCAGCGCCGGTACGCTGCTTTATGATGGCCAAGTCGTCCAGATCAATCAAACCATTGCGGTGGCAGATCTTGGCAAGCTGACCTTTGCTCCTACTGGGGATGACAACGGCCAAGATTACGCCAGTTTCACATTCAAAGTTAGCGATGGCAAGACCTACAGCGCTCAAGCCTATACACTCAGTTTTGATGTAATTGATGATCCAGACAGCCCGATCATCGCGGAAGGAGATGCCATCACTGTCGTTATGGACGAAGACGGCACCCCAAAAGGATTTGATCTGACCCTAAGCGCCACGGATGCCGATAACGAGCCGCTGTTTTGGACAGTTCAAATGGGTGCAGCCTACGGCACGGTGGGAGTGGCCGATACAGGCAAAGTTAGCTATGTTCCAGTAGCCAACTACAACGGTATCGATCGCTTTGAGATCGCTGTCAGCGACAGTAGTGGCAACAGCGATCTGATTACTGTCGATGTTCAGATCACAGCTCAAAACGACGCACCCACGACCCAGAGCAATACCGTTACCATCCCTGAAAATCAGACCTACACCTTCAAGGCCAGCGATTTTCCCTTTGCCGATGTGGATGGAGACACCCTCAAAACCATCAGAATCACGAAGCTGGAAACGGCAGGGGAACTGTTTTTGGATGCCAACCGCAACAATACAATCGATGCCAACGAGTCCATCAGCCTGAATCAACGCATTGCCGTCGCTGCTCTAGCCACACTCAAGTTTCAACCAGCTCCAGCTAGCAGCGGTATCCCCTATGCCCAGTTCAACTTCCAAGTGGGTGATGGCAAAGCACTCAGCAGCCAGGCCACAATGTTCATCAACGTTACCGCTGCCAACCAACCCCTCCAGCCCCTAATTGTACCGCCTCCGTCTGGACCAGTCGTTCGTGGCGAAACCGGCCAAGCCTTACCAGCAATCCAATTCCGTCAGACCAGAGCAGGAGTGAAGCTTAGAGGCAGCAATCGAGCTGAAATTCTTCAGGGCACACCGTTCCGTGACGTGATTTTTGGCAATGGCGGGGATGACAAAATTTTCCCCGGATTTCGCAAAGAGCGATTCGGCAATGACCGGGTGCTTGGCGGTAAAGGCAATGATTTGATCAACGGTGGCAAAGGCAACGACTGGCTCGAAGGGAACGCTGGCAACGACCGCATCATTGGCAGCAAAGGTCGGGACCAAATTGATGGCGGGGATGGCAACGATACTCTGTTGGGCGGTAAAGGTGATGATGTGATTACAGGCGGTACAGGGAACGATGTCCTGGTTGGCGGCAAAGGACGCGACATGTTTGTCTACAGCGCCGTCAGTCAGGGCAACGATCGGATCAAAGACTTTAACCCAAGCGAAGACCTGTTGGATTTGCGCGGTATTTTTCAGCAGGGCTATCCAGGAGAAACCAGCCTTGCTCGATATCAGCAGTTCGTGCAAGTGGAGCAGGTGGAAACTGGGTTAGCTGTCAAAGTCGATGTAGATGGGACGGGTAACCGCTTTGAGCTACTGGCAACCCTCGAGAATCTGACTCCGGCAGACCTCAACGCCAAAAACTTTGTGATTGCTTAACTGTAATTGCTTGACTGCGATTGCTTAACTCGCAGGACGCTAATTGATCAGTCCCAGGGCTATCCAGTTCCGCCAGCCCATTCTCCTCGGCCATTGACTTGCAATGCTCGATAGTCTCGATATTTCTGCAAAATCTTTTGCGTCGAGTCAGAAATTTTGATCTCATCGCCCGGTCGGTAAAACTGGATGACTTTGATCTCTTGCCTGGGCGTTGGTACTCCCTCGGCCTCGATTAGAAACACCTGATGGTAATTGCGGTTGTATTGAGCGCCCCGCTTACGCACGTCCCCTAGATGGCTAAACAGGTATTTAGCCGAATAGGCACACAGTCCGGTTTCTTCGTGCAGTTCCCGAATCGCGGCCTGGATGTCTAACTCGCTTTTATTGGCAGCCCCACCCGGTAACGAAAAGCGAACTCCATCTTCTGAGACCAGCAGAATGCCCAGATCGGATTCGACCAGGGCTGTCCCTCGACGGCGGGTGTAGATGCGCGACGCCTTAAGTTTCTGACCATCTTCTTCCAGAAACGGTTCTGGTCGATGAAACACAGCCGCCAATCTAGCCCCAAGCCGGTGAAAGTTATCCATCTTTCGGTCGCATCATCACCTGTTCCACAAAGTTGGTGTAAACCTCACCTTCTACAAATTCTGGCGTATCTAAAATGCGCTGATGAAAGCCAATGGTGGTAGGCACTCCTGTAATGGCAAATTCTCGCAGGGCGCGACGCATGCGGTTGATTGCGGTGGGTCGGTCATGGCCCCAAACAATCAGCTTACCGATGAGCGAATCATAGTAGGGAGGAATCTCATAATCAGTATAAACATGAGAATCCATTCGCACACCTGGACCGCCGGGAGGCAGATAGCCACTAATTCGCCCGGGATGGGGTCGAAAGTTATGGTCAGGATCTTCGGCGTTAATCCGGCATTCAATTGCGTGGCCGCGAAACTGCACCTGTTCTTGGGTGAGATGCAGCCGTTCCCCTTGCGCGATCCGGAGTTGCTCTGCGATCAGGTCGAGGCCGGTAATCATCTCGGTGACGGGGTGTTCCACCTGGATGCGGGTATTCATCTCCATGAAATAGAAACTGCCCGATCGATCCAGCAAAAATTCGACGGTTCCCGCTCCGACATAGTTGATGCTCTGGGCCGCTCGCACGGCAGCAGCTCCCATTTTTTGGCGCAATTCTGGCGTCAGCGCTGGGCTGGGTGCTTCTTCTAGCAGTTTTTGATGACGGCGCTGGATCGAACAATCCCGCTCACCTAGGTAGATCACATTCCCGTGGCTATCGGCTAACACCTGCACTTCAATGTGGCGAGGTCGCTCAATAAATTTTTCCAGGTATACGCCCGCATTGCCAAAGGCTGCTTCGGCTTCGCCTTGGGCTGCCAGGAAGGATTTCACCAATTCTTCTTCACTTCGCACCAAGCGCATGCCCCGCCCGCCGCCGCCCGCCGTTGCCTTGATAATCACCGGATAGCCAATTTGCTGTGCGATGGTCAGCGCTTCCTTCTCGTCGGTTAGCAAACCTTCGCTGCCTGGGATCGTCGGCACACCAATGCGCTGCATCGTTTCTTTAGCAGTGGATTTGTCACCCATTGAACGGATCGCGTCAGGGCTGGGACCGATAAACACGATTTGGTGATCGGCACAGATCTCAGCAAAGCGAGCATTTTCTGCTAAGAAGCCGTAACCAGGATGAATAGCCGTTGCATTGCGGGTTAGGGCAGCAGCGATGATGTTGGGAATGTTGAGATAGCTCTTGCTGCTAGGAGGTTCCCCAATGCAAACAGCTTCATCTGCCAACTGAACATGAAGGGCGTGACGATCAATGGTGGAATGGACAGCAACGGTTGCAATCCCCATCTCCTCACAGGTACGGAGGATTCGTAACGCAATTTCCCCTCGATTGGCAATTAAAACTTTGTCGAAACGCATCGTCCAGTTCGGCATTTGAAGGAATGGCGATCGATTACCTGCTTCGAGTTACCCTGAAGGATCCGGATCGAGCAAAACAAGAGCCGTGCCACCGCTCTAGTCGCCTAATAGCCAATGGCCTGAGAGCGAATAGAAGAGCAAGTCGGCAGGTAAAGACCAGGAACTCATCCTATCATGCAGCATGATTACTTCTGCTCGGCCAAAGCTACATAAGCTCCTAAGCCAATCATGGAACAGCCTGAGAAAGTACGCTGCCGCTGTCTAAACCGACGATGGCTTTGAAAGTAACTGCCCAAAGGCCCCGCAAAGGCGGCTACAATTACATCCACCGTAAAGTTAAAGCTGATTGTAATTAGCCCCAACAACAGAAACTGAAGCAGCGTATTGCTAGAGGGGTCAACGAACTGGGGAATAAAGGCCAGGAAAAACAACCCGGTTTTGGGGTTGAGGATTTCGGTGACAATTCCTTGGTACAGGGCACGTTGGTTACCACTGCCACGGGAGTTGATTGAATGCAGCAACTCCCGCCGACTCAGTAACATCCGCATGCCTAAATAAATCAAATAGGCTGCCCCAGCATACTTAACCACGCTGAATGCCACAGCAGAAGCCATCAAAACCGCCGATAGTCCAATCGCCGCTGCCAAAACGTGGAAGAATCCACCGATAAAGGTTCCCAGCGCAGAGACTAGTCCTTCTTGCCGACCACCGTGCAAACTGCGCGTTAGGACATAAAGCATTCCAGGTCCGGGCGTAATGCTGAGAATGAACGCAGCGGTGAGAAACAAACTGAAAGCAGCAAAGTTAGGCATTTGAATTCAGTAACTTGATTCGTTAATTTGATTGTTAGTCTGATCTGAAGAAGCGGGTTTCAAGCCTGGTTGGCTGACAAGTGTTGAGTTTCGACTGTCAGGCAGTCAGATCTGAGGCTAAGTGACCGAATGAAAGCCGATTTTTCAATCATAGCGGCTAAAACAATGGTTTAAAACCATTGAGCTGGTGATCAGAATCAGAAAGCGAGGATGGGTGTCTCCCCAATTTCCAACCCCGACCCCAGCTCTAAGCTAGAGAATCAGCGATGGGTGAAGTGATTATTCAGCCGGTACCAACTCGGTGCTGCCGCGAGTGCGACGACGGGTCAAGCTGTTGTAGAGCATCTGACCAATTGCTTTGATCAAGCTACCTTCTAGCTCTTTGAACATCTTCATGTTCATTCCAAAGGCGTCGATTGCTTCCTGCACAATCTTATCCGCTGTGGCATCATCGATTGGCATTTCATCCAAGTTAGCCCGATACTTAGCCTTGAAGCCTTTCTCATCGGAAATTTGCTCGAACTCGTAGAAAGCCGTTCCCTCGCCTTCGCCCAAATTCATCGCTTTTTGAGCAATTTTCTTCAGGATTTGGCCACCAGACAAATCGCCGATGTAGCGCGTGTAGGAATGAGCCACCAGCAGTTCTGGCGCGGTGTTACCAACTTCTCGAATCCGAGCTACATACTCTTTCGTGGCCGCAGAAGGGGCAATCTGATCGCGCCAATTGTTGCCAAAGTAGTAGTGCAGATCTTGCTCTAGAGTGGCCTTGCGGTGCAGTTCTGGAAAGTAGATTTTAGAAACCACCGGGTGCTCGCGATGGCGTTCCATTTCTTCTTCCATTGCAGAGTAGACATAGTAAAAGTTGGCCGCTAGCTTCCGATAGGAAGCCTTTTCCACAACGCCCTTGAGGAAACACTTGATAAAGCCCATGTTCTCAGCAGCGGTATGAGCTTTTTTGGTTCCTTCGCGCAATTTAGTTGCTAGATTACTGGTCATGCTAAAGGTCCTATCCCAACGTTGATTGATGATTTGTCGATTTGGCGTCTCAGCACTCAAAGGATTTGGTACTTTGGTTATTGTCCTTGAAGCAGCACTGAATCCCATCCAAAATTTTCCTCAGCTTTGGCCTTTACAAACCGCTGACGAATCTTTTAGATAGGTCTTAACAAACAGCAGATGCACCGGAAAAAGTACACCTAAATTGTTACAGTAGACTGATTTGATGAGCGTTTGTGTTAAAAATTCTTACGCGAAAGTATGATCGGCAATGAAGGGCAAGGCTCCCAGAGCTGCTAGGATGTTTGCCAAACCAGGCTTCAGCGCCATAATTGGGCTGACAATTGTATTTATCATTTGAGTCAATTGCAATTCATCTATTTAACATTTAGTTACGCTCGCGCTTAACTGGAATCAGAACCCAAAATCGCAAGCAACCTACAAAAACACGTGAAACGGGCCTTACTCCTGATTAACCCCCATGCGCGACAAGGTGATCTTGCCCGCCAGCAAGCACAGCATGAGCTAACCACCCAAGGCTTTACCCTGCTGGAGGAATCCGCAGAGGTACCTGAACGCTTACCCCAACTCATTTGCCAGTATCGGGAACAGATTGACCTAGTGATTGTGGGAGGCGGTGACGGCACCATTAATGCCGCTATTGAAGGTTTGCTAGAAACTCAGTTGCCGTTAGGCGTGCTGCCACTAGGAACAGCTAACAATTTAGCCCGCTCGCTCAACATCCCCAGTCATTTACCCAGCGCCTGCCGCCTAATTGCTGCGGGCAAGCTGCAACCAATCGATTTGGGTTGGGTGAACGGAGAATATTTTTTCAACGTGGCAGGTATGGGATTGAGTGCCCAAATTAACCGTCAAGTTCCGAAAGGTTTAAAGCGACGTTGGGGGGTCATTGCCTATGGGCTAACAGCTCTGAAGCTGATCCATCAGCAGCCCCGCTTTCAAGCACGAATCCGCTGCAACGGCAAAGTCGTGCCGGTCGAAACGTTTCAAATCACGATCTGCAACGGACGCTATTACGGCAGTGGTCTTCCAGTTGCTCCCGATGCTGCGATTGATGACAGCCGGCTTGATTTGTGCAGCCTAGAAGTTAAACACTGGTGGCAAGCCTTCTCTTTGCTACCGGCCCTCAGCCAAGGCCGTTTTTCTCCAGGAAAGGGCGTTCGCACCTGGCAAGGACAAATCATCGAGATTGATGCCGAGCCGCCCCAACTGATTGATACAGATGGTGAAATTGTGACTCAAACTCCAGCAACGTTTCGGGTAATTCCCCAGGCGATCAAGGTAATTGCAGGCTAAACCTAACAGGTATTCCGTCTGTTCTAGGTTTAATGTTTAATTTTGCCTATTCCGTTGATGATGTATTCTTAGTATATTCATTCAAATCGTTCACAGTAATCTTCAAAAGACTTAGATTTTGTCTTTACTGATAAGTCAGTCAACCAAATTAAACGGTAGATATTGGCATTGGTAGAGTCACTTAGCCTAGGACAAATTCCTATTGCAGCCCGGGATGGAGGACGGCCACGGGATCCCTAGAACTACCTAGAAGCTACATCCGTTTATATTTAAAAAACTTTATACAGGGTTTATTGAAGCAGTTCCTCAGTGAAACTTCGGTGAACTTACACTAAAATCGCAGCATTTCTACCATCTTCTATCCGAAACTCTAGGGAGAAGTTCACCCCCAGTAAAAGCTCAATTTCATACTAAATGAGCTGTTTTGTTATGGATTGCTGAACTTAGCTGTCCAGCCGCTGAGTTGCTGCAATTCTGTTGCTCATTCGAGTAATGCAATCCCCCTAGCGAGCATTTAGCAGTCCTTCATGCCGGAGCCAAGCGCTCTAAATTGATCAACTTTGATACTACAACCTGGCTGAGTAGCGCTGGTTCGCCAACGCTATTTTCACCTTCCAAGCTTGTCCACAGATTCGTACATACAGACTATGGCACAAACCGATATTGTGAAATTGACGGATGCTCAGCCTTTCCAGACGGCATATCTTCCGTTTAACACGATTGTTCCTTCTGCTAACGGACTTTCCATCACCTTTGATTTCTACTCCTACGGTGGCGACGGAGCTGATGGCATCAGTTTTTTCATTGTTGATGGTAGTCAGCCGATTAGAGCAGCAGGTGGTTTTGGTGGATCTCTGGGCTACGCCCCCTACAACGACGGTGCCAGGAGTCAACCGGGTATTGCCGGTGGCTACCTAGGAATTGGCTTCGACGAATTTGGCAGCTTTTCCAACGATTTGGAAGGACGGAATGGTGGTCCTAACAGTGTGCCGGACGCGGTTGTAGTTAGAGGCAGTGCAGCAACTAACTATGTCTATCTGGACGGCAAGACATTACCCAACGGCTTCAGTTTGGATGTACCGGGAGCTGGAGTAACCCGCGAACAGGCCAGACGCACTGCCAAGGTTGACCTCAGCCCTACCGGGGTTTTGTCGGTCAAACTGGACCTAAACGCAAACGGCAACTTTACCGATCCTGGTGAGGAGTTGATTAACCTGGATGCAGTGCAGCGGGGCAATGGTCCCCTACCCTCCACCCTCACTTTTGGTTTTGGGGCTTCTACTGGAGCACTAACCAACATCCACGAAGTTGGTAATTTTAGGATCAAAACGTTTGCTGGCGCAGATATTGCTGGTAACTTTGTCCCCAATCTAGTGTTCGAGGACAATGGCGGCAACAACACTGATCAAAGCGGCGGTGCTGGAGACGATATCATCAGCACTGGCGATGGTAATGACCGGATTACCGGCCAGGCTGGCAACGATATTTTGGTAGGCGGCAACGGAAAAGATACCCTCTCTGGTGGAGCAGGTGGCGATCGCTTCTATTTCCGAGGTGCAAGTCAACGAGCAGCTTTAAGACAATCCACCCTGCGCGTAATGGATAAAATTACCGATTTCGCCTTTAATGCCAACCCTGCTGAGCGCGATCTGTTTGGCCTAGATTTTGATAACAATCTAGCCACCATCGAAAAACCCAGAGGGCTGTTTAATGCCGGTAGAGAAACAGGTGGGCTAGCGAAAGCAGTGCAATCCGCCTTTGCCGATAAGAATCAGAAAAGGCGCGGGAATCAGGCTCTCAGAGCCAACGAAGCCGTATTTTTCCGCTTGGGCAGACGCACCTTTTTGGCTGTGAATGATAACAAAGCTCCCTTCTCCAGAACCAATGACCTACTGGTTGAAGTAACCGGAATTCAGTTTAAACCAGGTGATGCTGGACGGGGTGCGCTCAAAGTAGCGGATTATTTTGTAGTTTGAGCCGCAAGCAGGTAGCGATTATTCGAGCTGCACCTGACGCGGGTAGATTAGCCAACTGCGCTGCCATGGCTGGGTTAGGTTTTTCACAAGCGGTGAAAGTTCACTCATTTCACTTAACCCAGCCTCAGTTTGGATTTTAATGCCTTGGTGATAAAGGGTATAACCACAACTTTGGGCTGTACAGAGTCCAGCATAGTAGTGTGGCTCTAGGCCTTGCTGAGCTAACTGCTGATGCGCTTTTTGCAAAAGGGCATGCTGCTGTTCCAATGCCATTTCTGTGACATCCAGGGTCTTGAACAGATCCCGATCGACAAAGCGGCGGCACAGATCCGCTAGAATCGAGTCGGAATGGTGCTGCCAGCGCTGGAGATGGTAGATAAATACCCCATCGTCAGCACTGAGGTAATCATGCAGCTTGAGTTGGTGACAATCCTGCGTCAGCCAAGCTGTGACCGTATCATCAGCCCATAAATTTCCTGCTGCAAATAGCTCTCTGGCTCGCTGCAAAGCGTGCGATAAAACCCAGGTGGCGGCAATATTTTTGGGATGGTTGTAAACCTGGGCATACATGAAATACCGCACAATCAAATAGTGCTCAATGGAAGTCATCCCCTTACGGATGACGACCAGTTGCTCTGTCGTCGGGTCAAATTCCATCGCCATCAGGATCCGATCGAGGTCAAGCTTGCCGTAGGACGCACCGGTAAAGTAGCTGTCTCGCATCAAATAGTCCAGTCGGTCACAATCCAACTGGCTCGAAACCAACTGCCACACACAGGACACTGGATGCCGTTTCTGATAAACTTGTTCGATTTGGGGCAGCAAATCTGGCTCAAATTGATCGAGTAAACAGCGCAACGGCGATTCTTGCAGAATGCGGATAGTCCAGGTTTCGTGCTGACAGCCAAAAATTTCTTCACAAGTGTGGCTAAACGGTCCATGGCCAATGTCATGCAATAAGGCAGCACAGAGCACCGTAGCTCGATAGGGCTGAAGTTGGGAATAGCGATTGGCCAATCGATCGAAGGCGCGACGAGCCACTGCCATCACGCCAAGCGAATGGGTAAACCGCGACGCTTCCGCTCCATGAAAGGTAAGGCTAGCCGGTCCAAGTTGACGAATCCGCCGCAGCCGTTGGAAGGCAGGTGTGTCGATCAAATGAATCAACAGGGCTTCGACTGGATCGCCCAAGTCTAGCGAAATAGCGCCCTGCAGCGGGTCATGATAGGTTCGTCCCCGTCGTGAAGTCAAAGTCATTGCAGGATTGAAATTGAGGCAACGCCCCTAGCTAGCTCCAGCAGCCAATACCGAGTCTTGAGACAACAGTTCAATGGCAACCTGGTACTGCTGATCGGCGTCGGTGGCGATTTGCTCGCGGGTAATGGGCGGCTCCAGCGACACGACTACATCGGGTGAAATGCCCAGGCGATTGATATCGTGATGGCTCGGCGTCTCGTACTTGGCGATGGTTACGGCCAGCCCCGATCCATCTGCTAAGTTGAACAGGGATTGGATAAGTCCTTTACCAAAGGTGCGCTCTCCCACCAGCTTGGCCCGACCGTTATCTTGCAGTGCTCCGGCTAGAATTTCACTGGCACTTGCTGTCCCCTGATTCACTAGCACAATCAGCGGGTCCTGCGTCAGGGCTTGACCGTTGGCGACAAAGCTATCCTGAATGCCGTTGCGGTTCACAGTGTAGACAATCGTGCCTTCATCCAGCCAAAGGCGGGCCACTTCAATACCAGCCTGCAACAAACCACCTGGATTACTGCGCAAATCGAGAATGTAGGCATCTACATTTTCAGCCTCCATGCGCTTGATCGCATTGGCAACTTCCAAGGCGGCATTGGCATTAAACTGACTGAGGCGGATATAGCCAATTGGTTTACCGTCAGGCTGAGGGCGCAGTTCAGCGTAAACCGGATTAAGAGTAATGCGGTTACGCACAATTTGCACATCCCGTGCTTTCGTTAGGTCCTCATTTTCTTGAGCCACCGTCAATGTCACTGGGCTACCGATTGGTCCGCGCATTCGTTCTGCTGCTTCGTCTAGGCTCAGCGTTGAAGTGGGGACACCGTTGATCTTAAGAATGCGATCGCGGGGTTTGATGCCAGCTTGCTCTGCCGGAGACCCCTCAATCGGAGCGATCACGCGCAGTTCGCCGGAAGGACCGTCTTGAGTGATTTGCAACCCAACGCCCAGCAATTCGCCAGAGGTATTGGTCTGCAAACTGCGATACTGATCTGGCCGCATGAAGCGGGTAAAGGGGTCGTCCAGCGTCGCCAGCATTTTCTGAATCGCCGTATAGGTCTGTTCACGGTCCGTCAGGGGTTGCTGTAGCGCCTTTTGCCGCACTAACCACCAGTTTTGATGATTAAATGTGTCGTCTACATAGGCTCGATCGACAATGCGCCACACTTCGCTGAGTAACCGCTGCTCTTCGGTAAACGCGGTTGCACTGGGAGTTAGAGTACTTAGCATCAAGACGATCGGCAAGACAATCAGAAGGCCGATCTGGAAAATTCGTTTCGCCATGAAACAGATTTTAAACTTGTCTAACAGCTTCTGGCTAGCAAAAAGTCCAATTTGCCTACTAGGGCGGCCCATATAGGGACCTTGGGCTGGATTGCTCAGACCACCATGAGTGAACCTAAGCCTTGGTCAGAAACAATTCGCCTCAAACCTTGACGAGACAACCGTTCCCCCACTGCAAATAAGCTGAGAGCTATGTTACATTTATTGACAGTAATAAACACTCCCGGAACTGTTGTTCATGTTTACTAAACAGGTAACTGACTCAAAAGCTTATCAGTGGTTTCAGGAGCGGTTAGAGATTCAAGCCATTGCTGACGATATCAGCAGCAAGTACGTTCCGCCCCATGTCAATATCTTCTACTGCCTTGGAGGCATCACTCTAACCTGCTTTTTGATCCAGTTTGCCACTGGATTCGCAATGACCTTCTATTACAAACCGACTGTAGCTGAGGCTTTCAGCTCAGTGCAGTATCTAATGAATGAGGTAAATTTTGGCTGGTTGATTCGCTCGATTCACCGTTGGTCGGCCAGCATGATGGTGTTGATGATGATTCTGCATGTCTTCCGGGTTTATCTGACGGGCGGATTTAAGAAGCCCCGTGAGTTAACCTGGGTGACGGGTGTGATTCTAGCGGTGATTACCGTTTCCTTCGGTGTAACCGGCTACTCCCTGCCTTGGGACCAAGTGGGATACTGGGCGGTGAAAATCGTTTCTGGTGTACCTGAAGCTATCCCGATTGTGGGTTCTCAAATGGTGGAATTGCTGCGCGGTGGTGAAAGCGTTGGGCAAGCTACCTTGACTCGCTTCTACAGCCTGCACACCTTCGTTCTGCCCTGGGCCATCGCAGTGTTTATGCTGCTGCACTTCTTGATGATCCGGAAGCAAGGTATTTCTGGTCCCCTGTAAGTCTCACCCTAAGGTAATTCCTGCTGTAAGAAAGTGGTGGGAATGTCAGATTTTGAGGCACGCAATTGCTTAGATTGCCATTAAACTAGCTTCTATATCCGCACCTGACATTTCCGATCTGCATGTTTTGACTCTATCCAAGGAGAGCACTCCGTCATGGCAACAGTTAAGAAGCCGGATCTTGCTGATCCAGTTTTACGCGAAAAGCTCAAGAAAGGCATGGGACACAACTACTACGGTGAACCAGCCTGGCCTAATGATCTTCTCTATATTTTCCCGGTTGTAATTCTGGGTACCATTGCCTGCTGCGTTGGCTTGGCCGTCCTCGACCCAGCCATGGTAGGCGAACCGGGTAACCCCTTTGCCACTCCCCTGGAAATTTTGCCTGAGTGGTACCTCTATCCCGCTTTCCAGATTCTGCGGATTGTGCCTAACAAGCTGCTAGGAGTTGCGTTGCAGACAGCAATTCCCCTGGGCTTGATGTTAGTCCCCTTCATCGAGAGCGTTAACAAGTTCCAGAATCCTTTCCGCCGCCCCGTTGCGATGGCATTCTTCCTGTTCGGAACGGCTGTTACCCTCTGGTTGGGAATTGGCGCTACTTTCCCGATTGACAAGTCTCTGACCTTGGGCTTGTTCTAATCTCTAGGGCATTCTGGGGCCGACTTATGGCACCTGCAATCGATTTTTGTGGCTGAGCTACAAGGATTGGTTGCAGGTGTTGTATTTTAAACGGCGGTAGACACTCCAGTGAAGTGAGAGATGAAGCAAGGGCATTATGCGCTCTATACAGCGTTTTTCACCCATGTGAGGTATAGGGGGGTGTGCAGGCTTCGCCCCCACACAGGGGCACTGCCCCTGCACCCCGTTTTTCGTACTTCACTAGCCTGAAAAAGGCTGTAAGACTTAAAAACACTAAAAATACGATCATTAAGAACCACAGGACACAGCCTGCATCTCAACACAATGCACCCCATGGTAGGAAAGCAGCAGACAGACTAAGAGATGCTATCGAGCAATTTACCCATAGCATCTCTTATCCCAGTTCTGTTGGTTCTATTCATTCTGTAGCTATTCATTCTGTAGCTAGCTCTGTGCTGGCTTGGCTTGAAGAAGTTTTGCTGGAATGCCCACCGCCGTTTGTCCATTCGGTACGTCTGACAGCACTACGGCATTTGCGCCAATGCTAGCATCATCGCCAATTGTCACATCTCCTAAAATTTTTGCCCCTGCTCCCACATTAACCCGTGCTCCGAGCTTGGGAGCCTCATCAGGACGGTCGAGGTAGCGATTGCCCAGGGTAACTCCCTGGCGAATAATGCAATCATCGCCAATCACGCTGAAACCATGGATGATAATACCGTTTTGGTGCTCGATCACGACTCGTCGCCCCAGCTTGACGGTGTAGGGGAGATCAATCCCATAGCCATTGCGGATTTTGCGGTATAGCGAGCGGTATAGAAGACTGAATGGCGCTCTTAGCAGTTTTGGTTTAATCTGCATCCGCCATACGCCAAACCGGTAAACAGCTACAGCCCGAAACCCTGGCTTAGTCCAGTCACGCCCGTGGGCCTGCCAATCCTCTCGGATCTGCTGCCATAGAGACAAAGGAGCTGCAGTTGCGGCATCATTGGCTGGGTTAGTGGCCGCGTTGTCCGCAGAGATCACCGGTTGGGATTGGTTAACAGCGGTTTTCAAAATACTCAAATTTCTGCCCCCTTGAATAGAACGCTGTTGAGCAAGAAGTCGCTGAGCAAATTGGGCGGATCGGTATCCGGTTTGCCCTGTACTGCACGGCGCAAGCGCCAAAGTGCATAACCCGATGCCCACGCTGCCTCAGTTAAGACGGCATACCACCAGCCGTAGTTTTTGACAAAAAAGCGACGACGCGAATCAAACCAGTAGGTTGGGCGGCGTTTGGGTTGACGTTTTGTATCAGTTACACCGGAACTCTGGCCCACGAAGTGCACCACCCGACTTTCGGGAACATACCAACAGGGCCAGCCAGCTCGATGCGCCGCTAAACAAAAATCGACTTCTTCAAAATAGAGGAAATATTTTTCATCCATCAAACCAACGGTTTCAAACACTTGCCGCCGCACCATCATGCTCGCTCCGGCAACCCAATCGGTTTGGCAGGCCACATCAGACACTGGAGGTGCGACCGCCCAGGTTGCCAGGAGTTGGGAAACAATGCCTAACCGCAAGCCGCCGTCCAGCTCACTAAAAATAGACGGAAAGCGAAACGCGGAGCGCTGCGGTGTGCCATCCAGATCTTCTAGACGGCTGCCAGCAATCCCCACATCGGGATGGGTGTCCATAAAATCCACTAACGCCTTCAGTGCGCCTGGACGCACCACTGTGTCAGGGTTGAGCAACAGAATGTATTCTGGCGGGTGAGGCGTATCGAGGGCAGCCCGAATCGCCGCATTGTTGCCAAAGGCGTAGCCGCCATTTTTCTCTTGGGGCATAAACGTAACCCAGTCGCCCCAACCTGATTGAGCAATGGCACTAGAAATTTTTTCAACCGAGCCGTCTCCAGAGGCATTGTCAACCACCGTAACGTGAGTGCCGGGCAGTGCCTTCACTTCGTCTACCAGGGAATGTAAGCAATCTACAGTTAAGTCGGGTGTACGGTAGTTAAGGACAACAAGATGCAGGCGATGCAGTGTCTCTAGCTGGCTTGAATCAGACATAGCAGTAGTTTTTGTGTTTCTCGAGGCTAGTTTCTCAAGGCTAGGTGAGCATAGAAACTCACAGACGAGTAGTCTAAGTTTAAGTTGCTCAAAAAGGCGTAAACACTTTTACCCTCAGCATAAGCCTAGCCAAGTTTGCAGGCAAACTATGTAAATCTACGGCCAGTTCGACAAGGGTTTCTACAAAGATTTTAAAAAGCTACCCACCTAGCGATCCGGTGGAAGAAATCACGCAATTTAGCTAACCCAAATTGCATACATCTGATCCTCAAAACTGCCAGTACGTGCTTATGCTAGGGCATGATTAGAGTGCGATCGGCCCTTCAGCCATCAACTCAAACGATTCGTCAGTTGTTCTAGATAACGTTCAATCAGTAGAATAGCCACAATGTCATCAATTGGGCGGGGAGGCGTGCGCATTCCCTGAGGTAACAAGCGGGACAGACCACGGGGAGGGTACATTTGCCAGTAGCGTTCACGAGCTTCTAGGCTGGTGTAGCGTTCGTCTACAAGCACAACTCGAGGCGGATCGGCAGTTTCAGCGAGGCGTTGTTTCCACTCATTGGCGCTAGTTTGGTTGCCCATCACGATCATGGAAATAGGAAACTGTTGGCGCAGTTCTGCAATAGTTGCAATAGCCGCTTCGGCAGGAATCACCTGATGATAGTAGAGGCTGCGGTCAAGGCCCACCACAGCTAAACCACACTTCTGACGACCAGGATCAAAGCCTAAGACGACTGGCTGATCGGGGGAGTCAAAGGAGGATGTTGCCATGGACGTAAGCAAAGTGAGTGGACGGCTGATGCTGCGCTTGCCCTAGACTTTAGAGCATGGCGAGAAGCCTGTCTAGTGTCTTTTGATGTCTTTTGCTCCAATTTAAAACGTTGGCTAGCGGCAAGTTGGCAAGGGTAAGCGATAAACAGAAACTGCAGAGTAAGAGCGATCAAGAGGTACTAAACAGCACCTGGCCGTCTCGCACAGCGATTAGTTCTAGCTGGGCACCCGCAGTGTAGGCATCTTCGGCAGCCACGACCTGAATTTCTAGCGGCAGCGTGCTTTGCTGCACTTGCTCAATAAAGCTCATGACCGTCTCACGGCGGTTATCGGCAATTCGGACTGTATCATCCAAAATTCCAGCTTGGCGAGAACGAAACTGAGCCGCCGCAATTAGCAGAAAAATGCGTTCGGCCACAACCTGGCTGTTCATGGCAGTGGGATTGACCGTGGTGGTGGCAATCACCTCTCCTTGCTGAAACACCACCTGGTTAGGAACGGCGGTAGCAATGACATCAATGCAGGCTTCTCCAGCCAAAACGCAAGGTTCACCCACTACATAATTGCCAGCAGAAATCACGCGCACCACATAATCCTCCCCACTGGCAATCTGATTAGCCAGCTGCTCAACTTGCGCATTAGTAATTCGAATCACCTGATTATCGACTTTGGTCGTACCAGGTTGAATGATTTGAGCAACCAGTTGATTGGCGCGTTGCAATAGCTGATCTACTGCCTTGGGAGCCGCACTAGGCACATCTACCCGCACCACTCCCCAGGCTAAGGTTTGGTTGCGAAACAGGGTAACATTGCCACGGCGCAGATCTTCGTACTCGCGCTCCAGCGTATCTTTTTGTTGGGCCAGAAACGCGATTTGGCTTTCTAGATCTTTGAGTTTCGTTTCTCGACTGGCAATTGCCTGATCGCGCTGAGCAATTTCCTGATCGCGTTGAGCAATTTGTTCGCGCACAGCATCGCGTTGGCGGATTAGCTCTTGCCGGTCGGTTTGAAGCTGCTCAATTTCTGCCTGTAATGTCGCGGCCTGTTGGGAAACGGTGCTGAGCAACTGCTGCGCTTGCTGAAATTTAGTCTGACTTTCGTTCAAGCGCTGCTGGGTGCTTTTGAGCTGGGCTTGGGTTTGCACCTGTTGCTCAACTGCCTGCTGCAGCGAGCGGTTAATCTGTTCTAGCTGACGCTGAGCAGTATTCTGCTGCCGACGAGCGTTTTTTAACCGCGTTTCGATGCGCTCCTTCTCAGACTGAGCTTCTTTTAGTTCTTCGCGGGTTTCTTTTAGGTCGTCTTGGATATTCTCTAGCTCAAACACACCGGTCCGGAGTTGGTCGCTGACTGCAAATAGCAGCGAAAAGGTAGATGCAGAAATAATCACACCCGTCAAAATTGTGATCAGGGTAGCGGTTCTGCGGGGACGCAGATTAAACAGGGTGAGGCGGGCTTTACCAACGCGTGTACCCAGGCGATCACCCACCGTAGCAATCACCCCACCTAAGACCAACACCGCTGCAATCAAGACCAACCCAGTGGTCATCGTTTCTCTAGAAAAGTTCAGATCCAGCCTACTGTATTCTGAACAAGGGATGCCGGGACAACCTAGTTTGTTTCAGAATTTTCTACAAGAGGGTTGTGGCTCAATTCCTGAAGCTCAGAATTTCACCCATTTTTCATTAAACTAACGCATTTAGCCGGTGGATTCCTCTAAACCAGCAGAAGATTTGTGCCTGATCTCCCTTTCCACCTTTCACTAGCTGCCTGTGGCTGCCTGAAACTCGATTGACTGAACGCCCAAACAGTTGTCAAGGCCTGTAAGCAGTTGATGACATTGCTTGGGAAACAGGTCTGAAGCTATTTCACGTGACCAAGCGGGTTGAGTCAGTGCCCCTAACCTTGTAGGCTGACCAATGGTCAAGTTTCTACCACCCCTTCAACTCACCAGTGCTATGCAGCTACTTTGCCTCAGTAACGGTCATGGAGAAGATTTGATTGCGCTACGAATTTTGCAAGCCTTACAGCGCCGCTCTAAACAGCTCCAGCTGGCAGCCCTACCGATTGTCGGACAAGGAGAATTCTATCGTGCTCACGGGATTCCGATTGTGGGTGCGGTGCAGTCGATGCCTTCTGGAGGCTTTATCTATATGGACGGTCGTCAGCTGGCTCGCGATTTGCAAGGCGGATTGATACAGCTGACTCTGGCTCAACTCAAAACCGTGCGGCAATGGGCGCAGCAGGGCGGTGTCGTGCTGGCCGTCGGCGATATCGTTCCGCTACTGTTTGCCTGGTGGAGTGGAGCAGCCTATGGATTTGTGGGTACGGCCAAGTCGGAGTATTACCTAAGGGATGAGCAAGGCTGGCTACCTAGACAATCCTGGTTTGAGCGGCTAGAGCGCTGGTCTGGCTCGGTGTTTCTGCCCTGGGAGCGCTGGTTGATGGCCCATCCTCGTTGCAAGGCAGTTTTTCCACGAGATCGGCTCACCAGAAGCGTGCTGCAAAAATGGGGCATTCCAGCCTTTGATCTGGGAAATCCTATGATGGATGGCTTGGAACCAACCGGCATGAAGTGGGCAATGGCGGCAGATGGTCCAGATGATCCAGATGGTCTAGAACAGTGCCGTCTTACCTTCGTGCTGCTGCCCGGCTCCAGACCTCCAGAGGCCTATGAAAATTGGCAAATTCTCTTACAGGCCGTATCGGCACTAGTGATGGCCTGGGGCAATCAGCGGCCATTGTTATTTCTGGCTGCCGTTGCTCCCCAGCTTGACCCGGTGCCACTACAAAGAACGTTGGAAGCTTATGGCTGGCGATTGTCTGGCTCGGTGGATAATCCCTCTGACCGCTCTGGCTCCCAGCTTGTGTTTAGCCAGTACCGCACCAGCCTGATCCTCACTAGCGCATTCAACGACTGCTTGCATCAGGCTGATTTTGCCTTAGCTATGGCAGGCACAGCGACTGAACAGTTTGTTGGCCTGGGTAAACCAGCGATTATCTTTCCGGGCAAGGGGCCACAGTTCACCCCCAAGTTTGCCGAAGCTCAGACTCGCCTGCTGGGGCCAAGTGTGACGCTCGTTGAACAACCCAGCCGCATAGTCAGTGTGGTGCAATCCCTATTGCAGGATCCCGATCGGCTCCAGTTGATCCAAGCCAATGGAGCGCGGCGGATGGGCGTCTCTGGGGCAGCTGACCGGATCGCGGCTTGCTTGGTGCAGCAGTTGAAGATGAAGCAGGGATGAAGTATAGATCGATAAGAAAGATTGAGAAATAAAGATTTGGTCTAAAGGACTGCCTAAGCTTGACATAACAAATATCCCTAGCCATTGTCGCCGTTTGATCAATCTTCTCAAGGTGCCTACCAAATCGTTTTGCGTTCTGTAAACATCCTGAAATCATCTGTAGTCGTCATTAAATTGAGCTCATAAGTAGGTAGGTAGTGTGAATAAGCAAGAGCTGTTGAATCTGTACCACCAGGGTGAAAGAAACTTCCGAAAACAAGACCTCAGAGGACAATCTTTCGTTGGCCAAGACCTTTCCGGAGCTGATTTCAGCGGTTCTGATATCCGTGGGACAGACTTCAGTCAGGCCGTTCTGCGGGGGGCAAACTTTACGAATGTACAAGCCGGGTTGCAGCAAAGCGAAGCGATTTTACTGCTCGTGTTTTTGGTGCTAGTTGCTGTGCTGCTGGGTGCAGTAGCGGGCTTTGTCGGAACTCTGCTTAACCTGGAACTGCGCGCCTTTACCAACTCATTTCAAGAGGTAACCGCAGGTTGGGCCATGGTGATGCTGTTGCTGGCTTTTGCCTTCATTTCTGTTTTAGAAGGAATCACAACTGGATTTAGCGTTTTTGCACTGGCCTTCATGGTGACAGTCGGGATTGCCGCCATTGGGCCAATTTTGTCTACGCTGATTAACCCCCTTTCGATTGCCGTTTCTTCCGCCATTGCCCAAGCGCTGACGATTGTTTGTGCCGTATCGGGAGCTACTGTAATGGCAACCATCGCAGCACTTGCAGCCTTCCGGACCTTCAATCTCCAAGCTGGGCTTGGGGTTGCGGGTGCTTACCTGTTGACGTTTGGCTATATAGTAGCTGCAACCGACATTGTGACATCAATCGTTCCAGTGGTGCCGGCCGTGATGGCATTGAGCATCTATCTGGGCTGGCGTGCTCTGCAGGGCGATCCCAAGCAAGTAGTGATTCGGCGGTTGGCAACGACCCTGACCGCACGTTGGGGCACCAGCTTTCGTCAGGCAGACCTCACCAAAGCCAACTTTTCCCACGCTCAGCTTAACCACACCAACTTTGACGATGCCAACCTGACTCGCGTGTGCTGGACAGGAAGCCATCCAGAAGCCGTGGAACTGACCGGATTCTACAATTCTTAGCGCTCTTAAAGAGCCTGCTCATTCTGCCTTGACGAGCACACCAGGCTCTTTCTGAATTGGCAGCACATTCAAACTATCGGTTTGGGCACAGTACTTGAGATCATCATGGCAGTCCAGACGCAGCAACCGCTGCCCGTGGCTCGCATGATGCATCAAGCCCAGTAGGTTGTTTTGCCACTGGGTATACAACGCAACTGCACCAAACACTTCATCGTTGCCGGCCAAGGCTTCGAGGGGATGACCATCGCCTGCCAATCGTGCCGCAAGCTGATGCACAATCGCGCCAGCACAAACCGTATCTTCCAGCGAAAAATTGCCTTCCCAGCCCGACCCCACAATCCAAACCGTAGCCGGACGGTAACGCAACAAGTAGTTCACCACAGCAGAGCGGTTGATCAACGCCGCCGTCAATACTGTTTCAGCTGCCTGAATTCGTTCTAAGCAGCGGGTTCCATTAGTGGTGCTAATAAATAATCGTCGCCCTTCCACTACGTCAGGAGTACAGTCTAGCGGCGAATTTCCCAAGTCGCAGCCCGGCACTTTTGCACCTCCTCGCTCCCCGGCCCGCAGCCGCTTATCGGGCGACCATTGCTCGCTGGTCTGCATCAATTGTTCAATACTGCTGAATACCTGTACCGCTTCGGCGTTAGCTGCAAGAGCTGTGGCGATTGTGGACGTGGCTCGCAGCACATCAACGGCAATCGCACAATCCGGCAGCGACTCGGCGGGAGTCAGTTCAGGCGTATGAAAGGTAAATAATTTCACAAGTGGCAAGGGTGACAAAAGGACGAGGTTAGATAGCAAGGATGCTCAGGCATAGCAAAAGCCAGCTCTCCGCCAATCAGGGGAGATGCCTGCAATGCAACCGAGTCAAGTTTATTCTATCGGCTAATGACCGCTAATTTAGGTAATAATATCGCCGGCCGGGGTAGAGTTTCCTCTATGAAAACATTCAAAAAACTTAACACTCCGTTGTATCCCAGGCGCGTAAAACTTCTGCAACGGTCCAGGCTTGGGCAATGCAGCCCCTAGGGGTTATGGGTGGGTCGCCGTCAAAAATTTCGCTCAAGGTTCCCAAACCGTGGGTGAAGATGTGATCGGCCATTGGCTCTAGGAACTGTCGGGCTTGAACCGGGTTGCCATAGACCCGCAAATGCGCCAGCACAAATGGTCCCATCAACCACCCCCAGACAGTGCCCTGATGGTAAGCGCCATCGCGCCGAAGCGGATCGCCCCCATAGTGTCCGTGATAGTCGGGGTGATCGGAAGCCAGGGAACGCAGTCCGTAAGATGTTAAGAGAGCACGGCTACAGGCATCGACCACTCCTCGCTGTTGCACTGCCGTTAGCGGACTGTTGGGCAACGACACGGCAAAAATTTGGTTAGGCCGCAGAGAAGCATCGTCTCCATCTAGGGTGTCAAGTACGTCATAGCAATAGCCCAAATCAGCATTCCAAAACCGAACAAAGCGAGCCAGTGTGCGGTCAGCAATCGCTTCGTACTCTTGATGGGGCTTGCCCAACAGACGCGCAAATTTGGCCATCGTGCGCAGAGCGTTATACCAGAGGGCATTGACTTCGATGGGCTTGCCAGTGCGTGGCGTTACTACCCAGTCGCCTACTTTAGCATCCATCCAGGTGAGCTGAAGACCGGGACCGCCCGCATACAGCAGACCATCGGCTGGGTCAAGGTGGATGTTGTAGCGGGTGCCGCGACAGTGCCAGTCGATAATCTCAGCCAGAATCGGAAACAGTTCCGCCAGCAGGTCATCATCTTGCGTGGCTTTGTAATATTGCTGAATGGCCTCAAAGTACCAGAGTGTGGCGTCAACGGTGTTGTACTCCGGTTCTTCGCCAGCATCGGGAAAGCGATTCGGCAGCATACCCTGACTGACATATTGGGCAAAGGTGCGCAAAATCAGGCGAGCAATTTCCGAGCGTCCGGTGGTCAAGGTTAAACCAGGCAGACTGATCATCGTGTCGCGTCCCCAGTCGCTAAACCAGGGATAGCCGGCCAGGATAGTTTTACCGTTTAATCCTTCGGTTTCTGACTCACTTACCGCTCCACTCACCGATGCGGGCACCGTGCGGTCTACAATGAACTGATCCGCCGCCAACACCAACTGATGCAGCCAGCTAGACGGCTCTTTGGCCCCAATTGGACGGCTGGTGCGCCACAGGTTGAGCAATTTCTGTTCTCGGCTTTGCTGCTGCTTCAGGGCTTGGATGCCGTTGAGTTCTGGCTCAGGTGCGGTGCTGGCAACAATGGTGAGCGATTCGCCCGGATTCAGCGCCAGGTGAAAGGTAGCGGCATGCAGGTGGTCTTCGCGGTCGTTTAACCCCCGGTAGCGTTCGGTGGCCAAATCAAAGTTGTAGTACCAATCGTGCAGAGTCAAAACTTCCGCCTGACTACTAAGCAAATACAGCGGCACGGCTTCCGCAAAGGCCGTGACCTGCACTCCCTGACTGACGCGCTCGACGGCCATCTGCCAACCCCAACTGCGAATGCACCCATGATGATCGCGGTAGTTAACCAGGGATTTGACAAACAGCGCCATTGGCTGACTGGCCCGCAGCAACTCGTACTGTATATAAGTGGTGTTGGCTCCCGGCTGCATCCAGATTCGTTTTTGCAGCAGCGCATCGGCACAGGCATACCGCCAGGTAGGGACAGTTCCTTCGAGGGCAAAATGCTCGATATAGCGATAGCCTTGGGGGTCTACGCTGCCATCAGCCCAGCGATCCGTACTAAGGCTATAAACCTGCTGGTCATAGTGGACAATTTCTTCTAGCTTGGTCAGCATCAGGGTTCGCCCCAGAGGAGGCTGGAGGGCCGCAACCAGCAGTCCGTGATACCGCCGGGTTAAAACGCCCGCTACAGTACCGCAAGCATAGCCACCCATTCCATTTGTCACCAGCCATTCTCGCGATGCCGCAATGTCGAGATTGCCGCAAATTTCCCGTCCAAATCCAATGCCCATGAAAAAAGGAGACGCCTTTATGAATAAGCAGCGACTTGCTATTTATAGAGTATGGAGGGTGAACTGGCTAGAAATTCTGAGACTATGCTTAAGAATTTGATCGCAATACCTGAGCGTCATGGCTAATTCTGGCTGGCTGGCGCTGATGATTGGCAACTCAAGGTTGCACTGGGCTTGGTTCAGGGGCATAACGTTGCAGCAAGCCTGGGATACGCCTCATTTTTCATCTGAGCTAATCGCTGATTTAACCCAGCATCAGTTTGATTTTGCCGCCTGTGCGGAACGCCTAACGGCAGAATTGCCGACTGTACCGAACGTCTTGCCCTACATCCCAGCCTCACAACCGCTCTGGCTAGCTTCGGCGATTCCAGCTCAAGTGCCCCTCTGGCAGGCGTATCCTCAGACTCAAGTCATCACGCTAGCTGCAATTCCCATCACAGGACTATATGCCACATTGGGGATTGACCGTGCTCTAGCGCTACTGGGAGCGGCAACGGTTCATGGTCTGCCCAGTTTGGTGATCGATGCGGGAACAGGACTGACGTTTACAGGAGCCAATGCAGAAGCACGGCTAGTCGGCGGCGCGATCTTGCCCGGACTGCGGCTACAATTGCGTTCCTTGGCTGAACATACTGCCGCGTTGCCCCATCTCTCGAATCGTCAAGTTTCCTTACCTCAGCGTTGGTCTACCAATACTGATGATGCCATCTGGAGTGGGGTGCTCTATTCGCTGCTAGCAGGGATTCGCGATTTTGTCACCGCATGGCAACAGCAGTTTTCTAGGGGAGCAATTCTGCTCACAGGTGGCGATGCTTCGTTGCTAATCGATCTGCTGCGGCAGCAGGCTCCTGATTTGGCGGCTCAAATTAAGGTTGATCCGAATTTAATTTTTTGGGGCATCAGACAGGTAGCGACTCAGCTTTAGGAGATTGCAAATCAAGATCATTCATTGCATCATTAGCCCACTCGCACGTGAACGGTGGGCTAACGGCGGAAGTCCGCTAACAACACAGCCCAGGGATGAATTTCTAATCTATTGAGCTTTAATCTGAGATTTGTGCCAAACAGATATGATCAGCGCAGAGGCTCTGCAACTGAAGGCTATGACAAACTCGCCATGAAGCTGAATTCAGCGCTGCTGCACGCTGGGCCATTCGTACAAATTTTGAGTTTGTGATTGGGTGAGTATATGCAATCGAATTGCAACTCGATGCAACAGCTATGTAAGCCAGTGCAACCGAATTGCAATCCAACCCAGGCAACGCTAGCAGACCAGCACCGTCATCACCTTACCCGGAACCGGAGCCGGAATCAGCGGCGTAAAGCGAGCGCGATCGGGCACCAACCGCCTGACATGAAATTCGTTCATTTTGTGAATCACCTGGTCGCGGCTGCCAATAATCCAAATCTGAACTGCATCCTCAGGCGAAGAAGGCAGCAGTTCGTTGAACTCTGTCGTCATAGAATTTGCCTCGTGATAGAAGAAAAGCCCAAGGCGAGGTGGTCCCTAACCACTTGTTTTGCATCAGCGAGGCGATTGATAATCAATACAGCCTGGCCTCCTGCCTATTTCAGGAAGTTAGGTTAGCTGGTTAGGCAGTGTGGCTGCACTCCTAATCAGCGCTCCGTGCCTTGAGCCTGTTTGGAACTACCGGAAATCTCCGGCAAAAATCAGCATAAAGGAAACATCCAGCTAGCACAAGCGTAGGCGGGGATTTGTCAATAATTGTTGATTTGGCGGTGTTTGTTCAGGAGCCAGGAGTCAGGAGTCAGAAGAATGTTACTGGCCGCATCGCTGGGCTTGAAGCAATTTTGTTAGTTTGCAGTGGGAAACATAGCAACTGAAAGGCAACTTTCTACAGATGAATTGTTGGAGATGACTGAATGGTGTCCAAGAATGAATTGCAAGATATTCTGAGGAAAAGATATGGCATCAATAAAAATGTTAGCCGACCATTAAGTGAGGCAGAATGCGAACGATTATTAGATTTGCTTGAGCGTGAGCCAAGCGCACTTAAGTTAGTCGAATCTTTTTCTCGCAAAAATGCTGAATTAGGGCGCAATAATGCTGCTCTGGGTAGAAGACGCAGCCAGGCAGAAAGGAAATTGGAAACTCTTAGTTCTGAATATGCAGAATTAGAAGCATCAATCCAGGCTTTAGAAGCCTCGAAAGTCAGTTTGGAAAAGCACAAGAAACAGTTAGAACAAGAAAAGCAGCAATTAGAAACTGAAGTCAAAGTTTTATCTTCTCAAACCATCGAATTGAGCGATAAGGTGGAATCTCTAACCACGGAGAATACAACTCTTGTGGAAGCGAATGACCAGCTTAAGCGAGATAACAAGGCGCTCAAGAATATAGTAGACGCCATCAAGCTGAAGCTGGCTAGAGACACAAATGAATTGCTGAAGTACGAAGATAGCGAAATTCGGAAAGCCCTGATTCGTCTATTTAAATGGACACTCGGTTGAAAATAGGAAGAGAGTTGCATGGGCAGCAAGCAAAGAACTTATAACGGCATGAGTTACCGTGATGTACAGCGGGCAAACTCAGAAAATCGGCTTCAGCTTAAACTAGCCGATCAGCAGTGGTTGAAACAGAACAACTACCGCAATGTAGGTTGGGACAATGTGATTCGGCTATATGAAACAATTAATGATTTTCTAGAAAAATATCGATTTGAAGAGTTACCTCTAGAAGAACTATTCTTAGAAGCGGATCGGATTGGCAATAAATATCTGTCGCCTGAAGAAATAGAAGATTCCCACCAGAAACTCGCCAAGGAAGTCAATCAGATCTGCGAGCAAATCGATCAACAGTTTCCTGATACAGAAGTTGAAATCATTGACTTCAGTAAACCGGCTAAACCTTCATCTCGAAAGCCACGCAAACGATGAAGATTAAATCCTTTAGATTATATTCCCCAGTCACGTATGAACTTAGATGATAAGAGCCTGCAAGAGTTATTTCACCTTGCCAATCGATTTGGCAATAGACATTACCATCGCCTCACGCCTCAAGATTTTGAAGACTACCGCAAGTTTGATTACTGGCGCTATGTCAATGGCGATAGCGAATGTGAAACGACTCAAGAGAGCAAGAATTGGGTCAGGGACCATTCAGATTGGCATTGCCCGATTTGTGGCGAACGCTTCTCTAACCAGGGCGGTCGCACTATCGATCACAAATTGCCTCGTGCCCAGTATCCTTGGTTGTCACTGGACTTCAGAAACCTGTGGGTGATTTGCCGACCCTGTAACCAAGAAAAGGCCGACATGCACTGGTATGAGTACGAGCACTACATGCTGACCCACCATCCAGACCGCTATCCAGCTGTGAAAAACGCTCGCCCCGCGCAACTTTTGAAGATGCTGCGACAGTAGATTTAGCTGGCGTCAGATTTTTTCCGCGCCGCTCAACTGCTTGGGATCAGCAGTGGCCGAAACCCATGCTTCACCGACACCTGACCGATCAAATCCATTTTCTCTAGGGTGATCTGGTTGCGGCCCCAGGAGAAGTTGGTGTAGAGCTTCTCAAACTCTAGCAGCATCGATTCGGCAAAGCAGGCAAACAACTGACGCGCCGGGACATCCATATTAACGATGCTCATAATCCGCCAGTCGATGTCGAGCGAATGCTCCACGATGCCACCGTTCAGCACATGCACACCCGGATGCTTGATCGTGTTGCCCAGGTTTTTGGGATAGCCGCCGTCGATTAGCAAGCAGGGCTGCTTCAGGGTAGTGGGATCGATCTCGACGCCCTTGGGCATACTGGCAACCCAAACAATAATGTCAGCTTGGGGCAGCGCTTCTTCCAGACTCATAATTTTGCCACGGCCCAATTCCTCTTGCAGAGCCTGGAGGCGCTCTTGGTTACGGGCGATCAGCAGCAGCTCGGCTACATCGGTGCGGGCATCCAGCCAGCGGCAGACGGCACTACCAATATCTCCAGTTGCGCCACAGACGGCTACCGTTGCCTGCGACAGATCAATCCCAACCTGCTTCGATGCCTGCTCGACCTGACGGCAAATAATGTAGGCGGTATGGGTGTTCCCGGTTGTAAACCGCTCAAACTCCAGTTTGACGTTGCGCACCTGCCGGATTTGCTGGAGGTTAAAATTCTCGAAAATAATCGAAGAAAAACCGCCGAGGGCGGTGATGTTAATGCCGTGCTTCTGGGCATGGGCCATGGCGTTGATGATTTTGCGGGTTGCGGCCTTGATGCGTCGCGTCGCCAACATTTCTGGCAAAAAGCAAGACTCGACATAGCGCCCTTCGATTTTCTGCCCCGTTACGCTTGTAACCGTGATGGTGTCCACAATTTGGGGCGGGGCACTACACCAAAAATCTAATCCTTGATCGGCGTATTCGGGATAACCCAGCTCTCGCGCCACCGATTGGGCATGTTCCAAACTCGTAAGATGACCGATTAAACCAAACATGGAACGCTCTGTACCAGCCTGCTAATTCAAGTGAAAACTATGCAATTGATTCTGAGCCTGTGCAACCGTCCAGATGTATAGCCTCCAATAGGTATACCGATGGACAGAACGCACCCTCACCCACAGCATCCGACTGCTGTATGGCTGAAATCGGGCCGAGGCAGGGCAAGCATCAAATCCTCTTAAGAATACTACACATAGTTCATGGTTCAAAATCAAACCGGATCAATTTGAAATCGGGGTTTTTAACCGGGATAGCAGCGGAGCCGCCTCCAGCAGCGTTTTTGTATAAGGATGCTGCGGATTACTAAACACGCTTGCCATGGTGCCCAGCTCCACAATTTTGCCGGCATTCATTACCGCAATCCGGTCGCACAAAAAGCGGGCCACCCAGAGGTCATGGGTAATAAACAGGTAGGTGAGGTCAAACTCGCGCTTCAGCTCTAGCATTAACTCCAGTACCTGGGCCTGCACGCTGGCATCGAGCATACTCACCGGCTCATCACAGATTAGCAGTTTGGGGCGCGTAATCAGGGCGCGGGCAATCGCCACTCGCTGCTGCTGGCCACCGGATAGATCCTTGGGATAGCGGTCGTAGTAGTCGGAGGCGGGAGTGAGGCCGACCCGTTCTAGCATTTGGATCACCTGTTGTCTGGCGGTTGGAGCATCCGCGAGGCGATGGATCAACAGCGGATCGGCGATGCTTTCACCTACGGTCATCAGGGGATTCAAACAGGCGTGGGGATCTTGAAACACCATCTGCATTTGGCGACGCTGTTGTCGCAATTCCTGACCAGAGGCTTGGGTGAGATTCTGACCCAGAAATTCAACCCTGCCTGCGGTCGGACGAATCAGATGCAGGATCGTCCGCGACAGGGTGCTTTTGCCACAGCCGGACTCGCCCACTAGCCCCAAGATTTCACCCGGATATAGCTCCAGCGTCACGCCATCCACAGCCCGAATCGTGCGGTCTTCCGAGGCGGACAGCAGACGAGCCACAAAGTTTTGTTCGAGGGTATAGTGCTGCTGGAGGTTTTCTAGGCGGAGGAGGGGGGAAGAGTTTTGAGTGCTGAGTTTTGAGTGCTGAGTTTTGAGTGCTGAGTTTGGGTCGCGTCGCGTCTCCGAAGGAGAAATTTCGTAGTTTGCTTCTTCGAAGCGGGGTTCTGAGTCTTCTGTTCGTTCAGCTTGGAGACTGGTTAAGCCTTGGCTGCCGGATTGAATGTGGAGGGCGGCTTTGAGCAGGGATTGGGTGTAGGGGTGCTGGGGGTGGGTGAGGACTGAGAGGGCGGGGCCGGTTTCGACGACTTTGCCTTGATACATGACGGCAATGCGGTCGCAGTATTCGCCGACCATGGCTAGGTCGTGGGAGATCAGCATCAGGGCCATTTGGCGTTCTTCGCAGAGGCGGGTCAGTTCGCGCAGGATTTGGGCCGAGACGGTGACATCTAAGCTGGTGGTGGGTTCGTCGGCCACGATTAGTTTGGGATTAAGCATTAGGGCCAGCGCAATTGCCACCCGTTGCCGCATACCGCCGCTAAATTCATGGGGGTACTGGTTCCAGCGATTGGCTGGGATTTTGACCGCCTCCAGGGTGGCCAGCGCCTTTTCTTTGGCCGCCTGCTTTGAGAGGTTGGACTGGTGATATCGCAGGGTTTCCACACAATGCTCACCAATCGTCATCAGCGGATTTAGGCGGGTCATCGGGTCTTGGAAGATCAGGGCAATCGCCTCGCCGCGAAACTGGCGTAATCGCTCTGGCGCAAAGTCAAACACCGACTCACCGTTGAATCGCACCTGTCCTTCGATCCGCGTCTCCGACGGCAATAACCGCATCGCTGCTCGCCCTAGGGTAGACTTGCCACAGCCCGACTCGCCCACTAACCCCAACCGCTCTCCCGGCTGAAGCATCAACGAAACATCATCAACAGCCCAAGCAACTTCAGTTCCGTTGGCTTGACGGGCATTGGGATAGGCGACTCGCAGGTTTTCGATTTGAAACAAGGCTGGGGTCATAGAGGGAGCAGGAAGGAGCGGCAGGGATCAGTTCAGAGGCAGATCTAACCAATCAGAGAGGTGGGCACGCAGGGCTTGGCTGAATTCGCCCCGCTGTTCAAACCGTTCGGTGCGGACGGGCTTGCGTTCGGCGTCGAGGGTCCAGCCGTAGTCGCTGCTGAGGCGGAGTTTGTCTTGCCAATCGGCCACTGAAACCACCAACTGGGGCGCAGGGCTGTTGTCATAATCCTGCACCAGAAAGACATAGTTGAATGTATTTTGCTTAGCGGCGGCCACCGTGGACGGCTGACCAAATTTTTCTTGCAGCCGGGAGCGCACCTGCTCGACTAGTTCTGGGCTGCCGAATTCTTCAAGCGTCCTGACAGCCAAGGTGAGGGCAAAATAAAACTCTTCAACTGGGACAAACTCTAATTGCATAAATACGGCATCAACTCTGTGGCCTGTACCGGAACAGATTTGGTTGTAATGATTGGTCTAGATGAGTGTATCACTGACCGAGAGCTGAGAGATGAACCGAGAGCTGTTCAGCCGTTTTTGATGTTGTTATTTGCCAGCCCTTCTGGGATTACTGAAAACAGTTGACTGCGCCTGATCTAGGCAGCCCTGCTATGACCTACAGCCTGCGAATTGCCGATCTACCCAGTACCGAACGACCGCGTGAACGCCTAATGGCGCATGGAGCCAAAAGTTTAACCACCGCAGAACTGCTGGCGATTCTGTTGGGGACAGGACAGGGCGCGGGCAAACTGTCTGCCGTGGGGCTGGGGCAGTACATTCTGCAAAAGCTGGGCGAACATAAGCGAGACCCATTAGCAGCACTGCGGGAAGTCAGTGTGCATGAGTTGACCCAGATTCCCGGCGTTGGTCCGGCTAAGGCGACGACGATTTTAGCAGCGATTGAGTTGGGCAAGCGGGTGTTGGCCGCAGCTCCGACTGAGAAGACGGTGATTGATGACCCCGCAGTGGCCGCAGCCGTATTGAGTGCCGATCTAATGTGGCAGGCGCAGGAACGATTCGCCATCCTGCTGCTAGATGTGAAGCATCGCCTGTTGGGCACCCGAATTATCAGCATTGGCACCGCCACCGAAACATTGGCCCATCCACGCGAGATTTTTCGGGAGATTATTCGCCAAGGCGGCGTGCGGGCGGTGGTAGCTCACAATCATCCCTCTGGCAATGTAGACCCCAGTCCCGAAGATATTGCTTTGACACGCCAACTGCTTCAGGGCGGGCAGCTATTGGGCATTCCGCTGCTGGATCACCTGATTTTGGGCAATGGCAACTATACCAGCCTGCGGCAGACGACAACCCTCTGGCAGGACTACCCGCAAGGAGATTGATTCTCGCTATACTGAATTGAATTATCAACCTTGAGGTAAAGTTGAGGGTTAGCTTGCATATGGCAAGATCCTGACTTATACTTAAACCTCGAATTATTTGTTTTCCTGTGACTGCTTTGGTAGCGAGGAGGGTCCTATTCCAGACACACTTACCCTGACCGTCAGTTTGAGAGGCACTCGCGAAGTTAGGGACAATTGCCAACTGTTTCGCCTTGCTGGGTTGCTAGACGCATTTTCTGAGCCAACCTTCCGCAAGGTGCTAGATAAGTTTGTCGAAGAAGGTCCCAAGAATTTTGTTCTAGACCTCTCTCAGATCGATTTTGTTGACAGCTCTGGTCTCGGTGCCCTCGTTCAGCTTGCCAAAAAAGTGCAGAATGCGGGTGGCACGCTGCAAATCGTAACCAATCCTAGAGTCACACAAACTGTGAAGCTAGTCAGGCTAGAGCAGTTTTTGTCTCTTCAGCCCTCTGTAGAGATTGCCCTAGAGAATATCAAGGCAAAGTAGAGACGTTTTGCGAAACGTCTGTACGATAGAGGTTTAAATTAGGCAGCAGTAGAGACGTTTTGCGAAACGTCTGTACAGTCGCAAAACGTCTGTACGATATCGGAGGTTTAAGGCAGGCGTATTTAGTCGAATTTTTGATGAATTTGAAACAGCCCTATTTCGTCGGGATCAGCCAGAGGCAAGGTGACTTCAAATGAACATTCTGGCTCGAAAACACTGGCAGACAGGCAGTTGATCGGCCTGTCTGCTGCTTTGTTGTCTAGCGAGGCTTCTCCCCTCAATCGGTTGGTCCAGATTCAGCAGCTCTCTCCAGCAGCCCTAGCCTATATTGGAGATGCGGTGTATGAACTATATGTACGCACCCATTACCTTCTGCCGCCGAAAAAGCTGCATACCTATCACGAACAGGTGGTGGCGCAGGTACGGGCCGAAAGCCAAGCCCGTCACTTGCAATCGCTTCAGCCTCACCTGACCGAAGCCGAGTCCGACCTGATTCGTCGCGGTAGAAACGCCGCCTCCAAGCGCCAAAAGCGAGTTGATGCCGAAATCTATCAGCAAGCCACTGGTCTAGAAACCCTGCTCGGCTATCTGTATCTTTGCGATCCCGAACGATTGGTAGAGCTTTTGGGTCAGCTCCAACTGATGAGCGAAGAGACGACCGAAGCAATGCCTGCCTCGCCTGTGTAACCTGTTGTAGGGTTGCCTGTAACCGGTGAGAGATCATCTGGTGCAGGCGAGATTACTCATCCAGTGATGCAGGAGGCCAGATTTTAGTTTGCCTGAGTGTGGCCGGAGGAGATAGCCGAGCATGGCTAAATTTCAAGCCTTGATTGCACCAAATCATCAATATCAAAACAGACTTTCAGAATAAACCTTCAGAACAGACAAGGAACTGAACCTCATGGAAAAACAGCGCCGCACCCCCAAGACCTCCAAGCCATTTCGCAAGTCAGGCAAAGCCGATAAGTCGGGAGCAAAACCCAACGCCAAACCCAGTGCAAAAACGAATGGCAAACCAGACGCACCTAAATTAGCCAAACCTGGCCCCAAAGGTCGCAGCACAGCTCGGCGATCCCGTCCGGCAGAATTCGAGGATCGGTTCGATAAACCCCGTCGTCCCCGCTCTCAATCCGGTGCTGCAGAGGCCAAACCGCAACGGCGGCATCAGCGATCCCACGAAACGAGATCGCCCGAATCAAGAGACCATACACCAAACCTCAATGATGCCAGGGAAACGTCATCTCCTTCCTCTGTGACTCTAGCCAGCGAAACCGACAATGATCTGATCTATGGTCGTCACAGCGTTCTGGCTGCCCTGGATGGCGAGCGCTCCCTGAACCGGATCTGGGTAACCTCAAAGCTGCGCTATGATCCCCGCTTTCATGGCTTGCTGACCCAGGCCAAAGCAGATGGTGCCGTGATCGACGAAGTAGATTACCGCCGCTTAGACCAAATCACCCACGGAGCCACCCATCAAGGTATTGCAGCTCAGGTGGCATCCTATGCCTATTTAGAATTGAGTGAGCTGATTCAGCAGGCAAAGGCAGTTACCGATCAGCCGATTCTAGTCGTCGCCGATGGCATTACCGATCCCCACAATCTGGGCGCTATTATTCGCACCGCAGAAGCATTGGGTGCCCAAGGCCTAGTGATCCCGCAACGTCGCGCCGCTGCTGTTACTTCTACTGTGGCCAAGGTGGCTGCCGGAGCTTTAGAAACTTTTCCAGTTGCAAGGGTTGTCAACTTAGGGCGAGCCTTGGAAGAATTAAAAAGTGCTGGTTTTTGGATTTACGGCACCGTTGCTGAAGCTGATCAGCCCGTTGATGCTGTAACGTTCAGCGGAGCGATCGCGCTGGTGATTGGTTCGGAAGGTGAAGGGCTGGGTCTGCTCACGCAAAAAGCTTGTGATGCGCTGGTTTCAATTCCATTACAGGGTCATGTTCCAAGCTTGAACGCCTCTGTTGCCGCTGGTATGGTGCTCTATGAAGTTTTTCGGCAGCGACGATCCCAGCGATTTCATCTCAAAACCGTATCAAAAGAGGCTTTGCAAAAGCATGTGTAACACAGTATAAACAGAGTGTAAAAAAGATTGATGGTGCGGGCGGCCCTATTAGGGTGGCGGCAGGTCTTCGGCATGTAGCTCTATGTCATCGCATCCGGCAAACTGGTGAGAGCATATGAATGAACTTTGGTTGAGCACGCTGGAATTTCTTGGTCTGGCTTGGTGGATTGAAATCACCACGGAATCGCCGAATTGTACATATTACTTTGGCCCCTATGCCAGTGCGAGTGAAGCAGAGTCTGACCAGTCAGGCTTTGTCGAAGATTTGGAGCAGGAAGGCGCAAAAGCCATCCGGGTGACAATCAAGCGCTGCAAACCCAACCAGCTCACCATTTTTGATGAAACCACCGATGCCCAAGCCACCCGTGGCGTTTCACCGGCCTTTAGCGGTCAAATGTGATCATCTCTGGATGCTGAGCTATCCAAGCGTCGATATCCCTCAACACCTGATCGGGAATCTCCCACGGAAACAGGTGGGCCACTCCCTCATAGCAGTGAGTTTGGCAGTCGGGCAGCGCTTTGGCGGTTTCTAGGCTCGCTGCAGCGGTGATGTGCCGATCTTCGGTACCCGCCAGCATCAGCACTGGGCAGGTAATTTGGTCAAGATGGGCAAGGCGATTGTAGCCATTACGAATGGCCCGATTCAGGGCGCGACTAGCGGCAGCAGAGGTTTGCAAATAGGCCGAGGTGCCTTCTGCGGCCAAATACTGATAGGCCGCTGCCGTGTGCTGCTGAATCAGATAGCGGTAGAGTGAGCGTTTGCCAAAGGTATCAATGTTCCACTGCCAGCCCGGTTTGACTAGGTTGATCAGCGAAGCGATCCCGGTCAGCAAATTGTCTTCCCACGAAACCGGCGGATGACTGCTCCAAGGACGCGCTGCCGTTGCCACCAGAATCAAGCCGCTGATCCGCTCGGGAAACTTCAAGGCCAGCTCGATCGCAAAAATTCCCCCCAGTGACCAGCCCAACAGCAAACAGCGATCAATCTGCTGCTGGTCTAACAAAGCTTCTAAATCAATGAGGTGATCTTCTAATTCAAAATCATCCGTCGGGCGGCTGCCGCCATAGCCCCGCAGATCGGGAGCCAGGGTTTTGAAGCGTTTTGATAAATGCCGGGTGAACACCGACATGCTTTTTCCCGTACCCGGATGACCATGCAGGCACAAAATGGGATAGCCGCTGCCTTGAATGTAGGTATTGAGCGGAAAAGCGGAATTGGGTCTTAACTGCATATCCTGGAAATTCACTAACCTGAGGCTGTAAGCTAGAGCTGAAGCGCTGCTCTCCTTAGGTTAGCGGATATCGTTCAACTACGCTGCTTGTCCTGATTCGACCCATCACTCTAAGCTGCGGGAATCTCCTGTAGTGGGAGCAGCAGAGGCAATTGCTAGGACAATGCAGTAGCTGAGAGCTTTTTTAGAACACTCAAGAAGAGTTTGTTTATGCTTAAAGCTTTGCGACTAAGGAACTTGCTAAAACTGCAATCGTGACATGGATTGAGGTTTTCTATAATCGTCAACGCATCCATTCAACGTTGAATTATCTTTCCCCTATTCAGTTCCACGGCGTAAGCCTCAATCCGGCAAATCTTCGGTTAATGCCAGCACAGCCAAATTTTGGCTGTATTCATTTTGACCTCCGCTCTTTGAGTACGTAGCAAATGACTTGAGCAGGAGCAAGGAAATCTGCTTCAGTTAGGCCCACAGAACCAAAGCTAAAAGCGGTAAGCGCATCCATCCATCGTCTGGCGTTGCTCGGTTCCATATTTTGCAGCTCTTAACTTATCAACTTTACTAGCTTAGCAGTCTTCAGTTATGGCTATTTACTGACTGCCTGTTTTGCTGCTAAAACTCTCTGTACGCAATCCATCCAATCTTGCCAAGCAGCCGGATCAGCCGTTGTGCCATTCTGCTTGCTTTAGAGCAGCAACAGTGATTGGAGAAATGTGTATATCAGCCAGTAATCGGATGCTAAACACCCAAAATCCTCAAGCAGTGGGAACCAGCTGATCTGAAACTGCCCAAGCTGCATATTGCAAAGCCTGCTGGATATCTTCCGCCTCTAGTTCTGGGTAAGACTCCAACACTGCCTCTACAGACTGCATAGTTGCCAGCAGTTTGAGAATGAAGCTGACGGTGATCCGCATGTTGCGAATGGTGGGTTGTCCCAGACAAACGTTGGGATTAGTTGTAATGCGATCGAGCTTTTCCATACTTTGCAGCTTTTGACTTCTCATCTTCACTTTACTGGTTGAGCAGATAGAACGATCAACCTCACCGCCTCATCTACTCCCCCGCCTGCTTCGTCTTGCTTGCCTCATTCCCTTAATAAACCTAATCATGAGAGCCTAAATTTAGCAGGAGAATTGCCTCTTCTTTAGTTTCTGAATTCTCCACGAACTCAAACAAAATACGAAGTTTTAATCTATTGAACAGGACCAAACATCGGACAAGTCCCCGGACAATTTGTGAGTCCGCAAGCTGGAATGAAACGGATCTTCAGCAAGTTGATTTAATGTCTGCTCAATAGCAGAACGCAGTTGGAGATTTTGACGAACCAAACGTTTGAAAGCCCGTAGCGATTTGGGTGTCCAACCGATCGTTCTCAATCGTCCAACTCCGCTAGAAAATCAGAGACAGAACCAAAGCGGACCTTTCCTTCCGCATATTCTTGCCGCACTTCTGCAATTTCTTGACTTAAGGCTTGGCGTTGCTGATCTGCCAGTCGTCGCTGTATCAGTTGGAGAAGGGCTCGCTGATCTTCGAGTGACAATGCCTCAACTGCTTCGATCGCTTGTTGAAACGCGGAACTGCTGTAAGTCGTAGTGAGTGAGTCAGGCTGGGACATAGAAAGGATCTTATTCTTGTGACTCTATCGTATCTGATTGGGTTTGACGAGCACTCCTCACTGCCTCATCTACTTCTCCACCACCTGCTTCGTCTTGCAGTCCTTCAACCCCACCTGCTGACAAAACGCTGAATCATAGACTGCCTGCTCCCAATTCTTGGCAGATTTCACTTGTTCAGGAGTTAAACCTTCAGCACCTCTGAAGTCAGTGCACTGTTGAATAAGGCAACTGAGGGTGGCACCGCTGAGGGTGGTACCGTAGAGGTCGGCACCGAGGAGGTCAGCGAATTTGAGGTCGGCACCGAGGAGATAGGCACCGCTGAGGTCGGCGAATTTGAGGTCGGCACGGCTGAGGTCGGTACTGTCGAAGTTGACATAGCTGAGGTCGGCATCGAAAAGGTCGGTACCGCTGAGGTCGGTACTGCTGAGATCGGCACAGTCACCGAACAAAACTGTTCCAAGGATTATCTCTTTCTCTTGGCATCCTTCTGTCAGTATTTCCAATGCTTCTCGTGTACCCGCATCTTTTGCTTTTACAGTTTCCCAAGCGCGGATGTATTTCTGTTGTCTCAATTGAGGTACTACAGCCGCGTATACAATCATGATCGGAATCAGCAAGAGACTCGCTAACTTAAGCTGGTTTGTTCGAGTATTGCGGCGGCTTTTCTGAATGAATTCTTGCGCTTGATTCGAGAGCTTTAGATGATCCGCCTGCTCTTTCTGAAAAACTCGTGCCTCCTGTAACCGTTTCCCCTGAAGCAGATAATCTTTCGATTTCTTTTCTGCCCAGCGTTTTGCCTGTGCTTCAATTTCGTTTTTCTGGAGCAGTTCTTTCCGGTCGGTATCAATCCACTGGCGTAAGGTTCGCCACTCACGAATCAGGGCTTCATGGACGACTTCAACGGTTTCTTCGTTTGTCTGATCATTTCGTCCTGTCACCACCAACCGACAGTCGGCTAAGCCACCTTTACCGGTGATCAGTTGCCAACAGTCATCGCTAATTTCGGCACGAGTTACTAACCGGCGCGTATCTGCGGTGCCTTCTCCAAGCTGGACGAGTTGAACGAAAATTTGCTGGGCTTGCTTCTGCTCAGGTTCGGTCAGTTTGCTGTAAATGGCTTCTGCGTGATCGGCTAGGGCTTGTTTGACGCCGCCAATTTCGCTGTAGGATTCATGGGTCAGTTCGCGGTTTTGCTGCTTGTCCCACAGGCGAGTCAGGGCAAACTCCAGCAGCGGCAGATTTCCTGGTTCCTTGCCGACATCTTCCAGAATCCGCTCGGTCAGTCCAGCCTCTAGTTTTACACCCATTTTCTCAGCTGGTTTTTCGATCGCCGCTTGCAGTTCCGCCTGATTCATCGAACCCAGTTTCAAGTCCGCATCCTGAAGCGCATCCACCAGCGGACGATAGGCATACGCCTGTCCACAAAAATCGGCTCGCAAAGTCAACACAACCTTACAAGGCGCATCTTTTACACCTGCCAGCAACAGATCCACGAAACGTTCTCGGTCGTCCTGGTTAGAAAGCGTGTACAGTTCCTCAAACTGATCGACTACCAGCAATACACGTTCTGTGCCTTTAGGAGCCTGTCGCAAAATTTCGGCAACCACATCTCGCAAGGACAGCGTTCCTTCTTGTAAATCCTTGGCGCGTTGGTTCAGCAAAATTAGCGGATCGAGATTGGGCACAGCCGATAGGGGCAACAATGCAGAAGTCAGGTTATGAAACGGGCGCGAATCTGGAAAACCGGGACGCAGCTTGAAAATGCACCAGCCGCCTTGCTCTAATAAATTCGGCAACAGTCCGGCAAACACCAGCGACGACTTACCGCTACCCGACGCTCCGACAACGGCAACCAGAGATTTCGTTTGTACCGCTTGCACTAAGCCTTGAGTGAAGACATCACGGCCAAAGAAAAACTCGACATGTTCTTCGTGGAAGGCAAACAAACCGCGATAGGGACAATCCGGCAGTTCTGCAGGTTTCGGTTCGGGTAATGGCGTCGCCTCAGCCTGACCCAGGTTCACGGTGTGGATCGTCACCTGACCACCCTGCACCACAATGCCAATCTTCTCAGCCAGCTTGTCTGATTCGTCCATAGAGCGCTGCCTACAGATTCAAGTTTTCGATCGAAACCATGCCGCCCTGAATCACGACTCCAACCGTGTCCGCCAGTTTTCCAGAATTTTGGGTCGGTGGTTGATCGCTCGACGGCATGGCTAGAGCCGGATTGTGTTTGAGGACTGGCGTATGTTGCTCTGGAATTCCGGCCAGTTGGATGGCAACTCGCGCTAACTCAAAGGCAAACTCGTAGCTCTCTCCGGCTGCCAATGCATCGTAAAAAGCCACCGCAAACGTAATCGCAGCCTTGTCGCCAATTGCTTGATTCATGCCGATTACATAGCGAATATGCTGCTGGATGGCCTCTGCCTGCACCTCTGAGTAGCAAGCGTTTAACAGTACACATTCCAAACCCTTACTGGCAAACAGCTTAAACAGACTCGCCAACGATGCTGAGTCAACTGACTTCGCCTGACCCGCTTCATTTTCAAAGACCAGTCCTGCCTCGGTTGAAGTTTGACCCACGGGTGCCAGTTTGCGCTCGCTTGCGCTTTCCGTCTGTACCACAGTTGATGGACCTTCTCCATGTCCCGAAAAATGCACGATCTGCGGCTGAAGATCCAGCATGGAGCGATAAAAATCTCGTACCCGAACAGCCCATCTCGCCTTCAGTTCAAACTGCTCTCGATACCGGGAACGGCGCAATCCTTCTTCGATTTCTCGGACTTCTTCACCCAAACGCAGTTCCGAAGAGTTTTCGGGATTGGCAGCAAGCACCAGAATTTTGCAAATAGACATAACAAAACCAGGAGTAGAAGCTGTGTCAACACTATAGCCTCAGACTCCTGGCTGCTAATTGCTACGCTTCACATTACTAAACCAATCCAGCCGTTAGGCTTGCGCTAAAACAGGTTCCCGCACTTCACTGGCGCTGGTCGATTCTGGCTCATAGGTGCAATACACCTCACAGGAATTGTTTGGGCTTTCGATCAGCTTGACTTTGTGGAGCTGTGCTCCAATTTCACGAATTGGCTGCTTCAGAATATCCCGAATATAAACCGCAATATTCTCAGCCGTTGGGACCACTTCCGCAAAATAGGGAATATCTTTGTTCAAAAAGGTGTGATCCAACGGCTCCACGATTAAATCATCTACAGCGTTCTGAAATGCTACCAAATCGGCAATCATACCTGTATGCGGATTGATTTCGCCCTTGATCGTGACTTCGAGATGGTAGTTGTGCCCATGTCCGTTAACACGAGCGCACTTGCCGTAGATTTCCGAGTTTTGCTCCAGCGTCAGAGATGGTAGCGCCAACCGGTGAGCAGCGCTAAAGTGCGTACTGATCGTCAAATAAGCTTCCATGCCGTTTCCCTCGTATTCTGCCCAAAGTTCAGGATGTTCAAATAGCTGAATGCGTACTAATGGCAGGTGGGGAGCCAAGCGCTGCCAGATCACCCGCGCCATATTTTCGGTCGTGGGCAAGGTTTGCCGGAACTCCTCCCAGGTATCGTTCAGGTAAGCAAAATCGAGCTGGCTCGTGACTTCTTTTTTGATCACCTGCTTCACATCCGACAGGTTCAGCACCATGCCATACTCGTCCAACTCACCCTCCATCGACACATACAGCACATAGTTGTGTCCATGTCCAGGAGCACGGGTGCACAGGCCAAACCGTTCCACATTTTCTGCTTCTGTCAGTTCAGGTAGCCAGTAGCGGTGACTTGCTGAAAACTGCGCCCGCCGATTAATGATGCACTTCATAGAGGAGCAAATTTGTTAAGTTCCGTAAACCTTTCTTTTAGAATAGCAGGTGACGAAAGGAGTTTTGAGTTTTGAGTTTTGAGTTTTGAGTTTTGAGTTTTGAGTTTTGAGTTTTGAGTTTTGAGTTTTGAGTTTTGAGTTTTGAGTTTTGAGTTTTGAGTTTTGAATTGGGTTGGCGGGTTGTGCAAAGTCATTCAATCCAACCAATGGGAGCTGAAGCAGTGAGGATATCTGGCTTCTCGCAAGCGAGTTATTTGCGCCGTGCATAGACTACAAACTCAACACCTAACACTCAACACTCAAAACTGCCCTCCCTCTGCCTGCACTATCACAAGAAGCACGAGTATGAAGGCTTCGGTCCACTCCACCACTGCTCCATAGGTATCGCCCGTGTGGCCGCCAAACTGACGAGCAAACCAAGCTGCAATCAGAAAGGCAATGCTGCTACCGAGACATAAACCCAGGCTCAACGGCCATAGCTGCACCGACATCGTTAGAGGTAAGGCACTCAGCCCCAGCAACAGCAGCAACGAGGGCACCGTATCCCAGAACGAGCGGATAGCTAGCTTGTGAAAGACTCCTTTTCCAGTTGGTTTGAGATAGGGATAGCGAAAAATGGCGACTTGCTGGCTCCAACGGCCCCAGCCTGCTGCAACGGGTAGAATCAGCCAGCGATAGCTCTGTAAATCAGATAAAGCCGCTGTTTTCAGTAACAGCAAGATGCCTGCCGCCATCACCCCAAAGGCTCCAGTCGTGCTCTCTGTCATTACTTCTAGGCGTCGCTTAGCATCGGGAACCGCCAAGCCATCAGCCGCGTCAATAGCTCCATCGAGATGCAGGCCACCGGTCACCCCAATCCAGACGACAACAATTACAGCACTGCGAGAGACAGGCGGCAGATGCAGCCAAGCCAAACCCCAATCAAGTAGCGCCAACAACCCACCAATCAGCACACCCACCGTTGGTGCGAAGCAAGCTACCCGTTCGAATTGAAGCGCCCAGGAAACCGGGACGGGCAGGCGGGTATAGAAAGCAATTGCTGCAAGGAAGGAAGGCAAGCCCAGCATAGTTGGATAATCCTAGCGGATGGATTCCAGGCAGTGAGTAGAACCGCTCAGCAAACCACCGCCAGCATTCAGATAATCCATCCCAGATTTACCCAAGGGCGACAGAGCGAGGCGTAAGACCCAAATAGGTGACCTGACTGGCTGAAAAGCATACCACCTGGACGCTCTAAAAGGTTCAGCACTCTGGCTGAATTTACAGAATCAAGTTGCGGCAATAATTGGAGATAAGCCAATGAATTGCCTATCCTTGAAGAACCGCTGGGATAGCTATTCAGGCCAACCCCTTACAGCAGGCTACTTACAGCAAGCAACCTAAATAGCCAACTAGAGCATAAATAAAGTTCCGTGAATTCTATCAAGAGGTTCAGGGGATTTCTAGGATAAGCTGGTTTTGTGAGTTTAAGTTATGAACCTCTCGTTGGCTGATAGGTCAACCTAGTGTCTGCGTTTCGACCAAGGCATTTTCTATGAGCTACGATCACCTTTCTGGAAATACGAAGCTGCCAGCCCCCTGCATTGTTGACACGGGCATCATTGTGAACAAGCAGGATATGCAGCGGCTTTTAGTCGATCTCAATCGGGTTCGCTACTGCTACAGCCAAGATGGACAGCTTTTGGTCGAAGACGAGGGCTATGTGCTGGAAGTGTTCTCAGACCCGCAGCGCTCTACCCTAGTGGCCAACCACACGCTCTACATCAATGTGTGCAGTTTCGACTATTTAGAGCTAAAGCGGTCGCCTGACCAGCAGCCCTGGTTTGACCTGATTCAAGAAAATCAGCACTTGCGGTTGATGCCGCTGTCTAACCCACTGCAAGAACAGAAAAACCGTAGCCTCAACGCGGCTGCTCTAGAAGCTGTCGTAGCTGAGGTGCTATCTGCTAGTTGGGATGTCCGCATTGATGATGACGATAGCTTTTCGTTTTGAGCGAGGGCTGAAGACTTTACAGGTTGTATCGCCTAACCTAGTCCAAGACGGGCCGTAGCTTGCTACGCTAGGTCAGTACTGTACTCGGATGCGATAGTCCAGCGTGAATTTTTCGTTTCAATCTCAGGCAAACTGCCAGCAAACTCAAGCCCGTGCCGGAATATTTTCAACGCCTCACGGTGTGGTCGAAACCCCCCGCTTCATGCCGGTGGGCACCTTAGCTAATGTAAAAACCCTGACGCCCGATCAGTTGCAAGCTACTGGGGCACAGATGATTTTGGCAAATACCTATCACCTGCATCTGCAGCCAGGAGAAAGCATTGTGCAGCAGGCGGGTGGATTGCATCGGTTCATGCATTGGCAGGGGCCAATTTTGACCGATTCGGGCGGTTTCCAAGTCTTTAGCCTGAGCGAGTTGCGTTCGATTACTGATGAGGGCGTCACCTTCCGTTCCCCCAAGGACGGTCAGTTTATTCATCTGACGCCAGAGAAATCGATTCAGATCCAAAATGCACTGGGAGCGGATGTGATTATGGCATTTGACGAATGCCCGCCCTATCCGGCTAGTCGGGATGCAGTCATAGAAGCGACCCATCGGACCTATCGCTGGCTAGAGCGTTGCATCGCGGCTCACCAACGGTCCGATCAGGCCCTGTTTGGGATTGTGCAGGGGGGCGTTTACCTGGATCTACGCCAGCAGGCCGCTAAGGATCTGATTGGCTTTGACTTACCTGGCTATGCCATCGGAGGCGTGAGCGTGGGCGAACCGGCAGAATTGATCGAGCAGATTGTCCGGGTGACAACGCCACTCCTACCGGCTAACAAACCGCGCTACCTGATGGGAGTCGGAACATATCGAGAGATGGTGCAGGCCATTGCCGCCGGAATTGATTTATTTGATTGCGTAATTCCGACTCGTTTGGCCCGCCACGGCAGTGCGTTAGTACGAGGAGAGCGCTGGAATCTCAAAAACGCTCGCTTCAAGGAAGATTTTACGCCCCTCGATGCAGATTGCCCCTGCTACACCTGCCGCCACTTCAGTCGGGCTTACCTCAGCCATTTGCTCAGATCTCAGGAAATTCTGGGCTACACCCTACTTTCAATTCACAATATCACCGAGCTGGTGCGGTTCACGGAACGAATTCGAGCCGCGATTCTAGCTAATCAGTTTGTAGAAGAGTTTGGCGATTGGCTCCAACCGAGTGAATCTCCAGCGGTTGCTCATTTCCGTTCGATATAATTGCTTCACTAATCCACTAGAGTTCTACAGGATCGTCCATGCCTCCCGACTGCGATCTGCTCGCGTCTGACTCTCTTCATACCTGTGTGAAAGCGCTGGGATTGCCCCAGATTCAGCGCCATGTTTTTATTTGTGCCGATCAAACCAATCCCAAATGCTGTAGCAAAACAGATAGTCTAGTCGCCTGGGACTACCTGAAGCAGCGGCTCAAGCAGCTCAAACTGGATCAGCCCACGGCAGAGCGGCCTTCTTGTGTGTTTCGCACCAAAGCCAACTGTTTACGAGTTTGCCAGCAGGGGCCGATTTTGGTCGTCTACCCGGATGGAGTTTGGTACCATAGCGCCACTCCGAAAGTGATCGAACGGATCATTCAAGAACATTTGCTAAGCAATCAGATCGTGCAGGACTATGCGTTTTTGGTTCACCCCTTGCCCCAACCCGCCGAGGTAGAGCCGAGCTGAAGCAGCAGGAAAGCGCCAATCGAGCCATGCCCGAACGCTGATTTTGTATGACTGAGGAAAAATTTTGCTGAGTCACGCTAACAACACTACCCGATTGGAGGAAAAGCAATATACAATATCGCGGTAGATAGACTCGTAGTTTCTACCTCTGACTTCGGAGCGTCGAGTGGTTCTCTGAGTTCAGTGAATTCACGGTTTGTCTTGACCGCCTCGGCTTGTGATTGAGTAGTTTCTCTCTTCAGATTTGTGAAATCTAGCTTCCAAAATTGAAATAGTGTGCCATCCACCCGTGCAATCAACCAAAGTCGTTTCAGCGATTTCGGCGTTGTGTAGAATTACTGGATATCATAATTGGCAGGTTTTGCTATTGACTCTGAACATAGCGAGTAGTTAAGCATGAGCAAGGAAACTAGCGTAGGAGAGCACAAGCGGCTGTTGCTGATTGATGACGATCCGAACTTAATTCTATTAGTCAAAGATTATTTGGAGTTTCGAGGGTACGAAGTCATTACCGCAGAAAATGGTCAAGATGCACTGGAGTTGCTGGATAACGAGACTCCAGACATGATCATTTGCGATGTGATGATGCCGCAAATGGATGGCTACTCACTGGTTGAGAATGTCCGCAAAAATCCTCGCACAAGCTGGATTCCAGTTCTATTCCTATCCGCTAAAGGGCAGAGTCAAGATCGGGTGAAGGGATTAAATACAGGGGCTGATGTCTACATGGTGAAGCCCTTTGAACCCGAAGAATTGGTAGCTCAGGTCGAGTCCTCACTCAAGCAGGCATCGCGCCTGATTCAGCGGCAAGACAAATCTACAGAAACCACACCCAAGATTCAGGTGCCCTTTGATGTAGAGCTGACTCCCACCGAGCTGCGGGTCGTTCAGTTTGTCGCACGAGGCATGGCAAATCGGGAAATTGCTGAGGAGCTGAACGTGAGCCAACGGACAATTGAAAGCCACGTCAGCAACATGTTGGGCAAAACTGGGCTGCATAACCGCACTGAACTAGCGCGTTGGGCGATCGAAAACAGCATGGCTTAAGATGATGGCTTAAGATGATGGCTTAGGTCATGATCTAGGCGCATCGCGTAGAGGACTTGTTCAACTTGGCTTCTGGCACTTTTGAAAAAACCAGCCTCAGCTGGCAGCTTCAGCAGCTCTCTCAACAAGTGGGCGAGTGGTTAGAGGGTCTGCTGCCGCGTAACGCCAGTGCCCCTACTGCCGGCATCCCTCAACTGCCAGAATGGTTGCTCGAGGGGCTATTTTGGCTGATGGTGATTGCCGCAATTGTGTGGGCCGGCTGGCAGCTCTACAGGCTGCTGGGTCCCTATTTAGCTGAGTTTTGGCAAGTTGAGCAGGTGGATGATCGAACGGGTGTGACTCCATCTCCGCAGCACACAGTTGCCGAATGGTTGCAGCAGGCCCGCCTAGCCCAGCAGCAGGGCGATTATCAAACTGCCTGTCGGGCACTCTATATGGCCAGCCTCCAGCAATTGAACGACCGCGGCATTTTGGCTCAACAGCTTAGTCGCACCGATGGGGAGTATCTCGATTTTCTGCAACTGCAAAACCTACCTCGGCCCTACCAGGTGTTAATCCAGACCCACGAGCGCCTCTGGTTTGATCAGGTCACTGCCTCCGCCGACACCTACGAACGCTGTTGGCAAGCCTATCAGGAGATTGAGCGGTCATGAACTGGAAAAACCGCTGGCTCTGGGTTGGCCTTCTGGTGCTACTGGCGATGATCTTGCTGAGCATCTTGGCCGCACCCCGTTCCTCATCGCTGCAGCAAGGTTCTACCTATAGTCGTGCTCCCAGTGGCTATGGAGCCTGGTATGCCTACATGGAACAGCAAAACCTGCCTGTTCAGCGCTGGCAGCGTCCGCTGGAGGAGTTGCTTCAAGCTCAACCTCCATCTGTAAAGCAAATCAGCACTTGGCATTTATCTGAGGGTAAAGCGGAGAGTGGCTTAATGGCCCAAGCTCCACTCTCACCCATCACCTTGGTTCGCATTAGCAGTGACCACAGGATGCTGGGAGGGTTTGACGAAGATTGGATTCGCCAGGGCAATCAGCTGGTTTTGCTTGGGGTGAGAACGGGTGTCACAAAGGCTCCTTTTCGTTCGGCTATCGCCAGTCCGGTCGGTGCAGTCAAAGTTGAAACTACCCGCCGATACAATCAGGCGGACAATGGCCGGGAGCGTCCAACCATTCGACCCCAATCAGTTCAACCTCGATTAAGCGATGCCTACGGCGCAGTTGTTTGGGAGCGGCAAATTGGTGAGGGGCGTGTGCTCTACAGCTCTACTCCCTATCTAGCCGCCAACGCCTATCAAGACGAACCCGGCAACTTTAAATTTCTAGCCGAGCTGGTTTCTAACCCCAGCTATCCGATCTATATCGATGAATATCTCCACGGCTATAAAGATCAAGAAGTAATTGCCGAAGCAGGGACAGAGAGTTTGGCTAGCTACCTCGCCAAAACCCCACTAGCGCTGCTGGCAATCCAGGCGGCGGTCTTGCTTCTGGTGCTGATTTGGGGCCATCGACGTCTGGGACCAGCGAAGCGGCTTGTAGAGCCAACGCTCGATAACAGCGAGGCTTATGTTCAAGCCCTGAGCCGTGTTCTACAAAAGGCAAATTGCAGCGATTTTGTAGTTCAAACCATCGGTAAGGCCGAACAATTCAGGCTACAGCGGGCACTTGGACTCGGCAGCGAACCAGTTGAGCCACAAACTTTAGTTGAGGCTTGGGTGCAGCAGACCGGACAGCCCGCAACTGAACTAGAGGCTGTTTTGGCTCCCCTAAACCAATCGCGCCGCTTAAGCAATCGAGAGCTGCTGCTATGGCTGGAGAACTTGCAAACTCTCCATCGTCAGTTAAACAGCATCAGTTAAACAGCGTCAGTTAAAGTAGTGCTGATATCACATGCTGATCTGGGACCTCTTCTGACTCCTGACTCCTGACTCCTGACTCCTGACTCCTGACTCCTAATTCAGCAGTACCAACTCATCGTATTCCATACCACCGTGAGCGAAATCCAACCCGTTTTTACCCAACTTGCTAAAGCATTGAGCCAAGTCGTCGTGGGTCAACCTGCCCTTGTGCAAAACTTAATCGTGGCCTTGCTTTCTGGCGGGCATGTGATTTTAGAAGGAGTGCCGGGTACTGGAAAAACCCTGACAGTCAAGGCGCTATCGCGGCTGGTGCAGGCCGAGTTTCGCCGGATTCAGCTAACGCCAGATGTGTTGCCATCAGACATCTTGGGCACCAATATTTTCGATTTCAATACCCGCACATTCATGCTCAAAAAAGGGCCCGTGTTTACGCAAATTCTGCTGGCCGATGAGATCAACCGCACGCCGCCCAAAACCCAGGCTGCTCTCCTCGAAGCCATGGAAGAACAGCAGGTGACGCTGGACGGAGAAAGCCTGCTGCTGCCCGATTTATTCTGGGTAATCGCCACACAAAATTCTCTGGAGTTTGAAGGCACCTACCCACTGCCGGAAGCCCAGCTCGATCGGTTCCTCTTCAAGCTGATTGTGGACTACCCAGACACCCAATCCGAACGGCAGATGCTGCTGAATGCCCAGGCCGGTTTGCAAACCAAACGCCTCGATCTAGAGAAACTGCAGCCCATTGCTACGGTAGAGCAGGTACTGCTAGCGCGTCAGGCAGTGCGGTCGGTGCGAGTGACAGAGGCATTGCTGGATTATTTGCTGGCTCTGGTGCAGCGGACTCGTCAACATCCAGATTTGGCATTGGGAGCTTCACCTCGCTCAGCTGTGGCTTGGCTCCAGGCGAGTAAGGCCAACGCTTGGCTATCAGAGCGGGACTATGTCACCCCCGATGATATTAAAGCCACTGCCTTTCCTCTATTGCGGCATCGTTTGATTTTGCGTCCAGAAGCCCAATTGGATGGGCTAAAAATGGATGGCGTGATCAGCGCTTTGTTAGGACAGGTTGCAGTACCGCGATAGGCCGGCCCTAGTTATAGCTTTTTCCACTCTGGTTTTTCCACCCTGGTAAGGTACGAGGGGTGTGGGGGCTTCGCCCCCACACAGGGGCACGGCCCCTCTTAAAAACTATCTCGCTGCCAATTTTGCGTCTGAATATCAGAATGGCAGACAGCTTTTTCTAAAGCAGACTGGGTTAGATGACAAACGGATTCCCGAAGCACCTTGGTTCACTCTAGAACAGGCTTTAGATGAAGACTGGCTCCCTTAAAATCTCGAACTGTTAAGCATCACTGTTGGGTGCAGCCGCAGCAATTTCAGGGCTAACGGTGGTGAATTGGGCAAAGTTTTTGGTAAAACTGCGGGCTAGGGCAATCGCCTGCTGGTCATAGGCAGCTGGATCGCTCCAGGTTTGTTTAGGATCTAGGACATGGGAGGGGACACCTGGCACAGATGTAGGTACCAGCACTTTGAAAATCGGATGGGGCTGATAGCTGACCTGCTCCAGTTCACCATTGAGCGCCGCTGCCACCATCGCTCGCGTATAGTCAATCGCAATTCGGTTTCCCACGCCGTAGCCGCCGCCCGACCAGCCGGTATTGATCAGAAACACCCGTGTTTGAGGATGCTGTTGCAGCCGTTGCCCCAACATTTCGGCATACACTACCGGCGACAAGGGGAAAAAGCACTGGCCGAAGCAGGCCGAAAATGTTGCTTGCGGGGTAGTGATGCCGCGTTCGGTTCCGGCTAGTTTGCTGGTGTAGCCCGATAAAAAGTGGTACATGGCTTGGGCTGTGGTGAGGCGGGCAATTGGAGGCAACACGCCAAAAGCATCAGCAGTCAGGAAAATAATCGTTTGGGGATGGGCACCCACTCCAGATCGCTCACAGTTGGGAATATGTTCTAGCGGATAGGCGGCTCTGGTATTCTCGGTGAGTTGCCCATTGTCATAATCGGGTACGCGCGTCACCGGATCGAGAATGACGTTCTCCAGCAAGGCCCCAAACGTAAGGGCCGACCAGATTTGCGGCTCGTGCTGCTGGGAAAGGTGAATTGTTTTGGCATAGCAGCCGCCCTCGAAATTAAAAATACCGTCATCAGACCAACCATGTTCGTCATCCCCGATCAGCCGTCGCTCTCCATCAACTGACAAGCTGGTTTTGCCAGTGCCTGACAGCCCAAAGAAGAGAGCCGTATCGCCCTTGTCACCTACATTGGCTGCACTGTGCATCGGCAGGACACCCCGCTTGGTCATGTGGTAGTTGAGCAACGAGAACACCGATTTTTTGATTTCTCCAGCATAGCGAGAGCCGCCAATCAGCACGATTCTTTTTGAGAGATGCAGAATGATAAACGCTTCGCTGTGTAAACCATCGAGTTCAGGATTTCCCTGTAAGCCGGGTAGGGCAATTACCGTAAAGTCAGGTCGGTGCTGCTGCAATTCTGGAGCAGAAGGGCGCAGAAAGAGTTGATGAGCAAACAGATTTTGGAACGCAAATTCATTGATCACCCGCACACCAAAGCGGTAGTTGGGATCGGCTCCGGCGTAACCATCGAAGACATAGAGATCCCGTCCTGCCACATAGGTTAGTGCTCGCTGGTAGAGCCGCTCAAACGTAGCTTCTGAGATGGGCACGTTGTGTTGATTCCAATCCACTTCGGCGCTGACAGTGGGATCATTGACAATAAACCGATCCTTAGGTGAACGTCCTGTATATTTACCAGTTTCTACACAGAGGGCACCGCTATTGCTGAGTTGGCCTTCGCCGCGTCGCAACGCATGCTCTACCAAGGCAGGCACCGCCAGATTACGATACACCTGCCCCAGATTTTTCATCCCCAGCGCTAGCAAACTGGCAGAGACGGACGGAGCTACCCCCAAGTTGGTAGGATTGCTAACGGAATCGCTACCAGCCAGTTCATCCTTCAGCCGAGATGACACCGATGCGGCACGAGACTGGGAATGATTCACTCGCGGATTGAGAGCTGTCATGCTTAAAACCTCCAATGGCTACAATCTCCCACGGTTGGGCAATAGACCTCTTGCAGGTGTCCTCTGGGGCAATAGGACGTTCAGATCAGTTCAGATCAAATGATGCGCATTTCAGAAAAGCAGAAGTCTGGTGGAGGGAGTTAAATTGAATGACACAAGCAGAAGCGCAAATTGAGGTAATTGCGAGTGATAGGCTAAACAACAGCTTGATTACAATCTATGTGTATAATCTAGAGAACCTTCTAGGAATTCTCGATAACTCTCAAGTAAAGAAACGAAACAAACCAATCGAATCACCTAAGATCATCGATAGACTATCGAGAATAATCAAGTTGAGAATAATCAAGCAGCAACTATAGAGACAATCACGCAAGCTACCTAGACGCCAATGCTGGCTATGTTGCTGGCCTAGCTAAGCCGAACAGCCTGTAAAAAACCATTCCAATTAACCATTCCAATTAACCAGTCGAATCAAATTGTTTGAGTAAAACAATCCGAATTCAAGCCAGCCTAAGCTAATTCAACTGCGCTAATCACCTCAGCCCATCAATCTAAAAACACCTCTCCGTACATTCTAGAGCGTTCAAATTTGCGCTAGGGCAATTGACATAAAATGCAATCTATGTTCTAGGGTGCCCTGGGCGATGCAATAGGAATGCTTCATTCTTCTTCACGTTCACCACTTCACTGAGCCATCGGTAATGGTTCAGATTCAGCAGATTGAAGTTCGGGGGATGCAGTCGGAATGGGTGCTGGACTATCCGCAGCGGGGGATTCTGGCACAGCAGGCTGAGGCGGGGGAAGAGTTGATTCTACGGCGTCAATGGGCACTGGACCGGCAGACGCGGGCGATGGAGCAATAGTAGCCTCATCGAATGCGGCCGGAGTTTCAGGAGAACTTGCAGGCAGCCGTGTGGGTTCAGGCTCAGGTATCCCTAATTCATTGGCAGGGGCGGGCATGGGTGCAGTCGGTGGTTCAGTGGCAGCAAGGGCATCGTTCCCCAAGCGAATCGTAATATCTGAATCAAGGCTGCCGGTGCTTTCAACTAGCACCTCACCGTATCCCAGGGATTGTTGAATCGCATGTGCCTTGTCAGCATCCCCTTGTTGGGCAATGATGCGAGTCACGGCTAACGGTTCAGCCCAGGGTTGATCTACAAAAATATCGCCATATCCCTGACTGCCCAGAGAGTTGATCAGCTTCTCAACAACTCCAGCCTCGTTAGTGCTGTCCTGAATCGCAATTGTCAGGTGATCGGAAGCCTCGGGGGGAGCAAAATTAGCTACTGCCACACCAAAGTATTGCCGCACCATAGACTCAATTTGGGCCTGATTGGGCAACCAGTAGCTCGCAGCAAATTCACTGCCAGAAAAACTGCCAGGTAGCATCAGCATTTGCATGTTAGAGCGATCGATCTGGGAGGCAAAGCCGGCCAACGCAATTAGCTCTTCCACACTCAGGTTGGTATCTAAATTGGACTGCACCACTGAGAGAATCTGGGGCAGACGAGCTAGGGTAGATGGTTTCAGGGCCTGTTCTCGCATGGCTCGCAGAAACATTTGCTGCCGCTGCACCCGGCCAATATCGCCATAGGCGTCATAGCGAAACCGCAAAAACTGAACTGCCTGAGCGCCATTCAGATGCTGTTCTCCCTGCTTCAGGTTGATATAGAGGTGCTGACTGTCATCCTGGTATTTCATGTCCTGCGGCACATAGACCGTGATGCCACCCAGCGCGTCGATCAGTTTTTCCACACCTAACACATTGATGCGTACATAGCGATCGATGCCCACACCGCCCAGCAAATCACTCGTAGAGCGAGCGGCCAACGCCGGACCGCCCAGCACATTTGCTTCATTGATTTTCGTCACACCAGCGCCGTCGATGTAGGTCCGGGTATCTCGCGGTACCGACAGAACTACAAGCTGTTGATTGGCTGGATTAAACCGCAGCAGCAGCATACTGTCGGTCAAGCCTTTAAGGGAGTTGATCGTCGCGTGATAGCCCAAGCCCTGGGCTTCCGGTGGCGGATCATCCACATCTGTAGCCAACACCTTGACGCCCAAAACCAGGATGTTTACCGGACGGGTTAGCTGCGGCAAGCGGAAATTCATGCCGGTCGAAATGTCCTTCTTGTTGAACACCTCGGATTCTTCTGCCGTTAGCTCGGTCTGCATCAGAGGGGTACCGGCAATAGCAACGGCTAGAAGTGCGCCTGCTGAAGCAGATAGGGCGGCCACACCGCAGAGTCCCAGTCCTAACCCCAACCAGCGCCACGTTCTAGAGCGACTAGAACGTGGCGGCGAAGCTGAAGGACTGGAGAAGGAGCTACGACTATTAGTAGTGGACACTAACTTCCTCACACGCTAGATATAGAGGTGGAACCTGAGTCAATTTAATATAGTCGCTTTAACAGCAAAATTCACTAGTTTTCCCACCTTGACAGAAAATTATTTAGTAGCACCCTCAATCAAACTTCAGGGCAGCCGATCACCCAACTGGCTCACCCCCGGTAATCTAAGGGATTTTCGCTGCCACAGACGCACCATCAGCCAGAGATTAACAAGAAAATAGCCAGAAGTCAGTAGGCTCGACAGAATTAGTAACGAAACAGTCGAAGCCATCGATGTACCCTCAGCCAACTGTGCCCCGGCCCCCAACAGCAAATAGCCCAGCACCCAAGCCGTCGTTAAGCTGACCACCAAGCGGCTGGCATTGCGCTGCTCTAAACTGCCTTGCTGACGATACAGCGTCCAGAGGGCAGGCAAAAAGCCAATCACCGGGATCAGGTAGACAAAAATTTGCAGCCGTTCCAGGTCGCGTTCTTTGTAGGGGTCGGGTGTGGGCATGGCCGAGGACAGAAAAGTAGACAGAAAAGCAGATGGACAAACAAGATTGTTACCCTATTCTGGCTCTACTACGGCTCCCATGAACAGCATCGTTCCAGTTTGGTTGTCGCGAATCGCATAGAAGAAGGGCCGATCCACCACCATCTGGAAGGGTTCATCCAGGCCAATTGAAGTCACTCGCACGCCAACGGAGGTCACAGCCGCTGCTTCGGTGCCTTCTTCGTTCACTTCGATAAAGGTTTTGTGCTTCACCTCGTCTACGGCAGTCGGTTCGCTGCTGAGCTGAGAGAAATCGGCCTGATCTGTAAAGATCACCCCCATGCCCAAGGCTGTTAGCGCCTCATTCAGCGTCTCTTCGTACTCGGATTTGAACTTGGGCAGTTGCAGCAGACCTTCCCGGCGGCGGAATTGCGGCATCCAGGTGTCCCAGTTTTCAGGTGTAAGGCCGCTATAGAACGCAGTCAGGCTAGAATTCGGGCGCGGCAGAAACACATACATGCTGAGGCGACGGTTGCCGTAGGGCAAACTCACGGCTTGAAACTGGTCGGTTTCGTAGTAAGCAAAATTGCCCTGTTGCGACATCATGGGATGCTGCTTTTGGTTGCCGTCGAGTAACTGAAAAGGCTGCTCGCTGGTGTTGCTGGGGTCGAATTGGGTGGTCCAGTTGCCCTTGAAGTAAACCGCATTGATCAGAAACAGCACCTGCTGGGGATCGATCTGGTCAATGATTTTAGTAATTTTGCCTTCGGTATTTTGGGCAACCCAGGCATTGATCCGATCAGGCGCGGCAGGGTCATTGAAATCTAGCTCGGTGATTTCGGCTCCGTAGAAGGTCTGATTCTGCTGCAAAAAATCTGGCTGGAACGAGAATCCAGACCGGCCCCAGAGGGAATTGGCTAGCTTTAGTTGCACTTGCGGATCGGCATTTTCTAACGTGGCTTCCAGCGCAGCACTGGCTTGGTTGAGATCCTGGACCGTCAGCCCCTTTAGTTCTAGGGCATTTGCCATCGCCTGCTGGGTATTGCCCGCAGCCCCGTTGTAGAGCATCGAGAGGGCGATCGCCACACTAGTGGGAGAGATCATGATATTGTCCGGCTGCTGCTGGACGAGCTGCGAAAACAGCTTGAAGCCAAAGCGGGTATGGGCCGCCGTCAGTTGGGGGTTAATATTCGCGTCAACATTCGGAGCAGGCATAGCATCTGGAGCAGGGGAGGGAGTAGGAGTGACAGTCGGGGTGGGCACTTGGGCAATCCCTTTGGGCATTAGCGGAACGCTGGCATGGGTGCAGCCCAGCACAGCCAATCCCAACAGTAAGGCCAGCCATCGGATTCGCGGTTTCATAGTCATCCTCACACGGTACTTCTTTTACTTCTCCAGGATGACAGTGCTGGCTCCAAAGTTCGCTGCGGTTACGGTTTTAGCAACTGGTTTACCGGATTCAGCGGGCAGGGACTGTCCACCAAGCTAGGGCATAGGGCTGCACGGATTGATTCACCTGTTTACGAAACACCACCCGAATTTTGTAGCGTCCGGTTGTCGGAATCGGATGGAAAATATGCTCGACGCTATCAACCTGGCTCACCGATGACCAGACGCTGTCTGACGTATCAGTCGCCTCGGCCGGCATGAGATAGATATCCAGGTTGTTCAAGCCCTGGTCCTGAAACGATTCTCCTTCATCAAAGGCGTCGTTTTGGTTGCTGTCTTGCAATTCCACCAGGCGGTTCCAGGCTAGGGTAACTGCAACATGGCTCCCCTCCTGCAAGGGTTGCTCCAATTCGTAGTCTCGATAGCTAGGAGCCTCTGCTTCTGAAACATCTACCGTTTGGTAATCCCAGCCAATCGGGGGCACCGGCGCTGTCGGACTCCATTGTCCTGATTTGAACTGCTCAAAGGCACGGTAGGCATTCAGATGCCCCGTACCCATCTCGGCATCCAGCGGTAGTTTGGGGTCGCGGTAGGCATCCGATTCTAGCCAGGTGCGGTTGGCAATGTTGCGTAAGGTGCGGCTCATTCTCAGTAACAGCCCGTCACCGGTGTCTTTGAGTTTATCTGCCGAATTCATCAGCACTACCTTCATCACTTCCTGCTGCCGCGCCATCAGGGTCCACTGGGGGGAAGGGCTGTTAGCGTCCATGCCTTGACGGATCATCCGGTCGCCGTATTCTTGCAGCAGTGCCACCGTAGCCGTGACATGGGGAGAGGCAAAGCTGGTGCCGCCTGTATCGGGAGGAGCGACAGACCCATCGGGCTTGAAGGTGGCGATGGCTCGTCCGGGAGCAACGAGAGTCACCGAGCGTCTGGGTCCCACATTCCGTTCGGTAGCGGGATCGCGGCCAATCACGAAGGTCGGCTCACTGCCCAAACTGAAAAAATCGACTTTATCGAAAACGCCCGTATTCGGAATCAGCGTCATCGAGTTGGCAATCGTCATGCCATTGAAGGTGTCCGTGGGAATCGGAAAGCCGCCCCGGCCCTGGTTGCCGGAAATCACGTAAAGGGCATTGTGTACGCGCGAAGACCAGTCTACGCATTGGGTCAGCAGAGCGTTGCCGTCGAGTACAGGTTTGGGACGCGGATCGCGCCTGAGCGATTCACCAAAGCTGAAGTTAATTGCCCGCACATCGCCACCGTTTTGGTTGGCCACGGTTTGCGTCGCCACACATTCCTGCGGCTGCCCGCCATTTGGATCGTTACCAATCGCCGAGGAGTAGAGCATCGCACCCGGCGCAACACCCCGCAGCCGCTTGTCTTGGCTGACCATGATGCTGGCAACTCGGGCCGCGTGATTGTCCACATAATCATTGGGCTGGGCCGAATTGTTGCGAACAAACAAGCGCTGCACCCGCACCACCGAGTTGGTATTGGCGGCCTTGTCCAACCCTAGCTGAGCCGGACGCCCCACTTCCACCTGCCCGATGGCAATTTTGCGCCCCGTCAAATTGTAGGGAGCTTCGTGCAAGCGATAGGCATCGATGCCCGTTTCTCCCACCGAATTACTTAAGGCCAACACCGGAGCACTCAGAAAACCCAGAACCGCACTCCCCAGCAGCACTAGGTGGGTCCGATGTCGGGGTGCAGCGCAGCGCCAAAGCAGTCGCAGATACAATCGCTGGTTTGAGGTTTGAGAGGAACGGGGGCTGGCTGGGACTGAAGACTGCCGCTGCATTTGGGTCATGGGTAATCCTGGTATCCGAAAAAGCAAGACGATTATGGTAAACTTCTGATGAAATTTGCCAGCCATCCGCACATCCAAATAAGGGGCTGGGGTTGCGCTTTGTTACACTGATTACAAAAGCAGGACGCTTACAAAACAGGACGCAGGAGATCTGAGGAGAGCTATGACCCAAACTTTATCGCCGAAACCAATCGTCGTTGCCCCATCGATTCTATCAGCAGACTTTAGCCGCTTGGGAGAGGAAATTAAGGCCATCGACGAGGCTGGAGCTGACTGGGTGCATGTAGATGTGATGGATGGTCGCTTCGTTCCCAATATTACGATCGGTCCGCTGATTGTGGATGCCATCCGCCCCTACACCCAAAAGCCACTGGACGTGCATCTGATGATCGTCGAGCCAGAGAGATATGTGGCCGATTTTGCCAAAGCCGGAGCCGATCACATTCTGGTGCATGCCGAATCCAGCTCTACGATTCATGTACATCGGGTTTTAGGACAGATCAAAGAATTGGGTAAAAAAGCAGGCGTGGTGCTGAATCCGGGCAGCCCGCTCGATTTGATCGACTATGTGCTGGATCTGTGCGACATCGTCCTGATCATGAGCGTCAACCCTGGTTTTGGCGGCCAGAGCTTCATTCCATCTGCGGTTGGCAAAATTCGTAAACTGCGCCAAATCTGCGACGAGCGCGGCCTCGATCCCTGGATTGAAGTGGATGGCGGCCTAAAAGCGAACAACACCTGGCAAGTGCTGGAAGTGGGCGCTAACGCGATTGTGTCGGGTTCAGGCGTGTTTGGTCAAAAGGATTACGCGACAGCGATCGAAGGTATCCGCACCAGCAAGCGTCCAGCACCGGAGTTGGTTACGGCCTAGTCGCTGGTTCTAGATTTTGAATCATCTGGGGGGTAGAGGAGTCTACCCCTTTTTGCTTGCCTCTACTTCTCCTGCCACCACAGCATCAGCACTCTCGGAAAATTGGATTTCAACCGCCGTCTGCTGCCCAAAATGCAATTGAGCGTGCATCGCAGCGATGCAACAGGAAACACGTTACCGACTTCAATAATTAATCTGTCCTGCCCTCCTGCTTGTCGTTGTCTGGGTCTAGTTTCCCCCTCGCCACATCGCCTAGATAGAGTTGCACAAACGCTTCAGCGGCAGATGGATTGATATCTCTAAGAGCTGTGACGATTTCAACCACCGTTTCGGCATTGGGGTCACGAACTTCATGCACCCAGCGGTAGACACTGCCTCGTTCAACACCTAAAGCAACTGCCAAGCTGTTTTGGCTAATGCCATATTTCTCCAAAATTCGCTTGAGGGCTTGTCCTGCTCTTCCCATGCTCGGCATTGCTGAATAGAGATATGAATCGTGGAGTTGCTGTAACGTGGGTAGCCCCCTAAATCCCCCAATATTGGGGGACTTTGAAAGTCCGATTCCCCTCAGACTTGGGGAGCTAGGGCTTCGACGTAAGCCCTTCGGCTTGAGCTCAGGTCGAAAGCTCAGCCGAACGGGGCAATTCATACGCCAATTCAGCAACACCCTGTTCACGAAGGTGTCGCCAATAATCGTGTCAGAGGTTGATGACCAGGTAAATGTAGACCAGATGGATCACGTTCTGTATGATGTAAATGTGATCCAGTTGGATTACGTTCACTTATTCAGGCTCAGCAAAATCCTATGCAGAACTATTTTTTAGAGGATTCAACCCATACTCCTGCGGTGCGTTTTTCTTTTGACACTACAGTCACCTCGGACCCAACCCGCGAGTCTGTTCGACTATTGGCGATTGGTTCTCGCAGAGGCGTGCTGCATGTGATTCATCGACTGCATCGCCTGAACTTTGCCGAGGCTGAAGCTTGGAGTCCGCTGTTGCCCGGTCCCAATCCTGGGGAAGTGATGAGTATTTTGACGCTGAGCTTTTGGATCGATTGAGCTGAACGCCTTACCTGCACCCACAACCCTCTGGCATCCTCAAACATGCTCTGCCAAACTAGAGACACCACAAACAGAGGCAGGGCATGACTCGCGAGCAGCAATCTGAACCAAAGAGTAAAATCAGAGTACTTCTGTTGAGTAGAATCCGTGGGAAAAGATAATGTCTTACAGAGACTTTACCCTGGAGCAAATTGAGCAAGCCTTTGGTCTAGTGATTCACGGAAATGTGAATTTATTTGGTGAACGGCATCCTGCTTTTGTGCTTAATCCAGCGTTCGTATCCTATTTAGATTACAGTACAAAGCTGGCGCTTTCGATCAATACGGAAAAAGCGCGATCAGAAATGATCATTGCTCCGATTTTGATTGAACTGAAACGTTTAACACAGGACCAAATTAGTCTATTTTCTGGAGTTGAGTTTAATGTTGATCCAACCCAAGGTTTAAATGGATATTGCGATTTTATTATCAGCCGCTCCACTCAACAGTTCTACATCCAAGCTCCTGTTGCCATTCTAGTTGAAGCCAAAAATGAGAATATCAAAGGTGGTTTGGCTCAATGTTTTGCAGCAATGATTGCCGCCAATATATTCAACCAAGCAAAAGGGAACCTGATTGACACAGTCTATGGTGCAGTAACGACAGGCAATCAATGGAAGTTTTTGAAAATTACAAACAATGCTGCTTATATCGATACAGAAGATTACTACATTGATAAGCTAGAAAAAATTGTTGATATTCTACTGAGTATGGTCAACGTACAGCCTCTAGCTTTAAGTGTTTAGTCAAAAGAGTATTTAGTGAAAACGGTAGAATCTCTCAATTGCAAAATTGAGCTAGTGAACGGAGGATCAAGCATGCGGTTGACCTATTCAATCGTCACTGCTCTGCCAGCTCCATAAACACCTTTTGGGCATTGATCTCCGCAGCAAGCGAGCGTGGGCGACGTTGCACATAGCGTCCGGTAGATTTTAGCTCCCAAGCATAGCGGTTATCGGCTAGTAATGTACCCAGAATTTCCTGCAAATCTTTAGCCAGCGAGGGATCGTCAACCGGAGCAATCACCTCGATACGACGGTCAAGGTTGCGCGTCATCCAGTCGGCACTGCCAATGTAGGTTTCGCCTGCGCCTCGATTGTGAAAATAGAAGATGCGAGAATGTTCCAGATAGCGGCCCACAATACTAATCACGTTAATATTTTCACTCACACCAGCGATACCCGGAGATAAACAGCAGGTTCCCTGGACAATTAAGTCAATTTTCACGCCCGCTTGCGAGGCTTCGTAGAGAGTTTTGATCATCTGAGGATCCACCAGGGCGCAAAGTTTGGCAACAATCCGCGCCGGGTATCCCTGCTGGCAGTGCTCGCTTTCCCGATGAATCAACCGAATCAACTGATCGCGTAAGTTCACTGGGGCGACAAGCAGCTTGCGATAGCGCCGTTGACGAGAATAACCAGTCAGATAGTTAAACAGTTCAGACAAATCCGTGCCCAAATCCTCACGGCAGGTCAGTAAGCCCACGTCCGTATACAGGCGAGCCGTGCGGGGGTTGTAATCACCGGTGCTGATATGGGCATAGCGCTGAATTTCGCTGCCTTCCTGCCGCACGACCAGAGCAACTTTAGCGTGGGTTTTGAGGCCCATCAGACCATACACCACATGTACACCTGCTTGTTCCAGTCGTCGTGCCCATTGAATATTCACCGCTTCATCAAAGCGGGCTTTGAGTTCCACTAACACCGTCACCTGTTTGCCGTTCTCAGCCGCCGCAATTAGCGTTTCTAGTAGTGCAGAATCGGTTGAGGTGCGGTAGAGAGTCATCTTGATCGCCAACACCGCCGGATCATGAGCTGCCTGATCAATAAACACCTGCACCGACGCTGCAAACGAATGATAGGGATGATGCAGCAGAATATCACTGCGGCGAATTGCTGCAAAAATATCTTCAAGCGTTTCTCGATTAAACCGCTGATTCGTCTGCCGTAATTGGAGTGGAATTGCCGCCGTCCAAGCCGGATACTTCAGTTCAGGTAGCGGTAGATCGGAAAGGAGTTGCAGATCGCGCAGACAGATTAACCCGTCTGATTCATAAATATCCTGCTCGGTCAATTCCAACTCTCGTATCAGAGTGGAGCGGATCGGGGCTGGCATCGAGGATTGAATTTCTAACCGGATGGCGGTTGCCCCAACCCGTCGCTTGCGCAGTTCCTGCTCCACCGCTTGCAGCAAGTCTTCCGCGTCTTCTTCTAGCGTCAGATCGGCATTGCGGGTGAGACGGAAAAAGTAAAACTCGGTAACCGTCATGCCTGGAAACAAAAAATGCAGATGCTGGGCGATAATTTGCTCGATCGGCACCCCAGCCCAAACCGTTTTCCGGCTCCGATGCACCGGCCACAGCGTGTCTGGCAGTGCGATAAATCGAGGCAACAGGTTGGGTACCTTGACTCGAGCAAACCGTTTGACGCCAGTTGCACTATCCTGCACCACCACTGCTAGATTCAGGCTCAGGTTAGAAATGTAGGGAAACGGATGGCTGGGATCGAGCGCGAGCGGTGTCAGTACCGGAAAAATCTGCTCTTCAAAATAGTGCTGAAGATACTGCTGCTGCTGTGGTTTCAAATCAGCATAGTCAAGCAGATAAATACCTTTGGCTGCGAGTTGGGGACGCAGGGCTTGCTCAAAGTGACGGTGATGCTGAGCCACCATTGGCCGCAATCGCTCTGCAATCGCAAGCAACTGTTCTGCTGGCGTGCGATTGTCTGGTGTAGGTTTGCTGATTCCTGCCTCTAGGCGCTGTTTCAGCGTCGCCACCCGCACCATAAAGAATTCATCCAAATTAGAACAAAAGATAGCCAGAAATCTGAGGCGCTCTAGTAACGGGTTGCGGGGATCAAACGCCTCGTGCAACACCCGATTGTTAAATTCCAGCCAGCTCAGTTCTCGGTTGAAGTAATACCGTGAGTCGTTAAGGTCCGGGCGGGGAGGCACTTTAGTGGCCTTTGGTTTAGTGGCCTTTTTAGATCTGGGCATATCCAGACAAGCAACAGGAGAACGAAACCTACCTTCTTAGTTTCGCAGTAAAGCCGTGCAATTGCGGGGGAGATAGGAGACAGGAGGCAGGAGGCAGAATTATTAAAATTAGGGAGGCTACGCCCACACGAACTACCCTGACCGAAATAATGGCTCATCCCTGAATTGAACGGCTCCTGCTGTCCCCTCTCCCCTAAAACACCTCATCTTCACGCCCAACCCACCACTCACCTAAATTCATCAAATCCTGGTGAATATCCCTCAGTTCGGCCTCGTATTCTTCAGGGGTGAGGTTGGTGCGTCGTTCTTGCAGTTTTTTTAGGCGCAGCTGGGTCAACAACCAGGGCTTAGAGATGCCGTCTGTGGCTTCGATGTACTGGGCGAGTTCTTCACTGTCCATAGGTTCGGTAATGCTTCGATAGGGCTTTGATAGGCTGCAATGCCTTTAGTTACCTTAATCTATTCTGTTTCACTGCGCCCAAATCCTGAGCCTGGAATCAGGTTAAACCGATCTTTAGGAATAGAAGATACAGCCTTTTTCGGGCTAGTGAAGTACGAAAAACGGGGTGCAGGGGCACTGCCCCTGTGGGGAGGCGAAGTCCGCACACCCCCATACCTCACATGAGTGAAAAATGCTGTAGGAATAGAAGATAGAAATAGAAGAATCGAAAGAAAAGCAGCCACGATTGCTCATGACTGCCCCGATCCTGTCGTCAGTTGCAAGGATTAGCCAAGGCCAACACTAGGCTGCGGCCAGATTTTGATTGGCGAAGTTCCAGTTCACCAAACTATCTAGGTAATTCTGGATAAAGTCTGGGCGCTTGTTTTGGAAGTCAAGGTAGTAAGCGTGCTCCCATACATCCAGCGTCAGCAGCGGCACCTGGCCGTGCACTAGCGGGTTCTCGGCATTCGGGGTTTTGGTGACTTTGAGAGTGCCGTTTTCCAGCACAAGCCAAGCCCAACCGCTGCCAAATTGCGTGGCTGCCGCATTTTTGAACTCCTCTTTGAACTTGTCATAGCCGCCCAAGTCGCTATCAATTTTGGCTGCAATCGCCCCAGAAGGAGCACCGCCGCCGCTTGGCGACAGGCTATTCCAGAAGAAAGTATGGTTCCAGGCTTGAGCTGCGTTATTAAAAATCCCAGTTTTGCCATCCTTGAAGCTGCTAGTAATCACTTCGGTAAGGGGCTTATCAGCAAGCTCAGTTCCATCCACCAATTTGTTGAGATTATCCACATAGGCTTTGTGATGCTTGCCATAGTGGAACTCAAAGGTTTTAGCCGACATCCCATGCGACTCTAGAGCACCAAAATCATAAGGTAAAGGATCTTGTGTGAATGCCATGTGTTCTGTCCTCTCCAATAGATGGATACATCAATAGATGGATACGTCCAATCGTGCACCTGCAATCCAGGGGTAAACCCAACCCCTCAGAATCTAAACGGATTGCTCAAGGCAAGACTATCGATAGAATTTTATATCAAAAATTGACTTGGTAAGCGTTAGGCAGCCAACAACGGCAAAACTTGGGAATTTGCGATTTGAGCTATCCGGTTCAATCATTCAACTCAATCATTCAGCCCAACGGGTGCAGCGAGCCTGCTGTCAGTGAGCCAGTGGCACTACAAAATCTGGCAATCTCACCGACGGTGCAATCTGCCCAATCAGGCAATGGCCTGGGCCTCAAACGATTGTCCAACTCAAAACCCAGAACTTAGATCTCAAAACTTCTAACCTTCCCCCCTCCGTCCCAAAATCCAGCTATCATAGCGGTTGTTGTGGCGGCTACATTTATGGGCAGACAACGTTCTCTTTTAGCTTTAATTTTGATTCTGGCGATTGCCGCTGTAGTGGTGTTGACCCAAGTACCGCTGCGGCTTGGTCTCGATTTGCGGGGTGGTTCCCAACTGACGCTTCAAGTGAAAACCACCGAGGCCGTTCCTCAAATTACACCAGAAAAACTGGAAGCCGTTCAGCAGGTGGTGGAAAACCGGATCAACCCCAATGGCGTGCAGGAAATTGTGGTGCAGGCAGTTGGTGAAGACCAATTGCTGGTACAGCTTCCGGGGGTAAGCGATCCGAGTGAAGCGGAACGGATCTTGCAAGATGTGGCCAAGCTCGATTTTCGGCAGCAGCGGGCAGGTAGCGAAGCCCAGTTCGGGATTGAATTGCAGGTACGCGAGCAGAAGCGGTTAGAGCTAGAAGCCCTGAAGCAGGCCAACGATGCTGAAGCTATCGCCAAAAAGCAGGAAGAACTCAACGGCAGCGAGCAGGCAATCGCCGCCCTGTTCGACAAAACGGAATTGACGGGCGAGAAACTGAGAAATGCCTACGCCCAACCGCTGCAAGGTACGAGCTGGGAAGTGGTGCTCGTCTTTAACGACCAGGGAGCCAATGAATTTGCTGAATTAACCAAGGCCGTAGCCGGAACCGGACGCAGTTTAGGAATTTTTCTGGATGATCGCCTCCTTAGTGCCCCTCGCGTAGATGCCCGATATGCCGAAGCGGGAATCACGGGCGGCACGGCTAGCATTACCGGTGGCTTTGATGCCCAAGGCGCAGCCCGGTTAGCTCAACAGTTGCAGGGCGGTGCCTTGCCAGTGCCGGTCGAAGTGGTGGAAAACCGGACGGTCGGAGCCACCCTCGGTCAGGACAGTATTCAACGCAGTATCTATGCTGGCCTTTTTGGTTTAGCGCTGGTGCTGATCTTTATGGTGGTTTATTACCGTCTGCCGGGACTAATCGCCGATATTGCGCTGTTGCTGTACGCTCTGTTCACCTTGGCGATTTTTGACATTGTGCCCGTGACGCTGACCCTGCCGGGCATTGCCGGATTTATCCTCAGTATCGGCATGGCGGTAGACGCGAATGTGCTGATCTTTGAGCGGACGCGCGAAGAGCTACAGGCAGGCAACACGCTCTACAAATCCGTCACCGCTGGGTTCTACCGCGCCTTTTCCAGCATTCTCGACAGTAACGTCACGACGCTGATTGCCTGCGCTGCCCTCTGGTTCCTGGGAGCGGGGTTGGTCAAAGGTTTTGCCCTCACACTGGCAATTGGCATTGTCGTGAGTATGTTCACGGCCCTTACCTGTAGCCGTACCCTGCTGCTGTTCAGCCTCACGTTCCCCGGCTTGCGCAAACCCCAGCTGTTTTGCCCCAATCCTCCCGCAACGAAACTACAGGCAGAGAAATCATGAAATTGCAGGTTATTCGCCAACGTACCCTTTGGTGGGCCATCTCTTCGCTGATCATCCTCAGCGGTATCGTGGCAATGGCGCTTTTGTGGAATCAGGAGAATGTGCGAGCGCCGCTCCGCCCCGGCCTTGACTTTGTGGGCGGTACCCGGCTGCAACTAGAGCTGGACTGCACTAAACCGGGCAACTGTGACCAGCCGATCGACCCCGCTGCGGTTCGGTCTGTTCTAACCGATCAGGGTCTAGGCAGTAGCAGTATCCAGGTGCTGGGCGACGAGAAGCATGCCCTCTCGATCCGGACTTCGACCCTGAATGTGGAGCAGCGCAGCAATTTGGTGGCGGCTCTAAGCGAGAAAATTGGCACCTTTGATCCCAATAGCACCCAGATCGATACGGTCGGTCCCACAATTGGGCGGCAGCTTTTCACATCGGGGATGCTGGCCCTGCTGGTATCGTTTGCGGGCATCATGATCTACCTCAGCCTGCGGTTTCAGTTAGATTACGCTGTGTTTGCGATTATTGCTCTATTGCATGATGTGCTGGTGACTGCCGGAATCTTCGCGATCTTGGGTCTGGTTCTGGGAGTCGAAGTAGACAGTCTGTTCATTGTGGCGCTGTTAACAATTGTGGGCTTCTCGGTCAACGATACCGTGGTGATCTACGACCGGATTCGCGAAACGATTCAAATTGACGGCAATCGCTCAATCAACGAGATCGTGGATGACGCGGTGAACCAAACCCTAGGCCGCTCGATCAACACCACTTTCACCACCCTGCTGCCGCTAATTGCCATCTTCTTTTTAGGCGGCGAAACCCTCAAGTACTTTGCCCTTGCTTTGATTATCGGGTTTGTGGCCGGAGCCTATTCCAGTATTTTTATTGCCAGCACTCTGTTGGCTTGGTGGCGGGTTCGCACAGGACGAGAAATTCCAGGCACCTCTCCAAGCAAATCACTGGACATAGCATCCGAAGAAGGATAGCAGAACGGCATCACCGATCAGAGGGCCAGGAATGAAGTATGGGGTACAGCCGCAAGGTATGATGATGGTCTCTTCGCTCCTGCAGTCTCTGCGTCTCTATGGCTAGAAAACCGCTTCCAACCGAACAGCGTATTGTTCTATCTGACGTTAGCTGGCAGCAGTTTGAAAAATTGCTGGTGGAGCTAGGCCCAGAACGCCAGGCGCGGCTGACCTATCTACGCGGCAAGCTGGAGATGATGACGCCAATTGATGTGCATGAGCGCTGCAGCAAACTGATCGATTCGTTGATTCTGGTGCTAGTTGATGAGATGGCCGTTCCGCTTACCTCTCTGATGCCGGTCACGCTCAAACAGGTTGAAATTGGCTGCGCCACTGAACCGGATGCCTGCTATTACCTGGAAGAACGCCCGCGTCGAACCGAGCTGGATTTGACCCAGGACCTGCCGCCCGATCTACTGGTAGAAGTCGCCCTCACCCGCAGCCAGATCGAAAAGTTGCCCATCTATGCCAGTATGGGCATCCCAGAAGTTTGGCGCTACGTCACCACCGCCGGAGATGACATGCTGAAGGGCAAACTCTCGATCTACCAGCTCCAGGATGACGATTATGTAGAACAAAGTCGCAGTATGGCGTTCCCATTTCTCCCCGCTGCCCGGATTCTAGAATTTATGGAACAAAGCGACTCAATGAGTCTGGCCGCCGCCTTGCGGTTATTACGAGCCTGGGTGCAGGAACGACAGTAAACTCAGCACAATCTACTCAGACCTCGCGCTTTCCAGCAAGATAGATGCCAATGGTTGGCGCAGAGTTTGCTCACTGTCGGCTAGAAGGGTGGCTAGATACTGCTGAAGATAGTCCCATTGGTGCCGGTTAGGTTCGTAGGTCCGGTCGGCAGATTTGTGGAAGAGGGGGGCTAAACGGATAGCCTGATAGTCTGGATTAGCAGCTGAGGCAGGTGTGAGGAGAGCAGCATCTGCCTCAGCAGGGATGAGGCCGAGCGGTAAGTGGCCGTCCAACAGGGCCAGGATGCGGAAACGACAGGCTTGGGTATCAATGCCGCGCTCATCCAGAATCTGCATGATAGCCTCGATTCGCATTGCTTGCTGAGGTAAGGACCGCAATAGCTCTAGCAGTAAAAAGTAGTCGCTATAGCGATGCCGCGCTAAGTCGAGCACTTGAGGATGCAGCGGCAGGGTCGCCAATCCATAGGCAACGCGGCTACAGCTAGGAATGCAGTTGTCTACTCCCGTGCGGGGATAGCTGTCTTGGATAATCGTGGCGTTAGGCAGCTTTTGGCGCAACCAGCGGGCGATAGCGGTGAGCGAAGCCGTGCCTCCGGTACAAATCACCTGATTGATGGCGGCAGCGGTGGTGTTGGTTTGGGTGAGCAGGCTGTTCAGTTCCCGGTTTAACCGTTGGATGTAGGGCAAGAGAATTTGGCTGGTGAAGTCTTGCCGCTCTACAGTGAGCCGCTGGGTGCCATACTTGAGCGTGAAGCGGGTCTGGTGTTGCAGGGTCACTTTCAGGGAGCGGGCGGCGGCCAAAAGCTGGTGGCCCTCAGGAAAACTGGTCAAGTGCTGCTGTAGCTGATGCCGTTTGGCTAGATCCAGGTCAGCGGCAGGCAAGGCTAGGTCGGCGAGTTGGAGGTGGCTGAAGTCAAACGGTTCTAGAGCAAAGTCGTAGCTGGTTCCACCTCCGCTCGGTTCAGGTTGGTGCTGAGCTTGCTGCAGGGCCGGATAGAGTAGCTGGAGGAGAATATCTTGATCGAGACTCTGTCCGGCATGGGGCAGACTGCGCACATAAAAGTCGGTGTGGCTCAGGTTCTGCAACTGTTGGGGCAAATTCACCAACACCAATTCGGTGAGGCTAGCTCCAGCAGTCAAAATCAGGGACATGCCGTTCCAGTTGGCGTTATGGAGATGGCCCTGCGTCGAGGTTGGCTGCTTGTTCTGTCCGTGAGACAGTTGAGCCAGCCGTAGGGAACGGCCATCAGTAGCCGGTAGCGCCGATAGCAGGGTAGCAATGGCCTCTTCCACAAAGATGATTTGCTCGGGTTGAGACACCAGATCGGCTTGAAGAATGGCTTCCCGCAGATTGAAACTATAGGTGTCGGACCAGTTGCTGGGGTAGCCCACAATGATGCCCGCTAAGTTTCGCAAAACCGTCTGAAATTCTGGTGTTTCTAGACCCAGCGCCCCGCTGACTAAAGCTGGCATGAACGCAGCTCGCTCTGGGTTCAGAGTGGCGAGGAGCTGCTGAAGCGCTTCTTGCAACGTCCGGAGAGCAACAGTCTGCTGCTCAGTCCACTGCAAAACGGGTTCCCACTGCGAGGTTTGGGGCGAGTAATGGGGCACTGCAACGCGTAGGTAAGGCTTCCACTCACTCAGGCTCAGTCTGGATGCTGGCGCGGCTGCCTCTAACCGAATCGTAGGCAGCGGCGAGGCCGAGGCGTCACTGGTACTCAAGCTGACGGCAGTGGGCAAGCGGAATTTCTTCTTAACGGCGAAACTACTTTCTGAGTCGATGGGCTGCCAGTAGAGGGGATAAAGTTGACACTCTGACCGGTTGAGCAGCACCGCTGAAATTCCCGTCGTGCCAATATCAATGCCCAGAAACCAATCAGAACGTCCTGATAGAGCACTGACAGTTGGAGGCTCGGCCAAAAGCTGATCGAGTTGCTCCAAGACACCTGGGTCAATGGTCAGTTCAGCCGCAGAGTCGGGACGAATCTCTGGCCCCCGCTCTAGGCTAGCTGCGGCTAGTGGTTCGATTGAGCTGACAGGCAGAGTTTCAGGCGGAGTTTCAACCAAAGTTTCGCTCAGGGTTGCGCTTGTGGTTTCGTTGGGAATTTCAACTGAAGGTTCAATTGGGGTTTCAGCAGAGGTCTCGACTGAAGCCACATCTATGGTTGGCTGCGGTGGTAGTGGCGGAGCACTCAGGCCCTCGGTGAGATCCTGAATCAGTTCAGCTAGTGTGCCTGCTTCTGGGGCCGGGGCAGTCCAGCTTGTGTCGGGCGTCCATTCACCATTGGGTGTGGGCAAGTGACCAATCGGCGCCAGCCGTATCGGCGTCAGGTCTTTTTTTTTTCAGATGAGTCAGTATCTTCTGGCGGAACAGGTGGGCGAGTGGCCTGCATGTCGCCAAAACGGAACGTCGCATCCCCTACCGATGAAGTTGGCTCAGCAGCAGCCGTATTGGGTAAATCTTCGAATAGCTCTTCTAACCCTTCAATCGTCAGCGAGGTTGACTCGGCTGGCGGCTGCGGCGTTTCTACAGGTGGGATATTGGCAAACAAATCCCCATCTTGGCTGGGTTCAGTCGATTGAGTCGTAGATTGAACCAGATCTTCCCCCAAGTGCTCTAGCGTATCCACACCCAAGTTAACGTTGAGTGTTTCCGTGGCCGCTTCTGTGATCGGCAACATTGCTTCCTGAGTTGGCTGCTGCGGTTCTGAGGAGGCTGGACTGCTGGAAGCAGAGGTTTCACTGGCCGGGTCAGGCACCAGTTCGGTGAGGCTAACAATCGTCTCTACCGGTTCCGACACGGCATCCTGAGCTGACGCAGAGGAGAAGTTAGCAAACAGGTCTGCCGATTTTTCTGGTAGGCCAGAGGCTGCCGTTGGGTTAGTCAACAAAAAGGTCTCCAGCGACTGACTGACCGGACTCGTCGGAGCTTCGGGTTGGGTTGGCTGAATCTCAGCCTGGACCGCCGGATCGGCTAACCCGCCAAACCACTCTCGCTCTAACGTTAGTGCGTTGATGCTGGTTTCTCCTGCAGTGGGGGCAGGCTTGGCCTCTGGCTCTTCAAACAGGTTGTTGTAGAAATCGTCGTTGTAGAGCGAGTCGGGTGTGGTAATCAGCTCAGGTTCGTGGGAAAGTTCGACTTCGCTGGCAGATGGCTGCACCGGCGCATCGTCAAGCAGACCAGCCTGCATCTCGGCACTCAACTGGTTCAGCAGGTCCAGAGCCGAATCTAGATCGGATGTAACAGATGGATTGGCCCCACTGTCTACAGGAGCTGGGTTTGCAGCATCTGACGTGGATAAGGGCTGGTCACCAGCAAACAGGTCAAACGGCTCGGTGGCTTCGGTTTCACTGGGCACAGCGCTCAAATCAAGCTGGTTCAGCTCCAAATCCAAGCCGTCTAAGCTGCTAGATTCAACCATCTCATCGGTTTGATCCAGCTCGGCCACATCTAGCACTTCTTCAGACAAATTAAACGGAACAGCAGGGGCAAAGGATGGGGAAGCCTGAGGCGGTTCAGAAACTTGGCTCAAGAAATCAGCTACTGTGAAGCTGGCATCGCTAGATTGGTCTTGCCCCGGCAAAGCGGTCTGCGAGGATGGCCAGTCAGGGGTGGAGGACTGCAAAAAGGACGAGGCTTCTCGGCCAAGCTGCTGAGCAAGGCGATTCACCAGAAAGGCAAACATGGCTTCTCCCTGCTGACCCAGGTTGTGCATTCGGTTCAAGCCCTGCTCTAGCGATTCCTGATAGGTTTGAACATTACGGTTGAGCGACTCAAAAATGACCTGCAAGGTGGAATCTAGCTTGAGCATCAGCTGATCGGATTGAGCCTGCATCTGCTGCATTTGGGCCAACCGCTCTGCTGGACTCAAGCCAGCCGTCGAGGAGTTGGCGTCCGTTTGGGCCGGAAGCTGGGCCGGAGATTGGGCTGACAGGCCAGCCACCATTTGCGTCACCTGACCCGATAAGTTAGCCTGCATTTGCGCCATCGCCGACTGGAGAAACTCCATCAGCACTTGTTGATTCTGAGCCTGGGCTTGCTGAGATAGACCGTATTGATAGCGCTGGGCTTCGAGCTGACGGATCTCCTGAGTTAGCATCTCGCGCTGTCGCTGCAGTGAGTCAACCTCAGTCCGCAGGGGTTGCAGCATGTTGACCCGCCAATAGTTCATCTCTTGCAGCACTGCTTGGAGCACCTGCTGGGCCGACTCAGAAGGAGACTGCGTCCCGGACGCCATTCCTGGAGCCATCGCCGCTTCGGATAGCATAGAGGGTGGTTCGGCATCAAGCTGCTGCTGAAGCGAAACTAAATACTGACGAGTTTGCTCCAAAATCTGCCGCTGCTGCATCGCATCACTCGACATCACCCACGGCAGGCGGGGGCTGGTTTTGCTCAATGCCTCGTCGATACCGTTCAGGAGTGCTTGAATTTGCGCTTTTTGAGAAGTCACCGTTGGATCCCTGACTAGAATGTGGCGGGTAGACAGCATGGCCCAAACCAATGCTGCTTATTGCTAGATACTAAGGTTACCTGCTCCAATCCGAGAAGGAACGCAATTTTGTCAAGATTGTCAAGTCTGTCAAGATTGATTGCACCCAAATTACACCCGAATTGAATTGGCCTCGGCATTATTATGACCAGCTTTTGCCATCTGCGGCACAAAACCTAAAAATTGATCAAAAGCCAGAAGGGACATAAGGTAGAGCGCGCAAGATAAAATCAGCCAATAGCCATCAAGAGTCAGCTAAACAATCAGCCCATGAAATCCAAGATTACGGTTGCATTACCCGAACAGTCCTACGATATTCTGATCGCCTCAGGCGGACTGGCCCAATTAGGCCATTGGATGCAGCCGCTCAACCTGGGCCAGAAAGTATTGTTGATCTCCAACCCGATGATTTTCCGTCGCTATGGAGAGCAAGCCCTGACCGCGCTAACATCAGCCGGATTCGAGGTCGCCCACTGTCTGTTGCCAGCCGGAGAGCGCTACAAAACCCTGGCCTCGGTACAAAAAATCTACGACGCGGCCATCGCCCATCGCCTGGAGCGGTCGTCAACTATCGTGGCCTTGGGAGGTGGCGTGATTGGAGATATGGCTGGTTTCGCGGCTGCTACTTGGCTGCGAGGGATTCGCTTTGTGCAGGTTCCTACGTCCCTTTTAGCAATGGTGGATGCGGCGATTGGAGGCAAAACTGGCGTTAACCATCCTCAGGGTAAAAACCTGATCGGTGCCTTTCACCAGCCCAAGTTGGTCTTGATCGATCCGCAGGCATTGGCAACGCTGCCGCCGCGTGAGTTCCGAGCTGGCATGGCCGAGGTGATTAAATACGGCGTGATTATAGATGCGGAACTGTTCAGTCAACTCGAAGCTGCCAAGCGGCTTGATCAGCAGCGTTATATTCCAGAACCTCTGCTGCAAGAGATTCTCACCCGTTCCTGTCAGGCAAAAGCCGATGTGGTGGGCAACGACGAAAAAGAAGCGGGACGGCGGGCAATCCTGAACTATGGGCACACAATTGGACATGCAATTGAAAGTTTGACCGGCTATCGCGTAGTGAATCACGGTGAGGCGGTTGCGATCGGTATGGTGGCGGCTGGGCAAATTGCAGTGGAACTGGGCTTGTGGGAGCAAGATGCTGCCAATCGTCAAAAGCAGCTGATTCAAACAGCCGGATTGCCAACCAAATTACCTGCCACTAACCCCGCAATTGACATCGACGAAATCGTGGCCGCTCTGCAGACTGATAAAAAGGTGACGGCTGGCAAAGTGCGGTTTATCCTGCCTACCCGCATCGGCGATGTGACCATCCGGGATGATGTCGAGAACGACTTGATTCGCAGTGTTTTGCAGACGATGCAGGCGCGTGAGTGATGGTTGACAAAACTGCAACCGCTGACGGCTGAAGTACTGTTTCAGGCTCTAGGATTGAGGCAGGGGATGGGTGTCATGTTCACTTTCTTAGCTTTTGCGGATGCAGCTTTCTGAACTGATTCGACGCTATCTGCTGTACGGACTCAGCGGACCAATTATTGTCTTAAACCTGTGGGTACTGAGTCAGGTTTTTCAGTACTTTGAAGGTTTAATTACCTTCCTGATTCTCAGCATCATCCTGGCGCTAATTTTGGATTACTTGGTACGGCTGTTCGAGCGCTTTCGCCTCAACCGGACCCAGGCTGTCCTGCTGGTTCTGTTCTTGTTTCTGGTGACGCTGGTCATCTTGGGATTTACCCTGCTCCCGATTGTGATTGGGCAGGCCACCCAGCTTTTGCAAGGGCTGCCAGCTCTACTCGAAGCCGGAAACCGCAACATCAACTGGCTGCAAAGCTTTATCAACCAACACAAACTGCCGTTCGACCTCGACCAGATCACGAATCAGGTCAACAATCAGGTTCAGGCTGGCATTGCCGAGCTGCCCGAATTGGCCATTAATACGGTCGGTCAGATCTTCGCGACGATTCTGCTGATCGTACTGGCGTTTTATATGCTGCTCTATGGCGAACGCTGTTGGAAAGGCTTAACCAATCTGCTGCCGAGCAAACTGGGCAATGCCCTCAGCACCTCTCTGAAACAGCAGTTTCACCAGTTTTTTTTGAGCCAACTATTGCTGGCGCTGGTGATGGTGCTGTTTCTGATTCCGACGTTTTTGATTTTGCAGATCAAGTTTGCGCTGCTATTTGTGCTGATCATTGGCCTGCTGGAAGTGGTACCGCTGTTTGGAGCCACGGTTGGCATCGGCTTGGTGACGCTGCTGGTGTTTGGCCTACAGGGATTTCTGCCTGCTGTGCAGGTGGTGGTTGCTAGCGTAGTTTTTCAGCAAATTACCGACAACATTATTGCGCCTCGCTTGCGGGGAGATTTTACCGGCCTCAATCCGATTTGGATTATCATTGCGCTGCTGATTGGCGGACGGGTAGCTGGCTTTATCGGTGTAGTTTTAGCCATGCCGATCGCGGCCACCATCAAAAGCACGATCGAAACAATGCGAATGTCTGAAGATTACCCCAGGGTTTCCAACAGCGACGCTTAACCTGACTTGACCAGAATTTTATTTAGCGGTCGGGTAGTTGACACAATTTTCATCAGCTCAATGTTAAGCTGGCGGCGTCTAGCATGAACCTGAGCTGAAGCCAAGCGCATTTCCTGGGCACTTATACTAAGAATTGCTAAGTTGACGCCAGGAATGGTAAAGTCCCATACAAAGCGCAATTAAATCAAACTTAACTTTACTCGTCATTTTGTTCTGATTGCTGTAGCATGCAAACTCTTGCCCATACCTCCGATCAGCGAACGCAAGCTCAGTCTTCTCATTCCCTATCTACCCTGCCTTCCCAGCCCACATCGTTACGAATTGTGGCACTAGGAGATAGCCTGATTTACGGATTTGGCGATCCAGAGGGTGGCGGTTGGGTCGAGCGACTGCGGCGGCAGTGGATGACCCCTGAAAGTCCTGGTCACGCCCTGTATAGCCTGGGGGTGCGGGGAGACCGGATGCGGCAGGTAGCACGGCGGCTAGAGAGCGAGTTTCGCCATCGCGGCGAATTGCGACACCGGGTGCCCGATATGATTATTCTCTCAGTTGGGCTGAACGATTCAGCGCGTCTGGGTCGTTTGGATGGCAAGAATTTCACCGACTTTGCCGACTTTGAGATCGATGTGGCTGACCTGCTGGATCAGGCGCAACAGCTCTGTCCGGTAGTGTTTGTGGGTATGACGCCGGTAAATGAGCGCAAAATGCCCTTCTCAAAGTGTCTGTACTATAACCACGCCGACCAGTATCGCTACAAACAAGCAACTCGGCTGGCCTGCGAAGCTCGACAAATTCCTTATCTTGATATTTTCGATTGCTGGCTATCGCGGGGTGAAGCCTGGTGGATGAGTCGTCTCACTCAAGATGGCCTGCATCCCAACAGTGCGGGCTACCAATCCATTTTGCAGGAATTTCTGGATTGGGACGCCGTTAAACCCTGGATTGAGAGCTAGCGGCAGCCTAAACTATCGCGCGTGGTCACGCCCGTGACCGGATTGACACCATCAGCTCGTTCGCAAAGTTGAATCAGCTCGTAGCGGTCAATGATGGCATCGGTAAAATCGGCTCCTGTGATTGTCACATCCTGAAAGCTGGTGCGGGCCAGAGTAGCCCCTTCTAGAATCGCGTTTGTCATATCTGAGCCAACCAGAAACACCCGATCCACCAAAGCGCCAGTCAAGTTGGCATTGCGCAAATTGGCGTTGAGCATGACGCCCTTGGTCAGCATGGCATTGCTCAGATCGGCCCCTTCTAAATTGATGTTGCGCATCTCAGCCGCCACAAAGTTTTTGCCATGCAGATCGGCGTGAGAGAAGTCCTGGTTGTTTAGGTTAGCGTTGTTGTAGTTGACCGTATCGGGCTGGGCTGCCACCGGCAGAGCCAACATCAGCACCCAGAAACCGGCCAGCACCAGGACAAGAATTCCATACAGGATGCCCTTCCACCAGCGCTGCAATCGGGAATGCAACGCCCCCCTGCCAACCTCTGGCTGAGCTGCTGGCCTATTACCTGACCTATCGCCTTGTAGGGACGGAATCTGATTCACGGTTTCGCCTCCTGTCCATCATGCTCGATAACCTCAGCCCAACTCGCTCAAGCTAGTAACTATCTCAAGCTAGTAACTATTCTGAATCCGCGGCTGCTGCGTCCAGTCATTGCCGACACGAATTGTTAGATCAGACTGCAAATCTCCAGTGGAGGCGGGCACAATTTCACCCACACCCAACACTGCCTCCATGAGTTCAGCGCTATGCAAGTCGCCCCGTTGGGCAATGATCTGGGTCTGGCTTTGGGCCTCAGGCCAATCTTCGATCACATAGACATTTCCATAGCCTTGAGCTTCTAAATAAGCAGCCATCTGGGTGCCAATCTGGGGATTGCTAGAGGCATTCTGTACCGCAATCTGCAATTCCTTGCGGTCATGCTGCTGCGTCACAGCGGCAATCGAGCTGACGTCAAAATGCTCTTGCATCACCTGATCTTTGGCGACCGGATCCAGAATCCAGTAGCTGGCCACCGATTCGTCGGGAGTGCTAAAGCGACCGGGCAACATCACCATCTGGAAGTTGTCTCGCTCCAGATCTAGGCCAAAGTTCGCCAAGGCCAGCATCTCTTCCATCGACAAATTGGTGTCGATGTACTTTTGAAACAGCTCAATTGCGGCAGGCAGCTTCGTGAGCATGGCCGGACTGCTCAATTTTTCCCGCAGTGCCCGAATTACCTGCTGCTGGCGCTGCACTCGCCCAATATCGCCATCGGCATCGTTGCGGTAGCGAGCAAATTGTTCTGCCTGTTCGCCGCTTAGGGTTTGGTGGCCGGGCTGAAGATCGATTTTGAGCTTCTGGGTGTTGTCGGTGTATTCCATGCGTTCGGGCACATAGACCTCAATGCCGCCCATCAAGTCCACCAACTCCCGAAAGGCACCAGTGCTGACGCGGACATAGCGATCAATCGTGACGCCATTCAACGTGCTGCTAACAACCTTGGCTGCTAGTTCCGGCCCTCCTGCCGCATTAGCGTAGTTGATTTTTTCGATTCCTAGCTCTGGAATATCAACTCTGGTATCGCGGGGAATCGACAGAACACTGACTGTCTGGGTAGCCGGGTCCAGATGCACCAACAGCATTGTGTCACTGCGGCCCGCAAACATATCGTTAGGGTCACTGCCCTCAGGCAGGTTCAGCGGTAAATCAACTCCCATCACCAAAATATTCACCGGACGGGTAATTTGATAGCGAAAGCCTTGACGCCACAGATCGTTTAGCGAAAACGGCTCACGGGCGCCAGTAGGCGCTATGGCTGTCGGCAGTGGCATCATCAACACCAGAGCAGCCCCTACCACGGCAGAAACCGTCGCGCTTAAGCCTAAGACAAACCCTCGAAACAGCCATTTGCCCATGCCAGGGCGAGCAATAGCAGGATTTACAGAAGCAGGACTTACAGAACGGTCAGGCTCTAATGCAGGCGGGGATGTCATCCCATTGGTTACCTCATTCGGAGGTTCCTGGGTCGGACGCTGCAATTGAGAGTCATATCCCTTCTGTTTCACGCTTTCACCTCTTGATGGCTTATGTAACCCGCATCCAGCTATAGGTCGATGGCCTTGGCAAAACGCCGCCGCAATAGAATACCTAGGGGAGCTATCGAATGGAATCGCTTAGCTGCATGACTTCTTAAGTAGAAGAATTTCGCTAAATGTTTAGTTTTGTTTAATTGCCCCCGAATTATAACCTGAACCGTGGATAGACTGTCTTCCCTCCTCTGGTTCAACTTGAACGAGTGAGCAGAGAGATTTTGCTTCCGTGAAAATCGGGGGGAATTGACCTATTGCTGATGAAATTGCGATAAAGCGAGTATTTCAGCGGATCTGAGACGCGCGCAAGACTTGTTAGGATAAGGCGAAATTGTAGAACAATCACCCAAATGTCATGATCCCCGTAATTTTAGCTGGTGGTAAAGGAGAGCGGTTTTGGCCTCTAAGTCGGAAACATCGTCCCAAACAGTTTCTCAGCTTAGATGGCAGCGGTAGGAGTTTGCTGCAAGCAACAGCAGACCGTTTATTGAACCTGGCTGGTGGCTGGTCAGGATTGTGGGTGATTACAGCGGCCCATCTCGAAGAAGGGGTGAGGCAGCAGCTCCCGAATCTGCCGCTGGAAAACCTGCTGGTAGAAATGGAAGGACGGGATACTGCCCCCGCCGTTGCCTGGGCCACGCTGGAAATTGCCCAGCGCTATGGAGAAGACGCCATTATCGGCTTTTTCCCTGCTGACCATTGGATCGGGGAGCAAGATGTCTTTGAGCAAACCCTGAAGGCCGCTGAAGAGCTGGCCCAGCAAAATGCTGCTATTGCCACGCTTGGCATTAAACCCACCTATGCCTCTACCGGCTATGGCTATATCGAACAGGGGGAAGCCATCGGTACATTTAACCAACTGCCGGGTTATAAGGTGAGCCGCTTTACCGAAAAGCCCGATCTCGCGACAGCAGAACAATTTTTGGCGACGGGTCGGTTTAGCTGGAATGGCGGCATGTTTGTGTTTCCAGCGGGCATCGTGCTCAAGGAGCTGCAAATTCACGCGCCAGAGATTCTGCAACCTTTGCAGCAGCAGGGACCCTCGGCCTATCTGAATCTGCCCAAACTCAGCATCGACTATGCGCTGATGGAAAAAACCGACCGAGCCTATGTGCTGCCGGTTAGCTTTAGCTGGGATGACTTGGGGGATTGGAACGCCATCGAACGTCTGCTCAAGGATGAGAACCCCAATGTGGAGCTGGCCAAACATGTCGGACTCGATACCCAGGGCACGCTGCTCTACGCCACCGATGATGATGACCTGATCGTCACGATTGGCTTAGACGATACGGTGATTGTGCGGGATGGCAAGGTGACGCTAATCGTCAAAAAAGACCGGACACAGGACATTAAGAAGATATTGAAGCAGCTCCAGGAAAACCCCCAATGGGCAAACTTGCTTTAAGCAGGATTGGCTACCCAGGTGCGGTCATTGCCTAGAACGGGAACTCTACAGCAGAAGGCTTAACCTTTCTTTGATTTTCTTTATATCAAGTCATGCGGTTTCTGCTGGTAGTTTTGCTGAGCCTAGGGCTGCTGTTTCGCTTTGCCCATCTCGACCGGAAAGTTTATTGGTACGACGAAGCCTTTACGTCCCTGCGGGCCGCTGGCTATACCGAAGCGGACGTGGTACAACACTTTGCTGCCTCAGAGGTGGTCAGTGTGCAGGAACTCCAGCAGTTTCAGCAGCCTACTTCTGACCGAGGTTTAAGTGCGACTATCCAGAGTTTGGCGGTCGAAGATACGCAGCACCCACCGCTGTACTACGCGATTGCCCATGTTTGGATCCACTGGGTTGGCAGTTCGGTGGCGGCCTATCGCTTGCTGCCTGCCCTCTTTAGCCTGTTGAGTCTACCCGCCGTATATTGGCTCAGTCAGGAGCTATTCGTCAAAACTGGTGCGTTTGCCTCGGCCTTGCCGGGTTGGGTTGCGGTTGGGCTGTGGGCCATTTCGCCGTTTCAGGTGATCTACGCCCAAGAATCGCGGCAGTACAGCCTTTGGGGAACCGTTACCTTAGTGATGACAGCGGTCTTTCTGCGAGCACTGCGGACCCAGACTTACCTGAGTTGGCTGCTCTATGCCTTCAGCGTTACCCTCAGCCTCTACACCTTCTTGCTCAGCGGTTTGGTTGTAATGGCCCACGGAATTTATCTGCTGTTGGAATCAGGATTTCCTCTGCTCAAATCTCGCATAACTCGACGCTGGATGGCCTATCTAATTGCCAGCTGCACCGGCCTGATGCTGTTTTTGCCCTGGCTGTGGCTGTTGGTGACAAACCTGTCGCAGGCGCAGTCAGTGACGGATTGGACCAACAATCAGCAATCCTGGCCGCGGTTGGTGCTGACCTGGGCCAGTATCGTAGGGCGCGTGTTTTATGACCGGGGTGAGCTACTGATCGATCGCCTGGTTCAGATAGGAGTACTGCTGCTGGTGGCCTATGCTTTCTATTCTCTGTGGCGCTCAACCGCGCGGCAGGTTTGGCTAATGGTTTTGGTCCTGACTCTGACGCCGATTTTGCCCTTGATGCTGGCGGATTTGGCCTTGGGCGGGTTGCGCTCAACCTTTCCCCGCTACTTTATTCCTTCGCTATTAGGAATCCAGCTTGCCGTAGTTTACCTTGTCAGCCAAATGATTCAAGCTCGACGAGGCTGGGGCAATGGCCGATTGCTAATGGCGGCGGTATGCTGCGCTGGTTTGGTTTCCTGCCTTGCCAGTTTCTCGGCTCCGACTTGGTGGCAAAAAACGCTGAATCAAGAAAATTGGGCTGTAGCTCAGGTGATCAACTCAGCCGCTCGTCCGTTGCTGATCAGCGATGCCGAAACGGGCGATTTGCTAGCCCTCAGCCATGCACTCAAACCAGGGGTACAGCTACTGCTGCGCCCGACCTGCTACACCTGCTCCACTCAAACTGTCGATGATCCTGGTACTCTGCTGGCAGAAGTAAACCAGCTTAGTCAAGGCTTAGACAGCGATTTCTTCAGCGATATGTATTTCTTCCATCCCAGAAGCAGCAAACAATGGCGGCAGGCGTTTAAACAGTTTCTAAAGAATAATCCTGATCTTAAATTGGCATCTATACCTGTGAAAGATCAGAAAAACAATGAACTTCTCTGGAGAATTGTTAACAAATAGAGCGACAAATTAAGTTGTTGTCTTGTTTCGAGAAAGTAAAACTTTTAACTTCAAAAATTTACATACTTTCCCAATAATTCAATAAAAAGGTTTGTTTTGTACCTGACAGGAAAAGCTAAGAAAAATGGAAAGTTTCAAATTAGAAATGATCGCTGGAAGCTATTAAATTCAAAGTTTCTACCGTTTATACCACGAACTAGCAATAAATCTAGAGAGCTATATTAGCCCATAGCGTGCTAATGCTCTCATGGAACAGTTGCAGAACTATATTTTGATATTAGATCAAGGCTCTGATGACCTTCAGTTGATTGAATCGCTGCTGGGTCATCTGCGTTGTCCATTGGTCGTTGCGAGTTCTCCGGAGCAGGCGATGGCGAGAGCCAGTCAGGCTCCTCCCTATCTGTTGATTCTGACGGGGAATCAAAACCAATGGCCCAAATCTTTGGTGCATCAGTTCCGCATTCTGGCGGATACCTCTGGCATTACGATTGTGGCGTTGACCGATGTCCATGCACCAAGCTGGCTGCGGCAAGAAGATAATCCTGGCTTGGATGGTTTCTTGGTGAAGCCGTTGAATCGGGACATTCTCTCGTCTCTCGTCCAGTCGGCTTGGGTGCGGCAAACCTATTGCTCCAGCCATTGACCATTCATCCATCATTAACCAATCATTGACCAGCCATTCATGCCAATTTTTCAGTAGGGTAGGATAGTCCCTGTCAGCGCTTTTGCCTTTAATTGATTCATGCAATTTGCTCCCCTCTATCCGCTAATTCACAAATTACTCAAACCGGCGTTTCCCCAATGCCTCTGGGCCGGTGCTGCCGCCACGAAAACGATTGCTCTGACGTTTGATGACGGTCCGCATCCGCTGCATACGCCCTATCTGCTAGAGGTATTGGATCACTATCAGATTCAAGCCAGCTTTTTTTGGTTGGGAGTTTGCGTGGATCGATCGCCCGAAGTGGCGCAAGCAATTTGGCAGCGCGGTCACTGGATTGGCCTGCATGGCTATCACCATCGTTCGTTTACGTTGCTATCGCCTCAAGAACTACAGCAAAGTCTACTTCAGACCCAAACCGCCATTGCCAATGCTTGCCAGCTCGACTTGGCCGCAGTGCAGCAGCAGATTCGCGATGTCCGCCCGCCTAACGGCTTTTTTACACCGCAAATTCTGCGTTGGTTAGAGCAGTGGCAATACCGTCCAGTCATGTGGAGCGTGGTGCCGGAAGACTGGGTCAGGCCAGGAGTAGCCGTGGCAGCGGAGCGGGTTCTAAATCAGACTCAAGCCGGCTCAATTATCGTCCTGCATGATGGCTACTGCGGCGGTGAAGACGTGGCCCAGATTGCGGCTGAAATCATTCCACGCCTCTTAGACGAGGGCTATCAGTTTGTCACGGTTGATGAGCTTTGGCAATGTCGCTGTACTGCACCTACTGTTGGACCTACTGCTGGACCACCTACTGAGGCAACTATTCATTCCGCAGCTTCCACACGCAGCTCGAAATCAGATTGGTCGTGATGTGGGCCACAATTGGCACGAGCAAATTGCCCGACAGCAGGGCACTCAACCCCAGCACAACTCCGATCACCGTTGCCCACACCACATAGGGCCACTGTTGGCTGCCGCTAAAGTGCAGAATGCCAAAACACAGGCTGGAGAGAATTAAGCCAAACCAGGTCAAGCCTAACGCCGGCAACATCACACCGCGAAACAGCAGCTCTTCGCTCATACCAGGCAGCAACCCCAGCCAAATCAAATCCGGCAATGCTAAAGGTCGAATGACCAGCTCCAGATAATAGTCGGCGCTTTTGCGGTAAGCCTCCCAAATCCGGTACATCAAGGCGCTAGCTGCCGTAATTCCCAGGCCGGTACCAATGCCCACCAGCAAAGCTAAGCCAGACCATTGGAGGGGCAATAGCACCGCAGACGTATCAAAAAATAGCCACAGACGCGCAAACAGCAGCAGCACCACTGCCGTTACCCCCATTGCAATCAAGACTTGAACGCGGCTCAGGGGTTCTACATTCGGTTTCGGAGAACTGGGGTCAGACACAGCGCAGGAAATAAAGTTAAGACGCTTGAACTGGCAATCGAATTCGCCCTAAATTCCAGGCAATTTCGTGTCAAGCTGGATTGGTTTAAGGCTAGCATTTGCCGAGATCCGAATCAAACCAACCAACCCTGCCAAAAGTTAGTGACCATTCCGCAACTCGACCAGAATTTAACTCGATTGCTGCCTCGATTGCCCCAATGGTTGAATTGCAGGCAAATTGGCTGACAAAGCGGCAGGATGCACACCAGCTCGATGGGCCGCCACAACTCCAACCGCTTCTAGATAGGACTGGACCGTCAGTGACTGAATCCCTAGTGCCTCGGCAGTCACCTTGAGGCGAGTCGAATTGTCTTTTACCGTGATAATTTTCGTAGCCGATTGACTGAAACTGAGCACAGCACTACCGCCACAGGCCGTTTCCGGCACGATCAAGGCATCTACCTGATCAGCCCAGATATCCTGCGCCTGCGGTGACGTTCGCTGGTCGATCAACTGCGGTGCCCGACTCAATCCCACCAACACACAGGGGAGAAAGGTGTAGCCCAATTCTTCCGCCGCTGATCGAGGCGACAAGGACGGATCAAGGGGCAGGGGCGACAGGGCAGGCGCGTGGGCACAGGGTAATTGGAAGGTGCGGACCACCAAATGGCTAATCACAGCTTCGGCTCCAGCGAGTGGATCAACGCCCTTGCCATGTCGGTAGAGTTGCAGCGCTTCGGTACCTGAATCATCAGGAAAGCGAGCCACCACCGCAATTGCTTCCGCTCTGGCATCTTTCAGCTTTTCCACTGCTCGCAGTAGACTGGCTGGCTGGTGAATCGTTCCCCAGGTGGCTCCAGAGGCGGCTGTTCTCAATTCCACCCCCAGCGGAGCATCCGTCACCACGTAGTCGGTTAAGCTGAGGCCCAGCGTAGCCTGTGCCGCATCCGCGACCTGCAGATGACGCACCCGCAGTTCCGGTTCAATTGCCTGATCGAGCACTAATCCGATCCGGTTTTGATGCACCGGACGCAGCCCCCATTCCCCTGCCGCAAACTGATCGAGGCCGTAGCCTTCCACATAAAGGGCGTTGGGTAACGGCCAGTAGAGCTGTGCTCCGTTTAGGACATTGGGATGGGTAATCAGCCGATCCACCACCTGAGCCAGTGCCCGCGCCACCGGCAACGCATCCCCCGCATAGCCACCAATGGCGGCTCCAACGCCAGTAGGGACAAGCAGCACCGCTGTGTAGGGACGATGATTCAAGGAAGCAGGCACATTCAACCTCGGCAGATTTAACAGCAGAAATCCCTTAAACCAGGGTTACGGCATCGGTTGGTAGTAAAAACGTGGATTCACACGTCACCACGGCTTCGATGTGAGCTTTGGCTCGCTCGCCATCCACGGCCACGATCGCCCACCGCAGCGGTTCTCCATAGCGACGCAACTCGGCCAGAATCGACCGCTGCAGTTCAGCCGGTGCAATCAAATCCAGCTCCAGCGATAGAAAACGAGTCACCATAGTTGCGTCCTAATCGCCCACTGTTAGCTCATTTACCAGTTGCCACCTATTTGCCGCTTTTCTGAAACTGACCAAATTGCAGCTGATAGACCGTATCTTCTTTCTCGGTTTCAATTTTCAGATCGGAGCGGGGATAGGCCACACACAGCAGCACATAGCCTTGGGCTTGTAGTTCGGGGCTGACTCCCATACCATCGCTTTGGTCCACGCTGCCGGATAGAATTTGGGCGGCGCAAGTGGTACAGACTCCGGCACTGCAAGAAAAGGGCAAGTCCAAGCCAACAGCCTGAGCCGCAGACAGAATGGTTTCATTTTCAGGAACAGTCAGAGTGTGAACATCACCTCGATGGTGAATTTCAACGGTATAGGTGTTTGCCATAAATCGGTTTTGTCAACTAGTGTTCTGCCAAAAATAGACGGGGCTGGGGTCCCCGACAGTCAAACGATGAAGGTCAAAGAATCGACAGCCTACTTCTCTACCAATAGCAGATTGCTGCCGGTCTAATACAGCCTCACAGATTACTTTACCGACTGATTGTCATTCGTCTTGTCATTCGTTACAGGTCCTTGGTAGCCCCACAAATCCTGGCTCCTGGCTCCTGACTTCTAACCATCCGGAAAGGTGCGTTTAAACTCTTCGATTAACTCATCAATTTCTTCCAATGCTTGATTGACATCAATCCGGAGGGTACCGAGGTTGGGCTGTTCCAGTAGGCGAATCAAGGACTCGCGTTTGCTTTCAATCAACTGGAACCGGGTACGCAAAGACTCAATATCGGGCTGAGTATCTGTCATAACAACTCCTGAACAGGTGGATTATCTACCAATCCTGACGACTACAATCGCTGTTCTGGCTGTTCTGTCAAAGCAGGCCAACCAGAGCAGACCAAGATGGTTAATAATTGTTAACTAGACGATTCAATCCATGAACCATGTTACGTCAAATTTCCTTAGGATCGGTGGGCTTAGTGATCGGAGCCATTCTGTCGGTGATTGGGGTAGCAGCCTATGTGGCTGATAACGCAACCCTGAACCTAGTGGGTTTCTTCTATGGAATTCCGCTGTTGCTGGGTGGCTTGGCCCTCAAGTCGGCTGAGCTAAAGCCCGTACCCTATTCCCAACCCCCTACCGCTGAAGTCATCGCCCTACGCGAACAACAGGCCACGCCCATCCAAACTCAGATTCGCAAAGACGTAACCCGCTATCGCTACGGACAGGCAGCCCATCTCGACAGCTCTTTAGAATATCTCGGTCTCAGCCCTACAGACGAGGAGCGGCCTGTGCTGGTTGGTATCCGGGAAGAAGCCATCGATGGGGCCTATGCCCTGATCCTGGAGTTTGACTCGCCGCTGATTCTGCTGGAAACCTGGCAGAAAAAGCAAGAAAAACTGAATCAGTTCTTTGGAGCCGGTTTGCAGGTGAAGCTATCCCAGCCTGCGGAAGAGCAGATCGAACTAGCGCTGATTACCCAACCCGAAGCCAACAGCAACCTCTAGCTCGGCCTCTAGAACGAAGAACCGGGCTGCTTGAGAAATTCGATTTCTTCTGGAGTGCTCTCCCGGCCCAAAATCCGATTGCGATGGGGAAACCGCCCAAACCGTTCAATCACATCCTGATGCCGCACGGCGTAATCAAACACATCGGCCAGTTCAGGAACCTCGGCACTGAGTTGGCGGGTCAGCTCAACCGACTGATGCTGATCGGCTAGATTTTCGCTGTGCTCAAACGGCAAATACAGAAAAATCCGCTGAATCGGAGCAAGCTGCTGATCGAACCCCTGAGCGACTGCCTGCTGGGCAATTTGCAGCGCTTTGGCATCAGTAGCAAAGGCTTGGGGGGTATCGCGAAACATATTGCGGGAGAACTGATCCAGCACAATTACCAAAGCCAGACAGCCAGCCGGAAGCTGTTGCCAAGCATCCAATGCTCCAGCGGCTGCCTGCTCATAGATCGCCGCAAACTTCTGCCGAATCTCGGCATCCAACTCCGGCTGTTTGCCAAACCAAAACTTACGGCGCTGCGCGTAGGAAGCGGCCTCTGGCGGATCCCCAAACCAAAAGCTTAAGACGGCTTGAATTTGCGAGTCATGGTCCATAAAGCAGTGTCCATAGAGCAGCCCGAATCAGATTAAGCTACGGGTTCACGACGGGCGGTTCAGTGGGTACAGCACTGGGTTCCACAGGGGTCGGTGATTGCTGGTTCTGCTGCATCAACTCGCGCTGCCGAGTACGGAAATCATCCGCCTCAGTACCAAGATTTTCCTGCTGGTCTTTACTAAACTCGGAAATGCTGCGGACATTGCCAAGCTGGATGCGGTGCATCATGTTGAAGAAGGGAGAATAGCCATTGTCCCGGTTCGAGAAGGGGTCAGAATCTCGGGCTTGATTAGCATCGAGCGGATCCACACCCTGAGCCGAAGCAACGCCAATCCCGGCGCTCAACCCTGCTCCTGCCACAACCAGTCCAATTGTGAATTGAGAAATTTGTTTAAGTAGAAAATTCTTGCTCATTAGCCTGAAACTCCTCACAGAGCGATTTTCAACAACTCAATGCTGTTCAGCTAGGACGCAACTCAAGTGGGAATTGCTCCCAATTTCTCTCAAAGTTTAACGACAAATTCGGTTTTTGAACGCGGCCTGTTCGGTTTTTCTTTGAGTAAACCAAATTCCTGCAACCTGTTGCCTCTAGCTAGAATCAGGCAAACGACCGCCGCAGCAATGGTCGAATACTCAGCAAAGCAACGAGGCTGAATCCCGCCAAAACCAGTAGCGCCGTTCCCAAACTAATCGTGGCAAACGGAGCCTGCATCACCACACTGTGCCAATCCCAGCTGCTATGGGTGTAGATATAGCGAATCGGCTCGATCGCGTAGCTGAGGGGGTTCAAGCTAGCTACCACCTGCAACCACTTGGGCATAAAGGACAACGGTGCCAGAGCTGTGCTGGCAAACAACAACGGCAAGTTGGTGACAAAAATCACAGCAATTAGCTCGATATGCCCCGGCAGGGCAAAGGCCAATCCTAAGCTAAGGGCCGTCACACCCAGTACCAGCATCAGCACAATCAGCACCACCAAGCCCAAACCGCCTAATCCTGGTAACCCAGCGCCCAGAAACGCGCTCATGCCCAAAATCACTGCCGTCTGCACCAGGCTCATGGTGGCGATAAAAATGGCCGAGGCCAGCACGATCGAAAAGCGCGAGGCCAGTGGTGCTACCAGCAACCGATTCAGGAAGCCAAACTCGCGATCAAACATCACCGGCAGCCCAGCATTCAGGGCACCTCCAAAGGCGGTGAAGACAATCACGCCCGCCGCCAAAAACTGACCGTAGTTCTGACTGCCGCCAAATAAACCTTGCGGCACATTCTGAAACAGCGCTCCAAACAGCACCAGCCACATTACCGGCTGAATAATTCCGGCAATCAACGTAGAGGGACGGCGCTGCAGCTGAATGAATAGGCGACGAGTTAGGGCCAGCGTTTCTTGGACAAAGTCGTTAAAACTAGTAGTCTCGGCTGAAATCGCGGCTGGCTGGGTTGCTGGAGGCCGACTAGCGGCAGGGGGATTGGTAGGAGGGGTAACAGTCTGACTCATCTTACGTCCTCGTGTTCACACATCGTGATTCAGCACATCAGGATTCAGCCTTGATTCTGCACAGGTTTACCTGTTCAAAATGCATGTCGAAAGTACAGAATTCCGTGCATTGGGCTTGTCTTTAGCCTAGCGTATGTCGGACCGATACGGAAAAGGCGGCACCCAGCCAAAATGCTATAAGCTCAATAAGTCGCTTGAATGGATCGTTTCACCTTGCTATTCCACGATTTTCAGCCGCTGCTAGCCCTTACCACCACCTTCACCGGCGTGCAGCGCCTCCAGCCGCTCTGGGAAACTGCTGCCGTTTCGCTCTGGGTCCCAGCCCCGATTGGTGAGCAAATTCAGCAGGCGAAACTGCCCATTCCTTCGCTTCAGGTAGGTTCAGATTTGTTGCGAGAACATCTGACCCAGCAGTGGCCAGCTCATCGAGGTTTGATTTTTTGTCTGGCAACCGGCGCGGTAGTGCGGTTAATTTCGCCGTTGTTGCAGCATAAGGCCACCGATCCAGCCGTGGTGGTTGTAGATACCAACGGTCAGTTTGTGATCAGCCTCTGTGGGGGACACCAAGCTGGAGCCGATGCCCTAGCACAAGCGGTAGCCCGCCAGCTCCACGCCACGCCGGTTTTGACCGGAGCCGCTAACGGGCTGGCTCTACCCGCTATCGATCGTTTGGGTAAACCGTTTGGTTGGCAGCCGGGTTCCGGCGATTGGACAGCCGTGAGCAGCGCCATTGCTCGCCAAGAACCGGTACAGGTAATCCAAGAAGCTGGCTCCACGCTCTGGCAAAACCATTTACCCGCTGAGCATTCCTTTCAGTTCGGCTTTCCAGAAGTGCCTGCTCCAGCCGGCTCACCACCTACTCCCTCTCCCAGAGCACGCATCTGGATCAGCCCGATGCAGCGCAGCTTTTCGCTTGAGGCCGATTTTCCTAAAGTGCAGTGGCATCCCAGAGTGCTGTGGGTTGGGATTGGCTGCGAACGAGGCACCTCCAGAGCCTTGATCGAAACGGCGGTTCAATCGGTGTGTCGCGCTCATCATTTGGCCGAGGCGGCGATTGCTGGCGTTGCCACCATTGACCTGAAAGCAAATGAAATTGGGTTAGTGGAACTCTGTCAGGGCCGCCAGTGGCCGCTCCGCTGTTTCTCGGCTGAGCAACTGCGGCAAGTTTCTGTACCGACGCCCTCTGCTGTCGTGGAAGCCGAAGTTGGCACACCCAGCGTAGCCGAAGCTGCCGCAATCTTAGCGGCCAGTCCCTCCTCGGATGCTTCCTTACTCCGTGTCCGCAAACAAATTATTCGCCAGCCCGATCAGCCGGGAGCCGTGACAATTGCGATCGCCCAAGCCGACCAGGAATATACCGGACGCCGAGGCCAGCTCTGGTTAGTCGGAATAGGCCCTGGCCAGCTCAATCAGATCACGCCCGCGGCTCAAACCGCCATTACTCATGCCGATGCCGTGATTGGGTACAGGCTGTATGTGGATTTGATTCAGGCTTTGCTGCGACCCGGCCAGATCGTCGAAGCCCTGCCTATTACTCAAGAACGCCAGCGGGCCGAACGCGCCATCGAACTGGCGAACTGGGGACTGACGGTCGCGGTGATTTCCTCTGGTGACTGCGGCATTTACGGCATGGCTGGACTGGTGATGGAGCAGCTTCAGCATTCCGGCTGGGATGGCAAAACGCCAGCAGTAGAGGTATTTCCCGGCATCACCGCTCTGCAGGCCGCCGCGGCCCAAGTTGGTGCACCCCTGATGCATGATTTTTGCGCCATCAGCCTCAGCGATTTACTTACGCCTTGGACTGTGATCGAAACACGACTCTCCGCCGCGGCCCAAGCTGATTTTGTTACGGCGCTCTACAATCCCAAATCCCAAACCCGGACGCAGCAGATTGAAACCGCACAGCAGATTTTTCTTGCCCACCGCGCTGCCCAGACGCCGGTGGCGATTGTCCGCTCAGTCTATCGTCCCGATCAGCAGGTGACGCTCACGACCTTAGACCAGATGCTAGCGCACCCGATTGACATGCTGACGGTTGTGTTAATTGGCAACCAAAGCACGCGCACCTTTGCCGATTGGATGATCACGCCGCGGGGCTACCTGGCCTCTTTAGTGAACTGTGAGACGGATCGAGAGTCAAATCGAGAGTCCAACAGTTGAGCAGTGCGCCACCTGAATGGTTCAATGATCGGTGTAGACAACTTGGAGCAAACGGAGAGCAACCGGAATGGGTGGAGTGATTACTTACTTTATTCTGCTGGGTACCGCATTTGGTCTGGCAATGGGCCTATACTTCGGCCTACGAACCGCCAAAATCATCTAGTCCACATCAGTGAGATTTTAGTGAGATTGATGTAATTCGATCGGCGGGTATTGAGACTGAAATCAAACCCGCCTTTTTGCTTTTTTGGTACAAGAGCAGTTCTGGAACTGCCTCTACCAACCGATGCCGAACCGACCTCTAACTGGCGACAACTTCCACCGACTTCACCTGGGCTGCTTCTCGTTGTGCCTGTTCAGCCTGATACTCGGCAAGCTGCGCTTCGATCTGGTCGCGGACGATCTGGCGATACTCGATAAAGTGCTCCGCATGGGCACAGACAATCAGATAGTGGTCCGCGATGCCGGGATTCTGCCGCAGAATGCTAAAAAGTTGCCACCAAAACTGCCAGCGGGTGTTGCGCTTGATGCCCTGCCGCCAAATAATCGTGAGCAGCGCTCTTACCTCGACTAAACTTGGCATCCGGAATGGCGCCTTACAGGGCGACGGCTTCATGTGCAAAAAGTGCCGATAGACCCGATCTAGAAACTTGGATGGTTCGTACAGGGTGCAGAAAGCATGGACATACTCGCGGGCAATTTCTTCCACTGGACGAGTCGGGACAAAGTTCATCAGCGCGAACTGGTTGCCGTCACTCTTGTGGTTATAGAGCCGTCCTTCTTTTTCTAACCGATGCCACAAGGCTGTATTCGGCAAGGCTTGTAGTAGGCCAAACACCGCTGTCGGAATCGCCGTTTGCTCAACAAACTCAATAATTCGATCGCCCGCGCCTTTTTTCTCACCATCGAAGCCGATAATGAAGCCCGCCATGATGCGTAGGCCCGCTCGGTTGATAGTTTGGACTGCCTCGACTAACGAACTGCGTGTGTTTTGAAATTTCTTGGTCAGCTCCAGGCTGTCGGCATCAGGGGTTTCAATTCCCAAGAAAACGGCGTTGAAGTTGCACTCTACCATCAGTTGGATCAGCTCTGGATCTTGAGCTAAATCTACTGAGGCTTCGGTATTAAAGGCAAACGGATACTGATGCTCGGCCATCCAACCTTTTAGCTGTTTCAGCAGCAGCTTCACATTGCGTTTATTGCCGATAAAGTTGTCGTCCACCATAAACACGGCCCGTCGCCAGCCCAGTTCATAGAGAAAATCAAGTTCGGCCAGAAGCTGTTCGGGTGTTTTGGTGCGAGGTTTGCGGCCATAGAGCACAATAATGTCGCAGAATTCACACTGAAATGGGCAGCCGCGCGAAAACTGGACCGACATCGAATCGTAGGCATCCAGTTCTAGCAGGTCATAGCGCGGAATCGGCGTTGTGGTCACATCCGGCCTTTCGCCATTCGGAGCGCGGAAAACTCCCTGCGTCTCACCTCGTTGCACTGCCTCCACAAACAGCGGAATCGTAATTTCGCCTTCATCTAGAATCAAATAATCTGCTCCGGCGGCGAGGGCATCTTCTGGCACAGAGGTGGGATAGGGTCCACCCACAGCCACTCGCTTACCTCGTCGTTTCGCGATCTGGATCTGCTCTAGAAAATCTTGCTTCTGCACGATCATGGCCGACAAAACTACCAGATCGGCCCATTCCCACTCGGCTTCCGTGACTTCGCGCACATTGTGATCGACGAGCTTGTATTCCCATTCCGCCGGGAAAATGGCCGCCGCCGTAATCAACCCCAGGGGAGGCAGCAGTACTTTGCGATCAATTAGCTCCAGAATCTTCTCAAACGACCAAAAAGTCTTAGGAAATAAGGGATAGAGCAGCAGAACTCGCATGAAACGCTCAACCTCACACTAAAGGACACCCATTATCTGAACCAGTCCGCTTGCGTCAATCTTTTGCGGCAGCCAACTGAAGTGTCAGCCAAGGTCAGGACAGCAAACGTCAGAACAGCAAATATCAAGACAATAGGTTTCTAGTTCAGCCTACCTTACTCTGGTTGTTTCTGCCCTGGAGCAACTCAGTTACCATTTGCCCTGAACTGCTCATTTGGCCGCAGCTTGAGTTGATTCTGTTGAGAGTTATTGATTGGTTTCATAACGAATTCCAATCCTCATGCCGCAAATCGTTTGAGCAAATGATTAAATCTTTGTTACAGAAAATCATCGACCTATAAGAAATTTTAAGCTGGCTTTACATGTTGGCTAGAGCAATTAGGTTTCAATTAGGTTTAACCAACTATGACAACCTATAACCAACAGATAGCCCGGCCTAGGAGCGATTCACTCAGGAACGCCCGCAAAACCGAAAATTTCGATACACCATACACTGTGCCTATCTTGTCTGGCTAAATCTCTGGCTAAACCTGTTTCGTCTGGCTAATGCGGAACCCGGGACTTGAACCCGGAAGTCTTTAACAGACACTAGAACCTGAATCTAGCGCGTCTACCAATTCCGCCAGTTCCGCTCATAAATTCAATCTTGGCAACCTTAAAGCACTCGGCGCGCATTTCAGACTGCGATTTACCATCATGCCGTAAACAAAGGATTTCGTCAACTGTTCCAGCGGCAAAAATTTCTTCGCCTGTTTGAATTTTTTGACAGCAAAATCGCCAGAAGGCGATACACTCCACTGAGGAGACTTCTGGACATTCTTGACGTTTCCGGTAGAATCAGTACCAAATTTGTTTGCTTTGCAGCTTTGAGGCCATAGTTTGCAGGAAAGGTTGCAAACAAAATTGATTAAGTTCTGGAGGACAGAGCCATTACTTCTCATCTCAGCATTTCAAGTTCCTACGCTCCGACCGAGGAAGACAAAACAGTGCTTCGTATCTGGGGTAGGCAGCCACTACGAGGACAGGTCAAAATTAGCGGAGCCAAGAATTCTGCTCTGGTGATTATGGCTGGGGCGCTACTCTGTGCGGATGATTGCCACATCCGTAATGTGCCTTCTTTGGTGGATGTCTCCCGCATGGGCGAGATTTTGTCGGCCCTAGGCGTCAAGCTTCAGCGGCAGGGAGACACGCTTGAGATCAATGCTAGCCACATCGGGCAGTCGAAAGCACCTTATGAGTTGGTCAGTCAGCTCCGGGCCAGCTTTTTTATCATCGGTCCGCTGCTGGCTCGGTTGGGAATGGCTCGCGTTCCTCTACCCGGCGGTTGTGCGATTGGGGCGAGGCCAGTGGATCTGCATGTGCGGGGCCTACAGGCAATGGGAGCCGATGTGCAGATCGAGCATGGCACGGTGCATGCCTACCTGAAGGGTGGTAAGAAACGCTTGCAGGGAGCCAGGATTTACCTAGACTGCCCCAGCGTTGGCGCTACCGAAACCCTGATGATGGCTGCCACTCTAGCCGAAGGGGAAACAATTATCGAAAATGCCGCTCAGGAACCGGAAGTGGTGGATCTGGCTAACTTCTGTCGGGCGATGGGTGCTCGGATTCGTGGGGCCGGCACCAACACCATTGTGATTTCTGGCGTACCGCGGCTGCACTCTACCGACTACAGCATTATCCCCGATCGGATCGAGGCTGGTACTTTCTTAGTGGCAGGAGCGATTACTCGCTCCGAGATTAGCTTGGCTCCTGTAGTTCCCGATCACCTCACAGCCGTGATTGCCAAGCTGCGCAGTATTGGAGCTGATGTAGTGGCCGATGCGCCCAACCGCCTGCGGCTAATTCCCGGCCAGCGACATGTTGCTACAGATATCAAAACCATGCCCTTCCCAGGGTTTCCCACTGATATGCAGGCCCAGTTTATGGCGCTATTGACCCTGAGCGAAGGCAATAGCGTAATTAGCGAAACCGTATTCGAGAACCGCCTGCGTCATGTGGCCGAACTGAACCGCATGGGAGCCGATATCACCGTCAAAAACAACATTGCGATTGTGCGGGGTGTACCGATGCTATCCGGTGCCCCAGTAGTTGCCACAGACCTACGAGCCTCAGCAGCGCTAGTTTTGGCCGGATTAGCCGCCGATGGTGTCACAACCATTCAAAGCTTGCAGCATCTCGATCGCGGCTATGAAAACCTGGAAGGTAAACTGCAAGGACTGGGCGCAAAACTCTGCCGAGTCGAAGCAGACACCGAACCCAACCCGGTTGATGCACCGAATTTACCGACGGTTCTCTCCTGAAGTCAATCGTTCAGATCAGGTCCACTCAATATCAGCTACTAGAATGGGAAGTTCAATGCTTCCCATTTCTGTTTTAAATCTTTGAACTCAATCAAACCCACAAACAGAGTGCAACCTGCCCATCACCAACTCTCTTCTGACTTCTAACTCCTGACTCCCGTCGGCTGACGCTCTGGGAAGCCTGATTCCTCTCCCCTACCTCCTCCCATTACGTAGATCCGTCTTTCTAGGTTCGGTTCTGCCCATCTGTACTCGGTTTTGTCCTTTGTTACATTAAGTTCATAAACCAAAGGCCACAGTCCGAGTGAGGTTCCTACCGTGAACAACGCAACGAATAAAATTTCTGAATACTTTGGTGGTGAGTCAAGCAACTTACTCTGGCAGTATATTCAGTCCATGAGTCCAGAAACCGTGGCTCAACTGTCGAAACCCGGATCGGGCGAAGTAATGCAAGTGATGGAACGCAATATTATTGGACTTCTGGGTGGGCTACCCTCTGAGCATTTTGACATCACGATTACCACGAGCCGCGAGCATATGGGACGACTGCTGGCTTCGGCAATGATGAGCGGCTACTTCCTGCGCAACGCAGAGCAACGCATGCAGTTCGAGCGTGCCCTCCAAACCACCGAGGCAAGCGCCCCAGAAGCTGAATAGAGCCGCTAGCGGATTCCGAAGAACAGGCATTTAAAAATGGATTCACAAAATGGATTCACAAAATAGGTTCTGAGTAGCATTTGTATTGCTAGCAACTTGAGGACTTGGCAGATTTTCGCGATAATGGCCAGGTCCTTTTTTAATGACTGCAAATCCAATTCACAGCAACTCCAGAGCATTGAGTCCCAAGAGTCCCAAGAGTACAAAAGTAAGTACCAGAGCAAAGGACAGTTCTGGTGTTTGGTTGCTTCATCCTGACCAAGCTGGAGTGCAGGCAGCCCGCTACCAGGTGCTGCTGAATTCACCAGTCGTGGTGGAATTGCGCCAGTTGTTGCTGTGCTGGTATGCCGTTCATGGCCGCAGCTTGCCCTGGCGTCAAACCAGAGACCCCTACGCCATCTGGGTTTCGGAAATTATGCTCCAGCAGACCCAGGTAAAAACCGTGATTCCCTACTACGAACGCTGGTTGGCTCAGTTTCCTACGATTGCAGCTCTGGCCGCAGCGAACCAGCAGCAGGTCTTGAAGGCATGGCAGGGCTTGGGCTACTATGCTCGTGCTCGCAATTTGCATCAGGCAGCACAGCAGCTAATGCAGCAGGGTGGCCAGTTTCCCACCAGTCTAGAGGCCGTCCTCACCTTGCCCGGAATCGGGCGAACCACCGCAGGCGGCATTCTTAGCGCTGCGTTTAACCAACCTACGCCGATCCTAGACGGCAACGTAAAGCGAGTATTAGCGCGACTGCTGGCCCTGGAAATACCCCCCAACCGAGCCACTTCCCTGCTTTGGCAAGCCTCGGAGCTACTGCTCGATCTGGACAATCCCCGCGACTTTAACCAAGCGCTGATGGACTTGGGAGCCACCCTCTGTACACCCAAACAGCCTGCCTGCTTACTTTGTCCTTGGAATCAATACTGTCACGCCTATCGCACCAATATGCAAAACGAACTGCCTGTAAACGAAACCCGGACTGCCATTCCCCACAAGCAGATTGGCGTAGCCGTAATCTGGAACGACCAGGGACAAATCTTGATCGACCGCCGCCGTCAGGATGGGTTGCTAGGCGGTCTGTGGGAATTTCCAGGTGGTAAGCTTGAAGCAAATGAGACTATACAAGCATGTATTCGTCGAGAAATTCTAGAGGAACTTGGGATTGAAATTGAAGTTGGCGATCATTTGATTACCATTGACCACGCTTACAGTCACTTCCATGTAACGCTGAATGTATACCACTGTCGGCATATATCCGGTGAGCCGCAACCACTTGAATGCGACGAAGCACGCTGGGTTGATCTTGATGAGTTGGACCAATTTCCCTTTCCTAAGGCAAATGTGACAATCATCGAAGCGTTGCAGCAGTTTAAGCAGGTTGGCAGTTAGAAACCGCGTCTACCCAGACAAAACTCACCTTCGCGGGTTACTCAACCAAATTCCCGATCACCTTATATCAACAATAAGGCCAGTCGCAGGCTGACCTTATGGGTAATTCAACCAAATTAAACAATAAATTAGAGTGCGAGCGTTCCGCTCGCGAAAGATTCTTCAACCAACTCCACCTGAAACACTTCAGCAAAACAGCTTGCCACCTGCTGGCGTACTTGATCGATGTCAACATCCGGCACAAACTGCGCTAGGCTACCCACTGGTTTATCGGCAATGCCACAGGGCACAATTTGCTCGAAGCCGCTCAGATCAGGGCAAACGTTGAGCGCAAAGCCATGCATCGTGATCCAACGGCTGACCTTGATGCCAATCGCCGCCACCTTGCATCCTTTCACCCAAACGCCAGTCAGACCCGGAATTCGCTCACCGGTTAGCCCATAGAGGGCCAAAACCCGAATTAGCACTTCTTCGAGCTGCCGCAAGTACCAGTGCAAATCTTGCCGGTAGTGACGCAAATTCAGAATTGGATAGCCGACTAGCTGCCCCGGACAATGGTAGGTGACTTCTCCGCCGCGCTCGGTGCGGTAGAGCAAATGTAACGTTTTGTCTAGATCAAATTTTAAGAAATCTAAACTCGCACCCTGCCCTAGCGTGTAAACAGGTGGATGTTCTAATAGCAGCAGTACATCATCCAAGTCAGCAGTCTGGCGACGTTCGGCTACAAAGGATTGCTGCCAGTTCCAGGCCGTTTCATAGGGCACTAATCCGCAGTGATAAAACAAACAGCGACGAGTAGACATAGCAAACTGTACCTAACCTAGAAGACAGGACTGACGCTGGATTGCCGGGATCAAGCGTGGGATAACCTAACTTTTTCATCGACATTAGAGTTCTAATCAAGAAATATCAACGGATGCAAAAGATCTTTAACGAGTCTGTTGTCCAGAATACAAGGTGCTAGGGTGTAGATATGACCCAACTCTACAAGGGAGGAAGCTTTATGAAGCTTGTTATCCAGGGCAAAAACATTGAGATCACCGATGCGATTCATGAGTATGTACATCAAAAGATTGAAAAGGCGGTCAGTCACTATCAAACCCTAACCACGGAAGTTGATGTACACCTGTCGGTTGCTCGTAATCCCCGGATTAATCCCAAACAAACGGCTGAGGTCACGATTTATGCCAACGGTACCGTTGTGCGAGCTGAAGAAAGCAGTGAAAACCTCTATGCCAGCATTGATTTAGTTGCCAATAAAATTGCCCGTCAACTGCGCAAATACAAGGAGAAACGCCACGAGAAGAAACATGCTCCGGTAAAAACCGTCGAAGCCCTGAGTCAACAGCCCGTTGCACCATCCCTGATCAACGATCAACGCTCGCCTAGCCTGCCCGAACAAGTGGTGCGGATGAAGTATTTTGCTATGCCTCCCATGACGGTTGAGCAAGCGCTAGAGCAGCTAGAACTGGTTGATCACGATTTCTATATGTTCCGCAATGCGGAAACCGGCGAAATTAACGTGATTTACGAGCGCAATCATGGCGGCTATGGGGTAATTCAGCCCCGCAATGGCAATGGCCACACCAACGGCAAGTTCGCTGAAATTGCCCATGCGGCTAAAGCCACTGAAGCAGCCCGCCAGCGCTAGGTTGCCAGTCCGAGCCAACTGAAACTCATATTAAGCCAAAATTCGGTGCTTAATGTTTGGTGCTCCTGAATACTCGCCTTGCTCAGCCTTTTGCCAGTCAAGCTCAGGCTGGGCTTTTTATTCTTTTTGTTCTTTTTGACTGTGATTTTGTCTCCAGCTTGCTAGTTGTACTAGCGAAGTATGTAACAATTTCTAACGAGGGTCACAGGTCTTCCTATACGGACTTTAGCGGTCGATGTATACCTATGCCTTTCTGTTGAATGGGGATCGCCCCTTAGAGCTGCCCGAAGGAATTTGGGGGCCGCTGGAGCTTGTTAGCCTTGCCGAATTGGCCGCTCTAGTAGAACCGGATCTAGCGTTTGAGACATTACAACAGAGCGACCGGCAGTTGATGCAGGCAGTGTTATCTCATGACCGGGTAATTCAAGAAGTGTTTCAGCAAACGGCGGTTTTGCCGCTCCGCTTCGGCACTTGCTTCATCTCTCGCCAAGGGTTGCTCGACCATTTACGTGCCCACCAGCAAACCTATCTCGACAAACTGCGCCAGCTTCAAGACAAAGCCGAATACACCCTCAAGGCTGTACCCTTGTCATTGCCAGAACAACCCATCGCCAGTTCTATTAGCGGCAAAGATTACTTTTTGGCCAAACGGCAACTCTATCAAGATCAAGCCCAATGGCAGCAGCAGCAGCAGCAAGAATTAGAATCGCTCAACCGCTTGATTCGCGATCGCTATCCTGGCGCAGTGCGGGGCAACCAGACTAATGACGGCATCGAACGGTTCTACGTGCTGCGTTCCCGTCAGGCAGAATCCGATTTGCAAGCTGACCTAAGCCTCTGGCAAACCCAACTGCTCCACTGGGAACTAAGTCTGGGAGAGCCTTTGCCGCCCTACCATTTTGTCTAGATCTTGTCTAGATCTTGTTTAGAGCCTCGATCCAGCGTGCTTCATTGCGTCACCGACTCATGATTAATCTGCACCAGCGTTTCACGAATTCTGGGCAGGGCAAAAAACTGCTTGGCGTCGGTTAGCAGCCGTTCTCCCCAGAGGTTTTCCTCTAAGAACTCAATTTCAGCGTAGCGGCTATCAAGCCGGAGAGCGGCCTCACCCATTTCCAGAGCTTCAGATTCCATGCCTTCTGCGTAAAGAGCAATTGCTAGGGCCAGTTTGGGTTCTGGCTGATTGCCATCGATGGCAATCGCCTGCCGCCACTGTTCTACCGCATCGTCCGTATTGCCCTGCTCGTAGCGAATCAAGCCAATGTTGTTGACAGCAGGCCAGAACTTTTCGTCGATTTTAACCGCCTTTCTGTACTGCTCGATCGCATCATCAAACCGATTCAGCTTATAGTAAGCATTGCCCAGATCAAATAGAGCACCTGGTGTATCTGGCTTAATTTTCAACCCAGACTTGAGATACTGCACCGCTGCGTTGTAGTCTTCTTCACGGAAGTAGGCCGAACCTAAGGCAAACAGCACCGCCGCATTTTCCTGATCTAGTGAGCGGGCCTTCAGCAAGGCTTGAATCGCCGGACGAAACTGCTCGGTCTGCAAATACAAACTGCCAAGCAACCCCCAAACCTGAGGATTGTCGGGAATGAGTTGGGAAGCCAACTGCGCCCGTGTCAAAGCAAGCTGATATTGCTGAAACTGCGCAAGCTGACTGGCCTCTTGAGCCAGAATTAGCCCCTGCTGCTCCAGTTGTTCGCTGTCTAACTGCAAAACATGGGGAATCAACGCCTGCCCCTGCACAGGCAGCGCAGCACTCCACAATCCCAAAACGGCAAGTGAAATCAGGGAAAAATGCTTTAGCACGGTTTAATCGCTTGAATAATTTAAGGCTGTCAGATAGCTTAGACGATTTACACCCGAAGATGGCAAAAATCTTTTTTAATCCTGTTTTATTTCAGCACAGTCATATTTCAGCCCAGATCTCTAGCAACAGCAGTTATTCTACCTAAACTCGATGAGACGCTTTCAGCAAAGCATCCGCTAACGAAACCTGGAAATAGGTTGCGCCTTCAGCATCACCTTGCAGCACCTGAAAAGGCATATCCGGTTCACCCAAATGATCTAGCACAATAGCAGCCCCGGAGAAATCTTGAGAACGGGTATAGTCGTTGACGGTGACAACCGTTGTTAGGCCCGCCTGACGCGCCGACTCTAACCCCGCCTGGGAATCTTCAAAAGCCAAGCAGTAGGCTGGATCGAGCTGCATTTCGTTCAGGGCATAGTGGTAGATATCGGGAGCAGGCTTTTTGGCAGGCACAATATCACCCGCTGCAATCAGTTCAAACCAACTTAGACTCTCTGGTCCCAGGGCTGCTTCCAGTAAAGCCGTGACATTATCGGGGGTAGTGGTTGTCGCAATTGCTAGCCGCAGACCTGCTGCTCGAGCTTCCGTTAACAAGCGCCGCACACCTGGACGTAGAGAAATACCGCCGGTCTGTAGCAGCTGCACATAATAGTTGGTTTTAGCCTTGTGTAGCCCCGCGATCCACTCCTGCTCACTCATGCCAGCAGACAAAGGAGGCACAAATTCTGGCAAATACTGCTGCCAAAAATGTCGAATCCGCTCTTTGCCACCTGTAACAGCTAACAGCTCGCCATAGCGTTCCGGCGTCCAGTTCCAATCGAGGCCAGCAGCGGCAAATGCCTGGTTAAAGGCAACTCGATGACCATCTCGCTCGGTCTCTGCCAAGGTGCCATCCACATCAAAAATCAGAGCTTGCAGTTGAAACATAAAATTGCTTATGGTACAATTGTACTGGTTAACAACTCCTCAACTCCTCCAGGGTACCCTGATTTATTCACCTGACAGATCGATCGTTTTCTTAAGGCTTTGATTAGATTTGTTAATAACGAAAAATAGTTGCCGTTTCCGCTGTCGTTTTCAGCGAATTGGTTTATAAAATAAGGCGGCGTTGCATTAAAGCGACGGATGAGATCGGGATGGCCGTCCCTCTCTCCAGCGCTAGTCTTTTGATTTGACTACCGCTGATACCGTAACTTAACAACGCCGCCCTTCACCAAGAGCCTTTAGTTGTCTCCGCTATTGGCTCATTGCACAAGCCTGGGATGATTAGGCACCTGCGCCAGCCAGTCCCAGGCTATCTAATGTTTGACCACCCGCAATTCCATCAACCAATAGACCGTTCGCCTCTTGATAGGCCTTCACGGCTGATTTGGTTTGATAGCCAAACAGACCATCCACCGGCCCCGGATCAAAGCCGTTATCTAGGAGCGCCTGTTGCAGCAGAGCCACAATTTCACCCGAAGAGCCTAGCTTCAACAGGTTAGGGTCAGTCACTGGATGAAATGCAATCTCGTGGTAATCATTGTCTTTGTGGTAGCCATTGTCAGCGTGCTTGTCGTAATGCTTGTCGTAATGCTTGTCGTAGGAATAGTCGTGGGAATAGTCCTGGCTGTAGTAGTGGGGGTAATGGTGGCTAGGCTTGGAATGATACTGCGGATAGTAACAGCAGCTTGGACGATAGTAGACCGGACGATAAACGACCGGCTGATAATAAACCGGACGACAGCAGCCGTGATAGCCATAGGAGCCATAGGAGCCATAGGCAGAAGCTGGAGAAGTCGCCAGCACACCACCGGCTAGAACCGTACCTGTAATTCCAAGCACACTAGCCGCTGTTTTCCCAGATAACTTCAGGTTTTCACTAGGGTTCAGTTCCAAGTCTGATAATTCAGAAGTTTCGTAATTTTGAGCCAGTTGAAAATAAGCAACTGTTTCCATAAAATTCTGCTCCTCAAACTGTGAGAGAGGTTGATTTAATCGACTGAATCGATTGAGTTAGAGCCAACTCTTGAAATCAAAAATTGACCCTTAGCCCTCATTTTTACATCGATACAGAGAAAATAATAACCCCCTCACATCAAGCGCGAGGTGTTTTTCAGCTCTTCAACACTGATCTGAAGCTGTTTGATAAGTTACAGGATCACTAAAAGTAGAGTTTTTAGAATATTCTCTCACTAGAGAACTCTAGATATGGAATTTCAAAAATTAATAATTTAGCAACAATTGAATTTTGTATATCAACGTTCTTACATAACTATTTTGAGTAATCTATGCAAGAAAACTTCAAGTATTGAAAATTACTTAAGGCTCGAAGATTTCCACAGCAAAAGGAGAGAACACTCTCTATACAGAGCGTTCTCACCACTACGCATTTCCCAATTCGAAGCTTCAATCCAACTTACATAGGGAGGCTGTTCTTGCTTGCTAACTCCTCGAACAATCTCTGATCATGTTTGCTGTTTTTTTCACGTCAACCTGCAATAGTTAGCTGCTTAGTCAGCAAATCTCAGGTTATTTAACTGAATTCCATTACTGCTTCATCAGTGAACTATTGGGGTTTTAACTGATGTTTCAATAAGCCATTGCAGCTGCTTCAGCTTGGTAGCTGTAGAGGCCACTGCCCGCACTGGGTGCAATACCTGCATTAAAGTGCGCCTGTTGCGGCAACACTACTTCACCCATAGTCCCTAAATGGTTTGCGTTGTTAGTCGGATAGTAGGAAACTTGACCAACACCAGCATGATCAGAGCCAGCAGAGCAGTTGCACGGATTCTGAGAATAGTCTTGCCCATAGCTGTAGCTGTAGTAGTTGGAGTAATCGTTGCCGTAGTGGTTCGAGTAACCCTGACTGTAGTGATCGGAGTAGTCTTGGCTGTAGTAGTCGGAATCGGAGCTGCCGGCAGAATCGGATTGCGAACCAGAACAGGATGGGTGGCAGTTTGAAGGAGGATGAATCGGGCGGGAGATCGGGCGACAGCAGATTGAGGACGACACTACTGGTTTCACGACGACCGGACGCACCACAATCGGCCGCACTACGACTGGACGCACCACAATCGGGCGAGAAACAGCCGGTTGACAGCAAACGGAGGACACAGGGCGCACTACAACTGGAATACAGCAGTTAGAGGAAACTGAGGAAGAGCCAGTAGCGGAGGCCGGGTCGGCAGCTAATACTCCACCCACTAAAACCGCGCCTGTAATTCCAACGACGCTAGCCGCTGCTTTTCCAGAGAGTTTTACATCCTTCACCTCAAAGTTTGAGCTTGATGACTCGAAATCTTCGTAATTCTGAGCTAACTGAAGATAGGCCAACGTCTCCATATCGGTTTCTCTCCTCAAAATGCGAGCAAGGGTAAGTTGAATTGATGCAATCTATTCCAATAATTGAGCTAGAGAGTCAAAGTTTTTGTTTAAAAAACAGTTCTCAGATTCATTATTGCACCGTTACAGAAAAAATAGTAACCCTCCAGGTCAGACAAAGAGAGCTTTCCAACTCCTCAACTGTGTTTCTAGGAATTACAGCCTGGAACGAACCCCACAGGTAGAGCCTTACTGAAGTTTATTTTTCGGGAAGCTGCTAGATATAGAATTTTCAAATCGTGATTCTGATCAATTAAATTTAGTAAATTGCAGTTTTTATCCAGATGATTCTGAATAGTTGATGCCAGAAAACTTTGAAATAGCAGAAATTGCTTAAACCTCAGAAATTGAGTTCAGAAAATAAGTACAGGAAAGTGAGGTAAAGCCATCAACTCACCTCTAACCAAAACTAATTGATTAGAGCTAAACTTTACCTCACTATTGAACCAGGTAGATGCGAAGATCAAAGCTTCAATCAAAGCAATTGAAATAACTAGTCCAATAAACTCGCTCTATTTCCTGGATCGGATAAAGCTGTGAGAGCAATGCCACCCTCACAGCCAGTTTTTCAGTTTAGACTTGACAAATTGAGAACAATCTGTTGAAATACCAGCCTAGATGACTCGATTACTACCCCTAGTAGAGTCCTAAAGCGCTGGCAGTGGCTGGGCCTACAATGCCATCAGGTACCAGCCCTACGGCGTGTTGGAAGGCAACAACGGCACCTTGAGTTTCCGGACCGAAGACACCATCAACCGCCACGTGGAAACCAGCGTAGTTCAGCGCAACCTGAATGTCGTAGGTGCTGTAGCCGTAGGAAACGCCGCAGTAGTCATGGCAGCCGCCGCCATAGCCACCACCATAGCCATAGTCATAGCCGTAGCCACCGCCATAGCCGTAACTAACTGGATAACCGCCGCCGCAGTAGTCGCCACAACCGCCGCCATAGCCATAGTCGTAGCTAACTGGATAATAGTCATCCTTGCAGTAGTCGTAGCAAGAGTCGTGCTTGGGATAGCTAACGCCGCAGTAGTCGTAGCAGCCGTGGCTGACAGGATAGCCGCCGCCGCAGTAGTGGTCGTAGCAATCGTCCTTGTAGGACTTGAAGGAGACGTTGTAGGTCTGGTAGGACGTCACTAGGTAGCCGCCACCGACGAAGGTAGGTCCACAGTAGTCACCGCAGCCATAGTCATGGCTATAGCCATAAGCCTGAGCTGGAGCATCGGTTGCCACGCCTACAGCAATGGCAGCCCCTGCAACTCCCAAAAGCGTCCCTGTCACCTTGCCCGACATTCTAATTGCATTCAAAGCCTCAAGCGTTAGCTCCTTATCCTCAAGATTTTCGTGCTCTTGAGTCACTTGGAGATAAGCAAGTGATTCCATAGGTTTCTTCTCCTCAAATAGTGGGTAACGTTTCCATACTGAAACTGCTCATCGATCGCCGATCAAACTATGCAGTTTAGATAGTTCACACTCCGCTCTTGAAAATCCAAGTGTTTTATACCCGACAGACCAATTCAGTTAGAAAATCAGAGCAGTTGTGAGTAGTTTTATGGAAAAACAGAGAATAGAAGATTGATTTTTCTCTGCTGCTTCAAATTTAGCATGATTAAATCTGAAGTAGATCAAAAAATTCAACATTTGTGGTCTAGTTCGCTTCAAATTTTGCTAATTACGCTAAATCTAGGAGCTAAAAATCTAGCGAGAGAAATAGTTTCAATCATTGAAGCGACACAATTGCTGTGAAGTAAAACTAGCGATCACGCCCTGGGCAATTCTTCAGAGAATTAGCTAGTAGCTAACAGGAAATTCTCAATCCCTAAACTCAGCTAACTCTACTTTAGATTGCCGTATAGATACCTGAATGCGAACAAAACTGCTGCGCTAATTCACTGCGCCTTATCAGTTCGTTTATTCAAAGTAAATCAATAGAGCAACTTAGCTAAAGCCAGTAATTGAGGTAGGCAAAATGCAACTTCAGTGCCAGCTAGCCATTCAAGAATTTTTCGTAGCTTTACCACAGCCCGACCATTCTGAAACCTTAAGCAGTGAATCAATAGCAGCGTCAGCAATTTCACACAATGCTTGAATATGCGCAATGGCATAGCCCTTTTGACAAACCCAGAAGAAGCTTTGGACAAGCACTCAGCCAATCCTAGATTGGCATCACTGAGGCTCAACCGAATTTTCTATCTCAGGCGGGATTTCTGACTTAACGCATAATCTTGCATTTGGGCAGCTAACGGTCTATTTGCTTGAGCATTTAGATTCTTGATGCTAGAACCTAAACTCACTGACATACCTGAGAAGCAGTCGGCAATCCCAAAAACCTAGATTGAATAAGAAACGGCTTCCAAATGACTTTCCAACACGTCCTGAAAGAGCAATTCGTTATTGATCTAGGTTTATTCTACGAATATCACAATTTAATTTAAGGCGCAACTTTTTGACGGTAGAAAAATCATTTCTAGTGTGGACAACGGCCTTAGCCCCTCCCTAGCTCTGCAATTAGGTAAGCTTTGGAAGCCGCTCTACATGCAGCGTTTTGTTTAAGTCTGCCATGATTAAAACTCACGATATGGTGTTACTCTTAATCCACACCAAGCAGCAGAAAATAAGGCTGTTAAGTAATAGAAATTCCTATATATAGAGGTAGATATTTTTATATCAGCAAGCAAACGCTATATGTAGCGTAGGTAAATAGAATTTTTGTCAGAGCAATCTAAAATAATCCGCAAAACGCTAAATCTGTGGTGGTGGGTCATACGACCCAATTAAACAATCAGCTAAACGAACACCTTTCCAGGATGGGTGCGGCGCACAAGCATCTTGTCCACCTCTAGCCAGAATTGACGACCAGAATTGACGCCGAACACCCTCTACAGGGATGGTTATTTTAGTGCTGTTACGCTGCTATGTAGGAACTGACTAAAACTATGATTACCGTTGCCTTGCCCAAGGGCGGATTATTAGCCGACAGTATTCGTTTGCTCAAATCAATCGGTCTAGACTTTAGCGCCTTTTTAGATTCGTCTAACCGCCAGTTGGAAATCTGGGACACTGATCATCAAGCCAAAGCATTACTCGTGCGCAATACCGATGTACCGGTATATGTTGAGTATGGGCAGGCCCAGCTCGGCATTGTCGGCTATGACATTTTGCGAGAGAAACGGTCTCAGGTGGCTCATTTAATCGATCTAGGGTATGGCCATTGCCGTATGTCCGTGGCAGTCAAGGCTAGTAGTCCTTATCGGTCTGCAGTGGAACTGCCGCCCCACAGTCGCGTCGCTAGCAAATTTGTTCAGTGCGCCCATGAATACTTTCAAAGTTTGGAGCTGCCTGTGGAAATTGTGCCTCTCTATGGCTCAGTCGAGCTGGGGCCAATTACCGGCATGTCAGAAGCAATTGTGGATTTAGTTGCCACAGGTCGCACTTTGAAGGAAAACAATCTAATTGAAATTGAGCAAATTTTTGACAGCACGGCTCGCCTGATTGCCCATCCCCTCAGCTATCGGCTCAACCGCGATGGCCTTCAGGAACAGATTCAGCGGATTCAAGCCGCCGTTGAAGCATCGATTGCAGGCTGAAGCATTGCAAGGGCGTTGCCCAGTAATTGTGTTTTTGTTCGTTTGAGTCATATCAAATCCGGTTGATCAGCCAGAGTTCGCGTAGAGGCGTTTCGGCGAAACGCCCGTACAACGCGGCATTTAAATTTAGGGCGTTTAGTCGGATTTGGTATAATACCATTTCCCTTTAATCGGGCTACAGATTACAGCATTCGATGGGTTGCGGTATGCAGCTTCCGTAATTCAAAACTCGGTTCGGCTGACTCACCGGAAGCCAAAACTTAAAACTAAGAATTGGTATAAGTCCGTCCGGAAGCGGGCTACTTCTTGCTGTGGAATCTTCCATAGGCTCATTGCAGGAAGCAGCAGGAAATTCCTATGGACTCTTCAACGACCGAACGGATTTTGGTGATCTTGCTAGGGCTAGTGTTTATCAGCTCGATTGCGGCTTTGGTCTATCAGCTGCTCACTATTTCCGCTAGAGACAATACCGTGCCGTACAGTTTTGCCATTGAGCCAATTGTTGCGGCGACCGATAGTTTGGAGTCAACTGATTTTGCCCTTCCATCCCACCTTCCATCCCAATCACTGCATAATTTTGCAGCGTCGGGCCTATAAGTCTTCAGAAGATGAGCTGATTGAGGCAACGGTCATGCAAGTCAAGTGGGGCAAGATGGTGATCAAGCTAACGGTCTGGCTAACGGCTGAAATTTTGCTCGGTTTAGTCGGATTAGATAATTTGGCCGACTATGGTGAATTTACTGCAGGCGACTACACCGTCTCGTCTCACTATCGCCCCGCTCAAACTCTGCTGCATACCCCACTGCCCAATCCGCTGTTCGCAGCGCCTGTGTTCTCCTGAACTGCGAAGCTGAAGCTGAATCATTCGGTGCGGCTCTTAGCCAACGCTTGCTCAACTAATTTAGGAATTTTGGAGGGGCGATCGGCGACAGGAACTTTTGCTTGCTTAAAGGCGGCTAGCTTGCTGGTAGCAGTACCAATTTCTGCCCCCAACCCAGCAATTTGAGATGCAATAATGGCCCCGGCATGGCTGCTGATCTGTTCCTTCGGAGCAGTTGTACCAGCAATGTAAGCAACCACAGGTTTATCGATAGTTTCAGCGATGTAAAGGGCGGCCTGCTCTTCGCTATCGCCACCAATTTCACCGATTAGCACAATCGCTTCAGTGCAGTCATCTTCTTCTAGGATTTGTAGCCATTGCTGAAACGAAGAGCCATGAATCCGATCGCCGCCGATTCCAACCGCAATCGATTGACCTAGCCCAGCCCGTGTCAGCTCTAATGCCACTTCGTAGGTAAGGGTACCACTGCGGCTAATCAGACCTACAGGGCCAGACATGTAGCAGTAGGGAGGATGGGTGCCTAGCAAAATTTGGTCGGGCACGATCACCCCAGGGCTGCTAGAGCCAACCACCAGCGTTTCTGTGGCTTCCGCCTCCCGCAAAAGCCGCACCATGTCCAAGGGCGGCACTCCTTCTGTAATCAGAATTAGCTGTCGAATTCCAGCGGCCATCGCTTCTAACGCCGCATCTAACACTTCATAGGGAGGGGCGAAAATTACAGTTGTATCAATGTGGTCAGTGATATCCAAAGCCTGTTCCACCAAATCGAAGACGGGGATGTCTTCAACCGTTGTACCGCCATAGCCCGCGCTGACGCCTGCCACAATTGACGTTCCATAGGCCCGCATAATCGGCACATGTAAAGAGCCAAGTGCTTCAGCAATTCCTTGAACCAGCACTTTACTATCGGCAGTGAAATTCATGGTAAACAGACAACTTTACACCTCAGGCAGATGCGAGCAGCAAGGAAGGCGGCTTCCCCGGCTTGGCAGCAGTGGCAGCAGTGAGGCCAACCGTTTCAGCAATAGCATCATCCATTGACTCGTACACTGGTATATCCATTGCTGCCAATAGCCCACGACCCGCAGGAAACTGATCTCCCACCAGCCGCACGACCAAAGTCGGCAATTGCCGATTAGCTGGCTGCCATTTTAACCAAGAGGCAATCGTTTCAGCAATTTGCAGGCAGGAAACTACCCCACCCACCAGGTTTATACAAATGACCTTAACGCCCTTCTCCTGAATCAACAGGTCGAGTCCCTGCTTCAGCCGGTCTTGTAGATCGCTGGTAGAGGCACACTGGCGATAATCTGCGCCCAGATCAACGAAACTGGCTGGTTTGCCTTTGGCTTTGTGCAGCAGGTCGAGGGTTGCCATTGTTAGCCCCGCTCCGTTGCACAGCACACCAATATTGCCTTCACGGGCCACCCAATTCAGATCAGAAACTGGTAGACCGGCTTGGGTGGGGATGGTCGCTAACAAGGCTGCCAAGTCAGGCTGGCGTCCTAGGGCGGCATCGTTGACAGTGATTTTGCCATCAAGCGCCATTAACTCACCGCTGCTGCTGACAGCTAATGGATTGATTTCAACTAGATCCAGGTCTCGCTCAGCAAACAGATGATACATTTTTTCAACTAGAGCACTGACCGAGCGCATCAGATTTCCTTGTAGGCCCATTTTCAGCGCTAGACGACGGGCATAGAAGGGCGAGAATTCTTGATCAACCACTACCTGCCGCATATGCTTGAGGGACGATTCGACATCAATCCCACCAAATTGAGACCCCAACAGCAGAGGCCGACGGCTAGAAGGATCCAGAGTAACAGCTAAATAAAATTCTCGTTCGGGATTGTACTTTGCCTCTGCCAGCAACACCTTTGGATACTTGCCCATAATCGGCAGATGGAAAATTGCTTGAGCTGCCGCAATCGCGTCGATTGTATTTTCAACGAAGCGAATTCCGCCCAGTTTGCCCCGCGCTCCCGTATACACCTGCGACTTGAGAACAACCGGGAAAGGAATTCTCAATCCCTTCAAGTCGGTGGGATGATCAATGCGCTGGGAGGGCAAAACTGGAATGCCCATCTGACGGAATAATTCCTTGGCTTGATACTCTAGCAAATCCATTTTTCTAATCCAAACTGATGCTAACTAAATCCCTGGAAAGCTATCAGCGTAAGTAATTTGGGTTAAGGGAAAGTAAAGATAGCTTTCTTGAGCGTACCCACTAACTGAAATTGCGTATGCAACAAAAGCTGCACTTTTGAAAAAATGTTTTGCGGACTTTGATTACAGACTTTTCCAGATGGGTTAGCAATGAGGCTGAACAAAGACAATATTGTTGACTAGCTTCAGCGTAATCAGCCCGTGCATCTACGCATCCTATCTACGGATAGAGTGTCTAGACAGAGGCTAGAAGAGGTGAAATCAAATTACGCAAATTGTGCTTGCTGAGTACTACCATCGCTGCTCCCCCATCTACTTGCTCTAGCGTTTACTAACCTAAAATACGCACAGCTGTATTGAACCCAAAGGATGGCCAAAGGAACCAGACCAAAACTGCTGCTACTGCTGGTCCAATGTCTTTAGGTTCTGCTAGAAGCAATCAAAGGTCAGAAGGGCTGCAACTGCCGTCACTGCACACTTAGGTACATTTGGGGTCAATTTGAGAGGGGCACTCAACAAGGATCAGCAACAGTGTAACGAATATCAGCCCCCAACTCCCCCTCACACCTTGTACCGGATAGCATGACGCTACACTACCTTACTACCTACCCAGACCTTATTACCTACCCAGACCCCCAAAGGATTTTGCAATTAAAAACTCGGATGATTCAGATAGGTTCTGACTGTACAGCTATACCTCCCACCAAACCCACCTGACTGGGCCGGTCAACCAAATTTGGTAAACCAAAGCCTGGCCAAAGCTGGCGTGCGTTTTCTCAATAAGATGCAGCCTACCACTGCTGCTAGGGTTCGTCAACACCAAGGTATCTTAACGACGCAGCTCTGAATCTGACTACAGTTGGAGGCTATCCCCCTCGGTGGGAATTGTTGCTCTTTACGAACCGAATTGATCGGGCGATTTAAGCTAGAGATGGAGGGGAAGCAGCTAAAGTGCTTTAACTTGCATAGCTTAACCCCATTGGTAACAGAAGAGTGATGAGGTATCGGTATGGAAATTGGTGTGCCCAAAGAAACTAAAGATCAAGAGTTTCGGGTTGGGTTGAGTCCTAGCAGCGTCAGGAGTTTGTCGGATCACGGCCATACGGTTTTTGTTGAAACAAAAGCAGGGCTGGGGGCAGGGTTCACCGATGCCGACTACATTCAAGCAGGTGCCAAAATTGTCACAACGGCTGAAGCAGCCTGGAATCGAGACCTAGTAATTAAGGTGAAAGAACCGCTCGCGCCGGAGTATGAGTTTTTGCAAAAGGGCAAGCTTTTATTCACCTATTTGCACCTGGCAGCAGATCGACCTTTGACCGAGCATTTGATTGATTCTGGCGTCACGGCTATTGCCTACGAAACGGTAGAGCTGGAAAACCGCAGCTTGCCACTTTTAACTCCAATGAGCATTATTGCCGGACGGCTTTCGGTGCAATTTGGGGCACGGTTTTTGGAACGGCAGCAGGGAGGGCGCGGCGTTTTGCTGGGCGGTGTACCAGGTGTGCGGCCAGGAAAGGTGGTGATTTTGGGCGGCGGCGTAGTTGGCACCGAGGCAGCAAAAATGGCTGTGGGTTTAGGGGCACAGGTGCAGATTTTAGATATCAATCTGGAGCGGCTGGCCTATTTGGAGACCCTGTTCGGCTCACGGGTGGAGTTACTCTACAGCAATGCCTCACAAATAGAAACCGTGGTGCCAGAAGCCGATTTGCTGATTGGAGCGGTGCTGGTTCCGGGACGGCGAGCGCCGATCTTAGTGTCGCGTCAGCTAGTAGAACAAATGCGTCCAGGTTCAGTGATTGTAGATGTGGCAGTTGATCAGGGTGGATGCATCGAGACGCTGCATCCAACTTCTCATACTCATCCCACTTATGTAGAAGCGGGCGTCGTCCACTATGGTGTGCCCAATATGCCCGGTTCTGTTCCCTGGACCGCTACCCAAGCGCTCAACAACAGCACCTTTCCTTATGTTTTGAAACTGGCCAATGAAGGAATTCAGGCATTAGAACGCGATCTGGCCTTAGCCAAAGGCGTAAATGTCCAGGATCACCGGCTGGTTCATCCGGCTGTCAAGGAGGTATTTGCGGACCTAGCTGCCTGAACTTCAGATAAACTTCAACATAAAAAACTGTATCTTTAACTACATTTACTCTTGATCGGGACGAGAATAGGAGATATTCGGATGGCGAAGAGGCGCTGAGGCGTCCACCGTCAGTCCAGTTACCTAGTGAGGGTCAATCGTGATGCAACACATTGGTACCGTTCCCGTTCCCAAAACCCCACAAGAGTTAGAGCGAGCGATTCAGCGCTATCGCACGAGTGACCTGCGCGGACGAGAACTCTTCTGTCATTGGCAAGCAATTCGTCTCGCTGCTCTAGCCCAAGCTGCCACCGACATCAGTGGCGACCAAGTTCCGGGTGAGGACAGTTATTAACAGTTATTAACAGTTATTAAACTTGGCTGGTCATCGACCGATTCGGCTTGGTTCTCTGCTGCTGACTCCACTTGGCTCTAGTAAGTGCGATACCATAGGCTTGAGGGTGCTTAAATTAGGGCATCCTGTTTCCTGTGTTGCGGCACTGAACGTTTTGCACCTAACGTAATTGCTGAGCGGAGTCTGCTATGGGATTGTTCGATCGACTTGGGCGAGTGGTTCGTGCGAACCTCAACAGTCTGATCAGCCAAGCCGAAGATCCAGAGAAAATTCTGGAGCAGACGGTGCTGGATATGCAGGACGATTTGATTAAACTGCGGCAAGCCGTCGCCCAAGCAATTGCGACCCAAAAACGCACTGAGCGGCAGTGTGCTCAAGCTCAAACCAACGCAGAAGAATGGTATCGCCGTGCTCAATTAGCGCTGCAAAAAGGCGATGAACTGCTGGCGCGGGATGCCCTTAGCCGTCGCAAAGCTTTACAAGAAACGGCCCAAGCCCTGCAAGCTCAAGTCACACAGCAGACGGGCATTGTTACTCAACTCAAGCAAAACATGCGGACGCTAGAGAGCAAGCTAGCCGAAGCCAAAACTAAAAAAGATATGTATATCGCTCGCGCCCGTTCGGCTCAAGCTTCGCAGCGACTCAACGAAATGATGGGCCGGGTAGGCACACGAGACGCGATGGCCGCCTTTGACCGGATGGAGCAAAAAGTACTGCAACTAGAAGCCCAAGCCGAAGTAGCAGCAGAGCTGAATTCCGGCGGCGAGCTAGAGAAAAAATTTCGAGCGATCGAAAGCGGCAGCGTTGATGCAGAATTGGCCGCGATGAAAGCCCAGCTTAACGGTGGTTCAGTAGGAAGGAATCAGGAGTCAGAAGTTAGGAGTCAGGAGTCGGAATTTTTCTGAATTCTGAAGCAAGCTTTGCGGTAATCAGTAGACCAGAGTCTAAGTAGGTGGGCGCAATGATTGAGAAGACGCATTTCGACTCCGCTCAATGCGCAACGTTTCGGGAAGCAGAGGGTTGAGCGGAGTCGAGACCCGGCATTGTGGAGCGAAGATTAATTTAGCCTACCTACTTATATAGGATTCATAGGATTCTGTGTCAGTCCGATTATCTAGCTTTGTCATAGAGCTGACAAAGCTCAATCACCTTAACTTGCAATGTTTCTAACGTATCGGCTCCCGATTTGAGGCGAAACTCCAACTCCAATAGCATCGGCAGTGCTTGCAGCAGGGCAGCAAGGGGAATCGGTTTTACTTCCTGTTGCAGAAAATAGATTTGTTTGGGGTTATTCACCTCAGCCAGACGAGCAATTTCTCGGTCGTTGCGTTCGCCGGCTTCGAGCATCAGCTTTACCCAGAGGCGGGTGCGGAAATAGCCGACTAGAGTTTGGACAATGCGCAGCGCTGGTTCGTTGCGGTTGAGTAAGTCCCTGACTAGGCTAAGGGCTTTTGCTGTATCGCCTAAGCGAATTGCCGTCGCTAACTGAAGGCTGCTCTGGGTCGAAGTTGTGATCAGATCTGCAACGGCTGTCTCATCGAGGGGGCGCTGACTATTTCCAGCATAGAGCCGCAGTTTTTCCAGCTCGCTGTAGAGCTGGCGGGAATGGTTGCCGACTGATTCGGTTAAGAGAGAAACAGCTCCAGGGGTCAGCTTCACGTTTAGATCAGCAGCAGCTTGACGAACCTGACGGGCAATCTGATCGGTACTCCAGGGCGGAATCGTGCTAAATTCGCGGATTTCGGCATGATTTTGCAGCAGCTTGGTAGATTTCAGCCGTCCATCGGGCTTACTGCTGGTGGTGAATAGTAGCACCGTTTCCTCTGGCAAGACCGGGATGGTGCGCTCTAGCTCGATCAGCAAACTTTCTGGACAGCGCTGGCACAGGGTCGTCTCGGCTAACCAGACAAATCGACAGCCTGCTCCAAATGGAGGGGTCACCGCTAGGTTTAGCCCCTGAATCACTGCATCGATTTGATCGGCAGTGATTTTGCTGTAGTTAAAGTCGGCCCAAGCCGGGTCGAGATATTGCTGACGCAGGGTGGCTACCGCTCGCTCCATCGCAAAATCATCATCACCCCAGTAGAGATAAATGGACATAGCAGGATCCTGACAGGATTGGAAAAATTAGCGAAATTGGTGCAGAGCTGACCCCAAGGCTCAAGTATAGAAGCTGTAGGCTGAAACCCAACCGTCTTTATCTTTGCGTCCCCTCTTCACTCATCTCGATCCTGCCTGAAATTCTCCGTTGGGGACCGATTGCCGCTACATTAAGGGATGGTTGCTCAATAGACTTTTGCAGTTGCCTATATCTGGATTCAACGGTGCCTAGCTATCCATTTGCCCACGGCATTTCTGCAAAAATCTAGTGAGGTTCATTGATTGGAACACGAGGCGAACAAGGTTGGACGACACATATCAGGCTTACATTAATCGAGTGGCAAGGATGACGCTGCCTGACGCTTTTCAGACGCAGGTGCAGTACATTCAGCCGTCTCCCAAATACTACCGAAGTGAAACTGGAGAGATTCGGCCCTCGGCCTTTCCAGGCTATACCATCATTTCGCCGCCTTGGGTAGATGATGATAAAAATGCCAGATTTTATGAACACCTGGAAGCGTATCAGCAGCAGGTTCTACAGCGGCTTGAACCGGGTCTAGTAATTTCTGTACCGGCCAAAAGCTTTCACTTCACGCTGGCAGATCTGATTTGGGCCGGTGCCTATCGCCATGCGGTTGAAAATCCAGACTTTGAGCCACAGCTCTATGCCCAAGTCGCCGAGAGTTTTCGCCAGAGTCAGCCGCTGGTGCGGGCCGAAAAACCAATCTACTGGCAGGTGCTTGGCTTGTTTCTGCGAACACGAGCGATCGGAGTTTGCTTAGTTCCGAAAGACGAAGACTCCTACAATCGCATCGTCGAGCTACGGCGGATGATCTATCAAAATTCGCAGCTAATCGGTCTGGGCATCGAGCAGCAATACAACTTTACCGCTCACATTACCTTAGGCTATTTTGGCGAGGTAGCTGCAACGGTGGACCGGGAGCAGCTCACTCAGCAGTTGATTCAGCTAAACGAATGGTGGTTAGAATCCGGATCGCAAGATCTCTGGGTGCATCGAGCTGACCTACGCAAATTTGATGATATGACCTGCTACTACCGTGAACCCAACTGGCCAACGATGGAGTTTCAGTAAGTTGAATTTATAGTGTCTTCTTTACATCATCCGATTCTGGAGCAAAGCTTTGCGGTGATTGACCGCGAAATTGGCGACCATACTTTTACGTCTCAAGAGTACGCAATTGTGCGGCGGGTAATTCACAGTACAGCAGATTTTGAGTTTAGGGAACTGCTGCGGTTTAGTCCGGATGCAATTGAGCGGGCGATTACTGCATTGGCGAAAGGGGTACCGATTGTCACCGATGTGACAATGGTGAAACAGGGGATTCTAACGCTAGTAGGCAAAACCTTTCAGAACCCCGTGATTGCTGCCGTCGAGCAGGCTAGCGTAGTCGAACCGGGGCGAACCCGGACGGAAACTGGATTACTCACCTGTTGGCAGCAGTTTCCGGAGGCAATCTATGTGATTGGTAATGCGCCGACGGCTCTGTTAGCCTTGTGTGAGCAAATTAATCAGTGTCAGCCAATTCATCAGCCAATTCATCAACCCATCCGTCAGCAATCCCCAGATAACGCAAAAACACCGACGATTGTGATCGGTGCTCCAGTTGGGTTTATTGCGGTGGTGGAATCGAAACAAGCACTGGCCCAGACGGCAGTTCCGCAAATTCGTGTCGAAGGACGGAAAGGCGGCTCTCCGGTAGCGGCAGCCATTCTCAACGCCCTGCTGGTTCTAGCCTGGGAACAGTCCTAGGGACAGTTAGGCATATCGCCTAGGATGACGGCACTAGGCGTTTGCGCAAGGAGTCGGCTCGGCGCTTGGCGGTGGAGTTTTTCGGGTCAATCCGTAGGGCTGCTTCGTAGGCTTCCAAGGCTTGGGTCGTGAGTTGCTTTTTTTCGTAGGCAAAGCCCAAATTGTTCAATGCCGTCGGATAGTCGGGAAAAAGCTGTAGAGCTTCTTTGTATTGCCGAATTGCCAGGTCAAACTGCTCCTGAGCAGCATAGGAAAACCCCAGGGCATTGTAGACCAGCGCCTGATTTTCTTCCCCTTCTAGATCTTTGGCTTTTAGTGCCTTCTGAAACTGCGCGATGGCTTGACTGTAGAGGCGCTTATCTAGCAAAATGCTGCCCAGTTGATAGTATTCCTTTGCAGTGCCTTTTTCCTGATTCAGCTTATTTTGTAATCGGGATAAGGTGGATTCCGTGCGGCGGGTTTTGAGAATTTGGCGGAACAGAAACCAGGCCGCGAACGCCAATAAACCCACGAAAATACTTAGGTATATGATTGGCAACAAACTGTCGTCCATACGATCTAAATCAACGTTTCAATAAAAAAGCCTCTCTCTTCAGCCTACACCAGAAGCAGCCTTGCTAACGGCAGAGGGAAGGAGAGGAGAAAAAATAAGCAGCAGGGCAAATTGGGTTGAACGTCTACCCGGGCTGCTTAATAGGCATCCTGCAATTCGTAGAAGTCGGGCGAGATGTAGTCCTTGCGGAGCGGATAGCCGACCCAATCTTCAGGCATCAAAATCCGCTTCAGGTTGGGATGGCCTTCGTAGACAATGCCGTACATGTCGTAGCTTTCCCGTTCCTGCCAGTCAGCAGTTTTCCAGATCCAGTAGACCGACGGCACTTTGGCATCGTCACGCGGCACGAACACCTTGACTCGCAGTTCCTCGGGCCGATCGGCACTGTCGGAAACCTTGATCAGGTGGTAGACGCTGACCAAATCACCACCCGGACCCGTATCGTAAGCACACTGGCACTGCAAGTAGTTGAAGCCATAGCCGTACAGCGCGGTGCAAAAGGGCAGCAGAAACTCCCGATCCACCCGCACCACTTCAACGCCGAGGTGGTCGGGTTGCATCGCCTCATGCTCAAAGCCATTTTCGGTCAGCCAACGAGAGACTGGCCCAGCTTCGACAATCTGACTCTCACTTGCCTGAATCTCATCAGCCACGGTCTACTTCCTCCTTCTGCGTTTGTTGCTCTAGAGCCGCAGGAATTGGCATACCCATTGCTTCCATCAGTTCCTTCGGCGGAGCCTGACGCTCGCTGCGCTGTAAATACTTACCATCGTGGATCAGCGGTACGGAAAGCATATTGTGGCTGGTGGTGTAGTAGCGGTGGGTTTGGGCCACTTCACCCCGTTCAGCCAGTGACTCATTCGAGATCTTCTTGCGCAGCTTGATGATGGCATCAATGATGGCTTCTGGGCGGGGAGGGCAGCCAGGAATGTAAACATCCACCGGAATCAGCTTATCGACGCCGCGTACTGCCGAAGGCGAATCCATGCTGAACATGCCGCCGGTGATCGTGCAGGCACCCATAGCAATGACGTATTTCGGCTCAGGCATTTGCTCATAGAGTCGCACTAAGGCCGGAGCCATTTTCATCGTGATCGTGCCAGCAGTGATGATCAGATCTGCCTGACGAGGACTGCATCGCGGCAACAAGCCAAAGCGGTCAAAGTCGAAGCGGGAGCCGATCAGCGCCGCAAATTCAATAAAACAGCAGGCCGTACCATAGAGCAACGGCCAGAGGCTGGACAGGCGTGCCCAGTTGTAGAGGTCGTCAACCGTGGTCAAAATAACGTTTTCCGACAGGTCTGTGGTGACTTCCGGTCGCCCAATCGGGTTCAGCAACTGCTGCAACGTATTATCTGAAGTGGAAGGGGAAGGATTCATGACCATTCAAGTGCTCCTTTTCGCCAGGCATAAACGAGGGCAACCACCAGGATCGCAATGAAGATTAACGCTTCTACAAAGGCCAACAGCCCCAGTTGGTGGAAGGCAACGGCCCAAGGGTAAAGGAAGACGGTTTCAACATCAAAGACTACAAACACCAAGGCAAACATGTAGTAGCGGATGTTGAACTGAATCCAGGCTCCACCAATCGGCTCCATTCCGGATTCATAGGTGAGGCGACGCTCCACCCCTTTTCGTTTTGGAGCCAAAATCGAAGATAGAATAATGGCTGCCGCAGCCACTAGACTGCAAACAATGATAAAGACCAGAAAATAGTCGTACCCGGTAAGAACAAACACAATAGCCGCCGCTTAGTAGGGTTATCTCAGACAATGTTACCTGTTTTTTACATTATAGAAAATTGCCTAATCCTACCGTTTTGATAGAAAGGCGTTATAAACCAAATCAAAATCGCTAAAGGCAATGGCAATTCAACTAGCAGTTTTGAGGTTTGAGTTTTAAGTTTTGAGTTTTAGGGGCACAGCCTGGGCGTGGCAGTAGTTGTTGTCTGTGATAGGGCAGTCTGCCGAGAGTGCGTAGTTTTGTAACTTTGTCGGCACAAGTCCTGGACTTTAGTTTTTTGAGCCGCTGCACCAACCCAACTCAAAACTTAAAACTCAAAACTCAAAACTCTCAGAGTTTTCTTTCCAGGTTTGCCACAGATCCGGTCGGCGTTCGCGGGTGCGTTGGATTTGCTGTTGTTTTCGCCACTCGGCGATCGCTTGATGATTCCCTGACAGCAGCACATCGGGTACTTTCCAGCCGCGAAACTCGGCGGGGCGGGTGTATTGGGGATAGTCCAGCAGCCCGGCTTCAAAGCTTTCCAGCTTGAGGGATTCTTCCTTTCCGACCGTGCCGGGTAGGAGGCGAATCACGCCATTCAGCAGCGCCAGAGCCGGAATTTCGCCGCAGGTGAGGACAAAATCGCCCAGGGACACTTCCTGCGTCACTAAATGCAGCACCCGCTCATCGACACCTTCGTAGTGGCCACAAATGATCACCACCTGCTGGACATCTGTTGCTAGGGATTGGAACATGCGCTGATTCATGGGTTGCCCCTGGGGCGACATCAGCAGCACCTCGCGAGGAGCTAGCACTGGCAATGATTCGACTGCGGCAAAGATTGGTTCGGGTTTTAGCAGCATTCCCACCCCACCGCCGTAGGGTTCATCGTCTACTTTGTGGTGTTTGTCGGTGGTAAAATCGCGCGGGTTGACCAGATTAACCGTGGCAATCTGCTTCGCCAAGGCTTTGCCGAGCAAGCCAGAATTGAGCGGAGACGTAAAGAAATCGGGAAATAGGGTAACAATGTCAAAACGCAAAGTCGTCACAAATGTCGTCACAGAGCTAGAGTGACCAGCCAAAAGTTCTTATGCCATTATGGCGCTTATCATGGCGCGACCCGTGCCTCTAATTCTGCTGCTGCCCTTAGCTAGTCTCACCTACATTCATCGCCTTCAAGATGTGATAAGTAATCAGAAGCTGGGTCAGCGCTAGCGGATAACTTTGCAAAGTTTCGCCCGTAGTACCCACCACCTTACCAACATCTTGATTTCCTTCTAAGCTGCAAAACCTGCCGAGGTAGGGCACTTCGTTACAGAGAACACGCTCTAGTTCTCTCACCTGCTCAGCGGTAGCATGGCCGTCGATTTGTAATACATCAACTGGCTTACCCATATCCCGATCCAGTTCTAACCGAATTGCATTGCCCAGATGGTTGCCGTTTGCGCCCAAAATGTGGGTCAAATCCGGATGTGGAATCGTAGGACGCAGCACCAGACTTGCATTCAGCAGCAGGTCATCCTTGCCACCGCCGCCGTTAGGTGGGTAGAAGGTGACCACGACATCCGCCCATTGCCGTTGCGGACGAATGTAGGCTTCCGAGTCGGGTTCCCGTTTGCGGATTTGCTCGATCACTTCGGCTTCGGTGTAGCCACGTTTGCGGGTATCGCGTTTGATTTTCCAGGTGGCCCGCAGATCTTCTGGAGGTGCCAAATAAACTTTGATATCATAACTGTCCCGCATACCGCGAGTTGAATAGCCGAGTAGCCCCTCCACGATCACAAACCGATTGGGCTTGATATACTCTGGCGGATCAAAGCTGCCGGTACTGTGGTTGTAAATCGGCTTCAGGATAGGTTGGCCGGTGCGCAACAAACCCAGATGCTGCTGGATGATGTCGAGGTAGTTGCAGTCTGGATGCAGGGCTGAAATTCCCATCTCTGCCCGTTGCTTGCGGTCGTAGCGATGATAATCGTCAGTACAGATCACCGTTACATCGTCTTCGCCCAATACCTGAGCAATGCCCCTGGTCAAGGTGGTTTTACCAGCCGCGCTATCGCCAACGATGCCGAGGATAATTGGGCGCTGAGTCATAATTCCTCCGGGGCAGATGGTGGGGAGCAGTGAAAATTAGTTTCATCATTTTAAGGGGAATTGGGATCGCACAAGGTCAAGTTTTTTGAGGATTTGCTGAGAATGGGGATCGGCTGATTGACTAACAAACTCTGGATGCTGGCGGCTGAAGCCGCGCCTACACAGACCAAACCCGCCTCCGCGGATGACTCAACCAATCAGAATCAGCGTAGGCCAGCTTAATGGACCAACTTAATAGGCCAACTTAATTTGTATAGCAGCGGTTACTCTGCAAGAAGCCACTGGGCCTGATAGCAGGCAATCGCCAATGCGTCTAGAACCGCCATGGCTATAAAGATTTATCAATCAGGGAGATTGGACCAGGCTCTGCACCGCGTAACTTTATCGTAATAGTTTGAGAAAGTTCAAAATTTTCACGCTCATCCGTTTGAAGGGTCACTGCCCTAAGACTGCCCTAACTGTTTCATCCGTTGCCATACTTAACCCATTCGTAAAGTTTGGATGAAGCCTCGGTAAGTTTGGGCATAATGAGGTTGCTGAACTCGATGCATAGTCCATCAATCCTAGTGAACTCGTGACCTCTGAACCCTTTCTGTTTATTGATGACCAGCCCATTTCCACTGGGCAAATTCTCAACTACCTTCAGGCGACCCGCAAGCTCGATGCCTTCATCGGTGATATTGTGCGACAGTTTGTGATTGAGCGAGAGTTGCAAGCCCAGGAAAATGCTGGTGTGAATCCGGCAGTTGTGGAACAGGCCGTGGTTGATTTTCGCTTGAATAATCAGCTCACTGATCCGAATCAGTTTCAGCAATGGCTGGCCGAAAATGGTCTTACCTACGAGGCGTTCCACAATCAAATTGCCGGCAGCTTTCGGCTGAAAAAGCTCAAAGAAGACGTGACGGCGGCCAAATTACCGGAATACTTTATCGAGCGCAAGGTGTTTCTCGACCGGGTGGTGCTGTCGCGGATCATTGTGGACGACAAAGAGTTAGCCGAAGAGCTAAAAACCCAGCTTCAAGAAGGCGCAGCGTTTGAGCAGCTTGCCAGAGAGTACTCCTTGACCGACGATCGGATCATGAATGGCATGGTGGGTCCGGTCAGTCGTGGGACCATGCCCGATCTGCTGCGGGCCGAAATGGACCTGGCCAAACCCGGCGATGTGGTGGGTCCAATTGGGATGGAAGGCCGTTGGGGGCTGTTTCGTGTGGAAGCGATTTTGTCCGCGTCGCTGGATGATCCGCAGATCAAACAAAGCCTAGAAGATGAAATCTTCGAGCAGTGGTTGGCTGACAGGATGCAAACCATCCCGATTCGACTACAGGTGCCCGATTAGACTGCCGATTAGACGATAGGTGCATATAGGTTGCATACATGATTACCAACGATCTCCTCGCCAGCATTGATTGGGATAGCCCGCCCTTAAGCTGGTTGAGTGCGGCTCAGCAAATTCAGCTCAAAGACCAGGCCAAGCCTCACAACCATCGATTAGGCGAGGTGATCTGGTCCACCGAAACCGGCGGCAGTCAGTTTTTGATTGTTTCCGGCAATGTGCGGCTCGTGCCTGCCGAAGGTAAGCCAATTGTGCTGAAGCCGGGAGATTGGTTTGGCGATTTATTGGGATTGACCGATCTGTGGAAAGCCCGCACCGCCAGTAAGGAAGCCGTAGTGTTGGAGTGGGATGCCGCCGTTTGGGACGCCTTCGCCACGCCGGAAATTACCCAGTTCTGGGCCTCGCTGCGCGCGCGCTATCAGCCAGATTTTTCTGATGCACCGCTGCCGGTGACTGGCTATCCGTTTGTGTCGGGGCTGAACACGGCAGCCGCCTGTCTGACGATGCTGGCCCAATATCTGGAAACGCCCGTTCAGCAAGAGTGGGTGCAGCGACAGTTGCGCGGTCAGCGGCCCAAAAACGTGATCGATGCCGGCGAGAAGGTGGGCTTGCAGATGCGGCGGTTGCTAGTGAGCAACTGGCCTGATTTGCGGCAAATTACCTTTCCGGCCTTGCTGCAATGGCAACAGCCTGGACATTGGGTGGTGGCTTACGGCGTGCGGGGCGACCGGCTGATCATCGCCGATCCGATGCACCCCAACCAAACCTGTGAAAGCGTACCCCGGCCCCTAGTCGAGGAATCCTGGGATGGGCAGCTTTGGCAAGCCGAACTGATCCACAAACAAGAGCAGTTCAACCTGAGCTGGTTTTTGCCCGCCGTCTGGAAATTCCGCAATCTGCTCGGAGAGGTGCTGCTAGCCTCGCTCACCTTGCAGATTCTCGGTTTAGCCAGTCCGATTATCACTCAGGTGATCATCGATAAGGTGATGGTGCAGGAGAGCCTACCTACCCTGGATGTAATGGCGATTGCCTTGATTGCCGTTGCCGTCTTCGAGGCGTTCCTAGGCATCCTGCGCATGTTCATCTTCACCCACACCACTAATCGGTTGGATATGGCGCTATCGGCCCAGTTGTTTCGCCATTTGCTGCGGCTGCCGCTGTCCTACTTCGAGGCACGGCGGGTGGGAGACACGGTGGCACGGGTACAGGAGCTAGAGGAAATCCGTCAGTTTCTCACGGGTACAGCCCTGACCGTAGTGCTGGATAGCATCTTCTCGGTGGTCTATCTGGCGATGATGTTCTACTACAGTCCCAAACTCACGGCAGTAGCCCTAGCGGTGATTCCGTTGTTTGCCGTGCTGACGCTGCTGGCCACGCCAATTTTGCGCTACTGGCTGAACGAAACCTTTAACCGCAGTGCCGATAGTCAATCTTTTTTGGTGGAAACCGTCACCGGCATTCATTCGGTCAAAGCTCATGCCGCCGAAAAAGCTTCACGTGACCGTTGGGAAGGACTCTATGCCCGCTTTGTCCGCACCGGCTTCAAGGCCAGCACCACCGCCAATGTCAGCAACCATCTAGGGGATTTTCTCACCAGTTTGTCGGCCCTGCTGATTTTGTGGTTTGGGGCACAGTTGGTAATCAAGCAGCAAATGACGATCGGTCAGTTAGTCGCGTTTCAGATGCTGTCCGGGCATGTAACCGGGCCGCTGCTGCGCCTGATCCAGCTTTGGCAAACCCTCCAGGAAGTACTGCTAGCCGTTGACCGAATTGGCGACATCCTCAACGTGGCTCCCGAAGCCGAACCCGGTACCGGCCTCACCCTGCCTAATCTACGCGGCCAGGTTCAGTTTGATCAGGTATTCTTTCGCTACAAGGAAAGCCAGGAGCCAATTTTGCGCGGGGTTTCCTTCGATGCCGAACCGGGCATGTTTGTTGGGATTGTCGGACGCAGCGGTTCCGGTAAAAGCACGCTGTCGAAATTAATTCAGCGCCTCTACTCAGCCGAGTCGGGCCGGATCTTGATCGATGGCTTCGATATCAAAAGCGCCGATCTCGCCTCACTGCGGCCTCAGATCGCCGTGGTTCTGCAAGAAGACTTTCTGTTTAACGGCAGCATTCTGGAAAATATTACCCTGGGTAATCCAGACGTGTCCGCAGAACAAGTCGTAGAAGCCGCCCGCTTAGCCGTCGCCCATGACTTTATCTGTGACCTGCCCGATGGCTACGAAACCAACGTTGGTGAACGCGGCACAGCCCTTTCTGGCGGTCAGCGACAGCGGATTACCTTGGCGCGGCTGTTTCTCTCAGAAGCGCCAATTCTGATTCTGGACGAAGCCACCAGCCACCTCGATGCCGAAACCGAACAGCAGGTGCTAGAAAACCTGAAGCGGATTTCTAAAGGCCGCACAATGTTTTTGATCGCCCATCGCTTTGCCCCCCTGAAGCAGGCCGATTTGATTCTAACCATGGAAAAAGGCGTAATCGTCGAACGCGGGACTCATGAGCAGTTGATTAATCAAAAGGGACTGTATTGGTCGCTGTATCAACGGCAGCAGGCGTCGGTCTAGGAGAATAGTTAGGTGAACCACAGAGGCACAGAGGACACAAAGGAGGAGAGAGGGTCTGGCTTTTTGGATAGTTTCTGAATAAGAGGCTGTAGGTGGCTTCTGGCTCTCTATGCTTGCCCGCTCTTTCCTTCTCGCCGCTAAACTAGAAAAGGCGTTTGGGAGAAAATTTGCATGATGGAACAAGACGCACGGCAATTGATGCAGTCTGCTTACGAAAATCGCTATACCTGGGACAAGAATTTTCCTGGCTATACCGCCGATGTGCAGCTCAAGGTAGGCGATCAGGTGTATAGGGGCAAAGTCAAGGTCAACTCAAACTTGAGTGCCGAAGTCATCGATGTGGCAGACGAGCAAGCTAAGCAAGCGATTCAGGGGCAGCTTCAGGAAGTGGCAATTCACCGGATTCGGCGCAGCTTTGAAGACACCCATGGCAAAAATACCTTTGCTTTTGGCGAAACCGATGCCACAGGTGCGGCAGAAATTCTGGTTGGCGGTAAGTCCGAGGGCGACCGCTACAAGGTGCGCAACAATGAAGTTTGTATGGTGCATCGCCATATTCACGGCATTGTCGTGACGATTGACACCCACAGCAGCCACCAAACCGGCGAAGGTTATCTATCTCATCGATATCATTCGGTCTATCGTGATCCCAAAACCGGCGAACTAAAAGGCGAACAAGATTACGAAGATAATTACGAAAAAGTTGGCGATTACCAAATTCTGTCGAGCCGCACGATTCGTTCGATTGAAGACGGCCAGCCAGTCGTTTCAGAGTTTAGCTTCTCGAATATTAAACTGTTGCAGCCTGCCTTGGTGTAGGGTCTGCTTCTGGCCATAGCACCCTAGGGAGCCGAAGCGAGCCAATATTGTTCTCCAGCTTGCCGACAGCTCCCTGCATTACAGCACTCGGTCAAATGCTGAGTACGTTAAGCTGAAGCCATCTGCATCGACTCGTCAAGGTAAGGATAATGCTGCGCCATGACCCAAGCGCTTAAGCTCACATTTGAAGAGTATCTCCGCTTAGAACCAGGCAGCCTGCCAGACGGACAGTTTGAATATGTGGATGGAGCGTTAAAAGAGTTGCCGCCTGAAGCCCAACCCAATATTGCAATTGCCAACTATTTGTTTTTGCTGTTGGTCAATGCTGGCATTCCCTTTAATCTAATTTATCCCCATAGTGGCGAGGTCGAAGTGCCTGTGTTGCAGGAGGGAGATCCACGCACCCGCTTCCCCGATTTGGTGATTTTGCGTCAGGAACACTTAGCGCTCACCCAAAAGCGTCTCACCATTACCTGCGAAATGCCACCGCCTGTTTTAATTGCTGAAGTGGTGAGTCCGGGTAACGCGAACGAGCGGCGTGACTACAAGCGCAAACGCGAACAGTATCAGGAACTGGGCGTGCCGGAATATTGGTTGATCAATCCGGTTCAGCAAACGATTATGGTTCTGGCCGCGCAAACTGGCGTTTCTAGATTTGGTACGTTTCGAGGGAGTGAGCAGATTGTTTCGCTGCAATTTCCTGACCTGACGGCTGAGCAGGTATTGAATGCCGGAGCATAGCTGAAATACCTATGCAATCGGGGTTGATGATTTAGGGCGAGGGGGGGCGGAGTGCTGCCAGAACTCATCAAAGAGTTGGAAAAAGTACTCAAATCCTGTTTTCTCATCTGGGCAAGACAGCATGATCAGCTTAGCCCACGATGCCATTGAGCGAATGCCTAGTTTCTGCTGTAGCCAAGGCTGAAACTCATCATAAAAGCGTTGTTCTTGTTCGGTCAGTTCTAGCCCCATTTCGCTGCGGGCAAACTCATAGCCAACTAAAAACATGAATAAATCGCTAACGGCTGCTCTGCCCAGATATATGGCAGGCTTCGCTCGAATTTTCTCTAACGTGTTCAGCAATCCGCCCATAGTCAATGCTTAGCTTTACAGAGAATCTAACTCAGTCAAAATGAATTGCTGGCTAGGACAGTGAAAATCCTGTAACCACTCTTCTCTAGTCAGCCCTTCTGCTGATAGGTTATCAAATACTCGCCCGAACACTTCGACTCCATAATGAGTTCCATTCTCTGTAATTGACTCACTGGGGCTATAGCGGTCGCTAGCGATAAACAATTCACTTCGTCGCTTGGTTTTGAGTTGCAGAATTTTGAACTCGATTCCTTGACTAGCGAGCCATTGTGTAGCTGCAAGCACACATTTGTCGCATTCAAGCACTGAAAAGCCTGCCATAATTGCGCCAAGCTCATGCCAAACTTCTGCTTCGGATCGCTGGCTCACACTGGCAACATCCTACACCGCTGATGAATCTTGCCCTACTCTACTATGGCAACCGACACTTACAGCAAACCCAGTACTGCTGCGCTTCCTAACTGCGGTTCTGTTGCCTGAATAAGAGGAATGCTGCTAGAGAAGAAACTTCATCTTTTAGAATAGAAATACGCGATTTTCCGCAAGGTGAACTATGCAAACAATGGAATTGACGACCGATAACGTCGAAAAAGTGCTGGACGAACTGCGTCCTTATCTGATGTCAGATGGCGGCAATGTCGAGCTTGTGGAAATTGATGGCCCCATCGTCAAGCTGCGGCTGCAAGGGGCTTGCGGTTCCTGCCCCAGTTCCACCATGACTCTGAAGATGGGCATCGAGCGCCGCCTGCGGGAATTCATTCCCGAAATCGTAGAAGTAGAGCAAGTCGCCTAATCTAGCATCCAGGTCTAGCATCCAGGCTCGATTAATTGCGGGCCTACTTTTGTTTTGGATAAACCATAATTAATTTGCTCGAAACAGTCTAGGGAAAGCCACTTGGTTTTCCCTGTTTGCTTTTATAGCTGACTAAATATCCAGATACAACCACCCTCCCCAACCAGATCTACCCCAATTTCTCCCTACCCCCTACCCCCTACCCCCCACCCCCTACCCCTCACCCCCCTATGCCCTACCCGCTCTACGTCGCGTTCATCTGGCACCAGCATCAGCCACTCTACAAAAGCCGTCTGGACAATCAATACCACCTACCCTGGGTGCGGCTACATGGCACCAAAGATTACCTCGACTTGGTGCTGCTGCTCGAACGCTACCCGAAGCTGCATCAAACCGTGAATTTGGTACCTTCGCTGATTTTGCAGTTGGAAGACTATGTAGCCGGGACAGCCTTTGACCCCTACTTGTCTGTCGCACTGCTGCCTACCGAGAGCCTGAGTTGGGAACAGCGGCAGTTTGTGCTAGAGCATTTTTTTGACGCCCACCACCGCACCTTGATTGATCCCCATCCCCGCTATGCCGAACTGTATAGCCAACGTCAGGAAAAAGGAGAAGCCTGGTGTCTGAACCATTGGCAACCGCAAGATTACAGCGACCTGATGGCGTGGCACAACTTGGCCTGGATCGATCCGCTGTTCTGGGACGAGGCTGAGATTGCGGAGTGGTTAGAGCGGGGACGCGGCTTTACCCTCAGCGATCGGCAGCGCATCTACTCGAAACAGCGGGAAATTATCAGCCGAATCATCCCCCAACACCGGCAGATGCAGGAGACTGGGCAAATCGAAGTCACTACCACGCCCTACACCCATCCAATTTTGCCGCTGCTGGCGGATACCAATACTGGGCGCATTGCCGTACCGCAGATGAAACTGCCCGAACTGCGCTTTCAATGGCCTGAAGATATTCCTCGCCACCTCAGTAAAGCCAAGCAGGTGTATCGCGAACGGTTTGGCTGCGAACCGCGAGGACTGTGGCCCTCGGAACAGTCAGTCAGTCCGGCGATTTTACCGGATGTAGCGGCTGCCGGATTTGAGTGGCTCTGTTCGGACGAAGCGGTGCTGGGCTGGACAATCGATCAGTTTTTCCACCGCGATGCCACCGGAACCGTGCAGGAACCAGAGTTGCTCTATCGGCCCTATCGTTTAGAGACTGCCCAGGGTAATCTGTCGATCGTGTTTCGCGATCACCGCCTCTCAGATCTGATTGGCTTTAGCTACAGCGCCATGGAGCCACGCCGCGCCGCCACCGATCTAGTCGGCCAGCTAGAAGCGATTGCCCGCACGCTCAAATCTCGTCAGTCAGTACCAAGCGGTACGGCTCTGGAGCATCCCTGGCTGGTGACGATTGCCCTGGATGGCGAAAACTGCTGGGAGTTCTACGAGCAAGACGGCAAACCGTTTCTGGAGAACTTGTACCAGATTTTAAGCGAGCATCCGATGCTCCAACTAGTCACCGTCAGCGAGTTTCTGGATCGTTTTCCACCCACCGAAACGTTACGAGCAAACGATCTGCACAGCGGCTCGTGGGTGGATGGCAGCTTTACCACCTGGATCGGCGATCCGGCCAAAAATCGCGCCTGGGATTTGCTGACTCAGGCCCGTCAGGTTCTAGCCCGCCATCCGGAAGCCACCGAAGAAACCAACCCAGACGCCTGGGAAGCCCTCTACGCTGCCGAAGGCTCCGACTGGTTCTGGTGGTTTGGCGAAGGCCATTCCTCGAATCAGGATGCCATGTTTGATCAGCTGTTTCGAGAGCATCTCGCCAGTTTGTATCAGGCCCTGAACGAACCGATTCCGCCGGAACTGCGGCAAGCCGTAGAACCCCATTTCGGCGATGGCGATCGTTCGCCCCAGAACTTTATCCATCCGGTAATAGACGGGCAGGGCGACGAGCAAGACTGGAACCAAGCCGGACGCATCGAAATAGGAGGAGCCAAAGGCACGATGCATCGCAGCAGCCCGATTCAGCGACTCTGGTATGGCGTAGACCATCTGAATTTCTATCTGCGGCTCGACTTCAAAACCGGAGCCAAACCGGGCGTCGATTTTCCCTCAGAACTGCACCTGCTCTGGTTCTATCCAGACCACCCGATGCCGCTCAGCCCTGCCCCAATTGCCGAACTACCCGAAGAATCGCCGCTTGATTACCTGTTTCACCATCATTTAGGAATTAATTTGCTTACCCAGTCTCACTGGTTTCAGGAGGCAACCGAAATGTACCAGTGGCATTCTCGCCTCAGTCGGGCGCAGGTGGCGCTGGATTCCTGCCTGGAGTTGGCCGTTCCGTGGGCAGATTTGCAGCTCGTTGAGCCAGACTGGTCGCTACGGCTGGTGCTCATTTTGGCCGACGAGGGTCGTTATATTGATTACCTGCCCGAAAAAGCACTGATTCCGGTGAATGTACCGTAGATATATTCGTAGATGTATTGTCCAGGTCAAGAAATCTCTATCAGGGCAACCACCAACTTGATAATGGTGCAGTATCACTTAAAGTCACTTCAGAAACGCTGCAAGCATTTGTAGTTGGATTCGGGTTTTGTCTTGCCGACAAACGCCGTGGCTAGTTCAACCAAATTCACGGTTTTGACCCGAAACAGGTGGTAATTCTCATAAAACCCTCTTCCTGCACTATTTCTCAAGCTTTTGTCCTGTACTTAGACTTAGTAGATCGCAAATCCTGTTGAGATCCCCCCTAGCCCCCCTTACAAAAGGGGGAACCGTAGGCGAAGCCTGGGCGCAGCACCTACCAACCAGGATTGAAGTCCCCCTTGATAAGGGGGATTTAGGGGGATCAAACCCTTACATTGAGTCGCGATCGAGATCGGTGTACACGGTAGCTTATGGGTTGCTGTTGAAAGACACTGACAATTGCGGTTGGTTGGCTTGGCCTTGTCTGATTCGATTGAGAAATAGCCCCAGTCGCTCACTTTGAGGATTCGCCAGCACCTCCCGAGCTGGTCCTGCCTCCACCACATAACCCTGATCCAGAAACATGACGCGATTGGCAACTTCGCGAGCAAACTGAATTTCATGGGTAACGACAACCATTGTCATCCCATTTTCAGCTAGCTGCTGCATCACTTCAAGCACTTCACCGACCAGTTCTGGGTCAAGGGCGCTCGTTGGCTCGTCAAACAACATGACTTTGGGCTGCATACAGAGGGCACGAGCAATGGCAACCCGTTGTTTTTGGCCGCCCGAAAGCTGATCGGGATAAGCTTTGGCCTTTTCAATTAATCCGACTTGTTCCAAATAGTAGTATGCTCGATCCCTGCTTTCGGTTGGTGAGAGTGCTAATACTTTCTTAGGCGCTAGCATTAAGTTGTCCAATACAGTCAGGTGTGGAAACAGATTGAACTGTTGGAATACCATACCCACATTAGAGCGAAGCTGGCGTAACTGGCGCTGGCTCAAATCTAGACGAGATAGATCCATACCGTCAATCACAATTTGGCCGCGATCAATCGCTTCTAAGCGATTCAGGCATCGTAGCAATGTGCTTTTGCCACAGCCCGACGAGCCAATTACCGCTAATACCTCTCCCTGATTGACTTGACCTGTGATACCTTTGAGCACTTTTAGCGGACCAAAGCGTTTCTCGACCTGCTCAAAGCGGACGATAGGTTGACTCGCCATAATTTACTAGCCATTTCAGCAGATTATTTGCTTATTTATACAAAACATTATGCCTTATGTATCTCTACTTCTGTATAGAGAACTAGACCAGCCTGGAGGTAGATTTCTTTCACTGATAGATCAATCAAATTAGATCAATCAAAATCAAATCAGTGTCTGGTAGTGACTGGCAGTATCTAGCAATCTGACAATGATTGCGGCCTAAAGTGTAGTCCCAATGCGGACTAGAACTTTGCATCAAGTTTATTTTTAAAGTCCATATGAATAATATGAGTAAACTGCTGAGAAAAGCCGGTTTTTTGCGAGCGTTCCTGCTGAGCGTTAGCTGCCTATTGCTGATTTTTTGCAGTGTAGCGAGAGCGCAGCCAAGAACATTGACGGTAGCGGTTGAGCCAGTTTACGCTCCGTTTGAATTCAAAGCCCCGAATGGGGATCTCCAGGGATTTGATATTGATATTATTCGGGCGATTGGCGAAGCCGCAGATTTTCAGGTCGAATTTCAGAGCATTGCGTTCGACGGCATGATTCCGGCTCTGCAAGCGGGCACAGTTGATGCAGCAGTGGGGGCAATGACGATTACGCCAGAGCGGGCTAAAGCCGTTTCGTTCTCAAGGCCCTATTTCAAGGCAGGTTTGGCAATTGCAACGCCTGAAAATGCTTCGGATATAGATTCGCTAGACGACCTGCGAGGCAAACGAGTTGCAGTCCAAATTGGCACGACTGGCGCTAAAGCTGTTGCAGCAATTCCGGATGCCGAAGTGCGCACCTTTAATGCCGCGGTTTTAACTTTGCAGGAGCTACAGAATGGTAACGTCGATGCTGCTGTGAACGATGCGCCCGTGATGCTATACGCCATCAAAACCGGCAATTTAGCAGGAATTCGAGTGAATAGTCAATTGCTGACCGAGGAGTTTTACGGGATTCCTACACCGCTAAATTCACCGAACCTAGAGCTAATTAATCGCGGATTCACGACCATCCTGGAGAACGGTACCTACAGGCAGCTATACCAGAAATGGTTTAATGCGGAACCACCCGAGCTTCCGGCTACTGCACCGGGAATTGAGCAGACTACGGCCAATCGAGTTGAGTCACTGAGCGTCATTCAAAGTGCGCTACCGCTATTAATGTGGGGTGCGTTGATTACATTGCAATTAACAGCATTGTCGGCAGTTTTGGGGCTGATTGGCGGTTCGCTATTGGGCATTGCTCGGTTGTCAAAAGTACCTCTGCTGCGCTGGGCGGCGAGGGCTTATATTGAGTTCTTTCGCGGCACGCCGTTACTGGTGCAGATCTTTATGGTTTACTTCGGCATTCCTGCCATCATGCAGCAGCTTGGGGTCGAATTTTCGCTGAATCGCTTTGTGGCAGCTGTCGCCGCCTTAAGTCTCAACTGTGCCGCCTATGTAGCTGAGATCGTTCGCGGTGGAATTCAATCTATTGATATTGGACAAACCGAAGCCGCACATTCGTTGGGATTGGGTGAAACTCAAACAATGCGCTATGTCATTTTTCCGCAAGCAATTCGTCGCATGCTGCCACCGCTTGGAAATGTGTTTATCTCGCTTCTGAAAGACACAAGTCTCGTAGCTGTAATTGGGTTTGAAGAATTGTTCCGACAAGGACAGCTCATCGTGGCGGCCAACTATCGTCCGTTTGAACTCTATGCCTTAGTCGCTTTGATTTACCTGGCTCTGACACTACTTTCTTCGCAGGTTTTCAGCTATTTAGAACGACAGATGAATCCAACCAAGCGGCGTCAATCTGTGGCCCCAACAGAACCAGGTGGAGTCTATTCGGGGGCAGCTTAGGGGATGGATCGATTCAGTACTCAATCTGAGTATGCATTAGAGAACACCGCAAGCAGCCCGTTTATTCAGTTCGCAACTGTCGCTGAACCAGTCGGCAGGACAACGAGGTGATTGGAAAAGGCTGCCATTCCAGGGAATTATTTTGCGAATCTTAGAGTGAATAACACCGATCCAGCGTTGCTCAAAACCGAATTGGTGAAGCTGGGTAATCTGGGTGATGTGGCTGTTGAAGTGCTATCTATTCAGGCATCGCACCAAGCTACACCTGTGCTGATCTTAGCTGATTTGGCTGCCGCCCTCGATAGAGTAGGAGCAGAGACGGCTCCCCGCTCCTAATTTCTATCACCCGCAGCGATTAGCGTTCCAGCACGGTCATGTATTTGCCCTTGGCAAAGGGAGCCGGAATAATCGGGGTGAACCTGGCTCGGTCCGGCACCAGGTTGCGGACATAGAACTCGTTCATCTGATGAATCACCTGGTCGCGAGTACCGATAATCCAGATCTGTGCTCTATCGTCTCCGTAAGTGTGATCGATCACGGTCAACGATTCGTTGCATTCAGTATTCATTGGGTTTAGCCTCGTTTGTTTGATTTCGCTCAAGAAATCGCTCAAGGCCCATGCCTGACTACAGGACGCATCAAACGAGGCTGCCTAGACGGTACCGCTGCACAGTACAATCAACACAGCCTTGCTTCCTGCGGACTCAGGAAGTCAGGTGAGCTGATCCTTGCGTGTTGGTAGCACCTTGGATCAGCGCCCGAATCGCCTGCCTTGAGCGGCCCACTAGCCCTCTTCGGGTCCGAGAAAAACTAGTATCGCAAAGCATAAACTAAAGCGTAGTAAAACACAAGTGTGTGGCCGTAATTGTTCACAATGCGTGAACGTTGCTTGCAGTAAAACCACTCGCTCAGCTCAACCCACCGCTGCACAGATGCCATCTACCAACTCAACACTCAACACTCAAAACTCAAAACTCAAAATTACATGCTCTGTGCCCCAGCAATTCCTGCACCGTGCGGATATCGTAGCCATCTTCCAGCAAATGGGTCGCAAAACTGTGACGGAAGGTGTGGCAACTAACTCGCTTTTCAACTTGTGCAGCAGGAACAGCCCGTTTGAACGCCTTTTGCAGTCCGCTCTCGTCCAGATGATGCCGACGCACCGCGCCGCGCCGAGGATCAATTGAGCGCCGCTCTGCTGGAAAGACAGACTGCCAGATCCATTGCCGATCGGCGTGAGGATATTTACGCTCCAGCGCAAAGGGAAGATAAACTGAGCCATAGCCTGCCTCCAGGTCTTGCGGATGCAATCTTCTGGCGTGCTCTAGCTGATGGCGCAAGGGTTCGACCAGGCAAAGCGGCAGCATGGTGACTCGGCTTTCCTGCCCCTTGGTGTCCCGAATCCCAATCTGCCGTTGAGCAAAGTCCAAGTCTTTAACCCGCAGCGTCAGTCCCTCGCGCAGCCGCAAACCGCTGCCATAGAGCAATTGCAATACCAGTCGATGCACTCCCGTCATCTGCTCCAAGATAGCCATCACTTCTGCAACCGTCAGCACTGTGGGCAGGTAGCGCGAAGGCTTAGCTCGGATTGCGTCCACCGCAGCCAATGCTTGGTGCAAGACATGGCGGTAGAGGAAGAGCAACGCACTAAGTGCCTGGTTTTGGGTGGAGGCAGCAACCTGCTCATGGACGGCCAGATGGGTCAGGAAGGCTTCGATTTCAGGGACTGCCATGTCCCGAGGATGACGTTTATTGTGAAACAATAGGAAACGGCGAATCCAGTGAACGTAGGTTTGCTCAGTGCGGTAAGAGTAGTGTTTGAGCCGAATGGCACCCCGGACTTGGTCGAGGAGTTTTCGAGGCGGCTGCATGGTAGAGGTGGGATTGTTAGTATCTTTTAATACAGCCACTAAGGGGAAAAGGGAGGCATCTGAAGCATTGCTGAAGTTTATCGACCCAAATAGATACTAGGGTTAATATGCGGACAAGCATCCGCCCAAATACTGAATTGAGGTGGATAGGTGGATAGCTGTCCGCCTATATTGCTCCAGGGGAAATATGGTTGGACGAAGTCCGTCTATTTCGCTTCCACAGGATAATAGGTGGATGTTGTCCGCCTACATAATAGTTAGCTGGCCCCGCAAACAGTCATTCCACTCGTTCACAAAGTCACATCGTCAAGAAGCAAAGCGCCGTGCAGTGGGCAGGTTGAGACCGTAGTATGAGGGAGTCTGTGGTGTCGCAAAGCACCCAGAGTCCGGTAGGTGAGGACGGTAGTTTTGGGATAGGTTGGGAGTGGCAAAGTCAGAGTTAGCCAAGCCCGTTGGTGCGTGCTCCAGCTAACAACGCTGTTGCAACGGATTGCTGGTTCTGGTTCGTGGAGTGGCAAAGTCAGTTTGCAACCGCTGAACAGCACCGTTAGACCTCTCCATACCCAGCAGAATAGATATTAGCTTCTTCCCTTCATTGGCACAGGGATGGTATAAGAAATAAAAGATGGCGATGGGGCTCGCCGAAACCGCCTAGCGTTTGAGCATAATCGCAACGTATTGGCTGATGGCTCCTACTGTTCCGACTTGTAGCGGAAAGGTAGGGCCGTATCTGTATGGACTGAAGCAAATCTTGCGCTACAAGTCACGTTGATTAACCGACTCAACTACAACGTGACGCTATGTTAGAGAGCATTATCTGGATTTTATTGATGGGCTTTTTCATGGGGCAAATTGCTCGACGAACGCGAGTTCCTGCGTTGGTAGGGATGGTGTTGGTCGGCATTGTGCTTGGCCCCTATATGGGCAGTATGATTGCGCCAGAGGTTTTGGAAGCGGCAGATTCGCTACGAGTCATCGCCGTCATGGTCATCTTAATGAAGGCTGGGTTAGGGCTTGATCGGGAGAAACTGGCTCAGCAAGGGACTGTAGCATTGCGATTGGGCTTTTTGCCGGCAGCCTGTGAAGCGATCGCCATTGCATTTGCCTCAATGTGGCTGCTTCAGTTTGACTTTGCTACGGGGCTTTTATTGGGCTGCATCATTGGTGCGGAATCTCCCGCTGTCATTGTGCCTGGGATGTTGCGCCTAAAAAGTCTAGGATGGGGGGTGAAGAAGGGGATTCCCGATGCCATCTTAACCGGCAGTGCGCTGTCGGATGTGTTGCTGCTGCTGGTCTTTAGTTTGCTGCTGGCGTTTTTGTCCCAAAGTGCGGCAGCGGGAATAACCCTACCCGGAGGGTTAACGCTAAGTCCGGTGCAGTTATTGCCGTTTCAAATCATTCTGCAAATTGGGTTAGGAGTTGTGCTGGGCTGGTTTGCGGCTCGTCTTTTGGTCTCATTGCTGGCAAAGCAAAACTGGACGCAGAATGCCATTCAGGATGCTCTGGTTGCCGCTGGCTTTGCTCTTTTGCTGGTGGTTCTGGCGGAAGATTTTCCCGTGTTCTCGGGCTATCTGGCTGTGATGACGACGGGCTTTTTTTTGATTGAGATGGATGCTCCGTTAGCGCGACGGCTGCGGGGTGGCTTTGATAGTTTGTGGGTGATTGCTGAAATTATCCTCTTTGTGCTCCTGGGTGCGAGTATTCAGCTTAATGTGCTGGGGAATACATTGCTGATTGGTTTAGTCGTATTGGCCATTGGCACGTTGATTGGGCGATCGCTCGGCTGGTATCTTTCAACCCTGGGTAGTAACTGGACCTGGCAAGAGCGGTTATTCCTGCTACCAGGAAATTCGGCCAAGGCAACGGTGCAGGCGGCGATCGGCGCCATTCCTTTAGCCCAAGGTATAGCAGGGGGCGAAACTATTCTTGCCTTAGCAGCCCTCTCAATTCTGGTAACAGCACCCTTGGGAGCGTGGGCAATTCCTACCTTTGCGCCAAAGCTGCTACAGCGGGGCGAGGTTGACCCGACGAAGGTTTCGGTGTCTCGACGGATTGTCTTGCTGGCGGCTGTTGATACCTCTCCTCTGGCGGCTCAAGTGTTGACCAAAGCGGCGGAGTTAGCCCGTCGTAGCGATGCCGAGGTGGTTGTGCTTCATGTGATTCGGATGGATGACCCGGTGGGGGTTGAGCGGCTGCGCCACCAGGCTAGACGCATTCTGGCAGATATTCGGTATCGGTTTGTCACCGCCAGTGGCCCAGTGCCAGAAGAGATTGTTCGCACGGCTCAGGATTATGGCGTGGCGGAAATTGTGATCGGCAAACGCGGTCATCGTCCCCTGGATGAGGTATTGGTGGGTTCAGTGTCTCAAGCCGTGCTGGAAAGCAGTGCCATGCCCGTTGTGGTTGTGGAAGCGGAGTTAGCATCGTCCCCAATTCATTAGCCAACCATTTGCAAAAAACTGGAGTTTTTCATCGTGCTTAAACAACCTGTCGTGCGAACGGTGGTGGCAATTTCATTAGGTGCGATCGCAGGTGCTCTCTGGCGTTACTACCTGGGACTGGGGATCGGACATCTGCTGGGTACCGCCATGCCCTACGGCACTTTAGTTATAAACTTTTCAAGTTATGAACTCGATAGCGCCAAACTTTTATCTCAAAGGGATTTACAAGCAGACCTGATTTACTGGACAGGCAGTGTCTTGCCGGGGATCATCAGTCTGCAACTGGGCATTACTCTTGCAGAGTGGGTGCTCAAGAGACTTGATCAGGATTGGTCAAGCGATGGATAGTTTTCTCCCGGTATGGATTGCATTAGGTGCAATTCCTGGAGCATTGAACCGTTATTATCTGACCCTTATCTGTGCTCAAAAGTTGGATGGGGATTTTCCCTTTGGCACGTTATTGATTAATCTTTCTGGTGCTTTTGGCATAGGGTTCTTGGCAACGGTCTTGCAAGAAATGACTGCTGATCAATAGCTAAACGGATTTGCCACAGTCGGTTTTTTGGGTGCTTACACCACCTTTTCAACCTATGCGCTGGATTTCTCAAACCTTGTGAAGCTTGGTAACTATAAACGGGCGCTGCTATATGGGTTGGGCAGCCCGATCGGGGGTTTTTTAGCCGTTGAAATCGGTATTGCCCTGGCCCAGCACCTCTAGCGTTTGTAGGAGAACCAAATGAGCAATACAGAACAGTTGACAATTTACGTGACTGAGGGCGATCGCGCCAACGGCAAACTGTTATATCGTGCCCTGATGGAGGCGGCACAGCAGTCCAATATCGTTGGTATGACCGTCGCTCGGGCGGCAGTGGGCTATAGTCAGCGCCATCGCTATATCGGCGTGGACTGGATGCCAGAACTGGCGAAGCAAATGATTGTGGTGCTGACAGCAATTGACCGACCAGAGGCGATCACCCGGTATATTCCCCACATTCAAAACCTGGTGCAGGATGGGCTGGCCTTTACGGAGCGAGTAACGGTGGTACACCACACCCCAGTCGTTAATGACCAGCCTGATTTTCCGCTGCATGATGCTGACCCTTTATCCGATTTGGAGGACCCCATGACGGACTACGAACGGTTAACCATTTATGTTGGCGAGTCAGACCAATGGCGAGGTAAACCTGTGCATCTGGCCCTGGTCGAAGAAGCACGTCGCCAGGGAATGATTGGCGCAACGGTGCTACGGGGTATGACCGGATACGGCAAACACAACCAGGAGCGGATTAAGTTTCTCGGCATTATCGAGCTGTCTTCAGACTTGCCGATGATGGTGAGCATGATCGATCGCACCGAAAAAATTGAGCAGTTTCTTCCCCTGGTTCAAGAGATGGTGGTGGGTGGCATTGTAGTGCGCGACCCGGTGCGAGTGGTTCACCATGCGCCTGTGAATTCGTCCAATTAATCTAGTAAAAAATACGATGAGTAATAAAAAATCGGCGCTATGGTTTGTTATTTTTCTTGGAGTTGTCAGCCTTTGCGCGGATGCCACCTATGAGGGAGCCCGCAGCATCACCGGAGCCTATCTCGGCAGCTTGGGCGCAAGTGGCGCGGTTGTTGGTCTGGTGGCCGGATTTGGGGAATTGATCGGTTATGGGTTGCGGATTGCGATTGGTTTTTTGAGCGATCGCACCCGCCAATATTGGCGCATCACTACATTGGGCTATGCTATCAACACCGCTGTCGTGCCTTTACTGGCACTTACGGGCACCTGGCAGGCGGCAGCAGGGCTGATGATTGCTGAGCGCACAGGTAAAGCCATTCGCACCCCACCCCGCGATGTTTTGCTGTCTCACGGGGCGATGCAAGTGGGTCGCGGTTTTGGCTTTGGTCTGCATGAAGCGATGGATCAAATTGGGGCGGTAGCGGGACCATTGATGGTCGCAACGATGCTGTCGTGGCAGTTAGGCTACCGAGGGGGCTTTGCCATCCTGGTCATCCCTGCCATTCTTGGATTGGTAGTACTTTTAGTCGTTCAGCGTATCTACCCAAATCCCAGAGACTTTGAACCTGTGACCGCTGACCTGGATACAACAGGGCTACCTCGCCTATTCTGGTTCTATTTAGGGGCGATCGCTCTGATTGCGGCTGGATTTGCCGACTTTCCGCTGATTGCCTTTCACCTCCAGCAAACGGGAGTTGAGTCTACTAGTCAGATTGCACTGCTTTATGCGCTGGCAATGGGCGTGGATGCGATCGCGGCCCTAGTCTTCGGCCGCTGGTTTGACCGAGTTGGCCTCTGGAGCCTGATAGTTGCTGTAGCGCTGTCCCTGGGTTTTGCTCCCCTGGTCTTTAGCGGCAGTTTTTCGTGGGCGATTGTTGGGATGGTACTGTGGGGCATCGGTATGGGTGCCCAGGAGTCCATCATGAAAGCCGTTGTGGCTGGCATTGTCCCGGCTCAGCGGCGGGGCTCTGCCTTCGGGATTTTCAACACGGGCTATGGTCTGGCCTGGTTTATCGGTAGTGCCTTGATGGGTATGCTGTACGACTACTCTAGGGGCGCACTAATTCTTGTTTCTATGGCGCTCCAGTTAGCTGCCATTCCTGCGCTCATTTGGGTGAGTCGTCAGGTGCGCAGAGAACCATAGTTCCCGTCTCAAAGGCTAATCGGGTCGAGAAGGGCGTTTAACCCTTCCCTCCCACACCACCTGCCATGCGGGTCCGCAACAGGCGGTTCATGAAGATGCGCAGACAACACTGAAGGTCTTAACCATATCCTTGAACGTTCATCCAAAGAGTCCGAATTGATAGCAATCCCTGTTGCTAAACCACTCATTTTTCATTCCCGTATGCGTTACTAACGTCTTTGACAAGCGCCAATAGCCTTTACGACTGATACCTGTCAAAATCGCCTGACGCTTTGTTGTCCCCAGTTTGAGCAAGTTGGTGATGCGGGTTCTGGGTCTACGCCACGGCTCGACTGAGCGCTCGCCGAAGTCTGCTTCCAGTAACACATCTGAGTCCGCCGTCTCAACCAACCGTCTAACTCCTCAATGGGGCTGTAATGTCGGGAAATGCCAAAGTAGTTCATCCAGCCTCGCAAGTATCGGTTCAACCGTTCGATTCGTTCTGCCATCGAGACTCCCCAACTGCGGGAAGTTAACCCCTTGAGCCGGTGTTTGAAGTCTTGCAGGGCTTGGTGGGATGCAAAAATCCGAATGCCCCGGAAGGTAAACCCCAGGTATTCGAGGTCTTCGATCTTGCCCCCCCGACTCTTCTCACGATTGACCTTGAGCTTCAGCTTTTGGGTCAGGTAATGGCTAATCTTCGCCATCACCCGTCGTCCTGCCCGCCGACTTTTGACCAGGATCACCAGGTCATCCATGTAGCGGACAAAGCGATGCCCTCTTGCTTCAAGCTCTTTGTCGAGGTCATCCAACAGGAGATTGGACAATAACGGAGATAAGGGTGACCCTTGCGGGGTCCCCCATTCGGTCGGTTCTACTGTGCTTGCGACCAAAACCCCGGCTCGCAGGTAACGACCGATTAACCGCAACAGCACTCTATCAGTCACTTTGCGGGCAATGCGAGACATCAAGACATCCTGGTTGACCGTATCAAAGAATTTCTCCAGATCCAGATCCACCGCATACCGATACCCCGCCTTCACAAAGGTTTTCACCTGCCGGATCGCTCCATGAGCAGACCGTTTGGGTCGGCACCCATAGCTTGACTCGGAAAATCCAGGGTCAAAGAGGGGCGTCAGCACTTGCAGAATGGCTTGCTGGATCACCCGGTCTACGACACAAGGCACACCCAACTTGCGCTCTCCCTTGCCTTTCGGCTTGGGGATCACCACTCGCCGCACCGGACAAGGTTGATAGCTGCCCTCCATCAGGGATTGGCGAATCTCATGCCCATGTTCGCGCCCATAGGATGGGAATTCCTCTAGGCTCATCCCGTCACTGCCAGGAGCACCCTGGTTGGACTTCACCCTTACCCATGCCCGTTGCCCATTGTCGCGCTCTAAGATTCGCGCCATCAGGTTGTCTAAGGCTGGCGCTCTGTCAGCACGCCAAACCCCATCTCCCCCCTCCGGGTTCATCCATGGGCTTGAGTTGTTCATGGCTCCTCCTTAGTTCGTTCATGTTTGTCCCTTCATCCCAGAGGGACTACTATGGCGTCTGCTGACTTCTGCCTAACTTGCCATCAAGCATTGCTACTCGCTGTGCCGTTTGAGTTGCCGTAGGGTTCGGTGGGTGCTCTATCCGTTTCCGGATAGCCCTCAGTCCGACTCCCCTAGCTTCTCAAACTGCTGTTAGGCAGACCTCCCCAGATAAGAACGTGATCTGTCCCGCCGCTGCCGCGTCATTTACTATGCCCCTTGAACCGAGGGTTTCGTTGTATTGTGCCAACTCACCCAGGGGTCTTAGCCTTCTATGACGTTTCTGTAGGTCGGCTCGTCGGTTTGCCGCTGGCTTCCTCCAGACACTTCTTCCCGGGAATGCCCTTGCCTTAAGCTAGTGGGTATCGTCACTCGGAACTTTGGGGTTCATTTGGACGCTGGTTCCACCACAGGGGACTTTCACCCCGTTAGATCACGCCCATGCTGGGCGTACACAAAACGATGAAGCAGCGAGTAAAGCTTTTGTACTTCGTCTCTAGCTTTCTTGTCGCCGCTTATCTTTGCCGTTAGACCGCATCAAATTCAGCTGATTCACGTTGGTGCAATTCAAATATCACTAGCTATGATTGAGTTACATATTCTCAACGCTCACGGAAAGTTCACGCCTTATCAAAAGCAAATTAAATCTGCCTTTGCTTCGTCAGCGCAACGTATCTTTGAAGTCTTGCCTGTTTCAGAGGTCGATGTTGTTTTTCAGCTCAGTCCTGAGGCTGTTATTTCAGAATTCGGTATAGGTGGTTATTCGCCTTCTGGACATCTGATTGTGATAAGTGCTGACCCAGATAACCCCAACTTTGCTAATAGTTTAGAAAATGAGTTCTTTACCACTTTAGGGCATGAGTTGCACCACAGTAAGCGGTGGCAGACTGTTGGATATGGCAGTACTCTGCTTGAAGCACTGGTTACTGAAGGATTGGCTTGTCACTTTGAGGCCGAACTGCGACCCGGCACCATTCCTTTCTATGCCTCTGCGCTTGAAGAGACAGCAATCTCTGATTTACTTGCCAAAGCAATTCCAAGTTTTTCGGATGTGAACTACGGTCATGCTGAGTGGTTTTTGGGTCAGAGTGATGAGATACCCCTTTATGCAGGTTACACATTGGGTTTTGAGCTAGTGAGCAGATATATCAGTAAGCAGGGTAGAAAAGCATCGAGACTATATGATGAACCTGCTGAACATTTCCGAAGTCTGGCTTAATTGCAGCGTGCAATCAAGCTCGCTCAGATTTTGAGGTAAACCTGCTACCATCGAAGCAATGAGCTTACTGGTGCTTATGACTTTAGAAGTTGTGGCTGAACCCGCTCCTCTTAAGGCAAATGCGGATGGGGTAATTCTCGTCGGACAAACCCGTGTGACTCTGGATACGGTGGTTGCCGCTTTTCACCAAGGGGCAACGGCTGAAGAAATTGTCTACCGCTATCCATCGCTGAAGTTAGCTGACGTTTATGCCACAATTGCCTTTTATCTCAAACACCAGACGGAAGTAGAAACTTACTTGCAACAACGACGGCAGCAATCGCAAGAGATTCGAGAAATGAATCAAGCGCGATTTGACCCGCAGGGGTTGCGTGATCGCCTCCTTGCGCGCAAAGCTGAGCAGGGAGAATGTTGAAGTTTCTTGCTGACGAGAACTTTGATAATACAATCGTTCGGGGCTTGTTCCGCCGTAACCCGACACGTGACATAGTTCGAGTGCAGGATGTTGGACTAATAGGTAAAGATGATCCAACCATCCTAAAGTGGGCAGCACAAGAAGGGCGTATTCTCCTTACCCATGATGTGGTGATTTCCCAGCCTGGCAGACGGTGTACACCTACTTCCGCAACTGGCGATTGGACGGAACCTGGATTCCATTCATAACCAGTTGCACGAGTGGGTCCGCATCGAAGCTGACTGCCATTTGAGCGAATGGCACGCCTAGAAGTATCTGGATTCGTAAAGGCAATCGAGGTCAAATTAATGCCAGAATCAAGCAGAAAACCGAACAAATTCGTGCATCCGATGCACAGGGCTTGCCAGTGTATATCATTGTAGTAGAGTTCAGCCGACCGATCTCCATTATCAGTGCAAAGCAAAATCCTGAAGAAGCGTATTCCAATGAGCCAGATTCAATCGCTCCATCAACAAGCAATGGATTTAGTCGAAGCAGCGGTTGCAAGGTTAAGAGGTGCGTTGGAACAGGCTACACAACTCACGCGCCAAGCTTTTGAGCAGGAAACTCAAGCCGCATCCTTAATTGCTAGCGCCTTTGACTAGGATACACCTGCCATCATTGATTCATACCCCTAACGTTGTTAAACAGCGCAACAAGCCTGCTGTACCGGGGAAAAGTCAAGCGAATGGTGCTTCTAAGCGATGCGTTTGCTTTTCGGATTTGAAGTCAGATTGGCAATACCTTCCCGCGTAGGTGGGCTGGTGGCACGAGTTGATAGCGATGCAGCAACGTTGGCAGAATGTCGTAAATTTGCGCATTTTCGATCCACTTGCCCTGACTGGGATGGCAAGGGTCATAGAAAATCATCAGCCCATATTGGGCATGATTTGCATCGTCGGGACCGGTGTCATTCTCAGTCGTATACAAAGCATTGCTGCCGACCGTTCCCACCGATCGCCAAGCCAGTTCGCCAAAGTAGACAATCAGGTCAGGGGCAATTCCCCGCACTTTTTGATAGATCTGTTGAGGCTTAAACACGCGAGTATCGAGAGGCTGCCCGTCAGGTGCAGAAATAGCAGCCAGGTTTTCAGCTAAACGCGAACGCTCCTGCTCATACTCCCTTAAAGGAATCACACCCTGGGGTTCTCGTCCCTGCACATTCAGGAAGACACGACCGTAGTATCCCCCAGCTCCCCAGGCTTTGGTCCGGCTCCAATCGATTTCGACCTCATCTAAGGGAGTGGCGGCATCGGGTGTTGCTTTCAAGACGAGATAGCCTTCGGCTATTAGCCATTCGTTCAGACAAATGCCTCCCATCAATGGACGTGCTCCGTGATCCGAGACAACTAGAACTGCCGTTTCGTCCCCACAGTAGCTCAACAGTTCGCCCACCCGTTGATCAACATAAACATAATAATCGCGAATGGCGTTTTTGTAAGGCGAATCAGGCTCATATTGAGGATGGCGTGGGTCCATTGGCTTCCAAAAGGCATGGTGAATGCGATCAACACCCATATCCACCAGCATCAGAAAATCTGGAGCTGCCTGTTCTAACAATTTGATTGCCAGAGTGAATCGCTGATCGCACAGAGCGTAGATATTTTTTAGAATAGAATCTTTATCATTGGAGCGAAAGTGAGGAACATCCAGCATAAAATCGGGCAGCCACTGACTGATCTGATCGGCCAATTCCGGGGGGTGAGTGTGGGGCAGATCACGATTGGGTGTGAGAAAGCAGGATACGAGTTGCCCCGGTACAGGATAGGGCGGTGAAGTTCCCGGCACGCTAATCACTGCGACCTGCCAACCGGCATCACCCAGCAAATCCCACAATCGAGGAAACTTGACGGCACGGCCATCGGCAACCGCCATCTTCTGATAGCCCCGATTTGAACGGTTGCGAAAGCCATAGATACCCAACTCGCCGGGGTCGCGTCCACTCATCATGCAACTCCAAGCGGGCACTGTAATCGCAGGGATACTGCTCTCTAAGCGTCCGTAGCTGCCCTGAGCCATCAGACGAGATAGATTGGGCAGCTGGTCCCGCCATTGCTCGAAGACCAGCGATGGCTCCATGCAATCCAGGCCAATAATCAGCAGACGAGGAGAAGTGAGGAATGGCATGATTTGGAGACTAATTATGATGCATCTGATGTGTCAGATGACGTATCAGAGGATGGGGCAGAGTAGGAATTTTGTCCAGAGCGATGACGGCGATAGAGAATGATTACAGAACCAATCACAGCGATCAAACAGAGAACATGCACCAGATTGAATGGTGTACCGGCAAAGAACCAGGAGTCAGTTCGTAAGAACTCGATAAAGAATCGCCCACTGGGATACCAGATCAGATATAGCAATGTGAGATCCCCATCGCGCAACTGCCGGTTAAAGCGACGAGAAATCCAAAAAAGTAGGCCAAACCCAATCAAATTCCACAGCGACTCGTAGAGAAATAGGGGGTGAAAGCGAGTTGTTTCGGAATATGCGGTTAGGTCTCGGTAAGGACCAATCCGATGCTCAGGATCGATGCGTAACCCCCAGGGTAAGGTCGTGGGTGGTCCGTATAATTCTTGATTGATGAAATTGCCCCACCGTCCAATTGCTTGCGCTAGGGGCAGCCCTAAGGCAATCGCATCCATAAAGATGAGCATGGGCAATCCTTTGATGCGGCTGTATAGCCAGAGGGCAATGGTTCCCACAATGAATGCCCCAAAAATGTGAATACCACCGCGCCAAATTTGCAGGATCGTCAGGGGATTCTCTAAAAAGCTGCCCAACCCATCTTCTCCCCGTGGCGACTGGATGAAGACGTAATACAACCGCGCACCAATAAAGGCAGGAATCAACACCCAGACCAGCATGTCCCAAAAGTCGTCGCTCTTTTGTCCACGCCGCTCGACTTCACGGTTGGCGATGGTTGCACCTGCGACGATTGCACCCGCCATTAGCAGGCCATACCAGCGGAGGGCGAAGGGTCCGATTTGGAAAATTATGGGATCAACGGGAGGATACATAGGAAGGAACTAGGAAAGCTAGGGGATCAATCTTCTAGGTAGCCTAGATCGCGTAAACGTCGCTGCAAGTCTGGATCATCGTAGCCGGGAGCACGTTCACAGGCAGTAATCACGGCTCGGTCAGCCGCAAAGAGTTGCAAACATTCCTGCAAGAATTCAGCGTTTTCAGGAAAGATGTCGGTGAGGTTCAAACTCTCCTGGGGGTCGTTGTGAACATCATAAAGCTCCAGGCGATCGCGGCCTGTTTCGATCAACTTGTGATTGCCGATCCATATTGCCCGTCTGGGCTGATCGCAAGCATGGGATAGCACTAACTCAGGTTGACGTTTGAAGAGTAGATTCACCACATTCTGCGGCGGAATGGCTTCGGCAAAAACTTGGCGATTCGTGCTCTGCCCAACTTCAAAGCCGTTAGGCGCAGCCGAGTAGGCCAGCGATAGAGTTTCTTCAACTTCACTCGCCAAACCGGCGGCGGACAATACTGTATGGAACAAGCAGCGAGTCGAAACCACATCTTCTCGTATTTCTCCAGCAGCAAAAGTTCCAGTCGGATCGTGGATGATCAGGGGTACCTGCACCAGTTCGTTATAAAGCGAGATGGAATGCCCAATCAGATGTTTCTCGCCCAAGTGTTCGCCATGATCGGAGCAAATGATTACTAGCGTATTTTCCAGTGCCCCATTCTCTCGCAAATTCTGCAAAAACAGACCAAGTTGGTCATCTTGATGGGCAACTTCGGCGTCATACATGCCATCCAGGGTCATTTTTTGCCGCTCATCCAATCCGCTTGCTAGGGGGGCCAGCCAACCGTAGATATCTCCATTAAACTGCTGCAAGTAATGTTGAGCAGCTTTGTCTCGCAGCACATGGGGGGCAAACCGCTCTACATATGGACGAGGGGGACGGTAGGGCATGTGCGTGCCCATGAGGTTGATAAAGCTAAAGATCGGCTGATTGTCACTCAAGCCTCGACGCTGAATCAGCAACCGGGCTGCATCATCCAGCGACTTGCAGGTGTTGCCTTTGAAGCTAAGGGCTGTTTGCCAGAGAGGCACCATCAGAGGTGTAAACGAGAAAGCAAGCAGCAGTTCAGATCGAGCAAACGAATCTTGGACCCGTTCTAGTGCTCCAGCCAGCAGCCGCTTAAAGGACTGGCGATAGCGGTCCAGCAATTGGGGAGACCTGCCCGCTTGATTGGGGTGCGAGGTGAGCAAACCACTATAGTTCAAAAAGCTGTGGAATCCTCGTCGCAGGCCGTTATTGATCACACCAACTAGCGGATTATTGCAAAACCCGGCTGTGTAATAGCCATTGGCACTCAACCTTTCTGCCAGAGTCGGGATGTGATTGGGTAACACCGAATAGGATTGCAGCACCTGATGGTCCGAGGGATACAACCCGGTAAACATAGACGCATGAGAGGGCACCGTCCACTGGGCTGCCGAAACGGCATGTTTGAACAGGGTTGCATTGGCGGCAAATGCATCTAGGTGTGGAGAGGTTTCTCTGGCATACCCATAGCAAGAAAGGCGATCGCTGCGTTGGGTATCGAGCACCAGAAAAACGATATCGGGTTGTCGAATAGACATGAGCTCACTCTTGTGTCTTCCTTCTGCCTTATCTCTAACACTCCTGGCTGCGCTTGAGATTAACAGACGGACAAGAATAGCTTATGGACAAGCAAAGATTGCTGCGATTGACTGCGAAGAATCGCGATCATATCCCTGCTACAGCCTACACGTAGTAAAGCATAGCCCCGTCCTTGAATAGGGCAGGGACTGGGGATGCATGGGCAGTGACGCCAAGGCATTTATCACTGCCCGCTGCAATGACTCTTGACAGCGTTTTTAGACCTCAGTAGATTGAGCTACCGGCTGAGGCTGGGGCTGAAACTGGAACAGCGAGTAGACCACATTCCGACGAATATTGGTCATCATCTCTAGAAACAGTTCGTAGCCTTCACTCTTGTACTCGATTAACGGATCTTTCTGCCCGTAGCCGCGCAGACCCACTGATTCTCGCAGGGCATCCATCTGCTGCAGGTGCTCCCGCCAGAGCGTGTCGATCTGTTGCAGCGTGAAGAACCGCTCAGCTTGACGCATCAAACCCGGTTTAACCTGATCCACTTGTGCTTCTTTGATGTCATAGGCAATTCGAGCCTGCTCGTGCAGGAAGGTTTTGATTTCGCCAGTAGAGAGGTCCGCGAGCTGTTCGGGTTCTAGGTCTTGCAGCAGGTAGATAAATTCCTTCACCTTGCCGACAACCTTATCCAGCTCCCACTCTTCCGGCGGCAGTTCTGGGTTGATGTAGGCGTCCACGATATCGTTCATCGTGCGTTCGATGTATTCGATCACCTTTTCCTTCAGGTCTACCCCTTCCAGCACCCGGCGTCGCTCGGCATAGATGGCTCGCCGCTGGTTGTTCATTACCTCGTCATACTCGAACACCTGTTTGCGGATGTCGTAGTAGTAGGTTTCGACTTTCTTCTGGGCACCTTCGAGCGAGCGTGTCAGCATCCCCGATTCGATCGGCATGTCTTCTTCGACATGGAACATTTCCATCAACCGCGCCACTCGGTCGCCGCCAAAAATTCGCAGCAGGTTGTCTTCGAGGCTGAGGAAGAAGCGAGTCGAACCAGGGTCGCCCTGCCGTCCGGCTCGGCCCCGCAATTGGTTGTCAATCCGGCGCGATTCGTGGCGTTCTGTACCGATTACATGCAGTCCGCCCAGGGCCACCACTTCCTCATGCTCGGCTTTGGTATACTGCTCGTACTCCTGACGAATCAGGTTGTACACTTCCCGCAGCTTCAGGATCACTGGATCATTGGTGGGTGCTTTCTCTGACGCCGTGGCAATCCGATCTTCTGCTTCCAGTTCGGCCAACGACTGCATACCATACTGCTGCACCGCAAAGTCTACCGCTTCCCGCAGCTTCTGCTGAGTCGATTTGCTTAGCTCTACCGGGAAGATCTGGGGCGAAGCTTTCCAGGTTTTCACCTTTTGACCGGGGGCAAACCCCTGAGCACGGCTACCGCCATCTCCTCGCATCACATTGGTGACAGCAAAGCTGTCGTCCTCTGGCTGCACAATGCGCGGCATAAAGTATTCCCGCAGCTTCAGGCGGGCCATGTAGTCGGCGTTACCCCCCAAGATAATGTCGGTGCCGCGTCCCGCCATGTTGGTGGCGATCGTGACCGCTCCCTTGCGGCCAGCCTGGGCGATGATTTCCGACTCCCGCTCCACGTTTTCTGGCTTCGCGTTCAGCAGGTTATGGGGAATTTTGCGTTCTGCCAACAGCCGCGACAGCAACTCCGACTTCTCAACGCTGGTGGTTCCGACCAACACCGGACGCCCAGAGCCGTGCATCTCCGCACATTCTTCCGCTACCGACTTCCACTTGCCTGCCTCAGTTTTGTAGACCACATCCGACAGGTCCTTGCGTCCGGTCGGACGGTTGGTGGGAACGATCGTGACTTCCAGGTTATAGATCTTCTCGAATTCGGCTTCTTCGGTTTTGGCCGTACCCGTCATACCCGACAGCTTGGGATAGATCAGGAAGAAGTTCTGGTAGGTGATTGTGGCGAGGGTTTGGGTTTCCGGCTGAATCTCGACATGCTCTTTGGCTTCGATCGCCTGGTGCAGCCCATCACTCCAGCGCCGTCCCGGCATCACCCGTCCGGTAAACTCATCCACGATCACCACTTCGCCATTGCGAACGATGTAGTTCACATCTTTGATGAACAGTTCCTTGGCCTTGATAGCGTTGAACACATAGTGCGCCCAGGGATCTTTGGGATCAAACAAATCCTGCACTTCCAGCAGCTTCTCTGCCTCAATAAAGCCCTCATCCGACAGCAGCACGTTGCGCTGTTTCTCGTCTACCTCGTAGTGGCCTTCTGGATCGTCCTCATCTTGCTTGCGTCGCAGGGCCGTCGCTACAGCTGCCGCTTTGGTGTACTTCTCGCTGGGACGCTCCACCTGACCGGAGATGATTAGCGGCGTGCGGGCTTCGTCGATCAGCACCGAATCGACTTCGTCAATGATGCAGTAGTTGAAAGGACGCTGCACCACCTCTTCGATTGAAGTGGCCATGTTGTCGCGCAGGTAGTCGAAGCCTAGCTCGCTGTTGGTGCCATAGGTGATGTCACAGGCGTAGTTTTTGCGGCGCTCTACCGGGTTCATGCCCTGCTGGATCAGCCCCACACTCAAGCCCAAAAAGCGATGAATTTGCCCCATCCATTCAGCGTCACGGCGCGCCAAATAGTCGTTTACCGTAACGATATGCACACCTTTGCCGGTGAGGGCGTTCAGGTAGGCGGGTAGGGTTGCCACCAGGGTTTTGCCTTCACCCGTCTTCATCTCAGCAATTTGCCCATTGTGCAGCACCATGCCACCAATTAACTGCACATCAAAATGGCGCATGCCTAGCACCCGCTTGCCCGCTTCTCGCACCACCGCAAAGGCTTCCGGCAGTAAGTCATCGAGCGTTTCGCCCTTTTCTAGGCGCTGCTTAAACTCCGCCGTTTTTCGGGTCAAATCTTCATCCGACAATGCCTGGATCTCTTCTTCCAGCAAGTTAATTTCGACAATGTCGTTCTTATACTTCCTTAGCTTCCGTGCGTTGGGGTCACCCAGCAGAGTTTTTAACATGGTAAACGAGAGACAGATATAAATCGGAGACGTTAGATCAGATCGGGCTACAAGCTGATTCCTACAGCTTATTCAGTTTAAGCGGCAACTCCCCAGAATATTCAACTAAAAAATCGAACTACTTATTAGAGCCGCAAGATTCGGATGAAAAGTGAAACAACTTTTAATCTGAATCATTCAAACTGTTAACTTCTGTACCTAATATCCTATCATTTGGGCTGGGAGGCAGAAGGGAGGGGAGGTTGTGAGTTTTGTCGCCTTTATGGTGCGTTTTCCCACTCTGGCGTTAGGCGGCGATAGTCGAACTGGGCGGCAGCGGGATGACAGGTGATGCAGGAGTTGACGGTGGCAGGTTCGGTAAATTCGACCTTGGGATGGAGCGCTTTGAAGTAGCGCGACTGCTGCAGCCGATAGGGGGTACGTTCCCTGGGCAAAACAGGGCGGGAGTAGTTAGAGACATAGCCCCAGACAATTTGGAGTGGCGGCTGAACTAGGGGTGTGATTTCGACCCCATAGTGCTGGGAGTCTTGCAGCAAGTCGGCCCAGGTTTGGGATGGCATGACGGCAGGCGGTAGCCCCACATGACAGCTGGCACAGTTCTCTAGATAAAGCTGTTGTCCAAGCTGGTAGCGCTCTGGAACTGGATCTACAGTACCGCTAGGGGCTGCCGCCTGCGCCAAGCCCCAGCCCAAAATGGCGCTCCACACCAACAGCAGGCAGAATCTCAGCCAGTGGAATCTCTGCTTAGTACGCATGGGCCTGGAATTGGCGGAATGGTCGTTTCTCTGAGGCCGCTGCCCAGAAGACCAAATCAAAGCGCGGAGCAACCGTGGCATAGCTCTTTCAAGAATTAATTGACGCTTCCAATACAGAACATTTGGTCCGATCAAGAGTAAGAAAATAGTTGGGCTGTGGAAGTCAGGTATCTCGCCTGGGGCAGAACGCCTGCACCACAACATCCCAATTAATCAGTCCAATTAATCAGTTTGCAACCTGGATTGGCTGAACCGGAGTCATCCACCTGGAGGAAGCTGGTCAGACCAATGCCGCTTAACGTATGTACATGGATCATTACTTAACTTCACAGTATTCTGGTTTGGGTGATGCTGTTCTGGTTTGGTTGGGCCAACTCATTTAACTTACGGGTTGACTGCGTGCCCTGACAACCTATTGGTGAACTGAGATGAACGACCTAGCATAACGAACTGGCATTGACCCAGCATTTCACAGGTTAGCGTCTTACAACGAGGGAAGGAGATCGCTTGGCATGGACTATCGGCATATTCAATTTTGTGTGCAGGATGGAATAGCCCCAAATGGGTGTCCACACGAAATTGACCTCTACCAACTCCAGGACTTGTTTCAGGTTACTGCCTTTTGGGCACAGAATCGCCGTCCCGAAGATTGGCAGATTGCCCTAGCCAACAGTAAACCAATTGTCACCGCCTGGGATGGGGATCGGCTGATTGGTTTTGCCCGCGCCACCTCCGACGGCATCTACCGCGCCACGATCTGGGATGTGGTGATCCATCCCAACTATCAGGGAATCGGTTTGGGACGCAAATTGGTCGAAACGGTGCTGATGCATCCCCATGTCAACCGGGTGGAACGAGTGTATCTAATGACAACCAACCAACAGCAGTTCTACGAGCGCATCGGCTTTGAAGTCAACTCCACTACCACGATGGTGCTGTTTAACCAACCCGTTTGCCAGACTGGATTGCCAACCACCATCGAAGTTTCCCAGTAGATTTCTGCCAATCTAAATTTTTCAAATTCTGCAAAAAACTACTGAATTGCGTCCCTCTGGCGTTAAAGTTCTGATATTAAGTTCTTTAACGCGATGCCCCTATGTCAGTGATTGCCTTGGTGAACCAGAAAGGAGGTTGTGCCAAATCTACAACAGCCGTGCATTTGGCATATTGGCTTTTGCATAAGCAACGGAATGTATTGCTAGTAGATGCAGACGCGCAGCGGTCGAGTTCAATCTGGCTAGAGTCGCTAGAGGACACTATTGCCTGTGAGGTGATCCAATCACCAGACCTTTTGCTAGAACGAATTCCGCAGCTAGCCCAGCAGTATGATGAGCTAATTGTGGATGGACCGGCGGGTCTTTCCGATGCCACGCAGTCGATTGTGCTGTGTGCCGATCTGGCCGTGATCCCCTGTCAGCCGAGCGGGGTGGATTTGCGGTCTGCCGCAGATGCGGTCCAATTGATTCGCCAAGCGCAAGCTAACCGCAACGGTGCCCCTCTAGCTGCTGTCTTCCTCTCCCGAGCGGTGAAAGGCACACGCTTGAAGGAGGAGGCCATGGGGCATTTAGAAAGTCTGGGCGTTCCGATTCTCAAAACCGTGATTCACCAGCGGCAGGCGATTGCCGATACGTTTGGCCAAACCGCTACCGTTTGGGAACTGTTGGGCAAAGCCTCGGTAGAAGCCGCAGAAGAGTTTGAGCAATTATTTCAAGAAATTATGGCGCTGCTGGAGCCAGCCTGAGGTATCCTGACAGCGATTGCATTCGCCCCGCCCGACCCCTCGTTTCCTCTATTGCTATGGCAGACTTCGAGCAGAAAGCGTTATTTCTTACGCTGATCAGTGTCCACAAAAATGCCAATCTAGCCGGGAGAGATCTATCTGGACTAGATCTGCATGACATGGAATTACCGCTAGCTCGATTAATGAAAGCAAATTGCTCTCAGACGAATCTGCAGGGAGCCAATTTGGAGCAAGCTATGCTGTCTGCCTCAAAGTTAGAGGAAGCCAACTTACGAGAAGCAAATTTGAAACAGGCCGACCTAGAAAAGGCCAATTTGACTGCTGCTAAGCTGAACCGAGCGCAACTAGCCTACGCCATCCTGGATGATGCGATTTTAAAAGACGCCGATCTAACAGGGGCTGATTTGTCTGAAGCCAGCTGCCAGCGGACCAATTTCAGTGGTGCAAATTTGGAGCAAACCAACCTGAACCAAGCAGACCTCACTGGAGCCATCTTTAAAGACGTAAAGTTAACCGGGGCCGATTTGAGCGGCGTTGAACTGCAGCGAGCTGACTTTAGCAACACCGATCTCAGTAACGTCAACTTGAACGAGGCGAAGTTACAGAACGCTAACTTTGTAGGGGCGAATTTAACCAAGGCCACCCTCACCAAGGCTGATTTAACCGGGGCCGATTTGAGCAATGCCACGCTAATTGGAGCTGATCTCACCAATGCCATCCTCATCGACGCCAAGCTGGATGGAGTGAATCTCACTAAAGCCACCTTCAAGGATGCTAAGTTCGGCAACAATGTGATTGAAACGATTACGCTAGGTGGAGTCACCATCAGAAGCAAAAGTCCCGGCAAAATTGACCTCAACCAGATTCACCTCATCGTCGCCAATCTCAACATCCAGGAAGAAGCACCCAGCGGCTCATCTCCAGCCTCGCCAACTTCCGCAACTACAGCATCAACTGAGGTGCAAAGCAAAACTGCTCAAGATCCAGCTGCCCCTTCCCCATCTCCCTCGTTCGGCGAGGCTCACGAGCCGCCATCTCCCCCACCTGCCGATGCTTCACCCACGGTGATGCCCGACTCAAAGCAGCCTCCTCCAGACGCAAGCAGCCCAACTTCTACAGATTCGCCCGACTCGAATGGACAAAAAACGCCACCCAAAACCGAGCAGTCGGATGAGGAAGAACCAGGCTCTCCTTCACCGCCATAATCAATCCTCAAAAATGCTCAAGAAGGCGAGCAGCTTCACGGACCAGTTCAGTCAGAGCATCGTTAAAGGGTGTGGATAATTCTGGAGGCTGGAATGCAATAAGATTGTCGTTACTCATGATGTATCCTCGCCTGATCTTTTCAGCTTATTCAGCAGGATATACCTCTTCTTCTCCTTCTCATACACCACAATTAAACATAGCCCTATCGGTGAAGCTTCTCCTAAATATTTCACTTAAGGCTCTGCTCCACCAATAGCATTATGCGCTTGCAAGCGCTCCTTATATTGCCTATCTGCCTTTTGAGTCATTCACCGCAAGCGATTCACTATCGATGATAGTAAGTGGACAACTTCTTGTGGATGGAACAACTCAGGTTCAACGAACAGGGGCTGATTCCAGCAATCATCCAGGACTACCGAGATAATGCTGTCCTGATGATGGCATGGATGAATTATGAATCAATCCAGCAAACCCTAGAGACTGGAGAAGCTCATTACCCCCAAACCTGCTTCAAATTCCCCCAAGTTCCCCCAACAATAGAACAGGGGTATAGATTCCCAAAATTAAAAAAGCTCCAAGCCACTTGCGTTTAGAGCCTTTCACTTGATCTACTTAAATGCCAGGAGGCGGACTTGAACCGCCGACACGAGGATTTTCAGTCCTCTGCTCTACCAACTGAGCTATCCCGGCAAGGTGCTTGCGAGCGCTTAACTAAGTTAGCAAATTTTTTGAAATCTTGGCAAGCATTTGTGACAAATTTGCTCAAAGAATGGACATCCACCCCTAGCCTGAACCGACAAAGGACAAATGACCATTCTGAGTGACTTGCCTAGTTGAGGCCTAGTTGAGGCTACCAACCAGTTTCGATGCGGGTGACTCCTGAGGCGAATCGGTTTTCATCAAACGAGCTGTGTTAGCCGCTTCCACATTGGTGATGGCTCGTTTGGCAACTACCTTCCAGCTCGTACTGTCATCCCAGGGGGCGAAAACCAGTTCCCCGTTCACATAGACTCGGCAAAACAGCACTTCATCCGACTCTGCTGCCTGGACTTCAATCGTAATCGGCTGCTGAAGTTGGGCGGGCGTCAGAACCGAAAGTGCCGACAGCAGCGACTTGGAGAAATTAGAGTCGTAGCCGGCTTCCAGAATATAGCGTCGGTCGGCCTTAACATGCAGGTGGATCTTCCAGGTATCCCTGCCGCGTCGTTCCACTTGTTTGAATTCCAACTTCTCTACCATGCAGGTCAGGGCCGTTTGTGAAATCGGCACCACTTCTCTAGCGTCGTTGAGCCAATACCAAAGACAATTCTGGCTGCGGTTGCAGTAGATATAGCGAGGGCGCGGTGCTTCACTGAACCCAAGAGGCTGTTTTTGTTGCAGCAAATCAATCAATTGTTGCAAAAGGGCATTTTGTTGGGCGAGCAGAGATTCAGTCGTCATGGCAGTCATGGCAGGGTAGAGGGAAAGGGGTTAGGGGTTGAGTCTTATGGTGTCAACTGGATAGCAGCTCAAGACACTGCTACAGCCTGCGGCAACGCCTGTCGCAAGACATTCAGCAGAAGCAAGCCATAAGACTCAAAACAATTGGTTTAGGCCGCGTCTACCATTTGTAGTTCGCGGGTGGCAATTGATTCGCGTAGCTCTAGCTTCAGGACAGAAAACTGGTTACGCAGTAGGTTCAGGTCGATCTCGATCTCAGCTCGCTGGTCTTGGACCATTTGCAAATTGGTCGCAGCCCGGCGGTAATCTGGAGCTTTCATCAGCTCTAGCCGCTTAGCTTTGCGCTGGGCGTCGTTGCGCAGGTCAGTATCAAAGGCAATGGTGGTGTCGATTTCAGCCGTGAGGCGATTCACGACATCCTGAAGCCGACGAATATGCTGCTCGGATTGGAGAAGCTCGCGCTGCTTTTGGGCAATGGCAATCGGGTAATCAATCAATCGCATAGGAGATACCTCAGAAGAAGAAAGGAGAGGTTGCGTCGTTGGTAGGGTGTAGTAATAGCTGTTAATCAAGGTAGGTAGAGATTAAAGTCACTACAGGACAAATGATCGGTGCATCTAATGCAGAGCTAGTTAGATCTAGTAGATCTAGTTCAGAACAAGCTCTACGCTGCTTTGATGGCGCACTTAGAGCTAGTGGATTGTAGTTTGCGCATCTGCATTTCAAAGGCGCGGCGGTTAAACGCATAGGCCCGATCGCCTTCAACCGTGTGGAACAAAACATCATCTAAAAGGGCTTCAACTGACAGCTCCAACCACCGATTCAAAGCCGCTTGCAGGTCTTCCACGCGATAGGATTCACCGCACTCCTGCATAAACCGGGCCTGTAGCTCCGCAGCTGCAGCCTTCAAAACCACTTGAGTTGCCTCTGAATCAATCGAGATTGTTGCTGGCGTAGGGGCAAGGGAAGTTGCAATCATGGGCTTAACGGGGGTAGGGAGGGTGCTTATAGAACATCTGTACTATACTTCTATTGTAGTGGCTGCTCTGAATTACGTCAGCTAGTTTGGTGAAAAAATTCAAGGTTTTTAATTTGCTAAGCGTAGGAAAATCAACCATTTCGGGCGATATGGAGTTGCTCGTCTGGAGTCAAAACAGAGTCAAAACAGAGCCAGAGCAAATCCAGACCAGAAACCGAAAGTAGTACAAAAATTGGGACCACAGTAGTACAACAGAAGTAGTACAAATGAATAGTACACAGACAAATCTGCTGAAGTGAGGAAAAAGAAGCCGTGGGGATCGAGTGGCGCTTAGCCCAACTAATGGCACAACAAGGGCTGAACTATAAAACCCTGGGAACTGCAACTGCCATGCATCCCAATACGATTAGCAAACTGAAACACAATCCACCTGCTCGCCTAGAAATGGACACCTTGATCCGGCTGTGCCAAGCGCTCAATTGCCAACCGGGTGACTTGCTAGTCTATACTCCAGAAGAACAGCCCTAAGGATAGCAAGTCACTCAGTCTCGAGTTAGCATGGCAGCGATTCAACCCTTGCCTAATCCAGTTCAGTTGTTCCAAAAGCTTCTGCAAAAGCAGCGGAGAAGGCCATACCTGCTGTTAAGTGGGCTGTGCGCTATGAGCGCCTATGTCTACTGTAGCAAGCCTGCCAACGCGGCGCAGACCGTCATTGTGCAATATGCCGACCGACGGGCTACGGTTTCCCTCACTGAGCTGCAAACTTTTGTTGAGGGTGGAGAAGCAACGCCTGAGCTGCAAGCGCTAATTCAGCAAATCCCAAGCCGTGAGTCATTTGGCCGTCAGATCTTTGCCAGGGTGTTACCCTTACGATTTGCCCCTAGCGGCGATCAAGAAATTTCCCGCAATGCCCAGTTCATCCTGTACCAAATCAACAAGCTGGTCGGAGAACCATCCGGCGAAGCCAACTATCCGGTTCTGCGTCAAGCGTTAATCGAGGCCAGCATCAACAGACCCGGTCTCACGATCATGCGGCTGCTAGAAGTTTACCCAGAGGCAACCGTGCGGGTTGATCTGCTCAACCTGGAGCAAATTTTTAACGACATTAGTCTTTATCTAGAGCGACTCCAGCCCTTATTGCAATCACGCCAACTGATCCACGATTGGTTCTGCGAATGTCCCGCTCCAGCAGCGTCAATCCTAACCGCCGCCTCATCACCCTCATCTCCCCAATCGTCCAATTGCAGCCCCAATACCCAGCTTCTACACGCCCAAGCTGACCTTCAAGACTGGGGTGAAAATGGACAGGCGCTGCTTTCTGTCTTACTAGCTTTGGAATGGTTGACTCAGTCATCTGGTGCAAGTAATGGTGAAGCGAATGGACTGGATTCAGAGCATTCAATTTCGGGTTATTCAATACTGTTGCAGAACAGGTGGTTGAATTATGGCAATAGCGTTGCTGAGTACAGATTAAGGAATACTCCTGGAGATATATATAATCACAAAACTGCCCATGACAAACGCTTAGTGTTTCGGTTCGGTCCGTTTGGGCGTTCCATTTCTGTAGCCGAGCTGTCTCAGTTTGCCGAAACAGGTGAAGCCTCCAAAACACTCCAGGGGTATTTAGATCTTGCCGACCTCGATCCAGTGAATGTGCGGTCGATCTTGAATCAGCAGGTGACGGTCGATTTTCGTTTGGTCGATCGGGCCTTGAGCAGTTTGTTAGGAGAATATGTTCTGTTTCGGATCAGCGATGTGCTGCATACGTCTTCTCAGCAAGCCGATATTCCAGCTCTGCGTTCGGCCCTGCTGCTCTCGGCGGCGGATGACAATCGTATTTCTCCGATCGAATTTTTGCAACGATTTCCAACGCAGCAGATCCATGTGGATGGGGTGGTGCTCCTGCGGGCCGTACAGTTTACGCGCCGAACGCTACAGCAGGATCTGGGTCAAGTCACCGATCGGATTGCGGATTGGTTAGAGAACGTGCAGCGGACGATTGCGGCTGCAATTTGCGACTGTCAACCTCCAGACAATGAAGGGCCGAATCAGCCAGACCCCAGCGAAATTTCAAGAGTTCTCAAGAGTTTGATAAGGCAATAAGCAAACTAACAGCTACTAGACCCAGCAGCATCCACCAGCCTTCGTTTCCTCGCCAGGATGGGGGGAACTTGTGAGTCCGATAGGAACCTCGATGCGGTGCAGTTACCGTGGGCTGAAGCCGGTTGTGGTAAAGCATACACTCTTTGGCATAAGGGCGCTGCGGATAGTTGCAGGTATCGTCTTCGTGGTAGGTGCAGGTGTCGCAGAGATAGGTTTCGCCCTCCGCTCGGTATAGGGGAATCCCGGGATGCCCATAGGCTTTTAAGGCAGTGCGACAATAGGGGCAGGTGACGGCCTGCGAGTCAATCGATTGGTGGCAGCGCGGGCAGGTGGGCATGGTCGGGAATTCTGGTCATGGAGTTGTAATTGCTTCGATCCTAGCCTAAGCCCTGATCAGGCGTGGTTCAATCCTGGGCTTGGAACTGTTTGCGCACCTGATAGCGAGCCGATTCCACAATCGTATAGGTATTGCCCATCGCCTGCTTAAACTGGGCTTCTACCCGCTCTAGCTCAACAGCCGGAATCGTTTTCCACGCGTCTAAGCTGGCCCAGTGAATCACTAAAATCACCTCGGCCAAATTGTCAGGACTGATCCAAACTTCTTTATTCAGAAATCCCGGATACTTAGAGAGAAAGGTCGTCCAAATTTCGGCATCTTTCTGCACGTATTGTTCTCGCAACTCTGGAGCGACTCGCACTTTCAGCCATTCAATTTCCATACGCTGCCCTCGCAAATTACCATCTTGTAAACTACAGCCCTGTAAAGGCGGCCTATCTTGATTAAACCGAATTTGCACCAGAAATCAGGCGGAGATTACGCTGGGTAGAGTGCGGCAGTCCGAATCAAAATCACGCTGCAATAGTAAGCAAATTTGCCAGAATAAAGCTGTAGGTTGGAGACAGCCGGACTTTATCCCAGCATCGATCATGGATAGGGTGGGTTGGGCTTGGCTACTCTCCTCAGGCAGATGATTAGGAATTAAACATGGATAGCAACAATCTGCTCAAGCAATTGCTGATGATTGGAATTGGGACAACCTCACTGGTGGCAGACCGATTGCGCGAAGTGAGTGACCAGTGGGTGAGGGAAGGGAAACTCGATCCAGAGCAGGCCAGTTCCTTCATCAACGACTTGATGCAGCAGCTTAAATCGGAACAAAGCAACTGGGAAATCCAGTTTCAGCGGCAGTTGCGCAATGTTTTGCAGGATCTGGGTGTGCCGCGGCAAAACGAAATGGATGAACTGCGCGGGCGGCTGGATCGGCTAGAGCGCCAGGTGCGCGATCTGGAAAATAAGCTGTGGCGCTAACGTTTTTTCATCTTGCTGAGACCACGCAGGCAGTACACTGGGGATTGGGTTAAGACCCGCCATTTAGCAAACTGTTTGGCAAAATTTGGCAAAAAATCTAGCAGGAAAAACAGAAGGCAACAGGAGGATTGTTTTGCGGGAAATTCTTATCAGCTTTGGCGTCATGCTGGTCTGCGTTGTGGTGCTTGTCGTGGCTCAGTTCACGGGACGGGGGCAAGAAGCCGTTGCAGCACCGCAGGCAACCATTCAGCCGATGGCCGATCAAACCTCGGCAGTTGCACCGTCAGCAAACGACCCATCCCAACTGCTGGCTCAAGCCACCAATCCCTCTAGTACAGATGCAACCGATCTAATGACTGAAGAAAATCAAAACGCCGATCAAGCCGATCAATCTATTGTCACCACGCCATCCGGCCTCCAGTACATTGATGTGGTGGAAGGAACGGGACCGATGCCGGAAACGGGACAGACCGTGCAGGTGCATTACACTGGCACGCTAGAAGATGGACGCAAGTTTGACAGCTCACGGGATAGAGGCCAGCCGTTTGAATTTCCGATTGGCCGAGGTCGAGTGATCAAGGGCTGGGATGAAGGTCTCAGCAGCATGAAGGTAGGCGGTCAACGGCGGCTGATCATTCCGCCTGAACTGGGCTACGGTGCTCGCGGAGCCGGTGGCGTGATTCCGCCCAATGCGACGCTCATTTTTGATGTAGAGCTGCTCGGTGTTCGTTAAGGGCGGCCAGCGAGACGCCTTATTCAACAAGTCCAATCAAACAAATCTGATCAAATCTGTGAAATTGTCAGGTCTTGCACTTCCTCAGGGGGTGCATTTTTTTCGATCCAGTTTTTCGATCCAGGTTGTTGCGGTTTAGCTTCGATTAGGCGCAGCCAGATTGCGAAAGCGGGTAAACTGCGGTTCAAATAACAGCTTGACGGTGCCGACCGGACCGTTGCGATGCTTAGTAATAATCACTTCGGCAATGCCGCGATCGGGGGTGTCGGGGTTATAGTACTCGTCTCGATAAAGCATCATGATCAGGTCAGCATCCTGCTCGATACTGCCACTTTCACGTAAATCTGACATCATTGGGCGCTTATTCGTCCGCGACTCCACCCCCCGGCTCAACTGAGATAGGGCAATAATCGGCACCTGCAATTCCCGCGCCAATCCTTTCAAGGAACGAGTGACCTTCGACAATTCCTGCACCCGGTTATCGCTGCCGCTGCCTTCCATCAGCTGGAGGTAATCGACCAAAATTAACCCCAAAGCTCCGGCCTGTTCGGCTTGCAGGCGGCGTGACTTGGAGCGCATCTCGGCCACGGAAATATTGGGTGTATCGTCAATGAAAATTGGCAACTGCGACAAAACGCTAATCGCATGTCCCAGCGGCTCCCATTCGGTTTGGCTGATCCGCCCTGAGCGCAACCGTCCGCTTTCTACCTGCGCCTCGCTCGACAATAGCCGGTAGACGAGCTGCTCTTTCGACATTTCTAAGCTAAAGACAGCAATCGGCAGCTTGTGATAGGCGGCAATGTTGCGAGCAATGTTGAGCACAAAGCTGGTTTTGCCCATCGAGGGACGGCCTGCCGCAATAATCAAGTCCGAGCGCTGAAACCCCTGGGTCATCGCATCCAGATCGTAAAAGCCACAGGAAATACCCGGTAGGACCAGACCCAGCGAGCGGCTTTCGATATCCGAGAAAGTGGTGGTCAAAATATCGGCGGTGGCCATCAGGCTTTGCTGCGGGCGGGCTTGCGTGACGTTAAAAATTTTCTGCTCCGACTGGTCGAGCACCTGCTCCAAGGGTAGATTGGTTTCGTATCCCAATTGGGCCACCTCGGTTCCCACCTGGATCAGTTTGCGGCGCAGGTATTTCTCCATCACCAACTGGGCGTACTGGTCGATATTCACCGCGCTAATCGTGCGATCGACCAATTCAGCTAATCGGACCTGACCGCCAATTTTTTCCAGTACGTTATGGTCCCGCAGCCAGCTCGTCAGGCTCATCAAATCGGTGGGTCGGCCCTGGGCATGCAGAGCGATGGCAGCTCGGTAGATCTCCTGGTGAGCGCTGATGTAGAAAGCTTCGGGTCGCAGAGTTTCCAGCACGCGGCTGAGCGCCTCTGGATCGAGCAAAATCCCGCCCAAAATGGCTTCCTCAGCATCGATGTTTTGCGGGGGAAGCCGATCGCTATAACCGTGAAAGCTAAGTTCTTGAACCATAAAACCCAGTGCCCAGGCAGGCCAATAGAATGAATTCCGGCGCAGTAATGCCAGATCAAAGCCTGAACGATGCCATTCCACCAGTACCTATCTGGTACTAATGTACCGGGTGTCGCTCAGTGCTGTGTATTGTAACCTGCCTTTTGGCTAAGTCAGCCGGGGAGCAAAGATTTTTTGCCTTCAGTGGTTCAAGGGAAGGCAGGCTTACTTCAGCGGCACCACCTGGATATCAACCGTGGCTGTCACTTCTGGATGCAGCTTGATTTCAACTTTGTAGGCTCCCAGCTTGTGGATCTCAGGTACGGCAATGGTGCGGCGATCGAGTTCGATTCCCACCGCAGACTGGATAGCGTCGGCCACATCCTGGTTGGTTACGGTACCAAAAATTGCTTCGTTTTCGCCCACCTGTTTAGAAATTGCCAAACGGCTGGCCTTTTCCAGTGCGGCTTTCTGGGCTTCTGCTTCTTTCTTCAGTTCCAACAAGCGCTGACGCTCGGCTTCCCGACGGCGCTCTACCTGTTTAAGGATGCCTGGTGTAGTGTGAACCGCCAACCCACGCGGCAGCAAATAATTGCGTGCGTAGCCCGGTGCGACTTCTACTAAGTCACCAGCCCGACCGAGCTTGCTGATATCTTGATTTAAAACTAACTGAACCCGCTTAGCCATGTTTCCCTAATCCTAGAACTTAAACTGCACAGTTCAAAGCCGGTCTCACCGGGTGGATCTCCTGTTGCAGGCCAATCCAAACCCAGATCAGGCTTTAACCCATCCGGCTGCTCAACTTTACTCCTGCAATATTCCCTGAATAAAGTTAAATTGGCAGCGATAGCCAGACACACTATCCTAGCGAACTGGGATATCTGAGCGCAAGCGCCCAACCGTTTGTCAAACCGTTTGCAAAATCTCGTCGTCCGTCGAAAAATCCACCTCGGCCTGAGCGCGGCCAGACGTTAGATAGTCGTTCTGAAACGAATCTTGCAGCCCAGTCACCAAATCATATTCGGGTCGCCAGTACAGGTCTTTTTGCGCCTTGTGAACATCGGCAAAGAAATGCTGTACCCGCAGCGGAAAAGCTTTGCGCTTACCGAAGTCGAACTGCTTGGGGTCGTAATGCACGATCTGGATCTGGTCGGGGGATTTCCCGGCTGCAACCGCACAGGCCCGCGCCAATCCGTCAAACGTGATATAGCGCGTATCCGACACGTTGTAGATTTGGCCCACGGCTCTAGGATTACCCAACACCGCCACCATTGCTGCTGCTAGATCCTTGACATGGCCGAGCTGGGTCAGGTGCAGGCCGTTACCGGGAATGGGAAGCGGACGGTCGCGCACAATTCGGTCAAAGAACCAGGCTTCTAGATCGTTGTAGTTTTGCGGGCCATAGATGTAGACCGGCCGAATCGCGGTGAAGGGGATGCCCTGTTCGGCCAAATACTGCTCGGTGGCAAACTTGCCCTTATGCCGACTGTTGGGATCGACTGGGTCGCTTTCGACATGAGGCATCTGGTCAGATTTTTGGTAAACGCCCGCTGAGCTGACATAGACAAAGTGTTTCACCCGATCTTTGAAGATTTCGACCAGGGGCTGGGTATCGCTGAGTTCGCGGCCATTGTTGTCGAAGATGGCGTCAAACTCTTCGTCGGCTAGGTTGGTTTTCAAAGCCTCTGGATCGGTGCGGTCTCCCTGGATCTGTTTTTCAATTCCTAGAGAAGCAGGCCGATTACCCCGATTAAACAGCACCACATCATGCTCTTGAGCGGTCAACAGGCGAGTCAGATAGACGCCAATGAAGCGGGTGCCGCCCATGATCAAAATTCGCATTAACTTCTGTCCCCCTACAGTTAGCAATGGAAGCGCTGTTCTCATCCTATGCTGGATTGTCGCCTTTTCTTGCGGCGGAAGGGGTGGGTGGGGGAGATGGGGGAGATGGGGGAGATGGGGGAGATGGGGGAGATGCGGCTCGTGAGCCTCGCCGAACGAGGGGAGAGTTGGTGAAGTTTGTCTGAAGTTGGTTGCATTCGTTGGAACAACTGGGGTTGGGGAGTTATCACAAGAGGCAGTTCAATCAAATCTCTGTCCCCGATCACCTCAGCAGCTAAACCATGCGTGGAACTGTACTCTTCCTGCTGCGGACGGCAATTGGCATCTTAATCGCCTTGCTAGCTGCGGTTTTCTTTCTGCTTGCCGATAATGCGCCAAGTCTGCCGAATGTCCCGTTCGCGGGTATTGCAATTAGGGCTGGGTCGCAGACGGTTCATTTGCCCAACCGCATCTTTCGCTGCGATCAGGTGGCTCAGCAGGTTCAATGCAACACGACGCTCCAGAATCAGACGTTGAGTTTGATTTGGCAGCAGAGTAGCAATGCCCCACCCACCCTCAGCCGCTGTCAGGCCCTGTTTGCGGGTAAACCGCTGCAATGTAGTGATGCGGGCATGGACTACATCGGACGGAAAGGGCTGCTGTCGTATTATCAGCTTGAGGGGCTGGGGTTGAGCCAGTCCCAACTGCGAGATCTGCGACGCCAATATCGTTGGAGCAATGCGCTCAGCCAAATCGGTGAAGCTCGCTTGCTGCAACTTTCAACCGCCGTGGCGTTGCTGACTGGCGTGCTGGTGGCTATCATCAACTGGTTTTATCCCGGTCGGCTGGCAGAGGTGTTTATTAGTTTTGCGGCCGCAGCAGGAACCTTCGTGCTGGTTTGGCAGTGGTTTGGCTCAGTGCCTTACGATCGGCTGACAGGCTTCGGAATTTCGCCCGAAATTTGGACTGGGTTGGCTCCTAGTTTGGCCCTGCTAGCCGCCCTGCTGACTGGAATCGTAACGGCTAGACTGCTTGAGGGACGGTTTCGGCGTCGCGATCGAATTGGACCTATCCTAATCACAGGTGCAGGCATGTTTAGCTTGACCTTCGTCTCGCTGCCAGGGTTGTTTCAAACTTTTGCACCGCTCAACTCCCCAAGTCTGATGAATTTTGCACCACTCTTGGCCGCAGGCATCTCTACTGGGGTAGGAGTAGCAACGATCGGCTTACTCTGGGTTTACAGCGATCGTTCGATCCGCACATTTCTGAGTATGGGCAGTGGGCTGGGCGCGTTTGGTCTGCTGTCGCTGCTGTTTTTAATCAGTCTGCTAGAGTTGGGCTATGCCGACTAGGATGGGTCAGTAGGTTACAAAGTAGATGGCAAATCGTCTTTCTAGAGACTATTCTTCTGGCCAATCCAGTCGTAGGATAGTAGACGCTTAAAATCGATCCGTGAGGGATTCTATGCTGTTTTCAGGAGCGAAACCGGCCTTGTTAGTGCTGGCAGACGGAACTGCCTATCGTGGTTGGTCCTTTGGGGCAGCGGGTACGACAATCGGGGAAGTGGTGTTCAATACGGGCATGACTGGGTATCAAGAAGTGTTGACCGATCCCAGCTATCGCGGCCAAATTATCACGTTCACCTATCCGGAGTTGGGGAACACGGGCGTCAATCCAGAGGATGAGGAATCGGATCGGCCCCATGTTCGCGGTGTGGTGGCCCGCAATATCTGCGCTCGCCCCAGCAACTGGCGGTCTACTGAGTCGCTGCCGGATTACCTGAAACGCCACGGAATTCCCGGCATCTATGGCATCGACACCCGCGCCCTGACGCGCAAAATTCGTTCGGTTGGGGCCATGAACGGGGCCATCTCCACCGAAATTCTCGACCCAGGCGACCTGCTGCTGAAGGTGCAGGAAGCTCCCAGCATGGCTGGCTTGAATCTGGTCAGGGAAGTCACCACCCAGTCAATTTACGAATGGACCGTCCCCACCGACTCGGTTTGGGAGTTTAGCGGTAAACCCAGGGAAGGCGAACCGCTCTTTACCGTAGTGGCGATTGACTTTGGCATTAAACGCAACATTCTGCGACGGTTGGCGAGCTACAGTTGCCGCGTGATTGTGGTTCCGGCTAACACCCCAGCGGAGGAGATTCTCAAGTACAACCCAGACGGCATTTTTCTCTCCAACGGTCCGGGCGACCCGGCAGTGGTAACCGAAGGCATCGAAACCACTAAAGCCTTATTGAAGGCATACCAGAAGCCAATGTTTGGTATCTGTATGGGCCACCAGATTTTGGGCCTGTCGCTGGGAGCAGAAACCTTTAAGCTCAAATTTGGGCACCGCGGCTTGAACCAGCCCTGCGGCTTGAGTCAGCAGGTGGAAATTACCAGCCAAAATCACGGCTTTGCCATCGCGGCTGAAACCCTGCCCAATACTGATGTGGAGATCACTCACCTCAACTTGAACGACAAAACCGTTGCCGGTCTGCGGCACAAGTCCCTACCGCTGTTCTCGGTGCAATATCACCCAGAGGCCAGCCCCGGTCCCCACGATGCCGACTACCTGTTTGAGCAGTTTGTCGAGGCGATGCAGCAGCATCGGCAGCAGAGGGTATAGGCAGTCAATAACCTGAAGCCCAGTGAAGAGCCTGTGATCCAAATCCTGACTTCCTTCTATGGTTTGTATAGAATTGTAACGGAGGGAATGGAAAAATCTGGATACAGGCTTTTCATGCTCCAGAGGGCGTTCTGAATTTCGCATAGTTGAGGTGGCATGGTTCAGCGGACATTATTGGGTCAGGGAACCTGGTTTCGGTTTGCTTTGCAAATTCGCGGCTCGGTCATCCCGGCGATTTTGGGGCGGACTGTCTTCTGTGGTGCGCTTGGAGGTGTGGTTTCCGGTTTGCACTTTCTCGGTGTGCCTGTGTCGCTGCCGGTTTTGGCGGGTGTGATTCCCAACATCGTGCTGGGTTTAATGCTGGTGTTCCGAACCAACACGGCCTACGAGCGCTTTTGGGAAGGACGAAAGCTTTGGGGCAACCTGATTAACACTACCCGCAATCTAGCGCGACAGATCTGGGTGGTGGTGCTGGAGAAGGAACCTCAGGATCGGCAGGATAAAATTACAGCCCTCTACTCACTGGTGGCGTTTGCCGTGGCTACGAAGCTACATCTGCGGCAGGAGCCGGTCAATCATGAGCTAGAAGCGTTGCTGCCCGCACCGCGGTACAATCGGCTCAAGGGCATGAATAACCCGCCCCTCGAAATTGCCTTCTGGATCCAGGACTATTTGCAGCAACAGCATTATCGCCATTGTGTAGGCGACTACCAGCTCCTCACCCTCCAGCAACTCTTGAATAGCCTGGTGGATACCTTGGGCGGCTGTGAGCGCATCTTAAAAACGCCGATTCCGCTGGCCTATGCGATTCATTTAAAGCAGCTGCTGTTGATCTACTGCCTGACGCTGCCGTTTCAGTTTGTTAGCCAGCTCGGCTGGTGGACAGCTCCGATGGTGGCCCTGATGAGTTTTACACTATTCGGCATCGAAGAAATCGGCGTCGAGATCGAGAACCCGTTTGGACGCGACCCCAACGATCTGCCGCTGGATCAAATCTGTGAGACAATGCAGCGAAATATCGAGGATTTGATATCACTCACCCCGGCCAGTTCTGAGGTGATGGTGCAGCAAGAGTCTTACGCTGATCCAGATAAACAGCTTCTAGGCAAATGAGTTTCCCAGCGGTCTAGTCGGGATACCAGAACATGCCTTTGATGCCTTCTGGGTCGGGCATGAAGCCCAAGCCACGGTAGAAATCGATCACATGGGGGTCAGCAAATAGGGTGATGTTGCTAATATCTTCGCTGCGTAGACGCTTGATCATTTGACGCATCAGGGCTTTGCCGAGGCCCTTGCCCTGAAAATCGGGATGCACCACCACATCCCAAATCGTGGCATTAAAGGCATGGTCCGACGTGGCTCGAGAGAAGCCAACTAACCGACGCTGGGTGCCTCGCTGCTCCCACATTGAAACCACCAGAAAACTGTGCTGAATGGCCTTCTTGACTTTGCGCAACGGACGACGAGACCAACCAACCGCATCGCAGAGTTCCTCTAGTTCGTAGAGGTCGATGTCTCGATCGGTGCTGAATAAGATGCGTGAATTCCCGACCGTCACTGTGGGCACGGTCTGGCGATCGGTTTCTGCTGACTTCGGGGCGGCAGCATCAGTAGTACTAAATAAGCTCTTCCAAAAACCCATGCAGGCGCGGTTCAGGTAATACAGAGGTTAGTAGACAGTGTTAGCAGACAGTAATAGTTAGTATAGAGCGGATCTCTCGTATGATTCTTACATCGCTAATTTACTCTGAGTAAGGCGACTGTGAACCAACAAGAAATCTTCATTTTTGTGAGGAGGTGCGTCAAGTTATGAAAGATTCTTCATAAGACAGGGTTCTATAGATCATACTGAACCACCCAAGCGTCCCTGAATTCTCTTTCTGTCCGTTGACCGGGTTATCTACCAGCTTATGGCTCCAGGGCTGAAATCGTCTACGCTAGATTTGCTCAAGCGCTTCAACCGAGCGTTTCCTCAGTTCTATGAGCAATTTGTCAGCAGCGAGATCCAGTTACAGAATCTAAGACTTGCCTACCAACTCTATAAGTCTCGCCAAGCGGTGATTGAGCTCAGCCCAGAGGGCAACAAAAGCGCGCTGCATTTCGCCTATCGCAACCAATCGTTTCTATTAAGCGACATTTTTGGGGTGCTGGCCGCCTACGGCCTGACGATTCATAGCCTCAGCCTATACGGACAGATTTATCCTCCGATGCTGGTGTTTATTAAGCTAGTGGTTTCTCGCGGTGGTAAGGCCCTAGCGGACAAAACTGCTGAGAACGTTTGCCGTGCGATTCGAGAAGCCCTGGCCGGTCGGTTTGAGGTCGAAGAAATGCTGGCGGTTGAGTTTAACCTGGATGCGGGGCTGGAACAGGTAGAAACTGAGTTTTATGTAGATCCGGTATTCCATCTGCCTGCCCTTTTGATCGAGGCCGACAACCAGCCGGGACTATTCTACAAAGTCATGTACGCGATTTGGCAGGAGGATTTGCTGATTGTGAATGCCAACTTGCTGGTTTGGCGCGGCAGGACCCGGCTGATTCTCTATCTGCTAGGTCCCAACGAAAATTTGATTCCGGAATACCTGGGGCAGAAAATTGCGGAAGGCGTGCGCCAACGCTTGTTAGGACGACAGCTTTAGAAAAATGGCTCCAGGTTGAGTTAAAGCATCGCCGTCGTCCAGAATTGAACTAACCTAAACGGCTTCTAGCTCCGTTGGGATGCCTAAGATAGGGCAGGGCGAGCAGGGGACTAGCTGTTGCACCAAGGGATGGGTAATATCACTACAGCCGACAAACAACAGATCGGCAGCTTGGGCTTCGACCACTTGCTGTAGCTCGGTGGCAACTGCACCAAACCGGAGATGGGCTTCGAGAGAGCCGCGCCATTCATCCGATAAGCAGCGGGCCTGCCAAAGAATCCGATCTACCTGCTCTAGCGTATTGGCCAAAGATACGGTGGAGGACTGCCGTTCTGCAACTTGCGTTCCACTTGGCCGCGAGAGGGTGCCTGTATCGCACTGAAAACCAAACCGTTCAGCACTAGGCAGGTGACAATTGGCCGCTTCTTGTAAATCCAAGCGATCTAGGGGTGCCTTTGGAATAGTGCTCTCTAGCGAGTTATAGCAATCAATCACGTAAACGACATGGACAGTAACCTGCTTTTGCGTAGCGAGCCGAGTCTGGTATGCCATCCATAAAATGAAATCCAGCGCCGTCTGGCTATTGGGAGAACCGTTGTAGCCAATCACAAAATTGCCGTTAATTTCGGACGACTTGTCTAAGTTTAAGCCAGGATAGAGCAGCATTTGCTCACTCAGATTATCCTGACCGAGCGCGTTTTGCAGACGCAACAGCATGGGTTTGATGTTCATAACACTTACGAAGGTGAGGAATCAAGCAAAGGTAGATTGCAGATGGTTCGCGAACGGAATTGTTCAGCCACAGACTCGCATAACACGGCTTGGAAGATAGGCTACTGCAAATTGAAAAGACGGAGGAGGTCACTTGTTTAGGAAGATTTAGGGGTAAAACAGCGGGTTGAATGTTTCTGCTAAAACCACTCAAATTCCTGAAGCCAGCATTGTTTAGAGCTAGCTGCTTTACCAGCGCCATCCTAACTGACCATCCTTGACCATTAGCGGAATCCTAGAGGGATCCTGTTTACAGGTGTTGCTGAAACGATTTGGCATGAGCAAATGGCGGTTCATCTCTAGTATGGCTCAGAATCCCAAATTGAACCTGCTGCCCCAGCAACCATAAATTAAGGTTATCCAGCCGCTTCTTTAAGTCTTATTCGGCTATCTAATTCTGATCTGACCGAGACATGAACGATATCTTAAGCATTTTGAGCGGCGTTCCCGACGATGCCACCGGCCCAACAATCTCATGACAAAATCTCCCCAAAGTTAACAACAAGTGCAATAAACACTACACTCAACCAATTGGAGATACTGACGAGAGCAGGCAATTAAAATTCTGTCTCTTCAGTCTCCCCTCACCGCCGACGGAGTTAGCTGACGGGCTAGGGCTGAGAGGTACCCCTTTAACAAAGTGAGTCAAAACGGACTCACAATTGCAAAATGCGCCCCTTATAAAGTGGTTCCTCCGCTCTGGTCACTGCATTAGATGACACCACTAAACTCTTGTGACCAGATTAGGCTGACTCTACAAACTAGCACTGCAAACCAACTTAATGAACAAATCTGGAAGTAAAAGGTTGGCTTGTCACGCTGGCATCCTCATGCTTTTGCAATGTAACACTGTCATCGGTTAGCGTCAATCTGCCATTGGGGCGATTAAAATTGACCCAGTTTAGCGCCTTGGCTCGGTTTATCAACCTTTTTCTATCCATGGATAGCTGAAAAGGCTGCTACAAAAGTTAAGACTTGTAGACATAAACCCAACGTCCCCCTGCTGACTCCGTAAAATCTCGGTATGATTCTATGCATGTCCTCGCATGTTTTCACTAATTGTTGGATCACCATGTTGAGTCACTGTTAGTCACGATTAGTCACTGTTAGTCACTACAGCCCAAGTCACAAGCATGGCTGTAGTAATACCTGTTGTAACCATTTCGTTTTGAGAGCTTAGGGCAATGGTCGATCTGGTCATACTGCTAATTATTTCAGTTGCGGTTATGGCAGCGTTTGGGTTGGTGGTGGCTGGTTTCGTCTGGGCACCTTGGTTGATTGGACTAGTGCTTGTCGTATTGCTGGTGGCCCTGATGCGGATAGCTGGCTCTAGCGAACAACAGCTGCTAGCAGAATTAGACCAAACGGGTGAAGTCGTTTCTCCAGAAGTGCCCACTACTTCACAAGAGGCTCAGGAGGAAGCTACCGAGCCAGTCATGTACTACCGGGGAGTCAAGTATAAGCGCAGCGAACCCCAGCCCACTCAGCAATCCGCTCCGTCTGAACAGGCTATTGATGTTGAGTGTAAGTATCGCGGTCACCCCTGGAAGCCTTCAGCCTGATTCTTCGGGCAGGCAGTCGCACGTCAAATTTAGTCGCACTGCAATTCTATTCAGCCTGCCCTAGATTAGTCACACCCACAGGTGCAGGAGCTGCCATCGCCTGTAGGCTTTGGCAACGAATTAATTCAGTCACAGTCGGATTGGGTCGTCCTTCTAGGCGAGTCACGGCAGTAATGGCTTCGGCGAGGGCTTGAGCCGCTTCAGTCTTGCTATAGCCGCGTCGTTGGGCAATTTGTATCGCCTTCTCATCGGCAGCAATTTCCAAGTCGTCGCTACAGTTTTGTCGCCAAATTTGCGCCACCGCCAGGGCTGTTAAGGTACCAAACGTTACCGCACCAGCCGCATTGACTTGTAGCAGTTCCAGCAGCGTTAAACCCGCCCCCGCAGCAGCTAAGCCTTGAAAGAGCGTGGGCTTAAACCACTGAACCGAAAGCAGCCAGCTCACCGTGTGAAGCAAGAGCAAATCCTGCTGCGCCTGAGGTAGCTGATTCCACAGGTCAAAATTGATTTGGATCGGGCGAGTCTCCTGACCAGGGCGAGGCAATTTGGCCGCAATCACCTGTGGCTGCTGATTATTCTCCACAATTTTGCAGTACATGCGCCCAGAGGCTGGCATCAAATCAAGGAGACGGCTAATTTCTGATCTGGCAACCATCGCTTTACCCTAACTGGCAGTTGTTTGAGGGGCACAAAACTTTTCTACGCAGCGCACAAACAGTTCAACCCCAATCCCTAAAGCAGTTTCGTCAAAATCAAACCGGGGATGGTGATGCGGATAGCTCAAGCCTTTGTTTAGATTGGCTGACCCCAGAAAGAAGTAGCATCCCGGCACGGCTTGCAGAAAATAGGACATATCTTCACCGCCCATGGTTTGGCAGTCGGGCACAATTCCTGCTGGGGTTTCAATCACGGTTTCAGCCACCGATTGGACCAAGTTCACAATAGCCCGATTGTTGATCACCGGTGGATAAAACTCTTGGTAGTCGAGCTGGTAGCTAGCGCCATGACTCTGGCAGATGCCTGCTACAATTTGCTCGATCCGCTGCTGAAAAAATCCCTTCAGGGCTGGGTCAAAGTAGCGCACAGTGCCGCTAAGGCGAGCCGCATCGGCAATCACATTATTGGCATGACCGGCATGGAACTCACCTATGGTAACAACACCGGCCTGTAGGGGATTCACATTGCGGGCCACAATTGTTTGCAGGGCGTTAACCACCTGTGCACCGATGACAATCGCATCCATGGTCTGGTGCGGCATCGCTCCGTGGCCGCCTCTGCCCTGTATTACCAGATCAAAAACTTCGACTGCCGCCATCAGCGCCCCGTCTCGGATACCAACCGTACCCAACGGCAAGTTGTTCCACAGATGCAGGCCAATAATCGCGTCTACCTCTGGATGGTGCAGCACCCCCGCCTCGATCATTGGTTTAGCGCCGCCCGGCCCTTCCTCTGCGGGTTGAAAGATAATTTTCACCGTGCCGCTAAAACAGTCGGGATGGTGAGCCAGGTAGCAAGCGGTCCCCAGCGCAATCGTGGTGTGTCCATCGTGACCACAGGCATGCATCCGCCCCTCGTGCAGGGAACGGTAAGGAACGGGGTTCGCTTCCTGGATCGGCAGCGCATCCATATCGGCTCGAATAGCCAAAACCGGACCGGGTTGCTTACCTGCAATTACAGCAACAACGCCTGTGCCGGCAATGCCGGTTTGATGTTTGATGCCCCACGCTTGCAGTTTGTGCGTTACGAATTCAGCCGTCAGATGCTCCTGAAATCCCAATTCTGGACGTTGATGCAGATAGCGCCGCCACTCCACTAACTGCGATTGCAGCGCCTGGATCTCTGCTCGAATGCGGGAATGGTCAATTGAGAACGGAGCTAGAGACGTTGAAACCATGATGATCAGTCGCTATAGAAAGGGTAAGGACCGGTGTTTGAAACATCGAACTCAGTCGAGTCAAACAGTCCTATAACTTAAAGTGCTTCTTTACCTAAGGTAGCGGATTGTCTGCCCGAATCGCTCCTGATCGAATGATGTGATACACGATTCAACTCCATGCCCAATCACCCTGTCCCACGGTTAGAAGAATCAGAGGCGTTTTGGCAGCACCATTTTCGTCCGGCATTCCCCCAAGATCGACGACAAATCCGCGTGTTGCTGCGTAGCTACGACGACCAAGCGGCCAACTTAGCTCGCGGCTGGCGATTGGGGCACTATTTGGGTTTGGGTTTGGTACTGGCCTTGATACTGCACGGGCTAATAGCGGTGGGCGGGATCCAGCTTCTGCTGTATGGGACGCTGGGTTTGGGCACGGTGCTGCTGGTCGGCTGGCTGAATTCCTGGCTGTTTGCAGATTGGCAAAATTATTGGGTGATCGAACAGAACCAGCAGTTGATTGCCTGCGCTAGACGGACTGGCTACAACTCCTACGCGGTGCTGTGTGATGTGGTTGTAGCACCAAAATATCGCCATCACGGTGTGGGAACCCTGCTGATTGCCGCAATGACGCGCATGGAAACTCAACCACTCTACTTAGCTTGCTGCCCCAAGCTGATTCCGTTCTACCGGCGCTTTCAGTTTGTGGTGATCAATCCGCATTCGCTGACGGCTTACCTAAGACGAGAACTAGGGCTAGAGCAAAATCCAGCCTTGGTGGTACTGTGCTACAGCCCCTCCAATGTGAAGGATCAACCGATTGGGTGCCACCCACCAGACAACACTTAAAACCTTGTAGAAAACAAATCGTTTGCTTCTATTGGCTGTTAGTGATTGAACTAGAAATAATATTTTTAACCAAATTATTTTTAACCAAATGGAGATTTTTAGAATATGTTGCTTTTAATTTTGATTGATAAATAAGCTAAATATTTTCAGAACAGCTGAGAAATAATCAAAAACGGCTGACCGCAAGAAATACCAATTCTTTGGGATAAAAAACCAGGCATAACTATTCTGGGGAGAAACCCAAATCAGCGAAAAGAAAATGAAGGATCTTTTCAGTTGCAGCCAGCGAAGCTTAATCCATCACCAACCTGAACTAACAAGCTGAACGAATAGAAACCAGGCACCCCAACAACCAGTCAGCAAAATCAAAAAACGAAAAAGCTCTCGGGCGTCTTTCCATGTTTCGACTCCAAGAGCTTCTTCTTGCTTTACTCCTCACACTGCGTCAAGCATATCATGCTTTTTTGGGAATGGCACCCCCTCTTGAAAAAATTGTTTTACTGGGTTGTTTTACTGGGGCTGGAGTTCTATCAGAGCGGCCTGTTGCACAGGTTGTCTCTAGCTGGGTCTCTAGCTGGGCTGCAAAAGCAGTTCCTCTAGGCCGGGCAGCAACCGTTCTAGCTCCCATTCAGCGGCTACCTGAGCGAGTTTGTTGAGATCCGCCAGATCGGCCAAGTGCGGCATACAGCCCAAAACCGGCTTTCGAGTCAAAGATTGGATGAGGTCAATCGGTGCCCAGTTCTCCCAATCTTGAGCACAGCAAGGCTGGACGGCATTCAGAATGATTCCTTTGAGGTGGATTTTGGATTGATTAGCTAGAGCCACATTGGCTACGGCATGAGCTACAGCTCCGGGCTGGACAGGCACAACGAGCACAGTGGGCAAATGCCAGTCCCAAGCAAGATCGGCCATTGTAGTTTCGTAGGTGAGTGGGGACCCCAGACCACCCCAGGCTTCTAGTAAAACAAAATCGCGCTGCTGAAGCTGCTGGATCTGCTGCCAAACTAGCTCTAGTTCGATTTGCCTGCCGTCTTTAGCGGTAGCAATTGCTGGCAAAGTGCTCAACATTAGCGGCGTAATCTCTGTGGCAGACTGGTCAAGCTTAAACTGGCGTACCAGTAACTCCCTGTCTCGCCCAATAGAAGCCCCGTCAGTAGAAGGACTATCACCAGAAGCGCTGTAGCCGTCCCTAGGGCAGTCGATTGGCTTCATAACACCCAAGCGGCGAGAAGAGCAATACCGCTGCCAATAGGCGATTAGCGCCATGATCACGACAGTTTTCCCAACCTTGGTATCTGTTCCAGCAATGAGTAGCGTGTTCAAGCATCCTCCTAATTTCAACAAGTGGTTTCAGGTGGCGAAGCAACCCCGCTTCCAGTTAGTATGAGAAAGCGGCTATAATTTAGCCTAACGGGATGTAGCGCAGCTTGGTAGCGCGCCTGCTTTGGGAGCAGGATGTCGCAGGTTCAAATCCTGTCATCCCGACTTTTAGACGGTTTGAACTTGTTTGAACTATTTACCGGCAGGATCTTTGCCAGCCTGAATGGTGGAATCGATTTTGATTTTGCCCGTATAGTCAATAGTCCAGACCTCATAGCTACCGATGACATCGCCACTTTTGGTGAAATCAACTGGGCCACTCACGCCCTGATAGTTGATCTCTTTGCCTTCACGCACTAGCGCCAATGCTCGGCAGATATCGCTAACCTCCAAACCGGGCGGGTTAGCAACTTCCAGAATTTTGCCCTTAATAGCGGTGCCGCTGGTGGCCTTAGCTGCTTCAGCAGCGAGGATAGTGACGGCGGCAGCATCCCACGTATTGGGATCATAGAGATTGGGAGCGCGGTTAAAGCGTTTTTTGTAGTTATCGCGAAATGCCTCCATCACAGGACTAGATGTAGCAGGAGCAATGCCCACAACCCCGGAAGCAATATAGCGGCCATCAATAGATTGCCCGACCCGACTCGCCAGGTTTTCGGTTTTCATGCTGGCGGTGAGCAAAACCTTGGTGTTGCCACTCCATAGCCCTGACTCAAACGCGGTTTTGAGAATTTCGCTGCCCAGGTAAGGTTCAGCCACAATCAATACCGCATCAGGTTGTCCACTAAACGCGGTATAAAAATCGACGCCATAGAGAGCAGCGTAGGGACTGTAGCGATTGGAACTGCCGCTGACGGTACCTCCCAATTGCTTGAAAGTGGCTTCAAAGGAGCGGGCAATGCTGTTGCCGTAGTCGTTGTCGATTGCCAGGACGGATACAGTTTTGAAGCCGCGTTTTTGGGCTAACCTCGCCAGCGCTTCACCCTGCACCGGATCCGGTGGCATGGTCCGAAACCAAAACCCCTGCAATGCGCCTTTTTGGGCACGCTCGGTCAGAACTGAACTAGCGCTCGCTGGAGAAATTTGCACGACCTGATTTTTAACAGCAATATCAACTGCGGCATTGGATACCTCGCTGCCGATTGCTCCAATCACAGCCCCAACTCGTTCAACCTCGGCCAGCCGCCTCATAGCGGTTCTTCCAACCGTCGCACTGCTTTGATCATCTTCAGATAAAAGCTGCACTGCCTGCCCTAAAACACCATTGCAACCGTTGACGGTTTCGACCAGCATTTGGGTGGTGTCTTGCATCGTGCTGCCGTACCTGGCCAAACTGCCCGATAGAGAAAACAGCAGCCCTAACTTGAGTGGTTCGGCGTTTGCAGGGGTTAGGGTGGACGTGGACCGCCGATTCGCCGGTTGAGTGAAGGAAATGGGAACGGTTGTGCAGCCTGTTAGTGCGACTAAAAGCAGCACGATGCTTCGGTGCATCTTGAAGCCTGACCCAATGCGTCGGCAGGAGGCTGCTTTGTCATGCCATTTGGTTGATCGAACCATCGATCGTTTACCTCATCGGAAATCCAAATTCTTTCGCTGATCCAGATGAATCTAGATGAATCTAACTGTGTAAGCTTGTCGCTTTGGCAGATTTGTTTGACTTGTTTTGACTTGTTTTGCTTTGCTTGGCTTAATTCGAACATGGTCTACAACCTGTTCTTACAGCCAGGGGAACCCCCAACCCGGATTGGCTGTCATGCACAACTACTTCAGGTAGAAAGCAATCTCCGTATGTTCCTTGCTATTCAGCCAGTTTCATCGCTCAGTCTCCCAGCCCAAGCTATAAACTTTGGTTTTATCCGGTGCGCCATCAGATTCTGCCCACAAGATAGGACGTATAAAACAGGACAGGCTGATCCAACTACTGTAGGGCTGAGGCTGTCAAGACGGCTGAAACACCTCTTTAGAATAGCTTCAAGCTATCTTTGGGTTAGAGTTGGTCGAATTGACCAGAATTTACTAGAAGTTTGCTTCAGTATTTGCTCCAGTCAGGTTGATGGCGCTGAGGATGTGTCATGGGAAACTCTGTCCCAACGGTTGCCGATGGCGTGAAAGTATGTAACTCTATTCAGCGAGTTCTTGCCGTTCTCCGACTAGTCTGCACTAACTTTTGGCCGTAGGGAAATCAACCGCAGACTGGTCCGAAAACTGAGAGGAAACGTAAATGCAGCTACGTAATTGCAGCTATGGTGGCAAATCAAGATGGGTCATGATGCTCTGAGAAATTTCGATAGTCTGAGTTCAGAGATTTGATGATTGGCTACCGCTCAAATACGTTCAAATCAGCGATGATCAGGCGATGATATGCCTTTTTGTTAAACATGCTAGTGACGCGACTAGGAGCAGTTATGAAATCATTCATTCGTTGGAGTAAAAAGCTTGGTTTGGTGAGCGGCCTTGTCTTAGGCTCGCTGCTTGCCAACAGCCTACAGGTGCTGGCATTGACCACTGAACAAGTGGTAGAGCGTCTACGTTCGGTGCCGGTATTTGCGCTGGCAAATAATGAAGGCAAGCCATTGGTTGCAGTGCCCACGGAAGGTGCTGATCCAAGCCAGACCCCCAATATCTTTGTGTTTATGAATCAACAGGATGCCCAAACTTCGCTCAACAACTTGAGAACGCGGGATCCCCAAACTGCTGAAGGCATCCAGGTAATGCCAATCTCGCTGGCCAAGATTTATGAATACGAAGTGAATCAGCAAGAGGAGGATGACCGGGTCCGGTTCACATTTATTCCAGATCGGCAGCAGGTAGAAGCTGCCCGAACAGTTTTACAACAAGCAGGCGAAAATGCCCAACAGTTTGAAGGTGTACCTCTGTTTGTGGCGCGATCTGGCGGTGAAGATGGTGGCTATCTGGTAATTGAACAGGGCGACCAGCAGGTGGTACCCATGTATTTTGACCGGGCCGGCTTGCAGTCCCTACTCGATCGGTTGCAGCAGGTGCAGCCTGACCTTGCTTCGAGCGTGACGGTGCAGGTGGTGAACCTGGAAAGCGTGCTGCAAACGCTGCATACCAGCGACAACGAAGAGCTGACTCGGATCGTTTTGGTGCCCTCTCAGTCCAGCATTGACTTTATTCGTTCGCAGCAAGGACAGGGGCAGGGGCAGCCGCAACAGCCGCAACAGCCGCAACAATAGGTGGTGAGTGAAAATCGCCTGGTTTAGATGAGTGGATGGGTGGATGAGGGATGAACCACCCATTCGCTGCCTAGCACTTGTCCAATGCGCACCTTCAAATTGAACTGGACTATTGAACTGGACTATTGAACTGGACTATTGAAACTGTTGGGCGTAGAACCGGGCATAGCGATTACCTTGTGCCAAGAGGTCGGTGTGGGTTCCCGATTCAACGATTTGCCCTTGCTCGATGACTAGAATCCGGTCGGCCCGGCGGACGGTAGCGAGGCGATGGGCAATCATGAACACCGTGCGGTTTTGCATCAGGCGTTCCAAAGCTTCCTGCACCAAGGCTTCTGACTCAGCATCCAGGGCGGAAGTGGCTTCGTCCAAAATTAAAATGCGGGGGTCGAGCAGCACCGCTCGGGCAATCGCAAGCCGCTGGCGCTGACCGCCCGATAGGTTGACGCCCCGCTCACCCACCCAGGTGTGATAGCCCTGAGAGAACTGGCTGATGAACTGGTGGGCATTGGCGACTTTGGCAGCGGCCTGCACTGCATCTAGATCAAAGTCTTTTTGACCAAAGGCAATATTTTGGGCAATGGTGCCGGAAAATAGCACGGTTTCCTGGGGGACAATGCCAATCTGACGGCGCAGGCTGCGGAGACTGACCGCTCGAATGTCGATGCCGTCGATCAAAATAGTGCCATCTTGAGGGTCATAGAAGCGGGGCAGCAGGTTGACCAGGGTGGTTTTTCCAGCGCCGGAGCTGCCCACCAGCGCCACGGCTTCGCCTGGATCCACCCGTAAATTCAACTGCCGCAGCACGGGCTGGTCAGGCTGGTAGCTAAAGCTGACATTGCGGTATTCCACCTTGCCTGTCACGGGAGGCAGCAGGACAGCGTTGGGTTTTTCGATCACGGCAGGCTGAATTTCAAACAGCTCGAAGACGCGGTCGATCGAGGCTTGGCCCTGCTTGAATTCGTTGTAATTATCAGTGAGGTGGGCAATCGGGTCGATCAGCATCAGGGCGGCAATGACATAGCTGCCAAACTGCTCGCCAGTGAGGTTGCCGGAGGCGATTTGCCAGCCTCCTAGCAGCAGCAGCAGCAGCACGCTCAGAAGCTGCAGGAACCCAACTACGGGAAACTGGACAGCCTTTAACCAGGCTGCCGCGTATTTGGCTTGACGGTTGCGCTCGGCCTCTTGCTGGAAGCGCTCAATTTCGTAATCTTCTGCGGCAAAGGCTTGCACCAACCGAATGCCGCTAAACACTTCGGTTAACAGGGCCGACAGGTCCGATACTAGATTTTGGCTGCGGCGAGAAAATACCAGCATGCGGTCGCCAAACCAGCTAATCAGAACGCCCATTAGCGGCGCTACGACCAGACTGGCTAGGGTCAACTGCCAGTTGAGATAAACCATGTAGCCGAATACGACGATTAGCTGCAAAACACAGGGAGTGGCGTCGTGGAACAGTTTATTGATCACCTCGCCAATCCGGTCGATGTCTTCGGTGAGGCGATAGGTGAGGTCGCCGGTTTTGGCGGTTTCAAAATAGCTGAGGCTGAGGCTTTGCAAATGGGCATAAACACGATTCCGCAGGTCTAGGGCAATAGCAAAAGCGGCTTTGGCCATCTGGGAATCTTGCCCGTACTGAGCCGCTTTGTGCACCAAGAATACAGCAGCTAACACGGCCGACCCACGCACCAGTGCGCCTAAATCTCCCTGTACCAGCAACGCCAGCAGCCGTCCTGCCAGATGGGCCATCAGCGGCCAAGCGGCGGTAAACACCAGCGTACAGGACAGAGCTGTTGCAATCGAGCGCCAGTGGGGTTGCCAATAGGGCAGGAGCTGCCAATAGTGCGACCGCTGGGTTGGGTCTTCCTTTGCTTTCATTGGCTAAAACCTGGTTTCGAACTCAAGCACGGCCCGATTCTCATCTTTAAAGTTGGTGGAACCCCGCAGCAGCAATTCGTCCGTGAGGCGATAGCGGAGGCTGAATAGAGGCGGTGCGGGTACGGTCAAAAGCTGAAGTAGCGAAACCGACAAATCATTGGTGATGTCAACCCCAAGTTCGGCAGCCAGGGCCAGACTGGTGGTCCGGTTATCTTCAGAAATGATTGTGGTGGGGAAGAGTCGGAAGTCGCTCAGACCCAAGGTGTCATTAATCAAGTTTTGCAATCCAGTTAACAACGGCGAACCGGCGATGCTAGCCAGTGCGGTGGTGGGGTCTCCCTGCACATTGCCAAGAAAGCCGCCGCCCAAAAGTGCCAGGATTTCAGTTTCTGATCGGCTGGGGCTACTCGTCAACTCCAGGTTATTGAACAGCTGACTGGCGGGTCCGGTAGCGGTGGCCTGAACCCGCACGGTTTGGATGGCGCCAAAGTCCCCAGCCGACGGGGTGTCAACAATTTCCGAGACTGGAAAGGGCGAGTCGGTGCGGGTGGGATAGCGCGTCACTTCCGGGATCGAGGTGGCTAATCGCACATCCAGGATTGGATCTAGCCCAAACCGGGAATCAAACACCGCCGTATTGCGATAGCCGCGCACTAGGTTGAATTGGGTCGTAAACAGGTTCACCTGCCCACTGCGCAGCCGCACGGTGCCATCCAGCAGCGGATCGGCTTGGGTACCATTGACCAAGAGCGTACCCTGTACCAAGAAATTCAGAACCGGATTGTAAACCACGCGCAGCCGGTCGCCCAGCGTCACTTGCAGATTGTCAAATTGGGGCGGACTAAAGGTATTGCCGTTGCCGTTTCTGGCAAACGCTGGAGCCGTGTCGTCAGCAACCGGCGTCACGGCTGTAGGTTGCTCGCCAGGAATGATAATGCGTCCATCACTGAGCAGAATCTCTCCCCCGATTTGGGGCGCAAGGGCGGCTCCGGTAATCAACACCCGGCCTTGGACATCGCCCCGGTACAGGTCTTCCAGATCAATCGTGATCCGATCCAAACTCACCAGTAGGGGATTGACGATGTCTTGATCATTGGTGCTGAGGGGAAACAGCAGCGGCAGCACTCCGTTTGCAGCCACTAAGCCGTTGCCAAATTCACCCGTGACATTGTTGACCCGAATCCGGTCCTGGTCAAACAAAATCGTGCCGTTGACGTTAGTAATATCTTGGGGCAGGGCGCTGGAGCCGATCTGGGCATTGGTCAAGGTGGCGGTTCCACTGGCAGTTAGATCTCGGAAGTTAGTGGCTCCTGGTAGCAGTTCGCCCGACACTTGCAGTGCCACATTGCCTTCACCGCCTCGCCAGATCACCTGATCGGTGAATAGATTGATCAAGCTGAGGCTATCGTTGGCAACGAGCAGGCTGAGATTGAGCTGGTCGTTATCTGGTTCAACTTCGGCAAAAGGCAGCTGATAGGGAATACTGCCATCGAACTTAAACTCAGCATCTGGGTCAGGTGCGGCGGTAGCAGTTTCCGGCGTTTCTGCATCTGGCTCGGCCACCCGGCGGGTGAAGAAGGTGAGGCGGGCATCGTTGTAGCCAAAGATCGTGCGCAGCGGCGGAATTGTTTTGGTTTGGTCAATCCGGCCTTCGGTCAGGTTAATCGCACCCTCAAACTGGGGGTTCTCGATACTGCCACCCAGGGTCGCTGAAGCTTGCAGCTTGCCTTCGATGTCAATGGGCACATCAAACAGATCCCGCACCGCCGCTACCGGCAAGTTTTCGATCTCCAACTGGCCGGACTGATTGGGGCCACCGATCCGGCCCCGGAAGGAAAACAGCGAATCGTTGGTTTGGAAACTCAAGGGCAGCAGCTCTAGTACGCCATCTCGGAAGCTGCCTTCAGCAACGACCTGGTTGATTTCGTACTGCTGGCAGCGATCGGTCAGCACGGTTTGGGTGAGGTGATTCACCTGGGTCGAACATTCGCCCCACTGCCAGTCTGCACCCGCCAGATTGAAGTCAACCGCTGGGCCGGTTTGGTTAGAATAGGCCAGATCCACCGTGCCGGTAAAGCTACCTTCTAAAGTAGATAGCTCTGGGAATAGGGTCCCCTCTTCTCGAGCCAGCACTTGCTGACGATAAAGCGCCTCGATTTCGGAATAGCGCCGCAGTTGGTTTTCGAGGGTGGCGTTGGGCATCCCCACGGCCACGGTTCTCACATCCGCTTCGCTGCCCAAGTCAGGAGGCCCAACTCGACCCAGATCGGCTAGCTCAAACCAGCGCAGTAGGGTGAGCAAATCCTCGACTCGACCTTCATCTGCAACCAGCCTGCCCACTAACACTTGCTCCGCCGTAGGGTTGTAGCTACCGCTCAGGAAGTAGCGACTGTTGCCAAACCGGAACTGAGCGCCTTCCTCCAGCACTGCCACCCCATTGATGTAGCGAAAGCGTCCGGTAAACAAACTCTGGGGACAGGTAGGCGCTTGACTCGGATCTTCCGGCAGACCCAGGATCGGACATCCGGCTTCTCCAGGTGCAACTGCTGGAAACAGATCGGCATTGATGTAGCCCAGGGCTGGATTGACAATCGCTACTTCACCAATAACGGCGGGATTGCTGAGATCTGCCAAATTTAGATCAAAATTACCGCTGAGTTGCCCGCTGACCTGACCCAAATTGCCTGCTGCCACATTCAGAGCGGTAAGGGGAAAGTTTCTCAGGGTTGCCAACAGCCGGTCGCCGTTGCCTCGACCTTGGGCGATGGTTTCTCCTTGCTGCACATAGAACGACCGCGGTCGATTACGGTCATCCAGCACTAAAGCAATCCGGTCTTGCTGACCAGCCACATCTAGGTTCAACCCCTGATCGAGGGCATAGCGCAAATCTCCTGAAAGGCGCGATTCAAACACCAGGGTATTGACCGCCAAATCGTTTAAACCCAAGCGACCGGCCACTACAACGGCATCGAGGGGACCCGTAATCCGACCGCTAAAATCCGCCGTGCCTGCGACCTGGAATTGCTCTGGGATGGGAACCGGAAAATCGGTGAGCCGATAGTCCTGCAAATTGACATTAAAGTCGAGATTTTCGATTGCTGGTGCCCCTTCGCCGCTCAGCCGCACTAGCACCACACCATCGCCTTGAAAGCCGGGAGCCGAGGCGTCTAACACCTGGAGCCGGTCCCCCAGCCAGCGCACCGATGCCGTCAATGGCTCGTTGATAATCGCCAACCCTTCTGAGAGGCGCACTTCTCCCTCAGCCTGGATCGCTGCCAAGTCGAAATTATCCAAACGGCCTGCTAGTCGAAAATTGCCGCTGAATAAGCCCCGCAACTCTGGGCTGAACTGACTCAACTCAATGCCAGAGGTGTCGAGCAACGCCTGCCAGCGCCCCTGCCGAATCAAGCCACTGCCGCGCACAATGCCGCCTGCCACCAGCAGGGCTGTATCCTCAAACTGGACATCGCCACCCCCGATCACCACTCGCCCCCGGCCTGGATAGGTGGCCTGAGGAGCCTGCCACTGCACCACGGTTTGGATATTATCCAGCGGACCAATCACCTGAGCGGTGGCATCGACTCGTCCGAGCGTGAAGTTGGGGCTAGCGGCCCCATAGGCTTGGGCGATCGCATCACCAGCTAGATTATTGGCCCGCACATCCACCACCACGCCGCCCCGCTCACCCAGTTTGACCGTGCCATTAGCGGTAATCACCCCCCCGCCCACTGGCACAGCCCGCAAGTCCTCGAGCACAATCGCCTGGGGAGTGGCTGCAAACGCCAGTTGGGTCTCCCGGAACTGCAGTTGGTCGATCTGCACCGGCTGGAGATTTTCCACGGTGCCAGCAACCAAGGGCTGGTCGATCGCACCGCTCACTCTGGCTTCAGCCTTAAAAGTACCGCTTGCAGAGACAGGTAGGTCAGAAGCTTGGAGGTCTAGCGTTTCCAGAATTTCGGCTACCGTGGCTTGCGGAATCTGGATGCGCAGGTCGTAGCCTTTTTGAGTGTCTAGGCTGCCCCCCACCTTGGCTAAAATCTCGCCATAGCGCCCCTGGAAGTTTTGCAAAGCCACGCGCTGGCCCTCAAATGCCAAGGTTCCACTCACCTGCTCAAACGGTTTGGGCGCACCCTCCAGCACACCCGCCACATTTTGCAGCTGCACGGTGCCGTCGAATTGTAGCGGCTGATTATTGGGGGGAAATAACACCTCTAAATTGGTGCCAACCCGTCCGGTGCGGAGCTGCAGCGGCAGCGGTACCAGCAAACTGACATCGGGGGCAAGAATATCTCGACTGTCTACGGCGAGCCTGGTTTCTCCGACTTCTAAATTGGTGGTGCCCCGCAGCCGCAAATTGCCACCCGTTTCTGGTCGTGTGGTGAAATCGTAGCCAATCAACTGGTTGTTGTTGCGAAAGGTGACGCTGCCGTTGATCTCCTGTAGTCCGACAACCGTATTCACCGCTTGCCGGGGCGACAAGGTTTCGGGAGCGTCTTCCGAGGGGTCAGGAGGCTGCGATTCATCTAGCTCGACCGGCTGGGAGGCTTCCACTCCTCCATAGGCAGCCAACTGAGCTGTACCATCCTGAATCCGCAGCGTATCCAGCTCGATCTTGATCGGGCTTTCTTCCTCGTCACCTTCCTGGATTTTGGTGGTAATCCAGGCTCCGTCTGCATCTTGAGCAATGTAGGCATCCGGGCGCACCAAGGTGACATCCAAGCTGAGGGTCCGGTCCCACAGCAGCTCCAACAAATTGAACTGGACCTCGACCCTTTCTACCGTCAAACGGTCAGGATCAGTCGCGGTGGGCGGCACGCTCGATTCGCCAAATGTGAGCTGGTTCAGCGAAATTCCTGCAACTGGCCCGACCTCCACCGGGCGATCAAAGGTTTTGCTCAGGTTCTCTGCCACCAGAGGCGCTAACTGCTCGTTAATGAAGCGCCAAGCCAACCAGCCCGCGGCAGCCGCTCCGACTAAAACAACTCCACTCCCCAACAGGATCAGGCGCAATCTCCGTCGAGGTCTGGGATTTTGCTCAGGTTCTGGACTCGAATTTGAAGCTTGGGTCATCTCTGTCTCACCGCTGCACCCAACCCTGGCCTGGGAGGATCGTTACCATTGCTGAACCGATGCTTAATCAACCAAAGGATCGAACCAATTGATCAATTCATTCATTAACTAATAAGTCGTGACCTGATGACATCAATCTATGAGCCGATGGCAATTGGCATAGCAACTGCACCTCCAACAGACCGCAACAGGGTTAGCTCCTAAGAAGAATAAACTTGGGCGGCAGGGGAATCAAGAGGAAAGCGACAGGAATCACAATATTTAGTTGGGGGGTGGGGAGTGGGGAGTGGGGGGTGGGGAGTGGGGAGTGGGGAGTGGGGAGTGGGGAGTGGGGAGTTTAAGCGACTCACACTCCTGATACCAATTCACGATTGGGTTGCTGCTCGTTTAATTCCTCCCATCTTTGCTCTAAGAGCTTGTTTGTAAACAAAGATTGAGATCCCCCTAAATCCCCCTTAAAAAGGGGGACTTCAGAGATTTAACTCGGTTCCCTCCTTATTTAAGGAGGGTTAGGGAGGATCAGATGTGAAGTCGATTCTAGCCTCTTAAAATTCATTTACAAACAGTCTCTAAGTAGATCAACACCAAGTAGATCAACATCATTAATTTTCCGTAGTGCAAGCGTCTCGCTGGCGCGGTCAAGATGCCTGCCCGCACTATATCTATCGTTTAATCAGGTTGACCTCCTTAATAGCCGTCGCCATGACAGTTAGGACAGAGATATGGTGAGAGCTTGATTCAGCAGCGTTCCTCCAGAGAATTGGCACAACTCCCCACTCCCCACTCCCCACTCCAACTGGCCAAACCTAACTAAATGGTGCAATCAAAATTGTCAAATCAATTTGTCAAATCAATTGGCGAAGCGATCGCTTACAATGCTGGAACAATCAGGCGATAGCCACTCGTTATAGTCAATGATGGCGATTTAGTGGGGAAGTTGGGAATGCGTGTGTTTGTGTTGCTATTCAATGCCCGGACCGAAAATGAAGGGATTCATACGCTAAAAGTCAACGGTGACAACGTGGTGCTGATGTTTGAATCCGAAGATGATGCCTTGCGCTATGGCCTCATGCTCGAAGCCCAGGACTTCGCTAGTCCGACGGCAGAGGCATTTGACCAGAAAGAAATCGAGGAATTTTGCCAAGGGGCAGGTTATGAATGCAAACTCGTCCCGGCGGGCACGCTGGCAATTCCGCCCGAAACAAACGTAGATCAAACCGATTGGCAACCAGAAGCCAAACCCGGCCAAGCAGCTCAGGCATCCCAACCTAAAGAACTATCGGAAGCAGAATTAGACCAAATCCGCCGCAAGCTGGAGGGGCTACTGTAAAGGGAGGAAGCAGGAGGAAGCAGGCATGATCACGGCTCTTATTTTGATAGTGGCTTTAGCGGTGCTGGGATGGGGTTTTTATCGAGCCAGACCGTTTGGCAAGCTGGGCATTTTGGCGTGGCTCCAGTCGGTGGTGCTGATGTTTCCTTGGCTAGCGTTTTTCGGTTTGTTTGCCTTTGGCATTTATCTGAATCTGGCTGGGGTGCTGTTTCTGCTGCTCACCTCGATTGCTTTGTATATCGTTTTGGGTCGGCAGGTACGGGCCGTGGCCGAACAGGAAGGCAAGAAGCTAGCTCCACTGACTCGTGCGGCAGTCGCTCCATCTGAACCAACAGAAGCGTCTGCGACAGAATCGCCTCAAATCAGTGAAACTCAATCTAAGGAAACGCCGGCAGAAACCAGCCCCAACCGCCTGACATTAGAGTTGCCCCAAATGCCAGCCGAAGACCTACAGGCGGTGAAGGGCATTTTTGGCATCGACACCTTTTTTGCCACTGAAACGATTCCTTATCAGAACGGTGTCATCTTTAAGGGCAATCTGCGTGGCGATCCAGAGCAGTCCCACGCCCAGCTGACAACCCTGCTGCAAGAGCGGCTTGGCGATCGCTATCGGCTATTTTTGGTGGAGGGGGTAGAGGACAAACCAGTAGTCGTGGTATTACCGACTGCCAATGACCCTAAACCCACGACGCTGGCCCAAAAGATCTTGGCGCTGATTCTGGCCTTGGCAACGGTTGCCACCTGTTTGGAAGTGGGTGGATTGATGCAGGGCTTCGATTTCTTTAGCGAACCCAACCGTTTCGCAGAAGTTTGGCCGATCGGGGTTGGAATCATCGCGGTGTTAGCAGCCCACGAAATGGGCCATCGCCTCTTGGCTCGTCGCTATGGCATTCAACTCAGCCCGCCTTTCTTTATTCCCACCTGGCAAATTGGCTCCTTTGGTAGCTTGATGCGGTTTGAGTCGGTTTTGCCGAATCGCTCAGTCTTGTTCGATATCGCCTTTGCTGGTCCTGCGGCGGGAGGCTTGATTGCCTTTGGCATGCTGATTGTCGGCTTGCTGCTGTCCAAACCTGGCAGTTTCTTTCAGGTGCCGACCGAGTTCTTTCAGGGGTCAATTCTGGTGGGAACGCTAGCGCGAGTCGTCCTGGGAGATGCGGTGCAGGCAGCAATTGTAGATGTCCATCCATTGGTAATTCTGGGCTGGCTGGGGCTAGTGATCACGGCAATTAACCTGATGCCGGCTGGCCAACTCGACGGCGGACGGATCGTGCAAGCTATCTACGGACGCAAAACCGCCGGACGGACTACGGTGGCGACGCTGATTGTTTTGGGCTTAGCAGCGCTAGTCAATCCCCTATCCCTATACTGGGCGATTGTAATTTTGTTTCTGCAGCGGGACTTGGAACGGCCTGCGCTCAACGAACTTTCAGAGCCGGATGATGCCCGTGCAGCGCTAGGAATCTTAATTTTGTTCCTGATGGCCGCAACTCTGCTACCCTTAACCCCAAGTCTAGCTGGACGATTAGGCATCGGTGGTTAACTCTTTGAGGCGAACGAGGTGAACAATGGTCGCTGTTCCTCCTGTGATGTTGGTGTTTGATATCAGTGCCTTATCTGCCGCTACCCCAAGCGAATGGCGCGAGTTCTCCAGGGTCGGAAGCTGCTACGTGCCGCAGGTAGTTTATGAGGAAATGAAGCTCAAGTTCGATCGTTCACCCGATCCAGACCTGGAACGAATTGCCAAAGCGTTTAATCGCTTCTATGCCACCAGCGGCTGGCGAATTACTGATGTCAGCGGCCACCATGCCGCCCTCAAGGTTGGTTCTGGGCAGGCCCTGACTCGCCGCAGTCGGGTTTCGCTAGCGGTGGGACGCTGTGCCTATGGCTTGGCCGAAAATACACCGGGTAGCCTAGTGGTTTTGGTGACGAAAGATCGGCCTCTGCTGCAACGCCTCTACGAGATTCCAGCCGTCAACCTCTGCGGCATCACGGTCGATAATCTGCTGCAATGGAGCCGTACCGGACAGCGCCCCATCGCCGTCAGCCAAAAGCTGCAGCAATTTAGAGCTGCGCATGGCATCCAACCTGTCGGTACCACTGGCACCAGCCAAACCTACCAACGCACCTCACCCACCCGCCTTACGGCTAAACCCACTAGCTCTAAAACGAAAACAAGCAACATCTCTACCCCAGACTGGCTGCCTGATGTGGTGTCCCTGCTGCTGGCTACTGCTGGCTTGGCAGTTGCTGGCTACTTGATCTGGTTAGTTTTCCGGAATGGCACCATCCAGCAGTTTTTCGAAAATCCCACGGGTCAATCCTCAAACCCGGCTCCCAATCAAGTGTCTGCCCAAGCTGCTAGTCAATCACCAACAAATATTGACAGAACTAAAAAGATTACGCTAACTTAAATAAGGCAAGCGAAGGCGAGCGTACTAGCCCCCATCGTCTAGAGGCCTAGGACACCTCCCTTTCACGGAGGCGACGGGGATTCGAATTCCCCTGGGGGTATGCTGAAAGTCTTACAGAGAGCGGGTTTGAGTACTCGCTCTCTCGCTTTCTTTACGTTTCTAAACTGGGTGGCTGCGGGCGATCGCTCTTTGAGCGGTGCGGGGCACCGTCGCTACGGCTCAGCAGACGTTCGTAGGCGCGTTGGTGAATATGGAGTTGCCCTGGTAGGGGGTGGGGTCATACTTGACCCGTGCGAACTTAGCGATTTGTTTTGTGACCATACAGGCTCGTCTGCGGGATTTGGTATTGGGTGAAGTGGATACAACAATTTGATGCAGCAGGGCTGCGGTGAGCGGTTCTTCTGGCGGCAGAAGCTTCAAAACTTTCCAATAGTCAGTYGTCCAAGKTGTTTGGGACCGACCACGCTGATAGAAATCCTCTTGAAACCGCTCAATCCAGTAGCGGCAGGTCCTCACCGTTAACTAGAACCTCCACGCTCGATGAATCAAAGCTGGTCAGGCTGGTATTTCTGCACTACCACCCAGCGAGGCACTTTGACAAACACGCCTTGAGGCGTCACCGTTTGCACAATAGCCCTGGAACCATAGAACCGCCCCTCGATAATTTCCACCCGATCACCGGGCTGCAAGTTGATCGTCAAAATCGTTGAAATTTAGATCTAGATGCGGTGATCAGAGCGCAGCCAGCAATCTTCAAAGACTTGAAAACTTGCACAGTTGAAGAGTTTATTCAGAGGCTCAAGCAATCGTTAGGAGAATTGCCCTTATTAGACCAAGGTGCTCCATGTTGGGTGCTTGAACTTGGAAAACCTTGCCCTGTTGCCAAGGTTCGGATAGTGATCGAGTTTCAGTTAGACGAACCTCAGACATAGTTGTCAGATTGCCTCTTTTAGATCTAGTAAGCAGCCTCGCGATCGGGGCTGCTTTTTGTTTTTCAGCCATTCAGTCACCTCAATAAGACATATGAACCTCGCACCTGTTGACAGGTAACGCGAAGATGTTGGAACAGAGCAGGGCTATCCCTAGCCCGGAGACGAACCCTGCCCTGTTAGTCCAACTGAACAGTAGTTCATGCAGAGAATTCTAACTGAACTACTGTTCATGAACAGTAGTTCAGTTAGAATGAGCAAAAAACGAGGTGAATCTGAGTTCATGAACCTCTTGAGAGCAAAAAACAAAACCCCTGAACAGGTAGCTGACACTCTTGGTATTTCTCCGAGAGCTGTCTACTACTGGTTTGCAGGCAAGCGGGAACCGCGCTTCACTGTGAGCCAGATTCAAGCGTTGTGTTCTCTATTGGAGTGTTCAGTACACGAGCTGCCTACCAATTTCAGCCGTGTAGAAATTGAGAGCGATGAAGACGGTATTGACTCCATCGCTCATCAAGATGATGACTTGAACTAGTTTCAGAGGCAGGAGCCACTAACTCCTGCCCCTTTTGCCCCCAAGTAACGTACCTACTCAGGAGCTATATCTATGGATAACTCAAATCTGTTCAATCTGATTAGCACTCGCTTAAATGCGATGGGCTATGTGGTGCGGCAATCTCCCAGCTCGCCTAATTGTTGGTATGCCAGTAAGTCTGAGTTTGAATATCTGTTTGCTTTAATTCGAGAGGGAGATCGGTGGCGCGTCAATGACATCTCAGGACGCGGCGCGCTGGAGCAACCCAGAATCGAACGGGAGTTGAACGACTCATGCAACTAGATAAGAACCCGTGGAAGATTTACCGCAACGGTAAGCTAACGGCTGAGGTAGCAGATTATGCAACAGCAAAACGAGTATTAAAGGCACTCTCGCGTGCATTTCCTAGAGACTCGTTTGTGACCAGATATCAAGGCAAGTCGATTAGCCATTGTACAGACGGTGGTAGAGCAATTGATGGGTAGGGGAGAGGCAATGACAAATCATGACGTGCATACCATCGTTGTCGATCAGGGCAAGCGGCAGATCGAGATTAAGATTCCTGTGCCCTTGCCCAAAGCAGACAAAGAGCGATTGAAAGCGTTGTTGATCACGCTGGTGGATCTTGCTCTAGAGCCACCAGAGGAGACTTAGGATAAAGGCAGAGGCCGTTCACCTCTGCCCAATTACCCCCAAGTAAACTGACTACTTAGGAGCTAATCAAATTATGAATTCAAACGAAAATAGACTCGATCGCATTGAGAGACTTGTTGAGCAAAATGCTGAACAGATTGCTAGAACCCAGAGACAAGTAGACGCCAACTCTCAAGCCATTGCCACCTTACTGCAAACCTCACAGCAAATGCTCACGCTGCAACAGCAAGAATCACAGCGGTTTAATCAATCTATCAACAGCATTAGTGCAGCACTGGAACGCATTGATCGCGTGATGGATTATCTGTTGCGACAACAGGGTGACAACCCACAATAATTAACCTGTAACGCTGGGAACGCTAAAGAAGCCCCTACTCACCTCTCAGAGCAGGGGCTTTTGTCTACCTAGAGCAGAGTATTCCCATGATTAAATTCATTACCATCGGCCTGCTAGGTCTGATCGTCTTGCTGTCAGTCCTGCTAATTGGCGAAGCGCATAAACAGAATCAGCAGCAGCGGAGAAAACGCTATCAGCGAATCCCCGTTATTGTCTCCAAACGTGAGAAGAACCATCAACCCCGCTATCAGCGAATTCCCGTTGTTCCCCCCAAGCGTCATGCCCCTCCGTCCCCGCCCCCAGTTGGTCCTTCACGCCCACTGCCGCCGCCATCATCCTCATCAGTAATGTCATTTTTGCTATCTCCTGTGTTTTCCAGGCAGAAAGCAATCAACCCACTTCAGCCTAAGTTATTAGCCCTCTTGAATGGAGATAGAGCCGCGGCAGAACGGCTATTGAAGCACGCCAAGCAAAACAATCCAGGGCGCGATGAAACCTGGTACTTTGACAAAGTGATTTATGACCTGACCCGCGATCGGCATTAGTCCGACGAGTGCCTGCCAAAAAGAGCAGACAGGCAACCCTGAAACCCTGATTCTTTCGTTGGCGTTGATGGGGTCGCTTCCTTCGCAAAACTTCCTAACTCTTAATTCTATGGGCTAGATAAGCGGGGCGGTCTGGGCGGCGCTGGATGGCACAGCAACGGGTGGGCGATTCCACAAACGAACACAAAAAATGGTGAAATGGTCGAAAATGTACCCGGAGTGATGGTCAATTCACCCGATTGGGTGATACAAACAATCGTAATTTTATTCTAGCTGCGCTTCCGTAGGTTCTATTTTTGGTTTCCGCGTCATTTCAAAGTTATTGTCCCAATATAGTTCCGACATTATCTAACCTTTTCTGACTGACAGCAGCATTACCGTCGTTTAGAGTAGTTCCAGAATCCATTCCAGAATCCATTCCAGAATTGATTGTAGGGACAGGTTTTGCTGAGAGCTGGACTGCAAGCGAATCGTTTGCCAGATCTGCTCTGATTGGAGAGTTATAGTGTTTGCCAGAAGAAATATTGTTGTGGCGACAGCTATATCAATCAGGAAACTAAGCCTTGACTGGCAAAATCTGGCATTAGGTCTACAAGTATTAAGTAAGGAGAACCTCTGTGCACTCTCTGTTTAGTTCTGCACCATCAACCACTCATTTTGCGAAACAAGATAACTCCCAAAATCAAACTATTACTCAAAAAATGTCCTACTCTACTCCGGCAACTGATGAAGTCTCTAGTTCAGATTCAGTTACCGCTGCGCTGCTATTTTATGTTCATAATCATATTCTCTATCTGACATTGAATCGGCCAAGCGTTCTGAATGCCATCGATTTAGCTATGGCGATAGCCCTACACCACCTGTTAGCCCAAGCTAGGGCAAATCAAACCATCCGAGCTATTGTAATTACCGGCAGCGGACGCGCTTTCTGTGCCGGAGGTGATCTAAAGTTTGCTATGGCTGCCAACCCAGACACTCCAGGCGATTCCTTTTTAGTTCTGACAGAGGTGTTGCATCGCTGTATTGAAGAAATTTGCACCATGCCCAAGCCAGTGATAGCCGCGATTAATGGCGCTGCAGCTGGAGCTGGGCTGTTTCTGGCCTTGGCCTGCGATCTGCGCGTTATGGCTAATACAGCCTATTTAAAACAATCAAATACCTCCTATGGTTTATCACTGCCCGCAGGCGGCACGTTTACCTTACCGCGATTAGTAGGCATGGGACGCGCCTTGGAAATCGTGATGCTAGATGACCCAATTCCGGCGGCAAGGGCTTACGAGTTAGGGTTGGTGAATCGTGTAGTAGAGGCCAGTTCTCTGATCGAACAGGCCCAGTCCCTAGCCGAAAGAGTGGCGCAAATGCCGGTTGGTGTCCTGGGACGAGTGAAGCAACTCATGAACCAATCCTGTTACAACACGCTGAATCAGCAGCTGCATCTTGAACAACAGGCGATTGCCATCAGCGCCAATTCTAGCGAAGGCCGAGAAGGAATCAGCGCATTTATCCAGAAGCGGCGTCCCGCATATATCTAAGCTGACTTTAAATTTTCTGGCTTTTGCCTCCTTAGGATTGCCATAATCAGGATTGCCATAAACAAGTGCATAAAGTTGACAGCCGGCAAAACTAAGTACGATCAGACGAGGATCGTATAGGTGATCAGCGGTTGAAACTGAGGAAGCCAGTATGTTCAGGGCATCACGATATTGGAAATTTGTCAGGATTGATGCGGCAAGCCGGTGCATCATTCAAGATCTCGATCCTGTCAAATCCTTCTATTGTCAACTGTTTGGTGAATTGCCCGATCAGATCACGATTCAACGGATGCAGGATATTGTGCTGCCACAGGTTCTGTGGTTGAAGTGGTATCGGGGGCTGAATCAGACGCAACACACTGAAGAACGAACAGTCAATTTATGGTTGATCACTTTGGCGTACCGAGTGACGTATCTGTTGATTGTCAGCAAGATCGATCAATGGATTCAACGGCACTTGCTCGCCTTACAACAGGACGAATCACTGGCTTTTGCCGATCGATTTAACGCTGAGCTGAGTTTGCGCTGCTACATTTCTGAGCAGATTCGCTCGGTTTGTATCGCGCTAGGCGCTCAGTTCGGCGAACGGCACGGCTTTGCCTGGTATGACCTGCTGCGGTTTGTTATGGATGACACGGACCCAACCCGCTCGATCTGTCTACCGCCGCAACCCAAAGCGCAGACTGGCGCAATTCGCAATCGTTCCGATCCGGCTGAACCATATGAGCATCTGGCCGCGAAGATTTTGCGCACCTTTGAGCCTGACCGCAGCAGTTTAGCCACCTGGACGAACATGCTGACGCGGCAGTGCGGACCACTAAAAGCCTTTTTGCTAGAGCATGGGGTGTATTTGATTAGCGATTGGGCCTTGCTGAACGACACGGAACCAGACGTGCTGCGGCGAATTTTAGCGCAAACCTATGGTTTTCCACCGGATCAGGTTGAGCAAGCCTGCAGGCAGCTATCTGGCTATCACGAGGTTTATCGGACGCAATATCGGCGCAGCAGAACGCGAGGAGGATGCCAGCCCCCGACCGCAGAGCAGCTGCATCAAATGATCCAGCAAGCGAACTTGGCCATGGCTCCAAAAGAGTTGATGCAGAACCTAATCGACTTAGCCAGTCGGCTAAGACAGTACCGGATTTCTCGTCGAGGGGGTCCACTGCCAGCAGACTCGATTGATGCGTTAGATGCAAGCGACAAACTACTCCCTAATTTGGCGGTACCCGCTGCAGACAGCGAGGACGATGACCAAACGACCTTCCTGGGCCGCTATCGGCAACAGCTGATCGTCGGTTTGGATCAGGCCATCACCGCCGAAATTCAGCAGCGCTATCAGCAGTTACAGCGCCGAACATCCACGGCAGGCAAAGCGAGCGTGTTTCTGCAAATCCTACAGCGCTACTACTGCGACCGAGTCCCCATGACGACCATTGCAACTGAAATGGGGCTGAAGGGACAGTATGAGGTGACGCGACTGTTGAAGATCGACGAATTTCGCAGTCATGTCCGCCAACGCACGCTCAACCACCTGCGAGATTGCATTCTAGAATTAGCGAAAGAGTACGCCCATCCAGACCGCTTACAGACTCTAGATCAACAGGTTGAAGCCGCGCTGAATGAATATCTGGATCAAGTTATTCTAGAATCCTCTGTCCGCGCAAATTCTGACCAGGGATGCTTGCGTCAAAACCTCTTTATACAACGACTCTGCTCCGTGATCCAACGATTTCCTTGAACCTATGTTGCCATTCTGACTGTTAAAAGGCAGAGAGAACTAATTTCATGATTTGGAGGAAAAAGCAATGACAGATGATTCAATCCACACAGCCGAGTTTGACCTGTTTCAAGCCTTGCCCATGCAAACCGTGCCGATTGAGCCGGAGCAAATTGAGCAGGCGATTGTGGCTAGCGACCGAGTTGTCACCGAATCGCGACAATGGAAAACCTACTTAAATGCATTAGCGCTGTACGGGTTTCAGCAGTGGCTAAATCAGCAAGCAAATGAACTATCTATTGATCATCAACAGAGTTCGATTTGGCAGCCTGTTTATGCCAATGTGATTGAAGCGGTTTGCAACGTTAGGGTAGGTCACTTCAAACTCTGTTTAGTTACCACCAGAGAACTGGAAGCAACGATTCAGTTACCGAGAGCTGTAATGGATCTGCCAGAATTTACTGCCCATTTTTATGTAGCAGTGAGAATTTTAGAAGAGCAAGAGCAGGCCCAGATCTGGGGATATCTACGATACGATCAGTGGATACAATACCAGCGAACTCAACCCCTGATGGCGTCACCCTCCTGGACTTATGCGATCCCTCTGGATTGGTTTGATCGTGACCTGACGCGCCTGCTGCTGCACCTGCGTTGCCTGGAACCAACCGCCGTACCCCTGTCAGAGCCGCCACCTCGGCTGGAGCAGATCACTGATGAAAAAGATACAATTATGCGCCAATTAGCTCAGCATCCCACAGAGACCCTGTGGCAGCGGTTAACCTGGGAGCAAGGGGTGGTGGTGTTGACGAATCCTGCCCTGCTGGAATGGTATTACCAGTTGCAAACTAATTCACTCGCTTCATCTGCTGATACGCTGGTCCATTCGCCTGCATCACAGCCCAACCTGCCGCAGTCGCTAATTCAATCCACCGTAGATATGGCTGTAAATACAGCAGTGAACGTTGGCTCCTGGTTACAAAACGAGCTAGATGACATAGCGCAACAGCTACATTGGGTGCTGCTACCGCCGTTTGCAGCCGTGCGTTCCAACGAATATGCGGCTGTTTTGTTTCCAATGGTGGATGCCTCAACCATGCAGGAAATTGATCTGATCTGCAAGCAGTTAGCCAGAGATGGCGTCAAGATTCCTGCGGGTGCGCGTTGCGCTTATAATAATTTCAATCTGGCAGAGATTCCGCTGCGGCTCTATGCGGTGACTTGGTCCGAGGCCGAGGAATGGACTTTGCTATTGATTCTCAAATTACAATCAGCCCATCAGCCCGAACGTGCGATCAAACTTTGCGTGAATGATCAAAATGAAGTATTGGTAGAGGCTATACTCGATCCCAAGTCAGGCAATAATTCACTCTATACTCGCGTAGTTGGCGAAAAAGACGAACAGTTTCAGGTGATACTGGCGCTAGAAAATGCCATGTTGACCCTACCGCCGTTTAGGTTTCATTTAAGTGAATCTGCCGGGAACTGACCATGACACTCCGCTTAGATATCCGCCAACATCAACAGCTTTGTGTCGTATTTAACCTCTCCTGGGGAAAGGGACAGTGGTGTTCGGCAGAATTGCCCTATCCAGAGCTGCTGATGCAGCAGTACAACACTTGGCAAACGAGCTATCTCAATTTCTATCGCCACCTTTCCATCCCGCCTGCACTGCCTGTTGTTAAACCAGTTGCAGAGTCAGATCTGAAGTTACGCGGACGAGTCGATGCCATTGGCAGTTTTGCTGCGACCGAAGATTGGCGTTCTAACCTAGTGCAAGCAGAGGCACAGCTATTAGCAGAATTTCACCGCTGGCTCAACAGCAGTCAACTCGCCGAAATCCGCAAGCAGATTGCTCAAATTGTGCAGCAGAGTAGTGAACAGGAATCTCACCATGTGGATGTTTTTTTAACCTGCAATGCTCCCGAACTAGAGCGCTTACCTTGGGAGACCTGGGAAATTATCACCGAATTTGCCTCCTCTGTGGCGACGCGGATTGTTCGTGCACCCAAAACGATTCGCAGTCCTGCCAATTCTCGACCACGGCAGGGGCGGCCCCGCATTTTAGCAATTTTAGGTGATGAGACGGGATTGAACTTTCAGGTGGATCGAGTCGCTGTCACATCCCTGTCCCGGATTGCCGAAATTCAGTTTGTTGGCTGGCAGCCCGGACGCGATCCGCAAACCCTGCTGACCGATATCGCCACGGCCATCACCGATCCCCGCGGGTGGGATGTCCTGTTTTTTGCCGGTCATAGCAACGAAGCCCCGATCACCGGCGGTAAATTAGCGATTGCCCCCGGGATCACCCTATCGATTAAGGAAATTGCGCCGCAGCTAGTCTTTGCCAGAGAGCATGGACTGCAATTTGCCTTGTTTAACTCCTGCAATGGTCTGAATTTGGCCGAATCGTTGATCGATTTGGGATTCAGTCAGGTGGCCGTGATGCGAGAGCCAATTCACAATCAGGTGGCACAAGCCTTTCTGTTGCAGTTTCTCCGCAGCCTGAGTGCCCATCAAGACGTGCATGAATCGTTGCTGTCTGCCTGTCAGTGCCTTAAGCTAGAACGCAATCTCACCTATCCGTCAGCCTATTTGATTCCCTCGCTGTTTCGCCATCCCGAAGCAGCGCTGTTTCGCATCCAGCCCGTGGGGTTCAAACAATGGCTGCGGCAGTGGTTGCCCTCTCGGCAACAGGCTATCGCGTTGACGACTCTCAGCCTCTTGAGTTTACTTCAGCCGATCCAAGGGCACTTACTCGAACAGCGTGTTTGGGTTCAGGCCCTTTACCGACGAGCCACCGGGCAAGTTGTATCCACCGTGGCTCCAGTCTGGCTGGTGCAGATTGATGATCAGTCGATTCGGCGAGCTGGGATTGCCGAGCCAAACCCGATGGACCGCAGTTATTTAGCTACTCTAGTGAATCGAGCCGCAGATCTCAATGCCAAAGTCATCGGAGTGGATTACCTGCTGGATCGGCCGGCCGCCCAACCCAAACAAGACCAACAGTTAGCAGCAGCTATACAATCTGCAATTCGCTCTCCCCAACCGCCCTGGTTTGTTTTTGCAACCATGCGGGATCTCAACGGGGAATGGCCTGAGCTGATTCCAGAAGTAGCAAGCCCCAATTGGAGTTTAGCTGGAGATATGACGCTGTTATCCCTGGGGCGATTACCGACCTATGTACCGTTAGCAGATCCTAGTCTTGTGGATTCTGCAGCTATTAATATTCAATCTTATACTCAGTCTCATGCACAAACCTATACTCAGACTAACGCTCAGCAGGAGCTTCAAAGTTTTCCATTTACCTATCTGCTAGCCCTTAGTTATCAGCTCAACCGCGATCGGCTTTACCCACTCCAGCCGAATTTGGAGAATCTCACTCCGTTTGCCGCGCAGCTTGCAAAAACGCTCAGGCAGTCAGGACAGGATACGCCTATCTTCTCGGCCCAATCGCAGGTGCAGCCGTTGACCGCTTTTTCCTACGGGTTCAAACAACTGTGGCTGCACCCCATTATTGATTTCTCAATCCCACCCGAACAGGTCTATCGCACCATTCCAGCTTGGCAATTTCTCCAGCAAGAATCGCTGAATCAGCCTCAGTCTGCGCAATCATTCACCCAGCCGCTGCCAATCGTGATGATTGTGCCCGGTGGTTATAGCGAGGCTGGAGTCGTATGGGGACAGGATAATCTAGAGCTACCCGCCGCCGTGCGACATTGGCGCTACTGGCAGCCCAACCGCACTGCATCGTTGGACTCGATTACTGGCGGTGAAGTACATGCCTACTTGCTGCAAGAATTCTTGGCTCAGCGTCTGGTCGTACCGATTCCCGATCTGTGGCTGATTGGCCTCGCTGCCGGTTTGAGTCAGGCATTGGTTCTAAGGTTATCCTCGCGCTCATCTCGTCGCCACAAGCTAATTTTATTGAGCATACCAATCGTCTATGGCTTGATCAGTCTACAGCTCTATCTTTCTGCAACTATCTTGTTACCCTGGCTTCTGCCCTTCAGCGTATTTGCAATTTACATGTTCCCTGTATTCAGGAAGAAGTAAGATGCGTAGACTCAACTGGGCTGCCTTGATTGGCACAATTTTAGCAGCTTTATCGCTAAATTCTTCACCATCACGTCCTCCGCTTGATTCTACTCCAGCGCCAGAAATCACCTGGACTGCCATATTTGGCAAAGCCCCGCCTCCTGCGTCCCGACCTCCAGGTGGCTCACGCGGCAATGACGAGCAGGTCTATGCAATTGCCCCAGGTCAAATAGGCCGCGCCGAAGTTTGGCATGATCAACCGTTGTTTGTTTGGCAGGGTAGCATTCGGCAGATTGAACTAGTTACCGCCACTGGAACTGTTTGGAGTCAGGTCGTCACTGCGACCACTCACTCAATCGCCTATCCGGGACCCACTTTGCAGCCAGGACGAACCTACGAATGGATTATTTACAACCTTGCCAAAGTCCCGATTGCCAGAGTGGCCTTCCGGATCATGGCCGCCCCAGAACGCGAACAAATTGCTGCCGATCTAGCAGAACTAACAGCCCAATTCACAGCCCAATTCAGCGACGCAACGCCTGAGCAAATTGCCCTTCAGCGAGCCAACTATTTTGCCGATCGCCAACTCTGGGCTGATGTAGTGCAGGAAGCGTTTGCGGTGACAAAGCCTTCTAGTGAGCTAGTCAGGATACAGAACGAGATCACGGCTACAGTTGCAGCGTGAAGCCGGGAAGTACATTTTCTCCAGAAAGCAGGGCAGGCAGCTCAACGATTTCAACCGCTTGCCCCGAACGATAAATTTCAACCTGATGATCTTGTGGATTAATCAACCAACCCAAGCGTAAACCACTTCTGAGATACTCCTGCATCTTTTCTTGTAGGGGAGGCAATTTGTCAGTTCGAGATCGCAGTTCAATCACAAAGTCAGGACAAAGGGGTGGAAAAACGGCTCGTTGCTCTGGAGTTAAGGCATTCCAGCGATCAAGCGCCACCCAGGCAACATCAGGCGAACGATCTCCGCCCTTGGGCAAATTGAAAATCGTGGAGGAGCTGAATACTACCCCTAGTCCGGTTTGCTCGTTCCAGTTTCCGACTTGCCGAATCAAGTCAGCTTCTTGCTGGCCACCTAACCCATCTACAGGCGACACAATAATCAGTTCTCCTTTAGGATTTCGTTCAAATTTTAGATCAGGGTTAGCCTGACAGAGCTGAACAAACTGCGCGTCCGTCAGATGCAGAATTGGATCAAGATTGAGGATAAAACTGGTCATCATGGTAGGCGCAGGATGATGAAGATTGTTCCATTGCTCCTCCCCATTTTATCTACTTTTATCTACTATTACTTGCTAAATCATTCAGCGACATAACCGTCTCCTCGCATCGAGTTCGGCCTGTTCAGCAATCGCTAACACCGGCTGTTGATTGCAGGTATATACCGGCAACATTGGAAAAATTACGTCGAAGTCGGCTGCCAAATCATCGCGGTTGAAGGAATCAGGCTGACAAGACTCTGGATTGGGGTTGCTGGTATTGGTTTGGGACACTGCTTTCTGAGTAAATTGTGACAAGTAATCTGCAATACGCGGATTTTTGAAGGAGATATTCAGGGCTGAATTGTTTTGTTTCAGCAATTCAGTAAACTGCCTGCAGGCAGTTTGTGCTTCAGATTCTCCGAGCAGCAGATAGACAAATCCCATACTTCGCAAGGCATGTGTGCGGTATTCCGGATGGCGTTGAATTACCCGCTCAAATACGTTGATTGCCTCTCGATAATTGCCAGCTCTAGCATAGAGAGAACCGTGATTATAGAGGCGGCTAGCAGAATTAGCGTCAATCTGTTGCGCTCGCTCGAACAGGGCATCAGCGTCATTGAAATCTGCCTGGGAATAGTCTGCTTTTTCAATCAGGAATGTCGCCAATTTCATCAAAATGACAAAATCTTCTGGGGATGCATTGGATTTAGCGTTAGACAAATAAGCTGTAATTGCATCTTGATAAGAAACAGCATAGTCTTCATCGCGTAAATACTGGACAAGACCCAAATAGAAATGCGATTGTGGATCATCCCGATCGAGTCTGATTGCCTCTGCCAAGGAATTCTTGGCGTTCACTAAGCTAGCAGTGGCATCATCTTGTTCGCCTTTCTCCTGATGATGTTGCCAGAGGATGAGCGAGGCGCGTCCTTGCTCCTTCAAGGCAGGTGGATTGTTGGGTCGAATAAACAGAATGCGATCGCAAGCAGCTTTGACCTGAATGGCTCGCTGCACCAGGTCATCGCCTGTTTCAAGCCGCTCTAAATTAGTCAGCGCATGACAGCGATTCACTTGGGTAAACCAGGAGGCGGTGAGGGCAGCACTGACACAGAAACCCAGGCAGCTTGCCAGCAGGAATCGTTTATCGGTGAGCCAGCGCCATTGCTGTTTATTGGTGAGCCGCTTCCAGCGAGTAGGAGACTGGGTTCGCCTCAGATCATATAAATCTTTCAGGATCTCGGAGGCAGAAGTATAGCGATCGGCATTATCATGGCGAACCATTTTGGTTAGGATTGCCGCTAACTGGTCACTCACCTGGGCCATTGGTTGGTCTGCCAGCGTGTAAAGCCAGATCACTTCTTTCGTGCGCGGATGCAGAGGAAAATCTTTGGGGTGGGTATCGGTCAGTGCCTGAATTCCAATCATGCCAACCGCATAGAGGTCGCGATAGAACTTGGTTTGGCTTTTTACATTTTGCGGTGGAACATAGCCTGGAGAGCCAACCTGAGCCGCTTCTGCTCCTGAATCCAGCACGCTGGGAATGATTTGCTTAAACATGCCAAAGTCGATCAGCACAAGCTTGCCATCTTGGCGGCGCATTAAGTTAGCAGGCTTGAGATTAAGGTGAGCCAAATTCTGCTGATGTACATACTTCAAGATTTCGAGAACCTCGATCAGCAGATCGATTACCTGATGTTCTGGCCAACACTGCCCTGGTATAAACTCCTCGTCTAAATTAGTGCCTTTGATATATTCTTGAACAACATAAAATTCTTCATCCTCTTCAAACGAAGCCAGCAGAGTAGGAATCTGATCGTGACCATTCAGTTTTTCTAGTTCCTTGAAGCTGCTGTTAATCAGATTGCGAATTTTACCAAAGCTATCAATATCGGTGGCGGGTGGTGTAATTTGCTTGAGAACACCCCATTTCTGACGCGGTTGATGGATATCTTTGACTAAGTAAGTTTGAGTAAATTTGTCATATCCTAATCGTTTGATTTCTTCATAGCGTTTGCAGATGACACGACGCTCAATTGCTTTAGCTAATTCCTGCTCTACCCATTCTTGATTAAATACACTGGCATAAATTCGATTCGCGACTCTGAGATGTCCTTGCTGTTCTTCGACTAGCCCCAACCAGAGCAAGTATCTTGCATCCGTATCATCATCGGCTGCAACTGACTCTTGTTGAAGGATGCGTTGGTAGAGTTGTAGTAAACTGACGCAATTCTCGTTGTTATACAAAATTGCATCTCGAATGGCTCCCAACCGTTCAGCAATCGCCTCTTCGTAAGGTCGCAGTTCGGTCAGCGCATCCTGGACCCATTGCTCGTTAAACACCTCTTTGTAGATGGGATTGTAGACCCGCAAAGCGCTCTCTTGCTTCACTACCAGACCCGATAGCCGCAGTTCTACCTGCTCTAAGCTGTCATCCGCCGGAATCTGCCCCTCCTTCAAAATTTGCTGATATAAATTCAGTAAACGTGTGGCTCCCTCGCGCTCCTTGATGCGATTACTAATCGTGCGCAAATGTTCAGGATTATCTTGTGATTCCCAGTTGGTAATAATCTTGGCCTGCACCAACTGTTCGACTTGTGCTTGTTCGGTTTGGGCCGGAATTGACAATTGAGTTTCGAGAATCAGGCGGCAGAGCTTTTGCGTCAAGAAGGGTTGCCCTCCCGTCCATTCCAGGATGGCTTGCAGCACCGCTTGGGGATTCGCTGCGCGTCCGTCTAACCCTTTGGCTAAAGGCTGCACTTCTTCGAGGCGAAATCCATTTAATTCAATCGCTAGACCCAAATTAAACGGAGTGCGGTTGCGATCAGCAATCAGATCCGAAGGAGTTGCCGTACCAATCAACACAAACGTTAACCGCTGATAGACCGATTTGACATTGCGCTGATTGTAGCAAGCGCGAATAAAGGCAAAGAAATCGTCGGTTGGAAATTCTAAACTGAGCACGGTGTCAATTTCATCGATCACCACGACCACGTTGCTGGAAATCTGAGCTAGCAGCACTTCTTCGATAAAGTCGCTCAGTCGATCCAACGGGGTGAACATTTGCCGCTGTTGCCACCAACCCGTCAGGTCAAACTTTAAACCAAAGCTGCCTGCCAAACTCTTGGCTAAGGTGGCATACCAGTTGTCGGCGGTTACTTCTTTCGTGCCAATTTTTGATAAATCCACCAAAGCGCAGGCAAACCCTTCGGCTTCTAGCTGTTTCCTTACCCGCACTTCTAAACTCGACTTTCCCATCTGTCGAGAATTCAGCACATAGCAAAATTTTCCGGCCTTTAAACCTTCATAAAGGTCTTTATCAGCTTGTCGCATCACATAGCTGGGAGCATCCGGCGGTAAGGTGACGCCGACTTGATATTCAAACGACTGCTGGGGGGTCATGGTGAGGGGTGGGGGGTAGGGGGTGGGGGGTAGGGGGTGGGGGTGATGTTTGTGTGAATGTTTTGGTTGGTGCGTATTTCAGGTGCGGAAGTAGTTGCGAAAATATTCGCGATAGAGATAACAGCGTGGTTTCACTTTATTGCCTTCAATTGTTACCAAACCCATGCCGTGAAGTTTGAATGCTGAAGCTGATTTTAGGTAAATATTGTGCTCGGCCATCACTACCTGTTTAAACATCTCCATCAATTCCGGTGATTGCTCTAGTATATTTGCCAGATAGCGCAAATGATTTCGGTAGATTCCAGCTTCTGTAGCGGCTTCATGGGTGACTTGAGTAACCGACAGATCCCGATAGCGAATTGCTTCAAAGGCTTGCTGAAGTAGAAAGCAATGTCCCCCAACGATGTCCATCAACTTGGCGATCTCAGCCGTAGTCCAATTCAATCCATGTTGGCGGGCTAGGGTCAGAGCTTGTCCAGAATCAAATTCTGGCAAATCGATCACCATCCCGACTCCAGCCAGCGGTGAAGCGTTGATATCAAGTGGCCCATATACCTCAGTCGCGTGAACAATGACTAAGCGGAGTTTCTGCCAGATGCGGCTATTCGGATCTCCCCGCCTCGCCTGATCATGCCAGGTTCGCAGCAGTCTGCAAAAATCGTTAGCAATTGCAGCATGCTCAAATACTAAATCGGTGTTGTCGAGTGCTAAGACGAGGGGAGTGGTAACTTTGCTGAGTAAATATTTTTGAAAGTAGTTGGTTGTATTGAAATTGCAAGCCAAAATATCTTCCCAATAATGCTCAAGTTGGTTATCCATCGCTAATACGGCGCTGACTGCGGCACAGAACCATCTGGAAAAGTTCTTTAGGTTGGTGAATGCGGCTTGGTCTGCCAGTTCAAAACTGAGAATAGCTGTTTGGTAGGGCTGAGGTTGCTTTCTCATCTGCGACAGAATTCTCACCATTAAGGAGGTTTTACCCATTTTCTGAGGCGCTCTGATCCGGAGTAGGGCACCGGGTTTGGTCAAGGCCACTCGACATTGGGCCTCCAGTGAAGCTCGCTCCACGTAAAACGGGTCCTCTAGACTTGCTCCTGCCTGTTCAACTACGGGAGTCTCATCATCGACAATATCCGCCAAAGAGAGATTCAAGGCTTTGGCAATGGCAATGGCTGAGGTGCGATCTACCGGATCTTGTTTGAGCAGTCGCCGGATTGTGGTGACTTCTAGCTCAGCCGCCATCGCGACATCTTTTTCGTGTAGGTTGGCTCGGTTCATCTGGTCTTCGATCACCCGAATTCCGGCAGAGGTCAGTTGAACACTGCGTCGTTTGCGATTTTGGCTCATGGTCTTATCCCGCTTCAACTCTAGATCATCAGGGGGAAATGGCTTCCCTTACATGTGGGTAGTTCTAAGCGAATTTAAACTATGCAGTTTCTGCCGCGATTTGTTGAATTACTGCTGCGAACCGTCGGCAAACCGTCGGCAAATAGTCAGCTTTCTGCCGCGAACTATTTCTGCAATTAAATGCAGCGACTAGCCTGCAAACTGCGGCGAACTCTATTTATATTGATTCGACTCCTGGTAAAAGCGTTGAGTATTCTGAGTCTAGAAAGCTGATCGACTGACAAAAGAACCGCCCGAAGGCAAAAGCAAAGTGTCAGCCAATTAGGTCATCCTTCCAGCAAATCAAGTTTTCTCTCATCTGATTCCTACCTGCGGGGACAAGTTGCCCCTAGTTTCGGCGCGATTTTTTCTAGGAGAAGCCCCCCATGCGTCAATCCATAAATGTACTTCTAGCAACGTTGACCACGGCAGTTCTGACTGCAACTATCCTGCCTATCGGCCAGACGACTCCCTTGCTGATGCAGCCAGCGTTTGATGAGCAAGTCTATGCTGATTGCCCGCCAGTCAATTGCAGCGGGGGTGGTTCCCGCTAATGCTCAAAATTCGTGCTCAAAAATCATCGCCAAACTGCATAGTGCAATTGGAGCCAGAACTACCTCAGGATAGAACGATGCAGAGCAGGAGTAAGGTAGTTCATCACCTGAGAGCAACGATGGATAGCGTTGTCCTACCCGCTAGTTACAGTTTCTATGCTGTGTAATTTATTCTGCCAATTCTGAGGAGAGGAAGATGCGAATAACTCTTCGATATCGCGGCGTCAAGTATGAGCGTGATTTCTACAGGCCAGAAACTGGTTCAGAAGCAATGCCTACTGTATTACAGCTTGTATCACAGCCAATACAAGCAGATTTGCTAACTCATACCTTTGTGATTCTTCGCTATCGCGGTGTTTTGTACATTCGTGGCATTTTTAAGTCAGAGCAGACCCCTGAAATTCGATTTATGCAGATTCCAGCTGTGATTTCAAAATCGGCCTGAGCTGAGTTTTTCTTCAATGTCACTCTGTTTAGCCTTCTCTGTTTAGCCTTCTCTGTTTAGCCTTCTCTATTCAGCCTTCTATGTCACCGAACTTTCTAGTGATCAACGATGAACCTGTTTCCCTCGAACAGGCGTTAAGCTATCTGCAAAGCGACGGCACCTTCCAAAATTTTCTCGCCTCTATCTTGCGGCAGCATGTGATTACCCAGATGCTAAAACAAGAGCCTGATTTACAGCCAACCGTTGCAGCAATTGAACAATATCTAGAACAGTGTTTCGAAAATAATCAGATTTATGAATCACAACCATTTCAGTATCTAGAGCAATTTCTCAAAGACAATCAGATTTACACAGTAGAACAGCTTCAGCAATGGCTAGAGGATAATCATTTGGCCTACGAACAGTTTTTAGAGCGAATTATCCGCACCCAGACCTGGCAAAACCTGGTTGATCACATCAGCCGGCCCAGGTTACACGAGTATTTTATTAAACATAAGCAAAAGCTGGATAAAGTGCTGCTCTCCTGCATTGTGGTGGATCAAGAAACACTAGCAGAAGAATTGCGGGATCAGATCAAAGCCGGTGAATCCTTTGAGCAGCTAGCTCAAGACTATTCGATTGCCGAGAACCGCATGCACGGCGGCCAGATGGAGCCGGTTAGTCCCAGCGACTTGCCCGACGAGATTCGGATTGCAATCGATAAAAATCCCCAGTCCGGCAGCTTAATTGGCCCTATTGATTTACAAAACCGCTGGTATTTGTTGCGCCTAGAAGCAATCTTGCCATCTGCACTCGAAGGGGAAATAGAAGCGCAACTCAAAGCCGAAATTTACCAGGAATGGTTGAGTCAAGAAATGGCAACAATGAACGTGAAAATGCAGGTGACACAATGGTTATCTCTCAAGACATCTACACCCTAAATCTGCCGTGGGACGAACCACCGCTGAGTCTGCTTAAGGAACAGCTCTACTTCCGGGAACGGGCGCAAGTCAGCCGTCATGCGCTGGGCGAAGTCCTTTGGTCTAGTTGCAATCCGGGCGGACATTTATTTATAGTGTCGGGTAAGGTGCGATTAGTCCAGAAGACGGGCAAAAACTCGGATGCCAAAAAAATCCTGTTGGAACCGGGAGCTTGGTTTGGCGATTTGCTGGAACTGGCCGGACATTGGCAGGCAAGAGCGGCTAGCAAAGAAGTGGTTGTGGTGCTCTGGCGCTCGGTTGATTGGTATGACGCGGCTTCTCCAGATCTTCGAGAACATTGGGATGCATTGCGCTGGCAATATCAGCCCTTTGATCCGAGATTGCCCCATGCAGTTTCCGAATATCCCTATCTGTTTCATCTGAATACAGCCGCCGCCTGTTTCTCTCTCGCCACACAGGTGCTGCAATCGCCTGTCCCCCTGAAGCAGGTGCAGCTTCAACTGCAAGGCCAGTCACCGCAAGACATAATGGATGCCGCCGAAAAACTGGGTCTGCGATTACAGCATATTCAAACCGAGTGGGACAATCTGCCGCAGCTCAGCTTTCCAGCCCTGATTCACTGGCGACAACAGGATTGGGTGTTAGCCTATGAATTTGCCGGCAATCGACTGATCGTTGCCGATCCCAGCAACCCGCGCAAAACCTGTGAGAGTCTGCCGCAAGAAATTGTAGAAGCCAACTGGAATGGCGAACTCTGGCCGATTGAACTGCTGCCCAAAACCGAGGAATTTAACCTAAAATGGTTCCTGCCCGCAGTTTGGCGCTATCGCGGGCTGCTGAGCGAGGTGTTGATTGCCTCTTTAACCTTGCAACTGTTAGGCTTAGCCAGTCCGATGATTACTCAGGTGATTATCGACAAGGTGATTGTTCACGCCAGTATGTCTACACTGCATGTGATGGCGATTGCCTTACTGTTTGTCTCGTTCTTTGAGGCCGGTTTGGGCATGTTGCGCCTGTTCACCTTCACCCACACAGCTCGCAGACTGGACTTAAGTTTGACGGCCCAGATGTTTCGCCATTTGCTGCAACTGCCGCTTGCCTACTTCGAGTCGCGCCGGGTGGGAGACACGATTGCCCGTGTGCAAGAATTGGAGAATATCCGTCAGTTTCTCACTGGTACAGCCTTAACGGTTGTACTAGACGGTATCTTTGTCGTTGTTTATATTGCGCTAATGGCGTTCTATAGCATCAAACTCACGGGTGTTAGTCTGGTTATCCTACCGTTCTTCATTGCCTTGATTTGGTTTGGCACGCCCATGTTGCGCGATTGGTTAAATGAATCGTTCAATCGTCGAGCTGATTCGCAGGCATTTCTAGTCGAAGCCATCAGCGGCATCCATGCCTTGAAAGCCCACACAGCCGAGTTGCCCGCCCGCGAACGCTGGGAAGGTTTATTTGCCCGCTATGTTAACAAAAACTTTCGTGCTTCTACTCTCTCTAACATCAACAGTCATTTAGGCGATCTGCTCACCAATCTTTCCGAACTGCTGGTGCTCTGGTTTGGGGCGACGCTAGTCATCCAGCAACATCTGACGGTGGGGCAGCTCGTTGCCTTTCAGATGCTGTCGGGACGAGCGATTGGGCCACTGCTGCGATTGGCGCAACTCTGGCAAAACTTCCAGCAGGTGTTGCTATCAGTGGATCGGATTGGCGATATTCTCAATACCGACCCGGAAGCCGAACCGGAAACCGGACTGGTGCTCCAGCCCTCTAAAGGCCAAATCACCTTTGATCAGGTCGTTTTCAGCTATCCCACCAATCCTGAACCTGCTCTGAAGGGGGTTTCCTTCACCATCGAACCCGGTATGTTTGTCGGCATTGTTGGCCGCAGCGGTTCTGGCAAAAGCACATTATCGAAACTGCTGCAACGGCTCTATCAGCCGGAAAAAGGGCGAATTCTGCTAGATAATTTCGACATCAAAGGTGCGAATCTCACCTCACTGCGTCAGCAAATGGGGATTGTGCTGCAAGATGACTTTTTGTTTGACGGGACTGTATTCGACAACATCACCTTCAGTAATTCCGAAATTACGCTAGAGCAAGTGATGCAAGCGGCTCGTCTAGCAGCAGCCCACGACTTCATCAGCGAGCTGCCCAAAGGCTATCAAACCCACATCGGCGAACGGGGCACGGGTTTATCCGGTGGACAACGACAGCGGCTGGCACTTTCGCGCTTGTTCCTCTCGGATGCGCCGATTTTGATTCTGGATGAGGCCACTTCTGCTCTTGATGCCGAGACCGAACAGAAAGTGCTGCACCATCTACGGCAATTTACGAATAATCGCACGGTGCTCATGATTGCGCATCGCTTTGCTCCGCTACGACAGGCGGATTTGATTCTGGTGTTGGAGAAGGGCGTGATTGTGGAGCAGGGACGCCATCAGGAATTGCTGGAACGCAAGGGTGTATATTGGGCGCTGTATCAGAAGCAGCAGGCTTCAGTGTAGTGAATGAGGGATTGAATATCAGCAGTGAAATGTAAAACAGATGGACATATAGACGAGTTCGCTGCTGTTCAAGGTTTTTGGCCCCCTAAATCCCCCAAAATTGGGGGACTTTGAAGAGCCAAATGTCTAGTCTTTTGCGTCTCTGAAGCCTGATAACCTATCCCTTTCTTTCTCAAATTAAAGAATTAATCAATCTAGAACTTTATCTCTCACACTTGCATACTCTCAAAAATCTCAGAACTATATGTCAACAGGATGCAAGTTTGTCTAAGAGAATGTTCTGCACGTTCTGAATGCTACTCGAACAGCCCCTCCTAGCCCTCACAATTCTGAGGGACCCGAACTTAAAAGTCCCCCAATTTTGGGGGATTTAGGGGGCCAATCCAGCCGATTTGATACTTCTCAAACATCCTCTCAGGTGTCAACACCAAGGCAAACAAAAGTACACTTATCTACCAAAGGAATACAATCATGTCAACGACTCCATCGGTTTCCCAAATCAACCTCGATAAGTTTCGTTCTAGCAGCTTGTTCTCTGGAATTGATGGGAAGAATTCGACAATTGTGATCATTGATGATGCAATTAAATTGAGCCATCCCCTCTTTGGTCCCGATACTAATGGAGATAAAGTTGCTGATCGGTTCAGATATCCCAATGACCCCAGCGCACCTAAAAACCCTAACGACCCCAAGTTTTCTGGTGATTTTTCTGGAGATGCGGATACTTATCCTGGAGTCGAACATCCTGATCCTGATCCTAATCCTGAAATTTATAAATTCATTAATCATGGAACTGCTGTTTCTAGCATTGCAGCTACCACCGCACCGGGAACTAATATCATCCACCTGAAAGTCTTTCCTGACGATGGTAGCGATGCCTCAGCACAAGATATTAAAGAAGCCTTGGATTGGGTTTTTGCTAATGCTGCTCAGTTCAATGTCACTGCTGTAAACATGTCATTTGGTAGCGGTGATTTCAGTCAAGAGGACAGAAGCTTTGATTATGTTCAACCGATTGAGCAACTCGCCGCTAAAGGAATTCCCGTAATTGCTGCAACTGGTAATAATTTTCAAGGTAAGCCAGGTGTGATTAATACCGCAGCAGCCCCCTACACGATTAGCGTTGGAGCAGTAGATAAAGGTGATAAACTTGCTGATTTTTCTCAGCGCCATCCACTCCTGACAGATATTCTTGCTCCTGGTGTTGACATTACAGGTGCTACATATAACGGAGGCACAAAAACTGATAATAATGGCACCAGCTTTGCCGCGCCTCAAATCACTGGTGTCGTTGCCCTGGCTCAAGAGTTGGCCGTGCGGGAGATGAACCGCAAGCTGACGGTGCCGGAGCTGACCAATTTGCTGAAGACAACGGGCGTAGAGGTAAAAGACGAGCAGATGAACGGTGTGTATCGCCGCGTTGATATGTACGGATTGGGTGAAGGGATTTTGACTACCAAAGCAACGGGTGGCATTTTGCCCACAACTCAGGGCGATCGATTGGCTGGTACCGTTGGAAACGATTATATGGCTGGTTTTGACGGCAATGATGAGCTGCTTGGTAATGGCGGCGATGATACGCTAATTGGGGGTAAGGGCAACGATACGATCAATGGCAGCCTTGGTAATGACGCGATGACAGGCGGCGATGGTGATGACTTGTATCTCGTAGATAGTAACGCTGATGTGATTGTTGAGGTAGTGAATGGTGGAAAAGATCAGGTAACGGCTACTTCTAGCTATGCTCTGAGTGAAAACCTGGAGAATCTAGATTTAGACGGTAACAAGGCGAGCAACGGAACCGGCAACAGTCTCGATAACCTGATTCAAGGCAATAATGCCAAAAACCAGCTATCCGGCAGTGATGGCAACGATGAGCTTCATGGCAGAACTGGCGACGATTTGTTGGTTGGCGATCTGGGTGACGATCGGCTGTTTGGAGATGCTGATAATGATAGTCTGATCGGGGGTTTGGGCAGCGATTGGCTCGCAGGTGGAGAAGGCAGAGACACGCTGCGCGGTGGTTTGGATGCAGATCGGTTTGTCTTCAATACGCTAGGCAAAGGAGCCGATCGCATCGCCGATTTCAAAGCCTCGCAAGATGACCAGATTCTGGTTTCGGCTCGCGGATTCGGCGGTAAGTTGAAGCTTGGCGATCTCTCTAAAAAGCGATTCACGCTTGGATCGCGGGCAACAGGTAAGCAAGCCCAGTTTATCTATGATGCTAAAGACGGCGAGTTGTTCTATGACTCAGATGGAATTGGCGGGCGTAAGCAAACATTATTTGCCGAACTAGCACCCAAATCGGCGCTATCTCGTGCAGATATAGCTGTGATTGCTTAGAGTTTGATTCGCAGTTGTTAATTATGTCTATTGGCAATGGTGTTTACCTAAGTAGGTGGGCGCAATTATTGAGAAGACGCATTTCGACTCCGCTCAATGCGCAACGTTTCGGGGAGCAGAGGGTTGAGCGGAGTCGAGACCCGGCATTGTGGAGCGAAAATTAGTTTAGCCTACCTACTTAGCTGTTAATTGGCGAATTGAACATTCATTGCCAATCTACTTCTGAAGCTATTTGCCGAGCACTAAGATAGTGCATCTTCCTAGATTCATCAGAAATACATAGCAGCAGAAGTAAACGATGGCGTTGCTGAATTGGAGTATAAATTGCCCCGTTCGTTGCCTAATTCTAGAGGAAACCGGATCGTTCAAAGTCCGCCAGCATGGGGGATTATAGCCCTACGGGCATCTAAGAAGAGGCTATCAAAGACACAGCAACTCCACGGTTCATACCTCATTCAGCAATGCCATCACCGATTTGTTCCACGTACATTGTTTAGTCATGCAAAGGAGATTGATTCATGGTTGCGACAAAACCTAGACAGCGGGATATGGCCCTCAACGGTCAATTTGATCAGCGAGACCTCAAATCTCTGTTTGATGTACCCAATGTGGACGTGCGCTTGAATACCAGCAGTCTCAGGGATGGTGGTTCCTTGCGAGACCAGCGTTGGAATCTAGAAGCAAATGCTGGACAGGATCGGACCCGGATTGCGTTATCCGCATCAGGTCGAAACAATCAGCCCGTTTTGGAAATCAACGGTCCCGGCACCAAGGATCGGGGTAACTTCAACAAAATGGTGCAAGCCGGTCAAGAATTGGTCTCTAGCCTGATGAATCTGGGCGACAATCGCAATCCTGGAGGCAGAGGCGGCAGAGGCGGCAGAGGTCGAAATCAGGGAGTCTTCACGAACGGAAATCGCCGCAATCAGCGGGACAATGATTTGAATCGGGGAGATACTCGCAATGGCAGCAATCCACCCAATCGCCAGCCGAATCAAGGAATCTTCTCTGGTATGCGGACTGATATGAATCTGCAACCAATTCAGAACAGCGCAGGAGGTACAAATCAGAATGCTAACAACAACAGACCTGCTAACGGCACCTCATCCAACAAACAGCCGCTGATCGGGATTATCGAACGAGATGGATTTGCGCCCGGTAGTCATGGCGGCGAAATGCTAGAAACCGTCACTAGCGTCAACGATCAGGCTCCGACTTGGCTGCGATCGGTGGGCGAGCGGGGCAATTGGGCCGAGGCGCTGAAGGAATTTGCCAATACGGTCAAAGCATCCGGGCAAAAGGGAATTGCTAATCTCAGCTTTGATTTGGTCAATCCGAACGGACAAACGCGATTTCAACCCACGGCCCAAGAGCAGGAAGCGCTCAAACTCACCCGCGATTTGGGCATTCCCGTTGTAGTATCCGCCGGAAATCAGGCGGCTGATCGTTCGTCCTGGGATGCCCTTACCAAACAATACGACAACATGATCGTGGTGGGTGCCTCAGAAGGATTGAACCGTGCGCCCTATTCCAGCTACGGCAGTGGTTTAGATTTGATGGCTCCGGGCAGCCGCCTGGGCATTTCTGAAATTGGTACTTCGCCAGCCGCGGCTCAAGTTACGGGAGTGGCCTCGAATGTTTGGGCCAGCAATCCGCAGCTCGATTACCGTCAGCTCGAACAAATCCTCAAAAATACAGCTACCAATCTCGGTCCAGCCGGACGCGACAATCAAACTGGCTTCGGGCTGGTGAATCCCAATGCCGCGATCGATCGGGCGGAGAGTATGCATGCCTTCAAGTCGTCTAATGTCACGCCTCAAGGCAACCCGAATCTGCGTCAAAACAATCTCAGCGGTAGAGAGGTGTTATCAGCCCTGAGGAATTTCTCCAATTCGATTCCGACAACCTAGGGCATATTTTAAAAGTCTTTGGTGCTGCTGCCCTTCGATCCCCCTAAACCCCTGCGGAATGCGCCTTCGGCGTAGATGGAGACTTCAAGCCAGTTTTAGTATGTGCTTCGCCCAGGCTTCGCCTACGGTTCCCCCCTTTTGTAAGGGGGGTTAGGGGGGATCTTCGACTTGTGTGGACACCATAGCCTTTTGTAAGGGGGGCTAGGGGGGATCTAAATCAGAGCTTTAAAACAGGACCTAGTTCAGCAAACTGTTTTCTGTGCTGTGGTTGTCTAACTTGAAGGCGTCAGGCACTCATCACAGATACAGCAAAGAAATTTCTTAGAGCATATAATCTTACAGGAGAAGATAATGTTTGAGCAAAAAACTTTTGCAAGACAACAGAGTTCTTTCTTGAATGGACAGCTTGATGCCAATCGTTATGCTTCTGTGTTTGATTCTGCTTCATTAGAATCCGCTTTAACATCGAGTCGCTCAACTGATCTGCCAACTGATCTGCGGTCGGAAAAATCAGCATCCTATCAAGGAATTCCCGTTGCAGAAAGCTTCAACCAAGCAAGCCTAATGGATGCCGGTATAGCAACAGCACCGCCGTCAAGCATGGATTTTACACAGGCGTTGAATACAACTTGGAATCCAGAGGCTTCTGTTTGGAATCAATCTGCAACCTGGGGCAGCGATACTATTTGGGGAACTGACAGCGATTTCTCTGGTATGCGTCCGGCTGGATTAAGTTTGAAAAATGCATGGAATAGTGTCAAGGATAAAGCGAAGAACGCGGATTGGAAAAAGATCGGCCACGGCGCGCTGGATGTAGTTGGTGCTCTGCCAATTCCTGTGGTCAGTACGGCAGCCGACTTGGTGAATGCAGGCTGGTATGCCGCTGAGGGAGATTACAAAAATGCGGCAATGTCTGCTATCGGTGCGGCTCCCGGTGTCGGAGATGGGGCTAAACTGGCGCTCAAAGCTGCCGATGCCGCCAAAACTGCTCGTTCCGCCAGAACCACCACCCGCTTAACGACAAGAACGGCCAACACTCCGCCTCGACCCGGCCTTGCACCTAGCCCCAGACGGGAAACACCTGGACTGGCCCCCACCCCCAAACCTGCTGCTCGCAGACCCGAAACACCTACAGCCGCACCGAGACGCGAACCATCCGGTAGACCAGACTCGAATCCGATCGGCGCACCCGCTAGACGTTCTGCGAGGCGACCCGATCCAACTCCAAGCGGAGCCGTGAATAAACCCGATCCGAGACGCTCCGATCCTAAACCTAGTCCAACCACACCCAAGAAGTCTGAACCTAGCCGTCCTGAAGGCAACCCCACCCCACCTGGAACGAGAGAACAACCGCCTCGTCCAAATCCCAAACCTGAAACCGTCGGAACTAGTCCCTCACAGCGTCCGGAAACCCCTGCCTCAGGACGAGATCCGCGTCTCCAGGAGTCGCCCAATAGCGTTCGACCAACCAGTTTAGAGCGCTTCACCCGCGCCAGCGATCGAGCCGAACACCTTTCTCAGCGATTGGACCAGATTAACAACCATGTCGATCTGTTCCAACAAATGCAGGGCGGCAATGCTGAAACTGGAGAACCTTCAGCCGTAGATTTTGCTTTTGCAGGTCTCGATGCCCTTGTCGGAATGCGCTCAGGTAGAGGCAGAACTAGCTTGAGTCGTCTGGTACATTCGGAAGGCAGCACTCAGCCTGCTACTCGCGTTGCTGGTGGAGGTGGGCCGCAATCTGTTATTCGCCATGCTGACCAATCTCAATCTCCGGATCAATTCACACCTGCTTTAGCTAGTGTTGGTGGTCGTTCGAATGTAGATTTACCGAGAGCAAGTGCTGGTAGTGGTGGAAGAGGCGATCGAACTAGCCGTCTGAATTCTCCTGGTTCAGCAGAGCCTCCCAGTCCATCTCCGGGTGGTTCTGGCGGATTAGGCAACGATAGATTACCGCCCCGGACAGGGGGAAGTGGCGGAAGTGGCAGTTCTAACAACGGAGATTCTAATGGTACGCCCTTGTCTGAAGGTAGAGATAGCAATATCCGCTATGACGCTAGAACAGGACGCTGGCACGGTCCTAAAGGTTTTGTAGCAGATCCAAACCGTCCCCCAGTCGATTTAGGGTCGATGAAAGATAGCAGTGATGAGCGAGTATTTATTACCTACTCTCTCAGAGATCCCAATAATGGAAGTGTAATTCCTGGAGATCGAGATGGATTGGTAACGTATTATGGATTCGCAAGTGGTGATGTGACTGAGTTGACACAAAGAGTCGCAAGACCTTCAACTCCATTTCTGCGGGCATCCCATCCAAGCTTTGACGCATTCGAAGCACGTTATGGAAAGGAGGCAGCTGAAGTATTGCCTGATCTGGTTATGAAGTACAGACTTAGCAGTCATGATCACTTTAGAGCGAATTCTGATCTTGTACCAAGAATCGAAGCAATTCATGGAAGTGAAGCTGCCGGTCTAGGGGCTGAAGACATATGGTTCACATACCACCAGAGAGCAATTGATAGTGAAAGAGCAAGGCGTGAGGTAGGAACAGATGTCCTCCCAGACTTGACAAACAAACAACCTCCAAGCAGCAATAAGCCTTATGAAGCTAGAAGAAAAGGAAAAGCATTAGGTGAAGCCTATAGTGATGATTTAAGAGAATCATTTTAGAAAACGCTTCCTAACAAGTTCGGCTCAAGCCTGTGAAACATCAATCCTCATTTCGTCTTTGTTCTAAAGGAACATTCTGTTTATCTCATTACTTAGGAAAACAGAACAATGGTTACACAAAGAAAGTTCGCTGATTATCAAAGTTCCTCGCTCAGTTCTCAACTAGATACAACCCGCCACAGTTCTCCACTGAATGCATCGCAACTAGAGCCAGTTCTAACTCCAAGTCGGTTAGAGAGTCCTGCTGCAATTCAGATTAACGAAACTGAATTTACTGAGCAACTATCACCGCATACCAAAAACTCAAATTGGCATAGTGCTGATGAGATGGAAGCAGGAATTCGCTCGACTGGTGTAGGGAGACAGGCTGGTAGACTGACCAAACCAACACAGGACAGCCGTTCACCCCATCTCAGCTCAGAATTTTTGCATAAAGTTGATGCGATTGGACAGCGGTTAAAGATACCCGGTGAGTATCTAATGGCGATAATGGGATTTGAAACGGGCGGCACCTACAGTCCCAAAATTCAAAACAAAACGAGTGGAGCAACCGGGCTGATTCAATTTCTGCCCAGCACAGCTCGCAGTTTAGGCACATCCACAGAGCAGTTATCTAAAATGTCTGCGGTGCAACAGCTTGATTATGTCGAGAAATATTTCCAGCCCTATGCCGGCAAATTGCGTTCGCTGCAAGACACCTACATGGCAGTTTTTCATCCGAAATCAATTGGTAAACCATCCGATAGCGTAATTGCACGGCAGGGAACAAAAGCTTTTAACTGGAACAAAGGACTAGACACCAATCAAGACGGCAAAATCACCGCCGCAGAAGCAACCGAGCGAGTCAGGAAATACCTATCTGAGCAGAGAGGTGAAAAACTTGATCAATCTAGTCAAACTTCACATCAACCCAAAGTTGGAGAAATACCAAAAACTGATCCAGACGGCACAATCAGTACAGCAAAAAATTGGGGTAATCTGAGTGATCAAACTCGCCGTGGCTCAGGCTCAATCGGTGGCGAGTATGATGCGAACGACTTAGTTCGATTTCGCGTCAACGACCGCACAAATGTCAATATTAACCTGAGAGGATTGAGTGCTGATGCAAATATCGAACTAATTCGAGATAAAAATCAGAATCAGCAGGTTGATCCAGGGGAGATTATTGAAAGTTCGCGCAAATCTGGTAGCTCCCCAGAGTCTTTGAGCCAAATTCTAGGTGAAAAACCACTGGATCGAGGCGACTATTTCGTGCGAGTTTCGTCTAATTCCGATGCCAAAACTCCCTATAATTTGGAAATTGCTAGTACCAAGTTAGATGGCCGCATTCGTGCTGATAAGGCACCTGCGGGTATCTATCGTTATGATGCTAGCGGTAAAACGGATGAAGGCATTGATCCCAACAAGGAAACTATTGTCGTCACTCATGGCTGGAATGGAGATGATGATAGTGCTAGTATTCGAGAGCTAGCCAAAGCAGCCAGTAAATCGGGTGCGCAAGTGCTGGCAATCGACTGGAGTAGTTTAGCAAAGTCGTTTGAGCTGCGCCCTGACATTGCAGCTGGACGCATTACACCTGTTGCAGAATGGGCACAGGAGCGCTTAGTTAAACTGGGCATTAAGCCTGAAAAAACAACCCTAATCGGTCATAGTTTTGGCTCTTATGTCAGTGCTGAGATTGGGCGAAAATTTGTTGAATCCGGTGCGGGCAAAGTCAAAAATCTGGTTGCGCTCGATCCAGCCGTTCGGTTTGATCTCGATGAAAGAACAGGCAGAAGAGATCTGCCTAAACCATTCCGAGATGTAGCGAATAATTCACTAGCATTCATTGCATCTAACGGTGCGCAAGGATTAGGCGGCATTCCGGGGAATAATGACCAAGCTGCCACTGCCCATAATTCTTTTGTTGTCAGGTTTCCTTTAGGAGCAAGTCTAACTGGACCCCATAGTCGTGTTGTCGATACTTTCACAGATGCATTGCATCAAGGATTCCTGAGACTCCCTAGTCTAACGTTACCGAACCATCAAGATAACTATTACAACGATCTGGGTAGAAGTTTGACACCCGTACCGGGCCACGCAATCCGAGTACCAGGTTTTGCGCATGAGGGCAGCATATCAGTCAACTGGACGGGCAAAAAAGATGATTGGAGCGAAAGGGATCGTCGGCATCCGCGTTCAACTGGAAATCCGGTTTACATCGAAGGTTTAACACGAGTTGTGGATAATTCCGGTAGAGAAGAAACAACCTGGACTTAACAGCATTCACTTCAAATTTTGATCTTTATGTTTGGAGAGTTAGAATAATGGTTGCACAAAGAAAGCTCCCTGATTTTCAAAATTCATCGCTAGGTTCTCAACTAGATACAACTCGCTACAGTTCTCCATTTAATGTGCGACTAGAACCCACTGCGACACCAAGCAGCCTGGAAACCAACTATGCTTCGGGAATTCGTCCGGCTGGAATCGACGTTGGTGCTGCTGGTTCTTCAGATGGCAAGAAGGGATTCTCAAAAAACACAGCAAACCCAAAACCTCGTAGCGAACCTACACCTGCTCCTCAACCCAGTCCTACGGCTGCTAGCATGGTGCGTCGAGACCAAGCAATTGCTAGAAACCATGCACCAACGCCTCCCCAGAATACACCACCTCCTGCACCCACTTCAACACCGCTCCCAACTCCTACCAAACCAGAAACAGCCAATCAGCTAGAACAGCGAGACGTGATTGCTGCTGTCAACCGTCGCTCGCTTCTACCTGACCCCAATCCGAGGGTTGAGATGAATCTGCGTCATGGATCTGCTGATGCTACCGAAGCGGGAACACCGAATCTGCGCGGCATGACTCCTAATGCGGTAGACGGTTGGAACCGTTCTGCTGATCGTCGGAGAGAGACGATCTCAGGCCTTCGCCGCCCTATCCGACCCTTAGAGCCACCTACTTCAAATTCGCAGCAAAGTAACAGTTGGCTCAGTCGTTCGTTTAATAGCGTCAGGAATGGTATTAGTAATGTCACTGATAATGTCACTAATACTATCAACGAAGCATGGCGAGACACCAGCGGTTTCTTAGATCGAAACTATCAAACAATTTCCAACGTGGGTCACACTGCCCTAGAAGTAGCAGGGGTCGTGCCAGTCTTTGGGGCTGTACCTGATTTGATCAATGCAGCTTGGTATGGAGCAGAGGGTAGAGAAACAGAAGCGGCTCTTTCATTGATTGGAGCAGTGCCTTTTGCAGGAGATGCAACAACCGTTGCTCGTCTGGGTGCAAGATATGGAGATGATGTTGTTCAAGGCGCAGCGAATCTTCTCAGAGGTGCTCAGCGAACCCAAGATATTGCCAGCCTTCCAGATGCAGTGAATGGAACGATTCAAGGTGCTACCGATGCAGTAACCCAGTTTGCTCAGGGCGATTATTTACAGGCAGGTCTTTCATTGGCGAATGGGGGGCTTTCAGCTACTGGGATTCGCTCTGGAGTGAGTTCAGCAACTAGCTCGGCCAGATTCCCAGCTACCTCAACCCGTAACCCTAATCGTTCCTCCCTGACTGAACGACCTCAACCCGTTAGCTCTGCTCCTTCGGAATCTGGTTTAGGAAACCGTAGACCTGCTTCTAGCAACCGTGAAGCGCCGCCAAGTTCATCGGGCAACACGAACACTCCCGAATCAGCAACTAGTGCACCACTTGCTACTGGTGGTTCTGGCGGATCGGGCAACGATAGAGTGCCTCCTCAGGTTGGTGGTAGCGGCAGAGGCAATTCTGACGATGAACCTCGCCTTACTGGTGCAAGAGATGTTGTGCAAGGCATCAACAATGGTACTATCACAAGCCATCGTGATTTGACACAAAGATTGGAAAGCGAAGGATGGGTTGTCGTGCGTGGACAATTACCGGGAGCTTCTTCGGTTAATTCTATTTGGACCAATCCAACCCGTACTGAAAGTGTACGCATCAGGCCAAGCGTCAGAGAAGGTGATGCTCCATATATTGTGCATGGATACGATGGGCCATCCGGGGGAGTGTTCAATGTCCTCAGAAATCAGCTTGATAATCAGCAGCAGTGGCGTGCTCCATCTCGCAGAAGACCTGGAGAATTAGGAGCATCCCTACCCGATGAGCACCTAATGGATGCGGATGGTAATACCACTCGTAGCGGTACAACCGAAACCTATGAGCGGAGCAATCCAGACGTGCATTTTCCCCTTGCTGATTGAGTTAGTGAGATGACTTGCTAAAAAACAAGCTTCAGGGCGATGGTGCTTAAAAAGTGGCTTGGAAGAACTGCATGATCCAAAAAACAGTAGAACTACTGCTAAATAGAGACAAAACTATGAAGAAGGTAACTGAGTCATGGCTGCTAAATCTAACAGACAAACGACTAACAAACCATCAATTTCTCTGAAGAGACGTTTCATTTTGATTATCGGAAGCACAGCAATGATATTCAGCGCAGTGCTCCAATCGGTTTCTGCCTTTGAATCTACGTTACCCACAGCACCGACGCATGACCCAACACTGATTGCCTCATCACAGGGACGGGGCACGCTGAGAGTAATCAATGGTACGGGACAGGATGCAGCGGTTAAGTTAGTCGATAGCCGCACTGGTAAAACCCGCCATTTTGTCCGGATTGGTTCCGGGGATGAAATTACGATTCGCGGTATCAGTCCCTGTAGCTGCATCCTCAAAGCCACCACTGGAACCAATTGGGATCAACGTGCGGGCAGATTCCTGCAAAACCGCGCCTTCTTTCAGTTTAACGATCGGTTGGAATTTAGAGAAACCAGAACCCACAATGGCGTGGAATGGTCGAACTATACGGCTACGCTGCATCCGGTAGCTGAAGGTAGAGCAATAACCACCCCAATCAGCGAAAGCAGTTTCTAAACAACTCACTCTAGACAAAAAGGGCATGAGCGCTAGAGGAAGGTAATTTATATTAACCTGGCAATCACTGTTCTGATTGGAATGCTGTGCTTCGACTGCGCTCAGCACTCAGATGTTAGGTGAGTTGAGCGCAGTCAAAGCTCACTCTCAAATGTCGAACCTTTGATTGCAGGATGTTCTTCACATTGGTTTGCAGTAAACACCTAAATCCGTTCCCTGATCCATTCACGAAATGCTCTCAAAGCTGGGCGAGTTCCGGCTGAGCGGCTCATTTCCAAAAATTGCGAAATACCTTCAATTACTGGAAAGTTAGGAAAGGTTGGACTGGTTGCACTCTCTATGTATTTACTCTCATGCAACACGCTAATTTGCAGTCTTCGATTTTGATACCGCCAGATTTCCGGAACTTGCAGCGCTTCATACGCACTGAGCTGAGTTTTAGAAGTGACATCAATCTCAATTGCTAAATCAGGAGGTGGATCAATACTTAAATCAATTCGATCTCTGCCAATCATCAAAGCATGATTTTGAATATAAAAGCAGTCATCTGGTTCAATTCCTGCCTGCATGTCTTCTCGCTTAAATGTGGTTGAACCCAAAGGCTCCCAGTTCATGTCTAACTCATCCAACAATACCTTCAATAAATCTGCAAGCACAACCTTCGTTTGCTCATGTTCAGGTAGGGGAGCCACAATCTCTAACGTTCCTTTACTATAGGCTAAACGAGTAATCCGACGTTCTCCAATCTCTTCCAGAATTGCCTCAAACTGCTGCCAGCTAATATCCCGCAAGATGATTCGTTGTCCAGGCAATACATCGATTTGGTTGAGCTGAAGAGTAACCATTTGCTTGTTCCTATTTGAGCAACGAGAAAAGGGGCTTGGGCAGTGCAGCTTTTATTATAAAACCAAAGTTGTTGGCGAGTCTGGTAGTGCAATTTACGGATCAACATCCTTATACCATTTCCCTTTGATTGAGCTACAGATCACCAAGCTCAACAGGCGACACTGTGCAGGTTCCATAACTTAAAACTTAAAACTCAAAACTAAGAACTGGTATTAAAACCTTGAGGTGTTTATGTCTTCCTCTGTCCAGCGTAAGCAAACCAAGTATCGCTTCGTCAGTCCCAATGGGTTCCTCTCCCGTGAATTGGGCAAAGCGGTTGAAAAACCATCGCCTTTGTATACTCGCCTGTTAGCAGGGGGAATCAGTCTTTTGTTCTTTGGCAGTTTGACTTGGGCGGCGGTGAGTAAGGTGGATGAGACGGCAACGGCATCAGCGGAGGTGATTCCGTCAACGCGAATTCAGCCGGTCAAAGCGCTGTCTGGTGGGTTGCTGCGCAATATTAAGGTCAAGGAAGGCGATTCAGTCAAGCGAGGCACACCGCTGGTGCAGCTTGATCCCACCCTCACCGATGCCGAATATCAGAGTGCTCAGCAGCTTTATCAGAAAATGCAGGATAACCTGACACGGCTCGAAGCAGAACTAGCTGGCAAAACCGGAACGCAGGAACTTCAGGATCAATCTCAAAATCAGCTCCTGGCGTCTCGCCGGAAGGAAACCCAAGCCGCAATTAACCGTCAGCAGGGAGTGATCAGAGCCGCGCAGGCCGAACTGAGTCGATTGCGGGCCACGCTCAATTTTGCCATCACAAAAGAACGCAGTTTATCGATGCTAGCCGTCGAGGGAGCGATTCCGCGATTGGATTATTTGGACACGCAAAGTCAGGTGGCGTCGCTGCGAGCAGAGATGAGTGCTAAAGAGCAGGAACTCTATCAGGCGCAGCAAGAGCTAGAACGGCTGCAATCTGAACGCAAAACTGAAATCTTGACGCAAATCAATCAGCTCAAGCAGGAAAAAATTTCGTTAGAAGGCCAACTCAAACAGGCTAGAGAACAGCGTAATCGAGAAACGATTAAAGCACCGGTAGATGGCACTGTATATAATGTTAAGGTCGTAGAAGCTGGCGCGACCATTCAGGGCGGAGAAGAATTATTGTCGATTGTTCCAGATGGAGCCGAGCTGGTGTTAGAAGCGAAGGTACTGAATCGAGATATTGCCTTTGTCCATCCGGGAATGCGCGTCAAAATTAAGCTGGAAACACTTCCATATCAAGAATTTGGCATTCTAGAAGGAACGGTGCTAGCAGTCAGCCCAAACGCGGTAAATGAGCCGGAAGTTGGATTAGTCTATCCGACTAGAGTGCAGCTCAAGCAGCGCACCATCAAGGTTCGCGGACAGCAAGTACCCCTGACTCCGGGCATGACCGCTTCGGCTGAGATTGTGACTCGCCAAAAAACTATTCTGTCCTTTTTGCTGGAGCCAATTACGGCCAGTTGGGATAAAGCCTTTTCGGTTCGTTAATTGGCATTTGCCTGGGTTACACCAACCCATTTTCTGTCAGCAAATCATCCAACAGTGCAAGCATCTTGCTTGTGTTTAACGAGTATCTTGCTTACGTTCAATAAATATTTAACTTGTGTTCTTGCTTGCGTTCAGTTTTATCCTCACATTCAATCAAGATGGAGTTTCCTCATGCTTAGATTTGCCTATCGGCTACGAGTGCCGCGCTTTCGCTACTGGAAGATCGGGGCCGCAATTGGTACGGTGGTTTTTACTGGGATTACCACTCAAGTTTGGCTGGATCAACAGATTTATCGTCAAGGCGAACAAGCCTATGTTGCATCTGATTGTGAGGGAGCTATGACCCAATTTGATCGGATTCTTCACGGACGGCGACTGATCGACCTGAATGAAATTGTTTCCCGTACAAAAGTCAAACGCTCGGAATGTGCCGCATTTTTAGTAACCATGAGTGAGCAGAAAGATGCGCTCGCAGCACTACTCGGCTATGAGGATTTTGTGAATCGCTATTCGGCTAGTCCTCTGACTAAACCTGTGCAGCAGCGAGCCGCTCAACTGTTTCAGCAAACTGATCCTGCTGCTTTAGCTAAACCAGAGCTGTGCAACGAACTAAAATTATTTGAAACCAAACAGTTTATTCCCCAACCGGAAGATCGGCTGCCGCGCCTGCACTATGCCTGCGGTCAAACCTTTGCTCACCAAGGAGATCCCACAACAGCAGTTCGGTTTTATCAGCAGGCAGAAGACTACTCGCATCATCCGCTGAGACTAAAAATCAACCTGGCTTTGGCGAATGCCAGACTAGCAGAAGCGGGAATCGATGCGAATCAGGGTAACTATGCCAGTGCTATCCGTCGCTATCGCCAATTTCTAGCAGATTATCCAAATCACCAGTTGACAGCAACAGCAGAAGCAGCTTTAGCAAGGGTATTGGTGGCAGAAGCAGGCAGTAACGCTAAACAGAAAAATTATGACACGGCGATTCGGCAATATAAAGAATTTCTGCAAGTATACCCAAATCACTCTTTAGTACCTGAGGTGAAAGCAGCATTGGCAAAAACGATGATTGCTAAAGCTGACACAACTGGAACAAATGCAATTGCCCCACCCAATCCCAGCGGTTCTACCCGTGGTGGTGTAACAGAGGTTGTGATTCAGAATGCTTCGCCAGAAAAAATCCAGATTGTCTTCAGTGGGCCTGAACCTCGCATCGAAGAATTACCGCCTTGTCCATCTTGCAAAACCTACATCGGGTCTGGGCCAACCACCTGTCCGGAGCAAGGCTCTGTCCGAACCTATACCTTGAAGCCTGGTCAATATAAAGTACTGGTGGAAACCAGTGACCCCAGCATCATGCCATTCAAGGGCAATTGGGCGTTGGGCAACGGCACGCTGTACGATAGCTGCTTCTTTATTGTTGCAACCCCCAGCCCGTTACGCGGTGGATCAGCTGTCCCTGTGCTGCCTGAGTTGGCACCAATTTGAGGAGATGGGTGATGGCGAGTTGCTGTACAGCAGTTGGAGCATGGCTAGTGTTTACTATAAAATGCTCTGATTACCGGAGTTCGTTAGAATGTAGGCGGCAAAAGCTTGGTGTCATGCGGTTGATCGCCACTTAGCGCTGTGCAGTACAAATAGCCTATGTCAAACCCCAACCCGCGAACCCGTGAATTGACTCATGCCCTCACCTCTGGGAGAGCCAAACTTTGGGTTCTGTTGGTTGGCGTCAATCAATATCAAGACCCGCAGTTTCCGGCATTGCACTACTCAGCCGCCGATTGTCAGGGGTTGGAAACAGCCTTGACAGCAGCGAGCTACGAGTTTCCCAAGAAGCATATTTTGACGCGCCATGATTTTGCTGCCAAGCCTCCTACCTTGGCCGTGGTGCGGGTTGATTTGACCCAGATCGTTGCCGAAGCTAAGCCCCAGGATACGGTTCTGTTTTATTTTTCTGGGCATGGGATGCTGGAGTCGCCCAGTCAGCAGGCGGTGTTATGTCTCCGCGATACTTCCCAGACCGCACTGCTGGAAACCGGGCTGAGAATTCATGAGTTAATGCACTCGCTATCGACCTGTGAAGCGCGGCAACAAATTGTTTGGCTGGATGCTTGCCATAGCGGTGAGCTGATTATGCCCGGAGCCAAAGGCAGCCGAGTGGCGCTATCGACCGAACCCACGGCGCAAATTGTTGATGCCTTGCGACTGCGGGCGGCTCAGAGTCGCGGATTCTATGCCATGCTCTCCTGCGATCAGGGACAGCGCTCTTGGGAGTTTCCAGAGTTGGGACATGGCTTGTTCACCTACTATCTAATTCGCGGATTGCAGGGCGAAGCTGCCGATGCCGAGGGCGTGATTGGCGTTGATGGGCTTTATCGCTATGTTTATCAGCAAACGATTGAGTTTATCGATCAAAAGAATCAGCAGGTGCGCACACTGAATGAACAAAAGCGGCAAAATGGTGAGTATTTGCTGCACGCCGAGTATTCACCTCAAACGCCAAAGCGAATCGTCGATGGAGTCGGGGAGCTGGTTCTAGGATTAAAACCAGACAAGGTGATGGCTCATTTTCGGCAATCGTCACCGTCAGCGAGTTCTGGTCCTGATTCAGTACCGTCAGGCCAAGTGCCAAATGCTGCTGCTCCACCCGCTGCCAATTCTGCCGCTGTCTCGCCTCCCACCCGCCGACAGCGCCCACTACTAGCCCTTGCCGGAGTCGCCATGCTAATGCTGGGCGTAGGGCTGTTGTTAGCACTGCGGTCTGTTCAGGATCAAGCACTTCCCGATCGGCTCACCGGTGCTGGCAATCAGACTGTACCTACGACACCTACGACAGATGCGGATGCTTGCAATATTCAAGTTAACCAAGGGCAGGTTCCACCAGAGACGACGCCCGCTCCCTTGGATGCGCAGGTGGTTCTGTCTCCCTGTCCGTCTGACAACCCTTGGCGACGGGTGCAGGCTCAATCTCTAGCCGCAGGGAAGCCCGCTTGGGAGGCAATTTTTGTGACAGATGGAGCGCTGGTGACGGCAGGTGGTCGAGTCAGCGAGATCTGGAATCTGGAGACGCAGCAACCTACCCACACTCTCGGCGGCCATACCGACTGGGTCTATGCGGTTGCGATCAGCCCCGATGGCAAAACATTGGCTAGCGCCAGTGCCGATCGCACAATTCGAGTTTGGGATGCCACTACCGGAACGCTACTACGCATCCTCAGCGGCCACGAAGCGGCGATCTGGTCTGTGGCATTCAGCCCCGATGGCAACACCCTTGCCAGCGCCAGTGCCGATCAGACGATTAAGCTCTGGAGTCTAAAAACTGGTGAACTGCAACGAACGCTAGAAGGCCATACGAACTGGGTGTTTGCAGTTGCTTTTAGCCCCACTCAGCCGCTCCTAGCCAGTGCCAGCCAAGACCGCACAATCAAGCTTTGGAACGCTGAAACCGGAGCCTTGCTGCAAACTTTAACCGGACATGACGATGCCGTTAGGGCGATTGCCTTCGCGCCAGAGGGTCAAACCCTCGCCAGCGCCAGTTGGGATAAAACAGTCAAACTCTGGCAGATTCCATCCGGTGAACTGCTGCAAACCTTTACCGGACATCGGGATCGCGTGCTTAGCGTAGCGTTTGATGTCGATGGACAAACCCTTGCCAGCGGCAGCCGCGATCAGTTGGTTAAACTCTGGGATGTCAACCGTCCGGACGCCATCGGCACCTTTTATGGTCATACCGATTGGGTGCTCTCGGTGGCCTTCAGCCCAGATGGCAAAACATTAGCCAGCGGCAGCCGCGATCAAACTATCATGCTTTGGCGTCAGTAATGGTTGCAACAATCGTCTAGCGATTTTGTCAATCCTGCTAAATGCGATATTCTTGGGAGTACATGATCCTTGAGGATACATGCGTTTGCTGCGGGCACGAAAGCTAGCTGTTGTCGCAACCGTGAACGGGAGAAACGAGCATGGATATTCAGACAGGCGATCAGGAATTGACAGGCGCACTGGATGAGCCAAACTTCACGGGTCGCTTGCTCGGTGAAAACCATCGCTATCGCTTGCAGCAGTATCTTGGCGGCGGCGGCATGGGCGATGTGTATGTAGCAATAGACACTTCCCTCAACCAAACGGTGGCCGTTAAATTACTCAAAGCATCTCTGTTGGCCGAACCAGAGCTACTCCAACGATTTGAGCGAGAGTGCGCTATTTGTGCTGCACTGAAGAGTCCCCACATCGTTCAAATTCGCGACTATGGTGTCACGGCTGATGGATATCCGTTTTATGTCATGGAGTATCTTCAGGGGCAACCATTAAGCCAGTTGCTGGAGTCCCAGATCCGATTGCCGGTTGAGCAAGCTTGCACCATTGCGATTCAAATTTGCGCTGGCTTACAGGTGGCCCATGCGGGCATCATGCTCTGGAATCCAGAGGCTGGCTCTGACCTGTGGACGAACGTGATCCACCGCGATTTGAAGCCAGACAATATTTTTTTAGTGCCAACTGCGTTAGGCGATCTGGTTAAAATCATTGACTTTGGCGTCGCTAAACTTCGCAGCATTCAGCAGATGGCGGCCTCCACAACCGATATGTTTCTCGGCACTCGTCACTATGCAGCCCCAGAGCAACTAGAGCTGAGTCAAGATTTAGATGCCCAAGCCGATATCTACAGCTTAGGCGTGATCCTGTACGAGATGCTGACGGGATCCGATCCGTTTGGCTTTGATTTTCGCCATCGTGAAGTGCCCGAACGACTCTGGCTAACGGCCCATCTCTCGCAGACACCCCTACCGTTTTGTGCCCATCCAAGCGGTGAGCAGATTCCTCCAGATCTGGAGGCAATTGTAATGCGCTGTTTGGCAAAAGTTCCCCAGGATCGGTATGCCTCGGTGAGCCAGCTCAGCCAAGCCCTACGCGAAATTATCGAGGCGGCTCCTCAGGTAGTTCCTCAGGCTCCTCAGGTAGCTCCTCAGGTAGCCCCAGTGCTTAGCTCCGCCTCGCGTCATTCCGAACATACTCCACCCTATAGTCGTTTGTATACGTTGCTGACGGCAGCCATGCTGCTTACTTGCCTGGGCGCAATTGGGGCCGCTATCGTCACTGGAATTTCTGTTTCTGAATTCCCCTCTCAGTCAGAGCAGCTTTCCCCTGCTCCCTCACCCGCTCTCAGCCAGTTGTCTCTAGCCCGAACCCTGGCAGGACATGCCGACTCGGTTTGGGCACTAGCCGTCAGCCAGGATGGGCAAACGTTAGTCAGCGGTAGCCAAGATCAAACCATCAAAGTTTGGAATTTACCAACCGGACGCCCAACCCAGATCCTAACAGGCCATCAGGATGCCGTTCGCGCCCTCAGCCTCAGCGCGGATGGTCAGATGCTTTTTAGCGGTGGGGCTGATCAAACCGTTAAACTCTGGAACATATCGACTGGGATGCTCCAGTCTACGCTCAGTCATACCGCTCCTGTTTGGTCAGTGGCTTTGAATCGTAGCGAAGATAAATTGGTGAGCGGCAGCGGAGATGGCAAGATCAATCTCTGGAATCCGAAAACAGAAGACTTAATTCAAACCATCGAAGGGCATGATGGAATTGTGTATGCAACAGCATTCAATCCATTAGACGAAACAGGTTTAGCCAGCAGTGGTGCCGATCGAACCGTCAAACTCTGGAACGTTAAAACAGGCAATTTGATTCGTGTGTTGTCAGACCATACCGATGCAGTCAGATGTCTAGCTTTTAGCTCTCAGGGGATGCTAGCTAGCGGCAGTTGGGACAAAACGATCAAACTCTGGGACACGCAAACCGGACAGTTGATCAGAACTCTCACGGGACATGATGATCGAGTCACGGCCATTGCTTTCAACGCAGACGGAACCCTACTAGTCAGCGCTAGCGTTGATCAAACGATTAAGCTTTGGCATGTGCAAACCGGAAAATTGCTGCAAAGCGTTTCTGGTCACTCGGACTGGGTACTGTCGGTTGCTATCGACGCTCAAACTCCAGCTTTAATCAGCGGCAGTAAGGATAAAACCATCAAAATCTGGCAGTGATACTAATGAGGGTGGGGGGTGAGGGGTAGAGGGTAGGGGGTGGGCGATGTTTTATAAAGCGCTTCGGTTAGTAGTTGATAACGATTACAAAATTCTGTGTAAAGGATGATAATCATGATTCATCACAATCCTGCCTCAATTTCAAATCGCCTACTGGTTCGTGCTTTGTTTAGCAGCTTAGTCCTGATCATGGTTATGGCCTGTCAAGCCAAACAGGCAGAACAGACAACTACCGGAACTGCTAATGTCACTAAATCTGCCACCGAATCCGGTGCTGCATCATCCTGGGGAGATGTCAAAGTGCAGTCGCTGCAAGGGCATACGGGTAAAGTCTGGTCGGTAGCGCTCAGTCCAGATCAGCAAACGTTGGCTAGTGCAGGTAATGACAAAACCATCAAAGTGTGGAATCTGCAAACCGAACAACCAAACCATGTGCTGCAAGCGCACCAGGATGCGGTGCTGTCGGTGGCGCTTAGTCCTGATGGACAAACGCTGGCGAGTACCAGTAAAGACAAGCTGATTAAACTCTGGAGTCCACAAACAGGTGAACTGAAACAGACATTACAAGGACACACAAAAATTGTGCGCTCGATCGTTTTTGCTCCCGATCAAAAGCGATTAGTCAGCAGCAGTTGGGACAAAACCGCCAAAGTTTGGGATCTAGAAACGGGAAAGGTGCTGCATACTTTGAGCGGACATCAGATGGGCATTTTTGCCGTGGCAATCAGTGCCGATGGTCAAACAATTGCCACCGTCAGTCGCGATAAAACGATCAAGCTCTGGAATGCTCAAACCGGTGAGTTGCTACGCACGTTGTCTGGACATACTGACTCAGTCCGCTGTGTGGCCTTTAGTCCCGCTGGTGGAACGCTCGCCACTGGCAGTAATGACAAAACCATCAAACTCTGGGATGTGAATACAGGACAACTACTGCATACATTTACAGGCCATACAGACCTAGTCAATTCGGTGGCCTTTGGCCCCGGTGGCACCATGCTTGTGAGTGGCAGCCAGGATCAAACCCTGAAGCTATGGGACATGAATGCAAAAACTTTAATTCGCACTCTGCAAGGCCAGTCTGGAGCAATCGAATCGGTGACGGTTGGCAGCAGTGGGCGGATGTTGGCAAGCGGCAATGAAGATGGCACGATCAAAGTCTGGCAACCGTAGGAGCGTAGGAGCGTAGGAGTAGATAGGTGGTTGAGTAGATAGGTGAATAGGTAACTGCTAGCACCGGCCAGTTAGAACACAAAATCACAGGCTGCTCTGGTTAATAGCTTTACATCTTTACATCTTTACATCTTTCAGGCACAAATGCATTTGATTTAACAGATACCGACTTAACCATCATGCTAAAATTCCAAACTCATTTCATCCACTTCCTCACCCCCCACTCCCCACTCCCCACCCCCTACCCCCTACCCCCCACCCCCCACCCCTTATGCCCTCCATCCCTGCCCTCCCCTACAGCTACGACCTCCCCGCCTCTCCGAGTCAAATCGCTTTGATTATTATCGATATGCAGCGCGACTTTATGGAGCCAGGTGGGTTTGGAGATGCCCTAGGCAACGATGTGATGCGGCTCCAGGCAATTGTGCCAACCCTAAAGCGATTGCTCGATACGGCACGGGCGATGAATTTGCTGATCGTTCACACGACCGAATCCCACCAGCCTGACCTATCCGATTGTCCGATCGCTAAACTCAAACGCGGTAATGCCAAGCTGAAAATTGGCGATCCTGGTCCAATGGGACGCATTCTCGTGCTGGGCGAACCAGGCAACGCCATTATTCCTGAACTGGCGGCCAAACCGAATGAAATCGTGCTTGCCAAACCAGGAAAGGGTGCCTTTTACCACACGCCTCTGGAGCAAATTTTGCAGGAGCATGGCATTACCCATCTGCTGATCACGGGCGTTACCACCGAAGTCTGTGTCCAAACTACAATGCGCGAAGCGAATGATCGAGGCTATGAGTGTCTGCTAGTCGAAGACTGTACCGAAAGTTATTTTCCTGAATTTAAGCAGGCTACCCTCGAAATGGTGCGTGCTCAAGGAGGTATTGTTGGCTGGACCGCGCCAGCAGAATCGATTATCGCAGCTCTCACGGATTGGAACGGTTGAGGAGTTAGGAGTCAGCATACATTTACCAGAGGACTTTGAACAGCGACAGTTTGGGAAAGTCCCCCAGAATGGGGGATGTAAGGGTCTTTTCAAACAGCTTCTACAGAAAGCAATTGTATATAGCGTCCTTATCCAGTAGGTAAATGCATACGTAACCACGCAATGATATCAGCCAGAACCTGCTCTTTCTCTGGTTCATTCAGTAGCTCGTGATAAAAGCCTTCATAGAGCTTTAGCTGAATGGTTTCGCCGTTGATACTCGAATAAATTTTTTGACTGCCTTCCATTGCCACCAATCGATCGGCAGTACCATGCAGAACTAGCAAAGGCATCTCGACCTCAGTAATTCGGGCTTGAATTTCGGCAATTGTTTTGAGAATTCCTACTAACGTTCGCATTGGCATGCGCTGACGATAAACCAGCGGGTCCGTTTCGTAGCTCGTCAGGATCATTGGATCGCGGCAAATCGCCCGACGGTCGAGTAATAGCGTTGGCAACCCAGGCAGCCAATTGCTTAGAAGGGCTGTAACCTGCGTTGTAATCCGCACCAAGCGAGGGGCCAGACGGCTACTCAGACCCAACACCGCACTGCTCAAAACAAGGCCCTGCAGCCTCGGTTGATACCGAATCGTGAAAAGCGCCGCAATCGCTCCGCCCATACTGTGACCCAATAGAAAAATAGGTTTGTCAGGTTCCTGCTGCTCAACCCGTTTGAGAAACAGCTCCAAATCCGCCAGATGGTCATCAAACGAACGCACAAACCCCCGCACCCCCGCTGATTTCCCATGTCCGCGCAAATCAAACATATACACCGCAAACCCCTGCTGCCCAAACTGCGAAGCCACCCACTGATAGCGCCCGCTATGTTCGGCATACCCATGCACAATCACCACCACCGCCACCGGGTCCAACGGTCGCCAGGACTGTTCGTATAGATCGAGATTGTCAGCGGTTTTGAAGAAATTTTCGCGGTGATCGGTCTTGTTCATTGGGAGGGGTGGGGGGGGGAGAGTTTAATTTAAGTGGCAATTGCTGTAAGTCGCAAAGCCAATGAACCGGTATTCATCATTACACCTAACTTTTGGAGGGTTGTACTACAGTAGATGTGTTCATTAATACATTGATTTTTAATCAGTGGGCAATGCAACGTCGGATCTGTAAATTTTTTTGTGGTGCTTCGGTGCCTGACTTGCCCGCAGAGAAATCGCGGCTGGGAGCAGTACGAAGTCAAACGCTGGATTGACCCAAAACTCTGAACAAACCCTGACCACACCCAGGGAATTTTTTCTAGCATGAAGCAGAATATAGAGAATATAGAAATAGCGGTCATCTCCCCCACTCCCCCATCCCCCCACCTCCCCCACCTCCCCCACCCCCTACCCCCTACCCCCCACCCCTCTCCCCCTCCCCCAGGAGCCATCCATGCAAGCTCGACCCCACCGGCAGCCGGCTGTACTGCAAAACTCTGTTGTTGTCTTTTCCAAAAACTACCTGCCTCTAGCTCGCATTAATATCAAACGTGCCATTGTGCTGCTGATTAGCGGACAGGCCGAGTCCTTAGAAATTGGTAACACCACCATGTGGGAAGTCCGGTCTCCCAGCGTTGTATTGCAAGTGCCCGAACATATTCGCCTCACGGTCAGCAATCCAGAGCGGCTGTGGAAAGTGCCTCCGGTCAACCGTCGCGAAGTATTGCGACGCGATGGTCACACCTGTCAATACTGCGGCAGCACCCGCAACCTCACGATCGATCACGTGATTCCCCGTTCCAAAGGCGGTCAGCATAGCTGGGACAACGTCGTAGCCGCCTGCGAACGCTGCAACTCCCTCAAGGGCGACCGTTTACCCCACGAAGCCAGCATGGTCCCCAAAACCAAACCCAAAGCCCCCGCCCATCCCGCCGTCGCCTTCGCCGAACAATTCTGGAAAGCCCAACACGGCGAAGACTAACCACCCCTCACCCCTCACCCCCCCCACCCATGGAACCAACCCCCATCACCCCCGCCGCCGATCGCGAAGCCATCCAACTCGATGCAGAAGCCACCGCTAGCGGCCTGACAACTGAGCAGTATCGCCGGAAAATGCAGCGTCGCAAGGAAGTGCAGGAACAGCGCTTGGCCGAACGCACCCAAGAGAAGGGCTTGATTATCGTCCATACCGGCAATGGCAAAGGCAAAACCACAGCAGCTCTGGGTATGGTGCTGCGCTCGCTGGGGCATGGCCATCGAGTGGCGATTGTGCAATTTATTAAAGGAGCCTGGGAGCCGGCAGAAAAGGCGGTTTTGGTGCAATGGACGGTAGCTACTCCAGATAAACCAGCACAGCTCGAATTTCATGCCATGGGTGAAGGCTTTACCTGGGAAACCCAAGACCGAGAGCGCGACCAGCAAAAGGCTCAGGAAGCATGGCAGCAGGCGCTCCTGTTTATCCGTAATCCTGAATTCAAGTTAGTGCTGCTGGATGAGGTGAATGTGGCGCTCAAGTTGGGCTACTTGGATGTGGCCGATGTCTTGGCTGGACTCGTCGAGAAACCCCACAACTCCCATGTAATTTTGACTGGCAGAGGTGCTCCACCGGCCCTAATCGAGCAGGCCGATCTAGTGACAGAAATGACCCTGGTAAAGCATCCGTTTCGGGAACAGGGCATTAAGGCCCAAGCAGGAATTGAATATTAACAGTATCTCTAAACACTATTGCTAATCAGTCAATCAGCCTATTCCCCTGCTGCCTGCAGGGTCGCTGTCAGCGTCACCCAATCTGCGTCTGCCAACTGTTCCCGCATGAATTGTTCGCTGCTGGCCTGCTGCTGAAGCACGCGCCCCTCAAACACTACTGTCACCTGCTTGGTTTGAAAACACCACGGTTCCAGCCACCACTGAGTCGGGTCATCAGGATTGGGCACTAGCGTTAGAGTGGTTTCTCCGCTGGTCGTGGGCACATGCTCCAACTGCTGGGGTGTGGTGGGTGCCATACAAAGCGCGAGCGATAGGGCGTCCATAGTGGCAACCAGACGCTGATTGCGGGCGATCACATCGGGTTCCACATAGGGTGCATAGGCCGAGTCTTGCGCTAACTGCTGGAGCAGCAGCTGTTGAAATTCTCGCTCCTGGTTGAGAAACGCTTCGACAATCCGGGTCGATTCAGGGGACTGCTTCCAGTGGGTAAAGCGCTCGTACAAGCCAGTGCCGTGGAGGGACACCAACAGGGCCACATAGCGCCCCATCGGCAGAGCCAGATGCTTTGCTTTAGACCAAAGCCGAGTGTGCACCTCTGAGCCAACTTCTGTGAAGCTATGGGGATAGCCAGTTTGGGGATTAAAAGTCGGAGCTGCCTCCCAGGGAATCCAGCCAATATCGTGCTGTTCGGCCCCCAGGCAAACTGCTGCGTAGGGCGCAATCGCACCAAACTCTGAATTTCCCCAACGCTGGGCCAATTGTCCAGAGACCCAGGCGTGGGTCGGTTGAGTGATACAAATCCGAGTTTGATTCAGCGTCCGGTACAACATGGCGGCCCCTACGTGATGTTAATTCCAGCCTAGCTTGAAACGTTAGCCACTGTTGTCTTGCTGGGGGTTAGGATTGAAATAGCTCAATTACAGCCTTTTTCAGGCTAGTGAAGTCCGAAAAACAGGTGCAATGCCCCCACCCCACCACCACACCACACGAGTGAAAAACGCTCTAACGTTCATAAAGATTCACAGATCGGCAAGTCCAGCAAAACAATGGCAAAACAAAACAAACCCCCGACCGGAGCAGCCCCGGTTAAAGAAGTAGTCAAAGAGGTCTGCCGGCGAATTCGGGTGGCCCGCAGCTACTGGGATGCCCACAATAACCGCGCCTGTCGGGGCGAACGAGAGCGCGCCCTAGCCCTCTACAACACGCTGACCAAAGAACAAAAAGACCAGATTCCGCAAGAGCTGCGCGTCTGGTTGCGCTACCGCAGCGAGAAATACTTTGGCCCTCACCGCACGCCACCCAAGGCCAAACGCAAGCCGAAATGATTTTTAGAATGCTTTGCAAACAGCCTCTTATACTAACCCGATCGCTTTATAGTCACCCCCCCACTCCTCACCCCCCACCCCCCACCATTCACACTATCAGCCCCAATAATTTTCTTCCTGATCCGGTTGCATTTGCGGCGCAATCTCGGTAATGTATCAGATTAAGATTGTTGCTTCTGTGGGCACAATCCGGCTACCCAAAAATTTAGCCGTCGCCCCTAGCTGTTGACGCAGCACCAGGGCGACTAACCCCTTCGACTGTATAGGGCAGTCTGGGAGGCTAGTGGAGTATTTTAACACTCCTCTTGGCCATCCTGCGCTGTGCTTGGCGGGGTGGCTAAATTTTTGGGGTTTCTTCCAACCCCAAACATTCCAAGGAGTATTCCCATGACAGACGAGTTTCTGTCCGATTTACCGTTCCCGCCCAATTCAGCCAATCCTGCCTCCGGTTCCACCTTTGATAACCGCGAGCGTTTACGTTTGATTCTAATTGGCTCTACCGAAGGTGTGCGCGAAATGATTCACCGTCAGCATCAGGCCGGCATTGCCGATGCCGGTGCCTGGAGTCGGATCCTGCCCGTACCCAACTCCGATGAAGTGATGAGTATTTTGCTGCTCCATCGCCGGCGGGAGTAAAGAGATAAACGAAGAAACAATCTCAGTAGATCGCAAATCCTGTTGAGATCCCCCCTACCCCCCCTTACAAAAGGGGGGAACCAAGCCAACAATGGTTTGAAGTCCCCCTTACTAAGGGGGATTTAGGGGGATCAAACCCAAACCGAGAGAGCTAAACAAATTCATCCCCCTTACTAAGGGGGACTTAGGGGGATCAAACCCAAACCGAGAGAGCTAAACAAATTCATTTTCGATCTACTGAATCTAGGTGAGATTTTTGATTCGTCCACCTGTTTCAAACTTCCCAATGGGGCCAAACGTTCACCCGATGTGGGTTGTGCAGTCTCGTTGGGATGCGCTCACACCCAAACAAAAAGAAAAATTTCCGCCGCTTACGCCCGATTTTGTGCCCGAACTGATGTCTCTCGGATGGCAACAGCGTCCATCACCCACAATGATGCCGCCATACTCCAGGAGGCATGCCTACATGACGCTTAAACGCGCGATTAAATGCCGCTTCTGACTCGTAACCAACTTGAATGGCAATTGTGGCAATGCTTTCGCCTGTATTTCTCAGGTGGTGAGTGGCCAACTGGAGCCGCCATTGAATCAGGTATTGCATCGGCGGTTGGCCTAATAGTTCAGTAAAGCGAGCTGCCAGGGCTGAGCGGGAAACATTGGCCTGTTTAGCGAGTTCTGAAACCGTCCAGGGATGAGCAGGATCGGTGTGTATCCAGTTCAGCACCGGACCAATGATGGGATCATTCAGGGCAAGTATGCCATTCATTTGTATGCCATCCATTTGTTGGTTCGGAAGATTCTGCATATAGTTCCGCAGAATTTCAATGAACATGAGTTCGACTAATCGGGTCAGTACACACACACTTCCAGGCTGATTGCAGTCAGCCTCTTGAATAATTTGCTGGACGCCCGTTTTCAGCAGCGGCGCAGTCGCCTCTGCAAACGCCTGAATGTACATAAACCCCGGCAGGCTTTTGAGAAAGGGATGCAGCAGCAGTTGCTCACATTGCAAAAATCCGCACACCAAACGGGTAATCTGGCCGCCACCGCCATAGATTAGGACTGGAGGCTCTTTCCAGGGGGGCGCAGGCAATAAATCGGCGATCGGTGCTGGAACTTGATCAAGGCGATCGCCCAAAATGTGAGCATCCCCATGCGGAAAAATAATGATATCCCCAGGGGAAAGCGCCTGACAGATATCGGTTGTTGTTTTTACCCAGCAGTTTCCCTCTGCCACAATATGAAACGGAACAATCCGGATGGTATCAGACTGAATGGTGTCTGCGAAGTTAGAGCAGGAGGGGGTCTCAATCATCCAGGGAGCAGAAAATTCTGGACGCAGATCGATTACTCCAGAAAACCGGATGACCCGTAGGATATCTGAAAGTACATCCATAGCCGCAGGAGCACTAGGGGAGGCAACCTAGCCGTATCAGCAGGCAATGCCTGGAGCTTTGGTCAAAAATCCCAGTGTTTCAGTCATTCTATATTAACGGCAAATAGTCAAGTATAGAACTAAAGCGATTAGCAATTCGGGTCGAAGTTCTACGACCCCTACCGATTCAGGATTACTAAGGAGAGCAGTAAATGGTGAATAGGGTTTCGGTGTGGGGGGTGGGGTGTAGGGTGTAGGGTGTGGGGGGTGGGGGGTGGGGCTTCGACGCGAGCGCACTGCCCCGATGGGGCCAGAAAAATCAGCCGAGCGGTGTGGGGGGTGGGGCACTGCACCGGTTTTTCGGACTTTACTAGCCTGAAAAAGGCTGTATCTCTTAACTGATCAGAGGAAAATCACATGCAAAAGATGGCGATTGTAATTCGAGATGACGGCTACGATCGGCTGTATACACCGTTGACCTTTGCGTATGTTGCAGCAAAGCAGGGAGTTGAAGTTGATATTTTGTTCGTGCTGTGGGCAGTGCGGGTTCTAACCGAGCAGGGTGCTGAGGCGGTCAAAATCGATTGCCAGCATGCCACAGAAGAAGAATGGTTCAAGGACAGAGTCCGGCGTGATGGTGACCCACTGGCAATCCATGATTTCATCAAGTTGGTGAAACGGACGGGTAAGGTGCGGTTCTACGGATGCCAGCTCGCAGCCGCCACGTTCGACGTGACGGAATCGCAGCTTATTCCAGAGGCAGAGGGCATTGTAAATTCGCTTTGGTTCCTGGAAGAGAAGGCGATCAAGGCCGATCATTGCCAGTATTTTTAATATACACAAGCCGATTCAACTGGAATGTCAACTGATTTAACAACCACGAAACAATCTACAGCCTTTTTCAGGCTAGTGAAGTCCGAAAAACCGGGTACAGTGCCCCTCACCCCTCACCCCTCACCCCTCACCCCTCACCCCTCACCCCTCACACCTCACCCCCTACACCTCACCCCTCACACCCCCCACACCTCACATGAGTGCAAAACGCTGTATTCGATTTGATTGAGTACTTAAACAGGAGAAATATCATGGCAGAAAATACTCGCGATTTAGTTGTTTTAGTCACACATGGAACAGATCATGAACTATCCTCAGTTGCTTTAACGATAGCCAATGGCGGATTGACCGCGGGGCTGCGCGTCTGCATTTTTTTAACCAGCTCCGGCGTTGATTTGGTCAGAAACCGTGCAATTAATACGACCCAGGTGAAACCACTTGAACCCCTGAGTAACTTGGTGCAAGACTTTCTGTCGCGTGGTGGCAACCTTTGGGCTTGTACGCCTTGCGTCGAGAGCCGGGGCTATAAACAGGAAGATCTGCTAGATGGGGTCGTGATCACGGGGGCTAGTAAGATGCATGAATTGATCAAAAACGGCGCAGCTACACTCAGTTTTTGATTCGGGGCCATAAAATGTAGGGGGGCATTCTGCTAGCGGATGTCCTACCCTTACCGGCTCAGATGAGAGTTGATATTCTTCCGGATCTATGGATGACTCGCTTTGCATGGACTCTGTTGCATCGGATTCGCGCCAAGCAAAATTGCAAAAGGGTGGCTAGGTTTAAAAATACATAGTGAACTATCCTGATCAGTGCTTCGTGAAGATATTGATTACAGAGCAGTGACTAGAACGGTTGCACAGAAATGCTGCTCGTTAGTTATTGCGTAGGCTAATTACATCGACCAGAAAGTAACAGCATGAAGTAAAAGGTGCCCTGAAGGGTACTGTTGGAATCAGATCCTCAAGTCATACTTTGATTGAGTACTGACTTGAGGATTTAATTATGCTTGAAAATGATATTTCTAGTGTTGCACTTGAAGATGTTGCGGTCAAAGAAGTACAGCGTATTATTAGCAGTGACGTAACTTACCGTGAAGCTGTGGTAAAAGCGATGCGCCAAGTTGCAGGCCAGCATGGGTTTACTGTTGATACCCATGAGTTGATCATGGCATCCCACGAGGCTATCACCGCAGCTCTGATGCCAATTACGAAGGTTACGGTCGATCGGGTGAACACATTGCTTTCCTTGATGTTTATTTCCCAACCGTCCTATGCCTGTGCTGAAACCCTGCCTACAGGCTTCTACACAGCTGAGTTTAGCGAAAACAACGATCCTAGCTGCTCAGACATAGCCGGAACCGTGATCTACCGCAACATGAAGGGAAAAGAAGTCTTGAGGTCAACTTTAAAGGCTGCTGACATTCCGCATCAAGTGCCGTCGGTTGGTGTCAAGCTCGTAGTGAGCAAAGGTCGGGCTACACAGGCTGTCGATATCCTGCAACTATGGCGTGTTAAACCGCCAGGAGCGCACCATACGCTGGATCTAACCAATAAGACCTGCTTGCCGCCAGGAGGTTAGGAATGCCTCAGATTACAATAAATTTGGGATTTAATGAACAAATGGTTTAACGAATAGATCATTGGCGATTGCGGTTCCTAACAGTACGAAACCACAGCCTATTAGCATTGATAGAGATACCGCCTCTTGCAAAATAATGGCTCCCCAGAGCATTGCGAATAGAGGAATCAGATAGGTGACCGTCAAGGCTTTAGTGGAACCAACATTCTGAATCAGACGAAAATAGAGGATATAGGCAAATGCAGTTGACAGTAGGGCCAGAGCAATCACTGCCATCACAACTGTGAACGACGGTATTTGTTGAGGAATGGTAAACGGCAGTGCCGGTAAAAGTAGTACCGCCGCACCGAGTTGGCTTCCGGTGGTGACAACAAGCGAGGGAACATCTGCCAGACTTCGTTTGATGTAAGGGGCCGCAATCGCATACATCAAAGCTGCCAACAATCCAGCTAGTACCGCCACGAGAAACGCCGATGTCGCGGCAATGGGTGGCACTCCAATCAAAATCACCACACCGGCAAATCCCAAACCAAAGCCAACCATGCGAGTCGGGGTTAATCTTTCCTTGAGCCAAACTGCGGCGACAATCGTACCAAACAAAGGGGCCGTAGCATTCAAAATCGAGGTGAATCCGGCAGGAAGCGATACTGACGCAAAGGCAAGCAGTAAAAATGGAATCGCCGAATTGATGCTGCCTACCACCGACAGTGGAACTAAATTTTGACGAAGTTGGTGCAAATAATTTAATCGCAGCAGCAGCGGCAATAATACAAGACCAGCTAATAAGACGCGGAACTCGATTAGCCAAACTGGACCCAACACAGGGGCAGCAATTCGCATAAATAGGAATGAACCACCCCACAGGGCTGCCAGCAACAAAAGTTCAGCAATATCTGAGATTTTCATAATCAATCCTGTTCTAGATTTTAGCTGCGGCGGTAATGCCTGCCAAACTCAGCCAATATTGGATCTGTTCAAAATTTTGGGTCAATCCAGCGTTTAACTCCGCACTTCCCCCAGTCGCGGCTCCATTGTGGGCTAATACCAGTTCTTAGTTTTGAGTTTTGAGTTTTGAGTTACGGACCCTGTCCAATCTAGCCGGTTGAGCTTGGTGATCTGTAGCCCAATCAAAGGGAAATGGTATAATTGGGGAAATCTGCTGTGGGCGCAGCCTGCTCGCAGAGTAGCAGACTAGACGAGGGGTTTAGTGGCAACGAAGCGACACAGAACCATTTCCAGATCGAATATTTCTAGGCTTCGTTGATCGCTGCCTATATGGATACTTGAATGAATACTGGAATAAATGCTGGAATGGATGTTGGAATTGCTTGAAGCCGCAGATCAACTGCACTCAAAACAACCTCAGAGAGATCTGAACGGGTTCAGGAGGATGAGCTGCAATCGCTACCTGCTCGTGTTGCAGTAACCATTGTTTGCGGTCTAATCCACCGGCATAACCGGTTAATTTGCCGTTGCTGGCAATCACCCGATGGCAAGGCACAATAATGGAAATGGGATTGCGGCCATTGGCGGCTCCGACTGCACGGGATGCGGTAGGTTGTCCTAATTGTTGTGCCAGCGTACCGTAGGAAATGGTTTGCCCGTAGGGAATTTGACGTAAATATTGCCAGACCTGTTTTTGAAACGCAGTGCCTTGAGGAGCAAGAGGCAGGTCAAACTGTTGGCACTGGTGGGCAAAATAATCGGCCAGCTGGTCTTCAGCTTGGGCAAAGGGAGCGACTCGTTCGGCTTCGTGCCAGTCGGCGGTGATTCGCGGAAAATACCGCTGCCCTTGTAAGTATAGTCCAGTCAGAGATTGGCCGTTAGACGTCAGCAGCAACAAGCCTACAGGACTCTCTAACCAGCGGTAGTACGTTAAGGTCATTTGCTTGCTCCTCTAAAGATTTCCAAAGGTACATGGCGGCATAGGCTCGCCAGGGTCGCCATGTTTCGGCGATTTGTAATACCTGCTCAGTCCGCTCAACGCCTAGGGCGCGTCGTAAGCCCAGATCGGTGTGGGGAAAGGCATCGGGATAGGCCAACACCCGCATCGCAATATACTGAGCGGTCCAGTCGCCAATCCCAGGAAAGGTTTTTAACTGGGTCACGGTGGCTTCAATATCTGCGTAGCTGTCTAGCCGCAGGATGCCATGATTGAGAGCTTGTGCCAGAGATTGAATAGCAGCAGCCCGGGCGGGCAAGATCCCCAAGTCTGTTAAGTCTGACAGGGACAGGGATGCAATTTGGGCTGGAGTAGGAGTGAGGTGGGTGAGTCCCGCTATCGGCGTGGAAATTGGTGTGCCGACAGTCTGGACGAGTCTTGCCATCAACGTAGTTGCGGCTTTGACACTGACCTGCTGACCGAGGATCGCCCGCACTGCCACTTCAAAACCGTCAAAGGCACCGGGAACGCGCAGGCCAGGAGATGCTAAGGCTAACTCACCGAGATGATTGGCAATCAAGATCGGATCGGCAGCCAAATCAAACAACGCTTTGACTCGACTCAGGATAGGCAAAATAGCAGCAATCAAAGAGGCCGACAGGACCACTTCCAGTTTGTCTTGCTTGGGAATCGGAGATACTTGAATCCAGCCTTGGTGTTGCCTGACACGAACAGTGCGTTGATAGCCATTGGCTTCAAAGTTTTCTACACCCGCAATCGCCCTCGGCTGCAGAAACTTGAGCAACGCCTGCCAGTTGAACGGACTACGATAAGCCAGCTCGCAGCGGAGGCTATCCTGGGGCAAATGGGTTGCCTTGCGGAGCGCGGTAGGGTTAAGACGATAGTGCTTCTGAAACAGGGCGTTCAGCCGCCTGACGCTAGAAAAACCGCTGGCAAAAGCGATATCGGCAATCGATAAACTGCTGTCGGTGAGAAGCCGTTTTGCTAACAGTAACCGCTGGGTTTGGGCCAGTTGGATCGGAGTGACGCCAAACTCCTGCTGCAAAATTCGCCGTAAATGACGGTCACTGATACCGAGAGATTGGGCTAGATCGCTCACTGAATGTTCTGTCAAAGCCCCATCTTCAATCCGACTGGCGGCAGCCGCTGCTAAGCGACCCACGGCATCGATTTTGGCCTGACCAGGAGCCAGTTCTGGACGACAGCGCAAGCAGGGACGGTAGCCAGCCTGTTCAGCCGCGGCAGCACTGGGATAGAAAGTACAGTGTTCGCGGCGTGGCGGTTTCACGGGGCAAACTGTTCGGCAGTAGATGCCTGTGCTAGAAACGCCAACGAAGAAAACACCGTCGAACCGTCGATCTCGACTGAGAACAGCAGAATAACATTGGTCATCGGTCAACATACAGCGTTTTTCACTCATGTGAGGTATAGGGGGGTGGGGACGAAGCCCCCACGCAGGGGCACTGACCCTGCACCCCGTTTTTCGTACTTTACTAGCCTGAAAAAGGCTGTAGGTGGGTGGGATAGGTAAATAGGATACGAGGTTAGTGTGGCAGGTGATTTCTAGCATAGAAGCAGTTGCATCATCTGTCTCGCCATTTTCGGACCTGGAATTGACTTAGAATTTGAACAATTTGAACAATATTTCAGGTGCCTCGAAAATAGGCACTCGATTCTCTATCAATCACCATCCTATGACCTTGATTCGCGACCAAATTGTTTTCATTACCGGCGCAAGTAGCGGCATTGGAGCCGCCTGTGCCCATAGTTGTGCGGCTGCCGGAGCGCGCTTAATTTTAGCAGCCCGCCGGTTGGAGCGGTTGGAGCAAATCGCTGCCGATCTCAAGTCCTTCAACACTCCGATTCACCTGCTGCAACTCGATGTCCGCGACCGCGCTCAGGTCGAGGCTAGCTTGCAGGCATTGCCGCCGGATTGGGCCAATGTCGATGTGCTGATCAACAATGCGGGCTTGAGCCGTGGCTTAGATAAGCTGCATGAGGCCAACATTCAGGATTGGGAAGAAATGATTGATACCAACGTGAAGGGACTGCTGTACGTAAGCCGCAGTTTAATTCCTGGTATGGTCTGTCGTGGTAGGGGGCATGTGGTGAACATTGGTTCGATCGCTGGGCACCAAACCTATCCGGGTGGTAGCGTCTATTGCGCTACGAAAGCAGCAGTACGGGCACTTTCTGAAGGGCTGAAGATGGATTTGCTAGGCACTCCGGTGCGCGTCACTTCAGTCGATCCGGGCATGGTGGAAACAGAATTTAGCCAGGTGCGGTTTCATGGCGATACGGAGCGCGCCAGCAATGTATATCGTGATATGTGTCCGCTTTTACCAGAAGATATCGCTGAAATCGTTCTGTTTTGCATTACGCGACCCAGCCATGTTAATATTAGTGACCTGATTGTTCTAGCGACCGATCAAGCTAGTGCCACAATGGTGCATCGGCGCAGTTAGCTTGTCCTGATTAGTTCATCCTGTTGGTCTGTCCTGATTGGTTCATCCTGATTAGTCTATCCTTAATTAGTTTGCTCTGATTAGCTTCAGTTTTTAATTTCTAAGAAAGCAGCCATGACGCAACTCAATTTCTCAGAACGCGAATGGTCAATTTTGATGCAAGCTCCTAAGCAAGCCATCATGGCCATGACGCTAGCCGATAAAACCGATCCGGTTTCGTTTCTTCAGGAAGTGCAGGCGGGGTTTCAGCTTCTGGCAGAAGAGCAGCAGCGTCAGGATATTACTAACGATCTGATCCAAGCCTTGCTGGCTGCAATGACTCAAGCCGATGCCCAGTCCACCCTGCAAGGAAGCGAACTACAATTAGCCAAAGGCTTTAGCCTACTGCGGGAAATGCTCAACTTCAAAAACGCGGCAGAAGGACGCCAAAATGCTCTAGCCCATTTTGAACAGGTCGGGCAAATTCTCGGCACCAAGACGACCGGGATGCAGGCGATTGAGTTTAAGGAGTGGGTCATGGCATTTGCCCGCAAAGTTGCAGAGTCGGTGCGGGAGGGGGGACTGTTTGGGATTGGCGTCAGCGAGGCGGAGTTAACGATGCTGAAGAAAATGGAGCAGGCACTAGCCTTCAAGAGGTAGAGCCAAATGATCAAGAGATAAAAGATAAAGAGAGGTGTATCACATCTATCATCAGGCTATCTGAACAGTATTTGATTTTTGTTCAGTAGCATATCAATATCAGATGAGTGTGGTATTAATGTGATATTTGAAGCCTATTTTGAGGAGTGAGGTATGACCGGTTTTTTAATTTCAATTGTTGTCCTGGCAATTAGTCTACTGATTATCTCAAAGCTGCCCCTTGGCGTTGAGGTTGATAATCCGCTGATTGCCTTGATTGCCGGAGCAATTATTGGTGCATTTAGCGGGCTGTGGAGTTTGTTTCCGACCTGGTTTAGAACAGCCAACTGGATCATTAGTTTGGGGTTAATTCCCTTGCTGGGCAGTATTATCGTGTTTGGTCTCACGGCTTGGCTGGTGCAGGGATTTCGCCTGCGGTGGGGAATCGTCAGCGCCATTTTAGGGGCGATTGCCCTCAGTTTAGTGAATTCATTTCTCTTCTTTATCCTGCAGCAAATTGGCTTGGTCGCAGCTTAATTGGCCTTTTCCTCTCTAATAAAGTACAGTTCTTGATGATTAGCCATTTAGCTATAGTCATTAATTCATTGTCTGCCTCAATAACCAACAGCTAATGACCAACAGCTAATGACCAACAGCCAATGACAGCCGTTTGGGGTGAATTAGCTCAGGAATGGGAAGCCGCCTTGTTTTGGAGCTTGGCACGACGGAATCGACGCACCAGCAGGTAGCCTCCTCCGCCTATCACCGCAACTCCTGCGGCGGCCCCACCTGCTAGAAGCCGATTGATTTCTGGCTGATTAGGCATTTTCTTCTGCGCAAGGACAATTGAGTTGTGAGTCGTATCGTGAAGCAGATTGGGCTGGCTGGCTCAATAGTAGGATTGAGTATAAGTTCGCTGAGTTGTTCCCTGCTGGGTTCATTGCAAAGTTCCAGCCCTATTGCCAGTACTCCTGCCACTACTCCTGCCACTACTCCCACTTCCATTCCTGCGGAAAGTTCCGCATCAGTCTCGCCCCAGCCTGCTGGTTCGCAACCCGCTTCCCAACCAGCCAAATCTACTGAACCCTTCACTGTCCTAGTTGCGCCGCCCCTACAGCCCACATCTACACCCTCGAACCGTGAAGATTATGCTTGTCTGACTGCTAATTACTTTATGAATATAACCTGGCAGCAGGATCAAGCAAAAATGACGTTTGGACGCAAGCCAACAGAACCAATTTTTCGAGATGTGATGGCCACTGTTCAGGCCAACCCGGATGGCAGTTTTACCTATGCTTTCACTCAAGCAGCTCTGTTTTATACGCGAGTTTATCAGGACCGCACCTGTCTCATACAAGTCATTGAGCCGGTTAGCAATTTAGTGACGCTAGAAGAAGGCGGTAGCCTAGGAATGGTTCTACCCATTAGAACACCTTAGAACGCCCAGTATTAGGCCCAGTATTAGACCCAGTATCACGAACTAGAAATGATTATTGCTCTTGCTCCAGCAGATCGCGGGCCTTCAGCAAATCCTGATAATGCTGCTCAGCCATAGTCGGATACTGCAAATCCAACCCTTTCAGTTTGTTGTAGATGAAATAGGAAACAATCAGGCGGGTAAACCACTTGTGATCGGCAGGAATAATGTGCCAAGGTGCCCATTCAGTGCTGGTATGGGTAAACATATCCTCATAGGCACGCATGTAATCATCCCAGAATTGACGCTCTTTGACATCGCTAGCTGAAAATTTCCAGTTCTTTTCCGGTTGATCGATGCGTTTTAGAAATCGATTCTTTTGCTCTTCTTTGGATACGTTTAGAAAAAACTTTAGTACTACGATACCGTTATTGATCAGATACTTTTCAAAGTTATTGATTTCTTCAAATCGCTGTTTCCAAAGATTTTCATTTTGTTTTAAACTCGGCGGTAACTTCTGCTTATCCAGAATTTCCGGATGAACCCGCACAATCAAAACTTCCTCGTAGTAGGAACGATTGAAAATACCAATCCGTCCTCGCTCCGGCAATGCTTTAAAGGAACGCCAGAGGTAATCGTGGTCCAATTCTTCATCGGAGGGCGACTTAAAACTGAAGACCTGACAGCCCTGAGGATTGATGCCGGACATCACATGCTTGATGGTACTATCTTTACCAGCCGCATCCATCGCTTGGAAGATAATTAGTAAAGCATAGAAGTCTTGTGCGTAGAGAATATCTTGATAGCGGGCCAGTTCCGCAACACCGGCCCTCAGAAATTCCTCAACGTTGATCTCTTTTCGTCTCAACCCTGCGGTGAAGCCGGCATCAAAGTTGGCAAGTTGGATTTTGGTATTGGGTTTAGCAATAAAGTCGGTGGGCTGAATATGAGCCAAAAATTCGCTAATTTCCATGATTGCACGCCCAGATGGAGTAGATTTGTAATTTTTTTGTAATTTTGATTCTGCGCCAGAGCGGACCTCTATGTTTATTCTCCTAGATCGGCTCGTGGATTTGAGTCAAACTACCTCGAAAAACCTAAATTATCATTAAATCCAGGTTAAACACTCTGTTGATTATTCAATTAATTACTCTTAGGACTTTGCTGATCACTGGAGCAGCCATTTTTCTCCCACATCAGGAAGCTGATGATATTTGGCTGTGGTGATGCTAGACACATTAATCTATGTAGTTTTGCCTGCGGAAAGTTACAATTTTATAACTTGCGTTGATAATATCTTGACAATAGTTATAAAAATCCACTAATAGTAAGTAGAAAATGTACAGAGGCAACTTTTGAAAGTCGCGATTTGTGCATTCAGTGTGTTCTGTAGCTGCTCTGTGATTGCTCTGTTCTGTAACTGCTCTGTTCTGTAACTGCTCTGCGACTGGGCATGTGCTGGTATCGAGTAGGGGTAGGCGTCTGGTAGGGGTAGGCGTCTGTTTTTGAGTTCAATCGCTGCATTCTCTCTGGTTCCCATATCAACATAGGGTCTACTAAGCTTTGCGTTTTGATTTTCCCTGCTGTTTGATCTTTCCGAGCTTAGGTTGCTGTAGGGCAGGTTTTGGAGGCTTTTAGCAAGGCTTCTGCTCTCAAATCGTGGATTGAATAATCTCGAATAATTTCTTGAATAATTATCTTGAATAATTGTATCAACGTGAGTAGTGCCTATGCTTCCACCTCACTGATAGGTCTTGCGGTGCAAGTTTCTGCACTCAGAGATCAATTGACATTAATCCAACTACAGCGTTTTTCACTCATGTGAGGTACAGGAGGTGTGGGGGCTTCGCCCCCACGCAGGGACAGTGCCCCTGCACCCCGTTTTTCGTACTTCACTAGCCTGAAAAAGGCTGTAAAGTTCAGTAAAAGTCAAGTATTTGATTGCTCCACTTGGCTGCTCCAGGCTCAGCGATGGGGTTATGGGGTAGGTCTTGCTTGCCGTTGCGATCTGATGAATATAGCTTTTTCCACTCTGATAAGGTACGAGGGGTGTGGGGGCGAAGTCCCCACGCAGGGGTTGTGCCCCTGTACCCCATTTTTTGTACTTCATTAGCCTGGAAAAGGCCGTATCAAAAAAAGAATATTGACAAATAAGATGCAAAAGGCGTTACTGAATCAGGCGTGAATTTCTAGAATCCTATCTAGAATCCCGGATCTCTGCGCTCTTTGGCAGGCCGGCAGAGCAATAGTCTTTCACTTGAGAAAACGTTGAGCGATTTTAGCTTCCCTGCCTAGACTCCGCAGGCTGATGAATCGAAGATTGGGGGTGAAATCGTCCTCAACTCAGCAACGCTAGAAATAGACTTGATTGATGCTGTCATCTAGGGATTGTGTCATTCCTAATCAAATTTCTCGTGCTTTAAACGCATGAGGTCGTATAGGCTTGCAAATTGGGGTGAATTAATGAATAGAGGATTGAGTGCTGGATTCCAGCCTGACTATGTGTACTCCTCCAATCAGCTGAATCGGGCAGCAGAGCTAGTGTCATTGTTGGTGGCAGCTCAAGTCGAGGAGGAGAGTATTGAGCAGCTAGAGCCAATTTCAGAGTTATGCAGTTTTCGATTAGGAGATGAAATTCCAGGCGGCAGTTTGGTGGCTCACAGGCTTGCTGTCAATTCCTCAGGTCAACCAGATCGGACAGACCGACAAAGGGCCGAAAGCACCTATCTTGATTTGTACTGGATCAGTCAAGGACGCATTCGGTTGCTTGCTGCCAGTTCGGGAGCGGATCGCGAAACAACAGCTGTACTCCTAAACGCCGCCGAAACCTTTGGCGCAGATGAATTATTTAATGCTCAAGTGTTTCCCTACCGAGCTGTAGCAGCCAGTCCAGTTCAGTTGATTCGGATTTCGGCAGCGGCACTGGCTCCTGTGTTGGAGCAGTATCCCCGCTTGCAGCGCTATTTAAGCAGCGCATCTCAACAGCAGCAGCGGCTGATTTTTTTTAAGGCCCAAACTAACCTCTGTTCCCTATCTAGTCATCACTTAGCCCAAATTTTGCCCCACATCAGCGACCGCACTATTCCCCGCGACACCCAGCTCGCGAACGATGCCGAGCAGCATCCGGGCCGATATTGGTTGCGCGGTGGCCAGATTGGTGGCCCTGGCGATGGCTCCACCAAAACATCGATCCCAATTGGTAGTGCTTGGGGGCATCCTGAACCCGTTCCGACTGACTGGGTGGCCCAAACCGACTTACAGGTCTATCAATTGCCCATGCAGGTCTGGCCGATTGTCAGTTCGATCTTGCCTCCCAGTACTGCAACCAACACCCAAACGAGTCCCCCATCTGGCGCTCAGTCCAATCCACAGGCGGCTGGCTCGGCGCTGTCTGATGCCCCCCGGCCCAAGCTGCCTGTTCCGCGCGGCCCCAAAGGAGTGAACTATCTGCCTGCAACCGCTACTCCAGCCACCGCAACAACCTTTGCCTCCTCAACTGAACCGGTTCAATTTCCTAAGCCCACCCAGCGACGGCTGCTGGATTTTCTCGACCGCTATCCCTGGATAGAACAGCAAAGCTCTTCAGACTGCGGTGCTGCTTGTTTGGCGATGATTTCTCAATACTGGGGCAAACGGGTGCCGCTGCATCTGCTGCGAGAGCAGGCCAATGTGGGGCGGGCCGGAGCTTCATTAAAGAGCTTGGCAAAAGCGGCTGAGCTGTTGGGATATCATGCCCTGCCGGTGCGGGCGAGCTTGGGGCGGATGGCGGAGCAGTCAAACCCGTGGATTGCCCACTGGGAAGGCACTCACTATGTGGTCGTGTATCGCGTCAATAGACGGCGAGTGATCATTGCTGACCCAGCTCTCGGACGCCGCTCCCTGTCCTATGAGGAGTTTCAGTCCCACTGGACTGGATACGCGCTGCTGCTGGAGCCGACCGAACGGTTGCGAGCAACAGAGTTTAAGCAAGCTTCGCTAGGCCGTTACCTGGGTGCCCTGCTGCCCTATCGCTCGATTGCCTTACAAATCGTTTTGTTCTCGGTGCTGATTCAAATATTCAGCATGGTGACTCCCCTATTTACCCAAATTATTCTCGATCAGGTGGTGGTACAGAAAAGTTTGACCACGCTGCATGTATTTGCAATTGGGCTATTACTGTTTAACCTGTGGGTGCTGTGCTTGGGATCGGTGCGGCAGTACTTGCTGAGTTATTTCTCCAATCGCCTCGATCTCACGCTGATTGGTGGGTTCATTCACCATACCTTGATGCTACCGCTGCGGTTTTTCGAGTCGCGTCGGGTTGGGGATATCATCACGCGTGTTCAAGAGAATCAAAAGATCCAGCGCTTTTTGATTCAGCAGGTCGTACTAGCCTGGCTCAACCTAGTGACCGGATTTCTCTATCTGGGTCTGATGCTGTACTACAACTGGAAGCTGACTCTGCTCGTACTGGGTTTGATTCCACCGATTGTGATTCTCACCCTGGCTGCAACGCCATTTTTGCGCAAAATTTCCCGCGAGATCTTTAAAGAAGTGGCGGACCAAAGCTCGGTTTTAGTGGAAATGATTACCGGCATCGCTACTGTGAAATCAGCCGCGGCTGAACAAGAACTGCGCTGGCGCTGGGAAGATCATTTAACCCGTCAGATCAATGCGCAGTTTCGCGGTCAAAAATTTGGCATCGGGTTGCAGTTTGCCAGCGGTCTGATCAACTCGATTGGGAGTACTGCATTGCTTTGGTTTGGGGCGTCACTGGTGATTCAGGATCAGTTGACGATTGGGCAATTTGTTGCCTTCAACATGATGATTGGCTACATTATTAGCCCCGTACTGGCGCTGGTTGGCCTCTGGGATGAGCTACAAGAAGTGCTGATTTCGGTTGAGCGCTTGAATGACGTATTTGAGACCAAACCTGAAGAATCAGCAGAAAGTCCGCTGCTTGTGTTACCCGACATTGCTGGAGAGGTGCAATTTGAGGATGTCACCTTCCGCTATAACGAAGATGAGGAACAGAATGTGTTGCAAAACCTCTGCTTCCGTGTCAATCCTGGCGAAACGATTGCGATTGTGGGCCGCAGTGGTTCGGGGAAGAGCACGTTGGTCAAGCTGCTAGAGGGGCTTTACTACCCGACTCGCGGCAAGGTGGTGATCGACGGACACGACATTCGCCATGTGTCGCCGCAGTCACTTCGGTCTCAAATGGGTGTGGTTCCCCAAGAGTGCTATTTATTCTCTGGCACGATTCTGGAAAATATTACGCTGTATCGCCCTGAATACACCTTGGAGCAGGCGATTGAGGTGGCTAAGTTGGCCGAAGCTCATGCTTTTATTCAGTCTCTGCCCTTGGGCTACAACACCAAAGTCGGCGAGCGTGGTTCTTCACTTTCGGGCGGCCAGCGGCAGCGGATTGCAATTGCTCGTGCCTTGCTGGGAGATCCCCGAATTTTGATCTTGGACGAAGCCACTAGCGCACTGGACACCGAATCAGAACGACGGTTTCAACGCAACTTAACCCAAATTCGCAGAGGCCGTACCACCTTTGTCATTGCCCATCGGCTGTCCACCGTCCGTAACGCTAACAGAATTCTCGTCCTTGATCGCGGTGTACTGGTCGAGCAAGGCACCCATGACGAACTGATGACAGCTCAAGGACTGTATTATCACTTGGCTCAGCAGCAGCTCAATCTTTAGCGGTTTTGCGTTTTAGATTTATCGTTCCGATGGGCCTAATGAATCCAAATTGAGCCAAAACCGCTATCTGTATTTAGAGAGATGACACAGCGCACACTTTGGAAGCATGAAGTTGCGTGCATTACTAAATGCAATAAACTCTATGAAGTTTACATGAAGTTTCTACAAAACCTGCCATTTTGGCAATTCTGAAACGCTGGCGAAATTAGCATAAATACTTGAGTAGAGACCTTTTTCAACCTGCAAAACCAGTCGAGCAGCTTTTTGCAGAATGCAGCGAATTCAATTAAGAATAATACTATTGCGATGATACAAACCCGTTGACTCGTTATTACCACGCATATCTAATGTCAACTACTTTTGCCGGTCGGTGACAACTATTTTTCCGGTTTATGGATAGAAAGTAGATGACGTTTTAGAGTGACAATTACAAGTATTGGATGATTAGAGAACATAAAAAATATCTGCTATTCTGATGTCCAATCAGACTGGATAAGATTGCATAGAATGATTACCCTGATGCAGGAGAGCGCACCAGGGTCAATGTAGGATTGGAACGTAGGTCAGAACAACAACATTACTTCTGCTTAGAACGCTCTACCGCTGACTGTTTGCGAAAACTTTCAGCCTGGATTTCAATGATCAAGGCATGGTGCACCAGTCGGTCTACCGCTGCTACCGTCATCATGGAGTCGGAGAAGATCGCATCCCACTGGCTAAAGGGTTGGTTGGCTGTAATCAGAAGGCTCCGTCGCTCATAGCGGTGAGCAATGAGTTCAAAGAGCACGGATGTTTCTGCCTCATCCTTCTTGACATATCCCAGATCGTCGAGGATAAGCAGGTCGAAGCGGTCAAGTTTAGAGAGGGTGGACGGGAGTTGCAGTTGGAGTTTAGCGTACTGTAACTGCTGAACCAGAGCGGTGGCGGAGAAGAATTTCACCCGTTTACCCAATTGGATCGCCATTTGACCCACGCCAGCGGCTAAATGAGTTTTCCCAACGCCACTGGGTCCCAGTAAAATCAGGTTCTCTGAGCGTTCTAACCAACTCGTTTGCTGAACCAATTGCATGAGAGCAGCCGCATTCAGCGTCGGGCAATGGTCAAACTCAAAGTTGGTAAAACTTTTTCCGAGCGGTAGTTGGGACTCGCGTAGGGCACGTTGCATCCGCACTTGGAAGCGGCGGTCGGACTCCAATTGACAAAGTGCAAGCAAAAATTGAGCGTAGCTCCACCCCTCCTGAGTCGCCCTCTGTTCGATGCTCTGCCACTGGTTGAGCATGTGAGAGAGACGCAGTTGCTTGAGGTGCAGGCTGAGACTGTGGTAAGGGCTGTTCTCGCCCATTGGATTGAGAGGTGGGAAGGGAGGAGGAGCTGGCGTTGTTGGAGAGGAGTTGGTCATAGGAGGCAAGCGGATGTTGTTGAACAGTGGAGGCGGGCAGTGTCCCTGCTGGCGGAGTGCCAAACTGTTGCTGTAACCCTGCCAGAGTCAGGCTACCCGCCTCTAGTTGTACTTGCAGGTAATCGGCAACAGCGGTTTCTTTATCTTGAGTGGCAGCAATGTAGAGGGCTTCGACGATTAGCTTGGCGGCACTATCCGGCTCCCAAGTATCGCCGATTTGCGTCCAAAGGGTTCGCCATTGTTCAGTGGGCAAAATCTCACTCTGCCAGGTGCAGTAGAGAAATGCTCTGGGCTTGCGCCTGAGCCCGGCAATAATGTGACGGTAGTTGATACAACGGGCTCGACGCTGAGTGCCACTGCTGGCTCCTCGGACCCGCGCTAACTCAAGCACCTGCTGTTTCCCCAGATACCCGACCAAGCGGTCGTGATACAAACGGATCGTTAACTGCTGCCCAATCAAGCGAGAAGGCACGGTGTAAAGGACGCAGCGAACTTCAATCGTGCTGTAGCGGCTCACCCGCACTAGCAATTCTTCGTAATCTGCCACACGATAGCGGGGTAACGGTTGCAAGTGAGCCTTTTCTTCCTCGTATTTGGTTGCACATTTGCCATTGAGAGTGGTGACCACCTGTTCAATGAACCGTTGATAAGCCGCTACTGACTCAAAATCAAAACTGCCACGTAGATAGAGGTGCTGAGTCAACCGACGCTTGAAATGCCCGTGGGGAGATTCTATCGACCCATTCTCATGGGCGATTCCCGTGTTGTTGCGGGTCGGTCGCATTCGATAGTGCTCACACAATTGGTCGTACAACTGGGTCAGCGGCTTGTAGCGCTTACCCGCCATATTCCGGTAAGCGGCACTGAGGCTATCGGTGCGATGGATCTGCGGTACTCCTCCACAGGCAAATAGGGCATTCTGCAAGCCCTCGGATAAGCCAATGAAGCTCTCGCCACCCTGGATCACTTGCACGTACTGCCAGCCGCTGTAGGCTAAGCGGTAATGGTAGAGAATATGCTCAAACGCTTGTCCGCCAATCGTAATCGTCACATCTTTGAGTTCGGTAAAGTCAGATAACCCCATCTCTCCAGGCACATGCCGGATCTCAAACATCACCTCTTTGGGGTCACCGTATAAGGCTTTCCACGCTTGCACTCGTCGCTGCACGGTTCTTAGGGTCTGCTCATACTGCCCCGGGTATTTCTCCACCAGGTATTCGTAGAGCGTCATTGCCTCCAGGCGCGGTTCCGCTTTGAGCATCGGCTCCAGTTCACTCTCCCACACCTGAGCTAACGGGTCGGGGCGCGTGCGCCAGGTCCGTTCCTCTCCTAAGTTTGGGGAACGCTCCCCGGACTCAATCCGACGACCGCTACGCTCAGAAAACCCAGCAATAACAGCAGATTGGGGCTGGGTACAGCCCTGCTCCCGTGCGCGCATATACACCTGAACTTGATAAGGTTGAAGCATCTGCACTAGCCCTCGTCCCGTTTTCTCTTTGGGATTGATCTAGTGCTTTTTCTATGGTCCTGGCTAGACCTAATCTAGTTGTCGCCAGCTCCCTTTGCGATCTCCAATCTGTTTATGATCTCAAAAACCAAAAGAGGCGATCTAGAACCGGTCAAGTAGTTGTCATCTTTGGCTAAAGGTATTGTCGCCTAACACACGCAGCACTATCCCCTATTAGTTCATATAGTTTGATCAATGCTGACCGATACGAGCTTAATAAAATATCGATACAAAGCTGCGCGGAAGGATTGAATTGAATTAATCAGAATCACCCAAAGCCCGGATAGAAGTGGCAAACCTGCTGTAGCCCTTACTTCCAATCGTTTAGCACTTTAGAACATACGGCTTGCTTCTCGCTTGGACTTGAAACTTAGATTTGAAACTTGGATTTGCAAGATTGGCTTGAGCTGCAATGCCCTGCTCAAACTCAAATCTGCTTAAACTCAAATCTGCTCAAACTGAAAATAGCTGCCCCTGCTTTGAGCTATCAGTTTGGATTATCTAGTTTGCAGTCACCTGGTTTGAAATTACCTGTTTTACAGTCACTTGTCAGGTTTAAACTATGCCAAATATCGCCCCCGACTTTTCTTCAAACGGCTTCCAATTGTCTGTTCTACCAGATTTTTTGTCTGATGGGATTGCTACGCTTCCCGCCGAATCTCTGGAGGTGCTATCAAACCAGCAGGCGGCTCAGATCTATGGTGGGATTGCGTCTCCCCAAGCACCACCGCCCAATCCCCAACCGGAGCGCCCGTCTGCTAGCCCAGCCGCTCGCAAGCCTGCATCATCTCAGTGGAGTGTAGCCCTCCAGACTTTACTGGATCAGCCTCCAGCAAACTTTCCGCGACTGCTGATGCTGGGTGGTCTTTCGTTTTGTGTGCTGTTTACCGTCTGGGCCTGGTTTAGCCGAGTCCAGGAGGTGAGCCACGCGCAAGGACGGCTTGTTCCGCAGGGAGAGGTGTACAAAGTACAGCCGGTGATGCAGGGAGAAATTGCTAGAGTTCTCGCCGCAGAAGGGCAACATGTGAAAGCGGGTGATGTTATTGCCCAGTTTGATTCGCGCTTGGCTAATGCTGAGGTAGATCGGCTTCAACAAAGTCTGTCGGCCTATCGGCTTCAGCTGCTGCAGACCCAAGGCATCATCAAACAAACTCAGTTTGGCTTAGATATTCAGCAGGCCATTACCACGGCTCAGGCGGAAGAACAGGAAGCTGCCATTGCCCAAGCAAAAGCGAGTACGCAAACCACACAGACTATCCTCGGCCAGCTACAGGTAGAAGCTGAGGCTTACGAAGAGCGTTTGGCTCGTCTTCAGCCGCTGATTGAAGCAGGAGCGTTTGCCAAAGATCGCTTGTTTGAGTTGGAGCAAACCCTGCGTCAGCACCACCGCACCGTGATTCAACATCAAGGCCAGCTCAAGCAGTCAACGACAGAAGCAGAACGTCTCCAAGCTCAGCTTGTTCAAACGCAGGCTAAAGGCAAACAGGATTTGTTGCAAATGCAGGAACGCATTCAGAAGCTAGAGCTAGAGGCAGCACAACTACAAGCTAAAATTACTGAGACTGAAACATTGCTGAAAGCTGCCCAAACCAAGCTGGAGCAAATGTATTTGTATGCTCCTGTGAATGGGACGATTTCTACCTTAAAGCTGAAAAATAGCGGAGAAGTGATCCAACCTGGGCAAACCGTGGCAGAAATTACGCCAGAGCGGGCACCGTTGATTTTGTCTGCCCTCGTGCCGAATCATGAAGCTGGCTTGGTGCAGGTGAATATGAAAGCTCAGGTCAAATTTGATGCTTTTCCCTATCAGGAGTACGGAATTGTTCCGGGTCGAGTGATTGCTATTTCGCCAGATGCAGAAACGGATGAGCGTGGAAATGCTGTGTATCGGCTAAAAATCGCCCTTGACCGTAAAGCAGTGGTTCATGAAGGTCGGACCGTTCAACTGAAACCAGGCCAAACGGCTCAGGCGGAAGTCGTGACTCGTCAGCGACGGCTGCTGGATATCTTCCTCGACCCAATCAAAAAACTACGCGAAGCTGGAATTAACCTGTAGCGATCAGGTGGGGTAGTTCGCGTCCTAGTTTTTGCTGAGCAGTTTCAATCTCACATTGAGATATTAGATTTGCTAGAGGTATTTGTGATGTTGGAAAATCACTCTAAGTTGCATAAAGCCATGACTGTGGATCAATTCACCCAAGTGGTAGAGGCCATTCTGGAAGGAAAATACTCGTGGGCTTGTGTTCTGATCCTACGGTTCGCAGGATACAATCCGCTGCACTACATTCCCTATCGCACCTATAACCGTTTGATGAAGGAAAACAGCCAAAATTGTAAACGGCAACAGCATGGGCCAAAAACCTACAAGCAGCACTCTGAAGAATCAAGATTATCGAATAGCAATTGCCAGATTGAAGATTTAGGTTATCTGGAAACCATCAAGCAAAAACAGGCGTTGATTAAAGGAGGAAGTTATACTTGGAGTGACGTAGAAATCTATAAAGCTTTGAGAGTTGTCACTCATTTGTGAGAATGAATTTGCGAAACTACTTTGCGTCAAACTGATTGCCCATCCTACAAAGACGCTAATTAGCTGGACATTGATGGATGATCTAAATCAACCTCGGGGTCCAGTTTATAGAAACTAATTGGTTATGAAGCTATGCAAATCAATGATCTGAATTACTTAGAAAGCATTGCCGTCCCTAACTCTGTCTGCGGTGGAGCGCTGGTAGCTGTGAATGCTTATGCAACCGCTAGCGGAGTTTTAACTCTCACTGACGCTAATACAAATACTAGAGCTGTACAGTTAGGGAATGGTGGTTCTATCGGATTCGGACGCGGTAGAGCGATTGCAGTTGGTGACAATCCGATGGCAGAAGTCACTGTTTATGGTGAGGGAGACAAAGTCATTAAAAGAACGCGGACTTACTATATACCCGGCAGGGATATAGCAGTTGCACGAGGCTTTGTGCTTGCTATCGATTTACCGTAAACCTGCATCTAAAATTCTTCAACTTCCCCCACCTCAAAAGCTATTTGGAATATGTTGATTGTTTCCCCAACCGCCGCTTAGCTTTTACACGCTGGGAAAACTTCAATCGTCTTGAGCTTATAAAGTTCTGTGCTGAGTCTAGAACTTTATAGGCTCAGTTTATAGGCTCAGTAGATCGAAAATGCGCCAGATTGCATCGTCATGCTGGGTCAGATCCCCCTAAATTCCCCTAAACCCCTACGGGGATGCGCCTTCGGCGTAGATCAAGGGGGACTTCAATCCCTGATTGGTAGGTGGCTGCGCCCAGGCTGCGCTTACGGTTCCCCCCTTTATTGAAGGGGGGTTAGGGGGGATCTTCGACTTGTGTGGACACCGTAGCTTGATTTAAGGGGGTTAGGGGGGATCAATCACAATTTGCGATCTATTGAAGCTAATTGTTGTTGACAGAATCACTTATATCCTATGGCAGGAGTGTCTGGAGATTTTGAACAGCAACAGGTCAGGAAAGTTTCCAAAAATGAGCGATGTAGAGGGCTTTGTAAACAGCTTCTAAGCCTCAAATATATTAATGCAGAACCAATTTAGGAATTTTGAATTCAAAATATCAAAGTATTCTAGTAAACCTGCCAAAATGGCAACCTCAAAAATTCAATTCCCTTACTCTATTAATTAACAACTCAACTAGAGTTGATTATCTAAGGAATCCAAAACTCTAAGGAGAAAGAGCAATGATTATTACCGATCTGAACTACCTGCAATCAGCTGATGACAACATTGAGGGTGGTTATTATTTTGGTCCTAGCAGCAAAACACTTGTGACTGCTAAAATTACCGAAGTTTTAGACATTAAGAAGAACTTTGTTGGTAAAACGCTTGTAATTGGCAACTTTGCTGGAGCTGAAGCTACCGCAAATGCAATGGGTAAAGATACCTCTACTCAAGCTATCTCTTCCACTACTGTTGTTCAAGGTAAAGGTTCTTCGTCTAACGCTACTTCCGTATCTGCCACCAATGGTTACTACTTCCGCTGGTAGAGCTGCTTGGAGCTGCAAGTGCTTTTCCTAGTCTAGGAAACTTTAATAGGGCTACTGATGGCTTAAGGTAATCAGTAGCTCTTATTAACTAGGTAAAGAATAGGAACAGAAGAATTGGTGACAGGAAAAATAGATATTGAGGTTCAACGCAATGACGCATGAAATTCAAGATCTGGATTTTTGGGAAGTTCAAGATAGCTCTAAGCCAGTTTCAGGAGGTCTTTATTCTCAAGTAAATGCTGTGGCTAATACTGATTTTAACTTTGCTTCAGCAGGTGTTGAAAGTATTGCCCTTGGTGAAAAAACGTCAACCTGGACTACAACACAAACCAATGTTATTAATACTTCTTTTTCTACTAATAGCTATGCCAAAGCCAGTGGATTTGCTCATGCCCAAACTGGAGGGAATTCATCTACGAACAAGGCAACTGTTATCTCGTATTCGGGATATGTTAACTACGTTCAAATATAGCTGCCAAGCAGCATTTCAAAAATTGAATTAGGCAAGAATGCGACAAATTGAGATGGCTTTTATATCTAATTTTTTATTTACTTACTGTTTTTAAACTATCTTGTTAGGGATCTAGAAATGTATATCGATACCATTGATACACTTGAGGCAATGCAACCTGTTCGGGAGCGGTGGAATTCAGTATATGAAGCTGACCCCCATTCTCAGTTTTTTGTCTCCTGGGTCTGGATATTCGGATACTTAAAGCGGCAGAGTGATGCCGGAGTACCCTGGTTCGTTTTGGCAGCAAGGGCAGGTTCCAGTGAGTCGGATTATGTTGCTTTCTTGCCTCTGAATGTTTGCGTTCAAAATGACGATGAGTTGGGCCTCTACAGTCAGCTGAAATTGGCCGGCATAACCGACTCCCATTCTCCAGGATTTATTTGTATACCCGAATATGAACACGATGCGACGGCAGCTTTTGTGGCATATCTACAGCATCAGGAAACCTGGTCGGTATTTGAGTTGCAGCACATGCAAAAAGATAGTCCACGACTGCTCCACGTTTTGAATAGCTTTCCAGCAAATCAAGTCAAAATCGTTGAGATGGGCGATCGGGTTTACAAAGACGAATTAGATGCTATTGACAACAGCATTTGTCCCTATATTCCCTTGCCGACTGGCTGGGAGGAGTACCTTCAGAGCCTGGGGGCTAGTACTCGAAAAAATATTCGAAAAAAGCTCAAGCGATTTTTGCAGCAGAGTGACGGTCCTGATGGATGCTATATTGCCTCTGCGAATGAAGCAAATATCGAACGCTATCTCGACATACTGCTTGGGTTCTGGCAAGCCAACTGGGAAAGCAGAAAAGGAGCAAAGCATTGCTCAATGGTAGCTGACAGCTGGCGATTTTTGCTGCGTCATTGTTTTAATCATCATTGTCTATATCTACCCATTCTATGGCATGGCGATCGACCGGTAGGCGCGATTGCACATTTTATTGATCGTTCCCATCAGTCGCTTCTCTCGTTTGTTTCCGCCCGAGATGAAACTTTTACCGATTTATCCCCAGGGCTGATTCTCCATTCTGAAGCAATTCGTTATGCCATTCAAAACGGCTTTAGAGTCTACGACTTCCTCATGGGAAATGAAGCCTACAAGTATTCCTTTGGTGCTCAGGAACATTACATTACAACCGTTGTCATTCATCGCAAAGATTGGATTCACCAAGATATCATCTTGAATCCAAGAAGTATTCCGGAAGCGATCACTATTGCTGAAATCTATCATCGAGAAAATCACCTCGATGAAGCTAAAAAGAGATATCAACAAATTCTAGCTTCTCAGCCAGAACAACCTGCGGTGCTTTATAGTTTGGCTGTCATTATGCAACGGGAAGGAGATTACCCAGCCGCAGAAGCTCTACTGAAACAACTGCTGGAAATTCAGCCAACTAACACAAGGGTCTGGTTTAGCTTGGGCACACTATATCAGCAGCAAGGCCAGCTCACAGCAGCGATATCTACTTACAAGCAGTCCCTTCGTACCGCGCCTGAAGCCGATGTAGTCACCTTAGCGATATATCATAACCTTGGTTATGCCCTACAGCAGCAAGGAAATTGGGATGAGGCGATTGAGTACTATCAAAGCGCTAGAGAATTTGCTCCTGATTGTGCTGAGGCCGAGGCGATGTGGGCAAATGCTTTGCATGCTCAGGGCAGGCTGTCTACAGAAGAAAAAGAACGCTATGCTGCTGTCAATTATGCTTTAGGTCATAAACGATGGCGAGCGGGTGATATCAAAGTGGCCATTGAGTACTACCGCCAAGCCGTAGCCATGCGACCAGACTGGGCAGAGGCTCACTACAACTTGGGTTTGGCACTGCAAGAATCTGAGGAGTGGTCTTGGGATGATGTAATTGCCTGTTATCGACAGGCCCAAGCACTGGCCCCTGACTCTACTGAAATCGACGTTAGCCTAGCAAACGCACTTTTTGCTCAAGGTAAGCTTTCGCTGGAGAAACAGTCGTTTTATGCTGTAGTCACCTATGACTTGGGTCACCAATACAGGCAACGCGGCAATTGGGAAGCTGCCGCCCAGTATTATCGAAAGGCAATTGCTCTTAAGCCAGACTGGGCAGAAGCTTACCATAGCTTAGGGCTAGCACTTCAGAAAGCAAGCAGTAGCAATTTAGATGAGGCAATTGCTTGTTACCAAAAAGCTCAGGCCCTTGAACCAGCCTTTTTAAAGGCTGATGTTAGCTTGGCGAATGCCTGCTTTGCTCGCGGCAAGCTACCTGCCGAAAAGCTAGCTGATTACGCTGCTCTGAATCATGATTTAGGCTACCAGTATCAGCAGCTTGGGGATCTGGAACTTGCAATCGACCATTACCGACAGGCTATTGCAATGGAACCGAACCTAATTGAGGCGCGGGATAATCTACGGCTGGCATTACAAAAGCAAGGCAATGTTCAGATTAAAGTCAGCGTTGCGAAATAACTATTACAGCATCAGGGTTCCTATTCCCAAAAACAGTTATGTATTCATCCGCTCATAGATTGCAGATGCAGAAGGCGAATAGCGAGTTAAATAACTAAAAATCCAGAACTTAATCACGGCGTCAATCATGACAGGAACCGTAGCGATAAAGCCGTTGATCAAAAACTTGCTCTCCGGCAGGCCAAAATGTCTGGCTGCGCCTTCCAGGATCACCTCCCAGCCTTCTGCCGAGTGGAACCCTACAAACAGATCAGTAACCAGGATAAACATAAATACCTTAATCGGATCGCTCAAGCCCAGAAATGTGCGGTTTGTAACGCTCCGCAAGGTTAGCAACTTATTGCGATTAAAGTAGACTAGACCACCAAAGACCACTAAAGCAACAAAATCTGCTATTACGTTCTTCAGCCCATTTAGGGCTTGGTTGCGAGATTCGCGCCAGAGTTCAACTGCCATCTCATGCAGTTTTTCTGCTTTCTCGGCTTCAGTCAGCGTTTTGCCAAGGACTTCTTGCACCTCCAGGCTTTCTTTGAATTCCACAAATTCCGATAAGAAATGCTGGCGGATCTCTTCGCTTAGCTCGATCTGAGTGGGATGGCGGTTACTGTAGTTACCCAGAACCGGATTCAAAATCGCCACTTTCGTTAGCAGATGGACCAGCAGCGGTACCAGCAGCAAAATTAGCAGCCAGCGTAGGGCGACTCGGTTTTGTGCCCGGCGCAAGCGCAGTTCTTGAATCACCTGCTGTTCATCTGGGTTAATTTCCTGCCCGATCTGGTTCAGGGTTTCGCGAATGGCTCCAGACCAGCGCTGATGGTTGGCCGTCAAAGTCGGGATATCGGTGGTATGCGGTCCAGAGATTTTTTTGGCTTCAGTCTCGCCCTTGGGTTTGGCAGAGGTAGACTCCTCCATCTCAGCCACGGCCATCGCCACATCCAGATCTCCATCAGGTTCGCGATATTTGCCAATCACGCTATCGATAAAGTCGAGTTTGGCAAATATCTCGGCTTCTAGGGAATTCGGAGTGACTTCCAGCGTGCCATCACCGACCTGCACCCCTTTGGGATTCAGCAAAAAATTTCCGACCCGGAACTGGGCCAAGCTGGTCCGAACTCGCAAAAGCTGTCGGTCGCGTGAGCTTCTAACATACTCGTATACGGATTTGCTCAAACCAGGCCGATAGGCAATTTTGTTTCCCTGAAAGTACTGGTTTTCCAACGCCTTAATTGCAGTTGCACCTTGATAGGCTTCCTCTAGAGCACGCTGTTGCTGTTGATGGAGCCAACGATTCAACCTACCATTAAGCCGTTGCATAACCCAACTCCAACCTCCCTGGTATTACAAAGCACTACCGCACCAACCAGCATAGACTGACAACGGCTCCTGCGATAGCTTTTAGGTTTCCGGTTGAATCGGAGCGCCGTCACTCAGTTTCAAGATATTTGTAGTGGCAATTTTATCGCCCGGTTTCAGCCCTTCTAGCACTACATAGTCATTGCCTTGCAGATTGCCCAACTTCACTGGACGCTGACTCACCACCGGCTGGGCTTCACCACCTGCCTCGGCAGGCTTCTCATCCACTACAAACACAAACGCCTGCCCACCGACACGAGTAATTGCCGTTGACGGCACCAGCATCCCAGCGGCTTTGCTCCAGACAATTCTGGCCTGCACATATTGCCCATCTCGCAGGTTGCCGCCGCCATTCGGGAAGCGAGCTTTAGTCAAAATCGATTGGGCATTGGCATCAATCTGAGGCGACACAAAGTAAATGCTGCCTGAACCAATTGGCTGCTTCGAGTTGGGGTCGATCAACTGCACAGGCAACCCGGTCCGCAGCCGATCTGAATAGTTGGAGGGCACCGAGATCCGCATGTCCAGCTCGTTGTTGCGGGTAATGGTCGTGATTGCGGTTTGGGGAGTTACATAATCGCCCACCTTGACCGGAAAGTCACCGACAATACCGTTAATTGGAGACGTGACCTGTTTAAATCCTAGATCAACTCTGGCGGACGCGACTCGCGCTTGAGCTTCTTTCACAGAAGCTTGTGCCTGTCCAACGGATGCTCTGGCGGCGCTCACCTGTTTATCAGCGGCAGCCAGGGTAGCTTTGGCGGTATCCAAGTTCCGGCGAGCAATGTCAAGCTGTTGCTGCGACTGGGCACCCTCGGTTACCAGCGTTTGGGTGCGGCTAAATTCACTCTGCTGAAGCTGCAGATCGGCGGCAGCTCTGGCACGTTCGGCTTCTGCAGTTTGCAACTGAGCCTGGGCCGTTCCCAAGGCAGCTTGGGCCGAGCTAACTCCAGCCTGAGCAGACGCCACATCGGCCTGGGTTTGATCAACGCTGAGCGCTACAATTGGCGTGCCCTGATTCACCCGATCACCATTCGTGACAAAGACCCGCTCAATCCGCCCTTGCGTCTGGGGCTGTAGGGTGACTTTCTCCGCTGCTTCCAAGGTGCCAACAAACTCCGAACTCTCTTCTACCTGGCCAGATTCCAGGGCCACCACCTTCACAGGCAGCGCTTGTTGGGGACCTCCAGCTCCAGGTGGGCCGCCTTGCTCGCTGCGGCTACAGGCGGTTGTCAGTAGCGAAACCATCAGGACAGAGCTGAGCAGTTGGCGCGTGATTGTTAGGTTGATCTTGGCCACGGTTCTAATTCTCGCAATGATTGCAAAATGGCAAATGGAAGGACTAACAGAAGGACTCGGAAGTAGCAATGAAGCTCAGTGTATCGAAACTTGATCGGTTAAGAAAGAGTCAGTGGGCACTCTTTAGGCAGTTTCCAGAGAGTTAAGCGCCTGCCAGCTGGCAAGCGTTTGGCCCAAGTTCTAGCCCAGGTTAGCTAGCACAACATCGGCAGCGACCAGGATTAATGGAACCCTATTATTTAGTTAGCATCAGGCAATTAGCCTAAAATTAGCCTAACTGGTACAGCCATAATCAATACCAACCCAATCATATATACAACTCTATAACCTCTGTAGCGCAACTGCTTTTAGATCGCATTCAGATCCACATTTTTGCGATTGCCACCTCTAGTTAGCTCACTACTCTGTAGCGGCTTTTTTAGGGCAAAACATCCCCCAACAGTATGAACTGCAGTGACACCGCCTAAGTAAACTTTAGCTACCACAATTTTAAGCAATCTTCCTCAACTTGCTCTTGATCAACTCAAGACCATCATTGAACAGTCGATTGCGGATGGTGTCCTGAGTTGGTGCGAGCATGACTAAATAATTGCGTTGATCGAAGCAGATTGCAAGGTTATGCCTGAAGAGTTGGCGTTTGTGCGGACTCTGATTCGGACAAGAGTAGCAAGTGATGAACTCAGCTTAGATTACTGCTTGGTGAATTTATCAGAAAAGCTAGAGTATATAAAATCGAAAAAATTAAGAACACACTATAAGCAACACGCTATGTACTAATCCGAGCGCTTTATAGTCAACCCCCTCACCCCTCACCGCTCGGCTGAGCGCTCGCGTCGAAGCCCCTCACCCCTCACCGAAACACTATTCACCATTTACTACTCTCTTTAGTAACTAAATGGTGTCTAGCGACTGTTAGCGCAGCGTTATCTTATAAACTTCCATCACTGCGAGCGACTAGAGAGCCTGCTCACATTGGCTGAGTTGAGTAAGGCAATCTAATTTTTGTGATCGATTGTTATAACGAACGGTCTGAGCCGATACAATGAAATAGGAAGGGTAAAGCTTATGGGTACTCAACCAACTTCGAATTGATTTCCAAAGATTGCCGCAAGATCACAACGCAAGATCACACCAGAACCAACTTGCCGCATCAAACTACATCAAACTACATGGAGAGTGCTTGGAATTCCATGCATCCAAATTGGACACCGCTCTGAAGGAGGGTTGTATGTTTCATCGAATTTTAGTCGCACTGGATCAGTCGGATGTCAGCCAGCAGGCCTTTGCAACCGCAATGGCAATGGCCAAGACACTAAACTCTCAACTGATGCTGGTGCATGTTCTATCCCCAGCAGAATCCAGCTTTCCGAGTCCGGTGTTTGCGATTCACGGCACCTATCCCATGTTTCGGGCTGAAGATGTCGAGCTGCATCTGAAACAATGGCAGGCCGTTCAGGATCAAATTCTAGAGTTTCTGCAGGCTCAAACTGCAATTGCCACATCTGCCGGTATTCCTACCGAATTTACCCAAGCCCTTGGTGACCCTGGCAGCACCATCTGCTCACTCGCCCGCAATTGGAATGCCAATTTGATTGTTATGGGCCGTCGTGGCTATAAGGGATTGAATGAGCTATTTATGGGCAGCGTCAGCAATTACGTGCTTCACCACGCCTCCTGTTCTGTGTTGACCGTTCAGGGCACGGTTGATCTAGAGGCCGATCTGGGGGCAGCCTCCCCTACAGCCGCTTCCACTAGCAATGCCGTTATGACATAGCAGCATGACACAGCAGCATGACATTGCGGTAAATTAGCAGCATCCGCTCTAGCGTTAGCCAAATGGATAGGGTGCATCGATTGCGATCTGCTGCTGCAGTTTCTGCGAATTACGAACCAGTGTTTCCTGCATTGCATCCAACTGCTGTAACTGAGATTGAACATCATTCCATTGGCGCTTGAATTTGACCTTGCGTTCCAAGGCGGCTCTTGCCAGATCCTCTCGGCCTCGCTGTAAGGCAGCTTGCGCCACCCGTTGCCAGGTATTCATCTCCGCTTGCAATCTGTTGGCCTGGGTTTGCAGCCGACTCCGTGCAGAAGCACTACTGCTCATCGCAGCAGCCAACAATTCAGCCGCCTTGACTGGATCACCATCCTGCACGGCTCCATCTAGCATCGAGCGGGCATCAAACGGGTTGACTGTTCCCAGTCCTACGCCATAATCCAGCAACTGCTGACTTTCACTGCGGCCCACCTTACACCAGGTCGCAAAATGCTCGCAGTTGTTGGTTAACAGATTGTACTGCTGCTCACCCAACCGACTCTCAGCTCGCTCCACTACTACATCCGGCACATAGGAAGCGACATAGGGCTTGACAAACACCGGATTACCTCGCGCAAACACTTCAAAACTTGTGCGGGCGACGGTTGGCACCTCTCCACCCTTGTAGTAGTGAATCACCGTTCCGTCTCCGCAATCGATGCCATGATGTTCATAGTCCCCTTCCCGATTGATTAAGGGGCGCATCACATAAATTTGATCGCCGCGTGCCATAGAAACCGAAGCCTATAAACAACTTTAGCTGCTTTGATTGTACTTACCCTTAAGTAGTTTTAAGTTTTGAGTTTTGAGTTTTGAGTTGAACGCTATTCAGTTGAACCAGTCACTTCAAACAATGGCATTACAGGATGCTCAAGAACTGCCCAACCCTTAAAACCTGGACCAAATCCTTCTAGACAATCGCGGGAAATAACGCCCGGACCAAAACAACGACCCATGAAACCCATTAATCGGACATGAACTCAAAACTCAAAACTCAAAACTCAAAACTCATTGCTCCCTACCCAATACACCAGCCAAATTGCCATAGGCCGCAGGTAGTGAGAGGCGCGGAAGGTGCCGGCGGCTGTGATCGCTTCGGGGGTGCGAAATTGCAGCCCGTTATCGTAGATTTGCTGCACCACGGCTTGGGTGAGGCGGAGCGCTTCGGAGCGCATTCCCATTTGCAGCAAGAAAGCAGCTAAGCCAAAGTTGATCCCAGTCCAGACTTCGAGCGGATGGGTATCGTTGGGGTTAACGGGAGAACCGTCGGGACGTAATCCGTTGGCTGCACCAAACCGACCATCATGAAATTTCAGGAAACAGGCTTCGTAGATAGTCCGCAAGGCCGACTCGGCGCATTCTGTTGGCACCACATCCGGCAGACCCAACAGCCGCGCATAAAACTGACCACAGAGCTGATCCGCCATCACCACGTCTGAGCCACTGTCACTATCGAGGCGGTAATAGGTGCCATTCCACAGCTTGGTTTGGTAAACGATCCGCGCCTGCTTTAGCCAGTGCCGATACTCCGCCAACACTTCAGGGGATACCCGGTCCGCCAGAATCTCTCCGATGGCAAGTGCCGCTTCCAGCGCGGCAATCCACAGTCCGCCGCAGTAGGCACTTACGCCCTGAAGTCGCCAGTCGTCGAAGGTTTGATCCGGTGCACCAGAGTTTTCGGGAATCCCGTCTTGGTCAAAGTCAAAGGACTTCAAATAGGCTAAAGCTGCCACAATCGCGTCCCAGCATTCCGCCAGAAAGGCTAGGTCTGTACAGCCTGTAAAGACAAAATCGCGGTAGACCTGAAGCACAAAATCGCTGCCCAAGTCTTTCCAGAGATTGCAATCCTGATAGCTGGTGTAGTTGGTCTTCTCCCAAACATGCTCGTTGGGCGCACCGAGATCGTGGGGCGTCGCGTTTTTGGCTTTGCGGAGAGCTTGGGGACTGGGTTTGCCAATCGTGTAGTAGTAGCCAATTGTACGGGTGCGGGTGTCGTCGGTGGGGATGGCGCGGGCAAAGGCTCGCAGCACTGCCTTGTCCAGATCAGGAAATAGAATCAATAGCGCAAATGAACCGTACAGGCGCACATCCAGGCTTTCGTACCAGCGGTAGTCCAAACATTCCAGAATCGCAAATTGACCGATCGGGTCTCGTTTGGTTGCTGCACTCCAGAGGCTGCCGCCGCTGCATAGGTCATAAAGTTCGTTAAACAGCGCCATCTTGAACCAATCCGGCCAGTCGTCGCGGTCCAGAATCGGCTGCTGCCACTGCTGAATTTGGGCCTGCCAACTAGGGTACTGTTCTAGCGCCGTTTGGGCGATTTGCCACGCATGGCGGCCATCGCGGCCAAAAAAGTCGGTGTAGCGGCGGTTGTACTGAATGCCCTCGGCAAACTCCGTCACCGGGAAATCCCAGCTCACGACAAACGGAATTCGGCGCGTTTCACCGGGTTGGAGCTGCAAGCGGACCGCGCAGGCACTCGCTATCTGGTCTCCGGCCACGGCGGCTAGCTCAGCGTTGTCGTTTGGAATCGAACCATCTGCCGCAAAGCTAGCCCAGATCTCGCTGCCGTCTCCAGTCGGCTGCCAACGGTTACAGCGAAACACCTGCTCTCTGGATCGTTCAGGCTCAGTCTTGACGGCCAAACACCACTGCCCATCTCCTTCTGCCGGTGTCGTAGGCCGATTTTGCCGATCCAGCACAATGCCCGCGACCGATCCCTCCGCGTACTGCCGAGCAAAATTCCCCGCACTCTCTCCCCAGGCAGGCTGATACTCGTACACCGGACTGCCATCATCGCGGACACGCACTTCCGGCAACTTCAGGGTATTGCGAAACCAGCCCACCGTGTTCTGCCAAGTCAGCATAATGCTCAGTGTTATCGGCTGATCGGTTGGGTTGTGCGCCTTCCACTCAAACACGGCTACCGGATAGCTGGTTTCTCGATAGTTGTGGGGCAAAATGGGCGAAAACTGCTCGCACACTAGCTCGGCCTGAAACACATTCCGGTAAACAAACCAGCTCCGCGGGTACAGGGCAAAATACTCGCCTGTCCCACCTGTCTCGCCTGTCTCAGAGGCTTGACTTTCGCTACTCGGATACCAACTCCAACCGCTAAGGCTGCCGTCTGGCGGTTCGGTACAGAGGGCGTAAGCTTGCGGCGGCTCGGCTCCCACCTGCTCAAACACGCTAAACTGACAGGCCGGAATTGGGCGAAACAGATGCTCGCCGCCGTCGATGTGCCAGAGGTTAAAGTCACCTCGATGCGAGCGCCCGATGCAGCCCGCCCCAAACCCACCCAGCGGCATCCCATGCCAAGGGCCATCGTCAATATTGCTGGCATAGCGCACCCGGTAGGGCCGTTCCCAACCCAAACCAAGCGCCCGCCGCCAAGCGCACTTCGGAATATCAGCAGTCATACCATTTCCCTTTGCTTGAGCTACCGATCACCAAGCTCAACAGGCTACATTGCGCAGGCTCCATAACTTAAAACTCAAAACTCAAAACTCAAAACTAAGAACTGGTATCAGATGTGTCATTTCCCGATTCTACAGGCAATGGGAACCAATTCTCGCGTAGCGCCATCCCGAATCTACGGTTATTCAATCGGAATACGTGACATGTCAAGCAGTCTTTGATACAATCACTGCATATCAGCAGGAATACGATGAAACGAGAGCGCTTTTCGTATTTCTTTTACGGATGCTTGTAGAAATCTCTTGTACTGCTAGCCATTCTTCTCCGACCATTCCACCATGCGAACCACCTCCAGCCAACCCGTTCCTGACAGCAGCTTCAACCCAGCCAGCCCTTCGTTTTACTACTTTGCCTATGGCTCCTGCATGTGCCCGGTGGACCTGAAACGCTCGCTGGGAGAAAGCACCCATCCATTTGTGATTGGTGCCGCCACGCTAGAAGGCTATCGGCTTGGCTTCTTTAGACGCTCGCAGCGGCGCAATTGTGGCGTGTTGGATATCGTCAAAGATTCGACGGCACGGGTCGAAGGTGTGCTCTACCGGTTGCCGTGGCGACTCAGCCACCGGCTCGACGAACGCGAAGAAGGTTACCGTCACGAAACCATCGAAGTGATTTGCCGAAGCCAGCGCTACAGCCAAGTTCGCACCTATACGGTGATTGAAAAACTCACCGAAGAACATGCCCCCAACGACTGGTACTTTAACGTTGTGCTGCGCGGAGCGGTCACTTGCGGCTTGCCGGAACAGTACTGCTGGAATTTGTTCCACCATATGCATCAGTTGCAGCAGACTGCTAACCAGCTTGTTATGCCGCAAGTCCTCGGTGGGGGCGTAACCGAGAGCCAGTTGATAAATTGATTCAGTTGCCTGCGTGGAATGACCTGTCTGTAGCAGGTATATTAATTCCCGGTTCGGTTTTTAGGTTTGATGATCCGGGCTAAAGACTTTTGAGCCAGAATTAAGATTTAAGTGGAAATCCTGAGCATTCTCCAGGATTTTACGCTCAACTCGTAGGACTGAAGCACGGGAACTCGATTATGACAGATGGGCAAAAGCCGAACAAGCCGCTGTTTTCACAACACTACCTGGAGCATCGCATTCAAGAATCACCAGAGTGGCAGGTAGATGTGAGTCATTTGTTGCCCCATTGATGCCTCACCAACAAATCTAAGATTCAAAACTACCTAGGCGATTATTACAAAGATTATTACAAAAAAGGACAGGTAGAGCCAATGCTGATAACGACGCAGGCAAACTCCACCTCAGTTTTGATGCCTTGATCGACCTGCTGAAGAAAAACAAAAAGAAAATCGAAATCGATCCGACAGCCCGCAAAGAGCAGCAAACGCTGGAAAAGAAATATCAAGCTAGTCTGGATACCCTGCTGCCCATCAAAATGCAACTGATGCGGTGCGACAACCTGATTGATCAAATTGTTTATAAGCTCTATGGATTGACAGAAGAAGAAATTGCCATTGTAGAAGGCCAACCCGTTGCAAAGGAGGAGGAAAAGCGTACAACATGCTGACGGACAAGATCACCCATGAAAATGACCGACTATTTCATTGAGTTTGCTTCTCAGAAGCATCCTGAAGTTCAACGAGAGTGGATCGAGCGTGTATTGGCAAACCCGATCAAGCGAGAAGTGCAACCAAATGGTCGGATTTCCTATTGGGGCAATATTTCAGAAGCAGAAGGTCGAGCTTTACGGGTGATCACACTAGAGGATGGAGAAACCATTCACAATGCTTTTGTTGACCGTAACTTTTACAAACGACAACAGCGAGGCGAGGAACCCTCATGAAGATTCAATATTTTTCTGAAACGGATACATTAGCGATCGAACTGACTAGTAAACCTGTTGCGTCTACCGATGCCATCACGGATGATTTGATACTAGATTACGACGACCAAGGCAAGATTGTTGCTATTACAATTGATAACTATTCTAAAAATGTGGATGTCGTTAATCTTCAAGCCCTCGATCTGCCATTGCTAAGTGTGTAACTAGACACATGCTAGAAAATGCTAGGAGAAACCATTATTTGGGAGACTCAGTAGATCGCAAATCCTGTTGAGATCCCCCCTACCCCCCTTACAAAAGGGGGGAACCAAGCCAACAATGGTTTGAAGTCCCCCTTAGTAAGGGGGATTTAGGGGGATCAAACCCAAACCTAGAGAGCTAAACAAATTCATTTTCGATCTACTGAGACTATGTAGCCAAATCCAGCAGCATAACAACCAACGGCATAACAAAAAGAGAGGTGGTTAGGATACAAAGGTTACTAGCCACTGAATTCAATCGATCTACTGCGATCCGCGTAGATCCTAAACTGGATTAACTCAGGTCTTTGCTTAACCGGCGATTCAACCAAACGCCCTGCGATCAAACAACCACTGCTCACCAACCAGCGCTTCGAGCTGCTGACTGAGGCGGGGCAAAAAGGACTCTGGATCGTTGAGCTGAGCTTCGGTTAGCCAAGCCCGTAAATCCGCTTCGGTTTCAAAGTTCACGTCTTGATTCTGAGCTGCGTATACGATCATCTCTAGCGCTTGTTGCTGCCACTGTTCTGAGTGGGGATGGTCTTTGCCTTGGCTTTGACAAAGCAGAAGGGCGGTTGTAGCCAGCAGCGGCTCTAAGGCGTCGGCTTGGGGAACGGCTTGGAAGAGGACATGGAGGAGACCCATTTTGCGATCGAATGGAAGCTGAATTCGCAAGCCTAGCCAGAGGGCTTGGGCGAGATAGGCGAGTCGATGAGCTGGGGCAGACGTGCCCAGATTGCTCAGAACTGTAACCAAATCGGGATAAGCCCAAATCCGAGCCAGTGCTTCCGCCGCTTGCAGATTGAGCTGAAGCTGCTGCACCAAATCCCCCTGTTGACCTGCTAGATAGGCCATGTTCGCCAACGTGGCCGCTTTGCCTTGCACATCCCCAATCGCTTCTTTCAACTGCAACGACTGCTGATAGAGCGAGAGTGCCTGCTCCACTTGCCCTTGTTGCGCATAGATGCCGGCGGAGTTGTGCAAAATCGCTGCTCTTTCCCGCACTTCTGCCTCCGGGCAGGTTTCCAGCGCCTGCTGATAGTGGGCTAGGGCAGCACTGACCTGACCCAGCGGTGTTTCAGAGCGAGCCAGACTGTGATAGATGCGGTAATCCGGCGCAATCGCTAGGGTGTTCTGGCAGAGTTCCACGGCTTCTCGAAACCGGCTCTGACTATACCAACGGTGAGCCAGCGCACTGCCAATCTCCGCGGCGATTTCGGCCTGTCCTGCGGCTAGCGCCAGTCGGTGCATTTCCTGCCGTTGTTCTTCGGTCAAGGTTTCTGATGCTTGCCACCAGAGGCGGTAGAGCGTGGTAGCAGCGGCAGGCAGCAGCGCCGGGTCGAGGTTGGGCAGCAGCGGGGCAAGCAGACGCGACACGCGGTAGACCGGAGTTTGGCTGAGCGGAAAGGCTTCCAGCAGGCCCAGATCGATTGCCCACTGGCGCTGGCGCTCTACTGCGGGGATGCCGTCCCACACGGCCATCATGGCGGCTTCTGGCACGGGTAGCTCATACACCAAACCTCTGGCTAAGAGCTGTTTCAACGCTTCGGACTGCTGGGCTAACAGGGCCTCTGCCAAAATCGCTTCCCGGAATTCTGCCGCCTTGGCTGCGATCTGGGGCAAAATCGCCCCGGTATCGACATCGCCTGCCAGCAGCAGCTTGTTTAGCCATTCCAGCAAGCGGGGGTTGCCATCGGCCGCCCGTTTGGCCTGCTCTTGCAGCGCTGGCTCTACTTGGGAGTCTGGGCTAAACGCTGACAGCCGCTCATACTTTTTTTGCAGCTCGGCTCCCCGCAGTGCTGGCACCATCTCTCGGTGCAGCGACCTCAACCGCCAGTCTGGCGGCAGCTTTACGTCGTAGCAGCTTGTGATCAGTACCCGATGGGCCACTTTACTATCGCCCGCTCAATCCGCTGCGTTGGATCCGGCTGCTGCCGCCGCTTTTGATACCAGTGGTAAATCTTCTCCGCCAGTTCCACCACCCCAACCGTAATCCCAACAATCGTAGCAATGGTGGCTAACACCCCGTCTCGCTGGGGTTCCTCGGTCGCAGGCTCCCAGCTCCCAGCAATGCCCGGTGTTTGTAACAGTTCCTCTGTGGCGGCAACCGCTCCTTCGCCTTCCACTTCTAGGACAATCTCTGACATGACTTCCCTGCATCAATAATGTTCTCAACAGCATAGCCAGAGACAGGTTGTGTTGCCAAAGAGCGACGTTGCTGAAACAAACCATCATCTCTCAAGCCTCTCTCAAAAATGAATGATCCTTACAGGCAGAAAAAAACAGAGGTCGATCAGACACCATTTCAGCCCTACCTCAGTCTTTCAAAAGCCTTCAAAAATCCTGTATAAACCTCTAGATTTTCTACGTGGTTACACGAAATTACCAGTAATATTAATTACATTTATTTTAAGCTTTTACTAAATTGGGACAAGCCGGCGGCTTGGTTCTGAGTATGCCCTTAGATAGATTTTGGCAGCATCTTATCTTTATTGTTTCCGATTCTAGAAGTGCGGGAACCTTAGGTATAGTGAATGACTTTCCGTTAACTTTTAACGTGATTGCTATAGGGAACCTAAGAAATGGGGTTATCAAAATGATCCCGGATGAAAACTTGTATTGTGGTCTGGGGCCAACATCAGCTCAAGCGGAGCTGCAGCGCACTCGAACGTTAGAAGAATTGGGGTTGCTGGAATCTAGCAATGTGCCCATTTTTGAAGAGGCAACGCAAACGGCTGCCCATTTTCTGAATTCACCCATTTGCGTTCTGGGTATTCTCACTCGCGATCGGGTATGGTTTAAGTCTGCTGTGGGGCTGTCTCGCATTGGCCTAATGAATAACTTAGCTACGTCGCGCCAGATTGCTCGAACAGAGGCATTCTGTCCCCGTGTGGTGGTGGAGCAGCGCGTTCTTGCCATTGCCGATGCCATTGCCGACCCTCTCTTTTCCAAAACCCTGCTGGTGCAGCGCTACGGCATTCGCTCCTATCTTGGTGTACCGCTGGTGACCGCCACTGGTCAATGCATCGGCACGCTGGCGGTAATGGGGCTGAACCCGCGCACCTTTTCCGACCAAGATATAGCGTTTTTGGAGTTGATCGCCCGTTGGAGTATGAGCGAGTTTGAACGCAACCATCTCCAACAGCTCCAGCAGCTTCCCCCACCTGCGCCCGCTCTGGATACAACGCTAGCTCCTAGCGCTGTCAAAGCGAGTCTACTGTCGCAAATGGCCCAGGAACTCTGTACTCCCTTAACCTCTATCCTGGGAATGGCAAAGGTTTTGAGTCAGGGCATCTACGGCCCTCTATCCGATAAGCAGCAGGAATACCTCCAGATCATTCATAACAGCGGTCAATATTTGCTCACGCTTGTGAATGAACTCGTAGAGCTAGGTTCACTGGATGAGCAGAGTCCAAACCTCAACCTCAATCCGATTGACATTGAGATGTTGTGCCAACAGGCTATTAGTACCCTGAACCAAACGGCTCAACGCCGCGAACAGCAAATTCAGTTGAGCGTCGAGCCAGGAAATCGCATCTGGGTATTGGATAAGGACAAAGTGCGGCAAATGCTTTATCACCTGGTTTTTAGTGTGATTCAAGCCTCTAGTTCCGACAGCGTCATCCGGATTCATGTCTCTCGCAAACAGAACGCTTTGCACCTCTCGGTTTGGGCTTCCCATCCTTGGCTGGGCGATGGTCTGCCTCAGGTCGCGCTAGCGTTACACCCGCCCGATCCGGAGACCGATATCGCCCTCGTCAGTACGGAACCCACAGGCTGGACAGCTCTGCCCGCTTGGGACCATCCAGAAACCTGGGACACTCCTACCCTCAGCACCGAATCCAAGCCTTCTCAGCCAGCCGATTCTCGTCAAAGTCTGGGGCTAATGCTGAGTCAGCAGTTGGCACAGCTGCATGCGGGGGATATCGTGATTCAAGGCTCGGCAGAAGAAGGCTACCGCTACGTGATTCGCCTCCCCCAGCTCAAACCGGGTACAGAGCCAATCTCCCATCAGCAGCTTTGAGGTCTGCATTCCTTTGGTTCCCCTTGACACCGCTCGCTCGCTTTGTCTACATCAGGCAGAGAGCGAGTTTTTGTTTGATTTAATCACTTGAAATACCTTGAGTAGACTGAAAATCAAGCAATCGAGCCAAACCGATCTGCGAAATAGACCATTCCTCTAAGGCAACACGCTATTCTTTTAAAGTGAAGCGCTAGGACAGAGCTTCTACTTGCTTCAATCTGGTCTGAGTCATTTAGCGCCAACTTTTAAGAGGCACCTATGCCAAGATCTCAACGCAACGATAACTTTATCGATAAATCTTTTACGGTAATGGCAGATCTGATCCTCAAACTGCTGCCGACCAGCTACACGGCTAAACAAGCCTTTGCCTATTATCGAGATGGTATGTCTGCCCAAGCCGATGGCGAATACGCTGAAGCTTTGGCCAACTACGAAGAGGCTCTGACGCTGGAAAACGATCCACGCGACCGCAGCTTTATTCTCTACAACATGGGCCTAATCTACGCCAGCAATGGCGACCACGACAAAGCATTGGAGCTGTATCACCAAGCCCTAGAGCTGAATCCCGGCATGCCCCAGTCGCTCAACAACATTGCGGTAATTTACCACTATTTGGGCGAACAGGCCCAAGAAGCTGGCAAGAGCGAAGAGGCTGACTCCTACTTTGACAAAGCCGCCGACTACTGGCAACGAGCCATTCGCTTAGCGCCCAATAACTACATCGAAGCCCAAAACTGGCTCAAAACGACTGGACGGGCCAAGCTAGATGCTTTCTTCTAAAGAGTTTTGAGTTTAAGCTTTGAGTTTTGAGTTGATTAAAGTGTAGTTTGATTGTAGTAGTTGGTCTGGGAGAAGGCAGCAATCAATTGGTTTAGAAGTGTTTAATTCCCTTACCACTTCAACACTTAAAACTCAAAGTCACTTTTTAACTCAAAACTCAAAGTTACCTTTCCGCTTAACTCAAAACTTAAAATTCAAAACTCAAAACTTTTACTTCTATGAAACTTTTACTTCTATGATCGATCGCGAACAAGTCCGTAAAGTTGCTCACCTTGCCCGTTTGGAACTAACTCCTGAAGAAGAGGAGCGGTTTACTACACAACTGGGCAGCATTCTAGATTACTTTGAGCTGCTAAGTGAACTCGATACTGAAACGGTGTCACCTACAGCCCGAGCGATTGATGTCAGTAATGTGACCCGTCCAGACCAATTGGACCCCTACGGCAATCGTGATCTGATCCTTGACAGCGCTCCAGAACAGGAAGAGACTTCCCAAGGCGAATTTTTTAAGGTGCCGCAAATTATGGGCGGTGGAGAGTAGTCCAGTATTGGCAATTTTGCTGGAACCGCTAGATTTACCTCTATTGCAGCATTAGTTGAATTAAGTCAACCCGCCTAGCGGGTTTTGTTTTATGGGCCGACTGCAAATTGACTTTAGTCTAAGCAATTGCTGGAAAAGCATCTAAGTAGGTGGGCGCAATGATTGAGAAGACGCATTTCGACTCCGCTCAATGCGCAACTTTTCGGGAAGCAGAGGGTTGAGCGGAGTCGAGACCTGGCATTGTGGAGCGAAGATCAATTTAGCCTACCTACTTACACCGAAAGTATAGTAAGTTTTCTACAGCGTTTTTCACTCATGTGAGGGGATTCGACGCGAGCGCACTGCCCCCCATGGGGCCAGAAAAATCAGCCGAGCGGTGGGGGCAGGGGCACTGCACTCCGTTTTTCGTATTTCACTAGCCTGAAAAAGGCTGTATGCTTGCAGATCAATTAGCAAAGTAACTAATAAATTCATTCGAAATTAATGATCTGATTCTCATAAAATCCTTTTCTGTTGTTTGTTTCAGATCACATTGCTACTGCCATTTTCTAACTGCTCTTTCTAAAAGTAGAGTGTTTATTTAAACTATTCAACCGCTTTTACAGTCTTAGTTATGGTTCGAGTACCTTATTCAAACAGTTCAATCCATCAATCGGTGGCTCTGGCGGTGGCTCTGGAAACGTCAGTCTCTGGTCGCTCTAAACTGAGCAATTCTCTGCTTGAAACTCGTTCCAGCACAAGCCGTTCAGCATCATCAGTTGTAGATCGAACAATCAAGTTGACCCGCAATATGAGCTTTCAAGCCGCCGCTGCCAGTGGGGCAGCTCGGATCACTGTAGGGCGAATGACGCTATTCATTGGCACCAATCAAGTAACCAAACTCAACCAGGATCCAATTGTGCTAGCGTATGAGGGCAGTAGGCTGAAGTGGGCCAACACCAAGTATGAAACGACCGGGGCTGATGGTCGAGGCTACGGCTTGTTCTACAACGGCAAGCAGCTGTATGCCGCCTTTAGCGTCGATGGGACTCAGGGACAGCCGAACCAGGACTTTCGCCGAGTGAGCGGAGGAGCTACTCAACCGTGGTTGCGCAGCTATGGAAACGGAGGCGGCCCCAAGGTTGCGGTAGTCGCCCGGTTAGATCCAGCTAACGGCAAGCTGCTATCAGCGGTTTACTTGTCAGCCATTAATAACGGCAAAAGCAACAGCTTTGTGGTGAAGGGCATGAACATGAGTGGTAACAACCTGTGGGTGAATGGCCTGTCCTACTTTGCCCCCCGCAAGCTAGACGGCGCTCCGATGCAGCAAATTGATCAAACAAAGAAGTCTCCCTTTAGCTACAACATCACGTTGACTCCAGACTTGAAGACAGCGCTGAGGGTGAGTGCAGTGGGTTGGCGAGTATAGAGATGGAGAATACTGAGGTAGGCTCAGTTATGCCTACTAGCTATACTCAGTTACGTTAACCATGCCTATAACTAGCTTTTAGCGATCCGTTAGTTAGCTTTGCATCATCACTTGCACTCTGGCATGCTGTAGTCCTGGTTGCTGTATCGCTGTTAATGTCTTGTTTAGCATGTATTTTTGATTAATCGAGGACATCAACTCGGCAATGTTGTGTTTGCTGGCCACACCCCAGAGATCAGCAACCAGATCGAGTGAGCCATTAGGATTGCGAGACCAACCTATATCGTAGCCACCCTCTAGCACAGCCACAACGTCAGCCTGAATGCGTTGACATCCAGCACCGCGAACTTCAGTGTTGGTTTGGACTGTGATGCCCAACTCTCGCAGGCATGTTTTCAATAGCTCAATATCGGTGAGTTTGCTACGTAGCGTTTGAAAATGAGACATGAGTTCCTCCAAGGATGATTCTGAAGAATTGAGAGTTGCATACTGAAGTTGGGCTAACTGTCCACTGGTTTAGAACAGCCAGTTTAGAACAGCCAGCCCAACTTGGCTGCATATGGTGCACGTACAGTAGTAGATACGGGAGAGATAATAGGCTGATTAATGATTTATCAGCACGTCAGGTCTGGATTGAAATTGGAATGGTGTTTTAGTAGGACACGAGATGCAGAATATCACGCACCACGCTAAAACCAGCGATGTCCCACAGCAAATAGGCCAAGAAGCCAATCATCGCTAGACGGCCATTCCACAGTTCAGCTTGAGGATTCCAACCGAACCGAAATGCATTGCGGTCGATGCCATTATATTCACGCGCGACAGGAGGCAGATCGGTGGTAGGACGGGTTTCAGGAGTAGTAGCCATCGTGCAATTTCCTTAACGAAACTTCATGCTTTTATGGTAGTGACCAGATCCCAGCTCATGGTCTATCGCGGGGCGCATGTTTTCAAGAATCGAAAGGAGGAGCCGCATTACTCGACATCCAAAACCAATGTAAGGATGAACACTTATACCAATTCTTAGTTTTAAGTTTTGGCTTCCGGTGAGTCAGCCGAACCGAGTTTTGAGTTTTGAATTACGGAAGCTGCATACCGCAACCCATCGAATGCTGTAATCTGTAGCCCGATTAAAGGGAAATGGTATTACAGCCTTTTTCAGGCTAGTGAAGTACGAAAAACGGGCGCAGTGCCCTCACCCCTCACCCCTCACCCCTCACCCCTCACCCCTCACCCCTCACATGAGTAAAAAACGCTGTAGTTCAATTCGCGGTTCGGACTTTGTAATTTGAAACACGGACGCCGCAACGATTTATGGCATCTAGTATGTGTTCTAAGCTTTATTGCAAATAGCCCTGATAGCGTGTTTGAAGCTGTTCTGTACTCAAGTTCTGTGTCCAATACTCGGTTAGGGACTGGCCTAAGGCAGTGGCACTGCGATCGGGTGGGGCAGAGGTGTCTAGTAACAACGGCCAGAGGGCATTTAGGTCAAAGGCTCGGTCTGGCTTCAGCAGTGAAAACAGGTCATAGGCCATTTGGAGCCGACCAATGACTAGCGGCAACTGCTCGACCGGAATTTTTTCAGCTAACACATAGGCGAGGGTAGGGGAACCAGTCGCCAAGGTGGAAATAAACGCCAGCACCGGACTTTTGAGTAGTGCGGTCAGCCCTTGGGTCGTGGTCATTTGAAAGCGGTAGTGGTCGATGATTTTGCTGGCTGCTACCGAGCGCGCATCCAAATCGCGCAGAAAGCGAGCTAACCGAATTTGCTTGGCCGGGGCAATTGCTTCTACGAGCGCTAGCGACAGCACATCAGCTCCCCATGCGGCTCGCCCTGATTGGGAATCGCTCGTCACCAGCGGCAATACCCGGTCACAGTACTCGCCTAGAGCTTGCGCTCGGTATTGGGTGGCTTCCCGGATTGCCACTTCTTTGGGACGGTTGCCCCACTGCCAGTCATAAGGCGGCTGCCATTCTCGCACCGGACGTAGCCGATCAACCTGGGTAACAATCGCAATTACCGGCAGGTCCGATAGGTCAGACAGATCAGACAGATTAGATAGGTCCGTTTTGATGTCTCGGAGAAAATCTGCGTCCATTTGTAGGGCCGGATCCAGCGCCGGAGTCACCAGTAGCAGCAAATCTGCAGTGGCAGCGTACTCCAATACCTGCTGGCGAAAGTTCTCGCGATCGACCTGTTCGTATCCAGGCGTATCCCACAGCGTCAACGATTCACCTGTTGCCGTTTGCCACTGATAGCTTTGGATCTGGTCCGTACTGGGCAACACATCTACCGCCGCCAGATCCGCCTCAAACAAGGTATTGATCACACTGCTTTTACCAGCTCCGGTGCGTCCTACCAATAAAATACTGACTGGCTGCTGCTCCACGGTTTCGACGGGTTCGGCTTGGGTCAAAATTTCCCGTAGGGTTTGAGTTTGAGGATTGGTTAACGTGGGAGGTGCTGAAGTTAGGCTGGGTAGGGTGCCGCTGTAGAGCAGAGTGGCTTGCCGACCGAGATTGCGCAGAGCGGCTTCCCGCAATGACTGCCCTAGATTCACCAGCAATTGCTGATTGGCTTGATCGCTGTAGCGCTGACTGGCCTGCCTCGCCGCCGCCGCGGCTGGATTAAACACCCATTGCGCCCAATTCCAGACCTGCCAAAGCTTGCGAGCTGAAGGTTCCAACTGGCGATACACTTCATAGGCTTGATAGCCTTGCCCCACCGTCACCTGATTCAGTACTGGCGATAGCTTCTGCATCCACAGATCCATGTCGTCTACCGTACCGCGAATCAGCCCATAGGCTTGAGGAATGTAGATATTCAGCAGGGGATACTTCACCTCCGGATGGTAAATATGGGCAACGGCAGTCACCACTTCCTTGCAGCGCCTCCAAAAGATGGACCAGTCTTCCCAAAGGGGCGGGTCGGCTTGAGCAGCCATCAAAATTGTTTCTAATGCTGTCTCGGTCCGACGAGCGGCATCTCCGGCTACCGGCTGATTGGCATCGGTTAACGCTTCTATTTCGGCATTGGCTTGGCTGATCGCCTCCTCAATCTGTTTGATGGCGGGCTGAGTCCAGCGCACTAGCAGCCAGCGCCAACCGACCAGCAGTAAGGTAAATACTGCCCAGATCCAGTTCAATCGCCACTCGTGAATTTGGGTACCTGCTGCTACTAACAAAAACCCGACGACTAGAACAATTGGCGTTGCTAGGACGATCCACTGCCACTGTTTTAACCGCACCATCGCTCTCCACCTCTCTGGCGAGTAACCCTGCTATATGGGTTGAGGTTGCTTAGATAATAGCAGTAACCTGAGTATGATTCGATGTTGCTTGCTTTTGGTTGGCTCAGCATGTGACTCAGCCTGGAGTCGAACTGCCTCATGTTTATGATTTTGAAACGTTTTCAGAAACGTTTTCAGAAACGCTTGTGAAGTGTGTGGAGGTACGTGAGGGAACGTCTTTGACGACGAAAGCGATTGCGCTAATGGCGCGAAACAATCTGCCAAACTATGTCTACATTAGATGTGGAAACCTGCAACGTTTCTGTGTATGGAATGTATGATTACAGATGAGTCAGAAATAAGCTTAACCTCACTACTGCCTATAAAAACTTCTTTGACAAAAGAGCCGGGTTTCCTAAGTTCAAGTCAAAGAAGTATCGGCAGTCGATTCAGTATCCGCAAAAGGTTCAGGTTGTCTCCGATTCACTATGACTCGATATTGACATCTCTAGAGCAGATTTTCAACGATTGAAAGGCTATCTGCTCAGCGCAACTTCCTTCATGACATCCCGCCCCTTCTACCCGCCCAAACTGAACCCACGGCTTGTCAAACTGCTGCAAACCGTAGCTCCTAAGCTGGTGCGCTGGTTCTATAAGCTGGAGCTAGTGATTAGCACCGAACCCAAGGTCCAGCTCTCTATGCTGCGGCAAAATCCCTGTTTGCTGCTGTGTAACCACCCCACCTTTGACGATCCGGTCGTGATGTTTTTGTTTTCCAGTGTGGTGCAGCAACCGTTCTACTATTTGGCTGCCTACGAGCGGTTCCAGGGGTTGGAAGGATGGCTTTTGCAGCGGATTGGGGCCTATTCGATCCGCCGCGGACAGGCTGACCGCGACAGTGTGGTGCAAACATTGAAGCTGCTGATGCAGCCCGACTGTAAGCTGGTGATTTTCCCAGAAGGCGGCTGCTCGTTTCAAAACGATACGGTGATGCCCTTTCGGCCCGGAGCAGTGCAAATGGCGCTGCAAGCCCTATCTAAACAGGCCAAGCAGGGCACAGTGCGAGACTTCTACATCGTGCCGATCAGCCTCAAATACCGCTACATTGGCCATGTCGCGCCTCTGATTGAGCAGAGCCTAAACCGATTGGAGCAGGCATTGGATTTGCCTAAAACAGGCGATTCCTACAGTCGCTTGCGGAGCATAGCGGCGGCAGTGCTACAACGGTTTGAGCAGGAATATGGGCTGGAACCCAGTGAAACCGATTGGAATCAGCGAATCACAGCGCTCAAGTCCCAAATTTTGCAGCGATGTGAGCAACGATTGCGGCTTACCCCAGCCCCCAACGAACCAAATCGGGAGCGAGTTTACCGGATTCAGCATATTCTGGAAACTCGGTATAGCAGCGATGATAGCGCCAACAGCCTCTTGAGCGACGGTGGCGACGAATGGGAAGTGATGCGCAAAGCGATTACCCGCATGCTCAACTTTGATGCGATCTACGACGGCTATGTCGCCGAACGTCCCACTCCGGAGCGGTTTTTGGACACCCTGACCCGTTTGGAACGCGAGGTGTTCAACATTGACCAGCCAGCCGCCAAAGGCCACCGTCAGGCGTTATTGCGAGTCGGGCAACCGCTTAATCTGCGTCCCTATCTGGCCGAGTATGGCCGGAATCGCACTGGCACAGTTACAACCTTAACGCAGCAACTGCAGCAGACGATGCAGAGGAATCTGGATATTCTTTCCGAGGCTACTTCAAGAGATATTTCATGGTGATGCGGACTAGCGGATTGTCGGGCGAAAACTCGAAGACGGCTTTCTGAAACGGCGGTGCCCCTTTCCAGATCGGCGGATTACCAGAGAAGCCAATTCCTTCTTTCGGAATCCCCAAGGCATTGCAGTTCAGCTTGCCGTCCATGTTTTCGTCGTGGTGGGCTGCGACTGCATACCAACCAAACGGCAAATCCTCAAACATCACCTCGCAGGGCAGTTGCGTAATCGCAAAACAGCCAGACCGCACGGCTCGATCGGGATTACTCGGGTAGCCCTCTGGACTGTTGAACAGCGCTACACAAACCACGCCCTGACGATTGCGGAAATCCGTCAGTTCAATGGTGAGGGTGGCCGATTGGACGAGGGTGGAAGAAGCGGCATTAGCGGCGTGGGGAGACTGCACGGCATAACTCCAGAGTGGTGATACACAACGTTATACCTCAACTGGGGACTGGCTGGACGATGCAACACTATAGTTTCCTTCTGAATCGATTTCGCTTTGCCCCAGCAGGCTTTCGCCGGTGATCAAGCGGGCACCCCGATTGCGCGTGAAGTAGTTCCACATCCACTGAATCATCACCACCAGCTTGTTATCAAACTCAATCAGGTAGTAGATATGGGCAAAGATCCAGATGAACCAGGCAATAAAGCCGCTGAACTTCATCGAGCGCAGCGTCACTACTGCTTCGTTCTGACCAATTACTGCCAGACTGCCCGCATCATCATACTGGAACGCCGACAGCGCCTCGCCCTTGAGCCGATGCCGAATCAGTTTGGCCACATACTTGCCTTGCTGCACGGCCACCGGAGCCACGCCGGGTAGGGGCTGGCCTCCCTGATGGGCAAAGTGGGCCAAATCCCCGACCACAAAAATATTCGGGTGGCCCGGAATGCTCAGATCCGGCTCCACCATCACCCGCCCCACCCGGTCTAGTTCGGCTCCGGTGCGTTGCTCCAGCACCTTGCCCATAGTCGATGCCTTCACACCTGCGGCCCAGAGAATTGTACGAGCCGGAATTTGCTGCACCTCATCACCCCGCTTCACGGTGACAATGTGTTTGTCGATGTTCGTCACCAGCGATTGGGTTTGTACCGTTACCCCTAAGCGAGCCAATGCCTGAGCCGCCTTCTCCGAGAGTTCCGGCGGGTAGGGGGGCAGCACCCGGTCTAAGCCTTCGATCAGCAGAATTTTGGTTTCGGTGGTGTCGATATTGCGGAAGTCGGATTTCAGCGTGTTAAAGGCGAGTTCGGCAATCGCGCCAGCTAGTTCCACCCCAGTCGGACCGCCGCCAACAATCACAAAGGTCAACCAGGCTTGGCGCTTGGCAGGATCGGTTTCTTTCTCCGCCGCTTCAAAGGCGACAAAAATCCGCCGTCGCATCTCTAAGGCATCTTCGACAGTTTTGAGTCCAGGAGCGGTGGGCTTCCAGTGGTCGTTTCCGAAGTAGTGATGGCTGACGCCGGTAGCTACGATCAGCGTATCGTAGTCAATTTGGCGATTGCGCAGCATTACTCTTTGCTGGGCTGGGTCAATATCGGTGACTTCGTCCATCAGCACCTTGACGTTGCGGTACCTGCTGAGGATGCCGCGCAAGGGCGAAGAAATGTCAGCTGGCGAGAGGGTCCCCGTTGCTACCTGATACAGCAGGGGTTGGAACAGGTGAAAATTGCGCTTGTCGATCAGGGTGACATGCGCTTCGGATTTTCCCAGTTCCTTGGCGGCATAAAGTCCCCCAAAGCCGCCGCCAACAATCACTATGCGGTGTGCGGGTTGAGTCTGATTCGCCATGCTCGAACGCTCCTTAGAAGGCAGTCACAGAAAAGCAGTTACAGAAAAGTGGTTACAGAAAAGTGGTTACAGAAAAGTAATCACAGAGACGGTATTCCCCTGTAGCTTAACTTAGGTTCCCCAAATTCCAGGTAGCTAGTGCTACGGGGATCAGAGATCCTCACCAAACTTTTGCATCGTCTGTATCAACTGTTCAATTTCGGCCTCGGTGGTGAAATAGTGCACACAGGCACGAACGCAAGTAGGGTCGAGAATGGTGCGCAGCAGGAAGCCCTGCCGTTCTAAAAACTGCACTAGCTGCTCGTGTTGCTTGGGGCTGTGGTCGCCGATTTGAAAGGAAACAAGTCCCGATTCGGGCGGGGCCATGCGCAAACAGGTGACAAACGTCAAGTCGTTTAGCCGTTTCCACAGATAACCGCTTAGCTTCAGGATCTGCTGGTAACGCTCTGTAGCGCTGCCCCATGCTTGATGGGTTGCCATCGCCGCTCTCAGGGCTGGATACAACGCATAGTCTGAAGTTGCCACTTCATAGCGACTGCCATCCGGCTGCCATCCGGTGGGTTGTCCGGTCGCGGTTTTGGTAATACTGCGCCACCCGATAAAGGTCGGATGCAACTGATCCCGCACCTGCGCCGCGACGTATAGCCCGCCCACTCCCGCCGGACCGCAGAGCCACTTATGTCCGGTAAAGGCATAGAAATCCACATCCCAGGCATCCAAATCTAGCGGCAACATGCCCACCGATTGGGCCGCATCGACCAAAACCCGCACCGGCTGGGGCTGAGCCGTATGACAAACCTGCATGATTTCTGGCAAGGGCAACACCTGACCTGTATTCCAAAGCACATGGCTAATTACCAGTAGCCGAGTAGTTGGACGCAAGTGTTCTGCAATCACCGCCACCGGATCGCCCTGATTCAGGGTTGCCATCAGCGGGCAGGTGCTCACCTCGACCCCAAACCGGCGGCTAATTTCGGCGGCGGTTGCCACCACACCCGGATGCTCGCAGTCGGACAGCAGTAAATGATCGCCGGCCTGCCACTCGATGCCCCAAAGGGCAATGTTGCAACCCACCGTCACATCTTCGGTCAGCGTGATCGTGCTGGCAGGCACTCCTAGCTCGCTGGCGATCGCCTGCCGCATCTGCTGGCTTTCCCGCGTCACCCATTGGTTTACTTCGCTGGAGAATGGTCCAGCCTGCTGCATATACTCATGCGCTTGCTGCATTGCGGTGATGGCGCTAGTTGGCATCGTGCCTTGGCCACCGTAGTTGAAGTAGGCTTTGTTGGCTAAGGCTGGAAACTGCTGGCGATGCTGGTCGATAGAGAGGGTGGAGAGGGTCATGAAGTCGAGATCCAAACAAGTCAAGATGCGCTTGAATTGTAACAATTGTTCGCAGATCTCACTGCTGTCTACCAAGCTGTGGAAGATACAGCACGAATTTCAGTTCTCCAATCGTAGTCGAGCAGCAGTGTTTTGGCTTTGTGTCAGGAATGCGTCGAGCAGCGGTTGACCAAAGCGCAACAGCGACTGTACCACGTCTTCGCTAGCGGTTTCGGGTGAACCGGCATCAAACGGAGGAGCAGGATTGTACTCCATCATCAGTTGAGTCATCTTCGCCATCTGTTCACCGCAAAGTAAGCTCAGCAGCGTTAAGCCAAAATCAATCCCTGAGGTGACACCTGCTCCTGTGACGCGATTGCGGTCAATCACAACCCGTTGAGGCACCACGTCTACTCCCAGCATGGCCAACTGTTCTCGAAAGGCCCAGTGACAGGTTGCTTGATAGCCTTGCAATAACCCAGCCGCCGCTAGGATCAGCGAACCAGTGCATACGCTAGTCACATATTGGGCAGTTGCACTCTGCTGTTGCAGGAAGCCCAACGTTTCTGCATCCTGCATGATTGCGGTTTGGCCCATCCCACCACCAGGAACACAAAGCACATCCAGCAATGGGCAATCTGCAAACGTTGTGGTTGGCATCAGAGATAACCCTTCGTTGCTGGTAATTTTAGACCGTGTCTTCCAAATCAAATGAATTTGAGTGTTGGGTGGAAAAGCTAGAACTTGATAAGCCCCCATTACATCGAGCTGAATCACGCCTGGATAAATCAAGAAGCCGATTTGCAGTTGAGTCATATTTTTCTAGTGCCTGTTGCTTCCGGTTCTGTATCGTGAAACGATTGTAGGGAAAGCTTTCAAGCTCAAATAGTCCTCAACTGGGTACACTTTTTAATAGCTTTTGGCACCGTGATGACTCATGCGTTTCATGGTTTATTGCAGGCGATAGCGACTGCCTCCACCGAACAGGCATTGCGATTGCGATTTATGGATCAGGTCAGCGAATGCTTTGGCGTGCAGCGCTGGGGAATTTACTTGTTTAATGATAAGAATCGCTTAGCAAGTTTTGATGTCATAGGAGTCTCTGAAGCGTTTGTAGAGCAGTATGAACGGATCGGTCGAGCGGTTGATCCAGTTTTGCAGTATGTAATGGCAAATCATGCTCCCGCCCACGAAGAGTTGGTGTTGCCAATGGGGGAATGGAAACGCAGTGCCCTCTATCAAACCTGTTGCGCAACGCACAACCACGAACATATTATGACAGGACCGATTGTGGGCCGGGGTCAATTGATTGGCACAGTCCAGTTTGCGCGCATAGGCGATACACCAGCATTCAACCCTAATGATGTGGTCCGCTTAAGTGCAGTCTGCCTGCATCTGTCTGCTAGTTTGGCTGAGTTGCGCAACCCATTCTTGGTGCCTCCCAATCCTCTCTTGCAACGTCTGACGCCGCGAGAAATGCAAATCGCCAATCTGGTGGCTAAAGGACTAACCAATGCAGAAATCGGCAAGGACTTATGGATCACCGAAAATTCGGTCAAACAAGCGTTGAAGCGAATGTTTCGAAAGGTAGAAGTTTCGAGCAGGACGGAGATGGTAGCCAAATTGCGAGACATGCCTCATGAGGTGACAGCAAAGCTGGAAAGCAAACCCAACCATAGAAACCCAATAATAGACAGAGGCAGCTGAATTGAACCGCAGGTGCGACAACCATCACCACAACTATCACCAAAGTGGTTGCATTGTCGGGCAAGGTCTCAGGGTTTAATCACGCTGCTGAATGTGGGCAATTGCTACTAGCAGAGCCTCCAGCATCACGTCGTAGCTAGCATCAGGGGAACGGTTGAGGGTCATGAGATCGGATTGTTCTCTGGTAATGAAGCCGTAGATGGCGGCGTTGACGAGTCGCATCACGTCAATCAGTGCGTCCTCGCCAAGATTGTAGAGACGCAGCGAGGCTTGGAACCAGCGCAATGAGGCTTGAATGATTTCGGCTTCTTCTGGGTCGGTGGGCCGCAGTTGGTAATGCATCATCACCGCATAGCGGGCTGGGTAGGTGTGGGCAAAGTTCCGAGTAGCCTTGGCTCCGGTTCGCAGTAGAGTTGCCGGATCGCTGATACCAGCCATTTGGTGCTGACAGTCGGCCAGATACTGTCGCCAAATTGCCAGGGCTACGGCTCGTTGCAGTCCGGCTTTGCCATTGAAGTGCTTGTAAATTGCCGGCGGTTGAATTCCCAAAGCTCGTGCGACTCGATTCACTCCCAACGCCGCTTCGCCTGCTTGGTCCAAACAAACTAAGGCGGCAGCAATTACGTCCTGCTGGGTGAGGGTATTCTCTTTGGTCGGACGACCCATAGACTTGAGGAGAACGGTTAAGCAGATTTTATATCAGTTCTTAGTTTTGAGTTTTGAGTTTTGGTGGCGGAGCCTGCGCGGAGCGCGTAGTTTTGTAGCTTGCTTCTGCAAAGCAGTATGATGGAAGCTGCATACCGCAACCCGTTGGACGGTGTAATCTGTAGCCCGATTAAAGGGAAATGGTATTACAGCACCAGAACAGGAGCAGAGATAGATCCCCGCTCCTATTAATTTTCTCCTGAATCTTCTCCGACTCGATTAGCCTTAGCGTACTGATTAAGAATCGAAGGATCGGGCAGGATTGGTTAGCGTTCCAGCACGGTCATGAATTTGCCCTTGGCAAAGGGAGCCGGAATAATTGGGGTGAACCTGGCTCGGTCCGGCACCATCTTGCGGACATAGAACTCGTTCATCTGATGAATCACCTGGTCGCGAGTACCGATAATCCAGATCTGCGCTCTATCGTCTCCATAGGTGTCATCAATGACGTTCAATGTTCATTAAATTCAGTGGTCATGTTGTGTAGCCTCGTTTGTTTGATTTCGGTAAAGAAATCGCTCAAGGCACATACCTGACTACAGGACGCATCAAACGAGGCTGCCTAGACGGTACCGCTGCACAGTACAATCAACACAGCCTTGCTCTCTGGCGCTAACAGAGAGTCAGGTGAGCTGATCCTTAAGTGTTGGTCGCACTTTTGGGTCAGCGCCCGAATCGCCTGCCTTGAGCGGCCTACTAGTCCTCTTCGGGTCCGAGAAAAACTAGTATCGCAAAGCATAAACCAAAGCATCGAGAAACACAAGCGTACAGCAGCAGTTGTTGCAGTTATTAACGTTGTTAACAAGTAGATGTTCAACTTCGATAAAACAATTCACAGACTCATCCCTTAACGAAACCACCAGCCTGCTACCAAAACTTTTCATTCAGCAGCGCATCGATCTCGTGGCTAAATTCCCACTGGTCAGGAAACTTAGCTTGCGGATAATCTTCTCGTACTATTGCTAACGCTTCTGACCACAATTTGGGAAACAGGGACGTTATGTCATTGCGTAAACTAGGCGATTGTTCAAGTAAATCACGTAACTGTTGCCGTTGTTCTCGAATCGTGATTTCCCAACCTCGATATCTGTTCGGCGATTCCACATAGATCCGCTTGAGCAGATGCGCTAGCAAGACTCTGAAGCGGCTTTTTAATTCTCGACGATCACGTCCTGCCAATCCTGCAATTTCCTCAATTAAACTATCGATATCAATTTCCTGAAAGCGGTCAGCTTTCAATTTCTGCACTGTATCATCGCACCAAGCTACTAAATCTTGCTCATATAGTAATCGTTGCGAGTTCGTTGTGTTTGCCACTTTGTTCTCCTAAATTGTTCTCCTAAATTGTGCTGCTAACATCAGCGCACCTGTAACGATCTCTGTTCCTTGGTTTAATCTTACTAGAATCGCTTTCCCTTTGCTGTAAGCATCTCCCGCCTGCTGCAGACCATTCAAACATTCACAAAACCCCAATTCATCCAACGGGTTGAGCAACATGAAAAGCAGAAACAAACGAGAGTTGGATGGTATCGCCCTGCTGTTCTAGCACCCGCCGCAGTCCGGCAAACAATCCCTGCTTTTGCTCTGGCTCTAATTGCAAATGAGGCGAATAGGTACTCAATAGCTGCAAATACTGATCCACCGAATAGATGACGTGGACCTCTATGTGTCCTCCAGCCAAATTCTGGAAGCAACCCGACTCGATGGCCATCTGTCCAAGCTGGTCCAGAATCGCGGCTTGGGTGGCGCTGTCCTCGTAGGTGCGATTCAGGGACGGTGCCCAGTCTTGGTAAACCGGCAAGAGCTGCTGATACACCTGGTAAGAAGGCTGGAGTTCCTTATTCCAGAGCAAAATCAGATGCCCATCTGGACGCAGAGCCGCTGCTGCTTTTGGATAGCCGACTTCTGGCGGAATCCAATGAAACGAACTAGCCGCCAGCACCGCATCAAAGGCGTGGCGCTCCAAGGTCCATTCTTCAAACGAGCAGTTTTGCAGCTCTACGTTGGGGTATGGCTCACAGGTCTGTTGGGCCAGCCGATAGAAATCGGGATTCGGTTCGACACAAACCATCCGGCTCCCAATTGCTGCAAACGCCGGCGTCGCAATCGCCGGACCACAGCCCACCTCCAATAGGGATGAGTCAGCCGAGAGTCGGGCAATTTGCGTCACCTGATCAATAACGGCTTGCGGATAGCGTGGTCTCACCTGGTAGTATGCCTCAGCCGCCGGCGAATACCAATGCCGCCGTTGTTCCAGGTCTTTGCCGTAGCACTGGTCAAGCAGGGTTTGTTTCAGGTCTTGCATGGATGGAGATTAGTTAATAGTATTAACTAAAAGTCGGTATGATTAATACTAGCTCTCCCCAGAGGCGGCAATCTTCACTCCTACCGTCCAATTCATCAGGAACGGCTCAGAAGTCCCAATTTTTGGGAATTTATTGGGAATTTAGGAGCTGGAGAAATCTGGGTATGCACAACCGATCATCCTAAAGGAAAACCCGTGAGTCAGCTTGTGTTTCAAACTGCGATCGAACTAGCCCAGATGATTCGTGCCCGCCAGGTTTCGGCGGTAGAAGTGGTGGAGGCTCATTTGGCTCAAATCGCCCAACACAACTCGCAGCTGAATGCGATCTGTACCCTGGATGCGGAAAATGCTCGTCTGAGAGCGCAGCAAGCCGATGAAGCTCTAGCCAGAGGAGAAATTTGGGGCGCGCTGCATGGAGTGCCGATCACAATCAAAGATATTTTTGAAACTACTGGACTGCGTACCACTGCCGGCTACATTCCCCTCAAAAATTACATCCCTCAACAGGACGCTACGGCGGCCGGCCGCCTGAAAGCGGCGGGAGCAGTGCTGTTGGGAAAAACCAACCTGGCCGAACTGGCCGCAGATTACCAGAGCACCAACTCCTTGTTTCCAAGAGTCAATAATCCCTGGAATCTCAACTACACGGCAGGTGGCAGTTCTGGCGGCAGTGCGGCGGCAGTTGCGGCAGGTTTCGCAGCGTTGGATCTGGGCAACGATATTGCCGGTTCGGTGCGGCAACCGGCTCATTTCTGCGGCGTGTATGGCCTCAAACCTACCGATCGCCGGATTTCGCTAGCTGGAACCATTCCGGAAGTCCCCGGTATGCCGATCTGTCTGCGGCAAATGATGACCGTGGGCTGCTTTGCGCGGTCGCTGGCCGATCTGCAACTTTGTTTTTCCCTAATTGCCGGTGCCGATCCGCGTCGTCCCGATGTGCCGCCGGTGCCGCTGGATACTCCTTCTGGCAAATCACTACAGCAACTCAAAATCGCCTGGAGTGAAGCATGGCAGGCGGTACCCGTCAGTCAGGAAACCCGCAAGGCGATGCAGACCGTGCGGCAACAGTTAGAGCAGGCCGGAGCCAGAATCGAGCCGTGGCAACCTGCGAATTTTGATCTGTCCGCCATTCTGAATCTCTACACCCGGATGGTGGCCTATATCAATAACTACGCCCAGCCGAAAGACCGCTACAACATCCGCCGCAGCTTAACGCTAATTCTCCGCACCGCCACCCAAGGCGACAAAGCACTCCGCCAACTGGGAAACTTCAGCAATTTCCTACCGGAGCTGCTCAACCCCAGCTTGAAGGGCTATTTCGAGGCGCTGACCGAACGCGACCAATGGATTGCCGCAATCGATACCGCCTTAGCCGCGTGGGATGTCTGGCTCTGTCCGGTGGCTGCTACTCCTGCCTTTCCCCATTGCCCCGCCTGGAGCGCGGTTGACATCGACGGCACCGCCTACCCGCACGGAATCGCCAACGGAGCCTACACAATGCCCTTCAACCTCAGCGGCCATCCAGCCGTCGTAATTCCAATCGCGCAAACATCAAACGGCTTACCAATCGGCATGCAAATCGTCGGGCAGCGCTGGCGCGAGATCGAGCTATTGGCGATTGCCCAGGAAATCGATCAGGTGCTTCAAGGATTCCGCCATCCACCCAGCTATTGACCTGCTCACTTCTCGACCTGCCAAATCCTCTAATTCGATAAACCAATTCGATAAACTGATCAGTGAATCTGATCAATTTATCTGACTCCAAATCTGACTCCAAATCTGCCAGATCTGCCAGAACTCACTGCAACTCCCTCACCCAACCGCTCCACCGTCAAATCACTCCCCATTCCACTCACCAACTACTCCCCATTCCACTCACCAACTACTCCCCCTCCACCCCCTACCCTCCACCCCCTACCCTTCTACCCCTCCACCCATGCCCTCCCCCCATCGCCTCCCCACAGATCCGCCTCGCTCGCCCCGGGAAACCCTGCCGACGATGTATGATTTGCCCAGCGAAGACCCTGAGGAGCCAGGATTGCCCGATATATTTCATGATCTGCAACCGCAACTGCTGAGTGCCACCCTGCAGTTGAAGGCTTATGCCCAAAGCGAAATCTTTACCGGTACCGACTTGAATCTTTACTACGATGTGCATCATCCGCTTTGGCATAAGCGACCGGATTGGTTTTTGGCCTTGGGCGTGCCCCGATTGTATGATGGCGTCGATTTGCGAGCTAGCTATGTGGTGTGGCAAGAGGGCGTGAATCCGTTTGTGGTGGTGGAGTTGCTTTCTCCCGGTACCGAAAAAGAGGACTTGGAGCCGTTTGCTGGTACCGAACCAAGCCTGGAAGACCTCACCGATGCGGATCAAAGCTCAGAGGCTGATTTCTCTGATCGTAGGACAGGAGCTACCGCTGAATCTGGCAATGGTCAGACCGGAAAAGCTTCTCCGCCTAGCAAATGGCAAGTCTACGAGCAAATTCTGCGAGTTCCCTACTATCTGGTGTTCAGTCGCTATACCAACCGGCTCCGCTGCTTCCAGTTAACGGGTGGCCATTATCAAGAACAGCTCTTAGCAGCAGACGATCCGCGAGTTTGGATCCCAGAATTGGAGCTGGGTTTGGGCCTCTGGCAGGGCGAGTACGACGGCATCAATCGCTTGTGGCTGCGCTGGTATGATGCTGCCGGCAACTGGGTGCCCACCGAAGCCGAACAAGCCCGCCTCGAAGTCGAGCAGCTTCGACTAGAAAATGCACGATTGGCAGAACGCCTGCGGCAGTTGGGTATCGATCCAGAGGAGATTTGATCCCCTAAAAGGCGACACGATTAGCCCTCTGCCTTGTTAGGATTGAGCCGTGATCATCCCATCAGCAATTAGCCTTTCATTGGTCTCGATCGACTGTCTGTATCTGCTCTGACAGCAAAAAAAGTGAGATTAATTTTTTGATCTCAACTTTACTAAGTACAGTTTTTGTCGGTGTACCAGCGAATCAAATCCTTGGCAAGCAGGCGGATCATGAAGGGTAGAGTTTTGAGGATTCGCTCGTGTTTGTTCAGCCCGTGGTGTGAAAATTCGTAGTAAAGCTGAAGTTGGGCAATTGGTCGAGGCACCTGATTAAAAGATTCCACTTTGCTGATGAGCTGTTCGTCATACCAGGGTAGATAGCCTTCCCGTTGTTTGGCTTTGGTGAGCTGGCGAACGGTTAGGACTTTTGAGTCCCACTGCTCACACAAACTTCTAAAGCTGTGGGATGCTAGCCACTTCTGTTGTTCTTTCTCCTTCCAGCTCTCCCATTCGGGGGGCTTGCCCAGTTGCTTGAACAGCCGGTTTCGATTGAGGCAGCGGCCCACGGCAACCCGCACATCAATCCATAGATAAAGGGCGCTCAATACCGATTGATCGCCAGTTCTAGCCCATTTCCAGCTATCACCGCTTTGGTATTTGACGCGGCCATAGCCTAGGCATCGCTGAATCCCCCGTAACGTGTGGTTGATCTTGATGCGCTTGCCGTCCTTGGTGATGGTGTGACTGATCAGTGCTCCTCGCTCTCCCATGAATTGCTCGATTGGATCGAGTGCTCCAACAATGGCGGCAATTTGGCGCTCATTAAATCGCCATTGCTCCCAGACTGAGCGAAACTCTTGAATTGGATCCAGGATTTCAGACAGAGCGCACTCTAGCTTAGATTCTCGCTCTTCTAGTTTGATGATGAACTCTAGGTCATCTCGTGAGAGCCAGGAAAGCCGCTCATCCTTCAACAGCTTTTGCCACTGGCGGGAGGGAGGTCGTCCCCAATCACGCTCATTCACCGTGAATTTGCAGCAGTCGGGGGCCTCTACTGCTAGCCGTGCCTTGAGCTGATTGATCAGTTTGGTGGTTTGATGTTGGCAGCTCAAGATTTGATGCCGTAGCTCTCGAATCCTGCTTCCACGGTCATTCAGCGACAGAAAGGCTTTGCTATTGCCGTTGTCTAGATGCATGGCTGCATAGCTGGCAATCGCGGCAGCATCCTCTTTGTCGCCTTTCGAGACCACTCCTCGATCGCGGGCATGATTGCGAACCCGCAGCCCAGATACAAGCAAAACCAACTTTCCAGCCGCATCTAAGTGCTCAACCCACCACCGATGATCGCGGCCAGTTGGCTCTAATGCGAACACTTCACCTAACTCCAGAATTTTCTTGAGTCCAGCTTCGGTAGCGAGCGCTTTGACAGGTTTGTATTTGCGGATGAATTCAGCGAGATCCGCGCTTGGAGAATAGGGGCAAGCAATCACATAACCACGCCCCACATCCAGCCCTATAATGAGGGCTGCTGGCTTCGATTCAGTTGTCATCTACGCTTCGTGTCCTGTTATCTTGTCAAGTCCCTCAACGAACGTTGGAGACTACTAGTTTTTTAAGTCAGCTAAATCGTAGTTATGGCGGGGCTTTTATACTTAGAAGTCCCTCTTTCCCGATGGCTTGAACCAAGGGAAATGAGACTTTTGTTACCTGAAACCCCGCAGACGGGAACGCTTCCCGCGATGGGTGGGGGTGGCGATTCTCGACCAGCCTAGTTGCGATCAATGCCCTCTCCCCTTACCGCTGGTTTGACCCATTTCGCCAGTGCGCTGCTGGCTCATCAGGCGGGTTAGTTAATCATTCAATTGGCCTCTTAGTCAACATTGAAATTACATCATTGAAGAGTTGAACCGCCTCATCCTCAACTCCGTTTCCCTCAAAATTAAACTCTAAGTATTCAATCACACTACTCAAGGCAGCAATCAGCTCGGCTGAGCTGCCGTAGGCATTGTTGGTGAGGGCATAGAGTATACCAGTTAATTCTCTTGCTGCGGCTCGTTCCCAAGTACGTTGAAGTGTCAGATCACTGTTCATGCTCATCGCTCCAAACAACACGGACCAGGGCCACTCTCAACAGCATCTGACGATACCGAATCGCGGCTTGCTCAGCATCAGCTCGATGGGAAAAGGTATCGAGGCAGCGGCTCTCTAAGGTGGGGTAGGTGGCGTAAACTTTCCAAGGTTTGTGCATAGGGTATTTCTCCGAGTAAAGGGCGATCAATCGGAGTGAGGGCCGCGATCGCCCATAGTTCGAGTTTGGTCAGGACGGGAATCTGCGGCTTTGCACCGCTAGCCATTGGTCCGTGCCTCACGGCTGCTCTGTAGCATGAGACCGTGACCTAGCCATTCCCCCAGGGGATACGAGCCGGTGGTACTCAGCGGTGCCTGCGGTGATTGACCGGCGGCAATCAGGGCAGTAGTGGGCATCGAGGCCGGGATAGGCCCGTGGATGACAGCAGCGAGCGGGTGGGAGATTCTCCAGCGGGTAGGGTATGACTTGGCCGAAGAGGGGGAGCTGCTCCCCTCGCAGCACCATCGCCTACTGGGAGTGAAGGCCCGCGATCACCGGCTGGAACCAGCGCTCATCGGGTGGCACCTCCTGCACCGTCATCCGATAGCGAGCTTTGCGCCGACGGTTGCGCGCCTCAAGGTCTTGTAGGATGCTGCGGAGCAGCTCGATGCCCTCTGGTTTAGGCCCGCGCGAGGGGCTGTGAATTTCCCCCTCGCGCTCCCCCTCGGACAGAGCAGTTGTCCCATCCGTACCCGGCCCTTGGGGGGCCGGGACGGAAGTGGGAGAAAGCTTATTTGTACCGGGTGGGTGGAACCCTCCTTGCTGCCTAGGTTCTAGCGATCGCAGATCTCCCCTATTTTCAGGATCAGGGTGGAACTCCTCACAGGGAGCGGCTTTGAGGCCATTTTCTACGTGCCATAAATCCTTATTCTTGTATAAGGTGTCACTTGAAACCTTGGCGAGGGATTTGAGGGCAGCGACGCGGGCCTTGACGGTGACGGGCAAGGTTCCAGCCTCCAGTAGTTGGGCTACTGCGAGCTGAATTCGCTCGCGGGCGTCCTGTGACTGCTGCTGATTCCAAGTCAGGTGCGCTGAAGTTGATTCCACAAGGGATTGACCTCCGTAAGGGTAGTAGTTGCTGAGTTCGATGCACCTGGCCCAATAGAGAGACAGGCGCACAATTTCGTGCTGATGGCGACACCACTGCTGATAGCCGGGTAGGGATTCAGCCACTTCTAAAATCCGTTCGGCCAACTGACCGCCGGTGAGTGGCTGGCCACCGTGAATCGCGTGGTAGAAGACATATTCCCGCAGGGCAATGCGGCCTAGGAGCCGGTTGGTTTGGCCATAGCCGGTCCAGCCCAGCTCAATTTCCGCGTTGAGGTCGTTGAGGAATTTCTGAGCTAGCCCTTTTAAGCGTCTGTAAGGCCGTCGTTCCGCCTGCTTGACGGTTTGCTCCAGCAATGGGGTTGAAGCCGAGTTGGCGGACTCAGCAAGCCGCCATTGATAGACAAATCGCTCTGGGGTTGTATGCATCGGCTGCCAGTCTGGATCGAGTAGGTACGATCCAGACTGTAGGGGCAACCGATGGCCGTTGTAGTCTGCGCCCCAAGATAAGCGGGCATTGGGAAACAGCTCGATCTGTCCACGGGCCAGGTTGAATCCCGCATTTTCCAACAGCACTTTGGCGGTCTGGGCAATCAGCCAGGAGGGTTGCCCCTGCACAAAGGGGAAATACAGATGGATGCCGCCAGAATAGGAGCTGCTGACCGCCACATAGCGGACCAGGCCAATCGGCTCTAGAGCGGCTAGAATCCGCCTCACCGCCAGTGAATCGCGGTAGGGGTGGTAGCAAGACTTTCGATCCAAATCAATCATCAGATAGTGCGTGTGAGAACCGAAGCGGACGCCATAGAGATAGGCCCCCTGTTTAATCAATCGGTCGCTGAGCAGGTGACGAGTTTCAGTGTTCCAGTGAGGCCGCTGACCAGGTTGGGGATGTTCAGCCCAGAGAAAGCTGCCTCGATGGGGGAATAACTCTAGAAACTCGTCTAGCTCTGGAACAAACTCAAACGTTTGGGGAACTGGACACGAAAGGGGTGTAGCTGACATAATGACCGTGCTTGAAAAATGGGAACAATATGACGGTCATGCCCAATAGACCAGGGTTGGCGGCAGTGTAGGGGTACGCAGCCGCCATTTTGATTGCTCGCTAGCCGCAGTATTCCTCTGACCTGCGAACGCCTAAGTTTTTGCCGTTGTAACGGGCTGTGAATTTATCGCGGGGGAAAATCCTCCTAGCATGACGAATGATTTGCTGAACTTGTTGATAGCTGACTGCTCTACTGTGTTCGGTATTGTTACGGTAGATAGCCCAGTTGAAAGTAGAGTTTTCGTTCATAAGTTGCTTCCATTTATGTCAACGACTTAATAAATAAGCAGAACAATTTCCCACCCTGGAGGGGTGGTTTTCTGTGACGATTTTCAGAGGCGTTTTTCAGGCTAGGTTAAATTGTAGCCATAATGTTGATTCAAATCAAGATTATGACTCTAAAATAATAGCCATAATCTTGCTATCTTTGAGGAGATGCTAGAGGTATGAGCAATGCCAAAGTCAGAGCACAACAAATATCCAAACCGAAAGGGAGTAAGGCTCTATCTATCAGATCTGAGCGTTCAAGGGCTGGAACAGATGGCGAAATCACTGAATATCAGCAAGTCGGAGCTGGTGGAGAGAATTGGGCGAGGCGAACTGAGTCCCTCATCCTCAGCATTGGTGGGGGAATCCTGACCCGTCTGATTCAGCAGGCGGAAAAACAGGTGGAAAATGCTGCGGCTTGTATTGAGTGGTATGAGCGCGAGCGGCAGGAAGCTGAAGACTCTCTAACTGAACTTATAGAGTTGCGTGATCAGCTTCTTGAACAAAGTGATGAGACCCACCAGGATCAGCAACAACAGGAATAACTCCGCACTGATTGGGAATTATGAATGAAGCCCCTTCTGAGACGATCAGAGGGGCTTTGTTGTGTCACAGTTAGGATTCTAGCAATGTGGTTTCCTTCTTTTCGAGCTTGGTGTAGTGCTGCAAGGTTATCAGTTCTTGCCTACCTAGGTATCATAGTTTTTCCTTTCTATGCTTGGATTAACGTCCTCTTAAATGTACTCTGGTTAATCGCAGTTAATTTTCAGATTGATACGTTATGGTTGATATTCTTAGGCGCTTCAATCATTTCGTTTATCATAGGATTTATATCCTATATTGCAATCAAAGCATTGTTCCGTCTGTTGCTTTGGATATTATGGAGTAAGCCGCCCAAGTGGTTGCTACCAGCCAAAAGCCTAAAGGTGAACTTACACAAATTTACTGTGTTGACAGTTGCCACACTTCCCTTAGCGATGATTTTTGTGTTGACGATTGCGGCTGAGACAGGTATCGAAATGATTGCCAATATCGAAATCATTAAGCACAAGGATTTCATCGCTAACTTAGTCATGCGATTTTTCTGGCTATGGTTCGTGTCAGCCGCTTACTTGCTACACTGGTTTCCGATTAGGCAAAGTGAAACGGCTGCCCGCTCGTAAGTAGAGAATTGGAGCTAGACATCCTGCGGAAAACAGCAGGCCAGCAACCCCACAACCCGGATTTTTCCGTTGCCGCTGCTGAGTTGTTTTGAAGAAATAATCAGGGTTCTAGACCATAACCTACGAGCGATGTAGGCCAAATTTAGGCCATTCTCTAAATCTCTGGCTGATCGAGGTAGACATTCACCAACACAACATAGGCACCGGCGAACAGCCCAGCAGACAGAGCTGCCACATTTGCAACCTGCCGATAGTGCTGGCACAACGCATATAGCTCAGAGAGGAACTGTTCTTGTTGTGGGGTGAGAACCACGGAATCGCAGCGATTGGAGAGCATCAGAGAATCACCTCAGTATACAGCCCTAACCTTTCTCACCTGTAGAAATGAACCAGCTCATCACAATTGAAGGTTGCATATTGTTGTGAGCCTGCCCTTGGCCTTGGCTATTGGTATTTAGCGTTGTATTGTGCATTGCTCCGGATTGTGTGGACACGGTGAACGCTCCGCCACTTCCTGGTGACACAAAGAAGGACCCCACAGAGGGCTGGTGGCTGTGCACGGGCATCTGAGCCAGGGTTAGGGTATGTGTCTCGGCCCCCACTAGTTGGCCTAGGTCGCGATTGGTCAAGCCTGATCCTTGCCCAAAGCCAATAATCGTTCGCCCTCTAGCGTCAGGCAGAGTCAGCCGTTTATTGGCATTCCAATCGGCAAGCGAACTGCTGCCACGTCCACCAGAAACAGGCAGAACGGTGAACGGCCAGAGGTACTGATAGAGCTTGAGGAAGTTAGTAGCTTGCAAATCAGCGGTTGAGCCAGGTTTTCCAAGTGTCGCACCACCTAAAGCGAGCCAGATATAGCTGTTCTCATCAGTCAACACACCGCTAGCCATATCAAAGAATCGAGCGACCACAACTCCTACTGCTGGCGCTATCAACTGAGTTATGTTATTCGTCACTTCATTCGTTATATTATTCGTTAAATATTGTACGCTTGGATTGCTTATCGGCATGTTTACCACCTTACCTCTTTGAAGTTATCAGGCTCTTTGTCAGTCCATAGGGCAAAACGTGTTTTTCTCTCTTCAAACATATCACCGCTAGCAGTTGCTCTGCCCGTTGCGTCGGTCGTTGGCCGTCGCACCAACACAGTTGCAAAAGCCGGATACATACGCCGAGGATCCTTCTTGATTTGCGGATTGCGATCCCGCTCCTCTGTAATTGACAGAGTGCTAATTCGAGCGGTACTCAGAGCGATAAGGTCCCTGAGTTTCTCTTCAGCCACTTCACGAGTCGCACCGTAAACCGCCATTTGTCTACCGTTTGACAGATTGGCTGTAGCTCTGAATCGGCCCCACATGTAACTTTTAGCCGCTCGCTTGATTTCCTCCCACTTCAGATTGGCCTTACAGTCTGGAATTGTGTAGGTAGCCGATCTCGCGATTTTGCCGTTAGGGTGACGCCAGGGCGGTTTCTCCCGATCGTAGAAGAGGATGACGAGCTGCCGGCGCTGCGTCTGTGCCCGGAACCAGTCCTGTGCAGGCTGTCCAACCAGCAGGCCGATATCACGGTTGTGGATCAGCCGGTGTTGCACCAGCGCCGTTTGCACCGTTGTTTTCAGTTCGGCTTCTGGTCCCACGAGCACAATTTTTTCTTCTTTCGCCTCTTTGTCTGGCGTCAGCACAACTGTACGCTCAACTCCACGTGACTGAGCCGCTCTAGCCGCTGCGATTTGAGCATCTAGCTCATAAGCGAATATATATCCAGATTCCACAAAGGAATCGAAAAACTCATCTGTCAGAGATTCAATAAAAGCTCTAAAGATATCACTTTTAATGTTATCGATACGTTCCTCGATCTTTCCTGCAATTGTCCAAGAAGGCGCATCATCCGGTGGATTGATGCCGAACCACTTGCGGACCTTCCGATAGCTAGCTAGCAGCAGGTTTGCGCCCAAATTGCGAGCCGAGGCCCGCAGTGCATTGATCGCCGTGGCCCCCACTTCCTGAGCTGCCTCTAGAGAAGTCTCGCCAGCTGCCAGCTTTGCTAGCTTCGCAGAGCCGATCACCGGGCACAGCACCGTCAGGCCGTAACCCACGGCAATACCAGCAATCCAACCCAATCCAGAGCCGATTGCCCCACCCCAGGTGCTAGCCAGCGAGATGTTGTTAGCGCGGATCATAGCGGCAATCTCTCGATCGCTGGCGTTCCAATCAAAATTAGCCAAGGTCGTAACAGTATCAACAACCAAGCCAAAAACAGAGGACACGGTAAGGGATATTCCTTTCAGAATCCCAGACAGAAAACCGCCCAACCGCTTTGCGAATGGAATCAAGAATCTAAGAAAACCTAGAATCCCTCCTGGTTGAGCTGACCCATCCTCTTGGTTCGATTGCAGCTTTGGGCTAAGATTGAGCACGCGAGTGATACCCGCATTATTGAGCCTCTGACGGATTTGGTTACTGAGCAGATTGGCGCGGGCAACGGTGATCGGCATAGGGCAACAGGATTAAGGCTTCTGATCGTCTGTCTCTTTTTTCAAAGTATCCAAGTCTGGCTTTGTTGGCTGGCCCTTGTTGTACAGACTCTCAGGGTCATTGATTTGGCGTTCAAACTCTTTCCACTCTTTATCATCTGTGCCGTTTCCACCTTGCATCAACTCTTTTAGTTCACTAACGACTCGTTCAATGTCGCTGCGTCTTCTAAAGAATACAGCCTTTATAATTCCCGCGCTGAACATCAATTTTTGCATATACTCGGCAACGGATTCATCATCTTCATTCCTCCAACCTAAGATGGTGTGCTGTGTACTCTGCAATATTCCCTCTAAACTGTTGGTTTCGGTCGGGTTGAAAGCAAAGTTCACTCGCACCTTGCGCTGGTTGCCTTTGTAGCCTAAATAGCTGGCGTTGGCGCTGGCATACTCCTGTGCAACCAAGGCGGCGATCTTGGTGGTCATCATCTCTGAAGCCAGCCGCATTAGGAAGCTAGTGTGCATATCGCTATCAATCGCGCTCTTGGCGGTAAGGCCGTAGATCTCCGCTAAGCTCTCGGCAATGTTCGGTAAAGTCACTTTCTTCTTCTGATTTCCCTCTTTTGTGGGGTCTGCATCCTCAATCTCAATCTCAATCGGGAACTGTCCAGCGAGGGCGTCAAGTTGCTGCATCAGCCAGACGTTGAACTGAGTCAGCGATTCGTGGTTTCGAGTGCCATCACCGGCATTCGTCACCAGCCACTGAGGAGTATTGATTGGATAATCAGCAGTACCAAGGCGATAAGCGATCAGCCTCAGCAACTCTTCTAAATCCGAATTATTGTTTGAACCACTATTGCAACACATACAGCACCTCGGTGGGGGTGGATCTGGGGGTGGGGGTCTATAGGAAGAGGGCGGCCTGCTGGGGACGCAATCAACAACAGAGGGCACGAAAGCGACTGGTTCCGGTGGAGGCGTCCTAATTACTGGACCTCCACCAATCACCGAAGACTCAACAGGCCCGCCGAAGGGCCGCCAGATATCGACTGAAACAAAATCATCAAGCCCTAGCATCCCTACTCTAGCGATCAGCCATCCATTGTTTTCTTCTCGAACGTAGATCCCTAACAACGGCCCGTTGCTGTGGTCGTAGGCAAAGGCATTTTCACGATACGAGATCTCACCCGTCCAGCGATTGACGGTGTAGTCTCTCATGCGTGTAGCTCCCCTACAGCCATCGCCAGGGAATCGCCCCGGAGTTGACGGCATCGGGATGAATTTCCCACCAGGGGGCGGCGGCGGGGGTGGGGATGGCTTTGGCGGCCTATAGGGTGGCTCGCATTCGGGCCTCTGCTGACGGTAACAGACTCGATATTCCGGCAGCGCAATCCAAAACAGCGAAGGATTGAGGATGATACACGCCTCGCAAGAATTGCGTTGAAATTCAGGATTGTAGGCGAAGGGTAGCTTTTCGACAACATCATCAGCTCTGATTCCCGGCCCCCCACACCAGGGAGAGGCGGGGTAGCGCTCGCAATCAGTAGGATCGGCCGGTTCCATCGGCGTGACGTAAAAGCCAGTGTCCCCAATCGGCACCAAGTAATCAGGAATCAGCCCATTTGGATCGGGCAAATCTTCCTCTATCAGCTCTTGCGGGTTGAATCGCGTGCGAGGGGTTCGAGGTCGCCAGTGCTCCAATACTTGCTCGATTGCGGTGCCATTGTTGGTTGGTCGAAGGGTCATTAGGCATCTAGCAAATTGAGTAGCGTGGGCTGGAACAAGATGATGGTCTGGGGACGGCGGGCGTCGGCTCTAGCTTCCCGCAGATAGCGCCGCTCGGTTTCGGTCATGTGCCACAAATCAGGCTCCAGAACGCCTGAAAACAGCTCGTTTGCGGTAAGGGGGACCGGTCTCTGCAACCAGGTGGAGATCCTAAACATCAAACACACTCCAATACGCTCAAAGTGGCACCAGACACGCTACTGATAGCAGAGACAACGCCCTGATAGGGATTGGTGCGGTTGATTTCATAGCTGCCTCCATTGGGCAACAGGCAAATTCCAGCGCCATTGGTGGCGGTGTTACCATAATTCAAAAACACCTGCGCCGAAGTGTGGCGGTTCACGATTGTGGCCTGTAGGCGGTTAGGATTGGCCGCCAACAGTTGAATCGACTGGGTGCCCACAGTGAAGTTGTAGGGCTGGCAGAACTCGATCCGCCGTTCGTCCTCAGGTAAAGTCGTCACCTCTTCTTTGACCGACCCAAAAATGACCACTTCATCCTGACCTTGCAGCAACCCAAACCCAGCATCTTCAATACAGGCGTGAATCCTAGCATCATTTGCCACGTTGATTACTGCATTATCCGTGAAATAAGGCATTAGATTCACGTGATAGTAAGGCACGCGATTCAACAAGGCAATTGAAGCAATTTTGGTGATGGGATGCCCAGAGGTTTCTAAAAACAAACCAATTTCTTTACGCTCGTTATTCCATTCCATGTCGCGCATCGCTGACAGGCGCTCAGTGCGGCTCTGAGTCACACTCAAATCAGGTAATGGCTTCTCAGGAATTGATTCGATGTCAACTCTGAGTCGCAGATCGGTGATAAACCCGTAAAATCTGACGGTTTGCAAATAGTCCCAGGGAGTAATTACCCCCGGCTCGTAGATGCAGAACATGGAATTTCCTTCATTTTCAGTAAACCGCTTCAGGATATTGACTGAGCGACTATAAATCTGCTGCATGGAATGGGAACGTTACTGATACAACTGGAAAAATTATCTCTGAAAACTGAGGAAATAACTCATGCCTGATTTGACTTTTAATAATGTGGCAGCCAAACTACCGGCCAACTCTCTGACGGCCTCTGGTGGAGATATCTTAATTTCGGTCAAAGCGGTGATGGGTGAAGCTAACGTGTCTCTCTCGGATCAAAAACTGGGTGAGTTCATCGCTAAATTCTTAGAAGCGTGCAGTAAAGCGCAAACAGATCATAATGCTATCAACAATCCAAAATTTCGCAGTTACAATCCACCTGCCGCAGGAGCACCCTTCTACGATACTGATACAGGCTCGTACCATTCAACATTTACTTACACAGTGAGTGTTGATATTCCGCTAGACCAAAATGTTGTTCGCGCCGTTGAATCCACCACAGCAGGATTCTAATCTCAACGCTTAATTGAAGCGCCTGGAAACCCTCAGAAAATCGCTAGTGTGCTATGGCTGACATGTCTTTGTGGCCTCAATTGGGCACTCGAACCAGACGCGCCATCATTCGCACAAAAACCCGCTTTGGCCGACCGTATGACTACCGACCTCGTGGCTCTCTGTTGGAGCGGCTGGCACGGGACAATAACCTCACAATAGATGAGGTCTATGAGCGACTGATGGCTATCCGTACCTACCTACTCAGCACAGGAACCAAGGGCTAAATTGTAAAGCTTTCATGTCTTTGAAGTGCCTGTGCTAAGCTCGCGCCCTTAGGGTGCCCTGCACCATTTAAGTAGTTTCCACGGGATGACGAGTGGCTGAAACCCTGACTAGGGTTGAATTACAAACACTCGCAACCCTAAGGAACACTTATGCCTGCAAATGTCTACGAAAGCCGCCGGGAAGTCTGGGTGACACCCTTCACCGGCGCTGGCATCAAATACGGCTTCCTCACCAACGTCTCTACTGCCGTGGGGACGGCCTGCGGTCACACTGCCGTAGATCGAGCTAATCCGCCCGTGGGCCTCGTCTTTGGCGCAAACGCCCCTAAACCCGGTCGGGCCAGCAAGCGCCGAGCGGACGGCATCGATAGCACTTTCTACGATATCAGCAAAGTTTCGACCCTCAGAAGTGGAGGCTACTCTCTGACGGCTCCCACGATCCGCCGTGGCCGAGCCACGGTAGCCTCCAAAGCAGTCTATGTGGATCTCAATGGTGTCAAGTACGCTTGGCGAATGCCCCTCGTGACCTACAACAAGATCGCGGATGACCGGGCTGTATTAGGAATTGAAGATGCCGATCAAAACGACCGTGATTTGGTGTGGGGTGCGCGGTTTCCAAAACCACCCAAAGCGGCGAAAACCATCATCACCGGCAGCAGTGTGGATGTGATTAGCACCTTTGTAGACCCGGCTTCCATTGACAACTTGCCTGCTGGCTGGTCAACTGCTGGACGAGAGAAGGTTCTCGGCTAATGCTGATTTTGCCAGGTGATCCAGAGTTTGAAACGACGCTGGCAACCGCCCTACCCCCGGATTGGATTGCGGTCGCTGAGCGAATGGGCCAGCAGTGCTGTTTCGTGGCGGATCGAGATTCAGGTCTGCTGCGACCAGCCACCGATGCCGAGCTGACCGAGTATCTCTATGGCGGGGAGTATGACGAGCGCCTAGAAGCGATTGAGGCCCTAGAGGAAACAGATGAGCTGGTCACAGTTTCTTGACCAAACCTACACACTGGCCCCCTCCCCGTTGGTGGACTCTCTGATTCAAGTTGATGGGCTGACCAGGCGGCAAGTTGCCATCCGAGCGTCTAGCCCATCAGCTCGACCCTCTTGGAGGCTGGCAGCTCGGCTCACCTTTGAGCAGGAGATTCCAGAGATTGAGTCTGAGCCATCCACCTTCACGGCTGAAACGCCCCCACTTCGGATTGAGCTAGAGCGCAACAGCTTGATTGAGGTACCCCTGACCCTGACGCCCCCCTATCGAGCCTTTTTTCGCGTGCCCTACTGGTTCACCGAGCTGCGGCTAGAGATTTGGCAAGCGCCACTACTGCTAGCTCCACTACCAGGTGAGTTTAAGGACCTGGCCTTCAACGTGGGCAGCAGCGGCTGGACTGATGACAACGGCTACTACTGGATTGTGGCGGCTGGGGGCACGATTGGAAATTCAGGCTCTAGCGCTACCTTTAAAGGGCTGCACTTAGAACGCCTCTACAAGGCCCTCTGGCCTCATTACCCAGTGGTCAGCAAAGGCAGCAGTGCTAGCAGCGATTGGAACGCGGGCAAAGCGTTGACCCTACCAGACCTTAGAGGCCGCACGCGCATCACCGCTGGTCAAGGCTCTGGCCTCACCAATCGCGCGATCGCCCAAACCTTAGGGGCAGAGACACACTCTCTTACTACCGCTGAGATGCCCAGCCACAACCACCCAGGAGCCAGCGGAGCGGGAGCATTTTTTATGAGTCCAGGCAGTGGCGGTAGCTTTACCGTGAGCACGCTTGCCGGTTCACAACACCGCACTGCAAGCAATACCGGCAACGCTGGCTCTGGGCAGCCTCACAACAATATGCAGCCATCCTTTGTGGCCTGCACTGTCATCGCAACAGGAGAAAGGTATAACCCATGATCGAACTTATCGCAGCCAGCATTGGCATTCTCACAGGAGTTACAACAGTTTTGACCACTCTCAGCAAGCTTCAATGTGTCCTTGCTCGGCTTGAGATTCGAGATTTGGAACTCAAAGAGGAAATCCGCAAGCTTCAGCTTCAGTTCGACCACGCCACTGACCAGATGGAACTGCTAACGAATGGCCTCAAAGAGCGAATCGAGCATGTAAACACACGCCTCTCTGGGCAAGTCAAGGAGACTGGCGCAACCATCTATGCAATTGAAGCTTTCCTTCAAAAAAACACCACCTATGAGCGGAGAGGCCCAGCTTGAGAGGAGTATAATCTCTCAAAAAAAGTTGAGTATTAATTCCTATTGATTTTTTTAACTTGTAACAAGATTGTTACCTGGTGGTGCTATGATCTTTGAGGGTCAAGCTTGACCCAGCCAACTACTCCGAACTAGGTTCTATAGGTTCCGTGAACTCGTCAGAACTACCGCTTGAGCCGACCACACCTGAGACAGAATTGCAGTCCGATATTTCGCCAGAGAATCAGCCTGGTAGCTTACTGCCAGAGCCGAATCCCTCCATGCAGGAATATTACAAACTGCAAACGTACCTGCTGAAAGTAACCCTGATATTAACAGGAATTATTTTCCTCTCGGTTTGGATTTTCTACTCTCTTAATATTGCGCTCAATTATCTAATTGGCGCGTGCACAGGTGTGGTTTACTTAAAAATGTTGGCTAGAAACGTGGAGCAGCTTGGTAGGCAGCGCAAGCAGGTAGGCAAGACGCAGCTGGCACTGTTTGTTGCTGTCATTGTATTGGCATCGCAACTGCAACAGCTAGAAATCTTACCTATTTTTTTGGGTTTCCTGACCTATAAAGCAGCGCTCATCGTTTTTATGTTTCGGACCCTATCTACTCCTTATTCTTAGATCTTTCTACGAAGCAGGAGTAGATGCTTTTAGAGTGTCTTATGTCCACTATTTTTGGACAGTTTTCTGATGCAAATGCTGAGTTTTCTGGACACCTTCACTGCGTTTCCGCTGGCTGAATTAGAAGTGGGCAAGCACTTCTATTGGGAAATCGGCAACCTCAAACTCCACGGGCAAGTTTTTATCACGAGCTGGATTGTGATTGCGATCTTGCTGACGGCTTCTGTGCTGGCCACTCGCAATATCCAGCGGGTGCCGCAGGGAATCCAAAACGTGATGGAGTATGCTCTGGAATTTGTGCGCGATATCGCCAAAAACCAGTTAGGCGAAAAGGAATATCGTCCTTGGTTACCCTTTATTGGTACGCTGTTCCTGTTTATTTTCGTTTCTAACTGGTCAGGGGCATTAATTCCTTGGCGGTTGATTGAGCTGCCGGAAGGCGAGTTGGCCGCTCCGACGAGCGATATCAACACCACGGTGGCACTAGCGCTGCTGACATCCCTAGCATACTTCTATGCCGGATTTAGCAAGCGAGGGCTGGGCTACTTCTCGAAGTATGTCGAGCCGACCCCGATTTTGCTGCCGATTGCCATCCTAGAAGATTTCACCAAACCCCTTTCCCTCAGCTTCCGACTTTTCGGCAACATTCTGGCGGATGAACTAGTCGTTGCCGTGCTGGTTCTGCTAGTGCCGCTGTTTGTGCCGATCCCGGTAATGCTATTGGGGTTGTTTACTAGTGCCATTCAGGCGCTTGTATTTGCCACTCTGGCAGGTGCCTACATTCATGAGGCCGTCGAGGGGCACGGTGGAGAGGAGCATGAAGCGCATTAGTGCTCTTGCTGACGTAAGGTTTTGGAGTTCTGAATTGTAGGTTTGGACTAGATTTATCCTGCCGACAATACTGACCTCTGGTCAGAGAAATCAGAAGCCAAAAAGTTGAACATGTCATTCATTTGTTTTGTTTACTGAAGGAAGAAAATCATGAATCCTACTATTGCTGCTGCTTCTGTTATTGCTGCTGCTCTCGCAATTGGTTTGGCTGCAATTGGCCCTGGTATCGGTCAAGGAAATGCGTCGGGTAGTGCGGTTGAAGGTATTGCTCGTCAACCCGAAGCAGAAGGCAAGATCCGCGGTACGCTGCTGCTCACCCTGGCGTTCATGGAATCTCTGACCATCTATGGACTGGTAATCGCGCTGGTGCTTCTGTTTGCTAACCCCTTCGCCTAAGCAAGTCCAGCTCGCTATCAGCAGTCGGCTCGATGGTTAAAGGTTAAATCGGCTCGTTCGTCTAGTCATTTCGTTTAGCCATCTAGAGACTGGCTGATAGCAACTGCTCGGCATGTCTGATTTGTGACGCACAGCGCTTACTGTCCTACGGCCAGACCGTAACCCTACAGCAACCTGCATAACGTTCCTTCTGCGGAGACCGAACATGTTTGATTTTGACGCCACCTTACCCTTGATGGCGATTCAGTTTCTCATCCTAATGGTGCTGCTGAACCGGCTATTCTTCAAGCCGTTGATGAAAACGTTGGATGAGCGCGATAGCTACATTCGCTCGAATCAAGTCGATGCCCAAGAGCGGCTGGCAAAAGCCCAGCGTTTGATCCAGCAATACGAAGAAGAACTCGCAGCCTCGCGCCGGGAAGCCCAAGCGTTGGTTGCTAGCGCTGAGGAAGAAGCGCAGAAGATTGCGGCCCAACGGTTAGCAGAAGCCCAGCAGGAAGCCCAAGCCCGACGGGAGCAAGCCCAGCAAGAACTGGATCAGCAGAAAGCAGAAGCGATGCAGGCGCTGGAACAGCAGGTGGATGCGCTCAGTCGGCAAATTCTCGACAAGGTTTTGGGAGCATCTGTGGGCTAAGCGGTTCAGGGGTTGAGTTCAACTAACTGCATTTAACCAACTGCTTTTGCCCTATGGCCGGACTCATTATCAACGAGCTGACGGTTTGCTCAACAACTATCTACAGTAGACGATACCTATGGGGACGCTGATATTACTAACCGCCGAAGCTGCCCATGAAGGGGGTTTTGGATTAAACTTCAATATTTTAGAAACCAACATCATCAACCTGGCGATTGTGATTGGCGTGTTGGTTTACTTTGGACGCAATATTCTAGGCAAAGTTCTGGCGGACCGTCGCTCGCAGATCGAGCAGGCGATTCAGGAAGCCGAAGGTCGGGTGAAGGAAGCCGCGGCAGCCTTGGCTGAACAGCAACAGAAGTTGGCCCAGGCTCAAACCGAAGCCCAGCGCATCAAGGCCAATGCGGAAGCGAGCGCCCAATCTCTGCGGGAATCGATTCTGAAGCAGGCCGATGAAGATATTGTCCGCATGCAGTCCAGCGCCGCCCAGGATCTAGCAACCCAGCAGGAGCGAGTGATTGCAGAACTGCGGCAGCGGGTGGCAGCCATGGCAGTGCAAAAGGCAGAGGCTCACCTGAGAGAGCAAATGGGTGAAGACTCGCAACGTCAATTGATCGACCGCAGTATTGCCATGATTGGAGGTTCGTGATGCAATCTACTCTGACCCTTAGCGAAATCGCTGAACCTTACGCCCAAGCGCTGATGTCGGTGGCGCAGTCCAACAACCTGACCGACGCATTTGGCGAAGACACCAAGGCTCTGCAAGCCCTGTTGGCGGAATCTGAGGATCTCAAGTTCCTAGTCACCAGTCCAATCATCGATTCCGAGAAGAAAAAAGCGGTGATTCGTCAGATCCTGGGCGAGCAGATTCATCCCTACATGCTGAATTTCCTGCTGCTGCTAGTAGATCGCGGGCGGATCATGCTGTTGCCTCAGGTGTGTGAGCAGTACCAGTCCCTGCTGCGGCAGTTGAAACAAACCGTGTTGGCGGAAGTGACTTCGGCGGTTGAACTAACGCCTGAGCAGCAAGAGGCGATTAAGCAAAAGGTGATGTCAACCGTGCAAGCCAGTCAGGTGGAGTTAGCAACTCGCGTCGATCCCGATTTGTTGGGCGGCGTCATCATCAAGGTTGGTTCTCAAGTGTTTGACGCCAGCCTACGCGGTCAGCTCCGGCGCATTGGTATCCGACTAGGAGCACCAGCCTAGCCAGCATGTTTGAGTTCTAAGTTGGTTCCAGCACTCATTAACCCATTTAGCGAGAGGACTTATGGCAATTAGTATTAGACCCGACGAGGTTAGCAGCATCATCCGGCAGCAAATCGAGCAGTACGACCAGGAAGTCAAGGTTTCCAATGTGGGTACCGTCCTGCAAGTAGGTGACGGGATTGCCCGCGTCTATGGCCTAGAGCAAGTGATGGCCGGTGAACTAGTCGAGTTTGAAGACGGTACGGTCGGCATTGCCCAAAACCTGGAAGAGGATAACGTCGGTGCCGTATTGATGGGCGATGGCATCAATATTCAGGAAGGCAGCTCGGTGACGGCGACGGGCCGGATTGCGGCGATTCCGGTGGGCGATGCCCTGATCGGTCGCGTAGTAGATGCCTTGGCGCGTCCGATTGACGGTAAGGGTGATATCCAAACCAGCGAAACTCGTTTGATTGAGTCTTCGGCACCGGGCATCATTGAGCGGAAGTCGGTGTATGAGCCAATGCAAACCGGCATTACCGCGATCGACGCTATGATCCCCATCGGTCGGGGTCAGCGCGAACTGATCATTGGCGACCGCCAAACCGGCAAGACCACGATTGCGGTGGACACAATTCTGAACCAGAAGGGCGGCGACGTGATCTGCGTCTATGTGGCCATTGGTCAGAAAGCCTCTACGGTGGCTCAGGTCGTGGAAGTCTTCCGGGAGCGCGGCGCATTAGATTACACGATTGTGGTGGCTGCCAACGCCAGTGACCCGGCTGCTTTGCAATTCTTGGCTCCCTATACCGGCGCAACGATTGCCGAGTACTTCATGTACAAAGGCAAGCACACGCTGGTGGTCTATGATGACCTGACCAAGCAAGCCCAAGCCTATCGTCAAATTTCGCTGCTGCTGCGTCGTCCGCCCGGTCGGGAAGCCTATCCCGGAGACGTGTTTTATCTGCACTCGCGCTTGCTAGAGCGGGCCGCTAAGCTCAGCCCTGAGTTGGGCGAAGGCAGCATGACCGCTCTGCCGATTGTAGAAACCCAAGCCGGTGACGTGTCGGCCTACATTCCCACCAACGTGATTTCGATTACGGACGGTCAGATCTTTTTGTCATCTGACCTGTTCTATTCCGGTCAGCGTCCGGCGGTGAACCCCGGTATCTCGGTATCGCGGGTGGGGTCGGCAGCCCAAACCAAGGCAATGAAGAAAGTGGCTGGTAAGGTGAAGCTGGAATTGGCCCAGTTTGACGAACTACAAGCCTTTGCTCAGTTTGCCTCGGATCTAGACCAGGCAACCCGAAACCAGTTGGCTCGTGGTCAGCGTTTACGGGAAATTCTCAAACAGCCCCAATACTCGCCGCTCACAGTGTCGGACCAGGTTGCGCTCATCTACACCGGCATCAACGGCTACCTCGATGACATCCCAGTAGAAAAGGTAACTGCCTTTGTCAAGGGCCTGCGCGACTACCTGAAGACCAGCAAGTATACGGAAATCGTCAGCAGCCAGAAGCAACTCACCGACGAAGCCGAAGCGGCCCTGAAGGAAGCCATCACCGAATTCAAGAAGGGGTTTCAATAAAAAGTTTTGAGTTATAAGTTTTGAGTTTTGAGTTGGGAGGTGTATGGTCTCACTCAAGACTCAAAACTAGGCAGCGTAGGAAGTTGTCTCCTGTAACTCAAAATTCAAAACTTAACACTCAACACTGCTTAAACGTATGCCTAGCCTGAAAGAAATTCGTGACCGGATTCAGTCGGTCAAAAATACGCGAAAAATTACTGAAGCGATGCGGCTAGTGGCGGCGGCTAAGGTGCGTCGTGCTCAGGAGCAGGTGATTGCTACTCGTCCATTTGCCGACCGCTTGGCCGGGGTTTTGTTTGGCTTGCAAACGCGGCTGCGGTTTGAAGAGGCCAACCTACCGCTGCTGCGGAAGCGGGAATTGAAATCGGTCGGTCTGCTGGTGGTGACAGGTGATCGCGGTCTGTGCGGCGGTTACAATGCCAACGTACTGCGGCGGGCCGAACGGCGGATCAAGGAACTGCAAGCCGAAGGACTGAACTATACGCTGGTGCTGGTGGGCCGCAAGGCGATTCAGTACTTCCAACGTCGCAATCAGCCGATTAGCGCTAGCTTCTCTGGCCTGGAGCAAATTCCTACCGCCTCCGAAGCCTCGAACATTGCCGATGAGCTACTGTCGCTGTTTTTGTCAGAGTCGGTGGACCGGGTTGAGTTGATCTACACCAAGTTCGTTTCGCTGGTCAGTTCGCGTCCGGTGATTCAAACCCTGCTGCCCCTAGACCCCGAAGAGTTTGTCGATCAGGAAGACGAGATTTTCCGCTTGACGACTCGCGGCGGGGAATTTGCGGTAGAACGTCAGCAGGTAACGATGCAAGCTCCGGCTCCCTTCGCCAAGGACATGATTTTCGAGCAAGACCCGGTACAGATCCTGGATGCGCTGCTGCCGCTGTATCTGAATAACCAGTTGCTGCGCGCTCTGCAAGAATCTGCCGCCAGTGAGCTAGCCGCCCGAATGACGGCCATGAGCAACGCCAGCGACAACGCGCAGGAATTAGCCAAGACGCTGACCCTGTCCTACAACAAGGCCCGTCAGGCTGCGATTACTCAGCAGTTGATGGAAGTGGTCGGCGGTGCAGAAGCTCTGAGCTAGTCGGGTAGGCCGGGTAGATCGGGTAGGTCAGCTTTCGCCTTGATTCGACTCAATAACTTTCAACATAACTTTCAACCAGAGGAGTGCTAGGTGTGGGGATTGACCCTGTTCTTGGCACTCGTTATTTTTTGCAGCTATTTGTGGAATTGTGCTGCAGCTTGCGCGTTCCAGTTTGTACTATCAGCCGGAAGCTCCGCCAGATGAAAAGTTAGACTTACTGCGCCTTGCTCAACCAGCAGTATTTAGAGACCCCCCTGCTAGGGCAGTCGCAAGATGACAGTCTTCCTGCAACACCAAGACTATCGCATCAACCGCAAACGAACGCAGCGATGGGGAAAAGGTGTTTTTGGCAAACGACAGGATATTCCTGGGAGTTCGCGTTTTCAAAAACAACCTGCTGCATTCGTGACACGAGCAACCTACTGCAACTGAATTTCCAAATTCAGCACATAGTGCCCAATTTGCACCTGCTCTGACCACAGCTCATACTCTACCCGCAAATGGCTGGGCAGTTTTTTCCCCTTCAAGAACAAACTGCGCGTGAAGTTGCGCAAGCGGATCTGGTTATTTTCCATTACGTCGGTGGTTTGTAGCCAATAACGGCTCAAGCCATAAACACCCTGCTCCCAAAAGTGGCGGTAGCTAAAATGGCCGTTTCCCTGCATCGTCATAATCACCCGGTAGGGTGTGATTTCTAGCCACAGCAGCCGAGGCGTAGACATACCACTGGGCTGGGGAACCGTACCTGCACCGATCTGAGCATCTTGAATCAGCGGCTCAGTTAAGAGCACATGAAAGCGCTCTGGCTCGCGCTGGTATAGCGTGGCATTGGTTTCCACAATCGACCAGAGGGGCAAGTCGAACGAAGCTAGGGATAGACAAACAGGAGTATGGTGTTGGGTCAGCATAAATGCACGAGAACGGGGTAGGATGACTAACGCTCCCCTTTGTCAGTCTATACTCATCAGTCTATACCCAATGGCAACCTCCACAATTACGCTCGACTCAACAAACGATCATGATTTGCTGACGATCACGCCCTCTGCAGGTTTGGCAGTTCAGGGTCAGATTCGTGTTCCGGGCGATAAATCGATTTCCCATCGAGCGCTGATGCTAGGTGCATTAGCTCAAGGTGAAACCCAGATTCAAGGCTTGCTGTTGGGAGAAGATCCGCGCAGTACGGCGGCTTGCTTTCGGGCGATGGGAGCCACAATTTCGGAGCTGAATTCGGAACTGGTCACAGTGCAGGGGGTTGGGTTGGGGCAGTTGCAGGAACCTGTTGATGTGCTGGATGCGGGCAATTCGGGCACCACCATGCGGCTGATGCTGGGCTTGTTGGCTTCCCAGCCCCGACGCTTCTTTACGGTTACGGGAGATGCCTCACTACGGTCACGTCCCATGAAGCGGGTGATTCATCCCTTGCAGCAGATGGGAGCAGAAATTTGGTGTCGGGCTGGGGGATATGCGCCGTTGGCCGTACAAGGACAGACGCTCAAACCAATTCACTTTCATTCGCCCATTGCCTCCGCTCAGGTGAAATCCTGTGTTTTGCTGGCCGGCTTGCTGACCGAAGGCCAAACAACGGTCACGGAACCAGCGCTGTCGCGGGACCACAGTGAACGGATGCTGCGGGCATTTGGAGCCAACATCACCGTTGATCCAGAAACATGCAGCGCTACGGTAACAGGTCCAGCCCAGCTCTATGGCCAAACCGTAATTGTGCCGGGTGACATTAGTTCGGCTGCCTTCTGGTTAGTGGCGGCGGCAATTGTCCCCGATTCGGAATTACTGATCGAAAATGTGGGCGTCAACCCAACCCGAACTGGAATTCTAGAAGCGCTAGCACGGATGTCTGCCGATGTAACCCTCGAAAATGAGCGAACGGTGGCTGGGGAGCCGGTAGCCGATTTACGGGTACGGTCCAGCCAACTACAAGCCTGTACCATCGAAGGCGATCTGATTCCTCGCCTGATTGACGAGATTCCGATTCTGGCTGTGGCTGCCACAATGGCCCAGGGCACAACCGTGATCCGCGATGCCGCCGAACTGCGAGTCAAGGAAAGTGACCGGTTAGCAGTGATGGCGGCCCAACTGACGCGCCTAGGGGCCAAAGTAACCGAACTCCCCGATGGTCTGGAAATTACCGGCGGTGCCCCCCTAACTGGTGCAGCTGTTGATAGCCACACCGATCACCGCATTGCTATGAGTCTGGCCATCGCTGCTCTTGCCGCCAGCGGTACAACCACCATTCAGCGAGCAGAAGCCGCCGCAATTTCCTACCCAGACTTCACGACGACGCTAGCGCAAGTGTGTCAGAGTTGAGAATGGGTGGATAAATAGATGAGCAGAGCCTAGCTGAGAATCTCAACTCCTCGCAGAAATCAAATTGAGTGGGAATACTGAAAGAAGATACAGTTCCGCGATTAGGCTCCGGCAACCCAATTCTCAAGCGGCTATGTGGCATAGGTTCAAAAATCTCGTTGTTAGCCTCAAAACTTATGATGCGCTCAGTCCGGATCTAAAGGTGCGGCGACAGGTCAACCGAATGCTGCAGCAACGCCCCCTGCTCTCTCTGAATCAGTGGTTTCAATCGTTTTACCAGCCGCTTGGCATTACCTACACGGTCACAGATTTTGCCTATGTGCATTTGGCTCGCTATTCAGGACTGGAGTTGGGGCGAGTATTGCCGACTGACCGACTCGATGAAGATTTGCACTGGACGCAAGTTTGCTGGTTTGACTGGCAGCTAAATCTCTACGACGACTTCTGGCAGCAGTTTGGCGTTGATATCAGCGATTGCTGGGACGAATCGGCTCTGCTGACTATCAAAGACCTGATGGCGTTCCTCAATGCTTGCAGTACTCAAGCCGATAGCGCTCTCAGTGAATGATGAAGTATATTGGACAACCCCAAACGGCATCGAGAAAGTAAAAAAGACTTAGGCTAAAGCGCCCAAGTCCTGATAAAGCTAAACTTCAACTAAACTTTGCCATTATTTGCCATGAGCGTTGACCACGCTAGCACAGCGTGTAACCAAAGGCAATCCCAAAGGCGAGCGAAGTTAGCACGCTACTAAATTAATAGCTGCGAGAAAAACTGCCCCGGTGCTGACCACCAAATGAAGAACTGGCTCTGTTCTCACGAGGCTTGGCCTTATTGACTTTCAGGTCACGACCCATCCATTCTGCGCCGTCCAGCGCATCAATAGCAGCCTGCTCTTCAGTGTCGCTACTCATTTCGACGAAACCAAAGCCACGAACGCGCCCAGTTTCCCGATCAACTGGAAGCTGAACACGCCTAACGGAACCGTATTCTGCAAAAACAGAATTCAGATCGGACTCTGTAACCTCATAGGACAGGTTACCAATATAAATTGACATTGTGGATACTCTCCAAAATCAAAGATCAAAGGGTGTAGAGAGATGAGATTTCGGAGAGGAGCCTGCCAATACAAAACGTGAAAAAAACGCTAATGCTAGAAACAAACGCTGCAACCGAATAACTTAACTTCTCATTCGTCATTCTAACACCTTTCATCAACAGCGGCAGAAAATTGTTGATAGTTCATCTTGAGATGCAGCGGGTTAGGCCATTTTCTGGCTATCGGTCTAGTCATTGGTCTCCACTCTCGAACTTGATTTTCGAGTTCAACTAAACGCAGGCAGAAAACCAGATCAGCTCATCGTTCGTTCAAGATTAGATAAAAGAACGAAGGAAGGAGCTAGATGATGAAATCAAGAATATACCTTCAAGTTAACGCTGAGTTAGACTCCTGAGGCTATCTACCGAGGCAGTACTTCAAGGATATCTGTGAGCTATCTGGCTTGCGATTGGGATTCTATCTCTGCACTTCCGGTGTTAACCACCAGATCAGGGCGGGCACTCTACCAACAGCAGAAATCGAGCGGAATCCTATGCTTGCCAGAATTTGGAGTGCATCGGTTGTTGGAATTGATGCTGTCAAAGTTGGGGTAGAAGTGGACATTGCGGGTGGACTACCAGGGATTGTGGTGGTGGGTTTGCCCGGAACCGAGGTGCAGGAATCGCGAGAGCGGGTCAAAGCAGCGTTGAAGAATGCGGGTTATGTCGTCCCGATGCGCAAGATTGTGATCAATCTGACGCCAGCAGATTTGCGCAAGGAAGGCCCTAGCTTCGATTTACCGATTAGTATCGGGATTCTAGCAGCTTCTGAACAGGTGAGTCCTACCCTGCTGGACGATACGCTGCTATTAGGAGAGGTTTCTCTGGATGGCAGTTTGCGCCCCGTACCCGGTGTGCTGGCAATTGCGGCGGCGGCTCAACTGTTAGGAATTCAGCGGTTGGTGGTTCCGGCAGATAATGCCCGCGAAGCCGCTGTTGTCAAAGGGCTAGCGGTCTACGGATTTCAGTCATTGCAGGAAGTCACGGATTTTTTGAATCAGCCTGACTCCTACTCGCCCCTCCAAATCGATGGCGCGGAAGAACTGGTCCGTTCCCGCTTTCAGGGCTTAGACCTAAAGGATGTTAAGGGCCAATCCCAGGCTCGTCGTGCCCTCGAAATTGCGGCGGCTGGAGGTCACAATCTAATTTTTGTCGGTCCACCAGGTAGCGGTAAAACCATGCTGGCTCGTCGGTTGCCGGGAATCTTGCCCCAGCTCACGTTTGAAGAGGCGCTGGAGGTAACGCAGATTCATTCGGTGGCAGGACTGCTAAAGCATCGCGGGTCTCTAGTAGGCGAGCGTCCGTTTCGCAGTCCCCATCATTCCGCGTCTGGTCCGTCGCTGGTAGGGGGCGGCAGCTTTCCGCGTCCGGGAGAAATTTCCTTGGCCCATAGGGGGGTACTTTTTTTGGACGAATTAACAGAATTCAAACGGGATGTGCTGGAATTTCTGCGGCAGCCGTTGGAGGACGGCCAGGTGACAATTTCTCGCACCCGTCAATCGGCTTCATTCCCGGCTAAGTTTATGCTGGTGGCAAGTACCAATCCCTGCCCTTGTGGCTATTTTGGTGACACGGTTCAACCTTGTACCTGTTCTCCGCGTCAGAGAGAGCAGTATTGGGCCAAATTATCGGGTCCACTGATGGACCGAATTGATCTGCAGGTGGCCGTTAACCGCCTCAAGCCAGAAGAAATTACCCAGCAGGGTAGCGGCGAAGATTCGGCCTCGGTGCGGCAACGGGTAGAAGCGGCTCGCCAACGAGCACACCAGCGTTTTCAGGGAACTTCGCTACACTGCAATGCCGAAATGCAGAGCCGCCATATTCATCGCTGGTGCCAGCTTGATATCCCAACCCGGACGCTGCTAGAGAACGCCATCCGCAAACTGGGGCTTTCTGCCAGAGCCACGGACCGCATTCTCAAAGTGGCGTGCACTATCGCCGATCTAGCTGGAGATGAGCATCTGCAAACTCAGCATGTAGCCGAAGCGGTGCAGTATCGCACCATTGACCGGATGCAGTAACTTCCGCTTTGGAACTTCCAAAGGGATTTGGAAATTCAAGAATTCTGCCGAATTTGCAGACAGGTTGAAGAATCTAGCTAGACCCTAGCTGGCGCGATAGACCTGTCCTAGCAGCAGCCCCATGCCTGCAAGTTTCATCAACTCCAGCAGCCAGTACTCCAGATGCATTTGGTTCATCAGGGCCGGTACGGTAGCGGGTTCAAACCAGTTCAGCTCTAGCCCTAACGCACTCATTGCGGGAGCCAATTGGTAGGTGCAGACTAAGACAATTCCCAACAGACCCACTGCCAACGGCAGCATCCATTGGCTCGCCAGCCCCAAGGCTCGATTCGTATTGCTCAGCACCAGCACACCCGTCAGAATCAGGGCGGCACAGATCAACTCAATCCGGTTAAACACACCAAAGATGACGTAGCCAGCAGTGGCAAACCCCGGTTCGACCATCATGCCGGTAGCATACAGGGTTGGCATAATCACCAAGTCCAACAGCAAGCTACCGCTCAGCCAGAAGGCTAGGGTTGCCAGCACAGCAGTGCGCCACATCGGGCGCAAAGAGACAGTATTTGTAATTGCAGCCATTGTTCTATGTATGGATGAAATATGAATGCTTTCCTCTATTTCGAGCTTAGCGGAAACATCCTCAATCAAACGTGAACTATCATTGCAGCTGAGCGTCAGGGGGATGCTGGCGTCAACCACTGGGTAAAGGTGAAGTTAACAATCAGCACCTCTTCGGCGGCATTCTGAGGCAAGGGCGCAAAGGGAGCGGCGGCGCGAATGGCTTCTAGGGCCGCCTGATCTGCCAGCGTGTCACCTGAAGATTGCACAATTTGGAGATCGCGCAACTGTCCCTGTCGATCGACGCGAAATTGAATTTTGGTACGCCGAGTGGCCTCCACCGCAACGCGCTGCCAATTCTGATCAATGGTGCGGTTCAGCGTATCCAAATAACGGCCCCAGATCACGTCTTGAGTCGCATCTACTCCTGAGTTAGCTGCAGCTCGGTTGGAATTGAATGGTTCCGATCCACCTTCGAGCGCGATGTCACGGCTAATGGGGGAGCCTAGCGAGGTAGCAGTGGGAGAGGTAGCAGTGGGAGAGGGGAAAGGCGAGGCAGAGGGGAGAGGCGAGGGAGTAGAAAGACGAGATGGGGATTGGGGGGAGGGAGAAGCTAGCACAGATGGAGGAGCTGAGCGGATGGGGGCTGGCTGGGGTGCACCGGATAGGGCAGCTGTTGGTGATATTGGTGGTACTGGCGGTATTGGTGGGGTAACTGGCTGAGGCTTGGGTTGAGGATTGGATTGGGCCTTGGGTTGGGCCTTGGGTTGAGGACTGGGTTGAGGATTGGATTGGGATTGGGCCTTGGGTTGAGAATTACCGGCTTGTACAGACAGATTGGGGTTGGGATTGCCGCCGGCAGTGGAATTGGTTTGAGCACGGCGTTTGGTTGAGGCCGGTGGCTGTGCAGGTTGGGGGTCTGGCTCAATGGCTACAAACTCGATGGGGATGGCATCCGACGTCGATCGGGAATTTAACCACTCTTGGGACTGCCAAATTGCTAGCCCCACGGCTCCAACTGCATGAACAGTGACTGCTAGGGCTAAATAGCCTAACAACCGACGGGTTTGGCGGGCAGCAGCTTGGGAGCGATAGGTTTGGAGCAGACTCATCGGGGGTGAACTAAGCACTTGCAACACATCATAGAAGCGGGTGAAGAACTAGTGAAGCACCAACAGGAAAACGATAGATGCGGCAATCCGAGTCTGGTAGTCTGGGCGAACGGGCTGCAATTCAACGCTTAGAATTTAACATTGAAACAAGTATAGGGAAACCAACCCAGCTCTCAAAAACCTTTACCGCTTTGGATTATGATTAAATTTGTAACAATCTAATCATGACTGTTTTAAACGAGCAATATGGATATTTTGACGCTGGGTTGGGTAGCGCTACTCACTGTGTTTACTTTCTCGATTGCCTTAGTAGTTTGGGGTCGCAATGGCCTCTAAAAAACGCTGAACTATGATTTCCGAAGCGACACTTTTGACGATTTTGGCGTCTCTTGCGTTAGGGCTACTGGTTGCAGTAACGGCTGGTGTAGCCTACCTCACGACGATAGAATGGCGAGATCGACGCCGCATCGATCGGGAAAAGCGGGAAAAGCGTGGGCGCTGAATCTAATTGCAATTTCAACTTTCACGTCAGATTGAAGATTTAGAGAACCGAAACTAAGCAGGGGCTTGATGCCGCTGCTTTTTGTTTGTTGAAGGTAAAGCAAGGGCGATGGCCTTACTTCTTGCTGGCCTTCGTGCCTTGCTCTACTAGTTCAGTCGTGACTTCGTTCACTGTGCGGCGACGTAGTTCAACAGATTCAGAGCGAGGCAGCAAGTCAAACACGTCCCGCAGAACATCGTCAATTTCCTCGTAGGCAACGTTTCCTTTAGCGTCGAGTACGACCTTGCCACTAGCATCGAGGATGACTGTTTGCGGAACAAAGCCTTTGTAGTAGTGGCCGGGTTCGGTGGGAGCGTAGCTGGCTTTAACCGGAATCATATCGACGCTGATAGGGATAAAATCCGCCGCCCAGCCATAGAAGGCATCTAAGCGCGAAATGACCGAGACAAATTGCTTACAATCGCTGCTGTCATCAACATAAAAGAACAGCAGGACTGGGCGATTGCGCTTGAGCGCCTCTGCCAAGGTGACTTTAGGCGGCACGAGCGAGCCGTTGCCAGCATAGAGCGGGAAAATGTTGCCGTCAAAGTGATCGTCATTTAGAGTGGCATAGGCCGGCGGCGCGCTCCATCCCAGCCACAGCACCAGCACTAACACCCAGCTCAGCAACCGGCCCACTCGCTGCCTCAAGGCCAATGCTCGTATCCACTGCATCCTGTGAGCCACAGAAGACCAGCCGAAAGACCAAACGGAAACCCAAGACGATCGCCAATTCATCCGCCAATTCATCGAACTTACTCTGCAAACTGCCATATGACATTGTGAAACACAACTTCACCAAAGTCCAATCGGCTGCTCAACAGTTTGCTAGATTTTCCTTGGACTTGGTGACTCAGAACTCAACGAAACGGACGGTCCCGCTTGGCAGGATCTTGCCAGACATTGCCTAATCCCTTGAGAACACCGCGCCCAATCAGACCAATGCCTCGGCCAATAATTTCTGTCAGAACATAGACAAAACCATTACCAACAAAGGAAACCGCCGTTCTGAGAGGAGGCGCAATCGCATCGTGGGCCTCTAGGGTTAGCGTTACTAAATAGGGCAGGCCGGTCAGGCTAGCTAGTTCTTCAGTACGAGGTTTGTAGATCGATGTCTGCTTGATGCCGCGTCCGGTCAGGGTTAGAAGCTGATACTGGCTTTCAAAAATCTGTTTTGGCTCACGAAAGACGCGATCAACGCGATACTTCCAGGAAAGACTGTTGCGAAACCGCTCGATTTCTCGACTCGAGAGCAGACGACGGTCATAGAAGTTTTGCTTGATCACTTCCACATTGGCGAAGCGATTCAGCAGCGGCTGCATCACCGCATTGGCGATTTGAATCAGCAGATTTTCCAGAAGCTGCTCGGCTCGCATCAAAGATTCGGGATTGCCCGTTGGATAGGGCACACTATTTACCTCTAGGGGGGCTTGAAATAGCAAATGCTGCAATAACTCGGTGACGCCAGGAATTTTGCTTAAAATAGCGGACTCTACCGCAACCGCATCTTGCAGCAGCACATCCACCACTTCGATCTCCCTGCCGTTCAGATACACGGTGTAATAGCGACCAAAAAAATCTAGCAGCGCCGCTTGCCACAGATCCAGCAAAATTGTTGGGCGCTTTGAAGGGAGCTGATCTGGCGTGACTTGGGAGTATCGCAGCTCACTCAAGATTTCTTCCAGCTTTCGCAGCACCAAGTAGAACAGATCGCGTTTTTTGTCTTCTTGCAAAATGTCAATCTCTAGCGGCTGCTCGGTTTGATTGATTAGCCCAGTTTGCAGCTTGGCTAGCACCGCATCGAAGACCAGCGACTGCACACTCTGAACATCAACAATTGCGGTTTCAGGGGCAGGAACGATGGCGTTGGGAGAAGGGGGGGTGGGAGAGGGTGATGAGGGTGATGGGGGTGATGAGGGAGATAAGGGAGATAGGGGAGAGCCGGAAGGAGCAGGGGCATTATTGCTTCTGGAGCGGTTGGCCGTTCGGTCTGGGCTTGATTGGGGAGTTGGCGGCAAGGCTTCCAGGCGGGGTGTGGCAAGTAGCCGATTTACTAACCAGCGGGCGGCTCGTAGCTCTCGCTGGCGTCCAGCTAAAATGGCCCGGTCTAACAATGACAAATCGTCACTGCGCAGTTCGGCATTCACGTCGGCTAGAGTGGCTTCAATTTGTTGAATTCCTTGCAACCGGAGCTGACGCCGCACCGTGGCTAGAGGGGCAGGGGCACGCTGTCCTGGAGGCTGGACCACTGGAGGTGGAACCAAGGAGCGATCTTGGCCAGGGGCTTGCAGCCAAACGGATTGGCCCGCAGCTACTCGACGAATGGCAGCAATTAGTTCAGTCGGGTCAGCCCCCTTAGAGCAGTAGCCATCGGCTCCCGATTGGTAGGCAGCGGCCAAAATGACCGGCTCTGAAGCGGTACCTAGACAGAGAATCGGCAAATTGGGATAGCGCGATTTGAGCAGGCGACACAGGGCCAAGCCTTGTATTTGCTGAGGATTTGAACGTCCAATCCCAATATCTAGCGCTACTAGGTTAGCCGGGGGTGGCGTTTCATCCGTCGGTGCTTCTGGATCGAGCGAGGGCGAAAACTGGTGATCCAGGATTTGCAGGGCCGTTTCTCCGTCCTCGGCCTCAGCGACTAGCACTAGATCCCCATACTGCTGTAACAGCACCCCCATTCCTAATCGAAAAACCGGATCTTCATCGACTAGCAGCAACCGGATCAGCGATGCGGGGGGACGGGAAAAGCTCATGGTGGTCTACAGGCAGATGAGAATGGCAATCAATGCCTCTTGACTCACCATAGTAGGATAACGGCTGCCCTTCCGCCGCAAATCTTACAAAAGCCTTGGAGTTAGGGAGCTGGAGGCAGCACATCGAGGGGTTCTGGCGGAAGGGGCTCGACGGGCGGTGGAGGCACCTGCTCAATCGGCGGTGAGGCTGGACCTCCCATCGGAGTTGGGGCACCATCAGTCGTACCATCAGTCGTACCATTGGTTGGGCCGTCGGTTGAACCATCGGCAGGTGTCGTTGGATTCGGCTGGAGGTACGGCTCGTAGGTGGCCGGTGGGGCAGGCGAATTAGTCGGCAACGGATTGGTTGGACTGGTCTGGAGGGTCGGGGTTGGGAAGGAGGTTGCACCTTGAGGCGCGGGAGGCGTGGGTTCCTGGAGCCAGGGTGCTTCTGTGGGGATTGCTTCTAATGGATCAAACCCATCGCTGCTGGGGATGGTCGGCTCACTGATAGGCGGAGGATTGAGCTGATCCTGCCACTGATCGATCGATGATTGAGCACGACCGTAGAGCGCCCGTCCCGGCTCGATCTGGGAAGCGACATCAATCGCAGCGGCCAGATTGCCGGTTTCGGCCAGGGAGGCAGCCCGATCCAGAATGGGCTGATCGCGAGCAATTTGAGCATCTACAACCTGCTGATAGCGCCAATCACTAATAGCAGACTGGGCCTGTCGATAGAGCGAACGTCCTGCTTGAATACCGCTAGCTGCCGCAATCGCTTCACCCAACTTGCCCTGACGTGCCAACTCCCAAGCTCGATCCAATTTAGGCTGGTCTTCCAGGGTTTGAATTTGCGAGCGCCACATGGCGATATAGGTCTGAGCTTTTACTCGGAGAGCACGTCCTAGTGCAATTTCACCGGCTTGGGCAATTGCGGCTTTGAGGTCACTAATAGAGCCGGCCTTAGCGAATTGAATTGCTTGATCCAGGATCGGTCGGTCTTCGAGGCGTTGGGCTTCCTGTTCCCAATAGGCAATCAGCGACTGGGCCTGTAGCCGGCGCGGCTGGTCGGCATCGATTTGTTTGGCTTGACCAATAGCCAGTTTCAGCGTTGATTGTTGCCCAAGGCCAGCAGTAGCGCTAGCATACTTGAGCTGAATCAGGTCTTTCATCTGAGCCTGCCAGTCTTTTTTGTGAGCCTGAGCCTGGGAGTAAAACGGGCTGGCGGGTTTCACCTGTGCTAGGGCCGCAATTGCTTCTGTCAAGTTAAGCAGGTGGCCCACTTTAGGGGTCCAGTCCTGTGACAGTGCAGAATTGGCCAGCTTATAGGCGTGGCTAAATTTGTACAAATCCTCAATTTCAGGCGTATTCACCACATTGGGGGCAAGTTTGAGGGTTGCTACCGCACCGGCCCGGTCCCCTTTTTGCCACTTTTGGGTACCCAGAGCAACCAGCTTTTGGCTCCACTGCTTCAAGTTGACCTTAGCGGCTTCAGCGGCGTAGGTCTTGGCGGGAACCTGCTGCGCCAGAGGAATAGCGGCTCCAATTTGCTGGGGTGTCCCACTAGCTGCCAGCTTCTGCGCTCGGCTCAAAACCTGCCAAGCTTGCTTCTCGGTACCGAGCTGGCGGGCTAGAAAATCGGCCCCTTTTTCGAGCTGCCAATGGTCTCGCTCAAATTCAGCTAGTTGCACAATCTGTTGAGAAACCCCAGACCAATCGCGCTTCTTCAAAGCAGTTTGCGCTTTGGCATAGATATCAGCAGCTTCGCGCGAATACTTCCGCCAGCGAGTCAATGCCTTTTGGGCATCCGCGTGGATCGGAGCAGTTTGTGGAATATGGCTGATGGCGGCTTCCGCGCCTTTCAAATCGCCCTGTTCAACTTTGCGAATGGCGTGCCTGAACACCTGCTCAGACCATTCCCCAATCAGGCGCTGGGCTTCTTTGTAAAGGGGATGATCGGGCTTCCACTGCCCGAGCTTTGTCATGCTGTCGATCAATTTCGATAAGTCACCTGATTGGGCTGCTTCCTGGGCACAGTAAAGCCGTTCCATGTCCAGCGTCAGACGGGCCGGATCGCGGCAGTCGATCTGGGGCGGTAGGCTGACCAACCAAATCAGAGCCGCCGTACCCATGCCTCCCAAAACACCCAAGGCCGCTAGCCAAATCAGCGACCAGCGCCACGGTTTTCCAGTTTGCTCTGGAGCAGGCTGGGGCTGTTGAGGAGGGCGATTAGGTGGCGACGAGGAGCGCTCCCGATCGGCAGTGGGGGTATTGGTTGATTCGTTTACTCCTTCAATCGGCATTTCAGCCGCATAGGCAGGACGCCGAGAGCGCTTGGTCTGCGATTTTTTCGCTGAGATGCTGACCCAAGCTTTTGCCGAGATTTTTTTCCAAGTCTTCGCCCAAAATTGTTTTCTAAAAACTGGTTTCACCATGACATGCCTACCTATCGCAACACGCTGGGGGTAGTTCGTTTTAGCAATTCACCACGGGAGCGATCAGTAGTTCCCGAACCTATTAGTTTTCAAAGCTGGTCTGCCAGCAGAGTTCTATGAACGAGTAAGCCTCCAGGCTATTCCTAAATAGGGTATTGAACAATACGATATTGAACCATGGCCTAAAGAATTGCCCTGGAGGCTAGAGGAGAAAAACGGTAGCCGCACCGCTTGATTTACCTAACCCATTTCACCGACTGACTTAACCGTCTGCTATCAGCACTGATCCCAACCAGAGCTGTTGAATATTATTTGCAATTTTATTTGCATGAATTTTAGCGCTAAGTCTACCAGCCAACAATCTTGTCTAGCTGGAGTAAATGGGCGGAAATAAAATTGGCTCTGGTATATGTGCTGTTTGCAGGGTGAGGAGAAACCGCCAAATCAGACCGTAAACCATGAACTGGAGTATCCCTTTAAATAACAGCAAATGCTCAGAATAGCAACGGTGGGTCATAGCAAACCCTACTCCCTACTCCCCTGCTGGAGCAGGCTCAGCCAGATCTTCTAGATGTGCCTCAGGAGAAACCTCAATTGCTTCGCTTCCAGATTCGGATGGCATCGAGTCAATGGTTGTGCCAGAATCGGCACCAGAATCGTCCAAACCAGTTCTCATTCCATCTCGTTCCCGTAACCAGGCTCCAATCGCGGCTTGGGCTTCCAGGTAAAGGGGGCGACCCGGCGAAAGCTGAGCGGCAGTGGCAATGGCGTCAGTCAGCTGGCTGCGTCCAGCAAAATCCCAGGCTCGATCTAGAATTGAGCGGTCAGCGGCAATTTCAGCGGCCCGAATTTTTTCCTTCCAGGTGGCAATTTCGGCTTGGGCTTGTTCATACAGCAGGCGATGAGGACGAATTTCCGCAGCCACGGTGATTGCTTCATCGAGTTTGTTCGCCTTGGCCAGGGTTTGGGCTTTGTTCAGGATCGGCTGATCCTCGATGCGTTCAATTTGCTGCTGCCAGGCCACGATCTGTGCCTGCGCCTCTACCCCTAGCGAACGAGCGCTCGGAATCACCTGGGCCTGAGCAATCGCCAACTGTAGATCAGGAATGGCATTGGAGGCAGCAAACTGCTGCGCCCGCCACAGGTACGGACGATCCTCAATCTGCTCGATCTGCTGTTGCCAGTTGGTAATCATGGCTTGGGCTTGACCATAGCGCTGGCGTTCCGGCGAGATCTGATTGGCCTTGGCAATGGCGTACTGGAGGGCTGGCTTTTGACCTAGATCTGCTATTACAGTAGCCACCTGAAGCTGTCGTAGGTCTTGGAACTGAGCCTGCCACTCTTGTAAGCGCATCTGGGCCGCCTCATACACCGGACTGCTAGGTTGAATTTGACTCATGCCGCTGGTGGCCTCGAGCAATCCCCAGAGCTGCCGCCACGACAGTTTTGATTCGATCTGGCTGTCCTGCACCAACTGATAGGCATGGCTGTATTTGACTAAATCCTGGGCCTCGCTAGGCAATGGCAGGTTGAGTGGCACCTGTTGAGCGAGCTGAACTGCACCTGACATATCGCCATCCTGCCAGCGTTGCAGAGCCACCTTGAGCAGATTTTGACTCCAGGTTGCCAGTAACTGCTGCGCTTCGGTCCAGGCTTCGCTCTCCGGTGCGACGGTTTGCAGTAGCCCAATTGCTTCTCCTAAATGCTCTGGTAGCAGCTTAGCCGCCAGCTTTTTTGCCTGCTTCAGCGCTTCGTAAGATTCCTTCTGCACAAAGATCCGCTTTGCCAAGACATCGGCCTGATGCAGCCGCCAGAAGTCATGCTCCAGATACCCCAATTCTGTAACCTGCTCAAAGGCCGTTTTCCAATCTTGCTGTTTCATAGCTTCGAGCGCTTTAGCCGAGATGGCTTCTCCTTCCTGCCATTGGGCTTGCCATTGAGCCAGAGTTTTCTGAGCTTCGTCGTAGGTAGGGCTGGTTTTTGGAATTTGGTTGACTGCGTCGATTGCCCCTTTCAGGTCATTCTGGTTGACTTTGTCTCGCGCTACTAACACCACCAGCCGGGACCACTTAGCCAAGGATTTTTGCGCGTCTCGGTAGAGCGAATGGTGAGGCGACCAATCTTTCACCAGATCAATTCCAGCCAACAAATCGTCAAGCTTGCCAGAACGCGCCTTTTCTTGCGCACAATACAGCCGATGAGCATCGGGAGAAAGCGGAGTGACATTCCGACAATCGGGTAAGGGAGGAAGACTGGCCAACCACAGGTAGGCCATCAACCCCATGCCGCCGAAAATTCCCAAGGCTCCCATACACGCCAATTGCCAGCGGAGCTTACGTTTGGGTAAGCGCGGCAGAGAGCTAGGCTGCACCGGAGAAGCTGGGGAAGCAGTAGCTGTGGGGGTATCGGAGGGGAATGGGGTAGGGTCCAATCCTGAAGTATCAGGAGTAGGCGACGACAGGGTTGGTTCCAGCCCGGATTCTGACGATTCCACAACAAATTCACCGGCGGCGGCTTGATTCAGTTGGGCAGCTGCTTGGGCCGAGGGAGAAATAGCAGCATTAGTGGGCTGGCTCCAGGAGAATAATTGATTGGCTTTAGTATCGGGTTTACTGCGGCAAACCGCTCGATGCACCGTTCGATACAGGGACTGCTCGTCAGGAGTGTCGAACGCATTAGAAGGATTGATTTGTCCTCTCACCATAGACTCCGCTTGGCTATATACATTGGCCGAAAGAAATCAGGAAACACCTTCTGACCGTTTGCTTTCTGACCGTCTGGATAGTCAAGCTTACTCGCAAATCCCAAATCTGCATCAAAAAATTCGTTGCCGGAAAAATAGGTTTAAAGTAGTCTTTTTTACCAAAACGTCGCCCAAAAAACGCAAAGACGCACTCGTGGCGCGTCTCTACTCACAGCTCAACATAAAGCTTAATATTTAAACTAAAAAAGCACAGCGTTTAACTAAGCTAACAGCTTAATGGCTCAATAATGGCTCAAAACCTAAGAAGCGGCTTCAGATAGCCGGTGACCATAGAAGTTAATCGAGTAGCTGGTGATTTTCACACCCGTCTGTTGCTCAATCTGCTGCAGCAAATCAATTGGCAACTCCACATGGATATCCATGATCTGATTAGTGTCCAAACAGTTGACGTGGCTGTGGGGATCACTGATGTTGCCGTAAAGCCGACCGTCAGCCCGCTCAATACATTCGATCACACCTTGGGCTGAGAGGGCTTCTAGATTCTGATAGACCGAGGTATGGCCAATTTCCTTGCCCTGCTGGTTGAGCCGGTCATAGATCTCACGTGCCGAGAGATGCTCTTTTTCTTGCCAGAGCAATTCCAGGATGAAGCGACGTTGCTTACTCAGACGCATCCCCAACGACTGACAGTACTCCAGCGCGTCCTCTAGAGAGCGAATTGGTTTTCTCGTAGCAGCTTCAGTTTGCATTGCTGCTGTCCTCATGGATTCAAACGTAGTCACAGATTTAACCTACTTCCTATTTTAGTAAGGACATCGAATAAAGTGTTTTGCTAATCACATGGTTTGTTAAAGCCAATGCTCTAGAGCCGGGGACCACTCGCCACTGAGTCTTCATATTTAGGGCTTGGTAGGTGGCTTTGCTACAAAATTCAGCGCCATTCAGGCACTACATATTCTAAACCCAGCCTAAAACAAACTCACTACAACTTTAACTTAGATGTTTTTCAGATGTCTACTTTCGGCAGATGTTCTGCCTCGTTCGGTTCAAGCACGCCGACTTAATCGAATGGCAATTGAATAGCAGCGTTTGCTGATAGAGAAGCTGCTTTGCTCTATAACCACCATCCTCAAGGGATGGCTGACCCATCAGTTTAAAACTTGATCATTTTTAACAAAATTGCCGTAACTCGCATTTGAGCTGACAGGTATGGCCTACTTCTCGGTATGTTGGCTGCCTAGTTGAAAGCTGCACCTTGCTTTGAGAACTAAATTCAGCCGTCCGAGACCAGACAACTAAGCCAAGGCAGCAATAAAACAGCATAAAAAGGCGTGAAACTACGAAATAGGGAGCTAAACGCTAGTAACCACTGCTTAAGCTCTACAAAACAGGCATTAGGCTGCTATTGAAAGTTGCATTTTTGCCAATGATTGCTTGAAAAGCAAAAAATGAAATTTGTCTTTTGTTCTGGATTAATATAAATCAGGTCTAAAAACCTTGGAATAAGTTTGAATCAAGATAGAAAGAGATTCTGATTGGATTAATCTAGCTTATTCATCTAAAACGTCTTTATATCTCTCTCTAACGCTATTTTTTATTCTGGAGGACCCTTTCCATTACCGCGAAATTTGACAATAATGCTTTCATACCAAGCGAGGCTTGAAGGTTAAGGCTAAGGGTCGTGCCTTGGTACGGCCCCATTAATTTGGCCCTGCATTAAATTCGACCCTATAAGTTAAGGCTTGATTACGGTCATTAAATACGGCCCCATTCACTTTGAGATGACGCCATAGGAGACACAGAACGTGAAACTAGCGGTTTATGGAAAAGGCGGAATTGGCAAATCGACCACGAGCTGTAATATCTCGGTAGCGCTAGCTCGGCGTGGCAAAAAAGTGCTGCAAATCGGCTGCGATCCTAAACACGACAGCACCTTTACCCTCACCGGCTTTTTGATTCCCACGATTATTGACACCCTGCAAGAGAAAAATTATCACTACGAAGATGTCTGGCCCGAAGATGTGATCTACAAAGGCTATGGCGGTGTCGATTGCGTGGAGGCGGGCGGTCCGCCGGCAGGTGCAGGCTGCGGTGGTTATGTAGTGGGCGAAACCGTGAAGCTGCTGAAGGAACTAAACGCCTTCGACGAATACGACGTAATTTTGTTTGATGTGCTGGGAGACGTGGTGTGCGGCGGCTTTGCTGCTCCCCTCAACTACGCCGACTATTGCATGATTGTCACCGACAACGGCTTTGACGCCCTGTTTGCTGCTAATCGGATTGCAGCCTCGGTGCGGGAAAAAGCGCGGACTCACCCCCTCCGCTTGGCCGGCCTGATTGGTAACCGCACCTCAAAGCGGGATCTAATCGACAAATATATAGAGTCGGTGCCCATGCCAGTGCTGGAGATTCTGCCGCTTATCGAGGATATTCGAGTGTCTCGCGTCAAAGGCAAGACTTTATTTGAAATGGCCGAATCCGATCCTTCCCTCAATTACGTCTGCGACTACTACCTCAACATCGCCGACCAGATTCTGTCGCGGCCAGAAGGTGTGGTGCCCAATGACGCCCCTGACCGTGAACTGTTTAGCCTGCTGTCGGACTTCTACCTCAACCCCACTAAGCCCCAACCTAAAGCAGAGGAAGAATTGGATCTAATGATGGTTTAGTGGATACCTCAGAGGTGATAGGAAATAAGGGTTAATTTTGAGTGTTGAGTGCTGAGTGTTGAATTAAAACCTAAAACTGTTGCGCCTAGGTGCCACGTGCAAACGTCACCCGTCTTAAACTCAGAACTTAAAACTCAAAACCTAAACCTAAGCCTTCCTGTCCCATGAACATTGACCATCTCCGCAAAACCCTGAAGTCCGCTTGGCTGAACTACTACCGTCAGAACCGACATTGGATTATGCGATTGGGGGTTTGGGTGAACTGCCAAGACCAGCGTCGCCCCTCCGCCAGCTTCATCTTGGGAGTGTTGTCTACCCTAGAACCGCAGCTGGTCCAATTGTTGCCTCTGGTCGTAGACCTGAATAGTAATCCCGACCGGATTGTGATCGCTCTGGGCCTGAATTTCAATCCAGAAGAGGAACTAGCAACGGCTGATACAGCAGAGGGTGAGGCAAAACTCCCGGTTGCGTCTGAACCAACCTTCAAAATGCTGCCAAGTCCCACCAGTAATGCTGTCTCGCCTGCGGTTGCTGTTAGGGGAAAACAGCCTCAGGAAAAACAACCTCAGGAAAAACAACCCCAGGAAAAACAACCTCAGGAAAAACAACCCATTGCAGTTCCAGCCGGTGGCTCAGTTGAGGGGTTATCTGTTCCGGTTCCACCTAATTCAAATTCAGTCACTTCAGTCCCACTCGAACCGGCTCCATCCAATGCAATTCTGTCCCGTATCGTTCCGCCGCCGCCGATTCCCGCCGCTATTCCCGCTAGTACGGAACCCGCTCAGCCTACTTCGGTCAGCGATGTTCAATCTCAGATTGCTCCAGCTAAACCGTCAGAATCAAACAATCATTCCGAGCAGCCGCTGCATTCTTCCCGTATTCCCCTCGACACAGCTCAACTCAGCGCTCACGAACTGCCCGATCGCGGCACAACCAAAACCGGGCGCAAACGAGTTCGGTGGGACTAGACCTTTAGACAGGATTAACTAGACAGGATTAACGTCTCTTCCAACCCCTATCCATGAGAGGAACCGATACCATGACGCTCGCTGATACCCAACCCCAGACTCTTAATTTTGACTGCGAAACCGGCAATTATCATACTTTTTGCCCAATTAGCTGCGTAGCGTGGCTCTACCAAAAGATCGAAGACAGTTTCTTTCTGGTGATCGGGACCAAGACCTGTGGCTACTTTCTGCAAAACGCGATGGGCGTGATGATTTTTGCGGAACCGCGCTATGCTATGGCCGAGCTAGAAGAAGGCGATATTTCGGCTCAACTCAACGATTACGAAGAGCTAAAGCGGCTGTGTGAGCAAATCAAACGCGACCGCAACCCGTCGGTTATTGTCTGGATCGGCACTTGCACCACCGAAATCATCAAGATGGATCTAGAGGGGCTAGCTCCCAAACTAGAGGCCGAAATCGGTATTCCCATCGTGGTGGCCCGCGCCAACGGTTTGGACTATGCCTTCACCCAGGGGGAAGACACCGTTTTAGCAGCAATGGCCCAACGCTGCCCTGATAAATCTCCAGAAACCGAAGACGCCCGCGAAGAGCGCAATGCCATCCAGAAACTGCTCAACTTTGGCCGCAAAAAAGAGGATGTGCAGCAGGAAGAGTCGGAGTATGCCGACCACTCACCCCTAGTTTTATTTGGCTCCTTGCCCGATCCAGTTGTCACCAACCTGACCCTGGAACTGAAAAAGCAAGGAATCAAAATCAACGGCTGGTTGCCAGCTAAGCGGTTTACCGAACTGCCAGTGCTCGAAGAGGGCTACTATGTGGCGGGTGTCAACCCGTTCCTATCGCGCACAGCCACCACCCTGATGCGGCGGCGGAAATGCAAGCTGATTGGCGCACCCTTCCCAATTGGACCCGATGGCACTCGCGCCTGGATCGAGAAAATTTGCTCGGTGTTTGGCATTGAGCCGAAGGGATTAGCAGAACGGGAAGCGCAAATTTGGGAAAGCTTGGAAGATTACGTCAAGCTGATTCGCGGCAAGTCGGTTTTCTTTATGGGCGACAACCTGCTAGAAATTTCGCTGGCCCGTTTCCTGATTCGCTGTGGTATGACTGTACCCGAAATTGGCATTCCCTATATGGATAAGCGCTATCAAGCTGCCGAATTAGCCCTGCTCGAAAAAACCTGTCAGGAAATGGCTGTGCCGCTGCCCAAAATTGTCGAGAAGCCAGATAACTACAATCAAATCCAGCGCATCTATGAGCTTCAGCCCGATCTGGTGATTACGGGTATGGCGCATGCCAATCCTCTGGAGGCACGCGGTATTAACACCAAGTGGTCGGTTGAGTTCACCTTCGCGCAAATTCACGGCTTCACTAACTCGCGGGACATTTTGGAACTGGTGACTCGTCCCCTGCGCCGCAACAATTCGCTCAAGGATCTGGGCTGGGATAAGCTGGTACGCGAAGAGGCTCAAGTTTAAGCAACGAGTCTAAGCAACGAGTTTTAGCTCAGCGTATTGGCGTTCATCAAATTTAATCTGTGAACATGCGGGTGGGTCTAGGCTCACCCTTTTCCTATGGAATATTGCTGATGTTATAGCTGTCGCCACAACAATGTCCTATCTGTGGTGGCAAACACTAGTTCTTAATCGTTATAAGTAGGTCAACCTGGTTAAACGGTAGATGTAGTGCGGGCATCTTACCGAGGCAGGGAGACGTGGGCACTACGGATCTTCAAATTTCTTCTTTCTTCCAATTAATGATGTTGATCGACTTAATTTTCTAATGTCAGTTCTCCGGTTTCAGCCCGTGAGATATAGTCACAAGTTGAGCTAGTTCCTTCCTAGGGTCAGCCGCCGAACTGCCCACCGGCGGACCTATTGCAGACCATTGTTCGTCACAATAGCATGGTTACCCCCTCTAGGAAGGATACGGCCCTACATGCAGCTTGGTTACCTTGGAATCATTGCCCTGATGGTGTTTTCGCCGTTTCCACCTGAGCTATTTATACCTCTGGCTGGCTTTTGGGTAGCCCAAGGGCACCTCAATCCCATTGGAGTAGTGGCAGCCGCCCTGTGCGGGTTCTTGCTGAGCATCCTGCCCTGGTACTGCGCAGGCCGATTCCTAGGGGAGAAGCGACTGCAAAAACTGCTGCAACGCCACCGCTGGTTAGCAGTTCCCAATCAGGATCTTCACAAAGGCAAACATTGGTTCCGTAGGCATGGTGGCAAGGCTGTGTTGATATGCCTTTTCGTTCCAGGTAGCCGTAATTTGATTGCGCTGCCGGCAGGGTTAAGCGGCATGTCCCCCGTTACCTTCTTGGCCTACACCACAGTAGGGGGGATTCTGTGGCTGAGTGGCTTGCTGACGCTGGGTTACTTCCTGGGCGATCGCTATCAGCTTGTTCAGCAGCACTACGATTCTCTATCCAGCCTGATCTTTATTGCTGTGGTTGTGGTGCTTGCGATTTGCGCGCTTGGATACTATTGGCAGCGTCGGGGTAGCTTCACCCGTCGATAGATTTTCCTGAATTTGAAGCCGTCATCCCCTTGCTGGATGACATACTTAAGTTAAAGATCAACAGTTAAAGATCAACAGCGTTCCACTCGTTGCCCCATCACGGTTTCTATCAATCGTCGCCCTCGTTTGAGTAACACTACCCAGGCAGGCTCACGAGTTTCGCGCATGTTGGCGCACAAGGCAGTCTCTAGCTCAGGACCATAAGCAATCAACTATAAGCAATCGCAATCAATACTGACAATTCTGGCTGCCCAGCAGCACACAACAAACTCTAGACCTGATTTCCTCCTATGCTGACTTCTAATAAACTGCCAATTGGAATTTTGCTCAGCCTCAGTACGGCTCCGCTGCTATTGGTGCTGATTGGGAGCCGCGCCCTAGCCAAGATGGTGCAAGACATGGGGCAAACCAGTGAAGAAGTATTTCGGGGTGAGCGGTTACCCGTGCTAAAAATCTCGCCGTCTCACTTCGATAATAAGAACGGATAACTAAAGCTCGACGGTCAAGGATCAACGATTAGGGACTAAGGACTAAGTCTAAGGTCTAAGGTCTTAGAGCCTATCCGAAACCCTCGTAGGGGTTTTGAAATTCAAAAACTCTGATGGGTTTACTGACTTGCAGTCCGAGAAATCGGATAGGTAGTTAAGACCGATCACTCAGAACGAAGGATAAACTCATGGGAATGGTTGCCCTTGCTGCGGCCTGGTCTATGGCTAAGTCGGTTGTTGCGGCTGTGTTGGCCTACTGGCAAAGTGGGTTATACCCAAAGCACCGCTTGCTGCTGCCTTTACTGGTGTTGCCCCTATTGGCGCTAAGTAGCTGTAGCTTGCCGCAGGTCAAGGCCGAAGATCGGCTGTTTCTACCCCTGACGCTGGAGTTTTTGGGCCGCTACCAACTGCCATCTCAGACCTTTGAAGATACCCAGATTGGCGGCTTATCAGGGCTGACCTATGACCGGCAGACCAATCGTATCTATGCCATTTCCGACGACCGCAGCAAGTTTGCCCCGGCCCGCTTTTATACCCTGAAGCTCGATCTAGCGCCGGATCCAGCCAGCGGCATTGGCAATATTACGGTTGAGCGGGTGACAATGCTCAAGAACGAAAATGGCGAACCGTTTGCGGTGGGCAGTCTCGATCCGGAAGGGATTGCTCTCTCCCCTCGGCGGTCATTGTTTATCGCCAGTGAAGGAGATCCAGATCAGAGCATTGCTCCCTTCATTGACGAATTTGAGCTAGCCACGGGCGACTGGCGAGGCCGCCTACCAATTCCCAACCGCTATTTACCCCAAACAGATGCTGGAACCGCCTTGGGAGTGCAAACCAACCAAGGGTTTGAAGCGCTGACCCTGAATGCCGGCAGCTACGGCAACACCCAAGTCGAGCCATTTCGCTTGTTTGCCGCCACCGAGGCCGCCCTGCATCAGGACTTATCGCCCAACCTACCCACCGCACCCCAGCCCACCTATCTGCGCTTTTTGCACTACCTGATCGATGCCGACCGTTCGCTGCTGTTGGCCGAGCATGTCTACCCAATCGATCCACTGCCCGCAACCGACGAAAATCTGGGGCTGTCGGAGCTGCTGGTGCTCGATCAAGGCGGTCATTTTCTCAGCTTAGAGCGAGCCTTTGGTTTGACTGGCTTTAGCGGCAAGATTTTTCAGCTCGCTACGGGTGGAGCCACCGATATTTCTAGCATTCCTGGTTTAGCAGGCGACATCACGGGGCTGACGCCCATCTATAAACGGCTAGTGCTTGACCTCTCGGATCTAGGCATTCCACTCGACAATTTTGAAGGAATGACTCTGGGTCCTCAGCTTCCGGACGGCAGCGCTAGCCTAATTCTGGTCAGTGATGATAACTTCAACCCGCTCCAGACAACAGAGTTTTTGCTGTTTCGGCTCCGGCAAGGCAAATGAACTGCCGGACTTTGCCAAACTCGAAAAAACCAGCTTTACAGAATAAAATTGCTGCGCTCAATATCGCTAAAGGCGGTATCCACCAGCCGCACCAGCGTCACAAACGGTCGGTCGCCCCGTTCGCCATCGGCATCGACTCGAATCAGCACATCGTCATCGTCGTTGACCACAACCACATAGTCACGAAAACGGTTTTCATTGTTGTAGATGTCGCTTTTGAAGATCTGGCTCAAATCGATGCGGTCTTCATCGTCGTTGAAGTCAAAAATCTGGTCGCGCCGCTCATCGAGTGAGTTATAGACAAACCGATCGGCTCCACCTCCCCCCGTTAAGCGGTCGTTACTGAAGCCGCCAACAATAATGTCATCTCCATTGCCGCCATTGATTTGATCCGAGCCAGCCTCGCCTCTGAGGGTATCTCTGCCGTTGCCGCCTACCAGCAGGTCTGCACCACTACCGCCAAACAGCACATCGCCCTTACTGCCGCCTCTGAGGGTGTCTCTACCGGCATTGCCTTCTAAAACATCTTCGCCGTCGTTGCCTCGGATCGTATCGTTCCCCTGGTTGCCGATCAGTCGATCCTCACCGGCGCCGCCATTGAGCTGATCATTCTCTCGTCCTCCCAAGAGGCGATCGTTCCCGGCGTCTCCAAAGAGCTGATCCCGGCAGCTTAGCCCTCTCAACACATCGTCACCATTTCTGCCCCGTAGGGTATCGCTGTTGTCGGTGCCCGAAAGGTCGTCGTTGAATTCTGTGCCTACTAGGGTGATACCGGGCTGGCAATTGCGCTGAGTGGCTCTCTGCCTGCGCTTGGGCGAGGCGACTGGCCCAGCATTGAGGGCCGATGGGGTAGAAGCGTCTGAAGAACGGTTTGAAATCATCGATTCAGGTATAGCGCGAATTAGGACAATCGAGCCTGACGTGAATTAATGGCTTTTGTTTCATTAATCCACCTCTAGAAATAAACCACCCTGTGAGCACTTTGGCAATTCCCCCAGCCGGCCAGTCTGGAAAGATAGAGGCTAAAGACAGAGGCTTTCGACTCGACAGATCCTTCGCTATGATGGGAGGCCAACCGACTCGCAGGGTGCAGTCGAGGGTCGGAAAGTACACCTAAACAAGTGGGACAGTCTAGCCAGTTGAGCTTAGCAAATGCTGGTAAAACCATGATGGAGAAGATCAGGCAGAATGGGCACGTTGATCTTAGAAGCGGTTTGAATAAGAAGGATGTTGTCGTCTGGATCCGCCCCCTTTTCGGGGATGCGTACAGGGCTATAATCCCTCAGCAGTGGGGGACTTTGAACAGCGATGGTTCGGAAAGTCCCTCACAATATGTAGGGGGATTTAGGGAGCTTTTCAAACGGATTCTTAAGTTCACGCCTACGGTTTAATCTCTCCATCGACGGCTTGGTTAAACTGGTGCTGGCACAGTCTGAAATGACTCACTGTTATGACTCAGTTATGACCCAGTTATGACCCACAGTCTGTGGCGAATCAGTTGATGGTGCATCGGTCTATGATGCGTTGATCTGCGGTGCACTGACCTGTGGTAATCGACCTGTGGTGGATTGACTTGTGGTGAACCTGTCTGTGGTAAACCTGTCTGTGGCGAATTGTTGTTGTCTGAAATTGAGTTGTCGCTATGCAACCCCCAATTCCTAGTGGGACTATCCTGCAAAATCGTTACCGTATCCTCAGTATTTTGGGACAGGGTGGTTTTGGTCGAACCTATTTAGCTGAGGACAGCAACCGCTACGACGAACGGTGTGCCATGAAGGAATTTATTCCACCCCAGGGCAGCCAGTACACCCTCAACAAAGCTCGCGAGCTATTTCAGCGAGAGGCTGCCATTCTCTACCAAATTTCCCATCCTCAGATTCCCCAGTTCCGCGCCACCTTTGAGGAGAATCAACGCCTGTTTCTGGTGCAGGACTATGTAGAAGGCAAAACCTATCGAGCGCTGCTCAACGAACGCAAAGTCTACGGCTCCACCTTTTCTGAAGCAGAGGCACTGCAATTGCTCTATCAGCTTTTGCCAGTGCTGGCCCACATTCACACGAAGAATATCATTCACCGGGATATTGCTCCGGACAACATTATTTTGCGCGAGCGCGATAACCTGCCGGTGCTGATTGACTTTGGCGTGGTAAAGGAAATTGTGACGCGGTTCCAGACGCCCGAAACCGATGTCCCCACTACCGTCGGCAAATTGGGCTACGCCCCCAGCGAGCAAATGCAGACCGGACGGGCCTATCCCAACAGCGATCTCTATTCGCTGGCCGTGACTGCCGTGGTGCTAATGACCGGACGCGAGCCGCACGAACTTTACGATGATCGCAATCTGGTCTGGAACTGGCAGCGGTGGGTGCCCCAGGTGCATCCCGGACTGGCCGAAGTCCTGCATCGGATGCTGAGCTATCGGCCGGGCGATCGGTATCAGTCAGTCAGTGAAGTGGCGCAAGCATTACAAGCCCTGGTTACTCCTACGGCCATCCGGCCAGAACAATCAGTGCTGCCCCAGTCACCTGCCCTCAATCCGGTTCCAACTCCTCTGCCCGCACCCCCAGCGAGGCCCACGCCGACGGCTGCCAATGCTAATCTGTCCCAGATGAAAACGATCCCTGTGGGGCGACCGGCTCCGGCCAACTACACCACCAACTACAGCACCCAGGCCAATCCCAAGACGACGCCAGTACGTCCCGCGCCAACGCCCGTGATTCCTACTCACGACACTTCAATCTGGGAGAATCCTTGGGCCATTCTGTCGGTTGGTCTAGGCATTGCAACGGTGACAGGAATTGCTGCTTGGGCAATTGTCAGCGCCATTCTCAACACCACACAGCCAGCCCCCACGGTGACTCCCTCTCCCACACCAATTGTCGAAACGCCGATTTCCACCCCCGCGCCCGACCCATCCCCCACCTTGACGCCCGACCCACAGCCGGTCGAGTATAGCCAACCCCTCAACCTGCAGCCCAATGGAGCCGCAACCACGGTAGAAGGCAATTTGCAGGCCCATGAATCAATTGTCTACACCTTTCCCGCCACTCAAGGGCAAACCCTGACCGCTACGTTAGAAGGCGAAGGGGTGCTGCTGAGTGTCCTAACACCCGATCGCCAACCGGCAGATGACCAAGCTGACCGTGTGCTGTCCTGGAAGGGTCCTCTGAATGCGTCTGGAGAGTTTGCAATTCGCCTCAGACCGGTTAAGGGCATTCCTGCCAGTAACTACCGTCTTAACGCCAGCCTGGAAGAGCCGCAGCAACCGCCACCGGAACCATCGCCAGAACCCAGTTCCAGCCCTAGCCCCTCTCCCGTCCAGCCCGACTTTGATGTTCAGTTTCTAAATCCCGACCCCAATGGGTCTCAAGTCTCAGCTCAAACCAGCGATGTGCGGATTAAGCGCTATCTGGTCAATGTCCAACCCGATCAAGTGCTGAAGGCGGAAATTTTGGCTGGAGCTGTAACGCTGACGATTCGTTATCCTGATGGGCGTCCGGTCGAGAATGCCAGCGGTGTAGTTACCTGGGATGCTCGCATTTTTGAGGGCGGCGATTATCAAATCGATGTAGTAGCTACTCAGCCGACGGATTTTACGATCAGTGTGGCGGTGCAGGGAGTCCCGTCTGCTGATAATTCGGCAAATTAGCCGAATTAATTGATTTAGCTCTACCGTCAGCTACAACAGGTACAGCATTAGTCAACCAGTCAATCAGTCAATCAGTCAAACCGGGGTAGCAGCTTGCGGTAGTGGGGTTCTACCTGCTTGATGGTTTGGAACTGCGGCGGCGCTTTTTGTTGCCAATGGAGTAAATTCTGGTTTAATTGCTGGGCGTCGATCGTGGCAACCTTGCCGTCGATCGCGATTAGCTTGCCGTTGATCCAAACTCGTTCAACCACCTGACTGGGGCGACCCAACACCAAGAGCTGGATCGGATCGGTACAGGGCTGCAACGAGGGGTGAGTCAAGTCATAGAGCACCAGATCGGCGGTTTTGCCGACGCTGAGGGAACCCACCTGATCGGCCAATCCGACACCCCTTGCACCTCCCAAAGCTGCCATTTCAATTGCCTCGTAGGGAGTCAGCCAATGCTGGTAATCTGGATCCGTGACCGCATGCAGAATTGTACCTAGCTTGATGGCCTCTAGGAGGTCTTGAGCGTCGTTGCTGGCGGCCCCGTCGCAACCAAAAGCAAGATTGATGCCAGCGGCTCGGTATTTCAGGACCGGGGCAATGCCGCTGCCTAAGCGTAGGTTGCTGACTGGATTGTGGACCACCGTTGCCCCAGTTGTAGCTAAGAGCTGAATGTCTGCATCGTCTAGCCAGACGGCATGAGCCAAGGACGTGCGATTGTTCAAAAAACCAATCTGCTTCAGATGGGTGACGGCGCTACCGCCATAGCGTTCTTGAGCCAGCAGTTTTTGCGCTCTGGTTTCCAACAGGTGAATATGGCGACAGAGGCCATAGCGCTGGCTTAGCTCGATGCAGCCCTCCAGCAGTTGGTCTGAGCAGCGATGAAATCCGGTGGGGCCAACCGCAATTGAAATGCCGGTTTCGGGCCGGTGGAACTGCTGAATAATCTGCTCCATCATCGCCAGAATTTCTGCCGTCGAGCGGGGGTAGGCAGACTGGGGCAGTGCGTTTCCGCCCGGTAAGCCTGCTACAAACGGCTGATCCTGGATCAGGGGCGCAATCAAGGCGCGGATGCCAACTTCGCGGTAGCCCTTCACCAAGGCCGCTACGGTTTCTAACTCCTGGTTGGGCAGCAGATAGGCGTGATCCATCAGGCAGGTGCCTCCCGACAGCAGAGTATCGACAGCAGTTCTGAGGGCGGCAAGATAAAACTGTTCCAGGTGGGTAGGCGACGAGTCGAACACGTCAGCGAGCCAGAGTTCTAACGGCAGTTGGGGAATTAAGCCCCGTTGCCAAATTTGGGAGGAGTGGGTGTGGGCATTGACAAATCCGGGCAGCAGCAGCTTGTCCTGTCCGTTGACAACAATCCGGTTCTCGGTGGGCTGGGAGTAGGCGGAGCTAATAGCACTGATGCAATCCTGGCTGATCTGCACATCCACAAATTGGTAGGTAGCATCCAACCATACCCGCACATTTTGGATCAAAAAATCCATCGTGTTCTCCTCGATATTCTCCCCGAGCTTCCGTCGAGCTTTTCTTCAAGCTTCTCTTCAGCGATCCCGTCGTCGTTCAACTTCCCCATGCTGCTTCAGTAAAGTCGCGAGTTTATGGCGCATCACAATTCCTGGTTGATCCGAAGCCATATGCTGCTCCGCGTTTATATCTAAGGGCGTATCGTAATCGGTTGATTCTAGCACTAGTTTGTCTTCTAAAGTAACCTGACGATCAAAGGCGATAATGTCGGCAGCTTTAGCATCGGCTTCGGTGTCATTACGAACGCAAAACTGAACGACTTGCGATACGGAATCACTAACCGGCGTTGCCGCTGTGAAAATCAGATGCACCAGACCATTGGGGTAGGTGATTTTCAATGTACGAGCAAACGGCATATACCAAGTCGATTCGATCTGACGCACGGTGGTTTTTTTAGCAATCTGGAGATTTTGCTGCTGTAGCGGCGGATTCACCACTTCCACCTGCGATTGCACCATTAACCCATATTCTAGCGGCGTCAGTTGAGAGGCGGCGGGAATCGGCTGCTGGGTATCGCCAAACGAAGCCGCATGGACAAAGCTAAAGTGAGCGTTATCAAACGAGTTTTCCATTAACCGCAAACCACCACAATGCCACGGCTCATAGAATTGGGGAATCAAGCGGTAATTGGGGGCTTCTGCTTCGGGAATGTAGGGAATCGGCAGTAGGGGCTGTGGATCGAGGCAAACCCAGACGTAGCCATAGCGCTCGCTACAGAGATAGGACTGGATACGATAGCTGGCCGGAATCGCTTGGTCAGGTTGGAGTTGGGGCACACTGACGCAGGTCCCTTGCCGATCAAACGACCAACCGTGATAGGGACACTGCACACAGCCATCGATCACTACCCCAGCAGAAAGCTGAGCCGAACGATGGCAGCACCGATCAGTCGTCGCCGCAGGATTGCCGGTCTCATCGATCCAGATCACGATCTTCTGACCGAGAAGCTGAAAGGAAAAGGGAACGTTGGCAGATAAATTAGCGATAGGCACAACAGGATACCAGAATCGCTTCAGCACAGGCTGTTGGGTAACGAGCATAATCAATCTCCGTGCGAATTCATGGACAAATCAGGCGAGACCAAGCAGCGCTGCTCTACTTCACCATGCGCTTTTAGCAAGGCCGCCAATCGATGCCGCATCAAAATTCCTGGCTTGTCAGCCGCCATATGTTCTTCTTCGCGTAGGCTGAGCGGCGCGTCATAGTCAGTCGTTTCCAGGATCAGTCGATCTTCCTGGGTGACTTGCCGGTCAAAGGCAATGATGTCAGCAGCTTTGGCGTCGGCTTCGGTGTCGTTGCGCAGGCAGAACTGGATAATTTGCGAGGTTTGATCGTTGACTGGAGTAGCAGCTGTAAAAATCAGGTGAATCAAACCGTTTGGATAATGGATCTTCAGCGTGCGGGCAAAGGGCATGTACCAGCGGCGCTCGTTGGTGCGGATCGTTTTTGCAGTTTGGATGCCTAGGTTGCGCTTTTGCAGATCCGGGTTCAGCACCTCAATCCAATGCTTCATCACAAAGCCATATTCGGTTTCCACAATCTCATCGATCGGCGGCGGCACCGGATTGGCCTGATTCCCCCAAGAGGCCGCATGGACAAAATGCCCGTGGGCGCTATCAAACGAGTTTTCCATAATCCGTAAACTGCTGGCCTGCCAAGTTTCATAGAATTGGTGAATTTGGCGAAACTGAGGATCGGTTGCTTCGGGAATTTCTGGAATTTGATTCAGCGGTTCTCCCAAACAAACCCAAACATAGCCGTAGCGTTGTTCACAGCGGTAGCCATCGACGCGGTAGGTTTTGGGAATCGGTTGCTCACTCGTCAGTTGGGGTACATTCACGCAGGTGCCATCACCGTCAAATGACCAGCCGTGATAGGGACAGCGAATGCAGCCATTCACCACTTGTCCCAGCGATAGGCGGGCAGAACGATGACAGCAGCGATCGGCCACCGCAGCCGGATTGCCATTTGTATCGAGCCAAAGTACAATGCGTTGGCCCAACAGTTCAAAAGATTGGGGTGTCCCGTCTGCCAAATGCGCCAGTGGCATGACCGGATACCAAAAGCGCTTGAGTATGGGTTGTTGAGTAACCAGCATAGGAATATTGCAGTAGATAGAGTTGATCAAACTGGGGCATGAAAGCGATTAGGCCAGTATATAGACCGCCGCACATATTTTGGTGAAATCGAACGTTAAGGCATTACCATAGTGGCGCTAGTTTTATAGATGTTGGTTTTTATGAGCAGATCATGTTTGCTGTAAAAGAAAATTACGAACCGGGCCATACCGTAGAGAACAAGCTGGAGAAATTCAGGTCATGCTATTATTGAAGTGCTCGGACTTTGTATACAATATTGCATTCAGTCTTGTATACAACAATAGAAGTGTTGTCAGTCCTGGATTGTAGTTTTGAATACATTTTTTGTCAGAGGTGCTTGACACGAGCAGAGCGGGTCGGTCGAAACAAATATCAAGTGATTAACAAGTGATTAACAAGTGATTAACAAGTGATTAACAAGTGATTAACAAGTGATTAAAAGCAGTAAAGCAAATAACGAATGAATACAGTACAGGATTGCAACTTTAGGTGAGTCATGCCCAACGCCAAGTCCAAATCATCGAGCAGCGTCGATCGGATTTATCACCAGCTTCGTGAAATGGCAATGAACTACAAATTTCGTCCGGGTGAGCCATTAAACGAAACCGAGTTGGCAGCCTCGCTGGGCGTCAGTCGGACTCCCTTACGTGAGGTGCTGAATCGTCTGGCGGCCGAAGGGCTGCTAGAGTTCATTCCGCGCCGTGGGTTTTCAGGCCGTCCCCTAGAGCAGAAAATGATTTTTGATCTCTATGAGATGCGCAGTGGTTTGGAGATGATCAGTGCTCGGCTAGCCACAGAGCGAGCCACCGACGCAGAAGTAGAGGATTTGATCGCCTGGTGGGAAAAAGTGGCCCTCAACTTTGATTGCTCCACTTCGGTTGAATGCGCCCAAGCCGACGAAGACTTTCACCAGCGCCTCGCCTCGCTCTCCCGCAACACCGAAATCCTGCACACTCTAGATAACCTGAATGCGCGGGTTCACTTTCTCCGCCTGATTTCGCTAGAGCAGGAATCGTTTCGCCACAGCACCTGCGAAGAACACCACCGGATTCTCTCGGCCATCAAACAGCGCGATGCCAATGCCGCCGCCAACCTGATGTATGCCCATGTGAAGCTACGCCAAGCTCAATTAGTGGAAGTGATCAAGGAAGCGGTTGCACGGCTATATATGGAATAACCTGCCAAGCTCAGCTCGGTTTTTGAGCCACTAAAACCCCCATCATCCCTCCGGCAATCGGATAGTGGGTTACATTCACAAAGCCGGCTTGACGCGCCAGGTCAACCTGTTCGGTTCCGCTGGGAAAGCGATCGAGGCTGGGGCTAATGTAGATATATTCTTCCTTCAGTCCTAGGGATTCCGCAGCAGGAACCACAATTGTATCCAGGTACCACTGCTGAAAGGCCCACATCGCTGGATTCACAGGACGATGAAAGTCTAAAATCGCTGCCTTGGCTCCTGGTTTTAGCACCCGATGCAGTTCGTTGAGGCTGCGGGGAATATCGAGCACATTCCGCAGACCGTAGCCCATTGTAGCGGCATCAAACTGGTTCGCCCCAAACGGTAAATTCAACGCATCCGCCTCAACCCAGGTGATGGCAAGGGGTTGCACCGACTGCTCGGCTCGCTGTTTGGCAATCGCTAACTGAGCTGCTGAAAAATCAACGCCGTACACCTGACCCGTTATCCCCACCTGCCGCGCCAACAGCCGAGATAGATCGCCACTACCGCAACAGAGATCTAGGCAAACGGCCCCCACCGCCGCACCGCTCCACTTCACGGCCATTTGCTTCCAGATGCGATGCTGCCCTAAACTCAGCCAATCGTTAAGCCGGTCGTAGGCTGGGGCAATCCGGTTAAATAGGGTTTGGATCTCTTGAGCCTGCGGGGTAGAAGGAAGAACTGAGGTCACAAATGCAACTCTGAGCAACGCTACATTCTCATCCTACCTGGCTAATATCAGTTCTAAGTTTTGAGTTTTGAGTTTTGAGTTTTGAGTTTTGAGTTTTGTTGGCGTAGTCTGCCGTCAGCAATAGTCTGCGCAGAGGGCGTAGTTTTGAGTTTTGTAGCCTGATCCAAGAGAAATGTATTACTCAAAACACTGCTTTTCTACAAAACGCTACGTGGGAATCGTTACCTGTCCACGGAACAAGAGGCAAACTCAAACTTAAAACTCAAAACTCAAAACTTCCATCTAAGCTATTGCGGCTAGCCGTCGATTGCAAGTAATCACCATCCCAACTTGCTGAGCCGCCAAATGCAGCAGCGACAGTTCGTCTTCCCATAAAATCTGCGGCTGCTTCCATTGCAGGGATAGCACAGCCAGCCCTTGATTTTGGTACTGCACGGGCACGACTAGATGGGACTGGATACCGGCTTCAGCGTAATAGGGCAAGGCAGACAACTGGGGGTCGGTAGGAATGTTGACGGCAACCTGCATAGTGCCAGAGGCAATAGTTGCTTGCACAAGGGGGTCTTGGCTCAAATCAACGCCAGGAGCACTGGTCGCTTGAGTTACTAAAGATTTGCCGTCCACAAGCTGTAGCACGCAGGTGTCGGCAGAAAAGGTTTGGGCAAAGGCATCGGCAATTGGAATCAAGCAGTCTTCGACGCTAGCCGCCTGTTGGACTGTTTGGGTGATAACGCTGAGCAACGCCATTTGAGCCTGAGCACGCCGTAGCTCATCGGTCCGCTGCTTCAACAACTCATAGGTTTCAGCCGCCCGCTGCACCACCAGCTTCAGTTCATTCGGGTCCCAGGGTTTGGTGATGTATTTGTAGACCTGTCCGGAATTGATCGCCTCGACCAGATCTTCCACGTCGGTAAAGCCAGTTAGGATGATCCGCATTGTGTCGGGATATTGGGGCACCGTTTTGCTTAGGAATTCGGTTCCTTTCATCTCGGGCATGCGTTGGTCGGAAATGATCACAGCGACTTCTCCTTCCGCTGCTAAAATTTCCAGGGCCACGATGCCGCTCTCCGCTCGTAGAACATTGAAATCGCGGCGAAAGGTGCGGTAAAGCAGATCCAGGTTGTCGGGTTCGTCATCTACAACCAGCATCTTGGGTTTTTTAGGTCGTTCTAAGCTCATAAATTGGCGGCTAATCCTATCAAATTCTGTATTGGCGTCACTCATGGAACCACTCTCCTTCAGCAAATCTAGATTCGGTGCAGACCTGCTTGCGTCTCAACCATGTTTTACCGGCACTGTTTTAGCGGCACAATGCTATTCAGCCCTTGATCTTCCCTTTTAGTCTTGACAGTTTTGCTCTAGTTCTAACGTTGCTGCTGAAAAACCGACTGTATGAAACTCTATCAATCTGTGCCAATTTGGGACTGCAATGAACCATTGGTTGAGATTCCCAGCGATTGGTTTGCGCTGGAGTTACCCCATCCCTATGTCAAATTGGGTGCTCCTTATGGAGACAAGTCTCCCTACTTCCTGCGGCAAGGGGTCTTAGAGCGGCTGTTCATGGCTCAAGCCTGGTTACAGCAGCAACGTCCGCAGTGGCGAATTCAAATTTTTGATGCCTACCGTCCGATTGCTGTTCAGCAATTTATGGTTGATTATACGTTTCAGCAGACCCTAGCTGAAGAGAGTCTAGCAGTCGAATCGCTCAGCGAGGAGCAACGGCAGGCGATTTGGCAGAAGGTATATCAGTTTTGGGCAGTTCCCAGCCGCGATCCCCTTACACCTCCTCCTCACAGCACTGGGGCTGCCATTGATGTGACGCTCGTGAACCAGCATGGGCAAGTTGTGGATATGGGATCGCCGATTGATGAGATGTCGCCCCGCTCGTACCCAGACTATTACCAACCCAATCGTCAATCGTCCACAGCGGTTGATCCAGCTCTAACTCAAATCGACCGAGTCCGCTTTCACCAAAACCGGCTGCTGTTGAGGCAGGCTATGATGGCCGGTGGATTTCTGCAACATCCTCAGGAATGGTGGCACTTTTCCTATGGCGATCAACTTTGGGCTTGGCTCACCAGCCAAAACGTGGACCATGCCAAGCCAGTCAGCGATTCAGCTCAGCCTATTGCCTATTACGGAGCGATCTAGCATAGGAACTCAGGGGGATGGGGATGGTGCCGCAGGGCTGACAGAGGGGCTAAGGGTCTCAGCGGCTGGAGAAGGTTGGGCTTCACAGTAGGCATTGACTTCATTTACCAGGGGGCCTTCTTGAGCAGTTGCAGTTTGCAGCGCGTTGAATGCCTGCTGGGCTGCTTGGGCATCTTTGGCTTCGGCAGCAGTCACTAGCTCGCGGGTCGCATTGGTGGTGGCCGTATACATGTCAATGAAGCGGGTTTGGAAGCCCTTAAGCTGCTCATCGGTCAACTGTAACCCTTCCATTTCGGCTTTAGCAGTATTCGCCACATCAGCAATTTTGTTCATCGACTCGATGCTGGTGTCGGGCTGAGAATTTTCAGAGACTGTCTTCACTCCCGATACGGCTTGGTTGGCGATGTCGATCAGCTTACTGCACTGAGCCACTTTATTTTCAGAACAGCTTGCCATTAACAGTCCCAGCAAAATTAAAATCGAACCTTGGTAAATGCGTTTAGCAACAGGCTTCTCAAAACTCGGCATGAATCCTCTCCTAGAACTGACAACCGGCAGGGTCAGGATGTCCATATTAGCAGGGGCACATGATTGGCAACTGCTCTATCGGTTAAAGATTTTAGATCCAAGTTTCGACTTTTCGGGCAGAAATACCAAGGGATTTCACAGTCTTTTCAAGACCGACTTTAATTAATACCGAATTAATCGGTGTTGATCGGTGTTAATCGGTCAAGCTTCGGTTGGGTTCAGCTTCAGCATGGCCCAGGTCGTGTAGGTGCCAATCGGACTCCAGATCAAGAACGGTAGCAGCAACCAAGCTGCCGTACTGGAAACACTGGCAACCCCAATTGTCAAAATCAGGCCAATCACAAAGCCGACTGCGCCAACGATTGTGCCCAACTTGAGACTCTGCCCGATCAGCATCGTGGGGTTATAGGCCAGAATCGCCAACTCTAGCAGCAGGTAGCCTGCCATTAGCGCCCAGGTTCTGGAACTGCCGGGGTCTTGCTCCCACACCAACACAGCAGACCAAACGCCGCAGGCGAAGACAAAAATCCAGATAAACGGAATTAGCGGCTCAAATGTTAACCATTGCGGTCGGCGTAAGCGCCTAAACCACTGCACGCCTTTGGGACGCACAATACTGCCACCGATAATTGCCAGCAGTAGAGCAATGCCGCCGATTACCATCCAGGATTTGATCATGCCAGCCCTCTTTAATTGGTGCTATCAAGTATTTTTGCTGCGATTTGCGGAATTTGATCCCCATCGTCATTTGAGCATTAGCGTCTCAGAATGCAACCGGTTTGTAATCACTCTTGAGAATCATCCCCCGATTTTTCTGGACGTAGGACAGTATGGTACTTTACCTGGCTGGTTTCAGCCGGTACGATGCTGGCATTGCTGTTGAATTGTATGAGGAAAAGCCAATGGGATTGGGTGTTTTAGCAGACGGCAAATGGGTGTCTGAGCGCCAGCAAGAAGATGAAAAGGGACGGTTCGTCCGGCCTTCAACCACCTTCCGAAATTGGATCACGGTGGATGGTTCGAGCGGCTTTCCTGCTGAGGCTAACCGTTACCATCTCTATGTGTCGTTGGCCTGTCCCTGGGCACACCGCACCTTGATTATGCGCCAGCTTAAAGGTCTAACAGACGCGATCTCAGTTTCTGTCGTGGATCCGGTGATGGGAGAGCATGGCTGGGAGTTTTCCGAGGGTCCGGGCTGCATTCCCGATTCTGTGAATCACGCCCAGTATCTCTGGCAGCTCTATGTCAAAGTCGATCGCCACTACAGCGGGCGGGTGACGGTGCCGATTCTCTGGGACAAGCAAACTCAAACAATCGTCAACAACGAGTCGCGTGAGATTATCCGCATGTTGGATACCGAGTTTGGCAATATTGCTCAGTCCGACCGCGATCTTTACCCAATGCCGCTCCAGGATACGATCGAGCAAACCATTGATGCCATCTACCAACCGATCAACAACGGGGTTTATCGAGCTGGGTTTGCCACGAAACAAGCGGCTTATGAGGAAGCCGTCACCGAATTATTTGACGCCCTCGACCACTGGGAACAGGTGCTAGGTCAGCAGCGCTATCTCTGTGGTAACCAGCTCACTGAAGCGGATATTTGTCTGTTTACTACGCTGTTGCGGTTCGACCCCGTCTACTACGTTCACTTCAAGTGCAATCTGCGCCGGATTGTGGACTACCCAAATCTCTGGGGCTATTTGCGTGACATCTACCAGCTTCCGGGCGTGAAGGCAACCTGCAATCTCGAGCACATCAAGCGCCACTATTACATCAGCCATCCCAAGGTGAATCCATCGCGGCTGGTGCCCAAGGGACCGATTCTCGATTTCGAGACTTCCCACGGGCGAGAGCGCTTTAGTTCAGGCATTTAAAGCAATCATTTGGAGTGCTTGAATCTTCGGTGAAGCACATTGCACGGTCCTCTGACTGAGTCCATGATCTAAGTAGGTTAGGTTGTCTTGCCTTTAGGGAACTATAGGGGATTCAGTGTTTCTAGTTCGAGATTCAAGTTCGTCTCGCGAGGAGCGAATCAGGCAATTTCTAGAAGAAGATCCGGCTCTGGCAGCCCTCCTTGCCGTTATTCACTTTGAATGGACTGTGCGGCGCGCCATCATTGCACTGGGTACTTCTCCCAATGTGGTGATACGAGGGACTATGGAGAAATGCCACGGACTCAGTAGATATAAACAAGTCTGGCAGGAAGAAGTTTTTCCGAATGTGCAACTTCGTCTCCCAGAAGTGGTGAGAAATTGGGATGGACTTAATCGAGCCTTCCGATTACGCCACAGGCTCGTTCACGGGGTTACTTCTTGCGATCCAGAATACGCCAAAGCGCGAGTTCACTGGGCAATCGATGCCACGAATGACCTGAGAGTGTTCTGTGACAATAACGGCATCGATCTAGATTCGCGTTTGCCGATCCGTAGAGCTGCCAAATCTTAGGGAAATTAGCCTTTTTACTTTTTACTTTTTACTTCCGAAAGCACGGGCTGATAGCGAATGTTCGCCTGCTGGAGTCGCTGTAGGGCCTGCTGAAGTCGGTCGCAGTCTGCGATTAAGCTAATCCGCACATAGCCTTCACCACCCTGACCAAAGGCATTGCCGGGAGTGACAACCACACCCGTCTGCTGAAGCACTGTTAGGGCAAAGTCGGTCGAACTCGTACCGGGTGGGCAGGGCATCCAGAGGTACATAGTCGCTTTGGTTTTGGGTACATCCCAACCCAGCTCGGCCAAACCTTGAATCAGAAAGTCTCGCCGAGTGCGGTAGCGAGCCTGAACTTCGTGCAGGTAGACATCCGGCAGGTTGAGGGCGGTTTCCGCCGCAGTCTGAAGGGCTGCAAAAATACCGTAATCGAGATTGGTTTTGAGGGTGCGCAACCCTTGAATGATATGGCGATTGCCGACCACAAAGCCAACCCGCCAGCCCGCCATGTTGTAGGTTTTAGACAGGGTGTGGAACTCGACTCCAATTTCCTTTGCGCCCGGAATTTCTAGCAGGCTTGTGGGCTGATAGCCATCAAAGGCCAGTTCGGCATAGCACAGGTCATGCACCAGCATAATTTCGTACTTGCGAGCAAAGGCCACCGCTTCTTCAAAGAACTCACGGGGAGCTGTAGCGGCGGTTGGATTGCTGGGGTAGTTGAAGTAGAGGATTTTGGCTTGCTGGGCTACGGCGTCAGGAATGGCGCTGAAGTCGATTAACCAATCATTTTCGGGTTTGAGGATGAGCTGATGAATTTTGCCGCCCGCAATCAAGGGGCCGCGAAAATGGGCCGGATAGGCTGGGCTGGGCACTAACACCAGATCGCCTGGATTGACATAGGCAATCGCTAAGTGGGCCAACCCTTCTTTGGAACCGAGCAGCGGCAGGGCTTCGCCGTCGGGGTCCAGATTGACGCTATAGCGCCGAAAGTACCAGTCCGTGATGGCTTTACGGAAACTAGCGGTGCCTTCAAAGGGCGGGTAGCCATGATTCGCCGGGTCTTGGAGAGCAGCCATCGCGGCTTCTACAACCGGCTGCGGCGTCGGACCATCTGGATTTCCCATGCCGAGATCGATCAGGTCTAATCCTTGTTCGCGGGCGCGGGCCTTCAGCTCATCGAGGCGGGCAAACACATAGGGAGGCAGAGCACTGAGGCGATCGGCAGGGGTAATCCAGGGTAGGTTCATGCTGGGTAAGGGGAGAGGTGAAAGAGTGAAAGGAAACAGAGGTTAGGTAAGCGACGGTGCGGTTTCTGGGTGTTCCGACTCCCAGGCTGGGCTTTTGGTATCGGCAACAGGTGCAGTTGTGGACACCATTGCAGCCATAAGCTGGGTCGGTGTTACCTCAAACGGCAGGTGGTGGATATCGGAACCGGGGCGACAAGCCACTTCAGCGGCTCGTTGTAGGTCAGCTAAGGTAACATCCATCAGGCCCAAATCGGCCAGGTTTTGCGGCAAACCAATCTCGCTATAGAACTTGAGCAATTGCTGACGGGCCGTAGCGGCTAACCGATTGCCCTGGATCAGTTCCTCCAAGCGGAGCTGCACTAGAATCCCATAGGCGACTTTTTCCCCATGCAGCGTATCGTGGCTTTGCAGCAGATGGGTCAAACCGTTGTGGACTGCATGGGCTGCGACAGTCCGGCATTGGGCACCTCCCAACCCACCAATTACGCCAGCTAGCAGCACCGAGGCATCCACCACTTCCCGCCAGACTGCACTACCTGGAGTCTGAAGCGCCGCAGCGGATTTTTGCAGCAGCAGATCCCGCAACACTCTAGCTTGCTGAACGGCGGCGATAATCAAAGTCTGGTCTGAATGACCGCTGCTCACCGAAGCCTCATACCATTTGGCAATCGCATCTCCAATTCCGGCTACCAAAGTGCGGTGGGGTGCAGTTTGCACCAGGTCATAGTCCAGAATCAAGAGCTGCGGACAGGTAGGCAGGGCAACATCGTAGAGAAATGCACCCTGATCTGAATAGACGTTGGATAATGCCGTCCAGGCGGCACAGGTCGCTGCCGATGTGGGGACCGTCACTACTGGCAAATGGCATTGATAGGCCAGGAGTTTGGCTGCGTCTAGGGCTTTACCGCCACCCACGCCAATCACCACATCCGCCTGATGGGCGCTAACCGTCGCCCGCAGGCTGCCCAGTTCTGCTTCGCTGCAATGCTCGCCGTAGTTGGCATAGGCCAAGCTAAGCTGGTGCTGATCGGCTGTCGTTTGCAATAGAGTCTGCGCCACGCCCAGGGTTCGATCGCCCACCACCGCCAACGGACGCTGACCCAAACGCGCTAGGGCCGCTCCAGACTGGGCCAACATTCCACTTCCCCGCACCACCTGAGCTGGCGCAATTGCCAGGGGCAAAATAGGCGCGGTTGACTCTGTTAAATTCACTCGCAACGTTAAATCTGTCATAGCCGAAATACCTCAACTCCATGAACAGTGAGGTAAAGATTACTTTACTATACTCAACCTGCTTTCATCCTAACTATTCTGCAGAGAGGCATCTGGAGCTTGGGGCTGGGGCGGCAGCTTGGCGATGTTTTCTGGAAATAGCTCAAGCACCATTTGGTCATCTTCCCGTACCGTCAGCGAGCGGCGAATTTGCCCCAAGTACAGCGGCTGCGTCACTCCTGGCTCTGGGTGTAGTACGGTGCGAGCGCGAATCGTCAGTTGGTCTTGGCCGCGACCTAACCGTCCAGGAGAAAACAGATCGTTGGCTGCTTGCCGTAGAGTGGCGTCGAGTTCAGATTCGGTAATCGTAGGAGGAACGGCAATCACCGCTTGGGTGGCACCTGTGTCGTAAACGGTGGAAAATTTAATTGCGCCTGGAACCACCGTGCGCGTAAAGGGTACCAGCCCCAAGGCAAACAGGCCGCCCGTCAAAACTGCCATGAAGCCGGTCACCCCGACTAACCGAAAGCGAATCCCCCACTTGAGCAAAAAGCTCAATGCAGTCAGTCCGGCAAACGCAAGCGTAGCGATGCCTGCCCATTGGGTATAGGTTAAGAAGTCGGCAGTTGTTGGCATGGATAATCTAAAACCGCAACGTGGCGATAGAGTGCAAAGTATTTCGATCCTAAGGCAATTGGGGTGCAAGTAGAGCGATCACAAGTGGAGCGATCACAAGTGGAGCGATCACAAGTGGAGCGTCAATCAAGTTAAAGGAGGTTAAAGCATCGAGCTGTTCGGTGGCCCGGCCCAGATGCGGCGAGGCCAATTCCTGATATGCTTAGTAGCCAGCACTTTCCCCTTTAGTTCACCCCCTTTCAACCCGATCTCACCCACCCATGACTCTGCAACTGCGCGTTTATGTTCCACCCCATCCGTTGATCAAACATTGGCTGGCCGTGGCCCGCGATCAAGCGACCCCCTCAGTGCTGTTTCGCAGCGCCATGACCGAACTGGGCCGGTGGCTGACCTATGAAGCGATTCGCGAATGGCTGCCCACCATTGACACCCAGGTGAATACACCCCTGGCACCTTGCGCAGCTAGCTTTATTAATCCAGAAGTGCCGCTTGCCGTCATCCCCATTTTGCGAGCTGGCTTGGCGCTGATGGAAGGAGCGCAGGCGTTGTTACCTCTGGCATCGGTTTATCACATTGGCGTGGTGCGCAATGAAGAAACGCTGGAGCCGAGTGTGTATCTGAATAAGTTCCCCTCGCAGTTTGATCCGCAGACGCGGGTGCTCATTACCGAGCCGATGTTAGCAACGGGTGGCACCATCACCACAGTCATGGGTGAACTGACCCAGCGAGGCATTGATCCGGCCTTTGTGCGGATTGTGTCGGTTGTGGCTTCACCGCCTGCATTACAGAAGCTGAATGTCACCTACCCTGGTTTAGTGGTCTACACGGCCACCATCGATGAAACCGTCAATGACAAGGGATATATTGTGCCTGGATTGGGAGATGCGGGCGACCGCACCTTTGGCACGTAACCCTGAGTAGACCTGAAAGGATAGGGAGATACAGAAATTATGACTTCAGGAGCGCTTTATCGCCTATCAGCCTTTACGACCGATCCCAGGGGCGGTAATCCTGCAGGCGTCTGGGTTGGAGATACGCTGCCAGAACCTGACGTGATGCAACGCATTGCTGCTGAGGTCGGCTTCTCAGAAACGGCCTTTGTTGCCCCCGCTAGCGGCCTGGATCGCATCGTTCGTTACTACAGCCCAGAAGCAGAAGTCTCCTTTTGCGGCCATGCCACGATTGCAACTGGAGCCGTGCTGGGTGAAAACCAGGGCGAGGGCACCTATCGCTTGGCCACAGCCGTGGGAACAGTACCCGTGAACGTCTGCCAACGAGACGGTTACTATGAGGCATCGCTGACTTCGGTGGAACCAACCTTTAGCTTCGCATCGGATGCGCTTGTGACTGAGGCGCTTGCCACTTTGAAGTGGCAACATCCCGATTTGGACCAATCAATTCCTCCCGCTAAAGCCTACGCCGGGGCATGGCATTTAGTGTTAGCGGTAGCTGATACCAACCGCTTAGCTAATCTAGACTATGATTTTGCTACCCTCAAGGCGCTGATGCTGCGTGAGGATCTCACCACCCTACAGCTGGTGTGGCGTGAGAGTCCCACGGTTTTCCATGCGCGCAATCCGTTTCCAGTTGGCGGAGTGGTGGAAGACCCAGCTACGGGTGCGGCAGCAGCGGCCCTTGGCGGCTATTTGCGAGAGGCTAAACTAATCAAAGAGCCAACCACAATCTTGATTCGCCAGGGAGAAGCGATGGGTCGCCCCAGCCGACTAATCGTCACGATTCCTGAGCAGGGGGGAATTGTGGTTACGGGACAGGCAGTTCGAATTTAATTCGGCATCAGCACAAGAATCGTTTCAACCCGCAAGCAGGAGCGACTATACAGATAGGTACAGATTAGGTACAGATACGTTTTGAACTAAAACAGCAAAAGCATCGAGAATAGCACCGAGAATAGAAGCAACGCTGGAATCTGAGGAATTGTTAGGAGTAGATTTAACCAATTCACAACTGTTTCACAACTGTAGAAATTGGCAAACACGCAATCGGTAAAAGCAATCGGTGAAACCTATGAGTCAACAAGGAAATTTTTTGGGCGGATTTTTGTTGGGCACCGTTGTGGGCGGTGTTGTCGGTGGGGTCATTGGCACCTTAGCCGCCTCCCGCCTCCAGGCTGAACCCAAGCTGGATTCGGAGCAGCGATCAGGCGCAAAACCCGTCAAGAAACGGCAGCTAAAAGCCTCATCCGAACAAAGCATCGAAGTGGCGCGACGCGGGTTAGAAGACAAAATTGCCCAGCTCAACGACGCCATCGACGATGTACGGCAGCAGCTCGGTACTGTCAACGGTACCGAAATTCACCGCGAAAGCATCACCCCAGAACCCTAGGGCAAAACCATAAATCGCAGACAAATTCGTGATTTACACTATCGGCACATTGCTAGTGTGTTGCTTGTGTGCCGTCAGTGCATTACTGGTCTTTGAGCCGCTTGGCTCCCTGAAAGAGTATCCCCAAGCCTACGAGCTGAATCAGGTGGTAGAGGTCGTTATGGTTCAAGACTTGGAATAACGTTGCCCCGCTAACAAGCACTGCCATTGCCAAGCCAGACACCAGAATACCCGCCGTCAGCCAGCTCGCAGATCGGGGTGAACTTGCTAGCCCGTAAACTTGCAATGCCAGCACCAGCAGCATGGATATCAGGTAATCCACAGCCACTATAGTGAAGTGAGGCTGGTGGAGCAGGTGGAGCCAGGTTATGGCTAGCTTGACAATGGCAGCTAACAAAAACCAGCGCTGTTTTCGCTGAGACACACGGCTCCAGACCGTACCTACCAACATGAAAAAGCTGGCCAAACTGACGGCATAGAGCATCAGTTGCCATAGAACCATGCTGAGGGACGCACCCAATTCAACTACCAACCCGTGGCAGGTGCCGCCCAAGGCCGCTGCGATCGCGACAAACAGAAAAGCCGCCGCCCAGAAGCAAACCGACCGTTGCTGGCTGTGCCACCCCACCCGAACTAGAAACCCTGCCAAAATAAAAGCAATCCCTGCAAGGACGTAGTCCGTGAGCATCGTGGTGGGTTCGGTGATGGTCATGGCTACGGTGCTAACAGGGGATAGAACCGGTAAATGGGGCAAACCAACAATGGCAACGGAAATCGAGCGCAAGTTTCTGGTCCAAGGACAGGAGTGGCGACAGTTAGCGACAGGAGTAGTGTATCGGCAAGGCTATCTGGCCGCAAGTCCAGAATGCACTGTACGAGTCCGAGTAGCGGGCGACCAGGGCTATTTAACCATTAAGGGAGCCACCCAGGGCATCAGTCGAGCCGAGTATGAGTATGCCATTCCCCTAAAGGATGCAACCGAATTGCTCAATACCCTTTGTCAACAGCCTCTGATTGAAAAAATTCGCTATCGCATCCCCTGGCAGGGCTTGCTTTGGGAAATTGACGAATTTGGTGGCGAAAATCAAGGGCTGATCATAGCTGAAGTCGAGTTGACTAACGCGGATCAACAGCCAGATTTACCAGCTTGGATTGGCGAGGAAGTGTCTCATGACCCGCGCTATTTCAATGCCAATCTGGCTAAGCACCCATTTAGCCGCTGGTAGTCTGGAGCCATGTACCCAAGCAGCGCTGTTGGTATGGAATAGGGTATGGAATTAGTGCCCCAGATTCATCTGCCATCCCCGAAAAGTGGTGGCGAATTGCGGACCAGCTCCGTAATATTGAGCAATCGCGCGATCTACTGACTGTTGAAATTGCACCACTTCAAATTGACTCGTCGTCGAGCTAGCTACCATTGAAGGCGGGACAGGTAAAGGCTTTAGAGAAGATTTCATAGTTGAGTGCTCCTTCCAATTACTGAGTGCTAACAATTAAAGGCTTATGTAAACACCAATGTATGCAACCAACCCCACTTCTAGTCTCTGCCTAGGGCTGTATTTGACAAAGAATTTAGTCAGTCAACGGAATTATTGTTCAGAGCTACCAGTGCTTACAGATAGTTAGTAACACAGGGTCTGCAACACAGGGTCTGCAACACAGGGTCTGCAACAAACGGTTTGCAACAAATAAGTGCAAATAAGTGCAACTAATAAGTAGGTCAACCAGAATAAACGGGAGATGTAGTGCGGGCATCTTGTCCACGCCAGGGGACGCTGGCACTACGAAGCTTCAAATTAACGATGCTGAAACGATAGTTGATTAGTTTGCAACAAACGGTTCGCAAATTGTGGATTAAGTGCTTCCCGCTTGGCTGATTTGCAGCAGTGACACCTCCCATACTAAGCGCGGCTGCACATATTGGCGCAGATAGCGACGGGCATTCTCCAGCAGCGGCAGGCGAGCGGATTGGCCTTGTTGCCAGTAGCAATGTTGCAAGTAGTCCAGTAACCAAAGCTGCGTGTCTGACTCTAAGGTTTGGTCTACTTGGCGGGCGAGGTCCAGGATGCCGCGGAGTGAAGTGGGCAGCTGGACGAGCTGATGCAGCAGTTCTGGCGGTACATTTTGCAGATAATGCCAGTGGGTAATCGCTTCACCCGGACTGCCTTGCGCCAAAGCCAAAATTTCTGGATGCTCTAGGAGTTCGGTCTGACCAGTCTGCCGCAAAATTTGCACCATTGCAAATTGATCCAGGCGCTGAAACGGAATCCGCTGGCAGCGGGACACCAGGGTAGGCAGCAGCGAGTCGGGGCTAGGAGCAATCAAAATCAGCGTTGCTGCTCCGGGTTCCTCTAGAGTTTTGAGCAAACTGTTGGCGGCTGCTTCGGTCATACTGTCGGCCTGTTCTAGTACCACGACTGAACGGGGAGCTTCTAAAGGTGGACGACTCAAAAAGCGGGAGACTTCCCGAATCTGGCCGATGCGAATTTCCGGCGGAGTGCGGCGTTTGATTCCTAATTCGGCTGCTTCTGCAGCTGAGATCAATTTGCCTTGATGCAAATAGGTTGGCTCCACCCAGAGCAAATCGGGATGATTACCCTGCTGGATTCGCTGCCGCAGTGTAGGAGAAATTTCCTCTCTGGGATCACGAGCCAGCAGCAGTTCCGCAAAACACCGGGCCGCTAATCCTCGTCCAGTCCCTGGTGTACCGGCAAACAGATAGGCTGGCGCAATCCGATCCAGCAGAACAGCGCGGCTGAGCAGTTCGACGGCTTGGGTTTGTCCGATCAAGGGCGCGAAGGAGGAAAGCATAGAGCAAGAGATCTATAGTCTGAGTTTAACTAGGGTTTAACTGGCTAGTTTGCCGTACCAGTCAATTAGGCGCTGAGCCAAAATACTTTGGATCTGCTGGGCCACGAGAATGGGGTCTGGGCTGGCATCGATGCGGACAATTCGGTTGGGATAGGCTTGGGCTAGTTGCTGAAACCCCTGCTGTACCCGCTGATGAAAGTCGAGGTCGGCCTGTTCGATCCGATCTTGGGCCGCCCGGTGGCGGGCACGCGCTAATCCGACTTCTACATTCACATCGAGCCAGAAGGTGAGGTCACTTTGCAGGCCATCGGTGGCAATTTGATTGAGCTGGTCGATCAGCAGTCGATTCAAGCCGCGACCATAGCCCTGATAGGCCACCGTGGAATCAGTGTAGCGGTCGCAGAGAATAACCGCTCCGGCGGCCAACAGCGGCTTAAGGAACGTTTCTACATGCTGGGCGCGGTCAGCCGCATAGAGCAGCAGTTCGGTCCGGTCTGGAATCACTTCGTCACTGGGCTGGAGCAGTAACTGCCGCAGGGTTTTACCGATGGGCGTTCCGCCCGGTTCGCGGGTTGTAATAACTTGAGAAACCTGGTTCTGCTGCTGGAGGCGAGCAATCACAGAACTGCTCAGCAACCAAGCTCGCGTTTGCTCAATTTGGGTGGTCTTGCCCGATCCTTCTACCCCTTCAAAAACAATGAACTTTCCTGGCATGGCACATAGAATAATTTGAACAAGAGCAGATTTGATATCAAACTTTCTGATCGACTCTACCGAACTGAGTATAGAAGCTAAGATAGGAAGAACGGTCGCACGACGACCGAGCCTGGGATGGTCTTACCGCAAATGCGGAATTTGTTACGCTTGCATCTTGACGTCAGGTAGAAATTCCGGTTGGGTAAGATCAGACGGTTGCACAGCTAGACATCCGGGGTTGCCTATGGCTCGTTACACTAGTCTATTCACTGTGTCGGTATCCTTTGACCGTTTGCGGCAGATGCTGACTGATATTCTCCGCTCCTGCCGGATGGATGTAATTTACTCAACAGAAGACTATTTGGTGGCTCGTGAAGTCCCCGGTGGTGTCTCGTTTGCCAAGTTAGTGACGGTAGAAGTGCTGATTGATCGATTTGCGTCGCCTGAGGCGGAAGTTCGCATGAGTTTCGTGGTTAAAAACGAGGAACTACCGCTGCAGAGTAATAATCATTGCCGTGATATGTTCAACTTGGTGAATCGAGCCGTTGTTGAGAATCGTCAGTGGCATTTAATCAACAGCGCGGCCAGTTGAACTATTTGGAGGACGGTGTGCATCTTCCTGGGAAGTCTCCAATCGACGTCGTGCAGCAACAGTTGGATGCCGTTCTCCACTCTCTTTCGAATCCAGAGCTATCTGCGGCTGAACGAGCGGCTGCCGTGGCAGAAGTGAGACGGTTATTTGAGCTGCTGACTGGCTCTCAAACAGCAGTTCATCCATCTGAACCACTGATGCAGCAGCACCAGCACCAGTATGAACAACTGCTGAACCAATATCAGCAGGAGCGCCAACTGATGCAGATCACTCAGAAACTGCGACAGTCGCTGAATCCGCAAGAGATTTTGGCTCAAACTGCTGTGGCGGCTCAGCAATTGCTCCAGGCTGATCATGCAGTGGTGTATCAGTTGGTTGATGATTGGATTCATGACCCGGCCAAAACCCAGACGAATCCCCAAGCCATTCCTGTAACAGACTCTGTGGCCGCGACCATTGTGACTGCAACTCCTAGCTCAGCTAAAACACGGCTAGGCACCACGCTAAACACCGCGCAAGTGAGCGAACTCGTTGCCTTTTGTCAGCAGGACATTCCGCTCGGATTTGATGGAAGTAGTGCTCCTATTCCTCCAGCGTTAGTGCCGCTGGTCCAGCCGGGAATGGCTCTGCTAACGGCTCTGATTCAGCGAGTAAACAAGATTTCGGGCCTGATTGTGGCCTATCAGCAGAGCCAACGGATTTGGCAGTGGTTTGAGATCGATATTCTTCAGCAAGTGGCCCAGGAGGCCGCAATTGCGCTACAGCATTCAGAACTGTATCAGCAGGCATACCGGCTGAACTTGGATCTGGAACGGGAGGTGCAGCAGCGCACAGAGCAGTTGAAAAAGGCACTGGACTATGAGTCAATGTTGAAACGCATCACTGAGCGCGTGCGAGACTCGCTCAACGAAGAGCACATCCTGCAAGCGGTTGTGCAAGAGCTAACGGTAATTCTGAAGCTGGCGGGCTGTAATGCGGCCTTGTATGACCTGAAGCAGGGCACATCTACGATTCACTACGACTACACCGAATCGATCCCAGCGTCTCAGGGCAGGGTGGCGCACATGCAGCACTTCCCAGAAATCTACCAGCAACTCCAGCGGGGTTGGTCGTTTCAGTTTTGCTCGCTGTTGCCCAATCCGGTGCGCGGTCAGGTAGCTATGTTGGCTTGCCCGATCTTGGTTGATCTGCCAGCGCGGGATGTAAATCAATCAGTGCTGGGCGATTTGTGGTTAATTCACCAGAAAGACCACCAGTTCGAGGAGCCGGAAATTCGCCTGGTGCAACAGGTGGCCAACCAGTGTGCGATTGCGATTCGGCAAGCCCGTCTCTACCAAGCGGCCCAGGGCCAAGTTCAAGAACTGGCGGAGCTGAACCGACTCAAGGATGAGTTCCTCAGCACGGTTTCCCATGAACTGCGTACCCCCATTACGAATGTGAAAATGGCGATTCACATGCTGCGGGCCGCCGCTCCCCAAGACAACTGGGCTGACGAAAAGTGGAGAGACTATTTCAGCATTTTGGAACAAGAGGCCAGCCGCGAAGCCGATTTGATCAACGATTTGCTCGACTTACAGCAGTTGCAGGCCATGCCGCGCCGCGTTGAACTAGAGACCATACCGCTACCCGAATGGCTGTCTCAAATTATTGCCCCGTTTCAACCTCGGTTTGTCGCTCGCCAACAATCATTTACTGTGCACTACCCAGCCGATTTGCCGCCGATTACCGCAGAGTCGGCTTCTCTGCGGCGAGTTTTGGTAGAACTGCTAAATAATGCTTGCAAATACACCGCTCCCGGTGGTCAGATTAGTCTGAAGGTTGACTGTATTGATTATGCTGATAGTGACTATGCTGACAGTGACTATGCTGACAGTGACTATGTTGCCAACAATGTCGGCACTGGAGAAGTTGCGCATGAATCTGATCCCATTTCCGGGGTTGCGTTTATGATTTGCAATCAAGCAACGATCCCGGCGACTGAGTTACCCAAAATCTTCGATAAGTTCTATCGTTGCCCGAACGCCGATCCGTGGAAACAGGGTGGCACCGGGTTGGGCTTAGCGTTAGTACAGAAGCTGGTTGAACGTTTGCAAGGCGAGTTGCAGGTCACTAGCACGGATGGATGGACAAAATTCACGCTTAGGCTTCCCTCTTCCCTGGCTGGGAAAACAAGGAGCTAAACCCATGCACCCGCAGAGGGATCGACCGAGTCAGAAAACCAGTTCTACTCGTTCTGCCCAACTGCCTCCTGGGGGTGCTATTGGATCCAGCCGCTTTCTTCGCTTTTTTCGCTATCTGAATTGGCACACTATTTGCAAAACCATCAGAGCCGCAGGTGAACAGCGGCTGCCCGGACTAGCAGCCGAGATGGCCTACAATGCGATGCTCTCACTATTCCCGGCAATTCTGGCAATCCTCACCGCTATTGGGTTGTTCCGTCCATTACAGGTCACATTTGCAGCTCTGGCTAGCCAGCTGAGTGAGGTGGTGCCTGCCGAAGCCTTGTGGCTGATTCAGGGCTTTGCCGATGCTGTCAGCGGTACTCGCGATCGTGGCCTGTTCTCGATTAGCTTCGTATTAGCGCTGTGGATCGCTTCGGGTGCCCTGAGTGCAGCGATGGCCGCGCTGGATCAAATTCACTGCATTCCTCGTCAACTGGTTCGTCCATTTTGGAAAGCGAGACTGATTGCCCTAGGGCTGACCATTGGCACAATTTTGCTGCTGCTACTGGCGGTCGGGCTGCTGTTTGTCAGCGACGTGGCAGTGCGAAACGTGGCTGAATACAGCGGCTCATTCCGGTTTGGGTTATTGCGGCTGTGGCAACTGCTCACCTTTCCCTTGGTGTTAGGAATCATGTCCCTTACCTTTGGTTTCATTTACCGCTATGGACCAAGTCGCTGGAGCCCAGGCCAGCCAATCATGCCAGGAGCTGTATTAGCTGCTGTGCTCTGGGCAATTATTTCCAACCTGTTTCGTCTCTATGTACAGCACTTCGGCAATTACAATCAGGTCTATGGCACGGTCGGAGCGGTGATTGTGCTGATGCTGTGGCTCTACCTCAGTTCGCTGGTGCTATTGATCGGAGATCAGTTGAATGTAACCGTGGGTCGGGCCATGCGACCGGGACAGGGTAGGCGCAGAAGGGATCGAGGAGATCGAGGAGATCGAGGAGTAGGGAAAAACCGTGAGGAGCGGATTGAACGTTTCTAGTTAATCAAATCCTCAAGCAAATTTCCAACTAAAGTCTTAATTGCTCAAATTAGGTAGCGCATTTCCAGACAAGTGATATAACATGCTTGCACTAATGGTCTTGCATTAATGGTCTTGCCCTAATTGGTTTTGCCCTAACTAATTGGTTTTGCACAAATCTGCATGAAGCATTGCATAGGGAAGGCCAGCATCGCAAAGCACTGGAGGTTGCAATCATGGGACGATTGGGAACAAAACAAGCAATGACGCTCCTGCCTTGGCTGGGAGGAATGGGGCTAGGAGTAGCTGTGGTAGTCACAGTTCCAGTTCAGGCTGCCACTCTGAATACCTGGCAGTTTGATCCGGGTACCCATCAGCTTGTGATTACCTTACCAAAGGGCGTCACGCCCCAATACCATTTGGCCGCAGAACCAGCACGGATTGTGATCGATTTACCGAATACGGATGTGGGAATGGTGCCGGTACAACAGTCCTATGATGGTGCAGTGCGGCAGATTCGGGTAGCCCAATTCCAGCCAGGAGTAGCTCGTATTGTTCTAGAGCTGTCACCAGAGGCAGTTTTAGCACCGGGTCAGGTGGAGTTACGACCCCTGGATAGTGCAGATGGCAATGCAGATGGGAACACGGGTAGCAACAGTCAACGCTGGGCTTTGCGTCCGCTACTGGTTACTGATGCACCCAACCCAACCATTGCGCAAGCAGATGAACCAGCTGGCAATCAAGCTAGCGCTGAGACTACAAGTGGGCCTTCTCAATCTATGGCTGAGTCTGCTCCTCAACCAGAAGCGCAACCAGAAGCGCAAAATGAGCCTCAGTCTGCTCCCCAACCGGCAGCACAAAATGAAGCTCAACCCGTGGCTGAATCTACACCCCAGCCCGTGGCACAAGATCAAACCCAGCCAACTTCCCGCCCTGTGGAGCAGCCTGCTCCATCGGTAGTGCCGTCCCAACCGTCGATCGCTCCGACCGAGAATACAGCCACCAATCCAGCCGAAATCCCAGCCGAAACCCCAGCCGAAACCCCAGCCGAAACCTCAGCCGAAACCACTACAGGGAATAGACCTGCAGCGACTGCATCGGTTACAGCGGCTCCAACCGTTCCAGCACCTGTTCCAGCACCTGTTCCAGCACCTGTAGACAATGCCCCTGCGTCTGAGGCGACAACTGATCCGGCAACGCCCAACCGCCCCAGTGATGCTCAAGCTGCGGTACCTGCCGACGCTGAAGTGGCTGCCAGCGAAAGTGCTAGCAATCCCTTACCCCCCTTAGAACCAGGTGCAGTCGAAATTCCGGTAGAACTAGAGGCAGCTCCCGCAACAACAGCAGCAGAACCCACCGCGCCTCCCGCACCCCCAGCTGCGGCTCCAGTTCCGGCTCCAACTTCGGCTCCGACAGTAGCTACAGCACCCCAACTGCCAGCTTCGACTGCCGCTGCCAATCCTGAAACCCCTGAAATGCGCTCAACTAGCCCAACCGCCCTCAGTGCTCCATTGCCAGTCGATTTCTCTACCCCTCCGGCAGAACTTCCTCCAGCAACCGGAACGGCTGCGGCTCTGGTCGTACCCAGTGTGGGGCAGGCTGCAATTACCGCACCCACTCCCGTTCCCACTTCAGGTACCCTCTCATTTCCCAGACCAACCGCAAGCGGTGTGAGTGTGCCTTCGATCAACACAGTAACGGCAGAAAACCCAGCTGCAAACCCGACCGAAAGCTCAAGCGAAACTTCAGCTGCAAACTCGTCGCCCCAGCCCACTGCCGAACGGCCTGCTGCCGAGCCAGCCCCCCAACCCGCTGCGACTTCATTTCCTCAGCCAGGTGTTTCTGCGCCCGTAGCGCCTGCACCATCATTTCCCTCGCCTGCTGCAACGGCTGTGGTGCCTCAACCCATTCCGGCCCAGCCCAGTCCCCCAGCGAGTCCAGCTCAGCCAGCTCCCACGCCTGTGATCTCGTTTGGGCAACCCTTCGCCACCAGTCCCATCAGTCAATCCGTTGCACCGACCAGTGCAGCTTCTCCCGCATTCGTTCCGACCAATGGAGCAATTCCGTTTGGTCAACCTCTACCCATTGGACAGGCAAATGCGCTCGCAGCACCCAACCCAGCAGCACCCGCGTCAGTCACCCCAACCCCGGCAACTAACGGCATCCCCGTGATCGAGTTCGGCCAACCGCTGCCAGTTCCCTAGTCAAGTCTTAACAGTCAAGTCTCAACAGTCAAGTCTCAACTTGCCCATAGATTCAATCACACAGCCAGCCGGTGTGCCTAGCTGAAGTAACTTGCAGGTCAGAAACATTGCCTAGCTCGGAGTATTCTGCAATTCCGGGCGCTCTTCCGGCACAATAGCGCCTTCTACCGGACAAACTTGCAAGCAGATCCCACAGTCAATGCAGGTAGTGAAATCGATCCAATACCAGTCAGTGCCCTTGGTATTTTTGCCTGGACCTTCGTGGATACAGGCAACCGGACAGGCGTCAACGCAATCGGCTACGCCTTCGCAAGTGTTTGTAACAATCGTGTGCGGCATAGTAGTCCAAAACTCTCAAAGCATCTCAACTGACCGCAACTGACTCTGGTTTGCCCAGAGAACTAGGCCCAGAATCAGTCAGGGTCGCTTTACAGTGTAGCGGTCAAATGTGGCGATCCGGGTCAATCTCCTAACAACGCGATCACTGCCCTAGCATTAGAATAGATTAAGAAACGTAAAATATTTCCAATCACCATCTCAATAACCTCTCTGAATAACCACTGTGACGACTCAGATTTCTTCGACTGCCGCAACTCCTTCTTCTACTCCGCTAGAAACTCGTTTTTGGACTTGGCAAGGGCATCGCATCGCCTATGCAGTTCAGGGCAGCGGAGTTCCCTTGATTCTCATTCACGGCTTTGGTGCATCGATTGGGCATTGGCGACAAAACATTCCCGTCTTAGCGGCGGCTGGCTATCGCGTTTTTGCCGTGGATTTATTAGGCTTTGGCAAGTCGGACAAGCCTCTGGTCGATTACCATCTGGAGCTATGGCAAGAGATGTTGGCGGACTTTTGGCAGACCCACGTTCAAGAACCCGCTGTGTTTATTGGTAATTCGATTGGCGCGTTGCTCGGTCTGATGATGCTAGCCAACCATCCCGATAAAGCTCGAGCAGGCGTACTGCTAAATGCGGCAGGAGGATTGAACCATCGTCCAGAAGAGCTAAATTGGCCGTTGCGGACGGTAATGGCAGGATTTACCAAGCTGGTCAGTTCCAATCTGGTCGGCCCCTTTCTGTTTAATCGAATTCGGCAAAAGCCTCGTCTGCGTCGCACCTTGCAGCAAGTCTACCGGGACCACACAGCCATCACTGATGAGCTGATTGATCTAATCTACGAACCTGCCTGCGATCCGGGTGCCCAAAAAGTATTCGCCACGATTCTGACCGCACCGCCCGGCCCCAAACCAGAAGATTTGCTGCCCCACATCAGTCAACCACTGCTCGTCCTCTGGGGGGAAGCCGATCCCTGGACGCCGATCACGGGGGCAACCCTATATCGAGAGTTGGCAGCCCAATCGGAGCAGGTGCAGTTTGTACCCATTCCGAATGCGGGCCACTGTCCCCATGATGAGTGCCCGGAGCGGGTCAACATTCAGATCATCGACTGGTTGAATTCGCAAATCCAACATCTATCAAGTCGTCCATGAGCCTACCGACTGTAATCCTGCCCGGTTATCTAGCGGGTGCTCCCCCCTACCGGGAAATGGAGCAAGCGCTGCAAAGCTTGGGTTGTCCGGCTGTGACGGTGCCCTTGCGCCGCCAAGATTGGTTCCCGACTTTGGGAGGACGGTCAGTTTTGCCAATCCTGCAACGGTTAGATCAAACCGTGAAACAGGTAATGCAGACAACCAATAGCGAGGGAATTAACCTAGTCGGCCATTCCGCCGGCGGATGGATTTGCCGTATTTATCTCGGTGAAGTTCCCTACAATGTCCATCCCAGCGACAGTACGAGAGTTTGTCTATGGAAGGCCCATCCTGTAGTCAAAACCCTAGTGACGCTAGGAACGCCCCACATCAGCCAGGAACGCTGGACCAAACGTAACCTGGATTTTGTCAAAACCCACTATCCGGGAGCATTTCATTCCACCGTCCGCTATGTTTGCGTCGCCGGAAAGTCTGCCTATGGCAAGCGTAGCTTCGGCAACTGGTTCACCTACAGCAGCTACGAACTCACCTGCGGCCAAGGAGAATGCTGGGGAGACGGCGTTACGCCCATTGCAGCTGCCCAGCTAGAAGGTGCCGAAAACCTAATCCTAGAAGACGTATGGCACTCTCCCCGTCCAGGTAGGCTGTGGTACGGCTCCGCGACAGTGGCATCCACCTGGGCCAAATACCTGGTTTAAGGATTGGCCCGATTCATCAATGCACACATTCCCCACTTTCCCACCTCCATCACCTCTTACTTCAAATAACGTTACAATCAGTTAGACTACTCAATTAAACTACGTTGATTAAATCTACAGAGGGCGGCTCTGCATGGTGATCGAGGTCTTACCATTTCAATTCAAGCTTGATACAGCGCTGCTGGCGGGCATTAGCTTGTGGTCGCTAGCCCTCTATCTGGGCTTTTTCCCCCTGAGTGAGTGGGTGATGGAACGGTTGGCAGCCTGGATGAATCAGGTAGAACAATCGCTCTACACTTCTAGAAAGGAATTCGAGCGGACTCGGCAAGTCCGGGAGTCGCAAAATGCGTTTTATGCGTCCCTGCTCAGTACGGTGCCATTTGTCGTGCTAGGGGTTTTGTGCAATTGGGGTATTGCCGCCAGCTTGGGCCACAGTTGGACTATCAGCATGGGCATTATTGCCTGCATTGGTTGCGGTGTGTACGAACTGGGGCGGCGAGACGGACAGTCGGTTAAGTGATTTGGTCAAATAGTCAATCTCACACTTACAGCGACCGTTCCAATTTCAGCGTTTCTCCAGCCTGAAGTCGCTTTACCTGCTCAGTCAAATCCAGCCATTCTTGCAACTGCCCGCTTTGAAATGTGCGGCTCATCACGACGTAGATTGACGTTTGATCGCCACCAATTCCAGCCGAAATCACGTTACTCCAATCATTCGTTCGCAGCTCATCTGTGATGTTCCAGTGATCGTCTTGCCAGTGTAACCGGCGCATAAACTGAAACGGTGCGTCGCTCTTGCCAACAATCAGAACTTTTTGTAGTAGGCTACGAACCAGATTGGGGTAAAAACGTCCGATCGTCAGCATCACCACCCGCAAAATCATCAAATTCAACGGCGTCATTTGCTTTTGCTTAGCCCAGCCCAGCTGACCACGAATCAGAATTTCGTCTTCGCCGACATCGACGGTGTACCCACTGACTAGATGCCCTACCGCATTCCTAACTTTCCTACCTTGCCGCACCTGTAACGAGAACTGCGTGTCTGAAGCAATCAGTTCACCACTACGAAACAGCTTGAACACACCTCCCTTATTCAACGCCAGATAAAGCTCTGTGCCCTGTCGCCGGTCGATCAAAACTCGCGCTTGCTTGAGCCAGATACGCTGCTCAGGACGCTCGGCTAAGGGAGGACGATGCTCCACAAAATCATGCCAAGCCAACAAGTAATTCCAGGTGTGATGACCAATGATGTGATCATCCGCGTAGCAGGGAGCTTTGCCATTCGCCAGTCCTTGCAGAAAGCGGTCGTTGATTGCCAATGCCTCTGGCAGCCAGTGACCTACTAGCTCAAAGCCATGAGGAAAAAAATTATAGGTGTTACGACTGGTGTATTCGCCACCAAAGGACCCATCGGAATGCACGAAATGAGCTGCCAATGCAACTGCCCCAATCAGCGATTCCTTCAACTGTGGCGTGGGATTGAGTTGGTGAAGGCGCGCTAAGCAGGAAATCGTCAGCGTCTGATAGCCCGGATCGCAGCCCTCGTATTCTTGAAACCAGCCTTCTTGATTCTGCCAGGCAAACACCTGCTCTAGGCGTTGAGCTTTGGCTCGGTCCCAACGGTTGGTTTGCAGCAGACGGGACAACAGTTCCAGACAAAGCACAATCAAAGCTTGATGGTTGGTCAGCCGCCCGCTTTCCTGATGATGCGCCAACCAGTCAGCTCGTTTGGCAAAAAACTCTAGCAGTGTTGGATTATTGAGGCCCAGCCGCAAATAGCTTTCCACACAGGCCAAAAGGGAAAAAGCTGCCGCTCCGCCAGCTCGCTCAAACGGAAAATAGTCATCACAGGAGCCATCGGGATGGGCGCTTTTGGCCGCATAGTGAATGCCCGCCTCTACCCATTGCTTCAGGACCGGCTGACGATAAAACGGATTGCTTGAAAGATCGGTGCTGTAGGCCAAGGCCAACGGCAGCACAAACTCCTGCGACATGCCACTAGGAAAATCAATGATCTTGTAGTGCCAAAAGTTGCGATCAAAACAGCCGTAGGTGGGGCTATGGGGATTGCGATCCAGTAGGGTGAGAATTTTGGGAATTTGCGCTAGCGCTTCGCGGGCAAACAGATCTTTCATGCGCGGTTCAGCAGATTCGGCAAAGATCTAAACAATAGCAGCAAAGGTAGCAGCAACTAGATGCCATGAGCGCCTGACTAACCTTGCTGCTGAGCAATTTGCCTCACGGCTTCTACGCTCAAGTTCAAAGCTGCTGCCACTTGCTCGAAGCTCAGTCCCATTGCTAGTAAGCGAGGAACGGCGGCCCGTCGTAATTGGGTTTCCTGTTGCAGAGCTTGTTCGGTTTGTTGTAGAGCCTGTTCAGTTTGCTGTAGGGCTTGTTCGGTTTCGCGTCGAGCTTGTTCGGCTTCAGAGGGACTTAAGAGCTTTTGCCCAGTTTGGGTGTAGAACCGCAGTTCTCCTTGAGTCAAGCGTAGTTCTAACCCCAGCACTTCACTGTAGACAGATAGGCTGCCGTCTGGTAGCAGGTTGGCTGGAATTGGGTGATAGTATCCTTCGACTAACCGTAACCCTTTGAGTTGGGGCTGCAAGTATTCTCCGGTTGGGTCGTACTGAAAGTACTCTAAGACACCTAGCCGCGCATATTTCTGGGGTTTGTCCTCTTCGTCTTGCTCTTGGGTGGTTTTCGAGGTGATTTCTAGAACAAATGCCGGCGTTTTGCCGCCTTCTTCCCACACCTTATAGCTTCTGCGCTTTTTCTTCTCTACCCCAAAGACAACAAACACATCCGGAGCGATTACCGCATCGGGAACTCCCTGTTTGTAGTAAATAAACAAATTGCCTGAAACATAGACATCCGGGCGATCTTGAAAATAGTTGCCCAGTGCCTCAACACCGTAAATCAAATAATCGCGAGTTGGATCACTCTCGGCCATTGGCTTGCCATCAGAGTCTGGATAGAGCAGGTCTGAATCGAGTTGGTCAATCGACAATGTCATACCAATCTCCCTCAACTCATGAATGCCCTCACCATAGCATTTGATAAACGTTACATTCAGTTAACGAAGAAGCTGGGGCAAACCCCATTTCGATATAGGCTAGATCCGGAGCAAACCACAATCGATTCTCCTAACCTACCGATTCGATTCAGCGTTGCTCGTTTAATCAACCGCTTAAGTTCAGACTTTCTTAGCATCCACGATTATGGTGAACACCGTTCCTAACAACCCATCCACTGCGGCCAACAGTCTACCTCCTGCCGATTCCCGTGAGCGTGTCAGTGCGTTTCTCAAGGGGCTGCAAGACAGCATTTGTCAAGGGTTAGAACAGCTTGATGGCGGCGGCAACTTTCAGGAAGATAGCTGGGAGCGGGAAGAAGGCGGCGGTGGTCGCTCTCGCGTCATGAAGGCTGGCCATCTATTCGAGCAGGGTGGCGTCAACTTTTCGGAAGTCTGGGGCAAGGATCTGCCTCCTTCGATTTTGGTTCAGCGGCCTGAAGCTGCCGGACACGGATTTTATGCCACCGGAACTTCTATGGTGCTGCATCCGCACAATCCCTATGTGCCCACGGTGCATCTCAACTATCGCTACTTTGAAGCTGGCCCAGTCTGGTGGTTTGGTGGTGGCATCGACCTGACGCCCTACTATCCCTTTGTTGAAGACGTGAAACACTTTCACCAAACCCTGAAGGATGCCTGCGACCGGCACCACAGCGAGTACTATCCGACCTTCAAACGCTGGTGCGACGAGTATTTCTATCTCAAGCATCGGGGCGAAACTCGCGGTGTTGGCGGCATCTTTTTTGACTATCAAGATAGTCGCGGTAAGCTTTACCACGGCCCCGACTCCAAGGGACCGGCAGCGACTTATAGCGATGCAATTGGCGAGGTAGACCCCCGCAGTTGGGAACAACTGTTTGCCTTTGTGCAAGACTGCGGCAATGCCTTTCTACCCGCCTATGTGCCGATTGCCGAAAAGCGCCAAACTACCGAGTGGGGCGAACGGGAGCGCAACTTCCAGCTCTACCGACGCGGGCGCTATGTTGAGTTCAATCTGGTCTATGACCGAGGCACAATCTTTGGCCTGCAAACCAATGGTCGTACTGAGTCCATTCTGATGTCGCTGCCGCCCTTGGTCCGCTGGGAGTATAGCTACCATCCGGAGCCGGAAACGCCGGAAGCCCAACTCTACGAGATTTTTCTCAAACCACAAGACTGGTTAGGCAGCACGGTTAGTTAAACCGGTAGTTAAACCGATCTAGATAAGACCGCAAAAATCCTGTGAGGATTAACCTTCCTTGGGGCAAGATAGATAGTGCTAAGTTAAACTACGTTAGGGTTCAATGGCCCTCAATGCAGTAGTTGATTCAGGCATTGCAGAAGGATTGGCCTAAGATACTCATAAGTCCCAAGGAAGGATACATCTCCAATGGAGCAGACAATCCGTACCACTCAAGATGGCAGAACTGTTGTTGTTCTCACACCGACCGGGCGGCTTGATATTACGACAGCATGGCAATTTCGGCTCAAGCTGCAAGAGTGTATTTCTAAGATTAGTCCTCACATTGTTGTAAACTTGGGCCAAGTCAACTTTATTGATAGTTCTGGATTGACATCCTTGGTGGCCGGAATGCGCGATGCCGATAAAATTAAAGGCAGTTTTCGCATCTGCAAGGTGCATCCCGAAGCCAAGCTCGTCTTTGAAGTGACAATGATGGACTCGGTGTTTGAGATTTTTGACACCGAAGAAGATGCCCTAGAAGGCGTTTCTCGTGGCATTACTACCTAGCCTGCGGCGTATTAGAGCAAAGGGCTGTGCCAACCTGTGGTTTCTCGACGATAAAAGATAAGGGGAACCAACTTCCCCCTTGCGCTTGAGCTGAATTTGTGCTGGACTCAATTCGAGTCTTAGCTGAGTTGAACCGACATCAAACGAAACTCATCTTTATGACTCTTAATCTTCGTGATCTTCAAACGGATCGTCCAGTTCCTTAGCAGGTGGCCCAAATGAGGTGTAGATCGAGAGCGCAGTGATTGCCAACAGAAAAGCTCCAATCGCTACAATCATTGCTGTGGCAGGCTCCAGGTTCTGAATGCTAAAAACTGTTGCAAGCTCCATATTTTGAAGAACCATAAATAGTATTATTCTTATGATATTACGGATCATTAAAAACGTTAGAGAACTATAGAAGGTCACTCATGGCACAGCGGACTCGCTTGGGAGATATCCTTAAACCCCTCAACTCTGAATACGGTAAGGTCGCCCCTGGCTGGGGAACCACGCCCCTGATGGCAGTTTTCATGGGGTTGTTCTTTGTTTTCCTGCTGATTATTCTGCAGATCTATAACTCCTCGCTGATCCTGAACGGCGTCGAGGTCGATTGGTCTAGCCTCGGTGGCTAAGGCTGGCTCTCGGCTTAGCTTGATGAGTTTTCATAACGATTGCCCTGGGTTGTCCGGGGCTTTTTGATAGTTTTGAGTTTTGAGTTTTGAGTTTTGAGTTAGGGAGTTGAGGTGATGGCTTGCTAGAAGGAGCTGCACTCACTCGAATCGCTCCCACTAAACCTACTTCTAACTAATCGACTTGAACTCAAAACTTAAAACTTAGAACTCAAAACTTAAAACTTAACCACGCCCCCTACACTAGAGGGAAGAGGTTAAACGTTCTCAGGAGGGCATATGAATATTTTTGGGATTGGTCTACCAGAGATGGCGCTGATTATGATTTTGGCCCTATTAATCTTTGGTCCCAAAAAGCTGCCGGAAATTGGCCGCAGTCTCGGTAAAGCGATTCGGGGCTTCCAGGAAGCTTCTAAGGAATTTGAAACCGAATTCAAGAAAGAAGCCGAACGCATAGAAAAGGTGGTGAATGAGCCGATGAAGGCTACGCTGGAACCGCCCACACAAAAAGCACTGGCCTCTACCCCGACCGAGGCTAATCCAAGCGACGAAGCTGTAACCAACGCTGAAATTGTTGAAGAGAAAACCAGCTAGTTCCGCTGATTATTTTTTTGATCACCATCCATTTGCGATCATGACAGACGCCTCTGCTCTCATTTCGCCCCAGCTCGTTGTCGGTTTGGGTAATCCGGGTGCCAAGTATGACCAGACGCGCCACAATATTGGCTTTGAAGCGATTGATGCCCTTTCACAAGCTTGGCAAATTCCTCTGACGGAAAACCGCAAATTTCAAGGCTACTTTGGTGAAGGCACAGCGGTCAAAGGGCAGAAAGTGCGCCTGCTGAAACCAACGACCTACATGAACCTGTCAGGCCAATCGATCCGAGCGGTAATCGATTGGTATAAACTGCCGCCCGAATCGGTGTTGGTGATCTATGACGACATGGATCTACCGGTCGGCAAGCTGCGCCTGCGCCAATCTGGATCGGCAGGTGGGCATAACGGCATGAAATCAACCATTGCCCACCTGAATAGCCAAAACTTTCCTAGACTGCGGATTGGCATCGGTAGTCCGAAGCAAAAAAGCGGCAATGGAGAGGTAGTGTCTCACGTGTTGGGTCGCTTTTCTGTAGCGGAACGGCAGGCTTTAGCTGAGGTGCTGAAGCTGGTGGTCGATGCGGTGGAAATGAGCATGAAGCAAGGCATTCCCAAGGCGATGAGCCTCTACAACAACCGCACCATTGAGCTGACCAATGCGTCCGAAGCCAGTTGAGCGGCTGATTGCTGCTGATTATGAATATTGAAGCTGACGCCCAGGTGTACCCTTCAGGCTCAGACCAGAAAACTGGATGCAGTCAGGTTATTGGCCTCAATGTTTAACAGCAACGCTAAAGGTTTGAAGCCGCCGCTGGCATCGCCGTTGCTATCGATGCGGACAACGGTACCCCTATTTGCTTGAACTAGCCGCACATAGGACTCAAACGGATTGGGGCGGCTGTAGTCGGCTCGCTTGAAAATACTGCTCAGATCAATCAGGTCTCTGCCAAGCTGAAAGTCGGTAATCGTGTCGCGACCGTGGTTGGGGTTGCTATAGATAAATTGGTCTCTGCCGGGGCCACCTTGCAGCACATCTGGCCCACCGCCGCCAGTCAGAGCATCGCGGTTACCGCCGCCAGTTAAAGTATCCGCCTGAGCACCACCAACTAGAGTGTCATTGCCGGGACTGCCTTCGAGCTGATCGGCACCCCCCAACCCCCTGAGGACATCATCGCCGCTGAAGCCAACCAGTTTATCGGGGCCTGCTGTACCGCTGCGAGTAATGTTGTCCGTGATGCCAGAAATAACGCTGTTGCGAAACACATCCGCAAAAAAACTGTGGGCACGGGTGGTGGGATGAAACTGATCCCAAAAGAAAAATTGATTCGGATCGGCGGCTGGATCTCCAGGTCGCAAGCCATTCAAATAAGGATCAGTGATGTTGGTAAAGCCAAAGGCTGCCGGATTTTGAGCGGCTTGCTCGGATAAGGGAAACAGATTAGACAGGATGATGTTGGAACCTGCTAACGAGTTCTCTAAGGCCGTTAGCGATGATTCCAGGGCAGCATTAAACCCGTTACTCAAGTTCGTTAGATCCTGCAACCGTCCCGATTGGAGGCTGGCAGGAACTCGGCCCAGGTTGGGGGTTTGTACCACCACGATGTTTTTCGCACCCGATTGCACCAGGCTAGTCACAGCAGTTGCAATGTTGCTGACGGCGGTATTGATCGTAGCGACCGGATCGCTCGTCCCAATTTGATTCAAATCATTAGCACCGGCCCAGATGAAATACAGATCTTCTGCTCCCGCTCCTAAACTGCTGGCCTGACTCTTGAAGCGATCGATCTGATCGAGCAAGCCGTCTAATCTCAAACCGGGAACCAGATTGTTATTGCCGTTTTCGCGTCCGGTGCGGGCACCACCAATCGCAAAGTTAGTAGCGAGCGATGAGGGCAGACCAAGTTGGGCCGCCAATGTTTCAACCGCAACTGGCCCATTTGAAAAACGTCCATCAAAGTAAGGCGGGCTAGGAGGAAGCAAACCCAAGGTTGCTTTAGACGAGTTGCCGATGTCCGATAGGCTGTCCCCAAACACAAACAGATCGTATTGCAGCTGAGGAGTGTTGGAAGCCTTGTTATCAGTAGTCATATGCCGGTTTACCTCGGTTGTCAGACGGCTTGCCATTGTAAACCATGACTTGGCTCTGAAGATTTTGTTGCGGAAGCAGCCATAAAAATCCCCCGCCGAACCGGCGAGGGAGGAGCAATCACGCTTGAAATGGCTTGAAATCAACTGAAATCAGTCAGACTCAAATCGATTGTCTTAGGCTTGGGGGAGCCATTCTGGAACAGCTTCTTCCTTGGTGTTGGTGTTTCGCTCTGGCGTTTCCCGGACGAACTTCATGTGGATGGAACGGATCTGTTCACCATCTGCCGCTACCGCCATAATTGGGAAATCAATCAACCCATCCTGGAACGACATTTGGAAGCGGAACGTGCCGTCTGGATTCAGTTTAACTGGGCGTCCTGCAATCGTTACCGTAGCATCAGGTTCGGTGGCACCGTAGACAATCAGTTCCGCATCGGCAATCAACCAGAACTGCCGCGGACGAATGGGCGGCATCGAAGCCGAGAAGCCCGCACCCGACATGCCCACGCCCGACATGCTATACATGCCAGCACCGGACATGGTATACATACCAACCCCTGAGGTAGTGTACATGCCAACCCCCGACATCATGCCGATCCCAGACTCAGTCCGAGCTGCCATGCCGACGCCCGACATGCTGTACATGCCAACCCCCGACATCATGCCGGCCCCTGAAGTGGTGTACATGCCGACACCGGACATCATGCCTATACCAGATTCAGTCAAAGCCGCCATGCCCACGCCCGACATCATCCCCATACCTGAGCTGGTGTACATACCAATGCCTGAAGTAGTGTACATGCCGACGCCCGACATCATGCCGATCCCAGACTCAGTCAAAGCCGCCATGCCCACGCCCGACATGCTATACATGCCAACCCCCGACATCATGCCGACACCCGACATCATGCCGATCCCAGACTCAGTCAAAGCCGCCATGCCCACACCCGACATCATCCCCATACCTGAGCTGGTGTACATGCCCACCCCGGACATCATGCCGACACCCGACATTATGCCGACGCCCGACTCAGTCCGAGCTGCCATCCCCACACCGGACATCATGCCCACGCCCGACACCATGCCGACACCGGACATCATGCCCACGCCTGATTCGGTTTTTTCGGCCCACTTGCCGACACCCGACGGAAACACATACGAGCTAACCGCCTCTTCGGGTACTTGATGCATTGAACCAAACACCGAACCAGCAACCCGATCAGTTTCAGCCGCTTGAGCCAGTTCAAACACTTGATTGTAGCTGGGCATGTCCACTTCGTACTTGCCTGAAGGGTGAGCCAGCTTCAGGAAAGTCTTGCCCTGGAGTTCTTCATCCCAATCGATGGTGACAAACTGATCGTCAATCCAATCAGACGGATAAACGGGCGGAATCCGCACCGCCGCCGAGCGAGCCAGCAGCAGCCAGCGACCGTCAGCAGCGATGTAGCCAATTTCAACCATATAGTCCCGATCGCTCACGGGTACAGGCAAATACCACTCGCGGGCCAACTCATCACATTCATACTGCTGCAAGCTGTGGGGGCGCTGGATATCGGTATTGATGTCGGTCACATCGTAGAACCGTAAAGCCAATCGAATCCCACCCTGACGGCGCAATTCTTCTTTGTGCTCGTTGGGAATATCCCAATAAGCATAGGCCCACTGGGGATCACGGGGCATGAGTACAATTCGACTATCGCCATAGCCGGCAGGTAAATCCGGCAAGCCCTCATCAACTACTACAAGGGGACCTCCCTGGCGATCAGTTTGTCCAACATCAAATTTTGCTGCTTCCACTTCTGCTTGTGCCTCCAAGGTACGGGACGGACTTGGTGAAAACCGAAGCTGTTGCGCTTCTACGATTGCGTTTAAAAGCTGGTCTTTCCGCATCCGGCTGTAGCGCGAGATGTTTAGCTCACTCGCAACTCGGCGGAGTTGTCGGAGTGTCATTTCTTCTAAAGGCGGACGTTCTGCTGACATACGGTTAGCCTCCGATAGAGTCTAAAAAAATTGGTCAATGCCAGTGCTTAATCGGATCAGTTTTGCTAAGAGCACCTGAAAACTTTCGGTATCAATCACTCCTGTGGTTACGTAGCCCGGAACTTGGCCTGAAACTTGGCCTGAAACTTGATTGAACTGTTGCACACTAATCAACTGCATTCGCCTCAGTTAAGTTAAACGACCATGGCAAACCCGACTTTCCACTCCAGCAACCCTTCTGCACCTGCCAAAGGATTACTCAGGATCGCGAACCAGACTAATTGCATTGAGCGTTTGCATTGAGCGTGTGAGAACGATCAGGGATCGTGGGGATCGGTTGTGACCCCATAGTGCAGAAAATCAGCCTGGGAATCAAGGGGCTACTCTGCCTATTCTGCCTGAAGTTACGCAATTATCAGTAAAACGGGGATCGAAATGTCATAATTTCCTGACATTAACTGAGTCAGGGATCACGATAAATGTCAGGAAATTATGACATTAGCTGAGCCAGTCAAAGTCAGATAGACATTTAGACGGAAGCTGAGTAAGATTACCCAGTAGTTTGAGGGTTGAATAGCTGCTTGATGACTGGGAAAAATCAATTGTTAAAAAGCGAATCGGATACCTACCTACATCTGGCTAGCGGCAGTCAGATGATTGGGAAAGTTCTATCGTCCGCGATTCGACTTTGGCTACGCTCGCAGGTTGAGGCAGTTGCCGTCCTGGACTTTCAGATCGAAGGGCGCGATCGGCAGATTTTGCAAGGCATCATCCCACATGTGGTCGTCCGAGCTGAGCAGGTCGTTTATCAAGGACTGCACCTAGATCGACTCCATCTAAGCGCCACCCAAATTCGAATTAATCTGGGTCAAGTCTTGCAGGGAAAGCCATTGCGGTTGCTTCAGGTCGTTCCAGTGCAGGGAGAAGTTAACCTAACCCAAGCAGATCTAGAGGCATCCCTGGCTGCCCCCCTTCTGAAGCAAGCATTAGCCGAAATTCTGCAACGGATTTTGCAGCAAGCCCCCAGCACCGAGTTTCCCGACTTGGCCCTTCTGCAAACGGCTCCAATCCAGTTACAGCAGCCCCAGCTTTGGCTCCAGTCCAATCGCCTATGCCTGATGACCGAAGTCAGCACAATCTCTGAGCAGCGATGGCAAATTAGCCTCAACACCATGCTTCAGCTAGTTCAACCCTCCTGTCTCCAGTTAACCGAGTTAGAGCTGCAGTATGCTGCGATTGATCCAACTGCCGGAATTCAGACATCCCCCACCCTACTTCAAGAACGGGATCTGGAAATCGACCTCGGCCCAGAGGTCAACCTACAACAGCTCCAAATCGAGACCACAGGCATCACCTGTCGGGGGCAAATTAATGTTGTGCCTGGATGAGGAGAGATAGAAGATAGAAGATAGAAGTCAGGAGATAGCAACCAGGATCTGAGGTGGGGAAAGTCCTGATGCTTCCCTGAATTCTGCTTTCAAATTAGGACACGACGAAACACCAGGCCGATCACCTACACTCGTCAAGCTCCTTCTAGCTTCTGACTCCTGCTGCTTATCTGACTCCTGACTGCTTAAAAGTTATTTTTCAAAAGCGACTCAAACTCTGCCCGGAGTGCATCTAGGTCTGCTACCCTAGCCACCAGTAGATTTTGGGTGCCAGCATCCCTGAGGCGCTGTTTCCAGTGACCGATTTGTTCAGCGTTGTTGAGCCAGAAGTTAATCACGGTATCAACGACTTGGTCTAGATGCCAACCGCGCCGCATTGGTAGCGCTTCAACCGATTCGATGAAGGCATCCAGCGTACATTGGTAGGTGCCCAAGTATTCGGCTCCAGGATGGGGATGGGCTTGAATTTCCTGCTGATGGCTAAAAAACGATAAAACTGGGGATACGCCTACAATTTCAAATGAGTACTTCATATCTAACTCCGATCACGAGCGGCTAAGTCGGTAGAACACAGCAACCGGAAGGAATTGAATTGCAGCAAGTAAAAAATATTTTGAGCAATGCTAACAAGAGTTTCTGTTATCTACGTGATCCTTAAGTCTTATTTTCAATTCTGCCGAAGGTACCTGTAGAGGGAGGAGGCAGTTATTCTAAGTACTATTTGAATCAAGCAGTCTTGAGTCAAACAGCCTTGAATCAAGCAGCCTTGAATCAAATAGGTTTGAGTCAAATGGCACGAGTGGACATGGTGCATGGTGCATGGTGCAGAGTGATCTATTGAAACTGGCTCAACAGGGTGATCCAGGCGCAATTGCTCGCTTGCTTAACCGGAATCTGCAGCCGCGAGGCGTCACGGCCAAAGTACTGCTGCGGGACGAATGCTTGAAAATCTTACTGTCTTCGGACCGTCCGCTAGAGCAAAAGGCTTTTTCCCAGTTCATTCAGCAATCTATCGACCGTCTGGGCACCAGCAACATTAGTTTAGTCAAGCTCTATAGCCAACAAACCAGCGAAGGAGTTCCGGCCTGGGCCTACGAGTTTGTACCTGCCAGCAGTAAATCCCAACTGATCGTTGCCAATCCTGCTGCTAAAAGTACGCTAGCCATTGTCAAACTGCGGACCGAAAGCCAGGAATTCTGGTCATCGCTGCGCACCTTTCAGTTAGATTCCATCTTTCCCTATCGAGATGTTTTGAGTGTAGACCTCTACCGCAGCAATACAGTGCGTCTGTTGCTTTTCCTGGGGCTGTTTCCGCTGATTATTAATTTGATTGCCGAACAGGCCAGCATAGAACAAATGGCTTGGTTGATTGGCATTTACTATGCGGCAATCTGGGGCGTTGTACTCTACAACCTGATCAAGCCTGTGCAGTTTTCCTGGGGGCGCACATTGAAGTGTGTGCTATTCACAACGGTGATTGGCATTCCGCTGCTGTTGTTTTTTCAGCAAGTGCCGCCGTTTCGTGCCCTGTACGGGGCAATTAACCAGGGGCTAGTGTTTCGCCTGCTTGGGTTCGTGCTGGGCGTGGGGCTGCTCGAAGAACTCTGCAAGGCACTGCCCGTGTATTTGCTGCTGTACCGATCTCAGAAACTGCAAGACCCGCTTTCGGCCGCCTTCTATGGTGCAATGTCTGGACTAGGGTTCGCGATTGCCGAAGGAGCGGCCTATTCATTTCGTTATGCGGTGGGTCTATCGAGAGGCCAACTAGGTCTGGGAGCCTATGTGGCTGCCAACACAATTCGGTTTGTGTCGCTGCCGTTGTTTCATGCGATTCTGGCCGGGATTGTCGGCTATTTTATTGGCCTAGCCGTGATTAACCCTTCTCGCCGCAGCGCGCTTTGCTTCATTGGTATTGCCATTGCCGCCACGTTGCACGGCCTCTACAACACCTTTGCTGGCGGCATTCCCGGCCTCCTGATCATCGGATTTACAATTTTGCTGTTTGTGACCTATCTACGCCGTTGCCAACAGCTCGTTAGCGAAATGCAGCAAGCAGAGCGAAACTCTCGCAAATCACCGGAATAGCAACTCCATCCCCTATCTATTTATTCACCCATCCACCCATAGCTACGCCCCTCGCCACAGCCCCATGGCCAAGCTGATCAACAGCAGCGTACCAAACCCCAATCGGTACCAGACAAAAATCCAGGTGTTGCGGCGCTGCAAATAGCGCAGCAGCCAGGCAATCGAAAGGTAGGAAAATACAAAGGTTGAGACAATCCCAGCTAGCAGGACGAGAATGCTATCGGTATTGCCAAACGCTTTGCCAGATTGATATAGGGTAGCAATCGTCAGGGTGGGAATACCCAGCAAAAATGAGAACCGGGCAGCGGTCTGCCGCTCTAAACCTAAGAACAAGGCGGCAGTTAGGGTTGAACCAGAGCGAGAGGCACCTGGAAATAGCGCCACCATTTGTCCCAGCCCTACCAGAATTCCGTCTTTAATTTGCAGACTGTCAAATCCCCGTTTACGGCTGCCAATATTTTCGGCCAATCCGAGCAGAATCGCCATGATGATCGACATCACCGCAATCACTCCAATGCTTTCCGGCAACATATCCTTGAGCACAAAGCCACCGAGCAGGGCTGGAATCGTGCCAATCATAATACCGACCAGCAGTTTCCACTCTTCCCGTTTCCAGTCCTGATGACGAAAGGCATCCCATGCCCCCAGCAGCATTTGCTGCAGGTCGGACCAAAAATAGAGCACAACCGCAATCACGCTGCCGAACTGAATCGCATCCACAAAGTATTTCTGCCCGACCGTGGACCAACCCAAGGCTTTGGTAAACACCAACAGATGGGCGGTGCTGCTAATGGGCAAAAACTCGGTGACACCTTGGACTAGCCCCAATACAATCGCTTGAAATAGATTTTGAATTAGATCCACAGTCTCACCTGAAATACCGTTTGCATCGGAGCCATCTTACCGGAGTTTTCTGAATCAACTACATCGATTTACAGCGTTTTTCACTCATGTAAGGTATGAGGTGTGGGGAACTTCGCTCCCACACAGGGGTTTACAGCGTTTTTCACTCATGTGAGGTATGGGGTGTGGGGATGAAGCCCCCACGCAGGGGCACTGCCCCTGCACCCCGTTTTTCGTACTTCACTAGCCTGAAAAAGGCTGTATCTAGCTGGTTTCATCATCACTAAACCAGACTGGGGATTTCCGAAAGCGTTGCTCTATCAGCTTAGAGGTTGGCTCCGGATTTGCCCAATCCCTGGAACCGATTCTTCAAGAAATTTTTATTCCTGCCCGTTAGGAATTCAGTGAACGATTAAATTCTTTCTAACGTTAATATTGAAAGAATCCCCCCCTGGGGGATATAACTGTGGTATGTTAAAAAAGGTGAACTGTTGTTAATAAATCCCTTGTCTTCCTATTCTCCTCCCAAGCCGCTTTATTCAACCTCCTTAGATTCCCGATTAGATCCGTTAGTTGATACGCCGTTAGAAGAGCCGTTAACAGGTCCGCTGATTGCCTCATTGGGCAAAGCTGAAGGGCAACAAATTTGGCTAATTTTCGCTGCTGCTGCCTTTCTAGTATCGGTGCCGGTTTTTGTGCAAGCTCCGCTAGTGAGGTTATTCCCCTGGATCAGTTTTATTAGTACGGCTGGCTGGCTGTGGTTGAGCGTGCGGTTGAGGCAGCAGCCTACCCTGGCTCTGTGGGGAGATCTGCTGCTGGGGTTCAGTTGGACTTGGCTGGCGGGTGCAGTTTACTGGGGTTGGTTTCGTTGGGAACCGCTGATTCATTTGCCGATTGAGGCAATGGGGTTACCGTTTGCCGTGGTGGGGTTGCTGCAAGGACGCAATCGAATCGGGCATTGGTTCTACTTGGGTTCTCTGTTTGGCACCATCATGACCGATGTTTACTTTTATTTGGTGAATTTAATCCCCTACTGGCGGCAGTTGATGCAGGTCGAGCCAAGTTTAGCGTCAACTGTGTTGCGAAATGCAGTCAGTCAGGTTCAGACTCCTTGGGGAATTGGCTGTGCTGTCGGATTGATTGGCGTGCTGCTGGTTGTTGGTTTGGTACCGCTGCGTTCACCTCAGCTCCATTGGTGGGCTTTTGGTGGTGCCGTACTCAGTACGCTGCTAGTCGATGGATTATTCTGGTTAGGTGCGGCAGTGGTTTGACTAAGGCTATGATTGGGAGTATTCCCACCCATTTAGGCACTCGGTTGGCGGTGGGTGTCGCGTGTTTGTACGGACGGATGAAAGGTCAGCGATTTAAAGCTGAGTTTAAGACTGCGAAACTTAATGATTAACCCGGAGTTCATTCAAGGCTGAGGCTTCTTATAATCTTTTAGGTGGATAACCTTTGAGTGAGGGGCGAGTGCTCACTGGCGTCTTCACGAGTCGGGATGCATTATTAGGGCAACGCAAGTGGTTTTAGCCTGTGGTGACTACACAACCTGTTCCCCACCTAATTTTGCGAACTGAGTCAGGTAGTCGTTATCTGTCTCTGATAGGCAGCAACTGTTGGACCTTTGGCCGCGGAGACGACAACAACTTTGTCCTACCCGATCGCTGGATTTCTCGTAACCATGCGATGCTGCAACGAGTAGAAACCGGTGAATTCTACTTAATCGATATGGGCAGCCGCAACGGTTCGTTTGTCAACGGACGACGAGTTAGCGTGCCTGTAACCCTGCAAAATGGTGACCGCCTTACTTTTGGTCAAACCGAACTGGAATTCTATGCACCTGAGATTGATCCCCTTTCAGATGCTTCGATGGGTGGCATTGACTCGCAGGAATTTACGGCAACGGCAACCCTGCATGTTCGTCGCTTGATCTCAGTGCTGGTCGTAGATATCCGCAATTTCACGGGGATGACTCGACAAATTGATGAAAATACGCTCTCAGAGGTGATTGGCACGTGGTTTCGCTGTGCCGGCGATATCATTCGGGAGTATGGCAGTTGGGTAGATAAGTACATTGGTGACGCGGTCATGGCCGTCTGGATCCACGGTGCCCAGCGGGTGACGCCAGAGGAAATGATCCGAATTGCCCATGCCCTCAGCGCTCTACAAAAAATGACAAGTCAACTACACGAGCGCTATCCTCTGCCATTTCCCCTTAAGGTTGGCGCAGGGCTGAATACCGGCTATGCAATGGTGGGCAACACGGGTACCGGTGACCGTCCTGACTACACGGCTCTCGGTGATACCGTCAATGCAGCCTTTCGGCTCGAATCAGCCACTAAACAAATTGGAGTTGATGTGGCGTTCGGCGAAACCACTTATCAGTATCTCAAGGAGGCTGGACTGCCTCCATCCCTGTTTCAGCAGCATGAAGTAGAACTGAAAGGATTTGATGGTCAAACGGTCACCTATGCAGGTTCATTTGACGAACTGGATGCCTTTCTTAATTCGATCAACACTAGCCCAGTAGAGAAATTGTTGGGCGGCAAGTGAGCTGAGCTGATGGACAGACAACTGGCTGCTGCTGCTAATCACGATTGCAAAATCAAGCTAATAAGGTTGAAAACCGGCGAAATCAACACAGATTAAGTTGATCAACTTAAGTCGATCAACATCATTAATTTGAAGATCCGTAGTGTCAGCGTCTCCCTGGCGCAGGCAAGATGTCCGCACTGCATCTACCGTTTAATCAGGTTGACCTACTTAAAAAAATAAAAAAGGAGAGATGAGTAAACTCTTCTCCCCTTCTTCTGAATTTTGAGTCTGCGAACTTTTCTGTGTCCGTTTGTGGCATTGTCTATTCGTTGGTCTATTCGTTGCTGAAGCATGGGCTAATCCAGCAAACCCACTCATACGCTTGCGTTCCCGCAGGGTAGGACTAAACTCCTTGTCTAGCCTGCTGCAGACTTCCCAACTTGGCCACCGTTAACGCGCCGCTGGACAATGACGTAGCCAGACAATCGGTTGACACAAAATTCTGGACAGACTGGAAATTGTCAGCCGTTGCCAAAAGTCTCAGCTTAAGCTGAAGCAGCGGCTGGGTAGACACTCACTTTCTTGCGATCTTTGCCTTTGCGCTCGAAAGTAACTACACCATCCACTAGAGCAAATAGCGTATCATCACTGCCACGACCAACGTTCACACCAGGATGAAACTTGGTTCCCCGTTGCCGTATCAAGATATTGCCAGCCTTGACTACTTCACCACCATACCGCTTGACGCCCAATCGCTGGGCATTTGAATCTCTACCGTTGCGAGTACTGCCTGTTCCTTTCTTGTGAGCCATATCAACCTCTACTGATCTGCCTTTACTAATTTTACTAATCTACATTGCCACGCCCGGTTGGGCTGCCTATGCTTGACAGTCGGGCTTGACAGTCGGGAAACTAGCTTTCAGCCTCTTCCACTTCCGCAGGTGCAGATGCAGTCTCAGCTGTAGCTGGTGCTGCCGATGCAGCTTCGCCTGCCACCACGGCTCCGTTTAGACTAATGGAGTTGATCATGAGGCGGGTCAGCTCTTGACGGTGTCCTTGCTTTTTACGGGTTTTCTTCTTTGGACGCATCTTGTAGACAATAATTTTGCGACCGCGAAGATGCCGCAGTACAGTTGCTTCGACGGTAGCTCCATCGACTAGCGGCTGACCCACAGAAATATCGCCATCGTTGTCTACAAATAAAACCCGATCAATCACAAGCGAGTCATCTTCGTCCGCTGCCAACCGCTCAACGTCATAAAAGCGGCCCGGCTCCACGCGCAACTGCTTTCCGCCGGTTTCAATAATTGCGTAAGTCATGATTTCCTCAAGGGTGCCGTACAGGTAGCTTAAGAGTCAAATGCTTTAACTGCAAAATTCCCTTAGCATTTTGCCAATTTCAAAACCTGATCCGAGCAATATAAATGGCCAGTAAATCATCGTAACGAACGAAGCCGCAAGGCGTCAACTCCGTTCAAGGCAGGAAACGAACCCAAGAGACCCGATCAAATAATGAAACTCGTTGATTCTCCTTGAGCCGCCTGCCAACTGCGGGCATCGTAATACAGCTCGGCTAAGGTGATGCTGTAGAGCGCTTCGCGCAATTTTTCATGAAGCTGTCGCCAGAGAGTGAGGGTGACCCAATCTTCAGCTTGGTCGGCTGGGGTATGGCGGGCTAGGGGTTCAATAGTTTCTCCGACCGCTTCGAGGATTTGCCCCAAAGAAATCTGCGCCGGTGAGCGCGCCAAACGGTATCCCCCTTGAGCACCCCGAATCGATTCCACAAGTCCAGCCCGTCGCAGTTCAATCAGCAGTTTTTCCAGATAGGGCGCAGGCAGGTCTTGCCGGAGTGCAATCGCTCTGACCGATGTGGGCTGAGAGTTGGGCTGAAGCGCCAAATCGAGCAATGCTTTGACACTGTAATGTCCTTTTGTCGTTAACTTCATGAATCGTCATTTTGGGGCCAATTGTCAGACTCGATGCTGAGACCAGCGCACTACCAAACTGCGCTATCAAATTGATTTTGGCATAGGTATTTGGGTCCTTACATCTATCAACTGCTTAGGTTCATCGCAACTCTTGTGGTTTCACAGGATCTTCCGACCTAAATGGTTGTAATTAGATTTTTAAGGGATTTAACGAATTCGATATGACTATTAATAGAAAATGATCGTCAACTAATCACGAATTGCTATTGCGTCACCTAAACGAATCGAAAATCAGAAAAACTACCAGTGATTTTCCTTACTATAAACTAGATGAAAAAGTTTCCTCCTCAAGGTAGGATAGTTTCAAAGCTGACTTCAATTCAGCTAATCAGATTGGTTAACGAGAACCATTCGGTTATCAGCAGACGAATCTACCGCAGCAATTTTTTGTAAATAGTTCGACTCAGGCTAATGACTAAAAAGAAAAAAAACGAGCCTCTAACCGGAGAAGCTCTATTGGCTAAAGTGAAGCAGCTAGAACACCTCAGTAAAGAAGAAAAGGCAAAAGAATGCGGCTACTACACCATTACAAAAAATGGAGTAGAACGTGTGAATATGATGAAGTTTTACAATGCGCTTTTAGAGGCGAAAGAAATTGAGCTAGATGGGAAGCCAAGCAGCAATGGTCGAGGAGGACGCAGCGCCAGTTATCGCATTACGGTGCAAGCAAATGGTAACTTGCTGATTGGGGCCGCCTACACCAAGCAGATGGATTTGAAACCCGGAGATGAGTTTGAGATCTCCCTGGGACGGAAGCACATTCGCTTAAAGCAAATCGATTCGGAATTGGATGAGGATTGATGTAGGTAACTCGAAACCAACTGGTTGAAAATTTCACTTACCGCCTATCACAGAAGTTTTTCACAGAGGATGCCTGGAGTCGTTTCGTAATCAGTTTTTCAGGCATTCTCTTTGCTTTAAGTGCTTGCAGTTGAATTCAAGTCAGCCAGCTCAAGCCATAGGTTCAACTGCAATCATTAGCTGGATTCGTTACACTCACTGCATTTTACAATCAAAACTTGAATACTTATCAAACACCCTTAAACGGCCCGCCAAATAATCAAGCAGAATGGGAAGTTTGAAGCAGCAATTCTAGACAAGCTGTGAAATTTATTTTATTGCTGGACTGAATTGAACAACTTCTTATCTAAGATTTATCTGAATTATCATTCAATTATGATTCAGAATACAGTTTTTACCTACCAATCCAGCCTACTAATCCGACCTCGGAAAGCAAGGTTTGAGATTTTATCAACGACTTGCCTGTAAATTTTACATGTAATCTAAGTAGGTAGGCTAAATTAATCTTTGCTCCACAATGCCGGGTCTCGACTCCGCTCAACCCTCTGCTTCCCAAAAAGTTGCGCATTGAGCGGAGTCGAAATGCGTCTTCTCAATCATTGCGCCCACCTACTTAAATAACTGAAAATAACTGAAATCAGTGAGCAGTGCCGCTGAATGGAGTTTGCTCCTAGTGGTCTGCAACCGAGTGAGCCTGCTCCCAGTCTTGACAGAACTATAGCAATCCTAGTTGTGAACATAGAGTGAGCAACTAAAAGCCGTAATTCTCCTCACCGCTCGGCTGATTTCTCTGGCCCCATGGGGGCAGTGCGCTCGCGTCGAAGCCCCTCACCGCTCGGCTGATTTCTCTGGCCCCATGAGGGCAGTGCGCTCGCGTCGAAGCCCCTCACCCCTCAATCAATTTCACAACTCCTCTAGAACGCCATAAATTAACGCTTAATCCAATTCATCTTTTAAGATTTTTAGAAGACAACCGCTCAGTTCGTCGGGTTCACTGCATTGGCATTTGAAGAAACAAACATCACCTATTCAGCTCAGACCATTTCCCGTCAAGAGCTACGAGAGCTGGTACAATCACAGCTCAAGCTTCTGTTGGAACAAAACAACCTAGAAGGAGCCAAAGCATTGCTGGTGCCGGTACAGCCAGCCGATATTGCTGACGCGATTGAAGGATTGCCCGAAACCTCGCAGGTGATCGCGTTTCGGCTATTGCCCAAGGCTGAAGCCATTGCCGTGTATGAGCATCTTGATAAGCCGGTTCAGCAATCCCTGATTCAAGAGTTCAAGCGACAAGATGTACTGGATATTGTCGATCAAATGTCGCCGGATGATCGGGTGCGGCTGTTTGATGAACTTCCGGCTAAAATCGTTGCCCGCCTACTGGAACAATTGAGTCTGGAAGAACGACAGGCTACTGCCTTGCTGTTGGGATACGAAGCAGGCACCGCAGGCCGGATTATGACGCCTGAATATATCTCTCTCAAGGAGGATTGGACGGTGAGTCAGGCACTGGAGCGGATTCGGCAACTGGCTAACAACAGCGAGACGATTTACTACCTATATGTGACTGACGCCGCCCGCCGGTTGACTGGCATTCTCTCCTTGCGGGGTTTGGTAGTAGCTCAGCCCGAACAAACTATTGGCGAGATTATGGTACGAGAGGTGGTGCATGTGCAGACAGATACACCACAAGAAGAAGTGGCACGGCTGATTCAGCGCTATGATTTTCTGGCCTTGCCCGTAGTTGACACCGAACAGCGATTAGTCGGCATTGTCACCGTCGATGATGTGCTCGACATTCTAGAGCAAGAAACCACTAAGGATATCTACACGCTGGGTGGTGTCCAATCTGGGGTAGACAGCTACTTTCAAACTAATTTGCTCACCGTGGCGCGGCGACGAGTTACCTGGTTGTTGGTGCTATTGATTACCAATACAGCGACATCGGCGGTGATTCGCAGTCAGGAAGATGTTCTCCAGCAGGTTGTGGCGTTGGCAGCCTTTATTCCCCTGCTGATTGGTACCGGCGGCAATGTGGGTGCCCAGTCGTCTACGGTTGTGATCCGGGGATTGAATACCGAAGAAATCAGTCAAACGAAGGCATTTCAGGTGATTCGACGCGAGGCAACTGCGGGCGTACTGCTGGGTCTAATGCTGGGAATCGTGGTCTTGGTTTGGGCCTATTTTCTGCAGGGTAATCTAGCCGTTGCAATTTCGGTGGGTATTAGCCTTGTATCAATTTCAATTCTCGCTTCCGTCGCTGGCTCAACGTTACCGCTGATTTTCCAAAATTTCCGCCTTGATCCGGCCCTCATGTCTGCTCCCTTCATCACGACCATCGTTGATGTACTTGGCGTATTGATCTATTTGAATGTTGCTCAATTTATTCTGAACCTAGGTTAACCCTAAAGAAATTGTGCCGGAACTAAGCTCCTAAAAATGTCTTGCTGGCAGCAAAATGCCTGCACTTGCAGCTCCTCAATCTGGTTAAATTGCTGACTATTACTGATAATTGTTTCAACGGAATGTGTTCATTATCACCTTGCCGCAAGATTCTCAATTCATTTCTCAATTATTTCTCGGTTTAAATTCCTTGTTTTTGCGCTAAGTCGCAGAAATCGCCTAGAATCTTATTAATTTGTGCGTGAAGAAATTCTTAATCGATCACTTTGGTGATTCATCCATAGTGGAGTTCCGATTTGATTTTGAGATTTGGTTCTGACTTTGCGCCTGCTCTGAGGAAACGTTCAGGCTGATGTCCGGTTTTAGAAGCTGTTTGAAGCGTGTTGATTGTGACCCGAACTGCCCCCCTGGTTCCCCATTCTAGGAGAACTGGATTGGAAGTCCCCCTCTTTGGCATGCCTACTAAAGCTATAAGTTGAGGCATTCAGAGAGGCGGTAGAAAATAGTTCGATCTTTGCAAACGGGTTCTTAGGGCTGTTGGGTATGCCCAATTCAAGAAACGAAGAACAGCTCAATGCTTTCTAGATCGGCACAGCGTGGGAGTCTATCTGGCTCCTTCAAATGTTCTGGTGGCAATCCTCTAGAAATTCTATTGGTAGCAACGACTATGACTTTTCATCAGGGTTTTTCTCTTATCTTGATTGATTCGGCAGTTCAGGATCATCAACATCTGATCAGTGGTGTGCATCCTGGGTACGAGGTTCATGTGCTCAACTCCGCTGAGGATGGAGTTGCCCAAATAACCCGAATCCTAACCCAACGCCATGACCTAGAAAGCATTCACATTGTTGCTCATGGTCAGCCTGGTACGCTTAAATTAGGCACAACCCAACTTAATCTGACGACCTTAAGCCACTATGCCAGCAGGATTCGCAGTTGGGCGCAGGCACTGAAACAGCAGGCTACCATCTTGCTCTATGGATGTGAAGTGGCAGCGCATCAACCGGGACAAGCCCTGATCCAGCAGATCCGCAAGCTGACTGGCGCTGAGATCGCAGCCTCAACCCATCGCATTGGTAATACCAGGCCAGGCGGTAACTGGATTCTGGACGTTGCAACTGGTTCAGTGAAACATGATTTACCATTTCAGCCTCAGGTGTTGGCCACCTATCCCCATGCGTTAGCGGTGTTAGTGAATGAAACCTTTCGTAACGGCACCGTTGCGGCTACACCCTGGCTATTTGGTACCGGCACCGCCACTTCTGCCAATCCATTCTTGACGGCAGGTTCTAATCCGACTCCGGCTCCGGGCGGTTTACCGGGTGGCACGACTGCTTTAGATGCGGAAGGTGGCGGAGCACTCCGGTTGACCAACAACAGCACGGATCAGGCAGCCTTTGTCATCTATAACAACGCCATTCCCTCAAATGCGGGGCTGACTATCACCTTTGACTTCTTTGCCTACAGCGGTCAAGGCACAAATGGCGCTAGAGCCGGAGGAGACGGCATCAGCTTTTTCTTGATTGACGGTGCCCAATCGCCTACAGTGGCCGGTGCTTTTGGCGGCTCGTTAGGCTATGCCCAAAAACAGGTCGATGGCATCGATGGGATTGCGGGTGGCTACCTGGGCATTGGGCTAGACGAATTTGGTAACTTCTCGAACCCCAGCGATTTTGCCGGAGGTCCGCAGCAGCGGGAAGGCGGTCCTGGAGAAGTGCCCGATTCGATTTCGATTCGCGGCAGGGGCAGTGGCCAGACTGGTTATGCCTTTATTGCCGGTTCCGGTAGCCTTTCGCCTGGCATTGATAATGTTGCAGCTACGACACGGGAGGCCGCCGCTCGCCGCGCCAGAGTTGATATTACGCCGACGGGTGTGCTCTCCGTTAAAGTAGACCTGAATTACGATGGCGACTTTCTCGACCCGGGTGAAACGCCGATTGAGACTAATAACCTAGATATCATTGCCGCTAATGGGGGCAGCATTCCCTCGACCTTTAAGTTTGGTTTTGCTAGCTCCACCGGAGATGCCACCAATATTCACGAAGTACGCAATCTGGTAATCTCCAGTTTCTCGACGCCGCCAATCGTTACAGATGCAGCCATTTCCGTTAGCCCCAACAGTACGGTTAATGTGACTGGACTATCCGGCACTGATGCCGAAACAACCATCGCCTCCTTCACCATCGTCTCCATTCCCGATTCAGCTCAAGGCACGTTGTTTTTGGGCAATCCTCTTACCGGCGGCACTCCCGTTACGGCGGGGCAAGTCCTGACGCCTGAGCAATTGCCGCTGCTGTTTTTCCAGGCTCAACCTGGCTTCACGGGCGGCAGCTTCACCTACCGCGCCACCGACACTGACGGAGATGCCACCCAAACGCCTGGTACCGTTACCCTCAGCCTCAGTACCAACCAGCCGCCTAGTTTGGCCAATGCCACAGTGGATGTGACGCCCGGTACTCCAGTCAATATTCCCACCTTGCCAGCAACTGATCCAGACGGCACGATTGCGTCGTTTACGATTGTCACCCTGCCAGCAGCGGATCAGGGCACGCTATTTTTGGGAAATCCAGCAGCGGGCGGTGTCCCAGTAACGCTGGGGCAAATTCTGACCCCAACTCAGTTGGGGCAACTGTTCTTCCAACCCACGCCAAACTTTACGGGTGGCAGCTTTACCTACACCGCGACCGACAATGCTGGTACAGTTGGAGCCACGCCAGCCACCGTCACCTTGAACCGGATCAGCAACCAGCCACCCACGTTACCAAACGACACGAGTACACCGCTGACGCCGACGGGTCCTACCAATCTCACTGGGCTAGGCGGCAGTGACCCCGATGGTTCAATTAGTGGCTATGTGATTTCGGTAATTCCGCCAGCCAATCAGGGGACGCTGTTTCTGGGTGATCCGGCCAGCGGCGGCACCCCCGTAACGGCAGGGCAGCGAATCACACCCGACCAGATCAATCAGATCTTCTTTCGTCCGGGGGCTGGCTTCACGAACACCAGCTTTACCTACGCGGCAATCGACGATCGGGGAGCGCTTTCCAACCCCCGCACAGTAACGCTGTCTAATTCTACAGGCGGCGGTGTTCCAGATACGGCCAACTGTAGGCCAGGCCGCAACCTGAGGGGTACCAATGGAAACGATACATTAGTAGGGGGTCCGGGGTCTGATCGACTACGGGGGCTAGACGGCAACGATGTCCTGCGGGGTAGGGGCTGTAACGATCGGCTGGATGGTGGACGCGGTCGCGATCAGCTTTTCGGTGGCAACGACAACGATATTCTGCGGGGACAGCAAGGCAACGACCGCCTCGATGGTGGTAGAGGCATTGATTTACTGAATGGCGGTTTGGGGCGCGACCGGATCAATGGGCGTCTGGGAAACGATACAATTTTTGGCCGGCGCGGCGACGATATCATCAACGGCAACGGCAATAGTGACACCATTTTGGGTGGGCGAGGTCGCGATCGCATCAAAGGCGGGAACGGACGCGATTTCATCGAAGGAAACCAGGGCAACGACCGTCTCGATGGCGGTAAGGGCGATGATGTGCTCAATGGTGGTTTGCAGAACGATCGGCTATCGGGGCGCTCTGGACAGGATCTGCTGATTGGTGGACGCGGCAATGATCGCCTCCGGGGTGGGAGTCAAAGCGATACGCTCTCTGGTGGGTTGGGACGCGACACGCTGGTGGGCGGCGGTGGCGATGATCTGCTAATTGGCGGCGGCGGTATCGATCGGTTTGTGTATCGCAATCCGCGTCATGGTTCTGATACCATCGCTGATTTTGAGCAGCAAGACTTGATTGTGGTCAGCCGCATCTTTGCTAGAGACAACTACAGCGAATCACGTCGGTTTGAGCGGTATATTCGCTTGGTACAGGCGGGGGCCGATACCCTGGTCCGCATCGACGCCAATGGCAACAGGCCCGGTGGATTTACCAATTTAGCGCTGCTGTCTAATGTGAATGCCTCGAGCTTAACCGCCGATAATTTTGTGGTTTCTTGAGGTGGTTTCCTGAGGGTGAACTGCTAGTCACATCAGGACGAATATTCTGAAGTGCGGGCCTCTTGTCTACAGTAGAACTGAGACGCTCGCACTTTCTCATCAATTCAGCCCCGTTGATTCAGCCCCGTTGATTCAGCCCTGTCGATTCAGCCAATCCGTTGCCTCACGTATTCATAAATTGCAATCGCTGCCGCAGTTTGAACGTTAAGGGACTCGACTAGACCAAACTGGGGAATCGTGACTGCGTAATCACACTGGTCGAGCAGAGCAGCAGGAATGCCAGTCAGTTCTTGCCCCAACAATAAAACCGCCTGCTGCGGAAAGACGAACTTCGGCAGGGGAATGGCGGTCGGTTCCGCCGTTAAGGCCACAATTGGGTAGTTGGCTTGCTGCTGCCCCAGCCATTGCGGTAAATCTGCTGGGGGACAAGCCTGGAGGGGCTGCCAATGATGGGAAGAGGCAGCCAAATTCTTGAACACCGGAGAGCGAATCGTCGCCAAGTCTGCCAACACCAGCGACTGTAACCGAAAGGCTTCAACCGTGCGGCATAGACCACCTAGATTCGCCGGATTCTGCACGAGTGTAGCGCAAACAATCAGGGGATAACGCGGCAAGGCACGATAGGACTCTCGGCTGTTGGGTCGTTGAAACAATTTCTACAATGTGCAGGGACACTAGACACAGAGCTTTGCAACTATAGTCCTGGCTAAAGCTGATATCTTTTAGAAAAATCGTATCTTCTTTTTAGCTTTTCCGAGCAGGCTCGATAACCGCAAAAAATCAAAAATTTCCCTCCTGATCACAGTTCACTTGATGCTCCAGCTGCTCCTAGTAGAGACTGACGTATCAATTGCTGAACTACTGATCAAGAGGGAAACTTGGCAAACTAGGCTTCTACTTCTTCCTCAGTGCGAGCCGAATTATGGGGCAAGAGCCAGCTCAGCAGAATCGCCGTTAGACCTCCGGTAGAAATGCTGGAGCCAAACAGATTCTTGATCATGGGCGGCTTGTCTGCGAAGATCTCTGGCGCGTACAGTACACCCAGACCCATTGCCAACGATACAGCTACGATAATCATGGCCCGTCGATCAAGATGGGCTGATGCCACAATATTCAGACCTGCAACAGCAATCGATCCAAACATCACTGTGGTTGCTCCTCCCAGAACAGGCTGAGGTAGAGCTTGGAATACACCGCCGACAATGGGTAACAGACCCAACACGGCAAAGATTCCAGCTACATAAAAGCCCACATAGCGGCTGCCAACCCCGGTCATTTGAATCACGCCATTATTCTGGCTAAAAGTGGTGTTAGGAAAGGTATTCAACACAGCTGCAATGGCGGAGTTGACGCCATCACCCAACACACCGCCCTTGATACGCCGCATGTAGACCGGACCTTGGACCGGCTCACCAGAAACCGCAGAGGTAGCCGTCAAGTCACCCACCGTTTCAATCGCGGTTAACACATAAAGCAGAATGAAAGGCAGAAAAGCGCCTATCTCGAACCGCATCCCAAAGCGGAACGGAATCGGCAAGGTAACAGGAGGCAGCTGGCTGAGAGCACTGAAATCTACAATACCGAGGATCAAGGAAATAACGTAGCCAACGGCTAACCCGATCACAATTGCACCCATGCGCAGGAAACGATTGCGTGACAGGGTAAGAAATACGACGAGCAGCAACACCAGACCACTCAGCGCCAGATTTTGCACACTGCCGAACGATCCATCGTTTCTTGCCAGAGCCGCTGGTCCGCCGGCCATACTAATCACACCCGTCTTGATCAGGCCCAGTCCAATAATCATCACGACCGTACCGGAAACGACTGGCGTAATGATCCGGCTCATCAAGTGCAGGAAGCGACTGAGAATAATTTCCACAAACGAGCCAAAGAAGCAGACTCCGAAAATGAGCGCTAGTGCCTGCTGGGGAGTACTACCACCCTGAATTGCAGTAGTTCCAACGCCCAAAATTGGACCGAGGAAGGCAAAGCTGGTTCCTTGCAAACTCAGCAACCCAGACCCAACTGGACCAAATTTTCGACACTGAATAAAGGTGCAAAGGCCAGAGGCGAACAGCGACATACTAATGATGTAGCTAGTATTAGTCGCATCGAGTCCCAGACCACTGCAGATGATCAAAGGTGGAGTAATAATGCCAACAAAAGCAGCCAGCACATGCTGCAAGGCTACAAAAAAGGACTCTGCTACGGGCGGCTTGTCCGTTAATCCATAAAGCAGCTCTGATCGGGGTCTCCGTTCCTCCCGAACATCACTGTCTTGGACAGCGTCCATCGCAAGTTCTCGATCTGATTGTGCCATTTGCCCTCCTATCGTAGTATTCAGCAATCCTCACACAGTCACAACGCATCCGCCTTTGTATCAAATAACCTGATTACAGCTACTCACAACCGCCCCATTGCAGCCAGGGCAAAACTCAAACCTAGCTTGTTTCAAATAGCTTGTTTCAAATCAGCAGCCAGCCAATAATGGACAAATTGCCAAGGACGCCTGAATACTGTATACAAACTGTAACGTCTGTTAATCGTATAGGAAGAGTCGCGACAAAAATGTACTAGACGACACAAAACTACAGCTTTATCTAGCAGGATGCAATCAGGCCAATGCCTGTGCTGGAAAGGGTTTGAGCAATTATACTTACCCCTATTTGGGGAGTGATTGCGTCCTTGCCAACCCATGCTAATGGTCCAAGGGGAACTTTCCGCCATTTGAGGAAACCAACGATTCAATTGACCGACATGCCAAACTTCCATTCCAGGATGACTGTAGGATTGAAAGCAAACCTAATTAAACGGAGTCAAGGGAGTTCAAAAAATTGCCTCAACACATTTCCAAACCATAATCTTGGTATTTCGAAATGAGCAAACAAAGACAATTTGGAAGATTAAAACTAACAAGGCAGCACTGTTGCCGCTTCTATCTAATCGAAACTAAGTTCTGAGGGGTATGGGAAGTTTTATTGCTAGCCTCTGAACGCTTAAAGGAATTTGCTTAGTAATACGGTAGAAGCTTGAGTTAATTTGTATCCAGTTTTACTTTTGTTCTCCCTTGATTTAGATAACAAGAGCTGACAGAACGGTTAAAGACAGAACGGTTAAAGATTGTAAACAGAAATACCAGACTGGAACCGCAGGCAATTCTTAAACTGAACTATAAAATAGCTAAAAAGTAACAAAAATCACAATATTGTCAAACTCATTGCAGTTAGGATGTTGAGCCGGAGCGATCTATCAGCCCTAAACCATGCCTGTGATAACGGTTTATCCCCAAGGGCCGGCTTGAGTCTGAATCAATTTTTTCCCTTAGTTTTTCCTCTTAATTGTTGATTGATAGTCATTGTTGATGGATTGAGTAGTTATTTTTCAACTACAGCCTTTTTTAGGCTAGTGAAGTACGAAAAACGGGGTGCAGGAGCACTGCCCCTGCGTGGGAGCTTCGCCCCCACACCCCCTATACCTCACATGAGTGAAAAACGCTGTAGGTTTTCAACTAGGCAAGTTATTCCAGATCGTGGAGATCGGCCCTCTATGCCCAGGTATTTTGTTGAAAAGCTGCACGCATTTTTGTTTGCTGTCTTTGTCTTTTTAGGTGTAATGTTTGGCTCTGCTGATGCAGTACAGGCTGGCAAAACCGTAAAGTCCATCGTATTCGATCCGGCAAGTCCCGCAGTGAATGTGGCTGCAATCTATGAAACAACACCCGAAACACAAAAGGATGTTGTCTCTAGTATTATGCAATCCAATAAGTTCTTTAAAGATACACCTGGCTTCGAAAGCTTTTCTGTACTTCAGAGTGAGGATGGAGCGCGGGTCATCACCCTGACCCAGTGGAAAGATGCAGACAGCTACGAAGCCTACGCAGCTCAGCCACTAGAACTATGTCCCAGTCCTCCTAGTGCGATAGCAAGTCCTCCCTCTTCCAAATCAGCCGCCAGAACATCAACTAAATCTAGTACCAAAAAAACAGTAGCCACGCCAGCCCGTACCGTAGTATTCGAAGTTGACAAAACGCAGACGCCTGAGGGGATGCTGCCTGCACTTCGAGGTAAATATGCTTTGGTACAATTCGATGAAATTACAGCCAAAAGTGCCGATGACGTCACAGAGCTGTTAGCAGCGGCTGAAGACTCTTTGGCTGACGTGACTAAGCTCTATCCCTCACCCCGCACAGCGGTTCTGTTTAAAGGTGTAGATAATGCCGATGTCGCAGTACTGACCAACTGGGGCTACGCCGAAGAGTTTACCGACTTAACTAAGCTACCCGCTCTTGAAGTCTTGCCAGAAGATGTTGATGCCTTAGCTAGTCACGACGATCACTTTTACGAAGTGGTGAAAATTATTTCGGCTAAACCGGACAGCAAAGCCAAGGAGAAGACTTAATGTGAAGACTTAATGTAGAGACAAAATTTGACGAGAAGGAATGACAGCCGCCCGATCAGCTGAACTAGTACAAACAACGAGAATGCAGCTGAATGCAATTTGCAAAGACAAATATGGATCGAAATTATGGATTGAAATTGAGGTTTGGAGATGGTTGCAAGTTCGCGTAATCAGCCTTTTCATCTCAGTCGGCTCCTGATCAGCGACGGTCCGGCTGGATTTCTGTTAAGTTGGGTGGCAGGCTTTGTAGATACCTCGGCGTTCATCATCTTGTTCGGTATCTTCACGGCCCATGTCACGGGTAATATCGCCCTAGCTGGGTCTTCCTTCGTCAGTTCAGACGAAAAAACCACCATTACTCGGCTGTTGATGTTGCCGACATTTGTTGTGGCGGTTGCTTTGACTTCTCTGTTAGCCCGTTATGCGCGGCACAAAAAATGGCCAGTGTTTGCGGTGCTGCTAACGGCAGAAGCGATCGCTTTAACTGGATTCTTAATCATTGGAACTAGCCTTTCACCTGCCCTGATGTTGGATGTGCAGGAAGAGTATATCCTCCCGATTGGGATGGCTGGTGTGGTAGCAATGGCGATCCAAAATGGATTGATGAAAGAAGCAAAAGGAGTATTTAAGAGCTACATTCCGACAACGGTGATGACTGGCAATACAACCCAGCTCACCATTGATATGGTGCAGTATTTGCTGGCTAAATTATCGCCAGCGTCTAACCCAACTGCCCAGCTAGAAGCTGAGGAAGCTCTAGAGCGCATGAGTCGCGTGTTTCCGGTAATCGCTGGGTTCGCCCTGGGTGGTTTAGGTGCAGCCTATTTTGTTTTGTTAGCGGAAACTTGGTGGAGCTTAGTTTTACCGCTAGCGATTATTTCAATGTTAGCGGTGGCTGCCTATGTGGAATTTAATCGTACCTCGACCCAAGCGGAAGCAGAGTCTTCTGTAGAGGCACAAATGGCAGCAGTAGAGGCAACCGCCGTCGAACGCCCTAGTGATGACAGTGCCCTATTTCGTTCTGAAGTTTGATCGTTGAGGCTGTAGTAATAGCTGATTGGTCATCTTACCCCTAGACTTAGATCATATTTGCCCTGGAGGAAATTCACAATGAAGCGTAAATTACTGTCGTTTTTTGCCTGCTTAGTAGTTTTATTGAATCTACTAATAGTCCAGCCAGCCCAGGCTCAGCCGTTCATTCAAATCTCGTTGCCAGGTCTGTCCAATCTAGGCTTCTCGAAAGCTGAACTGACCCCAGAGCAAAAGGCGATAATTGAACAGCTAGAGGATGAAATTGTGCCTCAGCTAGAAACTATCCTGACCTCAGAGCAGCGGGACCAGTTTATCTCGGCGATTGGTGAAGGCAAAAGCTTTCGCAAAGCCTTCAAGTCCATTACTCTAACTCCCACACAGAAAAGTCAGCTTGCCTCGGTGATGAAATCTATTCCCAAGGCTGATTTCTTCGCTACACTGACGCCAGAACAGAAGAAGGGCTTCTTTATGAAGAAGAAAGATATGTTCATGCCAACGGCAGAAGAGATTACTGAGAAGATCAATGCTGGTATGAAGAAGAAAGAGATGTTTGCACCAACCGCAGAAGAGCTGAGTGAAAAGATTGGGGCAGGACTCGATAAGAAGAAGATGTATATGCCTTCAGTTGAGGAAATTGGCGAAAAGATCAAAGCCAAGATGAACGCCATCATGCCAGAAGATTAAGTATCCAGCACCAAACAAACTCGTGAGAAGGCGAATTTCGGTTCGCCTTTTTTAGGATATAGCCGTCGCCACAACAGTTAGGACAGAAATATTGTTGTGAACGTGCGAAGCGTGCCCACAACAATGTTCTATCTCTTCTGGCAAACACTATATCTGCATAAAGAAAATCACCATCATGATCAGGGCCAGCGATACGATAGCGGCTCCTAATAAATCAGTTTTCACCAAAGAGCGACGAAAGGCAGGGCGCAACCAGAAACTCATCAGCCGCGTTACGAGTGGCATCACGACCCAAGTCAAGCAGGAAGAAGTAATTAGGTTATTGACCAGCATCGAGGCAGCAGGCGGCCAAAACTGCATGATCCCCAACGCTGCAAATAACTTCGCTTGGGTCATTACCGTCGGGTAAAGCCCCAGCACGACCGACAACACCTGCTTCCAGGCCGGCGGCCCCAGACCCGCTTGTTCTACTCCCGTTTGCCGAGAAAACCAGCCTTCTAACCCAGTTGTAAACGATTTGAACTTATAGTTCTCAAAGATGTGGCGTCCCGATTCAACTAAGTCTTCCCGCGTCTTGGAAGTCAGCCATTCATTCAAATGGTTAGGCGAATCAAAGTGAATCAGCGAATACCACTTGACTACTCCATCGGCACATTCCAGCGGAGGACAAAAGTCAGTCCGCAAATATCCTGCCGATTGTTCAGCCGTGTGAATTAGAGCCGTATGCCATGTTCTGAAAGCCGGGTCCTTTCCCAATGGCACAATATGTTCAAGTACAACGGTAGAGTAAAAAACCTGGTCATCCATTTGGGAATTTAGCATTGTTGATGATTAAGCGAGGCAGAAGGCAGTCAGACTATGGGAGACAGAAATCAGGAGTCAGACTATAGATTACAGATACTGGAACAGGAAAAATGCTGGCTTTTGAATTTTGGCTGATTATCCCAGTACCAGAAGTTAGAAGATGGTTGGAATGTTGGCTTTTGATTTCGTAATCGCAGCAACGCTCTGTGCTGTCACGACTTATGCTACCAAGTCCTTGAATAAAGTCAACGTGAAATAAAGTCAACGCAAAATCTGCTCAAGCCATAACTACATTGGAGCAGAGCATGCTATAGGATTTTAGTAGCGCAGCCAAGCAGATACTGAAACAGCAAGTAAGTTTACTTAAACAGCCCCTGTCTTGCAGCTAGCTCCCTGTGTCTCTGTGGCTGGAATTGAGCACAAAGATGCAATTGATTTACTAATCATCTCGTAATCGATTCAGTTCTTGACTCACATGCTTACAGATAATCAAAACAGACGCGATCTAGAACTAGACGAGCACCAGGTCAAAGACCTCAACCGTCGGCTCGGCATTCTCGATCACAAGTGCTCAGCCCTACTGGAACTGTCTTCGGTGGTTTTGGCTCTGAATATTATTCCAGCCGTGAGCGGTAATCTGAGTGATGTGGGCAGCCTCTTGAGCGCTATTATTTCGGTCACGTTTTTAGTGAGCAGTTTGCTGTCGCTATTTGTGCTGTGGATCGACTGGCAACCCACAGAACAGGTGGTTGAGTTTCGCACTTCAATTTATCGGTTTTGTATTTTTCTCACCGCGATTGGCCTAACGGCGATTGCAGCCCTGATGTTGAACTCGCTGCATATATTGGCCTAGCTTCTGAGGCGGCGGCGAAAATTCTACCTAAAGATAGGAAAAACTAATCCTAAACTCTTGCAGGGGAGAGATGATTTATAATAATAAAGGAAGCAAACTGTAGCATAGGGCACAGTAAAAGATTCGGACATGCTAGTCGCATTTTTCTGGCAGCTTGGCTGGTGGATAGCTTCATGCGGCAGCGTGGTGACAGGTTTGAACGTGCCTCCTTGCCATCTAGAAACAAAGAACTAGAAGAGGAGGTTCATCATGAATTCATTAGACCAAGGTTCGATCCTGGATTGTCAGTGGCAGCGGTACCGGCAACTGGAGCTGTTGCCAGAGTCGGTTCCTAATCCTTATTTAGAAAATACCTTTGGGCTGGGCTGGCTGTGGCGTGGATTTGTTAAAGCATTGGTCGATGAATTAATTGAAGAGCAGCAGGTGGACTACCTGAATCGCTGTTGGTCGTTGGATGAGTTTGGCGAGGCTGAAGCCTCTCCTCCCCACTCGCTGCAACGCCTCTGGAAACTGATGAACTGAGCATGGGTGACAGCAACAATTTGCAACAGGTGTCGTAACGGTTTTGACAAGCTCTTAACCGAACTCGGGAAGTATAATTCGGATGAATGAACTGTAAATCTTCCCATGACAAACATCGATGACCTGTTGCAAGAATTGTCCACGCTTCCCGAAGACGAACTAGAAGCTCAGTTGGGCCTGCGAGCACAAACCATTGGTGAAGAAGCAACACGAGGAGCAGCAGAAGCGGCTGCTATTACGTCGATTGATCCGAATACAGCCGTTCCTCGTGGCATTGTGGATGATGCCTTAGCAGCCGGTCAGCGCCTATTCGACTGGATTAATCCGGCGGCCTATAAGATGCTCTGTACGCCCTTGGGAAGCGACGGTTCGGATGAAACCATGCAGCAACTCGTAAAGCTGCTCGACGAAGATCTGGAGAAAAACATTGCCAAAGCAGCAGGAATGCTGGCTCCGTTCTTGACGGCCAATTTGGGTTTGGCTCCGGCCGTAGCAGCTCTAGTCTCAACCCTGATTATCAAACGAGTTGCCAAGGGTGCTTCTAAATTTGCCTGCGAGTCGTGGCAAAAAACTTTGCCGGCTGCTGATGCAGCGACTCCTTAATCACAGGGTGTTTAAACCTTTTTCCTGAGAATCACTGAGATCATTGCCAGAAGCTGATGGGTAGGCTAAGACAGTCTTTTGTCATTGCCATATTCACCTATGTCTCCGTCGTCTGGAGTCCCGATTGCCGCCGTTCAGGCCATGCAGGAGCAGCGCTATGCCGATGCCATTCCTACTCTGGAAGCGTTTTGCCGCACTGCGCCCAAGGGTAAAGCCTACTTTCAGGCTCAAGTTTGGTTAGTGAAAGCCTATAAAGCCACTGGAGCCAGGGATCAGGCAATCGCCTTATGTCAGCAAATGCGGCGCAGCCATCAGCCGCAAATTCAAGCCTGGGCAGAGCAGGCACTCGCCTTCCTAGCAGCAGATTCCTCAGAAGCATCAGAATCTGCTGCGACAACAGCCCCGTCACCCGCCTCAGCAATCGGTTCAAGCCCATCGATACCCGCTTACCCTAAGCTGATGCCATCAGAAGCGGCTGCCATACTAGCTGCGGGCAACAAAGCATTGAAGCAAGGTCAGTATGCCGAAGCCGTCGAAAAACTAGAAGCCTTTTGTTACGGCACCGACTCCAGCTTCAAGGATTACGAGCAAGCTCAAACCTGGCTAGCCAAAGCCTACCGCCACAATCACCAGATCGAGCAGTCGATAGCGCTGTGCCGAACGCTAGTCAGCAGCGAGAAGCCGTTCATCAAAATTTGGGCAGAGCAGTATTTGCAGGCGATGGCTCCATCTGTACCGGCAGCAGACGCAGCAGCAGCGGCAACAGCAGCAACAGAAACTCAATCCAATCATTCGCCTGAGTCTGGTAAACCTTCCTCGGCTCAGTCCGCCACAGCAGCGCCCAGCACCATTCCCAAAGCCAGACGGTCTAAGCAGCGAGGCGTCAAGCTCGCCATGAAGGGCGTTGCCAGCAATTTAACTTTGGCTTCTGGCGTCACTATCGTTTTGCTGTGTGGCATGGTGTTGGCGGCGACGCTGAATCTGCTGCTGATTCAGGGGGCAGACGATCCAACCTCCGGGCTAATCAGCGCGATATTGATCACAATCATTTTCAACTTAGCGATGTTTTTGCTCGGCCCGATCATCATGGATCTGGTGCAAAAGCTGATCTATGATACGCGCTGGGTCAGTTTATCAGAAATTGAACGCCGTAGCCCAGAGTCAGCAAAAGTGATTCGCCGCGTTTGTCAGCAGCATCACATTCAAACGCCGCGCCTTGGCATCATTGACGATGAAAATCCGACTGCATTTACCTATGGGTCTTTTCCCAACAGCGCTCGCTTGGTAGTGAGTCAGGGGCTATTTACCTATCTTGATGATGACGAAGCCGCTACAGTTTATGCCCATGAGCTAGGACATATTGTCCACTGGGATTTTGCCGTGATGACGCTGGCTTCAACCCTGGTGCAGGTTTGCTATCTGATCTATACCTACGCTCGTGCAATTGCAGATCAGCTGGGCGACAGTGACTCAGCCAAAAAGGTAAAAGGCGGCATTCAGTCGGCAGTGATTCTGGCCTATATCTTCTACATTGTAGGTGAATATTTACTGCTGTATCTCTCCCGTACTCGCGAATATTACGCCGATCATTTTGCGGCTGAGGTAACGGGTAATCCCAACGGTTTATCGCGAGCATTGGTCAAAATTGCCTATGGCATCCTCGAAGAAGGCAAACGTAGCGACAAACCCAGCAAAGTACTGCAAGGCACCAGAGCACTCGGCATCAGCGATCCGCGCTCTGCCAGCATGACAGGAACGGCGTATCGAGTCGCGGCGGAACCTGAAAAGGTGGGACGGGTGTTCCTGTGGGATATGTTTAACCCTTGGGCTTGGTGGATGGAGCTGAATTCGACTCATCCCCTGACGGGCAAACGGGTACGCGCCCTCACTACCTACGCTGAACAATTGGGGCTAGACAGCGAATTCGACATGGCACGCATGATCCGCGAAGGTCGCACGCTCAACAAACGCAAGCTCCATGGCAGCTTTATGCTGGATATTCTGCTGTTTTGGGCGGAGTGGTTGGGCGGCTTGGCAGGATTGGCGCTGGGCATCGCCTTATTGAAATCTGGCACCATCCAATTTTTCGTACTGCCGCCGATGTTGATGCTGCTAGGATTTGGCATCGGTCTGCTGCTCAAAACCTGGGTAATGTATCCCAGTCTGCACCGTGCCCCGGAAATGGATGTGCTGTTGTTAATGTCCGATCCCTACGCCAGCCCGCTGCGTGGCAAGCCGGTTCAGTTGGCGGGTCAGATAATCGGCAGAGGAGACAGTGGTTCTCGCTTTGGCTCTGACTTGAAGCTGCAAGATCCAACCGGGCTGATTTACTTGCACTATGCGTCGCGGTTCGGTCCGTTGGGTAACTTCCTGTTTGGCATGTCGCAGGCAGCCAGTTTTGTTAACCAAGAAGTGGCGGTTACAGGCTGGTTCCGACGCGGTGTCATGCCCTGGGTGGATATGACGCTGATGACCTGTCCCAACAAATGGAACGTTAGCAGCCACCATCGATTTTGGGCTTTGCTGCTAGCCATCGGTGCGATTATTTTAGCGTTCACCCTGCCAATCCTGATACCGACCTAGAAACCCACCCGATGTAAATTACGCCTGCCAATCCACCGGCTCCTCAAAGATTTCTGCCTCCGAGAAAGGGCAGGTTTGAGGAAGTTGCTTGGGGTCGAGGGGCGTTTCTTTACCCACAAGGTTGAGACCCTTTTCATAGCCAATCGCAATGGCTTCGCTGAGATAGGGCTTCAAGCTGGGGTTCTCCTTGAGGTGACGCTGAATTTCCTGTCGCTGCTCCTGAATGGTGTAAAACCAACTCTTGGATCGCGCCTCTGGTTGATAGCGCCACTTGAGCAGGTGCCCCAGCAACACTCCCAAGCGATTGCGCAACTCCTGCCGTTCCTGCCGACCCAACGATTCAATCTCCTCGATCAGGTTGTCAATATCGAGTTCTTCTAACCGTCTAGCGCGGAGCAGCTCAGCCTGACGCTGAGTCCAAGCATAAAAGTCTTGCTCATAGAGAGTGGTCGTTCGCATAGGAAACACCGCACTGTTTTCACCTAATTTTATCCAACATCCACTGAATTCCACCTCGCTACTGACTGTGACAAATGAACCAATGAATTAAATTTCTCTTTGCTAAGTAATTCAACTTAATTAAAACCAAGATCAGGGTGTGTCGCCGCCCTTCGGGCGGCGACAACACCCCCTTTGGGTTTCATGTTTAATTATGTTGTTCTACTTTCTGCAATTGGATACGAAATCGCGTCAAAACGCAAAAAGGGAAGGTGCTTCACCTTCCCCTGCTATAGCCTGACTGTAGCCTGTACTGGCGTGGAGTTCGAATTAGCCAACCGGGGCTAGGATATTCCCCTGCTGCGGCTGATTACTCTGGTCGCGGGATCGGATTTGCACTTGACCGTCTGCATCCACATCCACAATTGCCATCTCACCTGCATTCACCGCACCCGATAACATCGCTTCTGCTAGATTGTCCTCTAGCAGTCGCGCAATCGCTCGCCGCAGTGGACGGGCACCGTAGCTGGGGCTGAAGCCTTCGGCAACAACTAACTCCTTGAAAGCGTCGGTCACCTCCAGGCTAATGCCTTGCTCCATCAACCGAGTGGCGACTTCTTGGACCATCAGATCGGCAATCTGACGCACTTCCAGCCGCTGCAATTGCCGGAAGACAATGATTTCGTCGATACGGTTGAGCAATTCGGGCCGGAAGAACTGCTTCATCTCATCCATCACCCGTGAGCGAATTTGCTGGTATTGGCTACTGCCCAAATCGCCCAACTCGAACCCAAGGCTGCCACCGCCTTTTTCGATCACCCTGGAGCCAATATTTGAGGTCATGATCAGCAGCGTGTTCTTGAAGCTGACCGTGCGGCCTTTTGCATCGGTGAGGCGACCGTCTTCCATCACCTGCAAGAGTGTATTGAACACATCCGGATGAGCCTTCTCGATTTCATCCAGCAAAATCACGGTGTAGGGCTTACGCCGCACGGCTTCGGTGAGTTGGCCGCCTTCGTCATAGCCGACATATCCGGGCGGCGAACCGATCAGTTTAGCCACCGTATGCGCTTCCATAAACTCGGACATATCCAAACGAATCATCGCCTCTTCTGAGCCAAATACAGCCGTTGCTAAGGCTTTGGCTAATTCGGTTTTGCCGACTCCCGTGGGGCCAGAAAAGACCAGACTGGCAATCGGGCGGTTGGGAGAATGCAGCCCAACTCGCGAGCGGCGAATCGAGCGAGCTACCGCCGTTACCGCTTCTTCCTGACCAATCACCCGCTCGTGTAGAACATCTTCCAGGTGTAGCAGCATCACCGACTCGGATTCACTCAGCTTATTGACAGGCACACCTGACCAGGAAGCCGCAATTTGGGCAATGTCGTCTGCTGTCACTTGTATTGCAGAAGGAAGTTGGCTGGTCTGCTCGATCGCTAAATTAGCATCGCGAATCTGCGCTTCTAGCTCTAGCTCGTGGTCGCGTAGTTTGCCAGCCGCATCAAAGTCTTGAGCATTCACCGCTGCTTCTTTGGCTGCTGTGATCTGCCGCAATTCCTGCTTCAGAGCTTTGGTGGGTGACTGCTGGGCATAACGGAACCGCACCATCGAGCCAGCTTCGTCGATTAGGTCGATTGCTTTGTCCGGCAGATAGCGATCCGGGATATAGCGGTCGGATAGCTTGGCGGCAGCTTCAATCGCCTCGTTGGTAATTGTAAGCTGGTGGTGCTGCTCGTAACGGCTGCGTAATCCGCGCAGAATCTCGATTGTCTCTTCAACGCTGGGTTCACCCACCACTACCGGCTGAAAACGCCGTTCTAGGGCAGCATCCCGCTCGATATGCTGACGATATTCGTCGAGGGTGGTGGCTCCAATCACCTGAAACTCACCGCGCGCTAAGGCTGGCTTCAGCATATTCGCCGCATCGGTTCCGCCTTCTACGGCTCCGGCTCCAACCAGGGTGTGAATCTCATCGATCACCAGAATGATATTCTGCGACTGCCGCACTTCGTCAATAATTTGCGTCAACCGCTCCTCAAAGTCACCCCGGAAGCGAGTTCCTGACAACAGTGCCCCCATATCAAGGCTGAATACCTGCTTGTCGAGCAAAATATCCGGCACATTTTGATCCACGATCCGCTGGGCTAAGCCTTCTGCAATCGCAGTTTTACCAACACCCGGTTCGCCGACTAGCACCGGATTATTCTTGGTTCGGCGGCCTAAGATTTGTACGACTCGCTCTAATTCGCGCTCACGGCCCACCATTGGGTCCAAGGCTCCAGCCGCGGCCAACTGGGTTAAATCGCGGCTAAACTGAGCCAGCACACTAGCATTTCGTGAGGAGCGGTTAGTTTGGCGATTCGTCCGTCCTCGTCCTCCAGCCGCTACTGGATTTGCTTCGCCAGCCGTCTGGATTAAACGCCGACGCAATTCAGTTGCATCCACACCCAACCGCTCCAGCACCTTAGCGGCTACGTTATCCCGATCTTGAATCAGGCTGAGTAGCAAATGTTCGGGAGCAATGTAGGGTTGATCGAGCTGGCGAGCCTGCTCAAACGCCTGCTCTAAAATGCGCTTGGTTTTGGGCGTGAAGGGCAGATCGGCGGAACCAGAGGTTGAGCCATGGCCAATAATTTTTTCTACTTCAGTCCGGGCCGCATCCAGGGTGACGCCCAAATCGGCTAACACCGATGCGGCCAGACTGTCCTTGACGCGCACCAGCCCTAGCAAAATTTGTTCAGTCCCGACGAAGGCATGGCGCAGTCGTCGAGCTTCCTCCTGGGCCGCCATAATCACAGCAATTGCTTGTTCAGTGAAATACTCAAACATGGCAAGGGGTTCCATTAGAATCGTTCCGGGCTGGCTGATTTTGAACCATCTGAACCCATCAGCTCAGCCGGAGGAGTAACGAAAGATAGAGTGACAAAAATCTGAGCGCGGCGTATTTCTAACTATCTGCATCCACGCGCTCAGCCGTGAAGCGATTTGAAGAATAGATGTGTGTAGCTACTGGTTTGGATAATTTGATTGGACTAACTATACTGCTGGAGACTGATTGATATGGTTGATATGGGGATTGATCGGTTCGACCAGTTCCCCCAGGAAGTAATCTTGTGCAACCAGCGAGATTGCTACGGTGCTTCCCATAAACAGCAAGCCAACTAGAATGGTCATCGCAACCTCCTGACTCCTAAGCCAATTCGTAAACAAATGTTTACTTGTTTCCTACTGTAACGAATGGCAAACCGGCTAAGCAGGGAGGAAAACCGTCGTTGCGGGGTGGGGTTGTGCGGTTGCAAAATTTTTAGGAATTAGAATTCGCTGCGCACAAAAGCGGTGAACCATGACTCTCGATATGCCGCCGCCACGATTGATTGCAGCGGTTTTGACCCGGCCAACAAAATCGTAACCGCGATCTGATCCGCAAACGAGATCAATACGCAGCAGGGGGAATTCCAGAATACTGGTTGGTTGAACATCCAGAACCAAAAACTGTGACGGTCAGGACTTACGCAGCTCAGCAATTTCTACCCCCCTAACCCCCCAAATCTAGCTACGGTGTCCACACAAATCGAAGATCCCCCCTAACCCCCTTTTAAAAAAGCTACCGTGTACACACAAGTCCTCTCGGCCCCCTAAATCCCCCATGCATGGGGGACTTTGAGTCAACGTTAAACCAATTTTTTCCATGCTTTAGACCAAATCAGGTTCGGAAGTCTCCCATGCATGGGGGATTATGGGGCTAAGACGCCTCGAATCCTAACCAACTCGATTTGTGTGTATACCGTAGCTTAAATAAAGGGGAAGAGGCGAAGCCTGTGCGCAGCACCTACCAATCAGGGATTGAAGTCCCCCTTATCAAGGGGGATTTAGGGGGATCTCCCCTTGCATTGAGTCGCGATCGAGATCTGTGTACACGGTAGCCCAAATCTGGGCGGAACCAGATTGGAAATCCCCCAGAATTGGGGGATTTCAGGGGAAAATGCATAAGTTCTGACGGTATTGTAATGGCAGACTGGAGGCTACATGGAAGTTGGGGTATTTTGCCATGATGATCAAATCGTTTCACCTGCATTTCCAGCACTGCCACTAACCGCTGCTCAGATACTCAGACAGGCGCACTTCACCGACTGTACATTCGTGTTAGCCGTAATAACTGCTCGCTCAACTCGGGACTGAGTAGATCCAATTTCGTGAACCGCCAACGCCATTGGCCGTCGTTATAGCGTGGATCATTCATGCGGGCGCGTCCATCTAGGCCCAATACATCCTGCAGGGGAATGACTGCCAGATCAGCAACCGAGGCGAGCGCAGCGCGGATAAATTCCCAGTTGATATTCTGAATCTCGTTCGGACTCGCGTAGCCAAAATAATCTCCTACATGCTGTTTTTCAGCATCACCCGCCGTATTCCACCAGCCGATGGCCGTATCGTTGTCGTGAGTGCCAGGATAGACGACGCAGTTATGGATATAGTGATGCGGCAGATAGGGATTGGCCGGGTCGCCACCAAAGGCAAATTGAAGAATTCGCATGCCGGGAAAATCGAACCGATCGCGTAGAAGTTCTACCTCCGGGGTGATGATACCCAGATCCTCAGCCATGACGGGTAAACTGCCTGTCGCGGCCTGCAGCACTTCAAAGAATTTGGCATCCGGCCCTTTAATCCACTCTCCGTTCATGGCGGTCATTTCGCCGGCTGGCACCTGCCAATAGGCTTCAAAGCCTCGAAAATGATCGATGCGGACAATATCGACATATTGCAGCGTGGCCCGAAACCGATTCACCCACCAGGCAAAGTTGTCTTGCTCCATCTTCTCCCAGTCATACACTGGGTTGCCCCAGAGTTGTCCGGTAGCGCTAAAGTAATCGGGCGGCACCCCTGCCATAAAGGCGGGGTCGTAGGTGTCTAGATCGAGTTTGAACATATCGGGCGCAGCCCAGACATCAGCGCTATTGTGGCAAACATAGATGGAAATGTCGCCGACAATCTGAATCCCTTTGCCGTTGGCGTAGGCGCGCAGTTTAGCCCATTGCTCAAAAAACTTGAACTGGACAAACCGATGAAACCGAATCGGCTCCTGAAGCTGAGCAGCAGCTTGCTCTAGAGCCTCTGTTTCTCGCCGCACCAAAGCTCTATCCCACTGATTCCAAGGCTGGTTGCCGTTTGCCTCATAAAGAGCCATGAATAGCACATAATCATCTAGCCACCAAGCCTGCTCCTGGCAAAATTGCTCATATCTATCGTTGGGCTGAAAACGAGCGAAAGCCTGCTGCAAATATTGGGTTTTATGGGGAATGACTTGATCAAAATTTACTCTGGCATAGGCAGGGTCCGCGTCTTCTGGTAAAGGCGTTAAATCGGCTGCATCTAACAATCCCTCGGCAGCGAGCTGGTCCAGATCAATTAAGAGAGGATTGCCAGCAAAGCTGCTGAAGTTCATGATGTAGGGGGAATGTTCCAGCCCTGTTGGGCCTAAGGGCAACACCTGCCACAGTTTCTGACCACTCCGCTCTAGAAAATCGATAAAGCCATAGGCGGCTTGCCCCAAATCGCCAATGCCGAAGCGGCTCGGCAAACAGGTAGGGTGTAATAAAATACCACTCGCACGTTGAAAAGCCACAGTCTGTCCTTAATTACAAAATGAGAACTCAAGCGAATTGCAGGTAGTTATATGAGACAGTTATATGAGACAGAGGATGATCCAGTGAGTCAAACTTGCAGATCTGCCCATCCCGATCCAGTCTTCAATCAAAAAGTCTAATCCGGATTGATTCGAGTTGGTAATTCAAATCAGAATTAATTTGATTCCATCCCCAATTGAACATCTAGAGATGAAACCCTATCGACGTTGATTCGCCCGTCTGATGATCTGGCTACGGAACCGTCGATTCACCCAAATGCTTGCCAAATGGGTTAGCCAGAGGCATTGGATAGAGCATTTTCAGGGGCTAGATTTTTAGAGCGTACATATAACAAACTACAAAGGCTGTTCGAGTTCTGTAAACTCCTGTTTATAAGGTTTACACGAACTGGAAGCCACAACTTCAAAAAGAAAGCATAAAGGTATCGTGGTTATACATAGGATCTAGAATTTCTATCTTTAGAATGAGGACAATATAGCTGAGAATTTCGTAAAGCTTTGTCACAGTAGCGCTTGTCTAGGAAATGCGTCCCTGAGATTTCTGTAGACAGGTTCAGGGTGGTCAGCCCTGATGTGCAAGTCTGGAGACAATTAAGAAACTACTTATCACTTTCTGTTGGGTCTATTTACGCTAGAGTGAGCCAAACGCAGGTCAGCAGATGCTGTTTCCTGGTCTCTTGACCTTGGTGGAGGATGGCAGAACAGGAGGAGCAGCAATCTCCTGGATCTGCGTCAGCCTGCGCCAGATCTGCGTCAGATCTGCACTGGATCTGCACTGGATCTGCAAAAGTGATAGGTATGTTATTGGCAAATCAGGATGCGACCATTAACTTGATTCAAGGGAACTGGACTGTGGAGAACATGCAACGATCAACGCTGAACGACGACCCCCTTTGGTTTAAAGACGCCATTATCTACGAAGTCCCGGTGAAAGCCTTCGCGGACAGTGATGCAGATGGCATCGGTGATTTTCGCGGTTTGACTGAGAGACTTGATTACATTCAAGACCTTGGTGTAACCGCTATTTGGCTCTTGCCCTTCTTTCCCTCACCCCTGCGCGACGATGGCTACGATATCTCCGATTACTACACCGTCAACCCGATCTACGGCCATCTCGACGATGTCAAAACCTTTCTCGATGAAGCCCATCAGCGCGGCATTCGCGTGATTGTTGAGTTGATCGTCAACCATACCTCTGACCAGCACCCCTGGTTTCAACGGGCACGTCGCGCCGCACCGGGCAGCAGTGAGCGCGATTTCTATGTCTGGAGCGACTCGCCGGAGAAATACAAGGGCGTGCGGATCATCTTTAAGGATTTTGAAACTTCAAACTGGGCTTGGGATCCAGTTGCCAAAGCCTACTACTGGCACCGCTTTTATTCTCACCAGCCCGACCTCAACTACGAGCACCCGGAGCTGCAAAAAGCTGTGTTCGACGTGGTCGATTTTTGGTTGGGGCTGGGCGTGGATGGCCTGCGCATGGATGCCGTTCCCTACCTCTACGAAGAAGAAGGCACCATCTGCGAAAATCTGCCCAAAACCCACGTCTTCTTGAAAGCGCTGCGTGCCCATGTCGATACTCACTTCCCCAACCGGATGCTGCTAGCTGAGGCCAACCAGTGGCCCGAAGATGCAGCCGCCTACTACGGCGAAGGGGACGAGTGCCACATGAACTTCCACTTTCCGCTGATGCCCCGGCTGTTTATGTCGCTGAAGATGGAAGACAGTTTTCCGATTATCGACATTCTCCAACAAACGCCCCACATTCCCGACAACTGCCAGTGGGCGCTATTTCTGCGCAACCACGATGAGCTGACGCTGGAAATGGTGACCGACGAAGACCGAGACTACATGTATCGCGTCTATGCCGAAGATCCGCAGGCCCGCATCAACCTGGGAATTCGCCGTCGTTTGGCTCCGCTGCTCAGCAACAACCGCCGCCGGATTGAGCTGATGAACAGCCTGCTGCTGTCGTTGCCGGGTACTCCTGTGCTCTACTACGGCGACGAAATTGGCATGGGAGACAACATCTATCTGGGCGACCGCAATGGAGTCCGCACGCCGATGCAGTGGAGCGGTGATCGCAACGCTGGCTTTAGTCGCGCTAATCCTCAAAAGCTGTTTCTGCCGGTAATTGTCGATCCGGAATACCACTATGAAACGGTAAATGTGGAAGCACAGCGGGCCAATCCCAACTCGCTCTGGTGGTGGATGAAGCGATTAATTGCGATTCGCAGCCGCTACAAAGCATTTGGTCGCGGTACGTTTGAATTACTCTATCCCGAAAACCGCAAAGTGCTGGCTTTTACGCGCACCTACCAGGGCGAACATATTTTGGTGGTGGCAAACCTGTCGCGGTTTGTGCAGGCCGTGGAATTGGATCTGTCGCCGTTCCAAGACATGGTGCCGGTGGAAATCTTTGGCCGCACCGAATTTCCACGGATTGGCGAATCGCCTTATTTCCTTAGCTTAGGTCCCCACGCCTTTTTCTGGTTTACTTTGCAATACCAGGAAGCAACTCTGGCAGCCCGACCGCAATCAGAATTGCCGACGCTAACGGTGAATGGCAGTTGGCGTGATGTCTACACCCGGACCGAAGTTCGCAAAGCCCTAGAAGGCATCCTGCCCGATTATTTGCTGACCTGCAATTGGTTTAAGAAAGGCCGGATTCTCCAGACGGCTCAGTTAGTGGATGCGATTCCCATCTCCCTTCCTGAAGGTAGCCATAGCACCAAATCGCTTCCAGACGGTACGTCCAACTTTGATATTGTGCTGGTCCGAGCCGAATATACCGAGGGTATGCCCGATACCTTTGTGTTGCCGCTGGTGTTTGTGTCAGAGAAAGCGGCAGATACCAAAGCGGTGGATGGAGCCTTGGTTCGTTTAGTCGGCAAAACCGAAACCGGCATCCTCGTTGATGCCTCAGGAGACCGGGCGTTTCTGGAAATTCCTCTACAGGCGATTGTTCATAAAGCTCGCTACAGCGGCAGTAGTGGCGAAATCACAGCCAGCATCACCGATGCCCTGCCCCAGGTCCTGCCCTCCGGTCAGAAAAATGGGCCGGAGGGTCAAACCGAACCAATTGAACCGCATTTGCTGCGTGGCAACCATACCAACGCCTTGATTGTCTATGGTGCTTCCGCAGAAGGCGGCTCCACCCACAATCGCTATATTTTTAAGCTGTTCCGCCAGGTGGATGAGTGCATCAACTCAGATTGGGAAATTGGCCGTTTCCTCACCCGTATGTCCGAGCAACTCGGTCTGTCGGCTGAGAAACTGGTTGCTCCGGTGCTGGGGGCGCTGGAATATCGACGCAAAGGGGCTGAACCAATGACGATTGGTATGCTGCAACACTATGTCCCAGAAGCGCGAGATGCCTGGTCCTATGCCCTTGATGGCTTGCGGGACTGCTTCGAGCGCGTCATGGTTAGCCAAATCGAGCTAGATGACATCTCCATGCCGTCAACGGTCCTCTCCAAAGCGCTCGCCACCGAAATGCCCGAGATGGTGAATGAGCTGATGGGTGCTCAGGTAAGAGCTGCTGAGCTGCTTGGACAACGCACCGCTGAGCTACATCTGGCCCTGGCGTCCAATCCCGACGATCCAAACTTTGCGCCAGAGGAGTTTTCGTCCTTCTATCAGCGCTCGATTTACCAGTACATGCGCAACCACGCCGGACGAGTGTTGCTGCAATTGAAAAAACAAATCAGGCAATTACCCAACGAATCCCAATCCGCCGCTCGCACGATCCTGAGCCACTGGGAAGACCTGCTAGGACGATTCAAGAGCGTCTTAGATTTGCAAATTACCGGCATGCGTATCCGCTGCCACGGCAACTACCACCTAGAGGAAGTGCTCTACACCGGCAAGGATTTCGTTGTGATTGACTTTGAGGGCGAACCCAATCGGCTGCTGAGCGAACGCCGGATGAAACGCTCTCCGCTGCGCGACATTGCCAGCATGATGCAATCGTTCTACTATGCCTCTCAGGTTGCCTTGCGAAATGAGGTAGAAAGCGGCTTAATTCGTCCAGAAAACCGCGAGCTGATGCAATCTTGGGCACAGTTCTTCCACGCTTGGGCCAGTCTCACCTTTATCAAGAGCTACCTGGCCACCGCTGGCAATGCCTCGTTCCTACCCCAGACCCATCAGGAATTACAAGTGCTGCTCGATGCCTACCTGCTAGAAAAGGCCGTCTATGAATTGGGCTACGAGCTAACCTACCGCCCCGACTGGATCGACATCCCCCTACAGCGCGTCATCGAGCTACTCAAAGCTCCAGCGATTGCCGACTGGACAGGGTATCGGAGGTGAGGGGTGTGGGGGGTAGGGGGTAGGGAGTAGGGCGTGAGGGGTGGGGCGTGGGGGGTGGGGCGTGAGGCGTGAGATGTGGGGCGTGGGGGGTGGGGTGTGAGGGGCTTCGACGCGAGCGCACTGCCCCCATGGGGCCAGAAAAATCAGCCGAGCGGTGAGGGGTGAGGACGCTGCACTAAAGCGCAAGCCAAAGCTCTGGTAAAAAACTCTCATTGCCTATCTCCCCCTACCCCCTACTCCCCACCCCCTACCCCCTACCCCCTACTCCTGCATCAAATCGAGCAGCACATCAAAACGGAATTCGTTCACCAGATCCATGAGCTGGTCGGTTAACTGGGATTGGTCGGAGCCAAGTTGTTCGATTAGTTCAATGCAGTGTTCGGCATCGAGTTGGGCTGCTGCTTGATGTAGCGCTAGCTTCCAAGTCCGGGGTAAGGCATGCAGTTCTGCACGGGTGAGCAACGTGGATTCGGCACTTGGCTCGGTTGGGTCAGAGTGTTGAAGGGGGATTACTTCAGCATAGACATAGGTGAGCTGCAGGTAGTTGGCGATCCTATCGAGCAGCTCTTCAGATTTAAAGGGTTTGAGAATATAGCCATCGCAGCCTGCTGCTAGAATGCTGGAGCGTTCTTCTTCAAACGCACTGGCAGTCAGGGCAAGGATCACCGTAGGGGGTGAGGCGTCAGAGTCATGAGCTTGAGCCAGCCGCTTTGCTTCCTGAGTGCGAATTTTTTGAGTAGCCGCATATCCATCCAGCACCGGCATACGCATATCCATCAGGATTAGGTGGGGCGACCACTGTTGCCAGCGGATCACCGCTTCTTCGCCATGGATCGCTTCCTGTACCTCAAACCCCAATCTACTCAACAGGCGCACGACTAGCTTGCGATTCGTCACCTGATCCTCCACTACTAGAATGCGGTAGCGCGGTTGTTGAGGCGCTAAGCTAACGATCTGTTTGCTGTGAATCGTTAGGTCTTCGGGCTGAGTTGGGCAAGCCGGAATCTTAAACTCGAAGGTTGCTCCTTGACCCTTGGTACTTCTAACGTTGATTTTGCCACCCATTAGCTCCACAAATCGCCGACTGATGGCCAAACCTAATCCAGTTCCTTCTTGAGATTGGCGTCCTGCTTCGGTCTGAACAAACGGATCAAATAAACTATCCAGTTCTGCAATTGCGATCCCAGGCCCGGTGTCCTCCACAGCAAAGTAAAGCAGCATCACATCTGGAGCCGACAGCAGGGACTGAAGTGGATCAGAGAGACGATGGGGCAGTCCGCCTGCGCCATCCTCTCCTTTAGTCGATATGGACGGGAAAGATTTGTGAGTGGCTTCTAGGCGAACCCGGAGCGTTACACCGCCAGCTGGTGTAAATTTAATCGCGTTGCCGAGCAAGTTGAATAGTACTTGCCGCAGTTTATTTTCGTCAGTTTGAATATAGCGAGGAACATTTAGGGCACAATCAAAAATAAGTGACAACCCTTTAACAGTTGCTTTTAGTTGTAGCGCTTCCTGTAGGTTGTTGAGTAATTCATATAAGTCAAAGCTAGAAACATTAAAAGTAATTCTGCCAGCATCAATTTTAGACATTTCTAGGACATCATTGATTAGCTCCAGTAGATGTTCACCGCTACGTAGAATAATTTCTAGCTGTTCCTGCTGTTCTTGGGCTAAACTGATGTCGTGGCTGAGCAATTGGGCAAAGCCAAGGATGGAATTGAGGGGGGTGCGCAATTCGTGGCTCATGTTCGCTAAAAACTGACTTTTGGCTAAATTAGCGGCTTCTGCTGCTTCCTTAGCCTCGCGCAACGCCTCCTCTGCGTTTTTGAGATCGGTGATATCAGAACAGACACCAATTACGCCTTTGATCTGACCTTCTGCATTCACAAACGGGCTGATGGTCGTGCGGTACCAGCGATTTTCACCAAGCGCATTGCGGATAGCCTGACTGGAAAACACTTGCTTTCGCTGAGTTGCCATCACCTCTCGATTCGTAGCCCAAAATTCTTCCACTTGAGCAACATTCGGATTGAAATCCAAATCAGTCTTGCCCAGCAACTCGTCTACAGAAACGCCGTAGATCTCAGCTGTTGCTTGATTTGCCGTCAAGAAACGCCCCGCTGCATCCTTGACAAAAATTGCGCTATCTACCGCGTTAATGATGGTTCGCAAAAAGGCTTGCTGGGCCTCTAGATCGGCTTCGACCTGCTTCCGCTCCTGAATGTCCTGGATGACGCAAAGGAAATACTGCTGTTGCTGATCGCGCACCAGGGAACCTGTAATTTGCATCCAGCGGAATTGGCCGTTTTTGCAGATCAAGCGCTTTTCAAACGACACCGACGCAATTTCGGCGGCCAGCATCGCTCGAATCGACTCTTGATAAATGGTTTGGTCTTCAGGACAGGTGACAGCTTGAATCGTGCCGCAGAGCAGTTCGGTCTCGGTGTAGCCTAGCAACTGGCACAGTCGCTGATTCACCTGCAAAAATTGGCCCGACAGCGTCGCTTGGGCAATGCCTACTGCCGCCTGCTCAAAAATAGCCCTAAATCGAGCTTCACTGGTTTGGAGCGCAATTTCTACCTGCTTGCGTTCGCTGATATTGATTGACACTCCCACCATGCGGTTGAAGTGGCCTTGCGCATCCGCAAAAATTTTCCCCTTCGCTAACACCCAAGTCGTGGAGTGATCCGCGAAAATTAAACGATGCACATCTTCAAATTCGCCCGTTGTCGCTACAGCCATTTTCATCTTTTGTATCACCCGCTCCTGATCCTCGGGATGGATCATCAGGATTCCTTCCTGTCCGGTCATCTGCCAGTTTTCGGCCTGCCATTGATTGCCGGTTGTATGCCGTCCAATGCATGTGATGTAATGATTGACAAAATCATGTTCCCAACAGACGATTTTGCTGGCTTCCAACGCTAGTCGCAATTGGGTTTCGCGTTTTTGCAGCGCAATTTCTGCTTGCTTTCGCACGGTAATATCTGCTGCCATCACAATTGCGCTCTCAATTTCTTCCAACTTTTGAATCGGCGCAATACACACTTCGTAGTGAGCCATTGACTGGGTTTTGCCAATCCCCACAGCCCCAAAGTAAGCAGCTTCTCTCTGATCAAATACGGTTGTCAAAACAGTTTCTAGCTGATCAGGCTGGTCTGGGATGAGATAATCAGTAATGTTGCGGCCAATCAAGGTGCTGGCATCCCGCCCCGACAGAGAATGGTTAATAAACAGCGTCGTGCCCTGGCGATCCACCAGGCTGATGACGCTGGGAGTATTTTCCAGAATAGAACGCAATTTCGCTTCGGAGGCTTGCAAGGCTTCGGAAGCTTGTTTGTAGCCGGTAATGTCTCGTCCCGCGGCCTGAAATTCAACCAACTTTCCATCGCTGTCAAAAATGGCTCGATTCGTCCACTGCTGCCAGCCGATCGTGCCATTTGCTTTCAGAACGGTATGCTCCTGGGTGAAGATGCAGTGTTCTGGTGTGGCGCGATTCAGCTCGGCGATCTGTTGCTGCACGAAGTCACGTTCGGCTGGGGGCACTAAGTTGAGAAAAGGTTGCCCGATCAGCTGGTCAGGCGTAGAGCCAAAATAGCGGCTGTAGGCTTGATTGACAAACGTGAGTATACCTTGCGGCGAAAAGCGACAGATAGCCTCAGTTTGGTCTTCCACAATGGCGCGGTAGCGTTCTTCGCTCTGGCGCAGGGTGGCTTCGGTCTGTCGTTGCTCGGTGATATCACGCCCAATTGCCTGAAACTCGATAATTGCGCCCGCCTCGTCGCAGACGGCAAAGTCGGTCCACTGAATCCAGCGGGGTTGGCCCTTGGCATCGGGAAGTAGGTGCTCTGTTGTGATCGCTGTTTTGGTTTGAGCCACGCTGATCAGCTTCTCAGCAGCAATTGTGCGATTTGGCTCTGGTAGCAGCCGCAGAAAACTTTGGCCCAAAATTTCGTGCAGCGGTTTGCCGAAATATGCACAGTAGGCGTGATTGGCAAACGTAATCGTGCCATCAGCCTGAAAGCAACAGACTAGATCTGGCAGATTATTCAAAATACTGCAATAGCGGCTTTTGCTGGCCATGAGGGCTTGGGTCAACTGCTGCCGTTCTGCCGCTTCCTGCTGAAGCGCCTCGTTTTTTTGCTGAAGCATCTGCTGGAGCGTCTCAATCACTTGGTGTAGATCTGCTGGATTCAGCATCCGCAGCACATCAGTTTGGGTAATGATGCCCCGCAGTTCACCCAACGCGTTCGTAACCACCAACCGCCGCACCCGCAATTGCTGCATTCGCTGTTGGGCTGTCCAGAGCGTATCCTCTGCCTTCACTGTAGACAAGGGCGTACTCATAACTATGGCCGCCGTCACCTGCTTTAGATTCAGCCCTAACGCTTGAAACTGGACAATATCGCGCTCTGTCACAATTCCCACAGGCCGCAAACTCGTTCCTCCAAAGAGTGGGTGCACCTCGGACGCGGTTAACTCCTGCCGCAACTCTAGCCGCTGTTCAGTTACGAACTCAGCCGCCAACTCAGTTGAGTCTCTGGTGGATCTCCGGCCTGTTTCGATTACTTCAACTAGCACCACACAGCTGACTTGCCGGGCCGCCATCAGATGGGCTAGCTGCAGCAGCGATAGGGCCGGCGAAGCATGGACCACCGATGGAGTCATCACCTCACCGACTTGCTTAAAACTGAGCAAGTATTCTGGTTTGAGCGCGGCTCGCATGCTTTCAGGCGTAATGATGCCAATCAGTTGACCCTGAGTGCCTACTACCGGAAGGTGGCGAATTCGGTGCTGGCGCAACCGTTGTGAAACTGCAAAGATATCAGCCGCTTCTGCTTCGCTACAGGTCTGCACTTGGCGCGTCATTAACGCCGAGATCGGCATGGCCTCAATGTTCACTTCTGCTGCCGTAGCCCGCACAATATCTCGTTCGGTCAAAATTCCAACTAACTTTTCCCCTTCTGTTACTAAAACGCAGCTAATTCGACTGCGGCTCATGGCATCGATTGCAGTTTTAACAGAATCATCAGGAGCAAAAACCAGCGAACAGGGTTGAATTGCCTGGGCAAAAGATAGCTGCATAAGGGAGAGAACAGGGTTTCCGTGTCTATAGTAACCTTCCTCGCCCCATCACCCCTCGCTCGAATCCCACCAATTCTGAGTTTGTTCTACTAGATACAGCAAGCTATCTAACGTATCAATGTCGTTCACTGACTTGTCTCGCCGGATGCGGACGATACGAGCATCGTTCAAGTCATAGCCGCTTTTGTAGCGCTGGGAGGGTTGCAGTTGCTCAACGGTGATTTCTAAAACAATCTGTGGCTCGACTAACCGCACCATGCCTTCCGCAAATTCTTCAATTGTATAGCGGTGAATCCAATCCGATAGGGTTTCTAGCTCCGGCTGGGATAGACCCACAGCTACTTTACCAATTTGCAGTAGAGTGGGATCTCCATCACTGGTGCGGATTGCAACCGCGTAGTTAGAAAACCAGGGTGCTGTTTCTGGCGTTATTTCTGCTGCTGTCACTACCACATCGAGGGTAATAATCGCTCGTTTAATTTTCAGCCATTCGTGGCTGCGCCGTCCTGGACGGTAGCAGGAGTTGAGCGCTTTGACCATCAGTCCTTCTTGCCCCTGGGCACGAACCTGGAAAAACTGCTGTTCTAGTGACTCTAGATCAAACAGGATCTGTGCTGCGGCCAAGCGCACTTCTGGCGTTTCTAATACCAGCGATTCCAGCACTCGTCGGCGCTCGCTGTAGGGGTGATTGAGTAAAACGGCCCCATCTTTGTACAGCACATCATAGACAACAAAAGCAACAGGCACGCTAGCTATCCGATCTGCCGAAGGGGATTCCGGGTCGAGGCGGGGTTGCAGCGCCGCAACGGGCAAAATTTGGTCATTCTGGTACGGCACGATCTCGCCATCGAGAATTAACCCAGCGGTTTCGCCGGTTACAAGGGCATGGGGCGCTAACGAGGCTAAGGGCGCAATCAGGTCAGGAAAGCTGAGGCTAATGTCTGCCGCAGTGCGGGAAAACAGCGCCACTCGAATTCCGGCAAATACGGTTTCTGGGTGCCAATTGGTTGGCTTACCTGCCGGAGCAATGTGGGCCTGAGCGCGAATTCCGTCATATTTGGTTTCGACTGCAAACCCCTGCGGCAACTGTTGAATCACCTGAGCCGGGTCTTGCACTGTGCTAGCCAACATAAACTTAAGCGGCTGAAACAACTGCATCCGCGCTTGAGTCAACTGGTTATGTTGCGCCAGCAAAGCCGTTTTGCCCAAATCGCCCAGTAAGGTATAGACCCAGCGAATTTGTTCCAGGGGTTGTGCAGTCATCTGAGCCACTGCCGCCTCGATCATCGCCTCCTCCAGGCCAATCTGCAAATCGCCCAGCAGCAGCCTGGTCAAGTACTTCGCTTCCAAGGATGTAGCCGGTTCCAGTAGCCGAATCACCCACGAGAGTTTGCGTCTACCCTGGGTTTTGGCGAGTTGCTCTAGACCAATGGCCACATCTTCTAAGGTCAAGATTGGCTCACTCTGCCGCACCAGCACTAATGCCGCCACTTCGGCCAAATCTCCTAGCCGCTTCAGATGGGCATTCAGCTTGGCTGGCTCGATGCCAGACAACACCGAAAGGGCCGTTACCAACGTCAGTTCACCAATTGGCGCAAGTCGCCGCTCCCGCTGGGGAAACCCCTGTCCGGCGAAATAATGAACGGCATAATACAACGGATCGTCTTGCAGTTGAGCAAAGTACCGACTCAATAGAGCAATTTTAGCGGAGCGACTGGTGGCGGCATCGATCCACTCTGCAACAGCGGCAAATTCAATCAATGCTCCCTGACCGACCGTATCTGTGTCTCTATCCACCATGGCTGATTCTGCTCGCCGTTGATTGTGATTGGGGGGCATCGCCAAGTTCAACAGCAAAACCTACAGCGAAACCTTACGAGTGTAAACCTTTCAACGATAAATCTATCTCTATGTCTAGTATGCGGTCTGAAGATAGGAGCTAGAAGTCAGAAGCCAGGCTTCCCAGAGCGTCAGCCGACGGGAGCCAGGAGAATGGGTTTGATATGTGTTTGCCACGACAGTTAGGCACGACAGTTAGGACAGAGATATTGTTGTGGCGACGGCTATACAGCCGTTTTTAGGCTAGTGAAGTACAAAAAACAGGGTGCAGGGGCAGTGCCCCTGCGTGGAGGCTTCGCCCCCACACCTCCCATACCTCACAGGGGTGAAAAACGCTGTAATTGTTAAAGGAACAGGTCAAGCCAATAGGTGCTCTGCTAGACCGTTTACCGAACTGCAAAAGCCTCCTGCTCCTCTTACTTCTGCTCCTGACTCCCAATCCTGTCTCCTCAAAGAACCTCAACTCGCTTAGGTCTGCCACATACTAACCCGAGCACTTTATAGTCAACACCCCACACCCCACACCCCACACCCCACACCCCACACCCCACACCCCACACCGAAACACTACCCACTATTTACTGCTCTCCTTAGTAGTCCAAGCTATAAAAGTTTGCCCGCGGATCACGTTTGCACGCTCTAATCCGCTTAAAATTAAAAAGTGTAAAGTTTGTTCAGTTCACAGCCCAAGATTTTGTCAGATGATGCGCTTACTTCGGCATTGCTGCGGTTTTTTCCTGGCTTTGTTTCTCTTCTTTGCCATTGCTCAACCGGTTGAGGCGGCGAGTTCGGCAGCGATTCGGGCCTACGATGATGTCAGTGCAGATATAAAGGACTATTCCGGTCAAGATCTAGTCCGAGCTGAGTTTAGCAACGCCAGATTAACAAAGGCCAACTTCAGTGGCGCCGATCTGCGGGGAGCGGTATTCAACGGATCCCTCTTGTCTGGAGCCAATTTGCACGGTGTTGATTTTAGCAACGGGATTGCCTACCTCAGCGATCTATCAGAGACAGACCTGACGGATGCAATCCTCAACTCGGCCATGCTGTTGAAGTCCAACTTCCGCAACGCGAACGTCACCGGAGCTGACTTCAGCGATGCCATGCTAGACCGGGAGCAAATTATCCAGCTTTGCCGCTCTGCCAGCGGTGTCAACCCAGTTACCGGCGTCGATACTCGCGAATCCCTAGGGTGTCGCTGATTCTCTCATCCCGGCTTGCCCAATTAATGCGCATGTCAATTTGATGCGTGTCAATTTGATGCGCATAAAGCAGGCCAATCAGGTCAACCGAAATCAGGGCAGCTTATAGCTGGCAACACGCAGCGTCAGTTCGCCCTGACGAGGATCGCGACTGAAAATAAAGGCTCCCTCTTCCTGTTCACCGCTCGACAGGAAGTCGATTTGCTGTTCGCCGCTCTCGATCAGCTCGTTGCCGCGTCGCAGTTCACCGATTACCTGGACCGACTCTGCTGTGGTGCCGCCCGTGTTCTTTAGCGTAAAGGGTACATAAAACTCGCCGCCAGCTACCCGCACCTCCGACTCTTGCAGTACGGATAGGACTGGCGGCTCGTCGCTTTCTGTCACCCAGATCAGCACAATGAAGCCCACCAGTACCGCCACTATGAGCGAGGCAATGGTAAAAGTAATCCACTCTACGGGAATGGTGAACCGCTGCCGTGTTCTGTATGCTTTTCTCATACCGCTCTTCATACCGTTTCTCATACCGCTCTTCATACCGCTCCTCATATCGCTAACCGTCCTGCTGCTCCGCCGATGGTGGCGGGAAGTCCCAGGATTAAGGTCTGCTGTAGCCAAGATGTCCAGGGGTCGGCAGGGCTAAGGCGATGAAACAGCCATAACATCATAGCTGCCGCTACTAGCGACAGCAGATAGGATATGACTGTCTCGATAATGGGTTTTTGAAATAGCCCTTGTTGCTGCAACCGCCGATTCTGAGTTGTGAATCCGGCTGCAAACACAATGCAGTAAGAAATGACCAGCGACGCTGCTACGATTCCCAACAGCCAAGGTGGAGATGAGGCGGCAGTCAGCATAGGCACTTCATCGGTAGGGGCAACGTTGAAGGCGATAAAAATTGTGCCTACTAGGGTTGCGCCGATGTCGGCTAGCGTGGCGTTGAAACTCTGCTTAGGGGGCGATTGCGGCTGTGACGGCCCTGTTTCAGCTTGGTTAGCGTCAGTCTGGGACGAACCTGATGGCTGAGCGTCGCCATCTGCCGCATTTTCTTCACCGCCGGCCATGATCGAACGAGCTAGGGCCACTCCCAGGGCGAACGGCATTCCTTCCAAAACAATTTTGCCGAGAATCTCCTGGATCGAGGTTTCTAGCGTAATTTCCCGCAGCAGAATCAGCACCAACGTGACGCAGACAATGCCAATCGCTAAGGCTTCCACACTGTCCATTGCAGCTTGCAGAGGCCGATCGGGCCTGAGTTGGCGGAACCCATCGGTGCGGTTGAGCAGGAACACAATCACAAAGGTGACGGCCAGAACAATCAGCATCAGTGGCGGTTCAGTATAGGAGCCAATCCACCAAACTTCCATTGTGTAGAGCAAAGGAATCCCAAATAGAAAGCCGCCCGATGCACCCCGGATCAGATCTACAATTTCTTGACGCCATTCGCGGCGGGTGGGAAAACCAATTCGTCTCATTTCCGTTGATCCTACCCAGTAACCCTGTTCTCCTTGCTGTGACTTACAGCGTTTTTCACTCATGTGAGGTATGGGGTGTGGAGGCTTCGCCCGCATACAGGGGCACTGCCCCTGCACCCCGCTTTTTGTACTTCACTAGCCTGAAAACGGCTGTAGGTAGCTTGCAAACCAGCCTAAACACATAAAAAGCCAACTATAAAGAAGCTAAATAAACCTGCGAGCAGGAAGACTTCTCAGCTACTCCTGCCCGTAAAGCCTACTATCACTTTCTGACGCGGCGGTCACAACTTCCCTAAGTAGGATATTGTCTAGATCAAGCGGATTGGGGTCAGTTCATGAGAACGGTTCTGGGTTAGGAACAATGAAAATCAAACGCTGGCGCTACGGGTTGCTGGGATTGCTAATCGTGGGGCTTTGTTGGCTCTGGCATCCAGTCTTAGCCGGTGAGATTGGGCAACAGACATCAGCCCAGTTTACAGCTCAGATCCCGGCAGCCGCTTCCACCCTTTCAGATCTGGAGCAGCAAGCCCATGCCCACTACAGGGCAGGACGGTTCTCAGCAGCGATTGAACTGCTGCAACAGGCAGTGCAGCGTACTGAAAATGACCCCTTGCGGCAAGCAACGGCCCTGAGCAATTTGGCACTTCTGTATCAGCAAACCGGCCAGTGGGTGGCGGCCAATCAGGCCATCGAGCAGAGTTTAGCCCGCTTAGAGACAGCAGCTCACAGCCGCGAACGGCTTCAGGTTTTGGCTCAGGCTCTCAACATCCAGGGGCGATTGCAGTTGGCCCAGGGTAAACCAGAAGCAGCCCTCACTAGCTGGGAGCAGGCCACAGCTCTTTACCAACAGCTAAACGATTCTACCGGTGAGGTTCAGAGTCGTCTGAATCAGGCACAGGCATTACAAGCTTTGGGGCTTTATCGGCGTGCCATTCACCTCCTCACCGAACTCAGCCAGACTCAGGCATTGCCCGGTTTGCTGCAGGCCACGATTTTACGCAGTCTGGGTGACGCCCAGCAGGTTGCTGGCGACCTCAGCAAAGCTCGACAGGCGTTAGAGCAAGCAGTACAGGTGCTGTCAGGCCCAGAGACAGGCTCAGGATTAGCGCCAGAGGTCGCATCTACCGACCAGACTAGTCTTGCTGCGGCCTTGGCGGCCACCCGGCTCAGTTTAGCCAACCTGACTCGGATTGAAGCTACCACTCAACTGAGTCTGGCCAATCTCACTCCTGCTGTTGCTGTAGAAACCTTGACCTCAACCTCAACTCCCAGCAGCTTAGCCGAAGTGGCCTTAAACCAGCGCCGCACTGCCGCCGCACTGCAGTTTGTTCAGCAAACCGAGCAGGCAATTCAACTCTATCAGCAGGCGGCCCAGACCGAGGTGCTGCCAACCCGCGTGCAGGCTGAATTAGGTGAACTGGATAGCTGGATTCTGCTCCAGCGCTGGTCAGAAGCCACCGCGTTAATTTCCTCACTGCAACCTCAAATCGAGGCATTGCCGGTGGATCACTCCAGCATTTACCAACGCATTAACCTGGCATTGAGTTGGCTGAAGCTGCCCTTAGAGCCACCAGGCAACCAAATAACGCAGATCCGTCAGCTTTTGACCGACGCGACCGAACAGGCCACCGCGCTAGGAGACAGCCGTGCTCACTCGTTCGCCCTAGGCAGCTTAGCAAGCGTTTATGAACAGACTGGAGAATTAACTGTTGCAAAGCAAATTTCCCAACAGGCGCTGATGCTGGCTCAGTCGATCAACGCCCCCGATCTGAGCTATCGCTGGCAGTGGCAGTTGGGCCGATTGCTGAACCAACAGCAGGAACGCAATGGGGCAATTGCTGCCTATACCGAAGCGGTCAACAGCCTGCAAGCTTTGCGCAATGACCTGGTTGCCATTAACCGAGATGTACAGTTTTCCTTTCAGGCCCAGGTGGAGCCAGTCTATCGGGAGCTAGCCGATCTGCTACTGACGACCGATGCAATTACCGATGCAATTGCGCCAGTTTCGCTGACGCGGTTGGTGCAGGCTCGGCAGGTGATTGAAAGATTGCAGATTGCCGAACTCGATAATTTCTTTCGTGAAGCCTGTTTAGAAACCCAGTTCGAGATTGATCGCGTGGTGGATCGAGCGAATTTAGCAGCAGCGATTTTTTACACAATCGTGTTGCCGGGTCGGATTGAGGTGATTCTGAAACTACCACAACGCGATCTGCTACATTACACAACCGAAATAGCAAAAACCCAAGTAGAAGCTACAGTAGATGAACTGCTGACGGAATTGAAACGTCCCTATACGTCGCAACGGCTATATGCACTCTCACAGCAAGTTTACGATTGGTTGATTCGGCCAGCCAACGGTTGGCTTAACGAAACAGAGATAGAAACGCTGGTTTTTGTCCTTGATGGCTCCCTGCGAAATCTACCCGTTGCGGCCCTCTCAGACGGAGAGCAGTTTTTGATCGAACGCTACAGTCTTGCTTTGGCTCCAGGGTTGCGAATTGCCGATCCCAAACCGCTGCAAGACCGTCGCTTTAATGTGTTGGTAGCTGGCTTGAGCGAGGCGCGGGCTAACTTTTCGGCCCTCAACTATGTGACCCAGGAAGTTGAAGACATTCAAGCCGAACTGCCGAGCAAGGTGCTACTGAACCAAACCTTTACCCAAGCCAATTTGCAAAAGCAGCTCGATAGCTCAGCGTTTTCGATTGTTCACATTGCCACCCACGGTCAGTTTAGCTCCAATGCGGCTGATACATTCATTTTGGCCTGGGACCGACCGATCAATGTCAATGAACTCAGCAATTTGCTGCAAGCTGAAGAAATCAACAGCCCTGACCCAATTGAACTGCTGGTTTTGAGTGCCTGCCGTACTGCCGCTGGCGACCGACGGGCCGCCTTGGGAATGGCTGGCGTTGCCGTTCGAGCCGGAGCACGCAGCACGATTGCCTCTTTGTGGAACCTCGATGACGGTTCCGGTGCCGTTTTGATGGAGCAGTTTTACCAAACGTTAGTGCAGAATCGCCTCTCGAAGGCCGAAGCCCTGCGGCAAGCCCAACTCTCACTGCTGCGCGACCCCCAGTATGGCGCACCTCGGTTTTGGGCACCTTATGTGCTGTTGGGCAACTGGCTCTAACTTTTACGACGGAGGGCGATGGTAGCTTAGGCAGCAACGACGAGTTGATTGGAATTATCGAAAACCGGACTGGGCTGAGCCTCACAAACACGAATCAGTTTGTTTATGCCTGACTTAAAATCTACTAAGCCTCTGTGCGGTTGCTTCTGAGGTCGCCGCTGATGTCGGCATTGGGGCGTGGTTGTCGCTGCCATTCGAGCTGCCCCGCACTGGCAATAGCCTCTAGATCAATCACCCGTTCCTGCAACTGCTTCAGCTCATCTGCCGCTGAAATTTGAAATTGCAGGTCGCGATTTGCAGACTGCCAGACGGCTACTGTACTAACCGTGGCCCCAGCCAAAATTGCCAGCGAGATAATCGTGCCCCGGTTGCCCTGATGCGGCTCGTCGGTGAGCGGCAAACAAATGGCCAACATTGCCGTCGCGCAACCCCAAATGATGGCCGTGGCCGGTAAGCGGAAATCCGATCGTTTCGGTGTGCTAGACAAACGTGCCATGTTCGCGCCTCCTATCCACGCTGGTTTTTGGTATTACTTCCACCGCGCCATAATCCCCATAGTAATCACCAGCATCGCCAGCATCAATCCGGCAGCCAATCCATAAGTAGCGGCCAATCCCACCGACTGGCTAAGCGGTTGACTCACAAACGGCGAGAGAAACTGACCGAAAAAGAAACTAGTGGTGAGGCCGCCCAAGATCCGCCCCCGCAGAGCTGCCGGAGTCGCTGAGGTCAAACACACGTTCATGTTTGGCATCAGTAAGCCTACGCCCAAGCCAGCAATCGCTAACCCCAACAGCACCACCTCGTAACTGCGACCCACGCTGATGACCAGGTAGCCAACTCCCATCAGCAGGAAAGCAATGGCGTAAATGTTTAGGAACGTGAAACGAGCCTTGAGGCGTTGGTAGCTGAGGGCGCTCGTCGAGGTGGCGAGTGTAGCCAGGGCAATGGCTAGGCCGCTTTGGGTGGCGCTGGCGTTGCTGATTTGCTGCAAATAGAAGGGGATCTGCACCGGAATCATGTAGAACACGATTTGGGTCAGCAGGGCAATGCTGTAAGTGAGAATCAGCAGGAGCCAAGGAGTAATCTCCGTGGACGCCGCAGCGGTTGGTTGGGCACCGGTTCGATTGATTCTGGGTTCGGGCAAAACAAACACAATTAGCGGCAGAATCAGCCAAGCGACCAGATAAATCAAAAATGGTAGCCGCCAGTTGAGGTCAGCCAAATAGCCACCTAGAGTGAGGAAAATCACGCCGCCGAATCCCATAAAGGCAGCCTGTAGCCCAAGAAACTGAGCACGGGCGGCCCCGAGGTAATAGTCGGCAATCAGGGTGGTTGCTGTGGTCATGATTGCGGCTACACTCAGGCCCAGCAGCATTCGCCCCAGCAAAATTGGCCCAATCGAACTCAGCACAAAGCCGGAACTGCCGGCCAACCCGTAGAGAAACACCGCTAACCCCAGCAGCCCCTTGCGGCCAAAGCGATCAATAATCGTGCCTGCGATGGGGGCACCTAGTGCAATAAATAGAGCTGGAACCGTCAACACCAACCGCACCCAGTAGTCTGCGTTAGCCACCGCTGAAAAGTATTGCCGCATAGCGGGAAGAGAAGGGGCAATAGTCGCGCCAGCCATTACAGTTAAGGTGCTGACCAGGAGCAGAGTTGCCTTTACCGGAAGCGTATCGGGATTACGAGGTCTAGTCGTGCTCTCGTGGTTGGAGTTCATGGTTGCGGAAATAGTTGGGGGTCATGCTAGGAGTGATTGAACCATACCCCACTGGATTTTTAAACACAAGATAATAAAACCAGACTAAACGCCAATGCGGCCAAACCTACAATTGCTAGGCCGCGAGACTGGTAAGGTAGCTACCTGCTGCTGATATGAGTGCAGTTTCAGCGAGCTACTACTTTTCTTCGGGATCATCCTACCGCCAGATGGCAAAATTTATGGGAAGATTGCTAAATGATAAAGGATCAAATTCCTCTCTTCAAAATCAAAGGTCTCTTCAAAGGCTCGTCGCTGAGCCAGTTACCGAGCAAGTCACAATTGGGAGTGCAATGACCAGCGTAAGATTGAAGCACAACGAAGCCAGCCTTACTGAAATGAATCAGCGGCTTGCTAATGCAGATGCGGTCCAGATCGTGCAGTGGGCGGTTGATACTTTCAACGAAGGACTGGTGATGAGCACCAGTTTTGGCATCCACTCCGCGGTGATGCTGCATATGGTGACCCAAATCTTGCCTGATATTCCAGTGATCTGGGTCGATACCGGCTATCTCCCTAGCACCACCTACCTGTTTGCTGAAGAGCTGGCCGAAAAGCTAAAGCTCAACCTCAAGGTTTATCAGTCTCCTATTAGTCCGGCTCGCATGGAGGCTCTCTATGGGCGGCTGTGGGCACAAGATGATGTGGAATCGCTGAACCGCTATGACCAAATTCGTAAGGTGGAACCAATGCAGCGGGCACTGCGCGAACTGGGTGCAACTGCTTGGATCGCCGGACTCCGCAGCAACCAGACCGACTATCGTAAATCACTAGAAGTGGTGAACCTGCAAGGGGCCATCTACAAAATTCTGCCGATTCTCAACTGGTCATCTAAACAGGTATACGATTATCTCGTTACCCACGATCTGCCCTACCATCCCTTGTTTGACGAGGGCTATGTTACAGTGGGCGATTGGCATTCGAGCCGCCCGCTTACCGCTACTGATGAAAACGACCGTGATACCCGCTTCCAAGGGCTGAAACAGGAGTGCGGCATCCATCTACCTCTGACGGCGGGAGAATCGGAAAGCTTTGACTCCAGTTCGCTGTAGGTGAGTACAGGTAGGTGCGTACAGTCTGTATCTCCCAACTCCTGAGACCAATTTTGTGAGACCAATTTTGTCGCTAGGGGTTTGCGCCTATGGACAGCGATGTGGCTACCGCATCAGGTAATCCATCAAGAGCGGGAGGACGCATGGAACGCAGAACAACCTCCAGCAGCCCCGGAAACAAAGAGTCGAGATCGCTCTGGCGCAGCGAATTGATATGTTGCGTTCCTTCTTTGCGGCAACGCAGCACACCCGCCTCGCGTAGAACACGCAAATGGTGCGACATGGTAGATTTGGGCACGTCACAATCCAGCGCGGCACAGGGCAACTCGCCTTTTTCAGCCAAGCACCTGACGATCTCTAAACGCACCGGATCCCCAAGGGCATACAGCACGCCTGCTAACGATATGTCTTTTTGATTGGGGTGATACAGCAATCTCATATACAGATTTTGATTTAGCGTGTCGAGGAATACCGCTATTGATCAAGTCAAATAAGGAAAATTAGCTAAACAGTGGGCTAATAGTCGCTATAGATTAATTTTGCTTCTAAGTTGCATTATCGCACAAACTGCATTACTATTTTAATTGTTCGAGATTTTCGAAATACAGAAATAATCCTTTAGGAGGCAGTGATGTCATCCGTAGCATCCGTAACTGATCAAACCTTCGAGCAAGAAGTACTTCAGAGCAATGTTCCCGTGCTGGTTGATTTTTGGGCACCCTGGTGTGGTCCCTGTCGGATGGTAGCGCCCGTTGTGGAAGAAGTTGCTACCCAGTTTGATGGACAGGTAAAGGTAGTGAAGCTAGATACAGACCAAAATCCCAATGTCGCTAGCCAGTACGGAATTCGCAGTATTCCCACACTGATGATCTTCAAAGGTGGACAAAAGGTGGATATGGTGGTCGGTGCAGTACCCAAATCCACGATTGCTTCAACAATTGAAAGATATCTCTAAGCCTTCGCGTTATCCAATCCTGCTGCGAGCTTAGCAATTCCCTAGCCCATCTCTGATAGCGATTTGGTGCTTTTGCAGTGCAGGCATCCTGCCCGCCCCCAAGATGCCTGCACTCTGAGCATGATGAGCACTCTGAGCATGATGAGCATGATGAGTCATTCAGTCTTGCGATTCATGGATTGCGCTTTTACTGTTTGCCAATCTCAAACGACCATGATCACGTTCGTTGTACCGTTACTCACCGCATTCTCCTGGAGGAATTTATGACTGCTATCCAAACCGAACGGCAAATTCAACCACTTGATGTACCTACGGCTATTGTGCAGCGCCGCTCAATCAAACACTTCAAATCTGATCCGATTGCGCCGGATTTACTACAGCGTCTCGTGAAACTGACGGTGGCGGCTCCGAGCAGCTTTAACTTGCAAGATTGGCGAATTATTTTAGTGCAGGATCAGGATCAGAAGCAAGCGTTGTCGGAAGCCGCGTGGGGCCAACCGCAGATTGTTCAGGCTCCAGTAACCTTTGTGTTTGCTGCCGATACTGAAGGCTGGCGAGACCGCACCGCGATCTACGAAACGGCACTCGCAAAAGGAGCTTGGACGGAACAGACCGTGGCATATTTTGATCAAGCCATCCCTTCGTTTCAGGAAGCGTTGGGGGAAAAGCGGCGGGAATATGCGGTTAAGGATGCTACGATTGCGGCAACCCATTTGATGCTGGCAGCTCAGAGCTTCGGGTTGTCAACTTGTCCCATGAATGGCTGGATAGAAGACAAGGTGAAGGCAGTAATTGGTGCTGCCGATCAACCCAATCTTGCAATTGCGCTGCTGGTGCCAGTGGGTTATGCAGCTGAACCACGTCAAGATGCCGGTCGTTTGCCGTTGTCGGCGAATGTGTTTGTGGATCGGCTAGGCCAAACCTACACTGAATCACTTTAACGATTTTAAGTAATTCAACTAAATACAGCGTTTTTCACTCATATGAGGTGTAGGGGGTGTGGGGCTTCGCACCCACGCAGGGGCACTGCCTCTGCACCCCGTTTTTCGTACTTCACTAGCCTGAAACAGGCTGTAAAACGTATGCGATTGCGGAAAGGCTGGAAGAACAGAGGCAGGAATGGAAAATATACCGTGCCAAATCCGGCGCTACTGCCGTTGGAGTTGAAGATTAGTGGGAACGTTACGGTTACGGCTGCGTTCGATTAACAGCAACGCATTGGTTAATTTGGCTATCCCACAATTGCCAGCAACCAAATTTGTTTGATCAGGGCACCAGTCAGGGCACCAGAATCACATCGCCATTGACGCCATTGACGATGCCCGTGAAGCCGCCGCCCTTGCCAATCAGGTTGAAGCCGCCGCTGATGTACGCCCCAAACAGGTCAACCCCACTCGGAGCACTGTTCTGCCGCACCTGAGAACGCCGAAGCGTCACCTGATCGCCTGCTCCAGCAAAGATGCCGCCGCCGCTGGTCGTAGCGCTGTTGAAGCGCAGAACTGAATCGGTGACCAGCAGCGTACTCGTACCGCTGGACACACCCAGCCCGATTGCCCCGCCATTGCTAGCACTGTTACTGAGGAAGGTGGAGAGGCTGACCTTGGCATCGCTGCCGGTGAGGTAAAGTCCACCCCCTGCTACGCCAGCGCTATTGCCCTGGAAGTAGCTGCTGCCCAGGTTGAGCACACCTCTGGCGAAGATGCCGCCGCCCTCATCGTCGGCCTGGTTGTTGGTGAAGGTGCAGAAATCGACGACCGCTTCGTTCTCGTTGAAGAGGCCGCCGCCTTGGTCCGCCTGATTGCCCGTGAAAATGACGCTAGTGGCCGTGAGCGTCCCGCTGTTCAAAATGCCGCCGCCTTCACTACCACCTCCACCAGCTCGATTGTCACGCAAGGTGCTACCCGTGATCGTCAGCGTCGCTGCATTGAAGATGCCGCCACCAAAGTCAGCTCGATTGCCTGTAAAGGTGCTGCCGTTAATCGTCACGCTTCCTGCGGAGCTGATGATGCCACCACCTAAGAAAAGGGCTGTGTTGTTGCTGAAGCTGCTGCTGTTGATGGTCAAACTGCCGGTGTTCGAGAGGCCGCCGCCATTGCCGTTTAATCCACTGGCAGCATTGTCGCTGACCGTCACTCCTGTCATGGTGAGGCTGCCTGTATTGATGATGCCACCGCCATGCGCTAAGGCTGTGTTGTTGCGGATCGTGCCACCTGTGATTGTCAGCGTACCCTGATTGAGAATGCCGCCACCAAAGCCATTACCACTACCGTCGCTTGCCAGGTTGTCGCGCACGATGCAGTTGAGCAGGCTGAGGGTGCCTGCATTGTCGATGCCGCCGCCGCTGGCATTACTGCCGTTGGCCACCGTCAGTCCTGAGAGGGTCACGGTGCCGCTGCTGATACTGAACACCCGACTGGCGTTATTGCCGCTGATCGTGGTCAGACTTGCCCCGTTGCCGAAGATGTTGAGGTCGCTGCTGATCGTCAGCTCTGAACCGCCCAGGGTGATGGTGCCGTTGACGGCAAAGAAGATGTTGTCGGTACCGTCGAGGATGTTGGCAGTGTTGATCGCTTCACGCAGGGTAATCACGCCATCGCTGGGATTGACGGTATCGTCCAGACTGGTGACTGTGAAGTTGGCCAGCGTTGAGCTGTAGTCAGTTGCAGCAATTGCAGCCGTTTCGATGCTGCCCGTCTGGTATTCCAGATCCCAATCGCCGCCCTGTCCTGTCAGATCATCGGAGGCGGCCACATCTGCTCCAGTCAGTTGGCTCAGTTGATTCACAAACGCTTGTCCGACTTGATTCACCGCCACGTTGCAGCCATAGAGCAGAATGTCGGCATCAGAAGTCAGGAAATTTGACCACTGCTGTAGCTCAGCTTTATACCCGCTCAAGTCACTGATAGTTTCTCCGCCGAACTGCAACGCACCATCGCCGCCGTGCGAGATGATGTGGACAGCACTGACGTTGGAACGATTCGCTAGCACCTGCGTGATTTGCTCAACTGTATCCTCAAACGAATCGAGTAGATGCACTTCGGTGCCTGAGCTGAACTGAGCGGTCAGAGCATCAGAGTTGGCAACACCAGCATCAACAAAGGCAATTTGACCATTGAAGCAAACAGATTGTGTGTTCATCGAATAACTCCATAAAGATGAGAAGGAGATAGATAAGAGCAGAAAAAGGAGATAGCGATCGTGACAGCTACCTCCTCAAACTTGACTGCGACTAGGGCACCAGAATCACGTCACCATTGACGCCATTGACGATGCCACTGAAGCCGCCGCCTTTGCCAATGACGTTGAAGCCGAAGCTGCCCGGTGTCCCCAGCCCGCTGACAAAGGCACCGAACAGGTCTGGGCCAGTGGCGGTCGTGTTGCTGCTGATGTTGTTGAGCTGCAAGTTCACCGTGTTACCGTCGTTGAAGACGCCACCTCCAGTGTTTGCACTGTTTTGGCTGATCACATTGCCGATCAGCGTGGCGGTGCCGATGAATCTATTGGAAATGCCGCCGCCCTCAGTGTTGGCCCGGTTGTTCAGGAAATAGCTGCTCCTCACCGTCAGGGTGCGAAGGTTGTTGATGCCGCCGCCCTCGGATCTGCTTGCCGAGTTGCCACTGAAGGTGCTGCCACTCACCGTCACAGTGCCAAGGTTGTAAATGCCGCCGCCGCCCAAGCCGTCTGCCGAGTTGCCACTGAAGGTACTGCTGTTCACCGTCAGGGTGCCAAAGTTGCTAATGCCGCCACCGTCGCCTGCCGAGTTGCCACTGAAGGTGCTGCCACTCACCGTCACAGTGTCCCTGTTGAAAATGCCGCCGCCGCTGGGGGCCGAGTTGCCGCTGAAGGTACTGCCACTCACCGTCAGCGTGCCCCTGTTGTTAATGCCGCCGCCCAAGAGTGCCAAGTTGCCTTGCAGCGTACAGAACTGGACGGTGAGAATGCCACTGTTGAGAATGCCACCGCCATTGTCGCCACCCGCGAACCCGTTCGCCACCGTCAGTCCTGAAAGCAGCACTGTGCCGCTATTGATGTTGAACACCCGACTGGCGTTGTTGCCGCTGATGGTCACGAACGGTGCACCGTTGCCGTAGATATTCACGTCACTGCTGATGCCCAGCTCGCCGCCAGTCAGGGTGATGGTGCCGTTGACGCTGAAGAAGATGTTGTCGGTGCCAGCTTGGTTATTGGCAGCAGTGATGGCTTCGCGCAGGGTGAGGACGTTATCGGTGGCATCGACGGTATCAGCAGTGCTGGTGACAAAGAAGTTGACCAGTGTGCCTTGGTAGGTCGTATCGGCAATCGCCGCCGTTTCGATGCTGCCGGTCTGGTATTCCAGAGTCCAGTCCCCACCTAGTCCGGTCAGGTCATCTGAGGCGGCCACATCTGCATCTGTGAGCTGAGCCAAGCTATTGGCAAACGCCACGCCTGCTTCACCCGCCGCCACGTTGCAGCCATAGAGCAGAATATCGGCATCAGCCGTGAGGGCATTTGACCACTGTTGCAACTCAGCATCATACTCGCTCAGGTCGCTGATTGTTTCTGCACCGAGCTGCAACGCGCCACTGCTGCCATGTGAAACGAGGTGAACCGCACTGATACCAGAACGACTCGCTAGAACCTGCGTAATCTGCTCAATTGCATCCTGAGACGAAGCAAGCAAATGCACTTCTGTTCCAGGCTGGAACTGTGAGACTAGCGATGCTGAATCAGAGACGCCAGCATCAACGAAAGCAATCTGACCGTTGAAGGAAACACTAGATTGAGTAGTCATCGGTTATACCTTGTTGAATCAAAACTGAACGAATTAATCTACAGATAAACAAACACAACCAGCTCAGCCCAGTTGACTAGAAGCCATTGCATAATCAGCAACTCCCCAACTGGGCTGAGCTGGATACACCCCCTAATACTTGGCAATCACCAGGTTGTAGTTGGTCGAACCGGTGAAGCGTCGCACTCTGATTCGATAGGTTCCCGCTGGCACGGCTTGGGTAATCAGCTCGGCCTGCAAGCCCGGATTGTTCGATGAGGCAATCACGGTACCCACACTGTCGAGAATCGCCAGGTCCGCATCGCCCGTGAGCACATACAGACTGGGGAACAGGGTTGCTCCTGTCGTGAGCGTCACCTGATACAGGTCTTCGGGGTCAGAGGCGTTGACCGTACCGCTGACGACCTGACCAAACACACCCAGTGTCCCCAGGTCACGCACCACAGACAGAGCAACGGTCTTGCTGTCACTCAAAGCCCCACCACCCGTGTTGCCGTTGTCATTCACGATGACATTTAGACTGTCGTTGCCTGAGAAGCTGTTGGAGCTGGTATATCTGAGGTTTGACAAAGCCGTGTTGATGTCGCTGACAGTGCCGGTGAGGGTGACGTTGCCAGTGCTGTTGCTGCCGATGGTGACGCCCGGTGTCGTGGCCACATTGAGCGTGCCGCTGTTGACGCTCAGGGTGACAGAGACGGGACTGCTACCTGCATCAATGTCGCTGATGCTGACGCCGCTAATCAAGCTGTTGTTGGAGAGGATCGACTGGGAGGTCGAGGTCAGGTTGACCACAGGTGGATCATTCACCGGGTTGACGGTAATGGTGAAGGTCTGAGGGGCAGAGGTGTCCTGTCCTCCATTGGCCGTGCCGCCACTGTCTTGCAATTGGACTGTGACAGTTGCGGTGCCGTTAGCATTGGCAGCCGGGGTGTAGGTGAGTTTGCCCGTTGCATCAATGCTAGGCTGAGTTGAGAACAGGGCGTTGTTGTTGTTGCTGGTCAGGAACGTGAGAGTTTGCCCTGACTCGTTCGGTCCGGCTGAGATGCCAGTCGCCCAGTTGTTCACCGTCTGCGGACCGCTGTCTTCGTTCACAGTCTGGTCAGTGCCTTTGGTGAAGGAGGGAGGCTGGTTGACGGCGGTGATGGTGATGGTGAAGGTTTGAGCAGCAGAGGTATCGACTCCGCCGTTGGCGGTGCCGCCGTTGTCTTGGAGCTGGACTGTGACTGTTGCGGTGCCGCTGGCGTTGGCTGCCGGGGTGTAGGTGAGGTTGCCCGTGGCCGGGTCGATGCTGGGCTGAGTCGAAAATAGGGCGTTGTTGTTGTTCGAGACCAGGAAGCTGAGGGTTTGTCCTGACTCGTTGGCGGGTCCGGCTGAGCGGTTGGTGGCCCAGTTGTTGACGGTTTGGGGGCCACTATTTTGCGGTACGGTCTGGTCTGGGCCTTTGGTGAAGGAGGGGGCATCGTTGACCGAATTGACGGTGACGCTGAAGCTGGTGGGGACCGAGAGGCCGCCGGGGTCGGTGGCGGTGACAGTGAGGTTGGCCGTGCCAAAGGCGTTAGCGGCATAGGCGAGGGTGAGATTGCCGCCAGTGATGCTGGTGCCCACCAGTCCGGGGTTGCTGTTATTGGTGACGCTGTAGCTCAAGCCAGAGTCAGGGGTCTGGGCGTCGGCGAAGACATCGAACAGGTTGATGGTCGTGGCAGAAGCGTCTTCGTTCACCGTGACGTTGGCGATGCCGGTGGTGGTAGGAGGGGTGTTGGCTACTGTCGCTCCGGATTCAAACGCGCCGATATCGGCTGTGCCGCCCACAATGCGAGTAAAGCCGCGCTGGTCGGTGGTCAAACCATCGGGGTTGCTGCCTCGATTGATGGCAGGGCTGGTGGTGAGCAGGGCATGGGTTTGGGTGGGACCGCCGTTGTTGGCCAAAGCTGCCAGACCGGGGTTGGTGACACCCGTTTGGTCGCCGGTTTGGTTGAAGGCACCAGTGGCGTTGCCGCTGCCAATCAGATTGTTGCCCAGGCTGGCAAAGGAGTTGGTGGCGTTGTTGAAATCGACATCTCCGCTGCTGTTACCTGCAATGATGCTGGAGACCCCCTCGGTGCGGGTGGAGGTGCTCCCAACGCTGGCGACCCCACTGCCCTGCCCTGCGGTGTTGGCGGTGACGGTGGAGTTGCGCAGTTGCAGCAGACCCTCGCTATTGTAGATGCCACCGCCCACTCCTGCACTGTTGCCTGAGATCGTCGAGTTGCGAATGGTGGCAATCTGTCCCGATAGATCGGAACTGCTATAAATGCCGCCGCCAAAGGTGCCCTCTAAGGTGGTGGTGGTGACGGAGTTATTGCTGATGGTGCTGTTGCTCACGCTCAGGCTGCCCAAGCTATAAATGCCACCACCTTGTGCTGTTGTGAAGGTTGATGAGGCAGAGTTATTGCTGATGGTGCTGTTGCTCACGCTCAGGCTGCCTCTGCTAGCAATGCCGCCGCCACTGCCGCCTCTTCCTGAGACGGAGTTATTGCTGATGATGCTGTTGCTCACACTGACGCTGCTGCCACTGGTCGTATCAATGCCGCCGCCAGAGCCGCTAAACCCTGAGGCGGAGTTATTGCTGATGGTGCTGTTACTCACCGTCAGGCTACCAGTAACATAAATGCCTGCGCCAAAATTGATGCCTTCTGACATGGAGTTATTGCTGATGGTGCTGTTGCTCACCGTCAGGCTGCCAGAAGAGCTATAAATGCCTGCGCCAAAGCCACTGAAGGCGGCTGCGGTGGAGTTGCCGCTGATGGTGCTGTTGCTCAGGGTGAGGTTCTCAGTGCTGAAGATGCCGCCACCCAAGCTGATGCTGAGCGTGCGGCGTCCCCCGGTAATGGTCACTCTATCCAGGCTGACGGTCTTATCAGGGTTTTCATTGCTATCATCAATGTTGAACACCCGCGAGGCGTTGTTGCCGCTAATGGTGATGCCGTTGCCGTTGATGCTGACGCTGTCGGTGATGGTCAGTTCGCCAGTGGTCAGGGTGATCATGCCCGTGGTGGTGACGTTAATCGTGTCGGCTCCTGCCGCAGCATTGGCATCGAGAATCGCCTGTCGCAGTGAGCCTGCACCGCTGTCGTTGGTGTTGCTGACGGTGAAGCTGGCCAGAGTCGAGCTGTAGTTGAAAGCAGCCAAGCCGACCGTCTCGACTTGCCCCGTCTGGTATTCCAACTCCCAGTCGCCGCCCAGTCCGGTCAGGTCATCCGAGGCCGCCACATCCGCCCCCGTGAGCTGGGCCAGACTCTGTATAAACGCCACACCTGCTGCATCTGCTGCCACGTTGCAGCCATAGAGCAGAATGTCGGCATTGGCTATGAGCGAGTTGGACCATTGCTGTAGCTCAGCCTCATATTCACTCAAATCCCTGATTGTTTCTCCGCCCAACTGCAACGCACCATCGCTGCCGTGCGAAACGATGTGGACGGCGCTGACCTGAGAACGACTTGACAGAACTTGCGTGATCTGGTCAATCGCATCTTGAGAAGCATCGAGCAGATGCACTTCGGTGCCTGCTGTGAACTGAGCGATTAGTGAACTAGAGTCGGCAACGCCTGCATCGACAAAGGCTATCTCAGTTGGACTCAAACTCTGTAGATTCGACATAGAAACCTCTGGAGTGATTGAAAGGGTCATTCAGGAGCACACAAACAGCACAATTCCCCCAGCTTCCTCAAAAAGCCAGGGTAGGAATGTTATCAGTCACTGCCGCTACCACCTCACCCCCAATAGCCACCCCAAAGCTGGGCAACTCCTAGATGCTGAGGTCATTGCGATAAGTTGGACAATTGACACAATCGCCAGACCGATGCAGGCCCAGTCGATGCAGGCCCAGCCAGATACAGATGGGGTCAGAATTGCAACTAGAAGTGCAATCAGAATAAATAGCGTGGATGTTATGGCAAATTTTGTAGCAGACTTTATGACTAATTCTGGGTCTAGGATGCGAGCAATCGGATTACCCACAACCGACTCAAACCGACCGGGAGAACGATCAGACATAGAGGGATGACAAAGGGGGGGACTTTGGATAGATCTGAAGCGGCAACTTGGATAGCCAGGCTAAAGTAGCAAAGTTCTCCGAGCCATATCACTTCAAATAGGGACTAAATTCACTTGAAGCTGACGCCACCATTGGCTGCTGTTTGCACAAACCCTGAAGCAGAACCACGTTCCACCATCAAACTTATAAGGCAAGTTTACGAAACTCTCTAATTCCTTCCACTTAAATTTATACAAGCTTGACAGAATAATTACGGAAGTTAACAAACCGGCTATCCTCCACCGGCCCCACCCACCCATCACCTGCCAAATTCACAAAAAGTCACCCAACTACGCTTGCAGGATAGCTCCCGATGCTCTATGCTTTGCTCACGAGTTCAGTGATGCTGAACCGGTAGACAGCTTAAGGCGAGGTCGCTGACTAGAAGTGTAACCAGCACAACTAGCCAGCTAACCAAAGTCTCTGCTAACGACAGAGAACCTGGCTGTGTCAAGTGTAAACGATCGTTGCAGCCGATGGACCGCTTGCCGGTGCAACAGTTTCTGCTGCAACCAGATCGGGCGATTTGACACTCCTCGTTACCCCGTGGTTAGACCACCACGCCTTAAGTTTTCTTCTCACTTCACCAGAAAACAGCAAGAAAACAAAGGCGAATCAACATGACTACAGAGTTTAACCCACGGCTGGCAAAGCAGTTTAGCGAGCAATTGGGCGATCAGTTTGGCGATCAGTTTGGCAATCAGTTTGGCAATTCGGGCATCAATCTGGGCGGCGACCGGCTGCGCATCTGGCTAATTGGCACTCAGGAGCAGATTGAGTTTGCTATCCACGAGTTGGTGGTCAAGCAGGTAGCCAGCGACCGGGGCAAATTCACGCCGATTGTGCCCTTCCCCCTACTAGCGGGCAAATATATCAGCATTCTGGTGCGTTGACTCGATTATTAGCTCAGCCATTACCCCAGCTATTACTTCGGTAGTTAATGTTTTGCTGTAGAGCTACAGTCAAAATGATTGAACATTGATGCTTTATCGTTGCTGAGGTGATAGCAGAATGAATTGGCTAGATTAGCTATGGATATGCTAGGGATGAAATAGGGATGAAAACTGAAGAAAGTCTATTCCGGTCTATTGTGATCAACTATTGTGATTAAAAGAGCAGACATTGGCGGCAAACGCTTGATCAGCCTCGCTCCCACTGCTTGGGTGCAGTGGGTGACGCAACAGCCGGATCTGGTCGCTCAAGCGATCCTCGGCTCTGAGTTTCAGTGGCTCAGCCGCGACAACGATGTGCTGGTCAAAGTCAGCAGTCCTGAGCATGGCGAATTCCTGGTGATGAATGAGTTGCAGTTGCGCTACAACGCCAACCTACCGACGCGAATGCGAGCCTACGCCGCCCTAGCGGAGGAGAAGTATAACCTGCCGGTCTATCCAGTGCTGGTGAACATCCTGTCCCCTGCTGCTTCGGTAGTGATTGCTCAGCGCTATGAGTCCAGCTTTCTGGGGTTAGAAGCGAGACAAGACTATCGCGTCATCAACCTCTGGGAGGTAGAGGCAGAACTAGTATTTGAGCAGTCACTCACAGCCCTATTGCCCTTTGTGCCGATTTTGAAGCAGGGTGGAGCGGTGGCGGTTGTGCAGCGAGCGTTGAACCAGTTGCGGCAGGATCAGCAGATGGTCGAGTTGGAATCGTTACTGGGATTCTTTGCTAGTTTTGTATTGGACAGTGCAGTCGTGCAGCAAATCATGAGGTGGGATATGGCGATATTGCGAGAGTCACCCTGGTATCAGGAGATATTGCAAGAAGGCGAAAAGCGAGGGCGAGAAGCGGGACGGCAAGAAGGTCGGCAATCACTGATCCTTAAGCTCTTGACTCGCCGTGTCGGTGAGTTGCCATTAGAGATTGTGGCTCAGGTGCAAGCCCTTGACTTGGAACAGCTAGAGACCTTAGGCGAAGCCCTGCTCGATTTCGCTGCCCTGAGTGATTTGGAGAACTGGCTAGCCACCCTGCCTGGTGATCAGTCTAGGGAATGAAGGGACGGCAGAAGCAGCCTGTTGGAACAGCTAGAGGCGCAAGAAACTCTGCTCAATTTTGCTGCCCTTGGCGACCTAGAGAACTGGTTTGCTGTCCTGTTGGTCAGCCAAGGGCATGACGTGTGGGGCTACATCAAGCTCTACGGCGCAGGGACAATGAAATCGGCACTAGTCAGATTAGGTGCTCCCAGCACGGTGACAATCCTGCCGCCCGCAGAGCCATAGCCCAAGTCTTCAGTGCCAAATCCGGCGCTACTGCCGTTGGGGTTGAAGAACAGCGAACCACTGCCTCGGCTGTAAACAATCCGGGCACTGCTGGTTTCTGCGGCAGCGTCACTCGCCACAAAAGCCAAGTCAGTAGCCGGGTCGAAATTGAAATCAACTAACTCAATTTGGTCTTGACCCAACTGAAAGTCATAGATGATATCGGCACCGACAATTGGAAAGAAGATAAACGTATCGGCCCCGATACCGCCAAACAGCAGGTCGTCTCCCTCGAAGCCGTTCAAGCGATCATTTCCGGTCCCGCCCACTAGAGTGTCAATGCCGAGGTCATTGCCATCGCCGCCACCCAAGGTGTCATTACCATCGCCGCCATCGAGGTAGTCACTACCACTGCCACCGCTCAATCGGTCATCGCCCGCATTGCCGTAGAGGAAGTCAATGTCGTTGCCGCCAGAAGCACGATCATCGCCATTGCCACAGACAATGATGTCATTACCATTGTCGCCAACCAAGGTGTCACGATCATCGCCACCATCGAGGTAGTCGTTGCCCTCGTTGCCAAAAAGTCTGTCATTACCTGCATTGCCATAGAGAAAGTCGGCATCAAAAACGCCACCTGTGCCGCCATCGAGAGTATCGTTGCCGGCCTCGCCAGTGATGATATCTGAGAACTCGGTGCCGTTCAGATCATCGTCGTCGATGGTACCTGGAATAAATGCCATTGTTAGATCTCCTGGTTTGAGGATAAGTAATTGGATGTTAGTGGGAACGTTACGGTTACGGCTGCGTTCGATTAGCAGCAACGCATTGGTTAATTTGGCTATCCCACAATTGCCAGCAACCAAACTTGTTTGGTCAGGGCACCAGTCAGGGCACCAGAATCACATCGCCATTGACGCCGTTGACGATGCCCGTGAAGCCGCCGCCCTTGCCAATCAGGTTGAAGCCGCCGCTGATGTACGCCCCAAACAGGTCAACCCCACTCGGAGCACTGTTCTGCCGCACCTGAGAACGCCGAATCGTCACCTGATCGCCTGCTCCAGCAAAGATGCCGCCGCCGCTGGTCGTAGCGCTGTTGAACCGCAGAACTGAATCGGTGACCAGCAGCGTACTTGTGCCGCCTGACACGCCTAGCCCGATTGCTCCGCCTTCGCTAGCACTGTTGCTGAGGAAGGTGGAGAGGCTGACCTTGGCATCGCTGCCGGTGAGGTAGAGACCGCCGCCGCTGTTGGTAGCCCGATTGCCCTGGAAGTAGCTGTTGCCCAGGTTGAGAACACCCTCGGCGAAGATGCCGCCGCCCTCATCATCGGCCTGATTGTTGGTGAAGGTGCAGAAGTCAACTACGGCTTCGTCATTGGTGTAGAGTCCAGCCCCATTGACCGCTTGGTTGCCTGTAAACAAAACGCTAGTAGCCGTCAGCATTCCGACGTTCCAAATGCCGCCCCCGCTAAAGCCTGCCTGATTGTCCCGCAAGGTGCTGCTCGTGATGGTCAGCGTCACTGCGCTAGCAATCCCACCGCCAAATTCTGCCCGATTGCCTGTGAAAGTGCTACCATTCACCGTCACGGTTCCGGCTGAATTGACAATGCCACCCCCAAAAATAAATGCTGAGTTATTGCTGAAGCTGCTGCTGTTGACCGTCAAACTGCCGGTATTCGCGATGCCGCCGCCATCACCGCCAAGTCCATTGCCATCATTAGCAACATTGTCGCTGACCGTACAGCCCGTTAGCGTCAGCGTTCCCGTATTTGCAACGCCGCCGCCAGAGCTAAAGGCTCTGTTGTCGCGGATGGTGCCGCCTGTAATGGTCAGCGTACCGCTATTGAAGATGCCACCACCAAAGCCGAATGCACCGTCGCTGTCTAAGTTATTGCGGACTGTGCAGTTAAGCAAATTCAGGGTTCCAGCATTGTTGATACCACCGCCATTGCTGCCAGCACCGTTACCGTTAGCAATCGTCAGTCCTGAAAACGTGACCGTGCCACTGCTAATATCAAACACTCGACTAGCATTGTTGCCGCTCACCGTCAGGAGCGACGCACCGTTGCCAAAGATGTTAAGGTTGCTGCTGATCGTCAGTTCAGAACCACCCAGGGTGATGGTGCCGTTGACCGCAAAGAAGATGTTGTCGGTGCCATCCAGCGCGTTGGCTGCATTGATTGCTTCTCTAAGGCTAATCACGCCGTCGCTGGGATCGACCACATCGTTGAGGGTAGTAACGGTGAAGTTGGCTAGGGTTGAGCTGTAGTCAGTTGCAGCGATGCTAGCCGTCTCGATGCTGCCCGTCTGATATTCCAGTTGCCAATCGCCGCCCTGCCCGGTCAAATCGTCGGATGCTGTTACATCTGCCCCCGTGAGCTGAGCCAAACTATTTGTAAAAGCCACGCCTGCCTCACCCGCCGCCACGTTACAGCCATAGAGCAGAATATCAGCATCGGCATTCAGCGAGTTTGACCAGAGCTGTAGTTCAGCCCTGTAATCGCTCAAGTCATCCACAGTTTTGTCACCCAACTGCAATGCGCCACTGCTGCCGTGAGAGAGGATGTGAACGGCGCTGACGTGGGAACGACTAGACAGAATCTGGGTGATTTGCTCAATCGCGTCCCGGTCTGGACTGAGCAAATGAATTTCGGTGCCGGCCTGGAACTGGGAGATCAAGGACTCTGGATTAGCCACACTGGCATCCACAAACGCCAGCGCCGACGAACTCAAGCTGGATGAACTCAGGCTGGATAAACTACCTGAGGCTGAAGTATGAGCCATGGGAACCTCTATAGAAACGATACAGAACACGGATGACTAGTTTGCAAAGCTGCAAAAAGCAAACGTCGGATATTGGGGTTTACATATCAGGCACAGGAACAGTCCATAGCAAAGCAGGCCGCAGCAGCGACCGTTTAGCATCTGGGCTGAATGTATGGGTTTTCTCTAAAAATGCGGCGCGAGCTGAATCTATGCAGAAGTCTGAGTGCTTCAGTCACGCCTTTCTCAGCCTTAGCTTGCTTGATCTGCTTGATTTAGACAATCAAAACAAGAAAATTGTGTAATAAATTCAACAAGATCTACGGTTTTATCGATAGCATTGCCCTTACATTTCCTTTATCTCAAGCTATATGTATCTAAGCTGCATAAGTAGCGTTCTAAAAGCGTTTTTGAGAATCAAAAGTCATTCATAATTCAAAGGAGGCGAAAGAGAACTAGCCCCAAAGCTCCTATCACCCTGTCAATTACCGCTAACTTATGCAACACCAGTGATGGCGTGACGATTTTTGTGGTCTCCTGCTCTGCACCCTACATGCAGCCTACATGCACCCTACAGAGACCTGTTCAGACTGTGCTGCTTAACTAGCTGGCTTTCCTAGTTAGATCCTATTTAGATAGATCTAACCAAGCATACAAGGAAAATAGAGTCCCGATGGTTTGAGAAAGTATTGGCTTTTGGTCTTGCGGGTAGGGAGTTTTCTGTTTAACCACCCTACTTTTTTGCTGAGAGCCACCAAAAAGTAGGATTTAGTTAGGATTGGTTCGCCAAATTGTACATTAATCAAGATCTTTGCAGAGCTGTTCCTCCGGCTGGGGATGGGTTGTCAGATAGTCTTTGATCCATTCACAGCTAAATTCCAGCACCTGATTCAGATCGACTACCCGGTTTAAGTCCCACAGAATCACCGTCCTATCCCAGCTAGCTGAGGCCACAAGCCGACCATTTGGACTGAAAGCCACGCCCGGTATGGTGTTGGAATGGGCGTTGAGGGTGGCCAATAGCGTTCCGTCTGTCTGCCACAGTTTGACGCTGCGGTCTTGGCTAACAGAGACGAGTCTTTGCCCATCTGGACTGAAGGCTACCGCAATCACATGGGCCTGATGCCCGGTAAAAGTTTGGAGCAACCGTCCCGCTAGACTCCAAAACTTAATTGTACGATCTCCGTTTGCCGAAGCCAGCATTTGGCCAGTCGGGCTGAACGTCAGATCATTCACACCCCCAGCAACGTTGGCAATCGACCGAATCAGGCGACCGTCTGGCTGCCAGAGCAGAATCTCGCCATTCCAGCCTGCCGACGCCAGATATTGGCCATCTGGGCTAAACCGAACGGCAATCACATTTTGCTGATGGCCCTTCAGGGTTTTGATCCAGGTGACCTCCTGAGGCTGGATGGCTCCGCCGGGAGAGATTTTGTCAGCGATCCGCCAGAGCCGGATGGTTTTGTCCAGGCTACCCGAAGCCAGCGTTTTGCCATCGGGACTAAAGGCCAGCCCATATACACCGGCCTGATGGCCCCTTAAGGTGGTCAGCAGCTCACCCTCTAGAGTCCAAAGCTTGATGGTGCCGTCGGCTTCGCTGCCCGCAGCCAGCAGTCTGCCGTTGGGACTAAAGGCAACCGAAAACACGCCATCTTGATGTCTGAGCGTTCTGAATAACTGCCCCTGCCGCGTCCAGAGTTTAACCGTTTTATCGGCACTCGCCGAAGCTAGCAGGTTGCCATCGGGGCTAAAGGCAACTCTGGCGACCAAATCCTGATGTCCGGTGAGCTGGGTCAGGAAGCGATCGCGCAATCGCCAGAGCTTAATCGTGTTATCAGCGCCGCCTGAAGCAAACCATTTACCGTCTGGGCTAAAGGCGATGCCTCGCGGAATCCGCCCTCCATGCTCCAGCTTCAGAAGCAATGTCCCGTCAGGCTGCCAAAGTTGCGCCGTGCCATCGCTGCTAGAAGAAGCTACAGTGCCATCCCGGCTAAAGGCCACATTCAGAACCTCGCCCTGGTGTCCTTCGTAGGTCTGGAGCAATTGCCCCTGCACCGTCCAGAGTTTGACGCTCATATCCTTGCTGCCAGAGGCCAGGGTTCGACCATCGGGACTAAAGGCCAAGGACTGCACAACATTGCGATGCCCTGTCCAACTCCGCACCAACTTCCCTTCTAAAGTCCAAATTTTGATCGTTCTATCTTCTCCCCCAGAGACAATCTGCTGGCCGTCAGGGCTAAAGGCAACGCTCCAGACCCGTCCCTGGTGCCGTCCCTGGTGTTGCCCAAAGGTTCGGACTAAACGCCCCGTGCTGGTCGTCCACAGCTTGACGGTGCCATTCATACTGGCGGAGGCAATGAACTGCCCGTCTGGACTCAAGGCAATTTTGAACACAATGTCCCCATGTCCTGCCAGCGTGGCATCTCCCTGACCGATCAGCGTCCGTATCAGTGTTCCGTCGCGTCGCCATAGTTTAACCGTTTTGTCTTTGCTGGCTGAAATCACCGTTTGCCCATCGCCACTAAACGCCACATGCGTTACCCAGTCTGGATGGCCTCGCAGGGTGTGCAGCAATCGCCCGTCGGCAGACCAAAGTTTTGCCGTCCCATCTCGGCTCGCCGAAGCCAGCATCTGTCCATCCGGACTGATCGCCACTCGGTAGATAGAGTCTTGATGACCAGCAAGCTGGTTATACTCAACCACACCGTAGGCAGCCTGCCGTAAAACAGCTTCGACCTGGGCGGTTTGGGGGTTACTGCCAACCAGGGACAGGCGTTGCCAGGAGCGTAATCTCTGATGGGCACGCATTGCTTCCACCAGGGCTTCCAGGCGGCGTCCAGAGGTAAACAGCGTTTCCGACGCTTTGGCAATGGCTTTCACTTCATTAATGTGGGCTTTGCGATATTCACCAAACGCCAACAGCCCCAGCCCCGTGGTGATCAGAAGCGCTACCCCCACCGCCACCAGCAAATTTCGCTGGAGACTGGCGGTTTTCTGCTCCTGCTTCAGACGCGCCTGCAATTCCTGCGCCCGTTCGGCCTCCAGCACAAGCTGCCTTTCCTGCTGCACTAGCGTTTGACTGGCTGCCAAAAAGCGGTAATCTAGATCGCTCAGGCTTTTCCCTTCGGCCCAGGTTTGGGCATCGGCCAGGGCCTGTCCTTTCAGCAAGCGGGATTGATCGCGACAGTCTGACTGCCGCCATGCTGTTAGCGCTGCTGCATAGGGGCGCAACTGAGCTAGCTGCTGTTCCACCCACTCGGCGTTAAACACAGCTTGATAAATGCGGTTCCGCACCTGCAAACGGCCCTGCTCTTTCACCACCAGCCCCGACAGCAGCAGCTCAATTTGTTCTCGGCTATCGTTGGCTGGCACCGTTGCACCAGTCAATAGGGTCTGATACAGTCCCAACAGCCGCCCTGCCTGCTGCTCATCGTGCAGCAATCGGTGGGCAATGGTTCGCAGATGCTCTGGATCATCCCGCAATTCCCAGTAGTCAATCACCTTTGACCGCACCAGCATTTCTAGCCAAACTGCATAGGGTGCCGTATGGGGTGCTGTCATTGGTTGGCTGTTCGCCGGTTGGCTGTTCGCCGGTTGGCTGTTCGCCGGATAGCTACTCGTCTGGTAGGCTTCCAGAACCAACTGACAGAGCTTCTGGGTCAGAAAGGGTTGCCCTCCAGTCCAGTCCAGGATCGCCTGGAGTAGCAATTCCGGCTGGGGAACGACGCTTTGTAAACCGGGCAAAAGCGGGCGTGATTCCTGGAGCTGAAAGCCTTTCAATTCAATCGATTGGCCGATATTAAAGGGGGTGCGGGTTTTGTCGGCAATCAAATCGCTTGGGGTGGCTACGCCCAGCAGCACAAACGTGAGGCGACGATAGGCTGGCTGCTCGACCCGCAGATTGTAGCAGGCCCGGATCAGGGCGAAAAAATCATCGGTGGAAAAATCCAGCCCCAGAACGCTGTCAACTTCATCAATGAAAATCACGATGGGCTGCTCGATTTCAGCCAGCAGGACGGTTTCGAGAAATTCACTAAACCGTTTGACGGCAGAGAGGTGGGTACGCTCTCGCCACCAGGCCGCTAAACTCACAGGTAATTTGAAATTGCTGACCAGTCCTTGCAGGATCGAGGCATACCACTGTTCTAGGGTAATCTGACGGTTGCCAATCAGGGTCATGTCAATCACGCCGGATCGCACCCCAACCTGCTGGAGTCGATGCATGGTGCGCAGCCGCAGGCTAGATTTGCCCATTTGTCTGGCGCTTAAAACGTAGCAAAACTCGCTGCGCTTCAGCGCCTGGTAGAGATCTTCATCGGCTTGGCGCGTCACATAGCTGGCAGACTCCAAAGATAAACTGCCGCCCACTTGATAGCGATAAGCCGGATTTGCTGTTAACATGCCGCCACCTAGCCTTACAGCGTTTTTTACTCAACTTTTTTTACTCAACTAAGGTACGGGGGGTGGGGGCTGTGCCCCTGCACCGCATTTTCATGGACTTCATCGGTCTGAAAAAGCTGTAAGAGATCATAAGCGATCGCTAAAATACTGCCGATACAGTTCACAGCGCAGCCGCACCTGGCTCCCCTGAAGCTGGATCAATCCCATCCGATGTAGCTGAAAAATTTCCACAGCGGTCAGATTGGGCGGCGTTTCGGTCGCGGACTGCCGTGCTAATTGCCCAACCACAGAGGCGAGCTGGGGCTGTTGCTGGAGGACCAGCAGATGGCGGCGCAGATGGTTGCTATACAGACCGGCTTCCGTCAGAGCTAGCCGCAGAAACGCCTCTAAAGGCAACTGTTCGGAAGCCATGTGGTAGAGCGCAATGTGGGTCAAATAGGGATGCCCGCCCACGAGGTTCATCAGTTGCTCAACCTGCGCAGTTTGCCAAGCCAAGCCGTAGCAATGGGCGAGGGTGCTAATCTGGGCAGCGTTGAACTCAGGCAGCTCAATCGGCAGGCCCACGTTAAACGGCGATTGGTTGATGTTGAGTGGAATGTAGCCTTCAGTGGAATGGGCCAGAACTAGGCGCAGTTTTTGCCAAAGCTCATTGTTTTTGGCATCCTCATGCCAGCCGCGCAGCAGCGCAAAAAAGTTATCGGCGATTTCCGGATATTGAAACACCTCATCGACTTCATCCAGCGCCAACACCAGGGGTTGCTCTAGCTGCGGCAACAGGTAGCCTTCAAAATAATCCTTACAGCTCGTTTTACTGCCAAAGATGTCATGCCAATAGTCTGCTAACTGCAACGGCAGCTCCAGCCCGCGCGTCACCCGCGCACAAAACCACTGCAAAAACCGATCCAGGTCTTGAAATATTTTGCTATCAACAAATTGCAAATCCAGCATAATCGTCCGCATCCCCTGCTGTTGGGCATGGTGCAGCATCCGCGCCAGTAGAGAGGTTTTACCCATCTGGCGGGGGGCTTTGATGCGCAGCAGCGCGCCCGGCTGCAACAGCGTTTGATAGCAGCGGTCTTCAATCGGAGGGCGCTGGATATAAAACCGTGACCCAACTCGCACCTGCCCTTCCGGGAACTCCCAGTCACAGGTTACTGAAGCAGGATCAGCATCAGGTAGAAATGATGCGGCGTCCCAACGTTCTAAGGCTGAGCGAAGGTTTTTTTTGCTCACGGGTTCTCCTAATAGCTGCGAGAGGAGTTCCCAAAGTTCTGCCCCAACCGTTTTGATATGGGCATCGGAGCAGTGACAGGATGCAGCAATGTCTTGATATTTCTGGCCCAGCCAGGTTCCACAAAACACAGCAGATTGCAGCGTGTTTAACTGCTTGCCAGTTTTGGCAAAGATTAACCGATTAAGAGCATCAAGCGCTGCTGTTGCATCCATTCCTGATTGACATTGAACACGACTTAGCATGATCTAATCACACTTCTCAGCCAGTTCAAACAGTTCCTGTACCATTGCCGACGCCTACTCAGATCTACGGTTCCTGGCTCGACAAAGCAAATAATTTGATTAAATTACTCCAACAGATAACTTATGGACAGTAGTGTTAACCAATTGTTGATTAGATTTGTTACATGTGGCGAAAATCAGAAAAGAATAAAACTGAAATTGATAAATAACCATATTGCAACAGCAGATTAGAGGCCGGACAGAATTGCTACCAGATCTGCAAAAATCACGGTGAGTTCGCCTGCCTCTGATGGTCTGCCTATTGAACATTCTGCCTATTAAACATTCTGCCTAACGGAAGGGAACAAACCCTCCAATGACTTCTGCCTGAGTGACAAAATCGCTGGCACTGAGGTTGGGGGCACCAATCACAATGGCAACCTGCCCGCCTCTGTCGCCCAAGCCAGCCTCTGTACCATTGGGGTTGAAGAACAAGTTGCCCGTGCTGCGGCTGTAGACCACCCTGCCGCTGCTGGTGGCCGCCTCCACATCATTTGCTGCAAAGGTAATGTCAGCCCGTCCGTTGTTCAGTTGAAAAGCAGCGCTCAGGTAGATCTGGTCTTCGCCTACTGTGAAGTCGTAGAGGATATCGACTCCGTAGGTGCTAAGGGACTCGAAACGCTCAGACTCTTACCACTCCCTCCTCCGGTGCTGTTAAAAACATCAGCACTCTGCCCCAAGCCAAAGGCATCTTGACCTGCTCCACCAAACAAACTGTCGTTACCAAAGTCGCCCACCAAGCTGTCGTTACCCGCTCCACCGCTCAGCGTGTCGATGCCGTCACCGCCTGAGATGAAGTCTTCGTCGTTGCCGCCATCAATGTAGTCGTTGTCGTTGTCGCCATCTAAGCTGTCGTTGCCATCGCCACCATAGATGAAGTCGTTGCCGTCGCCACCTTGTGCCCCATCTTGGCCCGCACCACAGAAGAGGGTGTCAATCCCCGTGCCACCGATCAGCCCATCGAGGCCATCGCCGCCATCCAGGTAATCGCTGCCGTTGTTGCCGCGCAGCAGGTCATCGCCTTGCTCTCCGTAGAGGAAGTCATTGTCGAAGTCGCCGCCTGTGCCGCCATCGAGGGTGTCGTTGCCGTCGTTGCCTTGGATTAGATCAGTGAATTCGGTACCAATCAGGTTGTCATCGTTGGGAGTACCGGGAATAAATGCCATTGTTTGAATCTCCTAGTTTGAGGATAAGTTATTGAATAGTTGTGGAAACGTTACAGTTACGGTTGCGTTAGGTTGGCAGCACCGCATCGGTCAATCTGGCTATTCCACAGTCACCAGCGACCCAACTTGTTTGGCTCGACCTGATCAGGGCACCAGAATCACATCGCCATTCACGCCATTCACAATCCCCGTGAAGCCGCCGCCCTTGCCGATGACGTTGAAGCCAAAGCTACCCGGTGTACTCGTGCCGCTGACAAACGCCCCAAACAGGTCTGGCCCAGTTGGAGCCGTGTTGCTGCTGATGTTGTTGAGCTGGAGATAGACCGTGCCGCTATCGCTGAACACCCCACCACCTTGATTGGTCGCACTGTTCTGGCTGATCACGTTGCCGATCAGCGTGGACGTTCCAATACTCTGAGCAATGCCACCACCATTATCACTGGCCTGATTGTTGAGGAAATAGCTGCCATTCACCGTCAGGTTGCCAAAGTTGGCAATGCCACCACCACTGTTGCTTGCCGAGTTGCCACTGAAGGTGCTGCTGTTGACCGTCAGGGTACCACGGTTGTTGAGAATGCCGCCGCCGAAGCCTGCCGAGTTGCCACTGAAGGTGCTGCTGTTGACCGTTAGGCTGCCATCGTTGAGAATGCCGCCGCCTTGGCTGGCCGAGTTGCCGGAGAAGGTACTGCTATTGACTGTCAGGCTGCCAAAGTTGTCAATGCCACCGCCGAAGACTGCCGAGTTGTTGCTAAAGGTACTGCTGTTGACCGTCACGGTGCCAAAGTTGGCAATGCCGCTGCCGTTGCTGGCCGAGTTGCCGCTGAAGGTACAGAACTGCACAGTCAAGTTGCCATTGTTGCGGATGCCGCCGCCGCCACCACCAGTAACCCGACTACTGGCGATGGTCAGCCCCGACAACAGCACCGTGCCACTGCTGATGTTGAAGACGCGACTAGCATTGTTGCCACTGATGGTCAGGAAGGGGGCACCATTGCCGTAGATGTTCACATCACTGCTGATGCCTAATTCTCCTCCAGTCAGGGTGATGGTGCCGTTGACGCTGAAGAAAATGTTGTCGGTACCAGCTTGAGTATTGGCATTGGTAATGGCTTCGCGCAAGGTGAGGACGCCATCGGTGGCATTGACGACATCACTGGTGCTGGTGACAAAGAAGTTGGCCAGCGTGCCCTGATAAGCCGTATCGGTAATCGCCACCGTCTCGATGCTGCCGGTCTGATATTCCAGTATCCAGTCACCCCCCAAACCCGTCAGGTCATCGGACGCCGCCACATCTGCACCCGTGAGCTGGGCCAGACTGTTCACAAACGCCACACCTTTTGCATCTGCTGCCACTTGACAGCCATAGAGCAGAATATCCGCATCGGTAGTCAGCGAGTTGGACCAGAGCTTCAGCTCAGCAGTGTACTCACTCAAATCACTAATAGTATCTCCACCGAGTTGTAGTGCGCCATTCCTACCATGCGAGACCAGGTGAACCGCACTGACATCGGTACGGTTGGCCAAAACCTGCGTGATTTGCGCAATCGCATCTTGAGAAGCATCGAGCAGATGCACTTCGGTCCCGGCTTGGAACTGGGACATCAGCGAACTAGCGTTGCTAACGCCCGCATCAACAAACGCTATCTCAGTTGGACTCAAACTCTGTAGATTCGACATAGAAACCTCTGGAGTAATTGAAAGGGGCATTCAAAAGCACACAAACAGCACAAATCCCCAGCTTCCTGAAGAAGCCGGGGTATGAAGTTATCAATCACTGTCGCTACCACCTCAACCCGAATTGCCACCCCGACACTGGGCAGCTACTAGATGCTGAGATACAAGCCGCGATAAGTTGAACAATTGACGCAATTGCCGGAGCGATGCAGGTCCAGCCAGCTACAGATGCACTCAGCAGTTCGACCAAAGCAATCAGAAGAGATAGCATGAACTTTAGGGCCAACTTTGGGTCTATGCTGCGAGCTATCGGAGCACCCACAACCGACTCAAACCGACCGGGAGAACGATCAGACATAGAACACAAAGGGGAGGACTTTGAACTGAAGCAGCAACTTGGATAGCCAGACTAAAGCAGCAAAGTTCTCCAAGCCATATCACTTCAAACAGGGACTAAATTCACTGGAAGCTGACGCCAACGTTGGCGCTGTTGACACAAACCCTGAAGCAGAATCACGTTCCGCCATTCAACTTATAAAGCAAGTTTACGAAACTCTCTGATTCCTTCCACTTAAATTTATACAAGCTTGACAGAATAATCACGGAAGTTAACAAACCGGCTATCACCAACCACTCATGCTCCAGCGCAGTGCTGAAGTACAACCACAAGCATAGCCAAATTCTTGTTGATTGGGGCGCGAGATTTCCATGGCGGTTGCTCCCGATTTTTCTACATGAACGTCAATGTAGAGGCGGTCATACGGGTAGGAGAAGTGCGAAGTCAAACGCTGGATTGACACAAAATTCTAAACAGACCCAAAGATGCAACAGTTAAAAAATTCTAAACGTTCACCTTTATTTTCTTGTCCCCACTATCCCAATCCCTCTGTGCTGATATTATCTTCATTACTTGTCGTTTTTTGATAGTCTATGCCACATTTTATTAATTCTTAAGTATCGCCACAGCACTGATTCCGAGTTCTGTCAATCTGATTTTCTCAATGTATACCCATTATTGAGACCACTTATTGAGAGTGCTCTGTTGAGAGTACTTGATTGAAAGTACTCGGCTCTGCCACCGCTGATCACGCCCTACACTGAGGGCCGCGCCCTTTCTGCTCACTGGCTTCAAGGGCTTCAACTTTTTCTATTCTCAATTTGCGATCAGGCTTAACCCATTGATGCTATGCGATTTCATGACCTGATTCGAGCCGCGGAAAATAAGTATAATCGCCTCCTAACCCTCTTGATTCTGGTCTATCTTATGTCCCCATTTCTGGTAGAGCAGTCCATCGGAGCTGTGATTGTTCTTCTCGTATTTCTAGGAGGCGTGGTTATCGTTATCCACCAAATTCAGCACAGTCAATGGGCACTCAGGATGCACGTCAGTTTAGTGTTCCTGGCTCTGCTGCTGAGAATATGTAGCGATTTGTTTGCTCACTTGCCGAATGACCGTCGCTTATTGGTAACCTCTAGCACTGCTATTTTCTTGGCATTTCTCGCGTTATCTGTTTATTTAATTCTGCGAGAATTAGCGCTTGTTGAACAGGTAACGACTGACATTATTAAAGGAGGCATCTGCGTTTACTTTTTACTGGGTTTTTTGTGGGCTGGCCTGTATGAGATTGTTTACAGTTTCGACGCCAGTTCCTTCACTGCTGAATCTACACCCCTCACCAGAGCCGATCTGACCCACTTCAGCTTTACCACCCTAACCACCGTTGGCTACGGAGACATCTCTCCTGCTAGCAGGGTTGCCAGAGTCTTAGCCAATTTGGAAGGAATGGTAGGTGTGATCTATCCAGCGGTGTTTATTGCTCGATTAGTGGGCCTCTATAGATAAATAGATAAACTGAACATGTAGCGTTTTTCACTCATGTGAGGTGTAGGGGGTGTGAGGGCGTGGTTCTAGGGCATCCTGCCGCGAGCGAAACAGACTCCAAAGAAGTCGAACGCTTTGATCGATCTTGCCTTTTTTGATAGCGTTGGAATTTGTCAAGTTTTATGATTTTGTTCTGATTTAACAAATTTGAGCAAATTAAATTTTATGTTACTACCATTGGGACGATTGCCAGGATGCGAAAATGTAAATGAGTTATATTGAGGACTACTTAATTAATGATGCTCTTAGAGGGTTAGCGTAAAGGTTGAGCTGAATAGCATGGGCTTGTTCAGAGATCTGATAGTGATTTGGTTAATAATCTAAAGTGGCCTAATTAGCGATCTGTAATTAGTGATCTGATAGATTTAGGCTTTTCCATATAGAGTTTTCTATATTACGCGATGTGCAACTAAACCTACTGTGACATAAGCTGGTTAGCAGCTTTCGGTTCAGCCGACTGTTCAAATGCCACACATCCCGTACCTGTCTTAAAGTTTTATAAAAACTGTTCAGACAGTGGGATATACCTTATTCTATGGCTATCTTTATGGCTACCTTGGTTATCGTTTTAGTTTAGTCATCTTTGTTGTGAAGTGAGCTGCTACGGTCTTTGCCAGGATTGCGAAGCAATGATTACAAGATTGAGTGAACATTTTCCTAAGCATCTCTTGAGTACGGTGTTGCTGTCTGTGTCACTTGTAGGGGGATGTAGCCAACCGGATTCGTCTCAGCAGGCCAGCGCACCCACGGCTGTCCCTGTGCAGTGGCAGAAGATTGAACCAGGACGCGTGCAAGAGATGTCTGAATTCGTCGGTACACTGCAAGCGGCTGAGATTGTTGAAGTTCGGCCAGAAGTTCAGGGACAAATTCAGGACATTTTGGTACAACCGGGCGATCGAGTCGGGCGAGGTACCCCGATTATGACGCTGAGACCCGATCAAACTATGCCCCAATTGCAAGGTGCTACGGCGACCCTGCAAAGCGCCAGGGCATCCCGAGAAACGGCGGTTCGGCAACGAAAAGTGGCCTTAGCACAGGTGGCAACGGCGGAATCGGATGTGGCGCTAGCGCAAACCAACTATGAGCGGGCAACATATCTAGTCGGGCAGGGCGCGATTGGGGCGTATCAGTTTGATCAGGCCGAAAATAACCTAGAAGCTGCCCGGAATCGACTCACAACCGCCCGAGAGCAGCTGCGAGTTGCAGAGGTGCAAATTGCCCAATCGGAAAGCCGGGTTAAGGAGACCCAAGCTCAGGTAGATGCAGCCCGGGTCAGTGTCAACTTCCGGCAAATTCTGTCGCCGCTGTCCGGTATTGTGGGGGATATTGCTGTTAAGGCAGGGGATGTGGTGACGACCGGGCAAACCATCACCACCATTACCCAGAACGCTGCCCTCGATCTGCGGCTCTCAGTCCCTGCCAACCGCTTGCCAGATTTGCGAGCGGGCTTACCTGTAGAACTCCTTGATCCCAACAACAAACAGAAAATTGCCACCGGCACCATTAACTTCGTCTCGCCCAATGTCAATACCCAGGCGCAGTCTGTGCTGGTGAAAGCCCGCTTCTCGAACCAAGACGGACAGCTCAGAAATGGCCAGTTTGTGCGGGCGAGAGTGATTTGGGCGCAGAATCCCGGGATCTTGATACCGATGACGGCGGTGACGCGCACTGGGGCACAGGGCTTTGTCTATGTGATCACCACATCGGAGGACGGCACCGAGTCAGCTCAACCGATTGTGGAACAGCGTCCCGTGAAGTTGGGCACCCTGCAAGGCGATCAGTATGAAGTCCTCAACGGCATTGAAGCCGGCGAGCAAATCGCGACTTCGAATATTCTCCGGTTGAGAAACGGTGCCCCGGTTCAGCCCCAGTCGTAGGAGCAATCCCGCATGGCTATTTTTTCGATTTCTGATGCGTTTATTCGGCGTCCAGTGTTGACGACGGTGACGACGATCATCATCTTGTTGGCGGGTGGCATTGCAATTCCGCTGCTGCCGGTTGTGAACTTGCCGGATATTGCCCCAATTCAAATTCAGGTGACGAGTAACTTCACTGGGTCCGATGCCCGAACCGTAGAAGATACCGTCACCACGCCCGTAGAACGCCAGATCAACGGGGTAGAGAACATGGAATACATCACCTCTACCAGCGGCAATTCGGGCGATAGCCGCATCCAGGTTTACTTTAGAACCGGCACCAGCAAAGACATCAACCAGGTCAACGTGCAGAATCGAGTCGGGCTGGCCCAACCGGCACTTCCCGAGGCGGTTCGGCAAACCGGGGTGACGGTCAAGGCCGCCTCCACGAGTGTGCTGTTGGTCTATGGCTTTAATGCCGAGAACAACGAGTACGATGATATCTTTATCTCGAACTATCTCGATTTGTATGTCGTGGATGCGCTGAGGCGGGTTCCTGGGGTGGGGGATCTGGTGACGCTGGGCGATCGCACCTATGCCATGCGTCTGTGGCTCGATCCGAATGAGATGGCGGCTAGAGGACTAACGGCCAATGATGTGGTGCAGGCCCTGAGGTCGCACAATCTGCAAGTTGGCGGGGGAGCGATTGGCGGTGAACCGGCCATGGAGAATCAGCCGTTTAATCTGCCGATTCGCATCCAGGGGCAACTACGGGACGAAACTGAGTTTGCCGATCTGGTGCTGCGGACCCAGCCGGACGGTACCCTAACCAAAGTCAAGGATGTAGGCCGAGTGGAACTGGGTGCCCAGAACTATGCCACGAAGGGGCTGATCAACGGCAAGCCCGGCACCGGAATTGCCATCTATCAACTTCCCGGCAGCAACGCCCTGGCTGTCGGACAGCAGGTTAAGCAAACCCTGGCCGAACTCGCCAAAGACTTTCCGCCCGGACTGCAGTATCAGCTCGTCTATGACACGACGGAATTCGTGGAAGCGTCGCAACGAGAAGTCACGGTGACGCTGCTGCAAGCCATCGGCCTAGTGATTCTGATTCTGTTTATCTTTCTTCAGGACTGGCGTACTACGATTATTCCAGCCATTGCGATTCCGGTTGCCCTGATTGGGGCGATGGTATTCGCGCTGGCGTTCGGGTTTTCGCTCAACAACCTGACGATGTTCGGGATTATTCTGGGCACCGGGGTGGTGGTCGATGACGCCATTGTGGTGGTGGAGTCGATTGCCGCCAATATCGATCGCGGCATGAAGCCCCGCGAGGCGGCGATGGCATCGATGAGGACCCTGGTCGGGGCAACCATTTCTACGTCGCTGGTCCTGATTGCCATTTTTCTTCCAGTTGCCATGTTTCCGGGCGCAACCGGGATCATGTATCGGCAGTTCGCGCTGATCATGGCTTTCTCGATCGTCGTGTCCACGTTTAATGCGCTAACCTTTACCCCCAGTATGTCGGCGCTGCTGCTGCGTCCCAAACAGGGGGAAGGGCAAGGTCCGCTGGCCTGGTTTTTCCGGCAGTTTAATCGGGGCTTTGGCTGGCTGCTCGAGCGCTACCGCCGCCTGATCGAGTTTCTGATCCGGTTTAGATACATGGTGATGGCGCTGTTTGTCATGGGTTTGGCGGCCACGGTGTTTATGTTCCGAACGGTGCCGACCGGCTTTATTCCCGAAGAAGATCAGGGCGTATTCCTGGGCATTATCCAGGCTCCCGAAGGGGTGGCGCGCAACTACACAGACCGGATCGCGCAGCAGGTCTATCAAACCTTTGCCGAGACGCCAGAAATTGAATCGTCGCTGATTGTACCGGGATTTGGCTTGGAAGGCAGTGGACCGAATCAAGGCACGTTCTTTGCCAAGCTCAAGAACTGGTCGGAACGCCAAGAACCGGGACAGACCGTTCAGGAGATTATCGGCCGCTTGAATCGCCAATTTGCCGCCATCCAAGACGCGGTGGTGGTGGTCTTCAACACGCCTGCGGTTCCCGGTTTTAGCGCCACGGGTGGGTTTGAATTCATTCTGCAAGACAGCTCGGGTGGACGGTTGAGCTTCGAGGAGTTTTTAGGAGCAGCTCAAGAAATTATTGCCAAAGCCAACCAAAATCCAGTTTTGAATGGTGTGTTTACCCAATTCACGATCAATACGCCGCAGCTTCAAGTGGAACTGGATCGAGAACAGTTGAATGCCCAGAACGTGGATATTGGTGAAGCGCTGTCCACGGTCAGTACCTATATGGGCAGCCGCTATGTGAATGATTTTACCTTTGGGCAACGCAGCTATCGAGTGTTTGTGCAGGCAGATGCAGATTACCGCAGCCAACCCGAAGACTTGCAGCAAATCCAGGTCCGCTCTCGCGACGGCAACTTGGTGCGCCTCAGTAACGTCGCCACGGTAACTCCGATTACCGGACCCGCTTCGATTAACCGCTTCAACCTATTCCGTTCGATCAAAATTCAGGGACAGCCCGCTCGCGGATACAGCTCCGGACAGGCGATTCAGGCCATGCAGGAAACGTTCAATCAGGCGGCAATTCCCGGACTGCGCTATGAATGGGCGGGGCTGACGCGGGAAGAAATTCGCTCAGGCGGCCAGAGTTCCATCATCTTTGCCCTCGGCTTTGTGATGGTATTTCTGGTGCTGGCGGCGCAGTACGAAAACTACGTTGACCCGATTATTATTCTATTGACAGTACCGCTGGCGCTGTTGGGAGCCTTGATCTTTATCGCGCTGCGGGGGCTGGTGAACGACCTGTATACGCAGGTGGCGCTGGTGATGCTGATTGGACTGGCTGCCAAGAACGCGATTCTGATTGTGGAGTTTGCCAACCAGGCCCGGGCTGAAGGGCTGTCGATTCCCAAAGCCGCCATAAAGGCCGCTTCAGAACGCTTTCGTCCGATTATGATGACGGCTGTTTCTTCACTGGTGGGATTCTTTCCCCTAGTGGTTGCCTCCGGGGCCGGGGCGGCCAGCCGCTGGTCGCTAGGAACGGCGATCTTTGGCGGGCTGCTGGTAGCTACGGTGATGAACTATCTGGTGACTCCAGCCCTCTATGTGGTGATCAAGAGCTTGGTGGCCTCGCTGATGGGGAGCCAACCTCCGAGCGATCCCCCGACTTCTGGAGAACCCTATCCCGAACTGCCTGCCGCGGTCCCGGCTCATCCGGAAGCCAGCACTCCCTCTGTTTCTGCGCCTTACACTGAGGGAGAGGAACCTGCTTAGTTGAGGCAATGCCTGCTTATGGATAGAGTCTTGTGCAGCAATGCTGGTTCAAGGGCAAGGAAGCCTCCGTATCAGTGGTGAAGTGGTTCAAGTTCTCGTGGGAGGGCTGCACGGCTTTTGAAACCCATCCTAGAGGGACAAAATCACATCTAAGATGCTAAGGATCTACGGTTATGGATCTAAAACGCCTGTTGTTCTCTGCTCTCGTTTGTGCGGGTGTGGGCGCTGTAATTGGGTTGGCGGCAGCGCAAATCTCGCCCTCTCCCTACCAAAGCCAAAGCTACATCAATCTCACCCGCCGCTATCCCTGGATCGGAGCGGCGGCAGGCTTTTTCGGTGGTGGGGTTATCTCTGCGGTGCAGCAGCTCAACGAACAATCCGATCGCCAGAATCGTTAGAGGCGCTGTTTAGTTGTTTTACTTCGACGGGTTGGAAGCGATGGGTTGACAGCGAGCCTGAGCAGCAGCCTTAACGCAACAGCAGATCAGGGACCGGCCAGAATTGCCACCGCGCTGGAGCAACTTGTGATGAAGTCGTTGCCATCGTCGCCTTGTGCGCCATCATCGCCTGCCCCTGCGACCAGGATGTCGATGCCGTTGCCGCCGCGCAGCCCATCGTTGCCATTGCCGCCATCCAGGTAGTCATTGCCGTTGTTGCCCAGCAGCAGGTCGTTGCCTTGTTCGCCGTAGAGGAAATCATTATCGAAGTCGCCGCCCGTGCCGCCATCGAGCGTGTCATTGCCGTCGTTGCCCAGAATCAGGTCAGGATCAAGGGTGCCGAGGGGATTGTCATCGTTGGGGGAGCCTGGAATAAATGCCATGGTTTGATTCTCCTAATTTGAGATGAGAGGGTTGAATATGGTTGTGGAAACGTTACGGGTACGATTGCGTTGTTGGCAGCACCGCACTGGTCTTGGTCTGGCTATTCCACAGTCATCAGCGACCAAACTTGTTTGGTTCGAGCTGATTAGGGCACTAGAATCACGTCGCCATTGACGCCATTCGTGATGCCGGTGAAGCCACCGCCTTTGCCGATGACATTGAAGCCAACGCTGCCCGGTGTACTCGTGCCGCTGAGAACCGCCCCAAACAGGTCAGTCCCAGTTGAAGCCGTGTTAAAGCTGATGTTGTTGAGCTGGAGATAGACGGTACCACTGTCGGCGAATATGCCCCCACCTCGATTGGTCGCGCTGTTTTGGCTGATCACATTGGCAATCAGGGTGGAGGTTCCACCAAAGCGATTGGAAATGCCGCCACCGTCAGTGGCCTGATTGTTGCGGAAATAGCTGCCCGTCACCGTCAGGCTGCCGATCAAGTTATAAACACCACCGCCAGAGTCTGCCGAGTTGTTGCTGAAGGTGCTGCTGTTGACCGTCAGGGTGCCACGGTTGGCAATGCCGCCGCCGAAGTCTGCCGAGTTGCCGCTGAAGGTGGTGCTGTTGACCGTCACGGTGCCATCGCTGCGAATGCCGCCGCCAGAGTCTGCCGAGTTGTTGCTGAAGCTGCTGTGATTCACCGTCAGGGTGCTACGGTTTTCAATGCCGCCGCCACCAGCGGCGATTGCCGAGTTGTTGCTGAAGCTGCTGCCATTCACCGTCAGGGTGCCCAAGTTTTCAATGCCGCCACCGGGTCCACCGACTGCCGAGTTACCGCTAAGGGTGCAGAACTGCATGGTCAAGGTGCCGTTGTTGCGGATGCCACCGCCGCTATCACTAGTCACCCGACCATTGGCGATGGTCAGTCCCGATAGCAGCACCGTGCCACTGCCAACGTTGAACACCCGGCTGGCGTTGTTGCCGCTAATTGTCGTGAAACTGGCACCGTTGCCAAAGATGTTGAGGTCACTGCTGATTGTCAACTGCCCACCTGTAAGGGTAATGGTCCCGTTGACAGCAAAGAAGATGTTATCGGTACCGTCCAGGTTGTTGGCAACGTTGATCGCTTCGCGTAGACTAATCACGCCATCGTTGGCATCGACCACATCGTTGAGGGTGGTGACCGTGAAGTTAGCTAGGGTTGAAGTATAATCAACCGCAGCAAGGCTTATTGCTTCAATTGCGCCACTGCTGTATTCCAACTCCCAGTCGCCGCCCAAACCGGTCAGGTCATCGGATGCGGCCACATCGGCTCCAGTCAGTTGAGCCAAACTATTTGCAAAGACCATGCCTGCATTGCCTGCCGCCACGTTGCAGCCATAGAGCAGGATATCAGCATGCGCGGTGAGCGAGTTGGACCACAGTTGTAATTCAGCATCGTACTCACTCAGATCATCAACCGTTTCTCCTCCTAATTGCAACGCGCCATTACTGCCATGCGAAACCAGGTGAACCGCACTGAGGTTAGACCGACTTGCCAGCACTTGGGTAATTTGCGCAATCGCATCCTGACTGGAATCGAGCAGATGTACCTCGGTACCCGGTTTGAACTTGGCAACCAGCGAAGCGGCATCGGCCACACCCGCATCGACAAAAGCAATCTCGTTACTCAAAGTAGGTATTTGTGTACTCATAAGATGAATCCTTGCCAAACAAAAGAGAATAAAAACTGAAACTCTTGTAGATGCTCCTCAGAAGATTTGAGTAGAAGAAATAGGATGGGCAAATTGCGTAACAAAATTGGTAGCACTGGGGTTAGGTGCGCCTAGCACGATGACAAGCTTGCCGCCCCAGGCCAAAGTCAAGACCTTCGCGGAGACTTAAGCAGAGACAGGCAGGACAGGAACCAATCCGTTCACTGCTTCTGCCTGAGTGACAAAATCACTGGCAGTCAGGTTAGGAGCACCAAACACGATGGCAAACTGCCCGCCCCTGTCGCCCAAGCCCGACTCTGCACCGTTGGGATTGAAAAACAGGTTGCCGGTGCCTCGGCTGTAGACAACCTTGCCGCTGCTGGTGGCCACCTCGCCATCATTGGCGACAAAGGCAATGTCAGCCCGTCCGTTGCTTAGTTGAAAAGATCTGCCCAGGTAGATTTTGTCTTCGCCTATCGTGAAGTCGTAAATGGTATCGACCCCAAGTATTGTGAAGTCAATCCCAAGTCCCTGACGCACCTGAGAAGATCCGGCACTGGCCAGAACAATACCCAACTGCCCGAAGCCAAAGGCATCTTGTCCGGGTCCACCGAACAAACTGTCGTTGCCAAAGTCGCCGGTTAAGCTGTCATTGCCAAAGCTGCCGATTAGGGTGTCGTTGCCATCGCCACCTGTGAGGAAGTCGTCGTTGTTGCCGCCATCAATGTAGTCGTCGTTGTTGCGACCATCCAAGCGGTCATTGCCATTAAGTCCATAGATGAAGTCGTTGCCATCGTCACCTTGTGCGCCATCATCGCCTGCCCCTGCGACCAGGATGTCGATGCCGTTGCCGCCGCGCAGCCCATCGTTGCCATTGCCGCCATCCAGGTAGTCATTGCCGTTGTTGCCCAGCAGCAGGTCGTTGCCTTGTTCGCCGTAGAGGAAATCATTATCGAAGTCGCCGCCCGTGCCGCCATCGAGCGTATCATTGCCGTCGTTGCCCAGAATCAGGTCAGGATCAAGGGTGCCGAGGGGATTGTCATCGTTGGGGGAGCCTGGAATAAATGCCATGGTTTGATTCTCCTAATTTGAGATGAGAGGGTTGAATATGGTTGTGGAAACGTTACGGGTACGATTGCGTTGTTGGCAGCACCGCACTGGTCTTGGTCTGGCTATTCCACAGTCATCAGCGACCAAACTTGTTTGGTTCGAGCTGATTAGGGCACTAGAATCACGTCGCCATTGACGCCATTCGTGATGCCGGTGAAGCCACCGCCTTTGCCGATGACATTGAAGCCAACGCTGCCCGGTGTACTCGTGCCGCTGAGAACCGCCCCAAACAGGTCAGTCCCAGTTGAAGCCGTGTTAAAGCTGATGTTGTTGAGCTGGAGATAGACGGTACCAGCGTCGGTAAACACCCCGCCACCTTGATTCGTCGCACGGTTCTGGCTGATCACGTTAGCGACTAGCGTGGACGTTCCACCAAAGCCATTAAAACGATTGGCAATGCCGCCGCCGCTATTGCTGGCCTGATTGTTGAGGAAGTAGCTGCCCGTCACCGTCATCGTGCCGCCACTGTTGGCAATGCCGCCGCCGAAGGTTGCTGAGTTGTTGCTGAAGCCGCTGCTGTTGACCGTCAGAGTGCCAAAGTTGTCAATGCCGCCGCCGAAGCGGTCTGCCGAGTTGTCGCTGAAGCTGCTGCCATTCACCGTCAGGATGCCAAAGTTGGCAATGCCACCACCACTGTTGCTTGCCGAGTTGCCGCTGAAGCTGCTGCTGCTGACCGTCAGGATGCCACGGTTGCGAATGCCGCCGCCGAAGAAGTTTGCCGAGTTGTTGCTGAAGCTGCTGCGGTTGACTGTCAGATTGCCTTCGTTGTCAATACCGCCGCCGAAGCGATCTGCCGAGTTGCTGCTGAAGGTGCAGAACTGCACGGTCAAGTTGCTAGTGTTGCGGATGCCGCCGCCATCATCACCAGCACCAGCCACCCGACCATTGGCGATTGTCAGCCCCGACAACAGGACGTTGCTACTGCCGATGTTGAAGACGCGATTGGTATTGTTACCGCTGATGGTGAGGAAGGAGGCACCGTTGCCATAGATGTTCAGATTACTACCGCTGATTGCTAACTCTCCTCCAGTCAGGGTGATAGTACCATTGACACTGAAGAAGATGTTATCCGTATCGGGCTGAGTATTGGCCTCGATAATCGCTTCGCGCAAAGTGAGGACGCCATCGTTAACATCGACTACATCACTGGTGCTGGTGACAAAGAAGTTGGCCAGTGTACCTTTATAAGCATCATCGGCAATCGCAGCCGTCTCGATACTGCCCGTCTGGTATTCCAGTTGCCAGTCGCCGCCCAAACCCGTCAGGTCATCGGATGCGGCTACATCGGCTCCAGTCAGTTGACTGAGTTGATTCACCAAAGCTTGTCCCGTTCCATCTGCTGCTACATTACAGCCATAGAGCAGAATGTCGGCATCAGCAGTGAGCGAGTTGGACCAGAGCTTCAGCTCAGCAATGTACTCACTCAAATCACTAATAGTATCTCCACCGAGTTGTAGTGCGCCATTGCTGCCATGCGAAACCAGGTGAACCGCACTGATATTGGAACGAGTCGATAGAATCTGAGTAATTTGGTCGATGGCAGCTTGACTCGAATCGAGCAGATGTACCTCGGTACTGGCTTGGAACTGAGCAATGAGTGAGGCAGAATCAGCAATGCCTGCATCGACAAACGCAATCTCAGTCGAAAATGAAACGAAACTAGAACTTGAGGGGTGAGACATAGTAACCTCCAGAGAACTACAACAAAATCAACATCCAATCAATCGTCATCGTCCAAGCAGCGAGTATGCTGAGAGACAGTCAGCAGAACAATAGAAATCGTGGCGAAAAAAGCAGACATTGGTGGCAAACGCCTGATCAGTTTGGCTCCGACTGCCTGGGTGCAGTGGGTCACCCAGCAGCCCGACTTGGTGGCCCAGGAAATCCTCGGCTCTGAGTTTCAGTGGCTCAGTCGAGAAAACGATGTGCTGGTGAAAGTCAGCAGTCCTGAGCAGGGCGAGTTTCTCATCCTCAACGAGTTGCAGTTGCGCTATGACGCCAACCTACCGAAGCGAATGCGAGCTTATGCAGCTCTGGCACAAGAGAAGTATGACTTGCCCGTTTACCCAGTGCTGGTCAACATCCTGCCGCCACCTGCTGCCCAGGTAATCGCCGATCGCTTTGAGTCGCGGGTTTTGGGGTTGCGGACACTTCAGGAGTATCGAGTCATCAACCTGTGGGAGGTAGAGGTAGACATTGTGTTTGAGCAGTCGTTGACGGCGTTGCTGCCGTTTGTGCCAATTCTCAAGCAGGGCGGCGAGGTGGCGGTCGTGCAGCGAGCCTTGACCGAGCTGCGGCAAGATGAGCAGATGGTCGAGTTAGAGGCATTGTTGGGTTTCTTTGCTAGTTTTGTATTGGACAGTGAAGTCGTCAGGCAAATCATGAGGTGGGACATGGCGGTACTACGAGAGTCACCCTGGTATCAAGAGATCTTGCGAGAGGGCGAGCGGCGGGGAGAGCTGCGAGGGCGGCAAGAAGGACGGCAAGAAGGACGGCAAGAAGGACGGCAAGAAGAGCGGCTATCGTTAATCCTCAAGCTCCTGACCCGTCGGGTAGGCAACCTGCCGCCCGAACTCCTCACCCAGGTGCAAGCTCTCTCGTTGGAACAACTCGAGACCCTAGGCGAAGCCCTACTCGATTTCACGGCCCTAAGTGACCTAGAGCACTGGCTAGCCGCCCTGCCCACCCAGGAGGCGAGTGGAGGGGTGGATGAGTAGGGGGTAGGGGGTGGATGAGTGGATGAGTGGGTGAGTGGACAAAGCAGAAAGGACCCCTCACTCCTCACCCCCTACCCCTCCACCCCCTACGCCACCAAAATCACATCCCCATTCACGCCGTTGACGATGCCCGTAAAGCCGCCGCCCTTGCCAATCAGGTTGAAGCCGCCGCTGATGTACGCCCCAAACAGGTCAACCCCACTCGGAGCACTGTTCTGCCGTACCTGAGAACGCCGAATCGTCACCTGATCGCCCACCCCGGCAAAGATGCCGCCGCCGCTGGTCGTAGCGCTGTTGAAGCGCAGAACTGAATCGGTGACCAGCAGCGTACTCGTACCGCTGGACACACCCAGCCCGATTGCCCCGCCATTGCTAGCACTGTTGCTGAGGAAGGTGGAGAGGCTGACCTTGGCATCGCTGCCGGTGAGGTAGAGACCGCCGCCGCTGTTGGTAGCCCGATTGCCCTGGAAGTAGCTGTTGCCCAGGTTGAGAACACCCTCGGCGAAGATGCCGCCGCCCTCATCGTCGGCCTGATTGTTGGTGAAGGTGCAGAAGTCAACTACGGCTTCGTTGGTGGTATAGAGTCCGCCGCCAACAATAGTGGCCCCGTTGTTGTTGAAGAGCGTGCCGACGGCATTCAGGACGCCAAAGTTGTAAATACCGCCGCCGCCGGCTCCTGCCGAGTTGTTGCTAAAGGTGCTGCTATTGACTGTCAGGTTGCCAACGTTGGTAATGCCGCCGCCGAAGCCTGCCGAGTTGCCGCTAAGGGTACTGCTGTTGACTGTCAGGCTGCCACCGTTGAAAATGCCGCCGCCAAACTTGACTCCTGAGTTGCCGCTAAAGGTACTGCTGTTGACTGTCAGGTTGCCAACGTTGTCAATGCCGCCACCGCCGGTTGCCAAGTTGTTGCTAAAGGTACTGCTGTTGACTGTCAGGCTGCCACCGTTGAAAATGCCGCCGCCGCCACCTGCCGAGTTGCCGCTGATGGTGCAGAACTGCACGGTTAAGTTGCCGCTGTTACGGATGCCGCCGCCCTCACCACCACCCGCTCGACCATTAGCGATCGTCAGACCCGACAACAGCACATTGCTATTGCTGACGTTGAACACGCGGCTGGCGTTGTTGCCGCTGATGGTGGTGAAGCTGGCTCCGTTGCCAAAGATGCTGAGGTTGCTGCTGATGCCCAGCTCTCCGCCTGTGAGGGTGAAGGTGCCGTTGACGCCAAAGAAGATGTTGTTGCTGCCGCCCAGAGTGTTGGCCGCATTGACCGCTTCTCGGAGGCTAATCACGCCGTCGCTGGGGTTGACGACATCGCTGAGAGTGGTGACGGTGAAGTTGGCCAATGTACCTTGATAGGTCATATCGGCAATCGCTGCCGTCTCGATTGTGCCCGTGTTGTATTCCAGATCCCAGTCGCCGCCCATTCCGGTCAGGTCATCGGACGCGGCCACATCCGCTCCAGTCAGTTGAGACAGACTGTTCACAAACGCCACGCCTGCCTCACCCGCCGCCACGTTACAGCCATAGAGCAGAATGTCAGCATCGGCAGTCAGCGAGTTGGACCACTGTTGTAATTCAGCATCGTACTCACTCAGGTCACGAATGGTGTCTCCACCCAACTGCAACGCGCCATTACTGCCATGCGAGACCAGGTGAACCGCACTGAGGTTAGACCGATTCGCCAGAACTTGAGTGATTTGCGCAATCGCATCCTGACTCGAATCGAGCAGATGCACTTCAGTACCGGGCTGAAACTGAGACACGAGTGAAGCCGAATCAGCAATGCCCGCATCGACGAAAGCAATCTGTCCGTTGAAGGAAACACTAGATTGAGTAGTCATCGGTTATACCTTGTTGAATCAAAACTGAACGAATTAATCTACAGATAAACAAACACAACCAGCTCAGCCCAGTTGACTAGAAGCCATTGCATAATCAGCAACTCCCCAACTGGGCTGAGCTGGATACACCCCCTAATACTTGGCAATCACCAGGTTGTAGTTGGTCGAACCGGTGAAGCGTCGCACTCTGATTCGATAGGTTCCCGCTGGCACGGCTTGGGTAATCAGCTCGGCCTGCAAGCCCGGATTGTTCGATGAGGCAATCACGGTACCCACACTGTCGAGAATCGCCAGGTCCGCATCGCCCGTGAGCACATACAGACTGGGGAACAGGGTTGCTCCTGTCGTGAGCGTCACCTGATACAGGTCTTCGGGGTCAGAGGCGTTGACCGTACCGCTGACGACCTGACCAAACACACCCAGTGTCCCCAGGTCACGCACCACAGACAAAGCGACGGTTTTGGTATCGCTCAATGCCCCGCCGCCAGTATTGCCGTTGTCATTCACGGTGATGGTCAGCGCGTCGTTACCAGAGAAGTTATTGGAGCTGGAGTAGCGCAGGTTAGTCAGGGCGCTGTTGATGTCGCTGACGCTGCCGGTGAGCGTGACGTTACCTGTACTGTTGCTGCCGATGGTGACGCCATTGGTTGTGCCAACGTTGAGCGTGCCGCTGTTGACGCTCAGGGTGACGGTGACAGGATTAGTTCCTGCATCGATATCGCTGATGCTGACGCCGCTAATCAAGCTGTTGTTGGAGAGGATCGACTGGGAGGTCGAGGTCAGGTTGACTACAGGTGGATCATTCACCGGGTTGACGGTAATGGTGAAGGTCTGAGGGGCAGAGGTGTCCTGTCCGCCGTTGGCGGTGCCGCCACTGTCTTGCAATTGGACTGTGACGGTTGCGGTGCCGCTAGCGTTAGCAGCCGGAGTGTAGGTGAGTCTGCCGGTGCTGTCGATGCTGGGCTGAGCCGAGAACAGGGCGGTGTTGTTGTTTGACACCAGGAAGCTGAGCGTTTGCCCTGCTTCATTTGGTCCGGCTGAGATGCCAGTTGCCCAGTTGTTGACGGTTTGAGGGCCGCTGTCTTCGTTCACGGTTTGGTCTGGCCCTTTGGTGAAGGAAGGGGCTTGGTTGACGGCGGTGATGGTAATGGTGAAGGTCTGAGGGGCGGAGGTATCGACTCCTCCATTGGCCGTGCCGCCGCTGTCTTGGAGTTGGACTGTGACGGTTGCGGTGCCGCTAGCGTTAGCAGCCGGAGTGTAGGTGAGGGTGCCTGTAGTTGGATCAATGCTGGGCTGAACGGAGAACAGACTGTTGTTGGTGTTGCTGGTCAGGAAGGTCAGCGTTTGTCCTGCTTCGTTGGCGGGTCCGGCTGAGCGGTTGGTGGCCCAGTTGTTCACCGTTTGAGGGCCGCTGTTTTGCAGGCTGGTCTGGTCTGGTCCTCTGGTGAAGGAGGGGGCATCGTTGACCGGGTTGACGGTGAGGGTGAAGCTAGTCTCCACGAATAGCCCGCCGGGGTCAGTGGCGCGGACGGTGAGGTTGGCGGTGCCAAAGGCGTTGGCAGCATAGGCCAGGTTGAGATTGCCGCCGCTGATGCTGGTGCTCACCAGTCCAGAGTTGCTGTTGGCTGTGACGCTGTAGCTCAGGCCAGAGTCAGGGGTTTCGGCATCGGCAAAAGCATCGAACAGGTTGATCACCGTGGCCGGGGCGTCTTCGTTCACCGTGACGTTGGCGATGCCGGCGGTGGTGGGAGGGCTGTTGGATGGTACGAACTCAAAAGCCCCGATGTCATCTGCGGACCCTTGGGGGCGAGCAATGCCGCGTTGGTCAGTGGTCAGCGCAGTGTTGCCTGCATTAATGGCGGGGCTACCGGCAACAAGGGCAAGGGTTTGGGTGGGACCGCCGTTGTTCCGTAGGGTCGTGTCAAGAATAGCGCTGAGGTCAACGGTGGGAATAACGTCAGTGCTGACGGTCGTGATATTGACCAAGCCGCTGTCGCCGTTGAAGCCAAACAGGTTGTAGCCACCAGAGGTCACCGGGGTCAAGCTGCGAATCTCTCGACCATTTGGGGAGGCGTTGCCTGCAACAATGCTGTTGCTCACTGTCAGCGTGACTCCACCGTGGAAGATGCCGCCGCCAGCCTCGCTTGCCGAGTTGCCAGTGAAGGTGCTGTTGCTCACCGTCAGCCTCCCCTGGGGTTGGTTGAGGATACCGCCACCGCCTACTGCCGAGTTGCCAGTGAAGGTGCTGTTGCTCACCGTTAGCGTGCCATTGTTGTCGATCGCGCCGCCGCCGCTTGCCCGGTTGCCAGTGAAGGTGCTGTTGCTCACCGTCATTGTGCCACGGTTGTCGATGGCGCCGCCCGGATTGCCTGCCGAATTGCCACTGAAGGTGCTGTTGCTCACCGTTAGCGTGCCGTCGCTGTAGATGGCGCCGCCGAAGCCGCTTCCTGTCGAATTGCCAGTGAAGGTGCTGTTGCTCACCGTTAGCGTGCCATTGTTGAGGATGCCGCCACCGTCGTTGGCTATGGTTCTTCCTCCACTAATGATCAGTCCATTCAGCGCGGCAGCAGCCCCAGCGGCAACGTTGAAGACGCGGGCGACGTTGTTGCCGCTCACCGTGATAGACCCGGCTCCATTAACCGTGGTTTCGGCACTGTCGGTCAGAGACAATACGCTGGTCAGGGTAATCGTACCGGTAACACTGAAGTTGATCGTGTCTGCCACTCCAACACTGGCGTTCGCATCCGCGATTGCCTGCCGTAAGGAACCGGCTCCAGTGTCAGCCAGCGTATTGACCGTGTAGATTGCCAAAACGTTTTGATAGGCTGCTTCGGCCCAATCCGCCAACACTCCTGATGCTTCAATGCTGCCGGTGCTAAATTCCAGTTCCCAATCGCCGCCCAGAACACTGCTGCCCGTCAGGTCAGTTGATGCAGCGACATCCGCTCCGGTCAATGCGGCAAGCTGGCTGACGAAGCCCTGCCCCGTACTATCTGCCGCCACGTTACAGCCATAGAGCAGAATGTCGGCATCGGCGGTGAGGGATTGTGCCCAGAGTTGTAGCGCGTCATCGTAGCCGCTGAGATTTGAGAGAGATTCTCCACCCAACAGCAGAGCGCCATTGCTGCCATGCGAAAGGATATGAATTGCGCTGATGTTAGACCGACTCGCTAGAATCTGGGTGATTTGCGCAATCGCATCCTGACTCGCATCGAGCAGATGCACTTCGGTGCCTGCTGTGAACTGAGCGATTAGTGAACTAGAGTCGGCAACGCCTGCATCGACAAAGGCTATCTCAGTTGGACTCAAACTCTGTAGATTCGACATAGAAACCTCTGGAGTAATCGAAAGGGTCATTCAGGAGCACACAAACAGCACAATTCCCCAGCTTCCTCAAAAAGCCAGGGCACCACTGATATCAGCCACTGCCGCTACCACCTCAAACCAAGTCGCCACCCCAGAACTGGGCAGCTTCTAACCGCTGAGGTAACGGTGATAAGTTGGAAAATTGCGCACTTGTCGGACCGATGCAGGTCCAGCCAGATAGAGATGCAATCAGAATTGCAATTAGAACAGATAGCGTGGATGTTGTAGCAGAGTTTGTAGCAAATTTTATGACTAATTCTGGGTCTAGGATGCGAGCAATCGGATCACCCGCAACCGACTCAAACCGACCGGGAGAACGATCAGACATAGAGGGATGACAAAGGGGGGGACTTTGGATAGATCTGAAGCGGCAACTTGGATAGCCAGACTAAAGCAGCAAAGTTCTCCAAGCCATATCACTTCAAATAGGGACTAAATTCACTTGAAGCTGACGCCAACGTTGGCGCTGTTGACACAAACCCTGAAGCAGAATCACGGTCCACTATCAAACTTATAAAGCAAGTTTACGAAACTCTCTGATTCCTTCCACTTAAATTTATACAAGCTTGACAGAATAATTACGGAAGTTAACAAAACGGCTGTCACCGAGCATTAAGCGACAACCGCTCACGCTCCAGCGCAGTGCTGAAGCACAACCGCAAGCATAGCCAAGCCGTTACTTGCTAAATTCACAAAAAGTCACCCATCCCGACTTGCGTTATGTCGCCTAATGCTCTATGCTTTGCTCACGAGTTCAGTGATGCTGAACCGGTAGACAGCTTAAGGCGAGGTCGCTGACTAGAAGTGTTAGCCGCACATCTAGCCAGCTAACCAAAGTCTCTGTTAGCAGCAGAGAACCTGGCTGTGTCAAGTGTAAACGATCGTTGCAGCCGATGGACCGCTTGCCGGTGCAACAGTTTCTGCTGCAACCAGATCGGGCGATTTGACACTCCTCGTTACCCGTGGTTAGACCACCACGCCTTAAGTTTTCTTCTCACTTCACCAGAAAACAGCAAGAAAACAAAGGCGAATCAACATGACTACAGAGTTTAACCCACGGCTGGCAAAGCAGTTTAGCGAGCAATTGGGCAATCAATTGGGCAATTCGGGCATCAATCTGGGCGGTGACAAGCTCCGTATTTGGCTGATTGGCACTCAGGAGCAGATTGAGTTTGCGATCCACGAGTTGGTGGTCAAGCAGGTAGCCAGCGACCGGGGCAAATTCACGCCGATTGTGCCCTTTCCCCTACTAGCGGGCAAATATATCAGCATTCTGGTGCGTTGACTCGATTATTAGCTCAGTTATTGCCCCAATTATTATCCCAATTATTATCCTAGCTATCACCTCGGTAGTTGATGTTTTGCTGTAGAGCTACAGTCAAAATGATTGAACATTGATGCTTTGTCGTTGCTGAGGTGATAGCAGAATGAATTGGCTAGATTAGCTATGGATATACTAGGGATGAAAACTGAAGGAAATCTATTATGGCGAAAAGCGAGGGCGAGAAGCGGGACGGCAAGAAGGTCGGCAGGAAGGTCGGCAATCGCTGATCCTCAAGCTCTTGGCTCGCCGTGTCGGTGAGTTGCCATTAGAGATTGTGGCTCAGGTGCAAGCCCTTGACTTGGAACAGCTAGAGGCGCTAGGAGAAGCGTTGTTTGACTTCTCCACACTGACAGATTTGCTAGATTGGCTAGCTACCCACCGACCCAACCGTGAGGGGAATTAGACAAACGTGGCAAAGTCGCTTGCTCTTAGAGCAGGTTGGTCATTCAGAACAGCAAACTGGCCGCCACCCCCAAACCCAGAGCGAGAGCCATTCGGGTTATAGTAGAGCCGACCCAAATCGCGGACATAGGTAATCAGAGCGCGGCTGGTCTTTGCTGCTGCAATATCATCGACTGTAGCAAAGCGAATACGTTGGCCCGCTTCTAGCGCTGTGAAGGTGCCTGCATCGAGAATAATCTTGTCCCTACCGCGCTCAAAATCAACAATCCGGTCGATACCCAACGCTTGACGGCTAAACGGTGTTTCCAACCCCTCTGGGTAATTAGGGGTAGCGCTAAAGATAAAGCTATCTTTGCCTCTACCACCCGTGAGTCGGTCATTTCCGGCACCGCCGATCAGCCGGTCATCGCCATTCAAACCCAGCAGTTCGTCATTCCCAGACAAACCGTTCAGCAGATTGGCGCGTTTGTTGCCGCGAATCCGATCATCCCGCACTGTACCAATCGCATCATCGAAGCCTTTCACCGATTTGGTAATTCGGGTGGGGCCATTCAGCACGAAAGTACCTTTGTCGAGATCAATCCGCACCGCGCCGCTGAACTCACTAGAGGCATCGACGAACTTCTTATCGTCATCGGTCGTGCCAATCGCAATAGCATCGGTGGCAGTAGTGTTGTTGAGGAACACGGTGGCATCTTGATTGGCAGGACTGATACCCACCCAATCGAGTTTATTGTCTTGGTTAAAGTCGCCGGTTGCCAGTTTGGAGCTACCAAACGATCCAGAGGCCAGGAACGAAACCGGACGGCTGAAGCTGCCTCTGCCGTTGCCCAGAAAAATCGAAGTGCCGTCGCTGCCAGAGCCGAGGAATGTCGTTGCTAAATCAACCCGCCCATCTCCATTAAAATCCCCGGCTGTAATCGCACTAGCATTCTGCTCAGTTTGAAAAACCAACCGCAGCGAACCAGTCAGATCGCCTAGCAGCACAGAAACCGTGCGCCCCGACAGGGCAGCGACATCGAGTCTGCCATCGCCATTGAAGTCAGCCGTGACTAGATCGGATGTGCCAGAGGAGTTATTCTTGAGGTCTACTGCCGGACGTTCGGTGAAGCCACCTTTGCCATCGCCCAGCAGCAGCAACAGTTTGTTGGCATTGGTAGTACTGGATATTGTGAGTGCCGCAATATCCAACCGGCCATCGTTATTGAAATCTCTCAGCGTTAAGGCTTTGGGACTATCGCTGAGCGTCTGAGTTTTGATTGAACTAAAGTCACCCGCCCCATTGCCGAGTAAAATCGACAGACTTCTGCCGCCTGCCGTCACTGCATCTAGGCGTCGATCTCCATCGATATCTCCCACCGCCACGGCCTGCGGATTATCGGGCAGAATTTGGCTGGTGGTGCTAGCGCGAAAATTGCCGCGATTATTGCCTAGATTAACAAACACGTCGCTGATGGTGCTGCCAAATAGATCGCCAACGGTGATCACATCTAAAACGTTATCGTTATTGAAATCTCCAACCGCGAGGGCCGTGGCTGAACCAAATCCTGCCCCCGAAGACACGATCGGCGACGAGTTGAACCGGCCATTGCTGCTGCCCAACAGGACCGAAACAGCGCCCGTTTGCACAACTGACGATGACGCTACAGTTCCACCAGAAATCAAATCTAGGATGCCATCGCCATTCACGTCGGCTACAGCAACTGAGTAGGGCGTTACACCAACTCGGACGGTATTTCCAGCGTCGAAACTCACAGACATAAAACAGAATGCTCCTTAAGCAGGGAATTTTAGATGATATGCGGGTTCATCTTAGCTACGTCAATCAACACTAAGCAGGCAAGCAGAATTAAACACTAAACGTAGGGCAGGCATCCTGCCTGCTGGCGAACCAAATAGCGGATCAGTTATCCGCATTACGGGTCTGCTCAATCATTGGGTTGACCTACTTTAGTAGACTTAGCTATATCGCACCAGGTTCCTCTTTAAATTTTTAATTAATGGTAATTCGCGTTTAATGTAAATCACCTTAGACGCAGATCAACCATTAAACTGAATGACAAATTATTTTTACTCGCCTTCCTTAATTGCCGCTTCCATCGCATGGGTTTCCCAAAGCGACTGATACAGGCCATCTTGGGCCAATAATTCCGCATGGGTGCCCGCCTGCACGATGCGGCCATGATCCATCACCAGAATTCGATCTGCCGCCGCTGCTGCTGAAAGCTGGTGAGAAATAAACAGAACCGTTTTGCGCTCTGTCCCTTCTGAGAGCTGATTTAAAATTGCCGTTGCGGTTTGGTTGTCCACACTAGAGAGGGCATCATCCAAAATCAAAACGGGTGCATCCACCAACAAGGCGCGAGCGAGGGCGGTCCGCTGGCGCTGTCCACCGGAGAGGGTAATGCCTCGTTCGCCCACAATCGTTTTGTACTGCTGCGGAAAATTGAGAATTTCGGGATGGATCTGGGCCTGTTTGGCAGCCTGTTCCACTTCTGGCTGTTCGCTAGTGGGGCCCCCATAGCGGATATTGTTTTTGATCGTCGTGCTGAACAAAAAGCTTTCCTGGGGTACATAGGCAATCGCCGCCCGCAGATCGCGCAGCCGGATCTGAGTAATATCGTAGCCATCGAGGTAGAGTTGGCCGGGGGCAATGTCGAGTAGACGCGGCAACGCATTGGCAAGGGTAGACTTCCCGGAACCAATCGATCCAACGACGGCCACGGTTTCGCCTGGTTTAATCGTGAAGTTGACATCATTGAGGGCTGGGGTAGTAGCTCCCGGATAGGTATAGGTGAGGTGATGGGCACTCAGCCAGCCGCGCACATCCGACCGGGGTAAAGCTATGGCATTCGGGGCGTCCTGCACTTGAGGCTTGGTAGAGAGGATGGCTTCCAAGCGGTCGATACTCACTTCGCCCCGCTGATAGGCTGTAATCGTAAAGCCCAGCAGCGCTGTGGGAAATACCAGCCGTTCGGCAAACAACAGCAGCGCCACAAAATCCCCGACGCTGAGGGTGGCACTGGCGATTGCCCCAATCCCCAGGACTAAAATGACCAGTTGACTGAGGCTAGCCAACCCGCGCAGTAAGGGAAACAGCGTATTTTGCGTTTTCGACAGCCGCAGATTGGCGCTGAGCAATTGCTGATTCAACTGACGAAAGGCCCGCCGCTCATTTTCTTCTTGGGCATAGATCTTGATCAAGGCAATGCCGCTCATGTCTTCCTGGATCAGATCGCTCAGGTCCGCCGTTTCCTGCTGCACCGCTAGCTGTTGCGCCCGCAGCCGATGGCTAAACAACTGCACCAAAATCAGAATTGCTGGGTAAACCGCCAACGAGGCCAGCGTCAGCTTCACGTCAATCCCTAACATTGCAGGCAGCGTCAGCCCATAGGCAAACACCATATTCGCCAAACTGAGGACGGCAAAACCCAACAGGCGGCGAATATTATCCACATCGCTAGTAGCGCGGCTGATCAAATCTCCAGGCGTGTTGATCGTAAAGTAGGCTGGCTCTAGCGTCAGTAGATGCTTGAAGATGCGCTGCTTCAGGTCAAACTCTACCTGTCGCCCCACGCCAAACAGCAACACCCGCGATGACATCCGCACCACCCACATCACCGACGCCAGCAGCAAAACCAGCAGTGCGTAGTAGATAACGCGATTCAGATTAAAGGTCTGCTGTAGCTCATCCAGCCCATCCCGAATCAGCAGCGGAATGTAGACCCCTACCGCATTGACCACAAACAAAGAAAAAATACCGATGGCTGCTTTACGCCAGTGAGGCCGCAGGTAGGTTGCCAGGGTTTGCAGTCGGGAGTGAGCCATTGATCGATTAGTAGTAAATTCTCAAATAAACAAAAAACAAGCAAAAAACAAGCAAAGTTAGCTTTAGCCAGCAGAGTACACCCGCAGCTATTGCCTTTCTTATTCTGGCGCATTGACTCTCTTCACCGTTCAACGATTTACTGCTCACTTGAGCAGTGCTACAAACGGATACAAAAAACTACAGGCTTGCAAAGAGCTATGCAGCAGCTTACATGGTGAGGGGATCGGCTAGCCACCCTCGCAGGAAGTAGTAAACCGTGGTCAGATACTCGTTCACCACCCGTGAGGTGATCACCAGCGCCTCTGCACTCGGAATCAGATCGGTGAGAGCGGCCAACTCCCAGCCCCGCTGTAGCTGAAACACATAGAAGTCGGTAGGGCAGGGGATGACTTCAAAGTACAACCGCCGAAAGGTGGAACTGGCTCGCCGGGCCATGATCACTGGCGTCACGAGGACAATCGGAATTCGAGCGCTGATTGACCCAGAAGACGGCAGCTCGCGCACGCCATTGTCGCAAACGGCAAACAGCCGACACTCTATATTCTGGCTTTGCGGATCGAGGATGCGGCGGGCTTCGATCGCGCTAGTGCGAGGATCTACCCCGATGCGATCGAGTTTGATCTGGCTTTGGGGCACTCCATTGCGGGTTAATAGCGCAATCACCGCCTGGTCTTCGCTGGTTAAGGGGCGTCCGCGTGAATCAACCGGCTGCGGACCAATGCTGACAATGACGAGTGGGTTGTTACCTCGTTGGGCCCGGGTGGTATATAGCTCGGCGGCATAGAGCAAACGCGCCTGCAGCGTGATGCTAATCCCATCGCCAAGACGAGTCATCTGGGTGCGGATCCGCGCGGCTGGATCAATCGGGACAGAGCCATCCCCCAGAACGACAATCGCCTGCACGGCTCGTGGGTTAGAGACTTCCTGTCGCCGAATGGCTTCCATCACCGAGCGCTGTTCGGTTTGGGCCGTCAGTAAATAGGCTGTGACTGGCAAACTGAAGATCAGCAAAATCACAAAGGCGGCAATTACCTGGTTCGCTTTAATTTTTCCTGGTCCCTCAGCCAGTGCATAGGCCAGCAAAACCAAGACTAAACCTAAGGGCCGTAATGGAAAGGAAAGGATGGCCCACAGGATGCCAACAGTGCGATTGCCGGGCTGAATGAAGGCCATCACGATCAGGGCAATCAGAACGGCAACGCCAAACCAGGCAAAGTACTTTGTATTGTAAATTTTGGGCCAAAATGCCCGCAGCAGGTAGTAAAGCCCTACCAGAAGCAAAATCTGAGTAATCAGTTCAAACATCGCCGCTTTTCCTTCCACCTCCGGCGCGAGCCACAGTCGGCAGTAGACTCACACAAACCTGTTTAACTCTACTGAAACTAGAGCCAAATCAACCATGCGCTTGTGGGAATTTTAGGAAATTTATCGCGGCAGAGGTTAGAAGCAGGCTAGAGACAGGCTAGGCAAACGCAGCCTTGGATGTGGCATCAGGGGGTAGTCCCGACAGTTGGCCGACTTAGATAGGCGCTTAGTAGGCTCCCGACTTATTGATTAGAACCCAGATCGTTTGCCAGATCAGCGCCAGATCGTAAATCGGACTCCAGCGGTGCTGATACCGCAGATCCAAATCGACGATTTCCTCAAAATCTTTGATCGCAGAGCGACCGTTGACCTGCCACTCACCCGTCAGCCCCGGCTTGACATTCAGCCGCAGCCAGTGGCGAGCTTCATAGCGGCTAACCTCATCGCGAGTTGGGGGACGAGTGCCGACCAAGCTCATGTCGCCCTTCAGCACATTCCAAAACTGGGGCAGCTCATCCAGGCTAGTTTTGCGCAGGAAGCGGCCCACACGAGTAACGCGCGGATCGTGGCGATTTTTGAAAATCAGACCGTTGGCTTCATTCGGTACGTGCGATTTCAACGCATCGGCATTTTGCACCATCGAACGAAACTTGAGAATCGTGAACGGACGCCCTTGTAAGCCAAATCGCTCTTGCCGATAGAGAATAGGCCCTGGACTGTCAAGCTTGATCGCAGCGGCAACTGGGATAAACAGAATTGCTAACAGCAGCAACCCAACCAAGGCACCCACAATATCAATCGAACGCTTAATTAAACACAACGCTGAGCGATGAGGTGGGTCAGGACAAGGCGGTAATGCCGTTGTTGCGGTTTCTTCGGTAGTAGATTTTCCCTTGGTTGCTGCATCTGTCATCGGTCACACCTACGAGCAAAATTACCGTGAGAACACGTAAACATATTTACAAGCAATTCAGCCTGCCTCCGTGAATTTAGGCAGATAGAATCCAAACCTCGACAAATCTTCGCACTTTAGGGGTTGTTGCCCCTCTTGACGTTCAACTATTCAGAGTGTTTCCTGAACAGGAAAAATAAAACAATTATAAAGACGCTGTTATTTCTATTCCTAATCTAAGTCACTTCTATGCCTAATCTAGATTTTCAATATATGCTCGACGCCTTATTAGATAACGCTTTCAGAGATTTTGTCTAGTACTGAGTGATACAAAGACATACGAACTTTATGAATAGTCTGTTTTATGAATTTCGTGTGAAGCTGGTACCCTACCTAGCCAAGATCTCGCAGATTTCATGCAGAAGCTAGGGTCCAAAATTGCTGGAAAAGTAGTAAAAGTAAGTGGCAAAACCGCAGTTCCCCAGATAACACACGCGGGCTTTAATGTTGTCAATACTACCAAAGGTAGATTTATGGATCTGGAAGTATTCCCCATCTGGCGGCTGATATCTGAGCTGGCCAGATCAAGCCCTAAAGACATTGTCTAAGCCTGAATGAAGCTAAACTATAAGGCTCAACTGTAAGACTCAACGATTTCAATCTCTAATACTTTCAACGCTGCTCTAGTTTATGCATCGTCTTGCCGCTGTTCCCGGAGGGTGGACTCCCGATACCGAAGGAGTAATCTTTGTCGATCAAACCTCTGCACCGTTAGTGATCTTGACGGCAGCCGATACGGATATTCAGGTGGCTGCTGCGGCCCTGGCTCAGCTCACCGACTTTCCGGCCCTGCGCATGGTGAATCTGCTGCAGCTGCAGCAGAATCTCTCAATTGATACCTATGCCGAGACGGTATTGAGCCAAGCGCGTGGGATTGTGCTGCGCTTACTGGGGGGCCGTTCCTACTGGTCCTATGGCTTAGAAGTGGTGCGGCAAACGGTCCAGCAAACCGGAGCAACGCTGTTTGTCCTGCCAGGGGATGACCGACCTGACCCGGATTTGCTCAGCCACTCGACCGCGCCCCTGTCCACCGTAGACCGCCTCTGGCGCTACTTCACCGAGGGAGGGGTCGCCAATCTGGTGAATGCCCTCAAGTATTTGGCTGATCTCTGTCTGGAAACCGCTTACGCTCCGCCCATGCCGGTATCAGTGCCGCGAGTGGGGGTGTATGAATGGGGGGACAATGGGGCGGGAGAGGGGTTAACTTGGGCTAGGGCAGGGATTTTGTTTTATCGGGCGCATTATTTGGCGGGGAATACAGCAGCGATTGATGCGCTGTGTGGTGCTCTGAAGCAGCGCGGAATTGAGCCGGTGCCGGTGTTTGCGACTTCGTTGCGGGAGGCGGAGGTGCAGCCGGAGGTGCTGGACTATTTCCAGCCTCAGGGGAAGAGTCAAATTCAGGTATTGCTGAACACGACCAGTTTTTCGCTGGCCCAACTGGATGGAGACGCACCGCAGGTGGACCTCTGGCAGCAGTTGGATGTGCCGGTACTTCAGGTGATTCTGAGTGGTGGGACTGAGGAGCAGTGGCGCAGTCAGCTGCGGGGTTTGTCGCCGCGGGATGTGGCCATGAATGTGGCGCTGCCGGAGGTGGATGGCCGCATTATCAGCCGGGCGGTTTCGTTTAAGGCGGTACAGCAGCGGCATCCGATCTTGCAAACCGATCTGGTTACCTATCAGCCCATAGCGGATCGAATTGAGTTTGTGGCGGAGCTGGCGGCCAACTGGGTGCAGCTGCGACAAACGCCTTGTTCCGAGCGGCGAATTGCCCTGATTCTGGCCAATTACCCAACGCGAGACGGTCGCCTTGCCAATGGAGTGGGCTTGGATACACCCGCGAGCTGCGTGGCAATTTTGCAGGCGTTGCAACAGCAGGGATACTCGCTGACCGATGTACCTCAAACCGGCGCAGAGCTGATCGCTCGCCTCACGGCCCAGGTGACAAACGACCCCGAAGCCCAGCCCCTACGAACTGTCCATCAGTGGCTTCCTCGTGCAACCTATCAGCAGTACTTTGCCACCCTACCCACCGCGGTGCAGCAAGCCTTACTTGACCGCTGGGGCAATCCAGCTGCCCTGCCCACGGCGATTCCGATTGCGGGCATCCAGCTCGGCCAGATTTTTGTTGGCATCCAACCCGCCCGAGGTTACGACCTCGATCCCAGCTTGAACTATCACGCGCCCGATCTAGAACCAACCCATGCCTATCTAGCGTTCTATTACTGGCTGCGGCAAACCTTCGGAGCACACGCCATTGTGCATGTGGGTAAGCACGGCAATCTCGAATGGCTACCCGGCAAAGGCACCGCCCTGTCAGCAGCCTGTTTTCCGGAAGTGGCTCTTGGTCCGTTGCCCCACCTCTATCCGTTTATCGTCAACGATCCGGGCGAAGGCTCCCAGGCCAAACGCCGCACTCAGGCTGTGATTCTCGATCACCTGACGCCGCCCCTTACCCGCGCTGAACTCTACGGCAGCTTGCAGCACCTAGAAAACCTAGTAGACGAATACTACGAAGCCCAAACCCTCGACCCCTCTCGTCTATCTCTGATTCGTGACCGGATTCTAGAACTGATCGTCGAAACCCACTTACAGCAAGAACTAGCCCAAGCGTCACCAGACGCCAATCCAGCCGACCAAACCACCTCCGACACCCTATTCAACTCCCTCGACCGCTACCTCTGCGAACTAAAAGAAGCCCAGATCCGCGACGGCCTCCACATCTTCGGCCAATGTCCCCAAGGCCGCCAGCTACGCGATTTGATTATTGCCATTGCCCGCCACCCCGGCTCCGGTCGCTTAGGTCTCACCCGCGCCATTGCCCAATCCTGGGGTCTAGACTTCGACCCCCTCACTGCCGATCTAGGCGCACCCTGGCACCCTCCCAGCCAATCCCAGATCCAACCCGCCCTACTCAACTGCCGCACCCACGGCGATGTCGTTGAACTTCTAGAAACCGCTGCTGCCAGCTACATCGCCCCCCTCCTCCACCCCTTACCCCCCCCCTCCTCCACCCCCCCACCCCTCCTCCCCGACCTCACCTGGATCACCCACCACCTCCTCCCCGCTCTTCAACAAACCCAGCGAGAAATCACCAACCTGCTGCACGGACTGGCGGGCGGCTATGTTCCGAGCGGTGCTTCGGGAGCACCAACCCGAGGACGGCCTGAAGTGTTGCCCACCGGGCGGAATTTCTACTCGGTTGATATCCGGGCGATTCCGACGGAAAGTGCCTGGGCTGTGGGACGCAAAGCCGCCGAGACGCTAATAGAACAGTATGTGCAGGAGCAGGGCGAATATCCGCGCTCGCTGGCGTTGTCAATCTGGGGCACCTCGACCATGCGCACCGGAGGAGACGATTTGGCGGAAGCGCTGGCCTTGTTGGGTGTGCAGCCGGTTTGGGATGGAGCAGCACGGCGCGTAGTCGATTTCGAGATTCTGTCCCTGTCGGTGCTGGGGCGTCCGCGGGTTGATGTGACGTTGCGCATCTCCGGCTTCTTCCGCGATGCCTTCCCCAATTTGATTGATTTGTTTGATCAGGCGGTGGCATCTGTGGCAGCGCTCGAGGAACCAGCCGAGCAAAACCCGTTAGCTGCTCAGGTGCAGGCCGATACCCAAACCTGGCAGGCAGCAGGCTTGTCAGAAACCCAGGCAATCGAGCGCTCCCGCTATCGCATTTTTGGCTCTAAACCGGGAGCCTACGGAGCGGGTCTACAAGGCTTGATCGAGTCCCAGAACTGGACCGATGACCAGGATTTGGCGCGGGCCTACCTCAACTGGAGCAGCTATGCCTACACCGGCCAAGGCGACGGACGTTCCGCCCCAGAAGCCTTCGAACAGCGGCTGCGGCAGTTGCAAATTGTGCTGCACAACCAAGACAACCGCGAGCATGATCTGCTCGATTCGGATGACTACTATCAGTTTCAGGGCGGCCTAACGGCAGCGGTGCGTGCCCTCACCGGCAAAAATCCCACCACCTACTTTGGCGACCATTCTCTGCCCGAAAACCCAAAGCTGCGGCAGTTGAGCCAAGAGATTGCGCGAGTCTATCGCTCACGGGTTGTCAATCCCAAATGGATCGCGGGCGTGATGCGACATGGCTACAAAGGCGCGTTTGAAATGGCGGCCACGGTGGATTACCTGTTTGCCTACGATGCCACGACCCACTGCGTTGCCGATCACATGTACGAGGGCATTGCCCAAGCCTATCTGCTCGACCCAACGGTGCAGGCATTTATTCAAAACAATAACCCTTGGGCGCTGCGAGACATGGCCGAACGGCTGCTAGAAGCCAATCAGCGCGGCCTCTGGCAAGCTGCTCCAGCCGACACCCTAGAGCAATTGCGGGCACTCGTGCATCAAGCTGAAGCCGAAATTGAATCAAAATGAGTAAAAGCTAGTGATAAGTAGGTCAACCTGATTAGACGGTAGATGCAGTGCGGGCATCTTGCCTGCGCCAGCAAAACGCTTGTCCTACGGATCTTCAAATTAATGATGTTGATCGACTTAGGACTGTATAACAGAGCTGCATAACAGAGCTGCATATGTTTTGGCTTGGACCGGCTAGATGTTTATATATAGTGTTTGCCACAACAATATTTCTGTCCTATCTGTTGTGGCGACGGCTATAACCTTCTGGAAAATCCACCGAAATTTTGTTTATCCAAAGCTGTTTTTTAGCCTAGGATGCTTCACCTCCATCATGGGATCAGAATGAACGAAAAGCAGAATAGAGATCGGAATAGAGATCAAAATAGATACAAGAAAATCAAACAGGCCGAAGCAGAGTTTGAACGATTAATTCAGAGAAGCCGTTGGGAAACACTAAATCCAGTCAGGCTTGAACGAAAACGAGCCGGCAAGCCTGCGCAGGCAAAAGTTTCAACTAATCAAAACTCTGAGTCCATTTGGCCTCTGGCGTTTGGAATCGGTTTAGTTATTTTATTAATATGTCTGATTTTGTATGTGCTTTGGCGATTAAATCCACCTATACGAACAGTTCTTGTTGTCCTTTTATGTTTGGTACTACCTGGGTTGTGTAAAGTCTACGGTATTATCGTGGGCGGATTCACCATATTCTCTGGCATCAGATTAGGATTCTCGGCAGGACAATCTTTTTCGGTGTTGCCAATTGCTCCTTTCTATATCTTTGATCCATCCCTGAGCTATTTTTGCTTGAGCTGGGGGCTGCTGGTCGCCAGTCGGCAAACACGCTCAAAACTTGGTTTTTCATTAGGCTTGCTCAATTTGCTGGGCGGTGTCTTTGGTCTGTTTTATTTTAAGAGCAGTACTAAAGTGACCGCTCCTGGTATTTTGGGTGGCATCATTTCTGGTTTGTATATGGTGGGGCTGGGTAGCTCCATCATTAAGACGATCCACGAGTCTTGGACGCAGTCGGATTAGCACTTATTTATGATTAGGAATTGGTTGCCAATTCTTATTCAGGTATGGATGTGGGAAGAGAAACCAGGAACTAGGAGCTAAAATTTTTCTTGATTTCTAGCTTCTTGATGAATTCATAATTTCTTTAGACCTGCTATAGCTGCAAGACACTTCTAATACCAATTCTTAGTTTTGAGTTTTGGCTTCCGGTGAGTCAGCCGAACCGAGTTTTGAATTACGGAAGCTGCATACCGCAACCCATCGAATGCTGTAATCTGTAGCCCGATTAAGAGACTGTTTGTAAATGAATTTTAAGAGGCTAGAATCGACTTCACATCTGATCCTCCCTAACCCTCCTTAAATAAGGAGGGAACCGAGTTAAATCTCTGAAGTCCCCCTTAAAAAGGGGGATTTAGGGGGATCTCAAGCTTTGTTTACAAACAAGCTCTAAAGGGAAATGGTATAACTGCATTCTAGTGAAGTACGAAAAACGGGGTGCAGGGACAGTGCCCCTGCGTGGGAGCGAAGCCCCCCACCCCTTATACCTCACAGGAGTGAAAAACGCTGTATTTAAGGAATGTGATCACTCAGCCAATTTCATAGAAACACAGCATTATAGAGATAGAGGAGATTACTTTTACCCAACGATCCATGACATTAAAATACGCTTACTTTCCAGGCTGTGTGGCTCAGGGAGCCTGCCGAGAGCTATACATGTCTACGCAGGCACTGACGCAAGCTTTGGGGATTGAACTGATCGAACTGAAAAAAGCATCCTGCTGCGGCTCTGGTACTTTCAAAGAAGACTCCCAACTGCTCGAAGACACGGTGAATGCCCGCAACATTGCCCTGGCCGAGTCGCTGAATTTACCGTTGCTCACCCATTGCAGCACCTGTCAAGGCGTGATTGGACATGTGGACGAGCAGCTCAAAAAAGCCCAGCAGGACAATCCGGCTTACCTAGAACAGATTAATGGTTTGCTGAAACAGGAAGGCTGTTCCCCCTACAAAGGTACGACCGAAGTCAAGCACTTGCTGTGGGCGCTAGTAGGTGATTTTGGTTTAGACGAATTGCAGAAGCGCGTGACTCGTCAACTTTCGGGGTTGAAGTGTGCGGCCTTTTATGGTTGTTACCTGCTGCGGGCACAGGACCACTTGCCCTACGACGATGCCCATAATCCTCAGTCGATGGAAAACTTGTTCACAACGGTAGGGGCAAGGCCAATTTATTACCGGGGGCGGACTCAGTGCTGCGGTTGGCCGCTGTCTAGCTATGCAACCGAAACCTCGTTTAAGATGGCAGGCAGGCATATTCAAGAAGCTATCGATGCTGGGGCGGACTGTATGGTGACGCCTTGCCCCTTGTGCCATCTAAACTTAGACTCTCGCCAACCTGAAGTTGAAAAAGTGATTGATCGCAAACTGGGCTTGCCAGTACTGCATCTGTCTCAACTCGTTGCCTTGGCTTTGGGGATTAGCCCGAAGCAGCTAGGGATGGAACGCCATATTGTTTCAACTCGCCCTGTACTCGAAAAACTGAACCTTTATGCTCTAGCATAAGTCACTGATTGGCTGAGAAAACCTGGATGCTGTGGCTAAAAGCCACGTCTACACAGGCAAAACTCGCCCGGCGGGTTCCTCCTCCTACCAGAGTCGGCGCAGATTGACTTGATTTGTGTAGCAGCGATGACTCTGTGAGAAGCTGCTATCCTAACGACAGGCTATCGCCACCGCATCTAGAATCGCCACAAGCAAACGATTTGTCAGTCAAACAAGGCTTCATACGAACTGGGCTTTAGAAAAGCTGCAATCGGAGCAGGTTTTGCCAGATCTTGGAGGCTAGCCCAAATTGGGTGAACCTGCCCTAACAAAAATTTGGCCTGTCATCTTTCTATTGCATTGAGATTGAATTGAGCAACTTGAACATATGAGACATTGCTAAAACTCGACCGCCATTTTCCAGTTTTGCTCGTTTGATGGATGCATAACTAAAACATTTAGTCGCAAGGTGATGTAGAGCACGTGGCTAGGTGTTTTATAACTAGTAAAATTGACTCATCCTAATTTTTAGTTTCTCTTATTTCCTTTCCAAGACCTCAGCCGATTCATCTCCTATTCTTATTAATAGTTATCGCCGTCGCCACGGCAGTTAGGGCAGAGATATTGTTGTAGGCGCGAAGTGTATCCACGACAATGTCCTCTCTCTTCTGGCAAACACTATAAATTAATATCCTTATTCCTTGGTCTTCTACTTTTAGAGAGATGTTAGCCAAAATCAGCTCTGATAGGTTTGAGGTAACTTAGAACCAACCTGCGTTTGATTGTTATTTATGCAACTCAGATAGGGCGGTAATGCCTACTCTAGGAGAGATACCGGCAGGTTCTAAATGGGGTTGCTTTAAAGGTTTCATCAGCCCAATCCATCATTAGGTTTAGCAATGTTGGGAATTCAATCGATCAAGCAGTTGCAAAATTCTGGTTTGCAAATCAATCAAGGTTGCAACCTTAAGTGGAAACTTGGCGACAAACAATCGCCGCTAGCTCACCCTGCAAGTTTAATGTATCAGGTGGCTACAGACGACAGTGAACGGTAGCCACACCCAAAAGTAAACTGCTTAGCAAATCAGGTTTACTTTTAGTTCAGGCAGCTCACTTTCTTGGCTGCTCAAGACTTTAATGGCCAAATTTATCGATTTGGCTGAGTACACTGCTGGCAAATTACTGGCCAAAGCAGGCGAATGACCATTTCGGTATCGCAGTTCTGGCAGGCTGATGGGGAGAAGGCTACATGGCTACCCTGTCTGGCTTGGCAGATGCGAATGTTCAATCAGTTCGATCATTTGCTGACCTGATACAGAAATTGGGCTTCAGTTTATTTGACCTATTTAACCCTACACTCTAGGAAACATATCCATGACCATTGCTCACACTCAACTGTCTGTTACAGACAAAGCTTTTCGCGTCGAAGGTTATGAAAAAATTGACTACAGTCTGCTCTGCGTGGATGGCGTATTTGATTTGCACAATCCCCAGCTAGCAGAAAGCTACCGGCCTTTTGGGCGCTGTTTGGCGGTTATAGATGCGAATGTTGAACGGCTTTACGGCAGTTTACTCCGTAATTATTTCAAGTATTACGAGCTTGACCTGACAGTTTTTCCGATTACCATCACCGAACCGAACAAATCAATTGACACCTGCTTAAGAATCATTGATGCGTTCACACAGTTTCGCCTAGTGCGTAAAGAACCCGTACTCGTGATTGGTGGCGGATTGATTACAGACGTAGCGGGTTTTGCCTGCTCCATGTACCGTCGCAGCAGTAACTACATCCGCATTCCTACCACCTTGATTGGCCTAATCGACGCCAGTGTAGCAATCAAAGTCGCAGTTAATCACGGTAAGCTGAAGAATCGTCTGGGTGCTTATCACGCCTCCCAAATCGTCATGCTCGATTTCTCGTTTCTGCAAACCTTACCAACAGCGCAAGTGCGAAACGGCATGGCTGAATTGATCAAAATTGCGGTAGTGGCAAATTCCGAGGTTTTTGATCTGTTGGAGCAGCATGGCGAGGCATTGCTCCAGACTCATTTTGGCTATTTAGATGACTCCTTCGACCTGAGGCAGATCGGGCACCGCGCCACCTATGCAGCCATTAAAACCATGCTAGAGCTAGAAGCTCCCAACCTGCACGAGCTGGATCTGGACCGTGTCATCGCCTACGGTCACACCTGGAGTCCGACGCTAGAACTCGCGCCCCAGATTCCCATGTTCCACGGACATGCGGTTAACATTGACATGGCGTTCTCGGCTACAATTGCTGCTCGGCGGGGTTACATTACTGCTAATGAACGCGATCGGATTCTGGGATTGATGAGCCGAGTTGGATTAGCGCTTGATCATCCCCTGTTTGAGGAAGCGTTGATTTGGCAAGCTACCGAATCGATTACTTTGACCCGCGACGGCCTACAGCGAGCAGCCATGCCCCGTCCAATTGGAGACTGTTTCTTCGCGAACGATTTGACCCGGCAAGAGCTAGCAGAAGCTTTACAGGAACATAAACAGCTTTGTGCAGCTTATCCACGCACAGGTGCTGGTGTAGAAATGTATCCGGTTCAGTACGAACCAGAGTTGATCGGGAGTGAATCATGACTGCTACACCCCAATCTCAATCGGACACCAGGCCAGTAACACCACTGGGAATATTAACCGAGCAGCTAGAGATGCTGTTGCAGCAAGTCGGCACCGAACCTCCAGAACTGCATGACCGGCTCTATCGGGCTTGGCAACTGGCAGCTGGATTAGACCCTTACCTGCAAACTTGCACATCACCCGAGTCAGCTGATCTGGCAGTATTGGCGCAGCGCACGGCAGCAGAAGCCTGGAATCAGCATTTTTCAACCGGAACTACAATCCGCCCACTGGAGCAGGAGATGTTATCCGGCCATATCGAAGGACAGGCGCTCAAAATGTTCATTCACATGATCCAAGCGCGTCGAGTTCTGGAAATTGGTATGTTCACTGGTTATTCTGCCCTAGCGATGGCCGAGGCTCTACCGGCAGACGGCAAGCTGATTGCTTGCGAAGTAGACCCCTATGCCGCAGCAATCGCTCAGGCCAGTTTTCAGTCCTCACCCCACGGAGTCAAAATTCAAATCGAGCTGGGGGCAGCATTAGAAACCCTCTGTCGTTTAGCCGATGCCGGTGAAAGCTTCAATTTTGTCTTCATCGATGCGGACAAACGAGAATATATCGCCTACTTCCAAACACTGCTGTCCACCAATCTGCTCCCATCCGGTGGTTTTCTGGCGGTAGATAACACCCTACTGCAAGGTCAGCCCTACTTGCCTCCTGAGCAGCGTTCTCGAAATGGGGAGGCCATTGCTCAATTCAACCGTCTTGTAGCCGAAGATCCGCGAGTAGAACAGGTCTTGCTCCCTCTACGGGATGGATTGACTCTGATTCGGCGCATCTGACCCACAGGTAAATCATTCGATTTGATCAAATCGCAGAGAAGGCGGGCAGCTTGCCCGCTTCTATCTCGTTGGCACGGTAGATTGAATCAAGAATTAGACTCATTTTGCTTCTGATTTAACTCCTTCTATGGCACAATCTTCATTCGGCTCGTTTCTCAACATTCCAACTGCGTTTCCTGGTCGTGTTAATATTCAGGTAATTCTACAAAACCTAGGAACTTTAGTTTTGTTGTCGATTGCATTACCACTTAATGCTGCTTTTGTATTTCTAACATCAATAGGAAATCTATTTATAGAACTATCTCAGCCTCGGATTGCTCAGCCGAAAACCGTTTTGATCAGCGGTGGCAAGATGACTAAGGCGCTTCAGTTAGCACGCTCCTTTCATGCGGCTGGGCATCGAGTCATTCTGGTGGAAACACACAAGTATTGGCTGACTGGACATCGATTTTCTAAAGCAGTGAACCGCTTTTACACTGTACCCACGCCCCAGGATAGTGCTGATGCCTATACTCAAGCACTCTTAGAAATTGTGCAGCGAGAACAGGTTGATGTCTATGTGCCGGTTTGTAGTCCCGTCGCCAGCTATTATGATGCGTTGGCAGAAGCCGCTCTATTGCCCTATTGCGAAGTATTTCACACCGATGCAGCAACGGTGAAAGCCCTCGATAACAAATACAGCTTCAATCAACTGGCGCAATCACTCGATTTATCTGTTCCCAAATCGTTCTACATCACTGCACCAGAACAAGTACTACAGTTCGACTTCTCTCAAGAAACACGCTCCTATATTCTCAAAAGCATTGCCTATAACTCGGTTTATCGGTTGAACTTGACTCGTTTACCCTGTCCTTCCTACGAGGACATGAAAGCATTTGTCTATAGTTTGCCAATCAGCTCAGAAAATCCTTGGATTATGCAAGAGTTTATTGCTGGACAGGAGTTTTGTACCCACAGTACAGTGCGAAACGGCGAATTGCGCTTACACTGTTGCTGCGAATCTTCTGCCTTTCAGGTCAATTATCAGCATGTGGAGAATCCAGCAATTCTGGATTGGGTACAGCAGTTTGTCAAAGGGCTAAACCTAACCGGACAGTTCTCGTTCGATTTTATCCAAACCGCAGATGGTGCAGTCTACGCGATTGAATGCAATCCCCGCACTCATTCTGCAATTACGATGTTTTATAATCATCCTGGTGTGGCAGATGCCTATCTGGATACCGTTCCTCTGTCAGAACCGATGCAGCCTTTACCTACTAGCAAACCTACCTATTGGCTGTATCACGAACTGTGGCGCTTCACGGGAATTCGTTCACTCTCTGATCTACGCACTCGTCTACAAACTCTCTTCCAGGGCACCGACGCAATTTACCAAGTTCACGATCCGCTACCGTTCTTGATGGTACACCACTGGCATATTCCGCTGTTGCTCCTGAAAAATCTAGAGCAGATGAAAGGCTGGGTACGCATTGATTTTAATATTGGCAAACTAGTCGAGCTAGATGGAGATTAACTCAGCTAATTTCCACGCTACAGGTCTGGATCAACACCCATGGCCCGCAGCCGTTCTGCCAGCCTAGCAGCTCGTTGTTCTGCTGATTCGGCTCGTTGTTCTGCTGATTCGGCTCGTTGTTCTGCTAGCTCTGCCCGCTCTTGGCCTGTCAACAGCAGATTGCCTTCCAGATCCCACCAGCGCAGCCAAGCCTGAGTTTGGTTCAGATAAGTCCCCTGCCAAATACCAATTTCTACTTCTAGAGGCGGAATCGGATAGTGACCTCGCTGGTTGGGTATCATGCGTTCATAATAAGCACCAACGAGCTGGTACATCTCTAATTCGTTGCGGGTGATCAGAAAAATGCCGTAGTAGGGAATGTGAATAATTTGTTCATAGACCCAAAACTTGCCGGGTTTACTGCCTGTTCCTTCAACACGGAAGACCGGGGTTTGGTCCCGCTCTTGGCTGCCATCACCCGACGCAAATTCCAGAGCAATTGTGGGGGAAATATGTTCACGCCAGATCACATAGGAGCGGCGGATCTGTCCGTCTAACTTAGGCGGCACATTTGGCACATAGAACCAATCCGGTGCTTCCGCACCCTTTTCCGGGGGATCCGTTTCTCGCCAGTAAATGCCACAATCTTGACCGATCGCATACTGCCCGTCCGGATGCAGTCGCTCTAAAATTGGGTTGAGCGAATCTGTCAAAATCAGGCTTTGAGGATGTTCTTGAAAATTTTTCACAAACGAACCATCTGACTCTGGAAGCTGAGTATGGTCAGGAAATGGAGGAGGCAGATCAGTTTCTAATGAGGTTTGAGCAAGGATTTCAGTCATATCGGCTTGGTTTTGCTCAATTTCTGATTGGCTCTAGCATAGCGTAGTTTTCCATTCCCCAGATTGGGTTCGATCTAGAGGTTCAATGTACAGGCTCAATCTATAGACCAGAAAATCGATAGCGGATTGAAATCCTTCCCGACTTGACGCGGACAGGTTCGTAGCGAATCACAGCTTTGTCGGCGTACCAGTCTCCTTCCCAGATCAAGTTCACTTGATTGTGAATCGTCTCAACTCGATAGGGTTGGGCATTGGCAAGTAGCGCAACCTTAGCTTCTCCATCTAGCTTGCCAGAAAGGTGAATCCGCAGAGCATAAATATTGCCTTGATTCGCCACCTTCTGAAGCGTAATCTCTTCTGATTTCTGAACGTCGTTAATACTTACTTCAGGATTAGAAAAATCACAAGCCGCGAATAAACTAGCAAGGAGAAAAATACTAGCAACTAATACAGTTTTATTCATGCAAAATTTATCAATGCTCAAAAACTCCCTGATATTGCAGTAAATCAAGCGACACAATCGTCGGCAAACATTGAAAACACTGCCGAGCCAGTTCCCAGCGCTCTTCTCGCTGCAGCATATCGGTAAGTTTGAGGCGAACATCCAGTAAATAGCGCACATCGTTAGCCGCGTAGCGCAGTTGTTCGTCTGAGAGGTTAGCCGCATTTCCCCAGTCAGAACTTTGGGCCGTTTTATCCAGCTCAACCTGCTCTAGCTCTTGCACCACATCCTTGAGGCCATGCTTGGGACTGTAGGTGCGGGCTAGCTTACTGGCAATTTTGGTGCAAAAAACCGGGTTGACGTGAATACCAAGGTGGTAGCGCAGCGTAGCTAGATCGAAGCGGGCAAAGTGGAAGACTTTCAAAACCGAATCGGTTTCGAGTAGACGCTTGAGGTTGGGAGCGGCTGCTTGACCCTTGGCAATGCGCAATGCGGTGACATGTCCTGCCGGATCACAAAGCTGCACCAGACATAACCGATCACGCTGTGGTAGAAGCCCCATTGTTTCGGTATCGACGGCGATCGCCTCTGCTTGCAGATAGCCCGCTAAAATTTCTGCCGGCAAATCTTGATCGCACACTTGAAAGTCTTCCACCCTATGCCTCCCTGAATCTTAGAAACTCGTGCTAACGCCTGATAAAGATCTGAGTAAAGTAGAACTCGCCCTGACTGTTTTTGGCAACTCCGATCCCAGTCAGATTATAGTTGCCCATGATGTTGCGCAGATGCCCCGAACTTTTGAGCCAACCATTCACGGCTTGAGCTGCTGGATTGCTGAAACCCGCATTGTAGGCTACGTTTTCGGCAGCAGCCCGATAGGGAATCGTTTTGCCGATCGTTTGAATGCGAGCGCTAAAGCCGTTATGGCTCAAGGTACGGCTATTCGCCATATTTTGGCTATGCTGACGCGCCTGCTGGTTAATAGTGGCATTGCGCGTCAAAGGAGCTAGTCCCCTCTGCTGACGATATTGGTTGATCTGCTGAAACACAGATTGTTCCAACGTCGCCATCGAGGAGTTGGCGGTGGCCCGCTTGTTGACCCGCATTCGAAGTTGACTGAACGGCGATCTGTTTTGGGATCGGCCTAGCTCAACGGTCAGTTGGGTACGCGCAGGCGTAACTGTAGGCACTCTGTTGTTCATTAAAAACACCTCCAAGAGTGTCTGATTTGCCGCCTTCAGGTTAGTAGAGTTGCGGTCCCCCGGGTGTGATCGAGATCGATGACTAATAGCTCAACAGACCCATTTGCCATCGTATTTGCTATCTTGCTTGCTATCTCAATTGGCTATTTCTCTGAGCATCTCCTAGTCTGGATCACGCTTGTACTGACGCGGATTGCGACTATTTCTGGCACCCGCCTGCTGAATATACCAACGTCGCCATTCAGTTGAACTGCGAATTGTCAGCCAGAGGAGCAGCAGCGCCAGTAAGCCCCCCTGCTGAGGGGCATCAAAGGCAAGCAGAGCTAAAGCAACACAGAGAAAGTCTTGAATAAAGATCACCCAGATCGGCAGCCCCCGTAGCCGATAGGACCAGCCTACCTGCACAAGGTGCAGCACAAACGCCAGCAAGCCACCCAAAATGGTTAACACCCAAGCCAAAGCGGCATCGAGTTGGGCGGTGCGAGCCACAGTCATGCCCACAATCCCACCCACAACAGGACTGAACAAAAGCTGCACGATTTGCAACAGCCTCTGCCCCAAGCGCTCCTTCGAGAACAGTAATTCCACCAGCGACCAGCTCACCAGTACCCCTAAGACAATCGGCGGTGGAATCTGTGACAAAATCGGTACATTGGCCCAGAGGTTATCGCTGTAGAGCAGGCCAATCAGCAGCAGCGGCAGGCCAATCCGCATCCCCACCGCAGCTGAAAGCGAGAGGGCGGCTAATACTTCCAGCATTTGTCACCCTCCCTTAAAGCAGCAAATCTGCCGAATCGGTCAACGGTGCTGCCACCATCACCGGATCTTGATACAGCGGTACGGTGAAGGTCACGGTGGATCCCAACCCTTCGCCCATGCTGAAGAAGTTCACCACTCCGCCCATTGCTTCCACCAACTTTTGAGAAATCGCTAACCCCAAGCCAGTGCCGCCATACTGTCGCGTCCGCGAGCCATCCACCTGGCTAAAGGTTTGAAACAGCTTGTCTTGCTTTTCTAGCGATACCCCAATTCCCGTATCGGCGACGCTAATTTTGACCATACCGGGCTTTTCTTCGCCCTGCACAACCACTTTGCCTGGAATTACTTCGGCGCTAATCGTAATGCTGCCCTCATGGGTGAATTTGATCGCATTGCCGACCAGATTCAGCATTACCTGCTTCAAGCGCTGGTAGTTGCCGTATAGGATCACCTCGTCTCGCGTATCAGGGGCACGAATCTCGAAGCTTAAGTTACGCTGCTGCGCCTGCGGACGGGTAAACTTCTCGACATCAACCAGCAGGTCATCGAGCTTAACTGGGTTGAGATCAAGCTGCATTTTGCCCGCTTCAATTTTGGCAATGTCGAGAATGTCCTGAATCACATCCATCAAATGCATAGCAGAGCGATAGGCTTCGTCAATGCACTGACGCTGTTCTTCAGGTTCGTCAATCATGCCGTCTAGAATCAGCTTCAGAAAGCCAATCACACCGTTGAGGGGCGTCCGCAACTCGTGGGAAGTATTGGCGAGAAACTCACTCTTGAGGCGAGAAGCGGCTTCGGCCTGCTGACGGGCCTCTTCCAAATCCGAGTGCTGCCGCATCAGGCTTTCGTTCATCCGCTGCAACTCATCGACTATGGTACGGCTGGCCTTAAATAGCGAAGCATGGGCAATTCCGGTACCCACCTGATCGGCAATTTCGCACAGCAAATCAATCTCGATTTCACTCCAAAGGCGAGAGCGGTTCAACTGATGCAACAGAATTAAACTATTGGGCTGGTCTTGATAACAGGTGGCAATTACCAGCATCGCGGGAGAGGCTGCCTCTCCGTTGCTTTCCGATGCTGGCACCACTACAGGCTTTAGCGTCGTTAACGCTTCATTGATGTGGGGGTCTGCGATGGCCAGCTCAGTGCTCAACAGCGAAGGTAAGTCGGGCTGATGGTACTCCGCTACAGCGCTCAGACTAGAATTGTCCGGCTGATAGGGATAAATCAGGCAGCGACTCACTCCCAGAACTTCGCCCAACCCATCTACCGTCTGCTGACAAATCACCTCTAGATCCAGCGTATGGCGAATGTTCCAGATAATCTTGCTAAGCTGTTTGCGGGAGTGATTGGCCCGAGGCGACGGTTCGGCATGGACTCGATCGACGAACTCTAGCGCCCGACTTTCAGGAACCGTGTAGAGAAACTGCCCGTTCACAACAACGCTGGTGGCTGTGCCGTGGGGCACCAACACTGGACTGACAGTCAAGTTAAAGACAAAGTACTGACCGGCATAGGCGAACGGATACTCAAATTGGAGCGGGATCAGGTAGTCTAATACTTGCTGAATCTGCTCTACATAGGAAACAATCGCCACGGGGGCAAAAGTTTCCTGCATCGGTTGGCCGATCACCTGCTCCAACTTGAGGCCGTAGCGCTGTGCCTCCCGCCAATAGAAGGACAGATAATGCCCTGTCAGCGTTTGGGTGAAAACCAGATCAGCTCCAGCCACCGATGAAAGACCATCCAACCTCTGAGCTGTTGCAGGGGGCAGCGAGTCAGCAGTGGAAAGTGAAAGGTCGCCGGAAGAAGTCATCGGTGTAGAGTCACAAGTAGAACCACAAACAGCAGGGTAAAATTTGGAGAACTTTCCCAGGTTGACTTGAGATCGATCCAGCCGACAGACCAGCCAAGGCAAGTCAACGTTGCGCTAACCTAAATATTCCAATTCATTCCCACCGGAAGCCGGAGCCAGCCAAATTGCTGAGATTGTAAATCACAATTAGCGAAGCAGGTTGCGCTATCCAAACCGATCCAACCGATCCACATTAATCATTCCACTCTCCCTTGGGAGGAACAGGAGGATTTCGGCGCATCGTGCGCGTCAAATCATCATCTCGGCGACTGCCGCCCAGCCATTGCCGCACTGCGACTTCAATTACCTTACTGGGATCGCTTGTTAGATGACTAATCTGCTCTAGCAACTCCGCGTCAATTTGGATCGAGACGCTAACTTTGCCAGACAGGGGTTTAGAGTCAACACTGGGGTCATTCATACAGGATTAGGATGATTCAGAATTAGGGTTTTACCAGCAAATCACTGATAGTAAAGTACGGGGCAAAGTATGGAGCTATTGTAGGGCGGGCGCAGGATCTGCCGTAGGCAAGATGACCGCACTATGCCTGAGAAATAAGGTCGTTCTAACTTTCATGCCGTAAATTTACTAGCAATAAGTACTAGACTAGAGCAAACTGTCGATCGAAGCCGTAAGCATAAATGCTGAGCGGGTAAGGTGCGGCCAAGCTGCAACCCAATTGCAACCAAGCGCCAGAGCCTAAACAGGCCAGTAGAGCTAACTCAATTAGAGCCAACTCAGAGCCACTCAACGCTTCACTGAGCGCCTTCAATTAATCAAGCAGATCCGACGCCTTGAGAACACCGAGACAGACTGAACCTCTGCAATCCATTAAACCCTATTCAACCCCAAATCGCTTTAATTGCTGTCACTTCGGCTAGATGGGTTTGATTGTATGTAGGGGTCAAAATGCCTCAACCGCTTGCCCAACCGCCCTGAGAGAGTCTTTGTTCCGTCCGCAGAGGGAAGGGAAGGATTACAATGTTTTAAGCAAGCATTGATGCTATCTGTTATCCCCAGCGATCCCCGGTATAGGTCAGGTCTGATGCTGTGGGGTTGAATCTACCTACTCTGCTTCCCCTTACGTTGAGGTTTATGACGGACGCACCTGTCTCTCGAATTCGCAACTTTTCGATTATTGCCCACATTGACCACGGTAAATCGACCCTGGCAGATCGCCTGCTGCAAGTGACGGGTACGGTCCCCGACCGCGAGATGAAAGACCAGTTGCTCGACAACATGGAACTGGAGCGGGAACGCGGCATCACGATTAAGCTGCAGGCTGCTCGCATGAACTACACGGCTAAAGACGGGCAGCAGTATGTGCTGAATTTGATCGACACACCAGGGCATGTGGACTTTTCCTACGAGGTCTCACGCTCTCTGGCTGCCTGTGAAGGGGCACTGCTGGTGGTGGACGCCTCTCAAGGCGTTGAAGCCCAAACCCTGGCCAATGTCTACCTGGCCCTAGAAAACGATCTGGAGATTATCCCAGTACTCAACAAAATTGATTTACCCGGAGCAGAACCCGACCGGGTAGCAGGCGAGATTGAGGAAATTATCGGGCTGGATTGCAGCGACGCAATCCATGCCTCCGCCAAGGAAGGGATTGGGATTGATGAAATTCTCGAGGCGATCGTTGAGAAGGTGCCGCCGCCGCGAGACACTATCAACCAACCGCTGAGGGCATTGATTTTTGATAGCTACTATGATGCCTACCGGGGTGTGATTGTTTACTTCCGGGTAATGGATGGAGCTGTCAAGCAGGGCGACCGCATCCGCTTTATGGCTTCCAAAAAAGAATACGAGATTGATGAGCTAGGAGTTTTGTCACCCAACCAAATTCCGGTGACAGAACTGCACGCGGGCGAAGTAGGCTATTTAGCCGCGGCAATTAAATCAGTGGAAGACGCGCGAGTCGGCGATACGATCACGCTGGCAACGGCTGCCGCCCCCGAACCGCTACCCGGCTATACCGAAGCCAAACCAATGGTGTTCTGCGGCCTCTTCCCCACCGATGCCGATCAGTTCGAAGATCTGCGCGAAGCCCTAGAAAAACTCCGGCTCAACGATGCTGCCCTCCAGTACGAACCGGAAACTTCTAGCGCGATGGGATTTGGCTTCCGCTGCGGCTTCTTGGGCCTGCTGCATATGGAAATTGTGCAGGAGCGCCTAGAACGGGAGTATGACCTGGATCTGATCACGACTGCGCCTTCGGTAATCTATAAAGTGACCAAAATCGGCGGCGAAGACATTTTCATCGACAACCCCAGCCTCTTGCCCGATCCCCAATACCGGGAAAAAATCGAAGAGCCTTATGTACAGGTTGATATGATTACGCCGGAGGAATTTGTTGGGGCGCTGATGGAGCTGAGCCAGAGCCGTCGCGGTGTCTTTAAAGACATGAAGTACCTCACCCAGGGCCGCACGACGCTGGTCTACGAAATTCCCTTAGCCGAGGTTGTGACTGATTTCTTTGACCAAATGAAGTCCCGCTCGCGCGGTTATGCCAGTATGGAGTATCACCTGATCGGCTACCGCGAAAACCCGCTGGTGAAGCTAGATATTCTGATCAACGGCGATAAGGTCGATCCGTTGGCAACCATCGTGCATCGCGACAAGGCTTACTACGTTGGCAAAGCGCTGGTGGAAAAGCTGAAGGAACTAATTCCCCGCCACCAGTTTAAGATCCCAATTCAGGCGGCTATTGGCACCCGAATTGTTGCCAGTGAGCATATTCCGGCCCTGCGGAAGGATGTCTTAGCCAAGTGCTACGGTGGCGACATTTCCCGTAAGAAGAAACTGTTGCAGAAGCAGGCCAAGGGCAAGAAACGCCTGAAGGCAATTGGTACCGTCGATGTGCCGCAGGAAGCATTTATGGCGGTGCTGAAGTTGCAGTAGGCTTAACTGAGCTGCTTATATCAGGCACAGGGGTCAGACATTGCTGCAACTGCCGAAGCAATCAAGGTTGCGAAAGTTAGCATAAAAATAGACGACCATTTCCGTGAACAGGAAAGTAGTCGTCTGTTGATTAAAAGGAGAAACAGTGCTGTGAAGAAACGTTAGTGCAATTAACGTCTTCTGTAGTTGTCTCCTACTGTAGCTAGCTCATGAATGAAACACAATAGATAAAGGTCAGTCAAAAGTCAGTTCCAAGTCAGATTCTGCAAGCCGCAGCAATCTTTTCTAAATGCTGTTCTAAATGCTGTAGCTACTGCTTCACTTCCCCACCCATCCACCTCCAATCAGCTGCTATAGATGGCACTCAACTGATACCAATTCAGGAAAGATGCCACAGATGCCTGTGCAAAAATTAATTGCGCCACCAGTCCTCCAAAATCCATAGCTGTTGCCACGACAGTTAGGGCAGAAATATTGTTGTGGGGCACTTCGCTCGCCCATAATAATGTCCTATCCCTTCTGGCAACCACTATAAAATGCAAAATCTAATGGTATGACTTTTCCTGACTTTCTCAGACTGACATCAACCGCAACACCCGATACCCTGAAATCAATTCGTTGCATCAAGGCATAGGGTCTTGCTAGTGGTCTTAAGTATCAATAGGAGAAGTTTAAGGTGCAAGCATTTTCAACCAGATTGCAAGTAACCATGGATCTACGAGATACAATCCTCAGGCGGGAAGAAAATCGGTTCACTCGCGATTACTCCCAGGGATATTGCTACTACAAAGAATCACAGCAGCTCACGCTCTATGGTAACTTTACATTCCACTTTGCCCAAGTTGTATTGGCTTCTATATCAAGCAATAGATCCGGATTACCTACAGAACGCCATCAGATCCATAGCGGAGCGTGGCAGGTTGAAATCCGACAAGGCAGAACCGCGTTGGTGTTGAATAACGAGAATGGTTCTGAAGTATGGTGGTACATCGAAGATGGCGAGACCGGGGTGCAATATTTAGATGGCAAAGCTTGGCAGCGCTGCCCAATTCACGACAAGCTAGAAGATCCTCGCTAAAGTCTCCTAACTCCCAGCATCAATACTCGTAACATTAGCTTTTAAGCTTTACACAGTTGGCACAAATACAGCAATTGCTTGGGGCACCACCCGGAAGTGAGCCGGCGTTTGGCAGGTGATTTCACCATCGGTGTTGATTGCCTGCCGCCTGCGGGTAAATACTTCCACCTCTCGACAACGATAGTGCTGTACAAATGACCAGGAGGTGTGATTGCCGGTGCGCATTGCTGGCAAAATCAGGAGCATTTGCCACCAGTGTTTGATATTGAGACTATAGACATCGAGCTGTTGATCGTCAATGGTGGCCCGTTTGGCAACCGTCATGCCGCCTCCATAATAGCGCCCATTACCAACGGCAACCTGAACAGTCTTCATTTGAATCGGCTCACCCCGATTCAGGCGCAGCTCGACGCTAAACGGACGGGAATGGAGCAAAACGCGCAAAGCCGCTACCCCATAGGCCAAAACACCCCAGTGCCGCTTCATTTCTTGGTTGAGCTGACGAGTAATTTGCACGCTTAGCCCCAAGCTAGCGACGTTGAAGAAATATTGGCCGTTCACCCAGCCCAAATCAATCCGCTCCTGTTTGCCGTTGGCAATGATTTGGCAGGCGGCAGCGAGGTCTGTAGGAATATTCAGCGTCCGGGCCAGGTCGTTGGCCGTACCCAGGGGCAGAATTCCTAGCGGCAGTTGGGTGTCTACCAGTCCGGCGATGGCCGCATTTAGGGTACCATCCCCACCGCCTACAATCACTAAATCTACCTGCTGACGATGCTGTTGCATCACTTCCGTTAAACTGCGCCCCGGCTCAATCAATTCCTCGATTAACTCAAAGCCAGCTTGTTTGAGTAAACCGATTGCTTCAGCAAGCTTGGCCGGTCCTTTGCGGGCACGGCGGTTGACCAAAAATAGGGCACGCTGGTTCACAGAGGTTGCTTCGTTGGGTTTGGAGACAAGAGCGGGCAGGTAGATTGCCAAGCTCCAACTAATCGTACTGGACTGATTCCCCCGCCACATCCCTCCAAAGGTTGTCATAGCAAAGTTCATCGGCCGCTCAGCCAACCTTCTCAGTCCATCCCTGTCTCACCAGCGAGCTAAAACCACAGCCTCTAAACCGTAGCTAACCTGGCCGTCTCCCCATAGCGGACTACGAAGGGTCGGAGGCGCTCTATAACCGGCTCGATCACCGACCGATCAAACTCACTCCAAACTCTGGGATGTCCAAACATACAGGGCTGCAAAATTCCATACAACACGCCGTCCTGGCAGATATGGGCATGAACTAGCGCTCGATGGCCGAAGTTTTTGCGCTCAAAATCGAGATTCACAACCTCTGGTGGGGCAGTTTCCACATCCTCAACATAAATTGACGGCTCAGCTCGGAGTGCGGCGGCATACAGAGGGTCTTCGGCTTCCCACAATTTCTCGCGTTGCCAGCCATCAGTCGTTAGGTCGGGAAACTCAGGACGGCGTCGCCAGCAGAATACCCGGTATAGCCGCTCCGAGGGTTTGCGCACTTCTAGAAAACAGCGATCGGTGTGAAGAATATCACAAATGGCAGGCAACAGAGCCTCAAATAGCGCTTCCGGCTCCTGGTGTTGCGAAAATAGAGTTTCTAGGCTTGCAGGCATTGTGAGAGTCATGCTACTCCTAGCTTGGATGAAGGACAGAATGGCAGGTGACGGGAATGCGCAGAGGAGTAAGGTGGCAGGTCTGATTATCACCAATAGTGATTATCACCAATAGTGTGATCCGCGTTGTGACTAACTTTTATGACCAGTTTTCAGTGAGCATCGGATACGAAGTAGTGCTTTGTAAATCGACCTTTCGAGAGAAATTGTGGTTTGCAGCGTATAGCATTTCGTCTCAGCCTGCGTCCCGCGCCAACTATCGCACCACGCTATATCGTTGGGTCGAGTGACCTGCGAAGGCGGGTTTTGTCTGTGTAGCTGCGGCTTGAAGCCGCCAGCGATTGGAGTTTTGTCAGTCCAGCCTGAAACTAACTTGAAAATAAGCGCTTAGCCTTCTACAACTGACCAAGGACCAATTAATTACTCACTCAAACTGTGGAAAAGCTAAGAGCACCCCGCAATCGAACTCTTCAATTAACCGCTGCCGAGCTGTCTGATTATCAGCAGCAGTTGCTGCACTTATCAGCTGAGGTGACGCCGACCCAAATTTTGAACCGAACAATTCAACAGAATCTGTTTGAGATTCTGGATTGGTTGCCCAGCCAATTTGTCGATTTGCTATTCATCGATCCACCTTACAACCTAACTAAATCTTTTGGTGAAACTGCTTTTCGGAAAGGCTCGATTGCTGATTACCAAACCTGGTTAGAGCAATGGTTGCCAACGCTGCTGAAGGTACTAAAGCCCACTGCTTCGGTTTATATCTGCGGCGATTGGCGTTCGGCAGCAGCTATTCACTTGGTGGCAGAGCGGTATCTGCATGTGCGTAACTGCATCACCTGGGAGCGAGAGAAGGGCCGAGGAGCTAAGGCCAACTGGAAGAACTGTGCCGAACAAATCTGGTTTTGTACGGCGACCGAGCACTATACCTTCAATTTGGATGCGGTGAAGCTAAAGCGGCGCGTCATGGCACCCTACACGGACCCAGTCGGCAACCCAAAAGACTGGCAGCGTACAACCAACGGTAATTATCGCCTCACCCATCCCTCCAACCTCTGGACCGACTTAACCGTCCCGTTCTGGTCAATGCCCGAAAATACCGACCACCCGACCCAGAAGCCCGAAAAATTATTGGCAAAGATTATTCTGGCTAGCTCCCATGCCGGCGATCTGGTGTTCGATCCTTTTGCAGGTGTCGGTACAACCGCCGTGGTTGCCAAAAAAACAGGTCGAAATTACGTCAGCGTTGAAATTGACCGCACCTATTGCTGTTTGGCCGAAAAGCGGCTGGCCTTGGCCGACCAGGACAAAACCATTCAAGGCTACAGCGAAGGCGTATTTTGGGAGCGTAATTCTAAATAACTAGAGGGATGCATCAAGTATTGACACCAACTACCTCAACCTGTTGCTGGACAGGAATTTCGATCACAAACTCTGAGCCACCGTCCCGTACAGGTAAATAGCGCAACCTGCCGCCGTGCTTTTTGGTGATAATGTCATAGCTGAGGGACAGCCCCAATCCAGTTCCTTTGCCGACAGGCTTGGTGGTGAAAAAGGGATCAAATAAGCGGTGGCGAATTGCTTCCGGTACGCCAGAGCCATTGTCGATGATGCAAATCCTTACCCAGTCCCTGTCGCACGGCTGCGTATGAATGTAGATCGTAGGTTTGAAATTGGGTTGATATTTCAGCTTCTCCTCTAGTGCATCGATAGCGTTAGCCAGGATATTCATAAATACCTGATTAAGTTGACCAACATAGCATTCCACAGTCGGCAATTCGCTGCATTCTTTGATCACGGCGATCTCACCACGATTAGGTTTGGCTTTCAGCCGACTCTGTAAAATCAGCAAGGTATTCTCGATCCCCTCGTGGATGTCTACCATTTTGATCTCAGCTTCGTCTTTACGAGAGAAATTACGCAGAGAAAGCACAATTTTCTGAATTCGATCGGCTCCGACTTTCATAGAGGTCAACAGCTTGGGAAAATCCTCTTTGAGGAAATCCACATCAATCGCTTTAGCCTTGGCTTGGATTTCAGCTACCGGGTTGGGGTAATAGCGTTGATAGAGATGCAGTAAGGCCAGCAGTGATTGGGTATACTCATCGGCATGGGCTAGATTGCCATAGATAAAACTGACGGGATTGTTGATTTCGTGGGCCACTCCCGCCACCAATTGGCCCAAGCTTGACATTTTTTCACTCTGAATTAACTGGGCCGCCAGTTGCTGAGCCTGTGCCCGCATTTCCGCTTCAGACTGCTGCAATACCTGCTCGGCCTGTTTGCGTTGAGTAACATCGTGCAGAATCACAATGTATTCCCGAAAATCTTGATGAGGCCGGTCGGAAATCGAGATCTCTAGAGTGCGGGTTTGATTAGGTAACTCTAGGGATTGCTCACTGCGCTGTGGCCATTGCGACGGATCGGGTGTCAATCCTGGCAACCATTTGCTGAGCTGATGTCCGATCAGCCGGTCTGGTTCAACCTCGAATAAGGATTGAATTGTGGGGTTAGCTCGCTGGATCCTACCGGTTTCGTCAACGACCAGAATGCCATCCTGGGCAACTTTGAGCAGGTGTTCTGTGGCTTCACGGGCTTCGGCAATCGCGACGACCTGAGGCAAACTCGTCCAGCAGGCAATTGCTACCCCCACAAACACCACAGTCATCAACAAAATTGCCACCAGATTGTCGCCGCTAGCTGTGTTGCTGTCGTTGAGGCGGGTGCCAAACCACCAGCCTGTCAATACCGAACCTGAAAGCAGCAGAATTAGAATCACGACCTGCACCATAACCGAGTCGTTCAGCCCTACCCAAGGGCGAGGCTGATACCGCCGCCGCCACCACTGAGGGTGAAACAAGGGCAGTTGGACCCGACGAATCATAGCGTCGATGCCCATAATTCCAAGCGGCGGCAGCAATCCCAGCACAAAATTTTGCCAACCCCAGGCCACTGCTGCCACAATCAGCACAATTACTTCTAGGCAAAAAAATCCCAAGCTGATCCGAGGCCAAAGCACATTCGGCTGACGACGTTGTCGCCACAGTCCTAGATGAAACGCCGTCATCGCCACGAACCAGGTGACATTGCCAAACACCACCAGTCGAGAAACATCTCCCCAGGCCAATCCCATCAAGCTCAGGACTGCCATCAGTGCCAAGGCTGGACCGAATACTCCCCGCCGCGACACAACGGCAAAAATGGGCGAAAGATGCCCGTCTAGAGACAGCTGATACAACATGCGGGGACAAATCGAAACAACCGTAGCATTATTCAGCAAACAGGTCGCCACCAGCCAGAAAGTAGTAATTAGCGCTGCCGATTCTCCCCAAAAGGGCTGAGACGCTGCTAGCACATTCAAAAAAGCATCTTCTCCTAAATTTGGATCGGTCGCGAGCCGCATCACGACCCAAGAGCCACCTATAAATACGGGTACCAACAGCCAAGCCGAGATCGGTAAAAACCGGAGCGTCCCCCTCGGATTGCGACTGTCTGCGGTAAAGGCTGCCGCTGACTCGCCAGAATAGGTCACCCAAACCACCAGAAAAAACCACTGCGCCCATTCCCTGAAGCCAGGAATGGCAATGCTTTCTGGGAAAAAACCAGGACTGGCCGATGAAAACGCCAACCAACCCAGCCCCTGGCAGCAAAACAGCAGCAGTAACCCCAGCGCCGGAATAATAAAAAATAAATGCAAGAGACTGATGGCGCGAGCACCGCTGAAGGCTAAGAGTAGGGGCAAGAGTGTAAAGCCAATCTTCAACAGCAGTTCTGGACAAGACAAGTTTAGGACTGCTAAGTTGGCTTTGATCAAATTTGTCAGGACAATTGCATATACCGGAACTGCTGCGACCCAAGCACAGAAGAACGCTAGAGCAACATACCGCGCTATAAGGGGCCGGTCTTGCCAAAGCCGTAGGGTGTAGCTGGAGGTGCCGCCTGCTAGATCGATGAACCGCATGCCTAAGCGCTGAACCTGATAATTGAGCAGCATCCCGATCAGCACCGCCGGAACCCAGACGAAAATGGCTTTTACCCCCAAAGCAGCATGAACCGAGGGCACCACAATCGGCCAGCCAATGTGAGTGACGACACCAAATCCCCAGGTTTCTAAGGTGCTAAGACTACGGGGCAGACGAGGGGTAGGAAAGAGGCTAGAAGGCGGAGGTGCGGTTGTCATGGATTTCTCAGGAAAGTCAACTCAGGGCATCAACGACTAGGAACAAGCTGCCAGGGATTTGAGCAACTAATTTGTGGTAGGTTAAGGCAATTTTGCCGGTTTAGAATAGGTTTTGCTAGATGGGACCGGAAGTGGGTCTGGGTGCAAGATGAGCTGATGTTAATCTAAGATGCTAGTCTAAACGGATGTTTCTTCAACGATAGAATTCCCCTCAACTGCTGGTTCTGCTCGCAACATTGAGCATTGAGTCCCTCCTAGATGAGTCCCCCGTAGAGACCCCATAGAGACAAGTTTGTCTGTATAGGCATAATTGACTCTCGCAAATGCCGCTTTAATCTATACTCACCACATTTGAAGTTTCGTCCGTCACCCTTAAAACTCAAACCTTAAAACACTGCTGTGCAACAGCAAGGTACAAAACTTTCCATTCCAAGGTGTAGGGTAAGAAAGTTGAATTGTTGGCGAAGATCCATGCATCTTGACTGGCAGGTTGCCAAAACCTACGAAGATATCCTGTACCACAAAGCCGATGGTATTGCCAAAATTACCATCAACCGCCCCCATAAGCGGAATGCGTTTCGGCCCAAGACGATTTTTGAATTGTATGACGCCTTTTCCAACGCCCGCGAAGATAGCCGAATTGGGGTCGTGCTGTTTACCGGGGCAGGTCCTCATAGCGATGGCAAATATGCCTTTTGCTCCGGCGGCGACCAGAGTGTGCGGGGCCAAGCTGGCTACTTAGATGAGGAAGGCACCCCCCGGCTCAACGTGCTCGACTTGCAGCGGCTGATTCGTTCGATGCCCAAGGTGGTGATTGCGCTGGTAGCGGGCTACGCGATTGGCGGCGGCCATGTGCTGCATGTGATCTGCGATTTAACCATTGCGGCAGACAATGCGATTTTTGGGCAAACCGGCCCTAAGGTCGGTAGTTTCGATGGCGGCTTTGGAGCTAGCTATTTGGCCCGCATTGTAGGACAGAAGAAAGCGCGAGAAATTTGGTATCTCTGCCGGCAGTACAACGCTCAGCAGGCGTTAGAGATGGGGCTGGTCAATTGCGTGGTTCCCGTTGACCAACTCGAAGCCGAGGGCATCCGGTGGGCACAAGAAATTCTGGAAAAAAGCCCGATCGCAATTCGCTGCCTCAAAGCGGCCTTCAATGCAGATTGTGACGGGCAGGCTGGGCTACAGGAGTTGGCCGGCAATGCCACCATGCTCTACTACATGACCGAAGAAGGGGCCGAGGGCAAACAGGCGTTTTTAGAAAAACGGCAACCCGACTTTCGCCAGTACCCTTGGCTACCCTGAAAATAGAGGTGCGCTGGATAGGAGCAATCGCCATGAAACTGGCAACGGCGTTTGTGCCGCTAAGGAAAGTGAAACCAACCGTGTCGCGCTGGACCTTTTCGGAAACCGAACTGGATGCAGCAGCCCATCTGATACTGGAGGTCGAGGGAATAGTCAACCCCATTGTGGTGCGACGAGAAGGAACGGCCTCCTATACGGTGCTAGATGGCAATTTTGAGTACTATGCCGTGGCGCGGGCGTACCAAATTGATCGGCGCTGCTGCGAATCAATTGCAGCGTTTATTGTGGAACCACGGGACGAAATCATCGTGCAAAAGCAGATCACTTTGTTTAGAAACCAATGGGCTGGCGCACCTAAATTGGTACCGCCTGATTTGCGCTACCACAGCAGCGAAGACCGCATCTTCTCCGGGTTGGACCATCAGCCTTCAGCCTTGCTATCGCCGTCGCTGCCACCATCCTCATTCTCTCATCGGCTATTGGCGGTGTTTAATCGGGCTGCACCTGGCCAAGTGTTAACCTGCATGAAGCGCATTGGTCTCTCTGGCAGAAATGCTGAGAAAGTCGTGGAGGCGATTGAGCAAGAACGCCAGACCAAACCGTTTGCATCACTCAAAGACGTGGTGATGCGCGTCAGGGGATTGACCTACGAAAAGATGGTAGACCTGTTTGAGCTGGAATAGGCGGCTTAGCCGCGAATGCGACCATACCAACGCAGCAAAATTCGGGCCAGCCGATCGGAATTGTGACGCACATAGCCCGTGTCAACATCTTCATCCATCACGTTGGCAACTATGGCGCGCCGCCCCAACCGCATCACATCCTCTCGGTCAAAGAACACCGGATGGGAGCCTTCCTGAGCATAGCGAATCAGAGATTGGGCCGAGGGTGAAGTTTTTTGCACCAGCACTGCATCAAACAGCTTTTGACCGGCCACCTGATCCAGCATGCGGATGTGATCGGCCACAGTGTAGCCGTCAGTCTCGCCCGGTTGCGTCATAATATTGCAAACGTAGATGCGCAGTGCCTTTGATTGAGCAATTGCTTCGGTAATTTCGGGCACCAGCAGGTTGGGGATGATGCTGGTGTAGAGCGAGCCAGGGCCAATCACTAGATAATCGGCTTCCTGAATGGCTTGGATCGCTTTGGGCAGAGCTGGGGGATTCGCAGGCGTGCAGCCAATCCGAACGATTTTACCTCGCGCTTCGGTGATGTTCGATTCTCCTTCAATCCGACGACCATCGGCTAGTTCGGCCCATAGCCGCATGTCGCTGAGGGTGGCTGGCAACACCTGACCGCGAATCGCCAATACTTTAGAACTGGCGGTAATGGCTTGCTCAATGTCGCCGGTTACCTCGCTCATCACGGTAAGAAACAGATTGCCAAAACTATGCCCGACTAGGCCATCTCCTGCCCGAAAGCGATATTGGAACAGTTCGGTCAGCAGCTTTTCCTCATCGGCCAACGCCGCCAAACAGTTGCGGATGTCGCCCGGAGGCAGTACTCCAATCTCGCGTCGCAACCGGCCCGACGAGCCACCATCGTCAGCAACGGTCACAATCGCCGTAATGTTGGCACTATACGTCTTGAGGCCGCGCAATAGGGTAGAAAGGCCGGTGCCACCACCCAGCACTACAATCTTTGGACCGCGATTTAAGCGACGGTGGTTCATCAGCACATCGACTAGATCGCCATTGCCCTGTGGCATCAAGACTTCTGTAATCGAGCCGAGGCTGCGGGTCTGTCCCCAGAGAATCAGCAAAATGCCGCTAATCACGACGATGGGGCCACTGATATAGCTGGGAATTAATCGGGTAATGGTGCGGAGGAAATCCCGTGTAAATTCACTAATGTAGTAAATCGGCGTCAGGTTCGACCAAATAGCCAACCCCAGCGCCACAAATATGACACCAGCTGCACTAATCAACAGCCAGCGTTTGACTAACAATCCAGGCGCCAGCCACTTGAACCATTGATTAATCCGAGCTGGAGTCCGATAGCGCGATTCTTGCTTTAGAACTTGAAACGCCTGTTTAAGAAGACCGATTGACATAGGAGTAGGCGGAAAAGAGAGAACTACGGCCCAGCCGTGCTGCCGGGGCTAAACTCAGCGCCCTACAATCAAATAAATCATCAACGTAAAGCAATCGAACCTAAGATGGCATCCCTGAGTAACTTTAGCAACTCTTCCATAAATTGGTAATAAAGTTAGTTTGCTGATGACTGAATTTAAACCTGATCGGCAACGAATTTGACTAGACTGGCAGAACGGAATGTTAGCCAAATTTTGGATGAAGCGATTAGGGCTGGTATGGCTGAACCACTGATTGAGCTAAAAGGCGTCACCAAGGCATATGACAATCGTGTCATCTTGGATCAAATCGATTTAACGATCTATCGAGGAGACGCTCTTGCCATCATCGGTCCATCCGGTACTGGTAAGTCAACCACACTCAGAGTGATTTCTGGCCTAGAAACCCCTGATGCTGGTGAGATTTATGTGCAGGGACAGCGCCGCGAAGGCTTGGTCGAAGACAACAAAGACCCGATTGGCATCACCATGGTGTTTCAAAACACGGCCTTATTCGACTCACTTACAGTTGATGAAAATATTGGTTTCTCGCTCTATCAGCACACCCGACTGCCGCGCCGCAAAATCCGAGAATTGGTGGAGCAAAAATTAGAGATGGTGGGCTTACCCGGTATTAGCAATCTCTACCCAGCTGCCCTTTCCGGCGGTATGCGCAAGCGGGTTAGCTTTGCCCGTGCGATCATGGAAAATCCGGAAAATCCGGCTAGCAATCCGGAAGTGATCCTATACGACGAACCCACTGCCGGCCTGGATCCAATTGCCTCAACCGTGATTGAAGATCTAATTTGCTCCCTTCACTGTCAAGGTGGCTGCAGTACCTACGTAATTGTGACACACCAGGACAGTACCATTCGGCGGACTGCACAGCGAGTTGTCTTTATCTATCATGGGAAGATCCAGTGGGAAGGAACGGTTGATCAGATCGATACCACCGATCACCCAATGGTGCGACAATTCTTTAGCGGTCAAACCGAAGGTCCAATTCAAGTTGCTGGATGACTTGCCCTGAGCTGGTGCGCATCAGCTGATCAACCTGGGTAAACCGTCGTCTCAACCCACAAACCCTGTGAGGAAGCGTCATGCGAGCGAGAACCATTCGCGAAGGCTCTGTTGGTCTACTAATTTTGTTAGGCTTGGTTGTTTTTGGCGGTCTCTTCCTGTGGTTGCGAGGTTTTAGCCCCGGCAGACGCAGCTATCAGGCGACGATCCGCTTTCCCAATGCTGAAGGAATGCAGGTCGGTGCTCCTGTACGCTACCGCGGAGTAGTAACTGGCAAAATTTCTGCAATTCGCGTCAGTGCCAACTATGCCGAAGTAGATATCCGGGTTCAGCCAGCGTCCGTCATTATTCCTCGCAATGTCACAATCGAAGCCAAACAGTCGGGCTTGGTGGGTGAAACCTTTATTGACATCACACCCAATGCCCAACTCGCAGATGCTTCCGCCACTGGCAATCCCCTTTCTAGGGACTGTAACGATCAGCTGATTATTTGCGACGGCAGCTACCTGCAAGGTACCAACAGCGTGACGCTAACGGAACTGATTGGCTCGGTGATTCGCTTCACCAACCTGTTTTCCAGTCCAGAATTTTTCGGCAATGTCCAAACCCTGACCAGAAACTTTGCTGCCGCTGCCGAAGGAGTCGATACCCTGGCTGGAGAAGTGACCGTGCTGTCGAAAACGGTGCGTAGTGAACTAGGGACCTTATCCAATTCGGCCCAACGCTCTGCCGATTCGGTGGGTCAAGCAGCCCAGCAAATCGGGACGACGGCTGGACAGTTCGGCCTCACCGCGCAGGAGCTACAGGGCTTAATTGCCGAGAACCGCACCTCCTTGGTTAGTACGCTAGACAGCCTCAATCAAACCGTAGGCAGCGTGCAATCGATCGTAAGTACCCTCGCCCCTACCATTGAAGAAGGCGAATTTCTTGCCAACTTAGAAACCCTTTCGGCCAATGCGGCTGAAGCATCAGCCAACCTGCGCAATTTGTCTGAGGCGGTGGGAACGCCGGAAAACCTGCTGCTGTTGCAACAAACTCTCGACTCGGCCCGCGCTACGTTCCAAAATGCACAGAAAATTACGTCCGACTTGGATGAACTAACTGGCGATCCCAACTTCCGCCAGAATATCCTGCGTTTGGTCAACGGTCTGAGTGGCTTAGTTTCCTCGACCCAAGAGCTGCAACAGCAAACTCAAGTGGCGCAAATGCTCAACTCCACGGCCATTGCTTTAGAAGCGACCGAAGCAGCCCCCACCGGACCAGAAGCCAGTAAAACCAAGCGCAACCAGACTGAACAATCGGACACTTCTGCCCAAGATGAAAAGCAGGACGACAAGAGTGAAGTTGAAACGGTTCAACCCACACCCTTACCGGACACCAGATCTCAGCTTCCGGCTGTTTCAGCCCCCTCTGCTCAGGATTTATTGTTGCCTAGTCAGACCTGGCCGAATCCCAACCGACCCGTGCAGAAATGAGCGCTATAGCTTTAAGTTCTAGCTAAGTTCTAGTTTTAAGCTTTGGACCGTTGTGTTTTGAGAGCTACGGCACGGCGTTTGTGCCATCAGCCAACAGCAACCATCGCAGCCAAAATGCCTTTGAATAGATGGATGCCGTCAGTATTGCCCAGCATTGGGTCAGATGCGCGCTCCGGGTGAGGCATCATACCTAACACATTACCGCGACGGTTGCAGATACCGGCAATATTATTGAGAGACCCATTGGGGTTGCTGGCACTGGTAATTTTGCCTTCAGCATCGCAGTAGCGGAACAGGATCTGATTATTGGCTTCCAGCTCAGCTAGGGTTTCAGGGGTAGCGTAGTAGCAGCCTTCGCCGTGGGCAATCGGCAGAGTAATGACTTGACCTTTCTGATAGTGCTGCGTCCAGGGCAGGTTATTGCGTTCTACCCTCAGCGGCACCCGATCGCAAACAAAATGAAGGTCGCGATTCCGCACGAGTGCGCCGGGCAGCAGCCCTGCCTCGGTCAAGACCTGGAAGCCGTTGCAAATACCCAGCACCCATTTTCCGTGTTCGGCATGGCGGATAGTGGCCTGTAGAGCTGGCGAAAAGCGAGCAATTGCCCCACAGCGCAAATAATCTCCATAGCTGAAGCCACCGGGTACAATCACCACATCTAAGTCCGACAAGTCGCTGTCTTCATGCCAAACCATGCGTGTAGGCTGTTGCAGCAGATCTCGCGTCACCATTGCCACATCCCGGTCGCAGTTTGACCCTGGAAACACAATCACGCCAAATTTCATCGCCGTCCTCTCTAGCCCCACCTATCGAGCTGTATTGCTGTCACGCTCTCAGAATAGCGCATCTGAGAAAGTTTTCAGGTTTGTTTTCAGGTTTGAGCTGAGCTTTGTCAGCCATTCACCAGAATTGTAGCGATAGAGCGCGGACAGGCGTTCTGCCACCCGTGAGATGGCAGGAGACAGAGCAAGGTCCTGATGCAGCAGTTCCACAACTCAAAACTTAAAACTCAAAACTTAAAACTTCTGATCAAGATTAGGGCGAACTTTGACCCGCACGGCAATGGCGGTGATGTTGTCGTGTCCATTGTGCTGATTTGCCAAATCAATCAATTGATTGACGCCCTGTTCCAGGTTAGTCCGCTGGTCGAGGAGCGGTTCTAGATGGCTTTGATAATGAAGTTCGAGCAGATCATTGTCGGACAATCCATCAGAGCAGAGCAGCAGCACCCCATCTTCGTTCAACTCCATGAATTTGACATCTGGATTGAGGAAGTTTTCATCGCGTGGTCCTAGGGCCTGGGTTAGCTGATAAGCGTCCGGGCGGGAATAGGCAATGGCGGGTTCCACGCCCCGCTGAATCTCGCGCTGTCCGACCTCGTGATCGACAGTGAGCGGCTGTAAACCACGTCTGCGGCTGAGGCGATAGAGCCGACTGTCACCCACATGGGCAACGGCAGCCTCTGTATTTTGAATTAACAGCAAGACTAGCGTCGTACCCATCCGTCCGCTGCCAGCGCTGGCGTTTTGCTGATTCAGGTCAAAGATCACCTGATTGGCTCGCTGAATAGCTTCACGAATGCTGTCTTCACTGGGTAGTTTGTCGTGCCAGTGGTCGGCAAAATATTGCTGTAACGTTTCTACCGCTAAAGCACTTGCTACCTCACCGCTGGCATGGCCTCCCATTCCATCACAGAGAATGTAGAGTCCTTTGGCCTGTACCATTCGCTTCTGCGGATCTTCAATTTTTTTGACTTCAGTTTGAATGCTGAAGCAGTCTTCGTTGTGATTGCGTTGTCGGCCAATGTCAGTTTGCCCAGCATCTTCCAGGCTGACTAGCCGCATTGCCAATACGACCGTCGGCTGGTCATCCAGGCTGCTATCATCGTCATTGCCATCAGCGAATTGATGCAGAGAATCGGCGGCAAACGCTTCGGTAGAAACAGGCGCGGAGAGGGGCGCAGGTGGAGTAGGCTGCAAATCTTGGGTAATATCGGTGCTAGAAACGGTTCTAGCCATGCTTTCAGCCTCTACTGACCTGCGGTCAGAAGCATTCGAGGGAGTGGACGAGGTCATAGGGGTAGCCGATTGAATTGGTTGCAGTGCCATGGCAATGGCTTCAATCCGCGAGCGGAGATGCTCCACCGAACTGATCATGCCAGCTGCCAACTCAGCACAGAGCCGGGATAAATCGGCGTTTTGGGTGCGTTGGGTTTGCTGGAATAGCTTTTGCCAGAAATAGCCGAGCTGAGCCAAACTAGTGGCTTGGTCAGATGGATCTGGATAGAGGCGCTGGAGACAGAGCAGGTGATCTTCATCAACCCGTAAATTGCTAACTTCTAGCAAACTGCGGCAGCAGCCCTGAAATTCCAAAGCTGCCCACAGTTCAGTCATTTCGTGGAGCCAATGCAAAATTTGCAGCGGCAGCATGGTTTCATCAAGCCAGAGATCCACCAGCAGCGGCAGATGGGAGCGGTCTTCCAAGAGTAGAACATTTAAGCCTGCTTGCTGCCAAGCGTCGTGGAGGCGGGGCAGCGCCAGAAACGGAAATTGCTCTTCTAGTACCAAGTAGGGCTTCGCCATTTCGGGCATCGGGTCGGGCTTCGCCCCTTCTAGCTGGTGTTGGGCATGGAATCGGCTGATTTGTAAAGGGTAGTTGTCCAACACGCGCACTTCCACCTCGGTTACGGCTGCGATTTGCTGAGGTAGAGGTTCCAGCAGCTGATAGCGTTGCTGCCCATCCAAGAATTTATCAATAGATAACAGCACTGCTGTGGTGGCCGCTGTGGCATCCAGCGCAGCTGCGTCGGTGGTTTGGCCGTTACCCCCCTGTATCGGCGACAAAATTGCTTTCCAGATCGTTCCAGTCACAGCACCACACTCTGAACAATACTCTGAGCAAAAGGCAACAAGCGCGCCACATACGGGGCATTCTTTCTCGGCCAGGGAGGCCCCACAACGTTGACAGAACTTGTGAGCATCTGGATTTTCAAACTGACAATGGGGACAAACAAGCATCTGGGAACTCCCTCAACTCCTGCCGGAGGCGCCAAATCTTAGGGTCTGATCTGTTGCGTACAGGTATACAGCTACGAAGATCCTATTTTTGTACAGAGTACACGATTGTTTTGTGAAACTACCGTTGGTGTAACCCCTCCCAGGGTACCCAAAACTTTAAGCCGATTCGCAGCTTGTCAGCAGAGGTTATACGGAATCTTTAGAAATTTAGCCGGGCTTCCTAGGTTTCGATTAGTTTACGTCCAAGCAACTTGCCCCCGATTAGCTCGCTCTTGGATCCAGGCTATCCCGCAGGCCATCGCCCAGCAGGTTGAAAGCCAAGACAATCAGTGTGATCATCAGACCGGGCAACAGAATGGTCCAGGGAGCGGAAAGGGCATAGCCGTTGGTGAACGAGTCAGATAGCATCGTACCCAGTTCTGGGGTTGGCGGTTTGGCTCCTAGCCCCAAAAATCCTAGACCGGCTGCCTCCAAAGTAGCTGTACCAATAGACAAGGTCGCCTGAACAACTAGGGGGGCAAGACTAGCAGGCAAAATATGCAAAAAAATAATCCGCCACGGTTTGGCACCGAAGGCTCGCACGGTTTGAACGAATCCTTGTTCGCGTAGAGACAGCACCATACTGCGAGTTAGGCGAATAAAAATCGGAATCTGCACCACACCTACGGCAATCATAACGCTCTGCAAACTGGGTCCCATCACCGTGGCCACGGCAATTGCCAGCAAAATCGAGGGAAAGGCCAGCAAAATGTCGGTGAACCAGCTAATCGTAGTTTCTAGCCAACCGCGAAAATAGCCCGCTACCAGCCCTAGTAAAGTTCCTACTATCAGCCCCAATCCCACCGACACGACACTGATCAGCAACGAAATCCGAATTCCATACCAGACCAAACTCAGCATGTCTCGCCCCAAGCCATCGGTGCCAAACCAGTGAACTGCACTGGGAGGACTGAGCCGTGCCGCAAAATCCCGTGCTGTGGCCGGATCGAAGGGACGTAACACCGGGGCCAGCAATGCCAGTAGCACCAGCGCAATAGTCAAAATCAGGCCAATCCGAGCAGAAATCGACCGCAGGAACCGCCGTTTGGCTTTTTGCAGCGACGATTCGCGAACAAAGGGAGGAGTGGAGAGAGTGTCCATTTGGGGAAAGTTTTAAGTTTTGAGTTTTGAGTTTTGAGTTGGAAGAAATTGGGTTATGAGAGTTGGTCGTGAAGCCTATGCAGAGCTGATGGTTTTGGGTAGAGGGACATCATTTGAAGCACAAGCTTTGTATTGCCAAAAATCAAAACTTTTAACTACTTGTACTGAATTCGCGGATCGAGAAAGGCGTAGGAGATATCCACCAGTAGGTTGATCAGGACGAATACCAGCGCCACAAACACCACACCCCCCTGCACCACCGGATAATCGCGGGCTAAGATGCCTTCGTAGATCCAGGAGCCGATCCCAGGCCAGGAGAAGATCGTTTCGGTCAAAATTGCGCCGCCCAGCAAAGTGCCGAACTGGAGGCCAATGATTGTCACCACGGGCAGCAGGGCGTTTTTGAGCGCGTGTTTAGAAATCACCCAGCGTTCGAGCAGTCCCTTAGCGCGAGCGGTGCGAATGTAGTCTTGAGACAACACTTCTAGCATGGCACTGCGGGTAATGCGGGCAATAATTGCCAGGGGAATCGTGCCTACCGTCAGGGCTGGCAAAATCAGGTGAGCTAGTATATCCGTCAGAGCTGGAAAGTTGAACTGGAGCAGGGCATCCAGCACATAAAATCCTGTGAGCGGCTGAAAATCAACCCCGACGCCGAGACGGCCACTAGGTGGCAGCCAGCGCAGGTTGACGGCAAACAGGTAAACCAGCAGCAGCCCTAACCAGTAAACTGGCATCGAGACACCCAGCAGCGAAGCACTCATGGCGATGTTGTCGAGCCAGCCATTTTTCTTAACCGCGGCCAGAATTCCGGCTGGAACACCCAAGACGATCGCTACCAGCATTGCCGCCACGGATAGCTCAAAGGTGGCAGGCCAACGGGTAGAAATCTCCTGGGTGATGGGAATACCGCTGATAATGCTGCGTCCCAAATCAAAGCGAATCAATTTTCCTAAAAAGGATAGGTATTGCAGAGGTAAGGGGCGATTGAGTCCTAGCTGTTCCTGTAGATTAGCGATCTGCTCAGGTGTAGCTCGCGGACCTAGCAGCACTACGGCTGGATTACCGGGAATCAACTGCAAAAACAGAAACACCAGTAAACTGATTCCCAACAGCACCGGCAGAATATCGAGAAGGCGACGCGCAATGTAGCGGAGCATAGAAACGAGGAAAGAATTATTAACGTAAACGGAAATCAATGAGGAGGGACAGCCCGAACTCTGGACTGCCCCATCCTGCCTTCAGGCACTAGCTACCTTTCTCAACGGTTTCGAAAGACTCGCTGCCAAAGGGGCTGGGCTGCCAATTTGCGATATTAGAACGCTGGGCCAGCAACGGTTCCGAGTGAACGACAGGAATGCGCACCGCTTCATCCAGGGCAATTTTTTCGACCTGGGAATACATCTGGACGCGCTTAGCCTGATCCGATTCCTTGCGGGCATCTTCTAACAGTTTGAAGACTTGCGGATTCTTCCAGTCACCAATATCTTTGGTGCCGCCCGGACCAAAATGGTAGTAGAGGAAGTTGTCCGGATCGCCGTAGTCGCCAGTCCAACCCAGCATAAAGGCTTGATAACCGGGTGACTTGAGGCGGTCATCTAGATAGGCAGCCCAGTCCTTGGTGTTGAGTTTAACCCGAATACCAACGGCACCCAAATCAGCCGCAAATGCTTCGGCGATCGGTTTGGGCGTAGGAAAGTAGGGACGCGAGACGGGCATGTACCAAAGCTCTAGATCAAAACCATTGGGATAGCCTGCATCAGCCAGCATCTGCTTAGCTTGGTCGGGATTGTATTCATAATCGCTCTGGCTAGCGTCATAAAACTGCTTCAGCGAAGGCGGCATAAAGAACCCATCGCTCGTGGCTAACCCAGACCAGAAGGAATCCACGATGGCTTTGCGGTTGAGCGACATAGCGATTGCCTGCCGCACTTCTTTTTTAGCCAGCGGTTCGTAGCTAGTATTGAGGGCCAAATACCCCACATTAAAAGGCGGGCGGCGCACTTCTTGTAGGTTGGGATCATTCTTCAGTTCGTTTAGCTGGTCCGGAGCAATGTCGATCGTGAAGTCAATGCTGCCGGCTCGCAGTTCAGCCAGACGGGCAGAAGGTTCTTTGATGAAGCGAAACACCACCTGTTCAGTTTTCGGGAAGCCCGATTTCCAGTAGTTGGGGTTTTTCTCCAGCACGATTCGGTCGCCTGTGCGCCATTCTACAAACTTGTAGGGACCGGTACCAACTGCTATAGAGCCAGCGGTGCCATAGTCTGCGCCTGCTTTTTGAATCGCATCTGGACTAGCAATCCCGAAGTAACCGGAGGCAATCGCGGCAGGAAAGGCAGCAAAGGGATTTTTCAGCACAAACTCAACAGTTGAATTATCAACCACGTTGACGGCCTGCAAAATCGAGTTTTCGTTACCCTTGGATCCGCCAAATAGCCCTTCCCAGATGGCATAATCCTTCCCGGCATCGCGAAAACCCAGAGAATTGTTGGGATCCCACCAGCGCTCAATATTCACTTTTACGGCTTCGGCATTGAAGTCAGTGCCATCATGGAACTTAACACCTTCTCGCAGTTTGAACGTCCAGGTCAGACCATCCTCGGATGCTGTCCATTCGGTTGCCAGAGCAGGTTCCAGATCAGTTGTACCGGGCTTATAGTCGATGAGGCGGTCATAGATTTGATGCTGCACATAGATCGAGTTGCTGTCCTCGATATTACCTGGCTCTAAGTTGGCGGGATCGCCCGCAGCACCAAAGATTAGAGTAGAAGCATTAGCAGTCGAACCAGCGGGACTGTTTCCGGGAGACGCGCCGGTAGTAGGAGCCGTGGTTTGGGGTGCACAATTGGAGAGCGTAACCGTTAAAACAGCCGTGAATGCAAATAGTACGGCTTGCCATCGTTTTAAGCGTTGAATCATAAGTAATCGCTTCCTTTCAGAGGCTGATTAAAGATAAAAAACGTCAGAAAAATTAGGAGCAGGCGCAACGAAACAATCCGTCACACAACACCACAGGAATTTAGATAAGTTTCGTTAAAAGAAGTGAGACTGGGGCTAAGTGTAGAGCAGATAGCAAAGAGCTATAATAATACGCGATTGAAATGATCTAAGTCCATCTTCGGGAGGAAAGATCGAGGAATCAATTCAAGAAAATTAGCAAGCTTACACCTTCCTTACACCTTGTTGAGAACTCAATTAGAACTAAACAACAAACCAGATGTAGCCATCCTGATTAGGCAGCGAAAGTCCTTTCTCACTATCAACTCACTTTTTCTAAGTAAATCATAGCTTGCAAATCTATCCAAAGGAATAGGCTACTTGTTCAGAGTACTTTATGCAATGAAATGTTGACATTTTGAAACGAGATGTCGCCTTTGCTTAAACTTTTCCTCTAAAATAATTCAACTATTCAATTAACATAATCTCCATCCAAGCTAAGCAAGTTGGCTAACCAGTGGCTATTGATTCAATAACCAACAGAATTGGTGGCTTGGGTTCATTCTTTATCATAAAAACTGTATCTAAACCTATGAGCACCCCCATCCTCGACATTCGCAATCTCTCGGTTGAATTTCGGCAAGAGCAGCAGCGGGTGCAGGCATTGCAAAGTATTTCGTTTTCGTTATTGCCACGAGAAACAATTTGTGTGGTTGGCGAGTCGGGGTCAGGCAAATCAGTGACAGCGCTGGCGGTGATGGGGCTATTGGTGGCTTCGGCTCAGGTCACCGGCGAAATTTGGTTCCGTAATCCGCACAAGCAAACCGGTCCCATTAATTTGCTGGCACTGCCCATCGAAGAGCGACGCCAATATCGGGGAGGGCAGATTGCCATGATTTTCCAAGAGCCAATGACCTCGCTCAATCCGGTTTATACCTGTGGTGATCAGGTTGTAGAAGCCATTTTATTGCACTCGGATATATCGCGAGAAGATGCCTATGGACGGGCAGTAGATTTATTTCGAGAAGTCAAGCTACCCGATCCAGAAGGCATGATGGAACGTTATCCACATCAGCTTTCGGGCGGGCAGATTCAGCGAGTGATGATTGCAATGGCCCTGAGCGGGAATCCAACGTTACTCATTGCAGATGAACCAACAACTGCGTTAGATGTCACGATTCAGGCCACAATTTTGGAATTGCTGCGAGAAATTCGCGATCGCCGCAATATGGCAATTCTGTTTATTACGCACGATATGGGTGTGGTGTCAGAAATTGCCGATCGGGTAGTGGTGATGTATCGCGGGCAAGTCATGGAAATTGCCAACGTGTATGATCTGTTCGCCAATCCCCAGCATCCCTATACCAAAGGGCTACTGAACTGCCGGCCTCGACCCGATCAACGGCTTAAACGTCTGCCCACAGTTTCCGACTTTATGCAAGTCACCACGATGCCCGATGGTCAGCCTGAAATTATTCCTCAGCCGCTCAGTATTATTGAAAGTAATCCTCGCTTTACATCGGTGACCCAAGCGGAACAAACCCATCGCATGCAGCAATTGTTGCAACAGGAACCGCTGCTGTCGGTGCGGCATTTAACCAAAACCTATCCGATGCGGACTGGGTTGTTTGGACCGACAATTCCGTTTCATGCTGTTGATAGCGTCAGCTTTGATGTTTATCCGGGTGAAACTTTGGGGCTGGTCGGCGAGTCGGGCTGCGGCAAAACTACCTTGAGCCGCGTGCTGCTGCGCCTGATTGAACCTACTGCTGGCGAAGTTTTTTTTGACGGTAAGCCCGTATTCAACCTAAATGAGGCCGAGTTGCGCCAGCTTCGTCAGGCTATGCAAATTGTGTTTCAGAACCCCTACGGCTCGATGGATCCGCGGCAAAGTATTGGCTCAGCCCTGATGGAGCCGATGATCATTCACGGTATAGGCAGTTCTCGGCAAGAGCGCTACCAAAAAGCAGTCGCCTTGTTGGAGCGGGTTGGCCTAGACGCCAGTGCCATGAATCGCATGCCCCACGAATTTTCTGGAGGACAACAGCAGCGCATCTGCATTGCCCGCACGCTGACCTGCAATCCCCGCTTCATTATCTGCGATGAATCGGTTTCAGCCTTGGATGTATCAGTACAGGCCCAGGTGCTGAACCTGCTCAAAGACCTGCAACAAGACTTTGGTCTCACCTACATTTTCATTTCCCATGATCTAAGTGTGGTCAAATTTGTCAGCGACCGCATTATGGTGATGAATCAGGGCAAAATCGAGGAAATTGGCCCTGCCGACCAGATCTACAACCACCCCACCCGTGACTACACCCGCCAACTGATTCGCGCCATCCCCAACGCCACACTAGACGATATCCAAAGACGGCAAGCACAGCGCTCACTGGCAGTATAACCCTGCCTAACTGAAGCTAACTAAAGCCCAACTGAAGAGCAACTGAAGAGCAACGGGTTAGCGGCTGCCACCCCAGCCCCTCTCCGATAGAGTTTCTGGCAAAAAGGTCATATCGATGGCTTCGCTGGATCCATCTTCCGGATCCAGGTTTGCATCCACTTCAGCATCCTCTTGGCTGGGATCAGCCTCTGGTTCAGGGTTGGCAGCTTCTGACTCGGTTGGTGCCGGCGGTTCAATCTCTGGATTGGCCATACCGGGGGCCACCGGAGATGGGGCCGCCAATTGCGGACCAGGAGCGATCGGAGCAGCAGGACTCGGCATGATACCAGGTTGGTTACCCATTTGAGGTATGGGACTAGGCTGGGGTATAGGCTGCTGCATCCCCGGAGACGGCACCCCTGCAGGAGCTGGCATGGTTGGAGCCATAGGCTGTTGGGGAACTGTCTGGGCTGGAGAAGGAATAGGGCTAGGAACCAACACCGGCTGCCCTCCAAAATGTTCGTAGACAATGGCAGCAATTTGCCGGATCAGATCTTGAGCACGGGCATCGTTGTGAGGGCGCTTCACCATCGTGGCAATCGCATAGCGCCGACCGCTGGGCAGATCCACCAAACCGATATCCCCCAACATCGACCCAATATCACCAGTTTTGTGAGCAATGGCCGAGCCAGGCGACATGACGCTGGGCAGCAAACTGTCATTCGCCGTGCGTCGCATAATCTCAAACGCGCGATCGCGGGATTTCATTGAGATCAGTTTGCCGTCGTTGAGCAGTGCCATCAGGCTAGCTAACTCTTTGGGAGAAGTAGTATTGGTTCCCTCCAGATCGGGTAGCGGCTTGCGCAACAAGGTTTGCTGCAACCCCCACTGCCGGAAGCGCTGATTCAAAGCTTGAATACCCCCCAATCGGCGAATCACCATATTGGTCGCCGTATTATCGCTGCTGACGATCATGTTAGTTGCCGTCTCCAGCGCCGAGTATTGGGTGCCGACGCCAGCATACTGCATATCGCCAGACCCTTCAGCCACATCGGTTTGTTGAATTTGCAGCATCTCGTCTAGCTTGATTTTTCCAGCATCCACATCCTGGAAAAAGGCGATCAAAACCGGCAGCTTGATCATGCTGGCAGCAGAAAAGGTGGCATTGCCGTTGAAGCTGAAGAAATCGCCGTTGTCAATATCCATCACATAGACACCAGGCACCAAATCGGTCAGATTGCGGACCAGTGGCGTCGCCTTCACCACCACATCGCTCATTTCCCGACCTACTCGCACACTAGAGACATTAGCCTGCACAGAGGATTGACCACTGGGGCGGTTGGCCTCACTGGATTGGGTCGCTCGCGTCGGATCGGTTACCTGACTGGTAGTTGAACCCCGCAAATTAGGATCCCAAATCGAGATCACCGTTCCCATGATGGCCCCAACCCCAACCCCAACAATCAGCAGCCGCACTAGATAGACCAAGGGTGAAGTACGGGGACGAGCCGATCTTGCCGACTCAGAACGCTCTGATCCCAATCCGCTGGGTTGAAGCTTGCGGACTCCATCTTTAGGTAAGGCTCTGGCTGGAAGACGCTTTTCGGCAGCAGTGGCAGATTTGGCGGTGGTCAGCTTGCGGTGCGCATCGCCTGGTCGGGGTTTAGAAGTCGTCTGTGCTTGTTGAGCTTGGGCCTGTTGAGGCCGTCCTCGCAAGTCCGGGGCATGACCTCTTGAGGCAGCTTGCCTTTGGCGAACATCGGCCGGGGGGATATGACGATTTTGGGAGAGGTTCTGAGAGTGACGCTCTCGCTGCCGGGGCTGAGAATCTGCCGCCCCTAGAGGAGCCTGAGATGTTCGCCGCTGGTCAGGGGGAAGGGGGCGTGGACCACGCCGAGGCTGACGCGAAGCAGCTGACTGAGCTTGAGCATCTGACCGTTTGCGAGCCAAACGGCGCTGTAATCCTTTAGGGCGTCTGGGAAAATCCAACACAGTTCAATCCTCAAACCTACTTGGAAAAAACAAAGCGGGCACACTACTCGGACCAAATTTCAATTCGATGCTTCCTGCTATAGGCCAAATAGTTTGGGGCGGTCAGCAAGCTGCCTCATTTTAATCATTCTGGCGAAATTGGCAAATTTTTTTCGTCTCATCCGAAAATTGCTAACCAAAAATGCCTTCAAGACCTGTTTCTATTCACCTTTCTCATCTAGTTTTTCGCATGTTTTCTCGTGCAGTAAAGACTATCGGATTAATTTGCAGTGGAATGATTTTATTACAAAACTTTAAAGAGTCCCGAGTAGCCCTCAAAACGGCACGTTTTGTAAAGCCCATTCCATTTGGCTCAAAATGCCCCGCAGCATTGCTACTTCAGTGGCGGAAAGCTGGGCACGGCTAAACAAGCGGCGAAACTTCTCCATCCGACTATCCACGGTATGTGGATACAAATAGCCAATCCTTAACAGTAAGGATTCCAACTGCTGATAATAGCCCTCCAGCATATCCAAGCTCGCCAACTCCTCGCTGGCTGAACCATTGGGCTGCTCTGCTACAGTCCCTTTGCTTTCCCCACGTCCACACGCGCTGATGCTCTGCTCTCCCGCTTGCCAAACTGCCAGCTCATAGCAGCAAATGGCGACTGCTTGCGCCAAATTTAAAGAACCATACTCTAGGCTTGTAGGAATACGGACAAACCGCTGGGCATGATTGAGTTCGGTTTTGGTTAAGCCATGATCTTCGCGACCAAAAATCAATGCTGAGGCAACAGGCCTGCCCATTGAGTCTGCCTCTAGCAGCCACGGCAAGGCGGATCTAGGGTGTTCGAGCTGAACCGGAAGGCTGGTGTGATCGAGTCCGGTGGTAGCAATCGCCCGCTGACAGCCAATCAGTGCCTCCGGCAATGTCATCACTCGTCGTGCAGCCTCTAGAACTTCTACGGCATGAACTGCCATTTGGCGCGCCTCACGTCCCAGCGGATCGCACTTCGGGTTTACCAAAACCAACTGCCGCAGTCCCAGGTTCTTCATGATTCGAGCCACTGACCCCAAATTCAGCCCTCCAGCGGGTTCTACCAATACGATGCGCACGGCTGCTAGCGACACGATCAACACCTCCTTGACTTGGTTGAAAATGTAAAAAAATGTAAATATACAAAATAGGTAATTCTTGTCTTTGCCTGGATTTGTTGCCTATGCCCCGTTCCAAATCTAAATCAAATCGCCAATCGACTTCTCTGGGGCGTGTTCGGTCTAAAGCCGACCTCCCCACCAAAATCTGCCCGGTTTGTCAGCGTCCCTTTACCTGGCGCAAAAAGTGGGAAGACTGCTGGGATGAAGTAAAGTATTGCTCGGAGCGCTGTCGGCGGCATCGAACCGCATCCCAAACCACAGATTGATTAGAGACCTAGGTGGCTCAGTTTCTGCTATCTTCAGATATTGTTAAAGGCCGCTAAAGCACGACTGTTCCGATCGCCAGCGTTCAATTCGGTTAGCGTCAGTCTCGGTTCGTTGCAGCTCCACTAGGTTTTGCTTTGCCGCTCCAGCTAGGTTCGCTTGTGTATTCCCGTCTGATGCTGCTGTTGAACCGTGCTCGGCCTATTGCGTTTACTGAAATCTAGGGTATCTCTCAACTATGTCAACGGGTTTAATTCAGCCCAAGCTAATTATTCATGGTGGAGCAGGCAGCTCCCTGAAAGGTAAGGCGGGCGCAGATGCAGTGCGTCGATCCCTCTACGCGGTAATTACTGAAGTCTATGAGCTGCTGCTAGCAGGTACAGATGCCAAATCGGCAGTAATTCGCGGCTGCCAGCTTCTGGAAGACGATCCGCGCTTTAATGCAGGCACCGGCTCAGTACTTCAATCCGATGGGCAGATTCGCATGAGTGCTTCTTTAATGGATGGCACCCAACAGCGATTCAGCGGTGTAATTAATGTTTCGCGCGTCAAAAACCCGATTGAGCTGGCCGAGTTTCTACAAACCTCCGATGACCGCGTTTTGTCCGATATTGGCGCGCTGGAGCTGATGCGGGAGTTGCAGTTGCCCTACTACGACCCGCTGACCAAAATCCGACTACAGGAGTGGATCCTGGAACGAGAAGGCAACTTTGATAAAGCGATGGCTGGCGTAGTAGCTGAACGCGAGCTAGTTTCCGAAGCTGGACGCGGGACCATCGGCGTGGTGGTGCTCGATTCTCATGGACGGCTAGCCACAGGAACGTCAACCGGTGGCAAAGGGTTTGAGCGCATCGGTCGCGTCAGCGATTCGGCCATGCCAGCAGGCAATTATGCCAATGCACATGCAGCCATTAGCTGTACAGGGATCGGCGAAGACATTATTGAAGAATGTCTGGCCGCGCGCATCGTCGTCCGAGTCACAGATGGGATGCCCCTGCTCAAAGCGTTTGAGTGCTCATTTCAAGAGGCCCACTCCCGAAAGCGGGATTTTGGTGCTATTGGCATTGCTGCCGACGGGACGATTGCCTGGGGCAAAACCAGCGAAGTGCTGCTAGCCGCTTACCATGATGGCGAGAAAATGGGCGACACCCTAGAGATGGGACCAGGTACCCAAACCCAATGTCGAGTCAGCCTTGTTTGAAACAACTTGCTCCTGAGCAACGGCTTGCCGTTATCCTAAAAGAAATATTTCTGGTAATAGAAAATTGCTATGAAAGTTTGGGCAGTTGCCGTTGTTGTATTTTTTGGGGCAGCAGAACTCTACCAATGGCTGCAACATCTGAAGCTGCCCCTGCCGGTTTATGGCATGGCCGGTTTGCTGTTGGCGATTGTCTCCAATGCAGAGCACTGGTATTCACCTCAAGCAAAATTGCCCTTAGAACCAGACGCTACTTTAGTTCCCGATTTGCTTTCCCCACCAGAGACGATCCCTCGCCAATCATCCGCTGACTCTCCCCTTCCCTCTAACATCGCCCAAGCCCCATCCCAACCGGAAACAGGTCCCCAATTGCCCAATTTCGCCCCTACCGTTTCACCATCGATTTCTTTTACAATTCAAAAACGGAAGCAGGAGTAGGGAGATGAGGAGAATGAGGAAGATGCGGCTCGTGAGCATCGCCGAACGAGAGGTAAGGAAGATGGGGGAGCGGAAAAATTACCCCACTATTAATTCAGAGCGTTTCTAGTAAAGCTTGCTCTCTTCTAATCGCTTGCAGAAGCCAGCTATCCGCGTCTATTTCAGCAATATCTGCTCACCATCTTTCATGAGATTGGGCTTTTTCTCGAATCACAATCCACACTCGCTGAACTAATCCCCAACCTCCACCGAGGTAGACAGCAGTCACCATGCCTCTCAAGAAACACTTTCAGTGGAGGAGTGGGGCACAACTTCAAAACCGAGAGACTGAGCTGTTTTCTTCAGGTGTTTAACCAGGCGTTCCCGGTATTGCTGCTCATAATAGTTTTCTCCAGGGTCAGCATAGGTTCCGCCCTCAGACCATAGCTTGTAGAACAGACGAGCAATCTTGTGAGCCGTTGCTGTGATTGCCTTAGGTGCGCCTAAACGAGACCGCAGGCGTCGATAAAATGCCCCTAAGGCTGAGCGACTATGGCTAACAGCTTGAGCCGCTAAACGAAAAGCATTCGCTGCTCGATTCACCACTACTCGTGTCTGAGAACTCAGCGACTTTCCCCCAGTAATGCGCGTCCCAGGACATAATCCCAACCAGGAACAAAAGTGTTTGACACTGGCAAAGCGATTGGACTCTAAGCCCACCTCAGAGAGAATCGTCTGGACGCTCAACGCATCAAGCCCAGGAATCTGAGTAAAATCGATGCCGCTGATTCGATATAGCTGCCCACGCAAATCAAAGGCAGGAGCATTTTGAGTGGTCTTACGCCGCTTGTTCTTTGCCTCTGGTGGTGCTTGCTCAGTTTTTGCATCAAACTTCAACAGGCACTGCTCGATCTGCTCATCACAAGCAGCAATCTGCTGTTGATGCAGATCGTAAAGCGTTAACTCCTGTTGCAAAACAAACACCAATTCTGCTCGATAATTACCGCTGAGCGCTTTGGCAATTTCGTCATGGCTACTGCGGATACGCGAGTGCTTGAGGGCAGCTAAGGTTTGAGGGTCATGCTCTCCTGCAACAATTGCTCGAATGATGGACATCCCCGTTAAGCCAGTAATGTCGCTAATCACCTTGTGCAGATGCAGATTCATCTGAATCAAGGCATGTTGCATCCGTTGAATATGCACAGCCGCACTTTGAATCAGTCGTTCTCGTTGACGTACATAGCTTCGCAGCACACATACTTGCTCCTCAGGACGGAATGAGCCAGCTAACAGACCATAGGTGTGCAATTTCTGGAGCCATTGACAATCAAGCACATCGCTCTTACGTCCAGGCACCGTTTTGAGATGGTGTGCATTCACCAGTTTGACCTCCAACCCGCTGGACTCCAGAATCTGAAAGACTGGAATCCAGTAGACTCCTGTTGATTCCATTGCGACTGTTGTCACCCCACACCCCTGCAACCATGCTGCCATCGCTTGTAAGTCTGGGGTAAAGCAACCAAAGGCACGGACATTGACTTCGGCTCTTCCAGCAGGGACACAAACCCAATGCTCAGCAGAACCCACATCAATTCCCGCTGCATGCAGATTGAGTTGCTCAAGATGAGCCAGCTGGGCAGGCAAGGCTGGAGATTGAGCTAACTTACGCTTTGCGATGGACGAGGTATTTTTCATAACGCTCCTCATTACGATTAACCTCCCAAGTTGGGGCGGGCTGAACAGCTAATCTCTCAAACGGGATAGGCTTTGCCACCTTCACCAATCTCATTGCCAGTACGCCCCACAACCACGCTCCTAATCAGACCCTTGATGATACTATTGACCGCTCGGTTTCCTAACTCAGGATTGTCTCTACAATAAATCGAGTACAGACTTGTTTCTTCCATTCGTGCACAGGGCAAACCTGCCCTAGTGAGGCGCTCCTAAGAAATGAAGTGGATGATCTCCATTCCCTCTACGCCCAACTCATCAACAGCTCAAACAATCCGAACATCTCCCCCATCTCCCTATCCTCTATCTCCACCTCGTTCCCCTCCCCCCGCTCCTGGGTACTCTACAACCGAGGCGTTTAGAATTTGCTTGGTCATGAAAACAGCACTCATCTGCGGCATTTCGGGACAGGATGGCGCATATCTTGCCCAGCTTTTGCTGAGTAAAGGCTATACGGTTTGCGGTACATCGCGGGATGCCCAGATGTCTACATTTCGCAATCTGGTGCGATTAGGCATTCGGGATCGAGTCAAAACCTGTTCGATGGCGCTGAATGATTTTCGTAGCGTTTTGCAAGTGATCAGCAAAATTCAGCCGGATGAAATCTATAATTTGGCCGGACAAACTTCGGTGGGGCTGTCGTTTGAGCTGCCGGTTGAAACGATGGAGAGCATCACCTTAGGCACACTGAATTTACTGGAAGCGATTCGGTTTATTGGCGCACCAATCAAGCTTTACAACGCCGGATCGAGCGAATGCTTCGGTGACACGGGTACCATTGCGGCTAGTGAAACGACACCCTTTCGGCCCCGCAGTCCCTATGCGGTTGCTAAAGCGGCGGCATTCTGGCAAGTTGCAAATTATCGAGAAGCCTATGATCTGTTTGCCTGCTCTGGGATTCTGTTTAACCACGAGTCGCCACTGCGCCCCAAACGGTTTGTCACCCAAAAAATTGTCTCCACAGCTTGTGCCATTGCTAGCGGTAAGTTTGAAAAACTTTACCTAGGCAACATCGAGATTCAGCGAGATTGGGGTTGGTCGCCTGAATATGTAGAAGCTATGTACCGCATGTTGCAGCAAGACCAGCCGGATGACTTTGTGATTGCCACCGGGCAGACCTCTTCACTGCAAGCCTTTGTGGCAGAGGTGTTTGCCTATCTGGGACTAGATTGGCAAGACCATGTTGAAATTGACAAAAGCCTTTACCGCCCCACCGATATCGCCGTCAGTTGTGGTGATGCTAGCAAAGCTAAACAGCGCCTCGGTTGGCAAGCCCGCTATACGATGAAAGACATTGCCCACATGATGGTTGATGCGGTCTAGCGGGATGCTACAGTGAGGAGTGAAGACTCGCTGAAAGGGTGACTGCAATCGTGTGGCAAAAAATTCGAGACGGGGTTAATGTGGCAATTACGTTTGTGCTCTTGGCATTTATTGGCATGAGCTTATTTCGCTTGGGCATTTTCTTTCTTCAAGGAAATCCTTGAATTCTCTAGAATTTTCTATTTGTTTCTATTTAATATTCATCTAAAAGCGCTAGAATCGCTCAATCAACGGAAGCATTGCTTTTATCGTTTTTAGCAACGCTATAGTCGTTCAACCAGTCCTGAAGCATCCAATCAACTATGTCAGATCCATTTACACCTGAAGTTAGTGCTCGCATTTGTAAACACATGAATGAAGATCATGCAGATGCTGTGTTGCTCTATGCTAAAGTCTTCGGCAATACGCTAGAAGCAACATCAGCAGAGATGCTAAAAATCGACGCTCAGGGCATGGACCTAATGGTAAAAAGTCAGGCTGAAGCCATGCCTGTGAGAATCAGCTTTGATCATGAACTGCAAGATGCTGAGGACGCTCATCACACCTTGATTGACCTGGTAAAACAGGCGCGTCAACAGGCTAACCGGAGTTAAAGCCAATTTTACGGGGATAATTCAGTGCATTGCTCAGCAGATAGTCGAAGATAACGGCTACATTCGTCTAGCGTCAATTGGCGCAAGCTCCGCTCGCGAGCCAGCTTCAGCAACATTTCCCAGGTTGCCGCCCACAGATCAACTCGACCATTTTTAGATAACGTCGCTACATACTGTCCGTCTGGACTGAAAAAAGCCCGTAGAATTGCCTCTGGCTCTTTCTCAACATTGGGTCGCAGTGTAGCCTGCTCTTCTCCAGTCATGGCATTCCAAAGGCGAGCTGTTCCATCGGCGCTGGCCGTAACCAGTAATCGTCCATCGGGGCTAAACTGGGCGTCCAGAATTGCTTTCTGATGTTTGTTTAGCCGAAATAAAGGGTTGCCTGTGTCAACCTGCCAAACTTGTCCAGTTCCATCCCAACTAGTGGTTACTATTCGTTGCCCATCCGGGGTGAAACTGGCACTACTAACTGCATCCTCATGCCTGAAAATTTTAACCACCTGCCCGGTTGATGCTTGCCAAAGTCGGGCCGTTCGATCCCAGCTTGCACTGATAATCCACTGCCCGTCATGGCTGAACCGTGCCTGACGAATCGTAGCTTCATGGCCTTGAAACACCGCTAGCGATTGTCCAGAGTGAGCATTCCATGAACGCATTGTTAGATCATCAGCAATTCCTAGCAGTTGTTGCCCATCAGGGCTAAAGCTAAGATGACGAATAGCTACTGGCTCCCCAACCTCTGGTTGTGTTTTCTTGTCTCTGCCCATATCAGCTTTCTGGTTGTCTGTATGGCTGATAACTTGGCTGAGGGATTTTGTGCCGCTGCTGGTTGAGCTATTCGTTAAGCCACCAGTGGAGCGCCAGTTTTGAATTTGCTTCAAGAGTTGCAGTGACTGATCCGGCTGAACTCGATAAATTGATATCCAACCTGCAATGTCAGCCGCTGCTAATAATTGTCCATCTGAACTCATGGCAAAACCGCTCAATGCAGCCTTAGCGTCTAACCCACCAAGCTTCTTCAGGGGATTGGTTGCAGAAAGCTCAGTTAAAGTTTGCAAAAAGGGCAGTTGCGAAAATTGGGCAAACCCCACACTCACAGGGAAACTTTTGCGGTTTATCAGTTGGTCGAAATGGAGTTGAACTAGATCGGTCAACTTCTCTCGTAAACTTGGAGCATTCTGCGAGGTTGGAATAGCTGCTGTATGGCTCCCTGCCAACTCGATGTCTTGCTGTTTATCAGTATCAGAGGCAAGAGTATCAGAGAAAATCTGCCAGCGCTGTAGCTGCCCATCAGCAGTAAGCGTGATCATATTTGTGATCAAACTGGGTCCTGGAGTCGCAAATTCGCTTTTCTCGATCCTTGGCCGATTAGAAGAGGCTGAAGCAACCACTGTTTGAGAAGTAGACTCCGATGAGTTTTGCTGGAACCAATTCTGCCACGGTTGCCAGCGAGCAATTTGACTTTTTGCAGTAGATAAGGGCGAGCCGTTGGCATGGTTGTAAGCACCTACCTGAAGTTCTCCCCTAGTACCGCTCGCAGCAGTCAACGTGGGTGCTTGAGTCCCAATTCGATCGTCTGTTGAATCGGCTAAATCAGCTATCGCGCTGTTCGTAAGTGCATTCTGAGCCTTGATAAAATGGCTGGGTAAAAAGGTAAACCCTTCAGCTGAGTTATTCCCCAAACGTACAGATGGTAATTCTCCTCCTTGTTCAGTTGCCCATAGCCGCACTGTGCCATCAACGCTAGCCGTCACGACATAAGTACCATCTGGGCTAAATTGAACTGAGGTAATTGACTTCTGATGTCCGGAGAGTTTACCGATCTGCTGGCCGGTCTGGCTATTCCACAAATAGGCTGGATAAAATTCCTCGCCTCGAACGGGCGCATACCCAGTTGTGATTACCATTCCACCGTTAGGACTAAATTTCAGCAACTTAGGACTGATAAGATTGCTTGGTTGGGCGGCTTGAGAAGAGTTGCTATCCAACTTCAGTCCCAACTGACCCGATTGGAGGTGCCAAAGCCAAACTTGCTGCCTAGAATCAATCGTTGCCAGCGTCTGCTCGTCAGGACTAAACTCCATTTGCTGTATCGGTAGAACAGGTGTTTCATCTGTTACGTTTTGACTCTGAGGGGTGGGTTTAGAAGCTGGTACAGGGTTTGGGATCAAATGCTGCAATTGTCCGGTCTGTCGGTCCCACAGCCTAACGTTGCCGTCTTTGGCAAGGGTTGCAACCCAACGGCCACTGGGGCTGAAGCTTGCTTCATGGATAACGTCAGGATGAGTCAAAGTTCTGGTTGGAGCCAGGTTTAAGCTGTCAGGCATTGCCTCAAGTTGCCAAATCTGAACAGTGCCGTCTTCTCCCACTGAAAGTATAAGCTGGCCATCGGGGCTGAACTGAAGGCTTTGAATCGGGCCGTTTTGCTGAAGTTGAAGCTTTAAAGCGCCAGTACTGGCCTGCCAGATGGAAATGCGACGATCTTCCCCTGCTGTAGCGATCCAAACTCCATCAGGACTAAAGCTCACCTGCCTCACAACAGCAGATCCAACTAGTTGATGCAGCATCGTTCCTGATGAGACTGACCACACCTTCACCACAGACGCATCTTGCGCAATTGCTGCAAGATGCTGACTATCCGGACTAAATGCAATATCTCGAATGTTGATCGGCTGCACCTGTCCGTTGGTTTCTGCCCAAGGCAGCACTTTGACAGCATTCAGGCTAGTACTGTAAATCGTTCTGGCATTAACAGCCCACAGACGAATAGTTCCATCGGCGCTGGCTGTACCTAAATATTGATGATTGGGACTAAAGGCTATTTGCTGGACAGCTCCCTGATGGCCTCGCAATTCCAACTGTAGACGCAGGTTTTGCAAAGCAGCCCTTAAACTGGATTGAGCTTCGTATCCAGTCGCTGTACCTTCCGCTGCTAAACGACCAATCAAGAGCGCCGTCATTGGATCAGCCTTTGAATCTTGCAGGACAGCTTGAGTAATGGCGGCCCGTTCACGTGCTGTAGCCTGCTTGAGCTGATCCTCTTTCTCGGTTTGAGTGCGCATAGCACCATAGTACTGACCCAGCACTACCGTCAATGTGATAACCAATAAGGTTGGAATCGCGATTTGGAGCTGCCGCGACTCCCTTCTAGCCCGACGACATTCCGTACAGCTAACCTGAATGTACTGCTGCGCCAATGCAGACAGTTCTTGGGGATAGAGCTTGAGAAAATCTTCTGCATCTCTCAACCGCAAACCATGCAACAGATATTCTCCACTGGCTGGCTGTCCGGCGTGATCCCACTCTTGAGCTGCTTGTTCAATCCGCCGCTGCCGCCGCAGCATTTCTCGGCTCTCTTCTAGCCAACTTCGCAGCAACGACCAGTTGCGGATCAGTGCTTCATGGGCAACATCAACAATTTCCTGAGACAAACACCGAGTTAGGGCAGTTGCAATAGTCGATGTAGAACCAGACGGTAAATTGGTTGATGTAGAGATCGAGGCAGATTTTTGATCTGGTGGCTCTTGATCGGGCTGCTCATTCGGACTGATGTTCTCTTGGCTAATCACCACAAGTTTGGCTGTGGCCAGTTTCTCTAAAACTTGATCGACTAGCGTTACTGGAAAAGTAGGACTGACAAGTTCCGACTTCACAACCCGGCGGCGGGTATCTTCAGTGCCTTCTCCAAGTTGAGTGAGGGCGAGAAAAATTCGTCTAGCAACAACTTGTTCTTCTGCCGACAAGCAGTGAAATACCTCAGTTGCTCGTTTTTGTAATGTTCCCCGAACACCGCCCAACTCCTGGTAGGCATCCAGAGTCAGGCGAGCCACTCCTCCTTCGGCCCCAACCCGCCGCCGCCGCCACAGCTCTAATAGGGTGTATTGCAACAATGGCAGCTCACCCGGAGCACCAATCACATCCAGGAGCATGGTGTAAACGAGGTTGGGTTCACATACCAAACCTACCTTCTGAGCCGGTTGCACAATGGTCGCCTTGATCTGCTCATACTTAAGGGGTGAAACCGTAACTGGTTGCTGGGAAATTCGTTGAGCCAATCCTTCGTAAAACGAACACTTATTGCAAAAGTCAGAGCGCAGCACAATCACGATGCTGAGTAAATCTTTGACGATCTCTGCCGCCCCAAGTAAACAATCAAAGAATTCTTGACGCTCCCTTTCAGCTTGCGACCCCTGAGATAGGGTAAATACCTCCTCGAATTGATCGATAACCAGCAGAAACTGGGGCCGCTGTTCGCTTGATAGGCCAGTCGGAACTGGTAAACTAGCTCGAACCAGTTGGGCTAATCCTACTCCACCATCCTGTAAAAAGGTTTCTGCGCGTCGGAGCTGCTCTGCTCGCTCCAGATCATTGAGATCCGGATCAATAAATGCCGTTGCTAAGCTTTTTAACGGATGCTCTGTTGGAGTAATGAGCCTGATTTTCCACTGGTTGCTGCCCGATATTTTTTTCCCTTGTCGGAGTTGGGCAATCAATCCAGCCCTGACTAGGGATGATTTGCCGCTCCCAGAAGGCCCAGTCACAGCCACAAACCGTTCCTCTACAACTTTTTTCAGCAGTTGTTCGGTTAGCTCTTCTCGGCCAAAGAAATATTCAGCGTGCGATTCGTCAAAGAATTCTAGTCCTCTGTAGGGGCAGATATCTTTAGATTGAATGGTAGATTGAGCCAATCTTGGTGCGCCACCAGCCTCGCTGTTGCGTCGGGTCAAAATGATTTCACTGCCGGAGCTTTCGAATAGGGGCTGCTGAATTTCCCCTTTGAGAGTGTGGTTAACCCAGTCGGTCAGTGAATGGTTTGTGACGATTCCAGACGCAACTCGGTTTGGATCGAGGCCGGTCAGTAAGGCATCCGTGAAGACGCTATACTCGCTGTCTAAGGATTCATAAGCTGTCTCGTATTCCCGAGATGCTGCCATGAAGAGACGATCCGTACCAGGATGAGCACCTGGATCAGCTTCCAGGAAATTGAGCAACTCTCCGCTGTGGCAACAATCAAGCCAAATGATCCGTTGCCGGACCGGACTTTCTTGCAGCAAACGACGTAGCCAGAATAGTGATAAACCATAAAAACCCTTGTCTGGGTTGGAATCGCTCAGGGCTAAATATCCCTCTCGAATCCCTGCATCGCGCTGAATGCCATGACCAGAAAAGTAAAACACGGCAGTTTGGGGCGCATTTCCTCTCGGCTTAAACAAATTGATCAGAGCAGTTTCCAGATCGCGCAGACTGACCTGCGTTTTCTGCCCTATCTTCGATTTTCCCTCCTGAATCACTTCTGGAAGGCGATGAACTCTAAACTCACCGTAGGCATGCAACTGTTGAGCAATGGCTTCTGCATCCCTAGCTGGAGCTTTCAAGCTGGGTAAATACTGATAAGTATTAATCCCTACTACCAAAGCGTCCCGTGACATCGATACACCCTCTACACAACAGAACTAGTCGTTGCTCAAATTTCCTGATTACATGAACTGGTTACACCAATAAGAGTCGGCTAAAGTGGCAGAAACCGATTGCTACTGGGGGCTTTAATTAACTGATTAGATCATCTAAATAGCGCTATAACTAAGCTAAAGAAATGCTACTAATCAGGAATTATTCGACCAGCACTTAAGAAGTTTGAAACCTAAAAATTCACTTGTCTAGCTAACAATCAAGTAGAAGTGATCAACATCACTTTACCTATGTGATAGTTGCAATTTACTTTCTTGTCTGAAATCATTTTCACAAATGAACTGTTTTGAAAATGGTTGTTGAGCATAGCTTGAAGCGTCTTGAAAAGAGATATTAAGTATTACAATTACGAAGATATCTAATCTTCTAATTGTCGTAAAAGGGGGTAAGAACCCTTGCTTATCTATGTTTTTGATCTAAAAGCAGCAATAAAATTTGTTTTCAGGAATAAAGATTATTTAAAGCTAACCGTCATAATACGGAAAGCCAGTAGTGATCTGCTTTTTGAAGCCGGTAGATCTGCGATTTTTAAGCTGAGTAAGTTAAAAATTGAGTAGTTTTAATGTTACTTACCGCCTTTTTCAGGCTAGTGAAGTACGAAAAACGGGGTGCAGGGGCAGTGCCCCCACAGCCCCTTTACCTCACATGAGTGAAAAACGCTGTAACTGGTTTGCAGAGTTGTCCTGTAGCGTCAAGCTCAGAATCTGAGCTTGGCAAACTCAAGCTTGGTAAACCCAAATTCTGCTAAGGTAGTGGTCTTCAGAAGCATCCAGATGCAGTATGGAGGTGAGTTAACCGTGTTGGCGGCTTTCTCAAGCCTTAGTTTTCCTTGGTCCTAGTCTTGAGTATGGGTTCCGTAGCACCAATTGTTTGAGCGAATCGATAGAATATCACTATCAATGTAGTGTCTAGGACTTTGGTGAGGGTGTCTATCGATACTATTCATGGTCAACTGCAAGGATTAAAATCTAGCCAGCTGAAGCAGCTACAGCGTGTGTATCACCAGCGATTACCGATTGATCGTTTAGTTACTCCTGAGTTTGCTCAACGATTGGCTGCTATCAGCACAGAGATCAACCAGCCGGTCTGCGCCTATCTGAATCGACGGGGTCAAGTGATTCGAGTTGGGGTTGGAACCTTACGGCAGACTCAAATTCCCCCTTTGGAGTTGCCCCGATATGGAGCAGAGCGACTGAGTGGCATCCGCTGTATCGCAACTCAACTGAAGGCTGGTCCCCCCAGTGAGGCGACCATGACAACCATGGCCTTTCAGCGGCTAGACGCCTTGGTTATCCTCACCATAACTGGCAGTGGTTTTGAGCGCCGGGGTGGTGGTGCTACTGGTTATGTCAAAGAAGCTTATTTAGCACATTTGTTACCTGACCCAGAAGCTAGATGGACTGTTTCAGCACCACTAAGCCCAGAACAATTAAGCAGTCAAGACTTCAATGAGTTAATTAGTGATCTGGAGGAAGAGTTCCGTCGCCAATACGTTGCTAAACACGTTAGCTCAGAGCAAGATCGGGTTCTCCTAGTGGGTCTGCAAACCGGCGAAACATCTTTTGACATGTTCAACAATGGGTTATTTGAGTTGGCAAAGTTGGTAGAAACAGCTGGTGGAGAAGTCGTACAGTTTTTGCAGCAACGGCGTTCTGCTGCCCATCCTCAAACCGTTGTGGGTGAAGGAAAAGTCCAGGAAATTGCCCTAACAGCTCAAACGCTGGGGGCCAACCTTGTGGTGTTTGACCGCGACCTCTCTCCAGCCCAAGTGCGCAATCTGGAGACGCAAATTGGTATTCGTGTAGTTGATCGGACAGAGGTAATCCTGGACATTTTTGCCCAACGAGCGCAGTCGAGAGCCGGTAAGCTACAGGTTGAGTTGGCACAGTTAGAGTACATGCTGCCTCGCCTGAGTGGCAGGGGACGCGCCATGTCTCGCTTGGGAGGCGGAATTGGTACTCGAGGTCCTGGTGAAACAAAATTAGAAACAGAGCGGCGAGCCATTCAGCAGCGGATTACTCGTCTACAGCGCGAAGTTAATCAACTTCAAGCGCATCGCTCCCGCTTACGGCAGCAACGGCAACATCTAGAAGTGCCATCTGTTGCAATTGTTGGTTACACAAATGCTGGTAAATCAACACTATTAAATAGCTTAACCAATGCTGAAGTGTATGCAGCTGATCAGTTGTTTGCAACCCTTGATCCAACAACTCGAAGATTGGTGATTACTGATCCTGCTACCCAGAAAAAAACATCAATTGTTTTAACAGATACAGTAGGATTCATTCATCAACTCCCTCCTACTTTGATGGATGCCTTCCGCGCCACTCTGGAGGAGGTAACCGAAGCAGACGCCCTACTACATCTGGTAGATTTATCCCACCCAGCTTGGCAAAATCAGATTCGATCGGTAATGAACATTCTAGAGCAAATGCCGCTTGCTCCTGGTCCAATTCTGCTAGTGTTCAATAAGGTTGATCAAGTTGACGGAGAAACTTTGCAATTTGCTCAAGATGAGTTTCCTCAGGCTGCCTTCATTTCAGCTACAGACCGCTTGGGCTTAGAAACATTGCGTCAGCGCTTAGTACAACTTGTTCAGTATGCGGTTCAGGCTGGATAAGTACCATTCTTGCCGAGATCTTGCTAAAGCGATGTTGGTTACTGCTGCCACTGCCACTAGCTTAGGTGTAGTAAACAATTAGTGTTAGACACCCTGCTAAGGCCACTACTGGAAAATCTAGCTCTGGTTGCCACAAAGATAGGCGATTGAAGTAGAGCGCGTAAGCAATATAGGTCAGCCATTCAGTTGCTGCAATTCCAATAATTACCCCCTGAGGACCTGCCAATGAATAACCCAGCAGCATTGAGTTTAATTGAAATAAAGCGCCGATACTGGTTAAGAGCATTGTTTTGAAGGTTTGCCCCTTGGCAAGCAGAATGTCCTCGTAGGTAACGCTAAGAACACGTCCTAGAAACCCAATAGCGAGAACTCGAAGAATCCAGCCAGCTTCTAGGTAACGCTCGTCATAGAGTAAGTCGATCAAGGGTTTACCAAAAAGAACTAAGAAAATAGCAAAGCTTGAACTCAAAGCTATCAGGATCAAACGAGCTTTTCGTAGGACTCGATATAACGCTGCCGGTCGTTCTCGAATTAACTCAGCATATGAAGGAAACAACACCTTACTATTCATCTGAGTAACAATACTCTCAACAGCACTAGACAGGCCCAATGCAACGGTATAAATACCAAGAAACCGAACGTCAAGTAACCATCCCAGAGCTAAGCGATCACCTTGCAGTGCAAAAAAGGCAATAATCGTGCTGAGAAAAATCCATTGTCCAAATTGTTGCAGTTCATGAAACGCTTCTTTATCCCAACAGAAGGAGTTTCTCTCACCTTTCAGCAGAACATGGCTGGCGATAGATTTGAGAAGACTACCAATTAAACCACCGAGCAACAGAACCCATACAGATCGGTAGAGCCAAGCTCCCACGATCATTACGCTCAGACTGATCGCGTAGATGCTAATTTCCAATGTTGTCAATTGCTTCAATGCAAGTTGGCGGTTTGCTGTTGCTAGTTTAGTAGAAGCAGTGCCATCAATCAGCGCTGATAGGCCAGCAACGGGTAATAACTGCATCAGCATGGGTTCATCATAGAATCGAGCAATTGGTGCTGCAATGATGCAGGTGCCAACCCACAATACTATGCCTCGAATTACCTGAAGCGTCCAAGCCGTATTCAAAAACGCTGGATCCTCACCACGTTTGCTGTGGACAATACTGGGAAATATACCGAGGTCTGAAAACATTTGTAGTCCAGTCAAAAAAGTCTGAACTAGAGCCATCAACCCAAAGGCCTCAGGAAATAGCAGCCGAGTTAGGACTAAATTGCCGCCCAGCCTCAAGATTTGGCTCGATCCATATCCTAAGAAAGTCCAAATGGAACCTCGAATCGCTCTTTGCTTAAGCGTTGGCTTTTGCTCTTTGCTTTCCCTGATGTAGCTGTCTGCCTGACTAGACATATAAAGTCCTAAATTCTACCAGTGATGTACTGCATCTCTATTGAAGAACCTTCTAGATGAACGCAGTATGAGGGTAGAATAAATTCTCTAAGAGGATCTCTAAAGATCTTTGCAGGCTCTAATTTCTAAATCAATATTTCTTAAATCAAGAAGCAAACGGCAACCATGTCAGCCTCAGAATTTTTGAATTATCTGCCAACGGAAAATCAAAGCTATACCTCGCTGCTGGCACCCCACAGAGATATAGCAATCCTTCTGAAGCTGTGAGGCTCTCCAGTAACAATCTGATGAGATACAGCCAAGGTAGTATCGGCAATGCATCTACTACCTGGATGTTCTACAGGATCATTTCAAAACAGCTCTAGGATTGCTATATAGGGCCAATAATTACAAACTTAGTACTCACCAAGCGACCAGCGCCAGATCGGTGCATCAAGAGCCGCCACTGCACGTGAACCAAATCGACCTACGCTGTAACCAAGGTCAGCTAGATATTTCAAACAAGCTTCCCGATCCCGCAGGCAGTTGTATTCAAAACAGATAACAGGGGGTTTGATACGCTCAAAAGGAAACATCTTGATGATTTCAAAGTCGTATCCAGGTGTAGCCAATGCAAATAAATCAAGCTTATCAATATTGTGCTTGGACAATAGGGTGCTGATGGTCATTTGAGGAATTGGAATCTCCTCAATCATGCTATCTAGATCATCGGGAAGATTTTCAACTTTTCTAACATGCTTCCAGAAGTAGAGTGAGGCTTGAAGATGGCCTTTGTCTAATCCACCCGACTGGGGCAGCCAGAACGGTAACCCTGGAATATCTTCACGAACGGTATAAAAAGTTGCTGTTCCGTCCTGCGCACCGATCACCAACTGCTCGAATATGAGCTGATCTTCACCCTTGTAGTTTTCAACCAACTGCTTGAACGAGATGGGTTGTGGTTCAATCAAAATACCGCGCCAGTGATATTTACGAATCAGTCTACCAACTGGATCGGCTGAAATCCCATCATGGGCACCAATCTGAATACAGAAGACATCTGGTTGGTGTTGCATGTAGTCCTGCATTAGCAAATCAAGCAAATCAATACAGGGATAATCGTGCAGTTCAGGTTTTTCAGGCTGGTCTGTCGCTTTTTTAATTTCGTACCCAAAAGACTTAACTACTTGTTGAAGGACTTGCTTCATCGTATTTCCTCAATATTTATGACTCGCTAGAGGTCGGACAAACTAATGCATTGCCACGAGGCAAAGTTGTTACTTTGCCTAGAGTTCACTCCAGTAGTACGGAAATGAACAATCGGCAGTAACAGTTCTTCCTGTTTATCAATACATCAGGCAGGATGATATATCAGGTAACTTTGCGGTTTTGCACCTCAGTTACCAGGTAGGATGCGGGGGAAATAGCTCAACCTGGCCTAAATTTCTGGAGAATATCAGTAATACAACTGAACTTTATGCAACTGCACTTTATTCAAATCTAAAGAGCAATTTCTCTACGCAATTTAGCAAAAACCTTTAGCCTACCACTTGCCGTTGCTACGGATAGTGTCGCGTCGATACAATCTAGTAGCCGGTTTATGCCCAGCCAAGAAATTATAGCTATTTGTCTATATTGTAATGATGGCCACAATGGAATGTTTAGGGCTTGGGGAAGCTTTCACGCAGTTTTCATAGAGAAAAATACTTTGTTCACCCCGCCTTTACAGCTTGCTAACGCGCTTCTTGTTAGTCTCTATAGAAGAGTCATGAAGCTCGGAACAGTTTGTCTGGGAAAACAAGGAGAGGTCATATGGTTGTATGCTGGCTTATTCCAATTCAAGGGAGTATTGGTAGCTGCTACTGATCTGTCAGAAACAGAATGAGAGCGAGTTGTACTGAGTTTTTCTAGGGTTTAAGTTTCGCACGCATTTAAAATATTCCAGTCGAATAATAAAGACCTGTTGCTGCAGTAAACGCTCAGGGAATTCTACGGATGACATGTTTTGAGCTTCATTGACCAAAGATTACAGCACACATTCACACCAAATTCATCATCTTTAAAGAGGTAGGTGCATGAAAGCAGTCATACTAGCTGGTGGTCTGGGTACTCGCTTGAGCGAAGAAACATCTATCAAGCCTAAACCAATGGTCGAGGTCGGTGGACAGCCCATTCTCTGGCACATCATGAAGATCTATGCAGCCCACGGCATCAATGACTTCATTATCTGCTGTGGGTACAAGGGATATGTGATCAAGGAGTATTTTGCCAACTACTTCTTGCGGATGTCAGATGTTACGTTTGACATGCGGTTCAACCAGATGAATATTCATGCTGGTAAGGCTGAGCCTTGGCGCGTAACCTTGGTAGATACTGGGGAAAATACGATGACCGGAGGACGACTGAAGCGAGTTCGTGAACATATCGGTAATTCTACTTTCTGCTTCACCTATGGTGATGGAGTCAGCAATGTGGATGTTACTAAATTAGTTGAGTTCCACAAGCAGGAAGGGTCACTAGCAACTCTGACCGCTGTACAACCTCCCGGACGATTTGGAGCCATTTCTCTAGGTAAAGAACAAACCAAAATTCATCAATTCCATGAAAAGCCCGGTGGAGATGGTGCGTGGATCAACGGAGGTTATTTCGTGCTTGAGCCAGAAGTGATCGACTACATTGCAGACGATTCCACAATGTGGGAACATGAACCTCTCGGTAAACTCGCTCAGGACGGGCACCTCTCTGCTTACAAGCATGATGGTTTCTGGCAACCCATGGATACCCTCAAGGACAAAAACTACCTGGAAGATCTCTGGAAAAGTGGCAAGGCCCCCTGGAAGGTGTGGTAATGTCCTAAATTTTTGACTGTCGGCTAAGTTGTTTATGTCTCTCAATTGAAGGTGGCAAGCTCTATGTACGATTTTGCGATCATCGGTGGTGGCATCGTTGGTCTTTCTACGGGCATGGCTCTGGGCAATCGCTATCCAGATGCCAAAATTCTAGTGCTTGAGAAGGAGAGCCGCTGGGCTTTTCACCAAACTGGCAACAATAGTGGAGTGATTCACTCTGGCGTTTACTACAAGCCTGGCAGCTTCAAAGCAAAATTTTGCCGTGATGGTTGCCAATCAATGGTGGAGTTTTGCCAGCAGCATGAAATTCCCTATGAGGTGTGTGGCAAAGTGATTGTTGCCACAGAAGAACGAGAACTGCCGTTGCTGGAGAATCTCTACCAGAGGGGATTGCAAAACGGTATCAAAGTGGCCCGGATCACCGCCGAAGAGGTAAAAGAATACGAGCCGTATGTCAATTGCTTGGCGGGCGTGCGCGTGTTCTCGACAGGCATTGCTGACTATAAGCGCGTTTGTCAAAAGTATGCCGAGCTAATTGAGAAACGAGGCGGTGATCTACATCTTAATACCAAGGTTGAGAAAATCATTGAGACTCAATCTGGTCAAGTTCTTGAGACCAATCAAGGAACGTTTGAAACACGGTTTGTGATTAACTGCGCTGGTTTACACAGTGACCGAGTCGCTAAGCTTGGCAAGGTAGATCCTCAAGCTAAGATTGTGCCGTTTCGAGGCGAGTACTATGAGCTTGTGCCTGAAAAGCGGTATTTAGTCAAAGGATTGATCTACCCCGTTCCTAATCCGGCTTTCCCATTCCTGGGTGTACATTTCACTCGAATGATTGACGGCAGCGTTCACGCTGGACCCAACGCAGTTCTGAGCTTGAAGCGAGAAGGTTACAAAAAAACCGACTTTGATCTACGCGACTTTACCGAGGTCATGACCTATCCAGCCTTCTGGAAGCTAGCCGCTAAACACGCAGATGAAGGAATCAAAGAAATCATTCGCTCCTTCAGTAAAGCTGCTTTTGTTCGCAGCTTGCAGCGCTTAATTCCAGAAGTCAAATCAGAAGACTTGATTCCCACCCATGCTGGTGTGCGGGCACAAGCCTTGATGAACGACGGTAAGCTGGTTGATGACTTTTTGATCATCAAAGGCCAGAATTCTGTTCATGTTTGTAATGCCCCTTCTCCGGCGGCCACGTCCTCAATTGAAATCGGCAAAGCCATTGTTGAACAGATTCCTGCCCAACAGCATTTGCAATCCACACTCAACGTATAGACGCATTAGGAAGCTTTATGAAAGTACTTGTCACTGGCACAGAAGGATATCTAGGCTGCTTGTTCGCACCCCTCTTGCTAGAGCGGGGGCATGAAGTAACGGCAGTTGACACCGGGTTCTACAAAGTCGGCTGGCTATACAACGGTACCCAATCGACGGCCAAAACCTTAACTAAGGATATCCGCCATATCACCCTGGAAGATTTGCAAGGAATGGATGCCGTGGTTCACATGGCAGAACTCTCCAACGATCCGACCGGACAGTTAGCGCCTCATATCACCTACGAAATCAATCACAAAGGCTCTGTGCGTTTGGCCGAACTTGCGAAGCAGGCAGGAGTGCGGCGGTTCGTGTACATGTCTTCTTGCAGCGTTTACGGTGTGGCCACCGAAGGAGACGTAACGGAAGAATCGCCCATCAATCCCCAAACTGCCTATGCTGAGTGCAAGGCACTGGTAGAGCGTGATGTGAAGCCAATGGCGGATGATGATTTCTCCCCCACGTTCATGCGCAACGCCACAGCTTTTGGAGCTTCCCCCCGGATGCGTTTTGACATTGTGCTGAACAATTTGGCAGGTCTGGCTTGGACCACCAAAGAGATCAAAATGACGAGCGATGGTACACCTTGGCGTCCGCTAGTGCATGCGCTCGATATTGCCAAAGCTTTGATTTGTGTGCTGGAGGCTCCCCGCGATGTGGTTCACAATCAAATTTTTAACGTAGGCGACACGGCCAACAACTATCGCGTTAAAGAAGTTGCTGAGATTGTAGCCGAAACCTTTCCTGGCTGTGAGCTGAGCTTTGGCAGCCAAGGCGCAGACAACCGCAGCTACCGCGTTTCCTTTGAGAAGATCAACACTCAACTGCCTGGATTCAAGTGTGAATGGGATGCCCGTCGCGGTGCACAGCAGTTGTACAACGTGTTCAAGCAAATTGACATGACTAAAGAAGACTTTGAGTCTCGCGGCTTTACCCGTCTTAAGCAACTAGAGTACCTGATTCGCACGCAGCAAATTGACAAAGATTTCTTCTGGAGCAAGTAATGATTTTTACTGAAACGAAACTGAAAGGCGCATTCATTATTGATCTGGAATTGAGAGCCGATGATCGAGGCGCTTTTGCTCGTACCTTCTGCATGAAGGAATTTGAGCAGCATGGCTTAAAGCCGACGGTAGCTCAGTGCAATCTCTCCTTCAACTACAAAGCAGGAACACTGCGGGGAATGCATTACCAAGTTCCACCCGCGGCTGAGACCAAGCTAGTGCGCTGCACTAAAGGTGCAATTTATGACGTGATCATCGATTTACGTCCTGATTCTCCTACCTACATGCAGCATATCGGAGTTGAACTCACGGCCGATAATCGGCGAGCACTCTATGTTCCGGAAATGTTTGCGCATGGCTACCAGGCTCTAACCGATGGAGCTGAGGTGGTATATCAGGTAGGCGAATTCTACACGCCGGGTTACGAGCGGGGTATTCGCTATGATGATCCTGCCTTCGGAATCGAGTGGCCCATGCCAGTAACTGTGATCTCTGATAAAGATGCAGCCTGGCCACCCTTTGCAGCAGTTCCGGTTTAAGCAAAACAGTGTGATTTGCTGGGAGAGGAGCAAGTTCTCCTCTCTTAACCAGGTGCTCTGCCTCGAAGCACTAAAGTTAAATTTGCAGAGGTTAAGAATGAAGTTAAGCGTTGTACTCCCTTGCTTTAACGGAGCCAAAACAATTGCTGTTCAACTTGAAGCATTGACCACGCAACATTGGCCAGAGGGTTGGGAGGTTGTGGTGGTTAACAACGGTTCAACCGACGAATCAATGGCAATTGTAGAGCAGTATCGCAATCGTCTGTCTGGGTTGCGCATTGTTGAAGCCTACAATCCTGCTGAGGGGAGACTGGGTGTTGCCCACTCCTATACGGTTGGGATGAAAGCAGCCACCGGAGATGCCTTCGTTTTCTGCGAAGCGGATGATGAGGTCGGAGCAGGATGGCTGCAAGCGATGGGAGAAGCCCTCAAGCAGCATGATTTTGTGGCAGCGTCAATGGAGTATATGCGGCTAAACGAGGCATGGCTAGCAGGTGATGGGCGGTTTATGCAAGCTCCTGATCAGGGCTTACCATCAAAGGCTCCTTTATTCTTACCTTTTGCTAGTGGCTGTACGTTTGGGCTAAAGCGCTCTGTGTATGAAACCGTTGGCGATCCTGATCCAGCTTGTCTGGCCGATTGGGACACAGATTATTGCTGGCGAGCAAATCATGCCGGTATTCAGCTGCACTTTCACCCTGAAGCCGTGGTTCATTATCGGCTCCGAGCAAAATTGATCGATAGATACTATCAGGCCCGCAATTGGGGAGAAGCTAGCGTTGTGACCTGGAAAAAGCATGGGCCGCATCGAGGCTGGTTCGCGCTTCTGAAATATTTGATTAGAAGAATATTGAATATTTTCAAAGATTCACTCAAGCTGGTTTTCACCCTTTATGACAAAAAGCGCTTCTCAGACCGTGTAGGAGCGTTGGCTTGGCAGGTAGGTGAGCTACAAGGCATCTTCAAATACTTAGTGCTGCCTGGATTTCGTCGTGATCGCGCGGGTCTAACTATCCAAGAATTGAAAGGAGTATAACCATGATTATTGTAGATACTGCGTTACAGTCCCGTGCTGAAGCCGGAAACCCTGTCCGGGTTGGCATGATTGGCTCTGGATTCATGGGGCGGGGAATTGCCAATCAGATGATCAACTCGGTTCCCGGCATGGAACTGGTTGCCGTTTTCAACCGGAACGTGGCCAAAGCCAAGCAGGCTTACACGGAAGCAGGCATCGAAGATGTGCGTGAAGTTAAGACGGTTGAGGAACTGGAAGAAGCAATTCGGCAGGGCAAATCGGCGGTTACCGATGATGCCATGTTGTTGTGTCGAGCCGAAGGCATTGATGCTCTGATTGAAGTCACCGGCTCGATTGAATTCGCGGCTCATGTTGTCTTGGAAGCATTTGCCCACAAGAAGCATGTCGTCCTGATGAATGCTGAGCTAGATGGCACCATTGGTCCAATTCTCAAAGTCTATGCGGACAAAGCTGGTGTGGTGCTGTCTGCCTGCGATGGAGACCAGCCTGGCGTGCAGGCCAACCTATACCGCTTTGTTAAGAGTATTGGGTTGACTCCGTTGATCTGCGGCAATATCAAAGGTTTGCAGGATCCGTATCGGAATCCCACCACTCAGGAAGGTTTTGCCAAGCAGTGGGGCCAAAATGTCTACATGGTAACCAGCTTTGCCGATGGTACGAAGATTTCCTTCGAGCAGGCCATTGTGGCAAATGCAACCGGTATGACTGTCGCTAAGCGCGGCATGTTGGGATATGACTTCAGGCTACATGCAGATGAACTGACTGAGAAATTCAACCTCAACTACACCGGACATATCGATGACTTGACCAAAATGTACGATGTAGACCAGCTCAAAGCGCTTGGTGGCATTGTTGATTATGTGGTTGGAGTCAAACCCGGACCTGGTGTGTTTGTATTTGGGACTCATGATGATCCGAAGCAAAAGCATTATCTCAACCTGTACAAGCTTGGTGAAGGTCCGCTCTATAGCTTCTATACGCCTTACCATCTCTGCCATTTTGAAGTTCCCCTCTCGGTGGCTCGTGTGGTGCTATTTAAGGATGTAGTTTTGGCTCCCCTCGGTGCGCCCCGTGTTGATGTAGTGACAACGGCTAAGATTGACTTGAAGGCCGGTGAAACGATTGACGAAATTGGCGGTTACATGACCTATGGTCAGTGCGAGACATCAGAGATCACTCAAGCAGAACGCTTATTGCCTATGGGCTTGGCAGCTGGTTGTCGCTTAAAGCGGGATGTTGCTAAGGATCAGGTTCTCACTTATGAGGATGTGGAATTGCCTCAAGGTCGTTTGTGCGATAAATTGCGGGCTGAGCAAGATGCTTACTTTGCTCCGGCGGCCCAATTGGCAGCTGTTTAAGTTGGCTGTTTTCTATTGCTAGTTTTTCAACTAGATCAAATTCGTCAAACCATAAAGCGGATTGTAGGGATAGTCAGCAAGGGGGCTATCCCTACTCTTTTTTGAAAATAGCGGTCAAAATTTGGGTATTCTCAAAGAAGCAAGCCTCTTAGTAGTAAAAACCTTCTCGGCTGAGCTGTTTGGGTTAGCAAGCATATGACTGAAGATTCGGATTGGTCGCCAATAGACAAAGAGTCTATATCCTCATTGCCAGAGCATATTGTCGTGTTGCAACTTCCTGCTGATATAGCTATGGCCCTGCAACAGCGGTGCCAACAGTGGGGGCAAACCAAAGCTGAAGTCATTTTGACTTTATTACAGTCGGCCATATCATTATTCCCAATTGCTGATCAGCAAACTGGCAACCAATCAGATACTAGCCAAGCTAGCCAACTAGCAACCCAGCAAGACGTTCGACTATTAAAGGCTCGTCTCAGCCAGCTAGAAGAAATGATACCCAGATTGGAGGCACTAGAGGGAAAGTCGATAGCCTTCTGAGCAACCATTCCACTCCACCTCAGAAGGCCATTCCGTCCAGTTCTACAGTGGTCAAGCAGGAGGAAATTCAGGATCCCGCGTCGGATTCTCAGACCACCAAGCAACCGCCGGTAAATGAGTCAGAAGCCAAGGCAGGGTCATCGGTTGCGACGCTTTGGCTAAAAATCCACCAAGACAACCAGCCTCCAGCTTCTATTCCCTCTACTTTATTTCCTCTAGAAAATTGCCCTTGCTGTCATCATATATTGTCTCTGCCTCTAAAATCATCGGAGCGACAGGTTTGTGGCAAGTGCGGCTGGTCAAATCAGCCAAGTCAGACAATGGCTAGGCAACAGGCTGTTTGCGATCAGCAGAGCGATATGGATTTGCTGCGCTTACTAGAACAAGCCGCTTCCGAATCGCTGAAAAATATGAAACCTCGCAAAAACCGCAAAATTTGATTTGTTGCCTAATTTAGGTGTGCTGTCATGTGGGCATAAAAAACTGCCGTCTAGTCTACACATTTGCTCAACCAACGACAGAATTAGAGAATGACTTCCTAGGGAAGATTTTCTAGCAAAGCAGTTCGTTTAGTGCCTTTCAGTTTTGAACAATTAATTTTGAACAACAACCGGCGTTCCCATATTTGCCCAGTTAAACAGCCATGCAGCTCCCTCGACTGGAACATTGATGCAACCACTGCTGACCGGATCACCAAAGCTATCATGCCAGTAGGCTCCGTGGATAGCATAGCTACCCGAAAAATACATTGTATAGGGAACGTCAGGGATGTCATACTGTTTGCCTTGACTTTCACCCTGCATGCGAGCTGTGCGATATTTGGTCTCAATGGCATAAACTCCAACCGGAGTGGCATCTGAAGCCCGCCCTGTAGAAACAGCGATCGAAAACACAGGGGTACTGCCTTCCCATGCTGTCAGACGCTGCTCGGCTAGATTCACCTGAATCCACCGCTGATTAGACTGCTTCAAATCGTTTATCCAAGCTGCCACCCATTCAGAGTTACCGGTAGAGGCGGCGCTTAGGGACGCATCAGAACTGCCACTGCCTGCTGCTTCAGCCGTTTGAGCATAGCTAGCTTGACTAGGAATCAGCCAAACGGGGATGGCACAAAGCACAAAGCTTAGAATCTGAATCAAACTTGATAATTTAGCAAAACCAGAACCAAAGTTGAGAAACATCAACGACTCCTACACAACTACTGCGCCGATTGCGGCGTTGAATCATATGGCCTTCTACGTGGCCCTATATAATTTTATTTATGAAAATGAAAATTGCACCCATTGAAAGCTAAAACCTTTAAATTTTGCCGTTCTGATCTGTGCTGAGATCGGAATTGCCTGGTACAACTAGAGATGCATTCCAGTAAGAGCGAATCGTAAAGCTGTATACAGAGTCATGCTTGATTTCGTAGTGATTGGTTCCCAGAAGTGTGGTACAACCTGGCTGTTCGACAAGCTGAAAATGCATCCTCGCATTTATTTTCCAGTTGGTAAGGAAGGAAACCATTGGAATCATCGATTTTACCTTGGTGATGTTTATCGAAGTATCTATCATGCAGCCATGAATGGACCAGTTGTTGATCTGTGTCACTATGTCTGTGGTGATATCACACCCGAGTATGCCATTATGACGCTAGAGCAGATCCGAAATCTGAGAAAACACCATCCGGACGTGCAGTTATTCCTGATGGTGAGAAATCCAATTCAGAGAGCGTGGTCAGCCATTAAAATGACCTATCAATATCACAATCTGGATTTAGCTAGCCTAAGTGATGAGAGAACCATACAGGCCATTACAACAGGTAAAACAGCTGATTTGGGCCGCTATGATGTGATTATTCAAAACTGGCTTGCGGTATTTCCGCCTGCGCAACTACATATTCTTTTCTTTGAAGATTTGTCAGTCCATTACCGAAGTGTTTTGGACAAATGCTGCTCCATTATTGGCGTTGAAGCTGATTTTTTTGAACAGATTCCCAATTCTGTTTTGAGCACCCCTTCAATGCCCGGAAAGAAACATCATCTGAGCTTTACAGCGTACAATCGCTCAATCAGCTTTTACCAAGAATCGATCAACTTCCTAGCCTCCTATACGGGCAGAAATCTTGAATCTTGGTTGGAGCACAACAGTGCTAGTCTTTAGCAAGATTTACATTCTAGCCCATTGTTGCCCAAGAGCTGTTTATCTCGATGCTGCCGAATTAGCGCAGTCAGGTTATAGCCTAGATTGAAAGCAGTTGCCATAACTCCGTCGAGGCTAGCAATCTCAGCAATTTGATCCTCATCAAGAACATCAAGCCAACGCTCTGATACCCATCCACCAAACGGTTTGTTGTGATAGTACTCAGGTTTCCATTGTTCTGATGGATCCAACTTAGCATGTTGAAACTGTTGGAATTGAAGGTATGCGCCTGTATTACCGCCAAGGGCATAATTGGGAACTTGCCAGTATTGCATCATTTGAGGGTGGAAAGGAATACCCAAAAATCTCGTTAGCTTTTGTTGCAGAAACCGTTCAGGATCGAGAGCAAAGTCTTCATATCTAATCAAGATATTGGGAATTGAGTAAGAGGAAAGACAGCGTAGAGTATGAGAATATACGTTGCGCCATACCTCTGCCGCGGCCCAGGCTGAAACCTGATTTAACTTTCGGTAGCTGCTGCAAAACGCGAACGGATTGCGAGCCGACACAATTGCAACTACATTGTATTTCTCAATCAAGCTAGGGTATAAATCGATTAGCCAATCAATGTTTTTACTGCCATCAAGCACGATGGAAGTTCCTGTCCGCTCAATAATTTCTAGAAATGCCTCGGCAGTTGAAAGCCATTTGAGCCTGGTCAAAAAGGCTCGATTCCAGAATTCACAAGGCATGTGGTTGTTTTCACTTAGGATGCTTTGGTCAACATAATAATCTGGACAATTCTCATAGCGCCGAAAATAGCGAAGTCTATCTGTTTCACCAAGAAATATCACTTCAGGAGAACCATTGAGCGAATTGCCGAGTAGAGTAGAGCCACTAAATAGGCTGCCTACAATAAAACAAATCGTTTTCTGTCTGAGTGTCATCTTTAATGGCAAATGTTAGTTGATTACTTCTATTGCAAGGGATTAGTTAATTGCTTAAGTGCCAACAATTGATCCTGCAATTCCAGCACTTTCAGGTAGAGATGCAGACGGTTTTGCTCTAGTTTTGCTAGTAAAATATTTTTATCATAAAAGCTGAGAAAATCCTGCAATTTTCTGGCATAGGTGCAGTTAGATTGATACAAAATACCCAAGCCAAATATGCAAGGAATTTCAGCAAGGCTGAAAGAATTATGGCGCTCTAGAAAATCATTCACTGCGGTCATCACTCCATTTTGTTGACCACCCTGATGTACAGCCCACGCAAAAGCTCCTTCTCCCCGAAACCCTCCATCAATCAACTCTTGGCAAGCAAGCGTTACTCCTTGCTGATAGGTAAAAGGATGGCGAGCTTCGATGGGGATTTGTTCGGGTGAGTAGTATACATCTCGATAGGCACAGGGCCAACCGATATCGTGCAAAAAAATCAACGGCTGCTGTTCTGCATTTTGGCACTGTTGCCAAATCAATTCTAGTTCATGGCTAACTGTATAGTAGTTGTGATCCCCATCAATCAGGCAACAATCACAGGGGCCAATTTGAGGTAAAGCAGTCAGACTGGTTTCAACAATTAAACGCGCATGTTTAGATTGATGACATTGATTGAGAACGGTTTCACTAGGCTGAGGTTCAACACAATAAAGCATCCCTCCAGCCTGCTCCACCCATTCTATTAACCGATTGGTGAAGTGCCCCGCCTCACACCCTATCTCCAAAATGCGCTTAGCTTGAATGATGTTTAGGCACTCAAAAATAATGGTTTCAAATTCTGCGAGTGAATAAAGTAAAAGTTGATCAGTCACAAGAATTCACCTTCTGAACATGGGGGGCAGCTTTCAAGATGGCTGTCTGTTTCGATGTTGAAATAAATGGCTGTTCTATCGTTTAGCAAACATTGCCAGCTTGCTCAAATCAGTATCAGCAATATCCAAAGGCATAACACTCATCCCTGCTTCTAATCGAATGTGTCGTACAGCTTGAATTCCTAACAGATTGAAGTCTAAAATAACCTGACCATTTTTGCGAGTGCAATAGGTTGTTGCTCCAATCGCCTGCATTCCAGAAAGCTGAGCCAATGAACTAATTTGGCTGCCGCTGATTGTGAAGCGATGGGTCAAATTGGAACGGTGACACCAATAAGTCAACTGAATGCAGTCAATTTGCAGGATAGCTGGTAAGTCAAACGGCTCGAAGCAGATAGCTTGGATACCGTCTTGGGTTGCTTCCAATTTGATGTAAGTTCGTCCCTCCAGGTTACGGTAGAGTGAAGTCGAGAGGCTGGAGCCTGAAGCAAATCCCTGCCCTAGGTCAAGATGCAGATTGGCCTGCCCTGGAAGAATGGTTTCGGTTGCCTCTAATTTGAGAGCCTGTTGAGAAATTGCTTGTAATAGCCCTGCTGTTGCAGGGGATTGAACCACAGCTAGCCCATAGGGCCAGTAGATTTCACTCATAGGCAAAGCTAAAAACTGACGGGGCGTCATATGGGAGACGAACTTAATGATATCGCCAGAAACTAAGGTTTCTGCTGTTTGCTGGACTAAATTCTCATCATGCTGCCAAGCTTGCAGCAACTGGACTTCATCTATTGTTGGATGACATACGGAACGAAATAAGACACGACGAAGTAAAGATTTAAGAGTATCGGTAAGCTCTAACTGCTGGATATGTAAGGCCGCGATTGTATGAAAGGCAAGAATGCCCTGCTGAATTTCGCGAATTTGGGCAAGTTGCGCGGGTGGAATCATGCAATGGCCGATCACTGGCTGCCCTGAAGCTGTGTAGTCTACCAATGACCCAATCGCAGCAGTGCAGGATTGCTCTAAAATCTCTACCGTGCGCATCATCCATTGGTGTTCTTGACAAGGCCGCCCGCTGTCCGCTAGAAAGCCATAGGCTTTGATTCCTTGCATCGTCAGCTCTTTGATGCTTGCGGTTGTCATCAGATAGAAACCAAAAAAATCAATTTTGTATCCCTCTTGATGAATAATTTGCTGAAGATAACGTTGGATTGAACCATTCCAACCAATGTCAACCAGACCAACTCGATAGCTGCTTTGCCTAGATCCATCAAAGGCTTCTGCTGGTAAAACTGAACGCAAATGAGCCATGAGCCTAGCTCGTTTTAGCGCCGCTTGAGTAAGAATCTTTTGGCAGAGTCTAGGTTGGCCGAGGATAAAGTCAAGCAACTGCTCCTTAACCGATACTTCGGCGAGCGACGCTTCGATTAGATGGGTATGTTTTCCCAAATCGCTAGCATCAAGTCCGATCAAGCTGAGGAATTCTCTCGTATTAGGTAGCTTTCTGCCGCTCATCAAGCTTTCCAAGCCACTGCGATCAATTTTGTAAAGGGCCGCTTGGCGAACTACGCGACGAGAAAGATAAGCTAGCTGGTTTTGATAGCGAGATTGTTCAGTTGACTCTGTTTGATCTGTAGTTTCTAACTGGCTTACCAACTGCAACAAAAACTCTCCTTCTCGCATTAAAAAGAGGGACGTTTCTACTGAAATTTGGGTTTGTAAGCTCAGTACCCAACGAATAAACCCATGAAATACAGGGCCAAGATTTGTAGCACCATATCGCCAATACTGGGATTGAGGGGAGGACAAATTCAACAGTTTAGTACGAAAGGAGGTAATGCCCTGATCGCCTCGATGCGGATCGATATAGTCAAGAATTTCTTGATTGGATTGCACTTCATCAGCAATGATTTGCCATATCTCGCTGGTCCCATTTGGTAAAAAGCCGGTTTGAATACCTAATGTACTAGGTGTTGTAATATCAGAGAGATAATTATCGCCAATATGTAACAGTTGATGCGGTGCAATATTCAGTTCTTGTAGCACAGCATCGAAAAGTTGATCACTTTTTCCAGTTCTCTGATCGCTAGATGAGAAGATCTGTAAGAATTTCAGGTCAACCTTGCCCAGCAAAAATCCTCGTAACTGCTCTGCACTGAAGTAGGTGTCAGATGTGATCACTACTTTCTTGCCTAACTGTATTGCTTGCTGCACTAGCTCTACAAGCGGCAGGTATGGATGAATGATCGAGTCTTCAACCACCAACTCCATTTTCATCGCTTCTTTCCAGCCTGCTGCACCGAAGAAACCTTGCGGGAATTGAATATAAATTTCAGCTAGTCTCACTTCTGAGGTCTTCAAGTCTTCAGATAACCGCTGACGCGCATTTGTTTCCGCTAGAATGCGTAAGTCGTGAAAACGTTTGGCGTCAATTCCTACAGGCAGCATTCCTTTCTCTTGCAGGCGCAACCCAGTTAGGTAAAACGCACAGGTCGGTACAATCACATCCCGGTAGACCAGCGTGTCGAAAAAGTCAAAGCTGACAGCCTTGATTTCCGGCGCTGCTAGTTTTGAAGCAACCGATTGAAAGAAGCTATCAGCAGCAATCAAATTTTCAAAGTTGGAGGGACAGGTTACTTTTTTGGCATCAACAAAGGAGAGCAGTGGGAGACGAGTTTGCTGATTAGAGTTTGAATTGCAATTCGATTGGTCTGAAGAACCAGTTTCCCAGAAAACTGACGGCTCCTGCTCTAGCTGTCTTTGCCGAAAGCAGAGATTCTCAGCATTAGCAGACTGACGTTCTAGCTTGGTTCTCATCTGTAAGCTGCTAGATTGCTCCTGCAATTGATGCAGCTGTTTGGAGAGATACACTCTGCCTTCCTGTTTGCCGTGCTGCAAAAAGTGTTCAGTGGCTTTGAGTTGGCGATAGCGATGCCTGTTAAATCTCTGCTGCAAGTCAGGATTGAGTTCCAGATACTTCTCAAAATTGAAATCTAGAGGTAGTTCGGGCTGCTTGTGCTCAAAATACTGCTGCAAGGCGCGGCTATTTGGAAATCGCCCTTCCAGCTGTCCAAACAGAATCCAGTGTTCGTGCGCTTCTTCATAGCTTGACAAAGTACCAAGATCTTCGTAGTACTCCGTATAGAAGCGCCAGTCAAACAGAATATTTGTTGAAGTAGATTGCTGGCAAAAAGTAATGCTGCTTTGGGGAGTTGTCAGATTGCGAGACTCACGAGTATCTTTCATAAAGGATCGGGAACTTTCGGAAGAAAGACTGGGAACAAGCGGGAGGAGTGGTGTTGTGAGCAGCGGGTATTCGCTATTTGCACAAGAGACCAAGAGGTTGATTATAGCGAGGTCATACGAGCCTGAGGCTGTAGTCTTCTCGCTCTAACGTAAGGTGAGGGCTGTAGCAGGGATCTTGCAGCAGTAGGTCGCCCCATCGTTGGCGCATGGTTTCTAATTCTTGCCGGAAGCGACGCTGCTTCTCTAATGTATCTTCTGTACCTCGGCTTTTAGATTCGTGATGATAAAGCACGACATGTGGCAGATAAAGATTGCGATAGCCGAGCTGCCCCAACTTCAGACAAAAATCTACGTCATTAAATGCAACAGCTAAAGACGGATCAAAGCCTGTCGTTTGGTTGAATAGCTCCCGCCGACACATCAGACAGGCTGCTGTAACGGCTGAGTAGTTATTGACAGAAACTAGCTGAGAGAAGTAGCCATGATTATTGCTAGAAAAATACTTATGGCTATGACCAGCAATGCCGCCAATCCCCAGCACAACACCCGCATGTTGAACGGTTGCGTCAGGATACAACAACAACGCACCGACTGCCCCAATCGATGGTCGCTGTGCTTGCTCTACCATTGCTTCAATCCAATCAGGTGTTATGACTTCTACGTCATTGTTCAGAAATAGCAGATAATCCCCTTTCGCCTGCGTTACGGCATAGTTGTTGATTGTGGAATAGTTAAATGGAATATCTAGAGCGTGGGAGTTAAATCGCTCAGGCTCAGACTGCTCCCACTTAGAGATAACTCGTAGTGTCTCAATTTCGTCACTACCGTTATCAATTAGAACAATCTCGTAGTTGGGGTAAGTTGTTTTCTGGAAGATAGAATCAAGACATCGATCAAGGATTGCACCTAGGTTACGAGTTGGGATAATGATGCTGACAGGTTTGTAGTCGGTAATTTGATATCTAACAATATACACACCCGGAAACTCTGGCTGGGTAATTACTGCTCTGGCCAGCTCTCCGCGACGGCTACAAGCGTTTAATATAGCTCGTTTTGCGGCAATTTCCGCATAGGATTTGGTGGTTTGATCGCTGGCTGTTGAAGATGAGTGCATCCGCCAGTGATACAGCACTTTAGGAATATGAAAAATACGGTTGGTTTGTTCAGACAAACGCAACACCAGATCGTAATCCTGACTGCCTTCATAACCAACCTGGAACCCACCTACGCGCTCTACTAGCTGCCGGCAATATAGCCCCAAATGGCAGGTGTACATGCGGGAAAGGAATGAATCAGGACACCAGTCAGGCTTGAAGAACGGATGGGTACGATGGCCTTGCGGATCTAGTTTGTCCTCATCCGAGTAGATCATGTCTGCTTCTGGATGCCGATTCAACAGAGCAACCATTTCATAAAGGGCTTCCGGTGCTAATACATCATCATGATCGAGAAGGGCAATATATTCGCCTTCCGCTTGAGCTAGGGCGGTGTTAGAAGCAGCGGAAATGTGGCCGTTCTGCTCTCGAAAAGCGACTTTTATGCGCGAATCTTGAGCAACATATGCGTTGAGAATAGCCCGGATATGCGGTTCTGATGAAGCGTCATCCGCAATGCACAATTCCCAATGCTGATAAACTTGATCGAGCACCGATTGAATGGCAGCCCGCAAAAACGGCTCTGGCGTGTTGTAGACCGGCATTAGGATGCTGATCAGCGGCTGGTAGGTGAAAGTAACCGCAACCTCTGCCATGCGCTGCAAATCTGCCACAGTGGGGTTGTGCTGCTCTAGCCAACGCTCGTAGTCGGCATCATTACTCATTCGAGGTTGGCGGACCTGCTCTTGCTGCTGCAAGATCTGCTTGAGCCTGGCAATAATCTCAGCATCATCGGGCTGGAGTTGGCGAGCGATTTGACAGCAAACCAACGCCTCATCCAGGCGGTTATGGATCAGCAGGGACTCAGTCAAGCCGAGGTACAGCTCGACCGCATCGGGTTGTAGTTCTAGCGCTTTGTGATAATTCTCTGGCTCATAGGGCTGTTGCTGAATCGCCTGCCGATAGAACCTGAGGGCACAGGCGCGATCGTCAGCAGCACGTTGTTGCAGCGCATGGGCTAGTCGGGCTGGAGCATGGGGTAAGTCGGGCTGTAGTTTCAGGGCCTTGCGGTAGCTTTCAATGGCGGCATCCCACGCTTCTAGGTGCGACCAAGCCTCGCCCAAGTTAAAATGCGACCAAGCAAAATTGGGATTGAGGGTAATAGCCGTGGTATAAGCATTTGCGGCTTGCTGCCACTGGTCCAACTGAAGTAAGACGTCTCCCAGGTTGTTGTGTGACCAAGCAAAATTTGGATCCAACACAATCGCTTGTTGATAGGCATCTACAGCGTCAAACCAACGGTGTAGCCGACTGAAAACATCGCCTAACTGGTGCCAGTTCTGGGCTGAAGGCTGGAGCGACACGAGTCGTTGACTATACTCCGAAGCATCTTGCCATTGTTCGAGTTGGATGCAGCATTGCTGTAACCCAGCCATTGCTTCAACGTGATCAGGAACGGTCTGCACCACATGCTGATAACACAGCAGCGCATCTTGCCATTGTTCAAGATCGCTGAAGGCATCTCCTAGCTGTAGGCAGAGTTGGTGATTCTGCGTCTGGTGCAGCGCTTGGCGATAGTAGCTGAAGGCAATTTTAGTGTGCCCTTGCTGAGCCAGAACCTGACCCAGGCCAAAAGCGGCCTCAGCCAAGGTTGGTTGACTTTGTAGAGCACGATCGTAGTAATCTTTAGCTGCCGCTAATTGCCCTAAATTCAACAAGCGATTGGCTAGCGAACAATACTCAGTAGCACTAGCCCAGCTGGGCTGAAGTTGCAATGCCTGATACCAACAGGAGATCGCTTCTTCTTCTTGGTTGAGCTGTTGCCAAACCTCGGCTAGCTTCCAGTAGGCTCCAGCAAAAGTAGCATCGAGCTGAATAGCAGTTTGGTATTGTTTAACTGCCTTGGTTAAATGTTCTTGTGCAGCATAGAGGCTACCCAGACGAGCGTGAGCTTCCGCAGAATTGGGTTGCAGGACGATAGCTTTGTGATAAGCCTGTTCGGCAGATGTAAGTTGCCCTTGGCCTTGTAACGCTCGCCCTAGGGCTAAGTAGGCATTAAACGCTTCTGGTTCAAGCTGTTCCAACGCTAGTTGACTTGCAGCTACCGCATCTGACCAATGGCCTGCATTACAGTGAACCATTGCCTGCTGGAGATAGAAACTAGCCTGCTCAAACCACGGCATCTCAGTAGTTTCAGCATTTACAGCAAAAGTTTCTGCCGACCCACCTTCTGGGGAATGCTTCTGTAGCCGATATGTAGTTTTGGCGTTGATAGAAGCATTGGTTTTACAAATACGTTTGCTTGTATTTTCACCGTTGCTTTCGCTGGCACTCTCACTACTCAGAGCAATGGCCTGTCGATAGCAAAAGGCTGCTTCCTGCAATTCCCCCTGCTGACTTAAGGCTTCCGCAAGGTGCTGATAGGCTTCTCCATGCTGGGGATTAAGGTAGATCGCTTGACGATAGGCTGCTACTGCACCCGCTAAGTCACCCGCCTGGAGGCACAAATGACCGTCTTGCAGGCAAGCAAGAGTTTGACTGTTTAACTCGGACTCGGTCAAAGGATAATGGTCGCTACAAGGTTCACTGATTGGCTCAACAGATTCAGGAATCACCCCTATAGCTGCCGCTGGATCGAAGCCGTCTAGTCGAGCCAATCGGTAGAACAAGCCTCTTTTTTGGCCTAAATTGTTTTTGTTGCTAAAAGTAAGAGATGGATTTTTGGCTGCTAAATGGAAAGCCCTAGGTAAGAAGCTGTGCAAGAGGTTAAACATGGTCCGGTATCGTCAAACGTAATAGAGAGTAAAAGATTGAGATAATTAGCAGTTAATACAGTAGAAATTCTTGTAGGCGGACAGTTCCATAAATTTTACGAACGAAGAACAAACAGTTATGCGCGAGTCAAGCTGGGAAGAGTTGGTGGGGATTTAGCAGAATCCATCGGTTTGGTTTGTGGGTTGAGTCGCTTGGCAGGTGGTTTTAACTTGCGAATGATCACCTGATAGCCTTGATAAACTACGGCAATTTGGTGTTTAGCTAGCGCCAAAAATCCATCAATCCCACGGTAAGTTTCCTGCCCTGGGTGGCTGGAATCAATCCACTGATAGTCATCAAAAATCATTAATCCTCCTACCTTCAGCAGTCGCCATGCTAGCGTTGCATCTTTTTGGACATGATCGGCCAAGTGGCAGCCATCAATATAAATGAAATCGTAGGTTTCCGAGGGCAGTTTTCTTAGAATGCAATGGGAATCTCCCACTAGTTTGATCAGTTTTTGAGCAGCTCCGGTCAGAGCTACGTTCGCCTCAAAACTTTCTTGAAAGAACAGATCAATGCAGGTGAGTTTAGCTTGGGGATGGGTGAGAACATGATCCAGTAACCAGCAGGCCGACATGCCTTCAAAACTGCCAATCTCGAGTCCATGCACATGGGGATAATGCATAAACGGCTTGAGATGGATTTCCCAAGCTGAAATATTGTGGGTGAACCAATCATGAGTGAACTGGTAATTACGGTAAGCCGCAGCCTGCCAACCCCGCATCACAATTGCATTTTGATGTAGCTCGATCGCTTCTTCCAGTTCTCCCTGGTCGGCGAGCAAGTTACCCAGGTGAGAATACAGCCAATGATAATTGGGATGCTGCTGAATCTCACGCCGATGCTGGACAATTTCTTGGTCTAAGCGCTGCTGTTCGGCTAAAGCCTGCTGGATTTGGTTCCGTAAGACGGCGTTGGGCTGATGCAGAAGCGCCAAACTGTAGAAGATGACAGCTCCAGCGAACTGTTTGAATTTAAGTAGCTGCTCGGCAATTTGGATATAGAACTGGGGCGTGCGGTTGTGGGATTTAAGCGGAATGGCTTGCCGGTAGGATTGAATTGTGGCTTTCAACCCAGTTCGGGCTTGCCGTCGCAAAGCATATCCAAGACGCGGATAAATTGCTGCTAGATCAACTTGGATTTGCAGAGCAGCCAGAAATGCTGCCACGGCATTATTCCATTGCTTTTGGTGCAGCAAAACCTGACCCAATTGGTAATAGGTCCATGGGAAGTCTGGATTCAGCTTGATCGCTCGATAGAAAGCGGCAAAAGCAGTCTGCCAATTCTGGGTTTTTAGCAGCGCATATCCCAGGTTGTGATAGGCCCAAGATAGTTCAGGATTGAGCTGCACTGCTCGGTAGCAGATAGGTACCGCCTTGTCCCAATAGCGGAGCTTCAGCAGCGTTTCACCCAAGCTGAAATAGGCACCTGGAAAATTGGGATTGAGCTGAATCGAGCGCCAGTAATAGGCAGCTGCGGTTTTCGGCTGTTCGGCCTGTTCGGCAATTTTGCCGAGGCCATAATAGGCTTCAGCATGGTGAGGATTGAGCGCTAGCACTCGCTGAAATGCAGCTTTAGCGGCCTGCCAGTTTTGGCGATACACTTCCGCTACCGCGAGGTTATAGTAGGCTTCATAGAAATCAGGTTGAAGCTGAATAGCCCGCTGATAGCAGTCGATCGCCTCGGTGGTTTTGTCGTATTGAATTAGGGCATTGCCGAGGGTGAGTTGGTTGTTGGGAGTAGCCCAATCTGGATTTAACGTAACGGCTCGATAGCGGTAGGCAATTTCTTCATGCCGCTGGCCCAAATGGGCATAGATACCGGCCAGACTGCGATGGGCTTCGGCATAATTCGGATCAAACTGTAACGCTTGCTGATAAGCCATAATCGCCTTTTGCCAGTGGCCCTGCTTGGCGTAAAGAGCACCTAAACTGGCATAGATCTCAACCGGTTGGGGTTGAGGTTCCAGCGAACGACTATGCCAGATAATCGCTTCTTTAAACCAACCCATGCTTTGCAGCAGGTGACCCAATGTCCGACAGGCTGCCGGAAATCCGGCTTTCTCTCGAAAGGTCTGCTCACAGGCAGCAACAGCGTTTTCTAACTGAACAGCAAACATCTACAACAATCCGGCACAACAACACAGGCAAGCGAGATCACAAGACAGACCACCTGATAGGTAAGCTGTCTCTGGGAGGATAGCAAGAAATTTTTCAGTCGCTCCTTAATCTACATAACTTTTTGTAAAGCTGTGATCCTCAGCATTGCGGCCAACTTCATTTCAAGCCAATCTGCCGGAGTGCGACCTGTAGGGCATCTAGGTCGAGCCAAATATCGTCCATCAACGGGCTGGGATACATGAGACGATGAACTGGAGAACAGATGAATTCCTTACCTTTGATAAACCAGTGTCGCAAGCCAAGCTGGTGGCTAATCACCCAGTAGTAGTGGCGGATGTAATGGGGAGCAAATAGTTCGACAACGCAGGTTCCAGGTTGGCAAAATAGGGTGTTGGTCAAACCGCCACCGTGAGGCGCAACAATCACCTCCGCGTGAGCAAACAAGGCAATCTGCTCAAGGAATGATAAGGATTCCAGTTCAACCGCCACAAATCCCAGGGGTTTCAAGCAATCAAGAACCGCTGCTTCGTTGAGTAAGCGGCGATGATGAGCTTTGTTGCGGCTAATGTAAATTCGCTGATGGAGTGGTTGCCGGGGAACCATAGCGGCAGCAATTGGCAAAAAAGTTTGGCGCAGAAATGCCAATACCCACGGTTCTATCCAGCCTAAATGACCGGGAAACGCTGGCACAATCAAATCAGCCTGGATATGAGGATGACGATCACTCGCTAAAACTTTAGTAGATGGAATGCCCAAAATCTGCAATGTTTCCCGTTGGAATTGGGACTGTGGCTGATTGAGCCAAAACCAGTCTACGTCAGTGAGATCAACTCCACCACGCTGTAATAGTTCAATTCGCGGCAACACATCCACCATCCAATGAAAATAGTTATGACCGGAAAGGCCAGCTAGCACGGCCACTCGCCCTCTGATATGTTCAGCCTCAGAGAAGGCTTTGGGTTGCAATACGCGATCAAAACTGGAATAGGGTTGGGAACAGGTAGGCAACTGCCCTGGATACTCACGGGAAACATCAGCTAATAAATAGCGATCGGGCGTGAAGACAGCCGTTGCATTAGTGACCATCCAGGCATTTACGTAAGGAGAGATCCAAGTGTATCCTTGCATAACTTCAGCCACAAAATAGGATGGCAACTGAACGTGCAACCTTCTAGCCTCGCAAGTGTACACCCTTTGGCCTAAATGCACTAATTGAAATTGGGACTCAATTTCTTGCAGGCATCGTTGACAATTTAATCCACCACACTCCGAATGAATATTGGAACTGTTTTTTATACAACGAGATAGCGAAGAAGCAGAAGACAAACTTTGGGGAAAATCGGTGGGTTTACGAATCAATTGATGATCTGCATCAGGCTGTAAGCTAACATAGTCATGAGATTGAGCATGATTTACCCAATCTAATGTCAACTTATAAATACCTTGAACAGATTCTATTGGAGAAGGTTGACGATTTGGTGAATTTAGCTCGAACGAGGAATCGACCGAAATTGATGCTGTAGATAACGAGCGTCGCTGCTTACTTTTTAACGCTTGGCAGTAATAAAAAATAGCTTCTTGCCATCGCTCCTGTTGCTCTAGCAAATTACCTAATTTCTGGTAAACTGCCCTCTCCGGAGAGAGCATTAGCGCCCAGTGACTGACTAATAATGCGGCGTTCCAGCGCTTTTGCTTGACCAAGCATTCTATGAGTTGGAGAGACAGCTCAATGTCGCGGGGCTGAAGCTGCAAGGCTTTCTGATAATAATGTTCTGCTTGCCGGTATTGGTTGCCTCCACCGTAGCGCATTAACAAATTACCCAGATGCCAATAAGTCTGACTTAAAAGCTGCTGCCAATCTGCATACTGATTTGTACTGGAGCAATCTGCCAAAATCGGGCTTGCCCTCCCTAGCTTTAAGGTTGGGAGCGAGGATTGCGGCTGAAGCAGGGCTTGCAAAAACTGACTACAGGCTTTGCGAGCCACAACCAGCTCATCGGGATCGGTCTCTGGAAGCTGATCGACCCAGTCACAAAAAGCTGCGATGTAGCTTTGCTGGGGCAAAAGAGCTTGCTGGAAATGGTATAGAGCTTGCTGCCAATGGCCCAACGCTAGATAGCTCAAACCACATCCAGTATGAGCAGCGGCATCAGAAGCATCCATCGCCAGCACTCGTTCAAACGCAACAATGGCTGCCTGATGTTGCTCTTGTTTTTGTAAAGCTTGCCCTAGATTGTAGTGAGCCGTAATTAGATCTGGCTGTAAATCGCTGGCTTGACGATAGGCAGCTACTGCGGCTACTGGATCGGTAGACTCTACAGCTCTACCAAGGTTGCAGTACAGTACAGCCCAATCCGGTTTCAATGAAATAGCCTGGTGATATAAGAGCAGCGCTTCATGCCATTTTCCCTGCTGAACCAGAATGCAGCCAATGTTATTGTAGGCTTTGACCGCATCTGGCTGGAGGGCAATCACCTGTTTATAGTGCTGGATAGCAGCTTCATACCGCCCCTGTTCACTCAAGACAACCGCTAAACTGTGGTGAGCCTGAGCAAAAGCAGAATTGAGGCAGATTGCCTGTTGGTAAGCGGCAACTGCCCCAGCTAGGTCATTTTGTTGATGCAGAATATGACCTAAGTTGTAATACAGTTCAGAAAGATGAAGCTTCAAAGGCAATAATTGACTAGACTAGGACTAAACTAGGTTAACTAGCAATTGTAAGCGCTTATAGGATCCTATCTTTAGGCTCCTAGAGAATCCTGAAATTAGCTGCACTCAGCTCGCTAAGATTGGCCTGCAACTGCACCAACGGTACATCTTGACCGCTGGCAGGATTGTAGTACAGAATGCCCGACTTCTGTTCATAAACCAAAGTAGCCGTGACCGTGATAACTTCCGCTTCTACATCTTGAACGATGGCGAAATTTTCACTGCTTAACTGACCCCGTCCTAACCCAGAACCTGGCAACAGCGCCCGACTCAGCTCAATGGTGTCATCACTAGGATTGAAATCAGTGATGCGGTCGAGTTGGCCAGGCCCAGTTGAGCCAGCTTCAAACCGGAATGTGTCGCGATCAAATCCGCCTTTCATGACATCTCGTCCAGCACCCGGAATCAGCAGATCATTGCCTCTTCCACCCCGCATCGTATCGCTGCCATCACCACCGGAAAGGATATCTCTGCCATTACCACCTCGCAGCAAATCTTCTCCATTGCCACCAAAGAGGCGATCATTCCCTGGTCCACCGAGTAGTACATCGTTGCCATCACCGCCTTCGACTCGATCGTCGCCTTCTCCTGCATCAATAACGTCAATTCCTTCATTCCCGAAAAGCTGATCGTTACCGTTACCGCCAAAGATCTTATCTCGACTGCGCCCGCCTTCAATCCGGTCGTTACCTGCACCACCAGACAACTGATCTTCTCCTGCCCCCCCAATAATCTCGTCATTGCCAGCTTCTGCTTCAATCACATAGCCAGTTACATCACCGGGAGAACTAACTCGAATCACATCTCGTCCTGGACTACCCGCTACAACAACTGGCCCCGTAGCCGATTGCTTAAACACTTGAACGGGCTGTTCATTAATAATATTCAAACCCAGAGTGGGGCCGGTGGAGGGTGTACCGGGGGGATTGACTGTAATCAGTTCCGACATAATTACTCCTGCTCGTTACTCCTGCGACTCAAGCATTGCTAATTGCTAGGAGAGTAATAGCTACCGCTGCTCCTTTTGATCCTAATTTTGATCCTTGATGTAGCAGAGCTTGCTCCTTATACTGTTTAGATGCAAAGTTTAGCATTGACCATCAAATATGAACTATGAAATACGCAAGATTCAATAAACTTAATTGCCATATTCAAACCAACAAAAACTAATCGCTTGAAACGCGATCTTATTGGCATAATTAGAATTTTTAACTAAGCTATACCGACGCTTCATTACTTCAATTGATTTGCCACCAATCCTTATTCCTGACGGCAATTCAACCGTTAGCATACGCTGAGATGCTAGCTTCTAGCATCTATTTCGTAAAATCAGCATTCCATCTCTGTCAAATATATACAACCTTTTCCAGGCTAATGAAGTACAAAAAATGGGGTGCAGAAACCCAGCCCTTGCGTGCGGGCTTCGCCCCCACACCCCCGTACCTTACCAGAGTGGAAAAAGCTATATTCGACGAAACGCTTTACTGACTATTGTTACTTAAATAAGTTAACCGCTTAAATTAGCAAGCAAAAACAGCTAATCTACGATCAAATTAGGCTGGTCAATTTAAAAACGCCCGACATCCCTTAGATGAGATTGACTGATGTAACCGTAGCCATATTGGCACTGAGATCAGGCAATCACCAGTCAATTAACTAACTTTAACTAACTCGTCAACCATGCCAGATATACCAATCAAATCATCATGCCCTTTGAACTCTCGTTAAGCTTAGCTCAATTCTCACACAGTGGCACAAATTTTTCTGCCCAAAAAATAAAGGCAGCTAGGCTGTCCTAGCTGCGAAGTGGCTTAACGCAGGTGCAAGATTTCAAGAAGGATGATTTTATTCGAACCTCATTGAATGCCTAGAGTCAGATAGCGATAAGCAAGTAAACCGATAAGGAATTCGTAAAAAATCGCCCTTAGTACCTAATAGACTAACCAAGGGCAAGATTAAACTTCAAAACTAGAAATCAATTGACTGGGTAAATCAACTGAATAGCTCAATAGATGACTACGTCACTAATTAACGAACGTTCTTGAGACTATCGGTTTTACGAGTAAAGAAGTCGGTGAAGATACTCAAGACAGTACGCTTGCGGGTAATAATATTGGCGCTAACAGACATCCCGGACTGCAAGGGTACCTCATTTCCCCGGACGCTGATAGCCTGTCGGTCAATTTCAACCTTGGCTGGGAACCGATAGTAATTGTAAATCTGGTCAGGGGGTAGAGCATCCGAGCCAACATTGACCAAAGTACCCTTGATGTCGCCAAATTCACTAAATGGGAAGGAATCAACCCGCACATCCACCGGCATTCCTTCGCTGACAAAACCAATATCTTTATTGGTGATGTAAACTTCAGCAACCAGTGCGTTGCCCGGTACAATCTTGAGGATTGGTTCAGAGGAATTGGCAACAAATCCCCGGCCTTTGGCTTGCAGATCAAACACAATACCATCAACCGGTGCGCGCAATTCCTGATATCTCAAGGTTAGCTGAGCTTGACTCAATCGCTTCTCGGATTCAGCAATTTGAGACTCATTATCGAGAATCACCTTATTCAACTGGCTATCGATGGCTGCGATCTGCTCATTGTTTTCGGCAATTTTGTCTAGCAAATCCTTACCCGATACGGCAACCGTGTTAGCCAACTCCTGTTGGGCTTGAGAGATCGCATACTGCAAGCGTTGCTCTTCCTGCTCCAGACGGTTGACCTCTGCCCGTGACTCGATCACCTGCTGCTCTTGCCGAACCACCTGCACTCGCGCAATCCCACCATCGACCAGCAGCGGAGCAAGGTCATTGTAAATTTTCTCGTCAATTGCTAAGCTTTTGCGCGCTGACTGTAATTGAGCTTGAGTTTGGCTGAGCTGCTGCTGAGCTTGAGCCACTTTAGCTTGAGCTGCCGCCGCTCGCGATTGAGATTCGAGTAAACCCGTTTGAGCCCGAATCTGCTGTTCTGGAGTTAGGCTAGCTGTATTGCCAGCCAGCTGAGCTTGGTACAAGCGGTTTTCTTCGAGTAAGGTCTCTCGATTTTTGGTGAGTGACAGCACCTCTGGCGGTAGGTTCAATTTGCTGATTTCAGCGACACTGACGGGCGATGAACCGGCTAGTTGCGATCGATAAAACTGATTCTGGCGAACCAGAGAATCACGAATCTGTTCCGCAGCCCGTAGTTCTGCTGCTCCAGCCGTTGGGTCAAAGCGAATCAATAGATCGCCTTGCTTGACTCGTTGCCCATCTTTGACATAGATTTCTTCCACAACCGCGCCATTAATCGGAGCTTGGATTGGTTGTACGGCACCCTGCGGCTCAAGCTGGCCAGTGGCCATCACGGCTTCATCCATCTTGGCAACCGAAGCCCAACCAATCGTCAGCACCGTCACACCGACAATGCCCATGGCAATGGCTCTCGACCAAGTATTGGGCTGTTGCAGAATAATTGGCTGATCAAATTCTTCAGCGCGAATCATTTTATTTTCTGCCGAGCGCGAAGTAGCCAAATCAGATTTACTGCCTACTACCAGCGCTCCGGTTTTTTGCGGATTAGAATCCCTTTGGGTTGAGCCATCGGGTGCGCTGTTTTGTCCATTCATGGTGCTAAACCTCCTGAGGGATTGATCATCTGCCTATGCAGCGATAGAAATTATTGGAAGCAAATTAGTAATTGACGGAATTGATGCAAACGATCAGCAGGCTACATTTCGGCTTCTTGCTGTTGATAGAGACAGAAATAGCGACCCCGCAGTGCCATCAGCTGATCATGGGTACCGATCTCAACTGGAGATCCCTTATCCATTAACACAATCGTGTCGGCATTGCGAATTGTACTGAGGCGGTGCGTAATGAAGAACACGGTACGCCCTTGGAACTCTTCTGCCAGATTGAGACACACGCGACGTTCTGAATCGTAGTCTAGCGCACTGGTCGCTTCATCCAGAATCAGCAAGCGGGGATGCTGCAAAACGGTTCGAGCAATCGCAATCCGCTGCCGCTGTCCGCCAGAGAGAGAAGCACCCCGTTCACCGACGCGAGTGTTGTAGCCACTGGGTAGTTCCATGATGAAATCATGGGCTGCCGCAATTTGGGCGGCTCGGATGATTTCTTCCGCTGATGCCCCTGGGCAGGTAAGGGCAATGTTCTCTTGAATTGTGCCTTCAAACAGCAAGCTATCCTGGGGCACAATCCCGACCTGCTGCCGCAAGGAGTTGAGTTCTACCTTGCTGATGTCATAACCATCGATCAAGATTCGCCCTGATTCGAGATCATACAAGCGTGGCAAGAGTTTCATTAGCGTACTCTTACCCGAACCGCTGAGACCAACAATGCCCACAAACGATCCAGTCGGGAACTCGAGGCTAACGTTATTGAGCTGGTAAGGTCCGCTGGTGCCAAATCGGAAGGAGACATCGTCGAATTTAACAGCGCCTTGAATGGGAGGCATTGGAATGTTGAGGCGATCCACTTCGTCTGCTTCAGGGGCAGAATCGATGATGTCGCTCAAGCGCTCAAGCGACAGCCCCACTTCCTGGAAGTTCTGCCAGAGTTGCGCCAATCGCAGCAGTGGGCTAGTGACATAGCCGGCAATGATCCGGAAGGCAATTAGTTGACCAAGGGTCAGCTGGTTTTGCAAGACCAAGTAGGCACCCACCCACAGCACCAGCAGTCCAGAAAGCTGGTTCAGGAAGTTACTAGCCGATCCAGCCGTTGTAGAGGTCAACACGGTCTTAAAGCCAGCGCTAACATAGCGGGCATAGCGCTGTTGCCACTGCCATCTGGCTCGAAGCTCCATGTTCTGGGCTTTAACGGTTTGGATGCCGGATACCACTTCTACCAAATAGGACTGGGTTTCAGCGTTGCGCTCAGCCTTGACTCGCAACTGCTGGCGAATCAGCGGTGAGGCCACCATTGCTAACAGCACAAACAGAGGAATCGTCACCAGTGAAACCAGCGTCAACAGCCAGCTATAGATGAACATCACCACGATGTAGATTACCGAGAAAACGGCATCCAAGACCACGGTCAAGGCCGTACCGGTTAAGAATTGGCGGATATTCTCTAGCTCGTTAATCCGGGTTGCCAGTTCACCCACAGGTCGCTTCTCGAAGTACCTCAGGGGTAAACGAAACAGGTGATCGATGATCTCCGAGCCTAGAGACATATCGATCCGATTGGTAGTATCGACAAATAGATAGGTCCGTAAGCTGCTAAGCACGGCTTCAAACACTGCCAACACCAGCAACAAAATCCCCAACACATGCAGCGTATCGACGCTTTTTTGGATGATTACCTTGTCGATGATCACCTGAATCATCAGAGGGTTGGCCAGGGCAAATAGCTGCACAAAGAAGGAGGCAATGAACACCTCGATCAAAACACGGCGATGTTTGCGAATTGCAGGCAAAAACCAGGACAGACCAAAGCGCTGTTGTGGCGTTTGTTTGGTGGGTTTGAGCAGCAGAACTTCGCCTCGCTCTCCCCAAGTCTCGACAAAATCGGCTGGTTTGCGGCGGACAATGCCCAGTTCCGGCACTGCAATCACCAGCTCACGCTCGCTAATGCTGTAGAGCAGCGCCAAACTGTCTTGCCACTGCACTAGCGCTGGCGCTTCTAATCGACCAATTGCGCTAGCTGGAACCACCACAAGCTGAGCGTTAAGGCCCATCATTTCCGCTACGGCACCGCACAGTTCTAACGAGATGCCGCCGCTGCGCTCCATCTGGCTGGATAAAACCCGCCGCACTACATCTCGCCGGAAAGGCATATTGAAGTGTTGGCAGAGCATTTGAAGACAGGCCATAGCCACTTCCAGTTCGCCCCGACCGCGGATGAAGGGATATTTTTGCGGTGCTTGCTGAACCGGCAGCTCTATGCTGGGATCGGGTTCGGGCGGGCGATCTGGTGCATAAGGAATATCGAGATCGGCTTGACTGTCTTCAATTCCAACCTCGTCAGAGACAACTTCATCGGGCGCTTCTGCGGTAATCGTTTCTGGAAAGCCAATCACCCGCGCGGCGCGATCGCCATTAACCTCTAAGTATCCTAACCCTCCCATGCTAGAGCGGCTGTTGACATTGAGGCGGCTACCAGCTGAAAAGTTACTGATTGAGCCGCCACCGCTAACGAGCCAGATCCGATCGGGTTCTAGCTGGTTGGTGGGAGTTCGGCCAGGGGGTAAGTTACAAATCACAGCTTGGGATTCGGCTATTAGCGCTAATTCCTTCAGATCGGCGCTACCGTTAGCCTGACGGTGGAGTTCAGTCCCCAACAGGTCGTAGATCTCGATCAGGGAGCAACGGTTCCGAAACGCCTGATCCAGTCGGGGTTCCCGTTTCAGCAACTCTAGAAAATCCGTTGCCCCTATCGTTAAACAGATGCTTTCACGGGAGGCAATAGCCGTTTCGCAAGGGATGCCTCGAATCAGGCCGATCCAGCCTAGAATTTCTCCAGGTTGGAGCAAAGCAAGCGTTACTGGCTTCTGAGTGCGGGGATCATATCCCAACAACCGAATTTGCCCTTGATACAGAATCGAAACTTGGTTCGGCAGCCGATCCCGCACCAACACAGCTTGCCCAATGCGGTAGCGCAGCAGTTGAAATTGTTCTGTAACCCGTTCTAAGGCGTCAGGAGCGAGCTGATCAAACGGATCGACGGTTGCCAAAAATTCTTGAACACTAGATTTGGTATAGGTCATGGTGCTGTGGGGGTAACGGCAGAATCAATTGCAGTAGATTCAACAGGTGGGGCCGGCTCGCTGCCATTGGTGGTTTGAGAGACGGTAAATGCACTGATCTGATTCAGTTGCTCTTGTAGCCAGTTATTGAAGCATTCATTTAATAAGCGGCGTCGCATCGAGTCGTCAAGCTGGGCTGGAATAAATTTTTCTAACCGAACTAAAACCAACCATTCTCCGACACGAGTGGGAGGTGTCAATTGCCCTGGCTGGCTAAGGGTAAGAATCTGAGCCAAAGTGGGATGGGGAACGCTCAGTTCTACAGGGCCAATTAACCCATCGGTTTGGGCTTCTGGCCCTTGGGAATAGGTCCGGGCTAGTTCAGCAAAGCTCTGCTCTCCTTCCAAAATGCGGAAATAAAGCTCTTGAGCAATGCCGGTATCTTGCGTTCGAATCAAGGAATAGATGACTTTGTCTAGCTTATCTTTGCGGCTGAGGAAGTAGGACTCGAGCTTGGGTCCCCAGGTCAACTGCTTATATTTCTCGATCCGCAGTTCACGAGTAGCGAGGGATTCGAGTTGCTCTGGAGCCATCCCATAGCGCTGCAGCCAGACCTGCCGAGCCTCATCTGTGGTGATCTGGTTTTGCACATAAAACTGTTGGCAAGCAGCAGAAACCTCTTCTTCGGTACATTCAATCGAGGCAATGGCCTGATCAATCAAGATCTCTTGAATGAATTGAGGTAACATCTGGTACCCTGCCATCAGGGGCAAGATCTCTTCAGCCGTGATAGAGCGATTCCCAATTTGCAGCACTACGGTCATGGAAGCCGGTTCCTTGAGCAGTTTCTCTTGAGTGGTCCTGATTTGATTGACGGATCAAACCCAAATTAATATCTGAATTGAACCCTAAAACATACTTTGCCTTAATTCGCTTGAGATGGGCAGATTATTATAATTTATTTAGCTAATCTTCAAACCATCAGGATTTTTGCCTGTAGACATGAAAGGTAGGATTTGACCTGTTTCTAGAGTTCCCATATCTAATTACATCAGCGCAATTGCAAAATCCAGATAACTATAGCGTTTAATAAATTCCTTGAAGACAAAATAAGTTCAAATTCGACTGAGCTGTTGGTTTGGGTAGCTTCACCGGAATTGACGACCCAGAATTTAACAGCCGAATGTTGCGACGATAACACCCTATGTGAGATTGCCTTTTGGTAGGCTGGGGTGGTTTCTCAGGAAAGATTGATGCTATGCACAAGCTACTGTCGGGTGGATTGAGCGTCGAGCAGATCACGGTTGCCATTGCCGGTCTGCCATCCTCTTTGGAAGGAACTAAACTGGTTCAGCTCTCTGATTTACACTTCGACGGTTTGCGTCTGTCTGAGGCAATGCTAACCCAAGTCATTGAGGTGAGTAACGCCATCCAACCCGATTTAGTCGCTTTGACGGGAGATTATGTCACTGACGATCCAACGCCTGCCCCTGAGCTAGCTCAACGGCTGCAAACATTGCAGAGTCGCTTGGGTACCTATGCAGTTTTAGGGAATCATGACATATGCCCTGCGGGCGCGCGTGCCCAGGTAACAGCAGCCTTTGAAGCAGCGGGGATCCAAGTCCTGTGGAATCAAATTGCCTATCCATTTGGCACCGGGTTGCCCGTGGTCGGTTTAGCAGACTTTTGGTCGAAAGAGTTTGATCCAACGGTGCTGAACCAACTCAATCCGGACATTCCACGTCTAGTGCTCTCCCACAACCCAGATACAGCCGCACCTTTGCAGCGATGGCGAGTGGATCTACAGCTTTCAGGCCATACGCACGGCGGCCAGGTAGTAATCCCGGGGCTAGGGCCATTGCCAACCTGGTACCAAGCCTTTCGACGATACGTTCCCAAATCTTGGCGGCCTTGGATTCCCTACATGCGGGAAGACTGTTATAAAGTCGTGCGCCATTGGCAGTGGGCACAAGGCCTACATCGGGTGGGCGAAAATTGGCTCTATGTCAATCGCGGTTTAGGAACCTACCTGCCTGGTCGCTTGTTCTGTCCGCCTGAGCTGACGGTGATTACACTGACTGCTGGCCCCCCAGCCCGATAGCTGCTTCTAGCTGAAGTCAAGTTGTCTGGATGTCTTGCCAATCAGCAGCCAGACATCAAGAATTTCAAGCGTCCAGAGCAGAGCCGTCTCGACGCGCTTGCAGCAGATTTTGGTTATAGCGAGTGTAAGCATTGCTGCTGGGGCTGTTGTGCTCCCGCAGATAGTTGGCGACCATGCTGACATTAGCGATTCGCAGGCTCATCAGTTTATTGAGAACGCGCTCAACCGCCGTTCGATTGGTTTTGTTCGCCGCTACCACCATCAGCACCTCATCCACCTGGGTCGTGAGGAAGCTAGCATCGGTCAGGCCAAACAGATGAGGCGTGTCATAGATGACCAGATCAAACATGCTCTGAAACTTTTCCATCAGATACTTCATTTGATCTGAACCGAGCAGGCGGGCCGAACCAGGCATCGAAGAGCCTGCCGTCAGAACAAATAAATTCTCGGCCAGCGGCGACCGTTGAAGCATTTCTTCGGGATTCGCATCACCGGTCAACAAATCGCTTAAACCCTTAGAATTGCGCAGATCCAATCGGGTATGGATCTGGGGTAAACGCAGGTTTGTATCCACCAACAGCACGCGCTGACCGGTGCCCGCTGCCGTCTGAGCTAGGTAAAGCGCGACCGTTGTCTTACCATCTCCAGGCTCGGCAGAGCAGACCATGAGGGAACGAATCGGTGGATCGGCCAAGCGGATATTAGAGTAGAGATCGCTAAAGGCTTCCCGGAATGAGGCGGTTTCTAGGCGACTATCCTCAAAGTCACCGCCACCGAAGCTGGAGGGGAATTCTAGCGATTGCTTTGCGCCCCTCGAGAAAGGAATAACCCCAATCAAGGGCAGCTTTATCGCCTCTTGCAAATCCTCAACTGTGTAGAAGACATTGCGATAGCGCTCCAGCAGTAGCGCCAGCAAGGTTCCTAGCAGTAAACCTAGGGCGGCCCCAGCAATCATCAAGTTCGAGGCTTTCGTAGGTTCGGGGACTGGATTGCCTTCCGCATCGCGCGGAATCAGCGGTTCTGATACCATTTCCCATGGCACTTCGGTCTGGGCTGCTTCGACCCGCAGGGTTTCGCGCTGCGTCTGCAAGCGATTCAAGGTTTGGGTCGCAATTTCTAATTCTCTGGTCAGATCCGTATACTGACGGGAAATCGCGGGAAATTGCTGAAAACGACGATCAAACGCTTGACGAGCCTGAGCAATTTCTCGATTTCGTACTTCCAAAACGCGAATCTGGTTGCCAGCTTCAACCATCTGGTTAATTAAACCAATCCGGACTGAGTTCTGGAACGCCTGCACCTGAGGGTTGCCAGAACCACCAGGCAGGCTTTGGCCGACAATTTGCTGAGCGCGCTGAGATAACAGATTAGAGACGTTCCTTTGCCGTTCCCGCAGGGACCGCACCACCGGGCTATCATCATTGAAACGAGCTGATTCAACGGCAAGCTGGCGATCAATTTCGACCAAGTTTTGCTGTAAGGTCTGGTAGGTTGGGTCTTCACTGAGAGCCGAGGCGGCAATCCCTTCTTCAGGAGTCAGCTCTAACTGGCGCTGGAGACTGTTGTAGAGCGCCCGCTGTTCCTGTAATTCCCGTTGGGTAGCCAACTGCTGCGTCGTAATCTCGTTAATGTTAGTAGAGAGCTGATCGCCCTGGGATGCTGGGCTAATCAAGTCATACTGCTGTTGCAGACGCTGAAGCTCATCCTGAATGCTGTTCACTCGCTGCTGGGCTTCTGGTAACTGGTCGTCGATAAACTTGATACCTTCGCCAAAGCGAGTTTTGCGTTCTTCCAAGCTGTAGCGCAGATAGCGATCGGCCGTCACCTTCAGAACATGCTGAACCAGTTCTGGGTTGGGATCCTCGTAGGTTACCTTGATGATACGCGTCGCGTCCGGAGCGTTCTCTGGTACCAATCGCTGCACCTTCAGCCCTGCCCGCAGCTGATCGTAGGTGAATTCAGGGTACTGGGTTTTCACCTCCTGCACAATTGAGGTCAACATGCTGGGGCTTTGTAGAATCTCAATTTGGGTTGAATAGTCCAGCGTAAACACATCGCCCGATGGAATGTTGTCGCCCTGGGTGCGGGTAACTGTCAAGGGGTCAGTAACACGAGCAGCGTTGGAGACCGGTTCAACCAGCAACTGGAAGTTTCCTTCGTAGACGGGGCGAATCTTCATCGCTTGAAAACCGGCGGCAACAGCCACAACGGTAGCGACCCCGGCAATCAACAAGGCTTGTCGCTGAATCGTTCGGCCTAGGGAACGCAGATTTAATCCTCGATTGGGGGCATTGTCCAGGTCATCAACGTCGGGCGGGGCTAACTGCACAACTGGTCTCCCCCGCACCATAGGCGCTGATGCTTGAGCCGCTGATGCTTGAGTGGTTTGTTCAATCTCCATGTTGACCTCTGTGTAGCTTAACTAACCCGACTTAGAGAAGTAGAAGTAATAGAGTGCCGCGACACCTGGCTGAAGCTGCAAAAACCACCAGCAAAGTCTTCTCGCTTAGAGAAAAAGTATGCCCAGACTGCTGGGATCAGTATCTCTATAATATGGGTGCTTGGTATCATTCAACCCTGCCTCTTTCGCAACCTGCGCCTATCTAGTGTTTATCATGATCATTCATTCACTAAAGATGCACCCGATCTCTTATTGTTGGACCTGATATTAGACCTGATGGTAGAACAAAACCGAAACGATTAGAAAAACGATCTTTTGCGTTTGTGGTCTGTAGTTGAGCAATAAATCAATTAATCATTTAGCACCTGTTTGCTCGTCATTAGCTGTCAGTTATTCAGTTATTCGTCGCCAATCTCAGTAATTGTGTTGATTGTGCCAAAGATGGTGTTGAAAATACCAAAGAATCGATCAAACGGGTCTAAAACGCTGTTGAGATTGTCAGAGAATACAGCGTTGCCGTTGCGGCTGACGATGATTGTGTCAAAGTCTCGCAAAGCTGGGTTGGTCTGATCGTTGATGCCAGCCGCCAAGTCCACATCAACGGTGCGTCGAATTGCAGTGCCATTCGGGCTGAGGCGCACTAGCTCAACTTTGCTAGTTCGAGCACGAGGCCGTTGGAAACCGCCCGCTGCAAGCAAGGCTTGATTCATGGGCGTATTGGGGGATACCTCAATTACCCCAGGATTGGACACTTCTCCAATCACATTGACCCGAATCGTTTCTGGCGAGAGGTTAGCCGAGCCGAGCACAAGCGCTTCGCTCTCATTGAGGGTGGTTGCTGTAGGAATTACAATCGCGTCGCGGTCGCGCAACCGGATATCCTGATTCAGCTCACCGGTCCGCAGCAGTTCCCAGAGGTTGACATCGATAATTTCTAACGAACCATCGGTCAAAGGTCGACGCACCTGAACCCGGCGCAAATCTGCAAATTGAGTAATCCCACCTGCGGCTTGCAGGGCTTTGGTGACTGTGGGCCATTGATTGGTGACACCTCCACCAGCACCGCCTGCTTCTACCAAAATGCGGTTGTCGGTCGCGCCTTCTGGGCTAATCACATAGGCTCCAGGACGTTTCACTTCACCGGCCACGCTAATGCGTAGGGAGCGGGTTTCGATCAAGCTGACGGTTACAAGCGGATTCCGAATAAACCGGGCATAAGCCTGACTGATTGCTTGTTCTGCTTGCTGAAGCGTTAATCCTTGTACCTTGACCGGCCCAGCCCAAATTAGATTGATCGTGCCATCGAGCTGAACGATGTAGCGGCCTGCGGTCGCGCCGCTGAGTTCGGGTACATCAAAGATATCGATTTGAATCTGATCGCTGGGGCCCAGGGTGTAGGCTTCTTCAAAGGGGAAGGCCGAAGTGGGAGGTGGAACAATCGTTCGGTTCGGCAGGGAAGGGGTAAGAATCACACCCCGGCGCGGTGACGATTGGGTGGGTGCACCAGAAGGCGGTACCTGAGACTGGGTAATTTGAGCCGGTTGGGCGTGAGGCTGAGCTGGTTCGGAAGTTGAATGAGTTGAGTTGGCTAGAGACGATGCAACAACTGTCTTCTGAGGCTGCTGTGCGGCGTTAGCTGCCTGAGAGACTGCCCAAGCCAAGGGAGTTAAAAGGGCTGACAATACTGCTGCTGCCATCACTGAGCGCGTAGCTCCACAGAGTTGATTGGTGGCACAAAGCAACACTTTGGACGATTTATTGGACGATTTAGATTGAGAGAAACTGAGAAGTTGAGTACGCTGAGCCGACTGAACCTTCGTTGTTACGCGCATCATTCGTTGGTTGCTAGTGAGTGCTACTAGTTGGTGCTAACGGGTAATTCTAGAAATCAAACAGAAACTTTAAACAAACAGAGAAAGGTAGGTAGTGGTTTCTACGGTCACAAATTCCATTGCTTTCCTGTTCCACCTGATAAATCCATTGATCCGGAAGCCTTTATGAAAGTTCCACAGACGCATGTAATCAAACAAACAACTAGAGAAATTTGAACCTAAAAGCAATCGGGCTGAATGGCAGGTAAATTCCTCTGGCTAAAAGAACTGCAAGGAGCACAAGCAGGTGTTCAAGGTCAATCTCAGCCCATAGCAACCGGGCATAGTTGGATTAAACCTTTGGGTCAAACCTTCGGGTCAACCTGGGTGTAGGCAGGTCATAGGCCAGACTATCCATCCAAACTATCATAAGTTTTCGCTGAAACAGCGAAAAATCAGCTGCTACTCCCAGGTTTCACAACTCAGCACAGTTTCTTATTCAAAACTTTGTAAAAAGCGGTCCAAGCAACGGTACTTCCACTAAATTCTGTCTAAACTTGTTCTTTGAGTATCCTCTGGAAGGGAAAAAAGCTCATCCCGATCCTGCTTCAAGCCAATCCCGTCTAGCCAATTCGGTTAGAGACATTTGTACTTAATATTTAGATGCTGCCGCTAGAGTAGAAAGGCAAGCGTATCAAATCAAGTTATTCAAACTAGAGGCAGGCAAACTAGAGGCAATTAAGCAATGGGTGAGCCTAGAGTAGACAGGCTTGAATTGAGCTGAGGCTGAGGTCAATCATGCTGGAATCATCGGGGTGGCAGGTTCAGCCCACAACACAAGTGCCAGACTGGCTATTGGAAACTATTCGTCCGTATTTGCCAGAATCTTCTGGAAGCCACGCGGCTCAGCTACTGTGGCAACGAGGCATTCGCCAACCTGAGCAGTTACCTGGATTTATTGATCCTCGCTGCTATCAACCCACCAGTCCGTTTGCCTTTGGACTAGAAATGGAGTGGGCGATTGCTCGGTTACAGAAAGCACGACAAGCTGCCGAAAAAGTCGTGATCTGGGGAGATTTTGACGCCGATGGGATCACGGCCACGGCAGTGCTTTGGGAAGGGTTAGGAGAGTTCTTGCCAGCCGATTGTCTTTCCTACGTAATTCCCAATCGGTTAACAGAGTCGCATGGCTTGTCTGAAACCAGAATTGCTGAGTTGGCAGCGGCGGGTTGTTCCTTAATCGTCACTTGCGATACGGGTAGCGCTAATCTAGCCGAACTTCTCTATGCCCAGCGTTTAGGAATTGATGTGATTATCACAGATCACCACACGTTACCTCCAGAGCGCCCGCCCGTCACGGCCATTTTGAATCCTCGCACCTTGCCTCCAAGTCACCCCTTGGCCCATTTGTCTGGAGTAGCTGTGGCCTACAAACTAGTGGAAGCACTCTACCTGACGCTACCCGATGTTCCAACGCGGCCCTTAACGGCACTGCTAGATTTGGTCGCAATTGGCTTGATTGCCGATCTGGTCATGCTGACAGGTGACTGTCGCTATTTGGCACAGCTAGGAATTACCTACCTGCAAAAAAATCAAGACCCAATCAACCCACCCCGACCTGGAATTGCCAAATTGCTGGAGCTATGCCGACGTAGTGGTGATCGTCCCACGGATATTGCGTTTGGCTTGGGGCCGCGGATTAACGCAATTAGCCGGATTCGGGGAGATGCCCACTTCTGTGTAGAATTGCTCACGAGCCAAGACCGAGAACGCTGCCACCAGCTTGCCGTTGAAACCGAGCTGGCTAATGCTCGTCGTCGAGTGCTTCAGCGTCAGGTTGGGCAACAGGTGAAAGACAAAATCGCTCAACTCGATTTGTCTACCACCCAGGTGATTGTTTTAGCCGATCCACAGTGGTCGGTGGGCGTGCTGGGGCTAGTGGCAGGGCAAATTGCTCAAGAATATGGGCGACCAACTATATTGTTGAGCACTGAAGAATCGAGTAGGGAAGGATTGAGCAGCGAGCCGGGTGCAGAGTTAGATTTTGAGCTAGATATCGATCAGAGCACAGAGCAACCAGAATCAGCGACAAGAGTTCTATTAGTGCGGGGTTCGGCTCGGTCGGTGCACTCGATCGACCTCTATGCCCTCTTGCAACAGCAGGCTCACTTGCTGCATCGCTTTGGGGGCCATCCGTATGCCTTGGGATTAAGTTTGCCGGTCGAGAATATTCCTCTGCTCACTCAGGCAGTGAATCAGCATCTGCGGTTGTCAAACGCGGGAGTCGTCGCTAAGCCACCCATGCAAGCAGATCTAGTTGTTAGCGTGGCAGAGTTGGGGTCCGCGCTGTTTCAAGAGTTGAAATTACTAGAGCCATACGGCATCGGTAATCCTACTCCCAAGCTGCTGATCCGCAACTGCTGGTTTACCAAGCCCTGGCACCGCAAGCTGCAAGACCTCCAGGGTCGCAAGCTGGAGTATATTAAAACCGAATTTACGATCTGCGATGATACCCATCCTGAAGGGTTCCCCGGCGTTTGGTGGGGACATTACAAAGATGAACTACCGGTCGGCTGCTGTGATGCGATTGTGGAATTAGATTTCAACAGCTACGAAGATGGCAAGCGCAAAAGACGCTACGAAGTTCGTTTAGTGGCTGTCAGAACCAGTCAGGCGAGCATTCTCTCAGGTGACAGGGAAGTTCAACCTATCCTGGACTGGCGTGGCCAGAGGCAGCACCCAAGCGAGTCGGTTGTGCTGGTTTCAATTTGTCCTAGCAGTTGGGCAGAACTCTTTTCCTGGATGCGGCAAGCGCAAAGCTCGCAACGTCCGCTAGCGTTGGCCTATGCAGCTCCGGTCATGCAACCCGCAGACGAGATCTGGCAGCAGTTGCTCAATATGGCCAAAGAACTGAACCGCAGCACTACTCTCACTGCCTATGAGCCGCTCCAGAACCAGCTAGGTATCGGCAGGCAATCGCTGGAGCTAGGGTTAGTCGCACTGAAATCGATCGGGTTTGCTGTGATTAAAACTCCATCGGGTTTGAAAATAGGGGACCAACCCACAGCAACGGCACCCTCAGAGGCAGCAATCGAGGCGATCGAGCAATTTCTTAGTGCAGTGCGGCAAGAGCAGTTTATGCAACAGTTTTTCTACCAGGTGCCGCTGACTACTCTTGAGGCCGCTATTGTCCAGGAGAGAGGAATTGAGGCTGGAGTCCTGCCTTAGGGCTAGAAAATTCGCAGCAAAAAGGGATAACGGTAGGGTTGATCTGGATTGCTCAAAACCTTGACAATCGCAATAATCGGCAGAACGAAACTGGCAATGCCAAGCAGAATTAATAACGGGATGCCAATACCAATAAAAACTAGCAGTCCAAAAATAGCGCCGTAGATGTAAAGGTTAATATGGAAATTAAGCGATTCCAACGCATTAGCCTTAACAACTGGATCATTGTTGATCAGCAAAATCGCAATCGGGATGCCGATCGAGACCAAAAGCGAGCTAAAGAAAATCGCTCCATGAGAGAGGGCTGAAAAGAGTTTGCGCTGTTCATTCATAGGGTAGGCTATCCTCGACTGCTGGACCGTTTAATCCATGCTAACCATTTGCAATTAGGTTCGAGCAGATCAACTAAACAGCTATTAGACATCCGAATCGTCCGATTTCGCGTATTGCTTTATGGATTGTCTATAGCTGTCTGGTCTTGGCGCTACCCCTACAAAGGGTATAGTTCTGAACATTGTCAAAATTAACAATTGTTAAGAAAGTAGAAGAGTTGCTTAAGGGAGATTTTCATGGTTCAGGTCACTACTAACGTCATTCCAACCGGCACTACAACTGGTCCAGACTCCAGCACAGACTCGATCTCAGCCATTGTTCACCGACAGCGGACCTTTTTTGCAACTGGCCAAACCCAATCGGTTGAGTTCCGCCTCACCCAGCTCAAAGCCCTGAAACAAGCAATTCTCGATCACGAAGCGGCGATCCTAGAGGCGCTAAAAGCCGATTTGCATAAGCCAGAGCTAGAAGCCTATCTGACCGAGATTGGAGTGATCAAAGAAATCAATTACGTAATCAAGCATTTGCGAGCTTGGGCCAAACCCAAGTCGGTCGCAGTGCCCTTGGATCAGTTTCCTGCTAGGGGCCGGATCTATCCAGAGCCGCTTGGTGTGGTGCTGATTATTGGCCCTTGGAATTATCCGTTTCAATTGATGATTGCCCCCTTGGTAGGAGCGATAGCAGCAGGTAACTGTGCGTTGCTGAAGCCTTCAGAACTCGCTCCTCAAACCTCGCGAATCTTGGCACAGCTAATTGCCCAAACCTTTGATCCAACCTATATTGCGGTAGTGGAAGGCGGTATGGAGGTAAGCCAAGCGGTGCTGGCCGAAAAGTTTGACCATATTTTCTTTACCGGCGGTACGGCAATCGGCAAGATTGTGATGCGGGCTGCTGCCAATCACCTCACTCCAGTAACGCTGGAACTGGGAGGCAAAAGTCCTTGTATCGTCGATTCCGATATTCAGGTTGAGTATGCTGCCCGGCGGATTGTTTGGGGCAAATTTCTCAACGCTGGACAAACCTGTATTGCACCCGATTACCTGCTGGTGGATCGTCGCATTAAGCCGGCTCTGCTGACAGCAATGCAAACCGCAGTGCAAGAATTTTATGGCGATCCGGCCCAAAGCCCTGACTATGGCCGCATTATCAACGACAGACACTTCACTCGCCTGGCTCACCTGCTCAACGATGGGAAGATTCTAGTTGGTGGTCAAACCAACCCAGACGAACGCTACATTGCCCCCACAATTCTTGATTCAGTACCGCTGGATGCAACCGTGATGCAGGAGGAAATTTTTGGCCCGATCCTGCCGGTAATCGAGTACGACCAGATTGAAGAAGCCATTGCCCTGGTTACTGCTAAGCCCAAACCGCTAGCGCTCTATATTTTCTCCCGCAATAAGCAATTTCAAGATCGGATTCTGGCCCAAACTTCCTCTGGTGGCGTCTGTATCAACGACACGATTATGCACATTGCTCCTTCGAGCTTACCGTTTGGCGGCGTTGGCGACAGCGGCATTGGTAGCTACCACGGCAAAGCCAGCTTTGATACTTTCTCGCACTACAAGAGCGTGTTGGTAAAAAATTTCTGGTTTGACCTGAAATGGCGCTATGCTCCCTATGCAGGCAAACTGGAACTGTTCAAGCGGCTCATCGACTAGAAGACAAATTTTAGAAGACAAATTTGGGACTGGGCCGTCTTCTAAAATATTCAGCAGTTGCTGTTTTGCACAAGCTGAGTTTAGAGCCACATTCAAAGCCCAATTCAACTATGCTGAACGTCTTAAATTCACTGCTGGGCCGTCATCCCGAAACCGTGAAAGCCAAGGTAGAAATCTACACCTGGCAAACTTGCCCCTACTGCATTCGCGCCAAAATGCTGCTGCGCTGGAAAGGTGTGAACTTCACGGAATATAAAATTGACGGCGATGGGGCAGCCCGCGTCAAAATGGCGGAACGAGCCAACGGACGCCGCACGGTGCCGCAGATTTTTATCAACGGCCAGCATGTGGGAGGGTGTGATGACCTCTATGCCCTCGACCGCCAGGGCAAACTAGATCCGCTGTTGATCCAAGAACCGGCCTAAGATGCGGCCTCCCATCCCACCTCCGGCGGTTGATCATCCCGACTATCTGCGGCACTACCACTGGATGAAGCAGGCGATCGAACTGGCTGCCGCTGCCGCTGCCGCTGGAGAAGTTCCGGTGGGTGCTCTAGTAGTCAATCTCGAAAATCAGCTGATTGCCGAGGCCGAGAATCGTCGCGAGCGGGACCACGACCCAACGGCTCATGCAGAAATCTTGGCGCTGAGGGCAGCTGGGCAGGCACTCAAGAGCTGGCGGCTGGACACCTGCACGCTTTACGTAACGCTGGAACCCTGCCCTATGTGTAGCGGAGCCATGATTCAAGCGCGGTTGGGCCTACTCGTGTACGGAGCCGACGATCCTAAAGCCGGAGCGGTGCGAACAGTGCTGAACTTGCCAGACAGCGTCTGCTCTAATCACCGGCTGACCGTGATCGGCGGTATTCTGGAGTTGCCCTGTCGGCAACAGCTCCAAGACTGGTTTGCTCAGCGTCGAGCTGCTTCAAACTCACGGCGACCGAACTGATCCCTACCAAAAGCCGAACCTGACCGTACTATCAGGCTGCCTCAGTCCTGCGCCACAATTAAGGTGATTCTCATCAAGGGGAATTCTGGTTCCTGCTGTCCTACCTGCTATCATCATGCCTAACGGTTTTTCCGACAAAGGTGTCTCTGCCGGAGCACCAACCAATCTGCAAGATCTCCATTTCGGCCGTGCCCGGTCAAGCCTAAAACAAGCGCTGAATCGCTACACACAGCAGATAAAGTATCGCGGTAAACGCCATGCCGACGCGGTAGAGCTACAGGCCACGCTGAAAATTGACTGCGATCGGCTATCGTCCACGCTAGAAAAACTCGATCAGGGACTGATTCGGATTGCGGTGTTTGGGCTGGTCAGTCGTGGTAAATCGGCGGTAATCAATGCCTTGTTGGGGCAAAAGATCTTGCAAACTGGCCCGTTGCATGGTGTCACCCAATATCCCCGCTCGGTGTATTGGTCGGCTGCTAACGGGCAGGTGCAGATTGAGCTAATTGACACCCCCGGACTGGATGAAGTGGGTGGCGAGAGTCGGGCCAGCATGGCGCGAGAAGTAGCAGAACAGGCGGATCTGATTCTGTTTGTGGTAGCTGGAGACATCACCCGCACGGAATATCAGGCATTGAGCCAACTGCAAACCGCTCGTAAACCGCTGATTCTGGTATTCAACAAAGTTGACCTCTATCCAGATCAGGACCGCCAGAGCATTTACCGCAAATTAGAAATGCTGTTTGCTGCCGATCGGCTTTCGTCTGAGCGCCCGCTGCTGGCTCCTGAGGATATTGTGTTGGTAGCCGCCGAACCAGCTCCAATGGAAGTGCGAGTTGAATGGGAAGATGGCCGCGTCACGCACGAGTGGGAAGCGCCACCCCCGCAGATTGATGAATTAAAGCAAAAATTATTAGAGATTTTGAATCGAGAAGGCAAATCGCTGTTGGCCCTAAACGCCCTACGGCAAGCGCGTGAAACCGAGGCTAACCTGGCTCGTAAAACCTTGAAGCTGCACCGCGCCGAAGCAGAAAACCTGATTTGGCAGTTTGCCAAATGGAAAGCCATCGCGGTCGCCGCCAATCCGATTGCTGGCCTCGATTTACTGGGCGGTGCCGTTACCGATTTGGTGCTGATTCGGGAATTAGCGAAGCTCTACGGATTGCCCATCACCAACCACGAAGCCGGTAAACTGCTGCGGTCGATTTTGTGGAGTTCGGGAAGTTTGCTCGTGGGTGAAGTCGGCAGTGGCTTACTGTTTGGAGCAGGCAAGAGCGCGGCAGCCGTAGCTACAGCATTTGACAGCTTTTCTGGCATCCTAGCCTACAGCAGTGCGGCAGTGGCTCAAGCCAGCTTGGCGGGCTATGGCTCCTATCGAGTGGGCAAGGCTACGCAGGTCTATCTTGAACAGGGTTGCACCTGGGGACCACAAGGCGCGGATACCGTAATTCAAGAAATTCTGCAACAGGTCGATGCTAAAACTGTGATTCACCGATTGCGGCGCGAGTTAGAAGGCCAGTAGTTTAGGGATGGGTAGACGAGTGGATGAGTCTGCGCGAGTGCTCAATCAAGCACCCCGGCAAGCGGCGTATAGGCAATGCTAGAAAATGCCCGCTTACCCCCCTTTTAAAACCCAATGGGTCTGGCAAACAGTTGCCAGACCCTCAAAACATTGGAGTTGTTCGTTCAGTTTTGAACTTGTCTTGACCTAAATAAACTACGGGTGGACATGAACCCACAACACCTTATCTACCGGTTAGATCGAGCCTGTCTCTTTAGGAGACTATAGAGCTTTTGTGGTGCGTGCCCTCATGCTTCAGGAGGTAAAGAAACTTAGGCATTAGGCTTAACGCAATCTCACTTACATGTATTAGGCAGGTCTTCCTCTGTAGTCTAGTGCTGCGCCAGATTAACAGCGGGAGGCACAAGGCTTTAATCTGGGGGTTTGGTTGATTTATGTTTCGCTTGTTTGTGCCTAATTTCAAAATAGCACCACCCCAATAATCCGCAAGCACCTGTTTATCAAACTTGGCATTCATTAACCAAAGTTCATTTTGAGCAGAGATTTCTTAATTCTGACCGAGGAGAACCGCCCAGGTTGCTGGTCCCACAATTCCGTCCGGCTCTAGGTTATAGCGACGCTGGACTTCTTGTACCGCCAATTCTGTTTCGGTGCCAAACACGCCATCCACAGCTCCATTGAACAAACCAATTGCTTTGAGTCGTTCCTGCAACTGGGTTACTGCGGCTCCCTCCATGCCAAGGCGCAAAATTGGCTGCTCGGCTGGAAGTGCTGCGGTTGGGGTAGGGGTAGCCGGAGCCGGAGCCGCAGATGGAGGAGTTCCAGGGGACGTCCCAGTTGTGGAAGGAGTGAGGATAGGGGTGGCAGGGGCAACGGGAGGAGCTGGAGTGGGGCTGGGAGTGGGCGAATTGCCCGGAGGAGCCGGAGGAGCAGCAGTTGGGGCAGCAGTTGGGGCAGCGGCTGTGGTCGGGGCTACGGGAGCAGGAGCAGCGGCTGTGGTCGGAGTGATGGCGGGAGCAGCCGGCAGGAGGCGGCTCCAGGTCTCTGTACCTACAATGCCATCAGGTTGTAATCCAGCAGCTTGTTGAAAGGCAGAGACAGCAGTAGCAGTGCTTTCTTGGTAGCGACCGTCTAGATCGCCAGAGTAATAACCTAACAGCTTCAGGAGGGCCTGTAGCTCTAGAACGGCTGCTCCCTGGCTGCCCAGCTCTAGGATGGGCCGGGGGTTTGATATATCTATGGCGGTGTCAGCAGGATTAGCAGGGTCAATAGCATCAGTTGCGCCTGGTTCCGTGTTGGCTTCTTGACCGGCAAGGGGCAACGGGATCAACCCAATAGTGAGGCTGCTGGCCAGGGCAATGGCGCTGAGGCGATGGCGGCTTAACCATAGAGTGATGGCCATCGTCCTGGCTGGTTGGTTGGATGCCGACGCCTGTAATCTCGATAATGTTTGTAATGCCGGTGATGCTGGTAAAGAGTCCATCAGTGGGGATCGGCAACGAGTCAGATAGCGGTTCACGGCCCTAAATCCTTTCAACATGACATGGACGATATGGACGATAGCGATAATAGCCAAAGATAGCTGCTAAAACGGTCATTGGCTGTGCGGTAGCTAAATACCTATCTGAAAACTCTGACGAGTTTTTGAATTTCAAAACCTCTTCAAGATTTTCGGATAGACTCTAAAGGCACGCTACACGGACAAAACCTGACGAGGCAGGTGGCAAATCCTCAACTTTTCCCCAACTTTAAGGAGTCTGCGTAGGTGGACTTGGCCCTAGTAGTCGCGATTTTAACCGCCAGCTTTTCCAACAACTCTCCAGAGACTTTACTACAAGACGGGTTCAAACCTAAGCATCTTCATCTTCTATGCGTGATTCTCTTTTAAGTCGATTTCGAGCTGCGTTTTGGGGAGCTTGGCTTGGTGAAGCCATCGGGGCACAGAGGTGGAAGCAGCCAGCTCTACAGCCAATTTGGGGTGAGGCTTTCACCCAGGCAGAAATGAACCCGCCACCCACTACGAGCAATCAGGATAGAAAGTTGGCTGGAACAGGGCTACTGATTGCTCAAACTGAACGATTGCTAGCCGAGCCTCATCTACCAGCAGAGCTAGACCTAGCATGGCTTAATGCACAGCCGAGTACTCCCACCGAGTGGGTGATGGCGACCTTGCCGCTGGCGTTGCTCTACCACGACCAGCCTGCTGTTCTACAGACCGCTCTCCAAACCGCTCTCCGCATAACTCCAGAAACCGCTTCACAACAGCTCGAAGCACCGCTTAATCAGGCGGCAATAGCTATGGCCATTACAGGACAGACCATTTCGCTGCTATTACGGGAGCGATTTGTGCCTCAGGAGTTGATTTTGCAGGTGATGCAAGACCTAGAATTGTCGTCTGATACAGTGCTGAGCCAGCAGTTAGGGCAAGCGTTGATGCAGGTTCAAGCTTGGCTGGAGCGACCAACATCTCTGGCAACGGTTTCCGACTGGATCAGGTCCGTCGCTGCTGAGTCAAATCTGCGTGATGTTTTGCCGATTATCTTGGCACTTTACAGCATCTTGAGCACTCCTGATAGCTGGCGGCTGTCTCTGGCCCGTCTAGTTCAGTTGTCCTACCCAACCCCAGCAGCAAAAGTTGGCTCCTGCACTCTGGCTGGAGCACTCTCCGGACTGTATAACGGGCTGAGTGGGCTACCGCTGGTCGAGCGGGGTGAATTGCTGGCAACTGGAAACAGCGTTGCAAAAGCTGACCTGTTGCAATTAGCCGATCACCTGCTGGCTCGGTGGTCAGGTGCGGCCCAGCCGGAGCACTGGCTGAAACAGCCTGAATTTGCTAACCTTACCGCAGCGCCTCGCGTGATTCGTTCCATGCGTTCGTCAAGATGATTTGAGCTGATGGATTTGGAGATGCCCCCGGCAGATTTAAGTTCGAATTAGTAGCTCGGATATACTGTTAATGAATTATTGAATTATCAAGAGCTGTAGCTCGAATGAGGGGTCTAGAGAGGAGTTCCACTCCGAGTCAGCGAGTCAGTTGGCTAGTGAGTTAGCTAGCGGGGCGCAAGCTGCAATGGCTGACAACAAACGCGATATGCTTCACTGCAACTAGGGCAACGCTAATGATGTCAGAACTCTCAACACAAGTCGTCTTACCAGAAGTCTGTGTTCTTCATCAAACCGTCTGGTGCAGCCCATGAAATCTTTGCGATTGTTGACCCGGCGGCTAGTGCAATGGCAGCGGACCTTTCCTTCGCCTGCTTCCAGGACACTATTGCGTCAGCTTTATCGGCAGGTCTATCAGCAAGTGGCTGCCCAAACACAACAGGCTGGCCGATTAGTGCGGATCTACCTCAAACCCAAAGCCTTTTTGAGGCTAATTTGCCAGCCTCGCCGCTTGCGTAAGGGTGCCTCCGATCGCGTCCAGCGCCCGCTGCTGCTGCTGATTGCGATTGTGTCGCTGACCAGTGCGATTGGCTACCGTTTCTATAATGAACCACAGTTGGGCACTGACCGGATTGCGCCCCAAACCCTGCGGGCACCCGCCTCCGCCAGGGTGATCGATACAAAAACGACTGAAATGAACCGCAAAGCAGCACGAGTAGCGGCAGTGCCCGTTTTAATGATCGATCAGGCGGCTAATCAGGATATCTATCGCTCGCTGCAACGGTTGCTGGAGCGGGGAGATGAGTTGCGAGAACAGGCAGGTGCTTTTCCCTTTATTGACACGTCTGTGCTGTCCACTGCCACGCAACAGTATCTGCGACAAACCGAAGAATGGAATTGGCGCATCGCGATTGCCGCCATTGATGGGGTAGGAGTGACACCACCCGTACCCGCGCCGCCGCCCGTTCCCCCAGCTGAGCAGAACAATGGGTCTACCAATGCCTCCCTGCAAGTGGCGGTGATTGAGCTACAAAACTATCGTCGGACTGCTTCTCTAGAAGATTTCTCAGCCTTAACGGATGTGATTTTGCGGGCGCGAGAACGCTATGCCGCAACTGTTGCCGATCTAGCGGCTGACAAACCTGAAGAGGCTGGATTCTACGATGTCAGCTTGCTGAATCTGACCGATGCCGAATGGCAAAAAACCCGCGCCACAATCCGAACTTCACTAGAGCAAATGCTGAGCCAGGGAATTGCCCCAGGTTTACCAGACAAAATTTTGGAAACGGCGATTCAAAATCAACTGACCGACCTTTCGCCAGCCAGTGCGCCGATCGCCACCCGTCTCCTAATGACCGTACTCAAGCCCAATTTGGTGCAAGATCCGGTCCAAACCAAGCTGAGAGCTGAGCAGGCCGCCCAAGCGGTGGAGAATGTAGTCGTCGAAATTGAGCGGGGTGAGGTAATTGTCCAGGCTGGAGAGCGAATTACCCAAGAAGATTTTGTCTTACTCGATTATTTTGGCTTGAGCCGTCGCCGGATCAACTGGTGGGGGTTGTTTGGCTTTAGCAGCTTGATTGCCGCAGGTGTGACCCTATTTTGGGTAGTAGAGCGCCGTTCCCATCCAGGCTTACGGGGACGAGATTACTGCCTGGTCTTGCTGTTGACCTTGACGGCCCCCCTGGTAGTAGCTCTAAACCTGCCCTCGATGAATTTGCCGGCGATTGGCCTGCTGGTGGGCAGCTTCTATGGTTCGGCCTTGGGCATCACCACGGTTGGCTTACTTAGCTTGATTTTGCCAATCGGCATGGAGGTGGCTTGGACCAATTTGCTGGCTAGTGCAGCGGCAGGCTTATTAGGGGCAGGCATGGCTGGCCAACTGCGCTCGCGGGAAGAACTGGCAATGTTGGGTGGAGCGGTTGGTCTGACGCAGGGTGTAGTGTATCTAGTGCTTAGTCTCATGCTCAGTACGGCCACCACAACCGTTTGGTATGTAGTTCTGACCACAGCAGCCGTCCAGAGCTTGATGGGGCTTTCCTGGAGCATTATTGCCCTGGGGTTGAGTCCCTATATGGAACGCTTGTTTGACCTAGTGACGCCCATTCGATTAGCTGAGCTTTCGAATCCCAACCGTCCGATGCTGAAACGGCTAGCGTCTGAAGCACCCGGCACCTTTCAGCACACGTTGTTTGTAGCAACCCTGGCAGAGGCAGCCGCGCGGGCTTTGGGGTGTAATGTGGAGTTGGTACGGGCTGGCACGTTATATCACGACATTGGTAAAATGCACGATCCGTTAGGCTTCATCGAAAACCAGATGGGTGGCCCCAACAAGCACGACGAGATTAACAACCCCTGGCTGAGTGCAGCCATTATTAAAAAACACGTTAGTGAAGGGCTGGTGATGGCCCGTAGATGTCGGCTGCCCAAGGCGGTGCAAGCCTTTATTCCAGAACATCAGGGTACGATGCCAATCAGCTATTTCTACCATCAGGCCCTGGAACAGGCCAAGACCGATCCGACCTTGCAGGTGGACGAAGCCGATTTTCGCTACAGTGGACCGATTCCCCAATCGCGCGAAACCGGGATCGTGATGTTGGCCGATTCCTGTGAAGCTGCTCTGCGTTCGCTCAAAGATGCGACCCCCGAAGATGCCTTGGCAATGGTGAATCGAATTCTGCGCGCCCGCTGGCAAGATCACCAACTGATCGACTCTGGCCTTTCCCGCGCCGAGATGGGCTGCATCGCCGAAATCTTTGTTCAGGTTTGGCAACAGTTTAACCATCAGCGGATTCCTTATCCGAAAGCGGCGCTGGGTTCGCAGGGGGGAAGTAGGGAGTAGGGGGAGTAGGGGGAGTAGGGGGAGTAGGGGGTAGAGGGTAGGGGGTAGGGGTAGGGGTAGGAGATCAATGTGAGCGCACTGCCTCGATGGGACTGGAAAATTGGCCGCAGGGAAGATGGGGGAGATGGGTTTAGAAATGGAATATGGCACTTAGCTGTAGGCCATTTTGACGTACTTCTAATCTGGTGCGCGCGAATCCTTCTCCATCTTCGAAGTCAAAACTACTGAAGTGATAGGCTAGCCGCAGGGATGCGAGACGAGAGAGGCGATATTGCACACCAGCTAGTAGATTCCAGGTCCAGTTTTCATCGGCACCGATGTTGAATCCAGATACATCGCCCCGCAATCCCAGCATCCAACGCTCAGACAGTCCTAGTCCAAGTTCGGCTCCAACTAAAGGTGAGACCAGAGTTTTAGAGTAGCGAAAGGTGCGATCGATGGGCGGCAGCACGTCATCCGCAATCGGCAGGTTTTCAATCCGGATAGTGTCAACTTCAATGGTTTGCCGCAAAAAGTTGGTTCGCACGCCTAGGATGGGGGCAAATAGGAAACGAGGATAAACCATTTCTTCCGGTGATTTATCCAAGGCTGTATCCACTACCCGATAGGATACTGCGGCATCTACTGTGATCTGGCGAACTGACACCTCGCCACTGGCAGATACTCGGACAGGGGTATTTAATCCAATCTGGCGTCCAAGCCCTACAATTTCTTGAACTTGTTCGGGATCAAACCGTTGAATAAACCGTTGTAGTCTTTCGGGGTTAAACTGTTGAACAAACTGTTCTACTCTTCCGGGAGCGACCTGTCGAGCAAATTGGAGCAGGCTTCCAGCAGCAAACGTCCCCCCCAATCTTCTACTATCTTCACCGTACACATAAAAACCATCTAGAATGATGCCCCAGCGGTTGTGCTGTGCTTCTAACCGCAAGCCAGCATCAAAGACGCGATCCAGGTTCAAAATATCGTCTAATCCTAAATTAAGGGAGGTACTCCGCCCATCTATGGTTATATCGGTCTGAATATCAAAGGGAATGAAGAAATAAGGTTCTACTGAAAATTGCCAGCGGCCGTTGGATAAAGGATTAGATAAGGATTCAGTTTCGGCAGGTTGGGCCACCGGTTCGGCTTGAGCAAGAGGATTGGAGGGAAAGGGTTGCTCCGTAGGCTCAAGACTGGTCAACTCAACTGCAGAACCAGGAGGTTCAAGCTCATCCACTTGAACAGGATCGGGTGGAGAACTGGGTTCAATGGCAACAGATTCAGGAGATTGAGTGACGGGTTGAGTAGGTGAATCGTCAGTCTGTCTCAGAGGTTGCACCAGATCAACGGGGTCTTCTGCTTCTGATATAGCAAATGATATAGCAAAACCTTCTATGGCAGCGTGATGCGGCCCTTCTGGAAAGGTAATTTCCTCAAAAGCAACCTCATCAACAGTAGCAATCCTGAAGTTCTGACTGGAAAACTCTGAGAAAAGATCCGGTAAAGGCTCTGAATTGAGCAGGGAATCAAGCTCAGAGGTGGGGGTTTGAGAAGCATGCAGAACAGGGGAATGTGCTTCTGCTCGTACAGGCAACCCTAAAAGGACAATCGCAATTGATAGAATGCTGCTCGCACATAACCCAAGCGGCCTCAATAGTAGGTAATCAAATCCACTCCAATACTTTTTAGCGGTTGAGTTTACTTGATTGAGACAATTAACTTGAATCGAGCCGACTCTTTCTGTCGTCTCCAAGACAATCTTTGAACTTGATTCCTCTTGCTTGATGGTGCGCAAAGTCGGCAAGTTGATGATGCTCATGACAAAAAGGTAGGCTGATACAATTTACTTATTTAGATTATTTAGCCTATTTAGGTTTTCGCTTGATTGGCGATCGTCCATGCAATTAGGCCAAATAGCGTGAAACTCGATATTTGCCTGTATCCGGCTAGCCTAGATTGGCACTTTTCAACCTATGAAAAAGGCAGAGTTTTGGAAATTTTGTCAATCAATTTATCAATCGATTGAGTTCAGTATCTGCCAAGCTGCTCAAGTTGCCACCCAGGTTTTTCAAGGGAGTTGAATCACAAGAACGATATCACAACTTCTATTTATTTCCAAGTAGATATAAAACATATCAGTAATTTTTTATTAAAAAAATTTATGGTTTTTAGCTGTATTACATCACTGCATTATATTCTGGGACTAGAGTTCTGCTTGGCATCTGGTTTGGCATCCGAAATTAGATAGGACCTGAGTTCAGAAAGCAAAATCTTACTCGGTGTGTTTCGCTAGCATGCTCTGGTCAAGCCAGGTAAATGCGGCTAACAGTGAAGCAGAAATTGTTTGTTGTTCATGTCTATTGCTCAATTTAACCGTTGACTTACGCCGAGTTGCAGCATGTCATAAGTCCTTGGTGCGTAACTTGTGCGCACAGGTTACGCACAAGTTGCATACAAGAAAACGACTGGTATTCTGTGCTTAAGTTCAAAGAATTGGATTTCCTTGCTTTTGATTTCTAGGATAGATTCAGCATCAAGCGAATATATTTACTTCTATTTTGGAGAGGTCATATGCGATTTCGTTATCCGGTCATCATCGGAACGTTACTACTAGTAGTGATTGGATTGATGACACAAGTGGGCCTTGCTCAGAATCAGTCTTCTCCCAATCCGCCCAGTCAGGCACCTACTAACACCTTGTTTGAGAATGTGCGAATATTTGACGGCGTCTCTGAGCAACTGTCTGCTCCCTCAAATGTGCTCGTGGTGGGCAACAAAATTCAAACCATTTCTACCGGGTCAATTCCTGCACCCGACGGTGACGTCACCCGCATCAACGGCGAGGGACGGGTGCTGATGCCAGGGCTGATCGATGCCCACATCCACTTATTTATGGAGACTAGCACAGAGGAGGATTTGGTAGCCGCGACTGCGGCACCGGAACGGCTGCTGCAGCAAGCCCAGGAAAATGCCACCGCCATGCTGATGCGGGGGTTTACCAGCGGACGGGATGTGGGGGGGCCGGCCTTTGAACTCAAGCGCTCCATTGACCGCGGAGATGCGGTGGGGCCGCGCATTTGGCCCTCGGGAGCAATGATTTCCCAGACCAGCGGCCACGGCGACTTTCGTCAGTTGAGTGATCTGCCCCGCACGCCTACCTCAAAGCTGAGTTTGGCGGAGCAATTTGGGGTGGGGGCGATCGCCGATGGGGTACCCGAAGTGCTGCGCCGCACCCGCGAGCAGTTGATGCAGGGAGCCAGCCAGATCAAGCTGGCCGCCGGGGGCGGCGTGTCTTCAGCTTTTGACCCCCTCGATGTCAGCCAGTACACCGAAGAGGAACTGAGGGCAGCGGTGGAGGCCGCCGAAGACTGGAACACCTATGTGACGGTTCATGCCTACACCCCCCGCTCCATTCAAAAGGCGATTCGGGCCGGGGTAAAGTGCATCGAGCATGGCCAGCTAATGGATGAAGAGACAGCGCGGATGATCGCTGAAAACGGTGTATGGCTGAGCATGCAGCCGTTCCTGGACGATGAAGACGCTAACCCCAAACCAGAGGGGTCCGAGAGTCGGGCCAAACAGTTGCTGGTGGCCGAAGGCACAGACAGGGCCTACAACCTGGCCAAGCAGTACAACATTAAAACGGCCTGGGGCACTGATACCCTCTTCAGCCCCCAGGGGGCCACTCGCCAGGGGGCAAAACTGGCCAAAATGGTGCGCTGGTATACCCCGGCAGAGGTGCTGCGCATGGCCACCAGCACCAATGCAACGCTGCTGGCGCTGTCGGGGCCGCGCAACCCCTACCCTGGTAAGCTGGGTGTCGTGGAAGAGGGCGCCCTGGCGGATCTGCTGCTAGTCAACGGCAACCCCCTGGAGAACATTCGCCTGATTGAAAATCCAGGCACCAACTTCTTAGTGATTATGAAGGACGGGGTGATTTACCAGAACCTGCTGGGTTGATGGATAGGAGCAGGCGTAGTCGATAACCATCGATTTTGAGGAGGTTAATCCCGTGAGAATGGGGATGTCAACCACTAAAACAGCGGCCACTCTTGCTGCACTCTGCTGCGTTTGAACCTGACGTCAGGTTTGAGCGCAAATGGTTCGGTGTGGCTCCCTAGGAATGTTCATGTGTACCTATGCCAACCTGCACTCTACCGTATTCAGTCTAAATTGGCTCGCATATTCTAATACGGTTAAAGCAGTGCCACTCGCTAAACTCAATGCATGATGGGCGACCGACACCTAAACCGACACCTAAGAATATTGACAAGCTAATGGTCTTACCTAGCTTTTCGTCTTTCAATACTATTTTTCTATGAGGTGCTTTTCGTAGATTGTTTGCCATTGTCTTCCGGTGGAAAATTTGGCATCTTTGGCATCACAGATTGTTGATGGCATACAGTGATGGCATACGGTAAGGTGAAAATTGGATGGACACAATCTCTTCGCCGTTGCCGCAGCCAAAACTTTTGCAGACGATCGGAGCAGGGAACTGGCCCTTTGGATATCCGAATTCGGCGGATTGAAAACCACCTGCAAACCTTCGAACGGGAGCATCTGAACACCCAAGGCATTGCTGAATAAAGCTATGAATCGTGCAGTCAATTGTCATCTTGGCAGCCCCCTTTTCTAGGATGCCCACAGGACTATAATCCCCTTTTCTGGTATGCCCGTTAGGGCTATATGCTGGGGGACTTTGATGGTTTGATTCCCCCCAACGGTGGGAGGCAAAGGGGCCTATCATAGCCGAATTCAGCAACGCCGAAGACAACCTGCTCCCCCCTCACCCCCTCACCCCCTCACCCCTCCATGCCCCCCACCCCCCGCCAACTCGCCTTTCTCGCGCTCCGCTCTGTCCATGCGGGTGCGTTTGCTGACATTGCCCTAGATCGGGTCCTGCAGCAGGCTACCGTGAGTCCAACCGACCGGCGGCTGATTACTGAGTTGGTGTATGGCAGTGTCCGACGCCAGCGCACCCTCGATGCCCTGATTGATCAATTTGCCAAGAAGCCCGTTCAACAACAGCCTGCCGATCTGAGGTTAATTCTGCATCTGGGGCTGTATCAGTTGCACTATTTGGATCAGATTCCGGCGACAGCAGCGGTGGATACCACAGTGGAATTGGCGAAACTGAATGGGTTCAAGGGACTGGCGGGGTTTGTCAACGGGTTGCTGCGGCAGTATCTGCGTCGCTGTGGCGATGCCAATGCTTTAGCGGATTGTTTAACTCTGCCCACGGAGCCAATTCAGCGGCTGGCGGTACAGCACAGTTATCCAGACTGGATTGTGCAGGTCTGGTTCGATCTGTTTGGTAATTCCGAAACCGGACAGGCGGAAGTCGAGCAGCTTTGCCAATGGTTTAATCGTGCACCATTTATTGATTTGCGGATTAACCCGCTGCAAGCATCCCTAGAGCAAGTAAAAGCCGCCATGCAGGCTGCCCAGATTGCCGTCCGGCGGCTGCCCGGTTTACCGCAAGCGCTGCGTTTACCGCAGGGGGTGGGTGCCATCCAGAACCTGCCCGGATTCAGCGAAGGTTGGTGGACCGTGCAGGACAGCAGTGCCCAATTGGTCAGCCATTTGCTCGATCCCCAGCCCGGAGAATTGATCATCGATGCCTGTGCCGCCCCTGGTGGCAAAACTACCCACATCGCCGAACTGATGCAGGATCGGGGTATAGTTTGGGCCTGCGATCGCCATGCTTCGCGGCTGAAAAAACTGAAGGAAACCATAGCACGGCTCCAGCTCGGCTCGATTCACCTCTGCGCTGAAGACAGTCGGCAAATTACCCAGTTCGCCGGACAAGCCGACCGGGTGCTGCTGGATGCTCCCTGCTCTGGCTTGGGCACATTGCACCGCCATGCCGATGCTCGCTGGCGACAAACTCCAGACACGGTTGCGGAACTGGCCCAACTGCAAACCGAATTGCTGAATCAGGCTGCCACCTGGGTGAAACCAGAGGGAATTCTGGTCTATGCCACCTGCACGCTCCACCCTGGCGAAAACGAGGCGATTGTTCAGCAATTTTTGCAGCAGCATCCCAATTGGAGGATTGAACCACCTGCTGCTGACAACCCGGCTGCCCGCTTCGCTCAATCCCAGGGCTGGGTGAAAGTGCTACCCCATCACTACGATATGGACGGCTTTTTTATGGCCCGCCTACGGCAAGTTGAACCTAAATAAGTTGAACCTGAATAAGTTGAACCTAGGCAAGCCAAACCTGGAGATACAGCAACCCTGTAAAACCAGTGATCAGGGGGTTCAGTTCATCGTCACTTCATCATCCTACTTTCCTAGAGGCGGTATGATCGCCTAGGATAGGGTCTGCCTCTGATAAGATCGACTTGTGACTTGGATCACTATCAGAACCACCGATACTCGCTGGGAAGCCGAATGGTTGCAGCAGATGCTAGCAGCCCACGACATTCCAGCCCGAGTAGTTAGCCGAGGCATTGCAGCCCACTTTGGTTGTGGCATCCCGGCTGCCCTGCAAGTTCGTCCTCAAGATCGGTGGACATCCTTGTTGCTGCTCAGCCCGATCGAAGAAAATTTAGAGGAACCCCTGGAGGAATCCTTAGAGGAACCCCTAGACAAACCCAGCGACTACCGTCGCGGCCCGGAGTGAGGCTGAACCCTCTATCCCAACTCTCGAACCCATCTTCCAAACGCTATGTCCCTATTTGACTGGTTTGCCAATCGGCGGAAATCGAGTTCCCTTGCTAAAGAACGGCAAGAGCGAGAAATTGCAGACGGACTGTGGACAAAATGCCCTGAATGCGGCGTCCTCACCTACACCAAGGACCTGCGCGCCAACCAAATGGTCTGTCTGGAGTGTGGGCACCACCTGCGAATTTTTGCCGATGAGCGAGTCGAGCAGTTGATTGATCCCGGTACCTGGAAACCGCTCGATCAGGAGATCTCCCCTACCGATCCGCTCGGATTCCGGGACCGGAAAGCCTACAGCGATCGGCTGCGGGAGACGCAAGACAAAACGGGTTTGATTGATGCGGTGCAGACTGGTCTCGGCCAGCTAGATGGCTTACCCCTTGGCTTGGGCGTGATGGATTTCCGCTTTATGGGCGGCAGTATGGGTTCGGTGGTTGGCGAAAAGCTGACCCGCATGATCGAGCGTTCGACTCGCGAACGGTTGCCGGTGGTTATCGTCTGCGCTTCGGGTGGAGCCAGAATGCAGGAGGGCATGCTGAGCTTGATGCAGATGGCAAAAATTTCGGCAGCCCTGGAGCGGCATCGAGAAGCGAGCCTGCTTTATATTCCCGTACTGACCCATCCCACTACCGGCGGCGTCACGGCCAGCTTTGCTATGCTAGGAGACATTATTTTGGCAGAACCAAAGGCCACAATAGGATTTGCCGGTCGGCGAGTGGTAGAACAAACCCTGCGAGAAAAGCTACCCGACGATTTCCAAACTTCAGAATATCTCCTAGCCCACGGTTTTGTAGACGCAATTGTGCCCCGGCCTCAATTGAAGAAAACCCTGGCTCAGCTGATTCGCATCCATCAGCCCTATGCCCTTACCCCGGCCCAAGCCAACGGCCATTTTGTGCATGTGCCCGATTCTCTAGATTCTATGTCCTTCAAAACGGTCAGCCCTGACTAGGCTTGCGCCATAAGCACCATGACCGACTTTTTTCAGTTCGAGGCAGACTTTGTCGATTCTCTCCGCTGCATTCCCATGCAGGTGCGCTTTAAGCTGGACACGTGCGGCGTGAAGCTGAAGCTACCCCACTGGCATCACCTGAGCCAGGATGAGCGGCAAGAACTCGTGGATATGCCCTGCGCTAGCGAAGCAGAAATTGCTGCTTACCGAATCCGGCTGCGCCAGTTGGTCCAGTCTCACCTGGGGGAACTGCCGGCAGATTTACCAGTCGAACCACACCCAGCCTGGATGGATCCCACCACCGTTCCAGACAGCGTGCAGACCCAGGCCGAATCAGTGGGGCAGACGCTCAGCCAACCGCAATGGGCCAACCTCACCCCGCTCCAGCGCTTTGCCCTGATTAAACTCAGCCGCTCTCAGCACGAAAACAAAAACTTCCTGCCCGCTCTGCAAGAGTTCCATCTGATTTGAACCCCTATCTGACCCCTACCTGAACCTACCTGAAGCAAATCACTGGAACAGATCACTGAACTAAATATTTCTGCTCCGCACCAAATTCCGGATCTAGAATCAAGCAGGACTGACTCGCTGGGTGGCTTCAGGCTATGAACCAGACCGACCTGATTATTTTGGCTGTCTACTTGGTTTTTATCGTGTACGTGCTGCGGCAGGCCTGGAACTCGATTGAGGAGCGGACGGTGATCAAGCATGTCGGTAATAGCTTTGATTACGAGGGACTGAAGGACTTTGTCGATGTCAACTTCAAGTTTGATGGATACTATTCCTTCGACAAGCAACCCAGCAAGCTAGCCACCACCATCGTCAACAAATCCCCAACCGCCACGATCATCGTTGATTGGGAAAAGGGTTCTTTGCGCACCTGGCAAGGTGGCGACCGTCGCTTGATTCGCCTGATTGACGGCATGCAGGAAGGAGACAAAGCCAAAGTACAAGCCTCCAGCACCATTTCTCCGAAACGCAGCTTGAGTGTAACGCTAACCTCCGAAGACCTGCTCACAGTCGATAAGGAAACCAGTGAGCTGAGACCCACTAAGCCCATGGTAGACATCAGAAAACTCCAGGCCGATAAAGATGCCAAACCCAAAGATAAAAAAGACGCCGAACGGATTCAGAAGCTCAGAGACATCTACGCCAACTTCACCTCTAGACGAGAACCCCTGAAATTTTCCATGCGCCTACCGCTGCAAATCACCAACATCATCGAGGGCACCAAAAAAGACATGTGGGGCTTTATAGACTGCAATTTCACCGTTTCCTATATTCCCCGGATTAGTCAAGTACCCTGGAATCCGAAGTGAGCGAAGTGAAAGTAAACTGGAAGCAAGGGAAGAGGAGGCGCAGGCAGTTGCAGACTCTTTGAGTCTGAGGAAAGTCCGGGCTCCCCAAAGACCAGACTTGCTGGGTAACGCCCAGTGCGGGCAACCGTGAGGATAGTGCCACAGAAACATACCGCCGCTTTCTAAAAGTGTTGAGTGTTGAGTTCTAAGGTTTGAATTAATACCTCAACACTCAAAATTCAAAACTCAACACTTGATCAAGCGGTAAGGGTGCAAAGGTGCGGTAAGAGCGCACCAGCAACGTCGAGAGGCGTTGGCTCGGTAAACCCCGGTCGGGAGCAAGGTGGCAGGAGCTAAGGTTGGTCTTTTCCCAGCTCCGGGTAGGGTGGAGGCAACTCCATACCTGCGAAATCCGCTAGAGGTGTCTGGTAACAGGCATCCCAGATAGATAACTGCCCTACTTGTGGCCTGTCGTTGTGAATGGCAGCGGCATGAGTAGAACAGAACCCGGCTTATGTCCGCCTCTTTCCTTTTTAAGCGCTTTGAACGGTGCCGAGCCACTAGTTGGCCCGATGGATTGGCCGATGGATTAGCCGATGGATTGGCCGAGCTTGGTCGAGTTTGGGTCAGTTTTGGCCTAGACCTCGGTTGGCGACATAACTTCCACTTCCGCCGCTGTCGATATATTCTCCTGGCTTTCAGTCTTAGTATGGCCTTAGTATAGGGTTTAGCATTAGCTTCAATATTTCCTGTTGATAGTTCACCTTCTTTCGCATGATTGCCGATCCTCGTCGCCACAAGCAGCTACAGCAATTAGTTCAAAAATTAGGTCTACCGAACCAACTCGCGCTGAAATGGCATCTCCTAGACCTAGCGCTGGTTCATCCAACCGCTTCGACTGAGGCTAACTACGAGCGGTTAGAATTTGTGGGCGACGCCGTGGTAAAGCTGGCCGCCGCAGAATTTTTATTTCAGACCTATCCCGACACTCCAGAAGGTGAACTTTCGGCAATTCGCGGCATTTTGGTGAGCGACCGAGTGCTTGCAGAAATTGCTGACAGCTATGGCATCGAGCGCTACCTGGTGGTCGCCAGCAGTATTACTCATGACAAGATCGGGCGGGAAAGTCGCTTAGCTGCTGCATTTGAAGCACTTTTGGCTGCCCTCTACCTCAGCAGTCACAATCTGAGCTTGATCCATCCCTGGTTGGATACTCACTGGCAGCACTATGCCACCCTGGTTCGCCAGGATCCGACTCTGCAAAACTATAAGGGCGCGCTGCAAGCCTTAACTCAAGCCGCATATCGCACCCTGCCCGAATATCGCGTCACCGAAGTCGGGCAAACCTACGGAGACAGCGAACGCTTTGTGGCAGAAGTTTGGGTGCAGGGCAAAGTGTGGGGCAAAGGCAAAGGCCAATCCAAAAAAGCTGCAGAGCAAGCCGCTGCCCAAGCCGCTTTCCTAACGCTACAAGCCCAGCAGGCAACTTGAATTTTGAACAAATCGAGCATCTGAGGCGAGGTCGGAACAAGGCCGACCCCCGCTAGTTGACCTCACGGATGCTTTCTCATTGTTTTCAAGCTTATTTCAGCATTCTTCCGGAAATATCATCACAAATTTCACGGGAACTCTCTATGGGATACCAATCCGCCAACTTGCTCGATTCGTGGTTCAGGGCTGCGCTGGGCAGTTGGTTAGGCATCGGGTATACCCCTCCTGCTCATCAGCCATTTCCGGGAACCTATGGAAAACACCACGCTCACGCTTCAGACCCAGCCCAGCCAGGCTCCAAAAGCTCCAACCAAAACTCCAACCAACGCTTCAACCAAACCCGCTAGTACCATTGCGCTGACGCTTCAATCGCCGTCTGCTGCTCCCGTCCGGGTTGCTTTGTTTGGGGTTGGACGTTGGGGCAGCCATTGGTTGCGCAAGTTTTTAGATCATCCGCAGGCAGAATTGGCGGCTGTGGTGGATCCCTGCGAGAGTCGGCTAATTACCCTGAATCGGCAATACGAATTAGAGCAGCAGTCGATTACCGTCACAACTGATTGGCAAACAGCTCTGCATCTGCCCAATCTAGACGCGGTTGCTATTGTCACTCCTGCCGCCACCCACTATCCTCTGATTCGGGCAGCCCTGGAACAAGGCCACCATGTGCTGGCTGAAAAACCCCTGACGCTCGATGTAGCCGAATCTCTGGCCCTCTGTCAGCTTGCAGCTCAGCAACAGCGGCAGTTAGTAATTGACCACACCTACTTATTTCACGCGGCAGTCCAGCGGGGTCGAACCGTAATTCAACAAGGAGCGCTGGGAGAATTACGGTATGGCTATGCGGCCCGTACCCACCTCGGCCCTGTCCGCCCAGATGTGGACGCCCTTTGGGATTTGGCCATTCACGATATTGCTATTTTTAATTCCTGGTTGAACGCCACGCCCATCGAGGTTCAAGCTCAAGCCTCTAGCTGGCTCCAGCCCGGTTTGGCCGATCTGGTTTGGGTAAAGTTAACCTATGCCAGCGGATTTCAAGCCTTTATTCATCTCTGCTGGTCCAATCCGGATAAGCAGCGTCGCCTGAGTGTGGTAGGCAGCCAGGGCACACTAGTATTCGACGAAATGGCAGCATCTCCCCTAATGCTGTTGCAAGGCTCGCTGGAGCAACAGGCTGATTGCTTCATTCCGACTGGGCACTATCATCAGGCAATCGAGATTGAGCCGATTGAACCTCTGCAGGCCGTTTGCACCCACTTTCTCACCTGTGTACAGGAAAATCGGGCTTCAGAAATTTCCTCGGGTTGGTTGGGGGCACAGCTAGTACAGATTCTGGCGGCTCTGACCCAATCCTTACAGCAGGGCGGAAAACCCATTGCCCTAAATCCAGTTTGAGAATGTCCATAGGATACAGCAGACCTAATATTTGGCTAGAAATGGCTAGAAATAGGGTAGGCAGGGCTAGAAGGAGCCAGGAATCAGGAGTCAGCGTATTTCGGGAGTCCTAACTGTTCAACCCGTTTCACAGCTCATTTGGGTCTGCTATGGCAGTTTGAAGAGGATTTGACGAATATCGACTGGTATTACGCTGTATGTAGAGAAAATCGTCAAGTTTTATCTACCAAGACGCTATCTCTGGAGGAAGCTGATCTAGAATTCCGCTACGTTAATCGTAAGTGGAGGAAAGCACAACCTGTGACACGCTCCTACCCCAGACCAAGACAAGCGCCGCCAAAACGCCCCTACCCTCTAAGAAAAGCTCTAAAACCGACCTCAGCCTTAAGACAGCAGTCTTCAGGCATCTCTTTGCTCCTCAGCCTTGCAGTACTGCTAGGCAGCGCTGGCATCAGCAGTATCATCACAGGTTTTTTTATCCGCAAAAGTATTTTAGCGAATCCGCCTTTCCCTGAATCAGTAGTTCTGCCTAGTCCCTCGGCTCAACCGCAACCAACGCCTATCGTCAGTCCCTCTGCGACGCCATCGGGGAATTCGCAGGTTGGATTATTGCCGCAACAGCCATATCAGCCGCCGTACCAACAGCCGTACCACCAACAGCCGCAACAGCCGCAACAGCTAGCCCAAGCAAATGCTGCTGCCGAGCAAAAACGCCTGACCTATTCGGTCCCCAAACAGCATCAGGGGACAATCGTGGAATCAGTTGAGCTAAAGATTGCCCGCGATGCAATTGCACTCACGTTTGATGACGGCCCCTGGGATGTCACGACCGATCAGATTTTAGACATCCTGGCGCAAGAAGGCGTCAAGGCTACTTTCTTCTGGGTTGGGCAAGCGGTACAGAACCGGCCTGAGATAGCGCGTCGCGTTGTTCATGCGGGTCATGCAATTGGCAATCACACCTGGCATCACCGCTATGAACCAATGAGTGAAGTTGAGGCTGCCAGCGAGATCGAAATTGCCGCCCAAATTTTTCGGGAAACCACCGGAATTCAGACCATGCTATTTCGGCCACCAGGCGGCTATCTCAACAACGGCTTGGCAGACTATGCTATCAGCCAGGGCCATACGGTAGTGATGTGGTCAGTATCTTCAGCCGATACGGATCCTGGTAACAGTGCCCAGGACTATATCGAAAATGTACTGGCAGATGTGCAGCCGGGAGGCATTGTCCTGCTCCATGACGGCGGCGGCGACCGTTCTAAAACCGTTGCAGCGCTACCCACAATTATTCGCAGCCTCAAAGCGCAGGGCTATCGCTTTGTTACAGTTCCAGAGTTGTTGCAGCTAGAATCGGACGGTTGGTAATCCCAATCAAAATTTACCCAGTGGGCAATCCGACTGCTATTGAGTTTCCTCTGGTGTAGGGATAGTAAAGCCGTGAGCTGCAAGGAGCAAGTTGCGTCAATCCCTTTCCCGTCTTCTGATACCCTGAAAACAGGTGAAACGCCAGATTACTCTCCCGATCAATTCCACGATCAATCTTCCGAGTCAACGCATGGATACTAAAGCTTTTAAGCGCTCGCTCAACAACTCGGACAACTATCATCGCAAAGGATTTGGCCATGAGGCCGAAGTGTCTGACCTGATGCAGTCCGAGTATCAAAGTTCTCTGATCCAGGAAATTCGCGACAATCAATACCGACTGCGGCGCGGCGATGTCACGATTCGGTTAGCGGAAGCCTTTGGATTTTGCTGGGGTGTGGAGCGAGCAGTGGCGATGGCCTACGAAACGCGGCAACATTTTCCCACCGAGCGGATCTGGATCACCAACGAAATTATTCACAATCCTTCGGTGAACCAGCGGCTGCGAGAAATGCAGGTGGAGTTTATTCCGGTGCAGGGCGACCAAAAGGATTTTTCTGGCGTAGAGCAGGGCGATGTCGTAATTTTGCCTGCCTTTGGAGCCAGCGTTCAGGAAATGCAGCTCCTGAATGACAAAAATTGCACAATTGTAGATACCACCTGCCCCTGGGTCTCGAAGGTGTGGAACACGGTGGAAAAGCACAAGAAAGTCAGCTTTACCTCCATCATCCACGGCAAATACAACCACGAGGAAACCATTGCCACTAGCTCGTTTGCCGGCACCTATCTGATTGTGCTGAATCTGGAGCAGGCCCAATATGTGTGCGACTACATTCTGAATGGCGGCGACCGCAACGAGTTTATGGCCAAGTTCAGCAACGCCTGCTCGGCTGGTTTCGACCCCGACCGCGACTTGGACCATATCGGCATCGCCAACCAAACCACGATGCTGAAGGGCGAAACCGAGCAGATCGGCAAGCTGTTCGAGCATACGCTGATGAAAAAATACGGCCCAGATAAGCTGAATCAGCATTTCCAGAGCTTCAACACCATCTGCGACGCTACCCAGGAGCGGCAAGATGCTATGTTCAAACTGGTAGAAGATCGGCTCGATCTGATGGTGGTGATCGGCGGCTACAACTCGTCTAACACCACCCATCTGCAGGAAATCGCCATTGAACGCGGCATTCCTTCGTACTACATCGACAGCGCCGACCGGATCGGTCCTGGGAATCGAGTCGAGCATAAGCCGCTGCATCGAGACTTAGAAGTGCAGGAAAACTGGCTGCCGCCCGGAGAAATTGTGGTGGGGATTACCTCAGGTGCCTCCACGCCCGACCGTGTAGTAGAAGCCGTGATCGAAAAGATTTTTCAGCTCAAGGCGACGGCGGTGGCGGTTAGTTAAGTTACTCCATCTACCCAACGCTAGATCTTCCTGCCGATGCGGGTTAGATTACACTGGCTGGCGCGGATTTCGAGTTATTCTATTTGAGGAGAACGCCCCAACCGAATAGGAGAGCACAGATGCAAACCGTGGACGAAAAGATTAGCCCCCTCGCCGGAAAGCTAGCTCCTGCCGACAGTTTGATTGATGTCTCCAAGCTGTTGGACCAGTATTACACGGTACAGCCCGATCCGGCCAATCCCACCCAGAAGGTCAGCTTTGGTACCTCTGGACATCGGGGATCTTCGGCTAACGGCACTTTTAACGAGGCGCATATTCTGGCTGTGTCGCAGGCGGTGGCTGAGTATCGCCGCAGTCAGGGCATCGATGGTCCACTCTACATGGGGATGGATTCACATGCGTTGTCGGCTCCGGCTCAAAAAACGGCGCTGGAAGTGTTGGCGGCGCATGGAGTCGAAGTGCATATTGCCGTCACTGAAGGCTATGCCCAGTACACGCCCACGCCGGTAGTCTCCCACGCCATTCTCACCTACAACCGGGGCCGCACCAGCAGCTTGGCAGACGGGATTATCATCACTCCCTCCCATAACCCACCCAGCGATGGTGGCTTCAAGTACAATCCACCCTCTGGCGGTCCGGCAGAACCGGAAACCACGAAATGGATCCAGGATCGGGCCAATGCGTTACTCGCCAACGGTAACCGCGAGGTGCAGCGGATCTCCTACGAAAGTGCACTGCGGGCTTCTACCACCCATATCCACGATTTCATTACGCCCTACGTCAACGATCTAGAGAGCATCATCGACATTGAGGCGATTCGTTCGGCAGGGCTGCGGATTGGGGCCGATCCGTTGGGTAGCTCCAACATTGCCTACTGGGAGCCGATCATCAACCGCTATGGCCTCAATATCACCATCGTCAACAACAAAGTTGATCCCACCTTTGGCTTCATGACCGTAGACTGGGATGGCAAAATCCGCATGGACTGTTCGTCGCAGTACGCGATGGCGAATTTGATCAAACTCAAAAACGATTACGACATCGCCTTTGGCAACGACACCGATTCCGACCGGCATGGCATTGTCACACCCAGCGTCGGCTTGATGAACCCAAACCATTTCCTCTCGGTAGCCATCTACTATCTGTTCAGCAACCGCAGCAACTGGCCCTCCAACAGCGCTATTGGCAAAACCTTAGTCAGCAGCAGCATGATCGACCGGGTCGGCAAACGGATCGGGCGGCAGGTGTGCGAAGTGCCGGTGGGCTTCAAGTGGTTTGTGGCGGGTCTGCTGGATGGTTCGCTGGGTTTCGGTGGCGAAGAGAGTGCCGGAGCCTCTTTCCTACGCAAGGATGGCACGGTTTGGACCACCGACAAAGACGGCATCATTATGGATCTGCTGGCGGCGGAGATCACGGCCTGCACGGGTAAGGATCCGGGTGTCCACTATCAGGAGCTGACAGCTCAACTGGGCACTGCCTACTACAGCCGCATCGACTCGCCCGCCACGCCGGAACAAAAAGCCCGCCTCGGCAAACTGGCCCCCGACGATGTCAAAGCCGCCTCCCTCGCCGGAGAACCGATCGTCGCCAAATTGACCAAAGCTCCAGGCAATGATGCCCCGATTGGCGGCCTCAAGGTTGTTACCGAAAACGGCTGGTTTGCTGCTCGCCCCTCTGGCACCGAGAATGTGTACAAGGTCTATGCCGAAAGCCTCAAGAGCGAAGCCCATCTGGAGCAGATTTTGACTGAAGCGAGTCAGATTGTGAACGAGGCGCTGTGAGGAGATGGGGGAGATGCGGCTCGTGAGCCTCGCCGAACGAGGAGAGGTGGGGAAGATGGGTTTAGAAGTGGAACATGGCACTCAGCTAGAGGCTGTGCTGACGCAGGTTGAATTTGGCTTGTGCTAATTCTGATCCATCTTCAAAGTCAAAGCTGTTAAAGTGATAGGCGAGTTGCAGAGACATCCCGGCTGAACTGCTGAGAATAGACACTGCCCACTAGCACTAACGCTGAACTGCTAGCGCTATCTGGCCCGCGCAATCTCTAAATATACACTATGTATACACTATGTCACTCAAACTTTCATTCGGTGAAAATAAATCCAGCACAGATTTATTCAGTTCAGCGGTTGCTTTGACAAAGCGCTCTAGTCTCATGCTTAAAGATGTTCCACGCTCGACTTCTTTTGGGCACAGCAGTAGTGTCGGCACGATGGAATTGATTCGTCCACGTGCCTCCAAAAGCAACGCGATCCGCATCCGCCGCTCAGGGTTCCAGGATTTCCGGCGAGTGGGCAGACGAGAAAATGATCCGCGCTATTATCGGTTTACTTTGAAGCGATCGGGGCGAATCGATATCTCGGTCCAAAATCGGGAATTTGGCGGATTCCTTGGCTTTCCTACTCCTACGTTGAAGGTGCGCTTAGAACGAAGCAATGGTAAAGTTCTGAATCGTCGAACGGTGAGAGGCGGAGAGTTTGGGTTTATCTCCCGCAGGCTTGACCGCAACACCACCTACTACATTCGAATCAGCAGTTCAGGTGAAAGTGTACCGTACCGATTGGGATTGAGAACCAGAGGCGGAGCTGAGTTGTTTCGTTAACCGCCGAGCGTTGTTTCGGTCAATGCGTATAATGTAGATTTCCCCATCTCCCCCACCTTCCCTCGTTCGGCGACGCTCACGAGCCGCATCTTCCCCACCTTCTCCACCTCCCTACACCTGCACCACAAAATCTGCCGCACTCAACCTTGGGCTATCGAGCAGAACCGCAAACTTAGCACCTGGACCTAATCCTTCAGCCTGACGATTGGCGTTATAGAATAGCGTGCTGGAACTGCGACTGTAGACGATTCGGGCTGTGCTGGTGGCAACGGCATTGTCGTTGGCAACGCTGCTAAACTCATTCGATTGACTAAATCCAATTCCGGCGCGACTGCTGAGGCCAAAGCTGGTTTTGTCGAGAACAATTTTGTCAGTACCGCGCAGAAAATCGGTCAGGGTATCTACACCAAGCTGCGGCGATTGGAAACTCTCAGTTGTACTGAACAGAAACCGATCGGCATCCTGTCCGCCGGTTAATCGATCATTGCCTGCACCTCCGCTTACCGTATCATTACCAGTTCCGCCGTTGAGCCAATCATTACCGCGACTGCCGTTGATTCGATCTGAATTGGCAGCGCCGTTCAGCGTATCATTTCCACGACCGCCATTTAAGTCATTCTTAAAATCATTACCTTGAATCACATCATTACCATCACCGGTAACGGCATTTTCGATGATGGTGCCATCTGCAATGGTCAGCAAGTTACCAAACAGCAAACTGCCCGTACCGGGAACTAGATTCAGGACAATATCGCTGCTGATAGCGGCTGCATTGAAGGTGTCGTTGCCAGCAGTGTCACTGAGAATGCGACGGACCGGATTGCCCAGCAGTTTGGCAAATTCGTTCGTGTAGATGTAGGTATCATCGTCGCTACTTTTGTCACCATAGAGGCGCAACGACCAATTTTTCAGCATACCACTGTTGCCTTTGCTGCGATCTCGCACTGTAAGTGTCCAAGGGCCAGCGCTGGTTTCGCCCCAAAATTGACTGCTGGAGAAGGTGAAGCGCGGCTTTAGTTCATACAGCGGTCCTAACAAGGGATGGAAGATGGAACCATCGGTGCTAGATTGACTGACCAGGACACTTTCTGTACCGTTGGGAGACTTGAGCCCAATTTCCAACTCACCGACGATCGGATGGCTCAGCTCCAGCTCCACTTCCACAAAATCGAGTTCTAGTGGATTATTGACCGTCACACTAGAGCGCAAGCTGCCGGTGCCGTCCGGAATCGGCTGGTTCAAACTGCGGCTGACGCTAATCCGCTCTTCGTTAGCAAAGCTGTGCTGAGTAGTCCAGGTTTCCGCCAAGCGCACGGCTGCGTGGGCATCGACTAGACCAAAGCCATAATCGGGACTTGTATGAAGGCCGCCACCGTTCCAGTTGCTGGCTTTGTTGATCGACCAACTTGCGTTTTTAACATCGGTGCGACGCGCCGAATAGGCGAGAATTTCCTGCACATCGCGGTAGCCTAAATTCGGATTGGCATTCAGAATCAACGCCGCCACGCCAGACACCATCGGAGCCGCTGCCGAGGTGCCGCCAAAATTATCGGTATAGTCTGACGGCGCATAGGGATCGGTTAACAGATTATAGCCCGGAGCACCCAATCGATCCGTGGTGACAATGCCATCCTCTAGATCACCACCCAAGGCAGATACCAGCAGGTTTGCACCTGGTGAGCTGTAGTAGGTATGTTTGCCCAGATGATTAAGCGCGGCAACGGCAATCACAAAGCGGGAGTTTTGGTGGTTATGGTAGTTGGCACTGTCCCCTTCAATGCGCTCATTGCCAGCCGAGAATACAACCACCGTACCCAAACTTGCCCGTCCGTTTTGCACTGCATTTTGCAGGGCAGTTTGATTACCCGCTAAGTCAGCTTCTAGAAAATTATCGGTAAATGAGCCGATATACCCCCAACTGTTATTGACGACATCAAACTTGACCATCTGCTGCAGCGCCACTGCATCCTGATCGAAACTACCTGTCGCACCGCTAAAGTCAATGCGTAGGCCAGCAATCGTGGCTCCGGGGGCAATCCCAACCCCACCAATCGAGTTGGCAGCGGCAGCAATAATTCCAGCTACAGCGGTACCATGATCGTCAAAGAGGCCAGGAGAAACATCATCGTCTAGTTGGGCAGCATCAAAGTCAATGCTGGTATTGAAGTTGGGCTGTAAGTCGGGGTGAGTATACTGAACACCATCATCGAGAATGCCAACTTTAATGCCTTTGCCAATATAGTCCTGCCACAAGTTGATTACATTGAGGTCAACACCGACCGTACCGCCCGTTTGACCAGTGTTTTGCAGATACCACTGTTGTCCAAACAGCGGATCGGTCCCGATCTGGGCTGTAGCAATGAGCGCCTTGAGTTTCTGAGTCGGGTGGTAAATTGGATGAGTAGGACGATTGCGGTCTGAAAAGGTAGGATGCACAGAAGTCAGCAAAAAATGGGAGACAAATCGCTTTAGCTTATTGTGCTTGATGGTACAACGCGGTGGCTATTCCCCACATGGGTACTTGACTGATTTTTAGACGAGCTGCTTGCAGAAGGTCTTGAAAGTATCAAATATACTGTTTTCTTAAGGCACTGGTTGCCACCTCCGCCAGACTAGAAAAACTCAGAGGTGCTTGCCTGACTGGAATGCTTGAATAGCAATCGAACTGGATACTAATGTATATTGTCAGTTCTGCGCTTTGGTCTTGCTGTCTCCACTTAATCTTTCTTTGAATTCAAGCTCTAAAACCACAAAGCTTGGCAAAATTGATCACATTAGGAAAATTCAGATTCATATGCTAGACAACTAAAGTAATCTAGGCAACTATATAGGTAACTAAAATGTTTAAGCTAACCATTGAACAAATCCTGGCCAGCATTGCGGCGTTGAGTCCTGAGGAGAAAAAAGAATTTGAACAACGCTTGCCAACTGTCTTAGAATCAACTGCTTCTCTCGCCAGCCCCCAATCTGGACAGGTCATGACAAATACCCTGGGTGATGTGCAGCTCAGTGGCAGCAATGCCGCCTTTAACTATCAGCCCAGTCAGGCGGGACGGGATGTCAATCTGTCTACCAACGTCACCCAGGGATCATCCGAGCAGCAAGAGCTTCTACAGGCATTATTGATTCTCAAAACAGCCATTCAAAGCGCTGAAGGTTTACCTGACCTATCAAAAATCGGTGCTGAAACCCAGGTTGACCAACTGGCAGCCGAAGCCGAAAAGGAAAACCCCGATAAAAATTTGATTGGTCGTACAGTCGCTGCCCTCAAGCAAGGTCTTCAAGGAGTACAGGAACTGGCTGGTCCCGTGATGACGGTTGCCTCGATTGTTGCTAAGGCGTGGGGCATTCCGGTGTAATGAACCCCCAAGAGCCTCAAAACCAAGCTGCTTTGCCGTCCCAGCGCATGGACAATACGTTGGGCAATGTCAGCATTCAAGGTGATAGTGCAACGTTTACGTTCGCACCGGTCCAAAACAATACGCAAATCCAAACCCAGATCATCCAAATCTCTGCTGAATGGATTACTCAGCGAGAACTCAACAAAACTTCTCCTTACAAAGGACTGAAGCAATATAACTTCTCAGATCGTGACTATTTCTTCGGCAGAGATGCGCTGATTGCCCGTTTATTTGAAGCAGTCAACCAAAATAAGTTTCTTTTAGTTGTCGGTGCGTCTGGCTGTGGTAAATCGTCTGCCGTTCGGGCAGGGCTAATTCCAGAATTAAAATCTAACCTGGGTGCAACTAAACTGCTAGATTTCGTGTTTACACCGGGCCGCAACCCCTTTGAGAGCTTCTATCGCTGTTTATTAGCCGATGGCAAAGACTATCGGTTTTCTGAGGATGAGGCCGAACCAGCGCGGGCGGCGAATGCGCAAACAATCGTCACTGTGATTCAGTCGCTGAAACAAGATCAGGACCGATGGTTAATTTTTATCGATCAATTTGAGGAAATTTTCACAAACTGTTCTGATGAACAAATTCGGCAAAGCTTTATAGATGCCTTAGTGCAGCTCAATCAAAATTCTGATGACTCAGTGCGTGCAGTTTTGGCCATGCGAGCAGACTTTCTGGAGTATTTCAGCTCCTATCCGCAGCTCGGCATGATTGCCAATAGCAACAATATTCATCTGGTCACGGATATGCATCGAGATGAGTTGCGGCAAGCGATTGAACAACCGGCAGCAAAGCATGGCGTTGTGTTCCAGGAAGGATTGGTGGAGCAAATCATTCAGGAAGTGCAAGGTCAAAGCGGCTATCTGCCGTTACTGCAATATACGTTGAATCTCTTGTGGGAAACAGAATGTATTGCTCTGGGCCAGGATGGTAAACCCCACATTGAAGACCGGACCCTCAACCGCTCAACTTATTCGGCCTTGGAAGGAGTGCGGGGAGCTTTGCAAGCGCGGATTAACAAGCTGTATCAGCAATTGAATCAGACAGAACAAGACGCAACCCGGCAAATTTTCCTCAGATTGGTTCAAATTGTAGACACCGATTCTGGCTCACGAGCGGTTAGTCGGAAAGCCTATCGCTCTGAGTTTCAAGGCGAGACGATCGAAACCACGCTACAGAAATTTGTGAATGAAAATATGGTTGTCAGCGGCTATGAGTATTCCAGCCAAGACAAAATTTTAGTGAGTAGTTTGTCGGATGTAAAGAAAAATGCCATCTTTGAAATTGCCCATGAAATCATTTTAAGCTCCTGGGATGAACTAAGAAAATGGTTAGAGGAAGCTAAGGATGCGATTATCTTTAAAAACCTACTGGCCGATGATGTGCACCGCTGGCAATCTGCCCTCGCTCAGGTAACATCTGAAGATTCCGAGAAATTAGATCGGGCAAAAGATGAACTGCTCAAAGGTTCTAGATTAGATCGAGCGATTGAACTGCGGCAAAACAATGCATTTGTGCTGTTAGGAGGATTGACCGATTTAGAAAATCAATTCATCGATGCCAGTGTTGAATGGCAAAGGTTTCAGCGTCGCCGCCAAGCTGAGCTAGAGACGGAAAAAGAGCGCAATCAACTCCTAACTGAAGCTAATCAAAAGGCCAACAAAATCATCCGGAGAGGCATGATTTCCCTGGCTGTGATTGTTCCGGTGGCAATTGGAGCGTCCTTACTCGCCTCCCATGCATTGAACAGGCTAGCCTTTGCCAGAACAGCCAGCGAATTAGAACAGAAGGGGGTGAGTTCGCTTGAGCAAATCGACTTTAGCGAGATTGATGCCTTACTGACAGCGATTCAAACTGGTCAGGCACTGCAAGATCTAGCTGGCGAAAATACCAGGATGGGAGCCTACCCCGCCTATAGTCCGATTGTGGCACTAGACATGATTCTAAACAGAATCCGCGAAAAGAATCGGTTTCCGGCAAATCAGGGGGAAATCAAAGCAACGGCCTTCAGCCGGGATGGCAAGCGCATCGCCACTGGGGGTAAAGATGGCACGATTCAGCTTTGGAGTTTGGCAGGGGAAAGACTGACGCAGTTTCAAGCCCACGAGGGTGGTCCGCTTGCCAGTATCAATTCGGTTAGCTTTAGCCCAGATGGCAAGTACATCGCCTCCGCGAGCGAAGATGGTACGGCCCGTCTATGGGCCGATTCTGGCGCTCCGGTTGTGACTCTGACTGGGCACCAGGGAGAAATTGAGAGCGTCAGCTTTGGCCCGGATAGCCAAACGATAGCCACCTCAGGCAGTTCGGGAGAAGTGTTCCTTTGGACTATTGCTGGGAACAAGCTGAGACAGTTGAAAGGACATCAGGGCACAGTTCTTAAAGTCACGTTTAGTCCGGATGGACAAAAACTAGCCACTGCCGCTACCGATGGCACAATCCGAGTCTGGAATGCGTCTGGAACGCAACTGGCTGAGTGGAAAGGACATGGGGGTGAACCAGTCTATTCCGTCAGTTTCAGCGCAGATGGGCAAAAATTGGTTTCGGCTGGAGGCGACAAAACGGCGAGAGTCTGGAATTTGTCGGGTCAACCGCAACTCGTATTGGAAGGCCATAAGCTGCTGGTGACTAGTGCTAGCTTTGGCTACAAGGATCAGCGATTGGCAACGGCATCAGATGACGGCACGGCACGACTATGGAATCTGGCTGGAGAAGAATTGGCTAGATTTCAAGGCCATCGCGGTGTGGTTTGGCATGCCAACTTCAGCCCTGATGGAAACTACCTGTTCACCACGGGTCGGGATGGGACGGCACGGCTATGGAATTTAACCAAATCAGCAGCACCCAGCTTCAAAGGGCTGCAAGCGGATGCGAATACGGTCAGCATCAGCCCAGATCAGCGTCTCATCGCCGCAGCCGGTAATGAAGGAATCCTCAGCCTTTGGGACGCATCGGGTAAGCTAGTCAAGGCATGGACTGCGAACCCCAGAGGGCATATTTTTAGCATCTCCTTTAGCGCGGACGGGCAACGGATTGCCACAGGTGGAGTAGACCCTAGTGTCAGCCTTTGGGACTTATCCGGGAATAGAGTTGCGCAGCTAAAGGGTCACGGAGGGTTTGTCAATAGTCTCAGCTTCAGCCCAGATGGACGGTTCTTAGCGACTGCAGGGCAGGATGGACAGGCGCGGCTGTGGACGACTAGCGGCGATGAAGTAGCTTTACTGCATGGGCATAAAGATGTAGTGAGTGCGGTCACGTTTAGCCCTGACTCATCGACTATCGCAACGGCGAGCTGGGACGGTTGGATTAAACTTTGGGATACATCCGGCAGCTTGCTACGAGAATGGCAAGGTCACTCGAATAAAATCAGCAGTTTGGACTTTAGTTCTGACGGCAAGCTGATGGCAACAGCTGATAAAGGCGGCATGGTGCGTCTTTGGACTAAAACAGGTCAGCAAAAGCTTGAGTTTTATAGCTATCAAAGCGGTGTCAATGCCCTCCGGTTCATTCCCAATTCTGCGCTGCTCAGTACCGGAGGAATGGACGGAACGGTGCGAGTGTGGGATTTTTCCGGACGACAATTCAACGAATTCACCCATGAAGGCGCGATTTGGGGCATCGCTCCAGCCGTAGATGGAAAGCAGATTTTGGTCGGGGGAGATGCGGGTGAAGTCCGCCTCTGGGCAATCAAATCGCTACCTGAAACAATTGAGCAAGGTTGCAGTTGGTTGCAAGATTTTCTAAAGAGTAATGATTTTGCAGGTAAAGGCATTTGTTCGTTTTAGAATGCTTGTCCTAGAAAATCCCAGAAAAGAACTTAACATCAGAACAAATCGATTTGGTCAAGCTGCGAGACTATATCTTTGCAATATAGAGGTTAATTCTTGGATGTACGATTCAATGGATGATTCAGATATTCCATCGACTCTACAACTTTGACCGCTTCCTTGAGAGAGAGCGTTCTTCTGCAATTACCATCCCATAACGAATAGAGTTGGCTTCCACCCCATTTGGTCGGGAGCTGAAAATTCTTAAAGCTAAGAAAGGATTTCTTAGTCTCCTGAACAAAGTCAATATACATCAGAGTCACACGACCCAAAATGGGTGAATCTGCTTCTGCATACTGCACATCTTCTGCTCCAGCACCTCCCCGACCTGTCGCCCCTGAAACCACAAAGCATGAGTCATCTGGAGACTGATAGGTAACTTGATATCTAGGTTCAAACATCAAGTTTCCACTCGATGGTCTAGCGGCTGCTTCAACTGATTTAAGGGTATAGTTCTCAGGAATGTAAGTTGGCACAATTACATCAAAGGTTAAGCCCATATCACTGTACCGATCCAAAGCCAGCAATGTTTGAGACTGCTCTGAACTGAGTTTGGCTTTTTGGGCCACAGATTCGGTAGATGCAGGTAAGTCTTCTAGGACGATAGGCGGCCCGATATCAGCAGTGGCAAGGCTGGCTATTTTTCGGCTAGAAAGTTGATCGTTTAATTTGTCTAGAGTTTGTTTCGCATTGGATTCACTCGTAAAATAGCCTAGAATTGCCGCAGATGTAGAATAGTTTCCAGAATCTTCTTCGCCAATTCGGATATAGCCCATGTGGGCATGTGGGCAAAATTTCGTTCGGACTTCTACCAGCGCTTGAACAGGCTCTCTCGACCACGACCATTCTTGGCTCTCAGACTCGATATACAGCGGATAGACCTTCAGGGGATAGTCACTGCGGTTAGTGGGTAATGCATCGCCACAGAAATTTGGAAATGATGCCTCTGAATTAAGTGAAGTCTCTTGAGCATCTGAGCTTGTTTCTTCGCCTCGTGCTGTGGGAGAGCTGATGCGAGGCTGATCCTGACCACAGCTAGCCAGCACAAATACAGTGCAAATAGACAGTACAGCCTTCAGCAGCCATCTGTCAGAACGATTTAGCTTGTGATCAAAAATATCTAGATGTTTCATGAAAAATAACCCTTTATGACATTACTGCTACTAAGAACAGTGCGTACAGAGATTCCAAGAAATGTTTTTAGAAGTTGCTCAATCAATGCGCTATTGAGTTTTTACTTCGAGTAAATCAGTCACATTCTGAAAGTATCAAGGATTCAGATAATCAAGCGACTCCACAATTTTGGCAGCTTCCTGAAATTCAATCGCATTACACTGACTGTTGACAATGCCAGGAGACCAAAAGGAGTATTGTTGCTCAGAAGGAATTACACCCTGTACGGTGAATTGATTAAATCCTATCCTTGGTTGATTTGTTACCTGATCAAACTGAGTATATCCTAGCTCCACATTGCCCAATGCTTTAGAATTCACCGTTATAATTTCAAAGTCCTCTGCGCCTGCTCCAAAGCCACCTGAAGCGCCTGAGATCTCAAAGCAGTTATTACTATCGTCAGAGTAGGTGATGCTATAGCCTGGTCCGAAGCGTTTGTCATCGCCAACCTCGACCTTTTCGACCTTAAAGCCATCGGGAATATAGGTCGGCAAAACGATTTTCACTGGAATATTTTTATAATTATTCTGATCAATTTCAAGTAACTTATTTTTATCTTGGGATGATAGCTTCGCCGCAGTGACCTTCTCGTCAGAAGTTGAATTTTGAGATAACTGGGATTCCTCTACTGGTTGAGTTCCTGGTGTGTTTTGAACTTCGCTGGTGCTAGCTATATTCGGATTGGTTGTTGTCTGATTCTTCGCTTCAAAAGTTTTTTCACTAGCGCACGCGGTCAGCAGACATAAAATAAACAGAAGTATTTTATTTTGCACTTCTTTCTCCTAAATTATGGGTTCACGAATTATTGAGATTTGACAATCTCAATAGTTTCTTATTCATTCCTTTCTTTAAAGAGGCTGCCACTGTTTAGTTGGCGGGTATCCTCCAGGTGCTGGATTTAGATAATCCAAAGACTCAACAATTTTGGCAGCTTCTCGAAGGCTTACACTATTACATTCCCTGTATTGACCTTGAGAAGGTGAGTCGAAAAGATAACTGACTTTGCCTACGCTAACCCAAAAATTGGTCAATGGTTTTTCGGAATACTGGCTGAACTCAGTTCTCCCTATCTTGATCTTTCCTAGAGCGAGGGATTCAACTTCAATAACTCGAACCTCCTCAGCTCCATCGCCAAGGCCACCAGTTGCAGTTGAAATACCGAAACAAGTTCCATCGTTGTTCTCGTAGGTAATGGAATACCCTCCAGGACCATCCCGACCATCAAACTTGGAGACACCGAATTTACTAATGTAAAACCCTTCTGGAACATAGGTTGGAACAATAATGCCGTAGGATTTTCCATTCCATCTCGGCTTGTCTTCTTTAAACTCATATTGACTGAAATGATCCAAATCCATCAACTGATTGACTTGCTCGGGTGTCAACTTTGCTACTTTTGCAACCTCAGCTCTAATTCCTTCTGAAGGCTTTTCCGAAACACCATTCGAGGTTTGAATGAAATCGCTCCGAATCCAGCCTTCGGCTCCAGACCCATCAAACTTCACATAGTACCAAGTCAAACCATCTGCACCCTCAGCTTTATCGAGTAATTTCACAGGATCACCTACTAAGCCATAACCCTTATCCGGCGAGGTCGATGACGGTTTTGATCTCAAATTAATTCTTGAATTTGATTGCTGAGCCGTTAGTCGAGCAGACTTTGGAAATTCTCGGATAGTGCTTTGGGTAGTACTTTGCGGAGATTTTGGCTGAATTAACGATGGGCTTGCTTCGCGGTCGTTCAACGTCCCTTTCACATCGTCGATTTGCTCTATCGGCTCGACTTCGGCCTTTGTGACATTTTTGGAGCTATAGGAGTTACTATCTGAACATGCAGCTAGTAGGCCCAGACCAATAAAAACCAGCAATAAATTGCTCTTCACAAGGTTGCTTTTCACATTGACCCCTCCGAACAATTGACTCATTCAGGACGGTTTTCAAACGTTCACTTCGCTTCAAAACTTGAACAGAAACTCCTACCATGCATTGTATTGTCCGATATTACCTATGCCTATAACCCGCAAGGGTACTTTATACATTAAGAATTACATAGAACAAAAGAACTGGTGGTTTTCAAGGTCGTAGACTATGTGCGGCTTGCTTAAGAACTTGCTTAAGAAGTGCATCTCTATACCTGAGAAACCAACTGTCCTTCGTGAGGAAAACCAGGGTTTAAGATTTTTATCTGTTTTGCATCACACAGATATTGCACCCGCTCATCGACAAACGCCTCATCCACCTGAGGAAACTGCCTCAGCGAATTTTGGACCAGCGTTTGCAGACCGATTACCGGATGGGTGCGCACGAGGCTGAGCAGATAATCTTCGACTTGGCGAGTCAGGCGATGACCGTTGCCCAAATCGGGGAGAGGAGGGAAGGGCGAATCCAGGCTGATGGCTGGTACAATCAACTCCTCAGACCAGTTTGGGTCAGGTTCCAATGCCGTGACTATGCCCAATGCCTGTAGGAGCGTACAGTCGTGCCAAATTTTGGCCTGTTGGGTCAAAGATTGCAATTGCTTCAGGCCAATCGTTTGACTGCCGACGACCAGATCGCCTTCACGGGCATCTTTCACCAGACTGTAGTAGGCAGCTAGGCATTGGACCGAAGCTATGTCGGGTTGAAGGTGGCGATGGGGGATGGCTGTGAAAATTTGCCGATAGAGTTGGTGCCCTTTGAGGCTGGGTTTGCCGATTCCTTCCGCCCGAATTAGATACAGAGCTTGGCAGAGATTTTGCTCTAACACCCGCTGACAGGCTTCCATGACGCGAAAGAAATTATCCATACCCTGATCTTCGGTCCAAACGATGCCAATTCGACCGGCAGGGTTGGGCGGCTGGGGCAGTTGGTAGCTAAAGGAATAGCCGGCGAATTTGGTGCGTTCCAGCAGCGGAGCCTGAATTTCGCTAGCCTCCAGAGTTGTCAGGGCTTCCTTTAGCATCTCGATCAGCTCTAGGGACGTAAAGTGGCGAATCCGGGTGACGCTGTCCTGCATTTTGGTCAGCTCATCGCGCCAGCGCAGTTTAAAGGCGGCTAGCAGTTCGGTTGCAGGAGGATGGAGCCGTTGAGCCGCAGGTTCTACCGATTGGAGCGCATGAGTTGCAGCAGCACCGTTGGTTCCAGCCGTTTGCATCAGCCATTCTTTGTAAGCTTGCAGCATATCGCGTCCGAGCCTGAGGGCATCGCGGGGGTTGGTTCTGCCGCCAGGAAAGTTTTCGGCCAACTGATGGAAATCGAGCGGGTAGATCAGGGACGTGGGCTGGGGTTGCGCCTGACGGTGCAGTCCATTCAACCGAGACGCCCAGAGGGATTCAGCTTGCTCCAGGTTGATCAAGCGGAGGGGAATCTCCCGATCGATGCGTGCTCGGTGGGATTGGTCGATGCGATTTTTATAGTGCTCCCAGGTATTGGTCAGAATGCTGATGACGATCAAGAAGTTTTTGTCTTCATCATGAATTTTCGTGTTGATATTGAAGAGGCTTTGCAGATCCAAAGCACCATCCGGCAGGCGGGCGATACTTTCGAGCTGATCAAAGCACAGCACAATCGGTTGGGTATTGATCGCCACGCGGCCAAAGTTGGCCAACACCTCACGGGCGGCCTGTTCAGTATCAATCGAGCTTTTTAGGCGCAGAGCTTCCAGCGACTCTTCGCTCAGATCGTCAGCACGCAGCCACTCACAGGCGAGGGGATAGAGTTTGGCATCGGTCAGATCATGCAAAATCCCAAAAAACTTATCGGCGTTATAGATACTATTTGTCCCAGCCTGCTTATAGATCTCCTTAAGCCGTTTGATAAATTGCTGTCGATCCGTCTGTAACAGATCGAGGATGTTTTCCTTGATGCGATCCTTCAAGCTGCGCTGTTTGAGAGCTAACAATACGCTTTTCAACCACAGCAAAAGCTGCGAATACTTCTGCCCAGATGGAACCTGCACCAAGCTATCGACTGTATAACGCAGGATGTGACGCCAGAGATAATCGCTTTGGGGAAAGGGTGGAATATAGACAAAAAAGGCTCGATGGTTGAGGGCACGCTTTAAGCGTCCTAACAAATAGGTTTTGCCAGAACCGCTGTCGCCATCTAGGATGATTGTGCGGGTGTAGTGATCGCGAGCCACCTGCTCTAGCGTTGCTTCAATGACTGACATAGCGTCCTGGTGGATGGATTCCACCATCGGCTCCGGATCTTTCTGACGATGCCAAAAGTTGACCGAGCGCAGATTATCAAACGGATTAGTGCCCCTCAAAATCAGGTCATCGATCGATGCCATGTCCGCCATATCTGTAACCCTTGTATCATTTCGTAGTTCGTAACACCCAATGCCTAATTATGAAGTTTGAAGTTGGGGAGCGTTTTGTAGATTTCATCTGCAAGATTTATCGGGTGAATTGGTATAAGTTGCCCTGAATTGCCCTAAACCCTAAGTTTAAGTTTAAGATTCAATTCAGGTTTTTGAACTTAAACCTCAAGTCTAAATCTGAAATCTATTGTTAGATCACTTTGATAAAAAATAGGGGACTATTTGAGCGGGTTTGAATGGCGGCACTGAGCTGTTCAGGCGTGTAGTCTTGAGTATGAACGATTGCCCGCAATTCAATCTGATCGTTTCGCTGCAATCGATACAAAATTTCATCCAGCTCGTCTCGCGATAGGGGAGGTTGAAATTTTTGTCGCAAGTAGAAAATTGGCAAATAGTTATTGCTTGCTAGTTCATGATCGAGATTTTGAATTGTGGCTAAAACTTCGGTGTCGGTAGGTTTTTGGTTCAGCGTAATTTCAGTTGCAGATTGGCGCAGCGTCTGAAATTGACGCAGCAGTTCAGCTAGGCAAGTTTGCCCTTGAGGCGTGAGCCAAACTTCAGCTTTTTGGCGTTTCAATCGGGTTTCAGCCAGAATTAAGCCGCGATTCAAAAAAGTTTGCAGAATCACGTCACGTTCGGTAGCAGTCAAGGCAGAGGTTCTGAGCTGGCTGGGAGCGATTTTTTTGGCGGTACCAATCTTTTGCAGGAGTTTTAACTCTACTGCTGAAATTGGCAATGCAGCGTCTGTGACTTTGAGTAGGGCTTGTCCGGCTGCTGAAAGCTTAACTACTACAATTTCTCGACTAAAATCGACCAACCCATCGCTAGCCAAATTTTGGCAAATTTTATCTTTAGCCCGAAATGACTTAAAGCAGGGATTCGTTAAATAAGCTCGGTAGTTGCGGCATTCCTGTAACTTCAGCAAAAATTTCAATTCATCTAGCTGGGATGGCTGCATACCCTGCCTCCTCTAAGCCGAAAGCGGTGGCGGAAACCGAATAATCGAGTCGATTCGCCCCAAAGATACGAGCGTTTGACTATCCCCAAGTGGCAGTACCGCCTCTAGATTGGCATGGGGCCGCGCAATGACATGAACCGAGAGTAGCTCACCGCCATTGACTCGTCGGATTGCCGCCAGTCCAGCCGCCACTGCCGTTTCCACCTCCGCCACCGGACCTCGAATCAAAACGGTAATCCGCCCCAGATCCGTGTTCTCAAAACCAACGCAGATCACTTGGGCAGCTTTACACATGGCATCAGCCACTTCCAGCGCTGTTGGAACTCCCAATACTTCGATCATGCCAATTGCGAATGTCACCGGTTTTGAGCTGTTCAGTAAAGGCGGGGTGATGAGAAATTTACAACTGAGTCATTATCCTTTCATATGATACTTTCATCTCAAACCCATTTTCTATCTACAGCCTTTTTCAGGCTAGTGAAGTACGAAAAACGCGGTGCAGGGGTCGTGCCTGCACCTGAAATGAGTGAAAAACGCTGTATCTATTGCAATTGCCGCAATTCAGGCAAGTCTTGGTTCTATGGACCTGCTGCATTCATCCGCTGAATGGCCAAACCCAGCGAAACTGGAGAAACGCTCTCCAGAAAACTCTCTAAAATAGGCGAAAGACAGACGCTTCAGCAAAAGGTTCAGCAAAAGGTTCAGCAACAAAGTTCAGCAAAAGGTTCAGCAACAAAGCAATGAAAAAACTGTGGCTTTGGGTAACAATTCTGGTGGCAACTGCAGGGTTGGTGATCTGGCAATGGCAGCCGTCCTTGCAGTTTCCCTTAGCGTTTTGGCAACCCGCTCCCTCCCTCAGTCAGAATCAACGCGCTCCAATGCTTGCTGCACCTGCCGTTGATCGCAAACGCCTCTTAGCTGACCTGCAAGCACTGACCTTTCGACGCTACGACGAATCCGCTCGTCAGCAAGCCCGCGACTACATTCTGCAAGAATTGCAAGCGGCTGGATGGACAGCTCAACTGCAGCCATTCACGGCCAAGGCCAATCGAACTAATCCGAGTGGTGCGAATGGTATTAATATCTACGCTGAACGAGCAGGAACCGATCCCACAGCGGCAGCGATTTTGTTGGGTGCCCACTACGATACGGTTGAGCTTTCTCCTGGAGCCGATGATAACGCGACGGCAGTTGCCACCTTACTGGAAGCAGCTCGACTCTTAGGAAAGCTCCCCACCGCTCGAACGCTACAACTTGTTTTTTTTGATCTAGAAGAACAAGGCTTATTTGGCAGCCAAGCATTTGTCAGCGCCATACAAGAGCAGGCTCTGCAAGGAGCAGTGATCTTGGATATGGTGGGTTATGCCTGTGAGGAAGCGGGTTGCCAAACCTATCCATCGATGTTACCAATTCGCCCCCCAACTGATCGCGGCAATTTTATCGCTGCTCTGGGCGATCAAGGACATCCTGAGTTATTACAGGCGTTCACTGACTTATCTGCTTCTGATGTATCTTCTAATCAATCGGTTAGTTTGCCGCTCGTTTTGACGCTCGCCATTCCTACCTTTGGCGGCCTAGCCCCCGATCTGGTTCGTAGTGATCATGCTCCGTTTTGGGATAAAGGAATTGGAGCTGTACTGATTACGGATACAGCTAACTTTCGTAACCCGCACTATCACCAGCCGACCGATACGATAGAAACCTTAAATCTACCTTTCTTCAATGGTTCTGTCCAATTGGTGATCAACGCAGTTGCCCGCCTGCTTCAGTCTTGATGAGGACCAGACTTGATGAGAACCAGATTTAATGAGAACCAAACAGACATGCCAAATCGTTGGATGCTGACGGCTGCAGTGGCTCAATTGTAGTCGATATTACAGTATCGATCCTGACAAGCGAATGACATCTGACTCATCTCTTTGGATAGAAACCAGCCTATTGAGCGGTTGTTAGCTTTAAGGGAACAGTTGAAGTTGAAATCAAAGACGCAGCAAAAGGTGAATCAAAAATCATGATTAACAAAGCAGAAAAGTATGATTCAGAGATGCCAGAAGAGATAGCTGAAAATCCTGGCATGAGGGCTGCTGCCATCAATTCCGACCCGACCATTTCGTTAGAAGAAGCTCGTAATGCTGCCGCTGGAGAAGCTCCCAATGCCTCTGGCAGTGTGGCCGACAGCACGGTTGAAGGTCATGTTCCAAGTACGTCCGATCCCTATCCGACCGATATTCCTTCTACCGATCATCCTCTGCCGGACGATGATGACGATGTTACAGCTGGAGCGTCTAACAGCTTTTCGGATGAGACGGATGACCGTTATGTTCATTAGTTTCACTTGTTAATTCCCAATTAATTCACTTAGCTCTCAATTAATCCAAATCAGCGCTAGTAGGACGTTTTCGCTGCTAGTCGATGCTGCGCGAAATGGTTCTTTTAACTAGTGGTTCAACTAGTCTTTTAAGCAAACGAGGTGACCGCACATGAATCTTGACAAACAATTAGCAACGCTAGTTGGCTTAACAGGAGTAACTAGCATCAGTATTTTATTGAGCCTACCGGCCCTAGCACTTCTGACGCAAACGGTTTCTGCAAGATTAGGACAAACAGCTCCAGACGCTTCAGAACAGCTTTTCGCTCAATCCGATAACGGCGATGGGGATGGCGGTGGTGACAATAGTAGCGCTTCAGACAATGGCTCAGACAATGGCTCGGATAATGACTCAGATAATGACTCAAGCTCCTCTGGCCGCGATAGCTCTGACGCAAGCTCCAATGACAGCGACAGTGGCACTAGTGCCAGCGATAACAGTGGGAGTGGCGATTCTGGAGAAGTATTTGGCACTCGTGGTCAGAACCGCAACGAAGGAGGCGCACCTTACATTGGAGTTGGAGCATCTCCCTTGGAAAGTGAGTCAGATGGCGAGCGAGCGAGCGAATTAGACGGCAACCGATAGCATCAACTGCCTTGTAAGATCAACTGCCTTCAAAGCACGGGCTAATCCAGCAAGTCCACTCATACGCTTGCGTTCCCGCAGGGTCATGGACTAAACCCCTTGTCGAGTCTGCTCACGCAGACCTCCTTGCCTAGCCCACCGTTGACACGCGGGTGGGCAGTGACGAAGCCGAGACAATCAGATTGACATAAACAGGACTTACGCGTTTGCCTCCTAAATCCCCCAATTCTGGGGGACTTTCAATCTAGTTCTCTCCAGATTTGGGGGGCTAGGGGGGCAGAAATTGCTGAGCTGTGTAAGTCCTGACAAAATTCTGTGCAGGCTCGGAAATGGAATGAGCGGGCAGTTGATTCAAGAGTTTGAGATTAGCTAGGACCCAGGAATTCGTTGCCTGGAAGCAAAGGAAACAAACTCGTTTGTATAATCTTCCGCTGCTATTACCAGTAAAATATAATTTTGTCATCCCCCTTTAGAAATAAATTAACAATACTAATAATAGTGATAAAAATGACAATTTAACAGCGAACGTAAATTGAATTTTGGCAGCCATCAACGACAACCAAAAATTCAGTTAAAGATATTAGGAGTGGATGTTTAAGTCCAAAAAGTAGGAATTCGAAAGTAGTAATGTAGGAAATTTGACAGGAAAGTATTTGCGAGCGAGAGAAGATAACTAGTACCCGAATATCCATTTTCTGTGGGGCCGCTGTATATTGTTCTAAAGCGAACCCTCAAGCTACAGGCTATGCAGTTTCTTGGTCCCCGACGGCTCCTTCTGCTTCCTCAGAAAATTCCGCTGCGTTTAGTAGTGGCAGTTCCCTTTGTCTTACAAACCCTGGGAACCGTGGCGCTCGTGGGCTACTTTGCCTACCAAAGTGGCCAAAAAGCGGTTGAAAATATGGCTTCGCAGTTGATGGGGGAAGTGGGTGCGCGTGTCAATCTTTACCTGACAGATTATGTTAAATCGGCTCATGTGGTGAATCAACTCAATGCCAACGCTATCCGTTTAGAGCAAGTGCGACTTACCGATCCCCTGAGTCTAGAGCGCCATTTTTTACAGCAAATCCAAATCTTTGACTCTCTCAATCGCATCCGTTTCAGTAACTCCCAGGGGGGCTTTGTTTCCGTCGGTAGAGACGAGCGAGGTATCACTGTTGCCCTAACTGAAGATTTTAGGCGAGGCATCCTGCGGGTTTATAGCATCAATGATCAGGGCCAGCGTCTCAAACAACTGGTTGAGCAGCCCAACTATGACCCAACCCAGCGCCCGTTTCATCAGCAGGCGGTGCAGGCTGGAAGACCTACTTGGACCCCAATTTATACCTATATGCCGGCCTCGTCTGGTTTGGGAGTTGCAGCCAGCTATCCGCTGTATGACCAAACTGGTAAGCTTCAGGCGGTGCTGTCAAGTGACCTAACGCTGGCCGGTATCCAGCAGTTTTTGCAGCAGGTTGAGGTTGGAAGTCATGGAGTGGTGTTTATCATCGATCGCTCAGGACGGTTGATTGCAGCCTCAACGACTAGGCCATTAAATAGGCCATCAAAGGAGTCAATCAAGTCAAGTGCTGCAATGTCTAGTAGCAGTGAGCCAGCAGACCTAAAAGCTGCGGATAGCCAAGAACCGCTAATTCGGCAAGCAGCCCAGTATCTATCCTCACAGATTGATTTAGCTTCGATTGATACAGCAACCCAACTGCAATTAAAACTAGCGGGCCAACGGCAATTTCTCAAGGTGATGCCCTTTCGGGATCCGTTTGGTCTGGACTGGCTGACGGTGACTGTTGTGCCCGAGTCCGATTTCATGGCAGAAATCTACCGCAATGCGGGAGTAACAACACTGCTGTGTGCCATTACCTTATTGCTCTCAATTGGAACCAGCATTTTGCTCTCGCGCTGGTTGACCAAACCCATCCTGCGGTTAAATGCGGCAGCCAAAACGATTGCGGCAGGAAATTTAGATACGGAAATTGCCATTGATCGCTCTGGGGAGTTGGGCGAACTAGCGCAATCGTTCAATCAAATGATTTTGCAGCTCAAAGCGGCCTTTGCCGGGATGCAGGCGCTGAATCAAACCGTGATTGAAAGCGAGACCCAGATGAAGCAAATTCTGGACAGTTTGCCGGTTGGAGTATCGATGAATCGGCTGGATGGCTCCATTCTCTATCTCAATCCCAGCGGTAAGCAGATGCTGGGGCTAGAGGATATTTCTGAAGCAACTACTGAAGTACTAGCGGCAACTCATCGCCTCTATCGCAGTAGCACTCACCTCCCCTACCCAGTTCACAAACTACCAATGGTGCGTTCCCTTCAGGGAGAAACGATCACGGTCGATGATATTGAGCTGCATCGGGACGGCCGTGTAATGGCGCTAGAAATGCATTCCATGCCAGTACGGGACCAGCAGGGCCAGATTGTTGCGTCGATCACGGTGTTTCAAGACATCACCCAGCGGCAGGCCGCTGCCAAAATTCTGGCCGACTACAACCAGCAGCTTGCTGTACAGGTGGCAGAACGAACCCAGGCGTTGCAGCAGAGTGAGGCCCTGAATCGCGCGATTCGAAATGCGCTGCCCGATTTGCTGATTCGCATGAAACGAGACGGGACCTATTTGGAGGTGAAATATCCCACCAACTTTTCTCTCCATAACGCTGGCGTAACCATACCCGGTAATACGGTGCAGGATGCCCTACCGCCCGAAGCTGCTGAACAACGCCTCGCCGCCGTGCAGCGCGCTCTGCAAACTGGGAAAGTGCAAATTTACGAATTTCCATTGCCATCTGAGCAGCAGCAACGCTGGTTTGAAGTCCGCGTGGTGCCACTCACTCACGATGAAGTGCTGGTTGTGATTCGCGACATTACAGAGCGTAAGCAAACTGAAGCAGCCCTGCGACAAAGTGAAGCCCGCAATCGTGCCATTCTTACCGCCATTCCCGACTTAATCAGTATCGTTAGCACAGAGGGCGTTTACTTGGATATCGTGCGCAGCCAAACCCTGATTGATCTGATTCCAAGCAAAGTCAATCCATTAGGACACCATATCAGCGAATTTTTGCCGCCAGCTGTAGCCGATAGAAAGTTAGAGGCTATTCAACAAGCCCTGACTTCCAAAGTTGTGCAGGTATACGAGCAGCAGTTAGAGTTCGATAACACGCTGCAATACGAAGAAGTCAGGGTTGTCCCCTACGATGAAAGCTCGGCTTTGCTAATCATGCGGGATATTACTGAACGCAAGCGCAATGAAATCAAACGGAAGCAGGCTGAGGAGGCATTACGACAAAGCGAAGCTGTACAGCGGCAGATTTTAAAGGCAATGCCAGACTTGCTGATCTGGATGGATGAACGCGGAACGCAACTACAAAAGATCTGCGGTAAACAAGCAAAAGATGTTGCCTCAGAGAGGGTAGAGGCTGGCCATAGTATTTACGAAATTCTGCCGTTTGATCTGGCCACAAAACGCACGGAGATGATTCAACAGGCTCTGCAAACCGGGGAGGTACAAATCTATGAACAGGAGCTGAGGATTGCAGGTAACCCCCATTACGAAGAGGTGCGAGTCGTTGCGGTTGAAGCCGATAGAGTGCTGGTCATTGTGAGGGATATTACCGATCGCAAGCAGGCAGAGCAGCAGCTAAAAGCTAGCCTCCAGCGCGAACAAGCGGTTGCGCGGGTGATCGACCGGCTGCATCGCAACTTGAATTTACCTGCGATTTTTGAAACTACCGTGCAAGAACTGCGTCAGGCCATGAATAGCGATCGGTTGGTGATTTACCGATTCAACCCCGACTGGAGCGGCAACGTTGTGGCAGAGTCAGTTGCTAGCGGTTGGGTTGCCGTTATGCATCCCCAAAATTCACGTCACCATTCCCAAAACCTGATCCAGCACGAACACTGCCTAGCCGAAACCTGGAGCGATGCCACAGAATTGACGCCAGCTCTTGAAAAAACAGATTCTCAAAAAATAGAGCTTGATATCCAGGATACTTACCTTCAACAAACTGCAGGCGGTGGCTATTGTCGCGGTCTTTCCTACAGCTGCGTTGAGGACGTCTACAAAGCTGATTTTTCGGTTTGCTATTTGCGGCTGTTAGAGCAATTTCAAGCTAGGGCCTATTTAATTGTTCCGATCCACCTTGGCAGCCAGCTTTGGGGACTGCTCGCAGCTTACCAAAACTCCGGTCCGCGTCAATGGCAGGAAAGCGAAATTCAAATCATGATCCAGGTCAGTCAGCAGCTTGGGGTCGCCGTACAACAAGCCGAACTGCTTGAACAAACCCAACGGCAAGCCGCCGAACTGTTGAGCGCTAAAGAAGCTGCTGAAAATGCTAACCGTGCCAAAAGCAGCTTCCTCGCCAACATGAGCCACGAGCTGCGCACACCCCTGAATGCTATTCTGGGCTTTACCCAACTGCTAGAACGCGATGCCGCTACCACACCCGCTCAGCAAGAGTATCTCAAAACCATCAACCGCAACGGTGAGCACCTGCTACAGCTGATCAACGATGTCCTCTCGATTTCCAAGATTGAAGCGGGTCGGGTCATGCTGCAAGAAACCAGCTTCGACCTCTATGCGCTGCTTGACACCCTGGAAGGCATGTTTCGCTTACGCGCAGAAACCAAAGGACTCCAGTTCACTTGCAATCGCAGTTCTGCCCTGCCCCACTACATTCAGGCCGACGAACGCAAACTGCGCCAAGTCATTACTAACCTGCTGGACAATGCCATCAAGTTTACCCCGGTTGGTCAGGTGAGTTTGCAGGCAGGAGTAGGGGAGGTGATGGGGGTGATGCGGCTCGTGAACCTCGCCGAACGAGGGGAGATGGGGGTGATGGGGGAGAATGGGACAAAGAATCTTTCTTCCTCACCTTCCCCACTTTCCCCACCACCTCCCTCTTGCCACCTGATCTTCGAGATCTGCGACACCGGAGTTGGGATTGCCGCGAAGGAGTTGGATCTAATTTTTGATGCCTTTGTGCAGTCTGAAGCCGGACAGCGATCGCAACAGGGAACTGGGTTGGGATTACCGATTAGTCGGCGATTCGCTCAGATGATGGGCGGAGATATTACTGTCCGTAGTCAACCGGGCAGCGGCTCAATCTTTTGCTTTAGCATGGTAGCAACGCCCGTGGATGCGGAGGCGGTTGGCATCGGTCATTCTTTTGGGCGGGTCATTGGTCTGGCTCCAGGTCAGCCAATCTACCGCATTCTAGTGGTAGACGACACGGATACCAATCGGCAGCTTATGGTCAAATGGCTGACAGCCACCGGGTTTGAGGTACGTCAGGCAAGCAACGGCCAAGAGGCGATTGAGCAGTGGCTGAGTTTTGCTCCCCATTTGATTTGGATGGATATGCGAATGCCAGTCATGGATGGGTTTGATGCAGTGCGGCAGATTCGGGCTAGGGAGCGGCAGCTCCAGCTTCAGGCCAATGGTAGTGCCGTTAGGCCAGCCGCAACCAAAATTATTGCGATTACGGCAGCGGTGTTTGACGAAGAACGACAGGCAATTCTGGCAGCAGGTTGCGATGATTTTGTGGGCAAACCCTGCCCAGAAGCCGTCTTTTTCGAGCGACTCGCTCAGCATTTGGGGGTCCAATATCTGCGGGAAACACCGCCAGTTGCTCAAGACTCCGGGCGGTCAATTCACCAGTTGGAAACTCCGGGAAATGGCAATAGCCCAGTGAATTCTAAAGTAGATTACAAAGCAGTGATCCAACAGGGCTTGAGTTCTATGCCTGTGGAGTGGATTGCCAGATTGAATCGAGCGGTGGTAATTGCCAACGATCAGGTGCTCTTCCAACTTCTAGAAGAGATTCCCCCATCCCAACTGGCCTTTAAGGAAGCCGTGATTCAGCTTGTCAATGACTTTCAGCTTGATCAGCTTATCCAACTTATCCAGCTTGCCAACGTATGAACTACCCTGACGTTGCCCCATCCGCCGGAACAATTCTGATCATCGATGATATTCCCAACAATTTGCGGCTGTTGTCAGACCTACTGACGAAAGCGGGTTACACGGTCCGCAAAGTCACGAATGGTGAAATTGGGATTGAATCAGCCCTGCTGGAACCGCCTGATCTGATTTTGCTCGACATCAAGATGCCTGGCATCGACGGCTATGAGGTCTGCGATCGCCTCAAGGACAGTGAGCGGACCCGTCAGATTCCAGTTATCTTCTTGAGTGCCTTAGACGATGAAGCCGAGAAGGTAATGGCCTTTCATGCCGGTGGCGTAGACTATATTCCCAAACCCTTTCAGGTGGTTGAAGTGCTAGCTCGGATTGAAACCCATCTGAAACTCAGCCGCCTGCAGCAGCAGCTGCAGCAACAAAACGCCCAGCTCCAGCTAGAAATCGAGCAGCGTAATTCTGCTGAAACCGCCTTGGCGATTCTGAATCAAGGGCTAGAAGCCCGCATCCAACAGCGGACGGCTGAACTGCAGGCAGAAAACAAACAACTTCTACGCTTGCAAACCGAACTCCAAACCGCTCTAGCCCAAGAGCAATTGCGCAGTGAGCTGAAATCACGCTGGATTACTGCCCTGACTGAAAAATTTCGCACGCCCCTGACGGTAATCCCGTCGGTGGTTGAACTGCTGAAGCAAGCACCAGACTGCTCCGACGATTGGAGTCGCCACCTCCACAGCTTGACCGACCACACTCAGGCCATGAAGCAGACACTGCAAGACATGCTGCTGCTGCTCGACGCCGACGCTGGGCAACTTGCGTTCACCCCCTTAGCTCTGGATCTAACCCAGTTTTGTCAGCAGTTAGCAGAACAGTGGCTGCTGCCCAGCCAGCCAGAATACAAACTTGTGTTTGTCCAGTTTGGCCAACCGCCAGAGACTATTCTGCTTGATCCGACACTGCTGCGACCGATGTGTAGCCATCTTTTGGCCAATGCGGTTCGCTATTCCCCAACCGGCGGCACGATTCTCTTCGAGCTGGTCTATGAAGCCAACCAAGTGCTGATTCGGATTCAGGATGAGGGGATTGGGATTCCGCCCGATGAGCAAGAGAAAGTTTTTCAGCGGTTCTATCGTGCCCGTAACAGCGGCATGGTTGCGGAAACTGCTGTAGGTCTAGGTTTGGCCGTGGTCAAACAGGCCGTGGAGCAGCACGGAGGTCGGATCAGCGTCCGGAGTGGGATAGACCGAGGCAGTACCTTTACCGTCGCGCTGCCGCTCTCCCCACCGACGCAGCCTGACTGAATCCAGAGCTTGAATCTGAACCAGAGCAATCATTGGCACGCTTTATGCCACTCCCCCATCGATTCGCTATAATGAATGAACGCGATAGCACGGGGCTGTAACGGTTTCGACGTTCTAGCGAACGCTATCTTGTGATACAGGTCGAGAGTGAGTCGCCTCTCGCAAATCAACGGCTCAAAATGAGTACATGCGAACAACATCGTACCTTTTGCTCGTAAGGCAGCTGCTGTTGCCTAACAACCTCTTATAGGTTCGAGCGTCTGTAGTTCGACTCCGTTAAGGGCTACGGACTTAACCCCAACGGATGCTCCAGTTGATTGCCTCTGGTCAATCACTGGCTAAGACTTTACCAGAGCATCCCACCGTTCGGGATAAGGAACGGTTCCCGCTTCGAGGATTAGAGAAGCTAAACCTGTGAACGAGCGAGATACTAATAACTAGGACGGACACGGGTTCGACTCCCGTCAGCTCCATTGATTTTTTAATTATTTCCCTAACTGAATTGATCAGCCCTCTGAAAAACTTTTGAATCAGGATAGAAACGCTTTGCTGATCAAAAATACACCAACCGCAATCATGATGCAGCCAGCAACGGTGTTCATTCGGTTTGTCATGTTGGAACTAATTAGCAATCTGGCTCGATCAGCCAGAAAGGCATAGACTAGCTTCACACCACCTACAGCCACAATCGTGATTGCCACAATTATGCCAGTGTCCCAGTAGGATATGTTAGAAATATCCAGAAACGCTGGGAAAAAGCCGAGATAGAACAAGGTGGCTTTTTGATCGCCTAAGGTAATCAGCAACCCGGTCAGAAAGCTAGACAGCAACGAAGTGGTTTTCACTTCTGTCTGCATCGGTTTTGAGGTTGACCGCCATAGCCGGACTCCTAGCCAGATCAAATAAGCTCCGCCTAAGTACTGGATCAGCACAAACAGGCCGCCCATCGTTTCAGCCAAAAACGTCAATCCCCAAATTGTAATCAGGATGAAAATAATGTCGCCCACGACGATGCCGAGCGTGGTAAACACACCATGAATCAAGCCAGCGGTTGCCGACCGAGTAGAGACCGCCAACACACTCACACTGGGAACGGCAGCCAGCACGATCATGGCACCGAAGAGGGCAACAATACTGTTTGTGGTCATAGCCCTTGCATAGCGGATTAGATGATTAGATGTTTGTACTAGATGCTTGCCACGGTTCTTTCAGAATTAAGCTAGACCAAAGCGTGAATCCTAGAATTGCTGCTCCGGTTATACCATCCATCCCAATCAAAAAATGCATTTTGGGCGAAAATTCGGACATTGCACCATACAGGTAATGACCTAAACTATCTAGTCCACAGAATGAGTAGACTACCAAACAAGTACTTACATACTTACCACGGCTGCAGGAGGATGTATAGCTGGCAGTTGAAATTAGCTGCTTGAAATTAGCTGCTTGAAATTAGCTGCTGCAGGCAAATTTTGTATATTCAAGATACTCTCTGGGATTGCCGCCAGTGGTAGGTTGAAGTTGAACGGTTTTCTCTAAACGTTTTCTCTGTCAGGCTCTCTTAGCGATTCAGGTGCTGTAATGACTGTCAATCCCCTGGACCTGTTTTCGGGTAAACCTGTAATCACTAATCGTTCCATCCATATCGACCGGGGATTAACGGTTCACTATCGCCATGACCTGCCTGGAGCACTAGATGCACCACAAGGACTGAGCCACCACATGCTGACGTTTTTTCTCTCTGTCAATCAGCGCCAGATAACGCATCTGGATGAGTGGGGCGAATATGACGGCAAGATGGAGCCTGGAGATTTTTATCTCTGTCCGGCAGGTCGCTATGGGTTTACTCGCTGGCAGTCGGTAGACAAAACGCTACATATTGTGATTGAGCCGAACTTCCTGGACAAGATTGCCGTTGATACCGAGTGCATTAGTCCCGGCAAGATCGAGCTTTTACCGGTTTTGAAAGCCTCTGATCACAAGCTTGAGAGCCTGGTTCAGTTATTTCTGGCCGAGCTAGATCAGAGCGACCTCGGAGAGAGACTGTATCTGGAATCCCTCAGCTCTATGTTAGGGGTGCATCTATTACGGCAATACTGCAACATCACACCCGACTTTCGTCAGTACTGCGATGGACTGGCCCCTCATAGGCTCAATGCAGTACTTGAGTACATCCAGGCCCAGCTCCACCAAGAGTTGAGCTTAGACGAGATTGCCACCCAAATTGGCATGAGTCGGTGTTACTTTGCCACCCAGTTTAAACAGGCGATGGGAATTACGCCTCACCAGTACGTGAGCCAGCAGCGGATAGAGAGGGCAAAGCAGTACTTGCGCTTGCATAAGCTATCGATTACGGACGTTGCTCTGGAGTGTGGCTTTGCTAACCAGAGTCATTTGACTAAGGTTTTCAAAAAACAAACGGGAACCACGCCCAAAGCCTATCGTGAGCAACTGTAGAGGGCTGTATATCGTTACTGGATCCAGCGGTAAACACTGGTAAATCACTGACTCAATCATTCAACTTGAGGCTTGAAGACAATTTCAAGACAATTTTGTCAAAAGAATCGACAAAAATTCGAACATTTGTGAAAGATTAAACCAATCTAAAGCCGGTAGCGTAGCTCTGTAAGCTGCACTGAAGCGAGGACGCTATGACGGTTTTGCATCTTGAGGTGTGCCTATGAAAGCACCTGCGACGCGGTTGTCTGATGTTCTACTAACGGCGCTGGCTCCAATTTCTTGGGGCACAACCTATGCCGTAACCACCGAATTTTTGCCGCCGAATCATCCCCTGCTAGTGGCCGCCCTCCGCTCGTTACCCATTGGCTTGTTGTTAATTGCAGGCTTGAGAAAATTGCCCCAAGGCATCTGGTGGTGGCGCATTTTACTGCTGGGTAGCCTCAATATCGGAATTTTTCAGGCGCTGTTGTTTGTCGCGGCCTATCGTCTGCCGGGGGGTGTGGCAGCCACGGCAGGAGCGATTCAGCCGCTGTTAGTAGTGGTGTTCTCCTGGCTGATATTGAGCGAAAGACCTGCCAGAATCGCTATCATCGCCGCCATGATGGGCTTTGTTGGCGTTGGTCTGCTGGTTTTAGGTCCCGGTGCTCGCCTGGATACGATTGGGCTGATGGCGGCTCTGGCTGGAGCAGTCACAATGGGCCTTGGCACCGTGCTGGCGAAACGCTGGAGGCCTCCCGTGCCGCTAATTGTATTTACAGCGTGGCAGCTCACGGTGGGTGGCCTTCTGTTGCTACCCATTGCCCTGATCGTCGAAGGGCCAATTACTGAACTTTCCCGAACGAATCTGTGGGGCTTTATCTATTTGGGCCTCATCGGTACTGGGCTAGCCTATGCCCTTTGGTTTCGAGGAATTTGTCGGCTCAGCCCCAGCGCTGTTTCGGCATTAGGGCTAATGAGTCCGGTGGTTGCCACCCTGATCGGGTATGTCTTCCTGCAACAAACGCTGACTCCTATACAGCTTCTGGGTGCGGTGATCGTGTTAGGTAGCGTTTTGCTAGGACAACAACCCCGCTTACCTGAACCACACCTACCGCTTCTCAACTCGCAATCCAAAGGCTGATGAACAATTCGCGAATTTTTAAACCTGTCTAACGAAAGATTTCCCAATGAACAAACAAACAGCTGCTTTGGTTCCACAGTTTCAGTAGATCGCAAATCCTGTTGAGATCCCCCCTACCCCCCTTACAAAAGGGGGGAACCAAGCCAACAATGGTTTGAAGTCCCCCTTAGTAAGGGGGATTTAGGGGGATCAAACCCAAACCTAGAGAGCTAAACAAATTCATTTTCGATCTACTGAGTTTGCTTGGCAACGAACGGCTAGTCAACCGTCGGTGGAGTTGGGCAATTATGCTCCTGTGTACGCTGGGGTAGCAAATTCTTGATGGCATCCTCTATCAACTCAAGAATGGGTGTAACTGGGAAGACTTGCCCAAAGACTTGCCTCCCTACTCGACCGTCTATTGGCACTATAAGCAGTGGCGAACCTCAGGCGCTACCGAAACCCTGATGCAGACGCTCCATGAGCAAGGTTTCCCTTCTTCACCCATTGCACCAAAGCGAGTGTTTCAGACGATGGTGAGCTGCTTGAAATGCTGGCTTTGAACATTGGCTATTTCAAGTCAAAGCCTGTGAACATCCCGAAGATCATAATCTTGACTAAATACTACTTAGCTATCACCCTTTTGAGAGTTTTTTGTTTCCAAGATATTACTAATTCTTTTTAGTTGGTCATATTCCCATTTAGTTAAATCTCTCCAAGTATAAAAAGCAAAAATTGCACCGAGTCCACAAAAAAATACGCTAAAAGTTGAGATTGCCACTTTTGTACTAACAGCTACCTGCGGCAGCCTAGTCCAAGCAAAAATAGAAGTACTGATAGCTAAAAACACAAAGTTTATTCCCCATGCACGGGCAATCCGCAATCTACTTCTGTCATATTCAAATCGTTTCATCGTATTTTCTGCTGCATGGGTATACACGTAAACTTTCACAGCTTCAACATACTCATTGTTGCTTTTGATGTTTTCGTAGCTTTTGTATTGATCAAAGTCTTGCTCACGAAATTTTTTATTTAAGTTACAGAAGAACTTATGGAAGATTCTTTTGTAAAGATGATGAGCTAGATGGTCTGTGATTATTCCTAATACATAGACCAAGGATAAAAAAGGTATAAGCGTGAGTAGGCCGGTAAGCTTTTGCCTAGGAATCCAGGTGTAGTCGAAAATGCTAAAGAATAGAAGGATCAACCAGGCTACTGTTCCAATCCCGCTGACAATTAGTTCAACGAACAAAGACGTTGTACTCATCTCAATATCATGCCACACCTGCGACAAACAATACCTGCGTCGCCTAATTGCTCGTAGAGTTTTATCTAGTCAAGACGTTGCTTACTTCGTGGTTCATCCCGCTATTAAAGCATGAAACCATCTCTATAGATCACGTACAGGACTGGAGGACAGAACTGACCATGGGACGGCAAGGAATAATAATCATTCCCAATTTAGCAGGACGGGTGGAAAGATTCACCTCGTATTGGGTAAACCCTCAATCTAGCCTGAAGAGGCGGAAATAAATAGCATCCATAAATTCGCCTCACGGAGGGAGAATATCAATTACTCTCTCTTGCTCTATGGTGTTTGCCAGAAGAGATATTGTTATGGGCACTTTGCACCCACAACAATATCTCTGTCCTAACTATCTCTGTCCTAACTGTCGTGGCGACGGCTATCGAACGTTTGAAACATCCTTCTAGAAGATGGTGTCTACAGTGATTGCACCTGTCAGATCAGCACCCGTCAGGTTGGCTCCTGTAAAGTTGGCTTTGCTCAAGTCAGCATTGACCAGCAGTGCATTGCTAAAGTTGGCGTTATTGGCAATGCCATCCACAAAGTTGATACCCGTCAAATTGGCACCGATCGTATCTGCATCAGCTCCATCTGCCAGGAGTGCGCCCGTGAGGTTCGCCTTGCTCAAGTTTGCCCCGTTGAGTAACGCATCATCCAGTTGTGCTCCGGTCAGGATCGCTTCCGTTAGATCGGCTCCGGTCAGATCGACTCCTGTGAGGTCAGCATTGGTGAGATTGGCACCCTTGAGGTTTGCACCGCTCAGGACAGCTCCGGTAAAGTTTGCACCAGTGAGATCGGCTCCTTCAAAGCTGACATTTGCAGCGGAGACGCCTCTGAAATCTGAGCCAGTCAGATCAGAGCCAACGAAACTAGCACCATCCAACTCAGTCACGTCATTGGTCAAGGACCGGAAATCGGCTCCTGCGAAGTTGACATCATCGGCAATCAAATTACTCAAATCTGCACCCCGAAAAGTGAGATTAAAATCAGTGGGCAGTGTCGTCAGAGGAACGCCCTCTGGAATAGAATTATTAACATCGCTGAGGGAGAGTCCTTCGAAGTTGGCATTATTGAAATTGACATTAAACAGGAAGATATCCGTGAAGTTGGTATTCCTGAAATCAGCCCCGACGGCAGTCACATTCTGAAGAATGACAGCTTCAAGGGTAGCACCTTGTAAATTGGCATTGGTTAGCGTTGCGCCTGTCAGATCAGCGGCTTTCAGATTCGCCAGAGACAGATTAGCCCTGGTCAAGTTAGCGCCTGTTAAGTTGGGGCGCTCAGACTGTTCGCCACTAAGATTGGCTTCCACCAGAATGGCATCGATGAGGATTGCATTGGAAAGGTTGATATCAGAAGTGTTGATTTTGGTGAGATTCGCCCGTCTTAGGTTTGCTCCACTCAGGTTGACATTGGTTAAGGTTGCCAGAGACAAATTGGCTACCGCAGGAAAGGTGGCATTCGGTGCAAAAATCGCACCCGAGGCATTGACATTTAGCCAAACCGATTCTCTGAAATCCGTGCCCCTCAGTTGGGTATTGACAAATTGCACATTGGTAAGACTGGTTTTGAAGAATGTGGAACCACTCCAGTTTTGACCAGAAAAGTTATTCCCAACCAGAGCTAGTTCATTAAAATTTTGTACTGGCATATTGGTAGATCCCCTAAATTGCTTAACATCATTACTGTTTCGTGACCTAAAACGATCGTTTTGAGTAACCCAAATAATTCATTGATGATCACCATTAATGATCATCAATGAATTTATGCAAATTACATTAATTCAATTCATAAACCAATTTACGAATCGAATCGAATCCGATCGCAATGACAAATCATTCCGTTCAAAAATTGAGTTGCAACTAGTGCGCAATCAACTGTCAAGCAGTCAATTGCACAGCCAAACTAGGCGTGAGAAATTCTCAAACCTATCGACCCTGCACTTGCAGTCCGCAATAGCTAAAAAACTTTTGCCAATTCGAGCTTACGAATAGCAAGCCCAAATGGATGCCTTAGTTGAACGTTCTTGGTCTCGACTCGATTACGTACACATAAACATTGTAGTGATCGAAGTCACAGTATTTTTTCTTACGTAGTTAACGCTACCACTGACAGATTACATCTGTCAAACCTTATAGGGGAAACTTAGATGAGAATTTTCTCATAAATGGCAAATCCCTTGCTGCACAATGGTTCTAATACCAATTAAATAGTAAGCGTGCATAAGATCAGGCTGCGAGGGGTGTTGGTGCATACTGACCGCGCCAGGCACTTTCAAGGTGCTTTCAATTCCTCGCGCATAAAGCGATGAACCGTTTCGGTTGGATCCCTAGCCTTGGGTTTGTTCGCGCAGCGTGTGCATAGCATAATCCCCCTTTTCTGAGATGCCCACAGGGCCATAATCCTCCTAAACCCCAGCGGGGATGCGCCTTCGGCGTAGAATAAGGGGGACTTCAAATCATTGTTGGTATGTGCTAGCCCCAGGCTTCGCCTATGGTTCCCCCCTTACAAAAGGGGGGCTAGGGGGGATCTCAACAGGATTTGCGATCTACTGAGGCTACATCTGTAAAGCGGTGGTTTGGGGTGAGCGAGTAGTTTCGCTACAAGCAACGTTCACCCACTGTTAACAATTACAATCCCACGCTTGTGTTTCTCAACGCTTTGGTTTATGCTTTGCCATACTAGTGCTTCTCGGACCCGAAGAGGGCTAGTGGGCCGCTCAAGGCAGATTATTCGGGCGCTGATCCAAGGTGTTACCAGCACGCAAGGATCAGCTCACCTGACTCTCTGGCGTCAGCAGAGAGCAAGGCTGTGTTGATTGTACTGTAGAAGTGCAACCTGCATGGCCTCGTTTGATGCGTCCTGTAGTCAGGCATTGGGCCTTGAGCGATTTCTTGACCGAAATCTAATCAAGCGAGGCTACATTACTATGACCACTGAATTTAACGAACTGCTAGACGCAGGCGACCATGCCGGCGTGCAAATCTGGATTATCGGCACCAGAGACCAGCTGATTCACCAGATCAACGAGTTCTACGTCAGGCGGATTGCCACCGACCGCAGCCGCTTCACGCCCCTGATTCCTGCTCCCTTTGGGCGAGACAAGTACATGACGATGCTGATTCGCTAAAGCAGTAGGAGTCAGAATACAGGAGTCAGGAGTCAGGAGTCAGGGGCCAGGAGGAAAAACGAGACCTGACTCTTGACTTCTGATCTCTGATTTTCCCATCTCTCTCATCTCTCCTGTCCTGTCTTCTAATCAATCACCGCAGATGGACATCGAACCGGATTCGAGCGGTTCAGCAGTTCGTCTAGCGAGAAACAAACGAAAGGATTTTCTGGCACAGGTGGTTCACCAGCAGCGATCCAAAATAGCCTGCGTTCTGGGTCGAAAGTAACCTGGCGTAGAGAGCCGTTGCCGCCTGGACTAGCATCGTCATCGTAGACCGATAATGGACTCTCCTCAAACGTGTCAGGATTAGTACGGTCACGCATGATCTCTATCATTACCTCTGGATCGATTTCACCATAGCGAGAACTAGCACCATCAGGTTCTAGAAGCTGCGCGAATCGCTTGTAGCGGATTAGACTGGATGGTTCCTGTGGTTGTCGATCGCGTCCTTGCAGCTCTGGTGAAACAAAATGGTTAGTCATATAGACAATGCCATTCTGATCGAGTTCTCGCAGGGCAAAGGTATTGCCTAACAGTTCAAATACACCGGCCCGTTTCGCGTTGCCGTCTGTCACCATAATCAAATTGGCTCTCATTCGGGGGTGGCTGGCAAAAATTTTGACTGCATCCTCAAACGAGTGGGCACTGCGGAGAATTTCTGCCATCAGCTGCACATTGCTGCCGCCCTGATCTAGGTTCAAATCGCGGACGTTCTCGGGATGAGCCGTATCAAGGGCGATGGAAATTCCTGCATCGTTCAGCCCCGAGTTGGGCCACAGCATTCCCGGTACACCAATAAACACATGGGGAATGCCGTCGTTGGGTTGCCGCACGAATACGGTCGAGTTTTTGATCCAGTAGTCAATCGGGCGTTGATCATTGTCGAGCGTGCCGCCGTGGTAGAGTCGTCCATCTGCTGTAGCTGTTCCTGCCGCCGCAAATTGGGCACAGCCGTCGTTAAACAGCAAACCGGGCAATGTGGTGGTAAAAAACTCCTGAAACACATCGCCAAAGGCCAAGGCCATACAACTATCTGCCGTCATGCCCAAATCTGCCGTTGCTGCTGCTAACCCCTGACATTCTTCGGCTACTGTGGGAGACGTGCGGCGTCGAGCTAATCGTGCTAATCCCAGCCCCCGACTGGCAATATCAAGGCCGTTGATAATTTCTCGCCCCATTGAGGCAATTTCGTCGTGGAGTAAACGGCCATGCTGATAGCCCATTTCATAGGGCGTACCCTGGAGCCAAACAACTTTGATGTTGCCTCGATCAGCGCGCTGCGAGGGAACCGGCTGCCAATTTGGATCTGATTCAGTAGATACCTGAGGCGATGCGTCTGATAATACAGCAGGTGATACGACAGGAGATGAAGCTGCTTGCAGTAAAGCCCCGCGCCATTGTACGGTAATCGTCCCGGCTGTAATTGCACCAGCAATGACGCTCACCAGGCCTGCACAGAGAAACAGGCGAATTAGCTTCGGTAGTTTTTCCAGCAGTCGCAGCATAGCCAGATCTCACAGGTTGTATGCAATTGAGCCATTCCAGGGAATGGTGCTCAAATGGAAACCGAACAGTTGTTCAATTTATCACAAAAGCTATACTAGCTTGCGGTCTATTCCCATTGGGAAAATTCGGTTAACCAGTACTGCATCAATGCATTCATCTGACTGCGTCGCGCCTCAAAAGTGGCTGCGATCCAAATAAACAGTAATCCCATCACAATCCCAATCGCCCAGAGCAGCAGCGAATAGGTATTGATAAACAGCCACAATAGCCGCAGCACTTGTAGGATAAACGTGGCTGTTCCCACATAGAGAAACGCCCGCACCCGCAGCACCAATCCCAGAAAAATCAGAGCCAAGGCTAAGCCAAGCGTCAATAGCCGAATCAGTAGGGCTGTGGGGTCGGGTTCCACTTCTGCCTGGTAAAACATCGTTATGCTCAACAGGCCCACTGCCAGAGACCGTAACCAATGGCGCTGGTCTCTGGCGGTAGCGTTGCGTAGAGCCGGATCAATTTGAGCAATGTAGAGCAGAGAAGCAGCTACCAAACTGCTGATCCAGGTAAGGTTGAGCCAACCTGAGGTGGCTAGGAAGCGCAACCCGGCCCAGTCCACCAAAACTAGACTCAGGTAGCTGAGGCGCGGACGCCGTTCGGTTTTGGCAATCCAGGCATAAAAGGCTGCCACAATCAGCAGGCTTTGTAGCGTCGTTTCTCCTGCCGTTAATAGAACGATGAGGCCAGGTAACAGCAGTGCCCAATTACACCAAGGACGCTGAGGCCATCCCCAGGAGTGCCAGGGCAGAAAATACAAACCCAGGGCCAAGATCGCCGCTAGCGTGCCCGCCCAAGCCAGCAGGACATCCGTGGCCGGAATCAGCCGATAGAGAGCATAGGCGATCACGGTCAATGCTTCCAGAATGCCCAAATAGGTCCACAGGTCGGGGGCAGCAGCGGACTGGGTCTGAAGAGAGCGCCTGCCGTGGGCCAGAGCATAGCCAGTGAGCAGCGTAGCCACGAGCAACCACAGCAGCAATCCTCGGTCGCCTAGTCCTAACCGCAAAGCCACCAGCGCCAATCCACTGCCCAACCCCCAGTGCAAATGGGCAATCCAGCTCAACTCGCCAGACTCTAACCGCAGGTAGGGCAGCAGCCAACGTTGACCAAGCTGCTCCATCAGAGCAACAAGTGCAGCTAATCCTGCCAGGAGGGTAACGCCATCGCCGACATACCCGCCTGTAGCCTGCATCAGTTGGTAGATCAGCAGCTCATAGAAAGCAACCGAAGCCAGCAGCAGCGACCAGAGGGTGAGGAACTTAAACGTGCGGCTCCGACGGCCCACCCCAATCCCGATCAGGGCAGCAGCTAAGGTATAGAGTCCGGTGGTAGCTGTAAAGCGGTGGTGGCCGATCAGCATTGCCAAACCGGCATAAAGTAAGGGAATCCAATGCCAGCTTGGGCGGTAGGTCTGTCTGGAGCGGCTGACCCAAAAATCCCCTGCCAGCTGGCTGACAAATCCCAGCGCCAGCGTGGCTACCGTGAGGGCATCAAACGAGCCACCTTGCCAACCAATCAGGATGATGACAAAGAGTTCTACAGCCCAAGCCAATCCTAGAAAGCCAAACTCGCTGCTGCCCTGCCAGCGGAGCTGATTAGCAATGGCTGCGGCAATCAAGCCACTGGCGATCACTAACTCTGGTGCAAATTCCCAGCTCTCGATCAGCAAGTAGGCCACCAAACTGTGCAAACTGAGGCTGATTAAACTAAACAAGGCCACGCCAACCGCCCAGAAGTTGACCGCCGTCCCATAGAGCAGCCCGATCTGGCCCCAGCGTTGCAGCCCCCGCTGCCCGATCCAGAGCAACCAGAGGTTGGCCGCCAGCAGCAGTAGCACCGTTTCAAACCGCAGCCAGTCTGGGACGAATCGGTAGAGAGCAACTGCCTCCCAGCCCAGGCCAAACCCGATGGTCAACAGAGCTGCCGCGAACTGGTTTAACGTCAGTGTGTTGACCAGCATCAGAGCAGTCGCTGCCCCCAAAGCTAGCAACCAGCTATCGACAGAATTGAGCAAAAACAGCTGTGCCACTAGCGCCCCCGAACTGAGCCAAGCCGCCAAGACAGAGCGCTGGGGTTGCAGACGAGCTAGCCCTGCCAAAAGCGCAGGCGTCACCAGCCAGATCAGATTGGTCAGATTTGGATAATCATCCCCAGCCGGATTGACCGGGTTCAACAACAGGGCATAGCTGAGACCGGCCAGCCCCAAACCGAAATGCCAGCAGCTTTGCTTCCAGTGGGTTTCGGTGCCCAGACTCAATCCCCATTCGATTGCCACCGCTAGCAGCACAATTTTGGCCCAAGCCAGCCCACCCAACCCTGGAATCACCACATCAATCCAGGCTGCCAGCATCGCCAGAATCAGTAAATGGTTGAAGTAGAACCAACCGAGGGCTAGCGGGCGTCGATGCAGCGTGAGGAGCAGCGTGAGCGTCGCCAGCGTCAGAGTCAGCGATCGCACTAGAGGATTGGCCAAGCTACACAGAACCAGAATTCCGCCCAGCCCTAGCGCCATTCCTTCAGTCGCGCGAACCAGCCTAGGCTGTTGCCGTCGCCAGCGTTTGGCCAGACCCAGCAGCAGCCAGAGGTAGGGAAATCCAGCCAAGCCCAACAGCACCCAGGGCATGCCCTCGACTCCGCACACCTGAGTTGCGGTTGTGATGATTTTGGCCCGTGCTTCGGTAGGCAGCAGTCGCCATAGCAAGGCATAGGTTTGTAGCCCCAGCAGCACCAGCGCCAGCAGCGAACGGAATCCGCCCCGTCGTTCCAGTTGGTCGCCCAATAGCCACAGTCCTAAACCGCTGACGGCAAACGCCTGCCAGGGTGGATCGGTGGTCACGGTCACGGCCCAGCCCAGCCCTAGCAGCGCGATGCCAGCATTGCTCCAGAGGTTGGTGAGTGGACTAGGAGCCGCACCCGGATCCGGCACAGTCATTCCCCGCTGACGGCGAGCCAACCAGCAAAACAGCCAGCCACAGATACCAAATGCTAATCCCAACTGATGCAGTGGCACCTGTGCCGCCCAAATTGCTCGTCCCAACAGCAGCAGGACCGGTAAGGCAATGATCAGGGAAGTGAGCAGATTGGGTGAACCCACTTGAGGTCTCCCGACCTCTTGATCTAGGCCACCATCCGGTTCGGTGTGCAATTGCTGCTCGGCTTGCTGCTCGGCTTGTCGATAGGTCAACAACGCTGTGCCAATCGTGCCGGCATAGGTGGCGATCAGCGGTAGTCCAGCTAGGATCCAGCCCCAGTGCAGCCAACTCAGTCCCAGGCTATTCATCACCATCAGACGCCGCTGCATCGGATTAGCCGCCAGTTGGGGCACAAGCGTGATTACAATCCCGGTCAGCACCAGGGCCGCCAGCAGGTTTAGCCCTACTCCCAGGCCAGTCTGCCACAGCCCCAAGCCGTCCATCATCCAGAAGTTGACCGGAATAATCAGCAGCGTGGCAATTTGCAGCATCTGGGTGGTTAGACGCAACGCTACTCTGCCGCCAGTCCACCGGCTCACGCCCCAAAAGGCCAGCGTGTAGGTCAGCAGAATCCCATACTGCCCAATTGGTGCCACATTGCGCCATTGGCTAGCGGCCAGCACTCCCGATGAAACCACCACCATGAACACACCCAGGCACAGCAGCCAAATTACGCCAATTTCGGCCATCAGGGCTTGCAGCGTCCGCCCCACCCAACCGACAGAGCGGTTCCTGTCTGGGGTCCCGGCATCGGTGTGTCTATTGGCAGCAGGCAGGGGAACAAAATCGTTGGCTGTGTCAGGGTTGGAGCGGCTGGCTACAGGCGGTGGCTCTTCAACTGTGGGTGGTGCAACCGTGCGTGGTGCAACAGCAGGCAGAGGGCAAGTTAAATGCAGCCGACAAAATTGCCGCACCTGGCTTTCAGATAGCAATCCGAGCTGAAGCCACACCTCCAAACCAGTGAGCAAATCTGGGTGCTGTAACTGGGCAGCGGACAGCCGGATTAAACCGAATTGGTCGGCCTGTGGAGTCATAGCGACGATCAACGGAGGTCAAACGGAAGTTCTCCTGTTGACGGGATAGTAGCAATAATGGCTTTTAGCGCGACGGGAGGGTAGACAGTTTTGGGAGTGGGGAGATGGGAGGTGGGAGGTGGGAGAAATGGTGATTAAAAGCGGGATTTGTAGTTGAGTTCAGAGAATTCAAGCTGGACGGTGGTGCCGCCGTTGCTGGTGAAGTTGACTTCTGCGTTGAGCTGTTTGGCCAGGATGCGCACGAGTTTGAGTCCTAGGGAGCTAGTTTGCTGCCAGTCAAGGTGGGGAGGTAGGCCAATGCCGTTATCTTGAATGATGATGTGAATTCGGGAGTGAATTTGCTGGAGTTGGACTTGTATTTCTCCCAACCGCTGATCGGGAAAGGCGTGCTGGAGGCTGTTGACCAACAGTTCATTGATCAGAAGGCCACAGGGAATTGCGGTTTCTAAATTTAACCAGACGGGTTCAACCTGAATCACAGGTTTAATCGAGCCGAAATAGCTGCTGTTGGCTAGAAATACATTTAAGGTCAAGCGTTTGAGGTACTCCCCAAACTCAACTCGGCTCAAATTGTCAGATTGGTAAAGTTGCTCGTAAATTAGCGTCATGACCTGGATCCGGTTTTGAGTGGGGGCAAACAGTTGTGAAAGGCGTTCGTCGTTGAGGGTGCCAGCTTGCAGATCGAGCAGATTGGAAATCAGATGCAAATTGTTGCGGACGCGATGGTGGATTTCTTTCAGTAAGACCTCTTTTTCTGCTTGAGCATCTTGAGCATCTTGAGCATCTTGAGTGTCTTGAGTATCCTGGCCATCTTGAGTATTCTGAGCATCCTGGACAGCAGCGTGCAGGCTAGCGACCATCCTGCGGTTAGAACAATGGGCTAACTGGCTAACATCGCTGACGATCACCATGAGATGAGGCTGACGGTCCATCTGAAGCGCTTCAATTGTCAATTCGGCATCCATCATCTGGCCGGATTGGTGGCGCAACTGCCATTTATAGGCTGTCAGAAGCGGTTGTCGATCCAGTTCTGGCAGCAGGCTATACCAATCCAAATTAGCCCATAGGTTCTGCTCAACTACGGTTTGGTTCACCAAGTCAGCAGCTTGGTAGCCCAGCAGAGTACAAAAGCGGGGACTTACTGCAACCAGACGCAGACCTGTCTCGCGGCCAGAGAGATTGGTTAGCCGAATCAAGGCAATGGCCAAGGCAGCAGACTGAATCAGCAAATGGGGCTGCTGTTGCCCATACCAGTGAGATTGGGAAAAGCAACGAAACCGTTTCATCGACCGTTAAAAACCGTTGAGGCACCATCAAATCAGTGGATCTGAGCCTAGCCTGCCCAGCGGTTGTGGCTCGGATAAATGGCCCAGCCCAGCTTCGAGGAAACTTATTGCAGTAATAAAGTTTTTATCAAAGCAAATTTCTTGAGGCGAGATGTAGCAGTCTCCTAGCAGTTCCATAATAGTTTTTAGAAATGGTTGGAAATGATTTTCAGGCTCAAAGACTGAACGGTCAACTGACTCCTGACTCTGACTCCTAGGATTATGATTCAGCCATCAGCACAGGGAGAGTAACCGCAATGGCGACCGGCTTCGATGTGATTGTGATTGGTTTGGGTGGTATGGGCAGTGCCACGGTTTACCAACTGGCTCAGCGGGGGCAGCGGGTGTTGGGATTAGAGCAATTTACACCGCCCCACAATCGCGGCTCCAGCCACGGTAAATCCCGGATAATCCGACAGGCCTATTTTGAGCATCCGTCCTATGTGCCGCTATTACTGAGGGCCTACCAGCTCTGGCAGCAGATCGAGCAAGAAACCAATCAGAAGCTTCTCTTTCTCACCGGCGGACTGATGATCGGCCCACCGAAAAGCACTACCGTCAGCGGCAGTCGGCGCAGCGCTCAAGAACATGGATTGGCCTACGAAATTCTGGACGCCCAGCAAATTCACGCCCGGTTTCCCCTGTTGCATCCCGACCCCAGTGCCATGGCTCTATTCGAAGCCAAAGCGGGCTTTGTGCGTCCAGAAGCAGCAATTCGCGCCCATTTGCAACGTGCAGCCCAGCTTGGAGCAGCTCTACATTTTGAAGAACCCGTACTCGATTGGCATACCACTGAACAAGGGGTGCAGGTGATCACTACAAAAACCACCTACGAGGCTGATCGACTCGTGATTGCACCAGGAGCTTGGGCTGCCCAACTGCTAAAACTAGAGATTCCGTTTGTGGTAGAACGGCAGGTGCTCTACTGGTTTGAACCCCTGCGCCACAGAGACCTATTTGACTACGCCCATCTACCCATTTACATTTGGGAAACCGAGGACAGCGTTCAGTTTTATGGCTTCCCAGCCTATGCCGACTCCACAGAAGGCGTGAAAATTGCCTTTTTCCGCGCTGGTAAAGTTTGTACTCCAGACACAATTGATCGTACGGTTTATCCCCACGAAGTAGAAATGATGCGGAAATATTTGAATCAGTATATTCCGGACTTGAATGGAAAACTTCTAGATACAGTCACCTGTATGTATACAAATGTGCCAGATGAACATTTCGTGATTGGTTTACATCCAGCCTATGCGAATGTTGTGGTTGCGTCTCCTTGTTCTGGGCATGGCTTTAAGTTTGCTAGCGTTGTAGGAGAGATTTTAGCCGACCTAGCAATCAACGGCCACACCCCCCACCCGCTGGAACTGTTTAGCCCTGATCGGTTCAATCCGAGTTTTCAATAAGAGTTTACAAATTGGTTGATTGGCTTCTGATCCACTGGCGAAACTGCTTGATTAAGCCATTCTCACCAATCGTCGAGCACAGTTCCAAAAAACTAACCAGATCCTTCGCTTGGATCAATGGCAATGCAATGCTGCGTTCATGCACTTCGTACTGTCCCTCCCGCAACGAATAGATAAACAGTGCTCGGCCATCATAACGCCATATCTCCGGCACTCCCAAATCGGCATAGATCGACAACCGATCCAGCGAACTCCGAGTCATGTCAATCTCAATTGCCAGATCTGGAGGAGAAATCGGGACAAATCAATTTGCTCTACTCCGCGAACTAAGGCTTCGTTCTGAATGTAGTAACACTGATCTGGCTCCAATCCTCTGGCAAGGTCTTCCCGGGCACAGGTGCGCGAGCCTAAGCTGCGGATTTCTAAATTCAGTTCCTCTGTTGCTGCCTCGACTAAGCGCCCTAGCAGCTTTTTGTAAGTTTCATAGGGGTCAAGAGGCATCCGAATTTCTAAGGTACTGCGGTCGTAGGTGAGGCGAATGGCGGGTTCCTGCTCGAAGTCTCGAATCAGGGACTGATAGGTTTGCCAGCTAATATGGCGCAAAATGACGCGATCTGGACTTTGGATTAGGGCAGCAGTCATCACAGTTTTTCCCAAACGGGTTCCCCCAGCTCATGGTAATACAAGCTTTGATAGATGTGTTATAGGTTGGTGATAGTCCCCTAGCAATGATTCTGAGCATATGAATATCCGGCTATTCCGCAAGCTGCATCAAACGGTGGCTCCCTTCGTTCTGCTGCCGCTTCTGATCACGGTGCTTACAGGCGTTTCCTATCGCTTGGGTAGAAGCTGGTTTGGCTTAACCAGAGACCAAGCCCACTGGTTAATGACGCTCCACGAAGGGGAATATCTAGGAGAAACGCTGGAACCCGTCTATGTGTTGCTGAACGGTCTTGGTGCTCTGTGGATGTTGATTACGGGCGCAACTATGGTTTGGCAAAATATCAGCAAATCGAAATGGATGCGTCGATTAAGCAAGAGTACAGTCAGCGAATCGGTAGCTGGCGGTTCTGAAGGAACGTCAGAGTGAATTAAGTTGTTCAACTAAAAATTCAAAATAGGAACGATTGATTAATACAAGTTGGTAATGCTAACGTATAAATATTGAGTGAGAAAACAGGTGATGTTATCAAATTAACATCCATCTCGTTCAGGCTAAATTCGGTTAAGATTACAGGCTCTATTCTATTTGAAAGCTAGTTTATTGAAGGCCAGTTTATTGAAGGCCAGTTTGAAAGCCAGAATTTTTGTACTTTGCTTAGCGGGTGCAATTTTTTCTATTGCTTTCTCTCTATAGCCTTCCTGTAGATAGATGACAAATATCAATCATCTAAGACACAACAAAGGCAAAACTAGACGCGATACAATCACCTAAGCGCTTGCTTAAAAATCTAAATTAATCTTAAAAATTTCCGAAAGATTTTGTCATTGAGTTCAATAATACATACCGTGAAATAGGAGCTTGCTAGGGTTATTTAAGCTGAGTTCTGCTACAACAGAGTTTGACAGAGACTGCACCTGACACCGTGCCTAGACACTGCACTATCGAAACTATGTGCCCTGGAGAACACCGTGCTTGAGTATCTTCCCCCCCTGAACGAACACAATCTCCCTTACCCCGACACAATTCACCCAATTGTCGTCCACTTTGTGATTGCGATGGTGCTGTTTGCCTTTTTGTGCGACATTATTGGCTTCTTCACCAAAAATTCTCGCCTTTACGAAGTGAGCTGGTGGAATCTCGCCTTTGCGACAGTTTCCATTTTTATCGCGGTTATTTTTGGGCAAATTGAAGCCGGACTGGCCGAACCTTACAGTGCTGCGGTTTCCACGCTCAACCTCCATACCTTGCTGGGCTGGTCACTATCGGGAATTTTGGCAGCTGTAACTGGATGGCGTTACGTGATTCGAGTCCAGAATAAGTCGGAGTTATCTATTCCCTATCTCATCACCAGTGTGGTCCTGGTTGCTCTAGTGACGGCCCAGTCCTATCTAGGAACGTTATTAGTCTGGGTCTATGGTTTACACACGGCACCCGTTGTAGAGGCCATCCGAGGAGGGCTGTCATGAATCCAGAACTGCTGAAACATTGGGGTGATTTTCTTGGCCTCAATGGTTTGCCCTACCCCGTTCCAATTCATCCGGCCCTTGTTCACCTTACGTTGGGGCTGTTTATCGCGGCCATCAGCTTTGATATTGTTGCCGCCCTGTTTCCGGTCGAGAAGCGAGTGTTCAAATGGCTGGCGATTCCGGTGACTCGCTCTGGATTGTTTGATGTGGGCTGGTATAACCTGCTGGCTGCCGCGGTGGTGACGTTCTTTACGGTAGCTGCCGGATTTTTTGAGATTTCCCTAGCCCTGCCGCTGGATGTAGAGAGCGCTTGGGGACTGCGAGCGCTGGAAACGATGATTCTGCACGGGATGGGCGGCGTTGCCCTCCTGACGCTGATCGTCGCTATGACAGTTTGGCGCGGCTTTCAACGGTTTCGCTGGCGCAAAGATATGGCTAGGCAGGTGCAGTGGAGCTATTTGGCCACGGGTCTGATTATTTTTGTGCTGATGTTTTTGCAAGGCACCCTCGGTGCCCACCTCGGCGGTGAATTTGGGATTCATGTTACCGCTGTACAACTGTTGCGTCTAGGCGGCAATCCCAATCAGCTCTAGTTAAACTGCGACTGTGCGATAGTTCGCCTGGTTTTTACTCCCCCCTCTCGCGATCGTCCCTATGAAACTCCGCGCAATTTTGACGCTCACCGTTTATGCTATCCTCGCAACATTTGCCAGTTTGTGGATGGCGAAGCAAGCCTATGCCTGGTTTCCCCCCGAAGCCTCGGCTGAGTCAAAGCTAATCGACGATTTGTTTAGCCTGTTTACCGGCCTAGGGACCTTCATCTACCTGGGTGTAATCGGCCCCTTCCTCTATTCGCTGGTGTTTCACCGCGCCGCCAAGTACGACGATAGTGATGGTCCGCATATTGAAGGCAACACCTGGCTGGAGGTGATCTGGACGGCAGTGCCCTTGGCTCTCGTGTTGGGGCTTTCGTTTGCCAGCTACCGCACCTACGATAAAATGGCTGTGCGTGGCCCGATGGAACTGGTGCATCTCCACATGCCGCAGATGATGCAATCTGCCTATGCTGAGCCGTTTGACAGCACACCGCAACAGGAGATTCAAAACGCCCTAGAGAGCGCCCCGCTTGAGCAAATTGACGTGATCGCCAAACAGTGGGCCTGGGTGTTTCACTATCCGCAGCAGGATGTTAGCAGTACTGAGCTGCATTTACCGGTGGATCGGCGGGTGCACTTCACGCTGAAATCAGAAGATGTGCTGCATGGCTTCTACATTCCGGCCTTTCGGCTCAAGCAAGACGTCGTCCCCAATCATGAGATCGATTTTGAACTCACGCCCACCCGGGTTGGCACCTACCGCCTGCGCGACTCGATGTATAGCGGCACCTACTTCGCCGCCAACCAGGCCGATGTGGTGGTGCAGTCGGTCAACGACTATCAGCAGTGGTTAGCCGATGCGGCGGCCCAAACTCCCTCTGCGGCCTTCAATCGGGCTGCCTATGAATACAGCCGCGCCAATAGCAATAGCGACAATGGCTCGACAAAAGACAAGGTCGCCGTTCGCGGTTGGGAAACGATTCCGCCAGCCCCGCCGCCGGTTGTGAACTATGCCCCTAAGCAGGAACCTCAGAGTCCACCGGCCTAACTTCCAGCCATTAATTTACCGTCTGATTTACGTTTCAAGCTTTTACGCTCTTCTCTCTAACCCTGTCTTAAAGACAGTTTGTAATCACCTATACTCTTCTATCCCTCTCTCTGCTCCGCTTCCATCCATTAGGTTCCATTGCAGCAAAGACACGCATGACCAATATCTCTCTTGAGCCAATCAACGTCACCCGGGGTCAACCCTATCCCGGTGCGCCAGACAACTGGAGGCGGTTTTTCACCTTCAGCACCGATCACAAAGTCATCGGCATTCAATACATCGTCACCTCCTTCTTTTTCTTCTTAGTCGGCGGCACCTTCTCCATGATTATGCGAGGAGAGCTGATTACGCCCGATGCCGATCTGGTAGACCGCACGGTCTACAATGCCCTTTTCACCATGCACGGCTCGGTGATGCTGTTTCTCTGGACCTTTCCGGTGCTGGTCGGTCTGGGTAACTATCTGGTGCCGCTGATGATTGGGGCACGCGACATGGCCTTTCCGCGCCTGAATGCGATTTCCTTCTGGATGATTCCGGTTGTGGGCGTGCTGATGCTAGCTAGCTTCCTGGTACCGGGAGGACCGTCGCAGTCAGGCTGGTGGGCCTATCCGCCCGTGAGTCTGCAAAACCCGACCGGAAATATTATTAACGGTCAGTTTCTCTGGATTTTGGCGGTGGCGATTTCGGGTGTTTCCTCGATCATGGGTGGCGTGAATTTCGTCACCACGATTGTGAAAATGCGGGCACCGGGTATGACCTGGTTCAGAACGCCAGCGTTTGTCTGGGCTGTACTGGCAGCTCAGTTAATTCAGCTCTATGGCCTGCCAGCCCTAACCGGAGGAGCGGTGATGCTGCTGCTGGATCTAACGCTTGGCACCAGTTTCTTTGCACCGGAGCGGGGAGGAAACCCAATCCTGTATCAGCACTTCTTCTGGTTCTATTCCCATCCGGCGGTGTATGTCATGGTACTGCCTGCGTTTGGGATTTTCTCAGAGGTGTTGCCAGTCCATGCACGCAAACCGCTGTTTGGCTATCGAGTCATTGCGGCCTCGTCGCTGTTGATCACGGTGATTAGCGGTGCGGTCTGGGTACATCACATGTTTGCCAGCGCCACACCAGGCTGGATGCGGATGTTCTTCATGGTAACGACGATGCTGGTAGCTGTCCCCAGCGGTATCAAAGTCTTCGGCTGGGTAGCTACCATCTGGGGCGGCAAAATCCGCCTGACCACTCCGATGCTGTTTGCTTTGGGCGGTATTAGTAATTGGCTGTTTGCAGGTATTACCGGTATCTTTCTTGGGTCAGTACCGATTGACATTCATGTCAATAACACCTATTTTGTTGTCGGCCATTTCCATTACGTCCTCTATGGGGCGATTGTGATGGCTATCTATGCCGCCATCTACCACTGGTTCCCCAAGATGACTGGACGCATGTACTACGAAGGTTTGGGCAAGCTGCATTTTGCCTTGACCTATCTAGGTACAGCCCTGACGTTTCTACCGATGCACCCAGCGGGACTGATGGGCATGCCGCGCCGCGTTGCCTCCTATGACCCGGAGTTTGCCTACTGGAACGTGCTGGCGAGCTTGGGCGGCTTTTTGCTGGGCATGTCCACTCTGCCGTTTATTCTCAACATGGTCAGCTCCTGGATTCGGGGCGCAAAGGCGGGAGACAATCCTTGGCGGGCCATCGGCTTGGAATGGCTGACCAGCTCACCGCCGCCCGTGGAAAACTTTGAGGAAATTCCCACCGTGATTTCGCCGCCCTACCGCTACGGCACCGATGAACCGTTGGTGGCAACCAATCCCCAACAGGAACTAACTCAAACGCCTTAACTAGCGGCTAACCGCACAGGAGCAAATCCATGACCACAGAAAGAGCCATCGCCCAACAGGTCGAAGCCGGGGTTCGCCAAGAGCAGGAGCACGACGAAGCGGGAAACAGTAAATTCGGCTTTATTGTGTTCTTGCTCTCAGAGAGCGTTATCTTTCTCAGTTTCTTTGCCGGATACATTATCTATAAAACCACCGTACCCGACTGGTATCCACCGGGAGTAACGGGACTAGAAACCCGCGATCCGACAATCAATACCATCGTGCTGGTGTCCAGTAGCTTTGTGATCTACGTAGCCGAGCGGTTTCTGCACGACAAAAAGCTGTGGGGATTTCGCTTGTTTCTGCTAGCCACCATGGCCATGGGCAGCTACTTCCTCTATGGTCAAGCCGTGGAATGGAGCAGTTTACCGTTTAGCGTCACTTCGGGTGTGTTTGGTGGTACGTTCTATCTGTTGACTGGCTTTCATGGTCTGCATGTTCTGACTGGGATTCTGCTGCAAGTCTTGATGCTGATTCGTTCGTTTGTTCCCGGTAATTACGAGCGAGGATACTTTGGTGTCGAAGCAACATCCCTATTCTGGCATTTTGTAGATGTGATCTGGATTATTCTATTTATTCTGATTTACGTCTGGCAGTAATTCCCCTATTATCTCCCTACTCTCCTTAGGAGAATTCCTATGATTATCGACGATCAATACTATGATGTAATTATTGTTGGTACGGGTGCTGGCGGCGGCACCTTGGCCCGCAAATTGGCCCCAACCGGCAAAAAGATCTTAGTGTTGGAGCGGGGAGAGTTTTTAGCCAAAGAAAGCTCTGAGTTGGTTGATTTAGAAGTATTTCGCAAAGAGCAGTACCACGCGCCAGAACAATGGCATGACAGCAGCGGCGAACCCTTCTATCCCCAAACCAGCTACTCGGTAGGTGGCAATACCAAAATCTACAGCGGTGCTTTGCTGCGATTCAGAGAGCGAGACTTTGAAGCTGTGCAGCATCAGGATGGCCTCTCACCCGAATGGCCGCTGAAGTATCAGGATTTTGAACCCTATTACACCGAAGCGGAGTCCCTCTATCAGGTCCACGGTAAGGCGGGCGATGATCCAACCGAGCCACCCCGCAGTGCCGACTATGCCTTTCCCCCAGTTGAGCACCAACCCCAGGTCGAGCAAGTTTGCCAGATCCTGAAGCAGCAGGGCATTCATCCGGCCTATTTACCAATTGGTCTCGGCGATCAGGGCCGCACCGATTCGGAGGATACTGGCATCTCGCCCGCCATGAAACACTCTAGCAACGTGACGCTGAAAACCGGAGCTAAGGTGGTTTGTCTGCATACCAACCCATCCGGTACAGAAGTGAAGGCCGTTGAGGCGACGATTGGCTCCGAGTCGTTTTTGTTTCTAGGGCACATGATTGTGCTGGCTTGCGGTGCGGTTAACTCCGCTGCGTTGTTGTTGCGCTCTGCCAACGAAAAGCACCCCAACGGCATCGCCAACAGCTCTGATCTCGTAGGACGCAATCTGATGAAGCAATTGCTGTCGGTGGTGGTGCAGGTCAGCGCTACTTCCAACTCTGGGTTGTTTCAACGGACCGTGTCAGTGAATGACTTTTACTGGGGCGACCAGAACTATGCCTATCCGATGGGCCACATCCAAAACTCAGGCGGTATCCTACAAGATGTAATTTTTTCAGAAGCACCGCCGGTATTGTCCCTCGTTACCAGAGTCCTGCCCGACTTTGGTCTGCGGCAGTTGGCAACTCGTTCAATCGGCTGGTGGTTACAAACAGAAGATTTACCCAACCCCAACAATCGCGTCCACTGGGTTGGCGAAAAGCTGCATCTCGATTACGAGCCAAACAATGTGGAAGCCCACGATCGGTTGGTTTATCGCTGGCTCGAAGTGTTGAGGGCCGTAGAAACGGCTGATAGTAGTTTATTTAGCCGCACTGGCATCCATCCCCGCAGCGATATGCCGATTCAGGTGGTCGCGCATCAATGTGGCACCTGCCGCTTTGGTGCCGATCCGTCTACGTCGGTGCTCGATCTCAACTGCCGCACCCATGAGGTAGATAATCTCTATGTCGTAGACAGCAGTTTCTTTCCGGCCAATGCCAGTGTGAGTCCGGCTCTGACGGTAATTGCCAATGCGTTGCGGGTCGGGGAGCATTTGGTTGAGCGGTTGGGATAGGAGTCAGGGGGGAAGTACCCTTCGGGAACGCTACGCAAACGTCGGTCACAGGTTTGCTGCTGGCTTCCCTTGCCTTAAGCTAAGAGTTGTCGTCACTCGGCTCCAGGAACTTTCGAGCATTTGGACGCTCCGAGGTCTGGTGCAGATTACAGATTTTTTGAATAGTGGAGACATGACTCCAGAGATGTATCCAGATATTGATTCACCTATTGGAGCTGTGATTGTTGGATATACCAAAGACAATCGCCATCAAATCTGGTTGAGTCACAAGCCAAGTGTGTTGCAGAAGGCATTGGTTCAAAAGTTCCAGCAATAAGCGAGCGATCATCGCCTGAGGTCGATGATCGAATCCTGATGTCTATTGTAAGTAATTCAACTTAATTAAAACCAAGATCAGGGTGTTGTCGCCGCCCTTCGGGCGGCCAACCCCCCCTTTGGGTTTCATGTTTAATTATGCTGTTCTACTTATCAAGTTTGGTGTATCAAGTTTGGCAGCTGTTCGAGCAGCCAGACTAGCTCCCTATCCTCATTTCTGGGACGCTCAAAGCGCTGTAGGCTGGAAAACTTTCACGGCAGAACCCTCATTAGGAAGCAAAGAGACTGCTGAAGCAGGTTTGCCCGATCATCCGTTGTGGATACTACACTTCCATTTAGATTTTCCCTTTAAAAAAAGAGATGCTAATCTTATGGAAGCCATTGACAGCCATTTTAAGTAAATATGCCTAGAGTTATTTCCGTTCACTCGTATCGAGGTGGTACGGGTAAGTCTAACTTTACTGCGAACCTGGCAACCACCGTGGCTGCCCTGGGGAACCGTGTAGGTGTTGTTGATACAGATGTTCCTTCTCCAGGAATCCATAACCTGTTTTGTCTGGAACCAGAGCAAATGGACAAAACCCTGAATAACTATTTGTGGGGTGAAAGCTCAATCGAAGATGCTGCCTATGATCTGAGTGCCAATGTGGGGATCGAGGGTGCAGGCAAGCTATTTCTGGTTCCGTCCAGTGTTAAGGCAGATGATATTGCCAGGATCCTGAAGGATGGCTATGATGTCAAACTGATGAATGATGGGTTTCGCAATCTGGTAAAAACACTTCAGCTGGATTATTTGTTTATTGATACCCATCCTGGCCTCTCGAAAGAAACGTTTTTATCAATTGCAATCTCTCATGTGCTAGTTTTGATTCTCCGCCCTGACAAGCAAGATTATCAGGGCACAGCGGTGACGATGGATGTGGCGCGGCAACTGAAAGTGCGGAAGATGCTATTGGCCATCAACAAAGCCCACAGCAAACTCAACCTGGAAGCCCTGAAGCAAAAAGTAGAGGAAACATACGGCGAAATGGTTGCCGGAATATTTCCATTGTCGGAAGATATCGTGCAGCTCGCCAGCGAAGGGGTGTTTTGCGTGAAATATCCGGAGCATCCGGTGAGTCAGGAATTTCGCAAAGTGGCACAGCAAATTATCGAGGGGTAAGTGGCATGTCGAATTTTGGAGAATTGCAATCTCTAGCCAGTTCTATTACTGCGGTTACGTCGCCCTTTCGCAATTATCTGAACGATTTATATGAGAAGTACCGATTGCTGAATGAAGGTGCCGTGGCCGATTACATTCCAGAACTGGCACTGGCAAAACCGGAGTGGTTTGGCGTTTGTGTAGTCACCACAGAGGGACAGGTATTTGAGGTTGGTGAGTGCGACCAGTTGTTCACGATTCAGTCCATTTCTAAAGCGTTTGTGTTTGGCTTAGCACTGGAAGACCACGGGCGCGACTATGTGAATAGCAAGGTCAGCGTAGAGCCAACGGGCGAAGCATTTAACTCGATTGTGCTAGATGAAGTGACTAACCGCCCCTATAATCCAATGGTGAATGCTGGGGCGATTGCCACGGCAGATTTAATTAAGGGCAAAAACGGTACGGAACGCTTGAAACGAATGCTGGAAATGTTCAAACGCTATACCGGACGGGACCATGATATCAATGTGCCGGTTTTTTTATCTGAGAAGGCAACCGGCTATCGCAACCGAGCCATGGCTTACCTGATGCTGAACTTTGGCATGGTTAGCGAGAAGATTGATGAAACGCTGGATCTCTACTTTCAGCAATGTTCAATTATGGTGAATGCTCGCGATCTGGCTATGCTTTCGGCAACGTTGGCAAACGGTGGCGTGAACCCAGTTACAAAACAACGAGCGATTGATGAACGCTATGTGCAAGATGTGATTAGCGTCATGCTGACCTGCGGCATGTATGATGCATCCGGCGAGTGGTGTTATCGTGTGGGATTGCCGGCTAAGAGTGGAGTCGGCGGCGGCATTACGGCAATCGCGCCCGGAAAATTAGGTATTGGTACTTTCTCACCCCCTCTAGATGTAAAAGGCAACAGTGTGCGGGGCATCAAGGTCTGTGAGGATCTCTCCCAGGATTTTGGTTTGCACTTGTTTAATGTGGCGAAGCCAGAGCGCAATTTACAGGAGTGGATCGCCGGAGGAGATGGTATCAATGACTGGTAAGGCCACTCCCCCCATTCCGGGTAAATTTCCCCTGCGCGTTACCCTAGTAGTACCCTTCGTTCTGCAAATTCTGGCAGCCGTCGGATTGGTGGGATACCTCTCGTTTCGCAATGGGCAACGGGCAGTTAATGACCTGGCAACGCAATTGCGGAGCGAAGTGACAGCTCGAATTGAAGCCGAACTGACAACCTATTTGGAAAGCCCTCATAATTTTAATCAGCTGAATGCCTCGGCCTTTACAGAAGGCAATTTTGATCTGGCAACGGCCAGCAATGCCAAACAGTTTCTCACCCAGATTCAGATTTCTCCCTTTGTCTATGCCTCCTATTGCGGCGATGCTCAAGGACAGGCTCTCGGCGTGATGCGTCGGCCTAGACAAGCCTCAGAGCCAATTGCTCTGTTCGCCAGTAATGCCCAAACCGATAATCGCTTTTACTTTTATGCGATGGATGACCGGGGCAATCGCCAGCGGATTTTAGAGAAGCTCAAAGCCTATGATCCTCGTCAACGGCCCTGGTATAAGGCGGCATTGCAGCAGGAGAAACCGATCTGGACTGAGGTTTATCTAGATTTTGCAATTGGATTGCCAACGATCACAGCCAGTATGCCCGTGTATGATGCATCGGGAAAGATCGCGGGAGTTTGTGCCACGGATGTTGTGCTGCTACAGGATTTGAGACGTTTTTTGGCCAGCTTGTCGATTGGCCGAACCGGCGAAGCCTTTGTGATCGATCGCGCGGGTTCCATGCTTTCTAGCTCTACGGATGAGCCTCTGACGGTCGGGCAAGGCGAGCAGGCAAAGCTGGTGACCGCCACAGCAAGCGAAAACCCACTAGTGCGGGAAACGGCTCGCTATTTGCAACAGCAATTTAATGGCTTTGAGCAGATTCAGCAATCGCAACAGCTCAACTATCAGATCAATGGCGAACGGCAGTTTGTGCACGTGTTGCCATTGAAAGATGGCCGCGGCATTGATTGGTTGATTGTGGTGGTGGTGCCAGAAGCCGATTTTATGCGCCAAATCTATGCCACTCTGCGTAATGCCATCGGGCTGACGCTACTTGCCTTGGCCACAGCGATCGCAGTGGGGATTTGGACCTCGCGGTGGGTGACAAAACCAATTCAGCGCGTATCCCAAGCCTCTGAAGAGATTGCCAAAGGTCACCTCGACCAACAAATTGCCCCCAGCCCCATTACCGAAATTGATGCGTTGGCAACGTCCTTCAACAGCATGGCAGGACAGATCCAGCAATCCTTTCAGGCGCTGCAACAAAGCGAGGCGACCAACCGTGCGATTGTCACCACCATTCCTGACTTGATGATTCGCGCTAAAGGCGATGGCACCTATTTAGAGATTGTGGGCAGCGATCGGCTGCGAGGGGTGCACGGCGTCAAACAATTTAGTCGGGGACGAACGGTTCGGGAATCGCTTCCGCCCGATTTGGCTGAACTGCGAATGCACCACGTTCGGCAAGCCCTAACCACAGGTGAACTGCAGGTCTACGAGCAACGCATCACCATTGATGCCCAACCCCAAGATGAAGAAGTCCGAATTTTGGTAATGGGAGACGATGAAGTATTGATCATGGTCCGCGATATCACCGATCGCAAACGGGCGGAAGAGGCACTGCGAATTGCCGAAGAAAACTACCGCAGCATCTTTGAAAACGCCTTAGAAGGAATTTTTCAATCCTCTCCAGGAGGACAGTTTATTAATGCTAATTCGGCCTTAGCAAAAATTTATGGCTATGACTCACCGGCTGAAATGATGGCAAGCATCACCAATATTGGCGAACAGCTTTATGTGGACCCGGAAAAACGAGCTGAATTTAGGAAGCTATTAGAACAACAGGATGCAGTCAAAGATTTTCAATACCGCTGCTACTGTAAAGATGGCAGTATCATTTGGATCCAAATCGATGCCCGCGCAGTGAAAGACAACGATGGCAGAGTTTTATATTACGAAGGTATTGTGCAGGATATTACAGAACGCAAACGCCGCGAAGATGAATTAAGACGCCAATTAGAAGAATTAAAAATTGAGATTGATCAGAAAAAACGCGAAAAAGAAGTGGCGACGCTGACAGAAAGTAGCTATTTTCAGGAGGTGCAACAAGAGATAGCAGAAGTTAATCTAGATGAATTTTGGAGCTGATTCTTAGATTAATCATCGATTTTGCCGCCATTCAATACTCCGATCACTCCTCCCCCAACTCTGTGGGCAAAAGATCCGTAGTGCCAGCGTCTGGCTGGCGTGGGCAGGCTGCCCGCACTGCATTTACTGTTTGATTTGGTTGACCTAACTTACATGACGCAAAAGTATTCTACACTGCTAGCCAAGCCAAGCATTCTGTAAGACACTGGTGATGGTGGCTACAGGACAGAGTAATTGGGTTCAGCGAGTTTATGTCGAATCTGTTTGAGTTAGTGAAAGCAGGTGGGCCGGTGATGATTCCGATCGTCGGCCTGTCGGTGGCAACGATTGCCTGCGCCTTGGAACGAGCTTGGTTTTGGTATCAGCTAGTCAGCCAGGAAGACCGAATTGTGCATGATGTCTTGGCCGCGGCTCGCTACAATCTAGAAGACGCCAGAGCAATTGCCGAGAGTGCCCAGCATTTGGCAATCGGGCGGTTTTTGCTCGCTCCTCTGAAACTGCGGCAGCCTTCTCCCGAAACCTTTCGCTTGGCAATGGAAGCCGCAGGCGACAAGGAATTTGTCCAGATGCGCCGGGGCGACAAGCTGCTGGAAACAGTGGTGGCCGTTTCTCCGCTGCTGGGTCTATTGGGAACGGTGACAGGTCTGATTGCCACCTTCAGCAGCCTCAACATTGGCGGTGGTGGCACCACTGAGCAGGCCACCAAAGCCGCAGGCGGGATTGGTGAGGCGCTGATCACAACAGCCGCAGGCATGATCGTGGCGATTTTGGCCCTATTGGTGTACCGGGTGATGGTGACGCTGCAAGCCCGTCAGATCGATTACTTCTCGGAAGTGGGAAGCGAACTAGAGCTGATTTACCGTCAAATCTGGTATGAACCCAATCTGGGCGACCATGCCCAGTATCTCAGTCCTGCGTCCTATTTGGCGGGTAAGGAGGAGTAGGGAGTGGGGAGTGGGGAGTGGGAGTGGGGAGTGGGGAGTGGGGAGTAGGGAGTGGGATTGAAACAGAGGATTATTCTGACTCCTGACTCCTGACTCCTGACTTCGCCTAGAGAGATGGGGGAGTGCGTTAGAGTGAGATAGACTCTGCCCATCTGCTCGTTTAGTTCTTCATCGGTATGACCAGTGTATCTCCGCCGCGTTCGGTATCTCAATCGTCTCGCTCAACCGATTTGCGGCTGTTCCGAATTCTTTTGCCCTATGCAAAACGCCATATTCGCTTGCTGTTGATAGCTCTGCTGCTGCTGATTCCGTTGGCGCTAGCCGGAGCAATGCAGCCGATTATTATTGGACAGGCGGTAGCGTTGGCGAAACAAGAGCCAGTAATGGGGTTCTTGCAGGGTCGCTCGCTGGTGGAGGGCGCACAGCTTTTAATTTGGTTACTGGTGTTAACGCTAGTAGTGCAGTTGGCGCTGAGTGGTGTTCAAGGTTATTTAATTCAGAAAGTAGGTCAGCGAATTACCGCCGATATTCGCAATGATTTGTTTTATCATGTCACATCTTTGGCAACGCGCTTCTTTGATCGCACACCAGTCGGTCGCTTGATCACTCGCCTGACCAGTGATGTTGATGCATTGGGCGATGTCTTTTCTACGGGCGCGATTGGGGTAATTGGCGATCTGCTGACGATGCTGGTGATTACTGTCGTGATGTTTAGCTTGCAATGGCAGTTGGCGCTATTGTTGCTGGTGCTGCTGCTGCCGGTGACGGGGTTGATCATCTATTTTCAGCAACAGTACCGAGCGGCTAACTATCGCTCGCGGGAAGAACTGTCTACGCTGAACTCGACCTTGCAAGAAAATATTGTCGGCATCAATGTGGTGCAGCTATTTCGGCGGGAGCGGTTCAACTCGGAACTGTTCCGGCAAATCAACTTGCGCTATATCAAAGAAGTCGATCGAACCATTTTCTTTGACTCGGCGGTTTCGGCCACACTGGAGTGGATCGCCTTGGCGGCGATTGCCGGAGTGCTGTGGCTCGGTAGCCTGCTAGTGCAGGGCGAAGCGCTGGAATTTGGTCTGCTGACTTCGTTTATTCTGTTTGCTCAGCGTTTGTTTGATCCACTGCGTCAGTTTGCCGAACGCTTTACGGCGATTCAGGCTGGATTAACGGCCCTAGAGCGGGTGAGTGATATTTTGAGTGAGCCGATTGAGATTCGCGATCCGGAGCGAGTGGGGGATGGGGAAGTTAGGGGAACCGGGGAAGTAGAGCGGCAGAATAGGCTGGCAGATGGATGGAAGGATGGCAAAGGCTATTCTCAAGCGGTGCCGCAGGCTTCTAGGACAACTCCGAGCGAGATTCAGTTTGAGCAGGTTTGGTTTGGCTATAAGCCGGATGAGTTTGTGCTGCGGGATTTGAATTTTACGATTCGTCCGGGGGAAAAGGTGGCGCTGGTGGGGCCAACCGGAGCGGGAAAAAGCTCGATTATTCGGTTGCTCTGTCGGCTGTATGAGGTGAGTCGGGGCCAGATTTTGCTGGATGGGCAGGATATTCGCGATATGCCTCAGGCGGAACTGCGGCGGCGGATGGCGGTAATTTTGCAGGATGGTTTTTTGTTCGCTGGGGATGTGAAAAGCAATATTACTCTGGGCGAACCCTATACCTTAGAACAGGTGCGCCAAGCCGCTGGACAAACGAACGTGGCCCAGTTCATTGAGCGCCTGCCACAGGGCTACGACACCGAACTGCGGCAGCGGGGCACCAACCTATCAGGTGGAGAAAAGCAGCTGCTGGCCTTTGCGCGAGCTGCAATTCGCAATCCCAACATTCTGGTGTTGGATGAGGCGACTGCTAATTTGGATGTGCGCACTGAGTCAGTGATTCAGGAGGCATTGGAAAAACTGCTGCAAGGCCGGACAGCCATCATCATCGCCCACCGGCTGTCAACCATTCGCAGTGTGGATCGAATTCTGGTGCTGAAGCAGGGGCAGCTGGTGGAATCGGGCAGACACGAAGAACTGCTGGAGCAAAATGGTCTTTATGCCAGCCTGTATCGCTTACAGATGTTGGAAAGTTAGCAAAATAATAAGATGCTGAATTAAGCCGGCGATTGACCAGGGTTGAGCTAGCATAGGTCTATGCTGTCTCGTCGTGATCTGTTTCTGACTGCGCTGCTGCTGCCCGTTCTGCTGAAAGGATGTACCGATCGGCAGCAAGAGCCGATTGGCAAACTGATTGTAGGAATCGTCAGCTACGATGCGCCAGCCAACTATTTAGAGAAGTTTGAGCGATTTCGAGACTATCTGGCAACGGCGCTGAAAACTCTGGTGGAGTTAGAGCCAGCCTATAACGAAATCAAAGCTGTCGAGCAGATTCAGCGGCGAGTATGGTCAATGGTGTTTGCACCACCGGGATTGGCAGCAATTGCCATCAGCTCCCAGCAGTATCTTCCGATTTTTGCGCTGCAGAGCAGCAACAACGAACGCTCGGTTTTGCTAGTGCGAGCCGATAGTCCGATTCAAACCCTGGGAGAGCTAGCGAATCAGGTGGTGGCATTGGGAGAGGCTGGATCGGCTACGGGATATTATTTGCCGTTGTATGACCTCTATGGCCTGACTCTGCAAGAAGTGCGGTTCGCTCCGACGCCACGGACTGTGTTGGACTGGTTGAGTCAAGGCGTGATTGTCGCAGGGGCAATGTCAGAACAGGAGTTTCAGCAATATCGCAATGAGTTTGGGGCATCCCAGTTTCGCGTTTTGCACACGAGTCGAGCCGTTCCGGCTAGCGCAGTTTTGCTAGCTCCTACCGTAGACCGCAACTTGCAATATCAGATTGAAACCGCCATGCGGAATGCCCCTTCTAGCATTATTGGCGATGCTGGTTACATCCCTGAAGCAGCTTTGCCCAATTACGAGCAGTTCATCAAACTGGTTGCCAAAGTGCGGCCTCTAGAAGCCAGGGTGCAGCAAAAACCTGCTGTTTTGACTATGGAGACGGTGCCAACAGTTGAATCTCCAATACCTCCACTTTGAGACTCTGGGATGCGGATGAAGCATGGATGCTAATTAACAATCGCTATCAAATTCAGAAACTTCTGGGTCGGGGCGGCTTTGGGCAGACCTATCTAGCCTACGATACGCACTGCTTCAACCATCCCTGTGTGCTCAAGGAATTTGCCCCAGCTAATCGCACCCAGTACGCCATGCAGAAAGCGCGGGAGTTGTTTGAACGCGAGGCGCGCGTCCTCTACGAAATCGACCATCCCCAAATTCCCAAGTTTCTAGCCTGGTTTGTCGCGCAAGAAAGGCTGTTTTTAGTTCAGGAGTATATTGCAGGTGAAACCTACGCTCAGCTTTTACGTGAGCGCCAGTCGCAGAGACAAGCCTTTTCCGAGGCAGAGGTGATTCAATGGTTTCAGGATTTGCTGCCTGTATTGGAGTATTTGCACCAGCGGCAAATTGTGCATCGCGACATTTCACCTGACAATGTCATGCGACCCAATGCTTCCAATAGTCGCCCGGTTTTGATCGATTTTGGCTTGGTTAAACAGACCATTAATCGAATCTATGCCTATGGCAAAGCATCAGATACAGCTTCGTTTGTCGGTAAGTTCGGCTATGCCCCCCCCGAACAACTGCGCATGGGCCAGTGTTTTCCATCCAGCGATCTGTATGCGCTGGGTGTAACGGCACTAGTATTGCTGACCGGCCAAGAACCGCAGCTTCTGATGGACCAGGAAACGTTAGAGTGGCGCTGGCAGGATTCTGTCAAGATCAGCACTACGCTAGCTAGAATTCTAGAGCGAATGCTGCATGACAAACCAAAAGCCCGCTACCAATCTGCTGCTGAAATCCTAGCCGATTTGCGTCCTGTCATCCCATCCGCCCAACTGCCCCGCAGCAGCCCGCTACCACCCAATAGCTCTGCAGCAGCCCGCTACTCCCCAACTGCTTCGCAGCAGCCCGTTACCACTCATCCAGCCAACTGCCCACCCACTCCCACCACGCTGACTTCAGCCTTCATTCACCATTGCCAACAGGAGTTATCGCGCCGGATTGGACCAATCGCCACCTTCGTGTTGGAGCAAGTATTGACTCAGTCTGCCAATCTCACTCCCGCTGAGCTGATTGAATCGCTAGCAACAGAAATTCCCGATCTAGCTCAGGCAGAAGAGTTTAGAGCTAGTTTGACCAGCGAGTTATGGTCTTCTCCACAGTTCTCACAGTCTTCTTCTAATGCTTCTACAAATTATTCTAAAAATTATTCTAAAAATTTCGCCTCTAGTGTATCTTTACCAGGCACAAAGCCACCTATTAACTTTAGTTCAGATTTTCTAGAACGCTGTCAGCAGGCTTTAGTCCAATGCATTGGTCCAGTCGGCACCCTGATTCTAGACGATCTACTGATGCAACAGACTCCAATTTCTCCCGAAGAATTAGTAGAAGCGATTGTGAATGAAATCACCGATCCGCAGCAAGCCCGGATGTTTTGGCAATTAATGCATCAACCATAATGCGTTAATCGTAGAAAAAGTTGATCAACCCTTCAGTTAAGTAGGTAGGCTAAATTAATCTTCGCTCCACAATGCCGGGTCTCGACTCCGCTCAACCCTCTGCTTCCCGAAACGTTGCGCATTGAGCGGAGTCGAAATGCGTCTTCTCAATCATTGCGCCCACCTACTTAGAGTCAAAGCAGCATCAAATAATAATCTCTAATAGAAGATCCAAGAAAATATGCAAAGACGTCGGGTAGCAGCATTCGATTGATTAGTGTTAGTAGAACCATGCAAATTCAACTGATTCGATCCATGATCAGCAAGGTGACGGCGGCTTTGAGTCATTGGAGCCAATCAATTCTCTCTTGGTTTGTCTCCCCTCAGTAATCCCTCTTTTGTTAATCTGGCAGTAGAAAAACCCTGTCTGAGTATCAAGCTGCAACAGTTTGAGAAAGTTTGGGAGAACCGCAAAAATAGTTCATGTGCATCATCAATCGGAAGAAACCACGCTTCAATCCTGGAATAGAAAACACCTCCAGCCAAGGGGCAAGCAAGCAGTAGAAGATATAAGGCTGAATGATTAGACGTAAGTTATTGAACGCACTCTTCCAGCTCACTCCTGCTTCCCACCAGGGGTGCTGCCCAAAACACTCTAAAATTACCCCAGATGCTCCCTGGCTTGAAGACTCTGGGGACTCCAAGCACGACTGGCAATAATCAGCTTGCAAAGTCACCATCAAATAGGCACTGAAGATAATTTCCCACCACCGTTCGATACTGCCATAATTGGTCAAGCGAAAGTCTGCCCAGCCCAACTCGTTTTTGACTTGCTTGAAGCCATACTCAGTTCCGATCGCGCAACCTGTCTAGCCCATCCAAAATAAAATCGAGACCAAGCTCAAAGTTGTGTAGACCGTCATAACTGCCATTAATGATGTGAAGCGACAGTTGGTGCATGTAGGGATATTGGTCTGGCGGGATATGCGAAATGAAGCGTTCGGCTGTCTCGGCATATTCTGAGGCTTCTACAGGGAAGTTTAATTCCTGGAGGGTGAAGCCGTAGATGTGGCTGTCGATCGCATTCCAGGCATGATCCGCCATCTCCCATGAAAATCCGGCTTCCCGCAGGCAGCCGATCGTTCTATCGACATAGCGCAGCATGGCTGGCCCTACGTTGATGCGGGACATGATCGCCATCGCTGCCCAGGGGTGTTTTAGCAACACATCGTGAGCCGAGATCGCCCGCCGCCGCATCGCAGTTTTCCAATCCAGATCAAAGCGAGGCAACTCAATGTCGCTGACCACCCCATCCACAATGCCATCGATTATGTCGTCTTTGTTGGCAACATGGTTGTAGAGTGACATCGCTTTCACGCCTAATGCTTGGGCAACCTTTCGCATCGAAAGCGCCTCAAGTCCTCCCTCGTCTGCCAGGTGGAGGGCTGTCTGCAAAATCCGCTCCCGGCTTAGCGGGGTTGGAGAGGGGGTGTTGGATGTCCCTGTCTTAGCCATCTATTTTATTGCGCATTTTTATTGCGCATTGCCCTGTAACCAATCGTTCTAGCCTCCGTCGATGGGAGTTGTCCCATGATTGAACTTGACAAACTTACAGCGTAAGTTAAACTAGCGTTATAAATAGACGTACACTGTAAGTCTAGCCCAGGAATGACAAGTTCGCTTCGCATCCATTCTCCTGAAGTCTTAAAAATCTATGGCAGCAATATCCTCGCGTATCCTCCTCCCAGGAACGAACCCAGGCAATGAAACGATGAATGAAAAAATGAAGGCGATCGCCCGTTCTCAATACGGTTCGGCAGAGGTGCTGAAACTGGAAGCGGTGGATAAGCCAGTCGTGTCAGATCAGGGCGTGTTGGTAAAGGTTCATGCTACGTCGGTAAATGCGGGAGACCGGCACCTGATGCGCGGCACTCCCTTTATCGTTCGCCTCATCTATGGCGGATTGCATCAGCCTAAGGTGAAAATTCTCGGCTTTGATGTTGCCGGACGAGTGGAAGCTGTGGGTCAAGCCATCACCCAGTTTAAGCCTGGGGATGAAGTCTTTGGCGATCTTTCTGAGTGTGGCTTCGGAGCATTTGCCGAGTATGTCTGCGCCCCAGAATCAGCGTTGGTTTTAAAGCCTGACACGATCTCGTTTGAGGAAGCCGCCGCCATTCCTGGGGCTGCACTGGCTGCCTTACAAGGTCTCCGAGACTGCGGACACCTTCAGCCTGGACAGAAAGTTCTCATTATTGGTGCATCCGGTGGCGTAGGATCGTTTGCGGTGCAGATTGCCAAAGCCTTTGGTGCAGAAGTCACAGCCCTGTGCAGTCCACAAAAAATAGATAAGGTGAAATTGCTTGGTGCCGATCAGGTGATTGATTACACGCAAGTTGACGTGACGCAAAGCGGTATTGATTACGACTTGATTCTGGATGCGGCTGCGTATCGTTCAGTGTTTGACTATTTCTCTATTTTGAAACCCGGCGGAACCTATGTTTTGGTGGGAGGTTCTATCGCGCGATTGTTTCAAATTTTGCTCTTCGGATCTTTGATTTCAAAATTCAGTCGCCGCAAAGTCACCGCATTAGCCTCTACCCCCAATCAAGCCGATCTTCTGACCTTAAAGAACTGGCTCACATCCGGTCAGATTGCACCTCTCATTGATCAAATTTATCCCTTGAGTGATCTTCCTGCTGCTATTTGCAAACTGGAGCAGAGACAGGTCGTGGGGAAAGTTGTCATTCGGGTTTGACAGGGGATGGATCAATGCAAGAAAAAACGGTATCCGGGTATCTAACCCGTAGTCTGATCCAGTTTGCAGCTGATCAGGGTATGGATATTGAGGAGCTTTGCTCTAAGGTTGGACTTGATCCGATCGTACTGACAACACCGGATCACCGAATCCCAGCCTCCGTCCATTATGCTGTCTGGCGCGAGGTCGTCAAACAAACGGGTGATGAGAATCTGGGACTGCATTTTGGGGAAGCCTTTAATGTAGGTAACTATGGAATCGTTGGGTACATTTTGCTCAATTGTCAAACCCTGGCTGATGTCCTTGAGAAATATTGTCGCTACACCTATCTCTTTTGTCAGGGGTTTCCCTGCCAACTTTCAATTTCAGACGGGATGGCTTTTTTTGAGTGCAGTTTTAGTTCTGGATTGATATTCAAAAATGACCAGTTAGAAGAATCGCGTTACGATGCCGAATGCACGTTTGCCTCTACCTTAGCCGCTGTCAAATCACTCACAGGCAAAGAGCTGCGTCCATCGATGGTTTCATTTCGCCATGCTTCCCCTGGGGATATCTCGGAGTATCAACGCATTTTTCAAACCGATCTAAAATTTGCAATGCCGTTTAATCGGTTAGCCTTTAATGCGGCATATCTGGATTGGCCTGTATTGTCTAGCAATGCGAATTTACTATCTTTTTTTGAGCAACAGGCAGACGCAATGTTAGGCACACTGAATGGGGGCGATCGCTACACCCAAAAAGTTGCCTATCTCATTGCAGAGCATCTTAAGGGAGAACTCCCCAAAATTGACGCGATTGCCTCTGAACTCTCGATTAGCATCCGCCATCTCCAGCGAGAACTACAAGCGGAAGGAACCTCGTTTCAGAAATTACTCGATCAAACTCGCCAAGAATTAGCGCTGCGGTATTTGAAAGACCCGACGTTCTCGATTCACGACATTGCGTTCTTGCTCGGTTTTTCAGAGCCGAGTGCGTTTAACCGCGCCTTCAAACGCTGGACGGGAAAAACTCCCCGATGCTATCGATTAACCCGGTAAATGAAATCATCTCCTCTGTCCGCAACGCTGATAACGCCTAAGATGCAGAGACCATCGACAATGTGTGCGGCGGTATTGTTTGAGGGAAAATGCCGTGGGAAAAGTGGATGAGTCTAGCGAGTGAGACACCAACATGGGAAGAAATAGAGCACAGGTATGACAGCTCAAAGAAAGGAATCAGGAAACAGAACTATTATGAGATATGAAACAAGGAAAGTTGCAACCATCTCTATAGATCACACAAGTAAACATCACCCATCCACCCTTCGGTTGAGCCGCTCACGGCAAAGCCCATCCACCCAAATCGTTCCCTCATTCCTCTTCCAGCAACGCCACTGCTCCCCACAAAGGCGCATCATCTCCCAGAGCAGCGGGCACAATTTCAAAATGAACTTCGGGTAGGGCTGTGGCACGTGCCGTTTCACGGACGGTCTGCCAATATAGTTCGCCCGATTTCGTCACACCGCCTCCCAGAATGAACCGCTGTGGGTTGATCAAATTCGCAACATTGCCGATACCCACTCCCAAGGCCCATCCCGCTTTTTGCAATCCGGCCTGTGCTACTTCATCCCCTTGAGCTGCCGCTTGGCTAATCTGCACAGCCGTCAAGTTGTCTAGCTCATGGTTGATTAGCGATCGCAGCCTTTGTCCTTGCTCAGGCTGTTGCAGCAGCACCTGACGCACCTGTTGCGCCATGTAGGGACCGGATGCCAACCGTTCGACACAGCCCCGCTTCCCACACAGACAAACTGGTCCCTGCGGATCCACCACCATATGACCAATCTCGCCCGCCATGCCCTCAGAGCCGCGCCACGGTTGCCCATGCAAAATCCAGCCGCCGCCCACACCCGTGCTCACCGTAATGTAAAGCAGATCCTGACTGCCCTGCCCTGCCCCAAACCGATGCTCGCCCAATGCCGCTACATTCGCATCATTATCAACCCGTACCGGTACGCCAAATTCTGCTTCGAGAAGCTGCTGAAGCGGAGTATTCTCCCAGCCCATCACATGGTGCGACAGCCGCACAGTTCCCGTACTGAAATCGACTGGCCCACCAAAGCTAACGCCAATAGCGGTGGGAGATGCACCATTCAAGACTTGTTTAATCAGCGATCGCATCACCTCGAGATCGGTTTGGGCATTGGAGTGAACTGGAGCCAAATGTCGTTGATACGCCCGCCACTGAGTTTCGCCCGCCCCAACAACTGCCGCGGCATGCTTCGTTCCACCAAAATCCAAAGCTAACAAAACTGAAGCCATCCTTAACCGTCCTTTTTGCCATATTCTTCAATTCAAAACTACGTGCTACGCATAGGCTCAGCACTAGAGCACTGCTCCGCAGCGGCCAAAACTTAATATCCCTAGGCTAACTTGCTACAGTTTTCTCAGTGATTTTAGAGAAGCCTATGTCGTCTTGTTTAAATCAACCCCTGCTGTTAGAGCAGTCTGTGCTGGACAGAGCCGCCGCTTTTTTGCAGACCGTCGTGGCTCCGAAAGCTGCTCGTTTGGACACTGACCCACAAGCATTACAGCAGGCATTCAGCGAACTGGGTGAGCAACAGCTTCTCGCCTTACGGGTTGCACCAGAGTGGCAGGGAACAGGAGTGAATGAACTCACCTTTCGTACATTTCAAGAATTGACAGCCCGATATTCGGGTGCTCTCGCCTTTCTGCAAACCCAGCATCAAAGCGCAGCAGCAAGGTTAGCCCAAAGCAACAATGAGTCGCTGAAGCAAAAGTATTTACCCTATATGGCAACGGGTCAAAAGCGGATTGGTTTGGGGTTTTCCCAACTGCGACGATCAGGTGAAGCGGCGGTTAAAGCCACGCCGAGCCGCGATGGATATTACGTGAGTGGGAATGTACCCTGGATCACTGGTTTTGGCTGTTTCGAGCAGTTTATTCTCGGTGCAGAGCTGCCTGATGGACGGGCGCTGTTTGGTCTGGTGCCCCTACGGGATGAAACAGTGAACGGTGGCTGGATCGCGCTGAGCCAACCCTTGCAGTTGGCAGCAATGGCATCCACGAATACGGTCACTGCCCAATTAGCAAACTGGTTTTTACCAGTTGATCAGGTACTTGATCTTAAGCCTGCCGATTGGATTCACCAGAGTGATCGCAGTAATGTATTACATCACGGCTTCTTTGCATTGGGATGCGCGCAAGCTGGGTTAGATATTCTGGCAGCCGCTCCAGCTCAGTCGGTTATTACTGAGACGCTGATCGCCCTGACACAAGAATTGGAAACCTGTCGGTCGGCCATGTATCAGGCGCAGGCAATCGGCGATACAGGCATGCATCAGCTCGATCTACGAGCTTGGTCTATTGATTTAGCAGTACGGTGCGCCCATGCGGCTGTAGCGGTATCACGTGGCTCTGCTAATTACGCCAACCATCCGGCTCAGCGAGTCTATCGAGAAGCGCTAGCATTTACGATTTTTGGTCAGACAACAGCGGTGATGGAAGCAACTTTAAAGCGCTTGACGCGCTGAATGGCTCATGTAAAAGTTTGAGGGTTCTGCTTAAACGCAATCTTAAACATAATCTCAGACAGACTAACAGCCTTCTCTTAACCCATCGTTTAACGGTTTCTAAACCAACCTGGGCTGTCCCTTAAAGCTGCTGTGGGATGCTGTGAGCGCAAACAAATTGTCATGTTGCAGCATTCTATACAGAAGTTATGACAGACACCACACTTAAAGGATTTGCGTCCCTACCCGCAGACACATTTGCAGCGGGTCCTGCAGCTGGTAAAGCTGTGTCTGCCAATGGTCGGACCGGTCCATTTACCCAAGGTCAGCCCGTTCAAGGATTTAGCGCCGTTCAGTTTGCCGATCAGAACACGTACTGGTTCATGGCTGACAATGGCTTTGGGTCCAAAACGAATAGTGCGGATTTTTTGCTGCGGATCTATCGCGTTGAGCCTAATTTTCGCGATACGGCCAAGGAGGATGGCAGCGTTAAGCTGGGCGACAGTTTTATTCAGCTTGCCGATCCAGACAAGAAGATACCGTTCCCGATTGTCAATGACAGCAGCAGCGAGCGATTGCTGACCGGAGCCGACTTTGACGTTGAATCCTTTACACTAGCCCCCGATGGCACGATCTGGGTTGGTGATGAGTTTGGTCCTTATCTGCTGCATTTTGATAGCTCAGGCAAACTGCTCGACGCGCCAATTGCAATTCCCAACATCCCCAATTTCCAGACGCTGGATGGCAAACCGCCGATCGTGATTGGGCATCGCGGCTCTAGCGGTCTACGTCCGGAACATACCCTAGCAGCCTATGAATTGGCTATCGAACAGGGAGCCGATTATATTGAGCCAGATCTGGTTTCAACCAAAGATGGAGTGCTGATTGCCCGTCACGAGAACGAGATTTCTGGGACTACCGATGTGGCGAGCCGCCCCGAATTTGCTGATCGCAAAACCACTAAAACCATTGATGGCATCGACTATACAGGTTGGTTTGCCGAAGATTTTACGCTAGCAGAGATCAAAACTCTGCGGGCGATTGAACGATTGCCGTTCCGCAGTCCTTTCTTCAACGGTCAATTTGAGGTTCCCACACTTCAGGAAGTGATCGATCTAGCCAAGCGCAAAAGTGCCGAAACAGGCCGCACGATTGGTATTTATCCTGAAACTAAACATCCCACCTATCACGACTCCATCGGCCTGTCGTTGGAAGAACCGCTGGTGGAAATTCTCAAGCAGAATGGGCTAGACAAAGCAGATTCTCCGGTTTTCATTCAGTCGTTTGAAGTCGCTAACCTCAAGGAACTGAACCAAAAAATAGATGTACCCCTGGTTCAGCTTTTTGATGCGGCTGACATTGCCCTCGACGGCACGTTGATTGAAAACCAGCCCTATGATTTTGTTGTCAGTGGCGACAAGCGCACCTATGGCGATCTACGCACGCCGGAAGGACTCAAGGAAGTTGCCACCTACGCCGACGGAATTGGCCCCTGGAAGCGGATGATTGTGTCCGTCAAAGGCACTGATGCTGATGGCGATGGTAAAGCCGATGATGTGAATGGGGATGGGGCAGTGAATGATGCTGACAAAACCACAACTGCACCTACCATGCTGGTTCAAGATGCCCACGATGCTGGGTTGCTGGTTCACCCCTACACGTTCCGCAACGAGGGCTTGTATTTGGCGAGGGACTACAATGGTGATCCAGAGCTGGAATATCGGCAGTTTATCCAGCTGGGTGTTGATGGCTACTTCACAGATTTTCCCGCCACAGGCGATAAGGTACGCGATCAGGCGGCGCAGGGCGAGGTAAAATCCCCGGATCATCCTGATGTTTTGGCAGGCACAGCCCTGGCTAATCTGGGACGCTCCAGAGGTTTGGAGGGAATGGCAATCAACCCAGACGGCACGAAGATCTATCCACTGTTAGAAGGAGCTGTAATTGGCGATCCCAGCAACGCACTGCGCATCTACGAGTATGATTTGCAAACGCAAACCTATGCTGATGAACTGATTGGCTACTATCGTCTAGAAAATCCCAGTCACGCGATTGGAGACTTTGCGGTTGTTAATGACAATCAGTACCTGGTAATTGAGCGGGATAACAACCAAGGCAGTGCCGCTAAATTCAAAAAGATCTACAAAGTAGATTTTTCTCAGAAAGACGATAGTGGATATGTTGCCAAACAGGAAGTGGCCGATCTGCTGAATATTCAAGACCCAGATGATCTCAACCAAGATGGCAGCACCACCTACACAATGCCGTTCCAAACCATCGAAGATGTCCTGGTCATCGACCAAAACACCATCTTGGTTGCCAACGACAACAACTATCCCTTTTCCGTTGGGCGTCCGCCTGCAATTGACAACAATGAAATCGTGGTGTTGCAGTTAAGCCAACCGCTCAACCTCGATCCAAAAGTCGGATTGGCAGGGCTGGGTGGTTCCATGGCTGGACTGTCAACCGACCTCGGAATGGGTTCTCTTGCCTAACTCTCTTAGCCATTGAGTTAACCCAGACTGGTTAACCTCACTAAGACTGGAGGATCACAGCATTCTCCAGTTTTTTATTGGTCAAGCTGAATTGGTTGGTCAAGCTGAATCAGATCTTGGCAGCAGCCGGTTGTAGAACTGAACAAATGTTTGCCCTCAGAAGCAGTTGCCAAAGCTAGGATTGTAACGAGGATATTCTTCAGGCTTGCATGACCACCGATTCTCTACCCTTGATCCAAACGATTACACCAGAGCGCTGGGCCGGATTCAGCATGAACTTTATCGGTGCAGGGTACGTGGGGCTATTGGTTAAAAACGGTCAGCTTGTGCGGAAACTGGAACCCGGTCGCCACGTCAGCTTTGCGCTGCCGCTCTTAGAGCAATGCGAAATTGTGTTAGTAGACAGCAAAATTCGCCATCTAGACGTGGTTTCTCAGGGAGATTTTGTCTCCCGCGATCAGTATTTGGTCAATATTTCGCTCAGCGTCATGTATCAGGTGGTGGACCCTAAACGAGTGGCGCTAGAGCTTTCGGACCCAATCGCTGCCCTGACCAGTGCAATCAAAGACAATTTGGGAGTAGTGGTCAATCAACTGCGGCTAGAAGAACTGAATCGAATCGGCAGAGTCCAGATTCGCGATTACCTGCTTGCCCAAATCGATAGCTTTTACACGCTGGGGTTCAATCTAGATGATGTCCGGGTCAGTGATATTAGCTTCCCGCAAAAGCGAGGTGTAATTCGCCAACTCGAGGGTTTGACTGCTCGGGCCGAGTTAGAGCATGAGGCAAACTTGCAGGCGCAAATTGCTGAAACCTTTGTGCTGAGACCCGGTGAACGGCCTCCTCAACCCATTGCTCCAGCCCGTTACAAAACGCCACTGCCGCCAACTACGCTTGCTATCGATTCAGCCACCACTACCGCTCGTCTAATCCACTGCCAATCTGGCGCTCCCATCGCGATTGCCGCCAATCCCTTCACCATTGGTAGAGAAGCCCATCATACGCTCGTTTCTAGCGATGAACTCTGCTCCCGTAACCATGCCTGCATCGAACAGGTAGAAAACACCAGCGGCACTCGACGCTATCGGTTGACCGATCTGGGTAGCTCTAACGGCACCTACCTAAATCAGCAGCGACTGACGCCGCATCAGGCCGTGTGGCTGTCAGCAGGCGATCGAATCAAGATCGGCACAGAAGAATGGATCTTTGAAGTGGGAGCCGTTTAAGCGGTGAGTCAGCCGCCGCTGACTGGCGGGATCAGCACGACTTCATCGTGATGCTGCACTGGGGTGTCTGCTGCAACAAACTGCAAATTGACGCCGAACCGAGTCACATCTCGCCATTGCTCTAGTTCTGGATGCTCTGCCAGGAGGCGATCCAGCACTTGGGCCACGGTGGTGCCAGTGGGCAACTCCAAAACCAGTTCGGGCAGCCCATAGGCTTCCTGGTAGGCCGCAAATAGCTTAACGGTAATCGTGACTGGCTCAGACATAAGCGAATTTAGTAATCGAGCAATGCGATAAAGCGATCGAAGTCCTGATAGTTTGGTAGAACATGTCTGGCTCCCTCTTCTAATAATGCGGCGGTTTTACCATCTGAAGCAATGCCAATGAACGCATAGCCAGAATTTCGAGCGGCGCGAATATCCCAAACCCCATCTCCAACCGAATTTGCCTACAGTACGTTAATCTGAATCTGGACCCTACCCATCAGCCCTATTCTCTATGTTTGGCACGTTTCAACAAAGCAACCTGCGGATTGAAGTCGATGCTTCTGAACAGCAGATTCGGGATAGCTTGCTTTGTCCGGATCAGTTTCGGCAATGGCTGGCTCCGCAAACCTTCTCTGCTGGATTGCCCGACCGTCTGCAAAAAGGCACGATATTTACCAGCTACATCGGACCGATTACGATTCGCCATGAAGTCGATTTAGTGGAGCCAAACGGGTTGCGGTTATTGATGAGTCAGGGCATCGATGGCTTCCATCAGTGGTATTGGGGTGACGGTTGGGTGCAGTCGAGCCTGGAAGGAATTTCGTTGCTGCCGCTGAATCTCGGCCAAACCTTCAGCCTATTGCGGCTGCGGCAATTTTTGGCTCAGCAGAAAGCTTGAGAGATGCCCCAAGTGAACCGTTTGTACTTCACCTATGCTACAGACCTGCTATGCACAGGCGATGCCACTAAAACTTAAAATTCAAAACTTAAAACTCAAAACTCAAAACTCAAAACTTAAAACTCAAAACTTGGTATTTAACGATGCTCCAGCCAGTCTTCTCGTTCTAGGCCGTAAATCAACACCTCGCGGCCAAAAATTTCTGTGCGTCCTTCCAGTTTTTCCCCCAACCGCTCTGCGACTCGAATCGAGCGCTGATTCTGCGGCACAATCAAACTGACAATATGGGTCCGTCCTAGGATTTGAAAGGCGTATTCGATGGAAGCTTTTGCCGCTTCGGTGGCCAAGCCTTTGCCCCAGAAAGGACGGCGCAGCATCCAGCCAATTTCAAACTCCGGCCAGCCTTCGGGATTCCAGCAGCCAATGCGGCCAATCATCTCGCGGCTCGCTTTTTCTTCCACCGCCCACAGGCCATAGCCCCGCAACTGCCAGTGTCCCAGCATTGTGGCCATACTGCGCCAAGACTCAGCTCGCGATAGGGGATGGCCGGGTCCAATGTACTGCATTGCCTCTGGATCGGCACACATCTCGGCGTAGGCATCTAGGTCGGCTTCGCGGAACAGGCGCAGGAGCAGGCGGTCGGTTTCCAGCGTGGTCATGAAGGGTGGGGAGTGGAGAGTGGGGGGATTATGCTTCCAACTTGTCACTTTAGCTTCACGACAAACACTGAGCAAGGAGCCTCTTCCACCACCTGACTGCTGACCGAACCTTGGAGGATGCGTTTGATTCCGGTTAGGCCGCGACTGCCCATCACGATCAGATCAACCTGGTGAATGTTGGCTAAACGGATAATTTCTTCGGCTGGCTCGCCCATGACGATTTCGATCTCGCTTTGGCAGGGTAAGAGAGATTGGTAGTATTGCAGCTTTTCTAGCTGTTGATGCGAGATCGTTTCGGTATCGGCTTGGGGGCGGTCAACGGCAATGTCTGGATCGGCACCGAGATTGACAATCACATGGGCCAGCACCACTGTTGTCTCTGCCTGGAGGTGAAATTGCTGCACCATCGCGATGATCTGTTCTGATAGATCTGAACCATCGAGAGCCACCAGAATTTTCTTAAACACGATTGACGCCCCCTCACCTTAAATTGATCCAATCCAATTGTCGCCGCATCCTACTCCGCTGTCGGTATCTCGGTATCGAGCCGTTCCAGTTCTGCCGGGTCTTGGACTCTCAGTCTGACCGAATCGGCATGGGAGGGTAGCCCCTCAGCCGTTGCCAGTACATCGATTGCCGAAGCCACCCGCTCTAGCGCCTTGGGCGAGTACTGAATCAAGCTAGAACTCTTGATAAAGGTTTCCACACTCAGGGCCGAGGCATAGCGAGCCGAACCCGACGTTGGCAGCGTGTGATTGGGACCAGCCAAATAGTCACCCACCGCTTCCGGGGTAGAGTTGCCCAGAAAGATCGCTCCGGCATGGCGGATTTTGTCTAACAGGCTCCAGGGATCCTCAATTTCCAGCTCCAAGTGCTCTGGAGCAAATTCGTTCGAGAGTTCTGCCGCAACCTCCAGCGATTCCACCACCACTACCAAACCGTAATGGGCAATCGCCTTTTCGGTCAGCATCCGGCGCGGGTGGTTGATCAACTGCTGCTTTACCTCGGCCACCACCTTGATCGCTAAATCAGCATCGGTGGTCAGCAATATAGCGGCAGCTAACGGGTCATGTTCGGCTTGGGCTAGCAGATCAGCCGCTATATGTACCGGATTGGCAGAACTATCGGCGATGATCAGCACCTCGGATGGTCCGGCCAGGGAGTCAATGCCGACAGTGCCGTAAACCAGCTTTTTCGCTAGGGTGACGTAAATATTACCGGGGCCGGTGATCACATCCACCTTGGGGAGCGTTTCCGTGCCGTAAGCTAAAGCTGCAATCGCCTGTGCTCCCCCGACGCGGTAAATTTCGTCTACGCCCGCTTCTTGAGCCGCGACCAAAACAGCAGGGTTGACAGCCTTATTGGGGCCGGGTGGAGTGGCAATTACAATTCGCGGCACCTGAGCTACCTTCGCCGGAATCGCGTTCATGATCACGGTGCTGGCATAGGCGGCGCGTCCACCTGGAACGTACAAGCCGGCCCGGTCAACTGGGGTATAGCGCTTACCCAGCACCACCTCATCTTTGCCAAACTGGACCCAGCTCTTGGGCACCCGCTGTCGGTGAAACGCCTCGACCTGACGGCAGGCAAGCTGAATCGCGTTGAGCAGCTCTTGGGAAACCTGCTGGTAAGCGGCGTCTAGTTCCGAGCCGGAGACGCGCAACTCTTCAGGTTTCAGGGATACTTGGTCGTATTCTTCGGTGTAGTGCAGTACCGCTCGGTCGCCCTGCCGCTTCACGGCTTGCAGCACTTCTCGAACCGTTGCCTCTTTATGCACAACTTGATCGTCATGGGTGCGATCGCAGATTCGTCGCAGTTCGGTGAGTGCCTCAGCCCGCTGAGTGATGATTCGCAGCATTGCCACAGTGACTTAAAAACGCAAGGTCGGGAAGTAACCCATCAGTACAGGTCTGTCTTACTTCAGCCATCTTAGCGGCTGGCGTCAAACCTGTGTCTCTTCTAGCTTAACCTGGATTTTCCAAGGATTTATGTAGAAACGATGGCAGATTGTCTGGCATTTTCGTCAAATCATTCGCTAGAATGGTGGATCGCTGAAAGAAACTCTTCTGACCTCTATCTAGATAGTTACCGTGGCAAATATTAAGTCGGCAATCAAGCGTATCCAGATCGCAGAGCGGAATCGCCTGCACAACAAATCCTACAAGTCCGCCGTGAGAACCCTGATGAAGCGTTACTTAACGGCGGTCGATGCCTATGCGGCAAATCCTACTGACGAAGCGATGGCAGAAGTGCAGCGCACCATGTCGGCGGCCTATAGCAAAATTGACAAAGCCGTGAAGCGCGGCGTGCTGCATCCCAACAATGGTGCCCGCAAAAAATCTCGCCTCGCTAAAGTATTGAAATCGAAGGAAGCGGCGGCTTCATAGCAGGCTTGAGGTGACAGAACAACTGGGCCAATCCCCTCAAGTTCTGAGTCTCAAGTTCTAGAATTGGGAAGAACAGCCTTCAAGGACCCCTATGCAGCCCGCGCCGCTGATTGATACCCATGTGCATCTCAATTTCGATAGCTTTGCAGCCGATCTGGATCAGGTTGCAGAGGACTGGCGTGCGGCTGGGGTTGTGCGTTTGGTGCATTCCTGCGTTGAGCCGTCTGAATTTCAGGACATTCGAAGCATTGCCGATCGGTTTCCTGAACTCTACTTTGCTGTCGGTCTGCATCCGTTAGACGCCGATAAATGGACGGCAGATTCAGCGGCGCAGATTCTCACCTTAGCCCAGTCCGATGCGCGGGTAGTGGCGATTGGTGAGATGGGGTTGGACTTCTACAAAGCCGATAACCAGGCTTTGCAGGAGGACGTTTTTCAGGCTCAGTTGCAGATTGCGCATCAGCTTGATCGGCCCGTGATCATTCACTGTCGAGATGCAGCGGCTCGCATGGCAGAATTACTGCGCTCGTTTTGGGCTGAGCAGGGAGCCGTTCGGGGCGTAATGCACTGCTGGAGCGGCACTCCAGAAGAAACTCACTGGTTTCTCGATCTGGGGTTTTACATTAGCTTTAGCGGCATTGTCACGTTCAAGAATGCGCGGCAAGTGCAGGAGTCGGCCAAGCTTGTACCTGCCGACCGAATTTTGATCGAAACCGACTGTCCGTTTCTATCGCCGGTACCGAAGCGGGGCGAACGACGCAACCAACCCGCCTATGTTCGCTATGTGGCTGAGCAAATGGCCCAACTGCGTCAGGTGCCCCTGGAAACCCTCGCCGTTCAAACCACGAGCAATGCCTGTCGCTTGTTTAAGCTGCCCTTACCGGAGTCCCTTCCGTCACTAGCCGCCAGCCACGCCTAAAAGGCAGTTTGAAAGAGCTGACTAAGCTGAACTGCTCCTAGCCCTGACTCGCAGGGAACAGCTTGGAAGTTCCCCAAGTTTGATCTAGATCTTGATCTAGAGGGTCACCAAAAGTTTGACCCACAAAATGACTAGTCTACGCCATAATGAAGGTTGGAGGATGTAAAAATTTTTGAGGTGAGTGATGCAGAGCAGTAGTTAAGATCTAACGGCTCTGACGTTTGGCGTGATCGCAATCTTTATATTTTTGTTTGTAACTTTGAAGCAGGTTGACGAAGTCCATTGTTTAAGCTATACTCTCCGTGCTCTGTCCGCCCGCACCCTGACTTTCACGATTGGAACTTCTTCTGGAATCCGATTCAATTCAATATCTTAAACGTCTTGCATTTCTAGACGGATAGGTTTCAGTCTTCCTTGGTTGAGGACTGGAATTTTTGCCGTCGTTGTAGCTTTTATTGCCCGACTACTTGCCCAACTACCGCAGCGTTAGGGGCATGCCCAAAGCAATACCCATACGAGGAGACGCATGAGTAACCTAACCAAATCGCCATCGATGTTTACCCTGCCTGATCTCGTAGAGATTCAGCGTGCTAGTTTCCGCTGGTTTTTAGAGGAAGGCTTGATTGAGGAGCTAGACAGTTTTTCGCCGATTACCGACTACACCGGAAAGCTAGAGCTGCATTTTCTCGGCAAAGACTATAAACTCAGGCGGCCCAAATATGACGTGGACGAGGCCAAGCGGCGGGACAGTACCTATGCGGTGCAGATGTATGTGCCGACCCGCTTAATTAACAAAGAAACCGGCGAAATTAAAGAGCAGGAAGTCTTTATCGGTGACCTACCGCTGATGACCGACCGTGGTACCTTCATTATCAACGGTGCGGAGCGGGTTATTGTCAACCAGATTGTCCGCAGCCCTGGCGTCTATTACAAAAAAGAAATCGACAAAAACGGTCGCAGCACCTTTAACGCTAGCCTGATTCCCAACCGAGGCGCTTGGCTGAAGTTTGAAACCGACAAAAACGACTTGGTTTGGGTGCGGATCGACAAAACTCGCAAGCTCTCGGCCCAGGTATTGCTGAAGGCACTAGGGTTAAGCGATGGCGAAATCTTCGATGCCCTGCGCCACCCTGAGTACTTCCAGAAAACGATCGAGAAAGAGGGGCAGTTCAGCGAAGAGGAAGCGCTGATGGAGCTGTACCGCAAGCTGCGTCCAGGTGAGCCGCCGACCGTATCGGGTGGTCAACAGTTGCTCGATTCCCGCTTCTTTGATCCCAAGCGTTACGATTTGGGCCGGGTGGGTCGCTACAAGCTGAACCGGAAGCTGCGGCTGAGCGTGCCGGAAACAACGCGGATTCTCACGCCTCAAGACATTTTGGCCGCAATCGACTATTTGATCAACCTGGAATTTGATATCGGTCAGATCGATGACATCGACCACTTGGGTAACCGGCGAGTGCGTTCGGTGGGTGAGCTGCTGCAAAACCAAGTGCGAGTTGGTCTCAACCGCTTGGAGCGGATCATCCGGGAGCGCATGACGGTATCGGATGCCGATTCATTGACACCTGCCTCCTTGGTCAACCCCAAACCACTGGTGGCTGCCATCAAGGAATTCTTTGGTTCCTCGCAATTGTCCCAGTTCATGGACCAAACCAATCCACTGGCTGAGCTAACCCACAAGCGCCGCCTTAGCGCCCTCGGACCCGGTGGTCTAACCCGGGAACGGGCTGGCTTTGCCGTGCGCGACATTCACCCCTCCCACTATGGTCGAATTTGCCCGATTGAAACGCCGGAAGGTCCGAATGCGGGGTTGATTGGCTCGCTCGCTACCCATGCCCGCGTCAATACCTATGGCTTCATCGAAACGCCCTTCTACCGAGTGGAAAATGCCCGCGTACTGAAGGACGAAGCGCCCGTCTACATGACTGCGGACGAAGAAGATGAGTTCCGAGTAGCGGCAGGCGATGTTTCTATGGACGAAGAGGGACGCATCCTGGGTGAACAGGTGCCAATCCGCTATCGGCAAGAATTCACCACTGCCACTGCAGATGAAATTGACTTTGTCGCCGTTTCGCCAGTGCAGATCATTTCGGTTGCCACTTCGCTGATTCCGTTCCTAGAGCACGATGACGCCAACCGTGCTCTGATGGGATCAAACATGCAGCGGCAGGCGGTGCCCTTGTTGCGTCCTGAGCGGCCTTTGGTTGGCACGGGACTGGAAGCACAGGCAGCGCGTGACTCCGGCATGGTGATCGTTAGCCGCACTGATGGCGAGGTGATCCATGTTGATGCCAATCAGATCAAAGTTCGTGATCTCGATGGCAAAGCGATCGAGTATCAACTGCAAAAATATCAGCGCTCTAACCAAGACACTTGCTTGAACCAACGTCCCATCGTCTTTGCTGGCGACCGAGTCAGAGCAGGCCAAATTCTGGCGGATGGATCGGCGACCGAGGGCGGCGAGTTGGCGCTGGGCCAAAACGTACTGGTGGCCTATATGCCCTGGGAGGGCTACAACTACGAAGACGCCATCCTGATCAGCGAGCGCTTAGTTTATGACGATGTCTACACCTCGATCCATATTGAGAAATACGAGATCGAAGCGCGCCAAACCAAGCTCGGCCCAGAGGAAATTACCCGTGAGATTCCCAACGTCGGTGAAGATGCGCTGCGGCAACTCGATGAGACTGGCATCATTCGGATTGGGGCTTGGGTAGAAGCCGGAGACATCCTGGTCGGTAAAGTCACACCCAAAGGGGAATCAGATCAGCCGCCGGAAGAAAAACTGCTGCGGGCCATCTTCGGTGAAAAGGCACGGGATGTGCGCGATAATTCGCTGCGGGTGCCCAACGGTGAAAAAGGCCGCGTCGTGGATGTGCGTGTTTTCACCCGTGAGCAAGGCGATGAACTGCCGCCCGGAGCCAACATGGTGGTGCGGGTCTATGTGGCGCAAAAGCGCAAGATCCAGGTGGGTGACAAGATGGCAGGCCGCCACGGTAACAAGGGAATTATTTCTCGGATTCTGCCGCAGGAAGACATGCCCTATATGCCCGACGGGACCCCGGTTGACATCGTGCTGAACCCGCTGGGTGTGCCGTCCCGGATGAACGTGGGTCAGGTATTCGAGTGTCTGCTAGGCTGGGCTGGTCATAACTTGGGCGTGCGGTTCAAGATGATTCCGTTCGATGAGATGTATGGAGCCGAGGCATCCCGTCTCACAACCCACTCCAAGATCAACGAAGCGCGGGAAAAAACCGGCCAAGATTGGGTCTTCAACCCCGATAACCCTGGCAAAATCCAGGTTTACGACGGACGCAGTGGCGAACCGTTTGACCGTCCGGTAACGGTCGGTACGGCCTATATGCTGAAGCTGGTGCACCTAGTAGACGACAAGATTCACGCTCGTTCGACTGGCCCCTACTCGCTGGTTACCCAGCAGCCCCTGGGCGGTAAGGCGCAACAAGGTGGACAGCGGTTTGGCGAAATGGAAGTTTGGGCACTGGAGGCATTTGGAGCTGCCTATATCCTGCAAGAACTGCTGACCGTGAAGTCAGATGATATGCAGGGACGCAACGAAGCCCTGAACGCCATCGTCAAAGGCAAGGCAATTCCTCGCCCTGGCACCCCCGAATCCTTCAAGGTGTTGATGCGAGAGCTGCAATCCCTCTGTCTCGATATTGCAGCCCACAAACTGCAAACCCAAGATGACGGCACCAGTCGCGACAGTGAGGTAGACCTGATGGCCGATGTTGGCAACCGTCGTGCTCCGTCGCGCCCAACCTACGAATCCATTTCCCGCGACGAGATGGAAGAAGTCGAAGACTGACCAATCAAAAAGTTTTGAGTTTTAAGTGCTAAGTTTTGAGTTCTTGATGAACAAACGCTTCTAGAACTTGAAACTCCAGTGCTACGCCAAGACTGCACCTCAACTCAAAACTCAAAACTCAAAACTCAAAACTCTTATTTAGTGGGGATTAGTGATGCCAAAGCTAGAACAGCGGTTTGACTACGTCAAAATTGGTCTGGCATCTCCAGAACGAATTCGCCAATGGGGAGAGCGGACGCTGCCAAACGGCATGGTTGTGGGCGAAGTGACCAAGCCGGAAACGATCAACTACCGGACGCTAAAGCCAGAAATGGATGGCTTATTCTGCGAGCGGATTTTTGGTCCGGCCAAGGACTGGGAGTGCCATTGCGGTAAATACAAACGAGTCCGGCACCGGGGGATCGTCTGCGAACGCTGTGGAGTAGAAGTCACCGAGTCGCGCGTGCGGCGTCATCGCATGGGCTACATTAAGCTGGCGGCACCCGTGGCTCACGTTTGGTACTTGAAGGGCATTCCTAGCTACATGTCGATTTTGCTGGATATGCCGCTGCGGGATGTAGAGCAGATTGTGTACTTCAACTCCTACGTGGTGCTGGATCCTGGCAATGCGGAGAACCTCAGCTACAAGCAACTCCTAACCGAAGACCAGTGGATCGAGATCGAAGACCAGCTCTACAGCGAAGATTCCCAGCTTCAAGGAATCGAGGTCGGGATTGGGGCAGAAGCCTTACAGCGGCTGTTACAAGACCTAGATCTGGAAAAAGAAGCGGAAACTTTGCGGGAAGAGATCGCGGTAGCCAAAGGTCAAAAACGCGCCAAGCTGATCAAGCGCCTGCGGGTGATCGACAACTTTATTGCCACCCGCTCCCAGCCCGACTGGATGATCCTGAGCGTGATTCCGGTGATTCCGCCCGACTTGCGCCCAATGGTGCAGTTGGATGGAGGCCGGTTTGCCACCTCGGACTTGAACGACCTGTACCGCCGCGTGATTAACCGCAACAACCGACTGGCGCGATTACAGGAAATCCTGGCTCCAGAAATCATTGTCCGCAACGAAAAGCGGATGCTGCAAGAAGCGGTCGATGCTCTGATCGATAACGGTCGGCGGGGTCGGACGGTGGTGGGAGCCAACAACCGCCCGCTCAAGTCGCTGTCGGACATTATCGAAGGTAAGCAGGGCCGCTTCCGGCAAAATCTGCTGGGTAAGCGGGTAGACTACTCGGGCCGTTCTGTGATCGTGGTTGGTCCCAAGCTGAAGATCCACCAGTGCGGCTTGCCTAGAGAAATGGCGATTGAATTGTTCCAGCCCTTTGTGATCCACCGCTTGATTCGTCAGGGCTTGGTCAACAATATCAAGGCCGCTAAAAAGCTGATCCAGCGCAACGATCCTCAAATCTGGGATGTGCTGGAAGAAGTGATCGACGGCCACCCCGTGCTGCTGAACCGGGCACCAACGCTGCACCGTTTAGGGATTCAAGCCTTCGAGCCGATTCTGGTGGAAGGACGCGCCATCCAAATTCACCCGCTGGTATGTCCGGCCTTTAACGCCGACTTTGACGGCGACCAGATGGCGGTGCATGTGCCGTTGTCGCTAGAAGCACAGGCTGAAGCACGGTTGCTGATGTTGGCGTCGAACAATATTCTGTCTCCGGCCACCGGACGACCGATTGTCACGCCGAGCCAGGACATGGTCTTGGGCTGTTATTACCTGACCGCAGAAAACCCCGCCGCGACTAAAGGAGCCGGACGCTACTTCTCTAGCCTGGAGGATGTGATTGTGGCCTATGAGCAGGGGCTAGTTGACATTCACGCCTATGTCTGGGTGCGCTTCGATGGCGCTGTGGAAAGCGAAGATGGGGAAGTTGAGCCGCTAGAAGCGCAAACCGCCGACGATGGCAGTACTACGAGAACCTACAAATTCCGTCGGGTGCGTCAAGATGCGGACGGCAATTTGATTTCCCAATACATCAAGACCACGCCAGGACGAATCATCTATAACAAGACGGTTCAAGATGCCCTGGTGAGCTGAAGGCCATACAAAGCCAGCGTAAAAGTCAGCGCGAACAAATACTGAAATTGAGAGGCTGAGAATGACGGCAGAGGACAAAGCAACACGAAAGCCAACCCCGGCAATGATCTTCCGCAACCGAGTTGTTAACAAAGGCCAACTGCGGCGGCTGATTGCTTGGGCGTTTACAAATTATGGTACGGCCAGAACCGCCCACATGGCCGACGAACTCAAGGATCTGGGCTTCAAGTTTGCCACACGGGCCGGGGTCTCGATTAGCGTCGATGACCTGCAGGTGCCCCCCAGTAAGCGTAAGCTGTTGGAAGCGGCAGAAGACGAAATCCGCGAGACCGAAAGCCGCTATACGCGGGGCGAAATCACGGAAGTGGAGCGTTTCCAAAAGGTAATCGACACCTGGAACGGCACCAGCGAAGAGCTAAAAGACGAAGTGGTGCGCCACTTTGAAGCCAGCGACCCGCTCAACTCGGTTTACATGATGGCCTTTTCGGGGGCGCGAGGCAACATCTCCCAGGTACGGCAGCTCGTGGGCATGCGCGGTCTGATGGCGAATCCGCAAGGGGAAATCATCGACCTGCCAATTAAAACCAACTTCCGCGAAGGTCTGACAGTTACGGAATACATCATCTCTTCCTACGGTGCCCGCAAAGGCTTGGTAGACACCGCATTGCGTACCGCTGACTCCGGATACCTCACCCGCCGATTGGTGGACGTGGCTCAGGATGTGATCATCCGGGAAATTGACTGCGGCACCGAGCGCGGTATTTCCGTCAAGAGCATGACCGACGGGGAGCGGGTACTGATTCCACTTCAGGATCGGCTGCTGGGTCGGGTGGCAGCGCGTGACATCGTGCATCCCCAGACCGGCGAAGTGCTTGTGGCTCGCAACGAAGCAATTTCCGACGAGCTAGCCAAGCAGATTGGCAAAGCCAAGATTGAAGAAGTGTTTGTGCGGTCGCCGCTCACCTGTGAAGCATCGCGTTCGGTTTGCCAGCTCTGCTATGGCTGGAGTCTGGCCCATGCCTCGATGGTGGATTTGGGCGAAGCCGTGGGCATCATTGCGGCCCAGTCGATTGGTGAACCGGGTACCCAGCTGACGATGCGGACATTCCACACCGGCGGTACCTTCACCGGCGAACTGGCCCCGCAGGTCCGGGCTGGCTTTGATGGTACAGTCCACACCAAGCCGAAGCAGTTTCGCTCCCGCGCCTTCCGTACCCGTCATGGTGAAGATGCACTGATCAGCGAGGTCAGCGTCGATGTCATGGTGGAGTCGGGCAGCCAGAAAGAATCGTCCACGGTTCCGCCCGGATCGATCATCTTCGTGCGCGATGGGGATGCGGTCAAAGCCGGACAGATGCTGGTGGAGATGCCCTCGACAGGCCGTGTCCGCAAGGTAACGGAGAAAGCGACCAAGGATGTGGCCTCGGACCTGGCGGGTGAAGTCAAATTTGCCGACCTGATTCCAGAAGAGAAGAAAGACCGGCAGGGCAACACCACCCGCATTGCCCAAAACGGAGGTCTGATCTGGATCCTTTCTGGTGAGGTGTATAACCTACCCCCCGGAGCCGAACCAGTCGTTAAAAATGGCGATCATATTGACTCCAACGGCATCCTGGCCGAAACCAAACTGATCACCGAAAACGGTGGCGTGGTACGGATTCCTCAGGAAAACGAAGGCAAGGGCGGACGGGAGATCGAAATTATCACCGCTTCAGTCTTGCTGGATCAGGCTCAGGTGGTAGTCGAAAGCCATCAGGGCCGGGAGCAATACCTGATCGAAACCCAAACTGGACAGCGCTTCTCCTTAATTGCGACTCCCGGAGCGAAGGTGAGCAACGGTCAGGTCGTAGCCGAGCTAATCGACGACCGCTACCACACTCAGACTGGCGGTATCATTCGCTATTCCGGCGTTGAAGTCGCGAAGAAGGGCAAAGCCAAATTGGGCTACGAGGTGGTGCAGGGCGGCACTTTGCTGTGGATTCCCGAAGAAGCCCACGAGATCAACAAAGACATCTCGCTGCTGCTGGTAGAAGACGGCCAATATGTGGAAGCCGGCACCGAAGTGGTGAAGGACATTTTCTGTCAGAGTAGCGGCGTGGTCGAAGTTACCCAGAAGAACGACATTCTGCGCGAGATCGTGATCAAGCCCGGTGAACTGCATTTGGCTGACAATCCAGAAGCGGTGATGTCGAAGGACGGCACGATCGTCAATCCAGGGCAGGAAGTCATGCCCGGTTTAACCGTGGATGAGCTGCGCTACATCGAATATGTCGAGTCGCCCGAAGGCCCAGCCCTGCTGCTGCGGCCGGTGACCGAATTCACGGTGCCCGATGAACCCTCGGTGCCGAGCCAAGCCTCCACGCGGGAAGAGTCCAGCAATTCGATCCAACTGCGGGCCGTGCAGCGGATTCCTTACAAGGATGGCGAGCGGGTCAAGTCAGTAGAAGGATTGGAACTGTTGCGGACGCAGCTCGTGCTGGAGATCGAGCAAGATGCACCCCAACTAGCAGCTGACATCGAGCTAATTCCCGACGAAACCAATCCAGAGGTGATGCGCCTCCAGCTCGTGATTCTGGAATCGCTGGTGATTCGGCGAGATGTGGCGGCGGACCAAACCCAGGGCAGTACCCACACGCGCCTGCTGGTGCAAGATGGCGATCAGATTGTACCGGGAGCGGTCGTGGCCCGCACCGAAATTCTGGCCAAAGAAGCCGGAGAAGTCCGCGGGATTCGCGAAGACGGTGAGGCGATTCGACGGGTTCTGGTCATGCGTCCGGCGGACCAAGTTGTGGTTGAAACCCAGGGCAAAACGCCTACTGTTAAACCAGGCAGTCTGCTCGTAGCAGGTTCCAAGCTGGCGGATGGCCTCAAGGCTCCGGATTCGGGTCAGGTTGTCAAGGTGGAAAGCGACCGGGTGGTGATGCGGATTGCCCGCCCCTATCGGGTATCAGCCGGTGCGGTGCTGCACATCAACGACGGCGACTTGGTCCAGCGGGGTGACAACCTGGTACTGCTGGTGTTTGAACGTGCCAAGACCGGAGACATCATTCAGGGTTTACCCAGAATCGAGGAACTACTGGAAGCTCGTAAGCCGAAGGAAGCCTGCATCTTGGCGAAACGTCCGGGTACGGCTCAAGTCGTCTACAGCGACGATGAATCGGTGGAAATTAAGGTGGTTGAGCCAGATGGAGTGATCACCGAATACCAACTCACTCCAGGTCAGAACCTGATGGTAATCGACGGACAGGATGTCAACGCTGGAGAAGCGCTCACCGATGGTCCCGCTAATCCACACGAAATTCTGGAGGTCTTCTTTGACTATCACCGGGGTGAAGGCATGCCAGATGCTGAGTCGGCTCTGCGCAGCTTGCAGGCGGTCCAGACCTTCCTGGTGAACGAAGTCCAGTCGGTGTACCAATCCCAGGGCATCGAGATCTCCGACAAACATATCGAAGTGATTGTACGGCAGATGACCTCGAAGGGCCGGATTGATGATGGCGGTGATACCACAATGCTGCCGGGTGAATTAGTCGAGTTACGCCAGATCGAACAGGTGAACGAAGCCATGTCGATTACCGGCGGTGCTCCGGCTCAATACACTCCGGTGCTGCTGGGGATCACCAAAGCCTCGCTCAACACCGACAGCTTCATCTCGGCAGCCAGCTTCCAGGAGACGACTCGTGTCCTTACCGAAGCAGCAATCGAAGGCAAGTCCGACTGGTTGCGCGGCCTGAAGGAAAACGTGATCATCGGACGCTTGATTCCTGCCGGTACTGGCTTCAACACCTACGAAGACACAGCTGCCGTGGAACCTGACGCGAGCGACTATCAGGGCTTTGAAGAGGAGATGGGCGGCTTAGATGACATCGTGGTGGATGACCGCACGGCCCGCACCTATGAGCGCGAAGCTGGCTTTGACGTGTTCCCGCCGATCGGTGGCCGCAACAATGGTGGATTCGGTGATTTTGGGGCCAGCTACGGCATGCGCTCCAACGATGAGGACGATCCCTTCTCGCCGATTCTCGATGATGGCGACGACTACGAAGCCGATGATGTGGATGACGATGAAGAAGACGATGAAGAGTAAGCGACTCGTCAGTTCACACGTTATCTAACTCATCTAATCACCATTCCTCCTCTGCTAAGGTAGAACCGCCAGGGGAGGAATTTTTTGTATTGGCGTTGCTGAATGGGCGGATGATTCACCCCGTTCGGCTGAGCGTTCGACTGATTTTTCTAGCCCCATAGGGGCAGTGCTCACGCCGAAGTCTCACGTCGCTCGCGGAGCGCGTTCCACGAACGAAGCCCTAGCCCCCCAATTCTGGGCTACGGTGCACACCGATCTCGATCGCGAATCAATACAAGGGTTTGATCCCCCTCCATCTCCCTAAACCCCTACGGGGATGCGCCTTCGGCGTAGATCAAGAGGGACTTCAAGCCCGGTTTGGTATGGGCTTCGCCCAGACTTCGCCTCCGGTTCCCTCCGTTGGGAAAGGGGGGAGGGGGGATCTTCAACTGGTGTATACACCGTAGCCAATTCTGAGGGAAACTGAGCAAAAATGGGGATCGGAAGGCCCCCAGTATATAGCTCCTTTGGTTCCACTGCCGCAGTTTTCCTCTGCCTAATGTGACGAATGAGGGATAACCTTTGATGCCGTAAGGCGTTGAGCATGCCTTATCTTGGCACCAAGTTCTTCAACTATCGTAAATCCAACCAAACCTGCGCTGGAATCTCTTCTAACTCTGGAGCCAACGGAAACGTTCCCGGTGAAAAATCATGGGAGACTAGTTGCTCCAGCAAAATCAGCGCTTCTGCAAATAAAAATTCTACAATTTCATCAGGGACACTACTGCCTACAAAATTAACAGGATAGCCCTGATTTACCAGATATAGAACGCGATCTGGAAGGTGATAAGCCTGTACATGAGGATGGACAAATTCGGTCCACTGGGCCTGAGTATGTAAATAATCCAAATCAATCTCAATCTTTTTGGAGCTGGCACTCACCAAAATGGTACGATGGCCCAATTGGTCAATCAGTTCTGGCGTAATCGAACAGGCACCCGATGCACCGATTACCAGCGAAACTTGGTTCAGGCTATCTAATTCACTTCGCAGTAGAAAGCCATCTAGCTTCAGGGCAACCTGTTTGATCACATCGATATCATACGCAGCTACTACTACATTTTTGGCGCGCAGACTGCGGCAGACGCCACGCCCAACCCAGCCATAGCCATTCACCAACGCTAAACGCCCTGCTATTGAATAACCAATCTCTCGCAGAATCGTATCCAGCGACAGCACGACGGCATCCCCCACATAATCTCCCTCAATTTCCTTTAGCCTGGTTTCAGCACAGTTCAACTGAGGAATCAACAGGTTATCAATCCTGCGTGCAGCCCATACCCCTTGTTTTGTAATCTCAACACTGCCGCGAACAACATTGCAGTATTCTCGATAATGTTTGTGTAGGATCGTAATTGCATAGCCACCGACCTCATGAAGGATGAGTTGATTTCCGGCTAAGCGACACCGCTCCAGGCTTTGTTTTAGCTCGGTTTGGATGGTCGCCTCAAGTTCGTGAAATCCCGGTGTCAACACGCGAATGCCCTGTTGCTGCAAGGCTTCTACAACCTGTTTTTTGCCAGAGTAGCTAACACCAATCACTACATCGATGGGAAAGAATTGATGGGAAATCAGCAATAGCCGCAGCGTATCCTCATAAAGATGCTGCACGACAAATTGCCGACAGTTAGGATGAGGTTGAATCCCGACCCGACGGGCAACTTCACCAAGAAAGTCTGGATGAAATGTGTTCATTAAGCATTCCTGCAAGCTGTTTCAAGGTCGATTTTTTCTGCAAAGTCGTTTAAGGCTTGGACTTTGAGGAAGGCACCTGGCAGACAAACAAAACATCGTTTGTCCACTGGCGGAAAAATGGCAGCCCACCCAATAACCGACTGAGATGCCAATCTAGAACCCGCAGAAATGGCTTCTCCAGAGTCTTCTCGCGCAGTTGCTTAAACAGACGCATCAGGGAAGGAGACTTTTCGTAGCGAGGATGGAACATCACCAGATAGGGAATCACCGAAATGAACCCAACCCCCCGACTTTTGCACACCTTGAGTTCACAGTTCAGGAGATTATACCATTCCGTTTGCCGTAAGCGAATCTTGTGTTCTTTATAGTGCAGATGCTTGAACTTGAATCGATCCAGTCGATACATCTGCGGAATGGTGACTATAACCAGTCCATCGGGTGGCAGAATTGAACAACAAGCCTCAAGTACTTGAAGAATGTCAGTTTCGAGTCCATCGAGGTGTTCCAAAACATCCAGCAGAAAAATGACATTGGGTTGCCAGGGAAGCTTGGGAACAATCTGTTCAGCTTTGCGAAGGTCTGCCAAAATATCGGGAGCGAATGGAGATTCATAGTCTACTCCACAGTAATCAAACTCAACTCCCAGTTTAGACAGGTAGCGCAACGCAATTTTGTCAGCACAGCCCAAATCCAGAATCCGAGGCTGGACAATACCGGATTCACGCAAGGCTTGCTTAATTAGGCGAAACTTCACATAGTTGAACAGGTTCTCATCTTTGCCTGTTAGCAGACGATCAACCAGATACGGCGAATGAACTGTTTTAGTAGACAGCGTCATACGTTTTGAACTGTAGGTTTTGCTTGACTAGGAAATTTCTAAGAGATTTGAGGATGAAACGGATAGGACACTTAGGATAGCTATCCGCCCGAACGGATCAGCTTAGCAAGCTAGGCTTTCCTGATCCGTTTGTGTACTGCTATATTCGTGTCGGTCAACCGGACCTAGGGCGAAACCTTTGCTATGAGAAGCAGTGCCCCCATTCCGGTTGCCGAACCGGTTGAAAATAGCTGTAAGGGCAAACGATTCGGCTTGAGCTAATTGCAATCTAGAACAGGATTGCAGACGAACAAGCACTAACTGTGCCAACACTTCGCCCTAATCCAGGTTACGGATTGTACTTAGAAGCAAATCGTGCATCTAAAAGAAGACAACCGAGAACACCGAAGCTGTTGGTGAAGATAGCGTAATTTTCTCGATCGGCTCTAGCGAAAATTCTCTGAGAACGCTATTTAAGTATATTCACTGTAAACTTTTGCAAAATTGATTGTTTCCTTATTCATGTTTAGGTGAACTTTCGTAATTTCTAGTCAAAATAAAATACTTTCTTAAGTCAAAATGTATTCTATTATACGATTTTACAATCTGATAAATTGAGCGATTGAAGCCCTGCTTCTGCTCCTCAAGAGGTCCGAGTATTTTTTCTAACCGTGAAATTGCTGAGAGGATCTTAGTTTGTCTATTCAGTTACACCATAGGGTGATGGAATTGCACTTACCAATTGATCCGTCAGCGTTCGCATACATACAGACGTTTCGCCGAAACGTCTGTACAATCCAATGGTTTTTGCGTAGAGGCGTGCGTAGCCTTTCCGCAGGAAATGCCGCCTGCAATATCGCGTTTAAATTAGGGCATTCAGTCGGATTTGATATTAGGTCAAACGCTTGGGGTTGTATCTTCCTCAATCAAGCGTTATGGACCTTGGGCAGCTCATAGACAGGTTGACAGCAGCACGAATGTTGATTAGGACAGTTCCAACCTTTCAAGCTGTCCATTCAGGAGTTCAGCTTCCTGAAATTCTTCTATTACTGCATCAAAGTTGGGAAAACTAGCCTGGGCTTAGTTTGTCGCTAATCATTGGGAAACAATGGCAAAGCAGATTCAGATCCAGGGATATCAGATTCTAGAAACGATCTACGACGGTGCCAGAACGCTTGTTTGTCGCGGTTATCAGGAATCGAACCAACGGCCTGTTATCATCAAGCTGTTGAAAAGCTTCTATCCTAGCTTTGCAGAGCTGGTGCAATTCAAGCATCAATATACGTTGATGCAACAGCTTTCCCTGCCTGGAGTCATTCGTTTCTACAGCTTGGAGCCTTACCAAAATGGGTTTGCCCTGGTGATGGAAGATTGTGGCGGCATATCTTTGCGGGACTATTGGGCGAGCAAGCAGGTAGATCAAGACTACCTGACAGAGTTTCTGCAAATTGCGATCGCGCTAGTCGAAATTCTGGATCAACTGCATCGCCATCGCATCATTCACAAAGACATCAAACCTGCCAATATCCTGATCAACCCGGTTACGAAACAGGTTAAGCTGATTGACTTTAGTCTGGCATCCCAGTTACCGCGTGAAACGCAATCGCTGGTTAGTCCAAATGTGTTGGAAGGAACTCTAGCGTATCTCTCACCGGAACAAACCGGACGCATGAATCGGGGGATTGATTACCGCACCGATTTCTACTCTCTCGGCGTCACCTGCTTTGAATTGTTGACGGGCCAATTGCCCTTTGACTCCAACGATCCAATGGAGTTAGTGCATTGCCATATTGCCAAACAACCGCCTACGGTTGAGCAGCTCAATCCAACGATTCCGCAGATGATTTCCAAAATTGTGGGGAAACTGATGGCAAAGAACGCCGAAGACCGCTATCAAAGTGGCCTCGGCCTAAAGCATGACCTAGAGATTTGCCTGCACCGATGGCAAGAACAGGGCACAATTGCGACCTTTCCATTAGGACAACGAGACATTGCAAGTCGCTTCAGCATTCCTGAGAAGCTCTACGGTCGAGAACGGGAAGTGGCCAAGTTACTCGCTGCATTTGAGCGTATAGCGCGTTTATCGTCTATGCAAGCGTCAGAACGCTCAACATTATCAGGATTCGATTTCGAGTGCATTCAACTATCTACGGCACAATCAGCATTCAATCCCCAGTGCTCTCATAGTGAATTGATGCTTGTGGCTGGATTCTCTGGAATCGGCAAAACTGCTGTGATCCATGAAATTCACAAGCCTATTCTGCAACAGCGCGGCTACTTCATTAAAGGTAAGTTTGATCAGTTTCAGCGCAATATTCCCCTTTCCGGTTTTGTACAAGCGTTTCGTGATTTAACCGAACAATTACTCACCGAAAGTGATGCTCAGGTGGAACGGTGGAAACTGAAAATCTTGAAAGCATTGGGCGAGAATGCCCAGGTGATAGTTGAGGTGATTCCAGAATTAGAAAAAATTCTTGGTCCGCAGCCTCCTGCTCTGGAGTTGCCGAGTAGTGCGGCCCAGAATCGCTTTAACCTGCTGTTTCAAAAGTTTATCCAGGTTTTTACCACACCCGATCATCCGCTGGTGATTTTTCTGGATGATTTGCAGTGGGCCGATGCTGCATCGCTTAAACTAATGCAGTTGTTGATGAGTGATGCCGAAAGCCACCATCTGCTCTTGATTGGAGCCTATCGCAATAACGAAGTTTCGGCCAGCCATCCGCTGATGCTGACGGTGAGTGAGATTCAAAAAGCTGGCATGAGGGTGAATACGATTACCCTCATGCCTTTGACCCAGGGTGATGTCAATCATCTGATTGCTGATACGCTTAATTACACGTTTTCAGAAGCACGACCCTTGAGTGAGCTGGTGCATCGCAAAACCAAGGGCAACCCCTTTTTCATCACCCAGTTCCTCAAAGCACTGCACGAAGACGAGCTGATTGTCTTTGACTTTAAAACTGGAAAATGGCAAGCTGACTTGGCTCAAGTCAAGCTTCTGGCAATGGGCGATGACATCATCGAGTTTATGCGGCTTCAGCTTCAGAAATTACCCGCTGCCACTCAGCATGTCCTCAAGCTCGCTGCTTGTATTGGTAATCAGTTTGATTTAGCCACCCTATCGATTGTGTGTGAGCGATCGCTTCATCAAACCGCAGCAGACCTGTGGGCTGCTTTGCAAGAAGGATTTCTGTTGCCAACTGGAGATGAGTACAAACTGTTTCACGCAGACGGTCATGGAGCCTTGCTAGGCGATCAGGCATTGAACTCATTAACCGTTGCTGATGATTCATCTCCCCATTACAAATTTCTTCACGACCGCGTTCAACAAGCTGCCTATTTGCTAACTCCCGACGAGCAGAAACCAGCGACTCATTTACGCATTGGTCAACGGCTGCTGCATCAGATCGCGAAGGAGAAACAAGATGAGAAACGGTTTGAAATTGTCAATCAACTCAACTTGGGCGCTGCGCTGATTCATAATCCAATCGAGCGACAACAGTTAGCGCAACTCAATTTACAGGCAGGACGTAAAGCGGTTGCTGCTGCTGCCTATAGTGCCGCCTTTGGTTATTTCAATCATGGGCGCAGCTTGTTATCAGCCGATGCCTGGAGCCAAGATTATCAGCTAACCCTAGCGCTGTATTCGGAAGCGATCGAGGCGGCTTACCTCAGTGGTGAACTGAATCAAATCGATTCCCTGGCAGAACCGGTGTTGCAACACGCGAAGACATTGCTGGATCAAATTCAGGTCTATGAGGTCAAGATTCAGGCGCACGTTGCTCAGAATCAGTTAGCAGATGCGCTGGCACTTGCGTTATCGGTACTGCGTCTGCTGGGGATTGACTTACCAACCGCACCCACACCATCAGCAGTTGATCCGATTCTAGAGCGTCTTCAGACTACGTTAGCTGCGCGAGGGGTGGAAGCGCTGCTTCTCCTCCCTCCCATGCAGCAACCCGAAATCCTCGCCGCGATGCGTATCCTTGCCACGCTAATCTCGATTACGTTTGTGAGCTGTCCATCCTTGCTGCCGTTGGTAATCGCTGAGCAGGTGAATCTATCCCTCAACTATGGCAATTCAGCTTGGTCTGCCTTTGCCTATGCTAACTATGGGCTTTTACTCGCTACTCAAGGCGATACTCAAACCGCCTATCGCTTTGGACAGTTAGCAATTGAGCTATTAGAGCACCTAGATGCCAGAACCTTGAAGCCGAAAACCTTCACGATTGTCTACGGAATGACCACTCACTGGCAGCAACCCCTCTCCGATTCGCTTGAGCCGCTTTTAGAGGCATATCACAATGGTCTAGAAGTTGGAGATATTGAATATGCCGCCTATTGTATTCTGCATCACAACGAATATGCCTACTTTTGCGGGCGAGAACTGAATCAGCTCGCAGGGCAACTCGCTACCTATAGTGCGGCGTTGACTCAAATCAAGCAACTTAACACACTGAACTATCACGAGATTTATCGACAGACTGTATTAAACTTGCTGAAATCGCCAGAGAATCCCACCGATCTAGTCGGAGAAGCGTATGATGAAACCTACTCACTGCCGTTGCACCGGCAAGCAGACGATCGCTATGGAATTTATCAGGTTTATTTTAACAAACTAATTCTCGGCTACTTGTTTGGCGAGATTCAGCAAGCCGTTCACTGGGCAACGATGGCCGAGCAATATATCGACGGTGTGACAGGCTTGTACTTCATTCCAGCGTTTTACTTCTACGATTCACTGGCAAGATTGGCAAGTTATCCCAATGCAACCGCGCTAGAGCAATCTGTTATTTTAGAAAAAGTGCAGAGGAATCAGGCAAAGATGCAGCAATGGGCAACGGCTGCCCCGATGAATTTTCTGCACAAATTCCATTTGGTTGCCGCAGAACGATATCGCGTTTTAGGGCAACCAACGCTGGCAATTGAGCACTATGATCAAGCGATTGCGAATGCAGCCGCTCATACCTATTACCAAGAAGAAGCGCTGGCGCATGAACTCGCTGGTAAATTCTACCTGGAATGGGGCAAAGCCAAGATTGCTCAGGTCTATTTGACCGATGCTTACTACGCCTATGTTCGCTGGGGTGCAAAGACAAAGGTCGCTCGTCTGGAGCAAGACTATCCGACCCTGCTGATCACGGCGTCGCAGCCCGAAAGAATGCCACTCAGACGAGTCACCCTCAGCTCTACAGGCTCTAGTAACTACAGCAGCCTGGATGGGCCCAAACCATTAGATTGGACCACTGTGATGAAGGCGTCTCAAGCCCTTTCCAGTGAAATTCAACTCGATCAACTGTTGTCTAAGTTGATGGGAGTGGTGATTGAAAATGCAGGAGCACAAAAGAGCGTGTTGATGTTGCGCCGGGACGAGCAGTGGGTGGTTGCTGCCCAGTCGGGGGAGCAGGCTGCACTCCCGTTACAACCGCCCGTTGCAGTGGAGTCTAGTCCAATAGTGCCCCAATCAATTGTGAATTATGTAGCTCGCACCGCCGAAACGCTAATCATCGATGATGTTCGCCTCGAAGCGCCCTTCTCAGCCGATCCCTACGTGCTGGCGCACCAACCCAAGAGTGCTTTGTGTACACCGATTCACAATCAGGGCAGATTGATTGGGATTCTGTATCTGGAAAATCATTTGACTCCGGCAGCCTTTACGCGTGATCGGGTAGAGGTGTTGCAACTCCTGATGGCACAGGCAGCAATCTCGTTGCAAAACGCTTTACTCTACAACACGCTGGAACAAAAAGTTGAACAGCGGACCCAAGAGTTACACAAAAAGAACCAACATCTCACGGAAACGCTAGAGAAATTGCAATCTACCCAGATTCAGTTAATTCAGGCTGAAAAAATGTCATCGCTGGGCAAGATGGTGGCGGGTATTGCACACGAAATCAATAATCCCGTCAACTTTATTCACGGTAATGTTATCCATGCCGAGACCTATTTTCAGGAACTCTTTGAGCTGATTGCTCTCTACCAAACGCACTATCCCCAGCCTGCCTCTGCGATTCAAGCCAAATTTGAAACAATGGGGCTGGACTTCTTACGAGAGGATGTCCAGAAGTTGATCCACTCGATGAAGGTAGGGTCTGACCGGATTAGAAAAATTATTCTCTCGTTGCGGAACTTCTCGCGCTTGGATGAAGCCGAGATGAAGCCTGTGAATATTCATGAGGGAATTGAAAGCACGCTGCTGATTTTACAGCATCATCTGAAAGCCAAAACAGACCGCCCGGAGATCGTTCTTGTCAAAGAATATGGAGAATTGCCCGAAATCACCTGCTATGCTAGTCAGCTCAATCAAGTGTTCATGAACATCCTGAGCAACGCGATTGATGCCTTGGAGGAATCTTTAACTCCAACCATTCGGATTCAGACCAAACTGGTCAATCACAATGAAGTCGCGGTTTGCATTGCTGACAACGGGATGGGAATGTCAGCAGAGGTGCAGCAACGGTTGTATGATCCCTTTTTCACAACAAAGCCGGTCGGTAAAGGAACGGGACTAGGGATGTCTATCTGCTATGCAATTGTGGAAAAGCACAACGGACGCATCGAGGTCAACTCTGAACTTGGGAAGGGAACGGAGTTCGTAATTGTGATTCCATTGCTCGCAACATCGTCTCGCTGTAAAGATAGTCCAGGTAAAGATAGTCCAGTGTTGCAACTATCGTCTTAGAGGGTGTTTTAAGAGTCGACGCTGCAACCCGCACCGCCCCCTCCATCCCCCCTTCTGTTCGTGGCTACGCTCAAAGCGCGAGGGGGGACTTTGAACCAGCCCCCTATATCCCCCATCAATGGGGGACTGTGAACCAGACATACGGGATCGGAAGTCCCCCACGGGTGGGGGATTTAGGGGGCGATGCAAGACGTTTTCAAACATTCTCTTAAATTGCTCAAGTATATTCTCATCACCTTTGCATAAATTTAGGGTGTTTAGTTGGAATATTGTACTGACTCAACCTACCTTAAAACTGCCGCCGCGAGAATATAAACGTCGCAATTGCTAGCAACAGTGCAGTGTAAATTAACCCATATGCCGCATGGCTGACTAGCTCTAGCAGCGAAGGCATCAGCTCCATGCCATAGACGGCTTGATTTTTCCAGTCGAGCCGCGCTAGATCGGGCAGAATCAGGTAGAGCGCTTGCGTTACCTGAGACAGTGCCGTATCTTTGGCCAAATTGCCCAACGTCAGCAGATCGCGGCTCAGGTGTCCCATCAGATAGATTGCAAGGGTCAGTAGCATCGCCAGCACCGGGCTGGTGAGAACGCCAAACAAAATGGCAACGGCGCTGATCAGCGATAACTCCAGGATTTGAAACAGGGCCGCCAAGCTAAGGCTAAGAACCGGAAAGGGAATCTGCTGAACACTAAGCACGGCAAAGAAAATTCCAGTCATGGCTGCAACCAGCACCGCCAGTACAGCAGTCAATCCCCAGTGTTTGCCGACAATAAACTCGGCAGTGCTGATCGGCTTGGCAATCATGACGAAAACTGTGCGTTTCTCGATTTCCTTGTTCACCAACCCAGTACCAACAAAGACGGCAACCAGCAATCCCAGGAGGCTAATGGCGGCAATCCCTAAATCCAGCAGGATTTTATCTTGAGTATTGGCGGCCACCCAGGGAAGTAGCTGCGTCGCTGCGGCTAAAACTAGCCCATAGAAGGCAATTAAATACAGAATCCGGTCGCGAATCACCTCACGGAATACATTGGCCGCAATCACAAATGTCCGACCTAGATGCACGGTATCCTCCTTGTTTGGATCTAATATATTATGCCTGCTCCTCCTGCGCTGGCTGACAGGTGAGTTGAGCACCAAATTGGGTTTGGGCCTGTAAATCGGCAAAGGTTTGGGGAGTGGATAGGGCGCTTCTTTGCACTGTGCAGGATCGCTTGACGGCATAGCCATCGGGACGGGAACTGGCTCCTTGCCATAGCGCGCGCAAGGTCAGATCGATGCTGGACGAATTAGTTGCGGCCTGGCTTGTCTCTGTTGTAATTTGCCAAAGCTGTTGCTCGCGAGGTAAGCGGTCGCCATAGAGCTGAGTCACAATTTGACGGCTCAGTTCGGCCTGCGTGTCCGACTCGTTCAGGCTATTTAGCCAAGTGCTAGCTTCTTCCCAGGTTTTGCCTGTCAGTTCCTCGCGGACTACCTGCTCGGCCACTTCTAGTAACGGATAGGCCGGTGAGGTGGGTTTCCGGTCTGGGTTAAGCCGCACTACAAACAGACTGCGATCAAAGTCGTTGGTAAGTAGGTAGGGATACAATCGCAGAATATCCTGAATCATGAAGTGAAACTGAAACCAGCAAGAAAGCAGCCCAGCGAATAAAAACAATAACACCAGATCCTGCCGTCCAGTGGAATCGGGCAAGCGCCATTTGAACCCAGAGGCAATGAAACGAGAATAGCCGGCAAACGCGGCTGAAACGATCGGCCAGCTCACTAAGGCACCCCGCCAATCGGTGATGATGAAGTCGTTGGTGAGCAAGGCGATACAGGCAATGGCACCGGCAATCCAGGGGGCATAGCGCAGCCTAAACCCAACTAGCGGAATCGTAATAGTTCTACCAAACAGCGCCCAATCCACGCCAATAATTAAAAACCCCCAAGCAAAAATGGAAACGAATTTCTTGAGATAGATTTCCTGCAAGATCAGCACCACAAACCAGGAAAGCAAGCTCAGCATCAGGCTGACTTCCCAGGAAAACGGTTTCAGATTGCTCAGCCAGGTTTGGAGTTGCTGTGCCCGATTGCGAACAAATTTGGAAAAATTTCTGACTAGGAAAAAGTCAAGCAGAAAACGAGTAATGGTATCCACAGCAGTTTTCCCTGGGACTTAAAGGGCAACGTAACTTAAAAGGCAAAAATCAACAGAATGATCAGAATGGCGCTGTAGCTCCAGGCATTGGCAAACAAAACCGCGTTGATGTTGAGCTGATCTTCTCGCGGCTCTTTTCTTAGCTCGCGAATACCATCCTTAGAAAATTTGTCTTTTTCTGTATCGCTTTCCCGACTGATCTGAGGCAACTCGGATTGCAGCAGCCAGCGAAATCCCCACAGCCCTACCTGCTTGACGATAAAACTGGCAAAAAACGTGACGAAGCCAGCTATCACCAAAAAACCGCGTGATGGGCCAGCCAGTGGCTCAAAGAAAATCAGGTTGAGCAAGGCTGTTTCCAGATCACGGGACCAGTCGGAGGGTAAACTGGTCGCCAAACTAAAAAAGCTAAAAATTGTGAACCAGCCCAAAACCGTAGACAGCAAATTCATCACCATCGCATACTGAATGCACTGCCGAGGAGCGTAGGGCTGATCATCAGCGGTGCGCAACATTTGCAACAGCACGGTGGATTCGACCGCGATTGCCACCGTCAGCAGTAAGCACTGCATTACAATTGCCCGAAACGGGAAGACATCAGTTACCATGAAACCGGCTTGGCACTCAATTGAACGTAAAGTTTGGTTCGCCGCCTCTATCTATAGCAATCCTATATCAGGAGGAGTCAGGAGCCAGTATGTTTCTTGTTTGCTGTATGGGCAGGTTTGCCCGTTGATGATCCACGCACTGTCCCCTTTCTGCAATACCTGTCCTGCCTCTGGTTTGGGCTGCTGTCCCTCAACTTTTGCCTCCTCTCATCAAACCTTTGCTACAATCAACTCCTTAATCGATGGCACTCCCAATTGGCGATTTCTGAAGCTATCCAAATCTATGAGTAGAACAGGTATTGGCATTCGTACAGCGCAAACCCGCTCCGAGCGGCTGGTGGGTCAAATTCACGTCTATGATGGGGCTGGAAAAGGCAAATCGCAGGCGGCTCTGGGAGTGGTGCTGCGGTCGATTGGATTGGGCATCAATACGGGCAATCAAACGCGGGTGCTGCTGTTGCGTTTTCTCAAGGGTCCCGGACGTACCTACGATGAAGATGCCGCCATCGAAGCACTGCGACGCGGCTTTCCCCATTTAATTGATCAGGTGCGCACTGGACGAGCCGAGTTTTTTGGTCCCGATGAAATTACCCGGTTTGATCGGCTAGAGGCCCAGCGGGGATGGGATGTGGCAAAGGGAGCAATTGCTTCGGGACTCTATTCCGTGGTGGTGCTGGATGAACTCAATCCGGTGCTGGATCTGGGTCTGCTGCCGGCAGACGAAGTGGTGAAAACGCTGACCAATAAACCGGAGGATTTGGAGATTATTGCTACCGGTCGAGGCGCGCCCCAACCCTTGCTGGATATTGCCGATCTGCACTCAGAGATGAAGGCGTATCACCATCCCAACGCCGTCGCTCATGGCATCGAAGGCATCGAAATCTATACGGGTGAAGGCAAAGGCAAATCCACCAGTGCGTTGGGCAAAGCTCTACAAGCCATTGGCAAAGGCATCAGCCAAGATAAATCCCATCGGGTGCTGATCATGCAGTGGCTCAAGGGTGGATCGGGCTACACCGAAGATAATGCAATTGCGGCATTGCGGCAGAGCTATCCCAATCTGGTCGATCATCAGCGCTGCGGACGGGACGCCATTGTCTGGCGGGGGCAACAGCAGGAAATCGACTATGTGGAAGCAGAGCGGGGTTGGGAAATTGCGCGAGCGGCGATTGCCTCTGGCCTGTACAAAACGATTATTTTGGATGAACTGAATCCAACGGTAGATTTGGAACTGCTGCCCCAGACAGCGATTGTGCATGCTCTGCTGCGCAAACCCCGCGATACCGAAGTGATTATCACCGGGCGCTGCAAAAACCCACCCGCCTATTTTGATCTGGCCAGTGTCCACTCTGAGGTTTACTGCCACAAACACTACGCCGAAAAAGGCGTGAATCTAAAACGCGGTGTCGATTTCTAAGCTTGTACTTCCTCCGGGTCTATCTCTGCTCTCGTTATCGGCTTCTAGGTGACGGGAATGTTAGAAAAAAGACAATTCGGGGGGAGAATCTATGGTTGCGACAACGAATCAGCAGACTGTTCAAGCCAGATCAGCTCACGCTGCAGCTGGGCAAACCGCAGCAAATCTGAGTTTGTTGATGGCCGCAGATGAGTTTCACAACGATCCGCAGCAAATCAAGCTGGTGCAGTGGCTGCAAGCTTCAACTGGAGCAGAGAAACAGGCGGAATTTGCCTTGATGTGGCGAGATGGCGAAGAGCGAGGCCCGATCGATTTTGTGCAGGTGTTTCAATCCTATAAGGCACTGCCTCACCAAAATGCTGCACTGAACTGGTTGGAACAGGCAACTCAGCCCAAAACCCTGGAAGGTTTTTTTCGCATGTGGCGCGATTGGCAGGCCGTTCCCAAAAGCAACATCATTCGCCTGAAGGTGCCCTACTATCAGCAGGTTGATAACCGCTATGAGCCGATGCGCACCTGCAACACCTCTAGCTGTGCCATGGTAGCGCGCTTCTTGGGGGCAAAAATTTCCGGCGATGATGAATACTACAAAATCGTACGCAAATACGGCGATACAACGGATCATACCGCCCAAACCAAAGCTTTAGCTCAAATTGGCATCAAATCCACTTGGCACACAAATCTGGGCTTTGCCGATCTGGACAAATCTTTGGAAGCAGGCTTGCCAATTGTGCTCGGAATCCTGCATCGCGGCACGTTGGCGTCTCCTACCGGCGGTCATATGATTGTGGTGATTGGCAGAACCGGACGCAGAGATTATATTTGCCACGATCCGTTTGGTAGTCTGCTGGATGCGGGAGGCGGCTACACGGGTCCAGTCAACAATGGCAATGGCGTGGTTTATCCCCGCTCTGTACTGAACCACCGCTGGTTGCCCGAAGGCAAAAATTCCGGCTGGGGCCGGTTATTTTACAAACGCTAATGATATTGAATTAATCAAAATGTGACATACTCCCGACGCTGACAGCTACGCTGTACAGCGCGGGCTTCTACGGTGACTCTCGACTACCGCCAAGACATTTCCCGTAAGTTGACGCGCCTGATGACCCACGGCACGTTTTTTGATATTAATCGCAGCGTTCAAATCCCGACAGAGGAAAAGCCCACAATTGGGGCAACAATGCACCCTATCAGCAAGCGGTTTCGGAACTCTCTCACCACAACCAGAACAGTCAATACTTGTACCGTTTGGGTTCTCAGGTAAGGTTAGCTTCCCGGCTCTCTCAGCCTTGTTAGCCCCAATCGCCAAGAATTGACCCCATCCAGCATCTAGCACTGATTTGGCTAGTCTTGTCTTTGCCAGCCCTTTAATATTCAGTTTTTCGTGAATGATGACGTCATACTTTTCAAGCAACCAACTCCACACTTTGAAATGGAAATCTTTCCGTTGCCGTGCAATCTTTAGATGCAGTTTTGCTACCCGATTGACAGCCTTTTTGCGACGGTTTGAACCCTTCTGTTTGCAGGATACAAAGCGCTGCAACTTGGCTAGTTTCTTCTGCGCTTTGCGGAAGTATTGAGGGACTTCCACCCGCTCATTGTTGGATGTAACCAAAAACTCTTTTAGCCCCAAGTCAATGCCAACCGAATTATCCCAATCTACATCAGGACTAGACTCAGGAACAGAATCATCTTGCAGGCTGAGGGTGACATACCATCCGTCCGCTTTGTGAGTGATGATGGCTGACTTAACCTCAAACCCTGTGGGTAGTGGACGATGCCAAATCACCTGGACTCTACCAATCTTAGGTAGTTCAATTTTGTTGCCGTCAATCCAATCAATCAAAGCTTGAGGATAGGTAAAACTGCGGTATCTACCAGCACCCTTAAATCTTGGCCTCCCTGACTTCTTTCCGTTGCAGTCCCCTTTGATGTAGCGATCAAAAGCGAGTTTTACCCGCTTCACCATGTCTTGCAGCATTTGAGAATGAATCTCTTTGTACCAGGGTCTATCTTGCTTCAAACCGACTAGAGCGCGTTTCTGCCCGTAGTATTCAGGTTGCTCTCTCGGTTCAGCAATACTGCAAACCAGAGGGCATGAGTTGATTGCACAGCGATTCATTTCCCACCAATCAAACCGATCTGCCAGCATCCAGTTGTATTGATGCCGCAGCCTATCAAGCCACCTGTTGAGCGTGGTTTGTTGTTCGGTCGTTGGAAGTAGTTTGTATTGGTATGCAAGTCTCATGCTACGATTATAACACGCTCATTAGAAATGACAATGCCAAAAGACAGTTATATTGCAAGGTCTAGAGGTGTTAGCCGTTTGTACGCTCACCTAGTATTAACTCCAAAGTACAGAAAAAGCGTAATTAGCCTCGAAATGCTTGAAAGGTTGATAGAAATTGTCAAAGATCTCTGCGAGAAATGGCAGTGTGATTTGATTGAATGCAACGGTGAGCCGGATCATTTGCACGTTTTGTTCAGATACGCTCCACAAATGCAACTCAGCAAGTTCATCGACAACCTGAAAAGTGTATCCAGTAGACGAATTAGATCAGAGTTTGAATCTGAACTGAGAAAAGTTTACTGGAACTGGGATAAAGGTTTCTGGAATGAATCCTACTCGATTGACTCGTGTGGGCATGCACCTCTCCCTGTGCTGATTCGGTATGTTGAGAATCAAAGCAAATTGCTCCTTCGCTCCGCTCAGTCACGCGACTCTCCCACGCGACGTTCACCCTAACGGGTAGAACGCGGGGCTTCCCGTCTAGGAGCTAAATTAAAAAGGACGACCGGCTAAAAGTGGCAACGATCGTCCTTTTATATTTACTGAGGTATTCAATTCTTGTTATCCAACCACAATATTGCTGTGATTGAGCGCTAATCCCGGCGAGAGTTGGGCGAACTGAACCTGCGCCGCAGAACCGGTACCGTCAGAGTCGTAGAATAGTGCCCCAGTTCCAGCATCATAGATAAAGCGTTGGTCGCTGCTGCTGGCAGTTGAGCCAATCTGAAATTGATTCGCTGCAATCACACCCGGCGTTAAGTTGCTGTCGAACCCTGGGGAGATTCGGATGACATCGTCCGCGACCGAAAAGTCTTGGATGCTATCGATACCTTCGCCTGAGGTCAGAAAACCAAATTGATCCTTGCCGGTTCCGCCAGTCAGAGTATCATTGCCAGCGCCACCAACTAAAAGGTCATCTCCAGCTCCGCCGAGCAGAATGTCATCCTCACTGCCGCCAAACAAACGATCCTCGCCCTCGCCGCCGTTGAGTTCATCGGTTCCGGCTCGGCCCAAGAGGCGATCATTACCGGCCAGTCCTGCTAGATGGTTGCTGGCATCATTGCCGGTAATTTCGTTACCGCGATCGTTTCCGGTGCCATCAATCGCTGCATTTCCCAGCAGTACCAAATGAGTATCTCCAGACTCTAGCACTCGACTTTCAGAAGCAGACTGGTACAGGCTCGACACCTCTCGAACAAAAAAGGTGTAGGAGGCCAGTTCGGATTCTTGCTGAAGGTTGCCGCTTTCGCGTTTGGCATAATAGTCTTCGATGATCTGGGCCTGCTGTTCGCGGTTAAAGTCAACCGTCAGTCCCTGATTAGCAGCTCGATGGTTTTCTAAGGCTTGAATCGTATAGCTGTAGCCTGTATCAGAATGTTGCCCTTGTAGCGCTTGGGGAATGTAAATGGCGCCATCTTGCTCGTACTGCCAGACATGGGTGAGTTCATGGATCAGGGTTGATTTGTCGATTGGTCCCCAGGTGTTGATAGTGTGGAAGGTGGTGAACGGTCGATTGGTTTCGCCATTATCCACTTCTTTAGCGGCATGCACCGAGCGGGCTTGCTCATCAATTCGCACCAAATCTAGATTGATCGAATCTCCGAATACGCTTTTAGCAATTGCCTTTTCTTCGCTGGTGAGGGAGCGAGTATTGAGTTTGAGTAAATCTGCGGCAGTTTCGGCCAGTTCGGGAATGCCAGCAATTTCAACCCAGTCTAACTGTGTTCGCGCCCAAGCTTTTGCCGCATCGCCTAAACGCCCTTGTCCAATCGACTGCACCATATCCCAATAATCTTGTCCCAGCCGCTTAAACCGATCTGGTAGATCGGTCAGCCAAGATTCACCACGCTGTAGCGCTCCCAATAATTTATCTCCAACTTTCGCGATTACTGCATCTGGCCCATTTCCAATTGTGTCAATTACTGTGTTGGAAATGATTCCAGCCTCATCGATTGCAGCATCTGCAATATGTCCTGCTTTGTCAAAGACGGTATTGCCAACAGCACCAGCCTTATCAAAGGCATCATCTACAAACTTACCGGCTGCATCAAGACCAACTTGCTCCAGCACCCACTTCGCTCCATCGCCAATTTTGTCAAACCCCCAGTTGACGACATTCCCGGCTTGATCAAACACCCAATCGGTGGCATCACCGAGTTGATCAGCCGTCCAGTTGGCAGCATCCCCAATCTGATCCGATGTCCAACTTGCGGCATCTTGCGTCTTGTCGCTGACCCAACCAACAGCGGCATCAATCGCATTACCAACCGTCTGCGCGGCATCAACAGCAGCATTTCCGGCTGCCTGAACAGCATCCACAATCGTATTATCAACGGCTTGTACCGTATCAACCACGGCATTCCCCGCCACCTGAGCCGTATCAACCACCGTATTACCAGCTTGCTGCACCCCATTAACTGCTGTATTTCCTACGGTTTGTGCGGCATCAATCACTGTATTACCAACCTGTTGCGCCGTATCCACGACGGTATTCCCGGCTGCTTGCACGCCATCAACGGCTCCGTTTACTGCCCCTTGGACGCTATCAATCGCTTGGTTGATTACATCGCCACCAACTGCACCAATTACAGTTTGAGTACCATCAATAGCCGTATTGACTGCGGTTTGAGTTACGTCAACTACAGTATTACCGACAGCCTGGGCTGCATCAACAACGGCACCCCCCGTTGCTTGCACCGTATCCACCACTGTATTACCGACAGATTGCGCCGTATCCACCACTGTATTCCCTGCCGTTTGCACGGTATCCACAACGGCACCCCCCACCGCTTGCGCTCCATCGACTACCGTGTTCCCGACGGTTTGTGCCCCATCCACCACTGCACTACCGACCGCCTGCGCTCCGTTCACTACTGTATTACCCACTGACTTTGCCGTATCAACAGCCTTACTGCCCACATCCTTGATCACCTTGATCGGATTAGGAATCTTAATTCCCCATGCCGGACGTTCGAGGGTTGACTCCAGCATCGGAGCGAAGCTCGGTGGTGCGAATCTTTCTGGCGGCTGGTAAGGTTCTGCCTGAGTGACCCTAGCCCGGTTTACCGCCTCCACCTGATTCAGTAAGCCAGCTCCCACGTCTGTGACAGATGCCTCTAACCGAGTGGCGGTGGCTTTAAGGATTTCCCCGACCTGACGATAGCTCAACCCAGGATTCGCAGCCCAGATTTGCTGAACCACCTGCGTTACATGGGCCGCGGCGATTGAAGTGCCGGTGCGAGTGGTACCAGTGGAATCGGCTAGACGACCGGGGGCTATTAGAGCTAGACCTGGACCATAGCTAGAGTAGACGGCCCGCTGCTGTTGCTCGGCAGCCCCTACGGTAATGATGTTGTCGAACATCCTGGCGGCCTGACCCAGAGCTGACATAGCTCCACCGGTATTGCCTGCGGCGGCTACAATCAGAACGCCCTGCTGATGGGCATACTGGAGAGCAGCCTGTTCCTGCGGTGCTAATTTAAACCGAGTTGTGAGTTGACCGTCTGGATTGACCTGAACCAGATCAAAGCTGAGGTTGATGACGGCATTTTCGGTCCCCAGTGCTCTTACTGTTGTGACAAACTCCACCAACGATGCCGCCCATTGGCCAGTTCCCACCGCCCGACCAAGCCACAGCAGAGGTTGCCGATCCCTACCATTTGCACACCCCGATCCAGAAGCTGTCACCACCTTCAGGACTGCACTGCCGTGCTGATAATTGGTTGGCTGAGCAGATGATGCGCCGTTGCCGGAGTAGTGATTCCAGCCCCAAAGAATTTGTGTCGGAGCAATGGTAGCCTTATCAGGCTTGAAGTCTGTGTCAATCAAGCCAACCAGCAGCTTAGATCTGATTGTTGGAGAAGCGATCGTTGGTTGATGAGAATTCGATCCGTTAAAGTTCGATGCATTAAACCCAGTTGAAGTGGAGGCTGCTAACATCGCTGTTTACCCCATTGAAGTAGATGATTTGTGTCGTTCAGAATCCAAAAGCGGTCTAGAGGAAAACCAGAGAAAAGAGGATTACCGACCGAGTTCAGGTATCCATTTACCCTGTGAGTGATTTATTGGTGGGATGCTTCTGGTTTATTCACGCTGGCAGCCGCTCGATTTAAGTTTTTGAAAATTACTGAAAATTTCTGCCGATCCGGAATGTGAATCTCGGTGTTGTAGTATAGTAAGAACTACACCTTTCAGGATTCTTCTAACAATGAAGTAGGGAAGCAAGGCGCTAAACGCCGTCTAGTCAGAAAAATCTAGTCAGAAAAATGCGAACTGCGGTTTCAGCTTTGCTGTGTATCACGAAGATAGCTGCCGCAGCGGTATGTGAAAGGTAACTTAAAGATTTTTTTGAATTTGAGAGCTTGAATTTGAAAACCATTCTGTGATTTTTGGTTGCAATTACGTTGGATTGCAAAACTCAACTTCTTGCACAGACAAGCTATTGTGCATTGTCAAAACCCAAGCTTGTTGATGCTCGAATCTGAGAAATCGCGAGTTATCTGAGCCATTACTCTCTATCCCCAGTGAATTAAACCCAGCGCCACATGAGGAGGTGTTTATATGGGATATCCAAATGTCTATTTAGTAGCACAGGAGATTGATTATGCCGTTTCAGCTACTGAAACATTATTTAATCACGTGCAAGTCAGCATTACCGCCACAGATCGAATTGCTTTAGTAGGTTGCAATGGAATCGGGAAGTCTACATTTTTGCAAATCTTAGCAGGATTAAAAGAACCAAGCCAGGGAGCAGTCAATCGAAACAGTAGCGTTTATTATTTACCACAAATTAGCACACTACAGTATCAAAATCCTGTGAGCGTGCTGGATGTAATGAGTTCAGCCTATGAGGAATGGTGGCAGGTTGAAGAAATTCTAGACAGCCAATTTGGTACGAAACTCGATCTATCTCTACCGATTAACTCGCTTAGCGGCGGCGAATTGACCAAGCTATTTTTGGCAGTCGGGCTAGCTCAGAAGCCGCAGTTATTGCTGCTAGATGAGCCGACAAATCACATGGATTATTTAGCGCTAGAACAGTTGCGGCAATGTCTCACCCACCTTGAGGGAGCGTTTGTGATCGTGTCCCACAAGCCGTTCTTTCTTGATCAGGTGGTGCAGACGACTTGGGAACTGACGCCTACCGGAGTGAATATCTACGGCGGCAACTTCTCTGACTACCGCGCCCAGAAGCAGATCGAACGGCAGGCGGCTTTGCGTACTCATGAAGTGGCCCGCAAGGCACTCAAACGCGCCAAAGCATCGGCCTTACAAGAACAAAAACGGGCTGCCCAATCTCGGCAACAAGGCCAACGGCTGGCAGGCAGTATGCCAAAAATTGTCGCTGGAGCCAAGCAGCGTCAAGCCGAGGTGACGGCTGGCATCGCTAAACAAAAACACGAGGCTGCCGTTGCCAAAGCGGTGCAAAAAGTTGCAGATACTAAGCTCAGAACCACCAAAGCGGCACAAATTCAGTTGGAAGAAACCAGCCAGAAGCGGCGACAGTTGATCTGGGTTGAAGCAGCTAACCTGCAATTGGGCGATCGCACCTTGATTGAGGACATTCAACTTCAGATTCGGGTCGGCGATCGGATTGCGGTAGCAGGTGCCAATGGATCGGGCAAGTCTAGCCTGGTCAAAGCCATCCTTGGTTTAGATGCGGCTCGGTTGACGGCAGGTGAATGGTCACTGGCTGCAAACCTAAAAGCCGTCTACCTCGACCAAACCTATGCCCTCGTGCAGCGCCACCGCACCGTGCTAGAAAACCTCCAGGATGCAAATCCAGATTTGCCCTATCAACTGCTGCGTCAGCAGCTCGGCCATTTCCTCTTCTTTAACGATCAGGTTTACAAACCGGCGGCGGTATTAAGCGGCGGTGAATTGGCCCGACTGGCGATTGCTATACTCAGCGTTGCTGAACTAGATTTGCTAGTTCTGGATGAACCAACCAATAATCTCGATATCGAAACGGTAGATTATTTAGTGAAAGCAATTAACAACTACCAAGGTGCATTATGGGTGATTTCCCACGATCTGGATTTTCTCAGTCAAATTCAAATTACTCAGGCGCTAAAACTGTCTGGTCAAAGGTTGCAGCCAATGTCCCATCTTCCTCACGAGACTGAGGCATACTATCAAGAGCTATTGGCCGATTTTCATACTCAGATCTAGCCAGGTAGAGCGGGTAATTGGAGCGCTGCTGGAAATATAATCGACTCCGGTTTCAGCAACGACTCGAATTGTGCCTAGCGTAATGTTGCCAGAGGCCTCGATTTTGATGCGATTATTCGTGCTTCGAATCATCTCCACAGCGTGCCGCATTACATCAACTGACATATTATCTAACATGATAATATCAGCATTTTGCTGTAGAGCTGCTTGCACCTGCTCTAGCGTTTCCGTTTCCACTTCAATCGTGAGCGGATAGGGAATGCGGGTGCGAATTTGGGCAATGGCAGCGGCAATACCACCGGCAGCAGCAATGTGATTGTCCTTGATCATCACTCCGTCGTCCAATCCCATGCGGTGATTGGTGGCTCCTCCGACTTGCGTGGCGTATTTTTCTAAGATTCTCAGCCCTGGTGTAGTTTTGCGTGTGTCTACGAGCTGGGTTGGCAGATCAGCAATTTGCATCACGTATTTGTTCGTCAGAGTAGCAATACCGCTCAACCGCATGGCTAAATTCAGCGCCACTCGTTCGCCGGTTAATAGGCAATCCAGCGGACCGGCGAGTTCGGCCACCACCTGCCCCCGCTCGCACCACTGCCCCTCGGCCACCAACGCCGTGAATTTCATTTCTGGGTTAAGCAGCTGAAACACGCGCGCGGCTATGGGAAGTCCGGCAATGATGCCCGCTTCTTTGACGATCCACTGGGACTGCCCCAACGGCGGCTGACTGGAAAATAAACTTTGCGTGGTTCGGTCCCCCCGCCCGATATCTTCTAGCAACCAATCTTGCAACAGGCGGTCGAGCAGCAACAGAGGAGGTAAAACAGCGTTCATTGCCAAACAGGTTAGTAGGCGGACAGCATCCTGATCCTAGCTGATATTGGGAGCAGCCCCGTCTCCTGGCATAGGATAGCTATAGTCTTTCTAGCAATTGATTGTGATTAAAACGAAACGCTTTTGGATCGTTCAGGTCTGGCTTGCTCTGGGGTTGGTTTTGTTTCTGGGGCTGGCTTATAGTCCTGCTGCTGCGGCCACGGTTCTCTATACGGCGGATACCTCCAGTGCTGTGATTGTGCAGTCGCGGCGGACATTGCGAGACCAAGACCACCACAGTTGGCAGGTGATTGGTTTCAAACCTATTCAAGCGGATGGACGCGAAGGTGGGATGGCGCTGAGGTTGGTTGGCTTTCCTGGCGCGGTTGCAATTGACCATGCGCAGCCAATTACCTTTACCGACCCCAAAGGCCATACCCTGCCTGTCCACGACATCTCGAACCAAATTGGCAAAGATGTGCCGCTCCAGCCCCATGTTGCGCAGTACGATCTGCCAGCCGTTTTATCCGAGTTGCCAATCGACTATCGCTTACGGCTGGAAGTTCCCACCCTAACGCCTCCACCAGTAGTGCTGCAAATTCCGCCTGCCTTGATTCAGGAATGGCAAACGGTCGTCAACACCCACAGTCGCGATCTGATTGATGCCTGCGACAAATTTCCGGCAGAGGCTCGTCAGAATCCGGCCTTGCCGGCCTGGGTGGGCTGCTCATCGGATTAGCCTTTGACGCAGACGATTTGCTTCAGCGTCGCCACGACTTCGACCAGATCCGACTGGTTTTCCATCACCTGCTCAATGGGTTTATAGGCAGCTGGAATTTCGTCGATCACGCCTTCGTCTTTGCGGCACTCGATTCCGGCTGTTTGCTGAATCAAATCATCCAGCGTGTAGGTTTTCTTGGCCTTGTTGCGCGACATTAGGCGTCCGGCTCCGTGCGAGCAAGAGCAGTAGCTGGCGCAGTTGCCTTTTCCCTTCACAATGAAGGACTTGGCTCCCATTGAACCCGGAATAATGCCATAGTCGGTCTCCTGGGCACGCACTGCTCCCTTGCGAGTCACATACACCGCTTCGCCGTAGTGGACTTCTTTTTCGGCGTAGTTGTGGTGGCAGTTGACCTGGAGCAGAGGCTTGGTGGGTTTGCCGCCCGCCCCATGCGTTTCGATGATCCGCTGGAATCGGGCCATCATCACCTCGCGGTTGAATTTGGCATAGTGCTGTGCCCATTGCAAATCGTGCCAGTAGGCTTGGAATTCGGCAGTGCCCTGCACAAAGTAGGCCAGGTCGGGATCGGCCAGCTTGGTCTGGCTCAGTTTCATCAATTCCTTTGCGGTTTGGATGTGGTACTGGGCCAACATGTTGCCAATGTGGCGAGAGCCAGAGTGCAGCATTAGCCAAACTTGATCCTCTGTATCAAGGCAGACTTCGATAAAATGGTTGCCTCCCCCCAGCGACCCCATTTGCTTCATCGCTTTGGCTTCTAGATCTTGCACGCCGGGATGCAGATCTTTGAACTCGCGCCAGCCCTGCCAGTTGGTCACGGCTTTCTCCAGGTCTTTGTTCTCATTGAAGCCGACTGGAATCGCAGCCTCAATGTCGCGGCGAATTTGCTTCAGTTTGCCGTCGAGCTGATCCGCCGTGAACGGTGTTTTGATCGCCGACATGCCGCAGCCAATATCGACACCCACCGCCGCCGGCAGAATTGCATCTTTGGTAGCAATCACCGAGCCGACCAGCGCGCCCTTACCGAGGTGAACATCCGGCATTAACGCCACATGCTTGAACACAAACGGCAGCGAGGCAACGTTCTTTGCCATTTGAGCTTCGTTTGGCCCCAGTTCGTGGTTCGCCCAGGACAGAATTGGGGTTGGGGTTGAATAGTTGAGCGGTTCGTAAGGCATGGATGGATTCCTTCCAAGTTCTATCTTCAAATTTTGTTACTGACTCGCAGTCAGAGAAATCGGTATTTTTCCCGTGATACAACGGCTTAGCGATGGTCATATTTGGGATGATGGCGCAAGGATTTTGTGATCTGCTTCCACCGCGCTTTTTCTTCTATCTGCATCCGGTGATCCTGTTTGCGATTGAGGTGGTGAATTTCTTGCTGCAGCTTTTGGTAATTGTGCCAACGCGCTTCATCTAAGCTGCCCTCCTCTAGTGCCTGCTGGATCGCACAACCCGGTTCTCCGGCATGGCGGCAATCGCGAAACCGACAATCGAGCGCCAAAGTTTCAATATCGGTAAAGGTTTCTTGCAGGCTCTCTTCTCCCGCCCAAACCTGAAGTTCCCGCATTCCAGGCGTGTCGATTAGTAAGCCCCCTCCCGGCAAGCGAAACAATTCCCGGTGAGTGGTAGTGTGTCGGCCCCGATCATCGCCCAGTCGAACTGGCTGTACGGCCTGCGCAGCTTTGCTCAACAACTGATTGGTGATCGTCGATTTACCGACACCCGATGACCCCAACAGCGCCACTGTTTGACCAGGTGCAAGATAAGCACGCAACGGCTCCAAGCTCTGATGCTGTAAGGCACTCAAGCAGCAAATCGGCACCCCCAGCGCAATTGATTCTACGTCTTGCACTCTCTGCTCAATTTGATTCGACAAATCGACCTTGTTCAGCACAATCACCGGATTCGCGCCGCTCTCCCAGGCCAGGATTAGATAGCGCTCGATTCGTCGCAGATTGAAATCCTGATCCAAGCCTGATACTAAAAACACAGTATCGATATTGGCCGCCACTACCTGCGCAGTTGTTTTGGCTCCAGCAGTTTTGCGACAGAACTGGCTTTTGCGGGGTAAAACTCGCTGGATGATGGCGGTTTTCTCAGTTGTGCTAGGGGTTTCAGGGATTTCAGACTGAATCGCAGATTGAATCACCACCCAATCGCCAATCGCAGGACGCGCCTCTTGGTGCCGTAATTTGCCGCTGATCGTAGCCGTGAGTTCCCCGGTTGCATTGTACAGCCTGTAGTGGCTTTTGTGTTCTAACGCGACGCGAGCCACGCTGTAGCCAGATGCTAGATCCGATGTATGTTGGGCGAAAAACTCGTTCCACCCTAATTCCTGTAACGTCATAAGATTCCTTGTGAAGTAGTGATATTGATTGCAGGGAAACTACGTTCACAGAGGAATAGCAGCAATCTTCAGGAAACTCTAAGAGGATTTTTAAAAAGTATCAAAAGTTCTGCATTCGCCCCCTAAATCCCCCAATTCTGGGGGACTTCCAATCTGGTTCTCTCCAAAGTTGGGGCCTAGGGGGCAGTTCGGGCACAATTTTGGCTTTTCAAACACTCTCTAAAGTAGCACTAACCGGCTTCTAGATTGCTTTCTAGAACGATCTAAAAAATTTGAGTTGATTCCTCTATGACCGTAGGGAAACTTGGACACTGACCGAGGTATTCATCGATTCAAACATGGCTCCTCCTGATGTAATCTGAATGCTGATAATCTCAGTTGAAAAATTTCCCCTATCCCACCCTCACCAATTGCAACAGACCAGTACGTGGTAGTACGCTGTGCTCAGTACCCGTTAACGTGTGACATCTACTGGGCTACTCTGTCATTTGAACAGCGCCCCGACTGCCACATTCACCGTTCTCACACGGCCTCTTGCATTTACAGATCCATCAAAGAAGCCGTGATTTTGACCAAAGGTGGCCTTAATGACCTCTCTATACAAATTGGATTTGATTCTCAGCGTATCGCGTTCTGCCAAAGCGTCTGCCAGAGTTCCTAAATTAGCAAATGGCGTCTGCGAATTGGTGCGGTTGATCTGCTGGATCAACTGAGTCAGGTTCTCAATAATCCGATCCACTTCAGCTAACAGAGTTTGTGGATCTTCGGCTAGCGAATCGCCTTCTTCCACTTTTACCACTCGCTCTAGCCGCTCACGCAACTGTGAAATTCGTTTCTGACAATCGGCTCTCAAAATCAGGGCTTCTGCTAATTTCATATCGGTTCCTTCGATGCTTAAGACTGACCAAACTTGGAGTCGTTTTTTAATTACTGTGCTTTTTACAACTACGCTAAAACCCGTGTAGAGCCAAGGCTGAGCTTTGAATGACGCCTGATACTATATACTTGTAGTATTTTTGTAGTATTACTGTCAAGAGTGTGTAGCAATTTTTTTAGATACACAATTGGCTCTGCAATTTCTGGAGAAATTCACTACACTGCGGATGGAATTGGAGAGAATTCTTGGAGAGAATTCAATGACCGTTCGCCAAGACACTTTATTCGAGCGCTTCCTTGCTCCCATCTTCGGCTTTTTGATCGACCGAGAAGCGTTATTGCGCTATCGCAACAGCAAAGACTGGGAACGGGAGAGCGAGCGCTTCCGCCAGCCCAATTTCGCTTACCCTACCTACTACAATCAGAACTTTCATGGCGTCAAAAACGGCTATCTCAGCCCCGATGCAGCCGTAACCTACGATCCAATAACCCAATATGTGCTGCCGCCTAACGAAGAATGGGTCCGCAAAGGCTTGATCGAACGAATTCGCTGTCAGCCGCGCCGGATTCTCGATTTAGGTTGCGGTACGGGTTCCACGACGCTGCTGCTGAAGCAAGCCTTTCCCTTTGCTGAGGTGATTGGCATCGATCTGTCGCCCTATATGCTGGTGGTGGCCGCCGACAAAGCCGAACAATCCGGATTAAAGGTTAACCTGAAGCAGGCCAATGCCGAGCAGACTGGATTTGCGGATACTAGTTTTGATCTGGTCACAGCCTCACTTCTGTTTCACGAAACTCCGCCCCTCGTCTCCTGTAACATTCTGCAAGAGGCATTTCGCCTGCTGAAACCGGGCGGTGAGGTGCTGATTCTGGATGGCAACCAGTCTACTTTGCGCCAAACCGAATGGCTGACGCAGATCTTTGAAGAACCCTACATCAAAGACTACGCGGCGGGCAATGTGGGCGACTGGATGCGAACCGCTGGCTTTGCCGATGTGCAGACTGAGGAGGTGTGGTGGGTGCATCAGGTGACGCGCGGCGTAAAGCCGTTGCCCTACCGAAAAGTTGAGTTTGAAAGTACGCAGGTAGAAGGCTCGTGGGTCATGGGTTGAACTAGAAGGAGCGCAACAAGATACTGATGAATTCTTCTGGTGTTGCAGTTGGAGCGGACCGCTCCGGATGCCGGCTTCCCCATAGCCCCGATTGTACAGATCATGAATCGCGTAGGCAATGACCTGTTTGGAACAGAAGAAAGCTGATAGGGAATTGTACCGTTTCCTAGCAATTTGGCTGCACAAATCTAGGGAAGCGCAATCGAGAAGGCATTCCGTCCGAAATGCCCTATAGCCGACGTGAATATCTAAGCAGCCGATTCACTGCATCTGGCGGTTGGAAACGCGAAGCGGTTAATTTGAGGGTGCGCGTAGCTGCAGGGTTTAACCTGTCGGTCAGCTTTAATTCTGGGCAAGCTATGAAAAGTTCTAGCTAAGGCAAGGCCGTTTTGCCTGAAACGCTCCTTTCACAATCGAACTGTTTAAACGATACAGAACCCAATTTCATGACTATGCAATCTCAACACCTGACGAATCTTGCTCGACTTTCTTGTGGTGCGCTGCTCTTAACGAGCCTTGTCAATGGGCTATTCACCCAATCTATTGCTCTAGCCAGCGAACCAGGCAACGTTCAAATTGCCCAATCTCAGCCGCAAGGACGGTTGCGCGTCGCCGTGTTGGATTTTGACTATGCCAGCACCGGAGCTGACTACTGGTGGTACAGCAATCCCAATGCCGCTCAAGGGGTGAGCGACCTGCTGACAACCAAACTGTTCCAGAGCGGCAAATATACGGTGATTGAGCGCAGCCGGATTGCCGAAATTCTGCAAGAGCAAGATCTGGCCGCCTCCGGACGCATTGATCCCAGCACCGCCGCCCAAATTGGCCGAGTCCTGGGCGCAGATGCAGTTGTGATTGGGTCCGTGACCCGCTTCAACTTGGATGAGGAAGGCGGCTCTGTTTCAGTTTTCGGCATTGGTGCTAGCAATCGCACCCGCACTGCCGAAGTAGCGCTAACTGCCCGGATCGTCAATACCACCACGGCAGAAATTGTTAGCGTGGCCGAGAGTTCCGCATCCGCCGATCGCAGCAGTGGCGGCGTTTCGATTTCGATTCTTGGCAGCGGTGGCTCCAGCGCTAACAATGATAGCGAGCTGCTGAGCACGGCAGCCGAACAGGCCGTCAGTGATTTGGCCACTCAACTCGCCTCTGCCGCTCCCCAACTGGCCGCTCTGCCCCAAATCACGCCGGTCATCGACGCTACCGTAGCCGATATTTCCGGCAATACCGTGATCATCAACAGAGGTTCCCAAGATGGCTTCCGCACCGGCATGAGGCTATCCATTGAGCGGGTAGACCGCGAAGTCACCGATCCGGAAACCGGCGAAGTGCTGCGGCGCGTCACCACGCCCATCGGCCAGATCGAACTGACGGAAGTGGATGCCCGGTCCGGCGTCGGGCGCATCATCAGCGGCACTGGATTCCAAGTCGGCGATAAGGCCAGAGCCGTGCAGTAAATCCTGCGATTCGTTCATGAAAACAGGCGGAACCTGTATTTGGTATCTCTGCTGGGCCGATCAAACCGAATGTATACAACTAGATTCTCGGCATAGGGATTCTCGAATCCAACTGTCCGTAGTCTATCGCTACCTTTAAACACTCGACTGCCAGCAAACTGGGGTCTGATGCCCAGCGCCGGAACCGCACCAAATAGAGAATAACGAATTGTGCCTCGATCAACTTTGAATGAATAACCGCCATTGGGTAGCGTCACGCCACTCGGTACAGTGAGAGCGTAGATGTCTACCCGGTCTTTTTTGCCAAGCGTATCGTTAATTTTTAGATCCAGTTTGCCGCCCCTATAGATACCTAAACTGCGGGCTGTAGCGAACCGATTATCTGATTGATTATTATCTGAGCGATTGGTGCTGCTGCGCAGCCGTCCTAGTTGCGAAGCGGGCCTGCTCTCCGATCGGTTGAGCAAACTGAAGTGAGAATTTTGCCAAGATAAACCACGATTAGCCGCTTGCTTAAACGACTGATTAGAAGAGACATCGGTTAAATAATTAGAAAACAGCATTTGAATCTCGCAATCAATAGAAGTGATTATTACAGATCTATCGCAAATTGTCGTGAGCTGACATACTCAAAAAATACTTAAATAAAAAGATGCAGATCCATGCTGCACCTTTTTCTAACATTTGAGATTGAATTACATTGAATTAACTGGTTACAAAATTAATCTGATCAAATCTTGGCTAATTGATCGCTCATTTCAGCAGAATATTGGTCTGCTCCCAAACCCACAATCAAATGTAGTTTGCCGCCCGGTATGCGCAAAATGCCTTGGACTCCGGCGGCTTGCAGTGCTTCCTCATTCACTTTGGCACTATCTGCCACTTCTACCCGTAAGCGAGTCAAGGCAACTGGATCAACCCGGCGAATATTGCCGATGCCACCCAGAGCTGCAATCATGGCCCGCACTTTGGCTGGCGCATCTGGATCGATGGTGGGTTCACTGATCACCGTGCCGACCGAACCCGACATCGATTCGGCTGCTGCAATTTCTGCCATATTCGGCTCGTAGGCTTCGTCCGCTTCGGCTCCAGCATGGCGCAGATACTCGACCATATCGGTCTTGAGACCTTCAGAGCGCGGTCCAAAAATGGCCTGAGCGCTGTTGCCTACCTCCAGAACGCCCGATGCTCCTAACGCCTTCAGGCGCGGCTTGTTCACTTTCTTCATATCGTTGACCGTAATCCGCAAGCGGGTGATACAAGCATCGAGGGTGGCAATATTGCTGCGTCCGCCAAACGCCCGCACCAGTTCTCGGGCCATCTCAGTTGCCCCACCAGACAACTGCACTGCATCCCCGTCTTCCACTTCTTCATCTTCTCGGCCAGGTGTCTTGAAATTGAAGTGTTTGATACCAAAGTAGAAGATCACGAAGTAGAGCGCAAAGAACAAAGGACCGAACGCCAAGATCAACCAGGAGCGAGTGCCCAAACTATTAAATAAGATAAAGTCAATTGCTCCTTGTGAGAACGTAAAGCCCATTTTGCCGCCCATAGTCTGAAACAACCACTGACAAAAGCCAGCGATTAAGGCATGAACGCCATAGAGCAGCGGTGCAACAAACATGAACGAAAACTCTAGTGGCTCAGTAATTCCGGTTAGAAACGAGGTGAAGGCCGCCGAAAACATCAAACCGCTGACTCGGCCTCGATTTTTGGGATAGGCCGCTCGCCACATCGCAATTGCTGCACCTGGTAGCCCAAACATTTTGAACCAGTAGGCTCCACCCAGAATGCCTGCTGTTTTGTCTCCGGCAAAGAAGCGGCGAATATCGCCCGTCACTACTTGATTGGTCGCTGGATCAACAAAGCGGCCAATCTCGAAGAAGAAAGGCACGTTCCAAATGTGATGCAATCCGAACGGCAGCAGCAAACGTTCTACTACGCCATAGACAGCAGCCGTTATGGCTGTGTTGGCACCACTAGCTGTCACATTCGCGGCCACATTAATAGCGTTGCCAATTGGCGGCCAAACCACGCTCATAATGATGGCTAGCAGGATGGCGCTCAGTCCCGTCACAATCGGCACAAAGCGTTTACCCGCAAAGAAACCCAGGTATTGGGGCAACTGAATCCGGAAATACTTGTTAAACAAATAAGCGGCTAGGCAGCCCACCAACAGCCCACCAAATACACCGGTATCCAGGGTATTGATTCCCATTACCGGTTTTAGAACATTGATGGTTTCGGGCAGCCCTTTGGCGACCAGCTCTTCTGGACTCAAGCGCGTCACTGTCGTTGGGTCTAGCCCTTTAGCAATAATGTCCTGTGGCGACAAGTAGCCAAAAAAGGTTTGGGCCGCCGCACCCAGCGCCGCCAGAAACACCGCAAACCCAACGATAGCAGCCAGAGCGGAAGCCCCGTCATTGCCAGTAAACGCAATGACCACTGCAATTGCAAACAGCAGGGGGAGATTGGCAAAAATCGCATCTCCCGATTGTTTCATGATGGTGGCCAACCATTCTGGCATCCACCAAAAGGCTTCTGGCTTACTAAACTTGGCCGAACCAATACCAAGCAGCAGACCAGCAACGGGCAGCACTGAGACCGGCAGCATCAGCGCCTTTCCCATCTGCTGCAACAAGGCAAACATTCGTTTCCACATTTTTTAATCCTCCATTGGCATCAGATCCCGCACTTCCGCACCCGACTGTAGGGTGAGCGCTCGTTCGGCTAGGCGTTGACAGTCATTGAGGCTGAACTCTCGAATCTGGGCTTTGACGCTGGGAATGGTCGGTACACTGACGCTGAGTTCCGTGACGCCCAAGCCAACCAGAATTGGAATCGCCTGGGGATCGCTGCCGATGCCGCCGCAGATGCCGCAGAATTTGCCGTTGGCGTTGGCCGCTCTAGCCGCCATGCCAATTAGTGACAGCACTGCCGGATTCAGACCGTCTACATAGGGAGCCAGTTTGGGATGGCCGCGATCCATTGCCAGGGTGTACTGGGTCAGGTCGTTGGTGCCCACCGAAAAGAAATCGACTTCTTTGGCAAACTGCTCAGCGCTCACCGCCGTGGAGGGCACCTCCACCATGATGCCAGCCGCAATCGGAGCCACACCTAATGCCTGTCGCTCTTCTTCCAGCATTGTTTTCGCCATCCGCCAATCCTCTAGCGTGGCGATCATCGGAAACATGATTTTGACGTTGCCGTGGGTCGAGGTCCGCAAAATCGCCCGCAGCTGGGTGCGCAGAATATCTGGACGGTCAAAGCCAATCCGCACCCCCCGCACGCCCAAGAAGGGATTCTCCTCATGGGGCAAAGGCAGATAGGGCAGGGGTTTGTCGCCACCCACATCCAGTGTGCGGATAATCAAGGGGCGACCGTCGAGGATGCGAGCAATGGTGGAATAGATCTCGGTTTGTTCATCTTCACTGGGGGCGCTGTCGCGTTCCATAAACACAAACTCCGAGCGCAGCAAACCCACGCCTTCACCGCCGAGGGAAACCGCCTTTTCCGCTTCTTCCGCATTGGCAATATTGGCGACTACTTCGATGCGGTGACCGTCCCTAGTCTGAGCGGGCAGATGGGCCGAAGCTAGTTCAGTTTGGCGTCTGGTTTTGAGACGAGCCTGTTTTTGCCGCACCCGCTCCATTTCCTCTAGGGTGGGATGGAGGCGCAGTTTGCCTTTGCTGCCGTCTAGGATTACTGGCGTCCCATCGGGCAGATCCGTAATCCGCGCTTCCGCACCAGCAATCGCTGGGATATCCATTGCCCGCGCCAGAATCGAGACATGCGAGGTGGCTCCGCCGCCTACGGTACAGAAACCCAGCACCTTACCCCGCTCCATGGTGGCCGTATCGGATGGAGTCAGATCTTCGGCCAACAGAATGCAGTTATCGGGATAGGAAACCCCTTCGACCGAGGTACCTGTGAGAATCCGCAGCACCCGTCCGCCTACATCGCGCAGATCGTTGGCTCGTGCCGCCAGGAGTTCGTTCTTTAGCTGGCTCAACTGCTCGGCTTGGGTTGTATAAGCCTGCTTCCAGGCAAAGGCCGCACTTTTGCCCTTATCAATCAAGTTCGTGGTCGTGTCGGTTAATTCCGGGTCTTCGAGCAATTCCAGATGGGCTGCAAAAATGGCGGCTTTTCCGGCATCAGCCTGTCCGTGCACCTTAGCCCGCAGCGCTTCGATTTCGGCCTGGGCCTGCTCGATTGCTCGCTCTAGCTTGCGCCGTTCCTGGTTAGGATTGGCCGCCGTCTCCGTAACGCGGATGTCCTGATGCTGGAGTCGATAGGTATAGCCCACCGCCACACCGGGAGAGGCCGCCACCCCCAGAATCAAATTCGGATCATCGGACCGAGGCCGGGGAGGAGGAGCCGCTGCAGTGAGGGAAGCCACACTGGCCGGAGAGGCTAGTGGTTTCGCCCCTTCTTCACCCAAGCCAGAGCGCAGTGCTTCACTCAGTTCGGCAATCGCGGCATCGGCATCGGAACCGTCGGCAATCAGCTGCACCGTATCACCGTGGTTCACCTCTAGCCCCATCAACCCAACCACGCTGCGGGCACTGACCTCTTTGTCCCCCCGCTTGAGGCGAATATTGGACTTATATTTTTTAGCGAGATTGACCAATACTGCGGCAGGACGAGCGTGCAATCCGGTGGGATTCGGCACAATGATCGGGGCAGAAGTCACCGTTACCCCAGAATCGGCTGTAACGACTGCATCGCTACCGGCTAGAGACAAATCCAAAATCACATCCCGCCCCACTGTGACATTGCCGGAGTATGGCGTGAATTTAGCCACCTGATCGCTGTTGCTGATCACAATTTGTGTCAACAAACTCTTGGCGTGGAGTGCTACATAGTCTGCATCAAAATCGATCAGCGGATCGCCAGCCCGCACCCGATCCCCCACCTTCACCTTGGGATCAAACCCTTCACCCCGAAGCATGACGGTATCGAGGCCAATATGCATCAGCACCTCAATGCCTTCGGCTGTTTTGATCGTCACCGCATGACAAGAGGGATGAAGCTGCACCACCTCACCATCACAAGGAGACAACAGGGATTGGCTGACCGGATCAATCGAGATGCCATCACCCACCATTTTTTCGGCAAACACCGGATCGGGAACTTTTTCAATTGGCACTAATCGGCCTGACAATGGCGCTAGCAACGAAACACCGGCAGCAGTTGTCTGAGCCGATGGAGCAGTATAGGTCATCGTTGTCTCCTTAAACACTGTTTCTTCTATTTCTTCTATGAAGGCAGACGCTCTGCGCGGGGGATGGCAGGGAATGATGCTTAAATTCTTTACCCTTATCGTTAATTGGAAGTTATGGCTGGCCGGAGTTCGTAGATTTTAATGTCTTATTAAGGTTTTATTATTGCCGCCGTTACATCTTGTTAAGCTGTGGTAATTTTCAGTAATGTTGTAAAAGCGTTCTGCTTCAATCCAACAACGTTGTTGATTAGACATCTAAAATGATCTCAATAAATGTCTAAATCTGCGGCCTCAGTGTCAAATTCAGCCTGCTGATGGAATGGCTCGAGTGTTTGTTTGGTAGTTATCGGTTTCACCGTCTTCATCGGTTAGTGAAAGTCCTAAAGAGATCTCCAATCTGCATAGGTACCCAGCTCGTGGGAAATATCAGATAGTAAATCAATCGAATTAGCAGATCAATAGAGTGCAGGCAATTCGCCTGCTGCCAATAAGGCACTAGACCCTAAAGGATCTGAACAAATCATTAGGTTGAGTTACTTAATTGCTTAGCGACAGTCCACTAATCTAATTCACCGCAAACGCCATAGCAAACACTATGTTGATTTTCGAAGAATATTTTCAGGACAATCAGCACAATTGGAGTTCGCGCAGCTCTGATGAATGCAAGCTGGGCGTAGAAACCAATCATTATGTCTTTGAACATAAGCGAACCGGAAATAGCTGGTGGGTGGCCTGGAACTCAGCCGATTTTTTTTACGACAAACCCGATTTCCGCATTCATGTTGTACTGGAGAAGGTATCAGGAGCAAACCACGGCTTCGGCTTTGTCTGGGGTTTGGTGGACACCCACAATTTCTTTAAGTTCGTGATTGCTGACAACGGCCACTACCGCATCGCTAAGTGCGAAAACGGCATTTTCAAAGACCTGGTGCTCTGGAAACGCAGCCACACCATTCAGTATCCCAACGCGATCAACATTCTGGAAATTCGCCGTAATCGAGATAGCGTCGAGTTTTATATCAACAGCACGCGGGTAGAGACGCTGGAAGCCGAGTTGGTAACGCGGGTCGATGACCACAAATTTGGGTTTATTGTTTTTGACAAAATCAAAATCAAAGTGCATAGCCTGCTGATTAGTGTGGCCGACAACAGTACCAACAGTACCAACAGTACCAACAGCACCAACAGTACCAACAGTACTAGCCGGATTAGCCAATCTGATAGCGCTACTACAGCCAGTTTTGCCGAGCATGAACCGCCCGACAACGATACCTTAGAAGCAATTTTTGCCGATATTCGCGCCTTGATTGGGCATGACCACACCAAGCAAAAGCTGTTTGCCCTAACCAATTTTCTCAATGTGCAGACAGAACGCAAAACACGCGGCCTCAAAACCCTAGAACCTTCTCTACACCTTGTGCTATACGGCCCTCCTGGCACGGGAAAAACTACGATTGCTCGCCTAGTAGGGCGTTTGTATAAACAGATTGGCTGTCTGCAGCGCGGCCATGTGGTTGAAACCGACCGGGCCGGTATCGTTGGAGCCTACATTGGTCAAACGGCGATGCGGGTCGATCATGCGGTCAGACAAGCCCTAGACGGAGTGCTATTTATCGACGAAGCCTACACCCTGGCACCCAAAGGCGGCTCATCGAACGATTTTGGTCTAGAAGCGATCCAAACCTTACTCAAGCGCATGGAAGACCACCGCGATCGGTTTGCTGTCATCGTAGCGGGCTACACCGAAGAAATGGAATATTTCATTCAGGCCAACCCAGGACTGCAATCGCGCTTTACTCGCCTGTTCTACTTTGACCACTACAGTCCCAGCGAACTGCTGCTAATTTTCAAAAAATTCTGCATCGACTACGGCTATAGTATCGATCTAGCTGCCCATGGGAAGCTGCAAGCCCACTTCGAGCAAGCCTATGCCCAGCGCAACAAACACTTCGGCAACGGACGCTTTGCCCGCACCGTATTTGAGCGCAGCATCGAACAGCAAGCCAATCGCATCGCCACTTCCCTCAAGACCCTAGACAACACCGAAATTTCTCTGATCACCGCCGCAGACTTGCAGCTAGACGATCTCTAGCGCCGTATAAAAAATCACCTTTGCCTCTGCTTTATTTCTGCTTTATTTTTGCGTAATTTTTTAATGGACTTAGCTTTCAAGCGAATTTGCAGAATTTAATCTGGCTTAGAATTTCCGTACATTCACGGCTATTTCGCAAATTCGACTGCAAAAACTATAGCAAGTTATGAAAGTACGGTATTGCTACGCAAATTTGATGCAGACCAGTTTCCTGTTGATTTCCCTGAGTGCGGCCACAATCCTGAGCTGGGTCATTCTGCAATCATGGTTGGCTAAAGCTGCTTACACCACCGTTCATCCCACCGGCATTCCCTGGCTCGAAACCCAAGCCGACTGCGAGAAAAGCGGTAGAGTGTGGCAAGAAAACAATTGTTGGGATAGCGAGCATGATCCGACATTTTGAGGAGTTAGGAGTTAGGAGTTAGAAGTCAGAATTCGTCGATGACGCAAATCCCTTTCGATCAGTTAGCCAAAGAGTTTCTACAAGAACTGCTGGCTCCATATCGCGATACACCTCTTGACTCCTAGCTCCTAGCCTGCCGTCTGTGGCACTAACCGACTCACACCCTGTTTTACTAAGTTTTGCAAAAATGCCGTCCGTTGGTTTTCTTGGAACACCTGCTTCAGTTTTTGGGTTAGGCGCTCTAGTTTGAAACCAGAGGCCGCTTCGGTTGCTTGGCTTTGCTCCTCGAAATATTCCACCAAGCTCAAGCCTGCCAGTCGCGTTAGATAGGCGGCACTGATGCCTTGGAGCGTACCACCTGCCACATAGGTGAGGGCATGGCTCTTGAGTAGGGGCGTAATTGCTTGACTCGCCATCTCGACTAAGCCCAGTTTCACCATCTGGCTGGCTAGGCTACCCGTGACATTTTTAGCTTGATCTAGCGAGAAGGGCTGCTGATAGAGCGCGCCCAAATCCACAATCATCTGCGCGTTGATCGAAGCGGTTGCCAGCAGATCCAGACTTGGAACTGGGTTAGCAAAGGCTGCGGCTGCCGCAATCCACTGATATTGTTCGATAATGGGTAAGGCCCGTAGGCGGCGCACCTGATTGAGTTGGGTTTGTACCGTCGCGGTCAAAGCCTGAGCTTGCCGATAGGTTGTAGCCAGAATTAGCGACTCGGTTTGGGTCGTCAATACGGTGGCCAACCGTTCTTGTAGAGCGCCTAGATCCGGCTGAGGTTGCTCGATCCGCTCTTGCACGGTTCCATCGGCCTGATGCTGCCGCACCTTCACCGGAGCCGGTTGGGCCGTTACCGCCAATAGATCTTCTGCCGGAATTAGATCCTGTAGCCGCTGACGCAACTGTTGCAAAATCACAGGCCGATCGGCAGGCAAATATTGATCTTGCTTGTTGAAGACCAGCAGCACCCGGTGGTGATTCTGGACTAACTGCTGCACAGTTTGATATTCCGAATCGGTTAGGTCGCCGGTGACGACAAACAAGACGAGATCAGCGTTTACCACCTCCTGATTCAAAGCTTCTTCGGGCCGCAGGGTTGCTTCCGCCCAGTCTGTAGAGGTTTTAGTAGCGGTCTCAGACTGAGAGACATCTAGGTTCAATGCGTTTACCAGGGTCGTTTTACCCACAGCCCGACTGCCCAGAACCGCAAGCTGTAGTTCTTGACGATTGAGTTGAGCTTTCAGCGCGGCGAACTGATGCTGCAATGGCTGGAGAGTTGGATCTGCATCGGTCGTTGCCAACTCTTGCTGCAACTGAGCTAGACGAGCCTCGACCGTTGCAAAGGCTTGTTCGACCAAGGTGCGGTCAATCGTTTGCAGCCGGACTGGCTCAGGCTGAAGCGGCTTCGGCATCTGGGACTTCAACCACCAAATCCCTGAACCCACCGCAATCGCACCCCAAACAGCGGTGCCACCAAAATGCATTACTGCTGGATCGATTCCATGCAGCAACCATGCGCCTGCCGTTAATCCCAAGCCACCAATCAAAATCGGGCGTCGCCACAGATCAAAACTCATCGTGCCTCACCAACTCATGCCAACTCTATCTTAGTGAATCTCTACCGCTTTCATTTGCCTAAAAGCCACCCATTTTTTGGTTGAAATCTCTACTTCGAAGCTGTGAGCAGAACTCGTTAAACCAGATCATTAATGTAAACTTGTCAATGTTTATATGATTAAGAATTAATAACAGAAATCTGTCTAGCGGAGTAGGGCTGGATGCTCGAACCTGTCTAGGATTGGAAATGCAGCTGAATCACTGCTTCTACAAAGCTCAAATTTGGACTACGGCAGGTTTATGGGGTCACCGACTTGAGTTGCTGACTAGGCTAGGGGCCGAATTATTAAGGAGACAGCAGTGAAGAAAGTTTCAATCGGCATCCTTGGTTACAACGAGGAATATGGTATCGCCCATCTGTTAGACTCACTGCAACTGCAAACGCTGCTTCAGCAGGACTACGCTTTGGAAATCATTGTCATTTCCAACGGCTCGCAAGACCAGATGGCAGCGATGGCAAGAGCTAAGTTAGCAGAATTTGACCAGCTTAAAAATCCGATCAAGAGCCAGGTTATTGAACTCCCGATCGCAGATAAATGCGCTGCGTGGAATCACTTCATCCATCAAGCCGCAGATGTCGCCGATTACTATATTTGCCTTGATGCAGATGTGGTCTTGGTGCAGCCTACCGGGCTAGAAGAGCTGCTTCAGACGCTGATTACTCATCCTGAATGCCGAATTTGCGGAGGTAAAGTCCTCAACAAACGAGGCGAAATCACAAATCATCATTTTATTGACGGGAAATGTTATGCCATTCGCGGTGAAATTGCTCGTAATATTTATATCCCCAATGGCGTCATTGCGGACGATGTTTATGTAGCCGCAACAGCCCTAACGAATTGGTATAAAACAACACCAGAAGTTGGAGAAGCCAAGGGTTATACCCGATTAACGGAGAAGCCAGTGGTTCGATCGGGTGATACGCCCCGTGATCGCGACAAGAGCTATTGGATTGCTTGCCGCAAACGGACCATTATGGCCGAATATGCGCAACGCCGCCTCGATTACTGTATGCGCTCAATTTTTGGTGGCGGTGACTTGGCTAAAACGATGGTATTGAAGCTAGCAACGACTCATCCAAACTGGTTTCTTGCCTATCTTCATCAGGTGAGCCGCAGCGATTTTGCTCCCCAGTTCAATCCACCTCATTTGAAACCGCCAATTTCTATTTATCAAGTAGCGCAGTTTTTGGTGTATTGCTATTGCTATTTGCTGTCAGTGTTAGGCATCCGAAACCAGGAATTTGGCCATCTAGCCTGGAAGCTGAAGCATCGGTACTGGTGACGTTTCAAATTAGCCCCATCACCTATCACATAAGGACTGTTGCATCGAGCAACAACAATAAGTAATTCAACTGAATTAAAACCAAGGAGTGTTGTCGCGCCGCCCGAAGGGCGGCGACAACACCTCCTTTGGGTTTCATGTTTAATTATGTTGTTCTACTTAACAAAATTCTGTTTGAGGGCTTACAAGATTGACTGAAAGGCTTGATTGCTCAACTCTGGAGCTGCCCAAACGTCTAAATGTGATAAGTCCCTGCATTCATTACTGAACACAGGGACTGATTCAACGCTTGGTGGCGGGGAGCGGATTTGAACCACTGACCTTCGGGTTATGAGCCCGACGAGCTACCAGACTGCTCTACCCCGCGATGACCTTTCCTACTATAGCGAAGGACTTTCGAAACTGACAACTTAAATTGAAACTTTTTTCAAAGTGGGCGGATGTAGCAGCGACTGACAGAATATTGCTGATAGATTCTATCGATTTACCTTGGCTATGCGTTACCTGTCGTTGACCGGTTTATTGACCGTTGCTCTGCTCACCGTTGTGGGAGTTTCCGCCACTACTCAAGCGCAAAATTGTGATTCGTCCTATCCCACAGTTTGTATTCCGTCTCCACCGCCCGATTTAGACTGCGGAGACATTAGCCACCGCAACTTTACAGTCCGCCCACCAGATCCTCACCGGTTTGATGGGGACAGGGACGGAATTGGTTGTGAAGCATAAAAAAAGCGGCTCGGTTCAACTAAGTTAAACCGCAAGCCGCCAAATTGCAATGGAACCAACAGATGGTTAAGCAGGATATTAGCGAACCGACCCTTCTAGTCGAGCTGTATCAATCGGCTTCATCAGGTAGAGCCGCAGCATGTTGACGGCAATCTTGGCGATGTGGGGAAGCTGCCGGAGGGTTTTGATTGGCTTGGAAGCCGTAGAATTATTCGCTTCCATCAGCTTCAGGTTCGCAGCAGCGGCCTCATCCATCAGCTCAAAGAACTTGGGATGGTCCACATTCAGAATCAGTGGAAAGACGCGGCCTGCCGTTTCGTTTGTTTTACGAATCACATGGATGTCGTAATCACGAGCATCTAGACCCAACGAGGCGTAGAAGCCAGAGCGCTGAATGTCGTTGAGATACATGGTGGCAAACACCGACAGCAGGAAGAAGCGACTCCACAGCCGTGCCTTCCAGTCGTTGAGGAACTGGGGCTGAGACCGCATGATGGCATCGAAGAAATCACCATGCCGGTTTTCGTCTTGGCACCAGTTCTCAAAGAACCGGAAGATGGGGTAGATGCGATGCTCAGGATGGGCCTCTAGATGGCGATAGATCGTGATGTAGCGCCAATAGCCGATCTTCTCCGAGAGGTAAGTAGCGTAAAAAATAAACTTGGGTTTGAAGAAAGTGTAGTTCTTGCTTTCGGTCAAGAAGCCCAGATCGAGCTGCAGCCCAAAGTCGGCCATGGCTTTGTTCAAGAAACCGGCATGGCGCGCTTCGTCACGCGACATTAGCAGAAAACACTCAGCCAAAACGGGACTTCTGTCCTTAAGCTTGCGAGATAGTTCCTTGTAGAGCAAAAAGCCGGAAAACTCAGCCGTACAGGAACGCTCTAGAAACTCGATAAACAGTTGTCTCGTTTCACCATCAATCTGATCCCAAGACTGGTTAAATTCCTCAGTCCGGACAAAGTGATGACGGTTGTAGTCAGTTCGGAATTCTTCTAAAATTGCCCGCAACTCATCCTCGTTTGCGGAGATATCCATCTGCGCCATCTCCTCAAAGTCCGTGGTGTAAAACCGAGGAGTGAGAATCGTATCCTGCGCAGGACGCTTAATTCCGGGGCGCAGCTCTTCCAGTTCTGGTTTTTTGAGGGAATCTACCATGTGTACCGTTTCTCTCGCTTCAAGGATGGGGTTGGACCCCGCAATCTTAAATAACTATAAAAACACTGATGCCATCCACTGGATTGATAGAGCTGACTGAATCGTTCAGATTGAATCGGTTTAATTCAGCCAGTTAATTCAGCCAAATCTGGCCAAACAGTGAATACTCAAGCTTTACGTCCTTTAGTCTACCAAGCTCTGGGACTGGCTCAAAGGCCATAACGTTAAGAGTTGCAACAAAGAGTAAGACTCTATGAAAGAAAGTTTTGAGTTTTAAGGTTTGAGCTGGGGAAGGTTCAAGGTTTGTAGCTTGTTGCTGCATGTCGCGGTGGAAGCAGTAGTGGGAAGCAGTAGTGGGAAGCAGTAGTGGGAGGCAGTAGCAGTGTTTTAGTGCGTACCCTGTGCGTTTAGCCTAGAGCACCTAATCCAACTTCTTATAGCAATTCAGCCCAATCCCCCTGCTCAAAGAAAACAGCAGCCCTCACCAACTCAAAACTTAAAACTCAAACCTCAAAACCTATTGCATGTTTCCAAATTTTGGATAGAGTTAGTGGCTAGGCTTTTTTCGATGGTGAGCGAGAAAAAATTGCAGCAGTCAGGCAGGGTTGAAATCTGTCTGATCTAGTAGCTCTCAAGGGTGCTGGCATGACGGACAACGACTAAGACTTAAGCTTCCAGAATTTACGGTTTGTAGGTGAAACGGCTTTGAAACTCCACTGGCTAGTTCCAAGTTTGATCGGCGCTTTCTGCCTCACAGCTCCAGCCCAAGCTGGGCAACTGACAACCTGGCAATTTCACTCCAACCAAAATCGGCTAGAGTTTACGACCGATGAAGATGTGCAGCCACGGGCGCAGCTTGTGTTTGACCCAACTCGATTGGTGATTGACTTACCGGGAATGCATTTGGGTCAAGAACCAGTTAACCAGCCGATCGGTGGCGCAATTCAAAACATCAGAATTGGTCAATTTGATGCTCAAACCACTCGGATTGTGGTGGAACTTGCACCCGGATATACCCTCGATCCGCAGCAAATCCGCTTTCGCGGTCTGTCTCCAACCGAGTGGAGTGTGCAGTTGCCTCAACCACAGCGAATCGATGCTGCCAATCCACCGGTCCAGTTTCCATCCTCGGCTCAGCCTACAACCGCTTCTTCTGTTTCAGCAGCCACCTCTTTTCCTAGTCCATCCGCAACGGCGGCTGGCTCTACTGCTCCATCTCGCTCACAGACGGCAGTATCCACCACCTCTCGATCCACTGCCTCTCGAGCAGGATCCACAGCTCGGAGTACTTCATCAACCACCCGATCCACCGCCGGCTCATCCACTGACTCCAGTGCAGAATCCATAGCGCAAATTGAATCTGTACAGGTGACTAGCACTGGTTTATTGCTTCGCACTGCCGCAGATGAACCAGCCGGAGATGAACCAAAAGTTTCGATTCAGCGGAGCCGCAGCCGTCGCACCATTACCATTCGGTTGGAGAATGCCCGCCTATCGCCGCGATTGCGCGACCGGGAACGCCAGATCAACCGCCACGGCATTGATGATCTAGAAATCGACCAGGATGCTGATGCTGATACAGTGGTTGAAATTAAGCTGGATGTATCGCGTCGCAGCCCCGACTGGCAGGCCGAAGTTAGCGAAGGTGGCATTTTGCTGCGTCCCGTCGAGGCCGAAACAGCGACTGCTAAACTCTCTGACCCAGAACCGCCGGTCTCGCTGCCTTCCAGTGTCTCCACCAGTACTTCCACCACCGTACCAACTCCTAACGCTCCCACGACCGTAGCCGAGCAGCCCTCTCCGGCACGATTAACGGCTCCTTCTGATAGGTCTAATAGGTCTAATAGTGTTCCAAGGATCCAGACGGCAACCATTCAAGGCGTTGACCTCGACGTGAGCGGCAATCAGCTTTTGATCCAAACCGATCGCCCGGTTGCCCATCAGGCTCGTTGGCAGGGTGGTATGTATATCATTGAACTGTCGCCGGCTCGTTTAGCCGGACGGGTTTCAGGACCCCAACTCACCCCAGCGGATCCACTGCGGCGAATCCGCTTACGGCAGGACGATGAGCAAAAAGTCGTGATCACAATTCAGCCGGCAACGGGTGTCCAGTTTGGTGAGATCAATCTAATCACCCCGCAGATACTGGCCCTAACCATGCAGCGAGCAACCGCACGGACAACCTCTAACAACTCGAGCCGGTCTCTGCCTAATGTTGTTCCCCAAGGGCGGTTAGTGGTGGTGATCGATCCAGGTCACGGCGGAGTTGACGTCGGGGCAGTGGGTGTCGGCAATCTATATGAGGCGGACGTAGTGCTGCCCATCGCCCAACAGGTTGCCACCTTACTACAACAACAGGGAATCCAAGCTGTTCTCACCCGCAATAGCAATGTGGAAATTGATTTAGAACCGCGAGTGCAGATGGCCGAACAAGCTCAGGCTAATCTGTTTGTCAGCATTCACGCCAACTCGATGGGGATGGAGCGACCCGATATCAACGGCGCAGAAACCTACTATTACGCTAGTGGCGAGGCGCTGGCTCAGACGATTCAATCCAGCATCGTCAGCAGTTTAGGCATGAACGATCGCGGGGTTAAGCAAGCTCGCTTTTATGTGCTGCGGCGAACCTCGATGCCATCAGTGCTGGTAGAAACAGGCTTCGTCACCGGCAGCGAAGATGGACCTCGTCTCGCAGATGCCAACTTCCGCAATCAGATGGCTGTGGCAATTGCTCGCGGCATTCTTCTATATATTCAGCAACAGGCAATGGCGGGTAGTCGCTAGGAAAATCCAGGGGACATTGTTTAGGCTGAAGAGCTTTCGCTAAATCGTTTGGTGCGTCTGCAACCAGGTTGTCAGATCAGCCAATGTTGCAAAATCCAGCAGGGCTTCTCCAAGAGCTTCTAGTTGAGGCAGCGACAGAGCTTGAATCTGAGCCTGAAGTTCGGGAGGAACCGTACCAAATCGCCGAGTTAACACCCGCAGGATAATCGACCGTTCTCCTTCTTGTCGCCCTTCCTGTCGCCCTTCTTGATAAATTTCTTGGTAAATTACAGACTCGCGCATAAAGGTGCCTCTAAACACTTGCTGAATTGTCTCCTTCTCAAATCTTAGCCCTGCTAACAGTTGCGTATAGGCAGAGAGGTTGCGCTGCTGTCCAATATCTTCAATACGGCTTACTTGATTCGCTACTTGTTGTAGGAGCGTTGCAGGAGAATCAGTCCGGGCAAGCACGGCTAAGGGCAATAGGGCTGGATCAGCAAGTAGCGGCGTTGGGTCTTGCTCCCACAGGCGAATCACCCGATAGCGATGCAGAGTATTTTCCGCCTCGAACCGCTCCACCTGCAACGCTTCAGATTCAGTGGGCTTCAGGAAAAGCACAATTTGCGTAATTGCACAGCGATGCTGCCGATAGAGCCTGACCCAATAGTCCAACATGCGAAACGGCAGGGGCGGCTCTGACTCTGGCGTTGTTTGAAACTCCAGATGCAGAATCCGACTACTCAGACGCAGAAACGTAACAGCATCAGCCCGAATTGGTTCCAGGCTGAGTTCAGTCTTCAGCACTTGAACAGGATCGGAGATACCAGCTTCAGCCCCAAGCAACCAGCGGACAAAATTGACTGGATATTGCTCCGCCAGCGTTTTGCAAACATTGTCAAAAGGCACCGTCGTTTACTGCATACCAGTTCTATACATTAAAGCGGAACAGCATCACATCGCCTTCCTGCACGAGATACTCTTTGCCCTCACTGCGGACCAAACCTTTTTCTTTCGCTGCATTCATCGAACCAGCAGTCACCAAATCCTCGTAGGCAACCGTTTCGGCTCGGATGAAGCCCCGCTCAAAATCGGTATGAATCACGCCAGCCGCTTGGGGAGCCAGCATCCCTGCCTTGATCGTCCAAGCGCGAGTTTCTTTCGGTCCCGTCGTAAAGTAGGTCCGCAGTCCTAATAGCTCATAGGTCGCCTGAATCAGTGACTGGAGACCACCTTCCTCGACGCCCAGCGACTCCAGGAACTCAGCCCGGTCTGCCTCAGGCAACTCAATCAGCTCCGACTCGACCTGAGCTGACACCACCACCACTTGGGCCTGATCCTGAACCGCCACAGCACGCACCTGCTCTACCCATGCGTTGCCTGTAGCCAGATCGTCTTCCGAGACATTAGCTGCATAGATCACGGGCTTGCGTGTGAGTAGCCCCAGTGGTTTCACAATCACTTCTTCCTCGTCAGTCAAAGCTACCTGGCGGGCTTGCTTCCCTTCGTTGAGGGCAACCTGCAGCTTTTCCAAAATTACCAGTTCCACCTGTGCCTCTTTGCTCGTCTTAGCCTGCTTGCGCGTGCGTTCGATGCGTCGTTCGATTTGGGCCAAGTCAGATAGGGCCAGCTCCAGATTAATCACCTCAATGTCGCGCACTGGATCGACCGACCCTGACACATGGATAATGTCATCGTTCTCAAAGCAACGCACCACATGCACAATCGCATCGACTTCACGGATATTGGCCAGAAACTGGTTGCCCAAGCCTTCGCCCTTGCTGGCTCCCTTGACCAATCCAGCGATATCGACAAACTCAATTCGAGCCGGAACAATTTCTGCTGACTCTGAAATCTGCGCTAGCACCTGCAGCCGCTGATCCGGAACCGCCACCACCCCCACATTTGGCTCGATGGTACAAAACGGAAAATTTGCTGCCTGGGCCTTCGCGTTGGCCACAACCGCATTAAACAGCGTTGATTTTCCGACATTGGGTAGTCCAACAATTCCAGCTCTTAACATGACTGTTTACAAAGCACAATAATCCAATCTTCAGTTTGACAGGTTTTATTAGTTTTGAGTTTTGAGTTTTGAGTTGGGCAGCGCATTAGATTTCATAAAAGAGCTAGGTATTCTACTTCAAGACATAGACCTTATGGTTCTAGCCAGCTACAGGAGTATACAGAACTCAAAACTACGCGCTCTGCTCAACGGCAGCCCATCGCCAATACGCAAACTCAAAACTTAAAACTCAAAACTTAAAACTCAAAACTCCCCTACCCCCACCCCATCGGCCCAGAGGCCAGAAATAGCTCTTTCAGTCCGCCAACGCCAATTTCAATCGCTAGGGCCGCCAAGAGAAAGCCCAGGAGTTGGGTAGCAATAATGGCCCCTTCCGCTCCGATCCAGCGGTCGATAAAAGCCGATTGCCGCATGATGAACCAGGTCACCAGCATGGCCACTACAATGCCAGCCACAACGCTGATGTAGTTGGAGTAGAGGTTGCCACTGTCGTCGGATACCAGCAGCATGACTGTAGTTAGGGTGCCGGGACCCGCCAGCAGTGGCAGCGCCAGAGGTGTAATCGCCACATCTCGATTCGGCTCGGTAATCGGCTCATCTAGTTTACCTCGGAGCATATCTAGGGCAATCAGTAGCAGCAGCAAGCCTCCAGCCACTTCTAGCGACGCCATGCTGATGTGCAGGTAATTGAGAATCGGCTGGCCGATCAGGGTAAAGGTGATTAAAACCGCCGTCGCCACCAGCGCAGCCCGGGTAATCACGCCATTTCGTTCCTCTGGCTCCATGCCTTTAGTAAGAACCAGAAATACAGGCGCATTGCCCAGTGCATCGGCTAAAACAAAAACGGCGATAAACGCTCTGACGAACAGAGATACATCCATTTACGTAGAGGAAAGAGTCCTTGGGCTTGAGTCAGTTGAATTTGGTGATCCTGTAGGGCCTATAAACGTCTCGCTGACGCCAAGATGTTTGCGCTCTGCACAGGCGATGCGAACGCACTGGCTTGATTGTTTGGTTGAATTACTTAGTATCACACTTTGTATCCAAACCGCTGCTGCCATCTCAACTTGTTCACCCCAATCTTCAATCTGGTCAAAAATCCGATCAAGCTATCAACGTCTATTTCACTAGAGCAAATTATGGGCAAACCGTGGACAAACCATGGGCAAATCGAGGGCAAATCAACAGAAGGCAGGAGCATGGCTGGACAAGACCAGACAAGATCGAATAAATGTAATGATTTCTAGACATAACGTAACAAAAACTTAACAAACAAGTAAACTTATATAGAGCGCATCTGAGCTAAATCGTGGCTTCCTAAGCCATATCTATTTTCGAGAGCTAAATCCAGAGCTAAATCTGGCAGTCGGCTGAATCCGTACTTGTCTAGATGCTCAACTAGAAACGCAGAGACGAAGGGAGTATTGCATCAATGAGTCTTCAGTCCGTCAAGGCAAAGTTGCTGGCAGTTAGCCTGTTTGCTCTATCTGCCTGCGGAACAGTGGCGTTGTTCAGCGCTGTACCGGTGATTGCTCGCATCCTTTCGGATGGTGCTCCGTCCACTCCGCCTCAGTTTCAAGCTTTTCCTCAGCCGTCTGTTCGGCCAACCTTACCACCGTCGAGCCGCTCCAAAACCAATGTCCGCTGGTAAGTATCCCCTCCCCAGGTATGTTTAGCTACAGGCGATGAGATAAGATAGCGGAGCAAACGTGAACAGTAGCTTGAGCGGGAAAGTTTGGTGTAATGCCAACGCTGTGCCGCAACTGTGAGAAAAGTTTTAGGTTCTAAGTTTTAAGTTCTAAGTTAGTCATTCAAAACTCAAAACTCAAAACTCAAAACTTTTTTAAGCCAGAACACCGTCTTGCTGCTTTTTCACTCTATTTCCTGCGTTGCACAGGGAAGGAGTCCGCTCTCTCCATGACTTTTACTAATAGTAATCAGTTGATTCAGGTGTTCCCGGCTGACACCTTGCCCTTCATGCAGTCTAATGACTCGATAGAGCTGTCGCCACTGCCGCTCCAGCGTCCTGTCCTGTTGATTGGGCATGGGAGCCGGGATCTAGAAGGACGCCAGGGTCTGCTCGATTTTGCCACTGCCTATCAAGCGCTCGATTCGTCCCGTCCGGTAATTCCCTGCTTCTTGGAGCTAACCGAACCCACGATTCAGCAAGGAGTTGACCAATGCGTTGAGCTGGGCTACACCGATTTATCGGCACTGCCAATTCTGCTGTTCGCGGCTCGCCATAACAAGTTTGATGTTACGAACGAACTGGATCGCGCCCGCCTGCGCCATCCGCAAGTGAAATTTCACTATGGCCGCCACTTTGGCATCACTCCTGCCTTATTAGACCTGTGGCACACGCGGCTGGAGGAATTAGACCGGCCAGAGTGGAACCCCAGAGGCATCGCTCGGCAAGATACGGTACTGCTGTTTGTGGGGCGTGGTTCCAGCGATCCGGATGCCAATGGCGATGTGTTCAAAATGGCGCGTATGCTCTGGGAAGGCAGCGGCTATCAAACCGTGGAAACCTGCTTTATTGGGATTACCCACCCCCGGTTGGAGGAAGGTTTCCGTCGCGCTCGGCTATACGAACCAAAGCGAATTATTGTCCTGCCCTACTTCCTGTTTACAGGAGCACTCGTCAAGAAAATCTTCATGATTACAGCAGAGCAGCAGGAGTTATATCCAGACATCTCGATGGTTTACCTGCCGGAAATGGGGCTGCATCCCCAGCTATTTCAGGTATTGCGGGAGCGCGAAATCGAAACCCAGCTTGGGCAGGTGCAGATGAACTGCGAAATGTGCAAGTTCCGTCTAGCTGCCGTTGGTCAGGGTGGCCATCACCATCATGACCACGCGCACGACGACCATGCGCACCACCACGACCACTCCGATAGCCCGCGCTCCCATAGCCACAACCCCTCTCATGGTGATCGCCATGCCCACAGTCATGACCACGCGCACAGTCATGACCATCCGGCTAGCGACCCCTACGCTGAGCCAGAGCAATATCATCAACGCATCTGGCAAGTACCGTAAGAAACCGTAAGAAAAGTTTTGAGTTTTGAGTTGGTATGTGGCGTACTTCGCTCTGTCTACCACCGGCAAGACATTTGTGAGCATTTATTGTCAGCGTTGTAGGATCTGAATGTAGGCGCTAACCAATTTGGTTCACTGACCTCCTCACTGACCTAACTCAAAACTTAAACCTTTTACTATGTCTGATGCTAAAGAATTTAATGTGGGCGATCGGGTGCGAGTGATTGCGCTGCCTGCCTATGTTAAAACGGCTGAACCGATGCCGATGCTGCGTCCACCCAACGTGATTCAATTGGGCGAAGAGGGAGTGGTGCTAGATCGGCGTCCGGGTGGGTTTTGGGGCGTGCGGTTTGCCAAAGGCGCGTTTCTGATGGACAGTCAGTACATTGAAGCTGTTAGCAACTAGAACAAGCCCAGAACAAGACCCATTCAGCCACAGCAGGTAGGCAAATCCGTACGACCAGAATCGTGCGTTTCACTGTTGTATTCAGGCCATAGCCGATACAATTCAGATAACTATCAATTTGTCGCATCTGGATGGTTTAATACAGTATTCACTGGGGTTATCGGTATATGAATCAAGCTAAAACCGTTGCGCTATTAGGGTTACTGAGTGGGTTGCTGATTGCACTGGGCTACTGGATCGGGGGATCCGGCGGTGCGCTGATTGGGTTGATCATCGCAGCAGTGACCAATTTCGTCTCCTGGTACTCTTCAGACAAAATTGCTTTGGCGGCCTATCGTGCTCAGCCGTTGAGTCAGGCACAAGCGCCCGAACTGTATGCAATGGTGGAGCGCCTATCTCAACGGGCTGGTCTGCCGATGCCGCGTCTCTATGTGGTGCCATCAATGGGAGCCAACGCCTTCGCTACCGGACGCAATCCGCAAAATGCTGCCGTGGCCGTAACGCAGGGCATTGTCAACCTACTGCCAGCCGATGAACTCGAAGCCGTGATTGCCCATGAACTGAGCCACATCAAAAATCGCGATACCCTAACTCAGGCCGTAGCTGCGACCGTGGCTGGAGCGATTTCCTATCTGGCCCAGGTGATGCAGTTCGGCATGATGTTTGGCGGAGGACGAAATCGGGAGGGCGGCAATCCGTTTGGCATGCTGTTTGCGATTATTTTGGCTCCGTTGGCAGCTTCCGTAATTCAAATGGCGATTTCACGGACGCGGGAGTTTGAAGCCGATGCGGGAGCAGCCCGTTTGACTGGAAATCCCCGCGCTTTAGCCAGAGCCTTACAGCGGTTAGAAGCGGGCGCTCGCCAAATGCCGATGCAGGCAAATCCAGCTTTTGAACCGCTGTTGATCATCAATCCGTTTTCCGGTCAGTTTTTGGCCAACCTATTTGCTACCCATCCGTCTACAGAAGCTCGGATTCAAAATCTACTGCGGGTAGAACAGGAATTGGGAATCAGCGCTTAATCGACTCGTCAAGCCTATCGATGCAGGTGGGACCAAGACGACGCAATCGGATCAAAATACTGACCGTGAAAATCGAACGGCAGATGATAAGGCAACTGGACCCGCGCCATTTCATCCCAAGAGTGAGCATTCAAGATTAACAGGAACGAGTTCTGAGTTTGGCTGTCTAGTCCAACCGATAAAATCACTCCTTCATCCTCGGTTGCCGCATCGGGGGCTGCTACAAACACGGGTTCACCAGGATAACAGTCGGATTGATGCCAGATCTGAGCGTTTCGGTTCTGGACATCAACCTTGACGAGTTGATCAATAAAGTGACCTGATTGCGAACACCCAACGCCATAGACAAATTGATACTGGCAGGTATTGCAGCGTTGATAGTGAATTCGAGGTAACTCGATTGGTTCCTCAACAAGCACCTCATAGGTGGCAGTTGCCCGATTAAGCCCCAGATGGTATTGCGGGAGTTCTCCTGCCGCAATCACCTGATCAGAATGATGAAGTAACGGTTCCAAATATAGGGATTGAATCACCGAGGAATCAGGATAGGCCACCAAATCAACCACAATCTCGTTATCCTGCTCGAAGGCATTGACATGGTGAAAGGCAAAAACTGCCTCGCTCTCACCAGTGTGAACAACTTTGCCATCACTTTTGCGAATCACCAAAAAGCGCGTACCTTGCTCTGGCTGCCAGTTGTAGTTTTCAATATAGGGCTTACCGCTAGTACCTTCCTGATTTGCAGCTGCGAAGCCCAATGCGTAAGGAGCAACACCCATAGTCAATTCGTGGCGAAACACTCCGACGCTAGCATTGAAAGATAACAACTGATATGAATCAGAAGATGGATTTATCAACTGGTGCGCCGGACACCAACGTGCTGAAGGCAGAAACCCTAATCAACCTGGCTGCAACTCATCTTGATCGTGATCCAACCGCACTTCAACTTGTGCCGATTGCTACCGGCAAACATAATGCTTCCTTTTGGGTGATTGCGGATTACGATCGCTGGGTTTTGCGAGTTGCGCCCCCCGATTCTACGGGTCTGCTGTTTTATGAACGGCGGATGATGCAGCAGGAGCCGCCCTGGAGACGACCTAATGGGTTAATAATCAAACGAATTTGACTCTCAATATCAATTACTTACAAATCTCAACCTTTTGCAATTTTTGTATCCGGCCTTTCCTGACCTTTTCAGACTGACATAGCCCTGGAAGTCGCTTATCCTATAGATATCAATGATGCAGCTTGGGTTTGATGAATATTAGCTAAATGGTCAGCCTGTTAATCGTCTTTGTGATGATCTGTTAGCAACTGTTGACAGTAGCTCAACGGTTCAAGATCTACAGCCTCTTCCAGGCTAATGAAGTAGAAAAAATGGGGTGCAGGGGCCGTGGCCCTGCGTGGAGGCTTCACCCCACATCCCTCGCACCTTACCAGAGTGGGAAAAGCTATAGTTAGAGTAAATTAGTGAATACCATTTTGTATAAACCAGGAGAATTATTATGACATTATCAAAAGATACCGATTCCGGTCATTTTAATGCTTTTGATGCCAGCTCTGCTCAGAATTCAGCCGAGATTATTACAATTCGCCCTGAAGCTGAGACCTTAACCCGTCAGCGTTTACCCTATTTTGTCGGCGTCTCTAAGGCCACGGTTGGCTCTCAAGGAATCTCGATGAATTTGGTGATTATTCCACCGGGTGGAGCTGCCGAACCCCACTTCCATCGGGATTATGAAACGGCGATTTATCTCCTCAAGGGCCGCGTGGAAACCCGTTACGGTCAAGGACTCAAGCAGTCTGTGATCAACGAAGCTGGTGATTTTATTTTTATTCCGCCAGGTGTTCCCCATCAACCATTCAACTTGAGCACGGATGAACCTGCTCAGGCAATTGTGGCTCGCAATGATCCAAATGAACAGGAGAATGTGGTGCTTTACGATCCAACGTCGGAGAGCTGAGGCATTTCAGACGATAATACAAAAATCGGGATGACTGGATTCGAACCAGCGGCCCCTTCGTCCCGAACGAAGTGCGCTACCAAGCTGCGCTACATCCCGTAAGCAAGTTTTAGATTAATCAAGATCAAGCTGATGCAAGATTGCTATAAGTTTACCTGTTAAAAGGTCACTTTAGCAACCTAGAAGAGAAAGCCTAGAGCCGAGCGGAGGATAACCCTAGCGTCAAGGGGAGACTAGCCCTTCGTTCAAGACGAAGGAGCCGCATGCGATCTACCCATCTTCCTGTTTCGCTTTTAAGCGATTTCTAGCCCCTGTATAGCCTGAGATCCTAGCAGCTAGGGGCCTCGTCAAAACCGCATCAGCGATCATTCGAGCAGCGACAGAAAAGGGGAACCGATTACCCTAAGCATAAACACTCAGTTTACAGAAGTTCACTCTTATCATAGCAACAAGAGGAATTTACAATACTGTCATCAAAATGCTATAGGCTGTACCGAGTAGTTAGAGTTAGCCTTGTTATTGAACCAGCTAAAGGAACTCATCATGGATAGCGATTATGAGGACTTACTCGCTAAACGGGCTGAAACACTGGCAACGATCCGCTATTTGATCGACTACATCCGCTCATTAATTACATCACTTCAAACTGAATTAGAACCTTCCCTTCATGGCTAGAGCCATGAAGGGAAACAACCTGAGCCTGTAAACGAGATTCAACAAATGTGTAACTGTTGCGGTTCGGATCGATATAAGTTTTGAGAGTAATAGATAGGTATTTATTCACTCTTCCTCTTCCTCTTCCTCTCTAGCCAGGTTAAACCGCTCTATCACGGCCTGAATCTCGTCTCTTGAGAGAAAATCAGTTATTGCTAGCTACCGATAGACAACCGGAATCATAATGTCATAGGCTATATTGGCCTATGTCTACTTGCCTACTGCAAATGACAGTAAAGCAGTACAACACTCCATCACATCTGCCTACGGCGGGGCAAAGCCCTACAGCAACAAGTAGGGCCGAAAGTCGTTGAGCATTGGCATGGCAGGCCTCTAAATCGCAGCCTCCCGCTCAAGCACTTCCGCAAAACCGATAGAATTGAGCATGTCCCTTTTGCTCACGACCCATGTCTCAATCCCCCTCTGATGTTGGCATTCTTGCCTCCGCTCCCTTTTCTGCTGCCGAAATTGCTTCCGAAGGCATCAAGCCCGACGAATACGGGGAAATTGTGCGGCGATTGGGCCGCCATCCTAACAAAGCGGAGCTGGGCATGTTCGGGGTAATGTGGTCAGAACATTGCTGTTACAAAAACTCGCGGCCTTTGCTGAAGCAATTTCCCACCAGCGGCGAGCGAATTTTAGTCGGTCCGGGCGAGAATGCGGGTGTGGTGGATATGGGCAATGGGTTGCAGCTTGCGTTTAAGATCGAATCGCACAATCATCCATCCGCCGTTGAGCCGTTTCAGGGAGCTGCGACTGGCGTTGGTGGCATCCTACGCGACATTTTTACGATGGGTGCTCGCCCGATTGCGGTGCTGAACTCGCTTCGATTTGGCGATTTGCAAGATGCCCGCACCCGCAGATTGTTTAACGGCGTAGTCGCTGGAATTGCCCATTACGGCAACTGTGTGGGTGTACCGACTGTGGGCGGCGAAGTGTATTTTGATCCAGCCTATAGCGGGAATCCGTTGGTGAACGCAATGGCGATTGGTTTAATGGAAACCCCAGAGATTGTCAAATCGGGTGCAACCGGAATTGGCAACCCGGTGCTGTATGTGGGTTCCACCACGGGACGAGACGGCATGGGCGGAGCCAGCTTTGCCAGCGCCGAGTTGAGCGACGAATCAATCGATGATCGTCCGGCAGTGCAGGTGGGCGACCCGTTTCTAGAGAAATCGCTGATTGAAGCCTGTTTGGAAGCGTTCAAGACCGGAGCCGTAGCAGCAGCACAGGATATGGGAGCCGCAGGCATCACCTGTTCTACGGCAGAAATGGCCGCCAAGGGTGGGGTCGGGATTGAGCTAGATCTAGACAAAATTCCGGTGCGGGAAACGGGCATGGTGCCCTACGAATACCTGCTATCGGAATCGCAAGAGCGGATGCTGTTTGTCGCCCACCAAGGCCGAGAACAAGAGCTGATCGAGATTTTCCAACGCTGGGGATTGCATGCCGTAGTAGCCGGAACGGTAATTGCCGAACCGATTGTTCGCATTCTGTTCAAAGGTGAAACAGCGGCAGAAATTCCAGCAACTGCCCTAGCTGACAATACGCCCATCTATCACCGCGAACTGCCAGCAGAGCCGCCGGAATATGCTCAAAAAGCATGGCAATGGCAGGCCACGCAACTACCAGAATGTATGATTTCAGGCATCGAAATCAATCATAAATTTTACACCTGGAATGATGTTCTGCTGACATTATTAGACACACCCACAATCGCCTCTAAACGCTGGGTCTATCGCCAATACGACCATCAGGTCCAGAACAACACCGTCCTCGTCCCCGGTGGAGCTGACGCTGCCGTTGTGCGCTTACGTCCCCAAGAAGTTGCTAAAACTCAAAACTTAAAACTTAAAACTCAAAACTCTATATTCACCGGCGTTGCCGCCACCGTAGACTGCAATGCCCGCTATGTCTATCTCCATCCCTACGAAGGGGCAAAAATGGCGGTAGTGGAAGCGGCCCGCAATTTGAGCTGTGTGGGAGCAGAGCCGCTGGCCGTCACCGATAACCTCAATTTTGGCAGCCCAGAAAAGCCGATTGGCTATTGGCAGTTGGCCGAAGCCTGTCGGGGATTGGCTGAAGCCTGCCGCGAACTTTCGACGCCGGTAACGGGGGGCAATGTCTCGCTCTACAACGAAACGTTGGATGCCGAAGGTAAACCCCAGGCAATTTACCCAACGCCGGTCGTGGGTATGGTGGGACTCGTGGCCGATATTCGCAGAGTGTGCGGTCAGGGCTGGCAAGCGGCAGGCGATATCGTCTATTTGCTGGGTTTATCAGTGAGTGGCGATCCCAATAGCACCCCTTCGCTGACGCTGGGTGGCTCCGAGTATCTGGCCATGCTGCACCAAACCGTGGCCGGGATGCCTCCAGTCGTAGATTTTGAGTTGGAACGGCGGGTTCAGGCGGTTTGTCGCGCTGGGATTCAACAGGGATGGGTGCGGTCAGCCCATGACTGTGCTGAAGGTGGACTGGCCGTGGCCCTAGCCGAATCCAGCATCAGCGGTCAACGTGGGGCCGACCTCTGCTTGGTCAGTCTGGTAGATAACGACTCCTGGCGTTGGGATCAGCTTTTGTTTGCTGAAGGCGGTGCTCGAATTGTGGTCTCGGTTGCCCCTGACGCCGAACTGGAGTGGGAATTGTATCTAGAGACCCATCTGAAAGACCATTGGCAGCGGCTGGGTCAAGTTGGAGATGCCCATACGCCTTTGCGATTGACAGTCTCAGTTGGGGCAGCCGAACAGGTTTTAATCGAACTGGATGGGGCAACGATGCGGGATAGCTGGACCAACGCGATTGAGCGACGGTTAGAGGCTTAATGCTCACTGATGAGATTCAAGCTGCTCGTCCCAGAAGGCGGCTTCTATCTTGTGACCATCTGGATCGCGCACAAAGCAGCCATAGTATGGCTCACCGTAGGCAGGTCTGCCACCGGGGGCACCGTCGTCTTTGCCTCCTGCCGCTAATGCGGCCTCATAGAAAGCATGGACGGCCTCTTTTGTCGGAGCAATAAAGCCAATATGGGTGCCATTGCCAACGGTTGCGGGTTGCTCATCAATCGGGGTTCCCACCCAAAATTCTGGGTACTGCTTGCCATAGGCGACGGCACCAGGGTGTTCCATCAACCGCTGACAGCCCAACGTAGGCAGGACTCGATCGTAAAATGCAACTGCTTGTTCAAAATTATTGGTGCCGACCGAGACATGCGAGAGAATGCTAGGATTACTATCCATATTACTATCCATATCTGACCTCTTATCGCAACACTTTTTTGAGATACTGACCTGTATAGGAACGTTGATTCTTGGCAACTTCTTCGGGTGTACCTTCGGCCACAATCTCCCCGCCCCGGTCGCCGCCTTCTGGTCCTAGATCAATAATCCAATCAGCGCAGCGAATTACATCTAGATTGTGTTCGATCACCAAAATCGAATTACCCATATCAGCTAGCCGCTGCAACACATCCAGCAGTTTATGCACATCGTAGAAAGATAGACCCGTCGTAGGTTCGTCGATCAGATAAAGCGTTTTGCCTGTCGCCCGCCGCGATAATTCGGTTGCCAATTTGAGCCGCTGCGCTTCTCCACCCGATAAAGTAGGAGCCGTTTGCCCCAATCGGACATAGCCTAAGCCCACATCCACCATGGTTTGCAGTTTGGCAGCCGCCTTGGGCACATTCACAAAGAACTCTAAAGCTTCCTCTGCCGTCATATTCAGCACGTCAGCAATCGTTTTACCTTTGTATTTCACTTGCAGCGTTTCGCGGTTATAGCGTGCGCCTTTACAAACTTCACACTGCACATATACATCCGGCAAAAAGTTCATCTCAATTACGTTTACGCCCTGACCACCGCAAGCTTCACAGCGACCACCTTTGACGTTAAACGAGAACTGGCCTGACTTGTATCCGCGTGCCTTCGCTTCAATGGTTTCAGCAAATAAATCTCGAATTACATCAAACACACCCGTATAGGTAGCTGGGTTAGAGCGAGGCGTGCGGCCAATTGGCGACTGGTCAATCACAATTACCTTATCGAGCGCATTCAACCCATCGAGGCTATCCATTTCTTTGGGTAGCGGCACTTTGTGACCAAAATGATGCTGTAACGCAGGAAACAGCAATTCATTCACTAACGTCGATTTGCCCGAACCGGATACGCCAGTGATACAAACCAGTTTCCCCAGCGGAATTTCAACGTCAATATGCTTGAGATTATTGCGGTAAGCGTTGCGAATATAGAGGCTGCGGCCATTCCCTTCTCGGCGCTGCTCTGGTGTCCGAATCGCTCGTCGCCCCGATAGGTAAGCCCCCGTCAGTGATTCTTTCGCCCGCAAGATATTATCCAGATTGCCTTCGGCGACGATGCGGCCTCCGTGGATGCCTGCTCCTGGACCGATATCAACCAGGTAATCGGCAGCGCGGATCGTGTCTTCATCATGTTCCACGACCACCAGCGTATTGCCCAAATCCCGCAGCTTGAATAGCGTATTTAACAACCGATCATTATCGCGCTGATGCAAACCGATGCTCGGCTCGTCTAGCACATACAACACGCCAGTCAAACCCGCACCGATCTGGGTCGCCAAGCGAATCCGCTGTGCTTCTCCCCCCGATAGGGTCATGGCCGTGCGGTCCAAGGTCAAATAATCCAGACCCACATCCAGCAAAAATTGCAGCCGCGCTTTGATTTCCCGCAGCACCAAGTCACCGATTTGCGCCTGCCGGGAGGTGAGCTGCATCTCGTTGATCCGCTGCAAACATTCCCGAATCGAAACGCTGGTCAACTCCTTAATTCGATACTGCCCAATCCGCACGGCTAGCGCTTCTGGTTTGAGCCGATTGCCGCCGCACACCTCGCAGGGTTGATCGACCAGATACTGCTCTAATTTTTGCTTGTACAGGTCGGAGGTGGTTTCTTTATACTGCCGTTCCAGAATCGGGATCACGCCTTCATAGCGGCGGTAATAGCCTTTACCATCGCCATAGCGCGAATCGGATTCGATATAAATCTTTTCATCCGAGCCGTATAGAATCACATCCTGCTGATCCGGAGTGAGTTGATTCCAGGGCGTCTGAATCTCGAAGCCAAATGCCTGCCCCAAACTATACAGCATCGAGAAATAGTAGGTATTGTCCTTATCGGACCAGGGAGCAATCGCCGCATAGACAGGCAGTTTTGGATCGGGAACAATTAACTCTGGGGAAAAGGTACGCAGACTGCCCAAACCATGACAGTTGGCGCAAGCGCCGTAGGGCGAATTGAACGAAAACAGGCGGGGCGATAATTCTTCCATCACCGCGCCATGCTCCGGACAGGCAAAATTTTCCGAAAACACCAGCTCAACCGGACTGGGCTTGTCCTCGTCTTTGCCGTAGCGTCCTGCCGGTTCTGCCGCCATGCTGGGTAATACCGCCAACTGCAGGTCAGGATTCAGCGGCACCACATTGTTTTCGTTCGGCATCACTTCGATCACCGCCACGCCTTCCGAGCGCTTCAAACAGGTGGCCAGCGAATCGACCAAGCGCTCCTGGATGCCATCTTTCTTGACTAACCGATCCACCACGATCTCGATATTGTGAAACCGATTTTTGTCCAGCTCAATCGCGTCTGACAGTTCCCGCACCTCGCCATCCACCCGCACCCGCACAAATCCCTCTGCGGCCAGACCAGAGAGCAGCTTTTTATGGGTTCCCTTCTTGCCCCGCACCACCGGAGCCAAAATCTGGAATCGCGTCCGGTCCGGCAACTGCATGATCTGATCCACCATTTGATCGATCGTCTGGGGTTCGATGCAGCGGTCGCAGATCGGACAGTGGGGTTCCCCAGCTCGCCCGTAGAGCAGACGCAGGTAGTCATAAATCTCGGTGACGGTACCCACGGTGGAACGCGGGTTGTGGGAGGTGGATTTTTGGTCAATCGAAATGGCCGGACTCAGCCCTTCGATCGCGTCTACGTCAGGCTTGTCTACCTGTCCCAAAAACTGCCGTGCGTAGGCACTGAGCGACTCAACATAGCGCCGTTGCCCCTCGGCAAAAATGGTGTCAAAGGCCAGCGAGGATTTGCCCGATCCTGACACGCCGGTAAACACGATCAGCCGATCCCGAGGCAGCTCCAGGTCAATATCCTTCAGATTGTGCTGCCGCGCCCCCCGGATTCGGATTACGTTCTGGGCTGCTTTGGGGGTTGATTTGGCCTTGGCTCCCTTCCCGCCATTCGATTTGCTCGCTTTGGCATGATTTCCATTGGTTGACTTGGCGTTAGAATTCACTTCCGAAGCCAATACAGACGCAGGCTGCGTCTCCAGGTCAAAATTATCGTCAGTGCGCTGGGGCATAGGGGCAAGCAAGAGATCGCAGCAGGAATAGTTCGCAGAGATTCTCAACGATTGTACCGCTACTTCTTCTAGGAGTGGGGGTTTGGATATGGAGCTAGAAGCAGAGCGCTACAGCGTTAAAGCTGATCGTGGGAGTTGATCAGGAGTTGAGGGAACCGCAAGTGAACAATATCAGTTGTTTATCCTAGCGCGATTTGCCGATTTAGTACATTCGTCCTGATGCCTGGTTCAAAATTCAGGTGGTTTGCCTTCTAAGTAATTCAGCTTAAGACAGCCTTAAGCCTAAGTAGATATATGGCTTGATCGATGTCTCTTTGATAACCATCATTGGTAGTTATCTATGGCTACAATTTGTGTCTACCTAAATTCAACTAATTTTTTTAATCTAATCTTGTAATTGTAATTCTCGCTTGAACTGTCAAAATTGTATTTTGCTTATCTTAAAGTGTTTCCCAAACTGTTTTACTTCATCCATCTGAAATCTGCTAATCTTGCCTCTCTAACTATTCCTGTGATTGCCACAAGACCTGAAAATCCTGACGAACGGCAAGAATTGTGCGATATCCTACAGTTTTTTCTAGATAGCTGAATTATCGGTAGATGCGGCTTGTTACACCTGCTAATTGCAGCTAATTGCAACTACTATGTCAACCGCAGAATTGTTTGCGGGAATATTACTTACGGAACAAACTCACGCAAATTACTCAACCATCACTTGGACTGAGAGACGTCAGATGGAAATAAGCCAGTTAGCACGACAACGCATGTTGGCATTAGCTCTGCCATTCGGATTAGCAGCGATCTATTACGGCACCGCTAAACTTGGAATGTTAGTTGCGCTACCCATTCCCCCTGGCAATGTGACGCCGATCTGGTTTCCAGCTCCAATTGCCTGGATCGGCATTTTCTGGTTTGGCTATCGCATGATTCCGGCCATTTGGCTGGGCGATTTGCTAGCCAGCACACCGAGCTTTTATCAAGCTAGCCAAAACTGGGGAGTAGCGATTGTCGTTGGAGCAATCTGTGCAGCCAGTCCCGCCTTAGAAGCCGTATTGGGCAATTTCCTGATGCAGCGGCTGATCCCGATGGGGCATTTCTTTAGCTCCATCAACCATGTGTTGAAGTTTGCGCTGATTGCAGCCCTCAGCCCAGCAGTGAATGCAACGATTGGCGTAACGACCTTCTGTATCTTTGGCATGTCTGGCTGGAGCGATTTTGGTTCCGTTTGGCTGACCTGGTGGATTGGCAACATGATCTCGCTGATTGTGCTGCTGCCCATGTTTCTGGCCTGGGACGAGGTATCCAAGGGGCGATCACGCATGGGGCAACTGATCGAGATGCTGCTAATGCTGGCACTGCTGTTTGGAATCAGCAAATTCGCCTTCTGGATGGCCTATCCCGTAGAGTACCTGCTGATTCCCTGTCTAATTTGGGCCACCTTTCGGTTGGGGCCACGGGGCGCGACGACCAGCGTAGTTGTGGTGGTGATGCTGGCAATTTTTGGGACGGTTTACGGCAAAAGCTCCTTCATGCGGGCGTCGTTGAATGAATCGTTGCTGCTTTTACAAACGTTTATGGGCACCGTTGCCATTACCACCCTCGTGTTAACTGCCGTTCTGTCTCAGCAGCGACAATCAGAAGCCGCGTTAGCGACCGCCAATCAGGAATTAGGGTTGCGGGTAGAAGAACGCACAGCCGCCTTCGAGCAACTACAAAGCCAGCAGCGACAGCTAGAAGAAACGCTGCAAGCCCTGAAGCAAGCCCAAACCCAGCTCGTGCAGACTGAAAAAATGTCGAGTTTGGGGCAACTTGTAGCGGGCATTGCCCATGAGATCAACAACCCAGTCAACTTCATCGCCGGGAATTTGCTGCACCTGGAAGCCTATTGTCAGGATGTGATGGCCTTGATCGAATGTGAGCAAGCGGGAGATGGTCAGCAATTTGCAGCTCTCGCCGCCGAGTTTGATCTGGAGTTTCTCAAAGCCGATCTGCCCAAGGTGCTGGGATCGATGAAATTAGGGACCGACCGCATTCAGCGGATTGTTACTTCACTGCGCAACTTCTCACGCATGGATGAAGCCGAGGTGAAAGCGGTTGATATCCATGAAGGCATCGACAGTACCCTATTGATTTTGCAGCATCGCCTCAAAGCGACCTGCGACCGTGCCGCGATTCAGCTAATCAGACGCTATGGAGACTTGCCGCCGGTGGAATGCTATGTCGGCCAGATGAATCAGGTATTTATGAATATTCTGGCCAACGCCATCGACGCTCTAGAGGAAGGCATGAAACGAGGGCAGATCGAATCACCTACTATTACCATCACGACAGAGAAGCGCCATGATGCAGTAGCCATCGGAATTGCAGACAACGGTATCGGCATTCCCAACTCAGCCAAAACCAAGCTATTCGATCCGTTCTACACCACCAAGCCCATCGGCAAAGGCACCGGTCTCGGTTTAGCCATCAGCTATCAGATCGTCACCGAAAAACATCACGGCAAACTCTACTGCGACTCCCAACCCAACCAAGGCACCGAGTTCTGGATCGAGATTCCGGTGCATCAACAACTCGACAAATGAAGGGTTTCTAGCAGAAGTGTTTTAGCAAAAGGGGCTTTAGCAACAGCCACCACCGCTGTAGTGCCAGGTTGAATCAGTGATCAAAATTTCGCCAAAGCGCTCCAACTTCCTCGCCGTTTTGTCGCAGACCGCTGTGGGAATGCCCCTCGGCAAAATATGCCCAGCCTGATCATCAAACGCCGCTTCTGTCCCGGTATAGACCGCCGTTTTTCCCGTAAACACGCAAGCTCCATCGGCGGGAATCGGTACCTTAAACGAAACTGTATCCAGGCTTTCCAGCAACAAATGAGTCTCTAGCCCATAGGTTTGGCGATCCAGCAACCGATAGGGACGACGAGCGCGTACCTCAATTTGCCCGAAGCCAGCTTCAATCAATTGCTGGATGTAATCCTCGTAGGGCAGTGCTCCCGATAGACACATGGCCCGCAGGCGTTCGTCTTGCTGCAAATGGGCTGGAATCGGTCGAGTCGCGATTGGGTCACTCATTAACAGGCGGCCACCCGGCTTCAACACCCGCACCACCTCAGCCAATGCCTTAGCCAGATCCGCTGGCTCAAAGATATTAAATAAACAGTTCTGCGCCACTACATCAATCGAACTGTCGGCTACAGGTAAGGCAAACGCATCCCCAGCCCGAATCTCCACAAAACTCGGCTCGAACCAATCGTTAACGGCTGCCGCTGCCCGCAAATTGTCTGAGGCTGCTCGCCGCATTTCCGCCACGGGTTCAACCGCAATTACGCCTGCCGTTCGCCGGGAAAAATAGGCAAATTGCAGCGCCTCCAGTCCACCCCCCACGCCCACATACAAGACCGTAGGTTGATTTGCCAGTTCTGCCGCGTGCACCGTAGTCCCGCAGCCATAATTCATCTCCTGCATCCGTTCAGGAATCCGCAGCCCCGGAAAATTCAAAGGCGCACTCTGGACGCAGCACAGGCCCACATCAGGGGTTTCGGCAACTTGGGCGTAAAATTGGGCGGTGGTTTCGAGGTAGGTCATGGGGGTGGGGGAGTAGGGGGTGGGGGGTGAGGGAGTAGGGGGTCGAGGTTGCGTTCTGAGTTGGTTGACTGCTTGGATGGGGCTGTTCAGAGTTTTGGGTCAATCCAGGGTTTGACTTCGCACTTCTCCCAGCCGCGAATCCATTGCGGGCTAATCGGGGAAGTTTGCTGTAGGCGCAGCCTTCTCGCAGAGTAGCAGACGAAGCAAGAGGTTCAGTGCACTACCCTGCAGGAACGCAAGCGTATAGTGGACTTGCTTCATTAGCCCGCGATTCATCTGTGGGCTGCGGGCAGCTCAGGCAACGAAGTGACACAGAGCCATTTACAGATCCGCTTGGCTTGCATTTTGCTTGCCTCACTTGCCTACACACTTGACCAACTCAATTGATTGACTAACCAAGTAGCCTCATGCAGTCTAGCCGCTTCTATCCACGCAATTTCTATCTACGCAATAGCACGGCCAAATGCTGTTTCAGCTCGCTCTAGTATCAATGCAACAATTTATTCACCGCATCCCCATTGACTGTACCACCCCAACCTGAGATTTAGCTGAATCCATCCCCCTCACTCCCTCACCCCTCACCCCCCACCCCTCACTCCCTCACCCCTCACCCCTCACTCCCCACTCCCCACTCCCCACTCCCCCTAAACACCTTCCCACCGATCCCCACTCCTGATAGACTTTTGACTAGGCACAAATACTGCCTGTAGACGCAAAATAGCAGTCGGGAGGGAATTTCCGGTGGAAGCGACACTCGGTTTAGAAATTATTGAAGTAGTTGAGCAGGCGGCGATTGCCTCGGCTCGGCTGATGGGTAAAGGTGACAAAAACGAAGCCGATCGGGTTGCTGTGGAAGCAATGCGCGAGCGGATGAACAAGATCTACATGCGGGGTCGCATCGTAATCGGAGAAGGCGAGCGGGACGAAGCGCCCATGCTCTACATCGGTGAAGAAGTCGGGATTTGTACGCAACCCGATGCTAAAAGCTACTGCAACCCAGACGAATTGCTGGAAATTGACATTGCGGTTGACCCTTGTGAAGGAACGAACCTCTGTGCCTATGGTCAGCCAGGTTCGATGGCCGTCTTGGCGATCTCTGAAAAAGGTGGTTTGTTTGCCGCACCAGACTTTTATATGAGGAAATTGGCGGCTCCTCCGGCAGCCAAAGGCAAGGTCGATATCACAAAATCCGCCACCGAGAACCTGAAGATTTTGTCGGAATGTCTCGATCGGGCGATTGATGAACTCGTTGTTGTCGTGATGAAGCGAGAACGCCACGATGACTTAATCAAAGAAATTCGGGAAGCGGGTGCTCGCGTCCAGTTGATCAGCGATGGTGATGTGGGTGCAGCGATCAACTGCGCCTTTTCTGGGACCAATATTCACGCACTGATGGGGATCGGGGCTGCTCCTGAAGGCGTGATTTCAGCGGCAGCACTGCGCTGCATCGGAGCACACTTCCAGGGACAGTTGGTCTATGATCCGGCGATTGTGCGCACCAAGGAATGGGCCAACAAAACGAAAGAAGAAAACCTTGCCCGCCTTAAGGAGTGCGGTATCACCGACCCTGACAAAATCTACAATGCCGATGAATTGGCTTCGGGGCAAAATGTCCTGTTTGCAGGCTGCGGCATCACACCGGGCAACATCATGAACGGTGTCCGGTTCTTCAAAGGCGGCGCTAGAACCCAAACATTGGTAATTTCTAGCCAGTCTAAAACAGCTCGCTTTGTGGACACGATTCACATGTTTGGCAATCCGAAGTACGTGCAGTTGCACTAACAGTTGCACTAACCCGTTGCGCAGAACAAAGCTGCATTTTTAGCAAGGCTTTTAGCCGAGCCTAAATAAATTGACATAATGTCAGAGAGGCGTTGACAATCAGCGTCTCTTTAATTTTGTCAGCCCTTGGAAAACTCGAATTCACAAAAATTTACGCCACAATAACAAATAGAGCCGCGCTTCCTTCCTCAGAGCGTGACATTGAGTTGGTAGACTTTTCTTTAAATTGATGTTTGAGTGATGTATTCACTTACTCTATTGCTGCAAATTGTGCAAACAATTGTGAAAACCCAGTTGATTTATAGCCTGATTAATGGTGGGCATTGCATAAACAAATTCTTTGGGAGGACGGATGAATATTGTTGTTGTCGGACTGAGTCATAAAACGGCTCCGGTGGAAGTGCGGGAAAAGCTCAGCATTCCAACCCCACAAATGGAGGCAGCCCTCGCCCACCTCTGTAGCTATCCTCATATTGAAGAAGCAACGATTCTCAGCACCTGTAATCGCCTAGAGGTTTATGTGGTTGTTAGCGAAACCGAGCAGGGCGTGCGAGAAGTGACGCAATTTCTAGCCGAACATGGCAAGATCCCAGTGCATCAATTGCGGCCTTACCTGTTTATCCTGCTGCATCAAGACGCCGTTATGCACCTGATGCGCGTTTCTGCCGGTCTGGATAGCCTGGTGCTAGGAGAAGGCCAGATCTTAGCTCAGGTAAAACATACCCATAAAGTGGGACAGCAATACAACAGCATCAAGCGGATTCTCAACCATCTGTTCAAGCAGGCGATCACGGCCGGTAAGCGAGTCCGGACCGAAACCAGCATTGGTACGGGGGCCGTTTCGATCAGCTCCGCCGCGGTTGAGTTAGCCCAAATCAAGGTGCAAAACCTGGCTGCCTGCCGGATTGCCATCCTGGGAGCCGGAAAGATGTCGCGTCTGGTGGTGCAGCACCTGCTCTCGAAAGGCGCTACCCAAATCTGCATCGTCAACCGCTCGCTGGAAGGCGCGAGGGAACTGGCTCAACAGTTCAAAGATGTGGAGCTAAAGCTGCATACCCTGACCGAGATGATGCAGGTCGTCACTAGTTCGGAGCTGGTCTTCACCGCCACTGCCGCTACTGACCCCTTGCTGGATCGAGCCAAGCTAGAAGCTTGCTTGGAGCCTCATCAACCCCTGCAGCTATTTGACATTTCGGTGCCGCGTAACGTCCATTCTGATGTCAACGAGCTACCCAATGTGCAGGTGTTCAACGTCGATGATCTGAAAGCCGTGGTGGCTCAGAACCAGGAGAGCCGCCGCCGCATGGCAATGGAAGCTGAGGGCATCCTGGAAGAAGAAGTCGAAGCCTTTGAGAGCTGGTGGCGTTCGCTGGAAACCGTGTCTACCATTAGTAGCCTGCGCGATAAAGTCGAAGCAATTCGGGCACAGGAGCTAGAAAAGGCACTGTCTCGCCTCGGTTCTGAGTTTGGCGAAAAGCATCAAGAGGTAGTCGAAGCCCTGACTCGTGGCATTGTCAATAAAATCCTGCACGAGCCAATGGTGCAACTACGTGCCCAGCAAGACATCGAAACTCGCCGCCACGCCATGCAAACCCTGCGCATGCTCTTCAACCTGGAAGCGACCTCGAATGAGCAGTACGGTTAGAAAATTTTTCTCTCGTCCTTGCTGAATTTGTCATCTAAATGTCATTTCCTGACCATAGGTTTGTCAAATCAGCTTGGTAGTTTAAAACTACAGGTGAATGAATGCTGCGGAGGAGTAGTTCAGCATCAGCCTTAGATCTTTGATCGACGGCTGGGAACTGTTCCTCTTTTTTGTTGCGCTGCTTCAACTCAAAACTCAAAACTCAAAACTCAAAACTCAAAACTCAAAACTCAAAGCTATCCCAACGTCACATCCAGACACATCATCATTACAAACCCAACCATCAGGCCAATTGTGCCGGCCTTTTCGTAGCCCAACCGGTTGGATTCTGGAATAATCTCATCGCTGATCACAAACAGCATGGCACCCGCTGCAAAGCCCATCGCAATTGGCAAAATGGGTTGGGCAATAGTCACCATAACTACACCAACAAGCCCTCCCAGCGGCTCAACTAGTCCGGTTAAGAAGCCAATCCGAATCGCCTGCCATCTCGTGTAATTTTCCGCCACTAACGACAGCGCCACCACCAAACCTTCCGGGATGTTTTGTAAGCCAATTCCAATGGCTAGAGCAATCCCATTAGAGATATTGTCGCCGCCAAAGCCCACACCCACCGCCAGCCCTTCCGGAAAGTTGTGGATCGCGATCGCCAAAATAAACAGCCAAACCCGCTTCAGGTTGACCACACTGCTGCCCTCACGCCCCTTGAAAAAATGCTCATGGGGAAAATACTGATGGGCAAACCACAAAAAGGCTGCCCCTAAGAAGATGCCAAAGGTGACGGCTGTGGCCGCATAAAACGGGTTCTGCGTTGCTGCTTCCGCCGCCGCCAGTCCGGGCACAATCAGCGAAAAGGAAGTGGCTGCCAGCATTACGCCTGCCCCAAATCCCAGCATCACCCCTTGCGTATTGGGTGTAATCTGCCGGATAAACAGAACCGGTAAGGCTCCAACTCCGGTTGCTAACCCAGCCAGGGTACTGCCCAGCAAACCCAGATACAGATTAGAAACGTCCGCCATATCCTCAAGTGATCACAGGCCGCTATTTTAGCGTTCATGCCCCAGACTATACTGCCGCCCCCGCCACTGAGTGGGAGTCCGCAGTGAAGACAACAAAATCCGGTAAACCGCGAGCGGATCGGCTAAGGGTGATAGCCAAAAGGACCAACCCGCATTTGCTTGGCTAAAGTCATACGAGGGCGCAATTCCCCAGAGCAAGGCAAACCGAATTAGCAACAGAGTGGCGTTCATCCCCAGCAAAGCCAGTAGCGGCAGACTGGTGTAGCCCAAGCCGAAACCAATCGCGCTAGTCAGGGTGATGATCAACGGCAGTCCTTGCACGGCCAGTAAGAATCCCAAATCGCCCCATTTCTGTGCGACCGACGAGGCATCCTTCAAATCCAACGAACGACCCCATTCGCGCCAGGTTTCCAATGCGCCTTCGTACATCCGCACCTTTAGGAGCTTGGCTCCATCCAGAAACCCAACTTTCGCACCCAATCGGGCAGCGTTGCGGGCCAGCGTCACATCATCGCAAAATGAATTCCGCGCACTGCTGTATCCACCCAAATCCGTCAGCAGCGACCGCCGACACAGAAAGCATTGCCCATTCGCCATCACCCGATCGGCTGCCTCAGGCGCACTTCCCGTTGCCCCAAACCGATACACGAGCGTGATCAACAAAGCCGGCTGCAGCCAGAACTCGCCCAAATCCTTAAGGATGAACTGGGGCGACAGTGAAATCAAGTCATAGCCCTGCTGCTCGGCGGTAGTAATCAAGCTTGCGACTAAACCTGGCTGGGGCTGCGTGTCGGCATCGATGCCTAGGATCCAATCGCTGTGCTCCGAGCTGTGCAGAAATCCGCTATGTAAGGCCCACGGGCGTCCTACCCAACCTGCTGGCAATGGGTCATCCTGAATCAGACGGAAGCGGGGGTCGACAGCTTGAGTGCGTTTCACCAGATCGGGAGTACCATCGGTGGAATGGCTATCTACCACAATCACCTCTCGTACCTCGTAACTCTGACGGCCCAGCCCTTCCAAGCAAGGCGAAATTCGAGCCGCTTCATTCAAAGTCGGAACCACAATGCTGACCTTGCCCAGTAAATCAGGAGTTGGGGACTGTGGCTTCAGGGGTGGATAACGGCGAGGAGCCTGGAGCAACCGGGCCAAGAGGATGGCAACCGCCGGCAATTGGCAGACTATGAGCAGCAGGGCAATACTACTGATCCAGATCTCTGAGAGGTCTGACGGAGACAAAATCGGCACAGGTTTTTACTCGATGCAACTAGGTAGGTGCAGTTGGGTAGGTGCAGTTGGGTAGGTGCAAGTTAGATAGGCGAAACTAGGCAGCAATTCGCTCAATTCCGTCTTCTAGGGGTTGGGGTTGCGCGTCGGCAACCGCCAGGGAAACAGACGCATGGGGTGACTGTGCCCACTGCCAGCACAGCACCGCTGGAGTTACACCCAGCAGCAAACCTAGCAGCAAAGGAATCCAAAATCCAGCACCGATACTCATGACGGCAGCAAAGGTAAAATTACCCAAATAGACTGCCAGCGGCAAATTCAATTGGGCTGCTCGCAGAGCAGGAGCCTGTTTCCGCCATAGCAGTGCTGCTACGGTCATGAATACGGTTCCGGTTCCCATCCAGCCCACAAAGTTTTGATAAGGCATACCAAAGAAAGCGCCGGGTTGGTGCCAGTACCAGAAGGGAAGAGCCGTCTGACTCATCGCGGGATCAAGCACAAAATCCCAGGAGGTCAACAGCAGCGCGCCCAACAGCACCGCGCCTACCTGTCCCAGCCAACCCAAGCTACCCGAACGACGGGCCGCTAATGCCTGCAATCCCGATTTTGCCAGTAGATAGGACGAGAAACCCAAATAGAACCAGGACAGGGGGATCGTAAATGGCACTAGTCCAGCAATCTTATACCCCAGCCCACTCAGGTAGCTGTAGTCACCAAACGGGAATCCAGTGCTGGTCCCCAGCAATTCACTGCTGAGGGAAATCAAAATCGCCGGCAGCATAAACATCAGCCAACGACTCAGTCCCAGCGTGCGATAGGCGTAGATGGAAACCGCAGCCGCACCCAGCAGAATGTAGACTACGCCGCCGCCCGCCATACTCCAGCGAAATAAAGTCTGTCCTGCTGGAATCAATGAAAGCACTTCAGGATGGGGCATCACCCACAGTAGACCTGCCAACCCAAAAGCCATTGAAACCAGATGTCCAGCTAAACAAATGCGCTCGATCCTAACCAATTGCCTCATGACAGACTCCAAACAAACCTTGATGGCACAATGCGAACTCTTGGAATGGCCCGACAATTTCAATTGTTACAGAATATTACTCAAAATCCTAAGCTTTGTAAATTTAACGCTCAAGCTATCTTGAAGCTATTTTGAAGTTCGGTTGTGCTTGAGTGGTAAAGGGCAACGGTTTTCAGGAAAATTTTTAGAATTACTTTCAGGATTAGGAAGATAATTGCAGCAGCTGCCTGAAGCAGGGTTTTCGAGCAAACTCCTCAGAAAAACTCGGTTTTCATCCTTGTCTTTAATCCTTTTTTAATTTAACTGGGACTATTGAATCGACTCTATACCTATGGATATAGCTTAGGTTCGACGTCCTTTTAGCCAGTAGGTGGGCAGCTCGCCATAGCCGCGGATTAGAAGCATACCCCGTGGCTCTAACCAATAGCGGTGGCACAGCCGCTGATAAACCGAGGGAGAGACCTGAATGTGTCCCGCTATACCTTGACTTTGTAAACGACTTGCCAAATTGACCGTCTCTCCCCACAGGTCGTAGGTAAACTTCTTTTTGCCAATCACACCCGCCACCACCGCGCCTGTATGGATGCCAATTCGCAACTGAAAAGGTTCTCCCTGGTCGGATCGAAACTGTTGGACAATCTGTTGCATCGCTAGGGCCATCTCGGCCATTGCTTCGGCGTGATCGGGCCGGGGAAGTGGCAATCCTCCAGCCACCATGTACTCATCGCCAATCGTTTTGATCTTCTCTAAGCCAAACTTTTCTACAAGCTGGTCGAAGGCAGAGAAAATCTGGTTTAGAAAATTGACGAGTTCAACCGGTGTGACTCGTGTAGAGAAGGCAGTGAAACTGACCAAATCGGCAAATAGTACCGTGACATCAGAAAAACTGTCGGCAATTGTGTCGGGTTTGCGTTTCAACTGTTGGGCAATCGACTGAGGCAAAATGCTCAGCAGCAAGCGTTCTGATTCGCGGCGCTGATAGCGCAATTCGGCTTCAGTTTGTTTGCGTTCGGTAATGTCCTGCACGGTGCCTTCGTAGTAGCGCAGCGACCCGTCTTCAGCTCTGACGGCCCGCACGTTTTCCGAGATCCAGATGCGGCTGCCATCTTTGCGATACACCTGCGACTCGAATTCAGACACTTCTCCATACAGCCGCAAATAGACATCTAGCTCCTCTTGCCGACCCCGACGGACGTAGAAATTGCGGTGGCTATCGGCCATCAGCACTTCGGCAGATTCGTAGCCATAGATTCGAGCCAGAGCTGGATTGGCACTCAGGTAACGCCGATCGGGACTGAGTTGAAAAATTCCTTCCAGGCAGTTCTCGAAAATGCTGCGGTATTTTTCCTCGGCTCGCTGGCGTTCGCGGATCTCGTGTTGCAGTCGGGCATTCTGGACTTCCAGCTCTTGCCGCAACCGGCGAATCGTGAGATGGGTTTCGACCCGCGCCAAGACTTCCGCTAGCTGAAACGGCTTGGTAATGTAATCGACTCCACCAGCAGCAAAGGCTTTCAGCTTGTCTACCACTTCATCTAGGGCGCTGATAAAGATAATCGGAATTTCTCGGGTTTCTGGATTCACTCGCAACTGCCGGCAAACCGTGTAGCCATCCATTTCTGGCATGCAGATGTCGAGCAAAATTAGGTCTGGTTGCAGCTTGGGTACCGTTGTCAGGGCCGCCATGCCGCTCGTAACGGCCTCAACCGCATAGCCCTTTTGCGTCAGCAGGCGGGATAGGAGCACGAGGTTGGCTGGTGTATCATCAACAAGCAAGATCTGACCGAGGCACCCTGCTGAGGCTGTATCCATGACATGAACCGAGAGTAGGGAACTAATGAAGAATAACGAGGCCGAAGCAGACAAACGCCTGGGGCAGCGGGGCAGTCAGCGGTCCTGACGACATGGGGGCAAGCCCAGTCTGTTCGATTTTTATCCCTTACAGTACTGACAGTTTAACGCCCGGAAAGGGTCGGATCAGGGCAATTGGCTGCTGGAATTAAAAACCAAAATTCAAAAACATGCATGCAAAACTCACGCAGTTCTATAGACTGTCTAATGAACAATCATCACTGCTTAAACGCGGTATACAGCTATGGGGATTGCACTGAGCATTTTGGCGCTGTTAATAGGCTTGGCACTGCTGGCTTTCGAGTGGGGGTATCGCCGCCGTGTGGGCAACAAATTTGAGCTGACGCCGGGTAACTGGAAGATTATCACCGACGACCCAACCCACTATGTGGCCCTTGGCAACTTAGAGCTGATCAACCTGACCGAGCGGCGAGAAATCATGATTCCGGAACTGAAGGCAGAAGTGACGCTGCTGTCGAAGGGCAGTCTGGAAGGTATCACATCGAGAGTGCAAGTGGTGCCGCGCCATTACGATATGCCGGCTCGTCCCGATGGCTACTGGTTTGCCTACATTGTTAAGCAAAAACCAACCCATGCTGAAGTGGTATTAGATTTGCGAGGGGAAGACCTATCCCAACTGCAGTCAGCCTGGATGCGGATTCATTACATCACCTATGGACCGCAGGGACGGATCCCCAAAGTGCGACACATTGTTTTACCACTTCAGTTTCCAGCTGTTGAGGACTCCAAGCACTGGCGGTCTGCTGCTAACGCCAATCTGCTACCAATCCGGACTCACCTGCTGACCCATCTCGATCACCCGGTCGAGATCATCAAACGCTATGTGTTGCCCCACGCCCAACCCGGTGATGTGATCACGCTGGGAGAAACCCCGGTTGCTCTGATGCAGGGGCGGTTCCGGCACCCGACTGAGATTCAACCCGGCTGGCTAGCGCGGCGAATTTGCTACTTCTTTTTGCCCACATCGAGTCTGGCGACCGCCTGCGGCATGCAAAGCCTAGTGGATATTGTTGGACCCGGACGAGTTTTGCTAGCGTTTATATTAGGGGCGTTGGCTAAAAAGTTTCTGAAACAGCCAGGGATGTTTTATCAACTCGCGGGTGAGCAGGCTCGTTTAATCGATGATGTTACGGGTACGCTACCTCCCTATGACCAGTTTGTAGTGCTTGGTCCGGATAATCCTCAGCAGGTGGTGGATCAAATTCAGCGAGAGACAGGGCTGGCCGCAGCCATCGTAGACGTGAATGATCTAAAAGCAGTTAAGATATTGGCAGCGAGTCCTGGTGTACCTTCTACTTTTCTGGAACAAGCTTTAGTGACTAATCCTGCTGGTAACGCTGATGAACAAACTCCTTTGGTCTTGATCCGTCCGGTCTGATAGTCCAATGAATTTGCCCATCGCGCCCAGTCCGGTCCTCTAGTCTGACCTTTTACTCCCTCTCACCTATGACTTCGACCATTCCCCAAACCACCGTGATCAATATTCGCCCGATTCAATACCGAGATTTAGAAGACATTGCTCGGTTAGCTGGTGAAGAAGTTGGCGCAGCTGAGAGCAGTAATGTCGTTGATCTAGAGCAGCAACTTCGGCAACTCCGCCGCTGGTACGGGGTGTTGAAGTGTGTCAGCTGGTTCCCCAATCCGCTGCGTTCCTTTTTCTGTGCTTACGTGGCTGAGCAAAACAACCAATTGCGGGGTTTGATTCAGGTCTCACCGTTTAACCGGACGCGTAGCACTTGGCGGATCGACCGGGTCATGGTGGACCGGGCCGCTAATGCCACGCCCAGCGAAATTGGCTCCCAACTGTTGCGCCACTGTTTTCAGGCAATTTGGGAGGCCCGCACTTGGTTAGTAGAGGTCAATGTGAACGACAAAGCAACCTTGGCCCTCTATCGCCAGAATGGCTTTCAGACTTTGGCCCACATCACCTACTGGACGATTTCGCCTGAAATTTTGCAGGTACTGGCCCAGCGCGAGCCAGATCTGCCGAATCTATTGCCGGTCAGCAATGCCGACGCCTGCCTGCTCTATCAACTCGACACCCAGTCGATGCCGTCGTTTGTACGGCAAGTGTATGACCGTCACATCGCAGATTTCAAAACTAGCCTGATGAAGGCGATTGGCAGCGGCGTTACCCGCTGGTTTCGCAAAACCGACCTTGCCAACGGCTATGTCTTTGAGTCGCAACGCAAAGCAGCGATTGGCTATTTTCAGCTCCAGCTCTGCCGCGATGGCAGCCAGCCCCATACGGCGCAGTTGACGGTTCATCCAGCCTATACATGGCTCTATCCAGAGCTGTTGACTCAGATGGCGCGAGTTACTCAAGAGGTACCGGCTCCGCTCCAGTTGACCTCGACCGACTATCAGCCTGAGCGCGAAGAGTTTCTCGAACAAATCGGCGCTACTCGCACCGAGCATACCCTGATGATGTCTCGTTCGGTCTGGCACAAGTTGAGAGAATCAAAGTTTTCCCTAGAGGCTCTCCAATTAGCCGAAGTGCTGCAAGGGCTACAGCCCGCTCGTAAGCCGGTGCCCGGTCGGTTCTCCTTTGCTGAGAATGCCACACCTGCTCAGTTGGACAACCGCGATAGCACGACTCAATCCCGCAGTGATGCAGACGATACCACCCGCTAGTTGAATAGCTATCTAACATATGGTGCAGCGGCGTATATCCGCCTTGGGGCTAGATGTTGGCAGAAAGCGAATTGGGGTCGCTGGATGCGACGGCACTGGGCTGATTGCAACCGGACTCACCACGATTGAACGCGGCTCCTTTCAAGATGATGTTGCCGCGATTCGTACCATTGTGGCAAATCGCCAGGTAGAGGTATTGGTTATTGGTTTGCCCTTCACCATGAGCGGCGAGTTAGGTTTTCAGGCCAAACAGGTACAAAAGTTTGCCACTCGCCTCGCTCAAGCCTTGCAGCTGCCGATCGAATATGTGGATGAACGCCTGACTTCGTTTCAAGCCGAGCAGTTATTGCATGCGGAAAACCGCTCGCCCTCGCGCCATAAAGCGCTGATTGACCGCAAAGCGGCTGCCATTATTCTGCAACAGTGGCTGGACGAAAAACGAGCGCACCGCCGCGACGAAAGCAACGATGGTGCGAACAATGACGGTGAAAGCGACAATGGTGGAAGCAACAGCAATGAAAGCACAAACCTTTAGCAGCGGCTGTATACAGTGAAACTTGCTTTAAAGATCCCATCCTGCGGGATACTTGGGAAATGACTCAATACTAGACTTTTAGCCAAAATGCGATTTAATAGCATGAACAATGCCCGATCCAAAATTGGCTGAGACTCTGGATCAATTTGCCGTTTAACATGATGTGAGCAACCATGACTAGAAAGAACTTCGGAATGGACGAAGCTGCGATGGAAGATGATGTACCCACTCTAAGCCTGATCGATGAAGAGGGCCGGTCACTCCTCTGCTATGTCGAACGGTCGCTCACCGTGAAAGGGACAGACTATGTGTTGCTGATGCCAGTGGACTCGCCAATTGAAATCTTCGCTTGGGCAGCAGACGAAGAAAACGATGACGAAGAAATGTTGATCGACATCGACGACGACGAACTCGATGAAGTGTTTTCCACCGCCAGAGCCGTTTTGGCCGAACAAGACCTGATCTTGCACCGCACAGCATTGACCCTAACAGCCAGCGGCGACCTCCCAGACGTGACCGAAGACGAGTTGATTACCCTCGATATTGAGTCTGATAGCGAACCAAGCTACGAACAGTTTCAGCAGCTAGCCGCCTTTTTCCATGAGGAACAGGAATATGTGGTTTGCAGCCCGCTCGATCCACTGTTGTTTTTTGCCCAGCTCGATGAAAAGGGGCAGCCTCAGCTCGTTTCCTTAGAAGAGCTACAGACCCTACTCGAACTAGAAGAATTCAAGGAGTTGCGGGCACAGCTAGAATCCCAAGCCCAGCTCTTTGAAGACATGGATGATTAGCTCGAAACCTCTCGAAATCTCTCGAAATGATCTCGAAACGGCCATGAAAACGCTCTCTCGAATTTCTAGGTGGTTCTTCTACCTGCTGTTGCTGCCGGTGGTGTTGGGTATCAGCGGCTGGCAAGGTTGGGCTTGGTGGAGTTGGGCGAGTGCACCGCCGATTGCTAAAGCCGATGCGGCGAATGCAGCGAATCCCAACGAAAGCCAGGCCATTCAGATCGAAATTCCGGAAGGCACGACCGCTCAGCAAATCGGTGAGGATCTAAAGTCCGCCGGACTAATTCGCTCGCTTTCGGCTTGGAATCTTTGGACAAAGCTACAAACGCTGCAAAATCGGGACGGCAGCTTTCAGGCCGGGATTTATGAACTGTCGCCTACCGAGCCGATGGAGAACATCGCTAACAAGATCTGGAATGGCGAAGTCATGCAGCGCAGCTTCACCATCCCTGAGGGTTGGTCGATGCAGCAAATGGCCGACTACTTTGCCGGACAAGGTTACTTCACCAAAGAAGCTTTCCTAGAAGCAGCCAAACAAATTCCCCGCGACAAGTTCCCTTGGTTGCCAGCCGATATTCCTCATTTGGAAGGGTTTCTCTATCCCGACACCTACAAATTCACCGGCGAACTGACGCCCCAACTGGTGATCAATCAAATGCTGAGTCGCTTTCAAGAACTGGCGCTGCCGGTCTATGAGCAGGGGAAGGGCACGACGCCCTACAGCCTGTTGGAATGGACGACTCTGGCTAGCATTGTGGAACGAGAAGCTGTCGTTGGCTCAGAACGGCCTCAGATTGCCAGCGTTTTTGCGCGTCGGCTGCGAGAAGGCATGCCTCTAGGTGCAGATCCAACCGTGGAGTATGCCCTCGGCATCCGTCAAACGCCCGATCAGCCTCTGACTTGGGATCAAGTCCGCACACCTTCGCCTTACAACACCTACGAGAATACCGGCCTACCTCCAACCCCCATTTCCAGCCCTGGGATTGCTAGTCTAGAAGCCTCGCTAAATCCGAGCAACACCGAATATCTGTACTTTGTTGCCCGTTACGATGGCACTCATGTCTTCAGCAAGACTCTGGCCGAGCACGAGGCCGCCCAAGATGCGATTCATGACGGACGAGAGGCTGCGCAATCTGAGCCTAAACCTGATGCAAAAAATGCAAACTAAACGCCTGAGGTCAGTTCATCTCAGCCGAATTATTGCAAAATTGAGAAAACCGCGTTTCCTCTGGGGATAATGAGCAAAGTATCCCAAAGGCATTAAGAAGCATCCAAAACTATCTAAGCTGTTTTGCCCTTTTGGGGTTTTGAGTCGAGATTTCCACACCTGAAGCCGGCATCTTTCAGTTCATGGTTTTTCTATCTTGATAGAGTCAACCCACATCGAGTCAACGCACCAAAACCCAATCCTATCTTATGTCCTGGGGCAAATTACTACAGCCTGATTTAATTCTTGGCGATTCCATTCTTAATTTAACGTCAGAGATCCTACAACAGCACAATATCCGGGGGTTAGTGCTGGATGTAGATGAAACTCTGGTGCCGATCAGCATGAGCGAGACCTCACCCGAACTCCAGCAGTGGATTCAGTCTCTCAGCCCTTCCATTCAAGTCTGGTTGGTCAGCAACAATATCAGTCAGATGCGGATTAGCCGCATTGCCAAATCGTTGAATTTGCCCTACATCTTGGGTGCTCGTAAGCCCTCTCGGCGCAAGCTGCGCCAAGCTGTGGACTCTATGGGGCTACCGTTTGAACAGGTGGCAATGGTGGGCGATCGCCTATTTACTGATGTACTGGCCGGCAACCGTTTGGGGATGTTTACCATCTTGGTCGAACCGATGGTCAATCCAGCCAAAATTCAAAACCGCTATCTATTACGCGATATCGAAGTCTGGTTCTCTCAAATCCTGGGCGTCTCTCTGATCCCCTGGCAGCAAATTCAACAGAACATTACAGATCCTGACAGATCTTAATATTTTCTAGCAAAAGGTAATGATTCTGAAGAAAACGTTAAGGAATTCTGATACGGGATGTAGCCCTGCTAACATTTTGGTTAGATAAAACGAGGTCATCTAGTATAAAGACCTTGAGCATAAATCTCCGTAGATACTTCGTAAAGCGTCGGTCCTCACTATATAGAGGGCGGGCGCTTTATGATTTGGATTTATGATCAGGAACGTTGCCTTCGATCCTTTCCCCTATGTCGCAGACGATCGTCGTTAAAATCGGTACTTCTAGCCTGACGCAACCTGATACTGGCTATCTGGCTTTAGCGACTATTGCCCAAGTGGTGGACAGCCTCAGTCGCCTACGCAAGCTGGGCCATCAGGTGATTTTGGTATCTTCGGGGGCTGTGGGTGTGGGCTGCATGCGGTTGGGATTGACGGAACGTCCGCGCACCATCTCGATGAAGCAAGCCGTTGCCGCCGTGGGGCAGGGACGGTTGATCCGCACCTATGATGATTTGTTTACCGCCCTCCAGCAACCCATTGCTCAAGTTCTGTTAACTCGCAGCGATCTGGTGCAGCGCAGCCGCTATGTCAATGCCTATCGCACCTTTCGCCAACTCCTCAAACTTGGCGTAATTCCTATCGTCAATGAAAATGATACGTTAGCCGTTGAGGAATTGAAGTTTGGCGATAACGATACCCTGTCGGCGTTGGTAGCTAGCTTGATTGGAGCCGATTGGCTGTTTCTGCTCACTGATGTCGATCGGCTTTACTCAGCAGATCCGCGCTACGATCCCAACGCCCGCCCAATCGCCCTTGTCAATCAAATTGATGAGCTGGAAGCGCTGCATGTAGAGGTGGGAGACCGAGGTACTAATTGGGGTACAGGCGGTATGGTGACGAAAATTTCAGCTGCCCGCATTGCCACCACAGCCGGAGTCCGAACCGTAATTACCGAAGGCCGTTCACCTCAAAACATCGAAAAAATTCTCCAAGGCGAGGCGATTGGTACCCTATTTGAGCCGCAGCCCCAGCCCTTTAATGCTCGTAAACGCTGGATTGCTCACGGACTGTTGCCAGCGGGCAAACTTTACCTCGATTCCGGAGCTGTTAACGCCATCCGCCAAGCGGGCAAATCGCTACTTGCCGCCGGGATTAAAGAAGTCGAAGGCGAATTTCAAAGTCAAGATGCTGTGCAGCTATGCGACAGCCGTGGACAAGAAATTGCTCGTGGCATTGTCAATTATAGTAGTGTTGAATTACAAAAAATTCGCGGCTGCCGCTCGGAAGATATTCCTAGCATCTTGGGGTATGAAGGAGCAGAAACCGTGGTTCATCGAGATAATTTGGTACTGAGTTAAGTGTGGATAGCTAAACTTGATTTCTGTTGGTTTGCTGAGCATCTTTTTGCAAAGTATTGAAATATTTTGCACTAGCTTGCTTTGCTGGTATCTCTATAATTATTTCGTGACATCCTCCCGACGCTCTACGCCTACGGCGGAGCGAAGCTCTACGGAGTAACGATAGAGCGCGGGGCTTCCCGTCTAATAGCTAAAGTGTTGATAAACAAAATTGCACTTTACAGCCTTTTTCAGGCTAGTGAAGTACGAAAAACGCTGTATATTCATCAAGAAGAATGCTTGCATTCCCTATTCAATTTTTTCACTGCTTTATTAAAACCTTGTGGGCTTGTTTTTTAGTGCTTTTGATTTGGCTCGTTCCCCTCAGCACCATCGCCGCAGAATTACCAACTTCAACGAATCAAACTAACATTGAAACCGAAACCTCTTGGTTGGGGCAAAACTTAGATACCGATGACATTTCTGCTGAGAAAATCAGTCAATTTGTACAGGCTTATTTGCAAGTGCTGAGTTTGATTGAACAGCGAGAGAATGAGTTGCAGGGCGCAGAATTAGAGTCCGAATCACAGCAGATTCAGCAGGAAATTGAAGCTCAGGCTGTGGAGCTAATTCAAGCATCGGGCTTGACATTGCAAGAATACTTGCAGATTTTGAGTTTGACGAATATTGTTCCAGAATTTGGCGAACGAGTTGCCGCTCAGCTGCAAGAAGCCAGCAATTGAACTCAATAAGCGCCCAAACATTCACTCAGCAACCGGTCAAGCATGGTTTCTTGCTGGCCTGTCATGGGCATGGCTTTCTAGTCCTAGCGTGATAGTCACTCCCAATTGGCTTCAACGAAACTTCACCCTAGCTTGATGGAAACCCTACCAACAATTCAATAATTGCGTCAGGAAATAGCGATACAAGTGGTGTAGATGAAGGTACTACCTAGAACCCGATCAGCTCATTAAACCAATTCGTCGGATCGAATTAGCTGATTGCATAGGTGGGTAAGACAATGCTGCTAGGTCAGTTTTGCGGTGAAACTTTCGGCCTCTTTTATGAGTCCTGGTAATCAAACCGCAACAGTGGGAATACTAACAGCAGGCAATGAAACAGCCCCCTTGTTACCTGGAGCAATCGAGATAAGTACTATGCCAGCAAGACCTTTTTTCGCTGATCCAGAATATGACGAGTCCTCTAGCGAAATGCAGTTTCAGCTCAGTGATGGACCACAGCGCGCTGAATTGGAAGCAGAGGGAATGGAAGATCTGGAGTTAGATTATACCGACGCCGCCAATCTTGGTCGTAACGCCGGACGCCGCACAACCGACTTAGTTAGACTCTATCTCCAGGAAATTGGGCGGGTGCGCTTACTTGGGCGCGACGAAGAAGTTTCAGAAGCTCAAAAAGTGCAGCGTTACATGCGTTTAGTGGAGCTGCGCAATCAAGCTGCGGCTGAGAACCCTGAGATTGGTCAATATGTTCACTTGATCGAAGTGCATGACCGTTTGGCTTCTATGCTAGGGCATCGTCCTTCTTGGGAACGTTGGGCCAATGAAGCGGGTGTAACAGTTGCTGAACTCAAGCCCATCCAGGCTGCCGGGAAACGGGCTTGGGCCGAACTGGCAAACTTGTCAGTTGCCGAACTAGAGCAAATCATGTCCGACGGCACCAAAGCCAAAGACCACATGATTAAGGCCAACCTGCGGCTGGTGGTTTCGGTGGCTAAGAAGTATCAAAATCGCGGACTAGAGCTGCTGGATCTGATTCAGGAAGGCACTCTGGGGCTGGAACGCGCCGTCGAGAAGTTTGACCCCACTAAGGGCTATCGCTTTAGCACCTACGCCTACTGGTGGATTCGCCAGGGCATTACCCGCGCGATTGCTACTCAAAGCCGGGCAATTCGACTGCCGGTTCACATTACCGAAAAGCTGAACAAGATCAAAAAAGCCCAGCGCAAAATCTCCCAGGAAAAGGGGCGGACACCTACCATCGAAGACATTGCTGCCGAGCTGGATATGACCGCACCTGCCGTGCGCGAAGTACTGCTGCGAGTTCCTAGAGCCGTCTCGCTGGAAACCAAAGTCGGTAAAGAGCGCGATACCGAACTGGGAGAACTGCTAGAAACCGAGGATGTCACGCCCGAAGAAATGCTGATGCGGGAGGCCCTACAGCGTGATTTGCAGCAGCTATTAACTGACTTAACCAGCCGGGAACGGGATGTGATTCAGATGCGGTTTGGTCTAGATAATGGTCAACCCTACTCGCTAGCAGAAATTGGTCGAGCGCTCGACCTCTCGCGGGAACGGGTTCGCCAGATTGAAGCCAAAGCCCTGCAGAAACTCAGACAGCCCAAGCGCCGCAATCGGGTGCGGGACTATCTGGAATCCCTCACATAAAGCAGGTTAACTGAGTTCACGCTATTCTTACTGGATGCTAAATCAACGGGGATGGAGCCTATTCATCTCCGTTTTTTGTTTGCCTGTGTGTATTCATGTTGCTAACTCGTGGAACAGAATCAATGATGCGAGGAGCTTTGCATTCAGGCTGTTGTCGCCACTACAGCAATACATTCAATTTCGACCCGTACATCCTTAGGTAAACGAGAAACCTGCACACAAGCCCGGGCTGGGGCAGTTGCTTCCTGAAAATATTTGGCATAGACGGCATTCATAGCAGCAAAATCATTCATATCGGCCAAAAAAACCGTAGTTTTGACCACATCTTCGAGTTTTGCCCCGGCTGCTGCCAGAATTGCCGTCAGGTTCGCCATCACCTGCTCGGTCTGCTCAACCACATTACCCTCACCCACAATTGCACCTGTTTGGGGATCCAGTGGAATTTGTCCTGCTACAAAAACCATCTGTCCAGTTGCTGCAATGGCCTGATTGTAGGGGCCAACTGGGGCAGGAGCTTGATCGGTGCGAATAACTTGGTGAGACATGGCAATTTTGATTTTCTAGCTCTTAATTCTGAGTTGATTAGGCGAAGCGGCTTTGTCAGAGGGAAGGTCTTAAGTTCTGAAATTTCTATGGGCTTCAGTATCGTACAAGGCGCAGCTTGGGTAGAACTGCCATCCATGATTTTACTACCAGGGTATTAATTCAAAATTAATTCAAAGCTTAAAACTCCTTGCTCCGTGCAGGCTATTGCCAACGGCAGGCTGCGCTAACAAAACTTGCTACTTCAGCAGCCGTGGTCTTAGGCCGTAATGCCGGTAATAGCAATAATCACGCAGGATGTGGTCGTGGTCGAAGCAGAGCTTGGTCGGAAGCTGCCACAGTTCAAAAACGCCGAGAGCCTTGGCATCGTCTTGGGCTTGGGGTTCACCCTTGGCGATTGCCAGAAACACTACACTGAGCGTATGTTGGCGCGGGTCTCGATTTGGGTCTGAATAGACCTGAAACTGTTCGATTAGCTCGACCTGCAAGTTGGTTTCTTCCTCCGCTTCGCGGCAAGCTGCGGTTTCAACCGATTCGCCATAGTCTACAAAGCCGCCAGGTAAAGCCCAACCAAGAGGAGGATTTCGGCGTTCAATCAGAACAATTGGACGCTGGGGACGATCCACTAATTCGATAATGATATCAACGGTTGGCACTGGGTTGCGATGAGCCACGGTCTTACTCAGATCACTTCCTTTTCAGGATAAGAGGAGTAAGGTTTTGTTTGCACTCAGCTTTTACCGTTGCCTTAACCCGTGAGTATGTACCCTACTGAACTCCCCCAGATGGACGATGAGGCTTAGCTGATCAGCGTGGCACAGTCGAGGAGTTGGTCTAACGATGAACCCTGATGAAACTAGAATGGAACCCTTTACGACCTACCTGCGCGTGCGGCGCTACGAAATGGACGTGCATGGCCATGTCAATAATGCCGTCTATCAGCACTACCTAGAGCAGGCGGCGATTGAACATTCTGAATCGTTGGGGTTCACAGCGGCTCTATACGAGAAATTGGGCGGCACCTTTGTGATGCGGCGAATTACTATCGATTATCTGCGTCCCGCTTTTGCCGGGGATACGCTGGCATTGACGACATGGCTACAAGAAATGCGCGGATCACGGGCCTTGCGTCGCTACGAAATTCGCAGGTCATCTGACTCTGAACAGGAATCAGATCTGATTGTGACAGCAGAAGCACTGTGGGTTTGGGTGGACATACAGACGATGCGACCCAAAGCCATTCCTGACCAAATTCTGGAAACATATGGACTGTTAACCAGTCAAAACCAAGGGCGGAAGTCGCAGCAAATCAAGCAGCAGATCAAAGAGGTGAATTGAGATGACCACTTCCCAATTGCAGCACGAATTTATTGTCAGCAATGGCCTGCGGCTCCACTATGTTACTCAAGGGGAAGGGCCACTGATGCTGATGCTGCACGGGTTTCCTGAATTCTGGTACTCTTGGCGGCACCAAATTCCCGAATTCGCACAGCACTACAAAGTGGTAGCGCTCGATCTGCCCGGTTACAACGAAAGTGACAAGCCCACCAATCTATCGGCCTATCGCCTGAGTGAACTGGTGCAAAATGTGCGCAGAGTGATTCAGGGCTTGGGCTATGACCGTTGTGTACTAGTCGGGCACGACTGGGGCGGTGCGATTGCCTGGAACTTTGCCTACGCCCATCCTCAACTAGTGGAACGCCTGATCGTGTTGAACTTGCCCCATCCGGCTAAATTTGCTGCCGGGTTACGCACGCCGCAGCAGTTGCTCCGCAGTTCCTATATTTTCTTTTTCCAAGTGCCGCTACTGCCAGAATGGGTGGTACAAACCTTTGAGTATCAGCCAATTGCGGCAGGACTAAGCAATGTCGCGGTCAATAAAACCGCGTTTACCGCTGCCGATCTGGAAGCCTATAAGCAAGCCGCTGCTCAGCCGGGAGCCTTGACAGCAATGCTCAACTACTACCGAGCCAACTTCTGGCAGCCAGAGCTAACCTCCCAAAATTGGGGTATGCTGACGACTCCGACGCTGCTGATCTGGGGAGAAGATGACGTGGCTCTGGGTAAAGAGCTAACCTACGGCACAGAGGCCTATGTTGCTGATCTGACAGTGCGCTACATTCCCCAATGCGGACATTGGGTGCAGCAGGAAAAACCTGACCTCGTAAACCAATACATGCGGGAATTTTTGCAGCTACCGCCCGCTTAGCCGCTTCATCTTCCAGACTCCTAACTTTAAAAACTCTAAAATTCGGTGTGAGGAAAAGCCAAATGAGAAATTTGTTGGATTCAATGCGGCAAACTCAACAGCGAATTTATCGAATTTGCCGAGGCCGCTCGACTTGGTTCGCCATCTTGCTAAGTTTGCTGGCCAGTGCGCTAGTGATTAGTGGGCCGCAGACAATTGCTTGGGGACAGATACCTAGCCCCAATCCGACGGAAATTCTGTCTTCCCCGCTGCGTCAGTTAGAAAATCGGCTGCCGGTTCTGGGGGATCTGCTCGATACAGCCGAGATAACTCGTGGGGTCGTGCGTTTGGATGGTCGCCGGCTGTTTACAATCGCGGTTCCTGCGCTTCAGGATCAGGCAGATTCACAGGAAGACTCGGCCTCGCTGCAATCTCGCGTAGAGATTATTGAACGGCGACTCCAGCAAATTGTCGATCGCGGATTTGACCCGGAGAGTTTAGAGATCACAACAGAAACTGACTCTAGCAGTGGACAGCCTGTAATTTATGTCAGCTACCGTCGCGATGGTGAATCCAACTACGATCAGTTACTCACAGTTACGGCGCTTGACGCCCAGATCAACGGTACCAACCCCTCTGCGTGGGCCGAAGAAATTAGCGCCATTGTAGAAGATGCTCTGCTCTCAGCTCAGCAGGAGCGACAGCCGCAGTTTTTACAGCAGCAGGTCTGGTGGGCAGGAGGAATTTTGTTAACTACGGTGATTGGCAGCTTGTTGTTATCGCTCTGGCAGCGCTACTTAAGGGCCAAGCGCAAAAAACTATCGGTTCAATCCCACTCTGAGCAAACCGATTTGTCGGTGGCTGCTAATCCGGAAACCTCGCCTGAAATCACCACGGTTTTACTCCAGCGCCAAGCGCTAGTGCAGCAAAAGCGTCGGTTTAACGACATTCAGTGGCGGCTCTCTCAACTTGCCCAACTGCTGCTTTGGGGCATTGGCTTATTTGTAGTTTTCGGCCTGTTCCCCTACACGCGCTGGCTTCAGCCCGTCATGGTGCAGTGGGTGCAAATTCCGATTCGGCTGTTGATGGTTGTTTTGATGATCTACCTAGCCATTCGGTTCAGCGAGGTGATTATTGATCGGCTGTTTTGGGCACTGCAAAGCAGCACGAGTTTAGCAACGAACACCTCTCAGCGGCTGATGCTGCGATTCACCACCTTTTCGCGAGTCACTAAAAGCATTGCAGTACTGGTGTGGGGCAGTGTGGGCATTATTGCAGCCCTCTCCACGCTGGGAATTGCTATCAGTCCTGCCTTGTTAACCTTAGCTGGGGTGGTGGGTGTGGGGATTTCGCTGGCATCCCAAAACCTGATCAAAGATGTGATCAATGGGTTTCTGATTTTGCTAGAGGACCAGTACGGCGTTGGCGATGTGGTCAAGATTGGCGAGATGAGTGGCTTTGTCGAGAATATGAATCTACGAATTACCCAACTGCGCAGCAATGAAGGGCAGCTAATCACCATTCCCAACAGCGCCATTAGCGTTGTGCAAAACCTTTCTAAAGAGTGGTCTCGCGTCGATTTGGGCGTTAGCGTTGCCTATGAAGCCGACCTCGATCAAGCCTTAGCCGTCACCGAGCAGGTCGCTCAAGCGATGAGCCGCGATCCAGAATGGCAGGAGCTGATTTTGGAGCCGCCGCAGGTTCTGGGGGTAGACAATCTCGACTATGCCGGGGCGACGATTCGTCTTTGGATTAAAACTCAACCGCTGAAGCAGTGGGAAGTGGCTCGCGAATATCGGCGGCGGCTTAAGATTGCCTTTGATCAGGCTGGAATTCCGATTGGTATTCCGCAACAGTCGCTGTGGCTGAGCAATGTGGTTGGCGATGGCGACAGTCAACTTCCCCGCTCCCCTCAAGCAATGACTGGTAAGGGTAAAGGTTGAGCCAATCAACAGCCCAAGGTTGACTGAACTGAGGAACTAGCGGGTCGGGCAATGTAAGCCCGCCAACCGCCCCATGCCGTGATTTCTGGCTGATCTTGACAAATCACTGCTTCTGCTAAAACACCTAAAACCACCTCTCCATCGGCCAGAGCAACTTTACCGATACACAACCCAGCCGGTTCTTGCTGCAAAATTTCGCATAGCCCAGCCGCAGGCACCGCCCAGACCTCAACTGCAATCGCCTGCCCCGCTACGGCCACTCGCTGCATCGCCGGGTAGGAATCGCCAATCGACCAAAGTCGGTAGACTGGAGCCGTCTGGGTCGCTTTGACAAAGGTTGCACCAACCTGTTGCAGATTGCTATTCAGCTCCAAGCCCCGCATCAGCGTTCCATTCACAGCCAACAGCACCGAGTTACTCATAATTCAAACCAAAAATTGCAGATAGACAATGATGGCGTTTGCTGGGTTGATTGTATGCTAATAGTCAAGACGTGAATTAATCTAACTTTACAGATTTCCACTAGCTCTCAATATTTTGTTGCCTCGTCAGCAATATGGCTAGTTACAATCACCCGGATAGACGATGTTGAGCGTAGAGGCTTTGGGCTAATCTACTGCTCACGCCCTGTTTGATTCAGTGTTAATTTAATTTGCGCATTTCAAGTCCTTCTATACTTAACGCAAACTTTTAGCCTTAACGCAAAGCATGGTGCATTTTGGCTAAGTGGTTTGGCTAAGTGGGCTGCTCGACAAACGGTTCTGGTTGTTTTTAATTAATTGGCTTTTGACCCCTGGGGTGTCGATAGCGTGCTGGGTGAACTTTGTAGCATCAATCCCCTTCACTGCCGTCCTCTCCCCCGCTTCCACCCCTCATCTCGGTTTTTCCCATGTTTGTCAATTACTTCATCAAGCGCCCAGTTTTCACCGCTGTCTGTTCGATTGTGATTGTGTTTCTAGGCGCTATCGCTGGATTCACATTGCCCATTGCCCAGTTCCCAGAGATTACGCCGAAACAGGTGGTTGTCACGTCCAACTACACTGGGGCGGATGCGGAAACGGTCGAAAATGCCGTGACTAATGTCTTAGAGCGAGAGATCAATGGCGTTCAGGGCATGCGCTATATCAGCTCTAGCAGCGGCAGTGATGGCACCAGTCAAATCACCGTCACCTTCGGGGCTGATCAGGATCCAGATATTGCAACTGTCAACGTCCAGAACCGGGTTTCCCGCGTGCAGCCGCTGTTGCCCGAGTCGGTGACGCAGACTGGCGTGATCGTCAATCAACAGTCCAGCAACTTCTTGATGGCGATTGCAATCTATCCTGAGGATGACCAGTATGACAGCCTGTTTCTGAGTAACTATGCCGATATCTACATGGTGGACGGGCTGAAGCGGATTCCAGGCGTGGGGTCAATTGAGATCTTTGGCGAACGCAAGTTTGCTATGCGGTTATGGCTAGACCCAGCTCGCCTTGCCAGTCGGGGTCTGACGCCGCAAGATGTTACTGATGCAATCCGCGAGCAAAACATCCAGGTGGGGGCCGGTCAGATTGGGCAGCAGCCGGCTCCAGACGATCAGCAGTATCAGTTCAACCTGCGGGCCATTAGCCGCATGACGGATGTGTCTGAATTTGAGAACCTAGTATTGAGAACTGGCCCTGGTGGAGCCTTGACTCGTCTCAGGGACGTGGGCCGGGTCGAGCTGGGTGCAGAAAATTACGGCACTTTCCTAACCTACAATGGGCAAGAGGCGATTGGTCTAGGAATCACTCAGCGCCCTAACACCAACGCCTTGGAGACAGCTCAAGCCATTCGCACTGAGCTAGAACGCCTGAGCCAAGATTTTCCTCCCGGTCTGAAATACGCCGTCGCCTTTGACACCACCATGTTCGTGTCAGCTTCACTTCGGGATGTAGTACTAACCCTGCTGGCTGCCGTGGCGCTGGTGGTGCTGATTATCTTTGTCTTTTTGCAGGATTGGCGCACGACCCTAATTCCTAGCATCACCATTCCGATCGCTCTGATTGGTGCGTTCATTTTCACCAAAGTCTTTGGCTTTTCTCTCAACACCCTCACTCTGTTCGGCATGACTCTGGCAACCGGGGTAGTAGTAGACGATGCGATCGTTGTGGTGGAAGCGATTGCCACAAAAGTACAGGATCAGGGCATGAATCCGGTTCAGGCCGCAATGGAAGCAATGCGGGAACTGACCGGAGCCGTGATTGCCACGTCCCTCGTCCTGATGGCGGTGTTTGTGCCGGTAGCCTTTTTCCCAGGCACAACCGGAGCGCTCTATCAGCAATTTGCCTTAACGATTGCCTTCTCGATCGCCATTTCTACCTTTAATGCCCTCACGCTAACTCCGATGCTATCAGCTCTGCTGTTACGGCGGCAGCCCGAGCACGAGGGTCCGTTAGCGGGACTGTTTCGGCGCTTCAATCGCTTTTTGGACGCAACCCGGCGGCGCTATCGGCGCTCCTTGGGATTTCTGACGCGGATTCGCGGCTTGATTGTGATTGCATTTATTGCCTTGCTGTTTGTAACGGCTTGGATGTATCGAATTGTGCCCTCAGCGTTTTTACCCGAAGAGGATCAGGGCTACTTCATTACGCTGGTGCAGGCTCCCGAAGGAGTTTCACTCAACTACACCAAGAAAATTCTCGATCGCGCCTCTGAGGAGGTACGTCAACTGCCCGATGTGGAATCCAATTTTGCTGTTACCGGCTTCAGCTTTGCTGGGGTTGCGCCCAACCAAGGTATCATGTTCACCCTGCTAAAACCCTGGGAAGAACGGCCTCGGCGTGAACAACAGGTACAGGCATTGATTCAGCAGGCCCAAATGCGCTACTTCGGCATTCCCGAAGCCAATATCTTTGCCCTCAATCCACCTGCGATTCAAGGACTGGGCAACTTTGGCGGCTTTCAGATGGAACTGCAAGACCGTCGCGGTAATCTGCCGCTGGCAGAATTTGTGGCCAACTTTGGTAACTTCCTGGGCGCAGCTAATCAGAGACCTGAGGTGCAAGGCGTCTTTTCTACCTATGCTGCCAACACGCCCCAACTTCAGGTCACGGTGAATCGGGAGCAGGCCAAGGCGCTGAACGTAGACATTGACACCGTGTTTGAAACGATGCAAACGCTGTTGGGATCCCAATATGTGAATGATTTCACGCTGGATCGGCGCAACTATCGCGTCTATGTCCAGGCGGATGAACAGTTTCGCTCTAGACCAGAAGACATCAACAAACTCTATGTCCGCTCCCGAGACGGCGCGATGGTGCAGTTGAGTAATTTGGTGACGGTTGAGCAAACCACGAGTGCCCAAACCATTAGCCATTTCAATCTGTTCCGCTCGATTTCGGTGCAGGGAGCGGCGGCTCCAGACAAGAGTTCGGGTCAGGCGATTACCGCCATGGAGCAAACAGCGGCTGAAGTGTTGCCCCCCGGTATGGGCTATGAATGGAGTGGCACCGCCCTAGAGGAGATTGAGTCGGGCGGTCAGGCTCCCTTGATCTTCGGCTTGGGCTTGGTGCTGGTATTCTTGGCGCTGGCGGCTCAGTACGAAAGCTTTATTGATCCGACCATCATCATGCTGACAGTACCGCTGGCAATTTTGGGGGCACTTACAGGTGTGTTTGTGCGCGGCATTCCCAATGATGTCTACTGCCAGATCGCGCTGGTGATGCTGATTGGTTTAGCCAGCAAGAACGCGATTCTGATTGTGGAATATGCCAACCAACTGCGCCAAGACGGTTTGACTATTGTGCAGGCCGCCATTGAGGCCGCCCAGGAACGGTTGCGCCCCATTCTGATGACGGCTATTTCCAGCTTGATCGGGTTCTTTCCGTTGGCAATTGCTAGCGGAGCTGGAGCAGCTAGCCGCCAATCCTTGGGTACAGCGCTAGTGGGTGGCTTCTTGATTGCGACATTCCTGAGCTTGTTTGTGGTGCCGATTTTGTACATTGTGATCAAGCAAGGGACGGAGCGGTTTACGCCAACAGGCAAGAAAAAGTTGTCAAAACCAGCTCTGCCTCCAAGCGAAGTGGGGTCGCGCTAGAGCTTGGCCCTGAACCCTGCCGGTTCCAGATAGAATGGGGCAAGGTCGCTGTTATTTTGCTGTAAGAACCCATGACCGTTCCTCCCGATCTAGACGATCTAGAAACTGCGAATTCTACCGCTCAGAATGGTCAATCGATTACCTCCAATGGACCGGTAGATGCCGAGCAGGTGACCCCTGACTCGACCGACCCAGACGACTACCTCGATGAAGTGCCAGACGATATGGAAATGTCGCTGTTCGACCACCTCGAAGAACTGCGGCTGCGCATCTTTTATGCCCTGATTGCAATTGTCTTGGGCATCATTGTCTGCTTTGTCTTTGTGAATCCGATTGTGCGGCTTCTAGAGGTCCCTGCTCAGGGTGCCAAGTTTTTGCAGCTTGCTCCTGGAGAATATTTCTTTGTGTCTCTGAAGGTCGCAGGCTACAGCGGCATACTGGTCGCCAGCCCGTTTGTGCTGTATCAGATTGTCCAGTTTGTGCTGCCCGGTCTGACCCGACGCGAGCGGCGTTTGCTGGGGCCGGTGGTCCTGGGATCTACGGTGCTGTTTGTGGCTGGACTGGCCTTTGCCTACTATGCTCTGGTGCCCGCTGCGCTCAACTTTTTCATTACCTATGGTGAAGGCGTGGTCGAGCAGATGTGGTCGATCGAACGCTATTTCGAGTTTGTGCTATTGCTGATGTTCAGTACGGGCTTGGCCTTCCAGATTCCGATTATTCAGCTTTTGCTGGGGGCACTGGGCATCGTATCGTCTCAGCAAATGCTGACCGGTTGGCGGGTGGTGATTTTAGCAGCCGCGGTGCTAGGAGCGGTTTTGACGCCCTCTACCGATCCCGTCACCCAGAGTTTACTGGCCGGAGCCGTACTGGGGTTGTATTTTGGCGGCATCGGGCTGGTGAAGCTAGTGGGGCGCTAAAATGCTCTGTCGGAGTTGCGCCTGAAGCTGGTCCTCTGAGCGGGCCGGTTCCTGACAGCTCAAGCCCTGGCAAACCATCGCAATCGCCCCGTCTGGCAGGTCAGCCGATCGGTGATACACAACGGTTGGCTGGTACTGAGTGGCAAGAGTACCAATCTGTTCTGATCTGGTACGCACCAATGTAGGATGCTGGAACCAGTCTAGGGCCGCAAACAAACTGGGGCAGGTTTGAGGCCGTTCCTGCATGACCGTGCTGAAGGCTTGCAACGTTTGCTCGGCCTGATCCAGGTAGCTGACCTGTTCCAAACTAAGAAACAGTCGTACTAGATTGGCCACCGCTACACCATTTGCAGAGGGAATGGCATTGTCTTCATAACTGCGTTCCCGCACAACCAGATCGCCACGCGCATCGGTGTTGTAGTAACCGCCTAACTCAATACTCCAGAGAAACTCGTCAAACTCGGTTTGCAACTGTACAGCCTGATCTAACCAATCGGCGGAGATTGCCAAGGCCGAAGCCGCCTGATCCAGATCGAGCAGCGCTTTGATAAATAGGGCATAGTCCTCCGACTGGGCCAAAACGCTCGGCGCACCCTCATAGTTAAGACGATGGAAGCGGCCCTCAACCTGTTGGTGCTCCAGGATAAACTGAGCCGCTGTTGCCGCCAGCCGATAGTAGTCCAATTGCTGGAAGACGGCGGCGGCCCGAGCCAGTCCAGAAACCATCAGGCTATTCCAGGCCACGATCATCTTGGTATCTGTCACCGACGGAATTCGGCCCGGCCAGGATTGCTGTTTGGCTTCCTGATTATTGCGAGCCGGTGGAAAGGTGGACGTAGCGGCAGCAGGTGTACCGTAACGAGCCCTAAATAGTTTGCCGAGAGCGGTTTCTAGCTGGGCAGAAAGCTGCTCTGCATCGCGGCGTTGCAGCACGATCTTGCCCTCGAAATTGCCTTGGGGTGTGATCAGAAATCGGTCGCTCAGTTCGCTTAATTCATTAGGAGTGAGGAGTTGCTCTAGCTCGCTGTAGGACCAGACATAGAAAGCACCTTCTTCTGGCTCAGCTTCGTCAGGTGTGACAAAACTATCGGCATCCTGAGCGGCATAAAAGAACCCCTGCGGTGCGGTCATTTCCCGCTTCAGCCACTGTACTGTGCCCACAATTGCCCGTTCAAAGGCAGGCTCCTGGATACCCACGGCCCAGAGGTCAGCCAGGTATTCAACAATTTGGCCGTTGTCGTAGAGCATTTTTTCAAAGTGGGGCACCGTCCAGGTCGGGTCAACCGTATAGCGATGGAAGCCACCACCCACATGGTCATAAATTCCGCCCAAAGCCAGATCGGTACCGCGTTGTTGACAGACACTGAGCGCATCATAGCGCCGATCGGGAAAGTCAAATCGGTGGCCGCGCAAGGCCGTACCAGCATAGGGAATCATCGGAAAGCTTGGCCCCATGCCTTTGGCCGCCAGAATGCCAGCGCTATACTCCAACCCTAACCGCAGCAAATCTGCCGTTAAGTCCTCACCTTTGGGTAATTGAGTAGACTGCTGGAGCCGGTTCAATAGCCGCGACTTCACCGACAGAATGTTCTCAGCTTCAGTGGTGTAAATGCGGTGAATCTCCTGCAGGAGCCGCAAAAAACCAGGCAGATTGTAGCGCTCTTGCAGCGGGAAATAGGTACCGCCATAGAAAGGAACCAGATCCTCTGGAGCAAGAAAGACATTCAGAGGCCAGCCGCCTTGTCCGGTCATCAGCTGCAACGCCTGCATATAAATACTGTCGAGGTCAGGTCGCTCTTCCCGGTCCACCTTAATCGGCACAAAGTGGGTGTTCATGTACTCGGCAATTTCCGGATCCGAGAAGGCTTCCCCTTCCATTACCGTGCACCAGTGACAGCTCGAATAGCCGATGGATAGGAAAATGGGCTTGTTTTCTTGCTTGGCCTTCTCAAGGGCAGCGTCGCACCAGGGCCACCAGTCGATTGGATTTTCGGCATGCTTGCGCAGGTAGAGGCTTTGGGCTTGAGCAAGACGATTCGGCATGGGGCTAGCTAGAACTCGGCAAGGGTAGATTCCCTCTTTGAGTCTAACCCTATCTCATCCTCCCCTCTCATCCTCAGTTCAAGACTCGGCAGCGGCTCAGCGCTTGATGTAAACTGTCCAACCGCAGCGGTTTACTGAGGTAATCATCCATCCCGACTCGTAAACATTCCTCCCGATCGCCCTGCATGGCGCTGGCCGTTACCGCAATGATGTGTGGACGCGGTTGGGGCAGCCGATTAATTTGCCGAGTTGCTGCTAATCCATCCATTTCTGGCATTTGCACATCCATCAAAATCACATCATAGACCTGTCGAGCCAAGGCATCCAGCACCTCTAGCCCATTGCGGACCACCTCGGCTTGGTAGCCCAACCGTTGCAGCAGCTTGAGAATCACTTTCTGATTCACCACATTGTCTTCCGCCACCAGAATCCGCAGCGGTAACTGCTCAGCTAGCTGTTCTGTTTGCAGCAGAGTGATCATACTAGCGTCGAGGGCCGGAGTTCTGACCAAATTATCCAGCAGCACCTGATAGAACTGGGACTGTTTAATGGGTTTGTGAAGATAGCTGAGATTGGCAGAATCGGTTTCTGATGGAATGTCGGTAGAAGGACCACGGCTGGTTAGCAGAATCAGGGGCAAGTGCTGACCGACAGGAAGTTGGCGAATTGCCTGGATGAGCCTCAAGCCGTCTAGGTCGGGCAGATAGCTGTCAATGAGTACCAGGTCAAACTCCTGTCCCTGTTGCAAGCAATTCAGAGCGTCGGCTGCTTTCGCAAACGCTTGCACACTCATGCCCCAGTTACGGGCCTGGAGCACTAAATTTTGCCGACTGGTACCGTTGTCGTCTACGATCAGCAGTTTTTTATTGAGCAGCAGGGAGCGATGCTCCAGCGGCATAGGGCTGGTTGCAGGCTGGACTGCCGTTGCCACAATTGAAAAACAGAAGGTGGAGCCGCGTCCGAGTTCACTGTCCACCCAAATTCTGCCGCCCATCATCTCGCTCAAGCGCTGGCTAATCACCAGCCCCAAACCGCTGCCTCCGTGCTGACGGCTAATCGAAGAATCCACCTGGCTAAATGGCTTAAACAAGCGATTCAGTTGGTCTGAGCGAATGCCAATTCCGGTGTCTTTAACAGCAAACCGAATCGCGTAGATGCTTGGCTCTGGGCTAGCGCATGAGTTCACGGTCGCAAGTTTAGCCTTTTTGAGTTTGCGGGCTGCCACAGTAATCGTAATTTCACCTTGTTCAGTAAATTTGATGGCATTGCCTACCAAGTTAGTCAAAATTTGCCGCAACCGGGTGATGTCGCCCAAGATCTGTGGGGGTACGTTGGGATCGATCAAATAGGCTAGCTCTAGCCCTTTTTCTGACGCTTTGGGAGCCAATAAATCTAAAACCCCTTCGATGCAGGTGCGCAAATCGAGCGGGCGCTGCTCCAGATCCAACCGTCCAGCTTCAATTTTGGAAAAGTCAAGGATGTCGTTGATGATGGTAAGCAGGGTATCGCCGCTGGTGCGAATGGTTTCGACAAAATCCTGCTGTTGCAGTGTCAATTCAGTCTCTAGCAGCAGTTCGGTCATGCCAATCACCGCATTCATGGGAGTGCGGATTTCGTGACTCATCGTGGCTAGGAAGTTGCTTTTGGCCTGGTTAGATGCTTCTGCTTCCCAGCGAGCCTGTTCCAACGCCGCATTTTTTAACGTCAACTCCTGCCGCTGCCGCCGTTCTTGGTCCAACAATCGGGCTTGGGCAATCACGACACCAACTTGGGCTGCCACTGCTTCCAGTAAATCTACTTCATCCGCAGTCCAGTGGCGGACTCGATGACATTGCTGCAAACTGATTACTCCATTAGCTTCCCCTTGATAGGAGGTGCGAACGGCTAGCAGCGAGCGAATTTGATAGCGATGGCAAACCTGAACCATGCCGTGCAGCAGGGGTTCGGTGGTGACATCCGCCGAGGCAATCGCCTGATCGCCCGCTAACAGTCTGGCGACATAGGTATTATTTGCAACGGGAATCTGCAAGTTACAAGTAGCGTCATAGCCCGATTCCACATACTCGCTAATTACGCTCAACTGAGGTGCGGGGTCACTGGTGTAGCTGTGGATCAGGCAGCGATTCACCTCAAAGGCTCGGCCAATCTGAGTCACCGTCATTTGGAAAATTTTTTGCATATCCAAACTCTGGCGCATAGCGGCAGTAATTTGTTCGAGCAGATGGGTGCGGCGTCGCAGTTGCTGCACTAAAGATCCAGCAGAACCAGAATCAGCAGCCTGCTCAGCTTCACAGCTATTTTCTGAAGCTAGATTAGCAAAGGGGGTGACTGGATTAGCAGTTGCTGGACTCCCTGCAGGGATGGGCAGCTCATCCGCTGAACTAGAAACCGCTACAGCTTGAATGGAGAGTAACGCCTCATAGCCTTCACTTTGGGAAGCTGGTACAGCTGTGATCGTGATTTGACACTGATGGGTAACAGCAAGATGGGGCAAAAATAACGGCAGAAGCTGCTTGAGCGACAGTTTGGTTTTCTCTCCTAGGAAAATAGATTGCAATAGCGCCTGATATTCAGGCTGATTAAAAACCGGAAAATAGGAGCCAATGCCGTGCCCAATGATTTTTGTTCTTGGGAGATTAGTCCACTGCTCCAGACAAGCGTTCCAAAACAAAACGCGATAGTCCGGATCCAGCACACAGGCTCCAATCGGCATTAAATCAAGGAGGTGGTAAGTCTGCTCAGCTTTCTGCAACTGATCCATTGTTACGTTACTTGTTAGATCACGATTTAGATCACGATGGCCGTTTCGGGGCATTACCCGAAAGAATGAACAAATTCTCAGCTGGACCTCGGTGGATACAGGGGGGCATAGATGGACTGATCTGCGATCTCTTTAACTCAAACTGTGTAACTCAGACTGCGTAACTCAGACTGCGTGAAGGCTAACGGTTCGATTGACAATTTGCACCAGCTATTCCAAACCGTTAGCGACCCATGAAGCAATAAATGCTAGAAACAGGGAGGTTAAGTTCTATTGTTCACTGCCTCATCAGTTTTCGATCTTAAGAATTCCACAATTTTACGGAAAAATTTCAGTACAAAGTAAGTCAAATTGCCGAAGCGTTAGAAAGCATGGGTGTTACTGCGGTTTTTTAGATAATCCAATTCAGGGCAACAGGCCACCAATCATGCCACAAGCCAGGCTACAAACCAGAGTTGAGTTTCTGTGGCATGATGAGGCAAAGCATTTGCTGCTCTCCACCCTGAGGTAAGTCATGTCTGACCTGCAACAACCTGAACCCCAGACCTCTGAATTTCAACCATCTGAATTCCAGTCCTCTGAGCTAATGACGCGGCTCGCTGCGATTGAAACCCAACTACAACAGTTTGGTCAAATTCTCACTACCATTAGTGATCGGTTGACTCGCTCAGAAAATAGTTTGATGCTAGTGACCGATGTGCAGCGCTACCAAAAGCTACAGGAGCTGCTAGCCGCAGGGGATTTCCGGGAGGCTGATTGGGAAACCATTCGCGTGATTCAGGCCGTGACGGGTGAGCCTAACCTAGAAGACATTACACCTGATGATATGCGGCAGTTTCCTTGCAGCACGCTGCGAGTGATTGACAATCTCTGGCAGACCCACAGTCAAGGTAAGTTTGGCTTTAGTGTGCAAATTAAAATCTATCAAGACGTGGGCGGAACCCTAGAGACCACCATTGCCCAAGATCGAACGATGATTGAACGGTTCGGTGAACAGGTAGGGTGGCGTGCGAGTGAAAAATGGATCAAATGTGACGATTTAGACTATACGCTGAGTGCACCTCTTGGCTGTCATCCGTCTCGCTGGTGGAACTCACCGTTTGGTTCTAAAATGACCAACTATTTCTTTAATCGGCTGCTCACCTGTGGACTGTAACCTGTGGACTGTAACCTGTGGACTGTAGGATGAACAGCAAAGATTCAACCCACGCCTAGATACCTCGTCAGCTACTCAAAACCAAGCAGATGCACCACGGCCAAACCTGCCGCAAAGGTGGCTCCACCTAGTCCGATGCAAACTGGTAAAGTCAATATCCAGGCCAGCAGAATGTTGCGTACCGTTGTAATTTGCAGCCCCGATCCATTCGCTGTCATTGTACCTGCAACCCCAGAGGAAAGGACGTGAGTTGTGCTCACCGGCAAACCAAACGAATCAGCCGCAATGATGGTTCCCATTGCCACCAGTTCGGCTGAAGCGCCTTGCGCATAGGTGAGATGTTCCTTGCCGATTTTTTCACCGACTGTAACCACAATCCGCTTCCAGCCCACCATCGTTCCAATACCTAAGGCGATCGCGACTGCAACCTTGACCCAGATCGGAATGAACTGAGTTAAACTAGCCAACTGGCAGCGATGGGTTTGCACTAGGTCGGTATCTAAAGCAACTGGCAGTTGGTGGAGCCGCTCCAGTTTTTCCAGCGTGCTTGAGATCAGGTAAACATCACTGCGAAGTTGGGATCGCTGTGGAGTAGAAAGTTCAGTCAAACTAGCTCCAGTGAGCATTTCAGTAATTTTCCTTTCTTTTACGGCTAAGGCTGTTAGTGTATTCTCGCTAATATCTGCGCTCGTTTTCAAGAAGCGAGACAACTCGTTCGTTGCCTGTTCATTAGTTGTGATCTGCGAGTTGTCCACCAGCAAATACTTGATCTCATGTAAATGATCCTGTTCGATTTGTTCGAGTTGATTGACGATGGTTTGCGCAGAGGATGTGAGCTGGTTAACCGCCTCAGGAGTTAGAGTCAGATTTAAGGCATAGAGACCTGGCAGAATGCCAACCAGAATTAGCATGATCAACCCCATGCCTTTTTGACCATCGTTCGAGCCGTGGGCAAAACTAACGCCGGTGCAGGTGAGAATCAGCAAACCTCGAATCCAGAGCGGCGGCGGTTTTTCCTCATCTGGCGCAGCAAAGAGTTCAGGTTGTGGCAACAGGAATTTGCCAATCAGCAACAGCAGTGCCGCGCAGCAGAAGCCAATCAGCGGCGAGGTCAGCAAGGCAATCAATACCTCCTCAGTTTTTGCCCAATTGACGCCCTCGCCAAAACTCTCACCTAGCCAAGCATTTGCCAAGCCCACGCCCAAGATGGAGCCAATCAGGGTATGGGAACTGGAGGCCGGTAGGCCCAGATACCACGTACCCAAATTCCACAGGATCGCGGAAATCAGCAGGGCAAACACCATGGCAAATCCAGCCCCCGAACCCACATTCAGCACCAACTCTGCTGGCAGCAGCGCCACGACGCTAAAGGCCACCAAGCCCGTCGAAGTGAGGACGCCAATCAGGTTCCAGATCCCAGACCAGATCACAGCCACGATGGGTTTGAGACTATTGGTGTAGATCACCGTAGCCACTGCGTTCGCCGTATCGTGGAAGCCGTTGACAAACTCAAAGCTCAACGCCAACCCAATTGCCAACGCCAAAAAGCTGCTGCTAGTTACCGTCAGTTCGCTGCCCATAGGTTTGCTTCTGCCAAGCAGCCATTGAAGCAGTCAGAGTTCAATCTAGCCCAGGCTAGGACTCTTGTAGAATGGCCGCTTCACTACCGTAGCAGGATACAGCTTGCCGCGGATCTCAACGTCTAGCGATTGGTTAAGTTTGGATAGTTCCGTAGGCACATAGGCCAGCGCAATTGGGTAGCCCAGCGTCGGTGAAAGGGTACCGCTGGTGACTTTGCCGATTGTGGCTCCGGCCTGCACAATTGGGTAATCGTGGCGAGCAATGTTGCGTCCACTCAATTGCAATCCCACCAAGCGACGGGTTAGGCCCATCTGCTTTTGTTGCTCCAGCACCGAGCGGCCCATAAACGCCTCCACCCGGTCCAAATGCACCAACCAGCCCAGACCCGCTTCTAAAGGCGTTGTGGTTTCATCGATGTCCTGACCATAGAGCGCCATTGCCGCCTCCAACCGCAGCGTATCCCGTGCCCCCAACCCGCAAGGCACAACCCCAGCAGCCACGAGCTGCGGCCACAATTCCAGTCCTATTTCTGGATCTACCATGACCTCAAAGCCATCTTCGCCAGTGTAGCCAGTTCGAGCCAGGAAACTGGATTTACCCAGTACTGGAGCTTCGATGTGACCAAACCGCTGCACGGCTAACAGATCCGCGTCTACAAACCGCTGCAACTGAGCAATTGCCTGCGGTCCCTGCACGGCTAAAAGCACCCGGTCGGCAGATAGATCGGCTAAGGCCACCTGCTGCGCATCGAGGTGAGCCAGAAACCACTGCTTGTCCTTTTCCAAGGTGGCGGCGTTCACAATCGTCATCACCCGTTCTGTGCCATCGGCATCAGTACCCTGGTAGTAGATGATCAGATCATCAATGATGCCAGCTTCGGGATTGAGCAGCACCGTATACTGAGCTGCTCCGGGCTTCAAGCGGCTTAAATCTGAAGGGACCAGAGCCTGGAGCTGAGCCAGCAAATTGCGACCCCGAAACTGGAACTTGCCCATGTGGGAGATGTCGAATAGACCCGCCTGTTCCCGCACGGCTTGGTGCTCTTTGCTAATGCCGCTGTACTGGACCGGCATTTCCCATCCGGCAAAGGGGACCATGCGGGCGTTGAGTGCCAATTGCGCGGTATAGAGAGGTGTGCGGCGGAGAGGAGTGTCAAGTGAAGTCATACTAAGCATCCGAAAAGGGCGGCAACCAGAAGGGGCGTGTTGCTAATCTGCGCTTAGCCCATTCTTGTCTATTGTCCTCTGGGATGTCCGGATCGCTGCTGCAATTTGGGCAAAATTCTGCAAATATTGCGCCATTCCTGTAAAGGATTTGCCAGATCTCGCGGCACCGGATCTAACAGTGCTTAGCGGCGAAAGGTGGGCTTAATGTCAAAACTGGTTGCTTCAACGGGTTTCAAGGCTAGAGCTAACACACTGCGCCATGTCGCCAGATTGCTAGGAAAAGTCAGAGCTGAGCGTACTCCAGTCGAGATGGCCTGCCAGCGCTGGCCTGCTTGATGCTCGTACCAAGCCCGCCACAGCAAAAACTTTTGGATATGTTGAGCCGCAGATAGAGGACGGCAAGACGGTGAGATTGGCGGCGGTGGTGGCACAATGCCCCGCTGGAGGTCATCCATGCCAGTTGTTTGCCGCTGAGATTGGAATTCGCGGGCAATGGCATCAAAAAACTCGCGTTCGGTCGAACTCTTGGTGTGGGTAATCGAGGCGCGGTGCAGGCGGTAATAGTAGTGGATTCCTGGCTCATACCAGACGCGACAGGCTTCTCCTAGGCGCAACTGGAGATCAATATCTTCTGCCGTCTTGAAGTAGGAACGAAACCCACCCAACGAGCGCAGTACATCGGTTCGGATCGCATAGGTACAAAGATGGGTGCGTGCATAGCCAGCACAAAGCTCTAGGGTAATTTCTTCGGCGATTGGGCTATCGTCGAACTGGACCAGCGGCGATCCTTTCGGGGCAATGGCAGCATACCCACCGCAGATGGCACCAAACTCAGGATTTTGGCTCAACCAATTCACCTGCTGGGCAATTCGGTTCGCAGGGTACAGGTCGTCTGCGTCGCATCGCACCATATATTGACCACGAGCTACAGCCAACCCGGTATTGAGGGCATCGGCAATGCCTTTGCCTTGATTCTCGATAATCCGCAGCCGCGGATCGCCTAGCGCCCGTGCTCGCGTTAGCGAAGCATCGGTCGAGCCATCATTGACCACAATTACTTCTAGGGGTACGGTGTGTTCCTGCAAAATTGAAGACAGGGCAGCAGCAATGTAGCGTTCGGCGTTGTATACGGGCACGACCACACTGACAAGCACCGACTGGTTTCTAGATTGCACCACAGACCTATTCCTCCCTTCCTATTGGGTAGCGGCCACCTGAAAAGCGTCGGAGATAACTAGTAAATCACAAACCCAACTCCCTTCGCCGTGATTTGACGCACTTTAGCTCAAAATTTTTTGCAAGCCTCCCCGTAGATCTACGTAACCAATTATCTAAAAATTAGCATCTACCTTAGGTTATACCTGGAACTTGCGGAAAATCTAAATCTAGAATATAAAATTTTATACAAATACCCTAGTCATATACGGGGGCAAGCAGTGAAATGGCAGCGGCTTCTGGGATTTTTAAGCCATTGGGCTGCCCTGCTAGCTTCATAGCAGTGCTTCATTCCCCAGTTCCTTGCTTGGCTGGCTTCGGTAAGGGCTTCAGCAGGGCGCAGCTCACCAGAATCCATCCGGCGCGATGCCAAGGCAAGGCTCGAATCGCTTTTAGGCCGTAGATCAAAGCCGTTTGGCGCTCACCGCTATTGAAGGCCCACCAGCCATATTGCATCCAGAAGCGGTGTTGCGAGCCATGATCCTTGCCCGGACGCCACAGCTCACCGGCCTCAAACCCGCCCTGGATACCCCGCCGCTGCCACGCTCGCTCACAGGCTTCGAGGGCTTTTTGTCGCTGGAGGGCACAGTCCTGTTCACTGACGGAGTTGGCATGGAGCCGGTATTGCACCAGTGCCTCTGGTAAATTTGCTAACTCACCCACTTCTCCCAACCGCAGCCATAGATCGAGATCTTCAGCCTGGGTCATGGTTTCGTCATAACCGCCAATCTGCAACACCACCGAACGACGCAGCATCGCGCAGGGCTGGAAGATCGCGGCATGTCCGGCCAGGATTTTCGTCTGAATCTCATCGTTGTGCAGCGGCACAGGCAGCTGAGTGAGAAACCGGCCTTTGGCGTCGATCAATTCAAAGGCGCTGCCCAGGCAAACCACTTGGGGATGCTGCTGAAGAAACGCGACCTGTTGGGCTAATCGATCCGGTCGGGCAATGTCGTCGGCATCTAGGATGGCGATCAGTTCGCCGCTGGCTCGGGCAACCAGTTCGTTGCGCGTGCGGGGAATGCCGCGATTCTCCCGGCTGATCAGGCGAATGCGCTGATCCTGATCGGCTAACTGCTGCAAAACCCTGAGAGTCCCATCCGTAGAGCCATCGTTGATAATAATCAGCTCCAAATCCGGCCAGGTTTGATTCAGGATACTGGTAACGGCCTGGGCCACATAGCGTTCGCTGTTATAGGCGGCCATTAAGACAGAAACAAGCGGCATAATCAAAACTTCTAATCTGGTATCGGTTTAATTAACGTGCAGGCCAAAAGCCGCCAGCCATCGGGGTTCCAGGGCATGGTGCGGATGGCTTTGAGGCTGTAGATGAGGGCGTCGGCACGGTTGCCGGCTTTGAAAAACCACCAGCCGTACATGGTGATGAACTGGTGGCGCGAAGCTCGGTCCACCGGACGCCAAGGTGGTGCCTCGTGGAATTGGCCCTGGATGCGGCGGCGTTCCCAGGCTTGCTGGCAGGCATGGCGGCGCTGCTGGGTTTGTTGGGCTTGCAGGCGTTCACTGACGGACTGGTCGTGTTGCCGATAGCGGAGGACGGTCTGCTTCAGATTGGCGAGTTGGCCGATTTCGCCTAGCTTCAGCCACAGATCCAGATCCTCGGCTGGATGCATCGATTCGTCGTAGCCACCCACTTGCTGCACAGCCCAGCGCCGCATCATGGCCGAAGGATGGTTGATTGGGGTTTGGCCGCTGAGGGCAAGCTGTTGAATTTCGTCGTTTTGTTCAGCTTCGGGATGATGCAACAGAAACCGTCCGGCCTCATCGATCCAGTCTTGGGCACCGCCGACGCACACTACGTCTGGGTGCTGTTGCAAAAAGTCCACCTGCTGGGCCAACCGATCCGGCAGCGCGACATCATCGGCATCCATGCGGGCAATCAGTTCGCCTTGCGCCAAAGCCAACATCTCATTCAGAGCTTGCACATATCCGGTATTGGGCCGGCTAATCAGGCGAATCCGGTTATCTTGAGCGGCATAGCGCTGCAAAATCTTCAAAGACCGATCAGTCGAACCATCGTTGACAATCAAAAACTCAAAGTCGCGGTAGGTTTGCTGCAAAATGCTTTCCACAGCTTCAGCCAGATAGCGCTGAGCGTTGTAGACGGGCATTAGAACCGAAACCTTGGGTGGAGTCATACCGATTTTTCTGGCTGTAGGACAGTTTGGAGATTAGAGACAGGTTTGGGAATGGGTTTGATCAAAGCGCAGGCCAATAGTTTCCAGCTTTTCAGCGTGGTGGGTTTAGCGGCAATCGCCTTGAGGCCACACTCTGCTGCCGTGAGCCGAAAACCGTTGCAAAAGGCCCACCAGCCATAGTGATGCCAGAACTGCTGCTGGGAATCTGGCTCTGGCAACGGGCGATACCAGGGCTGGGGCGAATCGTAGTAGCCGCTAATACCGCGTCGTGTCCAGGCTTTCTGACAAGCTCGCTCCGCCATTTGCGACTGAAACAAAATATTTTGGGCACTAACCGAATTGGGGTGAAAGCGGTACTTCAGCACGACGTCCGGCAGGTTTGCCAACTGACCAATTTCACCGAGCCGCAGCAGCATGTCCAGGTCTTCGACGGTTTTCATGTCCGGGTCGTAGCCGCCGATTTGTTGCAGGGCCGAGCGCCGCATCAGGGCACAGGGATGGTTGATAATCGTGCGTCCAATCAGCAGCATCTGCTGGATCTCATCGTTGTGTTCCGGCATCGGAATCCACTGCACCGTGCGGCCTTGAGGGTCAATCAAATCAAAGGCACCGCCGACACAGACTACCTCTGGATGCTGGCGGAGAAACTGCACCTGAAGCGCCAACCGATCGGGCGTGGCAATGTCATCCGCATCCATGCGGGCCAAAAATTCGCCGTTGGCTTGCTCCAGCATTTCATTGAGGGTGTAAATCAGACCTTTGTTCTCACGGCTGAGCAGGCGAATCCGAGTATCTTGGGCTGCATAGCTTTGCAGAATCTCCAAAGAACGGTCGCTGGAACCATCGTCGGTAATCAACAGCTCGAAGTCTGTGAAGGTCTGGGTCAAAATACTTTCGATTGCTGGTCCTAGATAGCGTTCCGCATTGTAGACGGGCAGTAGAACAGAAACAAGAGGCATGGCAGATTCAGGGTTTGACTGGGATGGGCTTAATCAACGCACAGACCAACAGTTTCCAGGCTTCCAGATTCCGTGGTCCTGTGCTGATGGCCTGAATGCCGCAATGACGAGCTACATCGCGCTGGCCGTCCAGAAAATTGTTCCAGCCACAGCGCAGCCAGAATTGATGCTGCTTCAGGTGATCGGCCGGTTGGCGAATGAACTGGCCCTGAATACCGCGTCGTTTCCAAGCTCGTTGACAGGCGGCTAAGGCATCATCAGCTTGTCGCACCTGTTTGGCGTGGGTGATGGAGTGGGGATGGAGACGATAGCGCAGCACGGTATCGGGTAGATTGGCGAGCTTGCCGATTTCTCCTAGCCGCAGCCACAGATCCAAATCCGATGAGGCAATCATAGTTTCGTCGTAACCACCAACTTGCAGCAGAGCCGAGCGTCGCACCATGGCGGTAGGATGATGCAGCAGCGAAATGCCACCCAGCATCAGGGTTTGCAGTTCCTCATCGGTTTGTGGCATCGGACAATGGCCTAGTAGTCTGCCTTTTTCGTCGATCCAGTCCAGCGCGCCGCCCACACATACTACCTCCGGGTGCTGGCGCAGAAACTCCACCTGTAGCCGAAACCGGTCGGGTAGGGCAATGTCATCCGCGTCCATGATGGCAACCAGTTCTCCCCTAGCCTGAGTCAAGAGCTGATTGCGAGTGCGGGGAATGCCGCGATTTTCCCGACTCGTGAAGCAAATCCGAGCATCTTGGGTCGCATAGGTTTGCAGAATTTCAGCCGAGCAGTCGCTAGAGCCATCGTCAATAATCAAGAACTCAAAGTCGCTGAAGGTTTGAGTCAAGATGCTGTCAATCGCCTGGGCCAGATAGCGCTCGCTGTTGTAGACCGACATCAGGACGCTAATCGTGGCAGGGGTTTGATTGTCCTGGAAGCCACGCTCAATTGCTTCACTCATATCAACGCTTCTGAGCTAATTCCTGCACAAACGTATGGAGTAGTCATGGATAGGGTTCTCTGTCTAATAAGCTGCCTATAAATCGTTTTCGGTTAGCCCGGCATCTTTAAGGATGTTCCTTAGAGTTCCAATTGGTAGATCTCGACTGCTATGCACAGGAATAACCAGGATGGTTGTAATGTCCTCTTGTGTGTAAATGTGATGACTACCTGTCACTCTCTTAAGCACCCAACCTCGCTTCTCAACAATCTTATGAGGGACTTACCAGAAACAGATTTCATAGCGATAGCTCAATCAGCTGTTTTTCAGGCTCTAGTTCTTGCTGTTGACTGGCAACATCCAACCATCCTTGAATAGCATCTTCTAACATTTCCAGTAGTTGCTCGTAGCTCTCTCCCCAAGTATGGCAACCTGGTAAAGCGGGAACCGAGCCACACCATACACCATCTTCTTGCCAAATAACTGCTTTAATTTTCATCACCAACTCCTTAGAGCTTGTTTGTAAACAAAGATTGAGATCCCCCTACATCCCCCTTAAAAAGGGGGACTTCAGAGATTTAACTCGGTTCCCTCCTTATTTAAGGAGGGTTAGGGAGGATCAGATGTGAAGTCGATTCTAGCCTCTTAAAATTCATTTACAAACAGTCTCTTAAAGCTAATAATCTGAGGTACAGGAAAAAGGTGTACTTTAATATAATTCAAGGGACAAGAGTGTTAGTTGGTCAGCGCCCTCTGCATCAGCAGCTTCAGTTATTTGCGCGTCGTTCGTTGCATTGATTAGTGGCAAATAGTAGCGAACAGTTATTTGCATTCTAATCTAGGTTACTAATCTGCCATTGGCGCGGCTGATAGTACTGTCCCCGATTCAGCTTGTCCGAGCCATTCACGGTAAAAGGAATCGACTCGTGGGCATCTAGCATATAAAGCGAGCCGTCTTTAACATAGACACTCAGCGTGTAGGAACCGGGCAGCAGTCCCAGATAGGGCAAGTCCACCCGCAGCTCATACTCGCCCGCTTCGACTGCAAAAGTTTCCTGGTCATAGGCACTGCTGAGGTGCAGCACCAAGCTGTTATCTTTGGCGGGCTGGTAGATCGCCACAAACAGGCTGGCAGCTTGAATCGGGCAGCGCACCAGACAGCGGGCACAAATCGACAGCGGTTCGCCACTCACAGGAGTTTCGATCAACTCAGCTTTGGCATCTTTGAAGTAAATCAAGGCCAAATCGGCCCCCGTGCTTTCCGTCGCGGTTTTTGCGGGCAGGGCCAAGGGAAACCGGGTTGCTTGCCGCTTAATCGAAAACAGATCCTGCTCGTAGAGGTCCATAATTTCGCGGGCACTGCCAGCCGCCACCAGATTGCCCTTTGAGAGGTAAATACCCTGATGGCAGGTGTTGAGAATGCCTTGAAAAAAGTGGCTGACCAGCACAAACGAGGTGCCATTTTGCAGCAGTTCGGCCAGTTTGCGTTCGCACTTCGAACGAAACTTGGCATCGCCCACCGCTAGCACTTCGTCGATTAGCAAAATGTCTGGATCGGTATGAATGGCGCAGGCAAATCCCAATCGAGCCGCCATCCCGGAACTGTAGCTCTGCACCGGCGCATCAATGGCGTCCCCAATTTCGGCAAACTCGACCACCTGCTCAAACCGGGCGTCAATCTCTGACTTGGATAGGCCCAAGATCGACATGTTGGCGTAGATATTTTCCCGTCCGGTCAAGATCGGGCTAAAGCCAGCTCCCAGGGCAATCAGTGGCGCGACCCGCCCCTTCAGCCAGATCGAGCCGGTATCGGGCCGAATTAAACCGCTAATAATCCGCAACAGCGTTGTCTTGCCGCTGCCGTTGGCTCCTACTAAGCCCAGCGCTTCGCCGCGTCTGAGGGTAAAGCTGACATCCTTGAGCGCCCAAAACTCGTTATAGCGGAGCTGGGGATTGGGCTGACGCAGACCCACTAGCTCGGTGGCAATATCCTGGATGCCATAGAACAGGGACCGCTTGAGGCTGCGGCAGAACTTTTTGGAAACCCCCTGCACCGACAGCACAATCTCGCTGCTCTCTGGTTGGCCGAGCCGTGAGTCAGACGACGAGTCAGCAGGGAGATCGTTCCAATGGTTAGATGGCGAGTTGGGCACCGGGTAATTTGTCAAACGCTCAATCATGCGCTGATTCGCTCGATTACAAACGGCATGGCAATACGATAAATCAACCAGCTAATCAGCAAGCCTCCCATCGCTAGCAGACTGGCTAGCCAAAAGTGAACGGGAGACGAGACGACTCCGGTTGTGGCTAACTCGCGTACCGTCACCAACAGTGGCGTCACCGGATTCCACTGTACCAGCAGGGCAAACAAACCACTCTGCGGCGGTGGATAGATCACGGGCGTAAAGAACAGCCAGGCGCTCGTTACCAGCGTCAACCCACGGGTCACATCTTCGTACAGCGTGCCGAGCGGAGCCAGCAATAGCCCGATGGCCGTTCCCAAAGCGATCAGGTGAACCAGCGCCACCGGAGCCAGCAGCACCGTCCAGGTTATCGGAATCCGAAACCAGAGAAACATGACCGTAATCAAAATCAGCTTCACTCCAAAGTTGAAGCCGACCTGACCCAACTGGGACAAAATAATTGCCTCGCGGGGAAAATTGATTCGCGCCAACATGGGTTTCGCCGCAATTACCGCCTGCACCGGCCCCGTAAGCGATTCAACAAAGGTCTGCCACAGCGCCATGCTGAACATGACATAGGCCGGATAGGGCAGATCGGTTTCGCCAATATTCAAAATATCAGCATTGTTGGCCAGCGTTAGCCCAATCGCAGCCACAATCGGCGGCACAAAGGCCCAAAACACTCCCAACAGCGACTGTCGGTACTGGCTACTCAAATCCCGCACCAGCAGCCGCCAAGCCAGCTCACGCGATGCCAGCAGATCCCGTTTCATATCACGCCACAACTGTTTGGGATGGCGAATGCGGCTCTCTGGCGTATAAAGAGTTTCCGGTAAATCACGATTTAGGTGACGATTGCGCCCTGTCATGGATTCGCTTTAATAGTCCAAACTAGCTGCCGATCAGTTTGCTGGCTCTTATTCTCAATTTTTCGTCCTGCCTGACCTACCCAAATCAGCACTACTCCTCTGACCTGAGTGAGATTGATTGCAATTGACGTTGAGCTAGGCTCTAAGGGGCATTGACGCTGACCAGCCAGCACCCGTTCCTAGGTGATTGTAAACCTGTCGATCTAGAACTAGGGCAAGCGCAATGTGAAGACTAAATGAACCTCAACCGCAAAATTCCGGAAGTCAAGATTTGTTGACTAGATCGCGAGGATTTGGCAATTACGGGAATCCTGCTTGTAGTAGTATCTGAAGTTACAAAATAATAAATATTAACCTTTTCTCAGAATTGACTGTACATGCGTTTGTCAAGCTAGGTGATGGGAAAGGCATTTTCAAAAGTCAAAATCAATAGAATTTGCAAGGATTTTGCGAACTTCGATAATTCTGTTTAGGTAGCGTCTAGGTTGCGGTAAGGGTTTACAAGCTTTAAGGAAGAGGAAAAATCTGATGAATTCACAGCGTTCTTTAAATAAGTTGATTAATTCTGACATTGGTGGAGGTTATTCCTCTCAACCCGTCGCTACCCCAGAGTTAACTGACGATGCGTCCGCAGACGCTCTCATCGAAGATGCCTCAGCCGAACTCTACCCAACGCTGCCGCCGGTTACGGTCAAAAAACATAGCCCTGACTTCATTTCTCAACGTCTTAAGGTGCGGAAAATTGCCGAAACGCGATTGCTACATCTTGCTGATGAGCTGTCTAAGCTAGCTGATGAAGTGCGCTATCACCATCCGTTGATGGCTGAAATCCTGGATGAGGCCTGGGATGCGACCGAAGAAGCGCTGGCTTTGATGTCGGATGGTGATGCTTAAGCGATTGTTGAGAATGCTAATTGGCTGCTAGAGAGCGGTTGCTAGAGAGCGGTTGCTAGAAAGTTCAAGACCAAACTTCAAATTGTTCACCTGAGCCACGAGCTACCTGCGGTGGGGGCTGGTCCTGCTTCGTAGAGGTAGAGCAACGCTTCGGCAAAGCTATCGCCATTGGGACCGTAGACCTCTAGATAGGCATTGATCTGGTCTGGGCGAGCACCATCCCGATAGATCACATAGGTGTAGCCCTGATTCCGAAAGACTAGCTGACGGGCTTCTTCGGGATTGGCACTCGTAATCCGTAGGCCACTACTGCGATCTTTGGCCTGACTGATGTAATACTTGGGTTGCCAGGGGTCGTATTCTTCCGAACAAATTTGGATTTCGTAGTTGCTACTTTCGGCAAAGGCATAGGGAGCCGAATCTGCTGGACAATTGACAATCAGGCGGCTGGGATCGAGATTGCGGATATGGTCCCGTACTGTCACTCTGCCGGTCGTGGGCAGTGGTGTTGTAGCGGCATAATCCTGTTGAATTGTGGCCCGGTCTACCTGGTTTGCAGGCGGACTCACAACCTGCGCCAAACTGGAATTTGCCACTGGAGCCGCCGGTACAGGAGCGGCTTGGGTTAATTGGGCTGGGGAGATGGGGCTAGGAGCAGAGGTCGGAGTTTGGGAGAGGGTCGGTGAACTACAGCTAACGCAGCCTAGCAACAGGAGCCAAATGGGGTATTTCATATCAACTTTAAGCAACTTATAGGTTAAGCAACTTACAGGCAGAATCACAGTTCGTGAATGAGCATAGCGAGTATCGCTGCAGGTAACTACGGATTCAGAGAAGCTGTTTTCTGAGAACTTGTCAAACGAGCTGCCGAAACCGAATTTTTAAACTGCTTGGGCTGGTGATTCGATTGGTGAATCCGACGCGGTAACTCGATCCGAAACTCCGAGCCTTGACCAACTTGACTTTTGACAGTAATCGTACCCTCCAGTTGCTGCACCAGCGCGGCTGTCACCGCTAGCCCTAACCCAATGCCGCGATAGTGGCGCGTATTTGACTGATCCACCTGACGGAACGGCTCGAAGATGTGGTCTAGCTCTGCCGATTCGATGCCAATGCCCGTATCGCGAATCACAATTGCAATTCGATCCGCACCTACTTCCGCCGCTTCGATTGTGACCGAGCCGGTCGCGGTAAATTTAAGCGCATTGGCAATCAGATTAAAGATCACCTGCTGCAAACTGGTCGGGTCTGTGACAACAATGGGATCTGCCAAATCGAGCTGGAGATTGAGGGCCAAATCCTTCTGAGTAGCAGTTTCTGCCAGTTCTGTCGCCATCGCCCGAATCAAATGCGCTAGATTGAGCGCCTCAGGATGCAGTTCAAGCTGACCGGCTTCAATTTTGGAGAAATTAAGGATTTGGTCAATCGCAGCCATTAACTGTTCGGCGTTCGCCAGAATTCGCTCCACCATATCGCGCTGCCGGGCACTAAGGGCTGCTTGCGTCCGCCATAGCAGTTTGGAAAAACCCAAAATCGCATTCATGGGCGTCCGCAGTTCGTGGGAGACCATTGCTAGAAACTGGCCTTTCACTTTGGTGGCTTCCACAAGCTGCGACTGGAGCTGTCGGATCTGCTGGTCTTGCTTTTCAAGTTTTTGCTGCTGGTACCAGAGAAGCTGGTCATTTCGCCGCAGTCGTTCGCTCGCGAAGTGATACTGCTGCTCTGCCTGCCGCACCCGCATAACGCAGCGCAAGGTTTGACTGAGCGATTCTGATGTGAGCTGAGAGGGTGGCAAAACATCCCATACTCCTGCTTCTCGCCATTGCTCTAGTAGCTGCGAATCGGCGCAGTCGCTAATCAGAACAACGATTGGGGCCGGACGCATCGTTGTTTTCACCTCATGCAGCAACTGTAACGACATGGCCTCGCTCTGAGGCAGATGCCAGAGCACACAGTCAAATGAGTGATGCTCTAGTTGGGCCAATGCCGTGGCTAAGTCAGAAACTGGAATCGTTTCGATGGGTAGGTCACTACCTGCTAGCCCCTCTAGCAATAAATGCAGGCTAGATTGCAGCGTTTTGACATTAGTTTTGTTATCAATGATCAGGACTCGCAACATTGTTCCTATAACCCTTGCAAAATCGACTGTAATTTCCCAAGCTCGAATGCGAGCGAACATCTAGGCTAGGTCTGGAATGCAGCAGAGTTGACTCAGAAATTCAGAAATCTAGAGGTGCCAGCTTCCAATCCCCCATTTTTTAAAGTTTTGTTACTGATAGTACAATTTTGTCGAAAAGTCGCCTGCGTTTACCTCAATCTGGGGTTAGAGGTATGGGCTAAAGTCAGAATGAATGGCAAATTCAGGCGCTTTTTATACCTGGAGTAGGAGAATGGTTGCTAGACCGAACTGATTCTTACCTCTATTGGTGGAGGCAGCAGCTGACAATATCCTCCATAATTCTGATCAGTCTCTTCTAGAAGAGGTATTCATCGGATAGGAGCAATGGGTTAGGAGCAATGGGTGAAATTTCCGTCGCATTAATTGAAGATCACGATTTAACACGAGTCGGTTTAAAGGCTGCCTTACAGCGACAAGAGGGAATTCGCGTGGTAGGCGAAGCAGCCAATGCCGGACAAGGGCTACAGTTGCTGGAGGCATCCAAGCCCGATGTGGCTATTGTTGATATCGGTTTGCCTGATATGGATGGCATTGAGCTAACACGCCGCTTTAAACAGGCCCATGCCGAAGCCGGCGACCAGCGAACCAAGATCTTGATCTTGACGATGCATGACAGCGAGGACTCGGTGCTGGCTGCATTTGCGGCGGGTGCTGACTCTTATTGCATGAAAGATATCAGTACGGATCGTCTCGTAGAAGCCCTGAATGCAACCTATGACGGAAACTCATGGATTGATCCGGCCATTGCGACGATTGTGCTGCGGCAAGTGCGGCAAGCTCCATCGGGAGCCGAGGTAGAGGCAGCCAAGAAGGTTTCGATTGGCGCAGTTGAACCTGAATACGAGCAGCTTTTAGAAAACTATCCGCTGACAGAGCGCGAATTAGAAGTATTGGAGCTGATAGTGGCTGGATGCAGCAATGCCGCCATCGCTGAAAAGCTCTATATCACTGTAGGCACCGTTAAAACCCACGTTCGCAACATTCTCAACAAGCTCTGTGCCGATGACCGCACTCAAGCGGCGGTACTGGCTTTGCGTTCTGGTTTAATTGGTTGATTTGCCTAATTAATCAAGTTGCTTTAGCTTGTCAGGTGCATCGTTCACCAAGCCCGTTGCCCGGTGCAGCGGGTTTATTGTTGCTGGATAAAGTGCGACCTCTGTGTCTCTTGTATCTCTGTGATTTGAGATCCTAAGTGATTTGGGATTCTAGGTGACCCAAAATTCTAAGCCTTAAGGTGAACTGCTAATCTACCGCGTGAGGGATTGGTTAAATAGCATCGCTCGCTACATTAAAGGTATTGCACTTTACTAATGTAGTTTACCGTTATAACACGAGGTAATTATGAGCGCAGAAGATAAAGCAAAAGCAACTGCTAAGAACGTTGAAGGTAAAGTTCAGGAAGCTGCTGGAAACGTAACTGGTGATCCAGAAACTAAAGCTGAAGGTAAGGCTAAGCAAGCCGAAGCCGAAGTGCGTCATTCAGTCGAGAACGTAAAAGATAAGGTCAAGAAAGCAATTGACTAGGTTAATTGCAATTCCGATTCGTCATTCTTATAAGTCAACGGAATGACGAGAGAGCGAAGTACATAAGTGAAAACTGAATTTCCTAGTCTAGGTAGCTTCTGCCTAGACTTTTTGATGTTTGAGTATCCGACTACCCGTCATAAATATTAGTGATTCCAGAGGTCAGGCTAAGTCCAGAAGTAGAGACCAAAGGATAGAGAAATTGTATTTTTCTTAACATATATCTCTAACTCCTGATAGACGAAGCAAATCGGGTTTAAGGAGATGATAAGCGTATAACATTGCAGAATTTGGGATGTATAAACTATGAGCACACATGAAGATGTTTCTGTAGATACTTATGACGCTCACATTGTTCCGGCAGAAACCGCAGCCCGGAAAGAACGTGAAGGTGAAGCATTTAAGCATACTCCTCACCAAGCTGAAGACGAAAGTTTAGACACATCCGCTGGCTACACAGTTGACAAAGAAGGGTTGGTGAACAACTTTGCAATTGAACCGGAAATGTATGTCAATGAGCCGGGTGACCTGCGCCAGGAAGAGGAGGAACTCAAAGCAGAACGTGCTCAAGAAATATCCGAAGTGAACGATACTGATAAGCAGGGTGAATTGACCGAAGACCACGACAGTCGTGGTAAAGGCACAGGCATTATCTAATTCAACTCTTTTCAATCTTTTAGGTTGATGTCCCTTGACTGATTGGGTTTATAGCTTGGATTTACACAGTAGCTGCGGGGTAAAGTTAGGCTTTACCCCTTTTTTGGGTAAAGCAGCCCCAATATTGGTAATTCGCTGGCGTGTCCTCGATGTACGATCTCTCGACACACAATCTAGGGAATTGCCAGTAATGAAACTACTAGAAAACTGTTGCAACCTAAAACAGGTGGATAGATTTACCCACCTGCTCGACAAACAAGATTGCTATTAGATTGTTGCTATCGTTGGATTAAGTTCTCGTTCAAGCCAAGCACGTAAGTTTCGCCATCTAGGCTCAATATGTTTGAGTTGGCGCTCTAGAGTTGACGATTTAGTTGCTGTTCATGCTTCATGATTGCCCAAACGGCATGGATGCTACCTGGGAGCCATCCCAACAACGTCAGCAGCAGATTGATGATGAACGTGGGACCCAACCCAAATGTGAGAAAAACTCCTAGGGGAGGAACAAGAATGGCAAGTAGGATGCGTAGTAAATTCATAGCACTTCCCATGTTGTAGGTGACATTGTTTCATTCTCCAAAACTTCTGCTGAAATGACCTCCCCCAAAGGAATTAATACAGTTTGCTCGCTATTTTGTTCACTGCGCTATTTTGTTCACTGTTTCAGGATGCATCTCGCTCTCAGCACTCGAAACCCATCTCTTTGAACTGAGCAGGCGGCTGGAATTTGCGACAAAGCTGGAACTACCCCCGCTGCAAGCTGGGCTTTGATTGGCTGAGTCTCGACAGGGAATTGGGCAAATAGTTGAGTCAGATAGGATTTGGGATTGTTAAAGTCAGGCTGGAAGGATTCCTGATCCAGTAACCAAAAATCTACGTCATAGCGGTCGATAAACGCTTTTACCTGGTTTAGATCGGGGCTGTATTGGGCTTGAGCGGTATCGAGCAACTTCTGGCTGAGCTGCTGAAAGTACTGGGGATGATAGGGCAGTAGATAGCCTTCGCCGCCCGCTAGCAACGACCGCTGGGAAAAGGTAGGAATTTGATTTGCTGCTTCGCTCAACGAGGCAATTACAATATCTTTGGGTTGATTGGCAAAGAATCGATAGAGGCTAGGAGCATCGCCCGTCACATAGCCCGTCACCGGAAAGGGTTCATGATCGATTTCCAAACTGTAGGGATAGAACACTAGGGTGGCAGCGAGTAGGGCCGTCAGGCCAGTGGCTAGCATTGGCTTTCTAGACAGACACCATTGAAACAGCCTATCCCATAAACTTACTAGCGTCATGCCTGCGGCTAAAGCAAGTAAAATCCGAAAGCTATGTTCGGTATAACGATTCGGTAAATGCAATCGAAACGCTAGAATATGGGCAATTAGAAATAGCCCAATTGATACCAACAGAGCTTGCCAAAGCACTTGCCAATGGTGTGTCAACCGCTGGGCCAACGGAAAGTGATTGCGAGCCAGCAACACCACTGGAAACAGTAACCCCAACCAAACGGAGGGGAACCGTGCTAGCAGCCATGGACGGGCTATATCCTGCTGGTCTTTCGCCAAATCACACCATTCAGTTGGGATCATGCCACTGCGCTTGCCGCATAGCCAAAACTGCACAAAATTATCAGAGAAATAGGCTGACCAGCCAGTGGGAGCAAAGGCTGGTAAGGTTTTGGCTTCAGCTAGGCGGATTACGGCACCAAATTCAGATGATTTGAAGGCATAAAGCACCATTACCAAAAAGGCGACTCCTAAGCCGATCGAGCTGAAGCGGATTTGGCTGTGATTCAGCCGCGGCTTCGTGATGTCGCTCCAATCTAGTAATCGCAACAGCAAAATACCAGCCGATAAAAACACACTCTGAGGATAGAACAGTCCCTGTAATGCTATCGTAAACAGGCAAGGTATTAGCAAACAACGCAGCAGATAATATAAAAACGCCAAAAAAATTGGATAGAAAAAAGCCCCTGGTGTGGCTGAGCTGAGATCATCACGCATCCAGAGATTTTGGTTTAGTAAGGTGGCAGCGGTAAATCCAGCAATGGGTATTGGTAAAATTTTTAGGGCGACACCAAAACAAAACCCTGTAGTAATTAGCCCCAGAATCAGCGGTAGTACTTTACTCAATTCCACCGGATCGATGCCGAACCAGGCAAACAAGCGGTACAGGCTAGCATAACCCCAGGGCGCAACCGACTGAAAGTAGTCGGCCATCAAATCCTGGGGAAATAAGTCCGGATCTAGAAATCGCCGCATCCAAAACACATGCTGTCGCGCATCATCTTGGATTACATATTCGCCGCTCCAGGCTTCTCGCAGAGCCGGAACGCTGTAGACCAATGAAACCAGCAGACTCAATCCCAGCCAAAGCCAGATTTGAGTCCGGGTGGGTTTAGCGGTAAGGAACTGGTAGAGACGAGTTGCGGACATAAATCGAAGATTCTAGACAGCAATTGCAATGCTTCAACGATTATTCAAGCGGGTCGTGCTTGATTGCACCGTTGCCAGATATTGATGCAAAAACGGTAACCCCCCAAGGGCAGGCAGCAGGTAGCGAGAGGTGCACAGTACCCCCAAAGCAGCAGCCGTGGCGGCATCAAAGTAGGGAGCATAGAAGGCAATTAGGGCTGCATCGCGAGTGCCAACCCCGGCAAAGGTGAGGGGCAGCAGTCCAGCCAAGATGGCGAGGGGTGACAAGGCCAAACTGGTGAGAAAGGGCGTCCAAGCGTTGAGCGCCAAGATAAAGAACCAAATTTGCAGCAGGTGCAGAAACCATAAGAAGATCGACGTTGCGGTAATTTTGCCCAGGTTGCCTTTGTCGCGCCAGAAGTAGTCGTGCATTTCCTGCCAGGAGTAGCTGAGTTTACCCAATTTAGCTCGCAGCTTTTTAGGCGCTAGCTTTTGGCTGGTGTCGAAGAAAAATCGGGCAAACTGAGGAACACTGAGCAGTGCTATGCCCAGGACTAACCCCACTACTACACTCACGGTCATGATGGCAAACAACCAGTCTTTGCGGGGGTAGAGCAACAGACCAAAAGCGCACCACAGCAACAGCGATAGCATATCGCAAGCCTTTTCGAACACCACCAACGAGAGCGCTAAGGAGCCACTAAGATGCCCTCGATCTCGCATAAAATAGGCTTTGGCAATGTCACCCATTTTAGACGGCAGCACCATATTCAAAACGCTAGCTGCCAAAATTAATCGGTTTGCCTCCCCAAAACTTAATTGTCCGACTACAGGCATGAGCTGCTGCAATCGCCAAGCCGTAATCATCGTAATTGGCACCACCATACCCAAGCTGATCATCATCCAGAGCCGGTCACAATCACGAAACACCTGGATCAGCCCAGCAAAGTCAATCTTCCAGTAAATTGCCGCCAGGATAATCGCGCTGACCAAAATTGAGAGCAGTCGCTTCATAATCAGTTCCTCACTTGGCAATCAGGAGCGTCATTGGAAGCAGGCATCCCCGAACCAATTGAACTAATCAATAGACTGCGAATTACCGCTAGGGCCATAAGAATCTGGAGTTTTGAGTGGGCTGCTTTCGTAAGATACCACTTGTTGTCATCTAACAGGCACCACTTTCCCAGTTACGGCTATATTTGCCTGCGGGTTGAAAACGCAGCGAGCACAAAACCATCTTGATTTTCTTCTCGATAAACCTTTCGCGTACAACGAGGCTGGCTCTGCTGCGGTTAAGCTTTTGGCTCCAGCGATGTTAGCAGATTGATGGGTCATCGTTGACTGGCATTGAGAATAGTCAATCCAACAATCTCCTCCTCATCGTCATAGCGAATCACAATATCATTGTCGGTCAGTTCGCTGTTACTAGAAGGTTTGGGTAGGCTATAGAAGTCGATGTAAAGGACATCTGCTTCTGAGTCATAGAGCAGCAGAAACGGACGTTTGGGTAAATCCTGTAAAACAGGCAAAAACCTGAGATAGTCCTTCGCTGCTTGAAAGTTGGTTATTGCCATTGTTATCCCACCGCAAACTCGGTAAATTGTCGTTTGAAGGGAGAATGAAACCTCAGCACAATGTCTGCTTTGGGTACGCCTTTTGCGACTAGCTCATTCGCGATACCGCCTTCTGTGCCATCATGCTGAATCCAGATTTTGCCATCTTTGATGTCTAGATGTAGAACACAGCCGTAAACGCGGCGTTTATTCGCCCAGCCAACATGGACAACTTGGTAGTGATCGCGTACTGTATCGAAGATTGCTTCTGCCTCAACTTCTTCGTTGCTAGCTCTGATCTCACTGTATTCCTGTAGCAGTTCTTGAATGATTTGCCGATAGCGTTCTACTTTTTCCATAAGACAATCACCTCTTCTGCGGGTTCATAAACGATCAGATGGACTTGATAGCGCTGAATTAGCAATCGCGGCAACTCTAGCGTGAAGAATGAGTCATGCTGCGTGCGTTTGCGATTAATGCGATAGCCACACGGTTGCAGGAATAGAGCCATTTTGCGACTGCCGTAGCACGGGGTCTCCAGGTATTGCTGGTCAATCAAGCGCAATAACTCTAACTCCTCATCCACAGGAGCTTTCGGCTGATAGTAGAGGCTGGAACGAGCGATTTGGAGCAATTGACATTGTTGGACAAGGCTCAACTGAGGATGGTCAGGCATCACCAAGGCTTTTCTAGCTTCAAGCCCAACTGTGCTGACCTGTTGGCTAAAAAATCCCGCTCCACCTTCAATTGCCCGATTTGTCTATACGGTTCATCAATCTGAGCTTGTTAGTCTCCCGCAGCAGGAGACGATGAGTTGCCCTGTTCAAAAATCTCATCCGCTCCCTCCAACAGTTGCCGTTTCCAGTTATTGATCATCGTGGGATGAATCTCAAACTGGCTTGCTAACTCTGCCACAGTTTTCTCACCTCGAATCGCAGCAAGGGCAACTTTGGCTTTGAACTGAGCACTGTATTGTTTGCGTTTATTTGCCATGAATTTCTCTCCAATTTGGGGAGTATTCAGAGCTTAGCAACCTGTCCAGTTTTTGGGGTCCACTTCAGTCCGCTCCGCCTGTGTGATCAATCTATAACAGCCCAAGCTTTTCAGGATCAGAACAGAGTTCGCAGGCACCGTCTCTATCTTATTTCTTTGGCTAGTGTTCGGGCATATCATACCTGATGCTGCTTCCATCCCAATCCATAGCTTATGGAATGATCAAAGGCTTTAACCTATCAAGCAATCGGTTGGCTATCCTTTTGTAACCGCTCCAGTTAGGATGAACAGAACCATATGGATCTTTCTGAATAGTCACAGAATCTCGAAATGTGTTGACCCACCGTAAATTCTCACTGATAGCATCATCTGTATCTATAGAGCCTTGACAAATACTATGCCCTACAAAGCTATTTGCAATATTATCAACAAGAATCCAGCCTTGATTACGATTATCACTGACTGCGGCTGCAACAGTTCGATTCAGAGGACGAAGGATATTTCTTTCAATCCATTCAGATTCTGCGGCAAAAAGATGCTCCATTGAAGCTCCAACGGGATAATTCCACAGAAGTGGTGGTAATTCATAGCCAATCAGTTGACCGTAAGTGTAATGTTGGGGTGCCACCGTAAAATTGTCTCCAAAGCCTCCTAAGCCAATAGCGTTTTTACCACAGTACTGATTCCGCCCTTTCAATCCTGGGTTTGGATACTCTGTGATCAGGACATACCTTGGATTCAACTCTTCAATTTTCTTTGCTAAACGGTTATAGGCTTCTTGTAGGTTCTCTGCCCCTATTAGTATGGTGTTATTTTCAGGAGCACCGCGTGTTACCCACTCTAATAAACGTTTGTCATTGTCACATCCTAAAGGTGTGAGTGGCCCCAAACAAGATTCAATTGCAGCACCAAAACCTACGTCATTTCCACCAACGCCCACAATTAAGATGTCTAATCGGGGAGCTTGCTTTTCAATCAACCAATCTCGCAGTTGATCGATCTGGGGAGGCAAGGCTGGCCTAACCTCGTAGCCATGAGGCACCCCTCCATAGGGACCCAGCAATCCGACGTTGATCGTAGCTCCAGAACAGGAAAAATCTCCGAATTCAATTTGAATCTTGCTTCCACTCCGACTTAATAGAGTCTTTAAATCGTTGACAGCAACATTTCTACTATTGTGTTTAGAACGATGGCACTGTTCGCTGATCCAAGTGACTGCCCCAGTAGACCAATTTCTTTCAGGTGCACCTTCCCCAGCAGCGTAGGAATCACCGATTGAAGCTATATAGAGTTTACCTTGCACAGCATAACGAGCTGTCGTCACGTCTGAAAATAATTCTTGCGCCACTGGTGGTCTGATTGGAATTCTAACAATGGGCCTACCAGTAATCGGATCTCTTACGACTTCTCTACCATCCTCTGGTTCAATCGTCAATGGAAATGGATCAGGACCTTTCACCTTGAAATAAATTGTTTTTTCTGTAATGCCTGAGCTAAGTATATATAAAATTTCATTTTTGTAGGTTTGCCACCTTGCACCAGAAAAATTTGGAGACTCGCTCACCATGTAATGGGTCACATTCCCTGAGACTTTGGGTTTGAGCAAGACCATTTGATAGCCAAACACATCTCTTGCTTCCGTATTACATTGTCTATTTGAGGAACTACAAGCAACTACATCAAAACGAGTAATTTTGGGGCGAGCTTGTTGGCGCAAGTTGGTGATGACCGATTCAACTCTGGTTCTGACTTCTTGTTCCCTCAGTTGTAAGTCAGGTATACTTATCCCCGTTTGCCCAACTGCAACTTTTGCAATCGATGCCAAAATTAGAACAATCAGAAAGGATCCAAGGATGTACTGGCGAAATCGTGGACGTTGCACGTTTGTGCTCCTTCTGAGGCTAGAAGATAGAAACTGAAAAATCAGATCTGCTTATGTTGGTTCAAGTTCAAGGGCGAGCGTTGGGAGTGTGAATGTTACTTTCTGGCCCATAATTTCCACCTCTCCTAATTTGACTTCATTGATTTTGATTTTGTACCTGTGATTGATGCCGTGAATAATTACGTTTTGAATCACCAAAATTACGAAGATAGCTGTAACCATTGCCGCTATAATTGCGATGATTGCCACGAGTTCAATCGCGGGATTAATGTTCACAACTGGCATACCAAACGCATTCTTCGTTAGCTTCCATTCGCCCTTATTAAATAGGCCAGTTGCAACCAACTGCATTGCAATCTCACCTTCAAAGCACAAAACTATCCGTCGCCGGCTCTGCATTAGTGATGCTAAGCGCTCGGCAGATTGCATGTCCCGGACAAAAAGGACTTCGACATCCGGGGGAGAAGGTCGCGGCGTTTTAGGTCGTGAGTAACCACGCACCTGGTATCGAGTCACTCCACCCGGAGGAACCATATGGTCTATCTTCACTTCAACTTGTCCCTCTGTAGCGATGGCAGATTGGCTGGAAATAGACGCTACAGCACCGGGTGTGGAGGGTGGCAGGGTGATTACCACTGCGCCTTGATACTCATGATCTAAGGGCACTGTCATTTTGAATGTATCAGTCCCGCTATGCGGCAATTTAAATGATTTAGCTAGTCTAACTAGCTCTGCACTGGGTAAGCCTGGGAGAAAAGTTCTACCAGCCGTTATCGGAGGTACATTTGGTAAGGTTGCCGAGGTGGGGTGATAAATAGTCTTGGTTTCCCTAAAAAACTGTGTCGCCATCTACGCCTCCTGTAACCAGTTAGTGAACGTTTATGTGGTAGTTTACGTTGCTTAGTTTCAATGAACAATTGGTCATTTAACGAATTCTTTTATTAAGCAAATGCAACAAAGTTTTGCTTGAATCAAAAAAGCTGAGATAATTACAATATTTTCTTAGAATCGCCGTAATCTCGCTTTTCCTTCGCTCTAAAGGAGAAAATTGCGATGGCACAGCTTTCAGCGCAGGATTATGAGCAGGTACTGATCTTTTTACACGGTTTATATGCACCTGACAGTCTAGCCGACTGGCCAATCCACCTGCCCGTACAGGTCTCCAAGCTGGTTGCAGCGGATATATCTGGCTGTTGCAAGATTAACTTTCCGCAATCTCAATTTATTGATGGGACATCAATTCCTAAAATGCCCCATGAGCAAATTCTGGAAGTCAGCAACCAATACCTGCATGAACATCCATTTGCAACTCACTACTTAGAAACTGGAGATTGTCGGGCTTATAAGCTGTCAGATTTTGTGACTGAGCCACAGCTTCATCGTATGGAGGGAGTTTATCAAAAGTTTCTCCGCCCAATGGGTATGGAAGAACAGCTAAAGCTTACCTTGCCTGACGATAATTCAAATACTGTGGATGTCCTCGTTTTGTTCAGGAACGAAAGGAGCTTTACAGAGCGAGATCGGACGATTCTCAACCTCCTGCTTCCCCATCTAATGCAGGCCCGTCGAACTGCTCAAGTCTTCTCTCAAGTGCATCGAGAGAATCAACAACTGCGCAATTCCCTGAATATAGCTGGAGGTATTGTTATCTCTAAGGAAGGGCATATTCAGTTTATGACCCGGAAAGCAGAGCAGTGGCTACAGCAATATTTTCCGTTTAAACGTCTAGGTCAAGCGCTACCAGACTATCTACAGCGGTGGGTTAATTATCAAAAGTCGTTTTTCGCCAGGTATGGAACGCTCTTAAAACCTCGACTGCCTTTGAAGATAGAGCAGGAAGGAAAGCAACTCACAGCACGCTTTGTCGCTGACCCTGACCAAGACCAATATTTGCTTCTCTTAGAGGAACATCAACAGCCAAAGCTATCGGCTGAGGATTTTGAATTATTGGGCTTAAGCAAGCGAGAGTCCGAGGTCCTATATTGGGTTGCTAAGGGCAAAGAGAATCTGGAGATTGCTACAATTTTACATGTTGGCGTGACTACAATCAGAAAGCATCTAGAGCATATTTACCAGAAACTAGAGGTGAAAACTCGCGCATCGGCAATTGTGGAAGCTTTGAAACGTTTAGGAAAATTGAATTACGAGTAGGAATTCACCTAGGGGTGATGTCCGTGGGTTAAACTGAGCTTCTGTCTTCAGTATCTCGATTTCCATCTCAGCTCGGTCTGATGTTGTGATTGAGGTGGAAGACGTTGTCGGGGTCGTACTTAGCTTTGACGGCGGCTAGTTGCGCATAGTTATCGGCACCAAAGCCAGCGATTACCCGGTCGTGACCTTCGTTGCCGATAAAGTTGAGATAGACAGCACCACTTGCCCACGGCTTTAGATCGGCGCGGAGGTTGTGCACCCACTGTCTGCCGCGTTCGTCGTCGTTGGGGTCTTCCCAGAGGCCGAACGGATGGGCACACCAAGGAGACTGCCGCCACGGAATCGGATAGCCCGATGGTCCCCGTGCGATCAGTCCGCCCTGCGGAATCATCACCTGCTGAGATGGAGACGGTACAACCATGTCCCGAGAGCGGGAACAGAAGAGATCGACCGCCGCATCCGGAAACGCATCCAAATACTCAGCCGACTTATAGTTCCGGTAACCCGGCGGATCGTCTAGCATGCACTGGAGTTCAGCATAGGTCAGCTCGGAAATCAACTCTCCCTCATGGCCCAGGGTGAGCAGCGGAGCTGTAACGTCGCGCATCTCAGCTTCTGGTCCGGCATAAACCACGAGGATCACGAACGCCAATTTGCCAACCAGGTGACTGGGGATGAACTCCTCGGCGGGGCCGGTCACATACAGGGCTGCGCCTCCAACCTTGTCCGGAGCCGATGCCATAAACTCACGGTAAGCACGCAGAAGGTCAGGGGCCATATCGGGTTGCCACAGCAACAGGGCGGCTGTCACCACCGGCAGTTCGTGCAGGCGAAAGGTAAAGGAGGTGGCCACCCCAAAGTTGCCGCCGCCGCCGTGGAGCGCCCAGAACAGCTCAGGGTTCTCGCTCTCGCTAGCCCGAACCACATCGCCTGTCGCAGTGACCAGCTCCACCGCTAAGAGATTGTCGCAGGCGAGACCCATTTTGCGAGCCAGCCAGCCGTCACCGCCGCCCAGGGTGTAGCCGCCAATTCCGGTGGTTGAGACTCGCCCTCCGGTTGTAGCAAGGCCATACGGCTCTGTCGCTCGATCGAGATGGCTCATGGTGGCACCCCCAGCAACAGTAACCGTGCGCGTCTCTGGATCGACCGTCACGGCATGCATCCGGCGCAAGTCGATCACGATGCCGCCGTTGGTCAGGGCCATGCCCGCGACACTGTGTCCGCCACACCGCACTGCAATCTCGAACTCGCGCTCGCGCCCGAATCGGATTGCCCGGATCACGTCATCGACCGTTTCGCATTGGGCAATTACCGCCGGACGCTTATCGATCATGGCATTGAAAATGGCTCGCGCCTCCTCATACCCCGCATCGTTGGGCATGATCAGGGTGCCGCTAAAGCTGTGACCCAGTTCCTGCAACGCTCCATCGTTGAGCATGTGAGATGTCATGGTACGGTTCCTCCTCGTGAGGCTGCTCGTTGACATCATGCTAGGAAACACCCGTGTGAAACAGCGTGTGAAACAGCGTGGAAGAAGGTAAAAGAGCGTGTAAAAGCGTGCGTCAGGCCGATCAGGAACTGGCCGCAAACAGGGCAGCATGAAGAGCCGGATTGTCGATGGTAGCCACTAAATCACGGGCGACCTCAAAAGCAGCGGCTTCGCCCAGACTAGCTCGATGCAGTAGGGCCTTGACGAGGAGTTCGCGCATTCCGCACCGGGCCGCTAGTGCTTCTAGGTCGGCAATCCAGCGAGGGGCCGCCGCTTGGCCCTGCTCAACTGCGACTGCACACAGGGCGTCAAGGCCATAGCCCTCAATCCAGCGATAGCTGTCTGGCAAGCGTCGCGATAGGCGCGGGGCATCAACCAGCAACCGATAGCCCCGGCTGAACTGGCCCTGAGCCACGGCCACCAGCCCCAACCCGCGTATCGCAATACTCTCCAAACAGGGGTCGTCGAGCTGACGTCCCATGACAAAGGCACGCTCGAGTCGGGCTTCAGCCGCTTTGAGGTCACCGGTTTGCATCTGCACTTCAGCTAGCAGGGAATCGGGTAATGGGGACAGCGCCATCCAGCAGGTTCGCGCCTCCCGCCATGCCTGTTCGAGGACCCGCGCTGCATCCGACCACTCCCCCCGCAGCAGGTGCAATCGCCCCATCCAACAGCGGGCAAACACCATCGCCTCGGAAGCATCGGTCTGCTCCGCCCGTTCGAGGGCCGAGCCAAGCACCTCAAACGCCTGACGGTGGCGACCCTGATCGCTCAAGCAGGCACCCGCGATGGATTCGATCCAGGACAGTTCGACGGCATTGTCTGCGGCCAAGCGTGTCGCCCGATCTAAAAACTTCTGGACACGGTCATAGCGCCCCCGCTCCAAGTCGGCGAAGGCCAGTTCCCGATAAGCCGCCGCCGCCACCTGGACATCGCCCGCCTCGAGCGCCTGAGTAGCGGCCTCATGCAAAGCCGCACCGCCTTCCTCATCACCGCCTCTTCCCACATGCACAAGGGCATGGCCCAACGCCACTAGTATTCGAGCCAGCATGGCGCGATCCTGACTTTGGCGGGCCAGCGCAGCCGCTTCGCGCAGAGTTTGCAAGCCCTGGCTAACCGCACCCGCAGCAACTGCCGCCTCTCCCGCCTCAAGCAGCGCCCGTAGGGAGTAAGGACGGGCATCGAACAAATTGAGCGTCAGCATCCGACCCGCCTCTCGCAGCGCCGAACTTGGCTCGATTCCCAGTTCCCGCAGAAAGAGGTCGGTGCATCGCGCCACCTGTTCAGCCGCTCCAGCATGGTCGCCAGCCGCTCGTAAGCACTGCACGAGCAGAACATGGTGGGCCTCGTCGAGGGGGTTAAGGTCCACCAGCCGCCAAGCATAACCAACGGCATCGCTGATCCGCCCTGCTGCTAAACAAGCGAGAGTAGCCTCGTGCAACACTGCTTCCGCCGCACCGCTGAGACGCCGTCTCTCACTAGCTAGCCAAAGATCGTAGGTAGCACTGCCCGATACGCTGACGCCTTCCAGCAATTCCCGGTCCAGGCCGCGCAGCTCAAGCGCTTCGTCCCAGTGACCTCGAAACACCAAATTGACATCAACAACTGCAGTAGACGGCAACTCGATGACAACCGGATCTCCATAGAGTTGGCAGTCTGGACCAAGCACACGGCGCAGATCGGACATGCTCCAGCGCAGAGCACCCAGCGGATCATCAGCCTCAGGAAACAGCAATTCGGCCAACCGCTGGCGTGATGGTCGGTTTGCCAACAGCAGGTAGGCAAGCAGCCCCCAACTCTTGCGGCCCCGAGGCTGCAACTCTACAGCATCGCGTACTATCCGTGGGGATCCGAGCAACTCAATCAAGAGCACCGCACTCATTCCTCCCCGCTAACTTGAACGCAAGTCATAAATCAAGCTTACATGGCCAATCGATGAACAGGGGCAGTAGTTGATTCATATTAATTTTGTATTCCTAGATGTTTACCGCTGATGTAAATTAATATTACATTTGTGTAACGCCATCACCAACAAACCAGTTTCCAACCTAACCTCTACCCTGACAGCGGCATTTCAAATTCATCCGGCCTTCTGGCTCCTAAGCATCAAGAAGCCAGACATTAATTTAAATCTCAACCTCTACAACCAAGAAGCTAGAAGCCAGAAGCTCTCCTGGCTCCTGGCTCCTGACTCCTGACTCCCGTCGGCTGACGCTCTGGGAAGCCTGACTCCTAACTCTTACTCTTGAATCATCAAGGCGAAGTAGAAAGCGTAACCCGGTAGCTGTTGTCGCCGTCAGTGAAGTAGGATTTCAGGTTCAGCATATAGGTTCCAGGTTCCAACTCGCCTGATAGTTCATAGGTTGGTTGGGTCAAGGCATCGATACCAGCACTGATAGAAGCGCCAGCCGAATTCTTCCAGAACAGGCTTTGGGGAGCCAAGCCATCGATCTTGCTCAACTGGTGGTGAATCCGCGCTTTGTCAGTGTTACCAGTTCCCAGCCGCTCAAATTTGATCGACAAGGTTGTTTTGGCCGAGGTCTTGAAGGTGTAGTTATCAGCAATGTCCCCATGACCAACATAGTCAGTAAACGAGAAGGATTGCCCACTTGTATTCAAGGGCTGGAGGTTATTGATAACCAGGGCTGTCTCTTTAGTATGGCCGGCATTATCGGCGATGGGGGTGGCAGAGAGATCGAGATTATAGTTGGCTTTGCTGTTGGGATTGACCGCTCCCACTTTGACAAAATAGTTGCCAGGAGCGAGTCCAAGGTTGGTATTGGCTAGCGGATTGCTGTGGCTATTGTAAGCAACAACATTGGCGACGGGATTCGAGAAGTTGCCAGCGCTATAAACTCGGGCATACACTCCAGCATCACCCTTGAGGGCTAGATTCAGGCGGTTGCTGGAGAATCCAGATTCCCCAATGCTGAAGCTATACCAATCGGCATCATCTCCGCCACCTACCACATCGGTGATTTTAGTTAAGCTGGAGCCGATTTTTCCCCAAGGCGTTGCTGTAGCTGAGGAGTTGCCGCCCAGGTCAGGCTTGTTGATTGGTGCAGGGCTAATTGGAACCGGAGCTTGGGGGGAACCCGGATTGGTAAATACAGGAGAATCCAGGACGATACCAGGCCGGGGTGTGCTGCTGAAGCTGAGGCGATAGCGGGTCTGCTGTCCGCGCTTCAGAATGGCTCGCAGCTTGTAGTTCCCTGGATCTAGATTGGCCTCCAACGTTTCTGGTCTTTTGCCTGGTTTACGAGAAGCAGCGACCACGACGCCTTGCTGGTTCACCAACTCCAAATCTACGTTTGCCTTGCGAGAAATTCCCTTGAGGGAGGCACGAAATTGACTAGTATTCGGCAAATTAACATTGAACACATCAACTCGATTCTTGCGGCTCAATGTATCCAGTATCGGTTGCGACAAACGGTTGCGCAGTTGGGCTTGGGTGTTGCGAGTGGAGTTCATCATAGTGGGCTTATGAAGAGATGCGTGTAAAGGTTTAGCAGGGGGAGACTATTGAACGAATCACTGAACTCGAAAAATAATTTAGAAAAGTAACTCAGCAGTAACGCGATAGGGGAAGCCGCTTTCTGTGGGAAACTCTAATTTAGGGGGTATGATTTTCTACCTTATTCATTGCCTGGGGTTACGTAATCTGTCGTTAGTGGAAGTCCTTGTGTAGCAAAGCTTGTTTTCTAAGAACTAAATCCAAATCCGTTTCAGGCGTTTCCGCACAAGATTCCTAATTTCTCTGTTGCCTTCTTCATTTCTTTAAGTTCGTAAAGGCTTAACCTATTTAGTGCGAACAGCTTGATCTAGGACAATTGAAAAACTGCCACAGTAGGTAAGTGAGCGCTAGCAGCAATGCGCTCCGACCCCTCTCAGCGCGCTCTGCATCATGTCTGAGCTATATCAGGAGAATGCCAAGGTGATAGACTCAGGTATTTTGGCAGACGCTAATACTACTTTAGATTTTGGATCTTTCTTGCTTCTACTTGTTGCCTCTACTCGTCGCTTTGTCGATAGTCGTTGAGTAGGGTAGGCAGATGATCGTAGCCATCAACGCCAATTACAGGAATCAATTGGGGACGCAGCTGCCGTCGCAGTTGCTCAAACCCCACTTCTCCCAACTGGCCCTGCAAAATCGTCAATAAGCCAGCCGACTGCCGCCATTCCGTCGCAGAGATTTGATTCAGCAAATACATGCTGAGGAGTGCCGCTAAAACGGTTTTCTCCCGCTCGTCTAAGCTGTAGTATGCTTCTGCCAAATAGGTCAGATTTAGCCCTTGTAAATAGAGATCACCTGAGGCTTGGGCCGCCTGAACGCCTTTTTCCAGATAGGCAATGGCCTGCTGGGGCTGATTCAGAATCACATAGGCAATGCCCAAACTGTTGTAGCAAAGCGACTGGCTCTGGCGATCGCCCAGCTTCTCCGAGAGCTGCAACCCTTGCTGTAGGTAACCGACCGCCATATCGTAGCGGTCGCTGTCGATCCGATCTAGCTCGCGAGCCGAAAGCACCTCACTGTAGCCAAAATTGGTCAGAGCGTTGGCCTCACCCAACCGATCGCCGACTTGCCGAGCCAGAATTAGGGCACGTTGGCTGTAATTGATCGCCTCAACGTAGTTTTTCTGAGCAACATAGATCCGGCTTAAATGGTTGAGGTTGGCAATTTCACAGGCTTGATCAGCTGCCGTGCGAGCAATTTCGAGGGCTTGCTGATGGAAGCCAATTGCCTGTTGGTACTGACCCAAGGCTCGCTGCGAGTAGCCCAACAACGTCAGGATACGCGCTTTTTCCTGCGTGCCTGCTACCTGTCGCAAGGGTTGATCCAGATACTGGAGGGCATCGGTCAAATAGCTGCCGGAAAACAACGCAAAAATACCGCCATAAAGTGGGAAGTAAGGCTGCTGTGAAAAGCCGCGTAGTACTTGCAGCAATGCTTGAAAACATCCCTGAGCCAATGCTTGGCGACTGTTAGTGTTAAGATTCACAGCTCCACCGATCCCCTGCAACAGCTCACACCAAATAGCGGCAAAGGTGAGGTAGGTGGCAATGGACTGCGTCTTGCCCCATTTAGAGCTATAGGGTTGCTTTTCAAACCAGGCCACCAACGAACGTTGCAGAAATTGCAGCAGCACCGCTAGCTCAATCCATTCCCTGATTCCTAAAGACGATTGATGCACCCAGTTAGCAACGGATTGATTTCCGGCCAGCGTCTGGAAAAGTTGCTTGGGCACAGGGGACTGTACCTGCTCTGCCCAGAGTTTCCAAGGGCCAACCGTGGCACTCCCCTCAAAACCAATGGAGGTGACGGGTTCATAAATCCAGCGAATTAGAGCATCTTCTAACCGCTGGCAGGACACTAGCCCATCGCGGATGCCAGTCGTGAGCAGTTGGATTTCTGAGCTGAGGTTGTCATCCGTCGCCCACTCTCCAGATTGCACCGCCCGATCCAAGGCTTGAGCTAATTGCTTCAGAGCTTCTGGATTAAAGCGGTTTCCTTGATTGGGGTCAACGTAAGTTAACCAAACGCTCAACCGCTCGGTAGATGCAGCCTGCAAAATTGCCTCGGTTGCGCGGGTCAGGGCATTCGATGCCTGCTGCTGTTTCTGATAGCGCTCCCACTCGCCTTGAATTGTCTGCATGGCCCGGAGGCTGCGGCTAGCTCTAGCTTGCTTCAATTCATCATCAGCCTGCTCGACCTGAGCTTGGGTAGCTTCTAATCGTTCGGTCAGGCAGCGCTCAAAAATTTCCCCCGTGCCAACTTCCACTTCCTGCACTAACTGCTGATAGATCTGCTCCTTTGATCGCAGTTGCCCCTTCAGGGTAATTGTCACAATCTGGTCAATCAGGGCGATATATCGATCGCGCAGAGAAGAATTGGGAGTGGAAGAACTTTCCGGTTCTGGGGCCATCGCCTGCTGTCCTCTAGCAAGTGAGCATCTTGATCAATCCTAGCGATCAATGGCTCAGTTTGGGTTTAGCTTGGGCTTGGCTTAGCCTGGGCGCTTAGTCTAGGCTCAGTTGGCGGCAAAACCGGACTGATGTCCCTATCATACTTCCAGGCATTCAGCCGGTCAACTGAGTCGTAATTAACGTAGGTAATAAGTAGAGTCCCTGGAATAGTCTGACCGCTGGCATGGCGTGAGGAAAATCTCAGCCATTGAACTAGATCGCTAAATTCGACACCAAATTTAATAGAACTGACCAGCAACCGCAACTCCCCTAGCTCAGCGGCTCAGCCTAGAATTGAGAACAAGTTAGGGCACTTAGCATTCAGCTAACATTCAACCATCAGCAACCTAATCTATCTTCAACTCTATTTCGAGCAAAACTTGCAACTAGAGGAGTTCGTTGCGGTTCCACATGCCGGTTGATCCTGTAAACGAAGGACACCTCAGCAAGATGCACCGGTGGAAAGATGAAGCGAGATGCACCCAAGCTTTGGGTTAAACTAATGGGTTAAACTAAACAGCGCGACGGGTCATCAAACCCCATAGGAAGATGGCGATGATAGCACCAATCACTGCGATGATTAAACCGGGGATGCTCAGGCCAGTCGCCGCCAATTGCAATGTTCCTGTAGTGAGCAGCGTGTAGAGGCTACCACCAACAAAGGCACCGAGCACACCCAGCACGATAGTTGCCAAGATACCGCCGCCTTGATGTCCTGGATAGATCGCCTTGGCAATTGCTCCAGCCAATAGACCCAAAAGTAACCACGCAATGATATTCATGATTTCACTCCGTTTTAGTTTTCTCAGGTTTACTTACACATCTACGTTACCAATTTTGATGACAAAACCCTTCTACCTCAAGAAGTAACTAGACTCTTGAGCATGCTTCTGGGTATTACCTGGGTATTACAGATAACGTCATTCACACGCACGCTAACTGTGAACCACCGCTCGCAGCGATTCTCATCAGCTCCTTAATTAGTTTTTCAACTAATTCTCTTAACTGTGATACAACCCTGGTATTTGCAAGGGCGTGATTCTCAGGGCGGGTTCTCGTAGCGCGATTCGTATCTATCTATACAGACGACTAGTTTAGCGCTGAAATCCAGTGCCCGTTTTAGACTTAATCTTTTTCTTAGATTTATCTTTGCTGACTTCGATAACTGCTGCTTGGAATAAGTTATGTAAATGAATTGGCACGCTGGCAATCTCAGGTAATTCGGGTTCTAACGGCTTACCAAATTCCTGTAAAACTTTGTCTAAATCCTGCAACAAATTGAAGTCTGGGCGCTCAAGTACCCGACGCAAAACCACCTCAAGCTGGGTCGGATATTGTTCGGCTAACTGATGCCAAACAAAAGCGGGAATCGCTGGATCTTCTAAAAACTTCCGCGCTAATGAGTCTGCGGTTGAATCGGCAGTTGAGTCGGGAGCCGTATTTTCGGTTGAAGGACTGGTCGAATTGGTGGTCAAGGCCGCTAAGCTAGCTTTGAACTGAGCGTAGTGGGGTGAAAACACTTGGCCCCAGCGGGGGTCGGTGAGAACTGTAACTTGTTCTGCTTTTTTCAGAGCAGGTGGCAATTCAACTTTGGGTGCCATCATTTTAGTTGGCTGCTTGGTATCAAGCATTTGGTTGACCACCTTGGCATCGGCTCCCATTGCCGCAGCGGCTTCTTCCAACTCTTCCTGAGAAATGCCTGCTTCTTCAGCTAACTCCTGCACCGATTTAGAGTGATCAATGCCGGAGCGCTCAAGCTGTTTTTCGGTCATCACTTCTTGAAATTCAGCCAGTTTTTTGCTGAGCTGATAGCCCGACATTGTAATTTCGCCACTGCCAAAGAAATCAGTAAAATCTTGATGGTATCGCTCTACCGACTTCCACGCTTCTTCTAATAGATCTGGAGCATCGCTATAGAGGTGCTCTTTATAGTTTTGCTTAAAGTTACCAATCGCCACCGCTAGCTTGGGTTTGCCCAATTTTCCTAAAGCAATCCACTTACTGGATACCATCCAGTCCGAATCGGACAGGGGCACAATTTGGGTCAATAAAATATCCCCTTCTTTTAGTTTGGCGGCAGCTTGTAGCTCTGCCTCAGTCAGCCTGACTGTGTAGGTTTTGGCAGTTGTCCAGTTCATTAACTCCAACCCATCTGGAAGCACCTGGGTCACTGCAAACAAGCCAACAAAGCTACGTTGCCAGCGCTGAAGCAATCGCCGATCAGATTCGGTTAGATCGGCCTCCTGAGCAATAAACAGGTCAATCGGCGTTTGCTCGCCAATCTGGGCTTCCATCAAAAACCGATCGACCACCAACTCCCGCCGGTACAGGTCAGTTTGCTGGCTACGGGAAAGTTGAGCCGCACTGTAGGTTTCTAGGGCTGTTGCCACTTCGTCTTCCGCATCCAAAACAAAGTCTGTCAAGGCCAATTTCAGCTCTTTGGCACGGGTAAGTGTATCCATAATCCCTTTACTCCAATTCGTAGGTCAATTATCAAGCATAGTGTGAGCAATAGTGCGAGCGATAGTGTGAGTGACATAGTGAGCGGCACAGACAGAAATTGAGTACCCAAATTTGGATACTCAATCTTGTCCACCTTCATCTAATCTGAATCAAGCGAATCTTAACGTTCTGGTGATCAGGCTTCGGTTTTAATATTGATATCAGGATTACGCTCAGCAAAATAGCGATTAAGCAGTGTGCTCACAAAGGTAAGCACAACCGGGCCTAGCAAGAAGGCAATCAAACCCTGAACGCTGAACCCCGGAACTAACACCGCTGCCAACCAAAAACACAATCCATTCACTACAAATGAGAACAAGCCAAGCGTTAAAAAGTTTAACGGCATCGACAACGCAGATAGGATCGGCTTAATGGATGAGTTGATTAAACCGATGGCTAAGGCTGCTATCATGGCCGCTGGGAAGTTGGCTAAATCAACTCCAGGAACAGCGAGATCAACGATCAACAAGCTTAGGGCAGTTGCTAAAGTCGTTAAGAAAAATCCAAGCATCTTTTCTCCCTCAATCTAGACGAAAGCGTGGCGCGCCTGTCTTACTATCCACCTAGAGTATTGCCTCAGCTTGGATTTCTTCATCTGCCATCAGGGGGATTAAGGAGATGCGGCTCGATGGCACTCCTGGATAGCCACTCAGATTAGGATCTGTAAATCTTTCTGTGTCGCTCTGTGTCGCTCTGTGTCGCTAGGCTGCCCAACTCGTCCGCATCAGATCCTACCCGATCAACCCTGCTGGCGGTGTAATTTCGATGCGGCGTTGTTCAAGGTCTACAATCGGCACGATGGCTTCGACGAAGGGAATCAGTACTTTGGAGCCGTCGGTGAGGGTAACTTCTAGAAGATCATTACCGGCAGGGATGACCTCGGTGACGCTGCCAATCAGAGCCTCAGTAGTTTGATCAAATACGGCTAGGCCGAGCAGATCCGCAACGTGAAATTCTCCTGCTTCTAGGGTAGGACGATCGGTTTGGGGAACCAGCAGGCGAGAATCGCGCAGGGCTTCAGCTTGGTCACGGTTGGTGATGCCTGCAAAGGTGACGATATAGAGTCCTTTGTTGGCTAAGTACCGTCCTGACAGGAGCTGAATCGGTTCGGGATCGGTTGCGCCCGGACGCAGCAGCCAGCGTTGGCCCGGTTGTTGAAACCGCTCGGGAAAATCTGAGTCGGGATAGACCCGCACCTCCCCTTTCAAACCTTGAGCGGCTACAATGCGGCCTATTTCTAACCAATCTGATGCCGGCATGGAATCAATCAAACCTCTGTCTTACATCACTCGATACACCTCACCACTCTGGATTTTAGAGGCAAATGGGAGCGTTGATGACGGGTATAAGGGAGCAGGCTTTAGAGTAGCTAGGGCCAAATGGGAATCCTACCAGTAGGGTCAGCCAATTATAGGCCAAAAAGCTATAGGCCAAAAAGCGCAATTCAGGTCTAGCCCTGCTCAGGTTGTAACGGAGGCAGTATGTTTCAGGTTGTTGTAGGCCACAGTGAAGATCCGGATTCCCAGGCGGCAGTTGAAGAAGTTTTACTACAATGTCGGCAAAAGCTGGCTGGCATCTCGCCTCAAGCTGGGATCTTGTTTGCGGCGATTGACTTTGACCATGCCGTGATTCTGCGCCAGATCCAGGCCAGCTTTCCAGACCTAGAGCTGATTGGCTGCACCACCGATGGAGAAATGTCCTCCACGTTAGGCTTCCAGCAGGACTCGCTGACGCTGATGCTGTTCTGCTCCGATACGGTCGAAATTCACGCTGGAGTGGGCTATGGCCTGCGGGAAAATCCGGGCACGGCAGCGCAACAGGCCGTAGCACAAGCAACCCAGAAAAGTAGCGCAACGGCTCAACTCTGCCTGGCCTTACCGGCTAGCTATCTGACCGACGGCACCACTACCAGCGGTGGGGCGATTTTAGAAGCGCTCAAGCTGGTCTTGGGCAACCAGGTGCCGATTGTCGGCGGGGCAGCTGGCGATCAGTTTCGCTTTCAGACTACCTACCAGTTCTTTGGCAGCGAGGTATTGACGAATGCTCTGCCGGTATTGATTTTCTCCGGTTCCATTTTGTTTTCCTACGGAGTCGCCTGCGGCTGGCAGCCAATTGGCCGCAAAAGCCAGATTACCCGAGCCGAGAAGACGGTCCTCTACGAAATCGACGGCAAACCAGCGCTGGAGTTCTATCACCGCTATCTAGGCAATCGCCCGCCCACGGCTGAAAACCCACTAGCCGTGTATGAAGATGACAGCGATCGGTATTATATGCGGGTTCCCAACACCTATGATGTTGAGACCGGCAGCATCAACTTTTTGGGAGACATTCCCGACCAGGCTACCGTTTGTGTCACCGAAGCCAGCCGCGATCAGATCGTTGCCGCCGCCGAAAGCAGTCTCACAATGGCGCTAGAGTGCTATCCCGGTACTCAACCTGCTGCCGCTCTGTTGTTCTCGTGCTGTTGCCGGCGCTGGCTGTTGGGGACCCGTGTGAACGAAGAATATCAGCTTGCTCGCAAACGATTGCCCAGCAATTTGCCGATCTGTGGGTTTTACACCTACGGAGAGTTTGCGCCCTTAGAACCCCAGGGCGTCACCTACTACCACCAAGAGACATTTGTGGCGCTGCTGTTGGGTGTGCAGTAGGAACAGGGAGGACTAGGGCGCTAGGGCGAAAGTATGTAGAAGCGAGAAAAGGCTGGATAGAAACGGATGCATCTGACGGATGACGAGGATCAACTCAGGCAGTTAGAAAAAACGGTGCGAATTCTGCAAAAAAAGCTGGAGCGCTCAGAAGCAGACCGACGGCAGCTAGAGCAGGCCAGCGAGTTGAGAGAACTGCTGCTCAAAGCGGTGATCCGCGAGCGCGAAGAGTCCCAACTGGCCCTAGAACAGCGGAGCCACGAACTGGAAACTGCCCTGGAAAACCTGAAGACACTGCAATTGAAGCTGGTTGAATCTGAAAAGATGTCGGCTTTGGGTGTGCTGGTAGCTGGCATCGCCCATGAAATCAACAATCCCGTCAGTTTTATCTATGGCAATATCGGGTTTGCAGAAGCTTATTTTCGTGATTTGCTGGAATTATTGCAGCTATATCAGCAGCAGTATCCTTATCCGACAGCGGTGATCCAAGCAAGACAGAATGCAATTGATTTCAATTTTGTTACCGCTGATTTGAATAAACTGTTGTCGTCGATGCGAATTGGCGCAGAACGTATCTATGAAATTGTGCGCTCCCTGCGGATATTCTCTCGTCTAGATGAATCTGAATACAAAGCTGTAAATATCCATGAAGGCATTGATAGCACGCTTGTAATTCTGAATAATCGCCTCAAGCCTAATGCAGCCTGTCCTACTGGAATTCAAGTTATTTGCGAATACGGAGAACTGCCTTTCGTGCAATGTTTTCCTGGTTTATTGAATCAAGTATTCATGAACATTTTGGTTAACGCTATCGATGCATTAGAGGAAAACAGCAGTAATTGTCAATCCCAACCTCGGATTCGCATCCAAACGACTCAAGTAGGCGACAAGATTACTATCCGTATTACTGATAACGGTCCTGGCATTAGTGAAGCGTTGCGCTCTAAGCTATTTGATCCGTTTTTCACCACCAAAGAAATTGGTAAAGGCACCGGATTAGGCTTAGCAATTTCTCGACAAATTATTGTTGAGAAGCATCATGGCAGCCTGGAAGTCGAGTCAACGCCAGGGCAGGGAGCAACCTTTGTGATTACGCTACCGATTAACAATCAGGCAGACTCAGGTTAGCTGCTACAGGTTAGCAGCTTCTATTCCTGAAGCCGCTTTTCGTACACCACCTCATAAGGTTGATACCCAGCTTTGCGATAAAACTTAGCTGCCGGTTCATTGCTAGCTAGCAATCCCACCCTCACAATGCTCAGGTTCAGCTCTAGGCAATGCCGTTCTGCTGTCTGCATTAACGCTGCACCGATTCCGTGCATTCGCATCTCAGGCATCACATACAGATCAGAAATGTAGCCATATTCTCGCTCGGATTCAATCACATGTAAATCTCCGGCATCCAGCTTTTCTACAAAACAAACAACAAAGCCAAGAATGCCGCTTGAGCATTCTGCAACTGGAGATTCTGCCACATAAATCTGCCCCCGCTGTTCCCGAACTAAGGTTTCCAGATAGGCGAAGTGGGCATCGGCCATTTCAGCTCCTGAGGTTCGATTCGAGTGTAATTTTCGTTCTGTCTCTTGCAGCGCGACCATTAGCCCGACGAGAACCGAGCGATCTTCGAGCTTGGCAAGACGAATTGTGAAATTAGCTGGCATCAGTAACCGCTCATCTAGTAACGCAAAAACTAAAATCAAATATAGGACAAACTCACTAGGCGCTTTTATTAAGCTAGAGCACCTAGAGCACTTTCTAGCAACCATTGCTCTGTATCTGAAACTGCTGTACCAAAGCCAGCTTTTACCCATCCACCCCTTCCCCCAGTCCAGTTATGAGTGAAGCCTCCATTCGTCCCGCCTTAATTACCCATGTTTTGCCCGATTCGATTGCCGCCGAAGTTGGGTTTGAAGCGGGGGATCGTCTAGTCGCGATCAACGGGCAGCGGCCACGGGACTTGATTGACTACCAGTTTCTCTGTGCCGATGAGGTGTTGGAACTAGAGGTATTGGATGCCAAAGGCAAAACCCACACCGTTGAAATTGAAAAGGACTACGATGACGATCTGGGGCTAGAGTTTGAAAGCGCCCTCTTCGATGGGTTGATCCAATGCAACAATCGCTGTCCCTTTTGCTTTATCGACCAGCAGCCGCCTGGTAAGCGACAGAGCCTTTACCTCAAAGATGACGACTATCGCCTTAGCTTTCTCTACAGCAGCTATTTGACCCTGACCAATTTGACTGACCGCGAGTGGGAGCGGATCGCTCAGATGCGGCTGTCGCCCCTATATGTTTCTGTGCATGCTACCGAACCAGAGGTACGCATCCGACTGCTGAAAAATCCACGGGCCGGACTGATTTTGGATCAATTGCGCTGGTTTCAGAGCCAGCGGCTGCAAATTCATGCCCAAGTGGTGTTGTGTCCGGGAATTAACGATGGTCCGCATCTGGAGCAAACCCTGCTGGACTTGGCCCGCTTCCATTCAGGGGATATACCGACGGTGGCTTCGGTGGCGGTGGTGCCGGTAGGGCTGACGCGGTTTCGTCCGCCGGAGGATGAGTTGGTGTCCGTAACGCTAGAAAAAGCCCGCGAGGTGATCGCGCAGGTGCAGGCACTACAAGCTAAGTTTCACCGCCAGTTTGGTACCAACTTTGCCTGGTTAGCGGATGAGTGGTTTCTGATTGCCCAGCAACCGCTGCCGCCTGCTGCCCACTACGAGGACTATCCTCAGATCGGCAATGGAGTTGGCTCGATCCATCAGTTTCTCAGTCAGTTTCATGCTGCTGCTGCCCAACTCCCAGCCCACGTTGATCAGCCCCGCCGCCTGATATGGGTAGTGGGAAATGCGGTAGAGTATGCATTTCAGCCTTTAGTAGAGCGATTAAACCAAGTAGAGGGCTTGACGGTGCAGATGGCAGCACTGCGCAGTCTCTATTGGGGACAACAAATCACCGTAACAGGACTGTTGACAGGTGAAGATTTGTTACAGGGGCTACAACCCCTAGATCTAGGGGATGGGATCCTGCTTCCTACCTTGATGTTGAAGCATGACCAAGCTTGTTTCCTAGATGACATGACGGTGGAGCAAGTGCAGGAACGGCTGAAAACCCGGATTTGGCTGGTCCACAGTGTAGAAGAGCTGCTAGCAATCTGTGTGTCTCCTCAAGAAAAATTGTTAAGGAAGTAAATTTCCATAGACGTTACTTACGATTTGTAGGCCAAGTTGAAGATTGTGTGAGCGGAGGATTAAAGTTCCGCAATTTTTGTGATGTGGGATTACCTTAGGTAGGACTACTATCTTGAGAGTGAAATTTCATAGTGGGGCAACCTTTTCTTCATGACTAGCTTGAAACGCAACGCTAGACAGATTCAGTTTACCGGTGATCCTACTGATATTACAGGCAGACTTGGTAAAAAGAAGGACGTTTTCTACCGATTTAGACTGGCTCGCAGTAGCGATATTTCCTTGACTTTAGATGGCTTTGCAGCCAAGGCGAATGTCGATCTGTTCCTACTAAATCGAAAAAACCGCGTTCTGCGCAAATCCACCAAACCTGGAAATGCGGCTGAATCTATTAGCACTGCCCTGAAGCCTGGCGAATATTTGATTCGAGTCCAGAATAAGCGCAGCAAGACGAAAACCAGCTTTCAGCTCCAAATTGCCACAACGACGCCTCTATCCGCTCCTACGCCGTCACCCTCTACTACACCATCACCAACTGGAGAGGTCAAATCACTGACGGTTCAACGTGGGCAAACGCTTCCGCTCAAGTTCAGTCCCTTGGCCGGTGCTAACCGTTCCGGCTCGGAGCAGCGCTATGTGATTACTCAATCACCCCGCAACGGCTTCCTCCAACTCGATGGCAAACCCCTCGCGGTTGGGCAAAGCTTCAATCAGGCCGATCTCGACCAGGGACGTGTCACCTATCGCAGTGCTAGAGCAGGCGTGACCGTAATCGGCAATGGCACTAAACCGCTAGTCTCTGGCTCCAACATGGTTTGGCAAGGACCAGGTGGCAGTGATGGAGGTGCTGATAACGAAATTTTCTTTTCTGACGGTATAACTACCAAGCAGTTAACCCAAAATGCGGTCGATGACAAAGTGCTGGGCATTAGCGGCAACCGTGTGGTTTGGGCCAGCCAAGTTGGAGCAGCCGACTCAAAAGGAGCCACCTACGAGCTGTTTGAGTCCAATGGCACCACAACTAACCGCCTCACCAATAACGCTGTCAACGAAGAATTTGTTGGGGTTGATGGTGAGCATCTGTTCTGGATCAGTCCAATTGGCCCCTTGAATCAGTACGGCTATCCTACCCATGAAGTGTTCTATGCCAAGAATGGAGCGGTTCGCCAGTTGACAAATAACCGTGTTGATGAGACGGTAAGCGACTTTGAAGCAGGCACAGCCGTATGGGAGGCAGCGCTTGGTCCGGTGAATGCCGGTCGAGCCACGAGTGAAGTCTTCTATTTCAACGGCAATGATGTACAGCAAATCACCAATAACAATGTGGATGACCTCGCTCCACGCCTAGACAATGGCAGAATCGCTTGGTCCTCTAGAGTTGGCGTTTCGGAAGTGGGGGCACCCAGCACTGAGGTGATGCTATTTGATGGCACATCAACCCAGCGGATCACCTTCAACAACACCGATGACTTTGTCAGCGATATGAAGGGGAATCAGCTCGTTTGGTTGAGCCGCAGTGGTCCGTTCAACGGTATGGGTTTAAGAACCTTTGAGCTTTTCCGATTTGATGGAGCTACTACCCAACGGTTGACTACCAATGCCACCGATGAATCGCTGGTCGATATCAGTGGTTCAAATCTGCTGTGGATGGGGGGTGGCCCTGCCGACGCCTCTGGCCGGGGGACAATTGAATTGTTCTTGTTTAATGGCAGCCAAACGCTGCAAATCACCCGCAACCAAGTGGACGATGTGCCAGTCGGTTTGTTTGGTTCTAAGGTCGTTTGGAGTAGCAGAACTGGCCCGAGCGGCCCCCAAGGCGCTCCGGCTCGCAAACTCTTCTACTTTGATGGCACTAGCGCCAAGCCGCTTACCAGCGATGCCCGCAATGATGACACCCCCAGTTTCTCAGAAACCACAATTGCCTGGGCGTCTAGCGACGGAGCGACCTCGCAGATTGTCCGCTATGACTTGGGCGATGAGTTTAGCTTCAAAGCAACCGATCGCCGCAACCAAGCCGGGGCGGATCAGGTCGTCAAAATCAACTTTGTCTAGGGAATCCTACTGAGCTGCGGCAATCATTGACGGGCCTAACTTAGCCAGCCCAACAAGCTTAACAACAAGCTTAACAAGGAGTTTGGTTCAGCCGTTGCCGATCAGAGTAGACTTCTGAACCGACGTCGCCTCTGCGGAATCAGCTTCGATGGGTGGACGCACCGCCAAATAGATCGAGGCTCCCAGCAACGGCACCAAACTGACAGCCCAAAACCAGCGGGAATCCGTGATTCCTCGTCTAGCCAGATCGTCGCCCAGCAAACTGGGAACCAAGAGGCAGAGCAAACAAAAGTCCAAACTCATGACGTGAATAAAGCGATCGGTGCGCCACTGCTGCACAAACTCTGCCCAGTCGCCAGCGATTAGCCCATAGGCCAGCAACCCCACCGTTCCAATCGCCAAAACTAGGCCCGTCCAGCGGGAATCCAGCAGCTTCAGCCACAGGTTCTTTTCTCCAGTAAAGCGAGGATTGGGCTGGCGTAAAGCCAGATAGGGCAATAGCGCGAAGGCTCCCACACCAAACGAACCCACCGCAAACGGCCAAGCCGGAATTTTCTGCCCCCGTCCATCAAAGAACAGCAACCCGCTGTAGATCAAGGGCCAGACGCCCATAATGTTGAACAAGGCGATGATCAATGGATTAATGCCCTGCCATTGCCCGGTCGCCAGTCGTTGAATCAAATCAAATGTGTCGGGCTGATTCGGCGGAGCCAGAAAAAAGGCATAGACAATCAATCCTAACCACAGTCCACCAAACAACAGTTTTCGCATAGGTTCCGCTTCGATATTCGACCAGTTCATTTTGGCAAGTTCATTTTGGATTGTACGATTCAGATCGGCAACGATCTATCTGGCTTAGAGTAGAAGTAGTGCCACATCGATGAGATTAGGTCCGATGGAGCAGAAAGCACAATTTGCACAATTTGGCATTGTTTTCGTCACTGCCGCTTCCCAAGCCGAAGCCGAAACCTTGGCTGATGCCCTAGTGGAGGCAAAACTAGCCGCTTGTGTCAGCGTTCTGCCGATTCGTTCGGTATACACCTGGAAAGGGGAAGTGTGCCGCGAGCAAGAATGGCAGCTCCTGATCAAAACCGATTTGAATCGCTTTGCCGATCTAGAAGCCAAAATTCGCGCCATTCACTCCTATGAAACGCCCGAAATTATCGCTATTCCTCTTGTGGCTGGCTCACAGCCTTACCTAGAGTGGATGGCGGCCCAGGTGCAAGGGGCATAGCGGCTCGCGTTTAGTTTGCTTTAACCGCACCATCGACAGATTTGCCCAATTCTCGGTAAACTAGTGGTAGCACGGATGTGTTTAATTCAAAAATTTTGGCCAAAGCTTTGAGTTAAATGAATGTGACTAGTCAACGCTGTGCTTTTGTGTAGTCAATTGTTGAGTTAAGTAGAATCTAATTTTTATGCTGTCGCTGTTCACGTATGGTCTGACATACGGGGTCGCTGAGGCTCAGTCAGATACAAAGGAACTAGGTCTGAAGCTAACTTCTTTCCGGTCTTTTGATCCATCTACCGACGCTGCTGATTTGGCTAGCGATCGTCCCTCAGAAAGTCCCCGCAACTTCTTTCGGCGTCTCTTCCGCCGCTGGGGTGAGGGAGGTTAATTTATCTCGCTCTGCTCTCGCTTTGCGAAGTTTTTCGGCCACCGCAGGCGGATTGCGATGGCCGGGCTTCGCGCATCCTTTCACCCTAGGCTAACCAGTTTGTCAAACTCCCATGCGAAAAACGTGGGTTACTGAGAAGAATTAGGGAGGCATTGAGGAGTATCAACTTCGGAGTTATGGATCGCCTGTTGTGTGTTAATTTTCGTTCTGATTGATCTGTTGATATATTACTCGCATCAAGTATTGGGCCGTCATTTCTCGAAAGTCATTGTCATTCATGAGGCGCATAAAAGGAATGCCCTCATCTTGTAGTTCAGGAGTTTCATGAGGACCATCAGTTATTGGCAATGCCAATGCAAATTTGATTGGCATAACCGTTCACGTAATTGGAATATCACCCAACCACTCAACCCCAGAATCCTTAGATTCTGTATAAGCCAAATATCCACCCATTTCGCTTCACCGTGCTTCTAGTAACTCTTCAATCGTTAACTCAATATCACTGGCAATCTGCCGTAACAATCGGGGTGAAATATCACGTCCCTTATGGAAAGGAACGGTCGTTGCTCGACCATCTGCATGGCGAAACTGCTTGTGTGATCCCCGCTGACGCACCTCCACAAATCCAAGATTTTCTAAAATTCTGACAACTTCCTGCAGTTTCAGAACTGGAATATTACTCATGATCTAGCCGACTACAATTTGTTGTGTTCCAACAAACTCCGTCTCGAATATAACGGGTTCCTCTTCTAGCAACATCTCAATTACTTCGCGCAGATTTTCTTTTAGCTCATCCAGCGTTTCACCCTGAGAATGCGCCCCAGGAAATCCGGGAACATATCCTACATAAAGATTCGTGTCTAAATCTCGCTCAATAATGGCGGTAAAAGATTGCATAGTGTTCCTTCCTCTTCAATATCCTTCAACATCCTTTAATTGTGCTGGTTGTGCTTTCACTGAGTCAGTTACTCCCTCCAGTACAATTTATTTGTCCCCCTTACCCTGACTAAACGATTGTCCCCAGCATTTTCACTATATCCGCCTCTAGCTGCTTGATGTCGTCCTCAATCTCCTCCAGCGGGCGCGGCGGCTGATAGACGTAAAAATGGCGGTTTAACGGAATCTCATAGCCGACCTTCGTTTTGCTGTGGTCGATCCAGGCATCGGGGACATGGGGCAAAACCTCTGCTTTCAGATAGTTTTCGCAGTGGTCGCGCACCAGATCGAGAAGCTGATCCAGCCCCGTCTGCTTGTCATCGTATCCTAGCGGTAGGGGCAGCGCGATATCGTCAACGGCACAATCTCGGTATCCCGCAGATCCGGGTCGGGTTCCGGGTTGCCGCCACTGTCTAAGCAAACCTCAGCCGTCAGGTCACGATCGCTGAACGCCGCCAGAACTGCTTTCTTCACCAGGGCGCTCAACTTAACACCCGCTCCTTTCAATGCTGCATCCAGCACCTTGAGAAACTGAGGACGGGACTTGTATAGCGTCTCCCCATCCATTTGCTGAAGGGCAGCAACGATCGCCTCTTGCTGCTGTTTCCCCACCTCCAGTTCCATCTGGATCGCCTTGTCATCCTTGCGCTTTTTGCTCGTCGCCAGATTAATAAACGCTGACTGTTCCCAGAGGCGAGCGATCCGCTCCTGGCTTGCCTGAAAGTTCAGCCGTCTGGTTGACTGACAAATCTTATGGCTATGGCGGTTCTAGTAGGTGAGGCTTTAGCCGCCAGCATCCAGAGTTGTGTCAGTCAATCAGGTAATGTATCTCAAAACTGGACGAGAGTGAGAGAGGCAAAAATCAACCTGTGTATACGCAATGATGACGCAGAATGGTACGGATAGGTTATGACTCTGCCTCGATTTGACGAACGACTGTGAGAGCCGAATAGCTAACGCCAGCCGTTCCTTCTCCTGGATGGGTCGAGTCGCCTACAAGCCACAGGTGATTGATCGGGGTGCGGTTAGCAAACCCAAACGGACCGAAGGTGGAAATGCGTTGACCGATACCGCCAACAATGCCCTGATCGCGTCCGGTATAGTGGGCGAATGTGCGCGGAGTCGCGGCTTCTACATGCACAATTGTGTCGGGGGTGAGGTGGAAAAATTGGCCTAGACGCTGAATCGCTGTGTCGGTATAGTGCTGCTTTAGCGATTGGTAGGAGTCCGATGCTGCTTCACCGTTCCACCAAATGGTTGGATGGGTAAACGAAGAGGCAATCACCGTGGCATATCCCTCTGGTGCCCGTCCATCGCCGGGATGACTGACCGAAACAAATAGGGAATTATTTTCGCCAATCGGACCATCATAGTCGTAGAGGAACTGTAAGTGCGGCGGACAGTTGGCCGGAATCGCGTCCTGCTTGACGCCCAGATAGATCACAAAGGCTCCGGAAGCCGTAGGCAGCTTGTCTACTCGCCGGCGATATCCCGTTGGTACAGCATCACCCAGCAATTGCACCAAGTTTTGCACCGTAACATTCGCAATGACGTGATCTGCCGGTTCAACCCAAACGTCGCCTGTTTTTTGATTGCAAATCTCGATTGCTGTGACCCGATTATTCTCAGTCAGAATTCGCTGAACCGTATGCCGCATTAATAGCTTGCCGCCATCGCGTTCTAGTGCTTGCACCAAACAATCACTCAACGCCTGCATACTGCCCTGCAAATGATAGAGTCCCTGTGGCTCCTGGGAAACGCCTAGTGCCGTTGCGGCATAGAGCAGCGCGGTTTCATCGGCATCGACTTGGGAATAGAGCTTGAGCTGTAGGTCCAAAAAAGTCTTGAGGCGACGATCGGTTAACCCATAGGCCCGCAGCATTTGCCCTACAGTGGTGAAGGTATGGGGTAGGGTGAGAAGCGTATCGGGGCGCACCGCCTGCACCAGTTGAGCTAAATCCCAAAGATCGCGCGGCGGCAACACCGGATCACGCGACTGAAAGGCCCAGCTATAGCGAAACAGATCGGCCAGCAACTGCCAAAACGGTTCGCTACCCGGAAACTGACGCTGACGCTCGGCCTGCCATTGCTGCGGATCACGCCAAACCTGAATGGGCGCGGTTTCGTGGGGGAGATACACGGCACAGGCCGGATCGCATGGCGTTGCAGCGGGTGGCTCGATGCCTAGCTCCGAAAAGATGCGGTGATGAATGCCGCCCGGTTCCAGTCCGGCCACCTGAGTTGCACCCACATCGAAGGTGAATCCCTTGCGCTTGAATGTAGACGCACAACCCCCAGGGACGATCGCCTGATCCAATACCAGAACCGAGTAACCGCGATGGGCCAGCAGTGCCGCTGCTGTCAGTCCACCAATTCCGGCCCCAATCACCACTATCCGCTGAGCTTTTGCTTGCCGTATTCCACCAGAGCGCATCGTCTATATCTTTACATTTCTTTACTTTCTATCATACAAGCGTCCTGTCCAATCAGGCGGCATGACTTCAACCGGTTGACTCAGTTTTGATTCCAATGGCCTGTCCAGTTGGGCAAAGGTCCAGCACGGCACAGCGATGGCAAGCCGGACGGCGGTAAAAGCAGCACTTTTGCCCATGCAGCATGAAGACCTCGTGGTGGTCGTACACCTGCTGCGCCGTCCAGGATTCAGGCAGCTGGGCTTCCAGAACCGCATGGGCGGCTGCCACATCAACCTTGGCCGGAATCAAGCCCAACCGCACCGCGACCCGATGGTGGTGACTATCTACTACTAATGCCCGACGGCGTAGCCGACTAAAGCACAGCACGGCAGCACTGGTTTTGGGGCCTACTCCCGGCAGGGATTCCAACCAAGCTCTGGCCTCCGGAACCGGCATCTCACCCAGAAAATCCAGCGACCAATCTGGGCAGCGTTCGCTGACAAGCCGCAGCACCTGCTGAATCCGAGGAGCCTTTTGTTCGGGCCAAGTGCTAGCTGAAATGGCCGCTTCGATTGCGGCGGTAGGAGCGTCGCGGACCGCTTCCCAGGTAGGAAATTGCTGGATGAGCTGCTGAAACGCTCGATGCGAGTCAGCATTTTTCGTCCGGTGAGACAGCAAAGCTGAGACTAACTCACTCAGCGGATCGTGATTGCTGAAGTAGGGAATCGGACAACCAGAGACCCCACAAAGACGCTGATGCACTAATAGCAGCTTTGGCACAGAATGATGGAATTGGTCAGATGGGAATGAGGACAAGATAGGGCTAGGTTAAAACAATCCTATTGATTTTAGTCACCTCTTGAATCAGGTTTCCTCTATCCCCGGAAGCGATTGGCTAAGAAGCACCCATCCACCGTTCGGCTGAGCCGCTCACGGCGAAGCCCATCCACTCATCACAAAGAACGAACCCCTGACAAACCCTTACAATAGAAAAAGCAGAAGGCAGGAATTCGATCGTAATCTCCTTCTCAATGGAGATGAATTCATTGATTTCTATGGGTTCCAATGATATTATTCCTCGCCCAACTGCTTTAACGTTAACTGAATGATTTGCACAGCCTATGCCTCCGCGTTGGTCTCGAATTCCGACTCGTCAAGATCCCGATTATCGTAAGTTAGATGACCGCATGAACTTTGCCGTTCACGTTGCTGTCTTTGCTGCCATTAATTCTGGTGCCTGGTTTGTTCGTACTTTACAGCATCAAGACTGGAGTTGGACCGTTTGGTTGACCGGCATCTGGCTAACGGCATTGGTGGTTCACGCAATCTACATCTTTGCTATAGCAGATTACTCGAAGTGAAGGTAAGGCTGGATCATCATTCAAACTGAACTAGAGGGTCATCATGTCAAGTGAAGCAATTGAAAAACTAGCTGCCTCGATTGGTGAGAACGTCTATATTGATGTGGCCAAATGGCACCTGTATCTTAGCGATGCCCACCTCCACACTACGCTAGCCGAGCAGTTCTATCCGATGCTGCAAAAGGGCAGCGTTTCGGAGAGTGAGGTCAACACTGTGCTGAAAGGCATCAAGGTGAAGCTGGGCGGTGGCAAAGTCGAGCTACCGTTGTCCGATCTGCTGCCGATGCAGTCTCAGGTGCATTTGATGGATGCCCTAGAAGAATTTCAGCGCGATATGTAGGCTTTCACCGCTTCAGCAATTCGTTCGGAGGCATGCCCGTCGCCAAAGGGGTTGATCGCATTGGCCATTTCCTGATAGGCCGCAGGCTGGCTTAAGAGGCGTCCGGCTGCTTCCGCAATGGCTGTAGAGCGAGTTCCCACGAGTTTGGCGGTTCCAGCCATCACGGCTTCGGGTCGCTCGGTGGTTTCGCGCAGCACCAACACAGGTTTTCCTAGGCTAGGAGCCTCTTCCTGCAAACCGCCGGAATCGGTGAGCAGCAGATACGAGCGCTGAATCGCTCCCACCAACTCAGAATAATCGAGCGGTTCAGTTAAAAATACCCGCGGATGATTCCCCAAAATTGCCTGTAATGGTTCCCGCACGGTTGGGTTACGGTGTAGCGGCAGTAACAGAGCTGTATCCGGGAATTTATCCAGAACTTGCAGAAAGCCTTCAGCAATCTCGCGTAGCGGTTCGCCCCAATTTTCGCGGCGGTGTACCGTAGACAGAATCACGCGATACTGGTTCCAATCGAGTCCAGGCACCGGACAGTCAGGATGCCGGGCCGCAACATTGAGGAGAGCGTCAATTACCGTGTTGCCGGTGTGATAAATTTTGCCCACCACGCCCGACCGCTCCAGATTCTCGACCGAACGGGGCGTAGGTGCAAAGTGGAGCTGAGTGATCTGGGAAATCAGCCGCCGATTCGCTTCTTCGGGATAGGGATTATAGATATTGTCGGTGCGCAGCCCTGCTTCGACATGACCCACTGGGATTTGCTGGTAAAAGGCAGCTAGAGCGGCAGCGAAGGCGGTGGTGGTATCCCCCTGCACTAAGACGATCTGCGGCTGAAGCTGCTGAAACAGTTCCTCTAATCCGCGCAAGCTGCGGCAGGTAATGTCGGTCAAAGTCTGACCATGCTGCATGATCGCCAGATCGTGATTTGCTTGTAGATCAAACAAATCCATCACCTGCGCTACCATTTCCCGATGCTGTCCGGTCAGCACCACCTGCGTCTCAAAGGCCGGATCGTGCTGAAAGGTTTGAATCACCGGAGCCAGTTTGATTGCTTCCGGACGGGTGCCAAGGATAATGCAGACGCGCAGGGGTGAGATGGTCATGATAAAACCGGATGAAATCGTGCAATAGCTTAGCAAATTTCAGGTTGGATTGGAGTCTATGATTTTTTTGGGTTCGTTTGTGGCGTCGCTTACCTGTTGACGCGCGGGTGGGCAGTGACGAAGCGAAACAAGAAGCGAAATAATCGGATTGACACAGCCTTCTGCCTCTTGGATGGTGCTGATTTAGTTAAGCTGATGTACTGTCTTCTGAGCGAGTCTGGCTCTCAATCAATTGCAGAAATTGCGAAATTTGTTTCGTTGATTTGATGTGGTAAACCTGTTTGGTACTGCGGGACTGCTCGACATACTCGCGATATTTTGGGGTCAACCGTTTATGGCACAACCAGAGCGCACGGTAGCTGCTGATCGAACTCTTTAGGATTGGACTGTTTTCGGGCCAACCTTCAGGGGATTTAAGGTAGCCCGTCAGCAATCGCTTAGTCACCCACCAGAAATGCACAGACAGCGGTAAATCCACATACACCAAGCTATCGGCTTGATTGAGACGCGGCCAGAGGGTATCGATAGAGCCAAACCCGTCAATGATCCATTGCTCAGTCGCCAAAATGTCCTGATGAATGCGCCTGTAGTCTTCATCGGAAACCTCAGTGCCTCCTGGTTGGAATTTAATCTTGTCCAAAATGTAAAGTGGCAACCCCGTGATTTCTGATAATTGCCTGCTGAGGGTGGATTTGCCGCCGCCAGCATTGCCAAATACAGCTACTTTTTGCATTGTGAACTTTTTCTGATCAGGAGTTGCGCTCATACTGGATAATGGAAGGGTTTTCACTCAATTTCCCACGTTGTAGCCTTTTCAATTTACTGCCATGCGAACCCATTATTGCGGTCAACTTCGGGCCGAACAGGTTGGACAAACGGTGACTCTCTTCGGTTGGGTCGATCGTCGCCGCGATCATGGGGGCGTGATTTTCATCGACTTGCGCGACCGGACTGGGATCGCCCAGATTGTCAGCGACCCAGAACGTACACCGGCGTCCTATGACACTGCCGATGCTCTGCGCAACGAGTATGTGGTCAAAGTGGTAGGACGGGTGACGAAGCGGCCACCAGAGTCGCTCAATCCTCGCATCCCCACGGGCGAAGTCGAAATCTATGCCGATCAGATCGAGCTGCTGAATGCGGTGCGCAAGCAGTTGCCGTTTCAGGTTTCCACTGCCGAGCCAGAGCCGGTGCGAGAAGAGCTGCGCCTCAAGTATCGCTACCTCGATTTGCGGCGGGAACGCATGAGCCAGAATCTGCAGTTGCGGCATCAGGTGGTCAAAGCAATCCGGCGCTACCTGGAAGACGAGCAGGGCTTCATTGAAGTGGAAACCCCGATGCTGACCCGCTCTACGCCCGAAGGGGCGCGTGACTTCCTGGTGCCCAGCCGCGTCAATCCGGGAGACTTTTTTGCCCTGCCGCAATCGCCCCAGTTGTTCAAGCAACTGCTGATGGTGTCCGGCTTTGACCGCTATTACCAAATTGCCCGCTGCTTCCGCGATGAAGACCTGCGGGCCGACCGTCAGCCAGAATTCACCCAGCTCGACATGGAAATGAGCTTCATGACGCAAGACGAAATCATCGAGCTGAACGAGGGCCTAGTTTGCCACATTTTTAAGCAGGTCAAAGGCATCGAGCTGCCCCGTCCCTTTCCGCGTCTCACCTACGCCGACGCCATGGATCGTTACGGTTCTGACAAACCCGATACCCGCTATGGCTTGGAACTGGTGGATGTCTCCGATCTGGTCAAAGATTCCGGCTTCAAGGTATTTTCGGGCGCGGTGGCCAGCGGCGGTATTGTGAAAGTCTTACCGATCCCCGGCGGTAACGAAGCGATCTCGAATGTGCGGATCAAACCCGGCGGCGATTTGTTCAACGAAGCCACCGCAATGGGAGCCAAAGGCTTGGCCTATATCCGCGTGCGCGACAACGGCGAGATTGATACCATCGGCGCAATTAAAGACAACCTCTCGGACGAGCAGAAACAGGAATTGCTCAGCCGCACGGGTGCAGAGGCCGGTCATCTACTGCTGTTTGGGGCCGGTGATGCGCCTACCGTCAACAAAACCTTGGATCGGCTGCGGCAGGTCGTGGCCCGCGAACTCAACCTGATCGATCCCAGCAAAATCAACTTACTCTGGATCGTCGAGTTTCCCATGTTCGAGTGGAACCCGGATGAAAAGCGGCTGGAAGCCCTGCACCATCCCTTCACTGCCCCAATGCCAGAGGACCAGCATGACCTGAAAACGGCCCGTGCTCAAGCCTATGACCTGGTGTTTAACGGGTTTGAAGTGGGCGGCGGCAGTCGGCGAATTTATCAACCGGAGGTGCAGCAGCAGGTGTTTGAAACCATCGGGCTGTCCAGCGCGGAAGCCTACGACAAATTTGGCTTTTTGCTAGAAGCGTTTGAGTACGGCACCCCTCCCCACGGCGGCATTGCCTATGGCTTGGATCGCTTGGTGATGCTGTTGGCCGGTGAAGAATCGATCCGCGATACGATTGCCTTCCCCAAAACCCAACAGGCCCGCTGTCTGCTCACCAACGCACCTTCGCCAGTGGATGTCAAGCAGCTCAAGGAACTGCACATCAACTCAACCCACAAACCCAAATCCTCAGCGTCCTAAACGCTCTGCTCATCCCACCTCTCTCCATTGCCCCTTCTCCATTAACCCATGTACGCCCTGATCTCCCGCGAGCGCATCCAGCTTCCACCCGGAACCGTCGTCCGGATGCCGGGAACTTGGCAGGATTACCGTGCCTTGTGCGACAGTCGCGGCGATGGTTCGATTCCTCGCATCAAGTACCGCAATGGAGAAATTCTGCTGAGAGCGCCACTGCCTAAGCATGGTCGAGAAGCAAATATCGTAGCTGATGTGGTTACAGCCATCCTTGACTAGCAAAACCGCAACTACGAAGCCTTCGATCACCATGGAACTGTCGGAAGCAGGCGGCATCGAGCCGGATTACTGTTTCTATATCGACAATTGGCAAGCTGCCGTAGGCCATGACCACTTGCAGTGGGGCCGTGATCCGGCACCGGATTTGGTAATCGAAATCGACGTCACCACCTACACCGACGCCAACGATTACGCTGCCTACAACGTACCCGAAGTATGGCTGCTGCAAAAAAATCGCCATCTCGCCATCTATGGTCTAGAAGTAAACGCCTACCAACCGCAAACCACCAGCCGTTATTTCCCAGAGTTCGATCTACCCGCTCTAGTTGCTGAGTGCCTGACTGCCGCTAGTGAACAAGGCACCGGAGCAGCCATTCGACAACTGCGACAACGCTTAGCGACCAATTTAGACACAGTAGAGTAGAACTGAGGAAAGGCCAGTTCAGGAATTGGAGGGAATGCGATGGCAACTGCAACCCAATCTCACCAGCCCAACCTATACGAAACCGATTACCTGCAATGGATCGAGACCACGTTAGAAAAGCTGCGCCAGCAAGACTATGCCGCCATCGACTGGGACAATCTAATCGAAGAAATTGCAGACATGGGGCGCAGTGAACGACAAGCGTTTGAGAGTAATTTAATTGTTCTGCTGCTGCACCTACTCAAATGGCAATATCAGCCTTCGATGCGCAGCGGTAGCTGGAAAAGCAGCATTGTCGAGCATCGCAGACGGATTCGCAGGGCTATCCAAGATTCTCCGAGCCTTAAACCCTATTTGGAAAAAGTTTTTTCAGAATGCTATGCAGACGCGGTGGAGCAAGCCAGCGCCGAAACCGGACTGCCAATTGCTTCCTTTCCTAGTGAATCCCCTCATACTCCAGCGCAGGTACTAGATGCCAACTTCTTTCCAGAAGCCTAATTTTGTCAGCTCAGTTACCGTAGGGTAGAACTAAGACGAGGGTCACATCAGGAGTCGGAGAAACGCAATGGCCATTGAAATCCAATCGCACCAGCCCAGCCTATACGAAACCGATTACCTGCAATGGATTGAAATCACGGTCGAAAAGCTGCGCCAGCAAGACTATGCTGCCATCGACTGGGACAATCTAATCGAAGAAATTGCAGACATGGGGCGCAGTGAACGAAAAAGCCTGAAGAGTAACGTAACAATTGTTTTGCTACATCTGCTCAAATGGCAGTATCAGCCCCAATTTCGCAGTGGAAGCTGGAAGGGCAGTATTGTCGAGCATCGCCAGTGGATTCGAGATGACCTGGCTAGTTCTCCCAGCCTCAAGCCCTATCTACACGAAATTTTTTCCCAGTGCTACATCGATGCCACAGAACAAGCCAGTGCCGAAACCGGACTGCCAATTGCTTCCTTTCCTAGCGAATCTCCCTATACCCTAGCGCAAGTTCTCGATGCGGCCTTTTTTCCAGAAGGCTAACCTGAGTTAAACACCCGCTATCCTCTCATCGCTCCGATTCATCCCAAGCACGCCTATACTGGTACCTTGACCTCTGCTGTTATGCTCCATGACTGTGCTCCATGATTAGCTACCTCAAGGGCGTGATTGCCAGCATTCATAAAGTCGCTAGTGGCCGCGTAATTCTGACCCTCGATGTGAATCAAATTGGTTACGATTTGCAAATTACGCCGCGCCTGCTGCAAACCTTACCCGGCATCGGTGAGACTGTGCAAATTTTTACCCACCAGCAAGTCCGCGATGACCAAGTGGTGCTGTTTGGGTTTGGCTCCCTGGCTGAACGAGATCTGTTCCGGCAATTGACCGGCGTCAGCGGTGTCGGTCCCCAAATTGCAATGGCGCTGCTCGACGGTATGGGTCTCCCCGATCTGGTGCAAGCTATTGTCTCTGGCAACACCCGCCTCTTGGCCCGCACTCCCGGCATTGGAGCCAAAACCGCCGAACGCATCGCCCTAGAGCTAAAAAACAAGCTAGCCGAATGGCGGCTACAATCGGGCCTCAGCACAACTCCCGACGCTGGCCCTGCCGGTACGGTGCAGGAAGATGTAGAAATGACCCTGATTGCCCTCGGCTATACCAACAGCGAAATCATGCAAGCCCTGCGAGCAGTGGGGCAAAAAACAGCCCTCTCCAAAACCAACGACGCCGAAGCCTGGATTCGGGAAGCCATCGCTTGGCTAAGCCAATGAGTTAAGTTTTGAGTTTTGAGTTTTGAGTTTTGAGTTTTGAGTTTTGGCTTCCGGTGAGTCAGCCGAACCGAGTTTTGAGTTGATGAACCCCTCGGTTTGGTCTCTCTAGCTGCTAAATCTTGACGCTGCCACCAAAACTTAAAACTCAAAACTTAAAACTCAAAACTTACTATTAGAATAAGCCTGTCGGCCTGCTGTCTGTTAGGAGTCGGGAGTCAACGTAGTGAATCTTGGTCAATGGCTCAGTTTTCTTTGCCTGGTTATTGTGCTGGTGTTTTTGTGGCAGATTCGTCAGGTGCTGCTGCTAGTCTTCACAGCAGTGGTGTTGGCAATCGCCCTGAATGCGGTGGCTCGACAACTGCAAAAACTAGGGATGTCGCGAGGCAGGGCAGTCTTACTGACTGTGAGCTTATCGCTTCTGCTGGCTTTTCTGATTTTCTACTTGATTGTGCCGCCGTTTGTGGATCAGCTCTTGGAACTGGGAGCACTCGTACCAGTTGGCTTCTTGCGGGTGGTGTCCTGGGTAGAAACGTTGCTAAACAATCGCCCGGACTGGTTGACGGATGTGGAATTACCCAGTCCTTCTCGCCTGATCGATGAGATTCAACCATTTTTGCGCGATGTTTTGCCTAACTTTTTCGCTATTTTCTCTGGATCGCTGGCTGTTCTGTTACAGGGGCTATTGCTCATCGTCTTTACCTTGATGTTACTGGCTAATCCATTAGCGTATCGTTATGCTGTTGTGCAGCTTTTTCCAGCCTTTTACCGTGAACGGATCGATACCGTGCTGGGCAAATGCGAAGTGGCTTTAGGAAGCTGGTTAGGCGGGGCCTTGATTAGCTCTACCGTCGTGGCTCTCCTGTCAGCGATTGGACTATGGGCACTGCAAATTGAATTCGTGCTGGCTCAGGCGCTGTTGGCCGGGTTGCTCAATTTTATTCCCAATATTGGTCCGACGCTGAGCATGGTGTTTCCGCTTACAGTAGCGGCTCTAGATGCGCCCTGGAAAGTGCTGGCTGTATTGATTCTCTATATCGTGATTCAAAATCTAGAAGCCTACCTGATCACGCCAACGATTATGGCAAACCAGGTTTCGCTGCTGCCCGCCATGACGCTAGCCGCCCAGTTGGTGTTTGCCCGCTTTTTTGGCTTTCTAGGACTCCTGCTGGCCCTACCGCTGGCCGTAATTGCCAAAACCTTTATTCAAGAAATTCTGGTCAAAGATATTCTGGATCAGTGGCGCAGTCCCAATCACCGCAATCATCGCGATGATTACCCGACCAATCAGCAGGCTAAACTCCACAGCGCCAAATCGACAGCTGAAGTCGAAAATCCGTTCAAACTGCCGCCAGATGACTTGTTTCATGACTGACAGGACATAGATCGATGCCCAGCAGATGCCCAGTAGGTGTCCAGTAGGTGCCAAGGCCGATGAAACCGCTGAATTCTTGGGAATGTTAGAAGTGGTTTTAGCAAACTGGAATTGTTGCCTGCTGCCATGTTACCGACCAGTGCATGTCCCAATCTATCACCTGGCCCGTCACCTGACCTTGTCGGCTACTCCATCGTTGAGCAACTCTATGTCGGGACTCGAACCGTCGTGTATCGAGCCGTGCAGCAGTCCAGTCAGCGCCCAGTGATTATTAAACTGCTGCACCCCGATTATCCTAGCTTCAACGACTTATTGCAGTTTCGCAATCAATACACCATTACCAAAAATTTGGATATTCCTGGCATTGTGCGCCCCTACAGCCTGGAACCCTACCGCAACAGCTACGCGCTGGTAATGGAAGATTTCGGCGGTGTTTCTCTCAGAGATTATGCTCAGGCCCAGAGCCTTTCATGGCCGCAAGTCCTGCATATCGCTCTCCAGCTCAGCCAGATTTTACATCACCTACATAGTCACCGGGTTATTCACAAAGACATCAAACCCGCTAATATTCTGTTTCATCCAGAGACCCAAGAGATCAGACTGATCGACTTTAGTATTGCCTCTCTCTTACCCAAAGAGACCCAGGAGATCAAAAATCCGCAGCGGCTGGAAGGAACACTGGCCTACTTAGCTCCTGAGCAAACCGGACGCATGAATCGCGGCGTTGATTACCGGGCTGATTTCTATGCGTTGGGAGTGACGCTGTACGAACTACTGACCGCAGAGTTGCCTTTTCAGACGGATGATCCATTGGAGTTGGTGCATTGCCACATAGCAAAAGTACCCAACCTTATCCATCAAATGAATTCCAATGTTCCGCCAATCATTTCTGAAATTGTCGCTAAACTGTTAGCAAAAAATGCAGAAGATCGCTATCAGAGTGCCTTGGGATTGCAGCATGATCTGCAAACTTGTTTGGCCCAATGGCAAGCCAACGGCGCGATTCAGCCCTTTGTGTTGGGTCAGCAAGATCGCAGCGAACGATTTTTGATTCCCGAAGCACTCTACGGGCGCGAGCAAGAAGTGCAAGCCCTGTTGGCCGCCTTTGACCGCGTCAGCCACGGCAGTTCGGAATTACTGCTGGTTGCAGGTTTTTCGGGAATTGGCAAAACGGCAGTCGTGAATGAAGTTCACAAGCCGATCCTGCGCCAGCGGGGCTATTTTGTTAAGGGCAAGTTTGAGCAATTTAATCGCGATATTCCCTTTTCTGCCTTTGTTCAGGCGTTTCGGGATTGGGTGGGGCAGGTGTTGAGTGAAAGTGATGCCCAGTTGCAGAGCTGGCGGACCAAACTGTTGGAGGCTCTGGGCGAGAATGGGCAAGTGATTATTGACGTAGTTCCTGAGCTAGAGCAAATCATCGGTCCCCAGCCTGCTGCACCGGAGTTGTCGGGTAGTGCTGCCCAAAATCGGTTTAATCTGCTATTCCATAAATTTATCCAGATTTTGACCACTGCCGATCACCCATTGGTGATGTTCCTAGACGATTTACAGTGGGCCGATTCAGCCTCGCTTCAGTTGCTCAAACTGTTAATGAATGACAGTAGCTATTTGCTGCTGCTGGGTGCCTACCGAGACAATGAAGTGTCACCAGCTCATCCCTTCATGTTGACGCTGAAGGACCTGAAGCAAGCTGGGGCAATCATCAACACAATTACGCTAGCACCGCTGACAATTCAGGATACCAATCGCTTAGTTGCAGATACACTTCATTGTTCCACAGAGCGTGCCCAACCCTTAACCGAATTGATTGATCGCAAAACCCAGGGTAATCCTTTTTTTACAACCCAGTTTCTCAAGGCGTTATACGAAGAAGGACACCTTACCTTTAATCGCGAGCAACGCTACTGGGAATGCGATATGACCCAGGTAAATGCGCTATCCCTCACCGACGATGTGGTGGAGTTTATGGCGCAGCGCTTGCAGAAATTGGCCCCTGAAACTCAGCAAGTTCTGCAATTAGCGGCTTGCATTGGCAATCAGTTCGATTTGGCAACACTAGCCATTGTCTCAGAGCAGTCGCCAACCCAGATTGTTGCCCTATTGTGGGAAGCATTGCAGGACGGCCTCATGGTGCCAACCAGTCAGCTCTACAAATTTTTTCAGGCGGAAGATTCAGATCTGGCTAACCCCCAGAGTTCGATCAATCCCACCTATCGGTTTTTGCACGACCGCGTTCAGCAGGCAGCCTATTCCCTGATTCCAGAACCGCAAAAACAAATCACCCATCTCAGAATTGGCCGGCGATTGTTGCGTGATACGCCTGAAGCCAAACGAGAGGAGCGGGTATTTGTCATTGTCAATCAGCTCAACATTGGGCGTGACTTGATTGACCAACCCAGTGAACGTACCAACTTAGCTCGATTGAACCTGATAGCAGGTCGAAAAGCGAAGGTCTCTACGGCCTATCATGCGGCGTTCACCTATTTGTCGGTTGGGATTGATTTACTGGCACCGGATCAATGGCAAACCGAGTATCCACTGCTGCTAGCCCTGCATCAGTTAGCAACAGAGGTTGCCTTTCTCAAAACAGAGTTTACCCAGATGGAACGATGGGCAGCAACGGTGCTGCAACAGGCAAAAACACTGCTAGAAACCATCAAAATTCGTGAAATTCAAATCCAGTTCTATCAGGCCAATAACCAATTAGAGCAGGCTGTTTGGCTAGCACTAGAGGTGCTGCAACAATTGGGCGTAACGCTTCCGAAACAACCCGACGACGACGCAATTCAATCGGCTTCAGCAGCGCTCCAGGCACGTTTGGCAGGCCAATCAATCGAGAGCTTGATCGATCTGCCGCAGATGACCAAGCCAGAAATTCTCGCGGCGATGCGTCTGCTCTCCTGCATGAGTTCGTCGGCTTACATCGCGGTTCCCCAACTCTTTCCCCTGATCATTCTCAAAGAAATTGAATTGTCGATTACCTACGGGAATGCGCCAGCCTCTGCTCTGGCCTATGCCGACTATGGCGTTACCCTCTGTGGTGTGGTGGGCGATATTGCCACAGGGTATCAATTCGGTAATTTAGCGCTGCAACTTTTGCAGAAAAGCTCTGATCCAACCTATAAAGCCAGCACCCTGACCGTCGTGAATGGCAGCATTCGCCATTGGCAAGACCCGCTAGCCGCAACCCTGACTCCGTTGATCGAGGCTTATACCAGCGGCTTGGAAACCGGAGATGTGGAATTTGCAGCCTTAGCTGCCCACATGTATTGCTATCACGCCTATCTGGTTGGGCGGGAATTGCCAGATGTAGTCCAGGATTTGCAGACCTACAGCGAGGCGATTGCTCACCTGCAACAAAAAACCATTCTTTACTTTAATCAGATCTACTGGCAGACGGTGCTCAACCTGATGGGACAAGCTGAGGACCCTTGCTGCTTGGTGGGTGACGCTTACGATGAGCACCAGATGCTGCCGCTGCACCTCCAGGGAAATAATCATACCCTGTTGTTCTATTTCTATTTCAACAAAGCCAGCCTGCTGTATCTATTTCAAGATTATGCTCAGGCGGTTGAACAAATAGTCTGCGCTCGCCGGTCTCTGCATGGTGTGACCTCAAGGCCGCTGGTGCCGCTCTTTTATGTCTACGAGTCGCTGATTTTATTGGCCGACTATGCGGAACAATCAGAGATAGACCAACAGCAGCGGTTGGCCCAAGTCGTTGCTAACCAGGAACAAATCCAGCGTCACGCCCAGTACGCTCCGGTCAACTATTTGCACAAGCTACATTTGGTCAAAGCAGAACAGGCCAGAGTTTTGGGTCACAGAGCAGCAGCGATTGACCTCTACGATTGCGCCATTGCTGCTGCTAAAACAAACGGCTACCTGCAAGAAGAAGCGCTAGCCAACGAACTGGCAGCCAAATTCTATCTGGACTGGGGTAAAGTTGGCCTTGCGGCTGACTATATGCAAGCTGCCTACTATGGCTATGCCCGCTGGGGTGCCAAAGCCAAAATTCAAGACCTGGAGCACCGCTATCCCCATCTACTCGCGCCGATTTTGCAGCAGCAGCGCATGCCGCTATCAGCGACTGAAACCATGTTTGCCGCAGAAACGCTGTCTCACCTGACGCTTGCCGGTACTCAATCTGCGTCCTCTGGCGGTATCAGTGATTCCGATAGCCTCGACTTGGCAAGCGTCCTAAAAGCCTCGCAAACCCTCTCTAGCGAAATTGAACTCGATCAACTGCTGACCACCTTGCTGCACACTGCGCTGGAAAACGCTGGAGCTGACAAAGGGGCCTTGATATTGCCACGGGAAGATCAATGGTACGTAGAAGCCGTCGCTAGCCTCAATTATTCAGCCCAAGCGCAATCCATTCTCCTACCGAACAGCCACGAGGTGCCTCAGTCCCTGATCAACAGCGTGAAGCGGAGCCTCAAGCCCGTTGTCGTCATCGATGCAGTTATCCATCCCACCCTGGCAACTGACGCCTATGTCGTGCGGCAGCAGCCCAAAAGTATGCTTTGTACGCCAATTTTGCAGCGGGGCGAACTAGTTGCGATTTTGTATCTAGAGAACCAGGCTACGGTTGGAGCCTTTACCAACAATCGGGTTGAAGTGCTGAATGTCCTCTGTGCCCAAGCTGCCATCTCCCTCGAAAATGCTAGGCTCTATTCTCGGGTCCAAGACAGCCAACGCCAGCTAGCGACCCTGTTGAGCAACCTACCTGGCATGGCCTACTCCTGTGCTAACGATGCCGACTGGACGATGAAATTTGTTAGTGAAGGATGCTTCACTCTCACAGGCTACCGGCCAGATGAACTGATCCACAATCGCTGTATATCTTATGGTACATTGATTTGTTCCGATTATGTAGAACTTGTGAATACAGCGGTGCAGATTGCTTTGGCGCACCGCTGCCCATTCCAGATCACCTACCAGATACGAACTAAGACAGGAGTGAAGAAATGGGTGTGGGAACAGGGATGTGGGGTTTTTGACGCCAATGGCAATTTCTTGAGTATTGAAGGGTTAGTTCTGGATATCAGCGATCGGAAAGCGGCTGAGGCTATCAGCCTACAAAAATCGCAAGCTCTAGAGCAGGCACTTCAGGACTTGCAAAGCACCCAGCTTCAGTTAGTGCAAAACGAAAAGATGGCCTCGCTGGGAAATTTAGTCGCTGGGGTAGCTCATGAGATTAACAATCCGGTTGGCTTCCTCAACGGCAGCATCAACAATGCCAAAGACTATGTACAAGACTTACTTTCCCATCTGCAACTGTATCAGCAGCACTATCCACAAGCTGTAGCCTCCATTCAGGACCATGCTGAACAGATTGACCTGGACTTTTTGGCCGCCGATCTGCCCAAGCTTCTAGATTCCATGCAGGCAGCGATTGATCGGATTAAAACGATCAGCACCAGCCTGCGCACCTTTTCCCGTGCCGATACCGAACACAAAGTCGCAGCTAACTTGCATGAAGGGATCGATAGCGCTTTGCTGATTCTCAAATATCGCCTCAAAGCCAACGAGCAGCGCCCAGCGATTCAGATCATTCAAGATTATGGAGAGTTGCCGCTAATTGAATGCTTTCCTGGTCAACTGAATCAGGTATTTATGAACGTTATAGCAAACGCTATTGACATGTTTGATGAACTGGCGCAACAATCCTCGTTTGCCGAACTAGCAGCCAAACCCCAAACCATCACGATCCAAACCGCTGTGCTGACCAATCAAAATGCGGTAGAAGTGCGGATCCGCGACAACGGGAAAGGCATGACCGAAGCGGTGAAAGCCAGAATTTTTGATCACCTGTTTACGACCAAAAGTGTGGGCCAAGGCACTGGATTGGGGTTGGCGATTGCCCGTCAGATTGTCACCGAAACCCATGCGGGTAGCATCGAAGTTCAGTCAGAGTTGGGACAAGGCAGCGAGTTCTGTATCCGATTGCCGATCTCAGGCAGGTAAGTCAGATCTTGCACCATAATGCTCCATCAGGTGATTGTTGACACTGGGGTTTTGATAGCTTTGATTGATCGGCTGGTGGCTCCTGTCTTGCTATTTAGAACAGAAAATAGCGCTGGGCCATTGGCAGCACGGTAGCCGGTTCGCAGGTCAGCAGTTCGCCGTTTGCTCGCACTTCGTAGGTTTCCGGGTCTACTTCCATGCGGGGCATGGCGTCGTTTAGCTTCATGTCGCGTTTCGTGAGCTGGCGAATATCCGACACCGCAACGGCGGTTTTTTTCAGGTTCAGCCGTTCAGGAATATCTTGCTTAAGCGCCGCCTGCGACACAAAGGTGAGAGAAGTGGCGTGCATGGCCCCACCAAAGCTGGCAAACATCGGACGCATATGAATCGGCTGAGGCGTGGGAATGCTGGCATTGGCATCGCCCATCTGTGCCCAAGCAATCAGGCCACCCTTCAGCACCAGTTCGGGCTTGACGCCAAAGAAAGCCGGACGCCAGAGGCACAAATCCGCCAGTTTACCCACTTCTACTGAGCCAACATAGCCAGCAATCCCGTGAGTGATAGCAGGATTGATCGTGTACTTAGCCACGTAACGCTTAGCCCGGAAGTTATCGTTCCTGTCACTATCTTCAGGTAATACACCCCGTTGTTCCTTCATTTTGTGCCCGGTTTGCCAGGTGCGCAAAATCACCTCGCCGATGCGGCCCATCGCCTGCGAGTCGGACGACAGCATACTAAAGGCACCCAGGTCATGCAGAATATCTTCCGCTGCAATCGTTTCTCGCCGGATGCGCGACTCAGCAAAGGCTACATCTTCGGGAATACCGCGATCCAAGTGATGGCAGACCATCAACATATCCAAGTGTTCTTCTAAGGTATTCACCGTGTAGGGACGAGTGGGATTCGTAGACGAAGGCAATACATTCGCTTCGCCGCACACTTTAATGATATCGGGAGCATGGCCGCCGCCCGCGCCTTCAGTGTGATAGGTGTGGATAACGCGATTTTTGAAGGCTGCAATCGTATCTTCGACAAACCCGGCTTCGTTCAGTGTATCGGTGTGGATGGCGACCTGAATATCATACTCATCGGCCACTGAAAGGCAGGTATCGATCGCCGCTGGAGTTGTGCCCCAGTCTTCGTGCAGCTTCAGACCCATTACGCCTGCTTCTACCTGTTCAACTAACCCTTGAGGCTGAGCCGCGTTGCCTTTTCCCAAAAAGCCCAAATTCATTGGAAAGGCATCGGCTGCTTGCAACATGCGGTAGATATTCCAGGGACCGGGTGTACAGGTCGTGGCATTGGTTCCCGCCGCTGGTCCGGTGCCGCCGCCAATCATGGTAGTGACGCCAGAGGCAATCGCCACTTCAATCTGCTGCGGACAAATAAAGTGAATGTGGGTGTCAATACCGCCCGCCGTGAGAATCATCCCTTCACCAGCAATGGCTTCGGTACCGGGACCAATCACGATGTTGATATCGTCCTGAATATAGGGATTACCCGCTTTGCCAATCGCGTAAATTTTACCATCCTTGATGCCAACATCCGCTTTGACAATACCCCACCAGTCGAGAATCAGCGCGTTGGTGATCACCGCATCTACCGCACCCTCGGCATTACTGATGGGAGATTGCCCCATGCCGTCCCGAATTACCTTACCGCCGCCAAACTTCACCTCATCGCCATAGGTGGTATAGTCCTGCTCGACTTCAATAATCAAATTTGTATCGGCAAGACGCACCCGATCACCCACCGTTGGCCCAAAGGTTTCGGCGTAGGCGCGACGGTTCATCCGGTAACTCATAGCAATTTCCTTACTTGCAGATCAATTCTCTGAGCAACGGTAACACAGAGTTAGGTCTGAAAAGGTAGCATTTGAGCAAAGTTTAATTCTTCGACAGCCAAAGTCGCAATCATTGTTTTGATTCCCTCAATTGGTCGTGCAACCTGCGAGCGCTTAGATTTGAATAACCAAGAGCATAATCAGGGGGCAGTTGCTAATTAAAAATTTATTAAATCTCAGTAAATCTTTGTATCAAAAAACACTATCTCCTAGAATACCGTTAGCGCTTCATCAAAGCTGGGCAGACTAGAACCGTTAATTTACCTAAGCAAAGTAGCATTCAACACTATCAAGCTTAGGTACAGTCTAGTTCCCGGTTGAGAGCGGCATGGACTTTTTTAGACGATACAACCGTATTATTGTCAGGACTTCTATCGTTGTTGCGCTGGTCTCGCTCGGCCTGTTTGGATTTCAGTTTCAAGCGCTGTACTCCCATGAGGTGAAAACCATCCGCAGTCGCTTGAATCAAACGGCCAGCAATTTGGATGCAGCTCTGCAAACAACGATTGATCATGTCGAGGTATTGAGAAGTCACGCCGAAGCCAGTCTAGTGCTGCATCCAGTCCAGCCCGCGGTCCATTCACCGTCCTTATTGTTTAATCAACTGCGCGATGGCTTTCCTGAACCAGGCTATTACGCTCTGCTCGCTGGAGGTAAGGCTCAGCGACACGGACTGATGAGCCGACTGGAAGGCAAAGGCAATTTGGTCAATAGCTCTCCCGAACTACGACAAGAAATCGAGATGGCGCTCAGCCTCAATTCCCTTTTCAAAGCGACCATCCGCAATCTTGCCAATGCCACCTGGGTTTACTATATCTCGCAACGTTCGTTTATTAATGTTTATCCATCTCCTCTGCAAGATTTTAGATACAGTGACGATTTTCATACTCAAGATTTTTACGCCCTAGGGCTACCCAACCGTAACCCCAAACGACAATACTTTTGGACAAAAGCCTATATTGATCCAGCCGGGCAGGGTCTCATGGTGACTAACGGTGCTCCCGTCTACGAAGCCAATCAGTTTCGCGGTACCGTTGCGATTGATATTACGCTCAATTTACTCAATAGCTTTATCAAAGATCGGATTTATCCGCAAGGCAGTTTGTTTATTGTTGGCGAAGACCAGCAGTTATTGGCCCATGCCACCCTCGTCAATTCAGCCGACACCGCCGTTAAATCAGCCGTGCTTGCCTTGCCCAAACCGATGCATCAACCCGTTGACCAGATTTTGTCGGGGGCAGCCACTCAAAAACTCGGCTCCTATTTACTGTTTCAGCAGCGGTTGCACAATGCTCCTTGGCAAATTGTGTTTTGGGTGCCCCGCTCGGCCATTGTTAGCTCCCTGCTAGGTCAACTCCTGCTGGGAACGCTAGTGCCGCTGCTAGGGCTGGGGTTGGTGCTGGCTTTGACACACCGATTAACGCAACGAGAATTTATTCAGCCCGCACAGCAGTTGGTCAACCACATCAAGCATGAAAGCCGCAATTCCCGTATGCCCATACCGGCGGTGCCAGCCAATTGGCAATCTGTATTTCATGCCATCTCTACCGCGTTTCAGGAAAACCGCAGTTTGCTAGCAGAGTTGGAGCAGCGGGTCGAAGAACGCACCCAGGCGCTACGAGCCTCAAACGAACAGCTCCTCACCGAAATTGCCGAACGCACCCAAATCGAGACGGCACTACAGCAGCAAACCCGGCAGTTGGAGCAAACCCTGGAGCAGTTGCAATCCACCCAGACTCAATTGATCCAAACGGAAAAGATGTCGAGTTTGGGGCAGCTAGTAGCCGGGATTGCCCATGAGATCAATAACCCAATTAACTTTATCCAGGGCAATTTAAATCCAGCCAGACAGTACATTCAAGACCTGTTGGGGCTGCTGCATTTGTATCAGCTAGCCTTTCCCGAATCAACACCCGAAATTCGCCAGTGGGAAACCGAAATTGATCTGGAATTTTTAGAAGCCGATCTATCCAAGTTGCTCAATTCGATTGCCGTTGGCACGCGACGAATTCAGGACATTGTCAAATCACTGCGCACTTTCTCCCGCCTAGATGAAGCCGACAAGAAAATTGTTGACATTCATGAGGGCATCGAGAGTACGCTAATGATTATTAGAAACAGACTCAAGGCAAAGCCAGATCGGCAGGAAATTTTTATCAACAAGCATTATGCCGATTTACCAAAAGTAGAATGCTATTCGGGCCAATTAAACCAGGTCATCCTGAACTTACTGAGTAATGCAATTGATGCAATCGAAGAGTCTGCCAAATTTTGCTTAAACAACTCAGAACATATAAATAATCAAATAAATAGCAATCAAACAAATAGCCCAGCCCAGCCTGTAATTGCAATTAAAACTGCAATTGCGAATCAGGAGAACCAACAGTGGATCACTATTTCCATTGCAGACAATGGTATTGGCATGGCAGAGGGCATCAGTCAACGCATTTTTGATCCTTTTTTCACCACCAAACCAATCGGCAAGGGAACCGGGCTGGGGCTTTCCATCAGCTACCAGATCATCACCCAAAACCACGGTGGTCAATTGTCTTGCAGCTCCACTCTAGGCGAAGGCAGCGAGTTTGTGATCCAAATTCCCTTACGGCCCCAGTTCCCTCTCACAAAACACCTATCGCGCGATCAGATGCCTGCTCAGATATCTTCAAATAACAGTGACAGTGTGGTTTCTCCAGCAGCGACCTGACTAACGCATTCAGCGCCACCGCGGCTAATAAACCACCGCCCAGAGGTCCGCTTGTAGTGATAAACTCAACGCCTGTTTGCTGCAACCGACGTTTCGCAGCAGGGGCATGGCTGAAACCAATCGGCATCCCAATCACCAAAGCAGGACGGCACTGGTTAGCCTCAATCGCTTGGCACAATCCCATCAGCATCGAAGGGGCATAGCCCACCACCCAAATACAGCCAGCGGGAATTTGCTTCAGGCGCTGCGACCAGTCAGTTTTCTGCCACAGCAGAGTTTCCGCTTCGCTGATCGTGCTAATGTGGGGGTCATCCAGAAAAGCCGTTGCTTGACAACCCAAATGCGCTAACCGCACCTGATCCAACGCCGATAGAATCACGGGTACATCCGTGACAATCTGACAACCCGCCTTGAGGGCTTCCCGCGCCGCTTTGATTGCTAGGTCACTCAATCGCACAAACGCCACGAGGCTGACATCTCCACAGGCCAGCACCAACTGAGACAGCAAATCTACTTCGATTTCAGAACGGTCGCTCAGGTCAGGCAACAGCTTCTGCAGTGCATCGGCAAAGCTTTCGGGATGGTCTGCTGCCGCCGCATCGAGGTGTTCCCAAAACTCGTCTGAGATATTTTGGGCTGCTAGAATCCGAAGCTGAGCCAATGCTTCCGCCTGTACTGATTGACAGTGCCGGTCTCGCCCTAATAATCCTTCTAGAGCCGTGGCGGTTCGCCGCAAGCGCACCATCTGCTGCATCACGGTTTGGTACTGCTGCTGCAATTGCCCCATCCAAGCCTCGGCCGGTTCTGTGGTTTGGTCTGCTTCCAGCACTCGCTGGATATGGGACAACTGAAACCCCTGCTGCTTGAGCGCCACAATCCGCCGCAAGCGCTGCACATCCTCAGAGGTGTAGAGGCGATAGTTGCCTCGCGAGCGTTTCGGTGACGGCAGCAGCCCCAGTTTGTGATAGTGCCGCACCATCCGAGGGGTGACATTGCCAACCGCATCAGTCAGTTCCTTGATTGTGAGGTAAGACATGGGGAGAAGCAACCTCGACACCTTTCAGGATAGCAAGATGCTCAACCCCATTTACCCAAATTTGCCGCTGGCTCGACCAGCCAATTCTTCCCTGCTGTTCCAATTGGTTCAGGAGGCGGGTTACGGTTACACGAGTGGCTCCAATCACATCAGCCAGATCTTGATGGGTCAGGCGCAAATCGATCAGCCAGCCTTGGGTAATGCGATGCCCGAAACGCAGAGCCAGCCACTGCAGCAGGTTTAATAGCCTTGTATCAATGCGGCGGGCATGGACAATTCGCAGCAGTTCTTGAGCTTGTTGAATATGGGAATTGTGGACATCCAGAGCCAATAGTTCTGGCGGGTTTAACGGCTTACAGGACAGCAAGCTAGCTTCCACAGGCGTTAAGCACTCGATTTGATAGGGATTCACCCCAGACAACGCTTGACCCACTACATCTCCCGCCCGCCAAAACCCTAGCGTTACCAGCAGACCTTCCTCATCCCAGGTGATCGTGCGAGCATAGCCGGTCTCAAGCCGCCAAAGCCCTTGTGCACCAAGCGGCAGCAATTCCCGGCGAGCAAAGCGGTAATGTCTGGAATTTGGCAGTGGATTCAGCATCGCGTCACATCCTACCATTCGGCTTAGCGCTTGCAGGTTTGCGAATAGGTTTTAGAACAGGGTAAAGGCGACATCGAACTCGGTACAAAATCCCGACAGTCAATTGCTGCTTCGGTCAGAGCGGTACAGGGGTTGACCGCACATTTGAGGCGATAGTCTCCGGTGAAGTAGCAACAGCGAGAGCAGGGAACTTGGTGCAGCCGCTTCAGACGCACCACTCCATCTCGAACCGCGAGGCCAATACTCCAGAGAAAAACTGTCAGAGAACTCCAAACACAAATTCCTAGAATCGGAGCTGGAATCGGTTGTGATACCTGATTAACAACGAGATAACTCAGCATAAGAATGTAATTTCAAATTGCAGCAGCACGTCAGATCTGTGGTAGGAGCAGCTCAGAAGTTAATCAGAGAAAAATGATTGGAAAGTACCGAAGTCCAGAATTCGATCAGCTTTGTCGCAACTAGCTCTGGATAGGAAAAATCAAAGAAATGGCAGCCATCCGGACAAATCCACAACCGGTCCTCGGTTTTCAGATAGTCTTGCCAGCCGTACAATTGATTCGGATCAACCACAATATCCACTTCACCGCCGCATACCATCAACGGCACCGCAACATTACCAGCCGCTATACTCACTCGCCGAAACAAGCTATGGGGCGATAGCGAGTTTTCCAGATCCCGCTTCAGCATCCGCACTAGCCGGCGAGTTGAAAGCTGCGTCTGCTCTCCAAACAAATAGGGAGTCATCTGCGCCAAAATTGCCTCCTGCTTGCAAGACAGTAACTGGCGATGCACATAGTAATGGGCTTGCCAATCCACCGCAGGATGCACGCCGACCGACAGGAGCGATAGGGTTTTGACATAGTCAGGATATCGACGGCTATACAGCAGTGCTAACAAGCCGCCAGTCCCGTGACCAATCAGATGCAGCGGTTGGTCACAGATTTTGAGATAGTCGTGCAGCAGGGTTATGGCCGTTTCCAGGGAGCAGGCTTCGTCTGGGGTTTGGCAATAGTCCCAACAAGCCACCGTAAACTGGCTAGATAGATGACGCAATAGGGGTTGATGAAATCGCTGTAAACTCGGACTCACATTCAACCAAAGTACTTGCGGAAAATTGCTCATGGTTTGAACCTGGTGAAGAGGAAAGCAACCACCAGAAATCAAAACTAATGGTTCAGTCAGCTCTAATGATTAAGCTAGTCATCAAGCCTTGATTCCTGATGGTATAGTGCTGTTTAGATCATGTTGCTTGTGGAAATTTAGATGGTGAGTCAGGGAACTAGACGCCAAACTCTTGCCGCAGTTGAGCAACCCACTGCTTGATCCGACCTGCCGTTAGCTCTGATTGATTATCGTCATCTAGGGCCAAACCAACAAATTTGCCATTCCGGACTGCTTTTGAGTCACTGAAGTCATAGCCATCGGTGGGCCAATATCCCACGGTTTGACCACCCAGTTCCGAGATTTTTTCTTCCAAAATTCCCATTGCGTCTTGGAAATTGTCGGAATAGCCTACCTGATCACCAGGCCCAAAATAAGCCACTTTCTTGCCGCTAAAATCAATGCTGTCTAGTTCTTCGTAGAAGCCTTCCCAGTCGGCTTGCAGTTCGCCAACGTTCCAGGTGGGGCAACCAATAATCAGATATTCATACTCTGCAAAATCATCGGTGCTGGCATTGGCAACATCATGCAAGTCAACAACATTGCTGCCCAATTCCTTCTGGATCATCTCCGCAGCCGTTTGGGTATTGCCGGTTTGGGTGCCATAAAATAGACCGATCTTAGCCATACTTAACCTCTGTCGCCAACGTTCAAGTAACTTACACAGAATGTACTGAAATAAATTGGTGTAACCTATTGGATAGGAGCAACAATCTGACCACTCCCGGCAGGCCAAACTGCTGCCCTATCCTGCGTCAACCTTGTCTAGACAAGAGTTTCTACTGCGGAAGCAGAGAGAATTTTAGAGAGTTCAATTAGCTTTCAACTGTGCTCAGGGCGCGCTCAACCCGGCGGAAATCGAAGCCCATGGCCCGCAGTGCGTGCCAGAGATGACCTTGCAAGAAGAAGAAAGCTAGGAAGAAGTGGGCATTCGCTAGCCAAGCCCGCGAGGTATGGGCACCCAATGGTAACTCAACCGTATCCGCGAAATAGGGTGTAATCCCCAGCTTCACCTGCAATGGTGCACCGTAGAACTCCACCGGATAGGCCAATGTATTTACAGCACAGAAATAGGCCGCCACAAAGCCAGCTAGAGCAATGCCACCCAGAGAGTAGGACAAAATCGCTTCACCGGAGAAATCGAGTACTTTTTTGGCCCAACCCAGCGGCGGCACCAGAATATGCCACACACCGCCCGCAATCAGCATCAAGCCAACATAGATATGACCACCAACCAAGTCCTCTAGGTTATCTAGGCTGGCAAAGTGGGTCTGGTAGCCGTAGATCACCAGTGGGTCGAGAGTCGGTGCAGTCACAGTGCGAACGGCCTGAATTGTGGGGTCATACAGTCCACCCCAAAACATTGCCTTTGCCACCAGCAGCAGGGCACCAGCTCCCAAGAAAAGCAGGTGATGCCCCAGAATCAGTCCTAACTGCTTCGGATCACCCCACTCAAAATGAAACTTGCGAGCGCGGCCTGTAGCCTGCCTCAAATCTTCAGGAGCCTTGAAGGTATGGAACAGCGCTCCAGCCCCCAGCACCGCTGACGAAATCAGGTGTACCACGCCTACCACAAACATGGGATAGGTGTTTACCACCTCGCCACCTTTGCCGATGCCCAGCCCCAGTGAGGCTAGGTGGGGCAACAGAATCAGCCCCTGCTCTCCCATCGGAACGGCGGGATTGTAGCGGGAGATTTCAAACAGAGTAAAGGCACCAGCCCAAAAAGTAATCAACGCCGCTTGGGCCACATGGGCTGCAATAAACAAGCCTGACAGATTGGCAAACCGGGCATTACCCGCCCACCAATCATATTTCACGCTCGGATTATCGTAGGTTTGCATTCAACAGTCCTCCCAGTATTGGAAACGAGTTTAGAAACAGACCGGCGGCTGCAAGCACAACCGCACCGGTCTGAGGGAGCCACGAACTTCCTGATTTGGAAAATGCCGACATGATGCCAGTCACACTCACAGCGCCAGTAAGCCGCCAGTAAGTTGTTGCAAAGTATCTTCAGGAAGCTTGCAAGCTTAGCTTATCAGAAAATTCGGCACACTTGAGAATTACTCTCATTAATTTCAGATAATATTTTTCTATCTACTCTGGATCTAGGACTAAAATTTGTGATATTTAAGCAGTAAAAGTGCTTCTAATTAAGGATCACAGCGATTTTGGTTACTTGAACACAATTGCGCCATTGCCAGACAAAGGTGCAACTACTGTTAAAGTCAATGGGTAACTACTGCCACTATTCTCATCTGCTCTCATCTGCGCCAAGCACATCTCATTCCTGATCTGCCGATTCCGAGCCATTCTCCAGTCGGGACTCCAATTGACTCAAGGATTGGGCAACGTGACGGCTCTGCATCGAGCGACTGCAAATCCAATCGCGGGGCAAGGTGTGACTCCAACCCTGTTCCATCGCCTCTGGACAGATGACATAGACTGTGAGCTGACAATCCAGCAGGTGGTAGCCTTCGATTTCAGCCTGTTTCGAGCCAATCCGGTCAATCAACTCACTCTCAAACTCCAAGGTTTGGTTACACTGCACGCAAACCAGATGATGATGCTGATGGCGGTTGGGTGCGTTTAGTTCATAATGCTTGTGCCCTTCCGCTAGCTCTAGTTCCCGCAGAATTCCCATGTAGGTCATTAGATGCAGGGTTCGATAAACCGTTGACAAACTGATGCGCTCCCCCTGCCGCCGCAGAATCTGATACAGATCTTCGGCACTGAGATGGTCACCCTGAGATAGGGTCTGAAAGATATGCAGAATTACTTGCCGCTGAGGAGTCAGCCGAAAGCCACGTTCGTTCAAGAAGGCTTTGAGGGAAGCCGGAGTATTAGGAGACATGTAATTCCTCTGGCGGTCTTAAATTGGCAGTCCTTAGATATTCTGATTGACCCGATTTGGGCTGCAGCCAGATCTAATGAAAATCATTTTCATTAGTTTCGGGAATTCTGTAAAGGGCTTGGTGCAAGTTTTTATCATTTGACCTGATTTATGCCTGTGAGAGAAGTCACCCTAGTCGGGTAGCAAAAATTCCAAGATGGAAGCTGGGAAACCAATCTTGGGCATATTGCAAGCAAGGTTTTTCTCGATTTCATCTCTGCTGGTTACGGCTGCCCCCGGCCAACTCCAGCTCTATCGGCGGCAAAGGATTAACGCTATGGCATTTACACTCAAACCCGTAATTGATACCTGGCTCAAACTCAGTACAGCCCAGGGGGCTACCCTTCCCGATGAGCAACGGCAACTGATTGAAGCGGGCACCGTATTGCCCCTCTCCAGCTTTGAGCTAAGCAACGCTGACCATTTGCAGATTACCCTAGGGCGCGACACCCAGGGGCAACAGCTTCAGTTCAAAGGCCGCAACACCTGGTATGTCTACCGCCCCGCCGTTCAAATCCTGCGAGATGGACAAGTCATTGCTCTGCCCGATCCTCCTGCGAGTCCCGCACCTGCACCTGCACCTGCACCTGTATTTGCTCTCAAGCCAATCAGCGATACCTGGTTGAAGCTCAGCACGGCCCAAGGGGCTACACTACCCGATACGCAACGGCAATTCATTCGCGGTGGTGAGGCACTGCCCCTAGAGAGTTACGCCACAGCCCCTGACGATCACCTCAAAGTTACGCTGGGAAAAAATGCTCAGGGTGAACAGGTGTTCTTTAAAGGACGCAATACCTGGTATGTCTACCGTCCGGCTGTGCAGGTACTCCGCAACGGTCAAGTCATTCTAGCTCCCAGCCCTACACCCCAACCTACTCCTCGACCCACTCCTCAACCCACTCCCCGACCCACTCCTATGCCAACTCCCACTGCCACATCCTACGCGCTCAAAACTGTGATTGATACCTGGTTAAAAACAAGTACAGCTCAAGGTTCTGCCTTACCAGAAGACCAGCGCCAGTTCCTCAACAGCGGGACGGTTTTGCCCATTGTCAGCTATGCTCCAGCCGAGGATGACCACTTCAAAATTACCCTCGGTAAAAATGCGCAGGGCCAGCAGATCCAGTTCAAGGGCCGCAATACCTGGTACATCTATCGTCCGGCTGTGCAGATTCTGCGAGACGGCAGGGTGATTGTCGCGCCTCCTGCTCCTGCTCCGACCCCTACTCCCACCCCTCCCGGCCAGCGCAATATCAACGCTAAGGGACTGCGGCTACTGAAATCCTTTGAAGGTTTACGATTACAAGCCTATCAAGATTCGGTCGGTGTCTGGACGATCGGCTATGGCACGACGTCTGGCGTGCGTCCCGGTATGGTGATCACTGAAGCTCAGGCCGAGGCATTATTACGGCGCGATTTGGACCGGTTTGAGCGGGCGGTCAGCGATTTGGTCAAGGTCCCCCTGTCAGATGACCAGTTTTCGGCCTTGGTTTCTTTTACCTACAATGTCGGCGAAGGTGCACTAGCCAGCTCTACCCTGCTGCGACTGCTGAACCAACGCAACTACCAGGGGGCCGCCGATCAGCTACTGCGTTGGGATAAGGCTGGGGGAAGCACCCTCCCCGGTTTGACCCGTCGTCGCAAAGCCGAACGCGCCCTGTTTTTGGGACAAGACTATACGGTGTTTCTTTGATACCGTAGGAAGCGGAGCATTTTGGAATAAATTCGGGATAAATTCCTCCACGTTTCTCTTTTCTGAGAAAATTAGGAGCATCCTAATCATCGGGAGGAATTGCTATGTCTCTAAGAGAGCAGCTTGATGCGATCGTGGCGCAAAAGCACCTACTGACCCATCCATTCTATGTGGCCTGGACCGAAGGAAAGCTGAGCCGCGATCACCTCAAGCAGTATGCCAAACAGTATTTCCATCACGTCTTGGCCTTTCCCACCTACATCAGCGCAGTGCACTACAACACGCCCCACCTCAGCGTTCGGCAAGAACTGCTAGAAAACCTGGTGGGCGAAGAGCAGGGCGAGAAAAACCATCCGGCCCTCTGGCGCAATTTTGCCGTGGCGCTGGGAGCCGGTGCCGAGGAGCTGGAAACCGCTGAGAAGCTGGCAACCACTACCAACCTGATTGACACCTTCCGGCGGCTCTGCCTCCACTCACCCTTTTACGCGGGACTGGCGGCTCTGCATGTCTACGAATCGCAAATTCCCGAAGTGGCAAGCGTCAAAATTGAAGGCTTGAAGCAGTTTTACGGCATGGATAACCCAGCCGACTACGAGTTCTTCAGCGTGCATCAGGTGGCTGATGTTTATCATGCTGAATCAACCGCCAAGCTAATCGAAGCCTATGCCGTTACGCCAGAGCAGCAAGCCGACGTGAAACAAGTGGCCGAAACAGCAGCGACTGCCCTATGGCAATTCCTCGATGGAGTGTACGAAACCTACTGTCAAGACATTGCGGCTGAAAAAGCCGCTGCTTAAAGTGCTCAGGATTTGAAATATCAGGTATCGTTTCTGATACTTGTACTTAATTGATTATCCTGGCTATTCAGCCTGATATTTTCGGTTAATTGGGTGCGGCATTCGCACCTTTTTTATTAAATTCTTTATTGATTTGCTTTCAGCGACAACCTTAATTCTACTTCTTCTATATTGCTTCATCTTTTCTTTATTAACTAATTCACATCAATGAATCAGACGTGAACTTCAATCGCAGTTGATGCAAGTATCATCTAGCACCAGTACAATAATAGAATGATAGAATGACGAAGTTGCGTTCCCCCGCTTCACAACAATTCCCCCGCTTCATAACTCAGTCTTTGGTTCAGCTTCTTTTTACTTAGGGGTGCAAGGTTAATGCACAACAGACGATTATTCGACCGCATTGTTTTCTCCACCCTTGCCGCCTCTTTAATACTCTGGCTGGCATCGAATTTCTTTGTAACCGTTTGGTACGCCAGAACGCCCCTTATAGCAAACGATAGACAAAAGAGAGATGCCTTTGGAGCGGAAACTGCAATTGATAGAGACACAATTGTGGTGGGAGCACCTCGGCATAGTTTTGGTAATGCCGTTGCAGGAACCGCTTATGTATTTGTACGCTCTGGCTCAAGCTGGGTACGGCAAGCAAAGTTGGTTCCGAGCGAAGAAACCCCTTATGAGTGGCAAGGCTTTGGCGAGACTCTCAGCATCAGTGGTAATACAATCGCAGTTGGAATCCGTGGTGTCAAAGGGAAGGTTTACATCTTCACGCGCCAAGGAACCACCTGGACACAGCAAGCCAAGCTTACACCTCCAGCTCAATCTAAGGTTTCTTTTGCTAGTTCAGTAGCCCTCGACGATGACGTATTAGTGGTTGGAGATCTTGGTATGGCTCATGTGTTTCTTCGAGATGCTGCTACGAACAACTGGTCTTACCAAACCACACTGACTCCTAATCCAGTGTTGGAGTACGAAGAAGGGGGTTCAGTTGCTATTAGCAATGGTGTGATTGTGATGAGGGGCAGTGGTAGAGCGCTGGTGTTTACTCGTGCCTCAGATGGCAGCACTTGGCAACAGCAAGCGGAACTCATCATGCCTGCGGGTCGAAAAGCTGGAGTCTGTACCGTTGACATTTCAGGCGACACGATTGTCGTTGGTGCTTGCAGAGAGCATGTTGGTTTTGATATCACATCGATTGGGGCTGCGCATGTGTTTGAGCGTGACCCACAAACCGACAAGTGGACTCACCGAACAAGGCTCACACCACGTGGAGTGCGACGAGGTGAAGCCATCAATGTGACTCGCTTCCTCAGCCCCTATGGATTTGGTAGTAGTGTGGCGATTGATGGAGATGTCATTGTGGTGGGTGCCCAGAACCAAAGCTCCCTGATGCCAAGTCAAGAGAGCGCTGCCTATCTGTTTCAACGCAATCGAACTGGGCGATGGGTGCAACGAGCTAAGCTTTTTGCTGACAACGAGAAAGTTGCGGGTGATGCAATTTGGAATGTCAGTGTTGCCAACAAGGATGTAGTTCTGGGTGGGTTTTGGGGCACTTTTGTTTTGAATATCGATGCTCCATCAGCTTCCAAGCGATGAATCAAGCGACTGAGCAGAGTTGTCATTGATAGAACGAGTTACATCTGTTTTGTAAGTTCTCACCTCCCTGTAATTCATTTCAAATTCCTGAATCCGTTGCAATATTACTTGCTGAAGCAATCTACTGAGCTTGTCTCTTGCTAGTAATAGTTTTGTTCTGCAATGGTTCAGAGTGTCGTGCCTTCACAAGGCATCAAGTTTGTTGTGTCCGTTATCCAATAACCGAACATCTTTAACTGCAAAGATAAGTCATTATGCCATTAGATCCCAACTTTTCAATTGATGCACCCCTTATCGCTACTGGAGGTGATCAGAGTATGCCTCCCTCTGACGTTGACCCACAACAGCGAGTAGTGAGATTAAATTCTTCCAACAACAGTGCAGGTAATCTAAATCAATGGGATGGCAGACGAACTTGGATTATCAGTCATGGCTGGAATGGAAATTACGGAAGTTTTGCAGACCTTGCAGCCAATATTCTCACTTCTAATCCTCAAGATATCCTTCTAGTACTAGATTGGACGCAAGCATCGGGGGGACGTAATGCTGATGGACAAGGTTCCGACGTAGGAAGTATTTACGACGGAGGAGTTTTTGTTGCTGGTAGTTGGATTGCACCTGTCGCTGAAGTAGTTGCCCAGCAGTTGAAGGATTGGGGGATTGATCCTAGTTCACTTAATCTGGTGGGACACAGTTTGGGAACCCTCCTGTGTAGTGAAATTGCTTGGCAACTCAAAAACATACATGGCTTAGGAGATGTTGGTACAATTACTGCCCTTGATCCTCCATCTGCAATTGGGCCGCGTCCACAAGTTCCGGTTATAGATCCAGATACAGGAGAGCCAGTTATAGATTCAATGACAGGGCTTCCAATCACTGTATCTGATCCTAGATATGATCTTGGATATAGGTATCGGAGAACAGGTGAGAGTGTAGATGTTGGACCAGTCAGATTTGATGAAGTCTCTACCTTCTCTAGATCCTTTTTAGGCCGCTCGTCAGTTGCAGGCAATGCGGAGTTTGCAAGTTGGACAGACGAGGCAATTATCATTGATTTTGGTTCTGGTGCTACGGTGAACCCCAATGGACAACATGGTGCCGTTTATCAAGTTTTTAACAGTCTAGTCAACCAAGATCAAACGAGCTTCCATTTAACACGTGGCTTGTTTGGTTCAAAGGACTTCCCCGGACTTCCAGATTATCAACGCAACCCAAGTTTTCAAAACAATGCTTTTGCTGCAAATGGTTCTGGAACCGATTTTGAGGGGATTCTGCTTGCAGAAATTCCTGACGAGAGTGACAATTTTGCTCGTGTTTTCGGTTTTTACGCAGATGCACCTGTAGGCTCAAGCTTTGATCGCATCGTCTATGGTACAGATGGCGCTGACCAAATTGATTCTGAGAAAATTAATGACCGAGAGGTAGACAGAATCCTTGTAGCTCGTGGTAGTGCTGGCGGACTAGCTATTGGTAATAATCTCTATTACTTAGGCAAAGGAAACGACGAAGTTACGGCTGGTAGTGGTGATGACAGTCTCTATGGAGACGAAGGGAATGACATCCTTAACGGTGGTTCTGGCACTGATACCGCCTTCTTCACTGGCAATTTCGAGGATTACGATGTTTCCGTTTCAGAGGCAGCAGGCATAACATATACCACTTTCATTCACCAGCGTGGAACTCTGACTGACGGTATAGATACTCTACGGGATATCGAATTCGCTCAGTTTGCCGACGTTCGCATCCCGCTCATCGGGATCAAGAACGGGATGTTTGAAGATGATCTTGATCACTGGAACGTTGAAGGAGACGCCAAAACGATTGATCAACTGGGGTCTATCTCCACAATGCAAGGGCAGAAGATGGCGTTTATTAGCACGGCGGACAGCCTCAGCTCGATCTCGCAGAGCTTCTTCGTGCCTACATTTGCTCAAGGTTTAGCGTTTACCTACAATGTTATCTCTACCGAACCGTTAGAGTTTGTCGGTACTGAATTTGATGACCAGTTTGAAGCATTGTTGGCTTCAACTACAACCCCATCGCAATCCGTTTCTATTGTTAGAGAAACAATTAACACCTCTAGTTGGCAGCCAATTGATGGCGTTACTTTATCTGGCGATGACACAGTATATCAGGTAGGTACTCGCACTGTTCTATTTGACTTAACTCCGTTTAGAGGGCAAACAGTCAACCTCGTTTTCAAAGTTTTTGACCGAGGGGATGAAGTCTTCGATACAGTCGCGCTAATTGATAATGTCAGTATCACATTTACAGATATTTCAAGCCCCAGGCTTCTCAATGGTACTCAAGATAGGGATGCCCTAACTGGTGGAACAGGAAATGACACAATCAACGCAGAAGGTGGTAACGATACAATCTCAGGTCAAACTGGAAATGACGAGCTGAACGGTGGAGAAGATAATGACACACTTTATGGTGGACAAGGAAATGACTCCCTAAATGGCGGAAATGGGACTGATTCACTTTTTGGAGATTTAGGCGATGATTCCCTAAACGGTGGAAGTGGAGCCGATTGGCTTTTTGGGGGGCTAGGCAACGACCAACTGATTATAGAAGATTCTGGAGAAGGAGATGTTTTAAGCGGCGGATTAGGCGACGACTATTATCGCGTCAATTCTGCCAACCAATTTGTGATTGTTGAGCACAATGGACAAGGCAATGATACTATAGGCACTTTAGTTGATCTGGATCTGAGCCAACTACAAGATAACTATGACAATCCGCTAGAGATTGAAAATCTGGTGGTTGCTCATCCACTCAGCAGCTCAGTTGTGCTGCGAGGAAATCCTCTCAACAATTTGATTACTGCCAGCAACGGCCATGATACGCTCGATGGCGACATAGGCGACGATACATTGATTGGTGGTGCAGGAAATGATACGTATATCGTCGATTCGGTAAACGACATAGTGGTAGAAGAAGCCAACGGTGGTAACGATACCATTCGCGCTAGCTGCAACTACTCGCTAATGGATATAGCTGAGGTAGAGAACCTAGTGCTGATTGATTATAGCTTCGATGGTATAGGTAACACCCTAAATAACACAATCACAGGAAATGCTCGCAATAACTTGCTTTCGGGTGCAGCAGGCAATGATCATCTAGATGGCAGGGTAGGTGCAGATACCCTGAATGGGGGAGTTGGTTCCGATCTGCTAGTTGGCGGAATTGGCGATGATATTTATGTAGTTGACTCCACTAGCGATACAGTTGTCGAAAATGCTAATGAGGGTACAGACATTGTGCAGTCCTCAGTCACCTTTACCCTTACTAGTCTCACCAGCGTTGAAAACCTCACTCTCACTGGCAGCAATGCGATTAATGGCACCGGCAATGCCCTCAATAACGTCCTTAAAGGCAATGCTCAAGCTAATATCCTCACCGGCAATAGCGGCAGTGATACCCTCGAAGGACTAGGCGGAAGCGACACCCTACGCGGTGGTGGCGGCGATGATATCTACATAGTCGATTCAACCAGTGACTTGATTCAGGAAAACGCCAACGAAGGAAACGATACGGTGCGTTCCTCGATGACTTTCACGCTTGCTAACCTAGCCAACGTCGAGAACCTAGTTCTTACAGGCAACAGTGCCATCAACGGCACGGGCAACGATCTCAACAATGCGCTTACAGGCAATGCACAGGCCAATCGGCTCACTGGTGGTAATGGTAACGATGCAATTTCAGGTAACGCAGGTAATGATACATTGATTGGCGGCACCGGCAATGACCTCTATATTGTCGATTCTACTACCGATACGATTGTTGAAAATGCGGCTGAAGGAACCGACACGGTGCGCTCCTCGGTCACTTTCTCGTTAGCAGCCCTCACCAATGTGGAGAACTTAACTTTGATCGACACGGCCAGCAATGGCACTGGTAATACACTCAACAATACCTTGCGAGGCAACACTCAAAATAATACATTGAATGGCGGCAGTGGTAATGATATTCTGGAGGGCAACGAAGGCAATGACAGCTTGATTGGCGGTAGCGAAAGCGACACACTCACAGGCGGGTTAGGAAACGACTCGCTCACAGGTAACGATGGCACAGACTTCTTTGTCCTCAATGCTCCTGGGCAAGGGATTGATACGATTGCTGACTTTCAGGTTGGGCAGGATAAGATGCGAGTCTCTGCGGCAGCGTTTGGTGGCGGGCTAATTTCAGGAACCACAATCACAGCTAATCAATTTCGTGCTGCTGCCGGAGCAACTACAGCGACAAGTGCCGAACACCGTTTTATCTACAACTCAACGACAGGTGCGCTGTTCTATGACGCTGATGGCAATCGAACCGGATTTGGTACTGTGCAAATTGCCACATTGACCACCAAACCGTTGCTCAGTCACAGCGATATTGTGGTTATTGCCTAGCTCCAATACATTTGACTTCCGAGTACAAGCGGTACTTCCTTGACTACTGCTACACCTCCTGCCAAACCGATACCTAATCAACCGAATTTGACCTAACTCCTAACTCCTGACTCCCAGATCCTGCTACAATCTAGTACAAACATTCTACCTCGCCAATCATGCCTACTGAAATCTGCCGCTGCGATTGGGTGCATGACGATCCGCTAGAAATCGCTTACCATGACCTTGAGTGGGGCGTGCCGGTGCATGACGATAGACGCCTGTTTGAATTCTTGATTTTAGAAGGAGCACAAGCCGGACTGAGTTGGATTACGATTTTGCGCAAGCGAGAATCCTACCGAGCTGCATTTGATCAGTTTGATCCAGAGAAAATAGTCCGTTACGATGACGCTAAAATCACGGAACTGTTGGCCAATCCGGGGATTGTGCGCAATCGGCTCAAGGTGGCCGCTGCCATACAAAATGCCCGCGCTTACTTAACCATCCAAGAGCAGTTTGGCAGCTTTGACGCCTATATCTGGCAATTCGTAGAGGAAAAACCAATTATCAACGCCTGGAAAACGCTGGCCGAAGTTCCGGCTGAAACGGCTGAATCTAAAGCCATGAGCCGAGACCTACGGCAACGCGGATTTAAATTTGTGGGGTCAACTATCTGCTACGCTTTCATGCAGGCTTGCGGTTTAGTCAATGATCACCTAGTTGACTGTTTTCGGTATCAAGAGATTCATCATTTTTGACTCTGGTTGTTATCAAACATTGATATACTGACTCACTTCCCAGGAAGTCACCTCAGCATTATGGGCATCCCACTCCTGATATTTGAAATCCAGATAGGTTTTAGCGGCAGCTTCTCCTAACGTTTGCATCAACAGTTCATCTTTCTCTAGACTACGCAATGCTTCTAATAAACTACTCGGCAATGTTTGCAGATCGGTAAACTCAGAACCGCGGACAAACATATTTTCATCGAGACGATCACCGGCACTGAGATTTTGGTTGATTCCCTCTAAACCAGCCGCCAGCAAACCAGCCTGAGCCAGATAGAGCGTAGCAGCACCATCCACCAAACGACATTCAAACCGGCCCTTATCGGGAATACGGATCATGTGGGTGCGGTTGTTGCCACCGTAGGACAAATAGCGCGGACTCCAGGTACTGCCAGATGTAGTCATGGTCGCACCTAAACGACGGTAGGAATTAATCGTAGGCGCACACAGAGCCGCCAATCCCCTGGCATGGTTCAGTACCCCAGCCAAAAAGCCATAGCCCAAGTTAGACAGCCCCATTTCATCGGTTTCATCGGAGAAAGCATTACTGCCGTTGTTCCACAAACTCATGTGCACATGGGCACCATTTCCCGTCAGATGGCTGAAGGGTTTTGGCATAAACGAAGCTGTTAACCCGCGTTGTTCAGCTAGAGTTTTCACCATATACTTGAAAAACACATGCCGATCTGCCGTCGTCAACGCATCGCTGTAGGTCCAGTTTAATTCAAATTGTCCGTTGGCATCTTCGTGATCGCACTGGTAGGGTTCCCAGCCCAGTTGTTCCATATAGCTCACTAGGGTTGCAATCAAATCAAACTGGCGCATCAGATTGAGCTGGTCATAGCAAGGCCGAGCTGCTGTATCCAACGAATCCGCAACCGTATAGCCCTGCTCGGTTTTTTTGAGTAACAAAAACTCCGCTTCTACTCCAGTTTTGTAGGCATAGCCTGATGCTTCACACTGCTGAAGCATTCTCTTGAAAATCACCCGTGGCGCTGCCGCAAACGGTTCACCGTTCATATAGACATCGCTAGCCACCCAACCCACATTTGGCTGCCAAGGCAACACAATTAGCGAATTAGGGTCGGGAATGGCAGCGATATCGGGGACCTCAGGACCCAACCCCAAGTTCGAAGCAAAGGGTGCAAAAAACGCGCCTTCCACCTCAACGCCAGCAATCTTACTGGCTGGAACCAGCTTGGCGCGAGTTCCCCCTAGCAAGTCAGTGTAGGAGACTAAGAAAAACTCCAGACCCAGCGCTTTGGCCTGCTCAACCAAGCTTTGTGATTTCGGTAAGGTTCCAACCATAGGAGTAGCTAAGTGGCTAATAACGGCTAAACACAGCCTGTGGCTTTTAGACAGATAGCTTTCAGTAAAACAACCTTAATGCGGAAAAATTGTATGACTCGATACCTAATCTCAGCCGATCGATCGATTAAAGATCTAATCAATTCAGTAGGATGCATTCAGAATCAATGTTGCTAAAGCTTTCTAGTCACAGACTTACTAATCACAGACTTACTAATCACAGACTTACTAATCACAGACTTACTAGCCACAGACCTTAACAGCCGCACAGAGGATAGCTATGAACCAGAAAGTCGAGCTTAAAACCTTTACCCAGGAAGAGGTGCTGCTAGCTGCGGAAACCTTAAACACCGCAGGGATCGGCAAACGCCGAATCATGCTCACCTCCGAAAGCTTTTCAGCCCTAGAAGACCAGATCCGACAATTACCCAACACTCCCGGTTTACCACCTGGCGAAATCGTGCCCGGCGTCGGAGGCTACCTCTACAACATTCCAGTCTTTGTCGATCCCAACAATGACGGAAATTACATGATTTGAGCACCCATCTACTCTTACAGCCTGCGATCACTACGCACCCAGTCGGCAAACTGATCGGCAGTCAATGCTTCACTGAACAGAAATCCCTGCATTTCGTCGCAGGCATGTTCTCGCAAAAAGGCTAACTCTGCGGCGGTTTCTACGCCTTCAGCCACTACTCGCAGATTCATCTGACGAGACATGGAAATAATCGCAATCGCAATGGCGCTATTTTTAGCGTTGGAGTCAATGTTGCGCACAAAGGAGCGATCCAGTTTGAGGGTGTCGAAGGGCAAGCGATGCAGATGACTGAGGCAAGAGTAGCCCGTACCAAAATCATCCATGGCAATTTGCAGTCCCATCTCCTTCAGCCCTTGCAATTGCTGGGAAGCCATTTCAATGTCTTCGATCAGCGTACTTTCGGTGAGTTCGAGTTCCAACCTTTGGGGATCGAGACCCGTAGTGTGCAGGATGCGTTGAATTTGCTGGTAGAGATGGGGCTGTTTGAGCTGATAACCCGACAGGTTCACCGCGATGGTCAAATCGTCTAACCCGACCTGTTGCCACGCCTTGAGCTGTCGGCAAGCGGTCTGCAAAACCCATTTTCCCAATGGCTCGATCAAACCTGTGACTTCCGCAATAGGAATAAACTGAGCCGGCGACACGAGGCCACGAGTGGGATGCTGCCAACGAACCAGTGCTTCTGCTCCGACGATCCGGCCTGAGAGCAACTCTACCCTAGGCTGATACACTAGATGGCATTCCTGTCGATCCAGTGCCCGCCGCAGATCCATTTCTAGACCAAGATCCTGCTCAAGGGCCGCTTTTGGACGCGCCAAGACTTCACAATTAATCAGCGAATGCAGGTAGTTGAGCTGGTCTTCAGCCGCTCGCAGTTGAGCCGCATAGCGCACCCGGTCAGCAGCCACCGATCGATGTTTTTGCAGCGCTACTTCAATGGTTGTCTTCAGGTCATGGGGCTTAAAGGGTTTGACCAAGTAGCCATAGGGATCGGTTTGTTTCGCCCGTTCCAGGGTTTTATCGTCGGCGTAGGCCGTCATGTAGATCACAGGCAGATGACATTGAGCATTGATGGCACTAGCAGCCCGGACACCATCAATCTCGCCTTGCAGCATAATGTCCATCAAGATCAAATCTGGCTGAGTTTGGGCAGCCTCAGCAACAGCGGCTTCACCAGAATCAACAATGGCAACAACCAGATAGCCTTGCTGATTGAGATGTCGAGCAATGTTTTCTGCGACAATTAGTTCATCCTCAGCAATGAGAATTTTGGGTGGAGTCGCGGGAGCAGTCATATCAACCAGTTAATATCCTCGAATCTCGCAGTTTTCAACCCCTAAATTCAACCTCTACTTCCATTTCTCGCTGAGAAGCTGTTTGAAAAGGATCTTGTCGTCTGGATCCGCCCCCTTTTCTAGGATGCCCGCAGGGCCATAATCCCCCAGAATGGAGGACTTTGGACAGCGACGGTTCGGGAAAGTCCCCCATTCTGGGGGACTTAGGGGGTTTTTCAAACGGATTCTGAAACTCAGCTCCTAGATGTTGAAAACCGGCTAGTGTCACCATTAGCACATCGTGGTCATTATCACTGAGGCTAGTTTTCCCGCAAATTGGTTTCAATCAACCAAGCGGCAATTGAGGAGCGAAACCTACGGAATTTACGGAATCTGCGGACGACAGACCCAAAAACCAGTCGAGTTGGCGGATGGGCTAACTTGCCGCCTGGATATTCAATGAGATACAACTCTGAAAGTGCAGGGTGCACCTCAACTGCTCAGTATTTCATTGCTGCATCTCGGTTTTTTGCATCTTAGTTTTTTGCATCCCATTATCCACCTTGTCTCAGATGAATCCACCGCGCCACTCTTCTGAATCGAATCCATCGAACCGGTTTGTTCCGCCTAGTCGCAAGCCGCGATTTAGCTTTTTCCCAGGGCTGCGAACCCGGATTAACCTCTGGCGTGGTAAAAAAAACCTCAGCGGTGCAAACCTGAGAGGCGCAAACCTAGGCCGGATGCATTTTATCGGCACATTACTGCTGTGGGCCAATTTTGTCTGGGCCACCTTGCTGTGGATGTCGCTGACGGAAGCTCGATTTGTTGGAATTATTTTGATTTGGGCTAATCTGCTGTGGACCATTTTGGTTTGGATCAACCTGCGGGAAACCAACACTCAGCAGATGGGCAGTTGGCTGAAGAACATTATTCTGGTTGGGATTATTCTGATTTGGACGACGCTGATCTGGTCGATTGTGGTCGTAGACGAATCGAGCTATTCATTTCTGGTCTGGGCTAACCCCAATATGGCGTTTATCCTTTGGGCACTGCTCAGCAAAGTCGATCTGAGCCATGCCGACCTCAGCCACACCGATCTGAGTCGAGCCAACCTGAGCCGAGTCGATTTGCGAGATGCTAACCTGACCCATGCCTATCTACAAAAAGCCAACTTGCGTGAAGCCGTTCTCCGGGGCGCAAATCTGAGCCATGCCGACCTGCGCGGCGCTGACCTGAGTGATGCGGACCTGCAAGAGGCGGTCTTGTTTGGGGCCAATTTGAGTGGGGCTGACCTCAGCGACGCCAACCTTAGCGGCACCGATTTGCGCGAAGCCGAACTGCACCGAACCAACCTGAGTGCTGCTAATTTAAGCTGGGCAAGGCTGAGTCGAACCAATTTAAGCTGGGCCAATTTAAGCTGGGCCAATTTGGGCCGGGCCAAGTTGACAAATGCCACACTCAACGATTCAGACCTCAGCGGTGCCGATTTTCGGGAAGCCACCCTTCATGGTGCCACCATGAACCGTGTAGACCTGAGTGCCATTTTGGTCAAAGGGGCAAAGTTTGGCCAGAACGAAGGCTTAAATAATAGCGATCGCATCAAGCTAAAAGCAAGAGGAGCTATCCTGGAAGGGCGGATCAATCCACTCAGGGATAACTCCTAACTGATGCTACTAGGTCGATATCGTAGAGCAACCGACCTAGGATTTTCCAGGCTCGTTCGCATGAATTAGCTCTGGCTCTGCCTCAAGCGACGGACGATTGATCATCTGCTGGACAGAAGGACGCTTTGAACGATCTAGGTCGGCCAGACGTACCGGCTGACCCGTTTTGATCGACTCGTACAGCACTTGAATGATCTGCACATCGATCAGGCCTTCTTGACCCGACGGCTCAGGATCTTTGTTTTGCAGAATACAGTCCGAGAAGTAAATGAATTCGGCTGCCAATTGGTCATGACCGGCAAAGGATTGTTCTTCCGTTTCACCTTCAACCGTAATTCGGTGGCTAATCTCGCCCTGCCAAGTATAGGCCGGTTCAACCTGCAAGTCGCCTTGCGTACCAATCACCCGATAGCTCGATGCCTTTGCTGCGCCAAAGCTAACCGTAAACGTGGCTAGTCGGTCCTGAGGAAAGCGCAGGATGGCACTGACCATTTCATCTACTTCTTTGAAGCGCGCTTCGCCGTTATTGGCACTGGTGGCAAACACTTCAATGGGGTCATCCTGAAACAAATAGCGAGAAGCATTGATGCAGTAGATGCCGATATCATCCAGTACACCGCCACCTACTTCTTTACGTAACCGGATATTATCCTCATCCTTTACCTGTTGCGTAAACACCGAATTAAAGATGCGCGGTTCGCCAATTTTACCAGATTTGATTACTTCAATCGCCCGCAGATTTGCTTCCTCTAGGTGCAGACGATAGGCAATCATCAGCTTCACGTTACTATCCCGGCAAACTCGAATCATCGCTTCGCAGTCTTCTGGCGTCACGGCCATTGGTTTTTCGCACAGTACATGGACACCCGCCTTCGCCGCCCGCTCGGTATATTCTCGATGCAGATGATTCGGCAGTGCAATATAAACCGCATCCACTTCATCGCTGTTCAGGCAAGCTTCATAGTCATCATAGGAATAGGTTTTAGCAATCCCATACTGCTGACCCAGTTCCTGTCGTTTCACTTCGTCATCCGAAACCAAGGCCACCAGCTCCGAGTTTTCTGCGTGGGTAAAGGAGGGCAGCGCTGCCGCTTGCGCAAACCATCCTAAGCCAACCACCGCATAGCGGATTTTTTTGGCGTTTGTTGAATTATTTTTGGGTTTAGCTTGAGTAGATGTCGCCATAGTTCCTGTTTGCCTCCTGTCCTCTAGTCACCCCCATAGTAGGCAGGCAGTCCGTTTTGGTCGTCCAACCAATGAGGCAGAATTTTGAGCGAATTGGTCTATCAGAAGAGAGACCACTGCAACACAACCCAGCTTTTTCATTGCGCTCTAAAACGGCGTGTAGATAATCGAAAAGTAAATGCCGTTCTCTTGCCAGGTCCGCTTTTCCCCTTCCACATCCACCAACGGAATGCCCCAATCTAACCGAGCCGAGAAATCGTTGTGCTGCCAGAGCAGACCCACTCCCGCCCCGATTAGCGTGCTGGGATCCAACTCCACATCTGGGTTGTTCCACGCCGTTCCCACATCAATAAACGGCACAATTTGCAAGACGCCTTGAATTTCGGGCACCCGCAAAACCGGCACTCGTACTTCTGTCGAGAAGAGGGCACCATTGTTGGTCAGGATGGCATCTTGCCGATAGCCCCGCACACTCTGAGCGCCGCCAATGCTGAACTGCTCCAGCGACACTAACGGACTGTCGGACAATTGCACATCGGTACGCACCAGCAGCAGCAGATCGGGAGCCAGCAACCGCACCCACTGGCCCTGCCCCCGCCACGCTAAAAAGCGGCTATCTGCTGTTTCATCACTCACCGTTGCCCCTAGCCAATCCACCCCCAGACTAAACTGAGACCGCACAGCAAACACATGCTGACTGCTGCGTTCCGTCCATTCTTGGAAGAAGCGTAATGCCGAAACCTTGGTGCGGCCCTCTTCGTCGGCATCCAGCGATAGGGGAAACCCTTCTCCGTCAATTTGGGTTTGGCTCTCTTGTCGAGACGCGGTGAAACCGAGCGAGAATTCTTCGGTAGGGGTCTGGATCAGGGGCTGGCGTAGGGTGATTTCGTAGTACTGGGAGGGCGCATCAATATTTAGCTGATCAAAGGGTTCCTCGATCACTTCGCTGTTGGCGCGACCGGCGGCAAGTCTCAGGGTGCCGTTGCGCGGATTCAGCGGCAGAGTGTAGCTGGCATTCACCTCGTTGCTGCCGTCGGTGTTGGTGTAGCCGACACTCAGGGCATCGCCTAAGCCCGTCAGGTTGCCTTGATCAAACTGAATCTGTCGCCGAAAGCTGCCGACGCTGGGTGAGCGACCATTATCAGCACTCAGCTGCACATTAAATGAATCGGCTTCTTGCACTTCGACCTGCAACACGCTTGTTCCGGGACGGGTACCGGCCTGCAAATCGGCAGAAATAGTCTGTATCAAGGGATCCAGTTGCAGCAGCTGTAAGCCTTCTAGCAGCCGATTCTGGTTCAAGGGGGTACTGGCGGCCAGCGCCAAGCGACTGCGGACATAGCCTGGATTTAAGCGGCGGGTACCGGTGACGTTGATTTCTTCCAAACTGCCTTCCAGCACCTGAATCGTCACAACGCCGTCTTCAACCGTTTGGGGCGGAATGAAGGCACCGGAGGTGATGTAGCCTTGGTCCACATAGAGCTGAGTTACCGCTGAGCGGGCTTGCAGCAGTTCGGCAAAGCTAATTTCGCGACCGCTAAACGGAGCCGTAGCCTCAGCCAATTCCGCTTCGGTAAATACGGTACTGCCCACCACGTTGAAGCGCTCGACAAATACGGTGGCCGGCACATCGCCCGGCAGGTCTTCGGGCTGGACGGGGGCAGGCGTGGGTAACAGGTCTTCTGGAGCAGGCAATTGGGGCAGTGGCTGTTCGGGCAAAGGCGGTGTGGGGCGAGGTGGCGTGATGCGGGTAGGCTGATTGGCGGGTAGGTCTATTTCGGGTAGCGGTGCAGAGGGCACCAAGGGATTAACCTGCTGAGCAATATCCTGTTCTGGCAATGGCACAGCTAGTGGAACTGAATTCGGTGATGGAGTAATCGGTAGAACCTGGAGCGGGGCTGATGCCGCTAGAGCCTGAAAAGGATCTAACCCAATTGCTGCCAGTTCAAGCACTACGGTTGTTCCAACTCCCCACCATCGCTGCTCTGACACGTGTTTCTCCTCCTCAGACAGGCTGCTTGTTAGAAATATTACTGTACTGGGAGGGGTTAATAGCAGGACTGAGTGAGTTGGGGAAGGTATTGAGGGGGCAGGAGGCAGGAGAGGGGGTTGACGCTGAACGGTCAACGGAGTATTGATTGACTCAAACTCAGCTATAGAAGTCAAGATAAATGCTGACTCCTAAGCTCTCAATTCTGGTTCTGTGAGGGATCTGTGAATTTTTCTGTGTTGCTTCGCTGCCTGACCCGCCCGCAGATGAATCGCTGGCTAATGAAGCAAGCCCGCTATGAGCAGAAATCAGAAATCAGGAGTGGGGAGTGGGGGGTGGGGGGTGGGGAGTGGGGGGTAGGGCTTTCTAGAACGCCAACCGACATTCTGGCTCCTTTGCTCCTGGCTCCTAACTTCTGACTCCTATCTCCTGATTCTTACCTCTCGCTTTAGCGAATCAACACCGTCATATACTTGCCTTGATCAAACGGCGATGGAATCAATGGACTGAATTTGTTGCGATCGGTGACAAACTTGCGGGCACAGAATTCATTGATCTGGTGATTCACGCGGTCTCGGGTACCGATAATCCAGATTTGCACTTTTTCGTCATCATGGATATTCAACAATTCGTTCAATTCAGTAGTCATCGTAATACAGCCTCGCTTTTCAGTTTCGAGAAGAAACAGCTCAAGGCTTGATGCCCTGACTACTCCTGACCATTACGGTCTGCATCAAGCGAGGCCGCGAGATTGTACAATCAACACAGCCTTGCTCTCTGGTAGGTTCAGAGAGTCAGGTGAGCTGGTCCATGAGTGTTGCGAGCACTTTTGGATCAGCGCCCTAGGTTGTCCTTGAGCTAAATTACTGATTCTCTTTAGGGCAAAGAAAAACCAGTACTGGACAGAATAAAACATACGCTCCATAAACACAAGCGTATTGCAGCAGTTGTTAACAGTTGTTGATTTTGGTTTGCAGTAATGGGAGAGAAAACACTGACAATCTCAGGCAAGGATGGAGATGATGTGCCGCTCTACATAGAAAAACAACATAGAAAAACAACTACAGCGTTTTTCACTCATGTGAGGTATGGGGGTGTGGGGGCAGTGCCCCTGCACCCCGTTTTTCGTACTTCACTAGCCTGAAAAAGGTTGTGGAAAAATTGCTTGCTGAGCTAAAAAATTTAAGTGAGGAGGACTGATGAATCGGTGTAGCATGATCACTCAATGGTCTGATGAAGAACAGCTTTTCTTAGTCACAATTCCAGAGTTTGTCGAGCCAGTTGTGATGCCATGTACATGATGCCATGTACATATGGAAAAACCCGCGAAGCAGCCATTCGTAATGGAGAAGAAGTCATGGAAATGTATCTGGCAGCGTGGCAAGCAGAAGGTGAAGCAATTCCCGAACCTAGCACAGTGCAAGTCCCATGAACATTCGCGTTGCTGAATTAGACGATACCGAAACTTTGTTTGAAATTAGAACCAGCGTGATCGAAAATTACCAATCTCGTGAAGAGATTGCTGCGCTGGGCATTACTCCAGAGTCCGTCGCCCAAATGCTGGAAACTGATTGTTGCGCCTGGATTGCTGAAATTGATGAGCAACCAATTGGCTTCTCGATTGCCAATGCCACGGAAAAAATGAAATCATAAAGTAAACTGTTTGCTCAAACCAATGACGGCTTCAACTCAAATTCTCTCACTTGAAGAGTTCCTCAAACTGCCCTCCATAGGGGATTCTCCAGCATGGGAATATGTGGATGGAGTCGCTGTGCAAAAGCCAATGCCCGAGACTCGCCACTCAATCTTACAAAAGCGTCTTCTGAACACAATTGACAATCATACTGATACATATACTGCTCTACCTGAGTCGCGATGTACGTTTGGTGGGCGTTCGATTGTTCCAGATATTGCGGTAATTGCCTGGAATCGAATCCAAATCAATGAACGAGGTGAACCAGAAGATGACTTTACCGCCGCACCAGACTGGACCATTGAAATTCTTTCACCGGATCAGAAAGTCAATCGTGTGATTGACAATATTCTGCATTGTTTAAGCTATGGCAGTAAATTAGGCTGGATGCTCGATCCAGATGATTATTCTGTTTTAATTTTCACCCCCCAACAGGCACCGAAAGTTTATAGAGGAGAGCATTCGCTCAAAGTAATAGAAGACCTTCAGTTGACCCTAACCGCTCAACAAATTTTTGCATGGTTAAAGGTTGGTCAGAGCAAGTAAAACTAGCAGAACTCCGTGACCTATGCTGATCTACTTTCACGGCGCAAACACCGTCAATCCTCCCGGAATGCATTCAATTTCTACTGGTGTAGTGCCAATGACTTCACCATCAACCACAACTTTTTGCGGCGGATTGGTAGTGACCTTGAGGCGACGCGCTCCCATATGCACAACGTTGGGGCTATTCACTGGTTTCATCAAGGCTGCTCCAAGCAGTTGGGTCATTAACCGAATGGCCTCCAGTTTGCTGCTGGCGCTGGCAATCGTCACATCCAGCAGGCCATCGTCAAATACGACTTGGCCAATCCCTTGAGCCAAAACCGAGGTAATCGGAGCCGCATTGGCAATCGTAATCGCTCCAGCTTGGAAGCGTTCGATCTTGCCGTCCATTTCAATTTCGGTGTCAAATAGCTGCTGTTCATCGAGTTGCTGCCAGCCCGCCATCAGGTAGGCCAATGCGCCCCAACGATCTTTGGTTTCCCGGTCGGCTCGTTCTACTACTTCGGCTTCGAGGCCAATTCCCGCCAGTAATACCATCGGCAGGCCGTTACAGTAAGCCGCATCCACATTACGGGTTTTTCCAGCCAAAATCACCTGACAGGCATTGCGAATCGGCGTCAGGGTGGCAGAAATTCCCAGCGCTGCCGCAAAGGCATTGGCTGTACCGCGAGGAATGATGCCTAACGGCGTTTCTGTACCAATCAGAGCACCCGCCACTGCAGAAACCGTGCCATCGCCGCCGGAAGCAATCACCAAATCGGCATGCGCCGCCACCGCCTTTTCCGCCAAATGCTCAGCGCATACTTCCACGCTGGTTTGGTGCACCTCCAGGTGAAAATGGGGTTCCAGCATCCGCTGAATCAGATCCAGTTCCTGTTCCGAATTGCCCTGTCCCGCAACTGGATTAAAGATCAAATGGGCTACCCGCGTGCGAGCCAAGCTGCCAACAATCGCCATAGCGGTTGCCAAATTGGTGGCTAGCGGCACGTTATGCAAATCGCACATCTGGCGCAGTGTCTGAACTGCCGGATCGACAGATGAGGTTGCAGCGTCTACCAAAAAAATTGCCGCCGCTATATTTCCCGCCGCCACCTCTGCCGCAATCTGGACTTCGCCACCCGACGCCTCGGCCAGCAACAGTTCTACTGCTAAATTCGGCACTGTTTGCAAGCGTTCACCTGTAACCTGGGGAGCCAACAGCCGATAGCGCGCAAACACAGGCTGATACTCGCGCACAAGAGCGACGAGGGCATCACGATGGCGATCATGGGCCAGCAGGGCAAGGGTGGCAGTCATAAAGAGATCAAGAAGGGCAAAAAATAGAGGGAAGATATCTAGATATGTCGTCAGACCAACACTAGGCTTCAGTTTCGCACAGTTTCACAAAAGTTGAGATTTATCTAGAAATCTGTCAATCGAAGGGTGATAAGGTCATTATGAAGAAGGTAGCCGGTTTTGACCATCTGACTGGAGTTGGATTTTGTAGAATGGTTGCCGGCAGCCGCTTTGGAACTGGCTGAATTGAAGTTCATTCCAAATCACCAAATCAACCTTCAAACGCGCTATGCAAGAATTGACCCGTCCTGTAACCCAACTGACCCGTGCCGATTTGGAAGCCTTCTGGATGCCGTTCACCGCAAACCGGCAATTCAAAGACAACCCGCGGCTGTTCGTGGCGGCCAAAGACATGCACTACACCACCATCGACGGGCGGCAAGTCCTAGACGGTACAGCCGGGTTATGGTGCGTCAATGCGGGCCACTGTCGGCCCCAAATCGTTGAGGCGATCCATCAACAGGTAGCTACGATGGACTACGCCCCGGCCTTCCAAATGGGACATCCGGGCGCATTTACGCTGGCCACCCGCCTGGCCGAGCTGCTGCCAGGCGATTTAAATCATGTCTTTTTTGCCAATTCTGGCTCCGAGGCAGTCGATTCTGCCCTCAAAATTGCTCTGGCCTACCACCGTGCCAAAGGCGAAGGCACACGGCAACGCTTGATTGGGCGAGAACGGGGCTATCATGGCGTCGGGTTTGGCGGCATTTCCGTGGGCGGCATTGGCCCCAACCGCAAGTTTTTTGGCAGCCTGCTCACCGGTGTGGATCACCTGCCCCACACCCACAATTTGCAGCAAAACGCCTTTAGCCGCAACCAGCCAGAGTGGGGCGCACACTTGGCCGACGAACTAGAGCGCATTGTGGCACTGCATGATGCGTCTAACATTGCAGCTGTGATTGTAGAACCCGTAGCTGGCTCAACCGGCGTGCTAATTCCACCCAAGGGCTACCTAGAGCGACTGCGGGCGATTTGCGACAAGTATGGCATTCTGCTGATTTTTGACGAGGTGATCACCGGCTTTGGGCGGCTGGGCGCGGGTTTCGCGGCAGACTATTTCGGCGTCATTCCCGATATGATTACCGTCGCCAAGGGCATCACCAATGGCACCGTACCGATGGGAGCCGTATTCGTGCGTCAAGACATCTACGATACGTTCATGCATGGTCCAGATAACGCGATTGAATTGTTTCACGGCTACACCTACTCTGGCCATCCGGTGGCCTGTGCAGCCGCCTTAGCCACTTTAGATATTTACCAACAAGAAGGCTTGTTTGACCGCGCTCGCAGCCTAGCCTCCTACTGGGAAGAGGCCGTGCATTCCCTCAAGGGGCTGCCCCATGTAATTGACACCCGCAACTTAGGGTTAATTGCCGGCATCGAGCTAGAATCGATTCCCGGCAAACCAACCGCACGCGCCTTTGAGTGCTTTTTGCGCTGCTACGAGCGGGGTCTGCTAATCCGCACCACTGGCGACATTATTGCCCTTTCACCCCCGCTAATTATCGAGAAGCAGCACATTGACCAGCTCTTTAGTATGTTGGCCGATGTTTTGAAAGGATTACCGTAGGGTGATATTAGGGAGCCAGGAGTCAGAATACAGAAGGTTTCTTGACTCCTGTACTGGCAGGATTATCCGTTGGTAAACCACTGACCGTTATCTCACGGCAAAACCCGCTCCCAACTCCCAACTCCCAACTCCCAACTTCCCATAAAAAGCTTCCCCAGTTGCCTCCAAATCAAACGATACAATGAAACCATTGCCCCGCCTAAGCCAATCAGACTGGAGCGGGGCGGTTGATTAGTTGGAGTGCTCATGCTGCCGCGAGAAGAACTACTGAAATCAGTCGAAAATCGTGATACGGTGGCCCGCATCATTGATCAGGCTGAACAAGCGATCAAAACCTGGGAAGTGGTTTGCACCGATTTCCTGGCTCCGCCTGAGTTAGCCGAAGTGCAGCAAATGTTTGGCCGCCTCACCGAGGTGCAGTTTTTGGCATGGGGCGGCTATCCACAAGCTGAACGACAGCGCCTTGCCATTAGCCGTGCCGAACTGCCGCTGGATCAGACTCAGGTTGAGGTGGCCGCTATGGAGATCGCGGGCAATTTCTTGTTTGACCCAGCCAGCCATCGCGATTTTTTGGGCGCAATTTTGGGCACCGGCATCGTGCGGGAAAAAGTCGGCGATATTATCGTGCTGGGAGAGCGCGGCGCACAGGCGATTGTGGTTCCCGATATGGTGGAGTTTTTGACGCTGAACCTGAAGCAAGTCCGTTCGGTGCCGGTCAAAACTCAGGCCATCGACTGGAGCGAATTAAAGGTGCGAGAACCAAAGAAAAAAGAGCTGACCACGGTAGAAGCCTCGATGCGGCTCGATGCCGTTGCCTCAGCTGGGTTTGGCATGTCTCGCAGCAAAATGGCCGATTTGATCAACGCCGGGGATGTGCGCGTCAACTGGAAGGAAATTACTCAAGCCAGCTATGTCCTGAAACCGGGAGATCTGGTTGCCATTCGTGGCAAAGGTCGCCTAGAGATCGGTGAGGTGGCCGTTACCAAAAAAGACCGCTACCGGGTGCAGTTAACGCGATTAGTCTAGTGGTTTAAGCGGTCATGAAAACGAACGCAGTTCGCATTCTCGATACCTTGGGCATTGCCTATCAGCTTTTAGCCTACGAGGTTGATCCCAATGACCTAGCGGCAGAAAGCATCGCTGAGAAAGTGGGATTGCCGCCAGAACAAGTGTTCAAAACGCTAGTGACGCGAGGAGACCGGACTGGCGTTTGTTTGGCCGTGATTCCAGCAAACTTACATTTGAACCTAAAAGCATTAGCTAAATTAACCGGAAATCGTAAAATCGAACCCGTTGCCCTGAAAGACGTGCAGCCCTTGACCGGATACATTCGCGGCGGCGTCACAGCCTTGGCCTGTAAACGCAACTACCCGGTCTATATAGACGAAACCATTGGGCTGTTTGAGCAGATTGCCGTTTCAGCTGGAATGCGCGGGTTGATGATTCAGCTCACACCTCAGGACTACTTGCAAGCCGTTAATGGCACGGTAGGAGACATTGCTCAGGATAAAGCTGATTGATTGTATTTCCATAATTAGACTGATCCCAATCCTTACCATCCGGTGGATGCGATATATCTAACCTGTAATTCAGAATAGGACCGCAGGACTAGGCAGGATGAAGCAGGGCTATGGGGTTGAAAACGCGGTTGAAAACCATCGTCGGTTTACTGAAAGAGACGTTTCAAGAATGGCAGACCGATAGAGTGTCATTGTGGGCAGCGGCCTTGGCCTATTACACGATGTTCTCATTGGCTCCGCTGCTGCTGATTGCGATTGCAGTGGCCGGCAGTATTTTTGGGGAGGAGGCCGCTCAAGGCGAACTAGTGACCCAGATCCAAGGGCTAATTGGCCGGGAGGGAGCCGAGGCGATTCAGGCCATGATCCAGAATACACAGCGAACCGAATCGGGTGGTGTAATTGCTACGCTAGTCGGCGTTGGTACTCTGCTGTTTGGTGCATCTGGCGTATTTGGTCAACTGCAAGATGCTCTCAACACCATTTGGAATGTCAAACCAAAGCCAGGATTAGGCTGGAAAAGCTTTGTTAGATCCAGGTTCTTATCCTTCGCGATGGTGTTGGTAATTGGATTCCTGCTGCTAGTTTCTTTAATTCTCTCAGCTGTTCTAGCTGGCATTAGCACCTTTTTTACTAATCACCTACAGGATTTCGCAGCACTAGCTCGTTTAATTAACTTTGCAATTTCATTTGGAATTATCACGCTCCTATTTGCCTCAATCTACAAATTTCTACCAGACGTGCGTTTGCCCTGGAAAGATCTGTGGGTTGGTGCTGCTGTGACCGCACTGCTGTTCAATATTGGCAAGTACCTGATTGGCCTCTATCTGGGCAGTAGCGGCGTTACTTCTACCTACGGAGCTGCGGGTTCCATTGTGATCATCCTGCTGTGGGTCTTCTATTCTGCCCAAATCCTGTTGATTGGAGCCGAGTTTACCCAGGTCTATGCCAGGCGGCGCGGCAGCGGCCTCCGACCCAGTAAACACGCGGTGCGGGTGAAAACTGTAGAAGAAGAGGTACCGCCCAGGGAGGAGGATTGAGCGGTTCTCAACTAAAATCCCGCAGCATTTTCTTGATTTCTAGGTTATGCATTTCCTCCTGCCCAATCATGGAACGAGCGAACTCCTCTAGATAAATGCTGGCGTCCGTTACTACATCTAGCAGCTTCTTGTACAAGTCTAGGGCGCGCTTCTCGTGGTTAAGGCTTTCCTGCAAAATGTCCTGCACCGAGTGGCGATGAGATTCTTCGATTGGGGCAATCCGCAGTGAAGGATGGCCCTCCAACCCGGTGAGGATTTCGCCGACCTGCTGAGCGTGCAGCAACGACTCGGTCGCTTGGGTTTTAAAGAAATCGACGATTGGAATCCGATTGGGTCCTGTGACCATCAGCGAATAGTGGGTATAGCGCACCACTCCCGCCAGTTCAAACTCCATAATCGTATTCAGCAGTTCGGTGGTTTTCTTGATATCTAAATCTTTCATCGCTGGGTGGGTGATCAGGCTCTAAACTACTAACTAACCAGACAGCTCTTCAGCTTATCACCTGATGCTAGCAAACCGTTGGAAGAATGCAATTTCTTTGGATTTCGCATCCACAAAAATCCGCTGTCAACCCTATTCTTTAACCACACTGAGTCGCAGCTGAGGGATAGTTTGAACTAGTGGAGGAGCGAGACCTTCAAATCGCTCCCGCGTGTCCTACTGCTTCACAAACGTCCATTCCAAAACCTTGATCGGCGCTTTCTGCAGCGCTTCCACCAAGGCATCATTGCTGTCATACTTCAGTTCCGAGAGCTGACAGGCTTCTACATTGACGGTAAATTCCTTCTCCCCAAACGGCCAAGGCTCAACTGTGAGTTTTCCATCTGCCAGTTGCCGGACATCATACCGCTGCCCATCGATGCCGCTGGTGATTTCCAAGGCTCGCCCCCCTTCCGGCACCATCCGCTTTGCCAGAATCAACGATAGCTGATCGCACCACAGCATAAATTGATAGGCTCGTTCGGCGCTTTCCGCATCAATGTCTAACTCACGGCAATACTTCTGCTGAAGTTTGAGTTGCTGCTCCAGAAATTCATCCCATTCTTTAGAAGCACCCCGCTGGCTCTGGTTCAAAAAGTAGAGATGCTTGGAGGTGAGAAACGTGACCCAGCGACCTCGATAGCGAGCACTTTCAATTTGTTTTCTTAACTTATCAAGGGAACCATCTTCTACATTTTCCAGCGTGAAATCTAGCGGTGCACCTACTTCAGTTAGATGGTTGCCCTGCCACTCTCGCTCTAAGTCATCATGGTGCGAAATCGCTGCAATGGTTTCATACAGCCGCTCTGGAGCATCAGATCGACGCCAGTGACCAGCAAGCTGCGCTGCTAGCAAGGCATGGGCACGATGATAAATCACTTCCCAGCCGTTTTCGACTAAATTCACGATCATGTAACACTTATTCCTTGAATAATTGAGTCAAATTAATGTTTAATTCCCCCACAGAACAGACGTAGGGGGGAATTAACCTTACACCGGGCAATCGCTTTAACTCGATGCCAATGTTCCTCCTAGAGCTGCTGCCGCAGCCGACACTAAAGCTGTTGCAAACAGCCACCACGCCGCTACTGCTGCCGCCTTACGGGTTTCTTCGAGCTGATGTTGCGCCTGTTGTTTGACAGCCTCTAGCCGACGTTGTGCTTCTAGCTGAATCCGCTCAGCTCGCTGTAGCACACCCGTCCGGGCTGCCTCGATCTGATCGATGATACGGTTAGCGTCGGCTTCGGAAATATCCTCCCGCGAACTCAGCAACGCCACTAGCGTACCTCGGTCAACCTGACTCAATCGAGAACGAAGGGCCTCAAACCCAGCCTGCGGATCTTCAAATAACTGTCCGATATCGTGCTTGATACCGTCGTAGTTCAGTTCTGGACGCTCTAACGAATTGAGGTAGTTGCGAATGCGGGCAAAAATGCCATCGATCACAGCCTGAATTCGTGCCTGTACCTGCTTCACCTGCGCCAGCATCTGATCCCGCACCGACTCAATATTCGAGACAATCCGCTCGGCTTCTTCGGGCGTCATGTCCTGCCGCTGAGATAGCAGGGCAATCAACGTCGAACGATCCATGCGAGACAACCGCTCACCTAGACTCTGCACACCCAGCTTCGGCGACTCGACCAGCAATCGCAGATCGCGCTTGATGCCTTCTGGATTCAGCTCTGCCTTGTTGGTTTTGCGCAGATACTCTTCCAGACCGGCTTCAAAATCAACTACCCGCTGTTGAGTCCGCAACGCTAACCGACGAGGCGAGCGAATGATTTGCTGAATCGATCCTAAAATCTGATCAATGGTGCGGTTGACCTGCTCTTCACTTAGATCGGGTCGTTGACTCAGCAAGCGCACCAACGTTTCTCGATCGATTCTAGATAGTCTCCGCCGCAGAGCTAGCGCACCTTCTTGCGGATTTTCAAATAGTCGCTTCAGATCGCGCTGAATTCCATCCGGATCGAGTTCCTCTAGGTTGGTACGACGTAGATAGTCTGCCAAGGTAGACAACGTTTGATCGTATTGGTCTTTTACCGTCTGCACTACCGTACTCGGGGCATGCACCACGCTATACCAAGTCGATTCCACCTGATCGAGAATTTGATTGATCTCAGTCTCACTCAAGTCTTGTCGTTGATTCAGCAATTGCACCAGTGTATCGCGGTCAAACTGGGCCGCCCGATAGCGTAACGCGGTCATTCCTGTGGCTGGATCGCTAGCCAGAAGCTGCAAATCTCGTTTGATTCCCTCTGGGTTCAGTTCCGATTTGCCGGTGTTGCGCAGATAGGACTCTAGCTGTTGCTGAAATTCGCTGTAGCGTTGCTTGGCTTGATCCCGGAGTGACTGCGATTCAAACAGTACCTGTTCGCGAGTGCGGTCTAACGCATCCAGAATGGCGTTCCGCTCTGAAATAGTTAAGTCCTGACGCTTCAGCAAAATTTGCTCCAGCCCAGTACGGTTGTAGCTCGCCAAACGCTGTTGCAGAATTTCGGGTTCTGCATCCGCATCTTCAATAATGGCTCTAAATGCCGGCAAGGTATCGGGCGAGACCAACTGTTCTTTCGGCGTCACGGTCAGATAAATATCGATGCGCTGCTGCAGGTCTACCGCAATTTCGCGCTCTCGTGCCGCTTGGGCAGTTGACAGAACCTCCCGCCGCACGGCTTCCAACTGGTCAGCAATTTCCTGAATCCGCGACTGGGTAAACACTCCCCGCGAAGTCAACAATTCTACAAACCGACGACGATTTAACCGCGAAACAGCCTCAATTACCGCATTAGGATCGGCAGATGGGTCATACAAAGTATTGCGGAAGTCTCTGTTGATCGAATCCCGATCCATTTCCCAGGAGTAGGTATTCAGCAGATACTGCTCCACATCCGTTTCAATCGGGCTATAGCTCGTCTGGTCACTACCGACCTGCCCCACCAACGACTGGGTTTGGTCCGTAACCTGAGCCGCAGTTGATTGCAGCCGCTTCAAAATGCGCCCCAGATCCATATCGTTGAGATCAGTACGGCCCACCAATAGGCCAATCGCAGTGTTTAGACCAGATTGCAATGTTTGTTGGATCGGGCCAGTCTGAGCTGCATCGGCGGAACTGGTCTGTTGCTGCCGTTCTGCCAACAGCCGATCTACCTTCGCATTAAGCTCTTCTAACCGCAGTTGCCCTGACTGAGTAGAACGCAGATATTCGACCAATTCGGCAGTGCTATCCGAGGTTTTGCGCTGGCCCAAGCTTTGCTGCCAAGCTGCTTCCAGCAGATCGGCCAGTCGATTCACTTCTTGCTTTGATAAATCCGTCCGTTGGCTGATCAGATTGAGAAAGGTCTGCCGATCGATATGGCGCAATTCCCCTTCTTCCGCTAGTCGGGTCACTTCTGGATCATTGAGTAAACTAGTCAACTCGCCCTGAATCCGATTTAGATCTAAACCGGGGCGGCGCAAATTCCGGACATAGGTTTCGATTGAATCTCGAATAGTCTCCGAATCGACACCCGCCCCTAACTCGTTCCGCACCGCTGCTGCTACGGCTTCTGCCGTCGAAACTGCCTGACGTTTGGCAGCCTGTCCACCTAGTGCTGCGGTAGCCGTACCCAATACCGCCTGAAAGCCAGAGGTGGCCGCTTGCACCACTGAGCCAATCAGCGAGCCAACCGTGGTAGAGCTAACCCAAACCAACAGCGAAAAGTAGGCGGCCCAAATCACCAAACCAACAATTGCTCCTAGGTTGGCGCTAGATAACAGACTCAGCTGCACCGCCAAATAACAAGCAAAAAACAGAGCGATGCTAACGCTAATCAGAGTCCAGATGCCGACGCCAAAGCTGATTTTGCGAATTGTGGCCCCCACGCCACTATCGTCGCTGCTAGTGTCTCGACTGCTATCCGAAGAGGATCGGCCTCCTAAGAAGGAGATACCCGCAGCAACAGAAAGATTCGTCAGCAATAGCTGGATCGCGAATGCCAACAAAATTCCTGAAACCAGGGCAATGAAAAATTGCGGTCCTGAAAACAGAACCGACGCAGCTTCAGGTGTACCGATGGCAGGGCCGGGTGCTCCTATTCCAGGAGTCGTGACCTGTGCTAGTCGTGCTCCCCATCTCTCTACACCTAGTGACACTAACATGCTTAAGTTCATATCCTCTCCTATGCGCCAACAATTCGCTCCAACAGAAATCGCCGTAATCAGCAACAAGCGCACCTCTGTAAAACCTGATATGTCTTTAGTCTAAAATTCGCTTGAATCATTGGCTTTAGCATCTTTCTCAAGAGAGAAACCCTCTGATTTTGCTCGAACTGATAAAACTTCAAACACTGCTAGCTATAGACACAAAGCAGCTCTATGGAGAGATACCATCAAATTGCAGATCTGACAGTTCGGCAATTCTGCCATCCGAGAGAGGTTGAGTTGCAGCAATCTGCCTACATTACAGAGCAATAGCAACCAGACTGGCTGAGCAATTTTGGTCAGTTCATTGATGACTGATGTTAGACATAGAATTCAGGAGAAAGCTACGATGCTGACACTAGAGAATTTGCCGCAAGATGTCAAAGAGTCCCTACCGCAGGAAGCCCAAAGAATGTATTTGGCTGCCTATAACAGCTTTCTAGAAAACAGCAAGGATGAACAAGCCGCTGCTCGTGTAGCATGGCAAACCATCGAAATGAATGAACACTACACCCGTGGTGAAGATGGCAAGTGGCATCGACGTAAGCCGGAAGAAGATGGCGGTGCTGGCGATAAAGCCCTCGGTGTAGCTCCTCAGAGCTAATTGACCAACGAACTAATTGACCAGAAAAGTTTGGGACGACCAAGCTGAACTAGCCAGGATTGGTGTTGCTGAATATAGAGTTTTGCCCCTTTCTCCACTCATAACCCCACGGTATCCAGGTCGTGGTATCCAGACGAGTATCTCCGCAAGGGGAAAATCATTACTCTCCATAGCTGTTGCAAGCTTACTCTACGGGAAGCCCGCAACAGAAGAGATTATCTCTCTATAGGCATATTGGAAAAGGGAGCTGGCCGAAAGTTCTAGCCCCAGCGATTTATACTCTAATTCAGCAACGCCTTCTCACGTCCCTCTGAACCAAGTGAAAAGAAGATCGGGTTGTCAGAGTTCTCAACGAAGAACTGCCCTACTCCCCTGGTTTTGATGAACAACCTTACCAACCATATCCAGACGCAACTTCATCCCCCAGACAGCAGCCCATTACACGGTGTAGAAAGGTCAGCTGATTCAGCTAAAGTAGTTATATTATCTGGTTCAGCAAGGTGACATCAATAATGGCATTTGAACAGCAAGGAAGTCTCGCGACCAAGAGCATTGAATTACGTCAAAAGTTAAATGCCTTATTAGAAGCACGCGACTCTAATGCTGCTATTCAATCCGAGCAAATTATTTTCGATCGCTTAACCTCTTCGGAACTAACACTGCTGAATGCGGATGTAATCGTAACCGCCAATGAAGTTAATCAGCGACATGGAACCGGCGTTTTAATTAATAAGATCTTTGGTAGCTGTGCAAATATTTTTTCAATTCGTGCTCACAATCATTATGATGCAGAGCATGATTTCGGCGATCTGAGTGCTGTTATATCGGTACAGGAACTCAGCCGTAAAAATGTATTTTCCAATGTTTTACAAGCTTTTGCTCAGTGTACGCCTCGTCAGGTAATTTGCATTCCGTTTGATCCAGATGAAATTCTAATTGCGATTGCGATTAAGGAATTGTTTGATGTGCCCCTCTGCATGTACATCATGGATGACAACAATATCTACGCCAAAGGCATTCCTGATCCCCTGATGCAAGAAGCACTGACCAAGTCCTCACTACGATTGGCAATTTCCCCAGAGTTACAGCAAGCCTATCAACACAAATACAACCTCAAATTCTGGCTTCTGCCTCCAGTAGTTACAGGCGAATTGATTCACACGGACATAGGCACAGTCCCAAAACCGCGCAATCCCAAAACCGGAATTATTGTTGGCAACATTTGGGGACAACGCTGGCTAGACTTGCTGCGGCAGACTGTCAAAGGCTCTGGTATTACGATTCACTGGTACTGTAATGCAGCGTCTAAAAGCCGATGGTTGCAGTTTGACCCCGCTGAACTAGCACAAGATGGCATTTTCTTTCGCGATCCGCTGCCCGAACCCGAACTGGCCGAAAAGCTGAAAGAATATGCCTTTGCCGTTCTGCCTTCTGGAGTTTTTGACAGTACAGAAACTGAAAATAATCAGGCAGTAGCGAAGCTTAGTTTACCAACGAAGGTACCGTTTATCACGGCAACATCGAATACGCCAATCCTTGTCCTGGGGAGCCGGGAGTCTGCTGCCGCTCGTTTTGTGGAACGCTTCAATTTAGGTATCATTTGCGACTATCATCCCAACAGCTTTCAGCAGGCGATCGAACAGATTACAGGCTCAGAGATGCAAACATTGCTGCGGCAGAATGCGCAGACGATTGCTCCTTCCTTCTCAGACGTAGGTATTCCCCAGTGGATTTTTCAGTCGCTTCAACGAGGTGAACCAATTGACCATCGATTTGAACAGTTCGTATCGCCTCTAGAATCTACCGAATACTAAAGCCCTTCGCTAGAGAAATTCAGGCTACCCTCCCTGACTAAAGCATTATGGGCTAGTTGAATGTGCTACATCGGTGCATTTTGCTCCAGAAGGATGGTCTTTCACGAGTGAAAGACTTTTGGTGAATGACCGAAAGTTGTAAAATAGTCCAGTTTTACAGAACCGGATCTGAGGAGTGAAGGTGCATGTCCACGGTTATTATTACTGGTTCAGCCGGTCTAATCGGCTCGGAATCAGTTCGATTCTTCGCCAATTTGGGATTCAACATCGTGGGTATCGATAATGACATGCGAGCCTACTTTTTTGGTGAGAAAGCTTCTACAGTTTGGAACCGCAATCTGTTGAAAGACACCTATGGCGATCAATATCAGCACTATGATGCCGACATTCGCAATCGTGAGCAGATTGAGGCTATTTTTAAAACCTATTCTTCAGATATCAGCCTGATCATCCATACAGCAGCTCAACCTTCCCATGATTGGGCTGCTAGTGATCCTCATGTCGATTTCACTGTCAATGCTAACGGTACGCTAGTCCTGCTAGAAGCGACTCGCCAGTGCTGTCCCCATGCTGTTTTTATTTTTACTTCTACAAACAAAGTTTACGGTGACACACCTAATTTTTTGCCGCTTGAGGAATTAGAATCTCGCTGGGAAATTTCTCCTGAGCATCCCTACTACATTGGAATTGACGAATCAATGTCAATTGACAACTCCAAGCATTCACTGTTTGGAGCATCCAAAGTAGCCGCCGATGTTTTAGTACAAGAGTACGGTAAGTACTTCACGATGAAAACAGCCAGCTTTCGAGGGGGTTGTTTGACCGGCCCTGCCCATTCGGGTGCAAAGCTACACGGGTTCCTAGCCTATCTGATGCAGTGCACCATTACTGGACAGCCCTACACGATTTTTGGCTACAAAGGCAAACAAGTGCGGGATAATATCCATAGCTTTGACCTCGTCAATGCGTTCTACCACTTCTACCAAAATCCCCGCTGTGGCGAAGTTTACAACATAGGCGGCTCCCGCCATAGCAACTGTTCAATGCTAGAAGCCATCTCAGTTTGTGAAGAACTGGTCGGTAAAAAACTCAGCTACACTTACACTGACGATAACCGTTCCGGCGACCATATTTGGTATATTTCTGACGTTAGAAAGTTTCAGCAGCACTACCCAGACTGGCAGTACAAATATACTTTGCAAGATATTTTGCAAGACATTTATACTGCTCAAGTGCAGCGTTTTTAGAGCTTGTCGTTTCAGCTCAGCAACTTTAGCTCAACCTTTAGCTCAACAATGTTTGATGTGCTTCTACCAAGCTAAATGAGCTGTGGCGCATTAGACAACGTGGATTAAGCAACCTAGATTAACAAACCGGAAATTTGCCCTGCATGGATTGCAGTTGAATTATGAATACGTTGACCCAACAGGCACAGCTACGGCAAAAACTCTCGGCTAGGCTTGAGCAATTGAGAACAGCTCAGCAAAAACCTCAACTCGATGCAATTGTTACCCACTGTGAGATCAACGAACGGCAAGGCGTGGGCATTTTGCTACAGCGAATTGGCGAACAGAACCAAGACATTTTGACCATCCGCTCCCACAATCTCTATGACGGTGTGCAAGACTTTGGTAAGTTCAATTTCTGCTTAAAACACGATAGCCAAAACCAGTTTTATATCCTCAATCGGGTCAGCCAGACACTCAAGGGCCACCAGATCAGAAGAATCCTGTCAGTGCCTTATTTTACAGATGATGTTCTCTCTACAATTGCTCTCAAAGATTTGTACGACGTCCCCCTGTGCACATATTTGATGGACGACCAAAATATTTATGCCAGAAATATTCCTGATCGGTATATTCGAGAACTGCTAGCAAAATCAGATTTGTGCCTAGGTATCTCCAGAGAGCTGTGTCAGGCGTATCAGCAAAAATATCAGGTCCAATTCTGGTGGTTGCCACCAGTCATCCCAGGCAAATTTATTCAACCTCAATCCCAACTGTTGTCATCAGACCGTTTAGCAACTCAGCGTGGAATTATTGTCGGCAATATCTGGAGTCCAGCTTGGCTAAATCGACTTCGGGGTCTGACACGAACCACAAGCATTCCCTTAGATTGGTATGGCAAGCCCAATCGAAACTGGCTGAAATTTGAAGATCATGAGCTTCAGCAAGACGGAATTACCTTTCGGGGTTATCTACCTGAAGCCGAACTGGTGGCTCCGTTGCGTCAAGCTCCTTACGCGGTAGTGCCTACAGGAGCAGGTGACGATGATGACGACAGGCCCGAAATTGCTAAGCTCAGCTTACCTTCACGAATCAGTTTTATTACTGCCGCCGGAAATACTCCTATCCTTGTGGTAGGCCGACGCGATAGTGTAGCAGCCAAATTTGTTGAAGAGTTTGAGATCGGAGTCGTCTGCAGCTACGATGCAAATGAGTTTCAGGACGCAGTCGAATACCTCTGTTCTGCTCAAGTGCAGCAGATTATGCGCAGTCGGATCGCGGAGTTAGCCAGCGCCCTCTCAGCTGATGGCATCGGTGAATGGATTTGGAATTCGCTGGCCCACGGTAGACCGATCAACACTCGTTTTGAAAATCTCAAGCCTCGCCATCAAAATCTGACAGCTGCGAATCAACGCTTGCCCCGGTTCAAGCAAAAACTAACCGATGCTAGTGTCATTATTACCCTCAACGAAGTAACCGAAAAGCATGGTACTGGAGCGTTGGTGAACCGCATTTTTGCCGGAACACCTCGTGTTTTTTCAATTCGCTCCCACAACCACTATGGCGCAGACCACCAGTTTGGCGATGTCAGTATTCAGTTAACCCAAGGCAGTTGCACTCGACATCAAGCGTTTCAAAATATCCTCAATGCGTTGCGCGGTTGCACGGTTGCACGAGCGTTTTGCGTGCCTTATGCTCCAGACGATTTGATCTCGTCTATTGCAGTTAAGGAGCTGTTTAACGTTCCACTGGGCACCTACATCATGGACGATCAGAATATTGTCGTCAAAAGTATTCCCGATCCGCTCATGCTAGAGTTTCTCAGCAAGTGCTCAGTTCGATTTGCTACCCATCCTGAACTCAGAGATGCTTACGAAGCTAAATATAATCTCAAATTTTGGCTACTGCCTGCTATCGTGCAAGAGACCTTGATTAATCGGACCTTGCACCAACCCAAACCGGAATTAGTAGCAAGCAAAACGGGCGTATTAATTGGCAGTATTTGGAGTAAAAACTGGTTTGAAATGCTGCAACAGGCCACCCAAGGAGCCAACATCCATCTCGATTGGTTTGGGCACAACCAATACTATTGGCTGAAAGAATCCCTGGAAAGTATTCGCCAGAAAGGAATTACCTCTCACGGCATTTTACCAGAACCCGAACTGGCGGAGCAGCTCAAATCGTATCCCTATGTAATCGTACCAACCGGCACTTTAGACGAACGGGACGATCGCCAAGAGCTTTCTCGCCTCAGCCTACCCGGACGCATCATTTTTGTGATGGCAACCGCTGGTACACCCGTGATTATCCTGGGCAGCCCCAAGACAGGGGCGGCTCGATTCGTACAGCGATTTGGAATTGGAACGGTTTGCGATTACGATGCTGAACAGTTGCGAGCAGCGGTTGAGCATGTCACAACACCAACGGTTCAGCGCCAAATGCGTGAACAAGCCCTAGCCGCTGGTCCACAGTTTTCTGCCGTTGGGATTCGAGACTGGATTTGGAATTCTCTAGCTAAGGGCGAGCCATCCGATCAGCGTTTCGAGCAACTATTTCCCGATCTACCGGATGAGGTAGAGTAGATTGGATACTTAATCGCGTTGGTAACCATAGGTCAATTTTTATAGGTCAATTTCCAATGTCTGAACAACCGATCCCCCCAGCCGGTCGATCTTCTCTATTCAATCTTCCCTTGGTGAGTCGGGTAAAGGTGGTCAAAGACCTCTTATTGACCAAGCTAGATGGGCTGCACGAGCAACTCCAGGCTATAGACTCTACAGTCCAAACTCTAGATTCCAACTTTAAAGCCCTAGGCACTACTACTAATGACTTGGCAAAGAACGATATTGCTCTGTTAGAAGCAACTATCGGTCTAATTGAAACACTCCAGGAAAACCAACAGTCGATTGAGCAGCAGAACCGCATGATTTTGGCTCTGCTGAGGCAAACCATTGCTAGTATTCAGCACCAAGAACATGTATCGTCACAAGTGCTGCCCGAAGTAAAAACAATTCTGCAGGAGATTCGCCAGCAGGAACAGACAAACCATCAAGCGTTGGAACAATCGCTGCATCAAAATGTAGCGCAAATTACCCAGCAAATTCAGTTAACGGAGCAAAAGATTGATCAATCGTCGAACCAAATCACTCAACAGCTTGAATTAACCGAACGCAAGATTGACCAATCCACTGAACACATCGCTCAACAGCTTGAATTAACCGAACGCAAGATTGACCAATCCGCTGAACACATCGCTCAACAGCTTGAATTAACCGAATGCAAGATTGACCAATCCACTGAACACATCGCTCAACAGCTTGAGCAGACAGAACAAACCGTTAAGCATGTCAGTGAGCATCAATCAGCATCGTTAAAAACAACACTCCACTCCATTCAGCGTCAAAATTCCTCAATCTTGTACTACACCTCACAAGCTTCAAGCAACGGCAATTCTAATCGAGCGAACGGTGCTGATCCTGTGATGCAAACTCCATCAATAGGAGTAGCCACGACCAAGCCATTTTATTTTTTTCATATTCCAAAAACAGCAGGAACGAGTCTACGGTTTTGGCTGCTAGAGTTATTCGCACAGGAGGAATATCTCGAATGTTTCTTCTTGGAAGATCTAGAAAAGATATCGTCAGAAAAAATTGCTCAACATCGTTTCTTTAGCGGTCATCTTGGCTTCAGCCTGTGTCAAGCGTTGCCCCAACAGCCCAATATTGTCACTTGGTTGCGAGAGCCAATAGAGCGAGAAATCTCCCAATATAATTATCTTCGTCAAAAGCGGAGTATGCTGCTGGATCAAGTCACTCAATCCCGTTCGGTTGAATACATTGATGCAGCTTCTCATCTCGGAATCGCAGATCTACTGCAATCAGATCTCCATTTGGGATATTACGATAATCTACAGGTTCGCTATTTATCGGGAATTGCGCCAGGGCAGTACGGTCAAACAGCCAATACTGAGGACGCTGATCGCCTGAGCTTATGGACAAGAGCGGCCAAGCAAAACTGCGACGATGAAATGCTAGCAGCCGCAAAGCGCAATTTACTTGATTTACTTCATTTTGGCCTATGCGAGTCAATGCAGGCTTCTATCGAGCTGCTATGCTATCGGGCGAATTGGGCACCTCGTCAATTTAATCTCCATCTCAACCGCAGCCAAACCGGAGCTAAAGCGTTGGCAGATGCCCTTTCTGCGGAGGAAATTGCCATCATTCGCGACATTAATAAATACGATCTTGCCCTTTATGAATTTGCTAAAGCTGAGTTCAAATTGCGCTATCAAGAACTGTGGGAGGAAAGCCTGAGGGTTAAGAAGCACCATTTTAACCTATGCTCTGATACTGAAAAACTTCCTACCTATATAGATCCCTTTAAACCAGAACCTCAAACCAGCCCAGTTGTCTCTGATTTTCTTGAGGAGCATTTTCAATATCAGCATTCTGGAGACAAGAGATTAGAGCGGTTGAATATCAAATTCTCAGATCCTATATTTATCTCTGGCTGGTATCCCCGGGAATACAACGACTCCCTGAAAACATGGCTGCGATGGGCAGGACCTGACACAACATCATACTTATATCTACCTCTAAAGCCCGGTTCGAGCTATCGAATTAGCTTTTGGGTTTTATTTTGCATGTCTACTGATATTCAAGAATCTATCTCTCTAGAGGTTGAAGGGACACCAATTCCATTGCAATCCCTTTATGTGACTGATGTAAACGATAATGTCCAATCACTATTGACAGGAGTGATTCCGGCTGAATTAATTAACGAAGGCTTTGCCTACACCAAAATTATCTTTAAAACTAATCGAGTTGTCTCTCTTGAAGTTGCTGAATCGGATCCTCCTGTCCGATATGTTAGCTTCGCAACCAACGGACTAGCAGTTGAGCCAGTAACCGACCCCAATTTAGTTGAAGCTTTGCTGCAGACCAATGCACAGCTTCAGAAATTCCAAGATCGCTCTCATCACTTTGAGGCTCAAGTTCAGCAGATTCAAACAGCCCTTCACGACTCCCAAGCACAGGTGCAGCAATTTCAGGCTGAGTTGCAACAATTAAAAGAGCATGCTGCTGCGATTCAGATTAAACAATCATTAGTTGAAGAGCAACCACAGCCTCATGTAGTTGAGGAGCAAATGCAGCTCCATGTTCAAGAAATACTGCAAGAGTCCCAAGTTCAGACGCAGCAACTTCAAAGTGAATTACATCAATCCTGTCAGGAATTAGAACAAACTAAAAAAATTCTGAAAAAGACGCAAAGCAAACTGGAGCGAGTAGATAATAAACGCAAGCAATTCCGTCAACAGCTAGAACAAACTCGATCACAGCTTCAGCAGACACAAGCGGAAGTTGAGGCAATGGAAACCAGTAAGTTTTGGAAGATGAGAAAAACCTGGTTTAGAATTAAACGTTCAATTGGTTTAGGTCATTAGATAGAATCAGATTTCGATAGAGACACGAATCTCAATAAGTCAGATAAGTTAGCACTTTTGCAAAGCGGGTGCTTGTTGAAGCGTTCATTATATTGTTTGAACTATACGCATCAGAAGAGAAATTTGCTAGAGACCTAAACAAAGTTGAGTTAGCTGAGTCCTATGTTATTACCCACCAAACCCTTTTATTTCCTGCATATCCCAAAGACAGCAGGTACCAGTTTGCGAAAATGGTTACTTAACTTTTTTCCAGATTCTGTTTTCCTCGAGTGTTATGATGTTAAAGCCTTAACTCAACTGCCTCCTGAACAAATTGCGCAATATCGTTTCTTTGCAGGCCATTTTGGACTTGAGCTATATAAATTTCTGCCGGAGAAACCTGATACAATTACCTGGCTTCGTGATCCTATCGCTCGTGAAATTTCGCAATATAATTACCTACGGCGAGAGCAGGAAATGCTCCGAGATTTATTCCTCAGCTATTCTGATTTTGGTGCAATCAAATACCTCGATCTAGTTTGTGAATTCTCACTTTTTGATTTATGCAAAACAGAAACAATCAAAACATTCCGTCTAGATAACATTCAAGTTCGTTATTTGGCTGGCGATGCGCCACCCACAAAGGGTAGACCAAGTAGCGAATGTAATGATGAAATGCTAGAAATAGCTAAGAAAAATTTACTTGGCCTACTTCACTTCGGCTTGTGTGAGTGGATGGAGCCTTCCATTGCATTACTGTGTTACCGGGCAAAATGGTTGCCCCAAAAATTCAACATCCACTTAAATCAAAGTGAAAAAAGCAGTGATGATATAGCAGCAACTCTATCTAGTGAGGAACTTGCAATTATTCGCGAAGTCAACAGATACGATTATGAACTTTATGAATTTGCCAAGGCAGAATTTAGATTTCGCTATCAAGAAATGTGGCAAACCTGCTTAAAAACAAAAACCTCCTACTTTGATCCAGTTTCTGATGCAGCAACATACCCCTCGTTTTTGGAGCCAACCCAACAATCAGAGCTGCCTAAAGAATTTCTAAACAGTTTTCTGGAGAGCAATTTTCAGCACAATTCTAGAGTTGAACGATCAGAGCAAATTTTTATTAGATTTTCAGATTCAACGTTTTCTTCAGGCTGGTATCCAAGAGAATACAGCCGAAATTTAAACACTTGGCTATGTTGGGCTGGACCTGAGACAAGCTCTCATATTTATGCTGCTCTAAAATCAGGTTTAGACTATCAAATTAGCTTCTGGCTTTTAAGATGCCAAGCTCTCGACATTCAGGAATCGCTCTCCATAGAAATAGAAGGAGTTCCAATTCAACTGGATCAAATTTCTGTAAAGACTGGTGAAAATCAATTTAAAACATTCATTACTGGCTCAATCCCATCTAAATTAATTAGAGATGACGTTACTTACACCAAGCTAACTTTCAGAGTTAATCGAGTCGTTCAGATCAATTTGTCGAACGGCAACGATTCTCGTTATGTCAGCTTTGCAATTGACGGTTTGTATATTGAGCCAAAAATGGTGACAGGTGTAATCGAAGCTGTCATTCGACTCAGAGAAAACTTTCAAGAGATGCAGCAGCAAGTTTGGTACCTCAACTATAAGATTAATGAGGCAAATGAAGCTTTACAACAAGCTCAAGTTGAGGGGCAGCAACTCCAACAAGACATGGAGCGAGAAAGAGACTATGTTCAACGGATGCAAGCAGATTTAGAGGAGAAACAAAATCAATCTCAGCAACTGCAATCCGAGTTGGCACAAGCTCGTACTGAGCTAGGGCAGTCTCATTCCGAGCTAAGCCAAGTTCGAGAGGAGTTGAAAGAAATTGACAGCAGACGCAAACAACTCGATCAAGAGTTAAAGCAAACCCAAATACAGCTTCAGCAAACCCAAATACAGCTTCAGCAAGCCCAAGCTCGCATTGCTGCCATGGAAACTAGTAAGTTTTGGCATTTGAGAAAAACTTGGTTTAGGCTCAAACAGACCCTTGGTGTAGGGCAAGGTGAATAGATTAGCCGGACTGGGAATAAGGGCTATCCAGTCTGCTAAAAGCTGTGGTAATTGGGTATTAAGTCTAAATCGCTTTAGAATGAAGGCGCTCTATCATCCCCTTTAAAGCTTAAAACCGTGAAAGTTTCGATTATTACCGTCTGCAAGAACTCTGAACACACACTGGAACGAGCCATTCAAAGTGTGGTTCACCAGACCTATTCAAATATTGAATATATTGTGATAGACGGAGGCTCAACTGATAGCACAAAGGAAATTATCAATCGCTATCTTCATCAGATTGCATACTTTGTCAGTGAAGCAGACGATGGCGTCTATCAAGCGATGAACAAAGGCATTCGCTTAGCGTCAGGAGATTGGATTTACTTCGTCAACTCAGATGATTACCTGTTTGATAACAATGTAATTCAAGATTTAGTTGATTTTACCTCTACCTATATCGATTGCAACTTTATCTACGGCGATCACGAAGCTCGTTACACAACCGGCGAATCTAATATTCATAAACCCGTTCCGCCAGAACAGATGCTAGAGGAAATGGTCAGCTTAGGCGAATGCATGATCCAACCTGCCTGTTTCTTTCAAGCTGAGTTGTTTCGTAAACTAGGACCATTCAATGAAACTTACAAAATTGCCGCTGATTACGAATGGTTCGCTAGACTGCTGCAAGATTCTAGCTTAAAGTTATGCTATTATCCACGCACGCTGGTTTCTTATGCTCATGGTGGTTTATCAGGTAACATTCCAGCTTTGTTTGCCGAAGTATTCGCAATTCAGAATTCAATTCCGCTCTATCAGCAAGAGCCTTGGCTCAGCAAACGCAACCAAAAACTCCAGCAATCCTTTATCGAAAAGTACGATCTGCTAGAGCGAACCCATCAACTGTCGATCAAACGCCTGCATCACATCGAAGCCGTAGAAGCCCATGTCAAAAATTTGGAGCAGCAAATCCAAACCTTAGAAGCCAAACTAGCCCAAACGACAGCAACCACTTCATCTCCCGTTGTCCAAATCCAAGCCGAATTTGCAGCACTACAGAACAAAGCAGAGGCTCTGCAAAATCGAATTACAGCAATGGAAACTAGCAAGTTCTGGCAACTCCGCACCGCCTGGTTTAAGCTCAAGCGCCGAATTGGGCTACCTGCCGATAATGAGTAGCGGATTCGGCACTCAGCTAACCGCCTGCCAAATCCGCTCTCGATTAAAATCAATCAATGCCTTTTGTTCTGGCCAGTACAGGTCCGGCAATTGATTGAGTGGAAACCAAGCTAACTGATTTCCTAGCTCTATCCGTTGAGCATTCGGCTGAACTTGACTAGTTGAAAACAAGAAATAATAAACCTTTTTCCAGCGCCGTTTAGAAAAACTGAGTCGCTCCCGCATGCCTAGATCGGCCAGCAACTTTAAATCGGTTAAGCCCGCTTCTTCGGCAATCTCGCGATGGGCTGCCTGCTGAATTGATTCACCCGGCTCTAATCGTCCCTTTGGCAATACAAAAGTAGCAGCACCTCGTTCCTGAATCAGGGCTACATAAACCTGCTCCGATTGGCGCCGTATCACCACACCACCCGCCGAAACTTCCTCTGGAATTCCAGGCAAGCGATGATACCAGCTATCATCAATCGGCGGATATTGAAACGAATATCCCATAGGTTACTGCTTGATAGAACGAAGTTAGCTATTCTGAGGAAAGACGGCGCTTCACCCCTACGCCCAACTTACACTCTATGCTAGAACTGCACTGCCACACCACTCACTCAGACGGCACACTCACACCACCACAACTCGTAGATGCTGCTGCCGTTGCCGGGGTTGAAATTTTAGCGATTACCGACCACGATACGATGTCAGGCTGGGAAGAAGCGACTGCTGCCGCCCGAACTTACAATATCGAGATTGTGCCAGGTTTAGAACTCAGTACCGTTCACAGCAACCGCTCCATGCATATTTTAGGGTTTTATCCCAACCGTGAACGACTTGAGACACCCCTGCAATCACGACTGGCCGGACGGCATCGCCGCGCTCAACAAATGCTGGATAAGTTAGCCGAACTGGGCTATCCGGTTGAGTTAGCCAACTTGAATGGCAGCATGGCTCCCGGTCGGCCTCATATTGCTACTGCTCTGGTGCGAGCGGGCTATGTGCAGTCGCCGCAAGAAGCATTCGAACGCTGGTTAGGTGACGACAAGCCGGCCTATGTTCAGTACGAAAAGTTTTCCGCCGTTGAGGGTATCCAACTGCTGCGTCAGTGTCAGGCCGTGCCAGTTTGGGCACATCCGTTTTTGTTTCGCGGTGGTGATGTGGAGGCCATTTTGCCGGAATTGGTGGCTGCTGGACTTCTGGGAATTGAAGTCTACCATCCCAGTCACACCCCCAGCCAGAGCCGCAAACTGGAAGCACTTTGCCAACGGTATGGGTTGCTGATGACCGGCGGCAGCGATTATCACGGTCCCAGCAAGCAGGACGACCGCCACTCTGGACTCAACCAGCTTCACCTGCCCACCGCGCTTCTACCGCCCCTGCAGCAAGCCGCGCAACAACTGCAATCACAAAATTAGCCGCTGCTAAACTCGCGCTAGCCGTGGTTTCTGGTTCAGCAAGCGACCTTTAAACCGCTAGTTACTTTGTCCTATCTGAGCCACCTGAACAAGCCTGGCACAACTTGAACTAAATGTGCTTCATTATACTAATTTCACACCGAGCAATTATTGATAAAACTTCAGTGAAATACCTATCAAAACCTCCTCAATCTACCAGCAAGCCTTTGTGATTGAGTTATTTTTTATACATTAGCTTCAGTATCTCAGTCACGAAGATGAGTCTTTTTCGAGCGGGTGCTGACTCTGTTTAATCTATTTCAACTCAGGTCATAAAACTCAGGTCATAAAACATGGTCAAAATTCAGTCATTGTTTACTTCATTACTAGTTGTGGGTGCGGTTTGCCTATCGGCACTCGAGGTTAGTGCCAAGCCCGATAATAAAGCTCCTAAGCAGCCTGCTGGCAATCCTTCCAACCAACCGGCTAACTGTACCGCCGGCAGCGTCACGGCTGGTTTACTGACCTACACGAGCTGTATTGGTTCTTTCACAGGTAATGATGTCACCGATGGCGCTGCCGGGGGTGGCGATGATCCCTTGCTCGATCAACTGACCGCCGGAGTTTTTGATGGTTTGACGAATTGGTCCTTGCTAGAAAAGGTTGATGAACCCGGCAACGGCTCCGTTCTTCGCTGGACGGAAACCAGTGAAGGAATCGGCAAATGGAGTGTTTCTACTCCCATCACCAGTCCATTCGTGTTGAGCTTAAAAGCTGGTAACTCCTGGAGCGCCTACTATTTTGCCAATCCTTCCAATCTTTCTATCAGCGAAGGCTTGTGGAACACGCTGGGAGTTTCCCTGGCAGGAAATGGCAACAACGGTAAAGGGCTATCCCATGCCTCAATTTTTGTGGCTCCTGGCGGTGATGATCCAGTCGAAGTGCCCGAACCTACCGTTTTAGCTGGACTCGGTTTAATCGCTGCCAGCAGCTTGAGCCGCTTGAGAAAGAAACCTGCCTAATTCTGCAACGCTCACCTATCCCAGGCCATCTGATGCATCCTGCTCCTCTGAATGCGTTTAGGAGGAGCATTTTTTTCGACAGGTGTAGGCAGTGATGACAGATGATGCGCGCTCCACGGTCTCAATCACGAATCCAGTCTCTTCTAGCATGCGTTCCAGAATCCAGCCAAACGTAGTGTATTCATCTCGAACGTGAGTTTCAAAATCGGTCACGGTCCAGCCTCCACCCATCGGTTTAGCTGCTCGTGCCATCCAGGTTTGGATATGCGCCTGAAACTCAGAGGGCGGAAAGGAAAATACCGTATCCCAGAGGTAAAACACACCATCTGGCCGCAGCATAGCCGCAATTCGCAGCAGCGCCACCATTTTCCAAAAGTCCGGTAAGTGATGCAATGCCGCTTGCGTGACTATAAAGTCAGCCGGCGTCGCATTGTGGTTGTAGGAGAGAAACCCTTGATGGTGAAACTGAATTCGGTCACTTAGCCCTGCTGCTGCGGCTTTCTGCCGAGCATAGGCCAACATTGGTTGAGAGACATCGACGGCATGCACCCTTGCTCCTGTTAGGGCTGCTTGAATGGCAAAGGTGCCGGTGCCACAGCCCAAGTCAATTACCGTATTGCCAGCGGTGATGCCGAGCTGTTCGACCAGGGCTTGTTCTGCTTCAACGGTAGAAGAATGCTGATTGCGATCGTAGGTGGCCACGACGGTAGGATCAGTAAAGTCGGTGCCAACCTGGCGAAATTCGTTATAAAACCAGCTAGGGTTAGGACTTATCTTCATCGATTTACCGCCTCCATCAACGAAGCTGCATAGCGCTCACCCGCTGCCTGTCTAGGAGGCCAAGGGCGGATACTTCTAGCTCACCCAATTTGCGATATTGCATGATTTGACCCCTTTGAAGAATTCCTAACTTTGACGTAAACGTAAATTTCCGAAAAAATTATTTACCTTCGCGCTGGGTTTGCTCCTCAAGCCACTGTTCAATCTGATTGATCTTGGCCTGTAACTCGGCCCGGAATTGAGCCAGAGCCGTTAACTTTTCGTCGGTTTCCTGCAAGTGCGCCTTGAGAATCTCCAGAATTTTCTGCTTACCGCGAATCCGAGTTGGGTCTTCAAAGTAGAGCGGTACGACGCTGATGATTTCCTCTAAACTGAGTCCTAGCTCCTTCAAATCATTGATTTTTTGCAGCCTTGCTAGCTCTGCCTCAGTGTAATAGCGAAATCCCGATCCCTGTCGCTCGCCCGGTTCAAGTAACCCCAAACTTTCGTAATAGCGAACGGTGCGAGCCGTCACCCCAGCTCGCCGGGCAAATTCACCAATTCGCATCTTTTCGTTCACGCAATTATTTATAGCACGACTTTAACGTTAACGTCAATTTTTAGTCGAGAACTGAGCAGCCATATGGAAAAAGCAACCTTTGGAGCCGGATGTTTTTGGGGCGTAGAAGACAAATTTCGTCGCGTCAAGGGCGTGATTTCTACCTCGGTCGGCTATATGGGCGGGCATTTCGAGCATCCCAGCTATCTCGATGTGCTGTCGCGGATCACGGGCCATGCCGAAGTTGCCCAACTCGAATACGATCCAATCCTCATCACCTACGATGACCTGCTTCAAGTGTTTTGGAGCATCCATGATCCCACCAGCTTGAACCGACAGGGCGCAGACCGGGGTGAACAATACCGTTCGGTGCTTTTTTATCACACCCCGGAGCAGCGGTTAGTCGCCGAGCGCTCCAAACGCCAATTAGAGGAATCTGGCCGCTACGACAAACCCATTGTTACTCAGATCCAAGCCGCTTCTGCCTACTGGTTAGCCGAGGACTATCACCAGCAGTACCTAGAGAAAAAGCGGCAAGAGAAGAAGCGACACAGTCAATCTGTGGGCTAGCAGGCTACTGAATATTCGTGCTCGAAACCAACACCTCGCCCTTCAGCATCCGCTGGGCCGCATCCAGCAGCATTTCTTCTAGATAGGGCTTGGTGAAGTAACCCTTAGCACCAAGCTGAACGGCCATCTGACGGTGGCGATCTGCCCCTCTAGAGGTGAGCATGGCAATTGGCAGGTGGTTAAGGTTGGCATCTTTCTGAATCCGCGACAGCAGTTCCAAACCGTCCATTCTCGGCATTTCGATATCACAGAACACCAGATCGCAAGGCAGTCCAGAGCGCAGTTTTTCCCAGGCTTCTTGACCATCGCGGGCTTGTTCGACTCGGTAGCCTACCTTGCTGAAGGTCATGGACAACAGCTCCCGCACCGTAATTGAGTCGTCTACAATCAGCACGGTAGGTTCAGTCTTCGTCGCTGATTCTGCTGGCACTTGAGCTTCGCCCTGATCCCAAAGCGAGCTGCCAGCTTCGCGGCGGATGCGACCTTGCCAGAGGTCGATGAGTTCCAGCACATCAGCAATCGGCATAATCCGGCCATCACCCAGCACCGTTGCGCCCGCCACACCTAGCGGTTTAGGAATCGGGCCTTCGAGCTGTTTGATCACAATTTCCTGTTCGCCCAGCACCTGATCCACCTGGAGGGCCAAGAAATTACCGGCACTCCGCAGCACCACAATCGAAATGATGTCTTCTTCCTGATTGCCGCCGTAGACGCTGCCTCGCCCCAGCACTCGGTTATAGCGTAGTAGCTCCGATAAGGGTTGGAACGGCAGCAAACCATCGCGCCACTGAATGCACTGCCGCCCCTGCTCATCGATCTGAATTCGTTCTTGCGGCACATCGAGCATATCTTCCACCCCATCCATCGGGAAAGCAATGCGGGCACGGTTGCTGATGCAGCACAGGGCTTTCGAGATGCTCAGCGTCAGCGGTAGCCGGATGGTGAAGGTAGTGCCTTTGCCGACTGTGGAATCGATGTTAATGGTGCCACGAATTTCGTTCAGGTTACTACGCACCACATCCAAACCAACGCCGCGTCCGCGTAAATCATCCACCTGCTCCACCGTACTGAAGCCGTGATGGAACAACAGATCATAGGTATCGAGGCGGGACATTTCACGAGCTTGAGCTGGAGTAATCAAGCCTTTGGCCAACGCCTTCGCTCGCACTTTTTCTGGATTAATTCCAGCACCATCATCACTTACCGAAATCACGGTTTGGTTGCCCTGGTGGAAGGCTCGAATGATAATGCGTCCTGTGGGAGGTTTACCAGCCGCAATTCGCTCTTCGGGGGTTTCAATGCCATGAGCAATCGCGTTATTCACCAGATGGGTCATCGGATCATAAAGCTGCTCCACAATCATCTTGTCGATCAGAGTATCTCGACCTTCGATTAGCAGTTCAGCCTGCTTTCCGTATCGGAGGGAGTTGTCACGCACGCCTCGTGGCAGTCGATCAGCGGTTTGAGCAAACGGCACCATGCGAGAACGGGTCAACCCTTCCTGGAGTTGGGTGGTAATTTGCCGGAAGTTGCGCGTTACCTGATCGGTTTCTTCCACCACAAAGTCAATGTCGGAAGCTGACTCTCGCACCCGGACAATCAGCTCGATCATCTCCTGCGATAGCGTATGGAAGCCAGTGAATCGATCCATTTCCAGCGCATCGAAACTCAGCCCTGTGGCGTGATTCGTCTGCCCTAAGCCAAATCCGCTAATCGGAGTGGTTCCCGACTGGCCCCGCCGACTAGAGAGCAGTGAGCTTTCCAAGAGGGAGCGTTCGTATAGGTCTCGCATCCGCTGACCCACATCACTTAACTGCTGCACTTGGTAGAGCAGATTATCCAAAAACTGGCGCAATCGTTCTTCCGCCTGCTCTAGGCTATTGCGGTTCACCACCATTTCTCCAACCAGGTTATTGAGGTTGTCGAGGTGTTTGACCGAAACCCGCATGGTCTGCTCATTCAAACCACTGCGACGATTGGGACGACGATTGCTGACAGCACCAGATTTCCGAGCGGGAGAGGACCCGACCCCCAAGGTTTGGTCTGCATCCTGAAGCAACGCCTCTAGATCACCAAACTCATCGTCCACTGATTTTTCTAGCCCAATCGCTGGAGTCGGCGGTATTTCTGTCGCCGTTAGCTCTGGTGCAAGCTCTGGTCTATCATCTAGCAGCGCTTCCAGGTCAGCAAAATCAGCCGTAGTTTCATCGTTGTCATCATCAAAGGCATCGGTTGCATCTGACTGATCATGAATGGCAGTAACAGAGGCGCTATCTTCAGCCAGCATGGCCTCCAAATCGTCAAATCCAGCAGGTTCTGCTGAAATATCGCCAAACTCAATCACATCCTCCTCTGCTAACAGGGAATTCAATGGATCATCTGCTTCAGCAGAGGCCAGCAGATCGAATGGGGCAGGCTGATTGTCCTCTGAACCGTACATACCAGCGAAGGCAGCTGTATCTTCAAAGGCGAACTCGCTGGCATCAGGGGGTGCATCGAAGCTCAATTCGGTATCAGGCATTGCGGCTTCTAGCTCCGCTCCACTGATCGGTAGATCTGAGCTGGCGAAATTCTCATCGGCGGCCATCAGGCCAGGTACGTCAAACTCGATAGTTGGGTCGAAATCCTGATTAAACTCGTAAATTTCCTGACTCGGCGCTTCGTTGAGATCGGTTGAATCAAACCCTATATCAGCATTAGCGATGCCGATATCTTCTAGCAACAGCTCAGGAACTTGGGCATCTTCTGTCAGCTGCATTGAAGTATCTGTTGAAGCATCTGACTGCGCCAGTAAATCCAGCTCAAATGCGTCGGGGTCACTTTCCTCGTCAAGCAAATCGAGCATCTCCCCAGTTTGTTCAGCGTCCACATCGGTTTCTAAACTGAAATCAAACGGATCGGATGAGTCCAACTCATTGGCAGCAAATGGATGATCGGATTCTGAAGATATGCTTTCGCCCCAGCCCAGCCCAGCATCGCTGTCACTACTAGAGCTACTGTTCAAGCTTTCGTTGAAGCTCTGATCTAAGCTCAGCTCCAGATCTGGAGCCAGTTCATTCAATTGATTCAGCGAATCTTCAGGCTGATCATCTGTTGTCAGGTCTAGTTCAATGCTGGATTCGATACCGGGTTCCATGCCTAGCTGAAAGTCTGGCTCTAGCAATGACTCCGTTCCTGAATCAGCTGCGCCTACAGAGCTGAATTCATCTAGTTCTGGCGGAACAACCGCCGCAGTTTCCGAACTGAAATTCAAATCAAGGCCAGGGATCTCAGATTCATCAATATTAAAGTCCGTTTCAGTCAGGGCGGTTTCAGCTAAGCCATCGGTCACCTGGTGGGCATCCTCAGATAATATGGCATTGAAATCGAAGGTAGACGGACCCGCTTCTAATGTAAATTCAGGTGCTGTAATTTCAGACGCCAGTTCCGTATCTTCATCCGTTTCAAATAGCCCAAATTCCAATTCTGATTCAGCAAACGGATTTTCGGCTTCTGAAGCTGGGACTTGACCCAACTCTAATGGTTCTGCCAAATTACCCAGCTGAGTATTCGGTTCACCTCCTAGCTCGTCATCTGCTGCGACCACGTCCGAGGATAGGAATAGATCATCCAGATCGGAGGCAGCATTCGCAGTCAGAGCGCTGTCAGTTTCAGCAAAATCCTCTGGTAGCTCAAAACTCGATAAGTTAACAGCTTCTACCGTTCCTGAGGCTTCAGTTAGATCAGCTGTAAACAAATCGTTTAGGTCTGTCGGTAAATCCTCAGCGGCAGGTGCTGCCTCAACTGTAGGGCTGTCATCAGAGCTATCATCAGCACTATTGCTAAACAGATTCAGGTCCGAGTCAAAACTAGCATCGTCCTGAATCGGGGATGGCGAGAATTCTGAACTGCTTGAGTCCGAAACTGTCGGGGCACTGTTCTCTACTCCAAAATCGGGCGGCAGTTCCGCTTCTCCAAACAATGCGAAATCCAGCTCATCTGAAGCTAGATCTGAGAATTCAGCCGATGCAGCTACTTCAGTATCAAACGGCAGCTCTGAGCTTTCCATCGCTGAGTCGATGAAGCTGAACTCTGACTCATCCGAGGAGCCTACCTCAGGAAAATCTAATGAGAAATCGGCGCTGTTAGCGTTTTGTTGCTCTGGCTCGAGATCGAGGGCGAACAGCTCAGCTTCGCTAGAATTTTCGTCAGTACTTTCATTTCCACCAAGGTTGGCAAAGGGATCGGCAAGCAAGTCCTGTTCGGATGCTGCCAGATCCAGGTTCAGATTGGACAACTCGGACAGTGTCTCCTCTCCCCAAGGATCAGCGATCTGCCAATTTTCAGGTTCTGATTCGGCAGGTAATTCTGGCTCCTCGCCCAATCCCAGACCCGATAGATCAAATGATTCTTCTGCGCTATCTTCTGAGCCAACTAGAGCGGATTCCAACCCTGCCATTTCAGACGGTGCAGCAGAGTCGGAAAATTCTAGCGTAAAGTCGGGTAATTCCTCTGGCTCTAGATCAACCAGTTCTAGATCAAACAGCGGCGCACCTAAGTCCTCGCTACTATCGACCAGGGCCTGAGGCGGTTCTTCTGCTTCTGTAGAGCCTAAGTCAAATAGTGGTGTATCAGAGTAGTCAGCCTGGAAGTCAGTGGAGGCAGCATCTGCAGCATCGAAACCTGAAGCGTCTAGAGAGCCGAAGGTTGGCTCTAGTCCGGCTAATAACTGGTCTAACCCTTGCGAATCCTCGGTTTGTCCAACTTCACCGGAATCTTCCAAATCAAACAGCGAATCCAGGGAGGCTTCTGCCGGCATTGACTGAGCACTACTGTTGAGCAGCCCCGACAAATCTTCATCGGTACTCTCTAGGGATAATTCGTTGCCCCCTTGGAACAGCAAATCGGAAAAATCAGCGGATTGATCCAACTCTAGGGATTCGGTCGAGTGGTCTGTGGGGCTATCAATAACTTCTTCCTGCCAAGCAAAACCTAGATTGGAGTCTTCTCCTTCAAACAAGTCAGCCAATGTATTCAACTCGGCCATGCCCATCTCGGGACCCGTCTGATTGTTAGTCGAAGCCATCATCGATTCATCGAAATCAGATAGAGCGGCCAGATCGACACTTTCAGCCAATTCGGTGTCTAGCTCAGAGAACAAACCAACCGGCTCAGCAGTGCTATCTTCTGAACTACCGTCCTCTAAAGCAAACAGATCCTCGCTCGCCTCCACTTCATGCTCAGAACCAAATAAATCAGCAAACGCAGCATCGCTGCTGAAATCCAGCTCGATAGGTAGAGGTTGGGGAACCAGGACCAGCAGGTCTTGACTCGCCGCAATATTGGTTAAGTCGCCTGCCAATACCTGCTCTTGTGCCCGCTTGATCTCCTTAATAACTACGGGGGCTAGGATGCGGTAGGTATTATCAGGGTTGGCAATCGCCTGCTCTGTAGTTGCCAGCAACTCACACCAAGCCGGAATATCCAACTGTTCACCTGACTGGGCCAGAGACCGACAAAGCGCTTGCAGGTGCTGACGGCTATCCAGACTATCGGCTTGCTTAAACAGTTGCAGCATCTCCCGCAGCCGCGCCGGAACGTCATTTTGAAAAATAAACCGCAGGGCACTCTCTTCGGTTGTGGCTTGCGCGAGTCGTGGATTGGTCGCAGCAGGTTGCGCTTGGGCAACAGCCGTTCCCGCTAAATTTACATCTTCTGGCGGCTGGGCACCAGACTGGCTAACCAGTTGGCCTAAATGCTGATTCAACTCAGCAAACACTGGTTCGACATTGGCCATTGCTTCTTCAGCCTTGTCATCGGTTAGACCAAAGGGTCCTTGCAGGTGCTCTAGCAAATCGTCCAGCGTATCGTAGACCCGGAGCAACAGCGTTTCTAGTTTCTGATCAATCTTGACAGGGCATTCCTTTAAAACTTTGAAATAATCTTCTAATCGATGAGCCGTATGCTGAATACTCGTGAGACCCAGCATGGCAGCCCCACCTTTCACCGAGTGGGCAGCACGGAAAACTTCATGCACCATTTCTGGGTCTTCGATAGTGGCTTTCAGGTTTAACAACCCCTGCTCAATGGTATTGAGGTGATCCTTCGCCTCCTCAATGAAGTAACCCATGATTCGCTGTTGTTGTTCCGACAGCATACGCAGTATTCCTCTAAAACTTCGGGCTTAGACCCACAACAAGATTCGATCGACTAGAGCAACCTGATGAACCGAGGGGAGGGGTTAACAAACGTGAGCAATAGACCAGAATCAAGGCAGCGAACCTGTTGGATCGCCAATGGACTTAATGTACCCGATTCCTTCAAGAACGACATCAAAATCCGCCTAAAGCAGGTTGATCAGGCATTTAAGCTACGCTTATCGGCGGACTGATACGCACCACGAAGGCTGCTTGTGATCTTGATATTGATTCAACCAGAGTAGGAAAAAAATACCCACTCTGTAATGTTTTTTATAACTTTACGTCGGCTAATCAGCTGCCCATCGCCACTCACACCTCGCTCAAACCGAGTCCTGGATCTGAGCTTGCCAGTCAGGACAGCTAGCGTCCTCCACACCATAGGGATGCATGGCACAAACTAACAGATGCCCGCCATAGGTTCGCCCATGATAATGGCAGCATCCTCGACAAACCTTGGGCATGGGACGAGTATGGGTAACCTGCTCTTGGTTACGCTGTCGCAAAAATTCTAGATAGGCTTCCGCATCAGCAATGCGTCTCTTCTGCTGACGTTTACAGTCGAGGACAAACGCAGTCGATGTGTATCCCAACAGGCCAGCCCCCACAACTGACGCTGTGATTTGAACGACTTGGTTCGAGGAGCGGACAGCAACGAATAAGATCAAGCTGGCACAAATACTGCCTAGCGCTGTTTTACCTGTCATGGATTTGGCGCTCGTCAGGGGCGGTAGGTAAACTCAATTTCTAAACTAACTGAACTGGAACAAAATGACCGTTCTATCAAATGCCCGTTTCATAAAAGGTGATTACTTGACAACTTGCGTTACAACTTTGTGGCGCTAGGTAGAGCCGTTCGAGACAATTCCCCAGATTCCAGAATCGGTGCGAGCTGGCGCAAATAGTCAGACCAAGCTGCCAGAGCCACTGGGTTCGATTCGGCTTGACGACGCAGCAGCACCACACCATCTTGAAAGTCAATCAAACCATATTGTTTGGTCATCAGATCCGTCACTCGTTCTGCCGTCAGCCGCAAACTTTTACGGTAGTCTTCAAAAGCAATCTGATATTGTTCGAGGTACCACAGATCGGCTATTCCATAGTCCATACGCACCACTTTATTCGTGTCATTTCGCAGCCGAATCATCGGAAACCTAAGCACCTCACGCCGACCTGAGAGATGGGCCACAATGTGATCCGTTGCTGTAACACTCGCTTCAGCAGGAATTTGGGCTAGTAAGGAACGCACTGCCTGACCATGCTGCCACTGCCGTGCTGGTGAAACATACACCCAAGGTTGAAAGGAATCCGGAATTAAAAATGAAAGCACTCGGTTGGGATTGGACGTGATCGTAAAGAATAGCGACAGCCCGATGCAAAGCGCCCAGAAGCGGCGAAACCGCAAACGCCGAAATAGATCGGGATGCTGCGTCCACCACAGAATCGCCCCATAGAACAAACCCGGCACTAGCGACATCGCATAGCGGAGATGCAGCGACAGCGATGTAATATCTTCCCGTTGAATCAATAATTTGATTGTCGGAAAACCAGCCAGCAGCCAAGCACTGGGCGAAATCACGGTCACAAAGGCCAGCGGCAGCCACTGCCCTAGCAAATAGCGCAGCGTTTGATTGAAGGGCGTCACAATTTCCACCAACAGGCGCACCGGATTACTGAGAATTCCCCACAACACCTGAAGCGTGGTGGCTTCTTCCGTATCCACAAACTGGCCAAACTGTTCAATCATGAACCGCTGCGAAATATCAGCTGAGAACAACGGCATGATCAGATTGGTCAGCACCAACATATAGCCCAGACTCAGACCACACAAGCCTGTTCCTAACCAGAGATGACGACGGCTAGCGAAGAAATAAAACCCAATCCCAAACAGCACCACACCGCTATCTTCCCGCACCGCCAAGGTGAAAACCGCCAGCAGCCAAACCAGCCACCAAACTCGCTTTTCTAACGCCAGCAGCAGGCCAAAAATATAGAGCGGAATCTGGCAAATATCGTGAAAGTTGGCTACGGTTGGACTGATGACAGCCGTCGCCCCATAGAAACTGACAGCAATCCAGGCCGAGAGCGTTGGCGGGTGGTAGTGACGGGCTAGGGCATACAGCACAAACCCAGCCAGGGTTACCAGCGTCACCTGTAAAACCGACAGTCCTGCTGCCGAAGGAAACAAGGCATAGAACGGCAACCACAGCAGCAGAGCAGGCGTAAAATGCTGCCCCAAGCGCTGGTAGGAAACATCCGGCACCTCTCCCTGCATCACCGCACTCGATTCCGTCGAGGAAAGAGAACTCTCAAACAGGCGACCGTGCAAACTGTTCCAAAAGACCTGATTAAAAATGCCTTGATCAAACGAAACGTAGGTCGGGTAGAAGTTGTAATAACGCTGTAAAACTAGTCCGCAGCAGATGAGCCAAAACAGGGCTGCTGCGACCATTACCAAGCGCAGTTGAGGAGATTTTGCTAGCTGTAACCCAGGCCAAGACATGGAAAAACGTCAATAGAGAAAGAGCAGAAACACTTGAGCTAGCTATAGACCGTGAAGCCTCGCGTTAATCAGTTTGGTCGCCCAAACGATTTGCTTACCCAAACAATAAGAGACGCGAACGATCGCGTCCCCAGGATGAATTATCAGCGAATATCAGCGTTCCCAACCGTTAGGGTTCAGATCAGACCTCAAAAAAATTCAGGAAATCGAAACTGGATTATTTTAGGAGGCCAAAGTAGAAGGCTGCAACCAGGAAGTTACCCAGCAGAAGCAACAGTGCCCAGGAAGCACGAAACGTATAGGGAGGTTTACCCGTTTTTGTGGTCATAGGAATTCAGTGTCTCTCTACTCAAGATTGTTAAGTCAAGTTGACTTTTAAGTATTTATTAATTATCGAACAGAGCGTGACCAATTCAGCCAGCGATTAGAAAAATTTAGCAGGCTAATCCGCCTCACCGGCATGATAGGAACTGCGCACCAGTGGGCCAGAGCGCACATGGGCAAACCCCAACTCGCGAGCAATTTCGCCTAGACGCTCAAACTCGTCTGGCGTCCAGTATTTTTGTACCGGCAGGTGCGCCAACGAAGGACGCATGTACTGACCCAAGGTCAGGCGATCACAGCCGACTGCCCTCAGATTCTGCATCGTTTCGATAATTTCAGCCTCGGTTTCTCCATGCCCCAGCATCAGACCCGATTTGGTTGGAATGGTGGCATCGAGCTGTTTCACCCATTGCAGTACCCGCAGCGAACGATCATACTTTGCGCCGCGTCGTACCGGACCTTGCAGGCGGCGAACTGTCTCAACATTGTGGTTGTAGCAAGCAGGTTGGGCCTGCACAATCGTAGCCACGCGCTCGTACTGGCCAGCGTCTCCACCCGGACCGCCCCAAAAATCAGGAGTGAGTACCTCGATCTGCGTGTCTGGGTTAAGTTGGCGAATTGCGGTCATGGTTTTCACAAACCAACCGGCTCCTTGATCGGGCAGATCATCCCGTGCGACTGAGGTGAGCACTACATAGCGCAACCCCAGTAAGTCAACGGCCTCGGCGACCTTGCGGGGTTCATCGGGGTCGAGCGGCATGGGGGCATGGCCTTTATCCACCTGACAAAAGGCACAGGCGCGAGTGCAGGTCGGTCCCATCAGCAAAAAGGTTGCCGTGCCCTGGGCGTAACACTCCCCCCGATTCGGACAGCGCCCCTCTTCGCAGATCGTGTGAATCTGGCGCTGCTTGATGATTTGTTGCACCGTGGAGATTTCGCTGGCTTTGCCGATCGAACGGCGTAACCAATCAGGTAATTCCACCAGCGCTCGGCGATTGGTTAATTCAGACGATGAGGTCTCAGAAGACTGCATTGAACTATCTAGAGTTGCTATTGGTATATGGCTGCAATTTGAGAGATAGGATTCTTAATCTCAGGGGAATAGTAATACTGGCAATAGCTTTTGTCTCAGGCTAAGATGCGAGCTACGCCGGTTCTGCTTCCCATCCGCTGAAGAAAATAATTCAATGGAAATTACACTAGGTTAAGGTTAACTGAGAGATACAAGCAATCCAACAGGATGCACTTAACCAAAGCTTGCTAAATTTCGACCTCAAGTTTTGCAATTCCTGCAACCAGTTTCTTTTACTCTCAGAAGTTAATAATATCTAGTGTAAGTGAAGCTTCTTCTTTTCGTTCCCACACCAATCGTTCCTACACCAACCCGAGGAGTCCACCGTGGCAAGTCAAAAAATCCTGGTTATCGATGACAGTCGCGTCATCCGCAATATGGTAAGGGACATGCTGCCGAAAGGAAATTTCCAGGTTCTGGAGGCGAAGGATGGCGTTGAAGGCATCAATTGCATTCGTCAAGAACGTCCCAATCTGATTATGTTAGATTTTCTACTGCCTCGCATGAGCGGTTGGGAAGTCTTTCAGCAAATTCAGTCGCAGGCCGATCTGCAAAAAATCCCTTTGGTGCTGATGTCGGGACGACGGGAAGAAGTGACAGAAAAGATTCCCGAACCGTTCGAATACTTTGAATTCATTGAAAAACCATTCGAGCAGAAGGAGCTGATCGAAGCGATTAAGTCAGCCTATGCTAAGTCTCGTTTGCCTCGTGCCGTCTCAGCCGCTCCTCAGACAACAGCCATGCCAGCCGCCGCAAGCGGAGATCTGGAGGCGATGAACCAAAAGATCGAGAAAATGCAAGCCGAGATCGATCTACTGAAGAAACAGCTTGCCCAACTGCTGGCCTTTGTGAAGCAGAAGTTGAAGTAGGCTGCTCGATTAGAGCGGTTTCTGTGTAGGCACACCAATGGCCCGTGGAAAAATTGCGCGAGTGAGTTCCACTTTCTTGAGATAGATGCAATGGCGGACACTCTGGCTCAGCGGCGTTTCAAACCGCTCAATTTGAGTAATGCATCCTCCTAGCTGCTTGGCCGCAATTTGCAACCCCTGCGTTTCTGCCTCCGACCACTGCCCCCGATACAAAACCGCGCTTCCACCAACCTTGAGCAGTGGCAATGTATATTCGGCGCAGACAGAAGCTGTAGCCACGGCTCGAATTAGCGCTAGGTCATATTTTTCTCGATGCTGGACTAGGTGGCCCAACCGTTCAGCCCGATCAGTAATAGCTTCCGCCTTCAGTTGCAGAGTGGCTATCAGATCGGCGAGGAAGGCAATTTTCTTCTGGGTTGAGTCCAGCAGGGTGATTCGCCACTGGGGACAAACAATCGCCACCGGGACACCCGGAAATCCAGCGCCTGTTCCTACATCAATTACCTGCAGCGATCGCTCCGACTGGTTTAACCAGGGTTGAATACCGCACAGCGAATCCCACAGGTGCTTTTCCCAAAATTCTGCCGGATCGGTGATGCGAGTCAGATTCAGCCGTTGATTGCCTTTGAGAATTTCTGTATACAAATTCTGAAACTTAGACTGCTGCTTTGATGTAGGCTGCCAGTTCAATGTGCGTTGCCATACCTCAAGCGCTTCGGGCAATACTACGGGTTCCTGAGGATTGACTAATGGCATGGCTTTGCTCCCGCAACCGAGACCCGGCGATTCATTCCACATTCGCCCCCAGCGGTTGCCGATTAAAAGAAGCTGGATCTACTGGCGTTAATTCACCATAGCTTAGCGTCCAGCAACGATCGGCAATACTAGCCAGTTCTCCTGGTTCGTGGGAAACCACCAGCAGCGTCCATTGTTGCTTGAGCTGCGCGAGTAGACTAATCACCTGCTGACGCATTGACCAGTCAAGGCCGGCAGTGGGTTCATCTAGCAGCAGCAAATAAGGCTGGCGAATCAACTGCACCGCTAGTGCCAATCGACGTTGTTGGCCTCCACTCAAGGAACGGGGAGGTGTCGGCAGCGGCAAATGAGCCAAGCCAACAGCAGCTAGGGACTGATCGAGCCGGTCCTTGCTGAGTTCAGGATGACCGAGCCGCAATTCCTCTAATAGCGTATGACCACAAAAGTGACGCTCTGGAAACTGAAAGACAAGTCCGGCGAGCTGACGCAGTTGATCAGGCGTGAGTTCTTGGTCGCGCCAGAGAATGGAACCTGTCGTTTTGGAGGCTAAACCTGCCAAAATTTCTAGTAGCGTACTTTTTCCAGAACCGCTCGGACCAATCACTAACCCAAGCTGCTGAGGAGCCAACTCTAGATTAATCGACTTCAAAATCGCGGTTGGTGTAGCTGCAGGGTGATAAACCAAATCTTTCAGATAGAGCATTCAGGCACAGGAAATGAAGGAGTTGGAAATAATAGCGATTCCTAGGTTTCTTCTTTATAGCAGTTTGCTTACCTGGGAAGCTGCCGGAACTCACAGGCACCGATCCCGTCAGAACAATGGACTGGTAACAGATCAACGTTTGGTTCAACCCAGGTTTACTAGCATTGACCAAATTTTCCTTCGTCTCAGATTAATTAGACTCAGTTTATTGTGGATTGACGCAGGTTCAACTCCAGAGGTTACAGTACAAAGTGGCGTTCTTACCAAGCATATTTTGACTGCAGGTCAACATCCGTAGTCTACTGCGGAAGTTTAGATTACATGCGGTTTTGTTCCCTCACAATTCGTTCCCTCACAATTCGTTCCTTCACAATCGGTTATGACAAGCATGATCACGCGATTAGCCGCTCCAACCAAACGTTCCCGAAAATTATTATTGTCCCTACGGCGAGTCACTGCGGCGGTGACAGGCGGGTTGACCGTTGCCTTGAGTGTGTGGGTAAACCCAGCTTTGGCGGATCCGTTTCGGACTAATAATCCCCACCAAATCGGCGATCAAACCGAACAAGCCTTCCGGGCGCTGTTTGAGCAAGGAAATTATCAACAGGCAGCAGAGTTACTGCGTACAGCTGAACCGAATGAACCGTTGGCCTACGCCATGAAGGCAGCTTTAGCCTACATCGACGAAGATTGGAACACAATGGGACAAAATGCCCGCCTGACGCGAGAGTCTGCTGAGCAACTCATGGCGACCGATCCGCTGCGCGGCCATCTGTATGTAGCAGCAGGTCAGTTTTTAGAGGGTGCTCACACGTTGTCCACTCAAGGAGCAGTCCGGGCTACTCCAGCCATCCTGAGCAAATTGCAGCAAATTTTCGACAGTTTGAAAGAAGCGGAGAAAATTGATCCCCAGGATCCGGAGCTAAACCTGCTGAAAGGCTATATGGATTTGATGTTGGCCGTTAATTTGCCATTCTCTAACCCAGAGCAGGCAATTGAACGACTGCAAAACTATGCGGCTCCTCCTTACTTAGCCCAACGCGGCATTGCGATTGCCTATCGGGATCTGGACAAACCCGATCAGGCCCTAGCCGCAGTCAATAGCGCGTTGCAGCAAACTCCCAACAACCCAGAATTGCTTTACCTTAAAGCTCAAATTCTCAGAAAACAAGGCAACACTCAGGAAAGCCTGCGCCTCTTCCGCCAAGCTCTAGCCAAGCAGTCTCAGCTTCCTCAGAATCTGGCTTACCAGATTGCCTGGGAACAATGCCGGACCGTTAATCAAGTGCGCAATCGAGAGCGTGACTGCTCCGAAGTAGCTCAACGGCGAGTCGAACAGCCCAATAGCCAGATCGAGGAAGAATAGCCAAGCTAACAAAAATGAGTTGCCTCATTAGCAACCAAGCGAGCATGGGCAAAATGCCCACCGCTAGCAAGACATTGTGTTGACGTGCCCAATACATAGCCACTGCTTAAAACAAGCGCAAATAAGGAGGACATCCAACAATCGTCCTCCTTATTTGCGTTCAATCCGACGTTCAGAACTCACCAAAGTGCAGGGACACTGCGAGGTGGGGTTGCGGGGGGCGCTACGGGACTAGGAGGCGTCGTGGTTTGGCTAGGGGCTGGTGTGACAGGTGTTGTTGTGTCGAGGTTTGCACCAGGAAGTGGCTGTAGCGGGATCGGTTGACCGCTAGGAATGAAGTTAGGCAACACCTCTCGGGGACGATTGGTAGCCGCGATGCAGGTTGTCATCATTTCAGTGGTTGAAAGAGCAGCCTGAGTGGCCAAACCTACAACACAGTTAGAAAATCGGGCTGGCAGCAAACTGCGACGACAGTAGGTCAAAACAGCTTGGGGTTCTGTCCCCTCTGTACTGATTTCCGTAATCCCGACTACGCAGCTCGCTAATTCCTGCGGGCGACGCACCCGCCGACAGCCAGAAAGGGCATCGGTAGCCGACAGCTCTGTTTCAGCATCAATCGTTGTGACGCAGGACGACAAGGCCTTGGGATAAAGGGCAGCAGCACAGGCTGCGGTGGCCTCAGCTTCTCCTAGCCCGGTTCCTAAAAGCCCCTCAGCGCATTTTTCATAGTCACTAACGGAAGCTCGATAGGGGCGAGGATTGTAGTAGGTTGCGGCATTAGCTGGATGGATGGGCAGTCCCGCCAAGGCAAAACCTGCAACCAACAGCGGCAGAGTAGCAACTTGGGTAAAGCTGAGCTTTCGGCCATCGAAGCTCCGTGAGCACAAATCAGGATTACGCATAGTAGGAACTGAGCATAACAATGAGGGGCTGCCAGTAAGGCCACAAATCTGACTTTACTGGCAAAATTCGACCGGCAAAATCTTGGCTGATTGTCTCATATTTGCCAGAATCTGCCATAGGTATACCCCAAAAGTTTTGTTCTGCCTAGGGGTTTATCGAACCAGCAGCCAAAATCTTTAAGTGAGTTCATCACAAATCTTAAAAACGAGAAGCAAGCAGGTGATTCAGGCCAACCATGAGTACGAGTATCCAGCCCATCGCTGATTTTTAGACTATTTCAGCCACGCAAGCAGCTTGAGTTCTCACAACCCCCCTCGCTGCTGTCGCCCCACGTTGATGTTAAGCATTTTTTGTTAAGCATTGTGTTTTCTTAAGCTGTAGAATACTTCTAGACGATCTGCAAACCTTGACTGTCTGCTGATTTGACAAGGCTGCTGATTTGGCAATACCGGCTTTGTATGCTTGGGCGGCTCTACTCTTCGAATTTTTAAGATATTTGTCTGCGTTTTCATTTTTGGGCCGCAGACGCGATCGGGCCAGCGTAGGGTAGATTTCGCTAGAACGTTATTTTCATTAAAACCCCTCTTACATTACGTAACCTTTGTTTAGATCATGTCTCAACTCTCTGGAAATCCTGATGTGCCCGATTTGGGACGACGCCAATTCATGAACCTGCTGATGGTTGGATCTGGCGCAGTCACCGTTTTAGGTGCGCTTTATCCGGTCGTCAAATATTTCATCCCGCCATCAAGCGGTGGCACAGGTGGTGGCGTCACAGCTAAAGATGCACTCGGTAACGACATTGTTGCCAGCGAGTTTCTGGCTAGCCATGCCCCAGGTGAGCGGGTTTTGGCGCAGGGTTTAAAGGGCGACCCAACCTACATTGTGGTAGAAAGCGCGGATGCAATCGCCGACTACGGCCTCAACGCCGTCTGCACCCACTTGGGCTGTGTGGTGCCCTGGAACGCGAATGAGAACAAATTTATTTGTCCTTGTCATGGCTCTCAGTACAACAGCCAAGGCAAAGTAGTTCGGGGTCCGGCTCCGCTCTCGTTGGCCCTGGTTCATGCCTCCGTAACCGATAACGGCAAAATTGCCTTTTCTGCTTGGACTGAGACCGACTTCCGCACTGGTGATGATCCTTGGTGGGCATAGTTCTTAGGGAGTGTTGAGTTTTAGGTGTTGAGTTTTAAGTGATAAGCGGTTCGAATTTGCCGCCGTTTCACAGGAAAAATGAGAACTTAGGACTCAAACCTCAAAACTACGTGCTCCACACAGGCTCTGCCACCAAAACTCAAAACTTATATTTGTACTGAACACCCGTTAACAATGAAGTCAACCGTTTGGTCAATTCTATTTCCCAATAGCGGCCAGGTAATCCTGAAGCGTGCTTTGGTAATTCTCGCTGCACTCGCCCTTTGGGTAACTGCTGATGTTGCCCTACCCCAAACCGCAGAAGCCTATCCATTCTGGGCACAGCAAAACTACGAAAATCCTCGTGAGGCCACGGGCCGAATTGTGTGTGCCAACTGCCATCTTGCCGCCAAACCAGTCCAGATCGAAGTGCCACAAGCTGTATTACCGGATACGGTCTTCAAGGCGGTTGTCAAGATCCCCTATGACACTAGCGTGCAGCAAGTCCTGGGTAACGGCGAGAAAGGCCCTCTGAACGTGGGAGCCGTGCTGATGCTACCTGAGGGCTTCAAAATCGCCCCAGAGGATCGGATTCCTGAAGAACTAAAAGAAGAGGTTGGACCCAGTTATCTGTTCCAACCCTACAGTGAAACCAAAAACAATATTCTTCTCGTTGGTCCGCTCCCAGGCGATCAATATCAGGAGATTGTCTTCCCAGTGCTGTCGCCCGATCCGAATACCGATCAATCCGTTCATTTTGGTAAGTATCAGATCCACTTGGGCGGCAATCGTGGGCGCGGGCAGGTTTACCCGACTGGTGAGAAGAGTAACAATGGCGTTTTTAATGCCTCGGTTGCAGGCACGATCGAATCGATCACCAAGGCCGACGACGGTAGCTATGAGGTGACGATTCAGCCTGCTGAAGGCAACGCGGTGGTTGACAAAATTCCGGCTGGCCCAGAGCTAATTGTGTCAGAAGGACAGGAAATAGCCGCGGGTTCTGCCTTGACCTCTAACCCTAATGTGGGTGGTTTCGGTCAAAGAGACGTGGAAATTGTGCTGCAAAGCCCCAACCGAATTAAGGGATTGGTTGCCTTCCTCGCCGCAGTGACTTTATCTCAGATCCTATTGGTATTGAAGAAGAAACAAGTCGAGCGTGTACAGGAGGCAGAAATGACGTTCTAAGGGCGTTTGTTGTCAACAGAACGTCTATTGGTTTAGAGCCTACCTGAAGCCTCCGAAGGGGGGTTTCAAGTCAAAAACTCTGACGAGTTGACTGACTTGCAGTTAGAGAAAGTTGGATAGGTAGTTAAAGCAAACTCGGTCAAAAAGATAGAAGACACTCCAACCCTCGGAGTGTCTTTTGCTATGAACCCTTGCATGAGGTTCATTATATTCTCTAGCTGCTAAAAAATTCTCGAATCGAGTAAAGAAATGTGCTTGCTCCAGAAACAGGTTGGGAATATTAACGTTAGAGCGCTGATACCAGGATTTGTATGCCAGCTTTGTCCAACCTCACCCTGAAATGGTCATACTTTGCAGGAACAACGCGAAAGGAGGTCCCGGTCTTCGCTTGAACCATTGACACAATGGGCAGCAGCAAGGTCTTCTAACGGTACCTTATAGCTTTGTGCGGAAGCCGCACTATAGCAGCAGTACATCAGGAAGGGCACAACTTGCGAGGAATCCGACTGGGAGTAAGCCACGATGGCCGAGCAGGAACATGTAACGCTACTAAAGCAAGGAGTAGCCATCTGGAACGATTGGCGGCAGCAGCATACTCACATTCACCCCAATCTGAGCCAAATCGCGTTGGAACAAATCAGTTTACGGGAAGTTTGCCTCAGCGGCGCTAACCTCAAGCAAGCGATCCTCAGTCATACTGATTGCTGCATGGCTAACCTGAGCCGAGCCGATCTGCGTCAGGCCAACCTGAAGGCCACCCTACTCTATACGGCAAACCTAGAAGAAGCAGACCTGCGCGGAGCCAATCTAGTCGAAGCGGACCTGCGAGAAGCAAATTTGCAAGGGGCCGATCTCCGCAAGGCAAATCTTTCCCAGGCATCACTCTGCACGGTTAACCTGAAACACAGCCACTTAAGGGAGACCATCTTAAAGGAAGCCAACCTCAGCTACGCCTCCCTTTGCCATGCGGATGGCTGTCTAGCCGATCTTCAAAATGCCTGGTTAAACCATGCTGATTTGAGGTTTGCCCGCTTTTACACGGCCAATTTGAGTCAGGCTACACTCTATGCCGCCAATCTTTGTCAGGCCGATCTACGAGAAGCCACCTTTAGCCAAGCTAATTTGCGAGAAGCCGACTTCCGGGAAGCCGACTTGAGTATGGCGGTGTTTTGTGTTGCTAATTTGATCGGAGCCACCTTTTACAAAGCCACAATGACTCGGGCCAATCTTAGTATGGCCAATTTGTGTATGGCGAATCTGAGCCACACTAACCTGGAGCGAGCCGTGCTAATCGGAGCCAATTTGATTGGAGCCAATCTCTACACCGCCTCGCTCGTCGAGGCCAATTTAACCGAAGCCGATTTACGAGAAGCGTCTCTACGCGGAGCCAATTTGACCAATGCCAATCTGTCGCGAGTCAATTTTGGTATGGCCAACCTATCAGGAGCTAACCTGTCGGGGGCTAACCTCAGCTACGCCCATCTGCGTCAAGCCAATCTCTGGGAAACCAACCTAGAGGGAGCCTGTTTAACCGGAGCTGTCATGCCCGATGGCGAGGTTTACGAATAGGAGAGGGGCATGGAAGTGCTAAATCAACGTGAGTTCGGGATAAGGAAGGGTGGAACAGATACAGTTGAAAGTACCTAATTCTCAACGCATCTGACCACCCTATGCTTAGTTTAGAAGCCCTTTTTTGCCATGTCGATGATTTTTGCCGATGGTTTGAACCGCGCTGGCAGCAGCACTTATTGGGCGAAGGACTACAGCGTCGTTCCCGCTCCCGCAGCCGCAGCTTAAGCGAGATGATGACAATCTTGATTGCCTTCCATCAGTCGGCCTATCGCAACTTCAAGTGGTTTTATACCCAGTTCGTCTGTCGTTACTGGCGCAAAGCCTTTCCTCGATTAGTCAGTTACCAACGCTTCGTGGAGTGGATGCCATCGACCCTCATTCCCCTGTGCGCCTACTTGCGCCACTGCTTCGGACGCTGTACGGGCATCAGCTTTATGGATTCGACCAGTATCAAGGTTTGCCATAACCGCCGCATCGCCTCTCACAAGGTATTCAAGCCTCTAGCTGCTAGAGGCAAAACGTCGGTGGACTGGTTCTTCGGCTTTAAGCTGCATCTGGTGATGAACGAGCAAGGAGAGTTGCTCAACGCGATCCTCACCCCTGGCAATGTCGATGACCGTCAGCCAGTTCCCCAATTGCTGCAACAGCTTTTCGGCAAAGTGTTTGGCGACCGGGGCTATGTCTCCCAGAAACTCGCCCTGCAACTGTGGCACGATTGGGGAATTCAACTGATTACCAAGCTCAAACGGAATATGAAGAACCGCTTGATGCCATTGGCAGATAAGCTGCTCCTACGGCGACGAGCCATTATTGAATCGGTGATTGACCAGTTGAAGAACATTTCTCAGATTGAGCATTCTCGTCATCGTTCACCCGTCAACTGCTTGGTCAATCTGGTCTGTGGATTAATTGCCTACTGCCATCAGCCCAAGAAACCATCCCTCATCCCTGATACCTTTTTGCCTGAGCCTATTTAACCCGAACTCACGTTAAATCAGGTGGGGGGTGGTTGAGGAGTCAGAAGTCAGGAGTCAGAAGCCAGAAGACTATTTGCTGACGACGATGAATAACCGCCAGAGCCTCTTGGCAACTGATACAAGATAGCTTGCTAGGAGGTTAGGGCGTTTGATCGGTAGGCTGTATATTCTGGACTTGGGACATTTGATTGTCCTGATTCTGATTTTCTTGAGTTTCCTGGTTGGCAGCCTGTTTTAATTCCTCCTCTAGCATGGCCTCAAAGATGAACAACCTGGCCAAGCGGTTGTAGGTGCCTGCACCGATGTATTGGGGATAGCGATGCAAGCGGCTATAAATCCAAACGAGATCATCGCCATCAAAGATGCGAATGTCCTGCAGCCAGTTTTTGCACTCAGGCTTCAGTGCATTGGCGGCATCAAGCGCATCCGTCCAACGCTCGAACTCTGCCGAATAGTTGCGGGTAATCACCTTAAACATGTTAGTGCCGGGCATGTTAGTGCCGGGTTAGTATCGGGTTAGTACCGGCTCAACGGAGTGGTTTGTCTCCGCCGATTTTGCCTCTACTATGGCTTTTTCCACTCTGGCAAGGTACGAGGGGTGTGGGGGCTTCGCCCCCACACAGGGGCACAGCCCCTGCACCCCATTTTTTGTACTTCATTAGCCTGGAAAAGGCTGTAAATTCACTTTACTAAATTCAATTGTGGCAGTTTCGCCTACTGTACCTGGATTTTCGCCAGCGCCACCCCAGTGTAGTAATGCAATAAAATTTGCTGATAATTCCAGTTTTGCTGGGCCAGTTTGTAGGCACCGTACTGACTCAAGCCAATGCCGTGCCCATTACCAGCACCACTGATACGAAAGCGTGCTGGAGCCGCAGAAACATTGCCAGCACTGGCAACCGGACTTTGTTCTGCCTCAATTGAGAAAAGTGTGCTCCGCAGCCCTAATCGGTCTCGCACAGCTCGGCCTTCCACTGTCTTCGATCCAGCGCTGCCATCAATGGTAAGGGCTAACACTCGTCCATGTGGATGTCGCTGGACCGAAACCGACGAGACCGTGCCTTCATAACCGAGTCGCTCTGCCAATTCACTGGCCGTAAAGGTGAGTGGATCCCACTGGCACTGAGAAAAATCGCTGTCAGGGCTGGGCACACCCCGCAGATAAGGCAGTGGACTTGTCCAAACATCTTCCACGTTTTCAGTATGGCCGCCAGCGCAAGAGTGAAAGACTGCATTAATGATCTGGCCGCGATAGGTGAGCACCTGGCCTTTGGTGGCATCTACGGCAGCTCGCGTGCTGGGTGCTTCTTTTTCTAAACCGCCATAGACCTGCCAGGTAGTTGTGTCACCCAAATCAAAAATTGTATTGCCGCCGTGCTGACGTTGGTAAAGCGCGTAAGAGCGGGCAGCCACCGCCTGTGATTTTAGAGCTTCCAGACTCCAGCTAGCGGGCATTTCTGCCCCAACCACACTGTAGAGATATTGCTCCATCGGAACGTAATTCACAGCGGTAATGCCACCACTCGTCGGGATAACCAACGTTCGCCCGCGGTACCAGCGCTCACCAATGAAGACATAGCCATCTTCACTCGCTGGCTCAATCCAAAGCTGACTGGTCTGAAGTTGATTGACCGTGACTTTACCATCTTGAGATTGGGCCACCACCGCATTCATAGCTGGAATTTGGGCTAACACCTGACCGGCCCCATCCCGGAGGACCGCCTCGGTTGACCCTCCTACCTTCACCTGCCCCACATCCTGCTCAATGGCCACTCGCAACTCTATTTCGGCCCGCGCTGGCACGATTGCAACCAACCAAAACAGCAGCGTCATCCACCAGGACTTTCTACCGTAGCGCAGGACAAGCTGAATTACCTGCTGAAGCTGGACCGCTAGAGATGGTTTGGGATCTCCAGCCGCGCAGAAATAACCTGTCATTGTTGGCAAACTCCTCACACTGACGATTTAGTATCCGAATCACTTAACTCTTAACTAACGATTTATCTGGGCAGGGATCAGCCTTAAATGGCTCTTAAATAAGCTAACTTTGCATTATATTAAGATAATTTTTACTTTAGCTGAATAAAAATGCGAGGTCAAATCAATATGACTTAGCGATAAATTATCGACGAAGCTAAATGAATTCGTCTTATCGCTGCGTTGTTTTCTCAGTATTTCCTAGCAAGATTTCATCAAGTTCAAGCAGCTATGAATTTGCCCTTGTTCATCTTGACGGGCTAGAAGCATGCAAAAGCTAGGGAATAAACCACGACAAACCAACTTAGCTGGACCAGAGGACGTGTTCAGAGGCTGTCAACAAGTTCAACAATTTGTCAGCAATTCTCAGTATGGAAAATCAACTGGTGTTAGGTGGGATTTCTAGCTCTAAACCCTCAAGCATAAAGGTGAGCAGGTGATCCCAATTGTTGAAATACAGGTAACGGGTCAACGCCCGCAAATCATCAAAAAAGGTTTTGCGAGTGGGCAAATGAGATCGCAACAGCTTGTATTTCTGGTCGAGCAACTCCAGTAAGGTATGAAACAGCAGGGACAGGATGTTGAGGGTAGCGAGGAATGAAGCAAGATGCTGCTTGCCATGCCCAAAATTGTGTTCGAGGTTGTAGCCCTTGGTCTTGAGGGTGTTGTTATTCTCGTTTTCCACCTTCCAGCGGGTACGACCGGCTAGGACGACCTCTGCCACAGTGTCGTCGGTAATTGGATGATTGGTGGCAAAGGAATTTTTGTAGACTACCTTCCCATCTGGGCGGCTCACCGTCAGTTCGCACCAATTCACCAAGAGCGCATCATCCCCATCTTTGAGGGGCACGTCGTTGAGGTAGCGGTAGGTATAGGTTTCCTCGACCTTTCCAGTCCAACGTTTGGTCGTCACTGTCGGTAAATCAATGCCTTCGAGATGCTCATAGAGGGTAGCGTGAGACTCCGGACGGCATACCAGAATGAAGTCGAATTGTTGAGCTAAGAGCTGTTGGCATAAGGGTTGATGACAGTAGAGGTCATCGCCCAAAACCGTTACATTGAAGGCACGGTAGCGTTGTCCGTACTGCAAAAACCACCGTTTGGCGGCTGCATTCTCACAGTCTTGTTTGTCATGCCCATCTTGCGGTACGACAAACTCAGGCACCAATGGAATCACCTGAGATTGACCCGGACAAACGATGACTGGAGTGACCACACTATGAAAATAGTACATCTCTCCTGACTTCAACTGGCGCGTTGAACACTGCGGGCAATGGATTTGGCTCGAACCGAAGTATTCGGTGCCATCGATTGCCATGAGCAGAGTGTCGGCAAACGAGCGCAATCTCTTCAACTGTCCCTGTTGCTCCAACACCTGCAAGATTTCCTCAAAGATGGGAAATACCTGCTCTGGTTTCACCCCATCGAGCAACGCCCGAATCTGGTTGTCACTCGGTATCTGATGTACTCCAAACAGACTTTGGGCATTACTATGACCTTTACTGCCCTCCATCATTCGCTGGTATGCCAGAAATGACGGGGTTTGGGTGAAGAACACGCTAAACGCGCTCAAGGCTGCATCTTCCATCCCATAGCGGGTATTCTTGCCCGTGCGTTTGTCCGGTAGCGAGGACAGGCGCTGGCGAAAGGAACCAACTATTGTGTCAAACAACCCCCGTTCTTTCAACGGTTCTGGCTCTCTTGGCTCTCTTAGATGTTCTTACAATACCGATATTTCCAGGACTTGAACAGCTTTTCGCCAAAATGAGAATTGCTGACAATTTGTGCCTAAATTGATTTACTTAGAGTGATTGCTGTTTCGGTAGGAGATCTTCAGGCTAGACAAATCATGCTTGAGGTCAAACATCTCCTATCGAGTTGTGTCAGTATAGGTGGGTGAGAAATTGCTGAACAACAGGTTGATTGAGTGCAGATTACGTTTTTAGGAACTAGCTCCGGTGTTCCGACCCGCTCACGCAACGTTTCTAGTATTGCCCTACGGTTGCCGCAGCGAGCCGAGGTTTGGCTATTTGACTGTGGCGAAGGCACCCAGCACCAGATTTTACGCAGTGACTTAAAAGTCAGTCAAATTACGCGCATTTTTATTACCCACATGCATGGGGATCACATCTATGGCTTGATGGGATTGCTGGCAAGCTGTGGATTGGCGGGAAATCCCAGCCGGATTGATATCTATGGACCGCCCAAGCTAGACGAATACCTCAAAGCCTGCGGGCGCTATTCCCAGACTCATTTTTCCTATCCGGTCAAAGTGCATACCGTAAAGCCGGGATTGTTGTTCGAGGACGAGGAGTTTTCGATCAGTTGCGCTCCCTTAACCCATCGGGTTCCGGCTTTTGGCTACCGCGTCACCGAAAAAGACAAGCCAGGTCGGTTTGATGTAGAGCGGGCTACAGCGATGGGAATTCCGCCTGGACCAATGTACGGCAGGCTGAAGCGCGGCGAGGTGATGACCCTACCGGATGGCCGCATTGTCAACGGAGCAGAGCTATGTGGTGAAACCCAAATTGGCCGCAAGTTTGTTTACTGTACCGACACGATTTACTGCGAGAGCGCTGTAGAGCTAGCCCAGGATGCAGACGTATTGGTCCACGAGGCCACCTTTTCCCATCAAGATGCCGAATTGGCTTATCAGCGCTTGCACTCTACGTCCACGATGGCAGCTCAGGTGGCACTTGCGGCTCAGGTGAAGCAGCTGATCATGACCCACTTCAGCCCCCGCTATGCCCCTGGAAATGCCATTGTCCTCGATGACTTGCTAGCCGAAGCAAAAGCGATTTTTCCCAGGACGATCATGGCACATGACTTCTTTACTTACGAGATTCCGCGTCGCCAACCAGCTGAATTGGCAGTTGCTTCCTGAGATGCGATCCTGGTCAAAAGCTCTAGGGAAGCTCACAGCCTCGAATAATCTCTGCATCAGAAGTTCAAAGCCATTAGACTAGCTGGAGAGTGGTTTAAAGCAACGCCTGAGCTTATGGACTACATCAGCCAAGGTTAGAGGCCCTTTAAGGTTTATCTCAAAGTAAGGGAGTATAATCTTGGGGTTTAGCGCCTAACGTCATTTCCTATCTCCGCTTAACCCTTGTTTTTTCTTCAATCCCTCAAAGCAACTGTGGCTGCTCCTACCCAATTAATGTGGGCACTAATTGGTCTAATTCTGACCATCGGTGGCACATTACTAGAAGCATTTATTGTGAGTTTTCCCTGGAGTTGGACTCAGCACGGAGTTCAGGCCCACTCACTAGGAGTTACCTGTCAGATTGCGGCTGTGTTGCTCGTGGGTTGTCTCGGAGGCAGCAGTGCGGCAGCTATTTCCCAAATTGCCTATCTGATTCTGGGCTTGACCTGGTTTAATGTGTTTACTCAAGGTGGCGGGTTCGATTATGTCCATCGTCCTAGCTTCGGGTATCTGCTTGGATTTGTGCCTGGAGCCTGGATTTGCGGTTGGTTAGCCTTTCGGCTGCCCCGGCGATTGGAGAACCTGGCACTAAGCTGTTTGATGGGTTTAGCAGCCATTCATGCCACCGGGATCGGATACATTCTGCTGGCCCATGCTGCCAAGTGGCAAGGATTTGAGACCCTCTCTGTGCCGGAAACACTGATGACCTATTCGGTTACGCCCCTGCCGGGTCAGCTAGCCCTGGTCTGCGCGGTCACGGTTTTAGCAGCCTTTCTGCGGCGTTTGATGCTTTACTGAGGGAGGATCGGCTAAATTTGTGAAACGAATTGCCGTCCAATAGTCGAAGAATCAAGAAGTCCAGCGGCTAGCCCAGTGGTAAATTTGTGACTATGAGTTTGAAAAATCGCCTTTTTTGGGTTGCGGCCTTGGTAGGACTGATAGCCGATCAGGTCACAAAGTTTTGGGTGGTCCGCACGTTTGAACTCAACGAGACTTGGCCCCTATGGGAAGGAGTTTTCCATCTCACCTTCGTGACTAACAAGGGAGCAGCCTTCAGTCTGTTTAGCGAGCGGGGAGAATGGCTGCGCTGGCTGTCGCTTGTGGTTAGTTTGGGATTAATTGCCCTGGCGGTTTTGGGGCCGCGAATGAACCGGTGGGAGCAAATTGGCTATGGCTGCATCTTAGCCGGTGCATTGGGGAATGGGATCGATCGATTTCTATTTGGGGAAGTGGTCGATTTCTTAGATTTTCGCCTGATTCGGTTTCCAGTTTTTAATCTGGCAGATGTGGCGATTAATATCGGCATTCTTTGTTTACTGATGGCGGCTCTCGTGCGGCCCCCCACTACAAACGGCAACGGCAAGCGGCCTTCAGTTTAACAGCCGTAGTTCGCTATCTCGCGCAATGCAATTTGCTCAGTCAATTGCAATGGGTTTGGCTTGAAATCGAGCTGCCCAAGTCGGACCGAATCGGTTCTCATCATGGGCGACATTCTATGTCATAATCTTTAACAGAATTTTTAATATTTCTATCTCAAGTTTTCTCCCCCAAGTTTTGTTGTGTGAATGAGTACCACCAATGACTACGGAAGCCGTTGATCTCAAAACTCTCGATCGGTACGAATGCAAGGCTTGTGGTTACGTCTATGAACCTGCTAGAGGGGATGACAGCAACGACATTCCCGCTGGGGTTCCGTTTGAGGAATTGCCTGAAATCTGGCGCTGTCCTGTGTGTGGAGCCAGAAAAACAGCATTCAGCAATGTGGGTCCGGTTGGCAATCCCTCAGGCTTTAAGGAGAATCTGGGCTATGGATTTGGCGTCAATACTCTCACGCCAGGACAAAAGAATATTCTTATTTTTGGCGGTTTGGCTTTGGCTTTTTTATTTTTCATTAGCCTTTACGGACTGAGGTAAGCGGCTGAAAAGCGCTTCTACAAGTCAGTTAAGCTCGTTTGGTGTCTAGATCGCAGTTTTGTTAGTTGGTATCTGTAGTTAAGTCCGATGCGCTCACTTCTAAAGTCCTTTCAAACCGTTATTGTGCTTGTTGTTGCTGTGCTGCTGTGCAGTAGCTGTGCCCGAGGGTTTCTACCTTCAACCAGCTACAATCCCTGGCAGCCAGTTTCCCTACCCACCGAGGAAACCCTTTCCGATGTTTCGTTCATTGACTCAAATCACGGTTGGCTAGTGGGCAAAAACGCCACCCTGCTGGAAACTAAGGATGCAGGAAAGACCTGGGATCTGCGAGCGCTTGATTTAGGCGATGAACAGATCTACAGCTTTCTCTCGGTGAGCTTCTCCGGTCCGGATGGCTGGATTGTTGGTCAACCCAGTATTCTCCTGCATACCACCGATGGTGGCAAATCCTGGCTACGGGTTCCCCTGAGTGAGAAACTGCCTGGAGCGCCCTACAAAATTACGGCATTAGGGTCTCAGTCAGCTGAGATGACAACGGATGTAGGAGCCATCTATCAAACAAAGGATGGTGGAAAGACCTGGAAGGCGATGGTGCAGGAAGCAGTAGGGGTATTGCGCAACATTGCTCGATCGGACGATGGGAAGTATGTCGCCGTGTCCTCACGAGGCAGCTTCTATTCAACCTGGGCACCCGGACAACCCTCCTGGGAACCACACAACCGCAACAGCTCTCGTCGTTTGCAGAATATGGGATTCGGCAAAGATGGACGGATGTGGCTATTGGCGCGGGGCGGAATTGTCCAGTTCAGCGAGGACGATACTGCCGAGTCCTGGGAAGATCCCCTCAGTCCTGAGTACGCCACAAGCTGGGGACTGCTTGATCTGGCTTACCGAACTCCGGAGGAAATTTGGGTGGCAGGCGGTAGTGGTAATTTGCTAGTCAGCTTTGACGGCGGCAAAACCTGGCAGAAAGACCGGGATGTTGAAAACGTTCCTTCTAACTTCTACCGGATTGTTTTTGTGTCACCTGAGCAAGGATTCATTCTCGGTCAAGAAGGTACGTTGCTGAGGTATCAACAGGCGGCTTAAGGCGCTAGGATCGTGGTTAGTTGAGTATTAGTTGAGTGCGGTGTAGTGGTGTAATTAGAGGTGCATTAGTTGCAAGCGTGATCAGACGATTGACCCACAATTCCTTCAATTATTTTGGCGTTCTAGTCGATTAAAATAGCAGGTTGCTTGTGACTGTTTCCGCACTCTCGTATGATGTTAAATAAGCTTTGAGTTGTCATTTACGGGAGGAGACTACATGGCAGGAACAACCGGTGAAAGACCGTTTTCCGACATTGTTACTAGTATTCGCTATTGGGTGATTCACAGCATCACCATTCCGGCTTTATTCATTGCCGGATGGTTGTTTGTCAGCACAGGGTTAGCCTATGACGTGTTTGGGACACCTCGCCCGAACGAATACTATACACAAACTCGGCAAGAGGCACCAATCATCAAGGAACGCTTTGAAGCAAAGCAACAAATCGAAGAATTTTTACAGCAAAAATAGAGCGAATTGAACTCAGAATCCCTATGACAAGTAATCTTCCAAATCAACCCGTTTCTTATCCGATTTTTACGGTTAGATGGTTGGCAGTTCACACCCTTGCTGTTCCAACTGTCTTCTTCTTAGGTGCAATTGCAGCAATGCAGTTTATTCAGCGATAGGAGATCATTGTGGCACCCTTAGAACGTACCCCAAATCCTAACAAGCAGCCTGTTGAGTTGAACCGGACTTCACTCTACCTTGGCCTGCTGCTCATCTTCGTACTCGGTATTTTGTTCTCTAGCTATTTCTTCAACTAGGTTATATCTGGGGAGGAATGCACTCTAAAGCGCTCATTTCCTGCCCAGGTAGCCTAGGGTTAGTAGGCGTTTGTAGTTTGAGGCCTACTCTCGCTGTGGCTAGTTAGGTTACGTAGGTCTTTCATATTTGCGTTTTCAGAATACTAGCAAACCAACTCGTATTAGGAGGTAAAAAGCAATGTTGCAGTCTGGCAGAATTCCCCTTTGGGTTGTAGCAACAATCGCCGGAACTGGTGTCCTTGTTGTGGTAGGACTCTTCTTCTATGGTGCATATGCCGGATTGGGTTCTTCAGTTTAATCGCTTCTAACCACTTTTGCCTGGTTCGTTAGCCTTGAGGTTCAATTCAGCTATTTTGAAACCTGAAAAAGTTTGACTCTGAAGAGAATCCGCTTTAAGCAAAGAAGAACAACTGAAAAAGAACCGCCCTATTTCTGAACCGATGAGGGCGGTTCTTTATTTTAATATTTAGCTGATCTTGATTGACCGCAAAACCTTAGCCATTGTTCGCCTATTAGCTATAGACACGATCTTCTGGAATCAACCGTGCCTACACAAACTAACTGCATGGGCTACTCAGCTCTAATTGAGTTGAATCACCTACTTCAAAGCTACTTTGCAGCTACCTTGATAGCAGATTGAGGAATGACTGTCAAAGACTGGGTATGAGGCTGTTGATTAAACCAGTTCAATCCTACAACGGTATAAATCTCAGAGTTATGATTCTGAAACGTGTCTCCAACCGCAAATGTCTTATCGCTGACTAAGGTACCGATCGGTCTGCGGTGGGTGTCGATTAGCAAGTATTGCATAGAAATACCTCTTGAAATTAGGACGATGAACTACAAAAAACGAACTACAAACTATTCACACGAAATAACAGAAGAGCCACTGAAAAGAAATTGCTAATAGTTAGAAGCAAGAATACTTTGCAACTATAAGCTATAACCACAACTTACAACTATAAATTTGTTTTCCTCCGTCTAACTTCCATTCCAGTTTTCACTCCAGAGCTCTATCTATCAGCGTCAATCCATTAAAGTCTAGATGCATTGAATACTTGCTCAACTACAGGAAAAACCGAGCAGGGCACCTTGTTGATCCCTTTACGTTTGCTTAGGCTTTTTGCTTAAGGTTTCAATCTGTAGAAAACCAGCTATTCAAACAGAAAACTCATGGCCGACCATCATCGGAAAGACAGCCAAAACTATCCCGGCAGGCAGATACAGCCATCCAGCCAAGGACAAACCAATCCAGACCAACAGAACCATTTGACAGTCTTACTCAAGAAGAGCTGAAGATCTAATTAGATCATTTACAAGCTATTTCTAAGCACTAACAGGAAGCAATCCTCATCCGAACAATAACTGCATTACTTACTCAGAACTGCCTTCAGTAATTGACTGGAAGACTGAACCAAATTGTAAGCACTTAAGCGGAAAAATTAACGCCTAGGAAACTATTGAGTGGACTTTTCAAACTATCTGAATCTGTCTGTTTAGCGACTCCCATTCTTATAACATGTCTTTTTGAGAAATGACTAACTTTAAGAAAGTTTATTTTCAACTTGGTTTGAGTTAACAATTCGCCCAACTCCTTACCAATTCTGGAATAGAGCGACTCTAATTTTCTCTTTCAAAAGGAATTTTCTGCACCATACCCTCTTTCAATTAGGATGGTAAACGTTGCAGAACCACCTGATTAAATTCTCATAAAAGAATTTTTGGCACCCTCACTATCCATAGATCAGTTGCTTTTATTTTCAGCTGAACTGGGTGGGTCGAGTTCTAATAACCACCCAATTTGCCTTGCCGTTTAACGGTCTGGGTCGCCCATTGGAACAGGAAAATACCCACACAGAAATACATCGCTCCATTGATCAGCGACAACCCCCACGCCATCCAGTCTAGGGCTGCACCACGGGCCATAACCTCGCGCAATAGACCTGCCCCCGGAGCCATTGGTAGCAACCAGCCAATCGTCCGCGCTGTGCCCGTCCAAGTTTCAACCGGGGTCGTGAACAAGAATAAGAGAGCAAACTGGAAAACACCGAGGAGTTGCTGCACCTGCTTTAAAATCAGCGCCATTGCTCCCATTGCGAACGAGATGCCGTAAGCCCCCAGCAGGACCGTAAACAGGGGAAAAACCAGGCTAGGCGGAAAGCGAAGTTGACTACCTGTTAGGAGCAGAATCAGTAGCAAAATGCCCAGGTTAATCGCCAGATTCAGCAGTAGACTAGCGATTGTACGCATCAGAAATACCGTTGGGGCGCGGTAAGGCGAGAGAAACAGCTGCTCCAAAGTACCTGTGCGTGCTTCTTGTTGGAGTCCGCCAGCAATATCCCCCAAAATGAACAGCATCAGCGTCCAGAGCACATAACCGACAATTATTGAGTCGAGTCGGTCACCCAACTGAAATGCAGGACCAGCGATGTAGCGAGCACTCAGAAACAGGCCGTAAAAAATGATCGTGGTGCCAATCATGCCGCCAATCACCTCGGAGGAATAGCGGACGAGTTGAATCCAGCTTCGTTTGAGTTCAGCGAGAAAAAGAGACATTACCATACCAACTCTCAGTTTTTTTTAGCGGCAGGATGTGCATCACACAGCTAGTTGAACGTTGTGAAGCTGTATCCCAATCACCGGGCAAGGCGATTAGACACTGCCTTCTCGGACTAGTTTGAGGAAGATCTCTGTTAGCTTGGCCTGTTCTTTTTCAATCCGCACAATCGGCAGGGGCCGCAAAATATCCAGTACCGAATACAGTGTTTCGGGATCAGGTAAATGAATCTGGAGCTGATCCACAACGGTAGCTAGGGAGCCAAGTTTGTGGAAGCGCTCTGCATCCAACGGTTGTTCTAGCTCGATCCGGTAGGCAGTTCCAGAAAATTGGCGAATCAGGTCAGTCGTGGGTTCTTCCACCACGATTTCACCCTGGTTGATAATAGCCACCCGATCCGATAGGTCTTCGGCGATGTCGAGTTGGTGGGTAGTCAGCAGGATAGCGCGTCCCTCTGCCGCAATCTCGCGCACCAGTCGTTTAACATTTTCTGTCGCTTCTACATCCAACCCTAAGGTAGGTTCATCGAGCAACAGCAGTTGGGGATCATGGATCAGGGCTACAGCAATAGCTAGTTTTTGCTGCATGCCGCGAGAGAGGGTTTGCGTTAACGCTCGCCGTTTATCTTGTAAATCAAACCGCTCCAATAAGATCTGGCTGCGCTGTCGCGCCACTCGTTGACTAAGGCCCCGCAAAACGCCGAAATACTCCAGATTCTCTTCGGGGGTCAGCCGCCAGTAGACATTGCGATTTCCTTCTAAAACAGCCCCAATTGACCGAAGGGCTTTAGGATCTCGGTGAGGGTCACGCCCGCTAATTTTCACCTGACCTGCATCTGGCACAATTAGCCCAGCGATAATTTTAATGGTCGTCGTTTTACCCGCACCATTTGGCCCCAGAAACGCCAGCACTTCGCCTGCTGAAATCTGCAACGAAACATTCTGTACCGCTGCAACATTTTTTCTCTGGGCACGATAAAATTTTTGGAGGTGAACCGCTTGCAAAACCTGCATAGAGACACAAAACACTTGTACTTTACAGTGTAACGAAAGTGTAATGAGAACCTCTAGTGTAGCGGGCAATTATAGCCAGCGTCGATCGGACGAAAGGGTGATCATTATCTATGCTATCTAGCACCTCATTGGCGCGGAAGTCTGCCTTGTAGTTTTAGGCATTGCTGAATTCAGGGATAATTTTGGGCGTTGCTGAATTGGGGTATGAATTGCCTCCCGAGACCCCCAATGCTGGGGGAAGATCTTTCAAAGTCCCCCAGCATTAGGGGATTTAGGGGGATACCAAAATTACAGCAACGCCACGATTCATACCTCTATTCAGCAACGCCCAAAATCTTCTCTATCATATATAGGTTTATACTATAGAATACGAAAGACAATCATAATTCTTTACTAAATAGCTACGTAAAATGGAATTTTGGATTTCCCTTGATATAAACTCGATTCAGATTGTACTTTATATTTAATATATTCGATTGGTAATACTCTAACAGGTCGTTGAGGCAGTCCATCGTCGAGACAAGTTAGCCAGCAACTCTCTAGCATACCGAAGCAATCCCTGTGGGTAATAACGCAGCAATAGATAGAGGGATTGGGCCGCTAATTGAGGCTGCTTTGTGAGCAAATAGAATTTGATGTCATAGACCATATAGCGGCCATATATCTTGATCCAGTGCTGCTTACCTTGACGATAGGCAGTCTGATATTGCGGATTCTGACGGAGGTGGGGCTGTTGTTTTTTCAAAACTTTCAGAGTAGATGCCAAATGATGCGAAGGACGGGCCGTTGTCGAAGCACTGACATCGTGGGTCCGGTAGGCTACAACCTCTTGATTGTGACAATGACCTGGAAACGCGGCTGCAACCCGCAGGTACATATCATAATCTTCTGCCACCGTCAGCGTCGTATCAAATTTTCCTACTGTTTCAAACACCGAGCGATGAAACAAATGACGAGCTGGTGGATGGACCGAATTGCCTTTGAGAATGTTGGGATAGATAGGCTGAGGATAGGGGTGCTCTAGGACAGCACGATTGGAACCTTGAAGGCGGATTCCATTGGTATCGATGTTTCTACAGACGCCAAACACAAAACCACAGTCAGGGTGCTGGCGAAATGCTGCGAGTCCGGCCTCTAGCGCGTTAGGCAATAGGTAATCATCGTGGTCTAAAAAAACAATATATTCTCCGCAACTGACCTGTAAACCATAGTTTCGAGCAGCAGATACACCTTGTCGAGATTGATAAATATATTTAACTTGCGGATAGCGAGCTACAATCGCTCTGGTTTGATCAGTTGAACCATCATCAACCACAATGATCTCTGTTGCCGCAATCGATTGGCCTAGTGCGCTTTCAATTGCTTCAGCTAAAAATCGTTCTGCGTTGTAGCAAGGAATGATTACCGATACAGTTTGTGAATTCACGTTAGCGTACCCCGAAAAGTATCATCAATCTAAACATTTACATACAATCTTTAAGGTCAAGATACTCAGACCAGAACATTCTTTATCTAGAACAAACCTTCATTCTGATCATAAAAAACTATGCATTCACAATTTAGTTTTCTGGAACCTTTTGGAACACACCTTATTGCGAATTCAGCTAATTACAGATCTAACGACAAACTCATTCAGAGCTAGGATTCGGCTAATTTACTAACGTAATTGATTCAGACGCACCCAACGTTACGACTAGTGGAGCTAGCTCAATTTGACTACATTCACTTGATCTAGAGTCTAATGATTTAGAGCCTAATTAGTATCGCTACTCACAAAACCGTACAAGGATTGCAAGTATGCTTCCAGTCTATCGTGATGCTAGCATTTCTACTGAGATTTTGGCTCAATTTCATCACTACTTTACCGATAGATCTACGGAGGAGAGGCATGGCAGTACTACTCAATTCAATCAGCCTATCGTCTAAAGCGGTTGCAATTAGTCCCGCAATTGGTCCCTGTAACTCTCTACAACTACGCTGAATACCAATCCAGAATCGCAGCAGAATTGGCAAAAACTTTATAATTACCGCATAGGTACTGCGTAATCATCGCCAGCAGCACCGACTGCGTTGCACGGGTCTAGAACTAGGATGAGCGTTACCGCCTAGGTAACGATCCGAGCCATTAACAGGCTAATCGGCACACTAATTGACACACCAACCGACAGACTACAAAATCTGATTCAAATGAGCAAACCAAAAAGAGCAGCCCCATCTACTGGATGCAAGCACCAATATCGATGAGGCTGGAGACGCAGTTAGGAGGTATCTTGAATTCCACATTAACTGCAGAAAGCAAAAATGCCGTTCGTTTTAATAAGTTCTTAAGCTATGCCGACAAAAACAAGAATTTTTTACTGTATTTTGTTGTTTTTCTTACCAAATCATAGAGTTTTATTGAGGTCTACCGATTCTAATTCTATTCTTCGACCCGATAGCCGAGTTCAGACAATTGCAGTCGCGACTGCCGCCACTTGGGTTGCACTTTGACAAACAGTTCTAGATAGACCTTTCCCATCAGCAGCTTCTGAATTTGCTGACGGGCATTTGTGCCAATCGTTCGCATCATGCTGCCCTGTTTGCCGATTAAAATACCCTTTTGCGAATCGCGCTCGACATAGATGGTGGCTAGAATTCGGGTAATCTCCGGATCTTCTTCAACCCGGTCGATAATCACTGCAACTGAATGGGGCACTTCTTCACGAGTCAGCGCCAAGATCTGCTCTCGAATTAACTCACCTATGATGAACCGCTCTGGCTGATCGGTAATCAGGTCAGGCGGATAGTAGTAGGGACCAGCTTCGAGCCGGTCGATCAGGCAAGTTTGTAGCTCTTCGAGACCATCCCCCGTCAGGGCAGAAAATTTAGCAACGGGCCAGCCTTGGGCTGCTGCGAGCTGCTGATAGGATTGATCGAGTTCGGACGATTCTGTCGGCTGCTGGTCAATTTTATTGACGCCGAGGACAACGGGCACCGAAGCTTGGTTGAGCAAATTTGCAATGTAGCGATCGCCTCCGCCCGCAGGCACGCTACCATCAACCACAAACAGCACTAAATCCACTGATTCAATTGCGTTTTGCGCATTGCGCACCAGCACTACCCCCAACTCGTGCTGAGGTTTATGAATACCTGGCGTATCCACAAAAATAATTTGGGCTGTAGGCAGGGTGAGGATACCCCGTAGACGATTGCGCGTCGTTTGGGCTACTGGAGAGGTGATCGCAATCTTCTGCCCTACTAATCGATTCATCAAAGTTGATTTACCGACATTGGGGCGTCCAATAATGGCAATGAAGCCTGACTTAAACCCCGCTGGTGCAGCAGGAATTAAGGAACCTAGCGTGACGAACGGAATAGAAGAACCAGAACTGGAATCATTGGAATCATTAGCATCAAATGTGCTCATATCATGCGGCCTCAGTAGGTTGCACTCAATAGGTTGCACTCAAGGGATAGGTTGAACTGGCCCTGCCTTCTCAGGCTAGCCCAGCCCCGCTTAGATCGACAGCCCCAATCAATCAAGCCAAATCATAGATTGAAATGAATCGATCAGTCGAAAAACTGCATTCTACGACATAACAGAACATTACAAAGTTTCTTTAAGCTAATTTGCTTTGTGGAAAACTCTTAAATTTCTGTGGAAAACCCTGGGGAAAGGGTGGGGAAAACGACCGGTTTTGCGAGAAAAGATTCACTCTGTCTCAACACTTGTGCAAAACTAAATTCTCTTTCCACAGCTTTTTCACAGCCCCGAAAGCGCTGGAAGGCAGGGATATCAATCATCACAGGATGTTTTCCACAGTTTCCACAGCCTCTACTACTACTAGATCTCTTTAAAGTTATTTCAGGATATAAGAATTTGGTGATCCAGAATCGAGTTAGGTTGTCCGGTTCGTGATTCCTAATCTGTAGGCATAAAGTGGACAAACCCCGCCGTTGCTGTCAAAGAAAGCCGTTGCTGTCAAAGAAATTTAGTCTAAAAAATTGCATCTTTTGAAACCAGGGGTGCTAGGATTACGCTTCGAGCTAACCCATGGTTAGAAAAATCGGTTACGATTAACGTCCAAAATCACAAATTTTCCGCTGTGGGCCAGTACACGCAGTCGGAAGCTGCACCAGAAACGACCCAGATCCATGAAACTCATCTGCAACCAAAGCGAACTGAACACCCATCTCTCCCTTGTAAGTCGAGTTGTGCCGTCTCGTCCCAGTCACCCAGTTTTAGCCAATGTGTTGTTGAGTGCTGATGCTGCAACACAGCAGATTAGCCTGACCGGATTTGACCTCAGTTTGGGTGTGCAAACCAGCTTCCCGGCTCAGGTTCAGCAAGAGGGCACCCTGACCCTACCTGCAAAGCTGCTGGGCGATATTGTCTCACGGTTGCCGGAAGGCGAAATCATCCTCGACGATTCTGATGGTTCCGACGGTAAGCCAGTGGGTGAATCGATGGTAACACTGACTTGCTCGTCGGGGCGTTATCAAATGCGCGGCATGGGGGCAGAAGAATTTCCAGAGTTGCCTGCGATTGCCGAAGCGGAAGTCACCTATCTACCCGTTGAGGCCCTTTCCGAAGGGTTGCGCGGTTCTCTGTTCGCTACCAGCTCAGATGAAACTAAGCAGGTGCTAACAGGCGTGCATTTAACGGTCAACCCCGACGGTATGGAGTTTGCTGCGACGGACGGCCACCGGCTTGCGGTTGTGCAAACTAGCCCTGCTGATTTTGCTGACAATGCAGCGGTCAAATCAACGGATGATCAGACTCTCGATGTTACTGTGCCTGCCAAAGCACTACGAGAATTAGAGCGGATGATCCAGCTTAACTCGGTTGCGGACTCGGTTGCGGTGCGGTTTGATCCAGGTCAGTTAGTGTGCGAGTGGGCAAATCAACGCTTAACTAGCCGGCTGCTAGAAGGCCAATATCCCAACTACCGCCAGCTCATCCCCCGTCAGTTTTCGCGTCAAATGACGATAGAGCGGCGGCTATTTGTGTCGGCTCTGGAGCGGATCGGAGTGTTGGCCGATCAAAAGAACAGCATTGTCAAAATCAATCTAGATAGCGTCAAGCAAGAAATTATCCTATCTGTCGATGCCCAAGATGTTGGCAGCGGACGAGAAGCGATCCCGGCTCAAATTTCGGGTGATGATCTCGAAATTGCTTTTAACGTCCGATACTTGCTGGAAGGTCTAAAGGCATTCAATACGACCGATGTCCAAATGCAGTTTAATGCCGCCACTAGCCCTTCGGTGCTGAATCCCATCGGTGGCATGAAGATGACGTATCTGGTGATGCCGGTACAGGTGAGATCCTAAAGTAAGAAAAGGTTGATTGTTGGGTGAACGATAACTTTTCTGCCACGGAACTCTTATGCTTCTAATTGACTTCGGAAAAGTTATGCTAAGTAGGGAAAGCTTTTGAGCCAACTTCCGCAACAAGCTGGCTTCAAAAGACTGATAGTAGACAACTACAGAACCAATGGCAGTGATGTTTTGGGTCAATGAGGCGTTGCTGCGCTGGGGAGAGAGCAGTGGCTTGGTGTGGCTCCTGCACTTCCAATCAAAGTTTCTTAAGGCATTGCACCCGTTCACAAAGTTGGATTTTGTCAGGAGAGCAGCCATATTTTGTATTGTGGAATTTTAGACTCTGTTCGGAGTTAGAATTCTCGATTCAGGAGGCTGACGCTCGGATGCATGAAATCTTGTTGGGAAAATACCTGAGTTTACAAGAATTTTGCACTTGTACGCAAACGTATAGGAGGTATGCTGATCGCATCAATCCATATCCTGCAAATCCGGAAGAAACAATTCCAGCTCTAAAATCTCTCTGTGAACACATCCTTGACCCTGTGATTGCTCACTTCGGAAGGGAACAGTTTCAGTTGACCTATGGATTTTGCTCAAAGGATTTGAAGCGGTTTCTGGCTCAGAAAGACCCGGAGACAGGCAAAAAGAATGGTCGGGTTGATCCAAGCCGAGATCAGCACATGGCGCATGAGAAGAACCGGAATGGCAAGTATTACTGCGATCGCCTCGGTGCTGCCTGTGATTTTCGGATTGTAGGGTTGGAGAGCGCTCGTCTCGTCGAGTGGATTCTAGAGCAGCGATTGCCGTTTGACGCGCTGTACTACTATGGAGGCGATTCTCGTTCCGAGACACTTCGTGAACGACCCATCCACATCAGTTACGCTCCTCAACAAAGGCAAAGTATTTGGACATTCACAGACAGGGGAGTGCCAACCAGAAAAGGGATCGAGCGGTGGCTTGAGCAAGTGGAGCCATGTTTCTCGATCTCTGAGCAATTTCGAGAAACATGGAGTAGCGTTTGAAGAGGCAGCAGAGGTTTTTCTCGATCCCTTTCATGTCGTTGGTGATGCATCAGCAAATGATGAAGCTCATACGGAAGATGAGGTTGCTCAGATTTTGCAGGAAATCCGCTTGGAATCGCAGTAATTTTTTATTTGCAATCCAGAAAAAGCTTCACAATGCCAGCTTGTGAATACTTTTGACCTGAAGACGCGCGGCAAACAGCAGAACGGCAAGAATATCATCTGATTCGAGGTCATCATAGTCAGCAAGAATCTCTTCAGTTGTCATGCCGGAACTCAGAAGTTCAAGGATAAACTCGACAGGATAGCGCAGCCCACGAATGCAGGGTTTACCATGACAGATATCTGGATTATGCGTGATGCGTTGCAAAAGTTTTTTTCCCATAATGAGATGCTAGCCTACGAATTCAGAAGGGGTAGTTGAATCTGAAGTGGAAGTGATTTTCTATCTTGGTAATCTAAAGTCTTAATACCATTCCATTTTTCAACAGTTGGCTTATACCAATAATCTGAATGTACTTCTGGGAACCTCGAAAAATTCAAATCTTATTGAGAATAACTGCACTGTAGCAAGGCTTTCAGAGTCTGTTCATTTGCAATAGGACAATTAATCAAGGCTCCCTTCTTACAATTTTTGCTTTTTACGACAAGATCGGACTAATTTCACCCGATAGGGATTAGCATCTTTCCGCCACACCACCCGTTGGCGTAGCCTTTCCGCAGGAAATTGTCCCTTCAACTCTGCACAGTGATCCTCCAGGCACTTCTGCCAACCTCGGCGATGCGTGCTAACGCACGGGCTGTCACTACCGTCCAGCTAAGCTAAACTTACAGATACTCGTCTTCTGCAGATACGATCATGACCCTCCCCCTGCCGCCAGATTTACAGCAGTTTGCCGATCGCCAAATTGCCAGTGGTAAGTACACCTCACTGGATGAGATGATGCTGGCTGGTCTGCGGATGCTGGCAGAGCAAGAACAAATTTATCAGGGACGGTTTGAAGAATTGCGCTGTGAAGTATTGCTTGGAGCTTTAGAAGCTGAACAGGGAGAGCTTCTGGATGCTACCAGCGAAATCGAGGCGATTCGTCAGCGATTACGCCGACGGCATTCTGGATCATGAGCCGAGCTTGTCGCATCACGCCTCGTGCCAGTCGAGATATTGGAGCAATTGCAGATTACCTTGCCGCTCAAAGCAGTCTAGCCAGTGCTGAAAACTTTCTGAGCGGCATCGATTCAACCCTTCAGCGAATTGCTCAGTTTCCTCAAATTAGGTCGCAAACGCGACGAACTCTACCCTGGTTCCCGCAGTTTGCCCTACGAGAAATACTTAATTTTTTACCGCCTCCTCAATGAGGATATTGAAGTGCTCAGAGTCGTGAGTGGTTATCAGGATTTGACGGCTCTGTTTGAAGATCCACCTTAATCGTTATAAGGCTGCTTCGCTGTCGCTGAATAGACTTCAGCAACTTCACCCGATAGGGATCAGCATCTTTCCGCCACACCACTCGATGTCCCTTTAATTCAGCACAATGCTCCTCTAGACACTTTTGCCAGCCACGATCGTCATAAATCAGGCGCAAATCATCTAGCAAGCCCCACCCTTCCTCCTGCCGGGTCAGCTTCGCGAACTTCTCATACAGCGGATAGTCGGCTGTCACCATTGAATCCTTCTGGTGCAGTAGGGGTGGATTGTCGTTGGAGTCGTAATCCCGGTAATGGACGTGGAGATCCCGCAAGTCGATCTCCATACTGGTGTGCAGGGCAGGATGGGGATCGATGTCAAAATTTGGGTAGAACAGGTAGGAAATCTTGGGTTTACGGAAGTGGAACTTGATGACATTGGCTTCCTGGGGACGACCGATCGTGCGAGAGGCACAACCTTCGTAGAGCCTGAGCAGAGGATCAAGTGCCTCGATCGCCGACACATGCACCCACAGAGAATTCGGTCGCTTCTGCCCGATCGCACTACTCTTACAACGTTCCTCGACGACCTCCAGATTGCCCAAACTCATCAGCATCAGGTCTGCCGCAGCACAGGCTTGCTGGTAGCCCCCAAACAGGCTCTTGATGTCATTCTGAACCACAGGTGTCAAATCCCGAAGCTTGGGACGACGACCAAAATGGCTTAACGCCAAATAAACTAGCAAGTCTTGACGACGACGATCGCTAATCGCATCCCATTCCTGCGGGTTTGTGGCTTGTAGGACGATCTGGAATGCCCGTCGTAGATTGCCAAACTCGGTGCTGAGTGATTCCGTCTCAGGCAGTTCTTCTAGGGTCGGCAGTCGTCCCCGCTCCGTAAAGAATGCCATCAACCGAGTGAGCAGTTCCTTGTAATCTTCAAACCGCTTATTCGCGAGCTGAACTTTGGGGACGGAGACGCGCGACCGAAACCGTGATGCCCGGAAACTCTGTGCCTGTGCCTCGTCCCGAAAAACAAAGTAGATACCCAACCCTGCCGGAACGGCATCGACCCCAAGCACCTGGTCAATGTAAATCTTCAGTTCTTCCTGGTCGTAATACTTCTGAAAAGTATTGCGGCTTGTGATCACCCCATCGCCATAGGCAATCTGGCTATTCCCCTGCGCGATGAGAACCTGGGCAGCGACAATTAGCACCTGCCCGGTTAGCTCCCAGGCTTTAATCAACGCCTCACGCCGCTCTGCCTGCGACTCAATGACGTTGATGACATATCCCAAATTAACGACATCCGCAGCCATCAGGGGAGAATCTGGACGGTAGTAGGGGTCCCAGCCAGCACTCTCATAGCCCAGTTTGCCCACCCGTTCCAAGTCTCCACCCTGCCCGCATCCGTAGTCAAAGAAGGTTGTGGTCTGGTTGAGCAGCCCTGCTTCCAATGCCAAACGCACAGGTTTAGAGAAGTCGTTGCGGCTGATGGCTGCCTTGTGGCGATCGATCTTGACCTGCGTAGACTGGGCGTTGAGGAGCGATCGGTGGATCAGAGTGTGCCCTTGAAAGGCGACTTTGAACTGGGCTAAGCGTTCTTCCCAAGCCAATCGCGTCCCGATCGCTCTCGGATTATCCAGTAGCCCCAGAGCTTCCTCCTGGCGAGTGAGGGCAGCGAATTGCTGGTAGTGCGGATAATCAGTCGCAACAAAGGTTTCTTTCCGGTGAAGAATAAATGGGTTGCCTGCCTCACCGTAATCTCGATAGTTCACCTCACGGCTTTGCAGGTTCACCTGAATGCTGGACTGAAGTGCAGGGTGCGGATCGCTATCAAACTCTGGGTATAACAGGTAGGAGATGCTCGGCTTTTCCAGATTGAACTTAACGAGTGTGATCCTCTCTGGGGAGGCAATCTTTCTGGCTTCATTCTCGTACTCTTGGAGAAGTGGGTCTAATGACTCTAAGGCTGAGACGTGGACATATAAAGCATCCGGCAGGAGCTTACCCACCTTGCTGCGTTGGCAGGTAACGGCGATCGCACTAAAGTCATCAAGGCTACAAAACATCCGCACAAGACTTCATCTGCCTAAGTCGCAATTTGAACCCATTATGCTACTGCCCTTAGAGCTAATTTATAAAGTGAATCTAAAGCTCCGCAACCATTGGTACGGCTTGTTCCCCCCTAGCCCCCCTTCACAAGGGGGGAACTCGACTCCGATGCTCAAGTCCCCCTTAGCAAGGGGGATTTAGGGGGATCGAAACAGTTGTTTACAAATTAGCCCTTAAAGGGTTGATCACTTTGTGCGCTTTATTATTCTGCATCATCCCCGTTCATTAAGGACAATTAAGCTCCTCCCCCTATATATGGAGTAGCATAATAGATGCACGCTATGGCTGGGGCTTTCCAGGACGCTCTGAATCGTAGAAAATGGGTACATTCGTTCTATGGAATTATGACGGTAGAACAAGCGAATCGCAATACAGATACCGGCGGCAATTCTAAAGCCATCGTCTTTGCTCGTCATGAAACGTTTCATCCCCGCTTTGGTTGGTTGAAGAAGGGTTTTGATCGTGCCTCTATCGATTCAGAGATTTTCTTAAGGGAGGATGCCCCTGTTCGACTCGGCGTGGGAAAGAACATGGTGCGTTCCATTCGGTACTGGTGTTCTGCCTTTAAGCTGCTGAAGGATGACCAACCGACAGAATTTGGTCAGCAGCTTTTGGGGCAGGAAGGTTGGGACTCTTATCTAGAAGATCCTGCCTCTCTTTGGCTGCTGCACTGGAAATTGCTAGAAGCACCTAACTTGGCAACTGCCTGGGATGTTGCCTTCAATTATTTTCGTCAGGTTGAGTTTACGACTGAAGATTTGTTTTACCAGCTTTGTGAGTACCGCGATCGCGAAGCCCCCCGTATTTCTGAGTCTTCACTCAGGAAGGATGTGAGTTGCATTTTGCGGATGTATGTCGTGCAGCCCAGTGGTAAAGCTCAAGTCAGCGAAGATTCCTTAGATTGCCCATTTACAGAACTGGGGTTAATTCACACCGCAGGGGATTCTCGGCGCTATATGTTTCGGGTTGGGCAGAAGCCAAGCTTACCCCCAGAAATTGTGATTTACGCTTGCTTAGAGCACCACGCTCGAACAGGTAGCCCCGCCAAAACGATTCCAATTGCCAATTTGCTCTACGACCTCGGTAGCCCAGGACTCGTACTTAAGTTGACCGAGAGTGCCATCTGCGACGCGATCGAAGTCGTAGCCCGACGACGGGATCAGATTCGGCTCTCGGATGCAGCCGGAAAGCTTCAATTTTCCTTTGAAGGGGAGCCACTGAGCCTAGCAGCGGCTATCTTAGACGGGTACTATCGGTTCTCCTCTGGAGACGCTGCGCGAACGGGAAGGTGAGCAAGATGACTGATAATGGCTTCGACGTGAGCGGTTCCGTCGAGCGTCACCGTCGAGACGCTCAGCCGAACGTTCTATCAACCTATTTCAAGCTACACCGCCGCTACTACCGATCCGTCAATTTAGAGAGAGATTTAGATAAGCCTGATGCAGTTCAGGGCTATGTTCCGACTGAGCGATCGGCTGAAGCTTTGCGGCGGATTCTATCTGCCATTGGAGATCCGAATGCCCACCGAGCCTGGACATTAACTGGAGTCTATGGAATAGGAAAGTCAGCGTTTGCCCATTATCTTGCTGCTTTGTGTGCCCCAGAAGAAAGCCCGGTAGCCGATGAAGCCTGGGCGATCGCTGAGTATGCTTTTCCGGTTGACAGTCCGGAAATGGAAGCCATCACAAATGTTCCTGAGACTGGATTATTAAGAGCCGTAGCAACGGCTCAACGGGAGCCTTTAAGCTGGACAATCGTTCGTGCCTTATCGCGTGGGTTTGAGCTTTTTTGGAAGAAGAAGCGGAAGCCAGATTTCTGGATGGATCTTAATGAGTGGCGCTTCCAGGCGGAGGAGGGCAACTGCCAGGTTACCGACCAACAAGTGCTGAAATTGTTTCGAGAGGTCGTCCAAACGGTTGAAACAGATGTGCTGCTCATTATTGATGAGTTGGGTAAGAATCTGGAGTATGCGGCTCATCATCAAGGCATTCAAGATCTTTACTTGCTTCAACAGATTGCTGAGCTAGAGCTTAAGGGAGACTATCAGGTTCACCTGTTGGGCATTCTCCATCAGTCGTTTGCAGGATATAGCGATCGCCTCTCGACAGTAGAACAAAGCGAATGGACAAAGATTCATGGACGATTCACAGATATCGTTCTCACTGAATCGCCCAGCCAGATGACTCGCTTGATTGGGCAAGCGATCGTTCGCGTAGCGTCTCCAGAGGAGAATCGATCGAATGCTGATCCAGTTCTTCACAGCATTCACCTCCAAGCAGAAAGCTGGTTTGATGCGTTGAAGGATGTACTCTCGGAATACGAGATTTCAGCAAAAGTGCTAGCAGATGCTTACCCCCTACACCCCCTGACGGCTCTGGTGCTACCGATGCTCTGTGTGCGTTACGCCCAGAACGATCGCTCTCTGTTTACCTTTCTCACTAGTGACGAGCCTTATGCTTTCAGTCAGTTTCTTAAATCTACTGCAATTCAAGGTGGTCAAATCCCGACATTGAAGCTGTACCAGCTTTATGACTACTTTGTTGAGGCAGTAACCGGACTCGCGTCGCGGCTTAACTTACAACGTTGGGTTGAGGTACAAGGTTTAATCCAGGATGCTAAAGGCCAGAGCCAGGATGTTCTTAAGGTACTGAAAACCATTGGAGTCCTCAATCTAGTCACCTCAACCGGAAAGTTTCGTGCAACGCCTGAATTAGTAGCACTGGCATTGTGCGACTCCCCAGCGGATGAAAAGGGACGTAAGCATTGGCAGAAGACGATCCAATATCTGAAGCAGAAAAAATTAATTACTCACCGCAGTAGAACCCAGGATGAATTGCGAATTTGGCAAGGCTCAGATTTCGACGTTGAAGCCGCAATTCAAGCGCAAATCGAGCAAGCCTACAATCCCTTAGCTGATTTGTTGACCACAACCTATCCGCTAAAACCGCTGGTCGCTCAACGCCATTACACCACAACAGGCAACCTTCGCTATTTTGAGCAACGGTACGTTGATAGCCGGGTTGACCTACAGGCTTTGACTTGTACTACGACCGGGAGTGACGGCTTAATTGCTTACTGGTTAGATACCGCGTCTTTTGAATCAGTTCCATCACACACAGCAGATGGCAAGCCTCTGATTGTAATTACGGTTGCCAATCTTGAACTATTACGGATGCGTAGTGAAGATTTTTTGGCATTGAAGAAGATTTGGAAAGATGCCCCCGAATTGCAAACGGATGGTGTGGCAAAGCGTGAGGTTAGACAACGCCTTGTAGAAGCAGAGCAATTACTGAATGAAACAGTCGCTCTAGCATTCAACTGGTCAGCACAAAAAAATACCTGCTGGATTGATGGTCAACTCACCGCCATTGAGTCCTCCAGAGGCTTTCAATCTGCGCTTTCAGACTTGTGCGATCGCATCTACGACAAAGGTGCAGTGCTAGATAACGAACTGATCAATCGTCGTGAACTGACATCCCAGGGGGCAAAGGCGCGACGCGAATTGATCGAGGCAATGCTCAAGAATGCTGACAAGGAACGCTTGGGTTTAGAAGGTTATGGTCCTGAAGTAGCCATGTATGGGTCAGTGCTGGAAGCTACAGGCATTCATCGTCAGGAGGCTGATGAATGGGGCTTCCATCCACCATTACCCTATATTCCTGGGGCTGCCTTGAAAGGACGATTGCGGAGTGAAACGCCTAAGGCGACGCTATCTCCTACGGAGAGGCGACGCCAACGCGAACAGAGTAGCGAAGCTCCCCTAGAGTCAGCAACCGTTGATGTATCCTTCATTTGGAATGAAATCGAACGATTCTGCACAGAGGCGAAAGATAGCCAGCAAACGCTAGATCTGCTCTACCAGAAGCTAGAGCAGCCTCCGTATGGTGTAAAGCCTGGGGTGATTCCTATCCTACTTGCAGCTTTTCTGCTGGTTCATGTTGATGACATAGGCATCTACAAGGATGGAACCTTTATTCCCGTTCTGGGACCAGAGCATTTTGAGTTATTGGTGAAGGAACCCTCCCGCTTCTCGGTGAAATACTTCGAGATAGTGGGACTGCGATCGCAGGTCTTTAAGGAACTGGAAACTGTTCTGAAGTCTCCAAATGTCAAGGCTCCTGCGGGAGTTCGTAATGCATCATTGTTAGCGGTTGCTAAGCCCTTGTTTGGATTTGTCCGTCAACTGCCGGAATTTACTCAATCGACAAAGCGGCTGAGTGCAGAAGCACGAAATGTTTTACAGGCATTACAAACAGCTCAGGAACCCGATGCTTTGCTGTTTGTCTCTCTACCAGAGGCGTGTGGGTTCAACCCGATGACGCCGGGTAGCGAGGAAAATGAGCAGGAGGCAAAAGCGTTTCGGAAGAAACTGGTGCAATGCCTCCATGAAATTCAGATGGCTTACGACAATTTGTTGACTGACTGCCAGAAGCACCTTTATGAAGCATTTGGGGTTCGCAGCAAGGAAGCCAACTTAAGGGAGGATTTGCGGGTTCGTGCCAGCTACTTGGTAGGGCAATGCATCGATCCTGTCCTACGGCATTTTGTCGCCAAAGCTGTGGAAGAGGATTCGTCTGACAGAGATTGGCTAGAAGCACTAGTCAGGATTGTGGCGGACAAACATCCAAAGGGCTGGATTGATGAGGACTTCAGCCGATTTGAAATTGCTTTGAGCGATTTGGTTCGTCGGTTCGAGAACCTGGAAGCCCTTCGGACTGAAATCAAGCGACAAGGTAAAGGATTTGATGCTCTCAGAATTACAGTGACCGAACCAAATGGACAGGAAGTTCATGAAGTTGTTTGGATTGATGAAGAATATGCGGAGTTATTCGATCAGCTCACCGAAGAGGTATTGAATACGCCAGCATTGAGAGACAATCCCCGGCTTCAGAAGGGCTTTTTAGCAAAGCTCAACGAAAAACTCCTGAGTCGGAAAGATGTTGATTCTCAAGGTGAATTGAGGAAACCTAAACGGAAGCGGGGTCAGTCAGCATGAGCAAGAAGAAGGTGCGGCACATACTAGGTCTCTCTGGCGGCAAGGACAGTACAGCCCTTGCTATCTTTATGCGTCAGCAATACCCTGACCTAGAAATTGAGTACTTCTTCTGCGATACCCATAAGGAACTGAAGGAAACTTACGAGTATCTAGGGAGAATTGAAGATTGGCTTGGTATTAAAATTCATTACCTCGAAGCAGAGCGAGGGTTTGACCACTGGTTAGATGTGTACGGTGGAGTATTACCATCCCCTAAGATGCGGTGGTGTACCAAGCAGATGAAAATCATTCCCCTAGAGAAATGGGTAGGGGATGACGAGGTGATTACCTATGTTGGTATCCGTGCCGATGAGAATCGTGATGGTTACATCTCGACCAAACCCACTATTACAGCTAAATTTCCCTTCAAAGAACACGGACTCGTTAAAGCTGACATCATCCGTTTACTTGAAGAAAGCGGCATTGGAATGCCTGATTATTACCGCTGGCGATCGCGATCGGGCTGCTACTTTTGCTTCTTCCAGCGCAAGTACGAGTGGGTCATGCTAGCACAAGAGCATCCTGACCTTTTCCAGAAGGCAGTTGAATACGAGCAGAATCATCGAGATGGTAGAACCTACACCTGGACTCAAGGTGAAACGCTATTAGAGTTGCTAGAGCGCAAAGACCAAATTATTGCTGATCATCACAAAGCAATGGCGCGGGCAGCCCAGCAAAAGTCTGATCGTCCGTTGGTGGAAGCCTTAGAAGCTATCCTGGATGAAGAGGACGACACCTTGCCCTGTCTCGCCTGCCATTTATAAGCTGAAATTAAGACATTTAGTATAGTCCGAGATGCTATCCAGGAGGCCTGATGATCACTACCGCCATCAAACCCAATCAAACCCCTCATCCCGTGCGATTTACGGTGCAGGACTATCACCGTTTAATGGCATTGGGCTTTCTGGGCGAAGATGACCACATCGAGCTAATTCGGGGGGAGCTTATTCAAATGGCAGCAAAGGGAACTGCTCATGAAACCTGTATTACTCGATTGCTCAGGGTCTTACTCCCAATCATTGGAGATAGGGCGACTCTTCGGTGCCAGTCTCCCATTACGCTTGCGTTCGATGGAGAGCCAGAGCCAGATTTTGCGATCGTGCAAAACCGGGATGATGATTATGAATCAGCCCATCCAACACCTGCGGAAATGCTCCTGGTCATAGAAGTAGCAGATTCGTCGTTAGAGTACGATCGCACGGTCAAGCTATCTCTTTATGCCGAGGCAAGCATTCCCCACTATTGGCTGTTCAATGTAATTGATCGCATTTTGGAGACATACAGCGAGCCATCTCAAATTACAGCAAGTCAGTTTGGGTATCTGAATAGAAGAATCATCCCATCAACTGGAGTTGTGGAATTTCCACCGTTCCTTGAACAAGTGCTTGAGCTTACCTCAGTTTTTCCAAACATTTAAGAATTTCTAGTCCCAATCTAATGCCATTTCAATCCTCACCCTGTTCAGCCTCAGAATGGATTAGCTTCTTGCGACAGTATGGACCAATTCCTCGTAACGACAATATGTACGACGAGGTTATTCAGCGGACTTTGCGGCGTAAGAAGCTACAACCGATCGCTTTTGAAACTGAGTATTTAGGTGAATTACTTGATAACTTCCGTTCAGCTTCCCCCAAATCGGTCATCTTAACGGGGACGGCTGGGGATGGGAAAACTTACTATTGTCGGCAGATTTGGGAAGAGTTTGGTGGGTCTGTTGACGATTGGCAAAAGGATAGCAAGATTCAACGCTTGGTATTGGGCGATCGCCAGCTAATCATCATCAAGGATTTGAGCGAACTTACTCTGGAGGAGAAGCAGTCGCTTCTACCACAAATAGCAACTGCCATCTTGGGTACGGACACTTCCAATGTCTATCTGATTGCAGCGAACGATGGACAGCTAGTGGAAGCATGGGCAGAAGCAGCACAGATTAAAGAACTTGAGCCAGTACGAAAGGCGATCGAAGATCTTTTAGTGGGAGACTTACGTGAATTAGAAGGCTTCCAAGTCAAACTCTACAACCTAAGCCGCCAAAGTGCTGCCGTCTTGTTTCCCCGGATTCTGAAAGCCGTTCTGGAGCATCCGGGTTGGGGCGACTGCAATCAATGTGCTTATCAAAGCCAAGGCTGCCCGATTTGGCAAAACAAACAGCGTCTAGAAGGAACTGATGCGGATCGAACCACACGAAAGCGGTTGACCGATCTGCTCGAACTGTGCGAACTGAACCAGATGCATCTTCCAGTTCGCCAATTGCTCCTGTTGGTTGCCAATGCACTATTAGGTCACCCAGAGGCAAAAGATCGGTTACTCAATTGTCGGCAAGTTCCTGATGTTATTGCGGCTGAAACGACATCGCGTGCCAGCCTCTACCGCAATATCTTCGGCGAGAACCTACCTGAGCGGCGGCGTGAATCAACCGAGGTCTTTAAAGTCTTACGTGGCTTTGGTATTGGCGCGGAAACCAGTAATCAGATTGACAATATTCTGATCTTTGGAGCAGACGATCCAGAACTACAGCCGCTCTACACTGACTTAGTATTATCTGATTCATTCTACGGAGCCGATTTAAAGTACCAAGCTCAACAGCGCTCCTATTTGGAAGGGGATGCTGCTAAGGGACGAGAAGAGTTTCTTGGCGTTCTTCAAGCCCAACGGCAGCGGTTGTTTTTCAATATTCCTGGCGATCGCACAACAGACATGAAGCTCTGGGATCTCACGATTTTTCAGTATGCCGGGGAATATTTGAACGACCTTTACAGGGTTTTGCAGGAAGGTAAAAAGGTTCCTAAATCGATCACTTCTCGGTTGATCAGGGGACTCAATCGTATCTTCACAGGCTTGCTGGTCAGCAATCAAGACGAACTCCTTTTAGCAACCTCTGGGAGCTACTCTCAAGCCCGAATTAGTAGGGTGTACGAAGAATCTGTCTCTGTCGCCCGGAAACGGGGTGAAAGTGTGTCAGTGGAGTTAGATAAAAGCCGCAAGAAGCCAAGCTTAGTCGTGAATCTCTCTCCCGATGTTGAGCCAATTCGTTTCAACCTAACCCTAACTCGATACGAATATTTGAGCAGAGTTGCCGAAGGTGCTCTTCCAAGTAGCTTTTCGCAAGAATGCTACGAAGACGTACTTGCCTTCAAAACCCAAGTATTTAAGCAGCTTGCAGTCCGCCAGTCTATGGATGACGAGGATGAGGACGGAGAAGAGGCGATGAATATTCGGCTGCTGGAAGTGAATAGTGCTGGTATCGCAAGTGAACGAACGCTTGAGGTTTACTTCTAATGCTTGAAATTCTCCCACGCCCTCAACAGATCGAGCAGTCTCAACTCAATATGTGGGTTGATGAGTCCATCTGGGGTCATCGGCTGTACGATGAGCAAACCCCGTGGCTTTGTATTCTGGAAATGCTCTGCATTACGCAATCAGAAGCAAGCAACGGACGGGCTTTTGTGGAGAACAAGCTGAACGATTTACGGTACGAAATTTACCCGCGCCTCTACCTTCGCAATATCTTGTTCAACAACCCTCACATCGAGGCGATCGCCACAGAAGGGTTGGATGACAACGAACGGTGGCAGATGTGGATGGATGCGATCGCTAGTAACGTGGGCGGGCTAGCTTCACCTGACTTTAGCTACCTGAAATCCCGTTTTGAATCCTTCAAAGACTTTGCGGAAATCGTCAAATTCCTTCAATCAAGTGCCATTGAGGGTGACAGTAACAAACGGTGGAGTTCTAAATTCGTTTTTCCATACGGTCCCGATTGCTTGTATGAAGACTTAAGGGTAACTGGCGAAAAAGTGACAAACGATCGTCGCTTCTTTGGAAGAACGGGCGAACTTTTATATCTCATGCTGTGTCGGAGCGGGCGGGGCGAGGAAATTCTTTCCCATTTAGAAAATACCGGAATTATTACCCACAACTACTCAAGTGAGTATCGAGGCTCCAAATGGAATCAGCTAGTCCTTGCGCTTCAATCTCCTACGGATCGAAGCGCACCCAGAACCAGTGGCAGTCCACCCTATCTTCCCTACGAGAGGCTTCCCGAATATGAACAACTAGCTGACGACTGGCTCAATATCTTACGTTGCGATCTACCCGACTACGATTCCCTGCCTCACATTGTCACCATTACTGGGTTGCACCTGATTATCTATCTGTTAAGCCGCGCCAAGGCGACATTGGGTGAGTCTACCCCACCACAGTTTGTATTAGAGATTGTCGCACCTAAGAAAACAACAGTGCGTGAGTTGGCTTCAGACGAATTTCAGAAGAACAACAATCTACCTCAACGGGCGATCGAATACACCATCCGTAGCATCGCTGATTCACTAGAGTGGCAGGCGTGCCTCAACTCCTATACCCCGATTGAAGATGCGATCGATTTGCTACACGAACGTTTTGCCTGGTCTGCAAAAGACGACGATTCAGATGGTTCAGGTTCACCAGCAGATCTTTTAAGTTCACTACGAGAGAGGGCAGTCAAGCGGCATCAGCAACACCTCGGCAAGTTTCATGGAACTTGGTCACGCGAAATCGGGTTGTCGTCCAGTCGGGGCAGCCGTCGCACTCGCTATGCACCGACTGATTCGTTGCTGAGGACGTTGGTACTTGCCTCTGTACCAACTCGTATGGAGTTTCAAGAGTTTTTGGCGAAACTGCATCAGAAATATGGGTTTATTATTGGCGATCGCCAAGCCACAGATTTGATCAACTCCGGTGATGCTGATCGCGAAGATTTTGTAGCCAATGCCGAACGGTTGGAACGTCGCCTTGCCAGCATTGGGCTGCTCAAACGCCTTTCCGATGCTTGTGCCTACGTTCAAAATCCCTTTGCCTCGGAGGTGAGATGATGCAAACCATTGAACTGATTGGTCAAGTTGCGGCTGACTTCCTGAAACGCTCAATTCAAACCGACGAGACCAACGAGGGAGTTGCCCGGTTTCTGCTAAATCGGCTCACCGCCCAGCAGGTTGCTGCTGTATGCCAAACCATTCTCCATGATTCTGAACTTGCCCCGCTCATCAAGATTCAAGTTCCACGAGATCTTGTAGGAGCTTTTGGGTTACCTGACGAAATTTTGACCGATGAACGCACAGTTCACCTGCGTCACTCAGCTTGCGATCGCCCTGCACTACTACTTGCTAACATTAGCGACGACCAAGCCCAATCTCTAAATGACATCACCTCGGTTGGCGCTCAAGAACTGAAGGGGCAGATTGAGTGCTGGATTAACCTGGCTGCAAAAGACCTGGCGATTCCTGCTGAGCAGATTGAATACTGGCGTAAAGCCCTAAACGGACTCCAGAGAGTTGGTACACCCAGCCTAGAAAATTTTGCGGAATACATTGTTCAAACACGATCGCGCGTCCTTGAAGAAAGCCTTCCAGTCATTGATGCACTTGGATGGGCGCTTCCCGCTCTGCGGCTCCCCCGTGATTCTGGCTACTTCCGTGCCATTCCTGAAACCCAGTTAGGACAAACCCAACGATGGGAAAAGCTGTTTCAGCAAGCCTTTGCGAAACGTGCATGTTTGCTACTGAAGCAAACCCCCAGCCGCAAACCAATCGATGAGCAGGATCTTCAAACTGCCTTTGACAAGGTGAAGGATGATATTCCTGCGATCGCCCATCCTACTATTCATTCCTTTATTGGCAGTTCTGCTGGCTGGACTCCTGAAGCTGAAGCCCTTTCTAAGTTTGAGTGGGAATCGGATAATATCAACACGCTGTTTTCTGGGCTACAAGCTCAAAAGACAGACATTGCTTCTCTCACCCTAGATTTCTTTAATGATGAGTATCCCGATACCCTAACGGAGTCAGAAACCCAGTACATCAACGCCTTGAAAAAGCGCAATAAACGTGAGGCGTTAGACGAGGATCGGGAATTTTATGACGCGCACCGTCAGGAACTTGAAGGCGATCGCAAACTCAAAGCAAAGTGGGATAAATTCGTCTACGGGCAGCCGATTGAGTGTACAGATTTTTTAATTGGCTTACTACAAGCCTTTGAGAGGCTTTTTGACCAGGCGGAGACGGTTGCTAGCGTCAAATCCCTCAAAATTGAAACCCAAAAAAAAGCTGCCAAAAGCAAATGGTTGGAACTCAATGCTGATGTGGGTCGGTATTTCTGTACCCGCTACCGAGGTATTGAGCAACTGACCGCTCCTCACATTGAGTGGGAAACTCACTGGCTGTTCAAATACGACAGGCTATTAGAAGAGACGCAGAAAAAACAGAAGGCAAAGTACCGCGAGAACACCTCTACTGCAAAAACCGCAACAGAAATCAAATTTTACGTTGAGATGCGGGATAACGCCCAAGCTCTTATTGCTAAGACTCAATTGGTTTGGCGGTGTAATCCAAATTCAATTGGGATGGAATTAGGCAATGATATTGAACGGCTGCTTAAAGACTCACCTTTCCAGCTTTCTCAGGTATCAAGAGAGCTAGTCAGTAAAAAGGGGCGGTTACAGGGTATTGCTCTGTCAGACGTTGGCACCCTGATGGCAGCATATCGCCAAGACCGGGGTTCCTTGGTCAGTAAGTACGATCGCAAGAGCGACCTGAACAAAACTCTTCCCGCAAAAATCAAACAAGCTGTCGCGGATGGTCGTCTCTCGAAGAATGCGGGTGAAGCAATCACCGCCGCCTGGAAAACTTTCGCAGAACGATATAGGGCAGCGATCGCCAGCTTTGCCAACGAAGGGCAAGGTATTGCCAGTCCGGAACTGTTGCACCAGTGTGAAGCCTATGGCGACCTACTCAAGACTGTTTTAGAACACGTCAAAGGCGATCTCAATCGCATTGACTTCTATCAACCTATCTTGCGCTTGGGCTGTATCCGAGTTGAACGCGGTAAACCTGCTGCCATCATCGCCCCCTGGCATCCACTGCGATTAGCCTCGCTAGCCGTCAAAACCCGTCAATTAGCAGGACTCCTTCGGTACATCATCTCTACACCAGAGGTCAACTTTGGCGATTCCCGCCTATTTTTTGCTGATTTGCGGAACGAACTCGACCATCCTTACTATCCTGAGGTCTGTGTTGGCTACCAAGGGCAGCAACCCGAATTGCTTTCTGTCTCTGATACAGTCAATGACTACAGCCTAATGGAGCGCCCCACACGAGACGAGAGCGATCGCACGACCAACGAAAATCCGGCTGAAGCAGCCGACCGCTTGCTAGGGATCATCCGCCGCTACGTAGAACTGTTGCCCCACGAGAAAACGAATCTGAGCGTCGTTCTATACCAAACTGACTCGATCAAGCTACCTCAAGCGATCGTTAACAAGCTGAGTGAACAACTGCAAGACGATCGAGAAGAAGTCCGTTGTCAGGTTATTTTACGCCATCGAAATGGACAAAAACTCGCTCAACTCTACGAGCAGATGTTGGAAAGCTCTGACGCTGACCCCGATGCCTTCATTGCCAGTGAGGTTTCTCAGGACTTTATGGCAAGACTGCGGATCTCAGTCATGTCCAACGACGTTCCTTCCACAACCCCTACAGAAGGCAAATTTGCCGACATTGTGTTTCTGCAAGATGCAATTTCACGGCAGGCGAAAGTAGTTTGGCAGCCTTCACCGTTTGACAGCAACACAGCCGAAATCTTAATCCATTCTCCTGCTCGTTGGGCACGGAAACGCCCGTCTGCTAAAGACGAACTTAAATCCACCGTTTATCTCACCTGTCCCAAGCAGACGGTGGTGGGTCAAGCCTACCTCGATATGGTGTATAGCCTAATTCAAGGTGAAGATTGCTCTCCTGACCAACACTTTTTACCTGCCCGTCAGATCTCCTTCCAAGAAGAAACTACAAAGACAACCTTCGATGAAAGCCACCGTTTAGGGGAGTGGGTAGTCAATTACGATGATTTGCTGGAACGACGACAACTCGTTAACCAGGGCGTGAAGGTCATTCGCTATCAACAGAATCGTACCGATGAGCGAAACTTCCTCGTCTCTTCGAAGGCATCTTTGAATGTCCTCAAAGTGCTAATCAGAAAACGCTTAGAAGCCTTGAATTTAGGCTTGGAAGGCAACAAAATCGACAAACTGGTAGAACGCCTAATTAACGAAGCTAACGCCGTTTCCGGTGACATCGTGTTACGAGCAGCAAAATGCGGCAGATTCGCCAGCGAGCTAATGGGCGTTGTTCTAAGTAAAGCCTTAATTACAGCAGAGATGGGAGCGCAAAACCCGATCGGGTGGTACTTTCTGGATGACTACGCTTCTTGGTTAGGACAAAAAGAAGGTCAAATTGCTGACATCATGGCAATTTCACCTCAGTATGTTGATGGTGAGTCTATTCTGAAAGTCATTGTTTCTGAGGCAAAATACGTTGATGTAGCTGGCTTGGCTGATGCTCGCAAGACTTCACAGAACCAACTCCGGCAAACAGTCGATCGCATTGCCGATGCCCTCTTCATTAGTCCGGGTCGTCTTGACCGTGACCTTTGGCTATCTCGCCTTAGTGATCTTCTACTCGACGGTATTGAATTTAGTTCCGATAACAAACTGAACGTTGAGCAATGGCGCGAACAAATCCGTTCAGGGACACTTCGGATTGACCTATCTGGTTACTCCCAAGTTTTTGTGTCGGGGACGAATGAGAGCAATGTGGAAGGGGAGCGATCGCCGATTCCTAAAGTCGAACGCTGCTTCCAAGAAGTGTTCGATCGAGAATCTGTCCGTAAACTGGTTCTAGCCTATGAATCAGGACAACCGCTCTTCCCCATAAGGGAACAGCTTGGCGATGACAAACCCTGGACAGTAGCAGAAGCATTACAACCTGCGGATCGAGTCACATGGGTTTTAGAAATTGGGAAGGTAGATGCAGCAACGCCTCCCCCAGCAACATCTACAAAAATTAATCCGCCTGAGAATCCTGACAGTCCACTTCAGCTAACCCTGTCTGACCAGCCAATTGAACCTGAAACTACTATCTCTCCAAGTGCCTTCCCTATTGAAAGCGTAGATAGTTGGGCAAGTCCAGCACTGGTTTCTTGGTGGCAGCAGGGACAGGCACAGACCAGTCAAGGCGATGCAGCGGCAGAGAAATGGCTGGAGGAAGCGGCTGGAAAACTGCGGACGGCTCTGTTGGGATACAACCTGCAAGCCAAAATTGAAGGTAGACGACTGACTCCAAATGCCGCAATTGTCCGATTCAAAGGTTCAGACAATTTGAAGTTGGATGACATTGAGAAGAAGCGATCGCAACTCCTGACCACTCACTCTCTGAACGTTATTAGCGTTTATGGTCAGCCTGGTGAAATCGTTGTCACCGTTGCCCGTCCCCAACGCCAAACGATTTCCCTACGCGAAGTGTGGGCAAAACGAAAAATCAATCGATCGCCTTCGGGTGTTAACCTCAGCTTTGTCATTGGGGTTAAGGAACTCGATGGTGAACTGCTTTACCTCAATCTAGGCAGTAGTTTCGAGAATTTAGAACAACACGCTCCACATACGCTGATTGCTGGCGCTACAGGCAGCGGTAAGTCAGTTCTGTTGCAAAACCTCCTTCTCGATATTTGTGCAACGAACTCTCCCAAACTGGCAACTATCTATCTGATTGACCCCAAAATGGGCGTTGATTATGCCAACATCAGCGACCTACCTCATTTCAAAGAAGGAATCATTATTGATCAAAATCGTGCGATCGAGGTTTTAGAGCTTTTGGTCGAGGAAATGGACAACCGATACCGCAAGTTTCTTCCTCAGAAAGCGAAATCGTTGCAGGACTACAACAGTAAAGTGCCTGAGCAGGATAGGCTTCCGGTACTATGGCTAGTTCACGATGAGTTTGCTGAGTGGATGCTAGTCGATGAATACAAAGCGGCTGTATCGGCAGCAGTACAACGATTAGGGGTAAAAGCAAGAGCCGCAGGGATTTATCTTATCTTTGCTGCCCAGCGTCCTGATGCGAATGTCCTTCCGGTACAGCTTCGAGACAACTTAGGAAATCGTTTAATCCTGAGAGTCGAGAGTATCGGCACCTCAGAGATCTCGCTTGGTCAAAAAGGAGCAGAGAACCTTTTAGGTAAGGGACATCTAGCAGCTAGGCTAACCAATGAGTCAGGCATTATATACGCTCAAGTTCCATTTCTACATGACGATGATTTTCTATCATTAGTAGATTCAATCAAAGCTAATTCTTAATAAGAGCTACTGGAGCGAACTTTGAGTACTAATTAACTGAACAAGAGGGAGGAATTATGGTTCGTTGGGATAGTACACAAATGTCTATCGGAGATATTCGTGATTTAACTAATTCTAATCGTCTTGAATTACGACCTGACTTTCAACGGCAGGAAGTATGGGCTGTAGCAGCAAAAATAATGCTGATCGATTCAATCCTCAAAAATATACCAATGCCTAAGTTCTATTTGCTTAGGGATATTCGAGGAGAAGCTACTTTCCGTGCAGTAATTGATGGTCAGCAAAGACTCAGAGCAATTCTTGGTTTTATGAACAATGAGTTCGCGCTTAAAGCTCCTCCTTGTGAGGCTCACCTTCATAACAAGTATTTTCAAGATTTAGAACAGCCAGATCGAGATAAATTTATCAATTATCGAATTGATATGTATGAAGTTACAGATGTCACAGATGCCGAAGTGCGACAGATGTACTCTCGTGTTAATAAGTATGTGAAGGCGCTTAATAAACAAGAATTAAGACGGGCTGATTTTCCTGGAGATTTTCTCACTGCTGTAGAAGATTTAGCCTTATTGGATATTTTTGATGATTTCAAAATTTTTACTCCTGCAAATCGACGTCGGATGGCTGATGTTGAGTTTATATCTGAGCTTCTTGCTTTGATGATTCGAGAAACTCCGCTGGATAAAAAAGAACAATTAGATGCAGTTTATGAAGAATACATGGAATGGGCTGAGCCTCAGCGTAGTGAAACTATAGAATACTTTAGGCAAGTACTAAGTGATTTTCAGTGCCTTTTTGATGGAGATGGATTAGCTACCGTTAGCTCTACTAGATTCCGTCAAAAAGCTGATTTTTATTCATTATTTGGAGCCATCTATAGTCTTCGTCGTAGGGGAGGGAACATAACTAACAGGGACTTAAGACCCCTCCGTGCTGATCTATCTCTTCTCAATTATCATATTGAACCCTCGTCATATATCAACGTTTTACGAGAGTATGCGATTCGTTGTGTATCAGATGCCAATTCTGCATCAAGTCGTCGTTGGAGAATCAATTTTTTAGAATCTATTCTTCAGGGTACTTATTTGAGAGAAATATCAGGAAATACTGCTCGTTTCTTCTCTCAAATTCTTTATGACACCATCTATGGCAACGGATTATGTCCACCAAGAACTGAGACTTGCCTACTAACTAATGAAAGTTTTGAGCCAACGGAAGAGAATTCTGTCGTGGCATGGCAATTAGGAAACTCTGTTTTCCAAATGGAAAATGCTGGATTTATTAAAAGAGAGGTTTTACAAGAAATAGATCATAGTATTTGGCTAATTGTAGATCCACTGTCTCAAGAACCAGATCATGGGGAAGCTCAGTTGGAGATTGATTTATGATCAGCATTCCATTTAACGGACAGACGTATATCTTGCCCGATGAGATTATAGGAATTGACAATTCTAAATATAGAATTTTAGAGATGTTAGGTAGGGGAGGTAATGGATCTGTATTTGAATGTGAAAATGCTGCTACTGGTGAAACATTTGCACTGAAAGTCCTTCTTAATCTAAAAACTCCTAGATCTGAAAGATTTGAAAGAGAAATTCAAGTAATCAGCCGTTTGAGTCACGAGCATATTGTCACCTATATAACTCATGGTAGGATGTCAATTTCCTCTGCTTCTAGACGTGAAACACGTCATAGGAATAGGAGCTATTCAAGCCAATTCGATGTCTCTTTCATAATTATGCGTAAGGCTGATTCTAATTTAAGGGAGTTCCTTACCCAAAGTTCTTCTCCATTACGATTTGAAGATTATTATGGACAATTTGTTGGTCTTGCCAAAGCACTTGAAAAGCTACATGCTGTCGCCATGCATCGTGACATCAAGCCAGATAACATCTTGATTAGTGCTGATGTTTGGCAGATCTCTGATTTTGGTTTGTGTGCATTAATAGAGGAAACTAAAGAACAGCTTACTAAAGCTGAAGAAGCTGTAGGACCGAGATATTGGATGTCACCTGAAGCTGTCTCAAAGGCAATGGGACTTGGAGACGTGATTAATTGCTGTTCCGATCTCTTTCAACTTGCCTCAGTATTTTGGTTCGTTGTGACACGGCGACCACCAATCGGTATCCTAACAATGGATGATTGGTCCGGACCGCCATCCCTTGGTCAGCTTCTCTTAGACACTCTTCAACACAATCCATTACGCAGACCTAGATCCACTACTGAATTTCTCCAAAAGCTAGAAGAAGTAAAGTTCAGCTAGTGTATTAGCTTGTGTATTTACAATATTTAAGCGATGGTTGGCTCTTCCAATTCAAAACCTATCTACTTGGACTACTACGCGACTACACCTACACGCGAGTTGCCATGCACTGCATGACCGAAGAGTTTGGCAACGCTAGCAGCATCGATCATGAATGGGGCGAGTTCCACCGCAACGGCCAGTCAAGCCTACCTTGTTAAAATACAGCCATGACCTCCCCTATCCGTCACCTGCCATGACGACTGAACAATTTGTGAAGCTGCCCCCCCTGGAAAATGGCGATCGCCTCAGCCGCGCCGAATTTGAGCGTCGCTATGCCGCCATGCCCCGCCTCAAAAAAGCCGAACTGATCGAAGGAGTCGTTTATGTGAGTTCCCCTGTCCGTGTGATTCATAGCCAACCCCACGCCGACTTCATGACTTGGCTTGGCTTATACCGTGCCGCAACCCCTGGCGTTGCCTGTTACGACAATCCCACCGTGCGTCTGGATGCCGACAACGAACCCCAACCCGACGCGGTGCTGCGATTAGAACAGGGAGGAACCTCTAGCATCAGCGACGACGGTTATCTGGAAGGTGTCCCAGAACTGGTGGTCGAAATTGCTGCCAGCAGCGCCTCCTACGATTTGCATGACAAACTGCGCGCCTACCGTCGCAATGGCGTACAAGAATATGCAGTGTGGCGCACCTATAACCCACAGATCGATTGGTTTTACCTGGAGGCAGGGGAATACCGCACCCTGCAAGCTGATTCAGACGGGGTACTGCGTAGTCAGCAATTTCCAGGACTCTGGTTAGCGGGCGATCGCCTCCTGTCCAACGATCTCGCTACCGTCCTCGCGGTGTTGCAACAGGGCACTGCCACGCCCGAACACCAGGCGTTTGTCGCAGCCCTCCAGCCACCCCTCCTGTGATTTACCTTGACTACCACGCCACCACACCGGTTGACCCACGTGTCGCCGATCGCGTCTATCACTCCATGACGCAAGAGTTTGGCAATGCCAGCAGTGTGGATCACGAGTGGGGCGATCGCGCTGAAGCTGCCATCAAGCAAGCTGCCAAACAAGTTGCAGACCTCATAGAAGCCTCACCGAGAGAAATTGTTTGGACATCGGGTGCGACCGAGAGCATCAATCTGGCAATTCAGGGGAGCCTAACCCCTAACCCAATGAAACCCCATCGCATTGGCTTAATGCCGATCGAACACAAAGCTGTCCTCGATACCTGTCGGGCTTTGGAGAAGCGAGGTTGGGCTGAACTGATTTATCTGCAAGTAGATTCCAGAGGCAGACTCGACCTGGAACATTTAGAGCAAGTCTGCGCTGAGGGGCTGTCTCTGCTCTGTGCCATGGCAGCTAACAACGAGATTGGCAACATCTACCCGATTCAGAAGATTGGGCGGATTGCTCAACACTACAGCATTCCTTTTCTATGTGATGGCTCTCAAGCAGTCGGCAAGATTCCCATTCAATTTGAAGAGTGGGGCATCACCTACCTAGCAATCTCTGCCCACAAGTTCTACGGCCCCAAAGGAGTTGGGGCACTAGCTGTTCGTAGGGGCTATCACTTGGAGCCGCTTATATTTGGTGGCGGTCATCAGCGAGGAATGCGATCAGGTACCCTTAACGTTCCAGGGATTGTAGGGTTGGGAGAAGCTTGTCGGTTGCGATCGCTGGAAATGGAAGAAGATGAACGGGCGATCGCTAGTAAGCGTGATAGATTGCAAAAAATGCTTCTGGAGAAAGTTCCTAATCTCGTTGTTAATGGCGATATTGAGGATCGACTAGCTGGAAGTCTTCACATCTCGATCCCAGGTATTCCTAACAGTGCTGTGATTGCTAGAATTCGTCACAAACTTGCGATCTCAACAGGTTCAGCTTGCTCATCGGGTGTTGAAGCACCTTCTCATGTTCTGCAAACACTTTGCTTACCCGAAGAGATAGTTGATGGTTCGCTTCGTATTGGGCTAGGAAAATTTACCACTGAAGAAGAAATAAATGGTGCGGCGGAGATTCTCTTAGAAGCTGTTACTAAGATTCAACAGCTGTCTTAAGCCAAATCTCTAAAATTAAGAAACTGAACTACCCCAATGGTTACTGGTCTGACTGTAGCTACTGGATCTACTAAAGCTCCTATAAGATGAGCTTATACTTCCATCGGTGCTAAAAATGCTGAATTTGAGGATCGAAGGAATCGGAGTTCTAGAGTTTGTGGCGGAAAAGTTATGATTCTTGTGGCGGAAAATTTATCGTTCACTCGACATAGATGAATTCAGAAAAGTGGTTAGAAGCGATTTTCAAGCAACGATTTGCCCCTGACAAAGCTTGGCGGTTGTCTCAACTAATACCATTTCCCTTTGATTGAGCTACAGATTATTGAGCTACAGATCCCCAAGCTCAACAGGCTACATTGCGCAGGTTCCGTAACTTAAAACTCAAAACTAAGAACTGGTATAACCACTTTTTTAAGGAGAGATTCTACAGAGAACCTGGGTCTACACTCATACCACGAGCAACTGCTGATACATAATCAGCTTGGATTTGTGCTGCTATCTTTGGATTAAAAATCACATCTGGTGCTGGACCAGGGATGAGATGAGGAGGCAACCTAAATAGTCTGCTAATCAAAGCTTCATCGCGGGGATTGATTTCCTGCACCTCAGTTCGTTCGCCTTCAGCCCGAAGCGCTTTGCAGGCTAACATCCAAATTCCCCGTGCATCTGTAACTTCAACGCAGAGCATTTCGTTGAGCATGGTACCGTGGGTTGTTGTTAAAGTGCAGCGGCTCCCGTCTACTCTGTAGCGAAGCGTGCCTTGAGTTACCGGGATCTCACCCTCATAGTATAAACGCACCCCATTCACAGTCCACAAGAACCGGAAGGGGGGTGTTAAGTGAACTGGTACAGCCTCGAATGTTCCTTTCCAAGTTAAGCGGACCCGATTGAATGGAGGAGCTGAAGTCGATAGATACTGGCGATCGGTAATTCGCAACTCGCCTCGTAGGTTTACATAAGCGACCTCTAAGCGCGAGACAATGACCAGATCATCGAGAAGCACATTTTGAGTCATCAATTCACTGGGAGAGAGTAGGGGCAATGGAAATAACGGCGTTCCGACCAGCCCTCTAGCTGTTCCAGTGATGCTCATGTTTGCAATGGTTCTGGTAATTTCCTGCACAATATTTGCAGCAACTACTCCGACTGCTGCGCCTACAACACCTCCGATAACCACACCAATCAGTGCTGTTCTGAATTCATTGAACTCTGCAACTGTTACACCTGCGGCTGCTAAACGATTACGTACCTCCTCGGTGAACCTAGTCGTATTAACTTCCAGGCTGGAATTTTCTAAGTTGAGTCGCACTCGTTCGGCTGTTCCTACTGATTCGGTTTCGAGTTGACCGATTGTGGTGTAAAACATCGAGACATCGTTGAGATTGACGATTAGATCAGCCCTCAATTGTTGCGCATTGCCTTGAATAAATCTCACTGCGGGAATGTGAATGGCAGCGCGAATGCTGGAAAAGCTATCAGGCAAAGGATCTAGAGATCTAGTTGAACCACGAAATTCCCTATTAAAGAAAGAGCTGATCTGAGCATTCAATGCCGTTTCATCTAGTTCAATCGCTACATCCCATCCTTGAATTCCGGTACCAGACATGACAAACTCCTTTTTGTAGTTATTACTGTGATTATTAAATCGACGTTGCTTGTAGGGTGGCGCTTTCGATCTCGACTCCTGACAATGCTGCAAAACCAGGAGAAGCTTTCATTAATGTCTCTAACTTCTCAAGCAGCGCTTCATCGCCCAAAACCCCTGACCGTCGTAAGGCAGACACTGGGTTAACTGCAAACAGCGCCGCATGCTCTTTTGATGAATCAATCCACTTTACGATCTCAGCTTGAATTGCCTGCAATGTGCGCATTTCATCCAAAGTGATTGGAAAGGGTTCGTCTCCAGCGGCTTTTGAGAGGGCTGCATGGAGTTCGGCAGGGTCAATTTGGTTTGAATCATTCACGTGGATTTCTAGCGCCACCTTAATCGGCAGTTTTTCTGGTTCTGCGGTGGCTTTTTGAGCTTGCTCCATTTGCGCTTGGAGTTCCAGTAATTGCTCACGAGAAAGGTTCTTCAATGATTCTGAAAAATCCAAGAAATCTGGCATGGTATATCTCCTTTGATGACTATTGATTGATTTGACAAGCTTTACGATAGATATTCTTAAAACGGCCTTCAAAAGTTACTCGAAAGAGTAGGTTAAATATCTATTGATAGGCTTTAAACCAAGATGGCAAAGCAAAAATCTACCTGCAATACGCTGATCGGCGTATAGAATCGTTAAGAAATAGAAACAGGATCCGAAATCAAAAAACAGAGCTGAAAAGTTGAGTAGCCCTCTATTTTTCTTTCTGGAAAATGTCACTTTTAACCCAAAAAGATCTACGAGATTTGCTCAAGTTTCTACGCGAATTATATATTCTCTATAATCTCGAAGAGTTTCCGAATTACGTTATTTCACTAATTCCAAAGATCGTTTCTTCGGACTTGACTGGTTTTAGTCCTATCAATTATAAAAAATTCAGTCTCTTAGTTGGTTCTATATCACGCTCCATTGATCACTTAAATGTTGAACAAGTCGCCCAGCAACATTTTTGTGAGCATCCTCATAACGCCTATTATTTGCAAACAGGTGATGGCAAAGCTTGTAAAATCTCAGACTTTTGGGATGAAGACCAGCTTCACTGTTCCGAAGGGCTTTACCACAAATTCTTACAGCCTTTAGGATTGGAAGATCAGATGGGACTTATCCTACCTACTTCCCAGCTTGCCAGAAAAAAACTGCCTAGAGATCTAGAGCCAGATATGACACTCTCGCTCCATCGAACTGAGCGAAGTTTTTCAGAACGAGATCGCCTGGTTCTCAACTTACTGCGTCCTCATATCTTTCAGGCTTATCAAAATGCTCAGGCTCTAACTCAAATGCAGCAGGAGTTAGCGCGATTGGAGCGTATTATAGAGCAATCGAATATGATTATTCTCACAGCTGATGGAGTGGTTGACTTGATGAGTCAACAAGCGTGGACGTTATTAAAACAGTATTTTCAGCTTCCTCACTTACCGAGTGCTCGGTTACCGGAACGTCTGCATCAATGGGTTAAATCTCAAATCGCTTCATTAACTCAAACCAGCGATATTCCATCACCTCGTTTGCCGTTACGGTTAGAGTGGCAAGGACAACAACTTCTGATTCGCCTGATTACCGATCAGTCCGGAGAACAATACTTGCTGCTGCTCGAAGAACAGACTGCGAGTTCTCTTTCGTCAAAATCAATTGAGTTGTTGGGCTTGACCAAGCGTGAAGCTGAGGTTTTGTCTTGGGTGACCCTGAGTAAAAGCAATGCAGAAATCGCCGACATTCTCGGAATTAGTGAACTAACGGTCAAAAAGCATTTGGAGCACATTTATCAGAAGTTTGGTGTGCAGGGACGGATAGCTGCCGTGACCTATGCTTTGGATAAACTGGGAGTACTTAGAGCCTAACTAAAGAGCAGTTCTTTGAACATTGAACTAATTAATTTGTCTAAACGCTCTGACAACTTGCGAGCGGGACTCAATCGCGGCACATTGAAGCAGCGGAGCCAGATTGATGCGTCGGATAAACTGGCTCTCGCCTGCTAAAGCCGTTTGGAGTAGGCTGATAAACGCTGATCTCAATGACGCTTGCCACCATGTGTAAATAGGAGCTAGAGCCGATTGTTTGAATCCCTAACCTTGACAGATCCTGCGGTTGCCTTTTGACCGGAGCCTTTCGAGTACATAGAACGTGACAAGACTCGCCATGAGCGGAAAACGGTTGATTCTTCTTAGAAGCTGGTGACAGGATTCGAACCTGCGACCGGCTGATTACAAATCAGCTGCTCTACCAACTGAGCTACACCAGCAGAGGCTGTACGGCACTCAATGTACGGTAAATCTGTTGCAGTTCAAGGATTTCCGGTACATTTGCAGTACAGCTTTAAATTGTAACCTACAACCGATTGTGCTTACAAGAGTCTCAAGCAAACCCCAGCAATTCTCAGTATGGAAATTCAACTGGTGATTAGGCGGGATTTCCAGTCCAAACCCTCAAGCATAAAGGTGAACAGCTGATCCCCACTGTCGAAGGCTAGGTAATGGGTAAAGCAGCTATGGCGTTGGCTTCAGCACACCATTGGCATCGCGCCGTAGGGGATGAGGCTGTTTCGGCAGAGGTGCGCCCGGTGCTTCCAAGACAGAGACGCCGTACTGCCAGTCAGGCGGACAAATTGCGATATAGCGAGCGTAGCCGCCGGTACCGCCTTCCGGTTTGGCAAAACCAATCGACACTAGTGCACCTGCTGCTGGGACTTGATCCAGATTAGCCACGCCTTCGGCTTGGGTGTAGTGATTGTGCAGCAGCCAAGCTTCGCCTTCCAGGTTGGGCGTGGTGTCTGTATCGAGCGGCTCGTGGCCGTGAAACAAAATTTGGCGTTCCAGGTGCAAAAATTGCAGCGCATCTAGCTTTACGCCTGGAAACGGTTTTTGGTTAAATCGAGCGGTTTCCGTAAACCACTTTTTGTACCAATCCGAGCGGATCATGACCACAGCGCCCTCTGGAATCGTGCCGTGTTTTGCTTCCCAGGCTTTGATGTCGTCAATTGTGGCGTGGTAGCCCGGATCTTGCGCTACTTTTTCGTGAATGTCGATCACTACGAGTGGTCGCACTGCGAAAGTAGCGGGCAAATCGCTGATCGTCGCGCCGTATTCCTCCCAGTGGGCCGGTGGGTCAAGTTGGGTACCGTACTGGTCTGTAGGCAGCTCGTAGGCTGTGGCAATGAAGCCGTGGGTGCCGTAGGTGTACTCTTCGCCGACTTTGACGTAATCTGGGATGTCAGCTCCGGCCACTGCGGGCTTGAATGTGGCTTTGCCAAAGCCTTGCCAAACGGGAATTGTAGGACTAAACGCGTGGGTCAAGTCTACATATTTAGCTGACTTCAAGCTCGTTTCATAGACCTGCCAGAGAGCGTTACTCTGACTTTTGGCTGGATGAATTGTAAGCGGAAGTAGAAACGTTAGAGCAGTAATGGTAGCGGCGATTGGCACAAACCAGCGTCTAAACATGGGCGAAATACCTGATTCATGGGTTAATCTATGGATTGAGGAATTATAGCAGGATTAAAATAGGAGCTAGGATTCGGGAGCCAGGAGACAGAATAATTTTTGTTTCCTGCACGGGCGGGTTGCTATAGCCGCAGTCAAAACGGTTAGGATTGTTCCCAATCTCCTGGGCTGCATCCGTTCGAGGGGTTTAGCCATCCCAGTGGTTCTACAACGGCAAATTGAGCACGAATCCAGGTAATACCTCTTCCCCCGATAGCCGTACTGGAAAACCCAACATTTCTGGTGCTTGGTTTGGACGATAGATTTCTACCTGCTGATCTTGAGGGTTGATCAGCCAGCCGAGCCGCAGACCGCTATTCAGGTACTCCTGCATCTTTTCGCGCAAGGATTCTAGTGAGTCAGTCCGAGAGCGTAGCTCGATCACAAAATCGGGACAGATGGGTGGAAATTTCTCCTGTTCTTCTGGAATCAAAGCATTCCAGCGCTCTAGTTGCACCCAGGCCACATCTGGAGAGCGGTCGCCGCCGTTGGGCAGTCTGAAGATGGTTGAGGAACTGAAGACCTTGCCTAACCCGGTTCGACGATTCCATGTCACTACATCTGCAATTAAATCGGCTTCTCGATTGCCGCTGACTCCTCCGACGGGTGGCATAATCACTAATTCTCCTTTGGCCGTTCGTTCGAATTTCAGCTCGTCATTGGCCTGACAGAGGTGGTAGAACTGGTCGTCGGTCAACTCGACGGATTGCAGATGTAAGATCAGCGGCTCGGTCAGCATGGCGGTAAGTTTGCGGTGGATGGGTGACGGGTACTCCAAAGTGCTCTAGTTAGTAGATTGGCGCTGGTCCCAGGCTTTCATTTTGCCGGGGTTGAGTAGGCCGTGGGGATCGACCATTTGCTTGAACTCTAACTGAACTGGATCAATCGTTTTGCGTCCACCGTCTTCCAGAATGTAGGTGTGGGGATTGGCGATAAATGCACCATTGTCTTCGTGGTATTTGATAATTTCCTGTAACCGTTCTAGTGTGGTATAGCGAACGATTTGTAGTGCTGCCGGTATTGCAGTGCCGTTCACGCGCAAATATTCTAGATGCATCATCACCTCATCTCCGAAATGATGATACATATGTTCAACCAGCTTGAGTTCCTTGTCGGGCGGAAACAGGGTTTGCAGATAAGTGAGGGTTGGATCGACGCTACGGGCGTGGAGTGTGGTGTGGTTCCAGGTGTATTCGTAGATGGCGGTGCCTTTGCTGGCTTCCTGGGCTGTTTTCTGGTAAACTACGGTGCCATTAAATTCTTTCACGAGTTCCTGAAATAGCTCCAGGCAGGATTCGGCGATCATCAGCAAGGCACAGTGACTATCGGACGGAATCACTGTGCGGAAGGCGGCGAAATAGTTAGGAATAGGTGCAGCGCAAATGCAGATTAGTTTTTTGATTAGGCCATCGGAATCGCCGAGCACCTGACCAAACCGAGCGGCGGTCATGAAATCGGGAAAGGTGACAATCAGCTCTGCCCAGGGATAGGCCGGACCGAGGGGAATTTCTAGTTCGGTAATGATGCCGTTGGTGCCGTAGGCGTGATTCACCTTTTGCACATCGTCGCCCCGCAGCTCAATCACTCGCGGCTGGTCTTCCATCGTCACGACGCGCACCGCATGCAGATTGCCCCGATCACGCAACTGACCGTAGGTAATTGACCCCATGCCGCCACTGCCGCCGCCAATGAATCCACCAATCGTAGCCGTGCGATAGGTAGAAGGAGCCATGCGAATTTCCCAGCCGGTTTCGCGAGTTTGTTTATCAATCGCGGCTAGTTTGGCTCCCGGTTCTACACAGGCTGTTCCGGGTTTGATCCACTTGACGGCCTGCATCTTGCCCATATCCAAAATCACGCCGCCCTGCAGCGGAATGCACTGGCCGTAGTTGCCGGTTCCGGCTCCGCGCACCGTCAGAGGCACCTTGTATCGAACACAGACTTCTGCTACTTGCAGCACTTCTGCTTCGCTGGCAGGCCGCACTACGAGGTCGCCTACCTTATCAGCCAGCAGGGATTGCAAGATTGGACTGTAGGAATAGTAATCCTTAGACAGTTTTGCTACCTGTCCCGGATCGCGGATCACTTCGATGCCATTCAGGGCGGCGACAAAGTTGTCCCAGTTGATCGATTGCGTTGCGGCTACAGTCATCCCTTGCTCTCCATGCGTTGTATCCAGTGGGGACAGTCTAACAAACCCCTCCTTTTTACTCTACCGAGCCGGAAGGAATTTTTTCCGTATGGAGACGCGATCTAGCTGGGCAACGCATGGGCTATGTGGAACTGGCATCACCTCCATCGTGCCTCAAGGCTTCTATCTGCTGCACAGAGAGCTGTAAGGCGTCTGCAACTTGCTCAACGGTTAATCCCAGCGCCAGTAAGCGTGGTACTGCTAATCGTCTGGCCTGTTCGGCTTGGTCTCTGGCCTGTTCGGCTTGGTCTTTGGCTTGTTCGGCTTGGTCTCTAGCCTGTTCAGCTTCCTCTTTGGCGAGTTCGGCCTGTTCTTTGGCGAGTTCCGCGAGTGCTCTAGCCTGTCGGGCTTCTTTGTAGTTGGGCAGTTTCTCTCCGGTATTGGGGTCGAAAAAGCGCAGCTCGCGTCGAATCGCATTGCCATTGTCAAAATTGAACAGCAGCGAGAATTCGGATTCGATTAACCACAGCTCTAGCCCTAACACTTGGCTGGGAATGCAGAGTAGCGCATTGGGACGGGTTTCTGCCGGAATTGGCTGATACTGGCCTTCCACTAGTCGAAAGCCTTTGAGCTGAGGCTGAAGATAGTCTCCGGTTGGGTCGTATTGAAAATATTCCTGCACGCCAAGCTGGGCATAGAGCGATGGCTTGTCCCGTTCGTCTTCAATTCTTGTTGTTTTGGAAGTAATTTCCATGACAAAATCAGGCAGCTTGTTGTTCTCTTTCCAGGCTTGGTAGCTGCGCCGCTTGCGTTTACTGGCACCAAACACCACAAACACATCCGGAGAAACCACTGCCTTTGGATCGCCCTGCCGATAGTAAACAAATAGATTGCCTGAGACGTAGACGTTTTCCCGGCTCTGAAAATAAAGATCTAGCGCTTCTACGCAATACACTAGATAATCGCGGGTTGGATCACTTTCCGTCATGGGTCTGCCATCAGACTCTGGATATTCAATTAGGTCAAGCTGGTGATCGGTGGGCATAACCGCTATCCCTCCTAGCAAATGGACTGGGATGATTTTCTAGTATGGTGCAAGTATGGTGCAAAACGACAAATTCGCCTTTATTGAGTCAGCGCTAACCGAGAGAGTGCAAAGCCAACGCTTGCGATCGCTCCAACCGCTCCAGCCGATTGACGCGGTGCATGTGGTCCGATCTGGCCAGGTGTTGCTCAACTTTAGCTCAAACGACTACTTGGGGTTATCGAAGCATCCAACCCTGATTGCGGCAGCTCAGCAGTATACGGAACAGTATGGCACTGGGGCAACCGCATCTCGACTGGTGAGTGGCACCTACGAAATTCACCAAAACCTAGAGGAAAAGCTGGCGCTGGCCTGTGGACGAGAGGCAGCATTACTGTTTAATTCTGGCTTTCAGGCCAATTCAACAATTTTGGCGGCGCTCTTGGATCGGCAATCCTTGGTGCTGTGTGATCGGTATGTTCACAACAGTTTGCTACAGGGCATTCTTGCCAGCGGTGCCAGGTTTAAACGCTATGCCCACAATGATTTGCATCAACTAGAAGCCGGATTGCAGCAGGCTCAGCAAACCTTCAGCCGCATTTTGATTGCCACCGAAACGGTGTTTAGCATGGATGGAGATCGCTGCGATCTGGATGCTCTGATTGATTTGGCTGACCGTTATGGTGCCATTTTGTATCTCGATGATGCTCATGCTGTGGGGGTTTTGGGGCAAGACGGGATGGGACTAGCAGCGCATCGGGCGGGTGTGGATCTGGTAATCGGCACGTTTGGTAAAGCGTTTGGGACGTTTGGAGCGTTTGTTACCTGTTCGAGAAAATTGCGTGATTATTTGATTAACTATTGTCCTGGTTTCATCTACACTACAGCCTTGCCACCAGCCGTGATTGGCGCGATCGAAGCAGCTCTATTTTTGATGCCAACTCTAGAAGCAGAGCGGCAATTTTTGATTCAGCAATCGAATCATTTGCGAACTCGGCTACAATCGTTTGGTTACGATACCGGTGCATCTGGCACGCAGATTATTCCGGTCATTTTGGGTGCAGAGGAGAAAACCCTATCCTTATCGGGCTGGTTAGAACAGCAGGGCATTTTAGCGACTGCGATTCGCCCTCCGACAGTTGCCGCAGGAACAGCACGAATTCGATTAGCGCTATCGAGCTGTCATACACCAGAGCATTTAGATAGATTGATTGGAGCAATTCAAACTTGGAGTATTCTGTAGTTATTGGCTCTAGTCATTGGCGCTATGGTTAGGTTGATTCTATGTGCTTGATACATGTTTTCTAGCAATCGTTCTCTGTCTAGATCTGAGGTTCTCGCCTATCACGGGTGGGGATTTGATCATTCTTGTTGGCAAGGATGGCAGGAATGGTTAGAACAACAGAGTTGTGACCTGAAAACTGCGGATCGAGGATACTTTGATGCTAGCAATTCAGTGAATTGCAAAGATGATTTATTTAAGGTCATCTTTGTTCACTCCTACGGATTGCATTGGTGCCCGGTAGAGCAACTCAATCAAGCCGATGTGTTAGTTATTTTCAGCAGTTTTCTTGAATTTCATCCCGAACCACCCAATCTCAAAAAACGCTCACAAACAACGATTCAACAAATGCTGGGTCAGCTCTCCTCGGACGAAGTCAGGGATTCAAGTAGTAATCCCCGGTTGATGTTGCAAAAGTTTCTGACGAGAAGTTATCATCCGATCGCTTGGCATGGCCCAATACCAGAAACGCTCAACATTGAACGACTGCGACAGGATTTGCAGCATCTCAACATCGCTGTGATTGATCCAGCCGTTTCACGTTCGGTGCCCCAAGTTGTGGTCTTACATGGCTCAGCCGATCGAATTGTTTCAGCCACGAAAGGAAAGGCGCTGGCCGAACAGTTGAAATGTCCTTATTTTGAGATTCCCACCGCCGGCCATGCACTACCGTTTACCCATGCCGAACATTGCCAAGCGATTCTCCAACCCATTCTAAACGCACGGTTAGATCCATGAGTTCACCCACTGAGGAACGCCACAAGCAACAAATTGCCAAAAGCTTTGGGCGAGCGGCCATAAGCTACCATGTCTATGCTGGTTTGCAGCAGAACTGTGCCCAGCATCTACTCAACTTGATCACCACCTATCAAGCTAAGTTACCAGAGGGAAAAATCCTGGAAATCGGCTGTGGCACTGGATTTATCACTCAAGGTTTACTGCAATGTTTTCCTCGGCGTTTGTTGGAAATTACTGACTTGTCTTCAGAGATGATTGAGTTTTGTCAATCTCAGTTGATAATTCCTGATCCACAGAAATCTTTCGTTTCATTTCAATCGATCGACGCAGAAAATTTATCTGACTCTACTGAATTCTATGCGGCAATTGTAGGTGGTTTTGTAATCCAATGGTTTCACAATCCGATTCAAGGCCTGCGTCGGTTGTTAGAAGCTCTTCACCCCAACGGCATGTTGTTTATTTCCTTTCCCACTTGCCACAGTTTTCCAGAATGGCGACAGGTGTGCAACCATCTCAACCTCCCCTTCACGGCTAGACCCCTGCCCGATCCAGAAATTCTACTGTCAGCTTTACCTCAGGCTCAGCTTTGCTATGCAAATGTGCTTGACCTCAGCACCACTCATGCCAATGCCGCCGACTTTTTTCGCAGCTTGAAGGCGATTGGAGCGGGCGTGAATCCGGCTCAGCCGCCATTGCCTCCAAAACAGATGAAAACCTTGCTTCGGCACTGGGACGCTCAAACCGCTGGTCCTGTGCAGGTGCATCACCAAATTGCCTGCTGGGCGCTGCAACGCAAATCGAGCTAGCGTTAGAGAAACACCAGGAGTTGGATATGGCAGAACCGCAAACCCAATTACCCGCTACTTTTATAGACTGGGAGCCGCCTGCGCCACCCACCAATCTGATTTTTGACGATGGAGAACCCTTGGAAAGCAATCGCCACCGTATCGCCATGAATGCCCTAATTCGCTCAGCTCAGCAGGCCCTGGCTGGACGTTCGGATGTGTTCATCGGCGGCAATATGTTTGTTTATTACAGCAGCACCCAGGCCATGAATCGCGATTTCCGAGGCCCGGATTTCTTCGCGGCCCTAGAGGTAGACGGAAGCCGCGAGCGCAAAGGCTGGGTGGTATGGGAAGAAGAAGGGCGCTATCCCGATGTGATTATCGAACTGCTGTCTGACAGCACGGCGGCGGTTGACCGAGGCGTCAAGAAACAGCTCTACGAAAAGGTGTTCAAAACTCAGGACTACTATATCTACGACCCGTTCAACCCCAACTCGCTCGAAGGCTGGCATCTAGAAGGGCGCAGCTATCAACCCCTGACTCCCAACGAAAACGGCTGGCTCTGGTGCGAAATGCTACAGCTCTGGTTGGGCACTTGGGAAGGCGCGATCGATCGGGAACCTCCGACTGGAACCTGCCATTGGCTGAGGTTTTATGATCCGCAAGGTAGGCTAGTTCCTTTGCCGGAAGAAGCCGCCCAACAGCAGGCCGAACTCGCCCAACAGCAGGCCGAAATTGCTCAACAACAAGCAGAACTCGCCCAACAGCAGGCCGAACTCGCCCAACAGCGAGCAGAACGCCTAGCGGCTCGATTGCGAGAATTGGGAGAAAATCCGGATGCGCTGTAACGAACAAATTACAAGAAGAATTCTTAACCAGTCTCCCAGGACTTGCTAACCTGTCACCCGATTCGTTTTAGAGTGAGACTATAACTATAGTCCTATTTTTCAGGTATTTCATGATATGCATCTGAGTGAAATAACCCATCCGAATCAACTGCATGGGCTGTCTATCAGTCAACTTCAGCAGATTGCTCGGCAGATTCGGGAGAAGCATCTGGAGACGGTCGCAGCCAGCGGCGGCCATTTGGGACCAGGGTTGGGCGTCGTTGAGCTGACCTTAGGACTCTACCAAACCCTTGACCTGGATCGCGATAAGGTGATCTGGGATGTAGGGCACCAAGCCTATCCCCACAAGCTGATTACCGGACGCTACGACCGCTTCCACACGCTACGCCAAAAGGATGGAATTGCCGGATATCTCAAGCGCTGTGAAAGCAAGTTTGACCACTTTGGCGCGGGTCACGCTTCTACCAGTATCTCTGCTGCCTTGGGGATGGCTTTAGCTCGCGATTTGCAGGGCGAAAAATACAAGGTTGTAGCGGTGATTGGGGATGGGGCGCTCACGGGCGGCATGGCGCTAGAAGCGATCAACCATGCCGGACATCTGCCCAGAACCAATTTGCTGGTAGTGCTGAACGACAACGAAATGTCGATTTCGCCCAACGTGGGCGCGATTCCCCGCTACCTCAACAAAATGCGCCTCAGCCCGCCCATGCAGTTCCTCACCGATAACTTGGAAGAGCAGTTCAAGCATTTGCCGTTTGTGGGTGGTTCGCTGACGCCCGAACTCAACCGGATCAAAGAAGGGATGAAGCGATTGGCCGTTCCCAAAGTGGGTGCGGTGTTCGAAGAACTGGGTTTCACCTATATGGGACCGATCGACGGCCACAACCTGGAAGAGCTGATCGCCACCTTCCAACTGGCCCATAAGCAGCCCGGTCCGGTGCTAGTGCATGTAGCAACGGTGAAAGGCAAGGGGTATGCGATTGCTGAACAAGATCAGGTGGGCTATCACGCCCAAAATCCGTTTAACCTGGCAACCGGCAAAGCAATTCCGGCTAGCAAACCCAAACCGCCTGCCTACGCTAAAGTGTTTGCCCACACGCTAACCAAACTGGCAGAAAACAATCCCAAAATTATCGGTATTACCGCCGCGATGGCGACCGGCACCGGTTTGGACAAACTCCAGCAGAAATTGCCTCAGCAGTACATCGATGTCGGGATTGCCGAGCAGCATGCGGTCACATTGGCGGCAGGGTTAGCCTGCGAAGGCATGCGCCCGATTTGCGCCATCTACTCTACCTTTTTGCAGCGCGCCTACGATCAGGTGGTGCATGATGTTTGCATTCAAAATCTGCCGGTCTTTTTCTGTATGGATCGAGCCGGAATTGTGGGGGCCGATGGTCCTACCCATCAGGGCATGTACGACATCGCCTATCTGCGCTGTATTCCCAACATGGTGCTGATGGCTCCCAAAGACGAAGCCGAATTGCAGCGGATGATCGTTACCGGCGTCAACTACACCAATGGTCCGATTGCGTTGCGCTATCCCAGAGGCAATGGCTACGGGGTGCCGCTGATGGAAGAAGGCTGGGAACCCCTCCCCATCGGCAAGGGAGAAATTCTGCGTCAGGGTGATGATGTGCTGATGGTGGGCTACGGCTCGATGGTGTATCCGGCGATGCAAACGGCAGAAATTCTCAGCGAATATGGCATTGAAGCTACCGTGATCAACGCCCGGTTTGCTAAACCGATTGACACCGAACTGATTGTGCCAATTGCCCGTCAGGTGAAGCGGGTGATCACGCTGGAAGAAGGCTGCCTCATGGGTGGGTTTGGTTCTGCCGTGGCCGAATCCCTGCTCGATCACGAAGTCATGGTACCCGTGACGCGACTGGGTGTGCCCGATCGCTTGGTGGATCACGCCAAGCCGGAACAATCCTTTGCCGAGCTGGGTCTAACTCCGCCCCAAATTGCCGATCGCATTCGTCAACTGATGCAGCCGCAGCCGACTCCGGTGCATTGAAGTGGCAGCAATTGCTGGTTACTAATCAGCGCGGCCTTTTTACCTGCGCCACTCCCGGCCCCCTAAATTCCTCAAGCTTGAGGGACTTTGAAAAACCACCTGCCCTTTGGGTCTTTGGCTCGAAGTTTGGCGATCTGCTCTGTTCCCTGCTGCCCAGAGTCGGTTCGGGCGTTCCTCATTATTGAAGGGGTTAGGGGGCTAATCTTGGGTTCTTTGAAATTCGCTTTCAAGCATTGTGCTCCAATATGCGCTCCAAGAACTGTGTCGATTTGATTGATTGTATTTAGATTCGATTCACCTGCGGACCCATTGAGATCTGTTCTAATGTGCATCTCTAGTATGCATCTGCTCTGAGATGCCTTTTGCAGTAAGCGACATTCAATAGGCTTGACACGCGGCTGTATTGCTTATATCACCTGAATATTGACCTACATTCACCATTTCGTATCAGATAATCTCGGACCGGACGCATTAGTCAAACATTCACTTGGCATTCCTGTGTCTGCACCTAATGTTTATGCCTGTAAATGTTTATCCCTATCCATAAAAGCAGTGACCGCGAATTCCAGCAGCAAAACCATTTGAATCGGTATCGTTTTATACTTGAACAATTTTCGGTAACTGCTTGAGCGACAAGGCCCTTCTTTTAGCTACAATTTGGCCTTGGAACTTTTGATGGCAAGATCGTCAAAAGTCGAGTATAACGGCAACGAACCAGACTCACGCAACGAACCGCAAGCAGACTAGGCAACCAACCGGCTGAGTAACGAAGCTAGCCCCTCGGACTCAGCAGGCTCTCCGCCCCCCATCCCCTACCATGATTGAAGTTGAACATCTGAGCAAAGTCTACGGCTCTACACCCGCGATTCAAGATATCACCTTTTCCGTCGAAAAAGGAGAAATTCTTGGCTTTCTCGGTCCCAACGGTGCTGGCAAAACCACCACGATGCGCATCCTGACCGGCTATTTGCCTGCCACCAGCGGTACGGCCAAAATTGCCGGATTCGATGTCCACGAAAACTCGATGGAAGTGCGGCAGCGGATTGGCTACTTGCCGGAAACGCCGCCCCTTTATCCTGATATGACGGTGGAAGGCTTTCTCACCTTTGTGGCCCGGATCAAAGGCGTCGCAGCAGGTGACCGGAGCCAGCGAGTAGAGTCGGCCATGAAGCGCTGCAATATTCTAGAAAAGCGCAAGGTGCTGATTCGCAAGCTGTCAAAAGGATTTCGGCAGCGGGTCGGGATTGCCCAGGCGATTGTGCATGATCCGCCAGCGATTGTGCTGGACGAGCCAACCGTGGGGCTTGATCCGCGTCAAATCATTGAGGTGCGCAATTTAATTAAGAGCTTGGCTGGCGAGCATACGATTATTCTCTCGACCCACATTTTGCCGGAAGTCAGCATGACCTGTAATAAGGTGGCAATTATCAATCGCGGTCGGGTTGTGGCGACCAATACGCCCGAACAGTTGATGACGGCCCTGGCCGGTGAAAGCGGCTATGAGCTAGAAGTCGAAGGCAGGTTTGATCAGGCGCGGCTGCTGCAAATCCCAGGCGTCAAGGCAGTGGATGCGTTGGTCGATGAGACTCTACCAGAAAACCGCTCCAAACTGCGGCTGACGCTAGAAGCCGGTCACGATCCGGGCCGCGAGATTGCCGCCATGATCGTGGGTTCGGGTCTGGGACTCTACGAATTGCGCCGCACCCGTGTCAGCCTGGAAGACGTGTTTCTGGAACTTACCACCGAAGAAAAAACGATTAATCTGGCTGAGGCGGACCAAGCCTATGAACGAGCACAAGCGGCTCAACGAGAACCATCAGAACCGGCTGAGGCAGACAATTCAACCTCCCAACGGTCTGATCCTGACCCAACCGCCATCAATCCATCCCCAGCCGACGCTGACCCAGAAGGAGACGCCCGATGAACACCATCGTTGCTAACGTAATTGCCATCTATCGGCGCGAGCTGCAAAGCTATTTTGCCTCCCCCTTCGCCTACATCATTGCTGCCGTGTTCTGGCTGCTGAGCGGCTTTTTCTTCACCGCCATCTTGATGGGACCCGAAGGGTTGATTGCCCAAGCCAACTTCCGCGACCAGATGGGCATCACCACCCCGCCGATCGATGTGGCCTACCAGTTTCTTAGCTATTTCTTAGGCATTTTAGGCTCCCTGTCGCTGTTCATTCTGCCGATGCTGTCGATGGGGCTGTATGCCGAAGAACGCAAGCGCGGCACGCTGGAGCTACTCGCCACTTCTCCTCTGACCAACTGGGTGGTGGCGCTCGGCAAACTGCTGGGCGTGCTCACCTTTTTCCTAACGATGGTGCTGCCGCTGCTAATTTATCAGGCAATTGTCTTAAGTGCGGCTAATCCACCCGCCTCACCCACCGTAATGTTTCTGGGCCACTTTGGGCTAATTTTGATGGCGGCTGCGATTTTGTCGCTTGGCATGTTCATCTCGTCGCTCACCGACAGCACGATTCTGGCCGCGATTCTCACCTTCGCGCTAATTCTGTTGCTCTGGGTGGTGGACCTGATTGCCAATAGCTTAGCTGGCCCGATTGGCGAAGCCCTGAAGCACCTGTCGCTGATCAAAAACTACACGACTCTCACTCAAGGCATTTTCGACAGCAGCAGCATCATTGTCTTTATCACCTATATTTTGCTAGGGCTATTCCTCACCGCCCAATCGATCGAAGCCTTCCGCTTCCAACGGTCTTAGAAAATCTCCTAAACCTCCCCACCGCCTACACCACCCCTTAAAACTTAAAAACTCAAAACACTGCTACTGCCTACGGCAACGCTGCGCGACACCCAAAAGCAAGCTACAAAACTCAACTTCCCTTCCTAAACAGATTGGCCCCCTAAATCCCCCTTTCTGGTATGCCCGTTAGGGCTATAGATTGGGGGACTTTCAAACCAAGCCCCCTCTAACTCAAAACTCAAAACTCAAAACTCAAAACTTATCAAGCCTCGCCATGAAACTCACCTCCACCCAAACCATCCTGAAGAAATACTGGAAATACTGGAAGTATCTATTCTGGCTCGCTCCGGTGTTCATCATCATGGGGCTAACGGCAGGTGCCATCGCCGGCTGGGCAGTCATGCCCTTGGCGTTGATCGGGATCGGTGGGGTACTGCTGCTGCTCTGGCTGCTGACATCGGGCTTTACCCAGGCCAGTTTTTGGAACCGACGTTCGACTCAGGCAGGAACCAACGCCCTGATTGCCACGCTGGCCGTACTGGCGATTCTAGGATTCGTCAACTTTCTGGCCGTTCGCTACAACACGCGAGTGGACCTGACCGAGAACCAAATTTTTACCCTAGCGCCCCAAACGCAGGACGTGCTGCGAGAGTTGGACCAGCCGGTTAAAGCCTGGATCTTTAGCCCCAATCCGAGTGCGGCAGACCGGCAGTTGCTCGATAACTACCGTCGCGAAACCGAGCAGTTTAGCTTTGAGTTTGTCGATCCGCAGGCGAAACCGGGTGTGGCGCGCGAGTTTGGTGTGCAGTCGATTGGCGAGCTGTATCTAGAAGCGGGGGAAAAGCGGCGTTTGGTGCAAACCGTTACACCCCAGGAACGAATTTCCGAACGCAAGCTGACCAACAGTTTGGTACAGATCACCAATACCGAGCAGCAGAAGGTTTACTTTTTACAAGGCCACGGCGAACGCAGTCTAGAACCAGGCCAGGGAGCCTTTTCCCAGGCCAAAACTCGCCTCGGTGAAGAAAGCTTTGCGGCGGAACCGCTGAATTTAGCCACCAATCCCAAAATTCCCGATGATGCGGGCGTGGTCGTGATTGCCGGAGCACAGCGTCCCCTGCTGGATGTGGAGCTGACCGCCCTCAGGGACTACCTCAAACGCAAAAGTGGCCTGATGCTGATGCTGGATCCTCAAACCAATTCCAATTTAAATACTCTGCTGAAGGAATGGGGCGTGACGGTGAGCGACCGGCTGGTGACCGACCCAGCAGGCCAATCTTCCGGCCTGGGAGCGGGTGTAGTAATCGTGAATCAGTATGGCGACCATCCGATCACCCGTGGGTTTAGCAACGGCATTTCCTTCTATCCCCTGGTGAGTCCGCTGCAAATCCAACCTGTTACCGGCGTGCAGGTCACTCCCCTCCTGATCACCGACCCGCGCACCTCCGCCCAACAAATTGCCGCCTCGGGAGAAGTCCAATCCACGCCAGAAGACCCCAAAGGCCCCTTCGACATTGGCGCTGCCCTCAGCCGCACCGTCGCCACTGAAACCGCCAAACCCAGCCCTAGCCCATCGCCATCACCACAAGCTGCATCTCCCTCCCCCTCCCCCTCTCCCCCACCTTCCCCCTCTCCCTCCCCCAGCCCAGAAGCCGAACAAAATACCCCAGAAGCGCGGCTGGTTGTAATCGGCGGTTCCAGCTTTGCCACCGATGGCTTGTTCGATCAGCAGTTGAATGGTGATGTGTTCCTGAATTCAGTGAGCTGGCTGAGCCAGCAGGATGATCAGGTGCTGTCGATTCGACCTAAAGAGGCGACCAATCGACGGATTGTCATGTCGGTGGGACAACAGTTGAGCGCGGTTTTGCTCGCTTTGGTGTTATTACCGCTAGTAGGGTTTGCAAGCGCAGCCTTGGTGTGGTGGCGAAGACGGTAGGGGAAGTTTTGAGTTTTGAGTTTTGAGTTTTAAGTGCTGGTGAGCCATGAAGATAAAACCTTCGACGTTGGCATTGGTGTTGGTGGCGCTTGGGTTAGGAGGCATTGTCTTACTAGTGCAGCAGCAGCCTGCGCCGCAATCGTCTAATTCAGAAGCGGGAGAGCAGGTCGTTTCGGAGGAAGAAAAGCCGATTTTTGGATTTAAGGAAGAAGATATCCAGGCGTTTACGCTGCAAACCCGGCTGCGCACCCTCAGGTTTGAACGCGACAAAGACGGCAAATGGCAAATGCTGGAACCGGAAAAAACCGCTGCCAGCGATCCATCAATTGCGTTTTTGCTCGATTTGGTTGCGACAGGCAAAACCCAGCGCACGATTACGGCTCCGGCTAGCGATCGGGAGCAGTTTGGGTTGCATCAGCCTCTGGCAACGATCGACCTGACGCTGAAAGACCAGAAAACCCACAAGCTGGTGATCGGTGAATATGACTTCAACCGCAGTTTTCTCTACGCCCAGGCCGATCCGCCCGCTGAGGCCACCGACTCGCTGAATCTGCTGCTGGTGTCGCCAAATTTTGACAATGCCGTGAACCGACCCCTAGACGAATGGAAACAGCCCGCCACCGCTGGCAAATCCTCTCCGGCTCCAGCCAGTCCAAAAGCCTCGCCCCAAACTTCACCAGCGGCATCTCCCTCTCCTAACCCTGCTGCGTCTGAGTCTCCTTCAAACTAGCCGTAATCAAGCGCGGCCAATGGCTCAGGCATTTGGAACAAAGAGCCGGGAGAAAAACTAGGCCAAATTTTTTGAAGTCTTCCGTAATTGGGTCTGCTGCCGCTGTAGGTAGCAATAGTCAATCAAACTAGCTCCCCAGGCGCGTGGTCTGCGCCTTTTTAATTGGCTATTCTCAGAATTTAGCGGATGTCATAGCCAAATAGATTGGGATCGACTTCGCGAAGCTGCAAATCGGCCAAACCATACTCAGCCCAGCGCCGGTCTACCATTGCAGCCGTATCGGGATCGGGCAGTAACATGTCGGCCCAAGGACGGTCGGTTTCAGGATAGATTTTCGTGGTGGCATCGATGCCCATTTTGCTGCCCAAACCGCGCTTTTCGGTGGCAAAGTCGAGTGAGTCAAATGGGTTATCGGGCAGAATAAACACATCTCTGGCTGGGTCTACCTTGGAGGTAATGGCCCAGACTACCTGACGCGGATCGCGGATGTTGATGTCTTTGTCCACCACGATCACAAACTTGGTGTAGCTGAACTGGGGCAAGGCACTCCAAAAGGCTAGTGCTGCCCGCCGCGCTTGACCAGGGTAGGCTTTGTCAATCGAGATCACCGCCGCTTTATAGCTCAAGGCTTCCATCGGCAAAAAGAAATCGACAATTTCTGGAACTTGCTGACGCAAAATCGGCGTATAGATGCGGTTGAGCGCAATTGCCATCATGGCATCTTCTTTCGGCGGACGACCGCTAAACGTCGTCAGGTAGATCGGATTCTTGCGGTGAGTCATACAGTGGAAGTGAATTAAAGGCGCTTTTTCGTTGACGCCACCGTAATAACCCATGTGATCGCCAGCTGGGCCATCGATTCCTGTCTCTCCTGGCGTGATCGTGCCTTCTAGGACAAATTCTGAATCTGCCGGAACTTCCAAATCTACCGTCTTGCATTTAGCTAACGGCACACCTGAACCGCCGTAGATGCCAGCAAACAGCCACTCAGATAGATCGACTGGCAAGGGAGTGGCTGCTGCCAAAATAATCAACGGATGTACCCCAATTGCCACCGCCACCTCTAGCTTTTGTCCGCGCTCGGCGGCTTTGCGTAAGTGACGAGTCGCACCCCGCACCGAGAGCCACTGTACCGTCATCGTGTTCTTCGACTGAAGCTGGAGGCGATATACGCCAACGTTCACAATCTTGTTTTCTGGATCTTTGGTGATCATCAATCCTAGCGTAATCACTTTGTCGGCATCGCCGGGATACACCCGCAGCAGCGGCAGTTGGGTTAAATCAACGGCCTCATCCTTGAGCACCACCTGCTGACAGCTTGGCAAAAAATCCCGGCCCGGTTTGGCCTTTACTACATCAAACAGTACCCTGCCTAGCTCAATTGCCTGGGAAAGTTTTTTGGGCGGACGCGGCTGGTAGAGAATTGCTAGCTTTTTGCCCAGTTCCTCTAATTCTGCCGGATGCTCCATCCCTAGGCCCCAGCAGACTCGTTCCACGGTGCCCATGACATTGACCGCGACTGGATAGGGGGATCCCTTGACATTCTCAAACAACAGGGCCGGACCGCCTTGTTGCAGCATCCGATTGGCAATTTCGGCAATCTCTAGATTGGGATCGACTAGCGCCTGGATGCGCCGCAACTGCCCCCGCTGTTCGATGTCGTTCAGATAGTCCCGCAGGTCTTTCGCCATGATGAAGGAATGTAAACTGCTTCTCATTCTATTATGGCGGAGATGGGACAGTAGAAGCCCATAAGGCTACCACAACTTCTCGCTTAAGAGTAGATCGCTTTCGCGACTGAATTGCCATTCATCGGGAAACTCAGTATCAGGATAGTCTTCTCGCGCATCGGCCAAGGCATTGACCCACAATTCAGAGAAAGTCTCCATCCAGGAGTTGCGTAAACTGGGGGATTGTTTCAGCAGCTTCTGTAACTGCCTGCATTGCTCGCGAATGGTTCGTTCCCAACCTCGATAATTGTTCGGTGAGTCAACATACATCCGCTTCAACAAATGGTTCAGCAATATTTCTAAACAGCTCTCCAATTCCCGCCGGTCGTGCCCTGCCAACCCCTCGATTTCCTCAATTAAACTATCAATATCAATTTCAGAAAAATTACTTGCTTTGAGTTTAGCAACAGTGTCACTGCACCATGCTACTAGGTCTTGTTGGTAAAGTTCTTTAGAGCCTATCGCTTTCGTTGTTTTTTGCATTACAACTTCTGTTGGCTGAATGCTTTTGTAAGATTGGTGCTTATGGAGCAGCTCAGAAAAATAGCAGTCATGAGACAGATAAACTGATGCAGCACGGCTCTGGGCTAAAGAAATACCGACATGGTCATTCCTGCCTCTTTAATTGTAATGGTGATACTCAATCAGAAATCAGAAATGAGTTGCTCCCAACGCACTCCAGGGCTTTCGACACTCAACGCAAGGGGAGATCCCCCTAAATCCCCCTTGATAAGGGGGACTTCAATCCCTGATTGGTAGGTGCTGCGCACAGGCTTCGCCTCCGATTCCCCCCTTATTTAAGGTCCGATTCCCCCCTTATTTAAGGGGGGTTAGGGGGGATCCTCGACGTGGGGACACCGTAGTGTATCAGGGAGGAATGGGGGGATCTAGGTATGGACGGAATATTTCTGATGCTCATCTACACCGAGGAGCCAATCGACGTGGTTTGGGGCAGGCACTCCTGATCGGCAGCTTCGGCAATCGCAATTGGTTTGACCTGAACGGCGCAGGCTTTTAGCTCAGGCTGGTGAGAAGCAGGGCACGATTCCGGATGGGTGAGGGCATTTACCTCGGCATCATCGGCCCAGAGCGAACCCCAGTGCATCGGCATAAATACCGTACCGGGGGCAATGGCCTGAGTTACCTTGGCTTTGAGGCGAGCCATGCCGCGACGGGAGCGCACTTCAACCCAGGTATCATCGGCAATGTGCAGCTTTTCGGCATCGCGGGGATGGATTTCCAGAAACGGATTGGGATGCATTTTTTGGGTTTTTTCCACGCGCCCGGTGCGGGTTTGGGTATGCCAGTGGCCGTAGAGTCTGCCGGTGGTCAGTACCAGCGGATAGTCAGGATCGGTGGGTTCGGCCAGCCCCTGGGAATGGTAGGCGGCAAAGCGAGCGCGGCCATCGGGAGTGTTGAACCGCAAGTCTGTGTAGAGACGGGAAGATGGGGCTTTGGAAACGTCAGACTTTCGGGAGGTTTTGCCGCTCGCTGGGGTACTTGGTTGAGCAGAAACTTCCTCCTGGGCAGGGCAGGGCCATTGCAGGGGACCTTCTCGCCGCAGCCGTTCGTGGCTGATGCCGCTCATATCGCAGGGGCGGCCCCGCGTCAGTCGGACAAACTCCGCATGCACCTCGGCTACATTGTTGAAGGCAAACTGTTTGCCAAAGCCGAGCCGCTGCCCTACTTCAGCAAAAATCACCCAATCGGGACGCGCTTCGCCGGGGGGCGTGCGGAACTGGGGACAGAGGGTGACGCGGCGTTCTGAGTTGGTCATGGTGCCGGGAGCCTCACTCCACTGAGCGGCGGGCAGCAGCACATGGGCAAAGGCGCTGGTTTCGGTCGGATAGTAGGCTTCTTGGTAAATCGTGAAGGGAGAGCGACGCAGAGCCGCCTTGGTGCGCTCCAGATCGGGCATGCTGACCACCGGATTGGTGGCGGCGATCCACAGTAGCCCAACTTCACCAGTTTCGAGGCCACGAATCATATCCCAGGCGGTACGGCCCGGTTCCGGCGCAATCTGGCCGGGTGGCAATCCCCAAAGCTGCTCGACCTCGGCGCGGTGCTGGGGCACTTTAACCGTGCGGTAGCCCGGTAACAGGTGCGACAAGCCGCCCGCTTCCCGTCCGCCCATCGCATTCGGTTGGCCGGTAAGCGAAAAGGGACCTGCACCCGGTTTACCAATATCGCCGGTCATTAGATGTAAATTGATCAGCGTCCGCACTTTGGCCGTACCTTCCGCCGACTGGTTCATGCCCATCGACCAGAGCGACAGCACCCGCTTCGACTCGCCCCAAAACCGCGCTGCTTTCTCCAGCTCATCTAGGCGAATCCCGCAGCGGCGGGCCACCAGTTCCGGCGGGTAGTGGCGGATTACCTCGGCATAGTCGGAAAAGCCGGTAGTGCATTCGTCGATAAAGGCCGTATCGAGATAGTTCCAGCGCATCAGCAGGTGGGCGATGCCGTTGAGCAAATCAATGTCGGTACCGGGTTTGATCGCCAGGTGCAGATCCGCTGCTTCCGCCGTGGGGGTTTTGCGCGGGTCCACTACAATCAGCTTGACGTTGCGGTTTTGCTTGTGGTGTTTCCGCAGCCGGTTGAAGATGATCGGATGGCATTCTGCCGTGTTGGTGCCGATCAAAAAGGCGCAGTCGGTTTGCTCCAAGTCCTCGTAGCAGCAGGGGGGACCATCGGAACCGAGGCTTTGGGTATAGCCTGCCACCGCCGATGACATGCAGAGCCGCGAATTGGCATCAAAATTGTTAGTGCCCAAGCAGCCTTTGACCAGCTTTTGGGCCACATAGTAATCTTCGGTATTAAACTGCCCAGAGCCGTACATGCAAATCGCATCAGCTCCCTGAGTCGAGATTACGGTCCGGATCCGATTGACAATCCGCTCCAACGCCTCGTCCCAACTGACGCGCCGAAAGGGTTGATCCAGCGAATCCCGCAGCATCGGGTAAAGCAACCGATCCTTATGCAGCGATTCGGCAATGGTCGCTCCTTTGACACACACCATGCCCTGACTCGATGGGTGGGCGCGATCGCCTCGCACCTGCCAGATCGGGGTACCCTGACTATCGCGGTTAACGGCTTTACCAGGCTGAGCAGGCGGTAAGACTTCTAGGCCACAACCAACGCCACAGTAGGGGCAAACAGTTCTTGTTGGTTCGGACATGATTCGATATACCAGTTTTGGATGGGTGGGAAAGGGTGGATGAGGAGTAGCTTGCTTCTGCGTGTCGCGCAGCGTCGCCGTAGACAGTAGCAGTTAGGTGGATGGGCAGGAACGATAAAGAGCTGTAATAAAGAGCTGTGTTGATTGTTTGCTTGAAAAGCAGTCTGGAAATAGCCTGGTTAATAAGGGTTGGATGCTCTCAAGAGAAGGAGGAAGAGAAGTAGTGGTATTGGCAAATAATAGTAACCGTTGGGTTGAATGCCTTCAGTATTATAGGAACTATTGAATTAAGCTGTTCCAAATCGTTTAAGAGATAGACTACAGTAATCGTTAGCGGCGGTTTAACTCCTAGAATCTCATAGTATGGGGGTAGTATGGGGGTCAAGTATCCGCATATTTTTGAATGGTTTGAATCGAATAAATTTAACTAATTTAATTGAGCCGCTTCTGAGTTAGAAAGAGTAAGAAAATCAGAGGACAGCAGGCGATCAATAGAATTCATTAACTCTTCCTATTGTTGGCCTGACCATCCTCTAATATCTACCTCATCTATCTATTCCATATTAGCTGCTCTCTTCACTCATCTATCTATTCCACATCATCGTGAGCACAGCGCCGGTAGAGGAAGTCCAGCGCATAGTTACGCAGTTCGTAATAGAGGGGAGACTCCATGACGCGGCTGCGGTTGCGGGGGCGCGGGAAGGAAATTTCTAGAATTTCGCCGACCTTGGCGGCGGGGCCATTGGTCATCATTACCAGGCGATCGGCTAGCAGCAGGGCTTCATCGATGTCGTGGGTAATCATCAGCACTGTCACCTGATGCTCGGTCCAGATCTTCAGCAGTTCCTCTTGCAGCTCTTCGCGGGTGATCGGGTCTAGGGCACCAAAGGGTTCGTCCAGAATCAGCACCTGAGGCCGCAGGGCCAGCGCTCTAGCAATGCAAACCCGTTGTTTCATGCCGCCAGAGAGTTGCTTGGGCTTTTTGTCGGCAGCTTCTGCCAAACCAACTAGGGCGAGGTGATCGCGAGCGATTGCTTCTTTTTCGGCCTTGGGTTTGTTGGGCCATACCGAATCGATGCCCAGGTAGATGTTTTCAAAAGCAGTGAACCAGGGCAACAGTGAATAGTTTTGAAACACCACCATGCGGTCGGGACCCGGCTTGACGATTGGCTCAGACTGGAGCCGCACCTGCCCTTCGGTGGGTTGCCGGAAGCCAGACACCATATCTAGCAGAGTTGACTTACCACAGCCAGAGTGACCGATGATGCAAACAAACTCACCTTCGCGAACGCTGAGGTTGACACCATCTAGAACGACGTGGGGGCCATTGGGAGTAGGGTAAACCTTGGATACATTGTCGATGACCAGAAAGGCGTCCTGGTCGAGAGGAGCGTCGTTCAGTTGAACGTTGATGTTGGATAGAGTCTGCATATGAGGTAGAAGGTCAGCGAAGAAGAATTTGTGGACTTAAGAAGAAACAGTTGGGATGAATGCAATCAGAACTAATCGGAGCTAATCAGACAGAAATCGAATAAACGAGAGAGGGATTCAGGACGGATACGGTTTCGATCAGGCCGCAACCACAATCGCTGGATGGTCGATGTCGATTTCCTCGATGCGGATTTCGCGCTTGATTCGGAGGCTGTTGAGATAGCCAATTGGGTCATCTGGATCAAAGACAGTGCCATCGAATAGGGCGAAGGGTTCGCGGTTGGGTTCTAAGTCGGGGAAATCGAGCTGGCGGGCGGCTTCACCGTAAACATCCATGCGGCGGACGCGGTCGAGAATCTCGATCCAGTTGCGCGGGAAGGGAGTGATGCCCCAGCGAGCCAGTTGGGTGAGAATCCAGAGTCCTTCGGCGCGATTCGGACAGTTGGTGATATCGATGTGGAACTGGTTGAACCGGAGCAGTTGTTCGGGTGGTTTGCCGTCCCCGCGATCGTAGGGATCGAGGAAGCCAGCGCGAATGTACTCCAGTTCGGCACCCACATACTCAGGCTTGGCAAGCAGTTCGGCAATTTGGGGCCGATTACGGCGGTCGTCGCAGTACTCGCAGGCTTCTAGGAGTGCTTTGACCAGCGCCAAGTGGGTTTGGGGATACTGATTGGCCCAGTCTTCCCGCACGCCCAGCACCTTTTCTGGGTGGCCGATCCACAGATCCAGGTCATGGGCAATCACAAAGCCGATGTTTTCCTTGATCGCATGGGTATTCCACGGCTCGCCCGCACAGAAACCATCGATGTTGCCGGCCTTGAGCGTCGCGACCATCTGCGGTGGCGGAATCACCGTCAGGTGCATATCGTGATCTGGGTCGATGTCGGCAGAGGCCAACCAATAGCGCAGGATCAGATTGTGCATCGAGGCGGGGTGTACCGTTGCCATCGTGTGCACCCGATCCGGAGCCGCGGCCAGTGCTCCCTTCAGGTCGGCCAGGTTGCGGACGCCCTCATCGTAGAGCCGTTTGCTGAGGCTAATCGCATTGCCATTGCGACTCAGCACGACCCCTGTGACAACCGGCGTTGGCGCTTTGCCACCCATGCCTAAGGTGAGAGCCAGCGGCATTCCGGCTACCATTTGGGCCGCATCCAGTCGCTTAGACGTGACGCCTTCAGCAATGGCCTTCCAGCTTGGCTCCCGCGAAAGAGTGACTTCCTCTAGGCCATGCTTCTGGAAAAAGCCCATCTCCCTCGCGACGACCAGCGGCGCACAGTCGGTAAGGGGAACAAACCCAATTTCCAGGTTGATTTTCTCCAGACCATTGCGGGCAATCGCGGCCTGCTTGACCTTGCGCTGCTTCGCTCTTTTTTGCTGGTTCAGGAAGTAGACAATCTCGCTGCGCAACGCATAGTAGTTGGGATGGTTGACCACCGCCATGCGCTCACGCGGACGCTCAAACGGTACGTCAATAATTTGGCCGATATAGGATTCGGGACCGTTGGTGAGCATGACAATCCGATCCGACAGCAGCAGGGCTTCGTCTACATCGTGCGTCACCATAATGCAGGTGAGGTGGTGCTCTTGGGCAATCTGGATTAGCTGATCCTGCAAGCCGCTGCGGGTGAGGGCATCCAGCGCCCCAAATGGTTCATCGAGCAACAGCAGCTTGGGCCGAATCGCCAGGGCGCGGGCAATCGAGACCCGCTGTTTCATCCCGCCCGACAGCTTGCCAGGGGTTTTATCCGCCGCTTGGCGCAGCTTCACCATGTCAATATGCTGTTCCACAATATCGCGCCGTTCTTGAGCAGGCAGGTGCTTCATCACCTCATCGACGGCCAAGGCAATATTTTGGCGCACCGTCAGCCAGGGCAGCAGCGAATAGTTTTGGAACACCACCATGCGGTCAGGGCCGGGTTTGGTTACCTGTCGTCCTTCTAGCAGCACGCCGCCAGCAGCAGGTTGGGCCAAGCCGGCAATAATATTGAGCAAAGTTGACTTACCGCAGCCCGAATGACCCAACAGGCTGACAAACTCGCCCTTTCGAATTTCCAGATTGATATTTTTGAGCGCAATATAGGATTGGCCGTTAGGCAGTGGAAAAACCTGATCGACGTGATCGATAACAACAAAGGCAGTCATAGGCTGGGATGAGGTGTGAAGTATGTAGGAATAGCAGAGAGATGCAGCGGTGAATCGAAGTTTTCTAGCTTCTAGTCTTCTGGAAGTACGAGTTTGCCGATAAACGTGACCAACTTATCGAGTAAAAGGCCAACCAAACCGACGTATAGAATCGCTAGAATCACTTCGCTAATTGCGCCGCTATTGTAGGCATCCCAGATAAAGAAGCCAATACCAACACCGCCCGTTAACATTTCAGCCGCAACAATAGCCAACCAAGACAAACCAATCGCGATCTTCAGACCAGTAAAAATATAGGGCACGGTAGCGGGCAGCAACACCTTAATAAAGTACTTCGGCTTAGAGAGTTGCAGCACCTTAGCCACGTTATTGTAATCTTGTGGAATATTCTGCACGCCAACGCCAGTGTTGATGATGATTGGCCAAATAGCCGTGATAAAAATCACGAAAATCGCAGCCGGTTGAGCATCGCGCATAGCTGCTAGGGAGATGGGCAACCAGGCCAGTGGCGGAATCGTGCGCAACACCTGAAAGATGGGGTCGAGGGCACGAAACATCATAGTGCTAACGCCAACCAGAATGCCTAGGGCAATTCCGACAATCGCAGCCAGGAAGTAACCAATTGCAACCCGCTTCAAGCTAGCGGCCAGTTGCCAAAATAGCCCTTGATCGGTGCCATCGCCTTGGAAGAAGGGATCAATAATCAGCGGATCCCAGGTGTCTTGCAGCACTTGGATGGGGCCGGGTAGGGTGGCATTAGGGCCGGAGCAGAGCAGTTGCCAAATTAGTAGAAAGACCGCAATGGCGACAAGCGTTGGCACAAAGTTGGTTAGAGCTTTGATGATTTTGCTGCCCCAACTGGGAGCATAGGGATTGCTGCGCGGACGAGTACTGATGTTTGTTGCCATGGGCTGGACTTCCTTCTGCGTTTGCGTGGATGAGGTAGTAGATGAAATAACAGACGGTCAAACGAAAATAGAGTGGAATTAAGCGAGTCCGCAAAGGAGAGCCGCCTCTACGGACCCAGACAAACCTAGATTTTCTTGATCTCAAGGCTCTTCAGATAGGCTTCTGGCTTCTCAGGGTCAAACTTAACGCCATCAAAGAAGGTTTCAATTCCACGAGAAGTGCTCTTGGGAATGGCAGCTTCCTGACCAATTGCCTTGGCTGCTTCGCGCCACAGATCTTCCCGGTTCACGGCTTGAATCAGCGCCTTGGTATCGGTGTCTTCTGGCAGGTAGCCCCAGCGCATATCCTCCATCAGGAACCAGAGGTCATGGCTCTGGAAGGGATAAGAGGCCGAATCATTCCAGAACTTCATCAGCAGATCGCTATTTTCCAGCGTGCGGCCATTGCCGAAGTCAAAGTTGCCCTTCGAGCGTTCCAGAATGTCCTCTACAGGCACCTTAAACCACTGGCGACCAGAGACAATCTTGCACATTTCTTCTTTGTTACCCGGATCATCGCACCAGATTTGCGCTTCCTGCACCGCCATCAGGATAGCTTTAGCGGCATTGGGGTTCTGCTCTACCCAATCGGCCCGCATGGCTAGCGCCTTTTCCGGATGGTCTTTCCAGAACTCGCCGGTAGTAATGGCTGTATAGCCAATTTTTTGGTTCACTGTTTGAGCATTCCACGGTTCACCCACACAGAAGGCTTCCATGTTGTTGACCTTGATGTTGGCCACCATTTGGGGCGGTGGAACTACAATCGTTGAGACATCTTTGTCGGGATCGATGCCGCCTGCGGCCAGCCAGTAGCGCATCCAGAGGTCATGCGTACCACCAGGGAAAGTGACCGCGCACTTCATTTCCTTGCCGCTGGACTTACCCTTAGCAAAGGCTTCCTTCAAAGGACTGCTGTCGGCGCTGACTTTCAAATCAGTGTAGGCATTTGATAGGGAAATGCCCTGCCCGTTGACATTGAGCCGCGCCAAGATATTCATCGGCACTTTGGCCCCGCCCTTGGTGATTTTGCCAGCTGCCATCAGATAGGGCATGGGTGTGAGAATGTGGGCACCATCGATGCCGCCTCCGCCCGAACCCAGTTCCAAATTGTCGCGTGTCACAGCCCAAGACGCCTGCTTCACCACTTCCACATCGGGCATGCCGTACTTGGCAAACAGCCCCTTTTCTTTAGCGATGATCAGGGGAGCCGAATCGGTGAGGGCGATGAAGCCCAGCTTAGCGGTGGTGACTTCCGGCGTATCGGCAGCGGCAACCGGGCTGGGGGCTGGAGATGAACCGCCAGCAGACTCACCCGATTTGGTTGAAGAACTGCTGCAACCATTCACAATCAACGTTGCGGCGGTGGTTGCTCCAGCAGTAATCAGGAAATTGCGTCTAGAAATTTTCGACATGGTTGGCTCTTCTCAGGGATTTTGAAAGTAAAACGGGGATCAAGATTTTGGGCCATTGAGGCACTAGGGTTAGGCACTCAGTTTCGATTGTTTAGTTTTGGGCGATCTGACTTAATCAGACATGTCTCAGTTACAACAAACGAGAAACATCTAGATACGTATCTGGCTAGGCATCGATCACGACTCGGCCAACCGGACGGGCACTGCAAGTCAGCACCCAACCTGCGGCTTGCTCGGCTTCGCTCAGCGCCTGCGGTGGTTCGGCATAGGTTACGGCTCCTTCGACCAACTTTTGTTTACAGGTGCCGCAAATCCCGGACCGACAGTTGCTGTCTAATTCCAGTCCTGCTTGTTCGGCCACGTCCAGAATTAAATCATTCGTGGTGCAGGCGATTTCCTTGCCCGACTTGGCAAACGCAACCGTTGCGGGTTGGGCCGCTGGAGCTTCTGGGGTTGTCTCTTCCTCAACGGCGGGCGTCCACTCGCCTTTGGGTTTGGCCCCAAATTGCTCGATCAGCAGATCGCGCAGCATCGGCTTCAGGTCATCACAGGCAATGCCTTTCTGCACACAGGTGCCGAGATGGGCATCTTTGCCAACCTTGCCGCCCATGTACATATCGACACCATCCACCGCCTTGCCGTTTTTGCGGGCTTTAGTGCCCATCAGGCCAATATCGGCAACTTGGGGCTGACCGCAGGAGTTGGGGCAACCCGTCCAGTGGATCCGCACCGGGCGAGTCAGTTCCACCATCTCATCGAGTGCTCTAGCAATCTCCAAGGCGCGATTTTTGGTTTCAATGATGGCAAAGTTGCAGAATTGCGCTCCCGTACAGGACACCAGCGACCGCACCAGCGGCGTCGGTTCAATCGAGAACTTTTGCAGCAGGGCTTCTTGCAGCAGGGCGTCTAGACGAGAATCAGGAACATTGGGAATGATTAGATTCTGCTCAACGGTGAGGCGCAGTTCACCATTACCGTAGACTTCAGCAATTCTGGCTAGTTCAAACATGTCTGCGGCATAGAGCCGTCCTACCGGAACATGCAGACCGACATAGTTTAGACCCGGCTGCTTCTGACGATGCACCCCGATGTGATCACGCTTTTCCCAGTCAATTTCGTCTTTCGCTGCTGCCGGACTGAGGGGACGCCCCAACTGCTTTTCCACCTCAGCTCGAAACTTGTCGAGACCCCACTCATCGATCAGCCACATCAGGCGAGCTTTCTGGCGATTCGCCCGCAGGCCGTGATCCCGATACACCACCAAAATGGCGCGGCACAGGTCTACCACGTCTTCAGGCGGCACCCAGGCGTTGAGCGGAATCGCCGCCTCACAGCGCTTAGCCGAGAAGAAGCCACCAACCACCACGTTGAACCCAAGTTGACGAGTCGGTGTGGCAGGAGCAGGCGTTGAACCGTTGGCTAACTGCGTCTGCTGGTTATAAATGGCCCAGTATCCAGCCGGCTGATCGCGCCATGAGCCAGATTCGTTAGATGGGGACGGTTGAGACGAATCAACATCATCCGCAGTATGAACTGAAGTATGATCTGACTCAATCTCGTTGAATGCGGGCACAAAGGCAATATCGTTAATTTCGGCGTGAACTGAATTATCTCGTCCACCTTCAATCGCGATATTGAACTTACGGGGCAGATTGGTAAACTCAGGATTTCCTTCACCGTTGTTGGTGATCATGTCCTGTACCTGCTGCACCAGTTCCCGCACGTCAATCAGTTCGTTGGCGTCTAGTCCTGCTACCGGCGAAGCAGTGATGTTGCGCACATTATCCATGCCAGACTGGACGCTGGTCATGCCCACTTCCTTCATCCGATTGAAGATGCTGGGAATATCCTCAATTCGGATGCCTCGAAGCTGGAGATTTTGCCGGGTTGTGATATCGGCATTGCCGTCTTCACCGTACCGCTGCACAATCTCGGCCAGAACCCGCATTTGCTGACTGGTGATAATGCCGCTGGGCATCCGCAGCCGCATCATGAACTTGCCAGGTGTAACCGGACGAAAGAAAATGCCCAACCACTTCAGCCGGTGATCGCGATCGGTGGCATCAATGGCTTCCCATCCAATCTGAGCAAAGTAATCCAGTTCATGCTTGACAGCTAAACCGTCTTTTTCGGCTTTGAACTTTTCAAACTTGTTCTGACTGGCGGCTTGATTGGTGATAACGCTGGTCACGGTTCTATCCCTCGCTGGATCAAGATTGAAGCTGCCTTGTAGGACTCATTTGCAAGACAGATTAGGAAAAAGACAGGGGTGGTTTCGTAACTTAAGTTACAAAAATTTGCAATTTATGTTCTTTCTGCATTTTGATCATGCAATTGCTGCATTTAGAGCTGGTTTCGTAGCTGTTTTTACAAAACTGAATTGGTATCAGCTAACGCTTCGAAGCAAGCGGTTTCTATCATCGGAATCGCTGATCGCTAAGATAAAAAATTGCTATCTTTGGCGTTAATTGCTCAGATTAAAACCGGATTCAGGTTCAAAGCAGCAGCAAATGCTACCGATTTGAGGAAAGGAATCGTTAGATTGAATCGAGCTAAATTCTGCCATTGGTTTTTCTCGATATTTGAATCGAGTTTTGCACTAGCCTGGACTAACTTCTGGCTCGTCTCTGACTTAAACTGGGCATAAAACTGTTAAAAATTCCTGCCCAATTTGACCCGCTTTACCGCTACCCTTCGTCTCCAGTTCGGTTTGCCAATCCAGCTAATGCGAGTTAGATGTAGAAATATGGCTGGATAACCAACTAATTTCTGTAGTTAGATTAGCGATTTTCCGAATGCAAATTGGAAAAAATTATTAAAAATAGTTTTGCGTCTCAGCAGCTCTCAGCAAACTATGGCTGTTTCGGCTAAATTTTATCGAAATAGCTCGAAGGCACTGCAACTCAATTCTCTCAACCGAAATAGCTCCGGTCTGGGAAACTTGTAGATAAAATGCTCTGCTGCACAGATTGAATTCGGATAGTGCTGCTTTTCGCTTCAGCAAAATAGGCCAAGCTGAAATAGGGAAATTTCGTATCTAAAACTACCGAATATTAACAACTATGAACATCTTGACGTTTCAATATGCAAAAACTGCATAAAATCCTCGCTTTTCACTCAAGCTTGTCTGACTTGGGGTGGTTTTAGAGATCAGATCAAAGTAGACTCAGCTGTGAGTAGACCTCTGCAACTGGGTGTAGCGTCATGCAGCTTCATGCAGCAGTGGCAGCATATGGATGCCCCATAAATGCCCGGTAGACAGGCCCGATAAATGCCCGATTAGATACCCAATAGACGCCCAATTTTCTTCGGACTGGCCTCTGATTAATTCCACATCGATGAATAAACTAACGCATCTAGACAAACCAGCGAACACAGCCGCGGATATGCCATCAGATATCCCTGCAAGCATTGAATGTTCGGCATCGCTGACAGCCGTGTTGCATAGCCTACAAACCGGAGATTTTCAAAGTCGTTGGGAGGCTGCTAAACTAATTCCGACCTTTGGAGAAGCGGCGATTCTGCCTTTACTAGAATTGCTGCAACAGGTCCAAGCAGGGGGTGATTCTTCCGATGATGACGACGATGATGACGATGACGATTGGCAATTGCTTTGGTTTATCGCTCGGATCCTAGGACAGTTTCAGCATCCGTTGGCTATTAGTGCCTTGGTTGAAATTTTGTTCACAACTGATGACACCGAAACGCTGACGATGGCGGCGATGACCTTGGCCACAATTGGACCGGCGGCGATCTCACCCCTGAGCGAGCTACTGGCTCGTCCTTCTAGTCGCTTGATTGTGGTGCAGGCGTTGGCTCAAATCCAGCATCCAAATGTCATTCCTGCCTTACTCAGTGTGATGGAGGATGCCAACCCGCAGGTGCGGGCAGCAGCCATGGAAGCACTGAGTCACTTTCGCAGTTCGGCGATCACAGCCATGCTAGTGGCGGCCTTACGCGATCCGAATGTGCCCGTGCGACGTGCTGCCGTCGTTGCCTTGGGCATTCAGGCTGAGACAGACTCGCCAGTTGAGTTAGTCGAGCATTTAACTCCGCTGCTGTGGGACCTGAATCTGGACGTCTGTCGGCAAACGGCAATCGCGCTGGGACGAATCGGCACAGAAGCGGCAATTCATGTGTTGGATCGGGTCTTGCAGTCGCCCCATACCCCAGTTGAACTGCAAATGGAAGTAGCGCGTGCCTTGGCCTGGATCGATTCGGCCTTAGCCTTGCAGCCACTGAAGACTTACCTAATCCAAACTGCAGCTTCTGGCTCAGATTCGCTGATTTTGGCTCAAGAAATTGTGGCGGTTTTAGGGCGAGTGGAATCAACTGAGTCGCGCTCGATGGCGTTGGAAATTCTGCTGAGTCTACTTCATACCACTCATCCAATCTCCCAAACTCCCTCCGGCAAGCAGCAAATTGCCCTCAGTTTAGGTCAGCTCCAGGATGCTAGCGCTATTGATGCTTTGATTTCCATGCTGAGTGATGCCAACGCGAGCGTGCAGTTTCATGTGATTGCGGCGCTGAAGCAACTTGCCGCGCACGGAGCCTATGACCGTCTGCAAACCTTACTAGCTTCAGATGCAGTGCCCCCTGACCTGAACGCTGGCATTGCTAATGCGCTACGAGAATGGCAGATTCATACGGGGTTGTAGGGTGGTGAATGGATTGGGGAGCCAGGAGCACTGCTGTGGGATAAGTGGATTAAGCTAGCGAAAGTAGATTCCAAAAGTAGATTCCAACAGCCTGGGTGAGAAGACACGATGCCAACTCCAGCTACCTCAATGGATGGTCCTTCTACTGACAGCTTTGCGATCGAGCAGTTCGTGACCCGACTGTTTGCGGTAAAGCATTGGCGCTTGGCGATGGGGTTACAGCCGCTGCGGTTGGAGGATTGGATTGAACTTGGCCCAGATTGGGCAGAGCAGTTACAGCAAAAAGATGAACTGCTGACTCAGTGCTATTCGGAGGTGTTTGCTAGCCTACCGGGCAGTGAAGCAGCTCAGCAAGAAGTTTTGGATTTACTGGTAACGCATTTGCTTCAATATTTTCCGCAACATTATCAGCAACAAGACGATTGGCTGATTAATACCTCCACAGGACAACGCTGGCGCTGCTCTGAGTTTGCAGATCAGCCCCTGGATTTAGCTGGTAGGCTGGTGCAGGAAGATCTCTGTTTGCTGTTGCCGAGTGAAGCAGGTTACCAGTTGGCCGCCGCCTCAGTTTGCTTTCCCTCGCGCTGGTCGATGCCCGAAAAACTAGGCTGCCCAGTAGCTGAAATTCACCAGCCCGTTCCCGGTTATGATCGCAAGTTGGCGCGCCCAGTTAACCAGGTTTTTCAGCGGCTTCAACCTGCTTATCCTGGCTATCGCTTCAACTGGAGTATCGTCGATTCACCAGCTTTGTTCTTACCTCCTACCATTCATTCAACCGAAAATTCTGCTTTGATTCATCCGACTATTACTGCTGAAAATGCTGGTGAGCAGCTTTGGTTGCGCATAGAGCGCCAAACCCTACGTCGCTTATCGGTCAGCGATGGCATTCTATTTACAATTCACACCTCTATTTATCCATTGGTTGAAATCGTTGCCTATCCGACTGTGGCAGGTAATTTGGCCGCTATACTTCGGCAAATGCCATCAGAGATGCAGCAATATAAGAGCATTTTGCCATTTCGGGATGTCCTGTTAAATTATCTAGAATCGATTAGCTTCTAATTGAGTAGACATGTTCTGACCGACAATAGAGAATAGACTCCTGCTTTCAATCAACTTCGATAGGGTTTGATAGACGTTGCATGAATCTTGACGCCAGACAATATGCACCCGCCACAGAGCGCAACCGCGAGCCGATCCTAAATGTGCTGCTCCAGGTGTTACCGCCAGCTACTGTGCCAGCCACCGTGCTAGAAATTGCCAGCGGCACCGGCGAACATGCGGTCTTTTTTGCCCCTCGCTTCGCTCCTCGCAATTGGATTACCTCAGACCCCAACCCAGAGGCACGAGCCAGCATTGCCGCATGGCAGAACCATTTTCCAGCGCCTCACCTGTTTGGGCCAATTGCGCTCGATGTGCATGACGCAGTTTGGAGCGTCGAGCAGCCCAACTTACCAGAGCCACTGGCTAACCTTGACCTCAACCGAGCACCTATCCGAGCAATTGTTGCAATCAATATGATTCACATCGCGCCTTGGTCCGCCTGTTTAGGCTTGATGGCTGGTGCCCAGCGGATTCTGCCAGCGGGCGGCATTCTCTATCTGTATGGCCCGTTCATGCAAAGCGGTGAACATACAGCTCCCAGCAACGCGGCCTTTGACCAAAGCCTACGAGCGCGAAATCCACAATGGGGTGTGCGCAACCTAGAAGATGTGATTGCCGTTGCCGAAGACCATCAGCTTGCGTTCGTCCAAACCTACGCGATGCCGGCCAATAATCTTTCGGTAGTGTTTCAACGGCAGTTGACAGCCTGGGGCTGAATTACCGAAAATTATCTGATTAATAATAATTCTCATTGCTAAACGCAAGGAACACTACCGTGGTCAGTCGGGCTTGGATCGTGGGGTTGTTGGGAAGCGGGTGCTTGTTGGGTCAAGAATTGTTGAATCAGGAGCTAGCCGCAGCGCGTCCGGCTGCTGTGTTTGGGCCTTACATCTATCAGATTCGGCAGGAGTTGCCGCCCAGCTATGAAATGCGATTGCCAGCAGAGGTGATCTTGACGGCAGGCCCGGGACTAGATCCGGAGGAATTGATCATTAAACTGCTGCCCTCTTCTAATCCAGGTCGGTTGACCGTCGGGCTATTTACCTGTGAGCGCAGTCCCTTTCCGTGTCTGGTCGGCGGATTTTCGGTCGAGGCGAATCGTTCGCTCAGCGCCCAGCGGGAACTGCAACGCCATCAAACTCAGGGCAATCCGATTACCCTAGCCCAAGGCGTGCGGGGCTATCTGCGGGAAGGGCCGTCGCTCAGACCCGTTTCCGAGTTTTCTTCGCTGATGTGGGAGCAGGGCGGCATGATTTACACCATCAGCTTTCTGGCGGCTGAGCGGGAAAATATCCTAACGATGGGCCGCTCGATGGCCAATCAACCGCCGCTGCGTTCGGTGCAACCTCCCAATTCGTCACCAAATGAGTAATAATTCTTAGTGGACTTGTTTCACATTTCTTTAATTGTTCGCATTCAGTGCTAATCTGAATAGTGGCATTTTTAAGCGTGCAAGTATTTGACAAGTATTTGAAAAGCTGATCACACATAGGCGCAAGCATGGTCACCACAGCAGAAAAAACCAACATTGGCTATATCAGTCAGGTCATTGGTCCCGTTGTCGATGTTCGATTCCCAGCGGGACAGATGCCCAAGATCTACAATGCTCTTTCCATTAAGGGCACGAACTCGGCAGGGCAAGAAGTTTCCGTTATCTGTGAAGTACAGCAGCTTCTGGGCGACAACCAGGTGCGGTCGGTGGCAATGAGTTCCACAGACGGTCTGGTGCGCGGCATGGAAGTGGTTGATACGGGTGCTCCGATTAGCGTTCCGGTCGGTACCGCTACCCTGGGCCGCATCTTCAACGTTTTGGGTGAGCCGGTCGATAACAAAGGTCCGGTAGACACTAGCGAAACCTCGCCGATTCACCGGCCTGCACCCAAACTGACCGAACTGGAAACCAAACCATCGGTATTTGAGACCGGCATCAAGGTGATTGACCTGCTGACGCCCTATCGTCGTGGCGGCAAGATTGGCTTGTTCGGCGGTGCGGGCGTCGGCAAGACCGTAATTATGATGGAACTGATCAACAACATCGCCACCCAGCACGGCGGTGTATCGGTGTTTGGCGGTGTGGGCGAACGGACCCGCGAAGGCAACGACCTCTACAATGAAATGATCGAGTCGGGCGTAATCGACAAAGACAACCCGGCCAACTCCAAGATCGCGCTGGTCTACGGTCAGATGAACGAACCGCCCGGAGCCAGAATGCGGGTCGGTCTGTCGGCGCTGACCATGGCTGAATACTTCCGCGATGTCAACAAGCAAGACGTGCTGCTGTTCATCGACAATATCTTCCGGTTTGTACAAGCCGGTTCTGAAGTGTCCGCGCTACTGGGCCGGATGCCGTCTGCGGTCGGATACCAGCCTACCCTCGGTACCGACGTGGGCGATCTGCAAGAGCGGATTACCTCGACCACCGAAGGTTCGATTACCTCGATTCAGGCTGTTTATGTGCCAGCCGATGACTTGACCGACCCCGCTCCCGCCACCACCTTTGCCCACCTGGACGGAACCACCGTACTCTCGCGTGGTCTAGCCTCTAAGGGCATCTATCCAGCCGTGGACCCGCTGGATTCGACTTCAACCATGTTGCAGCCCAGCGTGGTTGGTGATGAGCACTATGGCACAGCACGAGCGGTGCAGGCGACGCTACAGCGCTACAAAGAACTGCAAGACATCATTGCTATTCTTGGCCTCGACGAGTTGTCGGAAGATGACCGTCTCACCGTGGCACGGGCGCGGAAAATTGAGCGCTTCCTGTCTCAACCCTTCTTTGTGGCCGAAGTCTTTACTGGCTCTCCGGGCAAATATGTGCCGCTGGAAAAAACCATCAAAGGCTTCCAGATGATTCTGTCGGGTGACCTCGATGAACTGCCAGAGCAAGCCTTCTATATGGTAGGCGACATCGATGAAGCCATTGCCAAGGGTGAAAAACTGAAGGCAGAAGGGAAATAAATAAGTTTTGAATATTGAGTTTTGAGTTTTGAGTTGGAACTGATTGTAGGGCTGTTCTGAGAGGCTGTCCTAACTAGAGGATGGCTTCAGAGGAAGTGAGCAGAATTTACAGCACTCAAGCTAGTTCCAATCGTTCAAAACTCAGAACTCAAAGCTTAAAACTTAAAACTTGGAGAGAAACTATGCCATTAACAGTTCGTGTTGTTGCTCCTGACAAAACGGTTTGGGATGCAGCAGCTGAAGAAGTGATATTGCCCAGTACGACAGGTCAGTTAGGGGTGCTACCGGGTCACGCACCGCTCTTGACTGCTCTGGATGTCGGCGTCATGCGCGTCCGGGCAAATCGGGAATGGTTGGCAATTGCCCTGATGGGCGGCTTTGCTGAAGTAGAAAACGACGAAGTCACCATTCTGGTGAATGCCGCAGAACGAGGCGATGCCATCAACCTAGAAGAAGCACGTACTGCTTACACCGAAGCTATGCGTAAGTTCGATCAGGTCGAGAGTGGCGATAATCGTCAGGCCAAACTTCAGGCTGAACGATCAATGCGGCGTGCTCGTGCCCGGTTCCAGGCGGCTGGAGGCATGGTGCAGGTTTAGGTTTGAAAACCAAATCGCCTGCATTTTGCTTGCAGGAATTCTGTGAATACAGCGGACAAATGCAAATACAGTGAAACCCAACGGCTGATGAGTCAACTGTTGGGTTTTGCACTTTAATTGTGGAACATATAGAGATTCTCAGTAGATCAAAAATCCTGTTGAGATCCCCCCTAGCCCCCCTTACAGAAGGGGGGAACCATAGGCGAAGCCTGTGCGCAGCACATAACCAATAATAGTTTGACGTCCCCCTTATTCTACGCCGAAGGCGCATTCCCGTAGGGGCTTAGGCGGATTTGGCTACGCACATGCTGCGCGAACAAACCCATTACCCGCGCCCGCGTCTCGCTGGCACTACGGATCGTCAAAGTGAACAATCTAACAGAGTATCCACTCGCTTGACCTATTCCTAGCAGCTAAAGCCAATTCTGGCTCCTGCCTCCTGACTTCTTACTGCTCCCCTTCTGGGTTGCTGCTAGACGCGGTATCTACCCCGCTCGTTGCATCAGCCGGACGAATTGCGACAATTTTGCCGCCCATGCGCGTAATCCGCTGCATTTCCTGATTCATGCGATTGTAAGGCACTTGAATAAAAATACTGCTGCTGGTACGCATTGCATAGTTATTTTTATCGGTTTGATCGTTTTGGCGTAAGCCAGTTACCTCATAGACAAAAACGCGATTTTCAGCTGACGAGGAAGACGGGTTTGTTAATACGGATTGTCCCAACATGGTGATCAGTCTCCATCAAGAATTCATCCAGGTTGATACGAAATTGGCGTTGCTGGCAGGAGATTGGAACTGTGGGGTCACGAGCAAGATACCCTTATGAATCTTTAGCTGATTCAGCTCAGGAAAACATCCAGCCTCTATCCTCAAAAGCACCAATATCTTCAGCAACGCCCTATGTTTGATTACAGCTTGAGCCGAAGCTCAATATACGCAAAACTGTCCCTGCCTAGTGGGCCAGCGTTACACTCGCAACCTTGCCTCCCATCTTGTTAATCTGCTGGAGGGTGCTGGAGAGCTGCTCATAAGGCACAATAAATTCCCGGTTGCTGCGGCGCACCTTGGGATATCTCGGCAGGCTGATGCCGGCCACCTCAATGCGGTACAACCGCTCTGAAGTACCCGGTACGGCGCTACCAAACACCCGATTGGGTACCACACTCCGCTTAGACGGCAGATAGGCGAAGCCCTCACTGCCACCCGAAGGCGCAACTACGGCTGAAGCACTATTGCGAGCCAGTTCTGCGGCCAACCGAGGTGACGTACCCCCGATCTGTGCCCGGTCGCTATTGGCATAGCCGCGATAAAGGCGGAACATGCGGGTAAAGCCGACAGTTTTTTGCCCGGTTTGGGTTGCAAAACCGCGATAGTAGGGCACGATGGAATCGCCAAAATTCATCTCGTACTCTTCCGAGTCGATGTAGGAATCGATGTCGGCCTCGAAGCCTTCGTTTTGGTAACGGTCGAGGTGCTCGATCACTTCCGCTTCGTCGTAAGGAGCACGACCCAGCAAATGCTTGATGTTTAGCTCGATCACCCGTGTTTGGAAGTGGGGATAGAGGAATTTGCGCTTATAGAGTTCCGATTTAGCAACGGCTCGCACAAATTCCCGCACGGTTAGCTGCCCATTCTTGAGCAGCGACTCCAGACTCGTCAGGCGTTCCGATTCCATCAGGTAATCGTTGCCTAGCACCTGCCGATAAACAGCATTAATGACAGTCTTAGCATCCTCCGGCGACCAGTTTGGCCGCAGCTCAACTGGCCTCGTTTCAGTGAAGCCACTTGTTCCCAAACGGGATGCTCCGGTTGTAATTGCCACAGATGATTCTCCTTCAATAGAGTCCGATCAATCAGATTCGATGAGTATTAGGCTGGGGAGATGTCAACCACGCGGCTGCCTCGTTGGTTCAAGCGCTGGAGCGTAGGAGAAAGCTGCTCGTAGCTCACCAGAAACTCACTGGTACTGCGCCGAATTTGAGGGGTGCGTCCGCTAGCGGCTTGGGTGACTCGCACCCGGAAGAGTTGACCGCGATTGCCCCGATTCGTGCTCGCCAACCCTTTGCCAAACCCAGGGGTTCTAACCGGTGTTGCCGAATTCAGAGCTAGTTCCTGAGTCAGTGCGCCAGCCTTGTTTTTACCCTGAGAGCGGTCACTGTTGGCATAGCCCCGGTAGAGCTGGAACATGCGGTTGAAACCAACCGTTTTTTGGCCGCGCTGGGTTTCAAAGCCGCGATAGTGGGGCACAATCGATTCGCCAAAATTTTCTTGATATTCGATGGAATCAATGTAGGAATCAATTTCAGCTTCGTATCCCTGCTGCTGATACAGATTGACATGGGCAGCAATTTCCGCCTCGTCGTAAGGGGCACGGCCCAGCAGATGTTTATAGTTCAACTCAATAAAACGAACTTGGGGAGTCGAATAGAAAAACTTTTTCCGATAGAGTTCAGATTGAGCCAAAGCCCGAACAAAATCCCGCACGCTGATACTGCCCCGACGTAGCAGTGACTCTGCACTCGTCAACCGCTCCGACTCCATCACATGATCATTGCCAAACACCTGCCGATAGGCAGCATTGATCACGGTTTGGACATCATCTTCGCTCCAATTTGCCCGCAGTTCTACCGGCGGAGTGTCAATAAACGGCTCCACGCCGAGCTGCCGAGCTGCCATAGTACTTGTCATCGCTCAGATCCTCAATTGCAATTAGAGAAACAGGAGAAAACAATGCCAGGACAACAGCCTAATACACGCCGCACGCGCTACACGCCGCACGCGCATTATGCCGCTGTCCTGGAGGCAAAAGAGCCTTAGCTCAGAGCATTGATGGCATAGTCAATGTAGGAATTGGCTTCTACCGCTGGGTCGCCAGATAGGCCGTGGTTTGCCTTGATGTGCTTCAGAGCTTCCACATACCAGCTGGGAGACAGATCAAAGGTGCGGTTGATTTCAGCCAAACCGGAGATCAGGTAATCATCCATTGGACCCGTGCTGCCTGCAACTAGACAGTAGGTGATCATGCGGATGTAGTAGCCGATGTCCCGCACACACTTCGCACGGCCCGTGTTGCTGGATGCATAGTTGGAGCCTTGCATTTGCGTGGTGTAGGGGAACTTCTGATACACCGCGTTAGCAGCGCCTTCAGCCAAGCTTTGCGCCTTGGAGCTGAGAGATTTTGCAGCATCTAGGCTAGCTGTAGCTTGACGCATCCGACCAAATGCGACCTGAAGTTCAGCCGAGCTGAGGAAACGGCCTTGAGAATCTGCGGTTGCGACTGCCTCTGTTAAAGGAGTTTTCATACTGGATGACCTCTCAATAAATGTGGAAAAGTGTGCAAAGTGTAAGCGTCGATGCTTGATCAGATAGAGTTGCCTTATTTGCAATTAGGCAAACCCTAAACAAGTAAGCGACAAAACGAGCAACGAGCGCATTAAGCAACAGCCGCAGCAGCCCGATCAAAGTAGCCGCCCAGCTCAGACATCAGGGAGCTGCAATCGCCACGAGTTACACCATTGGGGTCGTTAGCAATTGCAATGGCTGCATCCTTCATTTTTTGTACGCCAACAGCCACCGAAGCACCGGGCACACCTAGAGCCAGGTAGGTCTCGCGCAACCCATTCAGGCAGCGATCATCGAGGACGCTAGCATCGCCAGTAAAGGCTGCGTAGGTGACATAGCGCAAAATGATTTCCATGTCGCGCAAGCAAGCTGCCATCCGCCGGTTGGTGTAAGCATTACCGCCCGGAGCGATCAGCTGAGATTGCTCAGCAAACAGAGCACGAGCTGCATCGGCCACGATCTTGGAGGAATTGGAGGTGATACGGTTAACCACATCCAAGCGCTTGCTGCCTTCAGCAACCATGTTCTTCAGGGCATCAATTTGCGAATCACTGATGAATTCGCCGCGAGCATCCGCTTGAGCAACCACTTTAGTGAAAGCGTCTAGCATTCTAGTTATCTCCTAATCATTGACTTGAGTTTGGATTGGCTCAAAGCCTACGTGATTGATTTTGCTTGTCCGCCATCATTTCGACCAGAGATTGACACACGAATCTGTGCGATTTAATAAACCGTCGCAGTCTCGGCGTCAGGAACAGATTCATTGAGCTATGTTCGTTTAGCTACATCTGAACTATCTCTGATCAGTCAAACTATTTGGCGAGGCAAACAATCCCAACGAGTGTCCGGACCTCACCCTACGGTCATCTCAATGGAGTATTTCAAATCGGTCATCTTAATGGCGTTCGAGTGAGTTTTTAAGAATCCTGACCCCCGACCTAAACAGCCCGGAGGCCAGTTGCTTTTGGACCACCATCGATTAAAGCAACCTGTTTGTGCAAACTTTGTGCAATTCTAGCAGCATTAAATCACAATCCGGTTAAGAAATGTTGAGAACGCCGCAAACTCTCTCAGCGCAAGCAGTTCCAGGTTTGCAGTGAAATGAAATAGCCGTAATCTATCTTTACATTGTTTTATGTCTTTTAACAGTAATGAGGAATGATTGTAGGGGGCAGGGGGTGGGGAGTAGGGAGTAGGGGGTAGGGGGTAGGGGGTGGGGAGTAGGGAGTAGGGGGTAGGGAGTAGGGGGTAGGAGTTGCAAATTTAGTGAGTCTGTTCAGGATTCTGTGTCAATTTGTCAATTGAATGGTTCAAAGAAAGTGTCTCAAATTCCATCCCACTCGCGAGTGAACAGCGGGCTGTAGAGTAACGTCTGGCCGTCCAAATTAGGGTAAGCACTGAGTGCACTCCTACGGCAGCCCTGAAGAATCACAGCTTGGACTCCCCGCCCGCAGACTAGGGCAACGCAGCGCACTTGTAGTGTACTTCCAATAGCCTGCAAATCAATTGCGGGTAAGCCTCCTGCCTCCTCAAGTACTTCCTCTAGCTAAAATAAACTTTTGTAAACTCAATTCATCAAATTTGAAGTTTTACTGCAATCGCTAAAGCTAGGATTAAGGAGTTGATTGGAGTATAAGTCGGTGCTGTGCTTTTTGGCGGCATTTTGAGTGCTGCTGTTTGATAAATATGTTTTTGAAGTTTACTTTATAAACTTTTGTGTAGTGCCACGATGACCAGCCAACGGCAAACCCAGAAAGGTGCCCTTTCCCCCGCGTCCCCAAAGACATCTCCAAAGACGTCCTCAAAGGCAGCGTCCAAAAGGCGGGATAGCATTGCGGATGAACTGCGGCGGCAGCGGCAGCGGGTCGAGTTGTTTGCCGAGGTGACGCTGAAAATTCGCCAATCCTTGCAGCTCAAGGAAATTTTGCGAGCCACCGTCACCGAAGTGCAGCGGATTTTGCAGGCCGATCGGGTGTTGATCTATCAGGTGCTGCCCGATGGTACCGGCAAGCCGATCAGCGAAGCCGTGTTACCTGCCTATCCCGAGATCCTGGGAATGGAGTTTCCAGAAGAGGTGTTTCCCAAAGAATATCAGCAGCTCTATGCCCAAGGTCGGGTGCGGGCGATCGCGGATGTGCGGGACCCGGCAGCGGGATTGGCGGAATGTTTGGTGGAGTTTATCGAGCAGTTTGATATCAGGGCCAAGCTGATTGTGCCGATTCTGCAAAACTTGAACTCGCCCCAGATCAATGCATCAATTCCGGAGAACCAACTTTGGGGTCTGTTGATTGCCCATCAGTGCAGCCAGCCCCGCCGTTGGGATGACTTTGAGCTAGAGCTGATGCAGCAGTTGGCTGATCAGATCAGTATTGCTTTAGCGCAAGCCCAGTTGCTTGGCCACCTTGAAGAACTAGTAGAAATGCGCACGGCAGAACTGCGAGAAGCAAATCACAGCCTTCAGCAGGAGATCAACGACCGGATGCAGGCAGAATTTGCTTTACGGCAAAGTGAGGAACAGCTCCGTTTGATTACCAATGCTCTGCCGGTGTTGATTGCCTATGTAGATGACCAGCAGCGGTACCGCTTTAATAATCAAGCCTATGCTGATTGGTTGGGTCAACCGCCAAGCCAGATCTGCGGCTGCCATCTGCAAACCGTCTGGGGCGAAGATTGCTACCACCGTATGTCTCCCTATGTAGAAGAGGCGCTTTCCGGTCGAGCCGTGGTTTACGAAACGGAAATCAAAATCAAAACGGGAGCAATCCGTTCGGTTAATGTCACCTACATTCCCCATCTGGACGAGCAGCAAACGGTGAAGGGGTTCTTTGCACTTACGAGCGATATTAGCGAGCGCAAGGCAATTGAACGCATGAAAGATGAATTTATCTCAGTCGTCAGCCATGAGCTGCGAACGCCCCTTACCTCGCTGCATAGCGCCCTGAAGATTTTAACCACGGGCCGCTTGGGTACTCTTTCCACCGACGGGCAGCAGATGCTAGAAATTGCCGATGAGAACACTGACCGATTGGTGCGCTTGGTGAACAACGTGCTGGACTTGCAGCGGATCGAGTCGGGCGAAGTACGGATGGAAAAACAATCCTGTAATGCGGCAGATTTGATGATCCAGGCAATCGAATCAATGCAGCCGATGGCCCAACAGCATGAGGTAATTCTGTCTAATCATCCGGTAGATATCCTGATCTGGGCCGATTCTGACTACATTGTCCAGGCGCTAACCAATCTGCTCAGCAATGCCATCAAGTTTTCGGCACCGGGTGACACGGTTTGGTTGTCGGTCGAGTATACCGATTCAGCCCAATCCGCTAAATCATCGGGCGCTCGGTCGGTGATCCCTGCTGCGCGGCGGAAGGGGCGCAAGTCGGCCAAATCCCAACCCATTCCTGCCGAGGTCCTGTTTCAAGTACGCGATCAGGGACAGGGAATTCCGGCTGATAAACTCGAAAGTATCTTTGAGCGATTTCAGCAGGTGGATTCGTCGGACTCGCGGCGCAAGGGCGGTACTGGGCTGGGATTGACGATTTGCCGCAAAATTATCGAACAACATGAGGGCAGAATTTGGGCCGAAAGCAAACTCGGTGAGGGCAGTACTTTCTTTTTCACCGTGCCGGCGTTGCAGCAGCGTTGAGTGGATGCATGGTAGCTCGCTTCTGCGGGTCGCGCAGCGTTGCCGTAGGCAGTAGCAGTTGAGTGAATGAGGTGAGTGGTTGAAAAAGCTATGGCAACCAAGCGTGTTTTGATCATTGACGACGAAGAAACGATTCAGACCGTGGTGCAGTTTGGCATTCGCTTGACGGTTGGCTGGGATGTGATCACTGCCAGCTCTGGCCCGACGGGAATTGATACTGCCAAAACCGAACGCCCGGATGTGATTCTGCTGGATGTGATGATGCCAGAGATGGACGGCATCGCTACTTTCAAAGTGCTCCAGGCGAATCCAGAGACCGAACAGATTCCAGTCATTTTTTTGACAGCAAAAGCCCAGGCTGCCGAGCGGCGGCAATTCAATGACTTGGGTGTGAGTGGAGTGATTACTAAACCGTTTAATTCACTTGATTTACCAGAGCAAATTGCCAAAATTCTGCACTGGCCGTTGGAATCATGAAAATCCTGCTGATCGAAGACGATGAGGCATTGATTGCCGCCTTAACTCGCAGTTTATCTGCCCAGCACTATGTGGTGGATGCGGTGAAGGATGGCGAGAGCGGCTGGCTCTATGGCTCTACGTTTGAGTATGACCTGATTATTTTGGATATCATGCTGCCCAAGCTGGATGGGATTAACCTCTGCCAGCGATTGCGGGCCGAGGGCTACACGATACCGATTTTGCTGCTAACCTCCCAAGACAGCAGCACCGCCAAAGTGGAAGGACTGAATGCCGGAGCCGATGACTATGTGGTGAAACCGTTTGATCCGGCAGAGCTGATCGCCCGCATCCGTGCCCTACTGCGACGAGGCAGCGCTAACCCACTACCCATCCTGGCCTGGGGCGATTTGCTGCTCAATCCTAGCACCTGCGAAGTCACCTACAACAATCAGCCCCTCACCCTCACGACTAAAGAATATGACTTGCTGGAACTGTTGCTGCGCCATAGTCAGCAGGTGCTCTGTAGCGACGAAATTTTGGATCGGCTCTGGTCGTCGGAAGAGTTCCCGGCTGAAGCGACGGTGCGCTCCCATATTCGACGGTTGCGGCATAAGCTGGCGGCAGCGGGCGCTCCATCCGATTTCATCAGCACGATGCACGGACGCGGCTATTACCTGAAGGGGCTAGATGCTTTACCTGAATCGAAACTGCCTCTCCGTTCGCAAAGCACAAACTCATCCCAGGCCGAACCTGCGACCGCTGCAAACCCGCCCAGCACTGACTCAAATCAAGAAGTAGAGCAGGCTCAACAGCAGGCCCAATATGCAGAATTTTTAAATCGTACCTGGCTTACCACTAAGCCCAAATGCCTCAGCCAGCTAGCAGATCTGTTGCAGATGGTGCAGGCGCTAACGTCAGCCCCTCCCCTTGCTAGGGCCAAATTCCTGAGCCAAGCGGAGCAACAGCAGGCCTATCAAGTGGCTCACAAGCTGATCGGCACATTGGGAATTTTTGGCCTCAAGGACACGGTAGATAGGGCACGTCAGTTGGAAACTCTGTTCAGCGCTGACCTCGCTCCTGCTCAAGCAGCTCAGGCAGAAACCTTGATTGTCAGTCTCCAGCAGGCTATCCAGAACATTGATGCCATTCCCTCTCAACCATCCTCAAAGCAGTCTCCCGCCCAGTCGTCTAAATCTTCTGCTAACGAAAAATCTCACACCGCCTCCGCCACCAAAGTCATGATCGTTGATGATGACCAGGACTGGTTATGTACCCTGCCCAAACTCCTGAATCCCTGGGGGTTTAAAGTGACGACCTTGGCGGATGTGCAGCAATTTTGGACGGTACTGCGGACAGTTTGCCCAGATGTTTTGGTGCTGGATGTGAACATGCCCCAGTTCAATGGTTTGGAGCTTTGCCAAATGCTAAGGGATGATCCCCACTGGCAGCGGCTACCCGTAGTGTTTGTCAGCGTTTTTGACGATGCGGCGACTCAAAATCAAGCCTTTACGGTAGGGGCTGACGACTATTTGTGTAAGCCGGTGCGGGCGACTGACTTAGCCAACCGAATTCTGAATCGACTGCGACGAATGCGAGCTTGGGCCAGTTGATCTGACCTCAGGATCGTAGAATAGGATGTGCACACATTTTGCACGAGCTATAGGCGAATCTTAAGATAAGGAATATTTAGCCTGGTAGGACGCTATGTCAAATTCTCTCAATCCCCCTCTGCGCAATCAACAGCATGCTTTGATTCAAAAGCTGGCGAATGGAATTGAACGAATTTGGCAACAGTATTTGGATTTATCTCCTTACCAGGTGCCAGACGATCTGGGATACGTTGAAGGATATCTAGAAGGCGAGCGGTTGGTGATTGAAAACCACTGCTACCAAACGCCTCAGTTTCGCAAATTGCATCTAGAGCTAGCTCAGGTGGGCAAGGGATTGGATATTCTCCACTGCGTTATGTTTCCCAACCCAGCCTATGCCCTGCCGATTTTTGGGGCAGATATTGTCGGCAGTCGGGGAGAAAAGGCTGCCATTAGTGCCGCCATTGCGGATCTATCTCCGGTGAGTGCCGATCGCTCTTTGCCAGCGGTCTATCAGGCTCAGTTGGCTGAACTACCGCCGCTTCAGTTTTCCCAACCGCGGGGCTTACCGCCCTGGGGCGATATTTTCTCGGAGTTTTGTTTGTTTGTGCGTCCGGTGACAGCTGAGGAAGAAGCGGTGTTTCTGGAGCGGGTGCTGACTTTTTTGACGATTCACTGCCAAATTGCTAGCACTGCCACCCCGTTGCAGGCTTCGACTGAGGTATCCAAGGTTCTAGCTGGCCAGCAGCGCTATTGTACCATGCAGCGGCAGAATGATAAAACACGCCGAGTGCTGGAGAAATCCTTTGGTACCGAATGGGCCGAGCGCTATATGACAACCATGCTGTTTGACTGCGTTGCGGTTTGATCAACCCAATCCTTCTGAACCCAATCCTTCAGCGCCGGTAGGCGAGCACAAATCGCTCCACCCCTGCCAGGTCAGGATGAATGGCAATGGATTGGTAGTCGCCCTGGGCTTGCAGCAGCGTCGCTACGGTTTTGGCTTGGCCCGCCATCAGTTCAACGAGCCAAATTCCACCCGATTGCAGGTAAGCTGGCGCATCACTAATCAACTGACGGACGCAATCTAGACCATCTTCGCCACCGTCAAGGGCAAGCTGTGGCTCATGTTGGGCTACTTCGGGCTGGAGGTCAGAAATCTGGCTACGGGGGATATAGGGCGGATTGGAAACCATGCCGCTGAGTTGACCGCGCAGGTGCTGGAGCGGGGCAAACCAGGAGCCTTGATAAAACTGAATACGGGACGCCATCCGGAACTGCTGGGCGTTCTGTTGGGCAATCGCCAACGCAGCGGCACTGGTTTCGACAGCATGAATCTTGGCCTGGGGCAAGGCATCGGCCAAGCCCAGCGCAATCGCCCCGCTGCCAGTTCCTAAATCAGCCCAGTGGCCCTGTCGCGGCTCAGAACATGCAGACTGCTCAACGGCTGCCAGTGCTAGATCAATCAACAGCTCGGTTTCGGGGCGGGGAATCAGCACTGCTGGTGAAACGGTCAGGGAAAACTGTCGCCAGGGAACACAACCAGCTAAATACTGCACAGGAATTCGCTGCTGAAGTCGGCGTTGCCAGAGTTGGTCTAGATCGGCAGGGGAGCAAGCCAGGGTGATTTCGGGTTTGGTCTGGAAGGTTTCTAGCCGCAGGGCCAGCCGATCTAGGTCAGTTAGGGCTTGTAGCAACCAATCCACTTCTACTACCGGAACCTCGGCTGCAATCGCTTGAGCTTGGGCCTGTTTGCGCCAGTGATAGAGCACTGGCCCAGAGATGGTGTGGGTCGGACTGGGAGGAAAATTAGCCATGAGTGCGGACTAGGTTGAGGGCGGAGGGGGCGGCTTGAGCGTCAACTGCATACCTGCTGCATTCGTTGCAGCTAAGTCAAAACGATGCTTGAGAATAGAGCTAGAGTTGCGTATGAGCCGTAGGATCAACAAGATCATGATTGCCTTGCGGCGCGTTAGCGCTATCGTACTTCAAACGAGGGGTTGGAGGTGAGGATGGGAACAGCTTGGAGATACTGGACCCATACGCGGCTAGAGGGTTCTGGGAAGCTGAGACGGCAGGAAATTCTGGTTGCCCAGGCGTTTTTTCAACAGCAGTTTCCCGACTTGCTAGAAGCTGAGGATCTGCCCGATCTGCTGATCCAACGTCAGCTAGTTGCAGTTATGCAGGAGAGCGGCGAACGGGGCCAATCCTCTCGATTAGCCGAAGCCTGTCTGCGCTGCTTTGTCTCGCAGCAGATCCCGCAAATTTGTTTGAATTTAGAACGTCGCTTTGCCACTCAGGGCCAGTTTAGCTGCCAGGATCTACTGCCCTATGTCCTGGACGATGTCGATCCGCTCCAACCTTGCGATGATGGGCTCGGTTCCCCCGCTGTGGCCACGCTACGCCATCAGCCGTTGGCCGTCAAGATTGTCCAGAGCTTTGATCCCAGGCAAAGTAATTTGAGCACCTGGACAAAGCGGCTTGTGCTCCAACAAAAATTGCTGAATGCGGCCTTGACCGAGTGCGGCATCTACTTAGCCAGCGATTGGGCTATTTTGAGCCACACCACCCCGGTCCGGTTACAGCGGCTGTTGGCGGATGGGGTGTCTCCGGCAGAAATGGATCGAGCCTGTCAGTTACTGAGTAGCTTTCACGCCATCTACCGAGCCGACCGGATGCAGCGTCGCGCCACCAACCCCGGCCAACGGTGCAGTGAGCCTAGCGAAGACCAGCTCAACCGCATGGTGGACTATTTAACGCAGCAGAGGATTTCCGGCGACTCGCCAGCGCGGGTATTGCGAGAGCTACGAGACTTGGCCCAGAAGCTGCGGCAGGGCAAGAGCAAGGCGACGCTATCGCTTGATGATGAGCAGATCCGATTTCTAGCTAATCAGCAGCAGGTGCAGTCTGCTGAACCAGACGATGGGCAGGATGCGTTTCTGAGACGCTATCGGCAACAATCGGAACAGTGCCTGATGCAGGCAATCCAGCAGGCGGTTGACAATCGCCTCGCCTATCTGCGCAGCAAAAAACCCCCTAAAGATCCAGAAGCTCTGCCGGACGATCGGGCATTTCTGAAAGCGCTGCGGCTGTTCTATTGCGAAAATAAGTCGATGACCGAAATTGCGCCCTTGGTGGGCAAACAAAAACAGTTTCAGGTGACGCGCCTGCTGAAACTGGACGATTTGCGAGCCGATGTGCGCATGGCCTGGCTATTCCTGATGGTGGACCAACTGGATCAGGTGTTACAAGAGTATCTCAGTACTGACCAACTCCAGCACTTGCAGCAACGCCTCAAACAAGAGCTATGGGCCGACATCTGCCAAAAGTGGCTGCTGATGCTGGGCAATCAGCCGGATGTGCTGCTGAAAGACTACCTGAATCAAGGTGAGTTTTTGCTCGGTGAGCTGATCGACCGCATTCTGAATCAGGACGTGACCAGCACCTACAGCAAAAAATCCGTGCCCCAACCCGAATCGCAAAATCCCTATGCCCGTTGCTTCTGCCAGTATTTGCATCTTTTGGAGACCTAAACCATGAACTTTTTTCTCGACGACGAATTGATTACCGCTCAATTACTGTCCCCTGAGGGGATTTCCCTGGCTCCTGAGCAGATCAACTGGGCGCTAGAGCTAAGCCAACAGGCAACCACCGAGGCCGAACGCTGGCAAACCTATCTGAGTGGACTGGCCCTGCTGGGGGTTCAGGAATGGCTGCAACAGCGCTTGCCCGATTTGGCCCTCAAGAGCGACTGGCTGCCGGGCCGCAACCTGTCTGTAACTAAGGCAAAGCAGGCTGCACTGAGCCAGCAGGTCTGCCAACTGCAGATCGGTGAGTTTAGGCTGTACTTACTGTTAACTGATTGCCTCGAAGACCCAATGGTGGCAATTCCCAAAGCGATTGTTGATCTGACTGAGTTTGCTGCCGATTTTTATCTATTAGTAGAAGTGCTAGAGGAACTGGCGGAAGTGCGGGTTTATGGTTATTTGCCCGGTAGCCAGCTCATCGCTCGTGCCCACCAACAAACCCCAACTATCCAATTCGATCCTCAGCTCGATCCGGAGACCATGCTGCTGCCAGTGGATCAATTTACCCACGAGGTAGACACCCTGTTGCTGCACTTGCGCCACTCAGATGCAGCTGCTCTCAGAACCGCCTCAGCTGCTTCCCGGTCTGCTTCTCCCCATTCTCCACTCTCCCCATCTCCCGCCATTAATGTTGGCGCTTGGTTACGCAATCGGCTGGACCAGGTAGCAGAAGAACTGTCCTGGTTGCTGCTGCCGCCGGTTGCCTTCAACCTAGAAGGAGCAATGATGGCGATGCGCTCAGCCCGTTCGCCGATAGAAGACCTGGATGCGGTGATTACCGAGCTGATCCGCGAACATCGACTAGAGATTTCGCCAGAAGCCCGCTCTGCCTACTGGGATTTTCAGGTGGGTACAACTGCATTGCGGCTCTATGTCCTGGGCTGGGCCTTGGCATCTGCTGCAGACTCGCCCGAATGGTCGCTGCTGCTGGTTCTCGGTGCCCAACCTAGCACCCATTTGCCATCCGGAACTGTGCTCAAGGTGGAGGACGCCATGCAAGTGCTGGCCGAAGAGCAGCTCGATCAATCGCCCTACCTCTATGCGCAAGTTGCAGGCACCTGGGATGAACAGTTTCGAGTCACGGTTGCTTTGCCCAATGGAGAATCGCTGGTCTTGCCACCGTTTGCCTTCAATCCAGACGCAATTGATCCTAGACCTGCGTAGCTGCCAGTGTTGGTTTTGCTGCCTCAAGCTCAGTGTCTCGTCTACAAATCGCTCTGGCGCGTTTAGCTGTATCGTAGTAGGGCAACCTTCATGGTGCCTCGAAACATATACAATAATATTTCCAAATTCATGTACAAATACATCATCAAAAAGTAACCTGTAAAATATACTACTTGTATGCTACTCTTAAAACGTTTTGCTAGCTGGTGATACATCAGCGCATACCATCTTCAGCCTATAGCTTCACCTCTCACCTTGCCATTTTGTCACCTATTGCGCTGCCCGTTATAATGGTTTGGTCCTATCGTTCTACCAGCCCTGTTGCAAAAAACGACTGTAGAAGTCAATGTGTAGAAATCAATATGTAGAAATTAATTTGAGACTTGTATACACTCGCATACAGGTCGCATACAGGTCGCATACAAGCAGCCAAATATGAGGCTAGAGCAGCCTTACTTGTAGTTTTGCCTAGACTATTTCCCCTTTCTTCTAACATCCTGGCAAAACTATCATCCTATTTGGGTGTACGCCATAGTTCAACTCCTGGGAACCTATTGACGGAACCGAAAGTCAATGGGCAAGGTCTGAGGATTGGCTGTTTGACGACTGATTAGTTCAGCAAAACTTGCCACCAGAATTTGCTCCAGAATCTCCCTCAGAATCTGCATATATCTGCGTGGATGAACACTAAATTCTGCTAAATCCCCTAGTCGTATAAGCTCAGATCTATGTTGGATGCTTCTCTCACTCCCTTCAGCAGTGGTGATATCACTGCCAGCAGCTCTGGGTTGCTTAATCTTAACCAGCGCGACATCCTTGCTCCCCAGTCCAGATCGTCTCTAGCACCGTTGAGTCTGGGGTTAGAGTCAGGTCAACCCTTGATCCTTCGCAGTCAGACTTGGGATTGGTTGGACAGTGGCTTCGCTCCGATGCCGCGCACCTCTGATTTGGGCTGGGAGCAACTCAGAGGCAAATCTGCGCCGCTTGCCTGCGATCGCTTGACAGGTCTGACCTTGGATCAACCCTGGGTGGCCGCTAACAAAGCAGCACGATTCCAGAATTCTGAATTTCTGCATGCCGACCGCCTGCAGGCTGAGTCAACCACTAAACGAGCGGTCAAACGCACAACACCAACGAGACGAGTGGCCATACGTCTCAATGCCGAAGCATTTGACAGAATCAGGGGGTACGGGTTGGTCAATGCAGCGGCGGCTGTTGCTAGATCAATTGATGCACCGAGGTTTGCTAGCCTCGCGGATTTTGGCGGCAACAATTGGAACTTAGATGCTGTTCAGGCACCGGATGTTTGGGCCAGAGGATTCACAGGCCAAGGGGTAACCGTTGCGGTGATTGATTCCGGTGTGGATATTACCCATCCCGATTTGAGAGACAATATTTGGATTAATTCGGATGAAATTGCTGGTGATGGGATTGACAACGATGTGAATGGTTACATCGATGATATCAACGGCTGGAATTTTGGTATCGGTCAAAACAACGCCAATGTATCCCCCGGTACCAATAACTCTGGACAGGAGCATGGCACCCATGTAGCAGGCACAATCGCTGCTAGAAATAATGGAAGCGGCAATACGGGCGTTGCTCCCGATGCCAAAATCATGGCATTGCGGTTGGGCGATGTAGCAGATGGCTGGTTTGTGAATGGCGGCAGTTTGCCGGAAGCGATTCGCTATGCTGTGGACAATGGAGCACGGGTCATTAACCTCAGTTTAGGCAGTGCGGATTCTCCCCAACTCCAGAGTGCCTTAGCCTATGCTGCCTCACGCAACGTAGTTACGGTCAGTGCCTCTGGCAACGAAGGCTTATTGAGTCCGGGAGCACCCGCTCGCTATGCCACCCAGTATGGCTTGTCGGTTGGTGCCGTTAACCGGGAGCGCTCAGTTGCTCGCTTCTCTAACCGGGCTGGAGGTAGTCCACGGCTGCGGCATGTGGTGGCTCCAGGCGTACAAATTTATTCAACTCTCCCTGGTAATTCCTACGGTTTTCTCAGTGGCACCTCGATGGCAACTCCCCATGTGGCTGGCACCGTTGCTCTGATGCTCAGCGCTAATCCTACCCTAACTCACAGTCAGGTGCGACAAATTCTGACGGATACGGCAGTCGGCTGAAGCGGATGCAGTCAGATATGCCACTATGATGAAAACGAAGATGAAACCGAACGTCGGCACCGTCAGCAATTTCAGCGAAAGGAAAACTGGGTGACTATGGAACAGTGGACAGACAACAAACTAGATAAATTGGCCCATACAGTGGCGCAACTAGCCGAACAGATGCAGCAGATGCACCGTCAAATCGGTCAACTGAGCCACCAGGTTCAGCAAACCTGTAGCAGTGTCGATAGTTTGGCGGCTGTGCTTAAAACCCAACCCCTACTGCTGGAAACTCCCTACCTAGACAATTCATCTAATTCATCCAACGTTCTGGATGTGGATTGGCCGACTCGCCTCGCTACGGTCGAACAGCAGATGCAGCAGCTAACCCAGCAAGTGCAGCAGCTAGAGCGACGCATCGCCACCCACTACACCACCAATTACAATCTCGCCAATCTCAGTCTTGCCGTTGCGGCTCCCTTGTCCGGCCCCTTACCTGAGGATGAGGTGGAGGATGAGCCTGATGAGATTTTGTGGGATTTTATGGAACCATCCAATGACCCATAATCGCAACTGCTTCGCAGCAGTTGCCAATAACTCTGATGGTTCAGTTAGAGCAATTGGATCGGCTCTACTGTCGTTCATTCTTCATATTTCTATTCGTGCGTTTAATTAGCAAATAGCTTACCGAGAGGGCCAAAATTGCGCCTCCTAGGGCGAGCAGGTCTAGATTATTGTATTTACTGAAGTCAAAAATAATGATTTTACGAGCAACCGCAATCAGCGAAGTCACAATCACCAATTCAACTTGAACAACATGCTTTTTTAAATAAGCGGTGATATTTTCTAACAGCTCCAGCGCAATCAGAATATTTAGAAACAGACCGAAAATATCAATCAGCGTTTTATCAAAAAAACCAACTGGGTCCGCCATTAGATCCCGAACCAGCAAAATCACCAAATCAGTGAGCGAGATCAGAATCACTAAACTCAAAGCAACAGCCAAAACCTTGGCGGCAATATTTTCTACCCAATGGGCAACGCCAAGAAAATTCTCGTCTTGACCTGCTTTGCTAACTTTCTTACTCAGTTTTTCCCAGGGAGAGATCATAGTCTGCTGCTAAATAGAAAAACACAGGTGATGTAGATAGCTAAGCAAAATCAGCACAGTTAAATCCGCCAGTCACTTGTCCTGTCAAGCTGGGACATCCAAACTGGGACATCCAAAACTGGGACATCAGCTTTTTAGCAGGCTAACCGGCGACTGAATCTATTGAATTTATAGATTCAAAACTATAAGTCAACAGGGCACCATAGAAGAAATTCTATTATTGACTGGACTAATTGGCAAGAATAAATCTGTTCTTTTCTTGTAATTGCTCTGATTGCTTGTCCCGATCTCTTGCCCCTTGGTAACTAATTAATCGGGTACGGATATCTGAACTGCCCGCAGGTTGTGCGACGCACAGCGACACAAGACCGATCACAAACTCCAAATTGGGGCTGAAAGCTAGATAGAGGCAGAGGCAGCTTCTGTAGCATGCTTCTGTAGTACTTTGTCAGTTTTAATACATTAATCCATTCGTCATTGTTGTACACCAAGCACAATCTTTATTGTTGAACTCTATGTCTACCTTGCTTGTTAAAAATATCCATACCTTGGTCACAATGGATGCAACTCGCCGGGAAATTCGGAATGGAGCATTGCTAGTCCGAGACAACAGGATTGAACAAGTGGGAACAACCTTGGCGTTGCCTCAAACTGCTGATGAAGTTTTGGATCTACAAGATCGTTTCGTTGTACTTCCCGGTCTTGTCAATACGCATCACCATTTTTACCAAACCCTGACCCGTGCAGTTCCAGCCGCTCAGAACTGTGATTTGTTTAACTGGTTGCAAACCCTTTATCCTATCTGGGCCAAGCTCACGCCAAGGGCCGTGTATGTCAGTGCGCAAATGGCTGCCGCCGAGTTGATATTATCAGGCTGTACAACGGCTAGCGACCATCTCTATGTCTATCCAAACGGCAGTAGATTAGATGACGAAATTCAAGCCATCCAGGAAATTGGGCTGCGCTTTCATGCTAGTCGAGGCAGCATGAGTGTTGGGCAAAGCCAAGGGGGATTACCGCCTGATTCTGTAGTTGAGCCAGAAGCAGAGATTTTGAAGGACAGCCAGCGCCTGATTGAGCAATATCATGACAACACTCGGCATGCGATGCTGCGAATTACCCTAGCACCCTGTTCCCCCTTTTCCGTGTCTCCGGATCTGATGCGGGAATCGGCAGCGCTGGCAAGAGCGTATCCCGGTATTCGCCTGCACACCCACCTAGCAGAAAACAAGTCCGATATCGAGTACAGCTTGGCGACCTTTGGCATGACGCCAGGGGACTATGCCGAATCTGTCGGTTGGGTAGGGGCGGATGTTTGGCATGCTCACTGTGTTCAGTTGGATGATCGGGCGATCCAGCAATTTGGCAAGACCGGAACTGGGGTGGCCCATTGTCCGTGTAGTAATATGCGTCTGGCAAGCGGTATGGCTCCGATTCGAAAAATGCTGAATCATCAAGTTCCCGTAGGTTTAGGAGTCGATGGCTCGGCCTCGAACGACACCTCAAATCTATTGAATGAAGCCCGTATCGCTTTTCTGATGGCGCGAGTTCGCGAGCTGGATGCCTCGGCTATGACTGCCCGCGATGCCTTAGAACTGGCTACTCTGGGAGGAGCAAAGGTCCTGGGGCGAGACGATGTTGGCTCTTTGACGGCTGGTATGTCAGCCGATTTCATTGCTATCAATCTGGATCGGCCCGAATTTGCTGGTGCTCTCCACGACCCAACTGCCGCAATGATTTTCTGCCAGGTCAATACGGTCGATTACAGTTTTATAAACGGTCGAAAAGTTGTGGATCAGGGACGAATAATCACAATTGAACTGGAACCGTTGGTGGAAGAACACAATAAATTAGCAGCTCAACTGATCCATAGTTGATCCACCTAAAGTTAATCCATCTAACGCTTAGGTTTGGCAACTCTAGAAAATAGAGAATTAGACTTGGGCCGGACCGGAACTTTTTTATCACACAGCAATGCCCATGTGACAGAATCCACGATGCCGTCGTCTCGCAAATGGTGCTGACGCTGAAACGCAAGCACAGCCGCCTTCGTTTCTGCATCATACATGCCGTTTCGCTGCACCCTATAGCCATTCACCTGCAGCAGCCCCTGTAGCTCATAAACATCTGCTCCTGCATAGCCTTGACGCAGGGTTCGTGCTCCAGGCTTAACCGTTGCCATCAAGGTGCTCCAGGTCTCAGGTCCCACTACTCCATCGATCCGCAACCTATGCCGTCGTTGAAAGGTTTTAACGGCTACTTCGGTACGCCAACCAAAATCGCCGTCCACTCGTAGGCTGAAGCCATGAGCGTTGAGCAGTTCTTGCATCCGCGCCACGTGGGGTCCCACATCCCAGGGATAAAGAACGGGTGGGGCAGAAGGAACACTACTGGACTGGTGAGGTAAATCGGAGAGATGGCTGTCCATAATCGGCTGTCCACAATCGGCTGTCCACAATCAGCTGTTCACAATCAGCTGTTCACAATCGGCTGTTCACAATCGGCTGAGGAGCACCACAATACTGCTTCTTCTAGCATAATCCTATGCAATCAACCGCTAAGCAAAGCACTTCTTCTGGCTGTGACCAACTTTTACCAATCAGATACCAATCAGATACCAATCAGAGTACTTCCTAGCACCCCTTATCCTTGGTTCGAACCCCATAGCGCAGACATCTGATTCGTTTAGGCCAGATGCCTACCCTGCGTTTGATGCTAATTTTGCTTATCTACCCAACTTCTCAAGCTGAGACTAGCTTTTGCTTCAACCAGATGTCTTCTCTGGCGTGCAAATAGCGCGGATCAGGATGGATCGTGATAGCCCGCTCGTAGGATTCCAGTGCGTTACCGTAGGCCATCATTTCGGCCAGCAGCAGTCCTCGGTTGAACCAGGCTTGGTGGTAGTCAGGCCGCAGGGCTACAGCTTTATCATAGGAGGCCAAAGCCTCGGCATAGCGCTTCAGGCCGCACAAGGCGTTACCACGATTATTCCAAGCGGAACAATAGGTAGAGTCGAGAGCAATGGCTTGATCAAAGGCTGCCACTGCATCGGCAAATTGCTCTGCTTCACAAAGGCTGCACCCTTTACCATGCCAAAAGTCTGAAGAATTTGGATCGGGATCGAGAGCCATCATTGTATTAATCCTCGCTAATCGATGAAATTGGTTGGTACAACTCCATTGTGAATTGCTTCAAACTAAAGCAGGGGGCGGATTCTCACCCCATAAAAGTTCGGTTGAATACCAGGGAGAAATTTAGATAGAAACTAGTTGAATGTAGAGTATATAAAATCACCATGCTGTAGGACAATCACAAGCAAAAAAACGATCCCCGTAGGAATCGTCTAACACAAGTCTCTTGAACTTAAGTATTTGCTTAAGTATTTGCTGGAGTATCTGCTGAAACTATTACTCAGCTTGCCTTTTCCACGTTTTGCTCAGGCTCCAGCGTTGTGCTAGCTGTGCCACCGCCCAAAATGCCAAATCCTTTTTCAGCAAAATACTTGTTGAGCAGTGTACTGACAAGAGAGAGCACAATCGGACCAAGCAAAATTGCCACAATACCTCGGACCGCAAATCCGGGCACCAAAACTGAAGCTAGCCAGAAGCAGATTCCGTTGACGACCAAAGAAAACAAACCCAGCGTCAGGATAGTAATGGGGAGCGACAAGAAAGCCAAAACGGGTCTAATCAACCCATTCACCAAGCCGATCGAAACGCCCGCCAGCATAGCTGCCACAAATGAATTAATGTCAACACCTGGAACAATCAGATCGACAATCAGAAGGCTTAGAGCCGTCACCAAAATTGTTAAAAAATATCCGAGCATTGTAATCTCCTTTACTGAATTGAATACTGAATTGAAGCACGGACCGAAACCATCAGGTTGTGAATTTGACCAAATGATCGGATCAGAGCAAGCCGTTTATATCCAGTTCCAAGTTCTTTCGATAGTGTGTGTAGCTGCTTAGCAGATGATTGGGCGTTTTGCCTACTAATCTATCAATTGGTTTATCCGAGTCGTTAGTTGACCTATCGATAGTCTTGACTACAGATCCAACTACTGCCTAACCACAGATCTAACTATTATTTGATCTACTCATTCAGCTACCGATTGCTCTGTTTACAATCTATCTGCTTACAATCTATGCCACTAATCTATTTGATTTAGTAAAAAAATACCAGAAAAATTTAGGATTGAGTGTTTACGCCAACTGGAGAGGCATGGTACTTTAATTTTGACAAAGCAGTTGGTACGAGTACTTTTGTACGAACTTGACGAAAGTTTGTGCAGCTTTTTAGTACTGGCTGCCTTTAAAGTCAGTTTATAGATTTGGTTCTGTGCCGATAAATTTGTATCGATTTGTATCGATAGCTTGGTGTAGGTAAAAACGGTTTTTCTGGTCTGCTGGAGGTTCAACAAGCGAGCAGTTGAGCAGCTATCAAGCTCTAGCGTTTTGGCAGTTAAAGCGTGCTCTCAGCAGTTTTTTTCGGTTGCTTTGCTTGCTATCGATCCAAAAGCTCGTCAGAGTTTTTGAATTTCAAAACCCCGAGGGGATTTGGGGCTTTCTGGATAGGTTTTTAGTTGAACGGCTGTAGAAGTATCAGCAAGATTGTTGAGAAATGAACGATTAGTAGGTAAAAGTGGTTAATAGGTGAATAGCTAGGTGATTCATATGAAATTTACACGAATTCTACTCGGTATTCTCTTGCCACCCGTTGGGGTTTATTTGACTTTTGGATTCGGCACCACATTGCTGATCAATATTCTGTTGACTCTACTGGGTTGGCTGCCTGGTAGCATTCACGCGCTATGGGCGATTCTGAAGCACGAAGAGCAAGCCAATCAAGCTTCTAGCTGATCTGGAGCTTCATCGGAGCAGGCCATTCCGGGCTTGCTCGTGCAGTCCTCAACCGATGAAAAAAGCTGCCCTAGGGCAGCCGATAAAATTATTGCGCTAGTTCAAGCAGGCGTTGAGTGTCAGATCAGCAAAACCTGTTGAGGTTCCTTCAGTGTCAGCCTAGTTTCTGGCCGTTTGCCACACTTCTTTCAGAAGCTGCTTGATCTTTTGCTCCTTCTGAGCAATGGTAGCGCCTGTTTCGCCCATTTTGATTTGCAGCTCAGATTGCTTCTGTTCTACCCAGCTTGTTCCGCGTTCTGCATCGTTGGCTTTGGTGTTTTCATACCAAACCTTAGCCTTAGCCATGTCTTGCTGAAACTCTTGCTTAAATGTTTCGTAGCGTACACCATAGCGGCCTGTCAGTTTTGCATCCAGCATCGCCAGCTTTTGCTTCACTGAAGCACTGACAGAGGCATAGGTTTCACTCTCCTGAATCGTCCGTAACAGCCGCTCAGCCAAGGTTTTCAGCGAATCAGCAAAGGAACCGACTTGGGGCTGGCTGGTTTCTTCGTCTGCAACTGCAGTCGGTACAATTGGCGCTTCGCTCGTCTGTGCTGCTGGCTCAATAATTTCAACGATGGGTTCAGCAACTGGTTCAGCAACTGGTTCAGCAACTGGTTCAGCGACCGGCTCAACGACTGGCCCAATTACCGGCTCAACAGATTGCTCAAAGCTTACAGGAGTCGTCCCCATCGGCTCTACCGCGAGTGGTTCCACTGTGGACTCTAGAATGGGTGATGCTTGATTGATGGAGGGCTGAACCTCTACAACCACGTCGGCGGCATTTGCTTCCGGCGTTGCTACCAAGTTCTCGTCATCATCATCGATTTTTACTTCTACAGGCGCAGCAGCGGGTTGCATCGTCTCGCTTTCAGCTTGGCGCTTTTCTTTCAAAGTGCTAATTACGGTGCTGGTTGATTCTTTAGCAACCGAGCCAATTTCATTCGCGCCTGCTTTCAGCTCGGTAACGGTTTGGGAAAAAGCATCCTGGAAGATCTTGCGAATTCGCTCAGCGCGGCTACCACCAAGAGCTTTGATTTTCTCTAGTTCGGCAGCGATTTGGTCTTTCTTGGGATTGGTCATGGTCTCCTCCTACGTGAACTAGCTCTTTGGCTAGGATTATTGGTTAGGATCAAATTGGGCGATTGTAGTGAGCTTGTAAAGCCACCCGATTCAGATGGCTTACCACTCATGCACTCATGCACTAGGGACAAACATCACGCGCAAACATCAGGCGTAAACATCAGGAAACAGACGAGCTTGCCGTAGTCTTCTCTTTCCGCGCTTTGCGTTGTTCAATCAAAAACTGAGAAACTTCGGTTGCCAGCAAGGTTACAATCACACCATCATCTAACCAACCCAATACCGGAATCACGTCAGGAGAAATGTCAAGGGGACTGATCAGATACACAAGCGATGCTGCAATTAGCAACCAGCGATATTTAGAATTGCGAAGTGTTTTGCGAATAAAGTTGTACACGAATTGGTTTAAGAATTTCATTCCGTTGCCCTCCACTACAAGATCATCATGCCAGATACGGCTGAATCCGTCTGGTGTGGAAAACCCACGGTTTTAGCGTAGTAGTCCCATCATCCGATTGGGTGAGAGATTGGGTGAGAGAAAATTCGCGATTGATTTGTTGATTATTTGTGATTGATTGTTTGTGATTGATTGTTTGTGACTGAATTGGGCATCCCTGCTAGGATCTTTGAGGCGTGGCTGTATCTGGCAAGAACTCATGGCAGAGGTGTTGGGTGCTGTTCTGATTTTTGTAGTTTGTCCACTGTTGGGTGGGTTGCCGCTGATTGGCTGGATTGTCCAAGCGCTGACCGGGCGCGATCTGGCGAAAACCGGCACTGGAAATGTCAGCGTTTCGGCTGCGTTTTACCATGGTGGCAAGCGGGTCGGGGTGCTGGCGGTTTTGTCAGAAGCTTTTAAAGGAATTGCGGCGGTGCTGTTGGCCCGCAGCTTTTTCCCAACTGAGCCAGCCTGGGAGATTGGAGCGCTGATTGCTCTGGTGATGGGGCGCTACTGGTTTGCCAAAGGAGCTGGAACCACGAATGTCGTCTGGGGTTACATTGTTCACGACCCGATTACGTCGCTGTTGACAGCCATTATTGGCGGGATTGGCTTTACCCTGCTGCGGGAACGTCAGGCCGGTAAGTATGGTGTTTTGGTGCTGCTGCCCTTGATCACGGCACTGCGCTATCCCCATGCCGGTGAATTGATTGGCGCTAATATTGCCTTGAGTATCCTATTAGGTTGGATCTATCAAAAGATTCCTGACGACCTGAATCTGCCTGTTGATCAAGTCCAGTCGAGTTCTAAATCCATGTTTCGATTTTTCCAAGGAGATCGCGCTCTGCTGCCGCTGGATCAATCGCTGCAAGCCGAAAAAGTAGGGGCGAAAGCGGCCACCTTGGCGCAGCTCAAACGTTGGGGCTATCCCGTACCTCCTGGCTGGGTACTGCCGCCCGGTGATGATGCGGCTCCACTGCTGGCGCTTCTGCATCCGTTTCCCGACTATCCAATCGCCGTGCGCTCTTCGGCAATTGGAGAAGACGGAGAAACCGCGTCGGCGGCTGGACAGTACGAGTCGCTGCTGAATATCACTAGCCTGCCCGCTTTGGAACAAGCGATTTTGCGCTGTCAGGCGTCCTACAATTTGCCGGCGGCGGCTCGTTATCGACAGGACCGAGGGGTTGCTGCTGGCGGCATGGCAGTGATTGTGCAGCGCCAAATCCAGGGGGTGTTTTCGGGTGTAGCCTTTAGCCGCGACCCGATTGCTCGTCAGGGAGATGCTGTGGTGATTGAGGCTTTGCCTGGGATGGCAGCAGCCGTGGTTTCTGGACGCCAAACTCCAGAGCAGTACCGCGTCTGGATCGGTGAACCCATCTCGACCGCAAGCGGGCAACAGCCCGCTGATTGGCAAGCCACCGTCGAAGGAGGAGTTGACGGTGGAGTTGAGGGAGAAGGAAACATACCGCTCCAATTAATTCAGCAGGTGGCTTATCTGGCGCGGCAGATCGAGGCTCGCTACCATGGCATTCCGCAAGATATTGAATGGACCTACGACGGCGAGCAACTCTGGCTGCTGCAAGTCCGGCCAATCACGACTCTACTGCCAATCTGGACGCGCAAAATAGCGGCAGAAGTAATTCCCGGCTTCATTCATCCCCTCACCTGGTCGATTAACCGTCCGCTCACCTGCGGCGTTTGGGGCGAGATTTTTACCCTAGTTCTGGGTGAACGAGCCAGTGGTCTTGAGTTTGAGGAAACCGCTACCCTGCATCGCTCGGCGGCCTACTTCAACGCCACCTTGCTGGGCGACATTTTTCGACGCATGGGCTTACCAGCTGAAAGCCTGGAATTTTTGACCAGAGGTGCCAAGTTCAGCAAACCACCCCTGAGTGCCACGCTGCGCAACCTACCAGGGCTGCTGCGCCTCGTCCAAGCAGAATGGCGTCTGCCGCAGGAGTTTGAGCGAGATACAAAGCAACTTTTTGCTCCCGGCTTCGCGGCCCTCCAGGCTCAACCCGTCGCGACCCTAGCGCCTGAGGCTCTGCTGGGCCGAATCGAGCAAATTCTGGCCCTGCTGAAACGCGCCACCTACTACAGCATCATGGCTCCTCTGAGCGCGGCCCTGCGGCAGGCTATTTTTCAGGTTCAGCAAACTCAGCTCGACAACAGCCAGATGCCCGAAGTTGCCGCCATTCGCTCACTGCAAGCCCTTGCAGTAGATTGTCGATCCAGTTTGGCTACTCTCAATCTCCTACCCAACGATTCAGATCAATCCCGTCAGACCTGGTCTGAGCTATCGGCTCAGTTAGCAGCAACCCCAGAAGGACAAGCCGTGCTGCATCAGTTCGAGCAATGGTTGGGGCAGTATGGCTACCTCAGCGAAGTGGGTACCGATATTGCCGTCCCCACCTGGCGAGAAGATCCCGGTCCGGTTCAGGACTTGTGGCTTCAGTTTGTGCAGCATCCCCCCGATTCTCCAGCGGCTGCGATAGCTCCGAAGCAGAATGGGAACAACTGGAAACTGCGCCAAGCCCAACAGCGGCTGAACTTAAAAGGTCAAGTCACCGCCTGTTATAGTCACCTACTGGCCGAATTGCGCTGGAGTTTCGTCGCCCTGGAGCAGTGTTGGCTGCGGTCTGGCTTGCTGGAGCAAGCGGGCGATCTGTTTTTTCTGGAATTCGACGAAATTCAGCAGCTAGTTGCTGACTCCATCTCGATTCCCGACCTGTCTCACCGGGTTGCCCAACGCCGCTCTCAGCTAGAGCACGACCGGCAGCTCACCCCACCCCTGCTCGTCTACGGCCATACCCCACCGATTCTGTTCGATTCAGCTCCAATCGCCAACGCCAAACAGCTCCAGGGAATTGCAGCCAGCCCCGGCCAGGTAGCAGGACAAGTGAGGGTGCTGCAATCCTTCCAGGACAGTCAAAACGGTGTTGCTATTGACCGCAACACGATTTTGGTCGTTCCCTATACCGATTCTGGCTGGGCGGCGCTGCTGGCTAGAGCTGGTGGTCTGATTGCCGAAGTTGGCGGTCAGCTCTCCCACGGTGCAATTGTGGCCCGCGAGTATGGCATCCCAGCCGTGATGAATGTGGCCAACGCCACCCGAATTTTGCAAGACGGTCAGCCAATTCGCATCGACGGAGAGACTGGAACCATCGAGCTGCTGAGCGAGGAGTCGCCTACCTAAAGTAAAGATTTTTTCTACCGAAAGTTACACTTCATTGCGAATTGAAATTTAGGTCCACCGGAATATGTTACGTTCAATAGCGTTCTGTTAACTATGCAGCGTTCCTGAGAGGGAAGAAACCTTGGTTAGCAATTTTAATGTGATCTCTCATGCTTCCGAACGTGAAGATCTAAGCGAGTACGTCGCTCACCTCCAACTTCACATGGCGTTACAAGCTCGTAACTTAGTACCTGCTCTGACTAATACATCCGACAGTCGGCAGCAGCTGCTACACCAAACTCAAGCAGACTTTGAGAAGTTCGTCTCGCGCCAGTCCAGACTCATCAGTTTAGATTAATCTGGATTAGCCAGCGATTTCGCTAGATGAAATCAACCCGCAAGGGTATAAAATCAAACTTAATTAGCTATGCTTAATATCAACCTTGTCAAGTCAGAGCCTAAGCGCTCTGATTTTTTGTGCGTATGAGTTGAACGGGGCAGTCTAACAGGTCCGGCTGAACTTTGCTTTTCTATATAGTTCTATACAATAAGTTTGAACTCAGCTCCTGACTCCTGACTCCTGCTCCTAGCTTCCCACCCCTGCTGCAACCGGAGCTGGCTCATAGAGATACTCAAACCAATTGCCTTCCGGATCGCGCCCGTAGAAAGAAGCAGTGCCGTCACGGTGCTCATGGATCGAGGTGAGGTGGACATCTGCCGCCTTTAGCTGCTCATAAGCAATTTCAATTTCCGCCCGGTCGTGAAAAATAAAGCCAAAATGGGGACCTGCTTGCTTATACTGGGGACTCAACAGCGCCAAACCATCGTCGCCCGCTTTTAGGTAGGCCCAGTCCGCATCTTTCCAAACCAGCTCCATGCCCAAATTTTGATAAAACTGGGCGGCTCGATCGAGGTCTTGAACGCAAATGGCTACATGCCCGATTCGCTTAAGTTGCATACTGTTTCGAAACTCCCAAACATTGCTCTATCTAGCCTTATTTTAAACACAGCCTCCTGAAATCGCTGGAGCTGAAGCAGATGCGATTCACGGGAAACGGTTCACGGTAAGCTGAGGAATGATAATACATAAGGAATAGTTTATGAGTTGGTTGATCCCAGTCCGGCCCTTGGCATGGGCTATCGCTGTGTTAATTTGGCTTTGTAGTTGGAGCATTGCCCCCGCTGCCCTAGCCCTGATCCAAATTAAGCTGACCAATCTGTCCTATCACGAATGCCCGCCTGAGTTGGCAGAAGGAGCGATTACATCGGGTGGAACCAGCATGGCAGCTAATTGTTTTATTGTCACTGGCAAGGCAGAGAACTCTTCTGGCAAACCGATTATCAACGCCGACATCTACGGGCGGATCTACGACGCCAATGATAACCCGATCTTGCAAAACCGGACTCGCCTCGGCTCCATCGACGAGGTTCCTCCCGGCATTAGCGACTTCGAACTGAGGATTTCTGTACCGGCCAACCAGCCAACGCCTTTGAAGCTAAAGCAATTCAAAGCTTCTGGGTTTACCGGAGTAGTGCGGCGCTAGCACCGTAGGTGATTTTGTCTCTAGTTGGCCCTATTTGGCTTAGATTAATCGCTATTATCGCTATTTGTGCCTGGCTTATAAATAGAGCGCTATGACTGAATCTGAACTCGCCCAACTGGTTGACCTGATGGCTCAACTCCTGCAATTGCCAATCGATCCGGAGCACCGACCGGGCGTAATCGCCAATCTGGGCAGAACCGCCGAAATTGCTCAACTAGTGATGGAGTTTCCCTTGCCTGACGAGATAGAAGCAGCTCCTTTATTTGAGCCATAGCCCACAGCCTATTCCCCTATATCAACTTGGCCTAGCTCCATGAGATTCGATAGTAACTTCAATCGCGAATTAGCCGATGCGGTGGCTATTGCTGCCGCCGTTCGAGCCAAACAAGTGAGTGCAGAAACCGTCGTCAGAGCGTCTCTCGACCGCATCAGTGCCCTGGATTCGCGCCTCAATTGCTTTACTGACCTACTGACTGAGCAGGCCATCGCAGAAGCGCAGCAGATCGATCAGCAAATTGCTCAGGACGAAACAGTTGGAGCACTGGCAGGTGTGCCGTTTGCGGTCAAAAATCTGTTTGATGTGACCGGCCTCAAAACTCTAGCAGGTTCTAAAATCAATCAGTCCCATCCACCTGCTCAGCAGGATGCAACAGCAGTAGCGGCTCTGAAACGGGCTGGCGCTATCCTGGTGGGCACGCTAAACATGGACGAATACGCTTACGGCTTTGTCACTGAAAATAGTCACTACGGAGCTACCCACAATCCCCACGATCTGAGCCGCGTTGCGGGCGGTTCTTCGGGCGGTTCAGCCGCAGCTGTGGCCGCAGGCATGGTTCCGCTAACGCTAGGTTCCGATACGAATGGCTCAATCCGAGTTCCGGCAGCATTTTGCGGCATTTTTGGCTTGAAGCCCACCTATGGTAGATTATCGCGGGCTGGAGCCTATTTATTTGCTAGCAGCCTCGACCACGTAGGCCCGTTTGCTCGCTCGGTGCGGGATATTGCCCTCACGTTTGACCTGATGCAGGGGCATGACCCACGCGATCCGGTCTGTACATTTCGCCCGCCCGAACCCTGCTCACCTTGGCTGAATCGCGGGATTGAAGGGCTGCGAATTGCCGTTGCGGATGACTATTTTGCCAGAGGCGGAGATCCAGAGGTCTTTGCCGCTGTAGAGCTGGTAGCTAAGGCTTTGGGAGCCGATCGGCAGATCACGATTCCCCAAGCCCACCGGGCTAGAGCTGCCGCCTACGTAATTACCGCTAGTGAAGGCAGCAACCTGCATTTAGAAAGCCTCAAAACTCGCCCGCAGGATTTTGACCCGGCTACTCGCGATCGGTTTATTGCTGGGACAATGATTCCCAATACCTGGTACCTCCAGGCCCAGCGGTTCCGCCGTTGGTATCGCGATCAGGTGCGGCAGCTATTTCAGCAGGTGGATTTAATCCTTGCGCCGAGTACACCCTGCGTTGCGCCAAAAATTGGCCAGCAGACAATGACGCTAGATGGCGTAGAAGTGTTGGTACGGCCCAATCTGGGACTTTACACACAGCCCCTTTCCTTTATTGGTCTGCCGATTCTATCTGTGCCAATCCAGCGTCCCGGTGAGTTGCCTGTAGGCGTGCAGATTATTGCTGCGCCCTACAACGAAGCCCTAATCTTGCGAGCAGCCGCCTTGTTAGAAGCAGAGGGAATTGTAGCTGCTCCAGTGGCTACCCCTTTGACTTAATCCGCCAAGTTGCACCAATTGCGGCCCCTGCGCCAGCAAATAACCCCATTCCCATCCCTTCGAGCCGTTTCAGCGTTGGATTTTGCGTCAAACACTGGTGGGAGGGATTTTCTGCTGCCAGACATTGATTCATTTCAGCCTGACTAGCAGTCGCGCCGAACACGAGTCCGAACACGCTACATACGACGATCACGAGAGGAAGCTGATTTGTTTTTCTACCCATAGAAAGATGCGGAGCAAGAACCAGTTTGTCATTAGATACTCTTGCTGATTTTAGGGGAGAAGGACAGGCGTATTTTCTCGGATCTTGCAAAGATTTAGTGAAGCTAGTCCGACAGTATGCAGACAAACCGATTTTAGAATCGGCATCCTACAGCTCTTGAGCCAGCGTGCCAAGTACCGGCCAGAACCTCAGCCTCCAACCAAATTTATCCGCAAATCAAATGGAATCAAATCAAATGCAGCAGCGCCTCGATCAGGATTTGATTTTGCTCTTCGGTGCCAACCGTAATGCGCAGTTTGTCATCGAGTCCGAGCTGCTTGAAGTAGCGCACTAAAATACCCCGTTCTTTCAGGGCCAGATAGATGGCCTCGGCGTTTCCCTTCGGTGGTCTGGCTAATAAAAAATTAGTTTGGGAATCAGGCACCTGAAAGCCGAGCTGTTTCAGATCAACCGTTAACTGAGCGCGGCAGGCTTTCACCTGAGCAATGCACTGCTGCAAATAAGGCTGATCTCGCATTGCAGCTGCTCCTACTGCGCAGGCAATCGCGTCGATGTTGTAGCTGTCTTTCACCTTAAACAGACCGCTCAGCAGCTTGGGATTGGCAATCCCAAAACCCAACCGTAATCCCGCCAACGAATAGCCCTTTGACAAGGTGCGGCTGATCATCACATTCTCGAATTCCTGCACCAGCGGCAGGGCGGTAGAGTCGGCAAAATCCACATAGGCTTCGTCGATTAGCAGCACACCCGTGAGCTGGGAGGCCAACTGGCGCAACTCCTGATTGGACACCACATGCCCCGACGGACTGTTGGGCGAGGCAATGAAGGTCACGGCTCCGTTGGCGGCAACTAATTCGTCAATCGGCAGCCGATTGTTTTCGCCATAGGGCACTTCCACCACTTCGGCGGGCTGCATTTCTGCCAGCGTCCGGTACAGCACATAGGTCGGCGTCGGATACACCACCTTGCGCTGCTGCTCGGCACAGGACCGCACGATCACATTCAGAATTTCGTCGCTGCCGTTGCCGGCCATAATCCAATCCATCGGCACCTGCAACACTTCGCTAATCGCCTGTCGGAACTCGTTGGCAAACGGATTGGGATAGCGCCGCAGCCATTCGCCATCGAAATTGCGCAGCACATCCATTGCAGCCGGCGAAGGCGGATAGGGATTTTCATTGGTATTGAGTTTAATAATGCGGGTGCCGGGCTTGGGTTGCTCACCGGGCACGTAACCGGCCATCGCGTCGATGTTGGGACGGAAGTAGCTGCTCATGGAATTGCTAAAAGAATGACAAAAAGGGATGACAGAAGCGAACCTTCTTATCTTAGAACAGCACTACTCGTCTCTTGTCAGCCCCTCCCCTCGATTCACTTCAATTCCAACCAGAATCGAAAACAGAGGATCAACAAAATTTCTGTAGAGCATCAAATAGCCAGGTAACAATACCCAGAACAGCAGGAGGATAAAGGGCAGCACGAGAACGAGCCTGTAGTCTGTTTGACAGAAAGTCTCTAGACAACTAAATTAATTTTCTTTTTAAACTACGGTTTATTGATAGACTTTTCGGTGTATCTTGATTTGAGAGCCAGTTCAACCACAAGCACTCCGTAGAAACCACTTAACCCTCAATTCTTAGGACATATCCATGAGAAGACGTTCTGTACTCCATGCCGCGTTATTTGCAGTCGGGCTTTGGATAGCTGCCTGCACACAAGCCCAGCAGTCGGGACAAGGGGGGCAAGACCAAGCTGCTGAAACCCAAACGGCAACGCAAGCCGCTCAATCGCCTGCTGCCGTGGAGCTAACCCTTGTTTCCTATGGCGTAGCCAAGCCGCTGTACTCCAAAATCATTCCGGCATTTCAAGCAGAATGGCAGGAAAAGACCGGCCAGCAAGTGACATTTAAGGAATCCTATGGCGCTTCAGGTGCCCAAACGAGAGCCATTCTCGGCGGGTTGGCAGCAGATGTGCTGGCTCAAAACTTGCAAAGCAATCTGGATCCGCTAGTTGAAAAAGGATTTGTGAATGGAAATTGGGCTGAGCGCTTACCCAACCAGGCATCGCCTGCCAGTACGGTGATGGTGTTAGTAACCCGGCCTGGAAATCCCAAACAAATCCGCGATTGGCAAGATCTAGCCAAAGATGGAGTGTCGATCGTGGCGATCAATCCCCAAACCTCAGGGAATGCTCGATGGGGCATTCTGGCCGGTTATGGAGCAGTGCTAAAAGACGAAGGCGAACAGGCTGCTAACGCTTATCTGAATGGCTTTGCCAAAAATATTAAAACTCTAGTGAGTAGTGGACGAGAAGCTACAGATGCATTTGTGAAGAACAAGATTGGTGATGTGCTGGTTACATTCGAAAATGAAATCATCTTCACCAACGACGCGATTCCTGATGATTATCCTTATGTGGTGCCAAGCCGCAATATTCGGGTTGATTTTCCGGTTGCTGTAGTCGATAAGATCGTTGATCAGCGCGGCACCCGTGAGGTAGCAGCAGCCTTTACCGAATTTCTGTTTACTCCCAAAGCCCAGGCCATTTTTGCCCAAGCTGGATACCGGCCAATCGATCAGCAAGCCTATGCCCAAAAATCTAGCCAGTATCAACCAGTAGACAAGCTGTATACAATTGCTGACTTTGGCGGCTGGCAAACGGTGAACAAAAAACTTTTTGCGGACGGTGGCTTATTTGATGCGGCTCAAGCGGCCCGTAGCCAGTAATGATGACAATTCGTGTTTCAACCCCTCGACATGCAGGTCGGGTGTTATTTGTCGGACTAGTGCTGACCTACCTCAGCTTTATCTTACTGTTACCGTTGGGGGTGATCTTCTTAGAAGCTTCTAAGCGTCCTTGGTCCGAGCTATGGCAGGTGATAACGGCTCCGGTTGCCCTAAAGACCTATCAACTTTCTTTTACGGCGGCTCTGCTGGCAGCCACTATCAATAGTGTGTTTGGTGTGATTCTCGCCTGGATTTTGGTGCGCTATGACTTTCCCGGCAAACGTTTTGCCGATGGCCTGATCGATTTACCGTTTGCGATGCCAGCCGTGGTAGCGGGCATCGCCCTTGTCTCACTCTATGGTCCCGATGGTGCTGTGGGTCGATATCTCAATCCTGGAACCGTCCTGGGAGATGGTTTACAGCAGTTGGGAATTGATTCGGTGAATCTAACTTCATCGGTGATTGGCGTTGTGTTTGCCAAGGTTTTTGTCACCCTTCCCTTCGTTGTGCGGGCCGTGCAGCCGGTTTTGCTGGAAATCGAGCCGGAGGTAGAAGAGGCAGCTCAGCTCTTGGGAGCCAGCGACCGACAAGTATTCTGGCGCGTTATCTTGCCACAACTACGGCCTGCAATTTTGACGGGCTTTTCCTTGGCCTTTGCGCGAGCTGTGGGCGAGTACGGCGTCGTGGTGCTGATCTCTGGCAACATTCCCTACGAAACGATGATTAGCTCGGTCTACATCTATCGCCGCCTAGAAGAATATGACTATGCCGGAGCAACGGCAGTTGCCATTGTGCTGCTGGTTGTTTCCCTGGTTGTTCTCGTTTGTACTAATTTGCTGCAATGGTGGAGTCGTCGCTATGCTGCTTAGGTTTCAGTTCAAGTTCATGCTTCGGTTCCAGCAGCTACCCTGGGAGCGGTATTTACTCATCGGATTGGGGTTATCATTTCTGATGGTTGTGGTGCTCTTGCCGCTGCTGATCGTTTTTTATCAAGCGTTTGCTAGCGGTATCGCTGCCTATTGGCAGGGAATTACAACGCCTGAAGCCCAACATGCGATTGCGGTAACGTTCATCATTGCCCTGCTCACCATTCCACTCAATACCGCCTTTGGAATTGCTATCGCCTGGATCTTGGCTCGTTATCAATTTCCGGGCAAAGTGGCGCTATTGGGGTTGCTAGATTTGCCGCTCGCTGTTTCGCCGGTGGTTGTGGGGTTGATGTTTATTCTGCTTTATAGTCCCACGGTTGGCTTGTTTGCCCATTGGGTAACAGCCTTTAACCTGAAAGTCATTTTTGCGTTACCCGGCATGGTGCTTACAACGTTGTTTATCACGTTGCCATTTGTGGCACGAGAAGTGTTGCCGGTTTTGCAGAACATGGGACTGGAAGAAGAGGAAGCCGCACAAACACTCGGTGCCAATGCTTGGCAGACCTTTTGGCGTGTTACCTTTCCGACCATTCGCTGGGCGCTGCTTTATGGCGTGATTCTGTGCACCTCCAGAGCAATTGGTGAATTTGGAGCCGTCTCGGTGATTTCTGGAAAATTAATTTTAGAAACCAACACGCTGACGTTACACATCGAACAAGTCTACACCGAATATCAAACGGTTGCGGCCTTTGCCTGCGCTTCGCTGTTGGCCCTTCTAGCACTGCTTACGTTAGCGGCTCAGGCATTATTGCAGATGATTGATCATCCCCGCTCTCTTTTGCCGGCTCAGGCATTGACACCCAAAAAATAAGCTAAAGGAATCGAACAATGGACCACAGCCTCAATGATTTAAATGATTTAGGAGAATATGTACATCCGCAGGGGTATCTGGAATATGTACGTAGCCTGCCGTTTTTAGGGCAACTTCACTGTTCGACTCAGAGGATTGAAGCCGGAAGTTGGCAGGAAATTTTGCTGGATTATCAGGTAGGCGCGTCTGGAATTGCTGATGGAGCCTGGATCAAAGTCACCTTCAAATTTTATTCCGACTGGGGACTGTTTCAAACCGAAGACCCGACTGCGGCCAACTATCTCTCTGCTGAATATCAGGCGCGGCCAACGCTGCCCGGTGAAAGTCCTGCTACGGTGCAATCGCTCAAGCTGCGGTTTGATCAAAAAGGGCATGAACGTCCTTTTCAGAAGGCAATTATTATCGATATCGTAGATGGCTACCTCAAACCCGGCGATCATATCCTGATTCGCTTGGGCGACCGTCGTGCTGGTGGACCTGGAACCCGCGTTCAGACCTTTGTAGAACAGGGCTTCCGCTTTCGGGCCTATATCGATCCGGTCGGGACTTCTCGCTTTGCCGAAATACCAGGCGATGTGGTGCTAGATATCGTGCCGGGAACTGCCGCAAAACTGGTGATTACTAGCCCGCGCTTGGTTAGAACCGGGACGGCTTTCCCACTGCGCGTTCGAGTCGAGGATCGGTGGGGCAATACTTGCTGGGGTCTAGGCGGCCAGTTGCAGCTAACCCGCCGAGATAGAACGGGTGTGCTCACTCAGCAGCAACTCTCTCTACCGGAGCAGGGCTGGGCCGTCGCCAGAACCGATGTGATTTTAGAAGCAACAGCAGAAATGCTGTTTCAAGCCAACCTCCTGGGAACAGAATTACAGAGTGATTTAACCCCTGTCACGGCAGAACCAGACCTAGCCTGTCCGCGTGCCTTCTTCGCTGATCTGCATGTCCACTCTAACAATACCGTTGGCACCAACAGCACCGAATATAACTTCACCTATGGGCGAGATGTGGCTGGCTTAGACATCCTAGGCTACACCGCCAATGACTTTAACATTACGAAAGAACGGTGGCAGGAGGATGTCAACCAATGTCGAACCATCACGCAAGAAGGCGAGTTTCTCTGCTATCCCGGAACTGAATGGTGTGGTAACTCCGCAGCGGGAGGCGATCGCAATGTAATTTTTTTAGGCGATGAGGTGCTGTTTCCCTACGATCGGCAGGGTCGGCATGTGCGGTCGTTTGAGTGGAATGAAGAGATGCAAGGGAACGCGCTGCTGCCAGGAGCATGGCCGGTGGATCGGCTGTTTGCCGCCTACATTCACGACCCAACCCAGCATTTGCTGATTCCCCATGTAGGTGGACGGCGGGCCATTCTAGATTGGCACCATCCTCGCTTAGAGCGGTTGGTTGAGATTGGCTCCGCCTGGGGACATTTCCCTTGGTTTTATCAAGATGCGATTCGCCGGGGTTATAAGGTTGGTGTTTCTGCCAACGGCGATGAGCATCGAGGCCGCTGTGGAGGTGGAGTACCAGGAACCGCCGTCTTTGGGGTCAAGGGGGGACTGACTGGTGTAATTGCATCCTCCCTAACGAAAGCAGCGATTAATCAGGCGCTGCGGTCTCGGCATACCTGGGCCACGACGGGCGACCGTTTGGTGGGGTTGCTTTGGTCAGGTGCCCAGATTCAAGGTGATGAGTTTACTGCATCAGAGCCAGTTGAAGTGCACTATCGCTTTCTAGGAACAACTGGCTGGGATGAGATTGTGGCCTACACTGATGCAGGAGTGCTATGGCGGCGTAACCTTCAGGCCGAGGCGGGTTATTCACCCCATAAAATTCGTCTCCGCTGGGGTGGGGCGCGGATTCAGGACCGCTATCGTTGGGCCGAGTGGCGGGGCGTTTTGGAATATGCCAATACGCTGGTACACAGTTATCAAGCCTATGGCCTGGAACACCCTGAGGAGTATGTGAGGCGAGCGGATCCCTTAAGCTTAGAGTTTCGTTCTGAGACCTACGGTGATGCGGATGCGATCGAGTTGGAGTTGTCTGATCTGGCCCACGCCCGCTTTCGGCTGCATGGGCAAATCGGTAGCTACACCAAAGTGGGTAGCCCACTCCAGCCCAATCCATACATTCATTGCCCGGAGTTTACTTGGGAATTTACTGGTCAGGAGCTGCTAAAGCACCATCATTTGCGCCGAGATCTGGGCGGAGCCGAGTTATTTCTTGCCGTAGACCAAATTAGTCAGCAGGAAATGCCGCGTGATATCAAAGGTTGCTTTGTGGTCGAGCCGCAGTCCAGTCCTCATGGTTTTGTGCCGGTCTATCTGTTTGGGCGACAGGTGGATGACTCGAAAGTGTGGACCAGCCCACTGTTTATTGAATTTGATGCGTGACGAACGGCGGCAAGCATTCGTTATTTAATATTACGAACCATCACAAAAAATCACGAAGTCTTACCTATTTTTTTCTCTGTTGATCACTGAATCCTATAGACCCAAGTTGGAACGCTGCTCTTTAGATTTATCTTTAGATTTAACAGTTATGAAGCGGCAAACTTGCTGATATAAATTTTCATAAAACAGCGCGTCGATTCAGATTATCAACAGGTTAATCTTAATTTATTGCGGCAAGATTCGATGAATTGATCAGAGTTTAATTAAGCCATTGATCAAGTTGAGTCAGCGCTCCTTCAATTGCTGAGCAACTCCTTTTATTGATCAAACTTGATTGAAACTTGATTAAAATCCGATCAAAATCTTAAGTCCATTAGCTACTCGCATTCCTTCCGGCAATTGGCATCTGTCCACCTCTACAAAATTTATTGCTTTAACCTTTTCATTCCGCGTTGAGCCGATCAGCGCACCCTTGCTAATTGCCCTTTTTTGATGCCGAACCTTTCGCCTCGTCTGCTGAGGATTTGCAGTCAATCAGCTAGTTAAGCCAGTTAGAAATTACGGGAACTAACGGGTTCGCTAGCTAATGAACTGTCGAGTTTTGCTGCAAGCTTTTGTTAATGAACATCAGCAAAACAAGTGAGTGGTCCTATGAATGAAAAAGTTTTATCCGGCTCACGAAATGTGGCGATTGTGGGTCCCTATCTGAGCGGCAAAACGACGGTGCTGGAAAGCATTTTATCGGTCACAGGAGCGATTACCCGCAAGGGCAAAGTGACGGATAAGAATACGGTCGGAGATGCCTCGCCAGAAGCCCGCGATCGCCAAATGAGTGTTGAAGTCAATGCCGCTAGTACCGAGTATGGCGGCATTTGTTTTACGTTTTTAGACTGTCCCGGTTCGGTCGAATTTGCCCAAGAAACCTATCATGCGCTGATGGGCGTCGATGCGGCTATCGTCGTTTGTGAGCCGGACTGTAATCGCGTTTTAACCTTGGCTCCCCTGTTTCAATTTTTGGACGATTGGGAAATTCCCCATCTGGTTTTCATCAACAAAATGGACCGCTGCCACGACTCGTTTGCGGACATTTTGCAGGCGTTAAAAGCCGTTTCTAGCCGTCCGCTCGTGCCGCATCACTATCCGATCGGACAAGGCGAGAACATCCGTGGCTTTATTGATCTGATCAGCGAACAAGCCTATCAGTACCATCCTGGTGCTCCTGCGGACCCCATTCCTCTGCCGGACGAATTGAGAGCTGTAGAACAGGCTACCCGCACTGAGATGCTGGAAACCCTGGCCGATTTTGACGATCACCTGCTGGAAGAACTGCTGGAAGACATCAATCCATCGCAAGACGAAATTCTGCAAGACCTGAAGATGGAGCTAGGCGCAGACCTGATTGTTCCAGTAATGATTGGGATTGCGGATCAGGATTTTGGCATCCGTCCACTGCTGGAAGCCCTAGTGCGAGAAGCACCCGAACCCACGGTCATGGCTGAGCGTCGCGGTATGTCGAGCGACCGCTCTACCCCGATTGCCCAGGTGCTGAAAACCTATTCCACGTCCCAGGGCGGTAAGTTGTCGCTGGTGCGCGTTTGGCAAGGCACCCTCACCGATGGCATCGTGCTGAATGGCGTTCGGACGGGTGGTGTCTATCGTCTCATGGGCCAGCAGCAGATCGCCCTCACCCAGGCCGGAGCAGGCTCGATTGTGGCGTTGGGTCGGATGGAAGGCATCAAGACCGGAGACACCCTCAGCACCGAGTCAGTGAAGTCCTTACCGAAAGCCGAGCGCCTGGAACCCGTCTATGCCCTGGCCATTACCCCCGAAAAGCGGGGCGATGAAGTGAAGCTGAGTAGTGCCCTCAACAAGCTGCTCGACGAAGACCCGTCTCTAGTTTGGGAGCAGCACGGCGACACCCACGAGATTATCCTCTGGGGCCAGGGTGAAATCCATTTACAGGTGGCCCTGGATCGCTTGCGCCGCAAGTACAGTCTGCCCATGACAACCCATCTGCCGCAGGTGCCCTACAAGGAAACAATTCGCCGATCTGCCAACTCCATCCACGGACGCTACAAGCGCCAATCCGGTGGGCATGGCCAGTTTGGGGATGTGTACCTGGATATTAAGCCAATGCCGCGCGGCACTGGGTTCAGTTTCAACGAAACCATCGTGGGTGGTGTGGTGCCGAAACAGTACATTCCTGGCGTGGAAATGGGCGTGCGGGAATATCTTACCCACGGGCCGCTTGGGTTTCCTGTCGTAGATGTGGCCGTCACGCTCACAAATGGCTCTTACCACACCGTAGACAGCTCCGAGCAAGCCTTCAAACAAGCTGCTCGTCTGGCCATGCAGGAAGGCATGGCCAAATGCGAACCCAGCCTGCTGGAACCGATCCTGGCGATCACGATCTCCGTGCCCAACGAATTTACCGCCAACGTGCTGCGCCTGATCAACGGCCATCGCGGGCAGGTGCTGGGCTACGAAGCCAAACCTAACTGGCGCGGCTGGGACGAAGTGCATGCCCACCTCCCTCAAGCTGAAATGCACACCCTGATCGTAGAGCTGCGTTCTCTGACCATGGGGGTCGGCACCTTCCGCTGGCAGTTTGACCATCTGCAAGAAGTCCCGGATAAGGTGGCTGAGCGGGTGTTAGCGAAGACTGGCAACGGGAATGGCAATGGGAGCTGAGTAGGTAGGAGATAGGAGTCAGGAGTCGGGAATCGGGAATTAAAGTCAGGCGTCTAAACTGCTCACACTCCTGGTACCCATTCACGATTGGATTGCCGCTCATTTAAAAGCATTCCACCAAAGGATTGGTCAAACTCCTAATCTCCTATCTCCTGACTCCTACAAAAACCTACAAAAAAAGGGGCTAAAACGGCCCCTTAACTATTGTCGAATTCTCTCAAAACTCGATTACACCGGAACGGCTTCAGGAGCCGCCAGCGCCAGGATATGGTAACAGGAAGGCGTTTCTTGTCCTAATACTTCGTTGATCCGCTGGCGAATTTGGATATGCAGGGCTTGGATTGAGTCGTCAAAGTTGTGCTTCACATGCAGAACTGCCGTTTGCTTGTGAAAATCTTTGCCGTAGTAAGCCACAAAATAGGTGTAGCGGTTCGCGTTCGGTGCATCCAAAACAAAATCTTTCATTGATCCGTATCTCCCAATTAAACGGCGGGCTATGGGGGTTCTCTGGGGTGTGAAGCTTTCGGTCAGGTTTGGGTCAAGAACAGCCAGGCTCTATAAACACAGATACCGTAGCGAGTTCGAGGTTTCCGGGTAAATCAGTTACAACTGTGCAACTTCGCTCTGTAGCTGCCTTGAGGGTAAATGAAGAAGCTGATCGGCTCCACAGTATTTTTACTCTAGTGATAAAGATGTAGCGATCGATAGTCCGTAAAACCTAGGAACGTTACATCCTTAGACAGTGTAGACGAAATTGGATGGCTTACTCATTTATTTTCTCGATAGTTCTGATCAGTTGGCATCGCTCCATCAGGTGAACTATTCGGATCAATCCTGAGTGATAAACTATGATTCACTGATCTATCAGTGATCGATCTTGGTAGATCGATCTACCAATGATCCACCAAAGGTGAGGCCAAGGTCAGCGTTCAAGCGGGTTGGGTGTAGCGCATGATTTTTCCAGATTTTGCTCAGTTTTCGCAATTAGCGCAGCAGGGAAACTTTGTCCCGGTCTATCAGGAGTGGGTGGCCGACCTGGATACGCCGGTTTCAGCCTGGTACAAAGTCTGTGCCGGACAACCCTACAGCTTTTTGCTGGAGTCAGTCGAGGGCGGTGAAACGGTCGGCCGCTATAGTTTTGTGGGTTGCGATCCGCTCTGGGTTCTGGAAGCCCGCGGTAACCAAACCACGCAGACCTATCGCGATGGCTCGGTGCAGGTGTTTGAAGGCGATCCATTTACCACTCTGGCGGCCTGTTTGGAACCCTTCCGCCCGGTCAAATTATCCCAACTGCCACCCGGCATTGGTGGCCTCTTCGGCTTTTGGGGCTACGAGCTGATTCACTGGATCGAACCGCGAGTTCCCATCTACACGGCTGAACCGACCGATCTGCCCGATGGCCTCTGGATGCAGATTGACCATCTGATGATCTTCGACCAAGTCAAGCGCAAGATCTGGGCAATTGCCTATGCCGACCTGCGCCACCCCAACACTGACCTAGAGCAAGCCTATCAGCAAGCCTGCCATAAGGTGAGCCAGATGGTGGCTAAACTTCAGCTTCCCTTGACTGGCAAAGACACGATTCTGGAATGGACGCCGCCCCAAACGACCCAGCGCCAGAACGGTTCTAAATTTTCCTACAGCAGCAACGTCACCCAGGAGCAATTCTGCGCCAACGTCGAAAAAGCCAAAGCCCACATCCGCGCTGGCGATATTTTTCAGGTGGTGATTTCCCAGCGGCTCTCGACCCAGTATGCTGGCGATCCGTTTGCCCTGTACCGTTCGCTGCGATTGATCAACCCTTCGCCCTACATGGCCTATTTCCATTTTCAAGACTGGCAGATTATCGGCTCTAGTCCTGAAGTAATGGTGAAGGCAGAGCGCACTGACGCCAACAAGCCCCTCCTCGCCACCCTGCGTCCGATTGCCGGCACCCGCCCCCGTGGTAAAACCCCCAAAGACGATGCGGCTCTAGCAGAAGACTTGCTGCAAGACCCAAAGGAAATTGCCGAGCATGTGATGCTGGTCGATTTGGGCCGCAACGATCTGGGCCGGGTCTGCGCCAGCGGCACAGTGAGGGTCGATGAGCTGATGGTGATCGAGCGCTATTCCCATGTCATGCATATCGTCAGTAATGTGATTGGCGAATTGGCTCCTGGCAAAACCGCCTGGGACTTACTCAAAGCCTGTTTTCCAGCCGGAACCGTCAGCGGTGCGCCCAAAATTCGGGCGATGGAGATTATCCACGACTTAGAACCCTGCCGCCGAGGGGTGTATTCTGGCGTCTATGGGTACTACGACTTTGAAGGTCAGTTGAACACCGCCATCGCAATTCGCACTATGGTTGTGCGCAGCCAGCCCAATGGCAGCCACTTAGTCAGTGTCCAAGCCGGAGCTGGATTAGTGGCGGACTCTCAGCCGGAGCGGGAGTACGAAGAAACTCTCAACAAGGCTAGAGGAATGCTAGAGGCGATCCGCTGTTTACAGTAAGCAAGTCAACCTATATGATTTGAAGACTCTCGCAGTAAATGCTCTCATAGTGCCAATCAGACGTTAGCATCACTAGATCACCTCTCTTTTTTGTCCAATTCTGCTGACTTGCTAGAGGACTGCATAACAGACCCTACTTCGCATTCGACTCATCTTCCTAATTTACTTCTCTCTAGTATTCGTTATAATCAGCAACTTATTTAACTAAAACTTAATCTTGGTATGACTATTTCATAACCCAGTGATTACCCCCCCTTTAGCTGAGGCTTTTATTGTGGTGGTCAGACCTTAACTCTTGTGATCGCCATGCTTAATACTGCTACCCTGGAAGCGAACTCTAAGCCTGAGCTACGTCAAATCTTAGAGGAGCTTTACAGAGGTCGAGCTTTACAACCCTACAAGAGCGGTCAGCCGATACGCCTGTTGCCCGACGAGGTTTTGATTGTCTGTCGCGGGGTAGTGCAGCTCGGAACCCTATACGACAGTGGTGATGAAGCGCTACTTGGTTTGGCTTGCCCTTCGATGCCGTTTGGTCTGCCGCTCTCGTTGATTCGTCCCTATCAGGCTGCTGCCCTCACTGATGTTGATTTGATGCGCCTGACGATGGCGGAAATCGAACAGTCACCCATGCTGGCTCAGAGTATTTTTCGGCATCTAACGCGTCGCTTGCAACAAACCGAAGCTGTGCTGGCGATGGTCGGCTACCGGCGAGTTGAGGATCGGCTGCGTCACCTGTTGCTGTTGCTGAAACAGGAAATTGGCCAGCCGGCTACCGCTAACGGAACTCGTCTTGGCATCCGACTAACCCATCAACAGCTAGCGAACGCCATTGGCACAACTCGCGTCACGGTAACTCGTCTGCTGAGCCAGCTGCAGGAAGAGGGTTGGCTGACTGTCGATAGCACCCGTCATATTGTGCTACCTCACCAGATGGGGAGAACAAATGGCGCGATTAGCTCTGGGCATTGATGGCTTCATAGCATCTTGGAAAACATGCTTTTATAAGCCCTTTTTGCCGATCATGAAGCAGGACAACAAGTAGTCTTGCACTCAGCATCAATGGGGCTTAATCAGTCGTTTTGCGCTTAACAGTTCGGTGTAGTAAAAGTTAGCTTGAGCTTCTAGTGCTAAATGACTGATAAACAATCAGCCAACCGATGACTACTACTAGCGATGACGGCAAAAAAAATAGCTGCTCGCCAATTAAACCAACCAGAAATGCAAGCGGAGACCCATAACCATCGGCTCTTTCCATTCCCCCATTTGCGACAACAAATTGAATTCTCTGCACTGTTCTTGCGAGCAGCAGTAGCCAGAGAGCGGTTGTGGGCAGCAAGGAAAGCCAAAACGTAATTTTTTTGTTCTGTTTAATACCTAAATAACTTCCCCATACAACCAAAAGCACAGCGCCCCAGAACAATAGATGGGGAATACTCAGTTTGCTAATGCTAACTAAAAATAAAAATGCTGCCGGTACAGAAACTAAAATAGCAAATAACAAAAACGCAGTACGGTAACGTTTTATCCATTGATCACGGCTGCGACTCATATATTTCGGTATATTCACTGACTGCTGATAGACTTTCACATTCTAGATATTCTATGTATATGAACTAGCTAACGGTTCTAGCGAGGGATTGCCAATATGTTTGCAATATCACAAGCAGTTTCGTTTAATTTGCTGCACTAGAACGATTAGATGATTAATTGGTGTTTTGCAGTTGCGCTAACTCAACAAATCTCTGAATGGCTTTTAGATAGGATTGCTCTCCAGGTTGATAAATTCTCACATGGTCAGCACCAGAGATCACAAACAATTGTTTTGGTTCGGGAGCAGCATTATATAATCGTTGACTCATTTCTGATGGAACAACCGAATCAGCACTTCCGTGCAAAAACAAAACAGGAACTCGGAGTGATCGAATCTTGGAGAGCGAATCAAACTGCTCAGTTAGAAGCAGACCAACCGGAAAAATTTGCAGAAAATTTCTGCGCCTAATAACCTCTGCCATTGAGGTAAACGAACTTTGCATGATTAACCCACCTGCTTCTGGATGCCTGACTGCTAAGTCCAAGGCAATTGCTCCTCCTAGGGACTCGCCATAAATAAAGATTTGCTCAGGCGGGATCTGGCGCACAGTTCGCAGATAATTCCAAGCGGCTTGGCTATCCTGATAAACCTGCAACTCATTCGGAAAGTCGCCCTTACTCAGACCATACCCTCGATAATCAAACACGAGTACCGAAAAGCCTAACTGCCGAAAGGCTGACACGCGAGCCAGATAATTGTAATCTCCCATGTTTCGGCCAACTCCACAAAGATACAACATCACTTTAGAAGAGGAAAGAATGTTTGTAGGCTCATTAGGTAAGAGAAAAAAGTTTTCCTGTTTAGTAGGAGCCGGAATCCACCAACCATGTAGTTGTGCTTGAGAATTCGTGATGGGTATCCAGACATCTTTGTAAGGGAGGTTGAAGTCTGAGGCGTCAGGTCGCATCGACAGTTCTGAGGCAGGGCGGTAAATCAGATAACGCTGCCGCAAAAGTAGAAATAAGCAGGTTGACAAATAAGCGAGTGCAACAACTGCTATTGCGACAGTTAGTAACTGTTTCCGTTTTTGAGAGTACTGACTCAATCTGCTAATCACAGCCTTTACTTTAGATCTACTCGATAAACATCATGCCAGGATTATCCAGCAGATCTGCAAGATAAGACCTGAATTGTAAGGAATTAAACAGGAATTTTGCAGATGAAATTTGAGATTCTAGGCTGTTATCCTCAGCCACTTCTACTGGCTCAAGTCAGGCAGCAATTTATGATATTTCAGCCACAAAGCCGAGGTAAACCTAATTAAAGATAACGTTCACCTTACTCAGCGCTTATACTACGCCTGAGATTCCGATGAATTCAGATTGTAGATCGAATAAAGTGGTCAGCGCTTGCGCAATCGTCTTTCGCTTGCTTAAAACTTCTATTCTCGCCTTTTTCACTTTTCTATCTGCTTTATCGAATTCTCCATTATCTACCATGTTTAAGGTTTCCTCTGCCTGTCGAGATAACCAAAAGGAAACTTCATCAATCGCGGCAATCATGTGAGCATCAGATTCGGCAAGGGCTTCGAACAATTCTCGCATCTTCTGCGATTCTTCCTGGGAAAGGACATTATCGAACCAAGTGACAAGGTATTTGTCATAGATGTTGATAATTTTCCTGCAATGGCCGCGAGCCCGTGCCATACGTGCGCTAATCTGCCCCCCTTCAAGCTCTACAAGATGTGCTCGTTCTTCCGCCCTTTCTTTAAACTCCTGGCCATCATAGAAGGTGACAGACAAATATTTAGACATCTCAGAGTTAAGGGCTTCAAATACTTTTGCTAATTCTTCTAATGCCGTTATTAACTTATCTGCGGCAGGATCAGGACGTTTGATTAATTTATCTTTGACAGCTGTTATGATGCCAAGTTTGTCAGCAAGATTGACTAAGGCGTCAACACCGATCATATTAACTTCCTCGTTCTTCATATTCACCATGTCTAAACTGGTACTGTCTTCTATAGAGTCAGCGTTCACTGTACATTTCCTCTTCATGAAATTGCTGACCGTTGACACAATCCTAGGTGACCCCCGTGTGAAAGAGCGTGTGAAGCCATCAGGTGCTGACTCGATCAAAGTTAAAGCTGGATGATCTTCTACCCAGATGAGCCTGTCCTAATCGGTAAATTCGCGTCCGCCAGTGCTTTCGGTCTGCAAATCTCCCAGCAGTGCTTCTAGCGCCACGGCCTGAGCAGTGGGCATCTGTCCATAAGAAAAGGCGTAGGGAATATCTGGGGCGAACTGAAACCGGGTCAGTATGTGGTCCATCACATAGGGACTGCCGTAGATTACAAGTGCCTGAAGCTGGTCGGTATGCAGCAAAGATTGCAGCCAATCTTCAGCAAGCTGGATCAAGCTGGCGCTGCTGCGAAAGGGATTGCCGCGAATAAAAAGCTGGAGCAGAGTAGGAGCAGGTTCATTGGGGAGTGAATCTGGATGGGCTGGCGTGTAACTGTCTACCACCTGCAAGTGATAGCCGAGCTGGGATGGAATGGTAATCGCAGGAGCCTGACGGTTCAAGCAGGTGCAGTTGAGCGCATCATCCACGAGAATCAGGTTCCGGGCTGGAGCGGAGATCTCTAAGCGGGAAGGATGAGGACGATGTAGACGCAGGGAATCCCGCAGAATTGCTTCTACGGTGGCGATGGTTTGGGGTTGGGCTAGCTGCTCCAGCTGGATTGGCGGCGGCGGCAGCTGTTCCCAAGCGTGGCTGGTGTCTCCGTCCGATAAGGGCTGCGCTTTCTGCTTGGCCTGCCAGATGCGTTCTAGCGATGCTTGAATTTGAGTGATTGGGATTTGTCCGCTTTCTATCGCCGCACAGATCGCCTCGATCGCCCCTTCTGGGTCAGCCGGCATCATTAGCACATCGGCTCCAGCGGCCACAGCCCGTACCGCGGCTTCGTTGGCCCCATATTGGCGGGTAATCGCGCCCATCACCAGCGCATCGGTGACAATCAGGCCCGCAAAGCCAAGTTGGTGCCGCAGTAGATGCGTCAAAATTGGGCGAGACAGAGTAGCCGGAGCCTCTGGATCCCAGATCGGAAGCTGCAAATGGGCCGTCATCACCGCATCGACGCCAGCCGCAATCGCCGAGCGAAAGGGAGGGAGTTCTACGGTTTCTAAGCGGGTTTTGTCATGGTTGATCAACGGCAGTTCCAGGTGGGAATCGACAGCCGTATCGCCATGACCGGGAAAGTGCTTGGCCGCCGTCAGCACCGGATACTGCTGAGCACCCCGAATAAAGGCTGCCGTGAGCTGACTGACCATTTCCGGCGTTTCGCCCCAGGCTCGCACGTTAATCACCGGATTGGCCGGATTGTTGTTGACATCCACGACCGGCACCAGCACCCAGTTGATCCCAATCGCCAAAGCTTCTTGGGCAGTCGCGGCTCCCATCTGGCTGGCGTAGGTTAGAGCACGGTCCAAATCCTGTGCAGCAATCGCGCCAATCGCCATTGGGGGTGGGAACCAGACTGCGCCCGCAAACCGTTGCCCAACGCCTTCTTCCACATCGGCAGCTACCAGCAAGGGAAGCTTGGCCCAACTCTGAAGCTGCTGTGTGCGTAAGCCCACCTCTGCCGCACTGCCGCCCAGTAAGATCACACCGCCCACGCCCAGATCATGCAGCCAACCCTTCAGCCGAGCTGCGGGAGGTTCCCAGAGCGGATACTGGATTTGGTGATCAAACAAATGCCCAGAGGCGCGGACAATCACCATCTGGGCAACTTGCTGAGCTAGTGAAAGTGACTGCCAGTCCGGAAGTGGGGTCATGGTTCATCCGTCGGGCTACTTTGTTCGCTGGTTTCACCTATTTCATCGTCCGGCTTGCGTTCCTGACTGAGGCGGTTGATCAGCGACAGTACCTTAGTGCCCCGTTCAATCGAGCGGTCTTCCAGAAACACAATTTCGGGCGTGCGGCGTAAGCGAATCCGATGACCCAGTTCGCTGCGGACATAGCCGGTTGCCGACTTCAAACCCGCCATTGTTTCGGCTCTCGCTTCTTCGCTGCCGTAGATACTGACAAAAATTTTGGCGTGCTGCAAATCTCCGGAAACATCCACATCGGTGACGCTGACCATGCCCATACCGACGCGGTCATCCTTAATCCCGGAGAAGAGGAGCTGGCTAACTTCCCGCTTAATTAATTCGGCCACGCGAGCCACGCGACGATCTGTAGCCATACGACTCTCCTTCTGATTGAACAAATGCGTGCTGTCAGCCCTGATCTGGGACAATAAGTTACCCAAAATCTGGGGACATATTGGTATTAGTACAATTGCTTAGACTGCATCCAACCCCAGCATGGCGCGTAGGGTAAAACCAATAAAGAATAGAAATGCTACTAGAGCAGCCACGGTAACAATAGCAGTTGAGGGCCGTCTAAACAGAGGCAAAAGGGGACTCAGAGCAGTAAGAAAAACCCCTAGCGAAAAGGAAATTAAATAGCGCGGATAGCGCGAAACGTTATTAAAAAACTCTTCCATTGGTATCTGATCTGTAGCAGTAAATAGGCTCTGGGTGGATTAGAAATGGTTTGGCTGGGCTGGGTTTTGACGGGTCTCGTCTTTGACGGGTCTCGTTTTATTGTAAAGGACAACATTCCAATCGGCAGTGAGTTTTGGTGTGATCTTTGGCCCCCGATTAGACCCCTCGTTCGGCAGAGCTGCTTTGGGGTTCGGAGCCGTTCCAGGACGGCATCGGTCGGTTGCGACGGCTGCCAAACAAATAGGCATACACATAGGTCAACTCGCAGCCAAATAGAAAAATCTGACAGGTGAGAAAAATCCACAGCAGCAGGATCATGACGCTACCAATCACGCCATAGGACAGAAACCGGCTGCCGATCGTGATCACGCTATTGCTGACCAACTGCTGCAACCCAACCAGCAACAAAGCGGTCAGCAACGCCCCCAGCCAAACATCGCCCCAGCTCACATAAACCATTGGCAAAATCTTAAACAAAATGCAGGCTGCCAGCGCCAGAATCAACAGTGACGAGCTAGTTTGAAGCCCACGAGTCAATTGCAGTTCATCGATCTGAAGAAAAGCAAAGGTTTCTTGGAAGGTGGTGACTAATTCCAGGATCGTCTTGATGGCAATCTGGACCAGCAGTGAGGTCAGCAGCAGCAAGGCGGTTCCTAGCACCAGCAGAAACGAAAACAGCTTGTTCATCACAAAAAACAGCACCATTCGATGCACCGAACCCGTTTCCGAAGCCCGACTGGGTGACTGCCAAATCCGGTTAACCGAATTCCGGAGGATGCTAAATACCGCACTGGCTGACCACAGCAGAAACCCAAAGCCAACGATGCCCGCTCCGACGCTGTTTTGGTTCAGAGCAATCACGGTGCCTTTGATCAAATCATGCACTTCCGGTGGCAGAAATCGCTCCACATTCATTTGAATCGCATCAAAGGCTTCGGTGTTGGGGCCAATTAAAGCACCGATCACGCTGACAATCAGCAGCAGCAGCGGAAACAGAGAAAAGAGCGCAAAATAGGACAACGAAGCCGCCATTCCAGGGCAGTTGTCCCGGTCCCACTTCATTCCGGCCTGAATCAGGAGCTGAGCGGGTTTTGAAGGCAAAATTTTGGTGCGGAGAAATTGAAGCATAGAAGCTGGAATAGGGCGATTACTGGAACAAATTCGACTCAGTGACCTCAATATCAAATCTGACTAAATGCCCTAATTGAAATGCTATATTGTACAGCGTTTTGGCAAAATGCCTCCGATTGTACAGGCGTTTTGCCAAAATCTGGATTGTACAGGCGTTTTGCCAAAATCTGGATTGTACAGGCGTTTTGCCAAAACGCCTCTACGCAAACGCTGGCAGAATTAATATTCCCTCCAGTATTACCGATTCTTAATCACCCGCCCCGGACTCACAAACGACAATCCTTGATTGCCAAGCGTATTGATCATCACCGCCTCGACCACGGGAGCAGAAACGGTTGTTTGCGCCACCCACTCGACCACAAACGATGCTCCCACCCCGCCGCTTCTGTCGGCTTGAGCGACCACAAATTCAGTGGCGGCAAGCGGGTTGAGTTCCACCGGCTGTTCTAGGTAGTTGCGCACGAGTGTACCGTTGCCAGCAAAATAATCGACTGAGCGAATAATGATGGGATGGGTTTGGTCGGTATTGCGCACACTCAGGGTGGCGGTTAGATCCCAGGTGCGGTTTTGCTCGCCGGTATAGATGTAGGCATAGACCGGCACATACAGAGTTTGACCGGCAACAATTTTGACGCTGTCGTCTAGAGTGACCACCTTCAGGTCTGCCGCAGCGGGTGGGGGTGGCCCCGAAGCAGCAGTACAGGCCGTCAGGCAGGCGACGGTGAGCACAAACCAAAACCGGAGAATGAACGGCATAGGAGGCTGGCGATTAAAGCGCATTAAAGAGCAGGAGATTCGCAGCGAGCCGAATTGGGGAAGTTCAGCATTTCTCCCAGCGAGAAACAGACAAATGGGTTCTCTGGCACAGGCGGCGATCCTCCAGCCACCCAGAGCAGCAGTTTATCTGGATCGTAGAGTCCCTGTCGCAGGGAGCCGTTGCCACCCGGACTGGCATCGTCGTCAAAGACCTCTAGGGGAGTGACTTCTAAGGTATCGGGATTGACCCGGTCCCGTCCGATGCGCACCATCCCCGCTGGGTCGAGGTTGCCATAGAGCGAGCTAATGCCATCGGGTTCCATGAGCTGGGAAAATCGCCTGAAGCGGGTGAGGCTCGATTCGCTGATCGGGAAGCGCTGCCGGTCAAACATTTCTTCCAGCACGATGTGATTGGTGACATAGAGGACATCGTTCTCCTGGAGTTCTCGCACCCCCAGGTTTCTGCCGGTGAACTCAAACACACCTGCTTCCCTGGATTTGCCGTCGGTGATCATCACCAAATCGGCATGAACACGGGGCTGGGTTTCCATGATCTGGCGGGCTTCGGCAAAGCTCGTGGCCGTTTTGAGCACTTGTCCCAAAATTTGCACATTGCTGCGCCCATGCATCGACAGTTCACCGGGGCCGGGATGGACTGTATCGAGTCCCAGAGTGATACCGGCCACATTCAAGCCCCAGTTGGGCCAAACCACACCGGGATAGGTGATAAACACATGGGGCAAACCGTCGTTGGGCTGGCGGATAAACACAACTGGATTGTAAATGATGTAGTTGATCGGTTTTTGGTCGTTATCCAGCGTACTGCCGTGATAGAGGCGGCCATCCATGGTAGCTTCTCCGGTGGCAACCCACTGGCTACAGCCATCCCAGAACAGAATATCGGGCAGCGTGCTGGCAAAAATTTCCTGATAGACATCGCCATAGGCCAACACGAGGCAGGCGTCCATTGTCATGCCAATGTCTTGCGTTGCATCGGCCAAACCCCGGCACTCTTCTACTTTTTCTGGATAGGAGCGCAGGGCAGACAACCGACCGAGGGCCAGCCCCCTGCCGGCAAATCGAAGTGCCCCAATGATGTCGCTGCCCAGAGAGGCGATCTCGTCATGCAGGTACTGTCCATGCTGATAGCCCATCTCATAGGGGCTACCCTGCAACCACACGACTTTGATCACGCCGTAGTCTTGGCGATGGGGTGCAACCGGCTGCCAGTTAGGAGGTAAAAATTGGGCAATCTGGTCGGGCGAAATTGTGGGAGCAGGCGGCAGAACTACTTCCGCAGCGCTATCTGGATCGCAGGTACAGAGATTTTCAGCAGCCGAAGCTTGCAGTTCCACCAGCCAATCTTCCAGACTGAGGACGGCTCCCCGGACACCGCCACTGGCTTGAAAGCGGCTGGCATTGCGTCCAAGGCGGGCCAGTCGTACCCCGTCAAGATGAACCTCACGGGTCGGATACTGTTGCAAAATCTCCAGCAGCGACAGGCGGTTGTCATTGGCGGCGAATAGGCTCGCGGCTCGCAGGGCTTGAATATTGGCCGTCTTGGATGGCGTATGCAGGTATTTCCCGACCTGGTAGAGCAAAAATTCACCCAGTAAGTTATTCAGGGTTTTATCCAAAAAGCTGGGGCTGACAGTAACCTCCTGCTTGAGGGCCGTGCGCACGGCTTCTGGATTCACTCCGGCTACGTTGAAGAAGAATTGCCAACCTCTGGGAAGTGCACCAGTTTGGGCAAAGCGAGTCAGCTCTTGCAGCGACATTGAGCGGCCCAGTGGCCCAAACTGAATCACCAGACGTTTGTTGGCTAAGTCTGGTGTGGTGCTGGGTCTGAGCCGATTGGTGAGCGGGGCAAGCAGAGAGGGAGTCGTTCCGCTAGGCGTTGCTTCGTTTCCAGGCAGGCGGTTTCGGATGGCATCGCGAGTGGCCGCGTTTGCCGCTTGAGCTGGGTTTGGAGGTGCAGCAGCAGTATTAGATTCAGTATTAGATTCAGTATTAGCCGTTGTATTGACGGCAATATTACAGTCACAGACTAATTCTGGAAGCAAGGCTTCTGCTGTTTTCAAGATTGGTTCAATGCGCGTTACCAGTAAATTCACGTCGGTATAAACTTGACCTAATCGGCTGACTTCTAGCCGCACTTCACCTCTGGGATAGTTTTGCAGAATTTCGAGAATCGAAAAAGAGCGATCGGTTTTGAAGGTTTTGGCAAAGGCCAGTCGCAGTGGTTCCAGATCCTCGCGCCCCAAGGAATCGCCGACAATTTTGTTGATCTGCAGCAGGGTAAAGTCAGACGAAATTGCCTGGAATTGTTCGGGAGCGGTGATTTCGGTCGTTAGCCAGCGCTTGACATCGGCTGGTTTCTGTTCGCTGTCTTGCCAAAACTGCTGGAGTGCCGGTGAGGTGTCCTGATCTGCTACAAAGGCTTGCAGTTCGGTTAAGGAAACCGGCAGCTTTAGATCGCGAGATTGCAGCAGAACGGTTGTTGAGGCATGGACAGGAGCAATCAGAAACAACAGACTGAGTCCCAGACCGATCAATAAATAAATGCCTGAGCGTCTGAGGCGAGTAGTAAGGCGGAAGAAAATAGTGAGTAGGCTAAGGAATATCATCTTGAATTTCAAATTCTAGATTATTTTAGAGCTTGTTTGTAAACAAGGATTGATCCCCCTGAATCCCCCTAAACCCCTGCGGAGATGCGCCTTCGGCGTAGAATAAGGGGGACTTCAGAGATTTGGTATATGCTCCGCACAGGCTTCGCCTAAGGTTCCCTCCTGTTTAAGCCTACGGTGTTTACACAAGTCGAAGATCCCCCCAACCCCCCTTAGAAGATCCCCCCCAACCCCCCTTAAATAAAGGGGGGGAACCGGAGGCGAAGCCTGGACGCAGCCCATACCAATCAGGGATTGAAGTCCCCCTTGATAAGGGGGATTTAGGGGGATCGACCCCTTGCATTGATTCGCGATCGAGATCGGTGTACACGGTAGCCTTAAAGAGGGTTAGGGAGGATCAGGCAGAGAGCCGCTTCTAGTTTCTTACAATTCATTTACAAACAGTTTCTTAGATTTATGGCCCTTTTGTGCGGTTGAGTAGTCAAGTTGAAACAGTCAAGTGGTGTTTGAGCGTAAGCGCAGGTCATCAAATCAATCATGCGTTTTCTAGCGGTTGGGTGTTAGTGTTGGTGGCGGCCAGCGTCTTTGTCTCCTCTGCCGCTTGCATCCAAGCTACGATCATGCCAGCGATCGGAATTGAGAGAAAGATGCCGAGCAACCCCGCTACCCGTTGCCCAATAAATAGCGCCAGAAATAGCAGGACCGGATTTAATTCCAATGCATTGCCCATCACTTTAGGGCGCACATAGTTGTCCTGAATTTGAATTAGCAGAACCGAGACGATCACGACTCGCAGGGCAATCGCAGGGCCTTGCGCTGCCAGCACCAGAAATGACACAACCGTGACGCCCAAGGTGGCTCCAATGCCGGGAATCGCATCGATTAGCCCGACAATTACGGCCAAAAGCAAAGCATAGTTGACGCCCAACAATGGATAGATCATGAGCGTGGTGCTGGACAAAAACAGCATCAGCAGCAACTGACCGCGCAAAAAGCCGAGAAAACTACGCTGAAAAATCGTGGCAAAGCGCTGCCGAGAATCAGCGGGAATAAATTTGAGGAAGCCCTGCCAGAGCTTACCGCCATCAATTAGCATATACAGGCTAATCACTGCGCCGAATATGCTAGTAAATACGCCAGAAAAGATACCTCGCGCAATGGACAAGCCTGTTGTTAAACCCGATTGTAGGGTGCTAATAATCTGACTGATGTCTAGCTGGAAGACATCCTGAAACGGCACGATGCTGCCTTGTGCCAGAGCCGCTGTGAGCTGACTCATTAACCCCTGCCCTTGACTCAACACTTGCAGCCCTACAACGGTGACTAGAGCCAGCAAAAGCGCAATGGTGGTTAGAAACGTAATAGTGATCGCCCATCCTCTAGAAATATAACGCGACAACCAAACCACCGGATAATTCAGCAACGCTGCAAAAATACCGGCGGCTGTGAATAGGGCAATGGTGCTGTAGAAGTAATTGATCAGAATAACCGTGATCCAACCACAGCCAAATAGCATGATGTAGCGTAGAAGGATAGAGTTATTTAGATTCTGCCACAATCGAGCAGATGGCTGAGGAAGTGGTGGAATCATAGTGAATAGTAGTGCATAAATCTAAACTTCTTGAATGCTTGTCTTTCTAAAGGATGTATTGGTTCATCCCAAAATTGGAATCCGATTGATGGCAGCATATAGATTGATCACCAATTTAATCATCAATGGAATTACAGTGTTATCGCGTCCATGCGAACTTCCCAGTCAAGACATTTCAATCCCCATATAGCCCTGGTTGTAATAGAATCTACCGTTGACCAGCGTTGGGTCGTTGGCAAAAGTGAGAAAGTCTTCCCAGTCAGCGGCAATCCAAGTATCGGTGGGGACGGTGGTAATCTGCGGCAATGGGTTCACCATCGGTTTGACTCCTAGCAGTTTTGCCTTGTTCATCACTTGTTCATCACTTGTTCATCACTTATTCATTACTTGTTCATCACTTGTGGCTTTTTCACCTGACATTGGGCCAAGGGAATGCCTCTAAAGCGTCATCGGTGCAATCGGTTCAATATCCGGGTCGTAGCCACCAACCTGGTTCGTGCGCAGCACCCAAACCGAGGCTCCTTGCTCTAGAAACACCTGCACCACCGTGTCGCTGGCTTTGCGGGGTAGCAGCGTCCGCCAACTGCTGAGGCCCATCCAGAGGTTGCGCAGTGGCTCGTCTTCTAGCGTGGTGCCCAAATTAAATTCATTGCTTTCCCAATCGGAACGGGGAGACCCTAACGTTTGCAAGCGCTGGTACAGTGTGTCCTTCAGCTTCAAGAGCTGCTGATAGCGCTGGGCTTGAGCCGGGTTATCCGCTAACCAGCTTTGCAGCAGGGTTTGATGTTCCTCAATCGACTCAGAAAGCGAGCGGAGACTGGCAAATAGAGCCTGATTCGCATCCTGAGCGCAGTTATTGGCTGGTCCGACATAGGTAGCGCCGGTGCCGTCCCCAGTCCGATAGCGAGCGGTCATGGCTTCGAGTTGGTTCAGCATTCGATTAAGTGCCGAAACCCGTGTTCCGTTGATGTCGAAGTAGCCGGTAAACGGCTCAAACTTGATCAGAATGTCGCAAACGGGGCGAGTCCCTAGCCAGCCAAACTGCCGGTCGCCCATATAGCGAGACCAATGCAGCGTTCCTGCCGTTAAACCATCGGTGTTGTGGGTATAGACCTGGTAATACTGAATCTCAAATCGCCGTTCACCGCTGAGCGGATCGTGAACGACCGTGGCAAATCCGTAGGCAAAATGGCCAAAAAAGATGGGAGTGGCTGCTGCTGGCTCCTTTTTGTTGCCGCCAATGCCGCCGTAAACATGCAGCAACAGCGCCCGGTCACCGACTTTCCAATCGTCAATCGCAGGCCGGATCTGTTTGATCTGCCGATTGCCAACGCACAGCACCGAAGCAACTTTACCCTTCTGCGCAACTGCATCCGCCCAAGATTCGCGCCGAATGTAGCGATAAGATGCCTTGTTGCCAAACACCACCCGGTCGGGATCGAGCCGAAACAGCGAGCGGGGACCCAACGACTGCACCACAAAGTAACCCGCCGCATCTTTGGCTCCATAGATGTACCATCCGGCTTCGTTAAACGGAGACTGCTCCAACTGATTTGTGGTAGACGGATAGCTGCCATAGCACTGGGCCATCACCACCTGCGGCAGCCGCACCACCTCTGTTGGTCCATCAAACTGGCGAGTTCTAGCATTGAAATGCCGCACCTGAAACCGATCTGTGCCGCTAATTGGAGCCTCAAACCGCACCAAACCATAGTAGCGGCCCGTAATCTCAACCGGCTGATGGCGGGTATACAGCGCCGTTCCAAAAAGCCGACCAGCATCACTCCTGACTCCTGACTCTCTCACTTCCACCTCTCCCGCCAACATCACAATCAAATCATCTGTCGGATGGGAGCCAGCCAGCGACTCTAGCGGGCCGACCTGCTGCCAGTGGTTCAGCCGTACTGGGTGAATGCTGCCACCATACTGGCTAGAATATTCGGCATCGACGCTGAAGTTAACATCGCGGGTGACGGCTCGCACTCGTTGTTTGACACTTGGGATTTCTGTCCAGCGCAGCGCCACAGTTTGCCCAATTAGCGATTCGTATCCCTTCGGCACATGATGCACCTCGAACCAAACGCCTCGCAACTGACGCCGTTCTGCGGGTTGGGGTAAAATCAGCCGTCCCATCCAGTCGCCAAGCGGGCGGTACCACTGCGGATCCACCGTCTGCGTTAAGGGATAGTAGGTGTAGTTGTTGAAGTCAGCTTGTTTGTAGAGTTCGTAGTTGCTGAGCTGGCGGGGCCGGGTTGGGGTGGCTCCCACTAGCTGGCCCTCCAGGATAGACAGAATCACGCCAATCGTATGCTGCAAATGGCTTTCCCCATTAGGCAAATACGCTTTGGGGTCCATGATGCCACCCGGCACCTGATGCCCCATCGGACCAAGATTAATCTCGGTGATTTTGCCCTTCCGCATCGCCCGGTTCCAGTAGGACAGGGGAAAGAATTTTCGGCGTCCGGGAAACAGAATTGGCCCCAGTGCCGCCACCACATCCTTTTCGCCCACTAGATGGTAAAGGTGCTCTAGCTTCAGAAAGTTATTGTTGGCGCTCATCACGCCACCCAGGGAAATCACCTGGATGTTGCCTCCCAAGACCCGCTTCAGGTAAGGCGCAATTGCTACCGACATATGGGCACCGCCGCTATAGCCAATCATTGTGATGGGAGTGCCGTCATTGGGCTGGTAGCCGTGTTTCAGCAAGCCGTCATAAACCACCTGAGCAATCCCCTGATTGTAGATGGGGCCATAGCGCTTATCGGCTGACACCGCGACCGCCCACGCATTCCGCACATTCACCAGTAAGCCCAAGACCGCCATTGGATTGGCCCAGCGCATCCGGTCCGCCGTTCGCCACAGCCACGCCAGAGGCCGATTTTCCCGCAGCGAGCGGTTTCCCATCGAGTAGAGCATCAACCCCTGCACCAGGGCCATATCCTTCGGTAAGGCAGGTGCCAAGGCGGTCAGAAAGTCCACGATATCCGGCGTGTATTCCTCGCCCGACTGTCCTACGCCATCCATGTAAACGACATAGCGAGACGGGCGATCCTCGATACTGACTGGACTAGAGATCCGGTCAACCGACGGCTCTAGCGACACCGTTTCCACCTCATCACCGTACCAGCCGGCCCACCACCCCAGTGCTTCCAGCGGAGCCAGCAAGCCGGCAAAGATCAGCGCCACAATCCCGATCCAGCTCAGATCAAACACCCAGCGCACAAAGCGGGGCAGACTGTCATGCCAGATAAACAAACTATCCCGCACCGGACGCAGCAGCACCACCACGACCATAAACAGCACAATCATGCCCAGCAGGATCAACCCCAGCCGGATCACCTGGGGAATCCTCTGGAACTCGTGCTCTAGGCGAATACCAATGGTCTCGGTGTCTTTAGTTGGTATCTCTAGAGCCGCCACTCCTGAGGATGAGACGATTGAGCTGTTCTCAAATGGCAGGACGGATGATTGGGAGGACGTAGCGAACGCTGAGTTGCCCGCTGTACTGGACGAAGGGGTTCCTGCTGAGGCAATTCGCGTTTCCAGTCCCGCATCCACCAATTGCTTGAGTTGGGAACGCTGACTGACCACATCCACCCCAGCCACCCGGCGCATCAGGCGGCCTCCCAAATTGGCAATCGGCTGGCCAATCGTGCCCTTGAGGAGCTGAAGCATCACCCAGCCAAACATCACGTAGACTACAGCATTGGAGAGATTTTGGGGCGTCAGGGCGCTCACGGCTACGACCATCGCCAGCAAATGCCAGACCGAAAGCAAATTCAAAATCGGCACGCCAGCATAGGGCATTGCTCCCAAAAAACTAAGCAGTAAGGGCGCGTAGCTTAACCCCAATGCTCGCACCAATGATCCCCACGGCAGCCGCGCGAATCCGGGCAGCCAACCAACCAACCAGGTGCTGAACACCAGAAACAGAAAGCCAAACACGAACAGAATCGCCATCAACACTAGGCTGAACACAAACCGAAGCGGCTTGATTTGGTTAACGAACAGAATAATGCTCTGTCCGATGGCGAGGGAAAGACCGGCCAGCAATACTACCAGAATTGCCAGAGTTTGGCCCTGCGGTAACCTGACAACGGTGCGGAAGGCATCTTGGCTGAGCAGGAAGGCTCCACCTAGCAGATCGCCAAGGGAGTTAAATAGAGGATCAGGCATGGTCAGTCTCCTGGGTCAATCCTTTGATCAGGCAAGGGTAAGGTAATACAAATTCGGAATTCGGGCCAGTTATACGATGGGAATAGCGTGGAAACGGGAAAACGCTAACTTTGCGGAACACGCTGTTGCCCAACCTGATACAGCAATAACAATGACACGATCGTTCCGACCAAACCAGCCGCAATGGCGCTAATCATGGCGTGAATCGCAATCATATTAGAAGGAGTAATCAGCGTCCCTGCGGCTCCCAAGGTTGTACCAATTTGATTCGGAGCTACTACGGTGGCCCCTTGCGGCAGAGTCAGCATCTTCAAGGTCAAGGCACCCACCCGCGACAGGGCAATCACAACTGCAATTGCCATAATCCCAATGTTGGCAACCAGCCCCAACTTCAAATCGCGAATCACCTGAGCCTTAGCTGGGCGCAAATCCCGATCTTCCAACCGGGATGCCAACCGCGTGTAGCGAAAACACCAGTAGATGCTAAACAGCAGCACAATCAGGCACAGGATCGCTAACCAGACGCCCAAGGAAAGCATGGTCATTGGCTGAGCGGTCCTGGCTAGAACCGAGGTCAATACAACTAGGATTGGAATAAACCCCAGCAGAGCCTGCAACCAAAAGCCAGCCCAACCCAGCCAGCGCAATGAACGGGCTACCTGTTGGGGAGTAGAGCGGGCAGATTCGGGCTTGAGGAAATCAAACATAGGTGTAGGGGATTAAAAGGAAGCACTACAGGCAATTCAGGCACGATCCAACATTCAGTGGCTCGGCATTTGGCGGCTCAGCATTCGGCTGATCAGCCTTTGAGTACCATGAAAATCTTATAATCTGAAAACGCAATTACTGGAATGCCAAGGGAATTTCTTAATCCAATTCTCGTTCATATTAGTTTCTTACTTTTTTTTTCTAAGCTAAAACTGAATTTAGTTGGTTAGTGAGCAGGGGAGACTCATGCTCCTGGTTTTTCCTGCTTACCTATTCTTAGGAACGCTAGAAGCCATACATCAACCTATCTTCTAGCGGTTATGGGTGTGAAGTAGCTTCTCTGAAAATTGCAGGCTCCTGTGGACCGAACTCTTAGTTTTTAATAGTCATCTTAATAACCATAGAATAATTGCAGGGTTGGCTATCGGTATGAGCTAAAAGCTGGTTTACAGTCTTTTTCAGGCTAGTGAAGTACGAAAAACGGGGTACAGCGGCACTGCCCCTGCGTGGGAGCTTCGCCTCTCGGCCCTCTTTTATGGGATATCCGCAGGGCTATAATTCTCCAACGTATAGCCCTAACGGGCAGCCCAGAGAGGGAGCTTTGAGTCGTTCTAGCCCTCAGTACTAGTCCCTAATACAGCTCTAACGGGCAGAAGGGGTGGAGGAGGGCAAAGTCATACTAGGTTCAGTAACGCCGGAAATTAAACAGATCTCAAAATCCAATATATCAAACGCTAATATATTAGATGCTATCGCAGATATATAGACAAACTTATTCAAAATTGTCTACATACTAGCTTGCAACTTATTTATAAGCTGATGTAGTCGAAATACATCATAATTGCTCGCTTTCATAGATACTAAGAGTAGAGGATTGTAGGCAGCGTTAAATCGCAAAATCGTAGACTGACCAAATCGAGTAAGCGCGAATTGATTGGTGTACTAGCTAGGCTATTGTTGTGACTTGTGGTTTATCAACTCGAGCGCATCTAAATTATTGGACATATATGGTGAACTATAGGGAAATATTAGGAAAGTAGAAAAAACAGTTTTATATAAAACTGTTGTTGAAACAAGTATCAATAAGTTTGTTGTTAACTATTCTGCTTCGTGTCAATAAACTGATTTATTTTATGTCTGCTGTACTGAGCTTTGCAATTACTGTCAGCTTTGCGGCTTGTGCTCAGAGTGAACGACCTCAACCTATGATGGAAGGTTCCCGGTAACGAATCTGGTTCTGCAGCTCTAGCCTCGGTAGAATTGCCTGAAAATTTAAGGGTATTCATCACCGGGATTCGGTGCACAGAGGGTGTTGGATGGCATACTAGTTCGATATGGCTTGGGGAGGAAACTCCAAGAACTGAGGGGCGGGGCCGCCAATGTGATCCCAGGTTGCTTTGGAGCCAACGAAAATGTGCATCTCAATCTGGACCCCTGGATCCCCATCGATGCTTCCGAGGGTCACTCCATGCACCTTGCCGTTGGCCGTACCACACAGCGTGGTCCCACAGGTCCGACAGAAGCACAACCCCCATCCGGGCATTGTTTCATAGAAGGTGAGATTCTCATCACCGCTGAGCCAGAAGAATGAACCTGGTGCAACTTCAGCGTAAGCAGATCCTGCCCCACTAAATGCCTTTCTACAGCGAGAGCAGTGGCAGCTGCGCCCTGGCCCCAGTGGTGCATCAATTCGGTACCGAATCCGTCCACAGAAGCAACATAAATTCTGGAGACTACTCAGCCGCTCAGCAGCGCTTCTACAAATTCGTAACTAGAGAAGGGTCGCAGATCTTCGATCCCTTCACCCGCGCCAATAAACCGGATCGGCAGACCGAGCTGCTGCACCACGGCTAAGGCAATTCCGCCCTTGGCGGTTCCATCCAGTTTAGTCAGAACCACCCCGCTCAGCTTCGCCACTTCAGAGAACACTTCGGCTTGACGCAGACCATTCTGTCCCAGGGTTGCATCCAGCACCAGCAGCGATTCCACATTGGCGTCGGGAGCCTTTTTGTCGATAATCCGGCGAATTTTGCTCAGCTCTTCCATCAGGTTTTTCTTGTTCTGCAACCGTCCGGCAGTATCCACCAACAGCAGTTCAGTATCACGTGACTCGGCTGCCGCAATTGCATCAAACACGACAGCGGCAGGGTCGGTATTCTTGCCGGGATTGGCAATCACTTCTACTTGGCTGCGCTCACCCCAGACTTTCACCTGCTGTACAGCGGCGGCTCGGAAGGTGTCGGCAGCGGCAATCAAACAGCGATAGCCGGATTTTTGAGCAATGTGGGCCAGTTTGCCAATCGTGGTGGTTTTGCCTGCGCCATTCACGCCAGTAATCAACCAGATATTCAGCTTGTCTTTCTCCGGCACAAAGGAAAGGCTGTGGGAATCACCCAGCGGTTTGTCTAGCATGTCCCGCAGCAGGCTCTTCAGGTAGGAGATCGCTTCCTGGGGCGGCAGGGCTTCTTCTTTCAGTTTGTTTTGCAGCGATTCGATGATGTAATCGGTGGCTTCAACTCCCACATCCGCCTGCAATAGCAGCGCCTCGATCTCCATTACCGCATCTTGGTTCAGCGGACCCTGGCCCACAATCGAGCGCAATTGGTTGACCAGACCGCGACGGGTTTTGTCGAGTCCTTGCCGCAACCGTTTCAGCCAGGTAATTTCTTCAATTGAGACCTGATCCGGACGGCGTCCTTGGGCTGCCAACACCTCAGCGGACCAAACAAAGGCTTCGTCTAAAACGAAGTCAGGAATGGTTTCCGTTGGTTCCACCGGAGCAGCGGGTGCCTGGGTAGATTGGGCAGCTTGCTCGGCTTCGGCTTCCTGCTCGGCTTCGGCTTTCAGACGCTCCAAACGGGCTAAGCGCTCGGTTTCGGCCTGCATCCAAAACGGCAGTGCTGCGGGTGCCGCAGTCGGTTCTGGACTCGCTTCCGGGCTAGGAGTTTCTGGGGTCTCCGGTTCTGTCTCCAGCTCGGCTGGTTCAGCTGCTGATTCAGTCAGAGGCGCTTCAGCCACTGACTCTGGAGCACCCTCATCTGCTGCAGGTTCAGTTTCCTCTTGTTGCCGCTTGCGGATATTCGCGTAGGCAGCCTTGGCCCAGCTCAAATAGTCTTCGTTGACGGCAGCTTCCTCAGCAGCGGATTGTGTCCCTGATTCAGCAGCTTGCGTCGCTGACTCGGTTGTTGCCTCTTGCTGCGCTGCCTCGTCCTCAGCGGCTGGCTTGTCATCATATTGACGATTGAACCAATTGAAAGAACCCATACCACCTGCCTGCGTTTTTACCCTAATTATTGCCCTAATTATTGTCCTACTGTTGGCCTATCCTTGGCCTGGCCTTAGCCTCAATTATGCAATCCAACCTTCTGGTCAAACGGCTGCAAAGCACAGCCCTAACCGATTTCACCCTCTGCAACCCAGTTCTCCCGATCACGGACGCAATACTCCAATAGCACCATAATACATACAAGCACCAGCACCCGCTAAATACACCAACCAGGTGAGGAAAAACCCAATCGCGCGTCCCGGTGAGGGGCCATAGGTTTTAATCACTCCCCAGGCATGAGCCACACGACCCACAGTCAGCGCGCTGCCCAACAGCCATAACAGCCCTGTTCCTGCCTGCATCAATTCCAGCGTCAACAAGAACAGCAACGCTAGCGGCACATATTCGATGAAATTACCGAAGGCCCGCACTTTGCGCTGCAACAGGCCATCATCCGTGGTTTTAGCCGCGACTGATTTTTGCGTATAGCGTTCAACAAACGCGGCCCATTTACCTGGGTTCTCTAGATAATCAGGTTGGTTTGATACATCGGCTTGCGACTCTCCATGCCAAACTCTCGTGCTGGTTCGCTCCATCACCACCATGTAAGACAAAGCAAACGCGATCAATCCATTCAGTCCAATAAACAGGGTTGCAATCGGAACCGGATTGTTCATCGACATTTGCTCCAAACCAATTCGCCTTTGATTATGGCTTTAACTCGAAGTGGAAACGGCCAGATTTTGCTGATCGTTCGTTCAACCATTTGCTTCAAGTCATTTAAGCCAGCGATGATCCTGACCGAAGGTGTTCATTTCGCTGTTCACGGTTCGATTCGTTCTGATTGTTTTCTTCGTCCTGCGAGTTGTTCGACTCAGCTTGGCCGTTGATTTGTTCACTGACGCGCCGCAAGACTCCATTCAGGAACCGATAGCCTTCTTCTCCGCTGTAGCGTTTCGCTAGCTCAACGGCTTCGTTAATCGCCACCTGTTCCGGCACACCCAGCAGCCACATTTCCGTTACCGCCAGTCGCAGAATATCCTGATCAATCCGAGCCAGCCGGTGCAGTTGCCAATCGACCATTGATTGATTTAATAACCGATCAATTTCTTCCCGATGGGCTTGGGTTTGGGTCAGTAACTCCATCGTGTAGGCCCGCACTTCTTTTTGATTGGCGAGCTGAATGAATTCTGGTAGTTCCAGGGCGGCCCCAACGCGGTTAATTGCGGTTTGGGTCAAATCAATGGCATCGTTGACCATCGCTCTGGCGCTGTTGATGCTGCCGGCTCGCGTCTCGCTATTCAGCAACCGATCGCTGCTACGACTCAACTCGGCTGAAGCGGCTTCTAGGGTGTCTTGCACTTCGGTAGTCAGGGTCCGCACCGCCGCTAAAATTACATCCTGGAGCGGTTGGGCTTGCAGCTTGTCGGGCTTGGCAGGAAGCTGACCGATGCTGAGCAAAGCTAATTCGCGGGCAATTCGACGGGCTTGCATGATGTTGAGTTGGCTAGGTTCAGAGCGACTGGGCTATTGTAGCAAGGTTTGAGGGGGAGTGGGGGTAGAGGAGTGGGGAGTGGGGGGTGGGGAGTAGGGAGTTAGGATCTGCGGGGAACGGTGATGCGGGCGAGGCGGAAGACGCCAGCGTCGGCAATGGTGTCGTATTGGTCGGGGGTAATGCCGGCATCTTCGAATTTGACAGGGCGGCCAATTAGCAGCAGGGAGCGGACTTTGGAGCGGGGGCGAGATAGGCGACGGGTGAGTTTTTTGAGCTGGTCGGGGACATCGCTGAGGGCGGCGATGAAGGTAATCGGGCGTTGGGTGTAAAACACGAGGCTGGGTTTGCGCAGGCCAATCATTAGGATGGGTTCTTCGGGCTGTTGAACCTGCACAATTGTGGTGGCGAGCTGGCGCAGGGGAAGCTGGCGTTGGGCATCCACAATTGTCATGGCGGGCAGCAGGGTGATCAGCAGGAAGGCTAGAAAGCCAATTAATTGAACGCTCCAAATCCAGCGGCTCTGGCGGCGGAGCAGCAGCCCCAGTTCAACGAAGGCCACCGCTAGCCAAATCAAACTTCCCCAGAGCGTAATTCGAGATTGGCGCACGAGTTCTGCAAGCTGGGGCATTTCTGGCTCATTGCCCATCCAGTTGGGGCTGTAGAACACCACTGCCGCCAGCAGCAAAATCAGGCCCAAATTGGCGATGTGACTGATCCAAACGCCTCGACTGAGTGACTGCTTTGACCGAGGGCCAGGGGGCCGAGTCATTTGATCGCTCCAGAACAACCCCACCAAAATGGCGGCGGCGGGCAATAGCGGAATCGTGTAGCTGGGCAGCTTGGTCACAGCAATCGTGAAAAAGCCGAAGATGACGGCAAACCAGAGCAGGGCAAATAGCCCTAGATGGGTCGAGCGGGGCTGCTGTCGCCAGCGCTGGAGCTGCCAGATCCGCAAACGGGCAATCGCAATCGGCAGGTAAGCAGACCAGGGCAAAAACGCCAGCGGCACCACGGCAAAATAAAACCAGACGGGAGCCGAGTGGTTATTGACTACGCGGGTAAACCGCTCGACATTGTGATAGCCAAAGAACGATTCGATGTAGTCTGCTCCGTTGGCCCAAATCACCAGCCCATACCAGGGCAGGGCAATCGCCAAAAACACTAAACTGCCTCGCACCAACCGCATTTCCCCCAACACGGACCGCCAGGTGCCCGTGTAGAGCAGAAAGGCAAGAATCACTAATCCGGGCAGTACGATGCCGACCGGCCCCTTGGCCAGCACGGCCAAAGCACTCAGGATATAGAAGGCCAGATACCAGCGGTTTTGGGCCTGGGGCTGGTTGGGCTGAGCATAGCCCCAAAAAAACGCCAGTAGCGCACTGCCGATGCAGCCGTTCAGCAGCATATCGGAGACGCCAATTCTGGCCCAGGCGATAGTTTGAACATTCAGAACGACCAGAGCAGCCCCAATCCAGGCGGAGAGCCAGAGAGCTGTGGGTCGGGAAGGCTCTGTGACATCGGCTGATGCAGATGATGCAGATTGCTGAATCGCGGGCCGAGGCAAGCCAAACCGACGCAGTGTCACCAGGGTGAAAATCGCTAAACCCGTCGCAGCAAAGGCCGAAGCAAAGCGGGCTGCCCATTCGTTGACGCCTACCACCTGATAGGCAATTGCCGTCAGCCAATAGATCAGGGGCGGTTTATCGAACCGGGTCGCTTCGTTGAAGTAGGGGGTGATCCAGTCGCCGGTCACGGTCATCTGCCGAGCCGCTTCCGCAAACAATGGTTCCGTCTCATCGAGCAATCCGGTGCTGCCCAGGCGAAGCCAAACGGAAATTCCCGCCAGCAGTGCCAGCCACAGGGCCGACAGCAGCCACAAACGGTGAGGGTACTTTTCCCAGCGCGACACGAGCGGCAGCAAAACAGGTTGCGAGAAGCGAGATTTCCAGTTCATGCGGTCGTTTGGTTGATCAGACTCAGACCTTACTTTACCTGGAAACCTGTCGAAAAAATGGCGTTGAGGTGGTGATTGGTTTTTGGCCGCTGGTGCTGCGGTTTAGCTGGTTGGAAGCTGCGCAAGAGCCGTCAAGCCGCTAATAGCTAAACAAAATCACGGCTGTAGAATTAAAGACCATTCCTTCTCAGCTGCACTCCAATTTGGAGCAGGTGTTCGACCGACAACATAGGGACCCCAATAGCGCCGGGAACCATCTTGCGCAAACGCCACCAGCACATCTCCGGCTTTTAACCGCAGGCTGCCCTCAGGTAAGGACAAAATCAAGCCTTTGGCTTCTCCTTCTTCCGGGGCAAAGTCCCAATGCACGGGCTGCTCGTAGGTCACCTGTTCGGGCGGAACATCGGCTGCTGTGGCTTGATGCAGCAGGGCAATCCGGACCGGAAAGGTCGTGCGATTGCTGACTCGCAATCCGCCTTCACTGGGCGCAGCTGGCGCTGGGGCTATCACGGATGGAGAGGGGCTGGGAATAGGAGTTTCGGCTTTGGGTGTGGGTGAAGGTGAAGCTGTCGGGGAAGGCTGCGGCGCAGGTGGAACCGGACTGGGCGACCTTTCTCTCAACGGCACCAAGTCTGCTGGAGGCACATCGCTTGCCACCTGGATCTCTAGTCGCGACATCAGGAGCGCCACCAAACTTAAGCCCAGAATGGCAATGACAGCAGGATAGATTTTTAGCTTCAGATCGTCCGTCAAAACACCCTATTCCCTTTCGCTGTCCTCATCTACTACTCTAGACAGTGATTGGCGCGTTTGGGATGCATTTCCCGCCAGTTTTAGACAAGATTTTGGGGATCGCTAGGGATCGGAGGGCTGCCATGCAAAACACCCGCTTTAGTACCTTACTTGACCGTTTATCAGGGCGATTAGTCACGTTTTTGCGCAACCCCTGGCGACGCACCTCGGTCCTGATCATCAGCTTGTTGAGCGGCAATTTTATGGCCACTACCATCTCAACCGTAGCGGGACAGCGAGCCAATCTGGATGTGATTGTGTCGTTGCTGCTGGTGTTTTTGAGCGAAGTGATTAGCTGGATCGTCTACCGCAGCGATCGGGGGCGGCCCAGTGAGCAACAGCGGACGCTTCTGTTAGAAGCTATCAACGGGTTCAAGATCGGCGTCACCTATGGGCTGTTTGTAGAAGCGTTTAAGCTGGGCAGCTAGGGTCTAGAAAAATTCAGAATTCAGAACAATTCAGAACAATGAGCGCTCACCGCATTCACTTCGGCCCGCTAGCAGCCGTTTTGCCAAAGCTGACCCTCGGCGCTGGAGTTCCCCTGACATCGCAGGACCGTTTCCATCTCCGGGCCAGCCTCCTGGACTCATGGCAAGCGGCAGCATTTACGATTACTAACGACACGGTAGAAGCCGCACTAGAGCAGCGAATCGAGGATTGGCGACTCGTGTATCCGGCGGTGGCGCAGTTTTGTCAGCAGTTGGGATGGCCGCAGTGCCCCTTAGAGGTGCTGTGGCTGCTGTGGTTGCCGCTAGCCGAACAGATAATCCAGTGGCGCAGGTCGCTCTCTCGTCCGCTGGTGCAGGGCATTTTGGGTGTACAGGGAACTGGCAAAACCACGCTCACCCGAATTTTGGCCGTGATTTTGGGCCAACTGGGATGGCAGGTCTGCGGCCTTTCGATCGACGACCTCTATAAAACCTACGCCGAACGTCAACAGTTGCAGCAGGCTGATCCGCGCTTTCGCTGGCGGGGTCCACCGGGTACGCATGATCTAGAGTTGGGGATGAAGGTACTCAGTCAACTGCGGCAAGCTCAATTCCCGGTGGCTCTGCCCCGTTTCGATAAGTCAGCCTACAGTGGGGCAGGCGAGCGCACCGCACCAGAACTAGTGACTGCCGCTGATGTGGTGCTATTTGAAGGCTGGTTTGTCGGCGTGCGTCCGATTGACCCACAGCAACTGACAACCGCCCCTGCCCCCATCACCACCGAAGCCGACCGCGCCTTTGCTCGTGAGGTGAACTCTCGTCTCCAGGATTACTTACCGCTATGGCAGCAGTTGGATCAGTTGATTGTGCTCTATCCAGCCGATTATCGCTTCAGTCAACAATGGCGACAGCAGGCCGAGCAGCAAATGCAAGCCAGCGGCAAAACCGGCATGAGCGCCACCGAAATCAACCAATTTGTCACCTACTTCTGGCGTTCCCTGCACCCCGACTTATTTATCCGCCCCCTGCTTCAGGATCCCGACTGGGTCGATCTAGTGATCGAACTCGACCGCGAGCATCGGCCTACAGCCATCTATCAGCCCGCCTCTCTACTTTGAAAAAGTCATTTTAATAAAGTCCCCTCCACCCCTCACCCCTCACCCCTCACTCCTCACCCCTCACCCCTCACCCCCTCACCCCCTCACCCTCCCAACGACTGCATTAACCGACTGGCCCGTTCCCGAATCAGATCCCAATCCTGGTTGCGCAAGGCTTGTTGGGGAAATAGCTGACCCGCTAAACCAACGGCTACAGCTCCGGCGTCAATAAAACTCCTGGCATTGTTGAGCGTTACGCCTCCGGTAGGAATCAGGGGAATCTCTCCCAGCGGTCCTTGCAAATGGCGAATATAGTCAGCCCCGCCTACGGCCTGAATCGGAAACACCTTGACACAGCTCGCTCCCGCCTGCCATGCCGTCAAAATTTCGGTGGGCGTCAGGGCACCTGGAATAATCGGCACTTGCTGCTGTACGGCTTGTTGAATCAAATCTAGGCGCGTGTGGGGCGTGAACAAAAAATCGGCTCCGGCAGCGATGGCCGCCTGTAGCTGATCGAGGTCTAGCAGCGTCCCTGCCCCGATCCAGCAGTCGGGCAACTCGGCGTGCAGCGCATAAAGCAGCTTCACAGGTTCAGCACTATTCCAGGTAACTTCAATCAGCTTCATGCCGCCAGCCGCCACTGCCTTTGCCATCGCAATCCCGATTGCGAGATCTGCCGCCCGAATCACTGCAATCGCCTTCTGAGACTGCACCAGCGGCAACCAAAACTGAACCATGACCACACCCTTGCATCGAGAACAGCGAATCTGATCTTGCCACCGCCAAACTAATTCGACACCCAGTCTGGGCCAAATCTCTATCGGAATCGCTGAAACCCTTAACCTAACAGTCTTGACTGCGTTGTGAACGTTTCCACAGTTTCCACAATGTTTGAGAAATCGCTTGAGAAATCGCTGTAAAGTAGTGGCTGACTAAAAGTCGAAACACCCCTTCACTTGATAGTTTAACGGTTAAACAATTGACCCAATTTCTACAAGACCAAGATCCTGACAACACCTGGGACGAGGCAATTAATATCTACGCCACTAGCCTCAAGGAGGCACAGGCAGAGGCTGAAGCAATCGCACACTCTAGAACTCAGGAAGGTACAATAGTGGCGTGCATTGGGTGTGTCAAGATGACAAAGGGCAGCGCCAAGAGACTAGCACGATACTCCTGCACCTTAAGGATTGAAGCGAGGCAAAATGAGTCCGTCACAAACCCAAACCTTTAATCCGCTGAGAACCGAACCGGGAGAGTTCAGGGTTGCTTTGCTGGTTTCAGAACTGGGAGACAAAGCCCTAGAAATACTAAAGCTGGCAGAGTCATTAGGCTTTGCAAACCCCAAGTTTGTCACCTATACCCGCCTATCTGGTGTAGTCGAGGTATGGGCCATTCTCTTACAGCAGTTTCACCGCTATGATGCTGATCCATCTCTGGTTGTGGATGTTTGGGATGAGCAACTAGAGCAACTGTGGCAAGCCTGTGAACCAGCCGCTCACACTAAACTGCTCATCGCGTCTAACCTGCAAGATTGCAAAACGACCTAGTCTCAGTAGATCGAAAATGAATCGTTTGAGTCCTTGATCTATCTTGATCTATAAAGTTCAATTATTGTTCAACCGCATTTTCTCCTAGCAAAGCTGAAAGAACTACATCAGGACTTACGCATGCGCCCCCTAAGTCTCCCAATTCGGGAAGACTTCCAATTTGTTTCCCCCAGATTCGGGGGGGCTAAGGGGGCAGAAATTGCTGAACTGCGTAATTCCTGTACATTTCCGCCAATTGAATCACCGCAATTGCCTTCTGAAACTACACCAAAACTGAACCATGACCGAACCATAATCACACCCTTGCATCGAGAACAGCGAATCTGATCTTGCCACCGCCAAACTAATTCGATACCAATCTAATTAGATACGCGTTAAATTAGATGAATATCGAATTAACACTGGCAATTATGTCTACCGTCTCCTCTCCACCCGATTTTTCGACCCTGCTGCAATTCTTCAAGGCGTTAGCCAACGAAAGCCGCCTGAAGCTAGTGGGAATTTTGGCCCAGCGCGAATGTAGCGTTGAGGAGCTAGCCGCCCTGCTGCACCTAAAGGAACCGACGGTGTCTCACCATTTGACCAAGCTGAAAGAACTCAATCTCGTGCAGATGCGGCCCGATGGCAACACCCATTTCTACCAACTCGATTCAGAGGCGCTGCTGGCGTTGAACAAAGCGATTTTGACCCAGGATCAAATGGCGTCGCTCGTGAATGGGGTTGAGGCGGAGGTATGGGATGAAAAAGTGTTGAAGAGCTACCTAGAAGCCGGTCGGCTGAAGGAAATTCCGGCCAGTCGCCGCAAGCGCTTGGTGATTCTAAAGTGGCTGGTGCGTCAGTTTGACGAGGGCATCACTTATCCAGAAAAAGCGGTGAATCAGCTTATCCAGCAATATCATCCCGATAGTGCCACTCTGCGCCGAGAGTTGATTGGCTATCGCATGATGCAGCGCGACAAAGGCATTTACTGGCGCTTGCCTGAAACTGAATGGCAGGAAACCGCTTAACCAGCAACATCTCACCTGCGAATGAGTTGTACAATGGTCGGTTGTATTTTTTGCATAAGAGCCTTGATAGAACGCTATACCCTGCCCGAAATGGGCGAACTGTGGACCGAACACTATAAGCTCAAAACCTGGCTGCAAGTCGAGATCGCGGTTTGCGAGGCCCAGGCAGAACTAGGCTACATTCCCCAAGCGGCGGTGGATACGATCAAGGCCAAGGCAAACTTTGACCCGCAGCGGGTGCTAGAGATCGAAAAAGAAGTCAAGCATGATGTGATCGCCTTCCTGACCAATCTGAACGAGTATGTTGGGGATGTGGGGCGCTACATTCACCTGGGCATGACCAGTTCCGACATGCTAGATACGGCGTTGGCGCTGCAATTGGTTGCCAGTTTAGATGTGATTTTGGGCCAGATCGAGCATTTGGTACAGGCGATTCGCTATCAGGCTCAGCAGCATCGCGATACGGTGATGATCGGTCGCTCTCACGGGATTCACGCCGAACCGATTACGTTTGGCTTTAAGTTGGCCGGTTGGCTGGCGGAAGTGCTGCGGCATCGGGAGCGGCTCTGTATGCTGCACCAGCGGATCGCTGTGGGCAAAATCTCTGGCGCAGTGGGTACCTATGCCAATATAGACCCGCAAATCGAGGCGTTGGCTTGTCAGAAACTGGGCCTAGAGCCGGATACCGCTTCGACGCAGGTAATCTCTCGCGATCGCCATGCGGAATTCATCCAGGCGTTAGCGTTACTGGCTGCCTCGATTGAGCGATTTGCTGTCGAAATTCGCAACCTCCAGCGCACTGATGTCTTGGAAGTGGAAGAGTTTTTCTCGAAAGGGCAGAAAGGCTCGTCGGCGATGCCCCACAAACGCAACCCAATTCGGTCGGAACGGCTGACTGGCTTGGCCCGGATTATTCGCGGCTATGCCATGTCGGCCTTAGAAAACGTCGCCCTCTGGCACGAACGCGATATTTCCCATAGCTCGGTTGAGCGGATGATGTTTCCCGACTGCTGCACCCTAATTCATTTCATGCTGGTGGAAACGACCGATTTGGTGAAAAATCTGCTGGTCTATCCAGAGAATATGCAGCGGAATATGAACGTCTATGGCGGAGTGGTGTTCAGTCAACGGGTGCTGCTGAAGCTGGTCGAGAAAGGACTGACTCGTGAAGAAGCCTATGCTGTGGTGCAGTCCTGTGCTCACCAAGCCTGGAATCAGCCCGACGGAGATTTTCACGGCTTGATTGCCCAAGATCCGAAAGTTACTGCTGTGCTATCACCGGCAGAAATCGAAGAATGCTTTGATTCGCAGCAGCACCTGAAGAATTTGAATGTGGTTTATCAGCGGCTGAATATTTAGGCTGAATATTTAGTGGATGGGAGTAGCTAGCTTCTGCACGTCGCGCAGCGTTGCCGTAGGCAGTAGCAGTAGGGTGGATGGGCTTCGCCGTGAGCTTCAGCCGGATGTCTGAACGATGAATGGGTGATGTGCCTGTATCGGAATTAATTCTGATACAGACAAACGTTCGACCTGCTGTATGGAGGATGGCTGTGCTCTACATAACCATCTCAGTCACATGAATCAGCATTTCGACAAGCCAACCATAGACTTACGCCAATCGGAAACGTGAAACTATAAGCTGGGTAAGGTTTTCTGATTTTTGTAAAAATTTGTTTCTTTTTAATAAGATTTGTTATAGTTTGTAACGAAGAGTTATGACATGTGCCCGATGGCTCCAGGTTTCTGGTTTGGCCCTCCGGGTTGACTCTTGTCGATTGCCAATTTGTTTACTGAATCTGACGAGGTAGATCAGTCCTATGCCATTCACGATTGAATCAGCTCGTGGTATTTTTCCTGGCACCCTTGCTGCGGATGCCGTTCCTGCTACAGTCGCCAGATTTAACCAGCTCAGTGCTGAAGATCAGCTTGCTTTAATTTGGTTTGCCTACACCGAAATGGGCAAAACTATCACGATTGCCGCTCCCGGAGCCGCCAGCATGGTGCTCGCTGAGGGCCTGTTGAACCAAATTCGTCAATTGTCTGCACTGGAGCAGACCCAGGTGATGTGTGACCTTGCAAACCGGGCTGATACGCCGATGTGCCGTACCTACGGTACATTCAGCCCCAACATCAAGCTGGGCTTCTGGTATCAGTTGGGGCAGTGGATGGAGCAGGGCATTGTTGCCCCCATTCCCGAAGGATATAAGCTTTCTGCTAACGCTTCTGCCGTTCTGCAAACCATTCGTGAGTTAGATGCCGGTCAGCAGATCACGGTTTTGCGCAATGCCGTAGTTGATATGGGCTATGACCCCAGCAAGTTGGCAGGCTACACTCCCGTAGCAGAACCCGTTGTGCCGCCTAAGTCAGTCGCGCAGCGCACCCAAGTCAGCATTGAAGGGGTGGATAACCCGACCGTGTTGGGCTATATCAACAATATGAACGCCAATGACTTCGATGCGGTCATCAACCTGTTCACCGAAGACGGAGCGCTCCAGCCGCCATTCCAGCGTCCGATTGTGGGGAAAGAGAATGTGCTGCGCTATTTGCGAGAAGAGTGCCAAAACCTGAAACTAATGCCAGAGCGGGGAGTGGCTGAGCCGGCAGAAGATGGGTTTACTCAGGTGAAGGTGACGGGTAAGGTGCAAACGCCTTGGTTTGGTGCCAAAGTGGGCATGAACATTGCGTGGCGCTTCCTGCTCGATCCTCAAGGCAAGATTTTCTTTGTTGCCATTGATTTGTTGGCATCGCCCAAGGAACTCTTGAATTTAATTCGCTAATCAGATATTTGTTAGTAGAGCACTCGGCTAGATGTTGAGTTAGTTTCATCGCCTGATCTTTAGTACTAGGGGTCAGGCGATTCTTACTATCGACTCAACGCTAACCGTCAGCTTTTGATTTACCAGAAATTCGCTGTAGTCAGCGATGGTGTCCATCCCGGCAGAACTGAGGATCATCTCAGCGATTACCCAAAGAACGGCTTCAATCCAGATATTACGACGGCGGCGGCTCATAGCAGTGACTCCCAAATCGGCTGTTCTGGAATTACTGTAAAAAATTCCGCCCAGTTCCACAGCCTGAAAAGGTCAGGCGATGGGTCACAAAAAGTCAGATGTTCTAGCTCAGCGCATTCATCGCAGCAATCGTAGTCCGCTCAGCGTTACCAGTACGGTTGAACCTTCGTGCCCAATCACGCCCAGTGGCAGGGAGATCTGACCGGTGAAGTTAGCCAGCAACAGCAGCGCAATAAAGCTCAAGGCAAAGACAATATTTTGCTTAATCACACGCTGAGACCGTCGCCCTAACTGAATTGCCGTCGCCAGTTTCTCTAACCGATCGGTCATCAGCACAATGTCTGCCGTTTCCATCGCAATATCGCTTCCAGCGGCCCCAATCGCCACTCCAACCGATGCCTGAGCCAGAGCAGGAGCATCATTGATGCCGTCCCCAATCATAGCAACCGCACCATAACGCTGCTGTAGTCGTTTGATTTGCTTAACTTTATCCTCGGGCAGTAAGTTAGCATAGACCTGATCAATTCCAACAGCCTGAGCAAGCTGATTTGCAGTACGTTCGTTGTCTCCGGTCAACAGAATGACTTGCTTGATGCCCAGTTGTTTCAGTTCGCGAATGGTCCTCTGAGCTTCGGGGCGAACCGTATCGGCAACGGCCATTAGCCCTAGAAGTGCCGTGTCAGCCGCTACCCAAATCACGGTTCTACCCTCTGATTCCCACTGTTGGGCCTGTTGTCCGAGGATAGGGGCGTCGGCGTTGGCAGAGTTTACCTGAGGCAAAACAAACTCGGCTTTTCCGACCCACACCGGTTTACCTTCAAACAGACCGCTGATCCCTTTGCCGATCTGGGCCTGTACCTGGCTGGCCTCTGACCAACCAACCGACTGCTGCCGGGCCAGCCCTACAATTGCCGCTCCAATCGGATGCTCAGAACGGCTCTCAAGGGCAGCAGCTACCTGCAACAGTTCAGCTGAGCTAAACCCCGGAGCGGTAATCAGGTCTACGACTTGCAGAGTGCCGGTGGTGAGGGTGCCGGTTTTGTCGAAAGCGATGGCCTGCACCTGACCCAAGGTTTCGAGCTGAGCACCACTTTTGAACAAAATGCCCTGCTTGGCTCCATTGGCAATTCCTGACAGCAGCGTCGGCATGATTGCCGCCATTAGAGCACAGGGAGAGGCCACCACCAGAAAAATCAAGGCGCGGTAGATCGTCGTTTCCCAATTCCACTGCCACAGCAGGGGCGGCAACGTCGCTAACAGCACACCCACCACCACAATTACCCGAGCATAGCCCCGCTCGAAGCGTTCGATAAACTGCTGGGAAGGCGGTGTCTCGGTTTGGGCGGCTTCCACCATGCGGATGACCCGCTGCAACAAACTGCTTTCTGGCGGCTGGTCGAGTTCTACCACTAGGGCACCGGTTCCATTCAAAGTTCCACCATAGACCGGATCACCCAGAGATTTCTCGACTGGAATCGATTCGCCGGTAATCGCGGCCTGATTCACCGTACTTTCTCCTTCCACTACACGCCCATCGGTGGGAATCAGCTCACCGGGCTTGACGAGAAAACGGTCGCCCAACGTCAGGGCAGAGATGGGAACTGTTTTTTCTTGCCCCTGCTCGATCTGACGAGCTGTTTCGGGTGTGAGCGTCATCAAGCCGCGAATACTGTGCTCGGTTCGCTGCATGGCATAGCTTTCTAGTGCCCCGCTAATGCAGAAAATCAAGATCAGCACTGCCCCATCGATAATTAGGTGGTACTCTTGTCGCCAAAGCCCCAGCCCTGCCGCACCCAGCGCCGCCACAATCATCAGCAGATCAACATCGAGTTCTTTTTCCTCAACTAGGGTGGTCAATCCTTCGCGGGCGCTATCGTAGCCCCCTACTCCATAGGCCACGGCCAAGCTCAGCAGCGCCAACCCGATCCAGTTCCAATGCAGCAACAGCCCGCCCAACAGAATCAGCAGACTACAGGCAATCGCCGCCAAGGCTTCGGGATGCTGAGACAACGCCCTGAAAAACCGGGGTAGTTTGGCCGCAGAGAGATTCGAGAAAAAAACCGCCATTGATTTAACTTGTAAGCTAACTTGCTAGATACACCAACCATTGGCAGCTTAAACCTTAACATCAGTGTCAATGTCAAGCGGTGAAGAATGTCAAGCGGTAAAGTGGGACGGAGTGTCAAGTAAACGGAGAGATAAGTAAACGGAGAGGCAAGTAAGTAGATCAACATCCTTAATTTGACGATCCGTAATGCCAGTGTTTCGCTGGTGCGGGCATCTTACCTATACTGCATCTACCGTTTAATCTGATTGACCTACCTAGATGGGAATAAGTAGGAAACAGGTGAAAATAAATGTCCCTTGTGGCAGAGGAAAAGTCGAGGTACATCTTTGTAAAATCTAGCGGTAGTGACAAATACTGTTTGCTGAATGCAGATTGCTGAATGCAGATTGCTGAATGCAGATTGCTGAACGCAAATTGCTAGACATGGCTTGACACAGCTTGCCAGATACAAACTTCTGGAAGGTTGGTCTTTCATGCGATGTGTAACTTTATTTGTCTAGTGGTAAAACCGCAACTACACAAACAATATCCGCATAAACAATGTCTGCGAAGGCAGACTTAAGCTAACCTTTTAATTTGCCATGCTGGGTGACACACTGCATAATTTCTATTCACCCGATATGAGCTGGAGTAGTAGCTCAGCGGTAGCGAGTCAAATCATCGCAGCGTTAATTGTTGGATTACTAATTGCCTATGGCGTTCAGTTGATGCTGACCAACCTAGGCGTTGCTATTGGTCTGAGTCTCTATCGATTTGGCAATACGGGATTGAGCAGCAAATCGAAATCGCCACTAGAGACACCGCGATTAATTCCCAGTATGGCTACCCTAACCGGTCTGGGAATCTTACTTACCATCGATGGCGTGTTATTTGTCGCCTGTTTTTTGGCGGTGCGCTTTGCTCAGGTGCACGACTGGTTTGCAGGTGTGGTTGTGGGAATGGTGATTTGGGCCGCCTATTTTGCAATTTTGCTGTGGCTGAGCACGGCTGCGATCTCCACATTAGTCAGCCAGCTTCTAGGATTTACCGTAACGGGTGTGAGGGGCTTGCTAAATCTAGTGCGGTATGGCTTGGGTTGGAATCAGATCAGCCTAGACCGAAAAACAATAGCGGCACTGCGGCAACAGGTGCAGGTAGTAGTGGATACGAGCGAACTACAGCAAACGCTAGAGAATTATTTAGCCAAGTTGCCCCTGCTGAGTTTGGAGACGATGCGGCAAGATTTGAAAACCTGGCTTGAACAGTCCCCTGAACTGCGGGGTTCTGGTTCGGCTCAACCCTTTGATGCAGCGATGACAAAGCAGCGAATAAAGCAGCGCGCTCAGGTCAGTGATGCAGCCTTGCAACAAGCAGTGAATGTTTTGCAAGAGGTTTGGCAGGAAGTCATTGCGCAAAAGGCTGAACAATCTACTCCAGGTGAGCAAAATGAGTCTGAGAGTGAATTAGAGGATGGGAAGCTTGAACGTAATGAAGAACTGCAAGATCAAGCAAAAGGGAAAGATTTTGTAACGCAGAACACTGACCAAACCCGTCCACTTTCCAGTCAAGTTGAAACACTTAGTGAATCACCAAATCAGCTAATCAGTGAATTATATAGTCAATTAGAGTCCTATCTTCGTTATACTAATCTGAAAAAGTTGACGCCTAAGCGAATTGAACGCAAGCTGAAAAAGCTGTTGACCATAGCGAAAACCCAACTGGCGTCGTTTGAGCTGCCTGCCTTTGACTCAACTAGCCTTGCTGCTATACTGAGTCGCCGTAAGGGTCTGAGTAAAAAGCAGCGGCAGCAGATTTTGCAGAGTATCGAACGAATTTGGACACGAACGGCAGTTGTTGCTAATGTCATGGATGTTATGACAAATCAACCCCCTTCTGCCGAATCCATCTCAGAACCCGATCCGGAAAACTCTTCAACGCTTCCTCCCGATGCCTTGATCGAGAAGCTGGCTGCTTATCTGGAGTCAACGCTGGACCTCCCCAACGCAACCGATCAGCTCAAGCAAAATTTGATTCATTGGTTGGCTCAGTTTCAGTCTGAGCAGTTGGTCAAGGATCTATGGCATACCCTGCGCCAGCCCATGAGCGAGAAAACGCTAACGGCTGGATTAGAGCAGTGGCGGCAATCCTTAACCCAACTATGGCAGGAGCAACTCAGACGAGGTGAAGCCGTGCTGCTAGAAGGACTACCATTATCATCCCTGCCTTCATCTACGCAAACTGTCCTCCAGTCCCAAATTGGCTGGGTAAAGCAACAGACGCAGCATTATCTTGAAACGGTACAACAAACCATGCAATCGCAGCTGCAGCAGTGGCAACAGCAGGTTGAGCACCGTCTGGAATTGGCACGAAAAATGGCGCTTGTGGCAGCTTGGTGGCTGTTTTTGATCACCCTAACTGCAGCACTCAGCTCAGCCGCCGCCGGAGGATTGGCAGCCGTAGGCTAAAAACTTAGCCAAAAAGTCACGGTAGTGAACGAATTGCTCGTATTTCTGCAGCATTATTTAGATTTTTGAGTCAATTTTTGCAGAATACTCACCGATGTGCTGTAACTTATTTCTCATCGGTCTTTTTCATAAGCTACAGCTTTACATGGATTACTAGCTTTACATAGATTCAGTAGATCGCAAACCAACAATGATTGGCCGTCTCCCTTATGAAGCTACCGTGTACACAGATCTCGATCGCGGCTCAATGCAAGGGTTTGATCCCCCTAAATCCCCCTTGATAAGGGGGACTTCAATCCCTGATTGGTATGGGCTGCGCCAGGCTTCGCCTACGGTTCCCCCCTTTGGGTAAGGGGGGTTAGGGGGGATCTTCGACTGGTGTGGACACCGTAGCCTTATGAAGGGGGATTGGGGGGGAGCCAACCCAAGTCTAGTGATCCAAATGAATTCAGCTTTGATCTACTGAGATTGCTAGAGGTTAACTCCTTGAGCAACTGGTAACGCCAAAAAATTCTTTTAATCGGAGTACAAAATCTAATGGTGAAATCTGCTTCTGTTCAGCAGGCCTATGATGGATCCAACGTCTACTTTCAGTTACTGCGGGCCTGCGGTTGGGGAGAACTGCTCAACCTTGGTTACAGTAGGCCGTGGGACTGGTTTATTTATCCCTTTCGGGCTGATATTGCGCAAGAACGGCTGGTGCAACGATCGATTAAACTTCTGCATCTAGAAGCTAATCAGCAGGTTTTGGATGTAGCTTGCGGAAAGGGTAAAAGCTCCTTTTTGCTAGCAATGCAATATCCAACGGCAATGATTACAGGACTGGATATGCTAGCAGGCCATGTTGAGGTTGCCAAGCTGCAATATGGCAACACCCGCAATTTGCAATATCAAGTCGGTTGTGCTGAAGCTCTACCTTTCGCGGATCAGTCCTTTGAGCGAATTCATTGCCTAGAGGCGGCTTTTCATTTTGATCGGTTGCAGTTTCTTCAGGAAGCTAATCGCGTGCTCAAGCCAGGTGGCCGCATCGTAATTGTAGATTTTATGTGGAACGATGCCAGTTCCAGGCAATTGTTAGAAACACCAGATGGCAAGGTAGTTCAATCCATTTGGCAGTTCGACGACCTATGGACAGTTGCAGAATATTTAGAAGCTGCGACAAAACTAGGATTTCACCAAACCGAACTGATCGATTGGACGAAGCCAGTAGCCCAAATGAGCTACAAGCGAATGCAAAATCTTGTCCAAGCTAGTTTGAATCCTGCTCAACTCGAAAAATTTTGCCAATTTCACCCGCCCCTGCGCCATTTCTCGGCGGACGACTGGGCAATTCTTCGTCACTACAGCGATGCTCATACTTCCTTGCAGCAAGTTTCCCGCTATGTGGCGCTTGTGCTTGAGAAATAGTGCAGCTGACTTGGAGGTACAACCAGTCCATAGATTCAACAGATTCAACCCAATTTTTGGATTGCAACTCCTGCGTGCACTGCCATGCCAACTGCGGGGAACTCTAAAGCTGGACTGCCAGCACGGCACCCAGTTAGATTGACACCCCCTTTAGCCTCACGTTTGGCAAACCGCTAGCGCAGAGAGACGGTGATGAAGACAATTTTGGTGATTGAAGATGATCCTTTTATTCGCGAATCGATTGGCGACGTGCTGGAACTGGAAGGCTATCAGGTTGTGACGGCTGCTAATGGCGCTATTGGTGTCGCACTGGCTTTCCAGCATCTGCCTGATCTAATTCTCTGCGATGTATCCATGCCCGAAATGGATGGCTTTGAAGTGCTGGAATCGCTGCAACAACATCCCGAAACCAACACGATCCCGTTTGTGTTCCTGACGGCTCGCACCACCAAGGCCGATCAGCGTCAGGGCATGAACTTGGGAGCCGATGACTACTTGGCAAAGCCTTGTACTGTCCCTGAACTACTCAACACGATCAGCCGCCGATTCGAGAAGCGGGCTGTTGTGCAAGCCAAGTCCGAAAAACAGCTGGAAAACGTGCGGCTCAACATTGCTCAATCTCTGCCCCATGAGCTGTATACACCACTGAACGGAATCCTGGGATTTTCTGAGCTGCTGCGCGACTACGATAGCCTCGATCAGGCTGAAATTCAGGAAGTCGGTGAGGCGATTCACACCTCAGCACTGCGACTCCATCATCTGCTAAAAAATTTTGTGCTCTACAGTAAACTGGAACTCATTGCCCATCATCCAGAACAGGCACAATTCTTGCAAATTCCAAAGGTGCAGTCTGCCGCGGCGATCATTCAAGCCACCGCTCAACAGGTTGCTCAGCAAACAGGCCGCCTACTCGACCTCCAGCTGCAAACCCATAGCGATCCAGGCATTGGCGAGGTGCCTATCGGTGAACCATATCTGCAAAAAATTGTGGAGGAATTGGTAGATAACGCCTTTAAGTTTTCCGCTGCCCAGACGCCTGTAGTTGTGGAAATCACCCAGAAGGCCAATGAGTTTGTGCTGCGGGTGACAAACCAAGGGCGGGGCATGACGCCAGAACAAATTGCCAACATCGGGGCCTATGTTCAGTTCAACCGGAAGCACTACGAACAGCAAGGACTGGGGCTAGGAGTCATTATCAGCAAGCGTATCACCGAACTCTGTGGCGGCAGTTTCCACATCTACAGTATTCCGAACCAAACTATTACAGTTCAGGTCCGGTTTAGGGGTGATTTGCTTGCGAGGCCGTTGACGGATCCGATGCGAGAGTGGGCACGGGTGCAGGATTGGCAAGTAAGTTAGCAATTGCGGCCACCAGCATTTCCGGCTCTACAGGTTTCGCAATATGGAGCTGAAACCCTGATGCCAAAACCTGCTGATGATTGTATTCACCGGCATAGGCCGTCAATGCAATCGCCGGCACCTGTCCACCCAGTTCTGGGACCAGCGTGCGAATTTGCCGCAGCAGCCGATAGCCATCCACATTGGGCAACCCAATATCGCTAATCAACACATGCGGCTGAAACCGAGGCAGTTTGGCCAAGGCTTCTCCAGCCGAGCCAGCCAGCACCACCTGTGCTCCGGCCATTTGCAGCACCACCTCCACATACTCCCGCATATCCGCATCATCATCTACAACCAGAATTCGCACCTGGTTTAGTCGCTGAGCCACTGCCGTAGAAGGAATAGGCTGCCTTACTGTCGAAGCCCGCCGAGTCGATTGCAACAGCGGCAACCAGACGCGAAACGTGGCTCCCTGCCCTTCCCCTTGGCTCTCAGCCTGAATTGTGCCGCCATGCAGCTCCACCAAATGCCGCACAATCGTCAATCCCAGCCCCAAACCACCAAACTGGCGCGTAATCGTACTATCCGCCTGTCGAAAATAATCAAAGATATAGGGCAAAAACACCGGATCAATCCCTTTCCCCGTATCGATGACGGCGATTTGAGCATAGCAGGAGGGCGAGACCGTAGCAGGAGAAGAAGCCAAGGCTGAAGAGACGGCTTCCCTATCTCCCTCATCTCCCCCACCCTTCCCGACCTGCTCCAGCCGCACCTCAACCTCCCCACCACTGGGGGTAAACTTGACGGCATTGGAGATCAAATTCCAGATGATTTGTTGCAAGCGAACGGCGTCGCCAGCGACACAAAGCGCCGTTGTTGCTTCGCTCAAAAAGCGGAGGTGAATCGATTTGCTCTCTGCTGCTAACCGCACCGACTCCAGTGCGGCTTCGATCACTGTCCTCAGATCCACAACAGAGATATTCAGCCGCAGCTTGCCCTGCAAAATGTGGGATATGTCCAGTAGGTCTTCAATTAGCTGCACTTGCAGTCTGGCATTGCGCTCGATGGCTTCTAGAGCGCGGTTGGTCATCTGAGCATCAAACTGACGCGACCGCAGCATTTTAGTCCATCCGAGGATGGGGTTGAGTGGCGACCGCAGTTCATGGGACAGCACGGCCAGAAACTCATCTTTGACTCGATTAGCCGCTTCAGCCGTTTCACGGGCTAACCGTTCTGCCTCGTAGAGCTGGGCGCGCTCTAAGGCTTGGGCACACTGGCGAGCCAGCGTCATCATGAAATCCCGGTCGCCTTCATCAAACTCCTGCGGTTGGGCAAAGCTCCAGCCGAGCGATCCCATCACCTGACCATTGATGACCAGCGGCAGCGACACCAGCGATTGACTGCCAGAGGCCATAAATTGCTCAATTAGGTCTGGATAGTGCTGACGGTATTCTTCTAGAGAACGAACCAGCACCATCTGCCCAGTTCGGATCGAGTCGGTAGCTGGTGTTGCCTGACTCAACCGCACCGAGCGGTAGGTTTCCATTTCCGCTGGCGAACAGCCGATCGTTTTAATAATTTCAATCGTTTCGGGATCAGCGCTACGCTGAGCTACCCAGCCCCGCACTGCCTTCAGGGCGATCAACCCCTGGTGTAAAAGAATATCGACAATTTCAGCGGTTGTCAGGGCACCAGCCAAAGATGCCATCAACTGCTGCAATAGCGAAATTCGCCATGTGCTCAAATCGGCTAATTCGCGATTCCCCTGGTTCAGCTTTTGGTGGGGGGATCGGGTTAGATCGGCGATGCCCTGCTCAAGTTCCACAACATGCTGGCGCAAAATGGCTAATTCGCTTAGCAGTTGCTCTCTGGTTTTATGGGCATCTGCTGCTAAATCATGTTTAGACACCATAAAACGGTATCTCCATCCATTTCTTATGTTGGTCTTACGTTGAATACGTTGAATAATTCACGGTCTCTAAAAACGGTTTCAAAATCAGGCTTATGGTCGATTTCAGCAAACAAAACGAACCGCTGATTGACTTGCTAACTAGCTAAACCCGCCAGAAACAAGCATTGCCAAATCAACGATCACACGGTTCAGACCGTTTCTATCCTAATTGGCCTCACCTAGCTTGACATTCATCGGAAGAAAGATTTGAGCTAAATTTGCAATTTTGTCAGTCAAGCGTCGCGACTGAGGGTTGGGGAGCGATTTATACCAATTCTTAGTTTTAAGTTTTGAGTTTTAAGTTTTGGTGGCGGAGCCTGCGCATAGCGCGTAGTTTTGTAGCTTGCTTCTGTAAAGCAGTATGACGGAAGCTGCATACCGCAACCCATCGAATGCTGTAATCTGTAGCCCGATTAAAGGGAAATGGTATTACGACGTGCTGCAAACGCTTTCAGGGATGCTGAATTTAGCTTGCTGCTTGATTTTCCTGCCCCTCCTATCCTGCGGGAAGGCGATGTCTATCAAACCTATCAAAGGGGGAGAATCGATCTCAAACGCTCAAATTTCCTCGGCTAGGAAGTGGAAATAGGAAGTGGAAAACCCAGTTACAGCGTAGGAAAAAACAACTGCCGATAGCCGGAAATTAACGCCTGACCGAAAAAGGCAGCCAGTACCGCACCCAGGGCTAAAAATGGCCCAAACGGCATCGGTTGGCGACGGCTAATCAGTCCCAGCGCCATCGCTGCTCCGCCCACAAATGCTCCTACCGCACAAGCCAAAAATCCGGCCAGCAGCAGCAGCTTCCAGCCCAACCAGGCTCCCATCATTGCTGCTAATTTGGCATCACCGCCGCCCATCGCCGGTTGTCCCAAGGCTACAGAGCCAATCAGCGTAATTAGATCCAGCAGCCAGATGCCGACCACCGCCCCTAAAATGCCCGTCATCAACTGACTGGCGACTCCAGCCCAGCTAGCGCTCGTCCACCAGCCGCTGATCGCTTGAAACAGTAATCCAACAATCAACCCCGATTGGGTGAGGGAATTGGGGAGGATCATCGTATCCAGGTCAATCAGGGCCAGCGCCAACAACCAGCTAAAAAAGGCCCAGTATCCTAGCGTTGGCAATGATAGATCAAACGCCCAAACCACCAGCACAAACAGGATGCCCGTGGCAGCTTCCACCAGCGGATAACGGATTGAAATCCGAGTTTTGCAAAACCGACAGCGCCCCTTTAGCCACAACCAACCCAGCACCGGTACATTATCGTAAGCCTTTAGCCGCCTGAGGCAATGGGGACAGCGAGACGGCGGCCACAGAATCGACAGTCCTGCAGGAACGCGGTAGATCACCACATTCAGAAAGCTACCCACCGCAGTACCGAGTAAAAAGACCAGCAGCCCAACAACGGCAGAAACCATCAATTCCATAGCAACTACTCTGACTGATTCGTTTTGAGTATGACCGATTTCTGGTCTGTGCTATCGGTTGGTTGTGATTTCCCCTCACTGAAGCGTGAGAAACTTCTCCAGCGCCTGCACCATTGCCGGAGACCAGCGCCGCGTATGGGCTACCCAATCCAGATCTTTGTAGCGCCTATCCAATCCCACGGCAGCCACCCAGTTGCTTTCAGCTTCACCCCGGTCACCCCGCACCCAGAGTGCCGCCGATAGGGCCGCCCGCATATCTGCAAATTGAGGATACTTGCGCACCAGGTTTTTCATCTGCCGAATCGCCTCGTCGGTCTGACCCGTTTGGTAGAGGGCTAGGGCGTAGTTGGCGCGGGCAAAGGCAAAATCGGGCACCAGTTCTGCCGCGTGCTGGTAGTCGGCTAGCGCTTTGTCCCATTCGCCTAGTCCGGCTTCGGCATTGCCCCGGTTGTTGTAGGCGGCAGCATCGTTGGGATCCAGTTCTAAAACGTGATTGTAATCAGCAATGGCATCCTGCCAGCGTTCCATGCCCTCTAGGGCGGCTCCCCGGTTCAGGTAAGGATCAGGTGCATCAGGAGCCAGCTCGATCGCCCGCTCATAGTCGGCAATCGCCGCTTCTAGCTTGTTCTGACTGACTCGCGCATTGCCCCGATTGCTCCAGATCGCCGCCTCGTTGGGAAGCTGATCGAGCAATTGAGTCCAGTAGGTTTCAGCCGTCGCGAAATCGGCCCGATTGGTGGCATCAAAGGCTTTTAGCCGCAGATTGGCAATTGTTTCTGGCGATTCTGGCGCTGGTGTGTCGGCATAGCAGGGCAGCACCGGACCTGCTCCGACCCAAACCGTCACCGTAAGCGCCAATAAAAGTAGCAACGCAATAAACTTCCTCATGCTTTGATCATGACAGGCCGAGGCGGTTAGAGCAAATAGGGTGTTCCTACATCAACGTCAACTGGCTCTCCGGCGGCTGATAGCCGAGGTGTTTCCAGGCGGCAGGGGTAGGAATTCGGCCTCTAGGGGTGCGTTGCAGGTAGCCGATTTGCAGCAGGTAGGGTTCGTAGACTTCTTCGATAGTTTGGGGATCTTCGCCGGTAGCTGCTGCCAGCGTATCCAAACCTACTGGACGCCCAGCAAAGTTTTCGATCATCACGGCCAGCAGGCGACGGTCCGTCCAGTCGAGGCCGCAGGGATCCACGTTGAAGAGTTCCAGGGCTTCTGCCGCCAGGAATTCGGTGATTTCAGACCCGGTGGCTTTGACTTCCACATAGTCCCGTACTCGCCGCATCAGACGATTGGCAATTCGAGGCGTACCGCGAGCACGACGGGCAATTTCGGCAGCACCCGCTTCGGTGATTGGCGTCGAGAGAATCTCAGCCGTGCGGAGCACAATCCGGGTCAGTTCGTCGAGTTCGTAGAACCGCAGCCGCTGCACCAGGCCAAACCGATCGCGCAGGGGAGAGGTGAGAGCACCGACGCGGGTTGTAGCTCCGACCAGCGTAAACCGATTCAATGGCAGACTGCGGGTTTTGGCACTCTGGCCTTTGCCAATCGTGACATCCAAACGAAAGTCTTCCATTGCCGGATAAAGAATTTCTTCGGTGACGCGGGGCAAGCGATGAATTTCGTCGATAAATAGCAGATCCCCCGATTGCAGGCTGACCAACAGGCCAGCAATGTCGCGGGGCCGTTCCAGAGCAGGAGCGGTAGTAATTTTGCAGTTCACTCCCATCTCGGCAGCCAGAATCAGTGCCATTGTGGTTTTCCCCAAACCAGGAGGACCGTAGAGCAGTAAATGGTCCAGCGTTTCCTGCCGCGACTGGGCGGCCCGAATCGCAATATCCAACACTTCCTTTAGCGCCTTTTGCCCCACATACTCCGACAGCCGCTGCGGACGAATTTTTTCTTCTTGCCTGCCGGTTTCATCGGGCTTGGCATCCGGCTGCAGCAGCGATTCTTCGTCATCTGCGTGGGGTGGTCGTGGCACCTTGACCGAACGAGCTTCAGGTTTATCTGTCTGACGCTGCTCTAAAGCAAGGTCTGAAGCAAGGTCTGACTCTGGCTCTGGATTGGAGGGCTGTGGCTTGGAAGAAATAATCGCCATAGGGTCTGCTTCTGCCAACAGTACAGTTGGACTATTCTCCCACCCATCTTAGCGTGATTACGCGGAGCAAAACCTTCAGGCTCGGGTCAGGAATCCTCAAATTTCTAATCTCGGCTGCGTTCAGATGTGGCTCTGCCTTGGCAGAATAAAGCTAGGCTCAACCATTACAATCACACGCTGAAGCGAATTGAAGCCATGACTGACGCTATCTCTGTTCCCGCCAATATCAGCTTTGAGCAAGCCATTGCCCTCACCGAGACGCTAATGGCACAGATGCAGCAGCAACAGCTCACCGAACCTGCCTTAGAAGCCACGCTGTCTGCCCTAGTTAGCACTGAGAATGGCGCTCGTGGGTTTTTTGTCACCTACCTGACCGATGAGCGTTCTCTGGCCGATCATCCCTCGGATGCTGTGATTCGGGCCTTGCAGTCTTCTCCAGAAATTGTCTCCGAACTGCTGGTCAAAAATCTGGCCATGTCTTCGGCGATGGCGGTTGCTCATCGGCGCAACCAAAATGAAGAGATGGCTCAAGGGTCAGATCGGGTACAAACTCGCACAGCACAGCTGATCGAGCGGCTCAAACTGCCGGAAGTCACAGACAAAGCCCAGAAGCTACACGCTAGCGCTGCTACCGGCACCGGCGACTATCAAGCCTTTTTGGACCGCTGGGGCTATGATGCCGAACAGCGAAAGGTGATTCAACAAAATATGGAACGGGTATTGGGGGCAGAACCGTAATGTTTCAGTGGGGGTTCAAAGACAGCATCGTCAATGGCCTGCTTGATTCGCTGCTGACCCCAGTGCAGGATTGGCTGAGTCAGTATCCCACACTGCTGTGGTTGGCAATGCATCCGCTCTGGTTGCTGGGCACCATCTTGCTGCTGCTGTTTTTGCTGTCGGGGCTGCTGCGGGCGATCGCCAGAGTAACCGAGAAACTGTGGTTGTGGCTGCTGATGTTTCCGGTGACGCTGGTGCGGTGGCTGTGGCAGGGGACGCTGTTTTTGCTCAGTCGCCCGTTTTCTGGCAAATCTTTGCCGCAATCTAGCTTTGTCAATCCACCCGCGCTTGAGACGCCTGACCGCCTCACAGAAGTTCTCAACCGATTGGAAAGTTTGCGGCAGGAGCAGAATGAATTGCTTCAGGAAGTGAAGGTGTTACTGGCGAAAGAACAAAAGAAGGAATAATCAACATTAGCTATCAAACGTGGAGCAGTCATCCTGCCTGCTGGCAGGAGTTCCACACTATAGGCTTACCGGACATTGGGTTGAACTACTGCGGCTGCCAAGTACCATCTGGCATACAGATCAGAGGACCTACTGTATCGCCGGTTTGGTAAGTTTCGCCTTCGTAGACGCATTCGGCTCGTGCGGGGGAAGCTGTAAAAACTTGAGCTAGCAGCGCAATTAAAATGCTGGCAAACAGTAGCAGCAATGAGTTTTTTTTGTTGTGGGAATCATTTATTTTCGTAGACATGGCTATCAATTCCTTGTAAACTTCTGCATTAAATAATTTCTTGATATTCAATGTGGATACACTAATCTAGGAATCGGTTATTTATCTGTGTTTTATGCAGCGCAGATTCTAGATAGATTATTCTAAAATCTTCGGTTTTCAATTTCGTTAACTTAACTGTAGCTCTTTAGTTCAACAGAATTACTATTTTTCAACAATTCTCTAGATTCTCACTTAATCTATTGGCAATATTCCTTCAGTTTATTTGAGTTCTTATCGTAGACCATAGTACACCGAAGCATTCCTGTTTTATCTATACCCTCGGGCAGTACTGTTTTGTAATTGTATTTAGCTCCTGTTAATTTTGCTTTGTGCAAATCAGCATCTTTTAAGTTGGCACCTCTTAAATTAGCGTTTACTAAAGTGGCTTCTCTTAAATTGGCACCTTTTAAATCGGTTCCGATTAGTAGTGCTTCAGTTAAATCAGCTTTTCTCAGATTTGTTCTCTGCATATTGGCATCAGTCAATACTGCCATAGATAGAGCAGCCTCCTGCAAAGTAGCTCCCTGCAGATTCGCCATATTTAAGTTCAATCCCGATAGCTTGGAATTAGACAAATCAGCTCCAGAAAGATCGATTCCTATTAAACGTATTACAGGCCGCTCCATTATCATTTCATTCAATTTGATGGTGCTAAGCTTAAGTTCAGCAGACTTACATTTGGCTTTGTCCACTTTCAGATTCTTATCAATCGGGCATCCGCCAATCAAATCAGCTTGATAGAGAAATTTGACTAACTTTCCCTTATGTTCCCCATTTGGATTTGGCTGTTGTAAAAGTTTAGATAGCCAAGATTGATTCTCATATAGTTGGCTTGCTGCATTTAGGGTAATGGCCTCTGCCATCCGCTTTGCTTCATTCCTTTGTGCTTCTTTTTCTTCTGATGCAGCATCATTGGAAGTATCCTGACCACGATTGGACAAGCGTAGCCCTTTATCAACCAGTAGATCTTTCATTTCTTCAAGATAGGTTGACATGATTTCATGGCGCTGTTGATTGGAGGCAGCGTCCATTTGTTGCAAGGTTAAGAAAGTAACAGAAATGGGCACTGCGGCAGAGGCTGTGAATTTTAGCCAACTGAACGAAGATTCTCTGCGAATCCCAGCACAAAACCAATCCCAACTTCTACCAATGAATCCTTTTTTTGCTTCTGAGGGTGATGCTGCGTGTTCTGCTCTTTGGTCATTCACCTGATCGTCGTCATCGTCATCATCAAAAAGCGGATCTATGTCAATGATTGCCATCCTGGTAGCCTTCTAGAGAATTTGTTGATGGTTTTGTCAATAAGACAGCAGGCCAAAATCACACCTTTTGGGTGTCTCCCCAGCTGAGGGTGAAATTGAACTGATTACTCGGCTTTCCAGGAGCCGTCAGGCATACAAATTGAAGAACCTACTCTTTCGCCAGTCTCAAATCTCATACCTTCATACCAACATTCTGCCCGCGCTGGCAAAGCGAAGAGAAACGGTGCAGCAACGGCAACAAGAACGCCAGAGAGAAGGAGAAATAATTTAGGGCGTTGAACAGAAGCAATTTTCGTAGACATGGGTATTGGCCTTGAAATTTGAGAACACAGGAGCAATGAGAGCACCAAACCGTGGGGCGAATCAGGCAAATGTCGAAGCTGGTAGATTGGAGTGAGCGAACAGAACTATCAATAACTTCCGTAGATCTACGGGTTGATCCGAATATAATTCAGAAATCTTTGCCTTATTTTTAGATTTTCGTGAAGTAGGACGGCTGTTTTCTGAGCGGCTGATGAAGACTGATAGTGTCTGGGTTGTAAAGGGCTTGGCTAAATCAACCCATGCGATCTAGCCAAGTGCAGCCGTCTATTTCTGCATACCTTTACCTTTGCGGTCAAAGCCGGTGGGAAACTCGGTGTTGTTGTCCCATTTAGCGCCCTTTAGGTTGGTTTCAGTCAGAATAGCGCCCGATAGGTCAGCCCCGCTCAAATCCGCGTTTTCCAGATTGGCGCTCGTCAAATCGGCCCCCGTCAGTTTGGCTTCCTTCAGATTCGCGCCCGCCAGATCTGCATTGTTCAGGTTGGCGTTCTTCAGAATCGCCTTTTGCAGAATGGCTTTGGTCAACGTAGCGTTACTGAGGTTGGCGTCCTGGAGGTCAGCTTGGTCCAGCTTCGCTTCCGTTAGGGTGGCACCACTCAGATCGGCTTTTCTCATGAAAGCACCGTTTAGTGTGGCTTTATAGAGATTGGCATCCTTCAGCACCGCATTCACCAACTGTACTTTCACCATTTGGGCTTGATTGAGAAGCGCTTCAGTTAAATTTGCACCTTCCAAGGTGGCATTTTGGAGCTGTGCCCGCGACAAATCGAATTTCGGCAACTGAGCACCCGGCAAAAAGGCAGCAGTGAGGTTGATCCCCGGCAGAGGCACCGGCTGATCAAATGTGGTTTCGTTCAGGCGAGCGCCATTCAGATCCAGCACCGAGACTTGGCAGGCCGTAGGCTGTCCTGGTTTAGAACTCAACTTGCATTGACCGATCAAATTCGATTCGTACAGAAACTTGAGCAACTGACCTTTGCGTTCTCCATCGAGCTGCCGCAGCGTACTCAGGGTTCTGGCCCGCGCCATCGACTGTACTTTAGAGTTTTGCTCTGGTTCACCCAGGTTTTTGTTCAACATCAGCTCGGTCATTTCGTCAAAATAGTTCGACATCATCTCGTGACGCTGCCGATCATCCGCTGTCTTCGCCTGCTGGTAGGTGAGCAACGCCAGAAATACAGGTACGGCAATCGAGGCACCGAGCAGTTGCAGCAGATCAAATAGGGTTTTGTCTTTGAGGCCAATCCAACTCCAAAATCGCTGAGGCAAATGTGTTCGTTGCTGCATTGCTTGCACAGGCAAGGCCGGAAAAACCGCAACCTTGGCCTTTGGAGGCTCAGTTGCAGCAGCAGGGGCAACGGACGATTCTCCTAACCTTTCTCGTGGTTCTGGTTCAGTGAATGGGCGTTCGTTAGATTCAGTGACGTAGGGGGGCTGGGGATCAAGGCAGGGGCTTTCTTCGTAGGACACGATCGGTCTCCTTGAAATAGGGCAATGTTCCCGAAACAAATCCAAAATGATTGAGCTACTTGTTGAGCTGCTTGTTGAGCTGCTTATTGTGGTTGCCAGCTACCATCAGGCATGCAAACATAGGGACCAACCGTTTCGCCCGTCTCGTAGATCTGGCCTTGGTATTCGCAGGTTGCTTGGGCAGGTGTTGTCATGAATACTTGAGTGATCACGATCGTAAACAGACCAGCAAAAATTGGTAGATATAGGTTGCGAACGCGGGGGGAAGTTCTAGTAATCATAGTTGCCGAGTCCTGATGATATGAAGAAACAAAATCTTGAAGCAAACCTGCATATTAGTGATGCAGTCTTGGTTTGTATCTGCGGAGATCTACACTAACGTTTCACGAATTTACTGAGATCTTCAAGTGAATTTCACGCTGGTTTGAGGACCTATCTGCATGGGCATCCCTCGTCCACCGTTCGGCTGAACCGCTTACGGCGAAGCCCCTTCACTTATTTCGGAATCCATCCATCTTAATCGGGCGATTTGCCGGTGTCAGTCAGTTGAAGTCAGAAAAAGGTCAGATGCCAAGTCAGGAAAACAAGTCAGAAAAACAAATCAGAAAAACAAGTCAGAAAAACAAGTCAGGAGACCTGCTAGCAAACTGTCCGCAAACCAATCGGTAATTTCTCACCTGGCTTTCAGGTGGAGCTAGGTTTGCCGATCTATGATGGAAGTTAAGAAGCGTAAAGATTTTCAGAAAGCTAGGTTTTCATTATGGTCCTGTTTGGATTTGGTAAAAAGCTAACCATTCCCACCCCTGAAGCAGCCCTGCCTGGACGCGCAGAGCCGATGCCCGTACCCGACCGGCATTTTGTCAATGGGCATCCCCTCAAGCCACCCTTTCCCGCTGGAATGGAGTTGGCCATGTTTGGCTTGGGTTGCTTTTGGGGCGCGGAGCGCAAGTTTTGGCAGCAGGAAGGCGTCTATTCCACCGCTGTAGGGTATACGGCAGGTTCTACCCCCAACCCCACCTATCGAGAAGTCTGTACCGGCATGACGGGGCATAACGAAGTGGTGCAGGTCGTATACGATCCCAAGTTAATTAGCTATGAGTCCCTACTCAAACTCTTTTGGGAAAGCCACGATCCTACCCAGGGCATGCGGCAGGGCAATGACGTAGGCACCCAGTACCGCTCTGGCATCTACGTTTACTCGGACGAGCAGCGCCAAGCCGCCAACGCATCGCGGGATGCCTATCAGCAGGCTCTGAGCAAGGCAGGTTACGGCACCATCACCACCGAAATCCTGGACGCGCCAGAGTTTTACTACGCGGAAGACTATCACCAGCAATATCTGGCGAAGAATCCGGGTGGCTATTGCGGTTTGGGCGGCACCCGCGTGTGTTTCCCGGACGCGATTCAACTGCCTGAACAGGCATAAAACAGGTTTGGAGCAAAGAAAGCAAATGGGGCAGAGAAACCAATGCGATTCCTTGCCCCAACTTGGTCTAATTTAGATTTCTACTGATTCCGCTTTCTCACGACTCCTCCGGCTTCGGGCGTCGCTTGATCGGTTTGGGTATAGGCCGGGGGTTAGAGGAAGCCGCTGGACGGTCCGACCGCTCTGGACGATCACTCCGCATTGGTCTGCTCGATGACTGCCCGCCCTCACGATTATTATCCCAGCGTTTTCGGGGCGGACCACCTGCCTGACTGCCACCTCTGCGAGGCGGACCACCGGGTCCCCGACGTCTGCCACCGCTGCCGTCCCGCTTGCGTTTCTGAGGAGGTACCATGCCAATCTGGGTCGCCTCTTTCACGACTAGCTCATTTTCCTCACGCTGAACATGGAGATCCCAGAAGTAGCCAAGCGCTTTGCCAGCCAAAGTACCTTTGAGGCCGACTTTGAAGGCTCGTGCCTGGGCTGTACCCTGCTTAGGAGCACGGCGAATCTTCACTAGCAACCGCTGCTCTTCTTCTGATTGATAGACCACTTCTCCGCGTACAGAAAAGTAGCGATCATTCAATTCTTCGGGAGGAGTCAGGGCAACGCCCATAGCGGGTGCGGTCGCAGCATCTGCTGTCTCGCTCGACTCGGCCTGAGTTTGCTCGGCAGCTGATTCGGAGTCCGATGCTTCAGCGTCTTCCTGCTCGACTGGCTCCGAATGATCGAGTTCGGCTTCCAGCTCGGTTTCAGACTCCAGCTCTGCATCATCTGCATCATCTGCATCATCTGAGTCATCCAGATCATCGGCCTCATCCGCGTCATCCGCGTGGGCAGCACTATCCATACCCAGACCACCAGCCCGGTTCAATTTCTCTGGCTCCCACACGCCCACAATCTGCATGTGCAGTTCTAAATCCCTTTCTCTAGTGCGGGGATAAACCACCCAGAGGTGGGATTCGTCCAGGTTGATGTGCTTCTTGACCAAGCTCATGACCCGTCCCAGCAGAACGGCGTCAATGATCACTCCATCATCGGTCAAAATCGAACCCCGGGTGAACTGCTCCTCAGAGGGAGTATACTTGCCGCGCACTAAGCCAATTGCCCGATACTGCATCGGCTCACTGGCCGGAGGAATGGGCTGTTGCCGCAGAGGTGCTGTTTGGCTATCGGCTTGATGATCGGTTGGATTATTGCTTTGACTATCGCTATCGGACGAACTGCCAACCTCAGAGCTGTCAGAATTGCGAATTGGGTGCTTGGCCTCAGCAGACTCCGCTTCGGCAGTGGCCTGACTGGCTACGGCTGACTCAGCAATTGGCTCAGAACTTGATTCAGAAGGCTCAGTAGGGTTGACCTCAGCGGCTGAATTCTGCGAAGCGGTCTGATCAGAATCAGTAGAATCGCCAGAATCTTCAGGCGTTTCAGGCTCTGCTTGCATTATAGGTGCAGGAATGTCATCAATGGCATGATCAGAGGGTTGGCTAGACCCAACAGCGTCTGGCCCATCGGGTTTGGATACGGCCTCGTCGGATGTGGTCATACGAGTGGGAGGAGTAATTAGCGTTGCTTTAGAAGATTGGTCGGTCATGGTTTCCGCTGGTGAGGAAGTTTCGGGGGCTAAATTGGCCTGAGCCTCCGTCCGCGATTTGGGGGACGAAGCCGATTTAGACGACTGAGAGGATTTGTTCGGGTCAGGACTCATAGAACCTCCTTGACAGCGGTAATAGAACCACCTACCGTTGAGCACTACAGCAGATCTGCAAACTGACACACTACAGTCTAGTGTGAATTTAACACTAGGGTAGCACTCAGATTAAATGCGCTCTGCTGTTGAGTACATATGTTGAGCACATAGTTGGGTAGTTGGGCTGGTCGGGCTATGAGATTCTTGACCTTCAGATTCGTCCATTCTGTTTATACAATCGCAATTGTCAACATCAGGGATCTCTGTAAAGAATTCTCTCAGCGTTTAAATTACTCATACTAAATTAAGCGATCAGAATTTGCCAAATTTAGGTAAAACAGATGTGATGAACCTGTAGAGTTTGGGAGCTGCTCGTGTCTAACAAGCGTAATCGCTGGCTGACTGGTTTGGTGATGGCAATTGGGGTACTCGCCTTTGTCGGGTTCTCGATTATTTTGCCCTTTAGCGGTGCGTTTCAGCAAAGCCAGAAGCCTGCCGGTTCTGCGACGCCTTCGCCTCGGCCTAGCGGGTCGCCAAGTGCCGATCTAGAGGCGCAAGCTAAAGGATACGAGCTAGTGCTGCAACGTGAGCCAGATAATCAAACCGCCCTGCGGGGCTTGGTCGAAACCCGAATTCAGCAGGGCAAGCTGGAAGAATTGCTGCCGCCGCTGCAAAAGCTGGCCGACCTGAATCCCGATCAACCTGACTACACGGTGCTGCTAGCCCAAACCAAACAGCGATTAGGCGACCGAGAAGCCGCCGCCGAGCTGTATCGCTCTACCCTGGCCAAGCATCCTGGCAACATCAATGCCCTCAAGGGGCTGTCGGATTTGCTGATTGAGCAAGACCGCCCTGAAGCCGCCATTGGCCTGCTGCAAGACACAATCAAAACGGCAGATGAAGCCAACAAAGCCCAACCTGGTTCAGTTGATGTGGTACCAGTCCAGCTTTTGCTGGGTGAGGTCTATGCTCGCCAAGACCGCTTTGAGGAAGCGATGGCGATTTATGATCAAGCGGCCCAGGTCAACCAGCAAGATTTTCGCCCCATTTTGGGTAAGGCATTAGTTCTGAAGGCTCAAGGCAAAACCGAGGAAGCCAAACCTCTATTCACCTCAGCGGCGGCTTTGGCTCCAGCCCAATTCAAGGATCAAATCAACAAGCTCGCAGCGCTGCCCTCTCCTTCCCCCGCTCCGGCCAGTCCAGCAGCAGAAAGCAGTCCGGCAGCAGAAGCAGAACCCGCCCCAGCAGAACCCGCTCCAGCAGAACCAGCCCCTCAACCGTAGAATCGCAAACCGTAGAATCGCACTCCATCAGCGAAGCAGCTAGCTAAAAAAGCTTAATTCTGGCTCCTGGTTGGCTCCTGTCTCCTGTCTTCCCCTCACTCTTCACCCAGATACGCCTTCCTGACGGTTTCGTTGACCTGAAGCTCCTTGGCACTGCCGGTGAGGACAATTTCTCCGGTTTGCAGTACATAGCCTCGGTTGGCTACAGTCAACGCCATGCGGGCATTTTGCTCAACTAGCAGAATCGTAGTGCCCTGATCGCTAATCTCATGGATAATCGAGAAGATCTGGTTGACCAGCATGGGGGCCAGTCCCATACTCGGCTCATCCAGCAATAGCAGCCGCGGACGGGCCATTAGGGCGCGAGCAATTGCCAACATCTGCTGCTCACCGCCGCTAAGGGTGCCGCCTTTTTGCTTAATGCGCTCCTGCAACCGCGGAAACAGGGCAAACACCCGCTCCATATCGGCTTGAATACCCGCTTTATCTTGACGATGGAATGCGCCCATCTCCAGGTTTTCCAGCACCGTCATGCGGGGAAAGATCATCCGCCCTTCTGGGCTTTGGGCAATTCCTAGACGTACAATCTCCGGGGAAGAGCTGCTGCTGAGGTCCTGCCCTTCAAACAAGATTTTGCCTTGACGCGGACGCAGCAAACCCTGGATGGTTCGCAGCGTAGTGGTTTTGCCAGCGCCGTTACTGCCAATCAGCGTCACCACTTCACCGGGTTCAACGTGGATAGAGATGCCCTTTAGCGCCTGGATATTGCCGTAGTAGGTATGAACATCGATCAGTTCAAGCATGGAGGATCACGATGAATAACAGGTCAAATAAGGTCGAGGAAATCCACCGCTAGTTCTCGTCTAATTCAGAAGGCACCGTTCGCTGCGGATCAGTGCGGTGGTTGAGGTCGGGTTCGGGCGGGCCGGTTTCAGTTGAGGGACTGTCTTCTTTGCCCAAATAGGCTTCGATCACGCGCGGATTGGCCCGCACTTCTGTCGGAGTGCCTTCGGCGATTTTAATGCCGTATTCCATAACGCTGACCCGGTCTGAGATGCCCATCACCACCTTCATGTCATGCTCAATCAGCAGGATGGTTAGATTGAGTTCATCGCGGATGCGGTAGATGAAGCGCGTCAGATCGGCAGTCTCGTTCGGGTTCATCCCTGCCGTGGGTTCGTCCAGCAGCAGCAGCTTGGGGTTCGAGGCCAAAGCACGGGCAATTTCTAACCGCCGCTGATCGCCATAGGACAGATTTTTGGCAAACTCGTTGGCCTTTGCTATACCTAGCCCCACATAATCCAACAAATTCAGGGCGGCTCGGCGGGCTTCGGCTTCTTCTTGTCTCACCGCAGGCGGGCGCAGCAGGGTGCCCACCAGCCCAGTTTGCAGGCGGCAATGGCGGCCCACCAGGACGTTTTCCAGCACCGTCATGTTGTTGAACAAGCGGATGTTTTGGAAGGTGCGGACAATGCCGAGTTTGGTCAAGCGGTGAGGCAGAGTACCGGTGATGTCTTGGTCTTCAAAGAACAGACGACCAGAGGTGGGAACATAGATGCCCGTGAGCATATTGAAGAAAGTAGTTTTACCAGCTCCGTTGGGACCAATCAGGCTGGCAATCATGCCCGGCTCTAGGATGAAGTCTACGGCATTAACAGCAATCAGACCGCCGAAGCGCATGGTCAACTGCTGAGCTTCAAGTAGAGACATCAAACACTCCTTACGTCTGCAAGCGACTCATTCACCACCGGATCTTCAGAGCGGAGTTCGGCTTTCCGGCGAGCACTCGGCACCAATCCCTCTGGCCGCACGATCATCATCACCACCAGCACCAGGCCAAACAGGAACAGCCGCATTTGAATTGGGTCAAAGCTGATGGCCAGAAAGTCTCGCAAGGCTGGATTGGCAATATTGGGCAGCACTGTGGTATTGAGAAAACCCTTCAGCACTTGCGCCAACTGTGGCAAGAACAGCCGGTCAGCTCCCATGATGATGACGCAGCCCAGCAGCACGCCCGCCATGTTGCCCAAGCCGCCTAGAATCACCATACAAAGAATAATCACCGACACCGAGAAATCAAACACACTGGGGAAAATTGCCGTGATGTAGGAGGCGTAGAAAGCGCCCGCAAAACCGGCAAACGTAGCTCCCATGGCAAAGGCCAGCAGTTTGACATTGACGCGGTTAATCCCCATGGCGCTAGCCGCCAGCTCATCTTCCCGAATCGCGGTCCAGGCCCGACCCAAGCGCGAGACCCGCAGACGGTTGATCATGAATACTGAGAACACTACCAGCAGCAGCACCAGATAGTACCAGGGCAGGTAGTTATCCGACCGAAAGGTGCCAAGAAACGGCAGAGAAGGGCGACCAATCGGGTTGATGCCCGCTTCGCCATTCGTTAGGTTCAGCGGCTCTTCGCAGCCCACCAGACAAATCGCCAACTCCGGTCGGTTGAGTAGGGTGGCAAACAAGCCAGAAATCGGCTCAACGATTCTAATTGCCGTCAGGTTGCGAAACACGATCGGCACGATTTCGCCAAAGCCCAGGGTGACAATTGCCAAGTAGTCGCCGCGTAGGGGCAGGGTGGGCGATCCCAAAACCAAGCCAGCGATGGCGGCCACGGCAGCAGCAATCCAGATCACGATCCAGAAGTTCCATTCAATGCCTAGGTGTGGTGAGGAGAGCATCCCGGTGGTGTAGGCTCCAATGGCAAAAAAGGCGGCATAGCCCAAGTCGAGCAGTCCGGCATAGCCGACCGTAATATTGAGTCCGAGAGCCAGCATGGCAAAAATGAGAATCTGAATCACGGTGGCGATCCAGCCGGTGGCGGCTCGCTGATCCACCATCGGAAACACGACCAGAAACAGCGCCATTAACAGCCAGGTCATGCGGCGTCGCTGCACTGGGTCGGTGAGGCTCTGAATGGTTGACATCACGGTGGACCAAACCACGGCCATCCCCAACCCCAGCAGCCCGTACTGCAACGCCTGAGGAAAGGAAATGGCGGCTTGTCCCGATAAGGGGCGCACAATCAAGCCTTCCACCAAACTGGCTACGGCCAGCCAAATTCCCAGGATCAACCCGGCTTTGGCTCCCATCTGCGCACCAATTTTCGGTTTAGGCCAGAGGCCATCGTGGCTGCTCGTGTAGCCGGCAGCGGTTCCCAGCAGCCAGCCCACCACCGCACTGCTCCAACCGCCAAACAGCAGAACCGTCACGGCTCCAATTGCCCCCAAAATACTGCTTGCCCGCAGTGCTTTCCAGAAGTTCTGCATCGGTTTCTCCTTACACCTTCTCTTGGAGGTTTTCACCCAGTAGCCCACTGGGCCGGAAGACCAAAATCAGCACCAATACGCCGAACACCCAGGCATCGGTCCAACGGCTCGACAGATACTGATCGCTGAGGGCCGACAGTAAGCCAATCAAAACGCCTCCCAGCATCGCGCCGGTAATGTTGCCAATGCCGCCCAACACTGCAGCAGTGAAGGCTCGCAGTCCGGCAGTGAAACCCATCGTAAACACAATCGTATTGTTGTATAGCCCGACGAGTAAGCCCGCCGCTCCAGCCAAGGCACCGCCAATCAAGAAGGTCAGCACAATCACCCGATCCACATCAAGGCCAACAATTTTGGCCGCATCGCGGTTTTGGGCCACGGCCCGCATTGCTTTGCCCGCAGATGTGTTTTGCACAAACCAGTTCAGGCTCACCATCAGCACAACCGCTACCACCAGCACGATCAGGTCCTTGGTGGTGAAGTCCACTTTGGTGTCAATCCCCAGCGAACGAAAGATATCGATGCGGGGTAACAGGTCAGGAAAGCTTTTAGGGGCCGCGGCAGTGTTGCCCATAATCGGAATAAACGACCGTAAGCCGCCCCAGAATAGCCCCAGATTTTGAAAGATAAACGACATCCCAATCGCTGAAATCAACGGAGCCAAACGCGGAGCGTTGCGCAGGGGCCGATAGGCATAACGCTCGGTTAACACATTCAGCCCGGCACACATGCCCGCAGCGACCAAGAGGGCTACCAGCATCGGGATGATGGCGCTAATAAACGGTGCACCATCCTGCATACCAAAGGCTCCTACCACCGTCAAAGCCGCAAAGCCACCCAGCATGTAGAGGTCACCGTGGGCAAAATTGATCAATTCGATAATGCCGTAGACCAGGGTGTATCCCAGCGCAATGATGGCGATGATCGCACCGTTGATCAGCCCAACCAGCAGTTGCGTAATTAGTAGCGACGGACTCTGAGCAATTTCCTTAAGAATACGGGGTAGATCTAAGCCAGCAATCGGACCTAATAGCAGGACAAAATAAACGATCGCTAGATACAGAACGATTTTCTGCCACGGTTTCATAAATATTTGTAATAGTGAACCGACGGATGGAAATGAGTAGAAGAGTAGTAACTAGGCTAAGCTCTATCCGCTTACAGGAGAGGTTTGGACGTTAAATAAAGACTATAGGACATTTCGACTCGTTCAGGACTCCGGTTCACCAATCGCAATCATTGCTAATTGCTGTTGAAATCCGCTTGGGAAACGGTTTGAACGCCTGATTCGGGTCTCCACTCAGTCTAGAGGCTAGGTTTCGCCTTCTGCGTAACTTTGACTACAAAGTTTTAACGACAAAGTATCGAAGCTGGGCGCTTTGGCCATTCTAAGCAATGGGTACAAGAAAGGGGCGAACGCTAGTAGCATCCGCCCCAATGATTGAGGAATAGGTTAGAAAGCAGCTTATTTGGCCTCTAGGGTTTCAGCAAACGCCCACTTGCCGTCTTTCACGACATTACCGGACATGGTGGTGCTGGTGGTGTCGCCGTTTTCGTCAAAGCTCCAGGTACCCAGCAGGCCAGGAAAATCCTTGGTGGCCAGTACGGCTTCGCGAATCTTGTCGCGATCGGCTTCACACACTTCGTTGAGGGCATTCAGCACCACTTGAGCCGCTTCATAGCCATAGGCGGCGTAGGGTTCCGGCTCAGTGTTGAACTTGGCTTTGTAGGCGTCATACCACTCTTTACCTTTGCCGGTCAGCTCCTTGGGAGGCACCCCACCAAAGGTGGCATAAATGCCTTCGGCATCCTTTCCTGCCGCGTCAATTACGGCCTGTTCAAAGATGCCGTCTGGCCCCATGAACTTAACATCGGTCATGCCGACGTTCCGCATGTCTTTGATCAACTGACCGGCGTTGTTTTGGGTGATACCAGCAAAGTAAATCAGGTCCGGTTCCAGATCTTTGATCTTGTTCATCAAGGCGCGATAGTCGCTAGCTTTGGGGTTAATGCCTTCGTGACCCAACACCTCTAGACCGATTTCCTGGGCAGTGGCTTTATAGACATCGGCAATGCCCTTGCCGTAAAGTTCCTGGTCATCCAGAAGATAAACCTTCTGGGCACCGAGCGCCTTGGACCAGTTGGCCGCCATTACTCCTTGCAAATCGTCGGCTGGCACTACTCGCGCATAGTTGCGTTTGCCGCTGGGATAGTAGGTATCGGGTTCGTTCTTTTCGCCTTTGCCAGGTTTGGTCAAACCAGGATAGGTATTCGCTGGGCTGACCATGACCAGATCGGCCTGATTGAAAATCGGAATTGCTAGCTTGGCTGCTCCAGAGTTGAACGTTCCGAGTACCGCCACGATTTTCTGGTCGGCCACAATCGCATTGGAGTTGGATGTAACCTGAGCGGGATCCCATTTGCCTGCTGCTGCCGTAGCGTCATCATAGGTTCTGAAACCAACCTTGAGCTTGCCGTCACAGACAGTGGAATCCACTTCCTCTAGAGCAAGCTGGATACTGTTAACGATGGTCTGGGTTTGGCCCAGCGCACTACCCGTCATCGGTAGGCTGGACGCAATGATCACATCGCCATCGGTGGCAATGGTCGGAGCAGAAGCCGCCGCCGTTGGACTGGCGTCTGGACTGGCTGCTGGACTGACTGGGCTTTCCGAAGTGGCCGTGGTTGTACCAGCGCAGCCGACACAGAGGGAGAGCAAGCTCAGCACCACAGCCGAACGTTTGAGAGATGCCTTCATGGGCGAATACCTTTGTTAAAAAGTAAATTTCTGTATTGGTCAGGGTTTTAGCTTATTACTTTTATCACAACTGTACCGCTTAGAAAAGCAGCAAATTTAGCCAGTCTCAGTTTTGCTGATCCAACCCCCTTGCTAGAGTTTCACCTGCTTCAAGCTACTGCGCGGATCCGAGGTGCGATTGGCGCGAATCTTTTCGTACAGCTCCCGTTCGGTACTGCTGAGGTCGGTGGGCGGTACAATCATTACGCGAACGAGCTGATCACCCCGTTCTCCATTGGGGTTGCGCCAACCTTTGCCCCGTAGCCGCAGGGTCTGACCAGAGCGAATTCCGGCTGGAATATTCATCGTCACAGTGCCGTCTGGGGTTGGAACCTCAATCGCTGCGCCCAAGGCTGCTTCGTCAGGAGCAATCGGCACTTCGCACATTAGGTTATCGCCTTCAAATTTGAAGAAGGGATGGGGAGTAATTTCCACGACCAGATACAGATCGCCACGCCGACGGCTGTAGGGATTAATTTGGCCCTTTTCCTTAACGCGAATCCGACTGCCCGGTTTGGCTCCGGCTGGAATCCGAACGGTGATCACCTCGTTGCCCAGATTCAACCGCTTTTGCACACCCTTAAAGGCTTCCGCCAAACTCAGCTTGATCGTTGACTCCAAATCTTGTCCAGCCGCCGAGGTGTCCTTGTAGCCGGTATAGTCATTGAAGCCGCCAAACCCAGAGGGGCTAGTGCCGGTGCGATAAGAGGAATAGGTGCGTCCAGCGCCCGGAGTGCCGCCAGCAAAGCGACCTAATAGCTCATTAATAAAATCGTCAAAGCTGCCGTACTGGCTGAAGTCAAAACCGCCAAAGTCAGCGCCACCCGCACCACCTGGCCAACCAGCTGACTCAGCACGGTTCCAATACTGGCCAAACTGGTCATACTTGCGCCGCTTATCCGGATCTGACAGGACTTCGTAGGCTTCGTTGATTTCTTTGAATTTGGCCTCAGCCGATTTGTTGCCTGGGTTGACATCCGGATGATACTTGCGGGCCAGTTTGCGGAACGCCTGCTTGATCTGATCCGCCGTGGCAGATTTGCTAACACCTAAAGTGGCGTAATAATCCTTAAAGTCGGTTGTTGCCATCAACCCAATTCCTCTAGAAAGTTAGAATATCCTACCCCTAACGCTAGCAATCACAACAGAAAACTTGGGTTCGGTTCTTGCCGTTGACTTGGAGCAATTTCCGTACTTTCCCGAAGCTTACTGGTCGCAGCAGCCTGAGGCTGAACGAACTGGAGTAGCAGCTCTGAGTTAGGAGCAGTCGTGCCATAGTGTAGCAGCAGATCGATGCCTTCGCGCAACCGGGGTGGACTACTCCACAATTGACGATACATGCGTTGGATCACCGCCTCCGGAACCTGTCGCCCTCGCTGCTGATTGCGCCAGCAGCAAAGCTCTAACGGTGGATCGAGCCACACGGCTACAATGCGGCTGAACCCGACCGAGCGGGCCAGAGCAATCAGGTCGCGGCGGACGCGGCGGCGCGTATTCGTCGCGTCGTAAATCGCAAAGTCGATTTGCCCGGTTTGGATTTGGATTATAGCTTCCCGCAACTGCCGATTCACTTCTCGCCAGACTAGCAACCAGGGGCCTTGAATCGCCTCATCGCCAAACAGCTGGGCGCGAATGCTATCGGTAGAAATGATGCGGCAAGCTGAGATTTGCTGGAGCTGAGCCGCTAGAGAAGACTTGCCGCTTCCCGGAATTCCGATCAACAACAGCAGGTTCACCAGCTCCAAACTTCCTAGATAATCGTGCCGTCGGGAATCACCGCATTCTTAATCGTCACTACCACGCCGCTGCGAATGTAGAAGCCCATGTCTTCCCGCTCGGCTTCCTGGACCCGCTCCTTGTTGATAATCTGGACATCACAGCCGATGTGGGCGTTTTTGTCGATAATCGCGCCCCGAATCGTAGTGTTGGCCCCAATGCCGAGGGGAATACCTTTTTCCTGACAGTTGGTTTGCCGCTCTGAGAAGGGCTGGTAGTAGTCTGCTCCCATGATCAGCGCATCTTGAATCGTGCAGCCGGACTCGATCCGCGTCCGAATGCCAAGCACCGAATGGTGAATCTGACAGTCTTTGAGGATGCAGCCATCGCCGATCATCGACTCGGTAATCGTGCTGTTGAGGATCTTGGTGGGTGGCAGCGAGCGGCCTCTGGTGTAGATAGGAGCTTTTTCGTCGTAGAAGCTGAAGGCCGGCTGCGGCTGTTGGGTCAGGGCCAGATTTGCTTCATAGAAAGCCTTGATGGTTCCAATGTCTTCCCAGTAGCCGTTGAACAGGTAGGCTTGGACATTGTGCGTATCCGCCGCGGCTGGAATAATCTCTTTGCCAAAGTCGGTTTGTTCAGGCGAACGTTTCAGCAGATCCATCAGCACTTCGGACTTGAACACGTAAATGCCCATCGAGGCGATGTAGGGATTCAGCTTCGCTTCTTCAGGGGATAGTCCTAGTGTGGTTGTATCCACCTGGGCTTTTTTCAGCGCTTCGCCTTTGGGCTTTTCGCTAAAGGAAACAATTCTGCCGTTATCGTCAATTTTGATCAATCCGAAGTCGGAGGCACGGCTCTCATCCATCGGCACCACCGAAATCGTGATATCGGCATTGGTTTCGCGGTGGCGCTGCACAAACTGACTGTAGTCCATCCGGTACAGGTGGTCGCCAGAGAGAATCAGATATTCTGAGACATCCCAGTCTTGGAATAACCACAGATATTGCCGTACAGCATCCGCAGTGCCCTGGAACCAGTTGGGATTTTCCGGCGTTTGTTGCGCAGCCAGAATTTCCACAAATCCTTCGTTGAACCCAGAAAAACTGTAGGTGCGAGAAATGTGACGGTTCAGCGAGGCCGAATTGAATTGGGTCAATACATAGATCTTGTAGATCTCGGAATTGATGCAGTTGCTGACCGGAATGTCAATCAACCGATATTTACCGGCAATCGGCACTGCAGGTTTTGCCCGCAATTTGGTTAATGGATACAGCCGGGTGCCAGCACCTCCGCCTAGAATAATTGCTAGTACCTTTTTCACAATGACCTCTTAACTGCCGCTTAACAACCATTCAACTTCCACCTACAGTGTCTGATGGTCGGTAGCAGTTGGCAAGGGTCTAAAGGCAGAAGATTTGGAAATGGGATCGAGAAAGAGAATGTGGGGATCAGGAAAATTGTTAGTTTTTGGGAAAATCTGGCATTGGAGTTGCCTAAAATGAAAAACTAAACGGATCGTTTCGGCAATGGACCCCCAACCCCAACTCACCCCCGAAGAACTCCAGGAATGGCAGCGCTGTATTGCAGAAGCCAATCGCCACAACATCTGGTGCCACTGTCGGGACTGCGATCGGGAATGGGTCGCCTCTTCAGAAGTGCCCTGTGAGTGCGGCAGTAAACGGGTGGAGTATATTGCCTGCTGGCAATTTCCAGATGACTAGCGCCTGCTGGCAATTTCCAGATGACTAGCGCCTGCTGGCAATTTCCAGATGACTAGTGCCTGCTGGCCAGATAGCCGTTCGGGGCACAGTCACCCTTTTCCAAACGGCCTCCTAGACTTGGTTTGATAATCTATATACTTTTTCAGATAATCATCGTACTTTGCGCCCGTTAAATCAGCCTCACTGAAATCAACGTCGCTACTTTCATCTGACTTACCATCACCTAATTTGACATCACTAAGATCGGCTTCACTCAGTTTTGCACCTCTAAAGTTTGTGCCTTTCAAACTTGCGCCTCTCAGATTAGCTCCACTGAGATTGGCCTGACTGAAGTCTGCTTTACTCAAATCTGCTCCGCTCAGGTTTGCCCCGCTCAAATTCGCTGCAACTAACCTAGCACTGCTGAAATTAGCCTTATCCAGTTCTGCATCGTTGAGATGAGCCTCGCTCAGATCTGCTCCCTCCAGGTTTGCTTCTGTCAGGGTGGCTTTGCTCAGATCCGCTTTGCTCAAATTTGCTTCATTCAGTTTTGCCTCTAGCAACTTTGCCCCGATCAATTTGGCGTTACTCAAGTCTGCCTTTTTCCTAAACGTGGCTTGAACCAAGTAAGCGTTACTCAGATCAGCGCGTCTTAACTTAGAGGCATCCAAGTTGGCTTCCCGCAAATAGGCATTGAACAAGGAAGCCCCGTTGAGGTTCGCTTTTTCGAGTTCAGCTCCGGCTAGATTAGCCTCACTCAGATCCGCTTCGGTCAGATCGGCTCCGTTCAGCTTAGTTGCGCTCAGTTGGGCTTTACTCAAATTGGCCTTGCTGAGACTAGCACTGTTCAAATTAGCCTGACTCAGATTGGTTTCACGAAAATTCGAGTTTCTTAGCTCAGCTGCTTGTAAATCAATGCCTTTTAAGCTGGCTTTTGCTAAATCTTGACGGCTCAGGTTTTGTTTTGCGCGGTTTGCCGCCTCCAGTTTTTGGAACAGATCCTGATCGGATGCGGTGCGTTGATTATGCTCGGCTTCTCGGATTTCTCGCTCGCGTTGTATCGCTGCTTTCAGTTCTTTTTGCAATTCTGCAAGCTCAGATTTAATCTCTTCAAATCTTTTGCCAGTCGATATAGGCTCTATGTAGATCGGACTTTGCTTTTTCAAGGCTTCCAGTAGGTCTATCTTGATCTGGTCCACGGATTTCTGAAGCGCTACCTTTCCCTCTAAGCCATCTAAGCTAATCAGTTTCTTGCCAAGCTCTGTATTCAGCTCGTTTATTTTATCTTTGATTTCTTGTTTCACTTGATCTTGAATTTCTTTTTCAGTAGCAGCTTGGGCATGCCGAACTGTTGCATCAACTGTTCAGAAGTTATAAAACACTAGCATAATCAAAACCTGAACGTTAGGTAAATAGCACCGTCGTCAACTGCTGCAAATACTTTAATCCTTGCAGGGAACCATGAATCAGCCGCAATCCACTCACCGGATGGGTCATTAAGCTTGTCACTAACGGCAGGAGCCGCAGCTCGCCTTCTGCACTGATGGCCCGATCGAGGTTGGGTAAATTGTGCTGACAGTCATCGCTGACAACACGTAGGGTAGCAATTCTCGCAGTTCTGAGCGTAGTGAGAATTGCCTTACCTTCCATATCCACAACATCCACGCCATAGGTTTGTCTGAGCTGCTGTTTTGCAGTTCTAGAGTTGACAAACTGTTCGCTCGTCCAGCTTTGCACCAACGGTACGGCAGGCAGTTGCAATTGGAGGGATTGAGTCAGTGCTGCATCACAGAGCCAATGCCCGACTTCGCGACCAATCATGGCTTTGACGCTGCAATATAAAACCGCTGTCCCCACCGGGTAGGATGGTTGCAAACTGCCGCACAGACCCATCACCAAAATTGAGCGGCGGTCAAGCTGGGGCTGCTTGGCCAAAAAACGCTGTACCGGAGCTGTTCCGATGGGGATTGGCAAAACACTTGGCGGCGATTCCACATTCTGCAAACCGCGACAAACCGCCTGATATTCAGCACCTTGCGCAACGAGGATGGTATCAATCAATGGGGTTGGCACGGCGATTGGTTGAGCTAGAGCGGGTTATAGAAAGCTTACAAAAAACTGAGACAGGAGCGGAGATAGATTCCCGCTCCTATTGATCGTTAACCTCTTACAGCGATTAGCGTTCCAGCACGGTCATGTATTTGCCCTTGGCAAAGGGAGCCGGAATAATCGGAGTGAACCTGGCCCGGTCCGGCACCAGGTTGCGGACATAGAACTCGTTCATCTGATGAATCACCTGGTCGCGAGTACCGATAATCCAGATCTGTGCTCTATCGTCTCCGTAAGTGTGATCGATCACGGTCAACGATTCGTTGCATTCAGTATTCATTGGGTTTAGCCTCGTTTGTTTGATTTCGCTCAAGAAATCGCTCAAGGCACCATGCCTGACTACAGGACGCATCAAACGAGGCTGCCTAGACGGTACCGCTGCACAGTACAATCAACACAGCCTTGCTCTCTGCTCCGATCAGAGAGTCAGGTGAGCTGATCCTTGCGTGTTGGTAGCACCTTGGATCAGCGCCCGAATCGCCTGCCTTGAGCGGCCCACTAGCCCTCTTCGGGTCCGAGAAAAACTAGTATCGCAAAGCATAAACTAAAGCGTAGTAAAACACAAGTGTGTGGCCGTAATTGTTCACAATGCATGAACGTTGCTTGCAGTAAAACCACTCGCTCAGCTCAACCCACTGCTGCACAGATACCGTCTACCAACTCAAAACTCAAAACTCAAAACTCAAAATTACATGCTCTGTGCCCCAGCAATTCCTGCACAGTGCGGATGTCGTAGCCCATACTGAGGTTGTTTTGCTCGAACGGCATCAATGCCGGACATTTCCAGATTGAGCACTTCCCGATAGAGAAACAGCAAGGCACTGAGAGCTTGATTCTGGGTTGAAGCTGAAACCTGCCCCTCGACGGCTAGATGGGTGAGAAATGCTTCAATTTCAGCGTTGCCCATCTCCTTGGGATGGCGCTTATTGTGAAACAGGATGTAGCGGCGAATCCACTGCACGTAGGTTTCTTCCGTGCGGTAGGCGTAGGGCTTGAGACGAATCGCATCCCGCAGCTGATCCAGCAATTTTTTAGGCGGTGGCTGCATAGAGGGAAGTAGATGTACTGTGTATCTAATAGTACACCTGATCACATCCGTAAGGAATCTGAAAATATGGGGAAAGAGTCTCGCGAATCAGTTTAAACGGCGTATTATACGGAAATAATCGGCATAAGTAGTAATTTGGGATCTTAGGCGGAAACATTCTGCCTATCCGCCCATTTTGGGATCTTAGGCGGAAAAATTCCGTCTATTAATAGTTGGGCTGCATTGAGTTATCGGTGGGGTCGCCCTTGAAAGTTATCGGTTAGTATCTAAGGCTGCATCGATCCATCTCTTGAGTGGCAACTAAGGCGGCAGTAGGTATTCAATCAGTATTGGCTACAAGCTTGCAGGTTGAGCTATCTTGGGTAGAAGCTCTTAAGCCTTTGCTAAATCGGGGTTTTGGATATGGATTTCTCTCAACTCAAACGACCAGCGCGTAACACTAAACCATTAGATCCGATTGCTATCTTTGAGCGAAGACCAAGCTTACACAATACTCCAAATGACCTGTGGAGAGGGCAAACTGAGGCACTGAGCGAATGGCATAAGAATCGTAAGAAGCCTGATGTGTTTATTGCGTTAAACACAGGAGCAGGAAAAACCCTGGTTGGATTACTGGTAGCTCAAAGTTTAGTAAATGAAGGGATTGAAAACGTTACATATGTTTGTGGGACTAAAGATTTAGTACTTCAAACCCAGCGCGAAGCTACTAAACTTGGCATTGAATGCACTCTGCGAACAAGCGGCGATTTTAGCAATACACTCTTTGAAACAGGAAAAGCATTTTGTATTACGACTTATACCAGTCTATTCAATGGGTTAAGCGTTTTACAGCGTGATTATTTTCCGGGCGCAGTAATTTTTGATGATGCTCATGTAGCTGAGCGAATGATACGCGAATCATTTACTGTGAAAATTACAGCACCAAACCAAACGGAATTACTTAAAGAAATTAAATCTCTCTTTGAACCTCACTTCAAAGAAGCTGGTAAGCTTCCCTCCTTGGAAAGTGCCATTGATAGTCCCTTTGAATCTCCAATCATGGCAAGTCCAAGTGCTGTGAAAGAGGTTTCTGGACGGCTTTACAATTTATTGGTTGACTCTGGCATCAAAAATGATGCCAATCTCAAATACTCATTTAACCTGCTCAAAGAAAATTTAGAACATTGTGCTGTTGTCTTTGGCTATGGAACAGTAGAAATTGCTCCTCCATTTCTACCTCTCTTTAGTCTGCCCATCTTTTTGCGAGGAGATGTTAGAAGAATTTATTTATCTGCAAGCCTCAATTACAAATCAGATATTGCTAGAGCTTTTGGACGAATTCCCGATCCTTGTATTGAACCTAAAAACGATGCAGGAAACGGGGAACGCCTAATCTTATTTTCAGACGAAATTCCTCGGAAGAAAATCGATCCTGTATTTGTTAATTCATTATCGGAGAAACATAAAGTTCTCATTGCTGTCCCATCATATCGTCAAGCTGAAGTATGGAAAAAAGTAGGAAGCCCACCTTCTCCTGAAGAATTTAGTGATGAGCTTCAAGAGTTTCGTGAAGCTGATTCTGGTGTTTTCATTCTGGTTTCTAGAGTGGATGGGATTGATCTTCCTCATGATACTTGCCGTGTAATGATTTTTGATGAGTTACCCACAGGTGCGTCTACATTAGAGAAGTTTCAGTGGGATACTCTTGATATGAAAAACTTTCGTGCCACCAAAGTTAGCAATCAAATTATTCAACTGTTTGGACGCATTAATCGAGGTCGTAACGACTATGGAGCATTTATCATCAATGGTCGTAGCTTAAGTAGTTGGTTAAAAAATGACCGTAAACTCGCTTTATTGCCAGACTTGCTGAGAAAACAAGTTCGATTAGGGTTATATCTTCATGAACAACAGAAGTTGTCAGACGTATCTCAACTTATTGATGTCATTGATTCAGTTTTGAGCCGTAATCCATCTTGGATTGATTTTTATGGTGAAAGTATCAATGAAATGGGTTTAGATACAGAGGCATCTGAGCGAACCCAAGAAATCGAAGAACGAATGACCCAAGCTGCGCTAGCTGAAGTTCGTTTCATGAGTGCCATTTGGGATCGTGATTATGCTTCTGCTCGTCAAGAACTTGAAGCAGTAATTCAGGAAACTGCAAGGGCAGATGAAAAACTTTCAGGGTGGCATAATCTGTGGTTAGGGATGTGTTTAGAGTGTGAAGAAGATTACGAAGCTGCACAGGAGGAGTATCTTCGTGCTTACCAAAGACTTGCTAAAAGAATAATTGTTCCAAGAAAAATTGGCACTGATTCTCATAGTGTGGTTGTCACACCCCAAGCGTTAACTGATTTCGAGCGACAAGTTGATTTAATTGTTGAGCGTAAATCACCAGAGAGTTATCAAAAAACCTTTCAGCGTCTTCGTAGCTCTGTCACAGGACTTGATGATCCCAATGCTTCAATAACACAACAAGAAGAAGCCCTTCGCGCTTTGGGAGAATATTTGGGCTTTACATCAACTCGTCCAGACAATGACGATGGAACTGGACCTGATGTGCTTTGGGTCGATGAGGATTCTCAGAAATGCCTTGCATTTGAAATGAAGACAGGTAAGAAGAGTAATCCTATTTACTACAAGAAAGATGTTGAGCAAGGGCATGATCACTTAGAGTGGATTCGACAGAATTATCAAAGCCATATATGTTTGGGCTTAGTTTACGTTGGCTCTTATGGAAAACGAGATAAAGCAGCTAATCCATCTTCAGAAATGTACTTGTGCGATACATCAGTTTTGATTGCTATTAGAAACCAATTAATTGCAGGAGTTGAAGACTTGCGGGCAATTACTCCAACTCAACGAAGAGGTAAGGTGTCAGAGTTTTGTTCAGGAGTGCAATGGAAACTTGAAGGTCTTGCTTCAAAAGTCAAAGTGAAGCCTATGCAGGCTCTTGAAGTGACAACCTGAGTATCTCTTACGTGCCATACAGCCCAACACTGCGTTGGTGCGGACGGAACAGAGGTTATCGGTGGGCAGTCGAGGTTATCTGCCGCCGCACAACTCCAACGTTGGGCTGCTTGAGGTTGTCGGTTGGACAGTGCATCAAAATTCTCTGTCAATGTTGAGTATTAAGTAAGATTGGCGGAGTTCTCAAGGATCGAAAGCACTTGACACGTGCAAACTATATGTATATACATATTTTATGAGTAATCAATCTCCCAAAATTAAACTAACTGAAGTCAGTCAAGTGCCTGCAACCTGCATGGGAATGCATATTCGTCGAGCATCACGCATACTGACGCAGGTGTATGATGCTGCATTGCGTCCTGTGGAGTTGGTATTAAACCAATTTACGCTGCTAGTCGCCATTCACCTGGTTGAGTCTACGCCCATCACTCGCTTGGCTCAAGAGTTGTTCACTGATCAAACAACCTTAACTCGGAATCTCAAGCTGCTAGAGAAACGTGGGTTAGTAGCGATCGAACCGGGTGAGGATCGACGGGTTAGGTGGGTATCCCTAACACCTGAAGGTCAGACTATTCTAGCTCAGGCACTCCCTTTATGGGAGCAAGCTCAAGCGGAAGTAATGCAGCACTTTGGGCAACAGCAATGGCAAACGCTCCTATCGTTGTTGTCTGAGGTCAAAGCTGTGAGATAGCCTAAAAATTTACCCAAAACATGTATATACATATAACACTGTGAACCTTGGAGGTTTCAATGGCTAAATTTGATAACCACCCTACCGTGCGGTGGTGGCGTGAGCAGTCTACAACTCACCAACCGACAAAGACAGCCACCCTGAATTCAGACTCGCTCCGAACGCTCTGCTTGGAGATGGGTGCTGATGATGTAGGATTCGTGGAAATTAACCGACCTGCGATCGCAGATCAACAGTCAGACATTTTGGCAGCATTTCCACCCACCAAAACATTGATTAGCTTTGTCTGCTGCATGAATCGGGAAAATGTTCGCACGCCAGCCCGATCGATCGCAAATCTCGAATTTCACGCGAACTACGATCATGCTAATGAAGTCGCACGAAACCTTGTCAAAGCTCTAGAGCAAATTGGTGTGCGAGCGTTGAATCCATCATCAGCGTTTCCAATGGAAATGGAGCGGTTTCCTGGTAAAGTTTGGGTCGTGTCTCACAAGCCTGTGGCTGTTGCAGCCGGATTAGGGCATATGGGAATTCATCGAAATGTCATTCATCCAAAGTTTGGTAACTTCATTGCACTCGGAACAGTCTTGATCGATACCGAAGTAACGGAGTACACACGCCCAATTGACTACAATCCCTGTATCGAGTGCAAATTATGTGTTGCCGCCTGCCCAGTTGGAGCAATCGGGACTGACGGTAGCTTCAACTTCTCAGCGTGTTATACGCACAACTACCGCGAGTTCATGAGCGGCTTCACCGATTGGACTGAGACAATTGCCCAGAGCAAAAACGCTCAGGATTATCGCAAAAAAGTCAGTGCTTCTGAATCCGCCTCCATGTGGCAAAGCTTGTCTTTCAAGGCGAACTACAAAGCCGCTTACTGTATTGCCGCCTGCCCTGCGGGAGAGGATGTGATTGCGCCTTTTCTGAGCGATCGTAAGGCATTTATTCAAGAAGTGGTCAAACCATTGCAGGACAAACCCGAAACAATCTATGTAGTACCAGGATCGGACGCAGAAAGCTATGTGGCAAGACGCTTTCCTCACAAAACCGTGAAACGAGTGAGCAGTGGCATTCGCCCTCAATCCATTCAAGGCTTTCTCTTCGGATTACCATTACTCTTCCAACGCAATCAGTCAGAGGGATTGAATGCGACTTACCACTTCACATTTACAGGTTCTGAGTTCCGCCGTGCGACGGTGATAATCCAGGATAAAACAGTACAAGTGCAAAACGATCATCTTAGTAACGCTAATCTTTCGGTCACAGCAGACAGCGAAACATGGTTAGGTTTTCTTGCTAAGGAACAAAATCTAATTTGGGCGCTGTTGCGGCGAAAGATTCGAGTCAGAGGCTCACTTAAACTCCTTCAGGCATTTGGTAAATGTTTTCCTGCTTAATGGTGTCGCTATTACGTATTGAACTGAACAGTAAGACAAAATCACTTAAGGAACCGCAATGGAAAGAACACGCTTGAGCCTATTCTATCTGGTGGGATATCTAATTCCGAGCGGTATCATGCTCTTGATTGCGCCACGCTTCGCCTTAAAACTCTTGTTGTCAAATGGGGATTATGGAGATGTCTTTCCTCGCGCGGCAGGAATGTTAGCGGTGGGACTAGGGATTATGCTTGTTCAAATGTTACGTCTGCGTTTGAGTGATCTGTATTCTACGACTCTCATTGTGCGGAGTTTCTTCTTTGTTTGTTTACTCAGCCTCTACAACCTCAACTATGATCCATTCTTCCTAGTCTTACTGGTTATTCTCAGCATTGGCATTGTTTTGACGACAACTAGCTACATTTTAGATAAGCAGGATGCATCGAAGTCAAATCAAGAATCATAGACGAGTTTTCAATCAGGAAAATTACATGCTCCGTTGTCTATGCCAGCAGCCCAACATTGCGGTGGAGCGGCGGGCACAGTCTTTTCACTTCGTTTCTAGTCTTCTCATCGCCGCTCACCTTCACCGTTAGACCTACAACTAACGGAGAACAAAGCAAACATGGCAAACACGGAAGCATACGAGAAAGTCGCTAGCGTTGTTGGCGAGGAGATGGACAAAGCCTGGAAAAATATCATGAGTAAACTTGCTAGCAGTAACGTTTCAGGTATTGCTGCATTTGACGGAGGCTCTCTAACATCATCTGACTTGAGTGACTTTTTTGAGGTTCTTGGTGGTGCACAGATAGCAATCACATTTGCAAGTCGTCAACCTAAAGGCGAACGAATTCGCTCAACATCGCTTGACATTGAACCGCAAACTGGTAGCCCCGCAACTCTGATTTCGGGAGAAATCTCTATAGGTGGAACGATCCGATTCTAAAGACTGGTAACAAAGTGCGGAGCTAGAGTGCTTACGGCTCTGGCTCCCATAGAAGAATTAATTCACGAAGCTTTTAGAGACGGAGCAGGTGCACCACGCAACATCCCTTCTGTACTCAGATCCTCATCGATCTCCTCCCAGTGAATCCCATAACCACCTCCAGAAACTGCCCAATTTGCGCGTTGGTCAGGTGTAGCGTTAAGCAGCCTTGGATACCAAACCAGAGGCACAGTAATTGTTCGCCCGTCCATTAAATCGACGCTAACAGTTTCTTCAGTGAAGTGGACATTCTTAACTCTCTCATCCGCTCGAATTGCCAAAATACCCATACCAAGCCTCCAGTAAAATTTCTTGATTTTCTTGAACGATCGATTGCAATTTACGAAGTTCTTTAGGACTAAAACCAATGTTGTTGGCTAAACTGACTGGTTCCAGCCAAAACTTAGCCGATGAATCATCGCGATCAATATGTATGTGCGGTGGTTCATTCGGTTCATGACTGTAAAAGTAAAAACGGTAAGGACCGATACGTAAGACTGTTGGCATACTATAGATTATAAGCGAGTCACTAGGTCTAACAACCCCCTTCAGCGGCGGCAAGTAACCTTTGACTCAGTATCAGTAGCTTTCGACCGTCCGCTGCAAGGGGGTTGTTGGGCTGCTTAAGTTATCGGTGGAAGAGATCCCTGAAGACTGTCTGTGGTGAAACCTGATCCTGGTCGATGCTGAGTGTTGTGAGCGTTGAGTTCAGTTCCGCAATGAGCGCAAACGACTATGGGTTCAGTTACAACTCCACAGGTGGTATGAATAATTTCCAGAGGCACACCATTCTCGGCTGTCCAGCGATCACCCCACCGCATCAAAACCAACAGAACTGAATAGAGTTCCATCCCTTTTTCAGTCAACCAATACTCGTACCGCTCTGGACGTTTTTGATAGCGTCGCCGTTCCAATATTTCTACGGCAACCAGAGATTCCAATCGCTCAGTCAACACCTTGCGCGAAATTCCTAAATCTTGTCTAATTTCCTCAAACCGTCTGATTCCCAAGAAAATGTCGCGCACAATGAGAAGACTCCACCATTCGCCAATCAGGTCGAGTGTGCGGGCGACTGAGCAACAGATATGAGAAAAGTCAGTTCGTTTCATGCAGGTATACGTTCACGATTGACAGCGTAGCAAGAGTCATTATAGTCTCTTAAGGAGATTGAGTCAGTTTCCTGAGGAGACTAACATGATTTACGTCATTGGGCTGATCACCACAACAATTTTTGTGGCGCTATCGACTTTACATATTTATTGGGCGTTTGGCGGAAACTGGGGAGCAACAGCAACAGTTCCTAGCATTGACGGTCAACCCCTGTTTGAACCTGGACTTTGGGATACGCTGGCAGTGGCAATGGCATTATCCATTGCAGCAATTATCTGTTTAGGAACCTTAAACTATCGTCTGCCGTTTTTACCCACCTGGATTTATCGAACCGGGATCTGGTGCATCGCATTGGTTTTTCTACTACGTGCTATTGGCGAATTTCGCTATCTCGGATTCTTCAAACAGTTTAACGATAGCTTGTTTGCACATTGGGACACCGTTTTGTACACACCATTATGTCTAGGGTTAGCAGTTTGCTGTATCGTTCTTGCGGTTAATGCCCCTAATTTCTGGACATCACCAAATTAGCAGGCTATAGCTTCGATGCGGTTAGCCCCATTGCACTTCTTTCTACCCCGTGTTGCGAGCGATACAGAGTTAAGGAATCGAATATTATCCCAAATAACCAGCTGCCCAACAACCCGATTGGAGCGGACTTGCAAAGTTGGTCTGTGTTGTGGCAAAGGTTATCGGTAGCCGCTCAACCGGAACGACTATGAAGCCGTGTCTATGTCAAGCGGGTTTTGGGATTTGTGCGTGAGGGAGTTCTGCAATTTAGCCGAACGAAACCAATCATCCAAGGTAATAGGATGAGGTTTAGTCTTTATAACAGCTTCCTCAAGATGCGACGGATTGAGTTCTAAACGACTATCCGAGGTGTCAATGCAGTTCGTATTTCTAGTTCTAGAGGTACAACTTGAGCATTGTCTCAATTATCTCTGCAAAATTACTTGTCTTATTCGTTAGATCAACAGTGTTTCATGTTAGTTCCCAGGTTCAAGTTCAAGCTGACAGGAGCTATGAGCTGGGTGATGTTGAGGCACTCAATAGAGGCGTGCTATCTTGCCAAGGTTGTTTGTGCCTCAACATCGCCCAGCAGCGCACTAAACGCTTTCGGGCTACGGCAATAATAGCGATTTTCTTACGAGTTTTCTGTCCGCCATAAATTCGCTGATAAATACTCTCTGCCCACGGGTTGTAACGCAGCATCACCCAGGCCACCTCAACGCATGCACTGCGCAGAATGCGGGAGCCTCGACAGGTAATTCTGCCCAAGCGATTGGTTTGACCTGATTGTCTTTGGTCGGGAACCAACCCTGCATATGCCGATACCTGACGGGCATTCTTGAAACGGTGAGGATTATCCAACGCTGCAACAATGACCTCTGCCGTTCTGCGTCCCACCCCCGGTATGGTTTGCAGAAGTTGCACCTGTTCATCTTGTCTCGCCACCTTTTCAAGCTGCTCATCGACTTGTTGTAATTGTTGCCAGAGGGCATCAAGGCTCTGCAACTCCAGGTCAAGTTCACCTCGCCAAAATTCATTCAGTTGACACTCTGCCAGAGGTTTGCGGTATTGACTTAAGGTTTCAATGCCTGCGGCAGTCCAAGCTTTATGTCCACTGGGAATGCTGATGCCCTGATGGTCAAACAACGCTCGAATGTGATTCTGAATGCGGTTGATACGATTGACCAGGGTTTTACGGTACTTCACTCCTAAGCGATATTGACGACGTTCTGCCACCGGACCATGAACCGCTGACACTTGCTCAAGGGCAGTGAGTTTCGCCAGTTTGAGCGCATCATCTTTATCGGTTTTGCGTTTGACATGTTTCCATCGCCACGCCTCGGCACTGGGATTGGCGACTAAGACCTGGTACCCCAAGCTTTGGCAAAAGTCATGTACCCAGCCTGTAATTGAACTGGTCTCTATTACGATTTGGTCAGGTTTGGTTTGATTCAATAGCTGCTCCAATGCCCACCGTTGAGTGGCGATTGTCTCGAACTCACTCTGGTTTGGGGTGGTGTTGAATAAGCAGGCAACGGAATTGTATTTACCCAGGTCAATTGCCAGAATCTTCATGCTATCCTCCGGGTGTGGGAAGGTGGTTTGAGTGGTTTCTTCTACTTTCCCACGGCTTACATAGATTCTTGAGCTGGCTCCGCAAACAGTCCTTCCACTCGTTCACAAAGTCACATCGTCAAGAAGCAAAGCGCCGCGCAGTGGGCAGGTTGAGACCGTAGTATGAGGGAGTCTGTGGTGTCGCAAAGCACCCAGAGTCCGGTAGGTGAGGACGGTAGTTTTGGGATAGGTTGGGAGTGGCAAAGTCAGAGTTAGCCAAGCCCGTTGGTGTGTGCTCCAGCTGACCACGCTGTTGCAACGGATTGCTGGTTCTGGTTCGTGGAGTGGCAAAGTCAGTTTGCAACCGCTGAACAGCACCGTTCTGCCGCTTCGTTTAGTCGTGTTGGTGGTATTTCAAAGCGATCTGTTAGTGTTGGGATGCAAGAAACTTATTCAAAACTTCGACTAATTTATACACCAACACTAAACCGTAATCGTGTCGATCTTGATTCGTGATTGCAGCGATCGTCATTTGCGATCCGCCTAGATTTGGAAAGTGAAAAGCGGCAACTGAGTAGCCTGGTCCTTCGCCTGTGTGTCCAGCCACCAGACCATGAGGTGACTCTAAATCAATGAATAATCCCAGCCCATAAGCTAACTTTTCAAATCGAGGATACTTTCCCAGGATGTGAACAGGGTAAAGCATTTGTTCAATGAGGGCAGAGCTAAGAATCTGGTTGAGAAACAGAGCCTCAATCATTTTGGCAAGTTCTGGTGCTGTCGAGATGACGACTCCATGTGATACCCAACCTGGATGATAGAGAGGAGACATATCTTGCAATTCAGTTCCGCTAAAAAATGCTGTATATCCCGGTGTGAGGACAGTCACATCGTCGAGCGTATTGGGGACAAAAGTGCTTTGCAAAGCAAGGGGGCTAAAAATGACTTGATGCAGAAGTTGCTGCATCGATAGTCCTGTGATGCGTTTGAGGATGCGCTTCAAGACGAGATAGCCAATATTGGAATACTGCCAGTCTGTACCCGGCGGGAGGCACCGTTCTTGGGTAACAAGGTTGAGAAAAGTTTCTTCTGACCAAGGAACAGTGGGTGCTGCTTTGAGCGCATCAAAATAGGTAGACATTCCACCATAATCAGGTAATCCACTGGTATGACCTAAAAGATGGCGGATTGTAATTGAAGGATCTAAAGAAAAATCAGGCAGATGATGCTGTACGGAATCATCAAGATTGAGAATTCCTTTACCAACCAGATCTAGAGATGCAGTCGCTAGGAGACTTTTCGTGACGCTGTAGATATAAAAGCTTGCATCCTTGGACAAGGGTTGAGTATAGTTCAGGTCTTGATAGCCAACGCCCATTTCACAGAAGGGTTCACCATTCAGTCTGATAGCAACAGCAGCACCGGGAGTTTGAGATTTTCTCAAAGAGTGTTCAATGGCAGATTTGAGTTCCTGGTGAAGAGTTTGATTCACGGTAAAAAGTCTAGAATATAAACCAGTTCAGCTTTCATGATAAGGATTTGTGGTGGCAGCGGCAGAACAATCCCAATGCACCGGAAAAAAGTCAATTGGTCGGTGAGTTGCAGAGGTTGTTTGTATCCGGTGATGGGGGTCGTTATGCCGCAAGTTCTCGGTGAAGGCATGAGCGAAATCTTATCTGTTCGTGTTTAAGGTCAGAGTTGACGGGATGTTGTCGGTTAGGCCGTAGTTTGGAAGTTATCTGTTGATGTTTAGTCATGGTAGTTACACAGCATCAGGCATATGTTGATCAACTTAAGCAAGCAGGTTGGATTCGCACGCCATCTGTAGAAGCTGCCTTTCGCCGTGTCCCAAGGCATCATTTTCTACCCAATGTTCCACTTGTTGAAACTTATCAAAATCAGGCGATCATCACAAAGCGATTGAATGGAAAATCAGTTAGCTCATCTTCTGAACCTGGACTCATGGCGACCATGCTAGAGCAGCTTGATCTAAAGCCAGGTCATCGAGTGCTAGAAATTGGTGCAGGAACAGGCTACAATGCCGCTCTCATGGCACACATCGTTGGTGAAACAGGACAAGTCATCAGCATCGATATTGATGAAGATATTGTAGAAGCTGCCCATCAACATTTAGCAACGGCTGGTTACCCGCAAGTACAAGTCGTGTGCCGTGATGGAGGAAATGGTTATCCAGATTTCGCGCCTTATGATCGCATTATTCTGACGGTTGGAGCCTGGGATATTGCTCCAGCTTGGCGAGAACAGTTAAGCGCTAGGGGTCGCCTTTTACTCCCGCTCCGCATCAAAACTCGACAAGTTTCGATCGCATTTGAACCTGCTGACAATTATTTGGTGAGCATTTCCGTTGTGCCTTGTGGTTTTATGGAGTTAAGAGAAGTACTGGCTGAACCAGACATGACACCGCTGGAGTGGCTACCCAAACAAGTTTGGAATCTTGGGCTGTTACCTCAGCCATTGATTAACTGGATAGATTTTGGACGTTTAACCCTAGAGGGGTTGCGAATTAGAGCTTATCCAAAGGAGAACAAGTATGTTCCTTTATCTCATGAGTTAACGATAGACAAGAATTGGAATAAGCTTGTGCTTGATTATTCGGAGTAGTTGCGGCGGCATAACGACCCGCTTGCACACCGACCGTATCAAGATGGTTAGTTGAGTCCGAAAGTTTGTTGGCGGCGGGTGAAGCGGGTCGTTATGCCGACTATGAAGCCGTGAGCCTGTCAACAGGATTTTAGCTTTCGGTCGTTAATCAAATATCAACTTTTTGACAGCATTAAGTTCTCATCTTTTACCAAGATGAATACAGTCAATGTATTTCAAGTTCACAATTAATTGTGTCAGGTTGTTTCTAACCGACTATCCGAATTGTCAATGCTGTTTACATTTTCACATTTGAAGCTGTAATCACTGCATTGTCTCAAGAGTCTTTGCAAAGTGCGTGGCTTATTCGCTTAGTCAACTTCTTGTAAGTTAAGCATAACTGCAAGCTCACGCACTCAAAAATCTCACCTAACCCATCAATCATCAACTTCTTACCCAGTCAGTTTCTTTCCACCAACGCTCAATCACCAAACACTCATCATGCGTTGCTAATGCTTAGATTGTTTATCAGCTCTGGGTTCCAAGGTTGTTTGTCTCTCAGCATTGCCCAACATCTCACCAAAAGCTTTCGAGCTAGCGCCACAATCGCCGTCTTCCTGCGAGTTTTCTGCCCTCCACAGATACGTTCGAAGGTCTGTCGTGCCCAAGAGTTGAAGCGAATCAGCATCCATGCTACCTCGACTAATGCTCCTCGTAGTAACCTGGACCCTCTGCGCGTAATCGCTCCTAATCGATTCGTTTGCCCCGATTGTCGCTGGTCAGGCACTAAGCCTGCGTAGGCAGAAACTTGCCGAGCATTGGCAAAGCGCTCCGGTTTATCCAACGCGGTCACAATCACTTCTGCGGTTCGTCGTCCCACTCCTGGAATTGTCATCAACAGTTGAACCCGTTCTTCTTGTTTGGCAAGTTGATTGAGTTGCTTCTCAACTTGGTCGTGTTGCTCTTCCAACGTATCGAGCAGCGTCAATTCCACATCCAGCTCGCCTTTCCATAACTCGTCAATCTGGCACTCGGCTAACGGTTTGCGGTGTTTGCTCAACTCTGCCAACCCTTCCAGCGTCCAGGCTCTGGCACGAGCAGGCAGGGTTAACCCTTGTGCCATCAAGAGTGCCCGAATGCTGTTCCTGATTTGGTTCATTCGCCAAACCAGAGTTTTGCGGTATTTCACCAAGCGGCGGTACTGGCGGGTTTGGGCGGCTGGAACATACACTGGGCTAATTTGCTCAAGCGCAGCAAGTTTAGCGAGTTTGAGCGCATCATCTTTGTCCGTTTTGCGCTTCACGTTGCGCCATTGCCATGCTTCTTGATTCGGGTTAGCTACCAAAACTTCGTAGCCGTGTTCCTGGCAAATATCATGAACCCAGTTGCTGTTGGTACAGGTTTCAATCACCACCTTCTGCGGCTGTTTCCGTTGCAGCAAGTCTTCAAGCGCAACTTGCTGCATCGCGATCGTCTCATACTCGGCTTGGTTGGTTTCGGTATCGAACAAGCAAGCCACGCTCTTGAATTTTCCCAGGTCAATTGCGAGAATCTTCATATCAGCCTCCGAGGTTTATCGTTGAGTGGAAGTGAAACGTCCTATCCTCAAGGGTATCGGAGGTTTCTTCTTACCTCTCACGGCTTGCATAGATTCTCTTAGTCCTCGGTAGGGGCGTGACCGCTATCTCATTGGCTAGGGTTAAGCTTTATGCTGTCGTCAGTGTTCAATTAGCTAGTATTTCCATTCTGACGGTAGGGAAAACCGTACTCGAATATGTGGGCGTTGTATAAAAAGTACGAGTATACTAGCGATCAATCTTTAAAGCGTTAAAAAAGTTTAACTATGCCAAATTGCCCATACTGTGATGTTCTAATTGACGAGGCTTATAATTTCTGCGTTAGTTGTGAGCAGCAGGTCAAGTGTCTGGTATGCGGCAGTTACCTAATTAAGGATAAGAGTAAGTGCCTTAAGTGCGGTACTTCTCTAAGCGTGTCTCAGACTATTGCCACTCCTATGAATAATTTTTCACTAGAGGAGGAGCAAACAGAAAGCAATTACTCAAGAAAGCTAAATCTATCGTTCACTGATACTGCTATTGATAAGGTGGCATCTGTTTTGGGTGGCTATGTTCCTCTGACTCCATCCCCAAAAACAAGAGAAGTTGCACAACCTCAGCAACGGCTTGTACTACCGTTTTCACCAACTACGATGGAGAACGAGCAATCTGAGGAACAAGAAGACCTGAATGGGGAAGTTGTAGAGGCAATATCTCAAGATGTTACAAATGATAAGTCTCCCTTAGATTATTTTGAGAAAGATGGACAAGGGTTTTTAATGTCAAAGAACCCTGATTATCGGGGAAAGGACAAAAAAACTCAGCAAGAGCGATTCATACTACTTTATGTTTGGGCTTATAACGCAATTTTTCAAGAGCCAGTGCCCAGCAAAAAACATCTAAGCTCCGCAGCCAAAAAAAAATGGAATATATAACGCAAATTTTTCTACATACACAAATGACATCTCTAATCGTTTCTTTATTAAATCTGATGGTACTTTGAAGCTGAACCCCACTGGATACAGAGAGGTGGAGAAAGTTATTGCAGAAATGCAAGATTCAGACTTAAAAGGTATAGAATATTGGTCTTCTACGAGAAGAAACTCTAGCCAAGGTTCTCGAACAACTAGAGAAGAAATTGAGAAAATTAATCAATGGATACAGAAGCCATCTAGATTTGATGACTTTGATGTTAGGTCACTAAGCAATAAATCTCATCTTGTTGTTCTCGCTTTATATGACATTACAAAAGAGTTGAAAGTTGAGATTGCAATGAAGCCTGCTTTAGCATACGAGTATCTGATTAAGAGGTATAAGATCGTTTCGGCAACTAAGAAGAGCTTTGGCGAAACATTAGCAACAAAAGGCAACAAAAAATATTTTGAGAAAACACCCGAAGGATTATACTATCTCACGCAAGAAGCTGAAAAGCTTGCAGAAAGTTGGGTTTCCCAAAGCTAAATTCATATCGTACAATCCGCACAAAGATTGAAAATGAGTGTTCAAAAATCTCAAATCGAGTCAGCTTTGTCAGCGCAGCTTCCAAAAGATATCATAACTGAACTACTTAATGAGTACCAACATATTAAGCAACAGTTTTTCCTAAGAAAATTTCAACCAGCAGAACTAAATGCTGCCCGATTCAGTGAATGTGTTTTGCGTTTAATCGAGTTCTTAGATACAGGTAACTATACTCCTTTTGGAAAACAGTTAAATACACAAAATATTATAAATCGTATTTCTAATAATACTGGCTTGCCAGAAGGTGTTCGATTTTTCATTCCTCAACTTACAAGAGTTCTTCTTGATATTAGAAACAAAAGAAACGTTGCTCATGTTGGTGGAGAAGTGAATCCTAATTATTCTGATTCTCTGCTTGTCTCTCATTCCGCAGACTGGATTTTAATTGAACTTATTCGTAATTACCATACAAATAGCATTGATGAAGCAAGAAAAATTGTTGAAAGTATTAATGAAGCTAAAATTCCTGTAATAGTAGAGGTTGGAAGCTTTGTACGGGTTCAAAACACAAAGCTCAAAGCTGATCAAAAGACTTTACTTATTCTGTATTACAAACAACCAGATAAGGTTAGTGATGCGGACTTGATCAAATGGATTAAATATTCAAACGCCAGTAGATACCGAACTGAAATCTTAAAAGTATTAGATGATGAGGCTCTAATTCATTACGAAAATGGTTTTTGTACACTTCTTCCCAAAGGAATTATTCATGTCGAGAAAAATATCAGTCTCGAATTAATCGTTTGAATTTGATAATTTACTCGTCTGCTTCATTCAAAATATATTCATAGAGTTGTTTGCTGATTCGGAAATTTGCTTGACTTGTCAAATCATCCATTATAAGTTTAACTGTCTTGATTAAATTTTGGCGTTTTGCTAACAGCAGAATTCCCAAAACACCAGTAATCTTTAGACCAAAATCTTTCGCGGCTTGTCTACCCAAACGCTCGTCGATTAATAATCGGCTTGCTCCCACTTCAACAGCAAGTGCAATTGCCTCCGCTTCACCGATATTAACGCGGGTTCTTAACTCAGAAACCAATTGTTGATTTTGTACTGAATGAATTTCCAGCCAAGTTGCTGATTGAACTGCTGTAACCACAGTTTCTCCGGCTCTTTCATCCAGTAATTCTTCACGCACCGCATATGGAATCAAAATTCTTCCATAGACTTTTTGCATTAAACTTAATTGTCCAACTTTTGCCAAATTTGAAATGGGTGAGGTATTACTTACTATGATCACCGCTAGTTCGCATCCTGTAGAGTATTGAGATCGTCTTGAAACTCAGCGACATCATAATGAACACAGATACCTCGATCTGCTAGCAGTTTTTGAAACTGCATCCGATGCAGTCCTACTAACTCACTCGCTTTTCCCAAACTAATTTTGTCTTGTCGAAACAGCATAAGCACAATTTCCAGAAATAGCTCGTTTTCTGAAAAGCCACTGGCTCTTACTAGATCGTCTGAAATCACCAAACTCATGCTTCTCCCTCCAACTCTTAAATCTTCTGCCTAGATCGTAGCAGCCAAAGTAAAAACAGGTTAAGCTCCTGGCAGTTCTAGCTCTTGTGGCGGCGCGGCATAATACTGCGTTGGTGCGGACGGTACAGAGGTTATCGGTGAGAGTTCAAGCTTGTCTGCCGCCGCACAACTTCACCGTTAGACCGCTAAGTTGCTGGTAGACGCACAACATTACTTGGAGACACAAACTGATGTATATAAAATTTGCCAAAACTGTATTGCTTGCCACCCCGCTTGTTGGCCTACTAACTCTTGCGCCCAGTTCTGTTCAAGCGCAAAACTCAGGCGTTGAGCAGATCCTGTATGCCATCAACCAAGATCTGATGGTAAATAAAAATACTATCGATACTATGTGCTATGGTTTGCGAGATGAAATTTCCTGTATTGGAGCTAAAGGCAACGCTTGTACTATTACAATCTTGCATATTGCTAACTTGCAGGATTTGATTAACCAGGGGGCATTATTGCCACAAAACAGTGCATATCAACAGGTACTCTATAATATTGGGGAACTTCGCGATTATGCTGAGTGTGCTTCATGATAGTAAGGCTCCATAGCTGCTCTGGTGATGGAAAAATTAGCCTTTAAGATGGATAATTTGCCTAGAATGAAAGGCTAACAATCCCTATTCATATGAGTGAAACTGTCTACATTGAGACCAGTATCTTGGGCTACCTCACTGCGAGATCAACCAAGAATTTAATTTTGGCAGCGAATATTGAGATAACCAGAGATTGGTGGGAGTCTCGTCGTAGCGCTTTCACACTTTATATTTCAAAAGTTGTTTTGGATGAGGTGTCACGAGGAGATCCTGAGATTGCCGCTGATCGTCTAGAAATCTTCAGTGGAGTCCCCTTGGTTGAACTCAATCAATCCGTACAAAATCTAGCAGCCCAATTTCTCTCTCGTAGCAATCTTCCTCCCAAGGCTTCTGATGATGCGGTTCATATTGCTGCTGCCACCATCCACGGCTTGGATTACCTGTTAACCTGGAATTGTAAGCATATTGCAAACGCACAGATTCAAAGGAAACTTGAAGAGATTAGCTTTGATTTCGGATACCAGTTACCTGTAATTTGCACGCCCTACGAACTGTTAGGAGATTGAGCGATGTGGCAAGATGAAATTCTTGATGAAATTCATAAAATCCGTGAAGAACACGCCAAGTCTTTTAATTACGACTTGGATGCCATGTTTGCAGACTGGCAAAAAAGACAGTCAGAAGGTGGAAGAGAAGTTGTCAGTTTGCCGCCGAGGCGCGGTCTAATCGGGTCGAGGAGAGCATTTAACTCTCCCCTCCCACACCACCCATCATGGGGGTCCGCAATGGGCGGTTCATGAAGACGCGCAAACAACACTGACAGCTAAGCGTAGCCCTGAACTTTCATCCAGAGCTTGCGAATCGATAACAATCCCTGCTGTTCCAACCACTCGTTGGTCATTCCCGTTTGCGTCGCTAACGTCTTTGACAACCGCCAATAGCCTTTACGACTAATGCCCGTCAAAATTGCGTGACGCTTGGTTGTCCCAAGCTTGAGCAAATTGGCAATGCGCGTTCTCGGTCTGCGCCACGGCTCGACTGAGCGCTCGCCGAAGTCTGTTTCCAATAACACATCCGTATCCGTCGCCTTAACCACCCATCTAGCTCTTCGATTGGACTGTAATGTTGGGAAATACCAACGTAGTTCATCCACCCTTGTAAGTATCGGTTCAAGCGCAAGAATCGCTCTGCCATTGAGACTCCCCAACTGCGCGATGTAAGTCCACGCAGTCGGTGTTTGAAGTTGTCTAGCGCTTGCTGGGATACGAAGAGACGAATCCCTCGGAAGGTAAAACCGAGATAGTTCAAATCTTCGATTTTCACCACTCGACTCTTTTCCCGATTCACTTTGAGCTTCAGCTTTTGGGTCAAGTAACGGCTAATCTTTGCCATCACTCGTCGCCCTGCTTGTCGGCTTTTGACAAGGATAACCAGGTCGTCCACAGGTCGTCCACATAGCGAACAAAGCGATGTCCTCTGGCTTCTAGCTCCTTGTCCAAAGCATCCAACAGGATATTGGACAACAAGGGGGACAGCGGGGAACCTTGTGGCGTTCCCCAGTCGGTTGGTTCAATCGTGCTCCCCACCAGAACCCCGGCTCGCAGGTAGCGACCAATGAGCCGCAAAAGCACTTTATCAGTTACTTTACGGGCAACGCGGGACCTCAGGAGATCATGGTTCACGGTATCGAAGAATTTCTCTAGATCCAAATCCACCCCAATGCGATACCCGGTTTTCACAATCGTTTTCACCTGTTGGATGGCTCCATGAGCCGAACGATTCAGACGGCTGCCAAAACTAGACTCAGAGAACTCTGGGTCAAAGATGGGCGTGAGCACTTGTAAGATGGCTTGTTGGATCACTCGGTCTACGACACAAGGAACCCCCAACTTGCGCTCTCCCTTGCCTTTGGGCTTGGGAATGACCACCCGAGGCACGGGGCGCGGTTGGTAGCTGCCATCGAGTAAGGATTGGCGAATCTCACTCCAATGCTCGCGGGCATAGGCAGGAAAGTCTGCTAAGGTCATCCCGTCACTGCCGGGTGCGCCTTGGTTAGACTTCACTCGTTGCCAGGCTTTCTGAACATTGCCTGGCTCTAAGATGCGCGCCATCAGGTTGTCTAAGGCTGGCTCTCTGTCAGCACGCCAAACCCTATCTCCCCCATCCGGGTTCATCGACGAGTCTGAGTTGTTCATGGCTCCTCCTTAGTTCGTTCATGTTCGTCCCTTCGTTCTGTGAGAACTACTATGGACTCTGCTGACTTCTGGACGGTGAACCCTTGAAATTACTCTCAAGGGCGCTGTCTTGATGGCTTTAGGGTTCTGTGGCTCCCTCGCCGTTTCCCGCGAGACCTCAGTCAGACTCCCATCACCAACTTGACCGCAACCGTACAGACCTCCCCAGATAAGAACGTGATCTCTCCCGCCGCAACCGCGTCATTTACGATGCCCCTTGAACCGAGGGTTTCGTTGTGTTGTGCCAACTCACCCAGGGGTCTTCGCCTTCTATGACGTTTCTGTTCGTCGGCTCGTCGGTTTGCTGCTGGCTTCCTCCAGACCTTCCCTCACGGGAACGCCTTTGCCTTAAGCTAGTGGGTATCGTCACTCGGAACTTTGGGGTTCATTTGGACGCTGGTTCCACCACAGGGGACTTTCACCCCATCAGATCACGCCCATGCTGGGCGTACACAACACCCATGCACACCGACCGCCGAGAGTTGTCGGCTATGACGCAGAGGTGATCTGCGGCGGGTGATGGGCAACGTTGGGCTGCTTCATATCTTGGTAGGGGTGGTACAGCAAGGCTATCTGTAGGCATCAAAAGCTAATCTACTTCGAAGGTTGTCTGTGTGGCATTGCTTTGAAAGTCACAGGAGGCGATTCTCTTCGAGACGGCAAAGCCGAACGCACAAACAGGAATTACGGCATAAACTTAAGGTACGGTCTCATGCGACAGATATGCTAAAACTAGACATCTAAAAAGCCAGTTTTAGTCAAAACAATGTGTTCTCACAATCATACATCAATTTACTCAGCTACTGTCTCTTTTCCTTCTTTTTGTTGTTCCTTCCACTGGTTCTCAAACTCCATTGGTTCTAGATAACCCAATGAAGAATGGATTCTCTTCTTTGTGTATACATCATCCAGAAATTTTTCAATCTCCTGATACGGCTCCTCGAAATAGCAGTGTATTTGCGCTGTTTGGCTGCCATAGCTTTGCTCCCTCACTTGGACTCAACTTTACTCTCTCCTCTCTGTCCAGTTTTAGGGATGCACTACAGTTTCTTTCTAAGTGAAAGCGTTTCATCTACAAAACAGTTTCCTGTAGTGTTGTCCTTCCCGAACATGGCATGGGATTGCATGACAGCTGGCAATTAGCTCGTCTAGCTTAGAGCAGATGCATTTTCCCGAGTTGAAGGTGTATATTGGCTACTGTATACTCGCCATTGGCAGTTTGGAAGACTGAGCATGCAGCAAATCCCACCTCTCCCTGCAACAGAAATAGCTTTAGGGGATGTTCGTTCCCTGGAAATCAATCCCCACTGCTGGTATGTGGTCGCTCGCAGTGCAGAGGTTAACACTCAACCCTACGGCATCACGCTGTGGCAGCAGCCCATCGTGCTGTTTCGGGATCGCAATGGTCAAGTGCAGGCTGTAGAGGACCGCTGCCCGCATCGGCAGGTAAAACTGAGTCATGGCAAGGTGATTGGCGACCGATTGGAGTGCGCCTATCATGGCTGGTGTTTTGACGGCACGGGTCGCTGTGTGGCGGTCCCCTATTTGAGCCAGCAGCAAAAGTTGCCCAACTGTCAATTGCAGTCGTATCCTCTCAAAGAACAGGATGGGTTTATTTGGTTGTTCCCTGGCGACGCGGCACAAGCGCAATGGGTGCCGCTCTTAGGCGTACCAGAGTGGGACCATTTGAATTACATTGCCACCGTCTCGGTGATTGAATGTGAAGCGCACTACTCGTTTTTAATCGAAAATTTAATGGACATGTACCATGGCCATCTGCATGAAGAACATCAGGCATGGGCCAATCCAGTCCTGCAAGATTTGTCTGAAACTGACAATCGAGTAGATGCCTATTATCAGGCGCAAAGCTATTACCGGATTGATCACATTTGGTCGATTGCTCAGCTCTTTTTCCCGGCCCTGCGGCAACTTCATCCCGAACCGCTGCATGTTAGCTATGCCTATCCTCACTGGATGGCAACGCTCGGTCAGGATTTCAAGATTTATTGTCTGGTATGTCCTATCCATGCCACCGCGACACGCGCCTACCTGGTGCATTTCACTTCGTTGAATGCCTTCGATAACCTGCACCGCATGCCAATTGCCTTTCGGCGATTCCTGAAAAATCGCCTGTTTGGCTCGGCTCAACGCATGTTAGATGGCTTGGTAAAACAGGATGTGCAGATGATCGAAGAAGAACAGCAGGCGTATTTGAACAACCCCCATCAGCGCAACTATGAACTGAATCGAGCGATTCCTGCTGTACAGCGCTTGATACGTCACCAAGTAGCCAAAGCTTACGAAATCGCAACAGAATAGGGAACAGCAAAAAATCAGCTAGCAAGATAAATTAGGAAATTGAGGCGATGCTAGGAGATGCCATACGGCTCGGAGTAGGAAGCTTGATCGGAACGTTGATTGTGCTGCTTACAACAACTCCAGCCCAAGGTGCCGAGCGCATCTATCTCAAGTATGGTCCGCTGCTGTTTTCACTATCGGTGGAATCATTAGTAACTTTTGTGCATACGGGAGAAATAACCCCCGAATTGGCTCGCTATACCAGTCAGTTGGATCAAAACACCCGCCAGCAGCTCCGCCAAGCCTTGCAGCAGCCCTATAAAATGGATGAAGTTGCCGTTTATCGCATGACCGAAATCCCAGTAGTCGTGGATTTTCTTCAGGGATTGGGTGAAGTGATTAACACCCCTTCTGGGTTGAATGGCTTTTATGCAATTCGCAGCGCTTTGGTGTTGGCGGCAGCCGAGCCGGGTGATTGGACCATGATGGATGTGATTCACCACTTCCCCACCGATATCCGGATTGATGTGGAACGAGCTATGCAGCGATTTCCTGTAATGCCATGAAACGCCGAGATTTTCTCACAACGACTGTTTCTGTTGCGGCGTTGACTTATCTATCGCGCCAAGCAGAGGCGTGGTCTCAGAACCACCATCTGCTTCACAGTAGCCAAATTCACAGAACCTATCCGAGCTGGGCGAGTCGTGATCTGTTTTTGCAGGGCATCAACGCGCCGGTGTTTCAAGAAGTGGATCTGGATAACCTGCCAGTAACGGGAGAAATTCCGCCCGATTTAGCTGGCATGTACGTTCGCAATGGCCCGAATCCCATGTTCCAGCCCATTGCCTATGCCTATCCCCTAGAAGGCGACGGCATGCTGCATGCAGTTTATTTTGAGGCCGGTAAAGCCAAATACCGCAATCGCTGGATTTTGACCAAAGGCTTAACCTATGAGATGCAGGCTAAGCAAGCCTTACCAGAGCTGCGATTCCGCAATTACGCCAATACCCATATCATCGCCCATGCCGGTAAATTATTGGCGCTCTACGAAACCGGATTGCCCTACGAAGTGTCACGCGATTTAGAAACTATCGGTGAATGGAGTTTTAACGGTAAACTTGAACAGGCAATGACTGCCCACCCTAAGCTGGATATAGACACTGGAGAACTTCACTTTTACCGTTACTCTTTTTTTACTGAACCCTATTTAACATACTATGTCGCGAACGCTGCCGGAGAAATTACTCGCACAACAGGAATTGAGCTACCTCAACCGGCGCTGCTACACGATATGGCCCTCAGCGACAATTACGCCATTTTTTGCCATTGCCCCTTAGTGTTTGATTTTCAGCAGGCCATGCGCACTGGAATTCCCTTAGTTTGGCAACCAGAGCAGGGAGCCAGAATTGGTTTGATTTACCGTCACGACTTAGACCGGCAACCGATCTGGATAGAAACCGAAGCGTTTTGGGTCTGGCATTTCATGAACGCATTTGAACAAAATGGGACACTTGTAGTTGACTGTGCCTACTATCCTCAGATGATACTTGAAAATACATTGTCAGCTATTTTGAGTAATAGATCTCAGTTCCAGCGCCTAACGATCAACCTGGACGATCGAACGATTACCCATCAGGCCCTGGACGACCGCAACGTAGATTTCCCTAGTCTGGATCGGCAACAAACCGGGAAACCCTATCGATTCGGCTACATGCCCCATATGGATTTAGAACTGATTGCCCAAAAGGCTATCCCCAATTACTTTCCTGAATTGATTCAATATGATCTGGTGAACCAAACCAGTCAGGTGCACCGCCTACAGCCCGGATGCTACTGCGGCGAAGCAACGGTTGTGCCCAAATCCAACGCTACATCTGCGACAGACCATTACGTTCTGACCTGGGTGTTCAATGAAATGACCCAAACCAGCGATCTGCTAATTTTAGATGCCGCTAACTTTACTGCCGCACCGCTTGCCCAGATCCACCTGCCGGTACGGGTACCGATGGGAACGCATGGGAGTTGGATTGTCGCCGGTGAAGCAGCTTAACTCAACTGCACCACAGGCCGATCATTGATCAGAGTGCGCAGAGTCAGCATGTCTTCGACCGTGATGCGGAGAAAGCGGGATTCATCCACACGAAACAGCACCTTGATCCGATCAGCGCCTGGATAGCCTGGAGGCGTAAGTTGGGCAATTGTTTTGGCATTGCCCTGATCGTTCAAGGGTTTCACGGCAGTTTGTCCGCCGGCCAGTGCACGAGTAACAAGACGGTCGCCATCAAAATAAACCTCGGTGCTGCTGGTTTCGGTGCCGAGTTCGCCAATTACCAACTCGATGCTAGGCTGGTTTTCGGTCGAGGCACCCAGGATCAGCGCCACCGGTTCTGGCATCGGATAGGGCTGGCCTTCTTTAATTAGCGGATGCCAATTGTGGCAGTTGTTGCGCCGGTCCCAATAGCGGATGCCATAGCTGTGATAGAGAAAATCCTTGATTTCGATGCCGCGATTGAGCTGAAGCGCGCCTTGGGCAATCGCCTCAAATGGTTTTTCGGCTCGGATCTTTTCTTCGGGGAAATACTGGTTGATCCAGGTTCGGACTGCCGGAATCTGAGCGGTGCCTCCCACCAGCAGCACGGCATCGATCTCGTCAGAGGTGAGTCCCTGCCGCTGAGCCTGCTGCAACACCTGAGTCATCGAGGCATCCAAGCGCTCGAAAAACTGATGCTGGCGTAACAGCTCGTCAAATTGGTCTCGATTGAGGTGCAGTTCGTAGCTGTCTAGGGTTTCGTCGTTGAAGTAGACTTCGGTGGCTTCGAGTTGTTGCGAGAGCTGGATTTTCAACCGTTCAGCAAGGCGGAGCGTCAAGGGCGACACGGCCAATCCCTGGGTGGCAGCAAAGTGTTCGAGCAGCCAGTGGTCAATATCGGCTCCGCCCAGATTTTGTCCAGCTTTGGCTAACACCCGCGCCAGTTTGGGCCGCTGAGCCGATTCTTCCAATACCCGCTGGCCCCACTTGAGCAAAAAGCCGACGGGCTTGGTCTTGGCTTGCCGGTCGCCCTCTAACCGCACCAAAGACAGATCAAGCGTACCGCCGCCAAAATCAATCACCAGGATATTGCCCTGCGTCGTTAAGCCATAGCCCAGTGCTGCTGCGGTCGGTTCATCCAGCAAACGCACTTCGTTGACGTTGAGCGAGTAGCAGGCTTGGGTCAGCCAGTTGCGATAGGCTTCAAAGCTATCCACCGGCACCGTAAAGACAATCGAATCGACATCATTGTGGGTGGCCTGGAGTTGCTGCAACACCGTTGCTAGAAACCACTGTCCGGCCTGTTCAAAGCTCACGGTGCGTCCATCCAGATCGGGTAAAAAGCCCTGGATATCGGCCCCGATGCCACGCTTAAAGTTGCGGAAAAAGCGCGGATTGCTGCTCAAATCTAAGCCGCGGTCGCGCACGGCCTGTCCGGCCACCACTTCGCTGAGCGTCGCATCTTCCACATAAATCAGGCTGGGAATCAGCGGCGGATTGTCGCCCAGCTTTTGTGATAATCCCGGCAGGGCCAAGGTTTCTGCTTCCTGGGTAACGGCATTCCAGCGAACAACGACCGTGTTACTAGTACCAAAATCAACTGCGTAAACCATAACCTTTCAGACAGCCAACAATCCGAACAGTGCCTTTCCTATTGTTGCAGTGAAAGGAAACAGTGAATACGAATTTGTCCTGGCGAGCCAAGCTCAGCGGGACTGAGTCATCAGCCAATTGCCGACCTGCGACTGATCCTGTTCTCGGCTGAGCCGCAGTGCCTGTTCCAGAACATCCATTGTCAATCCAGGCAATAGCTTCGATTGGTCGATCCGCCGACTGCCGCGTTCAATCATCTCAAAGGCGTAAATAATCATCTGCTCCACATCCACGGCCCAATATTCGGCAACTCCGGCTTCTTCATATAGGGTTCGCTTGACGGTACGGTCATCGACAATCGTGGTTTTGCCAATTTCAATCACTAAATCCGGCGGACCATAGCAGTCTAGATCGACAATATTAGTCCCATTCGGAATCAATTTTGCTCGCGCCCCAATGTAGTACGCTAAATCCGGCTGAAACTCCTGCTTGCCCTGCTTGCGAAACGAACAATTATCTAGCACCGTCAGCGGAATGCCTTTGAGAACCGAAAACAAGTAGACGCCAAAGCTAATCGTGCCATGGTCTCTTCCGTGGTCGAATCCAACTGGCAGCATCTCAATCCTCATCCACCCGTCTAAATAGTAACCCTTTGCCTTCTCGTAACCCGGTTGCTCTACCTGCTGGAGATATTCCTCCCAGGTGGCCTGGACCCAGGTATCAGTCGGCAGAGTGGTTTGTAGCTCGTTCATCGCATCAACTTCACTATCACAAGTTCATGATCACCAGCAGCTGGATCGAGAAATATCGAGAAATCGAGTTGGCTTACAGTGTAGCAATCGCTCTCAGTCCTTGCACCAATCGTCCCATGCCTTCAGCTACCGTATTGGGCTGTAATGCTCCGTAGGCCACCCGCAGGTAACAGCCCTGTTCCATGCCAAAGGTTGTACCGGGAATCACCGCGACCTTGTGCTCACGGATCAACCGTTCTACCAGTTCAAACGCATTGAGCTGAGTATGCACCTTCAGCAGAAAATAAAACGCCCCCTTGGCAGGCGGAATCAGGCAAATATCCCGAATATCTGCTAGTTGCTCTAGACTGATCTGCCGCACCTGAGCCAGTGTTTCCAGATGACGACGGCAATAGTCTACACCCGCCTGCAACGCTCCTACCGCCGCGTACTGAGAAATGACTGACGCACAGATCACAATCGTATCTTGAATTTTCTCGACGGATGTAAGGAGCTGGGCTGGCAGCACCATATAGCCAATCCGCCAGCTCGCAAATCCATAGGCTTTGGAGAGGGAAAACAGCGAAATGGTATGGGCATTACTGCCAGGAATCGAACCAGGAGAGAAAGGGGACACACCATCGTAGGTAAAATATTCGTAGGCCTCATCGTGAATGTGATAGAGTCCCTGCCTTCGACACAGATCGTTCACCGCTCGCAAATCAGCCTCTGGATACACAACGCCGGTGGGATTGTTGGGAGAGACCGTGACAATCGCGCAAGTTTTGGGAGTAATGGCGGCTTGAATTGCCTCTAGTCGCAGTTGGTATTGCTCGTCGGTGGCAACCACAACTGGATGACAGTCAGCCATTTGTACCGCCATTTCGTGATTAAAGTAGAAGGGCTTTTGCAGAATTATTTCATCGCCAGGATCGGTAATTGCCATGACTGCATTGACAAATCCCATATTGCTGCCTGCGGTCACTACAACTTGGCTACCTTCATCTACTGCAATGTTATTTTCTGTTTTCAGCTTTGTTTCAATCGCATGCACAAGATCTGGGATGCCAACTACCGCTTGATATTTATGATGCTCAGGCTTTGCAAGAAAGCGATTAATTTGGGCAATTGCTTCGGGTGGAGGGCCATAGGACACGACGCCTTGCCCCAGCGAAATGGTGCCCGGATTCTGTTTAATCAAATTTCCAACCACTGGAATGATCGGTGATTGCACAGCCTGCATCCGCAATGATTCGCGATTTGTCATGCTTCCTCCCGATCGCGTCCAGTGCCGACCATCCTACTACATTATTTGAGCAAATTAATCCATCATTAGTCAGCAGCTCAATCAATTATTGGCTAGATCCCAAAATGCCTTTACCCCAACTCAATCCGGCGGATGGGCTGGATTGGTTTAGGCTGCACCAACTCAGCGGTTAAATTCACCTGAGCAGAAGATCGGGGTGATTCTAGCTGAATCGAGCGAATGAATCGAACGGGTTGGGGCGCTTGAGCCATCAACTGCATCGGATGCCGATCAGGATCAGTTGGAGCATTGGTGGTGATTAGAGATGGTTGAGAGAGCAAAAATAGGGTGGAAAGCAGAAGTGACGGTTTCATAAGTTTTGCCTCGATCTGGGGTAGAGCTTGCAACAAGGGATGAATATTGAATACTATGAAGGGAAGAAATTGGGTGATATTTAGCTGTAAATTGGTGGAGCTGTGCTGCTCTGGATTGCACTTAATTGGCACTGTACGTTTACCGTTCTCATCTAATCAGAGATACGTTTCATTTACCGCTCATTCCGTATATCGCTAGCGATTCCTGACCTTTCCCTGACTTTCTGTTCAGGCAGGTTTGAACCTGACTTCTGACCCCCGACTTCTGACTTCTGACCCCCGACCCCCAACCCCTGACCCCCAACTCCTGACCCCCTCACTGTAAAGTCAGCTTAAAGTCAGGCAAAAAGTCAGGTTTAGGGGGAAGCGCTCTATTTTGGCTGAAGAGATGAAATAGAGGAGTGTTACCAATTCCGGAATATGTGAATTTTCTGTGTGTCTACGTCTATAGGTCCAGATTTTAGTGTTTAGGTTTGTAGGAAATCCCCCCTTCCGCAGCAACATTTACCCCCATACGGCTGGAGTCCGTCACTTAATGAAAGAAATTAATATTGAAACTGCCTTGGCGCTAGTCCGAGAGATTTTGGGACAGAATCGTCTGACTGAGGTGCAAGAGGCCGTTTTTCGGGGCGTGTGGAATCATGCTTCGTATCAGGAGATCATCGATGCAGCGGCAGAGCATGGCTTCTACTATAGTTTGGGACATTTGAAGAATACCGGCTCTGAGCTGTGGCAGGCGTTATCAGAAGCGCTTGGTGAACGAGTCACCAAAACCAATTTGCGAGAGGCACTCACTCGTTATCAACAGCAGCATCACCATACTACTCAACAGGATTGGGGTGAAGCCGTTGCCCCGGCGAGCTTCTATGGTCGCGTTGAGGAATTGGCAACGCTGCAACAATGGTTGGACCACTGCCGCGTGATTAGCATTCTTGGCATGGGCGGCATGGGTAAAACCTCCCTGGCGGTTCGGTTGGCGGAAACGGTTCTAGAATCTCCTGGAGTAGAAACTTCTGACCATTCCCCAGCTCGTTTCTCGAAGCTCTTCTGGCGTTCGTTGATCAATGCTCCACCGCTAGAAGAAATCCTGAAGGATATGCTTCAGTGTATTTCTAATCACCAGGAGCTTGAGATTCCAACTACGCTAGAAGGAAAGCTGGCTCAAGTACTACACTACCTGCGGCAAAATCGCTGTCTGCTAGTGCTGGATAATCTGGAATCGGTGTTGCAGAGCGGCAGTTCTGCCGGGGCATACCGTCCGGGCTATGAAGACTATGGCCTGCTGATTCAGAAAATTGGCGAAGCTGAGCATGCAAGCTGCCTGATTTTGACCAGCCGCGAAAAACCGCGTGAAGTGGCCCGATTAGAAGGACTCAATTCGCCGGTCCGCTCTTTTCCGCTCAAGGGCCTGACGACTACCGCCAGTCGAGCTATTTTTGACAGCAAGGGCTGCTTTGGCGCGGGCGAAGCCGACTTGCAAACGGTCTGCGCTCACTATGCTGGCAATCCATTAGCGCTGAATATCCTAGCCTCAGGCGTGCAGGAACTGTTCGATGGCGATATGAGCGAGTTAATGCCATTTCTGCACCAGGGCTATCTGCATTTCGACGATATCAACGATGTACTCACTCGCCAATTTGAGCGCCTGTCCGTCGCCGAACAGGACGTGATGTATTGGCTGGCCGTGAATCGGGAACCTGTTTCCCATGCAGAATTAGCGGCGGATATTGTCGCTGTTCCGGTGAAGCAACAGCTCCTGGATGCGCTGCAATCCCTAGGACGGCGCTGTTTGGTGGAGCGGAGTGAAAAACAGTGGTCGTTGCAGCCAGTGGTGATGGACTATGTCACCAATCGCTTGATTTGGCAAATTTGCCAAGAAATTCAGCAGCAGCGGTACCAGCTCTTCGGCAGTCATGCTCTGTTAAAAGCGCAGGGGAAAGACTACATCCGGCAAGCCCAGAGTGCGTTGATTCTTCAACCTTTGATTGACTGCTTGCTGTCCCACCTCGGCAGTCACAAAAACATCGAGTATCAGCTCAAGCAGTTACTAGAAAAACAGCGGGTAGAAGCACCCCTACAGCCCGGTTATCTGGCTGGAAATGTGCTGAATCTGTTGCAGCAACTAGGAGCCGATCTGAGCCGCATCGACTGTTCCTATCTGGCGGTCTGGCAGGCTGATTTGCAGGAAGTCAAATTACATCAGGCCAATTTTACCCAGGCATCCTTTCACAAAACCGTGTTCAGCCGGACGTTCGGTACCGTACTAGCGGTGGTGTTCAGCCCTGATGGTGAAACGATGGCAACCAGCAACGCCAACGGCGAGATTCATCTTTGGCGCGTGTCCGATGGGCAGTGTGTGCTAACCTGCAAGGGCCATACCAACTGGGTCCGGCGCGTTGCCTTTAGCCCTAGCGGCAGAATCCTTGTCAGCGCCAGCGAAGATCGCACGATTCGCCTTTGGGATACCCAAACTGGGCACTGTATGCGCACGCTTGTGGCAGAAACCCACTGTGCCTTTTACGTAGCGGCCTTCAGTCCCGATGAACAAATCTTGCTCAGCGGCGGGGATGACCAGATAATTCGCTTGTGGGATTGGCAAACGGGCAGTTGTCTGAGGAAATTGCGCGGTCATACCGATTGGGTGCTATCGGCATCATTTAGTCCAGACGGTTCCCTGATTGCGAGCAGCGGTGCCGACAAAACGATTCGGCTGTGGGATGTTGAGAACGGCGAATGTCTGCGGGTGTTGACCGGCCATACTAACTGGGTCGTACCCGCTTCGTTTACTCCCGATGGTGAGCGCCTCGTTAGCGGTAGCCTTGATCAAACCATTCGCATCTGGGAAGTACAGACCGGCCAGTGTCTGCGGGTTCTGCGGGGCCATAGCCGCTGGATTTGGGCGGTGGCATTGAGTCGGGATGGGCAGCGAATTGCCAGCGGCAGTGAAGACCGCACGATCAAAATCTGGGACATGCAGGGCAACTGTTTGCGCACGATTCGCGGCCATACCGAACAACTCTGGACGGTCAGTTTCCACCCCGATGGGCAACGGCTGGCGAGCTGCGGCGAAGATGGCACCGTGCGGATTTGGAATGTTCAGGATGGTAAATGCCTGAAGGTGATTCGCGGCCATAGCGACTGTATTCGCTCAGTGGTATTTGATCCCAGCGGTCGGCAATTGATTAGCAGCGGTAAGGATCAGCTAGTGCGGATTTGGCATCTGCCTTCAGAGCAATGTCTGCATACCCTGGCCGGCCACACCAGTTCGGTGCTGTCGATCGCGCTGAGTCCAGATGGCAAGACTTTAGCAAGCTGCGGTGAGGACCACACAATCAAGCTGTGGGATCTGGAGCGGCGGATCTGTCTGCGCACGCTGACTGGACATCATGGCGGCGTTTGGTCGGTGGCCTTTAGCCCCGATGGTCGCACGCTGGCGAGCGGTAGTTTTGATCAAACCATCCGGATTTGGGATTGGCAAAGCGGTACCTGTTTGCAAGTGGTGGAGGGGTATGTGACGAAAACCGGATTGATTTCCTTTAGCCCCGATGGTACCTATGTGGCCGCTGCCAGTAACAACCGCAATATTCACATGCTCAATTTGCAGGATAGCAGCCAGTCCTATTATCTGGAAGGGCATGTCAACTGGGGCCGAACGGCAGTTTTCAGTCCAGATGGCTCGCTGCTCACCACCGGTGGCATCGATGAAACGATTCGGATTTGGGATCTGTCCACTCGTCAATGCATCAAAATCCTGACAGGGCACCAGGGTTGGATTCTAGCCGTCGCCTTTAGCCCCGATGGACGCTGGTTAGCGAGCGCTAGCTGTGACCATACGGTAAAAATCTGGGATGTGCAGCGCGGTGAGTATGTCAGAACCCTGAAGGGCCACAGCAACTGGGTCTGGTCCGTTGCCTTTAGCCCCGATGGCGGTCTATTAGCCAGCGCAGGCGAGGACGGCATAATTCATCTTTGGGATTGGCAACAGGGCCATTGCCTCACCAGTCTGCGGTCGAAACAGCTCTATGAAGGCATGAACCTGACTGCAGCCACCGGACTTACCTTGGCGCAGCAAGTAGCGCTGAAAATTCTGGGTGCGGTAGACCTACCTGGCCAACATCCGCTCGCAGCCCATCCCACAGAACAAACCATTGGAGCCTAGCTGCGCTCAACTCTCACACTGTTCATCTGTCACACTGTTCACCTGTAGGATGATTCACCATGAAAACGTTTGTCCCCACATCGGTCAGCAAGACATCTCGGCAGGAAGACACCTGGACGCTAGTGCCCAAAGCAAACCAACCCTTACCCGCAGGGCTGAACGGCCATGTGTTTGTCGTTGCTCCGCTACCTCCCCCAGAGGATCAGCCCAAACGGGGAGAACGGGCCTTTCCTAACGGGGATGGCCTGATCTACCGCCTCAGTTTTGAGAATGGAACGGCTAAATTAACGACGGCGATTGCTAAAACACCCTGCTACTATGCCGATCTGGCAACCCAGTATGACAAACACTACAAATCTCTGGCCTTCCGCGATGGCGGCGTAGTGCGGATGAGTTTAGCCCTGGGTTCACGCAATCAGCTCAATACCGCGTTCCTAAAGATGAACCGACGGCTGCTGATCACCTATGATGCCGGTCGTCCCTACACGCTTGATCCGCAAACGCTAGAAGTTGTAGAGCCGATTGGAGCAACCAAAGACTGGATCATAATTCTGGGTGGACTGCTGCCAATTTCCAATATCTTTCAGCCCTATTCTGGGTCAGCCCATCCGGTTTGCGTGCCGCCCAAACAGCCGAACAGCGGACAACAGCCAGATGAAGGGTTTATCGTCAACTATTCATCGGGCTATAACGGTAAATTCAAAGTTCCAGTCAACAGAGTCCTGAATCGATTTTTTGGAGGAATGAATCGGCTCAAGCTGGAGCGCAAACGCCTGCTCGAACATGACGAGAAAATGGATAGTAACGAATATTGGGGCAGGTTTACTGATTTGATTCGCTATAAATCTGTTGCAGATGCCGATCAGACTCAGCCCGAATACGAGGTTGAACGCTGGCGCTTACAATTGCCGAATGGTCAACCAGTGGTGATCAAGCAGTCGGTGCATCAGATGGGCATTACCGAGAAGTTTATCATTCTAGGCGATCTGCAATTTGGTTTAGAATATTCTCAAATCTTTTCGCCCTATATTCTCAGCTTTATTTGGTCGCGTGGCTTTAATCGTCTCTCCCATTGGATTAAAAATCCACTCGGTGAATGGTTGTACTCGGTATTCCTTCAGTTGCTTGAGTCTGCTCCTTTCACAGATTTCTATCTAATCCGCCGCGATCAGCTCGATGATCCCAAGTATCCAAGCTGCCAAGCAAATCAGCCGCCCCAGCCGCTAGTCGCCACCAAGATTTCTCTGCCGCGCACGGTATCTCATTTTGCGGTTGACTATGCAGATTCAGAGAAACTAATTTTCCATGTCGGACACCACAACGGCCTCGATCCAACCGAATGGATCAACCAATTTGATCAGCCAGTCACCCGCCAACCCGGGAAAGATTATCTACGCAAAGATTTGCAGGGATTCTTAGTTGGCACCACCGATCTGGGTTCGTTTGCTCGCTATGAATTTGATCCTGAAACTGGTGCACTATTGAAGTCTGAAAGTGTGAGTGACGCTGGTCTGGATGAATCGGAACCGAACTCGTCGCTGCCTACTGGGGCTAATACCTGGCTACCTTCGGTCTACACCCATCGGAATTTATTGGATCAAGCGGATTCGAATACTGTGCAACATATCTATTGGACAAGCTGGGGTTTCTCTTGGGAACTGATTCCGCAGCGGATTTATGATGCCTATCGAGACCGCGAGTATCGGGAAATTCCCTTGGAACAGTTGCCCGATCACGATGTTCCGCCGACACTTTTGTGTTTAGATACCACCAGCATGACGATTGCCGATGCCTATGCGTTTCCAGAAGGCCATGCGGCCTATTCACCGCAGTTTATACCCAGTACTGTGGAGTCCCAGGGTACACCAGCTTCGCGGCATGGGTTCATCGTTTGCGTGGTGCTGAGCGATCATCCAGACGATCCGGAACAGCCCCAGGATGAATTCTGGATCTTCGATGCCAGTTGTCTGCACCAAGGCCCAATTTGTAAACTGCACCATCCTGCACAACCGCTCAATTTAGGCGCAACGCTGCACTCGACTTGGCTTTCTGCGGATGAATTTGCGACTTATCGGTATTCTGAACAAGAGCGTTTACATCGGCGGGAACAATCGGTAAAACAGGATTATCAAGAGGCAGTTGTAATTGCCGAATCGCGAGGCAAACAAAGAATCAAAGATCTGTTTGAAACGATTATCTACCCCCACTTTGTTGCCCAAACGAGCGAAGCCAAGCTGATCGCGCATCTCAAGCATTCAACTCAATCTGCATCAGCAGATGTAGCACCCGCTGACGATAGCTCAGCCTACTCCGCCATTCCCCCAAACGGATCTACGCCTGCTATCTCCGAAAACGGATTAGTCAGTTCAACTACTGATGCTGCCGCAACAGCTGATCAATAAAATGCTGCTAAGTTGAATTCGGCGTCCAGATTCTGTCAAGGTCTTGCTTCGCGGTAGCTGCATCAATTTGTTCACGCTGATGATACTATTAACGTTGCGTTTACCTTCTTCGGAATCATCTCTATCTCTATAATAGGTACATGCAGTATATACAAGTAAGCCTTGATGATATCCCTCATCCATCACACTGGCGAGAGTAAGATTAGGGTAATATCCTCACATGAGGTGGTTGTGATGGTAGACGCTCCCCTGTATCTACTGTTCGCCTCGTTGATAACTACTGCCGAGCCTACAAGTACTTGTTCAGCGATGTCCGTAGTTTTGAAGCCTTTGAGTATCTACACCTGGGCTTGGTTGCCCCCCTGCCCCGCAAGACGCTACGGCATCAAAGGTTAATTCACGTGCCCAGGAGCAGATAGTATTCCAATTGCCACGGCTGTGCTCAACGCCTTACGGCATCAAAGGTTAATTCACACCGAGCCTGTCGCCGGTGAGCACACCTGATTTGAGGGTGCTCAACGCCTTACGGCATCAAAGGTTAATTCACAATAGCCGACTTTAATTTACCCATTTTTTTATGATGTGCTCAACGCCTTACGGCATCAAAGGTTAATTCACGTTCTTATATTGGCTGGTTAACTCTGTCAAAAATCCGTGCTCAACGCCTTACGGCATCAAAGGTTAATTCACCTGCTCTCTCATAGCGGCCGCTTGGTCGTTTGCCGGTGCTCAACGCCTTACGGCATCAAAGGTTAATTCACACCAGAAGGATGTGATTGCTCTGATTCGGCAATCCTAGGTGCTCAACGCCTTACGGCATCAAAGGTTAATTCACTGCCAGCCCAGCTTGGCGAAGGCCCGCCGCAGTGGTGCTCAACGCCTTACGGCATCAAAGGTTAATTCACCCCTAGACGTGTTTGATACGATTCGCGGCTCTAGTGCGTGCTCAACGCCTTACGGCATCAAAGGTTAATTCACCAGCAGTTGATTGTCTAGGGCTACTTGGTTCATCTGTGCTCAACGCCTTACGGCATCAAAGGTTAATTCACATGATGAGTTAGCAATGGTAATCGCTTTCCTTGCAGTGCTCAACGCCTTACGGCATCAAAGGTTAATTCACCGAAATGGTGAGATTTTATACGGAATCCGACTATAGAGTAACACTATAGAATGAAGGGATGGGACGCACAATTACGCTAAAAAATCACCTCAGTGACGAGGAACTCAAAGCTCGCTACCAAAGTAGCACCGACCCCGTTGAGTCGCGACGCTGGCACTTACTATGGTTAGTTTCACAACGATGGTATCTCCTCGATGCTGCTGAAAGTGTGGGTGTGAGCTATTCTTACGCTCGTAAAGTTGTTTACGCATACAACCAAGACGGGGTTGAAACGATTGCGAATCGACGACGAGGACGACAAATGACCCGTCGTGCCCTCTTGAGTGCGACGCAACAAGCAGAACTCGACCAAGCGTTGCAATCTCCTCCTGCTGATGGTGGGCTATGGAGTGGACCGAAAGTGGCACAGTGGATTGCCCAGAAAACAGGACGAGCGCAAGTTCACCCGCAGCGAGGATGGGATTACTTGCAACGACTTCACTACAGCGGGCAGCGCCCACGTCCTCGTCATGCCAACGCGGATGAGGCGGCTCAAACTGCCTTTAAAAAAACTTGCCGCACCGAGTCGAGCAGTTGAGACAAGCGTATCCAACGGCTCAAGTTGAAGTATGGGCATTTGATGAACATCGCTTGGGACTCAAACCGATTCTTCGTAAAGTCTGGTCGAAACGAGGACAACGCCCAATCGCAACAGTGCATCATCGCTATCAATGGCTCTACCTGTATGCGTTCGTTTGTCCTCACAGTGGATTGACCCAGTGGTTTATCCTCCCCAGAGTGAGTGTGGCTTGGTTCAACCGAGCCTTGCAGGAGTTTGCCGAAGCAGTCGGGGCAGGAGACAACAAACAGATCTTATTGGTGATTGATGGAGCTGGGTGGCATCGAGCTAAACAGGTTGTGGTGCCACAAGGCATTCATCTGGAATTCCTGCCTCCCTACTCTCCAGAGTTACAACCGGCCGAGCATTTGTGGCAATTGAGTGATGAACCGTTAGTCAATCGCAAGTTTGAGAACTTGGATGCACTCGAAGAAGCTTTAGCATCTCGTTGTAACATCCTTTCAGCCATGCCGGAAGTCATTCGTCGGCACACGCTATTTCACTGGTGGAAGGAGGCATAAAATAGTGTCACTTTACTACCCGGATTCCGTATTAATATTTTAGGTTAGATTCGTGCTCAACGCCTTACGGCATCAAAGGTTAATTCACAATCAATATAGCCCAGTCTCTATATACCAGTGAAATGTGCTCAACGCCTTACGGCATCAAAGGTTAATTCACAGGGGCGGAATGGGTCGCGGTTCACGTCGATTGGGGTTGTGCTCAACGCCTTACGGCATCAAAGGTTAATTCACGCTGGCAAAATAGCGATCCAGCCAATGCGAATCCAGTGCTCAACGCCTTACGGCATCAAAGGTTAATTCACATCCGCGAACCGTTCCGCCTTGTTCGCCCAGTGGGTGCTCAACGCCTTACGGCATCAAAGGTTAATTCACGGGTGTACTGGGATGTCAGGCAGAATACCTTTATTGTGCTCAACGCCTTACGGCATCAAAGGTTAATTCACTGTTAGGGACTCTCCCAGTACGTACTTACCCAACAGTGCTCAACGCCTTACGGCATCAAAGGTTAATTCACGCGTGGAGTAGTGGCGTATTGTTTAACGGCTCTAGCTAGTGCTCAACGCCTTACGGCATCAAAGGTTAATTCACTCGTATGTTCCGTTGTTAGGTACACGAACAACCTGTGCTCAACGCCTTACGGCATCAAAGGTTAATTCACGATCAACTACCCTATAATCCGCCAAATTCATCTGGTGCTCAACGCCTTACGGCATCAAAGGTTAATTCACCAGTACTCGGCATTACTGAGGCTAGCACCGGCGATGTGCTCAACGCCTTACGGCATCAAAGGTTAATTCACTCTGGTGTGAATTTTCGTACTATTGGTTTGGGTAGAGTGCTCAACGCCTTACGGCATCAAAGGTTAATTCACTTAATAAAATAATGTGGACGCAACCTGGCTCAAATGTGCTCAACGCCTTACGGCATCAAAGGTTAATTCACACGGGGGAAACATGGCACGACCGGAAAAACTGAAAGTGCTCAACGCCTTACGGCATCAAAGGTTAATTCACGGTAGGCAATGCCCTGGAGCGAATAAAGAGAATTGTGCTCAACGCCTTACGGCATCAAAGGTTAATTCACCGATCAAGTCGTTGTTTACCTTTGCTGCCAAGTTGCGTGCTCAACGCCTTACGGCATCAAAGGTTAATTCACGAATAGATTATCACAGAACTTGCTCCAAAGATCATGTGCTCAACGCCTTACGGCATCAAAGGTTAATTCACAATGTGCCGGATGCAAAGCCAATGGCAGGACTGATCGTGCTCAACGCCTTACGGCATCAAAGGTTAATTCACGCAATGGTCAGGAGCTTGCGTCTCGATTTTTTATAAGTGCTCAACGCCTTACGGCATCAAAGGTTAATTCACCGTAACAACCTGTCTAAACAGGGTATATACCAACTCGTGCTCAACGCCTTACGGCATCAAAGGTTAATTCACAAAAACGATCCGGTGTACCCAAGGATAACACGAGATGCTCAACGCCTTACGGCATCAAAGGTTAATTCACTCCGTCGAGACTGCCGATCGAAACATGCGCGTCAGATGCTCAACGCCTTACGGCATCAAAGGTTAATTCACCCCTGCGGTCGTAAAGGGGTTGATCGGCTGAAATCATGCTCAACGCCTTACGGCATCAAAGGTTAATTCACCTTCGTTTTCAGGCTCTTCACTTCGCCCAACAACTATGCTCAACGCCTTACGGCATCAAAGGTTAATTCACTCGCCACCCTGACGCACCTGATAAAGCGCCGAGATATGCTCAACGCCTTACGGCATCAAAGGTTAATTCACGGAATGGTTCCGGCACTAAACGCTGCGGCCTGCTATGCTCAACGCCTTACGGCATCAAAGGTTAATTCACCTGATCTGTTAGTGCAGACTTAATCGACTCCTTAAATGCTCAACGCCTTACGGCATCAAAGGTTAATTCACCCTATGATTGCCAAAGTCTTAGGTTGGTTGATAAAATGCTCAACGCCTTACGGCATCAAAGGTTAATTCACTCCGGTAATCTTTATGGCACTAACGGCAGTACAAATGCTCAACGCCTTACGGCATCAAAGGTTAATTCACCTGATTAGTGCTTCTCGTAGTCTGCCTTGAGTTGATGCTCAACGCCTTACGGCATCAAAGGTTAATTCACTTTTTCTGACGACCAAAAATCCAATATGGAGCTTTTATGCTCAACGCCTTACGGCATCAAAGGTTAATTCACGTTTCGGGTTTATAGAGTCGCTGCGCTGCCAGCAAATGCTCAACGCCTTACGGCATCAAAGGTTAATTCACTCCTTCAAGCCAACCCGTATAACCCTGAGTCAGGATGCTCAACGCCTTACGGCATCAAAGGTTAATTCACAATTGCCGTTTTTCTGACTGAAAATTCCAGCATTCTATGCTCAACGCCTTACGGCATCAAAGGTTAATTCACCACGGGGACAGGCTGATCGTTCCGTTTGGTATCGGTTAATGCTCAACGCCTTACGGCATCAAAGGTTAATTCACTTGTTAAAAACTGCCCGCTCCAACTTGGTGTAATTATGCTCAACGCCTTACGGCATCAAAGGTTAATTCACTCCTGCAATATTTAAAACTCGCTGAGTCTCAACATATGCTCAACGCCTTACGGCATCAAAGGTTAATTCACATACACGTTTTGCCAAAGCAGTTTCGCGCCCGTGGATGCTCAACGCCTTACGGCATCAAAGGTTAATTCACCGCTAGACGAGGTTTTAAGCCCCGTCCAAAAATAATGCTCAACGCCTTACGGCATCAAAGGTTAATTCACTTGACGCCGAATTGAGCAAGTGAGTTTGCAATATTATGCTCAACGCCTTACGGCATCAAAGGTTAATTCACCTTCAACAATAGGAGGGAGTTCTAAGGGGTCAATAAATGCTCAACGCCTTACGGCATCAAAGGTTAATTCACTTCCACGTTTTCTTTTTCTTGAGATCTATAGGTAATGCTCAACGCCTTACGGCATCAAAGGTTAATTCACCCAAAGCTGCTTGTTAAAAAGTCCAACATCAACAATGCTCAACGCCTTACGGCATCAAAGGTTAATTCACAGCTTGTCTGCTGTTTCGTTAACCCAATGCGTAATATGCTCAACGCCTTACGGCATCAAAGGTTAATTCACCCCATTAAATACCCATCTTTTGCAGATCGTGCGTATGCTCAACGCCTTACGGCATCAAAGGTTAATTCACACGGGGTCAAGTCGAGGTTGTGAAGGATCACGAGATTATGCTCAACGCCTTACGGCATCAAAGGTTAATTCACCACTTGAAAAACCACAATCCGAAAACACGCTAGAATGCTCAACGCCTTACGGCATCAAAGGTTAATTCACAATTGCCAAGTCCAATATCAAAAATCTGAGCCAGATGCTCAACGCCTTACGGCATCAAAGGTTAATTCACCAGTGGAATATCATTACGAGTTTGTTCAATTACCTATGCTCAACGCCTTACGGCATCAAAGGTTAATTCACGTCACCCGCACCGAGCAGGCAGGCAATGAGACAATATGCTCAACGCCTTACGGCATCAAAGGTTAATTCACGGCGCGTCTTGGACCTTGCTTTCTGTCTAGTTTTGACAGTAGATTTTCAAGGTTCAGGCGCATCATTATCATTTCACGAGCTACTGTTTTATTTTAACCGAAATCCCATCCTCACGATCCAGTATTCATCAGCCTTTCACCTCCTTCAAGCATCTCCATCGGTCTATAAACTCCTCAAACCTAGACAGAGCAACCCTTTGCTCAGACGAGCTTGAGCCGTTGATGCAAACATCCAGAGGTGCTTGCATCAAAAAATCCGGTGGCAGTCTTCAGGAATCACCCAGCTCTCTGGACGATTGCAGCTTTGAATCCGTTGCACACAGCGATCGCACAATCCAGCAATCAGCAGACTATCCTCCTCCTTGAGAATCTTCTCCAGTTCCCAGCGTAGCTTTTCCCGGTCGCGCGTCGTCAAGCGGCAGCGGAAGATCGAGTATTGCAGACTTTCACCATAGCCCTTCAGCAGTTTAAACACTCGTCGCCAGCGTTTTGGGTCACGGATATCGTAGCAGATCAGGTAATAGTTTTTAGTTTCTGGCATAGAGCACCTCAGCGAATCACCAGATGACCAAACAAGTTCCCTTCATCCATCCATTCCTTCTCCAGCAGCCGCACCTCCAGCTCCATCAAGCGGCGATAGGTGAGGGAATATTTGAGAATTGGGTGTTTCCAGGTTTCCTGCTTGCGGCGCTCATACAGATTAATAAACTTGCGGCGTCCGCTGTCGCTCAGCCACACCTGATTTCCGTGCACCTCAAAATCCTCCTTAATATCCCACTGTCCTCGATTCACCGCTCCTATCACCGGCATATCCACCAGCGGCACCCGGAAGATTTCCATCAGATCCAGTCCCAACGGCGGCGCTTGGGTACGCGGTTGATGATAGAAGCCAAGGACAGGCTCCAACCCCACCACCAGAATGCTGTTAATCACATCCTTCAGCAGCAGCGCATAGCCGAAGCCCAGCAGCGCATTAAACCGATCCCGCGGCGGGCGACGATTGCGACCATTAAATCGCAACTCCGCCGGAACAGGGTCTCCAATCAAACAAGGTAAAGCTCCGAAGTAAAGCGATGCCAAATTTCCTTCTAGCCCCAGCAGCCGGTCCAACGATTCGGCTTGCGGCACCAGTCTCAGCAGTCGCTCCATCTGGTCAATCGTCTGCTGCAATCGCTCCGCGGCCTGATTCAGATTGCGCTGTCCTCGCATCAAGAATCGGCGTTGGCTTTGACCACGACACAACACTAGTTGCCGCGCCAGCTTCAAACTCATATCCGGCTTGCTCAAGGCTCGGTACTGCCGGATGCGCCGCTGAATACTGCCCTGTCGAGTATTAAAACTGCCGAGATAGCGTCCGCCGCCAGAAATAAAATGCACCCCAATTTGCTGCTCGGCACAGAAATACAGCGCTTGGGTTGAAATCTGCGAGTAGCTGTGCAGCACAATCTGCCCCACCTGCCGCGCCGGTAAGGTGATTGCTGATTCATCCTTGCGGTTGATTTTAATCTGGTCGCCACTCCTACCCACACAAGCGCCCGGTTCCAGGATATGAATAATCTCGCGATCATCATCTTCGGGAAACAGCCGCGTCGGTTGCGTTGCTTCATCTTGGGTAAATTGGGCAAATTGGGCAAATCGCGTTTCTTCCGGTAGACAAACCGGCGCCAGCGAACAGCGAACACATAAACGCTCATTGCTCGTCACGGGTGGACGCTCGGTAGAACAACGCAGTTGACGAGCCTGTTGAATTGCCTGCCGCACCTCCTGCCGTCCCTGCTCATCCAGCGGTACCTTCACCAGCACATTATCGGCATGGTAACGAATTCGACCTTCTGTCACCGTGATGCCCAGAGCTGCTTCAATCAAACAGGCATAGGCAAGAATTTGCAGCCGGTCGCTGTCCCATGCTTGCGGTTGATTATGTTCATCCCGACGACAGCGTCCCCGCTTATGCTCGTAGGGAATCGTTTGACCGCTGCGGGTTCTGAGGGCATCCACCTTGCCTCGTAGCCCCAGCGCTTCACTTTCCAGCATCAAAGATTCATACTCATCCCCTTCCTCTTTTTCGATCTCCACATGCAGCCTGCGTCCGGCAAATACAGCATCATCCTGCGCGTAGAGTTCTTCCACTTCTTCGAGATAAAACAAACGCGGACAGTAGGCTAGGGCATGTAGTGACGATACTCGCAGCGTTTCTTGCCCAGAATCAGGTAACTCTAAACCATTCATAGCGAAAAATAATTTGGGAAAATAATAAGAACAAAAGAATGAACTATAGTTGATTGACGATTAACCAATACAGAAACGAATCAGATGATTCCGCAAACAGCAATTCTGTAATTCTACGGTTTTTAAGATAGTAAATACAAATGTATTTCTGTAGACTCAAGCTTGACAATCGCAAATCACTGGCTTCTTACCCTTGAAACTGCTGCATCAGCCACTGCCCCACCTGTGACTGATCCGTCTCCCGGCTCTGCTGAAGCGCTTGCTCCAAAATCTCCATTCTCAATCCAGGTAAAACCTTCGATTCATTAATGCGGCGACTGCCTCGCTCGATCATTTCGTAGGCTAAAATCTGCACCCTCTCAACATCCAAAACCCAATACTCAGCGACACCGAGGCTTTCATAGAGTTCGCGTTTAGCGGTACGGTCATCAATGATGCTGGTTTTGGCGATTTCAATTACCAAATCTGGAGGCGGATACTGATCGAGGTCGATTATTGTCGTACCGCTAGGAATAATCCGAGCATTTTCCCTTAGGTAATAGGAGACATCCGGCTGACATTCCTGCTTGCCTGCTTTGCGATAGGTACAGTTGTCTAACCTTTCGCAGCAATGCTTTTCAGTGTTGCAAATAAACTAACTGCAAAGATAATCAGAGTATGATCGCCTGCGTGATCACTGCCGACTGGCAGTATCTCAATCCGCATCCACCCGTCTAGATAGTAACCCTTCGCCTTTTCGTAACCTGGCTGCTCGATCTGCTGCAAATAGTCTTCCCAGGTGGCTTTTACCCAGGTATCAGTAGCGGGTAAGATTTGAGCGTTAGTCATGGCATAAATTTCACGCTTGGCATGCCGGAGAATTTGCTTATAGTGTAGCAAGGTAAGCTGCAAAGCAATGAACAACGCCTGATGGCGATCAGAGGTGTAATACACAGAAACACTATGATTAGCTCGATTTCTTGCTGCGTTTGGTTTTAGTAGCAGGCGCTGCGGGTGGTTGAATGGGTATCCAACATGCATCTGTGAATGCATCACCAGGTTCAGCAATTGAGAAGCGCTGAAATATTCCTTGCGTCGTTTGGCGATTGATCCAAACGGGTAAACTGATCAATCCACGTAGGTCTTTAACCAACCAGCGAATCTCACCATCCGCCTCTCGATAGGCTCGAATCCCATTTACCATTGCCCAAGATTCACCCAAGCTCAGACCACCGAAACGAGTGATTTGTTCTGGTGTAGAGAGGGCGATAGCAACCCGTTCCACTAGCTTTAAGGTGGCTGATTCTTCACTAGAGTCGATCTGAACCACTGCCTGTAAATCGGTTAGCAGTTCGTGGTAGTTCGGCTTGGAGAACTTGCTGGTGGGATAGATACCCATGTGATCACGGCTGAATTTGTGATGACGTTGCTTACGCACAATGCGCGAGATGGGTGGATCATTCCCAATCATGCCAATCGCCAGTTTCACCCCCACATGCGCCATCATGTTCACTTCACCAACGAGCGAGAGCAACAATCCGTAAACGGTGGAGGGAGGTGGATAGCGATAGGTTTCCTTAAAGTCTCTAGCAAAGCTGCGCGGAAAGCTCGTACAGGGACAATCGAGATAGAGTTGCATAGTTTGATTTATCTTGATTACTGGTAAACGTTACAACGATGACCAATTTTGATGACTAAGATGACTAGCTGGTCTTCCTCAAGGCGGTAAATGATCCGATAGTCTCCCACTCGTATGCGCAGTCGCTCATTCCCGTTTTTCAGTTTTTTGCTGTCTGGAGGACGAGGATCAACTGAAAGGGCGTCAATTTTGGCCGCAATACGTCGTTGAACATCCTGCGGGAGTTTAAGCAGTTCTTTTTGGGCCGTTTTCAAAAACTCAATACGATAACGGCTCACAAGTTCAACTCCTGCTTAACCTCTCCCCAGGAGACCCGTTCTTGGTTATTGGGATCGGCTTCTGCCAAAATGGCATCTTTTACATCCAGCAAGTCTTCTAGCTCGTCAGCGTCAATAATGACCAACTTGCCCTGAATAATTTGAGTTAGAAACTCCTCAGTGGGTAAGTTAAACTGCTGGGCTAGAGCAGTGATACCATCCAAGACTTCACTAGAAACAGATAGGGAACTCATGGGACAGACTCCTAAGTTAAGCAGTTTGAGGAATCGTTAGCTTTTGTTTCGCTGCCGCGATCGCTTCTTTGACTCCACGATAAACCTTTACCTCCAAGTCTGCTAACATTTCCCCATAGGGCGTATCTGCAATTTCGCCACCGACAATCAATTCGTTCGCTTTCACATCACCGACTTCCACCAACCGCACCAAGCGAGTACATCCTACTGAATCTCCGACTCGCTTGAAGATATCCATAATCCAAGGGCTGGGATCTTCCGTAACGCGAATCACAATCGATTCAGGACGGAAATCGTACAGAAACCGGGCATGATTACCGCCAACATGACGCACAGCTCCAATTGCATCCAATGCCAGTGCAGCTCGGTTCGGGTCTTTCAAGCTATCAGGCGTGAGGGCAATCGTGTACTGATAGGCCGTGCAGTGGACTTCGGTGCTGTGGATCGAAGTTTTGCCTTTCTCACCACCCTTGGAGCCAAAGGCAATGTCGCCCCAGTAGGGGTCAAGGCTAATGGCACGGCTGATTTCTAAAGCACCACGGCGCTTAGTAGTGGCATCTTTATTATCTTGCCCCTTCTTAGCATCCATATAGCCAAACAGATCATCGTCAATATATTTCTCAGCACTAAACTGCTCACTCTTAAAGCTGTATTTATCCCTGTCCGAATCGAAAGTGCGGTTAGTGGCAGACTCATTGTGGTTCTGAAAATACTCCCGCAGTCCCCAACGAATTGCTTCTGCACTCACCGTAGTGTACTGATCATTGCCACGAGTAATTTTTTGCAGCGTTGATAATGTACTGCCGTCTCCTTCTCCTCGGTTATTGGCAGCAACAGCCGTAGCGGTGACAATGGTGGCAAACAAATGCATAGACATGATAATTTCTCCTAATGAATCAATTGAATAAATTACAGAACGTTAGCGGTTTCTTCGATTGGTTGCTCGGTCAATTCTTGTTCAATCACAATTTCTTCCTCTTTCGATTTGCCTTTGTAGGTAGCAATCGCTAGCAGTGTCAAATCCCGTGCCTTCCGCCAGTTTGCTTCTTGGTGCAGCCACCAAAAAATCTGGGGTCCTGACGCTCTCGCGGCTTTACTGCGGAACTGGCTCAAGAAATCTACCAGTGCTGTGGCAAATTCCTGCTGCGTGCTCGGACGCTGCAAGCGATAGATTACCTTATCGGTGACTTGTCCATAGTCAAGCGGTCGTCCTTGCCGGTTAGCTTGTTGAATTTGATCTCGCAGATAGGCACTAAAAGCACCCTGCACTGCATCAAACAGCACTTGTTCATCGGGCGTTAAGTGTTCAGTCATCACAATCAGTCCTCTTCGATCTTCTGGATAAATTGGGGTTGCTTTGCGAAACTCGAAAAAGCCGCTGTACCAAGCTTGGTTGGCAATCAAATTGTCGCTAATCCAAGCTAGGACTTTGGATTCTGCCAGCCAGGTGCCGTTACCGTCTTGCCGCAGTTTGACCCTGGGCGGTAGCAGGCGGGAGGCAATTTCATACAAGCCCAAAACTTGGTCGCTCACCTGCACTCGATGCACCACTTGCTTCAGGTAAGATTGATTGCCATCCCAAGGCTGGCTACCCAATTGATACACTTCACAGTAATCCACCCGAAACAGTTGGGAATCTTCCACCAGCTTTTCCTGTAACAAAAAGTGCAAAGCAGATTCCCCAGCACTGCTGGAGCGAAAACTGCGATAGGTGCGTCCTGGCATTCGCCGCCGTAGGTTAACCCATTGCTTCAGGTTGCGGACTTCCGGAATCACCAAGGCTGAACGATATCCTGGCAGTTGGTAATAGCCACAGGCAAGCGGCAGAAACAGCAACGCCAGAAACCCGGTGGGCGATTCCATGTAAGCCCCGTTCACGAAGCATTCCACTAATCCGGGTAGATGATGCCCCTTGAGCGGAATTTCTGATTTGAATGCGCCCTTACTGTTGAACGCTTCTTTAACATCACGGGTGTAGTAGCAATCAATTACGGGACGATAATCAATCCGAATTTCTGGCTTATCCTCTTCGATGAGGAATGTGAGCGGAACAGTTTGTTTCTCTCGATTACGCTGTTTGCTGTGCTGCAAAAACGTGGCCATCACGCCTTCGGTGAAGATGTAGCGCCCCTGCTCATCTAGTTTGAGGGCAGGCACTTCTAGATACCCCTGTTCTGCACGATAGGTTTGTTGCAGCAACCATTGCACCGCTTCCAGATCGCTGCCTTCCCAGGCTAATGTCACAGCATCTTCTGTAACCTGCCACTGCAACGGTGCATTGGATGGGTTCATCACCGATAAGGCTAGCGCCAACCCTGCAATTCCAGCTCGGTGGGGTAATAGCGTGTTGGAGTCAAAAATCGATAGCGTAAGTTCTGACAAAATAATCACCTCCAGTCATTACGATCGGATTTACTGGATTAGCGCATAAATTGCTATTCTTCAGGCTTGCCAAATTACCGAAGATCGTCTAAGGCTTCGCCAAAATCCAGATAGCGGTCAATTCGGTATCGCAAGTAACCGTTTTCTTCTTCAATGAAGGAAAGCCTTTGTACTTTGGAATCGAGCCAATCAAAACGCTGCCAAAATTCTCGGAATTTGCTTTGGCAATGGGGGCACAACAATTCAACCTGATAGGCTTCCTGCCCAATTTCGTGAAGCTCTTTCCGAATCCTCGGCAAACTGTCTTGATCGCCCATTGCAATCTTCCTGAAGTAACGATTAGCCTACTCCAGAATTCTAGCTCAATTTTTCTTGATGAGGTAAGTTGCACCCTAAAGCTGAATCGCCTTAAGGCATCAAAGGTTTCGAAACCTAGTGAAGGTTCTAGATTCCAGGGTGCAACGTACCTGTGCCCAACGCCTTTTGGCATTGAAGATATGCACAAATTCATCATACCTTCCTCCTTTTACAGTGAATACGCCCCAATCTCTGCTGAATAGCCCCAGGCATCCGCCGGAGCGACCGGATAGCCCCGACATCGTTTCCAGCCTTTGGTTTGCTTGCTGTTCACGACCAACGGCACGGTATAGCGCGGCAGTAGTTTTGCCGGCAATTTCTCTACTGTTTTCACGTCCTGTTCTAGGAGCACGGTCGTGGTGTAGCCAGCTTGCCGCAGCGAGGTTGGATAGGTGCGCCACTCGCCATCAAGCCATACAGAGCCGTAATCTGGATGACCCTGTATCGCTGTTTGTGCTAGCCACCGTGCCAAATCTGCCTGACAGACTTCCTTGCCAAAACGTTGAACCAGGGCTGTCCCTGCATCAAGCTCATCCTGTGTGTAGGGGAATCCCACTTTTTCGTCGGGGTAAAACAACGCATCGAGCGCATGACCACAATAGCGACGATTCAGCCGTCCTAGCCGTTGGATCAATCCTGCTGGATCCGCAATTTGTGACACTAGCAAGGTGGCAGACAAATCTAATGACATCTCGGCAACCTGGGTAGCAATTGCCATAACCGGACCCGCTTGCCTAAACCGATCCACCACGTCCCGATGATGATTAACGCGATCACCATATTTATAGCGACTGTGATAGAGCAACGGTTTCAAGCCGCGCTGTTGAGCTTCCTGATAGACCGCGATTGCCGTGCTCACCTGATTACACACCCAGAGGATTTTGCCGCCCTGCTGAAACTCAGCTTTGACGCGATCCCAGTTTGGGGCATCAACATAATGAAACCAATACCGAGGCTGAATCTCCAGTTCCTTTGGTCCTTGAATCATCTGGACAGACTCACCTACAGTCGTTTCAATTGCCTTTACCTGCCAGGGCAGAAACGAGGCTGACATCAGCAGAATCGGTGCTTTTACAACTTCGAGGAATCGCAGCAGAGCGCCAAACAACTTGTCGTCATAGCAGTGCACTTCATCGAACACAAACGCAGCTTGGGCGATCGCTGGAAAACAATACATCGGGCGACGATTGCATTGCAGCAGTCCCAATACGGTGTCTACGGTGCAAATGCTGACCTTGGTGCTCCATGCCTTGAAGGATTCTAATTTCGTTTCCAGATCATCGTCATCGCCGGTTGAATGCAAGTCTAGATGTTCCAAGTCAACGGCGGCGCGAGTATGCAGTAAGGTGGAATCTACTTTATCGTGAACATAGTCGAGAAAGCCTTCGGTACTCGTACCCGTGGTGGGATAGCAGAAAAACAGCTTGCGCCCTATAGCATGGCGTTTTGCCCAGTTGTAGGCTCCTAGCGTTTTACCAGTGCCACAACCCGCTCGCGCCAGCGTTACCCGTGAGGTCGTGCTTTCTAACTGCTCTTGAAAGGGACGCAACGGGTCGCCCCGCAATCGCTCATCCACCACATGCTGTAGCTCTGGTTCCGTGAGCGTGTAGCGAATTTGAGTTTGAATCCAGGGTTTGATCGCTAAATCGTTGGCTGGTAGTGCCGAACCGCTCGTATCGCCTGCCACAAGCAACGCTTTGACAACTGCTGTCAGGATTGGATCGGCATCCCAGGTGGCGAACTCTTGTAAGAGCTGTTGCCGCCGCTGCTTCAGGTCTGCAATGGTCCAGGTTGTCGGTAAGGTTTGCGGCAGGTTGGCAGCCAGTCCACAAATCTTCTGTCCGTAGCGCAGTAGCCCGGTGAAGTGTTGATGGTTCGTGTACAGCAAAACGCGATCGCCCCTAGTCCATGCATCCACTCCGGAATTGCGAATTTCACCTACCTGATCGGTTTGTTTGCCGCCTTCACCACCCAGCTTGAGGTGATGTCCGCCTGCGGCTGCCAGCGCAATCTCAAAATCTCCATCACCGCTTGCTAACCAGTCACGCATTTCCCATGCCAGCAAGACCGACAATGCCTCATGTCGCATAAGCTGTGGATTTTCGATTGGGTTTTTCAGCTTGTAAACAACCGCCTGAAAATGGTCGTTGGCTTTGCCTAAATCATGCAGAAATGCTGCTAACCGAGCTGTTGCCCGTAGCGTTTCGCGTTTTTGCTGCAACCCAAACTGATTGATTAATTCGTTCCCCAACTCATCGATTAGCGTAGTCACGGCTTCAACCACAGATGCCGTATGCCCAGCTAAGGTATATGCTCCTTTCCAGGGGGTTTCCTTTGATTTTGCCAGCAGCAATTTCGGACGTAAGGGTTGATGCTTCACAGAGCGCTTAACTATCATTGGCTTCCTCCCGCACTGGGTAAAACCAACCACAACCAAAATGCTGCCGCCCTCCTAGCCCATGCCATTGCAGCTTTAGCGAATCGTCGTCGCTCAGCCCTTCGACAATCACACCGTAGCCCAGGATTTTCTTGTCTTTAACTTGCAGCGTTCGTCGAGCTAAATCCCCTGCTGCTGTGCTGTCAATTGAGGCTTGGGCACGAATTTCTAAGCGTTCTAATCCTTTTTTACAGGATTCCAAAAAGTAGTACGGCACCTCTGCATGGTCAATTGCCTCTAGCTTAAATGTGACCAATCGGGCCTTGAGCGTATCGCTGGGTTGGGGCAACGTCAGCCGAGGCTGAACCAATCGAATCAAATGCCCGCGAATATCAAGCACCTGATTTTGCAGCAGGCGATACCAGAATTGCACCTGCTCAGCCGGACATCTTAACCGCATTCGTGAACCGCGATGCAAATAAATCATGCCATCTTTATCAGGAATGCCAGGGATGCTGCACAGTCGAACATCGGCTGGAAGATTGATGGGAATTACTGATTCCTCTGATTGCTGATTTTTCTGAGCGTAGCTCGGTAGCAATTGTTTCACGGCTGAATAGAGCGCATAGCTATGATCTGCCGGTAATGTTCTTCCCCGTAGAGCAAATTGAACCTCTAGAAAATTCACGTTGAATCTCCTTCTGCACTGACAAATTTGAATCGCTGACTCACTGCTTTTCGCTTCTCTACCGACCCCCCCACCTTCGAGAATTCCCGCTTCATCGTTTCTTCACACATGTCCTTCGCTTCACCTCCATCACCTCCAGAATGGTAAAGGTTAGATCAGGAAAATTGCTGACATTCTACGCTTCACCGGTCCGTGGTGGTCGCATCGTTTGCAGCATGGTTTACCTCGTATTGGCAATACATAACAGCAACTTCCTCGCGCACCATTTGCACCAACTCTGGTGGAGCTTTCACGATTGCCCCTTTCCCATATCCCAGCACCCATCGCTTCAGATCGTTCAGTCCGCGGACGACCAGGTGCAGCGTCATCGAGCCGTCTGGGTGTTCCTGGATGTCCTGACTCGGATGCCAGCGGCGCTCTCGCACATAGGGAGCCGTCTTGGCGTCAAACCAAATCACCACCGACTGCGGTATACCGCCTGCCTCGTGCTGAAAGATTAGCGCCAGATGGTCTTTGGCATCAAAGGTGGGGTCGGGGACAAAGCTTTCCTGCAAAACAGTGAGCGCCTTGATTCGGTCTACCCGAAACCAGCGAATCTCCTGCCGCTGATGGCAGAAGCCAATCACGTAAGGGTTTGTACCTCGATAGATGTGCAGGATATAGGGGTCCAGCTTGCGTTCAGAAGTATGGTCGCGGCTGGCGGTGTAGTAAGTCATCTGCACGGTTTTTTGCGTGCGGCAAGCTGTTTCTAACTGGTGCCAGACATCCGGGTCAAGGTCGATTGTGGCTCCAGCACGAAACAAAATGCGTTCATCTGCAACCTGCTGAAGATCGACCCAGCTTTGTTCGGGCAACCGTTCCGCCAGTCGAGAAATTGCTGAGCGCAGTTCGGTGGCATAGGCAGACCCCGCATAGGCTTCGAGCATCCTGGCTCCTAGCGTCAGGGCAAACAGTTCGCCTTGGCTGAGGGTAATGGTCGGCAACCGCCATGCCGGGTCAGTGTAGTAGTAGCCTTGCGTTTTGTTGAATTCCAGCGGTGCGTGGTAGCGGTCGCGCAGAAAAGCGAGGTCACTGCGGATCGTGCGTTCGCTGACTTCTAAGGCAATAGCCAGAGTTTCAGCTGTGTGTCGTTCGCGGGAGCGCAGCAGAGCATCGAGCTGTAGGAGGCGTTCGAGGTGGCGAGACATGGTTCATATTGTTGAAGCTGCTCCTATCCTAGAGAAGCAACCCGGCAAAAATGCTGCCGCCTTGCAAAAGAGATGCAAAGTTTTTGAAAATTTTGGCTCTGGGCTGGCTCTTTTTTGTAGCTTGGCGTAGGTGATGCTGTGGATGTTCTGCGATTCGGGGGGATTTGGCTGCAATTTGGGGAGGAGCGATTAGGAACCACAGAGGCACGGAGGGCGTTTAATTTTTGTCTTGGCTTCTGCCTTCTAATCGACGCTGCCATTCTGCATCAATTTTGTCGGCTTGCAGTAGCTCCTGTTCGGTTAGCTCCTGTTCGGTGGTGTAGGCCAAATCGGCTTCGCTGACTACGGTTTCGGCGGCAAACTGGCGGGCAAAGCTGAGTTTTTGCTGCACCGTTTCGTCGGCTTGATTCAGAGCCATCGCTCGCAGTTGGCGCTGATCGTTGCGCGTTTCAATTTTGCGATTGCGGCGCTGAATCCAGAAATAGCGAGCGAGCGGAATGCCCAAGAAACCTGTGCCGTACCCCAGCAGTAGCCAGTAAATACTGGCAACAAAAGCCACCAAACCACCCAACTCCTGTGCGATCGCTCCATCCCCCAACAGTTGGCCCAGCGCCAGAGCGCCGATCAAGTTGATGCCGCCCAGCCCAATCGCCAAGATAATTTGACCGCTGCTGGCCTGACTGAAGCGCCACGGTAGTTCCTTTAAGTAGGCCGACACCGGATGTGGCTTGGAGCGAGTGGCGGTAACTTGCAGTTCCGGAAAGTAATAGACAATTTGACCGGTGGGGCTAACTTCTGGCCGTCCGTTGAAGCGGCTGAGCACCGGCAACATGTAGTCTTCGTATTCTTGTTGCGACTGATGGCCCAAATCATCCAGGTAAGGGGCAATCTGTTCCGCGACGACAGCTCCACCATTATTGCGAATCACGCTAGCAATCGTTTGCCAGCGGCGTTCGTCTAGATCCGCATTGGGGTTGCCATCGCCAAACAGAAACGAGAAAATCGCCTCCAGGAAATTCATCGATTGGTTAGATTCATAGCCTCGGCTGCCGCGTTTGACAGCACGTGGTCGCCCGTAGCGGCGCGGGCCGTAATAGTCTGGCATGAAGAAAAAGAACCAATTTCCGCCAAACCCACCTGTTGGAATGAATCCTCCCCCGGAGTCACCGCCGCCACTGTCGCCATCGCGACTGCTGCTCAGCGCCACCAAAATGATCATGATCGCGATCCCGATCAGCGCAATCGAGGCAATTAAATAGATCCCAAAGGAAATTCGAATCAAGTAGAAAATGAAATTCCAAACTTTCCCAAGCCGCTCTTGCCAGCGCAGTCGCCAAGATTTGCTGCGGAGAATGTCGCGAAAATGGCGCGGAAACAAGTAGGCAATCTCGCCAGATTCCGTTACCTGCATGTGACCGCCTGCTTCCGAGGCCAAAGCTAGCAGATCGCGTTCAACCAGTTTGACATCTAGACCAGCCTGCGAGGCAACATCACCTGTTGTCACCCGGTAGCCTAGCGTTTCAACGGCCCGCATAATGGCGGGATTTGCAGCCATACTCATCGTCGAGAGTCCTTGAAGGGATATCTACCTCCAGTATAGGAGTCTCGATTTTGAACGTCCGGCCAGCTGCCTACCCGAAAACTTCTTTCGAGTTTTGAAATTCAAAAACTTTGGCGAATTTGCAGATAGGGCCTAAAGAAGCAGGGAAGTCCGAGATAGCAGGCTCCGACCTCCCTACGCTGTAGATGCACCCTGATTTGGTTGCGAGATTCAACATCAGAACATTCTCTGAGGTGGTAATCCGCTTCCGTGTTCTCACGTGAGTAGTATCTCGGTTTTTACAAGACAAGGGAGTGATAGCCCCAACATGATTCCTGTGATTATCCTGCGACATCCAGGTGACAGGACGGTCCAACTCGTGTGATTAAACGGAACTGAATTTGTGATTCCGGTCACGACCTGCGAAATTGATTTGAAAAACGTCGCATTGGGACGGTCTTGCGGGACACGTTCCACCGAAACGTTCTTATGGGACACATTGTATTGGAACGTTCTTATGGGAGACGTTCCATCGGAACGGGTTTATGGGAGACGTTCCATCGGAACGGGTTTATGGGAGACGTTCCATCGGAACGGGTTTATGGGAGACGTTCCATCGGAACGTTTCTACTAGAAATGCACTATGACGGGGGTGCCGATGCTGGCCCAATTGAATAACCATTCGGCATGATTGACTGCTACATTCACACAGCCATGGCTGACTGGGGTGCCAAAACGATGATGCCAATAGGCACCATGAATCGCGTAGCCGCCGTAGTAATACATCGTAAACGGCACATCGGGAACATCGTAGTCGTCTCCCTGCATCCGGGCTGTGCGGTGTTTTGACTGAATTGTGTAGGTACCGGGCGGTGTGGGATGGTCATCTGTGCCAGTGGAAACAATCACAGCATAAACGGGGACTCCGCCTTCCCAGGCAATCAGCCGCTGCGTACTCACATTCACCTCAATCCAGCGGGTTGAAGACTGTTTTAAGGCGGCCATTTTGGTGTCGGTGGTTGTTTCAGCTTGAACGGGCACTATTTCATGAGCGATACTAGCCCCCCAGATCAACAGCGATAGCCCTAGCATGGCTGCGGTCGGTCCCAGTTGATGCTTGGAATGAGTGCGGCTAGTCATGGTCTTCTGCGGAACTGCCTGAGCGATATGGAGCAATATGGAGCGATATACATCAATTTTGCTAGATCAACCGGAATTTTGCACTTAAAGAGCTAATTTTTTGCTTGAGTGTGTTTTGACCAGTTGAAGCATATTTTGTAGATTGAGGCTTCGCGTCACCGTTCTTCAGTTAACCGCCGAGTAATATTACCTTTAGCATTAACTAAATTATTCTAGTTTGATTTTGCTCTGTATCATATTTCTTGCTAAGGCTGATGCAGTGATTGGGGTCAAGATTCTTACACCAGAAGCGGCAGGTGAAATTACCCTGCATGTAATAATGCTGGTGTTACTTGTCGGTCCGATATTACAGCCTGCCAATCGTTTACCAGAAATTGTGCAATTCTTGAAAGACTTAAGTCTGACCTATGCTCCATCGACCTTGCAGCAAACTCGGTCGAAAGCTATGACTTAGGAATTGACTAATTTATTGGTTGATTTATTGGTGGATTCGAGAAAAGTCTTGTATTATTAGTGTAACCTGAAATAATACAATCTACTTTGACCACTCTTTTGCTCATTTTACTGCTATTCCCTAGACTAGGACTGTCCCGATTATCCTCTTACTAGCCGGAGCGCCTTAGTCGGCGTTACTCTAGGCTCTGAACTCTAGACTCTGACTGCTGCGCAACTGACCTATCCGCCATTGACCGCTCCCGCTGGTGGTAGTTCACCACCCAGAGAAAGGATTTTGTTTGCCATGAGATCTATTCCGTCTACTCAAGCTGGGTCTGAAAAGCAATCGGCTGAAATGAGCGTGCAACAAATTTTTGGGCGCAGTGTGGCACTAGTGCTGCGAGCAGCTCCGCGAGAACTGATCAATCTACTGCTGCTGAACTTAGTGCTGGGAGCAGGTCCTTCGATTGCACTCTATTTTGGCAAAGTTGTAATTGACGAAGTGATCCGATTACTGACGGTGAATACAACCGATGATCCTCTGTCTATTTTGCTGAATAATCAGCTGCTGCTGACAGCGATCGTGATCACGATTCTGTTGAATATTGTTGTAGATTCACTTCAACCAATTCAGACAAGCATTGTTGCCGCCCTGCGCGATCGAGTTAAAGGCTATGCTCAGGGACAAATGATCGAAAAAGTGGCAACCTTCGACGATATTGCTTTATTTGAGACACCAGAGCGGCTAAATCTGATCACATTAACGAAGGAAAAGAGCCTGCCGAAGCTGCAGGAAATTACATTCAAGCTGCTTGAGATCATGATCTCAATGTTGCGGTTTGTGCCGTCGGTGCTGCTGTCGGTGTCGATTGCCTGGTGGATTCCGTTAGTGCTTGTGGTCGGGTTTGTGCCAACGATGTATTTTGATGTTAAACATCACAGGCAAAGTTGGCGAATCGAAGAAACCCAGGCCAGTTTGTCTCGCCAAATGGAAATTTACGCCAAAGTTTTGACCGAGGATACCTATGCCAAGGAACTGCGGCTATTTTCGCTGCAATCGATTTTGCTGCAACGATGGCGCGATCGGTTTGAACAGATTTTTCAGGCTATGCAGCAGGTGCGGCGTCAGGGCGCGATTCAAACGATGATCTGGTCCTTAGTCAGCGGTGTTGGTGCAGCCATTCCCTATGTCTACATCATCCTCGGTGTGCTGGGGCGTCGCTATACTTTTGGCGATTTGGCTCTGTTTACCGGACTGATCCTGGAACTGCGGCAGAGCGTGTTTTTTCTGGTTTTTGCGTTCACCGGCCTCTATGATGCCTCGCTGGGCACTCGGCCCTTTTTTGAACTGCTAGATTTACAGCCACAGATTGTCAGTGGTCCTATACCTGAACCGCTCCGTCTATCGGCTTCAAGCACCAGCGGCATTCAGGTTAAAAATCTCAGTTTTACTTACCCCGGTAGCGACACGCCCACCCTACAGCACATCAGCCTGACGATTGCTCCCGGAGAAATGATTGCTCTAGTGGGTGAAAACGGAGCCGGAAAAACGACCCTAGCCAAACTGCTCTGTCGCCTCTATGACCCAACCGAGGGCGCAATTCTCTGGAACAATCACGACTATCGCGATCTAGATCTCAACGAACTGCGGGCAAAAATTGCGGTAGTGATGCAGGATTATGCTCGCTTTCCGGCCACGCTGCGCGAGAATGTTGGCTGGGGCGATTTGTTGCAACAAAATTCTGATCGCGCCATTCAAACGGTGCTGGAAGAAGCCGGAATCGCCCACCTGCCTCAAAAACTCAGCCATGGACTTGACACACCTCTAGGCAAACAGCTTGAAGAAGGCATTGATCTATCCGGCGGGCAGTGGCAGCGCATCTCCATCGCCCGATCTCTGCTGCGCTCCCAGGCAGAACTGCTGGTGTTTGATGAGCCGACTGCCGCCCTCGATCCGAAAAACGAACACGAACTCTATCAGATCTTCCGCACAATTGCCCAAGGCAGAATCACCATCGTGGTCAGCCATCGGCTTGCCCTCGCTAAGCTCGCCGATCGCATTGTTGTTCTGGAACAGGGCAAAATCCTGGAAATCGGAACCCACACCCAACTGATGGCAAACGGCCAGCGATACTGCGAGATGTTTACGCGACAGGCCAGCAGCTACCTGGAAACCTGAGGTAGAGGCACTGAGAGCAAAGGCATCAGTTCAAGCGCTGACCGATTTTGAGCAAATTCCCGTCCGGATCAACAACATAAAACTCTCGCATTCCCCACGGCTTATCGTCTAGATGACCAATACGAGGAATGCCTTTAGCAGGTAAAGATTGCAGCATAAACTCCTGAAACAGCTCATCTACATTTGTAACTCGTAAATAACATGCCGCGTAGGATTCACCAGGAACAATTTCAGGAAACAGGGAGAAATGCAGCTCAATGGTATCGCGACATAGAATCGCATACGTTTCTGGTGATCCAGAGACATATGCGAATCCCAATTTGCGATAGAACGCAATCGTTTCTGATAAGTTCTGAGAAGGCAGAATCGGAATGGCACAATTTTGCAACATATTCCTACGTGACATATTCCTACCGCATCACGCTCATGGTGTTTTTCCAGGAGAGTTCTTTGCAGAGAATTTCTAGTGCTCGTTGCTCTGAACCGGAGAACAACTGGCTATCGGCCAATTCCTTCAGCACTTGCTGGGTGAGCTGAGCCGCAAAGCTACCGCCAAACCGCAGCAAATGACTGTAGTAACAAAACTGAGGCTGTCCGGTTTCGTTCAGGTGGAATTGGTAAATTTCGTCCCGGCTCATCAAAAACGCCGGCGTATCAACTGGGACTACCACTCGTGGAATTCCGTGCGTGCCATGAGCTGATTTGCCCTTGCCAATCATCGCCCCAATTAAGACTACCCCAAGCAACGTGCGGGTTTCTAGAATCAAATCAGGCGCAAACACGGGATCCGGCTCACTGGATAGGCGCGGCCCGTTGCTGAGAAACATTGGGTTAAACAACTGAGAATTGTAGATCACCCCCACCGCCCAATGACGGTCGCTCGGCTTTTCCAATTTCACAAAACAACCAAAGCCATAGTCATCTGCCTGAGGGGGATGGATCACATCCATCTGATCATCGACCTGAACCACATAATCACAATGAGAGTTTGACTTGACTACTTTGCCCAAACGCATGTAGCGTCTCCTCAACGTTAACGACTCCATCACTGGCGTTGCCGCAAGTTGAGAATCATTATATCCAGCTCTAGTTCGCAGATAAACTAGTAATCGTAAACTTTGGGTTAGCTCATAGACCATTACCCGTAAGAGCACGGAAGCTTCTGCCTTTACTTCACCAGCGTTAGAGCGACCAATCCTGCAAGGTCAACTTCATGACTGACGCGAGGATGCAAGCGCCGCCGCAGCGAAACATGATCGGTGTCGAGAATGTAGCGAATCGAGAATGTAGCGAATCACGATGGCTTAGAATCCAGCGAATCCAATTCTGCATTCACTTCACGGCGAAACTCTTTAACGTACTCGTCTATTTCGTCTAACAGCGGATGCTGGCGGTAAAAGTCACGATATTCGTCAATTTCGGTCTGGTTATCGAGATAGAAACTGAGGGCATCAAACACCTGAGCCGTTGTGACAAATGAAATTTTTCGATAGATTTGCTCTGGCAGAGTTCCAGCCTTCCACGCCTCCACAAGATCGCGCACAGCCACGCGAGTCCCGACGATAATCGGTTCCCCTTGCAAAATCTCTGGATCGCGGGTGACGTAGCGGGACGTGGTGGTTCTGGGCAGGGTTCTGGTCATTGCAGTCGGGTTGTGGGAGTTTTACAGGAATGCTGGCAATCGATGCTACGCTCATGCTATTGCATTATTTTGGCTCAGTTCTGAAGCAGATGCTCAATCAGCTCAACCACTCCTGCTCCGCGAGCCTGTGAGGCGATCCAGTTGGCTTGGGCTTTCACTAGAGGCAGCGCATTGGCAACCGCTGCTGCAAAACCGCATACTTCTAAAAAGTGGCAGTCGTTTTCTGCATCGCCAACGCCGACTACTTGGGCCGGGGCCAGGTTTAATTCCGGCAGTACAGCTTTTAAGCCAAAGGCTTTGTCCACACCCTGGGGTAAAATCATTACCGCTCGTTTGTTGAGGATGATTTGTAGCGGTAGGCCCATTTCCTGGATCAACTGTTCGGCTTCCTGTTCGTAGGGCTGCCAGGTTGCTACGATAATTCGTCCCTGGGCAAAGGGATCAAGCTGTCCGGTCTGGATCTGTTGGCCGAATTCTCCAGAGGGGGCTGCTCCAAAGATCCGGGAGCCGGTACCAATTCGGGTACGCAACTGCTGCACAAACTCTGGCGGTGGCGGTGTGGTCAGCAACTTCACCTCAGCTTGGCCTGGATCATAGAGCACAGCTCCGTTTTCAGCCACCAGCCAGTCAAACAACTCCAGCGGCGCGTACTGGGGCAAAATCGTCAGCAGATCATCCAACATCCGTCCCGTGACCAGAATCAGATGCCGTCCGGTGGCTCGCCAACGTTCTAGGGCCACTAGGGTTTCTGGTTCAACTCGACCTTCGGTAGCAAGGGTACCGTCGTAGTCGGTGGCGAGGGCGAGGTAGGACATGGGGAGTGGGGAGTGGGGGGTGGGGAGTGGGGAGTGGGGGGTGAGAGTGGATATGGCAGGTTAGGGTGGCGGGCTAAACTAATCCTGGTGTTTATTCCTGATCATTATCGCCTTTGTGGAGAAATTGTAGGATTTGTGGAGAAATTGTAGGAGTTGGGTGAAAGCTAATTATGATGAACGGAAAGCAGGTTTTGGTGACGGGTGGTACGGGTGGTTTGGGCTTGGGGGTGACGCCGCTGGTTTTAGCGCAGGGGGCAGCTTTGGTGACGATTCCCTATGTGAAGGCCCAGGAGGTGGAGCGACTGAAGGGGATTTTATCGCCGGCGGATCGGGCCAGAGTCCGCTTTGTGGAGGCGAACTTGGCGGATGAGACGGCAGTGGAACAGTTGGTAAACGGCATGGAACGGGTGGATGCCCTGATCCATCTAGTTGGAGGATTCTCGATGGGCAAAACCCACGAATATGCCTATGAGCAATGGAAACGGGATTTTGATTTGAATTTGAACACGGCGTTTCTGGCCTGCAAACACAGCCTGCGGCGGATGCTGGAGCAGAACTACGGACGGATTGTCACTGTGGGGTCGCGGGGAGCGGTGCAGCCGGGAGGCCAGTTGGCGGCCTATTGTGCTTCGAAAGCGGGCGTCGTGGCGTTGACTCAAGCCATTGCCGATGAAACCAAAGGCACCAATATCACAGCCAATGTGGTCCTGCCGAGCATTATTGATACACCCGCTAACCGAGCCGCGATGGGCAGCGAAAACGCCGGCCGGTGGGTGAAGCCGGAATCCTTGGGGCAGGTGATTTGCTTTCTGGCATCGGAGGCTGCCAAAGATCTGCGAGGAGCGGCGGTTCCGGTCTATGGCAGCAGCTAGTGGACTTTAGTTCACCTCGTTGATCAGCAATTCTCCCTCTTGCTCTACTTTGCGCTTGCGATCGCGGAGCATCATGCGTGCCCGCCAGCGACGAATGGCAATAGCGGCCCGCACAATCGGCGGCAGATAGCCGTTACGAGCCAATAGCGCAGCTTCGTCGGGTAATTCTGAGAGGCGCGGTTGAATATGCAAACAGTCGGAGAGTTTGCCCAAATATGGCTCTAGGTTGAGGATGCGCAGAATCTCATCGGCCGATTGGTAGCGATCGCGGACCGATACCTTCAACATCTTGTCGAGAATTTTGCCGAAATGCTCGCTGACCGTAACATAGTCTTGCCAGTTGACTTCGCCAGTAGCCGAATCGTAGCTGAATTCCATCGGCGGTTTGCCCGTCAGCATGTACAAACAGGTAACACCCAAGGCAAAGATGTCGCTGGAGTAGGTAGCTCGCAGAGCGAGTTGTTCGGGTGGTGCAAAGCCTAAAGTTCCAACAAAGTGGGTCGTGGTGCCCCGCTGGGTGCTCTGGCTTACCTGCACAAACTGCTCTTTCACAGCCCCAAAATCGATCAGCACCAAGCGGCCATCATCTTGACAGCGAATGATGTTGGGGGGTTTAATATCGCGGTGGATCACCTGATGCTCGTGGATGTAGCTCAGTACCGGCAGGATCTCGCGCAGGAACTGTTTCACTTCTAGCTCCGAAAGGGTGCCCTTGCTCTTGATCTCTTTGGCGAGCGTGCGGCCACGGATATACTCTTGCACGAGGTAAAATTCACCATCCACCTGAAAATAATCGAGCAGACGTGGAATTTGGGCGTGGCTTCCCAATTGGCTGAGGATCTTCGCTTCTCGCTCAAACCGTTGGCAGGCCCGTTGCAGCACGACCGGATTACTCACCTTGGGACATAAAAGCTTGATCACACAAACTGGTGAGTTGGGCAGTGATGCGTCCTTAGCAAGATAGGTGACACCAAACCCGCCCCGTCCTAAGGTTCGCAGAATTTGGTAGCGGTTGCGGAAGAGCTGGTCAGTGCCGCAAATTTGGGCCAGTTGGGTCTGATATTGAGGGTTGGCACGCAGCTTATCTAACTTGGGAATGGATGAATCCATTGGCGACTCAGAGTAGAAATTAGGTCAAAAGATCTTTGCCTAGTAGATGCTAACGATTGGATTACAGTTGTTGGGTCCAGTTACCGATTACAGAGGATCCTAAGGCAATTACAGTGGGAGAGACAGTTACTTGAACAGTTACTTGAATTGAGGTCAGCGACTTTGCACCCGCTTCCAGCATACAAACCTGTATCTAAATTGTCCTGTCTTAACTGGCAATATAGCATCAGTACTTCTGGTGACTTCATAAAGACACAGTGAAGTCTGCACTAAACCTATGCATAGGTCCTAGTACGGATAAAATCCACCGACAGCTGTAGCGTTGTTTCTTGCTTTCACCGTGGAATTGCCGGCTTCGGGAGTGGTTGAAGTCATAGCGTAAAAATCAACAAGAGCTGGGGTTCTCCTGGTATAGCTTTAGTCACATAAGTTAGGGCACGGACATTTTTGTGGGGGCGCTCCGCGCCCCCACAAAAATGTCCGTGCCAAACTGACTATTGCTAATTTGACGGCGGTTTTCCAGCCATGAAACCTGGGATTAAAATTTCTACTGCAGGATTTTAATTTTTACCGTTTCTAAACAATCGCTTTGTTAAGGGCGTAACCAAAAATCTGTCACATCGTAGCTCAGTTCAGCCAGCATTTGCCGCAGCAACGGTAAGCTCAGACCAATCACGTTACTATGACAGCCGTTAATTTTTTCGATGAACAACCCTCCCCGACCCTCTAAGGCAAAGCCGCCCGCGCACTGTAACGGTTCACCACTTGCCACATAGGCTTCGATCTGGCGCTCGCTTACCAGCGCAAACTCCACCTCAGTCACTTGGCATTGTACTAGCTTGCGTTGCTGGACCTGGTCAATCAAAACATGGCCAGTAAAGAGTTGGCCCGTCTGTCCTCGCATCTGTTGCCATCGTTCGATTGCTTCTCTGGGGTTGGCCGGTTTGCCATAAATTTCGCCTTGAAAGGCCAGTACTGAGTCGCAGCCCAAAATTAGTGCGCCATTGAATTCAGCCGCCACTGCTGTTGCTTTTCCGTCTGCCAAGGTCTGGACTAAGTCCTGTGGAGAGGCCAGCTGCACTTGAGCCTCGTCGAAGTGACTGGGATGCACGATCGGTTCGATGCCCGCTTCGCGCAGCAAACGCAGCCGCGCCGGAGACGCAGAGGCTAGGACAAAGGAAGGAATGCCCATAAGAAACTGCTAGCTGTTTCAGCAAATAAACCTGAACTAATAGATTTGAACTAATAGACTCGAACTAATAAACCGAAAAAGAGTTGACCACTTTGCGAAATAGGTCCTGAGCTTTTTCCCAACGCTGCTCGCTGGTTGAGAGGTTGAAGGTAAATAGCTTGCCGCGTCGCACCACTACGCTAGCCAAGGTATGGCGCAACTGTTGGCTGGGCAGTTTAATGGCGTACTCCAGCAAGTAATACAGCTCATCGCCAACTTGACGGCTCTCAGCGCTGATCAATTCGGCTTGCCGGCCCGAATCCGGGGGTGCAATGGCATTTTTAGACAGGCGATAGCCCACTTCGGTTGGGGTGCCTAGTTCGGTGAGGGTTTTGTTATCAGAGATGGGGTTAATCACCACGCTGACGTTCTCTAGCTCCTCAATCAGGTCATGGAGAACCACATCTGGACCGTTGTTGACCTTTACTTCCACCCATCCGTTCGGGTAGAGAAACTCATAGCCCTGATAGGTATTGACATAGCTTTTGAGGTTTAGCGATGCCGGAGTACAGCTCTGCAAACTCAAACCCACAATGGCCAGCAGTACGATTGCAATTCGCTTCAGCATGTCGCTTCCCAAAATGTTCCCAGTTGATTTTACTGCTTTCCGGGACAGTGTGGGATAGCTCTTTTCCTGTTTTAAGTCGCACTCCAATCTGGGCAATGACTATCTTCTAGCCAACCGTAAGGATGAAAGCCGCAGACTAGCATGGTCCGATTCTCGCGACTGTAGCCGTAGGCAATACCGTGGTAGTTAGCACAGTTCTGACAGGCTTTGGGACGACTGAGGGCTAGGTCTTTAAATCCAAGTTGGGAGCGTAGAATGTGCTGTTTACTTTGAGTGCGATGCCACTGCGCATGACTCGCTTTTCTGAACAGATAGTTGGCCGTTTTGAACGGGTTAGGGGTAGCATCCATAGGGTTTAGGAGGAGCGAGGAGGATATTTAGCACCGATTGCAAGATTTGCTAAAGAAATGGTTAATGAAAGTTAAATCCAAAGCTCCTGAGCCTGTAAGTCAATGAACTTAGTCAATCAGCGATGAGCAACGCTTGCTGGTCTTGATTATGGGAACTTTGCAGTCTGGACCTGGTCAGATAGGAATTTCAGACAGGAACTAAAGCGGCTCTATGACAAAGCAAATTTATAACAAAACAAAATTGCACTGAAAAGCCACAGGCTCAGCTATTGCAGCTATTGCAGATCCAAAAACTAGCGGCTAGAGAGCTGAAGGATGTTAAGCAATTAGGCTCAAGCAATCTCAATTACAGCCGAAGCCAAAACTCGCAACAAGTGCCTTAAGACGGATCTACTTCCTCTTTAGCTTTCTTTCAACATCCCTGTCAATTCAATTTATTCCAGCGCAATCAAGTGCAATTAGTTGTAACGGGTGTTGTAAGGGATGCAATCTGGCTAGCACAATTCAGCTAGCAGTTCAGCTAGCAGTTGCAAAGGGGAACTACAAACCTGGCTTGGCCTGCAAACAGGCATTCAGATCGAGCTGGGCTAGCTGCTCATAGGCATTGCTAATGGCCCGCTGACCGCGCAGGAAGCCAGTATTAGCTCCTGGACAGATGGCGCTGAGGGTTGCGGCTGTGAACCGCTGGCGCAGGTTTTCTACGTTTTGAATTTGCCTGGGCCAGTGGAAGGTTTTAGCAATGCGCAACGGCACCGGTTGACCTTGCGCATTGGGCAGCAAATGCCGTCCGGTAAACAAAATTCCACCGTAGTGGCGGTGGTATAAACAGGCAGAACCGGGAGAATGGCCGCAGGTCCAAATGGCCTCGCTGTTGGGACTGAGCTGAAAGGCGTGCTGGAAGACGGTTAACTCTAGTCCGGGCAACAGATAGGCTTCCTGCTCCTGCACTAGAATTTGGCACTGAAATGCCTGCTGAATTTCTTTTACTTTGCCCATGCCGCCGCGATGGGTGAGAAATAGCCAACGCATTCCGCCTTGAGCTTCGATAAATTCACGATTGACCTCATCCCAGGCTGGACAGTCGATCAAAATATTGCCGGTGGGTTCGAGCAGCAGATAGGCTGTGCCCCCCATGGTGTCACGGTTAGGAGGAAAGGCAAAAATAGTCGGGAAAACGGTCCGGGGTTGTTTGCCGGTTGTTGCCGTGGCCGGTGGCTCGATGCGGGCATCCGGTTTGGTTTCTGGGTTTTCGGCTTGGGTACTGGAAGGATTGCCCAGTGTTGATTCAGGCCCGAATTCAGAGGGTAAAGAGAAGGGGTGATTCATGCATCAATGGCCAATGATTTCAGCGGATTATGGGCGGTTTATCAGCAATCGCTCACTGAAAACTTTCCAGAAAAATGCTGCGAACTGATGGGAAGCGGTATCCTGGAATCAATGGCTGATGGATCGGGCTGATTAATTGCTAATCATTAATGCTAATTAATTGAGCTGATTTATTGTAAGCCTAGGCTGACCGAATTTGAGATCGCAGCATGATTCTGTTTTGGCTAGTTTTGCTAGGACTTCTGACCTACTTTATTGTGCAACGGAGCGTGGCAAATGTCACCAAAACGCCCGTTTGGCTACTGTGGGTGGTGATGATGATGCCTGCTTTTGTCTGGACAGCCTGGGTGATCTTCAATCAGGACGATCAGCGAATTCCACTCTTGTTGCTGATTGTGCCATTTATGATCAGTTCGGTGCTGTATTTGCTGCTGGTGCAGTGGGGGCGTCCGGCTCAACCCTCTGCTAAACCTTCGACGCCTCAGTCCGACGTGCAGCCAGAGTTTCAGATGAGTCCTCTAGAGAAGCGTCCAACGTTGCGTCCGATTAACAAGGAAGAAGAAGCCGAGCTGCAGAACTGCTTTCCCTGGACCGTTTACTATTTGCAGGCCATTGAGCACAAACCACAGGCGCTGATCTGTCGGGGCCAACTGCGTGCCTCACCGGATGTCGCCTACAAAACGGTACGGGAAAATGTAGAAGCTTACTTTGCCGATCGGTTTTTAGTGGTGTTCCAGGAAGGCTTGAACGGTAAGCCGTTTTTTGCACTGGTGCCCAACCCGCAAGCTCGTTCAGCTGAGACTCCAACTCGTGATACGCAGCTAACTCGTCCGGGGATTGCTTTGGGCTTGCTGCTGGCCACCTTGCTGACGACAACCCTGGCGGGTGCGCTAATGGCCAATCCAGAATTAACCACGCCTCCTGACTGGACGATTCTTGGGTCAGGTTTGCCCTATGGCCTTTCCCTGATGGCAATTTTAGGTATTCACGAGTTGGGGCACTACCTTGCTGCCCGTCGCTATCGGATTCGGGCCACGCTGCCCTACTTTATTCCGGTGCCGCCAGCGATGATTTTTCCGTTTGGCACCTTTGGTGCCTTTATTCAACTCCGCTCCCATGTGCCGAACCGCAAGGCGCTATTTGATGTCGGTCTGGCAGGTCCCTTGGCTGGCTTTGTGGTGACAATTCCGATTCTGCTCTGGGGCTTGGCCCACTCCACTCCAGCACCCTTGACCGAAGAGTCGGGCATTTTGAACTTTGAATCGTTTCGGCCGTCGGCCTCATTGCTGCTGGCCGTGATGAGTAAGCTGGCCTTGGGAGATGCCCTGACGGCAGGCAGTGCGCTAAAGCTTCATCCTGTGGCGATTGCCGGCTGTTTGGGGCTAGTGATTACGGCGCTCAACCTGATGCCGGTGGGTCAGTTGGATGGTGGCCATATCGTCCATGCCATGTTTGGGCAGCGACGGGGAGCCACGATTGGTCAAATTGCACGGCTGCTGGTGCTGGGCTTGTCGTTCGTGCAGCGCGAGTTTTTGCTATGGGCAATTCTGCTGTTTTTTATGCCGGTGGTTGATGAACCAGCCTTGAATGATGTCAGTGAGTTGGACAACAAGCGTGACTTCTTGGGATTGTTAGCACTAGCTATTTTGGTGATGATTATTTTGCCAGCGCCGTATGCCGTTACGCAAATTTTGTTCTAGACTTCTCTAGCAATAGCGGTGTAGAAGTAAACCCATGACTCAGGATATCCGGCAATGGCTGGCGGAAATTAAAGCCCTACAGCAAAAGTTAGCCGAAGTGCAGCAGGAGCGCGACCAAGCCTACATCAGTGCTGCCAACTGGCGGAATTTGTACGAAACTGAGGCTAAGCAACGACGGGCTGATCTACAGGCAGCTCAGGATACTATTGCAGCCCTGCAAGTCGAACTGGCGGCCCAACAGCGGCCCACACCAGACGCCAGCAACTATGGAGCAATTTTGCACCAGCAGGTGGAGCAATGGCAGACTCCAGAAGAGCTAAAACCCCATTTGATGCAGGCTTTACTCGACTGTGACCGACTGGTGCAGGAGCTAGAAGCCGAACGGCAAGCCCACACCCAAACCCGTCAAGACTTGACCACCGCCCTTGGCGACACGATGGATCTGCTAGCAAAAGCCCGTGCCCGCAAGCAGGAACGCTCGGCCACCGTAATTCCGCTACACCGGGGAAATGAGCCTGCTCAGACGGCGGCTATAGGCCCATTACACGAGCCACAGCCACCTGATCCGGTGCAATTCCCGTCTTAAACTGGTTTTGGCAGTGTTTGATTGCCGTATCGGGGTCTTTGAGACCGTTGCCGGTCAAGACACACACCACGTTGGCCCCCGTCGGCACCTGGTCTTTCACCTTCAGCAAGCCTGCGACTGAAGCCGCGCTGGCCGGTTCACAGAAGATCCCTTCCTGGGCAGCCAGCATCCGATAGGCAGCTAAAATCTCTTCGTCGGTAACGGCATTGAACTGCCCCTGGCTGGCTTCCTGCACGGCAATCGCCTTATCCCAACTGGCCGGATTGCCAATCCGAATCGCGGTTGCCAGAGTTTCGGGATGCTCGATGGGATGGCCACTGATTAGAGGAGCCGCCCCTGCCGCCTGAAAGCCCATCATCCGGGGCAAGCGGTCGCTCAATCCCTCTTGGTGATACTGACAAAAGCCCATCCAGTAGGCGGTGATGTTACCAGCGTTGCCCACCGGGATGCAGAGCCAATCGGGAGCGGTACCCAACACGTCCACAATTTCAAATGCAGCGGTTTTTTGCCCCTCTAAGCGGTAGGGATTGACCGAGTTTACCAATGTGACCGGGTAGTGCTCTGCCATCTCCCGGACAATTTCTAAAGCCCGATCAAAATTTCCTTGAATCGCCAACACTTCTGCGCCATACAGCAACGCCTGCGCCAGTTTACCCAAGGCCACATACCCATCGGGAATCAGCACATAGGCCCGCATTCCGGCTCGTCGAGCATAGGCTGCCGCAGCGGCTGAGGTGTTGCCCGTACTGGCACAAATCACCACCTCTGCCCCGGCTTCCTTGGCCTTTGAGACCGCCATCGTCATGCCGCGATCCTTAAAACTGCCCGTCGGGTTCAGCCCATCATATTTGACCCACACCTGCACCTGACGCCCAATTTCTGCCGCAATCGACGGCACCGGAATCAGAGGCGTATTGCCCTCTAGCAGCGTTATTACCGGAGTTTGCTCGCTGACCGGCAGGTAGCGGCGGTAGGTCTCAATCAGCCCCTGCCAGCCGTTGGGGGACCGATAACTAGCGTTGCCCGAATTAAGCCAATTAACAGATGAAAGACTAGCAGTCACAGCGGTTTCCAATCCCTTTGCTCTAATTCAGAGTACCCTCTGAAACATCCTCCCAGTTTATCGCGAACCGTTTATTTAAAGGACTCAACTCTTAGCACAGCAATCTGCCGAATCTAGGTATGACCAGTCTAGCCATGTTGACCAGTCATCTTGATGAGTGCTGTGCACCTAGCCCTGAAGTAATTGAGGCGCGACTACCTCTATTCTGACTGCTCGGCTTGCTTTACTTCAGTGGGCTGCTGGATTACTTGCTCTGCTGCATCTGCCAGCATTTGATTCATCAGTTTGGGATAAATCAGCAGAAAGAATCCCATCCAGACAAGAACGGGCATTGCTACCAAACCAGTCAGCCAAACCCGATGCAGCCAAAACCAACTGCCGCTGATGATCAGCATACCTGTTAACAAAATTGACCAGGGCTGACACCACCAGGGTTTGTATTGCCAAATGCTAGTTCTCTCTAGGCCACTGCTCATTGACGCAATTGACGCAGATTGCGAAACAACATATCCATCATAGCCATGTGTGTCTGGGAATCAAACGATTCTGGAGGAACGCAGCCTCTAGAACTTGGCGGCTGGTATCGCAAAGTCACTTTCATAGAACTTGCTAGAGTTGCAAGTGCCAGAGTTGCAAGTGCCAGTTGCAAGTGGTGGTGGTCACAGGCGGGTTTCTGATGCTTGCAGCTGGCAGATCACAGTATGAGTTTTCTGATGCAACCGTGATACCTTTAAAGGCATTGTATCGTGTAGAAATAGCTGTTTATGCCGGAACCTAAACCGATTCTCAAACTCGATGCCGGAACCCTAGTGTTAATTGTGACGGCGCTTATCTTACTCCCCCTTCTGCTAACCGGATTTTTGTCACAGTAAATCACCCGATCAAAACTCCAGAAGCAGGTCTCAAAAACTCGCTTTGTCAGCGCTTAGAGCCAATAGCCTTGAAGCCAACGATAGATGATCGGGCGATCAGCAGGTAATTGCGTAAAGATGATTGCAGATATAACCTAAAAGATGCCAATTAAAATTACGAAAACAGACAAGCAAAACAAGCCTAGCAGTGTTGCAAAGATAATTTCGTAGGGTGCGTGGTTGACCTGTTCGAGATATTGATTCACTTTTTGATCATTCGGTTCAGGGTGCCAAATCATGGGTTTCATAATTCCCCCTTACCTGGTGCTCAGGTATATGTATTGATAATTGCAGTTTAAACGGTGACTCGAATTTTGCTGAGATCGCTGCGCGAATCTTAATGCTTGTTGGCAAAAATTGATGTAGTTTGATTGAGGATATTCTCGATCACAAAAAAATAATAAGGGGCAGGTATTTTGCCTACCCCACAAAAAGCTAACTGCGATTACGGCTGACTATGTGCCGCTTCGGTTTTAGCGATGGTCAGCAGGGTTTTCAGCACCGAGTCGGGGTTGAGGCTAATCGAATCAATGCCCTGTTCCACCAAAAAGGCGGCAAACTCCGGATAGTCGCTGGGAGCCTGTCCGCAGATGCCCACCTTGCGTCCCTTGGCCTTGGCTTTTTCGATCACCCGCTTCACCATCACCTTCACCGCTTCGTTGCGTTCATCGAACAGGTGAGATACCAGGGCCGAATCTCGATCTAAACCAAGAGTGAGCTGGGTTAAATCGTTGGAGCCAATCGAGAAGCCATCAAACACTTCGCTGAATTCGTCGGCCAAAATCACGTTGCTCGGCAGTTCGCACATCACATAAATCTGCAAGCCATTTTCACCGCGCACCAAGCCGTGCTTAGCCATCTCCGCCTGCACCTTGCGGCCTTCTTCGGGCGTGCGGCAGAAGGGAATCATCGGAATCACGTTGGTCAGGCCCATTTCATCCCGGACTCGCTTAAAAGCACGGCACTCCAAGCCAAAGGCGTCGGCATAGTTGGGGTCATAGTAGCGCGAGGCGCCCCGCCAGCCCAGCATCGGGTTTTCTTCTTCTGGCTCAAACTCGCGTCCGCCGATCAGGTTGGCATATTCGTTGCTCTTTAGGTCCGACATCCGCACCACGACCGGATTGGGATGGAACGCAGCGGCCAACATCCCAATCCCTGATGCCAGCTTATCGACAAAGTAATCGGCGTAGTTGGAATAGAGCCATGCTAACTGGCTGATTTCCCATTTGGCTCCCTTGTCTTTGAGCTGGTCGAAATGAAGCAGGGCCAGCGGATGCACCTTGATGTGGTTGGCAATAATAAACTCGGTGCGGGCCAGACCCACGCCGCTGTTGGGAATCATCGACAGGCGAAAGGCTTCCTGCGGATTGCCCACATTCATCATCACCTTCGTGCGGGTTTGGGGCAGCTCATTCAGCTGAATTTCCTGGACTTCAAATGGCAGTAGCCCCTGATAGACGCGACCTTCTTCGCCTTCTGCACAGGAGACGGTAACTTCTTGCTCATCATCGAGCAGTTCTGTAGCGTGATCGCAACCCACAATCGCCGGAATCCCCAACTCTCTGGCAATAATCGCCGCGTGGCAGGTGCGTCCGCCTTGGTTGGTGATCACGGCGCTGGCTTTTTTCATGATCGGCTCCCAATCTGGGTCGGTGCGTCCGGTCACCAGTACCTCGCCCTCGCGAAACTCATCCAGCTTGCGCACATCTAAAATCACCCGCACTTTGCCCTGACCGATCATCTCGCCAACAGCCCGCCCCGTCAAAATCGGTTTTGCTTTAGGTGGAGCGCTGAGCTGATAGGTTCTGAGCACATTGCTGGATTTTTGGGAATGGACCGTTTCCGGACGTGCCTGCACTACAAACAGCTCGCCGGTTTGACCATCCTTGGCCCACTCGATGTCCATTGGCGTATAGACACCCCGCACTGCCGAATAGTGCTCCTCGATCGTGCAGACCCACTCGGCCAACTGAAGAATCTCAGCGTTGTTGAGCGCATACTGGCCCTGCTCGGACTTGGGCACCGGCACGTTGATCGTGGGTCGGCTGCCGCCAATGTTGTAGACCATTTTGATTTCTTTGCTGCCCAGTCGCTTGTCGAGAATCGGGCGAAATCCTTGCTTCAGCGTGGGTTTGAACACAATATACTCATCGGGATTCACCACACCCTGCACCACGTTTTCACCCAAGCCATAGGCGGCTGTAATCAAGGCAGCATTACGAAAGCCGGTTTCGGTATCGATAGAGAACATGACGCCAGAGGTGGCTAAATCCGAGCGCACCATTTTCTGCACCGCGACCGATAGCGCCACATCGAAATGATCAAAGTTCTTGATGGTGCGGTAGGAAATAGCCCGGTCCGTGAATAGCGAGGCAAAGCACATATGGCAGGCTTCTAGCACGCCGCGAATCCCATGTACGTTCAGGTAGCTCTCCTGCTGACCGGCAAAACTGGCATCGGGCAAATCTTCTGCTGTAGCGCTAGAACGAACCGCGACATCCACGCCGGTATGATAGCTACGGCAGGCTTCCCGCTCTTGGCCTTGCAGATCATCACAGGGGGCTAAACTGACGCCATAGCGCTCGCTCAACTGCACATAGGCTTCTACAATCTCGGTTTCGAGTTCGGCGGGAAAGGGCGTATCCAAAATCATTGTGCGGGCCTGTCTGCCGCGCTCCCGCAGGTTGTCGATATTTTCCACATCCAGGTCAGCCAAAAGCTGGCGCAACCGTTTTTCTAAGCCAGACTGCTGGATGAAATAGCGAAACCCATAGGCCGTAACGGCAAAGCCAGTGGGTACATTCACTCCCTTGGGCGTGAGCTGCTGAATCATTTCTCCTAGCGAAGCATTTTTACCACCCACTAAACCCACGTCTTCAATACCGACCTGATCAAACCAGAGGATAAATGCCTGATCTTTAGCAGTGGCTGGAGAAGACGACTGGGAAGGATGAGCTATGAACATGGATTGACTCCTAAATTGTGATCAAAAAATCGACGCTTAAGGCAAAATCAGAAGTGCAAATCGGCAAACATTGGTAGATTGTCGAGTAAGCGATTACAGCAAAGTAGAGGCAATTTTCAACAACGCAACTTCAATAAAATGTGGTGATCTAGTGTCGAAGCGACAGTAGAGAAATGGCCGTATAGGGTTATAACGTTCCACAGCGATTGCAGTCAGGTAACTAGATTAAATATCAACAGGAATGTTAAGAAAACCAACAGCAATGCTTGTAGGACTGAACTTTAAGCATAACTAAATCTCTTCGAGGCGAGGTAAGAAGAAATTTGAAGCGGTAAAAATTAGCAGCTGATTTAAGGTCAGCTTAACAAGTGCAACTCACTCCTGGCAATTAAAGAAGCGTGGAGAAAAGCAGAGAAAATCTATCGCTAGATGTACGAAATGCAACTGTATTGATTAAGCTAAATTGATTGAGCGGATTTTTCTTCCCCCACTTGGATGATCTAATTGGCAGGGTAGGTCTGTGGGTTGTTTGTGTTTGTTTGCAGCATCGCTCACCCGTTGCTGAAGCACGGGCTAATCCAGCCAGTCCACTCACATGCTTGCGTTCCGGCTCGTGGACTAAATTCCTTGTCTGCTACTCTGTGGGAAGGCATAGCCCTAGAGCAGACTTCCCCGACTAGCCCGCCGTTGACCTGCGAGTGGGAAATGACGAAGCCAAATGATTTGGATTGACACAAAATTCTGTACAGACTCGGCTTGCACTCGTTTAGGAAGGGCCTTGTGTATCCAGCGTTCCATCATGATGATTCAGCCAGCTTTACCCCAGCTTCTGACTCCTGGCTTCTGACTTCTGGCTCCTCCAGCTGCAGCTAGAGCAAATGGTATCAATCTGTACTATTCACTTTAAACTTCATGATTAGATGTAAATTGAGTCATTGTCGTTAGGAGTGGAATGGCGTGAATGCAGCAGAACAGGCGATTGGGGTGACTGTGGCTACCAAAATTGCCGCCGTTGTCAACCTGTTTAAGTCGCACTTTCCCGATGCAAAAGCTGATTTGCGGCCTTGGGCCAACGATCCAGATACTCGTCAACTGATTGACCCAGACTCGATCGACATTGGCTTTCATCTACCAGGCTGGAGCCGTTCGGCCCAAAGTCGCAGTATTTTGGTGCAGATTCGGTTTTATCAAGATCCGCTGCTGGGTTCGCGGCGGGCGATCGGGATTGAGGCGGCTGGATTTACCCACCTGGGTGAGCAATGGCGACTGTCCACTGTGGAGGACTGGCAGTTCATCGGTAAGACCGAGCCTAGTAGCGAAGTCAAAGAAAAGCTGAAACAGTTCTGCCGTCAGGTGTTTGAGCTATTTAATACAACCGAAGCAGCCTAGCGCCGATTTATAGCAACCATGCACAAGTAGCAGGCTCAATATAGACAGCAGCAGAACTGTCCCCAGAGGGGTGAGATTGGTAAAGATGCCGCTTATCTTTACTTTAAAGTACTTTAAAGATGCTCAGTTTGTAGCTGAGATCGCTGCTTTAGTCGTTGCTATGCTTGTGATTCGTTCCTTGACTTCTGCTTTGCTCACACACAATCAGTCCTCCTCAATTGATTCCCGCCCTTCGCCCTGGATGACGCCGCTGGCTTATGCTTTAGGCTCCTGGGTTGTGCTTCCGTCCTACTTTCGCATTCATGTTACCGGGCAGGAGAATGTACCCCGCGATGGCGCGGTGATTTTGGCTCCCACCCATCGGTCTCGCTGGGATGCGCTGGTGGTGCCCTATGCAGCCGGTCGGTTTGCCACAGGCCGCGATATTCGCTTTATGGTGACGGCTGATGAGGTAAAGGGGCTGCAAGGATGGCTGATTCGGCACTTGGGTGGGTTTCCAGTCAATCCCCGCCAACCGGCCATTGCTAGTCTGCGCCATGGCTTAGAAATTTTGCAAAATCGGGAGATGCTGGTGATTTTTCCGGAGGGGGGCATCTTCCGCGACAAACAGGTCCATCCGCTCAAGCCCGGTTTAGCCCGCCTAGCTCTGCAAGCCGAGGCCAGCCAGCCCGACCTGACGGTACAGGTTGTCCCGGTTTATCTCGATTACAGCCAAGCGTTTCCGACTTGGGGGTGCAAGGTAAACGTGCGGATCGGCAAACCGTTGCAGGTGGCTGACTATACCCAAGGCAAGCCCAAGTCAGAAGCCCAGCGGTTGACGGCGGACCTAACCACGGCCCTGAAGCGTTTAGCTGGAACTGAAACTGAGGTGATGGAGACGGTCAATGGTGCGGGCGAATCAATGCCCGTCTGCCTCCAGCATGGGCAAATGCACGGTTAAGATTGTCCAGCCATCACGGCTCTCGGCTTCAATCGAGCCATGTAGCGTTTCTACGAGTTTTTTGATCAAGGCGAGACCCAACCCGGTGCCGCCCTGCTGCCACGGATCGCTCTTGGGAATCCGGTAAAACTTCTCGAACATACGGGGAATTTCCGTAGCTGGGATATCGGCCTCGTTGCGAATCACAAAGGTGGTGACTGCGACCGGCTGAGTCATGTTTGTTAAATGCAATTTCAATTGGTTGGGGTTGGCAGCGGCGGTATGCTGAACTGTGAGGGCAATCGAGCCATCCGGGGAGGTGTACTTACAGGCGTTGTTGAGCAGTTCGGCCAGAATGCGCTCTAGGCTCTTGCGGTCGGTGATGATTTCAGGTGTGTCGGATGGCAGATCTATCTGGAGATGCTGCTGACGGCTTTGGGCACGGGATAGAAAGGGAGCCATGATGCTGGGCAGCCACTCTTGCAGCAGAATTGGTTCCGGCGAGACGCGGTAGGAATCGTTTTCCAGGCGCTGCAAATCGAGCAGGTCGTTGATTAGCTCGGTTTCGCGGCTACACTCGGCTTCGAGGATTTGCAGATAGCGCTGCTGCCGTTCCGGGTTAGGCGCAGTTCGCAGCATGTGGATCGCCATTTTGATGTTCGATAACGGCGTCCGCAGTTCGTGGGAGACCGTACTCAAAAAGTCGTCCTTGAGCTGATTCAGCCGCTCCAGGGTTTTTACTTCTTCCTGCACTTTGGCATAGAGGTTGGCTTGACGAATCGCAATTGAGCACTGGTTGGCTACCTGTTTGACCAAACGAATGTCCTGTTCGCTGAAGGCATGATCCTTGTGGTGCAGTACCCACAGATCGCCAATCACTCCTTGGTCGTCTAGAATCGGACAGGCTAGAGCGGCCACCATGCCTCGTTCTGGATTAGGAATCAACGAGCAAAACTGAAAGCATTCACCGCGCAGAAGCTGGCTATAGAGTTCCTGCGTGGTCGAGAACTTGGCAACCCGGCCCTGATAAGGTGACAAAAAGCTGGTGTATTCGTAGCAAGTGGTAGAAGTGCCCTGCTCCAAGTCATAAAGCGACGCATTACAGGCCCGTACCCCCATCACAATTGCCAGTTCTCGAATCGCAGCTTGCAGAATCAAATCCACGTCCAAACTGTCGCGCACCCGGTCGGTGATGCGCTTTAGGGTCGCTTCAAACTCGTAGGCTTGCTGGAGCTGGGCGGTTCGAGCCTGAACTTCGCTTTCCAAATGGTCGTTCAGGCGCTGAATTTCGTGATGCAGCTCCGAATGGTGAATCGCAATGGCCAGCCGAGTCGTCAATTGCTCCAGCAGATCAATTTCATCGGGCTGCCAGTTGCGGGGATGGCTACACTGATGCACGGCCAGCACACCCCACAGTTCCTGATTGCGCAGGATGGGAATGGCTAGCCGCGCTTGGGCTTGGAGAAGGTCTTGCCAGGAGAATTCGTGGACAGGCTCCAGCTGAGCCACCACTTCATTTAAGCCCTGCTGGTATAGCTTCAGCCGTGACCCACTCCAGAGACTAGATAAGCTTTTTCCCAGACAGGACTGGTAGGACGGCTCAACCGATTCCGCCACGGCCAAACTTTCGCCCTTGTGATAGCGCTCAATCAAAACGCGGTCGGCCTGCAAAAACCGGCGAATCTCGGTGACAGCCAGATTCAGAATATAAGAGAGATCGGATGCCTGAAAAATCTGTAGCGCAATTTTGTTGATTAGCTGCTCTTGTTCTAGTTGCTGAAGTAATCCTTTCTCGGTCAGCTCCCGGCCTGCGGTGAAGCTTGGCGCAAATCCAGCTGCGTATGTATTGTCCGGCGTCTGAGGTTGGCAGCGTGAAGGGGCAATTTCACGTCGTTTAAAGCCGAGAACCTTTTCCTGATCGGGGGAATTCATTGTTTAGGTCTGATGTGAAGGGATGGGGTCAACAACTGATGGCAGCAAAAGCAGAAAGAAGTGACCTTTACCACACAAACGATGCTGGGATGCAGGGGCTGAATTGGGAGACATCCGCTTGCTGCACAAATCGCAACAGGGGTTCGGTATCTTGAGCCGCCAAAATCGGTCAGCAGTACCAATCTGAAAGCGACCTGTACGAATCACAGGATCTTGCTAACCAGAGCGGTCTAGAGACCAAGCTTCCGTTAGACTACCGAACTCTTGACAACGTCAACAACCTGAGAAATACGGGCATCCAAATAGAGTTCAGGTAAAGCGGAAGCAAAACTCCGCACAATTACAGACTTGGTGACTTGGATGCGTCGCCTTTAGGGAAACATACTGAGCAATCTAGCGGCTCAGACTGGTTTTGTCAGTGCGGCTCGTCACAGATGCTCTGAACCAGCAGAGGTAACTGCCAGCGGTAAATTCACCCGTTCTCCTGGAGTGGGAGCAATTAGTTTAGTCGGAAGCTGATGCTGAGTCAACTGCTGTTGCAGTTCGGTCGGGCTGCCTTGGGCGCGTAACACCTTTGTCAGTAAGCCAGAAAAGGTGATATCCCCTCCAGCAGCGGTAGGTAAAAGCACCTGCGGTTGCAGCCATTGGGCCACCTCTAGGGCACTGCGACAGCCTTTGATAATTGCCCCCAGCAAAGGAATCTCCAGATCCACCACCGGCGCAATCACCACATCCACCGGCGCAAAGGCTTTTAAGCTGGGCGAATGATGGCCGTGTGGTTCGTAATAGAGCTGCGTTCCAGCCGCATCCTTCAGCAGATAGCCATTTTCTGTCAGCATTGGTCCAATCGGGGAACCGGGCACTGCTCGAATCGTGAGCTGGCCCATCTGCTGGCCTATCTGATAGGTTTCTCCATGCGCTAGCGCCGTCACCTGCTGGTAGCCCAATCCCTGTACGACCTTTGCAGCGTTAGGAGAGGCCACCACCGGAATGGTTCGGTCCAACTGCCTCAGCGTTGCTGGATGGGCGTGGTCTTCCAACCCCTGCGACAGCAAAATCAGATCGACCGGCTCTGGAATTGCTACGGACCGGGTGTGCTCTCCCCGAAACAACCAGGACAGATTGCCAAACTCCAGCGGGCCAACTAGCCACGGATCGAGCAGAATCCGCAGTCCGCCCATTTCAATCAACCAGGAATTGCTGTTTAACCAGGTCAGGTGCATGGCTGTCGGGAACTTATAATGAAGGATGAGATTATTGTAACGGAATGTTACTAAAAGATTAAAACGATTGAACGCGCCTAGCTTCGGTTCCGGTGGGATGCAGCAATTGCCAGAACTTGAGGTACTGTAATAAAACATTTAGGACTTACGCGCTTGAAAGCGGAAACTCGATCCCCCCTATCCCCCCTTAAAAAGGGGGGAACCTCAGAAGCCCCCTTTTTAAGGGGGCTGGGGAATCTCTTTTGCGTAAGTCCTAACATTAATAGAACATCAATTGGCATTTAGGCATCTATGGACGTTCGTTCGGCACTAGAGGCAGAAAATATTCGCTTTGTGCGGGTGCTCTGGTGCGATAATGCCAATGTGATTCGGGCGAAAGCCTTCCATTTGGATTTTTTAGTCGAGCATCAAACCCAGGGCATCGGTATTTCGGTCGCGCAGCAGGCGATTCCGGTGATGTACGATGCTGTCGCTGCTGGAAGCGGTCTCGGCCCGGTGGGAGAGGCGTGGCTGGTGCCCGATTGGGCGACGCTGAATCCGCTGCCCTATGCCCCCGGTCATGCGCGAGTGCTGGGGGATATGGTCAAAGATGGTCAACCTTGGTCGCTCTGTCCCCGGAGTTGCTTGAAGCGAATGTTGGCCCAAGCCGCAGCCGAGAATCTGCAAATCAAAGCTGCCTTTGAGAACGAGTTTTACCTACTGCGATTAACCGAAACCGGCCTCCAGCCCGCCGATGAGACGGTGTTTGCTTCCACCCTCGGCATGGACCTGAACTGGGCTGTGATCAACGACATTACCGACGCGCTGCTGCAACAAGGGATTCCGGTGGAGCGCTACTATCCCGAATCTGGCCCCGGACAGCACGAGATTGCGATTCGCTACAGTGAGGCGCTGCAAGCTGCCGACCGTCAGATTGCGTTCCGCGAAACGGTGCGGGGTGTGGCGCTGCGGCATCAGCTGCGGGCTTCGTTTCTGCCCAAACTGTTTGCCGACAAGGCTGGCAATGGCTGTCATTTGCACCTCAGCCTCTGGCGCAATGGCGAGAACCTTTTGCCCACGGCTGCCGGAGACCTATCGCCGCTGGCTCGTTCGTTTGTGGCCGGCATTTTGCACCACTTACCGGCGCTCATGGCGGTCACGACGCCGAGTCCCAATTCCTACCGTCGCTTGCAGCCGCACTTTTGGAGCGGAGCCTTTCGCTGTTGGGGCATCGACAACCGAGAAGCAGCCCTGCGGGTGCCCACCAATCCCCAGCCGCCCAGCCCCACCCACATCGAGCTAAAAACCATCGATGCCTCTGCCAACCCCTACCTGGCGCTGAGTGCCGTAATTGCAGCTGGATTAGATGGAATTCGCCACCAACTCGATCCCGGCGATCCGGTTGCCATCGATCCGGGAAATCTGCCAGACTCAGAACGACAGCAGCGGCGTATCGATCGGTTGCCGGTCAATCTCGGAGAAGCGATCGAACACCTGAAGCAGGATGCGGTTCTACTCACCGCGTTCCAACCTGAGCTAGCTCAAGCTTTCCTCGCTGTTCGTCAAGCCGAGTGGACCGCGATGCAAGGGATGACGCTAGACGCAGAAGTGCAATTGCTGCTAGAACGCTACTGAACCATAATCAAAACCACCATTTCTTCACTCTTATAAAAAACTTTCTTATAGAAGCTTGAAGAGGGGGTGACGCCCCCCAATACTGTAATGTCATAATGTGTTATGTAGATGCACCCTGATGGTTGGGAGAGTTTGCAAATGGCTCTCCCTTTTTTCATGGGAGATTGGACTGAAACGCTAGACTTAAAAAGGCAATCCGCCCCCATCGGATTCACCTGTTTTACAGCAATCTGCCTAGCCACCCCAATGTTTCCCGAAGTTTCTGACCGTTCCGCTGCCAATCCGCTGCTGTCGCTTACTTACGAACCGGCTTTCCAGAATCTGGGCGAAGACTATTACGATATCGTCACGGCGGCTGAATTTCCGCGCCAAATTTTGCGGTTTCGCAATGACCAGATCTTGCCGCTGCTGGGACTCGACCCTCAGTCTGTGAGCGATGCCGACTTTATTGAAGCGTTTGGCCTGTTTCGCGACCGGCAGCCCCTGCTTGCCATCCGCTATCACGGCTATCAGTTTGGCGAATATAACCCCTACTTGGGCGACGGGCGTGGCTTCCTTTACGGGCAGGTGCGCGGCAGCGATGGCGAACTCTATGACTTTGGCACCAAAGGATCGGGCCGGACTCCCTACTCGCGAAACGCGGACGGGCGACTCACCCTCAAAGGCGGCGTGCGGGAGGTGCTGGCGGCAGAAATGCTGCATCGGTTGGGCGTGCGGACATCGCGCTGCTTTAGCTTAATCGAAACCGGCGAACAGCTCTGGCGGGGCGATGAACCGTCTCCAACTCGTTCGTCTGTGATGGTGCGCTTTTCCCGTTCCCACATTCGCTTTGGCACCTTTGAGCGGCTGCATTATTTGGGCCGCCAGGATTTGATCCAGAAACTGCTGGATCACGTGATTCAGATCTACTATCCCTATCTCTGGCAGCAGGAGGATGCCTATCTGCGCTTCTATACCGAACTGGTGCAGCGAGTGGCCGACCTGACGGCGCAATGGATGGCGGTGGGCTTTTGTCACGCCGTCCTAAATACCGACAATATGTCGATTACCGGCGAAAGCTTTGACTATGGCCCCTATGCCTTTATGAATGAATTCGACCCCCAGTTCACGGCTGCCTACTTCGACTACTCTGGCCGCTACTGCTACGCCAACCAACCCGCCGCCTGCCTCTGGAATCTGCAAATGCTGCAAGTGCCCCTAAAGACCGTAATCGATCCGTTCGCGATGGAGCAGTCCCTGACCCAGTTTGACGCCCACTATCACACGATCTACCGCCAGTGGATGCTGCGCAAGTTGGGCTTTGAGCTAGGAATCGATCAAGTTTCAGAAGAGGTAGGCGATGAGTTGCTGAAACGGACTCTCCAGCTTCTCTGGCAAAGCAAAATTGGCTATCACGAGTTTTTTGCCACCCTGCGGCAACAGTTTGACCGCTCATGGCGCGAGGATGCCACTCAGATTTTGGCCCAAGCCGATTTTCCTACCCTTAAAGCGGACGCCGTGATGCCTCAGTTTGAATCGTGGCGGCAGTTTTATTATCAGGTGCTCAACAGCTTACCGGAATCGGAACTGGATACAATCGCGCGACGCCTGCGGCAACATAATCCGCTGACGGTGATCATTCGACCCGAAATTGAAGCGATTTGGGAACCGATTGCTCAGGATGATAATTGGACGCCTTTTTACGATTTGCTGAAGCGAATTTGGGATGCGGTGGAGGATGAGAAGAGTGATTGAGTTGGAGATAGGCAGTTAAAACCGCAGCTACACGAGCAATGTATGCCTTCGTACACCAAACAGCCACTTGATCATGAAGGTATCCGTGACTGCACACATTACTTGTGTAGCTACCTTAGCAAAGTCTGTCTATAGGGTTTATTCAATCGCCAGATATTCTTTGTGGAAGGTAGTTCAAATGTAGGAATTAATGTTTTCTGTGAATGATGGATAGGGTGATTGCGAATATGGTTGGCAACTGAATCTAAATTGCGATGACTGACGGTAAAGGCTCCATCGGCTGCTTGCCATTTGAAAAATTGGCTCGGTTTGAGTTTGTGTGCCATGAGGTGAGAAGAACTACCTTTAACCTGCTTCATCAAGTTAGAAATCATTAGTGTTGGTGGAAATCCTATCAATAGACGAACATGAACTGAAAAGGAACCAAGAAAAATTCTGCCTCCTGCTATTCAACTGCTATTCAAATTGCTATCCCCCCATAACGCTTTGACTGCTACAACTTGCGACCTGGCTCTATTGGGTAGGAGCGCTTCGCGGTATCCAAACGGCGTTTGCGCTGATACTCTAGCCAATCGTGGGCCAGCGTGTAGAAGCAAGGGATGATTAGCAATGTTAGGAGCGTGGCAAAAGCCAGTCCGGAGAATACAACCACACCCAACGGCTGCAAAAACTCGGAGCCTTCACCAATTCCCAGCGCTAGAGGAAACATCCCCAAAACCGTCGTAATCGTCGTCATCAAAATCGGCTGGAGGCGTTCTGGGGCAGCCCGACGAATGGCAGTGTGGCGATCCACCTGTTCCTGCTGATGAATCTGATTCGCTAGCTCCACCATAATGATGGCGTTATTTACCACAATTCCTACTAACAGCACTGCTCCCACCAGCACCGTGGCTCCCACCGCCGTTTGGGTGACAAACAACCCAAAGATACCTCCAGCCAAGGCCAACGGCACGGTTAGCATAATCACCAGCGGGTCGATTAGCGAGTTGTACTGCACAGCCATTACCACAAACACCAGAAAGGCCGCCAACCCACCCAGCGTCACCAGCGAGGCTTGAATCTGGCGATTGGTCTCGGCACTGGCACTCGGCAGCAGCGATATGCCCTCTGGCAAACGGAGTTGGCTAACAATAGCCCGCATTTCCGCTAGCGCCGCACCCAAACTGGCTCCTTCATTGAGGCTGCCGGCAATCAGAGCCACGGGCCGTTGGTTAATACGCTGAATTTGGCCGGGAGCCTGATCGAGTTCAATGCGAGCCACATCGCCTAAGCGGATCAGTTGGGCATTGGCGGTAAACAGCGGAATTTGGCGAAGCTGGTCTGGGGTTTGAATTGCGGTGTTGCGAAGCTGGACGCGAATATCTACCAGCCGCTGATCGCGCTGGAGTTGGGTGGGAACCGAGCCTTCAATCGCTGTTTGAATCGTTTCACCCACGTCACGAGCGGTTAAGCCGAGTGCGGCCAAACGTTCCCAGTCGGGGCGGATTTGCACTTCTGGCTGTAGCGGATCGCCATCGGGGCGGTAACGGGCCAGAGTGGCTTGTTCATCTAGCGCTGCCAATACTTGAGCGCTGGCCTGTCGGAGGGCAGCGGCATTTTGCCCCTGAAACACTAGATCAATTTCACCGCCGCGCACCGGAGAATTAGTGAGGATCAATCCCCGTACCGACTCAGGCACTAGCCGCAGGCGCGTGTCCACTAGATTGAGCTGGTTCAGCATCCGGTTCATGCGTTCGGTAAAGGCAGCCACATCGCTGCCTGGTTTGAGGCTGATTGTACTGGAACCCCGCAGCGGGTTGGCAATGGTCGTGGTCCCAAACAGAAATCCGCCCGCCGAGGAGAAAACATAATCGGTTTCGGGCTGTTGCTGCATCAGTTCATCTACTGCCTGAATGACCTGGCGATTATCAACCAATGCAGTGCCGGGAGGAAATTGGGCAAACAAACGCGCCTGCCCCGTATTGATGCGAGGCAAGATCTCCTGGGCTAACTGTCCGCCCATCCACCAACTGCTGCCAACCAGCACCAGCACCGTCAGTCCAATTACCCAGAGGCGATGCTGCAACACCCAACCGAGACAGCGGCCATAGCTGAGAGTAGCAGCCTGCATCCGTTGCCGAAATTGTCGCAGTGGCCACCATTCACCAATTCGGCTCGAGCGAGGAATTGTCAGCAGGCGTGAAGTCAGCATGGGCACCACCGTCAGGGCCACTAGCAGCGACGCCGCTACCGCAAAGCTAATTGTTAGAATCAACTGATTAAACAGCAGCGCAAAGAAGCCACCTACCAGCAGAAAGGGAACGACAGCGGCGATATTGGTAACAGTAGAAGCGAGCAGAGCAGATTCGAGCTGTTGGCTGGCTTGGGTAGATTGCTCGATGATGGTGTCGGGGGTAGGGGAGATGGAGGAGGTAGGGGAGACAGGAGTGACGCGGTTGACGATGCTTTCTAGCATGACAATCGAGTTATCTACCACAATGCCAACGCCGAGAGAGAGGCCGCCTAAGCTAAACACGTTCAGCGAGAGGCCGAATAGACCCATCAGTAAAATCGCGACTAGGCTGGCTAGGGGAATCGCCAGAACAATAATCAGGGTTTGCCGTAAAGAACCGAGAAAGAACAGAACTGAAATCGCAGCTAGTAAGGCTCCGACTAATCCGGCTGATGCAACATTGGCGATGGAGTTGCGAATAAAGCGGGACTCGTCCAGGGTGGTAGTCAGGGATAAATCGCTGGGAAGGCTGCCGCTGGCTTGTAGGGATTGCAGCTTTTGCTTGACGCCATCGACAACGGTAATCGTGTTGGCATCCGGCTGCTTCTGAATACTGACCTTTACGGCAGGCTGACCGTTGAGGTTGACAAAAATTCGCTGTTCTTCCGTGCCGTCAACGACCGTGGCGAAATCTCGCAAATAGACGCGGCGGATGATCGGATTCGGATTGGTAGTTGCCTCGGCTTGAGGCGAGCGGACCGCAAAGGACAGATTGCTCAGTTCCGCAGCAGAGCGAAACCGGCCTACAGTGCGGGTTAGGGGTTCGTCAGGAGTACCGTCTAAACGGCCGCCAGAGATATCTTGGTTGCGGTTATTCAGCGTGTCTAGGACATCGTTTAGACCCACGCCTAATGCCTGTAAGCGGTTGAGGTCGAGGTTGACCTGAATCTCTTCCTGCACGCCTCCCGATACATCAATGCTGGCCACACCAGGAATGGTGGTTAGCTCGCGAGCGAGTTCCTCATCGGCAAACACGCGCAAATCGACAGGCTGGCGGTTGGCCGAGGTGAGGGCAAATTCATAGACGGGCTGCTGCGATGGGTCGAACCGAAACAAGCGGGGCTGCTCTAGGCCGTCGGGCAACTGGTTGCGCACCCGATTCACCGAAGCAGTGGCGTCATTTAAAGCGCGGTCTAGATTGCCTCCGGGCCGAAAGTAGAGATCGAGGCTGACCTGTCCTTCGCGAGTTTGGGAGTACACCTGCTCGACCCCATCGGTCGCAGCCAAGGCTTGCTCTAGCGGACGGGTAATCTCATCCACAGCCACCTCTGGCGAGATCCCTGGAGCTTCGAGCCGCACTCCAATCCGAGGATAGGTAATCGACGGCAGTAAATCTACCGGCAGTCTGACCAGAAAGAAGCAGCCCAAGACAATCACAGCCAAGGTTAGCATCAGGGTGGCAATATGCTGGCGGATGGCAATCGTACTGAGACTCAGTTTAGTGGGTAGTTGGGTTGGCAGATTGGTTGGCGCTGGTGCTCGTCCGTTGGTCATGCCGGTTCCTGAACCTGATTGGATTAACCACTTCTGCATTCTATCCTTTGGTATGGTAGGTGATTGGTGGGAGTGATGGGAGTGACGCGGCTCGTGAGCCTCGCCGAACGAGGGGAGATGCGACTCGTGAGCCTCGCCGAACGAGGGGAGATGGGATAAAACGGATAGAGGAGTGGAGAATGACTGTGAATGGGTCAGAATCGGATTTTGGGTCGGTAAAGCCGGGAGAAACTGAATTGGGGGCTAGTTTAGAGCCTGATGCAGAGCTATCGGAGTTGGCGCAACGGGGCTGGCAGAGGTTGGCGCAGATCAATGCAGAGGCGGGAGCTGAGGTGTTGGAACAGATGCAGGCAATCGCTCCCGATCTGGGCCGCTATATTCTAGAATTTGCGTTTGGCGAAATCTATTCGCGACCTGGTTTAGATGCAAAAACGCGACAGCTCGTCACGATCACGGCTCTGACCACGCTGGGCAATGCCCAACCGCAGCTCAAAGCCCATATCCACGGGGCGCTGAACCTGGGCTGTACGCGGACCGAGGTGGTGGAAGTGATTCTGCAACTAGTGGTGTATGCAGGGTTTCCAGCGGCTTTGAATGCAATGCTGATAGCAAAGCAAGTGTTTGCAGAACGTGATGAAGAAGGATTGAGTTAATCAAAAATTACTCGACTCGTTGCAAGGGAGTAATTTTAGGGTCAATAATTTTCCGTCCCAAGCTGGGAAACTTAATCGCCAGACAGATCTTGTTGCCAGCACCAAAAATATGTGTCACTTCGCCGGTTCCAAAGGCTCGGTGAATCACCCGGTCGCCCACACTCCAGTCATCGGCATGGGTATTGGGCAGGCTAGAGGTTTGTTTAGCTTCGCGGATCGATTGAGTCATACGTTTGGGAATGGCTGATGCCGTGTTGCTCAACAGCAGATCGGCGGGCAACTCAGATAGGAACAACGACGGGCTAGCCGGTTCCCGATTGCCGTACAGCCGCCGCTCACGGGCATAGCTGATAAACAGCCGCTCTTTAGCGCGAGTAATACCCACATAGCAAAGGCGGCGTTCTTCTTCGAGCGATTTAGGGTCTTCCAGCGAGCGGTAGTTGGGGAACAAGCCCTGCTCTAGCCCCACCAAAAACACCACCGGAAACTCCAGTCCCTTCGAGGAGTGCAGCGTCATCAGCGAGACCTTAGCCTGCTGTGCTTCTTGCAGGTTGTCCAAATCAGAGGCCAAAGAAGCATTGGCTAAAAATAGTGGTAAATTCGCCTCTTCGTTGTCTTCCTCAAACTGGAGAACTGCGTTGTAGAGTTCCTGCACGTTCTGCAACCGATCCAGGGCTTCGTCAGTGCCCTGTTGCTTCAGATCTTTCACATATCCCGAATCTTCCAAAATTCCCTGCACGATGCGTGAGGCTGAATATTCACTTACCTTTTCCTGCCAGTGTTGCAGCGTTTGAGTAAAGGCAATCACCGGTTTGGCTGAGCGTCCGGCCACAGTTTGGACTAGCGTTTCATCGCTGAGGGCCTGCCAGAGCGAGGTACCCAACTGCGAGGCCGCGGCTTCTAGCCGATCTACGGTGGCTTTACCGATACCGCGTCGGGGTGTATTGATAATCCGCTTCAGGCTGATTGTGTCATCTGGATTCGCCAGTACCCGCAGGTAGGCCAGCACATCCTTCACTTCTTTGCGGTCATAGAAGCGGAGGCCGCCCACTACTGTGTAGGGGATGCCATACTGCACCAGCACTTCTTCAAAGGCGCGGGATTGGGCATTGGTGCGGTAGAGAATCGCAAAATTGCCCCAGTTCAAATCGGGGTTGGTCAGCTCCATTTGCCGCAGTTGATTCACCACGAAATTCGCTTCTGCGGTTTCGTCTTCGGCCCGATAGCAGTAGATCGATTCTCCCGATCCGCGGGTTGGACGCAAGATCTTATCAATCCGTTCCGTGTTGTTTTCGATCAGTTCGTTGGCGGCCTGCAGAATGTTTTCAGTGGAGCGGTAGTTCTCTTCTAGCTTCACCATTGTGCGGGTATCGTCATCCGGCAGACCGTCGCCAAAGTCCTGCTGAAAGTTCATGAGGATGGTGAAATCTGCTGCTCGGAACGAGTAAATTGACTGATCCGCATCGCCTACTACAAAAATCGAGCGGTAATTCCAATCATTGAACTGGTGCGTATCCACACCGTTCGTTACCAATAGCCGAATTAAATCATATTGCGTTCGATTTGTGTCCTGGTATTCATCTACCAGAATATGACGAAAGCGTCGATGCCAATAATCTAACACCTGTTGATTTTGCCGAAACAGTTGCACCGGCACCAGAATCAGATCATCAAAATCCAGCGCGTTATTATTCGCCAATGCCTCTTGATAACGGGCATAGATATCGCCAATCACCCGTCCGCGATAGTTGGGCTGTTCTTGCTCAAAGGCTTGCGGCGACAGGCCCTGATTTTTGGCATTGCTGATCGCATAGCGCACCGAGCGCGGCTCAAATTTTTTGTCGTCCAGGTTAGCGCTGATCACCAACTCCTTGATCAAACTCTGGGCATCTGACTCATCCAAAATCGAAAAGTTGCGATTCCAGCGTCGCCCGTTGATGCCCTGATACTTCTCGATATCAAACCGCAAAATCCGCGAACAGAGGGCATGAAACGTGCCGATCCAAAGGTTTTTGGTAATCTGCTTATACACCTGCGACTTCAGGCGCGTCTGCTCCGCCGGATACAGCGCTTCCAACGGTTTACCATACTGCGCCACCGCCTCCTGCTCGGCAAACAACCGCTCAATCCGCTCCTTCATTTCCCGCGCTGCCTTGTTGGTAAATGTCACCGCCAAGATATTTTCCGGATCGACGCGATGGGTCAGCACCAGATTAGCAATCCGATAGGTAAGGGCGCGTGTCTTCCCCGATCCGGCCCCCGCCACAACCAGCAGCGGTCCACAATAATGCTCAACCGCACGGCGTTGGGAGGGATTGAGGTGACTGAGGAAGTCGATTGTTTGAGGCATAGGGGAGTGGGGGGTGGGGAGTTGGGGGTAGGGGGTGGGGGGTAGGGGGTGAAGGGGGGTGTTTTGGGTAGGATTTTCTGTTTAAATTGCTGGTGGGTGGGTCAAGCCTGCACATCAAGTTGAGTTCAAAATCTCAATGCATTTTAGTGCATTTGAGTACTTAACCTGCAATTGATTCGTCATACCAATCCCACTCCCCACCCCCTACCCTCCACCCCCTACCCTCCACTCCCCACTCCCCACTCCCCTCCACCCCCTACTCCCTACCTCACGCTCACCCTCAACCCCTCAGGCCGCCCTAAATCGCCGGTAAGCTGGACGCTGCGCTGATTGGCATCGAGGTGGCGCACAATTTTGTAGATGGCCTCGACTTGGTCGGTGGCTCCGGCTTTGGAAGCCAGATCGGCGAGGGAAATTGGGGCATTGGCTTCTTGCAGGACTTTCACCACCTGCTTTTGCAGATCCAGAATAGCGGCGGCAGCTTTTTTGCCGGCTTCCACACCGGGCTGGTGGTAGGCGTTGATGTTGATCAAGGAGGCGTAGATTGTGACCGTGCGTTCGTAGAGGGCGATCAGGGCACCCACTGTGCGGGCATCAACTCTGGGAATCGTGACGGTGATCGAATCGCGCTGATTTTCAAATAGAGCTTGGCGCGTGCCTTGCAAAAAGCCAGACAGATAATCGCCAGAGGTTGCGCCCGGTTCCACTTCAATCGAACTGCCCTGCCGGTCTTCCAACACTTCGATAAAGGTGACAAAGAAATTGGCGACGCCTTCCCGCAACTGCTGCACATAGGCGTGCTGGTCGGTGGATCCCTTGTTGCCGTAGACGGCGATGCCCTGATGCACCACATTGCCATCTAGGTCGGTTTCCTTGCCCAGCGACTCCATCACCAACTGCTGTAAATAGCGCGAGAACAATAGCAAACTGTCTTTGTAAGGCAGTACCACCAGATCCTTTTCGCCTCTACCGTTGCCCGCATAGTACCAGCTCAGGGCCATCATTGCCGCCGGATTACCTTTGAGTTGGGGCACCCGCGTCGCGGCATCCATTTCCTTGGCACCGGCCAGCATTGCGTCAATGTCGATGCCTTGCAGCGCCGCAGGCAGCAATCCCACAGCCGACATTTCGGAGGTGCGTCCGCCCACCCAATCGTGCATTGGGAAAATATCGATCCAGCCTTCGGTTTTGGCTAACTTTTCAAAATTGCTGCCAATGCCGGTCACAGCTACTGCCTGCTGAGCAAAGTTCAACCCCTGCTGCTCATAGGCGTGCTTCACTTCTAACATGCCATTGCGGGTTTCAGGTGTGCCGCCAGATTTAGTCATCACCACTACTAGGGTCGAGGCGAGGCGGTCCTTCAGTTTGGTCAGTACTCGATCGATGCCAGTTGGATCGGTATTGTCAATAAAGTGGATTTGCATCGGAGCATCCAGCGCTCCTAGAGCTTCAGCCACAAATTGCGGACCCAGCGCCGATCCGCCGATGCCGATCGAGAGGATGTCTGTGAACTTAGCCGCGTTGGGCGGGTGGATCTCACCGCTATGCACCTTTTGGGCGAAGCTGTGGATTTTGTGCAGCGTCGTGACGATATCTTCCTGCAAATCGGGGGTAGGAGCCAAGTCGGGATCGCGCAGCCAGTAGTGGCCTACCATACGGTTTTCATCCGGATTGGCAATTGCCCCCTGCTCGATGGCCACCAAATCTTGAAACGCCTTATCGAACTTGGGCTGAAGGGTAGCAATTAGCTCGTCACTAAACCGCATGCGGCTAATGTCGAGATAGAGACCCAGCCTCTCGTGGTAATACAGCCAATCTTGGTAACGTTGCCAAAGTGTAGCGGCATCCATTGTCTTGACCCTCGTGAATGACTACTCTGTGAATGACTACTCAACAGTGTATCGGACTGAAGCGGATGGGGGCGGAGGGGTGAGGGGTTGGGGGTGAGGGGTTGGGGGTTGGGGGAATGATTAGGGGGTTGGGATGGTGGGTGTTGTGTCATGGCTAGGGGATTGGTTAGAACTTATCGAGATTTAGAGGTGTATCGAACTGCGTTTGCCGCAGCGATGGAGATTTTTGAGGTGACTAAGCAATTTCCGATTGAAGAGCGGTATTCATTGACCAATCAAATGCGACGCTCGTCCCGTTCCGTCTGTGTCAATTTAGGTGAAGCATGGCGCAAGCGTAGATACCAAGCTGCCTTCATCGCCAAACTGAGCGATTGCCAAGCAGAAGCAACCGAAACCCAAGTTTGGTTAGAATTTTCGGTTAAGTGCAGTTACCTTGACACCAACACTGGCAGAAAACTATACAAAACCTATGATCAGATCCTCGGTCAACTCACCACCATGATAAAAACCGCCCCAACCTGGACCACCCAATAACCCCTCACCCCCTACCCCCAACTCCCTACCCCCCACCCCTCACCCTTCACTCAAATCTCCGCCACTGCCCGCTCAATCAACCGTCGCGCCAGGGTTTGCACACCCGTGTGCTCGTAGTACTTGACGTACATATCCATGAATGCGCCTAGATAATCTAATTTATCTTTTGAAATTTCCACAAATTTGGTTAAGTTATTCACGACTTTTTCCGGCGTGAGGTTATGGGCTGCCACAAAGTTATCCATCCAGCCTTTCGTGGATGCAAAACTTTGGCTGATAAAGCCAAGCTGACCCGCCGTATTGCCACCTGGGATCAGATCTTTCACCCCCTTGAAGGTCTGATTGTGCTCCAGGTCAGCGGGGGGCATCTGTTGAATAGTGGACAAGCCCTTGAGGGCAAAATCGGGACCGAGGGGAATCAGGCCATCGAAGCAAACCAGAGCCGCCATCCGCATCAGAGATTCGCCGCTATAGTCGCCTAGGGCTGCCAAAAAGTCGCCAATGCTGTCGCCGGGAATGCCGTTGATTTGGCAAAAGGCTACTAGCTCAACGACTAGTTTGACGCAGAGGTCAATGCTCTGGGCGCGTTCAGGTTTGGGCGTCAGGTTTTTCAGCACTCCCAGAAAGGAAATATCCTGGCCAATGCGGTTGGCTAACGCTGCGGCTCCCAGTGCCCCCGACGCTGAATCGACGGTTTGGTAAAGCCAGAGTGCTTGCTGATAGCCCTGGGATTTGTCGTTAAACAGGGTCACGGCCCGCTCGCCAATTTGCTGAATCAAACCCTCGTCGGTTTCGCCCGTCACCGCCCGAATCGTATTGTCAAAGCCAACCAAATTCTGCCATTGTCCGGGAATGACGAAATCCAGCGATTTCAGCGCCATGACGGTAATGCCACCGGTGGGCAGTCGGTCTACGATTTCATAAATTGGTTTGCTCACAGCCTACTCCTTATACAGACGATTCAACCCGCTGATGCAGCGACGATTTCAATGACATTCAATCAGTCATCTAAAGCTTGTATTGATCTTTTAATTACTAATTCCTAAACAGAGCTACACTTTTGCTCCCCACCTCCCTCGTTCGGCGAGGCTCACGAGCCGCCACCTCCCTCATCTCTCCTGCTCCCAATACAGCAACACCCAAATCTCACCGCAGATTTGCCAATCCCTGTAAATTAAATTTCTGAATCCAAGCCACCCGGTCGTTTTTAGTGAAGGAGGGGTCGCGGGACTGCACTTTCACCTGATAGCGGCCGTTGACCAAAATCGCCGTAATGTTTTGCCCTTGCTCCACTGCCGGATAGCCAGCAATTTTGGTGGCGCTACCCTGAAACTTATCTGCCGCACCCGCCACACCGGTAGTGTCGCTAATCGACAGAACCGCCACATTCTTGCCGCCTCGGTTCACCTTATATTCGGCAAATCCTTTCTTCTCCTGAGCGGGCACAATTTGGTAGCCACTCACCGACCGCGGAAAAAACTGATTGAATTTTGCGCCTTGGGTGGCCTCTTTGGCGACAGCGCCGGGCGCATTGCGTTGAGTTGTTTCCTGCTGAGTCTGCTCATAGCGAGACGGAGCCGGCGGAGCACAGGCGGAAGCAAGCAGCAGGCTGAGCAACAGGGGAGCCACCATTCTGCGCCATCTCAGGGCGTTCATATCTTTAACTCCTGATAACAAACGAAGCGTGATTATTGTCTCGCGGTTGGTCTGGTTTTTGGAAGAGAGTATAGAAAGAATTAACTTGGAGTGGGGAGTGGGGAGTGGAGAGTGGGGAGTGGGGAGATGCGGCTCGTGAGCCTCGCCGAACAAGGGGAGTGGGGAGTGGGGAGTGGGGAGTGGGGAGTGGGGAGTGGGGAGATGCGGCTCGTGAGCCTCGCCGAACGAGGGGAGTGGGGAGTGGGGAGATGCGGCTCGTGAGCCTCGCCGAACGAGGGGAGTGGGGAGTGGGGAGTTAGTTTTGTTGGACAGGTGATTGTAAGCGGACCAATTGTTGGCCTTCGCTGATGATCAGTTTGTCTGAGTAACGCACGCAGGCGGGTTTTGTCTGTGTGGACGCGATTTCAATCGCCAGCAATTTATCTACTAAACTCTACTAAATATTTATCTATGGCAAAGATCTATGAACAAATGTAAACAAACCTGAGTAGAATAGACTCATGTAAATAGGTATTTTTTCTCATTGCCATGATAGCGGAACAATTTCCCTGGCTAACCGCGATCGTCCTACTGCCACTCGTCGCGTCCCTAATCATCCCCGTGCTGCCAGATAAAGATGGCAAGCGTGTGCGATGGTTTGCTCTGGGTGTAGGTCTCGCGGACTTTGTCTTGATGTGCTACGCCTTTTGGACGCATTACGATGCTAGCAGTGCGACGTTTCAACTCGTGGAATCCTATGCCTGGGTACCGCAGTTGGGGCTGAACTGGGCCGTTTCGGTCGATGGGCTGTCGATGCCGCTGGTGCTGCTGGCTGGACTGGTGACGACGCTTTCTATGTTTGCCGCTTGGCAGGTGGATCGGAAGCCGCGGCTGTTCTACTTCTTGATGCTGGTACTCTATGCCGGTCAGATCGGGGTTTTTGTGGCCAAAGATCTGATCCTGCTGTTCATCATGTGGGAGGTGGAGCTGATTCCGGTGTATCTGCTGGTCTGCATCTGGGGCGGACAGCGGCGTCGCTATGCGGCAACCAAGTTTTTGCTCTATACCGCAGCCGCTTCGATTTTTATTTTGGTGGCGGCGCTGGCAATGGCCTTCTATGGCGACACCGTCACGTTTGATATGGTCGAGCTGGGCTTAAAGGATTATCCGCTCGGTCTGGAGCTATTGCTGTACGCGGGCTTGCTGATTGCCTTTGGCGTCAAGCTGGCGATTTTCCCGCTCCATACCTGGTTGCCCGATGCCCACGGTGAAGCGTCCGCTCCGGTCTCGATGATTTTGGCTGGTGTGCTGCTGAAGATGGGCGGCTATGGCCTGATTCGTCTCAACCTGGAGCTGCTCTCGGATGCCCATGTCTACTTCGCGCCGGTGCTGGCGATTCTAGGCGTGGTCAACATTATTTATGGCGGGTTCAACTCGTTTGCCCAAACCAATATGAAGCGGCGGCTGGCCTATTCTTCGGTGTCGCACATGGGCTTTGTGCTGTTGGGTATTGCTTCCTTCACCGATCTGGGTATCAACGGGGCACTGCTCCAGATGATCTCCCACGGTTTGATTGCCGCCGTCCTGTTCTTCCTGGCGGGCGTCACCTACGACCGCACCCACACGATGGCGATGGAAGAAATGGGCGGCATTGGTCAGGTGATGCCAAAGGTGTTTGCCTTGTTCACAATGGGAGCAATGGCGTCGCTAGCTCTGCCGGGAATGAGCGGTTTTGTGGGTGAGATCTCGGTGTTTCTGGGCGTAGCCACCAGCGACATCTATAGCTCTACCTTCCGCACGGTCACGGTGTTCCTGGCGGCAGTGGGCGTGATTATGACGCCGATTTATCTGCTGTCGATGCTGAGGCAGGTCTTCTATGGTGCAGGCATGGCTCCATCCTGTGTCCTCACCGATGCAGGCAAACCCCAGGGCGAACAGGAAGCCGTCTGCTTTGGGACCAATTGTGTGCTGCCGGCGGATGCTATTTACAGCGATGCCAAGCCTCGTGAGGTGTTCATTGCCGTCTGTTTTCTGGTGCTAATTGTCGGAATTGGCTTCTATCCCAAGCTGGCAACCCAAATGTATGACGTGAAGACTGTGGCCGTGAATGCCCAGGTGCGCCAATCCTACATGACCATTGCGCAGGAAAACCCGCAAGTCTATGCCAATGGATTCCTGATGCCGCACTTTGCAGAGTCAGAACCGGCTCCGGTCTTGGGTCTCTTCGAGTAGGCTTAAGTCGGCGACAGGTTCACTCAAGTTTCTACGCTCAGATGATCCGATCGTTCCTAGGGGCGATCGGTTTTTGTTTAACCAGATTGTTATGCTGCAAGTCCTCGCGGAGTATAGCTACCGTTATAAACTGAGCCATAGCCTGCCTCCAGGTCTTGCGGATGCAATCTTCTGGCTTGCTCTAGCTGATGGCGCAAGGGTTCGACCAGGCAAAGCGGCAGCATTGTGACTCGGCTCTCATGCCCCTTAGTGTCCCGAATCCCAATCTGCCATTGAGCAAAATCCAAGTCTTTAACCCATCACGATATCTACCAACAGTGCTAACCAGAGCTGAAGTTCAAGCCCTTTTCCAGCATCTCTCAGGTGTGTATCAAATTGTGATTAAACTTCTCTACGGCAGTGGTCTTCGCTTGAATGAAGGGTTGCAGTTGCGAATCAAAGATTTGGATTTTGCTCAACGTCAAATTGTGGTGCGGGATGTTAAAGGCAATGAAAGTCGAGTCACCATGCTACCGACTAGTTTAATTGAGTCCCTCACTCAACATCTTCAGCGAGTGAAGCAATGACACCAGCGAGACTTAGATCAGGGTCATGGCTCAGTTTACTTGCCCTTCGCACTAGAGCGAAAATATCCTCATGCCGATCGAGCTTGGATTTGGCAATTTGTGTTTCCTTCGCCGAGTCGTTCACGTGACCCGCGCAGTGGCATTGTGCGTCGTCACCATTTGCATGAGAGTGGACTACAAAAGACGCTTAAGCAAGCGGTTCGTGCAGCCCAGATTGACAAACGGGTAGGCTGCTATACCTTAGGAGAGTTTTGAGTTTTGAGTTTTGAGTTTTGAGTTGGTAGATGGCAGCGGTGCAGCAGTGGGTTGAGCTGAGCGAGTGGTTTTACTGCAAGCAACGTTCACGCATTGTGAACAATTACAATCTCACGCTTGTATTTCTCACTGCTTTAGTTTATGCTTTGCGATACTAGTTTTTCTCGGACCCGAAGAGGGCTAGTGGGCCGCTCAAGGCAGGCGATTCGGGCGCTGATCCAAGGTGTTACCAGCACGCAAGGATCAGCTCACCTGACTCTCTGTTCGACCCAGAGAGCAAGGCTGTGTTGATTGTACTGTAGAAGTGCAACCTGCATGGCCTCGTTTGATGCGTCCTGTAGTCAGGCATGGTGCCTTGAGCGATTTCTTGACCGAAATCAAACAAACGAGGCTAAACCCAATGAATACTGAATGCAACGAATCGTTGACCGTGATCGATCACACCTACGGAGACGATAGAGCACAGATCTGGATTATCGGTACTCGCGACCAGGTGATTCATCAGATGAACGAGTTCTATGTCCGCAACCTGGTGCCGGACCGGGCCAGGTTCACTCCGATTATTCCGGCTCCCTTTGCCAAGGGCAAATTCATGACCGTGCTGGAACGCTAAGCTAGAGTTACCCCATGCATATAGGCGGTAGTATATCACCCTGCACCTGAATCAGGTGCGCGCTAGTGAATACCACCGCCTACGTTAAGGGAGACGCCTGCTCAGAGCTGAGTCCACTTCTAGGACTATTCATAGTAGCGACGTTCGAGCCACTGATATACATCTTCTTCCGAATAGAAGGTGTGATGACGGTCGCTCATCGGATCATAGACCTGCCAGAGGGGTTGGCCAGAACGGTCAATTTGCTGCTCAACTCGTGGATCGGTATTGGGCGTAACCAGTGAGTGCCAGAGGTGGCTGAAGAAGGTTGCCCATTTAGGTGACTTGGTTGCGCTCTGTTCGGATTGATCGGGTTGGTTCGTGTCAAGCTGATTGGCATCGACAAAATAGTATCCTGTCATCGGCTGCCAATAGTCAGAACGGTCTGAATTAGCTTGGCTGGTGCCGTTACTTTCGGCATTCACAAAGTAATAGTCAATCATAGGATGAGAGTATTCGCGATCTACCTGGTCCGAGGCAGGTTGCTGGTGCCGATCGCTAACTTGAGTTTGGTTTGGGTGATTTGGTGTTTGGAATAGAAACGCCACAATGGGCTGGAGATGAGTTTTCAGCATCGACTGATCCTCCTCACTAAAGAATTCTGCGCTATTTTCTGCGCTCGGTTTATCGGTTTTGCTGTGAAATGCTGGTGCTGTACTGGGCTAATCGCCTGAGTACCGTCCTACCGCACTTTTCTATCGCAGCAGTAGAGCAACTGCATCAAAGCCTTGAGGCTGGCGCATCTCGTCACAGATGCAATTCCCCTTGATTCCACTGTAGTGATTTGGCGCTTCCGCAACAAAAAGTAATATTCATCAAATGCATGAATAAAATTCATGGCTAAAGTGGGAACAAAGACCGTTGATTGCAAAACAATTGAGCATACTTGTTTAAAGTCCTGCCAGACTTTAGAGCAGGTCTTTTTAAAGTCTGTCGTCAAAATCTTCCGCCGCGCAGCTCTTGTTACGGGTTGCAATTGAACCTTCACAATGCATTCATCACAGCTAGGGGAACCCATGAATTTAGAAGCGATCAAACTATCTCAGTTACGAATTCTGGTTGCGGTCGCAAACTGTGGCAACTTCAGCGAGGCAGCGTTGCAGCTCGGCATTTCTCAATCGGCAGTCAGTCATGCAGTCGCCAGTTTGGAAGAGGACCTGGGGGTGGTGTTGCTATCACGGGGGCGGCATGGTGCCACCTTGACTCCTGTTGGCGAACGTGTGTTACAGCACGCCCAAGAAATGCTGCGGCAGCTCGAGCTGATCGGGCGAGAGGCCAATTTATCCAAAGGGTTGCAGGGCGGTCAGGTGCGGGTCGCTTCGTTTCGCAGTGCCGCTACCCATGTGCTGCCGAGCGTGATTGCCGAATTTCACAAGCGCTATCCCAGCATTGCGGTCACAATCGTCGAATATCGGGGCGATGATGGCGTAGAGCAGGCGTTGCGGGAAGGCCGAGTCGATATTGGCATAACCTGTATGCCGACTACAGATGAGTTTGAGTCTTGGGAGCTGCTGCGGGATGAATATATTGTGCTGTTTCCACCTGGAGCCAGGATACCCGATCAAATCACGTGGGAGGATCTGACCGTCTATCCAGTGATCATGCCCCCCTCCAACGACTACTGCTCGATTCTGATTCGCGACCACCTGACTCGCCTAGAGCAACCCATGAGCGCCGCCTACGAAATTATGGAAGATTCTACGATTGTCAGTATGGTGAGCCAGGGTTTGGGAGCTACCATCATTGCTCGCTTAGCGGCTGAACCCCTACCGCCGGAAATTCAGGTGCGGTCCTTACCAGCGCCCCTAGAGCGGATCATTCGGGTCACCGTGCTCGCTGATGCCCTGCATCCACCTGCCGTCTATGCCTTCCTAGACACGCTCAAAACCTTCACCAGCAAACACACTGACTACGCCTCCGCTTCTATCTGACTCTTGCCCATCTTCCAAATGCGCCTGTGCTCGCAACTGCAACTGCGCTATCAATGCCGCTACCTTTTGCACATTCTTCTGACCCGGAGATGACTCCACCCCGCTGGACACATCAATGCCATCTGGCTGCACCCAGCTCAGAGCTGCCAACACATTCGCAGGCGTAATGCCCCCCGCCAGAAACCAGTCGCAGCTAGGCCGAAACCGTTGCAGCATCTCCCAGGCAATTGTGTGTCCTGTGCCGCCGTGCTGTCCTGGATGTTGTGCGCCCGGATGGTAAGCATCCAACAGCAGCGCATCCACCACCGCTTGGTAAAGTTCGGTTTCCGCTAGCGTCGCCGCATCCCGCACCCGAAACGCTTTAACCAACGCAATCCCTGGCAAAGCCTGCCGCACCTGCTGACAAAACTGGGGCGATTCGCTGCCATGCAACTGCACCCCGTTCAAATTACCCTGCATCACCACCTGCCGAATCTGCTCCAGCGAAGCATCCACAAACACCCCCACCCGGTCAACCGTTCGATTCGCTGCACAAACCCCGTCCACAATTGCCCGAATCTGCACCGGACTGACATAGCGAGGCGACTGGGGCACGCAAATAAAACCCAATGCCGAAACGCCAAGCTCAGCGATGGCTAGCCCTTGATCCGGTTGGGTGATGCCGCAGATTTTGATGTGCATGGGAGGGGGTAGGGGGATGGGGGTAGGGGGATGGGGGGTTAGGGGATGGGGGTAGGGGGGTTAGGGGATGACTTCTTAAATATTAAGCAATTAAAGGAAATCCTGGCTCCTGGCTCCCGTCGGCTGACGCTCTGGGAAGTCTGGCTCCTGACTCCTGGCTCTTAGATTGCAATTTATTTCAAAAATACCGAAGAAATGTTAATTCCTCAAATAAGAGCCACTTCAATTTTTATAATCCTTAGTATTTCTGCAATCTTATCAACAATAGGAGTATAAGACCTTGGTATCTCAGACTTTGTTTGCTGCGGTTGCCCGCACGGCTGAATGGACTCCTAGCGTCGGCCTAGTCATGATTTTCTGCAACCTATTTGCTATTGCCATTGGCTACTATGCGATCCAAAAGCGGGGCGTGGGTCCCAAGCTCCCGGTTGAGTTGCCCGCGATGTTCACTGGGTTTGGTGTGCCTGAGCTGCTGGCGACCGCTAGTTTTGGTCACATTCTGGGAGCAGGAATGATTCTAGGCTTGAGCAACGCTGGTTTACTGTAGGCAGGCCATACAGGAAGGTCCTGATCCGATTCTCTTGCAAATTGGGGCTGGGCTGAATGCATCCGATTACAGCTCCAATTACAGCTCTAATTACAGCCCGAAGGTCCAAGGACGCCAAATTTCGGTTCTATTTCTCTTGTTTACTAAACCTGATTGGACAAGGCTGAGTGCAGTGTAAGCTGTCAACTCAGCTTTTTTGTCTGGTTTGCCTGGGTAAGACTGACAACTCGTTTGCTGGTTTGCGGTAAAGTCCGCAGACTGAGGCAGGGTCTATAGTAGAAGATCCGTAGCAGGCTCTAGATCTATGACTTCTGGTTGGCGTATTGGCTCTATTTTTGGCATTCCGTTTCTGTTAAATCCGGCCTGGTTTGGTAGTTTGCTGCTGTTTGCCTTTTTCTTTAGCGCCGACTGGCTGGCGGCAGGTTGGGAGTCGAGTTGGGCGTGGCTGGCGGGTCTGCTGATGGCACTGTTGCTGTTTGCGTCGGTGCTGCTGCATGAGCTGGGGCATAGCCTAGTGGCCCAATCCCAGGGGATTGCGGTGAATGCGATTACTCTGTTTCCGTTTGGCGGCATCGCCTCGATTGCTCAGGAATCGAAAACGCCAGGACAGGCTTTTTGGGTGGCGATCTCTGGGCCAGCGGTGAGTTTCGCCTTGTTTGTGCTGCTGTTTGTCACGAGCTTGCTGCTGCCGACCGGGTTGCCGCTGAAAACAATGCTGAATCACTTGGCGGGGATTAACCTGGTGTTGGCCATGTTTAATATGCTGCCGGGATTGCCGCTGGATGGGGGACAGGTGCTGAAGGCCCTGATCTGGAAAACCACAGGCAGCCGCGTCAAGGGAGTACGCTGGGCGGCCCAAAGTGGGCAGGTGCTGGGCTGGCTGGGTATCGGGCTGGGTATCCTTGGGTTTTTGGTTTCTCTGCGCTTTAGTTTCCTTTGGCTGGTGCTGCTGGGTTGGTTTGGCATTCGGCGGGCCAGTGCCTATCGGCGGGTGATTGCTCTACAGGAAGCGATGCTGCAAATTCCGGCCTCTGAAGCGATGACTCGCGACTTCAAACGGGTGGATGCCAATTTGCCCCTGAGCGAATTTACTGCTACCTATCTGACAGATGACCCCGACTCAGCAATCTACTATGCCGAAACCAGCGGGCGCTATGTCGGCTTGGTCCAAGTAGAGGCGCTTCGCTCGATCGAACGCAGTCTCTGGGACTTCCAAACGGTGCAGGCTATCGTTCAACCCCTAGAGGAATTGCCGACGGTCAACGAATCCACGTCCCTAGCGCAGGTGATCGATCAGCTCGAAACAGAGCAGGTGCCTCGATTGTCAGTATTGTCCTCTGCAGGGGCAGTGGTGGGCGTCATTGACCGGGCTGATGTAGTGCAGGCATTAGCCACCAAACTGCGCCTTCTAGTGCCCGAAACCGTAATTCAGCAAATTAAAACCGAGTCCCAGTTCCCGGATAGCCTTCAGTTGCAAGGTGTGGCAAGGGATGCGTTGCGGTAGGCAGCGACGGGGAGGTGGAGCTGGAATCATGAAATTGCGTCAAGATAGAATGCAGCGTACAAGTGTTTAGGTTTTTGTTCCTCTGTATCTGTAAATGAACAATATCTACAACACCCCAACTCGCTCCTCCCATTCCAAATTGCGAATTTTGAATTTGAATCAATATGACCGATGCTGACCTGTCCCAACAGCCTGAATCGCTGAACGATCTGCCGAATCGTTTGGTGAAGCATGCGGTGCGCTATGCCGATCACCGGTCGGTAAACTGGGATGATCTGACGCCGATGATGCGACACTATGTGGAGCTAAAGGATCAGTATCCTCATGCGCTGTTGCTGTACCGGGTGGGGGATTTTTTTGAAACCTTCTTCCAGGATGCAATTACGGTGGCGCGGGAGCTGGAGCTGGTGCTGACGGCGAAAGATGGCGGTCAAAAAGTCGGTAAAGTGCCGCTATCGGGCATTCCTCACCATGCGTTAGATCGCTACTGTGCGCTGTTGGTGGAGCGGGGCTATGCGGTGGCGATCTGCGACCAAACCGAAGACGCAGCGGATGTGCAAGGGCGGCTGGTCCAGCGAGAAGTCACACGAGTGATTACGCCGGGAACCGTTCTGGAAGAGGGAATGCTGAATGCCAGACGGAATAACTTTTTGGCGGCAGTGGTGATTGCTGGGACCCATTGGGGATTGGCCTATGCGGATGTTTCGACGGGTGAATTTTTGACTACTCAATCGACGCAGCTAGAGCAGTTGAGCCAAGAGCTGATGCGGTTGCAGCCCTCCGAGATCCTGCTTCCTACCAATGCACCGGACTTGGGTCGGCTATTGCGCCCCGGAGACAAAGACGCCCGTTCGCTAATTACTGATTTATCCGCTTGTTTGCCCAGCCAGTTCTGCTACACGCTGCGCCCCCAGATGCCCTTTACCCTCAGTGAAGCCCGCCAAAAGCTGCTAGAGCGGTTCCGGGTGCGCTCGTTGGAAGGTATGGGCTGCGAGCATTTGCCCTTGGCGGTGCGGGCGGCAGGTGGATTGCTCGACTATCTAGAAGACACCTGGAAAGGCGCAAAAACCGCAACCGACTCTGCGACTGATGCGGCAATTTTGCTGCAACCCCTCTGTACCTACACAATAACGGAATATCTGGTGATCGATCATCAGACGCGCCGCAATCTGGAAATTACCCAAACAGTGCGGGACGGCACCTTTCACGGTTCGCTGCTCTGGGCGCTGGATCGAACGGTGACGGCGATGGGCGGACGGGCACTGCGGCGCTGGTTGTTGCAGCCGCTGTTGCAGATTAGCGCGATTCAGGCGCGGCAAGACACCATCCAAGAGCTAGTCGAAAATGGCAACCTCCGCCAAGCCTTGCAGCAGTTGCTGAAGCAAATCTACGACATGGAGCGGCTGACCGGACGGGCGGGGTCTGGTACGGCGAATGCTCGCGATTTAGTGGCGCTGGCCGATTCGCTGCAAAAGCTACCGGAGTTGGCTGCCCTGGTGTCGGCAGCTCAATCGTCTTATCTGGTGCCGCTACAGACCGTGCCGCCCGAACTGGATCACTTGGGTCAGCGGCTAAAAGCCCATTTGGTTGATAATCCACCGATTCACCTGACCGAAGGCAACCTGATTCGCACCGGCGTCAACCCCCAACTCGATGCCCTGCGGCAACAAATCGCGGAGGATGAACAATGGATCGCCAATCTGGAAGTGACTGAGCGCCAGCGCACCGGCATTGCCAACCTGAAGGTGGGCTACAACAAAACCTTTGGCTACTACATCAGCATTTCCCGCACCAAGTCCAAGGACAATCCGCCGGAAGGCTATATCCGTAAACAAACCCTGACCAACGAGGAACGCTACATCACCAGCGAACTTAAGGATAAGGAAACGGCTCTGCTCAACGCTCAGGCGGAATTAGGCAAGCGGGAATACGAGATTTTTGTCAATCTGCGCATCGAGGTGAGCCACCATGCGGACGCTATCCGCACCGTTGCTCAGGCCGTTGCTGCGGTTGATGTGCTCTGCTCGCTGGCGGAAGTGGCCGTCTACCAGGGCTATTGCCGCCCCCAAATGGTGCCCAGCCGCGAAATCAACATCACTGACGGTCGCCATCCAGTTGTGGAGCAATCCTTGCCTGCCGGTTTTTTTGTACCCAATTCGACGGTCTTGGGAGGAGGGAATGGAGATGGGGAAGCTCAAGACGCTCAAAACACAGATGCGCAGAAGCAAACTACAAACCTCAAACCTCAAACCCCTCCTCCCGATCTGATCATTCTGACTGGGCCGAACGCGAGTGGAAAGAGCTGCTACTTGCGGCAGGTGGGGTTGATTCAGTTGATGGCGCAGGTGGGTAGTTTTGTGCCGGCGACAGCAGCCACGTTGGGGATTTGCGATCGCATCTTTACTCGTGTGGGCGCAGTGGATGATCTGGCGACTGGGCAATCGACGTTTATGGTTGAAATGAATGAGACTGCGAATATTCTCAATCATGCCACTGAAACATCTCTGGTGTTATTAGATGAAATTGGTCGAGGTACGGCCACGTTTGATGGCTTGTCGATTGCTTGGGCGGTGGCAGAACATTTGGCAACTGAGATTTGCGCCCGCACGATTTTTGCTACCCACTACCATGAGCTAAATGAGTTGGCTTCAATTTTGCCGAACATTGCTAACTATCAGGTGGTGGTGAAGGAATTACCCGATCAGATTATTTTTCTGCATCAGGTGCGGCCCGGTGGAGCCGATCGCTCCTACGGCATTGAAGCAGGACGCTTAGCGGGTTTGCCAGCTTCGGTGATTCAGCGAGCAAAACAGGTGATGAGCCAAATCGAACAGCACTCGCACATTGCAGTTGGGTTACGGCAAAGCACGTCTGAACCAGCAAAGACACAGCCGAAATCTTCAAGATCCCAACCAAAATCGCAGGAGAGAACCAGTAAATACAAAGCCGAATCCGATGCAGTTGATCAGCTCGATATATTTAACGAGCTTTAGGAGCTGCTTACAATGGTGCAAGCCACGTACACGGTGTGGGTTTGATGCTTGATTTTACCCAAATAGCATCGACCAGAAATCTAGCGCATTGCACTTGGGGATGGATAAGACGAAGCTAACGGTTGCAACCCACTAGAGCAGCCAGCACGAAGGACGCCACCTCACAATGCCAACACCCAGCTTGCCAAGCACAAGCTACACATCAATGCCCAGATAGGTTTTGCTGAGGTAACGGGTCAGCCGTTTTAGGGGATTTGTCACTTCAGACACTTCGTTGACCGTTTCCGTATCAGATGAAGAAAGACCGATCAGGTTGGCAAATTCCGCATCCGACATTTCGCCCGCCTGGTGTTTGGCAAACGCCTCTACAACGGTGACTAATTCCTCTGCTGAAAACGAGTAGCCGTTTTGGGTTGCAAATTCTGCCACAACCGGTGCCCGTTCTCCCTTCAAGGCTGCTGCTTCTTCAGGATCCAAATCTGCTTCGCTGCTAATGTTGCCGTCTCCGACACCCAGCAGTGCTTCTAGCTGTTGACGCAGGGCCTCATCTTCAGCCGTTTTTTGCATAAAATGCAGTACTGATGCAGTTGCCATAAACAATGCTTCGATCGCTAGAACGCCCAAATTATAGCAAGAGCAAAATGGGGATCGGCTTAATAAAAGCTGAAGCTTAGACAATCAATGGGCAACAGTCAAAACCGAAAGGCTCACTAGAAGCCCAAAGGCCAATCGGCTTACAAGCACCAGAACTTAATCCCTGATTGCACGATTTTTTTACTGCGAAATTGGAACTGAGAGAAACTGAGAGAAGCTGCTAGACTGATTCCTGTTTGCCCCTCATTTCTATACCTATTATCTAATTCATCTAATAAGACTAAGACAATGGAAGGAGCATTGAGAAAACTTGCATTACTTGCTGTTGTAGCAGCAAACAGCACCCCGGTATTCCTGGCTTTGCCTGCCGCTGCTGATTCGACTGCCGATCTGGTTCTGAACTTACGCTGTCGTGGTGGTTTCAACACTCAAGTTTGGCAGAATCGCACATCGGACACTTTTCTGTATCGGACAACCAGTCCGCATGGTGATTTGAGCCTAGATGGCGGAACCGTTCAAAACACCGAAGGTGTTCGAGTGTATAAGTTTCAAAATGGCAACTACCAATACTGGGTTTGGGATGGCACACTGGACAGCCAAGATGCTGGAACGCTGGAAGTGTACCAAGACAATCGCATCCTGATGCAACAGCCTTGCAGAAAGGTGTGAGGATGATAGCGCCCGATTAACGTTGAGCCGCTAAAAAAATTGAGACGTGAGTATACAGTTCTGACACTTTCTCTACCTCTACAGCCTTTTTCAGGTTAGTGAAGTACGAAAAACGGGGTGTAGGGGCACTGCCCCTGCGTGGGGGCGAAGCCCCCATACCCCCCATACCTCACATGAGTGAAAAACGCTGTATATTGTTTTCTACTGAAGGTGGCTAAACAGTTCCTTCACCTTTTCCCAAGCATCGGCTGCGGCGTCTGGATTGTAGCTGGCCCGCTGGTCGCAGAAGAATCCGTGATCGGCTCCTTGGTAGCGAAACAGACGATGGGGGATCTGGTGTTTTTGCAATTCCGCCTCGATTTGATCAACATGCTCTGGCGGAATGCTGGCATCCTCCATGCCAAAAAAGGCGTAGAGTGTGGCTTTGATATCGGCAGTGTAGGCTAGCGTCGGTTTACCGCCACCGGGGCACCAGGTTGGAATACCGGCTCCGTAGAAGGAAGCTGCTGCTTTGATCTCAGGCAGTGTTGCTGCTAGATAGGTGACTAGTCCACCAAAGCAAAAGCCAATGCAGCCAATCGCGTCGGGTTTCACTGTGGGTAAGGCTTTCAGGTAAGCGACGGTGGCTCGGACGTCGCTCAGCAGTTCTTCGGCCTTGGTTTGCTCTTTGTACTGGCGACCTAGCTTAACGTCGTCAGCAGTGTAGCCTGTCTCAAAACCGGGTGCAAGGCGCTGGTAAATGGCCGGGGCAATGGCGACATAGCCCAAGCGAGCAAAGCGTTCGGTGATATCGCGGATGTGGGCATTGACGCCAAAAATTTCCTGGATCACGATAATGGCTGGAGCTGGATCCGTAGAGGCAGGTTTAGCCAGGTAGGCATCAATCTTTAGATCTCCATTCGGCACCTGAACGTGAGCTGTGCGAATTTCAGTGGTAGGAGCAGGCATAGACAAACCGTATAAGAACTTGAGAAGGGCAACGTTCAGATTTTAGTACTGCGACAGCTCGAATGCATCGCCATCCTAGCCGCGGTGCCAAAAGGCCCATGCAGTTGAGTCCGCCCCATCAGGTGATTCCCTCCGTCTGGCAGGATTGATATAGTTTTTTAATTCTGAGTGGATTGAGTGCATTCTATAGGTATTGGATAAACAGATATTAGGTAAACAGGTATTGGATCGAAACTCAGTCTTGGCTCATCTGCTCATCAGGGAATTCTGGTCGTTAGCCTGTAGACATACTCAGCAATCCCGTCAATTCAGTCCGCTATCGCTTTTTCAGAGCATCTGGGAGGCTCTATGGTTCGATTCCACATTCAATCTGACAGCGATATTCCTGCCTCAGAACAGCTTTATAACCAAATCCGATTTGCCATTGCTTCACGCCAGTTTCCTCCAGGGCATCGGCTACCGAGTACGCGCCAACTGGCGATGGAAACCGGGTTACACCGCAACACGATTAGTAAAGTTTATCGAAAGCTAGAAGAAGACGGTATTGTCGATGCTCAGGCTGGTTCGGGCATTTATGTCCGGGCGCAAGGCGATGAAGGCGGCAATGCCAGGGGCAGCTCGCCGATTTTCGAGAAGTACCCCAAGGCCCATCGTTTGGTGCAAAAGAGTTTAGACGATTTGCTCAGCCAAGGCTGTTCGCTAACCCAAGCCAGGGAACTCTTTTTGTCGGAAATCGACTGGCGGTTGCGCTGTAGTGCTCGCGTATTGGTAACGGCTCCCCGGCAAGATATTGGAGCAGGAGAGCTAATGGTGCAAGAGCTGGAGCAGGCGCTTCAGATTCCGGTGCAGTTGGTGCCCATGGAAGAACTGGGGCAGGTGCTAGAACAAACGCGCTCTGGCACAGTGGTGACGAGCCGCTATTTCATTGGCGATGCCGAGGCAATCGCAGCTCCTCGCTCGGTGCGGGTGATCCCAGTTGATATCTACGACTATGCGCAAGAGATTCAAAAGCTCTTTGCTCTGCCAAAAGAAAGCTGTTTAGGGCTGGTCAGTCTCAGTTCAGGCATCTTGCGGGCTGCTGAGGTGATTGTGCATAGCCTGCGGGGTGAAGATTTGCTGGTAATGACAGCTCAACTGAAGGACACCTACCGCCTCAAGGCAATTGTGCATAGTGCTCAGACCATTTTCAGTTTTGACCAGGCAAGCTGTGCTGCCGTTAAAACAACGGTAGCTGAGGCTAGAGAAGACTTGATTCGCCCGCCCCAGTTGGTCTGCTGTCAAAACTACATTGGAGCCAAGTCGATCAGTTTGCTGAAGCGCGAACTGGGTTTGGAATAGGAGATAGAAATACGGCGGTTTTCACCCATGTGAGGGATGGGGGGTGTGAGGGCTTCACCCCCACGCAGGGGCACTGCCCCTGCACCCCGTTTTTCGTATTTCACTAGCCTGAAAAAGGCTGTATTTGGCCTAAAGGTTAGCTGCCAACTTGCTGCGGCACCTGCAAAAACTGTCGCACCAGACGCAGATAGGTTTCGGCATCTTCCAGCATCGGGAAGTGAGCTGTTTTAGGAATGACCACATGCTCGACTCGGGGACTGAGGGCCGCCGCTTTGCGACCTAACTTAACCGGAATAATCTTGTCATACTGACCTGAGATCAGCAGCGTGGGTACAGTCAGGCGCTCGTACTCCAGCGGCATTTCAAGCGCAGCCTTTTCGCTGACTGCAGTGTAGATCGTACCCAAAGCTGCCTCGTAATCGGCGCTGAGGAAGTCTTCTAGAAATGCTTGTCGAGCTTCAGCTGGAATTGGACGGTGCAAAAACCGCGACATAAACATCCGATCAATTCCTGGAATCTGCTTTAACCACAAGGGCCGAAACGCTACGACATAGCTACCTGCTCGGTGAAACGCTTTGAAGGTGATGGGATTGTAATCAAACACGCCATGACAGGTAAGAACAGCCCGCTGGACGCGCTCTGAATAACGATTGAGAAACAGAGCGGCAATCGAGGAGCCAGTTGAATGAGCGTTAAGATAAATCTGGTCGAGACCGAGATGGTCAAGCAACAGAGCTAAATCATCAGCATAGGTTTCCAATTCATAGCCCAGCTCTAGTAGATCGGCTGGAATCGGTCGCGGTAAACGAGATTGGCCAAAGCCACGCAAATCGTAAAGTAAACAATCAAACTGGTCAGATAGTGCCTGAGCCGTACTCTGCCAATAACGGGTTGATCCAGCCCAGCCATGCACAAACACCATCACTGGTTTGCCCCTATTAGGCGCTGCGGTGGAGGCATTCTGGGCAGTACTGATCCACTCATAGTAGTGGTCAACACCACGAATCGAAACGAAAGGCATTGGAGTGAGTTAGATTTAAGCGGACTCAGGCTTAGGTAGGGAAGAGGGATGAACTAATAGCTCTGCAGTAGAACGCTTCTCAACCATCTCTCGCGTAATGGCGCAGCGAGTCACATCTTTACGGGAGGGCAGCTCGTACATTACATCAAGCATTAGCTCCTCAACAATACTGCGCAAGGCTCTGGCTCCAGTTTTGCGACGGTAAGCTTCCTTGGCAATGGCCCGCACTGCATCTTGTTTAAACTCGAGCTGGACATTGTCCATCCGCATTAGCTTTTGGTATTGCTTCACCAGGGCATTCTTCGGTTCGGTCAAAATCGCAGTAAGTGCATCTTCGTCTAGCGGATCAACTACGGCAATCACGGGTACCCGACCAATAAACTCTGGAATCATGCCAAATTTCACCAAGTCATCTGGCTCTAGATGCTTCAGCACATCGGCAGTTCGCTTCTCCTTTGACTGACCCTCGCCAGGCTGGATAAAGCCCATCGTTTTCTTGCCAATCCGCTGCTCGACGGCTTTGTCTAAGCCCACAAAGGCACCGCCGCAGATGAACAAAATATTGCTGGTATCGATTTGAATACAGTCTTGGTAGGGGTGCTTGCGTCCACCTTGAGGTGGTACGTTAGCAATGGTGCCTTCCAACATCTTCAGTAGAGCTTGCTGTACTCCCTCGCCGGAAACATCTCGCGTAATCGAAGGATTCTCACTCTTACGAGCAATTTTGTCGATTTCGTCAATGTAGATAATGCCGCGCTGGGCTGCCTCTACATCCAAATCAGCAACTTGCAGCAGCCGCAGCAGAATATTTTCTACATCTTCACCGACATAGCCCGCCTCGGTGAGGGTAGTAGCATCAGCGACTGCAAAGGGAACATCCAGCATCTCAGCCAACGTTTGGGCCAGCAGAGTTTTGCCGCAGCCGGTTGGTCCAATCAGCAGAATGTTGGATTTTTGTAGCTCGACCGTGTCCTCCAGCTTACCAGTGCCTTTAGCTTGGGCGTAGCTCAGACGCTTGTAGTGGTTGTAGACCGCTACCGAGAGAATTTTCTTCGCCTCATCCTGCCCAATTACATGCTCGTCGAGATGCTTTTTAATCTCACGCGGTTTAGGAATCTGGTTAATTGAAAACCCAGACGAACGTACAGGCCGCTTCTCGGAGGCGTGCTCGCGCCGAGCAGAAGGCTGGGGAACTGATGCACCAGAGTCAAATAGCTCCTCATCTAAGATTTCATTGCACAGGTCAACACATTCATCACAAATGTATACTCCTGGTCCAGCAATCAACTTTCGGACTTGTTCCTGGGATTTACCACAGAATGAACATTTGAGATGGGAGTCATATTTAGACATAGTTTCCCCTTACTTGACTGCGGTAATCGTTTCACCGGGCATGGGCAAATATTGGCGAGAAACCACCTGATCAATCAACCCATAGGCTTTCGCCTCTTCTGCCGACATGACGAAGTCGCGTTCTGTATCTGCTTCAATCTTTTCGATCGGCTGTCCTGTATGATAAGCCAACAATTCATTAATCGTGCGCTTATGGTACAGAATTTCTCGTGCTTGAATCTCGATGTCAACGGCTTGACCTTGAGCACCACCCAAGGGCTGATCCAGGATAATCCTTGAGCTAGGTAGGGATAGACGCTTTCCTTTCGCTCCTGCTGCCAAAATAAAGGCTGCCATCCCAGCTGCCGCACCATAACAAATTGTTACAACATTAGGACGTACCTGCTGCATCGTGTCGTAAATTGCCATTCCGGCAGTCTGGAAGGTGCGAGAAGCCAACCCTGGGGATTGAATGTAGAGTTGAATGTCGCGTTCCGGATCTTCTGCATCCAAAAACAGCAGCTGAGCCACGATTAAATCTGCGATGGCATCGTCGATGGGGGTTCCTAGAAAGACAATCCGCTCCCGCAACAGCCGAGAGTAGATATCAAAGGCCCGCTCTCCCCGACCAGACTGCTCTACCACCATCGGAACCACTGCATCGCCGATAGCAGCGGGGCTAGTCGAGGCAGGCGAGCCGATTGCGGGGAAATGGGAATTAGTGGATGGAGGAGTTGTCATAAATTAAAGCTTCAGATTTGCCGATGCAGTTGAAGTGGATGCTGAAAGCCAGAGCAAAGATGGCGAACAATCTGCGGCAATCATTTCAAAGGCACCTATCCGTCATTATGCCCTAACTAAACTAGCACGGGTGGGAATGCAACAAAATCTGCGGAATTTATCTGCTTCCCTTGACTTGTAATACCCTCACCCTGCCGTCGTTTGCCGCAGCAAAGCCGATTAATCGATCAAGACGACTGCTTACTTGTCCTGGACTTCTTAGCCGATTCTGTGGATTTGCTAGATTTTTTAGCTGCTGTTTTAGCTTTAGCAGGCTTTTCAGCCGGGGGTTCAGATGGCTCAACGGTTTCAGCTGGTTCAGCAGGTACTTCAACAGCTTCAGCTGGGGTCGTGGGTTCAGAGGTTGGCTCAGCAGGCACAGCTTCCACATCAATAGTTGTCTCAGAGGCCGTAGCTTCACCAGTTTCAGAAGCAGACAGCTCAGCAGGGGTTTCAACAGCAGCAGCGTCGCTTTCTGCCTCAGGTTCTGCCTCAGATTCTGTCGGCTGCAGTGAACCTTCTGGAACTAGCTCAATCGTATTGTTTTCCTCTAACCAGGCAAAAATTTTCTCCCGCAGCAGATCTTCCTCAACCACTTCGCGCAGCCGTTCAAGGTCAATATCGTCGTCCATACCCCGCTCACGGTACTCGGCTAACTGCTCCTCAACCTTGGCCTGTACCGCATCCGGCTCAACAGCCAGCGATTCTTTTTTAGCAATTTCGCCTAGCACCAGCGTCCGCTTCAAGCGATCCAACGCTTCTGGACGGGCTTGCTCCCGCAGCATAGCGATAATTTCTTGGGTGAACGTCTTTTTGATGTCCATCCCCTGCTGACTCAGTTGGATCGCAGTCTGGGTAATCGAGTGGTCCACCTCGCGACGGATCATAGTTTCCGGCAGCTCTACTTCTAGCTCTTCCACCAACCGATTCAGCAAGGCTTCCTGTTTACTCTGGTCGGTTTTTTGCTCGGCCTCTTTCTGGAAGCGGGACTCTAGCGACTCTCGTAGTTCCGCTAGCGACTCAAAATCACTAATTTCCTGAGCAAAATCGTCGTCTAGTTCGGGTAACTCTCGCTCCTTGAGTTCCTTCAGCGTAATCGTAAACACGGCTGGCTTACCGGCCAAGTCAGGCTGAGGATAGTCATCAGGAAAAGCGACGGAGACTTCCTTAGTTTCCTCGGGCTGCATGCCGATAATGCCGTCGATAAACCCAGGGATAAACCGGCCTTCGGTGAGCTCAATTTCAAAATCCTCAGCGCTGCCTCCCGGAATTTCTGCCGATTCGCCCTCAGCCAGTTCACCCGTGAGCCGTCCGCTAAAATCAACTCTGGCAATGTCGCCTTGCTGAGCCGGACGCTCTTCGACAGGCACCAACGTAGCAGAGCGTTTGCGGTAATCTTCCAACACCTGATCCACCCGCGCTGGATCGTATTTGAATTCTTCAGCCTGAACCTGGAGACCCGAATATTGCTTCAACGTCACCTCTGGGGCCACATCAACCGCTGCCGAGAAGGTTAGTACAGCCCCCGGCTGAAACTGTTGCACCAATTCATCAAAGGAAGACCTCAGCTCTGGATTGCCAATTGCAGCAATGTCTCCTTGTTCCAGTTGCTCCAGTGCCTGTTTCAATCCATCCTGAATCAACTCGTTGACTACAGAAGCTTTAATGCGCTCTGGCCCCAGCCGTTGAATCAGCACTTGGCGAGGCACCTTCCCTTTCCGGAACCCAGGAATGTTGGCGAAGCGCTTAAACTCTTGTAGTGCCTTTTCGTACGCCTGCTGGGACATCTCAGGCGTGATTTCGATCTCTAATCCGATCTGGCTAGCCGGTAACTTTTCCTGGGTAACTTTCATTGCATTTCTCGTAACGTGGTTGCTAAGTGCTGAACGATCAGCTTTGCTGCAATAAGCTATAGTAACTGATCCTGACTTATCCTGGGTCGGCTGTGGGCGAAGAATCGCTCAACTGAATCGACCTGAATCAACTGAGGGGCGGTAATAAACAGCAGTTCTGCCAATCCTTAAGGATTCAGAGAGTTGGCCCGTTTTTGCAAATGTTCATGATGTCAGTAAGGGGGTGTCAATGAGGCGGGCACCAAATTCGGCTATGATAATCTCATCGATCCCGCCAAAGGTTCACTAGGCGCTTTGGCGGTTTGGGGACGGTGATTAGAATTACGATTTGTGTAGATTGACGACTTGTGAAATTGACTATAAGGCTTGTGAAATTGACTATAAGGTCGAGAGTTTTTAATTAAAGTAAGGCCAAAGGCTAGCCGAGCTTAGAGTCTAGGGTCCATCCCAACCTACAAATCTCACTCAAATCTCACTTCAGTGGAAAAGCTTCAGTGAAAAATTTAGTGAAAAAGAAAAAGTTGAAGATATTCGTTTGAAGGGTTGTCTCTGTTGGTGCTCTGCTGCCTTTTGCTGAAATCGCCGAATTAACTTTTTTTGAACCTAATTGAATCCAAGCAAAAAACTGAACTGATTAGCTGAACTGAATTAGTTTAATTGGTAGTTTAATAAAATCTTCAAATCTTTTCCTTGTTGCCCATATAAATTAAATTTTTATTCGATTGCGACTAATTTGCTTGGCTTCGGTTTTAAGCTTTGATGTCTCAAATGACCCTATAGACAACTAGTAGTTTTGGGAGGAAATCAATTGCCCCGATCGTATCGAGTCGCTATTCTTGGCGCAACAGGCGCAGTAGGTACAGAGCTGCTCCAGCTTTTAGAGGAACGCCACTTCCCAATAGCAGAGCTAAAGCTGCTGGCTTCTCCTCGCTCAGCAGGGCAGGTTCTTACCTTTAAGGGTGAAAAGTTAGAAGTTAAAGCAGTAGAAGACCGTGCTTTTGATGGTATCGATCTGGTCTTAGCTTCAGCTGGAGGCTCCATCTCCAAAGCTTGGGCCAGCAAGATTGTCGAGGCTGGCGCAGTGATGATCGACAACTCCAGCGCTTTCCGGATGAACCCAGAGGTGCCGCTGATTGTGCCGGAGGTGAACCCAGACGCTGCGGCTAGTCATCAGGGGATTATCGCCAATCCCAACTGCACAACGATTTTGATGACTGTAGCAGTCTATCCATTGCATCAGGTGCAGCGGGTTCAGCGTTTGGTGGCCGCTACCTATCAGTCTGCTAGTGGAGCTGGGGCGCGAGCAATGGAAGAAGTTAAGACCCAGGCAATGGCGATTTTGCAGGGCCAGGAAGCTAAAGCTGAAATTTTCCCCTATCCGCTGGCGTTCAATTTGTTTCCCCACAACTCGGCCTTGAATGAGCAGGGCTACTGTGAGGAAGAAATGAAAATGGTGAACGAAACCCGCAAGATTTTCTCTGCCCCCAATCTGCGAATTACGGCAACCTGTATACGGGTTCCCGTACTACGTGCCCACTCGGAAGCAATTAACCTGGAGTTTGCGGCTCCATTCAGCGTGGCCCAAGCGCGGGAAATTCTGTCTCGAGCGCCAGGTGTGAAGCTAGTGGAAAACTGGCAAGCTAACCATTTCCCGATGCCCATTGAGGCGAGCGGCCAGGACGAAGTGCTAGTGGGCCGAATTCGCCAAGACTTATCTAATCCTAATGCTATAGAACTGTGGCTAAGTGGCGATCAAATTCGCAAAGGTGCGGCCCTGAATGCCGTACAAATCGCTGAGCTATTGGATACTAAGGATTTAATTCGTCCAGCAATGGCAGCCGCAGTGACCCAGTGAGCTGATTGTTGCTCACAATCAGTGAACTTGGCAATCAAGCCTATGGTGGTCAGTTATGTATAGTGGTCAGCTACATGATCGCGGTTTCAAGGAGATGAAGCCTGATCCATCAATGGATCCAAGGCGAATTAAGCCAGATTGGATGGTGACTCTTTCTAGTTTCGCCTTAAGCATTTATACTTAACCTAAAGACTGAATCAGACTCGAAACTTCGTTAGCTTCTAGTCCCCCTAAATCAGGAGCCAGTAAAGCGTGACAACCTTTGGGCGCATTATGACTGCTATGATTACACCATTCCGAGAGGATGGCAGTGTCAACTACGAAGTTGCGGAATCGTTGGCAGTTCATCTTGCTCAGCACGGTACAGACACGTTAGTCGTTTGCGGTACCACTGGTGAGTCTCCTACCCTAAGTTGGGACGAGGAATACCAGCTTTTCCAGGTTGTGCAGCGGGCCGTAGCCGGTCAAGCCAAAGTGGTAGCAGGCACCGGTTCTAACTCAACGACTGAGGCAATTTCTGCCACTCAGAAGGCTGATAAGCTAGGATTAGATGGAACTCTACAGGTGGTTCCTTACTACAACAAACCACCGCAAGAAGGGCTGTATCGCCACTTTCGAGCCATTGCTGAAGCTAGCCCAGACTTGCCGATGATTCTGTACAATGTGCCAGGACGGACGAGTCAGAATTTATTACCAGAGACGGTGAGTCGATTAGCAGAAATTTCAAATATTGTGGCCGTTAAGGAGGCAAGTGGGAATCTTGATCAAGTCAGTCAAATTCGCCGTTCAACACCAGCAGAATTCAGCATCTACTCTGGCGATGATTCGCTGACCTTGCCAATGCTAGCGGTTGGGGCACAAGGAGTAATCAGTGTGGCCAGCCATTTGGTGGGGAAGGCTTTACAGCAAATGATTGCTGCCTTTGAGCAGGGGCAAGTGCAAACTGCAACCCAAATTCACCTCCAGCTTTTTCCATTGTTCAAGGCATTGTTTCAGACAACGAACCCAATTCCAGTGAAAGCAGCGCTAAGATTACAAGGCTGGCCTGTTGGAACCACTCGGCTACCGTTGGCAGATAACTCCCCGAGCCTACAACAAGTTCTAGAAACGACGATGACAGAATTAGGCTTATTGGAAGCCGGATAATTTGCCCACAGCGCCTCAAGCTTTTGACAACTGAATATGGAGGTTGCTGCCCTCAATTTGCCGCTTGCACTCGAAAATTGATGGACATGCATGGGGAGCAACTCGATCTGCTGGCAAAGCAGACCATAATGCCATCTGATTGTATCAACCGCAGTGCCGCAACCCGTTTTTCTAAGCGATTTTCTCAAAACCAGCTTAAACCTGTTAGACACCTTAGATACCGTTAAACCAAGGATAAACATGAGTCAAATCGATTCTGCTAATACTCTCAAAATTATTCCCCTCGGCGGACTCCATGAGATTGGCAAGAACACCTGCGTATTCGAGTACAACGACGAAATTGTGCTGCTGGATGCAGGGTTAGCATTTCCCACGGATGGCATGCACGGCATCAACATTGTGTTGCCCGACATGACCTATTTGCGCGAAAATCGCCACAAAATTCGCGGCATGATCGTCACCCACGGACATGAAGACCACATTGGCGGGATTCCGTTTCATCTCAAGCAGTTCGACATTCCCGTCATCTATGGCCCTCGATTAGCAATGGCGCTGTTGCAGGACAAACTCGAAGAAGCAGGCGTGGCCGACCGCACCAAGCTTCAGACAGTGACACCTCGAGAGATGGTGCGCGTCAGCCCGTCGTTTTTGGTGGAATATATTCGCAACACTCATTCAATTGCTGACAGCTTTTCAGTCGCCATCCACACGCCGGTCGGGGTGATCATTCACACAGGCGATTTCAAGTTTGACCATACGCCAGTAGACGGCGAGCGGTTCGACCTCCAGCGATTAGCTGAGCATGGCGAACAAGGCGTGCTTTGTCTGATCAGCGACTCCACCAACTCGGAAGTTCCCGGTTTCACACCCTCCGAGCGAGCCGTTTTCCCCAATCTGGATCGGGTGTTTGCCCAAGCCAGCGGCAGATTGATTGTCACGACCTTTGCCTCCTCGGTGCATCGGGTCAACATGATTTTGGAACTGGCGAAAAAGCATGGCCGAGTGGTGTCGGTGCTGGGTCGCTCAATGCTGAACGTGATTGCCCATGCTCGTCAGTTGGGCTACATCAAGTGCGAAGATGACCTATTTGTACCGCTGAACCTACTCAACAAAATTCCCGACGAAAACGTGCTGATTCTGACCACAGGGTCGCAAGGGGAGCCAATGGCCGCCCTAACCCGGATTGCGAATCAGGAGCATCGGCAGGTGCGGATTCGCGAGGGCGACACGGTTGTATTCTCCGCCAACCCAATTCCTGGCAACACCATCGCTGTGGTGAACACGATCGATAAGCTGATGATGCTGGGGGCTAAGGTGGTCTACGGACGCGAGAAGGGCATTCACGTATCTGGGCACGGCGCTCAGGAAGATCAGAAGCTGATGCTGGCCCTCACCCGTCCCAAATTTTTCTTGCCAGTGCATGGTGAGCATCGCATGCTAGTGAAGCATGCCGAAACGGCTCAAAGTATGGGCGTTCCAGCCGAAAATATGGTGATCATCAACAACGGCGATGTGGTAGGTCTGACAACCGATAGTATTCGGATCGTGGACAAAGTGCCGTCTGGAATTGAACTGGTTGATTCGTCGCGGGCTGGAGTGGTACATGAGCGCGTTCTGAAGGAACGGCAGCAGTTGGCCGAAGACGGCATTGTGACTGTAGCAGCGGCAATTGGCTGGGGCGGTGAATGGATTGCCAAACCGGAAGTGCATCTGCGTGGTGTGGTCACTGTGGTGGAGAAAGCTAGACTCACTCAGCTCGTGGTGCAAACCATTGAGTCGCTCGTGCGCGATCGCTGGGCCGACTACACCCAACCGATTGGCAATGTGATCGAAGTCGATTGGGAGCGCCTGCAAACTGATATTGAAATGGAACTGCGGCGTTTGCTGCGTCGTGAACTGCAAACGAATCCGACAGTGGTCTTTCTGCTGCAACCGCCCGTCGAGCCACCCGCTGCGGTCACCACTTCTCGACGGCAACGTTCAACTGCTAAAGTCGCGTCGTAACGGTTACGGTTATTCGTCATTCAGTTCAACGAATTCAATTTAGCAAGGTGAGTTATGGCTAAGCCTGACTCACTTTTTTGATCTTGCTTTATACTGCTTCTCCGTAACTTCTTTGAGGCCGGCTGAAATAGGAGCCAGATTTAGGTGATTCTACCTCCGTTCAACCTCTACAAATAGGGCACGCTATGACTTGAGGTCGAGCACTGTATCTAACCATCCCAATTCATGCAGGAGTAAGGTTTAGGGGGGCAAATCCCCGTTCTAAAGGCGGCATTCCACCCATTTTGCAGCCCTAATTGTCCGATTGGTTTTTAGAGAATTGAATAGGGAGAGCAATTCTTCCCAATCTTATGGAGTAGGAAGATCTGGCGCTTCCCATTCTTTATGAATAGATAGTTAGTAGAGAAATTTAATTCTTCCGAATCTTGTCGTTGAACCTCTGTAGAACCTAAATGGGAACTAGAGCATTCGTTAACCACAATGCGATTGCGCCACTCCCTTCCCACCCAATTGGAATCGAGGACATCTTATGACCACTTCCCACCCAAACTCTGAAAAATTAGCCTTAGTTAGCTGGGACTGGATCCAACCATCTGATCTAGCCATCCGGTCGAATCCCGCCTCAGATCATCGCACCAGCCAATCTACCTTTGACCCCTTCCTGCCGATTCGCAATTGGCTAGATGATATTCAAGTTGACAATTCCGAATTCGCGCATCGCATCTGTCGGTTAATTCCGGCTCAATGCCCCTTCGAGCGGACCGTGAAGCTGTTTGGCCGCACAGTGTTGCGCATTCCACCGCTCTGCAAGCTGAATCCGGTTTACGACCAAGTAGTCGCACTGCGCTTCCGGGCACTCTGCTATTTAGCCGATGTGTGTGGAGAAGATATTAGCCAGTACTGCTAATCGTTAAATTTGTAATCGTTAAATCAACCGAAGCGTCTAAACTGCCATTGCAACCAAGGCCAGAATACCAGCGATCACCATTAGCCCTGCGGGCATAAACTTCCGCGTTTTGGCAAAGCGAACGGCAAAGACAGCGATCAGGGCAATTGTCACCCCAATGGCTAAAGGCAATCCCCAACTCAAGTTTTGTTGATGGGCAAGACCGCTAATCATCAACAAAACACCGCTAATCACACCCGAAATTAAAGAGGTTTGGCTGTTGGCTTTGGTGTAACCCAAAATGCCGCCCACAAAAGCCAAAATGCCGTATGCAATTGCTGCTACCGTTACTAAATCCATGTTATCTCCTAAAGTAGATCAACATAATAATTTAAGGATCCGTAGTGCAAGCGAGACGCTTGCGCGGGCAAGATGCCCGCACTATATCTACCATTTAATTTGGTTGGCCTACTTAGAAATTAACTAGCAACCAAATTCAGAGACTAACTAGAGATCAACCCATTTACGCAGCAAGTTAGCATGGCTTTTGGAAATTAGATCAAATTCGGGGGTTTTGCCATATTTGTCAAAAATTGCCTGCCGTGCCGTATCGAGATCAAACAAAATTTCCCGCTCGTGAGCATCGCGCACTAAACTTTGAATCCAAGTGACGGCAACCAATCGGGTGCCGCGAGTCACCGGCTCAACCCGGTGCAGCGTAGAGGAAGGGTAGACGGCCATTGCACCCGCATCAAGCTTGATTTCTTCTTCACCTTGGGGAGTTTCCAGCACCAATTCACCGCCGTCGTAAGTATCGCTCGGGCTGAGAAATAAGGTAAGGGAGACATCCGAGCGCATAAGCGGATCTCCCATCAGCGCATTGTCTACATGGCTACCGTAAGACATACCTACCTGATAGCGGCTAAACAGCGGTGGTCGAATCAGCTTAGGCCGAACTGCCATTTGAAACAACGCATTGCGCTGCAAAGCCGACATCACCAAGTTTTTGACTTCTGACCCCACTGGAGCACTCGCATCCATCTGCGTGTTGTGCTTGACGAGACGGGCATGCCAGCCAGCAGTGATTTTGCCATCAACAAATTCTGCTGTTGCCAGTTTAGAGACAATGAGATTCAGTTCATCCGGCGTTAACACATTGGCGATACAGAGGAGCATTAGAAAAATCAACCTAAAATCAGCCCTAAAAATCAGCCTTACAAATCAACAGTTTAGGCATTCAAGATTCATTGAACCAGAAGAGCGCCACAAGAACAGCAACAGCGCTGCAATTGGCGGCATACCATCACAACGCTGTTTAGTTGAGCAACTATTAGCTAATTGCACTATTAGCTAATTGCACTCTAATGAATAGGCAGCTTGAGGATGCCAAGGACTACAGATCTTGAGTCGCTGCCCATTATCTTCACTGTCCACTGCCGCCATTGGTACCAGAAGAAGGAGTGGACGGCGTCGGAGACGTTGGAGACGTTGGAGATGTTGTGCTGGCACCGCCTTCACCACCTGCTTCAGGAAGAACTGGCGGAGTGCTGCCTTCGCCCCCCTCACCGCCTTCACCACCTTCGCTACCAGCATCGGGCAGTGGGGTAGTTGGAGTGGTTGGGGTAGTTGGTGAAATCGTGCTGCCACTGCCTTCACTGCCTGTACCACTACCGGGGAGCGGAGTAGCTGGAGTAGCTGGAGTGGTTGGGATAGTTGGAATAGTTGGGGTAGTTGGAGTGGTTGGAATAGTTGGAGTAGTTGGTGAAATCGTGCTGCCACTGCCCTCACCGCCTTCACCACCAGCTTCCGGGAGGACTGGCGGAGTGCTACCTTCCCCCCCCTCACCGCCTTCGCCCCCTGAGCTGGAAGGAGCAGCAGGCGTTGGAGTTGGTTCTGGGAGGACTGGCGGAGTACTGCCTTCACCTCCTTCGCCTCCTTCACCGCCTCCTTCACCGCCCTGAGCCAAGCGGGATTCGGCACTCGGAGCCTCTAGGTTTGAGCCGATTGAATCATTGCTGGCCGCCGCGAATGCTCCATAGCCTGCGGTGGTTAAAACATAAGCTCCGATGCCAATCCAAAGTTTCATTTTGGTCTTCATCACACACCCTCCATCAACACAAAATGAGAAGTCTACGTGCAAATTTATGTGCCCTGATAAACACATTGGGTCCGTGACGCATACCGCTTGGCCTGGTTCCCCGTTTTTTTGACTAGTTCTGATTGCCAATACTTATGAGAAGGCTTCGAACTTACTGCCAAAGATGGCAAGAACCGCAACGCTTGAAACTGTAAGCTAGCAGCAGCAGTAAACTTGAGCGATAGAGCAGTTCCATATCATGAGCTACCATCATGAGCCACAGTCACGAGCTACACAGTCACGAGCTACACAGTCACGAGCTACACAGTCACGAGCTACACAGTCACGAGCCTCACGTTGTCAGCCAGTTTATTAGTCAGTTCAATGGTTCGATTCGATTTTTGCAGCGCCAAGCCGTATCGTTATTGCTTTACCGGTCAGTGATGCAAGGAACCATTGCCCAAGCGTTTCTCTCTCTGCTGCAAACCTTGCGGCAACCGGAGGCTGACGATTTGGCAGTGCTGCCAGCCTATGGCCACTGGTTTGAGAGCTTAGCCATCGCCGGAGTAAGCTGGCAGGATTATCTGCTGCTGCAACTGTTGCGGGCCAATAATTGCTTTACGCGCAAAGTGCAGCACAGAGCGATTGATGCCCTTCCTGAAGCAATGATTGCAGCGGTGCAGCATGACCTACGAGCATTGCAGCAAATTTACACCTGGGATAGCAGGCAGATCAGTGAATGGGTTCAGGTCAAATCAGGGTTAGAAACGCCGCTAGTCGCCTGGAAGACTGACTTCTTGCATCCAGAGATCCAGTCCCTTTCGCAACACCCCCTTTGGTCCAAACTAGAGACCTCTGCCGATTGGGCCGCCCTACTGCCAGAGCTAGCCGAATTTTATCGCCAGTTTGGCACCGGATTGTTTGCGACCTACCGAGCGTTTCGCTGGCAGGGTAAATTAGTCGGAATTGTCCACCCCGATCCAATTCAGCTTGACGAACTCGTAGGCTACGATGCACCCAAGCAGCGATTGATCCAAAACACCGAGGCTTTGTTAGCCGGTTACCCTGCTTTGCATGTATTGCTGTACGGCAGTCGGGGCAGCGGCAAGTCTTCCTTGGTCAAGGCTTTGCTGTCGGCCTATAGCGGCCAAGGGCTGCGGCTGATCGAGGTGAGTAAAGCCGACCTGCGCGATTTGCCGACCATCGTCGATGCAGTGCGAGACGTGCCGCAGAAGTTTATTATTTTTGTCGATGATTTGTCCTTTGAAGAGGATGACGACGCCTACAAAGCCTTAAAAGTTGTTTTGGAAGGCAGTGTTACAGCCCGTCCGCAGAATCTAGTTGTCTATGCTACGTCTAACCGTCGCCATTTAATTCGAGAATTTTTTGCCGACCGGCCCCGCCCCAGCGATGCTGATGAAGTGCACGCTTGGGACACAATGCAGGAAAAGCTGTCCTTCAGCGATCGGTTTGGTTTAACCTTGACATTTGAGCCTGCCAACCAAGACACCTATCTCACCATCGTGCGACATCTAGCTGAGTGGTTTGGGATTGATCTAGACCCGCAGACGCTGGAATTCCGTGCCCTGCAATGGGCAACCCGACACAATGGCCGCTCAGGACGCACAGCTCGCCAGTTTATTGACTTTCTGCGGGCAGAACAGGCGTAGGTTTAGAACTTTCCCTTCAAATCACCATCGCTGAAGTATCGGGGTAAATTGCAGCCAGATCCGGCTGGTGCCATGCCTGTCCATCTAGCGCCATTTGTTCGATTAGGCTCGCTAATCGCAGGGCTTTTAGAGCCTGTTCTCCTCCGACTGAGGGCTGGTTTCCGCCGCGCACACAGGAGACAAAATGCTCAAGTTCGGCATGGAGCGGTTCGATGTTGCTGGTGTAGACCTTTTCAATCAAACTATCCTGGCGATAGAGCACCTGACCATAGTCCGTGAGGTAATTGGCGGTGGTTTGACGGTGAATCAGGATTTCGTTATTGAGAAAATCGGCTTCGGTGAGGGAGTTTTTACAATGGGCCGCAATTCGGCGAATTTTACGGTGCGTTACTTTGCTAGCCGTGAGAGTGGCCACAATGCCATTTGCAAACCCCAGCACAGCAGTCACGTAGTCTAGGTAACCGGAACCAGAGGCGCGGCTGCCACTAGCGGTTAGCTTCACGACCGGCGAGCTGGCTAGTTCCAAGAGCAGGTCAATGTCATGGATCATCAGATCCAGCACAACCGAGACATCGTTGGCGCGATCCGAGTAGGGACTCATCCGGTGAGCCTCCAGCGCTAGCATCTCCTCGGTTTTGAGTACCTTGTGCAGCTCTTGAAAGGCTGGATTAAACCGTTCGATGTGACCGACCTGGAGAATCCGATGGGATTCAGCCGCAGCATTGACCAAGGTTTCTGCCTCAGTGATGCTTGCTGCAATTGGCTTCTCGATCAGCACATGTTTACCCGACTGCAAACAGGCCATGCCAACGGCATAGTGCAACCGCGTAGGCACCGCAATACAGACCGCATCCACATAGGGCAGCAGATCCTGATAATGCTCAAAAAACTTGACTCGATATTTGCTAGCCGTGTCTAACCCACGCTCCACATTCACATCGGCAATCCCAACCAACTCTACATCCTTGAGGAGGCTGAGGACGCGCGTGTGATGCTGCCCCATGTTGCCCACGCCAATGACGCCAATCCGGATTGGCTCTAGATGATGGCGCTGTCCCGACCCATTTGGTTGTCCATTCGACGAGTTGATTTGCACTCCTGCTGTCTCCTACACCACCACAATAAAAAGCACACCACTCACAACCAACTAGATACTACCATTTAGTAATTTGTATAAAGAATTCTAAATTTTTGTTTGACCTCGGCTAGCTAAACGCTCTTATTTTCACGGTTGGGTCGATCTGGCTCCAAAACCAGTGTGTCAGTTCTTATCCCGTCCATTTAGCTGTAACTTAGCTGTAACCGCGAGATTAGGAGATTTGCTGCCGATGAATTGGCCGTTATGCTGAAAAACAGCTGTAAATTCAAACCCAGCAACCTTGTAACAGCTGATTACCCAGCTTTAGGTTTAGCAATCAAGCAACCAGAAGTTGAGCGACAATAGGGTAAGTAGGACTGATGAATTTCCATGCCCCTAACGATTCTTGTGGCTGACGATGATTTAGGCACACGCCTCTCCGTCAGTGACTACCTCACGATATTGGGCTATGCGGTGATTACGGCTGAAAATGGGCAAAAAGCTCTGGAAATGGTCGGCCAGTATCAACCGCATCTGATTGTGACGGACATTATGATGCCGTTACTGGATGGGTATGAGTTTATTCGGCAGGTACGCTGTCAGCCTGCATTTCGCTTGCTGCCAGTGATCTTCTTGACGGCTCGCACCAACACCGAAGAACGGATTCGGGGCTATCAATTGGGCTGCGATGCCTATTTGCCCAAACCATTTGAATTGGCAGAACTGGGTGCAGTTGTACGGAATTTGCTGGAGCGCTCGCAAATGATTGAATCCGAGTGGCGGCTGCGGCTGCGTTCGGTTGAGTCGGTTGGCCCTGAAACTCATGAAACTGAACCATTGACAACGTTTGAGAAAAAGATAGCGGCTATGGCGACGGTGACGCTAGAACTGACAACTCGTGAGCAGGAAGTGTTGGCAGTCTTAGTCGAATGCCTATCAAACGTGCAGATTGCCGATCGGCTCCACCTCAGCCCTCGCACGGTCGAAAAATATGTCAGCAGCCTTCTGCGCAAAACTCAGACCAATAACCGAGCCGAGCTAGTGCGCTTTGCGATTGAGCATCATCTAGTGAATTCATAGGTAAAGCTCGATATCGAAAGTTAGATCCAGCGATTTTTCTGCCGGATTCCCTTGCTAAATTCAGCCGAATTCTAAAGAATGTTAGTACACAAGCCAATTCGGTCGGTTTGTGGTTCAAAATCGAATTGAATTTGGACGATGGGACTGAACTTAGCCCACTCGCTTAACTAAAACTGAACACCCAATCTTAAAAATTTCTCGAAATCATGGATGTAAAACTGATTTTGTTGGCCCTAACTCCCGTTTTCATCATTGCTTGTTTGTTCTTTGGCACCCGTAACGGCTTCTACGATACGGATAACTATCATGGCAACGGCTCTGCCCACTAGAACTTGCTTTTAGAGTTTTTAGTTTCTAGAGTTTTTAGTTCTGAGTTCTCAGGTGCATTGGCCCGTTCTTGGGGCACTCGTTGGAGATGGCAATCATTTCACCCAACTCTTGAAACTTAACCCTCGAAACTCACCTCTGTTTGAGTTCTGTTAGAAATCCATTGTTGTGGTTGAACTTGAATGTTTGCCCTATGGTGTGGGCCATGCAGATGAGGGGATTTGTCTGCTTCTGCGCATGGGACCCCATCGGATTCTGCTAGATTGTGGCTTAGAAAATATTGCACCTCTCTTGGCTGAGCGGGATGCACCCTTGCCGGCTGATTTAGTCTTGTGTACCCATGCCCACCCAGATCACGCAAAGGGGCTGCTGTCGCTTCATTATGCCTTTCCTCAATTGCCAATTTATGCTAGCGAGGTTACGACCGAACTGTTGCCGCTCAACTGGCCCAAGGAAGTTAAAGTCCCTCAGTTTTGCCAAGCATTGCCCTGGCGTTCGCCGGTGGAATTTCGAGAGGGGCTTAGCGCTGAACTGATTCCGGCTGGTCACCTACCGGGGGCTGCGGCTCTGCTCCTGACCTACACCACCAAAAAACGCGCCTATACAGTGTTCTACACAGGTGATTTTCTGCTGTCCAACTCTCGATTGGTGGATGGACTGCCCCTGGAAGACCTGCGGGGTTTGAAACCCGATGTGCTGATTGTAGAAGGCAGCTATGGTACGGCTCGCTTCTCTCATCGCCGCCAGCAGGAAAATCTGTTAGCCGAGCGAATCTACCGCGCCATTGCTGAGGGGCAATCGGTGCTGCTACCCACGCCGACCCTGGGACTGGGTCAGGAACTGTTAATGCTGCTGCGCAGCCATCACCATTTCACCGGACGAGATTTGGATATCTGGGTAGATGGGACAGTTGCCTCGGGGTGTGACATCTACCTTTCGATGCTGTCCCATTTCCCTAGCGCGGTGCAGAATTTTGCTCGCCACCAGCCGTTATTTTGGGATGAACGAATTCGCCCCCGAGTCCGGCGGTTTATTAGTCTTGCACCGGCCGAAATTTCTAACCACTTGGGTCGTTCTGCCTCGATTGTGATTACGAACCAAGATGCGGACCTCAGCCAATACTGTTGTTCTGATGCTGCGTCGTGGCTTTTATTGCTACCGCAGCAGCCCGGACGATTAGGCTCTGTTGAACGAGCAGTGATGCAGATGCTAGAGTCTACGCCAGCGCTGCAAACCCAAATTCAGGCAGGACGCCTTACGGTTGAAAATTACCTGCTCAGCGATCACTGCGATGGCGCTGGCACAACCCAACTGATTCATAACCTGCGTCCGCAACATGTGGTGTTTATCCACGGCTCTTTGGCTTATTTGAATGACCTCACCAGCCTGGAGGAACTGCAAAATCGCTACCATTTGCATACCCCATCGCTGGGAGCACAGGTTGCCTTGCCAATTGGGGAGACCTTCCTTCAGCCCGCTGCTCCCGAAGCTCGCTATGAAGGCGAGATTATTGAAATGGATACGGCAGTACTGATTAGCTTGCCAGATGCGATTGTGACCGATCCACGCTGGCAGGAGATTGCAGATACGGGTCTAGTAGAAGCCCGCTGGCAAGGCGAAGAACTGGTGTTACGCGGCATTAGCCAACGCGAACTGCTGAGCCAAAGTGCCGAAACACCCCTGCCCACCAATGTAGAATGCTGCCAAAATTGTATTCACTGTCGGGGTCAACGCTGCTGGAATCAAGCCTCGCCGATGTTTGGGTTTAGAGTCAGCCTAGATGGCTACTGTCCAGTATTTGAGGGCATTCCCAACAGCGAAAACTAGGCGAACCTCCGCTTCTAAAGATGCAATGCCAAAGTTGGCAAAAAATTGGCAAAATTCATAAAGCTATTCACCTGATGCAGAGTACTATTCTGTAATTGATTTTCTAGATTAGATTTTTTGAATCTTCTGGATTGAACTAGGCTAATCAAATCCAATACTGTTGATCGTTTCCGTCTAACTAAGCGAACGCAAGTCAAGCAAATAATCCGATAATCGCGCAGGCCCAAACCTCAAAATTTTTCTAACTCCCCTGCTGTTCCTCCTCCTATCGATCTATGGCGAATCTGACTGCAACTCCCAAATCTCGATTTTTTCAGCCCTTAGACCGGACAGCAATTGTGCTGATCCTAATTTTGAGTTTGTTGATTGGTGGCTTGCTGCTGAAGGGAGATCGAACTGCGGCCAAAGTGCGTTCATTTAGTTGGCAGGACCGACAGGTTGGGGCAGAAGATACCGCCTTTATTCTGGCCTTCAACCGTCCGATGGATCACGAGAGCGTTGAGCAAAATCTTCAGATCAATCCACCGCTGCCAGGAAAAATTAGCTGGGCTGGACGCCGCATGGCCTATACGCTAACCGCACCGGCTCCCTACGGTAAATCCTTTGAGCTAACGCTAGATACAGCTAGAGATCGGTTTAGCCAGGCTGACGACCCCAGGACGCAAATGCAGGCCTTTAGCGGCCAATTTCGCACTCGCGACCGGGCTTTTGTCTATCTAGGCGTGAGTGGGGAAGAAGCTGGGCGGCTAATTCTAGCAAACCTGACTCGGCAGGAACAGCGAATTTTAACGCCCAAAAACCTGGTAGTGATGGATTTCCAGCCTTACCCAAACGGCGACCGCATTCTATTTTCTGCGACTGACCGCAGTAGTCAGACTAAGGGATTGCTCGATCAACAGCTCTATACAGTTACGACTGGGATTGAGGTGCAGGCACCGGCGGCCAATGGGTTTGGACTAGCACCAGACTCTACTCAGCCGATTGAGAACCGTCCTGCTGGCGAAATGACGCTCGTCTTGGACAGCAAAGAATACCAAAACCTGAAGTTTGATCTCTCACCCGATGGGCAAACCATTGCGATTCAGCGAGTTAAGCGCAACGATCCGGGAGATTATGGCCTATGGCTGCTCAAAACAGGAGCCAAGCCGGAAAAAGTGAATGCCGATCCGGGCGGTAATTTCTTGATTACACCCGATAGCCAGACTCTCGCCATGTCTCAGGGGCAGGGAATGGCCATCTTGCCGTTAGCGAAAGAAGCTCCAACGCTGGACTTTCTACCCAAATACGGCGTGGTACTAAATTTTGCCAAGGATGGCTCCGCCGCCGCTATGGTGAAGTTCAATGTCGATCCTACGAATCCCACCCGCTCGCTGTTTTTGGTGACTAACCAGGGTGTCGAGAAGGAAATCCTTAATACCGATGGCTCGATCCTGGAAGCCGCATTTGATCCCACCAAAACCAATCTCTACTGCCTTTACACCAAACGCTTGCCCGGTGATGTGTACGAAGAGGAACCCTACATTGCTGCAATTAATCTCAAAACCTATCAGGTGACTGATTTGCTGCAATTGCCAATTCAACGTGATATTCAGCTCAGCCTTGCTCCCGATGGCGTCGGGATTCTCTTCGACCAAGTCGTGACCGACGGCAGTAAAAATCCCAGCGGTGCTATTCGCAGCAGAGAGGGCAAAGCTATTACAAACGGTCAGCTCTGGCTTTTACCGCTGCTGCAAGATGACCAAGGTAAAGTAATTCCTGCCGATCCCCAACCGCTACAGTTAGCCGGACTCCGACCCCGCTGGCTACCGTAAAGGAGTGTAAGAAGTTAAGAAGTGTAAGAAGTGAGCACGAGCTGCTGTTCCTGAGACCGGGGCTAGGATGACTTGGGCTAAGAAACAGACTAATTGGGCTGAGCTATTGGAAAAGCAGCGGTAAGCCCATCGGCTCCCGCTCCCAATACCGGACTAGATTCGGTGGAGTTTCCGCTGCCGAACAGTCCTGCTACCAACGAAGCAACCTCAGGGATAGGATTTGTTATGATTTCCAGCTTAGATCCCCCAGTCTCAGGTGTTTGAGTTGCAGAAGCTGAGCCACCACCAGATCCGGATTGCAGCCCGCCTGTAAGCAAATCGTCGCCCTTGCCAGTAGCAGGACTAGTCCCAGTGCCTTTGTTTGAGCCGGTTAGGGTATCACTGCTCTGAGCAGTCGAAGCCTCATCAAGGCCGGTAATAGTCAGCGTCACCGTTGCTGTCGAAGAGCGCCCGCTCGCCCTCAGCGTGTATTGAAAACTAGTGGAGGCCGTTTGTCCAGCCGTTAGGGCCTGAAAGGCAGAACCGGGGTTGTAGGTAAAGCTGCCGTTGCCGTTGTTGGTCAATTTGCCCTGTAGACCATTGGTATTAACGCTGATCGTAGGTGAACCACTGAGCAAAAACGTGTCGTTCTTGCGGACGTTAAAGGTGATGGGAGCGTCTTCGGTGGTTGTAAATGTATCGGCTTTTGCTACTAAAACTGGAACTGGGGTAAAACTCAATGAGCCGATCCGGGCGCTTTCAAGCTGCGTCAGACGGAAGCGAGAGATCAACTGCCCGTCAAAGGCGACGGAGATATTGCTGATTGGATCAAAGGCAGAGACGCTCAAGGGCACAATACCGAGACTCTTGCCATTGACATCAAAGGCTTCTAGCTCAGCTTCTGCATATAGATCATCTCCATCTGAAGTGGAGGCAGAGTCCAGCATGTAGGAGATTTTAGAAGCTGCGCCTTGATTAAAGGACACAAAAATCGACTCTCCTTCATCAATGGTGGCATCGTCTACCCCCAAGCCCAAGAAGTCACTATCCTGATTAATCACAAGTTTGCGGTCTGGATCCGTCCTGATGGTCACGCCATTTCTTTGGAAGGATGGGGCCGAGGAAGGGGGTAATTGAGTGAAGTCAATGGTAGGCATAGAATAGACTTTGAGCGGTAGATTATTGAACGAGCTATCCAAGAATTCGGGCAAAAATTAAGCCATCAGCCAAATTACGCAGCCAAATGATAAATTTTTTGGGCCGCAACCCGTAAAATCCGGTCAGTAAAATCCGGTCAGTAAAATCCGGTCAGTGCAATCCACTATCAGCAATTCATTCCTTGTGATCCGGCAGAAATCAGGAACTCAAATCGCGGGGCTGGATCGCAAGCCAGGAAAGGAACACTAGCTAATGTGTCAGATGGCACAGCAAAACACAAGAGATTTCGGTAAAGACTGGACAAAGTTTTGCAAAATCTTTTCTACGGGGCCTTCTCTACAGGACCTTTTCTACGGGGCCTTCTACAGGAGCTTTGACCAGCGATTCAGGTTAATTGCGCCAGAAAGTGACAGTGCCATCTCTGATGGTTTTAGCAAAAACTACTATCAGCTAGAAACCAGCGAGAAGCGTGGTGCGACACCGATATCCAAGCCGGCTGAGCGCTAAATTCCACATAACTAAACCAACAGAGTTGATGTTCAACTTGACATCCAAAGAATGTCATTTTGATTGTCTTTATCCTATTCACTGGCAGTCAGCCTGATTCTGTTGTCCAAAGATCAGGGCTTTCAGCCTAGAATGAAGGCGAAAATAGCAAAGAAACAACGCGATCTTGCCTCTATCTCAGAGTTCGGTATTATGGTCAGCATGAGTGCTTGTGTACTCTCGTCCACGCTCAAGCTGATCTAGCCTCTGCCAGATGGGGTTTTATTCAAGCTGTTGTTTTGTTGAATTGATGCCACAAAATGATTGGGTTGGCCGTAGCTCGAATCGACCCAAACGCCAACTCTCATAGAATCTCTGGGATATGAATCTAGCCATGAAAAAATTGCATCGCTTATTGGTTTTGCCCCTGCTGGCTCTGTTGACTGCTGGAATTTTGATTGCCTGCGCTAGCAGTGGAGGGACGGGTAGTGCCAATGCTCCGATTAAAGTTGGCTCCAAAGACTTTACAGAGGCGTTCATTATCGGTGAGATGTATGCCTTGGCGTTAGAAAAAGCCGGATTCCAGGTAGAGCGCAAACTCAACTTGGGTGGAACTCCTGTAGCACAAGCGGCGTTGCAAAGTGGCGAAATTGACCTATACCCGGAGTATACTGGCACCGGGCTGCTGACGATTTTGAAAGAACCTGCTATCAGCGACCGGCAGCAGGTATTCGATAAGGTTTCGGCTGGTTACAAAGAAAAATACAGCCTGGTCTGGCTTGAACCGGCTCCGATGAACAATACCCAGGCTCTAGCCATGACCCAAGAAAAGGCCAACCAGTTCGATATTAAAACAATTTCCGATATGGCCGCCAAAGCGGGGGATTTAGTCATGGTAGGGCCACCAGAATTTGAAGTTCGAGAAGACGGGCTGCCCGGCATTAAAGCCAAGTACGGCAATTTTGAGCTGAAGGAGTACAAGGCCGTCGATCCAGGATTGCGCTATAAGGCGCTAACTGATGGCGAAGCTGATGTAACCGTTGCCTTTGGCACCGATGGTGAGATTGCCGCCTTCAAGCTTGTGGTCCTGGAAGATGATAAGCAGCTCTTCCCGCCTTATCAAGTTGCTCCGGTTGTGCGGCAGCAAACCCTAGAGGCCAATCCCAAGATTGCCGATGCCTTAAATGCAATTGCCCCCAAATTAACCGATGCTACGATGCAAAAACTCAACTATGAGGTGAGCGGCAACAAGCGAGAGCCAGCTGAGGTTGCCAAGGAATTTCTGACTCAAGAGGGGCTGATATAGACCCAAAGAAATTGCAGAGGGACAGATCATAGAGGGATAGGTCGTAGAGAGAGAACTTGTGAGCACAATTCGGTTTGACCAAGTTTCGCTTCAGTTTCCCGGTGCTGCTCGTCCGGCAGTTGATCGCTGTAGCTGTGAAATTGCCTCGGGCAAGCTAGTCGTTATTTTGGGTCCTTCTGGCTGTGGCAAAACCACGCTGCTGAAGATGGTGAACCGCCTCTACGAACCCACTGCCGGTCAGATCTCCATCGATGGTCAAGACATTCGCCAGCTGCAGGTGACCCGGTTGCGGCAGCAGATTGGCTATGTGATTCAGCAATCCGGTCTGTTCCCCCACATGACCGTAGCCCAAAACATTGCTGTGGTGCCTAAACTGTTGGGCTGGCCTCGTGCCAAAATTCAAGCGCGGATCGATGAATTGTTAACACTCGTGGAATTGTCGCCGCAGGAATACCGCAACCGCTACCCGGCCCAGCTCTCTGGGGGGCAACAGCAGCGGATTGGTTTAGCTAGAGCTTTGGCTGGTGATCCGCAAATCATGCTGATGGACGAGCCGTTTGGGGCGATTGATGCCATTACTCGCACCACTTTGCAAGACGAAATTCTGCGGCTGCAGCGGCAGCTCCAGAAAACAATTCTGTTTGTTTCCCACGATGTAGAAGAAGCCCTGCGGCTAGCAGATTATCTGCTGATCATGCAAAAGGGGCAAATTATCCAGTACGACACACCTTTTCACGTCCTCACCAAACCCGCTAGCGAATTTGTCTATAACCTGGTAGGCGCAGATGATATGGTGCGGCAACTCGGCCTGCTGCGGGTCGAAACGGCTATGATGGCTCTGCCTCCCGACTACAGCCAAAACGGCACCCCCACCGTTGATCGCAGTGAAAGCCTGCGCCATGCCCTATCATTGATTCTCAAGACCGGAGCCTCGAGGCTGACGGTCTTGGATAACGGTGCCCCCATCGGCGAACTCACGCTAGAGCATATTCGCGATTCGGCTAGCTTGGCGAGTGCGTAAATCAGCTTTGAACTTCACTCCCCCCATGTCAAAATGATTCAATTGACTTCGTTCACACTTTGGCGAGCATAGAACTATCATGACGATTCATCCCTCTCTTCATCGGGCTTTGGCGCAACGCAATGCGTTGAAGGTGATTAGCGGATTGACCAATTTTGATGCAGTGCGAGTTGCAGCAGTGGTGCGGGCTGCCGACCGGGGTGGTGCCACTTTTGTCGATATTGCTGCCGATCCAGACTTGGTACGCCTGAGCAAGCAGTTGACCCAGCTGCCGGTTTGTGTGTCTGCCGTAGAGCCACAGCAATTTGTGGCAGCAGCGGCGGCGGGTGCGGATTTAATTGAAATCGGGAACTTTGATGCCTTTTATGCCCAGGGCAAGCGGTTTGAAGCAGCAGAAGTTTTGGAACTCACCCGCCAGACGCGAGCACTGTTGCCCAACATCATGCTTTCGGTCACCGTGCCCCATATTCTCGAACTTGACCAGCAGGTCCAACTGGCAGAAGAGTTGGTACAGGCTGGAGCTGACCTGATCCAGACCGAAGGCGGTACCAGCAGCCAACCCACCCACGCTGGCACACTAGGACTGATTGAAAAAGCCGCACCCACCCTAGCCGCTGCCCACGCGATTTCGCGAGCTGTATCTGTGCCGGTTCTGTGTGCTTCTGGCCTATCAGATGTGACGGCTCCCATGGCAATTGCCGCCGGGGCCGCCGGGATTGGCGTTGGTTCTGCGATTAACCGACTCAACGATGAGCTGGCCATGGTGGCAGTGGTGCGCAGCTTGGTTGAAGCATTGGCTATCAGTGTGAAAACTGCACTGTAAGGTTAGCGCTGCTACTACATATCCCCCTAACCTCCTAGGGTTGGGCTACCGTGAACACACAACTCTAACCTGTGACCAATTGAGAGGTTACTGCCCCCTAAGTCCCCCACAGGTAGGGGACTTTGAACCCACTTGTTCTCCCGTTCCACCAGCACCGCCTGTGGTTTGTAGGACGACTCGCCTGTTTGATGGACAGAGATTCGAAAGTCCCTCATATATGGGGGACTTAGGGAGCGGCAAGGACGAGAACACCGACAGAATCAACTTGTGTGTATACTGTGGACACCTTAGCAACGTCGGGGGCACTAACCTGCTCGCGGTTCTGACTTGACGATTGAGGATTAGACCTCTTCTATAAGGGCAGATGCATGGACCGGATTGTCACCTACAGCCCTGCCTATACGATCGTTCCTACCTACGAGTGCTTCAATCGCTGCACCTACTGCAACTTTCGCGTGGAACCAGGCCAGGACACCTGGATGACGCTAGAACAGGCAGAAAGCATTTTGCGGCAAGTCCGGCAGCAGGGCGTGATCGAAATTTTGATGCTGAGCGGTGAGGTGCATCCGCAGCATCCGCGTCGGGCCGCTTGGTTTCAGCGAATTTATCACCTGTGCGCTCTGGCATTAGAGCTGGGCTGTTTGCCCCATACCAACGCTGGCATTCTCACCCGTGCCGAAATGGCGCAACTACGGCTAGTGAATGTATCGATGGGGCTGATGCTAGAGCAAATGACGCCGGCACTGCTGCAGACAGTACACCGCCACGCGCCTAGCAAAGTGCCTGCTCTGAGGCAGCAACAGCTAGAGTGGGCCGGTGAGTTGGGGATTCCCTTTACTACTGGGTTACTGCTTGGCATTGGCGAAACGGCAGTAGACCGGATTGAAACCCTCCAGACAATTGCTGCAATTCACCAACGCTGGGGCCACATTCAGGAAGTGATTTTGCAGCCCCACAGCCCCGGCAGTCAGCAATGCTGGCAGGGTGAGCTATTTGACGGCGAGCAACTCATTGAAACAGTGAGACTAGCTCGGCAAATTTTGCCTGCTACAATCACACTGCAAATTCCCCCTAACCTAATGACGGCTGAGCAGATTTTGGCTTGTTTGGCCGCAGGCGCAAGGGATTTGGGCGGCATTGGTCCCAGAGATGAGGTGAATCCCGACTATCCCCACCCCACCGACGCGGTGCTGAATCAAATCCTGCTCCAGCACGACTGGCACCTTCGACCACGGTTGCCCGTCTATCCCCAATACGACACCTGGCTGACACCAGAATTACAAGCGGCTGTAACCCAGTGGCGACACCAGTTGCTCAGTATCCCGTCGCCGCCAGATCGGGCAGGGGTTGATAGTTAACGCGCTTGACTGTCGTTGTGAATTCGCCGCCTGGATAGAGCGACAGCAGGCGAAAACCGGGCCGCTGATCGTCGATGGCGAAATTTGTTTGTTGGGGCTTGAATTGCACGCAGGTTGAAGGGCAACCCAAATACTGTACACCCGCCCGCGTAGCGGTAAACTCCTGATGGACATGGCCAAAGAGCACTAACTTAACCTGCTCATAGCGATCAAGCACGGCGAACAGCGCTTCTGGATGGCGGAGGCCAATTTGATCCATCCAGTTAGATCCAACCGGGCAGGGCGGGTGATGCAAGGCAATTAGCGTGGGCTGGACAGGGCATTGCTGCAGTTGCTGCTCTAACCAGTCGAGAGAAGCGGCTGACAGCTCACCGTAGACCTTGCCTGCGGCCATCGAGTTGAGCAGAATAAAGTTCCAACCGCCGCTCTGAAACACCTTGTCGGTGGCAATAAACGGTGCGATCAAGATTTGCGCCATCAGCGGTGGGTAGTCATGGTTTCCTGGTAGCCAGTAGGCCGGAATCTGAAGTGGCTCTAATAAATCACGTAGGCGTTCATAGGATTTGGCAGATTCGTCTTGAGACAGGTCGCCAGTCAGCAGCAGCAGATCGGGCTTGGGCTGGATTTGGCGAACTGAATCCAATACGGTTTTGAGCGAATCTGCTGTTGATAGGCCCAACAGTTCTCGATTGGGGTCGGCAAACAGATGAGTATCGGAAAGTTGAACGACCTGAAGGGGAGATAAAAGAGGCATATTCACCGGTGAATACTAAACATGAAGATTTTTTGAAGATGCGCTGATTCACGGCACTGGCAACTGCCACCTCAGTCCAGAATCTAGGAACCAAAATTCAGGGATTCGGCTCAAGTTGCTGCATTCATACTTCATTCAGTCTGGGCTTAACTCCGTTGGATGTACGACGGTCGGCGGTCTAGCGAGATCCGTTGCCCAAAGGGCAGGGAAGAACTGAGGGCTGGTTGGATGTAGAATCACCCCTGGTTGGGAGCAGTCGCTCTTCAATTCCCGTTACATGCGACCGCTTTTACACCATACTTGTTTCCTGATCCAGCAACAGGAATCCAACTCAAGCTTTAATGTGATCAAAATCACATTATTGATGTGCGTTTCGCCAGGTTAGTTGTGTGAATTATTGCGTGGTCTTGAATTATGTAATCGTAATCTAAGATTACATAACGTTAAGCTGGTGAAGGCAATGGCTCGCATCTTTGGGTAGATCATCGAGTCGCAGTTACCTCTTTGCGAACGCTGCTTTTTTTGCTATGATGGCAGACCTGTGGCAAAATAAGCCATAGCTCAAATCCCCTGGAGAGATGGCCGAGTGGTTGAAGGCGCAGCACTGGAAATGCTGTTTAGGGGTAACTCTAACGAGGGTTCGAATCCCTCTCTCTCCGTTCTTCGCCAGGCACTTACTTAAGCATCAGCTAACCTGACTTTCTGTGACGAAAAAGCACAAATCTGGATTATTGGCACCAGAGACCAAGCGCTGCACCAAATCAACAGATTAGCAAGCTACAATCCGCTAAACACCAGTTCACCCGCGCCGGCAATCACTTCACCGATGACATAGGCCGGCAGTTCTTGAGCGGTGAACCACTGAATGGTGGATTCAACCTGATTCGACGGCACCAACAGCACATAGCCAATGCCCATGTTGAAGGTATTAAACATTTCTAACGGCGCAACTGCACCGCGAGACGCCAGCCACTCAAAGACCGGCGGTATTTCCCAACGACCCACCTCAATCCGAATCGACTGATCTGCTGTCAAACAGCGCGGCAGATTCTCTGGTAGGCCACCACCCGTGATATGGGCCATCCCGTGAATTTTCAATCCCGCCCGAAGTGCTGACAGGACCGGCTTGACATAAATCTGCGTCGGCATCAGCAGTTCCTCAGCCAGAGTTCTGCCACCCAATTCATTGGGCCGATCCATCAACTGATGCCCAGTGAGTTCAATAATTTTGCGCACCAGGCTGTAGCCATTGCTGTGCAGCCCCGCACTCGCCAACCCGACCGCTACATCCCCTATCTGTACCGCTGAACCGTCCAAAATTTGGCTTTTTTCCACAATCCCGACACAAAAGCCCGCCAGGTCATATTCACCAGGTTGATAAAATCCAGGCATTTCTGCCGTTTCGCCCCCGACTAAGGCACAGCCTGCTAGACGACAGCCGCTCGAAATTCCGGCCACGACCTGCGTCAATTGCTCTGGCGCTAGTTTGCCGGTAGCTAAATAATCTAAGAAAAACAGCGGCTCCGCTCCACAGGTCAGCACATCGTTGACGCACATCGCCACCAGATCAATTCCGACCGTATCGTGCCGATTGGCCTGTTGCGCCAGCTTCAGTTTAGTACCAACGCCATCTGTACCCGAAACAAGGACAGGCTCTCGGTAACCCGTAGGCAGCTCGACAAAGCCACTGAACCCGCCCAGCTTGCCCAGTACCTCTGGACGGTAAGTGCTTTCTACCAAACTGCGAATTTGCTGAACGAAAGCCCGCCCCGCTTCTACATCTACCCCCGCTTGCCGATAGTCCATGACACGTCCTTTTTGCCGGTTTTGCCGAATCTGTAACCTGTTCTGTACCTGTTCTGTACCTGTTTGTCAGCTGTCTGTAAACTGCCAACGAGCCTTCAATTAAGCCTGATGCTGATTGAGCATCGCGGCTAAACAGGACGTATTGTACTGGGTATTGGACCACGGCAGCGGGCGGAGTAGGGCGATTAATTTTCTAGTCTTAACTATTCAGGCCCGCCCAGTCCTACTGTTGCTGCTCACTGCCGTTCAGCTCTTGCTGAATCCGTTCCCGCAGGCTAGCGTCCTGTTGGGCCAGGGTCAGAATTTGGGCAAACCGTTCGCGCGGGAGCTGCTCAGCCTGGAACACCTGGTCAAACCGTTGTCGTGTGCTTTGGCGCAATTCCTCGAGCTGGGTAGAAACGCGCTCAAACTGCTGCTGCTCCTCCTCGGATACTTCTGGAGTGGGCTGAGTCTGCGGGTTGCGCTGACTTTGCAAAATTTGACTGAACCGTTCGCCACTCAACTGTTCGGCCTCAAAAATTTCGCTCGCTTGTCGCTCCGCATCTTCCTGGATAGTGCGCAATTGCTTGATGGTGCTAGCAAACTTTTCCACCTCAGATTCACTCACTTCTCGATTGGCTGGGGCTGCCGGGGCTGAATCGGGTGCTGGCTCTGCCGGAGCTGAATCCGAGGGAGCCGGACTAGCGGGGGCTGAAGATTGGGCCTGCGCTGGGGAAGCCACCATCCACAAACCTGCACAAAGTGAACTGCCGACGAGAATTTGCTTAAACATGGAAGGTTTCTCCATCGTGACAACTGCCTCGCCAAATTTCTCAATCAAAAATTTCTTAATCAAGAATTTTTTCAGCGAAGCGTCTGGTTCAAAACCATTGATATAGTCTACTGAATTAGCCCCCTAATGAAACAAATCGAAAGGAAGGAATTCTCAATTGCCCAAAGAAAGATAATCTCTTAGTAAGCTTTATTCAGCCAAATGGGCATCCTCAGCCATATCTCGAATTCATTGGTATTGGTGAAAAATCAAGCAAGCATGAGACTATTTCTGCCTAAGCGCCTGCTTCCATTTCAGAACCTCGCCAACCGCCTCACTGCTACGACCTGCCTGTTTGGCTTGGGTGTAGCAGTCCCCGCAGTTGCGCTCCTAGTAACAATGGCTCCAGCGACTCTAGCGCAGCGGTGCACCATCAATTGCAGTTCACGACAAATTCAGTTCACCCCCGGCGAGCGCATCCGGATTTTGATTGTGAATCGCACCTCTAGTCTGGTGCAGGTCGAGCAAGTCTATGGCACCAATCCCATCGCCCTATTACCCAGCCAAGAAGTCGAAGTCGATCCCAACTTTGGCACCCGCCCCAACGCTTCCCTAATCATCTGGGACGAAACTCATCTGCCGCTCCGCGCTGTCCTATTTCGCCCCGAAATCAACACCCTGCGCGTCGAAATTCTTCCCGGCGGTCGTCCGCCCGGCGATCGGTCCGTCTACATCGAAAACGACGGTAAAGTCCGCATCTTCTAATCCCCTTCCCCATCTCCCCCCACTCCCCACCCCCTACTCCCCACTCCCCACTCCCCACCCTCCCGTGCCCGCCCTTCCCCGCTTCCCTGACCAACGCTGGCAGATTGCTCGTCCCCAACCGGAGCAAACCCATCAGCTATCGCAACTCTTCCAGCTTCATCCCCTGCTAGCACAGATCCTGCTAAACCGGGGCATCGATACACCAGAAGCGACCAAGATATTTTTGGATCCAGAATTGCAGTTGTTGCCTTCCCCACTGGATGAGTTCGAGGATTTGCCGATTGCTCTGGAACTGCTGCTGCGAGCGATTGCCGAACGTCAGTTCATTGCGATTTGCGGCGACTATGATGCAGACGGCATGACCAGTACAGCCCTGCTGCTGCGGGCACTGCGGTTTCTCGGTGCGATTGTGGACTATGCAATTCCTAGCCGGATGCAGGAAGGCTACGGGATTAATCGCCGCATTGTTGAAGAATTTCACGATGAAGGAGTCGGACTGATCCTGACGGTGGATAACGGCATTGCCGCCTATGACCCAATTGCCCGCGCCAGAGAGTTAGGCATGGCAATTATTGTCACCGACCACCACGATATCCCTCCCACGCTGCCGCCTGCCAACGCCATCTTGAACCCCAAACTGATTCGAGAAACCTCACCCTATCGGGGCATCGCTGGAGTTGGGGTGGCCTACATTCTGGCGGTCTGCTTGGCCCAGAGTCTGCAAAAAACGCAGGATTTGACAACGCCGTTGATCGAGCTATTCACCTTGGGCACGATTGCTGATTTGGCTCCGTTGACGGGAGTAAACCGCCGTTGGGTGAAACGAGGGCTAAAACTCTTGCCCAAATCGCGAATTGCCGGCGTGCAGGCTCTGATTCAGGTGGCTGGGTTGAGCAACGAAACCATCCTGAAGCCGGAAGCGATTGGATTTCGTCTCGGTCCCCGCATTAACGCGATTGGCCGCATCTCGGACCCGCAGATCGTGATTGAGCTACTCACCACCGACGAGGATGGCCGCGCTTTGGAACTGGCGATGAAATGCGAGCAGGTGAACCAGTTACGGCAGCGGCTGTGTGAGCTGATCGAGCAAGAGGCGATTGCCTGGTGTGAAGAAACTGGCTTTAATCCGCAGCAATCCCGCGTTCTGGTGATTGTGCAACCCGATTGGCATCACGGCGTGATTGGCATTGTCGCCTCCCGGTTAGTCGAGCGCTATGGTGTGCCTGTGTTTATTGGCACTTACGAAGAGGAGGCAGAAATCAGCGGGGAAGTGGGGGAAGTAGAAGCAGAGAAAAGCCCAGAACCCCTAGCAGCGAATCAGAGAGTTCAGGGACCATCCGCCCGCAAGATTCGCGGTTCGGCACGAGGTATTCCAGAGTTTGATGTGTTTGAGGCGCTTTGTTTCTGCGGTGATGTCTTACAAAAATTTGGCGGTCACAAAGCGGCGGGTGGCTTTACCTTGGCGGCAGAAAATCTGGATGCCTTCCGCACCCGACTGGAACAATTTGCCCACCAATCCCTGCGCCCCGATCAGCTCAAACCCTTGGTAAATGTCGATGTTGAGGCGAATTTCCGCGACTTGACGCTAGACCTCTATCACCAGCTCGATGTGCTGCATCCCTGCGGCATTGAAAACGCCGATCCGGTCTTCTGGACCGCGAATGTGCATATTGTTGAGCAGCGCACCGTTGGCCGCGATCAGGCACACCTGAAGCTGACCCTAGCCCAGATCGAAGACCCCAGCATCAGTTTGCGGGCCGTGGCGTGGCGCTGGGGCAGTTACTATCCATTACCGGATCGGGTGGATGTGGCCTATCGCCTACGGCTGAATGAATGGAATGGTGTGCGGTCTGTAGAACTAGAGCTAATCGGCATCCGTCCGACGGCAAATTCTGGAACCGCTGAACAACCGATAGCAAGACAGCAGTTCCAACCCAACGAACGTCCTACTGCGTCCCCAGTTGCCCAATTGCAAATCCCCCAGTCCCCATCTTCCCCTAGCCAACTTCAGGCCCAAATTTTTCAGTCGGTTTCTCGGCCATCCCTTTCGCGTTCTCAACCCCAAACCTTCCAGACACCCATTTCCCATGCCCCGATCCAGCCTTGGCCTGGTTTGTCTGCTGGATTGCCTATGTCTTCTCCGTCTGTATCTTCTCCGTCTGTGGCTTCGGTATCAAGCTCTGTATCATCTACACCACAAGGGTTGCGTCACTCTCTCAATTCTGCCAGCGGACTCGCAGAAACGATTGCAGATGAACTCGCCTGTTTTGAAGTAGCGTCTTTTTTTCGTGCGGGCCAATCCTCGCTGCATCAGATCGAGTTCTACTACGATAAATGCAAATATACCGGCGGCGTTTATCAAAATGGTACGGCTAGGGAACTGCGAATCCAGAATTTAGAAGGCCAACTGCTGATCATTCAGCCTGAACAGCGACGTGGATTTTGGGGATATGAAGGTAAGATTGCCGAAGCGATTGATGTTTCCCAACCCTATTATTTCAATTTGGTGCGTTCGGCCCTCATGGCGCTAGAACTGGCCGAAAAGAACCAGTTGATTCAGGAACAGGCTGAGCAATTGGCGACCAAAGAACAGCAGATTGCTCAACTCATGCAGCGGCTGAATCAATTGCAACAGGAATTGAATACTGCTCAAAGTATAATTCAGGATACAGAACAAGGCGAGAATTGCCATACGAATAAAGATGAAAATCAGAACGAATGTATAAAGAAACCAGTCGAAACAAAGTCTATAGAACAAGCAACTCAACTAGAAACAGCAGTAGAACAATGTGCAGAAACCGAAGCTGAAGTCACTGTTGATGCGCTAGAAGCTGGTATAGAAACCAACTCAACCGATCCGCTACAGGCTATTTTTGCTGACCTGTCAGCCACTTCGCTAGCTCCCCTACCAGCGCCGCCCACCGAGCTACCCGCCGACCCAAAACAAAGAGCCAAACTGAAGCTAGGCGAGGTCTGGAACCGACTGGATTCCCGCAGCCAAAAAGATCTGACCGCTGCCTACAAAAAGCTGGCCGCGTTGCAAACCGAATCTATCGCAGAAGATATTGCTGATGGCGAGAACCCTATCGATTACTCGGATGTCGGTTTGCGGCTCTGTTCTGTGATTGAACGCGAAGTGGTGCAGCCCTGCTTCAAAACGCTGCATCAATTTCTGTTGGAGCATGATGAACCTTGCGAAATCGGTGGCGTCACGTTGCGTGCCCGCAAAAAATACACCGTCGGCATGTTGCCCCCGCTGTTGGCGGCTGAATGGCAAACTTTTCAGGAAGATGCCCTGACTGGTCGCACTCGTCTAACCGCAGACAATCTCTATACCTCGGTTACTGCCAATTCTGTCGAACCCGCTGACCGTGACACAATTCAGATTTTTCTATCTCAATGGGAGCATCCCCTAGCAATTTGGCTCCAGTCCTCCAATGCTGCCTCTGCCATAGCCCAAATCGACCGCCTGCTCACCATTGCTGCCGATGCCGAAAATCTGCTTTACGAATGGCAGTTAGAACTATTGGAAACTCTGATTCTGGGCAATGCAACTCAACTCGGCATTTTGGATCAAATCTATAGTTCGTGACTAAGCGGAATGCTGATTAGGTTGGATCCCTCTCTGGTAATAGTTAAAAGCTCTTTGAGCAATTCTAAAAATTTGGTCTGCAGTCAGCACCAAGTTGGGGAATGTAGGTGAGACAATCTGGGTACTGCCTTGAAAAAGTCCTACCTCTACATAATGATTGTGCTTGAGTTGTAAAACCATAACAGTCTGCTCTTCTGGATTGATGATCCAATATTCTGGAATGTCGCGCATGGCATACTGATCGCGTTTGCGGTGATAGTCGCGTTCATGGTTTGCCTGACCGGGACTAACAACTTCGGCAACTAACTGGGGGGTGGCATGTCGAGAGTGATGGTCAGTCGGCGTTGAGTTAGGGGAAGATGCTCTTCTCTCAGAATGACTAGATCGGGAAAGCGGTTAGCCGGATCTCTGAGTTGCAGAACAGGCACCTGAATCTCGCATTTACCAGGGTGTACTAGCCTAGCAGGAAAGTTCTGAGCCACTAAAAGAAAGTACAAATAGTTAGCAATAGACAACTTCCATTCCGACTCTGGTGGCAATTCGATTAACTCTCCATCAATCAATTCATAGCGCCCCTCCAGCCCTTCATAGACCAGATAATCCTCAAAGCTTGCAAATCTCGGTCTTGACTGAACCATCTCTCTACCTCCTCGCAGGCAAAAGAACTCTGTTGCTGACGTGACTGGCATGTCCCTCCAAACTAACACGAGTACAATTCGTTACCTTAATAAGTACCTTCGCCAATTTCTCAAGCAGGAGATCTAAAAACCACCGGGCAGTTCGGTTCCTCAAGGCGTGTTGACCAGATACTTGTAGAGGTCATCAATCACAGCATCAGCAGCGAGGGGAGTTCGCCCTCTCCAAATTGTTGGATCGACATAATAGACTCGATTCTGTTGAACTGCTTTTAGGTTCTGCCAAAGTGGCTTCTGCTGAAGTATGTTTAGGTCACGCTTACCTGTATCCTCTCCATCATAAGCAACGACAAACATCACGTCCCCATCAGCCATGTCTAAGTTTTCTTCAGAAAAGCTGATCACTCCGGCTGAATTGTATCGTTGCGAAGGCGGGCGCTGAAGTCCTGCATCGCTTAGAATAGAACCAATGAATGAATTTTCTGTTTCGCTACTCATTCCTCCACAGCAGAAGTTGACAAAAGAAATTGTTTTATTCTGATAGCGATCGCCCAAGTTCCGCTTGAGTTGATCAATGCGTTGGTTATAGTGTTGCCAAACCTGTTGTCCAATTTCCTGCCTGTTCAACACCTCAGCCATAAAGTTGAAATACTGTTTCCAGTTATTCTGCTCAGTGATGCCATTCAACCAATCGTATAAGACGGTAGAAGCAATATTTGTTAATTGAGAGTAGATTGTTTCATGATTATGCTTCCAACCCATGATGAGGTCGGGTTGAAGTAGCATGATGCGTTCTAGGCTTGGTTGTGCAGTTCCTAAGGATGGAATGTCAACAGTCTTGTCCCTTAGATAAGCAGGGAATTGATGATTGTATTCAAGAACAGTTCCGATGGGTTGAATACCGAGCGCAATCGCATTTCCCAGTGTCGCTACATTTAACGCTACAAGCCGCTGGGGATGATGGGGAACGCAGGTTTCTCCCATTGCATGATGTATAACCCGACATTCTTCTAATAGTGGCTTTGAGCCTGTAATGACTTGATCAAGATTTCTGCCACAAGCCCAAATGGCTAAGCAAACTAATACACCTAAAAACAGTAAATAAACAAATCGGCGTAAAGACATTTTACTCCTGCTCAAGCAAGATAATTGAGAAGAGGATAGAGCGCTTTTTATCCCCGCTACATCTACCTTAAACTTGCCTCAACTCATTAAAACTGCCAAGAGATAGTTCCCTGTACGGTAAAGGGTTCGCCCAGAATTACACGATTCCTGTTTCCAGCCGATTCAAAATAGGCTACGTCAAAAATATTGCGAAAGTTTAGTGCAGCACGAAATCTATCTCGTTCATAAAAAATAGCAGCATCTGTTCGTAAATAACTAGGAATTTCAAATGAATTGTCTAAATCTCCTGGGCGATCGCCAACAAAAAAAAGTCCTAAACCAACGCCTAAGCCTCGAAAATCACCCTCTTGCAGTTGATAACTTGTCCATAGATTGAATGCATGTTGAGGCACATTACTGATGCGATTACCAACATCAAAGGTATTGTCTTCGGTGATACGAGCATCGGTATAAGCATAGCCGCCTATAACATTCCATCCAGGCAGAATTTCGCCAGCAAGATTGAATTCAATTCCTTGACTGCGTTGTTCACCTGTTTGAATAGAAAAATCTGGATTTTCTAAATCCGACGTTTCAACATTGCTGCGAGTCAAATCATAAAGCGCTAAGGTTGCCGCAAGCTGATTGTTCAAGTCTGCTTTTACGCCGATTTCATACTGAGTTCCTCGTTCTGGTCGAAATAAACTACCGTCAGCCGTTCGACCAACAACCGGCAGAAAAGAACGACTGTAGCTCGCATAGAGTGAAATTGCTGGAATCGGTTGATAGACAATCCCAACACGTGGGCTAAAGGCTTCATCCTGTTGAAAGGAGCTAGTCGATTCAAGAAAATCTTCTGACTCCTGAGCGACAATATCAAAACGCCCTCCTAACAGAAGCTTCAGGTTCTCAAGCAGAGTAATTTGATCTTGAATATAAATTCCTAGAAAATCCGTTGTGGTTAAATTGTCATAACGGGCAATCACTTCTCCCAGCGGCTGGCCGTAATCTGGATCAAATAAGTCGAGTGGTGCTGCGTTGCGGTTGAACCCTGACAATCCTGATTCTCGTCTGAATAAATTTACACCTGCGACAATCTCATGTTCAATTGGACCTGTATCAAATTGTCCTACGACATAAGTGTCTAGATTGTAAACTGTTTCTTCAAAGTGTGGAGCTTGAAAGCGGCGGTTGAGCGTCCGACCGTCAGGGTCTAAATCCAGACTAAATACAGCTTCTCTAGAAATATCCAAGTCTACAAATCGAAAGGCATTGCGAATTTTCCAATTATCGCTAAAGCGATGCTGCAAATCATAACTCAACGTCAACGCTCCATACTGTCCATTATCCGTGGGTTCACTCACATAGCGATCGCGTGGAATATTGCCATTTGGATTGGGCAGTATAGTTCCCACGGCGGGCAGCCCTAAATCAAAGGGTTGAGTGGCTTGAGCATAGTTAGCCTCGAACGTAATTCTGGTCTGATCGCTGATTTGCCAGGTTAATGTCGGAGCGAGCGAGTATCGTTGAGCATCGTAGAAGTCAAAAAAGCTTTCGGTGGTTTGAGCAGCTCCAGTAAAGCGATACAACACAGTCTGGCTATCATTCAATGGACCCGAAAAATCGACGGCACCCCGATAGAAGTTAAAGCTTCCTGCCGAAAGATCTAGAGAATAGAAAGGTTCACTCAGGGGCTGCTTGGTTACTAAGTTGACGATGCCTCCAGTAGCCCCTTGACCGTAAAGCACTGAGGCTGGACCTCTCAGTACTTCAACGCTTTCAATAGTTGAAGCCTCAAAAATAGGAGCAAAACCTGTGAGTGAGTTCAATCCATCGACTACGTAATTGGCATCAAAGCCGCGAATTAATGCATCTTCAACGAAGGTAAACCGGGGTGTCGTTCCTCCTCTTGCCACCCCTGGCGCATTCCTGAGTGCCTCACTTAAACGAGTGACTTGCTGCTCTTGAAGAACCTGTTGTGGCACGACTTGAATAGAAGCAGGAACATCGCGTAGGGGCGTATCGGTTCGGGTGCCGACACTGGCATTGGGCACGCGAAATCCGGTATCCTGCTCTCCGGTCACCACCACCTGAATTGCTTCTTCTTCTTCAGCCGTTGCTGTTCCTGTAGTGACTGCGAAGGCTAATCCCTCAGCTTCGCTGCTAATTTCTGCCACAGGTGGGGCATCGGTTCCGGTAATCGCAACCCGGACTCGGTTATCTGGCAGATTGGTGACGCTAATCAATGCAATTCCTGCAATTGGGTCCGCTTGAGAAAACGCTTCTGCGATGGTTGCGTTCGGGATATCGGCAATCAGTGCATTCCCCACTACGCGAGTTTCTGGCACCTCCAGCCTCCCATCTGCCGTTTCGAGCAGCACCTGCAATCCAGCTTCTGTCGCTTCAATTCGCACATCAGTTATTTGCCCCAATGAAGCTGAAATTTGGGCAATCCAGTCTTCAACCGTTGTGGCAGGTTGATCAAGATCTGAGAGGAGTGTAGCGTCTTCCCCATGCTCTTGCCCCCAAACCGGTCCAACCCAAGCATTAGCAATACAGGTCGATAAACTTACCAGTAGCCAAAACCGCACCTGAAACGGGAATTTCTGCCCAAACCATACCGCCAACCGTCGATTGCTCATGTCCACTCCCCATCGATTCACCAACAAATCCATCTCTTTTGAGAAAGATTCCTTACAAGCTGAACGTCAGTGTAGGAGAGTGTTTGTGGCTATATCTACCCTAAAAAACGCATCGATCACCGCGAAACAGTCATTCGGCCCAAAATGCACTCGCTGGGTGTAATCCCAAACTTGCGCTTAAAGGCTGCCGCGAAATGGGCTGGGTTAGAATACCCCACCAAAGTAGCAATCTCGACAACGGTACAATTGCCTTGCCGCAGTACCTGTTCTGCTAAGTTCATTCGCTGGTCGGTTAAATATCCCACGACGGTTTGACCAAACAACTGCCGAAACTGGCGCTGAAGGGTGCTGGCGCTGACTCCAACCTGTTGGGCTAGCTCGATCACTGAGGGAGGATGCTCCAAGTTGGCTAACAAAATATCTCTAGCATGGTAAATACGGTCGATTGTCGATAGTTTGAACGGTCTGTTTGACGGTTTCTGTTGATCTGCTTCAATTAAACTGAGATAGATGGCCAGCAGTTCAAACACTTTGCCTTGAAGATACAGTCGTTTTGCTGTGCCGTGATAGGGAGGATGCCAGAGTTGTTGAGCAATGGCTTGTATCTTCGCCGTTACGGTTGGATAGAATGCAACTTTCCAGTCCTCTCCCTTAACTAGCTGCTCTAGGGTGTCAGCACCATATTGCCCACCTGTAAAAAATGTATCTAGCAGTTCTGGTTCAATCTCGATATTGACGATCAGCGCGTGTTCTTCGCCTTGATACTTTTCAATATAAGCAGGCGAGATGCCACTACCAGAGAAATAGCTGCGCATTCCACCGAGGTTAGGGTGAACGCCATCAAAGTAAATAAACCCAGATAAAAAGATTGAAATTTGAATTGGATGGTTGTGAGCAGGTACTTTGATGATTAAATCCCGATTAAATTGACGCTGCCAAAAATTTAGCCACACTCCAGGTAACAATTCCATGCCTCGACAATAGCCTTGTCCTACCTCTGGCGGCACACCCATCAGTTCTTCAAAATCATCAAGGATCAGATGATCGGGGCAGGTTACAGGCGTCTGGCAGCACGATTCATCCCACTCGGATTGGGTAACGATGAGCGTCATAGCAGGCTATAAAAGGCTAATCAGAAATATACAGCGTTTTTCACTCATGTGAGGTACAGGGGGTGTGGGGGCTTCGCCCCACGCAGGGGCACTGCCCCTGCACCCCGTTTTTCGTACTTCACTAGCCTGAAAAAGGCTGTAGATCAGTTGCAACTGATTCTCAAGAATTCTACTACCATTCGGCGAAACGCCTCTACGCGAACTCTGGCTGATCAACCGGATTTGATATCACTTCTCCCTATCGACATAGTCGCCGCTCACCCAGTTGGTAGAGACTAGACGGCAGCAAAATTCGCTATGGTTCTGAACAATCAACGCAAAACCAGATGTAGGACTACAGGCAACAGTCCGTTGGAGCAAGTTATGTTTGGAGTAAATCAACTAAAAACGACCGCACTCTTAGGGTTACTGAGTGGCTTGATTGTATTAGTCAGCTATTACCTGATTGGCAACGAGCAGGGATTAATTCTGGGATTGGTTTTTTCGGCCTTTACGTCGATTGGCTCCTGGTATTTTTCGGACCAAGCCGCCCTGATGGCCTATCGCGCCCAGCCCTTGAGCCGCGAACAAGCGCCAGACCTGTATGACATGGTGGCTCGCCTCAGCCAACGGGCCGAGATTCCGATGCCCAAGGTGTTCATTGTGCCGACTAAATCACCCAACGCCTTTGCAACAGGCCGCGATCCAGACCATGCTGCTGTAGCAGTGACCGAAGGAATTATGGAGCTGCTCTCCTCCGAAGAACTGGAAGGGGTGCTGGCACATGAACTGACCCATGTGAAAAACCGCGACACCTTGACGCAGGCTGTGGCAGGTACACTAGCAGGTGCAATTACCTTTCTGGGTCGGATTCTCAGCTTTGGTGCATTGTACGGACCCGTTACCTACGATAATCGCCGTAATCCCAATCCGTTCGGGCTGTTGTTCCTGATCATTCTGGCACCGCTGTCGGCAGGTTTGATTCAGCTTGCAATTTCCCGTACCCGCGAATATGCTGCCGATCAGGGTTCAGCTGAGATTACCGGCAATCCGTTGGCTCTCGTGAATGCCTTGCGTAAGCTAGAGCAAGTCGGACGGCAGATTCCAATGAATGGCAATCCGGCCTTTTCACCGCTGCTGATCATCAACCCCATGTCGCTGGAAGGACTGCAAACCCTGTTTCTGACTCACCCTCGCACTGAAGATCGGATTCAGCGGCTAATGGAACTGGCTCAACAGCAGCAGACCACCACGACTGCCGTTGCTTAATCTAATGCTTAACTTCAATGCAGTTTGAATACCCTTCGGTCTGCCATCCTGTTGCCATATTATTAGAGGAGTATTTCTAAACCGACGACAGATGGCAGATCAACCTTCTGTTTTCCTCAAGCAGGAGTGGCAAGATATCGCAGTTGAGTATGGCTGGCTTGAAGAAGTGGGTGATTTCGAGTTTGCCATGCCGAAGCAGGCAATTAGTGTGGCTTTTCTTCCTCACGATCGCGTTACTTGGTCAGTGGACGGAACTATGCAGACTACAGCACTTCCAGCCGGGAGTGCATTTTTGTATGGCGATCGGGAATTTGTTTGGCATTAACGGGAGAAGGCTAGCGAGTACATTACGATTTACCTGCAACCTAAATAACGTGAGTTCGGGTTAAATAGGCTCAGGCAAAAAGGTATCAGGGATGAGGGATGGTTTCTTGGGCTGATGGCAGTAGGCAATTAATCCACAGACCAGATTGACCAAGCAGTTGACGGGTGAACGATGACGAGAATGCTCAATCTGAGAAATGTTCTTCAACTGGTCAATCACCGATTCAATAATGGCTCGTCGCCGTAGGAGCAGCTTATCTGCCAATGGCATCAAGCGGTTCTTCATATTCCGTTTGAGCTTGGTAATCAGTTGAATTCCCCAATCGTGCCACAGTTGCAGGGCGAGTTTCTGGGAGACATAGCCCCGGTCGCCAAACACTTTGCCGAAAAGCTGTTGCAGCAATTGGGGAACTGGCTGACGGTCATCGACATTGCCAGGGGTGAGGATCGCGTTGAGCAACTCTCCTTGCTCGTTCATCACCAGATGCAGCTTAAAGCCGAAGAACCAGTCCACCGACGTTTTGCCTCTAGCAGCTAGAGGCTTGAATACCTTGTGAGAGGCGATGCGGCGGTTATGGCAAACCTTGATACTGGTCGAATCCATAAAGCTGATGCCCGTACAGCGTCCGAAGCAGTGGCGCAAGTAGGCGCACAGGGGAATGAGGGTCGATGGCATCCACTCCACGAAGCGTTGGTAACTGACTAATCGAGGAAAGGCTTTGCGCCAGTAACGACAGACGAACTGGGTATAAAACCACTTGAAGTTGCGATAGGCCGACTGATGGAAGGCAATCAAGATTGTCATCATCTCGCTTAAGCTGCGGCTGCGGGAGCGGGAACGACGCTGTAGTCCTTCGCCCAATAAGTGCTGCTGCCAGCGCGGTTCAAACCATCGGCAAAAATCATCGACATGGCAAAAAAGGGCTTCTAAACTAAGCATAGGGTGGTCAGATGCGTTGAGAATTAGGTACTTTCAACTGTATCTGTTCCACCCTTCCTTATCCCGAACTCACGTTAAATATTTGCAGCAAATTGCGATCGAGCATGACCTAGGGACAGAAACCAAGCTGGCTCATCGAGTGATTTTTCCAGATCCAACTATTACCCAGATTGCTCACTTGCTCAAAGGGGAACTGCTGAATCAGGGGCTGGCCGGAACATTGTTTGCCGAGTCATTGAAAAATCTGCTGGCGGTTCATCTGTTGCGCCATTACTGCGAATCGCAACCCCGGTCAAAGAAACTGCTACTTCCCGGTAATTCGCTCGATGCTGTGAAGCTGAAACAGATTCAAGATTATATCGAAGACCATTTAGCAGACGAGATTGGTCTGGAAACGATGGCTACCCTTGTGCCGATGAGTCAGTTTCATTTTGCCCGTGCCTTCAAAGCCGCTGTTGGAGAAACACCGCATCGCTATCTGACGCAACGCCGGATTGAACGAGCCAAAGTATTGCTGACCGTGACCAAACTGGCGATTGCCGAAGTAGCCTACCGGGTCGGTTTCTCGAATCAAAGTCACTTTACCGCTCATTTCCGCAAAGCGACGGGAGTTACGCCGAGGGAGTATCGCTTGCAGTGTAGTTGAGTGAGGGGGTGAGGGGTAGGGGGTGAGGGGTGAGGGGTAGAGGGCTTCGACGCGAGCGCTCAGCCGAGCGGTGAGGAGTGAGGGGTGTAGTGCGGATGGGAATATCGGCTGCAAACTGTGGCAACTGGCTAGGACATTGTGATTATGTCTGCCTGAAGCTGGGAGAGAAACGATAGCGGATTGCTTTTGTCTGCCGCGAAGCCTAGGATGCCTTGATCGCGGTGTTCGTAAAGTAAATTCCCTTCTGCATCAAACAGAAAGGTGGCTCCTCGCTGAGTCAAGTAAGCCGGATCAGGCACATAGGTTTTCCAATGGCTCAGCACTTCTGCCATATTCCGCAGCCGTAGGGTAGCTAACTCAAATGGGCGCTGAAACCCACTGCCGCCAGCCCAGCGGAAAAACGAACCCTTCAAGGGAGGCAGCGGCGGTGCTTGGACGATTTCCTCATCGGCAATTAACTGAGGTGCTTGACGATCGCCCCGATAGCCGCGAATCACTTCTTGCAGAGTGCCAGGGCTACCAATGCCAGCGCACATCAGCATCAAATTCAGCCAAGCATTTTGACCCTTCGAGAGAATCGGAAGTTGAAAGGACAAGCCTGGGTATAGGTTGAGCTGTTGATGCAGCGCTGCGGTTGGATCAACGAACAGCCAATCTGCCGGAAACCCGGTGTAGGTGCAAAATTGTTCTCCTGAAGCACGGTCGCCAATCCCAATCGCCCGAACCGCTATTCCAGCCCTATACAGCCGCTCAGCTTCTCGTTGCAGCCACCAGGCATATTCCAAACTATCGAAGTCGCCCAATTGGGACCATAGCAGCATTAGTTGGCGAGGAGCCGTTTCACAGCCGCTCAGAATTGGGACAGTGGCTCCATCACTGATGCGTTGGCGTTGAGTTTGACTAAGCAGAGTGTATATCGTCATTGCATTCCAGAAGGTCTTGTCATTCCACCGCTATATTCTCCCACTCATACCACCCCGATCAAGCCACTCGAAGCCACGATAGCGCGATCCCACAACCTCCTTTAGCGCCTCAAGCAGATATTACTGCTGTTTTTAGAACGGCATACAATACCGTATGGTATGCTAGGTTTATTCCAGTACAATCAAGGAGAAAATAAATGAATAGGTTTCTTCTAGCCGCTGCTGTTATGTCCCTCATCACTTTTTTGGCTCACCTGTTTTTGGGAGGACATGACATTGTCAATCCACTGCTCAAAGTTTCAGAGCTTCAGGATATACCGAAACTCACAGCCTATTATGGCTGGCATATTGTGACGCTTCTACTGTTCGCAATGACCTGTGCGTATGCCTATGTTGCTTTCGTGCAACCTGATGTTCCACTGACAGTGATGCTTACCAGCATGGCTGCTGCCTGTGCGCTCCTCAGCATTGGATTGATTGTGACGCGCCAATTGCAACCGCTTGATTATCCCCAGTGGGCCTTATTCCTGCCAATTGCTTTGTTTGGAGTGCTAGGGTTGACCTCCGCATGAAAACAGGAGAACGATTCACTCGCGATGCTTGGTTCGAGATCGGCTTGCAGCTTCTAGCCACCGAGGGGGAGAAGGCGCTAACTATTGATCGCCTTTGTCAAACTGCCGAGCGCACCAAAGGCTCTTTCTATCACCACTTCAAAAGCCATGATGAGTTTGTAACGGCTCTGCTTGCGTACTGGCAATTCGAGTACACCAACCGCATCATCGCAAGAGTTGAGCAACTTGAAGATCTCAGCGATCGCCGGCGGGAGTTAGATCGCCTCGCGGCAAGTGTAGACAGTCGGCTCGAACGGGCAATTCGCAGATGGTCAGGTGTGGATGAACGAGTGCAGTTCATGCTGAAGCAGGTGGATGAGCAAAGAATCCAGTACCTAGCGAAATTAATTTGTGAGCTTGGACAACCTACAGAGGAAATGGCTTATGAACTAGCCGTGATTGAATATGCGGCTTTTGTAGGGCTTCAGCAGCTATTTCCAGAGGCTGAATCGCAGTGGATAGAACGACTTATTCATCGGGTTACTCAACTGATTTCCTCAGAGAAATAGACTGTTAACCCGGCGCAGTGAACGCAATACCGGTTCTTTATTTACGGCAAAGCCTATAACCATGGAAATCAGCAGCTATTCCAGTGGCTCCACCTGCTTCGCAACATTGCGGTGTTCTAGCCAATAGGTCAAGCCAAACCAGCCGATCAGCAATGCCAGCACCACAAAGGCCGACTGAGCCACCCAGGTCACGAGTTGTTCTAATGGCACGAGCTGACCGGCAAAATAAGCGGCACTCACTGTCGCTGAGGCCCAAAGGCCAGCCCCTAAGAGGTTACAGAGCAAAAAGTTGAAGTAGGGCATGCGGACTGTACCGGCCAGAGGGCCAGCAAAGATACGCAGCAAGGCCACAAACCGCCCTAGAATCACCGCTTTGGGCGCATTCTCGGCAAACCGATCGCGCACATCGATCAATTGCTCTTCTTTGAAGCGAAACAACCGACCAATCCGCGTCAGCAGCGGCCAACCGCCGTAGTAGCCAATCCAGTAGCCAAAGTTGTCACCAATCACGGCTCCGGCCATGGCGCTAGCCAGCACCCATTTGTAATCTAGCTCGCCACTACCAGCCAAAAAACCGGCGGTCAGGGTAATGGTTTCACCTGGAATGGGGATGCCTGTATTCTCCAGCAAGATCCCGCCAAACACTGCCCAATAGCCGTATTGATGTGCAATCTCCTGGATTAGTTCAAGGGATATCAGCTCAAGAGACATGCAATACAGCCTTTACAAATTGTGACAATCACTCATAATCTTGACGCAACTGGAGCAGGTGTGTCAATGCGCCAAAAGAGTTCTCTAGGGTAGGCTGCACCGTTCTCCTAACCTTCCTGATTCTTTTAATTTTTCCAACTAGTAGCTTGAGTGAAACCGAGCGGACATCTAACGATTAGCCGTTCTACCTAAGCATTACCGAGCGTTGGAATCGGATTCGAACTAGCCCCCAAGCGCGGGAAGCTCGGTAAATCAAGCTGATTGCTTTGCCGATTGCGCACCGCTAACCGATAGCTGACACTCTTCAACTCGGCATGAAGCTGGCGATTTTCGCGCTGAATCATTGCCACCTTTTCGCGCACGGTCTGCATCCGCTGCTCAAACTTTTCGTGATAGACGCGGGGTAGTTCCTGCACGACCTGTTCCAGCATCTTGGCCCGTTCGGTTAGCTCTAACATCGACTGCCGCATCTGCTGCATTTCCAGATCGCGTTCGGCAATCTGATCTTGATAAAACGTTACCTGCTCTTCCACGCCTTGAAGCTGGTCGCGCAACATCCGCAGCTCGGCCTGCTGACGTTCTGAAAGTTCCACAGAGGGAGCACTGCTGGCATTGCCTTTGACGAGACGAAACAGCTCCTGCGACAATTGTTGAACGAGTTGGTCGCGCATATTCAACTCTTCGCGCAGGTGGGCCACTTCGGCTTGCAGTTCGGGGAGGGTAGAAGGACGATCGGTTGGGGTTGTCACGGTACTGCTCCAATCAGGTTTTCTTGCCAACGGCGAGGGGCAGAGGCCCGTCGAATGTCTCGCCAAATTGCTGTAGCAGCTAATGTACCATCTGCAACCGCAATTGACACCTGATTCAACCCTTCTTTTAGATCGCCAATGGCAAAAAGGCGCGGGTGCGAGGTACGGCACATGCTATCCGTCACCAGATTGCCACCTTTCCACTCCAAGTCAAGCCCTTGTAAATATTCGTTATAGTAATGCGACCCCATCGCCACTAAGCCGGTCTCTAGGTCCACCTGGGAGTCATCGGTTAGCTGTACGCCGGTCATTTCATGGTCGTGGCCTAAGAATTGCTTAATTGGCGTTTCGACGAGAGGATAGCCATGCTCGCGCAGCTTTTGCCGCATTTCAGCTCCTACTTCTACCTGACCATTGGTGAAAACCGTGATGTAGGGCGTAAACCAGTTGAGCACAAAGGCGGTGTTGATCGCTCCCTCTGAGCCAACGAACAGACCGCAGCGCTTGTCTGCAATTTCGTAGCCATCACAGATCAGGCAAACATGCAGGTTGTACCCGGCATAGTCATAGACATTCTGCATGTCTTCTAGCTGAGGCAGACGGTCGATAATGCCGCTGGCGGCGATCACATACTTGGAACGAAATACAGGATAGAGGCTCTCCTGCCGACCCACTTTCACCTTGACGGCAAAGGTTTCTCCTTCGTCGCGCACTTCTTCCACAAAGCCGCGCAGGTAGTCAGCTCCCAGTTCCAGGATGTGATTCTGCCCTTGCTTGAGTAGATCTCGTCCCGGCGTATCGGGAGGCAATCCCAAGTAATTGCGCAAATCCTGCATCCAGAACGACCGACCTCGCCCTTTTTCAATCACCAGGCAAGAGAGCCGATAGCGCTGAAGATAGATCGCGGCAGACAGTCCCCCGGCACCTCCACCTACGATAATCACGTCATAGACATGGTCCAGGCGTTGATCCAGGTTTTGTTTTGAAAGTTTCATAGCCAGGAAGTTGAATCACTCAGGGTCTCTGTCTCTATCATTATGAGGCTGTTACCTGAATCTAGGCTGGAATTGCCTGAGTTTAAGCTGAAATCTCCAGATATCAGAAATAGATTGAACGCGCTATGCCATTCGACCAAGCTGAGTTTAAGATTCGCTGCGAATGGGGCGAGCAAGGTATTCGACAGCTAGCTCCAATTAGTGAAGTAGTGGTGATCGTAGATGTTCTGTCGTTTTCGACCTGTGTGGAGATTGCAACGAGTCGAGGGGCAAAGGTATTTCCCTATCGCTGGAAGGATGAATCAGCCCTCAAATACGCCCAATCCATACAAGCCGAACTAGCTAGCTTTGAGCGCCGAACCGATTCCCCTTCTTTGGCCCCCAGTTCCCTATTGAATCTCTCACCCCAGAGTCGGTTGGTGTTGCCATCGCCTAATGGAGCTAGCTTGAGCCTGCTGACTGGCAAAACCGTCACGATTGCCGGCTGCCTGCGAAACTGTCGAGCGGTAGCTAGCTGGCTAAGCTCCTGTGAAACCGTTGCAGTGATTCCGGCTGGCGAACGTTGGCCCGATAACAGCCTACGACCTGCACTCGAAGATTGGATTGGGGCAGGGGCAATTCTGAACTATCTTCAGGGCAGCTTGTCGCCGGAAGCAGAAGCCGCAGTTGCTAGTTTTCAGCACTACCAAGGTTCGGGCCACAGGCTACACCAGTGCAGTTCTGGCAAAGAATTAATCGCCAAAGGGTTCGCCCAGGATGTTGAGCTAGTGGCTGAGCTGAATGTCAGCGACTGTGTACCCGTTCTAACCAACGCAGCCTACTACATTAAAAACAAAGTCCCCCAAGCTATAGCCCTAACGGGCATACCAGAACGGGGGATTTAGGGAACCGGCCAGTCTGATCAACGCCGATTATTCTTCGTCGCGGGCGTCGTTAGTCGCTGGGATCTCTGGCTTAATGGTCAGGTAGCGAATCACCTCATCACTCAGGCGCATTGATCGCTCTAAGGCTGCAACTGCCGTTCCAGGGGCACTGTAGTTCATTTGCACATACACCCCTTCCCGGTGCCTTTGAATCTCATAAGCCAGCCGGCGCTTCCCGCGATGTTGGGTATCTAAGTCTTGAGCACCTTGATCGCGCAACAAGCCCTGATATTTTTCGATTGCCTGATCGGTTAATTCGTCGCCCAGATCAGGGCGCAGGATGTACATCGTTTCGTATTGAGGCATAACAAATTTCTCCTTATGGACATTCGGCCTCTGAAGTGCAATCCTCTTTCTGAGTGGCTCACAAAAAGCAATGAGAGCGTTGTCTCACTCACCCCCTTCGGTTCATCAACATCACCAATGACCAATGTCACCAATGATTAGTTTGCCAGTGGGGAGGTTGCAATTAGAGGCAAGGAATTACAATCATATACCAAGTCAAGCTCAATCAACTATGGCGCAGCGCTTTGTCCGCATCCAAACCTCATCAGGCCAGCTTCATTACGGCTTGCTCCAGCTCGACCGCTGTGTGCAGATTTTAGACGCTCCTCCTTGGCTGCAGGGGCAGCCCACCGAGCAAGAGCTGCTGGCCGATGAATATCAGCTTCTAGCCCCCTGTGCGCCTTCTAAAGTTGTGGCCGTCGGCAAGAACTACATGAAACATGCTGCCGAAATGGGGGGCGAAGTACCGAAGGAACCCCTGCTGTTTATTAAACCCTCCACAGCAGTGACTGCTCCAAATGCGCCGATCTACTATCCGTCTCAATCTCAGCGAGTAGACTACGAAGGAGAATTGGCTTTGGTGATTGGCGAACGCTGTGTAGACTGTACGCCTGAGCAAGCCCGCACCAAAATTTGGGGCTACACAATTGCCAATGACGTCACTGCCCGCGATTTGCAAAAGCAGGATGGTCAATGGACCCGCGCTAAAGGATTCGATTCGTTTTGTCCGCTAGGGCCGTGGGTGGTCCGAGAAGTGGGAATAGGGGCAACCCTCCAGACCTTTCTGAATGACGACCCGACTCCAGTCCAGTCCGCCTCGATTAGCGATATGGTGTTCTCGCCCGACTCTTTGGTTTCCTACATCAGTCAGGTGATGACGCTGTTGCCTGGAGATGTAGTGCTGACCGGTACACCCGAAGGCGTGGGTGCCCTGAAAATTGGCGATCGGGTGCGAGTTGAGATTGAGGGGATTGGCTCACTAGAAAATCCGGTAGCTGCCAGACCTACGCTTAGCCCAACCATTTGATACTCGCCATTGGCTGGTAGGGGGTAAGACTGGGCCACCCTACCACATGAACCTGACCTCTAGCGGACCTGCATGTAAACCGCATCAGAAATGGTAGGAATTTCAGCGTAGCGCCCTAGGGCAGACTGCACCACGGCGTAAACCACAGCAGCGACCGTCCCCAGGAAGATGACATTAAATAGCGTCTCTAGAATCAGACCGCCCTGCAGGACTGGTTGCAAAATGAAGCTCATCACCAAACTGCACAAGCTCAGCACAATCCCCAGCAAGATCGCCTGTAGGGTATTAAAACGAACGAAATGACTGATGTTGTCGTTCCGCACGACCAGCATAAACAGCAGGATAAAAATAATAAAGGCGGCGAAGGGAAAATTGTAGAGCGCCATCAGCGGTTGAAACGGAATCAAGATGGGCAACAGAGCCGGAAACTGTTGAAAAAAAGGAGCGGCAAACCTCAGCCCATCCAGTAGGGGAAGGAGATATACAAGGCAGGCAAACAGTCGGTCTTGGGGGGTAGTAGAACCACGCCAGGTCATTTTGTGCTCTCCAGAATGAAGTGTCTGTCTTCCAGGGTTTCAATAAGCCTAGGATAACGTAATCCTTAAACGCTGATCGGCCTGGAATTGTTGATGCACAGCTAAATTAATTTCTACAGGAATTCAATGTTCTATCCATAAAACCCTGGCGCAGCTCATGCCACTGTTGAGGCTGCTTTGCATTCCTGCTGCTTGGCTGATTGGGTCTGAGATGGCTGGTTCTGGGGTGACTGGTTCTGAGATAACCTTGTATAGTTCTGGTTTAGGCTACTCAATTTGAGCAATCCGAAATCCCATTTGGCACTCATACTGAACTGGCTGATCGTCAGCCATTCTCCGCAGGGCGCGGCCACAGCGCAGCTTCCCTTCTTGCCACCGGGGTTGACCGCTTTGATCCGCCATTAGGCAACTGTGACACACCTGCTCTGGGGCAAGCAATTGGTTTTCCATCAAGACCACTAACATAGGACACCTCTGGCGCTTTAGCCAATCCTACTAATCCCATTCTATGTCAGGGTTTTCAGACATCCCTCTGTGTTAGGCATAGCTTAATATAGCCTTGCTAAAGATGAAGTATCGGCGGTGGCAATTTGGTATGAAGTTGGAAACCGCTGTTTGAGCAAGCCTGACTCAACCGATTTGCTCAACAAACCAATTTACTCAACAACTTACTCAACAACCGAGTTGAGTAGCTCTATCAGCTCGGTCAACTGGTTCAGCTCATTAGAGACGTCCACATCGACTAAGTGGGATTCCTGAAGCAGCTTTAACCAGTAGCGCGTTTCACGGGCTTCCTTAGCTGCCATCATCATAGCTTGAGTGAAATCTTGATTGTGCTGCTTTCGATCGTGATTGGCGGCTTCCTCCACATTGACGCCAATGCCGGTACCGCTGCGGAGCAATTGACTCGATAAGATGAATTCCTGCCTTGCTTGCAGTTTTTTGTAGAGCCGAACCATACTGAGGGCAAACTCAAAGCTTTTTGTCTGGATTAGGGTTTCATCCATGCTTCCTCAGCAAAAATGCAGGGGGTGTCAGCGAGGCCAAATCCTACTTAACACCCAAACAAAGGAGATTCTACTGCACCAGCGAAATCGCGCATACCCAATCTTTGTAATCTGGGTCACGGTTTTCGGTAATGGCCGCCAGCTTATCCTTCAACTTGTGCGTAATCGGACGCTCTGACGATAGATTGTAGTTTTCGATCTTCCGCACCGGTGTAATTTTGGCTGCCGTACCGCTGAGAAACACTTCATCGGCAATAAACAGCTCCGACTTGTCTACCGGACGCTCCACTACCGGAATCCCCAGATCGCGCGCCAAAGTGAGAATACTGTCTCGTGTGATGCCTTCCAGAATGTCCTGTTCTGGACCAGGAGTAATCAACTGCCCGCGCCGCACCACAAAAATGTTCATTCCCGATGCTTCGCAGACTTTACCTTGAGCATTTAGCAAAATCGCTTCATCAAAGCCCGACTCGACCGCCTCAGTTTTTGCCAACGACGAAGTAATATAAGCTCCGCTAATTTTGCCGCGTAGGGGCAGGCTGCGGTCCTCTTGCCGGTGCCAGGAGCTAATCCGACAGCTCACGCCTTCTGGTGAAAGGTAATCGCCCAGCTCTAGCCCATAGACAAAGAAATCCTTTTCGATGTTGTGCAGTCGAGGCGCAATTCCCAGATCTGAAGTGTAGACGAACGGTCTGATATAGAAAGACGAGGTAGGCTGATTCTTCTTAACAAAGTCAACAATTACCTGATAAATTTTGTCGGCAGGTAAATCGAAGTGGAGAAACTTAGCGCTATCGCTGAGACGACGACAGTGGCGATCCAGCCGAAACAGCAAAATTTGGTTCGGATTTTGGGGATCGGGGATGCCACGCAACCCCCCAAACGCACCTGTCCCGTAGTGTAGGGCATGGGTGGCAATCGAGATCTTGGCCTGATCAAACGGAACAAACTGATTTTGAAAATACGCAATCGGTAAAAAGGTGTGCATCGTAGTCGGCCTCTATAAACAGACTTTATATAGATTAAGCTTAGCTGCCAGAATTTTTAGCATTCTACAGTTTAAGTAATTTAAGCAGCTAGGAGTTAAGTTAGCCTCCAATGCATTTAGGGTATTTTGGTTGAGGGCAGTGATGCAGACGCAATGTTGATTTAGTGAATCCTGGAATGTCTCCAGCAAAGCAAGGAGCAACGCATGGCGGAACCAGAGAGCAACCGGCTCAAATTGATGGTTGTGGATGATGAGGCAGACAATTTGGATCTGTTGTACCGCACGTTTCGGCGTGACTTTGACGTGCTTAAGGCAGACAGTGGGCCAAAGGCATTACAGCTCCTAGAGCAACATGGTGAAATGGCAGTGATTATTTCCGATCAGCGCATGCCGCGTATGAACGGCACTGAATTCCTTAGTCGCACGGTAGAGCGCTTTCCCGATACCCTGCGGATTCTGCTGACTGGCTACACCGATGTGGAAGATTTGGTGGGAGCCATCAATGCTGGCAAGGTGTTTAAGTACATCACCAAGCCCTGGAATCCCAAAGACTTGAGAACAATTGTCATGCAGGCTGCCGATACCTATCGAATCGTTAAGCAGCGGACCAATGAGCTGCACCGGGCGCTGCGGCGAGAATCGATTTTTAATGCGGTGACCACAGCAGTGCGAGAATCACTGGACTATCACAGCATGTTGCAGACCGTGGTCAGGACAATTGGGCAAACATTTGCGGCAGATGGTTGCCTGTTGCGTCCGGTTGAGCGCTTGAATGGTTCCCCCCAGTGTCAGTTCGCCTCCGAAGCGTTTACCTATGCCGCGACCAACACAGCTGATCCAACCGCTATCGATGCGCCTTTTCGCGAGTCAGCTCTAGATGATTCTAAGCCACTCGATCCGATAGGCTCATCCGCGGCGGCTCTCGGCGTTCCTGAACCAGATCTGGCGCTCTTAATGACGCTGACTCAAACTTGCCAGTCCCAACTGCTGTCGATTGTAGAGCCATCTCCCTACACCCAGTTAATTGTGCCCTTGATCTGTCAGCAGGAGCCTGTGGCCGTTTTGGTGCTGCACAAGCAAGGTTCAGCCGTTTGGGCCGAGGAAGAAATCCGGTTGATCGAGAGTGTGGCCGAGCAGGCAGCTTTAGCCATTTCTCAAGCCAAACTGTATCAGCGCATCCAAGCCCAAACCGAACAAATGCGGGCTGAATTGGCAGTTGCCCGTCAGATCCAAACCAATTTGCTGCGGCAGACCTTTCCCGATCTGGAAACGGTAAAAATTCAGGCGTATTGTTTCCCGGCTCGTGAAATCGGCGGAGATTTTTTTGAAATTTATGTGCATCCTCAGGGGGATATTTGGCTGGCAGTGGGGGATGTCTCCGGTAAGGGGGTTCCAGCCGCTTTGTTTATGGCCAGTGCAATTTCGCTGCTGCGGCGGGAATTGGCCCAGGAAATCTCTCCGGCTCCCAACATCGTGATGCAAAACTTGAATCACAGCCTCTCAGATAATTTGGTCAACAGCAATTGCTTTATTACTCTGATACTGGCCCGTTACACACCCACGACCAGAGACTTGGTTTACGCCAATGCTGGTCATATCTATCCGTTGGTATGGTCACAGCGGCAGCTAGAGAAGGAACGGCAAACGGTTGAAGTAGTCAGCGTTGAACCTACTTACCTGAAGACGCGAGGCGTGCCGTTAGGAATCTTACCCGTTTGGAAAGCGGCAGCGGGTCAACTCACGCTTCAGTCAGGCGATGTGCTATTGCTAACCAGCGATGGCATCACCGAGGCAGCTTTAGAGTCCTCTACGCAAGCCCGCACGATGCTGCATCAAGCTGGGCTTTGGCACTTGATTTCCCAGCAACGCGGCAGTTTAAACCTGAAGGATTTGCTCTCAGTGATTCAAATGAAAACCCAGGTGCAGGAAGACGACCAAACCATTCTTTCGTTGGAGGTTTTGTAAATTGATGCGAACTGAGCTACATGTTCCAAGCGATTTGCAATTTCTAACGGTGGTCGAAAACTGGCTGCTGGGTTCTCTTCAGGTGGCGCTACCTGACCAGGTTGATTGGTCGCGTCAGGCCAATCGCTTACGCTTAGCGCTGGTCGAGGCTTACTCTAATGTGGTGCGGCATGCTCATAAGGATCAGCCCAACTTGCCAGTGCTGATTCGTCTAGAACTGAAGGATCGGGATCTGTATCTGGAGATTTGGGACCACGGCCAAGGCTTTGATCTGTCTACCTACATGCCCCCGTCTCCAGATCAACAGCAAGAAGGAGGGTATGGTTGGCTGATTTTGCACCGTCTGATGGATAAAGTAGAGTATCGTCTGCAAGTCAACGGACGCAATTGCTTAATGCTGGAAACTCACCTGCCGCGAGAAGACGAAGCCGCTCTTGAGTAGCTTTTACCTTGAGTAGCTTTTACATAGCGCTTGAGCAGCCCTAACCGTAGCTAACGAACTAAAGGGAACGAACTAAAGGGGCAGCTTTTGCAGGTAGGCTAGTTCCCGTGATTCCTGTTTTACCAGCCCTTCCATGGCAGCCCGCTGAAGTTGCAAGAAAGCCGTTAGCTCTTCTGGAGTATTTTTGACTTGTAATAAGGACCGCAACTGATCTTCTGCCGCCAGACTCAGGTAGCCGGTTTTGAGCGCTTGGTCCACCAAGTCACTGATGCGCCCCATTTCTTTCCTCCTTAGCTAATTCAATATCCAAGCTTGTATAGCCCTGGGATTACTGCAGTAGACCGAAATCTCGGCCAAAAGTTCCGCGCCTTCAGGAGCAAAATTATGGGCAGTGAACAGGAACTGAACGAGGGATCTGCTACGTCTTCCAAGTTTTTAGAAACCCATCCGGACATTCTCCAAACACACGGAATGAAGGAAGTAAGCGTGATTTGGCCTGAAAGCCACTCTATGGGTGGGGATCAGCCGACCAGCAGCCAGAGATGCAGCCAAGGATGCTAACTCTACTCAGGGAATGGGGGCAGGTGCTGGTGTTTCTAATCGATAACGGATCGAGATGACGAATCGGACTCTCTACTGCTTCCTATCTCACTTCCCATCACAGTTGGAATCAAGGGCGGATTTAGTTCCATGGAAATCGTTTTACTTTTACTGCTGCTAGCGGCAGTCGCAATCTGGTATCGGTTCTGGTATGCCTCTTCCCGTCGGAAAACGCAGCAGCTCAAGAGTAGCGGCTTGGTGCGCGTAGATGAAGTGCACAAACGCTATCGCCATCTGCCATTGGGCAATTTGGGAATTCTACACAAAATCAAAGACGGACAGCGGGTGCAAGTGATTTTTCCTAGCCTAACCGCTGACGAAGACGTGGATTATATTTATTCATGGCATGATTTGCGAGTAGTTCGTCCGGTGCTAGAGCGACCTAAAGATGATGATGAAGCCTGGTTACGCGCTACAGGGATTGCGGCTTTGATTGAAGAGCGATTGCAGCTTGAGCCAGAGATTACCAAACTCAAAAAGTACCACCACAAGCTAGGTGAACTGCTGGATCTAGTAGATGAATCAGAGGAACACCTAGAGCAACAGGATACTCTTGCCGTCACCCATACTCAGGTTGGCTATCTCTTAGAGCAAGCCAAGCTCCTGGAGCAGCAATATGTTGATTTGATTAAAGTCACGCTGAGAGAGGCATTGATTCGCAGTGAACTGGAAGACTTTAACCCCGATCTACGGCCTGAAGAACGGCGAGACCTCAATAACCGCTATCAAGAAATTCGGGCAGAATATCAAGTCTGGAAGCGGGTAGCTCATACCTTTCCAGAGCTGCCGTCTGTGCTGTAGTGCGGTTGCCTATTTATGTTTGCCTATTGGTTTGCCTATTGGTTTGCCTATTGGTAAGTAGCGTCCGGCTTGGTTTACTTCAGGCCATTCCAGGTATTGCGAAACGTCGGTACAGGCAATGAGAAGTTGGAGGAAAGGTCGGCTTGGGTTTCGGAGTCAAGGGCAGCAATTACGCCGTTATAGATGGCTTCGGCTTCGGCAGGCGAGTTGCCGATACTTGTGAGGCCCAATTTACCAAACTCAGACAAACAGCCAATCAGATGAAACACGGTGCCCGTTTCGGTGGTGCTGTTGAAATGCAGATGGTGTTGGGCAATGATATCCATCAAATCGCTGGGGATCAGCCCCGTATAGGACTCTTTGTGCAGGTTGTCAGTGGCAATGTAGTATTTGGGACAGCCTTGCTGGTTATAGAACAGTCCGGTTGCCAAGTCATAGCGGCCATAGGTGAGCAGCTTCAGCGTCATAAACGGATGGGTGGTACCACCTTTGCGCAGGTTGATTTCGATTGCCTGCAAATCCCATTCGCCGTTGGGTTGACGCACTGCAATAAAATCGAGGCCAAATCGTTCCAGGGCACCTTTAGCGGCCAATCTGGCTCCGACTCGCCTGCCGTACTCCTGCAGCTGCAAGCGATAGGCATCGTCAGCAGGAAACTGGCAGCCCAAAAACACCTGACCGTCTGGCCCACCTAGAATTTGATCGTGCGTGGAGAGAATTTCAACCTCGCCGGTGGGCGTCACCCGTCCCTGAACGCTGGGTGAGCGCTTTTCTTCGCCTTCCACAAAGGCTTCTACGATGGCACCAAGCTGGGGAATCCGCTGGCTGAAGTGATGCCAGGTTTCTGTGGTGGACTGAAAGCTCATGCTCTCAAACCGCTGTTGGAGGGCTGCAATCCGGGTACTAGAAGCTGCCTGCTCCGGTGCTAGCTCCTGAAGCGGGCGCAAATCGAGCAGGGCATTACCGCCGCCTGAGAACCCCTCGTTCAGCTTGACGACAATTCGCTGGAGTTGGGGTTGACGTTCCCAGAGGTCTGAAGCGGCGGCAGCCAAATCCTCTACGGTCCACATCAGCTCGCTGCCATCCGGACAGGGAATGTCTGCTTCCGCAAAAATTTGCCGACTGCCGCTTTTGGTACCCCAGTAGAGCAAATCGGGATTGACGCCCAGTAGGGGGATACCGAGTTGAATCGCCAGCTCGCGTTCCAGCCCAGTGGAGTTGAAGCAGGTCATGTAGGCTCGGTCCTGACGGATGGCTTGCCGTAACCGCGCCATTAAACGAGGCCGCTCCAGAATTTTCTGCGTTAGCGGTTTGTGAGATGTATCGTAGGTACAGAGCAGCAGTAGCCGTTCGCGGGCATGGGAAAAGGGTACACCGGGCAGCAGTTGGAGATAATAGTCGATCACGCTGGGATGGATCGGCTGCGAGGTGACGTAAATCAATCGTGTGCGGGGGTTGCGCAGCCGAATCAGGGAAAACAGCAGCCGCTCTTCGTAGTAGTGAACGCCGGTAATTTTTTGCAGCTCTTGCTGGTCAAGGCTCAGGGACGGAATTACCAGAATGTCCCAGTCGCCTTGGTCGCTGTGTTCAATTGACTGCCAGCGATCGCGGAGATGGCCTTGAAGCTGCTGAAACTGCTCTAACTGTTCGGGATGAATTGTCGAAGCCGCCGTTAAACCCTGCATATCTCCAGCCCCACTCGATTTCAATGGGAAATACCTGATTCTAGTCGGTGAATTACCTTGCTTTCTGCCTATCTAGGGACATAATCTATCGCTGCATTCAGACTGATTCCATCCGGTCTAGATATGGCTACAGACATAGCTACAATCTTGCCTGATTGCGCTCCAGAAGCGGCTTTTCTATAGAATTTCTTTCTGCCTGCCGGGTCTTTGCCTACAGCTGCCCCCTCCGACTGCGGCAGCTTCTCCTAGTTCTCTCGCTTAACTCTCTGTGCTCCTGTGGTTGAGCTGGCCTGCTCAACCTGGAATTGATATCTTCTGCTTGATGCAGGAGTTGGGGCTGTATTACCTGCAAGGCGCAAACTAGTTCACCTGGTTATTCTGCGAAACAGCGGCCCCAATCTGATCGTTGGCTAAACGGCTACCGTTTCCGGCAGCGGTTCCTTGGGCGCAAACAGCACCGCCTCAATCTGATCCAGCGCCAGCTCCAGATCGTCGTTGATGACACGAATGTCAAATTCATTGGCTGCACCCACTTCGGTTTTGGCCCGCTCCAGCCGACGCACAATCGCTTCTTCAGACTCGGAAGCCCGGTGACGCAGGCGGTGCTCTAGCTCCATCATGGAAGGGGGCAGGATAAAGATGCCGAGCGCATCGGGAAAGGATTGGAAAATTTGCCGTGCCCCTTGTAGCTCGATTTCTAGCACCACCCATTTGCCCTGGCGAATTTGGTCTTCTACCGGCTGGCGCGGCGTGCCATAACAGTTGCCCGCAAACTCAGCCCATTCCAGCAGCTGGTGATTGGCTACCATTTGATCAAACTCGGCGCGAGACACAAAATAGTAGTCGCGTCCGTGAATTTCTCCCGGGCGGGGGGTGCGCGTGGTGACCGAAATTGATAAATAGAGTTCTGGATGCCGTCGTAACAGCATTCGCATCAGAGTGCCCTTACCCACACCACTGGGTCCCGTTAGTACAATCAGCTTGCCTCGTGCCATGCTTTCACCGTCCAAGCGACGCAAATTGTAGTTTATTTTACCTAAAACAGGAGACTTCCGTTTCTGAATGGTTATGCTGAAAGTTGCAGTTCAATGTGCTGAAAATGCAACCTCCAGCACGGTAGTTCGGTTAGCTTACCCGTCGCCCTGGGCGTCTTTGCTGATCACAAAGCGGTTGGCAACCGTTTCGGGTTGGATGGCCGATAAAACCACATGACCCGAATCGGTAATGATCACTGCTCGTGTTCGACGACCATAGGTAGCGTCGATCAGTTGACCACGATCGCGAGCATCGCTGATGATGCGCTTGATCGGAGCAGACTCCGGGCTAACGATTGCAATGACTCGGTTGGCGGAAACGATGTTGCCAAATCCGATGTTAATCAGCCTAATATCCATAAATAAACTGAAAATGAACTGATCTAGCCAAATCGGGAGCCTGTGAGAATTTATTTTTCAATAGTATCGACAAAATTTGTGGACTGCCGAGTAAAACGGCTGAATTTGCTGAATTTACTGTGAGGTTTGAGGCGTAACTATGCAACCTGTTGATTTCACCACGCTCACGGCTGCTTGCGCCGAACTGCGGACCGATTGGCTGCCTGCCCGCCTAGAGCAAGTCTATCAGCGCGACCGCTACACAATTGCCTTGGCCTTGCGCACCCTCGATCAGCGCGGTTGGTTGACCCTATCCTGGCATCCTCAAGCTGCCCGCCTGTGTATTGGCGATCCGCCGCCCCGCACTCCTGATACTTTTACCTTCAGCCAGCAATTGCGGCATCAGCTCAACGGTTTGGCTCTGGTAGCAATTGTGCCGATTGCCCCCTGGGAGCGGGTGGTTGATCTCCAGTTTGCTCAACGGCCGGGAGAAGCGGCCCTCTGGCATTTGTATATGGAAATCATGGGCAACTACAGCAATGTGATTTTAGCCAATCAGGACAATCAGATTGTTACCGCTGCCTATCAGGTGAGCAGCCAACAGTCCAGCCTGCGCCCAATCCAAACCGGACAGCCCTATGAGATGCCGCCCATCCTCACCAATGCGGTACCGTCCCTGGAAGAACCGCAGAGCCGCTGGCAAGAGCGCTTGAGCCTGATTCCCGGTCCGTTGAAGCGTAATCTGCTAAAAAATTACCGAGGTCTGAGTTCAGCGTTGGTGAATTCGATGGTGCAGGCGGCGGGCCTTGGTCCGGATCAATTAACCGAGAGTTTGAAGGCCGAGGATTGGCAGAGATTGTTTCAACGCTGGCACGAATGGCTACATGCTTTAGAGCGGGAACAATTTCAGCCGGGATGGTTGGGACAGGGCTACACGGTGATGAGCTGGAGCGATTGGCAGACTCAGCGACCCGATTGGAAGCCCGAAAAAAGCATTCATCCGATTCTCAACCGCTACTACACCGATCAGTTGAACCGACAGGAGTTTGGGCAACTCCGGCACCAAATCACTCAAAAGCTGAGCCATCACCTGAAAAAGCTAGCCGCCAAAGCTGCCGATTTCCAGTCCCGATTACAGCAGTCGGATCGGGCCGATCAGTATCGGGAACAGGCTGACTTGCTGATGGCCTACTTGCACGAGTGGCAGCCTGGAATGACCGAGATTATGCTGGCAGATTTCGTTACCGGCGATCCAATCCGGATTCCCCTAGAGCCAGAGAAAAACGCGGTTCAAAATGCCCAGGCTCTTTACAAACGCCACCAAAAGCTAAAGCGCTCGCGGGCCGCGATTGAACCGTTGCTGGCAGAGGTGCAGGCCGAAAGGGATTACCTGGAACAGGTGGACGTGGCGATTGCCCAACTGGATGAATATCGCACCCCAGCCGACTTGGCATCCCTGATCGAAATTCGGGACGAGCTAATCCAGCAGGGGTATCTAGAAGACCCCGATCAGCGCTATCGCAATAACTCGAATCCAGAAACTCAATATCTGCGCTATCGCAGCCCCAGCGGCTATGAGGTCTTGATTGGCCGCAACAATCGCCAAAATGACTTACTCACATTCCGCCTAGCCAGTGACTATGACCTCTGGTTTCACACCCAGGAAATTCCTGGCAGTCATGTGTTGCTGCGGCTAGAACCGGGCGCGGCGGCAGAAGAAGTCGATCTGCAATTCACGGCGGATTTAGCAGCTTACTACAGTCGAGCGCGGCAGAGCGATCAGGCTCCGGTGATCTATACCGAACCGAAGCAGGTGTTTAAGCCCAAAGGAGCCAAGCCCGGTATGGCGATCTACAAACAAGAGCGGGTGATCTGGGGCGAACCGCAGCGGGGCAAAAGCTACGAGTTGATCGAGGGATAGGTTAGGCTCAAAAAGGAATTGGGAAAACTCATATCTTGCACCTCGATATGTGAACAGTAAACCTTGAGAATAGAGTAGGGCTTGAAGACGTGACACTTCGAGCAATAACAGCAGCACTGTAAACTGTGTGATCTGTAGAGATGGTTTCATGCTTTAGTAGGGGGATGAACCACGAAGTTAAGCAACGTCTTGGCTGGATAAAATTCTATGAGCAATTAGGCGACGCAGATATTGTTTGCCGCAAGAGTGGCATCTCTAAACCGACGCTCAGAAAATGGTGGCGTCGCTACCAGCAATAGAGCATTGCAGGACTGAAAGTCAGGGCAAGATCAATTCGAGCCTTGGCATTTAAGTGGATTCGGATTCTGTTTCGTTGCTGGCAAGACCGGGTTCCGTACGATGAAGCCAAGTATCTGCTGGCATTGCAGCAGAAGGATTCACCGTTAGCACAACAAATTGTCTCATAAGCATGAACGTGATATTTGTCATCTTGTGAATTGTGATAACAAAGCAAAATGTGATTTAGGTTTTCGATTTTAGGAATACTGAAGCAATCAGAATAGGAATCGATAGATCGCTGTGTTCGTAATCAATCTACCAATATGGCAGAAGTGCATTTTCACAGTCTGACTTGACTTAGTGAAGCTCAGGGAATATGTTATGCTGCACTATTTCATCAACGCTCGAATTACGATCGCCAGTGCCCCTAACCCAATCCCAACAAGTGCTGGCACCAAACGGTTGCCCAAAATTCGCAACTTTGCATTCATCGGTAGCTTCCCTGTTTCCCAGTAAACCCAGTCATCTCCTAACTGGCTTGCTAACTCCAAGTTTCCTGAAATCAGGAGGACGATACCATTACCCGTAGCAGGATTGACCCGCACCGTATGCCCTAGCGCAGGCAAATTCCCTCCATCATGACCTACAGCATACTCATCAATACCATTAGCAACATACAAGGTATGCCCTAAACCCCAATCTTGATGTGCCCCTGGCTGAGGCTGCATCATTTGCTTTAAAGTTTCTTGCTTTAGAACTAGATTCGTTCGGCTATAAGCTTGAACAAAGCGAGCCATATCTTGAGGCGTTGCATAAAGGGATGCCGCTGCTGTAGCTGTATATCGACGGTGAGGACTCGGTTGAAGTTCTTCATCAAAGCTGGTTGCTAGCTCATCTATACGATCAGAAGCAGCGATCGCTTCCCAGTCAAAGCTTGATTTTTCCATGCCCAAAGGCTTCAAGATAGCCTTTTCCATATAGTCCGAAAAAGACTGTTGCGTAACTTCCTCAATTAATAATTGCAGGACTGTATAACCCCCACCAGAATATAGCCAGTTTTGTCCAGGCTCTCTAGCAACTGTGACACCACGAGATTTTCCTGATGTAGAATCCTTGGTCAAAGTCAGCGATTCTTCAAGGGATTGAATCGACTCACCTGGCAGAAAACCAGCATAGCCAAAAAGATCGTCTAATCCCCCTGTATGACTTAACAGATGCCTAATGGTTACCTTATCGCTATATTGACTTACTGGAAATTTCCAGCGTTTCAGGTACTGATTTGCAGGCTTATCTAAAGCAAGTGTTCCATCTTCTACGAGCTTCATAATTCCCCAGGCGGTCACCATCTTACTCACGGATGCCATCTGGTAGAGTGTCTGATCAATCTCGACGGGAGATTTTTTTTCGGCATTTGCAATTCCAAAAGGATGGGCTGCAACAATTTCACCATTTTGAATCAGAATAAGAGTCGCACTACCCAGTTTCGGCTTACCTGGTTGGCTCAGTTTTTGGATCAAATAGTTTTCGATGGTTACCAAATCCCCGCGCGGTACTGCTGGACGGGCGATCCAAAATACTTCAACAATGACAATCGCAATGACAGCCACAGCCCAAAGTACTATCCAGCCTATCGTCGTGAAGATCTTGATACTCATGCTTTTGAAGAAAATCTGGTAAAAAAAGGAGTGAGAGCGTTCACTTCAAGCGCAGTCCAAGGTTTAATATTTATCTCCCATCCAAGAGTGAGCGGCATAATGGTGCGCTTGAGCGGCGATGAGCAAGACCGAAACGAAGCAAGTGATATTTGCCGCTCCATCGACTTGTTAGCTGGCGTTGCTAGAGATGCAAAACCGTTCGTAACCCCTCATCTATTTCCTCCTGCAAATAGTCAGGTAGAGAACCAATGCGCTCAACCAAAAATGTTTTATCAATCGTAAAAATTTGAGAGACATTTACAACGGAATCTCTCGACAAACCCGATATCCCACGAGGTAAGAGTACATTGCCTGGTGCTTCCGCCAACTGAATATTTGAAGTGATAATGACGACGATAACCGTGCTAATTCGGCTCTGGGTAAAAGTATCATCTTGAATCACTAAGACGGGACGGCGATATCCCGGTTCTGAACCAATTGGATCGGGTAAGTTCGCCCACCAAATTTCTCCTCGATACATTACCAATCCTCGCGGGGCAAAGACATAAACTGCATCTTTGCTATCACCGGATCGAGATCAGAGGATTCTTTAGCGTAAACTTGGTTCAATTTGAGCAAGATTTGATCGCGGTTGTACTTTTTCAGATATGCTTGTAACGCCTTTGTATAAAGCTCACTGCGTGACAGTCCTAACTGCTGAGCGAGTATTTCCGCCTGTTCAAAAACTGAATCTGGAAGCGAAATTGCAGTTTTCATAATGGCACTAGCTTAAAGTTTTACTCTTCGGTTATACCTCAGTTATACCAGAACTGCAAGAACCAGCACACTTAGATAACGGCAGAGAGCCTTTCTGTACATCCCAAGTCGAACAACGGAGCCAGCTAACGGTGAAGTTGTGCGGCGATCAACCAAACCTAAACACTAGGCAAAAAGACTTTGCACGTCCGCTGCAACCGAATTATGGGGGGACAGGACTAAAGCAGAGGATGTAAACTCAGCCTCAGGACTGGGAGGCAGGGTGCTTGGGCAAATTGCTACTTCTGGGATTCCCTTAACCGAAGACCCAGCGATTGTTGAACCGATGCAATGGCTAGTGCAACCCTTGATTGGTCAGTTAAAACCATTGCTGTTGCGATTAACAGAAATTACGCTCAAGATTGATGCTTGTTTTACTGCCTTGCCCGATGCTGCATTGTTTGCTGCCCTAGCGGGGGCTGGAGAGCATTTGGCTCCTCGATTGCTTGCTGCCTTTGGTGAGGATCGATTGCGCTTTGACAATGCCCAGCAGATGATGTGTTACTTTGGCATTGCCCCTGTTAGAGAGAGTAGTGGCAAGAAGAATTGGGTGCCTTGGCGATGGAGTTGTCCGATCTTCTTGCGACAGACGTTTGTAGAGTGGGCGAACCAGAGCCGACATCATTGTGCTTGGGCACAAACCTATTATCGAATGCAGCGAGCGAAGGGCAATTCTCATCCGGCGGCAATGCGGTCGTTAGCATTCAAGTGGATACGGATTCTGTTTCGATGTTGGAAGAACCGAGAGGCGTATGATGAAGCGAAGTATGTTGCATTATAACGCAAGGGTTCGCCAATTGTGAAGTTGCTTGGAACAACTTGATGAATAGTTTAGCTTTTACTGAAAATACGGCAGGGAGAGATTAACAAAACAAAAAAGTGTATGAGAATAAGAACGAACAGTTGGCTCTGAAACATACAGTGATGCACAAGTTCAGAATCAACTACGTTCGTTGGTTTAAGTTTCAACAGCCAGTAACCTAACCGAAAAAGACTCAAAAACCTACTTGACTCCATCCTCCTCAGAGGCTATGTTATGCTGCCGCCGCAATATCAACAACCGACCAAATCCAGCTTTTCATAATGTACAGTTGAGTATCTAAATCGATTTCTTGAAATGAGTAACTTGTGTGTCCTGCCTGCTTGACATCTCGGTTGCACTGGTCAATTTCAGCGAGTGAAGCCTCAGTCAAAGCGGGACAAACTGCTAGAGGCATCTCTGAAGCTCCAACGTACTGAGGCTGAAATCGTTGGGTTACAAAAGCAAGTGAGCTACCAGGAGTAACACCATTCAGTTTTTCACGCTCAGAGATCTCTAGCTCGAAAAATCCTGGCGACAAAGCCTTTTGGGAAAGCCCTGTTGGGTCATGAGATAAAAGCAAAATCCAATTCGGTGTTGTAGCAGTAATCTGACTCGCAACTTGGTTCACCCAGCCTAAATTAGACTTACTACCCACATAGAAAAACAATCCTGGGCTAATACAGTGGGCAGAGTGGAGAGAGAAATAAGCGTCAATTCGATCAAAATGCTCAAGCCATTGGCGAATGGCTACACACTCAGGATAAGTATTTGTTGTGAAATGACCCTCCAAATCTCGCTGATGATTGAGATTAAGTAGAGCTTGCAAGGTCACGTTTGTGGGTAACTCATTGGCGTTTCGAGACACAAAATCTGGATCTGCCACAGGCACAATACAAAACCGCACAGGTGGAGGCGGATTCTCTGTCAGCGTTTGAAGAATAGATATTGCAGTGAGTGGAGCGATCACTTCAGCAGCATGAAATCCAGCTACGATCACAACTGTACGAGTTGCCTGTTTATCTCCAACGCTCACTGCATAAATCGATCGCCCCTCACCCGACACACCAATCTCCTCAACATCAGCCCCTAGAACTTTTGTTTGCCGAATCAATGTATCTAGCTGTTTCAAATCAACCCATTCCATGACAGCACTCGTGATCTTCTTTTCAAGGATAGCAAGAGAACCTGACTGACTTGGAATTGTGTTCAAACCAACCCTTTCTAAAATGCTGTCCTCACCGATAACTCAGGAGAATCTATGCAAGCCGTGAGAGGTAAGAAGAAACCTCCGATACCCTTGAGGATAGGACGTTTCACTTCCACTCAACGATAAACCTCGGAGGCTGATATGAAGATTCTCGCAATTGACCTGGGAAAATTCAAGAGCGTGGCTTGCTTGTTCGATACCGAAACCAACCAAGCCGAGTATGAGACGATCGCGATGCAGCAAGTTGCGCTTGAAGACTTGCTGCAACGGAAACAGCCGCAGAAGGTGGTGATTGAAACCTGTACCAACAGCAACTGGGTTCATGATATTTGCCAGGAACACGGCTACGAAGTTTTGGTAGCTAACCCGAATCAAGAAGCATGGCAATGGCGCAACGTGAAGCGCAAAACGGACAAAGATGATGCGCTCAAACTCGCTAAACTTGCTGCGCTTGAGCAAATTAGCCCAGTGTATGTTCCAGCCGCCCAAACCCGCCAGTACCGCCGCTTGGTGAAATACCGCAAAACTCTGGTTTGGCGAATGAACCAAATCAGGAACAGCATTCGGGCACTCTTGATGGCACAAGGGTTAACCCTGCCTGCTCGTGCCAGAGCCTGGACGCTGGAAGGGTTGGCAGAGTTGAGCAAACACCGCAAACCGTTAGCCGAGTGCCAGATTGACGAGTTATGGAAAGGCGAGCTGGATGTGGAATTGACGCTGCTCGATACGTTGGAAGAGCAACACGACCAAGTTGAGAAGCAACTCAATCAACTTGCCAAACAAGAAGAACGGGTTCAACTGTTGATGACAATTCCAGGAGTGGGACGACGAACCGCAGAAGTGATTGTGACCGCGTTGGATAAACCGGAGCGCTTTGCCAATGCTCGGCAAGTTTCTGCCTACGCAGGCTTAGTGCCTGACCAGCGACAATCGGGGCAAACGAATCGATTAGGAGCGATTACGCGCAGAGGGTCCAGGTTACTACGAGGAGCATTAGTCGAGGTAGCATGGATGCTGATTCGCTTCAACTCTTGGGCACGACAGACCTTCGAACGTATCTGTGGAGGGCAGAAAACTCGCAGGAAGACGGCGATTGTGGCGCTAGCTCGAAAGCTTTTGGTGAGATGTTGGGCAATGCTGAGAGACAAACAACCTTGGAACCCAGAGCTGATAAACAATCTAAGCATTAGCAACGCATGATGAGTGTTTGGTGATTGAGCGTTGGTGGAAAGAAACTGACTGGGTAAGAAGTTGATGATTGATGGGTTAGGTGAGATTTTTGAGTGCGTGAGCTTGCAGTTATGCTTAACTTACAAGAAGTTGACTAAGCGAATAAGCCACGCACTTTGCAAAGACTCTTGAGACAATGCAGTGATTACAGCTTCAAATGTGAAAATGTAAACAGCATTGACAATTCGGATAGTCGGTTAGAAACAACCTGACACAATTAATTGTGAACTTGAAATACATTGACTGTATTCATCTTGGTAAAAGATGAGAACTTAATGCTGTCAAAAAGTTGATATTTGATTAACGACCGAAAGCTAAAATCCTGTTGACAGGCTCACGGCTTCATAGTCGTATAACGGCTAAAGTGAGCGGCGGTAGATAACCCTGAAACGAAGCGCAAAGACTTAATACCGTCCGCTCCACTGTGTTGTTAGCTGGCTTATCACAACGAGCTAGTTCAAAAAACTTTCATATTCATCGTGATCACCGATCCAGATCCAGTAATAATCATCTCCCTTCTTTTAAAGCCAATGCTCGATACCCGCCACTGATGCGAGCAGACCAAAGGTGATTACCAACTTTTTTAAAGTGCAAGGATGGATGAAGTGAGTTTTCCTGCCAAAGTCGGTAAGCTTTCTGCGCTTGCTCTTGCATCTCAGGTGAAAGTTCAGCATAGGCTTTCCAAAATTCAGCCGTCGCGAAGGACTTCATCTAGATCCCTCACCTTATTAGTCGCTATATCTGCCTCTGCTTTAGCGATCAAGTTATCTAGTTTCCCTGCTGCAAAATCCGCTTCAATCTGTCTATCCCACATTTCATCGAGATATTCCTGAAGCCAGTTGGCCAGAGCGCGAATTTCGCTCTCTGGCAGTTGCTTAATAGCTGACTCAACTTCTAAGCGATTAGTCATACGACATCCATATTTGAAGATTAAGTCCATTTTATCGCCAATTATGGCTAGGGGGTGAGTGCTGTTGGAATTCCATTAGATGGTAGTTGCTTGGCTGCTTGCTCCAGCACTTCGGGGGATGGTGTTGAGTGGGACAACCAATCAAATCCAAAAACCGCAACTTGAGTCTTGGGAATATCCTGAACAGCAATAAATCCTGTTCTCGGAATACCTGTTTGTTCACTTTACAAGAATTGAAAGTGGCGGAAGATCATTGGCCAAACAGTAAGACTGGATCGGTTCAAGCATACGCCCTAGGGCATGTCGCGGAACTCCAATTAACTTTCCAACAATGTCATAGGTGAGAATTTGGCGGTTCCGAGCAACTAGAGCGAGAACAGCCCAAATTTGTGCAGCGCGTTCGTAGATTGTCATCTTGCGTATTCAGTATTTGTGGTTGCAGAAATTACTTTCGCAGTGTTGCCTATTTCAACTTGCCAGCTAACTACTTATTAGAATGATCTGTCTCCCTCCATTCAGTCTAACTACCTAAATGAGACATGTTAGACAGATCTCGATCGGGCTAATCATCTTGTACAAGACATTAGACTGAACTTTGTCTGCCTCAATTGCCCAAACAGCAAATTAGACAGAGATGAATCTGCTTATTGCCCCGCTTCGAGGCGTTAGACAGACGGTATTCTGCATAACACTCTTCTATGGGGTGTTAGATAGATGTTACTCTGCATAGTACTCTCATCTAAGGAAATTCGCCCGTCACCTTCAGCAAATCTGCATCATCAATACTGAGGCTCGAAAGGTATTATTTAGCACATATGAACCACTGCTCTTTGTGTTGATGATGAACGCTCGCCCAAAGCAGTTGTTGGATCAGGTTCGCGATGTCATTCGACTGAAGCACTATTCCTTTCGCACTGAGGAACGCTATCTTTATTGGATTCGCCGCTACATCCTCTTTCATCACAAGCGCTATCCCAAAGACATGGGCAGTGCAGCAATCGAAGCGTTCCTGACTCATTTAGCTGTTGAAGAACGGGTACCGCTTCTACCCAGAATCAAGCCTTGAGTGCGTTGCTGTTCCTCTATCGTCAAGTTCTGCACCAATCCCTAGACTCACCCATTGACGCGCTCCGAGCTAAACCATCACGATATCTACCAACAGTGCTAACCAGAGCTGAAGTTCAAGCCCTTTTCCAGCATCTCTCAGGTGTGTATCAAATTGTGATTAAACTTCTCTACGGCAGTGGCCTTCGCTTGAATGAAGGGTTGCAGTTGCGAATCAAAGATTTGGATTTTGCTCAACGTCAAATTGTGGTGCGGGATGTTAAAGGCAATGAAAGTCGAGTCACCATGCTACCGACTAGTTTAATTGAGTCCCTCACTCAACATCTTCAGCGAGTGAAGCAATGGCTGAGCTTCCCCCAATAAAGTGGACATTCTCAAAGAGTCGAAAACCAAGGAGAATAAGTCCATGAGTAACAAACCCCGTCGTCAATTCACCCCAGAACAAAAGGCTGAAGCAGTCCGGATCGTGCTTCAGTCCGATAAACCCATTAGCCAGATTGCCAAGGAGATGGGATTGACTGAGAGTACTCTGCGCAACTGGGTCAAACAAGCTCAAATCGACCAGGCAGCAGCCCCCAACGGTGCTTTAACCACCGAGGAACGTCAAGAGTTGAACCGTCTGCGTCGGGAGGTCAAACGTTTGCAGATGGAGCGAGAGTTCTTAAAAAAAGACGGCTGCCTTCTTTGCAGCAGAAAACAGCCCTATGAGCTAATCGAAGCAGAGAAGGCAAACTTCCCCGTTACCCTGATGTGTGAGGTACTTGAGGTGTCCAAAAGTGGCTATTACGCCTGGTGCAAGCGTCCACCCTCACCCAGAAACCAGGAGAATGAACACTTGTCCCAGCAGATTGCGACCATTCACCAAGAGAGCCGACAAACCTATGGCGCTCCCAGAATTCATGCCACACTCAGGGCAAGAGGCTTCCAGGTAGGTCGTCATCGAGTCGCGCGACTGATGAGTCACCTGGACATTAGCGTTCGTCCCAAACGTCGATTCAAGCTCACAACGGATTCCAATCATCCCTTTGCGATTGCCCCAAATGTCTTGGAGAGGAACTTTACGACAACAGAGCCGGATAAAGCATGGGTAGCAGATATAACCTATATTCCAACTCTTCAGGGTTGGCTGTATTTAGCGGTAATTATTGACCTGTTTTCGCGTCGAGTGGTGGGGTGGTCAATGGCAGAGCATATGCGGGTGGACTTGGTACTTGCAGCGCTGCAAGTCGCTTTGGGGCATCGAGTTCCTGCTACATCTGGACTGTTATTTCACTCTGACCGAGGCAGCCAATACGCCAGTGGTGAATACCGAGGGGCACTGCAAGCGGCAGGGATTTCTTGTAGTATGAGTCGAAAAGGCAATTGTTGGGATAATGCAGTGACTGAAAGCTTTTTCGGAACTCTCAAAACGGAGTTTATTCATGTTCAGAGCTTTGTCACCAGAGAGGTTGCAAAAACTTCAATTGTGGAATGGATTGAAGTGTTCTGCAATCGTCAACGTATTCATTCAACATTGAATTATCTTTCCCCTGTTCAGTTTGAACAACAGTCTTGGCTGTCACTACAGCACTCTAGAGCCGCTTAATCACACTGTCCACTTTTTCAGGGCAAGATCAGCAGAGGTTGTCTGCGGCGGGTGATTGGCAACGTTGGGCTGCTTTCAATTGGCTATAGATTCAGCATTAATAAATTGATTGTAAAGCGTCTGAAGCAGTTCCTATTCCAAAAGAAAAGATGAATCTCTCAGAGATGACGTGCATTACTCTGAGAGATTCGATGGAAGATGGGCTACTTACTCTTGAGTCAAACTGCACTGCCTCTGTTCAAGTGAGCAAGTTGCTCGTGTTCCTCGCAGATTCTCTCCCCTTTGGGAAATTTGAACGTTACCCAGCAGGGTCACTTGCTGTGCTGTTGGAACGTATTGAATTTCGTCAGCACTGCCTTGGATTTGAGCGTCTGGATACACAAAAGAAACATTGCCAATGGCTCTGACTTCTTGGGTGGTTTCGTTATACTCTTGAGCATCTGAAGTCACGGTGATTTGTCCAGACTCGATCGCCTGAGCAATCGTCTGGGCGTTTGCCCTAGAAGCAATGGTTGAATTGAAAAGTGCAGCCAGCCAGCGAGTCGCCCCTGATGATGTGAGGGTTGGAATCATCAAAGCTGCGGCGATCGCAATTGCAACACAGGCAACAAGAGAGGCACGACGATTCAGACGTGGAATGGCAAAATTCATGAGAGTAGTTTCTCTGTGTGCTGTTCGAGGTGAGTTGGATGGGTGAGCTTGCAGTAATTCAGTTTCGAGGTGAGCTTTGAAATCTGGAGCAGGTTCGATTGTCTGTGCGAAAGTAGTCAAACGAATCAGCAAATCGGTATCTGACTGTGAAAAATCATCCGGTTGATCAGGTCTAGAGTTCATTGGTTTTACTCACAGGCTGTTTCTAAATGTTTGCGAAGATCCTTCAGGGCACGACAAACTAGCATTTTGACCGCAGCCTCACTTTTGTCCATGACTTGTGCAACTTCAGCTACACTCAAGCCCCCAAAAACTTGCAGTGCGATTGCCTCTGCTCGATCAGCAGACAGGTGGCTCAGGGCTTGAGCAACTTGCTCCAAAGACAATTGCTGTGCAGCAAACTCTTCGGGTGCAATTGAGTCGTCTGCAACCTCATGTGCTTCCTCTAATGGCAAGATTGACCGTTGGCGGCGGAAGTAATCGACTGTCTTTCGGGAAGCCACTCCCATTAACCAAGCCGCGAACTTACCTCGTCCTTGAAAGCTCGCGATCGCTTCTTGGGCTGCCAAAAACGTCTGAGCAGTCAAATCTTGAGCATCATGGACGTTTCCAACTCGTGAAAGATGATAGCGATAGACTGCTTTGAGATTTCGTCGGTAGAGTTCTGCAAAAGCTTCTGACCTATATCGCGCTTCCTGAGCCAATTCTTCATCCGACTGCACTATGTCTGAAAGCCTTTGGCTGTGAGGCGGATAAGGTGAAAGAAAATTCATAGGTTCCTCAGATACAAGCTTCTATCGGTATGTCGTGGAAGACCACCATTTCGTAACACCCCAGAGGTGAAAAGTTTTTGCCTACAGCATCGCACTAGCAGTCCAACAAGTTGCTGCACCGGAATCTTCAACATTATCGGCTGAGATGCAAAGGTTGTCGGTATCCGGTGAGCTTGGTCGTTATACATACGCACTTAGCTGATAGCGATCGCCAAGAGCATAAACTTCTCAATGCCAGTAACCCCCCTCACATAGACAGTATAATTTTGTGTACAGCCCACAAAACTTTGTGCTATGGCAACACAAAACATAGCAAAGGCTTGGTTCTTCCAAGACATTTTGCTGGAAGAATATTGTTACGCGGTAGGTTCAGCGGAATCGCTACCAAAACACAGTCATGAAGAATACCAGGTGTATATTGACAGTGGTTTAGCACGAGAGTTCTACTTTCGCGGAATCCATTACTCAGTTCCAATAGGCAGCCTTGCTATTCTTCATCCTGGTGAAATGCACGCTGTACGCGACTTAGAAGATCGTCAAACTCCCACAATTCTGCGATTAATGTACCTTCCCTGCATACTTGTAAAAAAGGTCGCATCAGAGATTGTAGGGCACGTAACTTCTTTGCCATTTTGGTCAGATGTAATTTTTGATGATTCTCAGCTAATTCAACTCGCTCTGAAATGCCATTTTGCTTTGAGAAGTCAGGCTTCCAGACTAGAGCAAGACACAGCTTTACTTTCGTTTCTAAGTAGCCTGATTTTGCACGACACCAAGAATTTCTCTAGCTTAAAGCCCATAAAGAGAGAACATCAAGCGATCCAAAGGGTGAGGGATTTTTTGCAAGACAACTATGCTCAGAACGTCACGATCACTGATCTGTCCCAGATAGCGAATCTTAGCCCCTATCACCTCAATCGGGCTTTCTGTGCAGAAGTTGGAATTCCACCTCATCAGTATCAAACTCAAATACGAATTACCCATGCTAGCAGGCTTCTAACTCAAGGAATAGCCATTGCGGAGGTCGCCTCTGCAACTGGATTCACCGATCAAAGCCATCTGACGAGGCACTTCAAACGCTTGATGCAGGTTACGCCTGGTAGATATCGTCAGGAAACAGCAAAAACGTACAAGAACTAGTTCTTTAAGCTGTGATTACATCATGGTAGGTCATGTATTCACAGTTTGGAGATCCCTAATATGACAGATAGCATTGCTTACAAAGGAACGATTGTTGTTTCAGGAGCAACAGGCAAGCAAGGTGGAGCAACCGCTCGTCACCTCCTCAAGCGCAGGTTTCGAGTTCGAGCCATGACGCGCAACCTAGAACAACTAGCGGCTAAACAATTAGTGTCTCTTGGTGCTGAATTGGTACATGCCGATTTAGACGATAGAAATTCATTAGAACGCGCTATTGAAGGTGCTGATGGACTCTTTTCTGTCCAAAATTTTTGGAAAGTCGGCTACGAACATGAAATTGCTCAAGGCAAGTGTCTTGCAGACCTTGCGAAATCATTTGGAGTTAGGCATCTCATTTACACAAGCGTGGCAAGCTGTTATCGGAAGACAGGGATTCCTCATTGGGAAAGCAAGTGGCAAATTGAGCAGTATATTCGAGAACTTGGTCTGCCTTACACCATTTTGCGTCCAACTTCCTTCATGGACGATTGGGTCGATATGAAATCGGAAATTTTTGCAGGAATGTTTGCTCAACCTCTCGATCCACAGCGTTCATTACAGCAGATTGCTGTTGACGATATTGGGGCTTTTGCTGCGATTGCATTTGACAATCCTAAAGAATGGTTGGGACGAGAAATTGCACTTGCAGGAGACAACTCGTCAATGGAGGAGATTACTGCTGCTTTTAGTCGTGTGATAGGGCGAGAGGTTCAATATGTTCAAACCCCTTGGGACAAGTTTCAAGAGAAGTTCGGTGATGATATGACAACGATGTATCGTTGGTTCAACGAGAACGACATGGAAGCCGACATCAATTATCTCCGCTCTATTTATCCTTCGCTAACCACTTTTGAGCAGCATCTCGTACGTGGAGGATGGTCTACGGTTAAAGAATAGGAGCTTTATCATAGCAACTGAAAGATGTCAGAATTTAAACCGCATAACAATAAGCCCTGAGGAGGACGGGGTCAAGCATAAGTAGAAATAGAATTTTCTACTTATGCTGATAGTTTAGTTTTGACACCGTAAACTAATCAATTCCACAAGCAATCGTTTTACTGACTCAGAATTGATTTTTATTCTGGTTATAAGCACTCATTCTTTGATTCTCAGTCTGTTCCTATTTTTGGTTTTTAGATCCTCCCTATTATTGATATCCTCGCTTAACAGACATTGCAATTACAGCGCTAGATTCTGTACCAACGAGGACTTCTTCTTCTTTAGCACGAGAAGATACTTCACCTCATCATACGGTTCATCATCTTGCCAACAGCGAAACAAAATCCGAATCCACTTGAACGCGAGTGCCCGCATTGCCATCGGATGAGTCTTGCCTTTTTTGCGCTGTAATTTGTAGAAGGCATCTGCCCACAACGACTGTTGGCGGGACTGGTCTGCCCACTCAACGAATGTTTGTCGCAAAAAGTCGGGCAACTCCAACGCCAATGTACCCAGCACTTGTTGCCACTGCTTTCGGTCACAGGTGCAATTCCGCTGTAACGCAATAAATCTTGTGCTTGGGGGTATCGAGTTCGGTCTTCTCCAAATGCCACCAGTAAACGCGGAGCAAGATGTGGCCCTGCACCTGGCAAGTTGGCAAAGAACTCGGCATCGGGATGGTCTGCAAACAAGGCAGCAATTTTGTCATTGATCTCATTTAGCGTTTTGAGCAGCCCTTTTAACTGGTGGGTCAAAGCTTGTACCAACCATTGCGAGGGGACGACGATGGCAGCATCTTCAGTCAAAGGACTGCCGTGAGCGATCTGCTCAATTGGCCGTGCGATGGCACGGCGTCTGACAACTTTATGGCTAGTGAAAAACTCGGTTAATTGCTCTGGTGTGGCAGCTTGCGCTGCTTTGAGTGTAGGATAGTGTTCCACAAATAGGCAGAAGACTTGCGTATCTTTATCCTCGAACCAATCCAATACTTGAGGATAGTCGTTTTTGAGAGCGGCTGTGATCCGATTGGTTAAGCGAACTCTCTCACCCACAAGCATTCTCCGCACTTCCGTCCATTGCCGCAGTGCTCGAATCTGGCTGCTCTCTGGCTGCCACGCTTTGAGCTTCTCATCATGTTTGAGCAACAACTCAACCAAAATCTGAGCATCAATCGGGTCAGACTTAGCACGGCTGAGTTTGAAGGCTTTGCGTTCGCGTAGCGGCTGCTTTGCAGCTTAGTTGGCAACGGTGCGCGGATTGACCGGATACAACACCAGAAAATCGAACTGACACAGCACATAGATTAACGGTCCGCGCTTGAGTTCGGTAGCGATAGCAATGCGTCGTCCATTGAAGCGTTGCCGTAACCTTTCGACCCAAGCCTTAATGGCATTTGGGGTATGAGCAATCACACTCGGCTGCCAAGCTCCTGTAGCAGGGTCATACAAGCAGATATCATGCTTGCGATCTGCCCAATCGATACCAACGTAAGCAGCATAGTCTACCGATGCTATCGGTGAGGAAGATGGAGTCTCAATTGAGTTCATCGTGCTACCGTTGTGGTTTGAACCAGACTCGGACGCTATCGCACGGGCGAAAAGATTATGGAATGCGTCTGAACCACGTCATCCCTGAGCGTTCGTCAGATGTGGCGATAGAGTGCGAAATCGGTGCGAGGCGGTATTGTTATAGACCTCTAAGGTCAGCGGTTGGAAAGTCGTCACCGAGTTCTGTCCGAGTCTGCTTCCTGAGTTTATCGGACAAATCTTGTCCGTCTCCCCATAACCCAGTTGGAGCGGAAGTTGAAAGTCTTTTTGTCTGTCGTTCCAGTCAATCTGCGACCGCTCAACCGGAACGACTATGAAGCCGTGTCTATGTCAAGCGGGTTTTGGGATTTGTGCGTGAGGGAGTTCTGCAATTTAGCCGAACGAAACCAATCATCCAAGGTAATAGGATGAGGTTTAGTCTTTATAACAGCTTCCTCAAGATGCGACGGATTGAGTTCTAAACGACTATCCGAGGTGTCAATGCAGTTCGTATTTCTAGTTCTAGAGGTACAACTTGAGCATTGTCTCAATTATCTCTGCAAAATTACTTGTCTTATTCGTTAGATCAACAGTGTTTCATGTTAGTTCCCAGGTTCAAGTTCAAGCTGACAGGAGCTATGAGCTGGGTGATGTTGAGGCACTCAATAGAGGCGTGCTATCTTGCCAAGGTTGTTTGTGCCTCAACATCGCCCAGCAGCGCACTAAACGCTTTCGGGCTACGGCAATAATAGCGATTTTCTTACGAGTTTTCTGTCCGCCATAAATTCGCTGATAAATACTCTCTGCCCACGGGTTGTAACGCAGCATCACCCAGGCCACCTCAACGCATGCACTGCGCAGAATGCGGGAGCCTCGACAGGTAATTCTGCCCAAGCGATTGGTTTGACCTGATTGTCTTTGGTCGGGAACCAACCCTGCATATGCCGATACCTGACGGGCATTCTTGAAACGGTGAGGATTATCCAACGCTGCAACAATGACCTCTGCCGTTCTGCGTCCCACCCCCGGTATGGTTTGCAGAAGTTGCACCTGTTCATCTTGTCTCGCCACCTTTTCAAGCTGCTCATCGACTTGTTGTAATTGTTGCCAGAGGGCATCAAGGCTCTGCAACTCCAGGTCAAGTTCACCTCGCCAAAATTCATTCAGTTGACACTCTGCCAGAGGTTTGCGGTATTGACTTAAGGTTTCAATGCCTGCGGCAGTCCAAGCTTTATGTCCACTGGGAATGCTGATGCCCTGATGGTCAAACAACGCTCGAATGTGATTCTGAATGCGGTTGATACGATTGACCAGGGTTTTACGGTACTTCACTCCTAAGCGATATTGACGACGTTCTGCCACCGGACCATGAACCGCTGACACTTGCTCAAGGGCAGTGAGTTTCGCCAGTTTGAGCGCATCATCTTTATCGGTTTTGCGTTTGACATGTTTCCATCGCCACGCCTCGGCACTGGGATTGGCGACTAAGACCTGGTACCCCAAGCTTTGGCAAAAGTCATGTACCCAGCCTGTAATTGAACTGGTCTCTATTACGATTTGGTCAGGTTTGGTTTGATTCAATAGCTGCTCCAATGCCCACCGTTGAGTGGCGATTGTCTCGAACTCACTCTGGTTTGGGGTGGTGTTGAATAAGCAGGCAACGGAATTGTATTTACCCAGGTCAATTGCCAGAATCTTCATGCTATCCTCCGGGTGTGGGAAGGTGGTTTGAGTGGTTTCTTCTACTTTCCCACGGCTTACATAGATTCTTGAGCTGGCTCCGCAAACAGTCCTTCCACTCGTTCACAAAGTCACATCGTCAAGAAGCAAAGCGCCGCGCAGTGGGCAGGTTGAGACCGTAGTATGAGGGAGTCTGTGGTGTCGCAAAGCACCCAGAGTCCGGTAGGTGAGGACGGTAGTTTTGGGATAGGTTGGGAGTGGCAAAGTCAGAGTTAGCCAAGCCCGTTGGTGCGTGCTCCAGCTAACCTGTAGATTTGACCATGCAGGTTGTACCAGAAGGATTGAAAAGGGCTTTTACGGCAGCCCAAAAAGTAGATATTGAGCTAAAAAAAACACAATCCCACGCAATCGTCGCGGGAGCAGCGGCTAGTGCAGCAGGAATTGCAGCCGTACCAATTCCGTTTTCTGATGCAGTTGGTATTGTACCAATCCAAGTTGGTATGTTGGCTGGTATTTCAGCAACTTTTGGTTTGTCGATTGATAAAAGTTTTCTTAGCACCATAGTTGGAAGCATTATTGCTGGAGCAGGCGGAACGCTTGCAGGACGCTCTATTGTATCCAGTCTGCTCAAGATGATTCCCGGTGCGGGTTCTGTTGTTGGTGGAACAATTGCGGCAGCTACGGCAGCGGCAATTACAACTGCTTTTGGTGAAGCATATATCGCTGCATTGGATATGTTATTTGTTCAAAACAATGGTGAGCCGCCCACATCTGAAGAAGTTGCAGAGGCATTCAAAGCCAAGTATCTACAACTTGCTGGCGGTAGATGAGCTAGAGAAGTTTAGGTACAGGTTAAAATTTGAGGGGTATAGGCTCGACGTTTTTTCATCTATAGGTAAACCCTATGCAAGTTACCCTTAACCTTGACGAAGCCCTTATTAATGAAGCGCTCCAACTAACAAAGCTGACTACTCAGGAGGAGTTACTGAACTTAGCCCTAAGAGAGCTTGTAAGATCGCGTCGTAAGAAAAACCTTCTCGACCTAGCGGGGCAAATTCAGTTCGCCCCAGATTTTGATTACAAAGCATTGCGCGAAACTCGTCATGTTGCTGATTGATACCTCTGTTTGGATCAGCGTCTTTCGAGATGGTAGTGGTCAAGTTCGCCAACAGCTTGAAACCCTGATTGCTGACCGGGAAGTTCTACTAACTCGCTTTACTCAGCTTGAGTTGCTGCAAGGTAGCCTAAACGAGCAAGAGTGGGATCTCCTCTCTACTTACCTTGAAACGCAGAACTATGTTGAACTCACGCCTTCTTCGTGGCAAGAGGCTGCACGTATCTACTACGAGTTGCGTCGCCAAGGACTTACCGTTCGTAGCCCAATCGATTGCTGTATTGCTCAAGCAGCACTGGAAAACAATTTGCTTCTAATTCACAACGATCGTGACTTCGAGACGATTGCTCAAGTACGCTCTCTCCAGCACTTTCGTTTTCAGCCTTGAATCTTCTAATCCTGCTTGAATGTTATCTGTGGGTTAAGCCAGCTAACACTGCGTTGGTGCGGACGGTACAGAGATTATCGGTGGGTGTTCTATATAGCCTGCCGCCGCACAACTTCACCGTTGTGCCGCTCATATTTCGGGTTGTGACGGTGGTTGGCTACTTGTCGGAGTTCAAGACTTAATGGATGAAGTGAAGGGGCAAGGAGATCGTATCCTCTAAGTCTTAAACTGCAAGTCCCTTCATCACGACATCAACTAATTCATCAACAAAATCCTGGGTGAGTGGTGCATGTCTAAGCAGCAAACGGTAAAAGAGTGGGCTGTAGAGTGCATCGATCGCTACATCTACATCTACATCCGATCGTAGTTCTCCAAGTTCAACGCCTTTTTTGAATACCTCACTAGCAGCTTTACGACGCGGCATGAGCCAGTTTTCTCGAAATGCCTCAATCAATTCAGTATCTGTCTGTCCGCCACCAATTAACATGGCAATAATTTGCCCAGGCGGACTGAGAAGTACTTTGACTAATTGCTGCATTTGCAGACGAATGTCTTCTTTAACAGAACCGCTATCCGGGAACGTCAATTCTGGATTGATCGCTGCCAGAAATGCATCCATCACCAAATGAGCTTTGCTTGACCAGCGGCGGTAGATGGTAGGCTTCCCGACTTCAGCACGAGCCGCGATCGCCTCCATCGTCAAATCATTGAATCCGGCCTGATTCATCAATTCATAGGCAGCTTCTAAGATCCGCTGGTGAGCCTCATCCGATCGGGGACGACCCGGACTTCGAGCAGCGGAAACTTTTTTCTTGATCCCCCTTGACATACTCTGCATCCTCAAGATAGTTTAGTTACGTGACGTAACGATATTAAAGCAGAGTTTACCCCAATAATCAAGTTCAAGAGTATATGCCTCGCAAAGTTGAACTTTTGGATATTGGCTGCTAATTAATTAACGTTACGTCACGTAATTACCATTCTTTTAGAGAGGCACTGGATCGTGAGTTCATTTCATCTGAGCGGAAGTTATCCAAGACAAGGCAACTCTTCTATGCGTCCAAGCCAAAGAGCTACGCCACCCCGCTACAAAATATTTTTGTTGACCTGGCTTGCCATTTATCCCTTAATTACAGCGATTCTCTGGCTGTTTGGTTCGTTCCTTGCCTTGTTTCCGCTGCCCGTGCGAACTTTGATTTTGACTGGAGCGCTGGTCTATTTGATGACTTATATTGTCATGCCAAAGCTGACAAAGCTATTCCATCGTTGGCTCAATTCCAATTAATTAGGCTGATTGGACTATCGTTTACCAGATTTGTTCAAGGTTACGCTCCCAATCACCTAATGTCTAGAGGCACCTCATCATGCACACTACCAATTGCCCCCACGATTATTTCAGATCCGGAACCTGATTTGGCTCAAATCACTTGTCCTCAAAAACCACATTGGACTACACCGCCTCCAAGCACTCATTCAGCCCTCCAGAATGCCACTTTGGATAACGACATCTGGCAACAGCTTGCACTAATTCATAGTTGGACTGGCATCTGAAACGACATCATGCAAAACGTAAACAAGGAAAAAATCATGACGACTCAAAATTCTGCACCCTCATCTAGTCTGAGTTCTCTTCAAATTGACCATGTTGCGCTCAATGTTCCCAACTATGAAGAAACCCTGGCATGGTATCGAGATAAGTTGGATGCCACGATCGAGCGAGAATGGACAGTTGATGTCTTCCCCGATCTGAAATTGGCTTATTTGCAAGTCTATGGATTTCGGATCGAAATTCTCGGCAGTACTCAGTCACTTCCTGGAATGCCCGAAACTAAAGATTTTGGTGCAGGACTGCGCACAAGTGGCATTGGACATTTCTGTTTCCGTGTTGATGATGTGGATGCGGTACTGGCTGAACTTAATCGACGCGGTGTACCAGCCTTTGTTGAACTAGGTAGCTATCCCGATGCTGGAGTGCGACTCTGTTTTGTGAAAGACAACAATAGCAACTTGATTGAATTTGTCACCCCGTTGTAAATCGATCGACGACTTAGAAAGTTGGCAATTGCGTTCTTGTATCGTTTTGTGAGGTCGCCTTATGTTGAAGCTACGAATCGAGCGCCTCATGGTCGCATTGTGTTGAGGCTTTTTCGACGAACTATCGTGCGATCGCTTTAGACATGATTGGATTCGGCAAGTCAGATAAACCATTTCTACCTTACAAGGTTTCTACACTGGTCGATTTCCTGGATGGGTTCTTTGAAGAGCTAGAGATTGAAAAAGCGATTTTAGTGGGTAATTCTTTGGGCGGATGGGCTGCGGCTCTCTTTGAATTGACGCATCCTGAGAAAGTTGAAGCACTGGTTCTAATCGCAGCGGGCTACTTATTTAGTGATGGAGCCGATCCAAAGATTTTGACGACTAAAGCCAATCCTTCAACCCTTGGGGAGTTACGGAGTCTCCTGTCACTGGCATTTCATGACAAAGATCGCTTTCTGAGCGAGACAGCAATTAAGCGGATGTTTACAGCCCGTCTTACAAACAATATTGGCTATACCGTCGAGCAATTTATTCTCTCAATTGGGCGTAAAGAAGATGCATTAGATGGTCAGTTAGCGAATATCAAGGCTAAAACATTGGCGATCGCAGGAGAGAATGATGGCATTACGCCTGTTACTTTGAGTCAGCGCATTCACCAAGAAATCCCCCATTCCAAATTTAGTTTGTTCGATCGCTGTAATCATTCTCCTCAAGTGGAATGCCCTGAGCGTCTAATTCCTGCAATTTATGAATTTATTCAGTGACTATGAACTCCACATCACTTCCAACAATGTTTTTTATCGGCAATGATTTGAATGTCAATCGTCTTGGCTACGGTGCAATGCGCTTGACCGGACAGCCCGGAAACTTTGGTCGTTATGCTGATTGGGAAGCCGGAAAACAATTGCTCCGTCGTGCTATCGAGCTAGGGGTAAATTTTATCGATACGGCTGAATCTTATGGACCTGGCGACAATGAAGAACTGATTGCATCTGCACTTTATCCTTATCCAGACGATCTCGTCATTGCAACCAAAGGTGGTGTTCTCAAAACTGCACCTGATAGCATTCGTGCTGATGGCTCATCCAAAAGTCTACGACGTAGTTGTGAAGCTAGCTTACAACGCCTCAAAATCGATCAAATTGACCTCTATCAATTGCATCGCCCCGATCCAAACGTATCTTTTGCAGAGTCTATAGAGACGCTAGCGGAACTGCAACGAGAAGGCAAGATTCGCCACATTGGATTATCGAATGTGACGATCTCTCAAATTGAAGCGGCACGTCAGATTGCCAAGATTGCTTCAGTGCAAAATCGATTGAATCTAGCAGAACGTGCTGGAGAAGAAGTCCTTGATTTTTGCACCCAACACAATATTGCATTTATTCCATACGCGCCGCTTGGCGCACATCCACTCAAGCGTGGCGCACCGCTTGCCAATACTGAAGGAACTCTAACAGAGATTGCCGCCCATCATGATATGAAACCGAATCAAATTGCATTATCTTGGATGTTACATCGTGCATCTAATATCATTGTAATTCCAGGTACTACCACAATCTCACACCTTGAAGAAAATATTGCGGCTGCATCGATTGCACTCACAGCAGATGATATTAAACTGCTAAACGAAGCTCAGGCATTTTAGCCTTAAGTTTAGTCGCAATCGCGCGGCACAACAGCGTTGTTGTGCGGCTTGGGCTTTAGGTTTTGGTGGTAGTTGAAGCGACCTGCTGGTATTTAAGGAAAATCGATTGGGAGTGATTGTTTTTTGTAACCAGGCAAAGAAACAAAATTGAGGGGAGCGCAGTCAGAACTTCTACTTGCTCAACATCAAACTTTCTCGAAAGGCTAATGTGTCAATCTGCCAAGAAATATCGGTTCACTCTCCTAACGGTTTTAACCTTGTTAGTTTGCTGGCTGGTGTTCAAAGCAGACGTTGTTGCACAGCAAGTTGCCGATCCAAATTTTAATGCCAGTGTTGCCCATCCTGCTTACACGACTACAGCTCCACCCGTTCTCTTTGACGAGGCTCACCTAAATTTCCATACTACTCAAGGACGCTACAAACCCTTCGTAGATCTCATCTCTAATGATGGTTATCAGGTAGTTCCTAATCGACAAGCTTTTCAGGCTGAAACGCTAGCCGATTACGACATTCTTGTGATTGCCAATGCCTCAAGCCAGCAAGAGGGACAACCTGCTTTTCGCGAGGACGAGTGTAATGTGGTGAGAGCCTGGGTGAGTTCTGGTGGTTCATTGCTTTTGATCGCAGACCACAAACCGTTTGGAGCAGCGGCAGAAAATTTAGCTTCTCGGTTTGGCGTTGAGATGAGCAACAAATTCACGGTGGATTTGTCTCACTACGATCAAGCCTCTGGAGTACCTAGTTTCCTGCTGTTTAGTCGTGAAAATGGACTATTAGCCGAGCATCCAATTGTGCAAGGTCGGAACTCAGTAGAGCAGATCAATCAGATAAAGACTTTTACGGGGCAATCGTTATCCGTGCCATCTGAAGGACAAGCGTTGTTGCAGTTATCGGCTTCGGCGATCGATCTAGACGATCGACTCAGGAGCGCAGCAGATTTTCGAGCCGGACAAGGGATGTCTGTGGCTCATCGTGCTCAGGGTGTAGCCTTGCCGTTTGGACAAGGACGAGTCGTTATCCTTGGAGAAGCTGCGATGATATCCGCCCAATTGATTCAATCGAGTGACGGGACATTTCTAATGGGGATGAACCATCCAGGAATAGACAATCGACAATTTGCTCTTAACTTGATGCACTGGTTATCTAGATTGTTGAGCTAGATTGGGCTGGCTCCTTTGATTCCGCAGTGGAAGCGGCACAACGACCAAGATAAGCGGCGGCAGACAACCCTTGCATCACAACCAAAATCTCTCAACCGTCCGCTTCATCGACTTGTTAGACATCAAAAAGCAGACCCTTGCAGCAGTAGAGAAAGTTTTTCTAGGCAAAAATCGAGGCAATAATGTATTTGACTGGTTTTGAATTACATCGAGTAGTATAGCAGATAAAAAACGCAACCATCGAACCCTAAGTTCCCTGCTTTTGGAAGCTGTACATGAGGAATGGGGTGTTTGGCTAGCGATCGCCATCCTGTTATCAATTACATTTTTGTTCTCCGAGCAACTTGCTTCTTGGTTAGAGAAATCAGCATTCATTAAGGTTCTTGATTCCCTCGGTAAATTTGGTTTATTGGTTGCAATTATTGCCTTTCTAAGAGAAATACCAAAATGGGAAGAAAGAGCGGTAGAAGAAGCGAAGCGAAGACAGTTTGAATACTGGAAAGCGATCGATACAGCCAGAACTACAGAAAGAATGCGGGATGGAAGACTCTTTAGCGTTGCTTTGAGAATTGCCTTAGAAGGTTTGGCGAAAGAAAAAGATTTAGAAGGAAAGCCTATCAAAATAAGTACAGTTGCTGCTAATGGAGTCAATCTTGAAGGAATTGATCTAGAGGGTGCTTATCTGCATGTTTGTGGCTTTGGAATGGCAGAATTAAGCAGAGCGAATTTTCGCAAAACTATTCTTGTTGATGTTCGCTTTGATAGAGCAAGACTTTTTGGTGCTGACTTCCGCGAAGCTCAGTTTGAGAAGGAAGTTAGGTTTATGCATGCTCTGTACGATGAAGAAGCCGAAAAGCAGTTTCCCATCGGATTTGATCTCCAAGAAGCAGGAGCTTACAAGATTGCTCCAAGGGTTTCCCTTCAGAGAGCAATGCTGGAAAATGCATCATTGTGGGATGCAGAACTAGTAGAAGCTAATCTTCAGGGTGCGAATTTAGAGAATGCCATACTGGGTGGAAGTAACTTGCAAAGAACAAATCTCCAGAATGCTAACCTCAAAAGAGCCAGGGCTAGAGGTATAGATCTTCAGGGAGCAGATCTCAAGGATGCTAATCTCAAAGAGGCTAATATAGAAGGTGCTGATCTTCGAGGAGCAAAAAACATAACAATTGAGCAAATCAAAGCTGCAAGAAATTGGAAATATGCCATTTATGATGATGATTTTTGCAAAGAACTGGGATTACTCTCATGAAACTCGATCGCATCACTAGCAACCCAAACCGCATGAATGGACAGCCTTGTATTCGTAATCTTCGCCTTACCGTTCGTCGGGTCATTGAGTTATTAGCAACTTACCCTAACCGAGAAGAATTACGTCAAGAATTTCCCGAATTAGAAGATGAAGACATTCGGCAAGCCTTGATTTTCGCATCATCATACCTGGACGATCGCATCATTGAACTACCCAATCGCTATGAAACTGTTGCTTGATCAGGGATTGCCACTCTCTGCGGCAGCATTATTACGTGATGCAGGTATTGACACCATCCATGTTGGTGAAATTGGAATGTCTGAAGCCGAAGATGCAGAAATCATCCAAAGAGCCAGAGACGAGGGGCGTATTGTTGCTACACTTGATGCAGATTTTCATACATTGCTGGCACTTGATGAAGCAGTTTCTCCCTCAGTCATGCGCATTCGGATTGAAAGACTACGTGCCCAAGCATTGATGGATCTGTTACTGATGGTAATTGCTGAGTGTGAGGAAGAGTTAGAACAAGGATCAGCCGTTACGGTTGAGCCAAGCCGTATTCGTATTCGTCGTTTGCCGTTAGTGCCTGATGTCTAACAATATGCCCTGAGTCCGACGAAGTCAAGGATATTGACCCTAAATTCTATTTTTTGGCTCTTTTCCTTGTCTTCTTCAGATTCTCTTGTTCGTTCTTATATACAGAAAATCACAGCATAAATGTTTCAGGGTCGAGGTTAACTTTTGCTCAGTCCTGTTTTCACATAAACATCATTTTCTTAATTCTTCTTGTGTTGCTTTGATTCTTATTTCGTATCTTCTGTAAGTGCTAAACTCTGCACTAATGGTGAACCTTTTCGTTTCAATGTCATCAAATACTTCACCTCATCATACGCTTCCCTGTCTTACCAACAACGGAACACAATTCGGATCCACTTGAATGCCAGCGCTCGAATTGTTCCTTGATGCGTCTGGCAATGCTCGGCAGTAAAACCTGCAACTGGGCGATCAAGGCTGCGACCAACAGTTGCAGAGGCTCAACAATCCCTGCATCTTCGGTTAACACCACGCCTTGCTCAATCTGCTCCAGACGACGGTTGATGGTCTTGGCTTGCACTACATGATGCGTCCTGAAAAACTGCTCTAGTTCTGCTTTTGGAGCTGATTGTGCAGCTTGGAGACTCGGATAGCAACTCAAAAACTCACAAAACACCTGGGTATCTTTGTCCTCAAACCATTCCAACCCTTGAGGATAATATCCTTTGAGGGCAGCCGTGATGCGATTGGTCAAGCGCACCTTCTCTGCCACGAGCATCCGTCGATTCTCCACTAATTGCTGGAGCGATCGCAGTTTGGCACTGCTCGGTTTCCAGGCTTTGAGTTTGTCAATGTGCTTAAGCAACAACTCCACTAGAATTTGAGCATCGGTGGGGTCAGCTGTAGCACCAGAGGGAGCAAAGGCTTGACGATACTTGGCAACCGTTTGAGGATTAACTGGATAAATCACGAGAAACTCGTACTTGCACAACGCATAAATCAACGGTCCCCGTTTCTGCTCGGTACAAACGGCGATTGTCTCTCGATTGAATCGTTTCCTTAATCCTTCGACCCAGGCATCGATCGCTTCGGGTTGGGAGCCGATGACGGAAAACTCAAGCTGTTGGGGTGTTGGATCATAAAGGCAAATATCATGCTTTTGGTCAGCCCAATCAATGCCAATGTAAACTGTGTAAGGAGATGGGATGGTGTCCAGAACTGGCGAAGCAGCAGTTTTTTTCATACTTACCCCTTGAAGAGCAATGGGTTCAGATGAAGCTCGAATGCTCCCAACTTCAGGCGAAAGGATGATGGCAAGGTTTGCTAACGCCAAGCCCTGAGGATTCGTTAGTTGAAGCAGGGACAAGAGGGGAGTGCGTGCGATATTGTTATGGACATCGGATGTCATCCCGTTGCAAAGTCGTCACTCACCTCCTCCGAGTTCTAAAGTTGAGGGTACTCCTCAATTTCAGCCTCGTACCCCCATAAATCGTTGCACACTGACCGTTTCAAGTCTTCTCGTTGAGTCCGAGAGGTTACTAGCGGCGGGTGAACGGGGTCGGTAGACCGCTTCAAGAGGGAGTATTTAACGGATGAAGAAAATTAAGCTTATTGCAGTAGTTGTTTTGCTAGTCGTAGGATTGAGTTTTGCAAAGGTCGTGACTGATACGAGTCCGGCGGTTGCTCAGTCTTGGCGCGTAAAGGTTTGTAGTGCAGTTGTTCCTGGCAACTGGCGTGATTCCACAATGGCTCCTGATGATTGGTACATTGATGACTGTTATGGTTGGGCGCAATCAGTAGGTGGCACTGAGACACAGCTAGGTTGTTTTTTTGATGATGGTTATTCCTAGTCAGAAGTGAATCCAGGAAGACTTCCAAGCCCTAACTGTGGTTGGTGAATCTAGAGGCATCTGTCCTAAAATCAAGGGCTATTCTAACCGATGAAAAGAATAAAGTTGATTGCTGTAATGGTTTTGCTAGCTGTAGGGCTAAATCTGACAGTAAACTTAACCGATTCGCACGTAGCAGTTGCTCAAATAAGCGAGATACAGAAGGTTTGTAGTGCAATTGTTCCTGGCAACTGGCGTGACTCAACAATTGTGCCAGCCGTCTGGAGTGCTAATACCTGTCGCAGTTGGGCAAACTCAGTAGGTGCAACTGAAACAGGGTTTGGTTGTTTTTTTGATAATGGTTATTCTTGGGTGTCTCCAGGAGAGCGTTCAAGAAGAAACTGTGGCTGGTGATCTCTCTTCGAGTCATAATGTGGGGTAGTAGCCATCATTTCAATACTCAGAACTGTGGATAAAACTTCTCACTGTGGAGTAGAAGGTCATGAAACGAGATCAAGTCATTTCATGTGATCCAGAAATCATGAGTGGAACTCTGGTTTTTGCAGGAACACGTGTGCCAGTTAAGATTCTCATACAGCATCTTATAGCAGGGGACTCTTTAGATGATTTCCTGGACGACTTTCCTAGTGTTACCCGTGAGCAGGCAGTTGCGTTTCTAGAAATGGTTCTCAAAGAGGCAGAAAACAATAATGCGTGTGCTGCTTGATGAGAACTTGCCTAGAAAGCTAAAAAGACATTTTGATGAAGGTGTGGAGGCTCTCACCGTTGGGGATTGCGGTTGGACTGGCATAAAGAATGGAGAGTTGCTTCGTATTGCTCAAGCTGAATTTGATGTCTTCATAACGACTGACAAGGGAATCCCTTACGAGCAGAATTTATCTATATTCGCTATTGCAATCATCATACTTGAAGCCAAGAGCAACCGCTTTGAAGATTTATCAGTACTACTACCACGATTAAACGAGGTACTTAAATCCGTTCGGGTAGGTGAATTGATACGTGTAGCAGTCTAACAATAAGCCCTGAGGAGGACGGGGTCAAGCATAAGTAGAAATAGAATTTTCTACTTATGCTGATAGTTTAGTTTTGACACCGTAAACTAATCAATTCCACAAGCAATCGTTTTACTGACTCAGAATTGATTTTTATTCTGGTTATAAGCACTCATTCTTTGATTCTCAGTCTGTTCCTATTTTTGGTTTTTAGATCCTCCCTATTATTGATATCCTCGCTTAACAGACATTGCAATTACAGCGCTAGATTCTGTACCAACGAGGATTTCTTCTTCTTTAGCACGAGAAGATACTTCACCTCATCATACGGTTCATCATCTTGCCAACAGCGAAACAAAATCCGAATCCACTTGAACGCGAGTGCCCGCATTGCCATCGGATGAGTCTTGCCTTTTTTGCGCTGTAATTTGTAGAAGGCATTTGCCCACAACGACTGTTGGCGGGACTGGTCTGCCCACTCAACGAATGTTTGTCGCAAAAAGTCGGGCAACTCCAACGCCAATGTACCCAGCACTTGTTGCCACTGCTTTCGGTCACAGGTGCAATTCCGCTGTAACGCAATAAATCTTGTGCTTGGGGGTATCGAGTTCGGTCTTCTCCAAATGCCACCAGTAAACGCGGAGCAAGATGTGGCCCTGCACCTGGCAAGTTGGCAAAGAACTCGGCATCGGGATGGTCTGCAAACAAGGCAGCAATTTTGTCATTGATCTCATTTAGCGTTTTGAGCAGCCCTTTTAACTGGTGGGTCAAAGCTTGTACCAACCATTGCGAGGGGACGACGATGGCAGCATCTTCAGTCAAAGGACTGCCGTGAGCGATCTGCTCAATTGGCCGTGCGATGGCACGGCGTCTGACAACTTTATGGCTAGTGAAAAACTCGGTTAATTGCTCTGGTGTGGCAGCTTGCGCTGCTTTGAGTGTAGGATAGTGTTCCACAAATAGGCAGAAGACTTGCGTATCTTTATCCTCGAACCAATCCAATACTTGAGGATAGTCGTTTTTGAGAGCGGCTGTGATCCGATTGGTTAAGCGAACTCTCTCACCCACAAGCATTCTCCGCACTTCCGTCCATTGCCGCAGTGCTCGAATCTGGCTGCTCTCTGGCTGCCACGCTTTGAGCTTCTCATCATGTTTGAGCAACAACTCAACCAAAATCTGAGCATCAATCGGGTCAGACTTAGCACGGCTGAGTTTGAAGGCTTTGCGTTCGCGTAGCGGCTGCTTTGCAGCTTAGTTGGCAACGGTGCGCGGATTGACCGGATACAACACCAGAAAATCGAACTGACACAGCACATAGATTAACGGTCCGCGCTTGAGTTCGGTAGCGATAGCAATGCGTCGTCCATTGAAGCGTTGCCGTAACCTTTCGACCCAAGCCTTAATGGCATTTGGGGTATGAGCAATCACACTCGGCTGCCAAGCTCCTGTAGCAGGGTCATACAAGCAGATATCATGCTTGCGATCTGCCCAATCGATACCAACGTAAGCAGCATAGTCTACCGATGCTATCGGTGAGGAAGATGGAGTCTCAATTGAGTTCATCGTGCTACCGTTGTGGTTTGAACCAGACTCGGACGCTATCGCACGGGCGAAAAGATTATGGAATGCGTCTGAACCACGTCATCCCTGAGCGTTCGTCAGATGTGGCGATAGAGTGCGAAATCGGTGCGAGGCGGTATTGTTATAGACCTCTAAGGTCAGCGGTTGGAAAGTCGTCACCGAGTTCTGTCCGAGTCTGCTTCCTGAGTTTATCGGACAAATCTTGTCCGTCTCCCCATAATTCGGTTGCAGCGGACGTACAAAGTTTCTTCGTCTATCGCTAAAATTGCTTGGTCGCCGCTGAACCGAGCCGCTGAAGCCGTGTCCGTGTCAAGAGGGTTTGGGGCGTTTGCGGGTCGAGGGATGCCTAATTTAAGGCGAGCGAGATTAATCCTCTAGCTGGCTAGAGGCAGGACTAGAAGGAGTGAAAGTCATATCTGAAAATGAGGCAGATTGAGTTCTAAACGACTATCCGAGGTGTCAACGCTAATTGTATTTCTATTTCTAGATTTACAACTTTCACGTTGTCTCATTTATCTGTGCAAAGGTACCTGTCTTATTCGTTAGAGCAATCATGTTTCAGATTAGTTCGCGCTTCAAGATCAGGTAAAAAAACTCATTCCGTATCATTTCAAAGGGGCTGATTTACTCAACGACGCATAGATTGACCAATTAAATAAATGCTTAAGAGCTTGTCTTATTCGTTAGAGCAACAGTGTTTCAGGTTAGTTCCGCTTTCAAGATCAAGCTGGATTAGCGATTGAGCTGGGTGATGTTGTGGTGCTGGGGAAAACGGTATCATCTTGCCAAGGCTCCTTGCGCCGCAACATTGCCCAGCACCGCACCAAGAGTTTACGCGCAAGTGCAATTATCGCTGTTTTCTTGCGAGTTTTCTGTCCTCCACAAATTCGTTGATAGACTTGAACTGCCCAAGGATTGTAGCGGAGCATCGCCCAAGCTGCCTCCACCAGAGCACTTCTCAATAACTCCGAGCCGCGACGGGTGATTTTGCCCAGTCGGTTGGTTTGTCCCGATTGGCGTTGGTCAGGCACGAGTCCGACATAGGCAGAGACTTGCCGCACATTTTGGAACCGATGCGGGTCATCAATGATTGCAACAATCACTTCAGCTGTTCTGCGTCCTACCCCAGGAATCGTTTGTAACAATTTTACCGATTCATTCTGTCGGGCAATCTTTTCGAGGTGGTCATCCACGCTTTGCAAGTGTTGCCAGAGCCCATCCAGATTCTTTAATTCCAAGTCGAGTTCTCCTTTCCAAAGTTCGTTGAGTTCGCATTCGGCTAACGGTTTGGCATGTTTAGAGAGCGTTTCCACTCCGGCGATTGTCCAAGCTCGATGCCCACCCGGAATCGAGATACCTTGTTGGTCAAACAAAGAACGGATAGTGCTTTGCACCCGATTGATGCGATGGACTAACGTTTTACGGTATTTGACCAGGCTACGATATTGCCGCTGTTCCGCGTTCGGCACATGCACGGTAGAGATTTGCTCCAGTGCTACCAACTTTGCCAGTTTAAGGGCATCATCTTTGTCCGTTTTGCGTTTAACGTTTTTCCATCGCCAAGCTTCTGCACTCGGATTGACAACGACCACTTTGTAGCCGAGCCCGTCAATCAGATCATGAACCCAACCGCTAATGGAGCTGGTTTCAATCAGCACTTGATCCGGCTGAGTTTTGTTTAAGATCCATTCCAACGCCAAATGTTGAGTGGCTAGGGTCTCAAATTCGCTTTGATTGGTGGTGGTGTCAAACAGGCAGGTGACGCTGTTGAATTTTCCTAGGTCAATCGCTAGAATTTTCATCGACAAGCCTCCGGTAATTGCTTTGTAGAGGGTTTGAATTTCTTACCTCCAAGGTACCGGAGGTATCTTTTCTATAGGCATCCTAAATAGGATGTGAACAAATGGTAGGCTGAGGACGTGCCCCAAACTTTACCCCCTCAGCCGATGGAAACGCTCGAACAGTTCATTCAAAGTAACCCACCTCCGTTGGAACTCAAGCGTGCACTCGCTGTGCAGATGAGTCAAGGCGGTCACAGCTATCGGGAGATCCGTGACATTCTGCAAGTGTCGGTTGGCTTCATCACAGCTAGCCATCAACGCTACGAATGCTCAGGTGTGGAGGGACTGCGCTCCAACTATTGGGGCACCCAAGGCTATCTCGATTGTGAGCAGAAGCAAGCGTTGTTTCGGTGGCTCGACGGGCAGGATGCTTGGACACTCCAGGAGGTAATTGACCACATTGAGGATGAGTATGGGGTGGTCTACCAATCACTCCAGAGCTACTATGCCCTGCTCAGAGACGCTGGCTTCAGTTGGAAGAAGGCACAACCGGTTCACCCTGACAAGGATGAAACTCTGGTTCAGGAAAAAAAAGAGAACTTGAAGCGCTACTGGCAACGCATCAATCTGAGATCGCCGATGGACAATTAAGAGTTTTATTTCTCGACGAATGCCACCTGTTGTGGGGCGATATCAGTGGCTATGGGTGGAGCCGCCGCAAGCAACGGGTGGATGTGGAAGTCAAGTCTACCAAGCAACGACAGACCTACTATGGGGCATTGGATTATCTCACCAAGCAGTTTGTTGTCAAAGAGTACAGCGCAGGCAACGAAGAGAATACGGTTGCCTTCCTACAGTATCTCCAGTCTTTGTATGTTGAGAACACGCGCCTGGTGATTGTCTGGGATGGGGTGAGCTACCACCGCTCAAAGGTGGTGCAGGAATTTCTGGAGCAGACCAATGGAGGCTTACCGACTGAGGCGTGGAAGATTACCTGTATTCGCTTAGCCCCTAATGCACCTGAGCAGAATCCAGTTGAGGATGTTTGGTTACAAGCGAAGCAGTTTATTCGCAAGTATGCACGAATGTGTAGAAGATTTGGGTCGGTCAAGTTTCTGTTTCAATTGGTCACGCATTGTCAAACCTTTGCTTTCGCCAAGGCGTTTATGTACGGCTACTGTTCATCTCCTATCTAGGATGGCTGTATCCCTAACGGCTTGCATAGATTCTTTAGGCTTCCAAAACTGAAGGGTATGGTGTGATGACTAACAAACGATCGCCAAGTTTTGTGGTTGCTATAAGTGGAACCTCTGGATCAGGAAAAACTTCTCTGGTTCAAAAAGTAACCAGTTTGTTAGAAGATGCTGTATCTTTCTATTTCGACGACTACGCTTCCGTATCGAAATTTCCCTCGAATTTCTCCGAGTGGATTAGAGAGGGAGCCGATCCCAATCAATGGGAAACTCCACAACTCCTTAAAGACTTGCAGATGTTGCGGCATGGAGAAGCTATTTCTTTACCCGATGACAAAGGCACGATCGGGACAGCTAGATTTATTGTTATGGAGGAGCCATTTGGTAGAGAACGAGCCGGGATGAGTGAGTTGGTCGATTTTGTTGTGTGTATTGATCTGCCGCTAGAAGTTGCTTTAGCACGTCGATTGCTTCGAGATGCTGAATGGTGTCTCAGGGAGAAAAATTCAGAATACCTGGCAATCTATCTCAAAGAATACCTAACAGGGTATCTCAGTGGTGCTACCCGCGAAATGTATCTTGAAGTGAACGCAAGGGTTTTGAAGAATTGCGATTTGATTTTAGGTGGAGTAAAACCTTTAGATGAATTAGCAGATGAGGTTGTTGCTGCGATCAAAACAAAGCTAGGGGCAGCCTAACTTGTACTCTGAGCCTGCCAGGAAAATCAAATTTATAATGGAGAAGCGTATTCTCTGGAGCAAGCAATATGTCACTCAGCGAACTGTTGCCCACGGTCAATCAGTTATCTCATCAAGATAAGCTTCGACTGATCCACTTTCTCCTCTTAGCAGTTGCCAAGGAAGAAGGATGCAGCCTAGAACCAATAGTCGAAAATTCAGAGAAGATATTGCTTCAGCAACTCGCATCCACAGGGGCAGAGGTATGGTCGCCTCAAGCCGACAAAGCAGCAGTTCAAGCATTGTCAGATCTTCTAGAGACAGCAAAGGCAGCATCCAATGCTTGATGGGCAACGTTATTTATTCACAGAACGAACAGACAGTCTTGGGCGATCAGTGATCATGCCCTATTTACCTTTGACGCTCACCCTAAAGAATCGTTCTCTAGACGTGATGGCATTTTTGGATACGGGGGCAAGTGTCAACGTTCTTCCCTACGAAATTGGTCTGCAACTCGGTGCAGTCTGGGAGAATCAAACCGTTTCTATTCCACTGAGCGGAAATCTGGCACGAAGTGATTCACGAGGTTTGGTTGTGTCTGGTACAATCGCGCAATTCTCTCCCATTCTTCTTGCGTTTGCTTGGACTGAGATGAGAGACACACCTGTAATTCTTGGACACATGAACTTTTTTGCAGAGTTCAACGTGTGTTTTTATCGACACGAGTTAGCTTTTGAAGTTTGCCGAATCACCAGATCAAGATTTTCTTCAACCAGGTTTGCTAACCCGTCGCTCAAGCGCAGATCTAGCCTGACTTGGGGATACTGAGCCAGAAACTTACTCAGGAGTGGGGCAATATGGATTCGTCCAAATGCTACGGGCAGACTTGCCCGCAAAATTCCGCGAGGAACATCGCCCTGCTCAATCACAGAAAAATTTGCGGCTTCTACGTCTTGCAGAATCTGCACCGCTTTGTCGTAGTATTTATGTCCCTGAGGAGTTAGGGTAATGTTACGGGTAGAGCGATTGAGCAACTGCGTGTTTAACATTCCTTCTAGGGCGTTTACTTGTCGCGTGACCGAAGAAACTGCCAAGTCTAGCTGACGAGCGGCTTCCGAGAAGCCCCCCGCTTCAACGACTTTGACAAACGATCGCATTGCCGCTAGCTGATCCATCTTTCTTTTCGAGTTTTGCAAAAAACGCAAAAGTGTTTAGTGCTTTTGGCATATTAACATTCTTCTTGAATGCAATTAGAGTGGAACGGTGAGTTACCCAAGCACTGCTTGCCAGGAGGCAACCATGACATTGACGATTGCCATTACTTCAGATTTCATTTGTCCCTGGTGTTTAGTGGCAGAAACGCGATTGAATCGGGCAATTGAGCAGTTAAATTCATCGGTTGAAATTCAGAAAATCTGGTTTCCATTCGAGCTAAACCCGGATATGCCTGAAGCTGGGATGGATCGCAAAACTTATCGCAGCCAGAAGTTTGGCAGTTGGGAATATTCGCAGCAATTGGATGCGACCACAGTTCAAGCCACCCAAAACGATGGCATCGGATTTCGCTACGACTTGATGACCGTTACCCCAAACACGCTGAAAGCCCACCGATTAATGTGGTTTGCGGGACAACAAGGCAAAGCAACGGCAATGGCAGAACGGATTCTAAACGCTTATTTCACAGAAGGACAGAACATTGTCGAAGTTCAAGTCTTAGCGGATCTAGCGACGGGCGTGGGTCTAGATGCAGAAGCAGCGAAGACTTTTCTGTTATCGGATGCAGGAATTCAAGAGATCCGAGACTTGGAACAACAAGCGATCGCTCAAGGAATTCATGGTGTTCCTCATATCCGCATTGGTCAAGAAGTGATCTCTGGCGCTCAACCCGTTGAGGTTTTTCTCGCTGCCCTGCAAAATGCAGCGCATGAATTGACCACTGCTTGAACCAAAAGCGAATCCGATTTGCTGAATGACAACAATAACGACGAAAACACTATCATGACAAATGATTCAGGCTCATCGTCTAATTCTCACAGAGTCAAACTCTATGGACAGCCTAGTTCCGCTTCTGCTTACGAAATTCGAGATTTTCTCAACCGCAGCGTGGTTGAATTTGACTGGATTGAACTAACGAGTGACCAGGATTGCTCTCGCGAACTGAGTCTTTCAACATTGAGCGATATTCGCTTGCCTGTGGTTGAATTTCCAGATGGCACTCAACTCTTTGCCCCAACCATTCGAGAGATTGCTCAACGGCTCGGTTGGGTAACACAACCCAAATTCAAAGAATATGATTTGTCGATTTATGGTGCGGGTCCTGCTGGCTTAAGTGCAGCCGTATATGCCGCATCTGAAGGGCTACGCACCGTTCTGATTGAACGCCACGCTGTCGGTGGACAAGCAGGCACCAGTTCCTTGATCGAGAATTACATGGGATTTCCTGAAGGCATTAGTGGCGCTGACTTAGCGGAACGCGCCCGCCAGCAGGCAGTCAAATTTGGGATTGAACTGTTGCTATTGCGCGAGGGCATAAAATCAGAATTTCGGGACAATCGCATCTACACGGACATGGCAGATGGCAGCAAAATGATTGCCCGCGCCAACATCTGCGCTACGGGAATTGAGTACCGACGGCTCAATCTTCCCAATGAAGACCAGTTTCTCAACGTCGGATTGTTTTACGGTGCGGGTGCCAGTGAAGCCCCGTTGTGTGGTGGTGAACATGTCTTTATTGTGGGTGGGGGTAACTCGGCAGGTCAGGCTGCGATGTACCTGTCGCGCTATGCCGAAAAAGTCACCATGCTGATTCGCGGCGATACGCTAGCGGCGACCTTATCGCAGTACCTCGTTGAGCGTATTACTCAGAAAAGCAACATTGAAGTTCTCTTTCAGACTCAGGTGACTGGACTAGCAGGAGATACCTCGTTACAGCAAATAGAAGTAACCAATCATCGCGATTCTCGTTCCGAGAGGCTACGCCAACGAGCGGTACAGAAAATCGATACTCGACGGCTGTTTGTTTGCATTGGTGGTGCGCCAAATACTGAATGGGCAAAGGATACCAACATCATTCGGGATCAAGCAGGCTACTTGGTGACTGGTTCAGATTTGCTCAAACAGGGTCGCCTACCGGAATGCTGGACGCTCGATCGCGATCCATTTTTTCTAGAGACCAGTGTTCCTGGTTCCTTTGCAGCGGGAGATGTGCGGCATGGTTCTGTGAAGCGGGTGGCTTCATCCGTGGGTGAAGGCGCAATGGCGGTCACGTTTGTTCATAAGTATTTAGAGGAAATCGGATGAACGCTATCGATAAACGTGCCCTTGTAATTGGTGGGTCATTGGCTGGGCTGTTTGCCGGAACTCTGTTGCGATCGATGGGTTGGCAGGTAGATATTTACGAGCGATCGCCGCACAACCTTGACAGTCGCGGCGGCGGCATTGTGCTGCAACCGGATGTCGTAGAAGCGTTTCAACGAGCCGGAATAGCCTATGAAGATCCTCTAGGTGTGGTGGCGCACGAGCGATACTATCTGAAACGCGATGGCAGCATTGCTCAAGCCATGCCAATGCGTCAAACCTTAACCTCCTGGAACTTACTGTATGGCTCAATGCGGCGGCATTTTCCGGCTGACCATTACCATCAAGGCAAACATCTGACTGAGATTCAGCAAGATGGGTTAGCGGTGACTGCGATGTTTGCCGATGGCACTCACGAGACAGGCGATCTACTCGTAGGTGCGGATGGACCAACTTCAACCATTCGCCACTTGCTCTTGCCTGACTACACGCCCCAATATGCTGGATATGTTGCCTATCGCGGCTTAGTGAATGAATCGGAACTCGATCTTGCAACAGCAAAATTGTTGACCGAACGATTTGTATTTTATCAATTTTCAAATTCTCACATTCTGCAATATGTGATTCCAGGAGAGAACGAATCGTTGATTCCGGGGGAACGTCGCTTCAACTGGGTTTGGTATGTCAACTACAACCAAACAACCGAATTGCCGGACATCCTGACCGATAAAAACGGTCAGCAACGGGAGTATTCGATCGCCCCTGGAATGATCCATCCGACTGTGGAGCAAGCGATGCGATCATATGCTGATCGCGTCTTAGCGCCTCCATTTCAAAAATTAGTGGCAGCCACCCAAGAACCCTTTGTCCAAGCCATTTTAGATCTTGGCGTACCGCAAATGGCATTCGGTCACGCCAGTGTTGCGGAGCAACCTCGCATTGCCCTGATCGGCGACGCGGCTTTTATTCCCCGTCCCCATACGGCTGCTAGTACTGCTAAAGCGGCGGCTAACGCGATCGCTCTAGTCGATGCTTTGGTTGACTCCAATCACGATGTACCTAAAGCACTAGAGGCATGGGAAGGCGATCAGCTGGCGCTAGGAATGCGGCTCTGGAAATCGGGAGAGGCTTTGGGAGAGCGATCGCAATTTATGTACGGTAAAGGGCGAACGGAGGGATAACCGATGAAATCATTCATGAACCTGAATCGATTTGAAGCATTCAGTGATGGGGTATTCGCGTTCGCATAGCGTCGGCTTTGCCGAATCGCCATGACCTTGTTGGTGATTGAAATTAAAGTGCCAGATTTGTCTCAGGCAACGGCATCGACTGCAATTGATGCACTAATTCATGCTGTGCCGCATATTTTGAGCTACATCACGAGCTTTTTGGTCATTGGTGTTTTGTGGCTCAATCATCATGCTCTATTTCATTTGCTGAGGCGGGTCGATCGGATTGTCTTGACAATCAACTTAGTATTGCTCATGTGCATTGCTTTTATCCCTTTCCCAACGGCACTGATCGGTGAATACGGCAAGCTCCAACCCATTGTGATGTTCTATGGCTTAACCCTGTCGTTCACTGGCATTGTCTACAATGTCCTTTGGTTTTATGTCGTTCGGCAGTATCTCTGGGATTATCCTCAAGCCGAACGCCGTTTCATCTATCAAGCTTCTCTTTGGAGTATTGGTTATCCGATTTTTTACCTGATTGCTTCGCTGTTGTCATTGAGCAATACAACCTTAAGCACAGTTCTTTACATCCTCATCCCATTGTTTTATCTATTTCCCAGCGTCATCGATCGGCAATTGGGTAAACTACCCAGTAGTGAAGTCTCCTAAAATAATCTGCATCCCTACCGATAGATTAAGATACAATCCCGGATCACCTCTGTACAGGTTTAGCGACCGCGTCGCGGTCGAATAAAGAGTTATGCAGACTATGAAGCCGTGAGCCTGTCAACAGGATTTTAGCTTTCGGTCGTTAATCAAATATCAACTTTTTGACAGCATTAAGTTCTCATCTTTTACCAAGATGAATACAGTCAATGTATTTCAAGTTCACAATTAATTGTGTCAGGTTGTTTCTAACCGACTATCCGAATTGTCAATGCTGTTTACATTTTCACATTTGAAGCTGTAATCACTGCATTGTCTCAAGAGTCTTTGCAAAGTGCGTGGCTTATTCGCTTAGTCAACTTCTTGTAAGTTAAGCATAACTGCAAGCTCACGCACTCAAAAATCTCACCTAACCCATCAATCATCAACTTCTTACCCAGTCAGTTTCTTTCCACCAACGCTCAATCACCAAACACTCATCATGCGTTGCTAATGCTTAGATTGTTTATCAGCTCTGGGTTCCAAGGTTGTTTGTCTCTCAGCATTGCCCAACATCTCACCAAAAGCTTTCGAGCTAGCGCCACAATCGCCGTCTTCCTGCGAGTTTTCTGCCCTCCACAGATACGTTCGAAGGTCTGTCGTGCCCAAGAGTTGAAGCGAATCAGCATCCATGCTACCTCGACTAATGCTCCTCGTAGTAACCTGGACCCTCTGCGCGTAATCGCTCCTAATCGATTCGTTTGCCCCGATTGTCGCTGGTCAGGCACTAAGCCTGCGTAGGCAGAAACTTGCCGAGCATTGGCAAAGCGCTCCGGTTTATCCAACGCGGTCACAATCACTTCTGCGGTTCGTCGTCCCACTCCTGGAATTGTCATCAACAGTTGAACCCGTTCTTCTTGTTTGGCAAGTTGATTGAGTTGCTTCTCAACTTGGTCGTGTTGCTCTTCCAACGTATCGAGCAGCGTCAATTCCACATCCAGCTCGCCTTTCCATAACTCGTCAATCTGGCACTCGGCTAACGGTTTGCGGTGTTTGCTCAACTCTGCCAACCCTTCCAGCGTCCAGGCTCTGGCACGAGCAGGCAGGGTTAACCCTTGTGCCATCAAGAGTGCCCGAATGCTGTTCCTGATTTGGTTCATTCGCCAAACCAGAGTTTTGCGGTATTTCACCAAGCGGCGGTACTGGCGGGTTTGGGCGGCTGGAACATACACTGGGCTAATTTGCTCAAGCGCAGCAAGTTTAGCGAGTTTGAGCGCATCATCTTTGTCCGTTTTGCGCTTCACGTTGCGCCATTGCCATGCTTCTTGATTCGGGTTAGCTACCAAAACTTCGTAGCCGTGTTCCTGGCAAATATCATGAACCCAGTTGCTGTTGGTACAGGTTTCAATCACCACCTTCTGCGGCTGTTTCCGTTGCAGCAAGTCTTCAAGCGCAACTTGCTGCATCGCGATCGTCTCATACTCGGCTTGGTTGGTTTCGGTATCGAACAAGCAAGCCACGCTCTTGAATTTTCCCAGGTCAATTGCGAGAATCTTCATATCAGCCTCCGAGGTTTATCGTTGAGTGGAAGTGAAACGTCCTATCCTCAAGGGTATCGGAGGTTTCTTCTTACCTCTCACGGCTTGCATAGATTCTCTTCGCTTCTGGGTTGTGGCAGTCGATAAACGTTGTCTGTTAGTGTTCTAAGCTCAATAAGCGATCGCACATGGCTCAAGTGTTGTATCTCGTCAGGCATTGTCAGGCAACAGGACAAGAACCTGATGCACCGTTGACAGAACTAGGAAGGCAACAAGCGATCGCTTTAGCAGATTGGTTAGGTGAAGCGCAAATCAGTCGCATTATTGCAAGTCCATACATCAGAGCTTATCAATCGATTGTTCCTCTAGCTCAACGTCTTGGGCTGACCATTGAAGTAGACGATCGACTGGTTGAGCGAGTCTTGAGTTCAACTCCATTGAATGACTGGCGGGAAAAGCTGGCTGAGACATTTGTGGATCTCGATCTGAACTTCGCTGGAGGTGAATCGAGTCGTGTAGCAATGAGTCGTGGCATGGCAGTCGTTAATGAGGTCATGCAACAAGCCGGGAGTTCAACCGCAATTGTCACTCATGGCAATTTAATGACACTCATCTTAAAGTTTTTTAATGAGCAGATCGGTTATGCGGATTGGGTGAACTTACGGAATCCTGATGTGTATCAGGTTCAGATTGAAAATGGGTTGGTCAATATTGACCATTTCCACAACAGGCAGAATTAGGAAATCCTGATGCCAGATGGTTATGAGAAGATAGAGGAGTCGCTCATTTCCCACAATCCTATGACCACAGCAGATCTATTCCCAGCGCTAAGAGAGTTATCTCGTTCAGAAAAATTGAAAGTTATGCAATTTCTGATTGCGGAGCTAGCGAAAGAAGAAGAGCCAACCCTCCAAGCTGGAGCAACGTATTCCCTTTGGTCGCCTCTCAATTCTCATGAAGCAGCGCACAAACTCAGCCAACTCCTAGAATCGGATCAAGCGGCACGAAATGCATAATGCCCAGCGATTCAACTTTGTGGAAGGGTTTGACACCTTTGGTGTTCCCGATGCTTTGCCTCAGTTACCACTTTCTCTGACGTATCGATGTTCGGTGTCATGATGAAATTGAAGCGATATACAACGGCATATTTCTGAAAGCCAAATATGTGCTACCTACACCTCCAATTTCTAAAGCGGAGGTAGCCATCGTTTTTAATCCTCCATCAAATGTCAGACAGTCGCCGAATGGCAATTCTCTATGTTCAATTCGAGAGCGTACGACAATTAACATTTACGGTTCGATAGGTGATTGGTATTACACTGATATCTGTGGCACGATGGGTGTAATACCCTCCAGCCAAATCACTTTTCAGCCTAATTAGGCTTTTCATCGTAATATCGAATCCCATGAATGAAAGTTAGAGAAGTGATCAAGCTTTTGGAGGAAGATGGATGGTATCAAGTGCGGATGCGAGGGAGTCATAGACAGTTTCACCATCTCAGTAAACCGGGTACAGTAACAGTATCAGGTAAGTCAAGTGTTGATATTCCTCCTGGTACATTGAACAGTATTCTCAAGCAAGCTGGATTGAAGTGAAATGAGTCAGAAATTGCGATATATGGTTGTCCTTGAGAAAGGAGAGACAAGTTACGGTGCTTATGTCCCAGACTTGCCAGGTTGTGTAGCAGTTGGCGAAACACGCGAAGAGGCTCTGGAACTTGTCAAAGAGGCAGTTGAGTTTCATCTTGAAGGCTTACGTGAAAGAGGTGAATCAATTCCTGAACCTCGTTCTTCGGGTGAGTTGGTAGATGTTGTAGCGGTAGGTCAATCCGCTGGTTCAGCATGACTAACCCTACGGTTGCTGCCAGTGGTGCAACGATTAAGCCTGCCCATCGTCGGGTAGGAGCTATTTTTGTGGCTATCAATGGGGAGTAGGTCAGGAGGGGCGAGATTGCAGCTAATCCGATTAACCAACCTAACAGGTGTAGTCCATACCAAGCCATGCGGCGGTCGCGATAGCGTTGACCTGTCAAATCGCGATAGTGACTATCATTGGATTTTCCAAATGTTGCATCGAGCCAGCGCACTGCTGCCTGATGACTACTATCACTAAACAAAATGGTGATGTGTTCAACACCTGGAATGACTACCAGTTCTCGGCCCTGTCCTGCTGCCAGATTCGTGTTTTCTCCCCCCGCCTGTGCCAGCAGTCGTTGGGCATTGCTCACAAATCGCCCCTCTCCACTCCCTGCCTGTAGTTGCAGATTTCGGGGAGATTGAGGGGTTACGTTCGCCCCCGTTGGAGAAATGGCAACGGTTGCCGCAAAACGGTCAGGGACATTGCAGTCATCGGTGAGTGTCGGAAATTGCGTTATCTTGATTGATTTCAAATATTTGTAATCCATTGCTACTAGCAAGCTAATTTATGGACATTCGAGCTGAGCGGGCAGAAGATATCAGTGCAGTTCACAACGTCAATGTGGCAGCGTTCGAGCGAGAGAATGAAGCAGATTTAGTGGATCGGTTGCGAAGTGTTGCCTCTACAGTTTCCTTTGTTGCTGTAGAATTCGAGCAAATTGTTGGACACATTTTCTATAGCCCAGTTGAAATCGAGGGGAAATGTGCTGATAATTTATTCATTCTTGGGTTAGCACCACTAGCAGTGCTACCTGAGTATCAGCGACAAGGGATTGGAGCATCGCTAATTCAGCATAGTATAGAGGAGTGCGCTCGGTTGGGATGTAAAGCTGTTGTTGTGCTGGGTCATCCAGAATACTATCCAAAATTTGGGTTTGTTCCAGCCAAAGAGAAAGGGTTGAGGTGTGAGTATGCAGTGCCAGATGAGGCATTTATGGTGTTAGAGTTGGCAAGAGGTGGATTGAAGGGGTGCAGTGGAACCGTAAAATATCGGTCAGAGTTCAGAGAATTTGAGTAGCGATTGTCGTAGAACATAAGCCCTGAAGTGACAGAGGTCAAGAGGATTGCTAGAGGGCAAGTTGCGAGTCTGTCCAGAATTGTGTTCAATCGGATCTGTAAATGTTTCTGTGTCGCTTCGTGGCCTGACCCGACCGCGAATCAATTGCGGGCTAATGAAGCAAGTCCACTATAAGTGCACTTACTAGTGCACTGAACCTCGTGCTTCGTCTACTACTCTGCGAGAAGGCTGCGCCTACAGCAGATTTTCCTGATTAGCTCGCAATTGATTCGCAACTGGAGAAGTACGAAATCAAACGCTGGATTGACCATGGATTCATTCTCCTTGGTTTTCGACTCTTTGAGAATGTCCACTATTTTGAGACAAGCTCAGTTATTACCTATGACAAATAGTGTGTCACTGTACTACTGGTGTCTATTAGTTGACTGATGACATCAAAGGACAAATGGAGAGTAGGAGATTCGAACTCCTGGCCTTCGCGGTGCGATCGCGACGCGCTACCAACTGCGCTAACTCCCCGTAGCGTCAACTATTCTAGCACTGAGTCAGTCGAGCTAGAGCATCATAAATCAGGCCAGTGGTCACGGCAGGTAGCTCTAGCTGAGGCGTCAGGCCCACATCATCAAGCAGGGTAAAGATTTGAATTGCCCGTGGGTTGAGATCAACCAGCTGTTGACCGAGTTCGGCAGAGGTAAATTGTGCTTGTTTGCCCCACAGCACAGCAGTTGGAACTGTCAGTTGGGGAATGTAGGCTGCTAGATCAAAACAAAGGTCACCCCGGACAAAGGAGATAGCGCTGTAGTCAGCACCGGGCTGTTGGGCTGAGGCGAGGTAGGCATCCACCATTTCTTGCGAAACTCGATTGGCGCGAGCAAACTGTTTAGTTTCTAGAAAATTGCGGATCCCCAATTGCGTGGCGATCATCGTATCGTAGATCAGCCGATCGAGTACAGGTAGACTGACTAGTTGGGAGAAGAAATTGCGGTAAGGCCGACCGAAATCAGCCAATCCGGCTGGGGCTACCAGAAACATGGCCTTGACCAATTCCGGACGAGCAACGGCAATCCGCACCATCAGAGCAGCGGTGAGCGAAGAAGCCACCACCATTGTTGCCGTACCGCACACTTTCTCGATGAATTCAACGATTGTAGTGACATAATCCTGAATTTGGTAACTACGGGCCAAATGCTGCGAACGCCCCCAGCCGATTAGGTCTGGTGCTACCACTCGATACTCTGGCACAAAAGCTGGATAGACATGAGACCATTCATAGGCCGAAGAACCACCGCCAAAACCATGAAGAAATACCAGCGTTGGCCGATGATCCGATAGATCTGGACCAGGTGAGGGCAGGGGAGTTGCCTCGCCATTGGTTACTTTCGCACTGGCTGCTTTCGCAGTGTAATAGACCAACGTACCAAGGCTGGTTGAGATCGAAGATTGACAGAAGCCTGCTGGCTGGAGCATACGAAACGAGCGGGGGTTGATATAGAAGATACTGGCAGCAGCATGATCTGAGCGCTAGAATTACAGCCTGAAAAACAGCCTGTATAAAAACCTGGCTTGATACTACTGCACAGTTTATGGTTGTGGTCCAGGGTTTACCGAATTGCGTCGCGGTTTGAAGCCATGAGTGGGAGGTAATCACTCTGGGCTAATCACACTATAATCTCACTCCAGAATCTCACTCCAGAATCTCACTCCAGAATCTCACTCCAGCTGAATCATGCCTTGGTGAAGGCAGCGCAGATAGGTGGTGTTTAACATTACGATAAGAACTATAAGATTGCGGATACGCCATGATACAGCCAAAGCAGTGAAGCGGATCAATTTTGATAGCCATGAATTGACTGATCTATAGCCAGAACGTAGACACACTATAGCTTAGCCTGATGTATTGCCAAGCGGTAGTTTGTTAGCCCATCTGCAATCTATCGGCAACCGCGAGTTAAAAACTGTATTATTTTTGCACTCATGATTGCAAAGATGATGATAATGGCTACATGGGCGCATTTTAAATCTCTGCATAAACACGAAAGCCTGATTGAGCTCTGCATTGCTTGCAAGATTGGGTATAAACTGCAGCTTTCCGCCAGCGGATCTGCAAACCAGGTTAGGCTGTTGTGGAGTAGCTTTCCACCAACGATGGGGAAGTTGTCTTCGAGATAGGCAGAGTAGCTGAGTGGCTGGCTAGTACGATAGCTGAGCAATACAACAGCAAACCAGTAACCCAAACGGGTACCCTAAACCGGTAACAAAGTAAACCAATTTACCCTTCTCCTGGCTATAGAATGAATGCGCAATTAGTGCGCTTCTACCAGGGTTTCATTTTTTGAGCCACCCATCGATTGCTGCATTCAGTGAGCCGCGAAGTTTTCGCATGAGAAGCTGATAAAACTACTGACCTGCGGTCAGAAAAATCAGTTGAGCCAGTTCTGTCCTAGAGCTAGATTGGGCGAATCAGGGGCTTAACCTCTCTTTACATTTTTCCATAAATCCTCTCTGATCTTAAGGTTCGACTCATGTTGTTGACTCGGTCATCCTCCGTGTGCAGACGCGCACACTGCGGGGCACCTACAGAGTTTCGCTGAGAGCCAATTTATGGTCTACGTGTTCCCTTTGCTGACCCATGACATGAACTTGGGGGTTGTATGTCAAATTCCATCAGGGTTTCCGCTCACAATCCAGCTATTGAGCTAGCGGAGCCACCGTCCGCCGTCCGCGAATGCACACGATGCCAAGCACCTCCGTTCAACCAGTTTTCTCGACTGGATCTCAACACAGAGAGCGGTGACCTCACGGTTGCCTCGATCTGTGTCCGGTTGGATCTAGAAGATCTGACCTGTTTCTCCGTTGTTGAGCGGCAGTATGAATCGTGGGGAGTGTTGTTTCAAAATGCGATTGCGATTCGTCCGTCCAATCCGGCCTTCTCGCCCCAAGCGGGCTTGATGCTGCTGTTGGGTGCGCCGGAAAGTGGGTGCATCGAAGCCACATTTTTGCGGCCTGTGCAGTATGTCAGCAGTTTCATCATCAGCTCTCGCCGCACGGTGATGAGTGCCTTTAATCGACATAATCAACTAATTGGCCAAACCGAAAGCCAAGCTAATTCCCGCTGGGGACGCTGTCTGAATCAACGCCTCAGCCTTAGCGGCAGCAACATTCACAAAGTAACTCTCTGTAGCTTCAATGGCGAATTGACGATTGATGAATTTTGCTTCTGTGCGGCGTAGGAGGGAAGGGGGGCGAGGGAGCCAGGAGTTAGGAGTCAGGAGTGGGGGCTATATCATCTGGTAGTGGGGCATTGTTTTGGTAGGGGCGGCTCACTGTTTTCCGGAGACGCAAACTAGGCACAGTCTTTGCAAAGGGCGGTTGGAGAAGGCATTGACAGAAAAGGGCGTGTGAGGAGTGAATTGGAAACCAAGCGTTGCCTGAGACAGAGAGTGTCCAAGATGAAAATAATTCAGAATGGAGACAATCCGGGATAGAGTTGGTACCTGTAGCGTGCAATGAATTGCAAATTGTGAAGAATGAGGCGAGTAACACTAACGATAAAGTTAAACAATCATTACAGGATAAACTGCTCGATTGCCGCTGCTACTCCATGAACTTCTACGTCTGGAGCTGTCCAGTTGGCGCAAGCTTTAACGGCCTCTGGTGCATTTGCCATCGCTACTCCAACTCCGGCATACTGAATCATCTCCAGATCATTGAAGTTATCGCCAATCGCCATCACATTTTCGGGCTGGAGCTGCAACAGCTCTTCGGCTAGGTATTGAACAGCTGTGCCTTTGTTGACCTGAGGATGGGTGGCTTCAAAGAAAGTAGCAACCGATTTGGTGAAATATAGCTCGGCAGGGGTGTACTCTTGCCGCAGATTCGTTAGTAACGTGTCAATCATTTGCGGCTCGTCGCTCAAGGCTAGGACTTTAGTGGGTTCGGTTGCATCTGGAGTCAACATCTGGCGTAAATCGCCGACTGGAATTGGTTTGACGCCGGTACGTTCTCCATAGGCCACCGATTCGGGCGTGAGCTGCCGCACGTATAGCTGATCGTTAACATAGAAATGAACCGAGAGCTGGTCCCGCAGATTGGGCTGTTCAAAATAGTCCAAAAGCCGCAGGGCTAACGAGCGTGGCACGGTCAGATGGCGATAGATCTGTTCGGTTGTGGGGTGTTTGATTAGCCCTCCCTGATAGGCCAGCAGCGGCAGGGTAGAGTTCATATCGCGATGAAACCGTACCGCTGACTGAAACATCCGCCCAGTGGCAATTGCAACCTGTACGCCTCTGGCCTGGGCAGCAGCAATTGCCTGTTTAACGGGTGGCTGAATCTGATTCGATAGACCGACGGTAGTGCCATCTAGATCCAGCACGAGTAGTCGAATTTGGCCGGTAGCGACACTTGAGGGTGAACGAGTTGCAGCAGGTTGAACCGACGAATCCAGCATAGACCTCACCGATTTTTCTGACCCCAGGGTCAGTGAATTTGCTCATCGCTATCTTATCGGGATTGAGGCGAATTTGGGGCAGATGGCCTTACTGCTTCATCGCCAGGTTTGATGGCACCGCCGGCTTGACCTGCTTTTGCTGCGCCTCCTTTCCTTCTAGAGCAGACGGTTCAGCCTGGATCACCAGCACCGCACAAGGGGCATGGTGTAAAACATAGTTGCTGACACTACCCAGCAGCACTTCAGTGAGTCCTTTGCGTCCGCGACGACCCAGAATCAGTAAATCCGCATTCCAGTTCAGCGCCGCCTGACACAGCCCCTGCCCCGGTTCAATCACCCGATAGTCACATTCGGCTGTAACGCCTTTTTGAGCAGCCATCTCCCGATAGTGATGCAGCAGGAGGCGGCTGTGGTGGAGCTGTTCTTCAAACCGCACGTACTGACTTTGATAAGCCTGATTCACAAGCTGGGGAGAGATGCCCAATTCTCCGGCGAAAGGAGGTGCAGACACTAAATCTGCCGTCAAGCAGTGAAACAGCAAAAGCTGGGCTTGGTTAGTGGTGGCCAGATCCAACGCCTGCTCAAACACCGCCTGACTCAGGGGAGAATGGTCAATCGCCGCCAGAATTCTGTGAAATCCCATAGTTGCTCATGCCCCTACCTAAATAAATGCCCTGCGCATATGCGTCTTACCCAAAACCTAGCGCAACTGGCCAACAGATTCGCATTTTCGCAATAAGGCTTGATATTTAAACAGCATTTCGTCGGTAAAGTAGCAGCCACTTGTAACATCAGGCAATAAAATAGATGGATTCTGCGAGTCAATGGAGTGGTGTGAGCCATGTGTGGAATTGTTGGCTATATCGGAACCCAGGCTGCAAGCGGCATTCTGCTAGAAGGGCTGCGAAAATTGGAATATCGCGGCTATGATTCGGCTGGAATTGCCACGCTGTGGAACGGCGAAATTCATCGCGTCCGGGCCAAGGGTAAGCTGCAAAACCTCCAGGAAAAGCTAGAGGGATTGCATCTGCCAGCAACGGTCGGCATTGGTCATACCCGCTGGGCTACCCACGGCAGGCCAGAGGAACACAATGCCCATCCCCATACCGATGCATCGGAACGCATCGCCGTTGTTCAGAATGGCATCATCGAGAATTACCGAGAGCTACGCGAGCAACTGAAAGCCAAGGGCTATGTTTTCTATTCCGAAACCGACACCGAAGTCGTGCCAAACCTGATTGCCGACTGTTTGCAGCAGGTATTGGCAGAACCAGCCGCAACGAATGTATTGCCCAAATCGGCCTTTTTAGAAGCAGTCCGACGAGCCGTGAATGCCTTGGAAGGTGCATTTGCCCTAGCGATTGTCAGTGCCGACTACCCAGGCGAGCTAGTTACCGTGCGGCAGCAAGCTCCTCTATCGATTGGGTTTGGCCAAGGGGAGTATTTTTGCGCCTCGGATACTCCCGCCATGGTGGCCCATACCCGCACCGTCCTGACCCTGGAAAACGGTGAAATTGGCCGGTTAACGCCCACAGGAGTCGAGGTTTACAGCTTTGCTGGCGAACGGTTACGCAAAACCCCAAAAACGCTGAATTGGAACCCAATTCTGGTCGAAAAGCAGGGTTTCAAGCACTTCATGCTGAAGGAAATCTACGAGCAGCCGGGTGTGGTGCGGGCTTGCCTGGAAGCTTATCTAAACAGCGACTGGACAGCAGACTCATCTTGCTCTCCAATTAACTTGGGTTTAGCCGATGCGTTCTTTGCCGACATTGAGCAGATCCAAATTGTGGCTTGCGGGACGAGCTGGCACGCCGGGCTGGTGGGTAAGTATCTGCTGGAGCAGATAGCCGAAATTCCCACCCAGGTCCACTATGCTTCCGAGTTTCGTTATGCTCCTACACCGCTGACGCCCCACACTCTCACGATTGGCGTCACTCAATCCGGCGAAACTGCCGATACCCTGTCGGCCCTCGATATGGAAAAGCGCCGCAGAGCCGATATGGGCGGCAAGTTTCAACCCAAACTGCTGGGCATCACCAACCGCCTGGACAGCACGATTGCTCAGGTGGCCGACTATCTGCTCAACACCCATGCCGGGATCGAGATTGGAGTGGCTGCTACCAAAACCTTCACCGCTCAACTCGTCGCCTTCTATTGCCTAGCGCTGGATTTAGCCTACCGTCGTCGCACGCTGCCGTTAGAGCGCTTAGAGCAAATTGTGCTGGAGCTACGCCAGATTCCGGCCCAGGTGGAGTCGATTCTGGAGGTGCAGGAACGCTATGTCGAGCAGTTGGCCCACGAGTTTGAGGAGACGCAAGACTTTATCTTTATCGGTCGCGGCATCAACTTCCCAATTGCGTTGGAAGGAGCACTCAAGCTCAAGGAAATTAGCTACATCCACGCCGAAGGCTACCCAGCCGGCGAAATGAAGCATGGCCCGATTGCCCTATTGGATGCTAAGGTGCCCGTTGTGGCGATTGCCATGCCTGGTCTAGTGTTCGAGAAGGTACTCTCCAATGCCCAAGAGGCCAAAGCCCGCGATGCTAGATTAATTGGCGTCACCCCTATGGACGACCACGAGGCGCAGGAAGTGTTTGACGATCTGCTGCCGGTTCCGGAAGTAGAAGAGCTGCTTTCCCCGCTGCTGACCGTAATTCCGCTGCAGTTTTTGGCCTATCACATCGCGGCTCGCCGAGGTTTAGACGTGGATCAGCCACGCAACCTAGCGAAGAGCGTCACGGTTGAGTAATCTATTCGTTCACAATTTCACATTTCAAGAATGCGCTTAGTTTGATTTTTGTTTTACTGAGCGCATTTTTTTATGGATAGTTAGATTGTTCCTTTCGGTCTTTCATTACACTACGACAGCTGAGGGACGGTATGAGCGCGTTCTCAATTACCTCTACGTGCCTCGAAACAAATTTCATGAAGAGGCTGGCAGATACACGACTTCCGACTCCGAATGAATTCTCTGAGTCTGGGCAACGATGGTGTACCAGGCCAGAGATGATCGCCCGACAATTAAGCGACTCTCCTCGAATTCGCCTGGTAGATGCCAGTAGGGAGTTCACCGCTACCGAAGCAGAACTGCTGAACACAAGCTATGTCGAGCTTTGAAGAATCTTTTGTTCTAAGGTTTGTGGTCGTGCATCAGATTACTGTTGGGTAAGTCACCCACCACTAAGCGCGTTGTCACCTGCGGTTGCTCCCACCGTTTGCTGAACTTATTTTGTCGTCGGTGCCATCTTCCCGTCTGTTGCCGGAAATTAAGGTGGACTTGCCTCATTAGCCCGCGATTCATCTGCGGGCAAGTCAGGCAACGACGTGTACAAATACCCCTATTCGGAAGCTGGTCAATCTGAATGCAAGTGTTTGAGACAATGCAGAATCCCGAAATCTTTACAAAGAAGCAGGAGATGTTCGGAATCCAGCGATAGGATGGCACTGGGGCTGAGTGGATGCTGCCTTCTGATGCAGGCTCTGCTGGCCAAACCACAAACAGACTGAAAAACCAGATCGAAAATCGATTGATTTTGGATATTGCGATCAGCATTTGCTAGTCCAAAATCACGCTTCGCCGCCTAAGCAAACAACGAAGGATAAACCGATGGCTGAGAAGAATTTGTTAGAGCAACTGCGGGAGATGACGGTCGTTGTCGCGGATACGGGCGACATTCAGGCGATTCAAAAGTTTACCCCCCGCGATGCCACCACCAACCCCTCGCTGATTACTGCAGCGGCTCAGATGCCTGAGTATCAGGAAATTGTAGATGAAACGCTGAAACAGGCCCAGAAGGATGCGGGGTCGGGGGCTTCGGATCAGGAAATTGTGACGCTGGCCTTTGACCGGCTTGCGGTTGCCTTTGGCTTAAAGATTCTGGAAATCGTGCCGAAGCGGGTATCTACCGAAGTTGATGCTCGCCTCTCCTACGATACGGAAGCCACGCTCGAAAAGGCGCGGTCGTTGATCGCCCAGTACGAAGCGGCTGGCGTGTCTCGCGAGCGGATTTTGATCAAAATTGCCTCGACCTGGGAAGGCATCAAAGCGGCTGAAGTGCTGGAAAAAGAAGGCATTCACTGCAACTTGACGCTGCTGTTTGGTATCCATCAGGCAATTGCTTGCGCCGAGGCTGGCGTGACGCTAATTTCGCCCTTTGTAGGTCGGATTTTGGATTGGTACAAGAAAGAAACCGGCAAGGATTATATGGGGGCAGAAGATCCGGGTGTGCAGTCGGTGACGAGCATCTACAACTACTACAAGAAATTTGGCTACAAAACCGAGGTGATGGGAGCCAGCTTCCGCAACATTAGCGAAATTATCGAACTGGCGGGCTGCGATCTGCTGACGATTTCTCCGGCCCTGTTGGGTGAATTGCAGTCCACCACCGGCGAACTGATACGCAAGCTCGATCCAGACAAGGCAGCCTCAATGGACATTGAGAAAATCTCGATGGATAAAGCCACCTTTGACCAAATGCATGCCGCTGACCGGATGGCCTCGGAAAAGCTGGATGAGGGCATCAAAGGCTTCACCAAAGCATTGGAAACCTTAGAAACCTTCCTAGCGACTCGGTTGTCCCGCTTGGGTACCGGCGAAACCCTGAGTCAGGCGGCAGAAGGCATGTTTCACATCTATGACCTGGATGGCGATGGCTTCATTACCCGCGAAGAGTGGCTGGGCACCGACGCTGTGTTTGATGCGCTAGATGTCAACAAAGATGGCAAAATCACGCCAGAAGAGATGGGAGCTGGTTTAGGAGCCGTTTTGCGGCAGGTGGTGCAGGCGGTTTAATCGGGTAGCTCGTTTGCACTCAAGCGTTCAAGTTTGACCTTTGCTACATCTTGAGTCGGGGCATGGCTCCCCGGCTTTTTTGTTCAGGTATCTCTGAGTTTTTGTTGAAATAAGGCTGAATTCATCCCACAGTGAATAGTGACATTGGGGCGGTACATTAATGAAGATCCGCCTTTCCGCTGAATGGCCCCGCTAAAAGCCCTCGTGACTATGAAACTGCCGTTATTGATACCCTTCGCGTTCCGCCAAGCAGTTCCGCTGCGATGGGTTTTAGTAGTGCCATTTGCCCTACAGACCATTGCGGCTGTCAGTTTTGTCGGGTATTTGTCCTATCGTAGCGGGCAGCAGGCAGTAGCTAACCTGGCAAATCAGCTGATGCAAGAACAGGGAGAGCGGATTATCCAAAATCTGAACCACTATTTTCATGCTCCCAAAATTGTCACCCGAGACAATCAAGCCGCAATTCGGCTAGGAGCTTTAGATTGGCAAGATGCGGCCCAAATCGAAGCCTATTTTGTCAATCAGTTAAAGATTCACTCGGATGTCAGCGGGTTGATGATTGCGACCGAACGCAAAGAGTTTCTGGCTGTGGGTCGTCCGCATCCGGATCGGTTGGCGATTCGTCGGCGCAATTTGGTCACCGGAGCACTGGAGAGCTATGTGGCCGATCGACAGGGCCAGCGTCTTTATTGGCAAGATACCTTGCCAAACTTTGATCCGCATGCCACACCTGCTGTCAGTCCCTGGTATCCGGTTGCTAAACAAACTCAGAACGGACTTTGGCAACCCATCGTTTCCACAGTGCGGGGTACCGATCAACCCTTGCTGATGATGGCTTACTTTTTACCGTTTACTGACTCCCAAGACCAAGTGCAGGGCGTCCTGAGTGCCAGCATCTATTCGGAGCAAATAAGTACGGTTTTGCAACATCTTCAAATCGGCAAGATGGGCCAAGCCTTTATCATGGACGAACAGGGCTGGTTGATTGCTACTTCTACGGGTGAACTGCCGTTTCGCCAGGATCTCTCTACGGCGGAAAAAAAGACCCTAGCCCCCGCAGCCCTGCGCTTAGCTGCCCAAGATAGCGAAAATCCGCTGACGCGCGCCGCTGCTAATTGGAGCCTGAACCAGGGACTAGACCAGACGTTGAACCAGAGCAAGCGCCATAGCTATTCTGGGCAAGCAACCCTGTTTCGATGGCAAAATCAGTTGTATTTCGGGCAGGTGACATCGTTTCAGCTCGATTCTCAACACCAGTGGACTGTGGTGATGATCGTGCCCGAGGCCGACTTCATGGCCGAAATTCAGACCAATAGGCAGCGCACCATGTTGTTATGCGGTTTGGTCTTGGTCAGTTCAGTTGGGATTGGTATCTGGATCTCGCGCCGCCTTACCCGCTCGCTCGCTCAGCTTACCCAGGCGACTCAAACCTTTGCCGCTGGTTTAGAGCAGCCATTGCCATCCTCCCGGATTGTGGAAGTAGAGACCCTGGCTGCATCGTTTCATCAGATGATGCTGGAGTTTCGCAAAGCTAACCAGTTACGGCAAACCTATGAGCAGCGGTTAGAACAACAGGTAGCCGAACAAACGCAGGCATTACGAGCACGCGAAGCCCAACTTCAGCTGATCACTGATTCGATTTCCGGCTGCATTTCCTACATTGATGCTTCCTATCGCTATCGGTTTGTCAACCGCACCTACGAAGATTGGTTTAATTGCAAAAAAGCAGATATTTTGGGTAAAACCGTTGAGGACGTGATTGGTACATCGGCCTATCAACGAGTCCGGCAGTATGTAGAACGCGCCTTATCTGGAGAAACGGTCACCTACGAAGCGGAAATGCCCTATCAAGGCGACAAAATACGCCATATCTCTGCCGTGTTGGTGCCCGATCTAGATGAACAGCAGGCTGTTCAAGGCTATTATGCTCTGATTACAGACATTAGCGATCGCAAAGCGAGTGAAACGAAATTACTACAAGCTCAGCGCGTCGCCCATGTCGGCAGTTGGGAATTCGATTTAGCAACGCAAAAAATCACCTGGTCCGAAGAACTCTTCCGCATCTTTGGCCTCGACCCAACCCAGCCAGAACCAACCTATGCCGAGTATGTGCAACTGCTGCATCCCGATGAGCGTAGCTTGATGCAAACAATCATAGAACAGGCCATCAGCAATGGAACGCCCTATGAAATTGAACATCGCATCATTCGTCCGGACGGTTTGATTCGCGATCTGCTAGGGCGAGGAGAAGTGGTACGAGACAGCCACGGACAGGTAATTCAACTGTTTGGAACTGCAATGGATATTACAGAGCGCAAACAAGTTGAAGATGCGCTCCGACAAAGTGAAGAACGTTGGCAATTGGCCATTGAAGGTGGTAATGATGGCATTTGGGATCACAATTTGATTACCGATGAACATTTCTTGTCTCCTCGCTGTATGGAAATGTTGGGATACGATTACGAAGAGATTGATACCTTTGAAAAATGGTTTGGCTGCATTCACCCCGACGATCAACCGGTTTTGCAAACCGCATTCCAAAACTATCTGAATCGAGAAACTCCTGTGTATACGTCGGAGTACCGCATGCGCTGTAAGGATGGCAGTTACAAATGGCTCTTAGCCAGAGGCAAAGCCGTCTGGGATGAAACCGGCACTCCGATTCGAGCCATTGGCTCGCTCAGCGATATCACCCTGCGCCGACAGGCTGAAATGGAATTGCAACAGGCGAAAGAAGCCGCCGAAGCCGCCAACCAAGCCAAAAGCACCTTTCTTGCTAACATGAGCCATGAGCTGCGCACGCCGCTCAATGCCATTCTTGGCTTCAGTCAACTGCTGGCCAACCACCCGGCCCTGTCGAAAGCGCAACAAGAGCAAATTACAATCATCAACCGCAGTGGCGAACACCTGCTCAACCTGATCAATGACATCCTGGAAATGTCCAAGATCGAGGCCGGACGGTCAACCTTCAATCTGACCGGCTTCGATTTGCACGAGTTTCTCACGACGCTAGAGCAGATGTTTCGTCTGCGAGCCGAACAGAAAGGATTACAGATTCTCTGCCAGCTTGCCCCCAACCTGCCTCAATATGTCCAGACCGATGCTGGTAAGCTGCGCCAAATTCTGATTAACCTGCTCAGCAATGCGGTCAAGTTTACCCAGGATGGACAGATCACATTGCGGGTGGAGGTGGAGGGTGTGCCCGAGGCAAGTGGGTATGAAGCCAAGGAGAATGTTCAACCCTGTCTCGTTCTGCATTTTGAGGTCAGCGACACGGGACCTGGGATTGCTGCAAATGAGCTGGAAAGCCTATTTGAACCGTTTGTACAGTCAAAACTACAGAAGGCGCACCCGGACGGAACTGGCTTGGGATTGCCAATTAGCCGAGAGTTTGTCAGGTTGTTGGGGGGCGAACTGACAATTGCTAGCGAGCTGGAGCATGGTACTACCTTCTGGTTTAGCATTCCAGTGCTGCCCGCTGCCGCCGCCGTGGCACCGATACAACCCCTACAAGGGCGAGCCGTCGCTTTAGCCGCCAACCAGCCCTCCTACCGCATCCTGATTGCTGAGGACAACTGGGCCAACCGGCTCCTGCTGCTCAACCTCTTGCAGAGTTTCGGGTTTGAGGTTCAGGAAGCTACCAATGGTCAAGCCGCTCTCACCCTGTGGCAATCCTGGCAGCCTGATTTAATCTGGATGGATCTGCGGATGCCGATCATGGATGGGTATGAAGCAACTCGACGAATTCGAGCCATGGAAGCCGCCCGGACAGATCAGACCACCCCAAGCACCAAAATCATTGCCCTCACGGCGAGTGCGTTTACCGAAAATCGCGCCCAGGCTTTGGCGGTTGGCTGCGACGATTTTGTCCTCAAGCCGCTGCAAACTGAAATGATTTTAGAAAAATTGAGCGAACATCTAGGCGTGCAGTATATCTACGCAGAACCAGATCCAGGCCAGCCACCGCGAGAGCAGTCCATTTCCTCATCGCCCGTGCGGCCTACGCCTCACTCCCTGCAAATCATGCCGACTGAATGGATTGCCCAGCTCTACCAGGCCACAACTCAGCTCGATTCTGAAAAAATCCTGGCCCTACTTGCACAACTGCCAGCCGAGCAGGCCGCTTTAGCCGCAGCGCTCCGCCAAAAGGTAGATAATTTTGACTTTGAGCAGATCCTGCATTTGGCAGAACAAGCTCTGAAGGGCAAGCAAGGGAACGAGCAGGCAGACGAACAGAGGGATGAGCAAAGGGAGCATCTGGGAAGCGATTAAATGAATACCATTGGTTTGTCTTTATAGGGAGCAAATGCCTCAGCATCAAAGCGATAGAGGCTAGCAGGGCGTCCAGCGCCGCGAGACACCTTCACTCCTGTATCATGCAGGAAGCCCAGCTTCAGTAAGCGGGAGCGAAAATTTGAGTAATCGGAAAACTCGCCCAGAATAGTAGTGTAGAGCTGATACAGATCGCTCAAGGTAAATAGTTCCGGCAACACCTCAAATGCAACCGGACTGTACTCCAGCTTATTGCGCAGCCGCCGGTAGCCGTATTCCAAAATTTGATTGTGGTCAAACGCCAGCGGCGGCACCTGTTTCAGCGGATACCAGGCAATGCCGCTCACACCATCGGCAATCAGCTCGGCTTCGGCCAGCCGGACTAGAGCAAAGTAACTGACGGTCAAATAGCGAATCCCAAAGCTGTGGGTGGCTTCGCGTGGATCGCGGTTGGGGCCGCCAAAGGTGTAGAGCTGCTCTAAATAGAGGTTCTCTACCCGAATTTTTTCCGACAACACGCGATAGGCTGCATCTTCCAGGGATTCTCCTTGGCGCACTAGCGTTCCGGGCAAGCTCCACTGTCCCACAAACGGATCCTCATGCCGCATCACCAGCAAAACCAAGAGGCGATTCTGAGCGGTGTCTACGGAAAAAATCACGTTATCCACGCCGACCTTAAAGTCCGCTAGCTGCGCCGAGGCTGAGTCAGTAGATTTTCTGGGGGTGCGTCCTGGCATTCGTACAAATGCTCCCGATGAATATACGCTTCGATCGGAGGAGTGACAATTTCCGGATCGGCTTCTTCCCGATAGGCGGTTGAGGAAACGGCCGGTACCTCCAAACCAGCGATTGTTACCCTAGCTCCCATCTGCCGCAATGATGCCAGATCGGCTTCGGCAATAGCATACCCCGACCGTGGTACCACCAATAACTTCACCTGCTGTAACAACTCCTGCACCCGATGCCAACGCGGTAATTGCGCTACCAAATCCGAGCCGATGGTGAGGGTGAATTCAGCCTGGGGCCAGCGCTGCCTTGCTCGCTCTACTGTAATCAGCGCTCTGGGATGACTTAGTTCTGGCAACAGGTGCAGATTGTGGCGCGGTGGATCAATATCGTCGATCAGCAGTTGCAGCATCGCGGCCCGGTGCTCTAAGGGCGTTTGGTGCTGCTTAAATGGATTATCCGACGCCCAAACCGCCACCTGGTCAAAATGGTCCGCTAGCCAGACCAGAATAGCCTGATGGCCGGCGGTAGGTGGGTCAGCACTAGTTCCAAATAGGGCGATGGAGAGCATGAGGGTGGAGGTTAGTTTTGAGTTTTGAGTTTTGAGTTTTGAGTTTTGAGTTTTGAGTTTTGAGTTTTGAGTTTTGAGTTTTGAGTTTTGAGTTTTGAGTTTTGAGTTGATTGGTGGGGAGGGAGGATATTGCTGATGGGGAACTAAGCTGCGCGTGGGTGTGGCCTTTTGTAGCGTTTACTGAATGTCAACTCTTGGCAGAGCGTTTGGTTTGGTCGGTGAGGTGTCGCAGGGCGGCGGAAATTTGGGGGAGTGTGGTGGGGGCATGGTGGAGCTGGCGGATAGGAGGGGGAAGACTGGCGACGGCGGTGCGAGTGCGTTCGGCAATGACGGCAAGAGGTTCGGAGGGCTGGAGGCGCTGGCCCTGTTTGATGACGGGTTGCAAGAGTGGCTGCTCGTTAGGCTGGGGCGATTCGCTCATGAGTCCCAAACGGTCAGTCTGAAATTGACTGCCCTGCAAGCAACGAAAGATTTGCTTGCGTCCGGGATAGGTGATCTTGGCGCTGGATTCTTTCATGACTGGAATGTTGTCGATTTCAACCAGTTTATACACGCCATTCACTGGGCTGCCAGTCACCAGCTTGGTGCCCAGCCCATAGGCATCGATCTCAGCTCCTTCTGCCTGCAGGCGAGCAATTTCAAACTCATCCAGATCGCCACTGGCGACAATTGCCACTCCCGGCAGAAGTTGGCGAATCTGCTGCGACTGAGCCACGAGATCGCCTGAATCTAAGCGCACCGCATTCACCGTCATTTCACCCGCAGTCACCTGTTGGGCCAACCGTTGGGCGGCAGCAATCGAGTCGTAGGTGTCAATCAGCAGCGTTGCGGCAGGGAAATAGCGATGAAAGGCTCGAAATGCCTGATCTTCGTTGCCTTCGAGGGCGGCTAATGCCATCACTAGAGCATGGGCCATCGTGCCGCTCGGTTTTTGGCCTAGTTTGAGGGCAGCCAGCACATTCGAGGTCGCATCTAATCCAGCCGCTAGAGCCGCCCGTGCTGCCCAGAGAGAGGCTTGCGGACTAAAGGCCCGTCGAGTACCAAATTCCAACAGGGTAGCCTCGGCTCCGGCCACATCGCGTAGTCGAGCCGCTTTGGTGGCAATCAGCGTCTGGTAATTGATTGTATTCAGCAAATAGGTTTCCACAAGCTGTGCCTGCCACAGGGGAGCCTCCACCCGCAGCAGTGGCTCGTGGGCAAACACTACAGTTCCTTCTGGCACGGCCCACACATCGCCGCTGAAGCGTGCCGATGCCAACAATTCCCAGAACCGAGTAGGCGCATTGGCAAACAGGCCGGTTGCCTGCAAAGCCGCAATCTGGTCTGCACTGAAGCGCAACTGCTCCAAATAGTCCAACGCCTGCTCTAACCCCATTGCAACCAGATAACCAAACGAATCGGGCAATCGCCGCACAAACAACTCAAAACTGGCCCGCCGCTGATCGACGCCTTCACCGACGTAGCAAGCCGTCATGGTGAGCTGATACAGGTCAGTCAGCAAACTGTAGTCTTGGGGACAAAGCAACAGGGTTGGATCTTGCATAATCGGAAGACCAGCAGGGAATAGGGCAAGCAAGACCAGCGGCCGTCTCACCCACAAAGTTATTCAATTATAGTAAGAGTAACCAAAATTGCCTAGGTGTCTAAACGCAGATTTGCTGATTTTACGAATAAATTCGCTCATCCTTCAGATTTATACAGAGTCAGCGTCGGTCAGCTGAGTTTTTATAATATTGAAATCAACTAAAATCTTGCGCCCATGTCCACAAATTTCTTTGCAATTGCATAGATTGGTTTGACGAACCCTCCATTTACAATAGGGTGGACAGGATCAGGTGGCTATGATGTCGAGAGCGCAGGTTTTCATAGTTTGGATGGGATGTAGTCAAAATTGGGTTCAACTCTAAGAGGGTGTTTTAAAAGTCGCCAATGCAACTCGCACCGCCCCCTAAATCCCCCATTGATGGGGGACTTTGAACCAGCCCCCTACATCCCCCATTCTGTTGGTTGCCGCACTCGAAGCGCGAGGGGGGACTTTGAACCAGCCCCCTACATCCCCCACGAGTGGGGGACTTTGAACCAGACATACGGGATCGGAAGTCCCCCACTCGTGGGGGGTTGGGGGGCAAGGCAACCCGTTTGATCCGTTTCAAACATCTTCTAACTGTGAAATAAACCGTTCCAGCAGATGTTCATTGAAAGCGACATGCTTATAGCTGAACATGGAACTGGATATGGAAAAGAAGGGAGGCAGCCGTGGTGAACGATCGGTTTGAACAAGGTCATGCCTGTGTGATTGGCATCGGTGGAGATTTACCGAACACAGTTGGTGATGCGAAAGGGTTGGCAAAAATTCTCCAGGATCCAGAATGGTGTGCTTATCCAGAGCAACAGGTTCATGTGCTAACTGGTGAGGAAGCAACTCGAGCGCATATCATTGCCACCCTGGAACGATTAGCGAACACAACCAACGCTGAATCCACAGTGCTAATCTACTTTGCCGGACATGGGTATCAACTGACCAAGCCAATTAAGTCTTATTATTTACTGCCGCATGGATATGACCCAGAGGATTTATCGGAAACAGCAGTGAGCGGCAATGAGTTTACAGAACTTCTGCACGAGATTCCGGCACAACAACTATTGCTGGTGTTGGATTGCTGCCATGCAGGTGGGCTAAAGAATCTGCCTGGATTTCAAATTGTGAAGGCTCCGCTGCCTCCTGAAGCCCAAAAGCTGTTTGTCAAAGGCGGTCGGATTATGATTGGCTCTTCTCAACCGGATGAGTTGTCCTACGCAGGTAAGCCCTATAGCGCCTTTACCTATGCATTGATCAAGGGGCTGTGTGGAGCTGGAGCCGTCAAGCCAGAGGGATACATCCAGGCAGCGGATTTGGTCAGGTATGTCAGTCAGGTTGTACCAGTATTGACCAATCAGAAACAGCATCCAGTTCTGGATGTTGAGCAGGCAGATAATTTTATCCTGGCGTATTACGCAGGGGGGCAATTGCAGCCGAAGCGCCTGCCGCAGGAATTGGAGGAGCCGCTCAAGGTGGAGTCCACACCTGGCGAGCTTAATGCTCAGCTTGTACATAACCCTAATACTGTGGCTTCAGGGAATCGGGCTATTGCAGTTGGTGGGAACGTCAGCGGCGGTACTCTCGTTACGGGCGATGGCAATGTGGTTGGCAGTGGTAATGTGGTTGGCAGTGGTAATGTGGTACAGCACGGAAAATTTAACTTCAATGCTTACTCTGTAAGTGACTTACACATCGGCGATACCTATTCCTACCAATCACCGAAGCAACAACCTGATAGCCAATCTGGTCAAACCAATGATAATGAAAATGAGAAGTCTAATTCTGTTCGTCGCAAAACGATTCTAGTCCTAGCCGCTAATCCGATCGAGTCAACCCGACTGGCTTTAGATCAAGAAGTGCGTGAAATTGAGGAAGGTCTGCGGCGTTCTAAACATCGAGACTTATTCAAGGTAGAGCAACGTTGGGCGGTTAGAACCTATGATCTGCGTCGGGCGCTACTGGATGTAGAGCCGCAAATTGTCCACTTCTGCGGTCATGGCACTCACCACTCAGCAGCAGGCAGCACTACCGATGCGTCCAGAAAGCTGAGCGTCGTCTCTGAAGAGGTAGATGAAGGCGGTATTGTGTTAGAAGATGAAACTGGCAAGGCCACGCTGGTCAAAGGGCAGGCGTTGACCAATTTATTTTCTCTGTTTAAAGATCAGTTGGACTGTGTAGTGCTGAATAGCTGTTACTCAGAGGCCCAAGCGGAGCTGATTGTGCAGCAGATTCCTATCGTGATTGGCATGAAGCGGGAGATTGGCGACCGGGCTGCGATTGAGTTCTCCAGAGGCTTTTATGATGCTCTAGGAGCTGGACGATCGATTGATGCGGCCTTTGAATTCGGGTGTAATGCGATCGATTTACAAAACATTCCAGAACATTTAACTCCTGTGATTAAGCATCGTAATTGCTAGCGAATAATTCGAGAATTTAAGTTGATCTGTAGTTTCCGGAATTCAGGCTATGTTCATTGGTATTTTCTAAATAAGGGCAATCGAACTCCCCCAGGTGCACCCTATGCCTGTAGATGACACCCTATCCAATCCGATCGACCAGAATGTGCAACAGTCCGGTAAGTTTGGGGTGAATGTTGGCCAGGGGCAGGGAATTCATATCGGTGATGTTTACCAACAGATTGACCCTGAAACCATTAAGCAAATTGTTCGAGAAGAGTTGCGCCTGCCCCAGAAGGAATATGGTAATTCGGTCGGTCGGGGTTTGGCTGCTCTGGCTGAGCTGATGCATCATTCCGAGGCTCGTTCCGCTGTAATTACCTTCGGAGCAGATTTTCGAGCTGCCTGTGAACAGATTGATGTGATTGCGAATTACAAAGAATTACACGATCTGCTTCATACACTGGAGTTTCAATGCTACAGCGGTATTATCCAGGAAGCGAAACGGTTCTCGGATCCTGAGGATGAAACTGCACTGGAGATTCTGATGGAGCACGAATTGACGTTGCAGGGAATTTCAAGGGCAGTTAAGAATGTTGCCGGACGGGAAACCATTGCCACTAGCGAATTGCTGTGGATAAAGCGGCTGGACCATGCTCAGGAAGAATTGCACGCTGCGATCGAAACATTAGACACCCGAAGACTCCAACGAACCATCTGGCTATTAAACCGAATTCTGGCGATTCAACCGTCACGAATCAACACCAATCTTAATGCAGCCGCGAAAGCCCTAAGACTTCCGGCCCTGGTCAACGCGATGCAAGCGATTTGGAACAGCCTGGTAGAAGCCAACTTGGATCAAGAGAAGATTCAACAATTCCAGACGGGTGTTGCAGTGCTGGCAGAGTTGAATCAGCGCTTAACCGCACTGGTCTTCGGACACGACTGCTGGCAGGAATTCGATCTAGAGTTGCGCCGAATTGAAATAAATTTAGACAAAGACTTGATTGAGCTGGAAATGTCTTGGCCCGATCTCAAGGAACGAACAGAGGCCTTGTTTGACCCTACTGCCGATCAGTGGACGCTGGCATTTCAACAAGATAGCCAGAATTTGGATGCAGCACTTCGTGCCAATAATCCTGCCAAAATCAAACGATATTTTCGCATGTATCGTAGACGAGCCAGCGAGCGCTTTTATCAAGTCGATGTCACATTAAGACGGTTGTGTGAAGAACTTCGAGAAGTGGGTGAACCACTCGCGTCTGTGTTGAGGATGATCGAATGAGTAATACAGAAACTACAACTAATCCCACGGTGGATGATATTCGCTTCCCATCCTTATCCTCTCTGCGGGTCGCCCACAGTGAGTTACTCAAGCTCCATCGAGAACAGGGGAACCAGGCGGATGTTTTAACCCAAATTGAGCAGTTTATGCTTAAAGGACGGGCAACCGGAGCCGTTCTAGATAGTGAGGACGATCGCTGGGCGGCGCAGGGCATTCTCGATTACTGGAGTTCGCTCCTCTATCGGGCTGGGCAGGAGCCACCTGACACAACTCTGGTCGATTTCGATCCGTCCCTGGCTCCTGACTTGAGTGACGATCGTTGCCCGTATATGGGCTTAGAGGCATTTCGAGAGCAGAATCAACAGCTCTTTTTTGGGCGGCAACGGCTGGTTGAAAGACTGCTTAGCCACTTAACAACGAACCGCCTGCTGGTTGTGGTTGGCTCGTCTGGTAGTGGCAAGTCGTCGGTGGTTTTGGGAGGCTTGTTACCCAGGCTAAAAGCTGGGGCATTGCCAGATAGCCAGGACTGGATATATTACGAACCGTTAGTTCCCGGTTCCGCTCCTTTAGGGGTGCTGGCGCAACGTTTGCAGCCCCCTGAGAGCGTACCAACGACATGGATTACACAACAGGTCGCGGCCTTTAAACAGAATCCCAATCACCTTGTCCAACTGCTGCAACCGGAGAAGCATCCAGCCGTGTTGGTAATTGACCAATTTGAAGAGGTGTTTACCCTCTGCCAGGATGATGAAGTCCGTCAGGCGTTTATCAGCAATCTGCTCAATTTTGTTCAAACGCCGGAGGCTCAGCATGTCCTGATTTTGACGATGCGGACCGACTTTGAAAGTTACGTTGCCCGGATTCCGAGGCTGTGGGAGCACTTTGAACAATCTGCGGTGCGAGTGTTTCCGCTCGATGCCAGCGAACTGCGAGAAGCGATCGAGAAACCGGCTGAACTGGTGGGTTTAAAGTTTGATGCAGGACTGGTCGATAAGCTGCTGAACGATGTACTGGGTGAACCTGCCGCCCTGCCGCTCTTGCAATTCACCCTGCTCAAACTCTGGGATCACCGTGAACATAATCGCATTGTTTGGGATGCTTACCAGCGGTTGGGCGGTGGACGTTCGGCCCTGTCAAACAGTGCGAATGAGTTTTATAACCATCTGATTCCTGAAGAACAGCTAACGGTAAAGCGGATCCTGCTGCAGATGGTACGCCCTGGCGAAGGGTTGGAAGTGACCAGCAATCGCATTCCCCGCAAAGAGCTATATCGCAAAGGGGAAGCGATCGATCGGGTTGATCGGGTTCTTGATAAATTGGTGGCTGCTCGCTTGGTGCGCCTCACGGACAGTGATGTTCCTGAAAATGCCCAGGTCGAGGTGGCCCATGAAGCCTTAATCCGCAATTGGTCGCGCCTGGTAGATTGGCTGGAGGATGAGCGGGTCACCCTCCGGCAGCGGCTCGATCTAAGGAGAAAGGCAGAGCGCTGGCAGGCTCAAGGGAAGGACCGGAGCTGGTTACTGCGGGGAAGTGCGCTTCAGGAGGCTTTGGGCTATGAAGACCTCAATGACCTCGAAACGCGGTTTGTTCGATCTAGTCGCCAGGATGAACAGCGGCGAAAATTCCTCTCCCAACTTACAACTGGTCTGATTATTGCCCTCTCAATGAGTGTTGCGGTTGTCTCAGGGGGTGCCGCCTGGTTTGCTGATAGAGCACGCAAAAACACCGAAATTCAATCCCTAAGCCTATCTGCCAATAACCTTTGGCTTTCCCAGCTCCAGATCGAGGCTTTGACCAAGGCGCTGAGTGCTGTTCAGCAGTCAGAAGACTACGGAAAAGTAATCGAACCTGAGATCAAATTGCAAGCAAAGGTGACGTTGCAACAAATCCTCTATCAAATTCGCGAGCATAATCGCCTTGGAGGCCAACAAGATATAGTTCGGGCGGTACAGTTTAGCCCCGATGGCGGAACTTTAGCCGTGGCTAGTGATGACGGAACTGTGAAATTGGGGGAACGTGATGGTAAACCGATCACTACGCTTCAGGCTCATCAAGACACGGTTACGGCAATTCAGTTTAGTCCGGATGGGCAAACGCTAGCTTCCGCCAGTTCTGATCAAACCATAAAGCTTTGGAGCCGCACGGGTGAACCGATTGCGACCCTCCAAGGACATCAAGGAAAAGTTCGAGCCGTCCAGTTCAGTCCGGATGGGCAACGCTTAGCCTCGGCCAGCGATGATCAGACGGTGAGGCTATGGACAGGTGATGGCAAACCGATTAAACCACTGGAAGGCCATCAGGGGAATGTTGGAGCTGTGCAGTTTAGCCCCGATGGTCAGGTGCTCGCTTCGGCTGGTGATGACAAAACCGTGAGGTTGTGGACCCGCGATGGTGAACTGGCGGCTACACTTCCAGGACATCAAGATGCAGTGCGAGCCGTGCAGTTTAGCCCGGATGGAAAAATCCTGGCGTCGGCCAGTAACGACAAAACGGTGAAGTTGTGGAGCCGCACGGGTGAACTGATTGCTACACTTTCAGGCCATCAAGAGGGAGTCTCGGCAGTCCAATTCAGCCGCGATGGACAAACACTGGCTTCAGCGAGCCTCGATAACACCATAAAGTTGTGGAGCCGCACGGGTGAGTTAGTGGCCACTCTTCAGGGGCATCAAGGGCCAGTTCAAGCTGTGCGGTTCAGCCCGGACGGACAAACACTGGCTTCAGCAAGCTTCGATAAAACGGTGAAGTTGTGGAGCCACACGGGTGAGTTAGTGGCTACTCTCCAGGGACATCAAGATCCAGTCCTGGACGTGCAGTATAGCCCGGATGGACAAACCCTGGCTTCAGTTGGCCTTGACAGAACAGTGAAACTGTGGGGGGTACACAACAATCATCAGAAGATAGTAGTGCTTCAGGGCAATCAAAGCGAAGTCAAAGGACAGCAAGAAGAAGTTTCAAAAATGCAGTTCAGCCCCGATGGCCAGACTCTAGCTTCAGCCAGCCCTGATAAAACAGTGAAGTTGTGGACCCGCGATGGAAAATTGACTAATACGCTTCAAGGGCATCAAGGAGTAATCCAAGCAATGCAGTTCAGCCTTGATAGCCAAATATTGGCCACAGCCGGCTTTGATGGGATTGCTAAGTTGTGGACTCGCGATGGCAAACCGATTGCTACGCTACCAGGACATAAAAATCTGATTTGGACCGTGCAATTTAGTTCAGATAGCCAAACGTTGGCCACGGCCAGCTTTGATGGAACTGCTAAATTGTGGACTCAGGATGGCAACCTGATTGCTACGCTGCAAGGGCATCAAGGCCAAGTCTCAGATGTAGAGTTTAGCCCCGATAGTAACACTATCGCTACAGCTAGCCTCGATAAAACCGTCAAACTATGGACCCACGATGGCAAACTGCTTGACACGCTTGCAGGGCATCAAGGTCGAGTTTGGGTTGTACAGTTTAGCCCGGATGGCAAAATTTTAGCTTCAGCCGGTGAGGACAAAACCGTGAGGTTGTGGTCCCGCGATGGCAAACCGATTCAGACGCTTGCAGGGCACCAAGGGTTGGTTTGGGCTGTGCAATTTAGTCGGGATGGCCAGACCCTAGCCTCAATCAGCCAAGACCGGACGGTGAAGTTGTGGAGCCGCACTGGGAAGTTAATTGCTACCCTCCAGGGCCATCAAGGGTCGGTCCTGGATGTGCAGTTCAGCCCAGACGGGAAGTTCCTAGTTTCAAATAGTAAGGACGGAACCGTGAAGTTGTGGAGACGCGACGGGGAGCTGCTTGGCACCCTTCAGGGGCATGAGGGACCCGTTTGGTCTGTGAAATATCTCAGCCCAGAGACCTTAATCTCAGCAAGCGCTGATAATACAATCAGGCTATGGGAACTCAATTCAGATCCTCTCAAGCAAACGAGTTGTGATTGGTTGAACAGTTATTTTGCCATTAATCCTGACGCTAATCATCGTGTTCATGACCAAGCTGCAAAACTTTGCCCGTGAGATGGTGCTGCTCTGAAATGATCTACAAATCGCTGGACAAAAGCCAGAGACAAACTATTGGGAGGGAAGCCATTCACCATTTATACAGATATAGTCACCAACTCGGCTGCCGTGAGGATAGGATTCCCCATTGAGGTAACACGGACTGCCATCGCCAGAGGCATAAACTGCTGCAGTATTTGTAGTAAGGGTCAGTAGCAAAAGGAAGATGAGTTGAAGATTTGAAAATTTTGTCATTACCCCAACCTCAATAATGATTTGAATAATTTCAACTTTGATTTTCTACGTGTATCTTATCGATCCATTATCAAGAAGGTGGAACTGGAATCCATTCACCGTTGTTACAGAGTTGATCCCCAAGCCTTGTATTGTGCGGATGCAATTTCCCATCCTTGGGACAAGGTCGCTCACGATTTTGAGGAGGTCTTCCAGAGTCTTGAGGAGGTCTCCTGGGATTTTGAGGATTTCTCTGACCTGCAGGATATTGCCCCTGCTTACTGTCTACTACCAGTTCTTGAGAATATATGGGTGAAATGCCCTCAAGAAACAAGAAGAGCATCACAAAGGCGAGTATTTTCATAGATCAACATAGAACAAAAGTACTTGGATAATATGTAAACAATCTATACGAAATACCGAAAAACAGTTAAGACCACACTTTTTGTAGCGGATGGTTAGGTGTAGCAATCTATGAATCTGAAACCGTATCTGCAATATCTAGCTAAGTGTTAGAAAAATTTGATAAGAAATATTTCAGGCCAGACTTTTTCTATTCAAATAATACAGCCCGACAATACTACTTTACAAGATTGTCAAGTCGCTGAATAGTACCCGCGTGGGGGATGAGCTTTACAAAACTTCTACGTAGATGGGTAGCCCATCGGCAATCCTGCGTTGATTAACGGTGCAGCAGCAAGTTTGCCCTAATGAGTGCGACTGCATCCCACCAAAAACGATCTTCATCGCCTACATTCGCTTTTTTCCGGTCAAAATTTTGTTGTTTTGGCTGAAAATTACCTGTCTGGGTACTGCCAAAACCGATTACATCTTTTATGCTGAATTTATCTCCCCAATTCATAACCCGAATTGCTTGAACCTTAAAAACCGATATGAGTACGAATTCTTTTCAGGGCGCTTTGCAGTTTGATGATTTGCTTTACCCCTATACTCATCCGTTAGAGTCAGAAACCACCTACTACTATGACGATATTCTGCTAACGGGCGCGAAAGCTGGACAGCAAGTCACCCTCACGCTGGAGTCACAGCAGTTTAGGCCCGAACTAGAACTACGCAGAGCCGACAATCTGAGCCGAATCCTTCAGTTTCAAACAGGTCAGGAAGCAGCCCAACTTACATTTACTATGAAACCAGGAGTAGACTATGTTCTACGTGTCACCAGCGAGAACCCACAAGCAATAGGAGCGTATACATTAAAAACTACTGCTGGCACCTTTAATCCGGTTCCGCAATATCAGGCAGAAACATTATCTCAGCAAGGACGACACAGTTGGCAGCCCTATCGCTTAGGCCAGCCAATTACTCTAACCTATAGCTTCATGGAGAAATTACCGTCCTACTACAAGCCAAATCGCAAAGGCCAGTGGGATGATACGACCAGCGTCTTTAAGCCGATGACCCCAGCGCAAAGAGATGCAGTACGATTGGCTCTGCAAGCCTGGGAAAAAGTCTCAGGAATTACATTTAAGGCCGTTCCCGACGACAATTCGGTTCAGTTTCGCTTTGGTACGGCCAAAGAACCGGGTCTCTCTGGTTGGGCTTATTACCCAGACGCAGGTCCTCTGAGGAGAGGAGATACATGGTTGAATCATGCGGATCGTTCAAACCGCAACCCTCTGCCGGGATCCTATGGATTCTCTACAGTTTTGCACGAAGTCGGTCACGCGCTCGGACTCAGCCATCCCTTTGATGAGGACGCCACGCTACCGCTAGCCAAACAAACAGTGCAATATACAGTAATGGCCTATGACAAGCATCCTAATTTACCAGTCGATTATCAACCTCATACTCCAATGCTGTATGATATTCCAGCGATTCAGCAGCTTTACGGCAAGAATCACAAAACAGGCCAAGGCGACACCGTTTATCAATGGAGAGCTAATAAACCGTTTATTGAAACTATTTATGATACAGGCGGTATAGATACCGTGAATGCCCGTAATCAGCAGCAAAATACATGGATTAATCTCAAGCCAGGGCAGTTTAGCTCAATCGGTCAGTTTCATGCTCAGCCCATTTACGAGAATGTGGCGATTGCGTTTGGAGTAATAATTGAACATGCAATCGGGGGAGCGGGAAATGACATCCTGAGTGGTAATCAGACGAATAATAAATTAATCGGAGCTTGGGGCGCAGATATTCTAATCGGTCTGGGTGGCAACGACCGACTAACCGGTGGAATTGGAGCCGATATTTTTGTTTTTCAATCTACCAAGGATGGGATAGACACGATTACTGATTTTGCTCGAGGTCAGGATAGGCTCAATGTCAGCCGCTTGCTCAAGTCAGTCGGTTATGTTGGTGCTGATCCATTCTTAGACGGCGTGCTAACCGCAACCATCTCGCAAGGCAACACGGTAGTCTCATTCGATCGAGATGGCTTTAGAGGAGTTGCCGATGCTGTTCCTTTTGCAATCTTGGAGAATTTCACAAACTTACAAAAGCTTAGCCATGCCTAAAAACAGGTTTGTAGCAGCTTGGCTCTCACAGCGACCAAGGCTATAGATAATCTCAGGGCATTGTTGCGAAAGATACACTCATACTTCACCTCGGGAGTTGGATGCAGAAATTGCATCTGCTTCTATAATCAAAGCAGCCTTCACTCCTTCCCCCTCGTATGAGCTATACTCCTCGAATTTTGGCGTTCGCAGGCAGTGCCCGCAAAGACTCGTTCAATAAGCGCGTGGTGCAAATTGCAGCCAATGGGGCCAGAACAGCCGGAGCCGACGTCACCTACCTCGATTTTCGCGACCTGCCATTACCGCTGTATGACCAGGATCTAGAAGCAGAGCAGGGCATCCCTGAAAATGCGCTCAAGCTGAAGGAGCTGATGAAATCGCACCAGGGTTTGCTGATTGCTTCGCCGGAGTACAATAGCTCGGTAACGCCCTTACTAAAAAATGCGATCGATTGGGCTTCGCGTCCGGTCGCAGGTGAAGCTCCGTTAGCGGCCTTTGCTGACAAAGTTGCCGGCATCATGAGTGCATCACCAGGCGGCTTGGGCGGTCTACGGGGCCTAGTGCATCTACGCTCGATTCTCGGCAATATTCGAGTTTTGGTTTTGCCGGAGCAGGTCGCTGTTATGAAAGCCCACGAAGCATTTAACCCGGATGGAACGCTGAAGGATCCACAACAACAACAGACGGTTGAACAAATTGGGGCAAAGCTGGCGATGGTGGTGGCAAAACTGAATGTATAGATTCTTTTACTCGGTAAGGAACTGCTATGTTCAGTCAATTACCTAACTGCATTGCCCATCCGCCGTGGTAGCAACCGTGAACTGGATTGCTACCCTTTGCCACCAGAATGGATCAATATGACCGATTCGCCCTTGCGCTCCAGTATATTACTAGATCAACTTACTTAAGAATGCCAGCTTTTCTATTTGTTTAGTTTTAAAGCCCGATGGATTCAGATTTTGCTTCAATCCACAATAAATGAGTGTCTCAAGACTTGAAGGATTCCCTTAACTATCAGCTCAGTTACACTACAAGTTACTACAGTAGATCTGAAAAGTGGAGAACTGGTAGAGATTTTGGATAGTTTTTATTAGCGACGATCGAAATAATAAACCTTCTTTACTAAATTGTATTTTGTCCTACCGCAGTTAATAGAAGGTTCGGACAATTTGCTGTTGAATCAGCCAGCAGAATGATTCTATGACGAAAATAAATGCGATAGTGTAGCGACAAATGCTCAACTGAGATGGCTAGATTGATTAGTCGTAAATCCGATTGCTAAGGTACATATGCAGTTTTCTTCAATTGGGTTGAACGTTAACGATATTTTGGCAGCGTTCGGACATAAACCTGGATACATTATCAAGCTTGACTCAGCAACAGCCGCGTTTCAAGGGTTAGGTAATTATCTTAAGGGCAAAGATCTCCCTGCTGGAGGCAGTACCCCTTCTGCGAAAGCATTGGGCGGAGAGGCAATTAGCCACCTTTCTCAGCAAGCGGTTGCAACCGTATCTACCTGGTCAGGTTGGTTTAATGCTTCATCACCGGATGTGATCGATGATGTGCGGGTAGAAACAATGATTCGCTGGGTGCTCAGTCAGTACCCCCGCCGCCGCTATCCTGGGGCAATGATTGGATCTACCAATGGAGCGGCCGTGCATTTAGGGGCAGCACTGGAAATTCCCTGGCTGCCGCAAACGCTGCTGGTTTGTTTACAACATTTTCAGGATCCCGATGAGCCGAAACAGGTGCTGGAGTGGGCAAAACCACTGGTTCAACGTCTGCTTGCCAATAATCCTGATGTTTCTGTTTATCAGATGCACGATCCCAACCAGGACCGGGTGAAAGTGCCTCGCGTTGCGTACTTTCGGCTAAAGCAAACTCGACTGAGCGAGCGATACAAGCAGTTTCTCGTCGAAAACCTGTCGCCCGGTGCGACCCTCTTTTTGCTGGAGTGTCAGTACACCTGGCTATCCACTCGTGTCAGCGATCGCCATTACTTCCAGTTCGGCGGTGCAGGAATGCTCGCGCCAGAGGATTACTTTAACCATAGCGAACAAATCACTGAGTTTCTGACACAGCACGGTTCAAGCCATCAATCCTGGGAACCGCCTGCACCCGACGGCAGATTCCCGGAATCCGAGTGGGGATTTGATCCGGCTTTGCGCGAGGATGTGGAGGCGTTTGCGCGTGAACATGGCTATCGCGTTCGTCGGATTGTCTTTGAGGCTCCGCAGGATTTAAGCCCACTGGTCGCAGATCTGCATCGGTGGTGGTATGCAGATACAGGGCTACCCACCCATCGACTGCTGGTTGAATCCTTCGCATATCTCCAACCCTGGTGGACTCGTCGTCTAGGTCTCGTGCCCTACTGGGCAGTATTCAACGACCAGCGATCGGCAAATGAACTCGATCGCTATCTGGATGGTGCCGAACCATATGACGAAATCTATATGAATCTCTTCTCAAATGGAATTCAAGCTCTGGGACAGGCTCCGATCGAGCGATGGCGATCGATCCTGAATCGGGCAAGGCAGGAGGGTCAGTTTATCGGCGTAGATGAGGATACCTATCCTGCCGATCTCGCTTCCTTTCCGCGCCACTACACAGAATTAAAGAAGCTGAACGGGAACTACTCGATTCCAAAGCCATTGACGCTAGAGCAACTCAATCGGTTTGTAACGCAGGCAGAGGATCGGTATGCAGTGAAGTGGATTGAAGCCATTTCGCCTCAAAGTTATCAACCTCAACCGCGATAAGGAGGAGCAACGCGCGCCTTCTGAAACGCCAATAGGCGGTATGGAAAAAGCAAAAACCGTGATTGACTTAATGCACCCTGAGACGGATAGCAGCTTGCTTCAGCAAAAGTTCATAATAGATCCTGCATCAATAAAGATGAGAGGTTGGGCAGCACTGAATTAGTCCGCCTTCAAATTCTAGACGGCTTCCGCTAATAGCAGGGATAGGATATGAAAATTCTAGCGGTGGAAGATGATGTATGGATGGCGAGTGCACTGGCTGACACGCTGACGCAGCAGAACTACACCGTTGAAATTGCGGCGGATGGTCAAGCTGGATGGGAACTTGCGATTGGAACAGATTATGACCTGATTCTGCTGGATATTACGCTGCCCCGCTTGGATGGCATTACCCTTTGCCGCAAACTGCGCCAGGAAGGAGATCAAACGCCGATTCTACTGCTGACTGCGAAAGATACACAATCGGATAAGGTGATGGGGCTGGATGCTGGAGCTGATGACTATCTAGCAAAGCCGTTCGACTTCCAGGAGCTATTGGCTCGCGTTCGTGCCTTACTTCGTCGTGGGAATTCTGCTCTGCCGCCAGTGTTGGAGTGGGGTAATCTGCGGCTCGATCCAAGTCTGTGTGAAGTCACCTGTAATGGTGAAACCCTGCATCTGACTCGAAAGGAGTATGGTCTGCTGGAGCTTTTTCTGCGCAACCAGCACCGTATCTTTAGCCCCAGTGCAATTATTGAGCGGCTTTGGGCGTTTGAAAACTCACCCAGAGAAAGCACGATCAAATCTCACGTCAAGGCACTGCGGCAAAAGCTGAAAGCAGCAGGCATGGATCCCGACTGTATTGAAACGGTGTATGGTTTAGGCTATCGTCTCAAGCCCTCAGAAGAGGACTCCCAGGAGAATTCCCGGAAGAATTCCCGGAAGAATGCCCAGGAGAATCGGCAATCCGATCGGTCAGCAGAAGCCACGCCGAACGACGTTGAACAGAAAATTACAGCAGCCGTCATGCAGGCACGAGACGCATTCAAAGCCCAGATCGGCGCTCGTCTGACTGTACTGCAACAGACGGCTGAAGCCCTTGCTCAGAGTAACCTCAGCGAAACGCTGCGAAACCAGGCAGAGCAAGAAGCGCATAAACTGGCAGGCACACTCGGCACCTTTGGATTAGCTGAGGCATCGGGTCTGGCAGAAGCGATCGAAGATTTACTGCAAAGCAGACCGCTGACCCAGCAGAATGCAGATTCCCTCCAGCAGCTCGTGACTCGCCTGTATCGGGAATTAGAGCAATCTCCTCCTGCATCCATTTCCTTGCCTGCTCCTCCCGATCCGGCGACTGGCGAACTTCCTCTGCTGCTGATCATCAGCCAGGATGAGCAGATGGCTGAACAGTGGCTCAAGGAAGCTTCGCAAGGAATGCGGGTTGAAGTCATTTTCCCTCCCATTGCCGCAGGCATGAACGGACCTGAGTTGAACCCGATCGTCTTGAAAAAACCGGACGCGATTCTCCTGGATCTGGACGCTGGCGAGCGAAAACAGGACAGCTTGCAGCTTCTATCCGCGTTGTCCAAACAACTGCCGTCTGTTCCCGTCCTGGCGTGGACTGAGCAGGATAATTTATCCGATCGCCTGGAAGTAGTGCGGCGCGGCGGACACGGCTTTTTGCATCCGTCCATGCCCATCGCCCAAGGTATAGAGCATATTGCCCAGGTTCTGCAACCGGTTCATGCTGATGAAGCAGAAATCCTGGTGGTTGATGATGATCCGGTCGTGCTCAATACGGTTCGCGCTCTACTACAGCCCTGGGGGATGCAAATCACGACCCTGGATACCCCACAGCAATTCTGGGAGGTGTTGAACAATGTTTCTCCAGACCTCCTGATTCTGGATGTACAAATGCCCGACATCAACGGCATCGAACTCTGTCAGGTGATTCGGGCTGATCCGCAGTGGAGCAAACTTCCTGTGCTGTTTCTGACTGCTCACACGGACACGAACACCGTGCATCAAGTCTTTATCGCAAAGGCCGATGATTGTGTCAGCAAGGCGAGTATGGGAGCAAAGTTAGTTCCTCGCGTGTTGAGCTGTTTAGAACGTTCGTTCTGACTTTTAAGTATTTTTCTGATCTTCGCATTTTTCTGAAAAGGTTTGCTGCATGGCGTAAAGCGATTATCCCTGGGGAAACTGGGAAGCGATCGCTGTAATCAGGTCACTTGCTGCAACGGGCTTCATAAGGTAACGTGCAAAGCCTGCGGCGATCGCGGCGGCTTCAGCCTCTTCGGTTGCATAGGCAGTCAGCGCAATGGCTGGAATCTGGATTTTTCTCTCAATTTCAAATGATTTGAGATAGCGCATGAGCGCATGGCCATCTTCGTCGGGTAGGGCAATATCGCTAATCAGAAGATTGGGCGTAGTCTGTTGCAGTACCTCGATCGCAGCTGCCACAGAGTGAACTGCAATCACTTCTGCACCGCGCGATTGCAGCAAGGTACTGAGCCACGATCGCACATCTGGATCGTCATCAACGACTAGAATCAGCAGTCCAGAAAGGTCAACCGTTTGGTAATCCTGGGGGAGTTCAGCACTGACGGCGCGTCGTTCATTGCTTTGGAGCAAGGGGAGTCTCACGGTGAAGGTTGCCCCCTGTCCCTCTCCTGAACTTGCCGCTGTAATGGTTCCGTTATGTGCTTCCACCAGATAGCGGGCGATCGCTAGTCCTAAGCCTAAACCTGTGTACGAGCGGGTGCTGGTACTGTCTGCTTGCCGAAAGCGATCGAACACATGGGGGAGAAAATCCGCCCGAATCCCAATTCCGGTATCTGCGACAGTGATTTGTGCCAGCGGTTCCGCCTGCTCGATCCGCTCAAGCTGCACGGTGACTCGTCCTCCTTCCGGCGTGAATTTGACCGCGTTGGCAAGTAAATTCCATACCACTTGCTGCAATCGATCCGCGTCTCCCCACACTAAAATATCGGGCGCGGCAGACTCCTGATTCTCCATTTTGCCAGCAGATGAGTTGAGCAAAAGCTCGAATTGAAGCTGTTTCTCACGGATTTTGGGGCATACTGCTTCCGCTGCGGCGGTAATCACCTCAGCCAAACTGACCACAGCACACGCTAGCCTCAGTTCGCCTCGGATGATCCGCGAGATATCCAGCAAGTCTTCGATCAATTGGGCTTGCAGATTGGCGTTGCGCTCGATCGTCTCTAATGCAAGCGTGGCTCTCTCTTCATCCAGCATTCCCGTTCGCAGCATTCCTACCCAGCCAGCGATCGCAGTCAGGGGAGTGCGAAGTTCGTGGGAGATGATCGCCAGGAACTCATCTTTAGCGCGATTTGCAGCTTCTGCTTCAGCACGGGCAGCCTGTTCATCCTCCAGCAGTTGAGCGCGTTCCGTTTCGGCTCGTTTGCGTTCGGTCACATCTCGCATCACTTTAGAAAAACCTCTCAGCCGCCCTGTCTCGTCGCGCAGAGCGGTCATCACTTCGCTTGCCCAGAACCGAGTACCGTCTTTACGAACGTGCAACCGCTCCTGCTGCGATCGACCTTCTGTGACTGTCATTGTCAATTCCTGCTCAGGCAACCCTTGAGCGATTAATTCAGGGGGAAAAAAGTGGGAGAAATGCCGACCTAAAATCTCAGATTCCGGATAACCTAAGACGGCTTCCGATCCCCGATTCCAGCTTGCCACTCGCCCTTCTGGATCCAGCATAAAAATAGCGTAATCTTGAACGTTCTCAATGAGCGACCGAAATCGTTCTTCACTTGCCTGCAATGCGTCTTGTGCCTGTTTCACTTCTGTATTGTCGCGGAGAATTTTTGAAAATCCTCGCAGGTTGCCCACTGTGTCGTAGAGGGGAGTAATCACTCCGTTTGCCCAAAACAAGGAGCCGTCTTTGCGAACGTGCCAGCGATCGTCCTGTGCCTGACCTTCATTAATTGCAATTTGCAAAGCTTCATCCGGTCTGCCACTGGCAATGTCTTCGGAGGTAAAAATGCAGGAAAACGATCGACCGAAAATTTCTGCTTCCGAGTAGCCCAGAATTCGCTCGGCTCCGGTATTCCAACTGACAAAGCGCCCTTCTGGATCAAGTGCAAAGATCGCGTAGTCGCGCACACCTTCAATCAACAAGCGAAGACGTTCCTCACTTTCACGCAAACGCTCCTGATTTTGAAGCAAAAGAGCTTGAGTGCGTTCGGCTTCGAGTGCGTTTGACTCGGCGTGTCGCTGTGCCGACCGCACCCTAACATTCAGCACACAAATCAGGACAGCCACCAGCACAAAATAAAGGGTTCTCCCAAGATTAGCGGGACTTGCTCCTATGGAAAAAGCTGTCGTTAAGAAGAAGTATTCACTCAAGCCTGTTGTTAAAACCGTCGCAACGAGTCCCGGCTTCAATCCACCGTACCAAGACGAGATGATTACAGCTGCAAGGAAAAATGGATAAATCGTGGGCTGAATTTGCTCCCACAAAAGACGGGTCAACAGAAATGCTGCGATCGAAGACAAGATAGCAACACTATAACGGAGTAGCGGAGTGCGTTGCTGCATCAGCATAGAGACTGTTGATGAAGGGAGACTGCCTGAGCAGTTTGCCTAAAACATCTCTTTTGAGTTTCCCAGGTTTCAGGCATACACTACTATTTCAAATATTAAATTTCAAATATTAAATAGAACTGCTCTAAGTAGGTACTGCCCGATCATATGACTGGTGAACATCGAGAACTGGCTCAAATATAGTCTATCTTAATAAGAGGAGACAAACCGAGAAATCTTAGCAAATCTGGATTGTGCGCGTTAGTTCAGGAGGAACTGAAGAACCTGGAGGAATACTTGCATGATTAGAAAAATACTGGTTGTGGATGACGAAGCTGACTTGAGAAATCTGATTCAGACCTGCCTGGAGCTGATAGGCGGATGGCAAGTGGTAACAGCAGGTTCAGGAGCTGAAGCCCTACGAGAAGCTCAGAATCGTCAGCTTGATGCAATTCTCCTCGATCTGATGATGCCAGGGTTAGACGGGCTGGCGATTCTACAACAACTGCGATCGAGTGACAAAACAAAGCAGATTCCCGTCGTGCTGCTGACTGCGAAAGGGCGGGCGATTGAAACAGGACAGTTTGATGACCTCAATGTACTTGGAGCTATCAAAAAACCGTTCAATCCAGTGAAGCTTGCAGGTCAAATCGAGGCATTGTTGAGCAATGCTCAATGAGTACAAGAGAGCACAAGAAAAATATCATCTATGCTGGGCGATATTTACTCAATTTGGTAGTTGACATTATCTATCCATCCCTATTGCTCTTCAAGCAGATATACTTCCATTGATAGAATTCCTTTAAATTCTGGATTTGTCTACCAGTTCTCCACCTTTGCCCTCTACTGTGATTTATGTGAGCATTACAAGCATTCCCGAATTGCTGTAGCCGGTTAAGCCTGTTTGTTGTTACCGGAGCGTGTCACCTAGAAAGGTTTATTTGCACCCTGCGAACCTGCGAAGGGATGCAAAAAGCAGAGGCACTTGTAGCTCAACGGTAGAACAGGAGAATTACAGTTAATGGAGAAATAAATATGGCACTGATGAAACTGAGTGATTACTATCCCAATCACACAAAAGAGTTGTTTGATGGGCATGATATCACTAACTTTTCTGTGTACGCTAATGATTCTGATAGTAATGATCAGGATAAGGTTGGCTCAGTCGAGGGCGTGATGGTTGACGAGAAAGATGGCCGCTTTCGGTATTTCATTGTGGATACTGGCTTTTGGGTGTTGGGCAAGAAAGTTCTGCTTCCGGTTGGGGTAGCTCGGCTTGACTATGACAAAGAGCGCATCTATGTTGCAGGACTGACCAAAAATCAGGTAGAAGATTTGCCGGAGTTCAATGACGATTTGCGAATTGACAATGACTATGAAGAGCGGGTGCGATCGTCCTATCGCCCTTTGATTTCAGGTCCGACCATTGCCCAACCTCCTGCGGGTGTAGCCTACGACTATATGCAGGAGCCTTATCTTTACAATCAAAATGACCCTGCATTCCGTAGCTATGAGCAGCGGTTGCGCGATCATCGAGCGACACAAGTATCCCGTTTCTAGCAGTTTCCTTCCTCGTGCAGAGTTGATTGTTGTTACTGGGGCGAATCATCTTCGCCCTTTCATTACCCTGCTAACAAGGACCTCATCTATTTAGAAACAGCGACAAAGAAGCCAGTTGAGGTCAGAAAAAATTATTCACAGTTCTGTAGTTTAGGAGATTCACAGCCATGCAATTTGAAGAAACAAAGAAACCTAGTTCTAAAAATTCTTTTGCGAAAGGATGGGCAGTCCGCAGCACGTTGGCGCTGACATTGGTGACTGCCCTGCTAACAGGTTGTGAAACACCCGAACGTCAGGCAGCCACACCGGGGCAAACTAATGTCACAACTGAAGACGTGGCTGAAGATACGAATCGGTATATTGGTCAAATCGTGACAATTAGAAGTGAGCCGATTGACAAGATTGGTCCGAGTACTTTTACCCTTGAAGATCAACAGTTCTTTGGCAGTGAACCAGTTTTGGTGGTAAATGCATCTGGTCGCCCCTTTGTGCTTCCAGAAGATGGAGTGGACATTCAAGCTACAGGTGAAGTTCGCAATTTTGTAATTGCAGATGTGAATCGTGAATATAACCTCGATTTGGATGCAAATGCTTACACAGAGTATGAAAATAGACCTGCGATCATTGCCCAATCACTTGCGGTTGCACCAGAACCGGGTGAGCTAACCAGCAATCCGCAGCAGTATTACGGTCAACAGCTTGCCGTAACGGGTGAAATTGAAGAGATTCAGGGAGCCAATGCTTTTACGCTAGATGAAGATCAGCTTATCGGCGGACAGGAGCTGCTAGTGATTCGAGCCAATCCTGCCACTGCAAATCAGCCTACCATTGAGGATGGCGAAACGGTTGCAGTCACAGGAACGCTGCGTCCGTTTGTGGTGGCTGAACTGGAGCGCGAATACGGCTTCAGTTGGGATACAGGAATTCAACAGCAGTTGGAGGCAGAATACACAAATCGACCTGTGCTGGTCGCTGATGGTGTTTATCCTTCCGCAATTCCTGATGGCGCACTGTAAGGCAATATGAAGCTCTCCTGAATCAGCTTCTGACCAGGCTTTAACAGACGGGTGATGATGAACATTCTCAAGCAAGTATCTCTCAAGCTGCGTTTAATTCGCGTCGAACGATTCCTGGGAGCGATCGTCTATTCGCTGCGGCGATCGTGGCTGGAATATCAATCGCGCCAGCCAGGACTGAAGGCGATCGAATTACCAGGAGCCATTCAAACGGTTAAACAAACAGCAAGGGGTGGACATTTTAGTTTTGGGCATCTGGAGTTAGAGCTAGAATTTCTAGCTTCCGATTTTGTGCGCGTTCACTGGATACCCGGAATTACACCTGTTTCCTATGCCATTGCCAAGTCGGAATGGGAACCTGTTGAGGTAACGTTTGAGGATAGGGGCGAGGATAAGAGCGATTCCCAAGGGAATGGCGAAGCCGAACGTTGGATTGTCAGTAGTTCTATGCTCAAAGTGATTGTTAATCAGAATGGTAGCTTGGAAATTCAAGATGCGAATAGGCAGGTTATAAGAAAAGAACGATCGCCTCGACGAGAAACTATTCTGCATTCTCAAGAACCTGATAAAGGAGTGGGTTGGATACACGAAGCAGAACTACAACCCGAAGAAAAAATTTATGGTTTGGGAGAACGTGCCGCACCACTCAATTTGCGAACTCCTCTGACTCAAGCGGAAAAAACCAGCCCCTACCGGATGTGGAATTACGATCCGGGTGGATACCATACCTCAGGAACCGATCCCCTTTACATGGGCATTCCGGTTTACCTAGGGGTGCATTCGCAGGGCAGCTATCTCGTCTTCTATGAAAATTCGTATCCAGCAACATTTAGCTTCAAAGAAATGGCAATCGCCAACTTTGAAGGCGGGGCACTGCGCTACTACATCAGTGTGGGTTCTTTGCCTCATCTCCTGGAGCGGTACACCGAATTAACAGGTCGCCCGCCTTTGCCGCCACGCTGGGCGTTTGGCTATCATCAATCACGCTGGGGATATGAATGGGAATCTGCTTTACGCAAAACGGCAAATCGATTTGTCACGCATGATCTACCGATCGCTGCAATGCATCTGGATATTGATTGTCTGGATGGGTTTCGCGCCTTTACCATTGACCCTGATCGCTTCCCAAACATGGCAGAATTTGCTCAGGAGTTAGCCGAGCGGGGAACTCGTTTAATCACCATTATTAACCCTGGCATCAAAGCAAGCCGTCAAAATCGCCTGTTTCAGGAAGGGCGAGAACAGAAGATGTTCTGCACTCAGCCGAATGGGAAACCTGCGCTGGCTCCAGTTTGGGCAGGAATGTGTGCCTTTCCCGATTTTACGAACCCGCAGGCAAGACACTGGTGGAGCCGTCAGTGTCAGGATTTGCTGGATCTAGGCATTGCCGGATTCTGGCATGACATGAATGAGCCAGCTGTTTTCGCGCTATGGGGAGATCCTTCACTGCCAGCGCGCTCGACCTATCACAATATGGAAGGGAGGGGAGGGGCTCATCGAGAAGCTCATAATCTCTATGGTTTCCTGCAAGCGCAGGCAGGCTATGAAGCTCTACGAACCTATCGCCCAGAGCATCGGCCGTTTATTGTGACGCGATCGGGCTGGGCGGGAATACAGCGGTATGCCTGGTCATGGACGGGTGATATCGAAAGTAGCTGGCAGGCGTTACGCCAAACCATCCCCACCATGCTAAATCTAGGTTTATCGGGAATGCCCTACAGCGGACCCGATATTGGTGGTTTTCAAGGCAACCCCTCGGCAGAACTCTACATTCGCTGGTTTCAAACTGCTGCCTTTTTCCCGTTTTGCCGCACCCATTCTGCCAATAGCGTCAAACATCGCACGCCCTGGAGCTTTGGAGAACCAGCCCTCAGCATTGTTCGGGATCTGCTGAAACTGCGAGAAAGGTTAATCCCCTACTTCTATACGCTGGCGTGGCAAACCAGCCAAACCGGACATCCTCTAGTTAGACCTGTATTCTGGGCTGATTTCACCGATCCAGAACTGTGGAGTATTGATGATGCGTTTCTGCTGGGTGACGCGCTGCTGGTTTGTCCAATCGTCCACCGCAACACAGAAACTCGATCAATTCGGCTGCCGAAAGGACACTGGTATCACTTCTGGACGGATGCGATCGAAGCAGGCTCAAACGAAATTCAACTGCAAGCTTCACTCAATCAAATCCCGCTTCTAGTTCAGGCAGGTCGTATGCTGCCTATGGTCGAAAATCAGCAGCTTGTGTTGTACTTCTATCCGTCTACGGAAGGAATGGGTGAAGGAGCAGTATACAGTGACGCTGGCGACGGGTATGGGGAAGGGCGAGTCGATCGATTTTATTTAACTCGTCATTCCACCAGGTTTGATAGTTTTGAACTCGTTCGGCAGCAGGAGGGACAGTACCCTTTTCCCTACCAGGGATTTCGGATTTGTTTGCACGGCATTAGGATTGCTCAGGTTCAAACGAATGATACTGCGATTGTCTGCAACGGAGATTGGTTTGAAGTGGATAATTTTGATCGCATTCAAATTCAAATCGATGAAGCCTCAGGAACGACTGCACTTTCAACGATGCTCATTCACCGTTAAACAGAGCCAGGAGTCAATTAGATGAACCAGCGGCAAGTTCAAACTTCAACGAAAGCATCGCATTTAGAGTTCCATTCAGATTCACAAAATCAGCAAATTCCTCAGCCGCCAAAGGGTGCGGAACAGTTGAAATGGCTGGGTCCTAGCTTTATTTGGATGCTTTCTGCTGCGGGTTCTGGTGAGCTTTTATTTACACCCAGAATTGCTGCCTTTTATGGCTATACGCTGCTCTGGGCACTCCTTGCAGCCGTAACCCTAAAGTGGTTTATCAATCGCGAGGTGGGACGCTTTACCGTTTGCACAGGCGCAACAATTTTAGAAGGATTCAAACAGCTTCCCGGACCCAAAAATTGGGCAGTCTGGCTGATTCTTGTGCCTCAGTTTGCGGTTGCCATTTCGACCGTAGCAGGCATGGCAGGCGCGGCAGCTACAGCACTGATTCTAGTAACCGGGGGAACCGCTCAACTCTGGACGGTGATTATTATTTTGGTGGCGGCGGCGATCGTGTTTCTGGGACAGTACGATGTGGTGGAAAAATTCTCCTCGTTTGTCGGCATTGCCCGCACGCTTGCCGTCGTCACAGCTGCCGTTTTTGTCTTTCCTAATGTCCGCGAATTAGCCACTGGTATAGTGCCACAGATTCCGCAGGATGTGCAGTATCAGGAAATTCTCCCCTGGTTGGGCTTTATGCTGGCAGGCGCAGCCGGAATGATGTGGTACTCCTACTGGGTCGATGCACGTGGATATGGAGCAACGGCATTAAAACAGGAACAGCCACTAGAAGTAAAACAGCTTGACTCCGAGCAGCAGCAGCGGTTGCAGGGCTGGGTTCAGCTGATGACCTTCTCGAATACGCTGGCGGTCGTGGGTGCACTGCTGGCGGCACTGGCATTTTTGATTCTGGGCGGGGAGCTGCTGCGCCCTCAGGGACTGGTACCCCAGGAAAATCAGGTAGCGGAAACGCTGGGCAATCTGCTGGGCGACATCTGGGGACCGTTTGGCTTCTGGTTCATGATTGCGATCGTCTTTATCACCTTTTGCAGTACCACGCTCTCGGTGCAGGACGGCTTCGGGCGGATGTTTGCTGACGGGACACAGATCTTGCTGCAAGGGTTTGGCGTGCGGCAGGGCCGTTGGACGAACGAGAAGTTTCTGCGGAAGTTTTATATTGCCGCTCTGCTGGCAATTTTGCCGATTGCCGTGTATCTCCTCCTAGGTAGACCTGTGGTCTTATTGCAGACGGCGGGCGCGATCGAAGCTGCCCATATTCCCGTTGTTGCCGGGTTAACGCTATTCCTGAATCGTCGGATGCTGTCTCGCAAGTTACGCCCCTCTGGATTTACCTTCTGGGGAACCGTGCTTGCAGGGGCATTCTTTGCAGTGTTTGCCGTGATTTATTTGCTGCAACTGGTCGGAGTTCTTGGCTCTGGTGGCACTTGATTAGCAAGTGCGAGTTTCCAAGTCCGCTCAACATTTCTTTCTGTTCATCAATTTCTTATTGTTTAGAGGGTTAATCGGTATGAAATCACAAATTTCAAATTCCAGGAAACTGCTTTCATTCGCTTTGGTTCTTTCCCTGATTCCGCTGGCATCCTGCCGAGTAGAGCAAGAACAAGCCGGGGAGCTACCGGATGTGGATGTGAGTGTTGAACCCGGACAGTTACCCCAGTACGACATTCAGGGTCCTGATGTCAACGTGGGCGTGACAGAGCGCACTGTTACCGTGCCCAAAGTTGTCGTGGTGCAGGAGGAACAGACCGTTCAGGTTCCTTACATTGATGTCGATGTTCCTGGGGCAGAACGGCAAGAGCGCACTATTACGGCTGAAGTAGAGGTTCCTTCTGCTGGCTACAATCTAAGTGTTCAGGATGTCTATACGGTTAATAATGAGCTATGGGTTATTTCTCGTCTTGAAGAAACGGATCCAAATGCGCCAAGAGCTGTAACACGAGTTTCCGATCGGATTGTGATTAATGCTCCCACTATTCCTGTGCGTCATTACATTATTGGAGAACGTCCGAGCGGAGTCTTCAACGAACAATATGAGTTTATTGGTAATCGTCAGCAGATTCTTCCTCAGCTTGAAGCGGGACGACAACTATACGAGCGGGAAGCAACAGGCTAAACCATGCTTGACTGGATCACAAACACGATCAATGCTCTAAACCACTGGGAATCACCCTGCTGATGCTGCTGAAAAATATTTTCCCGCCTATATCTTTCGGAGGTGATGATGCCGCTGGAGGATTTACGGTGACGCAGGGCCAGCTAAATTTCGTTGGTGAAATCCTATTGAAGTCACAAAATGGAGCGATATGAAGCCATGACTCAAGTTAAAAAAACAGACTTTAGGAAGCCTCAAGCGACAAAGCCTGTCTGCAACCGAATCGCGGTAGTTTTCGATTTTGATGACACCCTTGCACCCGATACCTTTGATGAACTGATCAAACGATTAGGGCTAGATGTCAACGAATTCCGCCAGCAGCATTATGAATCGTTGAAAGAAGCCGGATGGGACCACGTTGCAGCTCGATTTTATTGCTTGATTCAGGAATCTAAGCGGCGAAAGGAGAAAATCACGAAGGATTATTTGGTTCAGTTTGGACAAGACCTCCAGCCCTTCAAGGACGTGACGGAGATGTTCGATCGCTTGCAGCAGAAAGTGCAGGAACTCAATCCACAAATTGAACTAGAGTTTTACATCATTACCGGTGGATTTGCTGAGGTCGTTCGGAATACCTGCATTGCCTCCTACTTCAAGAAAATTTGGGGATGCGAGTTTCACTATGCTGAAAACAGTGAAATCGAATTCCTCAAACGCAGCATCAGCCACACCGAAAAAACTCGCTATCTCATGCACATTGCGAGCGGAGCAGATCAGGTTGACGGGGATGGACGATCGTTTGCCTATCGGGATGTGTCAGAGAACCAGCTTCACGTTCCCCTTTCGCAAATGATTTATGTAGGCGATGGGGCATCAGATGTTCCCTGCTTCTCAGTGCTGAACGATGAAGGCGGTATTGCGATTGGGGTTTACAAAGGCGATACCGTCGAGAAGTGGAGCCAGCATATTGAGGTGACAGAAAGCCAGCGAGTCACAAATCTTGCTCCCGCAGATTATCAGGCAGAATCAGAGTTAATGCGATCGCTGAACCTGGCAATCGAAAGCCTGTGTAAACAAATCTCGCTCCGACAGCTTAGTAAAGGAGAGTAGGAGTAGACACTGTAGATCGATTAAGACTGAGGAATTGACTGGGTTTGAACGTTGTTATTTTTCTGCTCCTATTCGTGATTCACCTGGCACTTCCCGCGTTATCTCTGGTATTGCAAGTTCCGTCTTTTGCTTTAGGTCGTGAGAGTTGGATTCTTCGCTGGCAGAATGATGCAGGCTGATCCACTTTTCAGTTTAGTTTATTATTCTTTTCATAATCGCGGCTGTTCTTGAACTAGCGATAACTTTGTTCAAACCAAATCGAAAAGTTTGATTTCTGAATTACAGCCTTTTTCAGGCTAGTGAAGTACGAAAAACGGGGTGCCAGCGCCCCTGCATGGGGGCGAAGCCTCCACGCCCCATACCCCACATGAGTGAAAAACGCTGTATTTAAGACTGATGAAATAGAAGAAGTAAGCGATCGACCGATGATTAAGTACTTGTGGCGACGAATAAAGTATCTTCTGTTCGGTGTGGCAGCCTTCCTACTCGCACTATTAATCTGGAGTGTGATAGAACCCTACTACCTCGACCGAGAAGGGGTCACTGCCGAAATCCCTTCGTTGCCGCAGTCCTGGCAAGGAAAGAAAATTGCGGTCGTTGCAGATTTTCAGATTGGCATGTGGATGGCAAACACCAGAACGGTGGCAGAGGCGATCAATCAAATCATTGCGGAGCATCCGGCGGCGGCTTTAATTGCGGGTGATTTTGTATACAAGCCTAGTGACAATTTAACACCGGAACTCGATCGGGTTATTCAGCTTGTGCGCCCCCTGATTGCTGCTCAAATTCCCACTTATGCGGTTCTGGGCAATCATGACTATGGGGCGAAGACCCTGACCGAAGCCAGCGCAGCAGGCAAACAGCGAGCCGCTCAAATTCAGCAGGCACTAGAGGCGATCGGTATTCAAGTATTGCAAAATGAGGCGATTGTCCTTCCGAACGCGGGTCAAGCTTCTGAACATGAAAGTCTCTATTTAGTTGGTATTGGAGCCTACCTTCCAAAACAGTCTCAGCCGCAACAGGCAATCGCCCAAGTTCCTGACAGTGCAACTCGCTTTGTCCTGATGCACAATCCCGCATCCTTTGCGGAACTTCCTCCTGGCACAGCCCCGATCGCAGTTGCAGGGCATACCCATGGCGGACAGATTCGGATTCCGTTTCTGCCGCAGTGGTCATGGATGACTCTGGTAGAGGATAAGCCGAGCTGGTCATGGCTCTCCCAAATCAGAGGAGATATTGTGCGCGTATCTGGTTGGATTCCAGGTTATGGCAATGCAGACAATCGTCTCTACGTTAATCGTGGAATTGGGTTTAGCCATCTGCCGATTCGTTTCAACTGTCCACCAGAGTTAACCGTATTCACCCTGCAACCTAAAACATAAATCTAAAGCTTATTCAGTGATCAAGCTTCTATATTCAATGAATCTCAATCGATGGACAGAGATGAATTCCACACTTGTCTTTTATTCTAATACTAAGCATCTAGCCAAATTGCAAATATCAGGCTGTAAAAGAAGTTTTCACAAATTCATAATATTCAATCGATCAAACCTTTTGGCACGAAAATTGGATATCCATTTCAGCTCCAATCCACAGATATGTCTGGGCTGATTGGTTAGCGCCCTGCTGAATCGATTGGTTCAATTTATGTCTTTAATCTATTCCTACGTTTGGTTACTTCGTTTTTGTGAATCATCTTTGCGGATCAATTGTTGAATTTAAAGGAGTATAACTATGTTGCAGAATCGCATGAGTATGAAGAACATTGTAGTTGCAGGAACGATTGCAGGAAGTACTTTGGCTAGCCTTGCCGCATTGATTGCTCTGCCCAAAGCAGTTGCTTCTCCCTTAAATCCTTGCCCCGGGATTTACTACGAGGAGCCGTTCAACAGCACACGTATTTCTCCCCAGGGTTGCCCACCGAACGCGGCTACTCAGGGATTGACTCCGAGCGAAGCACAAACTCCCGCAGCACTTCCCAACCGCACAATTCCATTGGAAGCAGGACCAACTCCCCTACAGCCACCACTGCCTGAGAATCGGGCGGAACCTGTCGCAACGGTCGCTTTATCAAACAACTCTTTTGACGTAAGACTAACAAATAGAACGAATGCTTTAGTTACCTTTGAAGTTGTTGGTCAGACGCAACGCCGCTATCTCGAAGGAGGGCAAGAAGTCATTTTACAAGGCATTTCAGCCCCTGCCACAATCACTTTTGTTCGTCAAGATGACGGTTTTGTAGAGGTAGTTCCTATTTCTACTTCAGAGCCCGGTTTGCTGGCGGTTCAGTTAGATGAAGATGCAAGTCCGCTTGACGCAAATCAGGGAGTTTTGCGGATTCAACAGGATGGGCAAGTTTTTCTGAACTAGTTTCTAGATATTTGCCGTGAACAAAAAGTGATTGCTGTAGAAGCAGTGGATTTCTTCAAATTGAATTCTTTCAGTAGTTGACTCAATAATCAAGCTCGTTTCTTAAGGAGAACCAAGATGAAAAGCTCAAACATGTTGAAGTTGATCAGTGCAGGTGTTGTAGCATGCACCGCCGCTATTGCCCCTTTGTCATTGCCAACTCAAGTACAGGCTACAACGAATACAGCTCCAGTCATTGAGCGTGAAGGTGCATATGAAAATGATGGCTTTGACTGGGGCTGGCTGGGTCTATTTGGCTTGATTGGCTTATTTGGTTTGGCAGGGTTAGGAGGCAGAAGCCATCAAGATACAACCATTCGTCGGGAAGAAGCACCTACCTATCGAGATCCCAATTCAACGCGATACTAACGAACGGCTGTTGAGGAAACTGAGTTCGAGGAAAGCGGGGAGAGGAAACGCGGAAGGACTGTGAGGGCAAACAGCTTCCGCATCTTAACATTCCCGCATTTTTTACAGGAGGTGGAGCTTTGACACTGACACGGTGGCTAGGCTTATTCGCAATCATTGCCTCTCTCTACATCCTGTGGCAAATCCGCATGGTTGTATTCCTCTTTCTTGCCGCAGTGGTGGTTGCCACAATACTAAACCGTTTAGTAAGACGGTTCAGGCAGTCCCACGTCAAGCGGGGCTATGCAATCTTGTTGTCGATTGGCATTATTCTTGCTCTATCTAGCATCCTGATCGCATTGATACTCGTCCGATTCATCAATCAGTTCGACCAGCTTCTAAGTTTAATTCAGCTCTCAATTAGCCAGCTTCAGTACTGGAGTTATGAATTTCAATCCAGCATTCTAGATGGGATGCTGGCAAATCTTCCGAGTTTGTCCATCTTTACCCAGCAATTACAGACTGCTGCCAGCTGGATCATCACAAATGTTTACGCTTTTATATCAGATTCACTGACCCTCATCCTAAATGCATTGTTTGTATTTGTATTGTCGATTATGCTGCTTGCAAACCCACAGCGATATCGACAGGGATTAATCCATATTTTTCCTGCCTTTTATCGTCAGCGTGCTGATGAAATTTTGTCTAGATGCGAAGTAAAGTTGGTGCATTACGTCGCAGGCATCGCGTTAAGCATGGTTTTTGTTGGCATTACTTCCACGATCGGGTTACTGATTCTGAAAGTTCCGCTTCCCGTTGTCAATGGCCTACTGGCTGGATTATTTGCTTTTATTCCTTATATCGGTGCGATCGTCAGTGCCATCCCCCCAATCCTATTGGCGTTGCTGGATACACCCTGGAAGGCTGGAGTTGTTCTTCTTCTGTACTTCATCATTCAACAAGTAGAAGGAAATTTTGTGACACCAATCGTCATGCGGCATCAGGTTGATTTGCTCCCAGCCACAACATTAGCTTTATTAACCGCTTTCGGAATCTTCTTTGGTCCTTTAGGCTTATTGCTAGGATTACCAACTCTAGTGATTGCTCAAACCTGGTTAGAAGAAGCGGTTGTGCATGACATTCTAGACCACTGGAAAAGCGAATAGAAGTGCCGCTAATTTCCGACATTAGGCAGACGTAGCTAAGTTCATAGTTCGATAGTGTGATGTGTGGAGAAGCTAATTTAATTAAGGTAGATATACAAACGATGCAAACTAACCTGGAAATAAAATCCCCCAGTAATCATCTTGAGCGAATTGCGACGATTCTACGAATCACTGGATGGTCAAGCTTTGTGGTTCAAACTGCGCTTGCTGCTGCCTCCAGTGTATTACTGATATTGGCGATTTCTGGACGAACATTTAATCAAGCGATCGTCGCTCCACCTGGAATTCCTGGAACTGCGATTCCAACTCCAGTGACTGAAGCAACAACGCCTGGCTTGGGTATTGGCATTTTTTGGGCAGTGTGTGCGGTTGGGGTATTGCTGTTCGGGATCTATCTTGCTTTTCGCCTGATTCGTTTCTCCAAGCGCCTTCGTCATCCTGACCCTGCGATTTACCCTCATCGAGCGAAGGTGATGCAGGTACTGCGGCTTGCAGTTGTTACGGGACTGATAGGAATACTATTGGCGATTCTGGGAACGGGAACGACGCTTGCGGTGCTGCTGGCAAAATCGATTGCTCAGCCCCAAGGGGTTGCCATTTATGACCCAAACCGAATCATTCGATCGTTGGATGTCTTCGTAGCTGCTGCCAACACAACGGGGATAACAGCGCATTTTGTGGGAGTCATTACTTCGCTGGGAGTATTTAACTGGCTGCATCGTCCTTCAGATCCCGCTTCACTGAGCGTATTCAACTGGTAACATTGTCCTTACAGATCTCATTGTCCTTACAGATCTCGTTTAAATTAGCTTATGGTGCTAGTGTACAGCCTCGTCTGATGCCTAGCGTCTATCAAAAAAACAGTCTCAACGCTCTATTCGGTCTGTTTTTGGAAGAAGGTCATCCCTTGCCACAGCAAACTCAACTCAAATCTGCCAGTTCTCTCAGTGGGAGTCTACCTGGTTCGTCTGGAACGCAAAAGGTGGGCGATTGAGTGCTTTTTCAGGACCATCAAACATCGCTTTGGACAATCGACCTGCCTGTGAGTCTACCGTTGGTTAGTCTTGACTTTAGTTGCCTATCTCTTGGCGCATTGGATGGGCCCATGGTTATTGCCACCTCAACTGGACTGGGCACAGGCAAGTGATTTAGCGTTGTCCATCTTGTTCCCCTCTGTGGTCTGGTGCCAATTGCTGAAGTTGATTCAACGTCGAGGTGATCTTGCAGGGCAATTTGGGTTTGAAATTATTCTCAAACGCCTACCTGATTGGGCTTACCGATAATGGTGCAAGGTGGTGAAATAGTCAACTAGACAGCAAATTGTCAAACTCAATCAGTTTCTGGAGATGAGCTGCTCTACTAAACGAGTGAGGCGGTTAGCGGTATCAGTTTGCTGCTTAATATTCTCGGCCTGAAGCTTGGCGGTTTCTGCCTACTGTTCCACAATGCCCGCGATCCGCTCTACCCGTTCACCCAATCGCTCAAGCTGAATTTCGCTGCGCGTCAGATTTTCTGAGAAGTGTCCCATTTGAACCGTTAGTGCTTCGATGCTCTCGCTCAAGCGAGTGAGGCTCTGACGATGAATATCGGCAAAGTCTACCAGAGCTTCCAAAGTGCGTTCCATATTGGTTTTTGCCATCAGTCAAGCCTGACGTTGCAGTTGGTGCGGTGATTTCCTGACGGCTTCAAACTTTTTAAAATGCTAAAACCCGCTAATATAGCGGGTCTCATTCAATCGGAGCGGCGGGATTTGAACCCACGACCCCTACTACCCCAAAGTAGTGCGCTACCAAGCTGCGCTACGCCCCGATTTCTTATGGTTTGAACCATTATAGGGTTTGAGCCATCAGTTTCACACCTGGTTGAGCAGGCATGGCACTAAAGCTCTACCAGTTTAGCTCACAAAGGACATTTGGATCAAATTGACCGAACTTTCTCATTGCCTCTACGATCAGCAGATGCCGTATTCCTGACTCTTGCCATGCGTTTTGATAACTTAACAACCTATCCCTACTCTGCTGGCCGTCGGGTGGTGATGGGGCAGCGATATGCGGCGGCTACCAGTCAGCCTTTGGCAACCCTGGCCGGGATGGAAATGTTTTGGGCGGGCGGGAATGCGGTGGATGCGGCGATTGCCATGGCGATTACCCTGACGGTGGTGGAGCCGACCTCGAATGGAATTGGCTCGGATGCGTTTGCTCTGGTTTGGGACGGGCAACTGCATGGTCTAAACGCTTCGGGGCGCAGTGCTGAAGCGCTGGGTCAGGTGCAATTCAACGAGTTGCAGGCCATCCCGGCCTTGGGTTGGCTACCTGTGACCGTGCCGGGAGCCGTTTCAGCGTGGTGTGCGCTGTGGCAGCGGTGGGGCAAGTTGCCGTTTGAACAGTTATTTGCGCCCGCAATTCGCTACGCCGAGCAGGGATTTCCGGTTTCGCCGGAGACGGCTCGCGCTTGGCAGGCGGTGGAATCAGTGTATGTGCCCCTGACGGGTCGAGAGTTTCAGCCATTCAAACAAGTGTTTTTTGCCGCCGATCGTGCCCCTAGAGCTGGAGAGATTTGGGCCAGCCCAGCCCATGCCGCCACCCTGCGAGAGATTGCCGCCACGGGTGGAGAGAGCTTTTACCGAGGCAAGTTAGCCGAAAAAATGATCGCCTTTGCCAGCGATACGGGCGGCCTATTCACTCCAGCCGATTTATCCCAGCACCAGGCGGACTGGGTTGGGCCGATTTCAACCACCTACCGCGACCTGACGGTATGGGAAATTCCGCCCAACGGCCAGGGCATTGCCGCGTTGATGGCGTTAAATCTGCTGGAAGGGGTGGAGTTGGCTCGCTATCCGCGCGAATCGGCCACAAGCTTTCACTGGCAAATCGAGGCCATGAAGCTAGCCTTTGCCGATGTCTATCAACAGGTCGCCGACCCGGCCTGGATGCGGGCCAGCCCTGCTGCCCTACTAGATAAAGCCTATGCTGCCCAACAGCGTCAAATCATCCGCGATCATGCCAGCCCTATCTCAGCGTCCATTCCCAGCAGCGATACGGTCTACCTGGCGACTGCCGATCAAGACCTGATGGTGTCGTTTATCCAGTCCAACTACGAAGGATTTGGCAGCGGCATCCTGATTCCCGAAACGGGGATTGCCTTACAAAATCGCGGCCTCGGCTTTAGCCTCCAACCCGGTCATCCCAATCAAATTGCACCGCGCAAACGCCCCTTCCACACGATTATTCCGGCATTCCTGACCCAGGACAATCGACCCCTTGGTCCGTTTGGTGTCATGGGTGGTCACATGCAGCCCCAGGGTCACGTTCAGGTTGTTGTCAACCTCACCGACTATGGCCTCAATCCCCAAGCGGCCCTAGACGCCCCCCGCTGGCAAGTCAAGCTCGGCTCCGACGACTGCATCATTGTGCTAGAGCAAACCGTCCCCCGCTCCCTGGTGTTGGAGTTAATCGAACGCGGCCACACCGTCCAGCTCACCGCCGAACCCCGCACCTTCGGCAAAGGCCAAATCATCCTCCGCCACAACAACGCCCTGATCGCCGCTTCCGAACCCAGAGCCGACGGCCTCGCCCTAGCCGGCTAACTCCCCCATCTCCCTCGTTCGGCGAGGCTCACGAGCCGCCCCCCCATCTCCCTACGTCTGCTTTTGCTGCTGATAAAGCTGCTTAAACTGCTGCTGCTGCTGCTTGTGGTCCACAATCGGGGCTGGGTAGCCGCAGCGTTCGCGGTCGGAGCTGGAGATTTTGCCGCTGACTAGGTCTGCGGTATCGAGGCTGCGCAGTTCGGGCAGCCATTCGCGGATGTATTCCCCATCGGGGTCAAACTTTTGGGCTTGACTGGCGGGGTTGAAGATGCGCAGGGGTTTGGGGTCCATGCCGCTGGAAGTGCTCCATTGCCAGCCGCCGTTATTGGCCGATAAATCTCCGTCAATCAAGCGCTGCATGAAGTACTTTTCGCCCAGGCGACCGTCTACAATCAGGTCTTTGGTGAGGAAACTGGCAACAATCATGCGGCAGCGGTTGTGCATCCAGCCGATGGTATTCATTTGCCGCATTGCGGCATCGACGATTGGGTAGCCGGTTCGGCCTTCACACCAGGCTTGAAAGTAGTCGTCGTTGTTGTCCCAGGGAAACTGCTTGAACTGGGCACGGTACGACCCTTCGGCCAGCTCTGGGAAGAAATACATGGCGTGCTGGTAGAATTCGCGCCAGGCTAACTCTTGCTGCCAGGTTTGGATGTTCTGGCGAGTTTCGTCACTGCGGCTCTCGACAGCGGCGGCTTCGGTGGCGGCCCAAACGGTGCGGATGCCAATCGTGCCAAATTTGAGGGCAGCACTCAGGCGCGAGGTGCCATCTATCGCCGGAAAGTTGCGCTGCTCTCCATACTCTTGAATGGCGCGGCTACAAAAGGCGTTTAGTTTTTCCTGGGCGGCGGCGGTACCAGGTGCGAGGGGCAGTTCGGTGTCCCAGAGGAAACCTAGATCCTTGGCGGTGGGGAGGGCAATTGTCTCGGCTTTGGCGGTGGAAATTTCGGACTCAGATAATCCGCTGGCTTGAGTCAGGCCGACTACTGGCTCGGCTTTGGGCTGGCTTTTCCAGTTGCGCCAGAAGGGGGTGTAGACCGTGTAGGGCTGGCCGGAGCCGGTCATTACCTGCGTTGGGGCGTGCAGCAACTGGTCCCAAAACGCCTGGACTTCTACCCCCGCTTCCCGCAGAGCGGCGGCAACGGTGCGGTCGCGTTCTCGGCCATAGGGTTCGACATCGCGGTTCAGGTAAACGGCTTGGGCCGAAAGCGCTTTGGCTAGGGCGGGCAATCGCTCGATGGGCTGGCCTTGCAGAATCAGCAACTGGCTGCCTGCATGGGCGTAGCTTTCCTGGAGTTTGGCTAAACTGCCGATTAGATAGGTAACTCGTGCCGGGGCCACATCATCCCGCTGCAAGATGTTGGGATCGAGGCAGAACACACCGATTACTTTGGAACTACGCTGACGCGCGGCATCTAGACCGATATTGTCTACTGTGCGCAAATCACGGCGATGCCAAAACAAAATTAAATCAGTCATGGGGCAGGCGGAGAACAACTTTATTGCAAACTCTATTCAGGATAAAGCGACTCGGCTGGGTTGGGATGCTGCGCCAGAGGGAGAAGCCATTGTCTTAGAACCATTGTCTTGGAACCTTTATGCTTTGGCTGCGTCACTCGCAGGTGGGGACGCTATTCTAAATTAGAGCGGTGTTTCAGCGCCCGCTCAACGCCACTATGCCCAAGCCCCCTGTCCGCCATTTTCTATCCTTCTTTTCTTCGAGGCTGCCACTGCGGGCCGTGCTGATCATCCCGTTTGTGCTGCAAATTTTGCTGATAGCCGGGTTGATTGGGGTTCTCTCGTTTCGCAATGGGCAAAGCGCGGTGAAAACGCTGGCGATGGAGCTAGAGTCCGAGATTGGGCAGCGGATTGAACAAACCCTGGAAACCTATCTAAAAATGCCGCAGTTGGCAAACCAGGCTACTGCTGATCTCGTCCGGCAGGACCTGTTGGATGTCCAGGATATTGAAGCACTGCGGGTGTATCTGTGGAATCAGTTCAGTCGGTTTAATAATCAATTTTTAGCTACCGAACCGGGCAATCCTTCTCCCAGCCAGCAGCCAGACGATATTTCTTTTCTGGCGATTGGTACCCAGCAGGGCAACTATGTGGATGTGGGCTATGACCCCCAGAACGGCCAGTTGACCCTGAGCATGCTAAACCGGCAGCAAGATGAAACCCTGCGTACCTGGAAGTTGAACCAGTGGGGCAGAGAGGTAGATGCCAAGCCAATCGACGAAGTTACGCCTTACGATCCGCGCAGTCGTCCCTGGTACCAAGATGCTGTGAAGGCAGGTCGTTTGATTTGGGTTGGTCCTTACACCACAGTTGGCACAGAAGATTATGTGATTTCAGCCGATCAACCCCTTTACGACCGCAGGGGCAATCTAGTGGGTGTCACCGATGCCACCCTCAGCCTACTCAACATCAACAAGTTTTTAGGCAGCCTCAAGGTGGGTAAGACCGGCCAAGTTTTTGTCATGAAGCTGAATGGTGACCTGTTGGCTACGTCAATGAAGGAAACTCCATTCAAGCATGATGGCGGTGAGCTGCGCAGCATTCGGGCCAGCGAGAGTACCGATCCCCTCACCCGCGAGACGGCTGAATTTCTCCGCCGTCGATTTGGTGGGTTTGACCAGATTAGCTATCGGTTGCAACGTCGCCCGCAGCAGTTGGAGTTTCGCACTTCGGCTGGGAAACAACAGTTTGTGCGCATCGAGCCGTTTCGCAACCAGGAATACCGAGGGGTCGATTGGCTGGTGGTGATCACGGTGCCGGAAGATGATTTCATGGCGCAAATCCGAGCCAATACCTTGACGACGGCCTTGCTTTGCCTGGTGGGATCCTTGGGAGCAATTGCCTTTGGGGTTGGGGCGGGTCGCTGGCTGACTAAACCAATCATCCAATTGAGTCGGGCAGCAGATGCGCTCGCTCAGGGAGACTGGGACCGTCCGGTGACGATTCAGCGCTCTGGTGAGTTGGGCGTGCTGGTGTACGCCTTCAACCACATGCGGCAGCAACTCAAACAATGGCACCGGCAGATTCAGGAATACTCGCGTGGCCTAGAGCAGAAAAACGACCAGCTCGAAACTCTAGAAGCCGAGCTGCGACGGCAGTTGAATTTGTTTTTGCACGCCGTTTCCCACGATTTGCGCAACCCGGTGTTGGGCACTTCAATGGTGTTGAATAACCTCAGCAACCAGCCCGGTGACACGATCACGCTGCCGCGCAAAGTGCTAGAGCGGATGCAGGAAAGCAATCAGCGCCAGTTAGACCTGATCAATTCGCTAATCGACACCCACGCCGCCGAAATTTGGGGGATTACGCTGCATCCCAAACCCCTAACCCTGAGGCCGCTGGTGACTTCGGCAATTGCCGATCTGCTGCCCATGATGGAACGCGAGCACACCCAGCTCGAAAACCAGATTCCTGAAGATCTGCCCTTGGTTGAGGTGGACCCCTTGCAATTGGCGCGAGTCTACCAAAACCTGCTGGCCAATGCCCTCAAACATAATCCACCGGGGCTGAAGATTGTGCTGGATGCCCAACCAGAGGGTGACTGGATTCGCTGCACCGTCGCAGACGATGGGGTTGGGATTGAGCCAGAACAGTGCGAGCGGCTGTTTGACCCTTATTTTCGCGGCAAGTCAAAACCCAAATCGGTGGGGTTGGGGTTGGGACTGTACCTCTGCCAGCAAATTATTGAGGCTCACGGTGGTCAGATCGGCGTCAGGAGTCAACTCAAGCAAGGAACGCTGTTTTGGTTTACGTTGCCGGTCAACTCAAAGCAGATCAGCGGATGAACTCCTCTATGCGTAAGTCCTGATGAAAATGGATCTCTTTGAATTTGGCCTCGATGGGTTTAGGCAAAGCAGATCATCCAATCGCTTGTGTCTGCTCTTCTGCTGTACTAGACCCCAACAGCAATTGTCAGGACAGTTCAAGAAGACTTATGGAGAAACCCGAAAGAAAACGATCGGGATACGGTCAATTGGTTCTTCGGTCTGAGGATCGAGTAATGTTTCTGTTAACGTCTCGGTGGCAGGATCAAACGTGTAGCGAACCTTGAATGAGCGATCGCCGGTTTCAGCCGTTTCCCCTACCTGGCAATCTAGGTTCCAGGTCCCGACTAGAGACTCCTGCTCTACACTCAACTGAGCCAGGACAGTAGCAGGATCGCCGTACTTGCAAGGCCCGTGCCAGGTGTCCCGCCCCACCACCTTAAACCCAGATTCGGCGGGCAGGATCGAACGCAGTGAATTACCGCCATCTACTTCATCCACACCCTGCCATAAGCCAACATATAGATCTTCTGGTGCTACTGCCTCCTGGGCTAATAGCGAGTTACTTAGTAAGGCTAATGTTGCTCCTACGGTACCCACAACACTTGCAACAGGAATTGCAAAAGTAATTGCAACAGTTCTGTTTAATCTATGTTTCATCATAATCCTCCAATTTTTATCAAAAGAATAAACCATAAAATCATCTCAGTGGAAGTGTTTCTGAATACATACTCTTACAGAGAGAAAAACTGTCTCTTAGGAAAAACGGCGTTGCTGAATTGGGGTATGAATCATGGCGTTGCTGTACCGTTGATAGCTCCCTTTTCTGGGATGCCCGTTAGGGCTATATACTGGGGGACTTTGAAAGGTTCGGTTCCCCCAGAATTGGGGGCTAGGGCTTCGTTCGTGGAACGCGCTCCGCGAGCGACGTGAGACTTCGGCGTGAGCACTGCCCCTATGGGGCCAGAAAAATCAGTCGAACGCTCAGCCGAACGGGGCAATTCATATCTCTATTCAGCAACGCCGAAAAATCATCGTTATATAACAACGGGAATTTTTGGCGGGACTTATCTATATTTCTATCTAAGTAGAACAACATAATTAAACATGAAACCCAAAGGAGGCGTTGTCGCTGCCCTTCGGGAGACAACACCCTGATCTTGGTTTTAATTAAGTTGAATTACTTATTACTCTGGAGGGAAAACCTGATATCGCAGCTCTGCAAATGCATGGCCGTACACTGTCGCTGATAGTAGTTTTAATGGCGGTGTGACAATTCGACGCGGCAGTAGAGGTGCTCCACTTCCCAGGGTCACTGACGTGATTTGAACGATGATTTCATCCAGCAATCCGTGATCATAAAATTGACCAACCAAGTCCCCGCCACCTACCAGCCAAATGTTTTTGCCACCTGCTGCTGCACTCATTTCTTGATGCACCGGACGGACATCGCCTTTAACAAATTTGATATCCGCGCCTGGAATGGTCGGTAGACTTCGGGAGGTAAACACCCAGGCGGGCTGCTCATAGGTCCATACCGGATTGGAATGATCATCGCTGGGATGGCTGAGAATCCATTCGTAGGTTGTTGCACCCATTGCTATGGCACCAACTTCGCGAATGAAATTCGAGTAGCTGCCATTTTCGGGTTCGCCAAACTGAAACAGCCAATCCAAAGAATTTTCTGCATCGGCAATGAACCCGTCTAAGCTAGTGGCAGTGTAGTATTGAGTCTTCATTTGAAAGATTTTAATGCGACACACCTAATTCAATAACCATACTCAACAAACCCTCAACAAATCCTCAACAAAAATAAATGGCTGGAGAGTTAACGCTGATTGTAGAAATGGTGACTGTGTTGGGATCTGCCGCTGCTGGAGGATACTTAGCCAGTCGTTTGGGTCAACCAGTGCTGCTGGGCTATCTCTTGGGGGGAATGCTGATTGGCCCAACGGGGTTGAAGCTAATCACGCTTGAAGGAGATATCCAGGTTCTTGCCAACATTGGAGTAGCGCTGCTGCTGTTTGCCCTGGGGATTGAGTTCTCCCTCAAAGACTTGCTGCGAATGCGGAGGATTGCTCTGGGAGGTGGCTCGCTGCAGATTCTCCTCACCATCGCCTTGGGAGCGGGTTTAGCCTATGCAACCGGCTGGGTCGCTACGATTCCGAAGGCTATTTTTCTGGGCGCAGTTCTGTCGCTCTCTTCCACTGCCGTGGTGTTGAAAAGCCTGATTGAACGCAACGAGGTGCAAACTAATCACGGTCAGATCATGCTGGCAATTTTGATTGTGCAGGATTTGGGCGTGGGCCTGATGCTGGCGATCCTGCCTGCTCTCACCCAACCCAACAATGCCATCGGGATTGCCCTATTGATGGCGCTGCTGAAAGCCCTGCTCTTTCTGGGAGGAGCAATTCTGGTCGGGAAATGGGTGATTCCGCTCGTGGTGCAGTTGCTGGTCCGCAGTGGTTCCCAAGAACTGTTTCTGTTGGGCATTCTGGTGCTCTGCTTGGGGATTGCGCTGCTCACTTCGGCGTTGGGTCTGGGGATCGAAATGGGCGCATTTGTGGCCGGATTGATGATTTCTAATGTGGAGTATGCGGATCATGCGCTGGACCGGATGCTGCCGATGCGGGATGTCTTCGCGACGCTGTTTTTTGCCTCAATTGGCATTTTGATCGACCCTGGCTTTTTGCTGGCGAATAGCTGGGTGTTGGTTGGGCTGGTGGCTGTAACGATGATTGGTAAAGCGGTGATTGCAACGGGGGTGGTGAGGTTGTTTGGCTATTCGCTCAAGACGGCGCTCACTGTTGGCCTGGGGATTAATCAAATCGGAGAGTTTTCCTTTGTCTTAGCGGGAGTGGCGCAAAGTCAAGGGCTGTTTCCGCCTCGTTTATACGGGCTAACTGTGGGCACAACGGCGGCCACGTTGCTGATTACCCCCTTTCTACTGCGGGCAACCCCCCATCTGCTGACTGGGTTGGAGCAGTTTTGCTGGTTCAACAATCTCCTCCAGTTAAACCATGCGCCGCGTCTGTTTGGGCTGGAGGAGGAACTGAGCGGGCATGTGGTGGTTGCGGGCTATGGCAGAGTCGGGCAAACCTTGGTGCGGATGCTGTATTTTCAGGGCTATCAGATTTTGGTGATTGATAACAATGAAGCGGTGCTGCAATCGCTGCGAGACCGGGGCATTTCCTACCTGTTTGGCGATGCCTCCAGTGGGCTGGTTTTAGAAAAGGCCGGTCTATCTCAAGCCAAGGCGATGGCCATTGCTCTGCCTGACCCGATGGCTACCCGTCTCACCCTCAACCGCGCCCTCAGTCTGGCTCCGGATCTGGACATTACCGTGCGAGCGCATGGCAATCAGGAGATCGATGTGCTCTACCAGCTCGGTGCTCAGGAAGTAGTGCAGCCAGAGTTTGAAGCGGCTCTAGAGATGGGTGCCCATATGCTGTTGAAACTGGGAGATGCCACGTTTGAGGTCCAGCAGGTGGTGAACCGCTACCGCACGGGCCGCTATCGAGACATTTTGCCGGAACGGGCTGAATATTGGGGCGCAACCGATCTAGAAGCGGCAATCGAGGGGCTGCAACGGCACTGGTATGGGCTGCCTTCTGACTCGCCTTTGGTGGGGTTGAACTTAGCCCAAGCCAACATCCGCCGCTTGACAGGAGCTACGATCATGGCGGTTGAACGTCACAAACACCTGCATCGCTATCCTACGGGAGATCTGAGGCTAGAAGCGGGCGATCGCCTGTTGGTGGTGGGCAGTCTTGAGGAACATAATGCGTTTGAAAAACTGTTGAAGGCAGAAACTTTTTAGCTGAGGTCGTAACGGTTTGGCTGTTATCTTTGACTGTTATCTGTTTGACAGTTTGACAGTTAGCTGTAGGAGCTTTACGTCAAGTCAGGAAGGACGAATGACCAATACAATTGACCCGTGGCACCAGTTCGTTGCTGCGCTACAAAACGATATTTTGCCAATCTATGCACGGCATGAGGACGAATTTGATTATCCCAGAATTCACGGTAGACTACATATTTGTCGAAGTATTGTGTTGGCTGAAGTGATGGCATCGCTGTACACCCCTTTTGCTGAAGTCGATCGATTTGCAATTCGCTATGCTGTGGCCTTCCATGATTCTGCTCGGCAAGATAACGGTGTGGATATTTGGGAGTCGGCGAGCGCAGAAAATTGCTTCAATTACCTCAGGAAAACTCTAGCTATCGAGGATGTATGGGCCAGATCTATTTCGCAGTTGATTGTCAAACAAGGAACACCGCAAAGTATTAATCAACAAATTGCAGATGACGCAGATACGCTTGAAATCATGCGCTTGACAAAACTTGCTGGGTTTAAGCCAGCTTATTTACATTTTGGACAGAATATTCCTGAGTTGGGTGAGCTGAGAGAATCACTAATCAATGAAGCTTGGCAGCTGATCGATATCACGGAGCAGATCAAGGGGCGACTGTCGCCGCGGACCTATCTTGAAGATGTCATGGCTCTTGCTCAAGCTTATCCACTTTTAGCAGCGGGACTACACCATTTGAAAGCAGTTAGTTGAGCTACAGCCTTTTTCAGGCTAGTGAAGTATGAAAACGAGGTGCCAGCGCCCCTGCGTGGCGGCGAAGCGCCCACACCTCCTACACCTCACATGAGTGAAAAACGCTGTAAGCGGTAGATAAACGTTGTGTTGTACTATAGCAGGTTGAATCTAGTGGATAGTTGAGCGCTAATGTTTCTGAGAGCAAGCTGGCTGCTGCTAATTTGAACTGTTCGACGGCTAAGTTGGCCTGCAGCTACTGCGATCCATTCGGGTTTTACATCAACATTAAAAGACTTGAAACATTTCTTGGTTTCAGCAAAAGGGCGAGTAGAATAAGAAGTCTGGAATCAAAGGGAGAGTATCTGTATTCCACAATTTCCATAGCTCCACGCCTCCTAGAGCCAGGATCTCTGGCTGAGATTGCCTATGAATTTCACATAAATTGCTCAAGAAATTGACAAGCTAAAGAAATTGACAAGCTTCAGATTGAACTACTGCTGACAGAAGGTATTGCTTCACTCAATGAGTTCAATCTTGAAGGTAAATTCAAACGTGAATGGGATTGATAATCATTATTGAAACAGAAAGGTTCTGGAAATGGTCAGTCAGAAAACGATCGAAATCGTTAAGGCAACGGCACCGATTATCAGAGAGAAAGGTGAAGAGATTACTCGGCGAATGTATGAAATCACCTTTGAAGAACGACCTGACTATAAACGCAGTTTTGAAACAACCTGGATGCAGCATCTGGATGGAGGTGGGCAGGCTCACAAACTAGCTGCCGCCGTTTATGCTTACGCTACTCACATTGACCGCCTCGATGAGCTGGCGACCGCAGTAGATGCCATTGCCCATCGGCATGTAGACACTCACATCCTGCCTGAACAATATCCGCTGATTGGCGAAAAACTGTTGCAAGCGATGAAAGATGTGTTGCAAGATGCTGCTACAGATGAAGTAATTGCGGCATGGGCCGAAGCGTATGAGGCTCTAGCAACCCTCTTTATTCAACGAGAAAAGGCAATCTATCAACAAGAAGACCAAGAACTGACTCAGCAGTTGGCAAAAACGAACCCCTTGAGTGCGGCGGAGAGACTATCATGAGTAGATTCATTCAAGCGGCGAGGCTGACGTTGGGCAACGAAGGTCAACGGCTCAATGTACTGGGCGATAGCCAGCGAGTGATTCTGACGGGTGAGGATACGGGTGGCCTATATGCTCTGATTGAGAACTTTAATCCCCCAGGTATGAGTATTCCGCTTCACCTGCATCACAACGAAGATGAGACGTTTAATGTTCTAGAGGGTGTGAGTTTCGGATTGGGGTGGAAACAATTACAGCAAATACGGGGACGACCGTTTACTTGCCGCGCAACATGCCGCATGCGTTTGCCATTGTTGGCGATAGACCTGCCAAAATGCTGATTATGCTGATGCCGGCGGGGCTAGAGAAGTATTTTGAAGAACTCAGTCAACTCCCATCTGGTGAATCACCTAATATGGAAGAGGTGATGGCAATCTCCGCTCGATACGGCATTGAGCTGCTGTTTGGCCCTGAACATGCACTCGTTTGATCCCCTACCGGACGAGCCAATTTGAGCCGCAAGATTGAAGCTGATTAAAGACTCTGATTAAAGACTCTTTTGAGAGAAAACTGGGGGCTGCAAATGCATACGGCAACAGAAGGCTATGTTCGGGCTGCCTCAGTAGAACAGGTGCGCAAGGCGGGGCGCTTAGTGGTGGCCATCGGTGGCCATACTGTTCTCTTGATTCATGAGCATGACCACATCTATGCGGTGGATAATCGCTGTCCCCACATGGGGTTTCCGCTACATCGGGGCACGGTGAAGGATTGTATTCTCACCTGTGATTGGCACTATGCCCGCTTTGATCTGATGAGTGGGGGCACGTTTGACCTCTGGGCTGATGATTTACCGACCTTTCCGGTGCAGATCCAGGATGGTGAAGTGTGGATTGATCTAGCGGCCCACACCAATTCCTTGGACCATCACCGGCAGCGGCTGCAAGATGGTTTAGAGCAGGGCATTTCGTTGGTGATTGGTAAATCGGTGATTGCCCTGTTGAGTCAGGGAAACTATGCCACGGAAGCCTTTCGGATGGGATTAGAGTTTGGGGTGAGGTATCGCCAGAGCGGCTGGGATACCGGTTTGACGATTCACACCTGCATGATGAACCTGTTGCCCTATCTGGAGGCAGAAGACAAACCGCGGGCCATGTATCACGGTTTAGCCGCAGTGGCTCGCGATACGAGCAATCAACCGCCCCGGTTTCCGATCCAACCGTTACCGGAGTCCAACCATCTAGAGAAGTTACCGATGCTGCAAACCTGGTTTCGCCAGTTTGTGGAGGTGAGGGATGCAGACGGGGCCGAGCGCTGTTTGGCGTCTGCGATTCAGGCTGGGGCTTCCCCAACCCAACTGGCTCAGATGCTATTCACAGTTGTGACGGACCATCGCTATCTGGATGTGGGCCATTCGCTAGACTTTACGAATAAAGCGTTAGAGGCCCTGGATGCGACGGACTGGCAAAATGCAGAGCTGGTTCTAACCAGTTTGGTGGCTGGCTATACGCAAGCCTCGCGGATGGAAGAGTCTCGATCGTGGCGGTATCCGGTGGATCTGGTGGCAATTTTGGAGCAGGCGTTTGCCGCGTTGCCAGCAGCGTTAGCGGCAGGACACAGTCAACTGGGGCGGTGGGATGGGCGTGACTCGCTGGTTTCAGTTTTGCTGGGAGACGATGCTGCGGCGATTGCTGCGGCACTCCTGGATGCGCTGCGTCAGGGATGCTCTGAGGTGGAGTTGGCCGGAATCGTGACCTATGCTGCGGCTCTACGGATTGCCCAATTTAGCACGAACAATGATTTCAGCGATTGGGATAGTGCTCACCATACCTTTACCTTTGCCCATGCAGTGCATCAAAGCATGAAACGAGTGGCGTCGCTGGAGCTGTTACGTGGTGTGTTTGATGCGGCGATGAGTGTGTATCTGAATCGGTTTTTGAATGTGCCTGCGGCTCGCCTGCCCAAGTCTGACAAAACTGTGGATAATCCGGCGGAACTGTTACAGGAATTGCCGGGGCTATTGGATCGCCAGCAGCAGGTGGAGCGAGTTGGGGAATTGGTGGGTTGCTATCTTTACAGTGGAGGCAAGCCAGAAGCAGTTTTGGCTCTGTTAGGCAAGCTGCTGTTGCGCGAAGATCGACAATTTCATGTGATTCAGGAAGTGGAAGCGGCGTTTCGGCAATATTCCCAGTTGGGTAACTCTGCTACTGGGATCAATGTGCTGGTGGCGGCATCGCGCTATCTGGCTGCTCATACTCCGACGATGCGCTCGCAGGAGCAAACGTATCAAATGGCGGATCGGCTGCATCGGGGCGATCGGGTGTTTGAGGCTGCTGACTGAATCATCTGATCTAGCTTTTTCCACTCTGGTAAGGTACGAGGGGTGTGGGAGCTTCGCCCCACGCAGGAGCACGGCCCTTGCATCCCATTTTTTGTACTTCATTAGCCTGAAAAAGGCCGTATCAATTTTGAATTTTAAATTTATAGCCCTGAGGGTATGGCGGCGTTGGGGTTTGAGCAACGTTGGCTGTAGGGCTGGCTGTAGCGCTTCCAGTCTGCTATTTGTGTCTATGTTTGTGGCAAACGGAAATTGCCGTGGTGCGGGTACGACTGATTTGAGAAACTTCACATTATCATGTGTATTAAATTTGAGAATATTATGTGTTATTAGTATCACTAATTTTCCATTTTAGTATTCAATCTAAATACTCATATATTCAGATATATATCTGAAATTAACTTTTTAACAGAATTTATATTCGCTCAGCGTGTGTTTTCCATCTGGAAGGGGGTTATGCAGTTTGACGCCGCAAAACTGAAGAAACTGAAGACGCAACCGGTGCGATTGCTGCACTCGAAAATCACTCGCAAATTTAGCCCAACAACCGTGAGAACTGAAATTTTGGCGGGGGTGACGGTGGCTTTAGCGCTGATTCCCGAGTCTTTAGCATTTGCGACAATTGCGGGTGTTAGTCCGATGGTGGCGCTCTACACGTCTTTCTCGATGGCGGTGGTCATTGCCTTTACGGGAGGGCGGATTGCCATGATCTCGGCGGCGACTGGCTCGATGGCATTGCTGATGGTGAACTTGGTGCAGCAGCATGGGGTGGAGTACCTGTTTGCGGCTACGATTTTGACGGGGATTTTGCAGTTGCTAATCGGGATTGGCCGGTTGGATCGGTTTTTTAGCTTTATTCCGCCAGCAGTGATTGCTGGTTTTGTGAATGCGTTGGGGATTTTGATTTTTGTGGCGCAGCTCCAGCAGCTTCCGGGCGAATCTTGGCCGGCTTATGGGATGGTGGCGGCTACGCTGGTGATTGTCTATTTGTTTCCGCGTCTGACGAAAGCGATTCCTGCACCACTGGTGGCGATTGTGGCGATGACGGCGGTGGCGATGGCAGCCAAGCTGGAGATGCGACGGGTGGGTGATATTGGCGAAATTACGCGCAATTTGCCGACGCTGCACCTGCCCCAGGTGAGTTTTTCGGTTGAAACTTTGGCGATTATTCTGCCCTATGCCGTAACGTTGGCAATTGTGGGTTTGCTGGAGTCGCTGCTGACGGCGGCGTTGATCGATGAGATGACGGATTCGCCTAGCTCAAAGAATCGCGAGGTGCGCGGTCAGGGAATTGCTAATATCGTCACGGGTTTTCTGGGTGGTATGGCTGGGTGTGGGATGGTTGGGCAGTCGATTATCAACGTGCGCTCTGGAGCGAGACGCCGGTTATCGACCTGTGTGGCGGGGGGGGGCTGCTGTTTTCGATCTATATTCTGCGGGATGTAGTACAGCAGATCCCGATGGCGGCCTTGGTGGGGGTGATGATCATGGTGGCGTTTGAAACGTTCGATTGGCAATCGTTGAAGGAGTTACGGAAAGCGCCTCTGAATGAGGCGTTGATTATGCCGATTACTGTGGCGGTGACAATCTGGACGCATAACTTAGCGTATGGGGTGTTGGTCGGCGTGGTGTTGAGTGTGTTGATGTTTGGCTGGCAAGCGGCAAAGATTTCTTTAATGGCGTCGATTAACCGCGAAGGAACTAAAGTCTACCATGTTGCTGGACAGTTGTTTTTTGGTTCGGCAGCCCAGTTGAGCACTAGTTTTGACTATCAAAGCGATCTCGATATGATTGCGATTGACTTTAGCCATACTCATGTCTGGGACTATGCCGCGGCTCAAGCTACGGCTAAAGTGGTAGAAAAATATCAGCGGTTGAATAAACGGGTGACGCTGATTGGTTTGGACTCACAAAGTTATGGCTTGATGACGGCGGCGGGTATTCCTACAAGCTTGCTGAATCTGAAGCAGGGGACGGGGAGACGGATGAAGGAAGCCTAAAACGAATATTGATTGAATACGGCTTGATTGCCTTGCTGATCGAATGAGAAGACGGTGAAGGAATCACGCTGGTCCCCGGATTCCATGCCGGGTGTGCCGATTGGCATCCCTGGAACGGTAATTCCGACTAGGTTGGGCCGTTGGGCGAGGAGGCGCTGGATATCGGCGATGGGAACATGGCCTTCGATGACGTAGCCATCGATAATGGCGGTGTGGCAGGAGCTGAGCTGGTCGGGGACGCCGTATTGCTGTTTCAGGCTTTCTAGATCGTCTGTCTCAATGCTCTGGGGCTGGAATCCGGCTGCGGCGAGGTGCTCAATCCAACGGCCACAGCAGTGACAGGAGGGGTCACGGTAGACTACGGCTGAGGGTTCAGACTCGGCCACGGCGGTTTGCATGGGCCAGAGCAGGGTGGCTAGCGTGAGCAAACTGGTGATCCAGCTAAGGATGAGAATCTGAACTAGGTTTTTGATTCTGATCATGAATTCGTTTGATGATGGATTGACTTGATGATGGATTGACTGTGCTTTGATCCTAGCGTGCATGTTTGTGCTGAAGATCAGAAGCTTGATTGGTGCTCTAGCGATCTGACTTTATCCAACCTCTTGTACGGTTTTTGCCCGACTTTTTCAGACTGACAGCCGTGGGTTCCTACCTTAATCTGAACACTAGATTGATTTCACGGAACTTCATGCAATGATGCAAAGAACGCTTTATCTGTTTCTGTTGCTTGGCAGGGCGGTTGCTACCCTCGGAATTACTTCCCTGCCTATGTTGGTAGTGCCCCAAATTGAGACCTCTGCTGCCAAAACGTCTGTACAACTTGAGCGCTATTTGATTAGCTTGGGATAGATGGTGCGGGCGGCCAGCACGGAAAACAGCAGCAGGAGTGCGATCAACCAGGCTAGCTTGAGCGGCCACAGGTCGGGTGTGGCGAGATTCCAGCGGAGTAAATCGGTAAGGGAGGAGAGGGGTAATACGGCGGCGATGCGTTCGAGAACGGGCGGTAAGGTTTCGCGGGGAAAGTAGGTGCCACAGAGAGTGAACATGGGCACGATTAACATGAAAATCGGAACGTTGATTTGGTCGATTTGCTGGACAAGGCCAGCGGTTAATAGACCCATTGCGCCAAATACTAAACTGCCGAGCAGCATAATCGGCAGGGCAAAGAGTAGGTTCCAGCCGGAGTACAGCCCCCAGAGCAGGGCTATTACTCCGGTGAGGGTGCCGGCAATCATGCCTTTGGTGGTGGCCCAGAGCCAGTCGCCTAGAAAGACTTCCGTGAAACTCAGGGGTCCGGTTAGAAGGGCGCTCCAGGTTTTCTGATAGTTGAGGCGAATAAAGCTGGCGTAGGCTCCTTCAAAAAAGGACTGAAACAGGACGCCAATTGCCATCATGGCGGGGGCAATGAATTTGAGATAGGGAATGGCTTGGCCGCCGTACATTACGTCCCCGATCAGTGGCGTTAACCCGTAGCCAAAGGCAACCAGGTAGATGATGGGTTCTGAGAGGGGCGGAAGGCAGTTGACCAGCCAGGTGCGTTGGTAGACTCTGGCATGGCGATGCCAAACGGTGTAGATGCCCCAGAGGGTGATGGGTGAAAACTTCATTGCAATCGGTCTCCGGTTAAGCGCAGAAATACGTCTTCGAGGTTGGCTGGACGACGGAGCAGGCGTTGGGGACGCAGGGATTCGAGCTGTTGGTATAGGGCATCGGTTTCGGTGGGAGGCAGAGCCACTAGGTAGCCATTGCCGAAGGAGCGACACCAGGTATGGTTGGTCAGGGTTTGAAGATGGGTGGTGTCAATGCCTTCAATTTCGGCGACTTCTTGACCGATGGTGCGTCGAATCAGTTCAATTGGTGTGCCTTGGTCGATCACTTGGCCTTGTTGCAGCAGCATTAGCCGGTCGCAGAGGCGTTGGGCTTCGTCCATGTAGTGGGTGGTGAGCAGGACGCCGCAGCCCTGTTCGCGCATGTAGGTGACGAGTTTCCAGAAGTCTTGGCGGGCGTCGGGGTCGAGGCCGGTGGTTGGCTCGTCGAGGAAGACGATCTGAGGCTGGTTGATCAGGGCGCGGGCGAGGACGAGGCGGCGTTTCATGCCACCGGATAGTTCGTCGATTGAGTTTTGGGCGTAGGCTTCGAGGTTGACGAGGGCCAACAGTTCTCCGGCGCGGACGCGGGCGGTTTTGCCGACAATCCGGTAGTGATGGGCGAAGTAGATCAGGTTTTCGATGACGGAAAAGTCGGGGTCGAGGTTGTCTTCTTGGGTGACGATGCCCATTTTGGCGCGGGCGATGGGACCACGGCCCTGAACGGAAATTTCACCGAGCTTGACGAAACCGCGACTGGGGACGACAGATCCATACAACATGCCGACGGTTGTGGTTTTGCCAGCGCCATTGGGTCCGAGTAGACCAAGGATTTCACCGGGGTTGAGGGTCAAACTGACGCCTTGGACAACGGGCTTGCTGCCGTATTGTTTCCATAGATCGTAGGCCACCAGCGCGGTTGCGCTGATTGGGGACTGAATGGTTGCCGCACTCATAAAATCTGCCTGTTTGATGTTGTTCTGCCCGTCCTTAGCTTCTAGTGCCTGGCTAGAATCTGCATCCTCCAACAGCACGAACCTGGATCCGGCTGGGCTGTCACCCATGATACTACAAAATACTACAAATCGGGATGCTTTTTGAGGCGCGTTGTTGGAGAATGAGACCGTTTGTACTAAGGAGAGCAGTAGATGGTGAATAGTGTTTCGGTGAGGGGCTTCGACGCGAGCGCTCAGCCGAGCGGTGAGGGGTGAGGGGTGGGGGGTGAGGGGCTTCGACGCGAGCGCACTGCCCCCATGGGGCCAGAAAAATCAGCCGAGCGGTGGGGGTGTTGACTATAAAGCGCTCGGGTTAGTAAATGAGGTTTAAGAGGCTAGAATCGGCTCCAGTCCTGCTCTTTCCTGGTCCTCCTACCCTGACCGACGGTGCATACACAAGTCGAGGATCCCCCCTAGCCCCGCTTGTATAAGGGGGAAGAGGCGAAGCCTGTGCGCAGCACCTACCAATTAGGGATTGGAGTCCCCCTTATCAAGGGGGATTTAGGGGGATCTCAATCTTGATTTACAAATTTTGAGAGGTTACTGGTAAGCTCAACGGAATGGCTTGATTTAGTGTAAGTCTTAGTGTAAGAGTGTAGACGTTTTGCTTCTCTAAAAGATTGCACCTCTAAGAAAGACGATCAGCCGTAATTAACCGATGCGGATGGCTGGGTGGACGGGCTGGTTTTTTTGAGGGAGGCCATTGCGGTAGCGATGATTTCGAGTGCTTGGTCGATTTGGGCAGTATTGACCATGAGATTGGTGACGGCGCGAATCGAGTGACTGCCGACGGCGAAAACGGCGACGCCCTGTTCGAGGAGGTGGGCGGCTAGGTCGGGGGCAGGAATTTCGGCAGTGTGGAATACGACAATGTTGGTTTGGACATCGGCTGGATCGATGAGGATGCCGTCGATTTGTTGCAATCCAAGGGCGAGCCGTTTGGCGTTGGCGTGGTCGTCTTGGAGGCGCTGGCGCTGGTGTTGCAGGGCGTAGAGTGCTCCGGCGGCAATGATTCCGGCTTGTCGCATACCGCCGCCCAACATTTTGCGGAATCGTCTGGCTCGCTGCATGTGGGTGGCTGAACCGACGAGGGCGGATCCGACGGGCGCACCTAATCCTTTGGAAAAGCAGACGCTGAGGGTATCGAAGGGTTTGGCGTAGTCGGCTTCGGAGATGCCGGTGGCGATGCAGGCGTTCCAGAAGCGGGCACCGTCGAGGTGCAGTTGGAGGTTGTGCTGGCGGCAGACTTGTTGGATTGCTTTGATCTCAGCAAGGGGAAAGATGCGACCACCGCCGCGGTTGTGGGTGTTTTCGAGGCAAACGAGTTTGGTGACGGGAAAGTGAACGTCGGCGGGGCGGAGGGTTTGCTGGAGTTGGGTGGCGCTGAATATACCGTGATCGCCTGGGATTAAGCGACACATGACGCCAGACAGGGCGGCTGGGCCGCCGGCTTCGTAGTAGTAGATGTGGGCTTCGGATTCTAAAATCACTTCGTCGCCGGGTTCGGTGTGGAGTCGGAGCGCGACTTGGTTGGTCATGGTGCCGGAGGGCATGTAGACGGCGGCTTCTTTGCCGAGCAAATTGGCGACGTAGGCTTCGAGTTGTTGGACGGTGGGGTCATCGCCGAGGACATCATCGCCGACTATGGCGTTGGCCATTGCGGCTCGCATTTCTGGGGTGGGTTGGGTGACGGTGTCGCTGCGGAGGTCGATCATGGTATGGGGGTGGAGGGGTGGAGGGGTGGAGGGGCTTCGCCGTGAGCGGCTCAGCCGAACGGTGGAGGGGTGGGGCGTGTTGCCGATTTTTCTAGTCCTGATTTTTCTGTCCTTGGAAGGGCAGTAGGGCAGTAGCAGTTGGGTAACGATTACTTTTTACTTTTACTTTTACTTTTTACTTTGAAGTGCGCTGGTTGGTATGGACCCGGACACTAGCACTTTAGCAAGTCAGTTTAAAAGTGACAGGGAAAGTTAAAAGTGACAGGAAAAGGGGGTAAATACAAAAAGCCCCAGTCGAGCGCGTGACTGGGTGCTTGATCCCGTTTTACTGGGAGTAATCTATCAGGGGAAGCTGAGATTTTGCTGAGAGGGGCGAGGGATGGGGTTTCTCAGGTTTCTCAGGTTTCTCAGCTAAGAATTAGATTGAATTCAGGTGAGTGTCAGAGTGGTTTCAGGTGGGTGGCGGATCATAACAATCAAGCACTGAAAAAACTCGTTTCTATCGGTGCTTAAGGAGATACTGTAATGAGACGTTTAGTTCTGGCAGCTCTATCTACTCTGGCTCTTGCTACCATTGCTGCTCCGACGCTTGCCCTAAGTCACCAAATCGAAAACCGGGGTGAGACAACCGCGAGTAAGTTGAATGAGCGTTTCCGCAAAGAGCGGCAGGAGATTCTAGATAAACTGAATGAGCGCTTCCGTAAGGAGCGGCAAGAAACATTGGATAGCTAATCAGAGTGCTACTGGATTAGTTAATTCAAGTTTGCTGAAGCAGTCTAATTTCTCAATTTTGGAGTTCTAAGTCAGTTTTTTAGTCCGGCAGTTGCTGTCGGGCTATTTTGTGTGAGTCAATGCCTGGATACCGTTTGATTTTGAATGAATTTGTGAATCCAAGGCGGCATAGGTCATTCAGCCCGATTAAACGATCAATTAAAGGGTCAAGGGAGTGGGGATATTTTGCCCATCGCAAACGAGATGCTTGCACTACAAATTTCAGGTTAGTGAAGTACGAAAAACGCGGTGCAGGGGCAGTGCCCCCCATACCTCCTATACCTCACATGAGTGAAAACGCTGCATCTGATTTGGATAGAGCGGGATGACCGAATTGGAGAAGATTTCAGTGTGCTTATCGTGAGTCTTGCTTGTCTAATTTTTAGTCTTATATTTAGATGAGTAGACTTCTATTGAGTCTAATTCTGCAACTATTAAGATTAACGTGAGACCGATTGAGGTTAGCTGGCGGCTAGACGTCGCGCCTACACAGAAGACAAAACCCGCCTGCACAGGTTTATCGTCCTACCTAGAGTCGGTGCAGGCTGCTTAGTTTGTGGAGTTGAAGTGAGGGATGTAGGAGGCTTTTCAAACGGGTTCTTACGCGGCTACTTGAATTCGAGAACAATTTGGACGCAGGGTTTCCCTTGAATTGACTCAATATAAGACTCATTGATTTGCTATAAGACTCAATTTGATAGATACAAGTCTCAAAATGGGACGAGTGAGATGGCTGGAGGAGTTGTGAAAATGGGATCCAGTGCGCTGGCGGGAGCTAGGGCTTGGCAGAAGTTGGCTGCTGCAAAGTTAATGGATTTTTGGGTGACAAATGACTAGGGTTAAAGAGGAGTATTTGCCTGGAATAGTGGAATTGGTGTTGTCTAGAATGAGGCAGGTTATAGGCTAGTTGAGAAAAACACCTGCTCGTTTCTACGCTCCGCTACCGGCAAAAGCAACCGATTTCTCTGCTTCAATCCTCTAAAAAAGGCGACAAAATTTAGTCCAATTTTAGGCCAGTCATTAAAATAGAAGACCCAAAAGCCTTAATTATCAAGAGCTTCAAAAATTTGATAGACTGCGTAGACCGCAGACGGGCAAGGCCAGGATTAGGGATCGCCGCAGTTGATGCTTGAAGCTGCTTGCGGGTAAAGGCGGTCAGTTTTTTGCTAAGCAAACCGCCGCATCATCCCCGGTTTGTCCAGGAGGTTGTTTCTTAATACAGCCAACCCGTTGGCGAATAATACCATTTCCCTTTGATTGAGCTACAGATCACCCAGCTCAACAGGCTACATCGTGCAGGTTCCGTAACTCAAAACTCAAAACTCAAAACTCAAAACTCAAAACTAAGAACTGGTATTACGCTTTCCTCTTGCCTCAACTCGATCGCCTCGTTTCGAATCTCTTCCGTTATCTCTTGCAAAGCTACGGCTCGATCGTTGCAGAGGGGGATGGGCTACTGGCGATTGAGTCAGGCTTAGGGCGGCTGTGGGCAAACGTGGTTGTAGTATTTGCAGCGGTTTTGAATGGCGGAGGTCGCTGAGTAGATGTCGGTTTCTGATGAGTTTAATTGCTGTTTCCGGAGTTCGGCTAGAGGTTTGGAGTTGCTGAGATCACGGCCGAAGCCCCGTTGCGTAGGGCACTCTCAGTCAATCCCATCTCAGCAATTTGGCTGATGGGGTTGCCCGATTGGGTGACAATCCGAACAGAACCGATTTACTACCCCTTTCTAGCAGCAAAATCATCAATAAAGCGAGCATTACTGTACCCACAGCGATGATGATGGCAGGGAATATGGGATGGATGATAGAGCTTACAGCAATAAGATTGACCCGTGCCCACAATTCCCAATCGATAGAAGTACGCCGCCAGAGCAGCCCCCAAAATAGGCGCAATCCAGTAAATCCATTGACTCTGCCAATACATCGCCAGTACCGCAGGAGCCAGCGATCGCACCGGATTCAAACTAGCTCCTGTCAACCGCGCCACCTGAAGATAGAGCAACGCGACAGTAACCGCCGCCGCCCACCCCGTATAGCGCATCCAGCGCGAATTCACCAGCACCAGCACCACCAGCATCAGCACAAACATCGCCACCGTCTCGACACCAAGTGCAATCGCCGGATGCACCCCCATACCCGGAACCGTCACCGCCCCACGAATACTGTGAAACAAATCCGGAAACAGCAGTCTTACCAATCCCGTTCCCAGAAATGCACCCATTCCCTGCATCAAGACATAGACCAGCGCATCCTGAGCCGAAATTTTATTGAGTATCCAAAACCCCAACGTCATCGCTGGATTCAGGTGCCCTCCAGCATACTGACCCAGTTTGGAATACACCACCCCCACAATCCCCGCGATTACACAAACCGCCTGTAGATACATGCGATATCGAAGGGTAGGAATCCACTGCACAATCGGCGAACCGGCACCAAAATTCCAGCAAGCCCAGGTAAAGGCATTGAAGATCAGCAGAGTCACGCCCACCAGTTCACAAATGTAGGCTTTTCTGCGGCTAGCTTGGCGCTGCTGAAGCGTGTGATAAGTCAGAGATTGGAGTATAGGAGTCATGGTATTCACTGCACTGTTGAATTAATTTGGCGATCAGGCCCGTCCAGCCCGTCTGGTGGCTAGCTCCAATTCCGGCACCGTTATCGCCGTGGAAATATTCGTAGAACAGAATCAGATCCCGCCAGTGGGGGTCAGACTGGAACTTTGAATGGCCGCCATGCACCGGACGCTGCCCCATCTGATTGCGCCCGAAAATATGCGTCAACCGCTGCGCCAGCTCCGCCGCCACCTGCCAGAGATTCAGCATCTGTCCAGAACCCTGAGGGCACTCCACCTGAAAATCATCACCCAAATAATGATGAAACTGCTGCAACGCTTCAATCAACAAGAAATTCACCGGAAACCAGACCGGCCCCCGCCAGTTGGAATTTCCACCAAACAGACCACTGCTCGACTCCGCCGGCTCATAATCCACCCGATGTTGCTGCCCACCGGCCTCAAAAATATAGGGATGCTCGGCATGATAACGAGAAACCGAGCGAATCCCATAGGGACTGAAAAACTCAGCTTCATCCAACATCCGCTCCAGAATCCGCCGCAGTTTTTCAGGATGAGCAATTGCCAACAAGCGCCGCGCCCCCATGCCCTCTGTTTCCAGAGACGCAATATTACGGCAGAGGTCAGGCCGATTCGCAACAAACCACTCCAAGCGCTCCTTAAAACCAGGCAACTGATTCAGCAGCGCCGGCTCCAAGGTCGAAACCGCAAACAGCGGAATCAATCCCACCAGCGAACGCACCTTCATCCGCAGCCGCTCACCATTCGGCAAATGCAGCACATCATAGTAGAACCCGTCCTCGTCATCCCAGAGCTGCGCCCCATCGCCGCCAATGTGGTTCATCGCATCAGCAATATAGAGAAAATGCTCAAAAAACTTAGTCGCCATATCCTCATAAGCCGGATTCTGCTTCGCCAATTCCAAAGCAATCGTCAGCATATTCAGGCAATACATCCCCATCCAGCTCGTGCCGTCCGACTGCTCGATATGGCCTCCCGTCGGCAAAGGCGCACTGCGATCAAACACGCCAATATTGTCCAATCCCAAAAAGCCGCCCTCAAACACATTGCTACCTTCCCGATCCTTGCGGTTCACCCACCAGGTAAAGTTAAGCAGCAGCTTGTGAAACACCCGCTCCAGAAATAACCGATCCCCTTTTCCGGTCATCTTTTGTTCAATCTTGTATACCCGCCAAGTTGCCCAAGCATGAACCGGCGGATTCACATCTCCAAACGCCCACTCGTAAGCCGGAATTTGTCCATTCGGATGCATATACCATTCGCGCGTCATCAAATCGAGCTGCGTTTTCGCAAACTCCGGATCGATCATCGCCAGCGGAATCGTGTGGAAGGCTAGATCCCAAGCCGCAAACCAGGGATACTCCCATTTGTCGCACATCGACAGCACATCTTCCGTTTCCAGATGAATCCATTGGTGATTGCGACCTCGGCGTCGTTCTAGCGATGGGGTCGGCATGGTTGGATCACCCTTCAGCCAGCGATCCACCGAATAGGAATAATATTGTTTATTCCAAAGCATCCCCGCAAATGCCTGCCGTTGGACTGCACGCAGATCCTGGCTCATTTCATAGGGCGCAATCCGAGCATAAAACTCATCTGCCTCCTGCTGCCGCTGCCGCAAAACTTGATCAAACGTTTCTACCGCAAATGCCGATTCAGAGACCTCACCTGTATCTCTTCTGAATCTGAGTCGAATCACCCGCGTTTCACCCGCAGCAATCCGCATCTGATAATCAACCGCTGCCTTTGTTCCCACCTGCGCCGGATTCACCGCCTCCGGCTGACCATGAATCAAAAAATTATGGATACCATCCTTGACATAGGCAGAGGCATTCGGCGCTCCATATAACTGCTGATGATTTGTTTCATTCTCCGTAAACAGCAGTGCCATATTCGCAGCCAACGACTGCTCGCAATCCAGTAGATACCGTCCCAAAACCGGATGAACCGCCTCAATCGCCGCAAACGGCCGCTCTTCCAGCTTGCGCAATATCGGTTTGGCCGCCTGCTCATCCCACGACCAGGTATTGCGAAACCAGAGAGACGGCAACACATGCAGCGGATGCGCCTCTGGTCCCCGGTTGGTGACGCTAATTTGGATTAAAACATCCTCCGCAGCGGCCTTCGCATATTCCACCTGCACATCAAAGTAGCGATCCTCGTCAAATACGCCGGTGTCAATCAGCTCAAACTCCGGATCGCGGCGCGATCGGCGTCGATTCTCCTCCACCAACTGCCCATAGGGATAGGCCCGCTGCGGATACTTATAGAGAAATTTCATATAGGAATGGGTAGGAGTACTGTCCAGATAAAAGTAATACTCTTTGACATCCTCCCCGTGGTTGCCCTCCGTGCCCGTCAACCCAAACAGCCGCTCCTTCAGAATCGCGTCATTGCCATTCCAGAGCGCAATCCCAAAACAAAGCAACTGACGATCGTCAGAAATGCCCCCAATCCCATCCTCACCCCAGCGGTAAGCCCGCGAACGCGCCTGATCGTGAGAGAAATAATCCCAGGCTTCACCATAGGGACTGTAATCCTCCCGCACCGTTCCCCACTGCCGATCGCTCAAATATGGTCCCCACTTCTTCCAGGCTACCTGACCCGCGCGAGCGGCTGCCAATCGTTCGTGTTCTGCCGTCATAGTGTTCTACTCCCATGTCAACTCCGCACCTAAAGTACAGAATATTAAACCCAAACCCAAGATTCACCAGAGAATCTCAATTGCATGGTTCAAAAATCGCTGAAGCTGGTCGATCCGATTGCTTTCTAACCCAGTTTGATGCAGCGCTGAAGCCGTCAGAACCGCTCCTACCCAATGGTGAGTATGCCAAACTCCGATGCCAGCCAGATCGGGCAGGTCGGCAATCGCTGGATAGGGATAGGGACTGACATACCAGTAGGGTTCGGGATAGCTAGTATCCCCTGGCGACACCCCCACCCCGATTGTGCGAGAGCCATCCGCTTGAACCGATCGATCAATCAAAGTCGCCATATCAAAATGATGAGGCCAGATATACACAGCAGAAGCCGCCGTTCTCGTCGCAATCCCTTGCAGCAGCGCATTACTGATCGCGTAATAATCTGCAAGAGCCACACGCGCATCCGCATCCGCCGCATCAAATGGCGCACCATGAGCAATCGGAGCATCAGGAAAATCATCGGGCGGATAGGACAGCAATTGAATTTGGCTGGTATCTGCCCCTAAAGGAGCAATCGCCTCCTTTAACCAATCCATTACCTGTATCAACGTTTTCCCATCCAGGGGCAACTCAGCAATAGTGCCTCCCTGCCCATCCAACACCCGCAATACCAGATTCACCGGATCAAGCCCTACTCGAAACGCCTGCTGCGCCTGGATCAGATTTCCGACAAAACTCTGGAGTTGGGCATCCCAGTAGAGGCTAGCCTGACTACCATCCGGCTGAGGCACCGCCAGAGCCGCACCCACTGCCGCAATCGGTTGAATCGCATAATGAAGCTGTAACCGAGCCGTCGTTAACGATTGAGGAGATGAAGTAGAGATCATAATAGGTAAGAAAAGTTGATGGATAAAAGATAGGAGCAAAGCATCCGCACGAGCAGTCTAATACCATTTCCCTTTAATCGGGCTACAGATTACAGCATTCGATGGGTTGCGGTATGCAGCTTCCGTAATTCAAAACTCGGTTCGGCTGACTCACCGGAAGCCAAAACTTAAAACTAAGAATTGGTATAAAATTGCATCAGCACCACTCCACACAGACACTTTGCAACACGTTCTGCACCACACTCGATTCAGATCAGATGCAGATAATGCAAGCTAAACAGATGCTCTGGATCCGTCCACACCGATTTAACCCCATATCCAGCAGCTGCCGCTAACATCTGGAATTCTTCAACCGTGTACTTATAGGAATGCTCCGTCCGCAGCCTCTCACCGGCACGAAATTCGAGTTCCTGATCGCCCAAATGAATCGTTTGATCCATCAGGCTAATAATGTACATCTCAATCCGTCCAATCGGATTATAAACGGCAGTATAGGTAAAATTATTCAAATCAAAATCACTGCCTAGCTCCCGGTTCATTCGCACCAGCGCATTCAGAGCAAAGGCGGCTGAAATCCCCAGAGCATCATCATAAGCAGGTTCCAGAATCTCCTTGCTCTTTTTCAGATCCACCCCAATCAGCAGATCGCCATGCGGTTCTAGCAGCACCGAGACATTACGCAGAAACTGCACCACTTCAGCCGGTTCCAAATTGCCAATCGAAGAACCAGGAAAGAAACCAACCTTGTGTTTATGCCGCAGCGCCGGAATATCAGGTAAGGCAATCGGCTGTGTGTAGTCGGTGCAGACCGCAATCGCCTCCAAGCCTGGATAATCGGCAACCAAGCGATTGCAGGACTCCTGCAAATGCTGCTTAGAAATATCCAATCCCAGATAAGTTGCCAATTGCGGCATGGCATCCAGCAGAATCCGCACCTTCTGACTACTGCCGCTCCCAAATTCAATCAATACCCCATCCCCGATCAGCATGGCAATTGCTGCAGCATTGTCCTGTAAAATCGAAATCTCAGTGCGAGTCAGGTAGTATTCATCCAGTGTACAAATCGCATCGAACAATTCCGCTCCCCGTTTGTCATAGAGAAATTTAGGCGGAAAGGTTTTTTGCGGTTGACGCAATCCCTGCAAAACTTCGGCTCGAAAATCATCCAGCGGCGGATGCAGATCGTAGAGCACAACAGGAGACTTGAGATTGAGCGTTGCTGTCATGGTGTTTGATAGTAATAGGTTAACCCGCGAGGCGAATGCCACTAAACTGCCAGCGAACCGCAGGCGGAAAGAAGTTGCGATAGGTCGAACGAATGTGGTTAGGAGGCGTGGCACAGGAGCCGCCCCGCAGCACCATTTGATTGCACATAAACTTGCCGTTATACTCCCCAACCGCGCCCGCCGCCGGCTGAAATCCCGGATAGGGCAAATAGGCGCTCTGCGTCCACTCCCAAACATCGCCAAACAATTGGTCCGGTCGAGTCAGTCCCTGAGCCGCAATCGGATGCAGATACCCGGTTTCCAGAAAATTACCCTGTACCGCAACTCCCGCCGTTGCCACCTCCCACTCCGCTTCGGTTGGCAAGCGTTTTCCCCGCCAGCGGGCAAAGGCATCCGCCTCATAAAAACTGACATGACACACCGGCTCATCCAGATTAACTGGACGCATTCCCGCCAACGTCATCACCCACCACTCACCGTCGATCGGCTCCCAATACAAAGGAGCCTGCCATTGAGCCGCTTGCACCATTGCCCAACCCTCCGCCAGCCAGTATTCCGGCTGACTGTAGCCGCCAGCCTGCATGAATTCCAGGTACTCACCGTTGGTCACAAGCTGCGCCGCCAGCCAGTAATCTTGCAAATAAACCGAATGCTGGGGAGATTCATTATCAAAGGCAAATTCGTTGCCCGCGTAACCAATAGAATACAACCCACCCGGATAGTCCAGCCAATGCTCTTTAGTAGAGCTAGGAACAGGCGACGCAGGCAAATCTGAACGGTAGGCAGAACGCAATGGATTCAGCGCCAGGATATGCTTAATATCCATTACTAACAATTCCTGGTGTTGCTGTTCATGATGCAGCCCCAATCGAATCAGAGCTTCCACCGCCGGATCGAGCGAGGAATTGAGCGAAGCATCGAGCAGCGAACGCATGCCATCATCCACATAAGCCCGATACCGATAAACCTCCTCCACCGTTGGACGCGACAGCAACCCCCGCTGCGGTCGCGGATGACGCTGCCCCACCGCCTCGTAGTAGGAATTAAACAAATAGCCATACTGAGGATGAAAAACCCGATAACCCGGCAGATGGGGCACCAGCAAAAAAGTTTCAAAAAACCAGCTAGTATGGGCCAAATGCCATTTCGGCGGACTCACATCCGCCATACTCTGGATCACATAATCCTCGATAGCCAGAGGTTGGCAAATTTGTTCACTCAACTGCCGCACCTGTTGATACTGCTCAATCAGCAGCCGTGTTTCTCGCTGCAATGCGAAATTCGACAAAATCATAGATTGAGTCTTATCCTCAGTAGAATGACCATTCATATTCGCGATTCCTTCCAGAAAACGTAAGGACTGCCGTGTCTACTATACATCTAGCGGAGCGTAGCCGCACCAAACGTTGCGTTAAATCTGCGACACCAGATCGCCGCCGACGCATAGTCAGACAAGTTGACGTTGGCAGGAATCTCATACCGCTGTGCTCCCTGAAACTGTTGCAGCGGCGCGATCACCACATAGCTATCTGCCGTTAGCGCATAGGCCGGTGGCTGAGTTGAGCCGAGCACATCCGCATCCTGATGCAGAATCACCACCAGATCAGGCCCCATCTCAGACGTTTTGAAATCCTCCCCCAGTTCAATAAATTGCTGCCCATTCTCAGTCCCAACCCGAACCGTTCCCGTCGTCGGGTGTTCTCCAGCCGCAAACGTGCCCGACTTCGTAGCGACCTCGGTCGCAGGAGAGGCTTGACTAACCGCCTCAGCCGGTGGCGACGACTCCGCGCTAGTAGGCTTTGATTCAGCGCAGCTAACCACCAGAAAAGCCGCAATCACCAGCATGCCAAAATGTTTCCGCTTCATTATCGTTACCTCATTTTTTTAACTAAGTGTTCACCGACCCGTAGCCCATTCACAATAGGGGTCAACGTTAGATCTACCGCTCCCTTCGCAGGAAAAGAGTCATTTCCATAAACTTCTATTGCTCCTGATAATTCCAGAGCAGCCCACCATCGACCACGAACGTAGACCCCGTGATGTAATCCGCATCCGATGACGCCAGAAACTCCACCAGAGCCGCCACATCCTGAGGCTGACCCAACCGCCCCAGTGGAATGTTGTGCAGCAACGCAGCCAATTTTTCTGGATCGTTCAATAGCTTCGTGTTAATTGGCGTTTCAATCGCCCCCGGTGCCACATTGTTGACTGTGATACCCAGCGGCCCCAGCTCCACCGCCAGGTTACGGGTCAGCATTTTCATACCGCCCTTACTGGCGCAATAGGCCGTGAAATTCGGAAAAGGCAGTTCCTCATGCACCGAACTAATGTTGATCACTTTGCCCGTTCGCTGCGTCGCTACCAAATGGTTGACAAACGCCTGCGTTGCAAAAAACACGCCCTTTAAGTTGACATTCATCACCGCATCATAATCTGCTTCCGTGACGTTCTCAAACGGCGCATGGTTTTCAATGCCAGCATTGTTCACCAGGATATCCAACTGACCAAAATGCGCGATGCTCTCCGCCACCAACTGCTGCACTTCCGCCACGCTGCTCAAATCAGCCTGCACCGTGTATCCCTGAGACTGCGGACACTGGGCCATATGGCACTGTCCCCCCATCGCCTCAACCTTAGCCAGGGTTTCCTGCGCCCCCTCTGGATGAGAGCGATAATTAATCACCACCTTGGCCCCCGCTGCCGCCAACCGGATCACAATCGCCTGCCCAATCCCCTGACTGCTGCCCGTCACCAGCGCCACCTTACCTGCCAATTTCATCAACTCACCTCCCATAACGCTTCAGAACAAGCCGTGTGGATTCGATTACACTCCAGAATGAGCTGCTTGCCTGAGAGCTTGCTGAGGCAGTTCTAATGATTTTATGAGAGAGATGATGGGTCCGTTCCAATCCGCAACTGTCGCACAATTTCCTCCGCCAGGTTTTTCGACCAGAGCGAATCAAACGGACAGAGGATCTGGCGATTTTCCGGCGACAGCCAAACCAGCGCATCTTCCACATCCGCGAGGCGATAGGTCTCGTTTAGCAGGATGCAGGTGAGCAAGCGATGCACCACAATCGCCTGCTCGTCGGTGAGCACAATCATGCGTTTCCTCCTTGGTCGTGTTTGGCCAGGATAACCAGGGCTTTATCGATATCGCGGACTTTGATGCTGCGCAGGGCCGTCAGCAACGAGCGAATCAGGACGACTTCATCGTCGGAGAGGGTAATCATGGCTTTTACTCCATAGGGATCTAACCCAGATATGACAAAGGTTCTGGGCGTTTTTTGATCTGAAAGCATCATACAAGAAAAATTCTTTGCTGGCAATTGCCTTATAGCCATATATGTATATTACCCTCACCGTTATTTTGCATAAGAGAAAATAGGGCTTATGCCGAAACGTAAGCCCCAAGTCAGGATCTATGTGTCTGAGGATGTGGATAAGCTCCTCAAGATTATTGCTGCTGTCAAAGAGATCTCGGTCAATGCGCTAATGAACGAAGCGATCGAAGACTATCTGAACAAGCCGGAGATTCAGCAGATTATCGACAAGCATCGCTTAGACGAGCTTGACTAGGCTTAAGCATCCAACTCAGATTGCAGCTCTGCTCAGATTTGATCTGCTGCTTGTCGAAATGGCTCAAAGCCGATTTCATCACCAATTGCTCTTGGGATCATTCACCTGCAAGCCCTGCCCACCAAACACCGGCTGCCCATCAATATTCCTCTATATCCTATCCAGCTCAACTATCCAACTCAATTAGAAAGCATGTCATTTTTGCAAATTTGCCCTCATCCCCCAACCCCTTCTCCCTGTCTGAAGGAGAGCCGGATTGAAGTCCCTGTCCCTTTTTGGGGCTACCATGTATATACATTTATACATAAGTAGTTTAACTGATTTCGTTTCAGTCTTTATCGCCCCCTAAATCCCCCATTCTGGGGGACTTTGATTAGACAAAGTTGATCATTCGATCCGGTAAGCCCAGTGATCTGGCCCAGTGATCTGGCTCGGAAGTCCGCCATCTATGGGGCCTAGCACCTGCGAGTTCAAGAAAAGGGGGCTGAGAGGCGCTCAGCAAGTCGAGCGTGACGCTGCCCGCACCGAGCAACTGCATCAACTGGGATATCGAGTCATTCGCTTTAAGAACCAAGCTGTGATGTCAGACTTAACGGCTGTCCTTACAGAAATTGTCAAAGCTATTGACCCCTAATCCCGCTCGACTCAAAGTCCCCCAGAATGGGGGATTTAGGCTTCGACGTGAGCTCAGCCGAACGGGGGCTGAGAGGATTTGTGTATACCCAGTAGCTTTTGGGGAGAGGGATTTAGGGTGAGGGCTACAAAGGTGACATATTCCCCTCAATTATTTGGCTCAACGGTGAAGGCTTGACTGTCCAGTTCTTGACTGTCCAGTTCGAAGCATTCAAGCTTTCGCCAACAAACCTCTCTAAGCATCAGTCGAACCGACTTCTAAACGAATAGGAATTTGAATCACAAACTCCGTTCCCACCCCAACAGTAGAAAAACAGTCCAATTTTCCCCCATGCTTCTCAGTAACGATTTGATGGCTAATCGACATTCCCATTCCCGTTCCCTTACCCACCGGCTTCGTCGTAAAGAAAGGATTGAAAATATACGGCTGCACCGCCTCCGATATCCCAGGACCATTATCAGCAATGGCAATTTGTATCCATGCTGCATTCACTATTGAAGTACGAATCACGATTTGATTCGGGTTACTCTTGATCTCCTGATACGTCCGCTTTACGTTGCCTTCCTCCAACGCATCAATCGCATTCACCAAGACATTCATAAATACCTGATTTAGCTGGCCCGGATAGCATTCCACCAGCGGCAGATCACCATAATCTCGCATTACTAGAATCTCCGGACGATTCCCATTCGCCTTCAGCCGGTGCTGCAAAATCAACAGCGTACTCTCCAGCCCCTCATGGATATTCACCTCTTTCACCTGAGCCTCATCCAACCGAGAAAACGTTCGCAGCGATTTGACAATTTCCTGAATCCGTTCCGTTCCCAGCTTCATCGAGTTGAGCAGCTTCAGCATATCCTCGGTGAGAAACGTCAAGTCAATTTCCTCAACTTTAGCTTCAATCGCCGCAGTAGGGGTAGGAAATTCCTGCTGATAAAGCTGCACCAGTTCCAAAAGATCCCGCGCATACTGACTCACATGCGTCATATTCCCATGAATAAAATTCATCGGGTTATTAATTTCATGCGCCACCCCAGCCACCAACTGCCCCAAACTCGACATCTTCTCAGCTTGAATCATCTGCGACTGAGTGCGTTGCAGCTCTTGTAGGGTATTACTTAATTCAATGGTGCGTTCCTCCACTCGTTGCTCCAACTGTTCATTCGTTTGTGCCAACGCCGTGAATGATTCCCGCAACTGCTGTGCCATCCGATTAAACGAGCGGGCCAAAACCCCCAACTCCCGAACCTTAGACGGGTTCACACTTTGATCAAACGCCCCATCCGCAATCGCCTCAGATGCCTGACTCAGGCGCAAAATCGGCTGAGCAATCCACTGCGACGTGTAGATACCCACAATCGTGGCCATCATCAGCGCAGCCAGACAAAGCAAAATTGTAGTGCGAGTGTTCGCGTCAATTTCTGCCATAAAGTCTGATTCTGGAATCACCACAACACTAAACCAGTCAATGCCACGTCCATCTTGAAGCGGAGAAATCTGCACAAATTGACGCTCACCATTGATTTGCACCTCTAGCTGTTGAACTTGAGCAATTTGACCAAAACTGCCAAATCGGTCAATCAAAGCGTTTGCAGTAGCCCGAATCACCGAATTCTCAGTGTCCTTCGCAGCTACAAGGTTTAGCACTTCTCCTTGAATTTTGTAGGGTTGCTCAACCACTGAACTGGCAATTAGCTTCCCAGAGCGATCGACAATAAACGTTTGCCCAGTCTGTCCCACCGCCACCCGCTTAAGAAACTCATGGATGCGAGCCAGCCGAAAATTGTTATTTTGTACCCCTAAAAACCGGCCCGTCTTACTGTAAAGCGGTTGAGACAAAGAAATCGTTGCTCTTGAACCTGATGCCGCTATAAAAATCTCGCTCCAAGTTAGTTCACCGTTTTCCTGTGCGGCTCTGTACCAAGGGCGCGTGCGTGGATCAAACTCCTGTGTTTTAAGCTGCTCAACCCGTCTACCCTGGTGATCCAGCCGATAACTCTGGCGCTTGGGGAGGTCGGAGGCTTCTCCAGTTCGGGCCACAATCAATCCCTCTTCCAAACGCTCCACCAGCACATTCGCTCCTGTAGCAGTCCCCGTTTGCAAAAAATCGACCGTGCCCTGATTCACCAACCGCCAGTAGAGCTGCTCCAGCGCAGGCATATCTGTGATACTAATTTGCCCTTCCGCGATCCCAGCCGCAATCATCTGATTCACAATGTAGGGCTTCTCTAGATACGTGAGAATTTGCTGATTGATGTTACTGCTGATCTCACTCCGCAGTTGAGACGTGATCGTGTTGACTGATTTTTGACCATTACGAATTGCCAAATAACCAGTCAACCCAACCGCTACAGAAATTTGCAGCACAAAGGGCACAATTAGAATCAGGCGCAGAGACAGCTGCTTGAACACAGACTGCCGGACCGGGACTTTTAACGCCATAGCTTCAGAGAAGAGAAACAGCCGGCTTTATAATTCCCTGCAAAATAATATAAATCTCAACACTTTGAGCTGTTGAGCAGCGCAGAGCACCGATAGACCATTGCCGCCCGACTGTCTACCCCCAGTTTGGCAAAAACCCGGCGCAGATGAGTTGAAACCGTCCACTCACTAATCTTTAATCCATGAGCGACCTGTTTGTTTGAACACCCCTGAGCAATCAATTGCACAATCTGAAATTCCCTTTCTGTCAACAAGGCTGTCCCATCTGAAGCGCTTGCTTGATTAGAATCATCTTCCACAATCACACACTCTTTTCCCTGCATCCTCAATTGCCCCACGGCGGAATCTATAAAACGGCTGAGAGGAAACTTGAATGCCTGTCCCGCGACAGATTCGAACTGATTTTCAGGACAGATGATTAGGTAATGATAATTTTCCAGATAAAAATCACCTAAAACATTGCAAAATCGGCATTCACTGCTTGCCTGTATGGGTCGGGTAGGCTGGATAGACTGGATAGACTGCATAGCTGCTGCTGCTCCTCTGTAACGACATCTCTGTAACGACATCTCTGTAACGGCATCTCTGTTATGAGCAGATTGAGAACTTGATCCTAGAGAGAAAGCGCAGCGCTGGGTAGTACCCATGAGGGTACCTTTTAAAAAAATTAGAAGTTCATGCTCTTTGAGAAACAGTATTTTTGTCTACAGCTTTAGAATTGGTGGTTCTAAAACAACTAGCGGTGGCCCATAGGTCGGTGACGGAACCATTTCTGGCAGAAGATCAAGCTTGTCGTATAGACGCTTGACGGTTTCCGAGAGTTGATTGACGCCTTGCCTCCAAAGCCTCACATCGCTGAGGGGAGTGCCACTGCTTTCGATTCTGGCCGCTGCAACCTTGCTGTAACTGGCCGCGACTTGATCATTGTTGATTGGATGACCGAACGCGGCGGCTGCCAGTTGCTTCGCATATTTCTCGTTGATCAGGAATTGAAAATAATTGTCTATGACAGCAGTAGGATTGGTTGTCTGAACACCGGCCAGGGCCAGCAATTTTTGTAATGCCTGTTTGACGGCAAGCCTCTCCTGCTGCAACCGAGTTGAGTTTGCTGTTTTCCAAAGCCGATCAAACTCAAGGAATACATTAGTGTGAACAACTCCTAACGGCAGCGATCGTTCGATTAAAATTACCGCATGAATCAACTCATGAAACAAGGATTCTGCAACTAGAAATTCCAGTCGATCTTGGTCCTTGGGTATTTGTTTTTTCAGCTCCGGACGGTCCAATCTGAGTGGATTGACTTCAATCAGAATCCGGTGCGTAATCACAGTTTTCCCCTTTACAGTGTTTTGAGTGGGTGAAAATTCTAGCGTTTTTCCGCCATCGGCTAGAGATGCCACCGAAAATTGAACCGCTAACGCCCAAATATGCTGATTCCCCCCAATCACTTCCCGCCGTACTTCCTTGAACACACACGCACCTTTGCTGACTTTACAAGGTAGCGGAATTGGGGCGATCAGAGCATAAAGCTCCGGATCGCGGGCTTTGATTAGATTTCTGACTTGTTTGGGGCGAATCGTGACCGATTTACCCAAAGCCCCTAATCCAGATTCCGTTTCCAAAGCAATCCGCATCAATAACCAGGTTTTGTCGCCAATAACACCATCAATGCCCGACCCTTTTAGCCCCTGGCGCTGTTGCCAACGGGCAATCGCCTCAGCAAATCCCTTCTCATCTGGAGGATAGGTTGTGAACCCAGGAAATCCGACCAGAGCGGCAATCTGCTCGTATTGGGCAGCCCAGCCCAACTCCTTACCATAGTAGCGATTTAGTCGCACTGCTTTCTCCACATCAATTGCGGCTATAATTTGCCCCAACCCTTCGTCGGTTAATACATACATAACGGGTCTCCCACGGACACTTGCCTCATAATGTGAGTACAGAGCATTCCAGAGCATTCCAGAGCATTATTGACCAAGTCGCTTCTTAGCCTTTTCCCAGGCTTCTGCCCGCCAACGATAGACTTCGTCAATATCAAGACCACCCCCCATTAACTGTGCTCCCGTTCCAATGATGAACTGACCCACGTCCGGACGAACAGGAAATGGACCGCGACGCGACAACTCAAGGAAAAAAGCAGCCTGAACCATTTCAAAAATAGGACGATTATTTTCAAAGAAATCTTTCCGAAAATCATCGAAACGCAGATTAGATAGGCAATACTTCGCTGTATACGAGCGATAAGCTTGCTCAAGGGCAATTGCCATATCTCCCTGAATATGGGCTGCCACTCCTGTAACAATACTCTTGAGTACCTGATTTGCAAATCCAGACACAGAGTTCCAACTGGGCCGACCAGCAGTTTGAAAATGATTGATCCACAGTTGACTGATCTGATTTAGCTTCCCTTGCCAGAAATTTTGGAGTGATTCGTGGTATAGATTGTAAAAGATAGGAATAAAGTGTAGGACAAAGCCTGGATGTTCAAATCGTTGGACTTCCGCAATCTCGTAATAAGTAATTAGTTCATAAAGTTTTGCGAACCAATATTTGTTATCCAGAATCGTTTCTGTGAATCTTCCGCGTGCATCAAGTGCACCCACGCTTCTCAAAAAGCTTTTAGCAACATGGGCACTCAATCCAAGAGTTTTACGAGCCGCATCAAGTTCAATCTTCAGTGCATCCTTCAAAGCGTAAGGACAGCTTGGCTTCGGCGTGTAAATTTCAATGACCACCCCTCTGTTGGTAGCTCGCCCTTCAACAGTACTGTTGTCAGTGATATATGTACCCGGAGAGGCTGAACCGACAAAAATTGTTTGCGATCGGGCATTTTTCCCCAACAGTTCATAGACACGTTTGGCTCGACCTTCTCGGAGAAAGTTGTTATTTTTTTCTTTCCCAATGCAATCGCTATATCCAATGATGCGTAATCGATAATTTGGATTCGATTCAAACTTGCTCAGCCAGTCTTTTAAAAGTTGCTCTTGTTTCGTAGCTTCTTTAACACCACGCCAATTCACTCCAAAATCAGCAATCTCCAAACCACGGGTTGTTAAACGAACGTCAACCGGCAAGTGCCCCTTCTGAGTTTTTGAAGTTTTTATTTCGCCTGGTTTGTAGCCAGAACAAACATTGCCGGATGTTGCTTGACCCACCCCCAAACCATTCAAAGCTGCTCTGCGAGCAACTGGCCTGCCAGATTGTGAGGCGAACCACTCCCAGCGGGCTTGACTGAGTTCACATTGAACTTTAGCTCGCTCTTGGGCTTCAGAACCGACCGCATATCCCTGGGGAAAAGGAAACTCCTTCAGTTCTGGAAAGGCGTGCAGAATACCTTGAAGAGATGCAACAAGCTGTTTCTTGCTAATTTTCCCCATGCGGTATTTTCCAACCATCTTAGATATCAGTTTTTGCCCTTGCACCAAGCGCGAGATCACTTCCAGTTTTCGCTCTAGTTTTTTCACCTTCTCTAACGGCGTCAGCGATTCTCGACTGAGCGTCCTCAAGACGGTTACCCCCGCACAATTGCGTTTGTATTCCTCTTGCAATCCTTTGCCAATCGACTCCATAGCTTGTCGGTAAGGTAAAACCTCTCCAGACGGTCTCACTGAACTGGAACCCGGATCACGATCAGAATGTTCTGGATCCGAAGCTTGTCCTAATCCTTGTGTCGATATGTATGCCATGAGTTCTCCTAGCCATCACTCAGTTACTCACCCGAGCGCTTTATAGTAAACCCCCTACCCCTCACCCCCTACCTCTCACCCCCTACCCCTCACCCCTCACCGAAACACTATTCACCATTTACTGCTCTCCTTAGAGCTTGTTTGTAAACAAAGATTGAGATCCCCCTACATCCCCCTTAAAAAGGGGGACTTCAGAGATTTAACTCGGTTCCCTCCTTATTTAAGGAGGGTTAGGGAGGATCAGATGGGAAGTCGATTCTAGCCTCTTAAAATTCATTTACAAACAGTCTCTTAGTAAATGCCCGCCCAACAGTAAATGCCCGCCCAACCCGATCCCAACGATTCCTACAGCCGATTGGGTGCACCGCCGTAGATATGGTTGTACCAGTAGCGTCCCAGAATGCGTCCACCTACCTCAGTTAGCAGTTGTTCTGGAGCGGTAGCAGAGAGATTCCGAATCACAATCTCTAGCGCGCATCCCTCTTCTAACCGCAAATAAACTGGAAAGCCAGATAAGCCCCAAGGGTTGATGATATGTTGAAAGGCAAGATAGGGATCGCGAGGTTGACCATTGCAGCGAATTTGCCATTGATAGCCGGGTGTTCTCACCTTGGTTGGATCGCTGGCGTATTTGTTAGTGAATTGAGCAAAGTACATCAACATGCCGCAGTAATTGCGATGCAGCTCATAGCGAGCTAAAACCAATTCTTCACCCAAAGGCGGGGCTGATTTTATAGTTGACTCATCAAAAAAGCCAGCATCTTGAGGAATCCCGCAACTTTGACAAATGTTCATGGCACCCCCGTTCATGGCAATCCTGTTCCATACCCCAATAATTTGTAACCGTGCAAGACGAAATAAAGCTGAGCACCCTCATAAAGGGAGCCTGTAGAGATTTCCTCAATCTCAATCCGAATTGTCGATCGCGGCGTGAACATCATCGGTTTAGCAAGCGGACGGAAGGGGCGATCGCCACTCGCTTCCCCTAGCCCTGCAAGGTTATGAATCGGCTGATTCTGCAACTCTCGTCCACTGCCGCTGTCAACAATGCTGTATTTGAAATCGATCCCGCACATCCGCAGCGCCCAACATCGCATCAGCACCCGTGGATCGATGATGGGTTCAATAATATGTTTGAGCACCCAGTCAAATGCGGAATCGGATAACGCCGAGACGATCGGGATTGGCGTGGGCGTGGGAGTGGGTGTCGGAATGGGTGGCAACGCGGACAAATTGAGCGGGGCCGGAATGAAGCTATACCCGATTGCCACCGCCACAAACGCTCCTTCAACGCTGATGTTGAGTACATCCTGCACCCGGTTCCCTGGTTTGCCCAGGAGTTTGAACGTTGCAACATAGTCGTAGGGAATTTCCTTGATGCTCGGCTCAGCCTTGATCGGCATTGAGGTTTCCGACGAGACTCGATTCATCGATCTCATTGCTGTTGGTGATTGTTGGAATTGCATATTCCTGACCTTATTCCATAAACTGTTTAGTGGTCTGAATTAGATGCGGTAGGAAGTGCATCTGCTTAGTTGATCAGGCCTAGTTCCTACCACGGTGCCTTCCAAATTTCTGGCGTTTGACTCGGTGGATTGAACCAACGAGTTGTGGGAGCTTGCTGCGGCTCATACCTCTCCAGCCCACTCATGTTATTTTGCCGAACATAACCTTCCATACCCTGCATCTCATCCTCCTCACCATATCCCTGCAATTCTTCATCCTCAGTTAATCCATCTAACTCTTCTTCTCCATGCCCCTGTAGATCTTCTTCCGCGAGTCCCTGTAGCTCCTCATCTTCTCCGTAGCCATAGAGTGCTTCGTCTTCCGCCAGTCCCTGCATCTGATACAAGGTTCCATCGGGAGCTTGATATAAGGCTCCCAACCCGTTATGGCCAGCGATTCCCGCCTGTTTCAGAAATGGGGTTGCGGCTGTCAAAACTGCCGATCCGCCGGGAACAAACGGCGCGATTTTTTGGGCCAACGGCAATGTTTTCTGCACAAATCCGCGCAGTTTCTTCTTCCATTTCTTCCAGAAGCCAATTGGATTCCCTAAACCATCTACGCCCTGCACCCATTGGTAGACGTTGCCATCTGGCCCCATGCGAGTTTCCCCCAAATAGCTACCGAAACCCATGACTTGCGTCAAATCATCGGCTCCCATGCCCTCCTCATCTCCACTCAATCCCTGCATTTGGTATAGGCTCCCATCCGCAGCTTGATATAGGGATCCCAGCCCGTCGTAGCCCGATCCTGGGCTGACTAGTTTCAGGGCCTGCGCAGGCGGATAATAGCGGGCAGCCGTCCGAACGGCCCGTTTCCCTAGTTTCTTCAATTTGTTCCAAAAACCAATCGGATTGCCCAATCCATCAATGCCTTCTACCCACTGATACAGATTGCCGTCCGGTCCCATTCTGGTTTCACCCAGATAGCCAGTGCCCATCATGTGGTTCATCATGTTTTCTCCCGGATAATTCTTCGTTGTGTCCCGATTAAGTGTTCATTGTGCTTGATAAGCGTTGGTCTACAGTGGATCCTTGTTACTGCGTTGATTACTGCACTGTCTACTGCACATCCCGCGTCAGGTAGCCATCCAAAACAACCCAGATTCTAAATACACCTTCCACTTGCGATAACGCTTTTGGCACTCCCTGGGGAAATAACATCTCAACTCGGAAGTTTTGTTGCGGTTCAATGATGACGGGTTCAGCGAAGCGAAATGTAGCCATCGGATCAGGCTCTCCATGATTGGAGATGACGCTGCTGCCTGAATGAACACCTGCCCCCGATGGGAAGAAATACGTGGGCATTTCGATCATTGTTTTCTCGCCGACTAGCAGTGTAGTGACTGAGTTATAGATCAACTCAGACAAAACTAAGCTACAACCTGAACAAACTCGATTACACTCAGTTTGGATTAGATCGATGAATTGATTTTCAGCCGTTTGATCCTTAGCTGAACCGCTGTAAGTTCTAGCCATTTCTAAAAGTTTCTGGCGATTCAGTTGGTTTGCGGTTGAGCAAATCGCTGAAACCACTACCCGCATCGCCCGTGCCTCAAATGTATTCAGGCTAGGTAAAACACCAGATGCTTGTAAATTCGTTTCTAACCGAGTTTTATTTTGCACATCGACAAAAAACCGGATCATTCTTGGATCGGTCATAGCCTCCATGAATGTTTGCGGCTTGTTCGTATCGCTCCTTGGTTGCTCAGGTGAAGGACGACCTTTCACGAAAAAGGCATCGTAAATTGGAAAGTGGAGTTTTTCCTTAACGCCTTGAACTTTTCCCATGAATCGAACTCCTTGTTTAGTTATGGGATTGTAAAAAACACTCATCAGCAATCAATTCAGGCATAAATTATTTCGGTGTTGCTGAATGAGAAATGATTTATTTAGAGTTTCGTTTCCTCCTGCCCCCGTTCGGCTGAGCGCTCGACTGATTTTTCTGACACCGAAGGCTTTGACCTGAACTGAGTCGAAGGTGCAGTGCTCACGCCGAAGTCTCACGTTGCTCACGGAGCGCGTTCCACGAACGAAGCCTAACCCCCCCGATTTTGGAGGACCTTGAGTAGCTCTAGCCCCCCAGAATTGGGGGTGGGGGGCAAAATCATCTTAAATTCAGCAACGCCATTATTTCTTCATACATCGGCATGGATGTTGTCTGGATAGCATTTGAGACGTTTCACTTAGGTTTATGTCCTGCACCTGATACAGCGTGCCATCTTCCCCTAGAAAATACTGTCCAACCTCCAGATCCTCTGCTTGGCCTAATCCCTGCACCTGATACAGCGTACCATCTTCTCCCAAAAAGTAAGCGGCATCAGACGGACCAGGATTCACAATCATCAACTCATCCAACCCCAGCGGTTGTCCCCATGACATGTTGCCTTCCTCAAACAGTACTTCAACGATTTAAAGTCTCATTAGCCTTCGATTCCCTTTGCAGTAATCCGATAACTTCCTCCCACAATATAAAGCTGAGTACCTTCCACATTACTGACCAAGCGAGGCGGAGCTTGCATGAAATGAATGTATGCCTGTGGCTGTCCTGATTGTCCCTTATCCGATCGATAGATCACGCCCACTAATTCACCTAGGTCTACAACAACGGGTGGTATTAATCGAGAATGTTTAACCGTGATTGATTGCGATGCCTCAACGTGATTGAACTGTCGGTAGAGGGTTTTGCCCTGGTGAATACTTTGACCCAGAGAGCCAGAGTGGATGAATTGGGCTGAAGGGGAAGAATCCACTCTTTGCAGGCGCTTCATTGGCTTCATATCAATTCCCTCAATCACTGCTGAGCAATCGGCGCAGAAGTCGGAGCAATGGGAGCCACCGAGGCAACCGGTTTCACTTTTCCCACGGCACGTAGTGCAACAGGCCGAACAGATTGTGTGGAAGGTTGCATTTGAGGGCGATGACCCGATTGCGCCGGTAAAGGGATTGGCGATGTGGGCAAAATTCCCCATTGTTGTAGCGAGCGTTCTAACCCTCGTGCCGTCTTCGGATAGGGACGCGCCGATAGTCCACGCGCCCAGATGAAATTGAGCTTTTTGGCTAAGCGAGGCTTTTGGCGGAGCAGTTGCCGCTGGTGGAGTAGATCCAGGAGCGCTTTCATGCGGGAGTCGTTCGGCTGAATCCCTCCCTGCCTTACGGATTGAATTAGACCCGGCAGCCAGTTTGGTGAGGACATTGGTGCAAGCCCATAGGAAACTGGAGGTGAATGCATCATGGTGGCTTTTCTCTCCATAGGAATCACTTGTTTGACAAACGTTTGAGGTTCCCAGCCCATGGGGTAGGGCATGGTGGCATCGAGCGGAATCCAGCGCCCTTGATGAAAAACCTCTAGGTAAATATGGCTAAACAGTTTAGGTCGCAGTGGATCAGGTCCTGTGATCACAAGCCGTACCGGATGCCCAATTGCCTCCAGCATAGAACCCAGTAAAATTGCCATGTCGTCACAGTCACCTGCCCGTAGTTCCAACATTCGTCGGGCTGAGTGCAACACCTCTACCCGAAAGGGATCTTTGGTATAGCGAACGTTTTGCTGCACCCACTCAAACAGAGCTTTGATTTCTCCTAGATAATCCTTAGGTCGAATTGCCTTTTCCAGCAGAATATCGATCGCCTTCTGACGCACATAGAAGTCTTTCGCTCCCGCTTGAATTAACACCTGGATATGGTTCAACGTGGACTGAGTGCCCAGATAACCCTTCGGAATCAAGCCCAAGTTCACCTGGGGCAAACTGAGCGGCGGAGCAGCATAACGCCTCATAGGTGGAACTCGATTAAGTGATTACTGCTACCAGATTAGAAATGTTGGAGATTGAGCGACTAGTCACATAACCTTGGTCGGCTGAACCAGGTAGCACATTCGAGTGACCAGAGCACAGGGGGCTGAGAAGATTTCTATGCGAATACGGCTTTGCCAAAATCGACATCCTCAGCGTTGTGTTTCAGAAAGCTTTAGAAAGCTACAGCGTTTTTCACTCATGTGAGGTATAGGGGGTGTGGGAGCTTCGCTCTCACGCAGGGTCACTGCCCCTACACCCCGTTTTTCGTACTTCACTAGCCTGAAAAAGGCTGTAAGCTGCTGCGCAAAATAAAACCAGAGACTAGCAATATTACCAGCGTTGCTAAAACCAGCCACGATAGTCTTGTTCTGTGATGCTGCAATTGGAAATATTGGAATAGATATTGGAATAGGTATTGAAATGAATGAGGATGGCTGACTGAGTGAAGTTGCGCAATTTCCTGCTCCACCCAATTCAAATTAAACAGCATTTGGTAGATTCGGTTATAGGGATAAAGCTTACCCTGCCGCTGCACCGCTACCCCCGAAAGCCTCAGCAGCATTTGCTCCATACTGCCATCCGCCACCAGCGAACCCCTCAGCAGCATTTGCCGATAAAGGCGCAGCAATGGCAAACTCCGCGCCTCATCCCCCAACAGCCGATCCCGAATCGTGCGCAGATGCTCCGGTTCATCCTGCGCCTGCCAATCAGTGAGAATTTTGGCCCGCACGATGGCTTCAACCGCTTTCGCCTCTTTCCCCTTGGCAATAAACACCGCAGATGCCGCAATCAGACTGCAAAGCTTTTGGGTCAAGAACGGCTGCCCGCCCGTCCAGTTCAGCACCTCTCGCAACACCGTCTGCGGATTCGCTGCCTTACCCGCCAAGCCCTGAAATAACGGCTGCACCTCATCGATTTGAAAGCCATCCAGCGCAATCGCCCGTCCGATATTAAACGGAGTTCGATTCCGGTCCGCAATTAAATCCGACGCGGTAGCAACCCCCAAAAACGCAAACGTCAACCGCTTGTACTCCGGATAATCTGCCCGTCGGTTATAGCAATTACGCACAAACGAGAAAAAATCATTGCGAAACGGAAACTTGAGAATACTGTCAATTTCATCGATGAAGATCACAATATTTTGGTCAAATTCCACCAGCAATACATCTTCAATAAATTCACTGAACCGCTGCACCGGAGCCAGCAACTCCCGCTCCTGCCACCAAGCGCTAAAGTTAATTTTACCAGTCAACCCAAAGCCACGAATCAGTTCTGAGACCACGCCGCCATACCATTCCGCCGAAGTCACATCACTGCCGATCCGCATCATGTCAATCGAAGCACATTTGACTCCCTGCTGCTGTAACCGTTTCATCATCTGCACTCGCAGACTCGACTTACCCATCTGCCGAGAGTTCAGCACATAACAAAACTCGCCATTCTGCAAGCTTTGATAAAGTTCGTGATCTGCTTGGCGCACAATGTAGGTAGGATGCTGATATTCCAAACTTCCCCCCACTTTGTAATAGCTAGGATAGGCCGATTCGAGTCCAATTCCTTGATTGGCTGTAGATAGGTTCCAACCCTCAATTCCTTGCTCGCTCAGAAAATCGACTTCCAAAGCAATTTGCACTTGCGTTGATTGCGTATTCCACAAAACCGCATCTTCAGTGGATTTAATTAGTTTTCCACCCCAGAACACCCGAAAGAAAATATCAGGATACTGATCCAAAAATAATTCCTGAAAATAAGTCTCATCAAACTCAATCTGAAACGCCCCCTGCTCATTTGTGATTGCCGTACCCAGCAGATCATCAAACAGCGGATCCTTGTCCCAAGCCTCTACCCGCATCCCTCCAAGCGGTTGTCGGGTCTGGCGTTCAACCACCACCCCCCAAATCCGATATCTGCGCTTGCCCTGAATCATAAACAGCCTCAATCAGCAGTCGATCAAGCCTAGGGGCTGATTTGAGAGTAGCCTGTTTTGCCGCCCGTTGCCATCTGCCAGATAGCCCCTATCACTCCAAAACCTATGCAGCACCCATCGCAGTACCTATCCACCCATTTCTCTACCTTTAGAAGCTTATACCCTCCCTTACAACCAGGCTAATTTAAGCTTAAAAACTACTTTAGACCTGCCATGACCCGACGCAACCCATCGGCCCCAGTGCCCCAATCTATTCAGCAGGCAACTCGCCATCCCTGGTTCGAGCGTCTCTCTCGGTTTGGCATTGCCGCCAAAGGAGTCGTCTACTTCGTGGTAGGGCTACTGGCAGCTCAGGCTGCCTTCGGTGCCGGAGGCCGAACTACCGATACCCAGGGCGCGCTGCGCGAAATCGTAGTACAGCCGTTTGGTAAATTTCTGCTCAGCTTAATCACCATCGGTATTATCGGCTATGTATGCTGGCGGTTGGCCCAAACCATTCTCGATCCGGAACATGCTAACGAAAGTATAACTCCCAAGCGCGTTGCCCAGCGGCTAGGCTATGCCTTCAGCGCAGCAGCCTACACCGGACTCGCGATCACCGCCGTCAAGCTGATTCTTGGCAGAGGTGGAGGTGATGGCAACGCCACCCAAGATTGGACCGCCCGCTTTCTTGCCCAACCCTTCGGTCAATGGCTAGTCGGTTTAGCGGGTGTAGTTGTGATTGCAGTCGGACTTTCCTACCTCTATGAAGCCTATACTGCCAAGTTTCAGCGCCAATTCAAACAGCAGGAAATGAGTCCGACCGAACAACGCTGGGCCAAACGAGCTGGTCAATTCGGTATTGCCGCACGGGGCATTGTATTCGCCATCATTGGCCTATTTTTTGTCCTCGCGGCCCTCCAATCCGATGCCAGTCAGGCCAAAGGCTTAGGAGAAGCACTGGCAGTTCTAGCTCAACAACCTTACGGAGCATGGCTTTTGGGCCTAGTTTCATTGGGACTAATTGCCTACAGCATTTACTCACTCGTAGAAGCCCGCTATCGACGCTTTCTTTGATTCTGAGGTGCTCCATGAGTCGGCACAGCAGTAACACAAACTAGAGTAAAATCTTTGAGTGATAGCTGATCAGAGAGAGCTGAGCCGCTTGGAAATTCGCGAAGACAACCTGACCGGCAAACAAATCGCCGACCTGCTCCGGGAACATCTCGAAAATATGTATGAGATCACCCCACCCGAAAGTGTCCATGCGCTCGATTTAGAAGCATTACGGTTACCCGACATTACCTTCTGGACTGCCTGGAAGGGCGATGAATTACTTGGATGCGGTGCTCTAAAGCAGCTCGACTCCAGTAGTGGTGAAATCAAGTCAATGCGTACCGTCAAGGCCCACCGTCGTCAAGGAGTTGCCTCCAAGCTTCTTGCCCACATCATTCAAGTAGCCGAGCAACGGGGTTATGACTATCTGTATTTGGAAACCGGGTCCATGCCAGAATTCGCTCCAGCCCGCGCCTTGTACACCCGGTATGGCTTCAAGGATTGCGGCCCCTTTGCCGACTACACGGATGACCCAAACAGCGTGTTTATGATGAAACAACTCTGTAGGTTTACGCTTAGCTGATAAACTGCTATGATGGGAAAGGTTTGAGGGCATGTAGCTCAGTGGATAGAGCATCAGATTCCGGTTCTGAGGGTCGGGGGTTCGAATCCCTCCATGCTCGTTGAAGATAGCGTTAAAGATGGTTATGATTGCTGTTGAACCTGTGTATTCTACTCGTTGAAGCGAGCAGTGACAATTTTGACAATTTTTTCAATATCACCCCATCTACATCAAGCGATCAACGGCTCGCTGTCCGCCAAATTTCTCGACGATGATATCGTCGTAGGTGTCGGCAATTGTTACAACCGACAAAATACAAGTCTGTAGCTCCATCAAATCCATATTTTCGCCTCCTAACACGCTGTGGGCGAATAGGATTTCGTTGGCATTACCGAGTTGAAACGCACCAAACCGCATGCGGCTATTTTCCAATAGTAAATAGTGCATCAACGCTGCGTTTACCTGGCTATCAACCGTAACGCAACTGCACGCCTTGACGATTGCCAGATCTCCACTTTCCCAGGGATGCACATCCCACGCCAGCACCTCCACGCTAATCAAAGCTGAACCGTAGGTGACATAGAAGCTGGGCTGATTCGTAGCAACTTGTAGTGCATCTCGGAACAGGATGGAGGTGGTGAGGTAATCTTCTACTTTGCGATAGGTAAGCGCTTGGATGGGATTGGTGAAACTAATAGTCATGTATTCTCTAATCCAGTTTCAACCTAGCTCTAACCCAACTCTAGCCTAGCCGATTGCCGCAGCTCGAACAAAACCGATCGTCAGGTTTGACAGATGAACCGCACTGATTGCAAAAGCGCTTGCTGTCCTGCTGGGCAGAGGCTTGGTGGGTTGTTTGGTTTGCCGCGGCAGCCGATCCCATCCGCATCTCCATATCACCCATCCGCATTTCCATTGGGTTCATATTCATTGACATGTTGCCCATTGTCATCGGTTTCATGGGCTGCATTTCCATGGGCTGCATGGGCTGCATGGGTGGCATCGAGGCCAGTTCTGGCATTTCGACTTGTTGCATTACTAATGGTTGAGCCGTCTCAACTGTGCCTGCGTTCACCCAATGAATGCGATTGCCCTGGATTTGGATGAATCGATCGCCGTCTGCCAGGGGAATTTTGATCACAATCCCGCTCGCCGTTTGAAACGCTTGGGGAGATCCATTCCAACGTCCGGTCTGGAAACCAGTACTCGCCTGCTGCTGCTGCCCTGGGCTGCTAGAAGCAAGAGTAATCACGGTTTGGCTACCCTGATTATCTAAATAAACTCGTTGACCACCGCCGAGATCACATCCATAGGCCATGAGAAGCACCTGCACTCTACTCTTCCATTGTGAAAGGTGGGCGGAATTACTTCAGGGTTCTTAATGATTCTTTCTGAAACTGCCTTAAAAGGGCCGCTGACTCAACTCACGCAATCGCTTGTTCGAGACTACGCCATAATTGGGCCATCTCTTGCCAAATATCATTAAAACTAATACCAAAGAGAAACTGCAACGCGAGGAGAACTAGTCCGAGGGTAATCAGCGTGCCGAGTGCTGCCCTCACCACCCGTACCAGCAGTGAGAAAATCAACCCGGCCACAATTACCGTAGCAACAATCAACACTAGATCCATAGCTTCTTCCGCAGAGTTACAGCAAAGCAATATTCAGTATATCGAGATTCAGTATATCGAGACTCGAATCCGCAGCGAAAGACAATCTGAATACAGTTTTATGGATCGCGCCGAGCGATTATCACAGGAGCCATCAACAGCTGACCGACAACACTCTGGAGTAAGCCGCGCCTACACAGGCCAAACTCGCCTATGCGGGTTACTCAGCTAATCAGGAGAGTCGGAGGGCGCTCGACGAAGCTCAGCCGAGCCACCGACTTAGTATTGCAAGCACAAAGTATCGCTCCGGATGCGATTGATTGAACCCTTAGCTCCACAGATCCACCATTCCTAACTCATACTGAGTTTATCTATAAATTGATTCACTTTATCTTGTCATGGCGCAGGATCTAAGCTAATCAATGAAGATAGATTGAAACTAGATTGAGTAACAGATAAAGTTACTTCTGATGATACAAACTTAGTAAACTACCCGGGAATTTATTATGCAGACAAAACAACTTGGCAACTCAGATCTACAGATTACTCCGATTGGCTATGGTGCTTGGGCAATTGGTGGTGGTAACTGGCAGTTTGGCTGGGGATCACAAGATGATCAGGATTCGATTGCGGCAATTCAGCGGGCGCTAGACTTGGGCATCAATTGGATCGATACTGCTGTCGTTTATGGTCTAGGACATTCTGAAGAGGTTGTGGCAAGAGCACTCAAGCAAAGCCAGCATCATCCTTACATTTTCACTAAATGTTCGTTAATTTGGGATGAGCAAGGCCAACTAGGACGGAGCCTGAAAGCCGAATCAATTCGGCGAGAAGTAGAAGCCAGTTTGCGCCGTCTACAAATTGAGGTGATCGACTTATATCAGATTCACTGGCCCAATCCAGACCCAGAGATTGAAGAAGGTTGGGAAACGCTGGCGAAACTGAAGCAGGAAGGAAAAGTGCGCGACATTGGGGTATCTAACTTTAATGTCGAGCAGATGCAGCGCGCCCAAGCAATTGCGCCCATCACGTCGCTGCAACCGCCCTACTCGTTGATCAAACCGGAAGTAGAGCAGGAGATATTACCTTTCTGTCAGCAGCAAAATATTGGCGTGATTGTTTACTCGCCAATGCAATCGGGATTACTAACTGGGGCAATGACCAAAGAACGGATTGCCAATTTACCAGACAACGACTGGCGCAAAACCAGCACGGAATTTCAGGAACCGCGCCTATCGCGTAATTTAAATCTAGTTGAATTGCTGCGACAAATTGGCCAGCGCCACGGACGCTCACCCGCTGAAGTCGCCATTGCCTGGACATTGCGGCATCCAGCTGTGACAGCAGCGATTGTAGGTGGACGCAACGCCAAACAGGTGGACGGAATCATTGGGGCCGCAGAGTTTCGTCTGCGTGAGGCGGAACTAGACGAGATCAACACATTCCTGCATCAAAATCCTTAAGTCCTTAATGTTCTACCTCACGCAGCCCCAACTCTAGGATGACTTTTTGCGGCCTCTACCAGTAGATTTCGTCGTCGTAGCCGCGCGAGTTCCCTTCGTCGTTTTGCTTTTTGGTTCCGCTTTAATTGTGGCTTGGGCAGGAGGTTCTGCACTAGCTGCCGCCGTTTTACGCCGGCCTCTGGGTTTGGGAGCTTCTTCCACCGGTTCAGCCGCTTTGCTCGACTTACGGGTTTTGGGTGCAGGAGCTTCTGTCACTTCAGCCTCGACCGATGCAGTGCGGCTACGCTTTGCCCGAGTTTTGCCTGACGATTTACGTCTGGGAGGATTACCCAGGGAAATATAGCGCTTCACGGTGGTAACGGTGGTGGGAATCCCTTCCTCTGCCAAAATTTTCACGATGTCTTCGTAGTTATACCCTTTAGCCATCGCGCTTTGAATTGGCCCACGCAGTTCATCAATTGCTTCTCGCAAAGACATTTCTGCCTTTGGTTTTTCAGAGAGATCCTGCAACATAGAACCGAGCTGGTCAATGGCGGTTTTAGAGACATTGGCCGATTTGGGTCGATTGCGGGTTGCTGCCGTTTTTGCCATTTTTAGATACTGAGAGTAAATTACTTGAGATTATTCTATTGCTAATTTGACCAATTGTGTATACTTGACATTCTAAAATTTGTCTCAAGTTTTATAGCCAATGTCAATATATCTTGATTGATATCGGCAAGGTTTGTCATAACTGATGGAAAAACAATGGTTTTGGGTCGTTGACAGAGGATGGTCCAGAAAAGCGAAGATTGGTTGATGAAGTCAGCGAATCAGATCAAAAATTATCTGGTCTCAAAAATCATCTGGTCATCTAGAAATAGGAGATGAGTGACTGGATTGTTAACTAATCGCCAATTTACTGCATCATTCTGATTCTATCCGTTGCATCTGTTACTGATGTACCTGTTGAGCGTGGAGGTCTGACTAGAATGGAATTTTGGTAATCAGATCTGGTAGTCAGATCTTGGTAGTCAGATCATTGTTCTTGAGCTGGGAAAAAGCTTGCCCCTTGCTCTGTGACTAGATAGGTGCCATCAGAGTATTTCAAAATCATCTCGACGTGCTCGTCGGGTTCATTCTCGATAATCTCGTAGTTGGTAGCCTGAACTTCTTGCAGCGCCTCGGCTGCTCGCTCATCTCCCTGTTTCGCCAAGATCGTCAGTGCATTGATCAGAGTTTGGTGAACAGTTCGTTGGATTCTCTCAGACATAGGATGCCTCACAAAGCGCATGAGTGCATATTTTACAATATAGCCAACGCTACTAATATAACTGAATACACAAAAGCGGGCTAGATGCCCGCCACAGTAACCTCGCAGTAACCTTACAGTAAACCCGCAGTAAACCCACTATCGCAAACTGACTATCGGTGCCCTATTTCTGTCCAATCCGGATCTAATTCTCTCAACTCTTCTTTATTGTCCACAATGATTTACCCGATCGTCTCGCAAAAATAGTCCTCGCTCTGCGACTCGTCGGGCTGCCAATTTGGCGAACCGACTAGAGCCAATGTAAACCCAGCGATCAAATTCTTTGGCTGCAGCTCTGTAGCGTCCTGCATTCAGATGCCTCAACAAATCAGACTGCTGGAAGGTCGTTTCACCCAAGTTGTAGGTGAAGGAAACGAGTGCAGAAAACTGATTCGAGGTCAGCGGCACATTAACCAGTCGTTTTACCGTCTGCTCTGCTTCTCTCACGTCTGGTTCCACATCGGGGGGGAACCCTTCGAAGCGTTTGATGATGTCGATGCCGTAGGGATTCGTTCGAGCATTGGCTCCAACCCTAATCGATAAAGCAATTGAATCGATACGAGGACAACGGTCAAGCATGTTGACTTTCTCTAGCTTAATCTTCTGTCCAATAAACCAGTGACTCAAGCGGTTAATGCCACTAAGAACAACGGCTAGCAAAGAGGCCGACATCTGTTCCATCAGTCCGATTGGGGTGCTGAGGAGTGCTTGTTCTAGGGGATCGCTATTCCAATGGGCTTGGGGTTGAGTCGGTTTGGCCTGGGTCAATTTGCTAGATTCCATTGGAGTTTTTCCTCCTCCTGAGCGTTTCATAGTTCTACAAGTGATTCGCGACTCGGCGTAGATTGAATCAACGAAAAAACGAGGTCATCAACCCGATAAATTAAGCAATTCCCGCTAATCGTTTTGTAGAAACAGTTTTCTCTCAGCAGCTCGCCGCACCACCAAATCCGGCTTACGGTTAGGGCCAACATAAACCCAACGATCAAATTCACGAGCCGCAGCTTGATAGCGACCTGTATTGAGATACTTCAGCAAGGTTGAGCGTCTGAGGTTGGCTTCGCCCAAACTGTACGTCAGTGAAACAAGTGCCGAAAATTGGTTGGCCGTCAGCGGCACCTTAACCTGGCGCAGAACTGCCTGCTCAATTTCTCGAATCGTTTGTTCTGAGTAGGATGGCAGCGGTTCAAATTGGCGCAGCAGTCCTAGTCCTTGCTGGTTAATGCGGGGTTTGGTTAGCCAGGCCGATCCAATGGCTCGATGGGTGCTGTTTGCCCTTCCTGGCTCGGCTGGGTGATCGGCAGTTCCATCTAACCAGTGGTTGACCCAATCATTGATGCGCTCAAGCAACGGCACAGGAGAATGTGGCGGCAGAGAGCTGGCTGGCTTTGTAACAGCAGGGGTAGAACCAGGAGATTGGGTAAAATCTTGGTGAAGAGGACGTAGAGTCACCAGAGGCGGCGAGAGCTGCACGCTATAATCGCTGGAGTTTTGACCGTATAACTCATCAGCGGTATGACCGTATAGCTCAGATTGGCTTTGCTGCGGTGCAACTGCTGTGACAGTATGAGTTGTAACGGTATGCGCATCTGGACAAGCGGCAAAGAACTGGTGCTTTGGCAATGCCTGCGGCTGGTTCTTCTCGGTACGAGCAGTTGGAACAATCCTTAAAATGTTAGACAACATAGGCGGTGATGCAAAGAAAAGACAATTTAGGTAAATTCCGTTGAGGTAAATTCCGTTGAGATTCAGAATACGGAACTCAGAGCTAATTCGGATAGGGGCAGTACGGGGCAGTTTAGGGCAGTTCAACCGCGTTTAGTGAAATCATCCAAATTGCCGGATCGCTTTTCAACCAAACTGCTGACCAACTAGTTCTAAATTTTTGACAATTGACGTGAGAAGCATACGTCAATCCACCATCAAGGCCACCATCAGGGCCACCATCAGGGCAATACCTATGAACAAACGCCGCAGCCGCAGCGTCCAGGCAACGCTAGCGGGCATTGAACGATTAGAAATTGAGCGACGCAAACGGGGCTTGACGTTAGAAGCCCTAGCACGCGCTGCTAATGTGGCTCCGGATACGCTCAAACGCCTGATTCGTCGGGATCGGGTGGACCGCAATTCGGTGCGCGACATTGTTAGCGCTTTAGAGCTAGAACCGATTGATATTGTTGATGCGCAGGAGTGGAACCAGTGGTACGACCCGCAGGCCACTAAACAGGCGGAAGCAACTGCTGTAACCATCCTTCCGACAGCCGCCCCTACCCCAGCACCATCTCCAGCCTCACCCCTAGCGTCAGCGCCCGTTGTAGTCGATGCTGCTCCAGCCCTCCAGCTAGAATCGCGCCCGTCTGATCCAACCGAACCGGACTTTAGCCTCTACATCGAGCGACCGATTCTGGAAGATACCTGTAGCCAAACCATCGAGACTGCGGGTGGCCTAGTGCGGATCAAAGCTCCCCAGCATATGGGCAAAACCACCCTCCTAACCCGATTGCTCTGGCAGGCCAGCCAACAGGGGTATCAAACCGTCTGCCTCAGCTTTCAGCTTGCCGATCGGGCCGTGTTCTCTGACCTCAACACCTTTTTGAAATGGTTTTGTGCCGTTGTCAGCCGCGAACTGGGCGTCAGTCATTCCATCGATCAGGTATGGCAGGATATTTTTTCCGGCAGTTACAACGCGACTTTCTACTTTCAGGATTATCTGCTCAGTTCGTTAAACCAACCGCTGGTGCTCGCCCTCGACAATACCGATCTGGTGTTTGAGCACGAAGAAATTGCCGCCGACTTCTGCAAACTCTTGCGCAACTGGCATGACTTGCCGCGCCGCAGCGATCGCCACAGCCCCGTCTGGCAGAAACTGCGGTTAATCATCGTCCACGCGACCGAAATCTATGGTGCTCTCGACATCAATGCCTCTCCCCTGGCAGGGGTCGGGGTTCTGGTGGATTTACCCGAATTCAGCCTGGAACAGGTGCAGGATTTGGTACAGCGCTATGGTTTCTCCTGGAGTACTGCCGAAGTCGAGCAGCTTACCCATTTAATCGGCGGTCATCCTTACCTGCTTCAGCTCGGATTGGAACAAATGCAGCGCCAATCCGTCAGTTTAGAGGAGTTTTTGCAAACGGCCCCGACCGAAGCCAGCATTTACAGCAACCATCTGCGGCAGCAGCTCAGCCATCTAGAACAATCCCCAGAATTGATCCAAGTCTTTCGCGACGTGGTCATGGCCACCGAACCCATTCAAGTCAAACCCGCCCACGCCTTCAAACTGCAAAGCATGGGCCTAGTTCACCTAGAAGGCAACTTCATCAAGCCACGCTGCCTCCTCTACCGCCAGTACTTCCTCAACGTCCTCCCCATGTAAGGGCAAAGCATTTGCCAAACCGTCTAAAACGCAAATACACAGATCTATCGGCACAGGTAAGGGCAAAGCATTTGCCAAACCGTCTGAAACGCAAATACACAGATCTATCAGCACAGGTAAGGGCAAAGCATTTGCCAAACCGTCTAAAACGCAAATACACAGATCTATCAGCACAGGTAAGGGCAAAGCATTTGCCAAACCGTCTAAAACGCAAATACACAGATCTATCAGCAAATGCTTTGCCCCTACCGAATCAACGCCCACCTTCCCCACCTTCCCCACCTTCCCCACCTCCCCCACCCATGCCCACTCCCCCCTACGAATACCGCGTTGGAGCTACCCTACCAGCGGATGCCCCCAGCTACGTAGTGCGTCAAGCAGACCGGGATCTGTATCAGGCACTGAAGGCCGGCGAGTTTTGCTATGTGCTGAACTCACGCCAGATGGGAAAATCAAGCCTGGAAGTGCGGACGCGCAAACGGTTAGAGGCCGAAGGCTATGCCTGTGCCCTGATCGACCTGACTCAAATTGGGGCGCAGCAGGTGAGTGCTGACCAGTGGTATGCGACGCTGGCCCATCATCTAGCGGTTAGTTTGGGGCTGGACTGCCATTTGGTCACCTGGTGGCAAGAACGCCGCATGTTGACGCCGCTGGCCCGCTTGGGCGAATTCATCGACACGGTGCTGCTGACCCAGATCGAGCAGCCGGTGCTGATTGTAATTGACGAAATTGACAGCGTCCTCAGTTTGGGCTTCCCTACAGATGATTTCTTTGCCTTTATCCGCGCCTGCTACAATCAGCGGCCCCAAAAGCCAGCCTACCGCCGTTTGACCTTTGTGCTGATTGGCGTGGCAACACCGTCCGATCTGATTGCCGACCGGGATCGCACGCCCTTTAACCTGGGGCGGGCCATCGAGCTACATGGCTTTCAGCTCAACGAGGTACAGCCCCTGAGTGATGGTCTAGAAGGAATCGCCGCGCAGCCGGAACAGGTGCTGGCCGAAATTTTGCGCTGGACTGGAGGACAACCGTTTCTGACCCAAAAGCTCTGTCGGCTTCTAGTCGATACCCAAGCCAAATCATCGGACCCGATTGCTGCCGGAACAGAAACCGCTGCAATTGAAACATTGGTGCAAACCTATGTGATCGATAACTGGGAGTCGCAGGATAACCCAGATCATCTCAAAACCATTTCTCGGCGAATTCGCGAAAAAGACAAACCATTTCTGGGCCGCTTACTGCGGCTCTATCAACAAATTTTGCGCCTAGGAGCAATTCCAGCCGATGAGAGCCGCGAACAAAGCGAACTGCGGCTATCTGGACTAGTGGTCAAGCAGGCAGGCCAGCTCACCGTCTATAATCCGATCTACCGCGCTGTGTTTAACGAACAGTGGGTGCAAGAGGCACTCGCCGATCTGCGGCCCTATGCCGAAGCCATACAGGCTTGGTATGCCTCTGGCTGCAGAGATGAGTCACGGTTGTTGCGGGGTAGGGCACTGCTAGATGCGCTGGCTTGGGCGGAGGATAAGGAATTGGGCGAACACGATCAGCGATTTCTCACCCATAGCCAAATGATGGCCGAACGCATGACGCGCGAAACAGCAGAGTTACTGTCGCAGCAGGCCAAAAGTGAAGTCGCCAAAATCCTCACCCGCTTCGCCCCCGAACTGACCCAAATCGCCCAAAATCCGGCGGGGTTGATGCAGGAAATTCAAGCCTGGGCTGGCTCCCAACCAGCGTTGACCGAACAGCTTTGTCAGCTTTTGATCTCAGAGTCAGAAGCGCGGATCCCGGCAGGCAGCGAGGCGGGCTGGGTCGAGCATTTGGTGCAAACGCGCCTAATTCAATACTGGGAAACCCAAGTCTCGGCTGAACCGCTGCGGCTGCTACGAGATACGCTGTTGAGCGACGAAAAATGTCTGGAGCTATTGCGTCTCTACCAAAAGATTTTGCGTCAAGAAGCGGTGATTGCTGACGATAGTGCTGAACTGCGAACGCTGATTAACCTGGGCCTGGTGGAAAATCAGGCGGGCGAGTTAAACGTGGCTAACCGCATCTATGCCAGTGTATTCCATCAGGAATGGGTCGAGCATGAGCTAGCGGCCCTGAAGGAACGTCCAGTGATTCGACAGCGATACGAAGTAATCAAAAAACTGGGAGAATCCGAGTTTATTCAAACCTTTCTGGTGAAAGACAGAGATCTACCCAGCCAGAATCAGTATGTGATTAAGCAGATTGATTTGATCTTACAGTCAGCAGAACGGTCGATAGAACCTCAAACAGAACTGTCCCAAAAACCATCAGCAGAACTCTATGAAATGTTGAGTGTCCGCTTCAAGCAGCTCGAAAAATTGAACGGTCACGGTCAAATTCCTAAACTGTTGGCCTCCTTTGAAGAAGATGGCAAGTTCTACATCGTTCAAGAATTTATCGAAGGCAGCAGTCTCAGCGACGAGATCCGCCCCAACCAGCCTTGGAGCGAAACGCAGGTGATTCACCTGCTAATGGATATTCTAGAAATTCTGGAATTTGTCCATCGCCAAAACCTGTCCCACCTCAACCTGCAACCCGCCAACCTGAAGCGCCGCCAGCAGGACGGCAAACTCGTGTTGATCGACTTTGGAATTCTGCAGGGGGTGCCCGAACTCGCTGATTTTTCTGGCCGTAGGACAGTACGCTTCGAGCAGCCTTTAGAACAGCGGTTAGGCCAGATCAGCCGTTTAGTGGGAGTACCCAGCTACTACCCGCCAGCCGGATTGGTCGATCGCACTGTCCTACAGCCAGAAAAATCGGAATTTAGCCGCGACCTCTATGCGGTTGGCATGATTGGAATTCAAGCCCTCACCGGCATTCAACCCAACTATCTCACCATCGACCGCAAGACTGGCGAAATTATTTGGCGCTTCACCATCTCCGATCAGCCGATGGTGCCCGTCAGTGAAGGTCTCGCCCGCATTCTGACCAAACTGGTGCGCCATGATCCGGATCAACGCTATCTCAGCGCCACGGAAGTACTCGACGATCTGCGCGCCCTGAATCAGCCCACCGCAACTCCCTCATCCTCAGCATGGTTAACCAATCGCCCGGTACTGTTCGGCAGTTTGGCCGCTGTGCTGGTGTTGCTGTTGGGTGGAATTTGGAGCTACTACCGCTCCGTACAAGCGCAGCAAATTGCCTCCTGCAATACAACGATTACCTCAGCCCAGTCGGATGTGCAGCTAGTCGTAGCGGCCAATCGCGTCTTAGAAGCCTGTAGTCAGGTAATTGCCCGTCAGCCCAACGATACTCAGGCATTGAAAAACCGAGGTCAAGCCCTGATGCTGTTATGGAAGCACGAATCTGCTGATGCAGCCAAAATTCTGAATCGAGCCGTAGAGGACTTTCAGACCGCGATCAAGATTCGCAGCAGCGATCCTCAAGCGTTCTTCTACCTAGGATTAACCCAGTTATTGCAAGATAATCCTACCTATTCCGAAACCTATCGCCAAGCCATCAACCTATATCTAGAACAGGATGCAGCAACGCTGTCGGCATCCGACTGGCCGATTCTAGCCGAACTACTCGCTTTTTTAATTAATCAAAACCCGCTCACCCAAACCGACTACGAACAGGCGAATGTCCTATTTGAAAAAGCCCAGACCATCAATCCTGCCTCGGTGAATTTAATTTACAACCACGGTTCTTTCAATGCCAGAGCCGGCAACTACCGGGACGCCATCCAGATCTTTAGCGATCAAGTGTTAGCGAAAGAGGCCCAAGCCCAGAACTATCGAGCTTGGCTCAGCCAAGCCTTTGCCGCCTTGCTTCTAGGCCGATCCGGCTTTCCTGACGCCCTCAACGCCTTCAAGCAAGCGCTAGAGCTAAAGCCCACCGATCCACTAGCACAGCGATACAGAGCCGAATTAGAAACTTGTCTGGCTAATCAACAGAATCAAACTACCTGTGCTCTAGACCGGTTCACCCCGGTCGATTTGGGCAATGCCTTTCCCACTGTCTTCCCGCTGACACCCCTCTACAACTGTGAGCAATATCCAGTGTTGGCACTCGTTGAACGCAACGATGCAAAACCGCTGTGTGAATAAATTGTTAGATTTTAGAGTTTGGAGTTTGGATTTTAGATTTGAATGATAAGTTTTGAATCTACAGCCCTGTGGGCATGGCTACGCTAAAGAGTCTGGCAGCCTGATAGCATGGTGGTTGCAATCAGTCATTTGTCGTGTCTTTTTTTTTGCTCCAATTACCGCTATTCAGTGGGTCCACCAAATTAAACGGTAGATGCAGTGCGAGCATCTAGCCTGCACCAGCGAGACCTTACACTGAGTGATTGCGCTCTAGACTATTTGACAAATGCCAGGCCCCTGGTCAATTCAAAATCTAAAATTCAAAATCAGTCTCCAACCATGTCTCAGCCTACTCCCCGCAAAATTCTGGAATCCCTTTTGCCCCACCTGCGAGTTGCTGCTGCCTACGCTCGCCAGATCCAGGCTCAGATTGTAGCCCATCCGGCTAAACAGGCCGATAACTTTTTCGCCGCTGCCCTTAGCGATGCCGATCTTTCGATTCAGACCTTTGTAGAAGTGGCGTTGCTAGGTCTGTTTCCGAATATTCGCTTCTACGGTGAGGAATACGAAAAGTCCTATAACACCAAATACTTTCGAGCAATTGATCTGGGACCCCAGGATGATTACCTAGTGACGTTGGACCCGATCGATGGCACCCAGTTTTATCTCGATGGCCACTCCAATTATCAAATTATTCTCACCGTGCTGAATCAGGATGATTACGAAGCGGTGCTTGCCATTACTCCCGCCCAATATACTTACTGTTATGCGCTGCGAGGCCAAGGCTGTTGGCAGGGTCACTTAGACGATCCGCTAGACGCCTGCCAGCCGTTGCAGATCTCCCAACCCGATCCGACCCTTTTCCTGGGCTGGGCAATGGGCCATTTGACGCCCTTCCTGTCAGACCGTTACAGGGTAATCGACATTGCCACCTCCTATTCCAACCAGGTGCAGGTTCCCTTGATTAATGGCATGTTAAGCGGTGAAGTCGCAGGAGCGGTGCTTAAAGCCGGACAGTGGATCGACAGTGCGGCTCTAGCCTTTATGGCCAAAGAAGCAGGTGGCCTGGTTACGACGCTGGAGGGTGAAGCTCTACCCCCGCTTTCCACCTGTCAAGACTATCGCCGCTCCGGACTGATCATCGCCGCATCCCCATCTGTCCATCAGGATCTGTTGGCAGCAGTGCAAGCAGCCAGCCAATAGTTATCAAGCCGCCAATAGTTATATCGGTCCTATTAGAACCCATTCCCCTTACTATTGAGAGTTCTCATGTCGGTACGGGAATTTTAGTGTAGGTCAGTGGCAGTTCCCAAGTTAGAGCTAACGGTATGAGCCGAACTCGCAAGCTAAAGTTGAGGTAAGTGGTGTTCAATCGGAAAAAATGGAACGGTAAGGTTAAACACCGCAGGCCGGTATCCCTGCGAGCCATTCTTTTGATACCATTTGTTTTGCAAATTGCTGGAGCGGTGGCGCTGACTGGATACTTATCGCTTCGTAACGGGCAACAATCCGTCAACCAGGTAGCTAGCAGGCTGAGGAACGAATATAGTAACCGGATCAATCAACATCTAGAGAGCTATCTGGTATCGGCTCGGCATCTCAGCCAAATGAATGGTACTGCAATGGAATTGGGACTGCTCAATCCCAAAGACTTAGATGGGTTAGGGCATTTGTTTTGGCGGCAGATGCAAATTTATGATGCTGGCTACATCAATTTTGTGGCTGACGATGATTTTGTAGCAGCTGGTCGTTTCTATCCAAATAGTCCTATCACAATCGATCTAATGTCTCCTCGAAAGTACGGGACTAAAGATGTCTACAGTTACACCACCGATCAGGTAGGCAATCGACTGCGGTCTCAGACAGTAGTGCAGAATTATGACTTCAAGCGAGAACGCTGGTATCAAGCGACTGTTAAAGCGGGTAAGCCAACCTGGACACTGTTTCAATGGGAAGTTGAGCCTTACTATCTTTCCCTGGCTGCCAGCTATCCGGTGTATGATGCCAAGCGCAACCTCGTGGGAATTAGTTGGACCGAGCAACGCCTGTGGGAAATTAGCCAATTTTTGCAACGGCTGAATGTTAGCTCAACGGGTGGAACCTTCATCATTGAGCGCAATGGCCTACTAATTGCCAGTTCAACCAGAGATGAACCCTTTGCGATGGTGAATGGCAGACCCAAACGCTTAAGCGCCAGCGAGAGTCAAGATCAACTGATTCGTTCAACAGTCAACTATTTGCAGCAACATTTTGCTGGGCTAGACCAGATTCAAAAAGCAGAACAGGTCGATTTTCAGAGCAACGGTGAACGACAGTTTGTGCAGGTGACGCCCTGGCAAGATGTGTGGGGCATAGACTGGTTGATTGTTGTGGTGATGCCTGAGTCAGACTTCATGGGCCAAATCAATGCCTACACACGCACGACGATTTTGCTGTGTCTTGGAGCCTTGGCGCTGGCAACCTTACTGGGACTATATACCTCCCGGTGGATTGCCAAACCGCTGCTGCAATTAAACCAGGTATCTAAAGCAATTGCTGCCGGACAGCTTGATCAGTCGGTGAATGAGTCGAACCGAGTTGGAGAAATTGGCGAACTGGCAAAATCCTTCAATCAAATGGCTCAGCAACTGCGGGCCTCATTTGGAGCACTAGAGCAAGCGAATCGCGAGTTGGAACAGGCCAATGAAGAGTTGGAAACTCGTGTACATGCCAGAACCGAAGAATTGTTCAGTGCCCTGCAAGACCTGAGACGCACTCAAGCTCAATTGGTGCAAACTGAAAAAATGTCGAGTTTAGGACAAATGATTGCCGGTATTGCCCATGAGATTAATAATCCGGTGAATTTTATTCACGGTAACCTCAACCATGCCCGCGACTATATTCGGGATTTGTTGGCAGCCGTACAGCTTTATCAGAAGCACTATCCCTCACCCGATGCAGAGATTGTGCAGCATTCGGAAGACGTAGATTTAGACTTTTTGACAGGAGACCTGCCAAAGTTACTAGATTCAATGCAAGAAGGCACGCGGCGGATTCGGGAGATTGTTTTGAGCCTGCGCAATTTTTCTCGGCTAGATGAAGCAGAAAAGAAGCATGCTGACATCCATGAAGGCATTGACAGCACGCTGCTAATCTTAGAGCATCGGTTGAAACCGAAATTGGATCGGCCCGGTATCGAGGTGATTAAACAATATGGTCAACTGCCGTTAGTTGAGTGTTATCCAGGTCCCCTCAATCAAGTATTCATGAATATTTTTGCCAACGCCATCGATGCACTTGAACCCTGTTTGCAGTTCACCAGTTCAGTTTCTCGGCCAGCTACGCTCACAATCACAACCTCTACTGTTCAAGATCAGGTGTGGATCTGTATTGCAGACAACGGTATGGGGATGACCGAAGCGACTCGGTCAAAACTCTTCGATCCCTTTTTTACCACTAAACCCGTAGGTCAGGGCACCGGCTTGGGGTTATCGATCAGCTACCAAATTGTGACTGAACAACACCACGGTTCCTTGAGCTGTACCTCGGCCCCCGGCGAAGGGACCGAATTTGTGATCGCAATTCCGATTCGGCAGCTCCCTAACCTCAACTAGCATCTAGCTGCAAACTCTGCGACCAGTTCCAATGAAAGTGCCGGATGCCCTGCTCTAATGGATCGGCGAACTGGAGCACACCATAGGCTTGGGAGCGCACACTCGCCTGAAGTAAATGAACCGCCGCAAAGTCCTCTTGCAGCACCTGATCAAAATGCAGCCGGAACTGATCCGCACAATAGGGAAATAGCTCGCTCTGGGCTGGTGTCTGGTAAATCAAGACTTCAAAGCGGGTTCGTTCAGCCGCCAAAGGCGTGACTCGAAAAATCGAAACGTTGTCGTTGGCTGTATTCACCATCCAGTTGGGAAACACAAAGCCTTGGTAAGAATAGGAATCGGTGGCTCCCGCAAACGAAGGATGGGTCTCGCTATCGGATCGATATCCCACCTGAATTTGATAGTGGCGTCCATCGGGGCTGGTATGAATCTGCTTTGGATCGAAACACTTAAGGCTGCGAGCATGTACCGTAGACAGGTGATAAGACTCCAGGTAATTCTCGACAAAAAATTTCCAGTTGACCGAGTGCTCATACTCCCAGTGATCGACTTGCCGCAACTCTTCCCAAGCGTGGGGATACTGACGCAGATAATCCCCAAATCCGGCTAAATACTCCTGTAGGGATTCCTGTAAAAAACGGCGATCAGCAGCCAGGTGAACAAACACAAAGCCACCCCAGGTTTCGACCTGTACTGGAGCTAGGGCTACGGTGGAACGATCTAAGTTGGGAAAACAATCGGCTTGTGGCAGTGCTTGCAGAGCACCATCGTAACCAAAGCTCCAGCTATGATAGCGACAGCGAATTTGTTGGCAATGTCCGTGTCCGTCAAGCAGCCGAGCGCCCCGGTGTGGGCAGACATTATGCATCGCCTTGATTGCCCCGGTCTGGGAGCGAATTAGTAAAATCGGCTGGGTGCCTACTGTGCAGGTCAAATAATCGCCAGCGTTAGCCAGGTCCGCCTCGCGGCCAACAAGCTGCCAGGAGCCGTGCCATAGGGTTTCGTACTCGCGCTCCAGAATTTGCTCAGAGAAGTAGCAGTAGCCCGGTAACCCTTGGGATGAGGCAGCTGTGATATGCGGTAATTTGCAATCTGTTTGGGAAAGCATGATTGAACTGTCCAATAACTTTTTAAGCCAGCGTTGAGTTAAGCCAGCGTTGGGTAGATATGAGAGCAAAAGTGCGGGCATCTTGCCCGCCAACGAAACGCTGTTACTGTAGTATCTACAATTAAGTATCTACAATTAAGTACCTACAATTAGGTATCTACGCTTAAACAGCTGCATTAACGCTATTTTGAACTTGCTCCTGAACATGCATTGGTTGGCTAGCTTGGGCATAATTGAGTAGCATTGCTTCCACGAGTAAGTTATGCCACCAGGCATCCACAATGGTCATCACAGCACGAAAGCCCTGCTGAAATTGGTGAAAATCGTTTGGAGTTAGGTAGGCTGCAATGGCGGTTTGCAGTTGCTTTTCGTGGGCTGGCTCCCACTCGTTGAGGTGCATCTCAAAAAAGTAGTGCAGGGGTTTGGGCAGTGCCCCTTCCATGAGAAATTCAATCAGGCGTTTAACTAATTGCAGTTCGGCAATTGAGGTAGCTTCAACTGCATACATCGCCCCCAAGCTGTAAGCAACTGGCTGATCGAACACCAACTGCAGCGCTTTCAGCAGAACCAGAGTAGCTTCAGAAGGAGATGCATTCAGGACAGGCACGTTTAATCCCATCTCCAGCCCTTGGGCTAGCAGGTCTGCATGGGAAATGTTTTGAGTTTGGCTACCTAGTTCCTCGGCAATGTTTTCGCTCAGTACTTCTGACACCGCTGTCCAACCCGCCGCTAACGCTTTGTTCCTTGCTTGATCAATCATCCCAATCAGCTCTTTGGGAAAGATGGAGTACTGCTGCACGATGAAGGTCAATTGAGGTACGGTCAGATGGGCGGTCAACAGCATGACTGGATTTTTCTGCGAATTGACGGCTGCGTAATCCTGCAACATTGAGCAATTCAGCGATTCAATCAGCCTATCGAATGATTGGATGGTCATATCTTTTATCAGCACAAGTAAATACAAGATTTCACGAGTGGGTGAAAACCACAGAGCGGGCTATTCCTCATCAGGGAATTTCTGGAGCTTTTAATCAAGCTTAATGAAACTTAGATTTTCTAAGTAATACTACGTAAAACTCTAAAAGAATTTAAGTCCATTTGGAAACCATTGACAATCGTAAGATTGCGTAGACGCTGCGCCATCCAGCTTCTAAAATTTCCCTAGGTTTACTATTGTGCTGGGATCTAAAAACGGTGTATCATATCAGGCCTGCACTGGCAGCAATTCTCCAGCTGTTGATTAGCGCTTCAAAAGCAGGGGAAATGGTCTATTTGGCAGAGCAGCACTGAAAAACGCAACAGATGATTGCTTGCGCTACATGTTCAGGCATCTGCAAACAAAAGCTGCAAACAAAAGCTGTGGCATAGCCATGCCAACAGGGTTAGTCAGTATAAAAACCTGCTGTTTTGTAAAGCATCGATTAGTTTGTGAAGCATCGATTAGCAAGTTTTTAGGAGGGCGGTAATTCCAGGGCAATTGCTCCCAATATGCCTTTACGAAAATCATTCAAGATCTGGCGAGCCGTGCGTTCTGAATCGCCTTGATATTTCTGTTCGGCCAAAACGGCAATATAGCTTTCGCCGGTTAGATCCGTTGGATCGAGTCCATACCGTTGCTCGAGGGTTGCCAACACTTCCACCCCAGTCAGACGCGGAGCCACCCGTTTGAGCAGGTCTACAAAGGCGGCTGCGACTCGTTGGGTGTCGTAGGCTGCTTCACCAATGTCATCACAGATCGCCAGCTTAAGGGCCGCAGTTTGATCGGTGAGTTTAGAGGGCAACACCCCAGGGGCGTCGAGTAATTCGATTTGATCCGAGATGCGGACCCAGCGCAGTTGCCGCGTTACACCCGGACGGCGAGCACTCTCTACAACCCGACGGTTCAGCAGCCGGTTGATCAGGGCTGACTTGCCCACATTGGGAAACCCGATCACCACCGCTCGAACTGGACGCGGTAACATGCCCCGATCCCTTCGTCGTTGATTGATTTGCTCACCAATGGCCTGAACCGCTTTAGCCACTGCAGGCACTCCCTGTCCTTGGTTGGAGTTAGTAAAATACGGCTCTTCTCCCTGCTCGCGAAACCAATGAATCCAGGCTTGGTGGACTGCAGTTGGAATCATGTCTACGCGGTTTAGGACCAACACCCGGCCTTTGTTACCAATCCACTGAGACACCTGAGGATGCTGAGTCGCTAGCGGAATGCGGGCGTCTCGTACCTCTAGGACTACATCCACTTTTTTGAGCTGCTCAGCTAACTGCCGCTCGGCTTTGGCGATGTGACCGGGATACCACTGGATCGGAGGAGAAGTCATGGGCAACAGAAGCAGGAACTTCTCCCCTATCTTAGGATAGATAGCGCCAGCTAAACGGATGCGGTAAGCTGCGAATCAGCCGGCACTCGACTCTGGGCGCGGACATATTCGATCGCTCGTAGGGTCGCTTCTGGTGTGGCCGGAGCCGCCAGCGGCACGTAATTGACCTGTCCAAAGGCAGCAACTGCCGCTCGAATTGCTTCTCGAACTGACATAGCCAGCATCAGCGGTGGTTCACCAACAGCTTTACTGCCATAGATCACACCATCTTGAGCGGCTCGTTCTAGTAGATGCACTTCAAAGTGTTCTGGAATTTCGCTAATGGTGGGAATTTTGTAGGTGCTAGGTGCATCGCTGCGAAAACGTCCCTGCTCATCCCAAACCAGTTCCTCCATCGTTAACCAACCCATTCCCTGGACAAATCCACCTTCGATCTGGCCCCGATCCACTAGAGAATTGATCGATTCACCTACATCATGCACAATATCTACCTGACGCAGCTTGAAGGTGCCTGTAAAGCCATCGACTTCTACCTCACTAACGGCAGTGCCATAGGCGTAGTAGTAGAAGGGCTTGCCGGTGTTGGTGTTGGCGTCCCAGAAGATTTCGGGCGTGCGGTAATAGCCGGTAGCCGATAGGCTGATCCGTTCATTGTAGGCCTGCTGCACCACATCGGTGAAAGCGACTCGTTGGGATGGATCGGTGGCGCAAAAGATCCAGTCGTCGGCAAAGATGAGTGCTGTGGGGGCGAGGTTCAACAGGTTTGCCGCGACTGATGCCAAGCGGGACTTGATGGTTTCGCACGCGTCTTTGACAGCCTGCCCGTTCAGGTCGGAACCACTAGAAGCTGCCGTTGCCGAGGTGTTGGGCACCTTATCGGTGCTGGTAGGCATCATCCGAAACCGCTCAATCTTGACACCCAGGGTTGTAGCGGCTACCTGCAGCATTTTGGTATGCAGCCCTTGCCCCATTTCGGTACCGCCATGATTGAGCTGGATGCTGCCGTCGGTATAGACCAGAATCAACGCTCCAGCCTGGTTGTATTGCACCTTATTGAAGGAAATACCGAATTTGACTGGCGTGATTGCAATGCCGCGTTTTTTGTAGGGGTTCGCTTGATTGAATTGGGCAACGGCTGCCTGGCGTTCGGCAAAATTTGCTTTAGTTTTGGCCTCGGTCCAAACCCGAGCGATGCGATTATCGAAAATTTCCTGGCGGTAATGGGTAGTGTTGGTTTCACCTGTACCGTGATAAAAGTTGCGCTCTCGAATCACCTCAGGTGGTATCTCTAGCGTTCTAGCGATGCGATCGACAATATCTTCAATCACAATCATGCCCTGGGGGCCGCCAAAGCCGCGAAATGCTGTATTAGACGCTTTGTTCGTTTTGACAATCCGTCCCCGCACTTCCAGGTTGGGAATGTAGTAGGCGTTATCAACATGCAGCATGGCTCGCAGCAACACTGGCGGTGATAAATCCAGACTCCAGCCGCCGTCGCAGTAGAGGTCCAGGGCCAAGGCGGTCATTTGACCATCTGCGGTGAAGCCAACCTGATACTGGCCAAGAAAGCCATGCCGCTTGCCGGTAAGGATCATGTCGTGCTGGCGCTTCAGCTTGATCCGCACCGGACGCCCGGTTTTGTGAGCCGCAATGGCTGCCACGGCTGCAAACGGATTCGCCTGGGATTCTTTGCCGCCAAAACCACCGCCCATGCGTAGACAGGTAACGACGACCTGATTATTGGGAACGCCCAGCACTCGCGCTACAATCGTCTGGGTTTCGCTGGGATGCTGGGTTGAGGCATAGACTTGGTAGTGCCCTTCGCCGTCAGGAATCACCCAGCTCGTTTGAGTTTCTAGGTAAAAATGGTCTTGGCCGTTCATCTCGACAGTGCCGGTGAGGGTGTGTTCGGCCTGAGCAAGGGCTAATCCTGGTTCACCGCGCCGAATTACCTGCGGTTGGGTATGAAACGACTCGGCCTGAACTGCCGCCTGGATCGACAAGATTGGCTCGATTGGTTCGTATTTCACCACTACCTTGGCGGCGGCTTCCCGCGCGGCCTGTTCTGTTTCACCCACCACCCAAACTACGGCCTGTCCCCAATAGCTAATTTCAGTCGGAAACAGCGGTTCATCCTGGACAATCACGCCTGTATCGTTCTGTCCGGGCACATCGGCGGCTGACAGTACCGTGACGCAGCCTGGCATTTGATGGGCTGCCGTCCAGTCAATTTCCAGAATGCGAGCCTTGGCATGGGGAGCCAGGACCGGATAAACCGACAGCATTCCGTGAGGTGGCCGTTGTTCATCGGTGTAAACTGCTTTGCCAGTCACATGACCTACGGCACTCTCATGGCTTCTCCGCTTTCCTACTCCGCTCATGCGTTCTAGCCTCCCAATCCAGTGATAGTTTTGATTTAGTTTTGATTTAATAATGAACAGCTTGGTTGATACGTTGATTTTCGTTGATCTCGACAAAGAATTTTTCCAGCAGATTGCCAATCAGCATCCGACGATAGTCTGCCGTGCCCCTCAAGTCGGTCAAGGGGGTGAATGCAGCTTGCAATGAGGGTTTGACTTGTTGGATCGTGGGCCAACTCCAGGGCTGCCCAATCAGCATTTGCTCAACCTGAACCGCCCGGACCGGAGTAGCGGCCACACCGCCATAGGCTAAGCGAGCATGCACAATCTGGTCGGCAGCATCAAGATCAACGGTAAAGGCAGCTGCCACAATACTGATATCATCGGTGCCGCGTTTGCCGACTTTGTAGGACTGGCTGAAGCGTCGCGTCGCGCTGGGCGTAATCTGTGTGGGAATGTGAACCGCCCGAATCAGCTCACTGGACTGCAAATCGGTTTGCCGGTACCCTTTGAAGAAATTCGCCAAGGGCATAACCCGATGGCCTTGAGCCGATACCAACTCCACTTCTGCATCAAGCGCTAGCAGCACCGGAGGTAGATCTCCAATCGGAGATGCCGTACCAATGTTGCCGCCGATGGTGGCGCGATTACGCACCTGTCGAGCCGCAAACCAATGCAGCATCTCATCCAGGCTGGGGAATACGCCGTGCAGGTTCGCCTCGATCTGACTGAGGGGAACGGCGGCTCCAATCTCCACTCCAGCTTCGGTGCGGCGAATTTGCTTCAGGTCTGAAACAGCCTCCAGAGAAATCAACACCGGAAAGGCACGGCGATGGTGGCTCATCTCTAGTCCTAGATCGGTTGCTCCGGCGACTAAAGTGGCTTCAGGATGCTGTTGCAGCAGGGCAAGGACATGGTTCAACTCGGTTGGACGATAGAACTGCTGCTGATCGGTGCTGTAACTAATCGATCTGAGGTCTGCTGTGACTGCTGTTAACCGTTGACGGAACGGATCAGATTCTGAGTCGAATAGATCAACTGACTCGTAATCTAAAGTATTTAGAACTCCATTCTCAGTTTTATTTAAGAACTCATTGGCGGTTGTATAAGTTACTATCTTTTCAGAATCATTAATTGAGCTATTGGTTGAGCCATTTGCAGCCTCATTCGCGGCTCCATTTGCAACCCCGCTCGCTGAGCTGATAGCCAACTGGGCAGCGCGTCGAATTGGCAAATACCCCGTACAGCGACACAGATTGCCTTCGACTGCCGCATCATCTAGTTTGCCATCATAGTAAGCTGCAAACATGCTCATGATAAATCCAGGGGTACAGTAGCCACACTGAGAGCCACCCGTTTTCACCATCGCCGCCTGTACTGGATGCAGTCTATCCTTGGCTAATCCCTCGACTGTAACCACTTCCCTTCCGGCAACTGCACCTAGGGGAATTAAGCAACTATTCACCGCCTGATAGCAGGGGTTGCCATTCGCGTCTTCCCCAATAATCGCCACCGTGCAAGCTCCACAATCTCCATCGCCGCATCCTTCTTTTGTGCCAGTGCGTCCGCTCTGCTGCAGATATTGCAATAACGTCAGGCTGGGTGAGATATTTTGCAGCTGAACCACTTCTCCGTTGATGGTCAGCCTGAGTTGGGTGTTGGGTGTTTCGGGTGAATGGGTCATTTGATTGCCTCTCAACTGCCTCGGTAGGTGCTGTAGGACCAGGGAGAAACCAATAGCGGCACATGGTAATGGGCATCAGTGTCGGCCACACCAAACCGGATCGGAATCCGATCGAGGAAGAGGGGCTGGGGCAGCTCATTGTGCTGCTTAAAATAGTCGCCGGTATGAAAGACTAGCTCGTAGATCTGCGGCTGCAGTGCTCCATCGGCTAGCAGAGGAGCATCGGTGCGGCCATCGGGGTTGGTTCGCACGGTTTTGATCAGGGTCTTTTGATCCGTCGCAGCATCCACTGACCAAAGTTCAATTGTCAGGCCAGCCGCGGGAAGCCCACGGGCCGTATCAAGGACATGAGTAGTGAGTTTACCTGGCATCATTAAAACCAAAAAAAGGAACAAACTAAAAACAAATAAGTTTTGTAATCGGGCATAGCGCATTGTAATCAGAAGAAGGTATTCGGGAGCGTTACTAAGGAGAGCAGTAAATGGTGAATAGTGTTTCGGTGAGGGGCTTCGACGCGAGCGCACTGCCCCCATGGGGCCAGAAAAATCAGCTGAGGGGTGAGGGGTAGGGGGTGAGGGGTGAGGGGTGAGGGGTAGGGGGTGAGGGGTAGGGTGTTGACTATAAAGCGCTCGGGTTAGTAAACAGTTTATTGAAGACATGCGGCCCAATCTACTACAACCTTCACCTAAAACTTGTCAGGATAGGTGCATTATCTGATACAGAATTATTTCTAATCTCAAGGAACAGATAGAGTTCGGCCAGTGCTTCTGCTCAGGAACCTAGAAAAATCCTACTTGCTCCAATTCCCTACGGCTGAGAAACTCAACCTTCTTTAAAGGACTAGAGGTGGAAAGAGTAAACTATTCTCTCCACCCTGCTCTCCTATTTCAGCGGTCCTGCCAAAATCGTTTTACAGATGGCATTGGTGACAGCGGAAGGCGGTTCGGTGCGCAACTGGTCGTACCACTGTTGAGTCACGGCTGGGTCTTTGCCGTGGATTTGGTCAGTGCGTTTGCGTGCCTTGAGCACAACGGCACTGGTGCGCTCCATCCGTTCGGCCTCGTAGCGCCGCAAGGCATCTTCTACTCCCAGATCGGTAGACAGCAGGTAGTTGGCCAACACAAAGGCATCCTCTAACGCCTGACAGCCTCCCTGTCCCAGATCAGGTGTGGTGGTGTGAGCCGCATCCCCCAATAGCGCTACCCGACCGCGAACAAACCGTTCCAGGGGTCCGACATCATGAATTTCGATCCGGTTGGTTTGATTCGGATCAAGCCGCTGAATCAGGTGCTGCACCGGCTTAGCCCAGCCTTTGAAGTACTCCATCAGTTCAGCTCGGATCCCATCTGGATGGATTGGTGTCCCCTTTGCCAGCGGTACATCAAAGAAGAAGTAGAAGCGATTGTCGCTCACTGGCATCATAGCGGCGCGCTTGTGTTCACCAACATAAATCACCCAAGTGTTGGGCGGAGCTAGGTCGGCACTCGCGGGCACCAACCCATTCCAGTTGACATAACCGGCGTAGCGCGGCTCCACCTCTCGCTCTAGCACATAGCTGCGCAACACCGAACGAATTCCGTCCGCAGCAATCAGCAGATCGCCAGTAGCGCGATGTCCATCAGCAAAAATGGCGGTTACGCTTTGGCCATCCTGCTCAACGCCAACGCAACGCGAATTCAGCCGAATTTTACCGGGAAAGGCTTCTAGCAGAAAGCGCTGTAAATCGCGCCGAGCGACGGGATAGGGACGTTGACCGACGGTTTCAATCAGCGGGTACAGATCAATGTGATTCAGCAATTCGCCGGTGCAGTAGCGGTATTGCATCTGATCCATCTGACCGCCACATTTCGAAATTTGATCACCCAGCCCCAAACGGTTGAGAACCTTAACCCCATTGGACCAGAGGGAGATGCCTGCCCCCGCCGGACGCAATTCCCCGACCCGATCGTAAATCTCGACTTGATATCCGGCCTGAGCCAGCGCAATGCCTGCGGTCAAACCGCCAATGCCCGAACCAACGATGACAACCTTCAAGTTGTGCATACTGTTTTCCTCATGCGTTTTGGTGCTGAATCAATTGGGTGCTGAATTGCTCGTTGCGGGGCAGGTACGTTAACTAGTTGTTAAATTTCAACTGTTTTTAAACTTTAACCATTCTCGGACTCGATAACGCTTCAGACATAACAACACCCTAGATACTGTATGGCGGACGCTCTGTATACAGAATACAAAGCCAGTCAAAATCAATTTTGTAGTCTGCTATACAAATAGATTATGCTCTCAACCACCGATGTAATTGATTGCTGACATGAATTGCTGCTATCACTAGCGGTCAACGCTGCATTGATCGATTTTTCGGCAGGATACAGCGCGGCCTTGCTGGCTATATTATTTAGCCAAGCTTGGATAAATAATTAGGAAAGGGTAGAGTATCGATTGGATGACCAGCCATAACACCGACTTTCACGCCTGGACTCAAGAGCAGGCAAAATTGCTTCGGACAGGGCAGTTTCACAAGCTGGATCTGGAGAATTTAGCTGAGGAAATTGAATCATTGGGCAGGCAGGAACGGCGCGAACTGCGGAATCGACTATCGGTTCTAGTCGGGCATTTGTTGAAGTGGCAGTTTCAGCCCACAGGACAAGGCGCAAGCTGGCGGGCAACGATTAAGGCGCAACGTCGAGAAATCAACCGATTAATCCAGGAAAATCCTAGCCTGAAACCCTACCTAACCGAAGCTGTGGCAGATTCCTATGACGAGGCCTTAGCACTGGCAATTCGAGAGACCGGGTTAGAGCAATTTCCGGAGCTATGTCCTTATTCGGTTGCACAAATCACAGACGAAGAATTTTTGCCTTGAGGAAGACGTTCAGCTAGCCAAATCACTCCTCATCAGGCACATACTCCAAACAATCTCCTGGCTGCACGCCGTAAACCTTGCAAATCGTATCTAAAACAGATTCTGACAAGTAGACTGTTGGATCCCGATAAACTCTGTAAGCTGTGGGTTGTGAAAATCCAGTCCGCTTCCAAAATTTATAGTTGGTGTTATCTCCTTTAGAAGCGGCGACAGCTTTGACCTTGTTACGGATGGCCATTCCATATAAACCAGACACAGCAATAGCACGTAGACTACCGTTGCTCAGAACTTCGGTAAATAGACTCATTTTTCGATAGTTTTGAAAATTGATACTGTTAAAATATGATACTATCGGAAGGTAATTTGCTGATTCATTGGTTTATGGACGCCATCCATCAAGTCATTCGCTCAAACTATGCGCTACTGGCGGACGCGATTCAGGCTGAGCTAATGTTTTTGTCAACCTTGTCAGAGCTGATCGAAGACCCAACCTTCCGCGAGTCCATAGCCGAAGTAATCTACAGCCTTGGTGAACTGTCGGACACAATTGATTTACAGCGGCGCTATTTGAGGTCGCGTTAGGGACGATTATTCCGCCAAAGCTTGAAGAATTGCGGCAATTTCGCTCCAGTAGATACGCTTGAACGGCTCATTTTCACCCAGATTGTACTGCTCGACCAAGCCCCGACTGCGCACTGAGATAGCGTCTCTTTCTTTGATCACTACCGTGGCATCCTCTGGCACCACCCGACTGAGCGTCAATTCAATATCGGTCGGATCATCGAGGATCAAGATATCGCTGTGGTCGTAGAACAGCCCTTCCTGCTCAAATACTGATTCGCGGTACTCGGCAATCAGCAAGTCAAGCTTGGGATTGCGCAACAGACTCTGGACTCTGGTGTTGTAGGAACCAGACAGATTTTTTTCGGAGCGATTAATGAAAACCGCATCGCGGCAGATGGCTCCAATCACCCAATTGGGGTGTTGCAGCAAAATCTGATCGATTAGCTCTTGCAGTTCGTCTACAGGCAAATAGTTGAACGTGATGATGGGAATACGAGCATCATCTCCGGCTTCAAAAAAGGTATGCAGGATCGGCAGCGTGACATCGACGCATTGACCAACCGCAGGCTTGAGGTGCATGTAAACCCCTGGAGCCGCGTTAATTTCCACAATCCCAAACTGACCTTCACGCCATGAGCGACTGATATCGGGCGTCAGCACATCGATTCCCAAACAAACGAGCTGAAAATGCTGGGCGATATCCTGAGCCAACACAATATTGTCAGGATGGATCAAGGGCGTAGCATCAATGCCCATGCCGCCAGAGGAAAGGTTGGCTACCTTGCGCAGAAAAACTTTGCGATCGGCTTCCAAGACGCTATCTAGCGACAGCCCTTGCTCGGATAGGTAGCGTTCCATTGCCGCATCAGAGATAATTTTGCCCATCGGGGAAGTGGGGGTGTCGCGTCGTTCGGGGCGGCGATTTTCCCGCGCGATCAGTTCATCGATCGTTGAGACGCCATCTCCGATCACCGAGGCCGGACGCCGTTCCATCGCCGCAACAAACTTGCCGTTGACACAGAGCAGGCGATAGTCGGATCCAGCAATGCTCTGCTCCACAATCACCGCAATCGGCTGATTTTCCAGGTGGGCATCTACGGCCCGGTCAAAAGCGAATTCTAGCTCCTGCTCATCCCTCACCTCTGCCGTGACGCCAATTCCCTTGTGGCCCACCACCGGCTTCACCGCCACCGGATACCCAACTCGCCGCGCCGCTATCAGAGCTTCATCCACCGTAGTGACGATATCACCCTTGGGCACCGGAAACCCCAGCGTTGCCAGAAACGCCTTACAGTCGTCCTTGCGAGTCGTGAAGTCCGAATCGAGGTGGCTATCGCGATCAAACGTGGTAGCAATGCCCCGCACCAGTTTTTTGCCATAGCCGTATTGCATCAAACCCTCATCCGCCAGGTAAAAGGCCGGAATCCCAAGCCGATGGGCAGACCGGAGCAAGGCATAAATGGTCGGTCCACCATACACCGACCGCCGAAACCGGCGCTGCAGTCGTTCGATCTGATCATCCAACCCATAGGGCAGGTCTTGTGTAATCGACTCTAGCCAGTCCCAAACCGCATAGGCGACGCTGTAGCTGGTAGACTCGTGAATCGCTTCAATGGCGATGCGGGTGGATTTATTTCCTGGGGTGAGGCTGTAGTGTTCGAAATGCAAATCCATATCCAGCTTGCCGACCTCGATTAGCGTGCGGCCAAACAGGTCAGCGTAGGAGTCGCATGTCACAGATGCGAGCTGGGGATAGCGTTTCCCAATCCCGATCAGGTAGTCTTCGATGGGCAGGGGGTCTTCATAACCCGTCAGGGCAAAATCAAAAACTAAGGCACCATACTCCAGATAGGGGTTGGGTCCGGCATAGAATTTGAAATTGTAGAGATCAAAGACATCCGTTCTTCTAGCATTTACCGGATTGGGGTTCAGCGGCTGATCTAAAACCATAGGCCCACAAGTAACGTACAGACTCCGCTTTGATCCTATCGGTAGAATTGCAAAATTCACTGTGCATTTAGATGCATTGTTGCGTTCCATAAACAAAAACAGCAGCAAAACCGCTGCCAATCCAGGTTTTTTCTGCGCTATGATTTGAAAGGTCAAAATTCCTGGGTTTTGATGGAGTGGCTATTGTTAGCCCTTAAGTCTTAAAATTGGAAGACTGTGGGTTAGTTTGGCGATTTCGATAACATCTTCTCTTGACTAACCCACAAGGTTTTTAGTTTTCTTTTGTAGTTTTCACAGGAGCACCATTTTCAGGCATGATCAAACTGCGATTGAAGCGGTTCGGCAAAAAATTTGAGGCCAGCTATCGGATTGTGGCGATGAATAACGATTCTCGTCGAGATGGTCGCCCGCTAGAAGAGTTGGGGTTCTATAATCCCAGAACTGACGAAGTGAAACTGAATACGGAAGCCATCGTTAAGCGGCTAGAGCAAGGTGCCCAGCCCACCGATACAGTACGTCGTCTGCTGGAAAAGGCAGATATTCTCAAGCCAAAAGCTCGCGCCTAGTAGCCCCAATCGCCCATCAATCATCCGCCCACAGGGTTGGTTAGATCACTCCACTACAAACAGTGCCTGATTTGAACGTCTCCTTGTCCTCCCAACCATCTACAACAGCCCCAGACTACGAAGGATTGGTTCGCTTCCTCGTGCAGCCTTTCCTTGACTCACCAGATTCTCTGCGGATTGACTGCGAAATATCTCCCCGCACGATGCGAGTCCTAGTTCGGTTAGCGATTGAAGGGGAGGACAAGGGACGGGTATTTGGGCGAGGTGGGCGCAATATTCAAGCGGTGCGTACCGTTCTGCAAGCCGTGGCTCAAGCGGCTGGTCATTCGGCTCATCTAGAAGTGTTTGGCAGTCAGGCGAGTGGCCCTACCCCACGCGAGCATGGCAGTGACGATAGACCGCTGCGTTCCCGCTCTCCCCGCCGCCCTTCTAGAAGAAGCTAAACCTTAAAAAGTTTTGAGTTTTGAGTTTTAAGTTTTGAATTCGATCCCGTTCGATTTTCTTAAGTTGGTAAGACCAAATCTTTTTAAGCCTGTCTTAATGAGGCTGACATTCAAAATTTAAAACTCGGAACTTATCAGAACTTAAACAGTGGGCTACAGACAGTAGGCTACGCACCAAATTTGAACTGCTAATCGAAACGAATTACTGACATTCCAACTCAAAACTCAAAACTCAAAACTCAAAACTTTCCCTATTTTGGGATGCATGGTCACAACATCCACGATTGAATTACCAACTCCCGAGAGCGCCATTGCGTTGGCCGGATTTCAGGAAGAAAACCTGAAGGTACTGGCGCAGCAAACTGGAGCCAGTTTTGTGCTGCGCGGCCAATCGCTGCATATCTCCGGTTTAGAAAAGCAGGTGGCCTTGAGTACGGAACTGGTGCGTTCGCTCGAACCCTACTGGAGCCAGGGTAAACAGGTTACCAGTGTAGATATCCTAACTGCTCGTCATGCTCTGAATACGGATCGCCAGGATGAGCTGCAAGCGCTTCAGCAAAATGTGCTGGCCCGCACCCGTCGAGGGGAAGAAATCCGGGCGAAAACCTTTCGGCAGCGCCAGTATGTACAGGCAATTCAGACCCACGACCTGATCTTCTGTACCGGACCAGCTGGAACAGGAAAAACCTTTTTGGCGGCAGTGGTGGCAGTTCAAGCGCTGTTGGCGAACCAATATGAGCGACTGATCTTAACGCGCCCTGCAGTAGAAGCAGGAGAAAAGCTGGGCTTCTTGCCAGGAGATTTGCAGCAAAAGGTCAACCCCTATCTGCGTCCGCTCTACGATGCCCTCTATGAAATGCTCGATCCGGAGAAAATTCCTAGCTTGATGGAGCGGGGCGTGATTGAGGTAGCTCCCTTGGCCTATATGCGGGGCCGCACGCTGAACAATGCCTTTGTGATCTTAGACGAAGCCCAAAATACCACTCCGGCCCAAATGAAAATGGTGCTGACGCGGCTGGGATTCCGTTCCCGCATGGTTGTGACGGGCGACACCACCCAAACTGACTTACCCAACTATCAGCAATCTGGTCTATCGATGGCTCAGAAGATTCTGCACAACGTCGAAGGCATTGCCTTTTGCCAGCTCACGAAAGCCGATGTGGTGCGCCACCCGCTAGTGCAGCGGATTGTTGCTGCCTATGAAGAGCACGAGAAAGCAGGGGAAAGTTGAGTTCTGTCTATGTTTCCCTCTGTCTGTCCTTCACGTCGTGAATCGAAATATCGGGTTTTGATAAGCAGCCCAACCGGTTGCTAGCCCAGCTAAGGAAAACAGAGCCAGCAGAAACAGAGATTGCAGACGATTGAAGCCTGCGTTTTGCAGATCGAGCCGCGCCAGTACTTCTGCAGAAACGAGGACCAGAAAGTAGCCAAAGGTTCTGAACCAGACCAGGGCAACTGTAATTCCAAGCGCACCCACAACAATCAGCGTGAAATAGCCAGTATCAGAGCGCAACCAAGCTCGCAGGAGGCGTCGGAAGCCGTCAAATAGCGTGGTCAACAGCAAAGCTTGAATCAGAGTAAATGAAAACACCAAAATCCAAACAATCCGAGGTGCCGTAGCGTGGATCAGGAACCAGCTAAAGGTACTGTGAGCTGCAAACAACAGCGCCAGAGAGAGCCAGGGAAATTTTGTCACAGATGCTTTTCTCACAATTCTTCACCTGATTTCAAGGTTGTCTAGGACGTTAGACCACGATCAAGGTTGCGCATCTCGTTGGGGCGTCTGGCGGCCTGCCCTGCCCGCCAATACCCGCAAATAATCTACTCAGATCCTACAGTGTTGGCATTTCCCTGGTGAGCCACCAGGGAAAATTGTGCCCTCGCTACCCAGAGGCAGCGGCCTGCAGGAGAGCCTGGGCTAGCTCCGCTACTTTTTGAGCCGCTCCGGTTTCACCGCGCACCTGCTGGAGCTGCTGCCGAATCTGGGCTAGTTGTTCTGGGTGATCCAGCCAATCGAGGACCATGTCCGCTACTTGTCGGGGATGGAGTTGGCCGATTAGCTCCGGAACAATCATGGCACCAGCCCAGATATTGGGCCAAGCTAACAGCCGCTTTTGCCGGAGGAACCAGCGATTGATCAGCTTAGCAAAGACCGTACCGACACCGGGTAGGTTGGCGAGTAGCCCTGGTAGGCCATCCCAGGCGCGCATCGCATCGAGTTGCTGAGTGGGAATCAGCACAATCATCGGTATAGCTAGCGCTCCCAACTCGGCGGTATTGGCTCCTACGGTAGTGAGGCACAGGTCGCATTGAACCAGCAAGTCATAGGCCGGAACCTGGGTCCATAGCTCGATTGGTAGCCCCTGTTGGGTCTTTAAATAGGGCTGGTCGGCTATCCAGACTAGCTCAGCGGCGACATTGCCAAACTGAAGCAGCACCGGATTTTGGGCTGGGTTGGCAAATCGGGCTAATGTAGCCAGATCCAGCGTTGGTGCCACCGGAATCACAAAGCGAACATCGGGACGAGATTGCTGCACCTGTTGGGCAACAGCTAGGGCTAACGGCACCCCCTGAGCCAGTTTGGCCGGTTTGGAACCGGGGAGCAACCCAATCAGTGGCGTAGCTCGGTGAGTTGGGGCAGCAGTAGGATGCACATCGGCCATCAGGTCGCCCACTACCGTAAGTTTGTCGGCATATTGGGCTGGGGCATGCTGCACCAGACTAGGATTCATCACCGCAAACCGATCCACCCAGCGATGCCAGCGGGTTTCCCACTCCGCGTAGATCAGAATCTTGTAGCCCAGCCGTTTGCCAATCACCACCGGAAAGAATTGATCACCGCCTAGAAAAATGACTAGCCCGCGTTCGGCCCAATCCCAATCTTCGGCAGTTTTTCCCCAGAGCAAAAAGGGAAAGAAATGCTCGGCAGCCTGCACTCGGTCAATTTCTGGATAGGTTCGGGCAATAATGGCTTCCTGACCACTCGCATTGGCACAGGGAGACAGAATTAAAGAGATCCGCAGCGAGTCGGGCTGTAAATTGGGCTGTAAATCGGGCTGTAAATTGGGTTGTAAATTTGGGTGTAAATTGGACTGTAAATTAGGCTGTAAAGCAGGCTGTAAATTAGACTGGGCCGCGATTTGCTGACGCAGGGCTTTCACCACCGGACGCACCCAGGTTGTGAGTTCACCTGGTCCATTGGAAAGAATCAGCACATCTAGCCCATTGAAACGTTGACCTAGCGCCATAATGGTTTTATTCTTGGGCCGTCCTTAAATTATTCCTACTAAATGAAAACATTTGGCTGGCTGGCTGTATCATGGGCGTGCCTCCGATCAAACCTTCTATTGAATGTATTGAGTAGGTTTACTGGACATGATGCGACAACCTCCCCCTTCATTAACGACTTTAGCGGTTTTACTGGCCTTATCAACGGTTGCCGAGGTGCCAATGCTATCGCTGCGGCAGGCAGCTCTGGCCCAATCTCCGCCATTGGCCTCGCCTGCTGAGGTTCCTGCCGGCACAAACGTGCGAATCAACAGTTCAAACAGTATGGCAGCTGTCAGTCAGGTACAGAAACAAAACTTTGAAGCCCAGTTTCCTAATGCTAAGGTCGAGGTGAAGCAGACGGGAACCGCGGATGCGCTGCAAGCCTTGCGAGATGGCAGCATCGATGTGGCGGCAATCGGTCGCCCCTTGACGGCAGAAGAAAAGGCTGAGGGCCTGGTGGAAGTGCCGGCCACCCGACGCAAAATCGCCATAGTAGTAGGTGCAAATAATCCATTTCCGGGTGATTTGACCGATCAGCAGTTTGCTCAGATCTTTCGGGGTGAAATTACTAACTGGTCACAGGTAGGCGGACCCGATAAACCGATTCGGGTAGTGGATCGGCCTGCTAGCGATACCCGACAAGCTCTGCAAGCCTATCCGGTATTTCAGGCGGCTCCCTTTCAAGCTGGCGCAACCGCCGATCCAGTCGATGATGAGAACGTGGATGCCATGATTCGCCAGCTGGGCGATGACGGTATTAGCTATGCGATTGTGGATCAGGTTGCCAATCAATCGGACGTGCGGATCGTCACGATCTATGGCACTCCACCGACCGATCCCAGCTATGCCTTTTCCCAACCGATGGTCTATGTCTACAAGCAGGAGGCCAATCCAGCGGCGCAGGCGTTTCTCGGCTATGCCACCGCACCAGCCAATCAGCAGACCCTAGCCGGGTTGAGTGTGGAAGAAGCGGCAGCGGCAGCAGCAGCGGTTAGCAAGGGCGGCTTTAATATTTTCGATATTTTTAAGCCCAAATCCGAACAGGCAGCTTCCCCCGACGCAGCCGCCTCTCCCGACGGTACCACCTCTCCCCCAGCGGCGGCCTCTCCGGATGCAGCCGCCCCACCACCGGATGCAGCGGCCAGTCCATCTCCTGCGCCTGCTGATCCCAATGCAGCGCCCGCACCAGATGGCACCGTAGCTCAAGCTCCAGCCGCCGATGCAGGGGCTACTCGAACTGGATTACCCTGGTGGCTCTGGTTGTTGTCAATTCCGGCCTTGGGAGTTTTGCTGTGGCTGCTGCTGCGCGGCTCGGATCGCTCTACTGACGAGGCGGCTTCTACTCCGGTGGCGGTGGCGGCACTTGATGCAGACCGAGCTGGAGACAATAGCCGGATTGTCCTGGTGCCGCGCGACAGTCAGGATGCCTATGCCTATTGGGAAGTCCCCGAAGCGCACAGGCAGCGGATTCGCCAAGAAGAAGGCGGCCAGCAGCTAGCCCTCAGGCTTTATGATGTGACCGGGCAAGACCTGGAACGCCATCCGGCCCACAGTATTGACCAGTTTGAGTGCAATGAATCGGATCAGGATCTGCACATTCCAATTCCCCAAACCGATCGGGAGTATATGGTGGAGCTGGGTTATGTCACCTATCAAGGCCGCTGGTGTCGCTTGGCTCGTTCGGCTCCGGTATATATCGGCCCAGATGGTACGTCCCAAACCCGTCCTGATTTTGGAGACCCCCCTCCAGCTAGCGAAGTTCCTCCTCCAACGCTGCCCAGTTTCAACGAATCGTTTCAGTCGGGTGGCATGCCGCTCATGGACAATCCGCCGAGCGAATCTCGGTTTGAGACCGGACCGGACGTGCGCATCGATGACTTCAGAACGGACGCCCGCGATGATTTGCCCAGAGCCGAGTTCAGCGATAATTTTCGGGTAGAGGGCCTGAGTACCAGTAGCCTAGAAGAGCAGTTGGGTACTGGTGCTGCCCTGGGCATGACAGGACTGGCTGGAGCAACCGCCCTGGGAACGGCTGCCGAAGCAGCTCCACGTCAACGGGTTGTGAAGCGCAGCCAAATTGTGCTGGTGCCGCGAAATTCGCAGGAAGCCTATGCCTACTGGGATGTGCTGGAGCATCATAAGGAAATTGCCAAGCAGCACGGTGGGGAAAGCTTTATTTTGCGGATCTGCGATGTCACGGGCATCGAGCTGGAGCGGCAAGCGCCCCACAGTATCCAACAGTTCAACTGCGAAGAAACCGACCGGGATCGCCATGTCACAGTGCCGGATATAGGCGAGTATGTAGCTGAAATTGGCTATTTGGCGAATAACGGGCGCTGGCTGCGCATTGCGCGTTCGGCTCCGGTCCATATTCCGCCCCGCTAGGGCCAAAGTTATTGACTACTGGATTGATGAATTAAGTTGCTCATTTGAGCTTGTTTGGGTAGAGACGATGGAGGCGCTGTGTAGCCAGGATTCTATCGCTCTACCCAATTTCTGTTTATGTATGTAGGAGGACCATTGAAAATCAGGCAACATGAAGCGCAATCAGACAAAATTAGACAAAGTCAGACCCGGCCAATCCTAATAGAATCGGCCAAAACTGCTAGCGTGGAGGATTCAAAAATCGAGTCGCAAATCTAAACACATCCCCTAGATCCACGTCCTGATCGCGATCGCTATCAAGGAAGGTGGTGAGCAATGGGTTGCTGGCTAGCCCGCCCATACTCATTCCTGTTCCCGACTTGGGGGCACCCATATTCAGTAACTGCATCACCACCGGAATCAGGGCGGGCAGCATGGACTGAATCGTACCAGCTCCGATTCCGGTTCTGCGCGAAACAGTGTCTGCAATTTGCTGTTGGAGTTGCGGTGTTAACAGCGAAGACAGGCCACCGAGGCCACCAGCACCGCCTGTGAGTTGGCCAGAGGCAAGCTGCCCCATCAAACTACCCAATCCACCACTGCTTGCCTGTTGCTGGAGCGCTGGTCGCAGTGCCCCTCCCAAACTAGACATCACCGTTTGCATGGCCGATGGTTCAATATTGTTGCTAGCAGCTAGCTGCTGGACTGTACCGGTGATTGAACTCAATTGATCTACACTAGCGTTTTGATTCGGATTATTAATCGCACTCAATACATCAAAAAACAGTCCCATCTTGACTAGACCTCGTAAATAGCAAAGGACAAACTAAGAACATTTTGCAGCAGTACTAGCCGATATCGGATTGATCCGGCTGACTGATTAGTATTTAGTATCGTTGATTGCCGCATACTGGCCTAGTTTTAACCTTTTCTCAAACCTTTACGAAAGTCAGATCGAACAGCTGACCAGGTCTGAACCAGCTAGATCGGTTGGTCTTGAGCAGGATGTTAAGCAGAAATGGATTCGGCCTTTGGTTGGGCCTGTGCCTCGACAGCCAGTGGCTGCAAGCTATAGCCAACCACCGGAATGCCTTGGCAAAAGAACCCTTGCTTGGGGCGAATCTCAAACGCGGGTTCCCGACCGCGCTGCCATTCCAGTTCAGTGATAATTTTGCAGCCATGTTCAGACGGAATCAGCTGCACAGGGGTTTGACGCGCCCGCGATACCAACAAATGAGTGGGTTGAAATGGGGATTGAAGCATGGGAATAACCTCTAAAGAGAAATGGTGAACAAGAGAAGACAATAAAGCGAAAACCCGTCAAAACCGATGGAACGCGCCATCAGCCGCTGAAGATTGGGTCGGCGATGCACCGGTAATCTTCCTGGTGGATGAATACTGGATCAATACAACGCTGAGCTGGGATTTTCCTGGATGAAGGGCTGGAGTGGACCGGATTGAAATTCACCTTACCTGGCGAATTCTCAGAGCCGCTGTCCGGTTACAAAATTTTCAACCACCTGTCAGAAACTCTTTTAAGAGAGTAGCAAAGTGGTTTCTGCTTTGTCTGGGGCAAGCCGTCCGGTTTTGGTAGGGACAGCCGTACTCAAAAAGGCAGCAGGCGGACTATAGAGATTGATATGACCCTCCATCTCCCTCTATGGGTGGGAAGACCGCACTGCTGCTAGCGGGAATCTCTGCCCAAACAACGATTAACTTGTCATTACATTCCGTTACGATGGGAACATAGCGAATTAATAAACTGAACATCAAATTTGCCTGATCAAGGTCAGGTCTGGAGGTGAATCCCATGAATGGCAACCTTCGCATCGGTTCCCTATTCGGTATTCCTTTTTATGTCAATTTTTCCTGGTTCCTGATCCTAGCCCTGATCACGTGGAACTATGGCCAGCAGCTTGGTGCTGAATTTCCTTACCTGGGTGGGGGTGCCTGGCTTTTGGGATTGGTGACCGCTTTGCTGCTGTTTGCCTCCGTCCTGGCCCATGAGCTGGGGCATAGTCTGGTAGCGCTGCGTCAAGGAATCCCGGTCAACTCCATCACGCTGTTCATTTTTGGTGGATTAGCCAGCTTGGGCGAAGAATCGAAAACTCCGGTTGAAGCCTTTTGGGTAGCGATTGCGGGGCCGCTAGTCAGCCTGGTGCTGTTTGGCCTGCTGACTGTGATCAATACCTCTGTTAGTCTGTCTGCCCCCCTAGCTGCTGTGGTGGGTTCGCTAGCGCTAATCAACTTGGTCTTGGCTCTGTTTAACCTATTGCCTGGTCTGCCATTGGATGGTGGCAATGTGTTGAAGGCGCTTGTTTGGAAGATTACTGGCAAGCCATACAAAGGCATTGCCTTTGCTAGCCGAGCTGGCCAGTTTTTAGGTTGGGTTGGAATTTCGCTGGGATTGTTGAATTTGCTGGGCATCAGCAATGTTGGTAGTATCTGGACGCTGTTAATTGGCTGGTTCTTGCTGCAGAATGCTGGTCGCTATGCTCAGGCTGCTTCGGTCCAAGAACAATTGAGTGGTTTGACAGCGGCAGACGCGGTTGTCTCTAATAGCCCGATTGTGGCAGCAGAAAGTTCCCTGAGAGAGTTTGCCAATAATCACATTATCGGCAATCCGACCAGCTGGCAAAAATACTTTGTCGTCGATCAAGATGGTCAGTGGATTGGTGAAATCTCAGTGAATGCGATGAAAGCGATTCCGACAAACGACTGGTGGAATGTTTCAGTCCGCGAGCTAATGCAGCCCAAAGGACAGGTAGAAACCGTCATCTCTAATCAACCGCTGCTGGATGTGGTAACGCTGTTAGAGCAAAAGAAGCTTCCCGAACTGATAGTGTTGCAAGAGAATGGCAGATTAGTTGGCTTGCTAGAACGAGCATCGATTATGCAGCTACTCCAGCGTCGAGCTGAGGCTAAAACCGCCTAGCCAAATCTTTGCTATCTGTCGTTGTTGCTAAGGATTCGACAACAGTGACTTGTTATCAGCAGCAGTAGCTAGATGAGTTGAAAGCCGCGCCACCATTTCCGCCCGGGATGAGACCTCCAGTTTACGAAACATACGTTTCAAGGCTTGCTTGACGGAATGTTCTGTAATGCAAAGGGTTGCGCCAATTTCGGCATTAGTTAACCCCTGGGCAACTAGTTCGGCAATTTCAGCCTGACGCGCTGTCAAACAGGCCGTATTCAAACGTGGCGTTAAGTGCGGCTGGGCCGTGAGGGTGGCTAACCGAGTGGATAGATGTAGACACAGAGCGCTCAAATCAGCTAAGTTTTGGGCATCAAAGGCGGGATGATGTTGATCGCGAGTTAATCCCACGCCACCGATCAAACGACCGTTGTTGACCACCGGACCCACCATCACATGCCAATGATCCGGACGCGGACAGATCAGTCGCCAAGTTTTGGGAGAAACCACTAATCCTTCGTGGACCGGGGCATGGCGTTCAGTTAAATAACGCAACACCGGATTATGCTCCACCGATAAGGCGATCTTGAAGCGGTTTTGAAAACTGGCGTCTGCAAGCGAAAGTTGGTCGGGGAAAAACAGCCGCGCTCGCTGGGCCGCGAAATACTCACGCACTTCAACCTGCACCTGCTGCTGAAGTTCTTCTGCATTCGCCGCATGGGCAATCAACTCGAAGAGATCGTTTAGAGAAATAGCCATTTAATTAGATTGAATTGAGCCAAGTGTACTCGATCGAGGTCTAGGCGGAGTTGAGAAAGCACTTTATCGTAGGCAGTATCAAAGCAATCTATCTACTGATTTGCCTTCAAGGATAGCTCAGGATGATCATCAGTTCTAGCATTGATCCAACTCCATCGAGTCAGCCGTCCTACATTGGCTTCTATGTCGCAGCCGTGCTCTTCAACCTTTGCCTGGTGGCCCAAGTGCTGACGGTTGGACTAGCCTATTTCTACAATCCAGAATAGTGGAGTGTACATATTTGGCTGGTACGTGGCTATGCGGGCGTATCGCTTGTTCTCACGATATGGGCCTATCTCAGCCCCTTTTTGCGTCGGATTCGCAGCCTTGCTAGCAGTTTGCCAATACTACTAATTCTGCAATTTCTGACGATTCACCTAAAGTCACCGTTGCCTCTCGGAGTTGTACACCCACTCACAGGGTTTCTGTTGTTTTCAACTTCTACAACTCTAGTTCACCGAGCCTTTCAGGTGGCATTTCCACAAGCCGATACAGCGTTGGCTGCTAAGTCCTAGTCAGACCTGGCCTAACATATGTACGAATATTGGTAGTGCTCAAGAAGTAATGGTTTTAGGATGAGGATGTGCCGCGCGGAGCGCGGCACATCCTCACTTGTTTAGCACTACCCGAATATTAAAAGGAAGATGAACATGTTTACTCAAGATTCACCTAAGTTGCAAATTGGGATTTTTATCAGCCCGAACTGCTATATTCCAGACATCATCGGAATTTATACCGTGTTCAGTGTTGTTCCCAATTGTGATATTCACTTTATCTGGGAAAATAAAGACCTCATCATTGGTTATCCTACTTTTCCAATGCACGCTACGACAACATTCACGGAATGTCCAGAGAATTTAGATGTTTTGTGTATTGGTGCGTCCACAGCCATGTTGTCTGATCAGGCTCTCTTGTTCCTAGCCGACCGAGGTGCCAAGGCAAGATACCTGATTGGAATTTGTGGCGGTAGCCTCCTGTTAGGGGCGGCGGGTTTACTTAGGGGCTATCGAGCAACGGCAAGTTTCTCTTTAGTCGATGAACTTTCCAGCTTTGGAGCAATTCCAGTCAAAGGCGGCGAAGTCGTGGTCGATCGCAACCGAATTACGGCCAGTCCGGTTTCCGGTTCCTTTAATGCTGGGCTAATCGCGCTAGGAAAGTTGCGGGGTGAGAATGCCGCCAAAGAAGCAGAATTGACGCTGGAATATGCTTCCCATCCGCCCTATGGAACGGGTAGCCCAGAATTGGCCGGACCCGAACTGACGCAAAAAGTGCTGCAAAAATACGAAGCTGTCTTTGATGAATTTCGCCAAGCGGCGCGACAAACAGCGGCACGGTTAGCTGTTGTGCAAGCTTGAATCAATGGTGAGATGGGTTGTCATAATTGGTGGAATACTCCATTGCAGCAAAGCCATGAAAGCGTGGTACAGGGAAGATCTGGCGTACATTCATGATGTTGGACATAGAGATTACGCGCTCAAATCTGCGCCAGGCATACTCAGCATTTTGGCTCAAAACAACATTCCAGCAGGTCTAGTCGTGGATTTGGGCTGTGGCAGCGGCTTATCAGCATTGGAACTCACCAAAGCCGGCTATTCCGTTCTCGGAGTTGATATCTCTGCATCGATGATTGCAATTGCTCGCATCAGGGTTCCAGAAGCTGAGTTTCGAGTTGAGTCCCTGTTTAAGACCGACATCCCATCTTGCCATGCGGTTATTTCGGTTGGTGAATGTTTTAACTACCTGTTTGACGCAGACAACACCTGTGAACTGTTGGTTCAACTCTTTCGCCGCATCTACGCTGCCCTAGTTCCGGGTGGCGTTTTTGTCTTTGACATTGCCGAACCTGGTCAAACCGCAGCCGACCGGACTCAGAGCTTCACGGAAGGAGAAGATTGGATTGTCCTAGTTGAGAAAACGGAAGACCGAGTGCAGTCGCTATTAACTCGTCGGATTATTACACTGCGCCGGGTGGGAGAGTATTACCGGCGGGATGAGGAAGTTCATCGGCTGCGGCTGTACGAGGCAACAGAGATGGCTGAGAAACTGGGTCGAGTCGGTTTCGAGGTGCAGATCATGCGCAGTTATGGTCAGGACCAACTGCCAAACGCTCATGCCGCTTTTATTGCCCGTAAACCAATCTAGAGTCTGTTGATACTTTAGGCACCGATCCTGTCAAGCAGGAGTGGCTGAAGTGCAAGTGTCGCGATTTTGGAGGCTTCAGAGGCAGCTTCTTAATCGTCTAGCTCTTGCCTTCTGCCGCCTTCCTGCCCTATTCCAGCCCTCCCTGCCGCTTTGCCAGCTCAAAATAGTAAACAACCGTTCCATCTGCCGTCACATCGTAGATGGCATCAAAGGCTTTGGCCTGCTCATCCAGGTAGGCTTTGACGAGGTTGCCGTCCAGTCCGGTTACCATCGCCAACTGAAGCGCGGTGATGTGACCATTATTGTTTTGCAGCAGGGTAAAAAAGCGGGACTGGAGCTGCTGGGTCTGCTGCTGTTGGGCTTGTCGTCTAGCCCCATACCAGATCCATCCACCCAAACTGGCCGGAGCTAAGCCAAACATTACCAGTGCTACCTTAGCCTCTTCTCGCTCCTGCGGCGGATTATCGGGGTCAAGCAGCTTCGCCGTTGCTAGCAGCGTAATCAAGATGCCCCAGCCAAGCAGCAGCCCAATCGCCACTTTCGTCCCAAGCTTCATGCTCCCAGCCTTAATCACTGTCCTAATGATATTCAGGAAGGATAGTGAAGGAGAGATAGTCTCAGCCCTTGCCAGGCTACCCTACGCCCTCACCCATCCACCCTAACATCTGCGGCAATGCTACATGTGGGCCATGCCTGTCTACAGGATTCCCACCCACCTACACCAGCTAGGCTCGCGTTGCTTCCAAGAGGCGAGAGAAATAGAACCGGGTTTTGGTCATGGCATTGCGTTCGATTTTCCAGCCGTTGGCTTGCAGCGCTTTCACCACATCGGACTCTCGGTGCAGGTAGGCGCGGGTGGCTTTACTGGGGCCAGGGAAGAAGTCGCCGATTTTTTTCAGCAGGCTGTAGCCGAGGGTTTTAGGGGCAAAGCTGATCAACAGACGCGATTCGGCCAAACTGCTGAGATGGGCGATCATCTCCATCGCTTTGTCCTGCGGATAGTGGATCATCACATCCAAACAAATCACGGTGTGGTATCTGCCGCTCAGCGTTTCTAAATCCTGCACCACAAAGGTGGGATTAGTAGACTGACCCAATTCGGCCTGCGCCCGCTGCTTTGCCTCGCCGATCATTTTCTCGGAGATGTCGCTGGCAAACACCACGGCCCCCAACTCCGCCAAGGGAATACTGAGACTGCCGACACCGCATCCCGCATCGCAGATGGTCAGACCGGCCAGATTAGCATCGGCCTTCAGCCACGCCAGCACTGTGTCTACGGTTTTTTGATGCCCGACTCGAATATCGAGCTGCACCTTGTTGACATCGCCATTGCCATAGATGCGCCGCCAGCGGTCGAACCCGGTGGAATTAAAATAGTCCCGAACAACTGTCTTATCGTCTAGTGCCGTCATTATTAAACACAAGGATCCCAACAGTTAACGATAGTAGTACGATTTCGGGACGTTATTCTCATTCAATCTATTTGGGGTTAGATTCCCCAACCCTTGGGGCGTTCGTATTCGGTCATGTGAACCGAAATACTCCGCCGCTTGCGGCGGAGTGAGTTTATTTAATACTCTAGCTCTTGGAAATCCTCGTGATCTGGAAACGGGTAGACCCGAAAATTACGCTGATCGTTGATGTTGAGCTTTTGATAAAACATGGGATGAATGGCGCAATAATCAGTGACGAGCAGCGGCAGCCTCGATTCAGAGCTATACTCAAACGTTGCTTCCACAATCCCTGCCTTTTCGTTGCAGCTGCGAATCCGTCCCACCAAGCCCAACTCAGCCACGAGCTGCCGAAATGCATGGGGTGAGTACTCGCCAGCAGGCCATTCCGAAGCGGTGAGGGGAGCGCGTTTGTCTAACTCGTTGCCTTTGAAGATCATCGGCAAGCCAGACAGCGCCTCGACAATGCGGCCCACTTTGGGATACACCGAACTGTAGGAGTTGAACACTTCTTCAGCTAGCGCCTTTTGGCCATGCAGCACGGCTTTGACAATATCCTCTGGCCGGAAAAACGGAAAGGTGCGCTGCTGTTGGGCACGATGGGCGATTGCATTACAGAGCACAATCAACTGGCGAGGCCGCATTTGGGTGTGGCGCAGCACATAGGGAAAGCTCAATTCCGGCGTACCTCCATTATTGCGGAGACTGTTGCCAAAATACGGCGTCCACATTTTTTCGCGCACGTCGTTGTAGTCGTCCCAATCGATCTGGTACGATTCGGGAGCCAACTGCCTGGTTGCCTGTAGGTAGTGATACAGCCGCCAGCTAATCAGCCGCATCAGATCCTTGGGTCGCCAGTTGAGGTAAATTTCATTGCGAATAAACTTTAGCGTATTCAGAATCACTTCTTCTTTAATGTAGGGAAATACCTCGGCCATTGTAAAAATCTTCAAGTGAATTCCCTTGCGAGCATAGTCGCGGTTGAATTCGGAGCCATGCTGAATTAAGGCTGCCGTCGCTCGCATCATCACATCATCGTTTATATTGTAGTTCTCCAAAGTATCAACTGCAACGATAATTGGTTTGTAACGCGCTAATTCTAGAACGGCAGCGCGACCGGCTTTGACTCGTTCATCGGCTAGCAGTTCCTCTAGCTTGTCGAACAGGTTATCTTCCAATGAGAGGAAGTGATTCAGCAATCCCTTCAGCGTCAGCCGCAGAAAATCCACCACTTTCCCGTTGTGGTCGCCAAAAATGCAGGCGGCGCGAATCCGCACATCGTAGGCCTGAAGTTTTTTGAAGATAATCAACCAGATATTGACATCCTCCCCACCCTCGCGTTAGCAGGGTGGGGATTCCTAAGACTCACGACTTAGGTTTCTGCTTCTTAGCACCTGCCTTCCGAGATTTACTCTCTTCAGGTCTTACGGTCGCTCCACAGACTGACACGGTGTGTCCCACCGCCAAAATATTACGAGCCGCGTTTACATCTCGATCATGGTGACATCCACACGCAGGACAATCCCATTCACGAATGTTTAACGGCAAGCGATCGACAATGTGACTGCAGTTCCCACAGCGTTTAGAGCTAGGAAACCACTGGTCAATTTTGACGAGGGTTCGACCATACCACTCGCACTTGTACTCCAGTTGCCGCACCATCTCGCCCCATCCCGCATCGCTGATGGAACGGGCAAGTTTGTGGTGCTTGACCATGTTCTTGACTGCCAGCGACTCCACGGCTATCGTTTGGTTTTCACGGACCAACCGTGTCGTGACGTTGTGCAAATGGTCTTTCCTGGAATTGGAAATTTGCTGTTGAATCCGAGCAACCTTTATCCGTGCTTTATCTCGATTGCGCGAACCCTTCTCCTTGCGGCTCAAAGCTTTTTGCGCTCGTTTCAGCCGCTTGTGATGGCGATTAAAGTGCTTAGGGTTGGCAATCTTCTCACCCGTGGAAAGCGTCACCAAGCTGCTAAGTCCAGCATCCAAACCCACCGATTGAGCAACGGGTTCCAGTTTCAAGTTTCGCGGGTCATCAAAGCGAATGCTGATGTACCACTGACCAGAAGGGTTCAACCTGACGGTCACAGTAGACAGTTCAGTGCCCTCTGGAAGCTGTCTCGACCATCGGATATCCAACGGCTCAGCACACTTTGCCAGAAACACTTTTCCGTCTTTCCATTTGAACGCAGACTTGGTGAATTCTGCGCTGCCACCATTGCGCTTCTTCTTGAAGTTGGGATATTTCGCCCGACCCGCAAAGAAGTTGGTGTAGGCGGTTTGCAAATGTCTCAATCCCTGCTGTAAGGGAACACAACTAACCTCATTCAGAAATTGAAGGGCATCTTGTTTTTTCCATTCGGTCAGCATTGTAGAGGTCTGGTTGTAGCCAAACCTCTGCTGTTTCGAATACCATGCTTCAGTCCGTTCTGCCAGTGCCCGATTGTAAACCAACCGTACACAGCCCAAAGTTCGACGCAGGAGACGTTCCTGTTCTGACGTGGGATAGAGACGGTAACTGAAGGCTTTTTCCATATTTCACATTACAGCATTTCTTTTGTGAGGATGCCAGTGTTCAATCAGGCAAACGGATGCCGCTCCTATCCCTCCCCCACCTGCTACGCGAGGATGGGGATTTCTCGGAGAACCTGATGAATATCGTTGGAACTTTGATCAGGAGAATTTTAGTCGTGATCTCTAGTTGAATTCGGCATTAGATCTGGGTTTGGTGATTTGGTTGAGGAGCCAGGAGTCAAGAGCCAGGAGTTAGCAGCTGAAAATCAGGAGTCGGGCGTTGGGAGGTAGGAGTCGGGGTCAAGAAGTCTTCTAGCTTTGAGCTTTTGACTTACCTTTTCGTAACTGATCTAGGATTGCTATATATTGGCTGAATGATTCAGTTGAGAACGATGTCAGCTTTGGTCGTGTGTTTGGTGCATTTGTAATGAAATTTGTCCTGTTGAGACCATGAATTAAGACTATAAATTAAAGACCACAAATTAGAGACCACAAATTAGAGACCACAAAACAGTTGAAAATGCGGTACAGCAACTGGATTGAATCGTTTTACCGCCTGTAGTGCCATGCCTCCTTCTCTTAATTTAGGCCACCGCATGAATCCTTACACGCTACCAGCCGACCAGATTGCTGCCGATCCGCCGACCCAAACTCATCCCAACTGGCGTCTGCTGTTGCGGGAAACTCGAACGCGGATCTGGATGTGGTACATCGGGCTGATTGTGCTGTTCATCGGGCTATTGACTCCTGTGACCTATCGCATCGTGTCGGAGCAGGTGAATCAACGCCTGCGAGAGGAAGTTGTGGAAGAGGTGGCTGAGTTTCGGCAGGAGTTAGCGACGGCTCAGATCCGCAACACTGAGCAACTGCGCCGCTTCATGCTTGACTATCTCCAAACCGAGCCGATTGAAGAAGATCAGTACTTTATTGCCATTTTGCAGCAGCAATTTCTTCAGGCTAGCCCAGTAGAACTACCAGAGGCAATGCAGCCTGGCTCTGAGTTAATGGAAATTTGGCAGGCATTGCAACAGCCAACTCACGGCGAGCAGTCGGTACGGGATCCAGAGGTGATTCGGGTGATCTATTACGCTGAGCCAATCGAAATTGCAGGCGTACTTCAGGGGACCTTCCTCTCGGCTTACATTGCGGCTGATGAGCATCGTGAAGTGCGAGCCACCATGAGAACCGTGATTTTGGTGAAGCTGGCCATTTTGCTGATTGCCTCTTTGATTGCCTGGTTAGTTTGCGGTCGGGTGCTGCGCCCACTGCGAACAATGGCCCGGACGGTTCGTAGTATCAGCGAATCAGATCTGTCGAAACGGCTGCAAGTCGAAGGCAATGACGAACTGGCGGAGGTGGCTAAAACCTTCAATGAAATGATGGACCGCTTGCAGGGAGCCTTTACCGGCCAGCAGCAATTTATCAACGACGTTAGCCATGAGCTGCGCACACCCATCACCATCATCGAGGGCCATCTGGAGCTGATGGGAGATGACCCCGTCGAGCAGCAAGAAACTCTCGCCTTAGTTGCCGATGAGCTGGACCGGATGAAACGGTTTGTCAACGACCTGTTGCTGTTAGCCAAAGCCGATCAGCCCGATTTTTTGCGACCTGAAGTGGTGGAACTGGGAGCCTTCCTAAATGAACTGCACAGCAAAGCCAAGGTGCTAGCTGTTTGCGAGTGCAGCTTAGCAATCGAGCCAGAAATCGTCACTCAGCAGGTGTACCTCGACCGGCAGCGCATCACCCAGGCGGTGCTGAATTTGGTAAATAATGCGGTGCAGCATACGCCGGACGATGGAAAGATTACCCTGGGAGCCACGATCGTTGAAGCTAAACTGCGCTTGTGGGTCCGCGATACTGGTACTGGCATTGCCCTAGCCGATCAGCAGCGGATTTTTCAACGATTCATTCGCCTTTCTGGCTCACAGCGGTCTGAAGGGGCCGGATTAGGGTTGGCAATTGTGCAGGCGATTGTGCAGGCGTGCAATGGGCATGTAGAGTTAGATAGTCAAGTTGGTCGAGGGTCTACCTTTACTCTGGTGCTGCCCCTACTGACCTGCGGTCAAAGAAATCAGTTGCCCCAATCTAGTTAGATCAGTTTAGATCCGATAGTTAGATAGGAAGGGTACTACCGTGACTGCCATCCCTAGCGCAACCCAGCCTCGATCAACCTCGCGTCCTTGGTGGCAGCAGGTTTTGGGTGCAACTCGGACTCGGATTTTAATAGTGTATCTGCTGCTGCTGCTGCTGCTATCAGGGATAGCGACGCCGATTTTTCTGCTGCTGTTTCTCGCCAGCGTCGATAACCGGGTGCGAGAGGATTTGGCCGAAGAAATGGAAAGCTTTCAGGACACCTATGCTCTGTGGGAACAGCAGCCCGCTCAGTCTGTTGGCGACCTAAAGCAGTTTATTGTCGATTTTTTAGCCAGACGAGTTCCGGAAGATGACAATTATCTGATCTTCACGATCGAGGGTGAGTATTACCAGGCGAATCCCAGAGTCTTGCCAGACGTGATCCAACCCGGTTCCACCCTGATGAATTACTGGGCCAACCTGACTGCACCCGCTCAGGGTGAGCGATCCTCCTCCGATCCAGAAATTGGCAATATTTTGTATCTGGCCCAGCCGCTTGAGGTAGATGGCGAAGTGCAAGGGGTTTTTATCAGCGTCCACACCACAGCGGGGGAACGGCAGGAAGCGCTGGCTGGCGCCGCCATTTTTTTTCAGGTAGCGGCTGGCGTGGTGCTGGGAGCCTTTGCCCTCGCCTGGGTGGTAACTGGCAAATTGTTAGCACCCGTGCAGAAATTAGCCGTCACTGCTCGCTCAGTGAGTGAATCGGATTTAACTCAGCGTCTTCCAGTCAAGGGAACGGGAGAAATTGCCGACCTGACCCATACGTTCAACGAAATGCTCGACCGGCTGCAGTCGGCTTTTATGGCCCAGCAGAATTTTATCAACGATGCGGGCCATGAATTGCGCACCCCTTTGACGGTGATTCGCGGCCACCTGGAGCTATTGGATGCAGAATCGGAAGAACAGCAAGAAACTCTCAACCTGGTGATCGATGAGCTAGATCGGATGAATCGCTTTGTGAATGATCTGATCCTGCTGGTCCGGGCTGAACAGCCCAACTTCTTGCAGCTTGAAACAATCGACATTCCCAGCTTCATCGAAGAAGTGTTTGCCAAAATTCAACCCCTGGGCGATCGCAATTGGCGGCTGACGATTCGAGGTACGGGGCAGATGAGAGGCGATCGGCAGCGGTTAACCGGAGCCTTGATTAACCTAGCCCAGAACGCGGTACAGCATACCCGCATGGGAGATTTGATCGAGTTAGGTGCATCGGTTCGCTCTACTCAGGTGCAGCTTTGGATCCGGGATACGGGTGAAGGGATTGCTCTCAGCGATCAGGAGCGGATCTTCGAGCGGTTTGCCCGGGCAGCCCACCGCTACCGACGCTCGGATGGGGCAGGGTTGGGGTTGCCAATTGTGCGAGCTGTGGTAGAAGCACACGGCGGCAAAGTTACGCTCACCAGCCAGGTTGGTGTTGGTTCAACCTTTACGCTGATCCTGCCGCTACAGCCTCCAGAAGACTAACCCCTCAAATTATGCAACCAGTCCGCAACATGAAAGCTTTCTCATCTCCATTTCATAACCGTCTTACCCCGCTGCTGTAGCCTCAACTTACAGGCAGTTCTATAGCAACAAAAATCTTTTTTATAGTGTTTGCCAGAAGATATAGACCATCGTTGTGGGCGCGAAGCGCGCTCACGACAATGCCTCTGTCCTAACTGTCGTGGCGACGGCTATAATTTTCTGCAATCCTCTAGATTATTCTAATGTTGGAGAATACTGCTTGAGAAATAACGGTTTGAGGAATGAAAGAATCGGTAATGGCAGAGCAGCAAAAACTAGGTGTGACACAGTTAACTACAAATAAGTTAACTACAAGCAAGTTAACTACAAGTAAACTAATTACAAGCAAGCTAATTACAAGAGAACTAATTCTGAGCCGATTTGTGCAGGAAATCATAAAAAATACCATACCAAAAACCATACAAAAATCGATGCCCTCATGGGCAATCTTAGGATTGACAGCGTGGGTGGGGGCAGTGGGGTTGGCCAGTATAGCTCCGCGTGCCGTTGAGGCTGTGCAGTTAAGCAGTGGCAAAGTTTATTTTGATTATCCGCCCCGCTTAGTTGAAGCCACTGCAACCAAAACCCAAACCTTTGTTCGCAATCCAATCTACTACTTCACGCTAGAGCTGCCCCAACAGGCTGGAGAGCCACTAGGGCAGGTTGCAATTCAACAGCAGAATGGCTCCAGCCAAACTCGTCAGATTCGCTTCCGCACTGAGCGCAGCGTCGCCTTTACTGGCACCCGCACCGAGCGAGGCGAATCCCTTAACCTAGCTGCCACTGAGTTTGACCCGGAAACCCAAACCCTCACCCTGATGTTTGATCCGCCGATTCCACCGGGAACCACAGTTACTGTCGGGCTACGACCCGAACGCAATCCGCGCCTAGGAGGCACCTACCTCTTTGGTGTCACGGCCTATCCGGTTGGCACCTCTAGCCACGGACAGTTCCTCGGCTTTGGCCAATTCAATTTCTTCGAGGAAACGGAGACTTCTTTCTAGGCAGCGGCTTCGTCCTAGAACCGAAAGGTGGTTCGGATTGTGCCCAGCAAAACATCGGGATTAGCGGCATTGTGGTTAGGAGCCGTTAGCCAGATCAGTCCGGGTGTAATCGACAGGTTATCGCTGAGAGCAATCCGGTAGAAGCCTTCTACATGCAGACCAACATCTAGATCCCGGCGTCTGCCCAATGCTGCTCCTAGCCCAGGTGTGGTCCCGCTCAAGCGGGGTTCCATGCCAACGATGATGCCGCCCAAATTGCCTTCACCGCCCAAATCAGGGAAACTGAGATGCACCGCATAGTTCCAAACATCGGCATCCCCTAGGCCAATCGCTCGCACGGCAGAATGCCCGACCCAGCCTCCCAGTTGAAAGCCATCGTTGATGGCGTAATTAATGCCGAGGCCATAGGAGTTGACGACTACCGGACGGGTGTTTTCTGCGTCCGTATACTCAACCTCAACAGTTGCTGGAATGCTGCCGGTGCCGGTGCTGTTGCCGCCGTCTGGAACATAGGAGTGGGCGTAGGTAAGGGATAGCTCCAGTGGTTCAGGTGTGGCTGTAATCTGACCAATCACCCCATAGCCCCCATTGAACAGGCCATTGCCTAGGCTGGGATTGGAACTGTTGGCGGCAATGTAGCCAACCTCTATCGATAGGTCATCCAGTAGGAAAATATTGGCTCCGATGCCCGTGCCCACATCGAAACCAGAGCCGCGATAGATCGGATTGCGCTGCCCAAATCGGGAAATTGTGGCCGTACCGCTGCTAGACAAGGGATTGATATTGGTAATGAAATCATTCAAATTGCCGCCCTTGGCAATTGCGAGCACCGTAATATCCTCTCCCGCCGGAAATTCATAGGACAGCGTATCTAAGCCGATCTCGCCCTCGTCGGTGCCGGTCGCAAAACTGAGTCGCCCTTCGTTGGTAGACTCCGGAAGCATAAAGCGCTCAAAGTTGCCGAACTCTAAAGTAGCCCGCAGCCGATCTTCTCCACTAAAGCTGGCATCAAAGGTGAGATTGGTGCGACTTTGCAACACCGGATTATTCAGCCCCTCTTCATCCCCAGCCAAAACCTCACTAATCGCAAAAATCGTCTCTCCTTGAAGTCGCAAGGTTGAAGCTGATTGCAGATTGGCAAATCGCTGTTCCAGATTCGTGATATCGGATTGAAGGGCCGCTAATTCAGCCGCAAATTCCGACATCAACCGTTCCACAACCGCTAGTTCGGCTCGGGTCGCATAGCGCTCCAGTTCGGTTGCTAGTAATTGCTGCATCCGGTTGAGGCAGGCATTGAGGCCAGCCGCAAATTCATAACGCGTTAGAGCACGGTTGCCCCGAAACAACTGGTCAGGATAGCCCACCAAACAGCCATAGTTTTCGATCAGCAGTTGCAGAGCCTGATAAGCCCAATCCGTCGGTTGCACATCCGAGAGCTGGGAAACAGAAGTCACCTGCCCCCCCATTGCCCCGTCAACTGCGACGACACTGCCGGCTTCTGGCTCCTGACTCCTAACTCCCGTCGGCTGACGCTCTGGGAAGCCTGACTCCTGACTCCTATCTTCGATCGGCATCCCTTCGGATCTGTCAATCACCTGTTCAGGAGCGAAGTCGGGTTCAACAATCCTGGATTGAGCGACCGTAGATTGAGCGACCGCAACCTCAGTGAACTTGAAACTCATCCCTAACCAAACTGGAACAATTAGCAACCACTTCCCCACAGCCTTGCTTGGACCTCCGCCTGAATCAACCCTATCAGCACTTTGTCTGTCTGCTGTATTATCTTGCCTTGCAGTGGCAATACTTGCACCAAAGGCACCTAAACTTAGCAGGTTCCAGTGAAGACGAGATGAAGTGAAGATGAGAACCTTTTCATGATCAATTTAGGTATACCAATTCGCCCAATCGGGGCTAGTCGCATCGATATCATGCATCAACAGCATTAGACCGATTCCAGCACGTCCAGCACAGCCTTGGGCGACAGTTTGTCCTTAAACCAGATTACATGGGCTGGAGTGTGGTTAAAGTTGACACCAGCCTTTTCCAGGTTTAACCGCTCTGAAATCGCCAGAATCAAATCATTCCGTCCCGATTGCCGCACTTGTAAAAACTTTTTGCGCAGATATTCGGGCCGCCAGTAGCCGACAATTTCTAGCAAAAATGAGCGTCCGTCGGGATGTACCAACCGAAAATCGGGAATCATCACACTGCCGGGAATCGGAATCAAATCCACCTCTCGTTCGAGTCGCCATTCACTGTTGAGGCTGTCCCAGCGGTCGGCAAAGGAGAGTTCCAAAAAACTGTCGTAGGGCTTACCGGGCGGGTAATGGCTCACCAGCCCACAGCCCGAATCGAGCGTAAACCGCTTGGCTTGTTCCTGTTTGCTGTAGGAATCGCGCCAGTGCAGGTCAGCCGCCAGGCTCCATTTAGTTACATGCAGCAGGGCCGGAATCAGTTTGGCAATGTCGAGGCCATAACGAGTGCTGGGCTTAAACAAACTGGTGGGACCATCGATGCTAATCGTAAACCCGTGATCCGCGTCGCCTTCGATGTAAGCCATCAGGCCAAACAGCTTTAGGTAGCGAAACAGCAGCTTATATTCACCCGGATCGTTACGGTGCGCCTGAATTCGGATTTGGCTGGCCTTATAGAAAATGCCCTGCACTTGAGACAGGTTATAGCGATGCAGCAATGCTTCGGGTGTGGGCGGATCAAACTGAGTCAAGATCCGATTTTCGGAGAGGTCGGCATAGAGGCCATTTCGGATTTGCTCAGGGTAGACTTCATGGCCTAATTCCTGACTGAGCTGCTCGGCCAAAGTAGCAAAGGTATGGGCTGCCGTCTGGGGTAAGGGGGCCGCTTGCGCTGCCCAGGCAAACACCCGCTGCCGCAACTGTTGAGGCTCTAGCGGACTGACTACCTCGAACTTGCTAAAAGCATCACTTCTAAGCAAATAGGCCAAGCCGCGCTTGATCCGGTAATCGGTACTGTCCCCCTCTAACTCCTGAAGCTGCCGGTCCAATTCGTTTTGAGGCTGGCCCTGCGCCTGCTGAAAGATGCTAATCAGCGTTGCTGCCATCTCCCAATTGCGCGAGTTGATCGGCAGCCGTTTGGGAACAATTTCTTCCCCGTTGTGCCGCTGGATTAGGAGATCGGTAGGGAGCATAGGGGTGGAGCTAGTGAGAGCAATCTAGCAATCTCACGAATATAATAGGCTAACGCTTGCTCGTCTTAAAATGTTATTTTTAATCATCCTCGTGACCTACCTCAAAATGATTGTGAACAATTGCTGCACCCACGAGAACAACAAGTTGGCCAGTCATATCAAATCCGGTTGATCAGCCAGAGTTCGCGTAGAGGCGTTTCGCCGAAACGCCCGTACAACGCGGCATTTAAATTTAGGGCGTTTAGTCGGATTTAATATCAGTCTATTAGAGGCATAAGGTAGATGACGAAGCGACACGTTAAGTAAACTCAATTTAGAGACGGGTTGAACTGTTAAGTTTAAAAACACTGCGCAGGCTATGAATGCCAAGTGTCATCAGGAGATCTACCACCAATCATTCGCAATCAATCATTCGCAATCAATCATTAGGAATTGAGAAAATCACTGGTTATGGTCAACTTACCGATTAGACGAATGGTGCTTTACAAGCACGGTGTGGGATTCTTTGAACGATTTGGCTCTCTGGGAACAATGTCTTCGGTTACGCTCAACTTCAAAAAAGAGGAGATGAATGACGTTCTTAAAAGTCTAGCCGTCTTTCCCCAAGGTGAGGGACAGGTCGTTAGTGTCTCCTACGAAACCCCAGAAGAAAAGGATGAAGCCTTGAAAAAGGCACCTTTGCTGTTGAGCGATTGCAAGTCTTGGTTGGATCTGCTGCGATCGATGCGAGGCTGCCAAGTGCGACTTCACATTGCAGGACTAGAAGGCGACAGCGGCTCAGAACGATTGGTTCATGCTTCCAACTCTGAAGTCGTGATCAGTGGTTATATGGTGGGTCTCAACGAGGCAGATGGCAAACCGGAACAAACCCTGGTGGCGATCATGACTACCGGCTCAGAAGCAGACAGTAGTCCTAACGTCCGCACCTATTTACTGTCCCAAGTGCGCGGGTTAGACATCATAGATCCCCAAAGCGGTGATGATCTGCGATATGTGTTGGACCTGAGTCATTCCCGTGAAAACCAGCGCGCGGTTACGCTGTTCCTCGATCGCCCCCAGCAAGAACTGCTAGTGAGCTATGTTGCCCCCACGCCAACTTGGCGCGTCAGTTATCGGCTGGTTTATACTCCCGACTCTCTAGAGCACAGTCGCTCATCGGAATCTGATGGTGCTCTATCTGCAACTGGGCAACTGTTGATTCAGGGCTGGGGCATTGTTGATAACCAGCTCGATGAAGACCTGGAAGATGTATCGTTAACGCTGATTGCCGGACAGCCAATCAGCTTTATCTACGACCTCTACACCCCTCGCTTTGTTGAACGTCCTACAGTTGAGGATGAAACCCGCACGGTTCCCGGTCCGGTGATGTTTAACGCGGCGCTATTAGAAAAAGAACTTGAGCTAAGCCTTAATGATGACTTTAATAATGTCGCTTTTGCTGCCCTCGGAGATGACGAACTATACGCACCCGAAGCAAGAGCCGTATCGAGTGCTCCCAGAAGGAAGCGAATGCAGCGCAATTTGGCAAAGGCGACAAAAGTGCAGGCAACAGGCATAGCGCGGGGCGAATTGTTTCAATACGACGTAGGGGTTCCCATAACCATCAAGCGGGGACAGAGCGCGATGGTGCCGATCCTGGGTGCGACGATTGCCAGCCGCAAGCAGCATTGGTTTAATGCCGAGAAAATGCCAGAGCATCCGGTTGTGACAATCGTGGCAACCAACACCACTGGACTAACCCTAGAGCAAGGTCCGGCAACTGTACTGGAGGTCGATAACTACGTCGGTGAAGCGGTGCTGAACTTCACGCCTACCGAGGCAGAGTTTTTTGTGCCCTATGCTGTGGATTTGGGGGTGCGGGTATTCCAGGAGCACGCAACATGTGAGGAAACAGCGGCGATCGCCCTCGGCCAAGGTGGTTATCTGGTTCATGACTTGTGGATGGTGCGCCAGACCACTTATCAGATTGAGAACCAGACCACTTACCCCATCAGCCTAGTTATTGAGCAGCGCAAGCTGGAGGGATACAACTTAGTAGATACATCAGAACCGATGGAGCAAACAGCCGAGTTTCGCCGCTGGCAGCTACCAATTGCCTCTCGGCAACAGACAAAGTTCCAAGTGCAGGAACGGCAAAAAATCAGCCGCCGCGAACAAATTACCAATTTAGATTACCAAATCCTCAAAACATATCTGAGGAACAAATTTATTGGCGATACCCTGTTTCAGCGGCTTGAGGGCATTTTGCAGTTACACCAGCAGTGCCACCAGCTAGAACGAGATATCCAGGACCGCTGCTATCAACAAGACCGTCTGTCAACCGCGCAAAAGGAGCTGACCGAAAAGCTAAAACCCCTACAAAGCAGCGGGAATGAAGGTGAGTTGCGCCAGCGATTTGTCAGCAAAATTGGGGCACTCGAAGACGAACGAGATCGCCTCCAGGCAGAGATCACGACTCTGGAACAGCAGGCACATGACCTGAAGCAGCAACTCCAGCAACAACTCCAACAGCTATAGGAACTTTGTAACGTTCGGTTAGCCGGATGATAGCGCTGTTATCACGTCGTTGAGCAAAATTTCTTCAGTTTCACTAACCGCCAAAAGCGCCAGAAAAATAGCCCTGCCACAACTGCAATGGCCACCGATTGCCCAATCCACAGGCCCACGCTACCCAGCCCTAACTGGAACCCCAATCCATAGCCCACCGATAAGCCCACGCCCCAATAGCCCAACACATTCAGGATCATTGGCACTTGCGTATCCTGTAGCCCTTGCAGTGAACCATACACGGCTTTCTGAAATCCATCCAGCACCTGTGCAATTGCGGCAATGATCAGCAGCGGCAATGCAAGCGCCACAATCGGAGCGTTGTCAGGGTTTTGTACATCTAAGTAAATGCCAATCACCTGTTTAGGAAACAGCAGAAAGATTATAGAAACCATCAGCATAAACATTGTGCTAATGCTCATACTCACCCAAGCAGCCTGCTGAATACCGATTGAATCACGGCGTCCCAACCATTGCCCGACTCGCACTGTGGCTGCAAACGAGATCCCTAATGGCACCATAAACGCTACCACAATCGTTTGAAATACCACCTGATGTGCTGCCAATGCCTCTGTGCCCAACCGGCCCATCCAAAACATAATCACCATAAAAAAGCCGACTTCTAACCCAGAGAATAAACCAATCGGCACTCCAACCCAAATCAACTCCCACAAAATTCGAGGCCGGATGCGGTGCAGATCGTGGAACACGCGATAGGAACGCAAATTTGGATGCAGCCAGATATACAGTGCCAGAGCTAAAAACATACCCCACAATGCCAGCACACTTGCCAACGCCAAGCCGGCCAGTCCCATAGCCGGAAAACCAAATTTGCCAAATCCGAGAATATAGTTCCAAACAATATTGAATCCCGTGCCCGTCACCACAATCAGCATAACTGGACGTGCCTGCGACAGAGCCGCCACCGTAGCCCGCAAAGCTGCAAATCCCACAGCCGGAAACAACCCCCAGCGCATGATGTCTAGATAGGTCTGAACAAGTTGCACCGTCGTTTCCGTCTGCCCGGTCCGACTCAGCCAAATCTCTAGATCCCCCAGCAGAATCGAGATCGGCAGGGCTACTAACAGCGCCAGCCACAATCCCTGCCGCGCCAACTGCTGAATTCGCGTCTGCTGGCCAGCCCCAAACGCTTCCGCAACCAACGGACTTACGCCCATCACCATGCCGCTGGTAGCTGTCATCGTCGAGAGAAAGATGATTGCCGCTAGCCCCCCTGCTGCCAAAACATCCGCACCCATCCGACCCATCATGATTGTGTCAGCAAATCCGGTAGCCGACTGGGCAACTTGGGCACTGGCTAACGGAACCGCCAACTTAAGAAACTCCCGCACCTCTGTGCGCAGATCACGTTGCATCGGAAAAACAGTCATGGTTCCATCTCCGCAATGGCTCGCAATGTCGCTACTTTAGAAAAAACAGCCGGATGAAATCTCTCTTGCTTTTGCGGTTTTGTCAAAATCTTGCTGTCAATCTGCTTGCTCTGGCTGCTCTGATTGCCTTTCTGGCTTCTGAATTCCAGTGAATTCCAGGGTTTCCAACGGCAGACCACTATATCAAATGGCTGCAGACCTGGCTTCATCCACCATCAGCGTGGTCCCCGTGATAAACTTGGCCTCATCGGAAATCAGAAAAGCGACGGTTTTGGCTAACTCGGTATAGGTGGCTGGACGCCCCCACATCAAATCAGTGGGAACGTTCCATCCCTCGAGTTCTTCGAGCTGGTCAGCGACAAAAAAGGGCGCAACCGAATTCATGCGAATGTGGTCGCCTCGATAACGTTTGGCATACAGCTTGGTGAATCCAGCCATTGCTGCCCGTAAGGTGCCGCTAAAGGGAGTTCCCAAATCAGGTTCCAGCACATCGCAGGCGGAAATATTCACAATTGCGCCGCTGCCCTGTTGCTGCATTGGTTCTGTGACGAGTCGCGCCAATCGTACCACGCTCAAAAACAGCAGCTCAAAGTTCTCTAGCCACATCTGATCGGAAATATCCAGCAAATCAAGACGGGGTGGATCGCCAAAGCTATTCACGAGTGCATCTATGCGACCATAAGAATCTAATGTAGTTTGCACGAACTGTTGTAAGTCTTGTATGTTCGACATTGAGCCTTGAACTGCAATACCCTCCAGTTCTTGCGCCAAATCGAACACTGTTGCGGACCGTGCCAGCAGCGAAACCCGATAGCCCCGTGCCGCCAACTCCCTAGCACATCCAGCTCCGATTCCACGGCTAGCTGCTGTAACCATCACTACTTTTTTAGTATTCGGATTGTCATCCTCTTTGGTGACAACATCTGAATTCATACTATTCTCCCCTACTGTTTGAACTTCAACTAGAAGATACCTAGTTGATATCACTCATTCACCCATCTACCCTAACCTGTGCTCCTACAGCCGAGAAGACGGTATAGTGGCAAAATACCTGTGCCGCTGAGGAATAAATCAGGAACAAATGCTAAGCGTTCTTAATCAACTGCCCGAACTAATTGCCTTTGTCGAAAGTGTCGAATCCAGCAGTTTCAGTGCGGCGGCCCGCTCCCTCGGAACGACTCCTTCTGCGATCAGCAAGCGCGTAGCCAAACTAGAAGACCGATTGGGTGTGCGCCTGTTGCAACGAACGACCCGCTCCCTCAGTCTGACGGCAGAAGGTGGGGCCTACTACGAACGGGTGGCTCGTCTCTTGCAAGAACTGGATGAAGCCAATGACCTGGTCATTTCGGGCGGCAAGCCGCAAGGCAAACTCACCATCAGCACCTCGCTGGATCTCGGCCAGTGGTTTTTGGTTCAAGCGTTGCCTCTGTTCCTAACCCAGTATCCAGAAATTCAAATCGATTTGCGGTTGAGCGATCGGCTAGTGGATTTGGTGGCTGAGGGGATTGATGTGGCAATTCGGTTAGGCGATCTACAAGATTCCAGTTTGATCCGCCGTCACCTGGGACAGACACAATTTGTACTTTGTGCTGCGCCCAGTTATCTCGATACTTGCGGAACTCCTACCACACCAGCCGATCTGGTTTACCACAACTGCCTGCGGTATCTGTTTAACGGCCAACCTTTGTCCTGGGAATTTTGGATTGATGACACATGGCAAACAATTCCGGTCAGTGGCTCGTTGAATTCGGATAACGGAGGAGCCTTAAAGAATGCCGCTTTAGCTGGTCTTGGCATCACTCGATTGCTCAGCTTTCAGGTGCAGCCAGAACTAGAGAACCAGCAGTTAATTTCGTTGTTTCCCGATCAGTTACCGCCCGGATTGGTTGTGCAAGCGCTGTTCACCCATTCCCGCAACATATCCCCTCGCGTTCAGGTTTTTCTAGAGTTTCTCACGGTTTATTGCACCGGAAGCGGATTAGTAAAATAACAGTAGTAGGACGGAGAACCGCCATGTTTGCGATTGTCTCACCGGAAAAGATTCAACTGCCGCCAGGAAGCGTGCTACGGATGCCTGCCACTTGGCAACAGTACCAAAGTCTATGTCAACAGCGCGGGGATGGTGCAATTCCTCGCCTTAAATATCGGGATGGAGAAGTTTTGCTCATGTCGCCGCTACCCAAACATGGACGCGATGCTCATATCATTGCCAATATAATCACAACCCTGCTCGATCATGTTGGGCTTGAGTATGATGCCTTCACACCTGTAACAATGGAACTTCCTGAAGAAAGCGGGATTGAGCCAGACTATTGCTTTTATATCGAGAATTGGCAAGCCGTTTCGGGCAAAGAACGCATCGATTGGCGCATCGATCCACCGCCTGATTTGGTACTCGAAATTGATGTTACTAGCTATTCTGATGTAAACGACTATTTGCCTTATCGTGTTCCAGAAGTCTGGCTATTTCGCAAGCAACTAGCAATTTATCAGTTGCGAAATGCAGACTATTTGCTGCAATCCCGCAGCCGTTATTTTCCTGAAATCGATCTGCAAGCTTTGATTCTGCAATACCGCCAGATCGCCTACGAGCGTAATACCAGCGCAGCCATTCGCCAACTGAGGCAGGCATTGAATCAGTGAACTATGCAATCTAGAAGAACCATTAATCTTGAGAACGACTAGGAATAAATAGCACAGAACCAACCGTAAACAAAATACTAGCTGAGATATGCAACAGCGACGAGAACGAAACGCCCTTGAGGTTTTCTAACACTGCATCCAGGGTAAACAACAGCGAACCAATCAGGAACAGCCAGCTCACCAACGCTTCGCGATCCATTTCTCTAGAGTGGTTCTGAGTTGGCTGAGGCTCCTGTCCTTCAGCAGAAACTTCGGGATGTAACGGAATGACATTACCACCCTGCTCTGCAAGCGGCGAGGCCGAATTTTTGACTCCTGTGGATTCCATCGGTGAATACATGACCTTAGGTTATTACGAATTGTAACTGAATCGACTACAATTACAAATTAAGGGAATCACAGGTTTCGGGATATCTGAATCTTGCGGAGCTGTCAAAATCTTGCTGGAATCTTTTGGTTCTGTAAGCACAGATTGAAGCAGCTGGATTAATCAATGTGGCGATAGCCGAGATTGTAGGGAGCATAGGAGGCGGCCAAACCATATGGCAAAACCATCCCAAACGGCAGTTAATCCAGTGAATCCAATTAACCCAATCACAATTAACCCAATCAATAGAGTTGTCCGCTCATCTCCTGACGAGCCGCCCAGCCCGATTCTGTCGAGTCAAGCCTTAGGATGGGAGCCACTTCTGGTAGAAGAGTTTCAGCAGCCGCCTGGAGGTGTAGATGTGCCAGAAGCGTGGCCTGGGCATTCAATTGCCTTATGCTTAGCGCCCCGCCCCCATCGAATCCACCAAATCGTTGGCAACCGTCGCTACACCGGACTCTACACCAAAGGCGATATTTCGATTACTCCAGCAGATATTCCAGCCTCCTATCGGGCCGAGGGTGAGGATCATTACCTGCATATTCAAGTTCCGGCTCAGTTTCTGGCTGCCGTAGCCCAGACGACCGATCTGGATCCGGAGCGGCTAGAGCTGGTCACCGAGTTTCGTGTCCGTGATCCCCGACTAGAGCAAACCTTGCTGCTGCTGCGAACCGAACTTCACCAAGGGAGCGGTTGGGCCGGACGGCTTTATGTGGAATCGTTGGCGAATCTGCTGGCCGTTCATCTGCTGCGCCAGTACTCAACGCTGCGGTCTCGCGTCGTTTTGCAAGAGGGAGGGTTGGGCAGCCGTCAGCTTGTGCAGGTTGCGGACTATATCAACGCCCATCTAGAGCAAGACATCAAGTTGGCTGATTTGGCGGCTGTCGCCGGGATCAGCCAATTTCACTTTAGCCGCCTGTTCAAGCAATCGCTGGGGGTCGCACCACACCAATACCTGCTTCAGCAGCGGATAGAGCGAGCCAAGCAGTTGTTGACAACCTCGACTCTAGAAATTGCCGAGATCGCGCTCCAGTGTGGATTCAACAGCCAGAGTCATTTGGGCAAGCATTTTCGTGCTGTTACAGGGGTTACTCCCAACTCCTATCGCAGAAATCACTAGATATCGCCCATCTGATCTCAACTCACCAATCTACCTCAGTCCGTTCCTGCACGACGCGATTGTAAACGGTCTCGGTTTGCTGAGCCAATGTTGCCCAGTTAAAGCGACGATCCAGATCTTCGTAGGCATTATCGATTAGCCACTGGGCATAGTCGGGGTTCTTCAGCACTTCCAGAATGCCCCAGGCCAAGGAGTCGGGATTGCCGGTTTGGGTGACAATGCCGGTTTTAGTATGGTGCACCACTTCTGGTAAACCGCCCGTGTCTGACACCACCACCGGAATCCGAGCCGAGAAATTCTCTAGGGCCACAATCCCAAACGGCTCGTAGCGGCTAGGAAACACAGCACAATCGGCAATACAGCGAAACTGATTCAGCTCTTCATCAGACATAAAGCCCGTGAAGTAGCATTTGTGCCAAATTCCCAGATGCCAGGCTTGCCGCTTCAGTACATCCGCATTGCCGCCGCCGATAATAATAAACTTGGCGCGTCCACCCATCTCCCAGATCACTTTGGGGGCAGCACTCAACAAAATATCAATTCCTTTTTCATAGGTGAGGCGGCCCACGTAGTAAACAATTTTTTCTTGATCGGCAGCAAACCGACGCCGAAACCGCCAAAAGTCAAACTCCCGCCGGGGCTGCTTTTTCTCCTGACAGATACCGTTGTAGATCACATCTACCTTATCAGCAGGGCAGTGGAAGGCCCAGCCCATCTCCTGCCGCATGTATTGAGTGCAGACAATCACTCGCCAAGCTTCAGTGACCAGCGCGGCTTCTTTGCTGTTGATATAGCGATGGGTTTCAGTATGGAGACCGTTGTGCCGACCGAATTCTGTTGCGTGAATCGTAGCAATCAGGGGGATCTTAAACAGGTGCTTGAGGGCAATCGCCGCATCTGCGACCAACCAGTCATGGGCATGAATCAGGTGAAACGGTCCGTCTTCTTGCAGCAATTTGCCAGCATGTTTGCCCATGCTGTCGTTCATATTGGCGACCCAGTGGAAAAAGTCGTGGCTTTCTCCTACCGAGACGCGATGCACCCGAATTCCATCGACCACCTCGTAGCGGGGTGCATGACCAAACTCAACGGTCAGCAAATGAACTTCATGGCCCAACCTGACCACTTCAGGGTAAAGCTCTGCCACATGGCGAGAAATTCCGCCCACAATCCGAGGTGGAAACTCCCAAGCCAGTACCAGAATCTTCATGCCCACGAACCCTTAGAGTTAATAAAATCTTAATAATCTAACACGGCCTCAGCCGTTTTAAGACAAGCTTTTTTTGTATTTAACCTACATTCGAATCACTGCTCTTCGCCTCCTTGGTTCAGCCACCTTGACGCTCTGAAGTTTCTAAACCACAATAATCCCTGATAAATCTGTCAAAATAATTAAGAAACACGATCTAATTAGCAGTCAGCTCACAAGCCCCGACCTAGACCTAAATCAATGAAGAGCTGAGCAGATCTGATGAAGCGCATTGCGCCAGATATCAGATATCTAGCTCAAGCCCTCCAGTTCAATCCTAACCAGAAGTTAAAGCCTATGAATCACAGGTGTATCGACCTATCATAATCATTTTTCCATATTCGATTTCATAGCACAGTTCTTAAAGATTAAGTAGGCTCTCATGGAGGCATCGCTGCAACCCTCTGCAAATCCCGACGCATCGCTTCAGCTCGTGCTGTTTGTAGATAAGCGCCCCATCTCCAATGAACGCATCCGGCAGATCCGCCATCGCTTAAAAGAGTTAGCCGCAGACTCGACCTATCCCTACGAGTTACAGGTGGTAGATGTGAGCGAGCAGCCCCATTTAGCCGAAAATTTTAAGCTGGTAGCAACGCCTTCCCTGATCAAGATCCACCCGGCTCCTCGGCAGGTTTTGGCCGGAACCAACCTGGTGGCCCAGTTGGAAAACTGGTGGTCGCGGTGGCAGCGTTCCATTGAAGATTACTTGACCAATCTGGCAACGGTTGACCGTTCTAATGGCGATAAAGTTCAAATTCAGTCGATCGCCCATTCCGCTGAACTTCTGAAGCTGTCTGATGAAATTTTTCAGCTCAGACGAGAAAAAGAAGAACTGCAGGCCCAGTTGCAGTTTAAGGATCAAATTATTGCGATTCTGGCCCACGACTTGCGCAACCCGCTCACGACCCTATCGATTGCCCTAGAAACGCTAGAAATGGGGCTTTGCCGCGAGGTAAAACATCCCCGCCTGACGCCAGAACTGTTAGGCCAAATGGTCCAGCAAGCCCGCACCCAAGCTCGGTCGCTGGATCGGCTGATTACAGACATTTTGCAGGTGGCGCGAGAACGAGGCGCAGAGTTGCGCATCCAGCCTCAGCAGATTGATCTAGGCCAATTGTGTCTGGAGGTAATCGACCGCCTGCACGAACAGTTCCAGGCCAAATCCCACCAGATTCACACCGATATCCCCAGCGATTTACCTAGCGTCTATGCTGATCCAGAGCGGATCAGGCAGGTGCTTGTCAATTTACTGGACAATGCCATCAAATACACGCCAGCCAATGGAAAAATCAATGTGGCCATTCTGCACCGCACCACCCAGAAAGTGCAGGTCAGCATTTGCGATACGGGGCCGGGAATTCCTAGCGATAATCAGCAGCATATTTTTGGGGATCGCTTCCGGCTCCAACGAGATCAGGCCATGGAAGGCTATGGCATTGGCTTAGCGCTCTGTAAACGCATCGTTCAAGCCCACTACGGCCAGATCTGGGTAGATTCTGAACCGAATCACGGCAGCTGCTTCCACTTCATCCTGCCAGTCTACCATTCGCTACAAGCACTGAAAAACTGATTTATTAGTCGGTAGTCCTAAGAGACTGTTTGTAAATGAATTTTAAGAGGCTAGAATCGACTTCCCATCTGATCCTCCCTAACCCTCCTTAAATAAGGAGGGAACCGAGTTAAATCTCTGAAGTCCCCCTTTTTAAGGGGGATTTAGGGGGATCTCAATCTTTGTTTACAAACAAGCTCTAAGGATTGTTTTTGATGCTGCCGAAATATTGCTCAGAGATGTAGCTTGTTCTCGCGGGGGATGACATTGAGACGGAGTGGCATCAACTTAAACGAAATTGCAGGACAAATGTTTGACAATGAATATGGCTTAGCTATGGCTGTCATAGACGGAATGACAGCTCGTAGTCAAAAAGGCGGGTACATGTTGAAGCGTTTAGTTTAATTCTGCCTAGCTACTTGTGCTCTTATCAGAATCGTTAGCAATTGCAGCGCTCAGGCACATCCCTCGAAAATCAGTAACGAAATATAACTGTATCTGCAGATTTCCTGACATATATTCGAAAATTGACAGGAGAGCCATTGATTGCGCAGCAAGTCGTTACAAGAAAACCAATGATGGCACGGTAGGTTGTTACTGTCTATGAAATTGCGCAGGCAAATTCTGCACATAGGATCAATGCGCCCATTTTGAGTTTCTAATTCGATAACTAGTTGGTAACTAGATAAGGGGCTGAAGGTACACCGCTTTCAGCTCGCTTTGTTTTAGTTTTCAGTCTCCCTTCTGTTGGTAGCTACACATGTCGAGATTGCTCTCAAGAGACATAGTTGGAGACGTAATTTATGACAGTCAGTACTAATAACAAAAATCAGTCAAACTATAGCTATTCTCTAGTTCGGGTGGCAAAGTTGTTGGGCTTAAAGCCAGTCGCCAATTTTTTTATAAGCCTGATGCCACAAGCAATGCAAAGCGCTGTGAGGCGGTTTTCAGCTCGCTACTACCTCGATGAAGAATGGGACAGCATGGCCCTGTTGGTGCCTGTTGAAGCCTTAAAGCGAAAACAGCGGGAAGCGTTGCTGTATTTAAAAACCACGGTTGGTTTGGAAACAATTGGAGATTATTGGAAACAATTGGAGATTATTTAGAGTTTGGTGTATTCAATGGAACGTCTTTGGGCTGTATGTTTCAGGTATTGCAGGAGTTTGGCTTAAACCAAGTTCGGCTGTTTGGTTTTGATTCGTTTGAAGGACTACCGGAAACAGATGCCGAAGAAGATATTGGGGTTTGGGATGCCGGTGGATTTAAGTGTCACATTGAAGTCACAAAAGAAAGATTGACTCGGCTCGGCATCGACTGGAATCGGACTTTCCTGATCAAAGGCTGGTTCAGTGACACTCTCAAGCCAGAGTTTTGTCAGCAGTATCAAATCAAAAAGACTAATTTGATCATGGTGGATTGTGATATGTACTCCTCGACGGTTGATCTGCTGAAGTTTTGCGAGCCATTGATTCGAGATCAAGCTGTTATTTTCTTTGATGATTGGAATTCTGATGGCTTAGCTAGCAGAAATTTAGGTGAAAAGAAGGCCTTCGATGAATTTCTGCAAGCCCATCCTGAGTTCACTGCTCAAGAATTTGGCAGCTATCACATCAATTCGATCTGCTTTATCGTCACTCGCACTACCTAAAGGTCAAGCTTGTGCCAAGTAGAGAAAGCAATCAGGAGTCAGAATTTCTAGGTTTGCTGAATTCCGACTCCTGAATTTTGCCTAATTTACCCTGGCCTTTTGATGCGCGATGGCTCTAGTTTCGATCAACCAATAGCCACCTATCGACTAGCAACCGCTCAGGCCAATAGCCCGCCATCCATCCGGTAAATGGCCACAACGGCAGGTTTGGGCGGTTGATTCGCACCTTTGCCGGGCCAGTTCGAGCCAATCGGCACCTCGCGGGTTTGAATAAACTCTTGCCCGTCCACCGTCTTCATGGCATATTGCCGAGTCTCCGATGCCATGTCTTTGCGAACGCCGCCCACTTCACCCGGATGCTGAGCGGCCAAAAACAGCGTCTTCTGATCACGGCTGAAAAACGGTCCGGTCATTTCTGAATCCATTGGACCAAACCCAAACAAATAGGCTTCACCCGCATTTGGGCCGGAAGTAGGTAGATACCAAACGGAATTATTGCCAAACAGACCGCGCAGGTCAGACTGGCTTACGGGCTTGCCCTCTGCATCGATGCGGCTGGGAATCGCTTTGTTGTGTTTGTCGCTCGACATATCGGTGACCATCCAAAGATTGCCCTTGGCATCAAATTCCAGGTTGTCTGGGTTGGCAAAGCCCAAACCGCCTTCCATCGGTTCACCGCCCGTTGCAAACATCTCCCACTTAAAGGTCATGGCCGCCGGATCGTTGCCGTCCTCATCTAAGCGCATGATCCAGCCGTATTCATAGGCTTCTCCGTCCGGTCCTTTAAACACACGTGCGTCAGGGCTACCGTCGCTGCTGCTGGCTGAGGCCGAGGTAAACGCGATGAATAGGCTGCCATTGGCATTGACATCGGTATCTTCTGGACGCGCCGTACAGGTGGCTCCAGCAGCGTTGGCGGCATAGTGAGCGTCAATCAGGATTGCTCCTTGCATTTCCTCAGGTGTACCCTGATAGAGGTCTCCTAGGGTCTTGAACTGTTGGGTAAAGGCTGTGACAGTCGCATCGTCTTCTACCTTCACCACACCACCGGCAGCCCGATCCGGATTGGGGAGCGGAATCATCTTGCCGATGTGCACACTGGGCAGATCTGGATTGACAGGCGTATCTGCCTGCAGTGGAATCCAGCGCCCGGTACCGTCGGGGTTGAACTTGGCCGCGTAAAGCATGCCATCTGCTAACAGGCGCGAGTTGGCTTTGTCGGTTGGGTTGCTCACCGTGCCGCTGCTGACGAATTTGTAAACATGCCCACCGCGACGATCGCAACCAGAGTAGAAAGCGAGCTTCTTCCCTGCTACTGCACGTACGCCCACAGCTTCATGCCGATAGCGGCCCAGCCAGGTATGCTTAGTGCCGTAATCGCTGGGATTAGCTGGATCGACTTCTACCATCCAGCCATACTTGTTGCCCGCTAACCCAAACGCATTTCCCAGCCCAACAATTTCTTCGGCATTGCTTGAGAACATCTTCTTGGCAGGAGGCATCGAGGTTCCGTCGGCGTTGACCGGTTCCGGCACAAAGTTTTGAAAGTTCTCCTCTGCACTGAAAACCGTGCCCCAGGGGGTTGTTCCACCCGCACAGTTGTTGAAGGTGCCAATAATTTGTTCACCCAGATTATCAATGTAGCCAATGCCCTGGGTTTTGCGGAACACAGCAACAGCAGGTCCGGTTGCTTTCAAATAGCGTCCATCTTCTAAACCAGAAATGCCGGTGATGCGCCGATCAGCAGCAGAGTTGGTGCGGACCCACTGGCCGTTTGCCTCTTTGCGCAAAGAAATCACACCAATACCCAAATCGATCAGAGCTTCTTTACAGATTGCTTGGATTTGCGCCTTGAGGGGATCGCTATCGGGTAGAGCGGAGACATCTAACCCATCTTCACCTGCGGCTGCCAACGCAGCTGTTACGGCCTCAAAGGGCAGCGCTTTGCCAATCACCTGCTGGAAGGTTTGGGTCCAGGGAAGAGCGCTGATGTACTCAAAGTTAACCGTGAGATAACCTTCGTTCGGGCCGGTTTCTACAAAGGATAAATAGTCGTTGTTATAGCCAAAGCGGGAATCGCCTACCGGATCGCCCCAGGCAGCAATCACTTGATAGGTATAGCCTTCCGGCAGCACAACATCATCTACAACCGTGTATTGGCTGTAGTCGCTGAGCTGTTTGAGTCGATCTAAACCATCGGTTGGTAGAGGCATCGGTCCTCGGACAGGCTTGAAGCTGACGCCGCCGGTCTGAGCAAATGCAACTTCGCCGTTCAACGATAGAGAAGTCATCTGATCTCGCCCTTGATGCATCAAAGGCTGGAGCGCTAAGGAACCTGCACCTGCGCCCAAAAATGCTAGGAAATGTCTCCGTTTAATTGCCATTTTTAGTTCTGCTCTCGTAGGAATGGAACTCAAGAATTGAGCGCTTGTCTGCGATTGAGTTCTGTGTCACGTCTAACGCGCACAGATCCTCCTGGAGAGAACTTACCAAGGTCGATTTAAGCCAGCGTAATCCCAACATTAAGGTCCGATAGAAGGTCCGATAGAAGGTCCGACAGAACATGGGCCGCTAGCCGTCCGTTTGGCCTCTGGCGTCAGCAGGATTTGAACCAGAACACTAACCGTGCTATAGGCATCTGGGGAGCGGTCCAAGCAGGCCAGCAGCAAATGTTGCGAGCAGTTTTTGCAATTCTCAATATTGAGTTAATAAACCTTATTGTTTCTATTGGTTTCTTAATAGATATAAGTGAGTCAAATTTGATCGATTGCTGACAAAACCCTCGATTTTATGGAATCATAGTCAATAAGGAATTCTACCTAGTGGGTTCCTAACGATACGAAAATTAACTTTTTCTGGAAAATAGCCAAGAAAAATTTGTAGTTTCTTATACTATAGTTAACCTCCAAATAACAATGCGGGCACTCTTACTGGGTCGGATTCCTGCCCTCCATAGACTGCCCGAATCAAGGGGTAAGTCAGTGCGAGTATGCTGAAACTGTTTGAATACAGTTTGATATGCAATTAACGCCTGTGCAGATCTTGGAGCTATCCGATTTAGAGAGGCAGTAGGAGACGTGACTCAATCTTTCTTCGACCAGATGCGGCGCTACGACCCGCAAGCCATTCGCCAATACTACCGCTATCGCCCTTGGCAAGCGATTTGGCGTGCTCTAACTATCATCTGGTTGTTCTCTGGGTTCATTTTGAGCCTGAAGTGGGACGAATGGTTCAACCAGGTTGAAGCCAACAAACTGAAGCGGGCCACACAGCTACGACAACTGTTGACTCATTTGGGACCGACCTATATTAAAGTCGGGCAAGCCCTTTCCACCCGACCCGATCTGATCCGTAAGGATTTCCTCGATGAGCTGACCAAGCTGCAAGACCGGCTCCCCCCCTTCCCGACGCCAATTGCCTTTGCGATCATTGAACGGGAACTGGACCGCAGTATTGAAGAAACCTACAGCGAAATCTCGCCTGAGCCTGTAGCTGCCGCGAGTTTGGGGCAGGTGTATCGCGCCCGGCTCCGCAGTGGGGAAGAAGTGGCGGTAAAAGTTCAGCGGCCTAATCTGCTGCCGGTGCTGACCCTGGACCTCTATTTGCTGCGCTGGGCGGCTAGCTGGATGACTCCCTGGCTACCGCTGAATTTGGGACACGACCTGACGCTGATTGTGGACGAATTTGGCACCAAGCTATTTGAGGAAGTCGATTACCTCAACGAAGGCCGCAATGCCGAAAAGTTTGCCGCCAATTTCCAAAACGACCCCAGCGTCAAAGTGCCGTTGATTTATTGGCGCTATAGCAACCGGCATGTGCTGACTTTGGAGTGGATCAATGGCTATAAGCTGACCGATATTCCCAAAATTCGTGCGTCTAATCTCGACGAAAATCGCCTAATTGAAATTGGCGTCACAGCAGGGCTGCGGCAGTTGCTGGAATACGGCTTCTTCCACGCCGATCCCCATCCCGGCAACCTGTTTGCTACTCCCACGGGGCAAATGGCCTACATCGACTTTGGCATGATGGACCAGCTCAGTGAAGATACCAAGGAAACGCTGGTGGACGCGGTCGTGCATCTGGTCAACCAAGACTACCACGAACTGGCCAAAGACTTTGTCAAACTGGGCTTCCTGACACCCGACACTGACATTTGCCCGATCGTACCAGCCCTGGAAACTGTGCTCGGCAATGCGTTGGGTGAGAGCGTGCGGGACTTCAACTTCAAAACCATTACCGACCAGTTTGCGGAGGTGATGTACGATTATCCGTTCCGATTACCGGCCAAGTTTGCGCTGATTATCCGCTCGCTGGTGACTCAGGAAGGCTTGGCCCTCAGCCTCAATCCAGATTTCAAAATCATTGATATCGCCTATCCCTATGTGGCGCGACGCTTGCTGACTGGTGAGTCGCCCCAACTGCGGCGGCGGTTGATCGAAGTGCTGTTCAAAGATGGCAAATTCCAGTGGCAGCGGCTGGAAAACCTGATTCGCATTGCCCGGTCTGATACGAAATTCGACATTTTGCCGACGGCCCAACTCGGCTTACAATACCTGTTGTCGGATGAAGGTCAACCCTTGCGGCGGCAGTTGATCCTGGCTTTGGTAGAAGACGACCGGCTGCATACCGAAGAGGTGCGGCGGCTGTGGAATCTGATTAAAGACGATGTCAAGCCAAGTCAGTTGATTGGTGCGGCCCTGGGTGCCCTGACTGGATTCTCAAGCACGGGCGCTCTACTGCCTTCAGTAACGCCATTTATGCCATTCTCGTTTAATGGCCCTCCGGGCCGTGCGGAGCACTATCGCAGTTAAGGAGCCATCTCGTGAATTATGATCCTCCCTACGTGATGTTGATTGCTGGCCTGCTGGCCGGCATCACATCGGGTCTAGCGTTTGAGACTAAGCTGAAGCAGTCGGTGCAGGAATGGGCTAAAAATCGCTCGACCCGAACTCTGGCAACGCTCCAAGGGGCCACTCTGCTGATTCCCTTTCTAGGGATTTGTGCAGGGGTCTGTGTCTTTCTAGCATCGGGAATTGCCATCTTTGGTTTCCCAACCATGATTGCCTACGGCGTTTCGTTCTTGCTGACGGTGTTCACCGGAGCGCTCGTCTGGTATCAGCTTGGCGTGATCTTGGGTCAACTGGAGCGGGGCGGTTCAAAGGCGCTAGATTTGGATTCGTTCTAAGCTGTCTGCAGATTTGGGTATTCAAGACTGTAGGTAGAGGATATGAGGGCTTTCCTCACTCCTCTACATTTTTGTTTGTGGCCTATTTCAGGCTTTGTCAGCGAAACTTCGCGATCGGGGGTTGACCCAATCCTTATCTATAGCTTTCAAGATAGCTCTCAGGCAGACTTTAGAAACTGCAAGATCGCCGCATTTACGACCGCTGGGTTGCCGCTGGAGGCGACATGGCCACAGTTGGGAATGACTTGGAATTGAGCATTCGGAATTTGGTCTCGCAGTTTTTCACCATCCTGCAGTGGAAACCAGCGATCACAATCCGACCACAAAATCAAAACCGGACAGGTGACGTTAGCGAGGTTTTGCTGAATTGTGCTGATCCAATTGGGCCGTCCCTGTTGGCAACGTTCGATCTCTTGCGCCGCCAACTGGAGGTCAGTGGCAAATTGGGTAAAAGTGCCGGGAAAATTCAGGTAGGGATAGGTAAGCCAATGAATTTCTTCGTCGTTAATTGAAGTCGGATCATACACAACTTCCTGCCGCACCAGTTGAGTCATCCACTGCACAATTGGTTGAAACGGTCGAATCAATTGCTGTTGGTCGAGCCATTCGATCAGCGGTAAAGGCACCGCAGCGATAATTTCCATACCCCAAGACGGCAGTTTTTGCGGAAAGATGGGCACATTGATCAGCACTAACCGCTCAATTAACTGGGGATAGGACTGAGCTACGGCTAGCGCAACTAACGCCCCTAACGACTCAGCTACAAGCGTCACTGGCGGCTCTGCTAAGGCATTGATCACCCGCACTAGCTCAATCACCTGATGCCCGATCACTTCGGGGGGAGAGGCCGTTTGGGAAAACCCATAGCCTTTTGCATCGAAGCAAATTACCCGAAAGTATTGTGACAAAGGGTGGACATTGTGACGCCAGTTATAGCTCCAACTGCCAAGACCATGCAGTAGAAACAGGGGTTGCCCTACCCCAGCTTCACCATAGGCAAGGGTGACTTGGCGTTGGCTAGCGTCCTGAATGGTCAGTGTTTTGCGCCCGCTCGGAAAGGTTTGCTGCCACCAGTCGGTGGATGTTGTCTTCACTCCGTTACTGTCCTTGCACGCCGATTCGATTAAAGCATTTGCTCAACTATTCCTGGTAGGCGTCCATGGGCAGACAGGCGCAGACCAGATTGCGATCGCCATAGGCGTTGTCGATGCGGTCCACCGCAGCCCAGAATTTGCTGTCGCGGGTCCACTGGGTTGGGTAGGCAGCGCGTTCGCGGGAGTAGGGCCGGTCCCATTGGTCGCTGAGCAGGCTAGCGGCTGAGTGGGGCGCATTCTTCAGCAGGTTGTTTTGCCGATCGACTTGAGCCGCCTCGATCTCTCGAATTTCTGCACGGATGGCAATCATGGCGTCACAGAAGCGGTCCAACTCCTGCTTCGACTCGCTTTCGGTCGGCTCCACCATAATCGTACCGGCAACCGGCCAAGACACGGTGGGAGGATGGAAGCCATAATCAATTAACCGCTTGGCGATGTCATCCACTTCAATCGCCGCAGTCTTCTTGAACTGACGCAGATCCAGAATGCACTCATGGGCCACCAGACCGTTTTTGCCTTTGTAGAGCACCGGATAATGACCTTCCAGGCGTTTGGCGATGTAGTTGGCGTTGAGGATGGCAATCTTCGTAGCTTCGGTCAGTCCTTCGCCGCCCATTAAGGCAATATACATCCAGGAGATGGGCAGAATCGCCCCACTGCCCCAGGGAGCTGCAGACACCGCGCCAATCTGGTCGCTAGACTCGCCCATATCTACCACAGCATGACCCGGCAGGAACGGTACGAGATGCGCCTTGACGCCAATTGGCCCCATCCCCGGACCACCGCCGCCATGGGGAATACAAAAGGTTTTGTGCAAATTGAGGTGGCAGACATCTGCACCAAAGTCAGCTGGACGGCAAAGTCCGACTTGCGCATTCATGTTGGCTCCGTCCATATAGACTTGGCCACCGTTAGCATGGACGATTTCGCAGATCTCTAAAATTCCTTCCTCGAAAACCCCGTGAGTCGAAGGATAGGTGACCATTAGGGCTGCCAAATTCTGTTTGTGCTTTTCGGCCTTGGCCTTCAGGTCCGCAATATCGATATTGCCGGCTTCATCACAGGCAACGGGGACTACCTTCATCCCGGCCATCACCGCGCTGGCCGGGTTGGTACCGTGGGCCGACTCAGGAATCAGACAGATCGTGCGATGGCCTTCGCCCCGCTTCTCGTGGTATTGACGAATCACCAGCAGGCCAGCATATTCGCCCTGAGAGCCAGCATTGGGCTGGAGGGAGATGCCATCAAAGCCAGTAATTTCGGCCAGCCACTGCTCCAACTGCCGGAACATGGTCTGATAGCCCTGAGCCTGATCGAGCGGCACAAATGGGTGAATATTGGCAAATTCTGGCCAGGTCACCGGGATCATCTCGGATGTGGCGTTCAGCTTCATGGTGCAGGATCCCAAAGGAATCATCGCCGTTGCCAGCGACAAGTCCTTGGTTTGCAGACGATACAGATAGCGCAGTAGTTCAGTTTCCGAGTGGTAGCTGTTGAAAATTGGATGGCTCAGGTAAGCTGAGGTGCGTTGCAGCGACTCTGGAATTGCCGACTGCCCGTTTAGAGTTTGTAAAGTTTGCTGGCCCATCGGGGAACCGTTGGAGCGCAACGCAAAGATTTCCAGCAAATCCTGCACATCTGCTTCAGTCGTGGTTTCGTCGAGCGAAATGCCGACTGCGTCTGAGCCAATCGCCCGCAGGTTAATCTGCCGAGCCAGAGCGCGATCGAGGATTTCTGCCTGCTGACTGCCTACCTCAACTCGCAGCGTATCGAAAAAGGCATTGGTTCCAATTGAATAGCCCAACCCCTGCAAGCCTGCGGCTAACGATACCGTGAGGCGATGAGTCTCAGCCGCAATCTGCCGCAGACCTTCTGGCCCATGATAGACCGCATACATGCTCGCCATGATCGCCAGCAGCACCTGAGCTGTACAGATGTTGCTCGTGGCCTTATCACGACGAATATGCTGTTCGCGGGTTTGGAGAGCTAGCCGCAGAGCCGGTCGCCCAGCTGCATCTTTTGAAACGCCCACCAATCTGCCGGGAATTTGGCGCTTGTAGGCTTCTCGCGTCGCAAAGTAGGCGGCATGAGGTCCACCATAGCCCAGGGGTACGCCAAACCGTTGCGTATTGCCCACCACGATATCGGCCCCAAATTCTCCAGGCGGCTTCAACAGCGTCAGGCTGAGCAGGTCAGCAGCCACTGTCACCAAAGCACCAGCGTGATGGGCTTGTTCCACCACCGCTTCATAGTTGTAAATGGCACCATCGGTGGCCGGATATTGCAGCAGGACGCCAAACACCGAATCGTCAAATTCAGCCGTGCGATGATCGCCGACTACAACCTGAATTCCCAGCGGAATCGCGCGAGTGCGGACTACATCGACGGTTTGGGGATGACAGGCAGCGGAAACCCAGAAAGTTTTGGCGTTCCCCTTGGTCAACCCATAGCTCATGGTCATGGCTTCGGCAGCGGCAGTGCCTTCATCGAGCAGCGAAGCATTGGCAATTTCCATGCCCGTCAAATCCATCACCATCGTCTGGAAGTTGAGCAGGGCTTCGAGGCGACCTTGGGCAATTTCGGGCTGATAAGGTGTGTACTGGGTATACCAGCCTGGATTTTCCAGAATGTTGCGTTGAATCACGGCTGGAGTGATGCAGTTGGCATACCCCATGCCGATGTAGGAACGGTAAATCTGGTTTTGGGCAGCAATGGCCTTTAGCTGTTGCAGCAGTTCATACTCCGAGCGTCCTTCCCCAATCTGCAGCGGTTGCTTGAGGCGAATTGCAGCTGGAACCGCTTGATCAATCAATGCTTCCAGCGAATCATACCCAAGCAGCGCCAGCATTTCCTGGATGTCAGTGGGTCGCGGCCCAATGTGCCGATGCTGAAATTGCTTGCCCTGCTGGTTAGCTGGTTTGGCCACGAATGCAGCAGAGGCTTGGCCGTTACTGGCGTTAGAGGCTTGAGCATTTGAGGACTGAGTCGCGGCTCGTTCGACCGTGAGCGTTTGAGCATCAGCTGTGGTGTAAAGGTCCGGCTTTTCTGACCCGGTAAGGCCAGTGGAGAACTCTGAAGACATAGGGAGGAAATTTCAATGAGGGGGAGACTCGGAAAATCAAGTTAGATTATGTTCTAACGGTTTCCGCAACAGTTTGCAACAGTTTGCAACAATTAGCCTTTAACCTTAGCCTAACATTCCCCTGATCAGAAAGAGACGCGGCCCCTCTGTCTTTACAGAGTCTTGCTGTGTTTGTAGTTTTAAGTTTTGAGTTTTAAGTTTTGAGTTTTAGGCTACAGCTTGAATTGAAGATCTCAAGTCTTTACTGATGAGTTTTGGGTTACGTCTCATCTGCTTCAGTGCAAGTTCCTTGACCCCTCTCTAGCTTTCCCTGACTAAAGGTGAGAATCAGTTCGAGTTTATTTAGGCTTCACTGATTTGAACGGCTTGATAACTCAAAACTTAAAACTCAAAACTTAAAACTCAAAACTCTAAACTAGTCCCCCTCCACTTGCTCCCGATATTCGTCTGCCGTCATGGCGTCGTCGAGTTCGCCTGGATCATCCACACGCAGCTTCAGCATCCAGCCTTCACCGTAGGGATCTTCTGCGAGCTGTTCTGGGGTTTCCAGCAGGGCGTCGTTACGCTCAACCACGGTACCAGTAATCGGAGCTTTCAAATCTTCAACGGCTTTCACTGACTCAACCGTGCCAAAGGTTTCTCCTTTTTCTAGGGCTTCACCAATTTCTGGTAATTCTAGAAACACAATATCGCCGAGTTGATCGACGGCAAACGCCGTGATGCCAATGGTGGCAATTTCGCCTTCGAGCCGGGCGTATTCATGTGTATCCGAATACTTCAAATCATCAGGGTACTCAAATGCCATATGCGGTCATCCTTTCATCGTTATCATGAAGCCACGATTACCAACGCCTATCGGACGCTGCTGATCAAGCTGAAACCAGAATCGAGCCAAAACAGGTTAATGCGTTTACACCACCTGAATGCAGTCTACTCAAGAGCCGGCCTTCTAAACAATTATTTCAATAAATTCAATTGATCAAAGAAGCGGTTGCATAGAAACTTAGCCTTCACTGGCCGTTGGCTCACCAGAGTCGCTGCCCCCAAATGGATCCATACCGTTGAACGGATCAGTACCGTTGAAGGGATTGGTGATACCGTTAGCTGTGGCTCGAGGTCCCATTGCTTTTGGGTACAGAGCTTCTGGCCGCTGTTGCCAGCTCTGGGTCAAATTGGTGACTTGGGCGATTGAGCTGTTGGCCAAGGAGACTAACCCGCCAGCATGGCGCAGTTGGGTCAACCGCAGATTCATTCGTTCCACCAGTCCTGTATGTTGGCCTGTGCTAATCACATCGCCAATCGCATATTGGTCTTCCCAGAGAATTAGACAGCCCATTAATCCATCTCTGACAAAATTCTGACAAATCAGCAGCAGCGCTAGTCCGACAATTCCAGCTAATGTCAACACTAGACTCAAGGGCAGGCCCAGGTAAACCAAAGCAGCTACTATGCCAACGCCGTACACCACAACCGTCTTTACAGGCTTAATCGAGGCGAGAATCGTGGAGATGCGTAAAACATCTCGCTGCGGGTCGTCGGCTGCCGCTGCCCCAAACTTGACCCAGGCATCAGCCAGCAGGTGCAGTAATCCACTGCCCAGGCGGCTCACCAGACTGGTAAAAAACCAAATCAGCAGCAGAGTAGTAGGAGTGCCGAGAAACTGCCGTACATATTGCCTGGTCCAAGGAAAGGCCGTTAGAGCGAGGATTAGTCCTACCGTCCAAACTAGCACCTGTGCCCAAGCCAGCAGCCAGCGGAAAAACCCCACGACTCGCCGCTGTTGCTGTAGAGTTTTCTGGTGCTGAAAGCTGTCTAGAAACCTGGCTCGCAGTGCGATTAGATCGAATTCTGTCATGCCACGAGACGGCTCAGGGTAGATTTCAGCTGCAACGGCTGCTTGTTGGAGGCGAAGGCGGCGATTGCGTCGCTTCAGGGGCACTTGCAGCAGCCAGAGGACCACACTTGCTCCCAGCATGATGGCTAACACGATCAGTGATTCCCCCAGTTTGCCGTGTAGGCTCAGAGCTTCCGGTGAACGCTCCATCAGGGCGGCATAGAGACTCTGGTAGATCAGCGAGCGCCATTGTTCGGCTAAGGCGGCAACGGGCTGTCCGTTATACTCAGCATCGACATGGGTAACGGTGACCAGCTTCAGCGGCTGCGAATGATATCCATCGCTGGCAATAATCACAGGTACATCGTTCAGAGAGATGACCGAAACCTGCAAGGTTTTTGGATCAAAATTGGTCAGAATACCATCTTTATTGCCGTGGATAAAGCTGCCCTCAATCACCCGATTCAGGTTTGCCTCGACCTGTTGAGATCGGATTTCTACTGGGAGCTGGTTGCCTGGTTGTGAGCGGTCCCACACGGTCGGAGAGGTCAGGGTGAACAGAGGAGCGCCATCGAAAATCACGGGTGCCGTTTCCAGATTTCCCAAGCGCTTTACCTCATGGCTGGGCTGCTGCAACTGCTGCTCCCAAACTTTGAGTACCGGCAGATGGCCAAAAGTAGTGGGTACCCAGGCGGTAAACAGCGCAAAGGCTAACAACCCCACGATCGTAATATGCAATCCACTGTGGGCCGGTTGTTCCCAGCTTTGAGCAAAATTCTGAACGAGCTGAACTAGCTTTCTCAACACTCTCTGCACGGCTATCCTACCTCATCGCTCTGCATCAGTATAGGAGCTACAGATCGAAACCGAACGCCTGTTTACGAAATTTTCGTTAACGAGATTAAATTCCGATGGGCGTTCGATGGGCTTTGATCAATTCCTGAGGAGGGTAATCAAAGCAACCCCATATGGGGCCAAATTGCTGGATCATGGTTGAGATGGTCAAGCAATGCTTGATGCTTTGTAGAGCGGATAGTTGTATTGTTCTCTTGTATCGTTTGTACCGTTCAATGATTGCAACTCAATGATTGCAACGGCTTGGCCAGCGCCTTTCAGGGCCGATCCCCTATCGCTGTGATTGGATATGCATAAAACCTATGCCTACGGCAAATTTCGCTTGCGCTATGGACAGCCCTTTCCGTTTGGGGCAACCCCAGTTCAGGGTGGTGTCAATTTCTCGATTTATTCCAACCACGCCACCGAAGCCATTTTGGTGCTATTTCGTAAAGGAGAAACCCAACCCTATGCAGAAATTCCGTTTTTACGAGAGTTTCGCCTGGGCAACGTGGTCAGCATGATCGTGCTCGATCTGGACTACGAAAATCTGGAGTATGGCTATCGAGTGGATGGCCCCTATGAACCCCAAGCAGGGCACCGCTTTGATGCCAACAAAATCTTGCTCGATCCCTATGCCAAAAATATTGGCGGGCGCGATGTCTGGGGTGCTCCAATCCAGGACCACGGCAATTTCCCCTATCGCGGACGGATCGTCACCGATGATTTTGATTGGGAAGGTGATCGGCCTCTAGAAATTCCAGCCGAAGATCTGGTGATCTACGAAATGCATGTGCGGGGCTTTACTCGCCATCCCTCCTCTAAAGTCACCCCTGAACATCGCGGCACGTTTGCCGGCATTCAAGAAAAAATTCCCTACTTCAAAGAGCTAGGCGTCAACTGCATTGAACTGATGCCAATCTTTGAATTTGATGAGCTAGATAACCCCCGTCACAATCCTTTAACCGGCGAGCCGTTGTTCAACTACTGGGGTTACAGCACAATCGGCTTCTATGCCCCTAAAGCGGGCTATGCCGCATCTGGAGCCATCGGCGGACAGGTGGATGAGCTGAAAACCCTGGTGAAGGAACTGCACAAAAACGGCATCGAAATTATTTTGGATGTGGTGTTCAACCACACGGCAGAGGGCAACGAAGCCGGACCGACGATCTCATTTCGCGGCCTCGACAACAAAACCTACTACATGCTGACACCCAATGGGCACTACCTCAATTTCAGCGGCTGTGGCAATACGCTTAACTGTAACCATCCGGTGGTGCGTATTTTTGTCCTGGATTGCTTGCGCTACTGGGCCTCGGAATACCACATCGACGGTTTTCGGTTTGATCTGGCCTCGATCCTAGGCCGCGCTCGTACCGGCGAACCTCTGGCGAATCCTCCGTTGCTGGAAACCTTGGCGTTTGATCCAGTGCTGGCCAAATGTAAATTAATTGCCGAAGCCTGGGATGCCGGCGGATTGTATCAGGTTGGCTCCTTTCCTGACTACGATCGCTGGGGCGAATGGAACGGGAAATACCGCGATGCCGTGCGCAAATTCCTCAAAGGCGAGGGCGATGTCAGCGAAATGGCGCAGCGCTTGCAAGGCTCGCCTGATCTCTATGCTAAAGCGGGCCGTTCGGTAGATAGTTCGGTCAATTTTGTTACGGCCCACGATGGGTTTACATTGGCGGACCTGGTTTCCTACAACCACAAACACAACGAAGCGAATGCCGAAAATAATCAAGACGGCATGAACGACAACGATAGCTGGAATTGTGGTGTAGAAGGACCGACGAACGATCCAGAAATTTTGGCGTTACGCCGACGACAAATGCGCAATGCGATCACCATTCTCATGGTGAGTCAGGGTGTACCGATGCTGTTGATGGGCGATGAGATGGGACACAGCCAGAACGGTAACAATAACGCCTATTGCCACGATTCGGAGCTAACCTGGCTCGACTGGACGCTGCTTAAAACCAATGCCGCCCTATTCCGCTTTGTGAAAAACTGCATTGCCTTCCGCAATGCCCATCCCGTGCTGCGCAATCGCGAATATTTTCAGCAGCAAGATTACCTCAAGGTCGGCTATCCCGATATTAGCTGGCATGGCACCAGTGCCCATGACCCCGACTGGTCTGAGGACTGTCACTGGCTCGCCTTCATGTTGTGTGGCAAATACGCCAAGGGCGGAACTGCCGTTGATGATTTTATTTATGTTGCCATGAACCTGCACTGGGAGTCCCACAGTTTCGAGTTGCCGAAGCTGCCGATTGGTATGAAGTGGCATGTGTTTGTCAACACGGCGATGCAGCCCCCCGAAGATATCTGGGAACCGGGTTTCGAACCAATCCTCTCAGAACAGTCGTGGATTATGGTGGGCGACCGCTCGGTGATGGTGCTGGTGGGCAAATAAATGGGCAAATAAATGGGCAAATAAGCAACTAGCCGCCTAAAACTTGCCGTTTAAAACGGCCTGAAATCGCTTGTTTTTACGCAAGCTTTCCAGATCAGGATCGGTTTTAGCAGCGGGCAAATAGCGGCTAGGATTGAGCCGAATTGCCTGAGCTAGATGATCGACTGCTAGAGCAGTTTTACCTTCACAGGCGTAGCAGTAGCCTTTGTTATAAATTCCGTTGGCATGATCGGGTTTGATCTTGAGTGACTGATCGATGCTGGCATGGGCTTCTCGGTACTTGTGCAGTTTCGCCAGAGCATAGCCGCGATTATCCCAGGCTTCGTAGTTGTTGGGGTCGGCGGCAATCGCCCGATCATAAGCCGCAATCGCCTCTTTGACTCGTCCCAACCGACGCAGGGTAATGCCCTGATTGTTCCAGGCATGGGTATCGTTGGGGTTGATTTCTACCGCTTTCTGGTAACAGCGCAGCGCCTCGGTTTCTTCTCCTTTCTGACCGTACATGTTGCCTAAATTAATCCAGGCCGAGGTGTTTTCTGGATTCAGCTCAATCGCTTTTTGAAAATCCGGAATTGCTTGATCGGGGTCTTCTTGGGCCATGTAGATGCAGCCCCGGTTATACCAGCCAGTCGATTCGTCAGGATTCATGTGCAGCGCCTGATTTAGGCTGCGAATTGCGCCCTTGTAGCGCTTGAGGGCTGTGAGGGCACTAGCTCGGTTCACCAAAGCCATGTAGCCATCTGGGTTAAACTCCACCGCTCGATCGTAGGCATTCAGCGCGTCATTATGTCGCCCCAGATTCATGAAGGCAGTGCCTTTGGCATCCCAAGCTCGGTAGTCGTGGGGATAGTACTCTAGTAGTTGCGTAAAGGCCTCGACTGCTGCCTGATGTTTCTGCCATTCTGCCAGCACCAGCCCCTTGTTGTAGAGCGCCGTATGATCGGTAGGGGTACGCCGGAGCGCTTGGTCAAAACTGTCAACCGATTCGGCATAGCGCTTCAAATGGCCCAGCACCAAACCGCGACAACACCAGGTATCGGTATTATCTGCATCCAAGGCTAACGACTGCTCTAAATACCCCAGTGCTTCCTCAAAGGCCCGCGCTTCAAAGGCCTGTACGCCTTGATCAAACAGCAGTTTTGCTTGCATTTCAGGATGGCTTGTCATAGGCAATCGCTGCAATCAACACCCTATTTCATCTTAAGTGAATTGCAGGCTTAGTCCTAATCTCAGCAATACATGGGAACGGTTCATCAGCAGGAATGATGTATTCCTGCTCCCAGGGATGGGTCTTCGGCCTAAAACAAAGGGAGAGTAGGCGAAGCCCGTGCGCCTGTACATACTGACAAGAAGTGGCTTGAAGTCCCCCTTCATCTACGAAGGCGCATCCCCGCTAGGGTTTAGGAGGCTTAGCGCCTGCGGCATAGCCTGCGGGAAGCAAGCAACAGGAAAAGGGGGATCGAAAGGCTACTGTAATGACAAAAGGGTCTTTAAACACGCCCTAGAACATCTCAATCATTGATATATCTCTGAATTACAGTCTCAATCTTATTCATCAGATTTTGCAACGGTTGATTTAAATCAGTTGATGATACGTACAAACGAGCATAGCTTTCATCAGCATCTAGAGCTTCCTCTACCAAACCTGCTAAATTGCGTGCTCGCCGATCAATTTTTAACAGCATCTCCAGTAGATTTGGCTCTAAGTAGAAAATCACCTCTAACTCATCCAAAAGTCTTTGATACTTTCCTCTGGGTCTAAACTCAAGCTCTTGAACAAAAGGATAGTCTCTACCCAAATAAACGTTATGTTTGCAATTTGCCTCGTAAAGATAGAAGCCAAGGAGTTCCAGGGCAGTCAAAACTCGCTTCATCAGAGGATGTGGTTGAACAGATATGTAATCCCAGTCTTTAGGATTGACTGCCATTCCAATGTCTAATCCAGTGCGGATGTAAACTTCCTGTTGTCCCAAGGTTAGAGGAGTTCGGCAGGGAACTTCAATGGAAAATGGAATAATCTTTTCTTCTTTTGGTTTTATGGTGAATCGTTGTGTCACTTGATGCTTAAGCAATTTACACTCTTCATAGGAATGGAAGGAGGAATTTCTGCTTTCGCATTTGTACTTAGTCGCAACATAGAAATAAATTTGCTCAATATTTTGAGCGACATCTCCACCGATAACATACACCTCTCCTTTCAATGTTGCACCAGGCATAGTATCTGTTGTATACAAGTATGTATCTACCTTGGTCGCGCCAATTCCAACACTAGCTAAGACTTTTTTGAATGTGGACATACTGGCTACTGTCTTGAAATAAATAGGACTTACGCATTCGCCCCCTGAATCCCCTAATTCTGGGGGGCTTCCAATCGGGTTCCCACCAGATTTGGAGGGTTGGGGGGCAGAAATTGCTGAGCTGCGTACCTGATAAATAGGCACTCACAAACACCCTATGCTATTCAGCATATTTGGTTCAGCGATCTATTAGGCTGCACTATACCCCTTCGGGGTTTTCGGATCGGCCCTTGGCAGGTAGTAAATAAATTGCACCTGAAACCAGTGTCAGCAGAACAGACACCCAGAAAGCGACTGTGGCCGGTACCTGCCAGGCTTCACCCAAAGGCGCAATCAGCAGAGCAATCGCTAAAATCTGACTGACGGTTTTGAGCTTGCCCCAGATGTTCGCTCCAGAGATTTTGGTTTGATTGACCCGCCATCCGGCGATGGCTAACTCACGTGCCAAAATCAGAAACACGCCCCAAGCAGGAACCGCTCCCAATTCGATCAGCACCATCAGCGGAGCCATCACCAAAAATTTGTCTACCAGCGGATCCAGAAATTTGCCCAGATCAGTCACCTGGTTCAGCCGTCGTGCCAAATAGCCATCCAGCCAATCGGTACCGGCGGCGATCAAAAACACTGCTAATGCAATCCACTGTGCTTGAACAGAAGGCTGATAGAGCAAGTAAAGCAGCAGCGGAACGCCAAGGAGACGAGAGACGGTGATCCAGGTTGGGAGGTTCATGGGCGTGGCTCAGCTTACTACTCTTCTAGCGTACTCACTGTTAGGACCTGAGGCGGCGTAGAATCGGGGGGATAGAGGAAACTGAATTCAACCAGCCGCCGGTCACCGGCTGGCATTTGCAGAGTAGCGAGGGGTTCGCCTTGTTGGCCACGTCGCTGCACGAGATGCACATAGCGGGTTTGGGGCAAGCCCTGATCGTCGGTGTATCGGACTCGCACGGTGCCGCGAAAGAAGGTTTGGGGGGGCAGTGGCTCGAAGAAGCGTAACCCGTTGCGGCTGAGGGTGTCTTCTTTGATCGGGGTTTGTAGGGCAATCGTGACGGTGCGGGGCTGGTTGGTTGGATTATGGAGCGGCAAGGACAGATCATACTGAATACCGTAGTTGCCATGGGCTTCGTAGGCGGTGTCAGGATAGCGAACGCGCAGGGGGGCGGTTTGGCTCTGGTCGCTGCCGAGTCTACCGCGTGCCAGCGTGCTCAACCCATAGGAAAAGGCACTGCCGGGGTCGGGAATGGTTAATTCGGCACTAGTGGGCTGATCTGTGACCTGGGCCTGCCAGCGGGAGCCAATCCCAACTCCGGCCACACGCCCGTAGATGATTTGGTTCGTGGGAGCAGTATTGTCGAGCAGAGTGGGAGGACGATCACGAGGAGTGACTAGATTCCCGGTTTCCAGGATGGTCTGCCAGTCTTCTAACGTAGGCGCGATTTCATTGCCAGCCGCATCTTGACGGGCAAACAAGGCCAAACTGGCAAGATAGACCGGGCCATCACTGCGTAGCCGCATCAGGGTGGAGCGGCCGTTGATCGGTGGATCGAGCGGGGCAATTGGGATCGGCAGGTTGAGCAGCATCTGATAGGAACCGGGCGGCACAATTAGTTGGGGGGGAAAGATCGCTTGACGTCTACCTCGCAGCACATCGCTCATGGCCCGACTCCCCGGTCCGGCGTACACCTCACCCAGGGGATTGTCCACAAAGGGCGGCAGCGAGATGAACGGTGCATCAGGCTGGCTGAGGTAGCTAGCGGCTTGCAGCGTATTGATTGTCACCGGACGGGTACCTGGATTGTAAACAATTACGCCCAAGTAGGCGGTCGTTAGATTCTCCGGGGTCAGCGCTTTGTAGACATGATGGGCAAACAGATCGAAGCGACCCTCAAAACCAAAGTCGAGGTGAGCTTCTGGATGCCGCTTGCCTTGGCTGGGAAATGTGGAAAGTAGAATGCCCTCAGCGCCAATAATTTCTGGGCTGTTGCTATTGAAAACAGGGACAGCGTCTAACTGTCCGGGCAGGGGGCGCACCGTTTGGGGAATCACAATTTCTTGCGGTGGTGGCGGAGCGGGTGCGGATGGGGTTTGGGCAAGCCAAAACATGGTTTACACAATGCCTATCGAATACCTACTGAACACAGCCAGAGGATAACAAGGTTGCCGAGAACCAAAATCGCGCTGGCTAGAATTGAATCAAGATCATAGCTTGAAGTGGGTAAGCTCATGTCCTTTTCCCCCAATCTCAACCAATGGAGTGAGTCAGACCTAGATTGGCTGATTGACCAGCTCTATGCTGATTCGCCATGCTGATTCGCCCATATTTCGGCAAGAAGCTTTTGCCATGACCCAAGACTGCAACCCGGCACCCATTGGCCCGCAGTCGCAATCATCAGGTTGTGGTCAGTTCCACGGCTGAAGCAACAAAAATTTGGAGTTCGCCCCATTGAGCTGACTGATTGCCAACTGATTGCCAACTGATTGGTAACTGATTGCCAACTGACTGCCAAGTAGCGGCTATAGCCTAACTACCATAGGGCTTTGGTTCAATTGCTAGCTGCTGAATAATCGTTTTGTAAAACTGGTCGGCTAGAGTTTTGTAGGCTTCATCGGTGAGACTAGTGGGGGTTTGGAAGGCGGGGTCCTTAGAGTTGGCGTAGAGTTGGCGCAAATCCAGCACTTTGGCATTGGCTGAGGATTGGGTGGCCTGCTGAGCGGCGCTGACCAACTGCGTATAGCTAGCTGCAATTTTTTGGCTGTAGTTCTCGCCGAGCTGCTCCAGGATGGCTTTCTCTGAGGCTGGCATTTGTTCGGGCGAACGGCTCGACAGTTCGGGTTGAATTCCCACAATCAAGCGCTTACGGGTAGCCGAACTCCAGCGCACCATTTGCAGCAAATGATTTTTGTAGCGGTCGATGCGCGCCTTCAGTTCTGCGTCATCGCCAGCTAAGCTTTGGGCTAGAGGCTGATCGGTGACGGTTAGATTTAGCGGAATGGCTTTGACTTCCTCGGTTTGGGCATTTTGCAAAATGTAATGCCGCACTCCCTGCACTAAATACAGCTGATCAAACCACCCCCGTACAGCTTGACCGATCGGATCTTCGACGACTGGGCGTTCGCCAGCAATCAGCGCATCGAGGCCAGGAATATCGGCACCGCTATGGCTGCTGGGCAAAAGCAAATCTTCGTAGCTGTTCAGCAAAATCACGATATCGGGATTGAAGGCCACTACCTGTTGAAACAGCATCGCCAGATCATTTCCTGACGCATAGCCCGGTACAGCTGCATTGACAACGCGATATTGCCGTTCTGGAATTCGGGCGGGTCGTTGCAGCACTTTAGCCACTTCGTCAGCTGTGTAGGGCAGAACGGCAGGCTGGTACTGATTTGGGTTTTGCTGCTGTTGTTTGACTTGGTCGTTCAGCAAGGTTTCGAGCTGATTCGCCAGGGTGGCCTGATTGTTCGAACTCAACTGGCCAAACGCCATCGAGCCACCTAGAACAAAAATCCGCACTTCGTTGGGATTCTTGGTTGGTGTGATGGGTTCGTCGTCGCGAAAGCCCTGGGGGTTGATTGCCCAATAGTTACTTTGCTGCTGCGGCAGGAGCTGATACCCCATGAGCGGATTGCGAACGGCCTGAAGTTGCCCCTGATTGGGTAAATTTTTGTAGGGCTGGCGATCGGGGCTGAGGAACCCTAGCTGATAGGCTTCTACCCGCTTAGCCTGATCCGACTGCTCCTGGCTGAAGGCTTGGTCTAACCCCGTGAAGCCAAACAGCAACCGGGTCAAGATCTCTAAGCCAATTGGGATTCCCACAATCGGTATCAGGTAAAAATACCAAGGACGGCGACGGGGTTTCCGCTTCCAGCTCCGACGGCTGCGCTTATACATGGGCAACGGTTTCAGTGACGACACGGCAATAGGTTTCGAGTTTTAGTTAACAACAAAATGCAACGCAAAACACAAAGTGTAGATGCAAGATTGGGCCAGAGCCAATCGTGTGTTGCTCGTGTAATTGGCTACTGATTCAACCCGTGGGTAGTGGTTCAATTGAACTTCCAGTTGAATTCTTGGGCAATGCTATTAGGGCCAAGGCTGCCGGGGGTTTAGCTGAATTTGCTCTCGTGAATTTGTTTAGCTCAATGCAGCTTTAAATTTGTTGGCTTTGTCAGATTGATCGTACAAATCGTACAAATTTACTGGATTCTGGTTAGATGCAGCCAATTGGGTCAAGTGGATTGCAGTTACTGCTTGTCTGATTGCTCTGGCTGCAAGTCAGTAAACTCGTCAGAGTTTTAGAATTTCAAAACCCGAAGGGGTCTTCGGATCGGCGCTTAGTGGTCCAGGGTTAACAATCGCTCCAGCAGTTGACGAAAATCGACAGCAATTGGCTCCCGATTGTGGGCCGTTAGCAGGGGAACATGAACAAAAAGACCGTTTTGGTAGGGAGCACAACTTTTCAAATAATTTAGCATTGCATGGTACAAGCTATTACAAACAAATCGTCCAGCATCATAGCTGATCACGGTGTGATTTAAACCAAACGTGAGCTGCTTCAGATTAAGCCTGGTAGCCAAAACGACATTATTGACAACAGCCTGGGCTTCAACATTGAGTTGAGATCGAGACTCGGCCATACCACAGCAAACTACTAAATCAGGTTGAATTTGTTCTAGTTTGGCGATGATTATATCCCTGCTCACCGGCAGGTTGACAGGTAAGTACCTCAAGCAATAAAGTGACCGAGACAACGTAGGAATTTGGGTGATTTCTGCGAGGAGCTGATCAGAAGAGTTACCTCGATGATGAGCTTTCCAGGGCGCAAAAGAAGTCAATAAAATTCGTCTAGCCACGATGTTTGATCTAGTCAACAGCTCAGATTAAAAAACATTAAATCATCGAAATGAATCATCTCACGGCTATTCCTATCGTTGATTTCGCTCCGTTTTTAACCCAGGATCTTGCGGCCAAACAGCTTGTCGCCCAGCAAATCAAACAAGCTTGCCAAACCTACGGCTTTTTTTACTTGACAGGATACCGCTTAGCAGCAGCCCGAATCGAACAAACCTTCGCAGAGGCAAAATCTTTCTTTGCCCTACCTACAGCAGTTAAGCAGCAAGTGTTGCGGTCGCCTCAGACCAATTGTGGCTATGTGCCTTTAGCAGCAGAACGCCTGAACCCAGACCGAGCATGGGACTTAAAGGAAGCGTTTAATGTGGGTATGCAAACGGACTGGCCGTCCGACCTAGAGCAGTTTCGGCAGGTGGTTGAGCAGTTTTACCAAGATTGCATTACCAAAGCGGCGCTACCTCTTCTGGAAGCCATCGCCTTGGCACTGCATCTGCCAGAATCTTTTCTGGTCGAACGCCACGGCCAAAATTTCTTTTTGCGCTTGCTCCATTATCCGGCTTGGCCCCATCCTGGCGGCACCAATCAGCTGCGGGCTGGAGAGCACACCGACTATGGCACAATCACGCTGCTGTTTCAGGAGCATGGAGCCACAGGTGGGCTAGAAATTCGCTCTTTTCAGGGTGACTGGTTGCCTGTGCCTGCCTTGGATGGGGCTATTGTGGTCAATATCGGGGATGCTCTGCAACGCTGGACCAATGATGACTGGCACTCGACACCGCACCGAGTTGTGCTGCCTCAGGGAGCCGCGATAGGACGCTCTCGCTATTCAATGGCGCTATTTTGTGACCCAAATCCAGAGGTGGAAATCGCCTGCCTCGATACTTGCCGAAACCAGCCACCACGCTACCCGCCTGTTACGTTTCGCGACTATCTGCAAAGTCGGTTTGCAGCTACCTACTAACCACCCATCCGAGACCCGTCAGAGGGTTGGGATAGCTCTGATTACAGCTACATGCTAAACCAACTCAACCAACTAACAGAGCGCCATACAGAAAAATCCCGACGAGGGTCGCCGGGAGACAAACTGCTTAGGTATATCAGATGCTTCTAAGCATAACCACTGATCCGAGAATAATCATCACCCACTAGGGTAATTTATTCTTTTTTTACAATTAAAAGTGTGGTGGGTTTGGATGGGGTTGGGGGTTGGGGGTTGGGGGTTGGGGGTTGGGGGTTACAGCCTTTTTTAGGCTAGTGAAGTACGAAAGACGGGGTGCAGGGGCAGTGCCCCTGTGGGGGGACGAAGCCCCCCCCCCCTGTACCTCTGGTGATTTTGAAGATGCAGCCAGGAGCTTCGATGTTTATAACCAAGCTGGGGTTGCTATGGTTGGGCTGCCTGTTCAATTAACCTACCGATCAATCAACTAACCACAGATCAAGCGGTTCAGTAAGAAGGGAGCTTCTGAAATAATTTCTAGCTTGGTGATGGCTGTGGTCTGGACCTGGACTTGATGGCGGACTGGTGCTGCTGGGTTGTGGGCGGAGGAATAGGACGATTGGCCCAGGTGCTGCTCGGCTATACACTGATCGGCTGGTTTGTCTGTGGTGCACGGCAGAACACCTTTGGCCTTCAAACAGGGAGGAGCATCGTTAAAGACTCTGACGACAATTTGCTTTACCCCGACCAATCCAATGTTCACCTGCTGGTAGGGCAGATTAAAGTAAATGGTCAGAGGCACTTGCTGGCTGATGGGCATCAACCCAATCGGCTGTTCCGAGTTTGTGAAGGCAGGATTGGATGGCTGAAGTGCAATGGCATCAGAAAACTGAATTCCCCAAGGTCGGAACTGATCGCGCACCTGAGTAAATGAACACAGCTCAGAGAAATCAAGATGGATCCGTCTTGACAGCCAAGGTGGACTAGGGAACGGACAGTGGAAGGGGTGCCTGAGCGGCATGGCTGTGCCTTGAGTTCTAATGGGCACCATGCTGGAAGCAATTGGTGGTGAGGCATCCAATTGGCAAGACGGAAATGAAATCAGGGGCTGAACCAGAAATTCGCGATTGGTTGTTTTGCGATTGGTTGCTTCTGGATCGGTGGGGGGCTGGAGTTGCAGGGAAACCATAAGATTAGAACAGGGGTACAATGCACTGCTCAATCGATACATAGAGGCCATCCTCGCCTCCGTATGCACCACAACTTTGATCCTGATTCTTAACAACCGATAAAGTTTGGATGAATTACGAATCAATTACTGAGCCGGAGCTCTGAAGGGATTTTGAAATTCAAGCACTCTGACAAGTTTCGGATAGCTACTAAACAGCAATAGCACCACCGACGAAACTAAAGCCTGTACTGAAATTCGAGAAAGTATCTCCTTGAACGATCGCCACCAATTCAGGCACGGCTTGCCCAGCAGTCAAGTAGATCGCTTTACCGGCCACACCAGCAATCGGGGAGTTCCCAATCGAGTAAGCTCCGGCTGACCCCGCTAACTGCATTACATCTGTCATTTTGTTAAAGTCTTTGATTAGAGCGTAATCAGCTTGGCCTGCCGTTGCCACATTGCGATCGTTGTAGAAAACGCGACCTGGGATGCCGAGCACAAACGTATCGCCACCGCTTGCACCAACCATGACATCGATTTCACCTCTACCCGTTGCTACTGTGGAAGTACCCTGAAGCCGATCATTGCCAAGGCCGCCATTGAGGGTGTCGTTGTTTTCTTGGCCGTAGAGTTGGTCATTGCCATCATCGCCCTCTATGTGGTCGTTGCCGCTACCTCCGTAGAGAAAATCACTGCCATCTGCTCCGAGCAGTTCGTCGTCACCGTCTTCTCCATGGAGGGTATTGGAGGCGAAGTCAGACGGAGCAGTTGGATCACCATTGGCGTTCATCACATCATTGCCGCTACCGCCAACCATGTAGTCACTGCCCAACCCGCCATTCATGCTGTCATTACCCGAGCCACCATACAGCGAGTCGTTGCCATCAAATCCCTGTTGGATGTCATCTCCCGCTTCACCGCGCAGCACATCGTTACCAAATCCACCATCCAGGAAGTCGTTGCCTTCTCCACCATAGAGGGTGTCGTCGTCGAACCCTCCGTAGATAGTGTCATCTCCGAATCCACCAAAGATCGTATCGGCACCGCTGTTGCCAAACAGGTCATCATTTCCGTTCATGCCATAGAGAACATCATCGCCGGCCTGTCCCTGAAGCCAATCCTGAAGCTGGCTGCCATTTAGGACATCATTGAATGATGTGCCAATGCGTGTAACCATATCAATCTCCATTTGTAACGTTAATAGGTACTCAAAAGTAGCGGTTCAGTTCATTTGGCAATTACTCTGAATCCGCTATTTACAGTCTGGTGATACAGCGAGTGATGAAAAGAAACAGGCAACCCTGAAACGATACGAATCAGCTCAACTCTGGAGCGCAAGTTGAAAATAGCACTAAACATCAAAAACGAGTGCTATCCTCCTGGCATGTCATCAATAAAATAACAGCAGGAGGATAACGCTAGGTTTTGGCTTTGGAAATGCTGGCTTCAGCAGCACAGGTAGGTCTTTCAGTAGCGATTTGGTTTGGGATCAAGACTTTATAGAGACCCGCTCCAATCGATTCCCGGAATTAATCTCAGCCCTGCACATGTGCTGCTTTAGGCAGCCTTGGTTAGGCTTAAGCGACTGGACCACCCGTAAAGTTGAATCCAGAGCTGAAGTTGGTGAAGGTGTCTCCTTGAACGATTGCTACCAACTCAGGCGTGGTTTGTCCAGCGGTTAGGTAGATGGCCTTGCCTGCAACGCCAGCAACCGGTGAGTTACCAATTGAGTAGGAACCGGCTGTTCCAGCCAATTGGATCACATCAGCGACCCTGCTGAAGTCCTTGATTAGGGCATAATCTGCTGCACCGGATGTGAACCGGTTGCCATCATTGTAGAAAGCCTTACCAAATTCGCCCAGCACAAATCTGTCGTTGCCAGGGCCGCCAGTCATGACATCCCTTTCCCCTCTACCACCGGAGAAGTAATCAGCACCTTGTAACCGGTCATTGCCGAGGCCGCCATTCAGGGTGTCGCTGTTTTCTTCACCGTAGAGTTCGTCGTTGCCGCTGTCTCCTTCCATATAGTCGTTGCCAGTGCCACCATACAGGTAATCACCACCTTCAGCACCCAGCAGTTGGTCGTTGCCGGCTTCTCCATAGAGGTAGTTTGTAGCAAAGTCAAACGGCTCGGTCGGATCGCCATTAGCATTCATGACATCGTCACCGCTGTCGCCGTACATCCAGTCACTGCCGAGGCCGCCATTCATGATGTCATTGCCAATGCCACCATCCATGTAGTCGTCGCCATCGAAGCCACTCATGTTGTCATTGCCGGTTCCGCCGTACATATCGTCGTTGCCGAAACCGCCATCCATGAAGTCATCACCGTCTTCACCATAGAGGATATCATCGTCCCAACCACCGTAGATGGTGTCACTGCCAGAACCACCAAAAATGGTGTCACTGCCAGTATTACCGAATAGGTCATCATGGCCGCCCAGCCCGTAGAGGACATCATTACCAGCATTACCTTGAATCCAATCCCGCGATTCGCTACCGGTTATAACATCATCAAATGGTGTTCCAATGCGTGTAACCATAGTTAGTCTCCATTTGTGCAAGTTCTATAACTAAATCATTGCTTGTCAGACTACAAACGCAATCACCCTTATAGGTACCATTTTGATAAAATAAATGGCTTTTAAGATGTTTGGGTTCATATCGCCTGATTGCAGAAATTTAGCGTTCAAATGTTGAAAAGTGGTTATTTTCTTCAAATTCATCACTTTTCACACATGAAAGCTTCTCTCATATTGAGAGTTCGTTTTTTCTACAGTTCTTCTTCGCACAGTTCTTCCTTATACAATTTTCCCAGGAGAGTTGATGGCCAGCCGGCTATGACAGTTGTGCCAATCAAGCCCACTCAAATTTGGGAAACAAATTTGGGAAACAATGCCAGCCAAAATCAAACTACAGTTCTGGCAAGCTATTTCTAACAGAAGCCAGATAGAAGTCAGATAGAAGTCAGATAGAGTAGGGGCAAATGCCCACTGCCAGCAAGATGTTTGCAGACGCTCTAGGTCCGACACTCGATAAAGTTGACTTCTGACAAAGTTGACTTCTGACAAAGTTGACCTACTTAGAGCCTATCCAAGCACTCATCAGAGTTTTTGAATTTCAAAACCCCGAAGAGGTCTCCGGACAGGTAATTGGAATCGATGAAGCGAACCAAGTCGATTGCTCAAAGAGCTACCTCAACGCAGGGTTGATCTAGCGAAAACCACTCATTGCCTATGGCTTGATCGAAGGATTTGCCAGATGAGGTGTATCTCGTTGAATTTGCCTAAATTTGCTTTGCAATGGGTAGGGCACGAACTGATTACTAAATGTAGATTACTTGTAGATGCAGTCACTCTTACGGCTTGAGCGAATAGCAGCTGCAACCAGTTAACTAACTTGAATTGAGTGACAAACAAATAAGTTGTCGATCTGGCTGCTGATCATGATAAACGCTGACTAGTGAACCGTTTTAGTAGACTGTTGACCTAAACTGAGTTATATGTACCCTGTGGCGATAAGACTTGTATCAATGTAATCTGCTACTGACACACATTTTATGTCGATGCAGTGTCAATGTAGTATTACTTGAATTTCTTACTCTACTCATAGACTACTCAACAGGTTACAGCAAATCCGGTAACTTTGATCTTTTTCCAAATTGCTTAATCTTTTAAATAGATCTTAAATAGATCAATTCCATGCTTGGTAGTGCTCAAGAAGTAATGGTTTTGGGATGAGGATGTGCCGCGCGGAGCGCGGCACATCCTCACTTGTTTAGCACTACCCCATGCTTCGGCAAATCCGTAGCGCTGACAGCTAGTCGGCTAGCAGGCCGGATGGCTGCTCTAGGTTGATAGCTGTTGATAGCTAATGCTGTCTTACTAATCTTCTACGGGCTGGCCGACGACTTCAGCTCAATGCTTGGGACGCAGCCTCATTCATCTGCACTACACGCTGTTGATACAGACTGACAATTTTAGCTACCACTTCGTCGATTGTCAGATCGTCCGTGACAATTTCGATGGCATCGCCTGCTTTGCGTAAGGGTGAAATGGGGCGTGTGCTGTCCTTGAGATCCCGCTCGTAAATGGCCTGTTCCAAATCGGCTAGCATCACCTCAGGATGGCCTTGATTTTTTAGATCCTGCTGGCGACGGCGAGCGCGTTCCTGAACCGAAGCGGTAAGAAAGATCTTGAGTTCGGCATCAGGAAAAACACAGGTGCCGATATCTCGTCCATCCATGACAATTCCGCCCCGACGCCCATAAGCCTGCTGTCGCTTGACCATCTCACGTCGCACCACAAGCTGAGCTGAAACCGCCGAAACCTGTTCGGTCACTTCCGGAGTACGAATCGCGTGGGTGACATCTTGCCCATTGATAGAGACGCGCATCGTGGTGGGATCACCACTAATATCGATTTGGCACTGGCTGACCAATTCTGCAATCGCCGCTTCGTCCTCGACTGCAATGCCCGATTGCAGCACCAACCACGTCACCGCCCGATACATTGCCCCCGTATCCAGATAGAGCAAGCCCAATGTCTGGGCTACCTGCCGCACTACGGTTGATTTACCGGCACCGGCAGGACCATCAATCGCCAAGACAGGCTGGCGGTTTTGTAACACAATGTTGTCGATCAGGCGAGTGGAGCCAACCCGAGCGGCAATTGCCAGCAGGCCAGCTTCTTCGATCTGTTCTAGGGGCTGCATAGTATGAGGATGCACGAGTTCGATATACTCCAGTTGAACGCTAGGCACGGTTTGTAATTCTACCTTAACGGTGTCAATTAATGCTGGACGGGAGCGAGTTCCTTGTTGAAAGGCTCGCTCAGCTCGCTTCAGACTGCGATACAGGACCGTTGCCGCCGAGCGTTGCTCTGGGGAAAGGTATTGGTTACGAGAACTGAGGGCTAACCCATCTGATTCCCGCACAATCGGACAGGGCACTAGCTCGACGGGCATATTCAAATCGGCAACGACACGACGTAAAACAGCAACTTGTTGAGCGTCTTTCTGACCAAAATAGGCTCGCTGAGGCTGAACGATTTGCAGTAATTTGGTCACGACTGTCGCAACCCCAGCAAAATGACCGGGACGCGAGCGGCCACACAGTCCTTCAATCAAAGCAGTGGGCGGAATCACCTGGGTCAGCCGTTCCTTCGCCAAACGTCCAGAATCAGCATCCGATTCGCTGAATAGCTGGCTGTACAACTCCTCTGGGGCTGGTGCAAAAATCACATCCACTCCAGCCTGCTCACACAGCTGCTGATCCTGTTCTAAGCTGCGCGGATACTTCTGAAAATCTTCGTTGGGACCAAATTGCAGTGGATTGACAAAAATGCTGACGACAACCCAATCGTTTTCCTGTCTGGCTCGCTGAATTAAGCTGAGGTGACCTGCATGCAGCGCTCCCATCGTCGGAACTAGCCCCACAGAAACGCCTTGCGGGTAACAGGAAGGGTTGGTGTCATCCCGTGCCGCAGCTTGGATTTGACCTGATTGCAACTGGCTCAAATAGCAGCGCAATCCAGCGACAGTTTTAAATAAACGCACCAGGTTCTCCTGCTGACTTACTCAGTTCCTCCGCTTAGTAGTTTACAAAATTCCGGTTGAGGAAGTGGGAAAGGCGGAGTAAGGTTTGTGTGAAGCGATACCGTTCCCCAAAAACGCGATAGGGTTAGATTAAGTCGATGCCGAAGGATTAGTTGGATAGTGACTCAAGCCACGCAGCAAATTGTTGTGGCTGGGCAAATCGTGCAAACGCAGCACCTGCTACCCGGTTTCCAAATCGCCGTAGACGAACTGCTGGCGTGATGGTTTCCGACGATCAACTTTCTGGCTCTTCACCCCAGTTGCCTCCAGCTTCTGCTGCACGAGGCATGGGGCGTTGAGCTACCTGATAAGGGGATGGTCCCGGCTCTAAAGGCTGCCGTTGGCGGGATGGGGGCTGACGACGACGAGAGACGCCCTCTTCGGTCGTTTCTTCCGCTACAACTTCGTATAGAACCGCAAATTTATCTGTACTACCTTTGCGCAACACGCGGCCCAACCGCTGAATGTACTCACGAGTTGAACCAGTCCCTGATAGCAGAATCGCCACGCTTGCTTCGGGCACATCAACGCCTTCATTCAGCACGTGGGATGCGACTAGGGTTTTATAGCGCCCTTCCCGAAAATTTTTTAGAATTTCGTGCCGCTCTTTTACTGGGGTCTGATGGGTAATGGCTGGAATCAGGAATTCCTGCGAGATGCGATAGACGGTGGCATTATCGTTGGTAAAAATCAGCGTTTGCTGCGGGTAGTGCTGGGCAATCAGATCGGCTAGAACGCGCAGTTTTCCAGCAGTGCCGAGGGCAATCGAACGAGCTTCCCGATGGGCGAGCATAGCTCTGCGTCCGGCTTTGGACTGAGCGCTAGCCTGTACGAACCGCTGCCAACCTTGCAGTGTGCCTAACCAGATGTTGGACTGGCGCAAAAACCGATCGCGGGTGTCGATCAGCGCATCGTAGCGTTCTCGCTCCTGTTGGGACAGCTTCACCCGAAGCTGGACAATTTCATGATGGGCCAATGCCTGACCTGCCAGTTCTTCCGCCGTGCGGCGATAGACGATTTTTCCCAGCAGCGTATCCAGATCGGTATGTCTCCCATCGGAACGGTCCGGTGTGGCGGTGAGGCCAAGCCGGTAGGGTGCAATGGCGTATTCGGCGATCACTCGGTTAAAGTCGCTGGGTAGATGATGGCATTCGTCGCAGATCAGCAGTGCATAGCGATTGCCCAAGGATTCGACATGAATCGCCGCACTGTCGTAGGTGGCCACTAAAATCGGCGTCCGGTCCCGCGAGCCTCCTCCCAGCAACCCCACTTCCGCATCGGGAAAGGCTGCCAGCAGATGGGCATACCACTGATGCATCAAATCCAGCGTGGGTACGGTAATCAAGGTACTGCACGAGGCCACCTGCATCGCCATCTGGGCCAGATAGGTTTTTCCAGCCGCCGTCGGCAACACAACAACGCCTCGCTGTCCCGCGAGCTGCCAAGCTTCTAGCGCCTCCTGCTGATGTGGATAGGGCTGTCGCGCTAGGGTGACGTCTAGATCCACTGGGGCAAAGTCAGAGGCTTCGTCTTTAAACGAGTTACCTTCCTGTTCCAGGGTCTGCTTCAGCGCCCGATACTGACTGGCCGGAATCCGAAACCGCTCAATCCGATCATCCCAAGTAGCATAGTCGATCCACGCTTTCCCTTTGGGAGGTGGATGCAAAATCAGCGTACCGCGATCGAACTTGAGGGTAGGAGTGCGACCCATGAGCAGGAAAGGAACGACTGTTGATTAGTATAGAGGCAGACAGGAGCTAGGAGTTTTCGATCATAGGAGCATTGCTTTTTGCACCATGAATTTTATCCTGACGACTGAACGCCTCCACCTACAACCCTGCGGCGCTGACGACTTGATGCGTCTGCATAGGCTATGGACAAATCAGCATATTCGCTATTTCTTGTTTGATGACCGCATCATTTCTGAGGATGAAGCACGCTCATTCATTCAGGCAAGCCTGGACAGCTTCAATCGATATAATTATGGGTTATGGCTTGTCTATTGTCAGAATCAGTGTATTGGTTTTGCTGGCTTCCTGGATGCTGAGGAAGCACCTAACCTAATTTACGGTATTCATCCCGACTGCTGGGGGCAAGGATATGCAACTGAAGCTGCTAGAGCTGTTTTAACTTACGGTTTAGAAACGTTGAGCCTGCCTAGAGTGAATGCAGATGTAGATGAACCAAATACAGCGTCTATACGGGTGCTGCAAAAACTAGGCATGAAGCAAGTGGGTCATGCCATTGTCAATCATCATCCGCTACTGTATTTCACCACCTATTCGTAGCCAATTTGAAACATAGAATTGCAACCAATTACTGGTTGATAGAATGTGGAGTGTCTGGTGAACGTTTGAGCCAAGTTCCACGTCGTAGCTTCGATGTCCAATTGGAATAATTCCGATTGGAATCATAATTGGAATCATAAGGCTATGGCGGGGATTATTGGCTTCAGGGAGATTGGGCCATGAATTGCGGTAATCAGCAAGAATACCTTCCAACCCGATCGGAAGCTGTTGAATAGGGTTTTTTCGAGAATTTTAACATCGTTTGTATAGCAGCGATGGCTCTACGAATCGCTTTAGGATCTGCACCGTCCCCTAGCCCATCCCCATTCCTCAACTCCAACCGAAACTTCAGAACCGGGCTGCACATTCCCGCCCGACAGATCGATCAGCGTGACGGCGGTTGCAGCCTGGAAACTTCCCCTATAGATCGGTTGTCCTTGAGCGTTAGTGCCACTGCTGCTCAGATTCGTCGTTTGCGGCGGTTGCCCAGAGCGTTGCCAGCGGATCAGGCTAAATCGTCTATCGGTATATTCGGCAGTGTAAGCCCAACCGTTCTTCATACGTCCATCGCAGAAGAGTTGTTGGGGAGGCTGGGGAGACGGCGCACTTCCACCTGAAGAGAGACCGCAGGTTCCCGTTGAGGTTCCCCACTCTTCGACACTGACAGAAATCTGTGAACCGGGATTTACATTGCCACCAGAGAGATCGGTCAGAGTGACTGTGGTTGCGGCTTGAAAAGCGCCGGTATAAATCGGTTGTCCTTGAGCGTTGGTATTGCTAAAGGTCAGATTTGTGGTTTGCGGTGGTTGCCCAGAGCGCTGCCAGCGAATCTGAGTGAAGCGCCCATCCAGAAACTCAGCCGTATAAGCCCAACCGTTATTCATGCTGCCATTACAGAAGAGTTGCTGGGCCGCATGGGCAGATTGTTGGTCTACCACCAGCAACCCGAGCGTGATTAACCCGGTTGCCAAAGCGGTCGTGCAGCCTTGCAGGTTCTTCAAACCGATGCTCATTGCTTTTTCGCCTTTTACTAACTTTTACTAATTTGACTCATATAGACGACGAACATCTCAGTATACAGAATAAATCTATGAAAATAATAGGATTTGAGAGTGGTGTAATAGTAATCTTTTATACGTAGACCATCAATATACTGATCAAAACGAAGTGGTTGAGAAGAATGTAATTCCAGATTCTACAGCGTTTTTCACTCATGTTTTCACTCATGTGAGGTATGGATGGTATGTGGGCGAAGCCCTGACGCAGGGGCACTGCACCCCGTTTTTCGTACTTCACTAGCCTGAAAAAGGCTGTATGTCAAAAGTATCCGACCGGACACCATGCTTGGACAGAGCAAAGAACAGAGCAAGGAAATGAAGAAGTGGGCCAACATCGTCGAGTTTGGTCGGAGTGTGATGTGAGCAACTCGTGGCATGGAGAGGTGGCATGGAGAGTCAGATCTGGAGTTGACGATGCTGGATCTTCAGTACTTCGTTTCGCCTATTTGCAAAAACTTAATCGCTGCTGCGAGAATCTCATTCCGTCCTTCAATACTCATTGTGATTGCACAACTCCTGCTTTGGGCCGCGACTGCTCTAGCTTCTGAAGCAATTGATTGTTGTTCAATCCTATCCCGGCATTGCTAGCTAGTTGGCCTAGGGGTAGCAGCATTAACTGAACACACTCAACTGCAAGTCTTGCGAGAGTTGCTGGACTAATGCTAAAGCGGCAACCGGATTGCCTATATCATCGAGGGCAGGACTGTAACAGGCGATTGCACCTTGGCGCGGCACTACGGCCAGCAAGGCACCGCTAATCCCCGATTTCAGCGGCAAGCCAATTTCAACGGCATACCGTCCAGAGGTGGCATAGAGTCCGCAGGTCAGCATCACGGCATTGACGATCTGCCGATGCTGGGGCAAAAGAGGCTGAGCAGGCTGGGCAGTTCCGGCTAGCAACTGGCCGAGTTGGACTAAATCTGCCACCTGACCGGATAAGCAGCAAATTTGTTCGTAGGTGTCTAGTGCCAGAGACGGGTTGTGCAGAACGTTGCAGGCAGCCAAATAATCGACCAAAGCAAGATTGGCCGATCGGTCGCTCTGGCGCACGGCGGTTAGCACCGTTGCATCGAGACGGAGTGTGACATTGGCCTGCTGATTTAGCCATTGGCAGAGGGCGGTACAGCGTTCGGTAGCGGTGGTTCCCGGCAGTTTGTCGGCTAGGGCAATGGCTCCGCTATTAATCATGGGATTGCGAGGAAACCCTTGGTCGGCCCTGAGTTGCTCTAGCGAATTGAAGGGCATATCCGAGGGCTGCATTCCTACCCACTGCCGCACCGAGTCGGTGCCGCAGTGGTGCAGCAAAAACAGCAGCGAAAACGGCTTGATCACGCTCATCAAGGGAAAGCGACAGGCCGTATTGCCGTAGCTGGAGGAGTGGTGTTCGCTGCAAATATACACCGCTAACTCATTGGGATTTGCACTCGCTAGTGGATCAATTCTGCCAATCACTTTGCCCTTGATGGCTTGGGCTTGCGCGATCTGGGCGTAGGTTGCGAGTTGGGTGGCGCTGAGGGAGGTGAGGGGGGGCATGGGGGTGAGGGGAAGGGGGGGTGAATTGAAACTTTTAATAGCTTGCTGAGAGCGAAGATTTTGTAGCGGGTTTAGCGGACAAATGGAGCGTCTTAACCTGTAAAGCAGGAATCATTAAAGTTCTCATAGCCAAACCTTTAACTGTCAGTGTTACCTTGCTTGGCAGGGTGTAAATCATGTCGAGAAACAAACGAAAGATTCCGCAGTTTTTCTTAACACTTTTTGGATTGCTTTTGGATCGCTGCGTTCACCACAACGTTTTTTAATTTGTCCTTTTCAGGAGTGCATTGCTGTTGCGTTGGTTTTTAGATGCGGATCCAGGGAGATAGATTCGGCCCTTGGTTCTCTGTTTTCAGCGATTTGAATACCAACTTGATATCAGTTCTCTTACTTGAGCTGTATTTACCGTCATCACCCGCCCTATCCAAACCCTGGGGAGTTTGCATGTCTACCGAATCCATTCGTTTTGCTCAGTTCAATGCCTCGCTCAACCGTCGGGCCGAGGGGCAACTCGTGACTGATCTGTCTGATCCCAATGCGGCGACACCCGGTACGGCCCAAGCAAAAGCAATTGCGGAAATTATTCAGCGTACCAATCCGGATGTGGTGCTGATCAATGAGTTTGATTATTTTGCCACCGATCCGAGCTTGGCAGTGAAGCTGTTTCTGCAAAACTATCTGGCGGTGGGGCAAAATGAAGCGTCGCCAGTCGAGTATCCCTATTTCTACATCGCGCCTTCCAATACGGGAATTCCGTCAGGCTTTGATTTAGATAATAATGGCAGCATTGTGACGACACCAGGTCAGGCCGGATACGGTAACGATGCTTTTGGGTTCGGCAACTATCCCGGTCAGTTTGGCATGTTGCTGCTCTCAAAGTATCCGATTGATACGGCGAATGTGCGCACGTTTCAGAAGTTTCTCTGGCAGGATATGCCCGGTTCGCTGCTGCCAACGATTGCTCTTCCCGATGCGGCTGAGCCTTGGTATTCGCCAGAAGAGCAGGCGGCGCTACGGCTTTCCTCGAAGAGCCACTGGGATGTGCCGATTCAGGTCAATGGGAAAACCGTGCATGCCTTGGTCAGTCACCCGACACCCCCCGTATTTGATGGAGCAGAAGACCGCAACGGCAAACGCAACCACGATGAGATTCGCTTTTGGGCTGACTACGTTACACCCGGTCAAGGCAGCTACATCTACGACGATCAGGGGCGCAAGGGCGGGCTGACGCCGGAAGCTAGCTTTGTGATCATGGGCGATCAGAATGCCGATCCGTTCGATGGCGATAGTTTTCAGCAGGCGATTCTGCAATTGCTCGATAATTCCCGTATCAATACATCCGTGACGCCTACAAGTGCCGGAGGTCCCGATGCGGCTCAGCGCCAGCACCGAATTAATAACCAGCATCGAGGCAATCCAGCCTTTGATACGGCAGATTTTAACGACACTGCACCAGGCAATTTACGTGTTGATTATGTCCTGCCTTCACAGGATCTGGCGATTACTGATGCTCAAGTGTTCTGGCCTGCTCAGGATGATCCGCTGTTCCGCTTGGTGGGTGATTTTGATCCGAACTTTCCGCCCGAAGGGTTTCCCAGTTCCGATCACCGCTTGGTTTGGGTGGATGTGCACGATCCGCGTCGGCCTCTGCCAAACTCGCTGCTTGGGGTTGCCAGCGGGGATACAAACCAAACCTCGACGGTGCTATGGGCATGGAGCACTTTTACTGGAAATGTCAAGTTTGAGTTCTCGATCTTCCCCGATTTCCAATATATTTTTGGCTACAACACGGTGAACGTCACCGATCCAACGGTTCCAGTCAAAGTGAGCTTTGGCGGCCTGACGCCGGGACAGACCTACTACTACCGCGTCACCGATGCAGCAGGTGCCGTTGCCACTGGACAATTTCAAACGCCCAATCCCCTCGATGTCCAGGCTGGTTTACGGTTTGGCGTCACAGGGGACTGGCAGCAGGCTCCTCCATTTCCATCGCTCTCGAATGCGGACGAACGCGATCTGGCCTTCTTCCTGAAACTGGGCGATACCATCTATGCCGATACCGAAACGCCAGCACTGCCGGGAGTGACTCAGTCCCGCACCTTGTCAGAATTTCGCACCAAACAGGCAGAAAACGTCAGCGAGCGGTTTGGCTTAAACACGCTAAAGGATCTGTACGCTTCTACCTCGATTTTTGCCACGATTGACGACCATGAACTGGTCGATAACTTTGCTGGCGGTGCCGCCCCCGGAGAATCCCCCGATGCGCCGGATATCGGTTCTTCTCCCGATCCGTTGTTTACCGATGCAGTCCGCTATGTCAACGACACTCGCGCTTACGAAGAGGCACTGCAAGCCTTTCAGGAATACCATCCAATCAACGATCGATTCTATGGTGAAACGGGCGATGATCGCACTGCTGGTGAACGTCAGCTATACCGTTACACGACTTACGGTAAAGATGCGGCGATGATGGTTCTGGATACGCGCTCGTTCCGAGATGCCCAACTCGCACCTGCCGATCTGAATAATCCCTTACCCTTCTTGGCCCAGACGTTTGACCCATCCCGTACCCTATTGGGCAAGGCCCAGTTGAACGACCTGAAGCGAGATTTGCTGACAGCAGAGCAGAACGGCATCACCTGGAAGTTTGTAGCCGTCCCGGAACCGATCCAGAACTTTGGCATCGTCAATGCGGAAGATCGGTTTGAGGGCTACGCAGCTGAGCGCACCGAGTTGCTCAAATTTATCGACGACAACAATATCGATAATGTCATCTTCTTGGCTGGTGACTTCCACGGTACGCTAGTGAACAACCTCACCTATCAGCTCGCGCCCGGTCAACCCCAGATCGCCACGAACGCCTTTGAGGTGGTGACGGGACCCGCCGCCTTTTTTGACGGGGTGTTTGGTCGCGCCGTGGTGGACATCTCTACCCGCACGGGACTGATCACCGCCGAGCAACGCGCCTTCTACAACCAACTGCCGATTGCGCCCGACAGCGATAGTTTAATGAACGATCGGGATGATTTTATTAAGCAGCTCTTGGTCGAGCAAACCAACCTACTCGGCTACGACCCCATCGGCTTAAACAACAACCTGCCCCAAGCTGATGGGCTAATCCAGGCCAATCTACTCCAGGGTGACTATGTCTCGGTGCATACCTACGGCTGGACTGAATTCGATATCGACCCCCAAACCCAAAAACTCACAGTCACAACCTATGGCATCAACAACTACAGCGAAACCGAGCTGTTGCAGGATCCGGGTGCAATTACTGGCCTGACACCGAGGGTGGTGAGTCAGTTTGAGGTGACGCCGGTGGTGTGAGTGGATGGGTGGATGGGCTTCGCCGTGAGCGGCTCAGCCGAACGGTGGATGGGTGGATGAGATACCGAAACAGTTGAACCGCTCATTCACCCAACTGCTCCTACCTAGAGCGACGCTGCGCATAGACAATGCCTATCTGCAGGACATCCCCAGAAGGCAGCTAGGGGCAGTGCGCTCGCGTCGAAGCCCCCTACCCCTCACCCCTCACCCCTTACCCCCCACCCCTCACCCCCCACCCATCCACCCATTTCACTTGAAAGGAGCTATTTCATGTCTGCATTTCGCCCAATCGATCCCAATACCCAGAATTTCACAAACCTCAGCCAGACTGATGCTGCGCTGAAAAAGATTGGCAGCTTCACCGGACCGGGCGCGGAAATCTCGGCCTATGATCCGGACACAAAGCGGCTGTTTGTGGTGTCAGGGGGCGCGGAAATTCAGGTCTTGGATCTGAGCGACCCTAGCCAGCCCAAACTGTTGCAAACGTTGGATTTGTCTCAGTATGGTGGGGCGGCTAATAGCGTCGCGGTTAGTCATGGCATTGTGGCCGTAGCGATGGCAGCAGATCCCAGCACGGATCCAGGGCAGGTTGTATTTCTGGATGCTAACGGTACTGTTCAGAAGACTGTGGAGGTAGGAGCACTGCCAGACATGCTCACCTTTACGCCCGATGGTCAGAAAGTGCTGGTAGCCAACGAAGGGGAACCGAGCAGCTACAATCAACCCGATTCCATCGATCCGGTCGGTTCTGTTAGCGTTATTGATTTAACGAAGGGCGTGACCAATGCCACCGTCGCCACGGCTGGATTTGAGAGTTTTAATGCCCAGAAAGCCGATCTGCAAGCCAAGGGTGTGCGGATTTTTGGTCCCAATGCCACAGTGGCGCAAGACTTGGAGCCAGAATACATCACGGTGACAGCAGATGGCAAAACCGCCTATGTAACGCTACAAGAAAATAATGCGTTAGCCGTGGTCGATATTGCCACCGCTCAAGTAACAGCAATCGTGCCTCTAGGCTTGAAAGACTTCAGCAAAGGGTTGCCTACTGTCAAAACCTACGACTGGAACGAGCGTCCGCTGCTGGGCCAAACTCCTGCCGGACAGGAAATTTTGCTAGGCGGATTCTCTGGCCTGTTTTTTGAGGGCAAGGCAGCAAACGGCAATCTCCGATTCATCACCCATACCGATCGCGGCCCCAATGCCGAACCCACTGACCTGCTGCCCGATGTCCCCGGCAACGAGCGTCCCTTTGCTCTGCCCGAATTCCAGCCGCGCCTGATCCGGTTTGAACTTAACCCCAGCACTGGCCAGATCAGCCTCACCGAACAAATTGGCCTCAGTCGAGCCGATGGCACACCCCTGACCGGATTGCCCAACCTGCAAAGCGGTGCGACTGGAACCGCCTACACCGACGAAGTGCCGGTAGACCTGAACGGCAAACGCCTGATCAACGATCCGCTGGGCGGCGACTTTGAGGGAATTGTAGTGGCCCCAGACGGCACTTTCTGGCTGGTGGATGAATATCGTCCGGCGATTTACCACTTTGATGCGCAGGGCAAACTCATTGACCGTTTCATTCCTCAAGGCGAACCGACCGCCGACGGCAGTTTTGGCACACCCGTTCTGCCCGCAGTCTACGCCCAGCGACGCGCCAATCGCGGCTTTGAGGCTGTGGCGCTAGAAGGGAACAAGCTCTACGCCTTTATCCAGAGCGCCCTCGACAACCCCGATACCGCCAACGATGCCACTTCCCGCGCCTCTCGCAATCTGCGAATTCTAGAATTCGATGTGGTCAGCAAACAGGTGACGGGCGAGTATCTGTATATCCTGAACGACATCAGCGGTAGCGGCAATGCCAGAACCGACAAAATCGGCGATGCCGTTTCCTTGGGCAACGGTAAGTTTCTGGTGGTGGAGCGGGATGATCGCAGCGGAGTCAACGCCAACAAGCTAATCTACGAAATTGATCTTCAGGGTGCATCGAACATTAGCGGTCAAGCGCCTACCGACAAAACCATCGAGCAGCTCTCGGTGGCAGAGTTGGCGGCTTTGGGGCTAAATCCGGTTGAAAAGCGGCTCGTCACCAATGCGGCAGCAATTGGCTATACCGGCGTCGAGAAGCTGGAAGGCTTAGCGCTAGTCGATCAAAATACAATCGCGATTATTAACGATAATGATTTTGGTATCGGAGGCGCAGAAACCAAAGGAGACGGAACGCTGACGAATCCAACCGTGCCGGATGCCATCAAGTTGGGCTTGGTGCAATTCAACCAAAGCAACGGACTCGACCCCAGCGACCGCGATGGAACCGACGGCAAAGGTGCAATCAATATCCAGTTCCATCCCGTGTTTGGTATTTACCAACCGGACGCTATCGCCAGTTTCAGCATCAATGGTCAGACCTATCTAGTGACGGCCAACGAAGGCGATACGCGCGACTATGAAGGCTTTAACGAAGAAATTCGCGTTGGCAGTGATGAGTACAAACTAGATGCGACGGTTTTTCCCAATGCAGCCGAGCTGAAAAAAGACGCGGTGCTGGGTCGCCTTACCGTCACAAACGCTTCTGGCGATATGGATGGGGATGGCGAATTTGAACGCATTGAGATGCCGGGTGCCCGCTCTTTCTCGGTGTGGGACAGCAGCGGTAATCTGATTTTCGACAGCGGCAATCAGTTCGAGCAGATTACGGCCAAAGCCGTTCCGATGCTATTCAACTCTAACGGTACGGCTGATACGTTTGACACCCGCAGCGACAATAAAGGTCCCGAACCCGAAGGCATCGTGGTTGGAGCCGTCAACGGACGCACCTATGCCTTTATTGGACTGGAACGCACTGGTGGCGTCATGGTGTACGAGGTAACGAATCCCAACAAACCCGTGTTCGTCGAATATGTGAATACAGAGGGAGATGTCAGCCCAGAGGGATTAACCTTTATCAGTGCAGCCGATAGTCCTAATGGCAAACCCCTACTGATCACCACCAATGAAGTCAGCCAAACAGTCGCGATTTTTGAATTCACGCCTCCGACGCGGATCAGCGATGTGCAGGGAGCCAGTCAGGTTTCGCCGCTACTCGGACAGACCGTCAGCGTCGCCGGAGTCGTTACGGCAGTCACGTCCAATGGTTTCTATCTGCAAGACCCCAATCCAGATGCCAATCCAGCCACATCTGAGGGCATTTTTGTCTTCCGAGGTGGGTCGGGCAGCAAGCCTGCCGTGGGCGATTCGGTGCGGGTTAACGGCAAGGTCGAAGAGTTTCGTGGTATTCCGGCTCGCAACAACGATCTATCGGTGACGCAACTCAATGCCAGCAGTGATACTGCCGGATTCACGGTGCTCTCTAGCGGCAATCCCTTACCCGCCGCAACTGTCATCGGCCAAGGCGGGCGGGTTCCTCCCAACCAAATTATTAGCAACGATGCGGTGAATGGCAGTGTGGAAGGCAGCCCGTTTGATCCGGACGAAGACGGCATCGACTTCTACGAAAGCCTAGAAGGAATGCGGGTGCAGGTGAACAACGCGGTTGCGGTCGGTCCGACTAACAACTTTGGCGAAATTCCGGTGCTAGCCGATAATGGTGCCAACGCCGGAGAACGCACCAGTCGCGGTGGGATTTATATTCGCCCCGATGACTTCAATCCAGAACGGATTATCATCGATGATCTGATTATTAGAGATGAACCGAAAGTGAATGTTGGCGATCGCTTCACCAGCCCGATTGTCGGTGTGTTGGACTATAGCTTTAGCAACTTCAAATTGTTGAATAGCGAAGCACTTCAAGTCGCATCGGGCAACCTAGAACGGGAAGTCACCAACCTTACCGGCACAGAAAATCAGCTCACGGTTGCCACCTTCAATGTCGAAAACCTTGATCCGAAAAAAGAAGACCGCGCGAAGGTGGATCGACAGAGCGCGAGCAATGTGGATGATGATCTGGGAGATGGCAAGTTTACAGCCCTAGCCAAACAAATTGTCGAGAATCTAAAATCGCCGGACATCATTTCTCTACAAGAGATCCAGGACAATACGGGAGCTGAAATCAATGATGGGGTAGTAGATGCTTCAGAAACCTATCAAATTCTGATTCAGGCAATCAAAGCAGCCGGTGGACCTACTTACGAATTCCGGGATGTGAGTCCAGTCGAGGGGCAGGACGGCGGCCAGCCGGGTGGCAATATCCGCGTTGGTTTTCTGTTCAATCCAGATCGGGTCAGCTTTGTCGACCGTCCGGGCGGAGGAGCCACCGTCAACACCACCGTGACGAAAGACGGTATTTCCGTCAGTCCCGGTCGCCTGATCGACACCGATCTGAGTGACGGAGATGCCTTTGAAGACAGCCGTAAGCCAGTGGTGGGCGAGTTTCTGTTTCAGGGAAACCGGGTGTTTGTGATTGGCAATCACTTCAACTCAAAGGGAGGTGATCAGCCGTTGTTTGGCCGCTTCCAGCCGCCTGCCCTCAGCAGCGCAGCGCAGCGGCTCCAGCAAACTCAAATTGTCCGCCAGTTCGTTGATGATTTGCTGGGCATCAACCCCAACGCGAATGTAATTGTTGCCGGAGATTTAAATGACTTCCAGTTCTCTAAGCCACTGGATGTTCTGACGCAAGGCGGTGCGTTGACTAATTTGATCAACACTCTGCCCGCGAACGAGCAGTACAACTACAACTTCGAGGGCAATGCACAGGTACTGGATCACATTCTGGTCAGCCAAAACCTGCGTCCGCTAGCTGAAATCGATGTGGTGCACACCAACTCGGAATTCGCCCAGCAGGACAGCGACCATGACCCGATTGTGGCCCGCTTTAGCTTCAGTGCTCCAATTGCTCCATCAAACCTATAATTAGCAACACAAGCTGGATAGTGCGGCAAAAAATCAATCGGGCAGAACGTGATTATAAAATTAAGATCGGCAAGGAGTTTGTTCTCAAAAAGATGAACGAGCGACCTTTTCGATAGGTATCCGATTGTCGGAGATGATTTCAAATGTCAAAACTGCTTGAACGGATCACGGTCAATCCTAGACAGTGCGGTGGTCGCCCTTGTATTCGCGGTATGAGAATTCGAGTGTCTGATGTTTTGGATCTGTTTGCAGCAGGGCTGACTGCTGAACAGATCTTGGAGGAACTACCCGATCTGGAAATGGAGGATTTGAAGGCAGTATTTACCTATGCTGCACGTAAACTCAATCATCCTGTGTTGGTTGCATGACAACTATCTGGATTGATGCACACTTGTCACCTGCGATTGCGACTTGGATTACAAGTACGTTTGAAGTTACAGCAATAGCTTTACGGGATCTTGGGTTAAGAGATGCTGAAGATCCTGAAATTTTTGAGGCAGCAAAATCTCAAGGAGTAATATTTATGACTAAAGATAGTGACTTCGTTGATTTGGTTGAACGTCTCGAAGCACCACCACAAATTATTTGGCTGACATGTGGAAATACATCGAATGCTCGACTACGTGAAATTTTACTGGCAACCTTGCCAAGGGCATTGGAACTCCTCAGTTCAGGAGAGAAACTGGTAGAGATTCGAGGAGATTAGCACAGCAACACAACACTCAATAACCAGCAAATGGCTTCAGCATTCCCCAAAACTCTGATTCGTCTGCACAAGCACACTGCAACCCATACAGTTGAGAGTACTGCTAAGCCACGGCTGCAACGGCTTCCTGGCCATGCTTTCGCAGCAGATCCATCAGCTCATCGCGGTAGTCGTGGAAAACTGAGTTGCGTTTAACAGTATGGGAGCGGTTCGGCAGATTGATCGTCATCACCTTGCGCACTGTACCCGGACGAGCACCCAAGGCAAAGATACGATTCGAGAGGAACACCGCTTCTTCCACATCATGCGTGATCATAAAAATCGTGATGCCCGTGCGCTGCCATAAATCCAGCATAAATTCATGCATCGATTCTTTGGTATGAATATCGAGCGCACCAAACGGCTCATCCATTAGCAGCACTTTCGGTTCTGAAGCCAGAGCACGCGCAATTGCCACTCGCTGCTTCATTCCACCCGACAGTTCCTTCGGCAACGATTGAGCAAATCGGGTCAACCCCACTACATTCAGGTAGTAGCTAGCCTGCTCTCGCCGTACATGCTTGGGAACGCCTTGCAGTTTCAGACCAAATTCGGTGTTTTCCTGCACCGTCATCCAGGGATAGAGCGTGTAGTGCTGGAACACCATACCCCGATCCGGCCCCGGTCCATGCACAGGTTTACCGTCAATTGTTACTTCGCCGCTGGTTGGAGTATCCAATCCGGCAATTTGGCGCAGCAGCGTAGATTTACCTGAGCCAGAAGCCCCAACAGCACAGACAAACTCACCCTGCTCGATGTTCATGGTGATATCTTTGAGAACAACTAGTGTACCTTTGGATGTCGTAAAATTCTTATTCAGGTTATTAATTTGTAGAAACATAGTTGAAGCCTCTGGATAGGGAAGGAATAACGAACAGTCAATCTCGATCGGCAACTAGCGCTTTTGACTAGCCCACTTACAGGACACCCGCAGTAGATACTGGAACAGCAAATCGAACATCAAACCAATCACGCCAATCACAATCAATCCGACAAAAATCTCATCGGTGCGCAGAAAACGACCGGCCACGCTGATTCGTCGTCCCAACCCCTCGGTAGCCGCAATTAGCTCCGAGACAATCACCAACTGCCATGCCGCAGCCAAGTTGATCCGACAGGCATCGATAATTCCCGGCAACACATGGGGCAGAATGACTTGCGTCAGCGTTTCCCAACGATTGCCCCCCAGCATGTAGGTCGCTTCAATCAAATCCTTGGGTACAAATTTGACCGTATCCATCACCATCAGCGAATTAAAGAAGAACACGCCGATGAAAATTAGGGCAATCTTCGGTTCCTCCCCGATCCCAAGATAAAGAATCAGCAGCGGAATAAAGGCCGGAGCTGGCATATACCGCATCAAGCCAAACAGTGGCTCCAGCAGCGCGCGAATACTGGGAAAACTGCCCATCAACACGCCCACTGGAATCGACAGCAAGGCGGCCCAGAAAAACCCAACCCCCACCCGCCAGAGACTCGCGACCGTATCCTTCAGCAGTTCACGAGTGCTCCACAATCGGCCAAACGCGGCCAGAACATCAGCCGGTGAGGGCAAAAATTTTGGATCAATATTACCGAAGGTCGTCACCAGCCACCACAACAGCAGCGGAGCCGCAATCGAAGTAATAGTTAGGGCCGTATAGAGGGATTTGGGAATATCTTCAGCTAATCGCCAAAATACCGTAGGCCGCATAGTCTTTGGCTTGATATAGGACTGAATGGAGCGATGGGGGGAGGTGGTTTGGTTCATGGGTTTATAGGGGGTAGGGGGTAGGGGGTAGGGGGTGAGCGCACTGCCCCCATGGGGCCAGAAAAATCAGCCGAGCGGTGGGGGGTGGAGGGTGCTGATTGATAGTTCTTAAGTTGTGTAAGCTTTTTGGACTGGCTCTGTGATGCAGGTACTATTGCCGTGGGAGGGTTCTAAGGTTTGGTGTGAAACTTGATTGGAGTTGTAAGGTTTGCAATTATTGCCTCTTAACCAAATCATCTTTTACTAAACCAAAGTGCTTTACTAGTAAACATCACCCACCCCTCACCCCTCACTCCTCACCCCCTACCCAATCATTTACCGCTCCTGTTCTAAGCTTTCTCGGCCTTCTCGGCATAAGCTTTGACAAAGCGGTCGTCGAATAGGCGACTGGTGTCGGGCTTCTGGGCGGCCAAGCCAGTTTCGATCAGGAAGTCGCTCATTTCTTCAGCCGCGAAGATGAGCGATGACATATCGTTGGCCGGTTGAAATGCTTTCAGGTTTTCTTCAATCGTGAATATTTTGGTACCGTCTGCGTAGGCTTTGTATTCCTCAACGCTGACACCGGCTCGTTTCGCCATAATGTCATAGGATTTGTCGGGATTCTGCTGCATAAAATCCAGCGTGGCGAACCAGGAATCGACAACCGCCTGCACCTTATCGGGATTTTGCTCCACAAACTTGCGTGAAAAAACTAGGTGGTCAGAAATCGCTCCCGGAAAATCTCTAGAGCTAAACAGCTCCTTGCTGCCCGGACGCTTCAACGCCTGCGTCGTGAAGGGGGCAAACACCGCCACACCATCCACCTGTCCTGCCACAAAAGCAGCTGCCGCTTTCCCTGTCTCTAGGGGCACAAACTGGATATCCTGAGCAGTGAGTCCAGCTTTCTTCAAGCCCAGCAGCAGCAAGAAATGATCTACCGTACCTTCCTCAGCGGCAATCTTCTTGCCTTTCAGATCGGTAATTGAATTGATATTCTCGTTGACAATTACCTTGTCGTTTCCGGTAGAGTTATCGTTGACTAGCACAATCACCTGATCGGCACCACCCGAAACCGAGTTGACCGTATCGCCGAGGGTTTGGCTATTGGCATCGATCTGGCCTGCCGTCAGGGTGCTAATCGACTCCAGGTAGCCATCAAACCACTTCAGATCTACCGGCACATTATGGGCAGCAAAGATGCCTTCCTCTTGAGCCACCTGCCAGGGAAACCAACCGGGCCAAGCGCTAAACCCAAGCCGCACCGCTCCCACCTCGGCTGAGCTGGTTGCATTGGTTTCATTGGTAGTTTTGATGTAAACGGCTGGATTCGTACAGCCCACGACAAACGAGAGCGTGATCAGAAACAGCAGGCAGCACGAGAAGAATGAACTGAGCTTAGAAAACCTGAAGAAAGGCAGCTTCATAACAGCTCCTATTGACAATGGCGACTTGACAATGGCAACGGCAGATAATTGGCATCCTTTTTGTACCTGCTATGGGTGTAAGGGATAGGGGAACCTATAATCTGTTGTGTGCGCTACATAACTGCAAGGCAAAGCATTCGCGTACAGGATATGTGCTTTGTTTAAAGCGATTTGGCGAATGCTTTGCCCCTACTGTGTGCCCGCACCCAATCAAACCATACATTCAGACCCTCGCCGGTTTTGGCAGAAACGGGAATGATTGCGACATGGGGATTCATTTGCCGCACATTCGCAATAATCTGATTCAAATCCACATCGAGATGCGGAGCTAGATCCATTTTGGTGATCAGCAAACAGTCCGCTTCCTGAAACATCACCGGATATTTCAGCGGTTTATCTTCGCCTTCGGTGATGCTCAGCAGCGCCACCTTGGCATGTTCCCCCACTTCAAACTCGGCTGGACAGACCAGATTACCCACATTTTCGACCAGCACTAGATCAAACTCGGTTGGATCATATTCATGGGCCAGCCGGTGAATACCACCAGCCACCATCTTGGCGTCCAAATGGCAGGAGCGGCCTGTGTTAATCGCAATCACCGGCACGTTATAGCGCCGCAGGCGATCGGCATCTAATTCGGTGGTCATATCGCCTTCAATCACAGCAATCTTCAAATCGGGCGTCAAACCGGCTAACGTGCGCTCCAGCAGGGCCGTCTTACCCGCCCCCGGACTGCTCATCACGTTGAAGCAGGTAATCCCCCATTCATCGAAATGTGTCCGATTGTGATCTGCGCCCGCCTGATTCGCGTGCAGTAGATCGATTCCCAAGGCCGCATCAAAGGTTTGGTGCATAGTACTGAGTTTTGAGTTTTGAGTTTTGAGTTTTGAGTTTTGAGTTTTGAGTTTTGAGTTTTGAGTTTTGAGTTTTGAGTTTTGAGTTACGAAAGCTGGTGCTGTAGCCTGCTGTAGTCTCTCGTCCCAGAGGGAAAAGGGATTAGCTCATATAGTTGAACTGTTCATATTCAATCCGCTCGATTTTCAGCTCTCGCCCAGAGCGAATATCCTCCATTGGCGAGCCACAGGTGGGGCAGGCGTACTGAATCCCGATTTCCGGCTGATACTCCTGCTGGCAGCGGTGGCAAAAAGCAATCAACGGCGTTTCCCGAATCACCAGTTTGGCTCCCTGCAAAAAACTATTTTGCGTCTGCACCTCAAAGGCAAACTGCAAGCTAGCCGGCTCTACACAGGTAAACCGCCCCACCGTCAGGTGAATCTGAGAAATCTGTGGCCGTTCCGGCTGCGCCTCCCACCAATCCCGCACTGTCAAAATCAACGCCTTCGTCATATCCGTCTCATGCATCGCCTACCTCTCCCTCACCTTCCCCATCTTCCCTCGTTCGGCGAGGCTCACGAGCCGCCATCTCCCTGCTCAAACCCAAGCCACATCCACCGCCATATTCACCTCCGAACTGATATAAGCAGGCTTCTCCCGGCGTGGCAGTTGGCCCGACAGCACCAAGTGGGCCATCGTGTCGCAAATCACGCGAGTTGCCATCAGGGCGGTAATATCGCTGATATCGTAGGGCGGCGAAACTTCCACCACTTCTAGGCCGCAAATCGGGGCACGCTGGACAATTTTGCCCAACAGGGACAGAGCTTCGCGAGGCAGGAGGCCACCCGGTTCGGGCCAACCAGTACCGGGGACAAAGCCAGCATCGATGCAGTCAATATCAAAGCTGATCCAAACGCAGTCGGTGCCATCGAGGGCACGCTCTAGAGCAAACTCCGCGGCTGCCTCCAGTCCCATTTCCGTGATGTCAGTAACCGTGAGAATATTGGTAGCCCGCTCGCGACAGACCTTGACGCCTTGCCGAGGCACCTGCCAGCCGCCGATGCCCAACTGCACCAGGTTTTTCGCCGGCGCGTTCGCCATATTGGTGGCATGGAACCAGGGACAGGTATGCATCCGCTCATCCAGGTCAGTCTCCTGGGTATCGACATGGCGATCAAAGTGGATGATGCCGACTTTTTTATCGCCCAAATGCCGACAGACGCCCCGCACCGTAGGAAAGCCAATCGAGTGGTCGCCGCCCAGCACAATCGGAAACGCGCCGGAACTAAAAACATGGGCAATTCCCTTCGAGATTTGGTCAAACGACTTCTCGTTATTACCCGGAATTGTAAACACATCCCCCACATCGCAGAGGGTAATTTGCTCGCGCAGATCCACGCCTAACTCAAAATTGTAGGGCGTGTAGAGGGCCGAAATCCGTCGGATGCCTTGCGGGCCAAACCGGGTGCCGGGACGATAGGTAGTGCCCGAATCGTGCGGCACGCCAACAATCGCCACATCATAGCTGCCCACCTGTCGCACATCTTCCAGATAGGGAGCCTTGAGAAACGTATTGATGCCGGCATAGTGGGGCAGTTCCCCCCGCGAGAAGGTGGAAATGGTGCGGTCACGGATGCTGTCTGCCGCCTCTAGCCCATACTCCAGCCCTTTGGACACTTCCTGCTGCCATCCGGTTAGGGGCAAGCGCGTTTCCAAATCGAGCGCCCGCTGCGCTTCTGACGGCACATGCCCATTCGAGTCGGGGCTTTGAAAAACTTCAGAAGGGTCAGTCGTCATTTAAACACCCTCAATGTACAAGTGAACCGTAACTAGTGAACCGTAACTAGTGAACATGAAAGCGAGAATCATAAAGAGAAACCCGGAAGAAACCAGTTGGATTAATCAACTGACGTTCCTCCCGGGCTTTTCTCCCGCCGTGTGGCTAGCGATTGCTTCAATCTGAAAAACTTGCGCCTAAACACTAGCCTGCCTCTCTTGGACCAGCCATTCAGCCTAACGGAGATCAGCCGAATCGGAACCCTAGAGGCAATAAATTGTTAAACCTAACCCAGAAATACCAGCGGAATCTAATTAAAGATGTATCAGGAGCTACGAAACTCTAGTTTTTTCCTATTGGTAACAGAAGTTTAAGTTGCTTGGCTTAACCCTTAACAATGATTGTGAGCCGTAATTCTCCTAATTGTCGCCGGATTGAATAGAGTAGTCGTAGGATTTCCTGCTTGCTGATACCGAGAACTATATGAAAAGAACAGTGCAACGTGGTCATGAAGAGGAGCGAACTAACCTGCTGCATGGAAAAATGTACTATATCGTTAATCTCATATCACTCATCAAGCAGCAGAAGATGTCATCATGGGCAGCTCTACCTTCAGTACATGAGTTAGGACCAGAGAAGTTTGACAACAATATCAAACCCAGCCTGAAGCTGGTCAGCCGCCGCAATCGCTATTGAGAGGCGTAGGACATGACTCAAACAACAGCAATCACCAAAGCAATTCTGAGTTTCCGTGATGTGGAAGCAAAGCTCAATTTGCAGCAGAGTACCGATCCTCACCTGTTCTACGAGTGGAATGAAAGCCTTCCGGAGCTATCCAACGCCGAAGAAATATCTCTGGAGCGACTTTCTGCCCGGTATCTTCGCTATTTGGAAGAGGGGGAGGTCAACGAAGGCACGCTAAATATCATTCTGCTATCGCCTTTATTGGATGCATTGGGGTTGTGTGATCCGCCTTACCGCATTCGGGGAGAAGCCTGGGTCGAAGTGCAAACAACCATAGATGCAGAAGAAGGGATGACGCTGCTGGAAGGTCGCATCGATGCACTGACGCTCCAGGAGCAGTTTTGGCTTGTCATTATCGAGGGAAAGCGTGGAGGGTTCAACGTCTTGCAGGCTGTCCCACAGACATTAGCGTATATGGCAGCAACCCCCCATCCCGATCGTCCCGTCTTTGGTTTGGTCACGAATGGGTACGACTATTTGTTTGTAAAGCTGGTGAGAGAGAATCGGCGTGAGTTTGCCTTGTCTCATAATTTCACGCTGCTATCAGACGAGCAGAGCAACCTGTTTCGAGTGGCGCGGGTGCTAAAGCATCTAGTTAGCATTGCTGGAACCAATATGGGCAACGGAAAACTAGGCAGTATTCTGGAACGGTAACGATCGCCGTTGCAAACCCAGTGATTTGGCTAATGAACAGGTTACAGGAGGAGCATTATAGACGTATCTCAGCCCTTTCATTGCCTGGCTTCAAGCCTCTACCGACTGGCTTGCCTACAGAATCACAAAAGCTGCTACAGATTGATTCAGTGTCAACCTCAGATAGAGGCAGGCTGCTACCGAGGCTAGCAAACTAAAAGAGAGTAACCTGCAAAGCACCATGTCCTATCCTCCTGCGCCTTGGCACCTAAAGGGATTTTCCCTGCAAACGCTGCATCTTCTCGATATCGAGCGCGTGCGTCCCCTGATTCCGTCTGAGCTGAATATCGTTTCGGTGCTGCCTGGAAAAACCGTGGGTGGAGTTTATATCGCCTCCTATGGTGCCGGTTCAACGATGCCGTACAACGAGCTGATTGTCGTGAGCGGGCTGCTGCATTGGCAGGGCAAAGTCGGAGCCTGGATTTCTCATATCTACGTGGATCATCCTGATTCGGTGGTTGGAGGACGAGAAATTTGGGGCTTACCGAAACAGCTAGCCCAATTTACCTGGAATGTCGGTAAGATGCCATCGGTTCAGGTCAACCACAGTGGGCAGACCCTCTGTACCCTGAGTAGCAGTTGGCAACTTCCAGGCTGGCCGCAGCCCGTTTCGGGGCCTGTGTTTAGCTTGCAACACACTCAACTGTTGCAGTTTAACGGACAAGGCACGTTGCAGTTGCAGTTGGCTGGAGTAGATTTGACCATTGATTCCACAAGCCCTCTAGCAGAGCTGAATTTAGGCCGCCCCTGGCTTGGGTTTTACAGTAATTCGCTGGATTTAATCGTCAATCCGCCCATACCCATGCACAAATAACCAACCGAACTGTTTCTCAAGTTTCTAAAAATGGCGCATAATTGCTGCATGAAATAGTCCTGTATGAGCTATGGCAATAGCGTATAGGGTGCTTTTCCGTATGTAGTCTTTTGTGCGTTAACGAACTATGCCAGAAATCAATCTACCCGCAGTGGTCGCTGAAGTAAAATCTGCATTCGAGCGCTATGAGGCCGCCCTTGTCAGTAACGATGTCGCTGTATTAGATGAATTGTTCTGGTCAAGTCCTCATACCGTTCGCTATGGCGCCGCCGAAAATCTCTATGGCTATGAGGCGATTGCCGCATTTCGCTCGGCCCGTTCTCCGGCAGGGCTAGCCCGGACTCTCAGCCATACCATAATCACCACCTATGGCACTGATTTCGCTACGGTTAACACCGAGTTTCAGCGTTCCGGGCAATCGGGGCGACAAAGCCAAACCTGGTTACGCACAGATCAGGGCTGGCGAGTTGTTTCTGCCCATGTGTCGCTGTTGGCCAATTAGCCAATTAGTTGGTGGTTTCTGAGGATGCAGCAAACCGCTGATTCTAATCTAGCAGTCGCCGCACAGCAATAGACGCATCGGGAAATGCGAGGGGATAAATTGTCCCTTCAGTCAGGGTAATGCGAGATTGATAGTTACCATTGACCGGATCGCGCATCACGACTAGCGCCCTTGCTTGAAGATTGACCACCCAGTATTCCGGAATACCTGCCGTAGCGTAGATTTTGGCTTTTGGTTCTAAATCCTTTCTCAAGCTGGAATCTGAGAACTCGATGATCCAGAAAATATTTTCTGGGTAGGGGTGATGGCGCAGATATTCTCGTCCCAACGGTTGCACCACAGCAATATCCGGCTCCGGCTCTGAGTTGCTGCTGGGAATTGTAATGGGTTTACCCTGCCGCACCGTGACCCGATCCTCACCTAATAAATGCTCGATGTATTTAGCAACATCATGGCTATAAAAAGCGTGCGGCTCTCCTTCCGGCGGCATCTCAACAATTTCTCCATTCAACAATTCCACCGGCTGCCCATCCAAAATTCCGGCTACAATCATTTGGTGATACTGCTCAAGTGTCCATTTTGCTGTAGTCAGGCTATGGGTCATTTGAGTGGCTCCTGATCTTGCCCTGTGTTGCGTATTGTATCTCCTAACACAGAGAATTGGCAGAAGTCGAAGCATGAGGAAAAATCAGTTTCATCTCGCTATCCCTGTTGCTATCCTCTCTAGCTCTCCTGCCCTTCCATTCTCCCTAATCACGGAATAGTCCACTAATTCGTTCACCTTTTGTAGCTTTGTCTGTATTTCTGTAAACTTACACGGAACAGGTAGATCTGCCTTTGTAGAAAGGGAATATCCGCTACTACGAGGATGAGGACGATGCGTTTCGGGCAGATAATCGCGGGATTGGGAATCGGAGTTGGCTTAACCGCAGGTGCGTTGGGAGGATGGGCTGCATTCCAGCAATGGCAGAATCAGGCACCCCAGCCGATTAATTACAGTAATGCCAGCCAGTCAGTGCCTCAACCGGAACGGGCTGTTCCCGCGAGCCAACCGGCACCCATTGTAACCCTCAGCCAAGCCGAGAATGATTACCTCTACGATCTGTCCCAGGCGCTACAGTCAGTCGAGCATCGCCGCCTCACGGATGCCGAACGATTAGCGATTGGACGGCAAATTGCGGGCTGGTTACAAACGGGCAGCCGCTATTGGGATGTGCGCTCTCAGTTTGATCAGGTTTATAAAACGGCAGTAGCAGGCGACTATGCCTACAACCGAGATGTATATATCAAGTTTGCCACTGAGCGACTGGCTCCGGGATTTGTATCGACCCTGACTCCACCTCAGCCAAAGCCGCAGGTGATCCTAAAAACCAGAACCGAATATGTTGAATCTCCAGGCCGCACGAAGGTGATCACGATTCCAGAACCCTTCCCTGTTCCCGTCCCCTATCCGGTTCCTGGCGATGACTCATCGCATGTGCCGGATTATCCGGATCATCCTGGTCATCCAGATCATCCTAGTCATCCGGGTCATCCCGAAGAACCCAGTCATCCCAGCCACCCCGGTGATCCTGAGGAACCCGATCATCCCGCCGATCCCCATGATCCTGATGCGCCCGTTGGCTCCGAGCCTCCCGGTCAGGTCGATCCAGGTGCCGGACAACCCGCCGAACCGGATGTAATTGTGACCGATCCCGTACCGGAACAGCCGCCCACCCAGCCCGCACCCGAACAGCCACCCGCAACCGGAGAAGCCCAGCCCAGTGATCCGGCTCCCTCGCAGCCCGAAGCACCGAATAGCATTGGGTCAGGCTCGGTCCCCACGTCGGAGGTGAGCTATTAAGTAGGTCAACCAACTTAGATAGAGTGCGAGCATCTTGCCCTCGCCAGCGAGACGATGACACTATCGAATCTTCAAACGCTCTTAGACAGCGACGATCAACAAATTGTGGCGTTGCTGAATAGAGGTATGAATCGTGGAGTTGCTGTAACGTTGGTAGCCCTCCAATCACCCAATTCTAGGGGACTTTGAAAGATCTTCCCTCAGAATTGGCTACGATGTCCACACAAGTCGAGGATCCCCCCTATCCCCCCTTACGAAGGGGGGAACCGGAGGCGCAGCCTGTGCGCAGCACCTACCAATCAGGGATTAAGTCCCCCTTATCAAGGGGGATTTAGGGGGATCACCCCTTGCATTGAGTCGCGATCAAGATCTGTGTACACGGTAGCCCAGAATTGGGGGGCTGGGGGGCAATTCATACCTCAATTCAGCAACGCCCAAATTGCCTATCATTTGGTGCGCGAAAGCCAGTTCTTTATCGAGTGGACTGTACCGACAATTGATCTAAATACGGATTTAGCAATCGCAACGGAACTGGTTGATTTGCAGCGTCAGCTCAGCGCTTGGAAGCTGGATTGGTCTGCATTCTGGGAATCAACGGAACGGCAGACGGCTGTGGCTCAAATTGAAACCTGGATTGCTCGGTTGCAGGCTCAGGCGCGAAGCATTTCAGCAGCATAGGCGATGGCGGCTCGGTGGCAACATAGCTTTGTAGCTTCGCAATATTTCACCCGCGAGTAAACTGCGGGCTAATAGGATAAAGTCTGCTTTAGCAGACTACATCAGCCTTTCAGTGCCCTTCAGGGTACTTTCTCCATTAGCCCGTGCTTTAGCGACGGGCGGGCGATGCGGCAAACGAACCCTACGAAATTGATAGACTCGCTGCCATCCTGTTTTGATGTCTATCGTCGTTACCGTAACCAACCATTTGTCAGGGTGTTCTACCCTTCAGATCGATAATGCGAAGCCCTTCATGATTCCTCTGCTCTCAGCGTTTGCAATAGATTCTGCGTCAGCGGATGGTTGGAGAGTTCGGCAGTGCGGTTGGCGGCGATCATTTGGCGCAGAAATGCTGTAAATCTCTTGATCATCTCTTGGGTGTAGGGATGCTGATCATCAAAACGAGCTTGAAAGATTTGCAGTGCCCGTACATAAAGCGATTCGACCTCTGCATAGCGTTCTAGATTAACGTACAACAAACCGAGATTGCCGAGACTGATGGCGACATCGGGATGGTCTGCTCCTAACTGCCGTTCTCAGATCTCGAGTGCTCTGAGGTGGAGCGGTTCTGCTTCTGAGTAGCGCCCTTGGGACTCGTACAGTCCTGCCAGGTTGTTGAGGCTGGTGGCCAAATCCAGTGGTAGCTCTAGTTCTGTTTGCAGTTCAATTGCTTTTTCAAAACACTCAATCGCTTTTGCTAATTCTGTTGGGTAGTCAGCAAATTCACCTCGATCAAGACGATTACGGTAAACCTGCCCCAGTTGAGCATAGAGCGAAGCCAGCAGAGCGGTTTTGGGGCTTTGGGTTTCAGTATGCTGAATCAACGCCTGCAAATCTGCTAGGGGCAACAGGGTTTCTTCGGTGACTTGCTCCAGTCCGAGTTCAAAAATTGCCCTCATCTCACCTGCCGGAATTGCCGCTTTGGTACGCGAAACAAAGCGAAACACGCCTTTGCGCCAGCCCCAGAAGTCGGGCGATTTGCGGCTGAGCCGATTCAAGATCTGATACGTCACCCAAATTACAATTGGGAAACGGAACTCGCGCAGTGCCTCTCTTGTCCACTGCAAATAACCAAGAAATTGATCCTGCTGCGATTGTTCTTCATCCCAACCTAAAAACGACAGCCGCTCAATATCAACCACCGTAATCACCGCCCGATCGCCCTGCTGCAATGATTCCATTTCCAAAAGTTCTTGAATTGCTAGCTTGAGGCTGGGCTGACTACGAGCCATGCTGAGCCGATAGGTGCGATGCGAAGGCGCTAGCTCTGTTTCATAGCGTTGGATAATCTCCTGTCGCTGCATTGGGTTATCGCAAACGGCAATCAATAGCGCTAACTGATCAGTGCTGGTTTCAATCGCTGTCAGCAGATCATCATAGGCATCTTGATTTAGATCATCGGGTAGCGTCTCTAGCATTATCTAAAAGTTAGTTTAGAGATTGTCAACAAGATCAACTAATCAGTCCTTTCAGCTTGAGCAAATCAATCACGATTGGATGCAAATCATACCAAACCTGATCGTTACGGTATTCCAACACATGCAGCCCATGCAGCAAATCGAGAAAGTCTTGCGCTTTAGGATCATCGGGAGTAAATCGTTCGTAGGTAGTTTGCAGCGTCGCATAGTCAGCCTTGCTCAGTGTCGTCTCAAAATCGAGGCGAATTTCTTTCACCGCTTGCGCCAGCACCGTCCCATCAATCACGCTGTCTTGACCACGTCGCACCTGCCGTAGACAGATTCGACAGCAGATATTGACCAGCCGCACCAGTTCTCGCAATACGCCACCGCTGTAGAGCGTAATCTGAGTTGCAATATCAGGCGGCAACAACTCCGTCGAAATTCGCTTGTGTAAAATCTCGCAGAGCGGCTGCATCATCTGGTCAATTGGAACGGGATTGGACGAACGCCGCTCACCTCTGGCAAACAGCTTGCTGACTGGCATTGTGACGATCTGGTCATTTGATTCACTCACCAGCGTTGATTGCAGCACTGCATCTCGCAGCGAGGCAATTGGAATCGTGTAGATAATCCGGAAGGCTGGCTGAAAAAGGGCTTTAATATGGTTTTTGAAAATCTTCTCGACATCCCCCAAATCGAGCTTATCGAGATCATCGATTATCACTAATACATTCTGTCCCGTGTGGGTTTGAATTTCGGCAACGAGCAAGTTCAACCTATTCAATAGATCGCAAATCATGTTGAGATCCCCCCTAGCCCCCCTTACCAAAGGGGGGAAAACAGGCCAACCGTAGCTTGAAGTCCCCCTTATGAAGGGGGATTTAGGGGGATCATACCTAAGTTTAGTCATCAAAACGCATTCATTTTCGATCTACCGATATTCGCTGATTTTCTTAGAAAAAGACGAAAGGTCGCTGCTAGAAGCAGTGCACTGAGTTCGGGACAAACAACACCCACGTTCATTCAAGCGCAACTTTCCACTTAAACTTATTCCACCGATCACCCGATCGGGTGAAATTGGGTGAAATCATCTCCTGCCTTCGATTTCTATCCTGAGGCTTAAATTCATCAGCCGTAGACACAGATAGAAAACTGACTCTGTGAACGTTACTTCAGGACGCCCCAACCGCATCCCGCTATAAACGATTGGATGCAAATAACCCTGTTTTTAAGAATCAAGGTGGAAACAATGTCACACATTCCAGGTTATGTATTTATTGGTACCCCCGCTAACGATTGGATCGAAGGCTCACCCTACGACGACTTACTCGATGGATTAGCAGGAGATGACGTTTTATTGGGGGGTGCTGGCAATGACGATATGTACGGCGGCAATGGCGCAGATTGGATAGAAGGGCAGTCAGGTCATGATCTGTTAGTCGGCGGCTACGGCAATGATGTCTTACTGGGTGGAGACGGCGATGATCTGCTCGCTACCGGCAACCCCCAAGCTTTCTCTCCTTCAGGACCCATCCCAACGAACGAGGTTGATCAGCTCTATGGCGGTAGAGGACGCGATCTATTTGTGATTGAGTCCGACTATATCGGCAGCGGTCGGTTTATAATTCACGATTTGCAATATGGCGAACGAATCGACTTGCTGGGTCCCAGGAGTGCGTACACCCTATCGCTAGGAGACGCCTACGGCAGCTCTCGGCCCGATACTTTCATTCGGCTGTATGGTGATGTGGTTGGTGTCGTGGTTGATCAGCAGATCAGTCGCTCTGTGTTGGTTTAATCGGGTTATCCCATTTCCCTTTGATTGAGCTACAGATCACCAAGCCCAACCGGCTAGATTGTGCAGGGTCCGTAACTCAAAACTACGCGCTCCGCGCAGGCTACGCCAACAAAACTCAAAACTCAAAACTCAAAACTCAAAACTCAAAACTGTATTAAACGCGATATCTAGGGTAGGCAGTTGAGATAACCTGTCTACCCTATCTTGCTATCGTGTCAGGCAAATTATGCCCCTTCGCGCAATTTATCCAGCACTGACCGATCTTCCAAAGTGGAGGTATCGCCCGAAACCTCCTGACCGGCAGCCAACGAGCGCAGCAATCGCCGCATGATTTTGCCCGATCGGGTTTTGGGCAGCGCATCGCTAAAGCGAATTTCCGCCGGACGCGCCAGAGCACCAATTTCTTGGACCACATGCTGCTTCAGGGACTTATCGAGGTCTTCGCTGGGCGTGTAATGACCTTCTAGCGTCACAAAGGCAACGATTTCTTCACCCTTGAGTTCGTCCGGACGGCCCACTACTGCCGCTTCTGCCACCGCCGGATGAGACACCAGCGCCGATTCGATTTCCATCGTGCCCAAACGGTGGCCCGAAACGCTGATCACGTCATCCACGCGGCCCATCACCCAGAAGTAGCCGTCTTCGTCTTTGCGCGCCCCATCGCCCGCGAAGTAAACATAGTTGCCATCTCGGGGCGGAATATGCTCCCAGTAGGTGCGCCGGAACCGTTCATCATCGCCATACACGGTTCGCATCATGCTGGGCCAGGGATACCGCACCACCAGATAGCCACCTTCTCCTTCCTTGACCGGATTGCCCTCCAGGTCTACCACATCGGCCAAGATGCCAGGGAAGGGACGAGTCGCTGAGCCTGGCTTAGTGGGAATCGCTCCCGGCAGTGGGGTAATCATGATGCCGCCGGTCTCGGTTTGCCACCAGGTATCGACAATCGGGCAGCGTTCATTGCCAATCACCCGGTAGTACCACATCCAGGCTTCTGGGTTAATCGGTTCACCCACCGTGCCCAGCAGCCGCAGCGACGACAAGTTCCTGGCTTTTGGCAAATGTTCGCCCATTTTGATAAAGGCCCGAATTGCCGTCGGTGCCGTATAGAAAATATTCACGCCATACTTTTCGATCACGTCCCAGAAGCAGCCCGGATTCGAGCTACGCGGCGCACCTTCATACATCAGCGTTGTAGCCCCGTTCGACAAAGGCCCGTAGACAATGTAGCTGTGGCCGGTAATCCAACCCACGTCCGCCGTACACCAGTAGACATCCGTGTCTTGCAAATCAAAGATCCACTTGGTGGTCATGTGGGTATAGAGGTTGTAGCCGCCGGTGGTGTGGACAACTCCCTTGGGTTTGCCGGTGCTGCCGCTGGTGTAGAGAATGAACAGCATATCTTCGCTATCCATTGGCTCGGCTGGACAGTCAGCAGACACCCCCTGCCGCAGGTCATGCCACCAGTGATCGCGGCCCGGTTCCATGCGTACCGCCTGCTGGGTGCGCTGCACAACTAGCACGTTTTCTACCGTCGGCGCGGCGTTGTTGTCCAGTGCCCTATCCACCTGCTCCTTGAGCGGCACAATTGCATCTTTGCGCCAGCCGCCATCTGCGGTGATCACTAGCTTGGCTTTGCCATCGTTCAGCCGGTCCCGCAAGGCTTCCGCGCTGAATCCACCAAACACGACCGTATGAGGCGCACCGATCCGAGCACAGGCCAGCATGGCAATCGCGGCTTCGGGAATCATCGGCATATAGATTCCGACTACATCGCCCTTTTTGACGCCGAGTTGCTTCAACACATTGGCAAACTGGCAGACCTCACGGTGGAGTTGGGCATAGGTGAGGGTGCGCGAGTCGCCAGGTTCGCCTTCCCAGATCAGAGCTGCTTTATTGCGCCGCCAGGTTGTCAGGTGCCGATCAATGCAGTTATAGGAAATATTGAGCTTGCCATTGACGAACCATTTGGCAAAGGGCGGCTGCCAGTCGAGCACCCGGTCCCACTTCTGAAACCAGTGCAGCTCCAGTTCGGCTAACTCGGCCCAAAACGCTTCTGGATCAGCCTTAGCGCGTTCGTAAAGCTGTTCGTAGTCTGGCAGAGATTGGATCTGCGCTTGCTGAGAAAACTCAGGCGATGGCGCAAACAAACGGTTTTCGTGCAGGATGGATTCAATCGTCGGTGCTGTCATAAGCAGATATTATCGACTCGAAACAGAGCATTGCCACAGTGGCCCTGATTAAAACCATACGGGTTTGTCGTGCCTTTCCCACGAAACTTTAGATTTTGTATGGAACCAGTACCCCGATCCTACAGCTCCAACCTCCAACAAAAAATCAGAACTGCAATCAGCAGCACCGGAACAAACCGCTTTCTAACCCAGTGATACCAGTTCTTAGTTTTGAGTTTTGAGTTTTGAGTTTTGTTGGCGTAGCCTGCGCGGAGCGCGTAGTTTTGAGTTACGGAACCTGCACAATGTAACCTGTTGAGCTGGGTGATTTGTAGCTCAATTAAAGAGAAATGGTATGGCCTTTGCCGACCGAGCTAAAACTACGCATGAAAAATGGAGCCAACAGGGGATAGCAACTTGTACCGACTCTCCTCCTGCTGGCCCCAAGGATTGGGATGATGGGTAATAAAACCGCACTTTAGCCCGTGGGCAACACGCCGTACTGAGCCACCCAGGCGTCATATTTACCAGCACCGGCCAACCCTGACAAGACTCCCTGGGTTTGACCAGCCAGATAGACATTGCCTGCTGCATCCACCACGATACCGTAGGCTTCATCGGCCTGATTCGTACCAAATTGCGCACTGCCACTGCGATTGCCGCTACTGTCGTACTGGGCTACCCAGATATCGGTTTTGCCGGAAGCACCGCCGAATAGCGCCTTATCAGTTTCGCCTGTGATGTAGATCTTGCCGGCACTGTCAATGGCTATTCCCTGCGACTCTTCAATCCCGTTGCTGCCAAACTGTCTTACCCACTGCGGAGTTCCGGTTTGGGCATTGTATTTGGCTAAGAAGGCATCTGACCTGCCGCCCGCCGAAGTATTGCCGGGAAGGCTGCCGCTGGTTTGGCCGGTTATATACAAATCGGAACCAAACAAGGCAATTCCGCGAGCATAGTCCTGGCTGGTGCCGTTGCTAGCCAGGGTTTGACTCCACAACGTTGCGCCAGAGACGCCATCAAAGGCGCTAACAAAGGCATCGCCTCCCGCCGGTCTAATCCCACTTCCGCTCAGGGCTACGGCCGCTCCGGTAATGCCGGTGGTGTACAGGACACCATTACTGACGACCAGATCCACTGCGGCTGAGGCATCTGCCACACCAAACTCGACCCGTCCTGTTCCAGCCCCACCAAAGGCAGAATCGACTGCGCCGGTTGTGGCATCATATTTCGCGATGAACGCCTTGCCCAAGCTGGGGAGCGGAAACGCCCCGACCAAGCCGGAAATGTAGAGATTATTGCCATTTAACGCGAGGCTCAACCCGGCATCCAGACCGTTACGAATGGTGCCAGAGACATCCACCGTTGTGGCGATGGTTTTAATCCACTGCTGGAGACCGTCACTGTTGTATTTAGTGACAAACACATCGCTGTTCGTGGCAGAGCCAGATCCCGTTACCGTCGCACCTGTGACATAGTAATTGCCAGCGTCGTCCACAGCCACATCAAACGCCACATCAGCTCCAGGCGTATCAATCGAGCGTCGCCACAGCTGGGTGCCATCCACCGCGTATTTAGCGATAAACCCATCTCCGGCGGGACCGCTGCCCGCGTTGGCCACACCTGCCATATAGAGATTACCGCTGCGATCTACCGCTGTGCCGTAGGTGTAATCGTTGCCAGAGGTGCCAAACTGTTGCAACCAACGACGGCTAAACGTATTCAAAGCCGTGGGCACAGGCTGGGGTGTGGAATTACCGGGAGTATTAGGAGCCGATGATGCCAGAGGTTGGGCTGCTAGCTTAGCTCCGTAGCTGCTGCGGCCTCGACGCTGGTGAAACCGCAGATAAAACTCACCGGCTGGTAGATTGAGTGTGAGCGTGCCATCCTTGCCGTTGGCAAAAGTTTGGTTGGCAATGGGCTGGAGGAATTTTTTGATATCGCTCGGTTTGAGTGTGCTAAACGCCTTACGGCCAATCGCCCGCAGGACTCGTTTTTTTGCGCCCTTCAGCGAGAAAACCTGCACACCCAGCACTCCCCCTTTGTCGGTTGCTAAGTCAAGATTGAAGGAGCTGGCTCGATCAAAGCGAAAGCGAAACAAATCATCTCGGTTGGAGGCTCCCAATCCCCCTTTGAATGCATCGAGGCTGGTACTTAAATTTAGCGGTTTTGCGGCGGCTAACGTGCTCTTAGCAATATCTCGTGGCATGGTTCGATTGCAATGGTTGATCTAATCAACCGCAGTATTCCCAGGCCAAGTCACCAAAGCACGGCCAGATCCATCAGTTTTTACCTTAGGTTTAAGAATGCTAGAGCCACTTGTTGAATCCACGTAGAAACGGCATCAGCTTTAGGCTCAATTTAGTTTATCCGTTGCGATGATATGTACGTCAATATTTTTCAATAGTCGCAGCAGCTTATGAGTCAGTGATCCCCGCAGCATCAGCTTCCAGCGCGACCGTTGGCTTTCGCCGATGACAATTTGAGTGATGCGATAGTTGCTTGCCACCCCCGCAATCGCCCTAGCTTTATCCTGATCTCGCACGCGAATAAATTCGCCATCAAACTCGTTACAGAGCCGTTCACAGGTTTCGATGTGCAAACTTTCTGTCTTAGTCAGAAACCGATCTGGATCATCCACAAATAAACAATAGAAGGGGGCGTGCATATAGCCAGCGATGCGTGCCCCGCGGCGAATCAGTTGAACCGCATTTGGATAGGTAGAAACACAAACCAAAACCCGTTCATGAATATTGCAATAGGGGGCAGCGGGCTGGTGACTGTTGGCAGTTTCAGCGAGAGCATCTTCCTCAATGTTGTCAGCAACTTCTCGTAGAGCTAACTCCCTCAAGGCAATTAAATTTCGCCGCTGAAAGAAGTTTTGCAGCGATTGATCTACTTTCTCTAGGGCGTAGATTTTACCATCCTTTAAGCGTTCTTCCAGCGTTTCCGGCGTGACATCAATCACCACGACCTGATCGGCTTCTTCGAGCAGGCGATCGGGAATTCGTTCTCGCACCACTACGCCGGTAATTCGAGCTACGAGATCATTCAGACTCTCTAAATGCTGAATATTGACCGTGGAGTAAACGTTGATCCCCGCTGCCAAAATCACTTCCACATCCTGATAGCGTTTTTCGCGCTGAGATCCAGGTACATTCGTGTGGGCCAGTTCATCAATTAGAACCAGCTGCGGTTGACGAGCCAGAATTGCCTCGGTATCCATCTCAGACAAAAACACACCAGAACAATTGATTTGCCGTCGAGGCACTATTTCCAACCCTTCTGCTCGTTGGGCAGTCTCCTGACGATTGTGGGTTTCGAGCAGGCCGATTACCACATCCATGCCTTCCTGCCGCAGCCGATGCCCTTCTTCCAGCATGCGGTAGGTTTTACCCACGCCGGGTGCCATGCCAATAAAGATTTTGTGCTTACCGCGATGGGCAGGACGAATGTAGGAGCTATCGGGGGAAGGCTTGGATGAGTGATACATGGCCGAATTAGATGCTTGTGTAAGGCATCTAGCTGCTGAGTGCGTCCAGAGCTAGGTTGAGCTTTAATACATTCACTCCCGGTTCACCAAAGATGCCTAGAAACCGGCCATTGGTATTTAGATTGATCAAATCCTCCAGTTGATTCGGTTGAAGTCCTCGTGCTCTTGCCACTCGCGTGATTTGCGCCCTTGCCGCTTCTGGGCTGATGTGCGGGTCGAGGCTAGAACCAGAAGTGTAGACCAAATCGGCAGTTGGTGTAATACCTGCTTCCCGCAATCTGGGGATTTCTCCTTCGATCGCTTGGTCGGGGTCAGGATCGGGTTTACCTTTAATGCGATCGATCAGGGCAGGGTTGCTGGGAGCCAGATTGCTCGCGCCGGAAACTCCGGTTTGCAAAATATTGGATGTATCGGCAGTCGGATCGGCGGTGCTGTAGCCTGTGGTACTGGGGCGACTGTTGAAGTAACGGTCACTGGTAAAGGGTTGCCCAATCAAGGCTGAGCCAATCGGTTGACCTTGAGCATCGGTAATGATGCTGCCGTTTGCCTGAAAGGGAAAAACCAGTTGCCCCACTGCAAGCATCACAAATGGATAAATTATTGCCGTTAGGATCCAGAGAATTAAGGTAGAACGAACGGCTCTACTAGCTTCGCGTGCAAAACTCATTAGAATTTCTCCGGTACAAACATGACAAAAAAGAGATAGATAGCAAGCGCAACAGTCAGTAGAATTAATGCTGCCAACCAGTAGGATTGGGTTCGCGACAAGCCTCCGCCTGTTGTAGCAAAGACGGCAGGCGCAATAATCAAGTTAGCGCACAGGCCCAGAAATAGATACAGCGGCAGCTTTTGCCGACGCCACTCAGCCCAAACTCCGGTGACGCTTTCAAACATCTGGGCAGTTGCCTGTGGAACGTTGCGTTGTAAATGAGTCAGTTTCATGGCAGCAATGGTGTATAAATGAGTGAAGAAGCGAGAGAGAGGCGGCCTGAGGGAGGGGAAGAGTGTGTGCCATAGCTCATTTGCCCGCTTAAGAGAATGGCAGAATCACATCAATCAACTTGATCGCAACAAATGGTGCAATCACACCGCCCACACCGTAGATCAGAATATTGCGCCGCAATAGTTGATCGGCAGTCAGGGGTCTAAACTGCACGCCGCGAAGAGCGAGCGGAATCAACACTAAAATAATCAGCGCATTGTAGATCAGGGCGGAAATGATTGCAGAGTTGGCACTCTTTAATCCCATAATGTTGAGCGCTCCGATTCCTGCAGCGGCAAAGATAGTTGGAATGATGGCAAAGTATTTGGCGATGTCGTTAGCAACCGAGAAAGTGGTAAGAGCACCGCGAGTAATCAATAGCTGTTTGCCGATCGTCACCAGATCGATCAACTTGGTGGGATCCGAGTCTAGATCGACCATGTTGGCCGCTTCTTTGGCCGCCTGAGTTCCAGAGTTCATCGCCAAACCGACGTTCGCCTGTGCTAGAGCTGGAGCGTCATTGGTGCCGTCTCCAGTCATGGCCACCAGTTTGCCTTGAGCCTGTTCAGTGCGGATGACATCAATCTTGTCTTCCGGAGTAGCTTCGGCAATAAAGTCATCCACTCCTGCCTCTTGCGCAATCACCGCTGCGGTGATGCGGTTGTCGCCAGTCAGCATAATGGTGCGAACACCCATGCGCCGCAGTTGATCAAACCGTTCGCGTAGCCCGGGTTTCACCGTATCCTTGAGATAGATCACGCCATAGATGTCATCGTTTTGGCAGATGGCAAGCGGTGTGCCACCCAAGCGAGATACTCGTTCGTAAGCTTCATCTAACGCATTCGGGACGTAACCGCCTCTGGAGCGCACAAATCCTTTGATCGCATCTACCGCGCCTTTGCGAATCTCTTGGCTATCCAGATCGGTACCGCTCATGCGGGTGCGGGCAGAAAATTCGATGCCTTCAGCCAGATTGGGATCGAAACTCGGCTTCGCACCCGATCGCTCTGCCAAGGTCACAATCGAGCGACCTTCCGGCGTTTCATCAAACACGCTAGCATTCAGCGCCGCCTGAGCTACTTCTTCCAGGGTATGGCCGTTGACCGGGATGAATTCAGCCGCTAAGCGGTTGCCCAATGTAATCGTGCCGGTCTTATCCAGAACCAGTGTATTGATATCGCCACAGGCTTCTACAGCTCGTCCAGAGGTGGCAATTACATTGAACTGAGCCACCCGATCCATCCCAGCAATGCCGATGGCGCTCAGCAATCCCCCAATTGTGGTAGGAATCAGGGCTACCAGCAGCGAGATCATAATGGCAACGCTGGCTCCGTTTCTCAGATCTGCTCCGGCTTGTGCTCCAATCGTTTCAGTTAAAAAGCCAGCAATGTAGTTAGCTAGCGGTGGAATATTGGCTACCACAATTAGAAACACCAGCGTCAGCACGGCCAGCAGTACTGTTAGGGCAATTTCGTTGGGCGTTTTGGTGCGTTCTGCCCCTTCGACCAAGGCAATCATGCGGTCGATAAAGCCCTGTCCTGGATCGGCTGTAATTCTGATTGTTAATTCATCAGACAGCAAGCGAGTTCCACCCGTAACTGAACTGGCAATATCCGTGCCTGGTTGTTTCAGAACCGGAGCCGATTCCCCGGTGATGGCCGATTCATCGACCGAACCAAGTCCGCTAATCACCTCCCCATCAGCAGGAATCATGTCTCCAGCAACGACCCTCACCTGATCGCCCCGCCGCAGTTCGGTTGAGTTGATTTCTTGAATCGAACCATTGGGCAGAATTTTCTTGGCGATCGTATCAGTTCGGGTTGAGCGGAGCGCATCGGCTTGAGCCTTACCTCGTCCTTCTGCAACCGCTTCTGCAAAGTTTGCGAAGACAATTGTGAAAAACAAAATAAACGTGATCAATCCATTCAGTAGTCGTTGCTGGTTAACATCAGCTTGTAGCGGACCGAATAAATTTGGATCAATGGTCAGTAGCAATGTAACGATCGTGCCCACCCAGACCACAAACATGACGGGATTTCTGACCTGAATCCGGGGGTCAAGTTTGACAAACGCTGCCTTAATTGCCCGCTGATATAGCCCTTGCATTTCGACTTTAGGGGTGTGGCGGCGTGAATCTCGGGTTCCTGATGGGACCCGATAGGCTCGTTCGCGTACTCTGCCGTCCGGCTTAGGAGAATGATTCATCGATGTCATAAATTACCCAATTCCTCTAGCAATTTGAAAGGCTTCTGCAATCGGCCCCAAGGCCAAGGCTGGAAAAAACTCCAAGGCACCTAGGATCAAAATCACGCCAGCCGTCACCCAAGTGAACAGGCCAGTATCGGTTCGTAGGGTCCCTGTTGTAGGTGGAACGGGCTGTTTGCGCGACATACTATCTGCCAACAGCAGCAACGCCACGATCGGCACATAACGTCCTGCCAGCAGACTAAAGCTAGCCGTTAAGTTCCACCAGAGTGTGGCATCTCCCAAGCCCTCGAAGCCAGAACCATTGTTGGCCGCCGCAGAAGTATACTCGTAAATCACCTGAGACAAGCCGTGAAAGCCCGGATTACTGATTCCTGAAAGCTCAGGCATCGCCAGGGTGAACGCACTGGGAATCAAAATAGCAATCGGATGCACCAGTAAAATTAGAAAACTGGCAAGCACCACTTCCCGTTTCTCGATTTTGCGTCCTAGAAATTCGGGCGTTCGTCCGACCATCAAACCTGTGACAAACACCGCCAGGATCAGGTAGGCAAATAGATAGGCCGTTCCCGTTCCCTGTCCACCAAATACAATTTGCAGGAACATATTAGACAAGGTGGCAAAACCGCCATTCGGCATGAACGAATCATGCATACTATTGACTGCACCACACATACTAGCCGTTGTAAACACAGCATAGAGAGCCGACTGCGCCCAACCAAACCGGACTTCTTTCCCTTCTAAATTGGGAGCCTGCTCCACGCTCAGCAATGCGTTCACTGCGGGATTACCCTGATATTCGCCCATTGCCGTCAGGATGATAAATCCCACCAAAATTGCAAACGGAATACAGTAGATTAACCAAGCTTGTTTGAGATTATTCGCAAAGATGCCATAGGTGATGATCAGCGACGAGGGAATCGAAAGTATGGCAACGAGCTGGATTAAATTGGTTAGTCCGTTTGGGTTTTCCAATGGATGGGCAGAATTAATTCCAAAGAAACCGCCACCATTCTCACCTAGCTCTTTGATAATCTCGTAGTGAGCTACTGGACCGCGTGCGATCGCCTGACTAATTCCTGGATCGTCTAGCGTGGGAACCACCACTGGACCGGCTAAGGTTTCTGGAATACCAGCCGCCATGAAAATCATCGCCCCCACCAGACTAATTGGCAGCAAAATTCGCGTAATCGATTGGGTTAGATCCACGTAAAAGTTACCCAGAGGTCTGCCAGTCAGGCCGCGAATAAAGGCAATCGCTACCGCAATCCCGGTTGCAGCCGAAGTGAACATCATAAATCCCAAGGCCGCAAACTGACTGAAATAGCTAAAGGTAACTTCGCCCGAATAATGCTGCTGATTCGTATTCGTAACAAACGAGATGGCCGTATGCAGAGCCAAATCCCAGCTAGGAGCGCCTAAACCGGTAGGGTTAAACGGAAGCACTCCCTGCAGCATAAAAATCAGGAAAATAAACACCAGCATAACCGCATTGCTGTAAAGCACGGCCCGCGCATACTGCCAGCCCGTCATGTCCTCCTTGGCCCGCACTCCCATCGAGGCATAGAGAAATCGCTCAATCGGGTTCAAAACTGGATCGAGGATGGTGCTCTGTCCCAGAAACACGCGAGCTATGTATCGACCAAAGAAAGGCGTAATTGCTACCACAATCAGTAGCGTCAGTGCAATTTGAATCCATCCTTGCAACATAGTTTTTGTTGAATTCTAATACCTGATCATTGGTGATTGAGTATTGGTTAGCGAGGGTTAGCGATTCATAACTAGAAATCACAGACGGCTAATCAAAAATGGTACATAACCAATGACAAGTAACTACTACCTTTTGATAGTGAAACTTTAATTTAGGAATAACAAGGTATACAGCGGCGTTTATCCAACTTTCTGGATGATGAATATAATCCTTCAGAGGTATGTTTACGAAATGTTTAGGGAGTGTTTAGGCAGGTTCTATACCTGCAGCTATAAATCTGCATCTAAACCGCTTGACAGACTATAGTTTAAGGTAGGTTAGTTGGTCCGTCGTTTGTTATTTACCATGCATGGATGGCTGCCCCTACCACCAACTAACAATCAGTAACTCATGACCCATGATTAATGATTAATGACCAATGACTAGGGACCAGCAAAAAACTTGGCGTTCGAGAATATTCTGGTTAGTGGTAGGACTCTTTGCCGTCGTGTTCTCCCTGGAATTCTCAACTCCACCTGATTATGTATTTGGCTATCTCTACATTGGTCCAATTTTGCTAGCGAGTGCTCACCTCAGCCGAAAAATCACTTTTCAAGCCACCTGGGTTGCCTGTATTCTCACCCTGCTGAATGTCTGGCTGCCGGGAATTGAAACCGTTAAAGCACCGACGATTGCCAGTCGCGTCATTGCAACATTAGCTCTGATTGTGACGGGAGTGCTGAGCGATCGCAATCGGCTATATCAACAAACCGTACTACAGCAACAAGCTAAATTAGAAGCACAGGAAAAGTTGGCAAATGTACGAGAAGACTTTACTTCCACCCTCACCCATGATCTAAAAACTCCTCTACTAGGAGCCATTGAAACCCTAAAAGCTTTTCAACAAGGCAGCTTCGGCGTGGTTCAGTCTACCCAGGAAACCGTTCTGGCAACCATAATTCGCAGTCATAAAAATACGCTGCAAATGGTAGAAACAATTTTGGACGTTTACCGGAACGACAACGAGGGACTCCCGCTGCATCTCGCACCTGTTGATTTAGTCAGAGTTGTAGAAGAAGTCGCCAAAACCTTGATCGATCTGGCTGCAGGTCGGCGAGTTCATATTTCTTGCCATTATGGAGCATCAGATTTTCGTAAGTTTCTCTGGGTATACGGAGATGAATTTCAGCTTCAGCGCGTTTTGGCAAACCTCCTGACTAATGCGATCAACCATTCACCTCGTGGTGGAAAAGTTGATGTGATTATGGAAACTGGCTCCTCCTATCAAACAATCAAAGTCGCAGATGATGGCGCAGGCATCAGACCAGAGGAACTCTCGCATCTATTTGAACGGTTTTATCAAGGACAAAGCGATCGTCAGGCCAAAGGATCTGGCTTGGGGCTTTATCTATCTCGGCAGATAGTTGAAGCACACGGCGGTACAATTTGGGCAGAGAATCGTCACCCGACTGGCGCGATTTTCGCGTTTCGCCTTCCATCTCTTCCCTACTCTGGATCAAATTTGCAAGTACCTCCCAACTCTTGACTCCCGACTCCCGACTCCTGACTCCTACCCCATGCTCCACGACCAACCCCTAAAAATTTTGCTCGTCGAGGACGATGAACTTTTTCGTCTCGGTCTGCATGTCCGGTTGGAAAAGGAAAATGGACTAGAAGTTGTAGCCGAAGCTGAAGATGGGGAAACAGCCATCGAAATGGTCAAACGTCATGCGCTTAACATTGTGATTTTGGATATTGGTTTACCGGGACTGGGTGGCGTCGAAGCCTGTCGGCAGATCCGGCAGTTGTGCCCGACTCTACCGATTCTAGTGCTGACCTCCCATACGCAAAAAGCCTTGATCAACCGCATCATTGAGGTGGGTGCCCAGGGCTATTGTCTGAAAGGTGCCCCCTCGCAAACCCTGATTCTCGCAATCCAATCCGTGGCGGCTGGAGCTTCCTGGTGGGATGCCACGGCCACAACTGAAATTCGGGCCGCCTTTGAAGCCAATTCCGGTGCGACGAGCAAAGCAGATCAACCGACGGTCGTTCTCACCCGCCGCGAACAGGAAATCCTGGCCCTGATTGCCGCCGGTAAAACGAATCAAGAAATTGCCCAGATGCTTTACATTGCCCCAGGAACCGTGCGAGTTCATGTCCATGCCATCCTGCAAAAACTAGAGGTTCGCGACCGAACGCAGGCCGCCGTCATCGCGCTTCAAAACCATCTGATCGACCAACAGTTACTTCCCAACTCCCAATCAGAGTACTGACTATCAACATCACTTTCAAGCAACCGCTTCGATCTGCTCCATCATTACAATTTATTACTACCACTTGATACATTAGTACTGAGGAGGCCAGAGCACAAGCGCACTAGGACATCCTTTTAACCGTTCGACTAGCGCTATAGATAGAGGTCAATTTGCAAAATTAGCCGCGAATCATCTAGATATAGTAGACAGAATCCGCTACTCTAAATCTCAGCCGTTTGGTTTGGGAATCATCATGTCCTTTGTCGGTCTACATATTCATAGCGACTACAGCCTGCTGGATGGAGCTAGCCAACTGCCCCAGCTGATCGATCGGGCGGTGGAACTGGGGATGCCAGCCATTGCCCTGACGGATCATGGCGTCATGTATGGGGCGATCGAGCTGCTGAAGGTATGTGAGGCCAAAGGCGTCAAGCCGATCATCGGCAACGAAATGTACATCATCAATGGCGACATCACCAAGCAAGAGCGCCGACCCCGCTACCATCAGATCGTGCTGGCTAAAAATACCCAAGGCTACAAGAACTTGGTGAAGCTGACCACGATTTCCCATCTGCAAGGCGTCCAGGGCAAAGGGATTTTTTCACGGCCCTGCATCAACAAAGAGCTGATCGAGCAGTACCATGACGGCTTGATTGTCACCAGCGGCTGTCTGGCCGGAGAAGTCCCGCAGGCGATCATGCAGGGTAAGCCGGAAATCGCCCGCCGGGTGGCCCAGTGGTATAAGGATTTGTTCGGCGAAGACTACTACATCGAACTGCAAGACCACGGCTCCCAAGAAGACCGCATCGTCAATGTGGAGCTAGTGCGGATCGCCAGAGAGCTAGACATCCAGATTATTTGCACCAACGATTCCCACTACATTTCCTGTTACGACGTAGAAGCCCACGATGCCCTGCTTTGCATCCAGACCGGCAAGCTGATTACCGAAGACAAACGCCTGCGCTACAGCGGCACCGAATACCTCAAGTCCGCTGAAGAAATGAGCTGGTTGTTCCGCGACCACCTGACTGACGATGTGATCCAGGAAGCAATTGCCAACACGCTAGCCGTGGCCGACAAAGTAGAGCCATACCAGATTCTGGGCGAACCGCGCATTCCCGATTATCCGGTGCCGGAGGGATACACCCTGTCCAGCTATCTGGAGGCCGTAACGCGCCAGGGCTTAATTGAACGCTTTAATCTTCAGTCCTACGAAGAAGTAGAACCCCGCTATCGGGAACGGCTAGAGTACGAGCTGGAAATGATGCACCAGATGGGCTTTGATGCCTACTTTCTGGTGGTGTGGGACTACATCAAGTTCGCCAGGGACAATGGCATTCCGGTGGGTCCGGGGCGCGGTTCGGCGGCGGGTTCGCTGGTGGCCTATGCCCTGCGCATCACCAACATTGACCCAGTGCACCATGGGCTGCTGTTCGAGCGGTTCTTGAATCCGGAACGCAAGTCGATGCCTGATATTGACACCGACTTCTGCATCGAGCGGCGAGAGGAAGTAATTCAGTATGTCACCGAAAAGTACGGCAATGACCGGGTGGCGCAGATCATCACTTACAACCGTATGACCTCAAAGGCGGTGCTGAAAGATGTGGCGCGGGTGCTGGATATTCCCTATGCCGAATCGGACCGGATGGCGAAACTGATCCCGGTGGTGCGCGGTAAACCCACGAAGCTGGCGGTGATGGTGTCGGAGCAAACGCCTGCCCCGGAGTTCAAGGAAAAATACGACAATGACCCGAAGGTACGCCACTGGATGGATATGGCAATGCGGATCGAAGGCACCAACAAGAGTGTAGGCATTCACGCTGCCGGGGTGGTGATTTCGGCTCAGCCATTGGATGAGGTGGTTCCCTTGCAGCGCAACGCGGACGGAGCGGTGTTTACCCAGTACTTTATGGAGGACATCGAATCGCTGGGTTTGCTGAAGATGGACTTTCTGGGCCTGAAAAACCTGACGATGATCCAGAAAACTGTGGATCTGGTGGCACAAACTCATCAAATCAAGCTGGATTTAGATCGATTGCCGTTAGACGATCCCAAGTCCTATGAACTGCTGGCCAGAGGCGAACTCGAAGGTATCTTCCAGCTTGAATCATCCGGAATGCGGCAAATTGTGCGGGAGTTGAAGCCGTCTAACTTAGAAGATATTTCTTCAATTCTGGCGCTGTATCGACCGGGGCCGCTTGATGCAGGATTGATTCCGCTGTTTATCAATCGAAAGCACGGACGAGAAAGGATCGAGTTTCAGCATCCGTTGCTAGAACCAATTCTTCAAGAAACCTATGGTGTATTGTGCTATCAAGAGCAGATTATGCGAATGGCGCAAGACTTGGCAGGATATTCGCTGGGCCAAGCCGATTTATTGCGCCGTGCCATGGGTAAGAAGAAACCAGAAGAGATGAAAAAACATCAGGCAATCTTTGTTGAAGGTTCTGCCAAAAATGGTATCAAAGCCAAGATTGCTGAAGAATTGTTTGATCAGATGCTTAAGTTCGCTGAATATTGCTTCAACAAATCCCATTCCACTGCCTATGGCTATGTCACCTACCAAACCGCTTATCTGAAAGCCAACTACCCAGTCGAATACATGGCGGCCTTGCTGACGGCCAACAGCGGGGATCAGGATAAAGTGCAGAAATACATTGCTACCTGTATGAGCATGGGCATCCAAGTTGAACCGCCCGACATCAACCGCTCCGGGGTAGACTTTACGCCGCTGCAAGACAGCATTTTGTTCGGATTATCGGCAGTGCGCAACGTCGGTGAAGGCGCGATTGAGAATATTTTGGCAGCGCGAGAAACCGGCGGCAAATTCACCTCACTAGCCGACCTGTGCGACCGGATTGACCCCCGCACCGTCAACCGGCGTGCCCTAGAAGCCTTGATTCAGTGCGGTGCCCTTGATGGCCTCGACCCCAACCGTAACCAGTTGATGCATGACCTAGAACCCGTGCTGGAATGGGCACAGTCCCGCGCCAGAGACCGGGCAGTTGGGCAGGGCAGCTTATTTGATTTATTTGGCAGCAGCGATAACGCCAGCTCCGACACCAACGGCTTTGAAACTGCTCCCAAAACGCCTCCGGTTCCCGACTATCCGCCTCAGGAAAAACTGAAGCTGGAAAAAGACCTGCTGGGATTCTATATTTCCGATCACCCGCTCAAAACCGTCCAGTCCGTGGCTCGCATGTTGGCCCCGATCAACCTCAGCGACTTGGCCGACAAGCCCGACAACATGACCCTGAGCGCGATTGTCATGATCAACAGCATCAAGCCGATTGTCACCAAACGGGGCGACCGGATGGCGGTGGTGCAAATCGAAGACCTGACCGGACAAGCCGAAGCGGTGATTTTTCCCAAGTTCTACGAGCGCATCAGCCAGCACATTCAGGTAGATACGCGGCTGATGATTTGGGGCAAGGTGGACCGGCGGGATGATCGCAGCCAGTTTGTGATCGAAGATGCGGAACCGATCGAAGCCGTGCGCATGGTGCTGGTAGAACTCGATGCCCGGACTGCGGGTGACATTACCAAACAGCATGGTTTACGCACGATTCTGCTAGAGCAACGCGGCGAGGATGAAAGCGGCAAAATTCCGGTGATTGCCGTTGTATCGGGTCAAAATCGGCGGGAAATCGTGCGGTTGGGTGCTCAGTTTCGGGTGCAGAACGATCAGACTGCCGTTAACGCTCTGCTGCGAGCTGGGTTTGAGGCGAAGGCGACTTCGTTGATTGGAGGATAGGGTTGGCAAGCCTTGCTTCAGCTTAGCGCAGGTGATGGCGATACCTCGAATGCTTCGCTCTTCTTGTCCCTACCGCTTAATTCCCTTAAAACGTTCTTTCGCCGTCTGAAATGACTCGCGCATTACCTGCTGAATTTGCTGCGGATCGGGATTCTTGCCGCCTAGCAGATCGCCAAAATAAACACAGGCGGCTTCTCCAAGTGCCCAAGTGTAGGCCGCGGCCCAAGATGCTGCGATCACACTGCCAAATCCAGGCAGAAACTTGATCAGCTCTCGACCGATCGCTTGAGCCAGGAAGCCCCCGGCGATCGCGCTGACAATGCCTCCTGCTTGAGAAGGCGACAGCGTCTGGCCGTAGAGTTTCCCCAGCAGACCCACCATCGAGACTTGTAATGCTGTCAAAACGGGCATCGTAGCAAATGGCAAAGGCACGGCTGCTAATGTTGCGGCCATCACAGAAAACGCCGTCATATAGCGCCGTCCCACATCTCGATACAGGTTGCCCAACTGCTTACCCACACCTTCATCCAAGAGCTGATGAATCGCGCGGGCTTCGGCCTCTGGCAGCAACTCGGCGAGATTGTCCCGCAATGCTTCTAGGCCATAAAAAACCGGGTGGTAGTCGTCCTCTTCTAACGTAAAGTCGATTAACACTGCTCGATCATAGAGTCCGGCAAAGGCTTGTTGCTGCGCCGCAAAGGCACGCTCGACGTCGGGCAAATCGGGCGGATACGCTGGGTGATCAACCATGCTGCTGGGGTAAACCTCATGCAAACAGGTGACGGCCAGCAAACAGGGAATCTGGGGATATTGCCGCCGCAGTTGTTGAGCAATGTGACGCAACGTATCGACCGCAAAGTCGTTAATTTTCACCGTTAGAATCAACACTCTAGCCCGCTGGCTAGACTGCTTCAGGTCGCCAATTAACTCTTGGATGATTGCCTCTGTTTCCTGAGTGACATCCCCCAAACCCACCGTATCGGTGAACACGAGCAGCGGCAAATCTTCAGACGGATAGGCATAGCGCTGCATGTGCTGGGTGTGGGGACGAAAGCCCTGACCGACAATCTCTGCCGAAACGCCGGTTAGCCCCCGCACAATCGAGCTTTTACCGGCCTGCGGTTTACCGATCAGCAGCGCTTCAGTGGTGGGCAGTTCAGCTCGGACCGTAGCCAGAATATTAGCCACCTGAGCTTCATCAATGCTGAGCCACCCAGTGATAGTCTTCGCCATTGGTTCCAGCGGCAGCGCTTTGCGTAAACCACTAGAGGCGTCTTTGAGTAAGCTCGTAATCTGCTGTTTCCAATCGGGATGCGGTTGGGAATTCGGTTCAGCGTTGTGAGGCTCAGGCATGGATCTGTTCCTCGTCAGGGACGTTTGTATTGTAAAAGATTAATCTGCTTGCCCTAAAGTGCAGATGCCCGCACAGGACGCCTGTCGCTAAGTTACTTTCCAGACTGTTTAAAACGCAAAAATCCCCCCAATCGGGGGGATTCACCTAGACTAAAGCTGAGACAGAATTAGCCATTGATAGCAGGAGCCGTCAGGGCTACCGGAGTCGCTTCACCTGCTGCCAAATCCAACGGGAAGTTGTGCGCATTCCGCTCATGCATCACTTCCATCCCCAGGTTCGCACGGTTCAGCACATCCGCCCACGTGTTCACCACTCGCCCTTGACTATCCAACACACTCTGGTTGAAGTTGAACCCATTCAGGTTGAACGCCATCGTGCTGATGCCCAGCGCCGTGAACCAGATGCCCACTACCGGCCACGCTCCCAAGAGGAAGTGCAAGCTGCGGCTGTTGTTGAAGCTGGCATATTGGAAGATCAACCGCCCAAAGTAGCCGTGCGCTGCCACGATGTTGTAGGTCTCTTCCTCTTGACCAAACTTGTAGCCATAGTTCTGCGACTCGGTCTCGGTCGTCTCACGCACCAGCGACGACGTCACCAAGCTACCGTGCATCGCCGAGAACAGCGAACCACCGAACACACCAGCCACACCCAGCATGTGGAACGGGTGCATCAGAATGTTGTGCTCTGCCTGGAACACGAACATGAAGTTGAAGGTGCCGCTGATGCCCAGAGGCATGCCATCCGAGAAGGACCCTTGTCCAATCGGGTAGATCAGGAATACTGCAGTCGCTGCAGCTACCGGAGCCGAGTAGGCCACGCAGATCCAAGGCCGCATGCCCAAGCGGTAGCTCAACTCCCACTCCCGACCCATGTAGCAGAACACGCCAATCAGGAAGTGGAACACAATCAGCTGGTAAGGACCGCCATTGTAGAGCCACTCATCCAGCGAAGCAGCTTCCCAGATCGGGTAGAAGTGCAGACCAATCGCATTGCTGCTGGGTACCACAGCGCCGGAGATGATGTTGTTGCCATACATCAAGGAGCCAGCCACGGGTTCGCGGATGCCATCGATGTCTACCGGAGGGGCGGCGATGAAGGCGATGATGTAGCAGATGGTAGCAGTCAAGAGGGTGGGGACCATCAGCACGCCGAACCAGCCGATGTAGAGGCGGTTGTCGGTGGAGGTGACCCAGTTGCAAAACTGCTCCCACAGGTTGGCGCTTTCGCGCCGCTGTAGTGTTGTTGTCATAATTCCGATGAGTGCTTAATAAACTTCAGAATTTACTTGGCAGTAAGTTGATTAACTTACCGTAATAGTTATATTAGACACTTCGTTGACTTTTGTAAAGAATAATGAAAGCAAATGCTCATAGAAATATTGCTAAATATTAATTTTCATCTGAGTAAAAACTTATGGTTCTGGATAGAGGGGATGGAAGTAGGGGGTGAGGAGAAAAGTCTGGACTGGGATTTGAGAGCCATTGCATGGATGAATCAGCAAAAGGTGGGTCAGCCATATAGCCAATCCACCTATGTGCTGGAACCGATTCAGTTTCTAGCTTGACTAGTAGCCTAGTACTTGCGCTCCTGAGGTTGAAACTGGGTGATTGTAACAGGCAAATAGCGAATCTCGATGCCGGCGGGTGAGTAGTAGGCCAGCGTGTGCTTCAGGAAATCGGTATCGTCCCGGTCAGGGAAGTCTTCGCGAGAATGGGCACCCCGGCTCTCTTTGCGGTTCAGAGCGCTAGTTAGGATAATTTCCCCCACCGTCAGCAAACTTTGCAGTTCAAAGGCTTCGATTAGCTCGGTGTTGAAGATCTGGCCTTTGTCATCGAGATAGATTTGCTGGGCCTGCTGCCGGATCGCTTGCAGTTGGGCTAAGCCTTGCTGCATCAGCTCCTCGGTGCGAAACACGCCGCAATATTCAGTCATGCAGTCTTGAAACGCTTGGCGAACTTTGGCGATCCGGTATTGTCCGGGCTGGTCGATCAGGGACTGCACCTGCTGTTTCGCCTGGTTGAGATACTGCTGCTCGTTAATTTCCGGAAACTTGCGATTTTGCACATAGTGGGCAATTGTGGCTCCGGTGCGGCGTCCGTATACCACACATTCCAGCAGCGAATTACTGCCGAGGCGATTGGCTCCATGCACTGAGACACAGGCCGTTTCCCCTGCGGCAAAAAAGCCTTCCACCAACCCCTCTGGACTGCTGCGCACCTGCCCGTCGGTATTCACCGGAATGCCGCCCATCGAGTAATGCACTGTGGGACGAACCGGAATCGGCTCATGTACTGCATCCACCCCCGCCAAGCGATGGGATTCCTCCCAGGCAAAGGGAATTCGGCTCATAATTTTCTCCCGTCCCAAGTGGCGCACGTCTAGATAGACAAACGATCCACCCGCAGTGCCATCGGGGTGAATTCCGCGTCCGGCCCGAATTTCCCGCGCAATTGCTCTAGAGGTGATGTCGCGTGGTGCCAACTCCATCCGGCTTGGGGCATAGCGTTCCATAAACCGTTCGCCTTCGCTGTTGATTAAATAGGCCCCTTCGCCCCGCACGGCTTCTGAGATCAGCACCCCTGCCGGATACAAACCCGTAGGGTGAAACTGGACAAATTCCATGTCTTCTAGGGGCAAGCCTGCCGCTGCCGTCATTGCCAGGCCATCGCCGGTCGAGGCAAAGTCGTTGGAGGTGGTATTGTAAACTCGCCCATAGCCGCCGGTGGCAAACATGATCGCCTTGGCTCGCACGACCTGCATTTCGCCATCCCGAATACGGAACATCACCAGTCCCTTGGCTTGGCCGTCTTCCAGAATCAGCCGCATCACGTACCATTCGTCGTAGATCTGCACGCCGTAGCGCCGTAGGTTATTCACCAGTTCGTGCAGAATCGCGTGTCCGGTCTTGTCTGCCGCGTAGCAGGTGCGCTTGTGGGAATGGCCGCCAAAGGCACGTTGAGCAATCCGGCCATCGGGCAAGCGGGAAAACAGCACGCCCATATGCTCCAGATCGATCACCACATCCGGGGCTTCTTTCGTGAGGATTTCCACCGCATCCTGATCGGCCAAATAATCTGAGCCTTTCACCGTATCAAACGCATGGGCTTCCCAAGAATCCTCTGCATCCACGTTTTTTAGCGTCGCTGCCATGCCGCCCTGGGCCGCTACCGAGTGGGACCGAATTGGGTGGGTTTTGGCAACAACTGCCACACTCAGGCGCGGATCGATCCGGGCAATCTCCACCGCGGCTCGCGTACCGGCCAAGCCACCGCCCACAATTACAACATCATGCTGAATCATGATTCGCCTTCTTTTGTGTTCTCCGATGTTTCTATCCTGACGTAGATGACAGGGGAGTTGCTGGAAAGCGGGGAACTTCTTTAGAAAGGGTGGAGGGGTGAGGGGTGAGGGGTGAGGGGGTTCGATAAAGCTCAGCCGAGTCGCCGACTGGGTTAGATCGCAGCGGTTACTCAAGCAGCTGCTACGCGTCTACAACCGCCACAGTAAAAGATTTGTCAGTCGAGTAGGGCTGTGATTTAGCTGGATGCTTGCTTAGCTTTCGACCTTAGGGGAGGGTAGGACTGGAGCGGCGCTGAAAGCTGTGGTAGCGGCTGCCTTGGTAGGTGAGGATGCCTTTGTCGCCTTCGGCTAGCTGGCCGTATTCTTGTCCGGAGAGGCGAAACTCGCGTCGGATACCGGTTTGATCTTCAAAGGTGCCGTAGTAGTAGGTGCGGGTTAGACCGCTATCGGCGGAGCCTCTACCTCGGACATCGGTTCGTTTGGCGACGACCTCAGCAGCTACGGAAACTACCGGCTGCTGATTATTGGCCTGCCACTCCAGCAAGCTTCTGCTGAGGGCAAACCCGGCCAGCCCAATCATCAGGGCCACAATTAAGACAGGAAATGGCTTCATGGATTCTCTCGCCGATTGTTCTGTGAATCCGTACCGATCTTCTCAGTTCACAGCTGAAAATCTAGATTTTTAGACTTCAGCGAACTCTTAAGCATAAGGTATTTTAGTTTCTAAAAGTCCCCCAGAATGGGGATTTAGGGGGCTGAAAGAGTTTCAATTTCTGGGACTCCGGCGGCATTCACCCAGGCAATCTGCTTGATTTGGCGATGGCGGGCATAGGCGCAAATTTCGTCTGGACTGGTTCGAGTGAGTTCTACCTCAACCCGCACCAGATGGGCCGAATCGCGAATCGTTTGGGCATAGGTGAAGGCGGCAGCGTGGGCTTCTGGGCTGGTGGGCACCACAAGCCAATCGCTCGGCGGAGTTTGGGCGGGCAGGCGTCCGGTGGGTAGCAGCACCTGATGCAGTTCTTCGATATTGAGCACGAATCCAATTCCAGGCTGACTTTCCCCCTTGGGGTGATACAGTCCCAAAAGCTGGTCATAGCGGCCTCCCTGCCCCAATACCCGCTGCCCGCTGGCACTAACCGCCTCAAACACAATCCCGGTGTAGTAGTCAAAGGTTTGGATCAGGCTCAGATCCAGCACTAGCGTCGGGAACGGCCAGTGTTGCTGCGCTTGGCTGGTTTGGAGCAGGTCAATCAACGCCTTGAGGCGGTTCACCGTGGCGCGTTGCTCGTCCTCCAATTCCAGTTGAGCCACCTGTTGCAGCACATCCATCGGCTGACCGCGCAGATCCAGCAGTATCAGAGCTAAATCCCGCAGGTCAGAGGACAGTGGCAAACTTTCTAGGGCAATCCGGTCGAGATGGGCAATCGCCTGCCGGACTGCCGAGCGTATAGCTGCCGGAAACGCTGACAGCAATGACCGGGTCAGGCCCGCTTCGCCTAGAATTACGGCACTGTCGTCCAGTCCCAAACTATGCAAGCAATTAAATAACAGCAGCAAAATTTCCGCATCTGCCGCCACGCTGCCGGCCCCCAACAGTTCCACCCCGGCCTGATAGAACTCGTGCTGGCGCGTATCCCGCTCGGCTCGACGAAACACATTGGCATTGTAGTAGAGCCGCTGCGGATAGGAAGCATTGGCTAAGCGAGTCACCGCCGCTCTAGCAATCGAGGCCGTTAACTCCGGGCGCAGTCCCAAAAACTCGCCTTCTCGGTCTTGCAGTTGAATCACCGTTGCGGGCTGAATCGCGCCTCCAGCCATTAAGGTATCGAGTCGTTCCAGGGTTGACGTGATGATGCGATGATAGCCCCAACCGTGAAACACCTGCTGTAGGCGTTCCTCGATCCAACGCTTTTGAGCTACATCTAACGGAAATAGATCTCTTGCCCCAACGGGAGGTTGGTAAACCATTACTTCTTCTTGTTGCCAAACAGGCCAAACAGCCCGCCGCCCTTGGTGTCAGACTGGCCGCCTCTAGAAGCCGCTTTGCCGCCTTTGCCATCGGGTTTACTGGCTGCCTTAGCGTTTGGACCCTCTACTCTGCGTTTACCTTCCAAGGCTACCGCATCTTGGGGATTCAACTCCAACGCTTTGTTGAAATGGATTTTCGCCATCGTCGCCTGATTGGTTTTGAGATAGATCACGCCCAAGCGGCTATGGCAGGTACTGTTGGTAGGGTCCATCTTCAGCGCATCCCGCAGTTCCAGGATCGCTCTGGGAAAGTCTTGCTTCGTCTCAAATTCTTGCGCCCGCCGTAGATAAGCCGCAACCAACGTTTCTCGAGAAGGTGGAGGCGACGGGTTTGGCGCTTTGGGAGCTGTCGGACGAGTCGGACTCCCCGATGCTGGTCCAGAAGCTGGCTTGCGAGCTGCCCCCACAGCCTCACCCCGGCTTTCCTTCCGCATCAGGTAGACCAAATTCAGCTCGCTAATCAAGCCAATAATTTCTAAGGTTTTGTCGAGCTGCTGATACTGTTGCTCGCTGAGCTGCTTCAGGGCAATTCTGTAGCTATTCTCAACATCACTCGCGGCTGCGACCTGACGGGCCGAATCGCTAGTCAGGACCACGGTTTCCTGCTGTTTGAGGGCTTGCTGCCCCTTCAGGCGCAATAGCAAGGTATACTCGCTGTAGTTTTTCTCCTGAGACAGCTTTTCATAGGCCGGATTCACCAGCTTCGACAGATATTCGGCAGCCCGCTGGCGATCGGCTTCATTGTCGGCAGAACCGCTATCGGGATGGAGACGACGGGCAATTCCCAAATAGCGCTTGCGAATATCCTTGATTTCAGCATCAACCGGCACACCTAAAATGGCGTGGTAGTCGGTGAAGTCTAAGTTAAACAACCCTTGCTCAATCTTGAAAGACATGCTGCTCTTATTCCCACGCGCTCCACGTCTGGAGGATTCCCTCTAGTCTACTCTGCCTAACTGAAAAATTAAGTATTTTTACCAACCTAACCTGAATGGCCAGGTAAACTATCGTTTGGCAACGGTTTAACCCGTAGCAGTTCCCGGCTCAGCGCCGAGTGAATCAGGCCATTCGTGGCTAAAATCCGCCCAGAGCCAATCTCAAACGCACCCTGATCGTAAGCCGTCACCCTGCCGCCAGCCTCTTCGACTATAACAACTCCGGCGGCCATATCCCAAGCCGAGAGTCCCCGCTCCCAATATCCGTCCAGCCGCCCACAGGCGACATAGGCCAAATCCACTGACGCTGCCCCGCCCCGCCGCACTCCCTGGGTCAGGTGAGTTAGATGACAAAACTCAGCGTAGTTATTATCTGGCGTTTCGCGCCGGTCATAGGCAAATCCAGTCACCAGTAAGCTTTGAGCCAGTGCCGCCGTCTGAGACACCCGAATCGGCTGGCGGTTGCGCGTTGCCCCCAACCCATGCGCCGCTCGAAATAACTCCTGCAAAAACGGCACAAACACCACGCCCACACAGGGCACACCATGCACTAGCAGCCCCACCGAGGTGGCGTAAAACGGATACTGATGGGCGTAATTCGTGGTGCCATCCAGAGGATCAATTGCCCAGACAAATTCACTCGCTGTTGCACCCATTCGCCCCGACTCTTCTGCCAACACCCCATGCTCTGGGAAATGCCGCCGAATCACTGCCAAAATCGCCGCTTCTGCCGCCTGGTCGGCCTCGGTCAGCAAATCTCCGGGCCGCCCCTTCTCAATCGCCTCGACCTTACCAGCATAAGCCTGCAACACTCCGCCTCCGGCCAGAGCCGCTTCGGTAGCAATATCTAGAAAACGCTGAAGTTCGTGAGCAGCAGGAAGCATGAAAATTCTCTACTGAATTTACTCCTCATCCAACGGCAAGCCCTGCCGCACCTTGCCTTTGCCAAAGTGGCGGCCAAACTGGAGTTCGTACACTTCGTCTTCGTCCTGAGTTTCCACTGCCAGATCAGAGCAGGCATAGCTGACGCATAGAAGTGCGTAGCCGGCATCGCGCAGTTTGGGCGATAGCCCCATTGCTTCCGGCTGGTCAATTTTGCCCGACAGCACGCGCACCGCGCAGGTTGTACAAGCCCCATTCCGACAGGCAAACGGCAACTCTACCCCCTGACTTTCGGCACTGTGCAGAACATAGCGGTCGTCGGGAACCTGGATGACATGGTGCGTCGCTTTTTGGCGATTGTGAATTTGAACTGTATAAACCTGCGTCATTGCGTTTTATCGAGCTACTTCTAACTCAAACTTACTCAAACTTTTAGTTACTCAAATTACTTAAACAACCCAAAGCCTATGATAGAACCTTGAGGAGCCTGATTTGAGCTGCTCAGTGGAAAAACTCAATAATTTTAGCTAGATGAAATTGCTGTTGTTGCTATCCTGAGTGATATAATTGGCAAGACGCATTTGTACTTTTGCGTTATCTAGAGCGGCGGCATAGCCAAGTGGTAAGGCAGAGGTCTGCAAAACCTCCATTCCCCAGTTCGAATCTGGGTGCCGCCTTTTTCTGTTTGTGTACTGTACTGTTGTACAGTCGCACGATAAATGTCGCTCGTCGCACGATCATGTCGTTTTCGGCGTTTTTTTGACTAACATGTCGAGAGTCGCACGTTAGTGTCGCTAAAATCATCTTTTACTGCTTTTCGCACGCTAATGTCGCTAATTGCTTATCTTTGATTACTCTTAGCAGCAGAGCAGAATTGCTAGCGGCGTGTTAAACGGGACTTTCAGCAAAACGTAATACGTCTAGTTTAAGCATCTCGCAATCCACAAAAAAGTGCGCTCAAGACCAAACTTAAGCGCTGAATGCTTCTAAATCAGCCTTTGTTATTTCGTTTCTAGACATTTACAGAGATTTGCAGACCCCTGCCTCTTTCATCCTTCTCGATGAGTCTAATTGTAGCGAGATTATTTAACTTCACGCCAAATCGGGCATTACAACAATGTTCATCAGAGGTTGAGACAGAAGACATCTCCGCTCTTTCATTCCGTCTCAATGCTAAACCCGACATTGTAACCAGAAGCAACCTACGAAGAACTAATATCCCGACCGGTTCTTTCATTCCATTCCAAGCCAAACTTGGTATTGCAACTCCTTAGAGAATAACGGTTCCAGCTTAGGCTTCTCGCTCTTTCATTCTATCCCGCGCCAAGTCGGGCATTGCGACGTCCCATTTGATGACGCGATCGCGTGGATTCCACTAACTTTCATTCTGTCCCGTGCCAAATCGGGTATTGCGACTCCAATCTGTTCCTTGCCTTGATAGAACGTGATGCAACTTTCATTCTGTCCCGTGCCAAATCGGGTATTGCGACTTTTGCGATCCGCACGCGCACCAAAACCTGGAAAATCCTTTCATTCTGTCCCGTGCCAAATCGGGTATTGCGACCCCTTGACAACTAAAACCATTAGCGCACAACAGTTTCAGACTTTGTTTTGGCAAAGCTGCGTTTTTGCGTCATTTTTGCCCCTAAATAAAGGGTTAAATAAGCAGCAACGATCGTGAAACCTACAGCGACTCAGGAATTAGGAATTGGCAAAGGTACTGGGAATATAACTCCCGCTCCGATTTGCCAAAATATCGAGAAGAATTCGTAGCCACCTTGGAGAACCATGCCCTACCCTTAACAACTCGGAAGAACCGTTCTGCTAAAGGTGTTTAGCTCCTTGCGGATCATACTCACTTATCTGGGTTGCACAGACTATGATTGAAGTAGGTCGTGAACCTGTTACCCTAATCTTCTCTCATTAGCCCAGACAGTCATTACATTGATGTAATGAGGCGGGTGTCAGGGCACCCTACCAAGAGCGGGCAGCTACAGGGGGTCGAAAGTATCCCTTGCGGGAAAAGCTCCCCATACTTTAGTATCTAAACACTGACTTCAACATCCAGATACTAACTTCAGCATAGAGACACTAAAAAGCGTAAATCACTTATAGTGCATATGCATCGGCGCACTATATTCAGTGTAATGTATTGCAGCAGAAACCTGGCTACGTCTCGCTCGGATTTAACGAATCGTAAGCTGCGATCGCAAGATTCGCTGCTTGCTGAAAGGCATCTTCTTCATACACAGTATTTTGCCGCATCACCTTCAACCCATCCGCTATGGCACGATCGATAATTGCTTGGCTCAATCGGCTGTAATCCCATTGGTGTAGCTTCTCACCATGCTTTTTGGTGTACACCGCCATCGCTTTTTTAACACCTTTGCACTTAATTGCAGCTCTCGCTACTAGTTGGCTGTATAAGCGATCGCGCCATCCATCCGTTTCCGGTATCACGATCGTGCTGGCTTTGTACTTTTGTGCTAACTCAACTATCCCTTTAGCAAACAGGCGAGCTACGTGCTGACCCAAATTGGATTCCGTCTGGTGGACAGGCCGATGTGCTTTCTGGTCTATTTGTCGTTGCTTGGAATGTTCTCGCCGCTGATGAAAATAGCTTTGTAGTAGATCGTATCCCTCCTTTGAAATACTGCTAGCATTCCGAATCGCTAGGATTTTACGGCGCATTGCATCTACAACAGTAACGACTAAGTGTTTATCGAGATCCAGAAGAACACCGACAAAGATATTGGGAACACCTTCATAAAGTGGGCGATCGGGACGATCAAACAAGAGGGAATTTTGTAGGCAGTCTAGCTTTGGACGCGGTTTTGCCAAATCATCTTGAAGCTCCTGAATTGCCTTTGTTAGAGATCTCATCTTTTTGGACTGGGCTTTACTTCTAAGGGCTTCCGGTACTTCCTCTATGCTCTGTAAAAGTTGCTGCTTTTCCTCTAATTCCTCTTGTTTCTTTCTCAACTTCTCCAATTGAGGCTCCAGTTTGCGCTGTCGAATTTTTTCTAAGCCCTGCTTGGATAGAGCATCGGAATCATAGGACCAATGAATTGACAGTTTGCACTCGTTCCAGAATCCCTTGCCTGAGTACTGCTGAAATACCTCACACTGAGAGCACAATTGAGTATCATTCTGTTTGTTAACCGGTTTAGGTTTCCAAACCAATTCGATGGATCTTAGTAGCATCAGGCTTCCTGAGTACTGATCTCCCTCTTGGCACTGCTCCTTGGTCTGCTAGTCTTTGAGAAAGGATTTGATTAATGGCAATTGGCGGCGATGGCAACGCACCTCAAAAATCAAATCTCCCCAACCATTGAGTTTGAAGAAGAGTTTCCCTGCTTGATTGATCTGCCATGCTCGAACATCTTCATAACCGAAGCTGATTGGGTACGGTAAAGACTTAGGCTCCCTTAAAAACTTTGACAATTTGAATGTGATTGACTCATGCCAATCGTAAAACTGAGATTCAACCCGCTCTACCTCAACTTGGATGACTCGAAGTAGATGATGACCAAACTGAAGATACTTCTGAGTGGATATGGCGTAGAACAAAAAGGAAAAAATCAGAATACGATAATAGCAAAGGCTATTTGGCTTCTCCCATAAAAGGTTCATCGATTTGAGCAAATGCGATTGAAACTGAGTATTCTGCTCAAGACTCTCCTCATGAATGAGAAGTGAGAATACCAAGAAATAGTATTGGTTATGTCTCTCCAAGTCTGGATCTGGCAACGTGAGCAGAGCCTGTAGCGATTCTTCAAATGCTATATCAGGGAAAAGATTTCTGGCTCTGGGCAATTGGCTTAACAACTGTTTCTCCAAACGAGCAATCTCTATTCGCTTCGCTGCGAGGCGTTCTTCAAGCGTCATAGGATTGGAAGAATGCTTTTGACTTTTGCGATTTCTAGATTTCTTCGGTTCCCATCGAACTTTTCCACCATTTTTGAGAAGGTGAATAATTGCCCGACGGCTTAATATGTCTTCGGTCGCGTCGAACTTATCGAATAAGATGTTAAATACTCTACGATGATTATTAACTGATTCATCTTTAGACTCGTTGTCTGCTTCTATCTCGGCCAAAATCTGTTTAGCTTGATCTTCAATTTCAGATTGATTAAAGTTATTGGTCTCAGCTAACTCGGCATCACTTTCTACAACTGTTAGCCAATGTTGTTTTCCTTTGATTTGGCAAATCAATTTCTGGTGATTAGCAAACCATCCTTTGAAGTTTTCTTCTACACGATCGGTAGCTGAGGTGTAGGCACGCCCAGACATACCTTCAAATTGAGGAGTATTTTTGAGGAGAGCGCATAATCCGCTGATCAACCCATCTGGCAGCCAACTGTATCCTTGTTCAGTGTCTGTTTCGGTATCCATATCCGCAGAATTTTGGTCTTCAGCGTTTTGTGCTGCGTATATCCAGATAAGGACATCAGGATTCTGTTTAATTTGCTCGCTGATTCGATCGATGAGGAGCGCATGCTGATATGCTCGTTCACACAAACGACACCAAGCAACTGCATCAAATTTAGGTAGATCATCCAAGTTCTTTTTTCCACTCCTTGGATTTGGATCAAGGTGCACAATCAAATCAGATTGAATTGTTTTCATAGACATGGCAAAATGACCTCAAGCACATAGAATGGATTGCTTAGGCAAAACAATTGAATTAATGAACATGCAAAGTACTGCTGTGTAGGGAATACAGCACTTCACTTGCAAACTCTTAAACTAATAGAAGTGGCTTTCCTACAGATATTTCTGTTTGTGTGAGAACCTAGAAATAGACATTTTGTATCTAGTGCGATCTGCGCTTCTGACGGCGGCGCAGAATTGCCTTAGCATCAGCAAGTGAAAGGCTTTCTTCATGGAAATTCTGGATACAAGCCCGTGCAAGAAAATGTTCCTCATACCCTTGCTCTTGATAAACAAGAACAGACGTAATGTTAGAAGGGTTAAAGCGGAGGAATACGCTCTCCCCAGCATGTGACGATAAATAGTCGTCACGGTAACTCTGCCCCTCAAACCGAAGCTGACCACCTTTTTGAATAATGCGATTAAGTGTTCTAGGAAGACAGATGTCAAGCGATCGCTCTGGCGGAACATCTGGTGGAAATTTAACTAACCCAGCTTCCCAACGTTCAGTTCGAGTGTGATGTAGGTCCTTTGAAAAACTCTGTTGATTATACAGCCATCCTAGATAGGAGATGAACAGTAGCCGTACATAAACGCCTTGGCGAAAGCAAAGGTTTGACAATGCGTGACCAATTGAAACAGAAACTTGACCGACCCAAATCTTCTACACATTCGTGCATACTTGCGAATAAACTGCTTCGCTTGTAACCAAACATCCTCAACTGGATTCTGCTCAGGTGCATTAGGGGCTAAGCGAATACAGGTAATCTTCCACGCCTCAGTCGGTAAGCCTCCATTGGTCTGCTCCAGAAATTCCTGCACCACCTTTGAGCGGTGGTAGCTCACCCCATCCCAGACAATCACCAGGCGCGTGTTCTCAACATACAAAGACTGGAGATACTGTAGGAAGGCAACCGTATTCTCTTCGTTGCCTGCGCTGTACTCTTTGACAACAAACTGCTTGGTGAGATAATCCAATGCCCCATAGTAGGTCTGTCGTTGCTTGGTAGACTTGACTTCCACATCCACCCGTTGCTTGCGGCGGCTCCACCCATAGCCACTGATATCGCCCCACAACAGGTGGCATTCGTCGAGAAATAAAACTCTTAATTGTCCATCGGCGATCTCAGATTGATGCGTTGCCAGTAGCGCTTCAAGTTCTCTTTTTTTTCCTGAACCAGAGTTTCATCCTTGTCAGGGTGAACCGGTTGTGCCTTCTTCCAACTGAAGCCAGCGTCTCTGAGCAGGGCATAGTAGCTCTGGAGTGATTGGTAGACCACCCCATACTCATCCTCAATGTGGTCAATTACCTCCTGGAGTGTCCAAGCATCCTGCCCGTCGAGCCACCGAAACAACGCTTGCTTCTGCTCACAATCGAGATAGCCTTGGGTGCCCCAATAGTTGGAGCGCAGTCCCTCCACACCTGAGCATTCGTAGCGTTGATGGCTAGCTGTGATGAAGCCAACCGACACTTGCAGAATGTCACGGATCTCCCGATAGCTGTGACCGCCTTGACTCATCTGCACAGCGAGTGCACGCTTGAGTTCCAACGGAGGTGGGTTACTTTGAATGAACTGTTCGAGCGTTTCCATCGGCTGAGGGGGTAAAGTTTGGGGCACGTCCTCAGCCTACCATTTGTTCACATCCTATTTAGGATGCCTATAGTGATCAACAAGGTAACTGATGATGAGTTGTTCCAGTCCTGCTAAATTCAAACCTATTTTCTGTTTCTCTAGCTCACGTAGATGTTTAACAGCGCGCATTATGTGCCAATTAAATGACTCGATTGCTCCGGCCATTCTCCATGACGGATTTTCCCGATGAATTTTTACTCCCAAGATGCTGCCCAATTTCAATAGCTGTGAGAAATCTCCTGTCCAACCAATAACTAAATGATTAGGAAGACCAGATGCAGTCCATTTGTGCAGTAATGAACTTTCGTCCTTCACATCTTTACGCAGGATCGCCTGCCGTAAGGTCAGAGCTATTGCTTCTGGCGAAATTGATGATGTCAGTTTTGCACCCATGTTTGTTGAGTACCTATCATGCAGGGAGATGAGAATGGGATACCCCGCTGATTCACCAAAACAATCTCTAGTTTGTTGAGGCAATTCAACCAGATTGCAACACCACACCTCGTTACTGACATTATTTAAGGTAATTTGTGAGTGTCGCACTTTGATAGGAGTTTGTGTGCGATCGCTAGATTCATTCTGTTCAGCCTTATCTTCTGGTTCAAGTTTCATTAGATGCTCCGAAGGTTGCAATTTAGAGCAAGGTAAAGTAGAGCAGAAATTCTAGGAATTTGCTCGGTTTTTTTGATAGAGATCGTTAAATGGTGCAGAGTGCAGTTAGACCAGTTCTACAAATTGTGTGAACTGGCTAAAACAGGCTACATATTATCTTCCATGGATCCTGCTCATTTAGCATTGTCGATGCCAACAGAGATGATTTATCAAATCCAATAGCTATGACATCATCCTAGTCTCCATCACTAAATTAGTGAAGCTGCTTTAGATAAGGATGCTAAATTGAATCTGTTTTTCTTCTATCAAGTTTTTATCGACGTTAAGCAGATGACGTAGTGATAATCTGCTCTTCCTCTTTTTGCCTTTGGGCAGTTGAAACTATTTCTATAGCTAGAAAATAAAGATTATGTTTTTTCTACGGTGAAACCGAGAACCAGAAGCAACGTTCAGCCACAATTATTTACAATCAAGCACATCAGGTTTTGACGGTTGTTGAGCGTAACTTGGATAAAGGCTCAGCATTAGGTGAGTACTTATGCTTATCTCCCACCACCTCTCAATTTGAACGAAACTTTTCATTTGGAAGTCTGACCAACCGAGCCAATCACTGAGTGAATTGGTTGCACAATCAACCTACTCACGCAAAAGGTAAAAATAAAACGCTTTTTGATACGTGATATCAGACACATTTGTAATCAGAGACCAGCTACCGTCCCCAAAGTACAAATCTGTAGGAATACTGCTAACCTGCCAGCAGCGCAATGAACCTTCTTTGAAGTAACCATCACGGATAAAGAAGTCTCGTGAATTGGCATCGCTGAGTTCAATCCAGTGGTTTTCCCAGGAGGCTTGTCTCCACTTCAACCAATCTCGGTTGCTACCAGAAACGGTTAAAACATAGTTGCAACGTAGTTCTTCTTCAAATACCTGTAAACAAGTAGCTTGATCTTCACCATGAAAACCATCAACCGAAACGGTTTCTGTATTGAATCCAAGCTGAGTCAAATATTCAACTATCTCAATGGCTAGTTGAGTTTTACCTTTGAACTGCTCACCTAGCTTAAGTCGTTCTCTAGGTTTAAAAACTCGAAATGTAATCGGGAAAATGATTTCATTTAAAACACCATATGCAATAAGTACAATAATTCCATTTTCTTTTCTCTTTAAATTACCCATGTACTGCCGAGTTACGTAATCCGTACCTTTCCCTTTCTTAAGGATGCCTAACTCTTCGATAACAAGTCTTATTGATCTTTGGTTCAAGATTTTTAGTATCAGTGCTAGTCTACATCGATGTAACGTCATCGTATCCCAAGACGGAACCATTGATTAGCTGAAGTAAGCTTTTATAGCTAGCAAGTCTGATAGTCTTAGCGATATCTGAAACATACTTTCGCTCAAGTTCCGAAACCATACCAAAATGTAGTGCTCTAAAGGCATTAAAATCTCTGCTACTTGAGAAAACTGGCTGGTAATTGTCACAATAATCATTCAGAAATTGAGCGTTTAAGGGTGGTAGATCTGGCAGAAAATCTTTTAAGGTTGGCATTTTGTGCGTTCCACCGTTTTTCTATTGCACCAGAGTTATGATTGCTTGGGAGTTTCGTCGATTGCCTTGAAGAATGCATCTTCCGCTGCCGCCAGTCGCTTGCCCTTGATATATCTCTCGAAAACTTTCTCCGATTTGTGTCCTGTCAGACTTCGGGCAAGTAGGCTGTCGATGCCTAGCTCTACAAGTTCACTGGCATAGGTGTGCCGGAAGCGATGCGGTGTTAAGTCTGAAATTCCTGTCGCTGTCCCCAACCGCACCTTGGTGAAGTAATAGATTCCTTGATAGCCCAGTCTTTGCCCGCCGCTACGGAAATCGTAGGATAAGAAAAGTGGGCGATCGCCCGTCAATTCTTCCTGCTGCGATCGCCGCCGCTCCAGGTAAGCCTCAATCTGCTCCCTTGCTACCTGACGCAGGGGAACGATCGCATCACTTTTATCCTTCTTGCGAAGAAACTTGAGCCGGATACCGTCATAGTTGCCAACATTCAAGCTGGAAACGTCTTCCGCTCGCAGACCGTGAGTTAGAACCGCCAGCAAAGCGCAATCGCGCAGATTAATGTCCTCATCTCCAGTCACTGCTTGATAGATTACCTCCATCTGCTCCAAGCTAAGATGCCGTGGTAAAGGTTCGCCCAACTTCTCAAACTGCACCGCTGCCGTTGGCAGAACGGCAGTGAGATCCAAGTAACCAGCGAGCTGAAACCACTTGAAAAAACTTTTGAGAGCCGTGATTGCCTGATTAATTGCAGCAGGAGACAGAAGCTTTCCCTGGCGAGTTCGGCATTCATCCTTTAAGTATTTTTTGAAACTAGCAATATCCCTGGGTGTGACGTCAATCCAGGCTTTATCGCTCCAGGCTATAAAGCGCTCTAGTTCAAGCCGATAGGATTTTTGTGTGTTGGAAGCCAAATTACTAGCGCTTAGGAACTCCTTAACCCGCTCCAATCGCAAATCAGCCATCTCCGAGCTACCTATAGCTTGAGCAGAGACCGGTTGGTTTGAAATTAGACGAATAGGGGGTAAAGGCTGCTGATCTGCTGTCATGTGAGGCTAATTCCAAAGGCTAGATACAAAAGTACCATATTTATAGAGTAAGATATTTATCTAATATCTATGTCTGACTAAAATCTGACTAACTTACTAAAAGCCCCAAAATCTGACCTTTTATGGCCCGCCGAGTGAATAAAAAATGCCTGAAATGCTCAGTCCTAGACGTTGAGGAAGCTCGGCGATTACACGGAGCAGAGGGGATGGATGTTGGGATGACCTGAAATGCCACAAGCGGAGATCGCATTACCGTCACCGGAGCGATCGCAACTTCAAGCGGTTTATCTCCCGCCAGCTTCAGCAGGAAGCAGATATACCAGAGACTCTTAAACTCACGCCTGGTTTAACGACATCGGAGTATTTTCCGCTCCTGATTCTTTACGTTGATCATCCACCTCGCCGTAAAGACCGTAAAGAGAAAGTCTTACTTCACGCATTGGGTGCGGAACTATGGCTAGGTACAGAGCAACAAGCCAAAATCGAGCCTGTTCACTGCCTCGCTTTGTCGCAAGAGCAAGTTGGCAGATTGACTCAGCAGGTTCTACAGAAATTTTCGGAATATTGTAATAGCGGCGAAAAATTTACTGTTTTCTCGGAGATCATCTATCGGGATATGCAGCACTGCCCTATTCGTCCCTGTCCGCTTCACTCCTAGTTGTTCTGCTTATCTTGTAGTCTGCCGCCGTGAGATGCCAGTTCGGTTGCTGAGGATCCGATTGATTCAAAAGCGATTGCTTGCCATGTAAAGGTTCAATGGTCTACCCTCTTAATCCTGGAAGAAGTTAGATGGTGCAGTAACGCACCCTGTCGCCACCAGTTGCTTGAATTGGTTGAGGAGGTCAGCTTGGCGCAAGAGACGAGGGCATATTTGGGTCGTCGCTCGAAGTTGGCTCCCCAGTCCTTAATCGTGGATGGGCTAAGTCCTGTTACCTCTGCAAGAGCGTTAATGCAAGTTTTCCGATAGCCTTTCCCCTCTATCGTCGGAACCCAGCGTCGGCAGTACTCAATCGGCTCTAAGGGCATCCGTTGAAGCCTATCAATAGGATGCTCGTTTGGCATAGAGCGGATTCTAGTAATTTCATTAGGTTTAGGCAAAGTAAAATGGGCTGTTGATCCCTCGACAGCAAACTTAGGGTTCAGCTTAGGCGACCCAAATTACCAAGCGCAAGCTTTTAGTCATAGATCACGACTAAATTATTCCGAAAAAAGATCCTCATCCAGAATAATCTGTTTCACTTGATTTAGCTTGTTAGCCATCTTTAGCATGTGCAAAACGTACTTAGGGCGCTTCTCGAATGAAGCCCCCTAGTTGTTAATCGTCCTCTCACTCAATCCTGTCGCTTGGGCTAAGGCGGCGATACAAGCTTTCCTATATCCCCACTCATCGGGGGACACTTGAACCCATCGTCTACAGTACTCCAACGGCTCCAAACAATCACTCCTCAGTACATTGATCCAATATTCAGCAATGATGGAACTGCTGTCTATTCGCCTACCAATGGTTGTGAAGAAGCAATAGTCATGATTCGTGACTAAAAGAGCGAGAAGAGTAGGAGCTTGGGCAAGTGATCGTAACCTACGATCAGAATCCTCCAAATTCTGTTGTTTTGCTGGTTTAATTTATTTATCCTGCTTGAAGGTTAGTAGCTACGTACTATCTCTGGGACGACTCATCCTCTAGAGAATAATGCGCCCTATTTGTTCTCTTTGAAGTTTTATGCTTTCTCTTTACTCTCAACTCACTGCTTATCAACAAATGCGCCGGGAACATCGCACTCAGATGAGCGATCGCCTCTCTCAGCTATACCAGGAAGTTCAGGATCAGCTTGAAACATTACGACAGCAGGAAGAACTTGCGATCAAAGCCGAAGAGGAGGTCCTTAGCCGGTTTCGCGCTTTCATCGGGGCAGATGCCCGATGTCTTCTATCCACACCCGAGTTGGCAGCTTATGCTAAAAGCATCTCGGTCGAAAGCTTCTGCAAACAGCCTGATTCCCCCTATTCAATTCACTTCGATATAGATCCTGGTAAGTGGCTGTTGCAGAATCTTCCCGCTCCTATCCAAATTTTGGAGTTCAGCCGTAGCTGGGAGGATGTCGATGGTGAGGACAAGGAGTCTCCCAAAACTTACTGGTTGTACTGGCTATCGGTGAAAATCAGCTCCTACCAACAGAGATTCTACATCCCTACCGCCGATGAGATTCCAGATCTGTCTGCGACTTATCGATCGCTGCCATTGATTGCTCAATATTACGATTGCTGCCGCAAGCTCAAGTTGGATGCAAAGGCGTTGCAGGTCAAGGAAGCCCAAGTCGGGCGTATAACTCAGGAATTGAGTTGCCTCCTCGTAGCGGTAGGGAGCTTATTTAACCCAAATCGCCAAACTGAGCATTTTTGTTACCCTCGTCCGCAATAGGGGTGGTAATGCTCAACCAAACTGCCTATTCTTTTGAGGAATTTGTCCAGAAGCATCCTCAGCTTTACCGCAAGCTCTGTTATTGGGCGAGCTGGCGCGACTTGGATGAACCGTCTGCACAAGTGCAAGAGTATGTTACCGAACTGGTATTGGAGGCAAAGCCTGATCACGACAATAGCGTATTGCTGAAAAAGTGGTCACAGATCCTATCTTTACAGGAACGGAATGGTCTAGCCGTTCTCAGCCCAATCGCGATCAGGGATTACCCTCATTCCGCCCAGTGGTACAAACTACAGCAGGGTGAGTACAGTGTCATGGACGAACCAGTGCTGGGTGAGATCTGTCATTCAGGTAAGCAAATAGCAGCCCTCACTCGCAATCGCTACGACTGCTTAATTCTCAATACTGATCGCCTACTAATTGTCGATGTTGATATTGGTGTGCCACAAGGGACAAATACGAGGGATTGTCCTGCCAGTTGTCAGATGGCAATTAGTCAGCAACAGGCGATCGCAGCGCTGGAGGCATTGGTTGAACAGTTTCCCAATCTCGGTTTCAGAGTCTACCGAACGCGCAACGGATTACGGTATCTCTGCACAACTCACGAATTTCACCCGCTAGAACCCAAGTCGCAGCGATTGATGAAAAGCCTGTATGCAGATCCGCTTTATGCACGGCTTTGTAAATTCCAAGCAACGTTTCGAGCAAGATTGACTCCAAAACCCTGGCGAGTAGAGCAGTCTGAGTATGTGGAACAGTTAATTTGCGATCGCATTACGGGAATGGTGTTGCCATTCTCTAACCCTTATGCAGTTTGTCACCTGATTGAAATTGTGGGTGAACAGGCAATTTTGCCGGATTTTGAGCCACTCGTTGAGGCACACGATGCTTACTGCCGAGTGAGTCGATTGGGTCTGGAGCTAGCGTAAATTCTACCGTGGGGGATAGTGGCTGATGCAAAACTTAGATGATTCCCTATCAATGTACTATGCACTGCGGCAGCAGAAGGCAGTAGAAATTTCAGCCCGAATTGGACAAATTCAACTGCAACTGGCTACTGAGCTTCAGGGCTTGCAGGAGTTGGAGCAGCAGCTTTTATCTGCTCAAGAAAATGTTCTAGAACAAATTCGCTTGGTGTTAGAAACAGATGCGCGATCGCTCCTATCCACGCCACAATTTCAGGAGTTTGTGCGCGATCTGTTGAAAGAGGTTAAAGCAAAACCAAAGAAGGCTTCTTTTGTTCTAGAAGTCGCGCCAAAAACAACTAAATAGATACTACACACACTAGAGCAGCCATTGCTGATAAATCAGATTGAAGTGTTTGAGCGAACGAATTCTTATGATGCTGGAAAACAATCTTTAACAAGGTATTGCATTCATATGCTAATTCAGTTGGGTGAATGGCGACAGGCGTTCGACATCCCAACTGCAACCGCTCAGAACAATGATCCCGATATGTATCATGCTTGCTCTGCATTTACTGTATGGTACGAATGTGATACTGGTATAAAAACGGCAGTGAAACAGTTACCTGTTGCAACTACAAAACAACAAAGATTGGCACAGGAACTCACTTATGTGATGGCATACGTCTGCGACTTGTTTAATCTTTATTCGATCGCAGAGCGAGTTGGTTTCCTACATCAATTGCAGTAGATAAAGCTAGATTAACCTATAATTATCACCAGATTCTGCTACTGTCGGTTACAGCCTAGTATCGAGATGTAACCAGCAACATCAGTACACGAAGGGGATGAGCCTCCAAGTTCTTTCTGAGTAAATTTTGTACTGTTCTCCAAATTCAGTCTCTAGCATTTCTTCTTCTACGTGGACGCAGTAAAACTGTGATAGTACTCAACGACCAGCGGAGAGATACAAAAGATTTTCAAGAGGGGCAGGGAGTTTCAGCGGCTCATCGCGCTCAAAGTGTTGTACTGCCATTTGATCAAGGACGAGTGGCTGTACTTGGAGAAGCCGCAATGCTACCTGCTCAATTGGTTCAAACACCCGACGAAGGAGTATTTCCAATGGGGATGAACCGCCCAGGATTAGACAATGAACAGTTTGCCCTGAATCTGATGCATTAGCCATCTGGATTGTTCGTTTAATAAATATATTCAGGATTAGGCGGGCGCAAGCTTAGCAATGTCTTGAAATGGGTATGAGGATATTCACAAAATTCAATAGTTTTGTTGATATGCCTTTGGAGTAATCCCTGTTAGCTTGCGAAACTGATGGCCCACCAAGCCGTTGAGTTTGGGCTGGAGGTAGGATATTGATGGCAGGAACGGCATAGGCTCCCATCCTGACCTATGAGTCGCCCGTTTGGGTGAAATACTCTGATGACAGGCAATGACCTTGAAGCGAGATAGATAGCTAGAAGCAGGAAAGTTGGGCTTGGCTGAGAGGGAACTTGCACATGTGAACTTTGAATTGCAATAATTTCAAACTGAGTCTCAATATCTTAGATTTCTTTGCAAAAATTGTTTTTGAGCAGGTTGAAGTGTGAACGCGGCTCAAGAATCAAGTGGACTTCGTACCCTTTTCCATCCCGATTGAGAACGTGATAGCAGTATAATCTGCTCGAAGATTGCTTTTCACCTAGCACTTAGAATCCGCCCTACCTCAAGTTTTTACTGCGATCGGGAATAAGCAAGCACGGGGATTAGTCGTTGCTGCGCCCAGTGCCTTTGCTCGATTGGCTGCCACAGTCAGAACGCAAGAAAGGGCAAACCCACTGGACATCGAATTATTCGATTGCCTTTCGCAACAGCGAAGCTCCCGCATTTCTGCCGAGATTGGCGACGAGACTTTGGGTTACCTGGAACCTTATCCTCCGCTGCCACAGAAATTTAGTCATTGGAAAACCTTCAGATCCACCCAGAAGCTTAATTTTCTGGAGTTTGGCAAGCGATATACTTTGGGAGACGGCTGACAGTCCTTCGTCGGAGGGAGAGTTCAATGATTACTCTGCCTGGAATGATCCATCTCGATCAGTTGATTGCCACGTTGATGCAGGTGGTAATCGAAAATGCAGGAGCCGAAACTGGTACTCTGGTTCTCCTAGAAGAGGATCAACTTACTGTGGTGGCTCAATGCAGCGGAAGTAGACCGTGCGACCTAGAAAAGCTTGCTGTTGCCGACTGTGCAATGATTCCTGTCTCTGTCATTCACTCAGTAGAACGCACTCAAGAAACTTTGGTGCTTGATGATGCAGCCAGCGAATCGCCTTTTTCAACTGATCCTTACATTCAAAAGCAACAGACGCGATCGCTTCTCTGTATGCCAATTCTCCAACAGAGTCATCTAATTGGCATTCTTTACCTGGAGAACAATCTCAGTACCGGAGTGTTTACCAACAATCGCTTACAAGTCCTGAAGCTGTTGATGATTCAGGCAGCAATTTCACTGGAAAATGCTCGATTGTATGCACAATTAGCAGACCATACCAAAACGCTGGAACGGAAAGTAGAAGCGCAAACTCAAGCCTTGCAGCAGGAGATCGCAGAACGTCAGCAAACCGAAGCCGCATTGAGACAAAGTGAAGCAAATTATCGCAACCTGTTGCAAACTGCGAATTCAGTCATCATTCGCTATGACACGCAAGGACGGATTCATTACATCAACGATTATGGAGTGAAATTATTGGGCTATGAAGAACATGGAATTGTAGGGCGAACCTTATTTGAAACCATCATTCCAGACATCGAAACCTCTGGACGCGATGTCAAACCCTGTGTCCATGCTTTACTTCGTAATCCTCAACTGTACCCACAAGGCGAGGGTGAATACCTGTGTCGAGACGGTCGGCGAGTTTGGATGACCTGGTCGAATCAAGCCATCTTCAATGACCAGGGAGAGGTCGTTGAAATCTTATCGGTGGGCAATGACATTACCCAGCGCAAACAAGCAGAAGAGGCATTACAAAGCAGTGAAGCCAAGTTCCGAGCTATCTTTGAAAACTCGCAGGTCGGCATCTACCGCACCCGCCTCTCGGATGGATTACTTCTCGATGCCAATCAACGCTTTGCCAATCTGTATGGCTTTGACTCACCAGAAGAGATCATTGGGATTGAACACACCGCAGGCTACTATGTCAATCCCAGCGATCGCCAACAATTCCTTGAGTTGCTGAAGCGGGATGGGGAAGTGCGAAACTTTGAAGCCCAGATGCGGAAACGAGATGGGACATTGTTTTGGGTACTTTTCTCTTCTTATCTGAATGCAACCGATGGATACATCGAAGGGGTGGTTGTAGATATTAGCGATCGCAAGCAAGCAGAAGCCGCTCTACAAATGAGTGAAGAACGACTACGCTTAGCATTAACCGCTTCAAATCAAGGACTCTACGATCACAATATCAAAACTGAAGAAATCGTGGTTAACCCAGAATACGCTTTAATGCTGGGCTACGATCCGGCAACATTTCACGAGACCAAATCGAGGTGGATTGAGAGTTTGCATCCTGATGACAGAGAATCAATGGTTGCAATTTGCAATGCTTTTAATACTGGAGAAGTCCCCAACTATCAAGCAGAGTATCGCCATCGTACCCAGGATAGTCAGTGGAAATGGTTTCTTTCTGTCGGCAAAATTGTTACCTGGAATGAATCCGGTGAACCCATCCGAGCGTTGGGAGTTGTTACGGATATCGATGATCGCAAACAGGCAGAAGCAGCGCTGCAAGCCTCTGAAGCAGAACTGCGAGCGCTCTTTTCAGCCATTCCCGATCCGCTGTGTGTTTACAGTGCTGAAGGGCAATTGCTCGGTTCAATCAAAGGAAATCCATCCTATGGAGAGTTGGATGAGGAGGAGCATATTGGTAAAACACTGCATCAACTTTATGCTAAGGAACAAGCTGATGAATACCTGAGTTACATTCAGCAGGTGCTGAAAACCCAACAAGTACTCACAGTTGAATGCAGCAAGTGGATAGCTGGACGAGAAATCTGGTTTTCGGCTCGTATTGCACCAATTGACCACGATCAGGTGATTTGGTTAGCGCGAGATATTACGCTGCAAAAGCAAGCAGAAGCAGCCTCAATTTTAGAAGAACGCAACCGCATGGCGCGTGAAATTCACGACAATTTAGCACAAACATTTACAGGTATTATCATTCATGCTCGATCGGCGTCCAATAAGGTAACCGTAGCTCCAGAAAAAGCGCAAACTCTCCTCACTCAGATCCTCGACTTAGCTCGTTCTGGGCTTGCGGAGGCACGTCGTTCAGTAGAGTCACTACGCCGCCCATACCTTTTGGAGAACGGTAACTTACAGGGTGCTTTAAGGCGTCTTGCGGCTCAATTGGACTCCTCGATCGCAACTCAAGTCGTCTACGAAGTCATGGGTACAACCTATCCCCTATCCTCTGATCTGGAAAATAATCTGTTTCGGATTGGGCAGGAAGCTGTGACAAATGCAATCAAACATGCCAAGGCGCATGAAATCCGCATTGAACTGGTCTATCAACCGACCCAATGCAGCTTGCGAATTAAAGACGATGGGCAGGGATTTGATGTAGAAAACCAGGCGATGAGGAATGGCTTTGGTCTAATCGGAATGACAGAACGGGCTGAACGCATTAGAGCTGAATTAAAGATTCAAAGTCATTTAGGGCAAGGGACAGAGATCGTGGTATCCATTGATCGGGAGTAAGTTAGCATGAGTCAGCCCAGTCACATTCGTGTTCTTGTTGTGGACGATCATCCCGTTGTCCGTCAGGGTTTGATCGGAATGTTGGAGGAGGCTCCAGATATCGTCATTGTGGGTCAGGGGCGAAATGGGCATGAGGCGATCGCAGTGTTTCAGCAACAACAGCCTGATGTGACTTTGATGGATTTACGGATGCCTGAGATGGAAGGTGTTGCGGCGATTACGGTGATTTGTAATGAGTTTCCCAATGCCCGGATTATTGTGCTGACCACGTATGACACTGATGAAGAGATTTATCGAGGATTGCGAGCCGGGGCAAAGGGGTATTTACTAAAGGACTCTGAGCCAGAGGAACTATTGACAGCCATTCGTACCGTGAACAGGGGGCAACAGTACATTCCCTCCAACGTGGCTGCCAAGCTAGTACAGCGGATGACTGGTCCAGAACTGAGCGATCGTGAGCTAGAAGTTCTCCAGTTAATCGGACAGGGCATGAGCAACCAGGAAATTAGCACGGCTCTCAATATTAGTGAAAGTACAGTAAAGACTCACGTCAACCGAATTTTAAGCAAGCTAGATGTCAAAGATCGTACCCAGGCAGCCATCATAGCGTTGAAACGAGGAATTGCTAATTTGTGAAAGCTAAGATTGTACTTCTGCCTGGGTTAACGCTCATCGCTAGTTACCCCTCTGGAACGCAGGATTTTAGTCGATGAGGCAGGCAATCAAACCTAAGTTTGATTCAAACCCCAGCTTAAGTTTGATTCGTTCTACTGTCTCAGGTTGACTCATCCTCAATTATTTTGTTGATTAAAATACAGACCTTAAATTGACTACAATTCTAAGCCAGCCTTATACATTAAATTTATACAAACGATTACAGGGTTGAAGGAGAGATTTCAGAGTGCCTCTCACACGATGAAACTCTTTCCATCAGAGGTTTAGAATGAGCGATGTTATTCCTGGTGATACACCTAGCAATCACAATCAATTAGTTGTACCCCCTTCTGAGCAAGACCATCGGCAAGGATCATTAAACGCCCGCGTTGTACTTGTTGAATATGGGGATTATCAATGTCCTCAATGTGGTGAACTTTATATCTCAATTAAGGCAATTCAACGACAGCTTGAGGCGACCCTATTTGGGAGAGGTTTTCTATGCTTTGTATTCCGGCATTTTCCTCAACCTCACATCCACCCTCAAGCTCAAAAGGCAGCAGCAGCAACAGAAGCAGCGGGGGCACAAGGTCAGTTTTGGCAGATGTACGAAATCTTACTGGAGCATCAACAAGAGTTAGGGAATGGCTACCTTGCCGAGTATGCTGATCGTTTAGGACTTAACGTTCCTCAATTTCTGCGAGATATCGCAAGAGGGACATATCTCGATCGCATTAATCGAGATATCGAAAGTGGAATACGCAGCGGAGTGACCGACGCTCCAGCCCTATTTATCAATAACATTCGGTATACCGGACGCTGGAGAGTAACAGAGTTGATGGCAGCCATTGTTGCTACAAGTCACTAAGCTCTTTTCCATAACTCATCAACGTTAGTAATAGACGAAAACAGTTTCGTTGTTTCGTTAGTGAATTATGCCCTGATTGCGATCGCACAAGAAGTTGCTGAGTTGCTGAAAACTTGCTTATCCAGTACAAGCTGATGACACTGATTATCTGGAGTCAACAACCAGGGATCACTCTAGTCAAAGCCCTCTCATGTAGTAATTTAAGCATTTTATATTTTCAGTCAATGCTCGTTGAAACAGAAGGAAAGCACTACCCCAATTCAAATGGAAATCACACGATGAACATGCTTAACCTCGGGAACAGAATCCGCCTGCTTCTGATTGTCACTCTCTTTTTAGGAACTCTTACCCTCACTTCTCTAGGAGCCATCATGAATACTGCAAATCCACAAGTCAACAAGCCCACGATCGTCCTCGTCCACGGTGCATTCGCCGAATCCTCTAGCTGGAATGGTGTATTAGCTAGGCTAATCACGAAAGGTTATCCAACGGTTGCTGTTGCCAATCCCCTGCGTGGAGTCAAAAGCGATGCGGATTATGTCGCCAGCGTCCTCAAGGGTATCGAGGGTTCCATTGTGCTGGTTGGGCACTCCTATGGAGGTGCGGTAATCAGCAATGCAGTCAACGACAACAGCAACGTGAAAGCATTGGTCTACGTTGCTGGCTTCGCTCCCGATGCGGGCGAGACTGCTATTGAACTCTCAGGACGTTATCCGGGCAGCACACTCGGGCCCACACTCGCGCCACCCGTTGAACTGCCCGATGGTGGTAAAGTCCTCTACATTCAGCAGGACAAGTTCCACGCCCAGTTTGCTGCGGATGTGCCCGCTAACGACGCGCAACTAATGGCTAGCACCCAGCGCCCGATTACGGAAGCCGCGCTGAACGAAGCCTCCGGTGTGCCCGCATGGAAATCTACTCCGTCCTGGTTTATTTATGGCGATCGCGACTTGAACATTCCTCCAGCAGCACTGTCTTTCATGGCGAACCGTGCTAACTCAAAAGAGACCGTTGTTGTGAATGGCGCGTCCCATGTCGTGATGGTTTCCCATTCAGATGCCGTTGCCAATCTCATCGATCGTGCTGCAACCGCGCTATAGACGAGGCGTAAACGCATCCGGCTACAAGCATCTTCTCTAATTGGTACTTGAATCTGATGGCATTAACAGAAGGAGAAACAGAATGATACTTCAGGATAAAGTGGCGTTAGTCACTGGAGGAACAACGGGAATTGGCAGAGCAACCGCGATCGCCTTTGGTGCTGCCGGAGCGAAAGTTGTGTTTTCAGGCAGACGCGATGCAGAAGGAGAAAAAACCGCCAAACTGATCCGCGAAACGGGTGCTGAATGCTTGTATGTTCATTCAGATGCCGCGAATGAGGAAGAGATCAAAGCATTAGTGCAAAAGACAGTCGCAACCTATGGACGACTCGACTGTGCCTTCAATAATGCAGGCGTTGAAACACCTGTAAAGCCCCTACATGAACAATCAATTGAAGACTTTGACAACCTGATGGCAGTCAATGTTCGGGGACTGTTTTTGTGCATGAAGTACGAAATTCAGCAAATGTTGTCTCAAGGATCTGGTGTGATCGTGAACAATTCGTCAACGAGTGGTCTCGTTGCGTTTCCGAAGACTTCTCCTTACGTTGCGAGTAAACATGCTGTCATGGGTCTGACGCGATCGGCGGCGCTGGACTATGCCAAGCAGGGCATCCGGATTAATGCGGTGAATTCTGGAGTCACTGCAACTGAACTGCTCGATCGCGCCTTTAAGCAACTGGGCATCACAGCAGATGATTTCGACTCTTTTGTTCCAATGGGTCGGATCGGTCAGGCAGAAGAAGTTGCTCAAGCGGTTGTGTTTCTCTGCTCCGATGCTGCCAGCTACATCACGGGACAACCCTTAGTGATTGATGGCGGATTCACGGTGAGTTGATGGAAACAGTTCTATCTAGAACATGAAACTACAAGCTCTCTAAACATTAGAAATATGGCGATGCGTAGACTCGTGAGTTCACCAGATGATACTAGTAATCTCATCTTTCAAAACACTGAAGTTCCGATTCCGAATTCTAACCAGTGCTTGATTCGCGTCAAGGCATTTTCAATGAATCGGGGCGAACTTAAACGATCGCAAAACGACCCACCTAATACTCCCATTGGCTGGGATGTCGTGGGTATTGTTGAACAAACAGCGCAGGATGGTAGTGCTCCACCTGTAGGAACAAGAATTGTTGCCCTCTCCATCCGCTCGGAAGGTTGGGCAGACTATGTAGTCATTCCGTCTCACTTTCTAGCTATCATTCCCCAGAGTGTGTCAGATACTGATGCTGCCGCACTGCCTGTAGCAGGGTTGACAGCGCTGTATGCAGTGGAAAAGGGGTCTCGTTTACTGGGAAGTCGGGTGCTAATCACGGGAGCAACGGGAGGAGTAGGACTGTTCGCGATGCAGATTGCCCGGGCGATGGGCGCTACAGTCGTTGCCCAGATTCGTCAGCCAGAGCAAGAGGCATTTGTGCGAGACTACGGTGCGGATGAAGTAGTGATTACCGAAACTGGGCAAGCAGCCAAGCAGTTCGCACCTTATCGACTGATTGTTGATGGGGTAGGTGGTGAATTGGTCGGGAACCTCGCTGCATTTTTGTCTCAAGGAGGTATCTGCGTTTGCTACGGCAGTAGCAGTGGCAATGAGATAAAGCTTTCCCTGACAGACTTCTACGGAAATGGAGGGCAGCGCACACTCTACGGGTTCTCGTTGTACACCGAAGTGGAGTTGGAAAGTGCCCATTCCGGGCTGATTCGTCTGTTGAGTTTGGTTGAGCAAGGGCAACTCAAAGCTCACATCAATCGAGAAGTTTCGTGGCGTGAAGCAAGCGTAACGGCGGCTGATTTAATCGGGCGCAAATTTTTAGGTAAGGCGGTTCTGTATGTGGACTAATTGTTGTACTTCAAAGGAATGTTTCTATGTCAACCTTTGTCTTAGTTCATGGCTCCTGGCATGATAGTTCTGCTTGGCAAGCAGTCGTTGACCATCTAGAAGCAAAAGGACATCAAGCGTTTGCTCCCACGATCGCAGGTCATGGTAAAGGCGTAGATAAAAACGTTAACCATGCTCAATGTACACAATCGATCGTCGATTACATTGTTGGCAAAGACTTAACCGATATTGTTCTCTTAGGTCATAGTTTTGCCGGAACAATCATTGCGAAAGTTGCTGAAGCGATTCCTGATCGGATTAGACGGCTGATCTTCTTCGATGCTTTTGTTCTCAACGATGGAGAGAGCCTTAGAGATAACATTCCGCCGCACTATCAAACGTTATTTGACTCCCTAGCGAGAGAATCGGACGATCATACGATGGTGATGCCCTTTGAGATGTGGCGAGAAGTGCTTCTCAATGATGCTGACCTCGAACTGGCTCGATCCAGTTACGCACAACTATCCCCTGAACCGTATCAACCGTGGCTTGACAAGCTGGACTTGAAGCAGTTTTACTCGCTGCCCATGCCTAAAAGTTACCTCTACTGTACAGAAGATAATGTCCTCCCTCAAGGCGAACAGTGGGGTTGGCATCCGAGAATGTCTAACCGCTTGGGACTATTTCGGCTTGTACAAATGCCCGGTAGTCACGAGGTCATGTTTTCTAACCCGATTGGTTTAGCCGAAAAGATTATTGTGGCAGGACGTGACTAGCAACATGATGGTTTCATAACAAAACAAACGAGTTGCCGTTCTTTGAGAAGTAGAAAAATAGCTTGAACACCGTTGAGTGACTCAATTTACAACACGGAGAGAAACAAGGAGAAATTATGGAAACTAGACAAATCCTCGTCATAGAGCGACTGCAACAAGCACAGAACGCACAAGACCTGGAAGCGCTTTTAGCCTGCTTTGCACCCAACTTTCAGGGCAATCATCCACTTCATCCTGAGAGAGGTTTCGAGGGAATTGAGCAAGTCCGTAAGAGTTGGTCGATCATCTTCCACGCCATCCCAGACTTTCACTCAGAGTTACTCCGTTCGGCAGTTGAGGGTGACACGGCTTGGGCTGAGTGGTACTGGTTCGGCACCCATCGTGATGATTCGCAGTTTGGGATGCGCGGGGTGACGATTTTTGGTATCCCAGCGGATCGGATCGAGTGGGCACGTCTGTATATGGAACCAGTGCAAGCAGTTGGTGAGGGTATAGATCAAGCAGTGAAAAGCCTATTTCAATGAAACGTTACCAACAGTCTACAGGTGAAGAATCCAAATCTTACCCCAGTCCTGATGCAGATGCCTTCTTAAGGAGAAACTTTCAATGTCATTAGAACAGAACAAAGCCATTGTCCTTCAAGTCTATAAGGCTTATGACCAAGGGAATTTAGAGCAAATGAAGGAGATGGTTGCCCCGAACATTGTTATTCATACACTGGGCTCTGTTATCCACGGTGGTGATGCCTTTTATGAGTACATGCAGATATTTCGCTCTACCTTCCCGGATAGCTACCACACATTTGAAGATGTCATTGCTGAAGACGATAAGGTTGTCACCCGTGGCACGTTTACGGGTACTCATCGCCAAGAGTTCCTTGGTATTCCGCCGACGGGCAAGCAGGTGACATGTTCAGTCGTACATGTTGATCGTCTGAGAGATGGCAAGCTCATTGAGCATTGGGGGCTAGGTGATTCACTGGCTATGACGCAGCAGTTACGCGGAGAAAATTTGGTATAACCTACACATTACAAGCTATTTGCACTGACACTAGCGTTTGGAAGAATTTTGGCAACGCAATCCTCGATTGTGTATCACATTGACCAAAGACAGAAAGTCACCTCTGAAGCTGCCTGATCGTGTCTTTCGATCGACGATCGGACATCTCGCACCCCATTCGCCGTCATTCAACAAACAATGACCCTCAAAGGAGAAATCATGACAACTACACACCATCACAGTGCTGCTTTTGATTATATTGTGATTGGAGCCGGTTCAGCAGGCTGCGTTGTTGCCAACCGTCTTACAGAAGACCCTAATACTAAAGTATTGCTGCTCGAAGCGGGTAGTCCTGATACCAAACCAGAACTTCAAGTTCCCTCAGTATGGCCTACTACACTCTTAGGCTCGGAAGTGGACTGGGCATACTTAACTGAAGAGGAACCTTATTTAAATAACCGCAAAATTTTATCTTCACGCGGTAAAGTCTTGGGCGGCAGCAGTTCGATTAATGGCATGATTTATATACGAGGCAATGAACGTGACTACAATAGCTGGCAAGCGTTAGGTAATATTGGTTGGAGTTATCAGGATGTCTTGCCTTACTTCAAGAAATCGGAAAACCAGCAGCGGGGAGCATCGTTATTTCACGGGGTTGATGGACCACTGAGCATCACAGATCCACTCTCTCCTGCAAACGTGTCGCAACGCTTTGTGGAAGCCGCGATCGCACAGGGCTATGAGCAAAATCCCGACTTTAATGGCGTACAGCAGGAAGGTGCAGGACTTTACCAAGTGACCGTGAAAGATGGCAAGCGCCAAAGTACAGCAGTGGCATTTCTGCGTCCAATTTTTGATCGCCCCAACTTGACCATTCAAACAGGAGCATTGGTGACTCGTTTACTCTTTGAGGGAAAGCGTGCGGTAGGGGTAGTATATATTCAAAACGGAACGGAGTATCAAGTTAGGGTCAACTCCGAAGTGATTTTGAGTGCTGGTGCCTTCGATTCTCCTAAACTGCTCATGCTTTCTGGAGTTGGACCCGCTGAACATCTGCGGGCAGTAGGCATTCCTGTAGTTTTTGATTTGCCGGGTGTCGGGCAGAATCTTCAAGATCACCCACTTGCTGTTATTGCCTACCAGTCTATTCAGGACGTGCCCCTTGCGCCAAGTAGTAATGGGGGAGAGGCTGGGTTATTTCTGCATGTCAACAATGATTCAGATGCTGCGCCTAATTTGCAATTTACAATTGTTCCGATTTTATATGTCGATCCTGCCTATGCACGTGAAGGTCCAGCATTCACCCTTCCCTTTTACATCACCCGTCCCGAAAGTCGTGGTAGTGTAACACTACGTTCCTCCTCCCCCTTCGAGCCACCGTTGATTCGGGTCAACTATCTTCAGAAAGAATCTGATATGCAATTGATGGTTGAAGGACTTAAAATTTTGCGTCAAATTGTGTACTCCGATGCGTTTAATGATTTGCGGGGCGAGGAAATTGCTCCAGGGAGTTCCGTGCATAGCGACAAAGCAATCGAAGATTATATTCGGCAAACGTGCGGTACGGGATGGCATCCTGTTGGGACGTGCAAAATGGGTATTGATCAAATGGCGGTTGTCGATCCTCAACTCAAGGTACGGGGGATTGAAGGGTTACGAGTTGTTGATGCATCGATTATGCCAACGATGATTACAGGAAATACAAATGCAGCGGCAATTATGATTGGAGAAAAGGCTGCCGATTTGATAAAAGTTGGAACAAAATTGCCTCAATGATGGTGAAAGCCGCAGAGATAATATTCCGCTGCACCATCAAGCGTTATTCGACTCGGCGGACTGTTGGAGTTGCGACCTTGGGGATCGCCTTGCCCTCACGATTACATCAATACTCCTGATGGATGTGGATCGGGCTGAGAGCGGTTGCTCCGCAGTTGCGCTTTGCGCTAAACGAGCTGCAACTGCTTTTCTATTGTCAGGAGTGAAGCATTTAGAGCTTTCAGTAAGACAGGAAGTTGCATCTGTTGCTGCCTGATCGTGTCTTTCGATCAACGATCGGACATCTCGCACTTCATTTTCTCACACGGTAAGACTCTGAAGTATCTAGAACATTCACAATTACAGGAGATTCAAATGACAATTTCAACTCAAACATCTTCAACTCTGGGCTCAAATCCTCTGAGTTCGATGCAAATCGATCATGTTTGCTTGAATGTCCCCTCCCAGGAGAATACACAATGACTGGTGAAAATTTTGAACTCACAATCTGTCGTACAATTCGCGCACCCCGATCCGCAGTCTGGGCGGCATGGTCTGAGCGCGAACATTTCGAGAAATGGTGGATACCAGAACCCATTAAGTGCAAGACTATCAAGATGGATCTAAAACCAGGTGGCGGTTTCGAGACTCAGATGAGCGAAGATGGTGGGCTTACCTTTATGCCGCATTTGGAAGGCTGCTTTCTTGAGATTGTGCCGAAAGAGCGCATTGTATTTACCACCGCCCTCACGGAAAGCTGGCGACCCTTTGACCCGTGGCTGGCTCTTACAGCTATTATCACAATGGAAGACAAAGGGAAGGATACCAAGTACATGGCACGAGTGCTACACAAGAACCAAGAGGAAAGCTGCAAGCATCAGGAAATGGGGTTTGAGGAGGGTTGGGGTACTACGATCGAGCAACTAGGGAAAATGGCTGCTACCCTTGTGGACTCGTACCCTGCGGTGTGAATTCGCCAACCATTTCGGGTAGTGGCAGTCGTTTTGAACATATCTGTCAGGGCTAGCATCAGTCTAATTTGCCCCTCAGTCGATTGCATTCATTCAGTAACGAGTTCAGTTCCGCAGCAACTTTCCACGGATTGCGACCTGTGAAAACAGCAGCAATAACTGCTTCGTAAGGATTTCTCCCAGTTTGTTTGACTGTACTGATCGCGTCTTTGATAGAGAATTCTCGTCCAGCCACAAGCCAAGCAGCTAAAACATGCCCCGTGCGTCCAACGCCACCAGAGCAATGAACAACTACCTTTTCAGTATTTTGATTAGCAATCGCTAAGAACGGTAAAATTTGGTGGATGAGAATTTCAGGGGTTGCAAAGTGAAAATCCTCGATCGGTGTCCAACATACATGGTCGAATCCAAAAGTCTTTCGGTAAACGTCAAGTAGATTGGTATAGCGAGACAGTTGAGATTTAGGTAGCAGACAGCAGACACGCTTGATGTTCTGGTTTTGCATAAATTTAATCCACTCAGTCACCTGCTCGTTACGATATCCAGGGCGAGCAGAGCCAAACACAATGGGTTCATTTTCCGAAGCGGCAGCAAATTTATACATAGTGAGTGTGTTGAGGTGTTCAATGACTGATCTTAGCGATTAAATCTTCATGTCGATGCAGCACAATATAGTGATTGATCAGTAAACTAGAAAAGTTGTGTTATTCGCACGACAGAACAACCCGATTAGAGTGGACTTGCAGGATCTCTTCGTCTATCGTTTAAAGTTAGCTTCTGATATGCGTCGTAAGTATCGGGAAACTTCTTCCTCCAACTTTCGCCAGTGATTTTTGAGAATATTTCCCGCACTGGTTCGATACTGTTTGAATGCCAGGCAGTACCAATTATGACCAGCTTTTCAATGTTCAACGAAGAAAACGAGGCGAGTCTGAGTGCAACGATACCTCCATCACTCAAACCAATTATGCTCAGCGTATTAATGTGAAGGTGTTCGAGAATACGATCGACATCTTTTTGCATTTGCTCGTAAGTCAAACGGGTTGAGCCGAGCGTTGATTTGCCCACGATTATCAATTCCAATGATCTGAAACTCTTCCTTCAGTTCGGAAAGAACAGAATTGAAGTCTTCAAGATTGCCAAAACCGCCGTGCAAAACTAATAAGGTCGGACGGTCTCTGTCACCGATAACTTCGTAATAAATTTTTGCTTCGTCAACCTCTAAGTACTTGCCTGATCGATGGCCAAAAGTGGTATTAAAGCTCATGCTGGTTCATCGCTAAGGGTAGTATATTAGTGGTATACTAGCGAAAAGCCAATTTGCCAGTTTGACAAATTGAATTGGCGAAGATGGCAAGCTGAGCGCGATTTCGCAGGTTGAGGCGATCGAACAAGTGCGTGACATGAGTTTTCACCGTACTCTCGGAAATATAAAGCTGTTCAGCAATTTCTCGGTTTGTGGAACCGTCGCCAATCAAGCACAGGACATCTCGTTCGCGGGGTGTCAAGGAGGATAGCTCAGAAAGGGCTGGTTTGGATGATGCAGTCTGCACTTCTGATGAATGAGACATCAGCTTTTCCATCAATCCTGGAGCCATTTGGGTATAGCCGCGATGGGCGAGCCGGATTGCCTGCACTAATTCGTCTATGGGCATATCTTTGAGCAGATAGCCCTTTGCCCCTGCCCGAATCGAATCAGTAATGTATTGATCGTCATCAAACGTACTCAAAACCAGGACTTTCACGGCGGGAAACTGCTGAGAAATTGCCCGTGTTGCCGCTCGACCATCCATTACGGGCATCCGCACATCCATCAGCACTAAATCGGGCTGGAGTGCCGCAACTTGTTCTACAGCAACGCTTCCATCATTGGCAATGCCAACGACCTGCAAATCTGCTTCTAGCTCCAGCATTGCTTTCAACCCCTGGCTGATTAACGTTTGATCGTCTACCAGCAATAGCCGAATTGGAGAAGTAGAGTTTGTGGCGGACACCGAATAGTCTTCGTGCATTGCACCCTCCGATCGTACTGAAAATTGTTTCTCGCGAATGAATTGTTTGTGGAGAGCTGGCCGTCTAACCAGCCCGACATTAATGGGCTGTTAGTCAAGACGGCAAAGCAAGTTGAGGCTTTAGACAACTAGAGGTGATACTGTCGCTCGACCCATACCCTAACTTCTGATTCAGAATCAAAGGTTCCAGAATTTTGAGTTCTTGGATTGTAAGCATGCCACCAGATTTGACCGTTGCGATCGGTGCTTTGCCAAACTCGGATTTCACAAGAGTCTACAAAGAGACTCCTGAAAAGATCACCGAGTTTCTCTAACCACACTGACCAGCGAGAATGCACTGTAGGGTTTGCTTCAAGCTCTGTTTGCAGGGATGACCTACACAAATCAGGAGATTGAGCAGAGGTGGATTGTCGATCGAATTTTTGAGAGGAGTATTTCATGGTTACTCTCCTAAAGTTGAGGTGAAGGAATATTTAACGAAAGCATCAGGCAAGAATCATCACTTCTTTTTCCGTTAAACGTCTCAAAATAAAGCGATCGCTTGATGAGGCATCTTCCAGTGTGGCGTCTTGTCCGACCTCTGTCGGTAAAGGAAAGTTCAGGAAAAATACAGGAAAAATACAGGTGGGATGACAAAATGCTTTCCGGGCTGGATCAATGGAATTTGAGGCTGCCCTTATCATTGTTGATGAAGCGCTGTTTCGTAAGGCGGGGAGGCGATTCTAAAGGGTTCCTGGCAGCGGTAGACTTACGCAGAAATTGTAGAAGCGACACATTACTCGGTCAACTATTACAACAGAAGCTGCAAAAGCAATGCTCTGTGCGACAGGTGCTGTCGTTCACGATGACTCATGAAAAAATAGCCAAAAGGATGACAAAAGAATAACTAAAAGTACTAGAAATCAAAAGCTCAGCAAACAGTTGAAAGAGCTACAATTCGTTTGTACTATAACCAACTCAAGCACTACAGAAGGTGAATATGACAGAAGCACCTGCACTGAGCGAGTTTCCCTTCACAAGCCATTTTGTTGAGATAGATGGACATCAGATTCACTACCTTGATGAGGGACAAGGCGATCCAATTTTGTTCCTGCATGGAAATCCAACTTCATCTTATTTGTGGCGCAATATTCTTCCCTATCTGGTCACTCAGGGGCGTTGCCTTGCTCCTGACTTGATTGGTATGGGAAAATCCGATCAACCCGATCTGAACTATTCGTTTTTTGATCACGCTCACTACATCGAAGCATTCATCGAAAAACTTAATCTGACCCATATCACGCTTGTTCTGCACGACTGGGGATCGGCGCTTGGCTTAAATTATGCCCAGAAGCATGAAGCCCACATCAAAGCATTGTGCTTGATGGAATTTATTCGTCCCACTACCTGGGATGAATGGCAAGAACCAGCGAGAAGCCTGTTTCAGGCATTTCGTCAGCCAGAAGTAGGCTGGGATTTAATCGTCAATCAGAATGCATTTGTTGAACAGGTATTACCCCACTCGATTGTTCGCCAACTATCAGAAACGGAAATGAACCAGTATCGTGCTCCATTTGTTAATGCGGCACACCGTAAACCGCTGTGGCAATTTCCAAATCATCTTCCCATCAGCGGTCAACCTGAGAACATGGTCGAGATTGTGGAGCGTTACCATGAATGGTTGCTTCAAACTGACTTACCAAAACTGCTCTTTTGGGCAACTCCAGGAGCGCTGATTCCTGAAGAAAAAGCCATGTGGTATCAACGTCACTTACAGCGTGTGAAAGCTGTCCGCATCGGAGCGGGCATACATTATCTTCAGGAAGACAATCCTCATTTAATTGGAAAAGAATTGTCAACCTGGTATACTTCACTTCACGGGTAGCATATCTATTGGACCGAATCATATGAAGATTTTAGTGACGGGTAGCAGCGGTCATTTAGGTGAAGCACTAGTTCGCACATTGAAACTGACGAATCATGAGGCGATCGGGATTGATATTTTGCCTTCAAATTTCACCGATTCTGTTGGCTCGATTAGCGATCGAGACTACGTCAAGCAGTGTATGGTGGGAGTAAATGCCGTTCTTCATACAGCAACCCTGCATAAACCCCATGTTGCCACCCACAGTCGGCAAAATTTTGTTGATACCAACATCACAGGTACGCTCAATCTGTTAGAAGAATCTGTCTTGGCTGGTGTGCGATCGTTTATTTTCACCAGTACAACCAGCACGTTTGGCAGTGCCCTCATTCCCCCTGCTGATGCGCCTGCGGCATGGATTACAGAGTCAGTGCCTTCTATTCCCAGGAATATCTACGGTGTCACCAAAACTGCGGCAGAAAACTTGTGCGAACTCTTTTATCGAAACAACAAACTGCCGTGCATCATCTTGCGAACCTCGCGCTTTTTTCCAGAAGCAGATGATCACAAAGAGACACGACTGATTTATGAAGATAGCAACATCAAGGCAAATGAATTACTCTATCGTCGCGTGGATCTCGAAGATGTCGTGAGTGCTCATCTTTTAGCGATCGAGAAGGCTCCTTTGATTGGCTTCGATCGCTACATTATCAGCGCAACAACTCCCTTTGCACCAGATGATCGATTTGAGTTGCGAGTTAATGCCCCTTTTGTTGTGAAACAGAAATTTCCAGACTATGAGGAAGTGTATCGTCACCGAAGCTGGAAGATGTTTCCCAGCATTGAAAGAGTCTACGTCAACGACCGAGCCAGAAACGATCTAGGCTGGCAGCCGCAATACGATTTTCGGCACGTTCTTGACTGCTTGAAGACTGGAACTGACCCACGTAGCCCGCTAGCACAAACAGTAGGCTCGAAAGGATATCACGATCGCAAATTTACAGAGGGTCCCTATCCTGTGGAGTCATCATAAGCGAGCCAATGGGATTGGATGCTGTTAATTGACGCTTGTCATCGGGAAGGGGATGCTGTGGGATGGGGACACTGTTGAAAGTTGTCTATATCAACTGGACTGAGCTAATTTCTCCTGACGCTGATGACGGATATGATCCTCGCCCCACTGCCATAGTGCATCAAATACAGGGCTGAGCTTCCGTCCTTGAGGAGTTAGAGAATATTCAACCCTGAGCGGCATTTCCTGAAAGTCTTGACGACAGATAATTTCATCTTGCTCTAGTTCACGCAATTGTTGGATTAGCATTTTCTCTGTGATTCCTGAAACAGCCCGCTTTAACTCGCCAAAACGCATTGGCTTGTCCCGAAGCTTCCACAGAATGATGATTTTCCATTTACCGCTGATGGTTTGAACAGCAGCATCGATCGGACAATAACATAACTCTCTCTGGGTAGCCATCATTGTCTGATTCTGCTCCATGAAGCTTGAGGTACTTACCAAAAAGTAGGTTCTATACAGGCAGTTGATCCCCACCTATGATCAGGATAGCAACCCATAAAACCTCAGCGGAAGTTGCTGTGAGAGATTTCAGTTTTTTGCCTGTAGTACAAAAGCTGTTAGCACAGTGGATTCATGCTGAGAATGATTTTGACAGAGCCACAGGAAGCACGATGAATGTTTTGATTGTTTTCGCTCATCCAGAACCCCAAAGTTTCAATGGAGCCTTGTTTCAGAGGGCGATCGATACGCTTAAAGAATTGGGACATGATGTACAGTGTTCAGATCTTTACACGATGGGGTTTGATCCGGTATCCGATCGCCGCAACTTCACTTCCATAAAAGATCCTAACGCTTTCAAGCAGCAGATTGAAGAGCTGTACGCAACTGAGGTTGAAGGCTTCGTTCCAGAACTTGAAGCCGAACTCCAAAAACTAGAATGGTGCGATTTAATGATCTGGCAGTTTCCGCTGTGGTGGTTCAGTGTACCCGCCATTTTAAAGGGATGGGTCGATCGCGTTTTTGCAATGGGGCGTGTATACGGTAATGGACATATTTACGAAACAGGTCGATTTCGTGGCAAGAAAGCAATGCTTTCGTTAACGGTAGGTGGAGCAAAAGAGGCTTATCTTGAAGATGGCTTTAACGGTGACATTCAGGCGATTCTTCGACCTATTCAGCGTGGCATTCTGCAATTTACTGGCTTTGATGTTCTTGCTCCACATATTGTTTATGCGCCTATCCGTCAAACTGATCAAGTTCGTCAGGAGATTTTAGATGATTTTTCTCAACGATTAAAAACGATTGAAGATGAATTACCAATCGCCGTTGGCAGATACTAATCAGCGTTCTAAATGTTGAAAGTTAATGACTAAAGCTGCTGTTGGATACTTTTATTGGCGACAGGTGTAGATAAAACGATCGAAACCTCCACTGAGCCAAGCTGCAAGAATTTCTCCATCAAAGCTTCCAAATGCTGCATTGAAGGAAGAACCGCTTTCAAAAGGTAATACTCATTGCCAACAACTCGATGCGCCTCAATGATCTCTGGCAGCGCGATCGCCATTTCTCGCAGTTTTTGACAATGCTCAACCCGAACTCGCAGCTTGAAAAACGCCATTACAGGCAAACCAATTTTCTCCCGATTGAGCTTGATGCTGTAGCCTTCGATGATTCCTTCATCTTCTAGCTTACGGACACGTTCTGCGATCGCCGTTCCTGTGAGCTTAATTCTCTGACCCAGTTCTTTAAACGAAATTCGCGCTTCCACTTGCAGGATTGATAGAATTTCCCAGTCCACTTCATCCAGGTGTGCGATCGCTCCCATACTGACCTCTGCAACACATTCTATATGCCGTCATTTTACTTACTCAAGCATTAGGCGGCTACTACTTCATTCTATAAAGCGTTGCACGCAATTTTCGCTTAATAGTGAAGCAAAAAGACAAAAACGGTTGATATTTCGTCTGTACTTTGACCTAAAGTTTTCCTACGCTAAAGAAGCAGCAGAAATTCGAGGAAAGCATTCAATGGAATTAGGATTACAAAACAAGGTTGTGTTGATAACAGGTGCTAGCAAAGGCTTGGGAGCAGCGATCGCGACTGCTTTTGCTGAAGAAGGCAGTAAACTTATCCTGGTTGCCCGCACTCAATCAGAGCTAGATCAGGTTGCAGCGAACGCTGAAGAATTAGGAGCCTCAGCGGTGTTAACGATCGCCGCAGATCTGACTCAGACAAATGAAATCGATCGAGTGGTGTCAAAAGCGATCGCTCAATTCAGCACGATTCACGTCCTGGTCAATAATGCAGGTATTTTAGGAAGTTTTTCGTCCTTTGCAGACCTGACAGATGATGAATGGCTGCAAGTCTTCAATCTCAACTTATTTTCCGTTGTGAAACTAACTCGTGCCATTCTGCCCTACATGGTTCAGCAACACTGGGGACGCATCATTAATCTATCTTCAGAGAGTGGTTTACAGCCCGATGCCGCCATGCCTCATTATGCTGCCACTAAAGCAGCTCTATTAAACCTGACCAAAAGTTTGTCTAAAGCCTACGGACAGCATGGTGTGTTGGTGAATAGCGTTTCACCCGCTTTTATCAAGACACCAATGGTGGAGGCAATGCTAAAACAAATCGCTCAAGACCAGCATTTGAGTATTCAGGATGCTGAGGCATATTTTCTGAAGGAAAACCGTCCGCATATTGAGCTAAAACGAGGCGGCACTGCGGCTGAAGTTGCAGCAGCAGTTGTGTTTCTCGCTTCTGAAGCAGCTTCATTCATCATCGGAACTAATCTACGAGTTGATGGGGGTTCCGTTGCCAGTATTTAGCGATCGCAAACACTCTTTCGATAAAGTAATTTCAACGCATTAACAAGTCTTTAAACACGGTGGAGAATACCAATGAAAGAACAACAAGTTTGGTTCATTACTGGCTGTTCATCAGGTTTTGGACATGCTTTGGCAGAAACAGCGTTAGAGCATGGTGAACGAGTTGTTGCAACTGCTCGCAACCCTCAACAGTTGAACGATTTAGTGCTGCAATATGGCACTCGCATTCTGGCATTGCCGCTAGATGTGACCCAATCTTTCGATATCCAAGCAGCAGTGAGTCAAGCGATCGCTACCTTTGGACAAATCGACGTGTTAGTGAACAACGCTGGCTATGGCGTATTTGGAGCCGTAGAAGAAGTGAGTGATGCTGATATCAAGCAACAGTTTGAAACAAATGTGTATGGCTCGCTAAATGTAACTCGTGCGGTTTTACCTCACCTGCGTCGGCAACGTTCGGGGCATATTCTCAACATTTCTTCTAGCGGCGGTTTTGTAGGTTTTGCGGGGGCAGGTATTTACTGCGCCTCCAAATTTGCGCTGGAAGGGTGGTCAGAAGCTTTGGCGAAAGAAGTCGCTCCGTTAGGAATTCGCGTCACGATCGTGGAGCCGGGTGCTTTCCGAACCGCATTCAATAGTGCTCTGGTTTCCCCTGATCAAGCCATTGAAGACTACGCTGCAACCAGCGGTCAGATGCTTCAGTGGCTTGATCAGATGAACGGTCAACAACCCGGCGACCCAAAGCGAGCAGCAACCGCAATTCTGCAAGCCGTGCATCACTCTGCTCCTCCTTTACGGCTGCTGCTGGGCGCAGATGTGCTGGATGTTGTTCATGCCAAATTGGAAGCTGTAGCGGCTGATTTGGCAGCCTGGAAGGATATTTCAATCGATACTGCTTTTGAAGGATTGGCTGTGAGTGCGATCGGGGGTTAGGATAATTTTCTATAACTCGGTAAGCTGCGATCGTTGCTATTTACATCAGTCGGGAAAGTTCAAGAAAATTTTAGTCAAGATGAAGGGAGTGTTGTTGAATCCGTATAGGAGTCTACATCAATGGAATTTGAGATTGCCCTTCACGTTGCTGATGAAGCAGTCTTCCTGAAGGCAGGAAGAAGGCTGCTGCCTGTCGAAGTGGCAGTCTTACAAGGTTCTTGGCGGCGGCAAACCTATGAGCAAATTGCGAATGAAACGAACTACTCTGTCAACTACCTAAAGTTAGATGTGGGTCCCAAGCTATGGAAACTCTTGTCTCAAGCCCTGGGTGAGACAGTCAGCAAGACGACGGTTCAAGCGGTTCTGGAGCGGCAGTGGCGATGGAATCAGGACACGGGTTGGAGTAATAGCGCGGTACAGACGAATCAAAAGATAAGCTCTCCTGCTCAGGATTGGAGTGAAGCAATCGATGTCTCTGTTTTCCACGGTCGCACCTCGGAACTCGAAACGCTCGCACAGTGGATTGTGCAGGATCGCTGTCGCTTGATTACGGTTTTGGGCATGGGTGGAATTGGCAAGAGTTCCCTGGCTGCCAAAATTGCGAAGCAACTGCAAAATTCATTTGAATTTGTCATTTGGCGCAGCCTCCGCAATGCTCCTCCTCTAAGCACCCTTTTAGATGACGTGATCCCTTTTCTGTCGCAGCAGCAAGACTACAAAGCAGAGCCACATCGACTGCTGCACTGGCTACAATCGCATCGTTGCCTAGTCATTTTGGATAACGTAGAAACGATTTTGCAGGCAGGCGGTCAGGCAGGACAATACCAACCTGATTATGAGGATTACGGTGATCTATTTCGCTTGATGGGCGAGTCAGTGCATCAAAGCTGCCTGATCCTCACCAGTCGCGAGAAGCCTGCTGAAATTGCCATGATGGATGGTATTTGGGTGCAATCGCTGTACTTGAACGGCTCTCAGGATACCGCTTTAGCCTTGATTGAATCAAAGGGATTGGTTGGAACAGACACAGAGAAGCTTCAGCTCTGCGAGATCTATAATAGCAACCCGCTAGCTTTGAAGATTGTGGCATCTTCAATTCAAAATTTATTCGATGGCGAAATTCAGGGGTTTCTTCAAACAGAAACGATCGTTTTTAACGGTATTCGGCGGCTGTTAGATCAGCAATTTGAGCGGCTGTCCGAACTGGAAAAAACAGTGATGTACTGGCTTGCAATTAATCGAGAATATACATCCATTGCAGAGCTGTTAGAGGACATTGTGCCTCCGGTTTCCCGATCGCACCTGCTAGAAGCACTGGAATCCCTAAGCTGGCGAAATCTGATAGAAATTGCTCCGCGCAGCTACAGAGAGACACCCTTACAGCCAAGAGAAGATTCTCCTGGCAAATATACGCAGCAATCCGTCGTGATGGAGTATGTGACCGAACAGTTTATTGAAAAGATTAAAGCTGAACTACTCACTCAGCAGCTAGATTTTTTCAATCGGTTTGCACTCATCAAAACGACAGTTCAAGATTACATTCGGGAAAGCCAAATCAGAGTCATCCTGATGCCTATCGTCACTGCCTTGCGACAAACTTTCAGGGAGGCTGAGTCAGAATCACATCTGCGGCAAATCCTGAAATGCTGCGATCGTCATCCGCTTCATCCAGAGTATGCCGCAGGAAATCTGCTCAATCTGTTGTGTCAACTTCGGGAGGATATTGTTGACTATGATTTTTCCAATCTCACCATTCGGCAAGCTTATCTCCAGAAGAATCGGTTGCAGCAGGTCAGTTTTGCCCATTCCCACATTGCTCAATCTAGCTTTATTCAGACCTTCGCGGCGATTTTTTCGATCGCCTTTAGTCCAGACAATCAGCTTCTGGCGGTAGGAGAAGCAAGCGGCAGAATATATGTTTGGCGAGTGATAGATGCTCAACTGCTGTTTAGCCTGGAAGGACATACAGGCTGGCCCTGTTGCTTGCAATTCAGTCCAGACGGAGCGCGACTTGCGAGTGCTTGCGCTGATTACACTGTTAAACTTTGGGATGTTCAAACCGGGCAATTGCTCACCACTTTGCGAGGGCACAACGGCTGGGTTTACTCCTTGAGTTTTAATCCAGAAGGTACGATTCTTGCTAGCGGCAGTTCTGACCAAACCATTAAACTTTGGGATGCTCAAACAGGACAATTGCTAAACGACTACCAGGCTCATCTGGGAACGGTGCGATCGGTTGCGTTTTTGCCCGCTGAGAACTTTATCAACAGCCCACATCATCCGATTCTGGTGAGCGGTGGAGATGACCATCTGATCAAGCTTTGGGACATCGACACAGGACATCAACTTACCGCATTACAGGGACACCAGGACTGGATACACTCGATTGCTGTGAGCAGTGACGGGTTACGTATCGCTAGCGGTAGTTCAGATTACACCATCAAACTTTGGGATGTGCAGACTGGAGCATTGCTCAACACATTGACCTCCCATACGGAAACGGTGATGTCTATCGCATTCAGTGCCGATAACCTGACGTTGGTCAGTGGCAGCGATGATTGGACCATCAAACGATGGAATGTGGAAACCGGGAAATTGCTGCAAACCTTACAGGGACACCTCAACCCAGTTAATTCGATCGCGCTCAGTCCCAACGGGTTGCTGTTAGCAAGTGGTAGCCTTGACCAAACGATTAAACTCTGGGATGCCCAAACAGGGCAACTCTTAAGAACGTTGCAGGGATATGTGTTGTGGATGCGATCGATCAGTTTCAGCCCCGATGGCACAGTTTTAGCCAGCGGCAGCACTGACCACAGCATTCGACTGTGGGATGTTAAAACGGGAAAGCTGCTGAAAACGCTGCACGGACATCAGGGCTGGGTTTGGATTCTATGCTTTAGCCCGGATGGAGAAATTCTAGCCAGTGGTGGTAACGATTACACGATCAAACTATGGGATGTTCAGAGCGGAAAACTCCTGAAAACTTTGGAAGTACACAACAATTGGATATGGGGTGTGAGCTTCAGTTCGGATGGAGCAATCCTTGCTAGCGGCAGTTGCGATCGCACTCTGCGATTATGGAATAGGCAAACTGGAGAACTCTTAAGAACAATTGAGGCACATAGTAACAGCATCACATCCGTTAGTTTTAGTCCGACTCATAATCTAGTTGCAAGCTGTAGCCGAGATCGAACAGCGAAGCTATGGGATGCAATCACCGGAGAACTCGTTCACGCCTTTCCAGAACAAATTCACGATTTAGAGGCGATCGCCTGGAGTTCAGATGGTTTGTTCATTGGAATTGGCAGTGCTGACCATACCATCCAGCTTTGGGACGCGCAAACAGGCGCGTTGCGGCAAACGCTGAAGGGACATCACAACTGGGTGCGATGCGTTGCGTTTCATCCTCACCAACCCCTGCTTGCCAGCGGCAGTTTTGACGGTACGATCAAACTCTGGGATATTGCTCAACATCTTGCTTCTGACAACTTTGAGCCAGAGTGCAGAACTCTGGAAGGACATACAGGCTGGGTGGTTTCGATCGCTTTCAGCCCAGATGGTGAAACGCTTGCTAGTTGCAGTATCGACGGCACTATTCGGTTTTGGGAAATCGAGACCGGAAAATGCCTCACGATTTTAACCGTCGATCGCCCCTACGAAGGGCTAAATATTACTGGCATCACAGGGGTTACTGAAGCTGAAAAAGCAACCTTAATTGCTCTTGGTGCTTTCATAAAAGCGACCTGACAGAAATGGAGAATTTTGAGCATGAAAATTCTTGCGATCGGCGCAACAGGCTTCATCGGATTGCCCGTTGTGCGTCAACTCATCGGATAAGGACATCAGGTTGCCCTTTTTCACCGGAGCAAAGTTAAAGGAGATGAACTGGAACGCCTGGTTCATTTCTATGGCGATCGCCAGCAGTTGCCCAATTTCAAAGCTGAGTTTGAACGATTTGCCCCAGATGTGATTCTCGATCTGATTCCCTACACTGAAACCCAAGCGCAAGCGGTTGTTCAAGTCTTCAGCGATTGCACTCAACACATCGTTGCCATCAGCAGCGGAGATGTCTACCGCAACTATGAAGGACTGCAAGGGAGAAGCAACCATCCTCCTGATCCAGTTCCTTTAAAGGAAAATGCACCCCTGCGTGAAACGCGATATCCTTACCGGGATTTAGAGGGGTTGGATTTCGAGTTTAAGCAGGATTATGACAAGATTCTGGTAGAACAGGTTTTGATCAATGCTCCAACACTTTCCACCACAATTCTGCGCCTGCCAGCCGTGTATGGGGAGGGCGATCGCCTGCAACGAATTGTTTGATCAGCGACCCGTGATTCTGCTGGAGGACAAACAGGCTTTCTGGCAGATGACTCATGAATATGTCGAGAATGTTGCAGCGTCGATCGCCCTTGCTATTACTAACGATCGCGCCACAGGACGTATCTATAATCTGGGTGAAGCAACCACTCCGACTCTACTGCAACGCATCCAACTGTTAGGACGAATTGTTGGGTGGGATGGGGAGGTTGTCAGGCTACCTACAGAAAAACTGCCTGCCCATCTTCAGATGAATTTGCAGTGGCAATATCACTTTGCCACCGATACAGGTCAAATCCGAGAGGAACTGGGGTATGTTGAACCGATTTCAGTCGAAGAAGCTTTGAGACGCACGATTGCCTGGGAGAAGGATAATTTATTGGATTCCAACCGTACCGAGCTGTTGGAGCAATATCATGCAGAAGCAGCAGTGATGACGCAATCGAGTACAGGAGAATAATTAGGTTTCTGTGATGCAAGAACCCCTCAGCTTTCGTGCTGCTACCCAATCAGATGCTGAAGCGATCGCTCAGGTTTACTTGAGTTCGAGAAAAACATTGGTTGCATTCGCGCCGATCGCCCATTCTGATGAAGTTGTCGTCCTATGGATTCGTAACCATCTGATTCCAAACCATCAGGTCATCGTGGTAGAACAAGGTCACACTATCATTGGCATGATGGCATTGTCAGTTGATCAGGAAACAGGCTGGATTGATCAGCTTTATTTGCATCCAGATTTTGTCGGTCAGAGAATCGGTACAAAGCTGGTTGAATACGCCAAAAATGCGTTAGGTTCTCCAATTCGGCTTTACACATTTCAGGAGAATCAGGGGGCAATTCGTTTTTATGAGCGGCAGGGGTTCAAAGCAATTCAGTATGGCGATGGATCAGGCAATGAAGAGAATTGCCCGGATGTGCTGTATGAATGGCGTTAGTGCCATTAGACCTCATTCTTCTGAGTGGCAACTCAACCTGAATCTGACATCCCCTGCTGGGTGCGCTTTCAATCCGTAAATGACCGTCAAAGGCTGCAACTCGTTCACGCATTCCCTGCAATCCAAACCCACCTGCCACCTGAGCTAGATCAAAACCTACTCCATTATCCGTTACTGTCAATTGAATAAATTCGTCTACTGTTCTAAGTTGAATCTTAATAACTGTTGCTTGAGCATATTTATTGATGTTTGTAAGAGCTTCTTGAAGAATGCGATAGAGTGTTCTATCAATCTCTGATGATGTAGAAGCCTGGAGATTGATATCGATTGCAATGAACATTCCGGTTCCCTGCCGAAAGTCTTCAATTAAAGCTTCAATTGCTTGCTGAAGACAAAGCTGTTCTCGAACATCAGCTCTCAACGTGCTAACCGAACATCGAACTTCCTGCATGGCGATCGCTGCCAAACGTTGAGCTTGTTCGACAAACCCTTTTGCCCGATTGACATCTTGCTGCCAGAGCTTAACTGCACTCTGTAGCTGAATATTCTGAGCAGTGAGCGTATGTCCTAGAGAATCGTGAATTTCGCGGGCGATGCGATTGCGTTCTTGAATCGCAGCTAAATCTTCTACCTGAAGCGCGTAGTTTTGCAACTGTTTATGAGCAATGGCAAGCTGTTCTTTGGTCTGTCGTTCAGATAAAAGAGTACTAACCAATTTCAACGCAAAAAATAAACCCAAACCAAACATTAAAGTTTCAGCAATCAGGTGCATCCAGAACAGATGACGGTTTTCGGCACTAACCAGTAACGTGACATTCTCTACATAGCGAACTTGATGAACTAAGAACAATAAAAAACTTAAGCCTGCCACTGCCCAACGACCGACTGATTCAAATAGAAAGCAGCTTTGAATCAGGACAATTAAATATAGCGTTGGTAAAACGTGCAAATATCCCAATGTTGCACCATAAAATATCAGGAGGATCTCAACTGCGACATAGCTAACTTTGCAGATTAGTTTGCTGCTGGGCAGAAAAGCTGCCATCACACTCAAAATCCCCAACACCAGAATATGCTGGATGGGCAATTGATTTTCTTCCAATGATTCCACTACAGCAAAGGAAAAACAGGTCGTAATCATTACCCACTCTGCATAGAGTAGGAAGCGAAACGGGTTCGGCTGGAGTTTGAGAGAATAAAAAGGAGTGTTCATAATAACAGCCCATGTGCCATTCCAAAATTACGACTATCTACACGGCAGTACCATCCCCTTTTGATATAAAAATCAGGTTTTCGCTGTTTCGATCTGCCGCTTCACAAATGAGTGATCAGTCGAGCTTTACGCAACAGAAATTGCAGCACCGTTTCTTCTCTTGTCACAATATCAATGCTGCCTTCCATCCCGGATTGGAGAAGACATTGGCGATCGCCCTGACCCAATGCCCGCTGATCTGGCATGATAGTGACTTCATAGAAGGTAGGCTTGGGAGCCGTTGCCGTGTCGTCTGGCTTGATCGTATCTTCGGAAATTTGCTGCACTTTGCCATTGAGCACACCGTAATCTGGATAAGGACAAGCTGAAACTCGCATCTGTGCCATTTGATTTATCTTCAGTTTGTCAACGTCATCCGGTGACACGCTAGCTTTAATTTGAAGTGGAGCATTGCTAGGAACTATTTGGGCAATCTCCTGCCCCATCGTCACCGTCTGTCCGGCATTGCGTAAATTCAACTTCGTGATGATGCCATCCGTCGTTGCTATAATTCGAGTTTGATTTAAGTTAATTTGTACCTGTTGCAGTTCACGAGTATCTTGCTCTCGCTGTTGATTCAGTTCAATTCGTTGCTGAATTAGGGCTTCTTTTTCTTTAGTGAGTGTCGCTAAATTTGCTGCACCGCTGGCTTGTTCCTGAGCAATCTGCTCGATCGCAATAGACACCTCTGCATTCGTTGGATTGAGTGCCGCCTGAGCGCGATGTAGTTTTGCTCTAACCGCCTCCAGCATTTGGGCTTGCTGTTCCGCCGCAAATTCCGCTTCTTCTAGCTGATCTTGAGAAAGTGCCCCACTTGCTGCAACCGTTCGATAGCGATCGCGTTTTGCCCGTGCAGCATCCAGCCCTGCTTGGGCGGCTCTCAACTCTGCGGCTGCTTCTGCCGCTGCCGTTGTCGCAGAAACCTGTCGCTCCTGATGTTCTCTACGACGACCCACAAGTTGAGCAGATGCCGAAGCCACTGCCCGATCGATGCGATCGGTTTCTGCCTGCATCTGGCGATCGAGGGCATTGATTTGAGCGTTGATTTGATTCATTTGCAATCGCGTCTGCTGAAGCCGATTCTGAAGCTGACTCTTTTGGGTTTCCAGGCGAGAATCATCGCTCGCGGCGATTAAGTCACCCTGCTGAACCGCTTGATTCTCTACAACCGCAACGTTGATAACTGTGCCTTCCACCGCTGCTTGAACGAGTCGTAATTCGCCTACAGGACGCACGGTTGCCTGTGCTTTGACGGTGACTTTGTATTTGACGATCGAGGCAAGTGGAATGGCAATGAGCATGACAGCGATAATCACAAATCCACCGAGAACGGTCCAGCGACCCAGAGGCGGCAAAAACTCATCGGATTGAATTTGAGGTAGGAATTTTTCGTCAGCACGATCGAGTTTAGTTTGCATCACAATCTCCTGAGTTGACGAGTTACATTGAATAACTCGCTGAGGCATGACCGTTAGAAGCAGCTTTTACAGCAAGAGAACTGCTTGGAGTCAGATTTGGGTGAACACTATCAAGAAAGCTCAAGTGATTGCCTGGGATCTGGCTTAGCTCCGCAGGCGTACCCTGAATTTTCAGGTGTCCCTGTTCGAGCATCACAATCCAATCCGCCCGCTGGATCACGCTGGGGCGATGGCTGATCAAAATGGTAGTTTTGCCTTGTCGCTGAGCAAAAAGCTGCTCCAGCACTCGCGTTTCACTTACTGGATCGAGTGCGCCCGTAGACTCATCTAAAATCAGCACAGGTGGATCGGTGACAATGGCTCTGGCGATCGCCAACCGCTGCTTTTGTCCGCCAGATAGGTTCGCTCCAAACTCACCCAGTACAGTTTGATAGCGATCGGGCAAGTTGCCGATAAACTCATCGGCTCCGGCAATCTGGCAGGCGCGGACGATTTGATCAAACTCGATCTGCGGGTAGCTGAACCGAAAGTTGTCGAGGATCGATCGACTCCAGAAATGCGGCTCTTGCGGAACCAACACCACCTGCTGCCGCAGACATTCCAGTGCCAAATCTTGCTGATTGTAAGCTCCGTAGCGAATGTTTCCCGATTGCGGGGAGTACAGCCCTGCCAGCAGTTTCGCCAGCGTACTTTTGCCGCAGCCCGACTCGCCGATCAAGGCAATCACCTGACCACCGGGAATCGTCAACGAAAAGTCTTGCAGCAAATCGACCCGTCCAGCATGATGAAAGTTGAGCTGAGTACAGGTGATATCTGCATCGTCGCCAATTTCTACCCAGGGCTTCTTCTCGTCGTTGAGGTTTTCTGGTGTCGCGTCGATTACCTCCGTTAATCGCTGAATCACGATTTGGGCCATGATGAATTCATCAACTAACCCGATTACCGCTCCTAAAAAACCGAGAAAATTGCCGCTCATGCCGTTGTAGGCGAGAAGCTGCCCGATCGAGAGGGTGCGATCGATGACCAGGTAGCTGCCCAACCAGAGTAATGCAATGCTGGTAAACGAGGAAAGAATCCCCGTAATTGTGCCGCTATACAGCCCCAGCTTCATCGTACCCCAGCCCAGCCTTGCCAGCCGCCCATAGTTGCTTTGATATTCCTGCCATGCTTGCGGGGTTGCCTGCGTCGTTTTCAGCACCATCGAACCGCGAAAGGTTTCCACAAGAAACCCCTGATTCTCAGTCCCCAAAACAATCAAGCTGCGCGTTTTCTGACGCATGGCAGGCAAGAAGAGCAGATTCACCAGTGTCACCAGAATGAATGCGGCGATCGATGCCAGCGTTAGTTGCCAGCTATAGATCAGCATGACGCACAGAGAGACGATCGCAATAAAGAACTGGCTGGGTAAACCTAACACGATTGCAGATACCAGAGAATCGATCGCATTCACATCGGCAATCCGGCTGACCACCTCGCCACTGCGTCGCCCTTCAAAGTAGCTGAGCGGCAAATGCAGCAGCTTGCGCCCATATTCGAGAATTAATCCAAGCTGCAATCGCTGTCCAAAATGCCCAATCAAATGCGCCTGCACCAGCCCGATCGCGCTTTGAAACAGATTCATCACAATCACGCCAATCGCCACGACGGTCAACAGTTGCGTGTCGCCCCGCACCAGCACATCATCGGTGAGCAACTGCATCAGAAACGGCGAAGCGAGAGAAAGTAGACCAACCCCGATGTTGATGGCGATCGCCTGTGCCAAAACAGCGCGATAGGGCAGTGCCCGCCGCAGAAACCGCCCAAAGCCGCCGATCGGATCGTCGGTCTGCTGATAGAAGCGGCTGTCGTCCGGTTCAAGTAACAGCATGATGCCATTATTCCAGCCCTGCGTTAGTTCTTGACGACTGAGATAGCGAATTCCCATTCCTGGATCGGCAACCACATATTTGCCGCGCTTGTGCCCATACAGCACAACCCAGTGCGTGCCCTTCCAGTGAATAATTGCGGGTAGCGGCACTTCATGGAGGCGATCGACTACCTGCGGGGAAGCTTTTACCTGCCGCACATTAAACCCTAACGCTTCGGCTCCTCGATATAATCCCAGTAGCGTTGTGCCGCGTGCTCCTGTACCGACTGCTTCTCGCATCCGGCTGATGGTGAACGTGCGTCCGTAATGCTTGGCGACGGTGGCAAGGCAAGCTGCTCCACAATCTTCTTCGCTATGCTGTAATACACTCTGATAGCGCATGATTAAATTACATTTGATTAACAACAAGGCGATCGCGGTCATTGCTGCGATCACTCTTACAGATATTCAATTCAATGAGTCAAGATCTGCCCAGTCTGATGCTCCAGAGAGGGAATTTCCACGTCGTTTCTGGTAGATTAACAAACGGACGTATCTGATGTATGTGTTCTTGCTGCCAAAGCTGACCTTGTTGAGAGGTACGAGTGTCCCGCGACCAGATGCCCCTCTACGGTCTACAAACTCTGCTGAGCTAGTCAAAACAACGCCATTTGAAGTCTTTCCCTGAAATTTTGCATATACTGGGTAGCCATCCCGCAACCAATCTTTAATCTCCAAGCTGCCAGAGATCGAATTTATCCCGCTGGGTCTAATCTTAGCGGTAGCCCCACCGTAACTAGCACCTACATGTAAAAAATCATCTAATCCAGCAGCGATCGTTTCAGCTTGAGTAGAAGTCAAATCGGTAAAGAGCTGTTCATCATGTTGAAGAGTATTCATAGATTAGATTTCTCCTAACTTTATTTAGCCAGTGTGAGATGTGTTTCTTGAGAAACTTGTACTCATCATATGAGCATATTTAGAAACAATCATCAGCAGAACGTCTTTGCTTAAACTCAACGAAAGAACTACTTCTCTCAGACTTTCGTTAATTCACCAACTAGTCAATTCATGCTCTACAGGGGACAGCAAAATAGAATCTCAGATACAGTAAAAAGCGATCGAAGTATTTAACCCCGATCGCTTCTCACATTTAGTATGCTAATCAAATCTTTGAAGGTTAGAGATTACTGTATAGCAATGCAGCAACGAAATTAGGCTAGCGAAGCTCTGAGCAAGTGGCTATCAGACATCCATCCACGGTCCTGCAACAAAGAGATCGCGACCAGGATTCTGCCGCATAATCACTAACCGCAGTTTGCCAATGGGTTTGCTGAAACTGTAAGTGGATTTAGGATAGTCCGTACCATCACCAGCCGCCCCTTTGAAATCGAAACGCTTGGTCTGGGTATTCAAGATACTGCCGCCGCCAATTGGCAGTCCTTGAAACAGCGCATATACGGGGTGCCCATCCTTCAATTCATCTTTAACACGTAAACTAGCACTAAATGAATTTAGTCCTTGGCGCTTGAGGCTAGCGAAAGCTCTGCCATAGAAGGCGTTTGCACCGGTATCATGAGTGAAGGGAATGGGATCGGGAAACGAAAGACCGCCATCATCAAAAGGGCGACCTCCAGCAGTAGTTTCAGCTTGGGCAGACGTCAGTTCTGTGAAAAGTTGTTCTTGTTGTACTTTGTTCATGATCTTCTCTCGGATTATCTGTGATGAACTATATCTACTCTAGAAAAGTGCTCAGAAATTACCATCAGCAGAACGTCTTTGCTTAAGCTCGGCAAATGGATGACTTCCCTCATACTTTCGTTGATTTACTTTCATTGATTCGTCAATAACTCAACCTCTGCTCTACAAAGAACGGTAAAACAGAAACAAAACTCAGGTAAAAAACGATCGCAGCATTGAACCGCGATTGCTGCTAATATTTGAGCTACATTAGTGCAGGAAATATTTAGACCAAGAAATCTATCCAGTTTCCTGCTGTGAAGAGATTGCGACCGGGATCTTTCCAAAAGATTGCCACTCGGATACGTTTGATGAGTTTGTTATTCGGAGCTTTCCACGTAAGTCCCGGGTATAGAGTACCAGAACCATTAGCCCCTTTGAGATCCAAACGCTCGGTTGGTGTAGTCCAGATGTAGCTATCAGCTCCGTAGACAGCAGTTGTTTGCACCTGAAACTTTGCTGTACACTGGGTAGCCATCCCTGACTTTATCTTTGACATACACGTTGGCTGACAATGTGGACGTTCCTCCACCGTCTACGTCAGCAACAGCATAACCGTAAGATGCCATAGCTTCTGACCGAAGACCAGCACTGATGGATTCGGCTTGTGCTCCGAAGTCAAGTCAGTAAAAAGTTGCTCTTGTTACATGGTAGTCACTGTTTTATCCTTATTTTGTTTAGTGAGTGTGTTTGTCTGTTCTATTCACTGTTCAGGAGCTTGTTTCTACCATAGATACAGAATTGAAGATATCCATCAGTAAAACGTCTTGATTTGCGTTAGACGAATGAACTACTTCTATCGAACTTTCGTTGAGTCATCATGCAAGGAGCAATCGAAGTATTAATCTCGATCGCTCCTCACATTCAGTCTGTCAATCAAACCTTTGAAGGTTAGATATTGCTGCATAGCGGCGCAGCAACAGAAGAGGTTAACTAAACCCTGAGCGAGTGGTGATTAGATATCTACCCATGATCCCGCAACGAAGAGATCACGACCAGGATTATCCCGCAGAATCACCAACCGCACTTTGCTGATGTGTTTCTCAAAGGGGTTGAAACCGAAACTGAATCCAGGAATAACCGTGCCCTTTCCAGCAGCCCCTTTGCGATCGAAATGCCTCCCTCCGGAGGTCAAGATGTTGCTGCCATCGGACGGTTTTCCTTGGATCTGGGCGTACACTGGATGTCCATCCTTAAGAATGTCTTTAACACGCAGATTTGTAACGGTAAACGCGTTCGGATTGAATCCTATGCGTTCGACGGAAGCGGAAGCTACTCCATAATCGGCAAATACGCTAGGAAACTTAGTAGGACTACCGCCAGTAGTTGTTTCAGCTTGAGCAGGCGTTAGATCAGTGAAGAGCTGTTCTTGTTGTACGTTGTTCATGATTTTTTCTCCTTTTGTTTGCAATGTATTGTTCCTTTTAGTTTTTCAGAAACCTATATCTACTCTAGAAAAGCACTCAAAAATCACCATCGGCAGAATGTCTTTGCTTAAACTCAGCGAATGGATGACTTCCCTCATACTTTCGTTGACCCACAGACAGCTAGATAAGTTGAAGCGATCGCAGCGTCAGTAACACCATCCGCAGCAAAACAAGATGCCGTTTGATTTCGCCAGTCTTGCCGCAGAATCGCCCATAGCTTTGCATCTTCAAACACTCCCCATTTTCGGACTCTCTGGCGGAGTAGCCCTTCCTGGGTGAACCCATTCTTCTGCAATACCTTGCCTGAAGCTGGATTTCTCACCATGTGGTAAGCATAGAGACGATTGAGATTTAATGTTTCAAATGCGAAACGGAGTACAGGTTTCAAGGCTTCACTCATATAGCCCTGCCCCCACATCTCAACCGCTAGCCAAAAGCTTAACTCCGCTTGAGAATGCTCCAGCTCAATCCCTCGAATCTCGATCATGCCGCAGAATGCTTTTTCAGCTTTGCGCTCAATCACAAACGCCACCGAATGCCCTGCCTCAAATTTAGCAATTTGCTCAGATACATACTGCTCTGCTTCACCTTCTGGATAGGGATGAGGAATCGAGATCATTGCATCGGCAACCTCACGAATGCTCGCGGCAGTCTGAATTGACGGTGCATCTGCATGAGAAATTAGACGTAAAAGCAATCTGTTTGTCCCTAGCTGACGATGTTGCGACATCACTCTTCCTCCCATAATCAAACTTAGGTATGGAGAAAACCCAAAGCTGTGAACTTCTCACACACCTATTGCTTTCTATGGCAATAACCATATTGCCAGTATTAGGATCTGAAACTTCTACCGCTTACTTTTTCTACTGCCTTGACTGCTTCTTGAAAAGTAGCTCCTGTCTTTTCTTGATACAATTTCACAGCTTTGAGCCTTTGACGTGGATCTGCATTAAGAGCAATTTGCTTAACTTCCTCTGGGAAGCGATCGAGTTCTAAGTGATCTACTACTAAATCCATGTAGAACTCAATTCGCTTAAGTCTTCGCTCAACTTTATCTTGATGTTTTCCAAGTATTGAAAAGAGAATGACAAAATTCAAAATAAGTACAAACAGAGTTAAAGCATTCATCTCATATTCTCTCCAGCGTTGTACAACAATTTTGAATTCAACTGTAAATCTTTCTATCTGCTGTCATCATTTTTCAGCTTATTGTCAATTTGTTGAGCTTGATAGTGCAGCACCTATGCCTAGCCCAAAATAAATGATACTTTCAGCATAACTTTGTTTTCTCAACAACCATCTGCTGCTTCTTAAAAAGCTTCTAACCGATCCAGCCAGCACTGCATAAAGCAAGTCAATGAAGGTAGCCAGCCCAACAAATAGAAAGCCAAGCGTTAGCATTTGTAAAGCAATGCTACCTTTGCTAGGATCTACAAACTGTGGCAGAAAAGTAAAGAAGAACAGCATTGTTTTGGGATTAAGTACTTCAACGATTACCCCTTGCCAAAAGATTTTTTGTAAGCTCTCGTACTGCACTGCCATTCTGCACTGAATCTTCTTGAGTGATGAGAGTTTAGAAACACCAAGGTAAATCAAATAAGCTGCACCAAGCCACTTCAAAATGGTGAAGGCTGTAGTAGAAGACAGTAACAGAGTTGAAATACCGAATGATGTTGCAACATGAAAAAGTGTTCCAAGCTCCAGCCCTAGCACAGCTACCATACCTGCTATACGTCCTTGCTTTATGCTTTGGATAGCAGTATAAAGCACAGCAGGACCAGGTATCAGTAAAATGACGATAGATGTTATGGAAAATAAGTACAGTTGAGATAGGTTGGGCATAGTCCCATCCTCTAATCCTTACTTTTGAAATGATTATCGTAGTGCGTGGAATAGCCTGAGGACACTATTCTTCACTCCAAACTACTCCTCCAGCAAACCCTTGGCAGTAGTGAAATAAAGCAGGTGTAACAAAAGAAAGAGCGATCTAGCCAGACATATCGATCGCTCCTCGCATTCAGTATTGATTAGGCTTCTGCTAGTGGGTTGCTGTTACACAAGCCTATAGTCAAGTCACTTAAAAGTTCTTCGTGTTGCATCTTGTTCATGGCTTCTCCTCGCTATTGTTTGGGGCATATTATTTCTTCAGTTTCTCCACGAACTTAAATTCAATATAAAGAAGCAGTTAGGAATCGCCATCAGCAGAATGTCTTTGTTTGGACTCAACGAATGGACTAGTTCTCTCCAACTTTCGTTGAGTACTACTTCCTTGAGCGAAGACCCACTCGGCATAGAGCAGAAACCGGAAGGGATTGAATGGAGTTTGAGCGATCGTTGAAAGATAGTTATAGCAATGTTTCAGCAATGCTACTGTCTACTAATACTGCCAACTCCTGCCTACACCATCTCACTTTTGTTGTGAATCACTGATGTGGGCTAAGACAAAAGTGATAGAAGTGTCGCTATTTCGTTGAGAGTACGATCGAGACATTCTTCAGATGTGCCGTTCAACCTCCTTACGCCAAACTCTACTTATTACTCCGAATTCTCAGGAGAGATATGATGCACTCTCAACACGACAAAGAGCAATTCCTTTACCCCCGAAGCCGCTATTACGGTTCCTACACCGCAGAGAATTTGCTCTTCAACGCCAATCTACAAGAGTTTGCCCACAAGGTATCGATTATCTCGGCACTTCATACGGGAGGTAAACTGTCATCTGAGCAAGCCTACGACCAAATAGAAAAACTCTGGCAGCAGAGAATTTGGGCTTCCGGGTCGGCGTTACTTTCGCAAGCATCGTTTGCCCGATATTAGAACCCACAATGTCCATGTTTATCAGGTCAGTTCGCCTGAAATTGCCCGCCATTTAGCCTTTCGGGATTATATGATTGCTCATCCTGATGCCGCTCAGCAGTACAGTGACTTAAAACGTGAGTTGGCGAAACAGTATCCTCAAGATATTGAAGGCTACATGGATGGCAAAGATGAATTCGTCAAATTGATGGAGAAAAAAGCATTGGAGTGGAAAGCAATGACGCAGACTCATCAGGACTTACTAACGAAAGCCTATGCTGCTTTTAACGATCGCGACATTGATGCCGTGCTTGCAGTCATGCATCCAGAAGTGCAGTGGGCAAATGGCATGGAAGGTGGATATGTCTACGGGCATGAAGCCGTTCGTGATTACTGGACTCGCCAGTGGAAGTTAGTTAATCCCCATGTTGAACCAACAGGATTTCAACTCGATCGCAGCGGACGAGTGGTCGTTGATGTTCATCAAGTTGTGCACGATTTAGACGGGAACCTGATCGTTGACCAAATGGTTCAGCATATTTACACGATCGAGCATGGGTTGATTCGACGAATGGACATTCGGGATGATTCAGTTGAAGCAGAGAATACTTGAGCAGTTATGAACCATTTTTTCACAGCTTCTAATGGAAGGGCGTCAGGTAATCAAATCTGCATCAAACGGTGACTACAATTTTTCCAAGTTGTTCGTTCGACTCCATGTATCGGTAGGCATCCACGATTTGATCAAGGGTGAAGCGTTTCTCGGCAATCAGCGGACGAAATATGCCAGATTGTAATCGTGAATTGATGTAGTGAATGCCCGCCTGCAACCGTTCCGGGTGAGCGATAACGTGGTAGCCGAGATGAAACCCTTGTACCTGAAAGCCCTTGACGATCGCCGGAACCACGGGAAAGACAGGTGTTCCTTCGGCAAGCCAGCCATATTCAAGAATCAAACCTTCAGGAGCAACAATGTCCGCTAATTTTTCCAGGTAAGGTCCGCTTACAGAGTCGAAGACAATAGTTGCTCCCTCGCCATCCGTGATCGCATTTACCTGCTCAATCATATCCTCTTGGTCAGTCACGATCACATGCTGAGCGCCTGCCTTGAGCAACCCTGAGCGCTTATTGTCCTTGCGAGTGATAGCAATACTCGTTCCCCCAGCATCATTAACCAGTTGAATGGCGGCAAGTCCAACGCTACTACTTGCCGCAGTAATTGCAACGACATCACCCTGCTTAAGCTTGCCAAATTCAACTAAAGCGCCGTAGGCGGTCAGATATTGCATCCAAATTGATGTTCCCTCTTCTGGTGAAAATTGGTCTGGATATTTAGCAACATGCGTTGCAGGGACAACAGCGGTGTCACCCGCTACGCCATATTGGTTCAGGCTAAAGCCAGGAATGGTGCTGACACGATCGCCAACTTGAAAGTTAGTCACACCTTTACCAATGACATCAATCACACCCGCTGCTTCATAGCCGATTCGTGACGGAAATCGGGCTTGCTCGGTGTAAGTGTTAGTCCGATACAGCACCTCCGCGCGATTCAACCCCAATGCCTGAACCTGAATTCGCACTTCTCCAGTTTGCGGTTCACGTAGCGCTTCTTCTTCAATTTTCAGAACCTCGGGATTACCAAACTCATAGAATTTCACCGCTTTCGACATGACGGAATCTCCTTTCTGTTGGATGACTGGGTTAGCCTAAAGCTGCTTTTGAAACCGCAAAGCTATCTTCAAATAGCCGATAGCGAACAATTAAGCCATCTTGAATGGTGAACTCGAAGGCAAATTCACTTTCGATGATGTTTCCAGTCTTTTTAAGTCGTGATGCAAATTCGCCCAGCGCGACAGCCTTTTCTCCTTCAACTACGATCGCATGAATTTCAAACTGAATCGGCTGATCTTGTTCTCTCAGTTCACGAATGAAGTCTGCTACACCAACCCGCCCTTTTCTACGACCAATCCAGGGAACCAAATCGACATTGCCAGGGATATGCCAATCGACATCTTCACTAAATAAAGCGGCGATCGCTTCAGGTTCTGCACCGGATTGGATGCGATCGAAATATTGCTTGACGATCGTTCGAGTCTCATCAATGTTTGTTTTCTCACCTTGAAAAACTCGAATACGGTCTTGATCAGCACTCGTGAAATCAGGATCGACGTAGATGTGCATTCGCCGGATCAGTGTTCCGTCAAATTCAAATACACTACAAAAACGACCCTGTGATATAAGACCATCGGGCCATTGGATACCTTGCCGTGTCACCCCACGTTCTGTTCCCTCAACCACAACAGAGTTACCAGAAACAATGTAGTTGAACTTCTCAACATCATGTTCAATGTGTTCCAAATAGTTCGTCATGATTTCTGCAAACTTCACAAGAGATATTTTGCCATGTGCTAAGCCAAACTTTGGAAAAAACATCTGAACATCATCGGTGAAGAGATCGAAAACAGTGTGATTCCTGGCATTTACCCTTCTGAAATAGGTTTTAACGACTTCTTTTCGAGCATTGACATCAATATCAGTAGTCATGGAAACTTGGTTACTCCACATTTATGCAGCAACTAGCTCAGTGATTTTGGCACGAGCAGCCGCGATCGACTCTGCCAACTTTTGTCCACCATATTCATCATTTTCTACATGAATAAAGGTGATATCTGTGATACCCATGAACCCAAACACAGTGACCAAGTAAGGATCATGATGATTCATCGTCTCGTAGCGCCCACCGGGGTGAAAGCCAGAATCGCCGCGTGATTCGACAATGAACATCTTCTTACCTAGCACGAGTGGTTTAAAGACATTGGCAGAATCATTGGGTTCAAAGGCAACGGTTCGCCCAACGCGCACAATTTGGTCAATATACGCCTTGAATCCACTGGGGACGCTGAAGTTGTACATTGGAACACCAATAACGTAGATGTCCGCTGCGAGGAATTCGTCTACCAGTTGATTACTCAAATGGATCGCCTCCTGGAGTTGCGGTGTAAGTTGTTCTGGTGGTGAAAATGCAGCCGCAATCCAGGGTTCATCAACATGAGGAATAGAATTGCGACCAATATCTCGATAGGTAACGGTATCGTTGGCATAAGTCTGTTTCCATTGCTCAACAAACTCTCTGGTCATGCGGCGAGAATGAGAACGTTCGCCACGCGGACTTGCATCAATATGCAATAGATGTGCCATTGTGATAAATCTCCTGTTGAGTTGAAGGATGTGAGGTCGTTACAGATTAAGACGAAATAACTTTGCAATCCTCGTTTACGTCTTATTTGTGCTGAATGGCGATCGCCAGCGGGCGGATCGGTGATGCAGTCGCGCCTCGCAATTTCAGAGGAGACGCAACAAATAAAAACTCATACACCTGCTCCTTTGCCAGGTCTTCCAACCACAGGACTTCCATGATCGAAACCCCTTTCTCAGCAAACAGATAGGCATGTAGAGGCACAAAATTATCAGGGTCTTTGGAAGGAAAGCTTTCAACACCAAAGTTATCTGCTCCCAGCAGCATCGCCCGTTGCTCTTCTACCAGCCATCGGGCTGCTTCCAGGCTCAGACCTGCCTGGTCCGTAAGCTGGTACTTATTCTGGTCGGGCCAGAGGGTCATGAGTCCAGTCCGCACCAGGACTACATCACCTGGACGAAGCGTTGTTCCTTGCTGCTTCAATGCCGCTTGCAAATCTGTCACTGTGATGGCATAAGAGGCTGGCAAATGCGCCACATTCTTGGATTTTGCTACATCAATCAGTACTCCCCGTGCCACGATCGGAGGATATTTGTCCACACCAGATTTGTTCCACCCTCGATCGCCAAGCGCATCATCAGCCTTCACCTGGTTCCAAATCTGCCCACGCAATCCGAAATGGTTAAGCGCATCAAGGTGCGTACCGCTGTGGGTATACATGGAGATGCTGTCACCAGAGTAGGACAACAATTCCTTGTCGGTGCCTCGCGCTGGTGTATGCGTCATCCAGATTTGGAAAGGCGGATCTCCAAAAGCAGCGCAACAGTTCGGCATTCCGACGAACAAGTCCACGCCTAAATCGTAAATCTTGCCGCTAGCAACCTGTTTAAGAATGTCTAACCTGGAGGCATCACTCATCATATTGAGAGTGCCAATCTCATCAGCGGCACCCCACGGACTCTTCTGCGCCACATTCTGAGCAATCCGCGTCTGTACGGGCACGTTCTCCTGCGCCACATTTTTAGTGATTTGTGCCTGCACGGTTGCGTTACCAATGATGAATATGGTGATCGCGCAAATAACGATGCCTATGCCTGCTACTAGCCGTTTCATTGCAGTCTTTCTATGTTTAGTGAATTGAAAACTCAACGCAGCACTTTGATTAGCGCAGCCGCTTCCTCATCTCCGTAAATCGATTACTGTTACGTTACTCATCTTTTCCTCTTGCTGTTTCCTTTAGTTATGCTTGAGCAACTTGAGATTCAAGGTAAGTCGGAAAATCAGTGTAGCCTTCTCGATCAGCGGAAAACCAAACACTTGTGTCGGCGGGTGGATTTAAGGACCAGCCATTGGCAAACCGCTCAACCAGATCCGGATTGCTGATGATCGGTCGTCCAAAGCCAATTAAGTCAGCACTGCCATCTTGAACAGCGGCTGAAGCGGTTTCTTGCGTATAGTCACTATTTGCCATGATTGCGCCCGTGAACACATCGCGAAATTCGCCTGTCCCCATCGGCTCTCCTAGCTGATGAAAGCCGTTGAACTCCAGTCCATCAATCAGAGCCAAGTAACTTAGACCATAGGTATTCAACTGTTGGGCAACATAAAGAAAAGTTTCTCGAAAATCCGGTGAACCCATGTCATTGTAAGTACTGTTTGGAGTCAGTCTTACTCCCACTCGGCTAGCCGGAAATACAGTGAGAACCGCTTCGACAATTTCTTTGAGGAAGCGATAGCGGTTCTCCAAACTCCCTCCATATTGATCCGTGCGCTGGTTGGTTTTCGATTGCAAAAACTCATCGATCAGGTAGCCATAACCTGCATGAACTTCCACGCCATCAAAACCAGCATATTTAGCACGCTGAGCAGCCTGACGATAATCTTCTACGATTAGAGGAATCTCGTTTGTCTCCAAAGCGCGAGGAGTCTCATAGGGTTGCTTGCCAATTGGAGTATGAATGTAGTCATCATTCAGTTTGATGGCAGAGGCAGAAACGGGCAGTTGACCATTCTCCTGAAAACTACTGTGAGACGCTCGCCCAGTGTGCCAGAGTTGCAGAAAAAATGGTGTACCTTTGGCATGAACCGCATCAACAACTGGTTTCCAGGCTTGTGCCTGTTCCTTTGAATAAATTCCAGGACTATTCAGCCAACCATTCGCTTGTTTTGAGATGGTAGCCCCTTCGGAAATGATCAAGCCGACTGAAGCCCGTTGTGCATAATATTCTGCCATTAAAGCGTTGGGTATTCGCTCTTTGCCTGCCCGACCCCGAGTCAAAGGAGCCATTACCACACGATTTTTGAGGAGCAACCCTGCTAAATTAAATGGACTCAGTAGTGTTGCAGCCAGTGTTTGAGTGATCATGTATTCTCATCTCAACGTCACTCTTTCAGCTTAAGTAGATCCTCCCTATTCAACTATCAAATTCCTGTATAACTATCAAAATCCTGCAATCAGTTTTCAGACTACTCAATCAAACCACTCTGAAAGTGAATAGAATCAGAATTAGACACATTGGGTTTGCATGATGAAGACATTTTTTACCTATCCGTCTGAAACAACTGACCCACCCATCTTGTCAAGTCAAGCTCAAGGTTGGGACAATATTCTGGTTGAGCAATTTCAGCACCCGCCAGGTGAGGAAAAGAGCCATTTCAACGAGGAACACTCCATTTGTTTGTCTCTGGCTTCCCGTCCAGTGCGCTTACTGCAAATCAAGGGCAGCAGAACCTATGTGGGGTTGCAGTCCAAAGGGGATGTTTCGCTCACGCCTGCCAAGGTTCCGTCTTATTTCCGTTGGGAGAGTGACGATAGTTGTTTGCAAATTCGCATCGCGTCACAGTTCATTCAAAACGTTGCTAGGGAAACAATCGCCACCGCTCCCGATCGCCTTGAATTGCGTCTGGAATTTCAAACTCGTGATCCCCAACTTGAGGCGATCGGCATGATGTTGCTGGCTGAACTCAAGCAAGAAAACCCCGGTGGCAAACTTTATGTTGAGTCCCTGTCTAATGTCTTAGCAATCCACTTGCTGAGACAATATGCGGCACCGAACTCTCGTCTGATTGTTTACGAGAGTGGTTTATCTGAGCGGCAAATTCTACAAGTCGTTGAGTACATCAACGAACACCTCCATCAAGATATTAAACTGTCTGACCTGGCTGCACTACTGAGTATCAGCGAATCTCATCTCAGTCATCAATTCAAACAATCAATCGGCATGACTCCCTATCAATATCTGCTGCAACAACGGATTGAACGAGTAAAACAGCTATTGAGAGAAGGCGATCGCTCCATCATGGACATTGCTTTCCTCTGTGGATTCAACAGCCATAGCCATTTGAGTAAACAATTTCGGCAATTGACAGGCATCACTCCAAAACAATATCGACTCGATCAATCCTTTTGATACTCAGATGAGTAGGTCGATTGCTCATGCCATTGACGTAGCGGATCCTGTTTTTTGAAAGCGTGTACCACCGATTACTAAAAGTTTCATACAAGAATTTCCCCCTGATATGAATTTGGGAATGCTCGACGTTGGGATGGAGCTTTAGCGGATGTAAAAATTCTGCTCCAACCACTGCCGCACTTCTTGCTCAGAGCTAAATCTGGCAAAGCGATCGCGAATTGGATCATAGGCTTGCCAATAAACTTGACCAAAACGATCGCGTTTCTGCCAAATTTGTGGTTCGTTAGAAGCGGGTGTGGATACAGCATCCCAAACAAAAAGTAGAACGGATTTTAATCCAAGGGCGATCGCTCCAAACATTTCCCTCAAACTTTTGGAGGTAGCGGATGGATAAATGTCTTGGTCTTTTTTCTCTGACTTGCAGGAATGACAAGTGTTCATGACAGTCTCCCTTTAAACTTTTGCGAGTAGTGGATAATCCAGATAGCCTTTCTCACCACGAGCATGGAAGGTAGTGGGGTCAGGTGAGTTGAGCGCTGCTCCCAAACGGAATCGTTCCACCAAATCAGGATTGGCGATGAAGGGAACACCGTAAGCAATTAAATCCGCTTCACCGTTGGAAATCGCTGCCTCCCCAAGTTCGGCATCATAACCACCACCAACTACCAGCACACCGTTGTAAGCCTCTCGGATGACAGGTGTATAGCGATCGTCCTCAGCCGCAAGTTCATGTCCTGGCAACGGTTCAAAAACATCGAGAAAAGCCAGATTAAATGCATTCAATGCCTCAGCCACATAGGTAAACGTCGCCTTTGGATCGCTGTCTCGCATATCGTTGTACCCATGATTGCTGGGCGAAAGCTTAATTCCAACGCGATCGCTGCTCCAGGCATTGACAACGGCTTCTGTCACTTCCAACAAAAATCGGGCGCGATTGGCAATACTACCGCCATAGGCATCGGTACGCTGATTGACTCCATCTTTAAGAAATTGATCAATGAGATACCCGTTGGCAGCATGAATTTCGACACCATCAAAGCCAGCGTCCTGCGCTCGTCGGGTTGCGGTGGCATATTGCTGCACGACCCCTGGAATTTCATCAAGCTGTAACGGACGAGGGGCGAGGTAAGGCTTTTTACCTTTTGGCGTGTGGCTGTAACCATTAATCGCGATCGCAGAAGCGGATACAGGTAATTCACCTCCCGGTTGAAAATCAGGATGGGAGGCCCGCCCCGTATGCCAGAGTTGCAATACAATCCGTCCCCCCTGACGATGAACCGCTTCTGTAATTTTCTGCCAACCTTGAACCTGAGCATCCGTGTGGATACCAGGAGACTGATCCCAACCCGCAGCCTGTTCTGAAATTTGTGTAGCTTCGGTAATAATCAGTCCAGCCCCAGCCCGTAGTGCATAATACTCCAGCATCAGATCATTTGGAATTCGCTCTGCACCAGCCCGTCCACGGGTCAATGGAGCCATCACAATGCGATTTGGAAGATGAATTGCACCCACTTGAAGGGGTGAGAAAAGTTGTTCAAGGGACATCGTTACCTCCGATGAGTATCAAGTTTGAGATTGCTCGTTCCATCCCCACCTGCATCCACACCACCATCCACTGGAAGAATCACACCCGTTACCCAACTTGCATTTGCTAAATAGAGAACTGCATCCGCAATATCTTTCGGTGTGCCAACTCTTCCTAGGGGTTGCTGTTGATTCAGATAATCTAATGTCTTGGTATCCACTTCGCCTAAAAGCGGTGTCAGCACAATACCAGGGGCTACCGCATTAATCCGAATCTTGTCTGCCGCGAGTTCTACCGATAGGTTTTTGACCATTGCCGTAATTGCCGCCTTCGCCATAATTGGTGCCGACGAAGGAAAAGCCTTAACCCCATTGAATGCAAAAATTGTACTGATATTGATAATCGCGCCACCCTCTCCCTGCGCTCTCATCTGCTTGACCGTCTCCTGAGTCAAGGCATAAGTGCCACGGGCGTATCCCAGAAACTGATCTAGTTCAGCGATCGCGTAGTCAGTAAAGTTTTTAACAGCAAAGATCCCTGCATTATTGATCAGGATATCAACTTGACCAAACTTAGCAACCGTTTCAGCAACAAGCTTGGGCGCAAATGCAGGATCAGTGATGTCACCTGCAACAATCTGGCTACGATCGAGTTGATTGAGTTTTTGGGCTGCATCTTCAAGCTTTGAGCGTGTTCTGCCATTCAGCGTTACGTTCGCTCCAGTGTTGAGAAATGCTTCAGCGATCGCATAGCCCAAACCCGTCGCAGCACCTGTGACTATCACAGTTTGAGGAGCCATACTAATGACCTCTAGATTTAATTCAAAGTTTCATTTTTCAACAGTTTCTCAGCTTGATTAGTCTGAGTCTGTCGTTGCAATTCTTGAACCGATACGCCACCAATTCCCCAATCTTCAGTTGCGACCTCATCGATTACTACAAATGTTTCTGCTGGAGCTTTATTCAGAACACGAATAAGTAAATCTGTGACTCCTTTAATCAGTTCAGTCTTTTGCTCAGATGTTGCCTCTTCTCGTGTAATTTTGATGTTGATGTAGGGCATAACTCTAGTAACTCCAACGAAATAACAGAAGTCGCAAATCCAGCATTTCGGCAACAGTTAAACTGCTTCAGATAGGCTGCATCAACCTGTTTAGGATTGAAGCAATCGTTTGGGAGAAGAAAGTGCATGATGCCTCAAGTGGACATACAAAAATGCTGTAACTGAGCCAATTCGAGAGCTTAACCAACTCGGTAGATTGAGTTGGCATAGATAGCCAGTTGAGAGCGATTTCGCAGGTTGAGGCGATCGAACAGGTGAGTGACATGAGTTTTCACCGTACTCTCGGAAATGTAGAGCTGTTCAGCAATTTCTCGGTTTGTGGAACCGTCTCCAATTAGGCACAGCACGTCTCGTTCGCGTGGCGTTAGGAAGTCTAAATCGGGAAGGGCTGTTTTTGATACTGCGGTCTGCGCTTCTGAGGGATTGGCTGATGAATTAGACATCAGCTTTTCCATTAGTCCTGGAGCCATTTGGGTGTAACCCCGATGCGCCAGCCGGATTGCCTGCACTAATTCGTCTACGGGCATATCTTTGAGCAAATAGCCCTTTGCTCCTGCTTGAATTGAATCCGAAATGTACTGATCATCATCGAAGGTACTCAGGATAAGAACGGTTACGCCTGGAAATTGCTGACGAATCGTGCGAGTTGCCGCTCGCCCATCCATCACAGGCATTCGTACATCCATTAGCACCAGATCGGGTTGTAACGCGCTGACTTGTTGAATGGCAACTTTTCCATTTTCAGCAATGCCTACGACCTGCAAATCTGGCTCCAATTCCAGCATTGCTTTTAGCCCATGACTGATTAGCGCCTGATCGTCTACCAGCAGTAACCGAATTGGATAAGTAACGTTTGCAGTCGGCACCGAATATTCTTCGCTCATTGCATTCTCCCATCGACCTGAAAACAGTCCCTAATTCACTGTTCATCATTCATCTACTGATACACAACCAACACTGCTAAGGAGAAAACTGAATTTACGCAAGGCTTTTAGTTACTTTTAAGATAATTACGTTTGTTATTATTATAAGGCTTAGCATTATTTAGTTACAAATGCAATAATTACATCGAAAATTAATTGTATGGTTTAGATGGCTCAGATCGATTTACCTCAAGGCTGGCTTTCCCGGCAACTACAGCCAAAAGTTCAGAGACTTCTATTGCAGATAACTCCAGCTAGAGCAGGACAAAATCTACAATCAATTCTTATAAAACAGACAGGTCTGTATCGTTTAATAGTTCCATATAAACAGACAGGTCTGTATCTGTCAAGGGTAAGATAGAAGATGTTATTACTCTTTAGGAGATGGAAATGCCCAAACCTCGGACGGATGCACGAGAGCGAATTCTTCGCGTGGCAGATGAACTGTTTTGTCGAGAAGGAGTGCGGGCGATCGGAGTAGATACCATCATTGCTAAATCAGAAGTGGCAAAGACAACGTTTTACCGCTATTTCCCGTCTAAGGATGATCTAGTGGCTGCTTACTTAGAAGGGCGAAATCAGCAATTTTGGCAGTTGTTTGATGAGGTAGTGAATCAATATCCTGACAATCCAAAACAACAGTTGCTGGCACTTTTCCGCTGGTTTGATGAGTTGTTAGCGGCTTCTGAGAGTTACGGGTGTCCGTTTTTGATGGTGGCTTCCGAGTTTCCAGAGATTGACCATCCAGGGCATCAAGTGGCGATCGCCCATAAGCAACAACTGCGCGATCGCATCACAGAATTGGTTACATTAGCAGGGATTCAGCCAGCAGAGGAATTGAGTGCCGCCTTACTGCTTCTAGGTGATGGAGCCTTTGGAGAACTGCGGTTGTTTCGCAAGCCTAACAATGGCATCTCGTTGGAGAAAGCCGCAACACAGATGATTGCAGTGTATGCAAACGGTATTAAATGATTTGAGTAGCATAAACTGCTGTTTGTTGATTGAGTGCCATAAAAAATTCTTCTTGGTGCCGCATAGAATTCAGAACCATCACTTCACCATAGAGTTTTGAGCGCACTCTAAGTTAAGTGTTTTTAGAAAAACTCTTTTTCTTTGAGTTGCTGTTTCCAGTGTATGACTATCACTTACCTTCTTCGTACACCATTTCATTCTCGATGTAAATCATCAGTTTGGGCTAAGACAAAAGTTATAGGGCAGACCGTCATCAACGAAAGTTAGATTAATTTGCGGTGAGGCTATCCGTTTCATCAACAAAAGTATTAAGACATTTTTTAGAGGTGTGTTTTCAAATAAGTTCTTACAATACGAGAAGTCATGGAAGACAATCTATGAAATGCTGATTCTTTAGCTACTAGAGTGCTTTTCAAGATCTGTCTTGTTGCGATCCTATTTATGTCACATTCATGTCACAAAGATGGCTCAGATTATCAGGCTGATCGCTTCTATGACACTGTTCAAATACGTTCTTCCTGCGGTGATGCCAGTACATTAGCTTTGCTAGAGCAATGGCAGAATAGAAATCGACCCTCAGGCAGCCTTCTGCAAAACGTTTTGAACTCCGTATCAACGAAAGAGCGATCTCACCTCTAACTTTCGTTGATGCAGTGATAAATCTAGACAATAGTGCTACACTGATTTTTCATCTAATGCTGCCAGCATGGTAGACAAGGCTTTTGTAAAAGCGATCGTGTCTTTCTGAGTTAAATACCGACCAAAGTACTGAGCAATGCTCTGAGCATACACTGCCCACATTCTCTGCTGCATTTCTAGTCCAGCTTTTGTTAACACGGCATACGCGCCTCGACGATCGTCCTTGCAGATTTTTCGTTGAATCAACCCTGCTGCTTCGAGGCGATCGGCGAGGCGGGTTACATTGGTGCGGTTCACCAGTAAAACCTCCGCCAACTCACTCAGCCGCAATTGTTGTTCAGGAGCCTGCTTGAGGGCGATCAGCACGTCATACCACTCAAACGGGGGCAGTTCAGCCTGCTTAAAGTCTTGCTCTATCCGGTCAACCAAGCGGGTATGAGCCGTCAGAAACAGTTTCCACAGAGAGTTTTGAGCCGCGTCAAGCTGAGTCATACCATCTAAATCAATAATTTCTACTGTAATTATTGCATTTGTAATAGGTTGATGCTATACCTCTATTAGTTACATTTGTAATTATCTTGATTGTAACTAGAAACCTACTCCCTACTCCTCAATGCTAAACATTCCTCCTACAACTCCATCAAAGAGCCTTTCTCCTCGTTGGTTGGGTCTCTTTGCCATCCTTGTGACGGTTGTGTGCTGGGCAGTTGCGGCTAACATTGCCTTTGACCTGTTTACCAGCGGTGTTCACCCGTTGGAGTTGGCTGGCATCAGCGCCATGATAGCGACCTTTGGTTTGGCAATTCTCCACAGCTTTTGGGGAGGAGGACACAAACCCATGCACCGGAAGCAGTTTGTTCTGGGTCTAGTGCTGGTCTTTCTGGTCGCCGCAGATTATATTGCCATTCAACAATTGCCTGTGGCGATCGCGATCGTCCTCCTGTTCACCGCGCCAATTCTAGTCGTGCTGTGGACAGCGTTAGTATCTCGTCGTGCCCCATCTCGTTTGGTTCTGATTGCCCTGATTTTGTCGATTCTAGGGGTTGTGCTGGTCTCTAGACTGTTAGAAATTCCGCTAGAGCAAGTCAATTGGTTTGGCGTTGGCATTGGTCTCACAACAGCAGTTTGCTTTGCTGCTTACATCATTTTGAGTGAGCAACTAGCTAGTTCCGAAGCACCTATTAACATCCTGCTGAAAACCTATGCCGTTGCCAGTCTGTTCTGGTTGGTATACCAATTCACGCAGGGATTACCGCTGACGCTGCTAACTCCCACCCACTTTCCAAAAGTCCTAGTTGTTGGCATTGTGGGAAATTTACTGCCTTACCTGCTGTTTTTGTGGAGTATCCAGCGGGTTCATGCCGAACGAGCCGCGATCGTCGCAACCTTAGAACCCTTTGTAGCAGCTATTCTGGCATGGTTCTGGTTTGGTCAAACATTAACCTGGTTGCAAATCATAGGCGGCATTTTGATCATCACAGCGGCGACGGCTCTGCAACTGAAAGAGTCTCAGCCTTCTTCACCAATCAAGAAAGACTAATTTTTTCGAGTCGCGATCGCAACTTGAAGTCATCAAAACATCAATTCACAGGAATTCAATTATGTCTACTTCTGAATTAGAACTTGTGAGTCATCATTTGTGCCCTTATGTTCAACGAGCTGTAATTACGTTGTTAGAGAAGGACATTCCTCACCGACGCACTTATATCGATCTGTTGAATAAACCGGAGTGGTTTAGGCAAATCTCTCCATTGGGCAAAGTTCCTCTCTTGAAAGTGGGTGATGAAGTCTTATTTGAATCTGCTGTCATTTGTGAATACCTGGATGAAGTTACGCTAGGTTCCCTCCATCCGGCTGACCCACTGACTAAAGCAAAGCATCGTGCCTGGATTGAATTTGGCTCCAGTATTCTGAATGCGATCGCAGGATTTTATAACGCCGCAACTGAAGCAGCCTTTGAGCTAAAGCGCCTTGATTTAGTTGATAAGTTCGTCTGGATCGAGCGCCACTGGCAAGGAGGTCCGTATTTTGCAGGGGATGACTTTACACTCGTCGATGCGGTATACGGACCGATTTTTCGTTATTTTGATGTATTTGACACCATTGCTGACTTCAAAGTATTTGCAGATACACCCTATCTCCGCAATTGGCGACAAGCGTTGCAAGCCCGTCCTTCTATTCAACAAGCTGTCAGTGCAGACTATCCCCAACAATTGCTGACGTTTCTCCAGCAGCGAAATTCTTACCTATCTGGGCTAATCAATTCCACAACAGTTCAACTCTCTACAAACCGAAGTTAAAGGGTTTTTATGACACATGTACTGCACATCGATACCAGTCCACGTCTCGATCGCTCTCACTCTCGCTTACTGGCAAGGGAATTTTTAGAGCAATGGAAAACAAATCATCCGAATGCAACCATTACCCATCGTGACTTGGCGCGTCAGCCAATTCCTTACATTAACGATACCTGGGTGAGCGCAAAGTTTACATCTGCTGATCAATACACACCTGAGTTGGCAGCCGCGATCGCGCTTTCTGATGAATTGATCGATGAATTCCTGTCTGCCGATCGTTACGTCTTATCTACACCCATGTATAACTTTGGCATTCCCGCTGTACTCAAATCCTATATTGATTACATTGTCCGCCCCAAACGAACGTTTGCAGCGACAGAAGCGGGATTCAAAGGATTAGTAACTAACAAGAAAATGGTGCTGGTTCAGACGCGAGGCAGTGATTTTCGTCCCGGTTCTGTCTATGATGCAGTAAATTTTCAGGAACCCTATCTAAAAACGGTTTTCGGCTTTATCGGTATCACAGATATTGAGGCGATAGCTGCCAATGGACTCAACACACACCTGCGTGAGCAGGAACTAGCAACTGCTCAAACCGCGCTGCAAAGGCTTTCTGCCACCTGGTGAATTCCTGTTTAAGTATTCAATGCTCCAAACGGTTTGGCATCCGAGAAGTCATAGATTTCAATGGATTCTCCACGCCGCAGCATCCGTTTTTCCAAGTGTGGAAACTCAACAATTTCGACATCCATCACTCCACAGGGTACAGACCTTCTGCAAACTTGCGATCGCGTTAACCCTTTGCCTAGCCTAAATCCCACCCCTTTGGTCAGCCAGACAAATCAAGTTGTGCGATCGTAGCCCAAATTTGCTCAACTTGCAGATTCACCTCAACTGGCGTCTTGCCTTGACATGCAACCATTTAGTTGCATAATAGGGATATGGATGTCGTGTTCAAAGCCCTCTCCGATTCCAGTCGAAGACAGTTGCTCGATCAGTTGTACACCCACAATGGACAAACTCTAGGAGAACTTTGCGAACACCTGGCCATGTCGCGGCAGGCAGTCAGTAAACATCTTGCGGTGTTAGAGGCTGCCAATCTTGTCGTCACGCTGTGGCAGGGACGAGAAAAACTGCACTATCTCAATCCCGCGCCGATTCAAGAGATCTACGATCGCTGGCTTAGCAAGTACGATCGTCAACAACTCGATGCCTTGAGCCAACTCAAGCGCAACCTCGAACGAAACCCTCAGGAGACCGACCATGAGTAACCCGACATTCCTCTATGTCACCTACATTGCCACCACGATTGAACAACTCTGGGATGCAATCACCAGTGACTCCTTCACTCAGCAGTATTTGGGCGAGGAGCAGCTTCAGTCGGATTGGCAAGCGGGGTCACCTGTTGAGCAAGTTAACTCAGAGGGCGAATTAGAACGCAAGGGGGAAGTGTTGCGGTCGCAACCCCCGCACGAACTTTCCTACACCTTCCAGTTTTTCGATCACACCCAACCATCTCGTGTTCGCTTCTTGCTGGAGCCGTCTGGAACTAGAGTCAAACTCACCGTCATTCACGATCGATTGGAGGCGCAAAGCTATCTCAGCGTCAGCCGCAGAGGAACGATGTGCTTGTCTACTCTTAAACGCTTACTGGAACTCGAACTTGCAATTGCAGCTTAAACAACAGTCCTGATCTAACTCATTCAAGGAACTCATCATGACTCCGACTGTCATTGAACAATCGGGTCGAGGCGATCGCGCCTTTGACCTCTACTCTCGATTGCTGCGAGAACGGATTATTTTTCTAGCAGAACCCGTCATGCCCGAAATGGCAAACCGCATCGTCGCGCAACTGCTGTTTCTCGAAGCCGAAGATCCCGATAAAGATATCTACCTCTACATCAATTCTCCCGGTGGTTCTGTGAACGATGGGCTAGGGATCTATGACACGATGAACCACATTCGCCCTGATGTTTGCACAATTTGCTATGGCTTTGCTGCGAGTATGGGCGCATTTTTGTTGGGGGCAGGTGCAAAAGGCAAACGCAGCAGTTTACCCAGTTCGCGGATCATGATTCACCAGCCTTCTGGAGGTGCACAGGGGCAAGCTGCAGATATCGAGATTCAAGCGAAGGAAATTCTCTATCTCAAGAACCAGATCAATCAGCGGATGGCGGACTATACCGGACAGTCGCTGGAGCAGATTGAGCAAGATACCGAGCGCGATTTCTATCTGTCGGCTCAAGAGGCTGTCGCCTATAGCTTGATTGACAAGGTAATCGAGCGCCCGATGCTCCAGATGCCTGCTGAACTGGTGGCAGCGAGATAAATTGTGTGCTCCCCTGATTCAGCATAGTTCCAGGGAACGTAACCCCTGTTTGCAGCTTGACAGCCAGGGTTAGCCCTGGGGGTTAGTCTTCATCGTTCTACCTTCCAAAGGGTTGGGTAGCGGGTGATTGCACCATCGCGATCGACCTCTAGAATATCGGCATAGCCGACATCCGGCGCGGCATATTCGTATTGATAGTCTGATAGTCGATGGTATTGTTGCTCAAGTTTCTTCAGCGTAAAGTTTGGAAAATCTAACCAAGCAGCAGGGGCTTGCGATCGCTCTCCAATTCTTAATGACAAGCGCCGAATCGCAATCAAATTTGTAGCAGGCGTAAAGCCCAAATCTAGATCGGTACAGCCTGCTGCTTGCTGTGTTTCTAAACCATTGAGACTCCAACACTGATTTTGAGTCAAAGCAATTGTGAGCATAACGGCTGATTTCCCCACATATCCTGAGACATGAGCGGCAAAAGTTTTCCAATTAACATCAGTTTCGACCTTGTAGGAGAGTCCGCATGGCATCTGATTAAACAGAAAAAGGGCTGTTCCCGACAATTGCCAACCGTTGATAGTCTCCCAAAGATAACAAATATCGTGTCCTGGGAGATCTAATCTACGCCAGAGAATCGTATGGTCAGGAGAATTCATTCAACACTCCAGAGTTAATTGTTACAGAGGGCGGCACTGAGTTTCCTCACCTGGTGTGATGAATAAGACGGAACTGGATGAGTGAACTTTAGCAGTATGCCAAATACCACGGTGCACCAGTACGTAATCACCTGGGGCATTTAGGGATATCAAACTTTCAATTCCATTTTGCTCCAGGATGAAATCAACCTGACCTGACAGTAGACAAACAAATTCGTCTCCGGCAGGGTGCATTTCCCAACAATCCCAATCTTTCTCGAAGGTATAGTGTGAAATCAGCCGTTTTCCTTTGAAGTCACCGAATTTGTGTTCAAGATCTTGATAAAAGCGATCGCTCACTGTAATTGGAATTGGATCACCGTTTTCTTCAAGCACAACAAAGGTAGAACTGATTGTAGATGTATTAACGTTACTGCTCATAAAACATTCTTCAACGGATTAATATTTTGATTAAGGTAGATGTGAGAAAAGCATATTGAGATTTTACTAAACTGTTTCCAGATAGTTCAAAGTCCCAAAACAGTGCTGAAGAGTTGGGCTACCGGAACACACTATGTCCAATCTTCAACAGTCAACGCCCACCGTTCATGGTCACGCCATTCTCCGTTGATTTTGAGGTATCGTCGAGAAAAACCCTCCTTCGTAAAACCCAATCGTTTTACTAAATTGATTGAAGCCATATTCTCAGGCTGGATATTGGCTTCAATTCGATGGAGACCGAGTGTATCAAAAGCATGATTGATCACTAAACGAATCCCTTCCGACATCAAGCCCTGACCGGCAAAATTTACATCAACGTGATAACCAAGATAGGCATTTTGAAACGCTCTGTAGAAGATTTGACTGAGATTTGCGACTCCAACAATCTCGTGAGTTGAATGGCAAATCAGCAAACCTTCAAAGTCTTCATTCTGGCAACGACTGATGTAAGCTTTGCACTCTTCCTCAGTCAGTGGCGGCGAAACCCAGAGAAAATAAAAGTCTTTGCTTCTTTGGTGAAGGGAGAGCAATTCTTGACAATCGTCTTCGGTTGGTTTTCTAATAAAAACGCGAAATGACATGGAGATTCTTGGCTCTTCAGTCGCTACAAACATTAACTTAACCGTAGCTCAGATGGACGGTTTGCCAGTGAAAACCGCCAACTGAGCGTCGAAAGCACGTTTGAAGGCGGGTCGGGCTTCGCCGCGAGCGACATAAGCGACAAGGTTCGGATAGTCGTCCAGAATGCCTGATCCGCTTAGCCTGCGTAGCACCTGCACCATCAGCAAATCACTAGCGCTAAACGCCCCATCGAGCCACTCACCAGCGCCGAGCCGAGCGGAAAGGTCGTTCAGTCGGCTGCGGATGCGATCCTCAACGATCGCCAGTCGCTCCTCGTGCCAGTCCTTGTCGCGCTCTAAATACAGAGAGACTTCGCGTTGAACGATCACAGGCTCCACCGTGGAGAGCGCAGCAAACATCCATGCGATCGCGCGTGACCGGGCGTCTGCATCGTTCGGCAGCAGTCCCGCATAGCGCTCCGCGATATGGAACACGATCGCGCCCGACTCGAACAAGACGAGATCGCCTTCTTCATAGGTCGGAATCTGTCCGAAAGGTTGGAGGGATCGATGGGCGCTTTGCTTCATTGCACTGAAAGAAACAAGGTGAACGTCATAAGGTTGACCCACTTCTTCAAGCGCCCAGCGCACGGGCATGTCACGCGCCAGCCCCTGACCGCGATCGGGCGATTGTTCAAAAGCAGTGATGATGGGAATCATTGGAAAACTCCGAGTAATTGCAGGCTTGCCTTAAAGGTGTCGAATTTCGATAGGTGGCGATCGCCAGTTGTCATAGCGACCATCAACATACATAATTGGCGCATGTTTTGAAGACAGTCATCGGTTTCTCCATTTCATTAGGTTTCTACGCGGTGCGCTGTTACCCGAGAATGTCAACACCTTTATGGCCCTCTGGTACGCCTTGAACTAGAAACACGTCACCTTCAGTGTGACTAGTACGCAATGAGCGAATCGCTCCATACGCATCTGACTCATACCAACCTTTGGCTTGCTCCATTGATGGAAACTCAATGACAACCAAATCTCCAGACCAGGTACCTTCCAGCGGCGTATAGGGTCCGCCATGAACAAGATACTTGCCAGAGAAGGGGGCTAGGGTCTCATCAATGCGCTGCAAGTACTCTTTTATCTCTGGATCAAATCTGGTTTCGCGTATCACGGCTACAGCATATGCGGTCATCATTACTCTCCAGACAGTGCGCTCCAACGACCCTGTTCACCCGTCGCTAGTAATCTTTCGGGCTTAGCTAACCACGTTTGATATGGTCGGTGTGCAACAGGATTGTTAGGCATTGATGGCTTGTAGTTACCAAGATCGGCTTTAATTCCAAGCCGCGCAAACATCTCTTGCGGATTAAATCCAGTGTTTTTATGCATAGTCATTACTGCTGCACGCGCATCTTCAATAGCTTTCGCATCCCGCCATTCAACTATTGTGATGACGTTGAACTCTTCGGTATCTGCTGGCTGCTCAAGCAAGAAATCTTGAATGAAACCGGGTTGCGCTTTTAATAGCTGGTGTGTTTTTTTCACCTGAGTAAGAAATTCTTCGCGTGCTTGGTTAGGAACAACGAACTTATAAACTCGATAGATTCGGTGCGTAATTGATGATGTTTCTGCCTGTGTCATTAGATGATCTCCTGAAAACACATGTTTTTTATCTATGGCTTGAGATCCACCACGGTGCGACAATGCGACCTCACGCTGACCGCCCGCCTGAACCGCAGCAGTCATACTCGATCTGCTCATCCGCGTTCGGTCGCTCTCCAGGTGTCAGGTCGAACGACGACCATCAACGCATGTAATTGGCGCATCAACGATTTACCAATAACGAACTGCACTACAATGACAACTGCCCTGGTAAGTTTTCTTCATCAGACTTTTCCGATTTCTGGGTTTGTCAAATAAACTTCGAGGCGATCGAAACATTCTGACCAACCTGTGTTGTGAGAATCTCGCGATTCAGTCGATTCAAAGATAGCTTGCTGGAAGGTCATCAACGTTTTGTTGCCCTGTTCTTCAAATGTCACAGTCACCAGTGTTTCGTGTTTGGGTTGGCTGCTCTCGTCTTCCCAGGCAAAGGTGAACATTAAACGCTCTGGTTCATTGATTTCGCGGTAAATGCCCTGCATCCAATGGTCATTGCCTTCGGGAGAGCGAATACAGGCTCGATACATCCCGCCAACCTGTACATTCATATGACAGGCGATCGCCGTAAAATCCTTTGGACCTAACCAGCGGGAGAAGTGTTCAGGTTGAGTCCAAACTTTGAATACCAGGCTGCGAGGCGCATCGAACATGCGGGTGATCGTGAGTTGGCGATCGTGGATGGTCGTGGCATCATTCATACTGGTGCGTCCGCGTATTGTTCTGTTTGTGCACCAGATTGGATGGCATCGGGTTCCATGTATACAATTTCCCAGATGTGTCCGTCTAAATCTTGAAAACCGTGAGCATACATAAATCCGTGATCTAGTGGTTCGTTGTAGGTGTTGCCGCCAGCGGCGATCGCGTTACTCACCATTTCATCAACCGCAGCTCGACTTTCACTGGACAAACACACCAATACTTCAGTGCTTTTCATCGCATCACAAATCGCATTCGGTGTGAAGGATTTGAATTTGTCGTGAGTCAAGAGCATCACAAAGATGTCATCACTCACAATCATGCAAGTCGTGGTTTCATCGGTAAACTGAGGGTTGAAACTGAAGCCAAGTTTTGTGAAAAAGTCGATGGACTGTTTCAGTTTTTTGACAGGTAAATTAACAAAGATTTTTCTAGACATAATTCCTCTAACAATGTGTTTTTGGTGTGAATGGTGAGCAGTCTAATCCATGAACTGGATTTCGCCGGAAGAGCGTTGCTTCATCAGTTTATTCCTGGTAGATATTTATCCAGGCGATCGCCCACTGGTGCATGCAAAACCTCAACTGACAGGCGCTCAAGGTTTTGCTCGTTCCCGGGAACGACAATGTGTTCAAGGCGATTAGCAACTTCCGAACTCTCGAATGCTTGTGACCAAGATACGACGGTTCCTGCCGCCGCTGAAGCCAACTCAATAGTCAAGCGATACTTTGGCTCGGAGGCGTGCTGGACAACGACCTTCCTCGGTGGTTCTATTTCCGCAAACACATTTTCGTTTGGATAGTCTCTGCCATCGGGTCCGTGCATGGTGAAAGACCAGTGCCCACCATTCTTGAATTCGCAGATATTGAAAGTATTGGTGAAACCAGTTGGTCCCCACCACCGTGCCAAGCGTTCTGGCTGACTGATTGCGGCAAAGACTTGTTCTACGGTTGCTGGGATTTCACGAGATGTTTTGAAGACAGTCATCGGCTTCTCCATTTCGTTGGGTTTCTACAAAGTCTAGTTAGGTGCGAGTTCGTTGTTCGGCTAACTGATGCCGTCCGCTGCACGCTCGATCGTGGCAATGTCGATCTTGACCATTTGCATCATTGCTTCTTGGGCACGTCGGGCGCGGTCTACGTCGGGGTCGTTGATTAATTCGATCAGCCGTCTGGGGACGATTTGCCAGGGGACTCCCCAACGGTCTTTGACCCATCCGCAGGCGATTTCCGATCCACCCTCTGCGATCGCAGCCCATAGGCGATCCACTTCCGGTTGGTCATCACAATAGATTTGAAATGAAACGGCTTCAGTGAACGGAAACTGTGAACCGCCGTTTAGCCCCATGTATTGCATCCCAGCTAAAGTAAATTCGACCGTCAAGACCATTCCAGCAGGGACACTGGGTGTGTCAGTAGGAGACTTCAAAATGCGATCGATACGCGAATCTGGCAGGAGCGAGACATAGAACTCAGCCGCTGCCTCGGCGTTGCCGTTGAACCACAAACAAGGGACAATTTTTTGAGTTGTTGACACTGGATTCCTCCGGTTAAATTTCTGTCTTTAAGTCGCTGATTGCAAAAGCTATACATCGACAATCATCTCGAAGCCACCAAAGATCATGCGCTTGCCATCGAACGGCATTTCAGCATTCGGGTTCTTTTCAGGCTGCATACCGCGTGGGTCTGCCATGACTTTCTTCATGCCCTTATCTCTGACTTCGCGTGAGGGCCAAACAATCCAAGCAAAGCAAACGGTTTCGTCTGCCTTGCATTGAACAGCTAAGGGAAATGATGTGACTTCGCCTTCAGGAACGTCATCGCCCCAACATTCGACCACCTTGAGTGCCCCGTGTTCCTTAAATATAATCGCTGCGTCCTCTGCAAATTGCTTGTAAACTTCTTTGTTAACTGTAGGAACCGCTAAAACAAAACCATCAACGTAAGGCATGGAATTTTTCTCCTGATTACAAGTCTTGGACTGTTTTTTGGATTGACTGATGATAATGATTGAATGCTAATTAGACTGAAATTTTTCCAAGTGTTCATTGGTGCAATTCAGGACTCAAATCACCGAACACGGATATTATCTACAACTCACTAATTACTGAACGTTGTTATGAGCGCTAGTTTTTTGGGGCTGCTTGACCAGCATTGTGAGGTAGCTGCACACGAGTGTTATGACCAGCACAAACCCACCAGGCTTCTTGCTTGCGAATGAGTACGTAAAGGCATAGTTCGTCCGATTCCACTTCAGCATTTGCATTCGTTCGCACGAGTTGTACGTGTGCATAGGCGGTGTCTGGAGTTAAGCGCTTGACGTTGTGGATGGTGTACCGAAACGTTGAGTTACGAAGAGATCCCTCCAGAAAATTCTTATGCACAGTATGCAGAGGCTCTAACCCTTGTAATAGGACACCGTTTGGGCTGCCCCAAGAAATGTCATTAGTAAAGTAATGGTTGTATGCATCAGCGTCATGGTTATTTAGCGCGTCTTCAAGTGTCGCAATAAATTGGTTGATTTCTTCCGTATCTGAAGGGCTGTTATGTAATGGGGATTTTTCTAATCGATTCGACATACGTCCTCCACTTTGATAGCTTTCGTTGAGGTACCCGGCAAAACAATGACATTGACCCGTGCGATCTCATTACTCTTTGCTATCTTGGCTATTTTGGTGTAATTCCTGTGCCTGTAATTCTTGGAGATACTCATCCAGACGATCGAAACTCTGTTCCCAGAGTTGGCGGTAGTGATCTAACCAGTCAGCTAAATCCTTCAGCGGTTCCGGATTCAGCTGACAGGGTCGCCATTGTGCATCTCGACTGCGGGTAATTAGTTGAGCACGTTCTAGCACTTTGAGATGTTTGGAAATGGCGGGTAGACTCATCTCAAACGGTTCAGCGAGTTCTGTGACGGTAGCTTCTCCCTGAGCAAGTTGTGCCAAAATTGCTCGACGGGTGGGATCAGCGAGGGCGGACAAGGTGACACTCAGAGAGTCAGTGGACATCGGGAATTTAACTGCACAGTTAATTAACCACTAGGCTAAATGTACTATCCCGATCTGTCAAGGGCAATCTCTACTGCTTTGGTGAACTTTTGTGGTGAAGCCCGATTCGTCTTTACCTACAAACATCGGTAGTGCCCTTACGTAAAGGGTAGAGAAAATTAGAGGTAGCTATCATAGTTGAGTCGGTCATTGTGCGTCTCACTCTTGCAACATGAAGCCTTATCTCCTCTGCCCCAACTGCGGCTCAAACGACATTATGAAAAATGGCACCACTCGACGTGGCAAGCAAAATTACAAATGCCGCGACTGTGGTCGTCAATTTGTCGAAGACCCGCAATGGAAACCGATAGACCCAGAGCGCAAAGCAATGGTTGAGTGCCTGTTGTTGGAAAAGATTCCTTTAGCGGGGATTGCTCGTGTGATGCACCTGTCTGAAGACTGGCTGCAACGCTATGTCAACCGCTGCTATGCACAAGTGCGGCAACGGGTGCGAGTGCAACCCAAAGCCAAGGGGCACTTAGAGGTGCAGATGGATGAACTGTGGTCGTTTGTCGATGACAAGGGCAACAAGCAGTGGGTGTGGTTAGCCCTTGATGTGGCAACGCGTGAGATCGTCGGCTGCTATGTTGGAGACCGTTCAGCTGAGTCTGCCCTGTGATTGTGGCAATCGCTCCCTGCTGTTTATCGACAATGTGCCACCATGTATACCGATTACTGGGAAGCTTATGCCAAGGTGTTGCCGAGTAAACGTCATCGGGCTGTGGGCAAAGACAGTGGCTTGACCAGCTACATTGAACGGTTCAACAACACGCTCAGACAACGGGTGTCACGCTTGGTAAGGAAGACATTATCGTTCTCTAAGAAGCTAGAAAATCACCTTGGAGCAATTTGGTATTTCATCCATCACTACAACCAACTGATACGCTCAGAGGTATCGAGTTGCTAGTCAGAACTGGTTAATCTCTGTCCTTTACTAAATAGGACTACCCAAACATCTTTGTAGATGCCTTGCAACCTTACGTTGACTAAGAGTTTAGCTCTCGTTTCAGCTATTGATGCATTGAGAGTGAAATCATCATGGCAATCAGGCTAATCAATGCAAATCCTGCCCGCACGACATGAGCATACTCCCATTGATTTCGTAAATTTATCCAAGGTTCCTCTAATCGCTGCTCCCGATTTATCCCAAACGAGAAGAAGCGAGAACCCGCTTTGCTCAGCGTTTCTCCCTCTAGCCAAAACTGATTCACCGGATGTATCCAGAGCCAATACACCGTCTGCATCCCAATCAATCCGGATAATGCGATCCGGATAATGCGACAAAGGTGAGCCAGAATGTCAGGCTGCCAACTGGCGTAAAAAGCAATAGTGCGATCGCTGCAATCAATCCTCCAAACTCGCCCACACCACGGGCGATCGTAAATCCCGGATAGTAGATCGGTTGTGTAGCAAAGTAAGCTTCTTTGCTCAAGCGCATTTTCCCTGGTAGCTCCAGCGCATGGGCAAGCGCCATTGCCATTGCATCTGCAACTAGGAGAGTTGTGAGAATTTGTAGACCATTAAACATTTTTTGATTCCTCGGCTCTGGTTTTGTACCGTCGATTGGTGGAAGTCTCTGTCGGAACAGAAATCAGTAGCGTACTAAAACCGAATAACGTCAACACAAAATTCGTGAGATGACCATACTCCCACTGTTGTCGAAGTTGCATCCAATTAGTCGGCAACGATTGGGGGGTCGATTGCCTGAACACAACATTGACAGGTTCAATTTGCCAAAAGTAAACAACTGGGAACGCGAAGACTAGGCAGAGTGTTCCAATCAGTGTCCAGTAAACAGCAGGACGACGCTTTCGGACAAGAAATAACAGCGCGATTGCACTTACGAATGCCCCTACTGTGACGATCGCTCCCGGTCCTGGTGCGCCAAAATATCGGTAAAGGGTATTTTGCACTGTTACATAAAATTGCCCGTCATACTGCATCTTGGCAGGAAGCTCTAGGGCGTGGCTAAACTCTAAACCCATCCACAAGGCAACTAAAATCAGGGTGATAAACTGCAATGTTCTGAGAACCATCCGAACCTCCTATGAAATTTCTGGAGGATTGCAATTTTGTAGCTCATCGTCAGCTTGCGATACGATAATTATGACAACTAATTGTCATTTTGACTATTGATTGTCATCGTAGAGTATCAACTTTTGTAAGAATCTTTGTAAGCATCAACGGCAATGGCAAAGCGAGTCACGAAGAGAACCAAAGCAGGACGGGCGATCGAGGATTTAATCATTGAAATTGTGGCAACCTTCTTTCTCTTGCGAGCAGAAGGGATGCGAATTGGCGTTGTTTCTCCCTCTGGCGAAAGCTATTGGAGCGTGTTACGCCTGTTGAAAATCTATGGATCTCAAACAGTACCGCAGATTGCCCGCTATCGGTATGTGCCGCGTCAGAGTGTGCAGAAGCTCGCCAATGAGATGCTCAAGGATGGTGTGATTGAGTTGGTGAATAATCCTGCTCACAAACGCTCAAAACTATTGCGTCTCACATCTAAAGGGGAGGTCGTATTTCAGGAAATGAGCGATCGCATCGCTGAACTGGCTGAAACATTAGCCAAACAGCAAGATGCGGCTCAACTGCAAAATGCAGCGGATGTCGTGAAAAAACTACATGAGCAACTGCGGGAGATGTTGAACCAATAAGAGATTGGAGCTACTTTAATAGCATGACCGTGAATACTGCTGTCGCTGCCAGTGATGCGATTGCAGGAATTAATAACGCTATTCTCAAACGAATCCTGGACCATATCATGTCAAAATTTTTAAGGAGCTTGACTTTATCTGCTGAAGTTTTAGAAGCCTGGTATGGATTGTTTAAGATCGGTGATTCGGCTTACTTCGCCACTCTGCAGAATTTGACTACCTAACAAATGTTAACAACAAAGACCTGCCGAAGGATAGAAAAAGTACAGCCTCACCTTGTCGGGTGAAGTGGGAAGCAGACGCGATCGCTAATCTAGGAAAACTATATCAGATAGAGGAACCATAATCTTTTACATCTCTATCCTGGAATCAATTTCAAAACCAAGAATCTGAGCCTGAGATTCCCAAAATCACAGCTATTACAGCAGGAATCACTAACACGCGATTACCAGGCAAAATTGAGAGGCATACATCAAAAGACAAGATCTAAAAGACAAGATCTAATTATTTTCTAGAGCGACGTTTGTTTACTTAAAAGTGAAGTTAATCGTCAGTTAGAAGCCGTTTTTAGCATCAATATATCCATTGAGTGAAATCTAATTTTATGAAAGAGATTACCTATGGAAAAGACCTATCAGGGAAGCTGTCATTGCGGTAAGGTGCGCTTTGAAGCCGATATTAATTTGAGCCAGGGTACAGGCAGATGTAATTGCTCAATCTGTACCAAAAATAGATTATGGACAGTCATTATCGAACCTGATGCATTTCGTCTGCTGTTTGGAGAAAATGACCTGAGCGATTACCAATTCGGCTCTCACAGTGTCCAACACCTGTTTTGCAAACACTGTGGTGCGAGACCGTTTGGACGCGGATATCTGGATGAAATTGGTGGAGCATTTTACTCCATCAATATTGCCTGTCTGGATAATCTGAGTGATGAAGCATTTGCAAGTATTCCCGTCCACTACAGCGATGGGCGCAACAACAACTGGCAGTCGCCGCCTGCTGTAACGAGCCACCTTTGATATCACATTCACAAGACCTCTCGGAAGTCTCAAACGAGCAATCTTGCATTTTCAATGAATAGAACATCTGTATTGACAAGTCAAGCGTTTCCTCTTATATTTAACTTTGTGGTTAAATACACAGAAGGCTCATTAATCAACCTTTGCTCAACTTCTAGCTCAACGGGTATCAGGTTCAAACTCTAGAACAGCCGACAGAGGCAAGGAAAAACTACCATGATGCAAACCGAAATTGCCCATCCCAAAATTGTTGCCCAAACCGAGTGGCTGGCTGCTCGTAAAACTCTACTTGAACACGAAAAAGAATATACGAAGCATCGCGATCGCATTAATGCCGAGCGACGCAGGCTGCCGATGGTCAAACTTGAAAAGGAGTACACCTTTGAAGGAAAGAATGGCTCCGTCAGACTGATTGATTTGTTTGCTGGACGAACTCAACTGATCGTTTACCACTTCATGTTCGATCCCAATTGGCAGAAAGGCTGCATGGGCTGTACGGGCTACGTTAATTCTCTGGGCGATCTATCAATGCTGGAAGATCGCGACACCACATTCGTACTCGTCTCCCGTGCTCCATCTTCCAAACTCGAAGCTTACAAGAAACAAAACGAGTGGACTGTCCCCTGGTATTCCTCCTACGGCAGCGATTTCAACTACGACTTTCACGTCACCCTGGATGAAACCATTGCACCCATCGAGTACAACTACCGCGACAAAGCTGAGTTGGAGAAAAGAAACGGAGCGAATGTGATGCAGGGTGAAAGTCATGGACTCAGCGTCTTCTTCCGCATAGGCAACGATATCTTCCACACCTACTCAACCTACGGTCGTGGCGTAGAATCCCTCACCGATGCCTATAGCCTCCTCGATACGACTCCCTATGGGCGGCAGGAAGACTTTGAAGATTCTCCCCCAGGTTGGCCCCAGCAACCGACGTATGGATAGCAGGATGGGCAACCCAGTGCCGCTGACAACCAGGGGTGATCGCTCGATTGCCAAGACAATACGTGAATCAAGCATATCCAATGACAAAAACGTTTTACGCCATCCTGGTCAACTCACTGGTGGCTGCGCTAACCAACACTTTTGTCTGGTTCGCAGTCACCTTTTGGGTTTTTCTGCAAACTCAATCCGTCCTGGCAACCTCAGTGATGGCGGGTGTGTATGTTGGCACGGTTGCCATCTCTGGACTCTTTCTCGGATCACTGGTCGATCACTATCGCAAGCAAACAGTGATGCTCCTGTCCAGCGTTTGCTCTCTCATCTTATACACCCTCGCTCAGATCATTTTTAGTTCTACGCCACCCTCTGGTTTTGCAGATGTATCCAGCATTCCATTATGGATTTTTATCACCCTGACCTTAATAGGGGCGATCGCAGGCAATATCCGCACAATCGCCCTGCCAACCCTCGTCACCCTGCTGATTCCTGAAGCAGAGAGAGACAAAGCCAATGGTTTGGTGGGCACCGCGAATGGTGTATCATTTCTGATCGCTTCTATTTTCAGTGGACTGGCGATCGGGTTTCTGGGTGACTATTGGGTGCTGATTTGTGCGATCGCCCTAACCGTTGCCGTCATTCTGCATCTGGCAACCCTTTCCATTGCTGAACAAAAGATTATTCACGCGGAACATCACACTCAATACATCGACATTCGCGGTACAGTTCGGGCGATCGTGTTCGTCCCTGGATTATTCGGATTGATTTTCTTTAACTGTTTCAACAACTTCCTGGGCGGAATCTTCATGTCCCTGATGGATGCCTATGGGTTATCTCTGGTTTCAGTACAGGTTTGGGGAATTTTGTGGGGGCTTTTAAGTTTGGGATTTATTGTCGGTGGATTGGTTATTGCTAAACGCGGTTTAGGGAAAAACCCATTACAGACGCTATTTCTAGCAAATATTGTCATGTGGGTAATTGCCACTGGCTTTACGATTCAAGCCTCTATCGTGTTGCTGAGCATAGGGATGTTTGTTTATCTCTGCCTGATTCCAGTGGTTGAAGCCTCAGAACAAACGATTCTGCAAGCCGTCATTCCATTGGAACGGCAAGGGCGCGTCTTCGGCTTTGCTCAAAGTATCGAGCAAGCTGCATCACCCCTCACCGCGTTTATGATCGGACCGATCGCGCAGTTCATCTTTATCCCATTTATGACCACGGGGACAGGCGTGAATCTCATTGGTAGCTGGTTTGGCACTGGAGCCGATCGCGGCATTGCGCTGCTATTTACCTTGACTGGATTGATTGGGCTAATGGTGACATTACTGGCAATGCGATCGCCTGCTTATCGCAAGTTATCCACAAAGTATCAGAGACTCTACAGCGTATCACCTTTGGACAAGAAATGATCCCAGAATTACGTCATGCTACTCTCTCTGATTTGGGTTCTTTAAGACATTGGGACAAACAACCGCATGTGATTGCCTCAGATCCAAATGAGAATCACGCAAAACTGACACTGCTGCTCAAAGAGACGGGGCGGGGCTTATTTCTGATGCTGGATAACCTCTGTTGTTTGATTGCAGACGCTCTGGAGGCGATATACGATGGATGGCGAAAGAATGAAAACTCAATACTTCACAGCAACTAGTCTTGATGGATTTATTGCAACCGAAGATCACTCGCTAGACTGGCTATTTCCACTGGGTGATCTAAATAGTTCCAGCCATCTAGAGTTCATTGCGAATGTTGGTGCGTTGGCAATGGGATCTGCTACCTATGAGTGGATGGTACGCAATGCAGAAAAAGTCGCTGCCGCTTGTTCGATCGCCGCCAGATTGACCAAATCCTCAACTTGGGCAGAGCGAATCTGATAGTGTGAAGTGCTCATGTCTCGTTCATGCTTAATACCCGTTCGTACACTTCACGAATCCCGCCTAGTGGAGTAGTTTCATACTGCTGTGCGTTATCACCAATGCAAAACCAGCTTGCTTGCGATCGCGTATAGAAGTGAGCGACTGGCTGCTGCACGATCGGTGTATCCATTGCACTCGCTGGAACAGCAATATGGTTGAGCGCGTGACTGACGATGGGCAGAGTAGAACCACACTTGCTACAAAATGCTCTTCTCAAATGTGATGATGAATTGAAATAGCTGAGGAATTCTTCACCCTTCAACCATTTGAAGGTCTTTGATTCCGCATGAAGGAACGGTGCAAAGGCAGATCCATGTAGTTTCTGACAGTTTTTGCAGTGACAAAATGTCAGAAAAGATGGTCCCTCAAATTCAAACGCGATCGCGCCGCATTGACATGAACCTTGATTAGACATTTGTGAACTCCTATCTTGAGATCGTCGAACAAAAAGCACCTACTCTAAATAAATGCCAGCAGATCGCGATTAAATTGCTCTTTGTGAGTGATGAACAGACCATGGGCTGCACCTTCATACACCTTGAATTGACTACCCCGGATTAACTGTGCGGTTTTTCTTCCTGTCACATCAATGGGATGACTTTGATCGCGATCGCCATGAATGATCAACGTGGGTACAGTGACAGCGTGCAGGTCAGGTCGAAAGTCTGTTTCAAAATTCGCACGCATCATCTCAATCGTGGCTTTGGGCGAAGCGCGTAGAGCGAGTCCCACCCCCCATTGCATCATCTCAGGCGAAATGGAAAGGGTAGACAGATCGGTGCCAAAAAATGTGGGGGCGATCGCGGCAAGATAGCGGGGGCGATCGCGCTTTAATTCAGTGATCGTGTCATCCAGAATTTGCTTGTCGAAGCCATCTGGATTGTCTTTCATTCTAAGCAAAAAAGGCGTGTTGGTTGCCACAAGGACAACTCGATCAATTCGGGCTGCCCCATGACGTGACAAATAGCGAACGACTTCACCACAGCCCATCGAATGGGCAACCAAGACGACATTTTGCAGGTCAAGCTGCTCAAGCAGTGCGGCTAGATCGTCAGCCAACGTATCGTAATCATAGCCATTGCTGGGTTGATCGGAACGACCACAACCTCTGCAATCGTAAGCAATACATCGCACATGATTTGGCAAATCTGACATCTGGTACTCCCAAATATCAGCACCGACTACCCAGCCGTGAATAAAAACAACCGGCTGACCTGCCCCCAAATCTTGGTAAAACAGGCGTGTGCCATCATTGGTTTCGATGAGAGATTTTTGAGATAACTGTTGTGCTGGTCGCGTCGCAGAACTTTGAGTTGATTGCAACATCATTTTCCGCCTCAATTGGTATGTACCTATGATGTGAAAAGGAGATAATCGAAGCAATTACCTGACAGGTAATCAACCCCCTTGTTTTCGCAAGTTTTGTCATGCAACAGCGCACCAGTGCCGCAGATCCACAACTTGGCTCATTTGGACTGCTCCTCAAGCAATGGCGCAGCCAACGAGGATTTAGCCAGCTTGACTTAGCAGTGATCAGTCAGGTATCTCAACGTCACATCAGTTTCCTCGAATCGGGACGTGCCAAACCCAGTCGAGAGATGGTGCTGCAATTGGCAACTGTTTTAGAAATTCCGCTGAGACAGCAAAATCTGATGTTAACCGCTGCTGGGTTTGCTCCGATTCACGCAGAAACGGATCTATCAGCTCCTGAAATGGCTTCAGTTCGTAAAGCGATCGATTTTATGGTGCGGCAACAAGAACCCTACCCCGCAATCGTGGTTGATCGCTACTGGAATTTGCTCTTAACCAACGATGCGGCGACTCGATTGCTCACACTGTTCATTGACCGAGAGCAACTACAGACGCACTTTTACCAAAATGGCAACCTCAATTTCATGCGAGTCCTGTTTCATCCTCTGGGTTTGCGTCCGTTTGTGGTGAACTGGGAAGACTTTGCAGGACATTTGCTGCAACGATTGCACCGAGAAGCGACCGCAGAAGGAGAAAAGGAACAATTGGCGATACTACTAAACGAGTTAATGAGTTACCCAGGAGTTTCAGAGATTCGCTATCCTTTCGATCTCACTACCCAAAACACCATGCTACTCACGGTGCATTTCAAGCGAGCAGATCTGGAGTTACAGTTTTTCTGCACCGTTGCCACCTTAGGCACACCCTATGACATCACATTGCAAGAACTACGGATTGAGTGTCTATTTCCCGCCGATGAAGCCACTGAACAGAACTGGATTCGTTTAATCTCACACAATTAATCATCCTTGAAGGAACTATCTAATCAATGAAATCGATATTAGCTGATTGTCTGCAAGCCATGCCTAAAGTAGAGATTCACGTTCACTTGGTGGGCGCGATCGCTGCTGAAATTGTTTATCAAATGGCACAAAAAAATCAAGTAGAAATCCCTGTGACTTCACTGGAGGAATGGAAGTCATTCTATCAGTTCCGTGATTTAGCTCATTTTGTCGAGGTTTATACCATTGCCAGTCGCTGCATCCAAACACCTGAAGACTATGTACTGATCGTTGAGCAATTTCTCAAGCATCAATCAGAGCAAAACATTAAGTACAGTGAAGTTCATTTTAGCACAACATTACATGTGAACAAATTCTCAGATGATGAGTTATTTCATGCGTTAGAAACAGGTGCAGTGCAGGGAGAAACAAATTACGGTAGCCGTGTCCGTTTCATTGCAACTATTTCTCGCCATCAGCCGGATTTGCAGAATCGAGCTTTGGAATGTGCTTTACTGGGTCAAGAGAGAGGCATCATTGTTGGTCTGGGTCTTGCAGGACTAGAGACAGGGCATCCACCAGAAGGTTTTACCGAAACCTTTGCAGAGGCAAAGCGGCAGGGGTTACGAGTCGTTGCTCATGGGGGTGAAACAGAGGGTGCAAACAGCATTTGGGGCGCATTGAAGAATTTACAGGTTGAACGAATTGGTCACGGAGTTCGATGTTTGGAGGATAATGCCTTAGTTGAAGAACTCCGAATTTCACAAACACCGCTTGAAGTTTCGCCTCAAAGCAACTACTGCCTTGGTGTTGTGCCGCGAGCGCAACCGCATCCAATTCGTCAAATGGTCGATGCTGGACTTTATTGCACCCTTAACTCTGATGATCCACCCATGTTCAACACCAACTTGGTGAATGAGTACTCGACTCTAGCAACTCAAGGTTTTTCCTGGGAGGAACTCTGGCAGTTGAATCTCAACACTCTGGAAGCCACGTTTTTGCGTGAGGCAGAAAAAGCAGCATATCGGATTCAATGGCAAGGTTTCTTGGAGACACTGGGTGAGGAATAAGCTTCTTACCCATTCCCCTCAAATATCTCTACCATTGCCATATCCTCGTATTTGAGCATATCGCAATGGTAGAGATATTTGCCCCGGTAAGGAGCAAAGCGAAGGATCGCACGCACCACTTCTCGTGGGTTCACAAGAAATGTGCCCTTTTAACCAAAATCAGTACGAGCAGGTCTTTGGTAATTGCGGGAAAGTACTTGAAAGTGCGCTAGGTGCAGATGGAAAGGATGCGGAATGTCGGTAAGTACCTCCTAAATTTCAGTTGAATTAAGTTTTGGACAAAACTCAACACGGTTGGGGTCAAACTCTTTGCCTGTGTTAGCCTACATTTCAACAAGTTAACAGAGTGCAGGCATTATGAAACTTGCAGATTTGCCCCAGCAGGTGCTTAATGATTTATGTCAGGAGCAGCAGTGGCGATTGGATATTGACCCGGGGTTTGACAGCAAACACGAATTTTGGATGGCATGGCACCATTTCCTCCAGTTACCGGAAGAGCCAAACTTTCCTCAGTGCGAGGAAAGTTTGGCAGATTTCTTGACGCTTGAGGGCTACAACTTGCTGCTACCCGTGCCGCGATCGCATCACAGCAGCATTGATATGATTCGATTGATTCCAAGTGCAGATCAGCAGACACTCACCGTGTTTCTTCAAGATTCCTACCATCGGGATTGGTTTACCCAACCCACGGATGCCCGTTATGGTTTTTTGGCGATCGCGGATCGGTATCAAAAATTTGGCTGTGACTTCTATCTTGCCAGCTACTATCATTTTTCCTACCTGGTGGGCAAAGATTACGAGAAGGCTGTCCAGATATTGGCTCAAAAGTTAGCCGCTAGTCAGTAATAGAAACTGCCTATCCGTCGATTATTGGGCCAGCACCCAAATCTGTCGGGTATCATAAAACTCGCCTCGTCGCTCAATGGTGAAGCCTAATAATAAAATAATAGGGTTAGCCACAGTTGCACCAGCGGCATTTTAACGGATTGTTGGAGTTGAATCAGCGGGTAGTGTTCTAGACGTGTGGATGAGGGCTAAGTACAGGACAAAAGCTTGCAAAGTTTGAGTAGGAGAGGGTTTCATGAGAATTACCACATTCGTCCATAAAACCCTCATGAATCAGGTTACTCTACTTCGAGATGCTTTGCGTCCCCATTTAGCTTGGCATGGAGCAAGATTAAGCTTTGTCGCTGCGTTCCTCATTGCCCTGTTGCGAGTGAAAACCGTGAACTTCGCCGAGTTGGCAACAGGGTTTAGTGGCAAGGCTCAAACCGACTCCCATTACAAACGCTTGCAACGATTCTTCCGCTCCTACGAACTCAATTACACCGAGATTGCTCAAACTGTTGTTGCGCTCATGGACATTCCAGAGCCATGGACTTTGTCGTTAGACCGAACTGAATGGCAATTCGGTGATTGCGTCTTCAACATTCTGATGTTGGGTGTAGTGCATGAGGGGGTTGCTTTTCCCCTGGTCTGGTGTCTGCTCGATAAGCGAGGTAATTCCAATAGTACTGAACGTATGAGCTTGTTCAACCAGTTTCTAGAACGATTCGGGGATCGAGACATTGCCTGTTTAACGGCTGACCGGGAGTTCGTCGGTAAAGCCTGGTTCGGGTATCTGCTGAGTAATCCTCTGACTCCCTTTCGGATTCGCATTCGAGAGAATCATAAACTCAGTAATGGTCGAATTTGTCTCAAAGTCGCGATTGCGTTTGCTGATTTAGCGGTGGGACAAAGCAAGATTTTGCGTCACAAACGACGCTTATGGGGGCACTGGGTCTACATTGCGGCTTTGCGATTAGAGGACAACTCACTATTAGTCGTTGCAACCCAAAGTTCCCCTAAATCTGCCATCACCGATTACGCCAAATGCTGGTCAATTGAAACATTATTCGGCATTTTCAAAACCCGTGGGTTCCGCCTAGAATCAACTCATCTGATAGATGGGGAGCGATTGAGCAAGCTCTTGGCATTACTCTCATTAGCCCTGTGCTGGATAATCCTCACCGGAGAATGGCTTCATGAGGTTAAGCCATTGACGATCAAAAAGCATGGGCGCAGAGCCAAGAGTATTTTCCGTTATGGCTTTGACCATCTCCGCCACATTGTTCTCAACTTGGAGCAGAAAATGAATGATTTTCGGGATGTTCTACAATTTTTGTCCTGTACTTAGGGTACGAACTAACGCTTCCCCCAAATGTCCTGCACTGCCTGTCACCAAGATCTTCATCCCCATACCGATCCGTTATCGTAGATTCACTCCACCATCGTAATATGGAGTATCTTTTAGTTCACTTCTTGCTGGCTTGCCGCTATTACCTCCGGCGATAAGTTGCGGTCATGAAGTGTTGCCACTGCCCGTCATCCATGCATGCAGGTAGTTGCTGTTCGCCAGAAGATGTAAGTGCTGGCTCACTCAATCCCCAAGTACTTAAAGGCTGTTTGTAAAATCGCATCAGCAGATTCTGGGTAAATGTGTCCCTGCCCCAATGCCTAAGAAAGAGGTAGGGGCATCGCTTCGATATTCTTCCAACAGTTGCCTCAACTCTGACGATAATGAAACCGATCTCGTCCCCTGCTTCCCCTTTGTCGTTGCTCACCGAAAGGTGATCTGACCATGCACCGCCCATCTGCCTAAATCAGCCGTGTGCAAAAAACACGGCTCATGGTCAGAGTAGCCATGTAGAGGCAAACGCTAAACAACCTCTCGTGCCCGACCGTCAATCCCACTTTATAGGAGCGCAACAACAAGGAGACGATCGCAGTCCTAGTTGTAATGTACTTTTTGGCACGGAAGTTATCTAAGCCAGAAGCTTGAAACCCTTTAATTGAGCAGGCTTCAGAGCAAAAAGATTCGCGCCATCAATTTGAAAATACTTAAGAGCATAAATTTCTGCTTGAAAATGGCTCACCGTCGCTAGCTAAGATTTAACGTCCTGTTAAGCCTCAAAGTCTCATGCAGCGGAAGTTTGAGCGACCAAAAATCCGCGCCGCGAATTTGAAAGCATTTAGAAGCTTAAGTTGCAGTATCTAAAGAATTTATTACTATGAAATAAAATACTCGCGCCACGAATTTGATAATGAGATCTAGTAAAAACTGACGGGTTTTGAGATGGCGAAAATAGTAAAACCCTTATCCTGAAGGGATTTCACGCTTTATGATGCCGCGCCACGAATTTGAAAGCCGCGCCATTTTTTGTGAAAACGGACATCTGGTATGCCCGTTAGGGCTATATATTGGGGGACTTCCGATCCCCATTTTTGCTCAGTTTCCCTCAAAATTGGCTACGGTGTACACACAAGTTGAAGATCCCCCCTAACCCCCCCTTAAATAGCTATCCATTACGCAGAAGTGGGTAGAAATGTGATGAGGACTGGCTTTGGAGGGTTGGGTATGGGAATCTAGGGAATAAGCAAGCTTGAACGATAGGGTCAGGGAGATGCGAGATTGGGTGCGCTAGGAAATTAAAAGCGATCCATTTGATGATTTTCGGCATGGGCAACGATTGCGGGAAACGGTACGGCGGTTAGCCCAGCATCCGAGCGAGAGTGTGCCGAGTGCGAGCAGCAGTGCGGCAGAGAGTCAAAGCATCTAGCGGTTTTGGGCAACTAGGCGAGTGCAGCCGAAGCAGATATTAGCGAGTCAACGAGCGAGTGTGCTGGAACGAGCAAAGCAACAGGCAGTAGTGCTGGCAATCCAGGATACGACGGATTTGAACTTCAGTGGGCTGAAGCAAACGAGTGGGTTAGGAGGATTCTTAGCCCGTGCTGGCGATGGGGAACCCGGAGTGAAAACCCTTTGGCGGGGACTGGGCAAGTTGCACCACTTACTCGAAGGAGCGCAACTTGCGTCCAGAACCTAGTCTCTCTCTACAATCCACCGACTTCTGCGTAATGGATAGCACTAATGAGAGCGGCAATAAAGGATCCTGTAATTTTCCTGTAATTTGTTGTAGCCACAGGAATCAACCCTACCCTTCGTAAGGGGGCTAGGAGGGATCAATCAGAATTTGCGATCTACTGAGGCTGCCCTTTTCCCCTCTCCCCAGGTTCCATCGTTTCTGATTCTCTACTCTTTCACGACCTTATTGATAAACGACGCGAACACGATTAGGTTGTCTTGATAATGACGCGTTCGGTAGTCAAACCGGCCAGCGCAGGTAATTAACCGCAATGTCGGTTCAGGCGTTTTTCCGTAAACGGCATCGGTAGGGAACGCATCTTTAGAAACCTGCTGGATCTGCTCCACCTTAAATCTCACGGCCTGCTCAGTTGGATCCATCAGTTGAATTTCATCACCGGGTTGCAGCTCGCGCAGACGATAAAACGCGGCTGGACCGGACGTTGAGTCAAAATGGCCCACAACTACGGCAGCTCCCGGCTCCCCAGGACGTGCTCCCCCCATCCACCACCCCGCTCTAGCAAAATCCTCTGGAACCTGAAGAGTGCCGTCTGCATTCAGGCCAAGCTGGATGACATGCGTATTGACCTCGATGGCAGGAATATGAATCCAGGTGGGGTCAATACCTGAAAAGTCAGGAGTTGCCTCTGCTGCCTCAACTGTCTGAGATGCCACGAGTTCACTGCTATCAACTGGCGTGACTGCTGGAGAGGCCACCACCGGAGAGGCGGCAACCGCCGGAGAAGGCACTGGAGAAGCCACTGGAGAAACAGAATTTGCCACGGGCCGATTCCGATTCAACGCACCCGTGGCTATTCTCTCAACCATTCCCACTGTGGTACCTAGCATCATTCCAGACAGGAACGATAAATATAGCAGAAGCCATATAGGCACTTGGTGCCTATGCTGTAGCTTATACTCCAGCTTATGCCGTAATAGTTGCGACAGGCCCACCATTACTTATGCTTTGGATCTGCTTACTTACGCGAACGATACGCTGCAACACCAACCCCGGTCAAAACTAATCCACCTACCGTAGCGGCAATCGGCAGCGTTGTTCCCATGCCAGCTTCGTAAGCGCCGCCTGCACCCGCAGCAACTCCACCATTCGGCACACCGTTATCATCCTCATCACCATTATCTACTTGAGCCAGAGCAGGGCCGATCGCTGTAAAACTAATTAGTGCAGCAGGCGCTAATAATAAAAAACCGGCCATAATCGCTGTGCCAATCGAACGCTTTGTCGGCAGTACGAGCTTCATAACAACCTCCTTCGGTTGTACAAGTTCAATGGATTGAATTAAGTAGAGTTGGTTAACTAAATCGTATCCAACTTGACATACTTATATCACAGCATATAGACCGCTCATGAACATTCGATGAGAGAAAGATGAGTTTTCTTTCATGCAGTAATTTTGTAATATTGATCTCCCCTGATTAAAAGAACCTAAATAGAAACGGTTGAAGATTTGGTGGGAGCAGCATTGATAATTGGTAATACCAATTCTTTGTGAAGTTTCACAGTATTTTGACCCCTCCCAGCCTCCCCTTACTAATCTCCTTACTAAGGGGAGGTCCGTAGGGGGCGGTGGGGTGAATTTTGTGCAGCTTCACATCAAGTTGGTATAACGCATCAGGCATCACCAAGAGTTCCTCTATCCTCGAGTTCTAGAATTAGGAGGATGAGCAATTGCCCACCCTCCGTTTGTTAATTTTGTTAATTTTTAGTAGCCTGCTGAATAGTGGGTAGCCGAATGGCAAATACCAGTATCACCACAGGAAACTAAGCCGGAACTACGCGAAGGCGAAACTATTGGAGCCAATATCAATCACATTAATGCTATTCAAGACAGCTATGTTTTGCCCCATTGCACTGATCACGGCACCCATTTCGCCTTGGGTAAAGCTAAGGTCATCAATGCTGCTGACGCCAGATACACCCGCTAGCCCGATCACATCAACACCGACTTCAAAATCAATAACGATGTTAGAGGTTTCAGGTAGTTCACCATTGGCGATCCAAAACTGATCGACTCCTGCGCCTCCAACCATCGTTGTCTCACCTGTTCCCAGTGCATACATCGCGTCATCACCAACGCCACCCAGCAACGTGTCATCTGCACCACCGAACAGAATATCATCTCCCTCAGCTCCATAGAGCCGATTGTTGCCTGCTCCAGTCGATACTAAGGTATCATTGCCTGCGCCACCGAATAGAACTGCGTTGCCAGTGGCGAGTAGCGTATCATCGCCGCTCGTTGCCTTTTCACCTTCACCCGATGCTGTCACACCGGCCCGCATGGTTTCCGCCAGGTGTACCAAATCCACATGATCTGGAATGCCTGGAACTTCAACGCCATAGTTCTCGAAACCTGCGCCGATATAACCAGTCAGCACTTCGGAACCTGCACCCTGATAAAACACTGGCACGGGACGATTCGAGTGGTTGCCCCACTCATACTTATCTTCGGGATTAGAACCGAAGTAGTGGCCGGCTAGATTCGGGTCGAATGCTAAGGTGAGCGCTTCAGCACCATATTGACGGTACAACGCTGGGAAATTGTCATTGAGGGTCAAGTAATGATCATGATCTGCGGTAACAATCAACAGATTCTCTTCCCAGCCACCGTTTGCTTCAATCCAGTCAATCGTGTACTCAACGGCATCATCCAGATCAAACACTGTACCGAGCAAATTTTCCATGTTGTTGTCATGGAGCACCCAGTCCATGTCGCCCTGCTCGACCATCAGGAAGAATCCATCTTCATCTTTGCTGAGGAAATCGAGTGAGGCTTGGGTCATCTCCAAGAAGGAGGGGTTTTCGTTCAGCTCTCGCTGAATAAATTCATCTACGGTTTCACCTTCGGCTAGAGGGCGAATAGTATCGGGGAGTTCCCCGGCTCGTTGAGACGAGCGATGGGAGAAGGTATCCAGCCCAGTATTACTGTAGTCACTGTTAGCCGTCCGGAGTGGTAAATTACCGTTTTGTCCCCGTGCTCCATAGAGTCCAAACAGGCGATCGCCGTCTTCTGGGTTCAATTCTGTGGCGGTTTGCAATAATGTTTCACCGGCATCGGGTCCGCGCTCCAGAAATGTATATCCGTATCGGTTACCCGTGGGATTATCAACTAGATGGCGATAAGTAGACTCAGCAATAAACTGATAGGTAAACTCACCGCTTGTATCTGTTTCGTTGTTTAGATCCAATGGATGTCCACCACCCAGAATTAAATCTGGTTGAGTTTGCAACAACATCTGTTGCAGAATGGTGTCATTTTCTGGATAGTCGTCATCGTAATCATTTCGATTATTGACATGTGCCGCAGGTGCCGCAGGAGTTGCGTGGCTGATGGGTACAGTCGAAACTACACCTACTGCTTTACCTTCTGCCTGTGCCGTTTCCAAAACGGTTTCGATGGGTTGTTCATATAGGTCAACCCCTAAACCACCGTTGAAGGTTTTCACCCCCGAAAACAGTGCTGTACCCGCTGCGGAAGAATCAACATAGTTTTGCTCAATGTAGTCTGGGTTGGTGCCAGGTGTCCAGGGGTTAGGGCCGCCCTGAACAGGGTCATAGCCAACTAGATTACCACCTGCCGGATTTCCTTCTGCATTAAAGCTGGGATTGAAGGCAAAGCCTGTACGTACAGGAGCCTCTCCGGTGCCACGATCGTCAGGAATTCCTTCTAATGCCGAATTGTCGGTATCACCTGCCACGATCGCAGAGTAGGTTGTAGCATTGGTATAATTTTCTAGCTCTTGAAAGCTTAACCCTGCGCCTTTGCCTGAGGTATAAAAGTCACCCAGGGTCATTCCATTGTGCCCTGCATCGATTTGCTTGGCGATCGCGGCAGCACGAGCCATTTCTCAGCCCATTCCATCGCCAACAAAGATGATGACGTTCTTAGCCATGAATGCTATCTCCAATTCAGTTTTAGTTAAGAAAATCCATCAGGTTCAAGATCAAGCAAAACAATCTGTTCGTCCCAGAGTTGCTATTAGCGTGTCTAGCAAAGTCGAATTTCTCACTCGTTATTCTTTTTAAAGCGTTTAGATTAAGGTTGACAGCCTTAAGAAATTAAGAAGCCATTATGGAACACATAAAAATGACTTAAATTTCAGCGTAGAACTACTGTGCAAAGACAAGCATAAAATAATCATTCAGAGGAAAGAATGGTGTCCAGAAGATGAAGGAAATTGAAACGAAGTTTGTTGTCATTTTTCCGTCACTTTTCTCTGGTACTATGACACATCTCCTTCTACAGCTATGTCTGCAAGCAGGGACGCAATTGTGATTCACTTAATATGGTTCACTCAATAAAAGATCGTGCAAAGCAAACAAAATTGTGCGGTGATGGCAAATCAGGGCTTCTAGGGATTTCAGGAGTAATGATGGGCTTAGCAATGCCTGCCGAAGGTACTAAGTAGGTCAATCGAGTGAAACGGTAGATAGAGTGCGGCCATCTTGCCCGCGCCAGCGAGACGCTTGCACTACGGATCTGCAAATTAATGATGTTGAGCTACTTAACTTTGCCCAGGTTTCTCAACGGCTGACCTATTCGCCGGAACTAAATGCCTTGATGCTTGCCAGTTTCTCATTTTTATTCAAAAGCTAAAGGTGGTGCGAACAGTGCCAACGTAGATGGGAGTATTGCTGGCATCATTTTCTGGATTTAGGATCACAAACACACCAGGGGTAACGGCAATATTGTCGTTCAGTTGCAAGCGATAAAACACTTCTAAGTGTAAAGCCGCATCTGATTCTCGATCGCCATACTGATTGTGCGTTACTCGTGGCGGGTGACCGGCAATTACACCCAACAAATTTCCATCTCCAGCCAAATCGGGAAAACCGAGCAGCACGGCCCAGGTGAGGATATCTGCTTGGGGATTGTCATCTAAATCTTTAGCGGTCGCTTGAATCCACCCGACTCGTCCGCCCAGCGTGAAATGGTCACCAATATCCACAGAGGCTTCTGCACCCAGGGAATTAGCAATAATAGCATCAGAATTATCTTCAAACGGATCTCTAGCTAGGGCACTGCCTGTGCCTGTATCTAAACCGTTGAACGATCGCACGTAGGTTAAACTGAAGCGAGCCGAATCTACAGGCTCCAGCGTGACTTGAGCCACTGCCGCGTAGGGACTTTGGGAAAAGCCAACTTCTGGGTCGGTGGCTCCACTGGCAACATACCCCAACTCTAATCTAAGGTCATCCGTGAGTTCATAGGTCAATCCAATCCCAGGAACTCCGCCTTGGCGTCGGATCGGGTTCTCACGCCCAAAGGTGGAAATGGCTCCATCGCCACTACCGCTAAACAGAGGATTAACAGTACTGACATAATCTCCCAAGCCGCCGCCCACCAAACTAACGACAACAAGTGCTCGATCGCCCAGTTCCGTTTCGTAATCTAATCGATCCAATTCAACTAGACTACCTGTGCTGCCGTCGAATCCTAGGTTTGCCATCTGAGTTCCGGTGGCGGCTTCAAATTCTGGAATATTACGAGCTTGCAGACGCATACGCAACTGATCGTCGCCGCTAAAGCTGGTTGTCAATTCCAGCCGCACCCGGTTGCCCAACACAACATTGCGCTCAACAGACTCATCACTCCCGTCTGCTTTACGCTCGCCGCCTGCTCCGGTCAAGGCAAAAATCACTTCGCCATTCAGTCGGGTGGTTGTAGAAAATGATTGGGCTTCTAGGGCGGCAGTTCGCATTTCTAGCTCATCCGCTCGAGATCGGATGGTCGCAAGTTCGGCAGCAAAATCCGTTTGCAAGCGGCTGAGGGTGGTCAGATCTTCGCTAGAGACTGTATTCGCTGTTGATGCTGAAATTTGCTCATTCATGCGGTCGAGACAAGCCGACAGCGCTGCGGCAAATTCGTAGCGGCTCAACGATTGCTCACCGCGGAAGGTGCCATCTGGATAGCCTACGATGCAGTCATATCGCTCTGTGAGGGATTGCAAGGCTTGAAACGCCCAATCGCCTGGATTGACATCAGCGAGTTGGGACGCCGAGGGAATATTGTCTAATGGTTCGGGTTGGGGCAGCGAGGCAGTGCTAGGTAGTGTCCATAAAGCAATTGCTGCGATTGCCAAACTAGAGCTAAGAAACTGAATCATTCTGAATCAATAACGAGCGGTTAGCAGTTATGCACGAATCAGGTGAATAAGAAACTGAATTTTAACCAAGATGTTGTCAAATCAATTCAGCTATTATGCTGGCATCACGATTGACTGGCTGAATCGTTGCTCGCAATGCTCTAGGATCATTTCCGTAAAGGGTCGGCGATCCGGAAATTGCATGCTCAGGTAGATATGACGAACTAAGATGAGAGTTGTGTAAACATCGATTGAGTGACGAGTTTCCTCTCCGCTTAGCTGAACAAATTCTTCAGTCAATCTGGTCTGTTGAGCCGCGAGGGCATTCGGATCGCCCAGGAGGCGGAGTCCTTGCTCAATCAAATGACCATTGAAATTGCCAATATCTAGACCTGGATCGCCACCTGCAAATAGATCAAAGTCTAGTAGATAGAGCCGCGAGCCATTCACTAAGACTTGATCAGGATAAAAATCACGATGAATGCCACAGAAAAGGGGCGACGAAATCGTGCATGCCAAACGTTCGCATGCAGTTAGAATTCGCTCTAATCGGGTTTGCCACTGAGGGTGCTGTTGAGTGACTCTGGCAAGCCGATCGTGCAGAATCGTCAGTTCCTCTTTTATACCGTGACAGCGATGGGGCAAAATCCAGGCTTGATGCAGTTTATGAGCGGCGGCGGCAATACGCTGAGAGAGTTCTAGCCCCTCATGCTTGGGTAATAGCGTGGTAGCTGGAACACCAGATACTTTGCACTGAAGCCACATATGCCACTCTGGAATCTGCCCGACTGGTTCTGGGACAGAAATGCCATCGGGACTATCCCTGTGAAAGCTATAATCCCACAGGATTTTTTGCAGCCGATAACTCGCCTGGTTGAGGCGCTTTGCTCGCACCTTGCCAATCCAGGTCATCGACCGAATTCGGCCTGACTGCTCCACAATTACGTCATATTCAATCAAGCATCGGCGGTTTAGTTTATGGCGAACAACGCGAATCGCCTGTAGCTGTAAGTATTGAATGCGACGAGAGTTATAGAAGACCTGAGCCTGAAATTTGCTTTGAACTTGCTGTGGATCAAGGGCTGCTGCTAAAAAGGCAAAGGCGGGATCAGCGAGGATGTTGAATGGGTCTGTAATCGGAATAGACATGACACTAGAACATGACACTAGAAAGTTCTAAGCTGGGTAACTCGAACAGAGCCGATCGGATGGAACTTGGGCTAGACGTTGCTCAATGCGATCTAAAATGGCGCTGATTTTAGCTAACCAATCTGGTTCACAATAGCGGAATGGTTCAGATGCCAAGCGAAATAAGCCAACCGCAACATAAAGCTGAATCCAATCGTTTGAAATAGAGTCACCAGCGACAGTCCGATATCCGGCAATTAGAGTTGCGGCTAGTTGTTCACATTGGTAGGTAGACAGCCTGCCGCACAGCTCGGCTTGCTCTAATTTAGCGATGAATGAGCCTAAATCTGTGGCTGGATCGCCGCGTCCAGCCCGGTCAAAATCGATTACGCTAATGCCTTCAGAACTCAGTAAAACCTGTTCTGCATTAAAGTCACCATGAATCGGCAGACGCAGAGGAGGCGCATTCAGCAGCACGGTGGCTAGCCGCACGGCAATTGTTTGAATGCGATGTTTTTGCTGCGGACAGAGCCAGGTTAAATCAGCAGCTAGGGTCAATAGAGTTGTGGCTTCATCACTGCGCGTCAACGTCCTCAGGTGTTTAGGATCTTGTTGATGGAGTTGCGCCAGCGCACTGCCGGTTTGGGTCATCTCCCAGGTTAGGTTTGGTAGGATGATTTGCTCAGCCAATGACCGGCCCGCAATCCAGGGAAGGCACAATCAACGATCGTTTCCCAAACGAGAGCAATTCACAGGTCGTGTTGTAGCCTCCCATTGACACCACACAGTCTGCTTGGCTCAAGAGTTGCGTTGGTTCTTCTAAATAGTCCAAAACCCGTAATCGGGAATGAGCAGCAGCCCGATCATGAAGTTGCTGCCGTTGTTTCAACGACATAAACGGTCCGGTTAAAATCACCCCATTGGTGTCAGGCGGTAATGCCGCTTGCGCAAACATCTGAGCTAAATTGGCACCGTCCTGGCCACCTCCCACCAAACAGAGGGCCAGCTTACCGGGCGGTAGATGCAAACTGACTAAAATGTCTTCGGTAGATGCCAAATATTGCAAACGCTGACGCTGATCGAAATAGCCAGCATAGCGAATCTTGGCTGCCACCTCTGGCGATAATCGATATTCTTGAACTAGATCAAACACATTCGGATCGCCATACACCCAAACTGCATCATAGTACTGGGCAATCGCTTCCTCATTGCGAGCACGCAGCCATTCTCGTTGTACAACTCGGGGTTCATCTAACACATCCCGCAATCCTAATACACAGCGCGTTTGTCCTTGTGCCCTCAGGTATTCCAGCGTTGGATTGAGTTCTCGCACTGCACCGCGCGGCACATTATCTACAAGAAATAGATCGGGGGTAAAGGTTTTCATTGCCGCCTGAATTACCTGCGATCGAATCGCAATCAGCTCTTGCAGCGGCATATCTAGACGGCGGGGCTGATACTGTCCATTGATCTCTTTGCGCAATGCTGGCAAAGACAGGTAATCAATATTGGCAGGTAAATCAACACTATGTCCCTCTTCCATGCCGCTGATTAGCAAAATCGAAGCTTGCGGGAGCACCCGAACCAAGGTTTGAGCAATCAACAAATTACGTCGCTTGTGGCCCAACCCCATCGTGTCGTGGGAATAGAGAGCAATGCGAATAGAACTGATTTGATTGGAGAGTTGCGACTGCAACCGTTGCCTGGTGTTAATCGATCCTCTATTGGCTTCTTCCGGTTGATGGGGAAGCCCCTCGCTGCACCGGATGGTTCTGTTGCTTTTAACGAGCAGTTTCATCACTTTCACACATCCTTATCGAGGTAAGACCACTTGTATGGCAACGGGTATTCTGCACCCTTTGGGCTAAAAACCTAGAGTGACTATCAACCCTAAATTGTTTCGAGTACCGTCAATAAAACTTCGAGTACCGTCAATAAAGATTAACGATAGGTAAAATCTAAGTTAAATAAACAATAGCTAAATGTATGCCCTAGATCATGGGTTTTTCATGAGAAATGATGAGAGTATTCTCATGTTTACTAAACGCTCGTCTGAATTAGCCCATGCCAAATTAGCGCTGCATCAAAGCAACGTCTTAATATAGAACTACAATATAGAACTACTGCCTAAGCTCTGCAAAACCTGAGCAATATTAGGATGCGTTGTATACCTCTATACTTTACGGCGCTTGTGAAATGAAAACATCCTACTTACGTCAGAAAAACGAGCGGTGATCCTATTCAAACTTGCAGCCGGTAACCGAGGCCTCGCACAGTTTTGATCGATCCTCGTCCCAATTTTTTTCTTAAGTAGCCAATATAGACATCGACAATATTAGAACTGGGATCGTAATCGTAACCCCAGACTTGGTCTAGCAATTCTTCCCGGGTCCAAACTTGTCCAGGTTGGCGTGCCAGTATTTCTAATAGAGTAAATTCGCGAGTCGATAGCTCGATTCGGTATCCCTTAAACTGAGCACTGCGCTGCTTCAGATCGAGAACTAAATCTCCTGTTTTTAAAACTGTCTCTTCTGGGGACTGTAACGGCCGCTGATATCGCAATTGCACTCGAATCCGAGCAATCAATTCCTCTAATGAAAAGGGCTTGGTCAAATAATCATTGGCTCCCGCTTCCAAGGCTTTCACCTTATCTTGGACATCTTGAATCACAGTCAGCACAATAATTGGCAGCATCTCCCCGCGCCTGCGCAACTCCTCAATCACCTGAATGCCATGCTTTTCTGGCAACCCTAAGTCAAGAATTAGGAGTTCAAAATCTTCTGTCCGAGCCATGTAGGTGGCCTTAACGCCATCATCAGCTACGGTAGTTGTAAAACCATGCGCTTGTAACCCTTTCTGCAAAAAAGCAGCAATTTGTGGTTCATCTTCTGCAATCAGAATTCGCTTCATCGGATCATCATATCCTGCGGTGGATCAAGGGGCAGAATGATGCTGAATCGCGAGCCTTTGCCTAGCTCACTAGCAACGGTCACCTGTCCCCCGTGGGCTTCTGCGATCGCTTTCACAATCGATAGACCTAAACCCGCTCCTTTTGATTTACGACGGCTATTGGCAGCACGAGCAAAGCGTTGCATAATTCGTGCTTGATCGGCGGGATCAATCCCTATACCTGTATCCTCTACCCAAAAACATACTGTATCTCCAGTCAATTGGGAACCGAGTGTAATGACATCGTTTGCAGCCGTGTGTTCCACTGCATTTTGCACCAGATTCATTACGGCTTGCGTTAAGCGCTGTCGATCGGCCACAATGCGGAGCGATACCTGAGAAGCAAACTGCCAATTGCGTGAAGCCAATGCTGTTGCCTTAGTAAATAATTCTTGGGTTAGTTTGCTAACCTCTAGCAGTTCTCAATTCAAGAAATCCGGTCGTTCGGCTCGGGCAAGCAGCAGCAAATCATCTACCAAGCGGCTCATTCGATTGAGCTCATCATCCATTAAATCGAGCGCCTCGTAGCGTTCTCCTAGCGATTGGCGCAGCATTTCTAGATTGCCGCGAATCACGGTGATGGGGGTTTGAAACTCATGGCTGGCATCGTTAATAAACTCCCGTTGACTAGAAAAGGAGGCTTGCAGGCGATCAAGCATTTGATTAAAGGTTGCAGCCAACTCTGCAATCTCATCCGCACCTCTGATCGGGATTCGTCGATCAAAAGATTGATCAAAATCTTTAATTGAGCGAGCCGTTTCTGTAAGCAATTCTAATGGTGAGAGGACTTTACCAATCGCAATCCAGGCCAGAATTAGCGCTAGCAACAGTACGCTAATAATCACTTGAGCAGCTACCAACACCGCTTGATCAATTTCTCTTTTTAAGTTACTGAGAGAATGCGCGACAACAAACACGCCAAAATTATTGTTTAGTGTTTGAATCGGTTGAGCTAGATAAATGATGGTCTCTCGTTCCGTGGATGTTTGCCCTTGAATCGGGGATTCAGTTTGAGCTAGCGATCGCAATAGGCTAATATTGCTACTCAAGGCATCGGGTAAAGCAATTGGACTAGTTTGATACACGTCCCCATTCAGTAGCGTAATTAAAAATTCATCATCATCCGGCACGCTACGAGATAAAAACACATCAAAAATGGCTGCAACATCATTGCCAAAGGGTTCCCCTGTCGCGGGGTTGCGTCCATTTGCTAATTTTTGAATTTCCTCAACCTCTTGTTCTAGTGAGCGCTGGACCCGATTCAGCAACTGGGCAAACAAAATTTGCCGGATTGCAAAGATTGCAACAACCGTTGAAAGGGCAATCAGAACCACCAACCAAACTAAAATCCGTGCCCGTGCACCGAGAAAAAATTTGCGCCATCTCATGGCTACTACCTTACCCGAAGAGCCTGAAGCACTCAATCGCCTCACGGAATCTCTCAGAGAATATACGTCACTGGGTAATCAGGATGCTTGGGATTCGGAATCAGCCTTTGGTTTTTGCAGTCCACCAACAGATCCAGCTTTTCTAGCACCACCTGACCGATCAATACCTCATCACCGGCCACCAATGCATCTTCGATCGTACGTCTGCCTTCCCATTCGACCTGAATGGCTCCTGTTACATCTACCATCGCTTCGCGGCCATCGGCAAAGGTTGCAGGCTGCTGCCCTACAATGCGGAGGCCAAGCTGCTGCACAATCGCCTTTGGCAGAACCAAATAGACCGATCCTGTATCGACCAGCGCATCAACTTCACAGGTTCGCAGCAACCGAGGGGCCAACAGTCCTCGCGCTACCAGCTCTTCGTCTACAGCATTGGTTAACTTAATGTTTGTCCGAACGGCGCCCATTGCGTTTGTAGCCATCTCAGTCTCCGAGTTTAGAATTCCCCAGGCCTAACCTGCCTGACCTCAGCGGCGACGAGCTTGCAGCTTGCGGTACACGTCGCGCAGGTCTACCTTGTGATGTGCTAACGCCACCATCGTGTGATAAAGCAAATCGGCAACTTCGCCAGCAATCGCGTCCTTGTCATCGTCCTTGAACGCCATTACCACCTCTGCCGACTCTTCGCCGATTTTTTTCAGAATTTTGTTGTCGCCACCCTCGAATAACTTGCAGGTGTAGGAGTCTGGGTTGGGATGATCGCGGCGGTCGCAAATTACCTCAAACACTTGAGACAGTGTATCGGCTGGGGGAGCCTTGATCGACCCCTCGATTTGGTGGAAGCAGCTTCGTTCGCCGGTGTGGCAGGCAATGTCGCCAATTTGCTCGACGGTGACTAGAATTGCGTCGCTGTCGCAGTCATAGCGAATGGATTTGACCTGCTGCAAATGCCCCGAAGTTGCACCCTTATGCCAAAATTCTTGCCGCGAGCGGCTCCAGAACCAGGTTTCACCGGTCTCCAGGGTTTTCTGGAGTGATTCCTGATTCATCCAGGCCATCATCAGCACCGTCCCATCCAAGTAGTCCTGAACAATGGCAGGCACCAAGCCCTGTTCGTTGTAGCGGATTTGCTCGACTGGAACGGCAGACTGGAAGGTTACAGCAGGAGTAGACATAGTTTTCAACGGGTTTTAACGTCTTGCAACAGCAGGTATTCCCATTATCAATGAAGGCACGACCGAGATAATCAATCGCTTCACTGGATCAGAGGGTCGATTAGGGCACTGCCGATTTAGGATAAGTAGAAGTGAGTCAATCAAGTCATCAATCGCTGTGACTTTGGATCGATAGTCGGTTGAAGCGTATAAGAGGAGAGAATTTTGGTTACTACGCCCCTTAAGACTACAAAATCAGAAGAAATCTTTGCAGCCGCTCAAAAGCTGATGCCCGGTGGGGTTAGCTCTCCGGTCCGGGCCTTCAAATCCGTGGGTGGGCAGCCGATTGTGTTTGACCATGTCAAGGGTGCCTATATCTGGGATGTGGACGGCAATCAGTATATTGATTACGTCGGCACCTGGGGACCGGCCATCTGCGGCCATGCCCATCCAGAGGTGTTGGCAGCTCTGCGGGACGCACTCGAAAAGGGCACTAGCTTTGGCGCGCCCTGCTATCTGGAGAACGTGCTGGCGGAAATGGTAATCGACGCTGTTCCCAGCATTGAAATGGTGCGGTTTGTCAACTCTGGTACTGAAGCCTGTATGGGTGTGCTGCGGCTGATGCGAGCCTTTACCGGACGCGACAAACTGATCAAGTTTGAAGGCTGCTACCACGGCCATGCCGATATGTTTCTGGTAAAAGCTGGTTCCGGGGTGGCGACGCTGGGCTTACCTGATTCCCCTGGTGTGCCCAAATCCACCACAGCCAACACCCTGACCGCCCCCTACAACGATCTAGACGCCGTCAAGCAGTTGTTTGAAGAAAATCCGGACCAAATCGCGGGCGTGATCCTAGAACCCGTCGTTGGCAATGCCGGATTCATTCCACCCGATGCTGGTTTTCTAGAAGGACTGCGCCTTTTGACCCAAGAGCATGGTGCGCTGCTAGTATTCGACGAAGTGATGACCGGCTTCCGGATTGCCTACGGCGGCGCGCAAGAGAAATTTGGCATCACGCCAGATCTGACTACCTTGGGCAAGATTATCGGCGGCGGTTTGCCGGTCGGCGCTTACGGCGGACGCAAGGAGATTATGCAGCTCGTGGCTCCAGCCGGTCCAATGTATCAGGCGGGCACGCTTTCCGGGAATCCCCTCGCCATGACGGCTGGGATCAAAACCCTAGAGCTATTGCAGCGTCCGGGCACCTATGAGCAGCTCGACCGGATTACCAAAAAACTGTCGGATGGCCTGCTGCAAATCGCTCAAGAAACCGGCCACGCCGCCTGCGGTGGACAAATCAGCGGCATGTTTGGTTTCTTCTTTACCGAAGGCCCGGTTCACAACTACGAAGACGCCAAAAAATCCGACACCGCCAAGTTCGGACGCTTCCATCGCGGCATGCTAGAGCACGGCATCTATCTTGCCCCCTCCCAGTTTGAGGCTGGCTTTACCTCCCTCGCCCACACCGACGAGGACATTGACCGCACCCTAGAAGCCGCTAGAGCCGTAATGGCAAGCCTTTAAGCTTAAAGGCTAAACAACAATGAAAACAATGTGAACGATGTCCTCTCTCAGGTGAGGACATTTTTTGTTTTGAGGATTCTCAGATTTGGATCTTTTTGGATCTTTAAAGTAGTATCGGCTCACTTGTACTAATTTTGGGCTGTACTTTTTGGGCTGTACTCGTGAGTTCAGATCCATCAAGCACCGCGTCGGTCACTTGGCTGATCAGTCCCTTGGCTAATGAAGATATATGACTAAAAGAACCAATAATAAGCAGTGTAGATCTCACAGTATCAACGTGATTCAAGGCCAAATTACTGGTTTTGCCTAAACTCTCTAACTGCTTGAGGTCGGGACTCAATCGCTGCGCACTGAGCCAGTCGTTCAAGATTGATACCCTTAACGAATTGGCTTTTGTTTGCTTTTTGGTAGTTCGTTAGAACCAATTGATAGACACTGATCTCACCGTCTTCCCAAAACCAGACCTCTTGAACTCCTAACGCCTTGTATCGCTTAAGTTTGTCGGGTCCACCGCTGGGGATGACAACTTCTATTGCCAAGTCTGGAATTGATTTCCTTACACCAAAACAATAGGACTCATCTGCTTGAGCCGAAGCTACCGCTTCCTTTTCTTGAGAGAACGAACCCGTGGCAACAAACTCCATTCCCTGATTGAGCATGAAATCTTCGAGTAGATAACCAATATTGCCTTTCACAATTTCATGTTCTAGTGAAGTAGACAAAATCTCTAGCTCTCCCTCGTAGTAGAACAAGCGAACTCCAGGTGAGCCAGCGAAACCACTTTGAATCGCCTTAAAACTCTCCCAACTCACACCAGTTTGGATAAATCGCTGTTCAGCGGGTTTGCCTAGAAGCTGGGTCATCATGGTTGCCCTCTGCTGCAATCGTCTGCCTATGATCCACGATAGGATACACTCAATTTAACTGTCACACTATATCTGTCACACCATGCCTGTGAACGACCCCGTTCACCTGCCGCTAGCGGCTTTATTCCTTCTGCAATGCTGTCACTCTTGACAGGTGGATTGTTATCTTGGTTGACCATTCGCGGTTTCGTGAAGTTTCACTGGGTCATAACACGATGGATCGCAACTGTAACACTGATTGTCTTTGGGACATTTTGGCTTGAACCTTGGACAAATGCAGCAAAAACATTGGAAACGTAACCATAGGATCCTAAAGCGCCGCTGCTTAAACGTAGACAGATTAGACGTAGACAGATAAGATTCCAACCACTGCTATAACCAAGAATGCAAGCTACCCAACAGGAAAGGACTAGAAGCAATACAAATTTGAGTTCTAGGTCTTGAGTCTTCAGTTGATTTCCGCTCGATTTCAATTCAAAACTCAAAACTTAGAACTCAAAACTTTTTTAGCATCCACATCCCGTGTGGCCACAGCCATGCTGACCGTTCTGATGGCCGTCGGCACAGGCTTGGCTGCAATAGTATTTGCCTTCTTTTTCTACAGCCTGGTCCACGGAAACAACGCAAAGGCAAGGCTCACAGGCGCATTTCATTTGAGTAACGGTGGTCATTAGTTTTCTCCTAGGTCGCTTTCACATTATTAGAATAACATCTGAACAGATATTCAGATATTGTTGTAAGCAAATCTTTAGAATCCAGAGGGCTAGAAGCTGACGGCATTGTTGGCCTAATTATTTGGCCTAATTATTTGGCCTAATTATTTGGCCTAATTATTTGGCCAACAGTTCTACCTCTTCCCTCTTGCACTCTTCAAAAAATAGTTATAAAATAACGATTGTTCGATATAAATAAATTCTACCCCTGCTTGAGAAGTATGAAATGACACGCGCAAGCGTCATCATTGAAGGAGGTGAGAACCCGCCTAATCACATCGCATCATGCCCAAAATCGTTGACCACGAACAATACCGTAAAGACCTGATTGCCAAATCCTTTGATTTGTTTGCTGAAAAGGGGTACGCCATCACCATGCGGCAGATTGCCCAAGGCTTGGGGGTGTCTACGGGCACGCTGTATCACTATTTCCCCAGTAAGGAAGCGTTGTTTGAGCAGTTGGTGATTCAGCAGGCCAACCAGGACCTGTTGCAGGTTGCCGATGAACTCAAGCAAGCCAACACCTTGACCGAACGGATTGAAGCCGCGTTTCTCTACCTGGAGAAGAATCAGGACTACTTCTTTAAGCAAATGATGATCTGGATGGATTTCAGCCAGCACCAAAATCGCGAAGGCAAAGAATGTAGTGAAGTGCTGCGACAGGTAGAGGAAAACATCTATGCCGCCATTGTTGACCTGCTAGGAATTGACGATCCCGATCTGCTGCATTTCATTTGTGCCCTGGTCGATGGGCTGATTATTGGTCAAATCTACGGCACTCCAACTTCAATTTCTCGCCAGGGCAAGCTTTTAGCCAAGATGGTGACGGCTTATTTGAAAGAAGACAGGAGCCAGGAGTTAGAGAACAGTAACCATTGATTTTCTGACCCCGAATGACCAATGACTCAATGATTAATGACCAATAACCAATAACAGCCACAGCTTTCATTCTTGTTATCTCTGTGGCTTGTCACTCGAAACGACCTGCGTAAGTACGAGTCGAGGAATCACTGAGGAATCACCAATGATGAACAAACTCACCCAAACAGCCCAACCTATCCGGGAGCCTTAGCAGTTTTGCCGTAAAACCTGAGGAGAAACCCTGGCTGAGGCTGGGTTCTGATATTACTCTTCTCCCTAAATCGACGGTTATGAAATCACAATGGCAACGCTACCGGGAACTGGAATTGATCTCCGATCCGCTCCTGCAACTCCAGCAAGCCCCCTCCGGTTCTGCCCCTCGCTCTTGGCTACAAAACCTCTGGACTGCGATTGATCTGGCCCTGTTCCGCAACCTAGAGGCGCGCGTCTGGCAAAGTGCCGATCCCAAAACCGGCCAAGTTCGCTGGCATCTGTACAATCCTGAAACCGGCAAAACTCAGCATCTCAACTCGGATGCAGAAGTGCGCCACTGGCTAGAGCAGATATTTCATGGCTAATACTAGTTCTTAGTTTTGAGTTTTGAATTTTGAGTTTTGAGTTACGGACCCTGCACAATTTAGCCTGTTGAGCTTGGTGATCTGTAGCTCAATCAAAGGGAAAAGGTATCACTTCAACTTATAAAACGTTTTGCTTATGAGCCTGCAAAGTCTACCCAAACGCTCGTGGATAATTGGCCTCTCGATTGCCGCAACGATTCTGACAGGTGGCTTGTCGCTGATGACCTTCTCCCAGTTCAGTGCCCAAACACCGACAGAACCGGTTCCGACTGCACCCAGCCCTCGTAAAGTGGGAGCCTTGGGGCGGCTAGAGCCAGAAGCCAAGGTGATTGAACTCTCTGCCCCAATAGCTCTCGATGGCGATCGGGTGGCGCAGCTCCTGATCAACGAAGGCGACCGAGTCACCGCCGGACAGGTGATCGCGATTCTCGATTCTCGGGATCGGTTAGCGGATGCCCTACGGCAGGCCGAGCAGCAAGTGGCCGTGGCCCAAGCCAGATTGGCCCAAGTTCAGGCCGGAGCTAAAACCGGAGAAATCCAGGCTCAGCAAGCCACGATTGGCCGCCTCCAGGCTGAGTTGACTGGCACCCAAGCCACCCAAACCGCCGAAATTGCCCGCTGGCAAGCTGAAGTCCGCACGGCCCAAGCCGAATTCGACCGCTTTCGTCAGTTGTTTGAACAGGGCGCCATCGCTGCCTCTGACCTAGACAGCAAACGCTTAGCGCTCGAAACTGCCCAGGCCCAGCTCAATCAGGCCCAAGCTGAGCAAACCCGCACCCGCGAGTCGCTGCAAGCCGAGATTCGTCAAGCTCAGGCGACCCTGGACCAAATTGCCGAGGTGCGCCCGGTTGATGTGCAGGCGGCCCAAACCGAGGTGAAGGAAGCGATTGCGGCGGCAGCACGAGCCAAAACCGACCTAGAGCAAGCCTATATTCGTGCTCCAATCGATGCCCAGATTCTCAAAATCCAGGCGCGGGCGGGCGAAAAAATCGGAGATGCCGGGATTGTGGAACTGGCCCAAACCAATCAAATGGTGGCCGTGGCCGAAGTTTACCAGTCGGATATTGGCAAGGTGCAAATCGGTCAGCCGGCAGTGGTGACTGGTTCTAGCTTCGCAGGTGAGCTGCGGGGTACCGTCTCCCAGATTGGCCTGCAAGTGTCGCGGCAAAATGTATTCAGCAACGAACCGGGCGAGAATCTGGATCGGCGGGTGGTGGAAGTTAAGATTCGCCTCAACCCAACCGATAGCCAAAAAGTAGCGGGTTTGACGAATCTGCAAGTGCACACCGAAATTCTGGTTGGTCAACCCGAAATTGACCAGCCAGAACCCATCCCATCCCCGAAGGCCGATGCCGCACTCCAACTTCAGGTAGCCCAATCCCATTCCGCTTGTTCAACCTTAAAGATAACGAACGCTCGATTTAAGCTAAATCGAATCTGCTGATTTTTTCCATAACGAACGATTGATATCCAGAGGTTATGATGCTGCAACCGATCTATTTTCTGCTTTGCATTGTGGGCACAGTTCTGCCCTATTCGCAGGTTGGTTCGTTTCTGCTGCAAAACGGATTGAATCTACCGCTCTTCGTCGAACAACTTTTTGCCACGCCAATCTCTAGCGCCTTTGGTCTCGATGTGGTGATTTCTGCCATCGTGCTGCTGATTTTTATCGTTGCCGAAGGAACCCGCCTCGGTATGAAACGCTTGTGGATCTACATTGCCAGCACCTTCTTGATTGGTGTCTCGCTTGGTCTTCCCCTGTTTTTACTGATGCGCCAACGTCAACTAGAGGCCACTGCCAACCCGACTAAATTGAACCCCCTTTGAATCCATCCACAGCGCCTATGCGGTCAAGTCCCATGCGATCAATCTGTCCTCTGGTCTGGTTCCGCCTTTGTCGCCTCAAAATCTTTCCCTGGGTCAACTTAGCCATTGCCAGTTGGCACCTGATCCGCACCTGCGGCAGCCCCTCCGAAGCTACCCGCTTCGCCATCGCTCTCGCCAAACTCGATCACCTAGGACTCATTTCCCTGCTCAACGACTGCCTCTGGTAACGCCCCAACTCAAAACTACGCGCTATGCCTAACGGCAGGCTATCGCCAACTGCGCAGGCTACGCCACCAAAACTCGGTTCGGCTGGCTCACCGGAAGCCAAAACTCAAAACTCAAAACTCAAAACTGACCAAAATGTTGCGTAAAACTCCCGTCGCTTGGCTCCAGTTAATCAAAGAGAAGACCCGTCTGCTGGTTGCAATTGCCGGCATTGGGTTTGCCGATATGCTGATGTTCGTTCAGCTTGGCTTTCTCGATTCGCTCTACGATAGCGCCACGTTGCCCCACCGGGCACTGCAAGCCGATTTGGTGATCACCAACCCCCAGTTCAAAAGCCTGACTTCGGTGCAGAGTTTTTCCAGAGAGCGGCTGTATCAGGCTCAAAGTGATGACGATGTGGCCTCGGTCAGTTCGATTTACATTGGCATGGGAGATTGGAAAAATCCCGAAACCAGACTTAAGCGCTCGATTCTGGTTTGGGGCGTGGAACCAACCTTGCCCAGCTTTGACCTGCCAGGGTTAGCTGAGCACACGGATAGCTTAAAGCAATTGAATCAGGTGTTGTTCGATCAGGCGGGTCGTCCAGAGTATGGGCCGATTCCGGCTCTGTTGCAGCAAGGGCAGGTTGATGCCGAACTAAACCGCCAGACTGTGCAAGTAGCCGGACTGTTCACGATGGGGTCGTCGTTTGTAGCAGATGGCAACATCATTACCAGCGACTCTACATTCCTCAAGCTTTACCAGGATCGCCGTTCAGACCAGGTAGACATTGGCCTGATTCAACTCAAACCTGGCGTTGATCTTCAGCAGGTGCAAGCTCGCCTCGCTGCTGCTTTGCCGCCAGATGTGCGCGTCTTGACGGTGGAGGAATTCGCTGCCGTTGAAAAACACTATTGGGAGAGCCAGGGTACAATCGGGTTTATTTTTGGGATTGGTGTTGTGGTCGGTTTTATCGTCGGTACGGTGATTGTTTATCAGATTCTCTATACAGATGTTGCCAATCATTTACCCGAATACGCCACGCTGAAGGCAATGGGGTACGATAATCGCTATTTGCTAACTATGTTACTGCAAGAGGCGCTATTGTTAGCTGCTTTTGGTTATATTCCTGGTTTCGCGGTTGCTGTGGGGCTATATCACCTCACTCATGCTATGACGCTTTTACCGATTGGAATGACCATGAGCCGCGCCGTTACTGTTTTTATTCTTACATTAATTATGTGTAGCGTGTCCGGAGCCGTTGCATCTCAAAAACTACGCTCAGCCGATCCGGCAGATATTTTCTAACGAACTTGATTGGCTGCAATCATCAACTAACGTCACTCAATAGATAATAAGTCGTTATGCAATTTCATCCTGCTTCCGTTACCGAATCTATCGTTACCGTGTCGGCTCCTGCTATCGTTGCCCATAAACTCAATCATTATTTTGGCACGGGTTCACTGCGTAAACAGGCATTATTTGAGATCAACCTCACTATTGCTGCCGGTGAAATCGTGATCATGACTGGACCGTCCGGATCGGGTAAAACGACGCTGCTGACGCTCATGGGGGGCCTCCGCTCGGCTCAGGAAGGCAGTCTCAAGATCCTAGGGCAAGAAATCTGCGGTGCTACCAAACACCAGTTAACACAGCTCCGCAAGCAAATCGGCTATATTTTCCAGGCCCATAACCTGATGAGCTTCCTCACCGCTAAGCAAAATGTTCGCATGTCGCTGGAATTACACGACGAATACAGCAGCACTGACCTGGATGCCAAAGCAATCGCCATGCTCGAAGCTGTAGGGCTGGGCCATCGGGTGGATTACTATCCCGAAAACCTTTCCGGCGGCCAAAAACAGCGGGTCGCGATTGCCCGTGCCCTGATCAGTCATCCCAAAATTGTTTTAGCGGATGAACCTACCGCAGCTCTGGATAAACAGTCCGGTCGGGAGGTGGTAGAGCTAATGCAGAACCTGGCCAAGGAACAGGGCTGCACCATTCTGCTCGTCACCCACGACAACCGGATTCTCGACATCGCGGACCGAATTGTTTATATGGAAGATGGTCGCTTAGCAGAGGGTTGAGTTCGGTTGTGCCAAGCAGTTTTGCTGAACCTAGACCAGCGCTAAAATACAGCTATCGTTTAGAGGAACTGAATCTATGCCTTCCTCGTTGCCCCAGTTGCCTCATAATGTCCTTGCGCCTCTGCAATGGCAATCAGCTACGTGGGAGGATTATTTGGCGTACCGCGATCAACCGACCGATCAACGAATGCGGCTCTACTTCAACGGTCAAGCGCTTTTGGTGGATATGGGCAGCGAAGGAATTGATCATGCCAGCACCAGCGATTTGTTTTTGCTGTTGATCTACGTTTGGGTGAATCAACATCAGCCCAATTTAGCGGTCGGTTCCTTTGGTCGCTGTTTGTTAGAGAAAACGGGCTACCGAGCGGCTTCACCGGATTTGGTGCTGTATTTGGGCGAAGGCATGCCGCGACGCGAAACTGGAAACCTGCGATGCATTGATTTAGACATTTGGCCTGTGCCTGATCTGGTGGGCGAAATTGCCGACACCTCGCTGGCTAGTGATTTGGACGAAAAGAAAAAGCTCTACGCCGATTTGCAAATCCCAGAATATTGGGTAATTGACGTACAGGGAAAACGGGTGTTGGCGTTTTGGTTGCAGCCGGAAGGAGTGTATCGCCAGTTGATTCAGTCAGTAACCTTGCCTGGATTGTCAATTCACCTCTTGGAACAGGCACTAGAGCGTTTAGGTGAAGAGCCGAACTTTGCTGTTGCTAACTGGTTTGGGCAGCAGATTCAATAACTTTCTGAATGCAGAAGGTTAGAATCTGGAAGGTAAGATTGTCTTGATCCCCTGCTATGACTCGCTCATCCCAGAAATTTACAGAACAAGAATTACTAACAGAAATTTACAGCGCTTTCGAGCCATTTCAACCTCCTACGCCAGAAACCTATGTGGACTGCCAGGAAGTACGTGGCCGTTGGAATGTGATGCGAGAATTAGGGAATAAGATCACCCGCTCAAAAAAGCCAACCTGTCAGATCTACACCGGGCATCGAGGTGTGGGTAAATCTACAGAACTGCTGCGGCTGAAGCAAGCACTGGAACGACAAAAGTATTTTGTGGTGTACTTTGCAGCAGATGATGAAGACATCGAGCCAAACGATACCGAATATGCCGATATTTTGTTTGCTTGCACCCGGCATCTGGTTCAGGAAATCAAGTTAGAAAAAGAGAAAAATCCGCTGTTGCAATGGATGGAGAGCCGCTGGCAATCGCTGAAGGATTTGGCCTTAACGGAAGTTGCATTCGATGGCTTGAGTTTAGAAGGACAGATTTCTCAGTTTGCCAAAATTACCACTAACCTGCGAGCGGTGCCTGATAAACGGAGAGAAATGCGGCAGAAGATCAACACCTTTACCCCTTCGCTAGTGGCGGCTCTGAATGAATTTATTCAAGTGGCTCAGAAAACCTTGCCAGCCGACTGCCGTGGCATTGTGATTATGGCAGATAACTTGGATCGAATTGCGGAAACTCAATCAGAGGGAGAGCTGAGTAACTACGACGAAATCTATCTCAATCGCAGTGAGATTCTGCGTGGGTTAGATTGCCATGTGATTTACACGGTACCGATCTCGATGGTGTATTCAGAACGCGCTACCCGTCTAGAAGACAACTACGATAAACCAGATGTGTTACCCATGGTGATGCTGCGCAACCGGGATGGTAGCCCCAACCCAACGGGTTTGCAAAAGTTTCGCGAGCTGATCTACAAACGGATTGCCCAAATTGATCCCGACCTAGCCAATGGACTCGACAGCCAGGTGTTTGACAGTAGCGAAACCTTGGAGCAGTTGTGCCTGATGAGCGGCGGCCATATGCGCAATCTGATGCAGTTGATTCAGCGGGCCATTGACTGAATTGATCAGCTACCAATTACAGCAGAAGCGGTGCAAAATTCGATCGAAGAGGCTCGTGAGACCTACCGCAACACCGTACTCGATTCTCAGTGGGAGATTTTGGCTCATGTGTCAGAATCGAAGCAGGCGGGCAATAACGAACAGCATTTACGGCTATTGCTGAATCGCTGTTTGTTGAGATACCGCTACTATGATGACAAAGGCAAACTGCACTGTTGGGACGATATCCACCCCTTGATTGAAGAGATTGAGCAATTTCAGGCCGCTCTCACCCGCATTCGTCAGCCATGAGTATAGATGCCAGCTTAGACCCCAGCCTAGATACCAGCTTGGTGAAGTCGGTTAGCCATCGAACGCCAGATGCAGACGACCAGTATCGTGCTCTGCTGCGGTCGTTGCGACGGCGCAAGGGGTTTGGGTTGATTTTTATCCAGGCGGCTCCAGCCAAAGCCACCGAGCTAATTGCCCAGGTGCGGCAGGACTTACCCCAAAAGCACATTGAAGTATTACAACTAGAGCAACCGATCGACAAACTGCTGCCTTTAATCGAGCAATTACCGGACCGCGACAAAATCAATATTCTGTTTATTCAAGGCATTGAGCGTTCACTCACCGACTATATTCGACCTGGCTATGGCGGCCAAGGCGACTACTACACCCTCGACACCGTGCCGCCCATTCTCAGCCACCTCAACCAGCAGCGAGATAGCCTGCGCGATCGGTTTCCCCACCTTTGCTTTGTATTTGTGCTGCCGCGTTTTGCCCTCAAATTTTTCATCCACCGCGCCCCCGACTTTTTTGATTGGCGAGCTGGCATCTACGATTTTCCCTCCGATGGCGAGATCTTGATGCAATCGTCTGAGCAGGTTTTGGCAGCAGGTGACTACAACCAATATCTATCGCTGACCCACGCCGAACGCCTCGACCAAATCCACGCCATTCAAGCCCTACTGGATGAACCGTCCCTTCCAGTGAATAAAAGAGTCTCTCTTTGGCTTGAGCAAGGCTTGGTATGGGCTGCTGATCGTGCTCACGAGCTAGCATTGACTTGCTTTAACCAAGCGATCCACTATAAACCCGACTACCACGAAGCCTGGTACAACCGAGGGAAGGCACTGTCAGCCTTAAGACGCAAAGAAGAGGCGATCTCCAGCTATGACCATGCTATTGGGATTAAACCCGACTACCACGAAGCCTGGTACAACCGAGGCAATGCACTGTCAGCCTTGGGACGCAAAGAAGAGGCGATCTCCAGCTATGACCACGCTCTTGCGATTAAACCCGACTTGCACGCAGCTTGGAACAACCGAGGCAATGCGCTGTCAGCCTTGGGACGCAAAGAAGAGGCGATCTCTAGCTATGACCATGCTATTGGGATTAAACCGGACTACCACGAAGCCTGGAACAACCGAGGCAATGCGCTGTCAGCCTTGGGACGCAAAGAAGAGGCGATCTCTAGCTATGACCACGCTCTTGCGATTAAACCGGATAAATACAATGCTTGGGATAACCGAGGTGATGTCTTACAAGAGCTGGGCCGTTACGAAGACGCGCTTGCCAGTTATGATCGCGCCATTGCCCTCAAGCCCGACTATCACTTTCCTCACAAAGGTCGGGGCACGGTGTTGATGCAGTTAGGCCGCCATGACGAAGCTCTGACCAGTTTCGATCGCGCCATTGCCCTCAAGCCGGATTACGCAGCAGCCTATTACAACAAAGCTCGCTGTCTTGCCCTTCAAGGCAACATTGCCGCTACAGTCGAAACCCTGCAACAGGCGATTGCTCTCAAGCCTGACTATCGTGATCTGGCCCAAATGGAGGCCGACTTTGACCGGGTGCGGAGTGACGAACGGTTTCAGTCCCTGATCGAAGCGTAACGTGATTTTCCTTAAGAGGCTTGGCCAAAATTTCGTCTTTTATTGATCTCGTTGAGCAGTTCTGAGAAATTTTCTTGCTCAGCTTCTTCGATTGATGACACAGGTGGCAATGTTGCCAAGACAGGTTCAGTTGCCAGCTTATCCATCAACGCATAAAATGCTTGCCGATCGTCTCGATGTTCCAACAAATAGGCAAGCAGCGCTTTGCGATTCATAATTTGGAAATTAGGCTGGCTCATAGAAATCTCCGTTCGCCATTCGGACTAATCAAAACAATTGTTGCTTCACCCGCCAAAACAAAAATATCTCCACTGCGTTCATCTTGACGAATGATAAAAATCGGTAAATACAGCTTGGTTAAGAGACTGTTTATAAATGAATTTTAAGAGGCTAGAATCGACTTCCTATCTGATCCTCCCTAACCCTCCTTAAATAAGGAGGGAACTGAGTCAAATCTCTGAAGTCCCCCTTTTTAAGGGGGATTTAGGGGGATCTCAATCTTTGTTTACAAACAAGCTCTAAGTTATAGCAAACGATGAAGCTATTTAGTGCTTGAACTTGAGTAGGCAGTGCAGAAATAAATTTACTCCCAGCGAAATACAGCAGTCCCTAGTCTGCCCATTCTTGCTGTAAGCTTAAACCTCGATTACCCAGAACTCGCCCAAATGGAAGCCGACTTTGATCGGGTACGAAGTGACGAGCAGTTCCAGACAGGGATAGCAGAATAAACTGAGATTAATAGCACTAGAGGCAAGCAACATGACTGAAATTCGCCAGCGCATTGATCGATATCTCGACCAGCTATCGAATGAGCGCCTCAACCTTGTTGTTGATTTTTTAGCCTACTTAGCCGATCGAGAAAGCGAAGCCGCCACTCAAGAGTTATTGAACATTCCTGGCTTCATTGAATCGTTTGAGAAAGGTAAACAGCAAATCGCTGAGGGGAAAGTGAGAGACTGGAGAACGATTCGCACGGATGTATGAAATCGTTTTGTCGGCTGAAGCCGAAGCTGTCTTCGCAACTGCTGATCGAGTTCTTGCTAACAAAATTGCTCGATGTCTTGAACAGCTTGAACAAAACCCCAAACTTCACCCCAATATCAGAGGTTTGAAGGGGCGCTTAGCGGGTTGTTATCGTTATCGCATTGGAGATTTATAGAGTTGTTTACGAAATTAGCGAGGCGAATCAACAAGTTCGAGTTATAACCATTGCTCACCGAAAAGATGTCTATGAATAGGTTCAAGCCCAAGCAGGTTCTTTCTGCATCAACGCTTCCACTTCTTCCCGATCCAGCGGTTTAGCAAAGAAAAAGCCTTGACCGTATTCGGCACCCAGCGAACGCAACTGCCGCAACTGTTCTGCCAATTCCACACCTTCTGCAATCACGTTCATGCCCAGGTTATGCGCCAACGAAACAATCGCTCGGACAATTTCGGCGCTTTCACTGTCGGTACTCATGTGGCTGATAAACGACTGATCGATTTTGACGGTATCAATTGGGAAACGGTGCAGATAGCTGAGCGACGAATAGCCAGTACCAAAGTCATCGATCAGCAACTGGACTCCCATCGCCTTAAGCTGCTCTAGCATCACCTTGGCCGCCTCTGGATTCTCCATGATTGCGCTTTCGGTGATTTCTAGCTTCAGGTTGAGGTTCCAGGCGTTCTGGAGGTCGGGGTGGCGCAGCAATTGGCTGATCTGATCCAACAAACTGGGCTGGGAAAACTGCTTGGTTGATAAATTAACGCTGACCGAAAGCGGCATGTCAGGCGAAAATTGCCGCTGCCACTGACCTAACTGCCGACAGGCTTCGGTAAGAATCCACTGGCCTAGGGGCACAATCAGACCCGTATCTTCGGCTAGGGGAATAAACTCGGTAGGCGGAATCAATCCCCGCTCCGGATGTTGCCAGCGCACCAAGGCTTCAAAGCCGCTGATTTTGCCGGTTGCCAGCGCCACAATCGGCTGATACTGAATCCGAAATTCCTGCGGTTGCAGTGGACTGGCACTGGCCGCCACGGCTCGCCGCAAATCGGTTTCTAGTTGCAGCAACGCCACTGCCCGCTTGTGCATTGCCATATCGAATAGGGCATGACGCGAACGACCCAGCGTTTTTGCTCGGTACATGGCCGTATCGGCGTTGCGCAGCAGATCTTCCGGACGGTCACAGTCGGCTTCGTTCATGGCGATGCCAATGCTGGCCGAAGTAAACACTTCTTGGCCGCCGAGGTTGAAGGGCGCTTGCAGCGCTTGGTGAATCCGTTCGGCTAGGTGGCAGGCATCGTCGGCATCCCGGATGCCCTCTAGCAGCACCGTAAATTCATCGCCACCCAAGCGAGCAATGGTATCCACCGAGCGCAGACAGGCTTCCAAACGACGGGCAATCGCGATCAGCAACTGGTCGCCCACAATATGGCCCAAGCTATCGTTCAGCACCTTAAACCGATCCAGGTCCATGAACAGAACGGCAAACCGGTAGCCAGGAATCCGCCTACTGCGACCAATCGCCTGCTGCAACCGATCCATAAACAAAGCACGATTGGCTAGTCCAGTAAGGCTGTCGTGGAGGGCGTGGTGCAAGAGCTGCTGCTCGGCCCGTTTGCGTTCGGTGATGTCGGTTTGAGAACCGGCGATGCGATAGGCTTTCTGATTACTGTCGCATACGGCAAAGCCGCGACTCAGCATCCAGCGATAGGAACCATCTCGGTGGCGCATCCGGTGCTCGATTTCAAAATGCCGCGTTTGCCCTTGGAGGTGGGCGGTGATTTGCGCCTCTAGCCATTTGGTTTCGTCGGGGTGCACCCGCTTGAACCACTCTTCGGGCCGGTTGCCGATCTCCCAATCCTCGTAGCCCAGCATTGCTTTCCAGCGAGGCGAGAAGTAGATTTGATCAGTGCGTAGATTCCAGTCCCAGAGGCCATCATTGGCTCCGTGCACGGCAAGGGCATAGCGTTCTTGGCTTTCGCGCAGTGCTTCTTCAAACTGTTTGCGGTCGGTAATGTCAAGTCCGACAAAAACGGCGGCCTGATTTTGCGAATACTTTTGTGCCGCTAGCAAGTAGCTACGGGTTGCGCCATCCACCTGCGCTGCCACCTCAACCGTGCTGGACTCCACCGGACTGGCGAGAAACTGCTGCACAAACGCGGCAAAGCCGGGACTGGCTTCCATAAAGCCCAGCTTTTTGCCAATAAAGTCCTCTGGGCGCAGTTTGAAGGTTTCCGCTAGGTAGCGATTAATGCCTAGGTATTCCAGATCCGAACTAAACCAAGATACACAGCCCGGAACCGCATCCAGCACCGCCTGTAGCTGATCCTTTGCCGCCTGAAGCTCTTGACGCGCCCGCTTGCGATCGCTGACATCCCGACCAAAGACAGCAACGCCGGTGATCTGCTGGTTCTCGCGAATCGGGTTGAAGGAAATTTCCACATCTGCCGGTAACTCAGGCACATCAAAATGCAGCTCGATCGCAAATCGCTCTCCAGCCAAGGCGCGGTCGTAGCAATCTTTCCAGAGGGGTTGCTGTGCCACCGGCAAACAGGCTACCAAATCGAGGCCAGGGCACAAGTTGAGGCTATACGCTTTCGCAAATTGCTGTTGGCAGGCCGAGTTCCAGACAATTAATTCGTACTGGTGATTGACCGACCAAACCGCATCCAGCGTGTGCTCGATTAAAGCCGTTAAATTTGCCGCTTTGGGATCCATGGGAGTTGTCACGTTCAGGGTTGATTTTACTAGTGTGATTAACTCTGGAGTGGCAATTTGACGACTAGGCAACACTAATACTGGTAAGCTTCCTACCTGCTGCAAGAGTTCCGTCAGGGCCGATGTTTGCTGAGTGGGAAGGGAATCAAATGTAATCAGCAAGTCCCATTTTTGATTCGCTAGGGCTAGGGAAAGCGTTTCGAATGAATCAACCCATTGCCAGCCCAGAGGACAACCGTTTTCTACCAATCCCCGACTGATCTCTGCTGCCTCTTCAATTGAATTGACCCAAATTAATCCCTGCCGCAGCGATTGACTCACCGCATTCCCTCCTTGCACCCTGATGGCAGTAATGGCGTATCCGTAAATGAAGTAGCTGAAATAGCGAAAAATAGCTGAAGTAGATGGTGTAGATGGTTGATTGAACGTCCTCACCGCAGCAATGAGCAGTCACAATGGCTAATCACAACTGAGGAACTGAGAAACGCGCTAGGTTTAAGGAATGTATCTAAATGTTTCGATCAAACTGGGGCTAAGGCAAAAGGTAGAAATTACTGAGTAGGTCAGTATCTTCACGGAAACATTAACTTTCAGTTCCGTAAAATTACAGGTCGGGGTACCGATCCATTCTCTGGAGACAAATCTCTGGGGGAAAGAGTTAGGAGCAGAAAGCAAGAGAAAAATCAGGATTGCAGCCGGTCAAAACAGTGAGTCAGTCTTGGGGCCGCTGGACTTGAGGACTGCTAAGGCCGTCTAGAGCACTATCTAAGTAGCGGTTTGACTAGACTGGAATCTAACCGAATCTGGCTTAACCGAACCTAGTTAGACCGGGCTTACATTTGATTCGCATCTGACCAGATCATACGCAGCGAACTGGGCTTAATCCGGAAGATTTTGTATCTCGGCTTTGCATTCTCTTAACCTTGTGCCTCGATCATGGAATCGTTCAAGCTCTGCTGTTATGAGAAGCCGTTATTTTTCTTTACATTGTTTCAGCCGCTCTGGGTTTGGAGAAGATGATTAAATTTTTGTTACGGTTGAACTGGTAGACTCAGATTGCTCCTACTCCAATTCTGGCTGGCAGAGTTTCGGCTTTCATCTGGTTTTTCAAGTGATTCTGGTTCTTCAACTGATTGTTCTTCAACTGATTACTGACCGTTTCACTAATTCAGGTTCACACTTACTGGCGTTCAAGGTGACTTCATGCTGCGGCTAGAACATATTAGTAAAATTTACCCGACAGGTGAGGTGCTCAAGGATGTCAACTGGGAGGTAAAACCCGGCGACCGAATTGGCCTGGTGGGCGTGAATGGGGCTGGGAAGTCCACCCAACTCAAAATCATTACTGGCGAAGAAGAGCCTTCGTCGGGTGAGGTGATTCGGCCCAGTAGCTTAAATATTGCCTATCTGTCCCAGGAGTTTGATGTTGATCCCCAGCGCACCGTGCGGGATGAACTATGGCGGGCCTTTAAAGCGGCAAATGAAGTCCATGAAGGCTTAGCACAGGTGCAGCACCAAATGCAGTCGGCGGCTCCAGAGGAATTAGATGACCTGATCCATAAACTGGACCGGTTGCAACGTCAGTTTGAAGCACTGGATGGCTATGGTCTAGAAGCGCGGATCGAAAAGATTTTGCCTGAATTGGGCTTTAGTTTAGACGACGGGGATCGCTTGGTAGAGTCATTTAGCGGTGGCTGGCAGATGCGGATGGGCTTGGGCAAAATTCTGCTGCAATCGCCCGATCTACTGCTCCTGGACGAACCCACCAACCATCTGGATCTAGAAACCATCGAATGGCTGGAAACCTACCTGAAGGGACTCAGCACGCCGATGGTGATTGTTTCCCATGACCGAGAGTTTCTGGACCGGCTCTGCACCCAAATTGTGGAAACCGAGCGGGGCATTTCCACTACCTATCTGGGAAACTACAGCGCTTATCTGGAGCAAAAGGCCGAAAACCAAGCTGCTCAACTCAGCGCCTACGAGCGTCAACAAAAGGAGCTGGAAAAGCAGCAAGCCTTTGTCGATCGGTTTCGAGCCAGCGCGACTCGCAGCACCCAGGCGAAAAGCCGTGAAAAGCAGCTGGAAAAAATCGAACGCATTGATGCGCCAATTGGAAGCGTTAAAGCCCTCCGATTTCAGTTTCCGCCTGCTCCCCGCAGTGGTCGAGAGGTGGTTCAAATCAAGGAGCTGACCCATATCTACGACGATAATATTTTGTTTCTGGGTGCGAACCTGTTGATCGAGCGCGGGGATCGGATTGCCATTGTGGGGCCGAACGGAGCCGGTAAGTCTACCCTCCTGCGGCTGATCATGGGGATCGAAACACCGACTGAAGGCGTGGTTAAGTTAGGGGATCATAACGTAATCCCTGGCTATTTTGAACAGAATCAAGCCGAAGCTTTGGACTTAACAAAAACCGTTATGGCAACTATCCATGACGAAGTTCCTGATTGGAAGAACGAAGAAGTTCGCACGTTACTAGGACGATTTTTGTTCAGCGAAGATACCGTTTTCAAAACAGTTAGTACCCTCAGCGGTGGCGAAAAGGCTCGTTTAGCACTGGCCAAAATGCTGCTGCGCCCAGCCAATTTTCTGATTCTCGATGAGCCAACCAACCATTTAGATATTCCGGCGAAAGAGATGCTGGAAGAGGCTTTACAGAATTATGACGGCACCGCTATTGTGGTATCCCATGACCGCTATTTTATTTCCCAGGTTGCCAACAAGATTGTTGAAATTCGAGATGGAGAACTGCGGCTCTATCGCGGCGACTATCACTATTTCCTCGAAAAAGTTGAAGAGGAAAAAGAGCGGGTTAGGCTAGAAGCAATTGAGGCAGAAAAACGTGCCAAGGCTGCTGAGAAGAAATCCAAGCAACGAGAGAAGCAAAAGCAAAAACAGGACACTAGAAAGATAAAAGTTTCATCTTAGTAAAGCGATAGAAAAGATTAATCAGTTTTGGTATTAATACTTCGGTTTTGAAGTACTCAAATCGAAAGTTTGAATGATATTATTGCTGAGAAATTGCTGAATCGAAGGGCTACTCAACATATGGCACAGGTGCCAATTTCTCCGGTCGTACTGATCATCTTGGATGGATGGGGTTATCGAGAGGAAACCAACGGTAATGCCATTGCGGTTGCCAATACCCCCGTCATGGATAGCCTCTGGGCTGCTTATCCTAGAACTCTGATCCGAGCCTCCGCTAAAAGTGTGGGCTTACCAGAAGGGCAAATGGGCAACTCGGAGGTGGGCCACCTCAACCTCGGCGCAGGGCGAGTTGTGCCGCAAGAACTGGTGCGCATTACCGACGCCGTAGAAGATGGCACCCTACTGAGTAACTCGGCCCTGTTACAGATCTGCCAGGAAGTGCGACAACGGAATGGCAAGCTGCATCTCATCGGGCTGTGTTCAGAAGGCGGCGTTCACTCCCACCTGAGCCACTTAGCTGGCCTGCTAGAACTTGCCAAGGAACAGGACATTGGAGAGGTTTGCATCCATGCAATTACAGACGGACGGGATACTAAGCCAACCGACGGTCTGGCTGCTCTGGAGCAAATTCAGCGATATATCGATCAGTTTGGCGTAGGTCGGATTTCGACCCTCAGCGGACGCTACTATGCGATGGACCGCGACCGCCGCTGGGATCGAGTACAAAAGGCTTACGATGTACTTACCCAGGACGGCCCCGGGGATGGCCGCTCGGTATTAGAAGTGCTACAAGCTTCCTACGATGCGGGCGTAACCGATGAATTTGTGTTGCCAATCCGGATTGCTCCTGGTGCCGTTACTCCCGGCGATGGCGTGATTTTCTTCAATTTTCGACCGGATCGGGCACGTCAGTTAACTCAGGCATTTATTGATCCCAAATTTGACGGCTTTGAGCGAGAGTTCATTACTCCCCTCACCTTTCTTACCTTTACCCAGTACGATCCTAGTTTTCCGGTCCTGGTAGCCTTTGAGCCGCAAAACCTCAACAATATTTTGGGACAGGTGATCGCTCAGCATGGCCTCAAGCAATTTCGCACTGCAGAAACTGAAAAATATGCCCATGTCACCTACTTTTTCAACGGTGGCATCGAAGAGCCGTTTGAAGGCGAAGATCGGCAGCTAGTCCCCAGCCCAATGGTGGCCACTTACGATCGTGCTCCTGCTATGTCTGCCGTACAGGTGACGGATGGAGCGATTGTGGCAGTGGAAAAGGGCGTCTATTCGCTGGTTGTGATCAACTACGCCAATCCAGATATGGTGGGGCACACCGGCAATCTAGACGCCACAGTGCAGGCTGTTGAAACCGTCGATACCTGTGTCGGTCGGTTGCTCGAAAGCATCGGTAAAGCGGGCGGCACGGCGATCATTATTGCTGACCACGGTAATGCTGAGCTGATGTGGGATGAGCAGGGCAATCCTTGGACCGCCCACACCACGAATCCGGTGCCGTTTATTTTGGTAGAAGGCGAAAAGCGGAAAATTCCTGGTTACGGTACAGATGTGGAATTGCGGTCCGATGGCTGCTTAGCCGATGTGGCACCGACGATTCTGCAAATTTTGGGCCTACCCCAACCCACCGAAATGACAGGCCGCTCAATGATTTTGCCCAGCGAATATGAGGTCCGTGCTAACCGTACACCGGTCCGGGTTTCACTCTAGAGCAGAACTAGCGTACAAAGAGAAGGGATAGGATAAGATCGGTAGGACTCAGTTTGTTGTAACTGTTTGTTGTAACTGTTGCGAGCGCTTGCGGCTTGCAGCAGGCAACCTGAGCCGAACTGCATGCTTTGGATTGGGATTTCTGATTATGACAGTGACTGGCATTGTGACGATTCTCTGGGCGATTGCCGGAGTTGGGCTGATTGTGCTTGTATTGCTTCACAGCCCAAAGGGAGACGGTTTGGGTGGCTTGGGCGGTCAGGCGCAGCTTTTCACTAGCACCAAGAGCGCTGAAACAACGCTTAATCGCGTCACTTGGACTCTAACAGCCATCTTCATGGGGTTAACGGTCGTTTTGAGTGCAGGATGGCTCAACGCACCGCCCCCTCCTCCGGCTAGCTAAACCATGCTTCGACCGCTATGTAGGTTGCTGGAACGGCAGCCTATTTTTTGCTTATCTATTCGTCTGTCTTGCACTTCTGCTCTGAAATTCGCGTTGGGCTGGCTATGTGCCCTCTGGTTGGCGCTGATCCTAGGCTGGAGTGCACCTGGAAAATCTGCTCCAGCCAACCTATCAACCAATTTCGTATCTACTAGTTTCTCTACTGCTAATTTCTCTGCAGAGCCAGCGACCCAGCTTCCTCCACCGGCCGTTCATCCCTTGCCCCCTTTCCTAGCGCAATGGCAGGATTCAGAGCAGCAAGGGGACTATTTTGATGCCATAGAACCGACGACGGCTGGCTATCTGGTTTGGTCTACTTTTCCAGTTCGAGTCTATATTCAACCGCCTGATGCTGCCGATACCACTGGCCGCACCCAAGCGTGGTCCGAGGCAGTTCAGCAAGCGCTTCAGGAATGGGCCGTCTATTTGCCGTTAACCATAACGCCTGATTCCGCAACGGCTGATATCTCAATCTGGCGTGCTGCGCCACCACTGCAACCGTTAGCGCCCCAGACCGAACCGAACCAACCGCTGATTGACCGTTTGCCTAGGGTGCGTGCCGCAGAAACCCGCTACGAAATTTTTGTCAGCGCTCCTCAGTCTATCCTGTCCCATCGCTATACGATTCACCTCAGCCCGAATCAAACCTCGTCCTATATCCTGGCTACCGCTCGTCATGAACTCGGCCATGCGCTAGGAATTTGGGGCCACAGTCCGCTGCCAACTGACGCTCTCTACTTTTCCCAAGTGCGCCACTCACCGGCCATTTCCCACCGCGACATCAACACTCTCAAGCGTATCTATGAACAACCCACTCGCTTGGGATGGAAACTACGCTAGCCAGCACGCTACTTAGCAAATCAAATGAGCAAATCAAATGAGCAAATCAAACTAGGGCCAAACTAGGTAACGACCAATTCCTGATCCTCGGTAGGATGGAAGCTATCGGCCACATATCTTCCATGAACGGTTTAAGCCTATGCCTTCTCCCCTATCCTCGCCCCAACTGCGGCTCAACCTGTCAGAGGGTTCCGTATCCTTCAGTTTCAGCCCTGATGCAGCCACCAACCTGAAGCAGGCAATTGACACATTAATGAATCGGCTGAAGGTAAACGCAACGCAGACAGGCGGTAAACCCCAACCCCAGGAACCGATGGAGTATCGGTACACCGGAGAGGTATTTTTAGAGATTTTTTGTAATCCCAATATCTGGTCGAGTCCCTTTGCAGCCAAGGTGCTGATTACGCTGAGAGATGAACGCATTCGCCTCAATACCGAGGCAGAACTCACCCGACTGATCGAGGACGTGAATCAGTTTTTGGAACAATATGGCTAAGGGAATATCAAGCTGCGGTAAGCTGACAAACTTGGTCTCAATCTGCTTAGATAAGCACTGAGTTTGCTGCCATTACCATTTACCATCAAAGAATTACTATCAGAGAAAAGCTGGCAAGCCAGCTCTCGCCCTAACTCACAAACTTGCAGTTAATATAAAGAACTTAAACCGAGCACTCAAAACTCATACTACTGCCCATTCATTCTGTTGAGCGCCATGAATTCTGATACCTTAACTCAGCTAATCCAAAAGGGATTTCGGGTCACGCTTGGGGCCACAGCAACTCTGGTTGAAGCCTTGCAAGATCCTCAACGTCGAGAAGCCAACTTGGACAAGTTGACAACCGAGCTTAGCCAGTTGGCGGAAGAATGGGAGACGAAAGGCATTTCCACCGAACAGGAAGCCCGCAACTTTGTGGATACCCTCTGGAGAAGAGAGACCAACCCGTCCGCGGGTCAGACGGCTCCCCCGTCGCCCATACCGTCCTTGCCTAGAGAGTCAGTCTCTCCGGATGTGCAGCAAGACTTACAGGAACTAACGGCCCAAATTGCGGCAATTCGTGCTGAAATTGAGCGGCTGCGCGACCAAGATAATTCCTGAAGCCGCCGTTCATTTTATTCAATTCAATCTATTTGGGGTTAGATTCCCCGCCGCTTGGGGCATTCGTATTCGATCATGTGAACCGTAATACCTCACCGCAAGCGGCGGGGTGACTTTATTTAAAAGACAAGAAAAATCAGGTGTTTCTCTAGTGCCCCTAGGATTTTGAAAAACACCTGGCTATCTACTCGTAGATGCTGATTTATGTGGCAAAAGCGCCGCAGCTCAAACTTAGATCACAATCTATGGATCTCTAAATTTGAGCAAATTATGCAGAGCATTGTGCTAACTGAGGGTGTTTACAATTGCCGATTGAGTTCGTCTATTAAGCAAAATAGATTTGTTTGATTAAAACGATCAATCATTCAATCATTTTCCCAGTCTTCCCGGCCCAACAAATCGCCAATTCGATCGCGCAGCAGAAAATCGTGATCTTCTAGAACACACTCGATCCCGGCCCACTCACGAGCGGGAATATATTGACAGAGGACATAAATCGGCTGGTGACGGCTAACAACCCCCTTTTGTACCAATTGCCGTGCTTCATCTTGCAGTAGGTTCATTGAATACTGAACAGATTGAATCATGATTCACCCTCTGGAAACTGGATTATGGTTCGTTTATGCCCAAATAGGCGGAGAAAGTAGAGAAGAGCATGACAGCTCGAATCCAAATTCGGCGAAGTAGCACAAAGTTAAACTGAGAAATCGTCTTTGTAATCAGGTATACTGAATGATTTCTATTTTCACGCTAACGCTCTACTGATCATATTAATAAAGATTACGAAGGTCAGCAAATCTTGACGAAATATTGGGGCTGTGCTGCAGAGATGCCGAAGCTGCAATACTGAGCCAAGAGTGGTTAGAACATCGCCAGAAGACGAACAAAAACAGGGTAGTACCGTTAGGAACACATTGGGATCGTACTCAAACTTCTACCTAAGCTAGATGCACGATGAGATCCACCTAAGCTAGGAAATGCAGCCAAAACCTGGCATTCCATGTCGCAATATCGTAAATAAACAAACAAAGCAGTGGGCGGCAGCTGATCCATCCTTTACCTCTGAGTCATCTCATCCTGGATTGAATATAAGCCAGCCCTAAAGCACCTACACTTGAGCTTATCCTCCCTAATTAGCCTAAAATGCAGAGGTTTCGGCATATTAGCCTCAAAATCATTTTTATGCTTTCTCAAGCTTTCTTAGGCTTTTCTTAGTCTTCTATTAATATTGATTGCAAAACCTGCGGGTTTAGTTAAATGGCAACCGCTGCCTGACGTTTTTGGCCGATCTCGATTGCCACTTGAATTGCTGCTTTGAAGCTGTCCGCTTGAGCAATCCCCTGTCCGGCAATATCAAATGCGGTACCGTGGTCAGGCGAAGTGCGAATAAACGGCAAGCCAATCGTGGTATTCACAGCCCGGTCGAACGCCATTAGCTTGACGGGAATCAAGCCTTGGTCATGATAGAGCGCTAGATAAGCATCCTCACCGAGATTGGCGTCTGCTGAGCTGCTGCTGCTATGCCCGTACCAGGCTTGGGCTGGGCGAACCCACAGAGTATCGGGAGGAACCGGACCTCGCAGGTGAACCTGGGGAAATTGAGCCGCCATCTCCTCTAACCAGGGAATCAGCCAGGTTTGCTCCTCCTGCCCGAGTTGGCCTTGTTCTCCGCTATGGGGATTGAGGCCGGCAATTGCAATCCGGGGATGCCTCAAGCCAAAGTCTTGCTGCAATGCTTGAATCAATAGCTCTAGCTTCTGCGTCATCAAAGCAGGGGTTAGGGTGTCGGGCACCTGCCGCAGGGGAATGTGGGTCGTGGCGAGGAGGGCGCGTAGCGTCCAATCAGTATGGGGAGAATGGGCCACAAACAGCATGCCAAATCGCTCTCTGCCAGCTCGTTCAGCCAACAGCTCAGTTTGCCCCGGATACAGATGACCGGCAGCCTTCCAGGCCGATTTAGCGATTGGAGCAGTGACAATCCCAGCAAAATTTCCTCGCAAGGTTTGGGCAATTGCCGTTTCCAGGAAGCAAAAGCTGGCGGCTCCACTGGCTGCATTCCCTACGCCCAACCGAATTTGCTCCCGGACCGAGAGGGGCAGCTCCACGTCCAGAATTGACAAGCTATCTGGATGGGCAAGTTGAACCAATGTGCTTTGTGGCGGTTGAGCAGACAGTTGAATTTGCAGCTGTAAATCCCGGTATGCTTGCCAGAGCAGATCCCGATTGCCAACAATCGTAATCTCACAGCAATCTGGAATGGTTGGGTCAGCAAGGGTCTTCAAAACCACTTCAGGGCCAATTCCGGCTGGGTCACCGAGCGCAATCGCCAGTCGAGGTTTGCACTGGGTTTGGGAAGTAGAAGGGGAATGGGGAGAGATCGCCATGAAATCCAAATGATGGGCCGCAATTTGATTCAGATTGGCCGCCAAACTGCTTTAAGATCTTCTAAAGATTGTAAATTTTGCTGTCTACATCTAGTTTTTGAGGAGAGTAAAGGCAATGGGTGGCGAGATTTTTAACACGGCCCTTCTATCGGCTATCCCGATCCTGATTGGGTTGGCCTTGGGCTTTCTAATGCTGCGGCTTCAGGGTGGAGAAGAGTAAGCGCTAATCTTCTGGCTCATCGAGGTGCTCGGCCACCTCGCGGTAGAGCGTCAACACATGGCTGTCCTTCAAGTAGTAGAAGACATTGCGTCCTTGCTTGCGATAAGTGACTAGCCGCATGGCCCGCAGAGTTCGGAGTTGATGGGAAACGGCTGATTCCGTCATTTTGACAACGGCAGCTAAATCGCAAACACACAACTCCTGCTCTGCCAGCGCCGACAGAATTCGTAGACGATTGGCATCTCCCAACAGGCTAAAAAACTCCGCCATGCGTTGAGCTTTCTCGGTGCTGAGAATTTCTCGGTGCAATTGGCGAACATGTTGCAAATTCACTGGGTGTTGCACTTCGCAGTTGGGAGCGGTTGGGATCGAAGCAGAGTCCATAGGAAAAGTCCATTACAAGTCCATCACAGTAGAAGTGTTGTCGCATTGCAAGGGCAGCCGTAAGTTGCAAACACCTCAGGGTAACAGCAAACGCAACCTTCTAGAGATTCGCTAAACTCGAACAATGGTTCAGCTAGATTACCCTTAGCGTAACAGTTTTAGCAGGGGTAAAGTTTGGATTGCCTCTGGTTTGAAATTTTTGACAAAGCTGGGCACTGAATCCCTTTCCTCTAGGATCAGTTTTGGTATATCTTAAACTAAGAAAATTAATAAATCGTTACGGAATCCCTCATGAATCTATTAATTGTCGGTGCCACTGGGACTTTGGGAAGGCAAATCACCCGCCGCGCCCTGGATGAGGGATATAAGGTGCGATGCCTGGTGCGCAGTATGAAAAAAGCAGCCTTCTTGAAGGAGTGGGGGGCTGAATTAGTCCAGGGTGATCTGTGCGAGCCAGAAACCTTACCCCCAGCTTTAGCTGAAGTTACGGCAGTGATCGATGCAGCCACGACCCGCCCCACTGATTCCCTCAGCATTCAGCAAGTCGATTGGGATGGCAAAGTTGCGCTGATCCAAGCCGCCAAAACTGCCGGAGTGGAGCGCTTCATTTTCTTCTCAATTCTGGACTGTGAGAACTATCCAGAGGTGCCGCTGATGGAAATCAAACGCTGTACTGAACAGTTTCTGACCGAGTCGGGGCTAAATTACACGATTTTGCGGCCTTGTGGTTTTATGCAGGGGCTGATCAGTCAGTACGCGATTCCAATTCTGGAGAAGCAGGCGGTCTGGGTAATGGGCAACAGTTCGCCAATTGCCTATATGGATACTCAAGACATCGCTCGCTTCACGATTGCAGCTTTGCAGAAGCCGGAAACCATTAACCGCAGTTTTCCGGTGGTGGGACCAAAGGCTTGGGGAGCCTACGAGATTATCCGCCTCTGCGAACGCCTATCGGGACGGGAGGCCAAAATTTCGCGCATGCCAATTGGGTTGCTGCAAGCCGTACAGAAGACAGCTCGCTTTTTCCAGTGGGGATGGAACCTCGCTGACCGGCTAGCATTTACAGCCGTGATTGCTTCGGGTAAGCCGCTAACAGCCAACATGGATGAAACCTATGCTGTATTTAGCATTGAGCCTGCAGAAATTACGACGCTGGAAGATTACATGCAGGACTACTTCAGTCGCATCATGAAGAAGCTGAAGGAGCTAGAGTACGAGCGTGAGAAGGCGAAGGAAAAGGCTCGCAAGAAGCGCAGCCCGTTCAAGTCAGCAGCTAAGAAGTAGCGCCAGAGAAGTTAGAACAAGCTAATTCTGCAAGTGCTCTCGCAGCGATTGCAACGATGCCCAGCGGTGATCGATGCGGGTGGGTTGCTCAGTCTCCGCTTCAGTTGCGGTGTTGACTTGAATACCCGCACAGTTGACATCACACAGTTGCCGGGGTGGCATCTCTAGACAAAGCTGCTCGTAAAGCCAGATTAGGGGCTGAAAATAGCCATCCGGGTCTAGTGTTTCCACCAAGTCTTCAAACGCCACTTCCCGTTCCAGTAGATCTGCATCTGGATCATCCTCTTGCTTTTGCAGCCAGATCAGTTCCGATATGTTGACTTTGATCCGGTGGTTATATTGTTGCAAACAGCGGTCGCAAGTCAGGGTAACGATAGCTTCGGCCTGGCCGGCAACTTCTAGATAATTACCTCGGTGGGTAACACGCACCTGCCCTTGAACCGGGGTCAAGGTATCTAGATCGGGCAAATAGCTGTTGACTTCGATTTGTTCGGTTTGCTCCGGCGCTCTCACTAGCTGTGGAATGTAAATGGCTTCCATGATGAGCGCTCCTCCTATGCAATTTGAACTTGAGCTACGTTATTTCACTTTCTGCTAGCCGTACGACCAAGCGTCGATCGGGTTCTTTGCCACGGCTATAGGTTTCTAAATCACCGTAGGTTGCCTTGAGATAGGTATGTACCTGCCGTCTCTCGGCAGCTGACAGCGCGGCCATTTCGTATTCTTCACCCGTTTCTCGCACATGCTGGACGGCAGCTTCGGCCAATTGCTGCAACTCGATCTGCCGCTGCACCCGATAGCCTGCCAACTCGATGGTATAAGCAGTCTGGAGGTCTTCCCCCCGCCCAATATTGAGAATTGTATTGGCCAGATACTGCACAGCATCGAGCACATTTCCCTCCTCCCCGATCAGAATTTGGGTTTGCTCGTGGGTCAGGGTAGCATCATCTATGGTCAACCAGCAGCTTCCTTCGGCACCGGTGCGTTCCAGATCGGGCTGAACCGTGGCTGGCAAGCCTGAGAGTTGCAGCATTTCTTCTAACCAATGCTTGCCTCGTTGAATCTGCTGGTCATCCATCCGCGTTAGCCTTTCTTTTTGGTACTGCTGGTATTCTTGGGCGTAGATTGCTTCGGCGTTTGCTTCGCATTTTGCTTTGGTGTTTGCTTAGCCGCTTTAGGCGCTGGCTTGGTTTCAGGTTTAGCCTTAGCCTCCGGCTTTGCTGCTGGCTTAGCCTCCGCAGCCGCTTCATCCTTCTTCGTCTTAACTGGCTCAAAGGGAAGTGCCTCTCGTCCTTCCTGCTTTTTCTCCTCCTCATCCACAATCTTTTGCAGGTTTTCCGGCAGGGGTTCTTTGGAGAGGATGTAGGTTTGCAGGGTTTGGAAGACGTTGGCGATCACCATATACATCAACACACCTGCCGGCAGGGGAAAGAACAGAAACATGCCTGAGAAGATGATGGGTGTGAAGCGGTTCACTGCTGCCTGCTGCGGATTGGCATTAGAGTTTGGCCCTTGCCCCGAAAGCAGTTGGTTGACGTAGAGGCTGACGCCAAAAAACAGCACCATGCCCAAAATATCCCAATTGATGCTGCCATCTTCTCCAAACGCTCCCACTCGTCCCAGGGCTTTGATGAACAGGAAGCCTTTATTAGCTGCTAATCCAGGAATCGTACCTTGCAGCGTCACTTCACCAGGACTGAGCGCTTCCAGGTTGCCATCCTCATCGAACCGTACTAGCTCCTGCCCCTTAGTTACCTTCCAATGAGGCTGGAGATCGGTCTCAGGATACTCAGCCAACAAATCAGATAGCGGCTCACCGGTCGCAGTTTGAAACATAATGTTGGTCTTCTCGCCCACTGTTAGTCGATTGCCGCCTGGAATCACGGCGATGACTGGAGCATGAACTCCATCGGCGACGTAGATATTCTGCGGGTTCGTGACAAAAGCCTGAGGTTGGATCTGTTCGATCTGCTCGCGCGGCAAAATCTGAACATTCACGTTGTAGTTTACATCCGAGAACGGCGAGCCTCGCAAGGTGGCGAATAGAGCAAACAGGACTGGCATCTGCACTAGAACTGGGAAACACCCAGCTAGCGGGTTGCCAAATTCCTTATAGACTTTGCTCATTTCTTCCTGCTGCTTGGCAGGATCGTCCTTGTAGCGCTCTTGAAGTTCCTTGACGCGCTTTTGCATCACGGGTTGAGCCACCCGCATCCGCCGCATACTGCGAATCGAACCCGCACTGAGCGGATAGAGCGCAAATCGAATCACTAAGGTCAGAGCGACGATGGCAAGACCATAGCTTGGCACAATCCCGTAGAAGAAATCCAGGATCGGCAGCATTACATTGTTAGAGAGAAATCCGACGCCAAAATCCATGCGTTGTGTCTACCTACGTACTCTGTTTTCCCAACCTATTGTGCCAACTGACGCGCTATAGCTGCCGCCAACTACTTGCTCAATATTTACTCAATACTTGCTCAGCGAGTTGCCAACTACCTACTCTATCCTACTAGCACGGGTCTGTTGCAGTGGTAGCTTGACTCACTGCTTCACTTACTGCCAAGCGCCCCACTGGCTTTTTGCGCCCTCGGCGACAGCTTCTGATTAATGTATTCGTAGATCTCACGAAACTTGGGTAGGGCACGCAGCTCTAGGCGACTGCCGTCTTTCAGGGTAATCACCATATCGCCCCAACCGCCCAACCCGCGTGGAACCGTGACAACCTTGGTGATTTCGGAATAGATTACATCTGAGCGATCACGCCCCATCCAACCGCCAGTAATCGAGATACGCCGGTCCGTAATCCGGTAGCGCAACCAGAGTGCTCGCACAATCGCACCAATAGTGAGCGGCAGACAAATTACCGTAAATCCCAGCAATATGTTAATGATTAAATCCCCAATATGAGGACCGCCTTCATAGTAAACCTCTTCCTTAATGCCCATTGATAACCTCGGCGCTGATCAATAACTGCTTTAATTCTTGCAGAAATTGTTCATAACCGCACTCGGCCGCATTTGGCTTTACCACGATTACCAACTGCCATCCCGGCGAGATCTGGGGAAGAAACTGCTGCACAATAGCCCGAAGCTGTCGCTTAATTCGATTTCGGACCACGGCTCGTTTACTCACTTTTTGACTGATGGAAATACCAATTTGGGTCGGCGGAATAGCTTGCTGTTCCTGCCTCTGCGTTTGCTCTTTGCCATTCCGATCTGATTGATCAAATTGATCCAGATCGGACCGAGCTGACAGTTCCAGCCTTTCTAGCCTCACAGATCTGCGTTTACGCAATGCCCTCAACGTCAAATGGGGACCAGACTGACGCGAGCCAGCTTGATAGACCGCTGAAAAATCTTGCCGATGTCGGAGTCGATGAGCTTTAGGCAGAGCCACCGCTAGCCCAGACCCTAGCCGGAAACAGAGAGCCGTGCCCGCCCCTTGCGCCGCCGTGCCTTGATCACACGCTGACCGTTTTTAGTGCGCATTCTGGCTCGAAAACCAGAGGTTCTTCTGCGCTTACGGCTTGTTCCCTCCAAAGTCCGCTTGGTCATAGGTATTTAACTCCACTCAAAAAGCCACAGTCTATCATCATAGCATTCTGCCCTCAGGTTTTCGCCAGATTGCTGCGGGAGCTTGGTTTTGCAAAATAATTGGGGGTTTCTAGCAATAACCCTACAGCGCATCCCTATCTGCGGCTAATGGACAAAATCCAGGTGCCAACATACCGCATCATTGGCAAATCACCCGGAGAACGCACTAGTGCATTGAAGTAGTGCATACCAATTCGATTCGGGTTACGGACATTCGACAGGACAATTTCAACGCGCGTATCCGCCGGTACCGGCGACTGGGGATAAATCTCAATCACGCGATTTTCAGGATCCCAGGTCACTTCATCCAGAGGAATCTCATCCCCGTTGGCCCTCACTTCCACCGCATTTGGATCAAATCGGCCACGGTAGGTGTCGGGATAAGTAATAGAGAATTGTTCAACAGCAAGCTCCATTTTTTTTGCCGGAATCCGCAGACGGTAGCGGTCTCGCACACCAGGCTCACCGTCAAAATCCATGCGCCAACTTAACTGGTTTTCCCGCTCAACGCCGCTAAAAATGGTGAAACCGGGCAGTCCTTGAGTCAAACCAATGGATGCCAAGCTAGTGACCAAACAACCTGAAATCGCCAGAGCTGAAAGCAGACGAAGCGTATATTTCCGTGCCATATATTAAGTACTCTTAGAGATGCCTCACAACAGTTGAAGGGCGCTGCTAACACCACAACTAATGACTTTAGCAAAATTACCTGAAGACCTGTTAAAGAAGTGGCGCAGCGACAGATACGACATGATACGACGAATTTAAGCCGGGAAGGTGCCCAGTGGGAGAACTAGGGAAAAAGAGGGAGTGGATTAAGTTTCAGCCTACCTTTTCTAAAGGCTGGTACCATGAGTGAGAACTATTTTGTCACAATCGCTTGATATGAGCTTGACCCCTGGCACAACGCTACAAAACCGCAAGTACGTTATTCAGACGGTCTTACATCAGAGTGACTTCAGCGTCACGTATCAGGCCCAGCACGCCTATCTGGAACGGCCTGTGGTGCTGCAAACCCTCAATCCCAGCTTGCGGCAGCGGCAAGATTTGGCTGAATTGCGGCAGCAGTTTCTCAGCAAGGTCCGGTCCCTGGCCCAGCAACTTGATCAAGGGCGTGTTTTGGATTGCTTTGAAGAAGACGAGATGCCGTATGTGGTGTTTGAACTTAAACCAGGACAGGTTCCTCCACAGTTGCTGGACTGGTTTCCAATCTTACCAACCGTGAATCCTAGTGCCATCGAGCAAGCTCTTGCACAATTTCCCAATCAATTGGCCAATCAATCGGCAACAGCAGAGGTAGCAGTCAACGTCGCAGACCCATCTACTCTGACCTCAAAGCCATCAACTGCAGTGGAAAAAACTCAGCCTCCTGCGCCGGTTTTGGTTCGAGCCGCTACCCCTTCTGCCGATACAATCGCACCGGAATCCAAGACCATCACGCCAGACCCAGTCGGATTAGATAATCTGGTTGCTCTAAATCCAGCTGCAGTTACTTCAGCCACCCACCCCACCCAGCCCGTCACTCCATCTGCCGTGCCATCCCCAATTACCCCTTCTCCAATAACACTGACTCAACTGCGCCGTCCCAAAGCTTGGATGCCGATTGCATTAGTTTCTATGTGTATGCTGGGTGGCTTAGTGGGAGCCGGGATGGGTTTGTCGCTGCGGCTTGCTCCTGCTTCACAATCTCAGGCAGAGAAGCAGCCCAAAGTACCGCATCGGTTGTTGTTTAATCGCGAGCAGAACTTTCCAGCAGAGGCAAATTGGCCAATTTCGGAGACACCGCTATTCACTTCCGACCCTACACCCATCGAAGATCCGGTTTATCGCGTCAGCCCCGAATTTGAAGACTATTCGCAGCCCCCATTGCAACCATTGCCAGAACCCCCAATCCAGCAGCCTGCTTTGCCATTACCAAGTAGTCAACCTACAGTCAAAGCTACGACCCCTAATGAGCTGGAAACGCCCCTCAAACCGATTGTGCCTCCTGTAGCCCCACCCAGTAGAGCGACGACCGCATCACCCGATCTGTTACCCCCGATCAATCCTGTTCCTGCAGCCCCCCTTGAACCAGCTCCGCCGCCTGTGGCTGCACCAGAATTGGCACCTCCTGCGGCGACCGAATTACCAATTCCTGAAGCAGCTCCACCTCCCCTTCCCGATCTACCAACCCAAAATCCGCCCGTGAAGCAGTAAAGGGCTGGTGAACTGCGACAAGAAAGCATCCATCGAGAATTCTCGATGTAAAGCCCAATCGCGGCAATCAACTCGCGGCAATCAACTCGCGGCCAACGGATGGGTTGGGGCTGGGCTAAGATTTAGAAACATCGTTTCTGTGAACTGCTAATGACAGCCTCTGAACTCTCTCGCTCTCAATCGATTGGGCACAGCCATCCCGGCCAGCTTCATGGGGATGATGTGCTGCCTCACGCTGATGAGCATTCCAACCATCCCCATGTTCACAGCGAGGAATCATTGCGGCGAATTGTGAATCGGCTGTCGCGGATTGAGGGCCATATTCGCGGCATTAAGATGATGGTGCAAGAAAGCCGTTCCTGTCCGGATGTGCTGGTACAAATTGCGGCAGTTCGGGGCGCTCTCGATCGCGTCTCTCGGATTATTTTGGATGAACACTTAACCGAGTGCATTGCCCGTGCCGCTAAGCAAGGCAACATCGAAGCCGAAATTGAAGAACTTAAATCTGCTCTCGATCGCTTTTTACCCTGACGTTTTCACCCCAACGGTTTACCTTTCTATCCTTGGAATCATCAAAGAGCCAACGCAGCCCAAATTGCAATAGGCATGTGAGGTACAAAAGGTGCAAACGAGGCTAGGCATAGAGCGATGCAACAAACTCACCATAGCCGTTGTATTTCAAAGTTGGCACCTCCTCCCAGTCAAACTCTGAATTGGGACCAATCAGCCGCTCTTTGGCCTGGGACCAGCGAGGGTGGGAAACCTCTGGATCAACGTTTGATTCAAACTTGTACTCACCCGGACTGATAGTATTCCAAAACGTGGCAGGTTGAGTTTCAACAAACTCGATCTTAACGATGGATTTGGCTCCCTTAAAGCCATACTTCCAGGGAATTACGGCTCGAACTGGGGCACCATGCTGTTTGGGCAAGGTATGCCCGTAAACCCCGACTGCAAAAAAGGCCAAATCGTTTGCCATTTCTTCAATCCGTAGCCCTTCGGTGTAGGGAAACGGCAGAAATTGGCTGGGGGGAAAAGTTGGGCCTTTCATAATTCTGCGGTCGTAATAGGACGTGAAGTGTACAAACTTAGCGTTAGCTTTAGGGTCAACCGCTTTCAAGATCGCATTCATTGGAAACCCAATCCAGGGAACCACCATAGCCCAGGCTTCTACACAACGGAACCGATAGAGGCGTTCTTCTAGCGGAAATTCTCGTTGTAGCGTCTCCAAATCAAATGTACGCGGCTGGTTGACCAAACCTGTGACTTCGACCTTCCAATCTTCGGTAGGCAACGCCTGAGCATTTTGCCAGATTTGTTTGGTGCCGCCAAATTCGTAGAAGTTATTGTAGGTTGCTGCCAGTTGCTCATTCGTGGTGGGCCGATCTACCTGAGAAAAAGTGGGGTTGGGAGTTGCGCTGAGAGGATTTGTATCAAATGTCGGTGCATCCACTCTGCTCTGCCTTTGACAGCCAATCAGCGGCAAGGCCGCCCCGGCAATTCCAGCACCAACTAGAGTGCGAAGAAACCGTCGCCGATTAAAGAAGGCCGCCTCTGAAGTAACCTGCCGTTCCGGCAACTGCCATGGTTGAGGAATATGAATAAAGGGCATAGAAGCACAGAAATTTATGTATCAATTTCTTAATATAACGGCAGAAGCAAGCACAAATACAGCAACGGGACGAGATCCAATCAACCCCGCCCCGCTGCTGTATTTAGTTGTAGGGTGGTTTAGCGAATGCTGAGGTCTCGCTAATTTCCAACCATTCAATCGTCCCGTGAACTGTAAGAACCTTGTCCGCACCTTAAATCCCAAAACTTTACAAATTGCTTTAGCTAAAGCGATTTAGCTTGGGAAGCACAAGGAGGGTTGGGGAGAACACCACTCTATCAGACTCAGAACCTGGTTCAACCTGGACTAACGACTGGAAGCTACTAGACCTTCTGCCTCATCCTCTGTCATTCGCAGACTGGGGAACAGGAAATGATTTTCCTCAACATATTGAGCACCGAAGAGACCTTTCTCTGCCCAGAAGTATCGATCTGTGGTGTGCTCGTTGCGCTTGACCAACAGCAGGGCTGGCGGCAAAATACCTTCAGCCTGAATGAACTTCCGAGCAGCAGTGACGGGCTTATCTTCGCCACTCTCAATGCTATACTGAGGCACCAATTCTAGGATGCGGCGTCCCTCCAACCGACGACGACTTTTGCGTTTGCGTCTTCTTGCCAAACTCTCTACCTCCTCTCTTAAGTGATTGCTCCTTGACGATTTGTCGTAACTATCGTTAATGTAACTCTAGTTACAAAATACTAAGACCGTGCAAAGTATATCGGGTTGAGAATAGAATTTCAACTTCCTTTAAACTATTGATACAAAATCTAAAGCAAATCTGTAGCTCCCCTCAGGTTTTTCTTCGTTTTAGGTCAGGCACTCAGGGTTATGGTTGGTTAAGGCACAAACTTCGCAATAAATTGGGCCGCTCAATTAAAATTTTTAAACAGGTTTGCTTCTCATTCTCAGATGCAGTGCTGGCGGAAGGCAGCTTTTCATGGTGAAAGCATGGCTAAAGCGGCCTGGATTCATCGGCTTGGACAGGGTTGTTGAGCTTATTGATTGAGCTTAATTAGTTTTGCTAATTTTTGGTTCTGCTGTGGATGAAAGCTTGGGACACTCGGGAGAAAGCTTGGCCAATGGCAGCACCGTGTGGGAAGTAGGCGACCAGTGTCAAGGCAAGCAGGTGTAAGAGTAGCGCAATCATGCCCACCAGTACAGAATTCTTCAAACTCTGTCAATCGCAAGTCGCCCTCCTGACGCAGGGGATGGGAGCTGCATTAAGTATTGTCTACTTAACCGAAGAGCTGACTACTTCGCCCGATACTCAGCTGATTCCGTTTGTAGCCCATCCAGAAGTAGCGCTGAACTGGGGCGAAGAGCAAATCCTGTCGTTTCTAGCGCAAGTGGGAGCCAATCTGTACCCCCGACGCTTGCTGGCAGCCGACTCAGGCATAGACTCTCAAACCGATGCTAACCAGACTCAAGCTTTACTGGCTCAGGTGTCGCCTGCTTCACCTTACCGAATCTCAGATGGGTTGCTGCCCAAGCAGCAAATGGTTTTGCCGCTGATCTATCAAGAGCGCGTTATGGGCCTGCTGGTGACGGCTCGGGCTGATCGGGCTTGGAATGAGGTAGAGCAGGCTCAGATCGAACATGTGGCTCAAACCTTGACAGCAGCCTGCATCTTAGAGTGGCGGTCTCGTTGGCTAGCCCAGGATCTACAGCAGCAGCAGTTGCTAGAAGAGCAAAAAACCGATTTGTTTGATGATTTGCTCCACCAGTTCCGCAATCCCCTCACTGCCGTCAGAACCTTTGGCAAACTATTACTGAAACGGCTCCGCCCCGGCGACACGAATCGCTCTGTGGCTGAAAGTATTGTGCGAGAGAGCGACCGACTGCAAGAATTGCTACAGCAACTCGACACGGCCATAGATCTGGATGTAACCGATTTGCTGCCGCTGCTCCACTCAGATCAGGAACCACAATCGCCATTTCAGCCGCCATTGCCTTCAGAGACCGCAACCCGTCTGCCTGATCCGCGTACTGAAACCCGCATGCTGCTAGGAAGCGCCATTGACCTCCGGCCCCAGGCTATAACTACCGTATTGCAGCCTCTTTTAGAAACCGCAGCCGCCATTGCTCAAGACCGGCAGTTGACCCTGCAAAGCGAAATTCCTGCCAATCTGCCCCCGCTGCTGATCGATGGGCGGGCGTTGCGCGAAGTTTTGAATAATCTGCTCGATAATGCCCTTAAATACACTCCAGCAGGTGGGCAGATCTACATTGGTGTGCAACGACAGCCTGTGTCCGAATCACCCATAACAGGATTGCCTCAGTCGGGTTTCCAGCCGCTGTATTATCAGGTCATCGTGATTGCCGATACAGGTCCGGGGATTCCTCCGGAAGATTTGCAGCATTTGTTTGAGCGGCACTATCGTGGTATTCAGGCCACAACTGATATTCCCGGTACTGGCTTAGGCTTAACCATTGCCAGAGAGTTAGTGAGCCAAATGGGAGGTCATATTCAGATCTTTAGCCCGGCGGTTGCTAGTGGTCTGATTCCGGCCAATTTCAGTCAGCTAGCTCAGCCTGAACCAGCCCAAAAATCTACCGGCACTGCCGCTGCAGTTTGGCTGTGTGAAGTCAGCGATGTAGAGGCTAGTGATAAGGCTGATGTGCTAGTAACACCCACTGAAATAATCTAACTCTGAAATAATCTAACTCTGAAATAATCTAACCTTGAAACAGCCAAGCCCCTACTGTGCCGGCTCCGGTCGGGCATAGGACGCATCGCAGTACTGAGTGCAGTGTTCGGGGCGCAGGGGGTTGGCCGCTGTATATACATAGAACAAGGATGCTCGTTCTTGCCGGCGAGATTTGCCGTGATGAAAGATATTTTTGGGATCCATCAACACCACAGTTCCGACAGGACCAGGACAGCGTTTCCAGGCTGAGCGTGGCACGAAAGTTTCCATTTCTGCGTCCGTCAGGCCCATTGCCTGCGATTTTGCATAAGCTTGACCAACACGGCGATGGATTCGTTTGGCGACCCAAGGCGAAACCTCGGAGCGAGGAATGTACTCAAATGGGCCGTCTTTTTCTTCTACATCGGTCAGATAAATAATTGCCTTCAGCATGCGCCGATCTTCCAGGTCTTGGTGCCAAAATTCGGTTGTTACCGGGAAAGGATTGGCAAAGTCGCGCCGCAGATGTACGCCCTGAAATGCTATGGGTAGCCCAATGTAGTTTTCCACCATGCTGAGCAACCGCGATTCCTGACCCCAGTTCGCAAACTCGGCCAGATCAGTCATTGTGAAAATGTGGGGAGGAAGCAATTGGAGCGGTTGGTTGGCATGATTATCTGCGAACGTTTGTTTGGGGCGGATACTCTCCATGACATCGAGGTAATGTCTGGCCGCCTGAAGCATTGCCGCTGATGAGGCAAATCCCAATTCGTCCAGCGAGGTGATAAATACTCCTTCCCGTTTGCAGGCAGCTACCGCCCGCTGACCAACCGCATCGAGTGTTGGCAAGTGGCGAGCATGCTGTTTCAGTTGGAGATAATAGGCAATTTCAGCCGGAATCTGGGCAACTTGAGCTGCTTTGCGCTCTAGCTTTTTCTGTACATTCGCTAACATCGTTGCATCTCGCTCAATTAGGCTACTGAGAATCTACAAGTTCTTTGGCTGTGCTGCTGAATCCGGGCATTCGTACTTCTGCCAGTTTTATAGCGGCATTCCTACCCAGGGTGCAGCTCAGCAAGGAGCTGATATAGGCAGCCACAACTCGACTGGACCAGCGGGGCGCTTTCCAGAAGCACCAGAGATAATACTTTAGGTTGTTCAGCATGTTTCGGCTAATAAAATCCTCTTCAGCCATGTGTAGCATCATTTTTTGACACAACTGGCGAGGATAGCCAATTTGATAGAGCTTACTGTAGATCTCAGGAATATCGAAGTAGCGAATTTTAAACCAAGCTTTTGGATCTTTTTGCCAATAGCTGACGCCAGTTGTACATTCCACAAAGGTCTTTTCGGTGACTAGAACATTGCCTTTGGTGGCACAATAACCGTTCCAGTAAGCTAAACCACCCCAGTTCTGTAAACTCTCTGGCCACGACTGATACGCTTCTCGCCCAAACTGCGTCCGAAAAATCGTGGCGCTAATAAAAATCACGCTACCAATATTTTCTTGGATATGTTTCTGAAAAACCGCTTTGCTATCGGGTAGATTGACATTGTCTTCAACCCGCTTGAGCCAAGGTTCTGGACTGAAATAGCCTGTTGTAAGATTGCGCTCGCAGAAGTTGAGATAAAACAGCGAAAGATCAGGCCTAGTTTTAAGCGTCGAAACGACTAGAGCAACTGTCCCATCATCAACCTTGTCATCATCTCCCAAAATCCAGGTATAGCGTCCCGTGGCGGTATTAAGACAGTAGGCAAAGTTCCGCATCCACCCCAAATTTTCTGGATGGCGGTTTGTACGAAACACAATGGGGCTAGCCGATTGCCATTTTTCGATTACCGCAGGCGTTTCATCCTGCGAACAATTATCCGACACGAGGATTTCGCAGTCTGCGCCAAGCTCGTTTACCTCTTGGAGTAACCACGCAAGCTGCCGATCTAGCATCTGAGCGCGATTAAAGGTAGGAATGCAAATTGAAAGAAGTTTTTCCATGAACGGTAGTCACCCCAATATTGATCAGCATGTTAAGTCAGGCACACGCTCAGTCCCATAAAAGCTAGCCATAACGGTGAAGGACAGGACTAAGCCAATGTATCGGGAAACAAACAATTGATCTGTAAAAATCTAGACCATGGTTTAAGTTTCTGCCCCCAGAATTCTAATAAAGTTTACTAGTTTACTCCTCGTTCACCATCCTTGATCGGCAAATTTCTACAAATTACTAGTCATTATATGAAGCAATCATGAAGCACCAGCAGAAAATATTGAGAAGCCATAAACCTGCTCTCTTCTTATGGCATCTATCTATCGGCAAATTTTTATATTTAAGTTCTGTAATTCCTTCCTGAAAAGATGTATTCTAACGAACATTGGCTAATTCTAGAGACCTTCCTCTAAAAAGCTACTACGTTCGAAAACTAGTCTTCACCTCATCTGTTCTTATTCTCATCTCTTGCTGATTTCTTTGTCCCGAACCTGGAGTAATCGGTTTTTCATGTATTTGCCCTTGACACACCTTCTCTAAAGGAGATGGTCATGACCAAACAAATAGAACCGAATCAGGCTACATTCAGCCCTGAGGCCCCAACCAGTATCAGCACTCAGAGTCAGCCCATTGTGCTAGTTTGCGCTGCCGATGAAAATTACGCCATGCCGATGGCGGTGATGGTTTATTCGGCCTTGAGCAATTTAAAAAACAACCAGCAAAAGCTGCTGCTCTATATTCTGGATGGCGGCATTTGGCCAGCAACCCAGCAAAAGGTTGTAAATTCCCTGCAGCAGTTTAAGCAACTCGAAATCAATTGGACTCAACCGGAGCCGGCGTTGTTTCAAGACCTGTCGGTGACTCGTTACTTAACCCGAACTGCCTATTATCGTTTGTTAATGCCCCAAGTGTTGCCTAGCCACCTCAACAAAGCCATTTATTTAGACTGTGACATGATCGTACAAGGTGATCTAACAGAGCTGTGGCAAATGGACCTGGGAGAGCATTACGTGCTTGCTGTGCTAGACGATAATCAGCCACTAGTGTCAATGGCAGTAGGGTTGAGTAACTATCGTGAGTTGGGGTTGAATCCCAATCAAAAATACTTCAACTCTGGCCTGCTAGTTGTCAATCTTAAGAAGTGGCGAGTAGATAATATCGGAATGAAAGTAATTGAGCACAGTAAACGAAATCGTGAATATATTCGAGACGCTGATCAGGACGGGCTAAATGCTGTCTTCACCGGAAACTGGGGAGAACTTGATCCACGTTGGAATCAAATGCCGCGAATATACACCTATGAATCTTGGCAAGATAGCCCCTATGACCAGACGCAGTATGAATTATTGAAGAATAACCCGCTCATCATTCACTATACCAATGCTCCCAAACCCTGGCGAAGCGGCTGCCAGCATCCGGCGACTAGCTTATTTTATGCCTACCTCGACCAAACTGCTTGGTCTGGTTGGCGAGATACTTGGTGGCGACGAGTGGCCCGCAAAGCTCAGAAGGGTGTCGGTAAAGTGAAGCGGGGACTGCATCGCCTCGGCCCATAGTGCTAACCCTAGGCTTGTTGATTTCAGAACTTGCCAGTTTCAAAACCAGTGTGCTAGGATATGAATTCGTGAGCAAGGGCTTGTAGCTCAGTGGACTAGAGCACGTGGCTACGGACCACGGTGTCGGGGGTTCGAATCCCTCCTAGCCCGTCTAGTGTAGAGAGAACAAGAGAATAGAGAGCGAGAATGGGTGAGGAGCAGAGGTATATCTTGCTCCCTTTTTATTGGTTAGCTTTTTAGTTGATTTTATGGGTTTGCCTCATGCGGCTCCCTTATTTGACTCGCTCGTAATGCCAACTGCATAGATGTCTCGTCCCTGTCCCAAAGCAAACCGCCAAGAAGCAGACAGGTTCTTACTAGACTGAGTCAGGAAAACTACAATAGCTGCTATTCCCAACCCAACACAAATTCCAAAAATACCGCGATAGCCAATTTGAGTAGCAACAGCTCCTAAAATCGGACCGGCCAAGGCAATGCCAATGTCGAATCCGGTCATGCAGATGCCAAACATGCGCCCCCGTTCGTGGGACAGCGAGCGATCGGCCATTAAAGCCGCCATCATCGGGATTAGGGTTCCAGATCCTGCTCCTTCAATTGCCCCAGCCAGCAGAAACGAGGCCGAACTGTTGGCCTGCCATAAAATCACCATTGAGAGCGTGTAAAACACCAAACTCAAACTGATAAACGGACCACGACCGTACCGATCTGAAGCTGGACCGGCGACCAACCGAATTGCAAAACTCGCCATCGCCGCGGCTGTATAGAACAAGCCCGTATTCAAACTTACCCCTGCTTCTTTGATATAGAGCGGCACAAAGGTGCTAAGAGTGCCAAAGGTTAAGCCGATTAGCAGCAAAATAATCGCCGGTACACGAATGCGATCATCACCCAGCAAACGCCAAAATTGGCTATCTCCCTGCTGTGCACTCTGCTCCACGACTCTAGATTCCTGCACTTGAGCCGTACAGAGCAGCCCAACCAGTCCCAAACTGGCAGCAGCCAAAAACATGGGTGTGAAACCAAACCACTCGTGAGTAAACCCACCAATCGCTGGACCCAACGCTAGCCCAATCGGGTTGACTAGACTCATATAGCCAATCAGCTCACCTCGATGGGGTGGTGGCGATAGATCGACGACAAGGGCACTATAGGCCAAGGCAAAAGCGGCGATGCTAATGCCGTGAAAGGCTCGCAACCCGATCAGTGGCAGAATACTGGTGGTTGCCAAGTACCCCAACGGGGCTAAGGCTACTGCGGTCATGCCAATCAGCAAAACCAGCTTGCGCCCACGCGAGTCAGCTAGCCTTGCTAACCAGGGTCGTGACACCAATAGTCCAACCGCAAACGATCCCATCACAATCCCAACCCAGTGCTGATTGGCTCCCGCCTGCTGGATGTACAGCGGCAATGTTGGTAAATGGGCCGCTAAACCAGACCAAAATAATAGTCCTGCGGCAAACAACACGGTTAAGTTACGCCGCACCTGAGGCTCTAACTTTGCAAAAACGCTCAAAATTGCACCAACTTTTTCTACCGAGTAATGATTCAGTTACTGACAAAATTCGACAAAATTCCTTATTTAATATGACGAATATTAAAAAGTTTTGCACAGTGAACTGCTGCATTAGTAGGGGTGCTTGCTACTACTCAATCTTCTGGGCTAAAGCTGCATAAGTAGCTGAGGTTTCTGGCGGTCCGGATTGGTCAAATGCCTGAGTGTAAACAGAATTACCAAGGCAACAGGATAACCAAACCAAATTTTCTTCAATTCAGTTTTACTTTGAATTCCAGATAGGTAAAGCCTTTGTTATGAGAACCAGGAAAACTGCAGCAGCAATTAGCGGCTGGGTAGACTAAACGATAGCAGCAATTCTCAGTATGGAAAATCAACTGGTGTTAGGTGGGATTTCTAGCTCTAAACCCTCAAGCATAAAGGTGAGCAGGTGATCCCAATTGTTGAAATACAGGTAACGGGTCAACGCCCGCAAATCATCAAAAAAGGTTTTGCGAGTGGGCAAATGAGATCGCAACAGCTTGTATTTCTGGTCGAGCAACTCCAGTAAGGTATGAAACAGCAGGGACAGGATGTTGAGGGTAGCGAGGAATGAAGCAAGATGCTGCTTGCCATGCCCAAAATTGTGTTCGAGGTTGTAGCCCTTGGTCTTGAGGGTGTTGTTATTCTCGTTTTCCACCTTCCAGCGGGTACGACCGGCTAGGACGACCTCTGCCACAGTGTCGTCGGTAATTGGATGATTGGTGGCAAAGGAATTTTTGTAGACTACCTTCCCATCTGGGCGGCTCACCGTCAGTTCGCACCAATTCACCAAGAGCGCATCATCCCCATCTTTGAGGGGCACGTCGTTGAGGTAGCGGTAGGTATAGGTTTCCTCGACCTTTCCAGTCCAACGTTTGGTCGTCACTGTCGGTAAATCAATGCCTTCGAGATGCTCATAGAGGGTAGCGTGAGACTCCGGACGGCATACCAGAATGAAGTCGAATTGTTGAGCTAAGAGCTGTTGGCATAAGGGTTGATGACAGTAGAGGTCATCGCCCAAAACCGTTACATTGAAGGCACGGTAGCGTTGTCCGTACTGCAAAAACCACCGTTTGGCGGCTGCATTCTCACAGTCTTGTTTGTCATGCCCATCTTGCGGTACGACAAACTCAGGCACCAATGGAATCACCTGAGATTGACCCGGACAAACGATGACTGGAGTGACCACACTATGAAAATAGTACATCTCTCCTGACTTCAACTGGCGCGTTGAACACTGCGGGCAATGGATTTGGCTCGAACCGAAGTATTCGGTGCCATCGATTGCCATGAGCAGAGTGTCGGCAAACGAGCGCAATCTCTTCAACTGTCCCTGTTGCTCCAACACCTGCAAGATTTCCTCAAAGATGGGAAATACCTGCTCTGGTTTCACCCCATCGAGCAACGCCCGAATCTGGTTGTCACTCGGTATCTGATGTACTCCAAACAGACTTTGGGCATTACTATGACCTTTACTGCCCTCCATCATTCGCTGGTATGCCAGAAATGACGGGGTTTGGGTGAAGAACACGCTAAACGCGCTCAAGGCTGCATCTTCCATCCCATAGCGGGTATTCTTGCCCGTGCGTTTGTCCGGTAGCGAGGACAGGCGCTGGCGAAAGGAACCAACTATTGTGTCAAACAACCCCCGTTCTTTCAACGGTTCTGGCTCTCTTGGCTCTCTTAGATGTTCTTACAATACCGATATTTCCAGGACTTGAACAGCTTTTCGCCAAAATGAGAATTGCTGTTTCGAGAGTTAGCCTAACGCAGCCCCACCAGCGATTAGGCTAGGATGAAAATCCCTGCCCGGTTCACCAGCCGATCAGGTAAAACTATCTTCAGTTATATTCTCTGAAACTCACCTCCCTTGGATCTCTATACCTTCTGGCTATTTGCAGCTCCCCCCATCGTGGGTGGCATCATTGGCTACTTCACAAACGACATTGCCATCAAGATGCTGTTTCGTCCCTACCGAGCCTACTACATCGCAGGGCGACGGCTGCCATTCACGCCAGGGCTAATTCCCAGTAATCAAGAGCGACTGGCGCAGCGGATCTCGGATGCGATCATGGGGTCCTTGCTGACGCCCGAAGAGCTGCAAAATTTGGCCCGCAAGCTGCTGCAAACCGAGCGGATGCAGGCGGCCATTCATTGGCTGCTCCAGCTCACCCTAGAACAAATTCAGGGCCGCAATCAGGATAAAGCCATCAAAATTATTGCCGATATTCTGCGGGACCTGCTAGGTCAGTCCTTGCCACGTCTGCTCAAGGTGATGGCGAGGCGAGAAGATTTTCTGGAGCAGCAGCTCAACCAGATTTTCGACCAGGTGATTCTAGAACTGCGCCTGAACGAACAACAGGCCGAACAATTGGCTGATTGGCTGCTGGAAGTCGTGATTCCGCCGGATGTGATTCGCCAAGCCATCGTGGATTTTCTCACCGACCGCAACATTCGCATCATTGATGAAGGCTTCCGTGAAAAGACGACCGGCACCTATTGGGTTGTGGCGAACTTGTTTGGTGTCCGCAATGCCCTCACCCGTCTTCGCACATACTGTTTAGACGAACGAGAGGCCAGTAATGCCCGTGTTTTGGAGTTAGTAGATACCTTGGGTATGCGTGACCGCCTCAAGGAGCTTCTCCAAAACCTTTCGCTGCAAAATTTACCGGTTTCGACGGTGCGGCAGCTTCGCAAAACCATGCGGGATACGGTTCGCAGCTATGCCCAAGCCAAAGGCAGCGACCTAATTAAAGACCTTAGCGCTTCGATCGACTGGGAAAATGTAGCCTCGCTGGTGCTCAACCGTTTGCGCAATTCAGAAGTATTCAGCAGTTCTTTGGACCCTGTGAGTCGAGAAATCGCGCTGGTGCTGGAACGTTATCTAGAGCGCGACCTAGAGAAGATTGTGGTGCAGGTGATTCCGATTTTGGGCATCGATCAGGTGATCATCAACCGAGTCAAGGCAACCCCAGCCAGAGACCTAGAAATTGCCATCCAGGGCATCGTTAAAAGCGAGCTACAGGCAATTGTTAACCTAGGCGGCATTTTGGGCGTGGTGATTGGGCTATTGCAATCGATTAGCCTGCTGTGGCGGTAAGGAATACCAGTTTTGAGTTTTGAAGTTTTAAGTTTTGTTGGCGCAGCCTGCGTAGAGCGCGTAGTTTTGTAGCTTGCTTCTAGCGAGACATCCTGCGGACAGGTGTTGCCACACAGAGTATTGCCTGAAGTATAAGGAACCTGTAGCGACTAGCCCGTTGAAGTTGTGAATGATTGCTCAATCAAGGGAAATGGACTATATAAGGCAAAGAAAAAGAAAAATAAGGCAAATAAAAAGGCGACCACTCCTGAAAAGCCTGATCGCCATCGTGATTAGAAGTCATGCTTTAGTAGCAAACCTCAGCCAATTCAGGCTGCATAATGACTCAACTGAAACGAATCGAGCCGGATTACCCTCACCATGTAGTTAGCCTAATAGGGCAACGACAGAAACTTCCTACCCAATCAGGCAATCCAACGAGTAATCAGATTACCGGCTCAAAAACTCTTTGCCTTGCTTGAGTGCCAGCTCCCCGATGTTCTTAGCTACCCAACCAAGGGCAAGAGCTAACGGCAACAAAACAATCAGAAGACGCCAATCCATAGTTCCGATCCTCCTAAAGATTTATAAATAGTTCTCATCTTGAAATTTATTTTGCGGTGAATTGCCCAGTTTTGCCAGGTCTCCCTTTATTATTTTTTACAATTCTTAACTTAATTAGGGATAGTGATCCACCCAGCTGCTACTGCCTACAGCTACTGCCTACAGCTACTGCCTATAGCAACGCCGCGCATGGGCAACGCCTGTCCGCAGGACATACCGCCCATCACGCACCAGCCCGAAACCCCAGATCCGTTCCCTTGCCTGCATGGACCAAGGCTAGCTGCTGGTAATGTTTAGCGTGCTCAATCAGTCCCTCTGCCTCAGATGGCGACACCGGCCGTACTGGCTTGGCCGGTACTCCGACCACCAGCGTCCCTGCTGGCACCGATTTTGTTACCACACTGCCCGCGCCGATAATGCTGCCTGCGCCAACCCGCACTCCGTCTAGAACAATTGCCCCAATGCCAATCAAACAGCCCCGCTCGATATGGGCACTGTGAACCACGGCTCGATGCCCAATCGTGACATAATCTTCCAGTACGGTTGGTTTGCCCGGATCGCCATGTAAAATCGCACCATCCTGCACATTGGTATAGGCTCCGATGCAGATCTGCTCCACATCTCCCCGCACCACGGCTCCGTACCAGATGCTAGCTCCGCTGCCGATGCTGACATTGCCAATCACCGTGGCATTTGCCGCGACAAACGCCGCTAGCGACAGGTCTGGTGCTGGCCAATAGGTAGGAGTGGGCAAATTCAGGTTCGGGGTTGGGTTTGGAGAGTTATTCAGCATGCCCTCTAGATGGGTGACATAATGACCGTAAAATTCCTGTCGGAAGTTAAACCTACGCAATCGCTAGAAGGCTCAAATCCTAAAGAGTATAATAGAGCCACTAGAACTGGCTTAGGTCGCCCATAGCCGCAACTACATGATGAATCCAGCTATACAATATCCAATTTTCGGCCCTGAAATTCAGTGTCCTCACTGCCGTCAAATGATTCCAGCGTTGACCTTGACGGACACTTACCTCTGTCAACGACATGGGGCCTTTGAAGCAAACCCAAAGACGGGTGAGTTGATTCACCTGCAATCTGGGCGGCACTGGCGGCGCTGGAACAATGAGTGGTATCGCCAACATACTCATCCAGACGGCATCCGGTTTGAAATTCATGAGGCGCTCGATCGCCTCTACACACAGGGCTACCGAGCCACTAGGGTAATTATTGCCAGCCGTTACAAAGATTTAATCAGCACCTATCTAGAGCGCAGCACCCCCTGGCGGGGTCAAACCGAAGCATCGCGTCCGCGTCTCTACGGGTTGCCGGTTGAGTTTAGTCCCGATCCGTCGGAAGAACCCTGCTGGGACGTGATCAATTTCGATTTGGAGAAAGAACCCGGTGCGCCCGTGCGCTATCCCTACTTTCGCCTATTTGAATAGGTTCTCAGCCTCTTTTTGCACCTCTTATGCACCACGCTTCGATTCGGACCGCCGATATTCACCGAGCGATTGGGTTCTACGAATTGCTGGGGTTTCAGGTCTGTGAGCGGTTTACAGCGGGCATTACCCTGGGCTGCTGGATGGAGGGCTTAGGCGGACGGATTGAACTTTTGCAGGTCCCCGAACCGCGTCCGGCAGCGGATGCCTTCCATGATGAACATTACACCGGCTACTATCACCTGTCGTTTGACCTGACCGATCAGGTCGATGATTTGCCCGCCTGGTTGGAGCAGCTCAAAGCTCAGTTTCAGCAAGCCGCCCAGACCTCAGCTTCGGTTCAGCCGCTGAAGGTGTTGCTGGAACCCACTCAGCAGATGATTGGTAATCACGTTTACGAAGTGGCATTTATTAGCGATACCGATGGATTACCGTTAGAGTTTCTGCGGATGATGGCAACCCTAAATAATCGTTAAAATTAAGTATGGAAACCTCGGTTTTCCGAGGGCACCTGAGTTAACCTAACAGAATACGTCGTATCGGTTTACGAAACGAGTTTTATTATGGAATCCAGTAGTCGAGCGAGCAGCTCTGTCGAACGAACGTCCCCCAAATTCGCAGATTTGAGATTTGCAAATGTAATGGGTACTGTGATCGCGTTGCTCACCCTGACCGTTCCGTTAGTTGCCATTGGCTATTTCTCTTCACCCCCTCAGCCAAGCTGGCGAACTCCGGCACAATTGATACCGAACGTGAGAAGATAAATTCTTGAGCTTTCCCCAAAATCCGATGCGGGAACGATCTGCTGTTTAGCTGCTTGTACAGTGCTGAATGTAGATGCTTAGTGCCTATCCGAAAACCCCGAAAGGGGTTTGAAATTCAAAAACTCTGACGAGTTTACTGACTTGCAGTCAGAGAAATCGAATAGGTAGTTAGTGCAATGCTTAACACAGTGCTGAATAGCGGTTATCTTTTCTATGTCCTGATTAATTTTTAATTTGGAGAACTGCTGTGGACTTGTCGCGGATTCCCCCCCAGCCAAAACCTGGGCTGCTGAATATTTTGATTGAAATTCCGGCTGGCAGCAAAAACAAGTACGAATTTGACAAAGACCTGCAAGCCTTTGCCCTCGACCGCGTACTGTATGCCTCTGTGCAGTATCCCTATGATTACGGGTTTGTCCCCAACACCCTAGCCGACGATGGAGATCCCCTCGATGGCATGGTGATTATGGACCAGCCAACCTTTCCTGGCTGTGTGATTGCGGCTCGTCCGATTGGCATGCTGGAAATGGTCGATGGCGGCGATCGGGATGAAAAAATTCTCTGCGTCCCCGACAAAGACCCCCGCTATACCGAGGTCAAGTCCCTCAAGGATGTTGCCCCCCACCGTCTGGAAGAAATTGCGGAATTCTTCAGAACCTACAAGAATTTGGAGAAAAAGGTGACGGAAATCCTGGGCTGGAAGGATGTAGAGCATGTCCTGCCGCTAATTGAAACCTGCATCAAGGCCGGGTCAAAGTAGGATTTATCTCTACCGCTTGGGTTATTTACTATCTACCTAGAGGCGACTGACTAACGGTCGCCTTTTTGCTGCGACCATTTTCGGTACCAATTTCTGGATCCAGATTAAAATCTTTTAGAAGGTGGTTTGCATCGTTTGTCTGACTGGCGCTCTCTATTCAGGGGACCAACTAGATGGGGGCATGGATAGACTGGTACTGGCTCTGACTGGTGCTAGATCTGACCGACGTCGGCATGTGCACCTACTGATGACTGGCTACAAAACCGGGGAACTATAACCGTACTCAAATCCTGGATCGCCGCTCACCGCCTGAAAAATTCTCAGGCGCTATTTGAACACCTGAAATTGTTGTCTGAATCCTAGCTTTTCCTGAATCGGCTACCTGATTCAATTACCTCAATCAATAGAGGGATTTAGCTTGGTGTTCTCTTTGCATGAGCAGGACGATCGAGCGGTTGCCCGATTTACTCGGTGAGCAAATCGGTTTCTTGTTCCATTTTCGTAGCTCAGCTTACATTCACTCCAATGTCAGGCTTCAATTCTTCCTCCCCAACCTGGTCTTCCTCCCTAACTCGCGCTCAAACCATTCTGGGTCACGCTCAGCTTACGTCAATGATTAGTAGTCCTCGTGAGTTTACAGTTCGGTTTTGGGGGGTTAGAGGCAGTATTCCAACTCCCGGAATCGAGACGGTGCGATATGGCGGCAATACGGCCTGTGTGGAGATGGAGGTGGGCGGTAAGCGGCTAATTTTTGACGGAGGAACCGGCCTGCGCGTATTGGGTAAGCAAATGCTGCAAGAACTACCGGTGAAGGGGCATATCTTTTTTACCCATACCCACTGGGATCGGATTCAGGGCTTTCCTTTTTTTATGCCAGCTTTCATTGAGGGCAACCAGTTTGATATCTACGGTGCAGTCGGGCAAAACGGAGCGTCAATCAAGCAGCGGCTTTCCGACCAGATGCTGCGGCCCAATTTCCCGATACCGTTGAAAATGATGCAGGCCAACCTGCAGTTCCATGACATTGCTCCTGGCTCAGTAATCACGCTCGATGATGTGGTAATTGAAACCGTTGCTTTGCATCGCTCTAATCAGGCGCTGGGGTATCGGATTACCTGGAATGGCTATTCGGTTGTTTACGCTACCGATACCGAACATCTGCTCAACCAAATCGATCCGGGCTTGCTCTACCTGGCTCATCAGGCTGACTTGCTAATCTATGACACCGCCTATACCGAGCATTCCTACTACCATTCCTCCTACAATGCCGAAGCAGCCGTTGGTCAACCCCCTGCTGCTTGGAAGGCTGGAATCGAAGTGGCCCTTGCCGCTGAAGTAAAGCAAACGGTGATGTTTCACCACGATCCAGGCCACGAAGATGATTTTTTAGATCAGGTGGAAGCTGAAGTGCAGGCTGCGTTTCCCAACGTGCGGCTGGCGCGTGAAGGGATGGTGCTATCGGTTGTACCGCAGCAAGCTTCTAAAAGCAACTAAGACTTCAGCAATTCAAACACCTTGCCAAACACTTGCAGACTGCCTACCAATAGGGGAAAGCCAATGCCGATCAGCCCCAGCCAACTCACGACTGCCACCAGCAGCGAGCGGAGCATTTGGTTTTGGCGGCCAATTTCTTGTTGAAACTGAAAAAACTGATCAAGTTGGGTACTAGCGGCCATGAGGCTAGCTCCCCCCATGCCCATCAGTACGCTAAGCAGAAACCAACCCTGCAAGCTGGAGCGGGTCTGACCCAGGTGCAGCGCAGGCAGAATTGCAAAACAGACGATTTCTAAAGCTAACCAAATCCCTAAGCAGACAAATAGATCTTTCCTGGCAAGGTCACTCATGAATGATTACTCGCAGCAGAGTTTATGTTTAACCTTCGCATTCTGCTCTTTATTGTGCCTGGACTGGGACCAACAGCAAAGCAACATTTCATACTTTTGAGCGGTTCTTCACTGCCCCAAATCTCCTGAATTACAGGTTTGATCGGCATGATAATCGTTTTAAATAGAAAAATTAATTCAACTTAATCCAATTTCCCGGTTAAGTAAACTTTAATTTCTGTGCTGACATCAGACCGAATTGGGTCTGCTAGCCTGCATAAATAGGGAAGCAGTTAAGGTTGCAGTTTATTGTTGGATTGCCTGGGCTTATCTTGGTGGTTTTTACCGATAAGTTCATTTTATGTTGAGCAAAGGCTCTGCTATCGCTTTTACAAACTGTAATTTCTAAACGAAAGGTCGAGCAATGAACCACTACTGTTACGCCTGGATCGAGGATTGGTGCAAAGAAAACGGCTGGACTGAGTTGTTCATGAGAAGACGGAATGAGTATTGGGCCTTTCCCCCGAATGGAGTTATGCCTCTGCCCATTCCTCAGCAAGTATTGCGGCAGATCAAAGCAGAACGAGGTCTCAGCTCGGATGAAAGAGTTTGGTGTATGGCTGCCGGAATGGTAGCGTTGGCAGCGGCTGGACTCAGCTTCTTAGCGCAATCGCCCATGCCTTTGGTCACTGCTTTTGCCTTCTGCGCGATGGTGGTGGCTGGGTTGGAAACCGAAGAATAGACCATAAACCCCCAAATCAATTTGTTCTAGGCGGTTCTTCTCAGGAGGAGCCGCAATTTGTTATCTGGATTTATTTCTAAATCAGCAGTTTGGATTTTCTAACAATATCTTGGTCAGGTTTGAGGAATGCGGTGAAGAAAACGCCTACTACGATCCTGAGAATCTACAATAGGATATTGGACAAAATTAAGCGCAACTCTAAAGTTCAAACTGAAGCACAAGCTATATAGCATCCAGTGGAAGCTCTACAATGCAAAAGTAACTTACTCAATCCCGATCCCCTCTATGGCATTAATTTTCCACATCGCGGAGCGCTCCCAATGGCAGGCGGCTGAAGCGGATGGTGTTTATCAGCATCCATCGTTACAAACCGAGGGCTTTATCCACTGCTCCACGGCTGAGCAGGTTGTTTGGGTGGCGAACTCGTTCTTTCGTGGCCAGCAGGGGCTAGTCTTGCTGGGGATCGACAGCGAGCAGCTAGGGGAAACATTGCGCTACGACGAGGTGGAAGGCGTGGGCGCGTTTCCCCATGTTTACGGCCCGATTGCTTGCGATGCGGTGGTTCAAGTGTTGCAGTTTGAGCCGGATGCGGATGGAACCTTTGCCTTACCCTCAGAAGTTTTGAGTTTTGAGTTTTGAGCTTTGAGTGTGATGAGCAACTTGTTGCGCTGGGTGCGGGTGAGTTTGGTTTTGGTGGTTTGTTTGATTGGCCTCACGGCTTGTCGGGCTGGGGTTGCGGCTAATAATGTGACTCACCTAACCCTCTGGCATGGCGTGAATCCGCCGCCGAATCGGGATGTGCTGCAACGGTTGGTGGATCGGTTTAATCAGACTCATCCGCAGATTCAGGTAGAATCCCTCTACGTGGGGCAGGGCGATCAGCAGATTCCCAAGATTTTATCGGCGGTAGTGGGTGGGGTGCCGCCCAATTTGCTCTGGTATGCGCCTATGCTCACCGGACAGTTAGTAGAGCTAGATGCGATTGTGCCTCTAGAAGATTGGCTAGACCCATTGCCCATCAAACAGGACATCGATCCCACCCTATTTGAGTCGATGCAGTGGGAAGGGCATCTCTGGTCGGTTCCTTTTAGCGTCAACAATGTTGGCGTCTTCTACCGTCCTAGTTTGTTTGCTGCCGCTGGGATTACCGAATTGCCCCAAACCTGGAACGACTTCCGCCAGGTAGCCCGACGCTTAACCAATCCCCAAACCGATCAATATGGCCTGTTGCTGCCCTTAGGAAAGGGCGAATGGACTGTGTTTATGTGGCTGCCGTTTCTGTGGAGCGGGGGAGGGGAGGTGGGGCAGCAGGCGGTGGTCGGAGATGGGGGAGTTGGGGCAGATGCGGCTCGTGAGCCTCGCCGAACGAGGGAAGATGGGGCAGCGAGTGAATTCAAAACTCAAAACATGACTGGGCAGCAGCAAGCGACAAATCTCAAAATTGATAGTGCTGGTGCAATCGCGGCGTTGCAGTTTTGGCGGGATTTGATTGAGGATGGGTCGGTGATTTTGTCGCAGCCGGAGCGGGGCTATGAGCTGGATCAATTTTTGGCGGGGAAGGTGGCGATGCAGTTGACGGGGCCGTGGACACTGGGGCAGTTGCAGGCGACGGGGGTGGATTTTGCGGTGATGCCGATTCCGGTGTTGGAGCGACCTGCAACTAGCATTGGCGGCGAGAATTTGTTTATTTTCAAAACGTCACCAGCAGAGGAACAGGCGGCTCAGGTGTTTGCCGAGTATGTGCTGAGCGAAGAGTTTCAGACCGAGTGGGCGATCGCGACGGGCTATTTGCCGGTGAATTTGCAGGCACGCCAAAATCCAAAGTATCAGGCGTTTTTGCAACAGCAGCCAGTAGTCAAGGTGTTTTTGCAGCAGGCTCAGTATGGTCGCTCTCGCCCGATTTTTCCTGGCTACAGTCGCCTATCCGATGCCTTGGGACGAGCGATTGAAGCAGTTCTGTTGGGCAAGAGTACGCCGGAAGCGGCCTTGGGGCAGGCGCAGCAGCGATTGGAGCGGGTGTTGGAAGTTATACCAATTCTTAGTTTTGAGTTTTGAGTTTTGAGTTTTGGTGGCGGAGCCTGCGCGTTTGGCGATAGCCTGCCGTTAGGTATAGCGCTTAGTTTTGAGTTTTGAGTTTTGAGTTTTGAGTTTTGGTGGCGGAGCCTGCGCGGAGCGCGTAGTTTTGAGTTTTGTAGCTTGCTTCTGCGGAGCAGTATGGCGGAAGCTGCATACCGCAACCTGTTGGATGGTGTAATCTGTAGCCCGATTGAAGGGAAATGGTGTTAATTAAAACTCGGCGTTGAGCGGCGTTCTGGGGAAGGGAATCACATCGCGGATGTTGGTCATGCCGGTCATGAACTGCACGACTCGCTCGAAGCCAAGCCCAAAGCCAGCGTGGGGAACGGTGCCAAACCGACGCAGATCAAGGTACCACCAGAGGTCGTCTTGCGGTAGGCCCAGGTCCTGAATCCGGCGTTCTAGCACGTCAAGCCGCTCTTCCCGTTGGGAGCCGCCGACAATTTCGCCGATTTTGGGAGCTAGGATATCCATGGCCCGCACGGTTTTGCCATCGTCGTTGAGGCGCATGTAGAAGGCTTTGATCGCGGCTGGATAATCGGTGACGATAGTCGGTTTTTTGAATAGCTCTTCGGCCAGATAGCGCTCGTGCTCGGACTGGAGATCGAGGCCCCAGGAAACCGGAAATTCAAACTTGCGGTCGGCTTTTTCGAGCAGGGCAATGGCTTCGGTGTAGGTGATACGCTCGAATGAGTTGTTGATAATATTGTCGGCAGTGGCAAGAACGGAATTATCGATTCTTTGGTTGAAGAATTCCATATCTTCAGGGCAATGCTCTAGCACATAGCGAAAGATATGCTTGAGGAATGCTTCTGCTAGGTCCATGTTGCCGTTCAAGTCACAAAAGGCCATCTCTGGCTCGATCATCCAAAACTCGGCTAAGTGACGCGAGGTGTTGGAATTTTCGGCCCGGAAGGTGGGACCAAAGGTATAGACATTCGTGAACGCCATGGCCATAATCTCGGCTTCGAGCTGACCGCTGACCGTGAGAAAGGCGCGTCTCCCAAAGAAATCTTGGCTGTAATCTACGTCTTTGGTTTCGGTGAGGGGCACCTGCTTTAGATCCAGCGCAGTCACCGTGAAGAGTTCTCCAGCTCCTTCGCAGTCGTTGGCGCTGATGATGGGCGTGTGGACCCAGAGGAACCCGCGCTCCTGGAAAAACTGGTGAATCGCGGTGGCGCAGGCATTCCGTACCCGAAACACTGCTCCTAAAGTGTTGGTGCGGCCACGCAAATGGGCAATTTCTCGCAGGAACTCAAAGGAATGCCGCTTTTTCTGCAACGGATAGGTTTCCGGGTCGGCTCCACCGTAAACAGTCACCGATTCTGCCTTTAGCTCGATCCGCTGCCCCTTGGCCGGAGACGCCACCAAAACGCCGCTCATTTCCACCGAAGCACCGGTATTCAACTGCTTGACGAGTTCCGTATAGTTGGGCAAATCTTGATGCAGAACTGCCTGTAACCCGGCCATCGAGGAGCCGTCATTGACTTCAACAAAGCAAAATTCTTTTTGTTCGCGTCGGGTGCGGACCCAGCCCTGAATAGTGACGGTTTGGTCGGGCTGTCCGGTTCGGAGGAGGTCAATGATACGGCTGGTCATGAGTATTCGATCAACTGGATTGATAAAGTCTCTCTTACCAAAATAGCGGCAGAATTTGCACTTGCGGGATGCTAGCGGAAAAAGTGCCCAAAAAGTCATTGCTAGGAAGCTGTTGCAAAGTCCAAAGTGTTTTTTCCTGCAACACCTTCTGCAAGAATTGTCCAATCTTAGAGCAGTTGATCGGGATCTTCACCCAATGCCCGCAGTCGCGCCGCAAGGCGTTCTTTTTGTTGTCGCTCGGCTTCTGCTTCACTCAAGTAGCGATTGCCGTTCTGATCAAACCACGCTAACTGCTCCTGTGGCAAATTGCCAAATACGGTCTGACAACGCCCGATTCCCAGGCCAACCTCTGGCATCCAGTACGGCTCTCCGCTCTCTAACTGATATTGGCCATTCACCAGCTTGTATACTTCAAATGGCCGATGTCTATCTCGTTGCCAAAATTCTGGATTGTACACCAGATAGTACAATACTCCCAGCTTTTGATAAATCCCCATCTTCTCGCCATACTCGCTACCGGGCTGGTGCGACACTATCTCCAGCGTCAGTATAGGCACCACTCCCTTCTCTTCCCACACTACGTAGCTGCGGCGCGACTTACCTCCCTTCTTGCGTTCGACACCAATGCTCAGAAATGCGTCGGGCACGACCGGGATCCGGGGATTTTCACCTGTAGGGTGATATACGGCCATATCTACGCCAAAGTACCAATCCATCCGCTCAGCCCAGATGGTATTCAGCAAAAACAACAGCACATTGGGCAAAAGATTCTGATCCTCATTATCCACAGGCGTATCGTCAGAGCAGGGCAGTTCCTCGCTGCTAGGCAGATGCTTGAGTTCGGATGGCAACATACTCCCTCGTGCTTCAAGCGATAGTTCCCTTAATTTTACGCTGCTGATTTCCGTTTAGTTGCCAGGACCTGTTGTGACAATAACTAGCTGGTCTGGATGGATCAAATCCTCAATGGTTTGCTGTACCTGCTCTAGGGTAACAGCCTTGATTTTTTGCGGAAACTGGCGCAGTTCTTCTGGACTCAAGCCATAGATTTGATTGCCCAAAATGGCGGAAGCTAAGCTGCTGGGGTTGGCTAAATCGACCGCATAGCTACTGGTGAGTGAGCGTTTGGCTGTCTCTAATTCGGCAGCGGTGATGCCTTGCTGACGCAGTTGCCGCAGTAATGCTACGGTACTTTCGATGGCGCGATCCACATCCTCAGGCGCTGTCTGCATTTCGATTGCAAATGGTCCTGGGTTGATGCCGGTGTCAAAAAAACTGTAGATGCCGTAGGTCAAGCCTTGTCGGTCACGGATTTCTAGACCCAAACGGCTGGATAGGGTCTCTCCGCCCAAAATTTGGTTCAGCACCAGGGCGGGATAAAAGCGTGGGTCGGTGCGGGAAATGCCCTGATAGCCCAAATAGGTGACAGCTTCAGTTTTGCCCGGAATCGAGCGGCTGAGGCGAACGGTAGAAGGCGGCAATGGTACCGATGGCACATCCAGCTTGGTGGTTTGGGCTGGCAGCCAGCGACCCAACTGCTGGGTCAGCAGCGAGCGTACCTGTTCTGGATTCAAGTCACCCACCAGCACCAGCGAGGTAGCACCCGGATGGTAGTAGGTTCGATAAAACTGCACCAGATCGGCCTGGGTGATTTGCTTCAAACTCGTTTCGGTGGAAAAGGCATGGAAGGGATGGCCGCTGGGGTAAATCGCCTGCTGAAATATCCGCCAACCCAAACTGCTGGGGTCATCCAGCTCAGCCTTGAGGCTGGTTAATGCCCGCTGGCGGCTCAGTTCGAGTTGGTCAGCCGGAAAGGTCGCCTGTTGCAGCACCTCAGCCAGGGTTTGCACCAGCGTCGGCAGATGGTGATTCAAAGCATAGCCAGAAAAACTAACGCCCTCCTGGTACGCGCCAAAGCTGAGTTCCGCACCCACATCTTCTAAGGTTTGGGCCAAACTCAAGGCAGTTTGGCGTTGGGTGCCATTCATCAAGTTGTCTGCCGTCAGACTCGCTAATCCGGCTTTGGCTTCGGGGTCAAACCCACTGCCGCCAGCTCCAATCCAGCCGCTCAGGTTGACCATTGGCGTACTAGGATCGGGCAGCAGCAGCACTTGCAGTCCATTATCTAATTTGAACTGAGTCGGCAACGCTTGGGAGGTAGTGGTGGAAGGCGGAATCGGTGGTAAATAACGAGCTACTTCTGCCGGATCTACAGGCTGACTGGGGCTAAAGCTTTCGATAGTTGGCTCTGAACGGTCAGCGGTTGCTAGATTTGCCTGCCCCGCAGTAGCGGTTGGTTCAAATAAACCCAGAGTGCGCTGGCTCGGATCGAGGTAGGTTTGGGCCACGCGCTGAATATCAACCACCGTCACTTGCTCAAGCGCAGCCAGATAGCGATCGCTGTAGCGATAGTCATCTGCCACGGTTTGGTCATAGGCCAACTGACTGGCCTGACTGGTAATGTCCTGATTGTTGAGCACAATTGCCGTTTTGAGCAGGGCTTTTGCCCGCTGCAATTCCTCTTCTGTAACCGGGTTTTGTCGAATGTCAGCCACCGCTTGCTGCAACACCCGATCGAGTTGAGCCAGATCCTGTTCCGGAGCTGCTACTGCCAAAATAGTGTACCAGCCCAACTCCAGCAGCGTTTCTGGATAGGCCGATACCGAGCTAGCCAATCCCGACTCGACTAACACCTGATAGAGCCGCGAATTGCGCCCAGCGGTCAGGATGTAATCCATCAAATTAATCGCGGGTACATCTGGATGATTCAGATTCGGCAAGGGATAAACGGCTTCCAATAACGCGACACTGCCAGCCTCTTGCAGCCGAATTGGAGCGGTTGGGGCAGACGACTGCTGAGACCGCTGCTGCGCAGAACTGGCAGAACTGGCAGAACTGGCAGAATCGGCATCTAAGGAAGCCGCTGCTTGAGGAGGCGCTAGGTGCCCAAATAGCTCCTGCACTGTTTGCAAAACCGATGCGGTGACGAAATCTCCCGTAATCACCAGAATGGCATTATCGGGTCGGTAGTAGGTGCGATAGTAGCGCTGTACCTGCTCTGGGGTGAACTGCTCCACAACGGCCTTGGTGCCACCCGGCATCTGGCCATAGGGATGATGTGGAAACGCAGCGGCCATCACAGCTCGGGTCAGCCGATAGTCGGGACTGTTTTCGTAGCCCTGGAGTTCTGAGATCACCACCTGCCGCTCGCTATCAAGCTGCTCAGAGCCGATGACAGAATTGAGCATGCGGTCGGCTTCCAGAACGAGCAGAGCTTCGAGCTTGTTACTTTCTACCGTGCCAAAGTAGGCGGTTTCGTCGTAGCCAGTAAAGGCATTGGATTGGCTGCCCAACGCATTAAAAAACCGACCAAACTGAAGCGGACGATCCACTGTGCCTTTGAACAGCAAATGTTCTAATTGATGGGAAATGCCGTTTTGCTCAGGCGCTTCGTTGCGCGAGCCAACCCGATACCAAACCTGTACGCTCACCACTGGAGCCGTATGAACTTCCTTAGTCAGTACTGTGAGGCCATTCTGCAAGACTGTTTTCTTCACCCCCTGCGTCATCGACACTGGAGCGGCGGTTGGAGCGGCGGTTGCTGGAATCGCTGTTTCTGGAGTGGCTGCCGTTGATGGAGTCTTAGCAGCAAAAGTAATCAACGCTAGAACCACTGTAAGGCATAGTCCTAGCCAGACAAAGGGGCGAAATTTGAGCCGAACAGGCATGGGAAAAACTTGTGATGAACGATTAATGAGCGGTTGGCGAACTGTGATGGCCTGTGTCTAGTCTAGGCGAAGAGGGCATAACTAGCGTAATCGGGTGATGGCCTGACAGTTTAACTATGCCTTGCAGGCATAATCAGCGGCGGTTTCTACTGCGCCTAATGCCTTGAGTGTGGCTCTTTGCGCCTCGGTTAATCCAGTTACTCCAATAATATTCATCCCTTCGTAGGGACGAGTGGTTCTGATCGTTTTCCAACAGTCTCCAGTCTGAACATTCCAAAACCGAATCGTCTGATTGCTGCGATTGTGTTGCTCGACCCCTTCGCCAATGCTGGTTCTGCTGCCCAAGCCATTGCCGATAACCCAAACATCACAGCAAAAGCAGGAGTCTTTATCTATCACAATCTGACCCAAGGGATCAACCGCTTGGTCTACTCTGAAGATCTAGCTGGCGGCGGCAAATTTACCATTTTGGCAAATCTAACGAACCAGGCAGAGCAAAACGGCATCAACAATCTGGCGAACTTCTCTGCTGCCGACTTTAGTTTGGTTTAGAGCCTTGTAGCTCAACATAATCAATTTGAAGATCCGTAGTGCCAGCGAGATGCTGGTGCGGGCAAGATGCCTGCACTGCATCTACCGTTTAATCAGGTTACTTATTTACAGTGTTTTTCACTCATGTGAGGTATTGGAGGTGTGGGGGTTTCGCCTCCACGCAGGGGCACTGCCCCTGCACCCTGTTTTTCGTACTTCACTAGCCTGAAAAAGGCTGTATCAACACTGAGGTGAAGCGATGCAAATTCGATTTACTAAACATTCTGGAAAGCAGGATTGGCTGGAATGCATTCGTGATGATGGCACCTCTACCCGTTGTCCGATGCCGAAGCAGGGGATTCTACCGCATGATCTGGTTCATTATGTCGTGGAAGAGTCGCTGAATTTACGGCAAGGATTTTGGGGAATTCTGGCGCTCGGTGTCGGGTTTCCCAACGCGGCTCCCCCGTGGGATGCAGCAGACTTCAATCTGCCTGACTTAACCGAGGCATTGCAAGCAGAATCATTGGTGGAATGCTTTCAAGCCGAAATGTGGAATGGGTTTCAACCCAGCGAGAATTTCTGGGAGATTTTGCAAATCACCTGCCAGCAACGCCAGGTTACTGTTCCCCAATTTCTCACCTATCAAGATGTGGAGCGGGTGAGACTGCGTTTACAGGCAGCTACCCAGCAATGGGCCGCATTAGCTATTGGTGAAACTCTGATTGTGGAGTTTCGTGAATGGATTACAGACTGACTATAATGAAGGCAATCACACTGTAGTTTGAAGGCTATGCAATCCTCCTATCGTCTGAATGCCAGGGATCTTGATCAGCGCTTTTTGGAGGCGCTTAAAACCCTGTTTCAAGATAAGGAAATCGAAATTGTCGTCTATGAGGTTGACGAAACTGCATACCTCTCGAAATCAGAGACGAACCGAAACCGGCTGCTGCGGGCAATAGAAAATGCTGAGAACGGCACAAACCTGGTTGAGGTCAACCTTGAGGAGTTTGAATGAGTCGGCGAATTAGCTTTGAAACCTCTGCATTTGAGGACTTCAATGCATGGGCAACGCTAGACAAAAAGGTTTACCAAAAAATTATTACGCTGATTAAAGAGATTGACCGTTCACCCTTTTCAGGTTTAGGTAAACCAGAAGCCTTAAAACATGAGTACAGTGGCTACTGGTCACGACGCATCACTGATGAGCACCGTCTGATCTACAAAGTGACGGATACAGACATTATTATCGTTGCCTGCAAATATCACTATGCGTAATGCAGCCAGGGGCATTGCTGAATTTAGGATGATTTTGCCCCCGCTCCCCTTTCTGGGATGCCCGACAAGGCTATATTCTGGGGGCTAGAACGACTCAAAGTCCCCCAACATTAGGGGATGTAGGGGCCGGGAGGAAATGCAACTCCAAATCAAGCATTTCTCATTCAGCAACGCCCAGCCAGGTTTTGTCTGTGAGGCTACTCTCCCATGCTCACCCCCAATTTTCCCCAATTTTCCCAAAGTTAGGGTGCTAGAATTCCCCAGTTTTCCTGTAATGACAAATCCTGGCGCTCTGGATATGGTGAAAAAGACAGGCAACGAAGACAACCAATCGTATTTCTCCAAACCCTAGAGTAAGGGCGATTCAGCCGCACTGGGACGTAGATACCACAAGAGGCTGCCAAGATATCAACTTTCACTTGACCAATAGTTGACCAATGTTTGGCCAATGTTTGACCAGTTGCTGGTCATCTATTGACTGACAGTTGACTAATGTTTAGTCAATGTTTTACCAATAGATCACTAATACTTAACACAGAAAATGTTATGGCACGTTCACCGTTGTTTCGTAAATTTATTCATCTGGTTCGACTGGCTCATTCCCAAGTGAGCATAGCTGATCACTCCCACACAACCGATATGCCACACGCCAACATGAGGATTTTGACACCTACGCGCCGCAGTTCGATCAACTCTCCGTTGCCGATTATCTGGATCAGCACCGCGATAAAATTCCGGCTCCGGTAGTACGGCGATTAGCAGAAAATGCCGTGCGCACCGAATATGGGGTAGAAGCCAAAGAGTCGTCTGCCTTGCAACTCCTATACTCTGTCACCCTGGTGGATGACGATCGCGTTTCACCCATTGGCAGCGACGAAACATACTACGTCAAGGGCGGTAGCGGCAAGTTAATTGAAAGCTTGACCAATGCCCTGCGTGGTCAAATTCGGACAGGACTTCCCCTATCTGCTCTACAATCGCAGGGAGATGGCTTCCGCCTCACCTTTAGTACGGGGCTGCGAGTTGAGGCAGATTACGTGATTCTCGCCTTACCCTTTACCGCCTTGCGCCATGTTGATCTCCAGGTTGATCTGCCCGATACCTTGAGACGCTTTATCCGGGAAGTGAACCTTGGCACCAACGAAAAGCTGTTTGCCGGTTTTCAGCAACGGGCATGGCACCAGGATCAGGGCTTTGTGGGTGAGGCTGGCTATATGAATGGTGCAGCGCAAACAGGACGATTGGCAGCCGCCATTGTAGCCCGCCGTATTCAAGGAGCGCTATCGCAAGTTGAGGTGTTTAGCGAGCGGACCTAGAGAGCTACCGTTTGCCCAACAGCAGAACCTTTATGGCAAATACGGCGTTCTGCTGCGGGCAGCGGTATCCAGTTGTCATTATAGAGAAGCCCGATTGGTGCAATCGGACATAAAACGCTAGCGTTAGTTTTATTCAGGTAACCCGTAATTGACAGCAATGATCGGTTACTGGCTTCCTCCACGTTCGGTAGCAATAACGACGAGTCGATCAACATATCGTCCTCACTAGTTAATGCTGGTCCGGGCAGCTATATCGCTGAAGTGGTTCCGGTTGGCAGTGCCAATACCGGATACGATTTGCGAGTAGCAACCTCCGCTGCTGTCGGTAATGCCCCTGCTCCTAGCCCCCTCCTACCTGCTGAGACAAACGTAGGAAATCTAACCAGTCCCCGCAGCTTTACGGGGACGGTAAGACAAACCAATATGATTGACACTTACCGTTTCAACGTCACGTCAACTCGCTTTGTCAACCTCACAGCCAGAGCTAGTGGCAGTTTCTTTAACAATGTTGATTTGATCCTGATTCGGGATGGTAACGGTAATCGCCAGGTAGATCCCGGTGAGATCGTGGCTCGGTCCACAAATCTGAATGGGCTTGAGGGCATTGGCCGTAACTTGATGGCAGGAACCTACTATCTCCAGGTGCAGAATGTTGCGGGTACTACTAGCAACTACACCCTGAACATGAGCTAATCGCTCTTTCCACTGGTTAGGAACTGTGTTCTGCATGGTTCTTAACCAGTTTCACCCTGACTCAACTACCTGTTCCGGCTAAAAGGAGAGGCTGTGATGACTACAGCTCTACAAGTGAGCAATTGCATGCTTCAGGAGCAAGAGATTCTGCTACGACTGATCAATTACCAGATGATGCCCCAATTACGGCGCGAGAGTATTATCGACCAGGCAATTGCAGAGATTTACTGTACAGAAGAGGAACTAGCAATCGCTCGGCAGCAATTCTATGAACAAAATCAGATGCTTGAGGAGAGCAAGCAACAAGTTTGGCTCAAGTATCACAGCATGACTCAGGAGTTTTTGGAAACAAGTTTCATTCCGCGATTGCTCAAGATCGAAAAATTTAAGCATCAACAGTGGAACCATACCCTAGAGTCCTATTTTCTCAAACGCAAACCTGAATTGGATTCTGCTATCTATTCTCTGATTCAAGTTCAGGATGCAGAGATAGCCGAAGAACTCTATTTCCGAATTCAGGAAAACGAACAATCGTTTGCTGACGTAGCTCGTGAATATTCCCAAGGGCCAGAAGCTCAACTCAATGGGATAGTCGGTCCGATTGAGTTGGGTACCATGCACCCAGCCTTAACCCATCTGCTGAGCATTAGCCAACCTGGTCAGCTCTGGCTACCCACCCCAATTGACAACTGGATTCTAATTGTCAGACTGGAACAATTGCTCCCTGCCCAATTGGATATCCCGATGCGGCAACGATTGCTCCACGAACGATTCGAAGCTTGGATAGCGGAGCAAATGTCTGAGGATTCTCTCTAGCTTTTCATCAATGCAAACAGAAATATTTTCCATAGGAGGTAACAATGATTCGACTAACTACCAAATTTAATGTTCAAGAATCCTGTTATCTCGATGTCCGAGATTATACCTGGATGATGCTAAAAAAATTCTGGCAATTTAGCAATTTCTATGGCGAATATTGTTCATTGCCTCCTAGCCAAAGGCAACAGTTTTTGCAATCCCGCCAGTCTACCAAGTAAGTCAATCAAACACTCTCAACTGCAAAGGAGATTCACCATGACACGTTATAGCAATAGCACTCAAGCGAATGCATTAAATCAATCTGCTTCCTCAGGACAATCAAAAGACTTACCCAGGCCATCCCAAACCCAATTTGCACCGCTAATGCTACTAGGAAGAACATGGAACTATGTTGCGGAAGTCCTCAGTTGGCTATTCGCGTCTCCCCATCAACCTCACATTAGAGAGTGTCGGGATCGCACGGGTCAGACCTGTTGGCGTGTTCACGATCCAGCTAGCGGACAGTCGATGGTCTTCTACACCGAACAGGAAGTTTGCGCTTGGCTTGAGCAGCGGTGGTCTCGCTATATGCGATGAGATATATGCGATGAGATACATAGGATGAGAGTACCGGAGAGTCTTCCTACCGTAGGCACCGAGCGTTGCATGACATTTACTGTTCTGCTCGCTTCGGTGCGTCCCACCCCTCCAGCTATCTATCCCAACAGGAGGAAGCATGGCACGTTCACCTTTATTTGGCAAATCTATTCGCCTATTACAGACAGCGCATCTACAACTTGCGGCACCTAAAAACACAGTTCCATTCTCCAGAGAACTCCACTGGTTCTGCTGCCGATGCTTGCAATTTTCTGCCTTAGCAGCAGGAGCTGCCATTGCTACTACCGCAATCTCTGAATTGCCCCGCTGGCAAACTGCGTGGAGCCATACCTCAAAAAATACATACTACTTCGAGGATAGGGCAATCTCTGAAGCCAAACTCATGCATTTGCTGCGTCCCTTTGCTGCCCAACTAGCGACTGATGTCGCCTTTCTAGAGGAGGATTTTGGCACCTGTGCCTCATCAGCAATAGATCGTTCTTCCCCACCCCCAATTCTATGGAAACCATATTTGCCCAGTCTCTCAAAGTAAGAAAGTACAGCTCTACGGCTGCGGATATGGCAGAAAAGAGAGGAGGGGAGCAGTGCTTTAGTTCATCAAAACCTGACAAACAATGTGTTTGAGACAGCAGAGGAATCGAAAGTGGGTGCTGTAGGCTAGGAAAAAATCCGCAGCAAGAGGTGTTTCCATGAGTTCCACTTCGATCAATCGCAAGCTGATTGAACAGTCAATTAGCAAGAACGCAAAAAAAATAATTGCTGCCAGCGGGATGAATCCTTCGACTCGCAGCGGCAGTAAAGAGCTGGACCATGCAGTGAAACGCCTCGCCCAACAGCCTTTCGCTAGTTTGACGGCAGCAGTTCAGGTTGGGGAAGAATTGGGCCGCAGGATTGTAGAACTATCTCAGCAAATGGGCAAGCAGAATTTGGATGGGGGCATAATTCGGCAGCTAATGCTGAAGCAGCAGCTTCCCTCAGTTGACGCTTCCCTCGTCGATTCTCGGCCTGTTATGTCTCCTCCGCTGGTTGAGGGAGATGGGGGAGATGTTTCAGACCTGCAAATCAGTGAAGCTGAAGACGAAAGCGAAGATAATCCGGTTGAAAGTGGATCAGATTTAGCAGAGCCAAAAGAAGGACATAGTTTGACTGCTGAGCAAGCATCGGAAGCAGTTGAGCCAGAAGTTGAACCAGAAGAAGATGAGCCAGAAGCGAGTATAGCAGTTGAGGTTGACGAAGTTGATGAAGTTGATAATGAAGCTGATGATGCAATCGAAGAAATTCTCGACGAACTAGACGACGATTTGGCAGAAGAATCACTGGCAGAAACAGATCTGATCGATAGTGGCAGCGGCAGTCTAGAAGACGATTTAGACGATTCAGCAGACGATTCAGCAGACGAAGAGGTGGCGGAAGAAATGGCTGTGGCTGAAGGCAGTGACGATGCAGACGACGATTTAGCCGAGCGTTCGGTTGAAACTGAAGCTGATGCGGCTGTGGCTGTGGCTGAGCCAGATGAAGCTGAGACAGACGAGACGGAGATAGAGGCAGTCGAGATGGCAGCAGTTGAGACAGATACGGCTGCGGTAGATGAAACTGAAATAGATGCGGCAACAGATGCGGCTGTGGCTGAGACAGATGAAGCCGCGGTGAATCCGGCTGAAGCAGATGGGGTTGAAGCAGCTCTAGATGACATAGAGGAGGATGTCGAAGCTGGAGCAACTGCCGAGGAGTTGGATAATGCAGCTGTGGCTGAGGAACCATTAACCGAAGCGACAGTAGCAGAGCCTGAGAGCCAGGAACCTGAAACAGAATCTGAAACCGAACCTGAGACAAGACCCGTGAAAGCAGCCAAGTAGGATGCGATCGGTTGACGATCCCTAGAGCACCGCTAGTAGCCATTTTGGTCTTCATCCTCTAAAGTTCATTAAGAGTGATGTAGGCAAAGCAATGACAACGGCTCAAGCGCTCTATCAAGATCTGCTGCATCTCGATCAACGAAGCTACAAGGCTTACAAAGCGATCGAGGGACGCTACCGTTTCCGCGATTTTTGGCTAATGGTGGACCATGTGCAGGGTGATCCATTCGCAGCTCCCAGTCGCATGCGCATCCAGATTCCACAAGCAACCGCCGGGTTTCCGCGGGCGCTCTATCAAACGCGCAGTCGGGAAATTGCTTTGCGGGATTATCTCAATCGTCAGTTTGGTCACGTGGCGGCTCAGATGGCAGCCAAACGCGGCAGCGGCAATAGCGGCCTGATTGCCATTGCTCGTCCAACGCAGCAGGTTCTGGAGCGCACCGCCGTCTGGATTGACGATCAGCAGCTTGAAGTGCGGTTTACGGTAGGCTTACCGGCTCGAGGGCGCACAATTCTAGGCCGACAGGCCGCCGAACTCCTTTGCGACGATTTACCAGCGATTGTGGATCAAGCGCTGCTCTACAAAGCCCTCGATGCTAAGGCAATCCAGCAGCATGTAGAAACCGTAGAAGATGCTGATTGGCTGCGGCAACAGTTGGCTGGGCAGGGCTTGGTAGCCTTTATTCCAGATGGAGCGATTTTGCCGCGCTCCAGTGGGGTGGATGAGTTGCCGTTAAGGGAATCCGTGGTGCCATTTATGTCACCAGCTTCGCTGCGGGTGGAATTCGAGCGCCCTAATCAGGGCAAGATCAGCGGCATGGGCATTCCATCTGGCGTAACGCTAATTGTCGGTGGCGGCTATCATGGCAAATCTACTTTACTAGAGGCGATTAGCCTTGGTGTTTACAATCATATTCCTGATGATGGCCGCGAACAGATCGTGACGGAGGCTACTGCTGTCAAAATTCGGGCTGAAGATGGTCGCAGTATTATTGGTGTAGATATTTCTCCCTTTATTAATCACTTGCCTCAAGGTCGTTCTACTAGCCATTTCTCTAGCCAAAATGCTAGCGGCAGCACGTCCCAAGCCGCCAACATCATGGAAGCCCTAGAAATCGGGGCAAAGGTACTGCTGATCGACGAAGATACGTCTGCGACTAACTTTATGATCCGCGACCGCCGCATGCAGGCATTGATCGCTAAGGAGCAGGAACCAATCACGCCCTTTGTAGACAAAATTCGCCAGCTTTATCAAGACTACGGTGTCTCCACGGTATTGGTGATGGGCGGTAGTGGAGATTATTTTGATGTGGCCGATACGGTGATTGCCATGACTGAATTTGTTCCCAGTGATGTGACTGAACAAGCTAAAGTGATTGCCCAAACTTACCGTACCGAGCGGCTTGCAGAAGGAGGTACAGCATTTGGGGCATTGACAGCTCGGATTCCCCTGGCGAAGCGGCTGGATTCGCCTCGACAGCGACGCAGATGGGGAAGTCAGGGAGATAGAGAATATGGGGAAGATGCGGCTCGTGAGCCTCGCCGAACGAGGGAAGATGGGGGAGCGTCGGAATCGAGACGGGGGCCGCGCTTGAAGGTAAGGGATGTGGATGAGCTGGTGTTTGGTTCGGAAGTAGTGGATTTAACGGCAGTGGAGCAATTGGTGGAAGTGGGACAGTTGCGTTCGATTGGAGCCGCGATTACCTATTTGCAAACCTACGAACTGGATGGACAACGCTCCCTAGCGGAGCTGATTGAGGCATTGATGGCAACCCTTGCGGCAGGACTCGATCAATTGACGCCTTACCCTCAGGGAGACTTGGCGATGTTTCGACCGTTAGAACTGGCCGCCGTGATCAATCGATTGCGGTCATTGGAGGTGCAGTAGGCCGCGGGGTTTGAGCCTGTCCATAGTTTGCAAACTGCTGAAGCGTTTAGGGCGGAACCAAGTATAGCTGTCGCCAAGACAGTTAGGACAGAGATATTATTGTGGGTGCGCGAAGCAGCCCACAATAATGTCCTATCTCTTCTGGTAAGCACTATATTTTCTGATTGTGTCTATAATCATCTATAAACAGTCACTAAAAATGGTCATATTGCAATTATTAGACTGTGTCAACTGCTTACCTTTACTCTGATTCGTTTAGTTTTTGAGTTTGCTCAAGTTGCTGATCCGAAGATTTTCGGATTTTTGGGGTTAAACCCTAACTGTCAGTAAAAGAAATCACAGAAGTTACTGAAGGCGTTCTTTACTAGCCCGGCCTAGTTTAAGGTAGTGGTGTGGGCTTAGCATCCGCACTTTCTATGAACCCTCGGCTGATTCCTTTGTTTGTCAGAAAGGCGGCACAGCGTCATGGTCGTTTTGCTCCATGCAGTTGGTTCGTCTGAGAGCAACAACAGGGTGCCAGTTTTTACACCACGAGTCAGGCCACAGTCGTTTAGGATCAGTCTACCGAATATGCCACAGAATCACCTCACGTTTGTTGAATTCCTCAAAGATGGTACTGCACCCGTCGATGGTTTGAATACTGCGAATGCTGTACTGCTCAGTCCGGATGGTAAATTTGTCTACGCTACGGGAGGCGGTAACGATGATGCAGTTACTGTCTTCGCGCGGGATACACAGACAGGTAACCTCACCTTTGTTGAAACATTGAAGGATACCACAGCAGGTGCGGGGAATAGACTAAACGGCGCATCTGGCTTAGCGATGAGTCCAGATGGTACAACTGTTTATGTTGCAGGTACTGATGATAATGCAATTTCAGTTTTCTCACGCAATGCCCAAACCGGCAGACTTACCTTCGTTGAGACAATTGTTGATAGTACAAACCTAACTGCTGTATCGGGTGTTGCAGTCAGTTCCGATGGCAACTTTGTCTATGCTGTATCGGGTGGCAGTAGCGACACGATTACTGTCTTCTCACGTAGCAGCGACGGCAAGCTGACTCTGGTTGAAGCATTAAAGAACAATACCAACGGCATCACTAATTTTGACAATCCTTCGAGGCTGGTGCTAAGTCCCGATGGCAACCATGTGTATGTCACTACTAGTAATGCTCTTGCAATCTTCTCACGCAACAGCAACGATGGGAAACTTACCTTTGTTCGGACGTTGAGGAGTAGCAATAACAACATCACAAACATGGGCAGTCCAACCGGAGTGGCAATTAGTTCCGATGGACAACATGTTTATGTGACGGCAGGTGGCAACAGCGATGCAATCGTTGTTTTTTCACGCAATTCCAGCACGGGTGAACTGACTTTTGTGGAGTCTTTGAAGGACACAGCTACGTTAGATGGAGCCGCTAGGGTCACCCTGAGTCCGGATGGCAACTATGTCTATGTCACTAGTACTGATAGTGATGCAATTGTCGTATACTCTCGCAATTCCACGACAGGCAAACTCACCTTTGAGCAACTTTTAAAGGATGGTGAAGATGGTATTGATGGTCTAGATGGGGCACGCGGTATTACCGTTAGTGCCGATGGCAAGCACATTTATGCTGTTGGCTCTGTAGACCATGCCATTGCTGTATTCACTACTGCACCCCCACCTGATGTCACCGCACCGACCGTTGTGCTCTACACACCCGACACCAACGGCACCGATGTTGAGCCAACCGAAAACTTAGAGATTGAGTTCAATGAAGCCGTCAAGAAGGGCAGCGGTAATATTGTAATCAAAGACAGCAACGGCAACGTTATCGAAACGATTGACATTACTAGTAACGCCGTCACCATTACCGATAAAACGGTGAAGATTGATCCAGTTGGTTTTCTGCCCAAAGGCAACACCTACTATGTTGAGATCGATGCAACTGCCATCACTGACCTAGCTGGAAATGCCTTCGCTGGCATCACGGGTGCAAGCACCTGGAGTTTTTCAACCGTTGCACCAGATCAATCAGGGCCGACGATCATCGAACTCAATCCGGATACAGATACCTTCAATGTGCCGGTGGGCAAAAATTTGGTCATCACCTTTGATGAAGCGATCCAAAAAGGTACCGGCAAAATTTATATCAAGAAAGAAGATGGCACAGTTGCTGAGGAAATTGATGTAACCTCTAACTTGGTCACAATCAATAATAATACGTTTACAGCAACAATCAACCCAGCCAACGATCTAGAAGAGAACGTATTCTACTACGTTGAAGTTGACTTTGGTGCCTTCAAAGATTTGGATGGTAATGATTTCGCAGGTATTTCCGGAAATACTGAGTGGACATTTGCAACGCCTGACAACCAAGCACCTACCGCCGCTCTCAGCCCTACAGATGATGCCACAGATGTCGTCATCAACAGTGAACTGGTCCTGACCTTCAGTGAAACAGTGCTTCCAGGAACTGGCAATATTGTCGTTAAGAAAAAGTCAGATGGCTCAACCGTTGAATTGTTTGACGCCAGTTCAGTTTCTCTAGAGGATAACGGCAAGAAGCTTGTGCTCAGATTTAGCAATCTTCTAGCAACCAGCACCGAATACTACGTCGAGATCGATCAAGCTGCCTTCACCGATCGGGTTGGTAATCCGTTTGCAGGTCTTAGCGGGACTGATGCCTGGAATTTTACAACCTCTAGCAATGGTGACATCACGGCTCCTACCGTCGATATCATTGATGTTTCTCCTGATCCACGCACAACTGGCGTCGATAGCATCACTATTCAATTTGATGAAGTGGTCCAGGGGTTTGATATTGCCGATCTCCAATTGACCCTAGATGGTAATCTGATTGACCTATCTGCTGCTAACCTGAACACTCAGGACAATCAAACCTGGACCTTGAGCGGCTTGAACAACCTCACCAGTGCAGTTGGTACCTATGTCTTGTCCTTGAGTGAGGCCAACTCCGGCATTACAGACGGTGCGGGCAATGCGCTAGTCTTTGGTGCCTCTGAAGATTGGATGGTTGAAGCTCCAAATTCGGGAGGCGGTGGCGATCCGGGTGGTGGCGGTAATCCGGGTGGCGGTAATCCAGGCGGTGGTAATCCGGGTAGCGGTGGCAACCCTGGTGGCGGTAATCCGGGTGGCGGCAATCCAGGCGGCGGTACACCTGACCCGGGTGGTACTCCCGCTCCTATTAGTCCAACTCCTATTAGTCCAACTCCTGGCGGCCCAACTCCAATTAATCCAACTCCTGGGCTTCCAGGCACAGCAGATCAAGTCCTGACATTTGCTGCCGTTCCTGCTCCGATCAACTTTAAACTCGGTAAGCCTGGCATCACCCGTGCTGGCACAAACAAAGTTGACAGACTGACTGGAACTAATTTTAGAGATGTGCTCAATGCTAGAAGTGGTAACGATCGCGTCAATGCTAAAGGTGGCAATGACCGGATTCGAGCTGGTGCGGGTAATGACACAGTGAGAGCAGGCAAAGGAGACGATTTCGTCAGGGGGGACAGCGGTAATGATCGGCTGATCGGCGATGCTGGCAACGATGTGTTAGTCGGTGGTGCAGGTGATGATCAAATTACGGGGGGCAGCGGTAAGGATACGCTTGTCTACAGCAGCCTAGCCGAAGGGGTGGATCGGTTCACTGATTTCAACGCGGCTGAGGATCTGCTCGATCTGCGAGGGCTATTCGGCCAAACTCAATTTGCCGGTGCTAGCCTGACAGCTCGCTTTAAGCAATTCATTCAGCTAGAGCAGGTCGGAGCCGATACGGTTATTAAAGTCGATGCCGATGGTAATGGCAGTGGTACAACCTTCCAGCCCATCATCACCCTCAGTAACGTGGCAGTCGCCAATGTTAAATCAACGAATTTTGTGCTTGGCTAATTTCTGCTGAGCCACCTGGTTGATTTTGTGGAATCAGCTCAAATGGCTATCTAAACTAACACCATTCATTACTGACTCAACTTATACCTACAGGACAGGCTTATCAACTGTCCTGTATTTTTTGGGATTCACTCTTTGCCTTGGCCCAAGGCACCACGCATTCAAGCCGCGTCACCAGATTGACCTCTGACGGAATCGCCACCACTTCTAAACGCCCACCCATCAGCTCCAGCACGGTTTGATTTACCAAAAGAGAAAACGCCGCTGAGGGAACGCCATCTAAGTCAGTTGTAGATAAATCGACATCACTTAGGCTTGGCGTTGGGCTTGAAGTTAAGTCAAGCTTGCCTTTGTTCATTAAGGTTTGCAGCCAATCGATCGGTTCGCTCCAAAAAGAGTCCGGACGCTGATCGGCAACCTGAATCCGCACTTCCTGCACCTCTGGCACTAGCCTTGACATGACGTGAATTTCCCCTTCCTGCATCAGGCCAATGGGTGTATCTACCAGACTGACCAAGACTTGCTTGAACCAGCGCGGATCTGCCAGCACCCACAGGTCAGCATCCGGGTACTCGATTTTGAGCCGTTGATTGCGATTCTGGGCCTGCATCAGCGTCAAACTTTCCATTTCCATGAACATATCTTCTAGACAAACTGGCTGGATCTGAAGCTGTTCAGTGCCATACCCGGCTTTAGAAACGCTGATCAATTTATCCAGCAAACCCAGCATTTTTTGCGCGGCAGCATAGGCTTGGGCAATAAACTCGCGCTCCTCGGCAGGATCTTCACACAGGTCCGACAAAATTAATTGCTGCAAACTCATGACGCTATTGAGGGGTGAGCGCAATTCGTGGGAGGTACGGGCCAAAAAACCGGCCTTAAACCGCTCCGACTGTTGCGCCATCCGGTAGGCGGCCTGCGTTTTTTGCAGTTGGGTTTGCAGCGTTTGTAGATCTAAAGTATCGACAGGAGTATCAACAGGGTCAGGGGCCTCAACTGGCTGCGATGCTGCTAGTTCAGCCCTCTCCTCAACCGGCAACCGGCTACCGTGCTTGACCATACTCCGCTTTTGCAGAAACGCTCCGGCTCCAAACCCAATTGCCAGCATGAATAAATCTGTCCAGCCCATATCTTCACCGCTTTCCTATCACGTTATCCAGTGCCCGGAACCTCGATCCGCTCAAGCTTGCGAAGTGATCCACGAGGCTAAAAACGTCACCATCATAACCTCACTATTTTGTTAATGGGCTTTGTTAATCGGTCACTATTGCGGCCACTGGCTTGGCAGGTTCCGATTTACTGGAGTGCGCTACTCTCCAGCGCTCAGCATTTGTTCGGCGGTGAGGCTCAGATTGGGAAAAGTGGCTGACCGAATCGCATCCTTCCCTCGGAACTGACCAACTTCTTGATACACGCCATTCTGAAGTGTTAGCACGGTGACAGTTTGCTGTTGTGGATTAATTAACCAATATTCCAACACACCCAGTTCCTCATACTGCTGACGTTTGCGCAGATAATCGCGTTGTTCGTTAGCACTGCCAGGACTCACCACTTCGGCAATCAGCAAGGGTGGCGGCATCTCTCGTGTGATGGTGAGGCGGCGACGAGTCAGAGCCAAATGTTCGGAACGCAAGATCACCAGATTAGGAATACGGGTTCGTGGATCATCTTCCTGCAACACCGGCACTTCGACTTCACAGGTATGAGGACGAATTAACCGCAGTGGAATCACACCATCGCTAGCCATCACAAACATCAGATAGTTTGCAACAAAATCATTCGGTTCTGATTCTGGTGGCAACTCTTGTAACGCTCCATCGACATATTCAAATCGCCCTGCTGGTAGGCTACCGGGTTCCAGGTTGAGGTATTCCTCAAAGGTCATTTTTAGGGTTTGGGTCATGTCATCCTCCCAATCTGGGAATGCTACCATCCTACCAACCGGTCCAATGATCGCCCTTCTAAAAATCTGAACGTTTTTTCTCCGGATTCAGTCATTTAGGGAATGATGTTACTGATGAGCTGCGATCCCCAGTATCCCCTATGACCCAATCCCCCACTCGCTCCTATGATTTCATCTGCTTTGGCGATGAAGTGCCTGGAATTTTGGCAATTGTGACTGCCGCCCGCGAATACCGTCGCCGCACCAATCGGTTTCCCCGCAGCTTACTGATGCTCAAGGCCAGTGCTCAAGACGGGATCGGTGGGCATTTGGTGCGGGGGCGCTTGGCCTATCTGGATCGCAGTAGCATTCCCTATGGTACTCGGCAGCAGTTCCAGCTCGGTGATTTTGGCGATCCGCCAGCCGTGTACAGGGAGTTCATTAGCCGGGTTGGAGTAGCCAAAGTATCACTCGATCCGGACCGCGCTAACACTGTACTGCGGCAAATGCTGGGCGAAGCTGGCGTAGATATCCTCAGCCGTGTGGATGTGGATTCGTTAATCATGGATGGCTCCCGCATTGTCGGCATCAAACTGAAGCGGGGTGAGGTATATCTGGGCAAACAGTTCATCGACTGCACGGTAAATGCCGAGTTGGCTCAAGCTGCGGGTGTGCGCAAGTCCACGGGCTATAGCACGCTGGGGTTACCCGAATCGGAACTGGCGGTAACGCTGGTATTTGAAACCGAAGGCTTGAGCACCTCTCAACTGCGGGTTGCAGAAGACACCTACCTGAAGCGCTTGACCAACCCCAACGACCGCGAAGCCCAGCGCTGGCTCGATATTGCTGCCGGATTTGACCCCGCCTATAAGGCAAAAATTATCCGCGAGTTGTATTTCGATGACGGTCGCTTGAAGCGGATGGATATTGGCGTGGACTATGTCGATGTCTACAGTGAAGCATTACCAATTGCCTACCATTCCTATCGCGGCACCAAGATGGATCTAGTGGCCACTGGTTCAATCCTAGATAATCCCAACGTTGCCATCCTGCCGGGCACGAATCGGCTGTCGTGGAACGGGTTACTGTTCTATGTCACCGCTGCTGAAGCCGAAGCCCTGGCCCGCAACAACGCCAAACCCACGCCCAAAATGCTGGAGGAGATGAGCGCCATCGCACAGTGGTTCAAAAGCTTGGGTGCGACCAGCGTCAAGCCTGCTTCGGAACTCTACATTCGCCACGCGGGCAATATTCTCGGTGCAGTTCAGCCCTTAACGGGTGCTCAAATGATGGCGGGCGGTGTCTACGACTACGAAGCCTTGGGTAGCTTTGGCTATGCCTTTGATGCCCGTGGCGGCATTCGCGGCCTAGAGGAACGGGTGGTAGAGGTGGGTGCGCCTCAAGCTAAGTTCAAATCGCCGCTGTTTAACGTGGGAATGCGTCATGCACTGCTGAAAGCCTTCCCTAACCTAGCCGTGCTCGGCCCTGCCTCTGGATTTGAAGGTGCGGCTAGTACCGCAGGCCGAATCGTTGAATACAATGTCGCCGTTGGCCAAGGAATTGGCATCGCTGCCTGTCTGGCTCTGCTGACTAACCGAGAGCTAAACAGCTTTAGCAACATCGAAATCCGCAACGTTCTGATCGCCACCGGTAGATTGCCCAAAATTTACGGCATTTACGACCCAGTCGAAACTCAAAACGTAGCCCTATTCGAGAAACTGATGGGCGTACCAATCTACACGGTGTAATTACTTTAGGGAGTATGTAATAAAAAGCATTTGTAGTGTTTGCCAAAAGGGGTAGGGAATCGCTGTGGGCACGCTTCGCGCCCACAACAATGTCTCTGTCCTAACTGTCGTGGCAACGGCTATAAGAACGTAGCCTAAAAAAACTGCGAGTACAAAAGCGGGCAACAACAGTTACCCGTGCTTTAAAAAAAAGATATTGAAAAGCTATTGATCAAACTGTCAGCTTAGATGCGGGGTTGGAAAGGTAAAGCCGACAGCGGAGCTTGGCCCGCTAGTCCGTACCTGAACAGCTAGTGAACCGATACGCGATTCAACGTTGACTTTCCCTTTCACCCTCTTTGAGTTTCTCTAAAGCAGCCTACTGCAAACTTGAAAGTAGCCCAATCAACCCATGTCCGGTGACAGCCTCTAGTACCAGCAGCGAAATAAAGCCCAGCATCGCCAAACGGCCATTCAGCTTCTCTGCATAGGCCGTGAAGCCGGTTTGTTGTTCTTCCATCACATACATCTTTGGCTCGATTGCATAGTTGTTCAACCGGCCTTGCTCTTCAGTAACTGTACCGCTTCTCATGATTCCTTCCTTAAAACAACTGCGTTTTCTGTAAACTTATGTAAACAAAAGTAACACTATTTTTACAGAACTGCAACTAGGTTAATCTTGGGCAGCTGTAGAACCACCTAGCCATTTGATTACTAGCCATTTGATTAGTTGATGTGAAGCAATATCAGCTCTAGCATAAGGAGTGATCATCAAAATCTCTCCACCCCGCCCTTCCTCATGGCAAGACCTGTAATTCTGACCGTTGATGACGATCCAGAGGTTCTGCAAGCAATCGCGCGTGATTTACGGCAACAGTATGGTGATCGGTTTCGGATTATTCGAGCTGATTCCGGTCAGGCGGCGCTCGATGTATTGCAGCAGCTAAAGTTGCGGAACGAATCGGTTGCCCTGTTTCTGGTGGACCAGCGTATGCCGCAGATGAGCGGAATTGAGCTACTAGAACAGGCGATGCCCATGTTTCCCAATGCTCAACGGGTACTGCTCACCGCCTACGCTGACACCGATGCTGCCATTCGAGCCATCAACTCTGCCCGCTTGCAGTATTATTTGCTGAAACCGTGGGATCCGCCTGAGGAAAAACTCTACCCGGTGCTCAATGATTTGCTCGATGATTGGCTGGCCTCATTTCGTCCACCCTTCGACGGTATCCGCGTGGTTGGCAACCGCTGGTCGCCCCAGTCGCACCAAGTTAAGGATTTTCTGGCTCGCAACCAAATTCCCTATCAGTGGCTCGACATTGAACTTCAGGAAGCTAAACAACTGGTCACCTATGCCGAAGCGGATTGCAAAGCCCAGCTCCCGCTGGTGCTGTTTCCGGACGGTGAGCGATTAGTTAAACCGAGTAACGTTCAAATTGCTGAAAAAATTGGTCTGCGCACCCAGGCCGAACGCCCTTTCTATGATTTGCTGATTGTGGGCGGCGGCCCAGCAGGGCTAGCAGCAGCTGTATATGGTGCGTCCGAAGGGTTGAGTACGGTGATGATCGAGCGAGAAGCTCCTGGCGGTCAGGCCGGCTCCAGTTCCCGAATTGAAAACTACCTCGGCTTTCCCAGCGGCTTAAGCGGCGGTGATTTGGCTCGTCGAGCCGTAGCCCAAGCGCGGCGATTTGGGGTCGAAATCCTGACTCCTCAGGAAGCCAAAGGCGTTCGCATCGAAGATCCTTATCGGATTGTTAGCTTGGCCGACGGCAGCGAAATTAGCTGTCATGCTCTGCTGATTGCCACGGGCGTCTCTTACCGCAAACTGGCTGTGCCTGGCATGGATCGGCTTTATGGTGCGGGCGTCTACTATGGCGCAGCTATGACTGAAGCGATTGCCTGCAAAGGCGAAGAAGTCTACGTCGTGGGAGGAGCCAACTCTGCTGGACAGGCTGCCATGCACTTTTCTAAATATGCAGAGCACGTCACAATGCTGGTGCGAGGCGAATCCCTCACCAAGAGCATGTCGCAATACCTGATTGATCAAATCGAATCCACGCCTAACATTACCGTGCGTCCCTATTGCAGTGTGGTTGAAGTGCATGGTGAAACTAGCTTAGAAAAGATTGTCGTGGCCGATTCCAGCAGTGGCAGCCGCGAAACGCTGCCCGCCAAGTCCCTGTTTATTTTCATTGGAGCGATGCCCCAAACCGACTGGTTGAACGGCATCGTAGAGCGCGATCAGCAAGGCTTCATCCTGGCTGGGTTGGATTTGCTGCGAGACCGACAGCGCCCCAAAGGCTGGACCCTCGACCGCGATCCGTTTTTGCTCGAATCCAGCGTTCCCGGTATTTTTGTGGCTGGTGATGTGCGCTATGGCTCCGTTAAGCGAGTTGCCTCGGGCGTTGGCGAAGGTTCTATTGCGGTGCAGTTTATTCACCGCTATCTCAGTAAAGTTTGAAGGTTGCTTTGATTGCTTTGACAAGGTGCTAAACGTCGTCGCGCAAAACTCGTCACGCAAAACTCAAAACTGAGAATTGGTATAACCCCTATGAATTCCACCACCCAGGAATCGGAACTGTTTCCCAAGCTTTCGGATGAGGAACTCGATCGGCTAAAAGCTCACGGACAGGAACTCCAGCTTAATCCAGGCCAGATTATTTTCCAGGAAGGCGACCCGTCCTACCAGTTTTATGTTGTGCTAGAAGGGCAGGTGCAAATCACCCGCCGCATAGGCATGGAAGAGCAAATTCTGGCGCTGCATGACCCTGGTGAATTTACCGGCGAAATTTCCATGATTGTCGGCAAACCAGCCACGGCAACCGCTCGCGCCATTGGCCCTACCCGGGTTCTAGAGATCGATCCAGAGACCTTTAAACAGGCACTTGCCGAATGTTCCCAAGGTGCAGCGGTAATTTTATCGGCAATGGCCGGACGGTCCCGTGAAGCTGAAATTCTAGTCCGCCAACAGGAAAAGCTGGCGGCACTTGGTAGACTCTCTGCCGGTTTAGCTCATGAGCTGAACAACCCCGCTGCCGCCGGACAACGAGCCGCCAAGCTCCTGCGGGAGTCGATTGGCTCAATTCAAACTCGTTTACTCAAGCTCTGCGATCAGCTTTTTCCTGAAGGGCAGCGCGAGTTGATTCTAGACTTGCAGCAAGACGCCTTGACCTACAGTGCCAAAGCACCCCGTTTAGACCCCCTGACCCAAAGTGACCGAGAAGAATCCCTGGCTAACTGGCTTGGTGAATATGATATTGCCAATGGCTGGAAGCTAGCTCCGACGTTAGTGTCCGGTGGTATCGATACTGCTCGCTTAGACGCCCTGGCGATCCATCTCGATCCAGCCGCCCTGACCGAGGCGCTGAACTGGCTGGGCGAAACCCTTGCCTTAGCTGGTTTGGTCAACGAAATTGAACAAAGCACAACTCGAATTTCTCAGCTTGTCAAAGCGATCAAATCCTATTCCTATATGGATCAGGCTCCACTGCAGGAGATCGATATCCATGAAGGATTGGAGAATACCCTGACTATCCTGCATCACAAACTTAAATATGGAATTACGGTCAACCGTGACTATGCTGTTAATTTACCGAAAATTAATGCTTATGGCAGCGAATTAAATCAAGTTTGGACTAATATCCTAGACAATGCTGTCTATGCCCTTAAGAAGGAAGCTCAACAGCAAGAGCAGAACGGCAATGCCAACTATACGCCAACCATCTCGATTCACACTGCTCGCTTAAACGCTAAAATTCTGGTTGACATTACTGACAACGCTGCCGGAATTCCTCCAGAAATCCAATCGCGCATCTTTGAACCCTTCTTTACTACTAAAGGCGTAGGTGATGGCTCCGGTTTAGGTTTAGATATTGTGCGGCGGATTGTTGTGCAGCGGCATCATGGCGATATTCGCGTCACTTCTAAACCCGGAGAAACCAAGTTTTCGATCTGTTTGCCGATTGAGCGCTCCGATCAAAACTCTGATGCGAACGGCAGTTGTTCGGTAGAATGTCAGCTCTGATAGTGTTCTATAACCTCGATCAGGAAAGCACCATGACACCACCCGAAACTCAAGCTGGATTGCAGTGGCTCTACTGGGCACAGCGGCTGCAAGCTATCGCCCAAAACGGCCTCACCTTTACCGAGAATCCCTACGACGTGGAGCGGTTCAAGCAAATTTTGACCATCGCCAGCGAAATGATGGCTGAATATACCGATGCAGATCCCCAATCCATTTATGATTTGTTTGCCCAGCAGCAGGGCTATGCGACTCCCAAGGTTGATGCTCGTGGAGCTGTATTTCAGAATGACAAGGTCCTGCTGGTGCTAGAACGAGAAGACCAAAAGTGGACTCTACCAGGCGGTTGGGTCGATGTGGGAGAACCACCCAGCGAAGCGGTTGTCCGCGAAGTATACGAAGAATCTGGCTATCAAACTCGCGTGATCAAATTGGCCGCGCTCTATGACCGCAACAAGCATCCTCATCCACCACACCAATTTCATGCCTATAAACTGTTTTTTCTCTGTGAGTTAATTGGAGGCGAACCTGCAACTAGCATCGAAACTGATGCTGTCGATTTTTTCTCAGTGCATGCTCTGCCTGAACTTTCTCTCGGTCGCGTCTTACCTGACCAAATCCTGCGGTTATATGAGCATTGGCAGCATCCGGAATGGGCTACTGAGTTTGATTAGAAAATTGACTGACGAGTTTAGATCCTGAATGTTGGTTTTTCAATTGCAGCAGTTTTTCAGTATGTAGTTTCAAGCAGTCATCTATAGCGCTTTGCCTATCGAAATTAGATACTATGAGAACGAGGTAAGATATGGCCATAGAACCAACTCAGTCAAACGAAGCTAGGGCAAAAGTAGAATTATCTGGGACATACACTAGTATATATAGTAGTACGAACAATGATGCGGAAGCTGGAATCAAGATTGATACACAACCTCTTCCTCGCGACTTAACCGTTGAACGACTGCGTCAAGTTCCGATCTTTGCCAAATTACCGGAAGAGCGGCTAAATTGGTTGCTGCAACAGGGCAACGAAGTCTGGTTAGAGCCAGGACAGTTGCACCGTGCCCAGGGTGATCCAGCCGATCATGTGTTTGTGCTACTAGAAGGCGAGGTTGGTATCACCAAGCGCGAAGGCAACCAGGATGTGCTGCTGACCACCTACGGTGCTGATACCCTATTCGGTGAACTGCCGGTGCTGACGGGCGAAACCCATTTTTGGGCCGCTGGACGCGCCATTAGCTACTGTCACATTTTTGAACTGGGCGTAACGGCTTTTTGGGAATTGCTGGCTTCTTGCCCCTGTGTAACTACCACCATTCTCAGCACGATGGCAAAACGCATGCAGGCAGTGCAATCTCTGTCTCAACATCGGCAAAAGATGGTGGCCTTAGGCACTCTAGCTGCCGGTCTAGCCCACGAATTAAACAATCCTGCCTCAGCGGCCCAGCGTTCCACCCAGCAACTGCGTGAAACCTCCCAAACCCTCAAAGCCGCCACCTTGGAACTACACCATCATCTATCATGCGCTCAGCAGGCTTGGCTGGCTGAACTGCACCAGACCCTAATGCAGCAGGCTACCCATGCGGTGGTTCTCGATCCCCTCACCCAGAGCGACCGCGAAGATGAAATGATGGATTGGTTGCACGCTCAAGGTGTTTCCGACTGCTGGCGCTTGGCTCCTACCCTGGTTAGTGCCGGACTGGATGTTGAATCTCTAACCCAGATCGCGTCCCAACTGCCTGCATCGGCACTACAAGCGGTGCTGATCTGGCTAGAGGCCAGCCTAACCGAGCTGAGGCTGTTCGATGAGCTAGACCACGCCACTGAGCGGATTGGTCAAATGGTCAAAGCAGTCAAAGACTACTCCTACATGGATCAAGCTCCACTTCAGGACATTGATATCCATGAAGGGCTAGAAAGCACCCTGATCATGTTAAGACACAAACTCAAGCAAGGCATTGAAGTGACACGGCAGTATGACCGACAGTTGCCTCGAATTACAGCCTATGGAAGCGAACTGAATCAGGTGTGGACTAATCTGATTGATAATGCCATTGATGCGCTGGCAGATTTCAATAAACAAGCCACACCAACGATTCAAATCCATACCCGGCGAGAAAACGAAACGATTCTAGTCGAAATTATTGATAACGGTCCAGGGATACCCGCCGAAATACGGTCGCAGATTTTTGCGCCTTTCTTCACAACCAAGGGCGTAGGTCGGGGCACAGGATTAGGCTTGCATATTGCTTATCGAGTCATTGTGGAACAGCACCAAGGCGATTTGCGCGTTTCTTCAGAACCCGGCAATACCCGATTTCAAATCCGTTTACCAATTCGTCTTTGAAGCGATGCTCAAACAACCCTTGATGATGGTGTCAAGAAATTGTTCGAGCACTCTGCAATCAAGCCTGATCGTCCTCTACCAGATTCACCTCTACCAGATTCACGTCTGGCGTCAGCATTGCGTTTGCCATAACCGTTACAGCTTCTCCAGGCTCCTAAACGCTATTTCACTGCTGCTGAAGCCATGCGGCGATGCCATCAGCCAGAGCATCAGCAAGGCGTTCTTGCTCTGCAGAATTGATGATCCACTCGAATTCATCGGGATTGATCATGAAGCCCAGCTCCAGCAGCACCGCCGGGGCTACTGTAGGGCGGGTGAGGGCAAGGTTATTCCAAAACACACCATAGGACGGGCGATCGAGACTGGCTACTAAATAATTGTGTAGGAAAACAGCCAGACTGTGAGACTGGGCATTGTACCAGAAGGTCCCAATACCAGCCGTGTTGACTGCATCACCATCGTCGGGAAGGGCATTGTAGTGGAGGCTGAGGGCCAGCGTCGGTTCGGCTTGATTGATCAGGGCAGCTCGGTCTTGCGGATAGAGGTCAATATCGCCTTCGCGAGTCATGATCACCGTGGCTCCTCTGGCCTCCAGGCGGTCGCGCAGCAATTGGGAGACAATCAGCGCCACTTCCTTTTCTGGATAGCCGGTAGGTCCGCGTGCGCCCAAATCTTCTGGGCCACCATGCCCTGGATCTAGCAAAATCCGAATGCCTGCTAGGCTATCTGACTTTACCTGTGGCGGATGCCTCAGCGACAGGATCAAGGTCGTTCCCTCGTAGCGCAGTTTGTAGCCCCACTGCTGGGCGGATTTGAGGTTGAAGGTGTACTGCACCTGACTGGGAGCCGCCTGCTGCCAATCGAGCCGTTCAATTACCGGATCATCGTTCAGAAAAATGGTGTCCGTTTGGGCCGTAGTATTGTGCAGGGTGAGGACAAAACTGCGGTTGCCCTGTTGCACGGTCACGGGAACCGGAGCTTGTAGCGGAAAGGCGATTTCGGTCCACTCTCCCATGGTCCGAGCGCGAATGCTGCGGATCAGGGTGCGGGGCAAGGCTGCATTGGGGATGGCTTGGGTCTCACTGGCTCTGATCCAGCCGCCATAGTCGAGTCGCAGCCATTCTCCTTCTCGTCCGGTAACGCTGGCTTGGGTGCCCTTTGGTAGAGGAGTGAGGCGCGAGTAGTCGGTGCTGGGTCCACTGCGGGCAGTGCCGGAATCGGCAGTGACTTCGACCACCTCAGCTGGGGCCGGCGCAAGCACACTAACGCGGCTGGGGCCAGATTGACGGATTGTGGAGCCGTTGAGGGTGAGCTGAAATTCTGGTACCCCCAAATCGCCAGGACTTGCAACAGCTATGCAGCCTTGGTAAGTGGTCGTGGGCGATGGGGCAGGCTGATTGCTAAAGGTTAAAACCGCAGAATTGGGCGGTAAATTGACTGAACTGGGTTGGGGCAGTAGGGCGATGGATTGGTCACTCAAACTGACGCTGACCGTGGCCTGAGCCGGAGCAATGGCGCTGAAACAAATCGGCTCATTCGGTAAACGGGCTAGATCGACTGCTGGGGCAAGCGACCCTTCGGCAAAACCAGTTCCCGGGGGCAGCGTTGGGTTGGGATCGGTGCGAGTTACTCGCAGAACGAGTTCCTGATCTTGATAGCGCAAGGTGAAAGCATTCTCGCCAAGCTGAAGCGGGAAGCTAGGCGCAAAATGTCCAGCCGCGCTGCGCTCAATTGGCTGGCCGTTGACAGTGACTTCTCCTGCAGGCGGAGCCGTGCCAATCAGAAAAATTTGGGCAGCGGTGGTTTCATGCCCATCGGGTGGATACACCACTGACAGCGGCTGTTCGGCCCAGGCGACGGCAGCAATTCCCATGTTCATCACCATACCGGCGCTGACTCCAACCATCCCCACGATGTACTTCATATCTCGCTCACTTTTTTTGATCAACAGCTTCTGTTCTGATTAACAGCCTCTGATCGCTGACTTCGAACCAGCCATTGGAGTGCCTTTGAGATTATGCACCAGGCTGGCAACCTAGCATATAGCAGTCTGATAGCCGTTGTAGAAATGAATGGCCCTTTGTAACTCAACCCCCTCATTGCCTCAAGTTTTTGCTTCGGCCTCTAGTGACATCTTGCTAAACTGACTAGAATTATGAGTAGAGTAAGTACATATACACAGTTTGGTAGTCCGACGGGAAAGTATATATGACTGGTGGTGAGTCTCAGACCTCTGGCTCTCTCTCGGAGAGAGAATTGCAAATCGTGGAACTGGTGGCTGCTGGCTTAACCAACCAGGAAATTGCCGAGAAGTTGGAAATCAGCAAGCGGACCGTTGATAACCATATCAGCAATATCTTGACCAAAACGGCGACGGGCAATCGGGTGGCGCTAGTGCGATGGGCGTTGCAGTGGGGCAAAGTGTGTATTGACGAGGTGAACTGCTGTACGTTACCCATCTCTAAAGATGCTCTAGATCCGGTGCCGTTGCCAGAAGAAAACGATTCGCTGTTGGAATAGCCGGTGTTAGCTGATTAATTGGCTAATTAAATTAATTGGCTAATTAATTTAATCAGTTGGCTCATTAGCGGTCTGTCAAGCGAAATTTAGGGACCGCGACCTTTCCTGGCGTCTGCACAACAACAAACATCTCGGCGTCGTATGAACCCCATCAATTGGCAAATTGACCAGCAAGATGCAAAGGTGAACTGCCTACCGGGTTTAACAACCAGACTTTGGTTGGCTTGCTGCGCTGGGCACCCTCACCCCTGATATCCTAGTAAGCTATGGATAAACAGATTGCCTCTCCTAAGTCAGCCGAATTTCAGCAGCTTTACTGCCCGACCTTGCCTTTGGCAGTCTATCGAGAAGTCGCGGCCCATTTGCGGCAAGTGAGTGGGGTCGCGGTTGAGCTGTTGCCCCAGTCGTCCCAAACCTTTGATTATTGCCAGAGTCAAGTGGGTGGTCTGAGGCTGTGCTATGGCTCTGAAGCTACTCCAGCAGCTCGGCAGCGAGTCCAGCAGATTTTGGCTTACTATGGCGATCGCTACGGCGAGTGGCTGGTGTTGCCCTAGCTGAGTTCACTAGTTAGGCCATCTAGAATCGCCAATGGCTGCACTGCAGAATGTTCAGTATTTCTGCAATCATATTTCTGCAATCACAATTGAAATAGCGATAGTTTTAATTCTCCATGAGTGCGATTGAAGCAATTAAAGGAACCCGCGACATTTTGCCAGAGGAAGTTGGCTACTGGCAGCGGATCGAGCAGGTGGCGCGTGACCTGCTGAATCGGGCCGCCTATCGAGAAATTCGCACGCCGATTTTTGAACAGACCGAGCTGTTTGCCAGGGGAATTGGCGAAGCCACCGATGTGGTGGGCAAAGAGATGTACACCTTTATCGACAAGGGTGAGCGGTCCGTAACTTTGCGACCTGAAGGCACAGCGGGCGTCGTGCGGGCCTATATCGAAAACGGTCTCCATGTAAAAGGGTTGCAGCGGTTGTGGTACTTGGGGCCGATGTTTCGCTACGAAAACGTGCAGGCTGGACGACAGCGGCAGTTTCATCAGTTGGGCTGTGAGGTGTTGGGCAGTGCTGATCCCCGTGCCGATGTAGAAGTGATCGCCCTAGCGATGGATCTGCTTGCTGGGTTGGGTCTGAAGGATCTGCGGCTGGATTTGAATTCCGTGGGTGATCCCGCCGACCGACAGCAGTATCGCCAGGCGCTGGTAGAATATCTCACGCCTTACAAGCATGCGCTCGATCCTGATTCGCAAAATCGCCTCAACCGCAATCCAATGCGGATTCTCGACAGCAAAAATGCCGAGACGAAAAAAATTATCCAGGACGCTCCTAAAATTTGGGATTATTTAGCTCCAGAGTCGCGGCGACGGTTTGACCAGGTGCAGCAGCAATTGACCGACCTCAACATCGCCTACACTCTCAACCCCTGCTTAGTACGTGGCTTAGACTACTACACCCACACGGCGTTCGAGATTGTGGCCGAAACCGGGCTGGGGGCACAGAATGCCGTGGGCGGCGGTGGACGCTACGACGGGTTGGTCAGCGAACTAGGCGGGCCAGAAACCCCAGCCGTGGGTTGGGCAATGGGATTGGAACGATTGCTGCTGTTGCTGCAACAGTTGACCAGCACTCCAGTCATAGAGCTTGATTTTTATGTGGTTTCCCGGGGTGAACAGGCCGAAGCGCAGGCACTCCAGTTAGCTCAGACCTTACGACGAGCCGGATTTGCCGTGGAGCTAGATTTGAGTGCCAGTGCCTTTGGTAAACAATTTAAGCGAGCAGACCGCAGTGGGGCAGTAGCTTGCCTAATCCTAGGAGACGATGAGGCTGCTAATGGCACTGTACAGTTAAAGTGGCTAGGCAGCGGTGACCAAGAGGCTCTTACCCAAACCGACCTGCTGGCAACGGTTGAAACGTTACGCCACCGGCTTAAAGATAGTCGGGCTACTATGCCTAACTAGAGGATTTTGGGGCAAGCCAGTTGGGAAACCGCCACATCTTCTGAGGTTAGCATTGCCGAATTCAATAGAATCAAAACTGCGATTTATTGTGTCTTACTGTAGAATACCTGTGTGGTGTGAATAAGTAAAAATGACTACGCAAGTTTTGATGTCTAAGCAAGCAGTTCTGTCTGAAATCACTGTATCTACTGTCGTTGATAGGAATACTCACTCTCAAACAAAGGGATCTGCGGCTGCTCAATCTCGTCAGTTGCCCTATCAGGCCAATCACCAAGTTGAATTACTCCATCTGCAAGCAGAGACTGAAGCTCTACTGCAGCACTTAAAAATGCTCAAGCAGCAAAAATCGGTTGCAGATTTATCAAATATGGAAATCGAAACTGTTGTGATCGCATCTTGCTGAGATTGAGCTTGGCAGGAACAACGATAATCCTTCTTAATCAGAATTTGTTTGTGCTTCACGTTGCTCAAGCTAGCGTGAATTCAATTCAAAATGGTTCAACAATAGATTCGAAATTTCTCATTCAATCAATCAGAACTTTTAATCAGTTAGAAATTTCCTGCTGTAGACAGTTGTACTGGACAGCAGGATTTTCTTTTTCTGTTAAAAGAGATACTTTTCCACTCCTTTTTTTGTCAACGAAAAGTATCAATTTTATCTGTTCTTATCTCAGTATGGCTGATTAGAAAGTTGCTGGGCCGAGCCTGGGCAACGGCTGCAACTCAGCTGCAGATAGGAGTTCAGCTCTTCATTTACAACTGCTCTACAGAAGATTCACGATCACTAAATCGGATAAAGTTCCAGATGAACATTCTGCTGTTCTGTAAGTTGCTAGAACTACCTCAACCGAAATGAGTACCCATGAGGGGGGTGGTCACTTTGTCAAACGATTGTTATCTTTTGTAATACGAGGGAGAACTTAATCGCCTAGCGGGAACGCTAGAGGCCAATCATCTCCCACTCGTGTGATCAACTTAAGCTCGCTTAGTTTTGGTTACTGTTTGATTCCATCGTTTTCCATTGTTACCGAACAGGAGTAATGTTATGGACCGACCAATTGAACTCTCGCTAGAGCAGCAATTCAGCCTACGTTCGTTTGAAACCCAGGTAGAGAAGATGAATCTCGAACAGGCTCAAGACTTCCTGGTGAAGTTGTATGAGCAAATGATGCTGCGCGAGACCATGTACAAGCATTTCCTCAAGCACGAGTGGGGACTGGAGCCTCGCCCTCAGTTTGAGTAAGCTGCTGCTGAAGTGGGCGACCTCCCTCTCTTGCCCTGTTCTAGGCAAGGAAAAGGGCTGGGGATGCTGGGGCGTCAACTCTGCACGGAACAGCTGCATTCTGGATAAACTACATTTTGGTAAGTGTTCTTTGGTAAGCGTTCTGACGCCTACGAAGACTGGAAAGCAATTGCTCTAAGTATTCACCAGTTTTACGATGGCTGGTTCTGAAAAATCTGGGCCTTCTGGCAAGTATTCAGATGGCGCGATGATAACTAGGTTTTTCAGTAATGCGCTCTCACAATTAATAATCTGATTGATTAATAATCTGGTTAACAATCTAATAAGCGATCCAATAAGCAATCCAGCTAGCAACCACAAAGTTGCGGCAGTTTGCCCGGAGACAATTGAGCGGGGAAACAATAGCCCGGAAATAATTTCTCAAAACGGCTTCTCAAGCTGATTACAGCCTTGATGATGGCCTCCAGACCAGGAGCCGGGAGAAAACAGAAATTTGGACCATTTAACGGAATTTATGGCTAACCCTGGCAGAGAATGGCTGAGAGTGGTAGGGTTAGGAGGAAATGAACTCGACTCCAAACGTCTATTGGATCTATGTTTCAGCGCCTTTTGATCTGTACTAGCCTGTCGGATGGGTTGCAACGCTTGGTCCACTTTGTGCCGAGCCTAGCAGCGGGTGGGATTCAACACATCACGTTTCTGCATGTGTTACCCGTCGATGGCAGAGGAATTCCCAGAGTTGATGAAGCAAAGGTGCAACAGGTCAAAGAACAATTATCGGTTGCAAAAGCTGATTTGCCATCTGGCGTAGAAGTCGAGGTCGAGGTGCAGGCCGGACGAACGGATGAGCGTATTGCTGCGGTTGCGAAGGCAAACCAAATTGATTTAATTGTTCTGGGGTCTGAAAGCCGCAGCCTGCTGACTGAGAAATTATTTGGCAGCACTGCCGTTGCCCTGTGCCAAAGCAGCCTCAGCCCAATTTTGATCCTGAGACCCCAATTGATTTCCGTCTATACGGTAGAAGAGCTTGACCTCCGCTGTCGGCATCTGTTGCGCTACTTTTTGATGCCCTATGACGGCGGTAAAGCAGCCGAGTATTTACTGGCTCAAGTCAAAAAATACGCCGAGCGCCGCCCTCCGTCGTCTCTGCAAGAATGTCTACTATTCCACGTGATTGAAGACAGCGACCGCATTGAAAAGCTGCTGCTAGAAAATCGAATCAAGGAAGCAGCAGCTAGGTTGGCAACTGCAAAGACAGATCTTGAGAGTACAGGATTGCAGGTGAATACCAAAATTGTCCTTGGTGAACCGATTCCAGAAACCCTCAAGGCCGCTTTAGAGTATGACATTACGGCCATTGCAACGGCTTCTGCCACAATGGGCAAGTTTGCGGAGTGGTCGGGGCCAAGCTTTACGGGGGAATTAATCCGCCGCAGTTGGCATCCCATCCTATTTTTCCCGCCGGTTCAGTAGGTTTAGTTGGCTCAGTTAGCTAGAAAGCTGAGATTGCTAGTTGAGAGAATTGCCGTCACTGGCGTAGATGGCATCCAGCTTCAGGAGAATCTGCGGTTTAATATTTTCCAGCGCATTACGCAGATGCTCTTTGCTAACTGCTGAGTTAGGAGCACTTTTAGACATCTGACCAATCATCGCCCAGTCATGCAGAAGACGACATTGGGTAGCTGCAACCGTGGCTGTTTGAATGTGGGCACAGCGATGCGGTTCTTCCTGAGCAAAGAACAAGATATTGTACTGGCCGACTTTGCCCAGCGAAGTTGCCATTTGCCGCCCTTGGGGGGTTTTGAGGTCAAGGTAGCAGGGCAACCAGCGGGGATCTTGGCCCCGGCTGTAGAGCACCGTCAGCCAGAGGGCCATCGGGTGGGGTGCTTCCAAGAACAGAAACTGATTGTAGCGGGTGCAGACCAAGCGCCGCTGGATTTCCTGTTTGGTCATCATTACCCACAGCGTTGGCAGTACTCCGTCGTTCGTGGGCATCGTGCGAGGAAACACAATTTCAGCTAGCGGCATGTTGCTGGGCCAGGCAGCTGAACGGCAGATTTCATCCCCAATTACGATACTGGAGGTTCTGGGTTCTGCAATCACTGGCAGCCGAGACAGGGACGCGCCAATTCGATGGGCAATCTGCCGACCGGCCCCAAATCGTTCTTCCAGAGGCTCTAAAGCTGCAATTACGTCCCCAACACTCTGGGGACGATCACTGGCCTGTTTAGCGAGGCAAGCCATGATCAGCAGCTCTAGCGCCTTGGGCACCTTGAGGTTCGCATCGATGGATTCAAACGAGCGGGGGATTTGAAAATGATGCGCTTTGTACCAACTGCCAAAGGAGTGGGTATCGGCGTTGAGCGGCATTTTGCCTGTCAGCATCTGAAACATCATGACGCCGAGGCTGTAGATATCGGAGCGGGCATCTAGCTCCCGGCCTTCCATTTGCTCTGGAGACGAGTAGGCCAGCGTACCCATAAAGCACTGGGTTTGATTGCCCTCTGGCTCTAAAACTTTAGCAATACCGAAGTCGAGGATTTTGACGAGCTCGCCAAGGCTGTCGTTTTGGCTGACCAGGATATTGCTGGGTTTAATGTCTCGGTGGACAATTGGACAAATCTTATCGTCGATCTGAATGCCTTGGTGCGCACAGTATAGCCCCAGGCAAATCTGGCGGGTTAAGTTGAGAAACCGCGGCAAGGAAATCGTGTGGCGGCTGATTACTTCACTCAGGCTCTCACCCTTGAGATACTCCATCACATAAAAAGGAACCCCATCCTCATCCACGCCGTAATCGGTGACGCGAACAATGTGGATACTGCGTTGACCAAGCTGGGCGCAAGTTTTGGCTTCTCGTTCAAACCGCTCGCGCATTTTCCGATTCAGCAGGGTTTGGGACAAAAACTTGACCGCAACTGGAATGCCTCCCAAAGCAGTATCTTCAGCAGCATAAACCTGACCCATTGCCCCTTGTCCCAGGAGGCGAATCAAGCGATAACGATTTTGTAGGAGACGCCCAATGTTAGGTTCTGTCATCATAAATGGATTCTCCAGCTTAGATGACCCGTAGAACCTAGAGAGTAAAACGAAATTTGACAGCACACCCAATCCAGCCAAGAACTAGCTCCACTGCTAGGCAGCATTGCCCCTATTGCCTGCTGTATCAACCAGATCAAAACAACCCAGGTGCTGAGGCTGATAGGATTCCGGGTTGAAGCTGAACGGTGCAGGTCAGTTAGGGGAATTGGTTGCATTGGTGATGTTGGTGCTTTGTCCTCGGATTGAGTTGGTCGGCCAAACAAAAGCCAAACTCAACCTACGGGAACCAGAAGACTGGCTCCAAATCTAGTGAAGGCGATGGAGAAGTTACGGCTTGAGATTCGGTCTGAAGTTTGATAGGTCTGAAACACCTGAATCGAATTCATAGCAACCAGGTAGGGTGACCTTACATGATAGCTGAATCCCGCCCACAATCTGAAGTGCCTTCGTCGGTATTGCAGAAGCAGTTGAGGAAGCAATTAAGTTGATGATGTCATGTTGCACCCGTGAAATTATTCTAACGAGTCATTCGGTGACTTTCGGTATTGTCTAAAGGAGATTTCAGAAAGCAGCCTCCCTAAATTAGCCTTGACTTGGTTTAACTTGGCTTGAACTGGATCAGTTTAGGTGACCTACCGATGCTGACCACTCAGTTCAAGAATGCCCCAAGTCGCCGTATTATCGACAAGCTGGAGTGACAAAGATAGTAGCCAAGCTTTGAGGCAACCAAGCTTTGAGGCAGTCCAGATTAGCAACAGGAAGCAAAGTTGGTTTTTCGGATTCTCAACCAGATTTTTGCAAACTGCCTCGGCATTGGTTTTAGACAGGCTGTGGCACGGTAGTGGTTCCGGCTACTTTAGGATGGAGATAGAGCAGCGTCCGTCTGGTTGACGAACTGCTTGCAACAGACAACGGTTTGACAGACAACGGTTTGACAGACAACGGTTTGACAGACAACGGTTTGACAGATTCCCTCGATAAACATCCTCAAATTTTCTCAAGCTATTTTTCAAGATAAGGAGAATCACGATGGCACGAGTTGCTTCAACCATGCTGGCTCTAGGGACACCGGCTCCAGAGTTTCAGTTACCAGATGTGGTCACTGGAGAAACCATTTCCCTGGCGAGCTTTGCCGACAAGACAGCGCTGCTGGTGATGTTTATCTGCCGCCACTGCCCGTTTGTGAAGCATGTCCAGGATGAACTAGCTGCCATTGGCAAGGACTATCAGAGCAAGAGTCTGGGCATTGTGGCCATCAGCGCGAATGATGTGGAAAATTATCCAGAGGATGCCCCCAACAAATTGCAGGAAATGGCTAGGGAACTGGGCTTCACGTTCCCGCTCTGCTATGACGAAAGCCAAACAGTGGCCAAAACCTATACCGCTGCCTGCACACCAGACTTTTTCCTCTTCGATGCAGACCGCAAACTTGCCTATCGGGGCCAGTTAGATGAGAGCCGTCCGGGTAACGACAAGCCAGTCACGGGACAAAACTTGCGAGCGGCCATCGATGCGTTACTGGTGGGGCAACCAATTAGTGCCGACCAAAAGCCCAGCATTGGCTGCAATATTAAATGGAAACCAGGCAACGCGCCGGATTATTTTGGCTAAGCGAACTTGGAGTAGGCTGTGAGTCAAACCAAAGCTGATGCAGCGTCTGGAGGAACTGCTCTGCCGTTGGGGGTCTATGCCTCACGGCAATTTCTGGATTGGCTGCTGGCCGAGCAGATCAGTTTGGCAATCACCACCTATCAAAGTTCGCGGCTCCTCTTGCTTGGCGCTAGCCCAACGGGAAAAATTTCTGGATTTGAACGGATCTTTGAGCGGGCGATGGGGCTGTTTACTACAACCGAACGGCTCTACCTCAGCTCAAAGTATCAGATCTGGCAGCTTGATAATGTGTTGCAGCCTGGTCAGGACTACAACGGCTACGACAAGCTCTATGTTCCACGGGTAGGCTATACCACGGGCGATCTGGATATCCATGATCTGGTGATTGACCAGCAGGGGCGGCTGGTGTTTGTCAGCAGTTTGTTGAACTGTTTGGCAACGGTAAGTCCGCGTCATAGCTGCATCCCCCTGTGGAAGCCACCGTTTATTTCCAAACTCGTCAATGAAGATCGCTGTCATCTGAATGGATTGGCATTAGAGGCCGGTCAGCCTAGATATGTGACGGCATGCAGTCGCTCGGATGTGATTGACGGCTGGCGCAATCGGCGACGAGAGGGCGGCTGTGTGATCGATCTGCGCTCCGAGGAAATTATGGCTGAGGGCCTGTCAATGCCCCATTCCCCTCGCTGCTATCGAGATCAGCTCTGGCTGTTAAATTCCGGCCAGGGCGAGTTTGGCTATCTGGATCGGGCCAGTGGACGGTTTGAACCCGTGACTTTTTGCCCAGGCTATTTGCGGGGGTTGGCCTTTTGGCAGCAGTACGCGATTGTTGGCCTCTCGAAGCCGCGTGGTGACGATAAGACCTTTGCCGGATTAGCCCTCGATGAAATGCTGACGGCCAAGCAGGCCGATCCTTTCTGTGGCGTGATGGTAATCGATATCCAATCGGGAACGGTGGTGCACTGGTTGCGTCTAGAAGGGGTTGTGACGGAACTCTATGATGTGCAAATTTTGCCAAAGGTACAGCGACCGATGGCGCTGGGTTTCCAAACCGACGAGATTGCCAGACTGCTGACGCTGGATTCAATGGAACCGCTGTTTGGTGAGACTGTTTAATGTTGAGCGATTAGATTTGCTTAAGCTTGGTCAAGGCAGGAAAAAGTTGAATTAGACTATAGCGGTCACGCTACAGGTAGAGGCAAAGCCGCTAAAATTGCTTGGTTGATGCTGTCAGTAGTGGCTATGCCAACCCATTCTCCTAATCTTTTTCCTGCTATGGTCTTTGCACGTGATCGCGCCTCGTCTCGTCAATCGAAGCAATCGGGTTTGAATCCGGCAGCCTTCAGAGTTGAAGCGGCCAATTTGCCCGTTGGCGGCAACTCAGCGGCGACCGCAACGGCAGATTTTAACCGCGATGGGGTTCCCGATCTAGTGGTGGCGCTGGCTAGCCCTGCCATTAGCAACAATTTGGCTGTGCTTTTGGGCAGCGGCAACGGCAGCTTTGGTTCTCCCCTGCTGCTATCAGCCAACGGGCTGAGTTCGTTTTCTGTTGTGACGGGTGATTTTAACGGCGACGGCAACTCAGATATTGTCACGGCTAACTTCGGCTCGGATACGGTTTCGCTATTGCTGGGCAATGGTAACGGCAGCTTTCAGACCGCCCAACCCTTTCAGGTAGGCAAGCAGCCCAATCAGGTCGTAACCGCAGACGTGAACCAAGATGGGCGACTGGACTTAGTGACGGCTAATTCTGGATCCAACACGCTGTCTGTTCTGCTGGGTAGTGAAACAGGGTTTCGCAGTGCCACCAATTTCCGCACCAAGGGAACTCAACCGTTTGCTGTGGCAACTGGTGATTTCGATCGGGATGGCAAGTTGGACCTGATCAGCGCGGATGCGGCATCGAATGGAGTGTCGCTGTTTTTGGGACGGGGTAACGGCGAGTTCAGCGATCCCAAGTCGTTTATTGTGGGGAGCACCAGTCCGGTTGCCATTGGGACAGGCGATTTTGATGGCGACAAGCGGCTTGACCTGGTTACGGGCAACTTGGCAGCCGATGGGCGGGATATCTCAATTTTGTTTGGCGATGGCAAGGGCGATTTTCCTAGAGGCATTACTCTGCCAGCAGGCGGGGGAGTCAATTCGCTTATAGCGGCGGATTTCAATCAAGATGGCCAGCTCGATTTAGCAGGGCTGTTGAACCTTTCGGCCACGATGGTCGTGTTTTTGGGTGATGGTGAAGGTGGATTTACCCGCGCTCCTGATACATTTGTCGGCAGTGCTGCTACAGATCTGTCTATTGCTGACTTTAACCAGGACAATAAACTGGATTTGGTCTCTGCCAGCCTCAACAGTACCAATGCCTCGGTGATCTTGAACAAAACGACTGCGGTAGTGCTGCGGTCAACCAAAACGCTTGCCTTAGTAGATGGCTCTCAAGAGACGGCAGCCGGTATGACGGTGAATCTGGACCGAGGCACGCTGGTTGTGAAAGGCAACCCGGTAGTGCGAGTTTCAGTGGATGGCTTTAACGATGTGGAGGGCACGCAGGTCAAGGACGACATCACTGGCAGCGACAAACGCAATTTGCTCAGTGGCAATGATGGTGCCGATCGGCTGATCGGACTGGGCGGCAATGATGTACTGACGGGAGGAGCAGGCCCCGATCGGCTGGAGGGAGGAGCCGGGAACGATCAATTGACCGGCGGCATCGGACGCGATCGGTTAACGAGTGGAGCAGGACGCGATCGGTTCATTTTTGATCACCAAGCGCCGTTTAGCCCCACCGATGGACAGGACCGTCTGACTGACTTTGAGAAGGGACGTGACAAAATCGTGCTGGATCGCGGTACCTTTACAGCCCTGTCTGGCAAGGTTAGTTTTGCATCGGTGCAAACGCTGGCGCAAGCCAAAACCAATGCCGCGCTCGTCACCTACGTGCGTTCAACCGGGCGCTTATACTATAACCCAAATGGCACTGAAGCCGACTTTGGCAGTGGCGGTTGGTTTGCTACCCTAGAGCGTTCCAAATCAGCCAACGGCAATCTGACTGCCTCGGATTTCTTAACCCAGCGCTGAGAGCCGCGATAACCTTTGTAAATAACTGATTTCAATATGCCAAGCTGTGTTATTATGGCGCATCAAAAACTTACAATCTGGTGAGACTGAATGGCATGAATACACAAGGGTTCAGAAGTGCTGTCTTCGTGCATGTTGCGACAGGTTTACTCACAATCGCTGCGGCTGGAGCCTGGGCCAATGAACCCAATCTTGCCGAGGGTCAATCATCTAGCCAATTATCTGGTCAACCATCCGGTCTGTCATTTGGTCAATTATCTGGTCAATCCTCTGGGCGCGAGTTGCTAGCTCAAGCCGTTCCAACCACCGAAACGGGGTGCCGTCAGGCTAACACCACTACCGGCGTATATGTGCAACCTAGCTTTGACAGTGAATCACGCGGTATTCTGAATCGCGGTCAAACAGTGCGGCTAGAACTGGTTGGCACTGGTACGGGTTGGGCACGGATCACGGCTCCTGTGATGGGTTGGGTGGAGGCGAAATATTTGTCACCCGCATCAGCCTGCACGGGCCTTCCATCCTCGCAGGCGGTTCAGTCTACACCCGCAGGAACTGGCGTTACGGCTGCTGGTTCAGTATCGAGTGCTTCACCAGGAACACCGATGATTGCAGGCGGCACAATCGTAACCGCAGTTTGTGAGGTGCTGCCAACTGAGGGATTGGTTGTTCGCAGTGAACCCACGATTACAGCCAACAATGCGCTCCATACCATTCCCAAAGGCGTTCATCAGTTTCAATTTACGAACGACTATGTTCGCTCCCACTCTGGCAATGTAGAGCGTTACTGGACCTACATTACAGCGCCCTATCCAGGCTGGATTTCGCTGGGCGTTGTTGGAGGCAGTTTCAACTTAGGAGGTCATGCCTGTGGCTAAAGGCGGGATAATTTGATGACTACTGATTCAATTCAACCACTCTCGATTGCAGCACCCGTTAATCCACGGAAAGCATTTCGGGGGGCTTTGCTAGATTTCGTCGATGACCCGTTTTATGTCAGCGAAGCTGAAAGCGTTCGCTATATTCCCGACGGTTTGCTGGTCCTGAAGGACGGCAGAATTGAGGCATTGGGTCATTATGAGGACTTGAAGGACGTCTATGCGGACGTGGCAATCGTGGCCTATCCTGGCATGGTGCTAACACCGGGGCTAATCGATACTCACATCCATTTTCCTCAGACGGAAATGATTGCTGCCTATGGCGAGCAGCTTTTGGAGTGGCTGAGTAAATACACGTTCCCCACTGAGCGAAAATTTCAAAGCAAAGATTATGCCCAGCAGGTTGCGGCAATTTTTTTAGATGAATTGCTCAGAAACGGCACCACAACGGCGCTTGTGTTTGCTACGGTGTTTCCGGAGTCGGTGGACGCATTTTTTGAGGAAGCTGAACGGCGGAATTTACGCATGATTGCTGGCAAAGTGATGATGGATCGGAACGCACCCGATTTCCTCAAAGATACTGCCCAGTCGGCCTACCAGGCCAGTAAACAGCTAATCGAAACATGGCATGGGCGCGGGCGATTGCTCTATGCGGTGACACCCCGCTTTGCTCCCACTTCAACCGACGAGCAGTTGCGTCTGGCCGGACGGCTACTGGAAGAGTATCCTGACGTTTACCTGCATACCCACCTATCAGAAAACGTGAATGAGGTTGCTTGGGTCAAGGAGTTGTTTCCGCAATGTCAGGGCTATTTGGACGCCTACGATCGGGCTGGACTGGTGAAGAACCGTTCGGTGTTTGCCCATGGGGTGCAGCTCACAGATGAGGAATTTCAGCGGCTTTCAGCAGCAGAGGCGGCAATTGCGTTTTGCCCCACGTCTAACTTGTTCTTGGGCAGCGGCTTGTTTCGGTTGGAAAAGGCCAAATCGACTGAATTTCCTGTGAAACTGGGATTGGGAACCGATGTGGGGGCAGGCACCAGTTTCTCGATCTTGCAAACCGCCAACGAAGCTTATAAAGTGGCCCAACTCCGGCATCAGCGGCTCTCACCGTTTCAGGCACTGTTTCTGGCAACATTGGGAGGTGCTAGAGCATTGAATTTAGAGGATAAAATTGGCAATTTTGAACCGGGGAAAGAAGCCGATTTTATTGTCCTGAATCCGCGAGCGACCCCCTTACTGGCCTTTCGCAATTCAGAAGCATTGCCCACCTCACTAGTAGAGTTAGCAGATCGGATCTTTAGCCTGGTCATTATGGGAGACGATCGGGCTGTACAGGCGACGTATATCATGGGCGAATTGGCCTATGAAAAGCAGTGAGCTTTTCATTTGAGGAAATGGCCCCGCAGAATGCTTTCAGCTATTTCGGTAGATTTCTTCTAGCCACTGACGTTCCGCCTCAATTGAAGGAAGAAACGCGGCTGGATCGATTAGCCCCTGCTGCCGCTCTCGATACTTGCGCGTTTGACCAGGTTCAGGTGGAAGCAAAGAGTCACTCTTGTCGTACATAAAGTCAACAAACCGTTGCCATACAGCTCGGAGAGCCTGCCAAAAACTAGACCGCCGGGAAGTATCACTTTGTTCATGTTGCTTAAAGTAACTTTTCATACGGTCCTCTAATTCAATAAATTGTAGTTTTAATACATTTATATGGCAAATAAAGTACATTTGGATGAATGGCGAAATGAATTGCAAGACTCCTCAATAAACTCGATGGTCAGTTCTCATTAAGAGAATCACTGTCCTAGCTTATTTTGGTATACATTCAACTACTCCCCTAAAGTATTCGTTTCGTTAATCAATTTATGTTCTATTCAATTACCGAACTCAATCAGTCTAATCAGGATGCATTTGTGGCAGCGTTAGGCAGCGTGTTTGAAAATACTCCATCGATTGCAGCCCAGGCTTGGGAGCAGCGTCCGTTCGCTGATGTGAATGATCTGCATCAGAAAATGGTAGCTGTGGTGCAGAAGTTGAGCACCGCAGACCAACTCGCTCTGATTTGTGCCCATCCCGATCTGGGCAGTCGCGTCAAGATGGCAGAAGCATCGGTCAAGGAGCAGGCCGGTGTGGGATTGGACCGATTATCGCCTGACGAATACGAGCGGTTTCAGCAGCTCAACCACTCCTATCGAGAAAAATTTGGGTTTCCCTTCATCATTGCCGTGAAAAACCACACGCGGGAGAGCATTTTGGCGGCCTTCGAGCAGCGGTTGCTCAATGCCCAATCTGTGGAACTGCAACAAGCTCTAGCGGAAATTGCTGCTATTTCTCGATTTCGTCTGTTGGATTTGATTGGTTAATCAATCAGGCGAAGCAGTCGGGAGTCGGGAGCCAGGAGTCAGGAGATTGCTTAGCTTTTGGGCAGGTGGTTGAGGGAATTGATGAGCTGCTTAGCGTTGGTTCTCTCGCCAAGCCTGCTACTGGCTCCTGATTTCCAATACCTCTCACTACTCAGAAATTCAGCTCCAAGACTCCCTGCTGAACCGCCGATCGAATTAGTACCAGAATCAGGAGATGAAGTGGGTAAAACCAGTAAAACCAGCGAGCCTTTGCGCCTCGTTGCTGATTAGTCATGCCCATCAATAGCGCTGTTGAAACAGCCCAGATCTGGGAACTACTATCGGGGGAAACAACGCTAATCAGCAAATGCAGCCCAATCCAAGCAGCCAACCAGAGCCAGTGCGGCTTGAAATACCGGATCAATGCAATCACCGCAATGCCATAACTGCCGTATTCCAGATGAGCAGCCGTAGCGATCAGGCCACCCCCAACCCAAACTGTCAGCTGCCAGCGAGGAAACGCTCGCACCAGCCGCAGGCAAATCAAACCTAACAGCAGGGTGAACAAAATATTCGGTCGAGAGACCTGAAAAGCGGCCATGTAAATGGGCTGCGAGATCAGACCAAGGCCCAGCAATCGTAGGGCGTATTTGTGTACGCTGCGAGTATGGGCTTCTCCCTGAACCAACAACCAGGCAAACAAGGGAAAGCTCAAGCGGCCAATCACCCGGAGCAGTGTCAGCTCGGGCAAGAGAATCGCGCCCACATGATCGATGAGCATCAGCAGAGCGGCTAAAAGCTTGATGTGGTAGTTGGTCAGCAGTTGGGGCATGGCGGTTCTGGCTCTTTGTTTGGCTCCCGCAGGAGTGTACTATGAGCCAGGCTAGCAACCAGGATGGCATAGCTGCATCTACATCATTGCCTGATCACCGTCTGATCACCGATCACCACCAGGCTGAGTCATCCCCAAGTCTAATCATCCTTAAGTCCAATCATCCTCAAACATGCTGGCACCCAAGTAAGATGCTTACACGGACAAGCAATTTTACAGCCGTCAATCCACGTTCAAAACTTCCCGACTATAGACCTGTAGAGCAATGCTCCAGGTTTGGTAGCCCTGAGTGCTGAGGTGAAGTCCGTCGGTACTAAGTTCGGGTCGCAGATCGCCGTCGGGATTGGCGAATAGAGGATACAGATCGAGAAAGTAAACACCTTCTTGTCGGGCCAGGGTTTCGAGCTGTTTGTTGAGGTCCTGAATTCGCTGATTGGACACTTCGAGCAGCCGCTCGCGTCCTTCCCAGGTGGCTTGCTTGGCGTGGGGCAGAATCGACTGGACCACAATCTGAGCTTGGGGATGGGCTGCATCGAGGTCACGAATAATTTGGCGCTGGTTGTCGAGGATCTCCTGATCGCTCGTGCCACGCAGCAGATCGTTGATGCCAATCATGACAAAGATAGTTTCTGGCTTGGTTTTCTCGAACAAATCCAGTCGCTTCAGTAGGCCATGAGAGGTTTCGCCAGAAATGCCCTGATTTAGCCAAAAGCGCTCTGGAGGCAGCAGCTCGTTCGGAAACCAGAGGCTGATCGAATCTCCTACCAGGACAGTTAACCGCTCTGGCTGCTGCTCCACGATGGCATTCGCTTCCTGCCGCAGTTGGTCCAGCCATTGTTCATAAGTAAGCTGATGACGTTCGCCGGACTGGGTCGAGGTAGCGGTGCCAAAGGGAGGGGGAGCAGAAGTCGCTAGCTCACCGGCAGCGGTGTAGGGGACTTGCTCTGATTCTGAAGCTTGCGGCTGGTCAGCCTGTCGCCACATTGACATCAGAAGTGTCAGCAGCAAAAAAGCATTCGTCGCTAACGAAACTAGTACCCAGGTTGGCAGTAATTTTAACCGCAACAGCAGCGGCGAAAATTTGAAAAAGTGGGCTACAGATCGGAGCTGACGTTCGCGCATGCGTCTAACAAACATAATGGGGGTACATGCTGATCAACTAAGCGCCTGTCCGAAAACTCGTCAGAATTTTGGAATTCCAAACTGCCGAAAGAGTTTTCGGATGGGTAGTAAGGAACAATCAAACAAAACAATAAAACAAAAAGCCAGTGATAGTTCACTGACTTTAGCACAAGGTTTATAGAAGGCAAACCAATCGGTGTGATGCTCAACTCAGCAACTCGAAGGGCCGTTAGGCTCAAAGACCTACTTAGCCCTTGACTGGCCAGATGGCTGGCCTAGAAGTTGCTGCTAGCAATACCGGTCGAACTACTCGTGGTGCTAACCGAGCGACTGGCTACATCACTGGTGTCCTTGAGGAAACCACTGTAAGCTTCCATCCCATGTTCACCAATATCCAAACCGATTAGTTCTTCTTCCTCGGTAACGCGGATACCCAGGGTAGACTTCAGCGCCATCCAGAAGATTGAGGACAGCAGAACCGTGAAGCCACCAACCGAGATAGTGCCCAAGAACTGATACCAGAGCTGGGTAATGCCGCCACCCATGAACAGACCTGCGAGAGGACCTAACCCTTCGCCGTAGAGCACATCCTGACCCACCGTCACATCGGGACCAACGGCAAACAAACCGACCGCTAGCGTGCCCCAGATGCCATTCACCAAGTGAACTGAGACGGCACCCACCGGGTCGTCGATTTTGATCCGGTCGAAGAACAGCACCGCGAACACAACGATCACGCCACCAATGGCACCGATAACCGCAGAGGCCCAAACGGGGACAAAGGCACAACCAGCCGTAATTGCTACCAAACCAGCCAAGATGCCGTTAATCACCATTGATAGGTCAGGCTTACCCAACACTAACCAAGCCGTAATCGTAGCCGCCGCACCACCAAAAGCCGCAGCTGTGTTTGTGGTCATAGCAATGTGGGCAATCAGCCAGCTCACACCCATCGTGGAACCGGGGTTGAACCCAAACCAGCCTAACCACAGGATCAAGCAGCCCAGCGTTGCGATTGCCAAATTGTGGCCCGGAATTGCATTTACCGTACCATCGCTGTTGTATTTGCCCAAACGGGGACCAAGGAAAGCCGCACCCATGAGAGCGGCCCAGCCACCCACTGCGTGTACCACGGTGGAACCAGCAAAATCCCAAAAACCTAAGCCGGCTAGCCAACCGCCACCCCAGATCCAGTGGCCAGTGATTGGATAGGAAATACCAACCAGCAGCAAGCTGAAGATCAGGAAGTCAATAAACTTAATCCGCTCTGCCACTGCTCCAGACACGATCGTTGCCGCGGTTCCGGCAAACACGAGCTGGAAGAAGAATTTGGCTAACAGCGGTACACCTGCCCAGCTAATGGCACTGTAGGCTCCTTGATAATCATCTCCAGTGGCGGGGCTATTATCTGCACCCGACAGGAAGAACAGCCCCTCCGTACCGATAAAGTCATTGCCGTTACCAAACATCAAGCCGAAGCCCAAAATCCAGTAGGCAATCGTGGACATGGCAAAGACGATCAGGTTCTTAGCCAGAATATTGACAGCATTCTTCTGACGGCAAAAGCCTGTTTCTAACATGCCAAAGCCGGCGTTCATAAAGAAGACCAGCATGGCCGCAATCATCACCCACATGGTGTCAAGTCCCACCTTGAGATCTGCCGCCAGTTCTTCAGGTGTTTGAGGTGTGGTTTGGGCAGAAGCTGCCATCCCACCAACACACACGATTAGAATTGCCAGGGGAATGCAGGCTTGCCAAGCAGGAGCAAGATAGCCGATCTTTCTCAGCTTCTTTTGCAGGGTAGAAACGATCGGAGCACCATAGTTGCGCTCAGGTGATGGCCTGCCTCTATTTCTCTTGCCTTTGAGTACTAACTTAGACATTGCAGGAATTTCCTTCAAAATTGTGATGAGGTTTAAATCTGCGCTGTAAGGAGCAAGCACAGAAGCTAAACCGTTCGGATAGGAAGAGCAACCCAGCACCCCGCACTAAACCCTGTTCACTTGAGGCCATTTAGGAGATTGCCGAGCTTAACCTTGCGGCAATGGCAAACTCCTCAATACCCACCGGTCATAGTTCAGGGAGTTACGACTGTGACGCCGTTGTTGATGCAGAAAATGCAAGTAAGTATTGTTAGAATTTCATCAATTCTTAACAAGGTTATTCTGTATACTAAATCACAATTTATCAGTAAAAATTAAACAAAATTGATCGCAAAACGACCAAGCATGACAATCGCAGCATGAGGTGGTTGCACAACGGTTGTTTAACTTCACTTAAATTCACTATTCGCAAGTTAGGTTTGCCAAATGACTGAAACATCTACCGTCGATCCGGCCAACCTGATGATTGACAAATGATTGGCAAAGATCTTGTAGGGCTAGTCCACAGTTTCATCTTCTGGTTGCCAAGCCGGGTCAACAATGCAGAGGAAGACAAACGGTTCTGTACTCAGGTTGCGCACGAATTGTTTAGCGTCAGGGGGAATGTAAACCGCATCGCCGGGGACAATCATTTGTACATCGTCGTTGATATGCATTTCGGCAGTGCCGCTGAGGACGTAATAAACCTCAGAGGTCTTGAGAGAGTGTGGTTTGGAACTAGCTCCAGGTGGCACAATTGCATGGGCCAAACTGTAGCGCAGCGCCAAAGGCTGTTTATCTGGATGCAGCAATTCCCGCAGCAGAGTTGCATCTCCTGCAACAAACTCTGGGCATTCCGATAGCTTCCGAATCAACATTGCCGATCAATCTTGCCAATTAAACTAAATTGAACAACTGTATAAATTCACACGAATCCAGTCCACAGGACGAAGTATTTGGCTAAGTTTTCCTGGTTGCATTTCCTTCAATGCTGGTAGGCTAGTTTCAGTTCTAGTTGCCTGCTGGATTATCATCTGGCAACTTCATCATCTGGCAAGGTTGAATAACTAGCCGCTTGATAATCGGGACAGTTGATCGCCTCGGTTGACAGGGCCGTATTGGGATGAACCGGGCATTTCAAGTAATGGCTGTTGGTAAAAAACTGACAGTCGGCACAGGGAATTTCATGCATCTGTTTGGCATGGCTGACAGCATCGCGCATCGCACTCCAAAGGCTCCAGAAAACTAGCGCTACTAGCAGCCAAGCGAGGCCAAAACATAAGGGTACCAGGATTGGTTGAATCAGGTGAATCAAACCGCGAACCAGTGGATGCAAGAGTTGAAGCATCGCTAACCAACTGCGACAGGGTGTGGAGTTACTTCCTCATCTTAAAACCGAATCTTGGAATTGAATTACCGCTACAATTGAATGCTTGTGAATGCTTGAAACCGGATGGTTTTTGTTGCGATTTGTTGCGCTCGGTTTTTATGAATGGGGGCTGCGGATTTTAAGCAGAGGTTTGGCTAACCAACTCCTAGCAAAATCCTAGCGAAAGGCTTAAATCATTAAGAAAGCTCTAAACCCCCATCGGGAAACCGGAGTTTGTGAGATGATAGTTCATGGTAAGTATTGATTTGTTGTTGAAGTAACAGACAGGAATTTCAGTTATGGTTGCACTCCGACTTGGGGACACGGTTCCCAACTTCACCCAAGCCTCCACGGATGGTGAAATTAACTTTTACGACTGGGCCGGCGATAGTTGGGTGGTGCTTTTTTCTCACCCAGCTGACTACACCCCCGTTTGCACCACTGAACTCGGTACGGTCGCTAAGCTGAAGCCCGAGTTTGATAAGCGCAACGTTAAGGTAATTGCGCTGAGTGTGGATGATGTTAATTCCCACCAAGGTTGGGTCGGCGACATCGAGGAAACCCAGGGAACCAAACTCAACTATCCGATCCTGGCCGATCCGGATAAGAAGGTTTCTGACCTCTATGACATGATTCACCCCAACGCCAATGCCAAGGTGACGGTCCGCACGGTGTTTATCATCGATCCCAGCAAGAAGCTGCGCTTGTCGATGACCTATCCACCTAGCGCCGGTCGCAATTTCGAGGAAATTCTGCGGGTGATCGACTCGCTCCAGCTCACTGATAACTACAGTGTGGCCACCCCCGCCGATTGGAAGGATGGTGATGATGTGGTGGTTGTGCCGACGATTCCCACCGACGAAGCAAAGCAGAAGTTCCCCAAAGGCGTCACCGAGCTGAAGCCCTATCTGCGGATGACTCCCCAACCCAACAAGTAAGGCGATTTGATAGCACAACCTTAACCGAATTCGCCTGTTGAGAGTGTTTGATAGGTTTTAGATCACAAATATTTTGTTGTGAGGGACATAGAAGACTATGTCCTTTTTTATTGAGTCTCCCTTTGGTAGAGTGTGATACAACCTGAAAGTGATACAACCCTAAAAAACCTTTATATGAGCGGCAGGAAATGACCCCATCAGAAATCACCGAAACCCTGACATCGATGTTTGGGGATGCCGTACAAGTTGCCGAACCCGAATCGTGGCAGGTCGAAGGGGAGAATCTGCGGCTGTTGGTGTTGTTGTCGGAAGACCAGTCCTGGCTGCGTGCTCTGGTGACGGTAGCCCCGGCCCAAGAGGCTGAACCGTTTTACCGGCAGCTGTTAGAAGCCAATTTTGACGACACTCAAGAAGTCCGCTATGCCCTATTTCAGCAAATGCTGTGGGGGGTGTTTCAGCATAACCTGGCGAATTTAACCGTCCAGGACTTTCAGCAGGCAATTGTGCGGCTGATTGATCTGCACCAGCAGGGCCTAAACGAAAGCTTTAACAAGCTGGTCGAAATCCAGATCCGTCAGATTGTACGGGCCGCTAAACAGCAGGGCCAATCCCTAGAGGCAACCTTGCAAACGCTGGATCGGTTTTACCAGGAAGGGATTATGGGGGACATCGATGCCGGTAGCTAAGCCCGCAGTGACGTAATGGGAGCATGGCGCTATCAGCTAGAGCGGCTGTGGAACGAGGAAGGGTGAAGTTTAAATCATCTTTTTGAAGCGAACCTTGAGGCCATCTTTCGGGTGAGGCGTGGGAATGGTGACGAGGGTTAGGTCTTGATCGGGCAGCAGCTCCCAAGTATAGCCACGAATTAGATGGACTGCAAAGGTTTTCATTTCTAGGCGAGCAAACTCTTTGCCCAGACATTCGCGCAGGCCGCCGCCGAAGGGCAGGTAGCCGTATTTTTGGCGATCGCTGCTTTGCTGTTGCATTTGCTCGGAACTGAACCGCTCTGGATCAAACCGATCGGGATCGAGATAGAGCTGCTCGTCTTGGTGGGTGGAGCCAATTTGGTAAAGTAAAGTCCAGCCTTTGGGAATTCGGTAGCCGTTGATTTCGCAGGATTCCAGCACTTTCCGAAAGCCGCCGCCCACAGGAGGAGTGTGCCGCATCACTTCGCGCAGTACTTGGTCTAGGTAAGTCATTGGCTTGAGCTGATCGAGCGTCAGCGGTTCCAGAGCAGAAAATTGCTGTTGCTCGGCTCGCAGCTTGGTCATCACGTCGGGATGTTGGGCTACGAGTAGACAGAAAGAGGCAACGGCTGAGGTGAGGGTTTCATGGCCGGCAAACAGCAGCAGCAGAATTTGATCCTTCAGTTCGGCGATGCTTAACCCTTGGCCGTTTTCGTCGCGGGCTTGCAGCAGTAGCCCCAGGGTGTCATTGTCCAAAGCAGCGCTTTGCTGCCGCTGCCGAATAATCGCTTCGAGTTCGCGGGCTAGCTGTTCACGGCTACGTTTTGCCCGCCCAAATCGCGTCCAGGGCAGGGCGACCGGAATCGAGAATAACCCTGCGCTCCAGGCTTCAAACAGTTTGCCGAGCGGAGTTTGGGAGCCGTGATTCAGTCCGGCCAGCAGTTTACAGGCAATGTCAAACGTATAGTGCCGCAGTTCCGGATACCAGACCAGTTCACTCTGCTGGGCCCAGCGGTCGAGGTATTGTTGCGTGATCTGCTCGATCGTCTCAACATAGCCAGCCAACGCTCGTGGCATAAAGGCTTGAGCCAATAGTTTGCGGCGATTTTGGTGAATGTCTCCGGTTTGCAGAGCCAGCGATAAATCCCCTAGTAACGCTTTGGTACTGGGAGGCCAGCTTACTACAAAGTGACGGTTTTCATTGATCAACACATACCGATTTGCCTCGACGCCGCGAACAAAAACCGTCGGTTGGCCCAACAGCCGCGTTCTAAATAGATCGCCGTACTTCTGGTGCTTTTTCTGAGCAAAGGCAGGATCACCGAAGAAACTGAACGTTTCACCAATGAAAGGCAACCCATCATCACCGGGCGGCAAAGGTAAGTTCGATAGTGCAGTCATGGCAAAACCTATGGCAGAAATTCAGGATCTAACACTTGGCTCGGCGTGTAGGGACAATCGAACGGAAAAGTTTCTAGCGGTAGTTCGGTCTCATCGGCAGCTTGAGCGCGGGCGCTAGCATAACATTCTGCCAACACGGCTTGAAAATAGGAATTTAAGCTGGGTGAATCTTTAAGATCATCCGCGATGCGGCGGCGGTGCTCCCGAATGCTGCCTCGCCAACTGCCGCTTCTCTGCTGGGGTTGGTAGTGCCACTTGAGCAAATGGAGCAGAACCACCACAAGATTATTCTTGAGGCTTTTCCGCTCCCGCTTGGACATATCAGCAATTTCCTCGATCAAGTTGTCCCAATCGACATTGGCATAGTCTTGGGCACGCAGTTGCTCGACTGTAGTTTCAACCCAGCGAACAAAATCAGTATTGTAAAGGTGTTTAGAGTCGATTGGCAGCTCAATGGACATCAGCCAGCCTCCCGGATTTGTGCCTGCAATTCATTGTAAGGGCCGAGAGTCAGGCGTTGATGAGATCTAGACAACCACTGGCTGATCAAGCTTGCTGTGGCTAGCCAACACCTCCTGCCGCGCCCAGCGATCGGCTTCTAGAATATCGTCGAGGGTCGGGCTAGAGAGATTATGAGTCGTGTGGCGTTCGCAGACCGTTTCGATCAGGCGAGGTATATCGAGGAAACCAATTTTTTTGTCTAGGAATAAAGCGACCACCTGTTCATTAGCGGCATTTAGGACAGCTGGCATGGTTCCCCCGGCGCGTCCGGCGGCGTAGGCCAACTTCATGCAGGGATATTTCTGGTGATCGGGTTCGCGGAAGGTGAGGCTACCGACTTTGACTAAATCTAACCGCTCCCAGCTAGTGGCAATCCGCTCTGGGTAGGAGAGGGCATAGAGCAAGGGCAGCCGCATATCCGCCCAGCCCAACTGCGCCAGCACCGAGGTGTCTTGCAGTTCAATCAAGGAATGGATAATGCTCTGTGGATGAATCACAATCTCGATCTGGTCGTAGTCTACGCCGAATAGAAAATGAGCTTCGATCACTTCCAAGCCTTTGTTCATCAGCGTAGCCGAGTCGATCGTGATTTTTTGGCCCATCGACCAGTTGGGATGCTTTAGCGCATCAGCCACCGTAACGGTAGCCAGCTTTTCGACCGGCAGATCTCGAAACGCTCCTCCAGAAGCTGTCAGCAAAATTCGCCGCAGCCCACCCGCTGGCACGCCCTGAAGGCACTGAAAAATGGCCGAATGCTCGGAGTCGGCAGGCAGTAGCTTCACGCCATGTTCCTGCAACAGCGGCAGCACCACCGGACCGCCCGCGATCAAGGTTTCTTTGTTGGCTAGGGCAATGTCTTTACCAGCTTGAATGGCGGCAATCGTTGGCAGCAGTCCAGCGCAGCCCACAATTCCTGTCACCACGGCTTGGGCATCACCATAGCGGGCCACTTCTACCACACCGGCTTCTCCGCCAAGCAGAATCGGCTGTGGATCGAGGTCGGCAATCGCTTCTTTCAGCAGAGGTAGCTGATCCGGGTTGCAAATCGCCACAATCTGGGGACGAAACTGCCGGACTTGCTGGGCTAGGAGTTGAACATTATTGCGTGCAGCTAGCCCCACAATTCGAAATTGATCGGGATACTGGGAAACAATATCGAGCGTTTGCGTTCCAATCGAGCCGGTTGAACCCAGCAGAGTAATTGCTTTCACAACTTTGATACCTCAAGCGTCTTGCCGACCATTCGCAGCAATTCCACTATAAAATGCCTGGGGATCAAAAATGATGTAGTTGGTTGATTAACCTGTTGATGGCATGAATTGAGTACAATCACGCTAACCCTCTTCCATGTCGAGCTAATACCAAGCATCCGAGTCAAGCCATGACCAACCGACCTTCCCGTACTGTCCCGAATGGGGATACGCCCCTAGCTGGACTGTCCCTGCAAAAATTGCCGTTCATCAACACCGACCCCGAAGAAGAAGACGAATACTTCGAGTATTTCTCGGATGAACCGGGCAGTATTCCTGGCACCCTCAGTATCGAAGCGGATGCCTCGCCGCCGGTAATTTTCTTGATTGATTACGATTCCAGCAAAGCGGTTCGGGTCAAGATCGATCAGCCAGAAGATTGCACTCCCTACCTCGATTCGGTTTCCGTTTCCTGGGTGGATGTGCAGGGGTTGGGCAACGAGGATGTGCTGCGGCGGATTGGGGAGGTGTTTGACTTGCATCCGCTGATGCTAGAAGACGTGGTGAATGTACCTCAGCGCCCCAAAATTGATGAATACGGCGACCAGGTGTTGTTGATTGCCCGCATGGTAACTCCGAAGGAAAACGGGCGTGGATTTGTGGCCGAACAGGTCAGCCTGATTTTGGGCAGACATTATTTGCTCACCGTACAGGAAGAGCCGGATTATGATTGCTTTGGCCCAGTGCGGGAACGAATTCGGCTCGCCAAGGGCACGATTCGGCAGCATGGGGCAGATTATCTGGCCTATGCCTTGATTGATGCCATTATTGACGGATTCTTCCCAGTTTTAGAAGAATATGGTGAAGCGCTGGAAGAACTGGAAAACGAAGTGGTCGAAAGTCCAACGCATCAGAGTTTGGAAAAAATCCACCGCATCCGGCGCGAGCTATTGGCCCTACGGCGGGCGATCTGGCCGCAGCGCGATGCGATTAACAGCCTGATTCGCGATTGCCATGATTTGATCAGCGACGAGGTGCGGGTCTATCTACGCGACTGTTACGACCATACGGTGCAGGTGATTGACATGGTGGAAACCTATCGAGAAGTCGCGTCTAGCTTGATGGATGTGTATGTTTCCTCGGTGGGCAACCGCATGAACGAGGTAATGAAGACTCTGACGATTGTTTCGACGATTTTTATTCCCCTTACTTTTATTGCCGGAGTTTATGGCATGAACTTCAACCCAGATGCCTCACCTTGGAATATGCCAGAGTTGGAATGGTACTGGGGCTATCCGGCCTGTTTATTGCTGATGCTGGGGGTTGGGCTGGCGTCCGTGCTGTACTTTAAGCGTCGCGGCTGGTTTGAAAACTTCTCTGGTATCAAAGATTAGCGGGTACAAGCAAGCCAGAACGTTAAAGCGTCTGTCTCCACCCTGCGGGAAACAAGCAACAGCAAAGCGGGGTGGGAAAGGAAAGCGCGTGAGCCGTAGGCGAACCATTAGACAAACCTGATAGGATGACTAGGACATTGCTACCCCTGTCAACTCCCCTGCTATGGACTTAAAGGCTCTAATTCGCGAAATTCCTGATTTTCCCAAACCTGGCATTTTGTTTCGAGATATTACGACCCTACTGCGCGATCCAGAAGGGCTACGTTACACCATCGATAGCATGGCCGAAAAATGCAGCGATCTAGCCCCTAATTACATCATTGGGATGGAATCTCGCGGCTTTATTTTTGGGGCACCTCTGGCCTACAAGCTAAATGCTGGCTTTGTACCCGTCCGCAAACCGGGCAAACTTCCGGCTGCTGTTCACGCCGCAGAATATGAGCTGGAATATGGCACCGATCGGCTGGAAATGCATCAGGATGCGCTGCATCCCGGCTGTCGTGCTCTGATTGTGGACGATTTGATTGCTACAGGTGGGACGGCTGCTGCTACCGCTAAACTGGTAGAACAAACGGGCTGTGAGTTAGTCGGATTCGGCTTTATCATCGAACTAAGCGGGTTAGAAGGCCGCAAAGCGCTGCCCGATCTGCCGGTGATTACCCTGGTCCAGTACTAGGGTAAACTTCCACCGAATTTTCCCAATACCAGTCTGTTCCAGTCAACTGTTGCTTCCGATTGCGCCTATGACTTCTACGCCAGATTTGTCAGTGCAGCAGCGTTTTCAAGCGTTGACCAGCAGACTGGTTGAATGGATCACTAGCGACACCTTTAGCTATATCGTCAAACGGCTAGCTCAGGCTTTGTTGACGCTGCTTTTAGCCTCAGCCCTCAGCTTTTTTATTATTCAGCTTGCTCCAGGGGATTACCTCGATAATTTGCGCCAGAATCCTCAGATTTCAGAGGAGACGATCAAACGGCTGCAAACTCAGTTTGGCTTAGATAAACCAATCATCGAGCAGTATTTTCTCTGGTTGCGGCAGGTGGTGACAAAGGGAGACTTTGGCGTCAGTTTTGCCTATGCCCAGCGACCTGTGACCGCCCTGCTGTGGGAGCGGGTACCGGCGACACTGCTGCTGTCGGTGGCTTCGCTGATTGTCACCTGGGCGATTGCCATTCCCCTTGGTATTCTGGGAGCCGTGCATCAAAACAAAGCCATCGACCGATTTCTGCGGGTAATTAGCTATTTAGGGCAGGGTTTCCCAACCCTGATTACGGGCTTGCTGCTGCTGTTTTTTGCCCAGCTCACGTCACCGCTGTTTCCGGTAGGTGGGATGACCAGTATCGATCATGCCGACCTCACCTGGTTTGGCAAAATTGTCGATATCCTCTGGCACATGATTCTGCCGACATTAGCCCTCAGCATTACGGGGTTCGCCGGATTGCAGCGGATTACACGCGGTGAACTGCTGGATGTGTTGCGGCAAGATTACATTCAAACCGCACGCGCCAAGGGGCTGCCGGAAAATCGAGTCATCTATGTCCACGCACTGCGAAATGCGGTCAATCCCCTGATTACGCTGTTGGGATTTGAGTTTGCCAGTCTGCTCAGCGGGGCGTTTATTACCGAGTACTACTTCAACTGGCCGGGGCTAGGACGGTTGATTCTGCAAGCGGTACAGGCACAAGACCTCTATTTGGTGATGGCAAGCCTGATGATGGGGGCGGTGATGCTGATCCTGGGCAATTTGTTGGCTGACTTGGCGCTGAAAGCAGTGGATCCTAGAATTAAGCTTTCAGAAATGAATTAAGCAGCCTCAGAAGGTGAGAAAAGCTGATTGAGTGGAATCGCAACATCCGGAAAGGCCACAGGCGCTAGGGTGGTGTTGGCTGCGAAAGTTGCTTGGTGCCGATGGCCGTTTTCAGCAGGGTCACGAAAAACAAGGATCTGGCGAGTATTCACATCTAGGATCCAGTAGTCTGGAATATCAGCCTTAGCATTGATCAATGCCTTTTGCTGCCGATCGCTGAGCAAGGTGGAATCGGCTACTTCGATGATTAAAAAAAATTCCTCAGGTCCGGGATGGCGATCTCCGTATTCGTTTGGGTCGATCCGAACCACTGCAATATCTGGCTCTGGTTCCGATTTGGGGCTGAGCGTTATGGGTAACTGCATCCGAACATAGGCAATGGGTTCTAATAAGCGATCGAGGTAGCGAAAGGCTCGTTGTGTCGTGGCGGCATGGGGAGGCAGGTGGGGATTCATTTCGATGATTTGTCCGTCCAGTAGCTCTACCCGATCGCTCGCTGTCAAGATTCCGGCTGCAATCATGCGGTGGTAGTCATCGACAGTCCATTGTTTAGTTCTAGTCAGCATTAGAACCATCTTTTGTCATCTGAACTTATGCCAAGCCTAACGGCTGGATTGCTTTAGTTTCAAGTTGTTAATCTCAAGTCGTTGTGGGTTGCGCCATCCGTTGCTCTAACTAGTCTAGGGGTTTTTGCCTATGCTCTAATTTTCTAACCGTTATTCCGAGTCTCGCTTTGCAGTAAGATGAAGAGATGCCCAATTGAACGATTTGCCAATCGGTTAAGCGCTCGATATAGCTCGATTTTGAGCTGAGACGTAAATTGGGATTTTGTGTTTATGATAGATAGCTGCTGCATCGAGGTGTAGGAAAAAACTGGTATGAGTCAAGAAGAGATTTACGATCGGGTTAAGAAAATTGTGGCGGAGCAGTTGAGCGTTGACCCCAACGAGGTGAAGCCAGAAGCTAGTTTCGCCAACGACTTGGGCGCAGATTCCCTGGATACGGTGGAATTGGTAATGGCGCTAGAAGAAGAATTTGACATCGAAATTCCAGATGAAGCAGCGGAGGGCATCGCCACGGTTCAGGCAGCGGTGGACTACATCCAAGACAAGGTAGCTGCCTAGCCTATCATCAGCGGTTAGATATGAGGGATTAGAGACTGAGATAGCTTTTCGACAATGCAATTTCCAACGCTTTCCGAATAGGCTTTCTCGTCCTAGTCCCTGTTTAACATTGATTTGACATCTTTGCTATTGTTCCGGGTGCGAAACCCTAGAAAGCCGTCATGACAAGTTCTGAGTTAAAGCGGGTTGTTGTTACTGGGCTGGGTGCAATCACGCCAATTGGCAATACCCTGGCCGAATACTGGGAAGGACTGATCAGCGGTCGCAACGGGATCGCTGAGATTACCCTATTTGACCCGTCTAAGCACGATTGCCGCATTGCTGGTGAGGTAAAGAATTTTGATCCTCATCTGTATCTAGAGCGCAAAGAAGCCAAGCGGATGGATCGGTTCGCGCAGTTCGGGGTGTCTGCTAGTAAGCAAGCCTTGGCTGATGCCGGATTCGTAATCAATGATCTGAACGCTGAGCAAGTTGGGGTGGTGATTGGCACGGGGATTGGCGGCCTCAAAGTAATGGAAGAGCAGCAGGAGATCTACCTGAATCGCGGCCCAGATCGCTGTAGCCCGTTCATGGTGCCGATGATGATTGCCAACATGGCAGCGGGTCTAACGGCGATTCACACTGGTGCTAAAGGTCCCAATAACTGTACCGTAACCGCCTGTGCAGCGGGTTCCAATGCGATTGGCGATGCTTTCCGGTTGGTGCAGCGGGGCTATGCTCAGGCCATGATTTGCGGCGGAACTGAAGCAGCGGTGACGCCCTTGTCATTGGCTGGATTTGCCGCCTGTAAGGCCCTCTCGACTCGCAATGACGATCCGGCCCATGCCTGCCGTCCCTTTGATATCAATCGCGATGGATTTGTGATGGGAGAAGGCGCTGGCATATTGATTCTGGAAGAACTGGAGCATGCCCTGAGTCGAGGTGCCAAAATCTACGCTGAAATTATCGGCTACGGCATGACCTGCGATGCCTATCACATGACCTCTCCGGTTCCGGGTGGGGAAGGGGCTGCCAGAGCGATTCAGTTGGCCTTGAAGGATGCGGGTGTTAGTCCTGAACAAGTCAGCTATATCAATGCCCACGGCACCAGTACCCCGGCTAACGACTCGACCGAAACCACAGCGATCAAAACGGCTTTAGGCGATCCTGCTTACAAGGTGGCGATCAGCTCCACCAAATCGATGACCGGCCATTTGCTGGGAGGTTCAGGTGGTATTGAAGCTGTGGCGACAGCAATGGCGGTTGCCAATGACCAAGTCCCGCCCACGATTAACCTGGAAAATCCCGATCCAGCCTGTGATTTGGACTATGTCCCCAACCAGAGTCGCAAGCAACCAGTCGAAGTGGCGCTGTCCAACTCGTTTGGGTTTGGCGGTCATAATGTAACGTTGGTGTTCAAAAAGTACCGCTAACCCTGGCTCTCCTATGGTCACTGTTTCCCAATCAGCCGTTGAAATTCGTGCTGTAAATACACCCGAAGACGCCGATCGGTTTCTCGATTTGCCGAATCGGATCTATGCCAACGACCCCAACTGGGTGCCGCCATTGCGTAGCAGCGTCGCTAAAACGTTTGCTGCCGATAATCCATTTTTTGAATATGGCCGGTTGCAGCAATTTTTGGCTTGGCGCGACCAAGAGGCAGTTGGGCGAATTGTGGCTGCCGTCAACGATCGGCTAATCGAACGGGAAGGCCAAAAGGTCGGCTTATTCGGCTACTTTGAGTGCATTGATGACTTTAGCGTGGCGCAAGCTCTGCTAGAAGCCGCCTGTGATTGGCTGCGGGAACAGGGGATGACGCTAGTGCGCGGCCCAATCAACCTCTCGACCCACAACGGCTGTTTGTTTTTGGTGGATGGCTTCGATACGCCGCCCATGGTGCTGATGCCCTACAATCCGCCCTACTATCCTCAGTTTGTTGAGCAAGCAGGCTGGCAGAAAGCTCAGGATGCCTATTCCTACAACTTTCCGCTCACAACTACCCTACCCGCAGAATTTGAAAAAGCCTATCGGATCGCCTGCAAAGCAGGAGTAACTTTCCGTCCGGTGCGAGCCAAGGGAGAAGGGTTTGAGGCAGACGCCCGCCAGATCTATCGGCTCACCACCCAGATGTTTGCCAACAACTACAGTGCCACACCGCGCACCGAGGAAGAGTTCCTGGAAGAGGCCCGCTCAATGCAGAGCCTGCTTGACCCCGATGTATTTCCGATTGCCGAGCACAACGGCCAAATGGTGGGTTACTGGATGGGACTGCCTGACCTCAATATTCCGCTTAAGCATGTGGGCGGCAAGCTGGATCTATGGGGTACGCTCAAGTTCCTCTGGTATCAGCGTCAAATCGACCAAGGACGGGTGGTGCTATTTTGTTCGCTGCCGGAATATCGCCGTAAAATGGTTCCCTTGGCCCTGATCTACCTGGGTATGCAGGGCGGCATCAAAAAAGGCAAACCCTATAAGCGCGCCGAACTAGGGCATGTGTTTGAAAGCAACTCAGCCTCGCGGAAACTAGTCGAAGCCGCAGGCGGAACGATTTATAAGACTTACCGAATCTATGAAAAGCAGGTTTGAGTTTTAAGTTGAAGTAATTAGGGTGCATGTATCTTGCCCGCAACTTGTCACTCAAACGGCGAGTAACTCAAACAGCGAGGCGTTTGTAGATGCTATACATTCGGTTGCGGACTCACGCAAAAGCAAGCTCAGTAGATCGCAAATCCTGTTGAGGTCCCCCCTAGCCCCCCTTACAAAATACAAAAGGGGGGACCGGGCCAACCGTGGTTGGAAGGCTCCCTTATTCTACACCGAAGGCGCATCCCCGCTGGGGTTTAGTGTTCGATCTGCTTAAGCTACAGAACTACGTGCTGTGCATAGGTTCCGCCACCAAAACTTAAAACTCAAAACTTAAAACTTAAAACTCAAAACTTAAAACTCAAAACTTAAAACTCAAAACTTAAAACTCAAAACTTAAAACTCAAAACTTAAAACTCAAAACTTAAAACTCAAAACTGTCAAAACTGCCTATGAAAGCACTTGTAACAGGCGCAAATGGTTTTACTGGCTCCCATCTGGTCAAACGGTTGGAACAGCGAGGCGATACGGTAGTGGCGCTGGTGAGAAAATCGAGTGACTTGTCGCGATTGGCGGGCACTAACGCTCAGTTGATTTACGGTGACATTACCGATCAACAGGCTCTAGAAACTGCAGTGGCTGGAGTAGATTGGGTGTTTCATACGGCGGCCTATGTGGAATTGGGCCTAGTTGATGCGGCACTGATGGAACGGGTGAATGTAGAAGGTACCCGGCAAGTGCTAGAAGCTGCCAAGGCAGCCGGGATTCGCAAAATGGTGTATTGCAGCACGATTGGCGTCTATGGCGACACCCAGGGGCGGGTTGTGGACGAGTCCTTCCAGCGGCAGCAAAAAGACTTCTCCTCGGCCTACGATTCAACTAAATACCAGGCGCAGCAGTTAGTCGATCGCTTTGCGGCTGATGGCCTGCCAGTGGTGAGTGTGATGCCGTCGGGAATTTTTGGCCCCGATGATCCCCACTTTGGCCCGGTGCTGAAAGCCTTTCTGAAAGGCCGATTAAAGCTCTGGGCGGGCGGCAGGCGCATTACCGGCATTGTGCATGTCGATGATTTAGTGGAAGCCATGCTGTTAGCCGCGGAAAAGGCTCCTCCTGGGTCGCACTACATCATTTCCGCCGGCGATATGAGCACGCGAGAAATGTTTGAGTTTCTCAGTCAAGAGACCGGCATACCTGTACCAAAGGAAGTGCCCGAACCACTGGTGCGCCTAGCTGGTCATCTTCTCGATCCGATTGGACGCCTGCTCTCCTGGCAGCCGCCCCTCAGTCGCGAGCGGGTGCACTATGTGTATGATCGCTGTGTTCGCGTCAGCGGCAACAAGGCCCGGAATGAATTGGGCTGGCAGCCCCGATCGGTGGAGCAAACCCTGCGCGATGTGGTAAGCGGAGTTTTGGAAGGAGCCTAGGCTCCTACAGTCGCTCCACCTAACCGCGTCGATTGCAACATGCCATCTTCGATATAAGCCACTCGGTCGGCTTCTTCGACAATCCGCGAGTCGTGCGTCACCATCACAACCGTGCGGCCCTGCTCTTTTGCTAAACGGCGCAATAGGGCCACTACCGCCTGACCACTGCGAGAATCGAGGGCGGCAGTTGGCTCGTCAGCCATGATGAAGTGAGGATCGCCAGCTAAGGCGCGGGCAATCGCCACTCGCTGCTTTTGGCCACCGGAGAGGTCGCGGGGCAGGTTGTTGGCTTTTCCTTCTAGTTCCACCTGCTCTAGCAGCCGCATCGCTTCTTGTCGAGCTGCCCGTCCCTTCACACCCTTCATTTCGATCGCCACCACGATATTCTCCAGGGCGGTCAATGCCGGAAACAAATTAAATTCCTGGAAGATGAAGCCGATGTTCTTCAAGCGAAAGCGAGCCAACTGAGAACGTGACATGCGGGTCAGATCCTGCCCCAGTAGACAAACACTGCCGGCCGTCGGGGTCAGAATACCTCCCAAAATTGACAGCAATGTAGTTTTACCGGAACCAGAGGGTCCCATCAGAAGCTGAATGTCGCCCCGGTATACGTCGAGGTCGATATTTTTGAGCGCCTGAAATCGCTGGGTTCCACTTTGGAAAACCATTTCCACCCCTCTGGCGACAATGGCTCTGGCCCCTGCCTTAATCGAGTCAACCGATGCATCAGCACCCTGATTCAAGACTGTATGGGATTCTGTTAGGTTGATTTGGAAGTTAATTGGCGTAGCAGTCATTGGTCGTATTGGGTAGGTAAATCTTTTCCGCTATGGAAACTTATGTTTGATGACCCTTACTTTATGCAGTATGCGAGTTTTTGATAGGGATGGTTGTTAATCTGGCACAGTCCTCAATCTGGCACAGCCTATCAATTGTGAGGTTTGAGGCCTTATCCTGAACCGGAGTTTGGCTCAGTTGTGCATCTGGCACATTACGAATCTGTCACAGAGGAGATGCCAATCCTCAGGGTAGATTCACCAGAGGCCAATCAAAATTCGGATGAAGTAACGAAATTGACGGCTCTTTTATCATTCTTTCAAAATTGCTGCTTTTTACACAGGCTGGAGATAAAGTATTCATGCTGTTTTGGCTCAACAGTTTTCTACAGACACCGAAAAATTACGGAGAACTCACATGGATTGGCACTGTTTAGATGCCATCAATTAGGACTTAAATACAATCGCTGGATCCACACGAGTAATCTTCTGAATGGCAAACATTGCTGACCCCACACACATAAAGATCGTCAACCCCAACACTCCAGCCGCCGTCAGCGGTGTGATCAAAATCATGATGCCTTGGGTTTGAAATGTCCAGGCTCCTAAACCCAGGCACAGCGCCAAGCTTGGTAGATAGCCCAGTAGGCCCATCCAAAGGGCCTGACGAATAATGATGCCGTAAACCACTTTGTCAGACACGCCCATTGCTTTGAGGGTAGCAAACTCTTTCATATGGTCAGAGACTGACGAATAGAGAATTTGTCCCACAATTACGACGCCGACAATCACACCGACGGTAGCGCCCAGCCCCAAAATAAAGCCAACCCCCGTGCGTCGCACCCAAAAGCTGCGCGTTCGGCTGGCCATTTCCGCCTGCGTTACGGCCAGCGTGCCCGGTAAGGCTTGCTCTAACCGCTGCTTCAACGCCTGTATATCCTCCCCCGGTTTTGCCCGCACCAAGATGTAACTAATGGGGTCGGTAGCCGAGAGGGGCGTTGGTTGCGACGAAGCCGGATTGGCATCGGGTGATTTTTGGTAGACGTTCGTGCAGCTAAACTCACCATTCTGTAAGCGGCAGTTCAGGCTAGCTGTTAAACCGCTGGTCGAAAAGGCTTTGGCGTTTTCAATTGAGGTGAATAAATAAGGACTGGATGTAATCGACTGGGAAGCTTGAGTTAGCCCCACCAGCTTTAGCCCCAAGGAGCCAAGCGTGGCCGTATCATTGACTTGCTGTATCCCTAAACTGTCTAAAGTGGACTCATCTACCATGACGGTAAAGGGCTGCTTTAAGTTGCTAACGCTGCCAGCAGTCATCCTAAAATCGCTGAAAAGCTGACCCTCTGGCTCAAACCCAAATACGCGCACCAGGTTAATTTCACCGCCTGGACTGCGCCAGGTGCCCCCTCCCATTACCAATGGCTCAACTCGCTCTACTCCAGGGACTCGCTGGGCTAAGTTCAAGTGCGAGGCCGGCATGGGCAGGGTGAGTTCGAGCTGGACCATATCCTGATTGGCCACCCAAATATCGGCATTGGCGTGGTCAACTAGCGTCCCTACTGAGCGAATGAAGCCACTCAAAACACCCGTTTGAATGGTGACCAGACTCACCGCAAACATGATGCCAGCCTGAGCCACCAAGAAGCGGGGAATGTCTTCGAACAAATTTCTACGCGCAATGGAAGACATGAACCTTGACCTTGAGCGAACAGTTTGCAGCAGTCAATCCTGGTAGAGCAAAACCAGCAGGAATTGGGGTTTCCAGCCGGTTTGGCGGAGAAAAACGGAGAGCTGTGGCTACAGTATCAGGCTTCTTGCCTATTCTGACAAGGTACAACAGCTGTGCCCTCCCTAAATCGGCTAGTCCGATCGGGTGAATTGCCTGAGCAGAGAAATTAAGCAGTGGATCAGAAGGTAGCATTACAGGAATTTCGATCACTCTAGGAAGTAGTCTACAAACTTGGCTCGGTCTGGAATTGTTTGCCAGTGTCGGTTCATGCAAATTTTGCAGTTAAAACTACCCAAAGCCGGTTGATCCTAGGAAAGTTTGGCCAAGAGGCCCAACAGAAACTGACTGCGCGGCGTCAGTAAGGTTCGACGGTAGGCATCTGCTGCCTTTTTAATTGCTTCGGCCTGGGTCGGGTAGGGATGAATCACTGTCGAGAGCTTACTCAACCCAATCTGATTCACAATCGCCGTAGTCACCTCGCTGATCATTTCTCCGGCATGGCGGGCTACAATCGTCGCGCCGAGGATTTTGTCGCTGCCCTCGCGATGCAGAATTTTCAGAAATCCCGTTTCCTCACCGTCGGCAATGGCCCGATCGATTTGGCTAAACGGAATGTGAATGGTTTTGACGGCAATTCCCTGCTGGCGAGCCTCCGACTCATACATGCCGACATGGGCTACTTCGGGATCGGTGTAGGTGACCCAGGGCATCACCAGACTGCTGAGTTTCGATTTACCGAGCCCAAACGGTGCAAACAGCGCATTCTTGATCACGATACGAGCAGCGGCATCGGCAGCATGGGTGAACTTCCAGTTCATACAAATATCGCCCGCAGCAAAGATTTTGGGATTGCTGGTTTGCAGATAATCATTCACCTTGACGCCTTTGGCATCGTAGGCCACGCCTGCCGCTTCCAGGTTCAGCCCCTCCACGTTGGCAGCACGCCCAGTACCGACCAGAATCTGATCCACCGCAATCGAATCGGGCTTACCGTCAGAGCTAAAGTGAATCACCTTGCCGGACTCGGTTTTTTCCACCCGCTGGAGTTGAGCGTTTAACACTAGCCGAATTCCTTCCTGCAAAAACGACTGCTGCACGATCTCAGCCGCGTCTGCATCTTCTTTATCCAGCAAATGGCCGCCTTTGTGGAACAAGATCACCTCAGACCCAAGTCGCTGAAACGCCTGAGCCAGCTCACAGCCAATCGGTCCGCCGCCAATTACCGCCAGCTTGGCAGGACGTTCAGTCAGGGAAAAGACGGTTTCGTTCGTCAGGTAGCCAGCCGCTTCCAGTCCTGCAATTTTGGGTTTAGCGGCCCGTGCGCCGGTGGCAATCACTGCCTTTTTGAAGCGAAGGATCTGCCCGCCAACCATGAGGCTGCGCTCGCTCTGAAATTCTCCCTGGCCCAAAAACACATCGATGCCCAGGTTTTGAAACCGCTCTGCCGAATCGTGATGGCTAATGCCCGCCCGCAATCGCCGCATCCGAGCCATGACTGCCGCGAAATCGATCTCAATGGTGTCGGGGGGCTTGATACCGAATGGTTCGGAATCTCGAATATCGGCTACCACTCGCGAGGAGCGAATCACACACTTAGACGGCACACAGCCGACATTTAAGCAATCGCCGCCCATCAGATGCCGTTCCACCAGGGCAATTTTCAATCCCAGCCCCAGTCCAGCTGCACCAGCAGCTACCACCAAGCCAGCCGTGCCTGCCCCAATCACAACCAGGTCATATTCGGCTTGGGGAGTGGGATTCGTCCAGTTGGGTGGATGTACATAAGAGACAAGAGTTTGGTTGTACTCGTCCATTGGCGGTACTAGAAACGGCTGAAAGGCTGACTGAGTCATGGCTCGAAACTCCGAAAGATTGAGATTTTGAACTAAAGTTTGGCGTCAGTAAATATCAGCTAGGCAAATATCAGCTAGGCATCATGCGGAACGCTGTCAGTCGTGGTTTGCTCAGAAACGCTGTCTAGAGCTTTGCGGGCAATTCGAGTCACATAGAGGGTTACGGCAACGGTCGCCACAAACCCAATCCCGCGCACCAGCCATTGCAATAGGGGGTTTGCTGCTTGCGTTTCGGTTCCCAGCATGGCAAGGCTGCCGGCCAGTGAGCCAATGTAGACATACAGCACTGTACCGGGCAACATGCCGATGCAGGCTAGGGCATAGTCCCGCAGCTTCACGCCGGTAATGCCGTAGGCATAGTTGAGCAGATTAAACGGAAACACCGGTGAAAGTCGAGTCAATAGCACAATTTTGAAGCCTTCCCGTCCGACGGCTTCGTCAATCGCTTTGAATTTAGGATTATTTTCAATCTTTTTCGCCACCCAATCACGGGCTAAATACCGACCGACCAGAAACGCCAGCACCGCGCCTAAACTAGCCCCAATCAGAACATAGAGCGATCCCTGGACCACGCCATATACAACTCCGGCTCCTAGAGTCAGCAACGACCCTGGGATGAAAGCCACGGTGGCAAGGGCATAGAGGACAACAAAGGCTACAACGCCAGCAATTCCCAACTGCTGGATCTGTTCCAGTGCTCGCTGGATCACTTCCTGGAGGTTCCAACCGCTGCTTTCTTGTAAGGTGGTGGCAAAGGCCGGCATGGTGCTGACGAGAAAGGATAAGCTGGCAATTCCGATAATTTTCAGGGATCTCAGAAGGCTAGAATAGCGAAGTCGTGTTGGTTGGATGGGCTGCGGCATGGCTTCTTTCCTCAGGGGTTGATTGAGTCGTCCCTGCATTCACTGTAGAGGCATTTCTATGCAACGGAATGATGCCTATGTGAGCTGTGCCTGAGGGTTTGCTGAGAATTGTTTTGTTTCTCAAATCCAAATCGAGCTGTGGGCAGAATGCTTGGATGAGAGAACGTGAGCAAGATGCTTGCACTAATCGCCCATACGCTACTCCAAGAGAATCTCGACCTCTAGCATCACCTAACCCAATGCTGAAAAGAACCCAATTGTCAGAGAATAAAAAAGGCGTGCACTTACTCCAGCCAATGACCACGACAATTACGCTCAATGCAGACGCAATCCATACGCTTGATCTTGCTCCGGCCCAAGCGGTGATTGAACCCTGGATCAAAGATGGCTCCGTTGCCAACCACGAGCAAGAAATTCGCTTCGTGATCGACTTTCCTCAAGAGCCGGAGGACCCGCGTGAGCTATCTGAAATTCCGGAAGTGCGGCTCTGGTTTGTGCGTCTAGATGCCAATTATCCCTGGCTGCCCTTTTTGCTGGATTGGGAAGCGCAGGAGTTGGGCCGTTACACCGCCATGCTGGTGCCCCATCAGTTCAGTTCCAGCGGTATTGAATTCAATCCAGAAGCATTGGAAATTTTCTTAATGCAAAAAATCTTTGTATTGGCGAACTGGATGCAGGAACAGGGCATTGCCAGCCGTACCAAACTCAAATTTATGGCGCAAATGTTGAGCTATGAACTGGATGACGGCTTTTTCGATCTGCTGAACATTTAAGCGACATGGATTGTAAGGGGTAAGCATTTGCGCTGGGGTTTCGATAAGGAATATGGCGATACATTCAAAACAATCCCTTATCCTGCCAGCAAGATCAACTGCACCCTAATGATCCATCCAGTAATCCATCAATCAGAATGAATTGCCTCAGTTTTCAGGATTCCGGGAAAAATTTCAGCTACTGCATTGTGGCAGCAATTCTCTATTCCTGATACAGTTCCGGAAACCGTTCCTGAAGTCGAACGATTTGAGGCAAGTCATGCAGGATCACATAGGGGTTGCGGGGATTACGCCTGATAAAATCCTGGTGGTAGTCTTCAGCCGCATAAAATCGGTCTAAGGGACTGAGCTGAGTTACAATCGGGCGATTGAAAACACGAGCTTGATTGAGTTGGTCGATATAGGCTTGGGCCACTTGCTTCTGCTCATCATTCGCGAAGAAGATGGCGGAGCGATACTGGGGTCCTGTGTCTGGTCCCTGTCGATTCAATTGGGTTGGATCATGTGCCACCGCAAAGTAAACCTTGAGAAGCTGACCATAGGTAATTTGCGATGGATTATAGGTGATTTTCACCGCTTCTGCATGGGCAGTTGTGCCAGCACTCACCTGTTCATAACGTGCAGACGCCGCACTGCCGCCCGCATAGCCTGTAACGACCTCAGACACACCTTTGAGATGCTCAAAAACGCCTTCCATCCCCCAGAAGCAACCGCCTGCAAAAACTGCCGTCTGTTCTTCCATCGTTGCAGCAGTTGCTATATCTGTAACAGGGTTGGGAAATGTTGCCGTAGTTGCTACATCAGCCGCAGCACCCAAATGGCTTGCACCATACATTAGAGCCGCAGCAGTCAGCGACAAAATCGAAAAGCGACGTACCAAGGAATTGGAAAGTACAATGCGTAGTGGCATAGATTCGAAGTTCTCCAGTGGTTCAACAATCGTGAATAGTCAGTGAATTTCAGTTTTTCAGAGAGCTTGATGACAACAACGTTGCCAATTTATTGAGCAATAGATTATTGAGCAATAGATTATTGGGCAACAAATTTAAGAGCGACGCCGTTTATACAGTAGCGTTCTCCAGTGGGTGCGGGACCATCATCAAATACATGTCCTAAATGTCCACCACAGCGTCGGCAATGAACTTCAGTGCGTGTCATCAAAAAGGAATGATCGACAGAGGTGCGGATAGCATTGTCAATCGGTGCATAGAAGCTGGGCCAACCGGTTCCACTATCAAATTTGGTATCAGAAGAGAACAGTGGCAGGTCACAGCCAGCACAATGGTAGATGCCTTGGGCAAACTGTTTATCCAGTGGACTGCTAAATCGCAGTTCGGTACCGTGTTGTCGCAAAACGTTAAACTGATCGGGTGATAGGATTCTGCGCCATTCTGCTTCTGTTTTAACAATTTCAAATCCGCTTTCTGACGCTGTCTGAGCCTCTGACTTCGAAGAGAGATAACGAGATAGGGCCATCACACCCACAATAGCCGTGCCGGTTTGTAGAAGATAGCGTTTTTTCATAATTCCAACCCTTGATTCAGTATCAGATTCGGTTTCACAGCGACCGATCCTCCTAGAGTTCACCTCTCTAAGTTAGGCAACAATTGTGAAACCTAGCTGAGTTTTGCATAAGGAATGATCGAGGCTGCAAGAATTGATCTTGTTTCCTACCCCAAAACAAGGCTTCACTAACCCTAAAATAAGCTGTTTGAGCAACTCAATGAAAATGTGGATCTGCCTCTGAGGCACCGAGTGCTTTTAGGGTTGCTCTTTGTGCTTCGGTCAGCCCTGTAGCCCTAGTAATGGTCATTCCTTCATAGGGACGAGGAGTTTGCATGCTGTGGATACAGGTTCCAGTTGTGGTATCCCAAAATTTGATCGTCTCGTCATAGCTGATGCTAATCAGCAGTTCGCTAGCATCGGTCTCGGAGAGCAGAGCCAAATCAGTTTGATTTTGTAGATCAACAGTTGGGAAAAAGATGATACTCGTGACGATGCCAGTGTGCCCTGCAAATGTCCGAACACATTCACCTGTTTCCAAATCCCATAGTTTTATGGTTTGATCAAAACTACTGCTTGCTAAATAATGCCTATCTGCACTGAGGGCGAGGGAGACAATTGCCGCTTGATGACCAGTCAATGTGCGGAGGCATTGCCCAGTCTTGATGTCCCAGAACTTGATGGTTTGGTCAAAGCTGCCGCTAATCAACTGTTGGTTTTGTGCCCAGAAAAGAACAGACCAGACCGTACCCTGGTGTCCTTCCAGCGTTCTTAAACAAGTACCTGTCGCACTATCCCAAATTTTGATAGTTTGGTCAAAACCACCGCTAATTAAAGTTCGTTCATCGGGGCTAAAGATAGTTCTAACAACAGCAGCTTTATGTTCTTGCAATGTTTCAATGCATTTACCGGTTTGAGTATCCCAGAGCTTGACTAAACCGTCAACGCTGCTGCTAACTAACCGTTTCCCATCTGGGCTGAACGTCACTGTCCAAACCCAGCTTGTATGACCCCGTAAGGTGTTGAGGCACTGTCCAGTTTGCCAGTTCCAGAGTTTTACAGTGCGATCGCCGCTGCTGCTAGCGAGGAGGGGTTGAGCTAGAGATTGGGGTGCAAACGCTACTGACCAAACCCGGTGCGTGTGTCCTCGCAAAGTTCTGAGAATTTCGCCAGTCTGGATATCCCAGAGTTGAATCGTTTCATCTTCGTGACCGCTGGCGAGCAGATGCTGTGTTGTATGAGCCGCCAAGCAAAGGATGCCGTTGGTATGGCCTTTCCAAGTTTTGCTACATCTGCCGGTATGGATATCCCAGACGCGAACCGCATGATCATCGCCACCGCTAGCTAGGGATTGTCCATCTGGACTGAACGTGACCCACCAAACGCGATTACTATGTCCTTGTATTGTACGGGTACATTCACCCGAAGAAATCTGCCAAAGTTTAATTGTCTGATCGTAGCTGGAACTGACAAGCTGCTGGCTGGCTGGACTAAAGGCAACAGCAGTAACTGTGTCTTGATGGCCCTGCAAGGTTTTGAGGCATTGTCCTGTTTCAATCTGCCAGAGTTTGATCGTGCGATCGGTACTGCCGCTGGCGATCCATTTGCCGTCAGGACTAAAGGCCACGGATTTGATCCAATCAGTATGGCCTATCCAAGTTTGCTCGCAAATGCCAGTTGCTACATTCCACAGCTTCAGCGTTTGGTCAACAGAGCCACTGACAAGGGTTTGACCATCAGGACTAAAGGCAATCGACCAGACCCAGCCTTGGTGACCTTCCAGAGTGGCAATACAGGAGGCAGCACTCGGCTCGCTGACTTGCCATAGCTTAATCGTGCCATCTTCACTACCGCTTGCCAAAAGCTGTCCGTTTGGGCTGAAAGCTACCATATGCACGCTGCTGGTGTGCCCCGATAATACCCGTAGACATTTACCTGTTTCTACATTCCATAATTTGATGTAGGTATCATCGCTGCAACTAGCTAGTAGATTGGGCTGGGTTGGATTAAACGCAACCGACCATACCCAAGGAGCACGTCCTTCTGTTAGCGCTACGAGCCGCTGTCCGGTGCCGACCTGCCAAACTTGGATGCCGCCATTACTGTCAGAGGTAGCAAGCAGGGTACCATCTAGACTAAAAGCTGTAGCTAAAATGCCGCCAAAGGTTTCGGCAAAAATAGATTTGCTTAGATCCGCCTGAGTGAAGTTGACGTGGTGTAGATTTAGATTGGAGAGGTCAGCCTGCCAGATTTTGAGTCGGGAGAAGTCGGCTCCGGTTAAGTCAATGCGTAGATGGGCCAATAGGTTGATCAGGTTGCCAGCAGCGTAATTGGATGCATTCGTCTGCCGGATATGAGACAGTAGATGATTGACTCGTTCTAGCAACTCCTGAGGACTGAACTGAATGCTAATCTGCTGAGCAATGGGTTCTAGGATCAGGCGAGCTTGGCTATCTCGAATGTAGTCCTTAGCACTGGCTTTGAGCAGGGCGTAGTTTTTGAGAAACGCAAATGGGTGAGGTTCTGTCGCTGAATGGGTTTTAGTATCCAAAATCTCCTGGCAAATTCCCTCGATCAACTGCTCAGTCATGTACTCCATGATCACCGGTTGCTGCGTAAACCCGTCGTCGCTTTTTTCAATTAAAGAGCGCCAGTATAGGGATTCCACTGCCTCTAGTAGGCGACTCATGGGCACAAAGGGTGCTAAATCAGCTTGCAATTCCTGTACCGTCACTGCTTCCCGGTTGATCGCAATCCAGTACATAATTTTGGTTTCCAGTTCCGAAAGGCGATTGATTTGCTGCTGCAATAAATTCCGCACGCCATTGAACACGGTGGTTTGCTGTTGCAGAAAGGTATCAATCCTGCCCCCACAGAGGTCCTGAATCGACGTGGCCGTGATCATCAAAGCCAAAGGATTGCCCTGATAGGACTGCACCAAACTAGTCACCTGCGCAGCAGAGCCTGATAGCCCTTTGGCCTGTAATAACCGCGCCGCATCAGCTTGCGGTAAGCCCGCTAAATTGAGGACGCGCACGGGCATATTCTCGCCTTGTAAAGCTGCCACAACCGTTGGTTTCTCTCGGCTAGTGAGCACCAAACTGCTTTGGTGTTGCCCCTGACCGATGCGTTGCAGCAGTTCGCGATAGCCTTCGTAGCCTTGCCGATAGGTACCCGTTTGCTGACCCGCTTGAAACAGGGCCTCGTAGTTGTCGAGAATCAGCAGGCAGCGATTGGCGCGGAGGGCATCCATCAAATAGGCAAGTTGGGTGGTTTCGGTGACCGGCAGGGTAGAGTCTGGATCTGGAGCCAAAAACTGAATTAGCGTCGTTAATAGTTCAGTCAGAGGAGGGGCGTCTCGCAGCGAGCGCCAGATCACTCGCTCAAAGCGGAACTGCACCTGCTGAGCTAGCTTTACCGACAGTGCCGTCTTTCCCATGCCGCCCATGCCTAAAATTGTGGCTAAGCGACAGTGGTTTTGCAGCAGCCAATACTTTAGCGTAGCTAGTTCGGTTTCTCGGCCCAGAAAGCTGGACACATTGATCGCTTCTCCCCAGTCGATGCGACGGCTTGAATCGGTAGAAATTTCTGGCAGGATGGATTGTTCTTGCTGAGCCTCTGCCTGATTAGCCTCTGCCTGATTAGCCTCTGCCTGTTGGGCCTGTGCTTGTTGGGCCTCTGCGTATTGGGCTAGAACAGTCGGAAAATTAATTTTGGTGACTTTGGTACCACAGGCTTGGGAAAGCAACTGCCACAGCTTCGCGCCTTCGTCCTTCAGGTAGGCCGGATCGTATCCAAAGGCTACCCCCATTTCAATGTAGGATTTGCCTTCCCAGGCTTGCCGGAAGATGATGTTCTGAACTTTTGTTAAACGTTGGTGATTTAAAGCTTGGGTAACAACGGCTAGTGCCTCTTCGAGGATCATGGTGAGAAGTTGAACGGAAGGTGCAAGGATTACAGCAGTTCTAATTTAACAGCTCCTAGAGTCTATAGCTTTTTCCACTCTGGTAAGGTACGAGGGATGTGGAGGCGAAGCCCCCCACAGGGGGACGACCCCTGCACCCCATTTTTTATACTTTATTAGCCTGGAAAAGGCTGTATATTTGCTGTGTATTCTAAGAAATATTGCTGTGAAGAGACACAAGCAGTGTGCTGCCCTCTTAACACTAAGCTGCCGATAACCCAAAACCGGAATAGAGCGGCTTTCATACAAGGAGAAGGATTCGATGCTAGAGAATGTTCAAGGTTCCAACTAGAGCTGTCAAGACTGCTACTCAAAAAGTAACCTTACAGAGAGATTTAGATTTGTGCTGAATAACAAGTCGATTTTTGTCAAGGTCCAAAATAGAGATTGTTGGAGAGATCATCATAGATCATGATAAAGATTGGTCTGGCAGGATTTGGAAAGTAGGCCGCTTAGAACAGTCTTCAAATATTTGAATATAAAGAATATAAATCTAAGAATATGAACAGCTAGTGTGATATGGGCTACATTTACTTCATGCGCTTATTTCACTGGTTATTGCATGATAAGGCTACGTGAAAAGTAATACTAGCTTTTACCTAATCTCTAACTATAGCCGCCACAACAGCTAGGACAAAGATACAGTTAGAACAGAGATATTGTTGTGGGCCGCTTCGTGCGCCCACAATAATGTCCTATCTCTTTTGGCAAACACTATAGATTGATTTTGCGTTGTAAAAGTATGAGTTTTACAGTTCAGAGCATTTCAAAAAGTCCCTCTTGGTTACGTGGCAAGCTACAACTTTTGCTAGAGGAGAGTGGGTTTGTTTATCGCTACGTTTATATCTGGATTCAAAAACTCATACGTTTACTAAAGTCTAGATTGGCTGCCTACTTTTCATAGCTGAATCTATACTTTGAAGCTGATGTATGCGTTGCTGAATTCGAGCGATCAAAAGAAATGGAGACTTAAGTGATGCTGAATTTGATTTCTGGAGCAGTAGCTCGTATCGGTTCTTTCCTAAATGGATTCCAAGTCAAGCGATTTTTAGCAGTAGCTCTGATTGGGTTTGTAGTATTAACTGCGAATGTTAGCAATGATCGGGGTGCTCAAGCGATCAAGAACAAGGTTGACGAAGCGATTCACCAAAATGACTCGGATCGGCCTAAAACTGTAGGCGAATGGAAGCAGGAAGCGCGTGAAACCGAAGGTGCTCCGGGTGAGCGTTTGCAACGAATTGCCAAAGAAAGCAAAGAAGCTGTAAAAGATTGGGCCAAACTCTATCCCGACACGGCTGAAAGAAGCGCTCAAGCTGCCCAAGACTAAACTAAAAAAGGCAGCCCCTATCCTGACAGGCTCGATCCAGGAAGATTTTCAATCGAGCCTCAATAAACCTCAAAGTTTACAGCAAGCTTGGATGTTGCGGTTGGGCAATTTGCGTTAAGTTGAAGAAAGCCCGACTCGCAGCATCAGCCGTATGGACCCTCAGAAGCCTCTGAACAATCAACCTCCTGCACCCATTGAAGACACGACCGACAATGCTCCCAACATGGGCGGCGGTCTGCCGGTAATTCAGTACTGGGCCGAACATACCCTCTCGCCGGAAGGTCCCAAACTCTGGCAAACCCTGCTGCATAAGAGTGCTTGTCTGTCCTGCGCTTGGGGTACGGGAGGACAAAAGGGCGGCTTTACAAACGAAGTGGGCGAAACACTCCAGCGCTGCATGAAGAGTGTGGAAGCCATTTCGGCAGAAATTCAGCCGGCAGTTCCCCTGTCGGTGTTTGAGCAGCGCCCGCTCAGCGCATTGCAACAGCTCACCTCTTTGGAAGCGGATCGTCTCGGTCGGCTGAGTGTACCGCTGATTCATCGAGCTGGCAGTGACCGCTATGAATGCATCGGTTGGGATGAGATCTACCAGATTGCCGAGTCGGCCTTTCGCCAGCCGCCAGAACGAGTCGCCTCCTACAGTTCCGGTCGTTCCTCGAACGAAGCTGCCTTTTTGCTGCAACTATTGATTCGCACGCTAGGGTCTAATAACCTAGCCGATTGCTCCGACCTCTGCCACTCGCCTTCTACGGTAGGACTGAAGCAAATGTTCGGCTCCGGCACCTCGATGGTTAGCTTAGAGAACCTGAAAAAGGCCGACTGTGTAGTGCTAATTGGCTCCAATGCGCCCGCCAATCATCCGCGCCTGATGAACGAGTTGATTCAACTGCGGGAACGCGGCGGCAAGGTAATTGTGGTGAATCCAGTGGTCGAAGTCGGTTTGGTTAAGTTTGCCTCGCCTGCTTTTCCAATTAAGTCGCTCTTGACTGGATCTGAGATTGCCTCCCTCTACCTTCAGCTTGCTCCCGGCAGCGATGTGGCTCTGTTTGTCGGCATCCAAAAAGCGCTGCTCGAAAAAGGCTTGGTGCGAGAAGACTATCTACAAGCATATACCGAAAATTGGCAGGATGTTCTAGAACAAGCGAAGAATACAAATTGGGATGCGATTATCTCAACCTGCGGTGTATCTCAAACAGAAATTAAAGCGGCGGCTGAAATTATCGGTACATCAAAGGGCGTTGTATTTGCCTGGGCAATGGGTATAACTCAGCATGATAACGGAGTTGATAATGTTTATAGTATTGCCAACACAGCGCTGCTGACTGGGAATGCCGGTAAGGCAGGAGCCGGCACGATGCCGATTCGAGGCCATTCTAACGTACAGGGGTTTGGCTCGATGGGTGTGGTCGTCACTGACCGGCTGAAGCAAGAAATTCAGGAGGCGCTAGAAAGATTGTTGGGACGCTCGCTTAGCCGTGTACCGGGATACGATACTCGCGCCCTGATCGAAGCTGCCGACGCCGGTCAGATCGATACCTTGATTTGTGTGGGTGGTAATCTGTACGCTGCCAATCCAGATTCAACTCAGGCTAAACGCGCCCTCGGTAAAATCAATACCATCATCTATCTCGCCACCAAGCCAAACTTGGGCCATTTTCACGGCCTGGCTCAGCAAAATACGATTATCATTCCAGTCTTCAACCGCTTCGAGAATCCCCACAAAACCACCACCGAATCCGGCAACAACTTCGTGCGGCTGAACGACGAAGGTAAAACCCACTTAACCAATGCTGACTTGATCTCAGAAGTCGAATTTTTGACCGAACTGGCACATCGGTTGCTGGGGGATTATCCTGTGAATTGGCGTAGACTGCAAGATACTCAGTATATTCGTCAACTGATTGCCCAAACCATTCCCGGCTACGAGAAGATCGGGAGTATCGATCAAACCAAAGAGGAATTCACGATCGGCGGACGCATTTTCACCCAGCCCAAATTTGCCACTCCTTCCGGCAAAGCCAAAATGTTTGTCACTCCTCTGCCGCAGCTTCAGCTACCCAGTGCTGCCGATTTTGGCATACCCGAATCTATTCCCAGCCTAGTGCTAACCTTGATAACCGGACGCAGCTACTCGCAGCACAACACCGTGGTTTACAAACCGGGCGATCGCTATCGCGGCATGCCTCACCGCAACTGTATTTTGATGCATGCAGATGATGTAGAACGAGCGGGATTTCGCGAACACCAGCAGGTAACAGTCCAGGGCGATGCTGGCAAACTAGAAAACGTCGAAATTATCCTCGGTTCGGTGCGTCCTGCCTCAGCTCTGATGTTTTATCCTGAAGTGAATGTTATCTTCAAAGCCAGAATCGACAAACGCTCAGGTACTCCGGCCTTTAAGCGCGTCCCGGTCGTCGTCTATGCCGGGTGAAGCCTGAATCGCTGCCAAAGCCTCATCGCACCAAGCCACCCAACTTTCTTGATAGCGAATGGCGCGGCGAATAATCAAATGCATATACAGATCCTTCAACTCCAGCGTTGCTAAATTTTGGGCAAACGGTTCATCTAAGGCTTGAACTTGTTGCAGCATTTCAGCGTGGAACTGGCGGCGGCGTTCGATTTCGCGAATCACCGCTGGTACAGGCACCAGATGTCCGGCTAGCCCCATGACACCCAGATCTTCCCGGATCGCGGCAGGTTCGGAGGGCTGCATCAACCAATCGATCAGTTCCTGCTGGCCTTGTTCGGTAATCGAATAGATTTTTTTGTCCAATCGTCCTGGCTGGGGAATCGCTTCATAGGTGACGTTGCCCTGTTGCTCTAGCTTGGTGAGTTCGGCATATACCTGCTGCTGGCTCGCCTTCCAAAAGCAACTGCCAAAGCCTTCGGCAAACTCCTTTGCCACCTCATAACCGCTGAGGGGCTGACGAGACAGAAATGCCAGAATTGTGTGCTTGAGTGCCATAGAGGGTGGAGGGTGGAGGGTGGAGGGTGGAGGGGTAGAGGGTGGAGGGGTAGAGGGTGGAGGGGTAGAGGGTGGAGGGGTAGAGGGATTGGCGTCTGCGGTAGGTTCTCACCAACTGCTTGACGAATTAGTTCTTTGAGTATACCTTAGTTTTTGTATTCAATTTTTTGAATACAAGAAGTAGATTATTGCGCCGGCGATGTCCCGGCTACACCTATGTCAACAATCAAGCAAGCCATTGGGCAATTGTCGCGGCCAGTTTCAGTAGTGGGAGTGGTGGGTGGGGTGTGCCTGCTGGGTGTTGGGATGGTTTATTGGGGAGTGCTGCATCGCCCTGCTCAACCGACAGTAACAGCAGCCGTGCCTGCGGTAGAAGCCGTATCAGCACTGGGACGCTTGGAGCCAGAAGGGGAGGTAATCCAGGTCTTTGCGCCCACTTCCCTGGATGGAGCCAGAGTGGAAACGTTGAAGGTGAATCACGGTCAGCAGGTGCGTCAGGGAGAGGTAATTGCCATTCTGGATACCTACGCTCGCCGTCAGGCCAGCCTGCAAGAAGCCGAACAACAAGTCGAGGTTGCGCTGGCCCGCCTAAAGCAGGTGGAGGCTGGAGCCAAACAGGGGCAAATTCAGGCTCAGCAGCGAGTCGTAGAGAGGCTGCAAGCCGAATTGCAAACCGAAACCGCTGCCCAACTGGCTACTATCAGCCGCATAGAAGCTGAACTCGACAATGCAACACTGGAAAACCAGCGCCACCAATACCTGCAAATCGAGGGAGCTGTTTCTGCCTCCTTGCGGGATCAAAAGCAGCTAACCGCAGACACTATCCAACAACGCTTAAACGAAGCCCAAGCCGAGTTAGCGCGGATCCGTCAGTCCCGCCAGATGCAAATTGCCGAAGCCAGAGCTACTCTAGCTCAGATTGCCGAAGTGCGCCCGATTGATGTGGAGGTAGCCCGGTCGGAAGTAGGGCAAGCACAGGCGAATTGGGCACGGGCCAAAGCCGACTTGGATCTGGCTGTTGTGCGTTCACCCCAGGACGGGCAGGTGCTCAAAATCCATACGCGCCCAGGTGAGTTAGTCGGTGAACAAGGAATTATTAGCCTGGGCCAAACGCAGCAGATGGTGGCTGTTGCTGAAGTTTATGAGGTGGATGTGAGCCGAGTCCGGGTGGGGCAGTCGGCTATTGTAATCAGCAAAAATCATGCCTTTCCCGATCGGTTGCAGGGCAGAGTTGTGGAAGTCGGATTAGAGATCAATAAACAGGATGTGCTCGACACTGATCCAGCCGCTCAGTTTGATGCTCGCGTTGTAGAAGTGAAGGTGCGGCTAGATCCGTCCTCCAGTCGTCGGGTTGCCGGATTGACGAACTTGAGTGTTCAGGTAGAAATTAATGTTCAGTCTTGATCTTCAAACTTTATGTTCTGTTAAATAGTTCATTATGGATACTGCTCAATCACCGTTTCATTCATCACTGAGGTCAAAATGGCAAATCTATCTGCCAATCGTGATTCTAATTTAAACCATGCTCAAAACTCTAAAGGTGCTCCAAACCGCATTAAGCGCAAACCGCCGCTGTTTCTCTCCTGGCTGCAGTTACGCAAGGAACGGGTCAGATTACTGGTGGCGATTGCCGGGATCAGCTTTGCAGACGTGCTGATGTTTTTGCAAATGGGATTTCGGGGGGCGTTGTTCAGTAGTGCGGTAGAGTTTCACCATAGTTTGAATGGCGAAATTGTGATGCTGAGCAGCCGCTATCGCTCATTGATTTCGCTGGATCGCTTTACAGAACGTCGCCTGTACCAAGCTGCCGGAGTGACAGGCGTGGAGTCGGTTAGCCCGATCTATCTCAATTTCATGCAGTGGCGCAATCCAGATAACAAAGAAATCTGGGACATTTTTGTGATTGGCATTCAACCAGACGATCAGGTCATGAATTTACCGGACGTGCAGGCAAACCAGCAGCGACTACGCGACCCCGATACAGCCTTGTTCAACAGAGGTTCCCGAACCGAATTTGGTCCGATTGCCCGACGGTTTCAAGCCGGAGAAGTGATTTCTACCGAAGTGAATCAACGACAAGTTCAAATTCGAGGTTTGTTTCAACTCAGTCCTACGTTTGGGATCAATGCCTATTTGATTACCAGCGATTTGAATTTTCTGCGTCTGGCTCGATTTCGGCAGGGTGGATTAATTGATGTTGGCGTGATCAAGCTTCAGCCTAATGCCGATGTAGAAACCGTGCTAGCCAGATTGCAATCGCGCTTACCAAACGATGTCAGAGTCATGACTAAAGCAGATTACGCCAAAGCCGAAGTCGCCTTTTGGAATGCCAGTACCCCGGTTGGCTACACGTTCGATTTGGGAGTGGTGATTGCCTTTATCGTAGGAGCCGTGATTGTTTACCAAATTCTCTACAGTGATGTGACTGATCATCTACCAGAATATGCCACGCTGAAAGCAATCGGATTCCGCGATCGCTATTTATTAGTAGTTGTATTTCAGGAATCGCTGATTCTGGCAGCGCTGGGATTTATTCCAGGCACCGCAATTGCGCTAGGACTTTATCAGATCACCCATGTCGCCACCTTATTGCCAATGGCGATGAATGCAGGACGAGTTGTATTTGTTTTTGTGCTCACTGCTTTGATGTGTTCGGTTGCAGCGTCAATGGCGGTACGCAAATTACAGCAAGCCGATCCAGCTGATATTTTTTAGAGGTTGATGATGATTCACACAATATCTTCTTTATCACCTACTAATCTGTCTACTTCAGGTAATGCCATTGCCATCCTCAATTTAAATCACTACTATGGTCATGGTTCACTGCGGAAACAGGTATTGACTGATATCAATTTACAGATTCAACGTGGTGAAATTGTGCTGCTAACAGGTCCTTCCGGCTCCGGCAAAACAACGTTGCTAACCTTGATTGGCGGGTTACGTTCAGTTCAGTCCGGCAGTTTGAAGATTCTGGGAGATGAATTGCTGAATGCCAATCGAGAGCAATTAACGCTGACGCGCCGCAAGATTGGATATATTTTCCAAGCCCACAATCTCCTGAACTTTCTCACCGCCTATCAAAATGTGGAAATGGCATTAGAAATACAGCACGTCAGTGCGCTAGAGGCCAATACTCGCATTACAGATATGTTGACCGCAGTTGGTTTGGCTGAGCGGTTGCACTACTATCCTGAAGCACTGTCGGGCGGACAAAAACAGCGAGTCGCCATTGCTCGTGCCCTCGTGAGCCAACCCCAAATCATCCTGGCCGACGAACCCACCGCTGCCCTCGATAAAAAATCAGGACGGGATGTAGTTGAAATACTGGAAAAACTAGCGAAAGAACAGGGTTGCACGATTCTACTCGTCACCCATGACAACCGGATTCTCGATTTGGCCGATCGAATTATCACGATGGAAGATGGGCATTTAGTGGATGGTTAAAACTTGGTTAAGAGGAGCCATAACAGACCTATCGTCATCGCTTAGCGATCTTGAATGTTTGTTAACTGATGCGGCACCGCGAAACAACCGCTATTCGGCGTAGTGTAAGGCTTGAAGCGTTGGTCAGATGTCATCTTTTTTTAGGATTTCTTGTCAAATCTACTGCTGTCTTTGGGCAAGTCCGCAGTTATGATGAAGAAGTCAGCGAGCGTTAATTTCGGATGTCTAAGTCGTTTTCATTAACTGGTGAGCGTCTCTCCGAATTTCAACCTCTGCATTTTTCAAATTCTGGAGACACGCCATGTCAATTTACGTTGGAAATCTATCCTACTCTGTCAGTGAAGAAGACCTGACCCAGGTTTTTGCAGAATATGGCAGCGTCAAGAGCGTTACCCTTCCGACCGATCGTGAAACGGGACGGATGCGCGGCTTTGCGTTTGTCGAAATGGAATCTGCCACTGATGAGTCTGCCGCCATCGAAGCGTTGGACGGTGCAGAGTGGATGGGGCGCGATCTGCGCGTCAGCAAAGCCAGACCCAAGGGAGAACGGCCTGCAAACGGAACCCGCGACAGCTTCAGCCGGAGTGGAGATAGCTTCAGCCGCGGTGGTCGTCGCTATTAGTCGCTCCCAGGGCGTTCGGTCGAGCACAAGCCTGAATAGCTCAAGTTTAAAGGAATTTGGTTCGACTAATTAACTTTAAAGAAAGCAAGCAGTGAGTTTTATCCCGCTTGCTTTTTTGCTTTCTAACGCTCCAATTCGTCGATCGCCTTCGGCACCCCTGCCGTTAAAATCTCGCAACCATCCGGCGTCACCAGCACATCATCTTCGATGCGAATCCCGATGCCGTGCCACTTGGGGTCTACCTCAGGCTGACCTTCCACCGGCTTGATGTAGGGCGAAATATAGATGCCGGGTTCTACCGTCAAAACCTGCCCTGGCGCTAAGTTATGGGGCGTTTCGCCATGCTGATAGACGCCGACATCATGCACATCCAGGCCGAGCCAGTGCCCGGTGCGGTGCATATAGAAAGGTTTGTACTTCTCTTCTTTGATAATTTCTTCGATATCGCCTTGCAGTAGCCCCAAATCCATCAGTCCTTCCACGATCACCCGCACTGCCGTATCGTGAATTTGCTGATAGGGATTTCCCGGCTGTACTTGGGCAATCGCTTGGAGTTGGGCCGTTAGAACAATTTCGTAGATCGCCTTTTGTTCGGGCGTGAACTTGCCGCTAATCGGAAAGGTGCGGGTAATGTCGGAATTGTAGTAGTCGTAGGCGCAACCCGCATCGATCAGCAGCAGATCGCCCGCCTGCATTTGGCGCGTATTTTCGGTGTAGTGCAGCACGCAAGCATTCGCTCCGGAGGCCACAATCGAGGGATAGGCCGGTCCCATTGCGCCCCGTTTACGAAAGATATGCTCCATTTCGGCCTGCACTTCATATTCATACTGACCCGGTCGGGCAAACTGGCGGGCATGGTTGTGGGCATCTACCGCGATTTGGGCCGCTGTTTGCATCAGCTCTAGTTCGGCAGCGCTTTTAATTTGGCGCATGGGATGCAGCACCGGAGCCGGATCTTCTAGCGCAATCGGACCGTACCCCTTCTTGGGATAGGTCGCCAACAGCTTTTGCCAATGCCGCAGCACCGTGTCGTTGAAGGCCCGGTCGCGTCCGAGGCGGTAATAGATGCGGTCGGCTTTCTCTAGATACTGAGGCAGCTTTTCGTCCAGTTCGTTGATCGGATAGACCTCATCTGCCCCAAATCGCTCTTTCGCCGCCTCAACCCCCACCCGATAGCCGGTCCAGGTTTCTTTCTCCAAATCCTTTGGCTGCACAAACAACACAAACTTGTGCTCTTCATGGTGGGGAGCCAGCACCGCCACGGCTTCCGGCTCGTTAAACCCAGTCAGATAGAAAAAATCGCTGTCTTGCCGAAAGTTGTACTCGACATCATTGTGCATCACCGCCATCGGCGCACTGCGAAAAATAGCGGTGCCTTTGCCAAGTTTGGCCATCAACTGTTCACGACGCTGGGCATACTCGGTTTGCATAGGTTGCTCAAGAAGAAGGGGGGAGGAGTTTGAGTTTTGAGTTTTGAGTTTTGAGTTTTGAGTTGGGGGAGGGGGAGGAGTTTGAGTTTTGAGTTTTGAATTTTGAGTTTTGAATCGGGAAAGCGAGTGATCGGCTTTAGAGCTTGAAGCAGCATTCGTGAAAAGCAATGTCAAGGCCGCCCTACCCTATTCATAAACTCAACACTCAAAACTATCTTATGTATCCAACCTACTAATTCATAAACTCAACACTCAAAACTCAACACTCAAAACTATCTCATGTATCCAACCTACAATAGAGCCAAGCATGGAGCCAAGCGCATTGGAGTGAGAGCATGACTTCGACTGTGCCAGTTTCGCCTCTTGGGCTGACTCTACCCGATCACACCCAGCTACCAGAGTCGGATGGAACGTTTGTGAAAAACTTTCAAGAGCACCCTGAGAGTGTCTTACTGACTGATTCTATCTATCCTACGCTACAGGCTCTCCATCCTGACGGTCAGTTCTGCATCGGCCAAGATTCTGGCATCTACTGGCGGTTGACCGATCCCCCTGAGCGCGGAGCTGTAGCTCCAGATTGGTTCTATGTCCCGAATGTGCCACCCACGCTAGACGGACAACCTCGTCGCTCTTATGTGCTTTGGCAAGAGTATGTGGCTCCCCTGATTGTGATTGAATTTGTCTCTGGCGATGGTTCAGAAGAACGCGACCGAACGCCTCCGGCCCAGGGAACCAATCGAGTCGGTAAATTTTGGGTCTATGAACAGGCCATCCGTGTGCCCTACTATGCCATCTACGAAGCCGAAAACGCGCAAGTCGAGGTCTACCATCTGCTAGACAACACCTATCAGCGCATGACGCCCAACCCTGAGGGACGGTATCCGATTCCGCCGATGGGAGTAGAATTGGGCCTCTGGCAGGGCCGCTACCAAAACATCGAACTACCCTGGTTGCGCTGGTGGGATCGGCAAGGAAATTTGCTGCTCACGGGTGACGAACGTGCCGAACAAGAACGACAGCGAGCCGAAGCAGAGAAACAAAAGCGGCAGCAGTTGGTAGAAAAATTGCGAAGGCTCGATCCAAGCCAACTAGAGGCGCTAGGAATTGCTCCAGAATTGCTTGATCTCTAATTAATTAGAAATTAATTTGGCTAAACCGACGCTATCAAGCTCTAGGCAAGCACAAAAGAATGTGAAGCACTTAAGCAAAAACCAGAGGAGGAACACAATGGCAGCAACGGTTAAAGTACAAATTTCATTTGAATCATTGATTGAAGCGCTGTCTTCTTTAAGTTTGACTGAACAGCGCCAAATTCTAGAAATTTTGGAGCAGAAAATCTTCGAGGCAGAGGAAGCATTATACGAAGATGATGCCGAAACGATTGCAGAAATTCAAGCTGTCCGTGCAGAGTATGAGGCCGGTGAGTATCAAACTTTAGAAGATTATCTTGCCGGTCGATCGCAGCTATCATCATGAGCTACAAAATCGTCATTTCTAAAGCAGTGCAAAAACAAATCAATGCTTTGCCAGGTGATGTTTACGATCGGGTGATTGAGAAGCTCCAGCACTTACTAGAAGAACCGCGTCCATCTGGCGTCGTTAAGCTCAAAGGCACTGACAATGAGTACCGAATTCGAGTTGGTGACTATCGAGTTCGATATGAGATTGATGATCAAAACAGGACAATTCAACTCTTGCAATGCAAGCATCGAAGAGAAGTCTACCGAGAGTAAATTGCATCAGCTAATGCTATCTCTGAACCCAGAGGAATAATTGTTAACTACAACTTTCACAAACAGGTTGTGAACAGGGGGTGAGGGGGCAGTGCCTCCACGCAAGGGTTTCACCCCTGCACCCCGTTTATATCCACGAAAGCGAGGTAGCTTTGTCTACCCCGCTCTTTTGCATCCGAAGTTGAGTAACCTGCGTAGGCGGATTTTAATCGCCAGATCCAGTTTTTGTCAGTCGATCAGCCTAGCAGTCCATGAACTGACCATTAGCTGAACAGGCTAATGCGAGTGGAAGGTAGAAAAGTCCATCGTTGTCCTCAAAAACTATCCTATGGGAATCAATTGGCATGGGAAGTTGCTGAGCGCAGCCCAATTGCAGGATTGAGTCTGGCTCAGAAACCTTTTGCCTCATAAAGATTACCCAGATGAAAACAAACCTTCAGGAGGATTAGTCTAAAATTCTTCCAAGCTCAAAATAAGGCTATGCCGATTCGCCGTTTAGAACCCCACGAAATTAACCTACATCGGGAAATCCGTTTGCGTGCCCTGCACGACTCGCCCAATTCGTTTGGTGAAACCCTGGCAGAAGCGGAAGCAAAACCGATCGCCTATTGGGAAGCGCTGACCGAATCCGTTACAACCGGCTCCCATGTCATGTTTCTGGCTTACAACAGCGACACAATTCAGGGATGCGTGTATGGGTTGCTGGATCGGGAACGCGAGCAGGCTGGCAGAATTGGCGGCATGTGGGTTGCGCCCGCGTATCGCCGGCAGGGAATCGGACAAACTTTACTTGAAGCGGTTTTAGCTTGGGCTGCCGAGCAAGGGCTAACTCATCTGGGCCTATGGGCACCCGTTGCTAATCCTGCGGCCATCCATTTATATCAAAACGCTGGGTTTCGCCCGACGGGACAGCAAAAAGTCCTCTCTGCTGCAAATACACCACTCCAGATTGTTGAAATGGAACTGAACATCCTCGGACCCTGATGCTCAGCCATCCACTCGTCAGCACCGATCAGGCATAGCTCATGACGCGAATCTGGGTGCTGCCTGGTAAATCGCCCGGAGCAACGCTGATCGAATTGCCTACCTGCTGCACCGGAGTACCGCCCATCAAGGCCAGAAAGTTATCGATTGGCAGAATATCGCAAGTTGCAGCATCAGCAGCGGCTGTGCGGAAGTGGGTGGGAATCACCAGTTTAGGATTGAGCAACTGAATCGCGGCTTGGGCTTCTTCGGGCGTAAAGGCTTTGGGACCATTGCCGACGGGAACCAACAGCACATCCGGACGCCCCATTAAAATCTGCTGCTCAGTCGTGATCGGAGCCGCCGCGCCGCCCAAATGCAGGATATTCACGCCACCCTGCACCCATCTCCAGGCCACGTTGGTGCCAAACCGCCGTCCGCCGACATCATCGTGATCCATGGCGATGCCGTTCACCTGTAGCCCATTCACGTCATACACGCCTGGTTCAAACAAAATTCGCGGATTTCCCGGCAGCCCTTCGACGGCTCCTTCGTCCAGCAAGCGGCTGCTAATCATCACCAAATCGGCTCCAACCTGAGGCGCAGAATAGCCCGCGGTACAGCCAACCGGACGAAAGGGGTTGACCAGAATCCGCCGTCCATCGCCCGTGAACAAAAAGCAGGTATGGCCCAGATATTGAATGCTGACCGCTCCCGATTGGGCCTGAGCCGGCAGCCGATCCACCAAGCTCAACCCTAAACCCGCCAATAAGCCTGCCCCTGTGTATTGTACAAACTGCCGTCGTTTCATCGTCTCCTCACATCCTTTTGATTGAATTTCACGCTTTGCCTTCAGCCAAGGCAATCTGGAATGTTTGATCAGGAATTATTACCATGCCAATCCAGAAGTCTTGAAACCATTCGAGCACTGATTCATTCGAGCACCCGTTGGAAACTGGTTCAGATCTGGCCGAATCACGTGATAGGTAAACCCTACCCGATAGTTGTCGATTTCCAGCCCGCGAAAGTGCCAGAATCCTGCCGAATTGTCACATCCTCCCACGAAGACGAGGCTGTTTGCTCCGGTCTGATTCCCGCGGCCAGACAAATTCACCATCAACAAAAAACTCTACCCTGTCTGCGGGCATTCAGCGATGAAAATTCTCTTTGGTGGGTGAGCAGTCAGCTTAGACGCCTGCATCCTGTGTCATGGCTGGATGAGTAGCCTGCTGAAGCAGAATGCACAGCACTAAATCTAGGTCTTCTGGAATTCGATAAAAACATAATTAAACATAGAAACCAAGGAGGTGTTGTCGCTGCCCTTCGGGCAGCAAAACACCTCCTTGGTTTTAATTAAGTTGAATTACTTAGCTGTCTAGTTCTTGCTAACGTCGTTGGCTGACTTCCAACAGAAAGTTTCTTAAAAGCTGTTTGCCCGACTGCGTCAGTACGCTTTCTGGATGGAATTGAACGCCCTGAATGTGGGGATAATCTCGATGCCGCACACCCATAATCGTGCCATCTTCCACCCAGGCGGTAATTTCCAGAATGTCGGGGCAAGTGTCGCGGTCAATTACCAAACTGTGGTAGCGGGTGGCCGTCAGCGGACTCTCCAAGCCAGCAAAGACCCCAGCACTAGTGTGCTGCACCGGAGAGGTTTTGCCATGCATCAGCTCAGAGGCGCTCGTAATTTTGCCGCCAAACACCTGACCGATCGCCTGATGCCCCAAGCAGACGCCTAACACCGGCACAGTCGGTCCGAGTTGCTCAATCACCGCCAGCGACACCCCCGAATCCTCCGGACGCCCCGGCCCCGGCGAAATCACAATCGCATCCGGCTGCAACCGCCGAATTTCCTCTAACGTAATCTTGTCGTTACGGTAAACCTGCACCTCAGCCGCAATCGGGATTTCCTGACCCAATTCACCCAAGTACTGCACTAGGTTGTAGGTAAAGCTATCGTAGTTATCGATGACGAGAATCATTGCAAAAGTTTTGCTTAAGTTTTGCTTAAGTTTTGAGTTTTGAGTTTTGAGTTTTGAGTTTTGAGTTTTGAGTTTTGAGTTTTGAGTTAGGGGGTTCAACAAGTTTTGAGTTTTGAGTTTTGAGTTAGGGGTTGAAGAAGTTTTGAATTAGAAATTATGAGCCTTGAGATTTGTCAGTTCAGATGTTTAAGTGCTTCTAAATCCACGGTTTCGACTGTTTCAACTCAAAACTTAAAATTCAAAACTCAAAACTCAAAACTATTACTCCCCGCTGTTTCAACTCAAAACTCAAAACTTAAAACTCAAAACTGTTTGAATCAAGGGTGGCAGCAGTAAAGAACCCGCAACTAAGACCGCTGCCAAGGCAGAAATCAGCACGGCTCCGGCGGCACAGTCTTTAGCAATTTTGGCAAGCTCATGATAAGTCTGACGCACCGTCAGGTCTACAACTGACTCAAGCGCGGTGTTCAGCAGTTCCATCGTCAGGACAGCCCCCGTAGTTAAGCCAATAATGGCAATTTCTACCCGACTCAGATGCAAAAAGATACTTAACCCAATCGCCACCAGACCCACCACGACATGAATTCGAAAGTTGCGCTGCGTCTGAAAGGTGTAACTAACGCCCGTCCAGGCATATCTGAAGCTCACAAATAAGTTGGAGGCAACGCGCCATGACAAGGTTCGGTTTGGCGAATTGGGAGGCGCAACAGGGCGGAGCGGCGGAGTCTCGGTTGAGAGTTCTTGGGTCATGAGTCGTACTCGTTAGCCAACAAAGCGAACAGGTGAAGAAAGCGGGATACTCATCATCGGGGACTCACGGACTAAAGGTGGACTAGTCCAGACTAAAGTAATGTTGCCACAGCTAGAAACGAATTCATTGAAAGTTTATCAACAGAAAATAGAAACGCTAAGTGGGCAATTAGTCCGATTCTAAGGCTAGTTTTGCAGCCACCAACGGCTAAGCTAGCAATTCCTCTTGATAATATCCGCTGCTGAGGCCGATCGTCTGTAGCAAAAACTCCTGCTGTTGTAACATGCGGCGCAGACTGGTTTCATCCGGATGATCCCACCCCAGTAGATGTAGCAACGCATGAGCTGCGAGCCAAGCCAACTCTTGCTCTAACGAATGACCCTGCTGTTGGGCTTGCGCTTGCGCCGTTTCTACCGAAATCACAATGTCGCCTAAATACAGAGGTTCTGTCTGGGCAACTGCTGGCAGCGGCAGCTCTGTTTCTAGGGCTGCAAAAGCTAACACATCAGTAGGCTGGTCTTTCTGGCGGTACTGAGCATTGAGCTGTTGGATTTCCGCATCATCGGTTAACCGCAAGCTCAGCTCATAGGCTTGTTCGCTGGCCAAATCGGGTTGCAGCGCCTCTAACCACGACCGGAACCAGCTGTCCCATGTAGCCAATTCAATCGGTGGGGCTGGAGCAGTTTCGCCTGCCTCTTTGGCCAGAGTTTGGACAATCTCGATGGAATTCTGTCCATCACTCGCTGCCCCATCGCCAAAGAAATAATCCTCGACATAGACTTCGACTTGTATCGGGCCGGTTGCCATGCAGCGACTCCCTCAGCGCGTCAGGTAGGCTAGACCCACCAAAACGGTTAGCAATCCGACTACGGTCAAGCTGAAATGATACAGCGACTTGCCGCGCTTGCGGACCATGTTGCGCATCGCCAACTTGACAAAACTGGGAGGCCGGCTAGGAGCCGTGGGTGCATTTGCTGTGGGCGGGGCAGAGGATTCTGGAATCGGTGACGATTGACTCATAGCAGAATTTGAACTCATTCAGTTCACACAAATTTAAGTTTAAGCTACTTTCACTGTAACAATTGAACACACTCCCATAAAGAAATTGCCCTCAGCCGCCTTCGTCAAGCCGCAGCTCGAGAGCAAATCATCGAGAGCAAATCATCGAGTGTGATTTAAGTTTTTTGAGTTTTAGGTGGAGTTTAAGCCAATACTTAAACGCTGCTGCTCTCTACAAGCTGATTCTCCTGACGCAAACAGCTTTCAATAAATTGATCTAGATCGCCGTTCATCACATCGGTAATAGCAGTAGTCTCGGTGCCAGTACGCAGATCCTTGACGAGCTGGTAGGGATGGAACACATAGTTGCGGATCTGGTTGCCCCAAGCTGCTTCTACGATGTCGCCCCGGATATCGGCAATTTCTTTGGCGCGTTGCTCTTGCGCAATCACCAGCAGTTTGGCTTTCAGGCGAGCTAGGGCTTTCTCTTTGTTTTGCAACTGGGAGCGTTCTTCGGTGCAGCGCACCATGATGCCCGTAGGCAGGTGTTTCACTAGAACCGCTGTTTCCACCTTGTTGACGTTTTGCCCACCTTTACCGCCAGAACGGGTAGTGGTGATCTCAAGATCCTTATCGGGAATCTCTAGCTCGATTGATTCATCCAAGATTGGCATCACCTCTATGCCCGCAAAGCTAGTTTGCCGCTTGCCGTTGGCATTAAAGGGAGAAATGCGGACCAGACGATGGGTGCCCTTTTCGACTTTGAGATAGCCATAGGCATATTTGCCTTCCACTTCCAGCGTGGCCGATTTAATTCCAGCCTCATCGCCTTCCGACAAGTCAGATAGGTGCACTTTGTAGCGATGCGCCTCGGCCCAGCGGGTATACATCCGCAGCAGCATTTCAGCCCAATCCTGAGCATCAGTACCGCCCGCCCCTGCCGTAATCGTGACAACCGCGCCATGCTGATCGTAGGGACCAGACAGAAGCTGCTGTAGCTCCCACTGATCGAGTTCTCGGCTTAGGAGATTGACGTTAGTTTGGGCTTCTTGCAGCAGGGCTTCGTCCGCTTCCAGTTCCAGCAGTTCCAAAATCGCTTTTGTATCGTCTAAGCTCGACTGCCAGCGATCGATTTGCTCCAAGTGGGATTTCAAGTCGTTCAGCTCTTGCAGCGTTTGCTGAGCCTTGGTTTGGTTATCCCAGAAGTCGGGCTGAGCGGCAATTTGCTCTAGATCTTGAATCTTGGCAGTCAGGGCCGGTACGTCAAAGATAGTCCTGGGTTTTCCCCAGGCGACTCGTCAATTCTTCAACTTCGCGCTTAATTTCGAGAGCTTCAAGCATAAGGGAATGTAGGCGTATAAATTTGTTCTGTAATTTTAGGGCTAAGTATCCAAAATACCTGCTAAAACGCAGGTAAAAGCAGTGAAGGCTTTGCTCCTACTAGTCTCTACTCTAGCTCAAGCAGTGATGGCCTGTTCATACCGCCGGTTTACTTCCTCCCAGTTGACTACATTCCACCAGGCATTGAGATACTCATCGCGTTTGTTGCGGTACTTCAGGTAGTAGGCATGCTCCCAGACATCATTGCCCATAACCGGATAAAGCCCCTGCATGAGTGGGCTGTCCTGATTAGCGGTACTGGTAACTTGTAGCCTGCCGTCGGGCATCATCACCAACCAGGACCAACCGCTACCAAAGCGTTTTGTTCCGGCTTCATTAAACGCTTTTTTGAAGGCATCAAAGCTGCCAAAGGTCTCTGCAATTGCCGCCGCCACAGGTCCAGTCGGTTCACCGCCGCCATTTGGACTCATAATTTCCCAGAACATCGAGTGATTGACATGGCCGCCGCCGTTATTGATCACGGTTTGGCGAATCGCTTCGGGAACGGTATTGATTTGACGCATGAGTTCTTCGGCAGTCAGCAGCTTCAGGTCAGGGTATTGATTGACGGCTGCATTCAGGTTCTTTACATAGGCCGCATGATGCTTGTCATGGTGGAACTGCATTGTCTCTGCATCAATGTACGGCTCGAGGGCGTTGTAATCGTAAGGAAGCGGCGGCAGCGTAAAGGTATCCCCCTGCGCTACTTTGGTGCCAAATAGCCCAGCCAACCCAGCCGCACTGGCACCCTCCGGCCTCAACCCGATCACACCCAGCACCGCGGCACCTGTTGTTGCACCCAGCAGTGAAAGAAACTGACGACGATTGCAAACCATAGCAGTTAGCCCTCTAGCGACTATCTAGCACCAAACCCAGCATCAATTAATTTCAGTATCAATCAACACTGTTCATAACAAACCATAGCGCGGGATGGGCTGGCTCACAAGCGAAGATAGGAGTCAGGCTTCCCAGAGCGTCAGCCGACGGGAGTCAGGAGTCAGGAGTTAGGAGCCAGGAGCTAAAACCAGAATGGCTCTTAACTTCATGATGAGGGTGTCCGTTGAGAATCCACTGGTTGAGAATCCACTGACTGTTATCTTGCGGCGGACCCTACTTCTGCCTCCTGCCCCCAGACCTCCTATTAATCTCGCTTAACTCAATTAACCTCGATTCTTAATCATCATCACTTCCACAATTTTTAGGGCCAATGTCTCGTTGATTTCTAGCGCGCGATAGAGCTGGTTTAAGAAATCCTGTTCCTGCTCAGTCACCACGCCATCGGCCAAAATTAAGTCAGTTGCGACGGCAAAAGCAGATTCTCGTAGCTCAAACGGCAACGAACCCTTGGCACCGTTGAACAAGGCATCGGCTCCCTGCCGCCGTAGAATTCCAAATAGTTTGTCGAACATACGGCGCATCACATCGCGTGGATAGCTTTTGAATAACTGCATCCGGTTGATTGAATTGATTAAGCCATCTAGTTCTTCGTCGGCCAAATAGCCATCCGAAGCAATCGCCGATAGGCAGATAGCGGCAAATGCTTCCGCTGGGTTAAAGGTTTCCTGCACCTGGCTTTGCACTCCAAAAACCTTGTCAAATAAACCCATGATGTTCTCCTTGGTTTGTTGATTTTCTTAGCATTCCCACATTGCAACTAAACCGTGGGAACCAAGAAACCCTAGCCAGAGGAGATAGCCAATTATGCATTTCTCGCTATGCTGGAAGATAAAGTTGAGCCATGCCGAATTGAGCAGGTTGATAAATTTTCATGCCTACTGATGAACTCGAAACTGAATTGCAATCTGCGGTAGAAAAGCGACGCAATTTTGCCATTATTTCTCACCCAGACGCAGGTAAAACAACGCTGACGGAAAAACTGCTGCTCTATGGAGGTGCAATTCACGAAGCTGGGGCAGTGAAAGCGCGACGGGCACAGCGGCATGCTACCTCCGACTGGATGGCTATGGAACAGCAGCGGGGCATTTCGATCACCTCAACCGTGCTGCAATTTCAATACGACGGCTACTGGATCAACCTGCTCGACACTCCCGGCCACCAAGATTTTAGTGAAGACACCTACCGCACCCTAGCGGCGGCTGATAATGCCGTGATGCTGGAAGATGCAGCCAAAGGTCTAGAGCCACAGACCCGCAAGCTGTTTGAAGTCTGCCGGATGCGGGGGATTCCCATCTTCACCTTCTTCAACAAGCTGGACCGGCCCGGACGCGATCCGTTTGAGCTGATGGACGAGATCGAGCAAGAGTTGGGTTTGCAGACCTATGCGGTCAACTGGCCAATCGGTATGGGCGATCGGTTTAAAGGAGTATTCGACCGCCGCCAGCGGCAGATTCATTTGTTTGAGCGGTCGGCCCACGGTAGCCGGGAAGCGGCTGATACGGTAATTGATTTGGGCGATCCGCGAATCGAAGACCTGTTAGAGCAGGATCTGTACTACAAGCTCAAAGAAGATCTAGAGCTGCTCGATGGCGTTGGGGCCGAGTTTGATCTGGATTTGATTCATCAAGGCAAAATGACGCCGGTTTTCTTTGGTAGCGCCATGACCAATTTTGGTGTCGAGCTGTTCTTGACTGCTTTTCTCGACTATGCGCTGAAACCCGCATCTCGCCGCAGCACGATTGGCGAAATTCAACCAACCCATCCAGACTTTTCGGGGTTTGTCTTCAAGCTGCAAGCCAATATGGACCCCAAACATCGGGACCGGATTGCCTTTATCCGCGTCTGCTCTGGCAAGTTCGAGAAGGATATGGTGGTGAACCATGCCCGCTCCGGCAAAACCGTGCGGCTCTCTCACCCCCAAAAGCTGTTTGGTCAGGATCGGGAATCGTTGGCCGAAGCCTATCCAGGTGACGTGATTGGCTTGAATAACCCCGGCGTATTTGCAATTGGCGATACGATTTATAACGGCCAAAAGCTGGAGTACGAAGGCATTCCTATGTTCTCGCCAGAGCTGTTTGCCTATTTGCGCAATCCTAACCCCTCAAAGTTCAAGCAATTCCGCAAGGGGGTGAATGAACTGCGCGAAGAAGGAGCGGTACAAATCATGTACTCTGCCGACGAATCGAAGCGGGATCCAATCTTGGCGGCGGTGGGTCAGCTTCAGTTTGAGGTGGTGCAGTTCCGCTTGCAGAATGAATATGGCGTGGAAACTCTGCTCGATCCGCTGCCCTATAGCGTTGCCCGTTGGGTGGAGGGCGGTTGGGAAGCCTTGCAAAAGGTAGGCCGTTTATTCAACACGGTTGCCGTTAAAGATAGCTGGGGCCGTCCGGTGCTGCTGTTTCGTAATGAGTGGAATTGTCAGCAGGTGGAAGGCGAGCACCCAGAGCTAAAGCTGAAGAAGGTGGCTCCGGTGGTGTCAGGTCAGGAGCCGGAAGCGCTTTAGAAAAAGCTAGGAGTCAGGAGTGGGGTTTGCTGTAGGGCAACGGTTAGCGGAGCATCAACGGGCAAACTCGCTGGTGCAGGAGTAGGTAATGTTCTGACTCCCGGCTCCTGCGGCCCTTTTCATGACTGATCAGCCTGCTATAGCTTTTTCCACTCTGGTAAGGTACGAGGGGTGTGGGGGCTTCGCCCCCACGTAGGGGCACGGCCCCTGCACCCTATTTTTTGTACTTCATTAGCCTGGAAAAGGCTGTATTACAAGTCTGAAGTTTTTGTTAATCCTACCTAGAAGGCGCGAACGGCCCTCCTATAGTTGAAAACGTTACAGGATATTGCTGAATCATGACTAATCGTAATAATCTGCTTCGCAACATCTTAGTGGGTGCTGGCATTGCTACCGTCGGCGCAATTGGCACCAAAGCCGCGGTTGATTACTTCAAGAATCGGGGTGAGGAAGATGTCCCGGATGAAAGCCAGGGTGATCAACTGCCTGCTTCTGCCGCAGAAGTGGCCTATGCCAAAGTCCAAGACGCCTCGCTGCAAAAATTCCTCGATGTTAGCTTTGGCGAACCAGGCCGCTATGTTCCCAATCGTCCAGCCAAGGTGTTCGACTACCAGGGCAAGCAGTACATGGTGGTTTGGGCACGCGACAATAAGAAAAACAAAAACCAAATGCTGGCCTTTATTTACACACCCGAAGGCCGCAAGATGATTGCCAGCGTTGGCTATACCAATCAGGAAACCGATTACAACATCAACTTGGGCAGCACTCCCTTTGCTGTAGAGGTAAAAGGGCAGAAACTGACCAGTGGCCAGGGCAAAACCAAAGGCGCTGATGAGGTTGACTTTGTGCTTGCTTAACTGACTTGAAAGATTTGCAAAGTTTGAAGATATAAGGCTAACTAAGCCCTCCTGCCCCCCAATTTGGGGGGTTTCTATCACTCAAAGCTTACCTAAGTGAACTGCTGACTCAGGGTGACTGGATTGTGAACGGTAATCTTTTTCTTATGAATGGAAATCATTTTGTCTTGCCGCAAGTCGCCTAGCAGCCGCGTTACTGTTACTCGCGTCGAGCCAATTGCCTCTGCAATCGCCTGGTGGGAAAGTTTGAGATCGATGGTGATGCCATCCTGAGCAGGAACACCAAAATCGCGGCAGAGAATTAGCAAAAAGCTAACTAGACGGGAACCCATATCCCGATGCGCCAAGGTTTCGATCATCATCTCAGTCTGCAGGATGCGAGACGACAAACCCTGCAGCATGATCATCGACAGCTCTGGGTTATCCTTGAGCGCCTTCTCAACCTGCTCAATGGGTACTGAAAGCAACTCCACGGGCGTAAAGGCAACAGCGTGGTAGAAGCGGTCGGCGCGGTGCCCGGTAATCAGAGAGAGTACGCCAAAGACGCTATTCTCGCGCAGCAAGGCTACGGTAATCTCTTCCCCAGCTTCGTAAACCCTAGAGAGTTTGACCGCCCCTCGCATCAGGAAGTAAACCCGTTCCGCTGGATCACCTGGAAAGAAGATGGTTTTGCCGCGCTCGTAAGTCTCTACGACAGGCGGGAAGGCACCACCGCTCAACTGACGGAATACATTTGCTAACGGTCTATCTTGCAACGCTACCATGCCTTTATCCCTAGCCTATTATCGTGAGCCTGTATGAGCCTGTAGTTGTAATAACCCCCGAAGCGCTCTTCGTACTTATTTACGCTTACTACCAGTTTTTAGCCAGAACTCTTAGGATAAATTGTGCTGCATAACACAATCATACTGTGATAGAACTCTGACTTTAAAACACTAAACTTAAGAATGCGATAGTTTTTTGTAGCAAGAATTACACAATGCTGAAATCTCAGACCAGAATGCTATTTGCTGAGATATTTTCAGAATTTTTTCTGAGTAATGAAAATAGAGCATAGCCGTTCAACCCAAAAGTTGCAAGGCAGTAGAACTTAAACCCCTGCTACTGCCTCTGGCAACGCTACATCTGGGCAACATCGGTTCACAAGACTTCCACAGCAGCAAGCTACAAAACTACACACCATGCCTAAGCAAAGACTAACGCCCAGCGTACAGGCTATGTCGCCAAAACTCAAAACTTAAAACTCCCTCACCAGTTTCTTTCCGTCCCCGTTTTTCAGTATTCTTGAGACGCCAAACGACATTGGGTGAAGGGTCATGTTGAATTTGTCTGGAAAAAATGCCCTGGTGACAGGAATCGCTAACAACCGCTCAATCGCTTGGGGAATTGCCCAACAGCTTCACGCCGCAGGAGCCAATCTGGGTATTACCTATCTGCCTGATGAAAAGGGCCGCAACGAAAAGAAAGTGGCAGATTTGGTAGAACCGCTCCAACCCAGTTTGTACCTCCCCTGTGATGTGCAGAATGAAGCTCAGATGCAGGAAACATTCGAGGTGATTCAGGATAAGTGGGGCCGCTTAGATATTTTGATTCACTGCCTTGCGTTTGCTAGCAAAGATGCCTTGAGCGGTGACTTCAGCAGCGTATCGCGTCAAGATTTCTCTCTAGCAATCGAAGTGAGCGCCTATTCGCTGGTCAGCCTCAGTCGCTATGCGAAGCCATTAATGACCGAGGGCGGCAGCATTCTCACTCTCAGCTATTTGGGCGGCGTGCGAGTGATCCCCAACTACAACACGATGGGGATCGCAAAAGCAGCGCTGGAAATGAATGTGCGCTACCTCGCGGCTGAACTGGGACCGCAAAAGGTACGAGTCAATGCGATCTCGGCTGGCCCAATTCGCACGCTAGCCTCTTCTGCCGTGGGTGGCATTCTAGACATGATTCACCATGTGGAACGGGCGGCTCCGCTGCGGCGTACCGTTACGCAACTGGAAGTTGGCAATGCAGCCGCATTTCTGTGCAGCGATCTGGCTAGCGGCATTACCGGGCAGATCCTCTACGTAGATGCGGGCTACGAAATTATGGGCATGTCTGAGCCTGCAAAAGCTGAGGAATAAGCTGAATTGCCTGAATTGATGGAACTGCGCCTGCCTGTCGTTGCTCTGAAGCCAGAGCGTTTTTTGCGGAAACTACTGAGCTACTGGTTTGACCAGACGTAACGATTCGTGAAATCACGGCAGAACAGAGGTCAATTTTTCGGTATTCTCCAGGAAGCTTGGCAGAACTTGATCAAACAAAATCGGTGATTCTAGCCTTACTCCTCAGCGAATGCAAGTGGTTTGATCGAGTTAACAGATGCAAGTTAACAGGCGTAAGCATCAAGGAATTCAGCAGCATGGTACTCTACATCACTGGCGCGCTTCTTGTCTTTGGCGTTTCATTTCGTGCCTTTTGGAAGGACACTTCTACACCCAAAACCGATCGCCTCTCCTGGATGGTTTTGATTATTGCTACACTCTTTTGGCCGCTAGTTTTGCCTTCCATTATCCGCAAGAAGCTCGCCAAATCGACAGCTACCCCGCTTAAGGCCCAATTGTCTCAGTAGCAGGGTTAATCTCAGTAGCAGGGTTATCGTCCAAGCAATCCCTACCCTAAGAATTGGTCACGTCAAATGGTTTACGTCACTCTGGTCTGAGTGGCGTTTTTTTGTCAGATGCTGAGGCAAAATAGAGATCTTGCAGAAAACTTTTGCAGAAACTTTTGCAGAAAATCTTGTAGCCATTCTTCGGCATCTCACCATGCAGACTCGCGACTCTCGCACCAACCTTCCCGACAATCAGCCTGCTTCGCGTCAGTTAGAATTTCCTAGCCGCACTGCTTCAGTCCATCGGGTTACCGGAGAAACGAATGTGCAGGTCAGCCTGAATCTAGACGGGCAAGGAAGCTGCATTGCCAAAACCGGCATTCCGTTTCTGGACCACATGCTGCATCAAATTTCGTCGCATGGGTTAATTGACCTAGACGTGCAGGCAACAGGTGACATCGAGATTGACGATCACCACACGAATGAGGATGTCGGGATCACGCTGGGGCAGGCATTGACCAAAGCGTTGGGCGATCGCAAAGGCATTGTCCGCTTTGGGCATTTTGTTGCACCCTTGGACGAAGCGCTGGTGCAAGTATCGCTGGATTTTTCTGGCCGCCCTCACCTCAGCTATGGGCTACAGATTCCCACCGAGCGGGTCGGTACCTACGACACCCAACTGGTACGCGAGTTTTTTGTAGCGGTGGTGAATCATGCCCAGATGACGCTCCACATCCGCCAGCTCGATGGCATCAATTCCCATCACATCATTGAAGCAACCTTCAAGGCGTTTGCTCGCGCTATGCGTATGGCAGTGGAAATTGACCCCCGGCGGGCGCAAACCATTCCTAGCTCGAAGGGAGTGCTGTAGACCGCTGATTCTGTCCAACCCTTGGCTGGTAATCGATTAGCAAAGCTGGAAATAGGGCCGCGATTAGCCGTACTCGCAGACGATGGTAGGCTAGAGAAATCCGCCTACTCCCGACTCGTCGAAGTCGCCCGACTCGCGTTTTGGGCGCTTGCTCGATCTGGGACTGTTCCCGAAAATAGTGCGCTTTTGCGTCTGGTGTGGATTGCCCTTTGCGAATCCGGATCGTTTCAATTCGGTCGTCAAAAAAATCCAGTCCCGCCATTTCGCTGTGGTGAACTGGAAAGCCACTCTTCACGGCGGCCAGCGCCATCGCGTAGGTGGGATGCTGGTGCAGTCCCAAAGTATCGGCGTAGATCGCCAATTCGCCCCACAACCGCAGAAATTCCTGTTCCCGTCCGGCTTGGGCCGTTACCACAAACAAAAACTCGTTGATGAACTTCACGTCAGGCGCATATAAATCCACATCTACTTTGCGGGCCATCGCTTCAATGATTTGCTTTTTGCGCTGACTACTAGCTGATGGGTTGGGCCGCTCGAACTGCTCCTGCCAGTGTTTCCGCAACTCACCGCAACTGCGAGCCGTTAAACCGGGCGCAAAGGTCAACGCTGGCACTGGCGCACAGATTCGCACATCCGCATCCAGGTACATCACCGCATCGGCCAAGCGGAGGGCTTGCTGCAGGGCAAATCGGCGTTCATGATAGGCCTGTACCCCGCGACACCAATGCTGAACAGCGATCACGTTGGCATGGTCGCGAAACCGTTCTGGCAAGTCGGTGAGGATCAGAAACGGCTGATTGGGCGCAAACTGGCGCAGATCGGCAGCCAGCAGTTGGGCAAGCCGCACATATTTATCACCAAAGGCGGCAGTGCAAAAGCAGAACTGGGAGTTGGATTGGGCCATACGGAAGGATGCTCGTCTCGATAGAAGTCGTCTCGATCAGAGTTCCCCAAAGCCAAAACTCACTCCTCATCCAGTGCTTCGCCGCCTACCACCACATTGCGAATCCGCAGACTCGGACCGCCACAGCCTACAGCTAGCCCGTTTTGTCCGCCTTTGCCGCAGCCGCCTGACTCATCCCAGTAGAAATCATCGCCAATTGCCTCAATGTCTGCCAGTGTGGTGAACACATTGCCCGACAGGTTGACATCCCGCACGGGTTCGGCAATTTTGCCGTCGCGAATCATCCAGGCTTCTCCCGCCGCAAAGGTAAACATTTCGCCATTAGTCATGCCGCCCAGCCAGTTGCGGGCATAGACGCCTTCTTTGATGCCATGAAACAGATCGGCAACGGGTGTAGTTCCCCGCTCAATCCAGGTGTTGGTCATGCGGACAAGGGGCGGATAGTGGTAGTTGAGGCAGCGGGCATTGCCGGTGGGGGCTTCGCCCAGCTTGCCAGCGGTTTCGCGGGAGTGCAGTCGCCCGACCAAAACGCCATCTTTGATCAACTGAGTCGTGGTAGCTGGAACCCCCTCATCGTCGTAGTAATAGCTGCCGCGATGCCCTTCGGGAGCTGCTCCATCAAAGATTTGCAGTTCAGGAGAGCCAAAGCGTCGTCCCAGTGTCATTACCTCCATCAGGTCGGGGTTTTCGTAGATCATGTCGGCTTCGGAAAGATGCCCAAACGCCTCATGTACAAACAATCCGGCTAGGATGGGATCGATCACAACGGTATAGGTATTGCCCTTTACCGGGGGGAGGGCCAAGGCCTCTACAGCCCGCTGTGCTGCGCTCTGCACTTGAGTATCAAGCTGTTCCAAGTCTTCGTAGGCTTTGCGGGAGCCGGTGGTTTCCCGCCCAGTCTGAACCGTTTCACCATTGCGAGCCGTCGCCGCGAAGCGCATTTCTAGATCAACCCAAGATTGCTCGATTAGTGTCCCATCGGAAGTAGCTAAGATCACGCGCTGAGCGCTATCGCCATACCGGACTGACGTGGTCGTGATCCGGTCGTCTACACTCCTAAGAATTTCGGCATAGTGGCTGCACAGGGCTTTCTTTTGAATCAGGGGAATTTGCCGAGGATCCGTGCCCGATAAGGGGAGATGGCAGCTAGCCTGGATCGGCTCAACTGAAGCTAGCGTGGTCTCCTCATCTCCTACAAGCCGTGCTGCTGCAATCGCTGCCTCAACCTGTTCCGTCAAACTAGACAAACGGTTAAAGCTGGCAAAGCCCCAGCCGCCTTTGTAGCAAGCACGCACCTGTCCGCCAATCGAGATGCCTTCGCTGAGGGTTTCCACCTTGTTACCCCGCAGTAGAATATCGGTGCCTTCAGCCTCTTCTAAGCGGATGGCTAAGTAGTCTACGCGATGGCGATAGCGGGCAACCAGATCGGAAAGCAGGTTTTTAGCATCGGCTAATGAAGTGGAGAGGCTCATAATGGTTTGATTGCGGGACTGCTTCTACGGTTGTATCAAATTATGGGGAAGCAATTGAATTTGAAGTCGGCAAAATTATCTTGTATGGCACAGGTATGGCAGAGTTGGGAAAGCGGAGATCAGGAGACAGAAGGCAGAGGTGCTTCCCTTGAGGCGGAAAACCAGGTGGCGTGGGAGCGAATGAAATGGTGAAGGCAGCGAAGCAAGCCAAAATTTGGCAGCGTAACTCTGGTTGGCGGCGAATGCTGGCCTTGGGGTGGGGCATGCTGATTGTGTTGAGCAGTCGCCCTGTGTACGCAGCAGATCAAGATACTTTATTCCTGCTGACTACTCCCCTCGATCCCGCCTTGTTTCAGCCTGGAGCCTCAATTGATCCTGCTGTTGTGACGCCCGACCGCATTTCCCAAACTGGATTGACCCCGCCCAGTCTCTGGTGGGCCGAGGAGCAGTTTGCTAATTTAAGCTGGGTGGGAGAGTCGTTTGGAAACACGGGTTGTATTGCGGAACGGTTCAGTCAGGAGTTGCTCAATTACTGGTTGGCCTATCCAGGAGCGGATGGGACACCCCGTCGAGTTGATCTGCTAGTGAATCAAGAGGTTTGGGGAAATTGTAATTATTTGCAGCGTTACGTTTTTGTGAATCGATTTGGCACAGCCGCAAAAGAGTTCGGCTATAGCGTGCGCGTATTCAACCTACAGGGCGAGCTGTTGGGAGCGCATATCTGCGAGTTTGATGATCAATTCAATGCCTCAACAATCAATTCCAGCTCAGCTAGCGACCCGACTAGCGGTACAGCCAGCGTACCTTGTCGCATCTTTCTCAATCCGTTCGGTCGCTCAGCCTTTCGCAGCACTCCTACCCCATTTGGCGTACCGTCTCCCACAAATGGCGGTACTGGTCAGAATTAGCAACTGGCAACAGAAATTCGCTGCGTTCGATTACCTCGTTAGAAGGTAACAACAGCGGATTTTGCTGAATGGCGGTCGGAAGCTGGGTGCGATTTTGGGTCACGAGCACCGGAGAAGCTGCCAAGCTGAGGAGAGAGAGCTGTTCGGCAATTTGGGGCTGCCAGCAAAATTCCAGCCATTGCTGAATAGGAGGCGGTTGATTGGCCTGGGTTGCTTTGGTTGGCTGGACCCACAGATCTGCCGTCAGAATTGTACCGCTAGCAGGTACAACAGCCGCAATCCGTCGATCTCGCTCAACTACCGGCAACACTTCGGTAGACCAGCCCACGGCAACCCAGCTATCTCCCAGCAATAGCGGCTGCAAATAGGCATCGGAACTATAGAATTTGACCTGCTGGTGTAGAGATTTCAGTTGCTCAGGTAGAGCAGCCACGGTTTCTAGATTGCCGGTGTTGGCAGATTGACCGAGTTGCTTCAATGTCAAACCAATCGTAGAGCGGGCGCTATCCAGCAGCGACAGATGGCCCTTCAGTTCGGGCCGCCACAGGTCTTTCCAGTCGGTTGGGGTCCAGCCCAATTGGCGAAATTTCTCGGTATTGTAAGCAACCACCAAACTACCCCAGCGGTAGGGCGCAGCCCAGAGCTGGCCGGTTTCACTAGGTAGCCCTTGAGCATCACGGCGCACAAGCTGTTGCCAAGCGGGAGGAAGCTGTTGCCAACCTGCAATCGACTCTAGCGACAGAGGCCGAATCAAGTTTTGTTGTACCGCAGCAGTTAACCAGAAGTCACCCAGAGTGACTAGATCCGCAACGGCAACCGGCCTAGCCAAATTGGGCAATCCAAATCTTGGTTGCTCCGGAGTGGGAGTTTGCCAGGTTTTGAGGAGCTGAAATAGATCCGCAAGCTGGTCACTAGCGCGAAACTCAACTGCAAGGCGGTGCTGAAACTCACCCAAAATCTGAGGCGGCAGCGAATTGGCCAACAAGCGCACCCGCAGGGCGGCCTCCTGTCTACTCTGGCATCCCATCAGCAGATAGTTTAGGGTCAAGGCTCCACCAGCCAGCAGCAGCGTTCGTCGATTCATCATGGCATCGTTCTGCCTCTACGTCAGCCTAACTGCTCTATTCTACGCTTCACCTACAGTCGGCAAAGTTTGGGTTGGTTAAACGAGATGGAAGGTATGCTGGCTAGCTGATCTCTCTAACTGCAAGTCAGTAAACTCGTCAGAGTTTTTGAATTTCGTAACCCTCTTTGGGTTTTGGATCGGCTCTCAATAGCTCGGCTTTATCTTCAGATCTCGGCTTTATCTTCAGAATTTGAATTTATTTAAACTTTTTGCAAAATTTGTAATTTTCCTTGAAGAATTACCAATCCAAATCCTTTAGTCGCTAGATAAATCAAAGAAATAGAATAAAACCCTTTTCGTGTCGTTTAGCAGCAAAATAAGGAATTTTTGCTGATTTTTATGTTCTGTCTTGGGCAAGGAAAGACTGGCAAATCGGTATTATTCTGAATCACAATAATTGTTGGAATTTGAATTCGATCATCCTGTCGGATCTTAAATAGACTTGCTATATCAAATTGGAATCATGCTGGTCTGAATGGATCTGATCTCCACTTTGGCTGAACCTTGTTGGCCACCAGTCAACCAAACCAATCAACTCTCTATCACCTCCTTGGCTTATTGCCTTGAAGTCTCGATAGATCGGCAAACGAAGTGATCGCAAACTTTAAGTACTTTGATGATGCAATTGCTACATTTTGCCTGTCATGTTTAGACCTGAGACTAAAAGTTAAATGATTCAGGAATATCACCTAATCATGACTATTTCCTTTTTAAGATATGAAGAACATTAATTAAACGAGTAGAGCGTCAAATGGATTCACTCCAAGACCAAGTTTTTGCTTTGAATATCAAGGTTGACGCGCTGCGCCAGACGCTTGAGCAGTTGGGTGATCAAACTGCTGAAATATTGTCGTTTGTGAAACAATTAGGGGCAGATTCTGATCATGGCGCTGCTCCTGATTTGTTGGCGCGACAAACCTACCATGCCTATCAAAGCCGCACTGTGCTCAATAGCGGCATGGAGCATAAAGACATCCTTTCTGATACAACCTACCCCGATGACTCTCAGAGTGGCGATCATAGCCTTGCCCCAGAGGTCCAAATCCAACGTCTCACTGCTCAGCTCACCGCAGCCTATAACCGAATTGCTGCCCTTGAAGAACAACTCCTAGCCAAACGCCTTTCTTGACGTTAAGTTCCTGCTGAAAAAATTGTCGCCGCTGTGCTGCCTGCTGGGTTATTGCACAGCTCTGTTTTTTAAGAGGCGTTTTTTAGAGCACGTAGTACCAATCCTCCAAGGAATCGGCATAGGCTGCAGTTTTCGCCGGTCGCTCCTCGTGCAAAAGACCTCATAATCACAGAGCAGAGGTTGGAAGCATTAAAGCTGCTGAGCTAGCGTTTCAATCGCCTCCAGTAGCCGAGACTGATCCCAACTTTGATAAAGCGTTGCCGCAATTGCACTACCTCCTGCCCCGACTCCTTCTTTAACGTAGCCCTGCTCATAGGCCCGCAGTGAAGCATAGCGAGAAGCAGCAAAACTCAGCTGAGTTGCCAGCAAGGGTGCATCTAGGAGGCGAGCTAGTCCAACGGTGTCTCCGGTTGGATCTTCAGCAACCCAACGGGTGGTTCCTACAACAACGTGCTCCGGTTGCCAATCGAGCTGTTGCGGCCATCGTCCTGGCTGAGCAATGGCTTCGATCAGAGCATAGACCGCCAACATTTGAGTGCCACCGGCCAACAGAACGCCACCGGTCCGGCTCGCTGCAATTGTCATTCCAGCTACGACGATTTGCATCGGGTCGCCTACTGCTGCTACTAATTCAAAGGGATCCCAGCCGTTCATCTCTCGATTGAATTCAGATTTCCTGGTCGGTCTCTGCCGTTGCACCAGCTTTTCTAAGCCTGTTTGCACCACCTCCCACTTTTGCTGATGATTACAGGTTGGATGGCTGCTATTCACCAGGCCCACGGCGTTCCAGCCCAATCCGGTCAGGATCGCTAAGGCTGTTGTTGTACCACCTACCACACATTCAGAGAGAATCACATAGCTCTGTGGCACTTGGGCCGCGAGCTGTTCTCCCCAGGCTAGGCCTTGCTGAAATAAATGCTGCACTGTCTCTAACGGTAGCGCTTCAGCTTGACTCAGACACCCTGCAGCCCTACCACCCAAATCAATTGCCGGTACCGAGAGCGGATGGGACAGCCCGGCATTAAACAAATAAACCGGAATCTGCTGACCAGTAACAACGGCACGGGTGATCAGCACTGGCGAGGCTCCAGCTTGCAGCGGCGGTAAGGCATATTTGGGATGGGACTGTACTCCCCGAATCAAAAACTCGGCATCGGCTAAGGCGGTGTATTGGCGGTCGGCTGGGGTGGCTCCGGCTGCTGAAATCCCTGGGATCAGACCGGTTTCCGTAAATCCCAAAACGCAGGCAAACAGGGGAGCTTTGGTTCGGAACCGCTGTAACCAGGCTTGGGCTTGCTCAAATTTAGTGTAAATACGAATCATTCAGGGGTTGGTGACTTGATTGGCTACTTTTCCTCGTCCATCAACACCTGAACCCAGTGGGGCGGATCAGGAATCGGGTTGCCCAGGCGTTCTAGCAGCAGCCAAGCTGCCAGATGAACTGTGAACAAATAAACAAAATCACTTACCAAAACCACCCCTACTGTAGCGATTTGGATCGTGGTCAGATTGGTTTGTCCCAGCACTTCCAGGCCCAGTAATCCCCAAGCGACCAATTTGCTGAGTGCCCATTGAATCAGATCGGTAATGCGATTGGTGAGGTAACTCCATAGATCCTCACCTAAAAACACCGACAGCAACGCCACACGCGTGAAAAATCCCAAGGTGGAAATCAGAGTTCCCACACTGATAGAGGCTAGCCAGGGAACCCGTCGTCGCCACATCGCCCCAAGCTGTACGCCCAAAATGCCGTAGGGAATAAAGAACAGCAGGCTGAGATAAGGCCCCATCAGCACCGACAGCAGCAACCCACAAACAATTGCTGACATCCAGGCGGCCCGCAGTCCCCAGCGCAAATAGACCAGCGCGATTGGAATCGGAAACAAAATCCGCATCCAGGGGCCAATGCTGAGATAGTAGCTGACTAACCACAGCAAACTGGCCGTGCTCGCCAGAAAGGCCGTTTCTACCATCATTAGCGGCGGTGTGGCCGTGCGGACATAGGCGGTGGCAGTAGAACTGGAATCGGAGTCGTTTCGGGTGTAGCTGAGGCTGGCTTCAACTTCTTCTAGTTCTTTTTCTAGCCTTGCTAAATCTGCTGCCGATCTAGGCAGATTGGATTGGGAGGAAGTGGATTCGGGCGGGGGATTACCGTGCGGATCACGATCTTCGGGAGGACTGCTCATGCCATATTTGCTTACATCGCAGATCTACTTTATCGTTATCTCTCTAGATTGGTTGGAATTCGAGTCAGGTGACATTTGGCCTCGGACTTAATCGCTGCTCAACTTCAATCCCTGCCCATCAGTGCCTGATCTACTTGCTGAAACAGCGCCTCAGAGGACGAGGAATTATCAAGCACCACATCGGCCTCAGCAATTTTGGCTGTAATCGGCATCTGGCTGGCAATCCGAGCCTGGATCTGATTGAGATTCAACCGATCCCGCTGCTTGAGCCGCTCAATTTGCTGCTGCTGAGAAGCAGACACAACCCAGATTTCCGTTACCAAATCGGTAAGTCCCGCTTCAAACAACAGCGGAATCACCAGCACCACCGTTGGGCAGCCTTGATCGACCAATCGATGTAAATCTGTCGTCATCTGGTGGCGCACATAGGGATGAATTTGCTGTTCGATCCACCGACGTTCAGCAGCATCGTTGAACAAAATATCGCCCAGTCGAGACCGATTGAGGGCACCAGTCGGCAGCAAAATCTCTGGCCCGTAGCGTTCAGCAAGGCGGCTCAAAATGGGGGAATCTGGCTCAACCGCTGCTCTGGCGTAAACATCGGCATCGAGGATCGGCAGCTTGTATCGGGTTTTTAGGTACTCAGAAACGGTCGTTTTGCCCATGCCCACACCGCCCGTGAGACCAATAATTCTCATGGCTGTACCCATTGCACAATTGCCGCGGTGAGTCCTTCTAGAGTATAGTCTGTCGCTTCTAGATCAACCCGTCCGAATAGCTGCTGGCAAGTGGTCGAGGTTTGGGGACCGATCGAGGCGAGGCAAAAGCTAGAAGGCAGCGGCAGGGCCGCGGGCAGGGTTTGCAGCAGTTGGTAAAAGCAGCTTACGGTTTTGGAACTGGCAAACGTAATGATATCGATTTGCTGCTGTTGCAGTGCAGTTGCAATGTCGGACGGCATCATTTTGGCACAGCCCGATTGATAGGCTGGCACCTCGGTGACTTCCGCTCCTTTCGCCGTTAGTTCTTTCACTAATATCTCTCGCCCGCCGGTTTCCACCCTAGGAAACAAGATTTTTAGCGACTGCACCGCTTCCGGGAAGTGTTCGACCAGTGAATCAGCTACAAAGTCAGGCGGAATAAAATCGGGCTGGCGGCCTTGATTTTGCAGTCTCTGAGCCGTTTTTTGACCAACTACCGCAATTTTTAGCGTAGCCAAATCTGCCAGCGAGCGCTGTTGAGCCGCTAAACGCTCAAAGAAATAATCGACCCCGTTGGTGGAAGTGAGAATCAGCCAGTCAAACTGGTCTAGATGGGCAATCGCCTGATCGAGGGCGTCCCAGCTAGAGGGGGGCGTAATTTCAATCGCGGGCATTTCTAAAACCGTCGCGCCTTGTTGTTGCAGCAGGGTCGTGAATTGGCTCGATTGACCCGCTGCACGAGTCACAAGAATAGTTTTGCCGGAAAGGGGAAGGAAAGTCACGGGTGAAGCTTTAGGGTTTGAGTTTTAAGTTCTGAAGTTTGAGGGGTGCGCTCTAAGAAGCTGTTTGACAAGGATTTTGTCTTCTGGCTTCGCCCCCTTTTCTGGGATGTCCGCAAGGCTATAATCTCCCACCAGTGGGGCACTTTGAATAGCAATTGGTTCAGGGAAGGCCCTCAGAATACGTAGGGGGATGTAGGGGGCTTTTCAAACCGATTCTAAATGCTGCGTTTATTCTCTAATGGATTGGGCAGCTTGTAGATAGGGTCGCAGGGCAACGACTTCCCCAATCACAATCACCGCTGGCGACAGGGAAGAGGCTGCCGTTTGGCGCACAATTGAGCCAAGCGTGCCTGTCCAAACCTGCTGTTGCGGCTGACCGGCCCAGCGAATGATGGCAACTGGGGTATCGAGGGAGCGTCCGTGGCGCAGCAGTTGGTCGATGATTTCTGGCAGTTGCCGAGCACCCATCAGGATTACCAGCGTTTCGATCTGGGCTAGGGCTTCCCACTCAAGGGCGTCGGGTTCGTGGGCCGTCATCACGGCAAAACAGCGGCTTAGCACCGGATCCGTGAGGGGGATACTGGCAAGCAACGGAGCAACTAGCGCTGACGAAAGACCAGGCACCACCTGAAATAAACAGCCTGCTTCAGTTAATGCTTGAATCTCAGCCGTGGAGCGGCCAAAAATAAATGGATCGCCACTTTTGAGCCGGACCACTTGCTTTCCCTGCTGGCAATAATCCACCAGAAGCTGGTTGATCTCGGCCTGGGGGGTGCTGGCTTCTCCGCCTCGCTTTCCCACTTCCAGCTTTAGGCAGGCACTAGGCGTTAATTCCAACAAGGCGTCACCCACCAAAGCGTCGTAAATCAACACCTCAGCTTGGGTCAGCAGTTGATGGGCCTGGAGGGTTAAATGCTCGATCCTGCCCGTGCCTGCGCCCACAAGATAAACCTTGCCAGAAGAGTCGGTCATGCCCCAATAATAAGAAACATTAAAAGGTAAAAATCGCTGAGCAGCGTTTCTCAGATAATACCGGACTCGTGTTCCTTGCTGATTACTTCTTGACTGGGGACATCGGCAGGAAAACCCGCTGATTCAACCTGTCAGTTTAAACAGGCCAGATATGCCCACTGCCCCCAAAACCTATTTCCGCTAACGTTCCTGAAAACCCTAGCTACAAAGATCACCCTGTCTTTACCACCAGACTTGGGGGTTTTGTAACTAGAAATACGATAGCGCTGAGACGCTCATTTTATGGTGCAGTTATTGGCTGTCGTATGCACCTTCTGCATCTATCCTGCATCTAACCAGTTAGCCCATGAAACAGCATTATTCCGTTGCCATTGTCGGAGGAGGACAGGCTGGTTTATCGATCAGCTACTGCCTCAAGGAGCGGGGATTTGACCATATTGTGTTTGAAAAACACCAGATTGGCTACGCTTGGCGAACCAAACGCTGGGATTCTTTTTGCCTGGTTACTCCTAACTGGCAATGTCAACTTCCTGGCCATCCCTATCGCGATGCAGAGCCAAACGGATTCATGCAAAAGGACGAAATTGTCCGGTACATCGAGGCGTATGCTGCATCATTTAACCCACCGGTGCGAGAAGGGGTTGAAGTGACTCGCCTTTGGCAGAACGAAGCCGATGATGTATTTGAGCTAACAACGACCAACGGCGACTACACAGCAGATCAGGTCGTGATTGCGTCGGGCAGCTACCATCAGCCTAAAATTCCCAGAATCGCGGAACGGTTGCCTCAGCATATTGTGCAATTGCATTCATCTGAATACCGAAATCCGCAGTCCTTGCCTGACAAAGCGGTGTTAGTGGTCGGTACGGGGCAGTCGGGCTGCCAAATTGCCGAAGATTTGCACTTGGCCGGTAAACAGGTCCATCTATGTGTCGGAGGTGCTCCTCGTTCTCCGCGCCGCTATCGAGGTAAAGATGTGGTCGATTGGCTGGATCAAATGGGCTACTACGATCTGTCAATTGATGAGCACCCTCAGAAAGAAAAAGTCAGAGCTAAAGCAAATCACTATGTAACCGGGCGCGATGGCGGACGCGAGATTGACCTGCGTCAGTTTGCTTTGGAAGGCATGCAGCTTTATGGCAGATTGAAAACCGTCAGCAACAATACGCTGGAATTTTACCCCAATCTAAAGCAAAACCTGGATCAGGCTGATGCGGTTGCTGAAAGCATCAAGAAAAGCATCGATCAGTTTATTCAAAATCACCAGATTGATGCTCCAACCGAACCACCCTATAGCCCCGTTTGGCAACCCGAAACCGAAGTACTGTCGTTGAATTACGAGCAGGCCAATATCGGTACCGTCATCTGGTGCACTGGCTATCAGTCTGACTTTAGCTGGGTTGAGGTGCCTGTGTTTGACGGCAAAGGTTATCCAGGGCACGAACGGGGAGTGACTGCGGTGCGCGGCCTGTATTTTCTAGGCCTGCCATGGCTCTACACCTGGGGTTCGGGCCGGTTTTCCGGCATCGCACGAGACGCCAACTACCTAGCTGACTACATCGCGGCCAGAAGAAAAGCATCCCACTCGAACGCATGGAGTGTGGTTAACGAGTATTTGCTTGGCTCCTGAGAAAGCGTCCAAATAATCAAAATCCTTTCCTTCTACAGGCTCAAGCGCAGCACAGAAGGAAAGGTTGTGTTTGCTTATCAAGTTTGCTAACCAATTGAATGAATCTGCTCAGATTAGCAACCATGCCGATTAAAGATTAAGCTGGTTGCCGCGCTTGTATTGCAGATAGGCCGCTACAAACAAACCGGCCAGTGTTACTGGAATCAGACCTAGCACAATGCCCGAAAGTAAAGGTTCAACCACTGCTTCATCTCCTTAGCGTCGATTTGGATTTTATCAAATTTAACGACCCAACTTTCTCTTAATGCTTTTTATTCTTCTATCATAATTCTTGAGGGAAGACAGACCAAGGAGGTCAACCCTCCCAAACGAGGCAGTTTGGTTTGAAAAGCATGCAAGACAGGGTTCGTACTTGCTCTGCTATGTGCCTTTTAGGATGCAAGACAAGCTTCAGGCTGAGGTAATGCTTTAGAAAAGTTAAATAACCTCTAGTTTTTAGATGAAGTAAGTTAAATTCTTGAGGTATGTCGCTGGTCTGCCTGCGCTTCTCGTTCACTAACCGTTTTTGATGGCAAAAGAGCTTTTGGATAACCAAATTGCAACCACCGACATCTCAGTTCAGAAGGCGGCTTGGATCGTTCTAGCGGTTTTGGTTGCCCTGCTAGTTGTGACATTAATGTTCTACCAGTCTCGCCGTTCTGATCCTTACGTACAGCATGTCTTAGGGCTGAATGGCAATCCGGCTCAGGGGCAGGTGATTTTTCAGTTGAATTGTGCCGGTTGTCATGGGGTTGCTGCAGATGGTCGAGTCGGTCCGAGTTTGCACCATGTCGCGTCCCGCAAGTCGCGAATTGGGCTGATTCATCAGGTAACCAGCGGTAAAACTCCCCCAATGCCGCAGTTTCAACCTAGCCCGCAGGAGATGGCAGACCTGCTGGAGTATTTGCAAACCCTCTGAAAATTTTCTATATCAAAATATTTTTAGCCAAGCAGTAGAAATTGCCACCAAAATCCGATACTCTTAGTACATGTCTGGTAGTACAGACATCCTATTTACGCTAATCACAAATAGCGATTAGCAAAACTAGGAATCAACAAAACTAGACAAGCTGAATCATTTGGTGATACAAATGTTCTAGGAGCGATTGATTGGCCCTTTATTTTCTGCCAATGGTAATGTTCTATGGACGCTCGTCTTACTGAAGTCCAGCAGCAGCTTTTTGACTGGCTGGTGGAATATATCAAGCAAAATCAGCATTCGCCGTCGATTCGTCAAATGATGCGAGCGATGGGGCTAAAGTCTCCTGCGCCGATCCAGAGTCGGCTGGAGCATCTCAGAGCAAAAGGATACATTGATTGGACTGAAGGTCGGGCGAGAACGATTCGGATTCTGCGGCCCCAAGGTCTACCCATTGTAGGGGCAATCGCCGCTGGTTCGGTGGTTGAATCCTTCTCAGACGCAGTAGAGCAGTTGGATTTCTCTAGCTCCCTGCTCCGACCTGGAGATTATGCCCTGCGGGTTCGGGGAGACAGTATGATCGACGCGCTAATTGCTGATGGCGATGTGGTGATTATGCGCCCGGTACAGGATCCCAAAACCGTCAAGAACGGTACGATTGTGGCAGCTAGGGTGAACGGTGAAGGTCAAACGCTGAAGTACTACCACCGCAAGGCCAACCAGGTAAAACTGGAACCAGCAAACCCCAACTATCCTGTCATAGAAGCTCCAGCAACCGATGTGGTGATTCAGGGCGTTCTAGTAGCCGTCTGGCGGGGCTATGGCTTTATGGCATCCTGAAGTTGCTCTCAAGCTCTTAATTAAAAAATGCTTGGACGTTTGGAAAGTGAATACAGCCATTGTTTTGGGCACCCAGATTGGATAGTCCATGAAATTTCTGGGTGTTGATTTGGGATGGCAGTCCCAGCCGAGTGGGTTATGTTGTTTAATTTGGCAGCAAGGAAAATTACAGTTGCTGCATCTAACCCGTTTGGCAACAATTCCTGATGTGCTGGCCTACATAGATGCTTGGGTGAGTCCTGAGGATCCCGCTATGGTTGCGGTTGATGCCCCAACTTTAATTGCCAATTTGACTGGAATGCGGTTGGCCGATCGGTTAGCTCACAGGTATTTTGGTCGCTATCATGCAGGCTGCTATCCGGCTAATTTGGGTCGTCCCTTTGCCCAACGCACCATCGAATTTGGCTTGAGCTTAGCTGCAAGAGGGTTTGTACATGCCCCAGCGATTACTCCCCAGCAATTAGGCCGCTATCAAATCGAGGTCTTTCCCCATCCGGCGATTGTGCATTTGTTTGGGTTAAGTCAGATTTTGAAGTACAAGAAGGGTAGAGTAGTCGAGCGGCGGGCCGAGTTGACTCGTTACCGTGATTACATCTTGACTGTTTTGCCGCAGTTGGAGCCGCCCCTGTTGCTTACCGATGCGGCTAGTAACTCTCTACTGCCACAGGTACCTGAGCGTGGCCCTGCTCTCAAAGCTTTAGAAGACCAACTGGACAGCCTGATTTGCGCCTATGTGGCTGCTCATTGGTGGTACTGGGGATCAGAACGCAATTGGGTACTCGGAGCCGAGACACCAGAGGCATGCTGTGTGGAAGGTTATATTGTGGTGCCGGTTGGCGTCAAACCTAATTGAAGGCTAGCGACTAAAACGCCTACACAAACAAAACCCGCCTTCGCGGGTTGCTATTGAATATTATGCGACTATGGATGTGCCCTCTGGCATTACTGAAGCTGCTTTAGCTTTGCTCTGGCTGATTTGAGTAACTGTTGTGCCTCTTGGTAGGCAGTGGTGCCTGGTTCAACGGACTCTAGTTGGTTAACAATGTGCTGGAGTTGGCCAACCACATAGCTGCGATCAAACTGCTGCAAATCAGGAGAAGTTGCTTTGATCAAATCTGCGATTTGTGCTTTGGCCTGCTGCATTGCCAATGTTGCGTCTGCTTCTTCCTGCTGCCGAACTTTGATTATTTCCAGATTCATAGTGTAAGTTGCCAGCAGTTTCTGGGCTTCTCTGTAGCCAGCTAAGTCACGACGAGAAACCTGCTCAAGTCTAGAAATAGCCAGCTTCCACAGATTGATCACCTTCTGCCAATGATCTACTGAATGCGGCGGCTTTTGACTCGCGTTCGCGGCCTGCCAAGCAAAATCTTTTGCAGCCTCAATCAAACTGATCGACTCGTGGGTCTGAAGGCCACCCTTTGCCTCGAACTCCCGCTGAGCTGCCTCTAGCTTTTGTTGTGCACTTCTTCCCGCTAGGGTCATGTCTGGAATCTGCTGCAATTGATCGAGCGCATCTTGCCATACCCGCAGTGCCGCCTGTTTTTCTGGAGAAGTTGCGGCTTCTTGGTGCTGCTGCATTGCTGCACCGAGGGTTTGTTCAGCTTGGGCTAGGGCAGTCTGAGCGTTTTTCTCTTGAAACAGTTTGGCTTCTAGCCGTCCCACTTCTGCACGGGCACGGTTTAAGCCGAGTGGATTGAGTCGCCAGTCGTACCAGCTCAGATAGGGGGTATCAGGCAGTTCACTCCAAACCCAAGTTGGCAGGCGGTCAAGACTTGCTTTGGCCTGTTTGAGTTTTTCCTCGCCCTGGTCCAGATCGCTGGGTGCCGTAGCTTGATCAATCAATTGACTGGCTGCTTCTAGGGCAGCTGAGGCTTGGCGGAAGTTGCGATCCATGCTGATGTAGCTGGGCAGAAGCAACAAAGGTGCTTCCTCCGCAATGGGATCACGGATGGGCGCGTAGGGCAGGTTCACCACGGCCAGCGCACCGACGGGAATTCCCAGCAAAATGGCAGTCCAAACAAGACGGTTCCAGGTCCGCCGTAACTTTACTGAAAGTGTCGGACGACTATGCAAAACTTCGGCCTCTAGCACAGATTCTCGTGCCATTTCTCGTGCCATTCGCTGCTCGAGTTCTTCGATGGTCCGTGGCGGAGTATTCTGAAGCGTTGGCCCAGCTGATGGTGCAGGGGAGGTTGAATTTTGTGAATTGTTTGGCTGTTTGGCTTTAGCCCAGAACGCGAGCTGATGCAGACTTTTCATATTCCAGCAAGTGATTCACTATCGTTTCAGCAATTCTCATTTTGGCGAAAAGCTGTTCAAGTCCTGGAAATATCGGTATTGTAAGAACATCTAAGAGAGCCAAGAGAGCCAGAACCGTTGAAAGAACGGGGGTTGTTTGACACAATAGTTGGTTCCTTTCGCCAGCGCCTGTCCTCGCTACCGGACAAACGCACGGGCAAGAATACCCGCTATGGGATGGAAGATGCAGCCTTGAGCGCGTTTAGCGTGTTCTTCACCCAAACCCCGTCATTTCTGGCATACCAGCGAATGATGGAGGGCAGTAAAGGTCATAGTAATGCCCAAAGTCTGTTTGGAGTACATCAGATACCGAGTGACAACCAGATTCGGGCGTTGCTCGATGGGGTGAAACCAGAGCAGGTATTTCCCATCTTTGAGGAAATCTTGCAGGTGTTGGAGCAACAGGGACAGTTGAAGAGATTGCGCTCGTTTGCCGACACTCTGCTCATGGCAATCGATGGCACCGAATACTTCGGTTCGAGCCAAATCCATTGCCCGCAGTGTTCAACGCGCCAGTTGAAGTCAGGAGAGATGTACTATTTTCATAGTGTGGTCACTCCAGTCATCGTTTGTCCGGGTCAATCTCAGGTGATTCCATTGGTGCCTGAGTTTGTCGTACCGCAAGATGGGCATGACAAACAAGACTGTGAGAATGCAGCCGCCAAACGGTGGTTTTTGCAGTACGGACAACGCTACCGTGCCTTCAATGTAACGGTTTTGGGCGATGACCTCTACTGTCATCAACCCTTATGCCAACAGCTCTTAGCTCAACAATTCGACTTCATTCTGGTATGCCGTCCGGAGTCTCACGCTACCCTCTATGAGCATCTCGAAGGCATTGATTTACCGACAGTGACGACCAAACGTTGGACTGGAAAGGTCGAGGAAACCTATACCTACCGCTACCTCAACGACGTGCCCCTCAAAGATGGGGATGATGCGCTCTTGGTGAATTGGTGCGAACTGACGGTGAGCCGCCCAGATGGGAAGGTAGTCTACAAAAATTCCTTTGCCACCAATCATCCAATTACCGACGACACTGTGGCAGAGGTCGTCCTAGCCGGTCGTACCCGCTGGAAGGTGGAAAACGAGAATAACAACACCCTCAAGACCAAGGGCTACAACCTCGAACACAATTTTGGGCATGGCAAGCAGCATCTTGCTTCATTCCTCGCTACCCTCAACATCCTGTCCCTGCTGTTTCATACCTTACTGGAGTTGCTCGACCAGAAATACAAGCTGTTGCGATCTCATTTGCCCACTCGCAAAACCTTTTTTGATGATTTGCGGGCGTTGACCCGTTACCTGTATTTCAACAATTGGGATCACCTGCTCACCTTTATGCTTGAGGGTTTAGAGCTAGAAATCCCACCTAACACCAGTTGATTTTCCATACTGAGAATTGCTGCTCTCGAAAATGACGCGAAAGGTGAGATTAATTCTAGGCTCGACGGGCTGCTGGGTTTTGGGAACTTGATGCAGCCAGTAATGTTGAGTTTCGCCTCGCATGAGCAAAAAGCTGCCGTGAGTTAACAGAATCTCGACTTTTTGCTGTGTTTGTCTGTGCTTAAAGCAAAATCGGCGGGTACCACCAAAACTAACGGAACCAATCACCGGATTCGGTCCCAACTCAGGCTCATCGTCGCTGTGCCACGCCACGCTGTCCTGACCGTTGCGGTAGAGATTCAACAACACACCGTTAAACCTGGTTTGCGCGACTGCTTCGACGCGAGTTTTGATCGCCTCTATGGTGGGCGTCCAGGGCTTGGAATGCTGTTCAAGGCCAGAGTAGGTGTAGGATTTTCCGGCATCTCCGTACCAAGCGGTCAACCTCGGCAAGGCCACTGACTTACCGAAGATTTGCATGGCATCTTGCTGCCAACTGATTTCGGCAAACAGCTTTGCTAAAAAGATTTGGCTTTCGGCAGCCGTGAAAAAATTCTTGTAGAGCAGCACCTCACCATCGCTGGGCAGCACTGCAACTGGAAAAACTGATTCAGCCTCGAAGCTATCTAGAGTACTGTTGTTTGTACTGTTGTTGGGGGCTAGGTTCTGCCAGAGACTGAGTTGATCGTAGATGAAATTTCTGGAAGTCATGAGGCAGAAGTGCTGTAGCCGCTGGGTGACAGTAGTTCCATTTTATTTCTATTTGAAGAATTGCGTTGAAGTGGCGGCAAGAAAGTTATGGCGGTTAAAACCGCTGCGATACAAACCAAATTGGCGACTCGGCTAAGCTCCGTCGAACGCCCTGTTAAGTAGTATGTGGATTAGTGAAAATTCGGTATATGCCAACGTTTATACTAGCCAGTTCGCTAGTGCCCAAATTCCCACAAGCGACAGAAAAACAAATAACCATGCTTGCCAAGTTGCCATTGGTTTACCTCCTTTTATGCGTCATCTATGCGTCATCTATGCGTCAGTGAAAGCTATAGTCCCGGCAAGTTTTACAATCAGGTCTAAATTAGATCTAATAATTTCTAATAATTAGGACAGAGTAACCAGGCGATTGGTCCCCTGTCCTAGAATCTTGACATCAATCAGCCTGGAGATGAACTGCCTTTGGTAGGAAGCTTTGAGCGGATGCAATCTCAAGAGTGCCCAATTGCTCACTCCAAAGGCTTAGAAGCAGGCTGAGTGTCAGGCTTAGAAGTCATCGCCCATGCCTGCGCCGGCGGCAGCTGGAGCCTTCTTCGGTTCGGGCTTATCCACCACAATGCACTCGGTGGTCAGCACCATGCCAGCAATTGAGGCCGCATTTTGCACAGCAGAGCGCGTTACTTTCGCTGGGTCAACAATGCCCGCCTCGAACATATCGACAAACTTATCTTGGGCGGCATCGTAACCCGTGTTGAAAGGCTGCTGCTTGACATGCTCAGCAATCACCGCACCGTTCTGACCGGCGTTCTCGGCAATTCGCTGGAGCGGAGCATAGAGGGCACGCGCCACAATCAAAGCACCCGTCAACTCCTCATTATGCAGATGGCTCTTGGCCCATTCTTCCAGTTCAGGCGCGAGGTGAGCCAGCGTAGTGCCACCACCGGGAACGATACCTTCTTCCACAGCAGCTTTAGTGGCGTTGATCGCATCCTCTAGGCGCAGCTTGCGGTCCTTCATTTCGGTTTCCGTCGCGGCCCCGACTTTCACCACAGCGACACCACCTGCCAGTTTCGCCAACCGCTCTTGCAGCTTTTCTTTGTCATAGCTAGAGTCGGTTTCTTCGATCTGACGGCGAATTTGCTCGCAGCGGGCCTTCACGGCTTTCTCGTTGCCGTCGGCCACAATCGTGGTGGTGTCTTTGGTGATAGTGACGCGGCGAGCCTGACCCAGCATCTCCAGCTTGACGTTTTCCAGCTTTAGACCCGTATCGTCGCTAATCACCTGACCGCCGGTGAGAATCGCCATATCCTCCAGCATCGCCTTACGCCGATCGCCAAAGCCAGGAGCCTTCACAGCCGCCACGTTCAGCACACCCCGCAGTTTGTTCACCACCAGGGTTGCCAGGGCTTCTTTCTCGATGTCTTCAGCAATGATCAGCAGAGGCTTACCGGACCGGGCCATTTGCTCCAGCACTGGCACCAGGTCCTGCACCAAGGTGATTTTCTTATCGGTGAGCAGCAGGTACGGCTCTTCGAGAACCGCTTCCATCCGCTCGGTGTCGGTGGCAAAGTAGGGCGAAATATAGCCCTTATCAAAGCGCATCCCCTCGGTAATTTCCAGTTCGGTGGTCATGGACTTGCCCTCTTCCAGAGAGATCACGCCTTCCTTGCCCACCTTGTCCATGGCTTCGGCAATCATCTGACCGACTTCATTATCGTTACCGGCGGAAATGGCTGCTACCTGAGCGACGGCCTTGGAATCATTTACCGGACGGGCATGTTCGGCAATGCGTTCCACTAGATGGTGTGTAGCTTTGTCAATGCCGCGCTTGAGGGCAATTGGATTGGCACCAGCAGCCACGTTGCGCAGACCTTCTTTCACCATTGCATGGGCCAGCACAGTTGCGGTTGTGGTTCCGTCACCAGCAGCATCATTCGTTTTAGCTGCCGCTTGACGCAATAGCGAAACGGCTGTGTTCTCGATGTGATCCTCTAGTTCGATCTCTTTAGCAATCGTCACACCATCATTGATAATCTGCGGCGCACCGTATTTTTTCTCTAGCACCACATTGCGACCTTTGGGGCCGAGAGTAACGGCAACCGCTTCCGACAAGGCATCAAAACCGCGCTCTAGCGCTCGACGAGCTTCATCACTGTAGGTAATTGTCTTAGCCATAGCCTTTAACTAGTTCTAAGTGTTGGGTTTTGAGTGTTGAATTAATCGAACCAGGTGTACTAGTTTGAAGTGTTGAGTTTTGAAGTGTTGAGTTCATTGAGTCAGGCACAAGCTTTGGACTTTATCTAACCCAAAGTTTAGAATTCAACCTCACCCAACTTAATATCAAATCCGATTAAACGCCCTAATCCCTTAAATGCTGATTGTACAGGCGTTTTGGCAAAACATTGAATTGTACAGGCGTTTTGGCAAAACGCCTCTACGTAAATTCTGGCGGCTCAACCGGATTTGATATTAAAATTCAAAACTCAAAACTTTCTTAGCTGACCGTTGCCAAAATGTCCTGTTCGCGTAGAAGAACATAATCCTCGCCGCCGAGTTTGATGTCGGTGCCGGCGTATTTGGAGTAGAGTACATTGTCACCGACTTGGACATCAATGGCTTGGAAGGAGCCGTCTTCATTGCGTTTACCAGGGCCGACCTGTACTACTTCCCCAACTTGGGGTTTTTCTTTGGCCGTGTCGGGTAGGATAATTCCGCCTGCGGTTTTCTCTTCGGCTTCCCGCACTTTGACCAAAATTCGGTCGCCCAGCGGTTTAACGGTTGTAACCCCTAAAGAAACAGTCGCCATAGATAGTCTCCCAACGTTTCCGTTAGATTGTGCGAATTAGTTTGACATAGATTGAATAACAGGATGAGACATACAGGAGGAAATCTAGATTGCGAAGCTACAATGCTAGATTGGACTGTTAGCCTCAAACGATGCTACCTACATCGGCGTGACAGTAAAGATTCAAGCCAGGAGGTATTCTCTCAACTTCTAGATGCTAATTTAGCCGTAAGACGTAGCAGGTGGCAATAAATTGGGCTGTACGGTTTGCCGAACTTACTAAGGAGAGCAGTAAATGGTGAATAGTGAGGGGTGAGGGGGAAGGGGTGAGGGGTGAGGGGGAAGGGGTGAGGGGTGAGGGGTGAGGGGTGAGGGGTGAGGGGGAAGGGGGAAGGGGGAAGGGGGAAGGGTGTTGACTATAAAGCGCTCGGGTTAGTAATTAGCAGTTATTCCTGTTCAAGTAGGTAGAGTTGCAGTGCGGTCAAGGGTGCTCGCACACTGCCCGCTAAAACGGCGGCCATGGCCACAATTGCATAAGCAGGCGGCAGCGCAATTTCACCCCGATGAAGACTCTCTAGATGAAGACTCTCTAGATGAAGACTCAATTTTGTGCGGCCTGATTCGGCTGGGAGAAATTAGATGATTCGGCTTGCCGTTGATTGGATTGGTTTGCCATTAATCGTTCTAGCGTTGCATTGAGACTATAGAGTTGACTCAGAGTTGCGTCTCTAGAAAGATTATCTCGAATATTATCTCGAATCCTTTGTTCGAGGATTTGAAGCTGTTGCTGAATGCGTTCAAGTTGGGCAGATGAGATCTCCGGAACTTGTTCAATCAGTGTGCGGGCTTGTTCAGATAGTTCTTGAGTTCGCTGGTTCAATGAGTTGAGCTGTTGTTCAAGGCGTCGGACTTGGTCAGGGTTGACTCTGCTTTGTTCTAGTGTTCTGACTTGCTCGCTTAACTGGCGCTGTTGATTGCGTAGACTCGCCTGTTCATTATGCAGCATCAGTGTGATTCCAGCTAGCGCACCGCCTAAGGCGAGAATTGCCGCAATCAATGATCCAGTTAACCAACGCATTTGTTTGCGCAGTTTATTGGTTTCATAGGTGGATAGGCGAGCGTTTGCGCTGATTGACTGGCGTAGCTCGTGCAACTCCTGAGTCAGTTTCGCTAAGGCTTGATTTGTTTGGTTGAACGAATTGTCTGAAATGTGAGAGTTAGAGCCATTATCGAGTTGAGAAGAAGTTGAGGAGTAATCGCCGTCGTAGAGCAGAGTAGTCTCTTGTTCCATATTGCCTCACCTCGTTGAGCGAGTTGGCTCAGCATTCTGATTCTGGAGAAGGCTCCCCACTGCGGAAGAGCCTTCACTGACTAATTGGCTAAATTAGCTTGCTAAATTAGCTTAAATTAGCTGCCGTGATTACCACCGTTGGGCACGGGTTCGCTAGCCGCTTCTAAAGTGGCCGTGGAAGCAGAATTAGCGAACTCACCCAAATTTACCTTCACGACGCGCCGTCGCTCTTGTTCGGTCTTTGGTAAGGTGAGGCTGAGAATGCCATCATGGAAGTCAGCGCGAACGCGGTCGTTTTCAATTGTGGCCGGTAGCGAGATCAAACGGCGGAACTTACCATAGGCGAACTCAGAACGTAGCCACTGCTGCGATTCGGATTGCTGCGGTTGAGGATATTCGCCCTCGATGAGAACTGCATCTCGCGTTACTTGGATATTCAGGCGGTTGCGATCAAGGCCGGGAAGCTGTGCCCGCAACACTAGGTTTTCAGGTGTATCCATCAGTTCGATGGCGGGATACCAAACCGCTTCTCGCTCGCTAGATGCCCCGGTGAACTCATCAAACACCTGATCGAGTTGACGCCGCAGAACTTCCATGCGTTCAAAGGGTTGCCAGGTTAGGTCAAAAGGTTGCCAACGCATGATTCTCATAGAGCTAGCCTCCTTTGCTAAAATTACTGAAATTGATTCTCTAACAGTTACCGAATTTGTGGACTGTATCAATTTATTCATCGAGCAGCATGATGAAGAGTTCAGATGCAGTCTTGCTGACTGTTCTGATTGGCTGCTCAGCTCTCTATCCAACAAATAGCAAACGATTCTGTGATTCTGGGTTTGCTAAAAGTAGGGGTTTCCGAACGTACAATTTGGCGGTTCTCCCAACCGCTAACCAACAAAAGTGGTTAATACTAACAAATTATAATAATTAAATAAATATAAAATCAAATCGTCAAAGCAATTAACTCAACACTTCTAAAGCGCAAGGCAACTTATCTATCACAGGTCTATCGCGGGTCTATCATAAGCGAGATATGTGCCCTCTATTCGCCCAATAGCTTGCGTTTTGATCTGACGTGCTTAACTTAGTTCAGAGATTAATCATCGATGGTGCCCACGAGATGGCATTACAAATTCTGCGGCACAATCAAGCCTTGCTTGAGGAAACCGCACAAACTTTGCTGCAAAAGGAAATATTAGAGGGTGAGGAACTGCGCTCCTATCTCGATCGGGCCGAGTCCCCGGCAGAACTGCCCCACTGGTTACGGCACGGCAAAGCAGCAGTTCAACTGCCCTTCCAATCTCTTCCTGCTATGCCCCAGTTGTGAACCCTCTACCGTTTAATTGGGTTGACCTACTGAATAACAGCTAAAGCAAGAAGGAATTTGCCTATGAATAACTCGACGAACCAAATCTTACCGATGCCAAGCAATGGCAACTCACTGTTGGACTATATCCAGACCTTACCGCCGGAAACGGTTTCTCAACTGTCCACCCCCGATCCAGAAGCCCGTCAAATGATGGAATATCAGCTGGCAGGCTTACTAGAAACGCTACCACCCCAGCACTTCGGCATCACGATCACGATGAATCGCCAGCACCTCGGCCATCTGTTAGCATCTGCGATGATGAGCGGCTATTTTCTCAGAAATGCCCAACAGCGACTGTTGCTAGAGCAGGCGTTACCAGCAGGTGAAGTACCGTAAAGATGATGCGGGACGGTTCGGAAGAAGGAAACAAAGTTTTCGAGAGAACCGAACTTCACAGCATTCCACAGCAGCTGATTTGCTGACTAATCTGAAATTAGATAGCTGAATTAAGCCATTCAACCAAGCTATCAAATCAGATCGTAGAACAAGACCGTAGAACAACGAAATTGGAGGTGAATGATATGTCTCTAATTCGTTGGCAACCGTTTCAAGAAATTGAAGCCTTGCAACGGGACATGAACCGTTTATTTGATCGCCTCATGACTACGAATGGCAGTCAGAACGGTTCAAGCTTTGCTCCCGCCGCAGAACTTGAAGAAACCGCTGATGCGATTCACCTGAAACTGGAAATTCCCGGATTAGACAAAAAGGACATCGATGTTCAGGTTTCCGCAGACGCCGTTTCGATTAGCGGCGAACGCAAAGAAGAAACTCGCACCGAAGAAAAAGGAATCACCCGAACCGAATTCCGCTACGGTAAATTCCAGCGAGTGATTCCACTCCCGGCACGAGTTGAAAATGCCAATGTGAAAGCCGAATACAAGAACGGCGTCCTGCAACTCACTCTGCCGAAATCAGAAGAAGAGAAGCGGAAGGTCGTTAAGGTGAACGTTGGCTAGAAGGGTAGGGGGTGAGGGGTGAGGGGTGAGGGGTGAGGGGTGAGGGGTAAGCAGGTTGTCCTGACAATCATAAGTTGATTGCTGGATGATTGATTGTTGATGTCTGCATCTCATTCACTCATCCACACACTCACCCCCTACCCCCTACCCCCTACCCCCTACCCCCTACCCCCTACCCCCTACCCCTACCCCTCACCAAATCTATAGCGAACAAAACAAGGGAGAAACGCGATGGCGAAAGTTGTTGGAATTGATTTGGGAACGACAAACTCCTGTGTGGCCGTGATGGAAGGCGGTCAACCGGTGGTGATTGCTAATGCTGAAGGGAATCGCACCACTCCATCGGTGGTGGCCTATACCAAGAATGGCGATAAATTGGTCGGGCAGATCGCCAAACGGCAGGCGGTGATGAACCCCGACAATACGTTTTATTCGGTGAAGCGATTTATCGGGCGCAAGTACGATGAAGTGACCGGCGAAGCCAAGCAGGTTTCCTACAAGGTGCTGCGGGATGCCAATGGTAACGTCAAGCTGGATTGCCCGATTCAGAAAAAGCAGTTTGCTCCGGAAGAGATTTCGGCTCAGGTGCTGCGCAAACTGATCGATGATGCCAGCAAATATCTGGGAGAGACAGTCAAACAAGCGGTGATTACGGTGCCGGCCTACTTCAACGACTCGCAGCGGCAAGCCACCAAAGATGCCGGACGAATTGCTGGCATTGAAGTGCTGCGGATCATCAACGAACCGACGGCCGCAGCTCTCGCCTATGGACTCGACAAGAAGAACAACGAAACCATCCTGGTGTTTGACTTGGGTGGCGGTACGTTTGACGTGTCGATTCTAGAAGTGGGCGATGGCGTGTTTGAAGTGAAGGCCACCAGTGGCGATACCCACTTGGGCGGTGACGACTTCGATAAAAAGATTGTGGATTGGTTAGCCATCGAATTTCAGCGTCACGAAGGGATTGATTTGCGCAAAGACAAACAAGCGCTGCAACGCCTCACCGAAGCCGCTGAGAAAGCCAAAATCGAACTGTCTGGAGCGACGCAAACTGCGATCAACCTACCCTTCATTACGGCAACTCAGGACGGTCCGAAGCACCTCGATATGACCCTGACGCGGGCACAGTTTGAGCAGATGTGCAGTGACCTGCTCGATCGCTGTCGGATTCCGGTGGAACAAGCGCTGCGCGACGCCAAACTATCGGCTGCGGATATCGATGAAGTGGTGCTGGTGGGTGGTTCCACGCGAATTCCGGCGGTGCAGCAACTCGTGCGCCAACTCACTGGTAAAGACCCCAATCAGGGCGTTAACCCGGATGAAGTGGTGGCGGTGGGTGCGGCGATTCAGGCGGGCGTACTGGCGGGTGATGTCAAAGATGTGCTGCTGCTGGATGTGACGCCGCTGTCGCTGGGGGTAGAAACCTTGGGCGGCGTGATGACCAAACTGATTCCGCGCAACACCACGATTCCGGTGAAGAAGTCCGAGATTTTCTCGACTGCTGCCGACGGGCAAACTAGCGTCGAAATTCATGTGCTGCAAGGCGAGCGGGAAATGGCCGCCGACAACAAGAGCCTCGGTACTTTCCGTCTCGATGGCATTCCTCCAGCACCGCGCGGCATGCCGCAAATCGAAGTTACGTTCGATATCGACGCCAATGGAATTCTCTCGGTCTCGGCTCAGGATAAAGCCACCGGCAAAGTTCAGTCGATCACAATCACGGGTGCTTCCACCTTGGATGAAAAAGATGTGGAGCGGATGGTGAAGGATGCCGAAGCCAATGCCGAAGCCGACCGCAAGCGCCGCGAGCAAATCGACACCAAAAATATGGCCGACTCGCTGGCCTACCAAGCCGAGAAGCAGCTCAAAGACTTGGGCGACAAAGTTTCAGCGGCAGACAGAAGTCGTGTTGCGGATCTGGTCAAGGAGCTGCGGCAAGCGATTGACCAAAATAACTATGACCGCATGAAAGCTTTGACGAACGATCTGCAACAAGCTCTGATGCAGGTAGGCAGCGCGGTTTATAGCCAAGCCCAGTCTGGTTCTGCTAGCGCCTCTGGTGCAAGTGGCAGCAACGCGGACGGCTCGGACGGCAATGATGTGATCGACGCGGACTTTGTTGAGAGTCGATAAACGAATTCTGCTCTAGTAGCCAGTCGTTGGTTTAGAGCATGAGGCGAGGTAGGGCGGGCTAGTCCTGCTCTACTTTCGTTTGGGGCGTTGTTGCATGAGAAATGATTGTTTACGGGTTTCGTTTCCTCTCGGCCCCGTTCGGCTGAGCTCACGTCGAATAAATCCCCCAATTCTGGGCAACTTTGAGTCGCTCTAATCCCTCAGCCTATAGCCCTGTTGTGCATTCCACGAAGGGGGTGACGGGCAAAAATCATACTAAATTCAGCAACATTCGTTTGAAATTAGGCATTTGCAATCAGGAGGTTGGAACGAGGAGGCAACAATGGCAGCAACCGATTTTAAGGACTACTACAAAATTCTGGGAGTGAGCATAACGGCCACGCCCGAAGAAATCAAACGAGCCTATCGCAAGCTGGCGCGAAAATACCACCCCGACCTAAACCCCAACGACAAAACAGCCGAAGCCCGCTTCAAGGAAATCAATGAGGCGCATGAAGTGCTCTCGGATCCAGAAAAACGCCAGAAGTATGATCAGTTTGGTCAGTACTGGCAGCAGGCGGCGGCGGGCGTGCCTCCCACAGGTGACTTCGGGCAAGGTGATTTTGGGCAATACAGCAGCTTCGACGACTTCATCAACGAACTGCTGGGCCGGTTTGGCAGTCGTGGCGGCAATCGGAGCGGCAATCGGCGAGTCTACACCTATCGCACTACTACACCCTCTGGAGTCCAGGACTTTGCTGGATTTAGTGGCTTTGACGATGCCTTTGGCGGATTTTCCGAAATGCCAGCTCAGGATACCGAAGCGACGATTGGCCTCACCTTCTCGGAAGCATTTCACGGCACGCAAAAGCGGCTGCAAATTGGGGACGCAACCATCACAGTGCGCATTCCGCCCGGAGCCAAGCCGGGTAGCCGGATTCGAGTCAAAGGCAAGGGCCAGATCAGTCCGTTTAGCCAGCAGCGCGGCGATTTGTACCTGACGATCGAACTCCTGCCCCATGCCTTTTTCCAGTTTCAGGGCGAGGATCTCGTTTGCGAGGTGCCAATTCGGCCCGATGAAGCGGTATTGGGAGCCAAGATCGAAGTACCCACGCCCGATGGTAAAGTAACTCTAACGGTGCCGCCCGGAGTGGACTCTGGGCAAACCCTGCGGCTGCGGGGCAAAGGCTGGCGCGACTCGAAGGGCAAACGTAGCGATCTGATGGTCAAACTGAAAATCGTCACTCCAAAGTCGCTTGCTGCCAACGAGCGAGAGTGTTACGAAAAACTGCATCACCTGAGCACGTTTAATCCTCGTCAAACGTTAACGGAGGTACGACTGTGAATTCAATGAATTCGACAATAAATTCGCTCAGTTTATCGCGTCTGGTGTGGTCCGAGACGGGCGAGCATCTGTATAGCTTCGAGCAGGCAGCCGTGCTTACCCAAACCTCGGTGACGGTGTTAGAGCGTTTTGCTAGTTTGGGCTTGATTGAGCCGGTTGGTGTGATGCTGCGGTCCCAAGATCTGCTGCGCGTCGTCAAAATTCTGCGGCTGCGGCGGGATCTGGGTTTGAATCTGGTAGGAGCAGTAATGGTGCTCGACATGGCCACCGAAATTGCCCAACTGCGATCGCAACTGCAAGCCTATCGCCACGCAAGGAACTAAACGATGGGTGTAACGGTGAATCGCTGTTTGGGAGTCTTTTCGCTGGCTATTTTGCTGGTCTCGACTCACTATGGGCTGGGGTTTTTGCTAGGCACGGCAGAACAGGTCCTGATCCGAGGCGTCAGCGGTAGTCTCTACGCCGTTTCGATTGGGTTAGGGACGCTGGCTTTGCTGGCGCTAGTCAAATTCTACTGGAACGAAATCGAGCAGATCTGGACATTGCTGGGCAACCGCTACGGCCAGTCGGTGAAAGTTGGCGTCGGGCTGATGTCCTGGACTTCGCTAATCGGAATTGAGGCGGTGCAGATTATTGCGGCGGCTTCAATTTTGAATGTGGCAGGCGTGCCAACCGTGCCTGCGATGGTAACGTTAACGTTATTGTTCGCAATTCTATCTCTGCTGCCGGTTGAACGAGCGAGCTGGGTGTTTCGCGGCCTGTTGCTGTTTAATTTGCTGGCCTTAGTTTATGCGCTGGTGGCTCTGCATGGTGTCTCGCTATACTGGGACGCACCGCTGCAATTCATTCCGGCTTTGTCCGATTTGACCCTAGCCAAGCGAATTGGCATCTCGCTGCCCACGATTTTGCTGGTGCTGATCGATATGAAATGTCAGCAGTTTATTGTGCAAGCCAAGGATGTGCGCACGGCCTATTGGGGTTGTCTGCTGGCGGCTCTGATGCTGTTGCTGCTTGCCTTTTTGCCTACAGCGGTGGTCGTGGCAGCGCAAGCGGCGCAAATTTTGCCGCCGGATTTAACCGGTAAAGAAGTGATTCCCTACATTCTGACTTGGATCGGAGGCGGGGCTAATCGGCTAGAGGGTCGAGTCCTGATTGCAGCGCTGGCAGTTCCGGCCCTGGGGTTGGGAAGCAATGTCCTGAGGATTCAAGCCAAAACAATTTTAGATCTAGAGGTGATTCCCCCAACCGAGATTAATCGGATTGGGATTGTAATTATTAACGCTCTGTTAGCGTTGGCGGTTGCCTTCAAAGGTGGTGAAATCATTCAGTTGATTCTTTGTTTTTACGCAGCTTATCTCTCGACCGTATGGATTCCATTCATCGCCTTTTTATTAGCTGAATTCAAGATCTATTACTTTTCTGCTACGAGTGTGCGAACCGCTTTGATAGCAGGTAGTATCTCAGCCTTGATTACGTTAGGAATCACTATTTTGATGCCAAAGGCACTCTCTTCTTTAAGCCCAGAACTCATCATTTTGCTGATTGGGTTGGGGTTTGGTAGCTTCGGGTTATCGAGTGTGCATTTGATTGAGAAATTTGCAGCCTACCTACCAACTCAGGACAAAACCCAGGCTTAGCAAGCACAAAACTATCAAGACTGCCAAGGAAGCCAGTTCCCATCCAAGACTTGTTCTATAGTGAACCAAGGTTCTTCAGGAATCTGAGTGGCATCCAGTTCACTAGCTTTGAGAAAGAGCTTTCTACCATTCTTCTGCTCTGAGAAAGTATTCTGCAAAAAATTTCTTAAACTGGGACTAGCATTCAATAGTGCTTGAATTTGCAATCGAAAGTTGGCGACCTCTACATTCCAACCCTGGTTGACTGACAAATCGTCTGGGCATGAAAGGCAAGCTAGGAGGGAAGGAGAGCTTAATTTATGCTGGAGAGTTACCACACCTAACAGCAAAAACAATGGCTCCCACGTCCCGACTCTATAATGCGTTGAATGATTTTCTGCGTCAATGTGACATCGGTCGCTGAAGGCAAGAGGAGCAATGGATCACCCAAGCGACTGACTGCCCTGATCTCTGGCATTACTCAGGCAGACCTGTTTGTCTACGCCTTCGACAACATTCCCTATCCTGTCACTGCCCAGGGCAAGGAGTTAACCGACTGGGAGCGGGCATTCCAGCACATCAAGGCTGGTGCCACCCCCAGCATCGGTGCGCCGCTGGAAGTGATGCGGAAGAAGCGGCAAATCGTAGACCAAATCATTGTCGTGACAGACGAAGGCGAGAATGCGGCTCTCTACTTTGGTGAGGTTTACAAGATCTACTGCCGGGAGTTGGCAGTTATGCCCAAGGTGGTGATTGTCCGTGTGGGCGGTTACTGCAACTGGCTAGAGAGTCAACTGAAGGGACAGCAGGCACCTGTAGAGACGTTTACCTTTGCGGGAGACTACTACAGCTTGCCCAACCTTCGCTGTTGATCCACCCTTCTCGTCTGGATTTGCTGATGGAGATTCTGGACACGCCACTGCCTGTGCGAAAGGATAAGTAGAGTTAGAATAGGGCATGGTTCAATTCATTAATGAGCCATACCCTCTCTGCTCTGCTGTGTTAGTTTTGGGCAAAGGAGACGTTGCTGATGGTACAAGTTCCACAAAAAACTATCACGCTAGAGGAGTTTCTGAAGTTACCAGAAACCAAGCCAGCCAGTGAATACATTGATGGACGCATTATTCAAAAACCAATGCCACAGGGGAAGCACAGTAAATTACAGGGAAAACTGGTCACAGCAATTAATCAAGTTGTAGAAGATCAAAAGATTGCATTAGCTTTTCCAGAATTGCGGTGTACATTTGGCGGAAGGTCAATCGTTCCTGATGTGACTGTCTTTGCCTGGGGTAGAATCCCGGTTGATGAGAATGGCGACATTGCAAATATTTTTCCGATTTGTCCAGATTGGACGATCGAGATTCTTTCTCCGGATCAAAGCCCAACAAAAGTGACAGGCAATATTCTGCATTGTCTAAAACACGGATGTCAGATGGGTTGGTTGGTCGATCCAGATGAGCGATCGCTTCTCATCTACCCATCAGGACAACAACCCGAATTCCTTCAAGAAGAAGATGCTTTACCAGTTCCCAATTTAGTTGCTGACCTACAACTTGCTGTTGCTGATGTATTTGGTTGGTTGAAGTTGTAGAAGCAGATGCCCGTAAATAACGTTTACCTTCGCAGGAGACTACTACAGTTTGCCCAACCTTTGCTGCTGACCCGTCCTTCTCGTCTGGAACTGCTGATGGAGATTCTAGACACGTTACTGCCTGTGCGAAAGGATAAGTAGAACCAAAGGTGCGTAATACCAATCGCACCTTTACTCTTCCAAGGAAACTGAGTTTAGAATAGAACTCAAAACATCTTGAATGTATGGGTGCTGAGGGTGAACAGAAACAGAATCGCGAGGCTGTGTTTCAGCCTGAGTTTATTGAAGATCTGGAATATTGGGTTGAAACCGATCGAAAGATGGCACTCCGCATTATCAAGCTGGTCAAAGAAATTCTCCGGGAACCCTTTGAAGGAACTGGCAAGCCAGAACCTCTGAAATACGACTTAGCTGGATGTTGGTCACGCCGCCTTAACAGGGAGCACCGAATTGTTTACAAAGTCAGCGCTCGCCAAATTGACTTTCTGCAAGCACGATATCACTACGAGTAACATGATTGAGAGGTTCAAACTATGTCAACTCAAATTCCTTATGTTGATGCTCAAGTAAATCTAGGTGAATTGTGCGATCGCGTTGTTGAAACAGGTGAAGCAGTGATTATCACTCGCCCCGATGGTAAAAATGTTGCTCTAGTTTCTGAAGCTGAATTGTCAAGTTTACTGGAAACGCTTTATCTGTTGCGATCGCCTGCCAATGCAGCTCGTTTAACGGCAGCATTAGAGCGCTCGAAATCAGGTGAAGTACAGCCGCAAGCGATTGATGAATTGATTAGAACATTTGCGCTTGAAGAGAATGATTCTGACAACGAGTTAGCATCTTTCAGCTAAATTAGTTGTTTGATGTGCCCTTCTCGTCTGGAACTGCTGATGGAGATTCTGGACACACTGCTGCCTGTGCGATCGGATAAGTGAGGTAAAAGGCTAAGTACAGGACAAAAATTGAAGAACGTGGAAAACATCATCGACGAACAACTCCAGATTCAATCATATTTGACGCAGGTGGTCAAAGCCATAACGAAAGATGCTCTTGGCTTTACGCCCATGTTTTTTGACTGGAAGCGTTGTTTGTTCGGCCAACCATTCCCCGGTGCGAACTGCCCAACATAAGGCAATGGTCAGCAGCGCTCACAACCAGGTGGGCAAGCGTACCGTAATCCAACTCAAACTAGCCCAAAAACCGTTGCAGGCGTTTATAGTTGGATGCCAGTTTAGCGGTGCCAACAAATCCTGCCGCCAGTTGGGCCAAGTTCACAGTCTTGACCTGAAACAGGGTTACGGTGTACACCGATCTCGATCGCGAATGCAATACAAGGGTTTGATCCCCCTCCATCTCCCTAAACCCCTACGGGGATGCGCCTTCGGCGTAGATCAAGGGGGACTTCAAGCCCGGTTTGGTATGGGCTTCGCCTCCGGTTCCCTCCGTTGGGAAAGGGGGGAGGGGGGATCTTCAACTGGTGTATACACCGTAGCCAATTCTGAGGGAAACTGAGCAAAAATGGGGATCGGAAGTCCCCCAGTATATAGCCCTAACGGGCATACCAGAAAGAGGGATTTAGGCTTCGACGTGAGCTCAGCCGAACGGGGGCGATGCAAGACATCAAACTTCACCTTCATACTTTGATTCAGCAACGCCCAATATCCGTCCGATAGGCATCGCCCAAATTCTGGGCAAAGAACCCTGGCCGCAAAATAGTGTAAGTGCGGTTGTGAGCTTTTAGATGCTGCTCAACCGCATGATGAGGCACAAACGGATTCTGATCTGCTCCTGTGACCGACACGAACATCCTGTGACCGACACGAACACAATCTGTTCAGCCCCTGACTCGTAGGCGGTGTCAATAAAGGGATTGAGCGTTTGCTTGGTGTTGGCGATGGCTGGCGGTCGCAACAGAAATACAGCGCGGCACCCGGAAATGGCAGGTGCATATGTTTCGGGCTTGGTGAAATCAAAAGGTTCTTGCCGTTGGGCGTGGATGGCAAGGAGTAGAATCAACAGGCTAATATAGACCCAAAATCTTTCTTGAAAAAAATCTTAAAGTGTGCTTTCTAGACTTGATCGAGGCAGAACTCTGGCTAGAATTGGGAAGGAAGACTCGATCTTGAGCCTTCGGTTTGGCTGAAATTGGCTGAATCAGCATCAAATTGCTCGTCAGTTTGATGCTTGTTAATCGCTTGTTAACCTAGTTATTGGCAATTTGGTTGCTGCTAATCCTGTTGTGGGAGGACATCAAACCTATGACCGACTTGAATCGAGGAATCATGGAATTTAAGGGGGCGGACAGCCTACCCGTCGTAGCGCTCTCTGGCATTGTGATCCTGGGCGCAATTGCATTCTTGATTGTGTGGGCGTTGCAATCGGCCTATGCAGTCGGTTGAGCTGCCTAATCGTTGCTAATCAATTAAGCCAATCAATTAAATTGTTAAACTGTGGAGGGCAGCCTGATCTAATCGCGCTGTCCTTTTGTTTTTCAGGCCGTTGTGGAGCATCCGGCCCTTGCAATATACTACAGTCATGCTACAATACGTGAATCCTAGTCTTCATGACTGAATTATGATGATTAATTAGATCTCTACTCAAGCAATGCCGCTCCAGGCTGCCGCTATCCAGACGCATTAACTTTGTTGGATCGCTTGCCCTGAGGGCAAGGTTTCGGTTCTCAAATTTAGATTTTTCAGATTCGTTTCAGATGCCGCCCCTTGCTTAGCAAATCGCCTAGGCAAGCTGGTTTTGTTGCGCTCACCTCCCAAGCTGTCTGATTCGGGTTTTTCCCTGCTCGATTGCAACCAATTTAATGCAGCTCAAACGCGCTAATCACAAGCGCTAACGTCTTGTGCTGCCTACCCTCTAGCCTGAGTTGAACACCCAAGCTCTAGACACCTTCAACCCAAATGGGAGGATATTTTATGGCCAAGTTTCGCGACATCCTGCAGTACTACCGATCCTATTGGTCGCTGTCAATTTTTAGCATTACGGCCAGCAGTTTATTTGAACTGGTCGATTTGGCTGTACCTTACATCATGGGTCAACTGCTGAATGTTTTGTCGAATCAACCGCTAGATCAGCCTTTGCAGAATTTGATCGATCAGTCTGTGCCAACCCAAGCCAATGGGCGTGAGGCGGCATTACTGCTGCTGCTCGGCGTCATTTTTCTTGTCACGGTTGTGCGAGCGCCGGTTCAACCGTGGCTGAGCAGTTGGTTCCACTGGGATATTGCCTTCAAAACCAGACGAGATCACACCCTGGAAGCGATTAGGAAAGTTCTGACCCTGCCGTTGGAATTTTATGATGAAAATAATCCAGGTCGTGTTTCTGGACGTGTTGCCAGAGGTTTATCAAATCACACCTGGACTTATCCTGAAATTGCTGGACAAATGATTCCCAAAATCATTCGCGTAATTGGGATTTTTGTGATGATTCTGCTGATTGAATGGCGGATCGCAATACTGTTTCTCTGTTCATTTGTCTTCATTCTCAGCTTCACCTTGAAGAATCTGACTCGTTTGATGAAGAAGGAAGAAATCCTGGATAAACACGAAGAGAATACGGAAAGTCGCACGTCGGAGATTATTACGAACATCAAAACGGTCAAAGCATTTGCTACCGAAGCTGCAGAACTAAAACACCAAAAGCGCCGCATCCAGCGGGAGTTTACTTTCCTCAACTACGGCATTCACAAAGGTTATACCAAGCTGTTTTCCTGGCAGCGTTTGGTGATCGAGTCGTCGGTGTTCACGGTGCTGGCATTAACCCTATGGGCCACGGTGCGGGGGCAGATTTCCCTGGGGCATTTTGTCACGGTGCTGACAATTTCTAGCATGGCCTATGCCGAACTCGAACCCATTAGCCAGCTTGCCGAAGTGTTCGCCCGTCGCTATGCCTCGATGCAACGATTACACGAGTTCATGGAACTGCCCTCTGGCACCGATGCGGCCCTGCTGGAACAAGCTGAGGCACACCCCGCCGCCGTGCGGCAGTACCAGTTTACGGGTAAGGTGCATTTTGATCAGCTCAGCTTTGGCTACGACGCCGATCGCCCAGTGTTGCAGAACATTGACTTGCTGATTGAACCGAATCAAACCGTGGCTCTAGTAGGACGGTCCGGTTCAGGCAAGTCCACGCTGGTGAAACTGCTGTTCCGCTATTTTGATCCCACCGCCGGTCGAATTTTGATCGACGGTCAGGATATTCGGCAGCTCGATATTACTGGCTACCGCAAACGGTTGGCGATTGTGCATCAGGAAGTGGATGTCTTCAACGGCACGCTGCTTGATAACCTGATTTACGGCAACCCGACGGCATCCATAACCGAAATTGAATCGGCTTGTGCGATTGCCCGGGTGGATGAATTTGTGCGGTTGTTACCCAAGGGGTACAAGACGATTGTCGGCGAGCGAGGGGTGCGTCTATCGGGTGGCCAGCGGCAGCGGTTGGGAATTGCTCGCGCTCTGTTGATGAATCCCGATGTCTTAGTATTTGATGAAGCCACCTCTAGCTTGGACTACGAGTCGGAGCGGACGATTCAACTTGCTATGCGCAGTATTCTGGGCACTCGTACCACCATCATCATTGCCCACCGACTCAGTACCGTGCGAGAAGCAGACAAAATTGTGGTGCTGGACCAAGGGCGGATTATCGAAGTTGGTAGCCACGACGAGTTGTTGAATCACGGTGGCATCTATCACCGTCTGCATACACTGCAGGAAACAGGTGAGTTAATTGCCTAGTTGATGGAAGCTGGTAACTAAAACGGCTGTTTTTGAAAAAGAGCTACAAAAGCAGCGGATATTACAGAATAAACTCACCCCGCCGCTTGCGGTGGGGTATTTCGGTTCACATGACCGAATACGAATGCCCCAAGGGGCGGGGAATCTAACCCCAAATAGATTGAATTTAGTAGGCTGTGAATCCGCTCTTTAGCCATTTATGTCAAATATAGCCTTTTTCAGGCTAGTGAAGTCCGAAAAACGGGGTGCAGGGGCAGTGCCCCCATACTTCCTGTACCTCACATGAGTGAAAAACGCTGTAAGTAGATCAACATCATTAATTTGAAGATCCGTAGGGCTAGCGTCTCGCGGGCGTGGGCAAGATGCCCGCACTATATCTACCGTTTGATTTGGTTGACCTACTTACCTAAAACCTTGATGTTTTATCATGTTTCAAACTGCCAATTTACCGGCTCCCAGGTAAAGCCACCGCCTGCCCGAGGGCGAATATGGCCCAGTCCCGGAAATGGAAAATGATAGGCATACATCAGCTCGCGACTGTCCGAGATTTGCTGCAAAATTCGCTGACGGGCTTCAACAGCCTGAGCGGGGTCAGCATCAAAGATGGGCTGCCAGTCGGGATGCCAGAGATTGATATGGTGCGTGTGCACAACATCGGCGGTATGGGTCAGGAACTGATTGCCAGAACGGATGCGAATTGCGACCTGGCCGGGCGTATGCCCAGACGCTGGTATCGCAGAAAATCCAGAAATAATCTCCTGTTCAGGCTCAAAAATCGTCAGGCGCGACTGGATAGCTCCGAGCTGGCGCTTGGCAGTTTCAATCATCTTCTGCTTTGCCGCTTCATCTAAACCCATCTTGGGTAAACTTACCTGCGGCTGCATCCAGAATTCGTTCTCTAAACGTGGCACATAAAATTGGGCATTGGTAAACACAGAATTGCCAGACGCATCCAGCAAACCGCCAACGTGATCGCCGTGGGCATGACTAATGATAATCGTGTCAATATCTGCGGGATTGATCTGGGCCGCCTGCAAATTGGCTAACAGTTTACCGGCTGTATCACCGGACAACGCGCCGTTTCCCGTGTCAATTAAGACTCGATGTTGACCGGTGTTGACGTATAGAACATTGCAATGGGCCGTCAGGGTTTCGGTTTCAAACCCAGCTTGCAGCACTTCAGCCAATTGATTTGGGCTGGCATTACCGGCAAATCCAGCCGCCGGAACCGACAGGGTGCCATCGCTCACCGAAACCAGCTCAAAATCGCCCAACTTGAAACGGTAAAAGCCGGGATTGCGCAACTGCGGAGAAGGCTGCATCACCTGAGCGGCCTGACCAGCGTGACTGGCAATCGGCAAGACCATGGCAGCGGTCGCTAGTGATGCGGTTTGCAGAAAAGCCCGACGAGAGAAACGAATGTCCATAGTTGAGTCAACTGATAGATGAATGAATGGGTGTATCGAGAACGGTAAGCTGTGGTTCGAAATAAATGAAGGAAATCAGAAAACGAAGCGATATTGATCAGCTCAAACATCAAAACAGGAGACACAAGCTTAAAACTGCAAAATCGCGAAAGCAAAATTTTTCGACCAATGCAATTGATATTCGCATGATCTGGCTGCATTGGTGCACTTCTTATGGCTTCTTCGTGTATCTTGTGGAATCTTAAAATAGCATTGAGTCTCTAGTGCTCAAGAAACGCAGCTTAAGTCACTGATACCATTTCCCTTTGATTGAGCTACAGATCACCAAGCTCAACAGACTAGATTGTGCAGGTTCCGTAACTTAAAACTCAAAACTCAAAACTAAGAACTGGTATGACCCTTGATTTGCTCGAATTACAGAACAAAAAAAGAGCGGTCGAACGATCGCTCCTGCACAAGTCCAGATACTTAGATTACTGTTCATACCGTCAACGCATAAACTCTTCTAGCTTGCGCGTCAGGTTATCAATCAAACTGCCGGACTCATGGCTTGCTTCAACTTCAGCCTGAATTCGTTCCACTGTTTCTGCTGGCAAATCTAGTAGCTCTACCAGTTTCCGATAGGCAGCTTCTTCTTCTTCATTGATATTCTCTTCTTCCGGCGAACGGGCACTAGAGCAGATCACTTCATAGCCGAGCCACAGCACCAGCTCTTTTTCTTCGGTCGATTGCAGTTTGGGTGTCAGCTCCTCAAGCGGGATATTTTGCATCATGTAGTCTTGTAATTCTTGGCGTAGCATTTGCTGCTGAGGCGCATCAGCAGCAAAAATGCTGCTGAATCGGTCTAGCATCACATCAACTTCTTCAGTGGCTAAACCGCCATCGGCCCAAGCCATCGCTGTGACAACTCGCAGCAAATTCATTTGGCGTGGTGTGATCGAAGGAGGCGGTGGAGTTTGTATCATGGCAGAATCTCCGACAAGTTCGACAGTAGAGATAGAACGAAAGCAATCAAACGAATTCAAAGGCCGCAAGCGAACCTAACTGAATCCGGTCCCTTCTAGCCACAAGCTACCACGAGAACATCAGGACTCCTTGGACCTTAAGCTTCTTGTTCGGAATGGGTTACGGTTCATGAGGATTTGTTGAGAGTTTTTAGCACAAGTCTGCTCTCTTGACTGAACTAATCAAGATGGGTTAAGAAAGATTGCAATCAGGGTGAAGTGAACCTGCCGCTGACCGCTCACCCCCACCGGCAGCAGCACAAGTTCCGGCTTAAGTAAACCCGACAAAGGCTAAATTAGCCTCATGTGATCTACTACAAATGGCGGTTTCTGTAGTTTCATTTTTCAGAAGTATTAAATCGAACCAGGAAAAGGCTGTAGTCCAGATCTACTGGATCTCCCCCTTTTATTTGAGGAAGTACAGAAGTCAACCGTTCTTTTGTGGTAGAAATTTATATATGGGCGAGGAGTGCGTAATAATGGCTACATGGTTTGGGCTACATTTGGTGTGTTCCAGTCTAATCCCCTAGACACTGCCCCAGTGGGAAGTGCCCCAAAAAGTACCACAGCAAATAATCCGGTAGGTACTTCAGAAAGTACCGCAGCAACTACCACCGAATAGATCCCTAAATGTGAGGCTGTAGCTCCTCTGCTGAGTTAGTTCAAGGCATGGTTTAAAGGCAACTGTTCTATAATGCCTTTCTCATCAGGGTGTTCTCCATGAGTTGACTAGCGCCCCAGGAAGAGAATGAAGCACATCAAAATTACGTTTGACAGCAAAATTCCCCAAAGTTTTTGGGAGTCTGAAAAAGTTCAAAGAATGGCTCCAACGCCGCTATTCGACTACGGCTGTTTAATTCGCCTGCCCGATCGTCGTGCCCCTGTTGTAATGAAAGCGCTATCCAAATGGATGGCAGAACAAGGCTACCAGAAGTATTCGATCGAGCAGGTGAAATGAGTCAGGTTGCCAATTCGTGCTGTTTTTGCTCTTAAGAAATTGTCTGGCTAGAAATTGTCTTGCTATAAGACAGAGATGCATATCGCGTTCGAAAACCGACAGACTCATAGAGCGTTTGCGCTGAGTTCGGATTTTGGGTATCCACACCCAGTTTGGCGGTATCCATTCCGGCTGCCTTCAGCCGCTGTAAACCTGTCAGCAGGATGGCTCTTGCCAACCCCATGCGCCGAAAGCCACGCCGTGTTCCCAAGCTATTAATCCAGCCTTCACGCCGGTCTTTTTGTTGGTTTTCTTCGGCATCAATATGGCCGTGGCAAAAGGCTGCAAAGGTTCCGTCTGGAGCAACGGCAATTAGATCTAGCTCTGGACAGTAAACTGGCGTTGATAGCCAGTAGCTGTGCTCGGCTACTGTTTGAGGATGGAAATTCCAGTGATCGATGAACGTTTGATTGTACATCTCTACCCACGCAGCCGCATCTTCGACACCCCGCGTCTGGATAATTTGAAACCCTTCTGGCAAAATTGGCTCAGGAATCGATTCGGTCAACGATCGAGCCATAGTTAGGAAACGGCGTTCGTAACTATATCCGTGCTGTTGATAGAACACAATGCAGTTTGATTGGCAATCACGACAGCTCAGCTGCAGTTTGGCGGGCAGTTGGTGTACCGTGGCTTCCTGATGGACCCGTGCTTCAGCCCAAGCGAGTATATCTCTCTCGATACCTTGCCAGCGCTCGGTGGGCAGCACCCGAAACCAAAGAAATCCATCTAATGACTCTAAAGGTTCAGGCGGAGTCCAGAGGTCGGCATAGGCAATTAAGCGCCCCGCTTCATCCTCCCACAACCGCACGTTTTGCGTTGGGTCAAAGTCTGGCTCGGCAAAGCTGAGGCCCAGATCAGTAGCAGAATAAAAATTGTCTTCGCGGTCAACTGCTTCACAGGCATTCAGGAAGTCCACAATCAGTGGTAGATCGACTTCACCTCTGTAGGGGCGTGTTGTTAGGACTGGCATAGTTAAATTGCTCTCCTGAATATCTGGAGTTTCACCAGAAGAGGCGGCGCTCCAGGGAATAGTTGGACTTTAATTCATGCAGCTGCTTGGTTACTGCTTGAGCGGATTGGCGCTTGCGAGCGGTCAGGGCAGCAGCGGAATTTGAGTTTGATTGGCAGTCAGACTTGGAGCGGGATTGGGCAGGCTCCTGTTTGGCCGGAACAAAAAATTCAAGGAAATGAATGTAGAGCAACATAGGAATTCTGAAGTAAGGCTAAGGTGAATTAATGCTGAAATACTGAGATAGCTAAGGAGCTAAGGTTAGATGAGCGTTGTAGATATATCTGAGGCAGAAGAGTGAAGAAAATTAAATTCCTGAAAGATGGAGTCAACTACAGTTCCAAGGAGGACAATTTCTAATCTCAATGACTGATCACAATTCAGACTTGCGCTAACCATCCGGCAGACTGCAAGAATTTAGCAACGTCGTACTACATTATAATACATTCAGACTACAAGTGATTCCGAATCCGAAATGGCCGATTGGGGATAATATGCCAACGTCAATCAGTCTCCTAGTAAATAAGCCCCGATCGACCTCTAGTAGATAAATGAAGAAGCCCCGACTGCGGCCACCTGCCACAAATTAAACAAAACCGTCTCGATCGTCGAGTTGAGTGCCGTCACAAATACACCTTCGCCGCTCTCATCAGAACATACCCACGTTCCCTGAAGGCTGACTTCCAAGTATTCGCTATCTACTGGAGATATGAAAAGATTAGGTTCTTGGCAGGCTAAGGCTTCTAGATTAGAACGTTTCACTAGATTAATGGGCAACAGCAACGAAGCCGTGCTGCGCTCTATCACCAAGCGATGGCCCATTCTCACCGCTAAGATCACCCGCAGGGTTAACCAGTCTTCCACGGTTTCTTGCAGGTGTTCCAAATATAAACCGCTGTCTAAATAAGTAACTTTCAGCATGACCGAGAGACTCCATCAGTACTAAAAATGCCATCAAATCAATGACCCCCACTTCCGTTGAGTAGAAGCGGGGGCCGAACACCAAATACAGGTATTTCTAGTCCTCTCTTGGTACGAGACTGCCTCGCTGGCTGCCGCCGTACCTCCCGCTTCTCTGCGACCCGACTCGATCTAAGCGCTGTTTCAGAATGAATTGATCCAAAATGGATTGACCCAGAATCGCTGGATCCAGCCGCCGCCAAATAGGTCGAACACTATTAACTTGCGCACGCTTAACTTGCGCACGCTTAACCTGTGCATGCTTAACTTGTGTGCACTTAACTTGTGCGTGATTACCTGCACCAATTTCTGCTGTGCCATTGCCCCACCTCCACCGACATACCACCAACTGGCATGCCGCCAGCTGACATGCCACCAGCGACAACCACTTGCTACCCCAAGTGGGCGCTGCAGCTATCGCTCTATCAGTGGTCATGAGGTAACGAATCATGGTTCTCCTTTAGAAAAACTGGAAAGATAAGGCTTGCATCTCTCAGTTAACATACTACACTTGTATTACGGAAGTGTCTAGATCTTTCGTGAAAGTTTGAATCAAGGAGGTTTATAAGCGTTGAGTTTTAAGTTGTGGGTTTGGAATTTAAGGAATAGTCCTACCAACTTGTAGCTGTCCGAGCAGCTACACCTGCCCATCGTTCTATTCCGGAAATAATCCAAAACTACGTGTTATGCACAGGCTGTGCCAACAAGACACTGCTACGCAGAAGCAAGCCGCAAAACTCAAATCTTGAACCTTGCTCAAACTTTCTTTGTTCAGTTAGCGATCAAATTTTGGAGGAACTGTGATGTATACGATTAACCGCACGGCCACTACTGATATGGAAGTCACCAGCATCCGTCTAGAGCGGGAACTGAAGGAGAAACTCAAGGAGTTGTCTGGCAATCAAGGCTATCAGGCGTTAATTCGCGATGTGCTTTGGAACTATGTACGGCAGAAATCAGGAGAGTATCAATTTCGGTGTTCGCAGGAGGATATCCGGGCCAGCGTACAGGCAGTTGCTAATCAAGAAGAGCGCTGTGTCCTCACGGGTCAATTGATCCGACCAAAGGAGCCAATGCTGTTAGGACTCACCACCACCGGCGAGATGGTGCCCCTCAGTGTGGGTAGCTTGGCCGATTAACTCAGTCACCATCTATCGAGCAACGCAACATCTGCTCGTAACTCAAAGCATCTGGATAGCTGTCCGCCACATGAATTTGCTGTCCGGGTGCTTTGTCTTAGGACGTAATTTTTCTTGTTGTCATCCGATGGTTCAACCTTGGTTTTATGCTGAGATACTGAACGCAGAACTCAGATCTACGAATTGAGGAGTGGCATGAAACCGATGATGAAGGCCGTTGTGATGACCGCAGTGGGTGACCCAGAAGTCCTGCAAGTTCGAGAGGTTCCCAAACCCCAAATCCAGCACAGCACCGAGCTGCTGGTGCGTTTGAAGGCAGCAGGGATAAATCCAATCGATACTAAAATTCGCCAGCGGGGGGCCTTCTATCCAGATGCCTTGCCTGCCATTTTGGGCTGTGATGGAGCTGGGATCGTGGAAGCGGTTGGGGATGGCGTGCAATCTTTTCAAGTGGGTGATGCGGTCTATTTCTGCAATGGCGGGTTGGGAGGGCATCCCGGCAACTATGCTGAGTATGCTGTAGTGGATGAACGCTTCGCGGCTCGAAAGCCCGCATCTCTGAGTTTTGCCGAAGCAGCGGCAGTGCCGTTGGTGCTGATCACTGCATGGGAGGCGTTGTATGACCGGGGCCGGCTGGAAGCAGGGCGACGGGTGTTGATTCAGGCGGGGGCTGGTGGCGTTGGGCATATCGCAATTCAGCTTGCCAAACTGGCCGGCGCAACGGTTTGTACCACTGTCAGCTCCTCAGAAAAGGCAGAGTTTGTGCGTTCGCTGGGGGCCGATTGGGTGATTTTGTATCGTCAAACCGATGTGGCGCAGGCAGCGATGGATTGGACGGATGGAGAAGGAGTCGATTTGACGTTTGATACAGTAGGGGGACCTGTGCTATCCCAATCATTTGCAGTCACCAGCATTTACGGCGATGTAGTCACCCTGTTGGCCCCTGACCCTAATACCGACTGGAAAACAGCTCGCGACCGCAATCTCCGCCTCAGCTATGAATTGATGCTCACCCCAATGCTGAAAGGAATCACAAAAGCCCAGCAAGATCAGGCCAAAATTTTGCAGCAGGGAGCACGGTTGTTCGACGGTGGTGAGCTAAAAATTCACCTCCAGCAAACGCTGCCCCTAGAATCGGCAGCAACAGCCCATCAGTTGATCGGAACAGGATCAACGACCGGAAAAATTGTGCTGTCGATGGACTGAATTGATGCTAGCCAGACCTGTTTAGCTAGATATACTCTGCGATAATCGGCTACGGTTCTCTATTCTCAAGCCTTTCAGAGTTTAATCATCTGTGGCATTTCCTGGGAAATCACTGCACATTTAGAAGACGCATTGAAAAAGTACCTCTTTAGATATAGCTGCGAATGGACTGGCACATATTATCTTTTAGCGAACGAATTGGAATTTTTTATTAGGATTGCACTTAAGCCTTGATTCTAGGTATATATCTAAGTAAGACTTGCGGTTTCCTCATTAAGACTACGTTACATCCTGGTTTTGTACTGATTTCTGTAAAAGACAAGATTCTGAGTTGTCGCTTCTGGGTTTTTATACGTTCTGGGTTTTTACACTACGGCAGCCCCGTAACGCAACCTCATGTAAACAAGGAGTGCTTTACAATGTTTTTTCCCAACATTAGGTTATTGACTGGTGCCGCATCGCTGATTGCTTGTTTGGCTGCGGCCTATCCAAGTGTTGCCCGCCCACTCGCTTCACAAGAAGATACTCTAAGCAATTCACAAGTAACTAATTCACAAGTAACACCACAAGACGTTGCTCAACTTGATGTAAGTCAAGTCAATCGTCCGCCTGAGGAAGGGGTGCCTCCTCGTCCGACTGACTCTGTACGTGGCACGATTACTTCAATTCAAGGCGATCGAGTCACCATCGAGCTAGAGAATGGCGAAACTCGCACCTATTCAATTGCGGCAGAAAATGAGAATCGGGACGGCCTCGAAGTTGGAAATCAGGTTGTGCTCACAGTTGCAAGGGGGTTTGTTCTGGCAGTCAGCAACCAGGTGGTCGAAGTTGAACCTGCTCCGGTAGTGATTCGCCGCGAAGCTCCCGTACAGGAACCCGTTGCTCGTCCAGCTCCGGCTCCCCCTCCAGCTCCGGCTCCCCGTCCAGCCCCTGCACCTGCTCCGGCAGCCCAACCTGCACCCCAGCCGGTACGCGGCATGTGGTAGGTAGACGGGAGTTGTCCTAGGACTGGAATTCCCTAGTTGAGCAGTCGCCAGTTGAGCAGCCACTGGTAGAGCAGTGAGCAGTAAGCAATAGAAGTATGGGCAAGGGATATCAAATCTGGTATCCCTTTTGTTGGTTGATGGCTGTGTTGCTTAGTTAAAAGCCAGCGTTAGAAGCCAGCTTCGGTAGATTGCTGCCGTGACAAGCTGCAGCTAAATTCGGCCAATTTTACTCTATAGGAGCTTCGATACATTGCGCTGGAACTTCGACTGCTTAAAATAATTCAAAAGAGTTAGATATGTAAATATTTCAGGCGACGATATAAAACGGTTATGATTACTGTGCTTCGTCCGCTGCCTCGGTGCAGCATTCGACTATTGCTGCAAGTTTTGGTGGTGGGTATTCTTTCCTCTGTTGGTGTTTTACTAGAAGTTACTCCAAGTTCATCCCCGACTTCGTCTAGCCTCACCTCGCTCAGTTTTACGGTGGGCAGAGTAGCCTTTGCCCAATCTGTGTCCGATCAGGAGGTGCAAAGCTATGCCCGGTCTGTGTTGGCAATTGAGCCGATTCGGCAGGCGGCCTACAACAAAATCAAGCAGATGTCTGGTTCTAGTGATGTTCCCGTCGTGGCTTGCCATCGGCCTAGTAGCTTGAGCGATCTACCCGATACCATCCGCGATATTGCGGTTGATTACTGCAATCAGGCAATTGCTATTGTAGAGCGCAACAATCTCACCATCACTCGCTTTAATCAAATCACGGTTGCCCACCAGGCTAATCCTGACCTGTCGAATCGGATCCAGCAGGTGATTAATCAGTTGCAGAGCAACGGTCAGTAGGGCTAGCTTGGCGGTTGGGATGAGCCGATGATGAGCCGGTTCAGCTTAGGTGATGCAGGCCCAGCAGGTCAGCCTTGGTTGCCGGACAGTTGATCTTAAGTAGGATAGGGACAGCACTGTATTTGAGGCAAATTTTATGCCGAGACTGAATCCGTTCTCGCTGCAAATGCAAATAACCCGCATGTTTGACCAGGGCCAATCCTTTTTTGCTACCACCCGCGTTCAGGACTGGCTCCGCGAGCATAATCAAGACCCCAATGCCTATGACATTAGCTTTGTGCAAAAGCCAGCTCCTCCTGGCTCCGGTCAGGTGATGGTAGTGGAGATTGGCCTCCAGCGACGCGACGGTCAACCAGTTGATCCCTGGTTGTTGGAAGAGGTGAATCGCTGGGCGTAGGGGCGTAGGGGTAGATGAGTAAGGGGTAGATGGGATGAAGGGAATGTTTTTGCCCAGAAGCCAATGCTAGAAATCGAAGTAGATGTAGGGCGGGGTTTCGTTGGGGGCCAACAGCCAAGCGGCAAATAGGCAAAGGGGAACAAGCAGCAGCTTCACGGTCCAGGCGAGTTGCAGTTTGAGGGCGCGGTTGAGGCCGTAGGCAATGCCCATCCCTACCACAATAGCCCAGAGCAAGAGAGCCAGATGGGGCCGGTCGATCTGCAAGCTCTCTACATAGACTTTTTGGGCAAACTGTACATCTGCCGTATGACCAAACAAGCGCTGCACAACAAGACTGGACTGGCTCAAATCGGGGAGGCGAAAGAAAATCCAGGTGGTAAAGACCATGAGTTGGGTTAGTGCCCAAGCTGCTATTGCGCCGGGTACACTGCTCCACCAGTTTTTCAGGATTTGCCAATGGTCGGAGGCGACAGCTGTGAGGCGATGAATCACTAGGGCTAGGCCATGTAAACCACCCCAAACCACAAACCCCCAAGCTGCGCCATGCCAAATTCCGGCGATAACCATCACAATCATCAAATTGCAGCAGGTGCGCCAGAGGCCACGCCGAGATCCACCCAGGGGAAAATAGAGATAGTTGCGCAGCCAGTCCCCTAGCGTCATGTGCCAGCGACGCCAAAAGTCAGCAATGTTGGTTGAGAAGTAGGGAAAGTCAAAGTTTTGGGGCAAATCAAACCCCAGCAGGATCGCGCAACCCCGCGCCACATCGACATAGCCACTGAAATCGAGGTAAAGCTGCAATCCGTAGGCCAAGGTTGCTAACCAGAGATCGCCACTACCGGCCCGTTCTAGATTGCCAAAAATCAAATTAACTACAGTACCGAGATGATCGGCCAGTACGAGCTTTTTCACTGCACCGCTAGCAATCAGCCAGAGGGCGTCGATGATTTGACTCGTGGCCGGAAACTTGAGGGACTGGACTTGGGCCGCAAAGGGATGAAAGCGTGTAATCGGGCCAGAGAGCAGTTTCGGAAAAAACAGCTTATAGGAGGAAAATTTCAAAAAACTCTGGGTGGCCGGAGCACCGCGATACACATCCACGAGGTAGGCAATGCACTCAAAGCTAAAGAAACTAATGCCCAGAGGTGCAATCACATGCTGACGAATCCAGTCGGCCTGTTCGTTCGCTCCTGCAATGCCTGCAATACCGCCAAACGACTCTAGGAGAAATGGCACATATTTGAAGCCCAACAGCAGCAGTAAATTCAGGCCAATCCCAATCCAGAGTAGGGCTAGCCGACGGCGGTTCCAGTCCTGCTGGGCAAACGGCCAGTCCCGATCCTCCACACGCCAATCCATTGGGGTGCCAATCGCCTGCCCCCCATAAAACGTCACGAGCGTAATTGCCAGCAGCAGCGGTACGTACTGAATTTGCAGCGAGCTGTAGAATACCAGGCTAGCAATCAGCAAAACCCATAACCGTAACGACCGCCGCTCGACCGACCAAAAAATGCCGAGAGTGCTGAGGAAAAACAACCCATAAATAATAGAGAGAAATGTCATGGATCCGATACTGTATGCGATGCAAGGGTAGGTGCAGGGGGAAGTAAGAAATAGGGACTAGCCAGAAATTAGAGACTAGTACTGGGTGCCGTACTCGATGCTAGATCAAATGGAATCAGATGGAATCAGATGGGATCGGCAGCGGTTGGGGTCCCGATGCCGGTAGGGGCGCTTTAGGCAATGCTCTAGTCGATTCGACACGGCCAAATTGCTGAGCGGCGCAGAGGGAACAAACTGACCAGCGAGTTAGTTCTCCTTCTGGAGTGGGACTATGGCAGCTTGGGCAGAGGGGCAAATGCTGGGATTGGGCACGCACGGTTCTGGCCCAGTTCAAAAAAGCGGTTTGCGGGTCTTGCCTAGCAAGGCGCGGAGCAGCATCGCGGGATCGGGACTGCCGAGGTAAGCAGGAGGTGCTGACCCGACTGGGGTGATCCCGCCATAGGATAACGATTTCTGAAAAATTCTCAACGTCTTGGCGATTTTTGTCGGTTTGCCAGTGGGCGGTCGAGAAGCGAATATCGGTTAGATCCAGCTCTAGACGAGCGTTAAGTTTTTCTAAAATCCGATGCCGCTCAAAGGCCAGATTCTGCGCCCAAACCGAACTAGAGGTGGCGACTTGCAGAATCCGCCGCTGAATGCCGGTGGGACGAGTTTGGGCCGCTACCACTGCTCCGACTACATCAAACCAGCAGGCTAGGAGAAGCTGAAACTGTTTGCGCTTGCACCAACTCTCTTGATTAGCAATGGTATCGAGTAACTGAGGCAGTGATTGAAAACCCATGACACACTAGCAGTAGCTTAAAAACATAAACATTTAATGGGGTGAGACTTGGTCAATTGGCTCTAACGTAACTTTCGCAAATGTTAATCCGCACCCAGTTAGAAATCTAATTTGGCAAGATTCGGGCTTTGAGCTGGTTTTCAGCAGAAACTTGAAAGAGTTCTAGAATAAACGCAGCTTTTTTCTAAAAATCCGTTATTATTGTTACCCATTAGAGTCGCCATCCAAATCTGAGCCTATATATAGCGCTTATACTGGCAATCTGCAAGCTGTTCCTCTAGATGTAGCAATTAGATACAGTGAGTAGGGCGGTAGGTGCAGTAGAGGCCAATTCCTAGAACCGTCGATTAGCTGGATCGAGCCTTGGGTTTAGTCGAATCCATCGCTTGCTCGATGCAAAAGTTCCATTCCATCAATTACTTTCGGCTCTGATCAGGAGTACTGTAATGCGTCAACCATCCTCGATTGAACCCTTTACCCCTTCGCCTACCGTAGTGCTGCATCCAGCCCTCCAAGCAGCACTAGAAAATTTGGATGTGCAGATCGAGGAGGAACTGATCCGATATCGTCGTCAGCGTCGCCACCCCGCTACCACCGTGCCCCGCCGGAAGCCGTTTCCTGCCACCAGTTCAGGCGCAGCCGCCATTGGCATTTTGAACCATAGTATTCAGCTACCAACGCCCCGCTCCTCTATTTATGGCTCGTCTTATGGCTCGTCTACTTATGACAGCCATAACAGCTATGACAGTCAGGCAACTCGTCAGGTAGGTCAGTCTCAGGTAGGTCAGTCTGCGGCTCAGATCAATCCACCTCCACCTCCACCCACTCCACCGGTTCATCCAGTTCATCAAACAGCTCATCAGACAGTTCATCAGACGGTGGTCTCACGTCCGCAACCGCCAGAAATGGCTGTACCGACAGCGTCTCCGGCTCCAGTCACGTTTGCAGCAGACCCTCGGGCCAACCGAGCCGCTGATGAAGCGACCGCTGCCCGCATTGCTAGCTATGCCGAGCAGCATGATCTCTCAGCCTATACACCTAGTTCTACGCTACAAAAGTTCGTCCAGCAGCCGGTTTCCTACTCGACCTCAGATGCCTCCAATGCTCCGGATGATTACCTGGCATCCTCAGAAGAGCTGTTGCGCAGTATTGGCGAAGCAGATCCAGACCAACCCAGTGATCTAAATACCCATTCGCTGCTAAATACCCTGCTCACGCCCATGGGGATCGGGTCGATGCTGCTCCTCGTGTTGGCGAGCACAACATTGGGCTATGTAATTATGAATCCAGGCAGCTTAGGGCTTTGGACTCCTGATGCCAATCCAGACTCATCTGCCAACTCCTCCACCAACCCTGTGGCAACCGCTGGAGGGACAGTTCCTTCTCCCGATCTGACTTCGGATGAGTTTGTAGACCTGGATTTGGGAACGCTCAGCACCCTGCCTAAGCAAACCTCTCGTTCTGGTGCTCAAACCGAAAAATCGACTAAATCAACTCAATCCCAATCAGCCAAGTCCAACACTTCGGTAGGCAAGCCGAGTACTCCTGCCGTCAGCAGCCCGCCCCAAGCTGCCGCTGCTGCTGCTCCCTCGGAAATTCCTGTGGCTCCCGCTCCTCAACCCAGCCTTTCAACCGTTGTGGTGCCTGCCGCTCCCCCAGTGATGTCGGTGCCAGAGCCTGCCATACCTGCTCCAGTCCCAGAACCCGCTCCCGTTTCACCAGAACCCATCAGTACTGTGCCACCGCCGATTGAGCCAGTCCCGGCCGCAGAACCCGCTCCCAGCGTAGCTGCTGCTTCAACTGATCCGATCGCTCCGACCGCTGCAACTACCCCGCCTGCTCAGAACAACTACTATTACGTTGTGACGGAATACAGCGGAGATGCCAGCTTGCAGCAAGCTCGCAGTGCCGTGCCCGATGCCTATGTCCGCAACCTTCCCGATGAGGGAGCCAAGGTGCAGCTTGGTGCATTTAACGATGAAACCAAAGCGCAAGAACTGCTCCAGCAATTGCAGCAACAGGGCATTGAAGCCCAAGTCTACCAGCCCTGAGGGCCTATCCAAAAAATCCTGCGGGGTTTTGAAATTCAAAAACTCTGAGGGGTTTACTGACTTGCAGTCAGAGAAATCGGATAGGTAGTTAGTAGGCACTGAACTAGATGCCCTGATTTGACATCAGTGTGGTTTTCTGGTTCATTGAAATTTCAAAATTCTTCAAATATCGCTTCAGATCTGGTTTTGTTTACGATTTGCTTCTATTCGCTGGGCAAGTGTTTTGTTAGTCTAGTTAAGACAGTCTCCGAAGTAAATCTTTACAAATCATAATGAGCACCATCACTCAGGTTAAACACGACGTTAAAGATCTTTCCCTGGCTCCAATTGGCAAGCAGCGGATTGAGTGGGCCGGACGGGAAATGCCCGTGCTGCGCCAAATTCAAGATCGGTTTGCGCAAGAAAAGCCATTGGCAGGAATTCGTTTGGTGGCTTGCTGTCACGTCACGACTGAAACAGCCCACTTGGCAATTGCCCTCAAGAATGCAGGAGCCGATGCGCTGCTGATTGCCAGCAACCCGCTTTCCACCCAGGATGATGTAGCGGCCAGCCTGGTTGTAGACTACGGCATTTCGGTGTTTGCCATCAAAGGCGAAGACAACGAAACCTATCACCGTCATGTCCGCACTGCCCTCGATCACAAGCCCAACGTCATCATTGATGATGGTAGCGACGTGGTAGCCACGCTGATTCAAGAGCGGCAAAACCAGCTTCCTGACCTGATCGGTTCAACCGAAGAAACCACGACTGGCATTGTGCGCCTCAAAGCAATGCTGGCGGATGGGGTGCTCACCTTCCCGGCTATGAACGTCAACGATGCAGAGACCAAGCATTTCTTTGATAATCGTTACGGGACCGGCCAATCTACCCTGGATGGCGTTATTCGTGCTACCAACATTCTGCTAGCCGGTAAGGCTGTCGTTGTAGCTGGCTATGGCTGGTGCGGTAAAGGTACAGCAATGCGGGCACGTGGTCTAGGTGCCAATGTGATCGTGACGGAGATCGACCCGGTCAAGGCGATTGAAGCGGCAATGGATGGCTTCCGAGTGCTGCCAATGGCGCTGGCGGCTCCGCTGGGCGACCTGTTCATCACCGTGACGGGCAACAAGCATGTGATCCGCAAGGAGCACTTCGAGGTCATGAAGGATGGTGCGATTGTCTGCAACTCTGGCCACTTCGATATCGAGATTGATCTCAAGTCCCTGAAGGAAATGGCGAGTGAAGTCAAAACGGTGCGCAACTTCACTGAAGAATACCGGCTCACCAATGGCAAGTCGGTTGTGGTATTAGGCGAAGGCCGGTTGGTCAACCTAGCAGCGGCAGAAGGCCACCCCAGTGCCGTGATGGATATGAGCTTTGCCAACCAAGCTCTGGCTTGCGAATACTTGGTGAAGAACAAGGGCAAGCTGGAGCCGGGCATCCACTCGATTCCGGAAGAACTCGACCGGGAAATTGCTCGTCTGAAGCTGCAAGCAATGGGTATTGCCATCGACAGCCTCACTGCTGAGCAAATTGAGTACATCAACTCCTGGACCATGGGAACCTGATGGCTCTAAGGCGATAACTTCAATGGAGCAGGCAAATGCCTGCTTCTGTTTTTTAGCCATAACTCGCATTAATAGCCAATTTCGTAACTAGGGCGTTCAGCAACCGTATCCAGCAACAGTTAGGAGTGACCTCATGGCAGAATGGATTACCCAAATCATGACCTCAATGGGCTATTGGGGCATCGGTATACTGATGTTTCTGGAAAATTTGTTTCCGCCAATTCCGTCCGAGCTGATTATGCCGCTAGCCGGATTCACGATTGGTCAGGGCAAAATGGCGTTTGTACCAGCAGTTGCTGCCGGAGTAATTGGGACCATGCTGGGGGCTTTGCCTTGGTACTATATTGGCAGTTATTTGGGGGAAACCCGCCTGAAAAACTGGCTGGATCGCTATGGGAAGTGGCTCGGTATTTCGGGAGAAGAAATCGACAAGGCCCAGCGTTGGTTTTACCGGCACGGTACAAAAGCGGTGTTTTTCGGTCGTTTAGTACCAGGAGTGCGGACGCTGATTTCGGTGCCGGCTGGGTTCAGCAGAATGCGATTTGGGGAATTTCTGGTCTATTCTACGCTGGGTACATTGGCGTGGGTGTTGCTGCTTACCTTTGCCGGATATCTGCTGGGTGACAACTACGAGCTAGTAGAAGAATATCTTGGCCCAGTTTCCAAAGTTGTTCTGGGTCTAATTCTAGTGGCCTGTATTGCTTGGCTGGTGCGGCATCGCCAGAAACGACGCAACCGCAATAACTCAACGCCGTTAAAGTAGACTAGCCGAGCACATCAGCTAGATCAACCGAACCACCTCCCCCACTGCACCAACTCATTCAGCAAATCTGTTAAATAAACACAGGCTCAGCAAGCGATAGCGGGTTGCTACTGTAGGATGAAGTAGCCCATCTGCTGCATTGCTGCCGATTTTTGCTGGTTTTCTATGTCTATTCCTCGCGTTGTTCTACATAAACACAAAGCTGATGCCGTCAAACGGTTTCATCCCTGGATTTTCTCCGGTGCAATCAAGCAAACCGAAGGCGAACTGCGGGAAGGGGCAGTGGTTGACGTGTATAGCCATGCAGGAGAGTTTTTGGCAACTGGTCACTACGGAACAGGCACGATTGCTGTCAAAATTTTTGCTTTTGCACCTGTCTCCGATCTAGAACAGCTATTCCTAGAAAAACTGCAAACCGCCTATCAACTCCGGCAGCAGCTCGGTTTAGTCAACAGTCCCACCACCAACTGCTATCGCTTGATTAATGCAGAAGGCGACGGATTTCCTGGCTTAATTATCGACTGGTACAACGGTGTCGCGGTCATGCAGGCCCACTCGATTGGCATGTACGAGCAGCGCTCGGTTCTGGTCAGGGGTTTGCAGCATATCTATGGTGCGGCACTCAAAGCGGTTTACGACAAAAGCGCCTCGCTGTTGTTTCGCCATGCGGCCTCTCAGGATGCTTCTAGGCAGGACCAGTACTTACTAGGCGAATCTAGCCCACTAGAGGTGTTGGAATTTGGACATCGCTTTTTAGTCGATTGGCAGACGGGGCAAAAAACTGGCTTCTTTCTCGATCAGCGCGAGCATCGAGCCTTATTGGCCCACTACGCCAAAGATCAGAAAGTGCTAAATACTTTCTGTTATTCGGGCGGGTTTTCCATCTATGCGCTGCAGGCGGGTGCTAGAGTGGTGCATTCGGTGGATAGCTCTGCCAAGGCAGTGGCGTGGACAAAGGATAACGTGGCGTTGAACCCAACCACAGGCGATCACGCCGCTTTTACCGACGATGTGTTTACCTTCTTAAAAGACTGTGATGCTGACTACGACATCATTGTGCTCGATCCGCCTGCATTTGCTAAAAATCTCTCGGCACGGCATCAGGCAGTGATGGCCTACAAGCGACTGAACCAGCTTGCAATCAGTAAATTGCGGCGCGGCGGCCTGCTGTTCACGTTTTCCTGTTCGCAGGTTGTGATTCCAGAGTACTTCAATGGTGCGGTAATGGCAGCCGCGATTGAAACTGGGAGACCCACGCGAATTCTGCATCATCTTACCCAACCCGCCGACCACCCTGTCAGCATCTACCACCCGGAAGGCTTGTACCTAAAGGGGCTAGTGTTGCGCGTTGATTAGGCGGCTCGGCTCCTAAGCTCTGATCTCCTGCTGCACATGGGCCAGTAACCCTTCGCAAGCATCTAGCAGCAAATCAATTACATAGTTAAAGCCAGCTTCGCCCCCGTAGTAAGGGTCAGGCACTTCCCGATCGCGGTGCTGGGTACAAAAATCGCACATCAGCTTTACCTTGTGCTGGTACTTCCCTTCACGGTCCAGGTAGAGTAGATTTTCGTAATTGTCTTTGTCCATCGCCAAAATCAGGTCAAATGCTTCAAAGTCTGATAGCTCAAACTGACGCGCTTGACCTGATAGGGTAATATTTCGGCGAGCAGCGGCGGCGGTCATCCGGCGATCCGGTGGACTGCCAACATGATAGCTAGACGTACCGGCAGAATCACAGATGATTTGCCCTTCCAAGCCCCGCTGCTGGATCAAATGATTCATGATCCCTTCGGCTGAAGGCGAACGGCAGATATTGCCTAAACAGACAAACAGCAGCTTGTAAGGTAATGCCATAGGGACTTGGAGTAGCTAGCTTTAAGAAACTTAAACCCCCTTCAGTGTAGCGCTTTGGCTGACCACCTCGGTGGCTTGGCCTATAAAATTAGACCAAAAATCAGGCCCAGATCAGCCTACACAAGAGCAGACTACATAGGATTCAAACTACACATGGGCACCCAGAATTTGAGCCAAACCTGGAACCGCTTCTTCAACATCACTCTTGACTGACTTGCGGAGCTTATTATAGGAGGCCCGCACGACTCCATTCTTGGATTTCTCAATCTTGGCATCAGTAATGCTGAGCAGGGCATCCGCTGTTTGGGCACGGTTTTGGGTTAAATAGGTCACTGGATCACCCGACTGTACGCCTTCCTCCCACATCGGATCTAGCACCGCAACCACTTCTGGCAACAGTCGTTGAATTGCGGCTGGGACATAGCCCGGTTCAAGGCCTTTGACTACACCGTAAGCTGCTTTGAGAGCCAGTCCAGAAATGCCGCTTTTCGCAGCAACCTGCTCGTCAATCAGTTTGGCACAGTCTGCCACTAAACTCTCTTGGGTTGCTTGATTGCTAATTTTATCGCTCAGGCTCATAGGGACGCTTCTCAAGATAATGGTCTAATTCAGTAATGGTCAATAAAGGTGTGCCAGTCTTCGATTATTAATAAGTATTGGCAGAATGTCATATTTTAGCTCTATGTTTCGCCGTTATTTAACAAAGGCATGAATTTTTCTTTACGGTTTGCAGTGCTCACCCTTTGGTGCTGAGGCTCTGGCTAGCGCCACAGTTTGTGACTAGTTTTTAGGCTTGATTCAATCTGCGAAACGAAGCAACCCGATTGGAAGAGCAGGTGGCGGGTTTGGGGATGCTTTAGGTAATTGCGAAACTTCTCTAGAATCTGATTGCCATTGGTCTGTAATTGTCAGATGGCCTCTTGTTGTAGTCCTCTGTCTTCGCTCTACAAGCAGACAATTCAGCATTGCGCCATCCCTGACATTATCCACCTGACCTATCAATCTGAACTCCAGACATTTCCTGTAACGACATTCATTGTGCTCCCTCATAAAGTAGTAAATGTGAGGGGGATGAAGTTACACACATTACACCTCACAACAGACCAAGACAAGGAAAAGAAAATCATCTAATTGTTGACTACTATTTTCTTTGATCAATGTCTGATTTTGGTTACGAATCATTCTCACATTCATTTCATTTATTAACGGAGAAAACAATGATTAACGCTAATTCTGCTCTGTTCACCGATTTGACCTCTGAAGAAGGAGCCACTGTCAGTGGTGGAGGACTGCAACTCCAAGTCAAATCGATTCAATGCATTAAAGCAGGCGCAGATATCGTCGGTAATGACGAAACGATGCTCAAAATCAACGGTGAACAAGCCTGGAAAGGTAGCATGGGTGCAGGCAGCTTCAAGCTATTTGAGCCACGGCTTACAAGACCGGTTGAGGTAGGAAACTTTGTCGGGCTATATGACGAAGATGGTATTTTCAGTCGTGATGATTTCATGGGAGGATTTAACATCACTGGTGTCAAAGGCCCCACAACCGTTAAGCTGTCTGGCAGCGGCTCCACCTATCAGGTGACCTATAGAGTGATTGAGGTTGACGATTTCTAAGCCATTGATTGTTCTCTGTCAAGGTTGACTGCCATATTCAGTAGGTAGGCACAATTAATGAGAATCTAAATGCCTCAATGATGTCTACCTACTTTACTGATTTCATATCTAAACATTACAGCGGCAACTCATCAGGACAGTATATCAAACAGTATTTCAGCGCGTTGCCGAAATTATTCCCTCTACCGCTCTTAGTCTAACCATGAAATATCCCATTGTTCGGCAGCACAGCGAAGAAGACTGTGGGGCTGCCTGTCTTGCTACGATTGCCAAATTTTACGGACGAACATTTGCCATCAGTCGGATGCGCGAAGCTGTAGGAACCGGTGCCCAGGGAACCACACTGCTGGGTCTGACACGGGGAGCCGAAGCGTTTGGATTTCATGCCCGCCAAGTCAAGGCCAACGAACAAATTATCGAGCGGCTCAGCGAAGTTCCGCTTCCGGCCATCATTCACTGGAAAGGCTATCACTGGGTCGTGTTGTATGGACAAAAAGGCAATAAATATGTGGTTGCCGATCCGGGTATTGGTATTCGCTATTTGACCCAGCGAGAGTTGATGGCGGGTTGGGGCAACGGCGTGATGATGTTGTTATCGCCCGATGACACCCGCTTTTATCAACAGGAGGAAGACTCAGCAGGCGGGTTTGGTCGATTTTTAGCTCGTACTTGGCCCTATCGCACGATTCTGGCGCAGGCGATTGCGATCAACTTTGCTGTAGGGCTACTGTCTCTGGCTTCGCCATTAATGATGCAGTTGCTTACCGATGATGTATTAGTGCGGGGAGATACTCAATTACTGACGACAGTGGCGATCGGCGTGATTGTGATGAATTTGTTTCGCAGTGTCGTTGGGCTTGTGCAGGCGCATCTGATCGGTCACTTCAGCCAGCGGCTCCATCTTGGACTAGTGATGGAATATGGACGCAAGTTGTTGCATCTACCCCTCAGCTATTTTGAAAGTCGGCGCAGTGGTGAAGTAGTCAGTCGGATCGCCGATGTGAACGCGGTTAACGGACTGGTATCGCAAATTGTGTTAGGTTTGCCCAGCCAGTTCTTTATCGCCATGATCTCACTGGCCTTGATGCTGTGCTATAGCTGGCAACTCACGGTGGCATCGGTGATTGTCTTCATTCTGGTGACGGGCGTGAATCTGCTGTTTTTACCGGCTCTGCGCCAAAAGACCCGCAACATGATTGTTCTAGGCACAGAAAACCAGGGCTTTTTGGTGGAAACCTTCCGCGGCGTACAGGTGCTAAAAACAACCCAGGCTACCCCTCAGGCATGGCAGGAATATCAGAGCAACTATGGCCGATTGGCCAACCTAGGCTGGAGCACCATGAAGTTAGGGCTTTACAGCGGCACCATTACGGGCGTTCTCTCCACCTTTACCAGCATTGCTCTGCTCTGGCTGGGCAGCTACCTGGTGATTGACGGCACTATGTCGATCGGTCAACTAATGGCCTACAACGGCATGAGCGGCAATTTCCTCGGCTTTTTGGGGGCGGTGATTGGGTTAGTGGATGAGATAATTACAGCCCAAATTATTGTGCAGCGGCTGAAGGAAGTGATCGACGCGACGCCAGAAGACGACGGAGATGTGAAGAAACCCTGGGCTGAAATTTTGGGCAATACTGACATTACCTGCACCGAACTCAACTTTCACCACACGGGTCGGGTTGATCTGCTGCAAGACTTTTCGTTAACGATTCCCGGAGGCCAAACCATTGCTCTGATTGGCAAGTCGGGCTGCGGCAAAAGCACCCTGGCAAAATTACTGGCCGGGCTGTACTTCAGCCAAACTGGCAATATTCGCTACGGACTCTATAACCAGCACGATCTGGCGCTGGAGTGCCTGCGGCAACAGGTGGTCTTAGTGCCCCAAGATCCCCATTTCTGGAGCCGTTCCATTGTCGATAACTTCCGGTTTAGCTATCCTCACATCGGCTTTGACCAAATTGTGCAAGCCTGTCAGGTTGTCGGGGCAGACGAATTTATTAGCGAACTGCCAGATAAATATCAAACCGTGTTGGGTGAATTTGGCGCTAATCTCTCTGGCGGACAAAAGCAGCGCTTGGCGATTGCTCGTGCTTTGGTCACAAACCCACCGGTGCTAATTTTGGATGAATCGACGGGCGCGCTTGACCCGGTCAGCGAGGCGCAGGTATTAACTCGACTGCTGAAGCATCGCCAGGGCAAAACTACGATTCTGATCAGCCACCGTCCCCAAGTGATTCGTCAAGCCGACTGGATCGTGATGCTCGAAAAAGGCCGTCTCAAGATTCAAGGTACTCCTCAAGAGTTGATGCACCAACCCGGAGAACACCTGGAATTTCTAGGCGAAGACAGTTCCATCAACGCTGAATGGATCAAAACCCTGAAACTCTCCCCCAGCTATAACGGCAGCAACGGCACAAACGGGAAATCTCTGCTTTATAACGGCGCATCCAGCAACGGTGCATCTGCCACCTAACACCTTGCCTCGATTCGAGAATCTGTACATTTTTTTCTGTCACTTAACTGCTGACTCACCCACGAATCAATTGCGGGCTAATAAAACAGGTGCACTTAAGTACATCAAGCCTTTGTCTAGTCTGACATCTATCTAGTCTGTTAGTAGACTGCTGTGATTAACCCACCCTTCACTTCAGGTGAAACATCACTCAAAACTCAAAACTCAAAACTCAAAACTGACAATCATGCTGAGCCAACATTCTCCTAAAACCTTACCTCTATTTCAAGAAGCTGAATTCCTGCCGCCAATTAGCCGCTGGATTCACTTTGGTGGATTGTTTGTCGTGGCAACTGTAGCGCTTGCATTTCCCTTGTCTGCTGTTGTCAAATACAAATCGGTAGTGCGAACCCAGGCCATTGTCCGTCCGACGGGTGAATTGCGGGTGGTCCAGGCGGCGGCTGAAGGCGCGATTCAAGACATTTTGATTGCAGAAAACCAGCAGGTCAAGCAGGGAGACGTTATTGCCACGATTGATGATTCGCACTTGCAAACCCAGAAAAACCAACTCCTCAACAATATTCAGCAAGCTGAACTGCAACTCACCCAGCTCAATGCTCAGATTCACGCTGTCGATCGCCAGATTTTAGCAGAGTCCCATCGCATTCATCGCTCAGTTGTCTCTGCGGAGGCGGAACTGGCTCATCGTCAACGCCAATACCGCGATCAGCAAATTGTCACCGTTGCTGAAGTAGAGGAAGCCACAGCGGCCCTGAGAGCAGCTGAGGCCGCTTATGGAGCCGCTCAGACAAGGCGCAATCGCTACCGTCCGGTGGCGGAGGCGGGTGCCCTCTCCCAAGACGAATTTGAGGAAGCTCAACTAGCCGCTGACCAGCAAGCACAGGAAGTCGAAGCGGCTAAAGCACGGTTGCAGTCGGCCCAGGCGGCGCTTCACCCTAGTTCAGCAGAAGTGGCGATCGCGAGTGAAAAAATTGCGCAGGAAAGTGCTGCAGGAGAATCTACGCTAGCAACCTTGAACAAAGAGCAGCAATCTCTGGTGCAGCAGCGAGCCGAAGTTGAAAAACAGCTCGAAAATGATCGCCAATCGCTGCAACAAACCGCAGTTGACCTGAACCGAACGGTCGTTACCGCTCCGGCGGATGGCATTTTGTTTCAGCTTAATCTACGCAATTCCAACCAAATTGTCCGACCGGGTGAAGCGGTTGCCCAGGTAGCGCCGAGCGCCAGTCCGCTGGTGCTGAAAGCAATAGTGCCTGCCCAGGATATCAGCAAAGTTGAAATCGGGCATCAGGCGCAGATGCGAGTAGCGGCTTGTCCCTATCCTGACTATGGCACGCTCAAAGGCGAAGTGACAGCAATCGCCCCTGACACCTCAACCCCTCAAAATCGCAATGGCTCGGACCTGTCGGAACCCCAGCCTGGTGTGAAGGGCGCATTCTATGAAGTGACGATTAAACCAGACCGACTGACGCTGGGGCGAGGCACCAATCAATGTGAAATGCAGCTCGGTATGGAAGGACGGGCCGACATTGTCACCCGAGAAGAAACGGTACTGCAATTTCTCCTGCGCAAAGCACGCCTGATCGCAGATTTGTAGTCACAGATTTATAGTCACAGATTTTCATTAACATTTGTAGTCACAGGTTTTCATGAACAGATCTGTAGCAGGTTGAATAACTGAAACGCTCTATAATCTGCCTATCGAAGCCGACTTGAGGCTAACGATAAGCTGGGGGTGCCCTATGGAACTGGATTTGGAACGCGCAATTGCCACAGCCGATCAAGCCCTGTTTGACGGTCTGGGACGGCACCTGAGTGATGTTGAAACTGAAATTCTCCGCGGGGCATGGCAGGGGTTCACCTATGACCAAATTGCGGAGGTGTCGGGCTATTCAGATAGCTATTTGCGACGCGATGTCGGCAACAAGTTGTGGCGATCGCTGAGTCAAGCTCTAGGCGAAACCGTCAGCAAAACCGACTTCCGTGAAGCGCTGCAACGCTATCTGATCCAGCATCCGACCCAGAATCTGCCTCAGGTCCACTCTGCTAACCATCAGGCTTTAGCTGCAGAGAATGATAATCGCGATGCTCCTGAGCAAACTGCATCCACTGCTGCCCTGACTGCTACAGGACTGACTGCTACAGGACTGACTGCTACAGGACTGACTGCTACAGTGCCTTCTACAGTGCCTTCTACAATTGTGGAAACCGCGCAACCAGCGATCTACGTGGCGCGACCTCCGATTGAGGCCATCTGCTATGACACTCTGCTGCAGCCTGGGTCGCTCGTTCGCATCAAAGCGCCTGCCCTGATGGGCAAAACATTGTTGATGGAACATACTCTGGCTCAGCTGTCTACCCAAGCGCTGCGAACAGTCATCCTTAGCTTTGAACTCGCCGATCGCAAAGCTCACTTTTCCGACCTCGATCGATTTTTACGCTGGTTTTGCGTCAACATCAGCCGCGAATTAGGAATGCCGAACCAGATCGAGACCTATTGGGATGAAGCAAGCATGGGCAGCAAGGCAAGCTGCACGAGCTATGTCGAAGAGTATCTGTTGGCCGCCGATGATCGCCCGCTTGTCCTCTGTCTGGATGATGTCGATCTACTGTTCCCTTATCCAGAAATCTATGAGGACTTTTTCGGCTTGCTGCGCTCATGGTATGAAAAAGCGCGTCGGCGGATGAATTGGAAAAAGCTGCGCCTCTGCATTGTTCACGCTACCGATGTTTATATTCAGCTCAATATCAACCAGTCTCCTTTCAATATAGGCGTTCCACTGAATCTGCCAGAGCTTAACCCTAGTCAGATCCTCGATCTGGCCCAGCAGCACCACCTGCTTGCCAATATTGATCTGACGCCTCTGATCCACCTGGTGGGCGGGCATCCCTATTTGCTGGAGCTGGCGTTTTTGGCGCTCAAGAGTCATCCTGATTTGTCTTTAGAGAATCTGATTCAATCGGCCCCTACGGAAGCCGGCATCTACGCCAATCATCTGCGGGAATGTTGGCTGCGCATTCGCGGCAATTCCGACTTAACTCATGCCCTCAGTCAGGTAATGCGTGCCACTCAGCCGATCCATCTGGAGTCGGTGCAAGCCTACCAGCTGCAAAGCATGGGGCTGATTCGGCTACAAGGCAATCAGGCTGCGCCGCGCTGTCCCCTTTATCGTCAGTATTTCAATGCCCAACTGCAGCGATCGTTAGAGTAGGCAGGGCGATCATGAGTAAATTTGCCTCATACCATTACCAACCGGGCGGCAGTCTGACATCAGACGCACCGAGCTATGTGATGCGACAGGCGGACCACGACCTGTTTGAGGCGCTGCTGCATGGCACCTATTGCTATATTCTCAACTCGCGCCAGATGGGTAAGTCGTCCCTGCGGGTACGGACGATGGAGCGACTGGCTGAACAGGGTATCCTCAGCGTCGAGGTTGAACTGCTTGGGATTGGCAGTCAGCATATTACGGCTTCCCAGTGGTATGGCGGCATGATTGCCGAACTGATCAGCGGCCTCGATTTGCAGGTGAATCGACGAGCTTGGCTGCGAGAACACGAAGATCTTTCGCCGGTGCAGCAATTGGGCACGTTTGTCGAACAGGTGGTGTTAGCCCAAGTGACCCAGCCACTAGTTCTGTTTTTTGATGAAATCGACAGCGTGTTGGGGCTGAGCTTTCCCACCGATGATTTCTTTGGTTTGGTGCGGAGCTGGTATGAGCGGCGAGCGTCCCAGCCCAGCTATCGTCGCTTAACCGTGGTGATGTTAGGCGTAGCGACCCCCGCAGCCCTAATCCGGGACGAAACAGCAACCCCGTTTAACATTGGTCAGGCGATTGAGCTACAGGGCTTTCAGCCTGAGGAAAGCGGTGCTCTTGCTGCTGGGCTGGTGCCCTACGTTGATTGCCCTGAGGCCGTGCTTCAGACCATTCTCGACTGGACGGGAGGGCAGCCATTTCTGACCCAGAAGCTGTGCTGGCTAGTGACGCGACAGAATCAGCCTATCCCAGCCGGAGCCGAAGCCCAGCGGATTGCCGAGCTGGTACGCACCCAGTTGATGGAAAACTGGGAAACGCAGGATGAACCAGAGCACTTACGGACCATCCGCGATCGGCTGCTGCGCCATTCCCGACGGCCCGAACGGCTGCTGCGCTATTACCAAACCCTGTTGCAGCACGGAGCCGTTCCTGCCACTGATTCATCCGAACAAACCGAATTACGCCTGACGGGCTTAGTGACCCAGCAGCACGGACGCCTAATGCCGTTTAACCGCGTCTACACCACCATCTTTGATCGGGCATGGGTGGCTCAACAGCTCCAGACCCTACATCAGCAGTCTCGCTCGGCAGCGCCCTGGCTTCCTGTTTGGCAGGCGGTTGCGGCAGGCGTGAGCAGTGTTCTCTTTGTGCTGGCCGTTCGCTCGCTTGGGTTACTGCAGGGTCTCGAATTGCAAACCTACGATCAGATGATGCGATGGCGTCCTGTCGAACCTAGCGACAATCGCTTCCTGGTGATCACGGTCAGCGAAGCCGATATCCAGTACCAGGATCAATTGGGCATGGAGCGCCGAGGTTCCCTAGCGGATCAAGCCCTCCTCCAGGTTTTGGATAGACTCGCCCCCCATCAACCTCGCGTAGTTGGGCTGGATTTCTACCACGACTTTCCGCTGCTGCCGGAATTAGAGTCTAGGCTGCGGTCAATGAATAACTTCGTGCCTGTATGCGTAATTGCAGAGACCAAAGATGTAGAAACCCCTATCAGTATTCCTGCACCGCCAGGATTACCAACTCATAGACTCGGTTTCACCGATTTTGCTGTGGATTCAGACTACAGGGTCCGGCGGCAACTTCTGGGCATGGATCGGTCTCAGGCTTGCCCCACGAGCCGTTCATTCAACCTGCAAGTTGCACTGCGCTATTTAGAACAGGAGGGCATCACGCTTCAATTTTTGGATGATCGCCACATCCGCCTCGGTAAAACGATTATTCCTGAGCTACAGCCGACTGCCGGGGGATATCGGCTTTCTCCAGCCGAGCGAGCAGGCTTCCAGGTATTGGTAAATTACCGGACCGCTGATCCAGCGCGAGTCTCACTGACACAAGTCTTGCGCGGAGACTTAAAAGCAACGTTGGTCAACGATCGCATGGTACTCATCGGTTTGGAAGATCCCCAAGATGCCCTGTTTGCCCCTGGACGATCGCAGCGAATGCTAGGTGTGATCATGCACGCCCATATGGCCAGTCAGTTAATTGATGCTGGATTGGGCCACCGTTCCCTGCTCTGGTGGTGGCCGGAGTGGCTAGAAATAGTCTGGATTGCAGGATGGGGACTCGTGGGCAGTGGAGTCACTTGGTGGCTTGGCAGAGTTGATCAACGCTCGGTGGGGCGGGTGAGCGTCACCGTTGGTGGGCTGATCATGGCAGTGGGCGGTATTAGCTATGGAGTGCTGTTGCACGGTGGATGGATTCCTGCTCTGCCAAGCATGATCGCCATTGCTGTTGCGGCAGGAGTAGTGCTGGTTTTGCTATTGCGAAAGCTATTTTTAGCTTGACGGCGTCAACATTGGGTAGCCGTCCCCTGGTTATTTTCACTTGTTCATTTTTGCTAGTTTGTTCTCGCTGATTTGAATGACAACTAACCCCCCTGGATGTCACATGACTTACTCTAAGCGTGCTTCAATTCTCTCTACCGTTTCAGGCGCGATTGCCAGCTTGGTGTTGCTCTCAACCGGAGCGATTGCTTCCTCGATGACAACAGAATCTCGCCAAAACGCCTATCGTCCCAACCTTGACATGGTCTCTCAAGCTTCTAATGGTGGGTTTGACGGACAGGGCCGCCCCCAGAGCCGTACTTCTGGTGGGGCACGAGGTAGCTGTAGCGATCAGTTAATTGCCTTGCTGCCGGGTCCAAACCCCATATCGAATACAACCAATTCCTGTAGTCTACCCTCTGAGGCCGATGCGACGCAGACGATTACAGCAACGCCAACACTGTGGTTTTATGTGCCAGCCCGGCAGCAGAGCGTCCAGGCCGAACTGGTGCTATTAGATCAAAACCAACAGGCCATCTCAATCGAAACGGTGACTCTGGCACCTACTGCTGGGATTGTGGGCGTGCAGATCCGCCATCCGCTTGCAGTCAATCGATCCTATCAGTGGGTGTTCTCCTTGTTGGAAACCAACAGTCCTTCCCTCAATCGTTCTGTGGAAGGAACCATTCGTCGGGTTGAACTGGCTCCTCCGCTGGTCCAGCAACTAGCAGCCGAATCCACACTGCGCGAGCGGATTACCCTCCTGGCTCAACAGGGAATTTGGCAGGATGCGCTGACCGAGATCATCGTGATGCGCCAGACGGCTCCCCATGACGCTACAGTCAGGCAAGATTGGCAGCAGTTCGTAGAATCGGTAGGTTTGTCGGTAATTGTCAACGCACCAGTCCTGAACTGAACTTCCTATTGCCAATTTCCCACCAGCACATAGGGTGCCCAAAACACGGGAGCACGGTAGCCAGGAGAATGCAGCAGATTGACCTGGGCACGTCGCAGGGCTTCGGCTCGGGTCATCCCGGCGTCTGGTTTAGCCAGTTCTTGGTAGAGTCGCCCCACCAGTTCCGACGTGCTCTGATCGTCAACATACCAAAGCGAACCAATTGTGCTGCGTGCCCCCGATTGAATCGTGATTCCTGCCAATCCTAAAGTGGCCCGATCATCCCCGTCAGCCGTTTTGCAGGCACTGAGCACAAGCAGCTCGATCGCTTTGGTATTCTGGTTTTCGCGAGTTTGGAGAATGTTGCTGAAATCCTTCAGGATGATGCGTCGGTCCCATGCCAGCAAGAAAGTGTCATTTGGATCGGAGCTAAACTGCCCGTGAGTCGCAATATGGACGATTGGGGCATCAGAACGGCCAATCCATATTTGCAGTGCCTCGCTGGTAAAAGACTGGTTTAAGACATCATGGCTAGAAACCTCGGTTGCAATCTGGTTCAGTTCGCGTTCTACATTGACTAAGGGAGCAAAGTTGGCGTGGGGAGGAAAGTCTGGGCGAATTTCTGACAACCCAAAGGCAAGCACATCGAGCTGCAAATTAGGCAAAGGTGTAGAGGCAGGAATTTGCAAACCAGGGCTAAGCGCAATCGCGTAAGCTTCAACCAAAAACCGTTCTCCATCATAAAGCGCTGCCATCGGCAGATTCCGGATCACCCCATCGGAGACAAACACGAGTGTCTGCACCTGTTGCTCTTCTAGAGCAGCTCGAAACGGACGAATCAGCCAATCATAAACCTGCTGCGACTGCGCCAGGAAAGCATCAGACAGGTAGCGTTGCTCCACTTGCTGCCGCAATTGTTCTAGCTGGTGAGTCGCCTCGTCACGAGCAATAGCAACCGCATGGAACTGAATCATATCAGACTGGGGCAGACGGGCAAGGACCACGAGCTGATCAGGCAACAGAATCGGGTAGAGGATGGCGGCCTTGGGATCGGTTTGCGGCTGACCCAAGGCAATGGTGGGAGTCAAATTGCAGCTGAGAAAATTTTCTAGTTCTGTCAGTTGTAAGGCATCAATCTCCTCGATACCAAGTTGCAAATTGGCTTGGCTGGGTGGTGTGCCATTGGGTGAGGCTAACAGCAACGACACCAATTCCCGATAGACTGGCTCAACGTCGTCCCGAAACGAGAGCTGCACCTGCGACTCAACGGCTAGTAAATCTTGCCGCACTGTGCTGAGGGTTGCCGCCGCTGCCTGATAATGAGCGATTGCGGCTTCCGTTTGTCCCTGCGCTTGATAGATGCGCCCCAGTTGCCACTGCCACTGATAGGCAATCGACCATGCCTGAACCGATTGGGCCAGTCCCAGTGCCTGTTGAGTCGCAGTTTGAGCCTGCGCCCAGGCAGCTGGAGTCTGCTCCTGAAGGGCGAGGAGTTCGTAAAACTGACCCAGTGTGCCCCAGGCATAGGACTGCGCTTGGGGGTCATCCAATCCATCGGCCTGCTGCTGGATCTGCTCTAAAAGCTGGCGAATTAGGTCTGGAGATGTAGTTGCAAATGCTGTAAATGCAGATTGCGCCCTTCTATCCTGCCAGCGCTGCATCAAGCCACGGGCTAAATCAATCTGGCTATAGAGAACCGCACGACTGGGTGGAAGGGGATTGCTCAGCCATTTCGCCATTTCCTGGTCTTGAGCCTGGAGCTGGCGTTGAAATTCCTGTTGTTCTGGAGTCTCAGCTTGAGCGGCAAGCCAATGATTCAGCTGAATTAAAAAGTTGAACCTTTGAATAGCGGCCTGCATCCTGAGCAAGCGATTGCTAGCTTCCAGCCGATCGGCCTCATCCTGGTGTTCGCTCAACCTCGCATCGATGGCACTGTAGTGCTCTAGAGCCTGTCTAGCCAGGTTCAGTGCAGCCTGCCGATCGGTCTCCTGGTTTGAGCGGTCTGCCAGAAATGCCATACGCTGGTATTGCGCTGCCTCCACATGGGCCAGATTCAGCAGAGACAGCCCAATGGTTTGTGGATCTGCCAGGGATTGGGCTAGTTCAAGACTGGTGTGCAGCAAGGATTGCGCCTGAGGTAGAAACCCCTTGAGGCGAAAGATATTACCTAAACTGCGGAGGGTGAGGAGTTGCAGGGAAACATCAGGCTGGGAGAGGACGTGCTGCAAGACCTGCTCGGCATCGGGCGGCTGGTTGACATCACAGCTCTGATCATCCAGGTCAATGGCTGCTAGCAATACCTGACAGGCTCGACGGTAATAGCCGTTAATTTCCAAGGCTCTAGCTTGATTGATCCGGCTTCCCGTCACACCTGGGTCATAGTTCAAGTCTTGATAGATCTGGGTGACTCGTTGCCAGATCAAGATGGCCTGTTCCACCTCGCCTTCAGCCAATTTGAGTTGCCCCTGTACATTCAGTGCCTGAGCCAGCAAATGCGATCGCTGATTAGAGGGTGTTATCGCCTCTAGTCGTTGCAGTGCAGTATCAATCGCAGTTTGAGCCTCTTCCCAACGCCCCATTTTCTGGTAGGCCATCCCCAGATAGGTCCATAGGGTAGCCTGTGCCAAATCAGTTGCCAGATCAGTTACCAAATTATCACCTTGAGTTTTGAGCGCCGTTTGCCAAATGGCAATGGCTTCTTCCCAGCGTCCTTGCTGATAAGCACCTCTGCCTCGCTCAATCGCATTAAGACCAACATCAGCCCCCACAGGCGCAGCAGCTTGCGAAAAGCCAGGAGTTGCTGGAACAGCTACTGTCAGCACGAATCCAAGCAAAAATGCCAGCACGAGCCGCCAAATTCTCAGAAAGGTCGAACTGAAAGGGCGGAGAGGCTGCATCGTCATGGCGGATTAGAGGATGAATCAGACAAAGAACATGTAGGCGATTGCAGCGAACTATAGGGTGTGACCGTGGGTGCGGTTGCCGTCAGCACAATCCTGCCGTCAGCACTTTTCACCCAGCCCTGAGCTTCCACAATTGCATTCACCGAATTGGCTGCTAGATTGGCATCTGGTGAATTAGCATCTGATTCTAGGGGTGCTGAAGCAGCTGTATGGGAAATGCGTTGATCTGGGTTGCCCATGTCTTCCCACAGATCGTGAGTGGTGATTGTCTCGCCAGGTCCTAACGGAAGACCACCATGCCCAGTTTCTATAAAGCTGGAGGTCCCTTGGCCGGGCTGACAGCGTTGGCTGATGGCGCTAGTTAATACTTCATTTGGTAACTCCGCCGTTCCGGCGCTGGGGTCTACACCCAGTTGTTCTAACTCAACCAGGCCCTGCGCTCCAAACTCTGAGCTGGCATCAATATCATTGGTGCGATTCTCTGGCAAAAATGACCCTTCATCCAGGCCGAAAATCCGCTGAGCATTGATTTGGATTCTGCCGCCATTGCCCAGTTGAGCGCGAGCAACAATGTCGTTATTTTGATTGGCACGTGTGAGCACAAACCCATCGGCAGCATCGATCGTGATATTCCCGCCATTCGCGGCATCCAGAGCCTCTGCGGAAATCAGGCTGCGATCTTGCATGAATAGAATATTTGAGACATTCAGGGCGATTACCGCTCCATCTTCGGCTCTACCCTGTCCTCCAGTTATGGCAATAATCTGGCCGTTATCGAGGCGTATTGTACCAGCATTCACAGTCAGACTACCAGCTTGTCCACTGCGATTGCCAACAGTAATCAACGACTCATTCAAAATCTGCAATTCTTCCGCCTGTATTTTAAGGTCTCCAGCAATTCCTCCCGGTCGATTACCGTTGCTTTGACTACTAACACTAACTTGAGCACCATCCCGCACAGTGAAGCGATCGGTTATTAAGGTGAGGTTGCCTGCAGGACCAGTACCAAAGCGATTCCCGGCATTTTCAAATTGTCGAGATCGTCCGGTTTCAGCACCGATCAAACTGGGGAGAAAGTTATCAGGGGCTATGGCATCATTTCGATTTGCTTCCAGAAGCGTTGTTCCTCCAATCACTTCAATCGCATCACGCGCCCGAATCGTGATATTTCCTCCTGCGCCTTTGCCAAACGTCGATGCTAAAACCTCAGCGCCCGATCGCAAAATCAACTGACCTGCATCAATCTCGATTGAACCCGATTGACCGCTGCCTCGTGTTTGCACCGAGATACCGCTTGGGCGCTGCCGCTGTTGAGATACACCATCAATGATCACCCGTTCGCTAGCCCTGATCCGAATGCTACCTCCCCCGCTCCGTTCAATGGTTGAAGCGGATATTCTACCGCCTTCGGTAATCTGCAAACGGGCGGTGGAGATCTCCACCCCTCCTGCGGCTCCTTCACCACGAGCATCACTGGCAATTTTGCTGGGTCTTTCACGGTTGTTGCTGCCATTGCCGTTACCCTCACCGTCACCATTACCACCTGGATTATTGTCACCGCCACCGCCACCGCCGTTGCCATTATTTAAATTATTACCATTGGGATTCGCTAAATTATTACCATTGCTGCCTGAATTGTTTCTATTGCTATTGTCATTACCATTATTCGATCGATTTAAAGTATCGGTAGATGAACCGTTCACTATAATTAAGCCATCTACATCAATATTGACTGATCCACTGTTGCCCGTTGTGTTTTCTAAGGCCGAGGACGAAATTTGAGCGCCATCTTCAACCCTTAACTGTGATGCTCGAATCATAATGCCTTCACCGTTAAGGTTGCCTCGGGTGTCTGCCGTCAGCGTTGAGCCTTCAATAAGGTGAATACTGTGCCCTTGCATTCGAATCGCTCCCCCCCCTTCGCCGCTAGTGTTGATACTGGCTCCATCAACGAATCGGATATTTCCCCGAACGTCAGATGCAATTCGGCCCAGTTGAGGTTGCGACGGGCGGGCAAAGCGAAGGGCAACGCTGCTTGGTTCTCTGACAGCTGCCAGTTCAACAACTCCATCACGGGTAGTGGCTCTACCGCCATCAAAGCTAATCCGCCCGCCCAAAAAAATCAGGCTGCGTCCAGCACTCCCTTGCAGTCCCGTCCCGGCGTTGCTCCCCACTCCTTTGCCAGCCGAACTGATAGACTGGTTCACAATTGGAGCCGACGCTCGTTGGGTAAAGTCAATTGCTGACGGATTCACAGTTAGCAGCGGTGGTGCTTCTGGGCTATGGGCACTGAAATAGCCTTGATCACCAAATCGAACGTGATCGGCAGTAGTTGCAACAAAACTGCCTCGAATATCCAGTCGAGCGTTGGGACCGAAAATGATGCCATTTGGGTTGATCAAGAATAGATTGGCATCCCCCAATACTCCTAATGTTCCCAGAACGCTCGATGCATTGCGTCCGGTAACCCGACTCAGGATGTTAGCAATGCCAGCAGGATTGGCAAAATATACTCCTCGCCCTTCGCCAACGTTGAAATCTGCAAAACTGTGAAACAAATTAGCGCCCCGCCTAGCTCCTCCATCGATCCGATCGGTCTTGGCATTCTGCCGCGTGAGACGAGATCGTTCGTTTCCCAACGTCGCATCTGGAACAACTTGCGCCAGTACATGGGTTAACACACAATTTCCACCACTAATAGCGATATAAATCACAACACTGGCGGTGATTGTTCCAAGTTTCGATAGGCAGCATCCACTTGTTTTCCTCATCTGACATTTCTCATACGAATCTCAGAAAGGTGAGTTACAGCCTTGCGGGTATCCTAGAAAAGCAGGCTAATCCAGTAGCTTTATCAATTCTCAGCCATTCTCTTATTTTCCTCTTTATTTGACTTCTGAGCATTCTCAGCCGAAAACTTATCCTGATTGTACTGCTACATAGCAATCAGAGACTGGCATAAAAAACGGGTAGCACTGGGCTACCCGCATTTCACAAGATTCACTTAATGAATTCAGTTGAAGTGTCAACTGAAGTGACAATCCGACAAGAACCTACACGCCAACGGCTTTCTTCGCAACCTGAGCCAATTCGCCCTTAGCATACTTGGCAGCATAGTCCTCTAGAGAGACCTGCTTGATCTTGCTGGCATTGCCTGCGGCCCAGAACTGCTGATAGCGATCAGCACATACTTTCTGCATGTACTTGATGGAAGGCTTGAGGAAGTGACGGGGGTCAAATTCCTTGGGATTTTGCTGCAACGCTTCCCGCACGGCTGCGGTGATCGCCAAACGGTTGTCGGTGTCAATGTTGACCTTACGCACACCGCTCTTGATGCCTTTCTGGATTTCTTCTACAGGCACACCATAGGTTTCGGGAATGGCACCGCCATACTGGTTGATCAGCGCAATCAAATCTTCCGGCACCGAAGAAGAACCATGCATCACCAAATGGGTGTTAGGCAGGCGGCCATGGATTTCTTCAATCCGGCTGATAGCCAGAATTTCGCCGGTTGGCTTGCGGGTGAACTTGTAAGCACCGTGGCTGGTACCAATGGCAACAGCTAGCGCATCTACCTGAGTCCGCTCCACAAAGTCAACGGCTTCATCAGGATCAGTCAGCAGCATCGAGTGATCCAGTTCGCCTTCAAACCCGTGACCGTCTTCGGCTTCACCTTTACCCGTCTCCAGAGAACCCAGGCAACCCAGCTCACCTTCTACAGATGCGCCAATTGCATGAGCCACTTTCACGACTTCGCTGGTAACGGCCACGTTGTACTCGTAGCTAGCCGGGGTTTTGGCATCTGCTTCCAGCGAGCCATCCATCATGACGCTGGTGAAGCCATTTTTGATCGCAGAGTAGCAAGTAGCCGGCTCGTTACCGTGGTCTTGGTGCATGACGATGGGAATATGAGGATAGGTCTCAACCGCAGCCAAGATCAGGTGACGGAGGAAATTTTCGCCAGCATACTTACGAGCACCACGAGAGGCTTGCAAAATCACAGGGCTGTCGGTTTCATGGGCAGCCTGCATAATTGCCTGGATTTGCTCCATGTTGTTGACGTTGAAAGCAGGGATACCGTAGCCGTTCTCGGCTGCGTGATCCAGCAGCAGTCGCATGGGCACAAGCGCCATAGGGAGTCCTCCTAAGTTGGTGTGATCAGCTAGTTCTAAGACAAACGAATTCTAAGGATAATCTTAAGATACTTTACTCACCGTAGTGAATTGTATCTACCGATTCCAGGTCAAACCCTTTCAGGTGTGGCACCCAGATAGGTAAACGCCACATTTTCTACAAAAAGAAAAATAAATCTTAAAGAGTTCACCCATAGTTAAGTATAAATGCTTAAGGGTGTTTTTGGGCAAGGGGGGTAGGGGGTAGGGGGTAGGGGGTAGGGGGTAGGGAGTAGGGGGTAGGGGGTAGGGAGTAGGGGGTAGGGAGTAGGGAGTAGGGGGTAGGGGGTAAGAGGGTGAGACTTAGGCTTTTGCTTATTTAGGAAGCTCTAGGAAGTAGGTTTTCTAAAGCATTGGTGGTTAGTGGTTTGGCTAAGTTGCTGAGGTCGAAGGCTCTACTATGCTGTTCAGGACCGCAGCTCTACCCCCCTACCCCTCACCCCCTACCCCCTACCCCCTACCCCTCACCCTCCCCCTGCCTCCGAATATATTGGGAAAAGCTTGCAATAAGCACGCACTAGCGTTGAGAATATTGAGTTGTAGTGAATAGACTGCTCTTTGGTTTGAGTAGTCACAGTGTTTTCACGATAGATAAATGGGCAATTAGGAAACGAAAAATGAGCAAAATTTCTCGGCGTGCCTTTATTGGTGTGAGTGCAGCAGCCGCGGCAGTGACCGTGGGTCAGATGGGCAAATCGAAGGCTGTGGCCCAACAAGGTCCGGCAATTCGAGTCGCTCAAACCGATAATGTGGTTAATCTTTACTCATCGCGTCACTACGATACCGATCAGACGCTCTACGACAGCTTTACGGCAGCAACTGGTGTTAAGGTGAACCTGATCGAGGCAGAAGCCGATCCGCTGATTGAGCGGATTAAGAGCGAAGGAGCAAACAGCCCTGCTGATGTCCTGATGACGGTTGATATTGGCCGTCTCTGGCGAGCGGAAGCCGAAGGACTGTTTCAACCCATCAGCTCCAATGCCCTCAATCAAGCTATTCCTGCTAATTTGCGCCATCCAGAAGGCTTGTGGTATGGCTTCTCGAAGCGGGCACGGGTAATCATGTACAACAAGTCGAAGGTGAATCCAGCCCAGTTGTCTACCTATGAGGCGCTGGTTGAACCCCAATGGCAAGGCCAAATTCTGACCCGTTCTTCGACCAACATCTATAGCATTTCGCTGGTCGCTTCGATGCTGGCGGCCCATGGTCCCCAGGAAACCGAAGCTTGGGTGCGTGGCTTAGTCGCAAACTTTGCCCGCCCGCCGGAAGGCAATGACACAGCCCAAATTCAAGCTTGTGCGGCTGGGGTGGGGTCCTTGGCTCTGGCAAATACTTACTACCTGATTCGCTTGGCCAAGTCCGACACCCCAGAAGACAGAGCGGTTGCCGAACAGGTGAATATCTTTTTCCCCAACCAACGAGACCGTGGCACCCATGTCAATATCAGCGGCGCGGGTGTTTTGAAAACTGCTCCTAATAAGGAAGCCGCCATTCGGTTCCTAGAGCATCTGGCCACACCCGAATCCCAAGCTATTTTTGCTCAGGGCAATAACGAATACCCAGTGGTTGAAGGCGTAACGCTTGATCCGATCTTGGCTAGCTACGGCAGCTTTAAGGAAGACCCAATTAACGCGGCTGAGATTGGCCGAAATAGTGCTGAAGCACTGCGGATCATGGACCGGGCTGGGTGGAAGTAGGAAGAGTTTAGGAGCCAGAGGTTAGAAGAAAACCTGGCTCCTTACATCCAAGCAACGAAAAACTCAGAGAATCAGGGTCCCGAAAAAACGACTTCATCGAGGTCTTTACGGCTGAGGGAGTATTTAAAAGAGCGCTGGATGTCGCGACCATCTTCTGCAGCACCGATGTAACGGACTGTTAAGGAGTCTACCTCTAGCCACAAGTCAGCTTCCCAGGTAGTCTTTTTCACATGCCAGCGGTGGAGGTCAGCTTCGTCTTGCTGGCAGCCCTGCGTCCTTAACCAGTCTTCGATATCTGGCAGGGGATGATTATAGAGCGGAGTATCAGAAGGGGGTAACGCCATTTCCAGTCAAACGGTGATTTCCTTTCCTCATTCTAGCCGCTTCACACTTCTTTACAAACAATGATGGCAAACCGGGATGCCCGATTGGAATTAATTACCCGATTGGAATTAATTAAGGGTTAATCAAGGATTTACTCATCTAGTAGGGGCATTTGTTGCTATTTGAAGTAAGGTTAGGGATTGCACCAGGGAGATTGGTAAAACTTGATTGCTGATGCTTTGGGCGTAGGTGGCCCCTAAATAAAAGCGGTAGTCTGGGTTTTGAGCGAGATGAGTCTGAAAAAACGCCACGCTTAGCGCCTTCAGGTAGGCTTGGGCTACTTTAGGATCGGGGCCGATGATTTCGGAGGGCAGTGGAATCACATCGGCGGCAGTGGGGTTGGGCACGTCGATCGTCGAGAAATGGGTGCCACCTTGGAGGAGTACCAAGTATTTATTGGGTGTAGCTAACCAGGTGAAGGGGCGAATTTGCTCGATCAGGGCTGGGGCAATCGTATCGGCACTGCCGCTCATCAGCATCACCGGGATTTGAATATCAGAAAAATCTGCGGCTCCGATCAGGCTGCTGCCAATCGAGTTGATTGCCACAATTGCTTTGACCCGCTCATCGTATAGATCGGACAGAGGTTGCGGCAACTCTAGAGCACGACACTGGAGCAGCAGGGAGAGGTTGAGAGGATCATTGCGGTCACAGTCGAGCTGAAGTTGCTGTAGATCAATGCGCCCACCCGCCAATGCCAGTGCCGTATAGCCACCGAAGGATTGGCCCACGACGCCGACTTGCTCAAGGTTCAAGCGGTCCTGAATTTGGGGATCGGTTTGGTTGAGTTGGGTGAGTCGGTCAAGCAGGTATTTGATATCTAGCGGTCGGTCGATAAATTCGGCAGGAGCGGTGACTTGGCTGGCGGTTCCGGCAATCAGCGCTTGGAGCTGCTGAGCATTGCTGCCTGGATGTTCGGGAACGGCTACGGCAAATCCATAGGAGGCAAGCTGTTTAGCTAAATAGGCGTAGCTGCTGCGATCGGACCCCAAGCCGTGGGAAATCACCACGACGGGAGCCTGCAAAACGGGTGAGTTGCGAGTCTGAGGTAGGTAGAGGTCTACCGGAAACTGTCGGTTCCGGCTAATGTCGTTAAGCTGAATCGAAACTACCTGCCAGCCAAACGAGCCGAGGTTCTGGAGGTCAGGTTGGGGTGCACGGTTAAGGGGGGCAATTTGCGCTTCCAATTCGGCTTCCTGTAAGGATTGTTCGGCAACTAGGGCTGCTGCTTCCTGGGTTTGCTGAATCAATCGCTGTAGATCGCTCAGGAGCTGAAGCGTGCGGTTGAGGTCGATGCGAATATTGCTGAGGGGAAATTCACGCAGCACATTCAGCATGGTCAGCCCCTGGGGATCGTTGGCAGCCAGAATTAGGGCCGAACGAATGGCATAAAAGCCCGACAGGTTGGAGTCGGTGCGTACCAATTCTCCTAGCCGCCGCAGCAAAATTTCGCCTTGTTCGGTGTAGAGGAACTGGGTGACGGGCACGACGCCTAAGTTGACAGGGGCCACCAGTGCCTGCCGCAGTTGTTCTTGTTGGGCATCGTTGAGATAGCGCAGATAATCGCGTAGATCGCTAGAGACCGTACCATCTGTAGCGTACTGTTCTAGGGCATCAATCCTGATCGAGCGTTCCAACAACCCGTAAGAGATGGTAATACGTTCAGCGGCGATGGTAGCTCCGGCATCTAGCAGGGGTGGCAGTAATCCGATACTCAGAATTAGCTTGGCCCAATGCAGCCAATGACTGCGAGCAAAACGAACCAACCTGGGGGCAACTGAGTAGGAGTTGGCGCTTGGCGTGCCGTGATCAGTAGTTTGTTTATCAGTGGCCTGTTTATCAGTGGCCTGTTTATCAGTGGCTTGACCGTGAGTGGCTTGACCCAAAATTGCAACATCCCTTGCCACTCCAGAAGCTGATTTTTCTGACTGCACGTCAGTAGCCCAGCGATTCATAAATAGCCTGTCCTAACCAGAGGTCTCTGTTTTTTTCTAAGCAGAGGTCAGTATCACTCTAGCAAGACTGAAGCCGAGCCGCCCTGGTCAATAGTTTAGGTAGAAAAACTTACGGATCTGGCGTATCTGAAACCGATGCCTGATGCAGTAGTTCTAGTAGTTGGGCTTCTGAGAGCTGGGAAATGCCTAACGCTTCGGCCTTGGCCAGCTTAGAACCAGCCTCTGCTCCTACCACTACGTAATCTGTCTTGGCACTGACTGAACTGGCCACTTTACCGCCCGCCTCTTGAATCAGGTTTTTAGCTTCATCCCGTTTCAAGCTAGGCAAAGTGCCTGTAATCACGAAGGTTTTGCCGGCTAGGGGTTGGGCAGCTGGACGGTGTGGAGTTGCTGCGGCTAACTGCACCCCTGCAGCCTGGAGCCGCTCGATCAGGGTTTGGTTGGCCGGTACCCGAAACCAATCGTGCACCGACTGGGCAATTTCTGCTCCAATCCCATACACGGCCTCGATCTCGGCGGGTGTGGCGGCGGCTAGGGCTTCTGCCGTTGGAAATTGGTCTGCCAGGGTTTGGGCATTCACACTACCCACATGCCGGATGCCCAGCCCATACAGGACTCGTGGCCAGGGTTGGGTTTTAGATTGGGCAATCGCCTCAACCAGGTTCTGGGCCGACTTTTGGCCCATGCGCTCAACGGTCAGCAGTTGCTCCACCGTCAGATCATAAATATCGGCTACCGAGTGCAGCAGGCCCTGGTCCACAAATTGCTCGATCCACCTCTCACCCAAACCCCGGATATCCAGGGCGTCTCGGCTAGCCCAGTGCAGTAGGGAGCGCCGCAGGATGGCTGGACAGGAGGCATTAATGCAGCGGGTTACCGCTTCCCCTACTTCTCGCTCTAGTTGAGTGCCGCATTCTGGGCAGTGGGTCGGCATCTGGAATGGCTGTGCTCCGGCAGGCCGCAGTTCTGGTAACACCCGCAGCACCTCTGGAATAATCTCTCCCGCCTTGCGGACAATCACCGTATCTCCAATGCGGATATCCAGTTCGGCCACTCGATCGGCATTGTGCAGGGTAGCACGCGAAACAGTTGTGCCGGCTAGCTGGACTGGACGCAACTCGGCTAAGGGGGTTACGGCTCCGGTGCGGCCCACATTGACGCTAATCCGTTCCACGATGGTGGGAGCCTCTTCTGCCGGATATTTCAGAGCAATTGCCCAGCGGGGAAACTTTTGCGTAAAGCCGAGTTGATTTTGCAGCCCGAAGGAATTGAGCTTGACCACAACACCATCGGTCATGTAAGGCAGCTCTAAACGTTCGGTAGACCAGCGGTTATAGTAGTCCTCTACTTCTGTCAGCGACCGACAGAGTTGACGATTGGGGTTGACCTTAAACCCGATAGATTGCAGTAGCTCTAGGGCTTCCCATTGAGTATGCGGTAGGGGAAAAGGCGGAGTGGAAGAGGTGACGGAGGTGGGGGAGATAGAGGGAGTAGGGGAGGTGGCAAGGAGTTGGAGTTGTTCAATTTGGGCGTCCTGATCTTCAGCGGCTTCGCTATCCTGGGCCTTTGCTCCGACAATATGAATCGTGTAGGCAAAAAAATCGAGCTGGCGTTTAGCGACGACGCGGGCATCCAACTGGCGCAGGGTACCTGCGGTAGCGTTGCGGGGGTTGGCAAACAGAGCTTCTCCAGCCTGTTCCCGTTCCCGATTGATCTGACGAAACACATCCAGGCCCAAAAACGCTTCTCCTCGCACCTCAACTAGGGGAGGGGCCGGGTCCAGGTTAAGTCTGAGCGGAATCGAGCGAATGGTCCGAACGTTCTGGGTGATTTCTTCGCCGGTAATTCCATCGCCTCGGGTAGCTCCCCGGACAAGAATGCCGTTCTCGTAGGTGAGGGCGAGAGCGTTGCCGTCAATTTTGAGTTCACAGACATAATCAAACGTTTCCATCTGGGGAACTACGCGACGCCAGCGCTCTTGCCAGTTGGCAAAGTCTTGTAGGTCAAAGGCATTCTCCAGACTGTAGAGGGGAATGTTGTGCCGCACCGAGGCAAAGCGGGTTGCTGGTTTTTCACCCACACGCTGAGTGGGGCTGTCGGGCGTGATCCATTGAGGATGAGCGGCTTCTAGCTCCTGTAATTCCCTATAGAGCTGGTCATAGACGGCATCGGGCATGGTGGGCGCATCGAGTACGTAATACTCGTAGCTCGCCTTTTGCAACAGCGTTTTCAGCTCTTCGATGCGGTGCTGGGCCTGGTGTTGGGCGGTTAATTCGTCCGTTGAAGCCATGAATCTGAAGCCATGAATCGCAACGATGGGGGGTCTCTGGCCTGACGATTGTAACCAAAAATTGCGATTTTGGAATACTACTACGGTTCAAATAGATCGAGCGGCAAGTGTCCAAACATCTCGTTCACATCAGTTGCTTCTGCCGATTGGCAGGAAACTAGCACCCCCCGATAGTTGCCTGTGTAGGCATCGGCATAGCAAAGGCCGGTATTAGGATTGAATTTGATGTAGACGGCACCATCCATGACGGCTCGTTCGACGGGAGTCCAGTCACCTTGGCCGTATCCCAAGGCGGTTGCATAGGAGTTGAGCGCCCGCATTGCCTCCGCTTGGGAACCTGCGCAAATACCTAGGATTTGATAATCTGACGCTGCTGCAACGATCTGTAGTGCCCGCTGCAGACCGGCTCTGTCGATTGAACTGGGCGGTTGATCAGATCCCTGATGGGATGGCGCTTGACTCAAGCAGTTGGATTGCCGCAGCAGTTGGCAGGCAGCATCTACGGTAAGGGAGATTTCATCAGGACTTGTCATGAACTGAAAGGAGGTTGACAAAAGCAATCATTTATTAATTTTGCACTAAATCTTTTAACAAATCATTAATTCAATTCCTAGTTGGATAAGGCCCAAATCATAAGCCGCATACTTTTAATTCGTAACTTTGATTTCCTTAACTTAGTTTTTAATAAATTGCCATATTTATTTTTATTACAGAACGTAATTTTCTGCTGTCCTTTAATCTTGCATGTAATCTTGCGTGATCCCCGCGTTAGTTCTGCGACAATTCGCTTTATTCATTAGGACAGATGCCGAGTAATCGAGCGAACGATATACCTATTTTTAGGTGTTTCTTTTGTTTTTAAAGAAATGCTTAATATTTGAGGCTTGGTGGTTTTTCCGTGATCCCTAGTTAGTTTACAGAAATATCCGTAGAGTTACCCAAAACCCTTGTGGAAATACTCAGGTGTTGGAAATGTATCCGTAACTTAACAGGAGTCTAAAGAGAATCTAAATTGTTATCTTCTCTTCGGGATCGTTGAAAACTTTACCACACGAGCTTTACATGCCCGTTATTCGTTCAAAACCTATAAATAGCTGAGATGAGAATGAAGTGGAAGATTCGCTCTGGGAATGCCTCGTCTATGAAACCCGTGAATGACAGAATTTCTGCTTGCCGTCACTGCCGCTCCTACAGGGCAGAAGGGCGTCGAGGTGGATATTGTCAGCAGCTTGGGGTACCGGTGCAAGGAAGCTGGAAAACTTGCTCTCTCGCCATGGCTCCCTTTACTGCGAATTGGCAGCAGCTAGCGGGGATCGGTTCGTGGCTATCGCCTTCTAGCGATCCCGAAACTCAGATTACCTCTGAATTGGCTTTACCAACTCTTACTTTACCGGAAACAGAGGCGATTCCGGTGGTTCCAGTTACTCCAATCATGACCGAAGAGATGCTGATGGGCTTGGAGTAACCTAGTCTGGAGTAATCTTTAACCTGGAATACCCTTTAATTCGCTTTAGCTTCGAGGACAGACTGAATCGGTTCTGGAACAGTCGTGAGGAAGTCATAGCCCGTGAGCTGCTCGATGGCATCAATGGAAGTACGATAGCTCTTCCAGGCCATTTCTTTGATCCCCTGTTGATTGGGCATAATCACAGCAATCACGGGTGTTTCTGTCTTCAAGCTTTCTACTCCCAAGCCGGGACGATCCAGGACGACAACGATCTTCCAGAGCTGATCTGGGACGGTAATCTTACCTGCGGCGATAGCTGTGCGCTTTCCTTTCAAGCCGATCCCGCCTTCGCCATGGCCGCCAGCAATAATGTATAGCTCCTTGCCCTGACGCGCCAACTCTCGACAGTAGCTCTCCAGGCGTTCCCATGGGCCTTGGTTGTTATCGGGTGCTTGCGGCAGAATATTGGTCATCACAAATACGGATTTGCTGTCTGTTTCGGACCCGTTGCGGTCGGCAGCCGGAATCAAATGGCCTCGGTCAAATCCAGTACCGGTATAGTCCCTTGGCTGCACCTGATACCATCCCGACGGTAGCGATGCATCTGGCTCGAAGGGTGGACGTGGCAATTGCCCTAGCCAGTTTTGGTTGAGCTGCCAGCTGGCCCAATTGGGAATTCCTTTATCGCGATTGTAGGATAGGGCGTACTGGGGCCGACTGATCAGATAGTTTTTAGCGTTAAAAATCGTAGCGCCGCTAGGGTTACCCAATAGTAGATGGGGGCTATCTTGCCCAATCGAGGCCGGATTGAGCAGCATCGTGCAGCTCGATAGCAAAATAGCCAGCCCCAGCATGCCTAATCTCTGCCATAGCCGTTGCCCGAATTTCATTTCCCTACCCCTGCTCCATCGCCCCTATTCATCCGTCCTGCTCATCACCCCTGTTCATCCGTCCACAGCATCATGCCCCGCCAAACTAAACCCAACGCTACTAAGCCCAAGCTCACGAGCCAAACGGACCATTCCACCCAAAACGCCAAACCCACACATACGACTAAACCAAGGCCGTTAAGCCAACGGGGACAAACACGAGGTGCACTGGCCTGTCGCAGAGCGGCCCAATGCATCAGAGCATAGTGCAGCAGGAACGCAAAGGCACTGAACGACCAAATCGTCTGTACATCGCCGACCCACAAAATACAGCTTAAAATCAAACTGACCAACCCTAGCGCCAGTTGGGGAGAGAGGGTTTCTGCTTCCTGGTTAGGCCAAGCTTCAGGCGGGCTGACCGCTTGATTCAGGTGTTGTAACCGTTCTGTCAATTGAGGTAGGAGCGACAAAATCATGCCGCTCATGGCAGCCACGGCTCCTAGGGTAATCAAATAAACACCGCCGGGTAGGGCCAAACTGCGCATCACCATAACCAGAGGAGCCGCTGATGCGGTGACTGAACTGCCTAAAACCCCAGCACCTACTGTTTGAATGCCAACGATTGCAACGGCCAGATACAGTGACCAGGCTAGGCCAATCGCTAAACCAATGGCGCTCAAGAGCTGTCTGGCCGATCTAAAGTTAGGCTGGGGGGCCAGAGATTCGAAGCCCGCGTAAGCTGCGGTCATCAGCGTTGTTGCCTGTAAGAGGGCTATCGGGGTCGCTCTATCGTTGGCTTGGGCCAACAGTACAGCCTCTGCACTGCTGGTTTGGCTAATTTTGAGCAGGCCCGCCCCAATTAAGCCCAACAGCGAAACGGCAGCGATCATAACCGTGACTCGCCTGAGTCGGGCTAAGGAGCGCCCGCGCCAACTCAACCGGGTCAATCCCACAATCACCAATAGGGCGATTGGTACGAGCCAGATAGGAGCCGGGTGGTACAAACCACTAAGTAAATAGCCGGCTACGCCCAGAGCGGCGGCAGCGCCAGAGGTCAGCTTGGCCAGAAACAGGGTGGATTGGGCTGCAAATTGCAGCCAAGTTTGGTGGCTTGGTATCTCAGGAGGGGTGACATTAGCAACTTCAACCCAACTGTTGCCCAAGGCAACTACGGCTGCAAAGGTCAAGGCCCAAACTGCATCAGCCGCCGCCACATCAGCCGCAATACCAATGCCCACGAAGACGCCCGTGCCCAAAATCAAACTCAACCTTAAGCGTACTTGCTGCCAAAATTTCACGGTCGCAGCAGCCTCAGGAGCGATTTTGGGAGGAGCAAACGGTTTGGACATTTGGGGTTTGGCATTCAGGAAGATATGGGAGCGATATTTTAACGGGAGTAGAGGCGTGAATGGGTTGGTGATAGCTAGGTTCTGGGTATGTTCTGCAATCAGGTGCTGCTACAGGCACTAGCAGATGGGACCTAAAGCAACCGTTATTCCTGGTTTATTCCTCGTTTATGGCTGGTTTCATCTATTACTCGTTCATGTTGCGATAGGTGGCAACGGCGGAGGGTGAAACCCGATTGAGATAGCGGAAGATCCAGTATTTGAAGATAGTGTCTAGAATCACCGGGAATGTAGCGATAAATAGGAAAATAAAATCTCGATTGGCCGGTAGACCTAGATGGCGAGACACGCTTTCGAGCAGTACTTCCCAACCATGGGGTGAGTGGAAGCCGACAAAGATATCAGTAAACAAAATAATGATAAACGCTTTGGCACTGTCGCTGAGACCATAGATTAGCGTATCCATAAAGGATTTGAGCACCGCGATTTCCCGTTTGCTGGTGACAATGACCACGACAAAGGCCAGTAGGCCCAACAAGTCGGAAAAGACATTCTTGATGGCATCGGAACCAATTCGACGGTACTGGGCTTCAATTTCGCTGGCTCTCTCTCTGACCCGCTCGACAATTGCTTCATCGCCAATCGGCGGAGCTTTACCAATCAGAATCTCAAACCGCAGCCGCTGCTCAAACCGCTGGAGTTCGTTGAGGGCTTCTTCTTCGAGTTCGTAATTCAAAAATGGCGACTCCTGAGCTGACTGCTCTCTGACCCGATCCACAATGGGGCCCACCAGGAAATTTTTTGAAATCTGCTGGGTCAACAGGGGGATGATAATCATCAGCAGAACCAGCCGAATTGAAATGATGGTCTTGGAGCGGGAGACCCGAAAATCCTGCAAAACCTCCTGCTCGGCTTGGGGATCGAGGTCGCGCTTAATCCGATCAACCGTTTCTAGAATAGAACGAGGCAACACGCCGGTTTTATCTGTAATTGATTTAAGATCGCGTTTGGGTAGGTCATCAGAGGAGTTCAAGCCATTAGCTTGGTTGAGAGATGGGCTACTGGCCTTAGCAATATTTGGCTCCGTGACAATGATGACCGATCCGGGTTCTGGTTGCTCATAGCGAGCAACCACGTCGTCGATAAACCGCAATTTTTTCAGAATTAAATTGGGCTGATCGATCACGCTGATTGTGCGTAAATCGGTCGCATTTTCATTAAGTTGAATTTCAGTTACCGATTGATTGGACAGGCGCACAACCGAACGACTAGCCTTGAATTCAATCAGTCTCACTTTAATAATGTTGAGATACTTTTTTAATTCCCCCTGAAAGTAAGCTTGAGCACTTTTGCTATAGTTGCCTGAATTCAGCAAGATTCGATTGCCGTTAAAGTGGGCATCCTCGAGTCCTTTAATTCTCAAGGCAGCTTCATAGGCTTCGTTCAGCGCTCGCTCAGGAGTGCGAAGCAACCAGCGATTGGCGGCTTGGAGAGAGCTTCTAACCGGACCCAAAAAAGAATTGTGCATGGTTTCTGTCGCACGACATTACACGACATTAATAGAAAATTAGCAGTGCTTGAGCGCCCAAATAATTTAAGAGTTTCTTTAAAGTTTGAGTTTAAGGCCACAAATTAGCTGATAGGGAAACCGCTTCCAATCTAATTTAATCAATTCGATGAATTAGCGATAGAGCCATTTGAGCTATCAGCAACTGTCCGTCACTGTCCGTCACTATCAGTCGTTATTTGATAGCTGTTAATTAGAAACTGATTGACTAAAAACAGTAACAATCCATTTAAACTTTTTCCTGATTTTTTGCTTGAGCTTTGTGTCAACGTTGCTCCTGTATTGTTCAATCTAAAGATCTAGAATTAAATTATGCAGTATCATAACAAATCCTTCCAAGCGGGGTCGGTACCTACAACTTCGATCTGGTATACAGGAGCTACTGGCAGCGGTAAAACCACTCGGTTAATTGAGCAGTTACGCCACTGGACTGGGGTGCAAACTGCTGGGGTACAAAGCCCGGAATCGGGGTTTTCGCTGGTATCTCAAGCGCCGCCATGTCTGATTTTTGCCGCTAGTAGCAGCAACCGTCTGTCTCTGCTAGACCGAATCGCACCAGCCGCAACTCCAGCAAGCTCAACTCTGTTTGAGTGTTTCACACCCGTTGGCTTTTTTCAAAATGAGGTGATGCAATTCTGGCCGCTGCTGATGGCGCAATTGGAGTTAAAGACAGAGGCTCCGATGCGTCTGCATCCTGAAACCGAACAGGAGTTGGCGGCGCGGCTTTGGCAGCCTCAGCTAGAATCGGGGCAGTTACGGCAGACTGGCGTCCCCGATGCAATGATGGTGCAGCGGACGTTGGAGCTATTGCGCTTGGCAGCAGCGAGTGGCACTCCCCACGAACAAATTCCCCTGCTGTTAGAAGAGGGTTTGACCGAGCAAGCTGGCTCACCACAGCTGTGGCGACAGATGGGTGATGCAGTGAACCGCTGGTGGCGCTGGTGCTTGGAACGGGGGATTCTAACCTACGCCATTTTGAGCGAACTGTACTGGCGCTATCTGCTGCCCAATCCTCGCTATCAGCAGCAGTTAAAACAGCGCTATCGAGCTGTGCTGGCCGATGACGTAGACGAGTATCCCGCGGCAGCCCGTGCCCTATTTGAGTTTTTTCTGGATCAGGACATTCCGGCGGCGTTCAGCTTTAATCCTCAGGGCGGGATTCGTCTAGGGCTGGGAGCCGACCCCGACTACTGGGCTGGTTTGGCCGAGCGCTGTCGAGTGGAACTCCTTCAACCTCCTGCGGATAATTTGGCGGTTGGCTGGGGGCAGGTCGTAGTAGAAGCGATTCGGAACCCGCTGTCGATGCCCCAGTTACCCGACTCGGTGCGGCTGATTCAAACCGTGTCGAAGGCCCAACTGCTGCGCCAAACTGCTGAAATCATCGCTACAGCAGTTCAGTCTCAGGAGGTGCAACCGCAGGAGATCGCGATTATTGCGCCGGGTTTGGATGCGATTACTCGCTACACGCTGGAAGAAATTTTGAGCAGCAAGGGGATTCCACTGGTTTTGCTCAATCTGCAGCAGCCGTTGGTGCGGTCGCCGTTGGTGCGCTCCCTTTTGACTCTGCTGGCCCTGATCTATCCCAACTTAGGCCGTTTGGTGGACCGGGAGGCGGTGGCCGAGATGCTGGTAATTTTGAGCCAGAGCCAACCTCGTGCGGCGGTGGCTGCATCTGCACCTGATGCCCCTTCGTTTTCGATCACGCCTCAGGGAATGGCGGGAAAGCCGCGCATCGATCCAGTCCGGGCAGGGCTACTGGCCGATCATTGTTTTGTGCCAGATCCGCTGACTCCCCAACTGCTGCCAGCCACGAGTTTTCCCCGCTGGGATCGGTTGGGCTATCAGGCTGCCGAAGCCTATGGCGAATTTTTGCAGTGGCTCACAGTTCAGCAACAGCAGGCTACTATCAGCCCGGCAGTAATGATAGAACGGGCTATTCAGCGGTTTTTCAGCGGTGAGTTGACCTACGACCAACAGACGCTGCTGCGGGAGTTGATGGAGGCTGCCCAGCACTATTGGGAGGTAGAGAGTCGGTTGGGGCAGTTTAATCGCACTCCGGTTTCTGCTGCGACCACTGCCGGTCGATTCATTCAGCTGTTGCGAGCCGGAACCATCACGGGCAATCCGCCTGCTGAAGCAAGGGATCCTGCCAAACCAGCCGTCACCCTAGCCACGATCTATCAATACCGCAGCGAGCGACTTTACCATCGCTGGCAGTTTTGGCTCGATGCTGGTTCCCCGTTTTGGCTAACGGGACGGGTCAGTTTATTTGCAGCACCACTGTTCCTGCGCCAACGGCTAAACCGGATTTGGACCGCGGCTGACGAATTTACGGCAAACCAGAATTACCTGGAGCGGGAAATTGTAGACTTACTGGGTCGTGTGACCGATTCCTCTGATCAACGGTCAGTACGGGTCTACCTCTGCCACTGTGATTTGGCGGTGAATGGGCAAGAGCAATCTGGAGCCTTGATGCCGATTGTGAATGCGGCAGTGCCGGTGAATTAAATCTGGTGGGTTCAATCCCATCGTGTTTGCCAGAAGAGATAGAACGCCCACAACAATGTCTCTGTCCTAACTATCATGGCGACGGCTATACCTTCAAGAATCCGTATCGTTGCTGACATCACTAACATTACTGACATCACTGACATCAGCCGTGACAAACGCTTTGACCAGCGTTACGACCAATCCATAAACCAGCGTGCCAACGACAATCAGCATCAGGGCGGAGAGGGCTGAAAACGGCGCGACAATGGCGAGCAGTAGTAACAGGGTGAGGACTACCGTCGCTAGGGTTCTGTTCATTGGGCTTCCTCCCAGATAGGGAACGTCCTTTCAGCTTAGGAGGCTGATTCTGGCTTGCCCTCTGACCAGATGGGGATTCTTCGCGAACTACCCTAAACCCAGCTGATGCTTCAGGGCTTCAGGCACACTCACAGCCGCGTCTAGGCCCCGCACATCTTCCCACTTGGTGCGTTCGCTCCACTTCACCTCACCAGCAGTCAGATCGCTTAATTCGGCTCCGATCAGGTTAGCGCTGCTCAGGTCAGCCCCGCAAAGATCGGCCCCGATCAAGTCGGCACTGTTAAGGCTGGCGTTGCAGAGGCTGGCTCCACAGAGGCTGGCTCCATTCAGGTACGCTCCGATCAAATCGGCTCCGCTTAAGTCGGCGTGGCGCAGGTTGACATCACTCAGGTCAGCTCCGTGGAGATTGGCATCGCTCAGATCCACATGGCCCAAATCAGCAGCGTTGAGACTGGCTCCACTTAAGCTCGCTCCAATCAGGTAGGCACGGCTGAGGTCCGCACTTTGGAGGCTAGCCCCCCGCAGGTAGGCTCCACTGAGGTCGGCATCCCGCAGGTCGGCGCGGCTGAGGCTGGCTCCAACCAGATTGGCGCTGCTCAGGTCAGCTCCACTCAGGGAAGCGCTGCTTAGATCGGCCCCCCGCAGGTTGGCTCCGATCAAATTGGCCCCCCGCAGATCGGCGCTGCTGAGGTTGGCTCCATCCAAACTGGCTCCAACCAGATTGGCACGGCTGAGGTTGGCTCCGCGTAAATGGGTGCGGCTGAGGTCAGCACTGCGCAGGTCGGCTCCACTGAAATCAATGCCGCTGAGGTCGGTGCCCGTCAAAACCACACCACTGAGGTTGGTTCCACTCAGATAGGGGCCAACAATGGCTCGAAAGGCGCTGGGCGAAACGCAGTGGCTGTAGCCGATCATCCGCAGCAATCGTTCGGGGACAAAGTCTGGACTGCCTTGGCGTCCGCAGGGATAAAAGGCAATTTCGTCCTGGGATTCGTTTTGAGAGCGGGCGTAGCGATGCAGCTCTAGCAGCAGAATCATCACGTTGAATCCAGCATAGATATCGGCTTGTCGCTGTCCTAGGGCTGGATGGGGCTGGCGCAGCAGGCGGGAGGCTTTTTGGGGCAGGCTTTCCGGTGGGGCATCCATAAATTGACCTCCACACCAGCGCCAGTAAAAGCTTTCTAGCCGCTTGAACAGATAGGCGGCATCTAGGTCAGGGTTGGCGTTCAGCAGCACCATCAGGTATTCGGTCATTTCGGCGGTGAGGCCACCGTAGCCCAGCAGGTCGAAGATTTGCCAGTCCATCGTTTCGGTAGGCACCAGCGGTTCCGGCTTTTGGCGGCGAGTCAGGGTGGTAGCCCAGTCCTCTAGGGCTTCGTGCAGACGGCGACTGCAAAACAGCTTGCCAAAACTGTTGTGGGTAAAGCGGATATAGCTCTGATCGCCCCGGCTGTAGAGCGTCACCAGGGGATTGGTGAGGGCGTGGTCTTGCAGTTTGGTCTGCAGTTCGGCAAGTAGGGCTTGTACTTCCTGGTCGTGCTGGAGTCGGGTAGCAATTTGGGCTAGCGGCACGGTTTCCGATCCGGTTTGTACGGCCCATAGGCCCACTTCGGCTAGCAGGCGGCGCAGGCTCTCAATTTCGGTGGGGCTGAGCTGTCGCTGTAACAAACCAGGCCGGTGCTTGGTCAGTGCCCAGTAGAAGATTTGCTGATACAGCAGAAATTTGGCTCTGGCGACGTTGGTTTCCTCCAGCATGTCGAGCCGCAGTTCTCCATCCCGATGCATTGCCGCTAAGAAGTACAGCATTAGGGGTTCACGGGTCAAATGAGCATTTTGCTCCGGAACGTCAATGTTCTGCAACATAGCCTTGAGGCTGGAAGTAGCTGCGCCTGTTAGCCGTTCCCACTGTGCTAGCCAGCGGGTTTGAAGCGCGGCATCAAATGGCAGAATTTCCACCCTAGCCAGATTAGGAGGCAATAACCGCTCCAGGGTTTTGATCATCAGCGAGCGCCCGGTAATGATGATCCGATGCCCCATTTCTGGATGGCTGGCACAGCTTTCTTGAAATTTACCAACCTGCTGGAAGAACTGCTCGAGGCTGCTGTTGTCCTCTAGATTTAGCTCACTGAATCCATCTAGCAGAAACAAAAAGCGGGTGTCACCCTGGGCCAACCAGTCGGGGTCTTGGGTCCAATGGGAAGGCACGGCCTGCCGCAAAAGTTCCTCAAAGTCATTGCCAAGCGACCGTAGTTCCTGAAGCGGAATCAACACCGGCGTCCAACGGGGGTATTGCTGCTGCCTGACCCAGTCGGCAAACATGCGGCAAAAGGTGGATTTACCTCGCCCGAAACCGCCCTGCACTAGCAAGACCTGATCGGCTTCGGTCTGACTGAGCTGAGCTTTGGTCCATTCTTCCAGATCGACTGGCGGCTGGTCAAAATCAGGTTCGCCATCGCTGGTGAGGATCTGTGCTTTTAGCGGTACATAGATGTCACGCAGACTGAAGGACTCATTAAAGACCAGCTCTGCTGGACGCGGTTGAATATAGTCATCTAGGTAGGCATCGAGACGCAGGTGACGCTCTAAACGGTCTGCATCGTCATCGCGGTACCAGGCCACCCAGGGCTGCATCGCGGCTCCCGCCTGCTCTAGGGCCGGCAGGATTTGGGGTTCAGTATTAAAAGCAATTTGAGCCGCAATCTGCTGAGCTGGCGCTGGCTGAAGCCCCAACTGGGTGAGCCGAGCTGCTAAGAGGCGATTCAGGACGGTTGCCAATCGAGACGTAGAGAAAGCCACGACTGCCTGCCGCGCATCCTGCCCCTCTAGCTTTAAGCCTGTTAGTATCCGAAACTGGTGCTGAACGGCCTCGGCAGCGGCTGCCTGCCCAACTTGCCCAATCCAGCGCTGAATTTTGGGCCGCTGAAACGTTGCGCAAAACTGATCCAGATAAGCCGCCTGCCCCAGTAGCTCAACGGCCTGCCCCAAACTGGGAGCCTGCTGGGTGCGGATCTGATACCGCTGCAACAGCTCGGCAGCCAACGGCACAAACGCAGGGTTTTCTCTTGATAAATCCGGTAAGGCGGCAGCTAACTCGGCTAGCGGTAAGGTCAAAACGGCGAATAGAGAATTTTGCTGTTCTAGAACGGGTAACAGCCGCTGCAGACGAGCCAGCACCATTCCTGAGGAAGCGGAGTCGGAATTGGCTGAGGAGTGGGTGGAAGCAAGGTCTCTGAGGTCCGCCTGCAAGAGCTTCCAGATCGGCATGGTCATGGCTGCCTCTGATGTGTGGATGCCTCATCGAAGGTAGCTCACTTTTTGAAGCAGCAGCAAGATTGCACACGAAATTTGACGTAAAACAACACCTGCTAACAGCACTGTGACATTACCTGTATGTGACATTACCTGAGCCTGTAACAGCATCTGGCGTTGCTTATACCCCGAGTTAAAGTACCTAGGCTTTACACGCTTGTGTGTAAATCTGATTGCCAACCGCCGCAATGTTGAGCGGGCCAACGTCTGTCTTAGGTACGAGGCTGCCTAAATTTGAACTGCCTAAGATGCTAGGTGATCGTCCAAGACTATGGTTGCGCAGGAGAACTTGACCGATGGCTACCGTCAATCCAATCGAGCTGCAGAAATACCTGAAAGGCATGAACTATCCAGCCTCTAAAGATGACTTGATCGACCATGCCGAGGAACAGGGCGCAGATGACGATATTCTCGATCTGCTGGAACAACTTCCCGACGAGGAGTACGAAACGCCTACCGACGTCAACCAAGCCGTTGGCGAATTGGAATAGAGGTTGGGTTAGTACGGTCTGAGCACTGGTCAGCGTTTGGCTTTCCAACCAGCGCTCAGCACAATTGGGTCAAGCAAACTTGCGGCCTACTCCAGCGTTTTCAGGTAGGCTTCAATCGCTTCGTTGACTAATGCGGTCATCGGCTTACCGTGCTGTTCTGCCGCTGCTTTGAGTTTGCTATAGGCCGGATCGTAAACCCCAACCCGATGACGAGTGCGTTTCGCGGTTGTGGCGGGTTCATAGGTGGCCGCAAACTGGCGTAGCGTATCGAATCCGACTCGATCACAGAAATCGCCGAAGCTCTCGCGCTTTTTGCGGTTTTTCTTGAAGTAGACGAACAGCGGCTCCAGCGTTGTTTCCAGATCATCAATTTCCATGTTGTCGATGTAGGGCCGGGAGAGACGAGTTTGGTTGGGTGCTGCTCCTAGCCACAGTTGATAGGCGCTGGGCGATTGGCCCACAAATCCCAATTCCGCTAGGTAAGGACGGGCGCAACCGTTAGGACAACCCGTCATTCGAATAACGAAATGCTCGTCCTTCAAGCCCACCTTCATCAGCAAGGCCCGAATCCGCTCCAGAATACTGGGCAGCGCCCGTTCCGATTCGGTGATGGCTAAACCACAGGTGGGCAAGGCTGGACAGGCCATCGAGTAGCGCACCAGCGTATCAATTGCAGTTTCGCGCTGCACGCCGCAGCGATCCAGAATCGCTTGAATGGCAACCTGGTCTGCTGGATCGATCTCGTACAGAATCAAGTTTTGGCTAGCGGTCAGCCGCATTGGCAGGGCGAACTTCTGTTCGATTTCCCGCAGGGCGGTCTTGAGCTGGAAGCTGCCCTCGTCTTTGATCCGTCCGTTTTCGATTGAAATGCCCAAAAACAGCTTGCCGTCTCCCTGCTCGTGCCAGCCCAAGTAATCGAGATACTGGAATTCCGGCAGCGGACGGAACGGCTGAATCGGTTTGCCAAAGTATTCTTCCACCTTGGCCCGAAACTTTTCGACGCCCCAGTCGTGCAGCAAATACTTCATGCGAGCGTGACGGCGGTTAAACCGATCGCCATAGTCCCGCTGGGTCGCGACAATCGCCTTCATCAGGTCGTAGACATCGGCCTTATCGACATAGCCAATTGGGTCAGCAATGCGAACAAAGGTTTCCTCTTTGTTGTGGGTACGACCCAAGCCACCGCCGGCGTAGACATCAAAGCCTTCCAGTTCTCCGGCTGCATTGGTCAGCACCACGAGCGCCACATCCTGCGAGAACAAATCTACCGAATTGTCGCCGGGTACCGTGACGCAACACTTAAACTTGCGCGGCATGTAGTAAGTGCCGTAGATTGGCTCTTCCTTGTCGTGAAAGATGGTGCCAGTGCCATTGCGCTGGAGCGCAGCGACCACTTCTGGGTTGGGTTCTGCCGTAATCGCTTTTTCGCCATCCAGCCAAATTTCGTAATAGGCTCCGGTTCGGGGCGTCAGCAGGTCAGCAATATTGTCGGCATACTCGCGAGCATAGCAATAGTCCTGCCGGTTCTTGTAAGGAGCGGGCGGAGCCATGACATTACGGTTGAGGTCGCCACATGCACCCAGGGTCGATCCCATGTTGCGCACGATTTCGGCAATGACTGTTTTGAGGTTACGCTTCAGAATGCCGTGAATCTGGAAACCTTGCCGAGTGGTCGCCCGCAGGGTGTGGTTGCCGTAGGTTTCCGAGAGCTGATCCAGCGCCAAGTAGAGCTGGGCCGGAATAAAGCCGCCCGGATTCCGGGTACGCAGCATGAACTGGTAGTCCTTCTCCTGCCCTTTGATCCGGTTATCTCGGTTGTCTTGCTGGTACGAGCCGTGGAATTTCAGGATCTGAGCTGCGTCTTCGCTGAAGTGGGTTGTGTCTTGCAGAATTTCAGTAGCGACAGGTTCGCGCAGTGCTCGACTGCGTTCTTTCAGCCCTTCGACTTTAGAAACTCTCGGTGCGGTAATCGGTTGGGAAGGAGTGGTAACCATTGCAGCTAACTCAGCACTTGTAATCTAGCGACTTTACTTTAGGGCGATCAAGTCCCTCATCTATAACCCCTCATCTATATCCGGTTTCCCGCTCGGATTTAGGGTGAAAGGGACTGTCTGATCTTAGCATTGCATTATTTGATTAACTGCTGGAGCTTTATTAGAAAAAGTTTGACTTTAAAAACACTAGTGGGTGGGATTGGTCACTGCTTCCTTGTCCTGCTCCTTTGTTATCAGTTGTTATCAGTGACCTGGAATCAATCACCACAAGCTCCCAGCCACAGATTCTGCAGCTATGCAATCAGCTTCTACTCTACCTCCTGGCTGCTGGCTGCTGCCTGCTTCAATCACCTAATATTTGCAATCGCCTGCCGCTGTAACTCCATCAGTTCCTTAATACCTTTTTCGGCTAAGTCCAGAATGCGGTTGAGTTGGTGACGGCTAAAGCTACCGGCTTCGGCGGTGCCCTGAATTTCGATCAACTCCAGGTTGCTATCCATGACAACGTTAAAGTCAGTTGTTGCGGCTACGTCTTCGGTGTAGTTGAGGTCCAGCATCGGTTCCTTTTCTAGCAGCCCCACCGACACGGCCGCAATTTGCTGCCGAATTGGTGACTTAGCAAGTTCGCCTGCTTGCACCAATGAGTTGACTGCATCCGAAAGGGCCACAAACCCGCCCGTAATCGAAGTTGTGCGCGTACCGGCATCCGCCTGGAGCACATCGGCATCTACAGTGAGGGTGCGTTCTCCGAGGGCTTCCATGTCGAGGGCGGCGCGGAGGCTGCGACCAATCAAGCGCTGAATTTCCTGGGTGCGGCCAGACAGCTTCATAAACTCCCTGGGCTGGCGCTGCATCGTTGCTGTGGGTAACATGCGGTATTCTGCGGTCAACCAACCTTGACCGCTGCCTTCTAGAAATTTGGGCACCCCTGGCTGGATCGTGACCGTACATAAAACCTGCGTATCGCCACAATGGGCTAGCACTGACCCTGCCGCAAAGCGCGTAAAGTGGCGTTCAAACCGGATAGAACGAAGTTGATCGGGTTGCCGACCGTCGGGACGCTGCCAAACCATGATGCCTGCCTTGAGATCCTCACCCAGGATACAGCAGGGGAGGGAAGGGGGGAAGGGGATGGGGGAGATGCGGCTCGTGAGCGTCGCCGAACGAGGGGAGATGGGGAGGAATTCAGTCGTTTGAGGGTTTCTGAATCTGATGTAATCAGGCTGAAGTGAAAGAAGTAAGCAGGTTGGGTTGCTAGGCAGAAGGCTGTTTGGGCAATTTAAGAGGGTTGAGCTGGCAGATCGTCACGTGAGGCGTCTTGACGAGTCTGTTACATATGGTGTTTTATAGGGGGGGCAGAGCTGATAGTCACGCTATATTTATGGCAGCCCTTAGTTTAGTGCTCTGACCTGGAGTGGTACTTTTGCACTAGTCTAGAGATAGATCAAAGGATGCCGATTTGTGCGTTCTGACTTGGTGCATCTTTGGGAGTGGCAAATCCAGTGTTTGTATTTTGTAACAGCTAGTTGGCAGCATTCTTATGGTTTCTCAACTCGAAGCCCCTACTCGCGGTGGCAGTTCTACGTTGTCCTACTCGATCGAGGGGCTGGTTCAGGTCTTTACCTGTCCCCACCGCAGTTTTTTTACCAGCGTGATGGCGCAGGCACTTCGGATTGCGGGGCAGGGTACACCAGTGCTGGTGGTGCAGTTTCTGAAGGGTGGGATTGGGCAGGGCTATCAGCATCCGGTGCAGTTAGCTCAACATCTCGACTGGCTTCGCTGCAACCTGTCTCGCTGTATTGATACGCCGGAGATGGCGGAGGCCGAGCTGACCGCACTAGATGATTTGTGGCAACACACTCAAACCGTTGTGGCGGCAGGGCAGTATGCGCTAGTGGTGCTGGATGAGCTGAGTCTGGCGATCAATTTTGGCTTGATTTCGGAAGCAGATGTGTTGGATTTTATTCGGCAGCGCCCCCGGCAGGTGGATCTGATTTTAACTGGACCTGAGATGCCGCAGGCCATTTTAGATGTGGCGGATCAAATCACAGAACTGCGCCGGACCCATCGACCCTAACGCTCAGCACCTGCAGGACGCAGTCGATTTGGCTGATTTGACCGATTTGTAAAAAATGCGTGTCAAAATCTGGGAGGTCAGTATCATGGGCATGTTGCTAAATGCGTGCTGATTCAGAGAGATACAAATCTATGTTGCAAAATGATCGCTGGATTATTGAGCAGGCTCAGAAAGGTATGATTGACCCCTTCGAGTCGCATCTGGTGCGAGCGGTTCCGGTGGCTGGTAATGGCTTGACTCGTCCAGTTTTGAGCTACGGGCTGTCGTCCTATGGCTATGATATTCGCCTGTCGCCGTCAGAATTTTTGGTGTTTCGTCACATTCCAGGCACAGTGGTGAACCCGAAGCGGTTTAATCCTCATAACCTTGAATCGGTGCCGCTGCAATCGGATGAGGATGGCGATTACTTTGTGATTCCTGCCCATTCCTATGGATTGGGGGTGGCGCTAGAGCGGCTGCAAGTACCGGAAAATGTGACAGTGATCTGCATTGGCAAGAGTACTTATGCCCGAATTGGCCTGATTGCCAACCTGACGCCTGCGGAAGCGGGATGGCGTGGTCATCTAACGCTGGAGTTTTCCAATTCTTCCAGTGCCGACTGTCGGATTTACGCCAATGAAGGGGTAGTGCAGCTTTTGTTCCTGGAAGGGGTACCCTGTGCGGTCAGTTATGAAGCTCGACGCGGTAAATATCAGGACCAGCAAGAGCGAGTCACGCTGGCAAAGGTTTGATGCCTTATTGAATCGCTGAAATCTTCATTCCGTCGTTCAGAAAATTGAGTAAGAAAGCCTTTGAAGGCTCTTAATTCAGTACAAATGTTTCAAAATGAGAATTGCTAGGCAAAAACTCAACTTTTGCCGGATAAGAGTTTGTTGTCTGTGTAAGACGCTTAGATAAGTGAGAAAAGCTTTCCCACTTTGTCTCTACAGAGTCTCTACAGAGATTTTTGCTATGGATAGACCTTTGCTCCCCAATCCCTCTCCATCTCACTCTTTGGCATCATCTTCACCTTTGTCAACATCCTTCACTAGAGACAACTCATTCAATACTGCTAAATTTATATAGGCATCCTAAATAGGATGTGAACAAATGGTAGGCTGAGGACGTGCCCCAAACTTTACCCCCTCAGCCGATGGAAACGCTCGAACAGTTCATTCAAAGTAACCCACCTCCGTTGGAACTCAAGCGTGCACTCGCTGTGCAGATGAGTCAAGGCGGTCACAGCTATCGGGAGATCCGTGACATTCTGCAAGTGTCGGTTGGCTTCATCACAGCTAGCCATCAACGCTACGAATGCTCAGGTGTGGAGGGACTGCGCTCCAACTATTGGGGCACCCAAGGCTATCTCGATTGTGAGCAGAAGCAAGCGTTGTTTCGGTGGCTCGACGGGCAGGATGCTTGGACACTCCAGGAGGTAATTGACCACATTGAGGATGAGTATGGGGTGGTCTACCAATCACTCCAGAGCTACTATGCCCTGCTCAGAGACGCTGGCTTCAGTTGGAAGAAGGCACAACCGGTTCACCCTGACAAGGATGAAACTCTGGTTCAGGAAAAAAAAGAGAACTTGAAGCGCTACTGGCAACGCATCAATCTGAGATCGCCGATGGACAATTAAGAGTTTTATTTCTCGACGAATGCCACCTGTTGTGGGGCGATATCAGTGGCTATGGGTGGAGCCGCCGCAAGCAACGGGTGGATGTGGAAGTCAAGTCTACCAAGCAACGACAGACCTACTATGGGGCATTGGATTATCTCACCAAGCAGTTTGTTGTCAAAGAGTACAGCGCAGGCAACGAAGAGAATACGGTTGCCTTCCTACAGTATCTCCAGTCTTTGTATGTTGAGAACACGCGCCTGGTGATTGTCTGGGATGGGGTGAGCTACCACCGCTCAAAGGTGGTGCAGGAATTTCTGGAGCAGACCAATGGAGGCTTACCGACTGAGGCGTGGAAGATTACCTGTATTCGCTTAGCCCCTAATGCACCTGAGCAGAATCCAGTTGAGGATGTTTGGTTACAAGCGAAGCAGTTTATTCGCAAGTATGCACGAATGTGTAGAAGATTTGGGTCGGTCAAGTTTCTGTTTCAATTGGTCACGCATTGTCAAACCTTTGCTTTCGCCAAGGCGTTTATGTACGGCTACTGTTCATCTCCTATCTAGGATGGCTGTAGGTACATTGAGGGCTAGCTCTGTCCCGACAACACTCAGGATTAATGGCAAACTCGACCGCAACGATCAGGTGGATTTTTTTAGGATAGATGTTGCGCCTGGAGCAAGATTTTCAGCTCAAATCGATAGTGGAACTATTCGAGGAGGTAGGATACGTTCTACGTCTTATGTTCAGGTTCCTGGACAGTCTTTGAAAAAATTTCAAACAGAAGTTTATCGACCTGGCTCCTACTCTCGCGAAACTAACGTTCCATTTGTCAATAACTTGGGCTTCACACTGCGGATTTACACCGAAGTACGGAATCTAACTAACAAAACTGTCAGATACAATTCTCGATCCCTTTTTAGATAGAGGTGGAGATAGACCGAAGATCTGGACCTGTCCGATTTTTTGGACCTTGCAAGGGGCAGTATTGTTTTGGCTACGGTTGTAAATCTCCAAGTTTCGGAGTTTAGCCCCAGTCGAGTTTGTTCTATCCGTTTGGTAAGCTCAGCAAGTTGAGTTGTTCTCTGCTTTTCATCCGCTGCCAATCATCGCGACCGGCGGAAGTTGAACCAGGTTTCGAGTAATTCGCGCTGCCATTCGCGGCGGCGTTGCTGCTGGAGTTGCGCTGCCGTTCGCTGGATCAGTTCAGCAAATGTTGGGGAAGGTTGTGGCAGTTGGGCTAGAGCCTTGAGCGGAAGCCGCTGCTGCATCGCTAATGCTAAAATGCCGATCCATTCCTGGGCTTGAGGCGCAATTGCGTGCGCACCTAAAATCTCGCCTTTGTAGCTGGCGATCAGCTTCAGGAAGCCGTTGCTGTCGTTGCTGAGCTGGGCGGTTGTGAGGGCCTGTACCGGTTGTTGAGCGACTAAAACATCATTTCCATAGCGCTTTCTGGCCTGGGATTCGGTTAAGCCAATGCGCACTAGGGTTGGGTCCGTAAAGAGAGTCCAGGGAATGCGGCTGTAATCTACTGATTGGGTAGGAAGAAACAGGGCGTTGTGCAGGGCTACATCAGCTTCGTGTTGGTCAAGGGCTGCGGACACATAGCCACCCAGACTCTCACCGCAAGCATAGATGCGGGAGGTGGTGGTTTGGAGCTTGCGGTTGACCCGAATGCCCTCTGGTTGCCACTTTACTCCGGCAGCTTCCAGGTTAAGGCAGGCCAGTCTCAGGTGAGGTTTGGTTGCCAGCACCATTGCTTCCGTTGTGATTGCCCGATTGCCCACCTGGACCCAAATCTGATCATCGATTGCCCTCACCTGAGAAACCTGGGTCTGGGTCAGGACGGTTACTCCTTCGGCTTCCAGAATGGCCTGCACCAGAAACGCGGCCTCTGGATCTTCCTGGGGCAAGAGCTGCTCGCTGCTAACAATCAGCGTCACTTGAGTGCCCAAGCGATTCAGCACCTGGGCCAGTTCAATCCCGCGCGGATCGCTGCCAAGAATTAGCACCTGACGCGGTAGGGTGGGCCAGAAATTAGACCGGAAATCGGAATTGAGTGTGGCTACCTGGATCGCGGCCAGTCCTTCAATCGGCGGTATGGTGGCTTCAACCCTGGGAGCCAACAAGTAATTCCGTCCGCGCAGCCGCCGCTTGCCCACCATAAACCCTAGCTGGGGTTGCCGGCAGAATGCGCCTTCGGCTCGCATCACCTCTACTCCCGCCGCCGTGAGCTGCATCAGAGAATGGGGAGCCGCTATTGATATGGCCTGGGTTTCTGCGAGGGTCTCAGCCCATTGCAAAGTTTGGGACCAATTCCATTTGGCTGTGCCGTCGAGCTGGTAGCCCCATTGTTGCAGACAAGCCTGTTGCCGCAGAGCCTGATTGATCTGGGCTAACAACGACAACACCAGAGACGAACTCGGAGATGGCGGTTCGATCAAGGCTACCCGGGCACCGAGCTGATTTGCCCGCGCTGCGGCATAGCGCCCGACGGCAGCACCCCCAACGATAATCAAATCGTAATCAACGGTCATACAGACTCAATCCCCGGCTCAATCTTTGGCACCCAATACGGCCTTCAGTCCCGCCACTAGTTGATCATTCTGTGCCATTGTACGAACTGCCACCCGAAAATAGCAGTCGCCCAACTCTGGAAAGCTGAGACAATCGCGAATCAGCAGGCGATGCTGTAGGAGTTGCTGCTGAAGTTGGGTCACTGAGGTTTGGCTATGCACCAAAAGAAAGTTGGCAGCACCGGGTAAGGGCGTCAAGCCAGGAAGACGGTTCAAATCGGCAAAAAGCTGGGTGCGAGCAGGAACCAACCAATCCCAGGTTTGTTGTTGAAAGGCGGTATCTTGCAAAACGGCGATAGCGGCTTCAGCAGCAAGAATGTTCACTGACCAAGGGTCGCGCCATTGTTGCCAGCGTTGCAGCCGGTCCGGGTGGGCAATCGCATAGCCCAACCGCAGTCCAGGCAAACTGTAGAATTTGGTCAGCGATCGCAGAATCACCAAATTTGGATGGGCCGGAACCGCCTCGATCAAACTCTGCTGCTGCGGAGGCGGCAAAAAATCCATAAACGCTTCATCGATCACCACCAAAGCAAAACGTGAGAGCCAGGGCAGGATTTCGGCAATCGGGAACAGTTTTCCGGTCGGGTTGTGGGGATTATTGAGCAACAGGCCAGCCTGAGCAGGCAGCGGTTGAAAGATGTGCGGCGGAATCGTGGCGTCAGGTAGGGCAGCGGTCAGTTGCGGCAGCGAACAAGGGACAACTGTGGCATCAAAGGCAGCCAAGGCCCGTTGGTAGTCGCCAAAGGCTGGCGTAAACAGGCAGGTGCCCGGAAGAGCAGCCAAATCTCGACAGGCCCAGGTTAACAACTCCGCTGAGCCGTTTCCGGGCAAAATCCATTCTACTGGCAACTGATGGTGCTGACTGAGGGCTTGCCGCAGTTGGCGATAGTCTGGGTCAGGATAGTCGCGCAACAAGCTAAGGCTAGCCTGAATTGCTGCAAGCGCCGATTGGGGCGGCCCCAGCGGATTAATACTGGCTGAAAAATCAAGAATCGCAGAGGGGGAACAGCCTGCTAAGGACGCTGCCCAGACAAGGTTCCCCCCATGCGCGGGTCGTAAAAACGGCTCTTGCACGGCTCGTAAGCCTCGCCGAACGACAGGCGGATTATTTTGCCACCATTTCCTTGAAGAGCTTACCAGCAGAAAAGGCGGGTACTTTGGTTGCTGGGATCTGCATTGCTTCTCCGGTCTTGGGGTTGCGTCCTTCCCGCTCTTTGCGTTCGCGTGGCTCGAAGGAACCAAAACCAACCAGCGTTACCTTATCGCCTTGAGAGACGGCTTCCATAATTGAATCGATTGCCGCTGTCAAAACGGCATCGGCTTGCTTCTTGGTAACGTTGGCTTTTTCTGCAACCTTATCGACTAACTCACCTTTATTCATGGGTGTCTCCTTAACAACATTAGTCAGTGGTAGAGAGAGATTGACCTACGCGGTCAGAACCATCAGATCAATAGTTTGGATCTGAGGATAAAAATTCGAGGTGAGAATCAGCTCAGATTGGGTTAGATCGCTGAAACCCAGATGAACTCGAATTTTCACTGCTTTATTCTAAGGGCAACATATCCAATATGGATCGGTGGAAGCTTTAATTTATATAGATTTCGAGGATTTCTTAAGAAAACTTTTATTTGGTAAGCAAATTTACTCACCTAAACCGGCAAATTTGAGCCAAATTGCGGCTAAAAGTGTTGCGAATTGTTGCAAGTTTTTGACTCGTTTGCTGGCGGTTGAAGAGGCTGAAGTGGGGATGGATCAACCCGATGGGAAATTCTTACGGTATTGTCTTAAACGGTTTGTGGCTAGTTCGGGGATAATTCTTCGAATGCACCCCCCAAACACACCTACTCTATTTACTTGCTCTATTTACTTGCCCATGCCTCGATCTGTTACAAAAGATGGTCTCGAAATTCACGTCTTTTCCAGAAGCGGCAGTGCGATTTCAAAACCAACGTTAGAGCTAACCTGTTATGGAACCGATCTTTCCCAGCATGCATGGCAATTCCTGTTTCTATCTTTTCCCAATTCTGAGCAAAATGTATTGCTGGCTTCTCAACGCTGGTTTCTCAACAACAGCTGTTGGGTTTCTAGACACTAACAGCTAAAGCAGCACCAGCAACGAAAGTAGGGACAGACCCAGGACGAAGGCATTCGGCAAGCTCAGCCAAGCTGCTGCAACCGTTCGCGTCACCCGATCTATCCCTACATGCACCATCCCAACCTGTTCGGCTATTCAACAGCCTTGTTTGCTATTCAACAGCCTTGTTTGCTGCCCAGCGCTTAAGGCACCTGAACTCCGCGCCGCTGCAGGATTTCCTGCACTTCACGAGTCGGCACATAGCGGTAGCCGAAGTTCGAGAAGTCAGAATCATCCAAAATCTTGGGCGTCACCAGCGCAATCACTTCTTGTCGGCTGTTCTCACGGCTTGTACTTCTAAATAAGGCTCCCAAAATCGGAATATCGCCTAGAATCGGCACTTTCGTGACGGTGGTGCGGTCCGTTTCCTGGATAATTCCCGATAAAATCAAGGTTTGATTATCGCGTAGTCGAATCCGGCCTGACTGCACCTGCCGGACCGAGAGCAACGTGGCCCGGTTGGGCAGCACATCCGTTGAAAGATCAACTTCCCGAATCGGAGCTGTGACCGTCGGTTGAACTCGCAGGGTCACAAAGCCATTGTCATCCACGCGCTCGATCTCTACGGCCAACTGCAAACCGGCTACTACTTTCTGAATTTGAGAGCTGACGATAGGCTGACCACCGCCTTCTACCGGAACCACTTCACCATCAACCTGTCCAATCACTTCTTGCCCCAAGTTAACGTTGGCGGTTTCACCTTCTTGCACCACCAGGGTTGGATCGGTCAATACTTTGGCATTACCGCTGACAATTTGAGCTTGTAGCCTCGCCAGGAACCGCTGAGGATATTGGAACAGGCTGGGCAGGGCTGTAGTGATTTCCGAGTTAGTTCCTTGCGTCACGGTAACGGCACCGGTCGTCGGATCCCGCGTGATAATCGTTGGATCGCCCTGCTCAAAATCAGTAATGCCTGGATTGAGGGGATTGCCATTATTACCGAGCGGACGACTGGGTAAGAGGAACGTGGCATCGGTAGGATCAAAATTACCGTTAGGCTGCACAATTCCACCACCGCCACCGCGAATCGTCAAGCGATTGTTTGGATCAAGGAAGGGTTCGCCTTCAAAGGGATTGGGGATGATCGGCGGAGCGGCTGTGTTTCCATTCACCGTTTGCGCACTGGGCGGGTTATAGCGACCCACGTTAATTACAGCAGCGCCCCGATCAATCACACCAAAGAAGTCGCCATCACCATAGGAAAAACTGGTGTTAAAGTCTTCGGTGGCTAGCAGATTGACATCCACAATCTTGACGTTGACAGCCACCTGCCGCTGCCGTAGATCGAGCTGGGCCAATACTGCTTCCGCCATTTGAACTTGGCGCGGTTCACCGGAGAGCGTCACCGAGTTTAAGCGTGGATCTGCCGTTACAGCCAGACCATCGAGGACTCTGGCTCCTTGCAAAACTTGATCAGGTGCTGTGTTCAGTCGAACTGTTTCAATCCGGGGAGGTCTTGGTTCCTCTACGGTTCTGACAACTCCTGTAACCTCATCTCGAGTCGTGACAACTTGGGTACCGCCCTCAAAAAACTGGCGGGCTTCGGCTCCCAAGGTTGCTAGATAGGTTGCTGCTGTCAGAGCTTCGGCCTGGTTCAAACGCAGAGTGCGCGTAATCAAGTTCCGAGCGGAATCGGGTAGTCCACCTCTGGTTCTAGGAGCAACAAAAATGGTGCGACCGACTCGATTGGCATCTAGACCGGCTACTCGCAGCACGTAGTTAAACACATTCTGCACCGGCTCATTTTCGATGTCCAAAGAAACCCTGACTTCAGCGGGGGCGGCATCGGGCTGTTGCGGATCAGCAGCTTGAGTCGCGCCATCGACGTAGGCCACGTTTAACCCTGCGGCTCTGGCCAACAGCGACAGCACATCTCTGGCCGGGGCATCGCGTAGAACTAGCCGAGGCACTACCTCATCAGAGCCAAGATTAATCTCAGACGGCGAAGAGTCGATATTAGAAACCGAGATGTCTCCCAACGGTGGGGCAATGGCTCGCGGCAGCAGGGGCGGTGTGTACTCAGGTAGGCCGTCTACCGCCGGAACGCCATCAATCGTGATCTGTGGATTGGGCACCAGTACATCTCTAGAGCGGTTAGCCTGCGCGACCTGTGGAGCTGGAGCGGCTGAGGATGAACCGGTTTGAGGCGCGGCAGAGGCTGGAGCCGATTGAGCGCGAGCTGCCGAATTGGCTGCCGTCGCTTGACTGACGTTGAGCACAATGCCGTTTTGTCCCTGGCTGACCTGCCCAACCGGAGTTGTATTACCGCCATCTACCGTCACCCGCACGCTATTTTCATCGAGTTGGGCTACGGTAATGGAACGAATGCCTGGAGCTGGATTGGCCTGCTCAAAGCTGTTGCCCTCAGGAAGCTGCAACTCAGTGTTGACCAGATCGGCAATTAAAGCGTTGCCTCGATTCACGGTAAACACCTGCGGACGTTCTCCATCGCTGGTTTCTAGAACGACCTCAAATCCAGCGTCGGCTGGTTTGACCTGTATGTTGGTGATTTGGGTGGCTGCCGCTTGGGCCGCCTGTGCGGATAACAAAACCATTGCCGCACTGCTAAGAAAACTACCGAATCCAAGACGCCGTTTCACGGTTCACTCCTCCTTCATGATCTGACAGGCACCATTGACTCAAGCTTGAGCTGATCTTTGGAGTTTGAAAGCATTATATATAGCGTTTCTATATCTAGAATCTTAATCGACTTCGCCATATATAGCGCACTTTTTACCCTAATTTACGCTCAACGGAGAAAATAGCGACGAAATTAAAAAAACGTAATTTTACCTATCTGTTGGGCAAGACAAAAATGCTCCTTCTAAACCAGAAGGAGATTGCAGTTACCCACAACTGAGCCATTTTCAGCGCCGATGCTATTGGGCAGGCGGTGTAGTTGTCTCAGCTGGAGTTTCAGGCGCGGCAGTCGGCGCAGGGGTGTCAACGGGTACCAGAGCCGCCAGTTTAAAGGTTGTAGTAATGCGCGTGTCGGGTTGGCCGGTGGGGGTTAAGCGACCTCGATCGTCCAGGACAATCCGTTGGCTGGTGGCGTCCAGGCTCGAATTCAGGTCACTCACGACGAGTAGGGGCTGGAGCCGCTCGATGTTGCGAATAATCGACTGAGTTTGGGGAAACGTGCCTCTAATTTCCACATCGTAGACCCGCCGTTCGAGCTGGTTATTGACCTGCCCACCCAGACTGCCATCGGTAATCAAACCCGATTCTTCCGTATTTAGGTCAAACCGAGCCAGGGTAGCCCGCCGCGCCGGATCGGTAATGCCCGCGTTGACCGATTGGACCCGTTCATTGATGTCTAGCAATAACGTGTTGAGGCTATCTTCAGAGGCAAACAAACTACGCACATCGGCCTGGAGTTGCTGCGCCTCTTGAAGTCTGGTTCTAGCCGCCGCAATTTGCTTTTGAGTTTCCTCCTGGTTGAGTAGCTGCTGTTCCTTGGCGGCAATATCAGCCTTTAGTTCTCGGTTACGCTGCAAAGTGCCCTGCACTAGGTTTGCCCACAGCAAGTAGGCAACCACTGCCCCCAGTAAGGTCAGTAAAATAGCACCGACCGTGGGAGTAATACTTACGCCAAACACTTTAGGATAGGTGGGTGTTTCGTCCCGCCCTTCTCCAACGGTCATGAAGTCTCCACCATAGGTCATTTCTGTAATACTCCTCTGTCGCGAAGGGCTTGAATGCGGGAAGCGAGGCCAACGGATAGGGTCCGCTCTAGGTCTTGCAGCAACTCGGAGGCGGGTAAATTGGTGAGGTTACTTTCAATCCGGTACTGCACCACTTGGGGCAGCCTGACTTCCAGATCTTGGCCGCCTGTTTCAGTGGCAAACTCAACTTCGGTGGGGTTATCAATTAACTGGGAGCTAACCAGCCTGACATCCTCACTTTGCAAAAAGGGCGAGCGCTGCAACGTCAGGACAAAATCATTCACATCATTGAACGAACGAGCCACACCAGAAACAGCAATTTTAGGCGGCGGTGGTGCGGGTGCGGTTTCAGCCGTGGGCGACGGAGACGCTTCTCCTTCTGCCGGACTGGGGCTAGGTGAGGGAGTAGCAACGGCTGGGTCTTGCTCAAGCTGCTCGATAGTGGCAATTTGTACACCATTGGGTACACGCGACCGCACATCCTGAAGCACGGCTGACCACGGTTTGATGTAGTCAAACACGGAAGCGAGAGCTTGATTCTCGGTTTCGATTTGCTGGATTTGAGTGTTGATCGTGTTGACTTCACCCAACTGAGCCTGCAGCTCGCTGAGCTGGGTGTCGAGCTGGGCTTGGCGCTCCTCTAAGCTGCGGTTTTGGTTGAGCAGGAATAGCCAAAAGCCACCCACCAAGGCCGGCAAGGCAATGGCTAAAATCGCCCCAATATAGTATGGCCGAGGATCGCTGGCCGTCCGTCCCGTGCCCTTTGCTAGGCCAGCCTCTGTCGCTCGTTCTGCCCGGTCATTCAAAAAATTAATGTCTAAGCTATACATCTCACCATGCCTCCCGTAAACCTAACCCCAAAACCACCCCTAAACCGACGCGCTGGGCAGGCGTAATCTCCTGATCGGTTTCTAACGACATTGCGGTCACTGGATCGACTTGACTGGCCGGTAGGCTCAATCGCTGCGAGAAAAATTCATCTAATTGGCCAATCGCTCCACCCGGTCCAGCCAGCAGAAGCTGGGCTACTTCCATATTCTCGCCTTGATTGTGGTAGAAGTCGATCGAGCGGCGCAACTCATCAGCCAGTTCTCCCAAAACGCGCAACATGGCTGCCGTACCCGGATTGACACCGCCACGAGTGGGATTGGTCGGCATCGTGCCCATGCTGTCCATCGGAATAATCGGAATCGTCATGCCTTGCAACAAATCAGTATTGCGAGACGGAGGCAGGTTCATCGCCCGACTCAGTGCCGTTTGCACTTGATAGGTTCCGATCGGCACTGTGCGGGAGAACTGGGGCACGCCATCCACCACAATCGAAATTTCAGTATTCTCGAACTGGATATCGACAATTGCAGCGGCCTCTTGAGGCGTAAACTGCCGCAGCTGCTGACGGATGGTGCGAATCAAGGAAAAACTGCTGATCTCCAAAATATCCACCATCAGTCCAGCCAAGCGGAAGGTTTCGAGATAGGAATCGGTGACTTCTTTGCGGGTGGCTACTAGCAGCACCTGCACTTTCTCGATGCCATCTTCATCGACAAAGAACCCTAGCTTTTGGTAATCCACATCGGCTTCTTCGCGAGGAAACGGCAGATACAAACCCGCTTCCTGGTTCAACACCATTTCCCGCAGCTCCCGATCGTCCAGCTCCGCCGGTACCGGAATAATCCGCGTCACCGTGTCTCGACCGCTGGGAATCGCAGTCGCAGCATGTTTGACCTTGAGCTTCGTTTCGGCTAGAACAGACTGAATGATCTCGGCCATCGCCGCCGAATCCATAATCTGCCCTTCTTGAAAGATTCCTTCTGGAACTTCAGCTGAGGCCAGCGTCGCCAATTGAAATCCCTGACCTTTTTTCTTGAGGCGAGCCACATTCACCCGATCGGCTGTCAACTCGACCCCAATTCCCTTCGTTTTTCTTGAGAATACGTTTTTGAGACCACTAACCACAGTTCTTGTCCATTGAGTAAGGAGGAATTAGAACGTGCAAGGAGACCGAGAGTTTAAAAACTTTCGTCAGATAAAAATTGTGCTAACTCAGGATAGCGAATCTCCGCTGTTTTGGATCCGTCCAATTCGCGAATTAGCAGAATCCGATGTAAATTTTCGCGTGGGTTCGCCTCGTGGGTTCACTTCGTCAAGTCTTTAATAAACAGGATACAAATCCGCGGCTTAGATGTGTTGGTTTGCTGTACCGTGATTCTACGGAACTTTGATTCAGCCGTCATTGAATTTGGCGATTAAACCGCAACTAAACAGACAATGTGCACCTACGTGCACCGAACACCAATTGTCTCCAACCACACCAAAATCTTTCCCCCACCCCTCACCCCCCACCCCTTACCCTTCACCCCCCACGCCCCACCCCCCACCCCTTACCCCCCACACACCACACACCAAGGTAAAGTAGTTGGAAGCCAGATTAGGTAGACCAGATCGAGCTATGAACAGAATCAATCGGTGGAAACAGTTTGGTATCTTTGCGTTATTGGGCATCTTGCTGAGCTGGATGATTAGCTGTAGCCCCAACTCCACGCCTTCCGGATCGGCTACGGCAGGGGCAGCAGAGGTCGAGTTTTGGACGATGCAGCTCGAAGCTCAGTTTAAGGACTATTTCGACCAGTTGATTGCCCAGTTTGAAAAGGAAAATCCGGGCGTGAAGGTGCGCTGGGTGGATGTGCCCTGGGCCGATATGCAAAGCAAAATTCTCACCGCTGTTTCGGCTAATACGGCTCCCGATGTGGTTAACCTCAATCCTGATTTTGCAGCCCAACTTGCCGGTCGCAACGCCTGGTTAGCGCTAGACGACCGGATTGGCGAAACCGACAAAGCCCAGTATTTGCCCAACATCTGGAAAGCCAGCACCCTAGACGACAAGAGCTTTGGTCTGCCCTGGTATCTCTCAACCAGCATCACCATCTATAACCAAGAATTGCTGCAACAGGCAGGCATCAGTCAGCCACCGACCACCTACGAGGAACTGGCTCAAGTTGCCAAGCAGGTCAAAGACAAAACTGGTAAATATGCCTTCTTCGTCACCGTAGTTCCCGAAGATTCGGCTGAGGTGCTGCAATCGATGGTGCAGATGGGCGTCACACTCCTCGATGACCAGGGCAAGGCTGCCTTTAATACCCCAGAAGGCAAAGCTGCCTTCCAGTACTGGACCGATTTGTATCAGCAAGGACTGCTGCCCAAAGAAGTGCTGACTCAGGGGCATCGGCGGGCGATTGACCTCTATCAGGCGGGCGAGACGGCTCTGTTGACGACCGGACCCCAGTTTCTCAAAACCATTGCTACCAATGCTCCAGCCATCGCCCAAGCGTCTAGCGTCGCTCCCCAAATCACGGGTAAAACTAACAAGAAAAACGTGGCGGTGATGAATCTGGTGATTCCACGCAACACCGACCAGCCCGACGCGGCGCTAAAGTTTGCTCTCTTTGTTACCAACAACGAAAACCAGCTCTCGTTTGCCAAAGCTGCCAATGTGCTGCCTTCCACGATTGCAGCCCTAGAAGACGCCTACTTCACCCAAGTTGGTGCCGACGCTCCAGCCCTTGACCAGGCCCGCTCGATTAGCGCCAAACAAATGCAAGATGCCGAGGTCCTCTTACCCAGCATCAAAGACATCAAAGAGTTGCAAAAAATCGTTTACGACAACCTGCAAGCCGCCATGCTAGGCGAGAAAACGGTTGACCAGGCGGTTGCAGACGCCGCCGCTGAGTGGGACGAGCGATGAAGTTTTGAGTTTTGAGTTTTGAGTTTTGAGTTTTGAGTTTTGAGTTGAAACAGTTTAGTTTTAAGTGTTGCGATCTAAAGAGATGTATCGCAAGCTGGAGCATCAAAGCATGACCCCAGATCAATCAACTCAAAACTCAAAACTCAAAACTCAAAACTTAAATTAAAGGTTTTGCACTAAAACATAGGGCTGCACAATCAGGGCATTAAAGCGGCGAGTGCGGTCGTTGCCCCAGGCTGTGAGCTGTTCGGCTGAAGGCTTGGAGAGCTGCTGTTCGCTGATCCAGTGCTGTACGGCCAGCACATTATCGCTAGCAATAGCAACACCCACATCAGCCAGATCCAGACTGGAATCGACAATGACTACCGCGTCTCGCTGCACATGGGGAATCAACCAGTCCCATTCTGCTTCGTCAATCATTTCAGCCAGTTCGGCTCTTAAATCCTGCATGAGATAGCTTTTTCACAATTTTTGTCACAATAGCACAGCCAGCGACAGACTGACCTAGCCCACCAGTGACTGGAATGCGGGCAATGTAGGGAGTGAATTGCGTTCCCGCAGGGTAGGGGACTAAACCCCTTGTCTAGTCTGCTACTCTGCGAGAAGGCTGCGCTTAAAGCAGCCTTTCCCGACTAGCCCGCGTTGACGCGCGGATGGGCAGTGACGCAGCCGAGACAAACGGATTGCCACAAACGGATTGCCACAAGATGCTGTACAGATTCTCAATCGCGTCAATCGAGCAGTTGATTAAAGAACGGTTAAGAAAAGATTATTAGGATGGCAGAATCGAGCAAGCTAGATCTTCTAGCTGGAGTTCGTGCTATGCCTGCTACTCGATTGTTGTCTGCTTGGCTGTTGCTAGGAAGCGTGGCCCTGGGGCTGGGGTTGAAGCTGCCATCCGCCCATGCAACTCGAATTCCTGCCTGTATGCGGGTTGTTCCGAGTGGTGAATTGGTGATTCGCTACGGTGAGCATTGGTGCAGGCGGTAATAAAAGGCATCATCTGCCGAGATCATGCAGGGCGTGGATGACGGTAACGCACTGCTGAGTCACGGCTTCGAGTTCTTCCCGTTTGGTGGAGATGGGCGGCGTGATCAGTTCACCGATACGGACGGTAACGGGTACGGGTTGGGGAAACTTGCTGCCCTTGGGCACAATCGCCTGCGTCCCCCAGAGGCTGACGGGTAATAGGGGCACCTGAGCTTTGGCGGCCAGCAGGGCGGCTCCCAGTTTGGGGTCGGGGATGCGGGCATCGGCGGTGCGAGTGCCCTGCAAGAACACACCCACGGCCCATCCGGCTTCCAGTTGGGCTAGGGCAGCTCGGATGGCACTGCGGTCAGCCGAACCCCGTTTGACCGGATAGGCTCCATAGAGGCGAATGGCCCTTCCTAACACAGGTACATGGAACAGCTCTTCTTTTGCCATATACGAAACCGGACGCTGCACGCAGTTGGCGAGGATGGGCGGGTCGAAGTCGCTGGCATGGTTGGCGACAACTAGCAGCGGCCCCTTTTGCGGTACCTGTTCTACCCCATAAATGCGGCCACGAAAGTATAGGTGCAGCATCGGGCTGACTACTGGCCACTTGAACAGATGGTAGAGCACGAGGCTGATCAAGGGTTCGCGTTGGCGGACTGGGGAGGCTGGGGAAGGAGTATCGAGCATGGAAATGGGCTACAAATCGGAATTTTAGCGATGCTACTGTGATTTTATTTTCCAGCTTTATTGCCACTAGCAGGCGAAAGAAGTGGGATGCGATTTTGGATTCGCGAAATTGGCGGCCTATCAATCAGATGGCAACCGCAAGCAATGCCTCGTCTTACAGCCTTTTTCAGGCTAGTGAAGTACGAAAGGGGTGCAGGGGCACTGCCTCTGCGTGGGGGCTTCGCTCCCACACCCCCTACACCTCACATGAGTGAAAAACGCTGTATTTGGAAGGCTGTGTATTTGGAAGACTGTTTGTAGAACTGTTGGAAAATGTTGGTAAAACGGCGAAAGGTGGACTTCGGTGTAACTACCCTTTGTAAAGGAGCGTAACAGAGGCTAGGATGCGAGGGCGCACTTCACGCAACCGCCAAGCAAGTTTGGCTGAAGCTGTCCCCCTATGTTGAGAAAATTGGGAAAACCCTTCCCTCCCCCGCCCTCTGTGAATTCATCCAGTGTTTCGCCTGCACCTGCTTCACCTCAGCCTAATTCTGCTCCAGTCGATTCCTCCAGTCGCTTGATTGGCACGCTCAAGACCATCAGCACCGTGCCTGGCAAATGCTACAGCTATTTTGACAAGTTGACGAAGGAGCGCTCCCACAGTTTTGCCTTCAAGCTCGACCAGATGCGCCAGGTTTCGATTGACATTAGCAATCAGCGCCGGCCCGGTTTGTTTGGAGATTTGATTCGCACTCGCAATATCCAAGTGATTCTCTGGAGCGAAGACGGCAGCCAGCAGCTCTTTTCGATTGCCCCTGGAGACCGCAACCGCGAAACGGTGATCCTAAAGTCGGGCCGCTACCTGATAGAACTCAAAACCCGTACCAGCCAGAAAGTAGACTATGTTTTGCAGTTGATGCCAATGAAGTGGGTGGTGCTGGATTATTTTGTCGGTTGAGGGGGCAGGAGCCAGGAGTAGGGGTGAGTTTGTAAAAGTTAGGTTGTAAGTGTATGAAGGGCATTAGCTTGGCTAAATCTGCCCCTGCAAGAGTTAAAGGAAATGCTAAATTCCGGCTTTGACTCCTGTCTCTCAAAGATTTACTAAAATGGGCTGCTGCAGTCGGCAATTGTGGTCAGGCTCCATCACAATAAGTAATGTTGAAATAGCGAATTTTCGGTCGGAGTAATCGGATATGACTTTGTCGCTGATTAAGTTTTCCTCGGAGGACTGTGGGCTATGCCACAAGATGTCGTTTTATGACCAAAAGGTGGCTGAAGAGTTAGGTTTGCAGTTTGTTGATGTGAAAATGCAGGATACGGCAACCTATCGGAAATATCGCAAGATCCTGCTGACCCAATATCCCGACAAGGCTGAAATGGGTTGGCCGACCTACATTATTTGTGAAGACCCGGAAGGCGACTTTAAAATCGTCGGTGAAGTTAAAGGTGCCCATCCGAAAGGGGAGTTTCGGACGAAATTGCAGGACGTGATTGGGTAGAGGGAAGTTTTGAGTTTGAATATCAAATTCGGTTGATCAACCAGAATTTGCGCACAGGCGTTTTGCCAAAACGCCTGTACAATCCGGAGGCATTTCGCAATACGCCTGTATAATCCGGAGGCATTTCGCAAAACGCCTGTACAATCCAGCATTTGAATTAAATTGAATTAGGGTGTCAATCGTAGTGGGCTAGAGTTTATTCTCAAAACAAGAGGGGCGGATTGCTGGTCACGCCCCTAAGATTGGATTTAATTATAACCATGCAGGGATGTCCTGCTAGCTAGCAGCTTGGGCTGGTTTTTGAGGGGCCGTGGCTGCTTTGGGTCGGGCTTTGGCTTCGGTCGCTGGATCAACCGAGGAAAATTCGATGTGATTTAAAAGAGTTGTGACAAACGCAAACAGCAGAAACGGCAGCGAGAGCACCAGGATCAGCCCCACCGTTGCCAAGGCATAGATCGGACGACTGGCACCCATGAGTGCCAATGCTGCCGCCAAACTCAAAAACAAAACGACCAACCAAACAATGATCTGACCGTAGATATCACCAAATGTGAGTGTGCAAACCACGCGATATTTTTGCATGTCCATAGACTTGTCCCAGCGATATGCTTATTAACGTTTTACAGTAAGTCAAACAGGGGAGCATAGGGTTGGAATCTAAACCTTTCTAAAGGGTTGAAACAATTTGTAACAGAAACGAGGGAGGATTTGCTTCCCCATGCCTGATCGCTTCATCCTGTTCTACAAACCCTATAATGTGCTGTCTCAGTTCACAGAAGAATCTGGCAGCCCAGCGCGGACGTTGAAGGACTATATTTCCATAGCGGAGGTGTATCCGGTGGGCCGACTGGACCGAGATAGTGAAGGTTTGCTGTTGCTCACCAATAATGGTCGAGTGCAACAACGCCTTAGCAATCCGCGCTTTGGGCACCCGCGCACCTATTGGGTGCAGGTAGATCGTATTCCCGATGCAGAGGCACTGCAAACACTACGGCAGGGAGTGGTGATTCAGGGCTATCGCACCCGTCCAGCTCAGGTGAAGCTGTTGGCATCGGAGCCAGCCTTACCGCCGCGCGATCCCCCAATTCGGTTTCGAAAGAATGTACCCACGGCTTGGTTGGAAATGACGCTGACCGAAGGCAAAAACCGGCAAGTACGGCGGATGACGGCGGCAGTCGGGTTCCCGACGCTACGCTTGGTGCGGGTTGCCATCGGGGAGTTGGGCTTAGCGGGACTGGAGCCGGGGCAGTGGCGGGAGTTGACTGAGGCGGAGGTGAGGCTGGTGAAGGGGTGAGGGTTCTCCTCCCGTATCGCTGTCGATTCACAATCAACACGCTAATCACCTGATTTGAGTTGGGCATGAGCACATAGGTAAAAATTCCCTTAACGGCTTTGTCAAAGTTGATCAGCAGGGTTGCCTTTGATCAGTTGAGTGGAATGATCGGCAAACCCGTATTGATTCACCCACCATTCGCTGATGCGTTTCTCAATGTGTTACCAAAGTAGTAACTATGACTTGACTGTAGATATACCAGAGAGTAGGGTCATGATTATTAGAGTCGATGATGCGAGTAACGATAATCCAGTGCTGATTTTCCTTCCGTATCTGCCACCACGAATTGCGATAGCTTCATTAGTTTAACCTGACTCTGGGTTATGCTAGGCTTCAGGATGCCCAAGCTCACACGCTGGGTCAATGCACTGGCTCAATGCCCTAATGTTAATCTAAGGTTTGATCCGGTCATGGTGCGAATTTAATATGGCAAAAGTATTCGACTCAATCAGCGACAAACTGCAAGATTTTATTGCGGCGCAGCAAATATTTTTTGTGGCAACAGCTCCCCTCAGCCCATCTGGACATGTGAATTTGTCTCCCAAAGGGTTAGATAGCTTTCGCGTGTTGTCGCCCAACCGGGTTGCCTACATCGATTTCACCGGCAGCGGCAACGAAACCTCAGCCCATCTGCAAGAAAATGGACGCATCACCTTTATGTTTTGCGCCTTTGAAGGAGCGCCTTTAATTCTGCGGCTCTATGGACAGGGGCGGACGGTTCTCCCCGACGATAGCGAGTGGCTGGTGCTGTCGCCGCTGTTTCCGGCAATTCCGGGGGCACGGCAAATCATCGTGGCCGACATTGACCGAGTGCAGACCTCCTGTGGCGCAGGTGTGCCGCTTTACGAGTTTCAGGGGCAGCGAGATGTGATGGTGAACTGGGCCATCAATAAGGGCGAGACGGGCTTGCAGGATTATTGGTACGAAAAAAATCGGGCCAGTATTGATGGTTTACCGACCCCATTGGCAGATTTTATCTAAGGGAATGTGCGTTTAGCTAACCGTGGCCAACGCCTGTTCCACCGCCCGCAACGTCTGATCCACTTCTTCGGCACTGACAATCAGCGGCGGCACAAACCGAACCACCTTTGGACCGGCAGGCACCAGCAGCACCCCAGCCTCGATGGCCGACTGCACCACAGCGCTAGAGGTCAACTCAATCTCAGCATTCAGTACCAAGCCGTTAATCAAGCCCCAACCGCGTACGTCGCTAATCAGATGGGGATAATTGGCCGCAATCGACCGCAGCCCTTCTCGCAGTTGTTCACCTCGCGCCTGCACGTTTTCCAACAAATTCTGCTGTTCCAGCGTCCGGCACACCGCTAAAGCTACGCCACAAGCAAACGGGTTGCCGCCAAAGGTGCTGGCATGGTCGCCCGGTTGAAACACATCACAGAAGGATTTACACAACATCGCCCCGATCGGAATGCCGCCGCCCAAGCCTTTGGCCGAGGTGAAAATGTCCGGCTCGATGCCCAAATTCTCGTAGCCCCAGTAGCGCCCTGTGCGGCCCATGCCTACCTGCACCTCATCGCAGATCAGCAGAATCCCCTTCTCGTCGCAAATTTCGCGAATGCGCTGGAAGTAGGCTTGATCGCCGGGGCGCACACCGCCTTCGCCTTGTAGAGCCTCTAGCAGAATGGCGCACACCTGCCGCTCGCTGCTGTCTAACAGGGCCACCGCTTGCTCGATGGCGGCAATATCGTTGTAGGGCACGTAGTAGAACCCAGGCATCAAGGGATCAAAATTCTTCTGATACTTGGGTTGCCCCGTGGCGGTGATCGTAGCGAGGGTGCGGCCATGAAAACTGGCGTGGGCTGTAATAATCACCGGATCGCTGATTCCCAACACCGTGTGGGCATATTTGCGAGCCAGCTTGATCGCTCCTTCGTTGGCTTCGGCACCGGAATTGCAGAAAAACACCCGGTCGGCGCAGGAATGCTCGACGAGCCATTGGGCCAGTTCGCCCTGGGGCTGGTTGTAGTACAGATTCGAGACATGATGCAAGGTTTGAATCTGCTGATGTACTGCCTCCACCATCACCGGATGGGCATGACCGAGCGTGCAGGTAGCAATTCCAGCTACAAAATCGAGGTATTCTCGGCCTTCGCTATCCCATACGCGGCAACCCTCACCGCGCTCTAGGGTAATTGGGAAGCGGGCATAGGTAGACATGACATAGCGATCGAAATCCGCTGTCGTAAATTGGAGAGGTACGGAGAGGGGAGTTTGCACAAGGGTTTCTGGACTCACAGGCTATTTCTCCAAGGCAACAGATCTAAAGGACAAACAGGCAGGACAAACGAGCGTTCGTAGTCTCTTAGGGTGGAATAGGGTGGAAATTGAGCGGTGGCAACGAAACCAGCAGTCACTCGCAGCAAACCGGGCCATTAGACTGATGAAATCACTCATGAAATCACTCATGAAATCAACGACTCGCTGCCTCAGGATGTTGATCATAAACCAGGTTATATGGGAATGCCAAAAGTCTGTTGATTTTTTCTGGTTTGAGCCAATTGGCGTTGCTGAATTCAGCAATGATTTGCCCTACTCTCTATGGATCATACCTAGCCCCAAGCTCAGGAAGCCGGAATGTCAGGATTTGATGGGATCGTCGTTAGCCAGTGCTCTAGTTGAGCAGGTAGAGGAGTGCGCTCGCGTGTGGTCGGATCAATACAGAGATGAACTGTTGCGGCTTGGCTGACTAGGGGTAGCGTGCTGGGTTCGGTTGTCGTCTTGAGTGGCCCTCGGATCATGTAATCAATCTGGAATTTCTCTGGACCGAGGCGGTTTGGCATAACGGCAATCGCGTAGGTCTGGCCGCACACCATCGGCTGCATAAAGCGAATCTCAGCATGAACAATCGGCACTGCCACCGCTTCCGCTCGAAAGAAAGAGTTCAATTCGACTCCAGCCGCCGCCAGCGACGCTTCATACGCTTCGTGACAAATCGACAAAACATTGGCAAAATACACCACTCCAGCCGCGTCGGTGTCGGAGAAACGAATTGTGCGCAGGTGGGTGAAGGGCATGGGGGTGGGGGGTAGGGAGTGGATGGGTGGGGGGTGGGGAGTGGATGGGTGGGGTGGGAAAAACTCTTCTGGCTTCTGACTCCTTCCCTAATTAGCTCTCCGCACATTCAAACAACACCAGTCTTGGCGTCGCCAGAGGGTGGCGATGGTCCAGCCGTGTTGTTCTAGGGTGTCGGCTATGGGCTTGACTTGGTCGAGCAAGAGGCCGCTGAGGATGCCCCATGTCGTGGGTTTGGCGATGGCGCTCATGTCGGGAATTAGGTCGATGATTACTTCGGCCAGAATGTTGCACAAAATGCCGTCTACTGGGGCGGAGATGAGCTGCTTGATCTGGTCCACGCTGCCTTCTGCCACCGTCAAACGGTCGGGGCTAATTTGGTTCATTTCGCGGTTTTCTAAAGCCGCCTGCACTGCTAATGGATCGGTATCGACGGCGTAGGCGTGTTTGGCTCCTAGCAGCAAGGCTCCAATCGAGAGAATGCCGGAACCGCAGCCGATATCGGCCACGACTAGCTCGGAATTCGGTTCGCTGATCCGCATCTCCAGGGATTCTAAACAGAGCTGGGTGGTGGCATGGGCACCTGTTCCAAAGGCGACGCCCGGATCGAGACGAATGATTAGCCGATCGGTTTGGTCGGGTAGGGGCAACCAGGCTGGATTGATCAAGAACCGATCGCCAATATTCTGCGGATGCCAGTGGGCTTTCCAACTACTCGACCAGTCTTCTTCGTCGATCAGGTGCCACTGCACAATCGGAACCGATAGCCCCGTGCAAAGGGCGTCCTGTTTCAGCAGGAGGGCGAGGGCGGCCAGATCGAGCTGCTGGGCCTTCATTTGCGGCAAATAGGCTCGCACTAGACAGCCATAGCCCCGCTGTTCACTCGCGCTACCGCGACAGCCAAAATCCTCTAACCGCCAATGCACTGAATCTTCAGCCATTGGGTCACACGCGACCTGAATCTCCCACCAGCTACTTGCCACCGTTGCAGCCGCCCATTCGATAAAGTTGCCCCTTACGCTTATTCACTCTATCTCACTCCGCGAAAAAACAGACCGGCGGTTTAAACCGCGCCATACAGACAAAACTCGCCTATGCAGGTTATCCCAATCCAATCTTTTGCCTACGCCATGTGGCGGATCGAAAAATTACGGGAATCCTGATTGAAGAAGCCATGAATGAGCTTCAAAAAATTGATGAAATTACCTGATCTGTCAGGATTGCCCATATGTGGGTGCGTACCATATAGAAGGATGCTGCTCTACTCTACATACTCAGGACAGAAAATATGCCTCAAACGTTGAATAAATCGATCAAGGCAACCGAAGCAAAAGCTGTCAAAGCATCACAATCCCAGTCTTCCTACATGCAAACCCGGATTCTACTGGCTTTATGGACACTGGGTGAAGCTACAAAGAGCGAATTGAAGGCTAGCTTGGTGCGGAAGCGTGAAAAAGAAACGGCAGGTGAGTACGAGAGCCGAAGCAACTCTTACTTAGCAGCCATTGCTCAACTTGAGGCCGATCAAGCCGTTCTAGTGAATGGCAATAAACTTTCACTCTCTGAAACAGGACTCAATCTGCTGGAGCAAGGGCTACTTAGCCCAAATTTCACCTTTGATGCTCAAATTGGCGCAAAAACCGCAAATGCTCTTTTAGGATGGATGCGTCAGCGAGCTTCAGGAATTGCATCCTCAACCGATAGCAAACCAACGGCTAGGGCTATTGCATCGTATGAAGAATTTGAAACAGTTGCAACAGAAGTTTTTGAGCGGCTTAATCAAGACTTCAACTTAAATAATCTTGTGCCAATTTATCGAATCCGTCGAGAGATTGGCGATCGCCTCAGCCGCAGTCAGTTTAATGAATGGTTGCTAGAGATGCAAGCAAGAGATGTTTGGCAGCTTATCGGTGGCGAAATGCCGGAACTTACACCCGATAAAGCTGAAGATTCAATCAAAACTGCACTAGGTGACGTTCGCTACTATGCGAAGCAACTATAGAACTTCTTCAGCTTCATCATTTGTTTTTTACAAGTTTGCCATTCTGTTGAGATTTGAGCACGATTATGTCTACCCCCGCTCCATCACCGCTTGCAGAAATCAATGCCGTTCTTCAAAAAGATAACCCTTTTGCTCAACCCCTTATTGTCAAGGCAGATCATATTTGGGGCAAAGGATTTCCAGATCTGGAGTTCCTAAACGCTCATGCTTCCGATGCAGTTTTTGCAGCGTTAGAGGATATTCGGGCAGGAAAATACTCAACCACATCACTCCTGATCACAGCCCAAAACGGAACTGGAAAAAGCCATATCATCAGCCGAATTCGTCATCGCCTACAAGCTCAGGGTGGAGCGCTGTTTGTTCTTGCAAATGCAAATAGAATTGATAATCTCAACCAGATTAAAGCTGGATTTCAGCAACTTTTAGCAGACAGTTTGAGCAATATTGGCAGTCAAGGAGTTAAACAATGGCAAGAGCTTGCAGCAGCGATGGCAAAAGATGCTTTGCAAGTTGTCAATGCAAGTACACAGCCGATATCTCCTAAAAACTTGGTTAAAAAGCTGGAAAATTCGGATAATGAAGAACAAGTTGGAAGATGGATTAATCAGCTGACCAAAGCTTTTTGCAAAGTAAAACCTGTCAAAGATCCTGACATCGTTCGAGCAATTTTCTGGACACTCTCTGAAGATGAAGCTCCTTACGCATCAAACTGGCTAGCAGGTAAAGCGCTTGCTCAATTTAAGGCTAATGAGTTGAGGCTACCCGAACAAAGACAATCATTCGATACAGTTCTGGAAATTCTAAGCCTCATTAGCCATTACAACGAACTTTTGATTTGTTTCGATGAACTAGATGATCTGCTATTTAATGATCATGGCCTTCATGTTTCTCAGCTCGTAGCTAACCTTGTCAAGGAATTGTTTGAAAACTTACATCGCGGTGTGATTCTTACCGTCATGATGCCTGGTACCTGGAAAGAGCGAATTATAGATGCGCTTGCTCCTGGTATTGTAAACAGGATGACAACGCAAGGACAGCCTTGTGAATTGAAATATTTGGATAGTGATTCCACAGTTGAACTCGTTGCGTTCTTTCTTAAAGAATTTTATGATGCGAGGAATTTAATTCCTCCCCAGCGTGTTTATCCTTTTGAAGAAGGGCAGCTTCGAGCCATTGGTCGAGAAAAACCAACGGTACGACAAGTTTTACAGTGGTGCCGTGAACACTGCAAGCCATCCGGTGAAGGACCCACTCCGCCACCCGAAGTTGACCCAGTTGAGTTAGCCTTCACTAACGAACTAGGTGTTGATATTAAAAACTCGCTAGATGACAACTACCTTTTAGCTGATGCATTGTTCTTTGGATTTGAGACGATTCTTGGTGAAGTAGTCGAAGGTGTCAAATTAGAAGAAGTTACAACTGGTGTTGGCAAGCGCGGTAAGAAAGATGAATACCTCAACTTCAAAATTCTAGGACAAGAGAATGGTCAGCAAGTGAGCATTGGTGTTGCTGTTCTACAGTACGATGGCGGTAAAGCGCTTGGAGCTGGATTTAAGAGATTACTTGATGAGGAGAAGCGTTTTAATTTAACTCGCGGCTGCTTAATCAGATCAAAAGATAAGCCGCTTAATGTTTACTTCCGAAATACCTATCTTCAACCGTTGGTTCAATCAGGTGGTGAGTTTGTTGAACTGAAAGAAAACGAAATTAAACCTTTAATGGCCATGCTTTCGGTTTATCGCAAACGCGAGTCAGATTACAAAGTAACAGAAGCGGAAATCTTCAATTTCATCAGGCAGCAAGGAGCAAAGTATTGGCTGGGGATTCACAACCCTTTACTTAAAGAGATTTTGAGCGACCCATCCTATCAAATTCCTGCTGATCTTCAAGATGAACCTGAAGTTCAAGTCAATCTGATTAGTAATTCCGAGGAAGAAGATACAGAAGCTCTCAAAGAATTAGCTCATGCTTGATTCAGTTCTACTAGACAGGGTTTTATGTCTACCAGCCATTGATATTGCTGTTTTACTGCAAGGGCGGTTGATAGCAGTTATTCCAAAGATTTCTGTGCAGAAGGAATGGGTGTTTGCTCTCTATCCTTGCACAAGGATAAATGATGGCGCGTCTGTTTATCAACAGTATCGGCAACATGTGTTTCCGTTGATTGATGCCGTATCTCAGCAACAATCCCAGCCGGTAAAAATTGAAGCATGGGCAAAATGTGAATCCTGTAAGTTGCTGTATGATGTGGAACAGGTAGATGCCCTGTCTAGTTTAACTATCTGGGCCAAAGAGCCACTTAGAGAGGCGTTTAAGCAGAGACAAAACTTGTTTCTAGCTTTTCTGCGTGTTTATCGAATGCCAGAACCAATCGAAGTTTCTCAAGAGTGCATTTCGCCCGAAAAACTAGGTAAATTTGTAGGTTTGCCTGCTTTAGGTCAGGAATTCTGTAAGCCTTTGAGAGTTACTCAGTTTCTGCCGGTATTGGATGAGGCTGCTTTCTTGCAGCGCAAGCAGCACCTTGAAGAATTAAAACCGCCACCTTATCTTGAGCTAGAAGAATTACACAGTGCTGTAGCTCAACTAGCAAAGGTTAAACCAGAAGCCAAAGTATTGGCAGAAGACATTAGCACTTTTCTCGGATGGAGCAACATTCCGGAAACAATCATTGATCCGATTGATCCAGATTTGCATTGGATTAAAACAATTGCAGAGGTGGGTAATTCCTCTGATGGACATCAGTTTGAGAAATTAGTTCGAAAAAGTCTGATTAAGCTTGGCTTCTCTAACTCTCGCGATAACATGAAAGCAAGCCTTGATCCAGAAGCAACGGGTGGAGCAGGTGGTATTGATTTTTACTGTGACGCACCTTTTCCAGTTGTCGGAGAATGTAAGGCAACTAAGAGCGAAAAAATTCCTAGTAAAACTCCGGGACAACTGCTTCAGTTGGGTAAAAATCATCTTCAAGAAGATTACGATCCTTGCATCAAAATGATTGTTGCCGCTGGGGAACTAACACAAGATGCAGAACTAACCGCTGTAACTCATCAGATGAACATAATTAGGCCCGAAACCCTACAACGACTCGTAGAATTTAAGGTAAAGTATCCAGGTGCTGTTGATCTTCTAGAATTAAAGCCCATTTTGGAAAAATCACCGTTTGGTGAAGAAGCTGATACTAAGCTGAACCAGTACGTTGATAATTTAGAGAAAAATCTTAGAATTCGTTCTCACGTTGTTAAGGCTCTTAAACGGCTAGCTGTTGTTGAACCAGATAGAAAACAGTTTGAAGTTACGGAGATTCGAGTTCAATACAATGCTTCTTTCGCCCAAAATGATGGAGTTGTTCTAGATAATCAAGCTGTATATGAATACTTGATAGAACTCTCTTCACCGCTTGCAGGCTACTTAGGGCGAGTTAAGGTCAGTGGCATTAGCAGTGATCGTTTTTATTTTCTCCGCGAGCTAAATCCTTTGGTTGAGTAACCGGGTCTGTTCAGAGTTGTGTGTCAATCTAGCTTTTGACTTCGCACTTCTCCCACTCATTCGATAAAGCTGCCTCTTACGCTATTCACTCTATCTCAATCCGCTTCGGCTACGAGCAAAACATGAGGCTAACCAGCAGGAAAAAATTTACAGGCTCGAATCCTGGGCTGACAAACTCGACGATTCGATACAGATACGATCGTTTATCTTTTTTGTTTATCACTCTCATTAGTTGTTTTGTTACTCACTGTTTTTGAGGTAGACCAAACTGTGCCGTTACCTGCTTCAAGTCTGACAATATAGGTCACTGCCCATACCTCTTTTAGAATTTCTCGTTGAGCAAAAAACGGAGCTGTTTCACCGCTTGCAATCAAAATCATGGGATCTGAAATTGTGGGATCTGCTGAAACTGAAGTGCTACTATCTTGGCTCCAAGGTGACATTGTGATTTCATATTTTGGTGAATTCGTTCTGCCTACATCTGAACTCGTTCCACCTACATGAGGCACAACCGTTAGTTTGACCACTGGATTCCATAAACTAAAGCTGCCAATGTTCTTTACCGTTAAGCAAATTACATGTAGTTGGAATGGAGACTCTTCAGGTGGACCGTGGACAGAAACATCGAGTAACAGCTCTAGCCGAATAGCGAGTGTTTGCCCATAGAAGAATCGATAATAAGAGAAGGTAGAACCGATTAGCAATAATACAATTGTTACAATACTATTCAGCGCTGCTAGGGCATCCTTTCGCTCTGCCAACCACCGAATAGAAATTTTCTGCTCTTTCTGAACATTTGCAACTACTAGTAAAGCAATAAGAGCTATTAGAATAAATTGAATGGTATGCTCGTGCCGTCTGTAGAGTTTCTTACGTTTCTTCAGAAAATCGCAGATAATTTCAGAAGAACGGGCTACTTTATCTTTAGCGCGAAGCAACGTCTTTCTAATTAAACTAAAAACATTGTTATTGATGTTCATTGACCTGAGTTCAGCTCAGAGTAGCTTAAGTTAGAAAACGTATTATTAAGAAAGCAACTAACACTGCAAATAAAAAAACGTAAACGCTGCCACCTATAAAAAGGGTTGTCAAGAGAGCAACCAACACTGCAAGTAAGAAGGTTACACAACCCCTACTGGGACCTACTATAGCTTTGGGGGGAGTAGGTGAGTTAGAAGTCCTCCTTGCGTCAGGTCTATTCGAATCCTTTCGTCCCATCTATAAAGTTCTACTTTAAGGTGCTGCTCCAGATTATAAGAGGACATCTGAGAAGCCGTAAAGTTGGCTGCCTGACAGGTCTCTGAGGAGGGGGAGTGCATTAGATGTGACGAACAAGGAGCGGACGCGGGGAAATCAAACTCGATCAAAGAATGAGCTATTTGCAAGTCTGGACACTAGGGGGAAAAAGTTGCCTGACTCAAGCCAATCCAAACTCCATTAGCAGCAAAATCCCAAATTCGATCAGCTCCAGGCTTGCTGCTAGAAGTCCTGTCTAGGTCAAAGGCAAGCTGTCAGTTTGCAACCAGCCAGCCAAAAGATCGCTACAGACTGCTCCGCTGCAACTTGCCCGATGTTGGAGAGCATAGCTGCTTGGCTTCAGGTGCTCTCGGCTAGCGTCACCGTGTAGGCATCGCGGATGCCGGGAACCTTGGTAATTTCCGTCAAGATGCCGTCTGGTAGCGGATCGTCGATACTCAGCACCATTACCGCATCACCGCGCACAATCTTGCGGCCTACCTGCATACTGGCGATGTTGACATTAAAGCTGCCCAGCAGTGAGCCAATTTTGCCGATGATTCCTGGCATATCGCGGTGCACCGTAAACAGCATATAGCGGCTGGGCGGCACGTTGACCGGGAAGCCATCAACGCTGGTAATGCGAATTTCCGAATCGCCCAGCAGAGCGCCACTAACTGAATGTTCACCCAGTGAGCCTTGCGCCGTCAGCACTAGCGAGCCAGTGTAGTCCCGCACTGAGGCATCGCGAGTTTCCACTACCCGAATGCCGCGCTCCTTGGCTTCGATGCTGGCATTGACGTAGTTAACCCGCTCTTGCAGCGCATGGGAGAGCAGCCCCTTGAGGGCAGCCACCACCACCGGCTGACTTTCGCTGCTCGCGAGTTCGCCTTGCAGGCGGACATTCAGGGCATCGATGCGGCCACCGGCCAACTGACTGACCAAATTGCCCAGGGTTTCGGCCAACTGGAGATTGGGCCGCAGTTTTTCCATCAGGTCGGGGCGCAGACCTGGAATATTCACCGCTGAGCGAGCTGGCAGCCCCAGCAGCACGTCGCGGATTTGCTCGGCCACATCGATTGCCACATTCACCTGGGCTTCTTCGGTGGAGGCTCCCAAGTGGGGCGTCAGAATCACGTTTTTACCCAGCGAGCGCAGCTGAGATTCGGCCTCTAGCGGCTCGTTTTCGTAGACATCTAGCGCGGCTCCGGCAATCCGGCCCTGGTGAACTGCCTCGACCAATGCGGCTTCGTCGATGATGCCGCCTCTGGCGCAATTGACAATCCGCACCGTAGGCTTCATTTTGGCGAGGGCTTCGGCGTTGATCAGGTGGTAGGTTTCGGGTGTTTTGGGCAGGTGCAGTGTAATGTAGTCGGCTTCGCGGAACAGGAAGTCGAGTTCTACGAGCTGGCAGCCCATCTGTTCGGCCCGTTCGGTGGTGAGAAATGGATCGTAGGCCAGCAGCCGCATATTCATGGCGCGGGCGATCCCAGCCACATGGGAGCCAATTTTGCCCAAGCCGACGATGCCCAAGGTTTTTTTGTAAACTTCGACGCCAGTGAAACTCTTGCGGTCCCACTGTCCACTTTTAACCGATTGGTTAGCATCAGGAATATAGCGCGACAGAGCAAACATCATCGCCACGGCATGCTCAGCCGCCGCGACCGTATTGCCCTCCGGCGAGTTCACGACTAAAATGCCTCGACGGGTGGCTGCCGGTACATCCACATTATCGACCCCGACTCCGGCTCGTCCAATGATTTTGAGCTGTTTGCCAGCTTCAATCACGGCCTCGGTCACGCGGGTTCCTGACCGGATCATCAGGGCGTCATAGTCCGGGATAATTTGGACTAGCGCATCTGCAGCTAAATTGGTCTTTACGTCAACTTGAGCAACCTGAGATAGGATGTCAATTCCAACTTGGTCGATTGGATCAGAAACAAGAACCTTAGGCATGGATCGGCAAGGGGGTGTAACGTGGTGGTTCGCTTAATGACTAGCTTAGTGAATTTCGCGCCGGCCTTGAGGGTAAGCCTGATGCACAACCTCAATGGGGCCTTTCTTGATATAACCAACAGGCATTCTACTGCAAAGCCGTCACCCGACTGTGGAATATCTGCAAAGATTTCCACTTTCTCTGTGTTTAATTGGTGATCACTCCATTAATATTTGCCAAGAACATTGATCACCCAGTATTCTGCTTAAGGTTGTTTCCTTGGCTGTGAGCTATTTTGGATGCAAGTTTGGACGCAAATTGAGTATGCAACCCCCTAATTCTTTGATTGCCCTTGGTGTGAGTGCTGTAGTTGCTGCAAGCGCGATTGGAGTTTCCCCTGCGGCGGCAGAGCCAGGAATCTCTCATCGCCAATCTCCAGCAAAACGAGAGACAACACAGACAAATTTGCCCTCAGAGCCTGCCCCGGATTCTGCGAATGCGGCTAGCTCGTCTGAGCAGCCTAGCCCTGCCCATCAGCCTGATTCCGCGGCATCCAGCTCTGAGCCTGCCGTTAGCCTCCAGGATTCGGACGCCTTGCGCCGCTCGGACCAACTGCTGGATCGGTTCCAAACCGAGACGCGCATTCAGCAACGGCTGAACCAATCTCAGTTTCGCACCTACGACCGCCCGCTTAGCCCGCAACCCAATCCGCTACAAATGGAGCAGATGATGCAGCAAATTAGTCTGCCTGATGCTCAAAATCCGGCCATTGATACGAATCCGTCTCGCACGCTGGATCGGTTGCAGTTTGAACAGCGCGTGCGGCAACGGTTGCAAGCTCCTGAGCCTCAATCTGCCGTCTCTGCGCAGCCAGCCGCTAGTACTACAGCTAATGCCCCAGATCATTCCACTAATTCCACAGGGTCAGAAACACCTGCGGCGACATCTCCCGCTGAAGCTTCTCCACCTCTAGCTCAGACCTCAGCTGCAGTGGAATCCCCTTCAGAAGCCAAGTCCCGTCCATCGCTGAATCCAACTTCCAATCAGGCCGAACATCAGAACCAACCGACGGAATCAGCTTGGGCTGATCCCCCAGTCGCTGAGCCACAGCCTCGACGGGTCTCTAGAGGATATGCTTCTAGAACGGCCAGGACTCGCGCAGCTGCCAATTCCCCTGCTGCTGACCAAGCCGAGGCTAGCCCAACAGAACCTGCAGCAGCGACTGAAGCAACAGCCAACCAGACCGATGCCAACGTCCCACAACCCACGGAATCGGCAGAATCAGCAGAACCGATGGCAATTGAGCCATCTCCTGAATCAGGTCCCGATCCAGATCCTGAATCGGCTGTTTCTGAAGCTGTTTCGGAACCAGTTTCAGAAACAGTCGCTGAGACTACAGCAACCGATCCAACTCAAGAGGCAGCCCAAGCAGAACCGACGGCAACTGAAGCCAGCGCCACCGATACAGTCGCTGAAGCACCCACCAGTCAAGCCGAGGCAGAGCAAGAAACCAACGTCACACCAGAGGCCGAAGCTCAGCCTGTTGATCGAGAGACCAGACGCAAAAGACGCCAAGCTCGACGCCGCGCTGAAACAGCCCAGACCGAAACCCAAACTGAAACCGCCCCAACCGAAACAATACCAGCGCCAGTCGCTCCCCCAACTGACACCACTCCCCCACCGGCAGATAGTCTCCCGACGATCCCATTTGATCCCAACCCCACGGATGGGCAAACCGACGGCCAAGCCCCTGGTACAAGCCTGATTCCCGGTGACAACGAACCCGCTCCCGAATACTTGGATCCCAATCCGAATCCGCTGGCCTTTCCCACTGAAGCCGATGAGGTTGAACTGGTAGGCACCCAGCCAATCACTCTGCGTCAGGCGGTTGAGTTGGCGCTACGCAACAATTCCGAATTGCGGCAGGCCCAGTTCCAACTTGAACGTGCTCAGGCTCAGTTGCGAGAGCGGCTAGCGAGCAACTTGCCCACACTGGATGCAAATGCTAGGTTCGAGCAGAGTGGCACCGAGAATGTAGTCCGGTCACCAGAAACAACCGGAGTTGACCCCACCACTGGAGAACAAATCACCACCGGCGGCGACCTAGTGCGAAATTACCAAGACTCTACCCTTCTAGGTACAGGCATTCAGCTTAATTACAATGTTTTCACATCGGGCAGACGTCCTGCCCTGATTGAAGCGGCCCAAAGTCAGGTGCGGCTTCAGCAATTGGACATTGAGCGCCAGACCGAACAGTTAATCCTAGAAACCACCGGCGACTATTACGATTTGCAGCAGGCCGGGGCACAGGTAAATATCTTTAGTGCCAATCTAGCCCAGGCAGAACAGAGTTTACGCGATGCCCAAGCTTTGGAACGGGCCGGAGTCGGCACCCGGTTTGATGTCCTTCAGGCGGAAGTGGATGTGGCAAATGCGCGGCAGCGGCTGACTCAGCAGCTCAGTGACCTAGAGGTGGCGCGGCGGCAGTTGGCTCAACGGTTAAACATTTCCCAGACCGTGAATGTTTCAGCAGCCGATCCAATTGAAGTCGCGGGCGTTTGGGATTTGGGTCTAGAAGAAAGCATTGTTCAGGCCTACAAAAACCGAGTGGAGCTAGAGCAGCAGTTGGTTCAGCGGGAGATTTCTCAGCAGGAACGACGGGCAGCCCTGGCTCAGTTGGGTCCCCAAGTCAGTTTTGTCGGCAACTTTAACGTCACCAATAACTTGGACAACGATGCTTTTCTTGATTCTTTCGGCTACAACTACTCCCTAGCGTTGCAGGCCAGCCTAGCCCTGTTTGATGGAGGCTTAGCCCGGGCGCAAGCCAACCAGGCGGAATCTAATATCTCGATTGCTGAGGCCGAGTTTGAGAATGTCCAAGACCAGATCCGCCTAGATGTGGAGCGGGGCTTCTCCCAACTCAACGCCAGCTTTGCCAATATCCAAACCACCGCACTCGCGGTCGAACAAGCCACCGAAGCCTTGCGGTTAGCTCGGCTCCGCTTCCAGGCTGGTGTCGGCACCCAAACCGACGTACTGCGGCAACAGGCCGTTTTAGCCGAGGCCCAAGTCAACAACCTGAGTGCCATTCTGGACTATAACCGTGCTCTAGCCGTACTGCGACGGGCTGTTAGTAACTATCCAGAAGGTTTTCTGAACGACCAGCCATGAAGGGGAGTTTTGAGTTTTGAGTTTTGAGTTTTGAGTTTTGAATTTTGAATTGGGAGGTGATGAACGGGTAGCTTGCCTGCGGTGGAGAACCGTTGGCATGATCGCCTGAAATCATTTGGCTGAATGGTTCTGCTGTCAAGGCTGCTGGTTCAACTCTCCTCGGTTCGCTCTGGTTTGTTAAAGCAGGCTTCGGCTTTGCAGAGGAGGTCGATGGCTTGCTCTGCTGTCATTAGGCGTTTGAGCATCACATTGCCGATTGAACGACTAGCCGGATTACTCAAGGCCGGGTCAATCGGTTTAACTTCGACCATAATTACAGCTTCTTCAACGCTGTAGAGCCAGAGCCGTTCGCCGTTCTCCAAAATGCAGAGATTGGTCTGCTGAATATCGGGCTTTCGCCGCCAAGCGGCTTCATTCCACAGGCCGCCGAATTCCCAGACGCGACCGACGCTCCATCCTTCCGATAGAAAAAAATACTTCACAGACGTTTTGTTCGAGTGTGCCAAATCAATTTCATCATTATGCCTCGCTCTGGGGATTTGGTCGATTGGTTTTGGTGGAAAGGCTAGAATCGAGTTAGTCGAATCGATTTGAGAACAAGCGATGGACTTGATGCTGTATGAGCAGGACTACTACCGATGGCTAACTGAAACCGCCGCGGCGCTTGCTGACGGACGCTTTTCTGAACTCGATGTTCTCAATCTGGTGGATGAGCTAGAGTCGATGGGCAAGAGCCAGAAACGAGCAATCGAGTCCTACCTGAATGTGCTTTTGCTACATTTACTCAAGTGGAAGTATCAATCCAATCATCGTAGCGGCAGTTGGAAAAGCTCGATCCGTAATAGCCGTCGTGCGATTCAGAAACGGATTGCCGAAAGTCCAAGCTTGAGAACCTATCCGAAAACCGTATTTTTAGAATGCTATGCAGTTGCTAGGGAAAACGCGGCTGACGAAACAGAATTGCCGCTAGAGGTGTTTCCTGAGCTGCCGCCCTTTACATTCGAACAGGTTCTAGACGAAACATTTTTACCCTGAAGCTTGGGCTGCCAGTTTGCTATAAGCTTACCTATCGCATCGAGAATTTTGCCATGATTGCCAATTCCAGCCCGGCCCACTTTACAGCGGAAGAATACTTGGAGTGGGAGTTACAGCAAGATGTCCGTTACGAATACATCGAGGGCGAAGTGGTTGCCATGACCGGCGGCACCATTCCTCATAATGATGTTGCGCTTAATGTGTACCGCGCACTTTACCCGCATGTTCGCTCTAGGGGATGTCGAACTAACGTGGCTGATGTCAAAGTCCAGGTCACTCCCACCGTCTATTTCTATGCCGATCTAGTGATTAGCTGTGACGAGCGAGACTGCAATGCGATTAAGCTGATTCGATATCCCAAGCTGATTGTTGAAGTGCTTTCACCCAGCACCGAGGCCGACGATCGAGGTCGGAAGTTTAGTTACTATCGCTCATTGGAAACGCTTCAGGAATATGTTCTGATCGACTCAGAACAAATGAATGTAGAGTGTTTCCGTCGGGGTGAAGGCAAGCTGTGGCTTTACACACCTTATACGACTGGAGAGATTATCAGCTGGGAAAGTATTGAATATTCTTGTGCCATCGAGCAAATCTATGAAGATGTCCAATTGACACTACAATTGACACAGGAAATTGAAAATATTGATTTGCCTAATTGAATCGATCGCTGAACACTGAGCAGAAATTGCTAAAGATGCACAAGTGGCAATCGCAAGAAAGCATCATCCAAAGGTGGGATATCGGATGTGTCAATTTCTTCATCGGTCATCGCATCAACTCTAGCCTAATTGGTTTTGGAGGAATTGTTCATATTGGCGTCGTTCATGTTTCAAGGCTTTTCGTAAGGAAATAACTCGAATTGTATTTCCATCCAGTTCTGTAAATACAATCGTAACAACTCGATATAAGCGGGTGATGGGACTCGAACCCACGACATTCAGCTTGGGAAGCTGACGTTCTACCACTGAACTACACCCGCAGGTGGCAAAATTCTGTGTATCCAAGCATAGCGCATTTTTGAGGCGATTGCTGTGTCTAATTTGGGACAGAATCGGTAGGATTTAAGCAGTTCAATAAAATAAGGTAACAACCGCGCCGATCTGGGCATGCTTGAGGAAAAGAATGGTTAAGCAATCTTAAACCCCTAATGCAGATTAAGTGAGAACCCAGGATGTTTAACGCCACCGAACTGCTGATTGATGACTTCGTGCAGAAGCTGAAAGAAGGCTATCGTCGCACCTATGGTGCATGGAAACACGATTACGAAGACATTATTGGTTGGGTAGGGTCGATGGCGCTAGAAAATATTGCCAATAGTGACGCTCTATACCACAATGTCGAGCACACTATTCTCGTCACCTTGGTAGGCCAAGAGATCTTACGCGGTCGGCATATTCGCGAGGGCGGGGTTTCTTGCGAAGATTGGCTGCACTTCATTATTTCATTGGTTTGTCACGACATTGGCTATGTCAAAGGAGTTTGTCGGGATGATCGGGATGGCTGGTATGCCACTGGACAGAGCAGTGAAATGGTTTACCTGCAGCCCGGATCTACCGACGCCAGCTTAACGCCCTACCATGTGGATCGGGCCAAGTTATTCATCGATGAGCGCTTTGGTGGGCATAGCTTAATTGACTCTGAACGCATCAAAGTCAATATTGAACTAACCCGCTTCCCCGTCCCCAATAAAGAGGATCATCAAGACACAATTAATTACCCCGGCTTGATTCGCGCTTCTGATTTAATTGGGCAACTCAGCGACCCGCGTTATCTCAAGAAAATTAGTGCGCTGTTCTATGAATTTGAGGAAACGGGCGTCAATAAGTTTTTAGGATATCGTCATCCAGGAGATTTGCGCAAAAACTATCCCAAGTTCTACTGGAATGGGGTTTATCCCTATGTGAAAGATTCATTGAAATATTTGGAGTTGACACAACAAGGAAAGCAAATCATTGCCAATCTCTACTCCAACGTATTCGTTGTGGAACATGAACCTATTGGGCTGGAGCTTGCTGCGGTTGAAGCCGATCAACTAAGCTGACTGACAAACTGCTTCATAAGGGTTTAGTACGACAACTGGTATGGGCATGGCGGCCTTGTGTAGCGTGTCTAGTTGATTGTTTGTAAATCACTTCACCGCTCAACGGCCATTCTGGTCGTGAATCCTGTGAGCTGTGTTTGTAAAGACTTAGCAAATTTTTCTGCGATTCTGGGGCTACAGCGTTACGAGGCTGAATTTTCCTCTGGATGTTGATGTAGGGTGTTTATTGTTGCAATTTTGACGTGAAACTTAAATTGGCGTTTGGTTCAGGTTTTGGTTTTCCTCAGCAAGTTTCTGCTTTCAATGGTGCAATTTAATGGCAATGTCCCAATTTAATTCTCGATTGCTCTCCCTGTGGGTGGTTCGCTTGGTCTCGATTGCTCCCGCCCTTCTGATGGGCGGGTTATTCAACGACTCTCCGGCAGCAGCACTTCCGACCGCGACTCAACCGCAGCACCTAGGGCAGGCCCAAACTCAGCCGGCACCGATTCTAGGAGTGGTCAGAAGTGCAGACAATCAGGCCCAATGGGCAGACATTACTGCGCGTCTCGATGCCAGTGGACTGACCTATCGGGTAATTGATTGGAATGCAGTGCAACGCTCTACCGACTTTGGCGATATCACTGTTCTGTTTTTGCCCAATGTGCAAACCATTACCTCTGAGCAGCTTTTGGGAGTCCAAGCTTGGCTTAACCGAGGTGGGCGCTTGATTGTCAGTGGTGCAGCGGGCAGTCAGTCTTCTGCAGGGGTGCAAAACGCTTTGCGTTCCCTGCTGGGTGCCTACTGGGCGTCTGATTTATCCCAACCTCAAACCCTACAGCCGCTTCAGATCGCCAGCCAACGCTGGGTTCGTGGAGCCGATACGGGCAGTACGGTGCTCGGTGGCGTAATCGTTCCCACCAGTCTTGCCAGTCAACCCGTGGTGGTGTGGGATCGGACCGAGCAGCCGAATCTGAGTGCTGGAGCGAGCAGTGGAGCCGCCGTAGTGGTGACGCAAAAATCTACGTTTTTGGGCTGGCGCTGGGGAGACCAGTCCTCTAGCTTGGCGGAGTTTGACACTAGTTGGTTGAGGGCCGCTGTGAGTCGGTTTGAGGGCATCTTCCCCGTTGTTGCTGCCACGCCTGCTCCCATGTCCGGGTCTGCTATCACCACTGTACCGGCACCCCAAAGCAATCGAACCAGCAATCCTGCACCAAGCGGTCCCGTCGCCGTCACGTCTCCCCGCACAGCTCCTCCTCCTCCTCGCGCTACCACCTCCCGTGAAACTTCAGACAACCCTGCGGGGACTGCTTCTAGGAATACTAGGCAACCCAATCGCCAAGTAGACGTAACGAGGCTGCTCAACCGCGCTCCTCAGACTGCTCCTACCAGTACTGATCCAGCCGAACAGGTCGCTCCTGTCGAACTAGAGGTCCACCGAAGTGGAGCACGCATCACGCTCTACGAAGCCACCACAATGCGACAAGAGTTGGAGAATCTAATTGGCCGCTATGAGAGTGCGCTGATTCTGGCTTCTTCCCGGAGTAATACCCAGAGTAATACCCAGCTTAATCAGGCTCAATCAGGAGCAAAAGTGGGTGATGTCGTGCAGGTGGCGACCAATTCAGCCGAACTGCTCGGCAATGGGATTTTGGCCCAAGCGCGACAGGGCTACACGGCTTTTTCAGAAGCACTGAACCAACGCGATTACGCAGCGGCGCGGCAGCAATGGCTCGCTACCCGTCAGCTTTTGTGGCAGAATTTTCCGCTGGATCGGCCTTTGTCTCAACCGGAGGTGCGAGCCATCTGGCTGGACCGGGGCACGATTGTCCAGGCTGGCTCCCGGCAAGGTCTGGCGCAGATTTTCGATCGCCTTGCGGCTGCCGGTATCAACACGGTATTTTTTGAAACGGTGAATGCGGGCTACCCGATCTATCCCAGTCGAGTTGCGCCAGAGCAGAATCCGTTGACGCGGCACTGGGATCCGCTAGCAGCAGCCGTAGAGCTAGCGGATGCACGAGGCATGGAGCTGCATGCCTGGGTATGGACCTTTGCGGCAGGCAATCAGGTTCACAATGCCATTCTCAACCAACCGGCCAGCTATCCTGGCCCGATTCTGGCGGCTCGGCCCAACTGGGCCAACTACGATAATCGTGGCTCTCTCATCCCACCCGGACAAACCAAGCCGTTTCTCGATCCGGCTAACCCAGAGGTGCGGGCCTATCTGCTCAGTTTGTTTGAGGAAATAGTCACCCGCTATGATGTGGACGGCCTCCAGCTCGACTACATTCGCTACCCGTTTCAAGATCCACGGGCCGGTGGACATACCTACGGCTATGGCATGGCAGCGCGTCAGCAGTTTCAGCGCTTGACCGGGAGCGATCCGGTGAACCTATCGCCGAGTCACCCGCAGTGGCAGCAGTGGACTGCGTTTCGGACTGAGCAGGTCAATTCCTTTGTGGCGGATGTCTCTAGGCTCGTGCATGGCTTAAAGCCAGAACTGATCCTCTCGACCGCTGTGTTTGCCTTGCCGGAACGGCGACGGGTGAATGAAATTCAGCAAAATTGGGAAGTGTGGGCGCAGCGAGGCGATGTGGACATGATCGTCTTGATGAGCTACGCCAGAGATACCAACGGCTTGCAGCGGCTAGCCAATCCGTGGCTATTGGAAAACGCCGATCTGGGAACAACGCTGATTTTGCCGGGGATTCGTCTGCTGAATCTATCGAACGAGACGGTAGTGGATCAAATTCAGGCGTTGCGGGATTCTCCATCGGGTGGGTTTGCTTTGTTTGCGGCTGAGAATCTCAATAGCGGTCTGCAAACTATTTTTCGTCAGATTCAAGGGGAAAGCGCCGCAACCAGTGAGCCAATTCCCTATCGGGATCCGTTTGCCACAGCAGCCAGCCGTTACAGCGTGTTACTCCAGCAGTGGAACTGGCTGCTAGAGAACGGTCAATTGCAGGTGCGAGAATCCCAGATTGAGCCTTGGCGTAGCAAAACCGCAGCCCTAGAGCAAGCCTTGCAAACGCTAGCGACCGACCCGTCTAGCGCTAATCTCCAGCAGGCCAGAACTCTATTGCGCAGTTTTCAAACCCAGTTCAAAACCTGGATGAATTTGCCAGTTCTGAGTGAAGCCTATCGGATTAACACCTGGCAAAATCAGCTCGAAACGTTGGAAACACTGTTAGGCTATGGGGAACGGGTTGTCCTGAATCGACCCAGACTGACGCGCCAGCAAGCTGTTCGGCAACGCACAGAGCAAACGGCTGAAATGCCCTGAATAAAGCCCTGAATAAAGAGAATAAAGAGAATAAAGAGGTCTGTAAGAGTCAACGACCGCACCCACAAGGGGATGGGGTTTTCCCGGCAATCTTTATAAATCATCTAGGTCGAGGCCCGTCGGCGCAGTACCTCAAGCAACGTCAAAAACGTAGCGGGAAGCGGCGCGATAACTTCGATCCAGTCTCCGGTGACAGGATGCTGCAATGTCAACTTCCAGGCATGGAGGGCTTGTCCGGGTAGATTGACGCCTACCGCCCGTCCTGAACTGTAGACCGGATCTCCCACCACCGGATGCCCGATGTGAGCGCTATGCACCCGAATTTGGTGAGTCCGTCCTGTCTCTAACTGAAACCGCATCAACGTGTAGTTTCCTAGGCGCTCTGCCACTTCCCAGTGGGTCACAGCCCGTCTGCCGCCCCTATCTTCTGACACAACAGCCATTTTTTTGCGCTCCACTGGGTGACGGCCAATTGGTGCATCAATAGTGCCCCTAGATTGGGTCGGAGCGCCATAGACGACTGCTAGATACTCGCGCCTTGCCGTTTTGGTTTTGAATTGAGACTGCAAATGCTGATGGGCTAAATCGGTTTTAGCAATGGCTAGGGCACCGCTGGTGTCTTTGTCAAGCCGATGCACAATGCCGGGCCGCTGGACCCCGCCAATGCCTGCCAAGTTGTTGCAGTAGGCCAATAGGGCATTCACCAAAGTGCCGCCCTCGTGACCCGGTGCCGGATGCACCACCAAGCCAACGGGCTTATTGATAATCAGCAGGTGCTCATCTTCATAGAGGACGTCTAGCGGCCTCTCCTCTGGCACCAAATCGAGCGGCTTGGCCGCTGGAATCGTTACCTGAATGCAGTCCCCCGGTTGCACAACTAGCTTCTGCGAGTTGCAGACCTGCCCATTGAGCTGAACTTGCCCCTGCTCGATCAGCTTCTGAATGCGGGAGCGCGATAAATCAGGAACCTGCTCTGCCAGCCAGCGGTCGAGACGGCCTCCAGCTTTGTCGGCTACCAGTTGCAGATGAGAGGCTGAATTGTCTGAATTCACGGGCTGATCTAGCGATTGTTGATCGAGCAAGGGATTGATCAAAACGACTTGGCTAAAAAGAACAACTAATCGATCCTAAACCTGAGCCATCGGGAAACGGCCCACAGTCACTACCTAACCGGAAACCTTTGCAAAGTTTTGGGATGCAAAACCTCTGACGAGTATTCAAATAGGCACTAGAAGTAACCGTTGCAACAGGCTACCAATGCTTGGGTATTCTACGGTAGTAGCCGGAAATTGCCCACAAAGGCGATACTGCAAATGCGGTCTCGCTGCAACTCCTACCTCTTACTCTAACTTCTGCTGATGGCTGATACGCGCAAACTTGTTCTGATGATTCAGCCGATGAGCCGCCAAGGAGCGCTTTGGCAGGCAATTTTGCGATCCCAGGGTATTGCAGTAATTTGGGAGCATCCAGATGTTAATTTGTCGGACAGCTTCAAGCATTTGAAATCAGCTAAAGTAGCGCTGCCCGATTTGCTGTTGATCGATACTCGCATTCAAACCCTCAATGCCTATTCGGTCTGTCGCTGGTGTCGGGACCACTATCCAGAGGTGCAGGTTGTATTAGTTAATGGGGCACAAAAGGAAATTACGCCGTCGGAACGAGAATGGGCCATTTTTCAAGGCGCTTCCGATCTGTTGCCTCGATTTCAGCGAGATCGGCTAGTTAGCGGCGCAGTAGCCCGCGTCAAGCGCTTGTTGGAACTACTAGGTCATTCCCATCTCGACAGCGGAGCCTTAGTCAATGCCTTGATTGGCGCAAGCCGAGAGCAGCGCTCTCCAGACGGTGCGGAGCACTATCGCAAGGATAGCCATAAGCAGATTATGGACCTTTAATGGCGAACAGCTGGCAACACTGAGGCTAGGCTTTGGGATAGCAAGCCTTCATCATCCTTGAATCTGCTCTGTCAATGCTTTGGCAACGCCCACCGATAAAACTGCGTGCAGCTTCACAACTGAGCCGATCACAGCAATAGCAGGAGCTTTAAAGCCAACGGCTTCCATCTGCTGCCCAATCGTGGCTAAAGTGCCAATTAGCTCTTCCTGTTCAGGTCTAGTGCCCCAGCGCACTAAGGCTATTGGTGTTTCTGGCGATAACCCAGCCAGACAAAGCTGCTCCACAATATGGGACAGGTTATGAATGCCCATATAGACCACAATCGTTTCAGAACTGTGGGCGATAGCCTGCCAGTTGACGGCGGGACGGTATTTCCCAGCCGATTCATGGCCTGTCACGAAGGTGACAGAAGAACTGTGACTGCGGTGGGTCAGCGGAATACCGGCGTAAGCTGGAGCCGCAATCCCTGAGGTGATGCCTGGTACAACTTCCACTGGCACACCCGCCTGAATCAGATCTTCCATTTCTTCGCCGCCTCGGCCAAACACAAACGGATCGCCACCCTTGAGCCGCACCACAACAGCATGGGTCTGGACTTTTTCAATCAATAGTTGGGTGATTTCTTCCTGATGCAGAGAATGGCGTCCGCGACGCTTACCGGCGTTAATTTGCTCTGCTTGCGGATTAATCATTGCCAGAATGGGTGAGCTAACTAAGGCATCGTAGATCACCACATCAGCGCATTCCAGCAAGGTTTTTCCCTTCAGGGTGATCAAGCCTGGATCGCCGGGGCCAGCCCCAATCAAATAAACTTTTCCCAAATTTTGCGGCATGGAATAGAGGATGTAAGCGTTGACTCAGATACTAGATAAGACGACATACAGCCTTTTTCAGGCTAGTGAAGTCCGAAAAACGGGGTGCAGGGGCACTACCCCTGCGTGAGGGCGAAGCCCCCACGCCCCCCATACCTCACATGAGTGAAAAACGCTGTAGGACTACATAAGCGGTTTGAGCTAATTGAACCAACTTGAACCAACCCGATGACCTAATTCGTTGAAGAACAAAATTCGTTGAAGAACAAGAAGTAGAGAACTGGTGGACAACAGCTTGCTGCCATTTCAAGATGAATGAACCATCGGATTCCAGTCGTATTAAACGCTGCGACTTTAACTTATCTTAATGTTTGCCGGTCCAGCTTAGAACGAAATTGTTCCAACTGAGCTTGAGCCGCTGTCTGCAAACATCAATCACGCCAATCACGCCAATCACAGCAGTCACAGCAATAGATGCACAATCTGATCGGCTAGTTTAGGCGTGGCACTAATCGGATGGGCTAGTTGCACTTGGGCATAGGGGAACTGCTGGCTCAGCTGGTCAACTCGGTCTCGTAGAGCGTCGGTAATGCCTCCTTCAAACAGGAAATAGGGCAAGATCATAATCTGCCGGTAGCCTCGTTGAATTAGCTCACTCACCTGAGCCTCTAAACCCGGATCCACCGACCAGTAGGCCGGAACCGCCCCAATCTGACCAGCAATCGCTTCTACTAACTGCTGGCTCTCAGGTCGTCTGCTGCCGTGGGCTAGCAGAATTTTGCCCGATTGGGGAGGAGCCGTAGCCCATTCCACTGAATCAAGCCAAAGTTGCCATAGCTTTGCCTCCCTACCCAAATACGGACCCAGCTTCAGGAGTATGTGGTTGCCTAGCTGCTGCTGCGCCATTGCTACCTCGGCTGGAATGTCCTCCGTTACATGGACACCCGGCAGCAAAAATAGAGGCAGGATGTAGACGGTTTCGTAACCGGCGCTCAAAGCCTGTTCAGCGAATTGTTGAATCTGCTGGTGCAGCGGCAGCGGCGCTAATTCCAAAACGGCTGTCCCTACAAGCGGCGGGCGGGAATAACTGTCTATGCGTTCCCAATTTGGCTCTTGTCTCCACACCTCTCGTCCTATTGCTAGAGACTGTCCTTGTCGTTGCCGTCTTGCTTGTAGGCGTTGTCGCACTAGCTCAGCTAGATGCTCTAGGGCAATTTCGGGCCGGGGATCGCGACTGCCGTGGGAAACTAGCAAATAGGCAGAGGAAAAATGCAAGAGAGCCTCCAAGTCCGAGTGAACCAATTGAGTCAACGATTTGAGTCGACAATTTGAGTCAGTACTTTGAGTCAGTACTTTGAGTTAACGATTCGAATAAACCAACCTGAACAAATAGACTCCAGATGCCAAAGGACGAGCATCCAGAGCCTAGCATTTAGATTATGTTCCCAGTCTATGCGGAATGGTCAGCTTCGGGCATTAATTGCCGTTGCTAGTACCAACAAAGGCAAGAGTCAGGCTGTCGTGAGCCAGGAAATGATCGAGGTGGAACGCCCGATCTTCGGTTTCTAGAAGAATTTTCTCATATAGGTAGCGAGTAGCCCGGTCCCCCAGACTTTCTGCTTGGCTGGCTTGCCGACGGATTACCTGAATAATCGCCTGCTCGGCTTGTAGATCGTGCTCTACCATTTGGCGGCAGGAGTAGATGCCATCGGTTTCGGGGGTGAAGCAGCACAGCTCTGCCAACTTGCTGAAGCTGGCCGCAGGAACACCACCCAAGCCGTTCAACCGCTCACCAATTTCATGGACATGTCCTTGCACTTCTTCATAGCTATCGTTGAAGAATTCATGCAATGAGTAAAATTCTGAACCTTCGACAACGAAATGATGCTTTTGATACTGCAAATACAACGCCTGGAAACTGGCTAGCGCGACATTCAATCCTTCGCAAATTGGAGTTGTAACGCTTAATTCCAGCATCACTGGATTGTCGCGCATCTGATCAAATGGCTGCAAAAGCATTCCAGTGGTAGACATAGTGTTCTCCTCTCAGTGCAGGTGGGAGTATCCCAACTTAAATAGTCATTATCAAAATGCCTTGAGGCAAGCATTTTGGGTGGATTTACTCCTTACTGTATCGACGTTATATCAACCCGTCAACTACTCTCTATTGAGTTAGTAGAAGTAATTCTCAATATACCTAAAATCTATCTAAAAATTTCTTTTGGTTTGCTTCAGGATGTTGAGAATTAATACTCGATTTGCCGAATATCTTTATCAACTGTTTCGTGCATTAATTATCAATAAAACGAATCACACAACTTCTCAAAACTAGAAGAGAATTAGGCTCAAGAGAAATTGGTTAAAAGGCCGTGCAAATGGCATAGAAATCAGGACGATTCCCAGCACTTAGCGCTCCGCTCCCGATCAAATTATGCCGGTTTAGATGAAAATTTCTGTAGCGTATAGAGCTAGTAGCTGGTTGGCTGGCCAATTGTTCGCTTCGGGCAGCATTGAGAGTTTTGTTAATAGTTCCTTGTTGATCCCGTGATTTCTTAAAATAAACCATAGGGAGAGGAAACACTTGCTCCTCTTTGTTGATGTCCCAGAGCCAACCTATTGAAGGGCGCGTTTTTATGCCGACAACCGTTGCTGATGTAATGAGCCGCAATCCAATTGTGGTCCACCCGGAGGATTCCCTGAGCGAAGCCGTCAAAACCCTAGCGGAACGGCGAATCAGTGGCTTGCCCGTTGTGGATCAGAGCGGCAACCTCGTTGGCGTTATTTCTGAAAGCGATTTGATGTGGCAAGAAGCAGGGATGACTCCACCAGCCTACATCATGATTTTAGATAGTGTGATTTACCTGGAAAATCCAGCAAAATACGAACGAGATTTGCACAAAGCCCTAGGGCAGACCGTCGGAGAGGTGATGACGAAAAAGGAACTAGTCACTGTTGCGCCGGAAACTCCTATTCGTAAAGCGGCACAGCTGATGCATGATCGCAAGGTTCACCGATTGCTGGTAGTTGATGCGGCTGGCCACCTGATTGGTGTACTCACCCGAGGCGACATCGTCCGCTTCATGGCTTCCCATGCCAATGAAGATGAATAGATCCTTGTCCCTCGGCTTTAACCTCCCAGCTTTAACCTACGTTTCAATCCACTACATTTAAGCCATTTCTTAAAAATGAGTACAACACCTGAGTCAATTCGGAAATTGCTGCAATCTGAGAACTTTGCCGATCGCCTCAGTGCAATCAATCAATTGCGGCAGATTGATCCAGCGATTGCATTCGAGCTAATTCAATCTGTGCTAGCTGATCCCAGTGTGCGGGTTCGATACGCCGCTGTTAGTCAAATTTCGACTTTGGGGCGGCAAAACCTGCAAGTCGCCCTTGAAGTATTGCGCCGTGCCTTGCTCGAAGATCCAGAACCTGATGTACAAGCCGCTGCTGCCGACTCTCTGGGTGCCCTGAAGCTGACGGATGCCTTTGAGGAAATGCAGAACCTCTATCACCAGACGCAGGAATGGTTGGTGAAATTTAGTATTGTGGCAGCGCTCGGAGAGCTGGGTGATCCCAGAGGATTTGAGTTGCTGAAGCAAGCACTGGAATCAGATAACGAATTGGTGAAAACGGCAGCAATTGGAGCATTAGGAGAGCTAAGCGACGAACGTGCTATCCCCCTGCTACTGCCCTATGCCACCGATCCGGACTGGCAAGTGCGCCACCGAGTCGTTCAGGCGATGAGCCACTTCAGCACGCCTGAGGCCCGCACTGTACTAGAACAGTTGAGTCAAGATGCCTATGAACCAGTGGCGCAGGAAGCTCAGCTCTATCTGAAATCCTATTGAATCCATTGGAATTTACTGTGGTGGATTCATCGCTTTTTTGTATTCCAAGATGAGACGTAAAGCAGCGATTAAGTTTCGTTGCTGGAGCTGACACCAAGCCAAGACCCTTAGTAAATTTAGCTACATGGGTCTTCGGACTTCGTTCTGCTAATAAGGCGTTTCTAGCCCAGAAATTCCGTGGCATTGCGTATGGAGATCAACATAGACGTTGGCTATGATGCCAGTATCTGTAACAAAAAGTTGAAGCTCCAGCAAGGTAATTGCGATGCTCATACACCCCATCGAGTTTCGCAGGATTAGGACGCTTATCAAGCGTTTTGACCAGTCAGTTCATTGCTCTCCCCCTTCCAAGGCGTGTGGATTGACTCATACGTAAAGTCAATGCTTAGAAGCTCTCTGAAGGGCCTCGGATGTCTCCAAGATATCTTCAAGCTATCTCCAAGTTGCTTGGAGTCTCTAATTCTGACCATTTCTGTATTTTTTACCAGCAAAAAAGTTTATGAATCTCAAGCGAAACTTAGCGTGCGTTGGTCTTGCAGCAGGAGCAACTTTTAGCGTTGCCGCTCCATCCTTGGCAGGCACTTTGACCCCTTCTCGATTGGGTTTAGATACCCTGAATGCGCCACCCAAAAATCAGGTCGTGTCTGGTTCGGCTCACTTGAAGGATTTTCCCTATTTCGCCAGGGAATTCTCGTTCAAGAAAGACACTGTTGTTCGGTTCAGCGTCCTTAACCCGACAGGATTGGGCAGTCGAGGCAGAGCACAGTCCAACTTTGGTTTTCTCACCAACCCAGTAAACGGCGTGGGTGCTTTCACCTCCATCTTCTCGGAAGACAAAGCCTACGATCAGGTCGGCAACACCAGCTATGAGCGACAAGGCGGCAGAGTTGATGATTGGCTCGGAACCTGCGGCAATGCCATTGGAGGTACTTGTGTGCGCTCAGTGCTTTTCAAGGCGAACACGATCTATCAACTGGCGCTCAATCCATCCCAGAAGGCTGTGCATTTTGGTGTAGGCGCACTCGATACCTTCACCTTCAATCGGCTCTCGGATGAGCAGTATCCCAAGTCAACCCAAACAGTTACAGTTTCCAAGCCGGGAACCCTATTCATTGGTATGGAGGATGGCTTATACGCCAATTCTAGAACCAGTGACCGCAACGACTACTACTACGATTATCAAGATTGGGTTGTTTCTGCCGATGTACCCGAACCGGCCACTTTAGCTGGCTTAGGCATGGTTGCAGGCGGAATGCTGCTGGCCCGTCGTCGGAAGGCGGCTGCTTCTGCCTAGGGCTGAGTTCCTCATGTTCAAATCGTCACTCTAGTTCTCTCATCAATTAAGCCCTCCAGTTGGAGGGTTTTTTTTGCTGATTGTTCGGGCTATCAAACTGATGTAGTCTCGGATTCGAGGGCTGCAATGGTTGAGTCGAGTTGGGATCGGCAGGCGCAGAACTAGGAGGGCATAAAAGTCAGGCAACGCTGGATCGATCTAGCGTGTATCTTTAACAAGAAACCCGTAGAAATGGTAGCCGATGACGAAACAGCCTCGTGGTTCATCTCGCTCCGGGCCTTCGGTGGCACAGCAGCTCCAGCAGATTGCGCAGCTTGGGCAAACTGGCAATCTCACTAAGGCCGCAACCCAATGTCAGAAATTCTTGCAGCGCTATCCGGATCAGGCTGAGGCATGGCACCTGCTGAGTCTGATTTGTTTGCAGCGGGGACAGGTAGAGTCAGCCCTGTCTCACATTCAGCGAGCCATTGACCTCGATCCGAACCGGGCCGAATTTCATAGCCATGCAGGGGTTGTTCAGTGTAGTTTGGGAAATTTAGCGGCGGGAATTGCGTGCTACCAGCGGGCCTTATCCCTACAGCCAAGCAGCCATACCCGCTTCAATTTAGGGCTAGCATTCCAGAAGTTGGGACAGCTAGAAGCTGCGGAACAGACCTACCGAACGCTAGTGGCCGATCAACCCAACTACAGTGCTGCTTATCAACAGCTCGGCAACATTCAGCAGCAGCGGCAGCAATTTCTCAGTGCCATTCACTACTATCAGCAAGCGCTCCAACACCAGCCGCAGGTAGCCGCAACTTGGTGTAATTTGGCAGTTGCATTTCAGACCATGGGGGATATTTCTCAGGCACAAACCGCGTTTCAGCGAGCGCTTCAGCTCAAACCCGATTATATAGAAGCTTTAAACGGCTTGGGGGCTATATACGAAAAGCAGGAACTGGCGACGCAGGCTATCCAGCACTATCAGCAGGCGTTGGCGCTTCAGCCTGACTACATTCCTGCCCTCACCAATCTGGGAAATATTCAGCTTCGCCTAGAGCAGTTTCCTGAAGCCGCAGCAACCTACCGGCAAATTTTGCAGTTGCAGCCTAATCACCTGCAAGTTCTAGACCAATCGCTCAAGCTGATGCTGGCAACGGGTGACTGGACGAACTTAGCCGATTCGTTCGCCCGATTGCAGCAGGGATTTCAAACTCAATCCCGCTCCGATCTGACAGCTCCTCTCTCGCCGCTGAACAGTTTGTTTCTACCCTTCTCAGCCAGCGAGCAACAGGCCATCGCTCAGGATTATGCCGCAGCAATTGAACGCCGTATGGCCGGATTGCAGCAACAGTTGGCCGCAGCAGGACGCGATACGAATCAATCGGATCAACGCAGAATCAGTCAAACATCGCGTATTCGGTTAGGCTACGTGTCTGGAGACTTGCGCTATCACGCAGTTGGGCAACTCATTCTGCGCTTATTTGAGCTACATGACCGGCAGCAGTTTGAAGTGTTTGCCTATTCTCTAGGACCCGATGACCAGAGCCGCGAGCGGCAAACGCTGATGCAGAGCTGCAATTGCTTTCGAGATGTGCAGGGCCAGACTCCGGTTGAAATCGCTCGCTTGGTGATGCAGGACCAAATTGATATCTTGATCGATCTAGCCGGTTATACCAACTACGCTTGTCCAGAGCTGTTCGCCCTACGCCCCGCTCCACTCCAGGTCAACTATTTGGGTTACCCAGGCACCTTGGGTAGTCGGTATATGGACTACATCATCACCGATGCTGTCATTACTCCACCCGAACTAGCAACCACCCTGACCGAAGCCCGCCTTTACTTACCGCACACCTATCAAATCAACTGCTACCCCTATCCCGATAGCGACCCTACTATCTTCAGCAATTTGCCCAAACAGCAGCACGGCCTGCCTACGGATGCATTTGTGTTCTGCTGCTTCAACAAAAGCCAAAAAATTGAACCAACGATTTTTGCAGTCTGGATGCGAATTCTACAGCAAGTACCCCAGAGCGTGCTGTGGCTGCTCAGCGATCGACCTGCAACCGAACAAAATCTGCGGACACAGGCAGCTACTCATGGCATCGACCCAACCCGCCTGATTTTTGCACCCCGTGTAACTAAAGCTGCCCACCTCCAGCGTCACGTCCATGCCGATCTGTTCCTCGATACGCTTTACTACAATGCCCACGTCACAGCAAGTGACGCCCTTTGGGCTGGAACTCCTCTGATTACCGTCTTGGGAAACACCTTTGCTGCTCGTGTCGCAGCCAGCCTGCTAACCGCAGCAGGGTTGCCAGAGCTGATTACCGCCAACCTATCCGAGTATGAACAGCTTGCCCTGCACCTAGCGACCCATCCCACTGAATTGGAATTGCTCAAGCAGCGCCTGCTCCAAGATCGGCCTGCTTCTCCTCTATTCGACACGGCCCAAACAGTGCAACATCTAGAGGCTGGGTATCAGATGATTTGGCAGCGCTATCAGGCTGGATTACCGGCGGAGTCGTTGTCAGTTTTGTTGGAGGCAGGAGCTAGGAGCCAGAAGTCAGGCTTCCCAGAGCGTCAGCCGACGGGAGTCAGAAGTCAGGAGCCAGAAGTTAGGAGCCAGAAGTCAGTTTTCAAAACCTACTCCCCCACCTCCCTCGTTCGGCGAGACTCACGAGCCGCCACCTCCCTCAATCTCTCCAGCGAAACTATCACCTGCACTGCAGATACAGGCTTTCTCAGTTGGTTAAGTCAGGCAAATGGATCGTTGCTGATCACAACCTATCAGGCGGGTAGGGTGTTGCTGGTGGGCTGGAATGGGCAACAGGTGACGCTGCTAGCACGGCAGTTTACCAAACCAATGGGGGTGGCGGTAGCAGGCAATCGTTTGGCGCTATCGACACAGCATGAGTTGATGATGTTCGCGAATGCTCGCCCTCTAGCCTATTCCTATCTTGAAGATCAGCCAGGTCGATATGATGCGCTTTACCTGCCGCGTACCAGTTACTTCACAGGCGATTTGCATACCCACGATCTCGCCTTTGATACAGATGGGCTGTGGTTGGTGAATACACGCTTTAGCTGTCTTGCCAGCTTGAGTCTGGATTTTAGCTTTGTGCCGCGTTGGTATCCGCCCTTTATCTCCGAAATTGCTCCTGAAGATCGCTGTCATTTGAATGGTTTAGCAATGGTGGCAGGCCGACCCAAATATGTCACGGCCTTGGGTGAATCGGATAAAGTGGGTGGCTGGCGGGCCACGAAGGCAACGGGCGGCATTGTGATCGATGTGGAAACCGACGAGATTGTTTTGCGTGGGTTGTCGATGCCGCATTCACCTCGCTGGTATCAAGAGCGGCTGTGGTTGCTGAACTCTGGTACGGGTGAATTGTGGCGTGTGGATCCGGCCACCTGGGAACCAGAAGTAGTCTGTGCCTTACCTGGATTTGGGCGGGGTTTAGCGCTGGTTGGCGATTATGCCTTGGTGGGTCTGTCGCAAATGCGCGAGCACCACATTTTTGGAGAACTGCCGCTGCAAACACGCTTTGAGCATCTGATCTGTGGTGTTGCGGTGGTTGACCTGCAGAAAGGAGCGCCGATTGGCTGGCTAGAATTTCCGACCGGCTGTCGAGAATTGTACGATCTGAAATTTCTGCCCGGTATTCTGCGTCCCAATTTGTTAAACGGCCAGAATGACGCAATTCGAGCTGCCTTTACTGCTCCTGAGTTGGCCTATTGGCTGCGTCCATCAGCCTTGATAGCTGAACAGTAATGCCGGGTGGTCATGGTGGAAGATCAAATCCGGTTGATCAGCCAGAGTTCGCGTAGAGGCGTTTCGGCGAAACGCCCGTACAACGCGGCATTTAAATTTAGGGCGTTTGGTCGGATTTGATAGAAGTAATGGTGCCAGAGGTAATGGTGCCAAGGTAATGGTGCCAGAAATGCTATGTATAGAACTGACGATGGAATCTGCTCATGCTACAAAAGCAACAAATCACGTTCAAACTCAATCAAACTGGCTATCATGCTGCTTACTGGGAGGCTGGAACCGGCCAGCCAATTGTGTTTCTCCACGGCTTTATGGGACGAAGCGAGTGCTGGCAAGCGTTGGTGTCTCACCTCCAGCCTCACTACCGCTGCATTTGTTTAGATCAGCTAGGATTTGGTGACTCCTCGAAGCCAATGATTCGCTACGACATTGCGAAACTGGTTGAGTTTGTGCGGGCGTTTGTGAAGGAACTGGCCATCTCATCATTTGTTTTGGTTGGGCATTCCCTTGGCGGTTGGGTGGCAGCGGCCTATGCACTGGCTTATCCGGAGGATGTAAAAGCGCTGATTCTTGCGGCTCCGGCAGGTATTCGCGACGATAGTTTTTGTGGGCGATATGATCATTTGCGTCCGTTGCTGTGGCAAACGCCACTGATCGATTGGGTATTGGAATTGCTGCGTCCTCTAGCCGCCCTGACCAAACAGCAGGACTCGCTGAATCAGATTCGTTGGATTCGGCGCGAACTCAATAACCAACCGGCTCCTCGCTCGTTTTTGCTTGATCGCCTACGCCCGGAAGATGCAATTGATACCGTTGAAAAAGAAATTTATCAGCTCAAATTGCCCACCTTAGTGATTACAGGCGAGCAGGATGAGACAATTCCGCTGTGGCATTCCCAAACCTACACATCCGAAATTGCCGATGCCAAGCTTGTAGTTATTCCCAACGCCGATCACGCATTACCGCAGCGCTATGCGGTTGAAATGGCCGAAATCATGCTGCCGTTTTTGCGGCGAAGTTAGCTCAGAAATTCCGTTCAGTTTTGAGTAGGTTATCACGGAATCGGTAGCTGGCTCACTTGGTGCATCTCCAGTCTAGCGTTTCAATCTAGCTGGGTTTCCTGAACGGTTTTTCTAGAGAGCCATACGGCTAGCTTGAGTTTTGGGAACTTTAGATTCAACGTCCCCTGCCAAGGAGATCACAATGAAGCATTTTGCGATTTTGATTTCGCTCCTGCGCGATCGCAAACAGTTTTTTGACGAAATTGGCCGCAACTACAAGACCGAGAAAAAAATTGGTTCTCTGCTAATTTCTAGCTCAGTGTTTCTAGCCATATATGGGGCAATTATTGGTGCGTCTAGCAGTTGGCTGCAAATGTTAGCTTCTGCAATCAAACTACCAGCGCTCTACCTGATCACGCTAACGATTTGTCTACCCACGCTTTATTTTTTTGATATTTTGTTCGGCTCGGCGCTGACGTTTGGCCAGTATGCAGTTCTAGTTCTAATCAGCATCTCGGTTATTAGCGTTTTACTATTCAGCTTTGCGCCAATTACATTGTTCTTTCTAATCTCAGTACATGATTATAATTTCTTTCTATTGCTAAACGTAGTAATTTTTGCGTTCACAGGCTTCATGGGCGTAAAGTTTCTCTACCGAGCGATGCAAATGATTGATCAAATCGACCGAGTCGAAGGAATTGATCCAATTGAACAACCAGCATTTTCTAACGTGAAAGCGGCTCCCGAACTGGACGGAGAACCATATCGGAAAGACTTTCTTCCAATCGATGAGTTAACCGTTGCAGAGAAACAGCTTGCACTATCGTCCAATAATCAGGCTAGTAATCAAGTAACTCGCAAACGTTTGCTGCAATTTTGGCTGGTGTTGTATGCCTTAGTTGGCAGTCAACTCGGCTGGACCCTCCGTCCCTTCTTTGGTGCTCCAGGAGAGCCGTTCCAACTATTTCGCAACATTGAAGGTAACTTTTATTCCCAAGTATTTCGGTCCTTGTTTACGTTGCTGGGATGGAATTAGTGAAAGAGATGGCAAACATGGTTGGCAAATTGGGATCAGCGGGTGAACAGTGGATGAAATGCAGTCTGGTTTAGAGGATTTGAGAATTACCCCCCACCAGTTGGAGAAACTGACTGGTATGGAAATCAGTGATGCCTTTATGGGCAGAGCGTATCGTCCCACCATATTTCGCTCATTTCATCAGCTATTGCCGTTTCTAATCACAGAAGCGCTTACATTTGGTTTAATTCTGGTGTTCTGTTTGCCGATTGGTCTAGTGATTGCCCGTGGTTTTGGTCTGTTATCGGGTGATGCTAGCAATACGATAACTTTCTTGCTGGTCATGCTCAGTTTTTCGGGCTTGCTGTTTGCCGGTTGGAATGTCTACATGTGGTGGCAAGGGAAAAAACTGAGAACACTGGCACACTTACTCGATCAAGTTGATAAACACAATCAAATTATTGAAGCAGTGCGGATCATGGATGAGCTGAGAGCCGTGCGGCCAACAATGCAATTGCTCGATCGCACGGAAGTCCTAGAGGCACTGGCGGCAACCCGTGAAACTCTAATCAATGCCCTGCTGACCGAAAAAATTCTGCGTAAACATCAGTCCTTTATTGCCCGCCGTCAGGAACTCTTTGTAACGATTGAGACCAACCTGGCAACTCTGCAAACCCTACAAATTGACGCTCAAGCCAGCGAATATGGACAGCTTCTGAATCAGGCGCTACAAATCGGTTTAAGCCTGCGCCATGAAATTGACCAGTGGTACGAACACTAGGCTATGTGCATAATTCACGCTCTTCTCTTCTTGTCGCATCCACTCAATGACGCAAAGTGCTCCTGATTGCTCTTTCTGGGTGTAATGTTGATATAACATCAGAGGTTTATTCAAGCAAAATGGAGCAGTAGGAATGGTATGGCCTATCGCAAGCGAACAGTACCAGCAATAGCAAAAAGTCAGAGTTTTAGAGAAGCGATATTTGAAGCTGTATTCAACGAATCTACTGATGCGATTTTTCTGGTTGATACTGAAACAGGACTGACGGTTGACTGTAACGAGCGAGCTGTAGAGCTGTTTGAAGCCAATAGTAAAGAAGAGCTACTCGGGATTGAAGAAAAAAGATTACAGAAACGATACTTTAACAGCGAAGAACTCAAGATAATTTCTCTCACTCTTCGTAAACAAGGTTTTTGGTCTGGGGAAGTTGAGTGTGCAACAAAAACAGGAAAACCATTTTGGGGAAATCTAGCAATTAGGCCAATCCAGAGTGCAGATAAGGCCATACATTGGGTGCAAATTGCAGATGTTAGCAAGCGCAAGCGAGCAGAAACACTGCTACAGCAAACCTACGATCAACTAGAACAACAAAATCATCAACTGCAAGCAGTTAATCGAGAGCTGCAAAATGCCCTTGAGGAAATTTCGGTTGCAGAAGAAGAGTTGAGAATTCAAAATGAGGAGCTAGAACGCCTCCGTCATCTAGCTGAACAAGAGCGGCGACGTTACCAAGACCTATTTGATTTCGCCCCGGATGGCTATTTAGTAACTGATATATGTGGTTTGATTCAGGAAGCTAATCAGGCAATTGCTAATTTACTGGGGCGTCAGCGAACAAGGCTGATTGGCAAGCCTTTCGCAGTTTACATCGACCCAGCCGATCGGCAAGCGTTTAGAACTCTGCTGAATCAGTTGCAGCAACAATTCCCAACGCAAGCTTGCGAACTCAGACTGAAGCCGCTTACAACTGAACCTATTCCGGTCGCAATTACGGTCACCACCATTGCCGATTCTGCTGGGAAAATGAGTGGAATCCGTTGGTCTATTCGAGACGTTACTCAACGCAAACAGATTGAACTAGCCCTGCAGAGAGCAAAAGAAGAAGCAGAGATTGCAAATCAAGCCAAGAGCAGATTTTTGGCAAATATGAGCCATGAACTGCGGACTCCTCTCAATGCTATCCTTGGCTTTACGCAATTAATGGGCCATAATCCGCTGCTCAGTCAGGAACAGCAAGAGACGTTAGAAATTATCGAACGCAGCGGTGATCACCTTCTGAATTTAATTAACGATATTTTGGATCTATCAAAAATAGAAGCTGGTTACGTAAATTTAAATGAAACTGAGATTGATTTGCTATTTATGCTTCAGACAATCAGAGGCATGATCTCTCAAGAGGTTGTCAATAAAGGGTTAAAACTACTATTAGAAGTTGGCGCAAATGTTCCTAGAATCATAATGACTGATGAACAAAAACTGCGGCAGATTCTGATCAATATACTCACTAATGCAATTAAATTTACCCACAAAGGCGGGGTAATGCTACGGGTGTCAGTAGAATCTGATCCAGGCTTATTTTACTGTCAAGCAGCTGAGCAGATGAATCATCAAGAAGTAATCCTCAAGTTTGAAGTAGAAGACACGGGGATTGGCATTGCTTCGGAGGACCAGGAAAGGATTTTTGAAGCCTTTACTCAGACACAGGCTGGGAAACAAATCTCAGAGGGAGTAGGCTTGGGATTGGCAATTAGCCAGAGATTGGCCCGATTAATAGGCAGTCAGCTATCCGTTCGTAGCGCATTAGGCCAAGGCACTACATTCAGTTTTCATCTACCGGTTTTTGCCGTCACAGAAACAAGCCATTTTACGGCTGACTTTCATGACTCCGACGTTGAACCGGTTGAATCCGCTGACCAGCAGGCCGTTGACTTAAAGGTCATGGTGAAAGCCATGCCAACCGCCTGGATAGTTGCCCTCTATCAAGCGGCTTCTTCATGCGATGATGAAGTGATTGAGCAACTGATTCAGCAGATTCCAGCAGAGCATTACTCACTGATTACCGAGTTGGGCCGTCTGAACCATGACTACCGTTACGATGTACTCATGCAGCTTAGTCAGCCCAGCAATTAAGGTAATTCAACTTAATTAAAACCAAGATCAGGGTGTTGTCGCCCGAAGGGCGGCGACAACACCCTTTGGGTTTCATGTTTAATTATGTTGTTCTACTTAATCGCTCATAGCATGCTGATAACGAAGAGAGTGTTGGCAACCAACGGTAAACATTTCAAACTATTTTTTCAATTCAGCTGACGGGAACCGCAACTTGCTATACTTGCTCCATCCTGATTAGGTTTCCTTACTCACAGCAAATTTAAATTCCATGCGGATCAATGCCAGTGTTTTCCTGCCCTTTCCCCGTGCGCTCGTGTATGCTACCTACCGAGACAAGTTGCTTGAACTGGTGCCGCAGATGCCGAATGTCAAAAGCGTGGCGCTAAAATCTCGCCAGGAGCAGGGTAGCACTGTGCAGCAAGTGTTTGAGTGGCGGGGCAAGAGCGATATCCCTGGGCTGCTGAAGCCATTTGTCAGCGAAGATTTGCTCACCTGGACTGACTTTGCAACCTGGAAGGAAGCTGAATTTACGACCGACTGGAAAATTCAGCCCCATGCCTTCGGGGAAGCGATTCGTTGGGCTGGAATCGATCGGTTCCTGGAAGAAAGCAACGGTACCCGGATTGAAAGTCGAGGGGAACTAACGATTGATCCGCATCGACTCAAAAGTGTGCCCAGTTTCCTTGCCGGTCAGGTAAGCCACTTGGCAGAAGACATTCTGGCAAAGCAAGCAGAGCCAAACTTTATTGAATTGAGCCGATTGGTACAGGCCCATTTAGAGAAGCAGCATTCCTAGCTGTAGCTAATGGGCAGCTCAATCCGAAACTCCGTGCCTTGACCGGGTTGGGAATGGCATTGTAGGGTTCCTCCGTGCTTTTCGGTGATCACCTGATAGCTGATTGCAAGCCCTAACCCGGTGCCGCGCCCTACTGGCTTTGTGGTGAAAAATGGATCAAAGATGCGAGACTGCACCGTCTCTGGAATTCCCGCTCCATTATCTGAAATGCTGATCATCACGCATTTTTGACCGGAGGCATTGTGGATTAGAGCTGTTCGGATCTTGATCCAGCTTGGTTGGTGCTGCATGGCTTCGGGTGTCCGCTTTTCGTCACGACTTTCAAGTGCATCAATTGCGTTGCTCAAGATATTCATAAATACTTGATTCAACTGTCCGGCATAGCATTCAATTAGCGGTAACTCAGAATAGTCTTTGATGATATCAATACCTGGCGATCTGCCGTTGGCTTTTAAGCGGTGTTGCAGAATCAGCAAGGTGCTGTCAATTCCTTCGTGCAGGTCAACTGGCTTGCGCTCTGCCTGATCAAGCCGCGAGAAATTGCGCAGCGATTGAACAATCTGCCGAATTCGATCGGCACCAATTTTCATTGAAGTAAGAATTTTTGAGAAATCGGTTGTTAAAAAGTCAAAATCAATTGCTTCTAACGCTGCCTGAATTTCTGGATGCTGCTCTGGATAGTGCAGCTGGTAGAGGGCAATCACACGCAGTAGTGACTCTGCATAGGTTTGAGCGTAATCCAGGTTGCCATAGATAAAATTGACTGGATTGTTGATCTCGTGGGCAATTCCAGCAACAAGCTGCCCCAAGCTCGACATTTTTTCCGTTTGCACAAGCTGGCTTTGGGTGCTTTGTAGATCATGCAAGGCTTGGGCAAGTTGCTCGGCTTGCTGCTGAGTTTGGGTGAGTAGCTTCGCCTGCTGGAGCGCTACTCCCAACTGGGCCGCGATTTGCTGAGCAAACTCAATTTCTGAATCTGTCCATTGGTGCGGGTGTTCGCAGTGATGGATGCATAGCAGTCCCCAAAGATAATCGCTCTCCAGCAGGGGAATCACCAAACTAGCTTTGATTTGCAGTTTGTGCAGTGCTTGCATGTGGCAACTTGCTAGATTGGTGGCCTCTAGATCAGCAATTGCCTGCAGTTGGCCCTGGTGATAGTGCAACGCATGGTTTTGGCTAAAACAATAGTCTTGCACACGAAACCCGAGAACCGGCATGAACTCTGGCAGCACATCTTCAGCAATAAATTCCCCGATTTCCCAGTTCGAGTTTGGTTCAAAGCAAAAAATAGCCACTCGGTCCGCATTGAGGAGCTGACGCACCTCTCGCACAGTTGCCTGGAAAATAAAAGTCAGATCAAGCGAGGCGCGAATCTTGGCAACTACGCTGGCTAAGGCTTTTTGGCGATCGATCGCCTGTTGAAGCGTGGCCGTGCGTTCCTGGACCTGTCGCTCTAGGCCGGCGTTGAGTGATTGCACCTGGTGGTAGAGGTAGTACTGCTGCACCGCCATCGAGAAATGTTCGCCCAGGGCTTGCGCTAATTTCAAATCTGTTTCAGTCCAGGGCTGGGTTTGACCACCTTTGAGTTCTCGCCAGGCCAGGAAGGAGTCCCGCGGCATTGTTTGGCGACGATCAGGATCAAACTGACCGGCCCAGAGGGTTTCTGTTTCGATAGCCGGTCGAAAGACTGTTAAACAACCCAGGCATTGCTGGCCATAATGCAGCGGGATAACCAGTAGACCGCGAATGGAGGTGGCTTGGAATACAGAGGTTAAGGTGCGAAAAGCGGGTTCTTGATACAGATCCTTCACAGTCCAAGCGGTTTGGTCACTGTCGCCCTTGAGATAGGACTGCCACAAGTAATGCTGCTCAAGCGGTCGATTGCTATCTAGAAATGCCGGTTGCTCACCAATGGTGTAGACCTCTGGTGCATCGTTACCTTTAAGCAAATATAGACGACCGGCAGTTCCCTGCAGGACAGTCGTGGTTTCTGCTAACGCATGTTGGAGCTGGATTCTAGGATCGGCATGCAGTAACCTCGAAATCCGATTGACCTTAGCTTCGTGCTCGACTTGCTGCTGAATTTGCTTAACCAAGGTAGCCTGGGTGATGGCAATTTCTAATTGATTCACTACCGACTGAAGAAATTGCAGTTCGGCCTCTGTCACCGAGCGCGGTTTGACATTGTGAGAGACTAGCAAACCCCAGAGCTGTTCGGCTTGCAGAATTGGCACCACCACAGAAGACTGGACGCCCATTGCTCGCAAGTACTCAATGTGGCATGGATCGACCGGGCGATAGCGAATGTCAGAAGCGTGCTGTTCAGCGCAGCTCAAGCCAATCTGCTGGGTTTCCAAATTGACGATCGAGCGCTGTCGAGCAGTGAGAAATAGCTCGCGAGCCTGCGGTGGAATGTCATCAGCTGGAAAATGTAAGCCTAATAGCGAGGGCAAACGGTTTTGATGAATTGATTCAGCAATGACTTGTCCGTGACCATCGGAATAGAACTGGTAGATTTTGACCCGATCCGTATCCAAGAATAGGCGAACTTCGGTGGCAGTTGTGTTTAAAATCTCTTCTAGATTGAGGGATTGACGAATTTGAGATGTAATCCGGTGAAGTAGCCTATCTTGCTCCAGCGTTTGCTGCATTTGCCAACTCCAGGCGAAAAGAAACTTTAAGTCGTCTGAACCAAGTGCGCCTCAACCCTTTCCCATGATTCTCCAGCAAGACTTTGGGATAGAGAGTCCTTGGCAGCCTTCTGGTCAGAATTAATGCACCAGGAATTGCTCAGTTCATACAACTTACAACTTTTTTAGAGAGTTCCCCAAGAAAGCAAGCGTTTATCAGTAGCTGTCTTAAAGTTGACAAGACTTTGTTTAGGTTTGGAAGCAAACTCTAAGCTTATTTTTCGGTTCGGTTGAGAAAAGTTAAGGTCTTGGCAATAATTACATGGATGGAAGATGGAGCGGTAGATTTTAGTCAGGAGTCAGGAGTCAGGAGTCAGAATAAATTAAGGATGAGATAGTCGCTTGCAATCAACGAACGATTCACAAAACCCTGACTCTACAGATTCTCTACTTTGGCTAAAATGCCGCTTCTGACTCCTGACTCCTGATCTTCCTACTGTTCTGCGCCTTCAATCGGGGCAAAGCCCTGACGCTGCACGTTTTCACTGATATGTCGTGGCTCCAGGAATTGCAGCAGGTAATCGGGACCTCCGGCCTTAGAACCGACGCCAGAGAGCTTGAAGCCTCCAAATGGGTGGCGAGCCACAATTGCTCCCGTGATATGCCGGTTGACATAGAGGTTGCCCACCTCAAAGTCGGCTTGGGCACGGTCGATGTGGGAGGGAGTGCGGGAATAGAGGCCGCCGGTGAGGGCGAAGTTGGTGCTGTTGGCGAACTCTAGCGCTTGGTCAAAGTTGCTGGCTTTAATCACCGCAAGTACTGGGCCAAAGATTTCCTCTTGGGCAATTCTGGCGGTGGCGGCCACATCGGTAAAAATGACCGGACCGACAAAGTAGCCCGATTCGGGAGCCGGTAGTTCTAGGGCAACGGTAGATTCGGTTTTACCAATCTCGATGTACTCGCGAATTCGCTGCTGCGCATTAGCGTCGATTACCGGACCGACCTGCGTACTTGGTTGTTCAGCAGCACCAATATTGAGGGAGCGGGTAGCTTCAATCAAGCGATTCACAAAGGTTTCGTAGATTGGTTCCAGCACAATCACTCGAGAACAGGCCGAACATTTCTGACCGCTATAGCCAAAGGCCGAATAGACCACGCCCTGCACTGCTTGATCGAGGTCGGCACTTTCATCCACGATGATGGCATTCTTGCCGCCCATTTCTGCAATCACCCGCTTCAAATGTTTTTGGCCGGGTTGCAGTTCTGCCGCTTCTCGGTAAATCCGACAGCCCACTTCCTGGGATCCGGTAAACGTGATCATATGAACTTCGGGATGGCGCACCATGTGGGAACCCACCGTTGAACCTTTACCGGGAACATACTGAAATACGCCCTTGGGAATGCCTGCTGCGACTAAAATTTCTGCCAGTTTAGCCGCGATCACCGACGACACCTCAGCCGGTTTGAGCAGGGTGCAGTTGCCCGTCACTAGCGATGCCACCGTCATACCTGTAGGAATCGCCAGCGGGAAATTCCAAGGAGAAATAATCAGCGATATGCCGCGAGGCTGGTAATGGTAGCGGTTGGTTTCACCCACCACATCGTAATTCACGCCCTGTTCCAGGCGCTCCATTTCGTCCGCGTAGTAGCGGCAAAAGTCGATGGCCTCGGAGACTTCTGGATCGGCTTGACCCAACGGTTTGCCGGTTTCTAGCACCATCCAGGCGCACAGTTCAGCCCGACGCTCTTCCATCAAATCAGCAGCGCGACGCAGAATGTTGGCCCGTTCCTTGACCGGCGTTTTCTTCCAGGCCGGGAATGCAGCTTTGGCAGCCTGAATCGCTTGCTCGGCCTGTTCGATGCTCAACAGCCCCACCTGACCAATTACTTCGGTTGGATTGGAGGGATTGAGTGAATCAACGTGGTCTAGGGTATTAATGTACTCACCATTCACTAAAGGTAGGTAAGTTTTGCCCAACTGCTGCCGCACAGTCTGGATTGCCGCTAGTCCCCGGTCACGCTTTTCGGCAATCGCAAAATCGGTGTCGGAAGCGTTTGTGAAGTTTTGAGTTTTAAGTTTTGAGTTTTGAGTTGAGGGTCGGGTCGGATTAGGCGGTTTAGGGTCGGTTAGTTCGGTGCTTTCGGGAGGGGCGAGGAGTTCTTCGATTGGGCGTTCTTCTAGGTTTTGCCGCAGGAAGGAGGTGTTAGCGGTGTTTTCGAGCAGGCGGCGAATCAGGTAGGCCATGCCGGGAATCAGTTCGCCGTAGGGACAGTAGACGCGCACCCGGAAGCCTTGATCGACTAGGGCTTTAGCAAGCTTGTCAGCCATGCCATAGAGGACTTGCAGCTCGATGCGGCGGCGCGGAATGTTCAGGTCGCGGGCAATGGCGATAGCGTGGGCTTGGGAGCGGACATTATGGCTGCCAATTGCGGCATAGAGATACTCGTGGTTCTCCAGCAGCAGGCGCGTCATCCGCTCGAAGTTGGCATCGGTGGAGACTTTGTGGGCGAAAACCGGCACATCCCAGTGATGCTGATTGGCTTTGATCGTTTCCTGATCCCAATAAGCGCCTTTGACCAGACGCACCGTCAGCGGAGTGCCGCGCTGTTTGGCCCATTCGATCAGGTCTTTTAAATCATTGTAGGAATCGCGTAGATAGGCCTGTAGTGTTACGCCCAGGTCGGTGCGATGGCGGAACTCTTCTTCTAGAAGTAGCTTCTTCAAAATCGTCAGTGTCAGATCTTTGTAGGAATATTGCTCCATATCGAAGTGAACAGCGGCTCCCAATTCCTGAGCGCGGCGCAGCAAGCGGCGAATTCGTTCGCTGACTCGTTCTTCGCTGCCTTTGGCGTCAAGGGGATCGAACTGGGAGTAGAAGGCGGTCAGCTTCACCGAAACCTGTACCTTGGGCAACGGTTCACCATCGGCCTGATCGATCAAATCGACCGTAGACCAGCGTTGCGATGCTTCTGTGAGCTGCTGCATCAAATCCAGATACCGCTCCAGATACAGCTTGGCTTCTGCTTCAGTCACTACGGCTTCACCAAGTAGATCCACCGTATAGGTCATTTTTTGTTTGCGCAACTGTTCAATGGTTTTGATTACCTGTTGAATGTTGTCGCCCGCAATATATTTGTGCGCTAATGTTTCGACAGCTCCCGAAACCGTTGTTGCGGCCAATTGACCGGGCATCGAATCGGGATTGGCGAAGTTGAGCATTCCCTTTAGGGCACCGGGCAATTCGACCGTTTCATCACTCAGATATTCCTGCATATGGCGAGCAATTTCAGCTTTGCTGCGCAGGGCTGGCAAACAGTCAATAAAGCGAAACATTTGTACCCGCAGGCCAGGGTTGCTCATCGTCCAACCCAGCAGCTTGTCGTCCCACCGCATTTGGTCGCGCATTTGGCTAAAGAAATTGCGATTTTCTCGTGTAGCACTCAGCAGTTGGCGGGCAATCGCCTGGGTTTGGGCTTCGTAACGGGTATCAGAAATTCGTTGAGATTGTACAACCACAGTAAATAACCCTCTCAGTTAGAGTAGGCAGGATGCAGCAGAATGGAGGGGAGTGACTACAATCCTGCTTCTTCTATTGTCGAGGCTCGAGGCAGGGTTGACATCCCCAGGTTGGTGGGTAAATCCTGACAAAACTCCTAGCCACCACTGATCTTGGCTTTATAGCCAGCTTGCAGCAGAATTTGCAGAATTTTTTGCTTGTGATCGCCCTGGATCTCGATGCTATCGTCCTTGACGGTGCCCCCGGTGCCGCACTGGGTTTTGAGCTGTTTTAGTAACGTGTTCAAGGTTTCGGGTTTGGTTTGGAAGCCGGTAATCACGGTGACGGTTTTGCCTTTGCGACCGGCGCGAGTTGTCTGCACCCTGACATTCTGCTGATTGGGCGGCAAGTCCGGCGTAGCGCGCTCTAACGCTTCGGGCGCTTCAGACGAACCGAATTCAGAATAGACAACGCGGGGTCGGTCGGTGGGGTGATTGTTTTTGTTAGACATGGGCTGGAAAGTTTTACTGCTCCACTTGTGAACTCAAACCTCAAACCTTAAAACTCAAAACCCAAAACTTTATAATGAAGAAATTATTCTCTTAATTCTAGGTCAGCCCGTGACACCGATTTCTTCTCCCAGCCAATCCAGCACCGACACTGCTCAACGCCCCGATGCCCTGGGCCGGTATGGTCAATTTGGCGGCAAGTATGTACCCGAAACGCTAATGCCCGCCTTAACAGAGCTGGAAGCGGCGTTTTACCAGTACCGCAACGATGCTACATTTCAGCAAGAGCTAAACGGACTGCTGCGCGATTATGTGGGCCGCGCCACGCCGCTGTATTTTGCCGAACGGCTGACTCAACACTACGCCAAACCTGACGGTACGGGTGCCCAAATCTACCTGAAGCGGGAAGATCTGAACCATACGGGTGCCCACAAGATTAACAACGCCCTTGGTCAAGTGCTGCTGGCAAAACGGATGGGCAAACAGCGGATTATTGCCGAAACGGGAGCGGGCCAGCATGGAGTAGCCACGGCAACCGTCTGCGCTCGGTTTGGCTTGCAGTGCATCATCTACATGGGGGTGCACGACATGGAGCGGCAGGCGTTGAATGTGTTTCGGATGCGGCTGATGGGAGCCGAAGTGCGTCCGGTGGAAGCGGGCACAGGCACACTCAAAGATGCCACCTCAGAAGCGATCCGTGATTGGGTTACCAATGTGGAAACCACGCACTACATTCTTGGATCGGTGGCGGGTCCCCATCCCTATCCGATGATTGTGCGCGACTTTCAGGCTGTAATTGGCCAGGAAACGCGGGCGCAGTGTTTGGAGAAGTGGGGTGGTTTGCCGGATATTCTGCTGGCCTGTGTAGGCGGCGGTTCTAACGCAATGGGTTTGTTTCACGAGTTTGTCGAGGAACCCAGCGTCCGGTTGATTGGGATTGAGGCCGGCGGTGAAGGGATCGATTCAGCAAAACATGCCGCTACCCTGACGCGCGGTCGGGTGGGCGTGTTGCACGGTGCCATGAGCTACCTGCTGCAAGACGAAGACGGCCAGGTGATCGAACCCTACTCGATTAGCGCCGGCCTAGATTATCCCGGTGTTGGTCCCGAACACAGCTACCTGAAAGAGACTGGTCGGGCCGAATACTACAGCATCACCGATCAGCAGGCACTTGTCGGGTTGCAGTTGCTCTCGCGCCTAGAAGGTATCATTCCTGCCTTAGAGACAGCCCATGCTATCGCCTATCTCGACATCCTTTGTCCTCAACTGAGCGGCAGTCCCAAAATTGTGATCAACTGCTCTGGCCGAGGCGATAAGGATGTGCAGTCGGTGATTAAGGTGTTGGAGTTGGAGGGTTGAGCGGGGAAGACAGGAGTCAGGCCTCAACTACTACTCGTCCCACAGGCGCAGCTACGCAGGTGAGAATGTATCCGGCCTCTTCTTCTTCTCGATCTAAGCCGTCTGGCTCCGACTCGTACTTTACCACTCCTTCCAGCTTGCGCTTTTTGCAGGCTCCGCAAACTCCCTGGCGACAGTTACTGCGAATTTTGATCCCTGCCTGTTCAGCTAGATCCAAAATCGATTCGGCACTTTCGTCTGTCACTTCCTGGTTGGACTGAGCGAAGAAGACGGCTGGCTTTGTGGAAGGTGAGGGAGGTGAGGGAGGTGAGGAAGATAGAGAAGGGGGCGGCTCGTGAGCCTCGCCGAACGAGGAAGATGGGGGCGGCGAGGCGGGTTTGGCTTTTTTGGGGGAGCCGAAGCTTTCTTCGTGGTATCGGGACATGGGAAAGTGGAGGCTTTCGAGCAGGGTTTTGACATTCTGCATAAAGCCATTGGGGCCGCAGACGTAAACGGTACGGTCTTGAAAGTCGGGGGCGATGCTGTGCAGCATGGTGTCGGTGAGTCTGCCGCTGAAGCCAAACCAGGGTTGACCAGGTTCGGAGCGGGTGATAGAAATGACCGGACGAAAGTTGGGCAGGCGAGCGGCCATCAGTTCCAGCTCTTGGCGGAAAATAATGTCGCGGGGTGTGCGAGCACAGTGGAAAAAGATGACATCTGTGTCAGCTCCGGTGTCGGCAATCCAGCGAGACATAGACATCATTGGTGTGATGCCGCTGCCGGCAGAGATTAGGAGTAGTTTTTTAGCTGGGTTAGGATAGCAGGTGAACTTGCCTAGCGGTCCGCTAAGCTTGATGCGGCTACCCACTTTGAGCTGGTCGTGCAGCCAGTTAGAAACTAGACCAGGCGGTGCATCGGGCGCATCTGGTGAACTGGCAACTCGCTTGATGGTAATTTCTAAGGTATGAGGACGAGAAGGGCTAGATGAAATCGAATAGGAACGCAGTACGGATTCACCGTTGATTTCTAGATCTAAAGTAACGAACTGGCCGGGTTGATAGTGGAATAATACTGGTGGATCGGCAACAAAAGTAAAGGTTTTCACATCAGCGGTTTCGTCTGTTACGCGGATGCAGCGAACCGTCAAATCGCCCTTAGCCCAGATTGGCCGCTCGCCGCTCAGTTTTCGCCAAATCGAAGCTTCGCCTGAAGCTGCTGTGATTTCGATTGCTTCTACCATCAGCACAAAGTCACCAATGCGAATCAAATCGTCTACTTTGAGGGGATAGCTTTGATGTACCTGCACTGCCTGATTGTTGATCCGCGATCCGTTTGCGCTGCCCAAATCGCTGTAGCAATAGTCTCCCTGCTGAAACTTGATTTGACCATGCACACGGCTAACATCTGCACCATCGAGAACTAGGTCACAGCTTGCCGCTCGTCCAATCAAAACCTCGCTCTGCTGCCTGTTTGGATCAAGTACGGTTTCTTGAAACTCGCCCGTTTGATGATTAAATAACTTTAGCTTTAACATATTGACTTATTGCTCCTCTCCAGTTGTTGCTTCGTTGCTGCTATCTTCAAATGGTTTGACTACCGTTGTATTTTCGCTGTTGGGATTTGGTTGGCGATTAGCAGGATTCTTGGGTTCAGCAGCGGGTTGCCGAGAAATCTTCACGTCGGCAGATCGATATACAGTAGCTTCTAAGTTTTGTGCTTCTGCTGTTTTAGCTTTCGTTCCAATCTCTGTTCTATTTGCATCAGTAGGGGAATAGTTAGAAAGATTCTGAGCATCAGCAGAACGATAGAGAGTGGCTTCCATCGCTTGAGTTTGCCACCGCTGCTGAGTAAATAGATGGGGTTCTTCTAGCTGGAGTGTCTGGAGTACAGCCCAGTGACTTTCCTCATCAATGCCCAGATTTTGCCGCATTGGTTGAAACGCTTTCAGGCTTTTAGCGGGTATGACGCTTTTCTGTTCAAAGGCTTCTCGCAAAATGCCGCGATACACCTGTAAGCGATTGGCTTGAGTGAAGCCGGGCAGCACTTTTGCCAAAGCGTACAGCTCATCGGGGTTCAAATCGTCTAGTGAACGTCCTTCGAGGGCCTGATACAGGTCGATGTTTAATTTGTGCAATTGCCGTTTCAGCAAATTGGCGTCCCGTTCCCGGTTATATTTTTGGGCACTGCGGTACCAGGTTTTTGCCAGCCACAGACTGCTTACTACAATCGCAATCCAACTTAAGAGCTGCTGACAAAACAGAGGAAGATAACCCAGCGTTGGCCGAACTCCCAAAAAGAACAAAAGATTGAATGCCATGAATGTGGAAATGGCAAATAGCCGGCTTTGGACCTGATCCAAACTGAGAGGATAGCCCAATCGTTTATTGGTACGTCTTGCTTTCAGTTCTACCCATAGCCCAATCATGTAGGTCATGCCGGTGGAGAGGGTGAGGGTCAGCGGTACGGCCAATAGTTTGGGAATCGGAATTGCACGACCGGCAATAAAAAATCCCGGCTGCATCAGGGTGGCAAGCTGATCTGTTTCGTTCCACACGCCTGCCGATAGGAGCCGCCAATTGCCGGAGTACAAGCCAAAGTAAAGGTAGAAGCCAATCACTAACCCCACATAGCCGTAGTAGAGCAATTTGCGATCGGCTTGGCGGATTGTATCCCAGTAGGCGGCTTCAGCATCGATATCAATACAGCCGGTCTTGCAGGCGACGCAGGCGCTTTTCTCCTGGCCGTTCTGATCTACCGTGCGGCACATCGATTGAGTAATGGTTTTGGGTGGTGCGGTATGGGCAGCGCTTCCCAACAGGCCACTTGGTTCGCTATAGATCATCTGCACCGGAGCCATGGGGCAAAAGTAATTGCACCAGGTTTTGCCATCGTAGAGAAAGCCAATCGTAATGGCAGAAACAATCGTGAATATTAGGAAGATGCCGAGCAGCCAGCGATCTGAATTGACCAGCAGCAGGCGCAAATTTAAGCCGATAAATAGCAATCCCATCTGCAAATAAAGCGCGTTTCGTCCCAGCCAAGAGGTTTCGCTGATTGTTCGTTTGCGCTGCCAACCCAAACCACGCGCCAGTTGGGCCATAAACGAGAGGGGACAAATGCGTCGCCATGCTTCATGACCAAAAATTAGCAGCATCAGTACCGCCAGTGGCAGTACCATGCCCCAAAAAATGCGTGCTCCCATTGGATAGGGATCGAGTGGACGGCATTCACCCTGAAATTGAAAGCAATCTTGGGACGCGGCAAACACTTGACCTGGCGCTGTAAGCTGAGCTGAGAATGGATCAACGAATAGTGACGCAATCAGCAGCAGCCAACCTAGGGTCAGGCTCCATCGCGTCAAGTGAATGAATTTTTCGGGGATACGGGCAAACATGGGGCTGAAGTCTCCGAAATGAGTGGATGAGTGGATGAGTGGATGGGTGGTCGCGTGCTTTTGCAGGGCAGTTAAGTAGAGGAGTAATTGTAGAGCGATGTTTAGTTTGAAGCGCTCTGGTATGTAAGGTACAGGGAATTCCTCAAGTTGCCAGCCTGAAAAAATCAGAAAAGGTCTGACGTTCTGTTTTAAAAACTTTGAAGAGCCAGACAGATTGCTCAACTCAAGCTCAATAAAACAATGAACGTGGCCAGGATTAACCTAGAATGCTATTTTTCTGCTTTGCCAATATCAGATGAAAGCCCAACAAACCGCTGAGGAGTTACCCCCTCACCCCCTCACCCCCTCATCCCTACACCCCTACACCCCTACATCCACAAGTACTTCAGGCAATCACACCCTATTTTCAGGTCAGTTAAAACGTAACACCTGACTTTTTCAGACTTTTTCAGGCTGGCAAAAGCTTTGGTTCCGCGTAGTCTAGTAAGCGTGGCGGACAGGAAAACGATTTTGCTTCTGATTTTCCAGTCTACTGAAACCACTCGGTGCATTGCTTACCTACGGAACCAGATTCAGTCAATGGATTCAACCAATGATGATTGAGCAGAAATTTACGAATAAACTGCGTTCGCTCTGAAAGTTTCAATTGTGCAAGTTTTGATCGGGTTCGATAGTAGCTACAAACGCTTTGTAGCTTAACTCCATCGCTATCGTTCAGGAGCGTTCAACGACACAGAAATTGCTATGTCTGATTGATGTAGCAGTAGTCCAACCGACATAAAGTCAACAAACTAAGCAAAGTCAACTAAACAGTCAACTAAACAATCAACCAAACAGGAGATTTCATAATGGTTAAGAGATTCAGAACGCTGTTTAACAATCCCGAAATTGAGAAAGTAATTGATAGCAACCGCGCCACTGAATGGGACGGAACTTCGGGTAGCGATGTTTTCATCGGTAAGGGTGGAAACGATGTCTGCGATGGTGGCAAAGGAGCCGACGGCATCGATGCTGGAAAAGGCGATGACACGATCGAAGGCGGCGCAGGCGACGATCAGCTTTATGGTGGCGCAGGCGACGACGATATCTCAGGCGGTGCTGGTAAAGACAAAATTTACGGAGACGCAGGCGATGATACGCTCAACGGCAACTCTGGCAACGATCTAATTTCCGGTGGTGAAGGCAATGATACGGCTGATGGCGGCTCCGGTAAAGATCAGGTGTTTGGAGACGCAGGTGATGATAATATTAGCGGTGGCTCCGGCAATGATACATTAGATGGTGGCTCTGGCAATGACTTTGTCTCAGGTAATACAGGCGATGATCGCATGATTGGTGGAGCGGGTGATGATACGCTTGACTGGGATGACGGTGACGGCAACGATGTTATGAGCGGTAACGAAGGCCGAGATATTATCGAAGTCGATGGAGCAGTAACCGCTGGAGATAATTTTGTGTTAGGCAAAGCACCCGACGGACGAGCCTTCTTTGAACGAGTTGGTTTAGATAATCAGCCAGTTGGTAAATTTAATTTACTAGTTGATACGGCAGAGGTCTTCGATGTCAGTGGGGATGGCGGCAACGATACCTTTGTGATTAATGACCTGTCGGGGACAGGCGTCGAGTTGATCCAGTTTGATGGTGGCGAAGGTAACGATAGCATTGATGCTAGAGCTAGCAGCACCCGCATCGAAGCAATTGGCGGCGACGGAGACGATGTTCTGACGGGAGGAACTGGTACATTTACATCGATCAACCCCAACACTAATCAGCCTGTCACCTTGGGTGATTCCCTCACGGGCGGCGGTGGTGCCGATAAGTTCCAGTTCTTCACCGATCCGTTCGCCAATGGCAATCCGGCCCAGAACCTGAACCAGCCTGACGTGATTACGGACTATGAACAGGGCGTAGACCAAGTTGTGTTCAGCAAGCAGTTCTACGGCGATCTCAAGTTTACCCAGGGTAAAGCCAGCGAGCTGTTAGGAGACGCTAACCTGATTGTGCTCACGGGTGAGACCTTCGCCAATGCAGGACTAGCCGCTGCTGCTATTGCTGCCAATGACAACATCACTGCTGGCAAGGGTGTGTTTGTTTACTACAACAGTACCCTCAATATTAGCCGAGCTGTATACTCTTCCGACTTAGGTAAAGGCGGACCGTTCAGCGTGCAGGCCAATTACGCCAACCTAAACAGTGTGAAGTTCCAAGATACGTTCTCGGCAGCAGACTTCGCTGTGGCTTAATCAGATTGCTGAAGCAGGTCTTCGATGAATCTCATTGACAAGACCTGCTTTGACCTACCGCACGCACACAGCTTGACAATTCCCCTAATCAATATTCAACTTGCATGTAGGGGGAGAACCAGTTACTGAGAGGTTTTAGCGATGAAGCAACAGCCCCCGGATCCCAAATCGCGTTCTAAGCATCGAGCTCAAAGCGAAACAACAATTATTGCCTTTAGACAGCTTGCTTTTTTCCGTCATGCCGCCATAACACTGGCTCTACTCACCGGTGGGTTCATTTTAGGCAGTCTGTTTGGTTCCTCGTATTCCACTTTGCTACAGCGGGAGGCAGCCAACCTACAGCCCCAACAGACCGATCCAACCCAGACCGCGGCTCCAACTGCCCCAACCGGCTCCCCAGCTTGCAGTATCAGCCTCCCCACTACACCTAGCTCCACTAAAACCGTAACAAAACAAGCCGTAATCGCTGAGGTCTCCCCTGCGGGCTGTGCAGCGCCGGACTGGCAGCAAACCAAAGTCCAGGTTTTATCGGGACGGTTCGGAGCCGCTTGGTGGGTAGATATGTCTCCTGATGGGACGCTCTTGGCCTCGGTCAGCGGTAATACCGTCGAAGTGCGAGACACGCAGACTAAAGAAACCCTGTACGTGCTGAAAGGTCATAAAGATGTAATTCACGCCATTGCCATCAGTCCCGATGGTCAAACCCTAGCAACCGGCAGTGCTGATAAAACCATCAAGCTTTGGGATCTGGAAACAGGAACGCTAATTCGTACCTTAGTTGGACATGTGGGTGTATTATGGTCGGTTGCCTTTACGCCCGATAGCCAAACCCTAGCCAGCGGCGGCGGCGATAGCACGATTCGCTTGTGGGATTTAGAAACAGGTCGGTTGATGCGAACTCTTTCGGGCCACCGCGATCGGTTGTTTCCGGTAGAATTTAGCCCGGATGGAAAAATCTTAGCGAGTGGCAGTAAAGACAAAACCATTAAGCTATGGGATTGGCAAACTGGCCGAGAATTGCAAACCTTTACCGGCCACACCGATACGGTCAGGACTCTCGTTTTCAGTCCCGATGGCACCCGAATTGCCAGTGCGGGCTGGGATGGCGCTGTTAAACTTTGGGACTTGCAAACCGGTCAAGAACTCAACTCCTTTAACGGCGATATTAACCATGTGGTTTCGGTTGCCTTTAGTCCCGATGGCAAAACCCTTGCCAGCGGCGGCACCGATAATACGGTCAAGCTTTGGGATTTAGACAAGCAAGCCCTAGCCGCCACGCTTTCAGGACATTTAGACTGGGTGCTGGCTGTCACCTTTAGCCCTGATGGGAACAGCTTAGTTAGCGGCAGTCGCGATGGTACGGTCGCCATTTGGCAAAAATCACCTAAAAACAACTTGGCAACGGCAATGGCAACGCATAGCCGCAATTGATGGTCCTTAGCTTTTTGACCGTAATTGACACCATAATCGACACCATAATCGGCAACAATGGAGCAGCCCCATGAGTCAGCATTCATCTCATTCCTGGATTGGTCGTTCGATTGGCGATCAGGAGCGGTATCGTCTGGAGCAGTGGCTTGGTGGTGGAGGTATGGGTGATGTATTTCTAGCCACTGACACTCGCTTAGGAAAGCCGGTAGCGCTGAAATTATTGAAAGATACATTAGCTATCGATCAAGATATCGACTTAAAGCAGCGATTTGAACGGGAATGCGCAATCTGCGCCGCCCTTAAAAGTGTTCATATTGTTCAAGTGAGTGACTATGGGGTGACAACTGAAGGTTTTCCGTTCTATGTCATGGAGTATTTGCAAGGGCAAACATTAGGTCAGCTACTCACTAATCAATCGCAACTGTCGATTGCTCAAACCTGCAATATTATCACGCAGGTTTGTGAAGGATTAGAGTTGGCACACTCTGGGGTCGTAATTTGGAATCGCGAAACCAATTCCAGCGAGCGGATTAAAGTTGTTCACCGCGACCTCAAACCTGACAACATCCTGCTGGTTCCAACCGTTTTAGGCGAACTAGCTAAAATCATTGACTTTGGTATTGCCAAGATCCATTCCCTCCAAACCGAGTACACCACTCACACAACCGTATTTTTAGGAACCTGCCACTATGCTGCACCAGAGCAATTTAATATCTATGCTGAAGTAGACGAACGCACCGATATTTACAGCCTGGGTATTATCCTCTACGAAATGCTAGCCGGCACCGATCCCTTTGGCCTGGACTTTAAAAACAATCGAGTCACCAACAATGCCTGGCTGGCTGCCCATGCCGAAAAAACACCCCGCCCCCTCCGTTCCCAGCCCCACTGTAGCCACATCCCTCCTGCCCTGGAAGCCGTAGTTAGCCGCTGTTTAGAAAAATCCCCCGCCGATCGCTTGGCCTCAGTCACAGCTCTAAAAGCCGCCCTACTAGCCGCCCAAAATTCATCCGCTAGCGCAGATACTCCAGCAAATTCTGTCCCAGCAAATCTTGTCCCAGCAAACCCTGTCCCAGTGAACCCTGCCCCAGCAACCACCAGTGTACATTCCCCCTCTCCCCTCCCCCCCCTCTCTCCCCCCCTTCCCCCCTCTCCGCTCTCTCGCAAACTCCCTTGGCTCGTCGGTAGCGCCGCAGCAATTCTAGTGGCTAGCGTTTATGCTGTGCCCCTGATACGACCAGGAGGACAGAATTCCGTCAGCAACAATCCCAACCTTTCAAGCATCACGCCCAGCGCCATTCCGGCTAGCGCCGAGTCTACTTCAGCCGATCCCTTTGCCCTGACTGAAACATTATCGGGATCTGCCCCTGTACGATCGGTCGTGCTCAGCCCAGATGGCAAAACCCTAATCAGCGCTGGAGAAGAACGCGATAGTTTACAGCAACGCTATCCGATTAAAGTCTGGGACATCGCCAACCAACGGGTATCGCAGACCCTGGATGGCCACACTGACGTGATTCAGTCTCTTAGTCTCAGCAACGATGGGCAGTTGCTTGCTAGCGGTGGACGGGATGATCAAATTCATCTATGGAATCTGGCAACGGGTGAATTGAGTAAAACCTTATCGGGTCATACGGCTCCCATCTGGTCAGTGGCGCTCAGTGCAGACCAGCAGACCCTCGTCAGCGGCAGTGAGGATAGGACCATCCGCATCTGGAATCTAAAGACCAATCAGAGCCGGGTCCTCTCCGAGCATATCGATACGGTTTATTCGGTGGCACTGAGTCCAGATGGTCGCACGATCGCTAGCGCCAGTGCCGATAAAACAATCCGGCTATGGGATGCCAAAACCGGCGAACTGCTGCGCACCTTGGGCGAACCGGGCGGGCATCGTGATGTGGTTAGTGCGGTGGCCTTTAGTCCAGATGGTCAAATGCTGGTGAGCGCAGGTTGGGATGGATTTGTCAAGCTTTGGAATGCTTCAACTGGACAGTTGCTACAAACCTTTGAAGGCCATACTGACCGCGTGGTTACAGTAGCCTTTATTGATCCACAAATGATTGCTAGTGCTGGCTTCGACCGCACGGTCAAAATTTGGTCTACCGCAGGTGGCCAGCCCACCCAGACCATCTCGGCCCACAGCGATCAGGTGCTGGCCTTGGCTAGCGTTGCCAAGCGTCCTCTGAACGGCGCGGGACACGAACAGACTCTTGCCAGCAGCAGCAGCGATACTACCATCAAGATCTGGCGCTGATAAGATCTGGCGCTGATGCGGCTGATAAGATCTGGCGCTGATGCGATTGTTCTCATTCGGTGATTTTAATTCAAACAATCACCTGTGCTTTCTTGGTCAAGCACATAGCAATCCCTTTTTCGTAGTAGGCGGCTTCATTGATAAACACTGGATAAACCACTGATGTGCCGCTATAGCTTATGGTTTCTCCTTCAAACGTTAAAAACATTGCATCACCTGGATGAAGCGCTTCATAATCGTTAAATTGAAGCTGCGGATGAATCATAGCCTGAATCTCTCCATACTCATTTCTGGGATAGTCGATCGCCTCTAGGTAACGGTATAGCGTCAGCGAACGGTCCAGAAGCGTAACTTCGTTGCGGTTGTACTGTTCTAGATAATCCAAAATAATATGAATCAGAGTCTCAGTTTTCTGAAACAAATCTGCATTTAGAACATTTTGGGCAACCGGCCCTATCTCAAGGCAAAATCCAAACCTAGCGATCGATCGCAGCGCATCCTGCTTTCGCCCAGAGCAACTCGTACTGTAAATTTTGACCGATGAATGGATCTGCTGAAGGTAGGTGGCTAGCTGTAGCGTGAATACGTTTTCTTCATCGATAATCAGCGTCAAACCCGAATTGCTAGTCGTACTGTGCATATCTAGAATCACATCTACGGGAGCACTGCTGTCAGAACCGAGCACCTGACTTATTTCTTTCGCTCGTCGATCCTCATAGCTAGTTAAGGTTTGATTTTGGAGGCGATCGCGCTCGAAGCTTCGATTTAAATCTCGATCGATGTAGCGCAGTCCAGCAGCAACGGCTTGAGGATTTGCTAAAAGCACCTGAGTAGAAAAGCTGGAGCGCCGCACATAATCGGGACACAATTCAAATTTTTTGATCAACTGTACCCCGGTCCTTTCATTTCCGTGGGTTCCTCCTACAATTGCGACTCGCTTGACTGTACTCATATAAACAGACGGGCTACTTGCCAGCGGATTGACGGCTTCAGTAATTATCAAACCACAACCCAGCATTGTACAATCATCATAATCATCAAAAGAATATGACTAATTTGTCATGTTCCCCTTTCGCCAAAGTTTTTCAGGCAGTTGTCCTCATCCAAACTGGGATGACCTAGACTTTCGACACCTCAAATTTGCAGTCGCGGTAGCTGAGCAGCAAAGCTTTGTCAAAGCAGCGGATCACCTGCAAATCGATCAGGGATTTTTGAGTAGGCAGATTCGACTGCTAGAAAAAAGATTGGGATTTGAGTTGTTTGATCGCAGGCGACGGAGTCCACTCACCCTAACAGAGGCTGGAAAAGTCTTTATTAAAGAAGCCTGTTTCATTCTTGCTCACACTCAACACGCAATTGAATCAGCCAACAAATCAATCGAGGCAAAAAAGGTCGTCTGACAATTGGCATCAATACCTCGATCGCCAATAGCAGGCTCCCTGACATCCTAAGAGTGTTTCATGAGCGATATCCAGATGTGACGTGACCATACCTCATGCTGCATAACTTGCTCTCGGTGGTGCAGGTGGCCCGCGAACAGCTTGTCCAAGGGGTTGATTAGCAAAACTGGTTAGGAAAAATTGAATTTCAGCCGAAATCGCAGTTCACCTTTTGAGAAATGCACTAGAATGTGTGGTCATTTGTCGAGTACAGGCACAAAACCTATGAACAAAGGCGAATTAGTCGATGCCGTTGCCGCCAAGGCACAAGTAACCAAAAAAGAAGCAGATGCAGTTCTCACTGCTACGATCGAAGCGATTATGGAAGCCGTTGCTGCTGGAGACAAGGTGACGCTGGTTGGATTTGGCAGCTTCGAACCGAGAGAACGGGCCGCCAGAGAAGGGCGCAATCCCCAAACAGGCAAAAAGATCAAAATCGAGGCCACTACGGTTCCGGCATTTTCGGCGGGCAAGCAATTCAAAGAGCTGGTAGGCAGTTAGGCCAGTTAGAGGTTGAATCAAACGCTTTGGTGATTGCTGAGGCCACTATTCAGCAAGCTTGTTTGTCATTCCGAAAACCAAACACATCCAAATACCGGCTCTCGTTGGCGTAGTCTCTCTGTCAGTAGAGAGCAGCATTCGCCCAGGGATGGCCGGTTTTTTAGTGTCTAATTTATTCAGAGCACAATAGGCTCCCTGGAGTCCCACTGGGCAGAACAGAATAGGCTCACTTAGGATCACTTTAATGAAATGCGGCTACCACAAGAATTTTAGCTGACTGCATTCCCTGGGTTATTTGCAGTTAAGAGCAAGCTACTGTACCTAAATTATCCTAGAATCAACCGAAGCATTTTCATAAAACAGAGACATCCACTCAGATGAGGTGTCTCAATCATGAATGCTACCGTGAACGTAGATACACAAAAATTCTTTAACGACTTTGCAACGACGTTTGATTTATCAGAAGTGGAGATGCGGTTGCAGCAGCAGGGTTGGCAACCGGCCCAGGTGATACAGGCGATCCAGCGGTGCCAGCAATTTCTAGCGCTGAGTCTGGCCTATCCACACCTGTCGATGGTACCCGATCGGCAAACCGATGCGGTAATTCATATGTTGGATGAAATGACGCCGCACCAGGATCTCTTGCAAATTGGTGAGGTGCAGTTCGTTCATTCTCCGGGCTTGGGCACCAGAGGTGTAGAAGACCGTCAGCAGTGGCAATTCAAATTTCAGCGCACTCGTCGCCTGTATGCGGCCCACTTTGGTCCGAGCACGAACCCCACGACCAACCCTCAGATGTCTCTCCAGGCAGCTTGTTGCTATATCATCGACGTTAAATCCTCGGATTCGATTGCAGTCGGCTATGATGATGACCTCATCGCCATGTGTGAATTAATGGCATCAGAGCCATCCAGCAAAACGGCCTTGGCTGCTGGCTGTGAGATTTTCCCAGCTAGCTGTGAAATTCTGGAACTGCGGCTTTAGGATGCCAGCAGGGTCTGGAGGAGGTTCTGGGATTCTTCCGCCTCTGGCAGCATTCCGAGCGCCTCAAAGCTGTGTTGAGCTTCAGTGGCCCATCGTATCGCCTCGCTGTAGTTGGCTTGAGACCGAGCCAGTTTCGCCAACGAATGTTGATAGTAGGCAATGCGAGTCCGGTCTTGATTGGCTTCAGCGACTTGGAGTCCTTCGACTAGAAGCGTTTGAGCGACCTCTAGATTACCTTGCTCAATCGCAATATCTGCAATCCAGTTCTCAATCATGAACACAACGCGCACCCAGTTTAGCTCGCGAGCGGTGCGGAGGGCGGCTTCAAACAGCTGCTTGGACTGATCATAGTCGCCTGTTTTAAACCAAATTTCTCCCTGGTAATACTGGATTTGTAGCACTTGCCGTTGATGATCGGGTTCGCTCAGCCCAGCCTGCTCTACTAGTAGGCTCGCTTGCTCCAGCCAGGTTTGTGCGTCCTCAAACCGCTGTTGCTGGACATACAGCACCGCAATGATTTTGGCTAGATTGGCCTGAAATGCCCGATCTTGATGCTGGCGCAGATGCCACACCTGAGTCAGTAGGTCCTCGGCCTCCGAGAGCTGAGCCGGTTTACCCAGGCCAATCAAAGTCCAGGCTCGATCTACCATCATTTGAGCCACGACCGACCAATCACCGCGTTGCTCTGCGGCCTGAATCAGCCAAGCTGTCCAGATCAGCCGATCAGTCCAGCAGTCTAACCGGCTAATGTGACGTCCGCGAAGCTGGGTGTAGGTTTTCAGATTTTGCCAAAGTTGGAGACAATCCTCGTAGCGCTCAGCTTCGATACAGCATTCCATCACAGCCTGAAGATTCTGCCACTCGGCTTCTAGTTCTACAAACGTTGAGCCTTGCCAATCGCTCGGATCCTGCTGAGCGTAAGTTTCAGAATGCTGGAGGTAGTAGGTAATCCACCGTTCGCGGGCCTGTTGGGCAAAGTCAGGATTCACCTTTAGTTCCGCCAGGGCATATTCGCGGGTCAGGGGCAACATGCTGTAGCGGTCATGCTCTTGCCGCACCAGAGACAGCCCCCGCAGCTTGGCCAAATCGGGTTCTGCTTGGTCTGCCTCCAGTTCAGGAACAGCCACCTGCACTAGCGCCTCCTGGAGGGCCGGTGCAGGAAAGAGAGCCAGGGCCAGCAAGAGTCGATAGGCGGGTTGATGCTTCAGCGGCTGCACAGAACTCTCAAAACAAAAGCGGGCCACATCTCCATCGGATTGGCCGATTTTTTGCACAATCTCGCGTAATGGCGTCCCATTCGCCAATTGACCCACGGCATAGCTGATGGCTACCGGAATCCCGCCGGTTGCTTGGTAGAGTTGCATTTGGTCGGTGAGACTGAGAGAAACGCCTTTGGTCTGGGCCTCGTGTTGGATGAGGGACAACCCATCGGACTCTGGCATCGAAGTGAGCCGGACTGGCACAAAAATAATTTGTTCACGAGTTGTGATCACGGCCTTCACTGTGGGCGGGAGTTCGTACAGGAACGCCAGAACCTCTTGCTGATCCTTGACGGTTTCTAAATTATCGACTATGAGCAATGTGCGGTAGCGGGCCAGGGTCATGCGGATCAGGTCGAGCTGCTCGGCAAAGGCAACGCCGGCTAGATCCAATTCTTCGATCACATAGGTAATTTGGCGAAAAATATCGTTAAGCGTGCGGCGGGGTGCCAGGCTTTTGAGCAAGCCAAAGGGCATGAGGCGAAACTCTTTGGCCGAGGTGAAGATAATCGCATCAAAGGTAGGCACCGTGGAGGCCGATGCATCACTACAGCTAGCCTGCAAGCATCGATAGGCTGCTTCCACTACCAAAGTTGTTTTACCGACGCCGCCAATTCCATCCACGCTGATGATCGGAGCTGCATGCTGCGGAGAGAGCAGCTCCAGGAGCCGCGCCAACTCTTCTTCTCGACCAATGAAGGCCGTGCAGCTAGAAGCCGGCAAGTTATGGGGAATTTGTCGGGTTGAAGGAGGAGCAGCGGTAGGTGCAGGAGCGGCTGCAGGAGTTCCTGGGAGCAGCGGTTGGCTGCCCGGATGAATGCTTTGTCTAGAGATTTTATAGGCTTTTTCCAGCACTAGCCGAACGGTGTTGAGGCGAACTTCTTGCCCAAACACCTCAGAGAGTAGCTTCCAGAGCTTAGGACAAAATACCCGCTGCACCGTTGTTTCCGAATAGCCATGCACCTGGATATCGAGCAGCCTCGGCCTATCGATCAAAACCTGTTCCAAAATCCGCTCTTGAACATCATTGAGGGGTTTAGCGGTTTTAGCCAGGACTTGCTGATTAGCAAATCTGATTAATTCGGCAGAATCTACTGTGTTCATCGGCTTGCGCTAGCGATAATTTTATCAAGTCAACAGGACTCATCACGGGGCAGGACTCATCACGGGGCAGGACTGATCACAGGGACAGTCCACTAAAGGGCAGCTCCATTGAGCCGATTTGGACCTTGACATCCAAGCTTTAATCAAGCCTACCGACCTGACTTAACGTGAGCCTACCCCAGTTTTCTACTGCCCTTCAAGTTATGCATAAGTCTGATGAGAAAACTGTATATGTTGAAGATGTTGAACTCAAGGACTGACGATGGTGAACAGATAGCTGATGGTTTGGACCCAAAATGAGTTGATTTCAACGGTTTGTTCAGGTACGCTCTGAGCAATATTTAGCTTTTCATGCCTCAATATGTACTGAACATGCATAGCTTGAGCACGGAGTACTCGATTTGAAGATTAGGCGTTGGGAGTGAGGATTGAGGTTCGCCATTGGGTGAGGGTTGGGATAGAGGCTGCTATAGCAATGGTATAGTTTTAGACATTGAAACGATGTAAATATGCAGAATTGGCAATGACTTCAAACAGCAATAACCGTCATGAGTACACCTGAACCGATCAGATCGGAATGGTCTCCAACCGAGCTACTCCGTTGGTGCGAACGGTCTACGCCTAGCCAGATCGTTCCTCACCTTGGTTAGCAGATGCATGGGGTTAACAGACGAGTCTATTGGCTGAGGCAATTTGAACCAACCACTTGAAACAGCTCAATTTAGTTGAATTAGTGTGTTTCTGCACTGGAGAACATGAAATGAAAGTCTTTTGTACCAATCCAACGCTAACTTATTCGTTTGGCCATTTAATTGATATCAAACATCATGAGAACGAAATTCCAGATGAGGTTATACAGAGAGGTCAGTTTCAGGAGTTTCGTTGTAGATACTGTCAGATGCCGCTGGTCTTGAACGAGCGCTATATTCCAATCCAATCGCTGGGAGCTGGTGGCTTTGGTCTGACTTTTCTGGCTACAGATTATAGACGCGGTGAAGACCGGGTGATTAAGCGGCTGATCGCCAGAGATGGGCTAGGAACAGAGACTAAAGAGAAAATCAGGGCGTTGTTTGTCCAGGAAGCTGAGATTTTAGAAGACTTGCGGCATGATCAGATTCCGCGCCTTTGGGATCACTTTGAGGTGCCACTTCCCAATGAAGATGGTGATGAAACCTTAGCCTACTATTTGGTGCAGGAATTTATCGACGGCCGGGATTTACAAAAGGAGCTGCAAGAGTTACATCGCCAAGGAAAGAAGGGATTTTCCGAAGTGGAAATTATCAAGTTACTCCAACAGATTCTAGATGTCCTGAAATATATTCACAAGCCTCGATTGCACCGATCTCGATCAGATGGTCAGCGGCGAACGCTGATTCATCGAGATATCAAGCCTTCTAATATTATGCGAGGAGTAGACGGCGATTTTTATTTGATTGATTTCGGTAGCGTTAAACAAGTTGTGCAGTTGGGTGTACCGGCAGATCAAACGATAGCGGTCGATCAACTACTTCCAGAGCAACCTTCAACCCTCACGTCAGTAGGTACAGAAGCATATTGCCCCTATCTCCAGCTGCATCCACGACCGGGTGATCGGCCTGAACCCTGGTGGGATTTGTATGCTTTAGCCACTACCTGCGTCAAACTGCTTACAGGCGAGAATCCGAGAGGGTTAGGAGTGCCCGACAGCACCCGCTGGCAAAAGCTTGCTCAAGTCGATCTGCGTCTTGCTAAAATCTTGAACCGAATGATGGGAATTGGCATGGAGCCTGGTCAGCGATACCAGGACGCTGCTGAAGTGCTCCAGGATCTGGACGCATTGGCTGGAAAGCCACCCACGTCAAGCTTCAATCCACGGCTAGCTGCGCTAATTGGTGGTTCCGTGATGGCTGGTGCTTTGTTGCTGCTTGGGGGGATGCGTTTAAGTAACTGTAATTATTCTGTTGGTTGCTTGTTTCGCAGTTCTATTTCCGATTCTGATCCAAACGACATCCCAAAGGAAATAGCGTCTAAACTGTTGCCAGCAGAGAATTTGATCAGCGCCGGTGAAAAGCAAATTGCCGGTAGCCAACCTCTGAGCAATGAATATGAAACCCTTAAACAGCAAGGTATAGAACAATTGAGGCAGGAAAACTACAGGGCAGCACAGGAGTCGTTTAGCCAAATTCGCAAACTGGCTCGTGAAAGACGCGATGCCCTGCTTAACCAAACTACTGCCCCAGAATATCGGGCGGCTGTTGCTGCACTACAAGACCCGCAGGTGATGATCTATGGCAACAACGCCACAGCCAGACTCCGGCATCAGCAAGGCCAACCGATCTACACCATTGCCGTTGCGCTTCCCGTCAGCGACAAGGAGGGCAAGGACTTTCCGGTTGGCAAACAAATGCTGTTTGGGGTGGCCCAAGCTCAAAAAAAAGCAGTGGAAGACGAAATCAATCTAGAGATGGTGATTGCTAACGACCGTAACGTTCCAGCCCAAGCTGAAGTAGTCGCCAAAGCATTGACTAATTGGCAGATTGGCGAAGGCGAGCGACGAATTCTAGCAGTTGTCGGCCACTACACCAGTCCAGTTACCTGCACCGCACTGCCATCCTATTCCGCAGCCGATGTGGTTGTGATTTCTCCCACCAGTACATTGACTAACTTGCGCCAAGATTGCCAAGACAGTCAGCAAGTGTTCTTTCGCACAAGCTCATCCAGCGAGGTAGAAGCCGATACGTTTGTCCGCTACATTGCGGAAAAAAGCCAGATTGCCGATCCCAAAGTGGCCATTTTCTATAATCCCAATGAAGGCTTTAGTCGAGATTTGACTGAGCAATTTGAGCGCTTGTTTCAAGGTAAAGGCGCAATTGTGCAAAAAATTGACTTATCTGATCAGAATTTCAACCTAGATCAAGCCCTATCTGATGCCAGTAGCGCCAATATTTTTGCTGTATTCCCTGACGGTAAAACCGAAAATCGCGGCTCGTTTGATCGCGCGCTAGAAGTTCTGAAAACCGCAGATGATGGGCGCTTAATTGTGGGATCTAATACGCTCTATCAAAATGAAGTGCTGGGATCGATCAAGAACCGCAGGAGCTTGGCGGGCAAATTCTTGCTGGCTGTTGATTGGCATCCCCAGTGCAGTGCAGAGGCGTTTACCACTGCCTATCAATCTGAGTGGATTGGAGGAGTAAATCGCTTAACGGCCCTGTCCTATGAAGCTGTTCAAGTACTAGCGGCGGCGTTTCAGGAAGGTGTATCTTCATCCCCAGCTCTGAAAAGCAGATTGAGAACCATTAGTATCCAGAGTGATGTATTTACTCGCAAACAGCTCAGTTTTGACGCTGATGGCAATCGCCGAGACATTACGAATCGCGTTCTAGCCACCCCTGCATCGGACATGAATCGCTTTGTGCTGTTAGACGGAGAAACTTGTCCATAGTACAGTTCTTGCTTATTTCTATGCGAGTCTTTCTATATTCGCTTTTTCGTGTTCTCAGTCTTTCTAAAATTCAGTCTTTCCAGCCAATTAAGACAGGGTAGCCACTAGCCTTTCGAGATTTTGAGCGGCATAGCGAGCCGAATCCGCCCTTAGTTGAGTTGATAAGGTTTGCAAATCCTGTTGCAGCTGCACTTCATTCGGAATCTGGCGGAGCAAACAGGCTGCGATACGAGCAATTACCCGTCGAGTTTGTTCTTTTTCTAATTCGGCATGGCCTGATGGCACAAAAGCATGGCTGACGAAGATAGCTGAGCTGCGAATTTCCTGCTGCAGCACCGCATTGCTCAGCTCTTGACAACTCTGCTCGACCAAACTAGCTGTGGCTAGCTGAGTTGTGAGTTGATCTAGATAATATTCCTTCGAGTCTTCCAGGTCAATATCCCGAACTTTTACGATTGAGCGCTGTTTGATTAAAGAAGCCAAAGCGCTATCCAATTCATATACACCTACTGGACTAAACAGGCTGTGCTGGATCTGCTGCCAGGATGCCGGAATCCGCCAGAGGGCTAACCAATAGACAATATCTTGTTCCAATCTAGAAAGTCGGCGGAATTCGCTTCTAAACTCGTCTTTGATCCCTGAGACGCTGTCATCATCTCCTCGAAACAAGGTGACGCTCTTCTCTCCGACATAGCGCTTAACGTTAGTATTTCCAGTTCCCCGCATTGTTTCAGCTAGAATTTTTAAGATCAGGGGATTGTTATAAATTTCAATAAACTGCTTCAGTTCCGCTTCGGTTCCCATCAATCCTTCAGCTTTTAGAATCTCCTTGTCTTCCTCATAGTGTAGCCCTTCTAGCTGATACTCCTGAAGCATATCCTTCGCTTTTACTTTAATTGATGCCATATCTGGTGGCTGCTCTCGTCCGATTAAAATAAAACAGCTTTTGTGTTTGCCATACATTCGCTTCAGCCAGTCACCGTAATTTTCGTAGTCCGATCGATAGCGTCTAGAAGGAGCATCTGCCACGATGGTTTCCCAATTATCGATTACTACGAAACAGCGGTACTGGTTGAAATAGCCCATCAAATCGGTCAAGCTACCCTGCCGTTCCTTACCTTTCGATAAAGAGCAAATTAGCTGGTTTAGCACATCGTCGAGCAATGGTTCTGCGTCGAGGGAAATCCAGATCAGAAACTCAAACTGACTGGCGATTTGTTTCATCAGCTGATAAGCGAGAGCCGTTTTACCAATACCCGCTCTACCGTTCAGGATAATTAGTCGCTTGCCTGCTACGATCCACTGCTGAAGTGTTTTTAACCCACTGATACGGCCACAGAATGGTTTGGGAGCCTCAGGCAAATCCCCAATGCAGATAATATCTAGATCGGTATAGTCTGTAACTTCATCTGGATTCACATCGATTGCCTGACAAAGCGCAATAAAGGTATCCTCTGCAATCGCTTGCCTATACCAACGAAATCGCTTGAATGTTGCCTCAGTAATATAAATCCCGCTTGGATGGAATTCCCGCGCTCGTCTGCGCCATTCTTCATCAAACGACTCTTTAATCAGTGCAGTATTATCTCGCTCTCCCTGCCACTCCTGTTTTTTTCGGTCTTTGGCTTGTTTGATCAGTTCCTTACCTTGTTCTGAAAGTCTGCGAGTTCGACGCGCCATAATTGCAGCCAGCTAATCCTCACAGCTTATTCTACCGGAACCCCTAGTCGAATACTAGCTGCACCAGCAGGAGTCCAGCAGCCCAGCAGGAGTAATGTGCTCAGATCATTGCATCAAGGTTAGCCAACCTAACTGAGAAGCAACCCGATGGTTTGGTAAATCTGCAGCAGTTTTCTATCTACCAGCAGGCAGCATGCTTGCTCTACATGCGGTGGTTGATTTTGCCTGTCAAGTTGAGCAGTAGCGCGGTTTAGGGTATCCAGCCCAAATCTTTAGTAAAATAAACGTACTGTTTCTGTTCCTGCTGCTATGTCTGTCGCAGATCAATCTGTTGCAAACCAACCTGTTGCAAATCAAGAAACTCTGCTGTCAACGCTGGCTGAATCGGCGCAGAGTGGAGCAGAAACGCCTGTCTTTCCTCCTGGTGATCTCTACAGCGACGAACCGCCCTTGGAAACCTACCTACACTTACGCCAATTGCTGTTGCTGCTCTCCTGCCTCGAATGGTACTGGCGTGACCGCAACGACTATTTTGCGGCTGGCAACCTCACGGTCTACTACAGCCCCAATCAGCGCAAATCCGAGGACTTCCGTGGCCCCGACTTCTTTGTAGTGCTGGACACGGAGTGGAGGCCGCGCAAGAGCTGGGTGGTGTGGGAGGAAGATGGCAAGTATCCGAACCTAATTATTGAGCTACTGTCCGATTCCACCGCCAACACGGACCGAGGACTGAAGAAGCAAATCTATCAAGATATCTTCCGCACGCCAGAATACTTCTGGTTCGATCCCAACACGCTAGAGTTTCAGGCGTTTGCGCTCCTGCAGGGCACTTATCAACCGATGCAGCCGAATGAGCAAGGTTGGTATTGGAGTGTGCAATTGCAGTTATTTTTGGGAGTCGAGGATAGCAAACTGCGGTTTTTCACCCCAGAAGGACAGTTGGTTTTCACTCCTCTGGAAGCGGCCCAGCTGCAAGAACAGCAGCGCCTAGTCGCAGAGCAAAAAGCTGCCGAAGCAGAGCAAAAAGCTGCCGAAGCAGAGCAAAAAGCTGCCGAAGCAGAGCAAAAAGCTGCCGAAGCGGAGGCTTTACTGGCACAATATCGTCAGCGGTTTGGAGACTTGGGGTAGTCTCTGTAAAGAATCGCAACGGTAGGGAATGGCAACTGTTCAATAACCAATATTTACGTTGTGTTTAAAGTTGTCGTAACATTTCGTTTACTTTTGTTATATACAGTGTAGCCTTATCTCTCAGCAATTCTCATTTTGGCGAAAAGCTGTTCAAGTCCTGGAAATATCGGTATTGTAAGAACATCTAAGAGAGCCAAGAGAGCCAGAACCGTTGAAAGAACGGGGGTTGTTTGACACAATAGTTGGTTCCTTTCGCCAGCGCCTGTCCTCGCTACCGGACAAACGCACGGGCAAGAATACCCGCTATGGGATGGAAGATGCAGCCTTGAGCGCGTTTAGCGTGTTCTTCACCCAAACCCCGTCATTTCTGGCATACCAGCGAATGATGGAGGGCAGTAAAGGTCATAGTAATGCCCAAAGTCTGTTTGGAGTACATCAGATACCGAGTGACAACCAGATTCGGGCGTTGCTCGATGGGGTGAAACCAGAGCAGGTATTTCCCATCTTTGAGGAAATCTTGCAGGTGTTGGAGCAACAGGGACAGTTGAAGAGATTGCGCTCGTTTGCCGACACTCTGCTCATGGCAATCGATGGCACCGAATACTTCGGTTCGAGCCAAATCCATTGCCCGCAGTGTTCAACGCGCCAGTTGAAGTCAGGAGAGATGTACTATTTTCATAGTGTGGTCACTCCAGTCATCGTTTGTCCGGGTCAATCTCAGGTGATTCCATTGGTGCCTGAGTTTGTCGTACCGCAAGATGGGCATGACAAACAAGACTGTGAGAATGCAGCCGCCAAACGGTGGTTTTTGCAGTACGGACAACGCTACCGTGCCTTCAATGTAACGGTTTTGGGCGATGACCTCTACTGTCATCAACCCTTATGCCAACAGCTCTTAGCTCAACAATTCGACTTCATTCTGGTATGCCGTCCGGAGTCTCACGCTACCCTCTATGAGCATCTCGAAGGCATTGATTTACCGACAGTGACGACCAAACGTTGGACTGGAAAGGTCGAGGAAACCTATACCTACCGCTACCTCAACGACGTGCCCCTCAAAGATGGGGATGATGCGCTCTTGGTGAATTGGTGCGAACTGACGGTGAGCCGCCCAGATGGGAAGGTAGTCTACAAAAATTCCTTTGCCACCAATCATCCAATTACCGACGACACTGTGGCAGAGGTCGTCCTAGCCGGTCGTACCCGCTGGAAGGTGGAAAACGAGAATAACAACACCCTCAAGACCAAGGGCTACAACCTCGAACACAATTTTGGGCATGGCAAGCAGCATCTTGCTTCATTCCTCGCTACCCTCAACATCCTGTCCCTGCTGTTTCATACCTTACTGGAGTTGCTCGACCAGAAATACAAGCTGTTGCGATCTCATTTGCCCACTCGCAAAACCTTTTTTGATGATTTGCGGGCGTTGACCCGTTACCTGTATTTCAACAATTGGGATCACCTGCTCACCTTTATGCTTGAGGGTTTAGAGCTAGAAATCCCACCTAACACCAGTTGATTTTCCATACTGAGAATTGCTGCTTATCTCTTCAGGGTGATGCATTCTCTGATAATCTATTCTTAAAATTCTAATTTACTTAAGCATTGAAGCCGTTTTGGCCCTGCCTTCTCTGCGTTTAGCGCTGCATGACGTTTCATGAACGCTGAAAAAGTCGGCTAGATTGCGGCTGCACCGGTTTAGGAGAAATTTAAATGTCCACTTTTTCATTACTGTTTATTACGGTTTTAGGAATTGCGCTGCTGCTGTTTTTGGTAATCGTAGTGCGGCTGCAAGCCTTCCTGGCCCTGCTGATTGCCAGTTTGTTTGTGGCGGTGATTGGCGGTATTCCTCCGGCGGAAATTGCCGACACGATTCGTGAGGGCATGGGTTCCACACTGGGCTATATCGCTATTGTGATTGGCTTGGGCGCTATGTTTGGGGAATTGCTGCAAGTCTCCGGTGGGGCTGAGCAAATCGCTAATACGTTGGTGCGCAAGTTTGGTGAAATCAATGCCCAATGGGCACTGGGGCTAGCCGGATTAGCGATTGCAACGCCAGTGTTTTTTGATGTAGGGCTAATTATTTGTATTCCTCTGGTTTATAGTCTTGGCAGACGCACCGGACGCTCACTGCTCTACTATGCCATTCCCTTGGTGGCTGGGTTAGCTGTGGGCCACAGTTTTGTACCGCCCACTCCGGGGCCGGTGGCGGTGGCTTCGCTGCTAGGAGCTGATCTGGGCTGGGTGATTCTGTTTGGTTTGTTGGCTGGTCTACCGGCCCTAGCGATTGGCGGCGTCCTGTTTGGCAAATACATTGCCAAGCGGATTCACTTAAATGTGCCTGCGGAAATGGAAGAAGCGGTTGCGGAATCAATTGCCGCTACTTCCGGCGCTTCAGACATAGCAGAACTAGATAGCTTAGAGAGCGAGAAAGCCAACCGCGAGCTGATCGAAAAGGAGCTGAGCCGCAAGCCACTGCCCAGCTTTGGTATGGTGATCACAATTATTGCGATTCCGCTGGTGCTAATTTTGCTCAACACGGTCCTAGGGGTGATTCTGCCGGAGGGCAATCCGGTACGCAACTGGATGAGTTTTATTGGACACCCATTTACCGCCTTAACGTTGGCGACTCTGCTGTCGTTCTACTTTCTGGGGACGCTGCGCGGCTATTCCATGTCGGATATTCTGCGCATCACTACCAAATCGTTTGAGCCAGTCGGGTTGATTATTTTGGTTACAGGCGCGGGCGGTGTGTTTGGTAAGGTGCTGGTGGAAACCGGCGTGGGTAAAGCTTTGGCCGAAGCGATGGCCGCATCGAATCTGCCGGTAATTTTGCTGGCCTTTTTGATTGCGGCAGCCGTGCGGGTGAGCCAAGGATCGGCAACGGTTTCGATGGTAACGGCAGCAGGTTTGATTGCGCCGGTGCTGCAAACTGGCACCTATTCCGCCCCCCTGATTGGAGCGATTACAATTGCGATTGCGGCAGGAGCAACGATTCTTTCCCATGTCAATGACTCTGGCTTCTGGCTGGTGGGACGTTACCTGGGCATGAGTGAAAAAGACACGCTGCGCTCCTGGACCGTGATGGAAACAATCATTGGCTTTGTTGGGTTTGCGGTGGTTTTCGTCCTCAGCTTTTTCCTTTGAGGAGTTGATCGATTCGCAAGCGAATTGGAGCCAGTGAACTGAACTCTTGATGGCTCCAATTTGGGTTTAGATACAGCCTTTTTCAGGCTAGTGAAGTACGAAAAACAGGGTGCAGGGGTAGTGGCCCGGTGTGGGGGCTTCGTCCCCACACCCCCTATACCTCACATGAGTGAAAAACGCTGTAAGGACGGGCGATATTTTCTACGGAACGGCTGTGCCCGCGTATAGCTTGCTTCTCCGTAAGCAATACCGCCCCCTCCAAAACAACGCCTGATGAGCCGAAGGCAATATTAAACCTGACTTGAATTCTGACTTTAACTACAATATTCAACAACCATTAACTTCAGCTTCAACGGCAGCATTAATTTTATGAAGCGCTATGTGATTGGCACGGATATCGGCACAACGAGCACCAAATCGGTGCTGTTTACCCTGAGTGGCGAGGTGGTTAACACATCTCTGCTGGAGTACCCGCTCTACAGCCCTGATCCAGATACGGCAGAGCAAGATCCAGAGGAAATATTGCAGGCAGTGCTGCGAACTGTAGGACAGGTGACGAAGCAAATTCAATCCGACGAAGTGCTGTGTCTGTCTTTGAGTAGCGCCATGCATAGCCTGATTGCCGTGGATGCCGATGGCGACCCGCTAACCAAAAGCATCACCTGGGCTGATAACCGCAGTGCGGCTTGGGCCGACGTGATCAAGCAAAAGCATCAGGGGCATCAGATCTACCGGCGCACCGGCACGCCGATTCACCCAATGTCGCCTTTGGTGAAACTGCTGTGGTTACGCCACGAGCAACCGCAGATCTTCCAGCAGGCTGCCAAGTTTATTTCCATCAAAGACTATGTGCTGCACCACTTGTTTCAGCGCTATGTCATGGATCACTCGATTGCCTCCGCCACAGGGCTATTGAACCTGGAACGCTTGCAGTGGGATGAGGCTGCCCTAGAAGTCGCTGGGATTCGGGCAGAGCAGTTGCCGGAACTGGTCCCCACGACCTATGTCTTGCAGCCAATGGCGGCTGAGTTTGCTCGACTGATGGGACTTGCACCAGACACACCGGTGGTAGTGGGAGCCAGTGATGGGGTGCTGTCGAACTTAGGGGTGGGGGCGATGCAGCCTGGGGTGGTAGCAACCACGATTGGCACGAGTGGAGCCATTCGAGCGGTAGTAGATCGTCCCGTGACCGATCCACAGGAGCGATTGTTTTGCTATGCCTTGACCGAACAGCATTGGGTAGTCGGTGGTGCGGTGAATAACGGTGGGATTATTCTGCGCTGGCTGCGCGATCAGTTTGGCGATGCCGAAATCATGGTAGCCCATCGGTTGGGGGAAGATCCCTACGAGCTGCTGGCGGATTTGGCTGCGACAGTTCCCCCCGGTGCCGATGGTCTGATTTTCCATCCTTATTTGCTAGGGGAACGAGCGCCCCTCTGGGATGCCAATGCGCGTGGCTCCTTCTTTGGCTTAACGATCAACCACGGCAAGGCGCACTTGGCTCGAGCTGTCCTGGAGGGGATTCTGTTTAACCTGCTGGTGGTGTTGCGAGCCGTAGAAGACTTTACCGGAAAAACCAAGCAAATTCAGGCAACTGGCGGATTTGCGCGCTCATTGCTCTGGCGGCAAATGATGGCCGATGTGTTTAATCAGCCAATTACCATTCCCAAACAACACGAGAGTTCTTGCCTCGGTGCCGCAATTTTGGGCCTTTATGCCCTCAAGCAAATCGATAACCTCGACGCCAGTCCAATCATGATCGGCGCAACCCATCAACATCAGCCTAATCCAGCCGATGCTGCTATCTATCAGAAAATCATGCCGCTCTATACCAAACTGCTAGACCAGTTCCGCTCTCACTATCAGACCATTGCCAATCTGCAAGCAGAGCTACACCGGATGCAGTGATCTAACCTGTTTTATCGCGAGTGTGCAATTCATCACATAGGTGTAGTAAGGGCATGGCAATGAAACTAGCAGTCAATGCCCTCTTTGGGATTCAGGTAGCAGCCCTGGCAGAACGGTGCTTCAGCGCATGGAGTGCTAACGATCATGTTCAGCAGCGACTGATGACCGTTGAACTACCGCCAAGCTCTTGATACCGTCCGCTGCAACGGTGTTAGCTGGATTGCGCACAAATAGACCTTCGCCACTGGCATTACTCACCACCTCCTAGACGCTACTATGTAGACAGTAAGCGCATCTGAACCAGTACAGTATTGTCTTCACGCAATTTAAATTGGAAGAGGCGAGACTCTGCCGTTCCATTAGTTGGCGGATGCCCGCCAGAACTTTGCCAGTATGTCAAATTACATTCATACCTATTTTCTTTTGTTGGATACGGACAACCTAGACGATTTACAAATGCCTCAAGGTCGTCTGATGACATTAAAAAACGCACATGGGCTTCATACTCAACATTGATTGGAACAGAGCCGAGTAGCCCTTCAAACCGAACCTCTGGCCTGACATCTTTTGGAAGGGTTACGCCTATCATTTGTTCAGTTACTTCACGCGGCGACTGCCCAATGGATACACCCAATGCCCAACCAACTAACAGTAAACTGGTAACAACAAAGATTCCGCAGCCTGTAGCTAAGAAGTAAAGACGGCTCATATGTCTTCTCTACAACGACTAAGTATATTTTCCCTTACTGTTGGTTGTGAAGTAAGTATCCTTTTTAGGACTATACGTACACCGTTTGTAATGGATTTCTAGCACAAGACGTTGGATGATACTATCGAGTTTCCTGCCCCGATGAAGTATTGGCAGGACCGACAATAGCCTTTTGAATCTTCTCTGGATGATACCCATGGTCCAGCAGAATTGTCGTCTTGGGCAGGGTTACAGGTTTCTGCTGAAAGTAATCCATATGCTTGAGCAGCATTTCAATCAGCCCTTGCTCATCTGAGATATTGGCACGAGTGCAGTGAGTAAAGAAGGGAAACCCTAAACTGTCCACTGCCAAATGCCGCTTGATCCCATTGGTTGCTTTGTATGAGCAGAATCCCTTGGAGACTACACTGACGTTACAGGTATTCTTCACTGCTTGCGAATCAATGATGATCAACGTTGTCCACTGACTTTTTTTAACTTGAACCCGCACTTGCCCATGTGAGTGGGAGGAGGAGTTAGAACAAGGTATCGGATGACGGCTCTAATTCGAGGCACAACAACCCAAAACGGGTTAACGGTCAAAGCCAACCAACTCAAGGGCAGTTATCCAACTAAAGTTAAAGTCTCAGACGAGGAAATGGCGGCACTCAAACTCACTCATCGCGACGGGCGAGACACATTCTCTATTCCTATCACTACAACATCAACGCTACATCTTTGGCAAAATAGGTCAGAATTAAATCAGCTCCGGCTCGTTTCATACTTGTCAACGTTTCCAGAATCACCTTTTTCTCATCAATCCACCCCTGCGATGCAGCGGCCTTGATCATGGCGTATTCTCCACTGACGTTATAGGCAGCTACCGGCAGATGCGTATGCTGTTTCACCCGGTAAATGATATCCAGATAGGCCAGCGCCGGTTTGACCATGACAATGTCTGCTCCCTCGGCAATATCCAGATCTACTTCCTTGATCGCTTCTCTAGCGTTCGCGGCATCCATCTGATAGGTTTTTTTGTCGCCAAACTTAGGAGCCGAATCGAGGGCATCGCGGAACGGGCCGTAATAAGCAGAAGCATATTTGGCTGAATAGGCAAGGATTCCCACATTGATCCAACCTTCGGCATCCAAAGCCCGACGAATTGCCCCGACCCGACCGTCCATCATGTCTGAAGGCGCAACAAAATCGGCTCCGGCTGCGGCCTGCGCTAACGCCTGTTTGACCAGTACTGCTACTGTCTCGTCGTTGAGAATTTTGCCATCCTGGACAATGCCGTCGTGACCTTCGCTGCTGTAGGGGTCGAGGGCAACATCAGTGATCACTAAAATACTGGGAACCGCTTGTTTGATAGCTCGCACGGTCCGAGGAATCAGACCATCCGGATTGTAGCTCTCGGTGCCGGCGTTATCCTTTTGTTCATAGGGAATCAGGGGAAACAGGGCAATGGCACCAATTCCCAACTGATAGGCAGTTTGTACTTCCTCCAACAGTAAATCCAGCGTGTAGCGATAGCACCCTGGCATGGATGGCACTTCCTCGCGATGTCCTTCGCCTTCCATCACAAACAGGGGATAGATCAGATCCTCGACCCGCAGTGTGTTTTCCCGCACCATCCGACGCAGCGTTTCGGTTCGACGCAACCGCCGAGGCCGCTGCACCATTGAAGGCACTGAGGATTCGGGAGGGACAGATTCAGCCTGCGAGGATTGGGACTCAAGGGTAGAAGATTCAGCCGGTGACATAGAATATAATGAGAATGATTATCATTTGCCTATAATACCGCATTTGCCGTGAAAAAGGATTCTCTTACTCAAAACAGTACGATGCCCTTGATACCAGTACGCTTGACTCGAAATCAGCAGGCCGTGCTAGATGTTTTGAATCAGCAGGCCCATCCTATTTCGGCTCAGGAGTTGTACAGTTTACTACGTGAACGACAGGGGATCGGGCTAGCAACGGTATATCGGGCACTAGAAATTTTAAGACTACGAGGACTTGCCCAGAGCCGAGTCGGGGCCAGTGGAGAATCACTCTACAGCCCGGTAGATCATGACCAGCACTACTTAACTTGCCTGCACTGTGGTCAGTCGTTTCCTCTCGATCATTGCCCCATTCAGGAATTAGCAGCGCAGTTGCAGTCCTCAATGCCATTCAAAATCTACTATCACACTCTGGAATTCTTTGGTTTGTGTGAACCTTGCAATCAACTAATTGAATAACGTGATGCTGCACTGTTTGTGACGCTAAGTTTCTCAAAGAATCAGCTCAAAGAATGACAGGCTGATCCAACTGGTCACAATTTATGGGATCGCTACATTCACAGCATTTGCAGCTCAACACAGGTGGCTTGCAACGCTGCAAAGGTTCCTTGCGCAACGATTCGACCATTCCTGAGAACAAGGATTTGATCGGCTCGCTCTAGCACCATGCGACGATGGGAGACAACAAGACAGGTGGGAGTGTAAGCGAGAGAGGATGGGGAAGAACCGGCGGCTGCGGAGTCATGGGATGGAGGAGTGGGAAAGAGGCGGGACCAGAGCTGGCGTTCGGTTTCTAGATCAAGCCCACTGGAAAGGTCATCAAAGACGAGTAACTCCGGTTGACGCACCAACATGCGAGCCGCGGCTGTCCGCTGTACTTGTCCGCCTGAGAGCCGCACGCCTCTAGGACCAATTCTGGTTTCTAATCCCTCCGGCATAGTTGCCACATCGGGGTCAAACACTGCCGTTGTGATGGCCTGTGCGAGGATAGGCTCATCTGGCTCTAGTCCCAGCAGCAAATTGCCCCGCAACGAATCACTAAACAGTTTTGGGGCTTGTGGGGTATAGGCACTGCGGGGAGGAACAAAGAAATTAGCGGGGTCATTCACTTTGTCACCATTCCAATAAATTGCGCCTGCCTGCATCGGCAATAATCCTAGCAACACACGCAATAGGGTAGTTTTGCCAGAACCAACTGGACCGGTAATCACCGTTAAACTCCCTCGCCTGAGTGTCAGGTTGACGCCACTGATCCCTTGACCCGTATCGGCATAAGCGTAAGTCAGGTTATGGGCACTCAGCTCATGCAAAGGGGTGTGCTCATCCCAGTGGGGTTGGTCTACCGGCGGCAATTCGGGTCGGTGACCCCAAAGATCATTGAGGTAAAGGGGAGTGTGTGCGACCAGAGCATCAACCTGGGGATTGAGGGGTCGAGTTGTTTGGGAGGGACGCGTTGAGTGGGTTGCCTCTGCACCTGAGAGCAGTGCCGCCATCCGTTCAAAGGAAACCTCTGTTTGCTGGATTTGGGCCAGAAAGTCGCCCAAAAATTCTAAAAAGTACGTGACATAGGGAAGGTAGAAAACAAACACAGCAAAGTCCCCTACAGAGAGGCTGCCGGCCCCGGACTGCATGAACTGGGCCGCCACCAGCAAAATCAACCCTGTACCAATGCTGTAGAGATTCTCAAAGGCTGACTTCAGCATGGCTGTAAACAACTGGTCTTGAACCATCCGCTGGCGGCGTTGCTCGTTCACCTGTTGAAAATAGCTGAGCACTTGATTTTGCGCTCCGGCCACTTTAATCGCTTGCACGGCACTAAATATCTCGCCGATGAAACCAGTGACCTGTTCGGTAGCATGGCGACTAGCTTGCCGATACTGCTTAATGCGCTTTTGCGCTTGTTCCACCATCACCACCATCACCGCTAGGGGCAGGAAGGCCAGCAGGGTCATCCTGGCATTGATGCTCAGCAGAAGGGCGAGTGCGCCAATCGCCAAAACTCCCGCGCCAATTACTTCTGAGATAGTGGCAATCGTGTCTTGGATCAGGTCGGCATCATCGCGGAAATAGCTGATCGCTTCCCCTGCGGAAACGGTTGCTACAGACTCTGCTGAGGTCATCACTGGTAAAGCACCCGGACGATTGAGCAAATGCACGAAAAGATTATGCTGGAGCAAGGCTCGCATGGTGAAGCGATGCTGTGTTTTGGTGAAGGTAGCGAGAAACAGCACAGCCAAATTCCCTAAGTCGGTGGCAACGAGCAGCGCCATGAGGCCCCAAAGGGACAAACCAAGGGTTGAATGACCGGCGAGCTGGTCGAAAAAGGCTCGGATGATTAATCCAGTGACTCCAGGCAAGCTCATGAACAAGATCCAAAAAAAGCTGTCAACAAGATACAGCTTCGGCGTGTAGTAGATAAGCTGCCATAACAGGGGCCAGATGGGGAGTTTTGAGTTATTGGTCATTCGTCATTGGTGATCGGTGGTCGAGGAAGTGAAACCTGTCTTCAACAGTTGAGCAAAGCGAGAGTTGGGGGCATGGGCTAGGGTCTCACGATCGCCATACTCTACAATGCGACCGTGGTCTAGAATCAGAATTTGATCGGCGCGTTGCACGGTGGAGAGGCGATGGGCAATAATCACGCCAGTGCGCCCTTCGAGCAGTTTATCTACGGCATGCTCAATCCACGTTTCGGTGACAGGATCAAGGCGAGAGGAGGCTTCATCCAAAATCACTAAACCGGGGTCTTTGAGGAAGATGCGCGCAAAGGCCAGTAGCTGGGCCTGCCCCGCAGAAAGTCCACCACTGTCTGGTTGCAGTTGGGTGTCTAATCCATCTGGCAATGAGTAAAGCCATTGCCAGAGTCCCAGTAGGTTCAGGACATCGAGAATCCGTTCGTCGCTAATCCTGGGATCGAAGAAGGTTAAGTTATTGCGAACGGTAGTTTGAAAGAGTTGGACATCTTGGGTGACTAATCCAACCCGTTGGCAGAGGTGGGTTAAGGGAGTTTGGGGAAGTTCAACGTTTCCTAGATGAATTGTGCCGATTTGCGGGTCGTAGAGTCGCAGCAGCAGTCGGGCGATTGTGGTTTTTCCACTCCCTGTGCGTCCGAGGATGCCTAAGACCTGTCCTGCGAGAAGGTGGAAGGAGATAGTTTGTAGCGTCCAGGGGAGGAAGTCCTTGGTCGTTTGAGGCTGGGCTTGGGACTGTGCCATTGATGGAGCCTGGGTCCGCGTAGCAGTATGACCAGTGACCAATGACGACTCATAGCGAAACGAGACATTCTTAAAGCTGACAGAGAGAGCACCCTCCGGCAGGGGGTAATTGCCACCGGAACCGAGGGGCGAGCGGGTCTGCAAGAGTTCCTGGATGCGTAGAATACTGGCTTCTGCCTGCTGTAAATTTCCTAATTCTTCGCGAATGCGTTCAATCGGTTGGTTGAGCAGGTTGGTGTAGTAAAAAATCAGATAGACGGTGCCAATCGTAATCGCGTTCTGCTGCCAGAGGACGGCACCCACTGCTAAGGCGATGACATTGCCGAGACTGAACAAGCCCATCGAGGTTAGCACTAGGGTGATAGTCGCAAAGCGAGCTTGATGAAAAACCGGGAGCCAGCGTTGCAAAATCTGGTAGAAGCGACGCATCACGTAGCTGATGGCTCCGTTGGCTCGCAGGTCTTCCGTCCCCGCCAGGTGTTCGCCCAAGAAGCCGAAAAACTCGGCGCTGATCTGGCGATAGTTGGCCCAAGGGGGAATAGCGGAGCCGCGCAGACGCAACAGAATGACTAAAGACATGAGGGCAAACCCGCTGAGGCAAACCCCGGCTCGCCAATCCTCGAAAAAAAGAACGACCAGGATGCCAACGAGCAGAATCAGATTCCCCAAGACATGCAGGGTGAATTGGGAGAAAAACCGCGAGAGTGTATGGACATCCCCGTCTACCCGCTCGACCAGTTCCCCAGGCGTGTGCGATTTATGGAAGGACAGGTCAAGGTTGAGGCAGTGCTCAACCAGGTCAACCCGCAGGGCATTGGTTGCGCTCCAAGCCACCTGTTCACCCAGGTACGTAGCGGTGACAGCAAAAATCTGCGTGACGAACGCCACAGCGATAAACAGAAGTGCAGCGTTCAACAAAGTAGGTGAAGCACCGCGGGTGACGGCGGTGTTGATGAAGTAGCCAAGGATTTGGGGATTGACTAGTTGCAAGCCAATGCTGCTAAGGAGGGCAATCGCCAGCCAAGCAACGCGACCTTTCTGGGGCTTGAGATAATTCGCTAGCAGATCACCATACTTTTTGAGAGGGATGTTCATGGCTGAGACAGCATTCTCCAGATTGAAACAAGGCTACTTTGCAGCAGGATTTTCAAACGCATCGAATTGGTTTGAAGGCTTCAATTCTCCTTATTGCAGGATGTAGAATAAAAGCTTATAACTCTTTGAATCGCTCAACGCTTATGGCACCCCAGGTTTTAGCGCATCCCTTACCGTCAGAACAGCGTGTAGTTTTAGAAGGCGTAAGCTGGCAGCAATACGAGATTTTGCTGGCAACATTGGGCAATGACTTTCCGAATCTGCGCTTGAGTTATCTGGAAGGAATTTTGGAAATTATGGCAACATCTCCAGAACATGAGGAGATTAAGACAATGATTGGATTGCTCATAGAAGCTTATTTTCAAGAGACTCGCACTCGGTTTCATGGGATGGGTTCAGCAACGTTTCGCAAGGCGGCTAAGCAACGAGGATTGGAACCCGATGAATGTTATTGCCTGGAGCATAAAAAAGAGTTTCCTGATATTGCCATTGAAGTTGTGCTGAGCAGCGGAACGGTTGACAAACTAGAGATTTATCATGGCTTGCAGGTGGTTGAAGTTTGGTTTTGGGAAAATGGAGCTTTTCAGATTTATCATTTACGTGCTGACCATTACGAACCAGTTGTAAGCAGTGAATTATTGCCAAAGTTGGATATGGAGTTGCTGGCTAGATGTGTTAGACCAGAGGAACAGTTTGATGCCGTGATGGAATTCCGCGATGCAATTCGTCAACAGCAGCAAGGTCAATAAGCTGAGTATGGCAAATTGGGATAGTCTTCGCTCTTTCCCGCTTAACTCACCGATGGAATTTTGGCGATCTCTGTGACTTGCAGCACTTCAGGAAATTGTTTCCAGGGAATATTGCCGTCTTTGCTGGTGAGGTAGAGTTGACCAAATTGCAGCAGGGCTTCTAGGGAACTTTGGTGAAGAGGCAGATGGCTTTGTCCATTGCCTTTGAAGCTGAACAGATCTATACTAAATGTATATACAATATGTGTATACACTTGATGTTTTTTGAATGGGATGAGCATAAAAACAGACAAAACCTTAAGAAGCATGGGATTAGCTTTGAAGAAGCTCAGGCTATTTTCGATGGGATCGTTTTCACCCGATTTGACGACCGCTTTGATTATGGTGAGGTACGAGAAATTAGCATTGGAGCGATTCAAGGAGTTGTAATTATTGTTGTCATTCATACTGAAAGAAATGATGTGATTCGGATTATTTCAGCTCGACTTGCCACACGAAAGGAGCGGAAAGACTATTATGACTATCTCACCAGAGAGACTTGAAGAACTGCAATCAATTCCTGATTCGGAAATCAATCTATCTGACATTCCAGAATTAGATGAAAATTTTTGGAAAGAAGCTCAAATGGTTCGACCAAAACCGAAGAAAGCGGTTTCTTTGCGTCTTGATAATGATGTTTTAGATTGGTTCAAGGGGCAAGGCAAAGGATATCAGTCTCTAATCAATTCGGTTCTCAGATCCTATGTTGAACATCAAATAAAACTAAGTAAGGAATAATGCTTCATCAATCACCACTCCTGCGCGATGCGTTCTCGGTAGCAAATCTGAGCTAATTCAATCGTTAGTTTTCCCTCATGATTGACGGTAGCGATCGTCTCGATGGTTTTCATCTTGAAACCTTTCCCCTATGTTGAACGCTAGTCATAGTATGGCCCTCATCCGGCTCTATGCCGATGGAATTTTGGCAACCTCTGTAGATTGCAGCACTTCAGGGAACTGTTTCCAGGGAATGTCACCCTCTTTGCTGGTGAGGTAGAGTTGACCAAATTGCAGCAGGGCTTCTGCTGCGGTGGCGGGGACGTTGGTGAAGAGATAAGTGGCTTTGTCTGGGGCAGAAAAGGCTACTGAACAAGGACGGGAGCAAGTCCACAAACACCCTACTGCACGAATTTCTAACTCGTCTCGATCGAACCAATGTTGATGCAGATCGAGCAACTGATTGAGCAAAACAGTACCTTCAGCTTTTTCGTAGTCAATCTCTTTTGAATGAATAGAGTTACAAGATTTACAGATAAATAAGACGTGCTTTGACATGAATATTTCACTACTCCTTTACTAGATATCTGAACAAATCATCTAACACAGCATTGGCAGCCAGAATACTATCGCCAATCCAGTAACTCGGTACTTCATAAACCTTGCCTTCTTGAACAACCTTTAGTTGTGACCAGAGTGGATCAGCTTTCAGCTTTTCTAGCGTGGTATTTACTTGTTGAGCAGTTTCAGCGTTATATCCATACGTCCACAAAAACATCACATCTGCATCCAGGTCGCGAATACGTTCTTTACTAAGTCGCTGCTGACCATTCCACTCTCTGTCTTGAGCAGGTGGACGAGACAATCCGGCATCTTCTAAAATGCTGCCACAGAATGAATCTTTGAAATATATCGCGATCGCTTCTGGATAAATACGAACCACTGAAACTTTAATTTGATTCAAGCGCTTCTCTGCTGAAAGCGTTTTATCAAGTCCCATTTCAGACTTAAACTGCACTAATCTAGTTTCATAATCAGTCATCAATTGCTGAGCTTGGTCAACTCGTCCTAATGCTTCAGCCTGTTGGAAAAAGACATTCTTCCAATCTGAACCAGTTTCCCAACTTGCCAAAACTGTTGGCGCAATCTGGGTCAGTTGGTTGTAGATGGCTTGATGGTATGAAGCAGCCAGAATTAAATCAGGCTTTAGGGCAACAATGGTTTCTAGACTGGGTTCCACTCCCGGTAGTTGCTCGATACCTGTGAGACGTTCTCCAAGCAGAGATTCAGATTCGCCGGAAAAAACTCCTGCAATCGGTTTAACCCCTAACGCTACTGTATTGGCCGCATCACTAAGACTGACAACCCGTTGCGGATGGTGGGGGACGCAAGTTTCACCCATTGAATGCTGAATCACTCGGCAGTCTGATGAAGTGACTGACAAGGTTGAAGACGGGGAATTGAGAGATGATTGATGAATGCAAGCTGAGATGAGGCAAACGGTGAACGCTGTGAGGATAAACAAACCGAGAGAGAACCTTCTCCAAAAGCTTAGAGAATGATTGCAACTTTTCCATACTTGACGCAGTTTATCCTTCACACCACTAAAACTCCACTGATACTGTTGCTAGCACCGTAAGCGGTGAACCGGGGTTAATCGCTGTTCTAAAATTGGGAACAGACTCAATGTAATCCACATCAAACAAATTTTTAACATTGATTGCTGCTCGCCAATTATCTCTACGATAAAAAAGGCTGGCATCCGTGCGAACATAACTGGGGACTTGAAACGAGTTCTCAGCATCTCCCTGACGTTCACCGATAAAGAATAGTCCTAGCCCAAAGCCTAATCCCTGCAAATCGCCAGACTGAATCTCGTAAGTGCTCCATAGACTCGCAGCATTCTCTGGTACGCCAAACAGTCGATTGCCCTCAAGGGGGCTGTTGTCTCTGGTAATCTCAGCATCTGTGTAGGCATAGGAAGCAATCACGTTCCAACCAGGAAGAATTTCTCCAATCACATCGAATTCAACTCCTTGGCTTCGTTGCTCTCCAATTGCAATACTAAAGTCTGAATTCTCTGGGTCGGTAGTAGCCACATTGCTCCGGGTTAAGTGGTAAGCCGCTAAATTGGTGACGAGTCTGCCATCCAACCACTCCCCCCTCATGCCAATTTCATATTGTGTCCCTCTCACGGGTTCAAGAATAGAGTTATCAACCATTCTGCCAGAATTAGGTGCAAACGATTGGCTAAAGCTGGCATAGAGAGACAATGGCTCAATGGGTTGATAAACAATACCGATTCGTGGTGTAAATGCTTCATCTTGTTGCTGAGACTCACTCTCTCCAAACCTGCCTCCCAATTCAGTTCGTTGATCTACAATATCGAATCGACCACCCAGTAGTAATTTCAAGTTATCAAGGAGCGTAACTTGATCTTGGAGATAGATTCCCAGCAAATCGATTTGTTCGTTGAAGATTCCGGCTCCCGTTGGAAATTCATCTTGTTCGGGACGAGCCGCAATGCCATAGTCTGGATCAAAAACGTTGATGCTAGGGGCATCTGTGCCAAATGCTTCAGAATCGTATGCCTGCCGTTCTAGATCAACCCCAAACAGCAGCGTATGTCCAATTGAACCAGTAGAAAATTCACCAATAACATTGGTTTGTAGGGCATATCCATTGACGAAATATTCCTGGTCTTGCCAGGTTCTGGTTAATATACCTGTGCTTTCATCAAAACTCTGCGGTTGAGCCCTTTGATTGGGTAGATAGGCATCCGTAAACCGAAATGCATTCCGGATTCTCCAGTTCTCGCTAAATCGATGCTCCAGCCGATAGCCGATAGAGAATTCTTCATTCCTGACAATATCGTCTGGTTCACCTAAAATGCGCTCAAACGGAATATCCACAACATCGTCGCCGTCAGCAATCAGCCCTCGATCAAACGGGCGCTCATCGTTGAGATACTCCAACTCCAGGGTTAAATCAGTCCGATCGCCAATTCGCCATAAAACCACTGGAGCGACAAAAATACGCTCAACCCCCTGATCAAAGTCACGAAACCCATCACCTCGCTCATATGCCAGATTTAATCGATAAAGCAAGGTACGGTTTGCGTTCAATGGACCCGACAAGTCAACGGTGGGGCGAACAAACCCAAAGCTTCCCGCTTGTAGCTCGGCTGAGTAAAATGGCTCTTCCAGTGGCTGTTCGGTGATGATATTAATCAGTCCGCCTGGTTCAATTGCACCACCAAAAATCGCAGAAGCTGGACCCTTAAGAACTTCTATACGTTCAATATTGGCAAGATCTCGCACACCACTGAAGCTCCCATTGGCTCGAAATCCATCCCGCAAGGTACTACCGAGTTGGAATCCCTGCTGAAACCCTCGAATGATAAACCGATCCCCAGTATTTCCAAAGGTGTTTCCTTCAACTACTCCACTGACATTTCGAACCGCGTCTTGTAGCTCGGTAACAGCTTGGTCTTCTATAACTTGTCGCGGCACCACCTGAATTGATTGAGGAATGTCTCTTAGTAGTGTATCTGTTCGAGTTGCGGTTGACGCATCCGGAACCGCATATCCGTCTTCTTGCTCCCCTGTCACAACAACTTGAATCGCATCCTCATCTTGTGCGGCATCTGTTTCAGTTCCCGGAGTCACACTGAGCACCAACCCTTGCGCTTCTGCCCTCACCTCTGCTGTAGGCGGTGCATCCGTCCCTGTAATCGCCACGCGTACGCGATCATTGGGCAAACTTGTCACAGAAACTAGCGCAACACCTTCGACTGGGTTCGCTTGAGAAAATTCATCGCCTTCTGGTAAAGCCAACACCGCATTTGAAATATTTGCGATCAGCGCATTGCCGATCGTTTGAGTTGCTGGGGTTGAGAGTTCCCCCTCAGCCGTTTCCAGCACTATCTCCAAACCTGTCTCGCTGGTCTCGACCCGTACTCCCGTAATTTGCACCAAAGAAGCTTCAATTTGGGCAAGCCATTCTTCGACGGTTGTAGCAGGTTGGTCATTCGTTATTTGTCCGTTGTCATTCGTCATCTGTCCTTCGGGATTATCCAATGACAAATGACCCGTGACGAATGACGATTTCCCTTCCTCTTCTGCCCAAACAGGCTGAACAACCAATAAGCTCGGCAGAGCTACAATCAACTGCCCCAAAACGCCCCATTGTATCCGCATACGTCCTCACACCAAGTTGGTTAGCACTTCAATCAAGCTAATTAGGAATGACTTTCAAGAAGCTTACCCTGGTAATGAAGAGGTTGACTAGCATTTTTGATCTGTAGACACACTTTTTTGATCCGTGGAGGCACTTTTTGAAACAAGAGGCGGCTCAGGCAACCAAAGGTAGAGGCAGGCGGACTAAGTGAAAAATCAAGTAGGATCAAAAACAACATCAGTAGATAGATCGTAAATCCTGTTGAGATCCCCCCTAACCCCCCTTACAGCAAGGGGGGAACCGAGCCAAAAGTGCTTGAAGTCCCCCTTTTTTAAGGGGGATTTAGGGGGATCAAACCCAAGCTTTGGGACGAAGCGGACTCATTTTCGCTCTACTGAGCCGACTTGAGATATCGCCATGACTCAAACAGCGCAGCAACAGACACCCAGACTCATCCCAGCAAAAATCACCCTTGAGCAATATCACCGTATGGTTGATGCGGGGATCTGGGATGGCTGCCATGTTGAGCTATTGAACAGAGTCGTTGTCGAAATGCCGCCCGAAGGAACCCCTCATGCCAGTGATTCGAGCCGAACTGGGGAGTTTTTGATCCACCGACTAGGACAACGCGCTCATGTCAGATTTGCCAAACCCATTACCCTTTCCAATCATTCAGAACCAGAGCCAGATTTGGCGATCATCTAACGGCTTGATGATTATTATCGCAGTCACCATCCCTATCCAGAAAATATATTTTGGTTGATTGAGTATGCCAGCAGTAGCCTGGAGAAAGATATGGAAAATATCAATCTCGACAAGAACTGATATCGGGCAGCATCAGTCCCTTAGCATTTCCTGATGTGGTGATTGATGTAACGCAACTGCTTAGATAAATCGGTCATTCATTAAATCTCTTTTCGTCGTTGCAACTGAAACGCTTTGGGATTGATACCAAACTTCTTGCGAAAGGCAGCAGCAAAGTTACCTCGGTTCGCATAGCCCACCCTTGCCGCAACTTGCTCGATTGAAATATCTGGATCACTAAGCAACTGCCGGGCTTGTTCTAGGCGGCGATCGCGTACATATCCAAACGGAGTTGTTCCCAGCATCTGACGAAATCCCTCATTCAGCTTCCGGCGATTCACCCCCACCTGCCGCGCCAAATCCAGCACCGAAGGTGGACTGTCCAGATTTTGTCCCAGCAGCATTTGAGCCTGGTGAATCCGATCGATCTCATCCGATCGCAGCGATCGAGTATCCGACAAGCTACGTGGCTTTTTATCCATCAGCAGTTGAGAAAACTGCAACGCCATCAATTCTAAAACTTTGCCTTCGAGGTACATGCGTTTTGTTAGCCCCTCGTAGGGACAATTCAAAATATGCTGCAAGACAGACTGCATGGCGATCGTGGTCGTTCCCGTGCAAAAGTAAGTCAACCGATTGGCATCGCCAATAAGCGGTTCTAAACATTCAGGCAATAATTCAGGTTGACCCGTAACCAGCGTTCCAAGTAGCTGTGATTCAAACTCGATCGTCAGCAACAAGCGGTGCTCATGGGCTGAATGCTCTGAAGTTCCACCCGGACAAATCCCACTGCCAAACAGAAAATGAGTTCCAGGACTCAGGGAAGTATGATCATTCCAGCTACGGTGATTCCATTTCCATTGTCCTGCAATCACGAATCCTAACTCTATTGAGTGTTCACGGTCAGAAGATGTAATACGTAAATCTCTTGATGCCACATGATCAAAGATAAATAGACCCAGTCCAGGACGTAATTGCATCTCTCGACGGTATCCTTTCCCAAGCGGCTTGGGATACTCCACAGTTGCTTCAAATCCACTCGAAGCACAAACAATTCTGCTGCGCTCGGCTTCCTCAAACAGCTTGTGACAATCTGTTCCGCACAGGGTAATGGTCATGCGCTTCCCAATATCAATCAAGAATCAAGGTAAGGATTAAGGTCCAGTTATCAAACTGACGATCTCCTTAAATAAAAAAGTTTCTCATTAATTCTCATTAATGCATAATATAGGAAAAATCTCAAGGATGCAATAACGGGTGATGCTAAATAGGTAAGGAGACATTGTAGTGGTGAACAAAGTACCAAATTGCCCAAATGTAAATTGCCCAAATGTGATTCTCTAGCTTGTTGGAGAATGATAATGCCTTCCTCACCCAACGCGACACACACTGACGCAAGGTGCAGTAGCCCCTCAGGCATGTCTCCATCTGGATTCCCCGTAAACGAGCAAAACACCTCCAGCTCGATATGAACATTCCCCCACTTGACTCGCTGATTCGCATATTGTTTCCCACGTTCTCCTAGCGCAATGCGGCTGCCAAAGAGGTAGTACGGAATTGCAACAGCAAGTACAGCAACCAACGACCGATAGTTGAATAACACCAGCTGAGTCGGCCAGCCAGACAATCCCGGCCAGCGATTGCGGCTAAACGTAAGTTCTTTCTTAAGAAAATGAGAATGATTATTATTCTCTCAAATAAGAGTAGTATGCTTCTAGAAGTCAAAGCTGCTCAGTCGTTCTCATCGCATATTGCAGTGGGAATGGCGAGTGTTTTGCTGCATTTTTGTGCGAGTAATAATTGGAGTAAATATATGGAAGCAAATTCATTCTTGAATGACGCTATTTACCTGGCTGAGAATCCGGATATAGCAAAAGCAGTTGCTGAAGGAAAGTACGCCTCAGGTAGAGAGGAATACGAAGCAATCGGACAATATCAAGAACGCAATGGTGTCGTTTTTAGCGGTACAGAAGGCAACGATCGCATTCAGTCCTCTGGGCAAAAATCGTCTGTGGTGGGTGTGAAGATTAAGACGGCAAAATCGGCAGGTAGACTAATCACTATCGAAGCCGAGACACTTGGCGTAGGCGAGTTGGATACGCTTCAAGGTTCACCCGGACGCAATATCTTTTACCTCGGTGACAATGCGACCGAAACACCGCAGGATTTTTATCTAGGCAACGGCGATCAGGATTACGCGCTGATCCATTTCTTTGATCCAACCAGTGAAGATGCAATTTATCTAGCAGGCAGCCCTGAAGATTATCAGTTTGAAACCGTAGACAGCAATGTCCAAATCTCGAAAAACGGCGATCTGATTGCCATTGTAGAAGGCATTTCCAGACTCATCCCCGATGGGCTGTTTACAAACAAGGGAATTTTGCTGTTTGCGCCCCAGAATGCCTACTATGCTCGCCGCAGTCAACCCTATTTCAACGAACCTGCGTATCTAGCTGCCAATTCCGATGTGAAGGAGTTGCTGGATTCCGGCGAGTATAGCTCTGGCTGGGATCACTTTATGCAAAAAGGCAGCGACGAGGGACGGCAAACTTTTTTCAATGGTGTGGTCGGCAATGATAGTTTTTTCTATCCATTGGGCAATGCAATTGTAACAGGAATGCCCATCACCGAATACGATCCAGCTACTGGTGCAATCAAAACGGCGACTACGGGAAGCGGCGACTATGACCATTACCACGGTGCCTTTGGTGTGAATCGTTTTCTGGTCGGAAACGCCGGAGTCGATTTCTATGTAGGGCAAGGCGAGCAAGATCATGCGCTGATTGGTGATTTTGATCCCAAACAAGACGAGCTGATTGTGGCTCAGGCAATTCAAAACTACAAATTTGAAATTTATGAGGAGGAGTTTGGAGGCGAAATTTACCCGCTGTTTCAGCTCTCGACCCAAGCTGGCGATGTGATTGCCCGCCTCGAAGATCCAGAGCTAGAATTGGTGCAGTTGCCCAGCACGATTCCTGGCACCTATGCGCTAGTTTCTCCTGAAAATGAACGAATCCAGCAACTGCAAGCTTCTTTCTATGAAGCCTATTACCTAGCTGCGAATCCAGATGTGGTGGCGGCGGTGAAACAAGGGGAGTACAAGACTGGCTTTGAGCAGTACCTCAAGGTAGGGCAATTTGGTGAATCTGACCGAGAAATTGCTGGACTGTTCGCAGGTACCGATGGTAACGATACGGTAACCGGATTCGGTAGCGAGTTTTTGCTGTTTGGAGTTGCGTTGACAGAAGTAGATGCCGAGCAAGAAGCCTATAAAACCGGCAGTATGGGCAAAGGCGAAGTGGATACCCTAATCGGTGCACCCGGATTAACCACGTTTATGATTGGCAATGATCACCTACTCAGTCCTGAGACTGAACCAGCAGCCTTCTACGTTGGCAATGGTGATGCAGATTACGCGCTGATCCAAAACTTCGATCCGCTGGAAGATTTTCTGTTTACCGGCGGCACGGCAGAAGATTATGTTTTCCAATCGGTAGATAATAATTTGAATATTTCCACCAGTGACGGTGATTTGGTAGCAGTCATCGAAAGCGGCGGTTCTCTGACGCTGAAGTCGTTTACCATTCCCGAGCGCCCCAACGGATTAGTGCTGGTCGATGCCACCAATCCGATTTTGCAGCAGTTGGGTGGGTAGATCACGGAGTAACCTTCCCCAGCCCTAAAGGGCGGGGCTTTCAGCAGCCCTAAGAACCATATCCTGCAAAGAGCAAGACAGAATTCTTGAGCCTCCAGGCTGCGTTACGGACAGCCCGATTAATTCAATAACTTTTGCACCATTATCATCAGCGTGACCATGCCAGCCACAATGCCCACACCTGAAAGTCTTCTCACTTCGCAGCCCAATATGCAGACAGCGATGACAAGTTTGACTGCTGTAGGCGGGATTCACTGCAACAACCTCTACTCCTTCCCTGATGCCTTTGTAGGTCAGGAATTGCCGCAACTGGTAGAAGGCCCAGTTATTGCTGCGTCGTCTTTCGGTTTTGTTGCGAGGCTGCTGGTTCGTTCGTTCCCTGATTCCAGTCAAATTCTCAATTGCAACAATGGCATTGAGCGATTTGGCTTCACGGATGATGGCAGCGCTGATGCTATGGTTCAGCCAGCTTTGAAAGCGTCGTTCTTTCCCCGACAGCCGTTTCAGGAGTTCGCGGCAGCGCCGTCTAGAACTCCTTGTGCCTTTCGTTCGCGTAGCGTCTCGTTTACGAGAGGCTTTCGCCTGAACGGATGCTCTCGTATTGCTGAACTTATCCCTGATTTGATTCAACTGCTTGCCGTCCCAACTCTTTCCGGTGCTGGTTCTGGCAATCTCCCTACGTCCAAAGTCAACGCCGATCACCTTATCCGACTTGATTGGGTCGGGTGCCTTCTCGGTCAATTGAATGTGGATATAGTATTGCCCGTCTTTATGCTTGCAAAGCTGGGCAGAAGTCGGTTTACGCCCTTTCAGCTTACCACGCTGGTAGTTGCCGACATTGAGCTTAATATGCTCACGGCAACCCAGCAGCGTCAGGCTGACAGACCAATCCTTTTCTCTGAAGGCAAAGATACGGGCATCGTAGTCGGCAGAAGTAGGGCGAAACTGCTTGACTGTCTCACCCTTAGCCTTTGCCGCTTTACGATTCATCCCAACACGGGCGCAAGCTCTAACCGCTTGATTTGCGCTCAAGCCGAACTTTTCCCGCAACTCGCCATAAACCTGAGCCTGTATGGTTGCCTTGCTGGTCGTCTTCGACTTGACCTGCTCATTGGCGTAGTTGCAAGCATCCGCAAACGCCTGAAGCAGTGCCTCAATTTTAGAAGCCTGTTCAAGTGTCGGTTGAAGCTTGCAAGCCAGTGTCAGAGTTTGTTCCATCCTATAATTATATCACCTGTGAGGTGCTTGTGTCTCATTGCTCGCCTACGGCTCGCTCGCTATCCCTCCCCATGCCTAAAGGCAGGGGCCTCCCGCGATTTTCGGTGAAGTAACGAACAATTGGGGTGGAGACAGCGCACTCTGCACCCCTTTTGAATAAACTCACCCCGTCCCTGCGGCGGGTATTACGGTTCACGTGACCGAATACGAACGCTCCAAGGTTGGGGAATCTAACCCCAAATAGATTGAAAATTAAGTAGAACAACATGATTAAACATGAAACCCAAAGGGGGTGTTGTTGCCCGAAGGGCGGGGACAACACCCTGATCTTGGTTTTAATTAAGTTGAATTTACTTATAGCCATCCTTTGCAGGATATGAAGGGGTGCAGGGGTTTCACCCCTGCGTGGGGGCACCGCCTCCACACCCCCTGTTCACAACCTGTTTATGAAAGCTGTAATTGAAAAATTGAGTAGGATCAAAAAACAGACTAAATGGATTGAAATCCCTTTCTGGGGCCATACCGCACCGTTCTAAATTCCACCTGGTTGGCATAGGGATTGTAAAGTGTATAGGTTGCCTGTCCAGGAATTCGTCCAACATTACCCACCCCAATCACTTGCCGCGGTTTAACGAGTGTCGCTTGCGGTGGAGCTATGTGATCTAAGGTTGTGACGCTGGATGTAATGCTACCCTGCTGGATTTCATACTGGAATGTCAATCCCGAACGACCGCAGAACAAATAATTGGCATCCATCCGCATCAACCGATCCAGCATTTGAATCGGTGGTGTATTGGGAGTCAATTCGTCGCTGACGCTAACTGTGCTGCCGTGAATTAGTAAGCAGTCGAGTTCAAAGAAACCGAAATCAAGCGATTGAATCCAGTTCACCGTAGAGCGAGGAATAGCATCCCATAATGCCTTGACCTGCTCTGCACCATAGTGCTCGATTAATTCAGTGGGTTCTCCGGTTCGTCCTGATCCATGCAGAATCAGCAACTGCTCTTCCCACCAGCCTCGGCAGACTTGCGGTTCGGGTTCATGGTCACGAGGCGATCTGATCCGCTGAATTACGTTTGCACTAGCAGGTGTCGCCGCAATTATATCACCCAAAATATACAGTTCTGCGACAGGTTGTCGCTGCCGTTTGATATCTGCTAACACAGCTTCATAGGCGGCCAAATTACCTTCAATCCCGCTCAAAATCGCCCAAATGGTCATTATTTCTGTACTACAAACTTTGTAGTTTTGAATCACTGCAACTACTCTGCAAACGCCAACCAACCGCTAAACATAAATGCTGTGTAGAATCGAACTGCGTTCTTAAACCCGGTTTGCTGAAGTAATTCAAGCGTTCGTGATTCTGGAATACAGGGAAGATGCTGTTGCATTCGATTTACGAATTCTGTTAAGCGCTGTGGCTCCATCCCCGCTAACCTCGCTCGTGTCTGCCAGCCTTCAACCAGTAATTTGAACGCATCAGATTGCTTATCGCCTTGTAGATCAACCAACAGAAACGGGCTGCCCGGTTTGAGTCGAGCGGCGATTGCCTGCAAGTAATCGAGCTTGGAGCCATCATCTGGTAAAAAGTGCATGACTAACAGGCTGGTTGCGGCATCAAACCGTTGCAGTGGCAGATCACCCACCACGCCTTTGTGCAGGGTTACTCGTTCACCGATACCCAGTTGCTCAACCTTAGATCGAGCAACCGCCAACATATTCTCGGACGGATCAACCCCCGTGAATTGCCAATCAGACTGTATACTGCTCAAGGTTTCCAGTTCATTTCCACCTCCTGCACCGACAATCAGGAGATGAGCCTGATTGGGTAAATGATGCTGAAACAAAGCAGCCACCATACTCAACAGCGCATCGTATCCCGGAATGCTCTGACGGGCTGCCGTATCATACTCGGTAGCAGGTCGGGCAGAAGGAGAATCGAAGTCAAAAGGGTGATAGGTCATTTTATCGCTCACATTATCACTCACAAATTACCGCTCACACACATGGGTTGGATCATCGGCGCGTTCAGCAAATTCTAATCCTCTAGCCAAACGCCACGCAAAAATGGATGGCAAACCCTTTTCAACAATTGCAGCGCAGGTTTTTTGATAGTCATATTCGACTTCCCGTAGCGTTACCTGTTCGGTCTCCGTGTCGTAAAGGACATAGGTGGCGTTGGGCCTACCGTGACGCGGCTCACCGACCGATCCGGCATTGACAATTCGCTTTAACGGAGCTGAAAAGTTGCTAGTTTGCTGGTTTGGCCGTTGGCTCGATTGCCCCGAACTCACCCGCACCTGAAGTTGACCGGCCTCCAGTTGGCGGACATAGGGAATATGGGTATGTCCACAAAACAATGTATCTGCACCTGTTGCTAAAACTCGCTCCATCGCCGTAAACGCATGCATATCCGGCAACATATACTCATGTTGACTGTGGGGACTACCATGTACAAAGCAGAGATTACCATCGCGTAAGCTAAGCGGCAGTTGAGCCAAAAATGACCGTATTTCTGGATGAATTTCTTGATTCGTCCATTCATGGGCTAACCGCCCCCGTTTTTCCGCCAACAGCGATGGATAGCTACACTCACAGGCATTCAAACCTTCCACCACATCTTCATCCCAGCAACCCTGACAAGTTGGAATATCGAGTGAGCGAATCATCTCCACCACCGCATTAGGATACGGACCATAGCCTACCAGATCCCCCAGGCAATAGATCTGCTCAACCTGGTGCCGATCAATATCCAACAGCACCTCGTTCAGGGCTTCGTAATTACCGTGAATACAAGATATAACTGCAATTTTCATCGAATTAATCTCGATTTGAATTTAAGTCCCGTTCAAATTTGAAACTCCCACCCATCCACCGTTCGGCTGCGCCGCTCACGGCGCAGCCCATCCACCCCTCTACCCATCCTCTAAAAACTCCCGCACCTGTTGCTGGTAGTAAGCAAGTGTTCGATCGTCCAAACAGCAGTCTTTCAGAGTTTGGGCAATGGCTGTCTCGTCCAACTTTTCCCCTACGACTTCAACCCCGCTAAAGCGGTTGGGCCGGCCCTCTAACCAGCGCGGCAGGTTCAATTCGGTAGAAGTGGATTTAGGATCTCCGGCGACAAAATCGAAATAGAGGGATCGGCCATCGGCTACCTCAAAAATTCCTTTTGCCCGCTGGACAGGGCCATAAGCTCCGTTGATCAGTTCGTCCCAAATGGTGGTTAAACTGGCAAAATCTAGCACCTGTCCAGTGAGTAGAGAGCGCCAGAGCTGCGGAGGTTGCAATGTTACCCTCGTTTCGGTTCCGGTGACGATCACATCGGCCCAGTCATGCCATTCGGTTTGTCGAGTGCTGGGGGGCAAGACGGCCACTCGGTGGCAATCAGCAAATTCAGTTGGCAAAACCAGAGAGCCTAAATCAATGTGAAAATCCAGTTCGATGTAAGTCTGGTATTTAGTAAAGTCCGCCAATTCGGGCAGCCAGCTTGACCAGACCACCAACTCAGGTACTTCAGCAGCTAGGTAGGTGGCATCAATCCGAACAGCGTCGGCTCCAAGATTGAGATAGGCGAATCGTTCAGCACCGTCGAACTGTTGCCGGATCCAGGTAGTTTTGCCCGCACCAGACGGGCCTGCGACGAGGGTAAGAGGAACCATTTGCATCGAGAGCTAGCAGTCTTTTAGTTCAGGGGTTTGATTCAGAATTTGGCTGCGTATAGATGTGAAGTCACGGTAAGCCTGCGAGTCTAGTCCGTCTGGGCGAAATGCGGCCAGGTTATGGCAATTTTGAAAGGCCAGCTTCACGTTAAAGTGACGCTCCACGGCACCCCGAATCGCATCGCCGCCCACCATGCGCAACAATTGGCCCCGTGCTTGTTCATCGGGTGGGGCGACGGCGTAATTGGCCCATTCTTGCCCTTCCTGCTCAAGGCAGTGAGCCAGCTTCTCAACAATAGTCCAGGCATAGGGCAACGATTGCCGAATTGTTTCTACAAAGGCTGATTCATTAACCTGGCCAGCAGCGGCCTGTTGGACCAACGCTTCACTGACATTCAGAGACATAGGGACTCCTGACGGTTTTTCAACATTGATATCGACCTATAATATAGCTAAAATGATAATCATTCTCAGATTTCAGATTTAATTCATGGTTGATGCCTCTGCTTTGCCGGATGCCATTGAGCTAGCGATTGTGGGAGCCGGCCCCCATGCTCTAACGTTAGTTGCCCACTTGCTGCAAAAGCGCCAAGCTCTGCGGGGTCGCTGTCTTGTATTTGATCCCAGTGGCAGTTGGATGCGGCAATGGCATCACCAGTTTGCGGCCTTTGAGATTCCCCATTTGCGCTCGCCTGCCGTGCACCATCCAGATCCGGATTCCTTTGCCCTGCGCCGCTTTGCTGAATCGCGCCCCGCTGAACTGTTTCCTCCCTACGACCTACCAGGAACCCAGCTATTTCACGATTTTTGCCAGTCAGTAATTCAGCGGTGGCAGTTGCAGGATTGCGTCTACCCGGCTCAGGTTTTGCGAGTCGAGCCGCTGCGTCCGCGCTTCCGGTTGGAGTTGCATAGCGGCGAAACTATCGTAGCCCGACGGGTAGTGATCACGGGGGGCGGCGGTAAACCTCAATGGCCGGCTTGGGTCAGCCAGATTGCAACTCCGTATCCAAGTGACCGTCTCCAGCATTCCCACCAGATCGACCTGAGAAAGATGAACCTGAGGGGCGAAACAATTCTGATTGTTGGCGGTGGGTTGACCAGTGGGCATTTGGCGTTAGGAGCAATCGCCCGCGGGGCCAACGTCATCCTAATGGCTCGGCGTTGCCTCTATGAAAAGCTGTTTGATGCCGATCCGGGTTGGCTGGGACCGAAGTACCTGAAGCACTTTTGGGACGAGCCGACTTGGGCAACTCGCTTCCAGATGATTCAGCAAGCCCGCAACGGTGGCTCCATGACGCCGGCCATCATGACTCAACTGCGGCGTGCCCACCATGACGGCAAACTGACGTTCTATGAGCAGTGCCAAGTGACGGAAGCCGCTTGGTTAGGCGATGGTTGGCAGATTACTTGCGCTCGTTCTCTGTCTGCGAATGCGCAAGCTGTGGAACATTATCATCCCACCATACATCCCACCATACACGAGTGCATTCATTCCCAGTGCATCGAACGTCTTGAACATCTTGAACGTCTTGAACGTCTTGATCAGATCTGGCTCGCCACCGGCACCAGGCTGGATATGACGCAAGACCTGCTGCTGAGCCAATTGTTGGAACAATCTTCCATCGAGGTGGTGAATGGACTGCCAGTATTGGATGAGCATTTGCGCTGGCAGCCCCGTGAACTAGCCGGTGAGCTGTTTATTATGGGTGGGTTGGCAGCGCTTCAGGTAGGCCCGACGGCTCGCAACCTATCGGGGGCTAGAATGGCGAGCGAGCGGATTGTCCCAGCCATCACTAAGCCGACCCTAGCCATGACGTTTCGCTAAAGCGCATGCATATCACTGATTATTCTTGTCTCCATTCATCGCTTCATCAATCCAACGTTTAATCGTCGGAACAACTTCGTGAATCGAAATTTCTGCGGTCTCGCGGCTAGCGCGTTTCACCACTTCCACCTTGCCCTGCTGAATCGAGCGTCCGGTGACGATCCGGTAGGGAATGCCGACCAGATCCGCATCTTTGAATTTGACGCCAGCTCGTTCGTCGCGGTCGTCTAACAAGGCTTCGACGCCGGCTTTGGTGAGTTCGCTGTAGATCACTTCGGCTGCCGACACCTGATCGTTATCGTTGATGTTAGGAATCGTCACAATTACCTGATAGGGGGCAATCGCTACCGGCCAGATAATCCCATCCTTGTCGTAGGATTGTTCTACTGCTGCCTGAGCCAAGCGCGACACGCCAATGCCATAGCAGCCCATCACCAGCGGCATTTCCTCACCCTGTTCGTTGGTGTAGGTGGCCCCCATTGCTTTGGAATACTTGGTGCCGAGCTGGAAAATATGGCCGATTTCGATGCCGCGAGCGCTCTGCAAGGTTTGCTTCGGGTCATGCACCGCCCGCTCGCCCACCATTGCTTTGCGCACATCCACAATTAGCTTGGGTAACTCATACTGTTTGCCCCAGTTGGCTCCGGCAACGTGATAACCCGACTCGTTTGAACCAGTCACGAAGTTCTTCAGTTCCACTGCCGTTTTATCCACCATCCGCAAGAACTTGGTCGCTAGATTTTTGGTTTTCTGGATGTAGCTATCGGCCAGATCGGGAGCAATGTAGCCCAGCGGTAACGGTTTGGCCGCCCACTGCTGCTGATCCTCTTCACTCGGGACCTTCAGCCCAATCACGGCGCTGCCACCATACTCAGAGGCCAATTTGCTCAACTCGTTTTGCAGCTTCACCTCATTCACATCCTGATCGCCCCGTATGCTGACCAACACCAATACATTCATGCCGTTGTCGTAGGTGACTTGATACAGCACGTTCTTCAGAATCAGCGTCGGCGAGCATTTCAGCAGTTCAGACAAGCTGGCGATGGTTGGAGTATTGGGCGTATCCAGCTTTTCAAATTTTTTGTAGGGAGACGAGGCGACAGCGGCGGGCAGGGAAATCGCCTTTTCCACGTTGGCGGCGTATTGGCCATCTTCGGTGTAGAGCACTTCGTCTTCGCCGGCATCGGCCAGTACCATGAACTCTTGGGAACCAGACCCCCCGATCGCGCCTGAATCCGCATCTACTGCTCGAAACTTCAGTCCGCAGCGCCGCAGGATGTTGTGATAGGCGTCGTGCATTTTGCGATACGACTCCTTCATTCCGGCTTCATCGGCATCGAACGAGTAGGCGTCTTTCATAATGAACTCGCGTCCGCGCATCAGACCAAACCGGGGCCGAATCTCATCCCGAAACTTGGTTTGAATCTGATACAAATTCAGCGGTAACTGCCGGTAGGAGCGGATCATGTCGCGGGCAATCGCGGTGATCACCTCCTCGTGGGTCGGACCCAAACCCAACTCCCGTCCCTGCCGGTCGGTGAGGGCAAACATAATGCCTTCGGCTTTGGTATAGGTCTCCCAGCGGCCCGATTCTTTCCACAGTTCCGACGGCTGAAGCTGGTTCAGCAAACATTCCTGCGCCCCAGCCGCATTCATTTCCTCCCGCACAATTTGGGAAACCTTCTGCAACACCCGCCACAGCAACGGCAAATAGGAAAAAACGCCACTGCCAATGCGGCGCATATAGCCGGCTCGCAGTAATAGCTTATGGCTAGGAATTTCTGCCTCTGCTGGATCTTCTCGCAGCGTCACAAACAGCATTTGAGACAGGCGCATGGTTTCGGTTCCTTATCAACTGGAGGTTCGATATTCCAGTCTAGAACATTGTGTTCGGTTGCAAGCCATCAACCTATACATCAGCGGATTTTCACCTTGCCTTCTGAGGGCAAATTGTCTCAGCGCAGCAACTTTTCAATTGAAATCGCCAGATCGGGAAAGGCCACAGGTCGAATCTCGTCTTGGGTGAATTCTTGCCGAGATTGATAGTCGCCGTTGATTGGCTCTCGAAATACAATCAGCTTGTTCTCGGTTAGATCCACCACCCAGTATTCTAGAATGCCTGCCTCGGCGTAAATTTTGGTTTTGATCTCTAAGTCTTTGCTGAGGCTGGTGTGGGAATATTCAATCACCCAAAAGATATTTTCTGGATAGGGATGGTGCTGGTCGTATTCGTCGTCTAAGCGCTGCACAACGGCAATATCTGGCTCTGGCTCGGAGCGATTTGGCAGTGTAATCGGTGCCGCAGGGCGAACTTGAGCGCGATTGCCCAATAGTTGACTCAAATACTCTCCAGTTTTAATTCGTTTATTGGCGTGGGGTTCTCCTTCGGGCGACATTTCAACGATTTCTCCCTGCAACAGCTCCACATGGCGATTGTCTAGAATACCCGCCGCAATCATCTGATGGTATTCGTCTAGCGTCCATTTAGCAATTGTGAGGCTCATAGCGCTATCCTTCACGTGAGTTATGGCAACTCGGTTGATTCCATCTGATTCTAAAAAATCAGCAATTTCAAGCAACGTTCAAGTCAAAAAACGTCAACGAAAAGTCAAAAATTATTGACAAATAGCCCAGTACGGTTGTTTTGACTGGGTATTTCCTCTATGCTGAGCGTTGCTGGTACCCAAATCAGCCGATCAGCTTAAGGTGACGGCACTGGTCATGAGTGTTAGGCGCACCCATAACCAGCTAACCTAACTTCCTGTAACCGGCAGGAGGCTAGGCTGTGTCGATTGTGGCACATCCTCGCTAATACCGAACAGTGGTTAGGGCAACCACACCTTAAGCTTTTCTTCTCCGTAACTAAAAATTAGCGAGGACAATTCATATGACCACAGAGTTCAACGAACTGCTGCCCGTTTCGCATGGCGAGAAAACGCAAATCTGGATTGTTGGCACCCGCGATGATGTCTTGCATACAATCAACGAGTTTTGCGTCAAACGCATTGCCACCGACCGAGCCAAATTCACGCCACTCGTTCCGGCTCCGTTTGCAGCAGGCAAATACATGACGGTGTTAATCAGATAGAATGACGGTCTGAATAACAGCCTAAATAGTAGGGGCGGGATGATCTCGCCTCTATATACTCATGAGTGTTGAAGCTTCTGGTAATTTAACTAGATTGACTGTGCCTTTAGGGATTTTCGTTTCTCCGGGTTTCAATGATTAAATCACGCAAGCATCCTAGCTCTTGCCGGATCAATTGCTCGTGTAATGACTCATATCAAATCCGACTAAACGCCCTAAATCTAAATGCCGCGTTGTACAGGCGTTTCGGCAAAATATTGTATCAGGCGTTTCGGCAAAATATTGTATCAGGCGTTTCGGCAAAATATTGTACAGGCGTTTCGGCGAAATATTGTACAGGCGTTTCGGCGAAATATTGTACAGGCGTTTCGCCGAAACGCCTCTACGCGAACTCTGGCTGATCAACCGGATTTGGTATCAAACCTATATTCACGATTAATACAAACTTTTTGACGATCGTGGCTTTGCTGCGTGATGATGGGGATTAGTGCAATTTTTGGCATGTGCTGGTTTCAGCATTGAGCTGGCGGCATCCTGTTTATCCCCTCGCAGTTGGAGCAAAAGACAAGCTATGAGCTTTACCGTGCTCATTTTATTGATTCTGGGACTGGTGTTACTGGTTCTGGGTGCAGAGGCGTTGGTCCGAGGCGCGTCCAGATTAGCTACGATTGCTGGCATTTCGCCGCTAGTGATCGGACTGACAATTGTGGCCTATGGCACCAGTTCACCTGAAATGGCGGTGAGCACAATAACGAGCCTGTCGGGTCAGGCTGATATTGCCTTAGGAAACGTAGTGGGCAGCAACATCTTTAATGTGCTGTTCATTTTGGGCGTATCCGCATTAGTTGCTCCGCTGATTGTGGCCCAGCAGTTGATTCGTTTAGATGTGCCAATCATGATTGGTGTGTCGGTGCTGGCCCTAGTGTTTGGTGTAGATGGCAGGATCAGCCGCGTAGATGGGGTAATTTTATTTATTCTGGGCGTCCTCTACACGGTTTTCTTGATTTACCAAAGCCGCAAAGAGTCAAACCAAGCAGTACGAGACGAGTACGAGCAAGAGTATGGCCGAGTGGCAGAACGCTCGCCTTTACAGTGGCTGATCAATATTGGCTATATCGTTGGCGGCTTAGTCCTGCTGGTAATCGGTTCGCGTTGGCTAGTGGATGGTTCGATTACCATTGCCCGTGCCTTGGGAGTCAGCGATCTGGTGATTGGCTTGACGATTGTGGCGGCTGGGACTTCTCTGCCCGAACTAGCAACATCGGTCGTGGCTAGCCTCAAGGGAGAGCGGGATATTGCCGTGGGCAATGTAGTGGGCAGCAATATTTTCAATATTCTGGCCGTGCTGGGACTCTCCGCAATGGTCGCCCCGGATGGCGTTAATGTCTCTACCGCTGCGCTTGGATTTGATATGCCCGTGATGATTGCGGTTGCCATCGCCTGTCTGCCTGTGTTTGCCAGCGGTAATTTGATTGCCCGTTGGGAAGGCTTTGTGTTCGTGGGATACTACATCGCCTACACGATCTATCTCATCCTCGACTCCACAAACCACGACAGCCTGCCGCTGTACAGTTCTGTGATGCTGTGGTTCGTGATGCCGCTAACGGTACTGACCTTAGCCATCGTTGCCAGTCGGACGTTTCGCTTCCAGAAGAAATTGCGGGGTTAGCTATCAGATCTATCGGATTGTGAAGCCTCTTTCTGCGTTGCTTCTGCCTCTGCTTCAGTTATTTCCTCGACTACCTCGTCATCGAACTCGTCATCGAACTCGTCGGCCATTGCCTCTACCCATTGCTGAATCACATCGGTGGCTCGGAAGGTAAAGTTGCCGCGCCAGTGCTCGAAGGCTTCAACCTGTCGCATTTGCAGCGCCATTGGTAAGCCGAGCCGATCAATTTTGTCGGGGTGAATGATTAGCTCTTCGATTTCGGGGTGGGGCTGGTTCATGTGCTGATCTAGATAGGCTTGCAGTGCCTTTTCCTTGCCTTCTGGGTCATCGGCATAGTCGGCTTCAATTTGCTCGAACTGCTGCTCCATTTGGTGCGCCAAACAGGGAACATTTTCCCGATCGAAGAACGGATCCAGCGAGGGATGAATTTCGCGATTTGGCATGTCTTCCAGGGAAAATAACCGATTCACAATCCGCATATGGGTTGGCGTGGCTGCATAGCGGTTGATGCGTTTGTCAAAAAAGTCGATGGCATGGGTGGCTCGCTCAAACGAGCGTAGATCTAGCAGCATTTGCTCCTCACCCCGAAAGGTGAAGTAGCCTAGAATCAAGGGCTTATCGGCAGCGGTGAGAGCACCATACGAACGGGTAAATCTCAGTTTTTTGGCTTCGGCTTCATAGAGCCAATTCCAGCGGTCCCGCTCTGGTTCGTATTCAATGCACTTGAGCTTTTGCAGCGCACTCAAGACAGTTTTCTTTTTGTTCTTGAATATCTGATAGTAAATCCGCACCGGCTGATAGGGTTCACCAGTTTTGACATTGACGAGTTGTTTTTGAGGCTGATTTTGAGTCGTCATGGCAGATTCGGGCACGATTCAACACAGAATTTTCTCTATATCCTAAAGGGTTTCCTTCAGAAAGCAGCCAAACTGCAAGAATCACATGGTCAAAAATCAGAGCTAAACTGGGAAAGCGGTTTATGCAAGGGTTTCAAGTATTTTTCGCTCATGAGTGTTTCGCCCATAATTGTTGCCACGTTCTACAAATTTGTTCGTCTACCCGACTGTGCCGAGATACAGCCCACGCTGCTCCAACACTGCACCGAACAGAATATTCGCGGCACGATCTTGCTAGCAGCAGAAGGTATTAACGGCACGATTGCGGGGACTCGTGAAGCGGTTGACCAAGTGCTGGCCTATCTGCGCTCCGATGCCCGACTGGCCGATTTAGAAGCCAAAGAATCCTTTGCCCCCACCATGCCCTTTGAGCGGTTGAAGATCCGCCTGAAGCGAGAAATCGTCACCCTGGGTGTGCCGGTTGACCCCAACGAACAGGTAGGAACTTATGTTGAACCACAGGACTGGAATGCACTCATCTCCGATCCAGATGTGATTGTAATCGATACACGCAATCAATACGAAGTGAAGATTGGCAGCTTCAAGGGAGCGCAGAATCCAGGCACCCGCTCCTTTCGAGAGTTCCCAGACTATGTGCGACAAACCCTCGATCCAACGAAGCATCAGAAAGTGGCGATGTTCTGTACCGGCGGCATTCGTTGCGAAAAGGCTTCGGCCTATCTGCTGGCGCAGGGATTTCAACAGGTCTATCACCTAAAAGGCGGCATTCTTAAGTACCTAGAAGCAGTGCCTACAGCGGAGAGCTTATGGCAGGGCGAGTGCTTTGTATTTGATCAGCGGGTTGCGGTCCAGCATGGATTAGAACCAGGCAACCATGAGATGTGCGTGAGCTGTGGGCATCCTATTGCTGAGGCTGACAAGGCGTCCCCCTACTACGAGGAGGGTATTTCCTGTCCCTACTGTTTCGAGGATCTGACGCCCGAAAAGCGTCGCCGTCAAATCACCCGACAGCAAAACCGGGGACGCTATCCTCTGTAGATAGAATTGAAGAAGTGCGCCATATTCAACCCACAGGAGGCCGGGATGCCAGCTGAGAACAAGAAAAAAGATGGTAAACCGCCTCAGCCGCGTAACTTTGGCAGCAGTTTGTTGTCGCTATTGGTAACGCTATTTTTGATCAATTATGTGGTGCTTCCAGCCTTGGGACCGGGCCGCACTCGCGTCTCCTACAGCGAATTCCTCAAGCAAGTTCGAGCAGGCAACGTAGAAGAAGCGCTGCTAGGAGAAACCGAAATCCGCTACATCCTGAAGGAAGGTACAGAAGGGGCCGAGGCCACACCAGCCCAACCCACTTCCCCATCTCCCTCACCTCCCCCATCTTCCCCATCTTCCTCGTTCGGCGAGGCTCACGAGCCGCCATCTCCCTCACCTCCCCCACCCACCACTCCCGAAGCACCTAACTTCCGAGACCAACAGCAGCCGGTTTATTCAACGGTGCCGATTGCTGACAACACCCGTAATTTAGTTGAATTGCTGGAAGAGAATAACGTGGAGTTTCGGGCCGCACCCCAGGGAGGCTTTCTGAGTACGCTACTGGGTTGGGTGCTGCCACCGCTGATTTTTGTCGGAATTTGGGCCTGGTTTCTGCAACGAGCACAGGGTGGTTCGGCGGCGCTGACCGTGGGTCGCAGCAAGGCGCGCATCTATGCCGAAGGCAACACAGGCGTGACGTTTGATGATGTGGCTGGGGAAGATGAGGCCAAAGCCGAACTCGAAGAAATCGTCGAATTTCTTAAACAGCCGGATAAATACACCCGGATCGGTGCGGTAATTCCCAAAGGTGTGCTGCTGGTAGGTCCACCGGGAACGGGTAAAACCCTGCTGGCCAAGGCAATTGCCGGAGAGGCGGGAGTCCCCTTTTTCAGCATTTCTGGCTCCGAGTTTATCGAGCTGTTTGTGGGGGTGGGAGCGGCGCGGGTGCGCGATCTGTTCCAGCAGGCGAAACAAAAAGCGCCCTGCATCGTGTTTATCGACGAATTAGATGCGCTCGGCAAGGCTAGAAGCAGCAACAGTGCCTTGGGCAGCAACGACGAACAAGAGCAGACGCTGAACCAGTTGCTGACCGAAATGGACGGGTTTGAAGGCAATACCGGCGTGATCATCATTGCCGCCACCAACCGCCCCGAAGTGCTCGATCCAGCCCTGCGGCGTCCGGGTCGATTTGACCGCCTCGTCACAGTCGATCGTCCAGACAAGCTAGGCCGCGAAGCCATTCTGCGCGTTCATGCCAAAAAGGTGCAGTTGGACAGCGATGTGGATTTGGGCGCGATTGCCACACGCACGCCCGGATTTTCCGGTGCCGATCTGGCAAACCTGATTAACGAAGCCGCTCTGTTGGCTGCTCGTAAGAACCAGACTCTGGTAAGAATGGCTGACCTGAATGAGGCGATCGAGCGAGTGATTGCCGGACTAGAGCGCAAGTCTCGTGTCCTCAATCCCTTGGAGCGCAAAATTGTCTCCTACCACGAAGTCGGCCATGCAATTGTCGGTTTCCTGATGCCCGGATCCAACCGAGTCGAGAAAATCTCGATTGTGCCACGCGGAGTGGGTGCCCTGGGCTATACGCTGCAACTGCCCGAAGAAGACCGCTTTTTGATGGCGGAGGATGAGATTCGCGGACGGATTGCTACGCTGCTGGGCGGACGCTCTTCCGAGGAAGTCGTGTTTGGCAAGGTTTCTACTGGTGCAAGCGATGATATTCAAAAAGCGACCGATTTGGCGGAACGCATGGTGACAATCTATGGCATGAACAGCAAACTCGGTCCGGTGGCCTTCGAGCGAATCCAGCAACAGTTCCTCAATCCCAACAGTGCCCGTCGCATCATTAGCCCTGAAGTCACCGCGCTGATTGATCAAGAAGTGCAGCGGATTATTGACGCCGCCCATCAGGTAGCTCAAGAGATTTTGCGGCTGAATCGGGATCTGTTGGAGGAAATTGCCGAAACCCTCTTGCAAAACGAAGTCCTAGAAGGCGAAGCCCTGCAACAGTATTTGAAACGCGCCAAAGCCCCGACTGAATTGACTGACTGGTTACAAACCGGCGAATGGCAGCCGCTGGCCGATGAGTTGGGAAATTCGTGAAAACGAGCATGAGCTGGGGAGATTCTGCGGTGTATGCGTCTCGCTGACGGTGATTTTGCTGATTTCGGGTTGACAGCACCCCCGCTTCAAACTTAGCCTGAACAAATCAGGACTGGTTGAAACCATAGCAGGTGCTTCTACACGCATGTCCCCCAATCTCCCACCCCCGGACCAGACCTCTCCTCGCGAAGCGTTTGTTGAAAGCCAAGCGGCTGAACAATTTGGCACCCCGCTGTTGGCATCGCTTGAGATGGATGAAACAATTGCCTCTTTGCCTCCAATCCAAGCAGAAATGGGGGCTGAGTCATTTTTTAGAATGCCGCCCCTTACCCATGCGGCTCCGCTGCTGCCGTTGCGGGAGCGGGATGTACAGGCCCTAGTCGAGCTATTTCACCAGGAGGAAATTGCGGCTATTGAGGCAGATATTTTGCGAAATCTACTCTGGCGTCATCCTGAACCCCATTGGGATGATTTTGAGTCGGATTTACTGCGGGACTCGCTTTAGTGGTCAGAGCAAATAGCAAAACGGGGACGAATCAACTCCATCCCCGTGATATCTATATTCAATGATTAGTCTGGATTGATATCAGGGTGATTACGGATACGTTCCACCTCCGGACAATCTTCAGAAACGAGGGGTTCAGTATCACCGCGCGGCACAGTCGCCAGTTTTTGCATCACCGAACCGATACTCTCTAGACGAATCATCTCCTCCCAAGAGCAGATCTCATCTTCTTCTTCGGTTTCATAGCGGACTGTCACTAAATCGCCTTCAATATCTAAGATACGGGCACGCTCAATCCAACGTTGTTGATCCCGCAAAAAGATCCAAACCTCGCGACCATCACAACAGAGTTGATAGATCTTGCGGTGTAGCATGTATGGCGTCTCCTGAGCAAACTGTTTTCAAACAAGGACGTTGAGATTTCTACTCACCTGATACGAGTAGTCGCCTCGGCAGTCAAACCATAAAACTGGACAAAATTCTTTGCCCGCCTATCACAGGTATTTGAGTCATAAAATCTGTGAAAAAGTCTTGTTTCATGGCTCCAGTCTAGCAAGAGGCATAGTGCCGACAGAAGCTGGAGAAGGAATTAGGCAGGCCGGATAAAGAGGGGAAAAACCTTGAGCGTCTTCGGAAATGCCGGGAAGCCGTTAAATTCATCATCAGAGTTAGCTAGGGTAAATAGAACAAATCGCCCATCAAACTGCATAAGCGGTGAGTGACGCTAGCAACCTTCAATGGACCCCAGATACAACAGACCTGGAAGCCGGGAAATGGGCACGATCTGAAAGAGATGAGACAAGTCGTTCGACACAAAAACGATACAAAAGTTCACAAGAGAGTTCACCGGTCCGAGCGAGTGAGGAGTAGAGTTGGCCTTCCTCCAAGTTTAGTAAGATTATCCCACTGATGCTGCAGAAGGCACTAAAATTTACCTACCATTCTAACGAGATTAGAGAAAATTTGGGGATTGTCCCAGGTCTACAGCCGCTTTACGGTGCTTAACTTCACAGATCTTAGTAAAATGGCTGCAAACCTCACTAGCTCAATGGCTGATTGGCTTGATTGGCCTGATTGGCCTGATTAACTCCTGATTGACTATTTATGTTGTTGCATTTAAGTACCTGGCCTGAAGTCGAAACCTACTTGAACCACTCTTCGGGTTTAATTCTTCCCATCGGCTCTACTGAGCAACATGGGCCGACTGGCTTGATTGGCACCGACGCGATCTGTGCTGAGGCGATTGCTCGTGGCGTCGGGGAGGCAACTCAGGCTTTAGTAGCCCCGACAATCAATGTGGGCATGGCTCTACACCACACTGCTTTTCCGGGCAGTATTAGTCTGCGCCCCAGTACGCTGATGTTGGTGATCCGTGACTACCTCACTAGTTTGGCGAGGGCTGGATTTACCAAGTTTTTCTTTATCAATGGGCATGGCGGCAACATGGCAACTCTCAAAGCTGCCTTTTCCGAGACCTATGCTGTATTGGCCGACCTGAATCTACCCAATAGCGACCGGGTGCAGTGTCGTCTGGCCAACTGGTTTATGTGCGGTTCGGTTTATCAGTTGGCAAAGGAACTATACGGCAATCAGGAAGGGTCTCATGCCACGCCCAGCGAAGTTGCCCTGACCCAATATGTTTATCCTGAAGCGATTAAACAGGCGGAGTTGTCACCAGAGGTGGCCTCAGGCCATCCGATTTACGGTGCGGCTGACTTTCGCCGGCGCTATCCCGATGGACGCATGGGGTCTAATCCAGCCCTAGCCACGCCTGAGCATGGCAAACAGTTCTATGAGCGAGCCGTGAAGGAATTGAGCAGCAGTTATTTAGAGTTCTTGGCGCAGGATTAGGGCAGACAACTAAGCGAGCCATTGTTCATCAGTAGCGGGGGTAGGTAGTGGGCCGCCCACACTCGGTCTGTTGATGGAGCTGAACAACCGAAGGGGTCAAAAATTGAAGAGGGAAGAGACCAATACTGTCCTTCCCCCCGTGATCATCAGCTTGCTGATCAGTTTGTTTGAGTTTTTGTCTCAGAGCCTTGAGCTGTTTTTGTTTTTGACGCTGTCGGGCACTGCCGCCTCGGCCTTTATCGTTTCGCCCTTCTCGACGTGGCGATTCCCATCGTTTTAAGCGCTGGCTCATAAGTTTATCTGCCTTCGTTTATTTGTCTTCACTGCATTTAGATCGTAACTAGGCATTCCTTCAGCCAAACGGCTAGGCATTCCGTAATTTCCCTACTAAAAAAGTACGGCAAAAAATACGGCTGTTAGCCGTTGGAGATAGTCTGAAAAGCAATGGGCAGAGTCGGACTCGAACCGACATGACCGAAGTCGCCACATTTTGAGTGTGGTGCGTCTACCAATTTCGCCATCCGCCCTGGATGTCAACTTTACCATTATAGCTCATTGAGCGTTTTTGTAGCAGCGATTGATAGTCTTGACTGCTAGACCAGCGATCGATTTCTCGCGCTCGTAGGACCGGAACCGGGTGGGTCAGTCGAGCCGTTTGCATTTGTTTCAGCATTTTGCCCAACTCATCCAGGTTGGCATCGTCGTAGGAGCGGGCCTGAGCTAAGAAGGCGTCTAGATTGAGCTGGGAGGCCAGAGCCGGAGAGCCGCCGGTGAGCTTCATCAGCACCGAGGCCACAACTCGCGGGTCCTGTGTCACCAACAGCGCGGCTCGATCACAGCTAAACTCGGCGCACCGCACCCATTCCATAATCTGGTTTTGCAAACTCTGCACCAGCACAGCCCCCCAAGGCGACAACTGGCCAGCGGTGAGAATCACCAGATTGGCCAACGTCAGGTAAACGCTGTGCTCGCATTTCAGATGCCCCAACTCATGGGCAATCACGGCCTGAATCTCGGCAGGCGTCAGCAGCTCAATCAGGGAGGTATGCAGCACAATAAACGGCTGTTTGCCCCGCACCGCAAAGGTATAGGCATTCGGAGACGGATTTTGGCGCACATAGAGCTGGGGTGGCTCCAGATCGAGGATCTGGCAGGCTTCTAGCAAAAGCTGATGCAGATGGGGCAACTGTTGCTCGCTGACCAGAATGCCAGATGCGATATTTTCTAGATAGAAGAACTGTTCGGCCACGGAGCCAAGCAATGACCGCACCAGCAAGTCTAGACCGCCAAGCTGTTTCAACATCTGGGTCGCTTGCAGATCGAGCGGATGCCGGAAATCATCGGATTTAAGACCAACCAACAGTGTTTTTGCCATAGGTTCTACGCTCGTATGCCCGCTGATGCGATGCACTAAAAATCGGATCTAGACTTGCTGACGCTGGCTTAGGATATTGAACTAACTGGCAGACACTCTGTTGGCAGCTAGCTGCTTCTCAGGCAGGGCGGTGTGCTGAGCCACAATCTGCCGGAACTGTTCGCCTTCAATCGTTTCTTGATCCAACAGGATCTCAACGATTTGGTCCAGCAAATCTCGGTGTTCGCGCACAATTCGGCGGGCTTCGGAGTAGCAGTGCACCGCAATTTGCCGCACTTGCTGGTCAATCTTGGTTGCCACTTCCTCCGAATATTCGGCGCGAGACATCCAATCTCGTCCTAAAAAGACCTCCGTATTGCCGCTTTCCAGGGCGAACGGCCCCAGATCCGACATGCCGTATCGCGTCACCATTTCCCGCGCCAGGTTCGCCACTACCTGGATGTCGTTGCTGGCTCCAACGGTAATTTCGGCGTCGCCAAACACTTCTTGCTCAGCCGCCCGCCCGCCTAGGGCAATCGTGATTCGATCCAGCAGCCAAGCCCGCGTATACAAACCGCTGTCGATCATTTCTTCGTTGAACGTTTGCTGGGCAAAGCCGCCAATCCCGCCGGAGCGAGGAATGATCGTCACTTTGTTGAGCGGATCTGAGTTTTTCAGCAGCGTCATCAGCAGCGCATGACCCGCTTCGTGATAGGCAATCAGCCGTTTTTTCTTGCTGTCTAGCAAGGGAGCCAAGGTCATACCGGTCGTGACACGGTCGATCGCATCGTCGATTTCCAGCATGGTGATGGCGTCCTTGCGACGACGAGCTGTCAGAATTGCCGCTTCGTTCAGCATATTCGCCAGTTCGGCACCGGAAAAACCAGGCGTGCGGCGAGCAATCGCTTCTAGCGACACTTCGGGATCCATCTTCTTGTTGCGGGCATGAACCTCTAAAATGCCCAACCGACCTTTGTAGCCCGGTAAATCTACCGTAACTTGACGGTCAAAGCGGCCCGGTCGCAGTAAGGCAGAATCCAACACATCCGGCCGGTTCGTCGCTGCAATGATGATGATGCCTGTGTTCCCCTCAAACCCGTCCATCTCGGTCAGCAACTGGTTCAGCGTCTGCTCCCGCTCATCGTTGCCTCCGCCAATCCCGGCTCCCCGCTGCCGCCCCACCGCGTCAATCTCATCGATGAAGATGATGCAGGGCGCATTCTCCTTCGCCTTCTTGAACAAGTCCCGCACCCGCGAGGCTCCGACTCCCACAAACATCTCGACAAACTCGGAGCCAGAGATGCTAAAGAAGGGCACGCCCGCTTCGCCCGCAATCGCTTTAGCCAGCAGGGTTTTACCCGTACCGGGAGGACCCACCAGGAGAACACCTTTGGGGATTTTGGCTCCCACGGCCGTGAAGCGTTCGGGCTTCTTCAGGAAGGAGACGACTTCTTGCAGTTCTTCTTTGGCTTCTTCGATGCCTGCCACATCGTCGAACAGCACGCCGGTCTTGGCTTCCATCTGGAATCTGGCTCTGGATTTGCCGAAATTCATCGCCTGCCCAGAGGCATTAGTGGTGCGACGAATCACCGTCAACAGCACCATAATCAAGACAAACACAAGCAGCCCATGCATGATCAGCCAAGCGACGGCACTGCTGTCGGGAGAGCGCTGCACTTCTAGATCGACATTATTCTTGCGGGCCGCCTCGATCAGTTCCGGGTTGCGATCGCCGGCAAACAGCGTCACTTCCTGAGTGGCATTCTGCTGCGATTCGCCCTTGAGTTGTACCTGGGCCACACCACGGGCTGGATCCAGCTCAATCCGATTGACCTGACCGGCATCAATTTTTTTCAGCAGCTCACTGTAGGTCAACGCTTCCCGTTCGGCAGTTTGAGACTGGGCTAAACCGGGCAGGCTGCCAAAGGTGCCTTGTAAAACCAGCCACATGGCAGTGACCGTACCCGTAACCAGCGTTCCGGCTCTGCGAGATTTCTTACCATGACGAGAAAGTTGCCTGACGGATGTGTTGTGATCAGCCTGCTTCATAGATCTATAGTGTCCTTGCCATCTCCTGCAATTCTGTCCCAGCCGCTCTAGCGGATCGCTCAGCGGTTCATAGAAACAATTCACCGAATCTGATCGCTGGGAATTCGGTTACAGCCCTAGAATCTAGTGTAACTCCACCCCATCCTAACTATTGCAATCAACAGTTGGACATTTGAGTTGGACTTTTGACTCGAAATACTCGAAATAACAATATCGCCGTCAACCACTTGACCTACTGCTTGTCCACTCCTTAGGCATAGTCATATCGAGTTCGCTTTAGCTAAAATAGGGCTAATAATAGTGTCCAGGCAGGTAACTATGGTCAAAATTGTCGGAATTGCAGGCAGTTTGAGATCGGGTTCTTACAGTCAGCAGGCTCTGCAAATCGCAGCTCAGCGAGTTGCAGCTCTGGGTGCCGAGGTGGAAATTTTGGATCTGCGCACAATGAACTTACCCTTCTGTGATGGTGGAGACGATTACTCTGACTACCCAGATGTAGCTCGCCTCAGCCAAACGGTGAAGGAGGCAGATGGCTTGATTCTAGTGACGCCAGAATATCACGGCAGCGTCAGTGGAGTTCTAAAAAATGCGCTTGATTTAATGGGCTTTGAGGAACTAGATGGCAAGGTGGCCGGTTTGATTAGCATCCTCGGCGGCCAGCCCAACAGCAATGCCCTCAACGACCTGCGAGTGATTATGCGCTGGGTTCATGCTTGGGTGATTCCCGAACAAGTGGCAATTGGACAGGCTTGGAAAGCGTTTGGAGAAGATGGCAAACTGCTTGATCAGAAGCTTTCTGAGCGCTTTGACAACTTTGCTCAGAGCCTGGTGGAGAACACGCGCAAACTGAGAGGCGTTTCTTAACCCATCGCAGTGACTGGGGCTACTGCAAGCAATTCGCTTTTCAATTGTGCAAGGATTTTGGTCGCGGGCAAGAGGCCCGCACTTCAACCAATTCAATGCTTGCGCTAAACGCGTACCTTCTGACTGCTGGAGGCCAGTTCGGCTCTCTCTTCTGGTAGATGAGGAGTAGACTCCGCTGGGGCTACGTTGGAGTGGCTTTTGTGGAAGCGGATACCCAGAAACACATCGTACATGAAGCTTAGAAAACTTTTGCCTTCCAGCAAACCCAGCGACTGGTGACAGCCTTTTGCATCCAGCAAAGGTCGAGTGGCTCGATAGGCCGCCTGATACTTGTACCAAGGGATCGAGGGCCAGAGATGATGAATCAGGTGATAGTTCTGCCCCATGATCAACAGGTTCAGAACCGGGCTGGGATAGACGCGCGCATTTTTCCAGCGATTGCGCTCCTGGAAGGGGCGATGCGGCAGGTAGTCAAAAAATAGCCCCAGCGCTAACCCTACAACCAGGGCAGGCGAGAACCAAAAGTTCATGATGTAGTCAAGGAAGCCGTACTGGATTGACAGGTACACCACGATGCCCACAACCAGACGGCTCAAAAACCACTCCAGCAACTCATATTTCCGCCACAGCTTGCGTTTGAAGAAGAACACTTCGTGGTAGAAGAAACGAGCGGCAATCAGCCACAGTGGACCGCCGGTTGAAACAAAATGGTCGGGATCGTTGTCTGGATCATTGACGTTGGCATGGTGCTGCATGTGGACTCGCGTAAACACCGGAAAGGCAAACCCCAGCATCAGGGCGCTACCATGACCCAACGCGGCGTTGATAATGCGATTTCGGTGCGCCACATTGTGGGAAGCATCGTGAATCACGGTTCCCACCAGATGCAGGGCAATCACATTGGTCAAAAAGCAGGTCCAGCCTGGAAAACCCCAACACCAATAGCCGACCGTAGAAAGCGTAGCTAGTGCAACTGCCCCTAAGAACATCAACAAGGTGGGATTCCAAGCACCCGGTGGACCCAAAAATTCTTTCGGTACAGTCAGGGGCTTCATTGCCTCCGACATTGTATTTCCTCTCCTTACAGTCATCCTTGCGTAGTATAGGCTACGAGGGGATTAAGAATAAAGTTTTGTGAAATTAGTGGATTTAATCGAACTAGTCATCCATACTGCATGATTTCTAATCATTGCTCATCCTTAAGGCACGAAATCGCCAAACGGCGGAGCAGAGTCGGACAATCCTGTAGAAAGCATAGAGAAAAAGAGGAACTAGTTTTTATAGACCTACTCTGTAGAGAAGCTTACGGGAAAATTCACTCCTCCTTAATGGACCTGACCGAAAATGTTTCGGAAAATTTCACGAATTTTCCATGATTTCTCCGCGATACTACTGGCATGGGCCAAAGTGTAGCCTGCATGGCAGAAATGGATAGACTCTAGCTCTGGCTTGCTTCTCAGCAGCCAGTGGGTGCTCTAGTCGCGATAGACGGTTCAGTATTTTCAACCTTACGCCTGCCCAGCAGACAGCTTATTAAGTGACCTATAGAAGGATGTGAACTAGGCATTCAGCTTAGAAACTAAAGATCGATCAGGGATTGTAAGTTTACACTGTCAGGCTGTTGAGTAACGGTGAGGATGGCATGAATCGCTCTTCTGTCAATCAAAATAAGCAGGCTAATCAATCTAAACGAGCCGACCAGGCAGGGCGGGCAGTAAGAGTTTCGGCCCAGTCTAGACAAGTGGCCAGACAGCACACCAGACAACTGGCCCAGGATGCCCCCAGCCATCTTCAAAAACGCTGGCAGCCTCAACAAAACAAAACCAATATCCATCAGCAAAAACAATCAGTGTTGCGTCTCAGTTCTGCAGAACAGGAAACAATCTTACGGCAGCGTGCTCTGGCTGAAGCCCAGCATGGCAATCACATTGAGGCTATTGCTATCTTCAGTGAGTTAATCGACCGCAACCCTCAAAATGCGAACCATTACAGTAATCGAGGTCTGGTTTACTTTCAGAGCGGCCAGCCTGCCGCAGCTATCGCCGATTACAATCGCGCCATTGAGCTGAATCCGCGCCTCGATAGTGCCTACAATAACCGGGCTAATTACTATGCAGCTCAGGGCAAGTTTTTGGAAGCGATTCTGGACTATGATATTGCCTTGGATTTGAACCCAGCTAACGTGCGGGCCTGGATTAATCAGGGCATTACCTTCCGGGAGTTAGAGATGTATGACCGGGCGCTAGAGAGCTTTGACTTAGCCCTGTGTCTTGGCAAGCTTGAAGGTCACATCTATGCTGAGCGGGGCCGCACCTATCATTTGCGAGGCGACTGGAACTGCGCGATTGGCGATTACCGTCGAGCACTCGAGAAACTAGCTCAACCCAGCCCTAACTTCGATAATTCTGGGCTACGGCTATACTTGCAGGTTGAATCCTGGTTAGATGAGCTGCTCAGCCCACTGCATCCCAACTAGAGGCAAACGAGGCCCAAGGGAATTCCTATTTCCACCCTTGTTCCGCCTGCTCTAACACATAGGCTGCTACGGACTGGATTTCGGCTTCAGTGAGCCGATCCTGGTAGGCCGACATGTTGCCCTTGCCGTTTAAGACGATTTCGCTAATGGCTGTAAGGTTGTCCATGCCGTTACGCTGCAGCGCCTTCAGCTTGAGCGTCTTGTTGCGTCGCACAATGTTGCCACCATGAATATGGCAACCTGCACAATGCAGTTCAAAAATTTGGGCACCCGGCGGGGCTTGATCTGCTAAGGCCAGTGCGCTCCAATCCAGACCAAAACCTGCAGCACAGATCAGCGCCAGGGGAAGTGTAAGAGAAAAAAATCGTCGCAATAGTAGCTTGAACACAGTTGTTCTTAGATTAATTCGATTGATGAGTCTCGTTTCGGTAGGAGTGGTTTGCACCAGTACAGCTGTTTCAAAGATAACGCCTGTCCGATTCAGACACTCTAAAACAGAGATCTCGAAGATTTGCTATTCGCTGGCTCGTTTGATTCTAGCGTGTTGAGTGTTGGTCCCTCAGTCAGAAATGCGCCCCTCAGCAGCAAAACCGTTTCGGGATTGAGTTTCCCAGTAGCGGCCACACCCACTGCCGTCTGGAACTGTTGAATAGCCGCTGCTAATTCCTGGGTAGATAGATTAGTCTTTTGTTGCACATAGCCGAGGCGATGTAGGTAATCGGCTGCCTGCTCCGGGGCCAGAATTAAATCAGCCGGAGGGAAAATTGGCACATACTGGTTGCGCCAGATGTGTCGGAACTGGGCTTGGTCAAGTTGATACAGCTTTCCAAAGGCCGGATCTGCAATCGTAACGGTATCGTCTGTGATGGCTACTATCCCCACTGCATGAGGGCCACGCCCGGTATCAGAGTATAACCAGGTTGCCAGCACCCCCGGTCGGTTAATCCGCTGCATTTGTTCCCACGTGGAAGCCAATTCAATTCCGTCCATACCCAGCGCCCGAGCAGCCACGATCAGTTGCGGCATCGAGGTACCTAAGCGGCTGGTTTCGGCTAGTTTGGCAATGCTAGATTCGGTGGCGTCAATCTGCCAGCGGCGCAGAATGGTGGCAAGAGCAGCAGGGGCGCAACTGCTGTTCGAGGTCTGGCGGAAAATGCCATTCGGCTGCAAATTATCTTCCAGCATTGAATAAATGGGTGCTAAGAAATAGGCTTCGGCAGTTGTAAAGCTGCCCAATCCGATCAAGCCCAACAGCACCACTGCAATCACCTGCATTCTGGCGGTTTTCCAGCTCACCACAAAAGCAACGCCACAAAAGCCCAGAAGCAGCACTCGCATGATGATCCAGGTGATACGCATACCGTAGACGCGCCATTCCAGAGGTAAAATTTGGAGCTGGGGGAGGTGAAGTGCCAACACGAGCAGCCCTAGATAGAGTCCTAAAAAGGCAATCGATTCTATATTTCTGCCAATAAATAAATTATTAGCCGTAGCTCCTTTGCGAACTAAGAAGCGCCCCCAGCGCATGCCCCACACTATAGCTAAACTGCCCAACAGAAGCGTGACCACGAATCCCAGAATCATAGTTATGCCTTAGTTTGCGCCGTTGCCATTACTCGTTTCTTCAATCTAGTTGATCGAATCGCGGTTGCCCACGGGAGTTCTGCTATGCTGAGGACGTTAAGAAAGTTAAACAAAAGCAGGAACCAATATGACGCTTGATCTGCTGTTTGATGGTGCCAATCTATTTGTGTTGCCGTTTTGGCTACTGATGATTGGCCTGCCCAATTGGCAGGTGACCCGTCGGATTATGACTTCCTTCTTGCCGTTTGTGGTGCTGGCAGGTCTGTATGTTTACCTGTTCACCAACAGTTTGGACCCCGAGTCGGCCCAGTCGTTTTCAAATCCTCAGCTCTCTGATTTGGCTCAACTCTTTGCAGACGAACGAGTTACCGCAACCGGCTGGGTGCACTTTCTGGTGATGGATTTGTTTGTGGGCCGCTGGATCTATCAAGAAGGGCAGCGAACCGGCATTTGGACCCGGCATTCCCTGATTTTGTGTTTGTTTGCGGGACCGATAGGGTTGTTATCCCATATTGTCACTCAGTGGATCACGCAGTGGCTGGCGGCTCGTTCCGCAGCAACAGAGGCAGATACCCTCGATCCCAGTTCGTCCTCATAACTCGATGAGCAAAGCAGGCAATGGCTGCTTCGCGTGTGAAGTGTTCCTGAAGTGAGGTTGGGTTCAGTCAAGAGACGGTGAGCCAATTCATTTTTGTGCAGTTGCCGTTGGACCCCAAACTGTTTACTGCGATCCCAGCTTTACCGTAAATTTCCTATTTGTAGTAATTGCTGGGTATGATCAGGCTAGGGGTTTTTTCTATCAGTACAATTCAGTAGCTGAAATGACTGATTTCGACGAGCCAACTGATATCCAAGATATCCAACCGGATTCTCAGGCTTATACTCAACGGGCAGTGGTTCAGAGACAAAGGCATTCGCCTTGGTTCTGGTTAGCCTTGGTTGCAGGCTCGGTCGTACTGCATGGCTTAGCAATCCATTGGGTGAGAGCAGCAACCCTCCAAGCATTGCTCCAGACACCTCCCGAAACTGCAACACCAATTGATTGGGTAGAGTTACCTGCCGCTGCTACTGCTGATGCCAAGTCTGCTCAGCCCCAGCCAGTTGCGACTCCCCCACAGACCACTGCAGCAGCAAATTCTCAGATTGGCAAAACAGCCGCTAAGTCCTTGTCTAAGCCGCAGTCGGTCGTTAGCGCTCCGGTCGACGACGCCTCGTCTGCCGCAATTCAGACCCATATCCCCAATGCCGTTTCTGCTCAACCACTGGCAGCCGCTCCTGCTGATGAAGCTCCCTCTTCAACCCAACCGGCTAATCAATCCGCTAGTCAATCCACTAGTCAATCGGCTAGTTCTCTAACCGAGGAGCAGACCTCTGCTCTGGGGGAGCAGCAAATCTCCCAACCCACTCCTACTGCATCTACTGCATCTGCTGCATCTGCTGCATCTGCTGCATCAGAATTGGCGGCCTCCAGGCCAACGGTTCAGGTTCCGCAGCCTAGCCCAGCCCAACCAACCAGCTCTCCTCCAGCTTCCCCTCTGATTGTCACGCAGCAGATCGATGTACCCGTGCCCGATGTATCTGGGACGATGCCAATTCCAACTGAGAACCGAGAGGAGATGGCAGGCGCTGTTACCGATCAGGTCCCGATTCCCAGCCACCTGACGGCCAGCCTCACCACCGATCCCCTCCCTGCCACAGACCACAGTACCGAACCGGATGAAACAGCCCAGCCCAAAACCGAAGTGAAGACGTTCCCTTCCCATCCAACGGTTTCTCCCTGTGAGGTGACACCAGAGGCTGTGCAGTTTTTGGGCAAAACCGTAGCGATGCGGGTGGCTACCGACGAAACTGGGCAAGTGGTGCAGACTGTGACCCACGAGTCAAGCGACAGTCGCGCCTATGATGAATTGGCAACCTGTCTGGTGAAAAACTGGAGCTTTGAACCTGCGATTGCTGGAGGCGAGCCGGTCGCGGATGACAAGCTGCTGGTGCGGATTACAATTGACCGTAGTGGAGACAGAGGCTGAAATTATTGGTTATTAGGTGTTGGTCATTAGTCTGATAAAGATGGCGATAACCATTGGGGCAGAAACTGCTGCAGCCATGTAGCTACACTGACACCATGATGGTCGTGTGCTTGAAATTGGCACTCACGCGGTTGGGCACCGGGGAAATTGAGCTGATCGGCGGCTTCAGTCGTCCAGCGGTCGATCATCGACTGGGTAATTTCGGGGTGAAACTGTAGGCCATAGGCAGAGGAGCCATAGCGGAAGGCTTGATTGGCAAAATGGTCTCCGGTCGCTAACAACACGGCATCCTGGGGCAGCTCAAAGCCTTCTTTGTGCCAGTGGTAAACATGGGTCAGTTCGGCAAGCGGATTCGCTTGATGCGGCGTGGGTTGGATTGTAGCGTACCCGATTTCCCGCCAGTCATCTGGATGGGGAGCCACCTTTGCACCTAACACTCGCGCCAGCATCTGTGCTCCCAGACAAATTCCTAGAAAGGGTTTTTGGGCTTCTAGAACCAGCGGAATCCAGTTCAGCTCATCCCGAATGAAGGGTAGCGTTGTATCGTCATTGGCACTCATAGGGCCACCAAAAATCACGACGCCATCATGGGCATCAAGGTGGTCTGGCAGGGATGTACCTATGGCCGGACAGCGAATATCTAACCAGCATCCTTCGGCTTGCAGAACTTGCCCAACTAAGCCGGTTTCGGAGCTGGCTTGATGCGTAATCACCAAAATTTTCTTCACGACAATCGATTGACTCAAAACCGCTATCGCAGTTTAGCGAGTTTAGGAGCAACGCTGCATTTAAGCAGGATACAGAACCAGAACTACTACTGCGCTAATTCGTTCATTTTTTTGGCCAGAGCCACATCTTTGTCGGTAATGCCACCGGCATCATGGGTGGTCAGATCAACCGTGACACGGTTATAAACATTGAACCATTCGGGATGGTGTCCCATTGATTCGGCCACGAGTGCCACACTCGACATAAACCCAAAGGCTTCTACAAACGAATTAAATTGGAATTGGCGATGCAGTTTGCCTGCCTCGATACTCCAGCCGGGAAGTTCGCCGAGGGCGGCATTGAGCGCCTCGGTTGAGAGGGGTGAGGTAGCCATAGGTACACCTTGAGTCACAAATTGAGCAACGGGTTGAGCAGTTACAACTTGAATGCTCCTAACCGGAGCTGACACTGCCGCCACCGACAGTCCCAACCCCAGCAACAATCCCAATGCTACAACAGCCCAAAAGCGACGCGATAGCATCTGCGAAACTTGGTTAAACGGTTTTTTGTAGGACATAGATAGAGTGACCTTGATGGCAAGCGCAACTTGCAATTCGTAAAATCGACCTGATTTTAGAATTTTGTCAGTTTGGTGCTCGGTTTTTCACTCCTCACCCTACCATGCTCTCTCTACCGCACAGACACGGTTTTATCTTTGCGCTTGCCTGTATTATTTACCGATGCAAAAGCGACTGAAGATTTGATCTAGGACCGACTCGGTAATTTCTTCGCCCGTGATTTCGCCCAAAGCTTGGATAGCGCTGCGTAAATCAATCGTCCAAAAGTCGAGCGGCAGTTGGTCGGCAATGGTGGCCTGCACCTGCTGAAGCGCGGTTTTGGCGCGTGTGAGGGCGGCAGCTTGGCGTTGGTTGATGGCCAGATCGAAGTTGGCGGCCTGAAGTGCGCCGGCCTCCACCCGACTCAGGATTGCTTGTTCGAGAGCGTCGATGCCCTGCTGGTGGGCTGCCGCTGTTTTTACCGTTGGAGTTGGCGGCAGATCGGGCAGGGGCGGCGGCGAGGCAACCAAATCGATTTTGTTCAGCACCAGAATCAGCGGACGCTGTTTGACCTGCTCGTAAATCATGGCGTCAGCGTCAGTCCAGCCGGTTTGGGCATCAATGGTTAACAGCACCAAGTCGGCACTTTGAGCCGCCGTTCGGGACCGCTCCACGCCAATCTGCTCGACCCGGTCGGTGGCTTCCCGAATCCCGGCTGTATCCAATACCTGCACCGGAATGCCTGCCACGACCAAACGCGATTCCACCACATCCCGCGTCGTGCCTGGTAATTCGGTGACAATCGCCCGATCGCTGCGGCTCCAAGCATTCAGTAGGCTGGACTTTCCCACGTTTGGACGTCCCACAATCGCCACCTTCAATCCCGTCCGCAACAGTTCACCCCGATCCGCTGTAGCCAGGATTTGCTCGACTTCAGCCAAGGCTTGCCTGAGCTGCTGCTTAATTGCCTCCTCGTCCAGAGGCGGCAAATCATCTTCAAAGTCAATTCGAGCTTCTACTTCGGCCAGAATATCCAAACAGGTAGCTCGCAACTGGCGAATCGGATGGGCAAGTTTGCCTTGCAGTCCGGCTAGGGCGGTTTGGGCTGCCTGAGGCGACTCCGCTCCAACTAGATCGGCAATGCTTTCGGCTTGGGTCAGGTCTAAGCGTCCGTTCAAGAAGGCCCGCAGCGTGAATTCCCCCGGTTGGGCTAGTCTTGCTCTTTGCTCCAAACACAGCGTCAATACCTGCTGCACCGCCATAATCCCACCATGGCAGTGAAACTCCACCACATCTTCGCGGGTGTAGGAGCGGGGAGCCAGCATGAGCAGCAGCAAGGCTTCGTCGATGATCTGCTCGGTTTGGGGATGACGCACATAGCCGTAGAGAATGCGATGGCTTTCCCAAGCTTGCCGTCCGGGTGCGTGAAACAGAGTGCGAGCAATCGACACGGACTCTGGCCCCGACAACCGCACAATCCCAACACTGCCCTGCTGTGGCACAATGGCGGTGGCAATCGCGGCGATCGTATCTTGGCTTAAGGGTTGGGCGGTCATCTGTTTTGCTGGCGGTTTGATTGTGTCTATTCTCAATTTAGCTATTCAAGGGCTAGCGGTAATGCAAAACCTTGCACGGGCAATTGCTGCAATCCGCCCGTCCATCTTTGCCAGTTGAATCCGTTGCGCCTGTAATTGATTAAATGTTGTCGCTGCACCTGCATCAAATGAGACGAGGGGTAGAACTTTGAAATCGCTGACGAGTCGCGACATCATTCCATACCCTTTCACTAGGTCATTCAGATTACGAACGCGATTAATATAAGCGTGGCTTCCAAGCATCTGCTCATGAAACGTCGCAATTGGTACAGCAAAATCTGACAAAGGGTAGCGGGCTATCCGTGTTGAAAGCTTATAAAAACAACAAAGTCAAGACAACATTAATCAAGTTTATCCAGATTGTGTTTCTCGATGAATTCTTGATTTTCCGGCAAATCTACCCAACGCTCCAGAGCATCTGTTACTACGTCAGAAAGGGTTTTCTCATGCAATGCAGCCAGAAGTCGAACCAGCTTGTCTAGATCCGGCTCTATATATACTCTCAACTCTGGTTTCTTTTTTGCCGCCATCCTTAAGCTCTGATGATTGCAACCACTAATCATCGCATACTGCTCTTTCCGCATACGCGTATGCTCGCAAGCGTGGTATGATTAACCTCAAGCTTTATTTGAGGCAAATCTTATGGTCACACTATCAGACGATGAAGTTGTCCTAATCCGCTCGCTCCTGACCGCACTGCGGGCAATCAAAGTTCGAGAGATTGATAAAGCGCTGGTCATCCTGTCAAAAGGCGAGAGAGGAGGTACATCATGTTAGTTCTCAACGACTCCCAAGCCCTAATTTTGGAAAACCTGCTGATTCGAATGCTGACCAACGAGACCTACTCAGTACAGCAACTCGAAGAAGCGCTTACCTGGTTTCAAGCTGAAAAACGAACGGTGAGTTGTCCAATGGAATCGACTCTGGCAAAAAGCATCTCGGAGGAGTTATTTCGCCTGATACGGTTGAATCAAGAGTAAATCTCTGATGTCTTGCTTAGTTGAAAGGTAGCTCTGCTCCTACAACAATCCACGGTCAACCTATGGGCAGCGAAGACGCTCCAAACATCCAAACATCGTCTTACAAGTAATAAATAATAAAGGCTGAGGAAAAGAGTCATGCAATAGAGTAAGGCAGCTAAGACCGCGGGAATTTCTCTACTAGTCAAGTCTGCATTAACACCACTGCTTGTCCTCAGCCTAGGAAATTAAACAGAAACGGCTAAATGGAAGTTTACTCTGCTTCCTGCTGTTCCAACGATTTGCCGGCTTTGTTCAGAGATTTGCCCAACTTATGCAGCTTGGTTTTGTAGCCGCGCTGAGCATTGTTGGCATATTCATTGGTTTGTTCGCCGAGTTGGCACAGGGCTTCGGCAATCGCCTCAGGCTTCGATTTGCTGCTAGACAGCACTTTCTTGAGTTGCTTCAGACTTTTACCGATTTCCTTCAATTCGGCATCACCAGAATCATTCAGGATCTCGTGCCACTGATCGATGATTTCGATGCCTTCTTCTGGATCGAGATCGGTCAGCTCAGCTTCGTCAAGAATGTCCAGCAGTTCATCTAGTTCTTCACCTTCGTCTTCGATTTCATCAGTGATTTCATCAGTGACTGCATCATCGGTATCATTCACTTTGGCATTCGGTTCGTCGCCTTTGTGGGAGGTGCGTCCGCCCTTACTGGCGATTTCCCGCTGCTTTTCTGGGTCCATTGATGCAAAGCCTTGCTTGCCTTTATTGGCTTGGTTACTTGCTTGTTTTGAAGTCATCGTACTTATTCCTTGAATCTGGAAAAACAGGTACGACGATTAGCTTAAAAAGCCGGATTTCAAAAACCCTCTTCCCAAAGAGGAAACCTCAAGCTGTAACAAGCTCGGACATTAGAGAGAGGTAATTCGCAAAATTTTGAAAAACCTCTGCCCCCTGATGGAATCGAGAAGAAATCAAACAGCCAGCTGCAGATTCGCTGAACTCGACATGCTCAACTAGAAGCAAGGGCCGCTTTTGCCTGATTTTGAACTTGGCTTTGCAACAGTAGACCATATTCCAGCCCTTCAACCACTGCCTGATAGGATGCTTCGATGATGTTGCAGGAAACGCCTACCGTCGTCCAGCGTTGATGACCATTGCTCGATTCGATTAACACGCGAGTTTTAGCGGAGGTGCCTGCCGTGCCGTCCAAAATCCGCACCTTGTAGTCAGTCAGATGGAAGGTGGCGATTTCGGGATACTCATTCATCAAAGCTTTTCGCAGAGCTGCATCTAGCGCAGATACCGGGCCATTCCCTTCCGCAGCTTCCAAAATATCCTTGCCGTTCACGTTGACTTTGATCGTAGCAACCGCCTGACTGCCTTGGCGGGCATCGTCCCGCAGCATGTCGCAGTAAACATGGAAGTCTTTGATGACAAAAAACTGCTGACGTTGACCGAGGGCTTCCCGCATCAGTAACTCAAAGCTAGCTTCAGCCGCCTCGAACTGATATCCCTGATTTTCCAGCGTCTTCAAATGCTGCAAAATTTGCCGACAGGCCGGGTCCTGCTTGTCTAGATTGATGCCAAAACTGCGAGCTTTAGCCAGCACATTACTCAGCCCAGCCTGATCAGAAATCACAATCCGGCGGGTATTGCCGACCAATTCTGGTTGAATATGCTCGTAGGTCAGCGGATTGCGCTCGACGGCACTGACATGAATGCCTCCCTTATGGGCAAAGGCCGACAGCCCGACAAAGGGGGCATGATCGTCTGGAGCCAGATTCACCACCTCGCTGATCAAGCGGCTCGATTCGGCCAGTTGCGTGAGCTGCTGCGGTTCGACACAGGTGTAGCCCAACTTAAGCTGCAAATTGGGAATCAGCGTACACAAATTGGCATTGCCGCAGCGTTCCCCATAGCCGTTGATCGTGCCTTGCACCATGCGTGCCCCTTCCATTACCGCCGCCATTGCATTCGCTACCGCTGTACCGGAATCGTTGTGGGTGTGAATGCCGAGATAAAGAGAGTTTTGAGTTTTGAGTTTTAAGTTTTGAGTTGGGTTGAATTCAGAACTTAAAACTGAGAACTCAAAACTGTTCATTACATCGCGGACGATGGCTTGTACTTCGTGGGGCAGGGTGCCGCCGTTGGTGTCGCAGAGGACGATCCATTCCGCACCGCCGTTGATTGCAGCTTCTAGGGTTTGGAGGGCATAGTCTGGATTGTGCTTGTAGCCATCGAACCAGTGTTCGGCATCATAAATTACTCGGCGATCCTGACTGCGAAAGAATTGGATCGTGTCCTGGATCATGGCCAGGTTTTCTTCTAACGTGGTTTTGAGGCCATCGGTGACATGCAGATCCCAGGATTTGCCAAATAGGGTAATCCAGCGGGTTCCGGCAGCCAGCACGTCTTGCAGCAGCGGGTCATCGGCAGCGGCGCGATGGGGGCGACGAGTCGAGCAAAAGGCAACCACTTCCGCCTGGGTCAGCGGCTCTTCTTTGATTTGCCAGAAAAACTGCACATCTTTGGGATTGGCACCCGGCCAACCGCCTTCAATAAACGGAATCCCCAACCGATCTAGCTGACGCGCAATTCGCAGTTTGTCTTCTAGCGACAGAGACAGCCCTTCGCGCTGAGCACCATCTCTGAGGGTTGTGTCGTAGATCCAAAGCGATTTTGAGGTAGTAGATTGGTCGGGATTCATAGAACGTTAAAGAAACTTAAACTAACAATTATCAGGCTATACGGGCTATAGATGTTTATTGTGTCATTGAACGGGGTGGATCAACAGAGTGGTCATAGGGCGGTTACAGGGCGGTTACAGGGTAGTTACAGGAAGGATGGCTACAGGGCGGGGCAATAGAATAGGCCAGTAGAATGAGCCAATAGTGAGTTAATAGGCGGAACAGCGGCAGTCTATCGAGTTTTTCTCTTCAAGGCTAAAATTAGCGTAGCAGCCTTATAGGCCAATGATGGGCCAATGATGGACCAACAAGTATGGGAACACCGGCAATTCCGTTAATTATCAGCCTCATTGCCGCCTTGATCGTCACAGGTGGGTGGAGATGGGGCGGGATGTTGCGCTGGCTGTTGATGGCGGTGCTTGGGCCGGGTGCGATTGCTGGGTCGTTGCTGTGGTGGCTGTGCAGTCAATCTCCCAGAGCTTGCTCGATTCGATGCTTACTGAACGCCTCTCAAGACGAAGCCTGCCTGGTATCTGCACCTGCGGTGCCTACTGTCACTGCCATTAACCCACTGGATGCAAATCCCACGAATCAGGACACGGTCAGATATGAAGTGCAGTTTAGTCAAGATGTGACTGGCGTCGATTTAGCAGACTTTAACCTCGATCCAACCCTCACCAATGCAGGAGTGGCCCAAGTTCAGGGCAACGGCAGAACCTATACGGTTTCTGTTAACACAGGCACCGGCAACGGTCCGCTGCAGCTCAATCTGGTAGACGATGACTCGATTAGAACCAGTGATGGCACCCCACTAGGAGGAGAGGGGGCAGGCAACGGCAATTTCTCTGGAGTGCCCTATACGGTTGAGCGATCTGTAGACCCTCCTCCTGTTCAGCCACCATTGGTGACTGCCATCAGTCGGCTGGATGCGAATCCCACTGATCAGCCAAGAGTTCGTTACGAAGTGCAGTTTGACCAAGCGGTGACTGGTGTCGATTCAGCAGATTTTCAGCTCAACACCACAGGAGTAATCGGTGCTCGGGTGATCGAGACACAGGGCAGTGGCACTACCTACCGGGTTTTGGTGACAACCGGCACAGGAGACGGCACGCTTCAGCTTGATTTGATCGATGATGACTCAATCGTCAATCGTGATGGCACGCCTTTGGGAGGGCAAGGGGCTGGCAACGGCAATTTCTCTGGACCACGCTATCAAGTTGTGAGAGAACCTGAACCTGAACCCGAGCCTGAACCTGAACCCGAACCGCCGATTCCTGGTTTGTGGTGAGTCAGGATCTCTCGATTTCTAGCGGACTACGGGATGATAAAGAGGAATCGGGGGAGGATAGGCTGTGGTTGACCCGTTGTTGATATTAGTCGGCGCTGCTGGTATAGCACTTATCTTCTACGCCTTTTCCAGGGTAAATTTGCTCAGCCGCAATGCCCGTCTGATTGGGATCAGTGCTTTGATGGTAGTGCTGATTCTCCTAGGTAACCGCTTTCTTTCTCCTGAGCGACGTCCGATTCTGCCAGACAATATCTTCCGCAGGGAGGCTCCTCCCCAACCCCCAACCCCCAGGGAAACTCTGCCCTATGACAATCTGCCTGATCCGTCGCCTGACGCAACTTCTCCGCAACCGCAACCGACACCCGTACCTCCACTCCAGTCTGGATGGAACGAGGAGCTAGAGCGGCTGATGCCAGTCCTGATTCTGGACGCGTTGGCAAGAAGTAGCAGTCCAGAATCAGGCAGCCCCAGTTCCCCTATTCCCTCACCCAGCCCTCTTCCAGCTTCGCCAATTCCAGCTTCTCCGAGTCCAATCCTGCCTCCGGTTTCGCCGGTACCACCATCCCCCAGCCCTCCCCGTCCCCCAACCGTTCCTTCGCCCTCGCCCAGCATTCCTCCTGCAGAAGACTACGAGAATCCTGACTTTGACCGGCCCGAACAGATTCCGCCGCGTCCGGCTCCCGTCCCGCCTACGCGACGGCCATCGCCTGCTCGTCCAGTTCCAGGTTGGTGGTAAGGTGAGGTTTCGTGACAATCTTCCTCAAAAATAGCCACCCAAAACCGCTTGAATTCTGTAGTAATTGATCTGGGGGCCACTAATTGACTGAGCTGATTGACTGAGCTGATTGACTGAGCTGATTGCCTCGATGGTGCCCCCAGTGTCCTTGGGAGTCTCCAGCATGAATCCAACTTGTGATGTTCTGATTATTGGCGGTGGGGTGATCGGATTGTCGATCGCGATTGAGCTGAAGCTGCGCGGAGCCAGGGTTACGGTTCTCAGCCGCGACGTTCAACAAGCAGCTAGCCATGCCGCTGCTGGGATGTTAGCGCCGGGTGCAGAAAGAATTCCCGCCAGTCCAATGCTGGAACTCTGCCAGCGCAGCCAAACCCTCTACCCCGACTGGATCAGCAAACTCGAAGATCTGAGCCACAGTGTAACCCACTACTGGGCTTGCGGTATTCTAGCGCCCGTGTTTGCAACCGGAGATGCAGCCGGAGATGCAGCAGCAAAACCTGACTCTACAGCACTCTGGCTCGATCAGGCAGCAATCCAGCTTGCCCAACCGGGACTCAGCCCTGAGATTGTTGGTGGCTGGTGGTTTCCCGAAGAAGGTCAGGTCGATAATCGCGCTTTAGCCCATACCCTGCAGCAGGCAGCTCAGATTTTGGGCGTTCAAATCGAAGCTGGGGTGACAGTGACAGCAATACAGCAGCAGGGCGGGCGAGTGGTCAGCCTCAAATCTACGAGCGGCGATTGGCAAGCCGAACATTACATCTTAGCGACTGGGGCCTGGTCCGAGTCCCTGTTGCCGATCCCCGTGCGGCCTCGCAAAGGCCAAATGCTGGCTGTGCAGGTACCCGGTGCCCTGCAAAGCCCACCAGACCTGCAGCTTCACCGCATTTTATATGGCGAAGAGATTTACATTGTGCCGCGACAGGACGGACGCATCGTGATTGGCGCAACGGTTGAAGAGGTAGGTTTTGCTCCCAACAACACCATTGGCGGTGTCCAGTCTCTGCTGAATGCGGCGCTGCGGCTATATCCGCCTCTGCGAGACCTGCCGATCCAGGAATGCTGGTGGGGCTTCCGTCCAGCCACGCCCGACGAGCTGCCGATTCTCGGAACCAGCCACTGCCCCAATTTAACCCTAGCCACTGGCCACTACCGCAACGGTATCCTGCTCGCCCCCATCACCGCCCGCCTGATCGCCGAGCTGGTTTGGAACCAACAACCCGACCCGCTACTCTCCGCCTTTTCCTGGCAGCGCTTCCAGCGCCCTTCACAGCCTGCTCCCTTCCTGCCCCACTCACCTACCCCCACCCAACCCATGCTGCAATACCCCTCCCCCATCTCCCCTCGTTCGGCGACGCTCACGAGTCCCATCTCCCCCATCTCCCTCACCTCACCTACTCACCTACCCGACGATCCCAACCCCTTAACGATCGCCGGTCGCCCCTTCCGCTCACGGCTAATGACCGGCACCGGCAAATACCGCAATTTCGACCAGATGCGCCAGAGTGTAGCGGCGAGTGGTTGTGAGATTGTCACTGTAGCCGTGCGACGAGTCCAGACGAATGCCCCCGGCCATGAGGGACTGGCAGAGGCACTGGACTGGAGCAAAATCTGGATGCTGCCTAACACTGCCGGCTGCAAAACTGCTGAAGAAGCCGTGCGGGTGGCGCGCTTGGGCCGGGAAATGGCAAAGCTGCTGGGGCAGGAAGACAACAACTTCGTCAAGCTAGAAGTGATTCCAGATGCAAAGTACCTGCTGCCCGACCCGATTGGCACGCTAGAAGCAGCAGAGCAGTTGGTGAAGGAAGGCTTTGCCGTACTGCCCTATATCAACGCCGACCCGCTGCTGGCCAAACGCCTAGAAGAAGCCGGATGCGCCACGGTGATGCCGTTAGGTTCGCCAATTGGCTCTGGGCAGGGCATCCGCAACGCGGCAAATATCCAAATTATTATTGAAAACGCCCAGATTCCAGTTGTAGTTGATGCCGGCATTGGCACACCCAGCGAAGCGGCGCTGGCGATGGAAATGGGAGCTGATGCTTTATTGATCAACACCGCAATCGCTCAAGCTCAAAACCCCGCCATGATGGCCCAAGCGATGGGATTGGCCACCCTGGCCGGACGCATGGCCTACCTAGCCGGCAGAATTCCGATCAAAGACTACGCGAGTGCCAGTTCACCCCTGACCGGAACGATCACAAGCTAGGCGCGTGGCATCATCTAGCGGGGTCGTCTAGGCGGCAAAATTGCTCATCAAATGGCCAAAAAAGGCAGGTCTCTCAACCTGCCTCACGTTTATTGAAGTTTATGAATTATTGCCACAGCTAAGGGATTAGCTCTGGAGCTGTTTGGACTGCTGCACTTTGCAGCGCCACAGGTCGGGCAGTGGGTACGGGAACGATCGCCGACTTCAGGAACTCGGTTTGCGCCACTGAGCCATTCGCGAGGGCAAACAGCGGATTCGAGAGGATGCCAGCAAAGGTAGTAGCCACCAGACAGATAATCAGCCCCACCTGCAAGGGACGCATGCCCGGTAACGTCCAGCGCACTTCCGGGTAGTTTTTCACCGCGTTTGACATTTCTTCTGGTTCCTTCACCACCATCATCTTGACGACACGGATGTAGTAGTAAATCGACACAACGCTCGTCAGCAGACCCACCAGCACCAGCGTGTAAGCGCCCGCCTGCCAACCAGCCCAGAATAGATAGATCTTGCCAAAGAAGCCTGCCAGGGGTGGAATGCCGCCCAAGGAAAGTAGACAGAGGCTGAGACAGAGCGTCAGCAGCGGGTCTTTCTGGTACAGGCCGCTGTATTCACTGATCTCATCGGTCCCAGTTCGGAGGGTAAACAAGATCACGCAGGCAAAGCCGCCCAGGTTCATGAACAAATACACCATCAGATAGAACACCATGCTGGCATAACCTGCCTCGGTGCCAATCACCAACCCGATCATCACAAAGCCCGCTTGCGCAATCGAGGAATAGGCCAACATCCGCTTCATGCTGGTCTGAGCCAGCGCCACCACATTGCCCAGCACCATACTCAGCAGGGCCAGCGCCGTCAGCACAAAGTGCCACTGCTCCGACACGGTGGGGAACGCCGTTACCAAGAGACGAATCGCCAGAGCGAAACCAGCAGCCTTAGAGCCGACGGATAAAAAGGCCACAACCGGGGTTGGCGAACCTTCGTACACATCCGGCGTCCACTGGTGGAACGGGACAGCGGCAATCTTGAAGGCAATTCCGGCGATCACGAACACCAGCGCAATCACCGCTCCGATGGATTGATCACCTGAGTTGCTGATAATGTCCGCAGTAATGCGGCTGAGGTGGGTTTCTCCGCCCGACAAGCCGTACAGCAAGGAAACACCGTAGAGGAAAATTGCTGAGCTTGCTGCTCCAATCAACAAGTACTTCAGGGCAGCCTCGTTGGAACGGGGATCCCGCTTCATGTAGCCCGTCAGGAGGTAGGAGGAGATACTGAGGGTTTCCAGTGAGACAAAGATCATCACTAGCTCGTCTGAGCCTGATAGGAACATCCCGCCTAGCGTCGCGGTCATCAGAATCACCAAAAACTCCGCTAGTGATGTTCCCGACTGTTCGACATAGCGCACGGTGATAAGGGTGGTCACTGCCGCCGATAAAGCGATGATGCCGCGAAAAACAATACTAAGAGCGTCGCCATTAAACGCGCCCAAAAAGGAAATGGGGTTGCTATCCCACTGAAAGTAGAGGGCCACCACGGCGGCTAAAAGTCCAGCAATGGTGACATAGGGTGTCCAGCGAGCCGAAGCACGCCCTACAATCAGATCACCAACCAGAACCACCAGCAGGGTTACAATCACAACCCCTTCCGGCAGGATGGTTCCAGCATTCAACTGAGCAGCAAGATTGGCAAAATCCATAAGCGTTAGGCAGGTTGAGTGCAAGCAGATCGGAGATTCACGCTTAGAGTAGAAGAAGTGACGGTTAGCTCACCAATCGGTTACGAATTGTTTACAAATTGCCAAGCTCCTTCCAACCTCCCAGATCGTTAAAAATCCTTTATAGAGGATCATACCGTTTCCATTCCCTGAATCTGAGTTGAATTCTGACTACAATTCCAGGATCAATCTTTGGTTCTGCTGATATTAACTATAAGTAGGAGATAAAAAAGAAGGAGACTGCATCAAAACTGTTTCTTTCCTCCACCCGATCCAGGGGCAAACCTCCGACCCACCGTTCGACCGATCACGGTCCACTTGCAGATCGAGCAAATCTCTCGTTAAGTTGGAGTTCGCCTCGTTAGCCATTCGAGTCCTAGAACGCGATTGACCCATGCCTAGCCTTGTTATTGTTGAATCTCCCACGAAAGCTCGCACCATCCGTAACTACCTGCCTGCTGGGTACCAGGTCGAGGCTTCGATGGGCCATGTCAGGGATTTGCCTCAATCTGCCAGTGAAATTCCAGCCAGTGTCAAAGCGGAAGAATGGGCCAAAATTGGCGTCAACATAGAGGAAGACTTTGAGCCGCTCTATGTGATTCCGCAGGATAAAAAGAAAGTCGTCAAGGCGCTGAAGGATGCCCTCAAGAACGCGGATGAGCTGGTGCTGGCGACGGACGAAGACCGTGAGGGCGAGAGCATTAGCTGGCATCTGCTGCAAGTGCTTCAGCCCAAAGTGCCGATCAAACGCATGGTGTTTCACGAAATCACCGAAGAGGCGATTCAGGATGCGCTGAGACACTGTCGTGACGTGGATGAGCAGTTGGTCCGCGCCCAGGAAACGCGCCGAATTCTGGACCGTTTGGTGGGATATACCCTGTCGCCGCTGTTGTGGAAAAAAATTGCCTGGGGTTTGTCGGCAGGTCGGGTGCAGTCGGTAGCAGTGCGCTTACTGGTAAATCGGGAACGGCAGCGTCGCGCCTTCCGCAAAGGCACCTACTGGGACCTCAAAGCCAGCCTCAGTCAGAACAAACGGCCATTTGAGGCCAAACTGATCAGCGTTGGCGGGACGCGGGTTGCCACAGGCAGTGATTTTGATGAAACCACCGGGCAGATCATCGCCGGACGACAGGTATTGCTGTTGGGTGAGGCCGAAGCCCGTTCGCTGCAAGAGCGGCTGCTGAGCGAAACCTGGACCGTCAGCAATCTAGAAGAGCGCACCTCAACTCGTAAACCCTCCGCCCCCTTTACCACTTCGACCCTGCAACAGGAAGCCAACCGCAAGCTGCGCCTGTCGGCCCGCGAAACGATGCGGATTGCCCAAAGCCTGTACGAGCAGGGTTACATCACCTACATGCGAACCGATTCCACTAATCTTTCGCAGCAGGCGATAGCGGCAGCTCGGTCTTGCGTGGAGCAAATGTATGGCTGCGAGTACCTCAGCCCAGAACCGCGCCAATATGCCACTAAAGCCAAAGGTGCCCAAGAAGCCCACGAAGCAATTCGTCCGGCGGGCAGTACCTTCCGCACACCCCAGGAAACAGGGCTGAAGGACCGCGAACTGCGCCTCTATGACCTGATCTGGAAGCGCACAGTGGCCACCCAGATGGCTGAAGTCCGCCAGACCCACATCACCGTACAGATTCAGGCTGGTGAAGCCGAATTTCGCGCTACCGGCAAACGGATTGACTTCGCTGGCTTTTTCCGGGCCTATGTGGAAGGCTCCGATGATCCCGATGCGGCCATCGAGGATCAGGAAGTGATTCTGCCGCCCTTGCGGGTAGGAGACCATCCCAGCTGCGAGGAGCTAGAACCCATCGGGCACGAAACCCAGCCACCCGCCCGCTACACCGAAGCCTCTCTGGTCAAAACCCTGGAGAACGAAGGAATTGGTCGTCCCAGCACCTACGCCAGCATCATCGGCACGATCATCGACCGGGGCTATGCCCAGATGATCAACAACAGCCTGGTGCCTACCTTTACAGCCTTTGCCGTCACCTCACTGCTGGAAAAACATTTCCCCGATCTGGTAGATACTGGCTTTACGGCTCGCATGGAGCAAACCCTAGACGAAATTTCGACCGGCGAAGCCGAGTGGCTGCCCTATCTGCGGCAGTTTTACTTGGGCGAAGCTGGCCTGGATACTCAAGTCAAACAGCAAGACAGCCAAATCGACCCCAACGAAGCCCGCACGGTAGAACTGGAAGGTCTGGATGCCAAAGTCCGAATTGGCCGCTATGGAGCTTATATCGAGGCGGACAATGGCGAAGAACTGGTGAAAGCGACGCTACCCCAGGATATGACTCCGGGCGACTTAGACCCGGCTCAGGTGGAAGTGCTGTTGCGCCAAAAAACCGAAGGACCCGACAAAATCGGTTTTCATCCCGAAACCGGCGAGCCGATCTATCAGCGGATTGGCCCCTATGGGCCTTATGTGCAGCTCGGTGATGAAACCGAAGCCAACCCCAAACCGAAGCGGGCTTCGCTACCGAAGGGCGTCAACCCCCAAGAGGTATCCCTGGAAATGGCAGTTGGTCTCCTGTCACTGCCTCGCACCTTGGGCACCCATCCCGAAACCGGTGCTAAAATTCAGGCCAATTTGGGCCGGTTTGGGCCTTACATTGTGCATGACCAGGGCAAAGCAGGCAAAGACTACCGGTCGCTAAAGGGCGATGACGATGTGCTGACCATCACCCTAGAGCGTGCCCTGGAGCTGCTAGCCGAACCCAAAGCTGGACGAGGACGCAGCAAAGCCACCGCTAAACCAATCCGTGAACTTGGATCCCATCCTGAAGACGGCGAACCCGTGAATATCTACGATGGCCCCTATGGGCCGTACATTAAGCACGGCAAGGTAAATGCCTCGATTCCCGAAGGTCAAACCGTCGAGGCAATTTCGATGGAAGAGGCTCTCGCCGCCCTCAAAGCCAAAGCCGGCAGCAAATCCAAAAAATCGAGCCGCAGTTCCAGCAAATCGACGGCCAGCACCAGCAAAACCACCCGCACTGCCGCCAAGAAAACCACAAAATCAGCTACCAAGACCACTAAGGCGACCAAAACGGCAACGAAGACGGCGAAGTCGAGTAAATCGAGTAAATCGGGGCAGTAGGGAGAGGTGTAATTACAACCCCTACTCTACAACCCCTGCATTGCCGCTAAAGTTTGCCGATACCCTTCTGCAGTCCCCTGTTGGAGGTAGAGGTCTGCAGCTCGCTGTAAGTCGGCCATCGCGGCGGCCAAATCGCCGGTCATTGCTAGGAGGCGACCTCGGCTGTAGTAGGCATCGGCATTTTGGGGATTGCTGCGGATCGCCTGCGTATAGTCTTCGAGTGCGCCTGCCGTGTCTCCCAGAGCCAGCCGAATTTCACCCCGGTTGTTGAGCGCCGCTACATCGTTTGGATTCTCTGCCAAGACGAAATCGTAGTCGGCCATGGCTTGCTCTAGAAAACCAGATTCAAAGTAGGCATCGGCCCGACTTCTGTAGATAACGCTATCCCCTGGACGAACTGCTAGAGCTTGCTCATAGTCGGCAATCGCTCCTTCCGGATCTCCAGATTGCAATCTCAAATCGCCGCGCACCTTGTAGGCATCAGCATAGTCGGGGCGCAGCCGAATCGCGGTTTCTAGATCGGCGAAGGCAGCGGGCAAATCGTCCAAGCTGACAAGAGCGAGTGCCCGTCCTAAGTAGGCTTCTGCATAGTCTGGCTTGAGCTGAATAGCTTGATCAAAGTCAGCTAGAGCGAGTTCTGCGGCTCCCAAGCTGGAGTAGACAAAGCCCCGGTTGTAGTAGGCGATCGCAGAGTCCGGCATTAGCTCTATGGCCTGATCCAGATCAGCCAATGCCGCTTCCAAATCGTTCATTTCGTAATAAAGGCTGCCCCGATTCAGATAGGCATCCCCGTATTTGCTGTCTTCCTCGATCGCCTGGGTAAATTCCGCAATTGCCCCAGCCGGATGGTTGGTAGCCTTCTGCACCAAGCCGCGGTAGAAGTAGGCGGGAGCAGATTCTGGATTGAGGATCAGCACCTGGTCCAGGTCGGCCATCGCTTCAGCGTAGTCCCCCAGTTTGTAATGCACAATGCCCCGATACAGATAGGCATCTACCAGCTCAGGAGCCAGCTCGATAGCCCGATTGTAGTCCTGCAAAGCCGCGCTGTAGTCTCCTAGAGCCGCATAGGTAATGCCCCGCTGCAGATAGGGCCGCGCATCGTTGGGATTAGCCCGAATTGCCAGATCAAAACTAGCTAGTGCTTCACGATATTCTTGTCGTTTCAGTTGAGTTCGACCCGTTTTATACGCCGTTTCGGCTGTGGCCGGATCCAGTGGCGTTGTGGAGGGGGTCGATGCCGCAGGGGTTGAAGGGGATCCGGATTGAGCCAAACTTGGCGATGGAGCCAACAGTGGTGTTGCAATTCCAGTCAAAACAATGCCAACGCCCAACGAGGTGGCGACCCGGTATAGGGAATTCATGGTATTTACCCTCACAAATCGGTGCAGGTGTAATCACTTCATGAAGAATTCCCTATCTTGAGGCAAATTTCATCAAGCAGGCTGTATCTGTAGCTGCATCTGGAGTTGCAAATCAGGTGGCAAGTCATTAGGCTTAGATTGCTCTAGTAGCAGAGGTTTGGGTTGCTCCAACAGCAAATTCAGGCGTTCTTGAAGCAACGATAAAAAGAAAGCAATTTCCGCTTCCGCACTTTCTCGCAAGCAGGTAGCCAGGTGATCGCGCACCAGGGTGTAGGACTCGACAGCGCTTTCCAGCCGGTCAAACAGCTCGTGGGTGGGTGAATTTTCGTAGAGTGGGGCTGCCGAAGCCAGCCATTCTTCGGCTTCTACAACGTCAAGCAGCTGTTGGGCGAGTAGTTCCAATTCAGCAAACTCAATGTCCATACGATCAACCTCCTGGTAGAAATTCCCTGCGTTAAAAAGTGGAGAACAAATTAATTCGGTCTCTTAGCTTAAAAATACCGACGAAGAGGCTGCGTGTAGCCATTATCTACACGGGTATTTTTGCTGAGGAGCATCTGCCCCCCGGTGGTTTCACGGACTGATTTTTCAGGACTTAATGTATAGCTTTAGTCACATGAGTTAGGACACGGACATTTTTGTGGGGCGCGGAGCGCCCCACAAAAATGTCCTAACCAAACTGACTATTGCTATGGCTGCAACGACATGTCCTAGGATCCGACTAGTGAAGAATCAATAAAAAAGAGCAGTCCATGACTGCCCTTGTATAACTAACAAATTACTGATGCTACGACATCGAAATTGGTAAGAAAATTTAAATCGTCTTAGCGGTCAACTGACCCCATGATGATGTCGATACTGCCTAAAATCACGACAATATCCGCGACCTTCACTCCTTTCAGAACATGGGGCAGGATTTGCAGGTTGTTGAAGTCTGCGGCGCGAATCTTGAACCGCCAAGGAAAAACATTGTCATCACCGATGATGTAAATGCCCAGCTCACCCTTGCCGCTTTCAATCCGAACGTAATTTTCGCCTGCCGGAATCTTGAACGTGGGCGCGATTTTCTTACTGATGAACTGATAATCCGGATTCTTAGCCCAGTCCGACTTTGGTCCTTCGGCGATCCGCTTGGCTTCTAGATTCTCGTAAGGACCACCGGGTAAACCCTTGAGGGCTTGGCGAATGATCTTCACTGACTCCCGCATTTCTCGAATCCGCACTACATAGCGAGCGAAGCAGTCGCCTGCGGTTTCCCAATGCACATCCCAATCGAAGTCGTCGTAGCACTCGTAGTGGTCCACCTTGCGCAGGTCCCACTTGACGCCAGAGGCCCGCAGCATTGGACCAGATAGCCCCCAGTTGATCGCCTCATCGCGCGTGATCGTACCCACGCCTTCTACCCGTCGCCGGAAGATCGGGTTGTTGGTAATCAGCTTCTCGTACTCGTCCACTTTGGGCATAAAGTAGTCGCAGAAGTCGGCACACTTATCGATCCAGCCATAGGGCAAATCGACCGCTACGCCACCAATGCGCCAATAGTTGTTGTTGACCATGCGGTAGCCGGTAGCTGCTTCCCACAGGTCATAGATCATTTCGCGTTCCCGGAAGATGTAGAAGAAGGGGGTTTGGGCACCACAGTCAGCCAGGAAGGGGCCGAGCCAGAGCAGGTGGTTAGCAATCCGGTTCAGCTCTAGCATAATCACCCGGATGTAGCTGGCCCGTCGGGGCACCGGCACATCGGCCAATTTTTCTACCGCATTCACGACTACAGCTTCGTTGAACATGCCGGCCGCGTAATCCCAACGGCTAACATAGGGCACATACATGACTGGGGTGCGATTCTCCGCGATCTTTTCCATGCCCCGATGCAAATAGCCAATCACCGGCTCACAGTCAACGACATCTTCACCGTCCAGGGTGACAATCAGGCGCAACACCCCGTGCATCGAAGGATGGTGCGGACCCATATTGAGCACCATTGGGTCGGTTTTGGTTTCAATCATGGTCATAGGTGTTTCTCTCCCCGTTCGATTGGCGCATCAGCAGGTGGGTGGGCATAGACAGCAGAGCTGGTTCGGTCTAAAACTCTAGGTCTAAAACCCTATAGTTTTGTTACATCTCTCTGAATCATTATACGAAGGGGAAGGCTATCTAAGCAGCGCATCCCACCCAGAATGGCTACGGATTTTTAATGAAACACTGATAATTTTGCTTATAGGGAGGTTTTAGTAGGAGCCAGAAGTCAGGAGCCAGGAGCCAGAAGTCAGGAGCCAGAAGTCAGAAGAATGGTTGGGGTAGCGCGATTCAATGGCGACTTATCCGGCTGGTTCACTGGTGTATCACTGTGCATCACTGGTGCATCACTGGTGCATCAGTAGGCCGGGGCCGGGGTTAGCAAGATTAACTGCTGCTGCTGAAGTGCTCGCACGGTATCGAGACTCAGTTCGACTTCCTGCAAAATTTCCCCAACCGCGCGGGTTTGATTGCCGTCGCAGGCTTTCAGGAACTGCCATTCAGCTTCGCTGAGATTGACGAGCTGGTAGTCGTAGTTGAACAGGGTGCGGCTGTCCCATCCCTCCATACAGGGGCTACGGTCTGGAATGGCGGCCAGTAGAGCTGGGTCAGAAGACCAGTCGAATCGAGTCAATGGCGGACGGGCGAGGAAAAATTCGTAGTGGGCGATGGTTTCCGGATCAAGCAGTTCAATCAAGCGGTAGCGCTGGCGATCGGTGAGGGTGGCAGCTCGTTCCATCAGGTCAGGGGCTTTGGTCAGCAGGCGTTCGAGCTGCCAGACCTTGGGATTGGAGAAACCAACAAACTCTAAACCAGAGGCGTCAATCAATTCAAATAGGGTTTCGATGTTGTAATCAATTTCCTGCGGATGGACATACATATCGGCGAAGCATTCGTCGCGATGATTTTCAATCGACCAGCGGTCTTTTTCTCGCCTGACCAAGCGATTGTTTTCCGGCAGAGCCGCAAAAATCTGTCGGCCCACCTGAACCCCATCCCGGTAATCGCCGCGTTTGTTGCCTTGGAGGAGAGCAATTGCCTGCTGCATCAGCTTAATTTCCCAGCGGCCCAACTCACCATAGACAAAAATATGCATCAAGCCCCCCGGAGCCAGCTTCTTCGCCAGGGCTTGAATGCCACGAATCGGGTCAGGAGTATGGTGCAGCACACCCACGCAGTTAATTAAGTCAAATTCTCCGGGTACCTGATCGGCATCAAACAAGCTGAGCTGACGAAACTCGACCCGATCGGCCCCAGACCGGCGACAGCGCTCCTGCGCCACGGCCAGAGTGCCCGCACTCAGATCAATCCCCATTACCTGCGCCTGCGGATTCAGGTGCACCAGGTACTCGGTTCCTACACCCGAACCGCAGCCCGCATCGAGAATGCGAATATCCTGCTGCGCTGGTTTGCGTCCCGTACAAAAAGCATAAGCCGTTAGCCAATTCCAACGCCAGTTATAACCCGGAGGCGGCTGATCGAGCAGAGGGTCGGGCGGAAAGGGATAGGTATCGTAGAGTTTGGCAACAGCGGCGCTAATTGCTTGATCAGACATGGGACGATTAAGAGTTTTGGATGTTGAGTTTTGAGTTTTGAGTTTGCTTTCAGCACTATCTCATTGCTTTCAGCACTATCTCATAAATTGGGGTGGCGATGAATTATTTCACCTATCTCCCTCTTACCCCTCACCCCTCACCCCTTACCCCTCCCCCTTGACCCCTTCACCAGCATCGAATCCGGGCAACACCGAGAAAAGTAAATGGCATTGCATCGTTCCTGCCGTAGATCGGATAGAGCCAGGTTTGGCTTGAGCGTTCTGCGCTCCTGACCTTTTGCAGGGAAACTAGCATCATTGCTCCCGGTGGAATTGGCTGCGGAAAACAAATGGTGGCGTAATCAAACGTAATGGCGCTGGTGACATCCATTCGCTGTGGGATTGAATCAAACAACGAGTAGGTGATGGCAATTTCACCATTGATGCAGATGCCGTCTGGAATTTCGATCAATAGCTGGGTCAGGGGATGACCCAGGACATAAAGCTCGAAGTAGTGAGTTGACTGACATGCGCCCATAGAATTTGGATAAGCACCGCTTTGACCAATGTAAGACCGTTGACTGAACCACTGCTTAACCAACCAAATCACGATATGGGAAGCGGCTAAGTGTATTATCAGCACTCGCATAAAGAGGCGTAGAAGAAATACTTGCGTTAGCCTGTGAGACTCTTTTACAGGAATGGCTGAAATCGCCGCTCCAGCCAAATTAAGGCGTCTTGGTCTGAAGTAAAGTAGTGAAACTTTTTGGCAGCTGGATCATAAATTTCCAAATAGGGTTCACCGTAGCGATCTGTCTTCCAATTAACCTCAGGCTCAGGAGTTCTGAGCAGAGTGGCGGCCAGTTGATCGAGCGCATTATTCAGGCCAGTTCGTTGATACACAAACTGCCATAGGGTCAGTAGCAGCGGATGCGGCGTATAATCTTTGGTGGCATTTAGAGACGATGCTGATGCGCGAAACTGCATTGATTTTTCTCCGTTCTTTAATTCGCGATACAGCCTTTTTCAGGCTAGTGAAGTACGAAAAAGGGGGTGCAGGGGCAGTGCCCGTGCGTGGGGGGCCTCGCCCCCATCCTCTGTACCTCACATGAGTGAAAAACGCTGTATATTGGATGATTAATTTGATAGATAGTTTGATGATCCCATCGGTCACGAAGCAGCCATTGTTGCTGCAAATTGCTTCAATGATTCTGGCTGCATAAACGCAGTATATTTAGGTGCGATTGTGGGTGGTAACAGTTCTATCAGCACTTGATTCTCCAGCCAGAACTCGATGACCTCAAAGAAGTCTTGCCGATTGCAGTGAGCGACATGCCATCCCTCACGGGCTGCAATTTCTCGAATTTGGGCTTCACTCACGGGCACTGAAATCGCCGCGTGGGTTGCGGTATAGGTCGGAATATAGGGATTATGAACAAACTGGCTACCGGCCTCGGTATCGGCCTCGGCAACTACCTGTGTACTATCATCCGGCAGATTGGGCATTAGTTCTGTCCCTTTGGGCAAAACCACAATCAAGGTGCCGTGAGGATCATAGGTGAGAGCAACATAGCTGCCTTCATGTTCTGGAAACGGCATCACGTCTCCCTGAAATAGTTCTGCTAACACTTGAGCAACATGTAATGGATTATTAGCCGCAATCGAGATGTGGTGAATCATGATTAATGCCTTTTTATGTGAAGTTAATGTGACGGGATAGGTTATAGAAGGGGGCAGGAGTCAGGAGTCAAGATAGGGATGGCTGCAAACTGATTTGCGCAGGAACCAGGACTATTTGACTGGCATGACGAATGACAGCCGGAGTATTCAATCTGACAGCTTAGGGTTGCTGTAAATTTCAAATGGTGACGGTATAGTAACGTTCATTCGGCTAGCACTTTTCAAGAATATGCAACAGATTGGTGTTTGTCAGTTGGAAAAGGTCGGAAAAGGTCGGATCAAACCTGAAGTCAGGATTTAAAACAATTTTGTTCAAGCTTTAAATCCAAAGCCAATCCACCTCCGTAATTCCCCACAAGAGGATAACCTCCCCGGATTGACAGGTTTCGACGAACTCAAATTTTCCAGCAGACTCGCGTTTAGCGGAGTCTCAATTCCTGGTGCTTTAAGGAGACACAGAAATGGCAATTCAGCCGATTTTGCTGATTACAAGGCAAACGATGCAAACAGCCTTCAGGCGCATCTTCACTATCGGAAAGGCGGCATCGACCCCCAAAAACATTGGTTTAACGGCAGCAGCTTTTGGCTTAGCGCTGATGGCCCTAGGTATAACAACGGTAATGGCACCACCAACGATCCAAGCTTCTGACCATGACGATGGCGACATTGATGTCCGGAGTCGGGCTTTGAGTTTAACGGATCTATATGTATTCAGAGAGATTGATGTGAACCCTGCTGCCCAAGCAAACGACCTGATTCTGGTGATGAATACCAATCCCCGCTCGCTCGCCCGACAGCAATATTTCTTTAGCAGTGCGGCGCGGTACGAATTCAGGATTTCGCGGGTAGCTAACAATAATGCTGTGCCCACCGCCAGACCTGACCTGACGTTGCGATTCAGCTTCAGCGAACCCCAGGGCAGCCCCCGCCGCCAACGCATGACCCTAACGCTCATCGATGAGAAGGGAACCACAACAGTGAACCGCACGATCGGGGGCGGAGCGATGCAAACTACGCCATTAGCAACCGCCAGTTCTCCGTTCCTGAATCAAGTGCGTGTGCGTGGCAGCAACCTCACCGTGTTTGCTGGCCTGCGGGAAGATCCGTTTTTCTTTGATGTAGAGCAGTTCTTCCGCGTCCGAGCTGGGTTACTGGGTCGGGGGCCAGCGGTTGGGTTCCGAGCACCCGAAGATGCGGTTGATTTTGCCACCGGCTATAACGTCAATACGATTGTGGTGCGCGTGCCGCGTCGCTTGTTGCAGGGGTCCAGTCAGGCTACCACATTTGACGTTTGGCTATCGCTGCTGATTCCCGATCCTAGAACCGGCCAGTTTGTCCAAACCGAACAACTCGCTCGACCGGCAATCAATGAAGGATTGGTATTGAGTCAAGCTAGTTTGGCTGCCTATAATCGCACCCAACCTAGCCGTACTGTGCCTTCTACCGTGGCTCGTGAAGCGACGAGCGTTTTGTTGGCTTTGGGGAACAGTCCAGCCAGAGCACAGGCCCTGCTGGGAGCGTTTATTCCTGATGTAATGCGAATTGATACCTTGGGGCCGAGTGGGTATGCCAACGCGTTGAACAGCAAAGGCGCACCAATTGGAGGTCGTTTGCTGACAGATGATGTGGTGGATATTAGCTTGGCTGTCCTGACTAATGGCGCCGTCACTACCGACAATGTCACCTATGAGGGCGTACCCGGAAATCCCGGTCAAGGTCATCATCCCCTGTCGCCAAGTTTTCCCTATCTTGCACCTGCTAACTAAATCGCCGTCTAGTTAGCGACTAGATCCCTAATTCTGAGCGTTGTTTTAGCAGAGAAAAACCTTTTAAGCTGACTGCGAGAATTGGGGATTTAGTCAATACAAGGGTTAGAACATCTACAAAGAATATTATGAAATACAATGGCATTAATATAGACAAGGCGAACAAATGGAAGTGGCTGGGAATTTTGGTGTCCATCGGCCTACCCATTATCAGCATCGCGCTTATCACCACCCAACCCAATTTTTGGCTTCAGCTAGAAGCTGTTAGCAGTCGTACCTTTAGCAAGTTGGAGGAACCATACCGCTATCCGTTTGACCAATCATTAGCGGGAAATCGGACGCTGATCGCGCCCTTGCAGCAGGAAATTGCCTTTTATCAAGAGCGAATCCGCCAGTATCCCGATCGCGCTCTGGAGCAGGCGGCTCTGGCAAGCACATACCTGCGCATGGCCCGCTTGACAGGAGAAGGGAGCTGGTACCTATTGGCCGATCAAACCGCACGACAATCGCTTGCCCTTCTGCCAATCGACAACTCAGAAGCGCTGGCAGTCTTAGCACGGGTGGCCGAAGCTAACCACGATTTTAATAAGGCCTTGCAACTCGCAGCGCAAATTCCCAATCCCAAAGAGTCCCTGCCGATGCAGGTCACGGCCAATTTAGCGATGGGGAGACTGGAGCAGGCGAATCAGGCGGCGGAGCAGCTGGTTGATTTAACCCTAAGCATGCATGCCTTCACCCTACAGGCATTGGTGAAAACCGCCCAAGGCAATGATCAGGAAGCTCTCCAGAATTTTCGCTATGCCCTAGAAGTAGAAGAAGCTGGCGAGCTAAGCCATTCTGCCCGCACCCGTACCTTACTCGGACGCTTTTACTACGAGCGGGGTGACTTACAGCGCGCCAAAGATTTCTATCAGGAAGCCCTGCGGATTGCGCCCAACGATGCATCCGCCTTGCTGAATCTGGCCCAATTAGAACTACGGCAAGGTCACTATCGCGCCGCCGAACGATACTATCATCGGGTCACCCAACAGCAAGCCAGTCCCACCGTCTTCGATCCCCTGATTTTGCGAGGACAAGCGCAGGTCAAAGCAGCTCAAGGCGACCGAACTGGGGCAGAAACCCTATGGGCCGAAGCGGAAACCCAATTGCGTCAGAGCGTCGGCAGCCTTTCCCTTGGCCACCGGCGTGATTTAGCCCGTCTACTGCTAGAACGAGGCCATTCTCAGGACATTGCTGAAGCCGTCTCGCTGATGGCAGCAGAAGTTCAACTGCGGCGCGATGCAGACACACTCGGCACCTATGCTTGGGCGCTCACAGAAGCCAAACGCTGGCAAGAAGCGCAATCCATCATTCAAACGGCCTTAGATTCTGGCGTTCGCAGTGCAAAGCTCTGGCATCAGGCCGCCGCCATTGCCCAAGCCACAGGCAACCAAGCCGAGGCCAATACCTATTTTCAAAAAGTCCGAGCTATTGATCCCAACTTCAATGAAAAGGCCCGCCGAGCAATACATTTAGGTGTCGGCCTCGGTTCCTGACAACCCTACTCCCATTCCCTGCCATGAACGCTAAACTGCATCGCCACGGCATTCTCCCTCTGCTTGCGTTTCTGACAACTCTCCTGTTCCTGGCAGTTACTGCCACACCTGGTCAGGCCCATTGGGCCGACATGTCAGCCGCGGAAATGGTGGTGGAGCCATCGACTGTGCAAATCACGCTCACCTATCCAACCGGACTGACACCCTTCGCAGATACCAACCAAGATGGCCAACTCTCCCCCGATGAAGTGCGAGCCTCTAAGCAGCCGCTAACTACATTTCTGGAGAACGCGATTCGCCTCCGCAATCAGAACAACCAAGCCGGCGTTTTGCAAGTTTCCCCTCAGCTAGAAGCGGCCTTGCCACCCACCGTCCGAGCCGCCCCCAACACCCATAGCACAATTCGCTTGATCTATGCCTGGAATCAGCCACTGCAAGCCCTGAAGATCCACTACAACCTGTTTCTACCCGGCGTACCCACCGCAAATTGTTTAGCCACGATTTTGCAAAACCACCAGCTCAGAACCGTGGTATTCACGCCCAAAAATCAAGATTTAACTCTCTCTGCCGGTTTGACTCATTTGACAACAGGTGGCCTGCTGCTGACGATTGCCGGTGCAATCGTTTGGGGAGCGATGCATTCCCTTTCGCCTGGACATGGCAAAACCCTTGTCGGAGCCTACCTCGTGGGTACCCGTTCAACACCCAAACATGCCATTCTGCTTGCCGCCGCCACCACCATTACTCATACCCTCGGTATCTTTGCCCTGGGACTCGTGGCGCTGTTCGCGTCCCGCTACATTCTGCCAGAGCAGCTCTATCCCTGGATGAATCTGCTGTCGGGTGTAATGGTGATTGTCATTGGTTTACGTCTGTTTATTCAGCGTTTATCAAATCGCTATAGTTCCCATAGGCAGGCTCATAGGCATTCGCATTCGCATCAAAGGCAACCCTCCATTTCCAGAGAGCTAGTTCCCCTACCAGCAGCCTCACTGCCAGGCACAGGCAATCTGGACGTAAATCAGCCTCATTGGCATAATTCTGACTCTCGCCATCATCAGCATCAGCATTCGCATCATCAGCAAAATTCGCATCATCCCCCTCACCATCACTCCGACCATTCCCTCCATGATCACATCCATCATCACAGTCACGATCACCATCATCCCCACACTCATCTACCACTCGGCCCCGATGACACCCCAGTGACATGGCGTAATCTAGTAGCGCTGGGAATTTCTGGTGGGCTAACTCCCTGTCCGGCAGCCCTAGTACTGCTCCTGAGCTGTATGGCATTGGGACAGGTTGGTTTGGGATTAATTTTGGTGCTAGCATTTAGCCTCGGCTTAGCAGGCGTACTGACCGGATTGGGGCTACTCATGGTCTATGCTAAAACGCTGTTTCAACGTTTACCTGTGCCAAAACGGCCTGTGAAGCTGTTATCGACTTTGAGCGCTCTGGGTATCGTTCTGATTGGAGTTGGTCTCTCGGCCCAGGCGGTTATGGAGATAGCAGGAGGTTAGTTGGTTTGGTGTGTCAGGTTCGGCAAGTCAGTACAAAACATTCAATCATTCACCAAAGCTATGCTGAAGTTCCTACAGTTGACCGGTTTATTTCTGCTTCTAGCATCTCAAAGCGCCACGGCTCAGGTCTCTAGTTTTAATCAGGTCGATCTCGTCTGCTACATGCAAACCTCTGACGGCAGGACCGTAAACCTGACCTCGCTTTGCGGCAACCAGCGCCTAACCAATTCCTCGGATACCACAGCTACCACCAATGGCAGAACGCCCCTCAGTCCCTACACCAACCTGGGCAACTTAGATATCTATAGCGGCGGAACCAGCAGCACGCCCTGTTTTGGTTTAGATGCCCAGGGCCGCCCCTGTTCTGCTGCGGCTGGCTCATCCACTAATTAGAATCCGTTTGAAAAGTCCCCCTAGGCAATCTAATTCAGCCACCAAACTGAGCGATTCACCAGCTACTTTATCCAAGCATAGAACAATTAATAGAACGAATCATGCAAACGAATCAGAAGCCGAACGAATCAGAGAATTCTTCAACGGAAAAATTGACCAACCAAACTGCGTGGCAACAGCTAAAGCAAAAGCAAATTACCTGCGAACAGGCACTAGAATTACTGGTTGGCTCAAACGGCCATGTCAACTTAGAGTTGCTGGATCCAGAAGTTAACTATCGGTTTTGGCGACACTTCAGTAAGCGAGAAGCGCTGCCGCCGGTCGTGCCTTTGCTGCTGTGGCAGGGCTGTTACTATCTGGGCAGCCCGGTGACGCTCACGGGTTCGGTAGTGCAGCAGTTGAAGGACCAGCTGAATACGGAAATCAAACTGCTGACCATTGCTGAGAAAAGCTACACCTACTGGCACCGACTGCAATCGCTGGATATGGATCGAATTACCAATACGGTGACAGTAAATCCACTAACCGGTGAACTAGAGCGGGAAAATATCAGTGAAGTTGCCGAGCTATATTTATCGCAAGCGGACAATCAAATCGAGCGGATTAAAGCCCTGATTTCGAGTGCTCTGCGCAACCGGGCCAGCGACATTCACCTAGCTCCGGCTCCTGACGGTCTGCGAGTCCGCTTTCGCATTGATGGCATTCTGCGTCACATCACCACCCTGCCGCCCGATATCAGCCGCAAAGTCATCGTTTCTTTGAAAGTGATGAGCGATATGGACATTGCCGAAAGCCGTCGCCCTCAAGATGGTCGGATTGGCGAAAAGTATATGGTCGATCAGCAGGAACAGGGGCTAGATTTGCGCGTCAGTACCCTGCCTTGTGTGAGCTGTCGCAAGGGTGAACCGGGCGAAAAAGTCGTACTGCGGCTATTGCGACAACAAAATTCCTTTGCCACGATTCAGGATTTGGGCTTCTCTGAACAAACGTTGGCCATTTACGAATCCTGGCTACAGCAACCTCAGGGGATGGTGATTCTGACGGGTCCAACCGGCTCTGGCAAAACCAGTACACTCTACACCAGCTTGCAGGCGATTGCCACCGAATCGGTGAATATCGTCACGGTTGAAGATCCGGTGGAATATGTGCTGCCAGGCATCACCCAAACCCAGGTGCACGAACCAGCTGGCATGACCTTTGCTGCAGGTCTAAGGGCCATTTTGCGCCAAGATCCGGATATCATCATGGTCGGGGAAATTCGCGATCACGAAACTGCCGAAACGGCTGTGCGGGCTGCTCTCACCGGCCATCTAGTGCTCACCACACTCCACACAAACGATGCGATCGGGGCCGTTCCGCGCCTGCGTGATATTGGACCAGATCCGGGCTTGATCAGCGATGCGCTGTTGGGTATTGTGGCGCAGCGGCTGGTGCGGAAAGTCTGCCCTCACTGTGCCGCTCCCTATCGGCCCACTACCGCCGAACTGAAGTTTTTGGGACTACCGCTCGAATCCGCCTACATGCAAAACTGGCGCAAGGGCCGAGGATGTTCCCACTGTTTTCAGTCTGGCTATCAGGGGCGGGAAGCGGTGATCGAAATGATCCATATTGATGACACGATTCGGCAACTCATCTACGAAGGTAGCCTTACTCATCTGCGGCGCTATCTCAACGAAGATCGCTTTTATTCGTTTCGTTTGGGCGCGGTTGCTAAAGTTACTAGCGGTATCACCACTCTAGAAGAAGTGCGCCGAATTTTACCTCACAGCGCATTTTATCAATCTGTGAATGGTTCTCGTTCAGTTGCAAAGCCGCTCAGCGTGGTGTAAACCTTTGCGAAATATCAATCTTGTCTTTCCAACTCAAATGTTTGTTCAATACACGATTCCTCTCTGAGAGGGTGTTGGATACTCTAAAAATTACGGTAGGGTTAAAGCAGTGTGAGCGAGCGATAGCGTTAACTATGGTCAATCCCCCCCCTACGGTTCTAGCCCTCGACTATGATGGCGTGCTGTGCGACGGCATGAAGGAATACTTCCAAACCGCATGGCGCGCCTACTGCCACCTCTGGCAACTCACTGATCCAGTTCCGCCAATTGGTTTAGCAGAGCAGTTCTATCGCGTCCGGCCTTTGATTGCTACGGGGTGGGAAATGCCGCTGTTGCTGCGGGCCTTGCTCACCGGCTATAGCGAAACCGAAATGGCGCAGGACTGGGACCAATTAGCCCAGCAGCTGCTGAAGCAGGAAGGACTCAGTGCTGCTATCCTAGCCGCCGAAGTAGACGGCATTCGTGACCACTGGATTGCCTCCGATCCGACAAGCTGGCTGGCTGAGCAGTACCTCTATCCTGGTGTGGCAGAGCAACTGACGCTTTGGCTCAACTCCATTCAAGTGGTCATCATCAGCACCAAAGAAGGGCGATTCATTCAGCAGCTCTTGCAGCAGTACGACATTGATTTATCAAACTTACGCATCTTTGGCAAAGAAGTGAAGCTGCCGAAACACCAGATTTTGCGCCAGCTCAAAGCCGAGCAACCCGATGCCGTATTCTGGTTTGTGGAAGACCGGTTGAAGACGCTACAAGTCGTGGAGCAACTGCCCGATCTAGAGGATGTTCAACTCTTCTTAGCGACCTGGGGCTACAATACGGCGGCCGAACGAGCTGCGATTGCGGATGATTCGAGAATTCGGCAGATATCACTGGAGCAGTTTTGCCGGGATTTTGCGGAGTGGTGATTGATTAGGAGTTAGGAGTCAGGAGTCAGAAGTTGACTCAAAACTAAGGACTGACATAATTTGACTCTTTAGAGATTTGGCGGACAATCAGGAGTCAAAACACCGAATCCAAAATTTCAAAATCAAGGATTTTTCCTTTACACCGACATTAAAAATATGCATAATGCATACATATAGGATAAGAGTGGTCTGATGGCGCTATGGATGAGGAAAGAAGTCTGAATCTACTAGGGGCATTGGCTCTGAGCATCGTAGATGCTTTGAATGCGGTGGTAACGGCCAATACGGGAGGAGGTGAAACGCCTGCGGCACTGGTCACGTTGGGCGCAGAACCAGGACTCTCGATTAACGAATTACGGCAAATTCTCAACCTATCCCATCCAGGCACCGTGCGTTTAATTGATCGATTGGAGACACAAGGCTTGGTAGAGCGTCGAGCTGGAACAGATGGGCGAACATTGGCGTTGTTTCTTACCGAAGCCGGATTTGAACGACGCCGAGCCATTCTAGCGGAGCGCCGTCAGCAGTTGCAGGTTGCAGTTCAGTCTTTGTCTGCCGCTGAGCGGAAGCAGTTGACGAAGCTGCTCGAAAAAATGCTAGCAGCCATGACTACCGATGAGCTAAGGGCCTATGCCATTTGCCGCCTCTGTGAAGAGGAAGTGTGTCCGGGCGATCGCTGCCCTGTGGAACAGCAATACTGTCGCTTAGTTGAATCCGATTAGTCGAATCAGAATGGCATCATGAAAAAAACTATCATTGCCCTCAGTTATGCCTTTTGCTGGGGGGTCGGGGTGACGTTGACCAAAATTGCCCTCTCAGAAATTGCCCCAACTACGCTGCTGATCATCCAACTCAGCGCTAGTGTTGGGTTTCTAGTCACTGCTTGTTACTTGCAAAATCGTCAGTTTCCCTGTTCCTGGCATCAGCTTCAGCAAGGCATAGCCGGTATATTTGAACCTGCCTTGGCTTACATGGTCAGCATCTTTGGGGTGCAACTGACAACCGCCAGCAACGCAACTTTGATTGGCTCCTCAGAAGTCATTTTGACCATCCTATTTGCAGCGATTTTTTTGGGAGAGAAGTTAACACCAATCAAAGTATTGCTGGCTAGCATCAGTTTTTTAGGAATAGTGCTGCTGATGTTGCAGGATACAGCAGGCGCGAATCAGGCTTCGTTAACGGGAGATTTACTCGTGCTGCTAGGCACCCTCTTCGCGGTGGTGTATGTGCTTTTGAGCAAAAAGCAGATTTCGACTGTCGATCCGCTACAGCTTACCTCGTCCCAGCAGCTCGTAGGTTTGATCGCGACCGTAAGCGGGTTTGGAATTTTATCTGTGGTGAATCCCAACTACGAAATCAGCGCAATTGGAATTTCTTGGCCCTTTTGGTTATTGGCAATCGGCTCCGGCATCATGCAGTATGCGTTGGCATTTTTGCTTTATCTGATTGCGTTGCAAAACCTGCCGGTCAGCCATGCGGCATTCTATATCGCCCTAATTCCTGTGTTTGGAGTTGTCAGCGCTATTGTGATCCTGGGTGAACAGCTCAGTCTTGCCCAATCCATCGGTGGAGGCTTAGTCATTGCCTCTTCCTACTGCGCCCATCGGCTCAAACCGGCCTAGGCCATCACCCGTTTCCACTCGAATCTGGAGAAATCAGCCGATCTAATTGCTCATCTTGCCAGGACGCCGGATCCTCTAACGGTTCTAAATGCGTCATCACATAAATTCCAGGCAGCGCTTTTAATAAAGCCAGCTCAATTGCTTCACAAAGATTGTGGCCTTGTTGCACCGTCCATTGCCCTGGCACCAGCACATGAAACGAAACAAAACCCCGCGATCCGGCTACGCGCGTCCGCAACGCATGAAACTGAATGCCTTGCCGTTTGTATTCATCCAAAATCAACAGAATGGTTTCCTGCATATCGGTCGGTAAGGCTGCATCCAGCAAGCTTGACCCCGTTTCCCGCAGCAGCTTGATGCCCGTCCAGACAATGTTGGCTGCTACTCCTAGCGCAATCAGCGGATCCAGCACCAGCCAGCCGGTCAATTTGACCACCACAATTCCTAGAATCACCCCAATCGAAGTCCACACATCGGTCAGCAGATGATAGGCATCGGCCCGCAGGGTGATCGATCGTAACCGATGCGAGGCTTGCAGCAAAATCCACGCCACGGTTGCATTAATACCCGAAGAAACGATGCTTAGAACTAGACCCAGTCCTACCGACTCTAAAGGTTGGGGATGAAACAACCGTCCACCTGCCGCAACTGCAATCCCACCTGCTGCGACTAGAATCAAAACGCCTTCTAGCGCACTGGAGAAATATTCGGCTTTAGAATGACCAAAGGCATGCACTGCATCGGGAGGCCGACTGGCTAAGGTCAACGCCCACAGTGCGACTCCAGCCGCTACTACATTGGCAATCGACTCCACGGCATCCGACAGCAGCCCCACCGAACCCGTAACCAGATACGCCAGTGTTTTGAGCGTAATGATCACGAGCGAGGCCACAATCGAAAGCCAAGCATAGAAGCGGGCTGGACGCCCTGAGGAGTGGGTTGAATCCATGAAGGCCAAACTGTCTGAATACCAGGTAGTGTATCCCATATCAATTCAGAAGAAGACGTTGAGACAGTGGATCAAGTCAAGCACTCCAAGTCAAGCACTCCAAGTCAAACACTCCAAGTCAAGCAATTGCGCCAAGTTGGGATCAAAATGGTCCAAGGCTAGGATTTTTCCAATCTCCTATCGGCCCAAACGTTGGAGGAATTCTCCGACGCCGAGCAGTGATTGATTAGACTCAGATTATTTCTTCTACCGCAAATTCACAAGCGACAAAAAACCCCTGCTGCCAATTCGGCACATCAGGGGCAAGACATCTATTCAACTAGGGAATGAGTTGGAGAAGAAATCTGCTTCAGAGCAGCCAATTGGTTAGGACACTAACCCGTCGCCTTTCTTGAGGATTTCCTTCAGAAACCAGCGATGCTTTTGATGCATCTGCACTAAGCGAGTATAGAGGTCTGCCGTACCAATATCACCAGCCTCGGTGGCAATTTCTGCATCCTGATGCATCTCTTGGATGATTCGATCGTGGGTGGCAATTGCTTCCTCCACCATCTCCCGTACCGCCAGTTTACCCGTCGAGGGCTGCACGGTTGCGGTTGGTAGATAATCAGCGGGATCGGCCACGGGGGCACCATCTAGCATCAAGCTGCGTTCTGCCAACTCGTCGATCATGGCAAACACTTCTGCGCCTTGTTCCTCAAATAGCAAATGCAGATCACGGAACAGGGGTCCATAGGTGAGCCAGTGATACTTTTTGTAGTTGAGGTAGGCGACTAACGCATTAGCTTGCTCGCGATTGAGGGTTTCAACCACGGTTTGTTGAGTTTGTAGCGTTGCAGTCATAGCTGATGTATCTCCTTGACTCCATGTTTAACTTATACAGTTGTTCTGCCGATTGCGCCATTGCTTAGAATACATTTGGCAGTGGTCCTAACGCATTGCAGCAAATCGACGTTCAATTTCTTCCCAGTTCAGCACATTCCACCAAGCATCCAGGTACTCTGGGCGGCGGTTCTGGTATTTCAGATAGTAGGCGTGTTCCCAGACATCATTGCCAAAAATGGGCTTAGCACCAGTGGTAATCGGGCTGTCTTGATTGGGTGTGGTAGTAATTTGCAGCGTTTGTTCGGGGCTGATCACTAGCCAAACCCAGCCGCTGCCAAAGTGCTTGGCCCCCGCTTCGTTGAACCGCTGCTTGAAGGTATCGAAGTCACCAAAGGTGGAGCTAATCGCGTCTCCCAAGGCACCAGTCGGTTCTCCACCGCCATTCGGACGCATAATTTGCCAGAACATCGTGTGGTTGACATGACCACCGCCATTGTTGCGAACTGCTGTCCGAATTGCTTCAGGCACGGCGTTCAAATCAGCCACCAACTCCTCGACCGATTTAGCCTGCAAGTCTGAATAGTTAGCCAGAGCGGTGTTGAGATTGTTCACATAAGCAGCGTGGTGCTTGTCGTGATGCAACTGCATGGTTTGCGCATCAATGTAGGGTTCCAGTGCCGCATAGTCATAGGGTAATGGCGCAAGATTGTGAGCCATCAGAAACTCTCCTTATCGAACTTAAACTTCAAAACTGAATTGAGGTCTAGAGCTGCCTATCTCATGTCGTCCAGCAGATAGTCCTCTCAAGCTGTTGATCATCTGATCAGCTGACGATCAACTAAATACAACCAACCAAATTAAGCTTCCTTTCACTCCATATCTAAATCATAGTCATTATGAGTATGAGTTGCAACCCGGATTGGAAATATCCTCCGATTGGGAGAGGGGGTAAGTTTTGAATTTTGAGTTTTGAGTTTTAAGTTTTGAGTTGAAGGGAAAGGCTAGAGGGGGTGGAGAAGGTGGGGGAGATAGGGAAGACAGCAACTTTTGGGCTGATTTTTGGGTCTCAGGATGTAAAGGTAAATTGGAATGGTTTAGTCTGGCGGCTGCAAGTTCAATCTTCAAACAATCTTTGGAGAAGTGTGTGATGAAGTGGGTTCAATATGGGGCAGTGGCCCTTCCCTTGTTGATGGCAATGCCTCTGTCGGCTCAGGCTCAGGTGCGGCTGGTGGAGTATCAGTGTGAGGCGGGGCGTTCGTTTCGGGTTGAGTATGCGGGTGATGCGGCTCAGGTAATGCGCGGTGCTGACTCGGTGACGCTGCCGAGTGTGGTGTCGGCTTCGGGTGCTCGCTACTCGAATGGTCAGATCACTCTCTTTACTAAGGGCAATCAGGCGTTTATCGAGGAAAACGGGGAGCAAACCTATCGCAATTGTGTGGGACAGGCTGTTTCTTCATCTCAATCTACTTCCCAGCGGGTGACCTATCAGTGCCGGGATGGCCGCTCTTTCTCGGCTCACTATTTGGATGACAGTGTTGAGCTAGTGCTCGATGGTCGTACCCTCACTTTGCCGCAGGTGGTTTCGGGTTCGGGTATTCGCTATTCGGACGGCATCACTACCCTCGCTTCAAAGGGTAACGAAGCATTTGTTGAGGTCAATGGCACGATGGTTTACCGGGACTGCTTAGCCGAAGCTGCCAGCACCCAGCCGCCTGCTCGGCCGATACCTGGCCTGTGGTAAAAATTTGGCATTCAAAGATTCCCCATTCAAAGATTCCCCTATGTTTGAATCTCCCCAATGCAATCGCCCCTTTAGTGCAGTTCCTCTGATCATTAGCTGGGGCAGCTTGGACTGGCTACGGTTGCCGCTGCTGCTGGCACTGCTGCTGGCAATTGTGGCGGGACTGAGCTGGCTGGGGTGGCGAAAACGGCATCGGGCTGCGCGCTTGAGTTGGTTGATGGGGTTAACGGTGATTATCCTGATTGGGCTATCAATTAGCGATCGGGTGCTGACGCTGGGATTGCCGTCGGATCCGGGTACACCTGTTGAGGCGATCGTGATTTTAGGGCGTGGTCCGGGTTGGCAAGCAGCACGGGTAGATGCAGCGGCTAGATTGTGGCGAGCCAAGCGAGCACCGCTGATTTTTTCTAGCGGCATTAACGATACACCGCAAATGCTGGCGCAAATAGCAGCTAAAGGCATTCCACCCACGGCTCTAGATGGCGAAAACTGCTCTCTCACCACTCCACAAAATGCCTTGTTCTCATCTGCTGTTTTGCAACCGCAGGGCATCCGGCAGATTCTACTAGTGACTGACGGTCCCCACATGTGGCGCTCGCTGCTAGATTTCCAGTCTCAAGGGTTTCGCGTCGTGCCGCATGTTGCTCCACTGCCGGCCCTGCCCTGGATCGACAAAACGCTTTTATCGCTACGTGAAACCATATTTCTGGTGACATCGGGTCTACACGAGCTATGGTTTAGAACACGCATTAACGATTGGAACGACCCAGCTTTGACAACGCTGGTGCAGCAAGCCCGTAACTATGGGGAACAGCAGCAAAAACCGCGTGGATAGGTTGCATGATTTGCATGATTCTAATCTGACTTCTCTGACAAAGGACGACCACTGCCGCCGCGCTGTACCCAGATTAATTCAGCCGCAATACTGACGGCGATCTCTTCTGGTGTTAACGCACCAATATCCAAACCAATCGGAGCATAGATCGATTGCAGTTGGCTGCGAGAAATGCCGTTTTGCTCAACCGTCTGCAAGACCTGCCGAACGCGCTTCTTGCTGCCAATCATACCAATGTAGCGACAAGGAATTGGGCGTTGCAGTAAACCCGTTAGCGCGGCTAGATCATACTGATATCCACGTGTCACTAAAGCCGCAAATAGCTGCGGATGAGTTGCCAAATCAGTCAGTGCCGTTGTCAGTTCTGCAAAAATCTTCGTGGCTTGAGGATAATGTTGAGAATTGGCCCATTCCGAGCGGTCATCCTGCACCATCACCTGAAAGCCAATCATATCAGCTATTTTGGCTAACTGCATACCGACATGCCCTGCGCCAACAATTAGTAATGTAGGAGGTGGTTGTAACGTTCCTATGAATGTATTTTCGTCATTAATCGCGCTTCCACTGAGAACGCCAACGTCTGTATCAACTAAATAAGGCGATTGATTTGACTCAAATGGTATTACCAACGTCGCCGTTTGTCCGGTTTCTAGGCGCATCAAAATTTGCTGTGCTAATGTCTGTGCTGCTGCGCCTGTCCAACGCTCCAGCCACACTTGCATCATGCCGCCACAAATGCCCTGTGTGTCTCGATGGGCTGCGCCAGTTAAATCGACTATCACCATTTGTTTTTGACCTGTCTCCAGCACCTGCTCAGCCTGCCGAATCACCTTTGCCTCGCCGGCTCCGCCCCCAATCGTGCCGAATGTGAACCCATCGCTTCCAATCAGCATTTTGGCACCCACTTCCCGCGGCACCGATCCCTGCGTTTGCACCACGGTTGCTAGCACCACGGGGCTAGATGGTAGGAGCTCAGTAAGTTTGCGAAAACAGGCGATCGTCATTCTGGAAGTGGGGAAGGTGGGAGTGATGGGGATGATGGAGGAGGTGGCGGCTCGTGAGCCTCGCCGAACGAGGGAGATGAGGGAGTTTGTTCAGGACTCTATGTTATGGGTTCTGTATTCCTGCTAATGTATAGCCTCCGTCAAAACGATTAGGACCGTTCCCGCTCTCTTGCTCTCCCCTGAGCTGCATCCGTCCGAAGGTTCAGCGATTCAAAATGAGCCGATCCGTATAAACATCCCCATCTCCCCCGTTCGGCGAGGCTCACGAGCCGCCATCTTCCCCATCTCCCTCAACTTCCCCATCTCCCTCAACTCATCCCCACCGCCTCACTCGCCAAAAACTTCTCCAACTCCGTCAGCGCTTCTGCATCCACCTTTGTCTGCATTGGGCAAAACTTGGGGCCGCACATCGAGCAGAACTCTGCGGTTTTGTAGATATCGGCTGGTAGGGTTTCGTCGTGGTATTCGCGGGCGCGATCTGGATCAAGGGCCAGCTCAAACTGACGGTTCCAGTCAAACTGATAGCGAGCACGCGACAATTCATCATCTCGGTCTCTGGCTCCAGCTCGGTGGCGGGCGATATCTGCCGCGTGGGCTGCTATTTTGTAGGCGATCAATCCGTTGCGCACATCTTCGGCGTTGGGTAGCCCCAGGTGTTCTTTCGGCGTCACATAGCAGAGCATTGCCGTGCCGTACCAACCAGCCATGGCCGCTCCAATCGCCGAGGTAATGTGGTCGTAGCCGGGGGCAATATCGGTGACGAGCGGACCCAAGACATAGAAGGGCGCTTCGCTGCATTCCTCCATTTGTTTGCGGACGTTGAACTCGATTTGATCCATCGGCACATGGCCTGGGCCTTCAACCATCACCTGCACGTCGTGTTCCCAGGCTTTGCGGGTCAACTGTCCTAGAGTTTTTAGCTCAGCGAGCTGGGCCGCATCTGAGGCATCGTGGAGGCAACCCGGACGCAGCGAGTCACCTAAGCTGAACGACACATCATAGCGTTTGAAGATTTCGATGATGTCATGAAAGTGAGTGTAGAGAGGATTTTGCTTGTGATGGTGCAGCATCCATTTGGCTAGAATGCCGCCTCCTCGCGAAACAATGCCCGTGAGCCGATTTCGCACCAGCGGCAAATGTTCGATTAAAATGCCCGCATGAATGGTCATGTAGTCCACGCCTTGCTGCGCCTGCTTTTCGATTACATGTAAAAAGTCATCCGGCGTCAGGTTTTCCACTCTGCCGTGGACGCTTTCTAGGGCTTGATAAACCGGCACCGTTCCAATCGGTACAGGCGAAGCTTGGATGATAGCAGTACGAATTTCATCCAAATTTCCGCCGCCCGTAGACAGATCCATTACCGTATCGGCTCCGTATTTTACGGCCAGACGCAACTTCTCCAATTCCGCTTCGATATCTGAAGAGTTAGGCGAGGCACCAATATTGGCATTCACTTTGCATTTAGAAGCAATCCCAATACACATCGGCTCCAAATTCACATGGTTAATATTCGCCGGAATAATCATCCGCCCCCGCGCCACTTCATCCCGAATCAGTTCGACCGGCAGATTTTCGCGCATCGCCACGAACTGCATCTCTTCCGTGAACACATCTTGACGGGCATAGTGCATTTGCGACACATTGCTGTGCCCCTGCCGCTTGGCAATCCAATCAGCTCGCATATTTAATTCCTCGTTGTAGACAGCTTCCCTCCGCCGGTGCTAGCCGGACTCAGGTTCTAAGGGTGTAATCTCAGCCTGGAAAAAAGCCTCAGGCACCCCTAGCTATGCGAACCGATTGTAGCACCGCATTCAGCCAGCGGACTCACCACATTCCGAAGAATGTCAAAAAACTTGATAGATTCAACCACCCCTCACCCCCCACCCCTCACCCCTCACTCATCCACCCCCACCCCCAACAGTTGCCGACCCAACCGCTAACATCGAAAATAGTAATAGCATCCGCAATTCCAGCACAAACCAAGCATAAACCCCATGAACTCGTCTGCCGTTACCTTCCAAGATTATTTTGATGTGATTGTCGTTGGGGCTGGGCATTCCGGCTGTGAAGCGGCACTGGCGGCGGCTCGCTTAGGCTGTCGGACGCTGCTGCTGACCCTGAACCTCGACAAAATTGCTTGGCAGCCTTGTAATCCGGCAGTGGGCGGTCCGGCGAAATCGCAGTTGACCCACGAGGTGGATGCCCTAGGCGGCGAAATTGGCAAAATGGCAGACCGCACCTATCTGCAAAAGCGGGTGCTGAACATTTCGCGCGGACCTGCTGTGTGGGCGCTGCGGGCACAAACCGATAAGCGGGAATACGCCGCCGTGATGAAAACGATTGTGGAGAATCAGCCCAACCTCTCGGTGCGCGAAGGCATGGTGACGGATTTGGTGCTGGGGACCAATGACGAAGTGATTGGAGTGGAAACCTACTTTGGCGTCGCGTTTGAGTGCAAAGCGGTGGTGTTGACCACAGGCACCTTTTTGGGCGGGCGCATCTGGGTTGGTAACAAATCAATGGCAGCGGGCCGAGCCGGTGAGTTTGCCGCCGAAGGCTTGACCGAGACGCTGAATCGCCTCGGCTTTGAAACCGGACGCTTGAAAACCGGCACTCCCGCACGAGTAGACCGCCGCTCGGTAGACTACAGCAAAATGGAACCCCAACCCGGCGATCCCGAAACTCGCTGGTTTAGCTTTGATCCAGAAGTTTGGGTCGAGCGGGAGCAGATGTGTTGTTACCTGACTCGCACCACGGCTGAAACCCATCGGCTGATTCGGGAGAACCTGCATCTGTCGCCGGTCTACGGTGGGTGGGTGGATGCCAAAGGACCGCGCTATTGCCCCAGCATCGAAGACAAAATTGTCCGCTTTGCCGACAAAGAATCGCACCAGATCTTCATTGAACCCGAAGGCCGCGATATTCCCGAACTCTATATCCAGGGCTTCTCGACCGGCTTGCCAGAAAATCTCCAGCTACAAATGTTGCGCTCGCTGCCCGGTCTGGAGAGCTGCGTCATGCTGCGTCCGGCCTATGCCGTGGAGTACGACTACCTGCCTGCCACCCAGTGCTACCCGACGCTGATGACCAAAAAAATCTCTGGCCTGTTCTGTGCAGGGCAAATTAACGGCACCACGGGTTACGAAGAAGCTGCCGCTCAGGGACTCGTGGCCGGAATCAACGCGGCTCGTTTGGTACGCGGACAGGATCTGATCGTCTTTCCCCGCGAGCAGAGCTATATCGGCACCCTGATCGACGATCTCTGTACCAAAGATCTGCGCGAACCCTACCGGATGCTGACCTCGCGCTCGGAATATCGCCTGCTGCTGCGCTCTGACAATGCCGATCAGCGCCTGACGCCCTTAGGACGCGAAATCGGCCTAATCGACGACCGCCGTTGGCAGTTGTTTCAAACCAAACAGACCAACATTGTTGCCGAAAAAGAACGCCTGCACACCACTCGCGTCAAAGAGCATGAGCCGCTTGGTCAGCAGATTGTGGCCGACACCCAACAGGCAATCAAAGGCTCGATTACGCTAGCCGATTTGCTGCGGCGTCCCGGCTTCCACTATGTCGATCTGAATCGCTACAATCTCGGCAACCCCAGTCTCGTACCCGCCGAACGGGAAGGAGCGGAAATCGACATCAAGTATGCGGGCTACTTGCAGCGCCAACAGCATCAGATCGATCAAATTGCCCGTCAGTCGAACCGGCCTCTACCCGCCGATCTGGACTACCACGCCATCGATACCCTATCTAAAGAAGCCCGCGAAAAACTGGCCCAGGTCAAACCCCTAACGATTGGTCAAGCCTCTCGCATTGGTGGCGTTAACCCAGCCGATGTGAATGCATTGCTGCTGTATCTGGAAGTGCAGTCGCGGCAGATGGCGGTGAAGTAAGGCGGCGTTGAGCCAATTGTGGAGGTCAGGATGACTCAAGCCAAACCCCAATTCTCTACCTTTCAAGAGTATTTGTCGCACAGCGCCGATCTGGACAACCGCTATGAATGGATTGATGGAGAGTTAATCGAATTGCCGCCCGAATCCGAGTTTAATCTTTCGATCGCCAATTTTCTGTTTCTGAAGTTGGTCAATGCGGGTATTCCGCTGCGATTGGTTCATCCCCATGCCTGTGAGCTGCAAGTACCCGTCCTGCAACCCGGTGATGCTGCCAACCGCTATCCGGATCTCGTGGTCTTACGCCAGGAACATTTGCCGCTAACGCAGCGCCGTCTCACGATTACCTTGGAAATGCCGCCACCTCGTTTGGTGGTTGAAGTCGTCAGTCCGGGCCAGAGTAATCGAGAGCGTGACTATAACCGTAAACGAGCACAGTATGCTAAACGCAACATTCCAGAATATTGGTTGATTGACCCAGAACGCCAAGTGGTGATTGTACTGGAATTAATCAATCATCAAGACGATTATCAAGAAATGGGCAGGTTTCAGGGGAATACACCCATCATTTCATCGATTGGTACCCTGAATTTGACGGCAATGGACATCTTCAAACTTGCTTGAGACAGCCCCAATGCTTATGATCATTCGTCCCTATCAACCCTCGGATGCCGAAGCTATCGTCGCAGTGTTTCGAGATGCGGTGATTGGAACTGGCTCTAGCGCCTATAATCCTCAGCAGGTAGCTATTTGGGCTTCCTATCCAGAGCAGATCGAGGCATTTCGACAACAGTTGAGTCGCGGTTTAACCCTGGTAGCCGTAGTGGAGCATCAAGTTGTCGCTTTTGGTCAGCTCGAAGCATCGGGGCATGTGGCGTTTCTCTATACCTCTAGTCAGTTTGCTCGCCAGGGCTGCGCCAGCGCAATTTATCAGCAACTCGAAGCAGCGGCAATTCAGCAGGGCAATTCCCGCCTCTACACTGAAGCCAGCCGCATTTCCAAGCATTTCTTTCTCAAAATGGGCTTCCAAATTCTAGAAACCGAATGGGTCATCCGAAAAGGCGTGCAGTTTGAGCGCTTCAAGATGGAAAAGCTCTTATCGTTAACCAGCCCAGAAGTTGAATGAGAATAAGGCCGTGAACATGGCTAGTAACAAAATACTGGCCAGCGACCACAATCGGTCAAAAACTTGGGATTGTCCCCAGTGAGCCAGTACTAGAAATACAGAAGGAATCGTTAGTAGATAGCGAGTCATGCTCCAGGCCGTACCGCAGGTAAGGGAAACGGATAAAATCGCCAAACCATACAAGGATAAACCCGGATAATGCTTTAGGGTAATCAAACAGCTACAGAACCCCAATGCAATAGCAGCAAACTCAATGCCGTAGTGAACCACAGTCGCTGAATTATCTCCAAACAGCGCCATGAAGCCATTCCTCCAGACCATTGTTGCAGCCTGTAAATCAAACAAGCGACAGTTGAAAAAACGGTCTTCAACAATTTGAAAAGCATCTCCTAAAAAGGAGTTTCGCCAGTATAGGTATACGGCTAATGGAATGCTGAGCGAAATTAGCTTGACCAGAAACTGTAACAAACCGCGAAACGTAAAACTTTGCCCAGAAAATCGGCTGAACCGAAAGCTCCGCAAAATGCCAAACAGTAAGGGAATCAGCAGAAATATGCCTACGGCTCGCGTCAAGGTTGCCAGTGCAGCCAGTAACGCTGCCGGCAGCCAATACTTGCGCTGAATCAAAGCCAAACTACTAAATGCCAAGCCGACAAACAAGCCTTCGGTGTAAACTTGGGCTAGGAAAAATCCGGTGGGAAAACTGAGCAGGTAAAAAGCTGCCCGCAGTCCGGCATATTCGCCCAGAGCGTATGTCGCCAGATCATAGAGAGCGATTAGACCAATCAAGGTTCCTAGTGCTGAGATGATCAACCCTGCTAACGTTGCGGTGGCAATCGGAGATAAGCCCAACCCAGCCAGCGGTATCACCAGCCAGCGGATCAGGTACGGATAGCCAGGGAAAAAGGCGTAGTTGAGCGACAGGGGCCGATTGAATGGCGGTTCGGCATCTGGGGCGGGTGGTACGGAACGCACTTTTGGATCGTCATAGCCATGTAGCGCAATCGAAAGATAAAACTCCGAATCCCAGCCGACTTGGGTATTCAGAAATGGGTCGTTGAGGTAAGGGCGGTCTGCGGTTTTTTCGGTCTTGGTGCTGTCAGCCGTCCAACCCAACACCCGGTCGGGTCGTTGCAGGTCATAGCGAGCTGTGACCACCGCCTGATAACTCCAGATCAGCAGCAGCCAGCCTAACCAAAGGCCAACCATCGTGCGGAATACTCTCATGGCTAAGCTTCGTCCGCAGCAATTGCTTCCCGCTTGGCATCCGCTAACCGATCGCTAGAGAACTGGGTTGGAATATCTTCGGGTAACAGCGTGGTCAGCATCTCGTCGGTCAAGGACGACATCACCGCTAAGCGATTTGCCTGTCGTTCAATGCTCTTTTCAAATAAATTGCGGACTATTCTGGCATTACCAAACGTGCGATCGCGGTTGACATACAGATCCTCGAATAAGCGCCTCAGCTTGTCTCTGGTAGCATCTATTAGTTTGAAATGACTCCTATTACAAAACGATTCAAAAATTGCCAGCAGTTCTTCTGGCTTATAGTCATTGAAATAAAAGTAACGATTAAAGCGAGATTTCAACCCTGGATTCGATTCTACAAACTGAGCCATCTCATCGGTGTATCCCGCTACAATCACCACCAGCCGATCGCGGTAATCCTCCATGCGTTTTAGCAAGACATCAATTGCTTCCTGACCAAAATCGCGTCCATTGTCTCCTGGCATTAGCGCATACGCTTCATCAATGAACAGCACGCCATCCAATGCAGAATTCACCATATCATCTACTTTCTTAGCAGTTTGCCCAATATAGCCCGCCACTAACCCAGCCCGATCCGTTTCCACCAAATGCCCCTTCTCTAAAAAGCCCAACCCCTGAAAAATCCGGCTCATCAGGCGTGCAACTGTGGTTTTCCCCGTTCCGGGCGGGCCACAAAATACCGAATGCAGCGACACCGAAGTCGTAGCCAAGCCACGCTCCACCCGAATCTTCTGGACCTTGAGAAAGTTCGCTAGGGTTTTTACTTCTTCTTTGATGTTCTCCATCCCGACTAGGTCGTTCAGTTCAGCCAATGCCTGCTCAAGGATCTGGGCCAGTTCTTCGGGTGTTTTGGCGGCGGGCTGTTCGGGGGCGGGAGGGGGGGGAGATGGGGAAGGTGAGGAAGATGGGGAAGGTGAGGAAGATGGGGGCGATGAGGAAGGTGGCGGCTCGTGAGCCTCGCCGAACGAGGGAGATGGGGGAGTGAGGGGGGTGACTTTGGCTAGGCCGTCTTGGTAGCTGTTGAGGGTTTGGTAGTTGTGCAGGCGCTGCCAGACTTGCGATAGGGCTTCCATTTCCTGCATTGTAATTGTGCCATCGGATTTGACGATGACTTGGGCAAATTGGTAGATGCCGTTGACGGTGGACTTGAGATAGTTGGTGCCTTTTGCTTCATCAAGTTTGTTCAGCACGGCGGGCAGCAGCAATTCATCGAGCTGGGCCGGGTCGGTTTTGCGATCTTTGGTGGCGTCTAGCAAAAGTTGCAGCGTAATTTTTTGGTACTTAAGGCGATCGGCTTCAGAGAAATCCCAGGTTTTGAAGGCGGCATTCAGCTTTTCGCTGTCTTGCTTGATCAGAGCATAGATCGTCAAGTAGGCCAGCAGTTCGTTGGCAGTAATTTCACCATTACTGCGTCCGCAGAAGCGGACAATTTCGCCTAAATCGGTCAAGATCAAATCTGCAAATCTGGGATCTAGGCTCAACAGGGGTTGGAGCGACTGGTACAGGCTTTCGGCTTCCTGCCGTACCGATCTGGCATTCACAAGTTGGCTAAAGTTCACAATACACTCCTGTTGACACTCCTGTTGACACTCCTGTTGCAGCTAGGTTGAGCGCTCCATTACGCTATTACAATCTATTCTGATCGCTTCTTGTCACGGATTTCAGCATTCTTGCCTCGCACGGGTGGTAAGGCATCTACGAGTCCCATCTCAAAGGCGATATCCGGCAGGTCGCCCGCGATATACTTGCCCGGTTCAAACACTCGTCCGGGTGTGAAGCAAATTTGCCGCAGTTCAACTACCTGCGTAGGCAAAAAAGACTGGCGATACTGGCGATGTTCGATGCCCATACCCCTACTCCGCCATTGCAATTACATGGCTGATAGCTTCCACCTGCTGCTGATAGTCGAAGTCAGACAGGGCCGGTGTAGCCTCTAGCGGAGGAACCAATTCCAGTTGAATCCAGGATTTGCAGCCGCCATACTCCGAACGATAGGGAATCACTTGAGGCTGATTCAGGCGATACACCCGCAGCAATAGCACCGTCAGCGGCAAGCGTGGCTTCCACTTCAGACGCTCTGTCACCCAATCGGCAGTCCAAATGTGAAACGGCAATAGGGACTCCACAACGGCGGCGTCGCTGACTTCAAAGGAATGGGTAACTTCTGCCCAAGCCCCAATTTCCACAGTTTCTGGATGCCAGCCAGACTCAACGGGCGTCACCTGCTGCTCATAGGGCGGCTTCAGCAAATGCGGCTTTTGATGTTCGTAAGTTGGATACAGCCAAAATCGCGGTTCGTTGACCTGAAACCCCTGCTCGCGAATTCCCCCCTTACGCAATAGCAAAATCGTTGCCCCTTGACTCAAAGCCTGAACCGCCACAGCCCATTCCTTCAGAGCCGTTTTGACTGTTGTAGTTGTTGTAACTGTAGTTGTTGTAACTGTAGTTGTTGTAACAGTTGGAGCGACTGACATCACGGTTTCTCCCTGCACTATGCAATTGCGCTACTCAGGATCTGCCTTCCCCTTTGTTTGATTGTACTGAAACCGCCTCTGCTGCACGAATCATATCAAATCCGACTAAACGCCCTAAATTTAAATGCTGCGTTGTACAGACGTTTTGCCAAAACGTCTCTACGCTGGCTGATCAACCGGATTTGATATCACCAATGACCGATTTCGACTCAATTTATCCCGCCCCCTGCTTCCCTGCTCCCCGCCCCCTGCTCTTCCACAAAAAAAGACCAACCCCTCCCAGAGCCAGTCTTCAGCAAATACAGATTCGTCGTTTTCTCAATTGGAAGAAACCCTGGCTGCGCGTTCCCAATTCGGCAGTGGGTCTAGGGATAACTACAAACTTGCTTTATCCTTTTCCAGAAAAGATTGTAACAAGCAGCACAGACTTTTTCATAAAACTTCACATGAGCTTTTAATAAGTAATTATTCCTATCGATTAGCCTAGTTAATCATCCACTTGGTAGGAGCTGTGTCAATATCTATCCTCAATGTCGAGTATCCCGTTGTCAGTAATCAACTCAAAGGTTCCCTCGATTACCTTCTCCAAAATGGTCAAACGTTTCTGGTGATTGTTGGCGCAGCCTGTCCGCAGGACGTAGCCAAAAACGAAGATCTAGAATGCAGCTTTGTGCAACTGGCGATCAAACTGATTGCCCTCGACCAGTAGATGAATAGCCGCAAATGACTTTCGCAAAATCGGCGGCAAAATCTGTCGTGACGCTGACACTTTTATTAGACAAGACACGTCTTCAAATACAAAGAGCTAATAAAGAGCTAACAAGTGGATTGTCCCAGGCAATTGCCCCACAGCATTGTGCTATAGAAGTTAGCTTAGTTTTATCTAGGTTTGGTGCTCATCACCATCTGCTTATCACAACAAGTTCAGTACTCGTTTAAGTGCTCATCTGAGGATTCTACTATGTCGCTACGACTGTCATCTCTTTTCCTAAAACGCCTTGGCCTGTCGCTCGGTGCTCTGCTGCTGGGCGGTAGCCCCCTGATTAGCTTCGCTAATGCTGCCCAAGCCCGACCCAACTGGCTCAACCTTGAACGCGCATCGAGCGACCGCATGTCCACAGTGGCTCAAAGCTCAACTCCGACTCGGCGTTCTCCCACATCCACCACGACTCAAAATCTCAATGATGTCCGGTTTAGCTGCCAGGTAGTAAATGGTCAGTACACGGTAATGTACAATCCCCAAAGTCAGCCTGGACAGTACTATCCTTGGGCAACACCAACGGCCATGGGAGGCGGCTGGAGTCCAGATCGACGCTGTAATGAAATCAGCCGTCGCCTAGAGTTCTATCGACCTGACGGGCTGTTGGAGCTGCAAACAGGCTTAGAAAACGGCTACAACACAGTCTGTGTCACCACTGAAGCGATGCCGTCCTGCCGGATTGTCTTGACGGTCCCCCAAGGGCAAGATCCGGTAGCCCTGCGAGATCGGATTTTCAATAACCTACTCGTTGCTGACAGTGGCCAGCAAACCACGGCAGCCACAGCCTACCAAGGAGGCGACAACGGGATTCTGAACCAACTCGGTCAGGCAATTGGAGTCGATTTGTCTAATCTGGCCGGAGGACGGCGGTCTAGCAGTCCGGCTAGCATCGATCTGCGCCCCTTCCTCGACCCGGCTGATGGCGGTACTGGCGCGAGATTAACGAATTCCGCTGTTCCCGCCCAAACCGGCCCTCGCCTCAATCCGGGAAATTTCCGGTAGAGGAGTTTAGCCTTTGGTCACAATCAATTCGCTCTAAAGCGTTGCCAGCCCACCTGTAGCTGAACATGAAGCTACAGAAAAAGTGCACTCAAGTACACCTGACAGATCCTGTCGGCTTTAGTCCGATGCGGGCGGACTTTCTCAGTCCGCCGTTCATGCACGGGTGGGATGTAACGCAAGGTCAATCTGTTTCAGTCTGCTCTGGAGTTTGGTCTGGTGACTGGGCCAGTTCTCGTGCTTTCAGAGCTTCCTGGGTTTTTTGCCGCTCCAATTTCAGCACCAGCACCCCTAGCGGAGGCAAGCAGAGATCAATCGAGTAGGGGCGATTGTGGAACGACCACTCCTCAGCCCATTTGCCGCCTAGGTTGCCCATATTGCTACCGCCGTACTCGCGAGCGTCGCTGTTAAATAGTTCGGTGTAGAAGCCAAATTCTGGCACGCCCACCCGGTAGTGAGAATGGGGCTGGGGAGTGAAGTTACAGACAACAATCACATAATCTTCGGGGTTTTCCTTGGCTTTGCGGATAAAGGAAACGACGCTATGGCGGTTGTCGCTACAGTCGATCCACTCGAAGCCATCAAAGGAAAAGTCTTGCGTGTAGAGAGCTGGCTCACTGCGATAGAGCTGATTCAACCGGCTCATAAAATACTTCAGCTTTTGGTGGGGGTCATATTGCAGTAGATGCCATTCCAGATCGCCCCAGACGTTCCATTCAGTCCACTGGCCGAACTCCATGCTCATGAACAGGGTTTTCTTGCCAGGGTGGGTGAACATGTAGGAATAGAGGCAGCGCAGGTTAGCGTACTTTTGCCACTCATCTCCCGGCATTTTGCCAATCATCGGACTCTTGCCATGCACCACCTCATCGTGGGACAGCGCCAGCATAAAGTTTTCCGTGAAGGCATACATGATGCTGAAGGTGACATTGTTTTGGTGGAATTGGCGGAACCACGGATCCATGTGGAAGTAGTCCAACATGTCGTGCATCCAGCCCATGTTCCACTTCAGGTTGAAGCCTAAGCCGCCGACATAGGTGGGCCAGGACACCATCGGCCAAGTCGTAGATTCTTCGGCAATGCTGAGAACGCCGGGGAAGTAGCTGAAGATGACGTGGTTGAGCTGACGCAAAAAGTCAGCCGCTTCGATATGCTCGCGTCCACCGTACTGGTTGGGAACCCACTCGCCAGGTGGGCGCAGGTAGTCTAGGTACAGCATGGACGCGACCGCGTCCACCCGGATGCCGTCGATGTGGTATTTGTCGAACCAGAACAGGGCGTTGGCTACCAGGAAGTTACGCACTTCATTGCGGCCATAGTTAAACACCAGCGTGCCCCACTCCTTGTGCTCGCCTTTGCGGGGGTCGCCATATTCGTAGAGGGCTGTACCGTCAAAATTGGCTAGGCCATGACCGTCTTTGGGAAAATGGCCGGGCACCCAGTCCACAATCACGCCAATGCCGTTCTGGTGGCACTGATCGACGAAATACATGAAATCTTGGGGCGTACCGTAGCGGGAGGTGGCCGCATAGTAGCCCGTAACCTGGTATCCCCAGGAACCATCGAAGGGATGCTCGCTGACTGGCAGTAGCTCAACGTGAGTAAAGCCCAGTTCTTTGACGTAGGGAATCAGCTTCTCAGCCAGTTCGCGGTAGGTCAAAAAGCGTGCGCCTGGCTTCAGGTCAGCCACCGGTACGGGCGGAATCACTTTCCCATCAGGCGTGTGGGCTGGATCATCGTAGGAGCCATGCATCCAGGAGCCTAAATGCACTTCGTAGACCGAGATCGGTTCTAACAGCGGATCGCTATGCCGCCGTTTTTCCATCCAGTCTTCATCGGACCAGGTGTAGGCATTCAGATCGGCCACAATCGATGCGGTTTTGGGTCGCACCTCTTGCTGGAAGCCATAGGGATCGCTTTTTTCGTAGATGTGACCCGCATGGTTCTTAACTTCGTATTTGTACTTGACACCAGCCGTCAAACCGGGAATGAACAGCTCCCAGATGCCGTTATTGCGAACTCGCATCTGGTGATCGCGGCCATCCCACTGGTTAAAGTCACCCAGTACCGAAACGTTACGAGCATTGGGTGCCCAAACGGCGAAATAAACTCCCTGCACACCGTTGATTTCCGTCAGGTGAGCGCCCAGCTTTTCGTAGATCCGGTGGTGGTTTCCTTCAGCAAACAGATGAATATCAAAATCCGTCAGCAGAGGAGAGCGAAAGGCATAGGGGTCATAGATAACCCGTTCATGCTCGCCTTCCTTGACCCGGAGCTGGTAGTTGGCTAGTTCATCCTGCTCCAACACGCATTCAAAGAAATTGGGATGATGTACCGAATGCATGGAATATTCTTTGCGTTCTTCCGGACAGACCACCCAAGCAGCACTAGCACGGGGAAGATAGGCTCGCACAACCCATGCAGATTTCCCATTATTGTGAATCTGATGCGGTCCAAGAATTTCAAATGGATCGTGGTGCTGGTTCCAAACAATTCGATCGATCTGGTCGGGAGCAACGGTCATGGACATGGAGTTACCTGCCTAAATCGAGTATTGAACCAATAATAAAGATGGCGTTTCGACAAAATTTTAGATAGAACACTTCTACCACAGGAACGGAAGATTGCTGATGGCAAACCGTCCCTAGTTATTAAAGCTCAAGGAATTTTTCGCTAAGAAAAGCCTACTTGCCAATGGCAAGCCAAAGCGAACCGAGTAGCCAGACTGTCTGAGCCAGCGAGAAATATCACCAAACACAAATTTTATAAACAATCTACAACAAACCTTAACAAAGCGTAGCAAATTGCGGTCCAACTCTCAAATCCCAAAAGAGAGATTTTGCACCTTATTTGCAGGATGATCGCGCTGATCCCTGCTGATCCCACCATTCCGGCTGGGTTTAGCCGATGGCGTTACCTTCTTGCCCATAGGCATGCCAGGCTAGATCTACCAATCCATTCACAATAGCCGCCGCCACAACCGCGCTGCCTTTGCGTCCCTCAATCCGAATATGGGGAGTCAGCGAATCTTTCAAGCGTTCGACTGCCACATCGACTCCCACAAAACCAGCAGGCGTACCAATTACAAGTGCAGGTTTAATTTCTTCGGTCTCAACTAACTCCACTAACGATACTAAAGCGGTTTGGGACTGACCGATCACAAAAATACCTTCAGGATAGCGGCGAGCTAGAGTCTCCATTCCCCAAGCAGCCTGAGTCTTATCCCGCTGAGGGCGGGTTAGCGTCTCCATGCTGCAATAGACCGGATTGGCAAAGGTTTGCTGGATGCTTGGGGCAATCCCGACCTGCACCATCGGCACATCGACAATAATCGTACTACGCGCAGCTAAAGCCGCAGCTCCCGCTTGCAGCGCCTGATCGGAAAAGCGAATCAATGACTTGTACTCGAAATCCGCGGTGGCATAGATAACGCGGCGTACAATTTCATACTCTGAAGGCGAAAACGCATGCTCGCCAATTTCGCTATCGATGATGCTTAAACTTTGAGCGTCTGTTGTATGCCACTCCATTGCAACCCCGAATCCACAGCAGTGATATCCACCTCCATTAGACCCTAATTGGGAAAGAAGCGCATGGGTTTGATGTCAAAGTTTTTGTTTCGGCGCAAAATTATAGTGTTTGCTACTGTGCCTGACTCACGTTTCAGAAGCGGAGGAGGCAAACATGGGAGACAGAAAGGCCACCAACGCACCCAGCGCAAAACCCGCCACATTTCGCAGCAAAGGCAACCAGTCGGCTGTACGAGTCACCACCGGGCCAATGCCGAAGGCGATAAACAGAATTCCCCAGAGCGGCGAAAAGATCAGCGCCCATTGCCAAGAGAAAACCTTCCCAGGTTCGCGGGGCTGAGCCGCAAAACCAAACACCACCCCGCCAATCACAGACGTAATCAGAGTGAGGATCCACTGCTCTCGAGGTAAGCCAGGCACCACCTGACAGCCTCCCTGCCGGATGCAGGATTTAATCGACTCCAGCGCTCCCAAAATCGAGGCGTCCTCGCCGTTTTCCCGCACATAAAACTGATTGCCAAAGCGAGTTTGCAGCTCAATCCAGAAGGTGCGAGGCATCAGTTCAAACAGGTCATCTCCGACGCTGAAATTGAGCAGATTGCCGCCTCTAGGGTCAGCCACTAGCATGACGCTGTGGTCATCAAGGCCCCAAAACTCTTTCACCGCCCGCCCAGGCGTTCGATCATACTGGGTCAGCACACGCAGCTTCCAGCCGGTTTCCGCTTCAAACTCGTTCAGGTCTTTCTCTAGGGCGTCGCGCTGAATGGTGGTCAAGGAGTCGGCCAGGTCAATCACCGGTGTTGGATGGTCGGGCAGCAGATCGGGATTGTCATAAGCATAGGCCGCGGGAGCGGCAATCCAGATCACCAGCATTAAAGCCAACGCTGTAGCAAAGCCAGATAGAGAACGAAAGAATCGAGATGACATCGGCGAATGAATAAAATCTTGTGAATCTGAACAGGTAAAGACTGGTGGGCAAGCTCGCGAGCTTCTATTCGCGAACCAGAGAACTATGAAAACTTAGTAGAGATTATTTACATTTGTTTACCTTAATCTCATATTTAATCATACCAGAAGCAATTTGCAACGGTTGTCATTCCTCAGAACGCCGTTGACTTGGCTTTTGTTGAGTCTTTAACTCAGCCTCTAATCCAGGTGCTGACGCAACAGTGCCCGGTTGGTTCAGAGGCTCAGCAATGGGTTGGGGATAGGGGAGCGGTTCAGGTTTAGGCCCTCGATTTCGATTAGGCTGGGGCAAATTTAACGATGCAACAGCCCGATTGAGCTGGGGAGTTGCTGTTGCCGCTGCCTCAGAATCTGGCTCCGGATCGATATCTTGAGCCAAGGTGGGCTGTTTAAGGGTCTCCCATGCCGCTCTAAACCCGGCTACTAAACTGCGAGTGGTGACTTGCGCCTGTCTGGCCTGTTGCTTCACACCGCTAATGCTCTGATCGATTTGATCGACAATCCGGCCTGCGTTCTGCACGTTTTGGCTGACATCGTCACTGAGATTAGTGATTTCGATTCCCGTCAGCCGAATCGCTTCTAGAGTGGGTGGCAACTCGCGATTGAGGGTGTCAAATAGCTTTTCGGCACTACGAGCGGCACGGGCTAATTCCAAAAATGCAGGTAGTGCCGCCATCAGCACCGCCGTTAAGCTGACAGCCACCAACAACATCGATAAACCTAACCAGAAGATCGGATCTGCCACCGTTGCTTACCCAATACTAGAATCCTGCGCTTTAGGTTCGGGAGAGGAAGCAGCCTGTTGCTCTAGCTCCCGCTGTCGCTGGCTCGCTTCAATTCCTGCCGCCAACGCCTCTCGCAGCCGCATTAGGGTGTCATCCCAGTTGCGTAGCGCTGTGCCAGAGAGCCGATCGGCCTGAAGCTGCATACTGGCAGATAAATCTTCTGCGAGTTCTGGTAACGCATCGGCAGATTTTTTCAGGAGCTGGCGCGTTTCCCGTCCCGGCTTGGGTGCAAACAGCAAACCCACTACCGTTCCGACGGCGGCTCCCACCAGCAGGCCACCCACAAACAGTCCGCCAGAGCCAGATCGATTTTCTGACATACGCCTCTACCCTAATTGCAAAATTTGATCCAATTGCTTTCCAGTTGCTTTGAAACCAGCCTACTTGATATCAGTCTAAAGAGTCAGTTTTGGTTTTGCAGTTTTAACGGCAGTTTTAACGAACGGACCTCGTCCTTGCGTCTGATCGCCATTCCCTGCAAGCTTGTCTGGTCTGCTGCCGTGATTGGCATTCCTCCTGGCATTTTCTCTAGCATTTCTCTCCCTGTTGGCATAAAGCTGATAGACAAATCGCCCCAATCCCAACAGGGCCAAAATCTGTTTCAGCTGCTGAAATTGCAATAAAACTTGCTGATACTGGCTCCGCAACTGCTGAATATTATCCTGTCCTTGTAAAATTGCTGCTGGCGCATGACACAGTCGATTGTGGGTATGGCGTTCAGCCATCGTTAGAGCCTGAGTCACCCTAGCCAACCGGCGCTGCCACCGCCAGATGCGCCAAGTGAAATACCAGCAGAATCCGGTAATCAGCCCATTCAGGATTAAAACCGTCGTTAGCATGGTGTGAGCGTTGGTAGCTTGCGTTGTTGAGAATGCTAGCCTGGGCAGCAAGCGCTGGGAATACAGGCGCTGGCTCAATCATACCCATAACATCCTGGAAAGATCTGAAGCCAAGCAGGACAACTCACTTCTGAAATCTTGGCACAAAGAAACGCGCCAATCTGGATGCTGCTGGCTAAATTGCGACTAGAATCACAAGCACAGGGACGACAGGGCTAGGAAGAAACCATGCAGCAACTGCAAATATCCAACGAAATTTATGTCCACCCCACTAACGGCGACGATACGGCTACCGGGGATTCGATGCATCCCTTCAAGACTCTAACCCGGGCGCTACAACAGCTCCGACCCAACAGTGTGATCCAGCTCAGTCGAGGCACCTATAGTGTGGAAACAGGTGAAGTGTTTCCGCTGGTGATTCCAGACGGGGCACTGGTGATTGGTAATGCAGCGACGCAGGGCACTGGTGTGGTGGTGATCGGCAGTGGTGTGTATCATAGCCTGTCGTTTGGGCCGCAGGCGGTAACGATTGTGCTGCAAGGAGATGGACAATTGCAAGGCGTGACGGTAACAAACCCAGCAACCAAGGGAACAGGGATTTGGATCGAGTCTGCGACTCCAACCGTAGCCGGGTGTACGCTGGCCCAGTGCAATCGGGAAGGACTGTTGGTGACAGGCAAGGCCAATCCAACCATCATGAACTGCGTGTTTCAGGACAATCAAGCCAGCGGTTTGACTTTGGTGCGGAACGCTCGAGGCGAAATTCGTAACAACGTCTGGCGGCTGAACGGCTTTGGTATTGTCATCAGCGATCGGGCCGCGCCGTGGATTGTTAGCAATCAGATCTATGAGAACCGCTGTGGCATGGTGCTATCGGGTGCGGCTGCGCCGATCTTGCGCGGCAATGTGCTGGCCCAGAACCGCGAGGATGGATTAGTCGTGTCGGGACAAGCCAACCCTGATTTAGGCAACCTCTATGACCCGGCTGGTAACCGCTTCCGAGGTAATCAACGCTTCGATCTGCGCAACGCTACGCCAGCTAAGCTAATCTGCAGCGGCAATCAATTGAATCCGGCTCATGTTGAGGGTGCCGTAGAATTTCTTACCATCCGCTCGCCCAAAACAGGAGCAGTCCAGTCTGATGTGGTTTCCCCGGTTTCCCCTGCGGCTCCCCTGCATGCCCCCGCTGACCTCAAACGGCACTGGGCCGCAGCCCTAGTCCAACCGTTGCTGGATCGCCGCCTGATTTCCCTAGCCGATGAGCACTTTCACCCAGATGCTCCCCTCTCAGCTGGGGAGTTTGCGACCTGGTTACAAACTGCTGGATTTCCCTCAGATAACACTTCAGATAACACTTCTGCCAAACCCAATCCCCTGACGCGCCTAGAGGCCATTGTTCAATTGGTGAATGCGGCTCAGTTGACAGGGGGCCATCCTAGCTTATTGAGTAGTTACCATGACCGAGCGCAAATTCCCAGTGCTCAGACCCTGGCTATGGCCACCGCCCTTCAGCATCGCTTGGTGGTTTCTCCGCAGCCCGATTGCCTCAAACCGCTGCATTGTCTAACTCGTGCAGAGGCCGCTGCGATGCTCTATCAAGCGCTGGTAGCCAAGGGGCAGTCCCTAGCCATCGATACACCAGCGATTTTGCGGCCTATCGTTGCGATTAGCAAACCCTCTGGGCCAATGCCGATTAAGCGTCCGCCGGTGGTTGTCCTTGATCCGGGCCACGGTGGCACCGATCCAGGTGTTACAACCCGACCGAAACAACGCGAAGCTGCCCAAGAGACCCTGGGTAGTCAGCCACCCCTGCTGGAAATGCTGCCAATGGAAGGCGTATCAATGTCGCCCCTTCCGGCTGGAGTCATGCCACCCGGTCTGGCCGCCGAGCTGCCGCCAATGCTGCCCAGCAGTGGAATACCAGCGGGAATGATGCCGGAAATATCGCCAGAGATAATGGCTGGAATGCCAGGAATGCCAGGAATGCCTGAACCCCCAGAAACACCGAAACTAGAGGAAAAAACGATTGTGCTGTCAGTGGCGCAGGCCGTTGCCAGTTTTCTCCAGCAGCAGGGCATTGAAGTGGTGCTGACTCGCTCAGAGGACCGCGATTTGACCCCTGCCGAGCGCGTCGAGGTGACGAAGCAGCATCAGGCCGTTGCCTTGATCAGCATTCATGCCAATGGCAGTCTGGCCAATCGGTCGGATATCAATGGCGTTGAGACCTATTACCATCCAGATTCTTCCGAGGGCATGCGACTAGCCTGGTCTATTCACAAAGCGCTGACCCGAACAGCAGATATTGCAGACCGAGGGGTTCATGCTGCTCATTTCACCACCCTACGGCAGTCGCCTGTACCAGCAGTTCATGTCGAAGTTGGCTATATCAGCGGCAGCATCGATGGAACAAGTCTGACTAATTTGGCCTATCACCGCTACTTGGCCCGACCAATTGCCAACGGCATTTTCCGATATGTCTGGCAGCAACGCTGAGAACATTTCGGTCTGGGCTGGAAAGATGGGAAGATAAGTTTAAGTTCACAATAAGTAACTGTAAAAACTGTAAAAAGAAGCATGGCTGAAATTCAATTCTCCAAAGGAATCACCGAAGATGTTGTGCCCGATGTGCGGCTGACCCGTTCTAAAGATGGCACGAACGGTACTGCCACCTTCTATTTTGAGAAGCCAAGAGCACTCAGCAACGACAGCACCGAAGACATTACGGGCATGTACCTGATTGATGAAGAAGGCGAAATCATGACGCGAGAGGTTAAAGCCAAATTCATTAACGGTCAGCCAGAGGCGCTGGAAGCCGTTTACATCATGAAGAGTGTTGACGAATGGGATCGGTTTATGCGGTTCATGGAGCGCTATGCAGAAGAGAATGGCCTAGGCTTTAGTAAAGCTTAAGCAAGGTACGAGTGAGTACTACGCCAGGTGATGCTGTAGTGCGGGCGTCTTGCCCGCGACCGTCCCTAATTCCAGTCCTTCAAACTCCTAAATCCAACTGCCAGTTGCGCAACTGGCCTTTGTTTTCTGGCACCCAATCGATGATATGCAGTCGCCACTTGCCCTGAACCGGATGATTGAGAACTGTTTTGAGCCACAGGGTCGTTTCTAGGGAGTAGGTCGTTTTAAGGCTTGTTAGTCGTCCAATCGCTCGACTTTGTAGCAGCACCTTAGTTCCCCACGGTGGAATCAGGTAGACCTCCAGATCGCCCATAAACTCGTGTTCAATGTCAATGCGGACCTCAATATCCTGCACTGAACCAGCCTCTGTGATTTGAATGGCGCTACTTATGCCTTCCGGGTTGCCATCGGGAATGTCCAGTGGCGTTGAGTTGCTATATTGAATCCAGCGCTGGGGCAGTGGTAATGGTGTGATCTGCTGCTGAGCGAACTGCAGCGCTTTGACGGCGTTGACCTTGCCGTATCCAAAGGCAGCGGAATAGCGATGGGCGTCGTAGTGGCCTAGCTGCAGCTTCAGTTGGGCATCGGGTTCCGGATCCAAAATTTTGTCCGCCGTTTGCTCTAGAATTTCCCGTACCTGGAGCGCGGTTAGGTCTGGATGAATTGACAGCACTAGGGCTGCGACTCCGGCTACGATGGCGCAGGCTGCCGAGGTGTCACCCAGTAGGGCTGGATGGACCGCGTCAGCAGTTGTAGTTGCTGCAGTCGGTTCGTCTAGAACAATGGCCCGTCCGAGTTGGGGAGGGCAAACCGGTCCAGTAGGGACCAAGCCCGTTTGCTGTGCGTAATACATAGGAGGGGCATGACCTCCGGGGGCTGCTACTGAAATCCCAGTTCCCCAGTTGCTGCAAGCCGATTTGTGGTTCAAACTCGTACAGGCCGCTACGGTAATCACATCGGGATGCACAGCAAAACCGTTGAGCCAGCGGGTTGCACCTTGCAAAAGCTGATTCGGCCAATCTTGTTCTGACACCATTCCACTTAACGGACGATTGGCGTTTCCTGCGGGGAAGACTAGGACGCAGCCTCGCCCGTCACGGCCTTGTGTTGCTGCTTGAGTCAGGGCCACTCGCTGGCGTAGCGACAACGGAAAATAAGTTGCTGCCGCACTCCAACCGCAGCAAACCACATCTGCGCCGTTTTCAATTACCCACTGGCAGAGTTGCTCGATCGTTTGGTCTTCAATAAACGCACCCACGCCGATTGGCATCAAGGCACATCCGGGCGCTACGCCGATCATACCTTTGCCGGTTTCGTCTGCCGTGATCAGCCGAGCGCAAGCTGTACCGTGAGTTTCACTGGTTTTAGCCAATGGTATACCGCCTCGCTGTAGCTCCACTGCCGCCACAATTTTGCCTTCACTTTGCAGGTCAGGATGCTCTAGATCAAAGCCATCGTCGGCCACAGCAACTGTAATGGAACGCTTGCCTTTGGTTAAGTTCCAGGCGGGTTCAGCAAAAATATGGGAACCCGGCACCAGATCCGCACCGCCTTCATGGTTGAGGTACCACTGCTGAGCATAGTTTGATTCTCGCGGACGGTAGCAGGGCTGGCGTAGCACGGCCACATTCGGTTCCGCTAGCAAAATCGCTGGATGTTGGAGCAACTGATTGGCCAACTTCAGGGGATTGGCTGGGGCAGAGGCTGTCACCTGAAACACAAATGCTTTAGGAACGCCAGCAATCAGCTTGAGGATGCGCAGTCCAGCCGCCGCCGCAATTCGGTGCATCTGCTCAGCAGCCAGTGATTCAGCAAACTGGAGCGTGATCTGATCGGTTGGGTACAGCAATGTCCCCGGACTCTCGTACATCTGATATACGTGGCTGGCGAAGGCAATGGCAGCGGCAGAACGCGCCTGCTGCATCAAATCGTCTAAATCACTGGGAGCAACCCGAATTTCTAGCAGATTAGGCAGAATTGAGCTGGGTGTGACATCAGGAGCTTGAATCGCCTCAAGCACCGCCGCGACTGAACACCCCGCTGCTGGACAAACAACAAAGCGATCATTCACCTTTCCGAGCGTCAGCTCCTCACCCCCCCGCTGCAATACCACCGGATCCAGCAGGGCAACATCAAACACAGACTCCTCCGGCAATACCTCCTCAGGGGATAGAGGCAGCTTCCTCGCATCTGTCATCCACTCGACCTCTTTCAGGGTTCATTACTAGAAGTTGTATTCTATTGCGTTCGGTTGAGATTGGACGTGGCATTTTTCGGCATTTTCTTGGTATTGCATATTGAATCAGCCGTTGCCAATGGAACTTCCTGCGCTAACAGCAGTCTAAACAAGCTTGGTCGCCGCTTTTTTTCTGGCCATCTGAAAAGAAATTTAAACTTTGCACCGTAATGGTAAGATTCCCTAAGATCAAACCCGTCCGCGACTACACAATCTGGGATAGTTTCATGGTATCGTCTGCTCCTCTTCAAGTTTTTTCAACAGGCCGGTTGCTGCCAGCTCTGACTATTGCTTCTCTCCTGTTGCTATCCCCAACCGCGCAAGCTCAGACCCCATCGTTGCCCGAAAGTGCTCCGGTGGATACTCAAACTCCTGAAGACTTACAAACGCCGGGCGACAATCAGGATTTGCGGCCATTGGCTCAGGGCATTCTCAGCGTCCAGGGGGGGCAGCAGCTCATGAGCGAGGCAGGTAGCGCGGTTTCGGCTCAGAATTATGACTTGGCGGTGAACAAGTTGCAACAAGCTCGTCAGGTATTTAACCAGCTCTCCAACTTTCACCAAGACCTGGCCGCTAGCTTTGCCGGGATTGATACGCGCATTGCCGATGCCCAGCGCCAACAGGCGTTTCAAACCGCCCAAATGCGAGACGAGGCAACATATCAACTGGCCCTAGTGCACCGGGCGCAAAATAAGCCAGAGTTAGCTGTGCCTCTGTTGGTGCAAATCGTCCGCAGTCAGAACCCCACCCGTGACCTGGGTAAGAAAGCCTACCAGCAACTGCTTGAGTTGGGATTTGTCGATACGCCCTTTCCGCGTGATGGCGGTGTAGAAGCTCCTACCCCCTAGATTCTCGTTATTGGTATCTCTCTGCTACTGCGAGTCTGATACTTTAGATTAGAGTAGAGGCCAAATCACGTGAACGCGATATATAGGAGGCTAGATGATTAGCCCAGCTCAAGTTGAATCGATGATCAAAGCAGGATTGCCCGATGCCCAGGTGCAGGTGCAGGACCTCACGGGCGGTGGCGATCATTATCAGGTAGTCGTTGTTTCTTCGTTGTTTGAAGGCAAGGGCTTGGTCCAGCAGCACCAGTTGGTCTACCGCGCTCTCCAGCAGGAAATGTCTTCCGAGGCGATTCATGCCTTGACGATGAAAACCTACACCCCCCAAGCTTGGCAGGCCCAGCAGCAAACGGTTTGATAAGCGTATCTATTGCTGATTTGCTTGCAGATGGAAATTCCTGCCTGGACTGCTTGCCGGTTTAATGGACCGGTTTGACCGACAGAACTTTCGATAGTTGGGATAGACCAAATTAGAGTAGCCCTCTGACCCTAGAGTCGGAGGAACCGATACCATAGAAGCGTGGACTAAAAGCGTAAACAAATACTTGTAGAAAATATGACTCCAGAAGTGCAGCAGCGAATCGATGATTTGGTTCAGAACAATAAAATCATGGTGTTCATGAAGGGCACGAAGCTGATGCCCCAGTGTGGCTTCTCCAACAATGTTGTGCAGATTTTGAACCTGTTGGGTGTTCCATTTGAAACCTATGATGTGCTGTCCGATCCAGACATTCGGCAAGGCATCAAAGAATATTCCAACTGGCCCACAATCCCTCAGGTTTACATCAACGGTGAATTTGTTGGTGGCTCCGATATCATGATCGAGCTGTACCAGAAAGGCGAATTGCAGCAAATGGTCGAGGTTGCTCTAGCGTCCTGATAGGTGAGCTTTGCAGAGTCTCCTAGAGCCAATAAACATAAACCCTCTAGAAGCTTCGTCAAGCTGATCTAGAGGGTTGAATAACTGTGCGGATGAGTTGGGATCATCAAAAAGCCATCAACCCAGACAACCGCAGATAGACCAGAGATAAGTGCGCCATTCCCAACCCTAACGATAATCGGGTTCTGTTTGGGGCATTTCAAAGTTAGACGGATCGTAGAGATAGCGAATCACTTCCTCTTCCAAACGGTTAATTAGATAGGGTTCAATTGCATCAGCGTGACGAAGCGCCGCTAGGTAACCATCCATGTAGAGGCGAAGTTCGTCAAACCGATAGCCACGATTCCATTGCTCTACCAGAGCATCGGTGAGCCGTTGATAATAGCGAATTGCAAGGGCATCCTGAAGCATAAATTAATCAAACCATTGCCTAAACGACAGCAATTCTGAACAAATTCCCAGTGATAAATTCCCAATGATACTTTTCCAGTGAATTTCTCACAAATAGCAGCGGCGCTATTGAATGGAATGGGAATGGGATAGAACAGGTGTAGCCAATCGATCGATAATGAACTTCCCCCTCAGCGAAGGTACTTAGATTGTTTTGCTTAGATGCATTTGCGATTTACACTGAAACCCACACAACCAAGTGCTTTATTGCTCAAATAGTCAAGTGGGGACTTACTTTGTATTTTACCTGGAACTCTCTGAGAATTAACTGATTTTTTACCCAACGCTACGATTGCCTCTCGCAAGATAGAGCTAGAAGCGGGTGTAAGCACGGACTGCTGCCGCTCTCAGAATCTCTCAGACGCAGGTAGCAGTGGTTACAAAACCTTGACAAATGCTTTGTTAGCCTGGAAATGCAGACCTCTAACGAGATTTCACCTGTGGGAGCTGTTGGCGTCCAAATTGTTGAGGGTAATCCCCATTTGCGATCCCTGCTCAGTTGGCATTTGCAGCAGGTTGGGTATTGGGTTTATCAATCTGCCGATCTGCACCAAGCCAGAGATGTTTTCATGAGTCGGCGGCCCAACCTGATCGTCTTGGATACGGAACTACCCGATGGAGATGGCCTAGAGTTTTGTCGCTGGTTGCAGCAACAGCGTCAAGCCCTGATTTTGATGCTCTCCTCTCGCAGCACTGAAGCTGATATTGTTACCGGGTTGCGGGCCGGTGCAGACGACTATCTCACCAAACCCTTTGGGATTCAAGAATTTTTGGCTCGGGTTGAGGCATTGACGCGACGCAGTCGCAGCTTCGCGGTCCCGGCAGTGTTGGACTACGGTGATCTGAAGATTGACTTGGTGCAGCGACGAGTCCGCTTCAAGAACGAGTTGATAGACCTGACGCCGCAGGAATTTAGTTTGCTGTATGCTCTAGCTCAAGCGGGCGGAGTCCCCCTCAGTCGCTCAGAGTTGCTGCGCAAGGCATGGCCGGACGAGATCGACAATCACCGGACCGTGGACACCCATGTGCTGTCACTCCGCAAAAAAATCGAAATTGATCCCCGCCAGCCCAACTTAATCCAAACCGTGCGGAATGTGGGCTATCGCTTCAATGTGGAAATGGTGGATACGACCCATCGGAATGAACCAGCCAATTCGGCACGGCTGAATTCTCGAAAACCTCCGATACATCCATTCACCAGAGTGGCAGAAAACTAGCCTCGATCAACTAGCCTCGATCAACTAGATCAAAAAGTTTTTGCCGGTCTGGGAATGGAACACAAATAGCTGATTGAACTCTAACCGGAGTGGCAATTGATCGCCAACTCGGACGGTTTGATCAGCGGCAGCCCAAAACTGAAGCGTCGTCGATGCATCGGTCAGCAGGCTAGCTCGCACTAACTTCTCGCGTCCCAACGGTTCGATCAGTGTGGCTGTCACAATCAGATCTGCACTAGCTGGATCCGTGAGATGGATATGCTCAGGCCGAATTCCCAGATTGATGGTCCAGTCACCCGATGGCAGTTCCGGTTCAGTTGCCGAATCTAGTTTAAATTGCAGTTGCTTTTGGAGGGCAGTGGGGCAGGGTAGGTGGTTAGATCCCACCAGAAAAGCCGTACCGTCGTAGCGAGCGGGCAGAATATTCATTGGCGGACTGCCAAAAAACGTAGCCACCATTTGATTCACAGGCTGGGCATAGAGGGTTTGCGGATCGTTGATCTGCTGAATCTTGCCCTGATTGAGCACCACGATTTGGTCCGCCAGGGTCATGGCTTCTACCTGGTCATGGGTGACATAGATGGTGGTAATTCCTAGCGTTTGGTGGAGCTGTTTCAGTTCGGCCCGGGTTTCGTCTCGCAACTGGGCATCCAGATTGGAGAGCGGCTCATCCAGCAAAAACACCTGCGGCTGCCGCACAATTGCCCGTCCCAACGCCACTCGCTGCTGCTGTCCGCCAGAAAGCTGACCCGGTTTACGGTCGAGCAAATGGGCAATATTTAACGATTTGGCTGTGGTTTCAATCCGCTGTTGCACAAGCCGTCGATCGGTTCCCCGCAAGCGCAATCCAAAGGCCAGATTCTCGGCCACGCTCATGTGGGGGTAGAGGGCATAGTTTTGGAAGACCATCGCCACATCACGCTGGCGAGCTGGCACTTGGTTGACCAAGCGGTCGCCAATGTAGATATCCCCGCTGCTGGCCGTATCCAATCCCGCAATTAGCCGCAGAATTGTAGACTTGCCGCAACCCGACGGTCCCACCAGTACCCAAAATTGGCCGTCAGGGACTTCAAAAGTAATGGCTTCGATGGCGGTGGTGGGATTGAAGCGGCGACAAATTTGCTCTAGATAAACCCTTGGCACAGGTTGCGAATCACTACGGTAGCTGGCACCCTCAACTTTACCAAACTCGGAGCCAACTCAGAGTAGTACCAGTTTTGAGTTTTGAGTTTTGAGTTTTGGGGGCGTAGCCTGCGCGGAGCGCGTAGTTTTGAGTTTTGGTGGCGTAGCCTGTGCAGAGCACGTAGTTTTGTAGCTTGCTTCTGCCTGTCGCGCAGCTAGCAGTGTTTTGAGTTTTGAGTTTTAAGTGATGAAAGCTGATCCAACTAAATAATCAACCTACTTGTATCAAAGATTGCGGAATTGATCTTAACGTAAACTTTGGTATCGCCAAACTGATTTAGAGTAGAAAGACGGTATAGTAAAAAGTGAAGCAATAAAGCTTCGTTGGCAAATTTGACAGCCAAGATCACATTCAACAAAGTAGAGGTAAAAGAGCTGTTTAATTTGCATCTGTCTCGTCTAACCGTAACAGCACTTCTGCGAAACATTGATATTTCCTCTTAGTAGTTGACAGAGAGTTTGAGCGCTAAATCAATATTATTTTTTCAGGATTGAATTAGCCCAACTCTAGATAGAATCAGGAGAAATGAGGAAATCACTCAGCGTTTCATGCAAGGGGTGCTGTTACTGCTTTAAAGCCTACAGGACAGGTCAAGAGACAGGTAAAAGTGCATCATGGCGATTATTGCTTTGAAAGCCTGGTATCTCCAGGAGTATGAACCAATTCGAGAATTAGAAAAGCGCCCTCACGATTTGCGCCTCAGTAAAAATAGTCTGTTGAAGTCAGCTTTGCGAGCCGATTTTTTAGAAGACAGTGAAGATGTCAAACAATCGGTTTGGTTTCAGCGCTATTTAGAAGGAGAAACCGTTGAGTTCTACATTGAAGGCAGCGGCGGTTACGCTATTTCTAATATCGATTTAATCAGCCATGAAATCTACTTTACTAAACAAGATGTGATGGCCCATTTAGAGCCAACGATCTTTCTTTGTTATCAAACTGAATACGCAGAATCGAGTGAATTACTGCGCGAAGAATTGCAGACAATCATTGAAAAACTCAACAAGCGATCGCGGCTGTTGTTGGCTTTAGAAGAATCCCATCGTCCCACGGAAGGAGCGGTTCGCCTCAAAAGCACCTTGATGCAGAAAATCCGTAAAAGCCTGCTGTTTATTGCCGACGGGACGCCAATTCTGCAACTGGATAGCGAACCACCTCAGCCGATTCCTAGCCCCAAAGTTTGTGTAGAAGTGGGCTATGCGCTGCAATGTAAACGCGCTGAGCAAATTTTGCTGGCTCAGATGGAGCGGTCTAGCGTCAATGGTCAGTTTGCCTTCGACCTGCCGCCGGGGAACCGCCTCTTATTCCGCAACAAAACCGAACTGCACAAGCTGTTGCCGCAAATGGTGGAAACGCAGCTTCAGCGGTTTAATTTGCTGTATTAGAGGGAGTCAGGCGTCGATGCATATCAAGTTTCGCTACTAGCGGGTGGCTTCCGGAGCAAGGCTAATTGGGCTGGGAATTATGAAGGATGTTCTTCTGATTCGTCAGCTATGCAAAATAACCGTGCAGCTCAGTTCAAAGCTCTAGGAGCGCTAAATGGCAGTCGCTCACTCAAGAATGCGCTTCGTCGCCGCGAACGAGTTGATTTGTATCAGTTTTCCCTAGGCAACCGCAGCAATTTTTCTGCCCAGCTCAATGGCCTCAAAACCAACGCCAATCTGGAGTTGCTGAATGGGAACCGAAAGGTAATTGGGGCGTCTCGCAAACCGGGCAAACGGGCAGAGGTGATCACATCCTTGCTAGAGGCAGGCGTGTACTATCTGCGGGTAGTGCGTCGTGGTGGGGATACTGCTTACCGATTGGCCTTATCGGCAGCTCCAGTTACTCAGCCGCCCCAACCTCCCCCTCAGTCTTCCATAGGTCTGTTGTCAACTGGTTCAGCCGAACTCGGACGAGTGGATCGCACCACAGGTGCCTTTAGCTTAATCAATAGTTCTTCCCTGGATTTGACTGATATTGCTCGCTCTAGCGCAGGCGACTTGTTTGGGATTACGCGCAACAGTCTTTATAAACTCGATGCCAATACCGGAACTGCTAATTTGATCGGCAGCTTGGGAGCCAACAATATGACTGCTTTGGCCTTCTCCACTTCCGGAATGCTATACGCGGCAGGCGACTCCAACTTCTACACGGTCAATACTCAAACCGGCACGGCGACTCTTGTGGCCACCATTCCCAACTTCTCCAGCAGCGGCGATCTGGTATTTGATCCGGCTGGCAATCGCTTCTTGGCCACATCGGCTACCGTTGGCAGTTCGACGGATACGCTGTACTCGATTGACCTGAATGGCGTAGCCACCGTGATTGGCGATACGGGCTTTAGAAATATCTACGGACTCGCGCAGGACAGCGGCATCTTCTACGGCTACACCGTCAACCGTTTGCAGATTCGCATTGACCCAACTACGGGTGTTGGCAGCTTCGACCGCAACCTGACCGGAACTACCAGCGCCATTTTTGGAGCGACCTAACCTGGTTTCTAAGTTGAGCCAACTCTGTTAGGCTGAGTTGCAATGTTCACCAACGGTTCAACTCAGTCTTCTATGCTGCCTGCCCACCAAGCCGAACAAATCATTCTCGATCGAGTGCAGCCGCTCGATCCGCAACAGGATCGCGATCTGGTTCCCCTAGCTGCTGCCAATGGTCGGATCCTTGCCGCTCAGGTATCTGGCCAACTCGACATTCCCCATTGGGACAACTCGGCGATGGATGGTTACGCGGTGCGCTACGAAGATGTTGCTGACTGCAGCCCTGAGCAGCCCGTGACGCTAGACATTATCGAAGAAATTCCGGCAGGTGCAGTGCCGCAGAAAACTGTGCAGTCCGGTCAAGCAGCCCGCATCCTCACCGGATCAATGCTGCCAGCCGGAGCCGATACGATCGTGATCCAGGAAGACACTCAGCGTCAGGGTGATCGAGTCAGCATTTTAGCGGCACCCAAACCTCAAGCGTTTGTACGGCATCAGGGTGAGTTTTACCGCGCTGGCACTCCGCTGCTACCGGCTGGCATTTTGCTGACCGCCCCAGATATGGCCGTATTGGCTACCGCCCAATGTCTGCAAGTTCCGGTTTACCGGCGTCCGCGTGTGGCAATTCTTTCGACTGGCAATGAACTCGTTCCGCCAGACCAGCCGCTTCAGCCCGGACAGATTGTAGATTCGAATCAATATGCCCTCACAGCCCTAGTGACCAGTGCTGGAGCCGAACCGATTCCTTTGGGAATTGTGCCCGACGATCCAGCAGCAACCAAACAGGCCATCGTCCAAGCCATCAGCCGCGCCGACATAATTCTTTCCTCTGGCGGTGTCTCGGTTGGCGACTATGACTACGTCGATCGCATCCTGGCCGAACTCGGAGCCGAAATCCACATCCGTGCCGTTGCCGTCAAACCCGGCAAACCCCTCACTTTTGCCACTTTCCCCCCCGCTCCCCCATCACCCCCCCGCCCCCTCCTCTACTTCGGCCTTCCCGGCAACCCCGCCTCTGCCCTAGTTACCTTCTGGCGCTTCGTCCAGCCAGCCTTGCGAAAACTATCAGGGTTAGCCACAGGTTGGGACCCCACCGTGATTCAGGGACGGGCGACCCAAGAATTACGCTCAGACGGTAAGCGGGAGAGCTATCTATGGGGACGGGTGCAGATTGTCAACGGCGAATTTGAATTTCACTTGGCTGGCGGTTCTCACAGTTCGGGGAATTTAGTCAATCTAGCTCAGACCAACGCACTGGCCATTGTGCCAATTGGTCAAACGCGAATCTTGATTGGTGAGCCGCTCCAGATCATGCTGATTCATTTGATGCAGTGAGGCATTAATTCAGTCAGGCATCAACCAGAAACTAAGGATTTCATCTAATCTTTAACTAACTTCATCCTAATTTCGTAGTTGGAACATTCAAACTATTGCAGCGACTCCGTAATTACAAACTTAATCCTTACTTAAAATTCAACAAATCACCTGTATATCCGTGGTTTGACCAGGTTTTTTGTAAATCTTAGATATAGATGTCTCCAGGTTCTAAGAAACTTCAGGATGAGAACAGTAAAATCGTTTGAAGCATGGAACATGATGAATTCATTATTTGAAAAAGTGAGCTAATTTACTGTTTTTTGTATCTAAAAAAGCCCGTAATTGTAATTCAATCCGAAATAAAAGGCAGCTCGATTCAATGACTTGGATCGAGGTAATTCGAATGGATTCTCACAGATTCATAGACAGAACCTTCATCGATTTTGGATTGGGTTGACGGAGAAATTAGCAGGACATATATCCAGTTTCTTACGAGCGAAAAACCGATGGTTTTCAACTCAATTGAATTTCTAGTTTTTCTGATTATTGTTTACACGGCTTACCGCCTGCTGCCCTTTCGGGGACAAAATCGCATGCTGTTGGTCGCCAGCTATATTTTCTATGGCTGGTGGGATGCTCGCTTTCTGTTTCTAATTCTGCTCACCTCTACGCTCGACTTTTGCTCGGCCTTAATGATTGGGCAAGGGCAGATGTCTACCCGGCAGCGAGTTGTATCGACAACGGCTCTACTGGCAGCGGCCCTCTTGTTTGTCACGGTGCAATGGCAGGCAGTGCAATTTTCGCTGACACCGTTTCAGCTCGCAGTAGATTGGCCCAATCTACTGCCTTCAGCTTGGACCGGGTGGTTGGTGTGGTTGGGCACCCTAGCCGCCGTTTTGCTTGCCAACGGGCTGTACCCCTACCTGGTGGCTCTGCCAGAAAATCGCCGCTCGAATCTCTGTTTAGCGACCAGTATTACAATCAACCTGGGTATTCTGGCAGTTTTTAAATACTTCAATTTCTTTGTAGACAGTGCCGAGGCAGCTCTCAGCTCGGTGGGCTGGCAAGCCGACTTTTTCTCACTTGGCGTGCTGCTGCCGGTTGGGATCTCGTTCTACACGTTTCAGTCGATGAGCTACACGATTGATGTCTACCGTAAAGAGATTCCGCCGGTTCAACGGCTCTCAGATTTTGCCCTGTCGATTAGCTTTTTCCCTCAGTTGGTAGCTGGCCCAATTGTGCGAGCCGCTGACCTGTTACCCCAAATCAGCAAACCGCGTCAAATCAAGTTTGATCAAACAATTCGCGGCCTGTACTTAATTCTGCTGGGCTTGTTCAAAAAAGTTGCCATTGCTGACGGAATTGCCGGTTCAGTCAACGCCGTGTACGGCACAACCGGAGCCGTATCCTGGCTGGATGTGGTGGCAGCCACGCTGCTGTTTACCTTTCAGATCTATTGTGATTTCTCTGGCTATTCCGACATTGCTAGAGGCGTAGCCAAGCTGTTCGGTATTGAGCTAATGCTCAACTTTAACTTGCCCTACTTTTCGAAAACTCCCAGCGAATTCTGGCGGCGTTGGCACATCAGCCTCTCAACTTGGCTGCGTGACTACCTCTACATTCCCTTGGGCGGTAACCGCAAAGGCAACACGTATCGTAACCTGATGACCACGATGGTGCTGGGAGGACTGTGGCACGGAGCCGCCTGGAACTATGTGCTCTGGGGCTTCTATCAAGGCACACTGCTTTGCATTTATCGGGCATTGGGCATTCGTGAATCTAAACAATCAACCCAGCGCAATTCGTTTAATCTCAAGCAATTTCTGCCTGCTGCTACCGCCACGGTGCTGTTTTTCGGATTGGTGTGCTACGGCTGGCTGTTATTCCGAGCTACATCCTTTGAACAAATCGTCAGGTTTACCCAAATCCTATTCACCGACTTTGGTAACTTTTCCCTCAGCATGCCTAGGCCAACACTATCTGGCATGATTGGGCTACTCGTGCTGATTGTCTATGAGTGCTTGGAGTACAGTGCCGGTAATGCCCATTTCTACTATCGAATTCCCAGCTTATTCCGGGGAGCCTTCTACGCTGTTTTGACGACGCTAATTTTGATGGGAGCAAGCAATGCAGCTTCGCAATTTATTTACTTCCAATTCTGATCAATCTGCTTCTGTGGATAATCCCCTGACCAAAGTTCTCACCAGCAAGCGGGCTAGGACTTGCGCCCAAGCAACACTAGGATTTGTGGCAACGCTCGTCGCCATTGATGTGGCAATCAATCGGCTGTTTCCCTATCCTACCGATCCGCTGAATACCTCACCTAGTTCCCTCAGTCTCTACTTCGACTATGGCCGCTCGATTGAAGGCAAAATCCGCCGCCAAATGGGGCCAACCAACGATACGAGCGCTCCGATTGCCCAGGCAGGTTGGCTAAATGCTCAGAATCTAGAGGAGCAGCCCACAGTTCCTGAACCAGGAGATGACATTCTCGTTGCTAGCTATGGTATGTCGTTTAGCTTGCGGGTGATGGGGGAAGTAGAGAAGCTCGATCCGCGCATCACATTGCGGTCAATGGCAGGGCCAGCCGCTCCTCCCAACTTCTCCTACTCGGCCTATCAATTTGACCGAGACAAGCATCAAGCTAATGTTGTCGTTCTGGGTATTCTCGCTTCTAGCGTCAAAGGCTTGGATGCGATGACTGGCATGACCTGGGGCGCAGAGGTTCCGGCTCCCTACACCTTTCCGAAATACAAAGTTGAGGCCGGCCAATTGCAGGCGATTCAACCGCAGATCCAGTCACTGGAGCAACTGCGGCAGGCAATGCAAAATCCGCAGCAGTGGGATGCGTTTGTGAACCAACTGGAGACGAACGATCGGTTTTTTAATTCGTTTACCTTTGAACAAACTGCCCTGGACCATTCGGCCCTGTTCCGATTGTTGCGTCGCGCTTGGGCTAAATCCTATCAAGATAATCGCACGGCTCAAATTCACACCAGCGACGGCTTCAACGAAAAATGGGAGCAAACCGCTGTCCTGAAACAGATGGTGCAGGACTTTGCAGCCACGGCTAAACAAGATGGCATCATGCCGGTTGTGCTGCTGATTAACGATCGAGGCTATGATGACCACCTCTATCAATTGCTGCGACCTACGTTAGAGCGACACAGCATTCCGTTTGTCAGCACTCATGATATTGCACCAGCCACCGATCAGAAAAACTTTATTGCTGACGGCCACTTCATTCCAGAAGCCGATCAAAAAATTGCTGCCAAGGTTCTAGAGCTAATCAACACAACCCTAGGTCGTTCTCCCGCCCCCACTCCTGCTTCCCCGCCGCCTTGACCCAGTTCGACGCTATTAGACGCTTGATGCTATACTGGTAAAGCATTTGCCGGTGTAGCTCAGTGGTAGAGCACTCGATTCGTAATCGAGCGGTCGTGAGTTCAAATCTCATCACCGGCTTATAAGCAAAACCCCTGAAAGTGCTAAAGCTCAGGGGTTTTACCGTATCTAGGCATGCTGGTAAAATAGTACACATGTTCTAAAATTGAATAAGAGTTGGGTAGTATTAGGGCTGTTTGGGTGTAACTTGGGCGTAATTTGGGTGTAGGCTCAAACGTACTTAAGGGAATGCGAAACCAGGAACTATTCAGCCGCTACCAGCGGAATATCAACCGGGAACTGCATGAGGCGATTGATCGACTAGAAGCAATTCAGGACCGGAAGAATCAGGGTTCTATGGGTTCGTTTAGTCAGAATGGGCTAAAACACTAATTGCAAAGTGTTACACCATCAAGAGAGAATGTATGTATTACTGTATTTAATCAGTGATTGTCGTGCTTATTCTCTAGATCTAGATGGCTGGACCCGAAGCGATCGCTACTATCCGCCTAACCAACGATGAGGACGGGACACATGAAGTTCCGGCGGATGTGTTGGCGCGTACTTTGTCAGGGCTACAGCAGTTGGTCTACCTCATTGCAACAACTCAGGAAAACAGACGCATCAGAGATCGGTTTCGGCTCCCACAAGAGATTCAGCAGCGATATAGCCTCAGTTGTCGGGTTCCTCAATCTGGAAGCTATGCAATGCCGATCGCACTTGGTTCGGGTGATGTAGATTCATCGCTTTTCACGAACTATTCAGACTTATTGAGTAGAACGGAAATGCTATTCAGCTCAATTCAAACTGGACAGCTAGACCCTCTGTTTGATGTCTTTCCTGATGAAAAGGTGAGAAATCGGGCGCTGCGGGAAGTTAGGAAGCTATTACCTAAACCGGGTGAGGGGTGGAGGTTTGGGTTTCAGAGAGATGATCACCCAGAGATATTATTAATACCTGATAACGCTGTTCCTCTCATCGATCGGGAGCTGGCTCAAGACACTCCAGAAAACACGGTGATGACGGTAACGGGTGAACTGATCCGTATTGATTTTGATAGGAGAACAGTGGTTCTACGTCATCCGGTAACTCACAAAGAGATTGAGTGTGTGTATGTGGATGAGCTAGAGGAAACGATGATTGAGAACCGGAGAGGGATGATTCAGGCAACAGGGCGTTTTACTTTGGATGATGAGGGCTATCCAAATAAGCTAACTGATGTGACCCAGCTAGAGCCTGTTGACCTATCTCCTATTAGCTTAAAAATTGCTCACTGGAACGATCGAGAATTTCGCTTTAGGCAACCACTCACTTTCAATCCATCCTTAGATGAAGAGAGCCAGCAGTTTTATGTGGTGGAAGATCCAGTTCTAACATTGCTTGCTTATGCTCAGACTCGTGAGCAGTTGCTTCAGGAGATCAGTGAACAGATTGTGTTTATGTGGGATGCCTATGTGGGAAGCTCTGAAGATGAGCTAGCACCTGATGCTTTGAGATTACGTCAAAAATTGATAGAAACGGTTTCTGAAAATAGAAATGCCACGTCAAAAGTCTAAGGTAGAGTCTGCTTTGAGGAGTAAGGGCTTTGAACAGACAGAGAGTGATCATCATTATTTCGTATACATCACCACAGACGGAAAGAAAACTACTGTCAAGACAAAGACAAGTCACACTCCAAAAATGAAGGATATTCCTGATAATTTGCTGTCGCAGATGGCGAAGCAGTGTCAGTTGAGCAAAAATGACTTCTTGAGATTGCTAGATTGCCCCCTAACTAGAGAAGAGTATGAGAAAATCTTGCGTGATAAGAATCAATCCTGAAGGCAGTTTTGTGAAATGTCTGATTGATGTCTTCATAGGCTGGTCATACAAAACCTCGGTATCAGTATTTTTGGCGATTGAGGCATCAATTTCCTTTTGCTGCTGCTGTCGCAGTTTCCACCAATGGGTCAATTGCGCTTTCGCCGCTAGTTAAGTCATGCTAGTTCAAATCTACTTTGTCCTCCAAATCTTAGCCGTTCCTTCAACGTCAGTGCTAACAATTATCTCTCCGTTGTGACTCAAGACAACTGACTTTACTGGATGCTCATGTCCTGCAAGCGTATGTAATAAATCACCAGTTTTTAGATCCCGAATCTGAACTGTTCCACTTCTAGTGCCACAAACAAGATAGGAACTATCTGCACTGATAGTCATGGTAGTAATAGAATCAGATTCTTCAATCAAAGCATATTGTAAATTACCAGAATCCAAATCCAGAATTTTAATTTTTTTATCAGCAACAGAATCATAAACAAGTTTCTCATCACTGCTAACAATTACTGAATAAACGGCTTCAGATATACTGTAAAGTAGTTCGGTAGTGTCAAGATTCCAGACATTAATCTTTGCATCGCCCTCTTCAAGCCAGTCGGAGTAACTAATCAAGTTTTTGCCATCAGAGGTGATGACAACATGTGGACTTGATTTCTCATTTTTATAGTCTATATATCTGTCTAAAACATATAGTAATCTTCCTGTATTAGAGTCCCAAATTTCTATAGTATGTTCGTTCGTATAATATTCCTCACCTTGCTCATTTTCGCCCCAATCCAAAAGTGAACTTCCAGAAACAACAATCAATTTACTGTCAGGAGAAATAGCAATATTTTCTGTAAAGAAGCTGCGATCATCATCCAAATCAATTGTTTGAAGTACTTGACCAGTCATGCAAGACATTATTTCCACATTATGAGAATGGCATATAGCAATTTTTTGATATTTAGGATCTATAGAAAAACTGCTAGATCCAGATGAAAAGAAATACTTCTGTCTTCCAACCTTTAGATTCCAAGCGTTTATTCCGCTATCACTAATACAAACAGCAGTTTCATTATCTGGAAGTATATAGATGGAGTGGTGTTTACCCATTGCAGATAAATCTGAAGAGAAATTGTGCATCCAGTGATCAACCGGAAAAATTGCTTCTGCACACTCGCATTTAAACGAGTAGATATGCTTTTCTTCCAGTAAATTCCAGACTTTAACTTCTCCCCACCCATCGACGCTGGCTATAAAATTGTTGTCCTGGCTAATTGCCACTGATTCATTATCACCCCAAGTAATTAGTGTTTTTCCTCCTGAAAACGTTACTTCTTTGGAGTAACCAGGAAGTGTAAATTTACATTTCCAAACTCGAAAGCAAGGCTCTTGAATAAAAGACTCAACTTTATATCGACTTAAAGTATTAGCTAGTTTCAAACCTCTTTTTGCAAGGTTTGAAGAATATTTGTCTATTTTTTGTTGTCTTGACAAAACAATTTTTTCTGCCTTGTTTCCTTCAGCTTCCATCTTTATAATCTTGCTTTGAGTCCTTCTAGTTTCTGCTGAGCATGAGCAATCTTTAAATCAAGCTCCATTGCCATCTCCTGTAGCAAATCTTGTCCCAATTTTTCTGCATTCGCAACTTGAGTTTTTAGCTGATAAAGCTCAGTCTGTTGAACTTCATTAAGCTCTTCCTCAATTGCTCGAAGCCGATCGCGGCTTTGCGAAATTTGGCGCAGAACTCGAATCAGTTCAACTGCAATTCCTTCTCCTTTTACAGATTCAGGGCTACTTTCCCACTTGTGTAAAATGCTTCGTAACTTTTCCTCATCACCATCCTCATAAGCTTGATTCACCTCAGCCATCAGTTCTTGTCTACGTAGCCTTTCAGCCTCGTTTGTTACTAAATCTGGATGAATTTGCTTAGCAACTTCTCGATACAATCTCTTGAGGTTATCAGAAGGCTTAAATTCTTTTGAGGCTTCCAGATATGCCATATATTCAGTTATTTGAGCCTCAATCCGATCGAGTTCGGAAAATCGAATACCAATAATTTGCTGATATTTCCGCTCAAATGCGTGTAGTTCAGCATGAAGCGTTGCCAATTCCAATTCACGTTGGGTTAATTCAGCTTCTAAATTTGCCAACTCAGAATGCTTTTTTCCCAACTCTTCTTCTTCAGGCGTTAGTCTACGGACAATATCTTTATCCATTCCTTCCTGCACAAGTTCAGATATATTGGTGGTCTTCTATCTATAGTTTGTCTACCCTATTAGATATTGCTCTCCTTCAAGTTTCAGCCGATCGCCCTCTAGCAGTAGTTGGTCAATCAAATCCTTAACCTCCATATAGGGCTGACGTTCGCCCCGTTTTTGTCGTTCGATCGCCCGTCTAGTTTCAGCCCTCACCCTTCCAGCCCATTTTCGCTTTCCAAAAACATCCAACCCAACGGAAAGTATACTGTCTGCTCCAGTTTGAGTAGCCTGCTGGTTAATAGCCTTGATTTCGGCAGTAAGCTCTTTTTTCAACGCCCTAAGCTGCTTCTGAACTAATGAGATTTGCTTAAGCTGTAACTTAACAGACTTAGGATTATCGAGCGTTAACGTAAGCTGGCTAGTCAGATCTTGAGCCTGCTGTAGTATTTCAGGAATAGTCATGATGTACTAATCCCTATTTGCTTACGATGGTTAGAGTTTGAGTTAGTGAACGTAACCATAGAAATGCCCAGGATGAACTACAGGTTAAGGTAATTTAATTACCCGCGTTGCATGATCATTACCTATATCTGTTGTATGAGCAGGCCAAACGGCTAGGTCTTTGCCAATTCTTGATTTTTGACGGAAAGCCATACTGGCAATCTGTTATCCTGACAAAGCGAAACCCGGTAAATCTACCGGGTTGTGCAGCATTTAGACTATGCTATTCGTTCAAAGTTATTCGTTTCGTCAGTATTCGCATGACCTCACCAGGGTTAATGGTTGGAAGCGGTCTAGACCAGTCTTCCGGTCTGGCATAACCCCAATGAAATAGGGTCATCACGAAAGAATCCACAACTTGAGGACTGCCAATCGCCAAAACTCGCAATATCTCAGGTGAGGGGCGATCGCGTAGATCGATAAACGGTTGAGCAGGTTCTCTGAATGACACTTCTAAGCTCCTTATTGTTCAAAATCATCAGGACATCGGTGATATGAGCGTTAAAGCTCATGGTCAGGAATCTCCTGAGAAGGAGTGATCGGATTACTGCTTCCACTCAACCGTTCAGAACTAGGATGAGGTTCTTCGAGAGCTTGGGCATTGCGAGTAAAAAAGAAGATGAGGTCTACAAGGCGATCTTGAAGGCGATTTACATCAAAGCTATCTGCCCAATAGACGGTGAACAAAGATTTGATTGCCTCACTCGCAGCATCCTTAGCAAGCTGACGACGTATGGCAATCTGATTGGTTTCTGGCATCATGGATTTAACTCCTATAGGGGTTTAACCCAGTCCTGAGATGTGAGTCAGGGGACTGGGTTTTAGACTGCTTTGATTATGCCGGAAGCGGCAATATTTATCAAATAAGCTGCAATATAGTTGCCATTAGCGACAATTAGATTGCTAGAATGCCGCTAGGGTCGTATCTTTAGGAGCATGAAGCGGATGAGATGCCGATTACGAGTTCTAATGGCTGAAAAAGAGATTACCCAAATCCAATTGAGAGAGTCGCTTGGTTTGGGTAGCAACACCATATCAAAGCTGTATAACAATCGATTCGATCGTGTGGACAGAGAAACGATCGAAAAACTCTGTGATTACTTTGGGGTTGAGATAGGGGATCTGTTTACCCTGAAAGATGAGGAATAGGGCAACCCCTTAATTGTGAAGCGAGGATGAAGACTGAGTTTTGGGTGTAAATTGGGTGTAGAAAATCGAGCAATAGCACTGAAAGCATTGATCTCATTGAATCCTACACTCGATTCGTAATCGAGCGGTCGTGAGTTCAAATCTCATCACCGGCTTCTAGAAGGATTTGGCTGATTAGCCCGTTTGACTGCACACCTGGAGTGTAACGCAGAAGCGATTGAGAAGAATCGATAACATCTGTGTTCGTTCTCCACTCAGTTAGGCTTGATGATTGGGGAAGAGGATTTGCTGCGAAGCTAATCCTAATACCGCTAGAAACAGAGCCACTAGAAACGACCACAGGCGGTTGCCTTGGGAGCGCAGTTGCAGTCTGATGTCAGTAATTTGAGTTTCGGTACTCTTTCTCAGATCGGCGATTTGGGTTTCCGTACTTTTTCTCAGGTCAGTGATTTGAGTTTCGGTACTCTTTTTGAGGTCGGCGATTTGAGTTTCGGTACTCTTTTTAAAGTCAGAGACCTGTGTCTCTAATACCTTTAACCGTTCGTCAGTTCGAGCTTGATTCAGCTTGATATCTTGAACATCCGTCTGGATGCCTTCTACCAGAGTAGTAAGCTTGCCCAGTTGTTTTAGCACCTCTGCTGTGTCAGTGGATTGGGTCATGACAACTCAACAGGCTGTGGGTTTTGCTAAATTTCATACACTCAATATACAGTTTCGAGTGCTATCAAACCTTACCGAAACGACGCTCGCGCTGTTGGTAGGACGAGAGGGCTTGGTGAAACTCGGCTCGGTTGAAGTCGGGCCACAACGTATCAGTAACGTAGAGTTCAGCGTAGGCTACCTGCCAGAGCAGGAAGTTGCTGATGCGCATTTCGCCGCTAGTGCGAATCATCAGATCCAGCTCGGAAATCCCAGCCGTATACAGATGGTGCTCAAACAAGGCTTCGTCGATTTCATCGGGTTGTAGTAGGCCCTGCTGCACTTGAGTTGCAATGGAACGACAGGCTTGAATGATTTCTTGGCGACCACCATAATTGGTGGCAATGGTGAACTGAATACTGCGGTTCTGGCGGGTTTGTTCCATCGAGTATTCAATTTCTTTTTGCAGTGAACGAGGCAGGGCATGCAGATTGCCGACAAACCGGATCTGGACATCCTCTTCCATCATTTCGCGCAGCTCTTGCCGCAACACCCGTTCAAACAGCGTCATCAAAAAATCAACTTCCTCAGCGGGTCGGCCCCAGTTCTCAGTTGAGAAGGCATAGGCTGTCAGCGCCTGAATGCCCCAATCTTTACAGCAGCGTAGAATATCTTTCAGTGCATCGACACCGCGGCGATGGCCCATAATCCGAGGCAGACCACGCTGTTTGGCCCAGCGACCATTGCCGTCCATAATTACAGCGACATGCCTGGGTAATCGTTCCCGTTTCAAGTCAGCCGGTAATTCTCGGAGGAGGGTGGGGTTAACTGTCATTTTTTCTCTCTAGAAGCCGATGATTTAGATTGAAATAAACGGGCGAGTAGAGCAGCCGTGCGGGCACCGAGTTGGCGACCCAAGACAACTTCTCGTTCCACAGATGGAGAAAACCGCTCTCTTAGCATGTCTTTGAGTTTGCTGCTGGTCAGCGGTCTATGTAGGGTACCCCGCTCAGCGAGCGAAATGGACCCGGTTTCTTCAGATACAACAACGCAAACGCAATTTTCGACTCGTTCGGTGATGCCCATTGCTGCCCGATGGCGCGTTCCCAGTTGACGGGAGGCCGTCCGTTCGGAAATCGGCAAAATTACCCCTGCTGCGATCACTCTAGAACCGCGAATCAGGACTGCTCCATCATGCAACAAAGTAGTGGTCTGAAAAATGGTTTGCAGTAGTTCCTTAGAAACTTCAGCATTCAATCTAACACCCGGAACCGAAAAATCTCGTTCATCAATCGGGCGATCGGTTTCAAGAATTAGTAAAGCTCCGGTCCGGTTCTGAGAGAGTTCCTTAACTGCATCAACGATTTCATCAATCACGCTGTCGGGCTTCGGGACGGCCTCTTGAGAGGGGCGAAACAACTGGAGGATCTCACCGCGTCCAATTTGTTCGAGTAACCGGCGAAATTCGGCCTGGAGGATTAGCGCCATCGCCACCGCTGAACCGATTACCAGCTTTTCCAGCACAAAACTGAGAAACCTCAACCCTAGGGCACTGCTAAGAGCCGAGGCCAGCATCAATATAATTAACCCCCTGACCATCCACAGGGTGCGCCGCTCGCCAATGATCACCAGAATCATGTAGGCCAGCAGCAGCACTAAGCCAACATCGATCACACCGGGCAGCAAGGACCAAGTCCAGCCAAGGTTTATCAGCCATTGCTTTAACTGAGATCCCATGTGAGCGACGTTGGTGAACCTTGCTAAATAACTAACTGAAACTAGAAAGCCTTGAATAAAGTTTTGAGTTTTAAGTTTTGAGTTTTGAGTTGTAGTGGCGTAGCCTGTACTCAGCACATAGTTTGTAACCTAATCCGATTCAGAATTTAGAACTCAACACTTAAAACTCAAAACTCAAAACTCAAAACTCAAAGCTACGGCTCTTGCTGTAGTCGTTCCGGCAGGCAGTCTTGACGAATCAAGTCTTGGTAGGTTTCGCGTTGCAGAATCAGGCTGGCTTCCCCAGCGTTGACCAGCACCGCCGCCGGACGCGGCAAGCGATTGTAGTTGGAGGCCATACTATAGTTGTAGGCTCCGGTTGCCATTACTACCAGCACATCGCCGGGTTGGGTTTCGGGAAGTTGGGCTTGTTTGATCACAATGTCGCCCGATTCGCAGTGCTTACCGGCTACGGTGACGGTTTGAGTCAAGGGTTCAGACATCCGGTTGGCAACTAGCGTGCGATACACCGATTGGTAGGTGATCGGACGGGGATTGTCTGACATACCGCCATCCACCGCAACATAGGTCCGAATATCCGGAATCACCTTGTGGCTGCCAACTGTGTAGGCGGTGACGCAGGCCGAACCAATCAGCGAACGTCCCGGCTCGGCTATGAGTTTAGGTAACGGCAGATTTTGGGCTTGACAGGCGCGCACGATGCCGTCGCAGATCACCTTGACCCATTCATCAATGCTGGGCGGATCGTCGGCTTCGGTATAGCGGATGCCTAGACCACCGCCAATGTCGAGTTCCTGTACGGGCAGACCATACTGAGCCGCTTTGCCCAACCATTGCACCATCACAGCGGTCAAGTCCTGGTGAGGTTGAAGTTCAAAAATCTGCGAGCCAATGTGGGCATGGAGGCCAATGCATTCTAGCGCTGACTGTTGGCTGACGTAGTTAAATACCTGGTCGAGCTGGTCGGGGTCAAAGCCAAACTTGCTGTCGAGATGGCCAGTGCGAATATATTCGTGGGTGTGGCACTCAATGCCGGGAGTTAGGCGTAGCATAATCCGGACTGGCTGCTGCATTTCAGCTAGAGTTTGTAGCTCTAGCCAGTTGTCTACCACAATCGTGCAGCCCGTATCGATGGCAAACTTCAGCTCTTCGACTGACTTGTTGTTGCCGTGGAAGTACATCGTCTTTGGGTTCATGCCTGCATGCAGAGCCGTGAATAGCTCACCGCCCGAAACCACATCGATGCCCAATCCCTCAGAGGCAACAATGGCGCAAACGGCCAAACAGTTCCAGGCTTTCGAGGCGTAAATCACCAGCGATTCCCCTGGATAGTAGGTCTGAAATGCTTGCCGGTACTGGCGACAAGCTGTGCGCAGGGTCGCCTCGTCCAGGATGTACAATGGAGTACCAAAGCGCTGCACCAGGGCTGGCACATCACAACCGCCAATCTCCAAATGATTTTGACCGTTTACGCGAGTGGTTAGCGGCAGCAGATATTGATTCGGCGAAGGATTTTCGGTGTTGAGAACAGGCAAGTATTGGCGACCTGAAGCCGCCGCTGTTGCAGGAGTCGATACCATTCGTATTGCTGATCCTTGAGAAGTTGCTAGATGTTGCTATTGATAAAGTTGCTACTCAATCAAGCGTGAAAAAGAGTGACGAATGAATAATTGAACGCGAATGCGCCAAATTCCTCATCTATAACCAGTGTACAATTGAGGGCTGTGCATCCTGATTCGATTTTGCGGCTTTTGTGAAATTTCTAGCGCTCCAGCCACTCACCATCACCCATCTGCCAGAAGCCGTGGAACTGGATCAACGTTGCCTTGGCGGTTTATGGACCAAGGCCGGATATCAGCGGGAAATCGACAGTCCCAACAGTGATTTGCTCGTCTTACAGTCAGTTGATGCTCCCGGACTATCTGAGGGCAGTTTAGATAATGGTAAGCCTCTGATTGGCTTAGCTTGCACCTGGGCGATTGCCGATGAAGCTCACATCACCCTGCTTGCGGTCGATCCTGCCTATCGAAAGCAAGGGCTGGGTCAGCTTCTGCTGTACACCCTGCTGGTTTTGGCTTGGCGTAGAGGGCTGGAATGGGCAACACTAGAGGTACGGATATCCAACCAAACGGCGATTGCGCTCTACCAGAAATTTGGCTTTGAAGCCGTCGGGCAGCGGCGCAGCTACTACCAGGACACCGGCGAAGACGCGCTGATCCTCTGGCGTAAAGGTTTACAGCGTCCGGAGTTTCAGGTGGCGCTTCAGCAATGGCGGCAGCAAGTGAGCCAGCGGTTGCAGCAGGCAGGATGGCACTTGTCTGCATTTCCAGATACCGATTGGTATCCCTCTCAGGTTAAATTTTCTCCAGCCTCTTGACGTGGGCTTACTTTTTTCGCAGAATTTCCCTTCGGGAGTTTATCGTGTGATTCCACCATCGTTCCTTGATCCCCAAATTTTTAATTCAACGCTGATTTAGCAACGATCTGCGGCTTACTTTCGGAGATCCCTACCTGATTCCTGCTGTCCAATCCTGACAGCTTGAGGATTTTCCTATGCTAAAATCAGCGTACCGGTTCGCACCAGGTGATAAAGGAACGCCATGTTTGAACGCTTCACAGAGAAAGCTATTAAGGTGATTATGCTTGCCCAGGAAGAAGCTCGTCGCCTGGGACATAATTTTGTCGGTACAGAGCAGATCCTCCTGGGTCTGATTGGAGAAGGGACCGGCGTCGCCGCCAAAGTGCTGAAATCTATGGGTGTCAACCTTAAAGATGCCCGGATTGAGGTCGAAAAAATTATCGGTCGGGGGTCTGGCTTTGTTGCCGTTGAGATTCCCTTCACACCACGAGCTAAGCGGGTGTTGGAGCTGTCCTTGGAAGAGGCACGCCAGCTCGGACACAACTACATTGGCACGGAACACTTGCTGCTTGGTTTGATCCGTGAAGGGGAAGGGGTCGCGGCTAGGGTGCTAGAAAACCTGGGTGTCGATCTCTCTAAGGTCAGAACGCAAGTCATTCGGATGCTGGGTGAGACGGCGGAAGTGTCTGCGGGAGGTAGTCAGGGTCGCACCAAGACTCCCACGCTCGATGAATTTGGCTCAAACCTGACCCAAATGGCCGCGGAAGGTAAGCTCGATCCAGTCGTGGGCCGCCAGAAAGAGATTGAGCGGGTGATTCAGATTCTGGGTCGTAGAACTAAAAACAATCCGGTGCTGATCGGTGAGCCTGGAGTTGGTAAAACGGCCATTGCCGAAGGCTTAGCCCAGCGCATTTCTAACGGGGATGTGCCCGACATTCTAGAAGAAAAGCGGGTCGTCACCCTGGATATCGGTTTGCTAGTTGCTGGCACCAAGTATCGCGGTGAATTTGAAGAGCGCTTGAAGAAAATCATGGATGAGATCCGCCAAGCCGGAAACGTCATCCTGGTGATCGACGAGGTACACACTCTGATTGGAGCCGGTGCCGCTGAAGGCGCAATTGATGCGGCCAACATCCTCAAGCCGGCTTTAGCACGGGGTGAACTCCAGTGTATTGGTGCGACTACCCTCGATGAATACCGTAAACACATCGAGCGGGATGCCGCTCTGGAACGCCGCTTCCAGCCGGTGATGGTGGGTGAACCGACAGTGGCCGAAACGATCGAAATTCTGCATGGTCTGCGCGATCGCTATGAGCAGCACCATAAGCTGAAAATTTCCGATGAAGCCCTGGAAGCTGCCGCCAAGCTCTCGGATCGCTATATTTCTGACCGCTATCTGCCGGATAAGGCCATCGACCTGATCGATGAAGCGGGTTCTCGCGTGCGGTTGATCAACTCCCAGTTGCCGCCTGCGGCCAAGGAGCTTGATAAGGAACTGCGTCAGGTTCTGAAGGAAAAAGACGATGCGGTTCGTTCACAAGACTTTGACCGAGCCGGTGAACTGCGCGATCGGGAAATGGAAATCAAGGCCGAGATCCGGGCGATTGCTCAGAACAAGAAAACCTCGGATTCCAGCGAAAGTGGCGATGACTCCCCGGTTGTGGGTGAGGACGACATTGCCCAAATCGTCGCCTCTTGGACGGGAATTCCGGTCAATAAGCTCACCGAGTCTGAATCCGAAAAGCTGCTGCACATGGAAGACACCCTGCATCAGCGCATGGTGGGTCAGGAAGAAGCCGTCAAAGCGATTTCTCGCGCCATCCGGCGTGCTCGCGTTGGTCTGAAGAACCCCAACCGGCCAATTGCCAGCTTTATCTTCTCCGGTCCCACCGGCGTTGGTAAGACAGAATTGGCGAAGTCGCTGGCTGCCTACTTCTTTGGCTCTGAGGAAGCCATGATCCGGCTGGATATGTCGGAATTTATGGAGCGCCATACGGTATCCAAGCTGATCGGTTCGCCTCCGGGCTATGTCGGCTACAACGAAGGCGGTCAGCTTACTGAAGCAGTGCGGCGGCGGCCCTACACGGTGGTGCTATTCGACGAAATCGAAAAAGCTCACCCCGATGTGTTCAACATGCTGCTGCAAATCCTGGAAGATGGTCGTTTGACCGACGCCAAGGGCCGCACGGTAGACTTCAAGAACACGCTGCTGATCATGACTTCCAACATCGGTTCTAAGGTGATCGAGAAGGGCGGCGGTGGCCTCGGTTTCGACTTTGCCGAGAATGCAGCCGATGCTCAGTACACCCGGATTCGCTCCTTGGTGAACGAAGAACTGAAGCAGTACTTCCGGCCAGAATTCCTCAACCGTCTCGACGAGATCATTGTCTTCCGTCAGCTCAGCAAGGAAGAGGTGAAGCAGATCGGCGACATCCTACTGAAGGAAGTCTACGGACGCCTGCAAGAGCAGCACGGCATTACCCTGGAAGTCACCGAGAAGTTCAAAGACCGCTTGGTGGAAGAAGGGTATAACCCCAGCTATGGTGCCCGTCCGCTGCGTCGAGCGATTATGCGCCTGCTGGAGGATACCTTAGCTGAGGAAATTCTTTCCGGTCGGATCAAGTCGGGCGAAACGGCTATTGTTGACATTGGCGAAGAAGGGCAAGTGCAAATCCGAGCCGAGCAAACACGGGAGCTGCTGCCCCAGGCGGTTGAATAAGCGATTGAACTAGCACATCTTTCGGTCAACGGTAACGAAAAATCGGTTCTAATAGCGGTGGTAGTCTGGTGTTAACTAGTTGCCACCGTTTTTGCTTTTGCATTTTTCGCCATGCTGACCCTAACTCGCCGCCTGACGCCTGACCCTACGGCTACTGTGCAGCATACCCTGGCTCTCACCGCCGAAGAACGCACCCGCTCGCGCCACTATTTTGAAACCGAAACCGGAGAAGGTGTTTACCTGCACTTACCGAGGGGCACCGTCCTGCGGCATGGCGATCTGCTGCAATCCGAGGATCAATGCTGTTTGGTGCGGGTAATTGCCAAACCGGAACCCGTGCTAGTGGTCACGGCTAAAACACCGCTTGATTTGCTCAGAGCTGCCTATCATTTAGGAAATCGCCATGTACCGCTGGAGGTGACCGAAACCTATCTGCGGCTCTCACCCGATCCGGTGCTGCAATCGATGCTGGAACAAATGGGACTCCAGGTCGCGCCCGCGATTCTGCCCTTCGAGCCGGAAAGTGGCGCTTATGGGCAATCTCAGCATCACCACGTCCATTCCTAGCCGAGTTGAGTTTGATTGGAGAACGCGCTATGGCATTCACAACAGCAAAATGGACGATCGCTGACTACCACCAGATGATCGCCGTCGGACTGTTGCAGGACCGGCGGGTTGAATTGTTAGCAGGAGACATTGTCGAGATGGCACCGGAAGGCGAACCCCATGCCTACTACAGCGACGAGGCGGCAGAATATTTGATCTACCTGCTGGGCGAGCGGGCAAAAGTGCGCCAAGGCAAACCCATTACCCTCTGGCAACATCAATCCGAACCGCAGCCGGATATCGCCATTGTCCAGCGCTTGGGAGCAGACTATCTAGACCATCATCCCTATCCAGAAAATATCTTTTGGCTGATTGAATACTCTGACTCTAGTTTGAGCAAGGATTTAGAGGCCAAAGCCAAAATCTATGCAGCGGTTGGTATTCCAGAATATTGGGTGATTAATTTGCGGACCATGCAACTGATCGTATTCCGGTCTCCGACTCCGGCAGGCTATCTCTCGCACCAGGTCTGGACTCAGCCTCAGATTTGCCCACTGGCGTTTCCAGACATTTCAATTTCCGTTAACCGCCTACTGGGATGAAATGAATACGGCCTCTCTGCTTTCTTTACTTCAACTCGCCAGTCCGGCCTTGCCGGTAGGAGCCTACACCTACTCAGAAGGCATCGAAACGCTGGTGCAAGCCCAAGCGATTCTAACCGCCGCTCAACTCGAACAGTGGCTGATGCAGGAATTACGCTATGGAGCCATTCGGGTTGAAGCCGCTGTGCTGGTGCGAGCCTATGATGCAGCACTGAATTCCGATCTGGACCGTCTCAACGAGTGGAACCAATGGCTGTCTGCCTTGCGCGACACTACCGAACTGCGGGCACAGAGCTGGCAGATGGGGCAATCTCTTTCCCGACTATTGCGTGATCTAGAACCAGCAACGCAGACTCTGTTCAACCAGATTACAGAGCCAATTAATTTTGCAATTAGCTTTGCGGTCGCAGCAGCCCATTGGCAGATTGATCTGGCCTCAGCGGTGTTGGGGTATCTGCAAAGTTGGGCTGCTAATTTAATCAACGCGGGCGTGCGGCTGATTCCCCTAGGACAAACCCAGGGACAGCGACTGTTACTCAACCTCCAACCCCACCTGGCTCAGACCAGCCAACAGGTTCTCAAGCTTCAGGATGACCAGTTGGAATGCTGTAGCTGGGGCGTATCGCTAGCGAGCATGAACCATGAAACGCTCTACTCCCGGCTATTTCGCAGTTAATCAATTTCGCAGTTAATCAGTGGTTAGAATTGCAGCTCCACAAACGCAGCTCCACAAACAGTGTGTGCCTTCGCGCGCTTAGATTACGCTTGAGTAAACGACGCGCCTGATGCAGGATCAAAGTAAACGCGCAGGAGTAGTCATGTCACAGGCCGAGACGTTGGCTGAATATGAGGACGAGGAACTACAGGAGATGCCAAGTTTAGAGCATGGGGCAATTGGCATCCGCTTGGGGCGCTATCTCGATATGTATGTCGAGGAGAAGGGCTTGGGCCTCGTCTGTAATTCTCAAACCACCTATCGCTTTGTCGGACAGAAGCCAACTTGCCTGCCCGATCTATCATTTGTCAGCCGCGAGCGGTTGCCGGTTCGGATTGACCAAAATGCCGATTTTGCGCCTGATCTGGCCGTTGAAGTGTTATCCAAGGGCGATGATGTCTCAGAAATCGACCAAAAGATTTTGCAGTATCAACGCTCAGGCGTGCGGCTGGTTTGGGTGATTCATCCAGCGATTCAGGTGGTGGATGTCTATCGCTTGCAAGATGGCCTGAAGCTCCAGCGGTTACTGCCAGACGACGAGCTAGATGGAGAGTCAGTCATTCCAGAATTTCGCCTCAAGGTCAGTCGCCTGTTTGAGCTGCCCAATGCCCCCAAGCTAGAGGACAGAATCTAGCAAGATGCTAAGGAAATCTTTCATGCTCACCTCTCCGCCCTACAATGCAGAGCAGAGTTCGACTGGTGGAGTGAAAGCATGCAAACCTTTCGAGTGGGAATTGCGGGTCCGGTTGGATCGGGAAAGACCGCGTTGGTGAATGTTTTGTGTCAGGCGCTGCGGGATGAATTTGAGATTGCCGTCGTCACCAACGACATCTATACCCAAGAAGACGCTCAGTTTTTGGTGCGGAGTCAGGCGTTGGAGCGCGAGCGAATTGTGGGTGTGGAAACCGGGGGCTGCCCCCATACGGCAATTCGAGAAGATGCCTCGATTAACCTAGTGGCGATTGAACAGTTGGAACGCCAGTTTAGTCATCTAGACCTGATCTTTGTGGAAAGCGGGGGTGACAATCTGGCTTCTACCTTCAGTCCCGAACTGGTGGATTTGACCATTTATGTGATCGATGTGGCAGCGGGTGACAAAATTCCCCGCAAAGGTGGACCGGGGATCACCAAATCCGATCTGCTAGTAATCAACAAGATCGACCTAGCGCCGTTAGTGGGGGCTGATTTAGGGGTGATGGACCGAGATGCTCGCCGGATGCGGGGCGACAAACCATTCATTTTCACAAATCTTAAAACGAAGCAGGGATTGGAGACAGTGATTGACCTAATCCGCTTACATATGGGCAACCATGCAGTTCCTGCATCAATATCCTCCTCTAGGGGATTGTCAGAGCAATAAAACTCGCTGGAAAAAGTATGCTCCCCATCGAGAATTGTGTACTAGAATACAAATTTTCGATAAACCCGGACATACCATCGCTTAGTGCGGGTTTTCTCTATGCGTAACCCCCCAACAGGAGTAATAGATTCGATGACTAGGCAATTTGGTCGGCGTAAGTTTTTACTATATGGTTCTGCAACGTTAGGAACGAGCATCCTGCTGAAGGCTTGTGCTGGTGGCACCACGACGGGTACAGGTTCCGAGTCTCCCGCAGCCGATGCTTCTCCAGCGGATTCGCCAGCCGCAGCGGCTGGAGGGGATACCATCAAAGTGGGTATCCTTCACTCGCTCAGCGGTACGATGGCGATCTCGGAAAAGAGCGTGGTGGATTCTACCGAACTGGCAATCGAAGAAATCAACAAGGCAGGCGGTTTGCTCGGTAAGCAAATCGAGGCGGTCAAGGAAGATGGGGCTTCGGATTGGCCTACCTTTGCAGAGAAAGCCAGAAAGCTGATCGATGAAGATCAGGTCGTAGTGATCTTTGGCTGCTGGACCTCGGCTAGCCGCAAGGCGGTTTTACCTGTGTTTGAAGAAAAGAACCACATGCTGTTCTACCCGGTGCAGTATGAAGGGCAGGAATGCTCCAAAAACATCTTTTACACCGGTGCCGCACCCAACCAGCAGATTGAGCCTTCGGTAGACTGGCTGCTGGAAGAAAAGGGCAAAGATTTCTACCTGGTTGGTTCCGACTATGTCTTCCCCCGCACCGCCAACACAATTATCAAAGCCCAGCTCGAAGCCAAAGGCGGCAAGACTGTGGGTGAAGATTACCTGCCGCTCGGCAGCACCGAAGTCACCCCAATCATTGCCAAGATTCGTTCGGCTCTGCCCAATGGCGGCGTGATCTACAATACGCTGAACGGCGACAGCAACGTGGCCTTCTTCAAGCAACTCCAGGGTGCTGGTCTGACCCCAGACCGGTATCCAGTCATGTCGGTCAGTATCGCGGAAGAAGAAGTCAAGGCGATCGGTACCGAGTTCCTCAAAGGGCACTTCGCGGCCTGGAACTACTTCATGACGGTGGAAAGCCCAGAGAACCAGAAGTATGTTGAGGCTTTCAAAGCCAAGTTTGGCGATGACCGCGTCACCAACGACCCGATGGAAGCTGCCTACATTTCAGTCAATATCTGGAAGCAGGCGGTTGAGAAAGCGGGCGAAGCCGGAACGCCTTCTAGCCTAGAGAAAGTGCGGGAAGCCGCCTATGGTCAGAAGTTTGCGGCCCCCGAAGGCCCGGTGACAATGAACACGAACCATCACATCTCCAAGACCGTGCGAATTGGCGAAGTGCGCGATGATGGCCTGTTTGAGATTGTCTACGAAACGCCTGCTCCGGTTGATCCCGTTCCCTGGAACCAGTTTGTGGCGGATACCAAAGGCTTCGCCTGCGACTGGACAAGGACTGGGGTGGATAATCCTGGCAAGTTCAAGGAAAGTTAGACTGACAGCCTTTTAAGGTTAACAACCGAGGCAAGGCAAAAGTGTGAAACAGTAATTTAGAGCACGCTTTGAGTCGCTTTGCCTCTCTTAGAATAAGCCTCAATTCGTTAGTAACGAGTATTAACCTACGGTGTACACACAGGTTGATTCTGTCAGTGTTCTAGTCCTTGGGCGGCAAGGGCTTATGTGTACACCATAGCGATTATTAACAGAGTATTGAGAGCGCCGGTATCTCTTTGGTAGCGGCCCTCGCCACCTGTAAGGAGCGCCCCCTTGTTCACTGGACTTCTCGACGGAATTTTTAACGGGCTGAGCGTCGGCTCGGTTTTGCTGCTGGCGGCTTTGGGATTGGCGATCGTGTTCGGCTTGATGGGTGTGATCAATATGGCCCACGGCGAACTGATGATGCTGGGAGCCTACACCACCTTTGTGGTGCAAAACGGCTTTAAGAAGCTGGGCGATCCCTGGTTGCAGTTCTATATCTTCTTCGCGGTGATTGCGGCCTTTATTGTGGCGGCTCTGGTTGGGCTGGCGCTCGAACGAGGGGTGATTCGCTACCTCTACGGGCGACCGCTAGAAACCCTATTGGCAACCTGGGGCGTCAGCCTGATCTTGCAGCAGTTCGTTCGCAGCGTCAATTGGGTGATGATCATTGGACTGGTGCTGTTTTGCTTGCTGTTTTTCGGTGGCCTGTGGTTGCTGCAACGCCGGCTTGACTTTGAGCGAATTCGCAGCTTGGGAATTGCCATTCTACTGCCGCTGTCGGCTGCAATCTCGCTTGTCATAGGGTCATTCTTGAGCAATGCCTATGGGTTAGCAGTGACAAAGCCCTGGTTCGGTGCGCAAAACGTCGATGTGACAGCACCAAAATGGCTGCTAGGCGGATTGCCGCTTGGTAATTACCAGTTGCCCTACACGCGCATGTTCATCATGGTGTTAACGGTGTTGTGTGTTTTAGGTATCTACTGGTTCCTCAACAAAACACCCTGGGGCTTACGGATTCGCTCGGTGACGCAGAATCGCAATATGAGCGCCTGTTTGGGGATTCCCACGAAGAAGGTGGATGCTCTGACCTTTGCGCTGGGATCTGGGCTAGCTGGGATTGCGGGCTGTGCGGTGAGCTTGCTGGGATCGGTCGGTCCGAATACGGGGCAGAACTACATCGTGAACACCTTCATGGTTGTAGTCGTCGGCGGTGTCGGTAAGTTGGTAGGCACAATCGTCGGAGCGCTAGCGATTGGAATTACAGACTACATCATTGGAACCGGAATTCTAGCGTTACTGTTTGCGCCGATTCCGCCGCTGGCTAATTTCTTTACCTTCTTTGCCACCACCAGTATGGCCAAGGTCATGGTGTTCTTCCTAATCGTAGTCTTTCTACAGTTCCGTCCTGCTGGTTTGTTCCCACAGAAAGGACGAGCGGTGGACGCTTGAGTTTAGTTTTGCGCGCTGAGTTGTGGGATGAGATGACATGGCAGTTGATGTAGCTGTTGAACGAAGCAACACAATTAGTTCGAAGCGGCGGGCGCTGTTGATCGAGGCGGGCATTGTTCTGGCAATTGCGTTATTTTTAGTGCTGATTGTCCCGTTGCTGTTGTCCGATTTTTGGTTAGTCAATTTGGGCCGCTTTTTGGCGTTGGCGATTGTGGCACTGGGCATTGACCTAATTTGGGGATTTACGGGTTTATTGAGTTTAGGACACGGCATTTTCTTCACCTTAGGCGGCTATGCCCTCGCTATGCACCTGAAGCTGCAAATTCCGCCCACGGCCAGCAGTCAGTTGCCGGAGTTCATGAGTCTGTATGGAGTGACCGAACTGCCCTGGTTTTGGAAACCGTTCTATTCCTTTCCGTTTTCGGCCTTGGCGGTCTTTCTGATTCCAGGAATTTTAGCGGGTTTGTTGGGCTATGTAATTTTCCGCAACCGGATTCGCGGCGTTTATTTTTCCATCCTGACGCAGGCTGCCACGATTATCTTCTTCAACTTCTTCAACGGTCAGCAGAAGCTGTTTAACGGTACCAACGGTTTAACCGATTTTCAAACCCTGTTTGGCGCTAGGGTGAATTCGCCCGGAACGCAGTTTGTTTTTTATGTACTAACCATTATTTTCCTGGTGCTGGCCTATGCGCTCTGTCGTTGGCTGACTAGCGGACGGTTTGGTCGCTTATTGATGGCAATCCGAGACGATGAAAGCCGGGTGCGGTTTACGGGCTATGATCCAACTGGCTTCAAGGTTTTGGTATTTGCCATTTCTGGAGCATTAGCAGGTCTGGCTGGCGCATTGTTCACGATCCAAACGGGCATTATTTCGCCCAACTCAATGAATATTGCCTTTTCGATTGAAATGGTAATTTGGGTGGCGGTGGGTGGTCGAGCTACGTTGATTGGCGCAATTCTGGGAACGCTAGTGGTCAATTTCGCCAAAAGCTTACTGAGCGCAAGATTTCCTGATATCTGGCTATTTTTCCAGGGTGGCTTGTTTTTGCTGGTGGTGATGTTTTTACCGGATGGCATCATCGGCTGGCTACGCACCGAGGGCAAAAATCTAGTACGAAATTTGACAGGCCGGAAGCAAATTGCCACCTATCCCAGTTTGGAGGAAGATCCTGAGGTTGACTATGAACGAAAAAATCTTGGAGATTAAGGACCTAACCGTTAGCTTTGACGGTTTCAAAGCACTCAACAACCTCAACTTCAGCCTCAATACCGGTGAACTGCGCGTCATCATTGGCCCCAACGGAGCCGGTAAAACCACGTTCCTCGATATCATCACCGGCAAAACCAAACCCACCGAAGGGCAGGTCTTTTTCAAAGGCAAAAATCTGCGCCCCTATTCGGAAGACCAGATTGCCCGCATGGGAATTGGCCGCAAGTTCCAGACGCCTAGGGTCTATCTCAACCTGTCTCCCCGCGAGAATTTGGAATTGGCCTGTAATCGGGTCAAGAATGTGTTTACAACGCTGTTCAAAAGGACACCCACGGCCGAACGCCGCACGGTTTCGGGTCTGCTAGAGACGATTGGCCTATCCCACAAAGCTGATATGAAAGCCAATCTGCTCTCGCATGGGGAAAAGCAGTGGTTAGAAATCGGCATGCTGGTGGCGCAATCCCCCGATTTGCTGTTAGTGGATGAACCGGTGGCGGGCCTCACCGACGAAGAAACCGAACGCACCGGAGAACTGTTGGTTTCCTTAGCCGAAAGCCATTCGATTATTGTGATCGAACATGACATGGAGTTTGTGCGTCAGATTGCCCAGGGAACGGTGACGGTGCTGCACCAAGGTTCGGTGCTCTGCGAAGGTCCCTTCGATGTCGTCCAAACGAATCCGCGCGTGATTGAGGTATACCTCGGTCAGGAGATTGATCACGACACGCATGAAGATGTCCCTATTGATTTAACAACTGCCGCTCTGCAAGAAATTGGGGAGCCGGATCAGATCCATACCGATCTGTCATCCGCTGCCCTCCAAGAAATTGGGGAACCGGATCAGGTGTATTAGCCACTATTCTGTTTATCATCTCTTTTGCCATTTCTCTATTGCTCTCTATTGCCCTACTCATGGTTCAAACTGCTACTACGCTCGATCCTGCTGCCGCTGAAACACCGTTGATGCTGCAAGTTTCCGATCTGAATGTCTATTACGGTGAGAGCCATATTCTCCGCAATGTAGACTTGAGTGTTCCCAAAGGCGAGATGGTTTGTTTAATCGGACGGAACGGCGTCGGCAAAACCACGCTGCTAAAAACGATCATGGGTCTGCTGAAGCCCCGCAGCGGCAATATCGTTTTCTCTGGGCAATCCATTCTCAGCAAAACTCCCGATCAGCGGGCGCGCTTGGGCATTGGCTATGTGCCCCAGGGCCGAGAAGTGATTCCCCGTCTGACCGTGAAAGAAAACCTGCTGCTGGGCTACGAAGCCAGAGCCGAACGACCCCGCAATACCCAGGCAATTCCCGAAGAGATTTTTGAGCTATTCCCGGTCCTGAAGGATATGCTGTGGCGGATGGGCGGCGACCTCAGCGGTGGACAACAGCAGCAACTCGCGATTGCTCGTGCCATCATGGGCCAACCGCAGCTTCTGGTCCTCGATGAACCCACCGAAGGCATTCAGCCCTCGATTATTCTCGATATTGAATCGGCGATACGACGCATCGTGGCTACCACTGGCATTTCGGTGCTTTTGGTGGAACAACACCTGCACTTTGTTCGCCAAGCCGATCGCTACTACGCCATGCAAAAAGGCGGCATCGTCGCTTCTGGCCCCACCAGCGAACTCAGTAGGGAAGTGATCCAGCGCTTCCTGGCGGTGTAATTGCTCCATCAGCCAAATAGCGGCGGCACCGTCAGTCCTTTTAGCGACTGGCTTGGATCAACTCCCTTAGCTTGCACTAATACTCCAAAATTACCCAGTCCGGTAGGATCGATCAGGGCATGGAGGGTTTCCCGCCGTTTCAGGATTTCTTGCACCGTTTGGTCAGGAGTTGGGTTCGAGAGGGCATTCAGCCGTTCGCCGAGTCCCAGCGCCATCAGGAATAACCCTTGCTGTGTAAAGCCAATGGTTTGTAAACCGCACTGTTCACCCTGCCGTTCTAGTGCTGTGAAGTTGACATGTGCCGTAATGTCCTGCTGGCCGATGGCAATATAGGGATCGTTGTGGTGCGCGTGCTGAGTGTAGCATTGCAGCGTGCCCTGATCGCGGGTAGGACTATAGTAACGATGCGCCGGGTAGCCATAGTCGATGGTCAGCAGGTAGCCACGCTGTAGCCGATCAGCAACGGTGCTGAGCCAGTCCAGTGCCGCCAAATTCACCTCAGTGCGATAGGGTTGGGGATAGCGGTCGGAGAGTAAGTCAATATCGATCAGTCGGAAGTAGTCCTCGATTTGCCGAGTGGAGAGGGGGGCAATTACTTCTCGGATTTGATTTTTGGAATCTAGCGCCACATAGACTTCTTGCAGGTTCCCTTCCGTCACTTCAACTAAATGCACCGGCAAGGCATCGACTAACTCATTCGAGAAACAGCAGCCAACAATCGAATTCGACGGAATCTCCTCCCAGCTATGCCAAACCAGCTTACCCCAAGAGTCAGTCAAAGACCGCAACCGCTGCTGCTGCGCTACAATCAGAGCCGGCGACTTTTCGATGATCCAGTATTCCAGAGCCGCAAAGCATTCAAACTGATGGCGATGCAAATAGTGGACGATATCTTGAACCAGCAACCCCTGTCCGGCTCCCATTTCGACCAGAATAAAGGGATGCGGGCAGCCAAGCTGGTGCCACAGGTCAGCAAATTGCTCGGCCAGCAATTCGCCAAAGTCGGAGCCGAGGTGGGGCGAGGTAAAAAAGTCGCGCTGAATGCCTGCTTGGCCGCGATTGGTGGCGTAATAGCCATACTGCGGCTGGTAGAGCGCTAGCTCCATAAATTCAGCAAAGGTGATGCGCTGCTCAGGGCTGGCGGCGATCTGTTGGGCAATGAGCTGGCAGAGTGCGGGGTTGCTGTCGGTTGCGAGGGGTTGGGTGGCCATAGTTATACCAATCGTCTACTTGCTCTGGCAAATATTGCCTCAGAAACTTTTTCGGACTTGGTTGATCTTGCCATGCTGTGGAGCAGATGTAGCGATGGAGCAAGTGGGTCTCCTTGGTTTGTAGCACAAATTGGCAGCAGTAGACTGATCAGAATTGCGCTGGGGTGAACGAAAGCAGTGGCAGGCAGCAGTGGCAGACAGCAGTGGGATTTTTGTATAAAATCCCTCCAGGTGATTATCCAAAATCGAACCACGATTGCAGTCGCCCATCGGCTGTCCACGATTCGCCACAGTTGATTGTGTTTATGTGATGGATCAAGCTCAGATTGTTGAGCAGGGCACCCACTCAGAACTAATCATCCTTGACGGAATCTATGCAAAATTATGGTGCGGGCAATCGGGTGAACGTAATATGCCCGAAACGTAGTATTGAATGAGTGTTACAACGTCTCCCAAACCAGATTGACCGTAATTCAACGCAAGCTTTTCTGTAAATTCTTTAAATTTGACAAATTCGATTTTAATTCCACCGCAGTTTTTGGGATTCCTGAAACTATCGCTGTAGTTCCTCCTAACCCAGCCCCCAGCCCTTGCCCCTGTTGGAGAACGTCATGCCCTCGTTTCAAACTAGTTACGCGGTGGTAATTGGTATTAGCAGCTACCAAAATGGCATCAGCCCGCTGCAAACTGCCGTCAACGATGCCAAAGCCATTGCTCACGCGCTAGAAACCGAGCATCAGTACACGACAACGCTGCTGCTCGACGAGCAAGCCACCCAAGCGAATCTGATTGAATTGCTGCAAGCCAAGCTGCCCCAACTGCTCAGCGAAGACGACCGACTGCTGTTCTATTTTGCCGGACATGGGATTGCCCTTAACAAAGATGATGACGGTCCCCAGGGCTACCTGATTCCGCAGGATGCCAAGCTAGGAGACTCCACCAGCTATTTACCGATGCAGAAAGTGGCCGCCGCCTTGAGCGAACTGCCCTGTCGGCATTGCCTGGTGATTTTGGACTGTTGCTTTGCCGGAGCCTTTCACTGGTCCAGTACGCGCAAGCTGTTTCCGGTAGGAGAGGTAATCCACAAAGAACGCTACGACTGCTTTATTCAAGACCCGGCTTGGCAGGTGATTACTTCCGCCTCTCACGATCAAGCGGCCTGGGATTCGCTCCAGCTCAAAGATGATCGCGGCACCGATGCCCAGCGCACCCAGCACTCTCCCTTCGCTGTTGCTCTGCTCGATGCCCTAGCAGGCATGGCCGATGCCTATCCACCCGCCCAGGCTGACAAACCGGCTGGCGATGGCGTGATGACGGCCACTGAGCTATACCTGTATCTGCGCGACCGGGTTGAAGGAGCCACCAATCAGCAGAACGGACGGCAAACTCCCGGTATCTGGTGCCTGAAAAAGCACGACAAAGGCGAATATATTTTCCTCACCCCAGGCCACGAGTTAAATCTGCCGCCCGCTCCCCCCTTAGACGGCTCCAAAAATCCCTACCGCGGCCTAGAAGCCTTTGACGAGCAACATAGCCATCTGTTCTTTGGCCGCACCGCCCTCACCCAGAAACTCTACGAAATGGTGGCGCAACATTCTCTCACCGTGGTTTTGGGGGCGTCGGGGTCGGGTAAGTCCAGTTTGGTGAAGGCGGGTCTGTTGCCCTATCTGCGTCAGGCAGAACGACAGCCGATCTGGGCAGTTTTGCCACCGTTTCGCCCGGGGGATTCTCCCTTTAAGGCGCTCAATCTGGCCCTGGAATCGGTCAACTTACCGGCGATTGCCCATCCGGAAGCCGCCGGACCAAGCCATCTGACGCCCGCGCAGCGGTTAGCCACTTGGTTCAGCGCAAATCCCCATACCCATCTGCTGGTGGTGATCGACCAGTTCGAGGAGATGGTGACGCTCTGTGAAGACAAAGACGCCCAGCAGCAGTTTTTGCAGCTATTGATAGACGCGATTGTGGCTCATCCGCACCAGTTCCATTTGGTCCTGACGTTGCGGTCTGATTTTGAACCCCAGTTCTGCGATACCGCCCTCGAACCCTACTGGAAAGAGGCTCGGTTTGTGGTGCCGGCGATGACGCGAGAAGAGTTACGGGAAGCTATCGAGAAGCCAGCCTGTGCCAAGGTGGTCTATTTTGAGCCGCATCGCCTCGTCGATCAGTTGATTGACGAAGTGGCCCAAATGCCGGGAGGCTTGCCGCTGCTGTCCTTTACGCTGCACGAACTGTACCTGAAGCTCGCCAACCGCTATGCCGAAGCCGCCAAGACGGGGGCAATTGTGCCGCGGGCGATTACCCACCAGGACTACCACGATTTGGGGGGCGTCAGCCGTGCCCTGACTCAGCGAGCCGATCAGGAATACAACAAACTGGTGAAACAAGACTCGGCTTATGCAGTGACGATCCGAAACGTACTGCTGCGCATGGTGGCTGCTGGCAGCGAGTTGGTGCGGCGACAGGTTCCAGCCTCAGAGTTGGACTATCCTGAGCCAGAAAACAAGCGGGTACAAACCGTGATTCAACAGTTTGCAGCGGCCCGATTGTTGGTCAGCGGCACCGATATCGACGGCCAATCCTATGTCGAACCGGCCCATGATGTGCTGGTGCGGGGCTGGCAGCGGTTATTGAAGTGGAAGCAGCGCAATTTGCAAAATGTAGTGTTGCAGCGCGAACTGACTCCCGACGCGACTCGCTGGGCCGCAGAGCGCCACAAAAAAGAATCGGTTGGCCTACTCTGGAACGGGGATCCCCGCCTGCCCTTGGTCGAGGCAATTCGCAACTCACAAACGGACAACTGGCTCAACGCCATCGAAACGGAATTCATTGACCGCAGCCTGCAGCGGCAGTGCAGAAATCGCCGTGTGCGCTGGATAACGGGCATTGGGGTGATTGCAGGCATGGCCCTGTTTAGTTTCTATGCTTCGTATCAGCAACGAATTGCCCAAGACCAAAGCCGCAAGAGTATCGCCCGTGAGCTAGCGGCCCAATCAGAAGCAATTCGCGAAAGCAACGAGCCATTGACCACAAGTGTGCTGGTTGCCATGGAATCTCTCCACTCTGCCATTTTGACCGAAGGAACAACTGCCTTACTGAATAGCTTGAGTTCGTTAGCGTATCGAGAACCCAATTCACTGGATCTGGGGAACGTTGAGCGAGCGCTTTTGAGTGCGAATGGTAGATACGTGGCGACATCAGTAAAGAGCAGCAAGCAGCAAATTCAAATCAAAGAAATCAGTAACGGGCGAGAAATTGCCAAACTGAATACTGAAGGAGATATAACCGCTGTTGCCTCCAGCCCAAATCAACGATTAATCGTTGCAGGCAGTGGCATCGTGCAGATTTGGGATTTGAATACGCAGCAAGTGATTGCTCGCATCAAGGTAGAAAAGCCAGTGAACCTCTTGGCCCTGAGTCCAGACGGGAAGTGGTTAGCTACAGCCGACAAAGAGGCCAAAACAGCGCAGCTTTGGCAGGTGAACAGTAAAACAGCGGTAGCCCAGATCGAGCACGGCGCGAATCTCAATAGCATCGTCTTCAGCCCAGATAGCCAATCCTTAGCAACAGCAGGTGGCCCTACAGCTAGGCTATGGTCAATTAGCCGTAACAAGAACGCCACTGAAGAGGTAACCGTGACTCCAAGTGCCATGTTCAACTATGAAGTGGTGGATACGGTCCTAGACGTAACCTACAGCCCCGATGGCAGTAAGCTTGCCACGGCTAGTCGGGAAGGGGTGCAGGTGTGGGAGATCGAGAGCAAACGCCGGATTGCTCACCTAAATCAGGATCAGGCGGTGAGTCGAGTTGTGTTTAGCCCAAATGGAGAGTTTGTGGCAACGGCTGGGTTTGGCGACGAGAATGATATGGTGCAAATCTGGGAGATTGCCAACAGCAAAGAACTTTCCCGTCTTAGCCACGGTGCAGGAGTATGGGATCTGGCCTACAGTGCGGGTGGAGATGCACTGACGACTACCAGTCGGGACGGCAAAACCCAAACCTGGAGACTGGGCAGCCAGCTAGAGGTGACGCGCCTGGAGCACCAGTCCGGTGTTACCGATTTGGCCTACAGTCGAGATGGCAAGTTTATTGTCACGGCAGGAGGCGAAACGGCCCGCGTCTGGGAGGTCAGCAGCGCTCATTCGGTAGTGGAGATCAACAGTAAAGCACCTGTGCTGGGTACGGCTTTTAGTCCCAACGGTGCATCGGTTGCCATCGCTAACTTTAGTAACCAGGTAAAGACGGCACAAATTTGGCAAATTAGCGGCGAGCAGGAAGTGGCGCGTGCTCAAAAAACGACGGTAATAGACTATAAAGCCGGGTTCTTTCGGATTGCCTACAGCCCGGACGGTCAGTATCTTGCCACAGCATCTGGGGATGGCACAGCCCACGTCTGGGAGGTCAGTACCGGCGAGCAGGTTACTCAAATGCATCACAAAAAACCGGTTAGGGCAGTGGCTTACAGTCCCGACGGTCAGTATCTTGCTACAGCGGGTGATGATGGCACAGCGCGGGTCTGGGAGGTAAAGAGCGGCCAGTCTATTGCCGTAGTAAACCATAAAAAGCCAGTTACAGCAGTAGCCTTTAGTCCAGATGGCCAGTTCATTGCGACGGCTAGTCGAGACCGAACGGCTCGCATCTGGAATGTCAGCACCAACAGAGAAGTGATGAAGCTGAGTCATCGCAAAATGGTGGTGGCGATTGCCTATAGCAACAATGGTCAGTTTATCGCGACGGCTAGCGGCCAAACTGCTCAAGTCTGGGACGCCAAGAGTGGCCAGCAAGTGGCCTTGATGTACCACAAGCGGGCTGTGAGCGCGGTTGCCTTCAGTCCAGATGACCAGTCCCTAGCAACGGCGAGTCGGGATGGGATAGCCCGGATCTGGCGAGTCGCCAACCTGCGGGAAATCGCCTGCCAGCGCCTCGACCGCAACCTAACTGCTGAAGAATGGGAGCAGTATGTGGGGCGGCCTCTGACCGATTATCGCAAAACCTGTCCGGAGCGGCCTGTTCATCCTAGCTTGATTGCCACGGCTAAAGCTTTAGCAGAAGCCGGAGACCTGAAAGCCGCCGTTCCGATTTTTCAACGCATTCAAGCCCTGGAACCCGATACCGATCTCAATCCAGATACGCCTAGACACGATCAAAACATCCGGGCCGTTGCCGAGTTGCTTTCAGTGCCAGCCAAGGTAGAACAAGCGGAACGCCTGGTTCAATCTGGTGAGGTAAGGCAGGCAATCACGGTACTGAAACAGGCAATGCGGTTAAATCCAACGGCGGCAATTTTTGCTGATGCCCAAACCTGGAATCGCTTCTGCTGGTTTGGGAGCTTAGCGAATCAGGCGGCTCTAGTCATGGTTGCTTGCGAAAAGGCGGTTGCTTTGGCTCCTAAAGATGGGACCGTACTGACGAGCCGTGGCCTTGCTAGAGCACTCAGTGGGAATCCAACGGGAGCGATTGAAGATTTCCAAGCATCTCTGGGTTCGATTCAGGATGATGATGCCAAAGCTCAGCGCCGCCGATGGGTCGAGCAACTGCGAGCTGGCGAAAATCCCTTTCCTGAAACAGAGCTGGCTAAATTACGGCAGACGAACTGAAGTTGCATTTTCGATAATATCGAAATTAATAGAATCCTAAAGGAAAACGAGTTTATGAAAGGAGATGAGAAAATTAAAAATGATACAATAACCTGAAAATTTATATCTAGTCATCTAAATGACCGTCTGGGAAAGGATGATGTATTTACTGTTTCAAACTATTTAGCAAGTGCTTCGCCCCTACTCAATTAATTTGGATATTTATCAGGAATGGCACGACAAACAATTGATGATCGTTAAAGGTCATTCACAAAGCTAGAACTTATACCATTTTCCTTTGATAGGGCTACAGATAGAAGATTCAACAGGCTGAATAGATCGCAAATCCTGTTGAGATCCCCCCTAACCCCCCTTACGAAGGGGGGAACCGGAGGCGAAGCCTGTGTGCAGCACATACCAACCAGGGATTGAAGTCCCCCTTCATAAGGGGGATTTAGGGGGATCACTCCCAAGCTTCATAAGGGGGATTTAGGGGGATCACCCCCAGTCTAGAAATCAAAACGCATTCATTTTCGATTGACTGAGGCCACGTTATACAGGTTCCGCAACTCAAAACTTAGAACTTAGAACTTAAAACCTAAAACTACGCGCTATGCCTAACGGCACACGACCTGCAGAAGCAAGCTACAAAACTAAAATCTGATATTCATACTGCTCGCTTCAGTTCCTTCAACCCTCTAGGAGTGAATTATGACAGCATTTCAACAAACTGGCCATTTTCAATCCCATCGCAGCCATAGCCACAAATGCTCCTGTATGGCGGATATTGGCTTTACTGCCGAGGAAATCGAACAATTTACCTGGGGCATGCGCGGCCTATATCAGCAGCTACCTCCTGCTGGTCCAGGCTACGAGTGCTACGAGCCTACCAAAAACTGCTACGGTCTACCAGAAGTAATTCAGGCAATCCAGTATGTTTGCACCGAATGGCACAAGCTCTACCCGAACGGACCTCGCGTTGGCATTGGTGATATCAGCTACCAAGGAGGTGGCTATATGCCGCCCCATCAGTCGCATCAGCATGGTTTGGATGTGGATGTGGCGCTAGTGGCGAGCAACCACGAAGAAATTCCCCTCACTTACTACGATGCGAAATATTCGCGCCAGCGTACTCAGCAGTTGATCGATCTATTTCAAAACAACCCGATTTTGGGCATTCGAGTTATTTTCTTTAACGATCCAGATGTGTATGGCGTGGAATATTGCGCCGGTCACGACAATCATTTTCACGTTAGTTTTCTTTCACCCGGCGTCAGTGCTGCCCCATACAGTAGCGATCAGATTGGTGATCTGCGCTTGGTGGTGCCGCCGATGCAGGGGGAGCGCGTCCGCAAACTGCAAGCCGATCTAGCTAAAGCAGGCATCGATGTTGGCGTGGATGGCATCTTTGGTAAACAAACCGATGCTGCTGTGCGCCAGTTTCAGTCGCAGCAAGGCTTGGAAATTGACGGTATTGCCGGAGCCATGACCCAGGCCAGACTGGCAAAAATTCTGCGAGACCAACCCACCGCTCGCGGCGGCTCAGAACCACTGGGACTGAAGCTACAGGATATTATTGACCAAAATAAGGCGATTCCGTTTGAGGATGTGAATGCAAGTTTACTGGTGGAGGATCAGCGCCTGTGCACCGAAATTCAAACGATTTTGCGGGTCAACGGTTTGCTGGAAGTTGTGGATGGCCTCTATGGTCCCAAAACGCGGGAAGCGCTGCGCCGGTTCAAGGATAGCCGTCACCTCGGTGGTGGCGATGTCTTAGGGGCAACTACCGCCAGAGCACTGCTCGATTCCAGACCCGGCATGGGTTCCCTCCCCGACTGGCAAGGCGGTGACAAACAGGCTACGATTCAGGCGATTATTCAAGAAGCCCACCGTCAAGGCATTACCTCGAAGGCTCAAATTGCCTATATTCTCGCTACTGCCCAGCATGAAACCGCCGACAGCTTCCAACCCGTGAGGGAAGGCTACTTTCTAGGTGAGCCAAATGCTGAAATTCATCGCCAATCATTGCGGTATTCTCCTTACTACGGTAGAGGATATGTTCAATTGACGTGGGACTATAACTACCGGCAATACTCGGATATCTTAGGAATTGACTTAGTCAATGAACCGGATTTGGTGATGCGGCCTGATATCTCACTTTTCATTCTGGTAGACGGCATGAAGCGCGGCGTATTCACCGGCGTCAAACTAGATGATTACATCTCGGAGCAACGAATTGATTACTACAACGCTCGTCGTATCATCAACTGGATCGATCAAGCCGAACGGATTGCCACCCATGCCAACGATTGGCAGACCCGACTGGCCTAATCTTTAAGTTTCTAACGTTCATTCAGGATTGCACCTATGACTGACCCAACTGCTCCTAACCTCTACGCCCTGCTGATTGGCGTGGATTGCTATCTGCCCAACAAATTGCCTGACGGCAGTTTCTATAAAAATCTGGGCGGCTGTGTTCGCGACATTAACCATGTGGAAGCGTTTCTGAAACAGTGGCGGCAGGTGCCCGACTCCCAGATTTGGAAGTTGACGGCCTCCCCCAGCCCGACCAATCCCCAACAGCCGATCGAGCCGCCCGACCAGTGGCCCACCCGCCAGAATATCATTGAGCGTATCCGCACGTTGACTGAGACTTTACCCGAGGGAGCGCAGGTGTATATCCAGTATTCGGGCCACGGCGGACGCGCCAAGACCGTATATCCGGAGATTAAGGGTGAGGATGGCATCGACGAAGGACTGGTCCCCACCGACATTGGCAGCTCGGAAGGCCAATACCTGCGCGATCTGGAACTGGCCCAACTGCTGAAGGAATTGGTGGCGAAAAAGCTAATGGTGACGCTGGTGCTGGACTGCTGCCATTCGGGCGGAGCGACGCGCGGCGATGCAGAAATTCGCGGCATGAGCGTGATCGACGATAAACCCCTGTCTGCTTCCTTTGTGCCGGTTGCTCCCTTAGAGGTGCTGACCGCCAACTGGCAAGATTTGAGTCAGCAAAATACCCGTGGCTTGAAGGTGGCTGGTTTGCCCGAATCGCGGGACTATGTGCTGTTAGCCGCCTGTCGCCAGAATGAATTTGCTTACGAGTATGCCTTTAACCGCCAAACCAAAGAGCGCAACGGTGCCCTCACCTACTGGCTGCTCGATACCTTGAAGCAAAATCCCGGCCAAACCTACAGCCATTTGTTTGATCGCGTCTACGCCAAAATTCACAGCCAGTTTCCGCAGCAAACCCCTATGCTGATGGGCGAAGGCAACCGCTTAATCCTCGGCAGTGAACTGGCAGAAACCGTCTATGCCGTGCCGGTGCTAAAGGTCGAGTCGTCGGAGGCAGGCACGCAGGCTGTGTTAGCCGTGGGACAACCCAACGGCGTAGGTAAGGGAACCGAGTTCGCCATCTATCCGCGCAGCACGACTGACTTTAGCAACAAAGAAAATCGGATCGCAATTGCCAAAATCATCGAGCGGGGAGCGGACCAATCGGTGTGTCAGCTAGAGCCAATTCCGGGCAAGGAGCTGCAGGTGGAACCGGGAGATCAGGCGGTTCAAATTGCGGCTTCGGTCAACCTGGTGCGGCAAGTTTGGCTATGTCGGCAGGAGGCATTATCGCCAGAGATCTTAGCTCAGCAAGAAAAAGCATTGGAGGCGATTAAAAGCGCAGCAACCGGAAACGGCTGGATTGAGTTAGTTGATAACGCAGATGAAAACGAAGAAATTGATTACATTGTTGTCGTCAATAACAGCAGCGAATACGAAATCTGTGATCCTGCAGGTGCTCCCTTAAAGAACATTACACCAGCCCTCAAAATCAGCGATCCGAACGCTCCAGCCATACTGGTCAAACGACTGGTGCATTTAGCCAAACACCGCACGGCGGCTGAAATTGACAATACAGATATTGATTCACCCCTGGCGGGTAAATTAACGGTGGAATGGCTGGGAACATCAGATGCTTATGAGCTAGGTGATCCTATTCCTAAAAAGCTATCTGCTTTTGCCGACCCGTCCAACCCCACCGTCAAAGTCGGTGAGTATATTTTTCTGGCGATTCGCAATGACTCGGTGCAACCGCTGAATATTGCTGCTCTCAACTTCGAGTCGAACTGGGCGATCGCGCAGATTTTTCCTCACGATCCAGGGGCGATGTTTGTGACGCTCGATCCCGGCAAAAAGCATGTGATTCCGCTGCGGCCTGCAATTGAGGACCAAAGCAATCAGGTCGAAAATACGGTAAAAGTGTTTGCTACGGTGGGGGCAGCCAATTTCCGCTGGTTAGAACTGCCCTCACTCGATCAGCAAATCCCACCGAAAGCTGCCGGTACCCGTTCTGGTAGTCCGTTAGATGCGCTCTTGGCAACCGTCGCCGAGGACCAGCCTAAATTCCGCAAGCTGACGGTAGCTGCGTCGCCTAGCCGTGAATGGACGACTAAACAGGTACCGCTGACTATTGTGAAGTAGGCTGAAGAGTGGATGAGTGGATGAGTGGATGGGTCAACTGCCGAACCAGCATCTAGCAGGTACATCTACATCAATCCACTCACAATTTGGCAAACCCCAACCTAGAAACGATACGCAGCCCCAACCTGTACGCTAACAGCAGCGTCGTTGCTGTCCTTGAAGGCATCGATGCCAACTTTAGCATCACCGTAGAGCGCAAGGTTGCGTTGAATGGCTGTTTCTACGCCAGCAGTAATAACGGGGGCATTTTGGTTGCCTAGTGGCGAGGCATCATCATTTACGGTAAAGGAATAGCCACCGCCGACATAGAGGTTTGTGTTGGGAGCAACACCAATGTCATAGGTAACGAGCGGCATCAGAGCAGCATTGTCACCGTTGAATAGCGCTGCGCCCCGCACCGAAATCGGCACTGTAGGAAGATCGAGCCGACCCTGCACATTGCCACCTAGAATCGCGTCATCATCTGGGTTGCTGACGCCTACCGAAACACCGCCGCCTAAATAGCTGCCGTCCATGCCTCTAGGAATCAGGGCTTGAGCCGAAGCAGGCTGCCCTGAGAGTACAGTTGGAGCAACGGTTAGTAGAGAAAGAAAGGATAATGCAGCGAATTTAAGTCTAATCATGGTTCCAAGTCTTGTGTAGAGAGTGGCTTAAACCGAAATTGAATCAAATCTGAACGATTACAGGAGATGAATGCAAATCGATAAGCGAACGTTACTGCCCGTAAGCAAATCACCTTACGCGAGGCAGCAGGGTATAGAAAGTTCAGCTTTCGCAGTAATTTAGCGCTCAATGCTCTTGATCGGCTTCTGCGGTTGCCGCAAGTTTGAGTGCTTACTATTTAAGAAGCAATAGCCGACAGTAATGTTCCAAACCGCTTTCTAATCTATCTAAAGTCGGAGACTGATTTAATCGAGCATAACCGTATCAATTAAGAGGCTTACAGGAATCACTCGATTGGTTGCTGAATCATCTCAATTATTTTCAACGTTGATTCAGTTGCCTAATTCATCACTGTTGCATTTGCTCTGTACGCTCAGTATAGCTTGGAGAAATTTGAGCGTGTTCTAAAACAACCCATTAGTAGCCTGTTTGATAACTGTCACAATATCCAGCAACTGGGCTAGCTTTCACTCAGCAGCCGAGCCGGAAATGCGACGCAAGCAACCCAGGTAAAATGGTACAAACAATTGCAGCAGACAAGCTGACGCTCTACGACTTAGAACAGCTTAGAACAGCGGTTTCAGTTACAATCTAGAGCGAGTCTTGCAGAGTCTTGCAGAGTCTGAAGCATCTGGCAGCCCTGATTGGGGAATACCCTACAGAGCCACTACTGTAGCTCTTGACCTAGCTTCTTATGGTTTCTACAACGGTGGGGTTTGCTTGTGCCAATCGGTGGCCTGCTCATAGGCATAGGAAGCTTGCAGCACCAGATCTTCGCGCAGCACATTGCCGATAATCTGGAGACCAATCGGTAAGCCCTTGTCGTCAAAGCCACAGGGCAAACTGAGGCCAGGAAGACCGGCCAAGTTGACGGGAATCGTCATCAGGTCCAGCAGGTACATGCCGAGCGGGTCGTCTTTCTTCTCACCGGTTTTGAAGGCCGTCGTCGGTGAGGTGGGGCATACCAATACATCCACCTTGGCAAAGGCGTTCTCGAAATCCTGCTTGATCAGGGTGCGCACCTTTTGTGCCTTCAGGTAATAGGCATCGTAGTAGCCCGCCGAGAGCGTGTAGGTACCGATCATAATCCGGCGTTTCACCTCTGGGCCAAAGCCTTGGGCGCGAGTTTTGGTGTACATCTCCATCAGGTTCTCAGCGTCCTCGACCCGGAAGCCGTATTTGACCCCATCGTAGCGGGCCAGGTTAGCTGAGGCTTCGGAAGGCGCAATGATGTAGTACGCCGCCACGCCATAGCGAAACTGGGGACAGGAGATTTCCTGCACTTCGGCTCCCAAGGCTTTGAACTGTTCGATCGCCTGCCGCACCGCTGTTTCGATGGCTGGATCAACGCCTTCGCCAAACGTTTCTTTGATTACACCGATGCGGAATTTTTGTTTTTTAGACCCCAACTCTGGCTTTAGCAGGCTGGGATAATCGGGAATTTCCACCTTGAGGCTGGTGGAATCCTTCGGATCATGACCGGCAATTTCCTTCAGCAGAATTGCCACATCTTCCACCGAGCGGCCAAACGGCCCAATCTGATCCAGCGACGAGGCAAAGGCTACCAACCCATAGCGCGAAACCAGCCCATAGGTCGGCTTCATTCCCACTACGCCACATAGGGCCGCCGGTTGCCGAATTGAGCCACCCGTATCTGACCCTAGCGAGACGGTACATTCGCCTGCCGCCACTGCCGCTGCCGAACCGCCCGACGAACCGCCGGGAATGCGCTCCAGATCCCAGGGGTTGGCTGTGAGCTGAAAGGCCGAGTTCTCGGTTGAGCCACCCATCGCAAATTCATCCAGATTAGTTTTGCCCACCATCACAGCTCCGGCCTTGGCTAGGCGCTCGGTGACGGTAGATTCGTAGGGCGGCACAAAGTTTTGCAGAATCTTGGAGGCGCAGGTGGTGGGAATGCCCTGAGTGCACATGTTGTCTTTAATGCCGATGGGAATGCCCGCCAGTAAGCCAATCTCTTCACCGGCGGCAATCTTGGCATCGACCTGCTTGGCCTGCTCTAGCGCCCGATCCGCTGTAACGCACAAAAAGCTATGAATCTGCGGCTCAACGACCTGAATTCGATCCAGCGCTTCCTGGGTAATTTCAACGGCGGAGCGTTCTTTGTTAACCAACTGATCGTGCAGTTCGCGGATGGATGCCATGCCTAACCTCTTGTGAGCGGTGTACTAATGAATTGTGAGCTGAATTGTGAGCCAGTAATGCTAATTCATTAGGAGTCCAATTTGTAAGTGTATCGAGAATTGGCACTTTGCGGCAGAGGAATTGGCTACAGGCTTCCACTCATTGTTAACAATTGCGCTCACACTAACAATTGCGCTTACACGTTTGTGTTTCTCGATGCTTTAGTTTATGCCTTGCGATACTAGCGCTTCTCGGCTCCGGAAGAAAGCTAGGCTAGCCGCTCAAGCGACTAACCGCGGCGCTGATCCAAGGTATTACCAGCACTCAAGGACCAGCTCACCTGACTCTCTGAAACAACTGCTGATAAAGTACGGACATCCACCTCCCCAAACCCACCTTCCATCCGGTACACCTAGGATAGACCGATGATCAGTTGCGGACAGGTTAGAGTAGGAAAAGGCTGCTGAAGCAGTTTTAATCACGAACATGCAGAGGGAGTGGGGATGAGTGGTTGGCGAGACCGCCTGAATCGGATGGGAGGCAGAACCCGGTTTGCCGTCTGCCGGATTTTTGTGCATCTGGCTGGGGATGAGGTTGCTCCACTGCTGGGTGTGCTGAACCGGGCGGCGCTTGATGCTATTGATGCGGAAGGCGATATGCAGGTGCTGGCAGAAGGATTAGTCGAAATCTGCGAAGGTCTGTTGCAGTATGACCTGTATTGGCAGTCGGCAGCTAACGAAGGCGATGTGTTTTGGGATGAGGGCGAGGCGGGCGACTATGTGACAGAATTGTTTACCGATTCGGCCCATCGCTATGGCGTGGCAGAGGCTACCGCGCTCGACGAAAATGATCCCCTTGCGTTGCCGGTAACGCAAAATCTGGTGGTGATCCTGACGGTGGCCTATGAAGGCGAAGTGCCGGCCCTAGAAACCGATCTTGCCAACATTAGCGCTCTCAAGGCAGGATTAAAAGCGTTAATCAACCTCCGTTATGACAACAAATTACGCGCCATTCAATGGCACTATTCTCCGGCTCAGCTGGGAGATGTGCTGACTTCAGAACAGTTGATTTTGAACTTTCCGGAATTGATTCCGCTCTAGTCCACCGTTACTGAAATCTGTCTTATTCAGCCTAGTATGTTCAAACAAATGATTCGCAAGTTTTTAATCCTCTCTATGGTGGCTGGTCTGTCGCTGACCACCTTTGCCTGTGCCGGCGAATCCTCCAATTACTCGATGGAGAATTCTACCCAGGTAGAAGAGCCAATTGCTTCGGCTGTGACTACGCCAATTAGCGATGGTACCTATCCGGTGCAGCAGGCCAGCTACGACGACGGCACGGGGGAATACACCCTGATGTTACTCAATACGAAACCGGGAGAATCTTCGATATACCGGGTAGCTAATCTCCAGATGGCTCGTCTCACCGATGACCAAGTTGCGGCTGGCGAGAAAACCCATCTGAAGGTGGAAAACAGCCAGCCGGTGATGTACCTAACCGAAGATTTCCGCATCGAGTATGTCCATAATGTGACCGAAACCCAGGTCAACCCACAGACCGGACAGCAGGAAACCGTAATTGTGCGGCGCGAGTCCAACTTCTGGGCACCGTTTGCTGGCGCATTGGCGGGTCAGGCGATTGGTAGTCTGCTGTTTACGCCCCACTACTACATTCCGCCGGTGTATCAACCCGGTGGCGTGATCACGGGCTACGGTGGCTATGGCAGAAGCTACAACGACGCTGTCAGCAGCTATCGCGCTAAATATAATGCGCCTCCGGCAGAGGTGAGAAATCGTCAGACCTTCCGCACGACTGGCCAAATTCGCCGCTCACCTACAGGTTCTACCGCTACCAAATCACCGCGAGTCAATCAGGGCAATCGCTCGACTGGCTCTGGCGTGGGTGGTACCGATCTACGTCGTTCCAACAGTCCAAAACCGAGCAAGGTAAGAACCCCTAGCTTCGGTAGCGGCGGTGCTCGACCCAGAATCGGTGGTCGGCGTAGACGGTAGGTTTAGGCGACTGTATGCAGTTTGATCTCAGCCGAATAATTCACTAGATAGGATTGGGGTAGGTTCTAAGCCTACCCCTTCTGTGTTTTTGGGTTTATTCCGGTTAACCCAATAATTTAGTCTTAAACTAAACTTAAAAAAACAAGCTTAAACAATATACATGGGAAGGCGAATCGTAAATTTGCTGCCTTGCCCAACCTGAGATTGGACCCTGATCGAACCGCGATGGGCCTCTACAATCCGACGAGACAGATATAGTCCTAAACCGCTGCCCGCCCGCTTATGATCCCCTTGGCGAAACCGCTCAAACAAACCAGCCTGATCCTCTGGCGGAATACCAGACCCTGTATCTTCAACCTCTAACCGCAGCCAATTCGGGGACTGATCGCCATCCACTTCATCCGATGTGCCGCCGAATAGTCGAATCGTAATCGAGCCAGTATCGGTAAACTTGATCGCATTGCCGACTAGATTCGTCAAAACTCGACGCAATTCTAAGCGGTCTCCTAATACCACTGTATTGAGCGCACTGGTTTCGCTTACTGGGGGAACTTCGACCTGAAGGCTGAGATTTTGTGCCTGCACTAGCGGCTCCAGTTCTTGGACAACCTCTTGCACCACTTCGCGCAGATCTACCGGGCTAAAGGTCAGGGTTTTGCTGCCGGCATCGTGACGGTACACCTCCAAGAGAGTGTTTACCATTTGCAGCAGGTTTTTGTTGCTGCGGATCATGACCTCAAAGGCTTCCGTCATCTCCGAGGTGACAGGACCAAAAGCTTCCTGCAAGAACAAATTCAGCATGCGATCTGCCGCAACTAAAGGTGTGCGCAGATCATGAGTCAACCGCGAGACAAAATCTTCGCGCTGCCGCGACATTTGCTGTTGTTCATCAATACTATGCTTGAGGCGGAGTAGGGAACGGACCCGCGCCAACAGCTCGTCCATATCGACAGGTTTGCGGATAAAATCATCAGCTCCGGCATCCAGTCCTTCGACAACACTCGACTGTTGGTGAGCCGTGATCAGCAAAATTGGAATGAAACCCAAACGCGCTTGGTTGGCCCGGACCCGCCGAGTCACCTCATAGCCATCCATGCCGGGCATCATTACATCCAGCAAAATTAAATCGGGCGGATTTTTTTCAATCTGAGCTAGGGCAGACTGACCATTCTCGGCCAGAGTAATCTCATAGCCTTTGTCATCCAAAATGGTTTGAATCAAAAATAAATTATCAGGGGAATCATCAACTGCCAGGATGCGATCAATCCTAGAAGATTGGGAGCGAGACATGTTTAATACTTAAAGCAAAGGGACATCAGAATTTATACTGAGGCTAAATCAAAGGTGCCAGAACCAATAGAGATTTAGAACTGTTTTCAAGTTTTCTTAAGGATTATGTCTATCTTAATCATTAGGTTTGCATTTCTAATCTGTCCCAGGAAGTAGCCTTTGGTATTAATACTTATTAGTACTAATGCTTCAGTTAGTACTAATGCTTCAGGCCGGATTATGCTTTCGGTTTTTCAACTCCTAGGGCTGGCTATTTTTAATCACGGCAGCGTGTTCGGATGAGACTGCGGCTAGTTTTTGTGAGACTTCTGGATTGTAAAGACGCAAGTAGTTCCAATAGTTACCAAGCACCGATTCCACATAGCCCCTGGTTTCGGGGAACGGAATTTCTTCAACAAAGCGGTCGGGATCCTCTAGGCCGTATTTCTTGATCCAATCGGCTACGCTACCGGGTCCAGCATTGTAGCTTGCCACGGCCAGCATCGAGTTATTGGTGTATTCGCGATGGGTGTAGTCGAGATACCAGGTACCGAGATTAATGTTGTCAACCGGATTCGTTAAGCTGTAATTCTGTAGGCCAATCTGTTTGGCAACCCAGTCTCCGGTCTCTGGCATCACCTGCATCAATCCTAAAGCTCCTGCCGAAGACTCAATTTCAGGTTCAAAGCGCGATTCTTGCCGAATTAGGGCAATTACCAGCATGGGGTTGAGTTGCCGCTGCTGTGCCCATTGCTCAATTGTCTCCATGTAGGGAAAGGGATAGAGCGCCTGCCAGTAGCCGATCTGCTGCTTCAAGGCTTTGTATTCGGCTTGCTCTTCCGGCGTTTCCCGCCAGGCTAGGCTAGAGAGCATGAAAATCCCATTCAGATGATCGTCCATACTCAATCGCAGCAACCCGTCAGTGAACTGTTCTGCCACCGTGGGTTTGAGCCGATTGGTAAACTCAACCTGCCAAAGCGTCCAAGCATCCCGGTCCTGCCCCAACCGATAGAGTTCTTGCAGGGCCTCGGAGCCGGCCGGTAAGGTGACGCGCTGCCCAACTTTGGTGACTTGCGGTATCTTCTGGCGCAGAGTAGAAAAATCGCCCACATCCCAACCCAGCAGGGCAGCAGACCTCCAGGCATAGTACGAATCGGGGTAACGGCTCAGCGTATGTTGAAAGAATTCCTGAGCTTGAGTCTGCTGATTCAGTTGAGTTGCCCACTTTCCTGCCCAAAAGGCCGCCATTGGAGCCAGTTCGTCATCTGGGTTCTGTTCGACGATTTGCTTCGCCCAGGCCCAAGCTCCGTTCAGGTCGCCCTGCTGCTGCAACAGCTCGGCCTGCTCCCAGCGAATTTTGGCCGCTGCTTCCGAGTTGCCGTACTTCTCCAGCACGGATTGCCGTATTTGCAGTGCTAACTGCGGGCTGTTTTGTTTTTGCAGAATTTTGGATTTAGCTAGCAGCGCCTCGGCGGCCTGCTCAGGAAATCGTTCAATTGCCTGATCGAGCAGACTGATGGCTTCTTCCGGTTTATCGGCCAAGTCGGCCAATCGCAATAGCGCCATTCCGGTTTCTTTCTCGTTGGGAAACGCTTGGATCAGCGCTCGATACCCTTGTTCCGCATCCTGATAGCGCTCTCCTAACTGTGCTCCGCGAGCGGCCCGGTAGAGGTTCAAGGCGGAAGGAGGCGCTTTGGCATAGGCATCGCCCGCACTGCCGTAGTAGGCATTTTCCCAAAAGGCAAAGGCAATCGCTTCCCAATCTTCGGGTTTGAGCTGGTCGGCATAGTCTTTTTTAAGCCGATTTAACACCGGGATGATGCCATCGAGATGAATGCCGTGGCGAGCTAACAGCAGCAAAAGCTGGGGCTGTTTCGAGTCTTTTTCTAACCGCGCCTGCACAATTTCCAGCGAACGCGGGTGGGCGGGAAATTTTTCCAACGCCTGATCCCAGTATTTGCTGTCCTTCCGCCCTAGCTGGAACAGGGCTTCGGCTGTCGCTGGGTCGTCGGGATGTTGTTTAATTAGCGCTTTCCAAGTCTTCTCAGCCTCGGTAGCGTCACCGGTAGCTGCTTGGGCCTGGGCGCGTTTGGCCAGAATTTGTGCCTCTAGGACTGGATAGCTTTTTTCCAGGCCATCCAGCAAAGGTAAGGCTTGACCACCACGATCTTGAGCAATTAAGTCAGTAGCCAGCAAATAGCGTGCTCGGTGACGGTCAATGGACTTAGAACCTTTGGCAGTTTCAGCCAAAATCTCAGCCCGTTCTTTAGCAGGTAAATCCACATAGGCCAGCACCGAAGAAGATTCGTTCTCGCCCGCCTCGATCTGGCTAGCCCGGTCTGGTGCCGACCAAGGCCCAGGCAGCTTGCTCAACAAACTACCCACGGAGAGCACCGAAACCATCGCGCCTACTGCTAGCACTGAGAGAAAAATCGGCTTGCGTTTCACCATAGCGCTGCTCGAATTACGACGGATGGATTTGGCTGATCTGCCGGACTTGGCTGATCTGGCTGATCTGGTTGATCTGCCTGCTCGCTCGGCAGAGGGGTCATGAGCCGCAGAGGAGGAAGCTGAACGGGCTGGCTTACTCGAACCTGACCGAAAGACTTTCTTCAGGGGCATAGATGCTAGACCATTGGGAAAGGTTCCAGCTACGCATGATAGCCTCTCCTGTTGGATTTGATCCGTAAATTGCTCAGCAATTGCTCAGCAAATCTATAGGCTAGGCGAGATTGATTTAAGCAATACTTAGAGTAGAAAGATATTGGTGGCGTGAATCACATGGATGTGCGAGGCATAGAAACACCACTGCTAGCGTGGTCAGGCGATTGTCTGGTGATTGGTTTGTTCGAGAACGGAGTTGAGCTAACGGGTGATTTGGCCGAACTGGATCAGAAACTGGCTGGCACCCTGACAGAGCTGATTGCCGAAGCCGAATTCAAAGGCAAAGAAGGCAGTAGCGCGGTGGCCCGGGTTGGATCTGGCAGCTCCATCCGCAAAGTAGCCGTGGTGGGACTGGGTCAGGCCAATGCTTTGAGCCTCGATACGCTACGGCGAGCAGTGGCAGTGGCAGTGCGTTTAGCCAAGAAAGAGCGCTGCAAAACCCTGGGTCTCAGTCTGCCAGTCTATCAAGATGCGGCAGCCACAGCCCAAACCCTGACGGAAGGCATCGAGCTGACGCTGCATCAAGACACCCGCTTTAAGTCAGACAACGAAGACAAGGGTAGCAAGCTGGAGCAAATCGATCTGCTGGGGGTAGGTGATCAAACCGAGGCAATTACCCGTGCCCGTCAGATTTGCCTGGGCGTTATCCTGGCCCGGGAATTGGTCTCTGCCCCAGCCAACATTGTGACACCGCTGACGATGGCAGACACCGCTGAAGCAATTGCCCGCGAGTATGGTCTAGAGCTGGAAATTCTGGAAAAAGAAGACTGCGAGAAGCGAGGCATGGGAGCCTTTTTGGGCGTGGCCCAAGCTTCGGACCTGCCGCCCAAGTTTATCCACCTCACTTACAAACCCGCCGGAACTGCTCGCAAAAAAGTGGCGATCATCGGCAAAGGACTCACCTTTGATAGCGGTGGCCTCAACATTAAGGGGGCAGGCAGTGGCATTGAAATGATGAAGACCGACATGGGCGGAGCTGCCGCCACGCTGGGAGCTGCCAAAGCCATCGGCCTACTCAAACCCGATGTGGAAGTCCACTTTATCAGCGCCGTAACCGAGAATATGATCAGCGGTCGGGCGATGCATCCGGGCGATATCCTCACCGCCTCGAATGGTAAAACCATTGAGGTTAACAACACCGATGCGGAAGGCCGCCTCACTTTGGCGGATGCTTTAGTCTTTACTGAGCAGCTCGGCGTCGATGCAATCGTCGATCTAGCGACGCTGACGGGAGCCTGCGTCGTCGCTCTGGGTGATGACATTGCCGGCCTCTGGACTGCTGACGACAATTTGGCCAATCAAATTACCGCTGCTGCTGCCGCCGCCGGTGAAAAAATCTGGCGCATGCCAATGGAAGACAAATACTTCGAGGGACTCAAGTCGGTGGTAGCCGATATGAAAAATACTGGCCCCCGCGCCGGGGGAGCGATTACCGCCGCCCTGTTCCTGAAGCAGTTTGTCAAAGAAACGCCTTGGGCGCACCTGGATATCGCTGGACCCGTTTGGACCGATAAGGAAAACGGCTACAACAACCCAGGTGGAACTGGATATCCGGTGCGCACACTAGTGAACTGGGTGCTCAGCTAGCTCTTTGCTAATCCTTGAGCGGATCATGGCCCCAATTCATCAGAGAATAGCGCCAACGTGTGTGGGTTACGTCTCCGTCGGGTTGCTGAGCCGAGTGACGATGGACGTAGCTCACAACTTTGCGCATGTGGGCAATATCCTCTTCGGTGTAGTTGGATTTGCGCTTGTGCAAAATCTCCACGATTCGCTGTCCCGACTGGTGACCAATCGATTCACCGCCGTCGGACTTTTGGCCCACTGATTTGGATGCTTCGGTCTCTAGCCACGCCTCTAGCTGTTTGGGCGTCATATTGACGGCAGCCTTGAAGTCCTGCACCACCGCCTGGGTTTCCTGGGTTTCGCTCGTCATCTAGTCCTCGACCTTTTTCAGGGATTCGGGTTTATGGGCGGCTTCACTGCCGGTTTTGTCGCTTTTGACCAAGTATTCTGGATTGTCCTTGGAGGCCGCCACATGGTGGCCTTTGATTTCGGTCGGTTGGGTGAGCTTTTTCTCGACGGTGCCTTCAACCTTACCTTGAGAACTCTTCCACTCGACTTTGTCGCCTTTTTTGAATTTGTCGGTCATGCTTGCCTCGCTATTGCCTTGAACCAATTGGTAAACTTATGCAATACCATTTCCCTTTGATTGAGCTACAGATCACCCAGCTCAACAAGCTACATCGTGCAGGTTCCATAACTCAAAACTCAAAACTCAAAACTAAGAACTGGATATAAATCACCGTAAAAGCTGGGTTGAGTCATCACCTCTATCCAACGAGGGGGTTTGTTAACTAGCCTCCGATCTCCCTACTCCAGGTAGAAGCCTGGTCAAAAGCACGATCGCTAAGCTGCAAAAAAATGTTTAGCGCCGTATCTTCCTATGACTTCTCAACCTGCTGCGATCTCTCGCAAAGAAATTCTGCGCGGTGTTTTAGCCGTTGCGATTATCATCGTCGGTATCACCCACTTTACCCATCCTGATCAATACGCTCGCATCGTGCCGCCCCAACTTCCGGCTCCGGTTGCTCTGGTTTACATTAGCGGTGTGTTTGAAATTCTGTTCGGCATTGGTCTGACGATTCCTTTCCTGAGTGTGGCTGCTGCTTGGGGTTTGATTACCCTATTCATCGCTGTTTTTCCAGCCAATATCAACCAGGCGATCAACAGCATTCCAATCGACGGTATTCCTCACCATCCACTGCTGTATTGGTTCAGACTGCCCTTTCAAGCGGTGTTGATTGCTTGGGCTTGGTGGTATACCCGCGACCCAGAAACTCAGGCTGGTGCTGCCCAAGTAGCCGCTAAACTCGAATCGGAAGTGAATCGGTGAGCAAGTAAGTTTGACAAGCAAAAAAGTCCTCCTATACTTAGGAGGACAGAACCAATCATTGCAAAACTTTCGTAAAATCTAGGGCCTACCCTTGGGGCCATAGCCAATTACGGCTACTTTATGACGGTAAATTAACTCGGCGCCATACCACCCTGTTACACCTAGTGCCCCAGCCACGATTAAGGAAAGGACAATCCCGAATGGCAAAATAGGTCCAGCCTGATCGCCCCACCGCAATGCCAGATTGATCACCGACAGGCCCAGCGCGGCAACATTGCCCACCATATGAATCCAACCGGCACTATGCTGACGCACTCGGTCAATTCTGAGGAAATCCATCATGCCGGTAATAGCGGCAATAATTCCAGTGACAATTCCAGCACCAATTAGCCAGAAAGAAGCTCTGGCCCAGAATAAGTCACCTGTTATCCAGTAGACCAAGTCAGTGAGGAGGGGAGCTGTCAAAAATGCAATTGGAAACGTGACCAACAGCGGATGAAGTGGATGTCCAATAATAGCTACGGTGCTGGGGACACCGCTATCCCGATATTCCTGTTCATCGCTTTCAATGAAGGGTGGAATGTTTGGTGTTTGTGTCATAGTGTTTCCTCATAGAATCACGGTATGAGTTGAAGCAATTTTCCTCTATCTTTTGGCAGAGTTTCTACCTACATCTACCCTTTTTGATAGAAGACAACTTAACGAAATGATTTGATACTTCGCTTCCTAATTGCATCAGTAATTATCTATATATCACCATTTACAAAAGAAGTTTCGCTGCAGCAGCGTTTTTCTACCTAAAGGTATAGTTAGTTGCCTGCTGTGGGCAAAAAAGTTGCTGAACTGCCTTTGCTATTTTCCATATCGTTCTTATCCATAGCAGGTAGAACGCCTGCCATACAGTGAACGACAGCTGGCGAATAACAAGCTAATCACAGTTTAATGAAAATCAACGTGAATCAATCTCTCCTGTCAATTATTAATCATGCGTTTCTATGGTTATCAAAACTCATCTAATCCTTTAGTTACTAACTGCAATTCATCAATTCCCTCAGTTGACAGAGGTTGATAAAAACTTGATTTCCTAAGATTTCAATAGAGCACATAAAACAAACGATTTTGCAGGTGCGTTATGACCACGAATTCAATGGATCAAAACCAGCGAGTTACTAAACAGCCGATGTCGCCTGAGGAAGTTGATCCTCGGCAAAAAGCAGAGCAAAAGAAAGAACTAGAAAAGAAAGGAAATCAGCTCACGATCAACCCTGGTGATCGAATTGATGAATCAAAATCGCTGCAAGAAAAAGCGCAACAGGTTGCGGTAGACGCCCCCGATATCACCGGCGAACATATCGTGGTACCTACGTATTTCGTCTTCAACATGCCGGATGGCTCCCAAAAAGCGCTGCACCATGTCAAGGACGCAGATGAAATTTCCGATATGATTCGTTTGGCACGCCTTGATGAAAATGGCAATCGCGTTTGGTGGTAAGTATAGTTCACTTGATGAAGAGAAAGAATAGAATAATCTGATGAACATCCTCTGGCAAACTAGGGGATGTTTGTTTATATAGGTTGACGACCCAATTAATACACTCAGAACTTATGCAACTCAGCAATTTCTGCCCCCCTAGCCCCCAAATCTGGCGGGAAACAGATTGGAAGTCCCCCAGAATTGGGAGACTTAGGGGGCAAATGCGTAAGTCCTGACACTGCTCAATTCTGAGGGATTGTGGTATCAGGGATATGTTTCAATCCCCATGTTATTAATGCTTTTAGTACAGGGCGCAAGCTTTTTCCTTGTTCTGTTAATTCATAGTTCATTCGACGCGGATGATTGCTATAGGGTTGTTTTGTGATCAAGCCCATCTCTTCGAGCAGCTTCAAACGATTCGCTAGGATGTTGGTCGAAATTCCTTCAGGAGATTCTAAAAACTCTTCAAATCGCTGTTTGCCAAAAAACATCATGTCTCGAATCACGAGCAGCGTCCAGCGGTCGCCAATCAAATCCAGCGAACAGGCAATTGGGCAGGATGAACGGTGCAGCTGAGCCATTGACTAAACGGAAATTTCGACTTACTTGCATTTTACAAGCAAACTTAGGTATATTAACTTGCAGATTGCAACTTAAAAGTTAATAAGCCATGCTCCAAGATACACCCATCGCCAGAACCGGATCGAACTTTGCCGTAGCGGACATCGGGCCATTCGCTGAACTGCGACGGTTTACCTTTGAAACCCCAGAAGCCCCACTCAAGCTAGAAGGCAAGCTATTTCTCAAACAAATTCTCAATCTTACAGGTTCTGAAATTTCATTTAATAACCTGCCTCCCGCTTCATCCCTGCTTTTCTACCACAAGCACCGCCTGAATGAGGAGATTTATATTTTTGTGCGAGGAAACGGTCAGTTTCAGGTTGATGATTGCGTGTTTCCTGTCAATGAAGGAACGGTCGTGCGAGTAGACCCGGCAGGGGAACGCTGTATGCGCAATACCTCAGATGCGGAAGATCTGTGCTGGATTGTGATTCAATCACGGGCAGGCTCTTACCCAGACCATACGATTCAAGACGGTTTTGGGGTTCAAAAGCGCGTCAGTTGGGTGGGCAAATGCCAGGTTTAATCTGAAGCGAGCGAGGAGTCAGATTGATTGGGTTAGTTGTAGGTTAATTGTAAGTTAGTTGTATAAGACTGCATAAAACGATAAAGCCGTATTGCCGTAGATTTTTTGTCGCTGCAAGTTCAGATTTCCTACCATCTCAGGCATAGAACGAGCCGGACTGTGCTCAGCCGCTAGCTCGCCATCGTCGGCTAAAAGCTGATAGCGGGCAATGGCCTCTAGCACTGGCTCATACAAATTACCAGCATAGGGCGGGTCAAAATAGATGCGGTCGAACTGTTGTCCGGCCAGCGTGGGCAGTTTCTGAACCAGATTGCCACGAATTAGCTGCACTGTTTGATCGGGTTTAGCGATTTGCTGCCAGTTCTGTTGAATCACCCGACAAGCTTTCGCCGATTGCTCGATTCCCACCACCAGAGCTGCTCCACGGCTCAACGCTTCGGCAGCCATTGCCCCAGTGCCAGTACAGAGATCCAGCCAGCGACAGCCTGGAATTGTGCCTTGCCAGATGTTGAACAACGCTTCGCGCACCCGTGCCGGTGTCGGTCGGGTATCTAACCCCGGCAGGGTTTTGAGCGCACGATTGCCGTGGATGCGGAGACTCAAGTGGTTACTCCCAAGTTCAAGCGATTTGGTGGCCTAGTCAAGCCATCCAGGGTTGGGATTTATCGACTGCCGACCAGTTCTTTCTGTCTGACAAAGGCAACAAAATTCGACAGAATTTGTAAGCCTGCTGTGGAGGATTTCTCCGGGTGGAATTGGGTTGCCATCAAATTGTCGCGAGTAATGGCGGCGGTCACAGTTTGAGTACCATGGGTGATGACGGCAGCATTAACGCTCGGATCGGTGGGGTCGGCGTAATAGGAATGCACAAAATACACCCAGGGATTAGCTGGAAGCTGCTGCCAAAGGGGGCTAGCCTGGGTTAGTTGCAATTGGTTCCAACCCATGTGGGGGATTGTCAGTCCAGGTTCGGGACGAAAGCGGCGCACGATGCCAGGAATCACGCCCAACCCTGCTTCTTGACCTTCTTCGCTGCCTTCAAACAGAATTTGCAGCCCCAGACAAATGCCCAGGAACGGTTTGCCGCTAGCAACGATGTCGCGAATCGGCTGAATCAAACCCCGTGAGCGCAAATGCTGAATCGCCGGGTCAAAGGCTCCGACTCCCGGCAGTACAACGGCATCGGCTCGTTCCAACTGCTTGAAATCATCGGTGACATGGGTGGTGGCTCCCGCATTCTCCAGCCCTTTACAGGCTGAGTGCAGGTTGCCCATATCGTAATCAATCACAGCAATCACCGTCATTTCCACTCTCCTGAGGCAGGGGACCATTCCATGATAAAGCTTCACCTAGAACCGAACTTTATAAAGCTGAAACAGCTCGCCCGGTTGTTGCTTCACAATTTGTGCTCCTGCAGACTGGATCGTCTTTTTCCAAGCGGCAGCCGATTCTAAAAACACTTCTGCCCCCAAGTAGGTTTCCAGAATCGCCCAGTTTTCGGCTAGCTCAGCATCAGGATTGAGGGCATCGAAGACAAAGAATCCATCTGGCTTCAGGACACGCCGCACGGCAGTCAGCACGTCCTGCCAATAGGCAATCGGATAGTAACAGCTAAATCCAGTCGCAAATATCAGGTCGAACTGAGCGGGTTCGTACTTTAGCTCATGGGCTGGGGCTAGCTGTACACCCTTGAACAATTTGGAATTGAGCTGGGAGCCTCTGGCGTTCAGCAGGTCACGCGCCACAACGCTGATGTCTTGCCCATAAAAAAAGGACTCCCATTCGCTCCAGGGGTAGATCAGAAAACTCACCCCGCAGCCCAGGTCAAGGCACTTCTGGTGTTTCTTCGGTTTCGCGATTTCCCAAAAGGGCGAGGTCAAGCGACTCGTCAGCAAGCCCGCCGACCATTCCTGATAAACTGGCATTGCTTGCACCTCGTCCGGCACCTCAAAGGCCTCCCGCCGGTATTCTTTATTAAACCGGAGCGCCACGGTCTCCAGATAGGGCTGCCAGCTTGGTGAATGGCTGCTTAAAAAGGTGGAAAGGTCTTGGGATTGGGAGGAATCGCCTCGCTTTTGGGCCATGGCTTAAAGGTTTGAGTTGAAGGGGCAATTGAAGCAGTTTTGAGTTTTGAGTTGGAGAGGATAGTTGAAGCAGTTTTGAGTTTTGTAGCCTGTTTCTATACGAACCTAGAAAGCTCACAGACTTATCGAGAGTCCTCAAGTAAACAGACTTCCAACCTGAGTTCAACCGATCTGCAAAACCACCCTAACTCAAAACTCAAAACTCAAAACTCAAAACTTTTGAACCTACCCACCCTAACTCAAAACTCAAAACTCAAAACTCAAAACTCAAAACTTTTGAACCTACCCCTTCAGCGCTCGCTGGAAATTTTGCCGATAGGAGCGATTTACCATCAAAACCGGCCACAGCAAGGCTAAGTAGGGACGACCATTAGAAAAATTGGTGCGGTGAAAGCCAGTCCAGAACTTCCACACGCCGCCGAGGTAAACAATGACTACCACCAAAAGAAGCAAGTTGCCCATGAAGGTTTATCTCCTAAATCGTTATCCTGGGGATATTGAATCAGCTTGATGCTTGAGTCCATTTTCTAGTTAAGTAACCAGACATAAACTTTTGCAAACTCTGGCTGACTCAGAAGTTAAAGCTTTTCTTCAAGTGTAGAGTAGCCCACCGAAGTCCTGCTACAAGTCAAAGTATGGTCGGTACAGGTAGCTTCATGAGCTGGATGGTCAAACCGAGTCGTAAATGCCATAGATTTCACCCCATTTTTTAGCCGCTGAGCGTTTCGAGAGTGCAATTAACCTGTGCAATCAACCGTTTACAAACCGCTTCGTAATAATTATTCATTATTTTCCAAGCTGAATACTTCCTGGGGGAAGCACGGCAAAATTGGCTTCCATAGGAGACTGGAGCTGGAGCTAGAGCGATAAAAACGCGATTGGTAGATTAGAGAAGGGTCAATCAGAAGGAGGAATTATGAGAGCAGTGCTGATGGCGGGTGGATCAGGGACACGTCTACGGCCCCTAACCTGTGACTTACCGAAACCGATGGTGCCCATCTTAAATCGCCCCATCGCTCAGCACATCGTGAATTTGCTCAAGCGGCATCGCATCACCGAAATTATTGCCACGCTGCACTATTTGCCCGACATCATGCGGGACTACTTCCAGGACGGCAGCGATTTTGGTGTGCAGATGACCTATGCCGTAGAAGAAGATCAGCCGCTGGGCACCGCAGGCTGTGTCAAGAATGTGGCCGAACTATTGGACGATACCTTTTTAGTAATCAGCGGTGACTGCATCACTGACTTTGACCTGAGTGCGGCGATTCGGTTTCACAAAGAACGTCAGGCTAAGGCCACGATCATTCTGGCTAGTGTCCCCAACCCGATTGAGTTTGGCGTGGTGATTACTGACGAGCAACAGCGAATCAAGCGATTTTTAGAAAAGCCCTCTAGTAGCGAGATCTTTTCCGATACGGTCAATACCGGTACCTACATCCTGGAACCCGATGTGCTGGACTATCTGCCCGCCGATCAGGAGGCTGATTTCTCCAAAGATCTGTTTCCGCTGCTGTTGGAAAAAGGCGACCCGATCTATGGCTATGTGGCGCAGGGCTATTGGTGCGATGTTGGTCATCTGGACGCCTACCGAGAAGCGCAGTACGCAGCTCTGTATCAACGAGTCAAGCTAGAGTTTGACTATATTGAACGGTCACCAGGGTTATGGGTGGGGCAGAATACCTACATTGACTCTTCGGCTCGCATCGAAACACCAGCTCTGATTGGCAACAACTGCCGGATTGGCGCGAGGGCACAGATTGCCTCTGGTACGGTGATCGGCGATAACGTCCAAATTGGTGCTGACGCAGACCTGAAACGTCCAATTATCTGGAATGGGGTATTGGTCGGGGAGGAAGCCCATCTGCGGGCCTGTGTAGCAGCGAGGGGAACTCGCGTCGATCGGCGCGCGCATGTGTTGGAAGGCGCGATTGTTGGCTCACTGACCACGGTGGGTGAAGAAGCGCAAATTAGCCCAAATGTGCGGGTTTGGCCCAGCAAAAAGATCGAACCGGGGGCCATCCTGAATATGAACCTGATCTGGGGACAGGCGGCCCACCGGAATTTATTCGGTCTGCGCGGCGTTTCCGGGTTAGCGAATGTAGATATTACGCCGGAGTTTGCGGTCCGGTTAGGCTCGGCCTTTGGGTCCACGCTGAAGCCGGGTTCCTATGTAGCGGTTTCGCGGGACCAGCGGCCGATTTCGCGTATGGTGTCTCGTTCATTGATTGCGGGTTTGATGTCGGTGGGGATTAATGTCAAAAATTTGGAAGCAACGGCGATTCCAGTGGCCCGCTCGGCAGCTCCCACCTTAGCCGTGGCCAGTGGCATCCATGTGCGGGTACATCCGGAACGCCCGGATCATATTCTGATTGAATTTTTTGACCACAAGGGCATCAACCTTAGCAAAGGACGGGAAAAGAAAATTGAAGGCGCTTACTTCAAAGAAGACTTCCGTCGTGCCCAAATCCAAGAAATCGGCAATGTTTCCACGGTTTCTCAAGCCACCGAAATCTATAGCGCCAGCTTCGAGCGGCACCTGAATGGCGAGGTGATTCGCAGCAGCAACTCCAAAGTAGTAATCGACTATGTCTATGCCGTGTCTGGGGCAGTATTGCCGCAGATTCTGGGTAAATTTGGCTGTGATGCAGTAGTGTTGAATGCCAGCCTTAGCCAAATGGTGCCGTCGGTGGCGGATCGGGAGGCGTTGTTGAGCCAGTTGGGGCATGTGGTAGAGGCGCTCAAAGCCAATCTGGGTGTGCAGGTGGCCGCTAACGGCGAGCAATTTATTTTAGTCGATGAGTCGGGCAACCCGATTCGGGCCGAAATGTTAACCGCCTTGATGGTGCATATGATTCTCACCGATCACCCGCGTGGAACGGTGGTGGTGCCCGTGAATGCCTCTAGCATCGTCGAGCAAATCGCCCGCCGCCATGATGGCAAAGTAATTCGCACCAAAGCCAATCCAACCGCGCTGATGGAAGCCTGCCATGCCAATGCCAACGTGGTGCTGGGGGGCAGCGGTGAAATGGGCTTTATTTTTCCCCAACTCCATCCTGGGTTTGATGCCATGTTTTGTATCGCCAAGCTGATTGAATTACTGTCAATGCAGCAACGCGACTCCTATACCAACAGTCCCCGCACGCTGGGTCAAATCCGGGCTGAGCTACCGCGAGTCTCCCACCGCAGTCTTACGGTCCGCTGTCCTTGGGCGGTAAAAGGGTCGCTGATGCGCCATTTAGTCGAAACCCATCCTGCCGAAGATCTGGATCTCACCGATGGTGTGAAGATTTTTAATGCCAGCCACGATAGCTGGATTCTGGTGCTGCCGGATGCGGGTGAACCGCTGGTGCACCTCTATGCTGATAGCCAAAATCGCGGTTGGGTCGATGAAACGCTGCGGGAGTACCGGGCCTACGTGCAGGAATTTGTTGATCGAGACCATGAGTCAGACGACATGTCCGAAGAAACCGAGTGAGCAATCGGCAGAGTGATCGTAAACACAGTACCTGCTCCGGCAACCGATTCACACTGCAACGAGCCGCCGTGGGTTTCGGCAATAATCTGCTGGCTAATCGAGAGTCCTAACCCGGTGCCTTTGCCGACTGCTTTAGTCGTGAACGAACGCTCAAAAATGCGAGAGCGAACTTCATCTGACATGCCAATGCCATTGTCTTGAATTTGAATGCTTACATGCTGTTGATCAGGGGCGACTTGGGTCGTGATGGCGATTTGGTTAGGAATAGCTTCGCGCTCCTGAGGCGAACGGCGGAGATTGGCTTCTTCTAAGGCATCGATAGCATTCGCCAGAATATTCATGAATACCTGATTCAACTGCCCCAAATAGCATTCAATTTTAGGTAGATCGCCATAATTTTTGATTACCTGAATGCTGGCGCGCGATTCGGTGGCTTTTAGGCGATGCCCCAAAATCATCAAGGTGCTGTCTAGCCCTGTGTGGATATCGGCAGACACTTTAGTATCAGTATCAGTCCGGGAAAAGGTGCGGAGAGAATTGCTGAGTGCCCGCAGTCGGTTGGCTCCTAGCTGCATCGAGGTCAATAGCTTGGTTAAATCTTCCAGCACAAAGTCTAGGTCTACGGCAGCCAACTCGGCAGCCACTTCCGGCACTGGCTGGGGATAATGCTGTTGGTAAAGCTGTAGAATCCGGGTTAAATCGGCTACATAGTCTTGAGCCGGCTCGATGTTGCTGGCAATGAAGTTAACCGGATTGTTAATTTCGTGGGCAACGCCAGTGACCAATTCGCCCAAGACCGATAGCTTTTCCTGTTGCACTAACCGCACTTGCGCCATCTCTAGGGCTGCCGTGCGTTCTTGCACTCGCTCTTCTAGGGCTTGAGTCAATTGCTGTAGAGCGGTGTTGCTGGCTTCTAGTAGCGCACTTTTTTCTTCCAGCATTTTGGTGAGGCGACGCAACTGTAAATGTACCTGCACCCGTGCCACCACTTCTTGCGCCTCGAAGGGCTTGATGATGTAATCTACGGCTCCTAGCGACAGCCCTTTCACCTTACTGTCAAGGTCAGCTAGGGCGGTGGTAAAAATGACCGGAATAGATTGAGTGGCAGCATTGGCCTTGAGCTGTTGGCAAACCTCAAACCCGTTCATTCCGGGCATTTCTACATCAAGCAGAATCAAATCCGGCGGCTCATAGTGCGCTTTGGCGATGGCGCTTTCACCATCGATGGCCACTCGCACCTGCCAGCCAGCATGTTTCAAGGTCTGGCTCAGAGTCGCAAGGTTGATTGGGTTATCGTCTACGGCTAGAATCAGGCTGGACGGGGAAATGGACATAGCTGGCTAAAAATGCTGACTAAACAAGGGGATGAAATAATCAGGCTCCTGCAATGGGGCTGCGCTTGGGGCAGGTTTATAGCTGAAGGCTGAATTGCTGAATGAATGCCTCCAACTGTTTGAGTTCAAAGGCTTCGGCATAGCTGATTAACGTTTGAGCAAAGGCAGCACAGTCGGGGTGGGACTGTTTCAGGGCAGTGGCGATCTCGATTACACCATCCAGATCACCTTTCTTGAGACAGTCGATGAGTTGGGCAACCACTTCCGGCGGCGGAGCAACAATGTTAGTAATGTCAGTAATGTCAGCAATGTTAGCAACGTCAGCAACGTCAGCGATATTGGCAATGTCAGTTGGCGGGAATGGACGGGATGTCGGTCGGGCTGGCCCAGCAGTCGGTTGATCATAGCGCCATTGGAGGTTGAGGCAGCGCTGTAGTAGGGACAGGAGACAATCCGCCTGAACTGGTTTGGCTAAAAACTCGTTGGCACCGGCATCGAGACTCTGGTGCTGATCGGCTTCAAACACGCTGGCCGAAGAGGCAATGATGATCATATCTTTGGTTTCGGGCTGCTGGCGCAACTGTTGAATCATGCCAAACCCGTCCAGTCCGGGCATTAACAAGTCAGTAATGATCAGATGAGGTTGCCAGCTAGTCGCAATTTCCAACCCTTCCTGACCGTTGCTGGCCTCAGCTAGCTCAAACCCAATTGGCTCCAAGAAACTAACCAGCACCGAGCGGTTTTCCCATCGATCATCCACAATCAGCACTTTCTGGGCTGGCCCCTCATAGCCCACAATCATGCCCTGGGACACTATTCTGGCTGCATCAGCCCAACTCTGCGCCACCGGCACCTCAACATCGAACCAAAAGGTACTGCCCTGATTGGGTTGACTCTGCACTTCTAGCGTACTGTTCATCAAGGCAACGATATTCTGGCTGATCGCTAGCCCCAGTCCGGTTCCTTCAGTTTGGCGTTGGGCCGCTCCAACCTGCTCAAATGGCAAAAAGATCTTTCCCAGCTGGTCGGGCGTCATGCCAACCCCTGTATCTTCGATTTGAAACCGCAATCGGTACATGGGTTGTGCGTTCTCAGTAGAGGTTTCGATGGGCTGAGCCTTGACCACAAACCGGACGCTGCCTTGATCGGTGAACTTAATCGCATTGCCGATCAAATTCAGCAAGACCTGACGCAAGCGCTTCTCATCGGCCCGAATTCCAGTCGGGAGTTGGGAATCAAACTGGTAATCAAAGCAAAGCTGCTTTTGCTCGGCTCGGATGCGGCAGATCTCAGCGACGCCGTTTAGGAAAGCCGGCAAATGAAACTCGGTGGGATTCAGCTCCATTTTGCGAGCTTCGATTTTGGCCAGATCTAGAATGTCGTTAATTAGCATCAGCAGGTGAGCGCCGCACTGGTGCATCACGTTGGCTCCCTTACGAGCCACTTCCGGTAGGTTCTTTGTGCGCTGCAGAATTTGCGCATAGCCCAAAATTCCGTTTAAGGGCGTGCGTAGCTCGTGGCTCATATTAGCCAGAAACTCACTTTTGGCTTTGTTGGCCCTATCCGCGGCTTCTTTGGCTTGTTTCAACTCAGCCGTGCGTTCTTCAACCCGCGATTCCAAGACTTCGTTGGATTGTTGCAGGGCTGTAAACGAGTCCCGCAACTGTTGTGCCATCCGGTTAAAGGCATGAGCTAAGCCATTCAGTTCGTTGATCCGAAACCCTTCCACCTGCTGATCCAAATTACCAGCTGCAATCGACTCGGTGGCCTGACTCAAGCGGCGAATCGGACGAGTAATCCAACGCGAGGTGTAAATCCCGACGATTGTGGCAACAGCCAGCGCACCCAAACAGAGCAAAATCGTAGTCTGGGTGTTAGCGTTGATCTGCTCCATAAAATCAGATTCGGGCACGACAATCATGATCAACCAATCAATGCCGCGACCATCTGAAAAAGGCGTCACCTGAACGAGCTGCTGCTGACCATTGAGCTGAAAGTCAAGCTGAGTCGGGGCTTTGATCTGCTTGAAGTTGCCAAATTGCTGAATCATATGGTTGGCGGTTGCCCGCACGAGCACACTCTTACTTTCCGTTGCCAGCAGGCGCTCAGGCTGCTCTGCATCTTGAGACTTGAAGGGCAGCTCAGCCGTGGAGTTTGCTACGATTCGCCCATCGCGCTCAATAATAAACACCTCACCTGATTTGCCGATCGTCAGTTGTTCCAGAAATTTACTAACATCTTGCAGTCTGAGAAAAACACCAACTACTCCTAGAAGCTGATTTGCTTGGTTATAAACAGGTTGGCTGGCCGTAATCACCAGAACTGGGGAACCAAAATCAGGAATAATCTCTCCCCAAACCGGCTGCTTGGCGGCAACGGCTGCTTTATACCAGGGGCGGAGCCGCGCATCATATTTCTTCCCGATTTCGGGTGGTCCGATGCGATTCCCCTGCGAATCAATGTTGTAGTAGTGATTTAAGAAATTTGTAGATTGATTCACAAAAATATACTGAGGAGCCGTATTCTCGCCGCGCAGCCCGATTCCCAGGAAAGAGCCATCTTGCTGATCGCCAACCATGATCCAGCTGACATTAAAATACTGCTTCTGTTGCCAGAGATAGCGCTCGCTTGCTGGATTTTCTGTATCTAATCGCCCCTCGCGAACTGCATCGACACTGATCTGATTCACTAGATGGGGCGTGGCCAGATAAGTTTCCAGGTGTTGCTGGGTGCGGGAGGCAATTTCTCGATGCAACTCTGCGGCAAGATCCTTCACAGCCCTTTGGCCATTTCTAAAGGAGAGATATCCGACTAGGCCCACTGCTGCAAAGATTTGCAACACAAAAGGCAGAACCAAAATTAAGCGGAGAGGAACCTTTCTATCATGTTTTTGATGGGAGGGATCAGACAGAATTGGCTGGGACATGGTTCGCCTCCGACAAGGTAATTCAGGTAAAGGTAATTCAGGTAGTCGTTAGCCATAACATGCCCAAGCGTAGTTTTGCTATAACGCAAATTAGCTCAAATCCAGCGGAATGTCGGAGTATTTTCCTTAACATAGCGGTTGGCAGCGCCTTGACGGGGCTGATGTTATACCAATTCTTAGTTTTAAGTTTTGAGTTTTGAATTACGGAAGCTGCATACCGCAACCCATCGAATGCTGTAATCTGTAGCCTGATTAAAGGGAAATGGTATTAAAGGCTAGGGAATGGACTGGCAATCCAGCCCAACCTGAGACCAAGGGAATAAACTAAGCTAGATTGCGTTAGTTTGCCATTCCCCCACCCAATTTTGTAAAATAGTACAAATATATTAGATTGCTTCTTAGCAAATCCTTTCGGCTAAAATCCTTTCGGCCATCGGCCAAAAGTCAGCCCAGAAGAGCTGCACCATCACCGTAAACTCTGAGTACACTAAAGGCACTCAAAACCACATTAAAATCCTGCGTCCACCTCAATAGGAGCTAAACATCTGTTATGAATAGCTGCATCTTAATGGCGGAAGTTGTCCAAGACCCCGAACTGCGCTATACACCCGATAATCAAACACCTCTGGCCGAACTGTGGGTGCAGTTTCCAGGTTTGCGAGACGAAGACCCACCTGAGAAGCTGAAGGTTGTCGGCTGGGGCAATTTGGCCCAGGAAATCCAGGAGCGCTATCACGTCGGTGACCGGGTGATTATTGAAGGCCGACTGCACATGAACACAATCGAACGTCCGGAAGGGTTTAAGGAAAAGCGGGCCGAACTGACCGCCCAAAAAATCCATCTCCTCGGTGCCGATGCCAGCATTACTTCCACCTCAGCCAGCCTGCCAACCGCAGCACCAACCGCCGCGGCTCCAGCCAACCCAGTCGCCACTGCTGCTCCCAGTGCACCCAAGGCCAAACCTGCCAGCCGTACCCCTAAAGCGGAACCAGCAGCCACTAAATCCCCAGCCTATTCGGCCCCTGCTCCGGAACCAATTGACTACGACGAGATTCCGTTCTAAGCCAGATTCCGAATTTGCTTCGATATCCAGCCAGCGGCTTGCGTCGGTTCGGTTGGGCCACGAATTTGATCAACCATTGGACAAGCGTTGAGGGTAGTTGTGGCTCTCTGCGCTTTGTGTTTTTTATGGCACGATGGGCGTAACAGAATCTAGTCGAATCCTATTCTTCTTCTATAGACAGAGTTCAATCCTCTGGGCAAAGCGCTAGGCTGCACAAAATTCAAAGTGGACTACCCTAGAGTTTGGGGTAAAGAGTAGCAAAACCTCCAGGCTTAGAGTAATATCATCTGCATGACGCTATGGATAGCGTCTACGCAACCCCACGCAACCACAAGCAGTAACGTCCCGGAATGTCCTATGGTTCAAAACCTCGAACGCAGCCGTCAAACCAATTCGCTTCCTGAAAACGCCCCAGCCGCCAATCCAGTTTTCTTCCGCACTTACAGTCGTCGCGATATCACCGCCGACCAACAGCGGGAGAGTTGGCAGGATGTCTGTAGCCGTACACTGCGGGGCTTGATCAAACTGGGCAAACTCACTCCAGAACAAGCAGCCCTGGTCGAGCGAATGCAGCGGGAGTTGAAAAGCCTACCTTCTGGACGCTGGCTCTGGGTAGGTGGATCCACATGGATCGAGAAATCAGAGAACTTTTCCGGAGCCTACAACTGCACCAGCACCAATGTCCTAGATTGGCGTGCCTTTGGTCTGATGATGGATCTGGCCATGATGGGCTGCGGTACGGGTGCCGTGCTCGAACCGAAGTACATCAACCAGTTGCCGCCAATCCGCAATTGTTTGCAGGTGACGATGCAGGGAGAGATCGGCACGACTCCAGCCTCCTTGCGCCGTGAGCAAACCGAAGTCACGATCAACGGCAATCAGGTGACGATTCAAGTGGGAGATAGCCGCCAGGGCTGGGTCAAGTCCTACCAGACACTGCTGGAGCTTTCCACCGACGAGCGCTTTACCGACTCGGTGCAGGTGGTAATTGACCTCAGTGATGTGCGGCCTGCCGGAGAAAAACTGAAGGGCTTTGGCGGTGTGGCCAACCCGATTCGCTTACCCGGACTCTATGAGCGCTGTGCCCATATTTTGAACAAAGCAGTTGGCCGCCAGTTGACCTCGGTGGAATGCTGCTTGCTGATCGATGAGGCGGCGGCCTGTGTGGTGGCCGGTAACATTCGCCGCTGCCTGCCTGAAGATGCGCTGGTGCACACCTCAAAGGGACTGGTGCCGATCAGGGATGTGCAGGTTGGAGATTTGGTGCAAACGCCGCTCGGTTTCCGCAGAGTGGTCAGCAAATTTGATCAGGGCTATCAAGATGTCTACGAAATTGAGACCAACGCCACGGCTCCAAGAGCGACCCTGAATCACCGACAGGCAGTTTGGGCCGATGCCAAAGGTACGATCCGCTGGAAGCAGTTGGCGGAATTGGCTGAAGGCGATCGGCTGATGCACAGCACACAGGTTCTGCCCGGGACCGTGACTCACCTTCCCCAAGACGATGCAACCCGACCTGCGCAAAGCCGCAGCGTGAAACCGATCGTGATTCCCGATCTAACCCCTGAAGTCGCCTGGTTGATTGGATTTACGCAGGGGGATGGCCATGTGGCGCTAGGACGCAACAAATATGGCAAACCCTATGGTCGAGTTGAATGGGCGATGAATGGCCTGGATATGCAGGTAGCAGCTGGGATTCGGGGAAAGCTGGATGCGGCGCTAGCGCTGTTCGGTCTGTCGGTCTCTCACGGTTTTGTTAAAGGAGAAACCACAGCTAAATCGGTGTGCTCCTCGATTCGATTGGCCGAGTACTTCTACCAACATATCAAGCAGCCTAACCAGCCATTGCAGGTGCCCCGTTTCATTCTGCAAGGTGCGGTGGATATTCGAGCAGCCTATCTAGCAGGGCTGATGGATAGCGATGGTGCGGTCAACAATCGGCCTCCCCATCTAGTTACAACCGTGTACCGCTCGTTTGCTAGACAGGTGGCCGCCGTGCTGTCGAGTTTGGGCCTTGCCGGTCGGCTGATCGTGGTGCATCCGCAAAATCAGAGCTGGCAGCCGAAGTACAATTTGACCATCCCGGCGCTGAAGGACCGCTATAACGCCCTGATTGCCCCCCACTCGGCCAAGGGAGCATTGCGGCAAGGACTGAAAATGCATGGCTTTACGATTCCCGCTGCTGTGCTGCGGGCAGCTTACACCTACAGCGAAATGCAGGCCATGGGCTTTGAGGGGTCTACCCAAACTGCCGCCAACTACGAGCGCTATGTAGCAGAATCGGACCTGAACCTGGATATTCCAGTCACGGTTAAAGGAGTGGGCAGCTACGACCATGTCCAAACCTATGACATCGAGGTCGAAGAAGCCCACTGTTTCTACTGCGATGGCTATCTGACTCATAACAGTGCCGGCATGCGTCAAGGCATCAGCAGCGATCAGGCATTTGCCGCCGCTAAAGATAACCTCTGGCAGCAGGATGCCGAAGGCAACTGGCGGATTGACCCAGAACGGGATGTGCTGCGGATGGCCAACCATACCCGCGTATTTCACCGCAAGCCAACCTACGAGGAATGCATCGATGCTGTGCGCAAACAGTTCTATTCCGGCGAAGGCGCAATTCAATGGGCTGGTGAAGCGATTGCGCGAGGAAATGGCGATTTACTCCAACATTCCGAGCAAAAATTACAGTTTATTGCTGCCTATAATCGCGGAGAAGGACAACAGTGGTTGCAGCAGCAATATCCCAATATGCCAGCAACCGAATTACAGCATCGGTTAGGACGCTACGGATTGAACCCATGTGGCGAAATCCTGGGTGAAAATTTTCACTGTAATTTGGCGGAAATTCACCTGAATCAGCTTGATCCGTTTAATCTCCAAGAACAAGAAGCCGCCTTTACCGCTGGAGCTTTGTCGGTAGCATCGCTACTGAATCATCAGTTTGTTGAACCGCGCTATCAAGAGTCGCGTTTGCTTGACCCCATTGTCGGCGTCTCCTTTACGGGTCTGTTCGATTTCTTTGTGCAGGCGTTTGGCGTCGAGTGGTTGCGCTGGTGGGAGCAGGGCCGCCCCGATAGCGTCACCGGGCTGCAATTCAAGCAAAAAGAAAAGGAATACCTCAGCCGCTGGAAGGAGATTGTGCATCGCGTTGTGTGGGACTACTGTGACCAGCATGACTTGAAACGCCCCAACCGCTGCACCACCGTTCAGCCCGCAGGCACCAAATCGCTGTTGACGGGTGCGAGTCCGGGTTGGCATCCGCCCAAAGCGCAGCGGTTTATTCGGCGCATCACCTTCCGCAAAAACGATCCGGTGGCGCTGGCCTGTTTGGATTATGGCTACAAGATCGTGCCATCCCAGTCCGACAAAGACGAAAACGGGCGGTTGCTGGATGATCCGTTTGATCCTCGCTGTACCGAATGGCTGGTGGAAATTCCGGTGGAAGTCCTGTGGGCCAATCTACCCGGAGCTGACGAGATCGACATCTCCAAGTTTTCAGCTCTGGCACAAACGGATTTCTACATGCAGGTGCAAAAACACTACACGGCTCACAATACCTCGGCCACAATTGAACTGCGGGAAAGCGAAGTCGAAGATCTAGCCAAACGCATCTATGACGCCATCCAAACCGACGAAGGCTATATTTCAGCCGCGCTGCTGGCTCGCTTCGACGATCACCAAACCTTCCCGCGTCTGCCATTCGAGCCAATCTCCAAAGCTCAGTACGAACAGCTGCATCAAGAAGTGTTGTTGCGGCGACGCACCGATGATTTCCAGCAGTCGCTGAAACGCTATGACTCTGGTGAATTGTTTGAGGCGGGACCAGCGGGCTGCGATAGCGATAAATGCATGTTGCCAGAGCAGAAGTAGCTGGCTAGGGCAGGAGTCAATCAACAGCATAACCGCTAGCAAACTAGCAAAAACGATGGAAGGTTCTGGAGTGAGCTTTCCATCTTGCTTTCTGTAAACTTTAAGCCCGTTCGTTTCACTGCTCTAGTCTGGCGATTGATCTCAGTCGGTCACTTTTCTCATCAGCACTTGGAAACCTGCTTGCTCAAAGTGTTTATCATGGGTCAGTGCTGCTTGGATTTCTAGATCCTGCATCAGGACAAAGGAGCTGCAATCTGTCAAACTCCATTGCTTATCTGGGCACTGAGTATATAGGTTTAGGGCGCGATCAAATAGCTCGGTTGTTTGGGGTATGACGGTGATAGTAGGATTATTCTGCATACCTGATATCGTGGTAGCTACCTGTTGGCGAATATTCTGTTCAAATTTGCAGAAGAAGTTCAATACTTCAATCAAAACCATTTCACTGGTTGTGATGAACGTCTTACTGGTTTCTAGAGACTCAGATATGGTATCAGCTATCGGATGCAGTTCATCTTGTGAATAGAAGAGAGCAACCCAGTAGCTACTATCAGCAAAGACAGTCCTCATGATTGATTGTCAGGAACTCCATAAAGATAAGCATCGAGCCGCTGCGAAGCATCTTTAGGAACTTTCTCCCATTCATGAGCTGGAACTTTTGCCATATTTTCGCGCACAATCTCTCGAAAAGAGCGAGCTGTAGTGTCGTAGGGCTGAGCTAACTTCTGTTTGATCTGCTGAATTTGCATCTCGTAAGAGTTTTGCTGTTGCAATTTATTTTGAACGATTGCAGCGATTAGAGTTTCTAGCTCAGCACGGGTCATTGTGCTGATTGAGTCGGTTGGCTGAGATTTTGATTCAACCATTGTGAATGTCCTGTTGTTCGCTTCTTATAACGCCCAAACTGTTGCCTATACTTCAGAACTTCCCATCTCGAATGTGTTCTCAATAATTTGCAGCATTGATCACTTGGAAGACTGCTGATCAATCTAACACATCTGTAATAACGCATTCTGATTTCTAAAGAAAGTTACCGGTTTTGCTGCTTTGTTCTGGTGTTTGTGATAAAAGTCTTCTCATTGTGATCAAATCATGTGTTCGCTATCGATGAGAACTGGAGCAATGCAAAGGGTTGTTTGGGCTGGCTTGGCGAGTTTGGCAGCTAGTGTGCTGGGGATGGAGGCAGAGGCACAGGTTGTGCCTGATAGTACGTTGGGTGCAGAGCGTTCGCGGCGAAGATTTGGGTTGATCCAGAAAGTTTAGTTGTAAATGACGACAGTGCTACAACTAAGACATCCAGAAATGATAGCAGATTGTAAAGGTATAGGATGGCTAAAGATGCGTTTCATAACGCAGTCAAATCTGCTTTGCAGAAAGATGGGTGGATTGTTTCTGCTGGATATTACTCGCTTGATGTAGGTGGAGTCCAGATGGAAATTGATCTATCGGCTGAGCGCTTGATTGTGGCTGAGCGGCGAACTGAAAAAATTGCTGTAGAGGTCAAGTCATTTCTGAGTCCTTCCGCAATCTCTGAATTTCATACTGCGTTGGGTCAGTTTATCAATTACCGGGCGGCACTCCGCCTCAAAGAACCTGAGCGAATTCTCTATCTTGCTGTAGCCAGATCAACCTATCGCAACTTTTTTACTCGTCCGTTTCCTAGAATGATGATTGAGGATAATCAAGTTAAGCTGTTGGTGTTTCATCCACAGAAGGAAGAGATTGTGCAATGGATAAATTGAATCAGTATCGTAGTCTAGTGAAGCAGGTTCTAGCCGAGCAGAGTCAGCATCAGCCGATACATGGACAGATTGAAGTCCAACTGTTGTGCAACGAGTCGCAGGATGATTATCAGATTTTTCACCTGGGCTGGGATGAAGATGATCGTATCCACCACTGTTTGGTGCATGTGCGGCTTAAAGACGGCAAGATTTGGGTTGAAAATGATGATACTGAGGTGGGTATCGCTAATATTTTAGTAGAGCTTGGGGTGGCAAAAGCAGAGATTGTTCTAGCTTATCACGCGCCCTATTTGCGACATTTTAGTGAATATGCAGTGAGTTAGATAGCCCATTTCTAAAGAAAGTAGTCTGTTTCGCTGCTCTAGTTCAGTTCTTGTGGTAGAAGTCCTCTAATTGGAATTAAATCATGTGTTCAACTACTGACAAGGGCTGGAGCGATGCAAAGGGTTATTTGGGCTGGCTTGGCGAGTTTGGCAGTTAGTGTGCTGGGGATGGAAGCAGAGGCGCAGGTTGTGCCTGATGCTACATTAGGCGCTGATAGTTCGCGGGTGCGACGGGCGGCAGTGCGAGGACGAGCGGCAGATTTGATTGAGGGCGGCGCGGCGAGAGATCGCAATCTGTTTCATAGCTTTCAGGAGTTTGGCATTCGAGAGGGTGATGCGGCATATTTTGCTAACCCAGCCAGGATTGAGAATATCTTTGGTCGCGTTACGGGGAATAATCCATCGAATATTTTAGGAACGTTGGGTGTTGATGGTGCGGCGAATCTGTTTCTGATGAACCCGAACGGAATTTTGTTTGGCTCAAACGCGAGTCTGGATGTGCAGGGATCGTTTGTGGGAACGACGGCAAATGCAATTCAGTTTGGCGAGCAGGGCTTTTTTAGTGCTGGTGATGGTGTTGCTCCAGGTGTGCTGACGGTGAATCCGAGTGCGTTCTTTTTCAATCAAGTCAATCCATCCGGGTCTATCATCAATCAATCAGCAACCCCTAATTCAATTAATCCTCAGTTTGTCGATGGGTTACGTGTTAGCGATGGTCAGAGCTTACTGTTGCTAGGCAATGAAATTCGATTGCAGCAGGGAAAGCTTTTTGCATCAAGTGGGCACGTTGAATTAGGAGCGGTTGCTGAAGGTGTTGTTGGAATAACAGTTGATGGCAACCGTCTTGATTTGAATTTCCCAACCGATTTGAGACTAGGATCAATTGATGCATCGGGCAGCATCATTGATGCAAGCGGCATACAAAGTGTCAGCACTTCGGGCGGCGAGATTGAGATTCAAGGCTCTCAAGTGACACTAACCAATTCCTCTATCCTTTCGAATGGTTTTGGTAGTCAAAATAACGGCAATATTGCACTCCGAGCAAATCAGCTCAATCTGACAAATTCTTCGATTGCAACTAACACATCTGCAACTGCTGGTGGAGGCGGAATTCGCTTTCAAGGTGGTGGAATCAGTATGCTTAACGGAAGTCGTTTAGTTGCAGAGACAAATGGGCAAGGGAGTGCTGGAAATATTACAATTTCTACTGATTCAATAGAGATAAGCGGCACTTTAGGCAACCGTGATACCAGAACTCGCATCGCTTCTGAAACATCTGGTGTCGGGAATAGTGGAAATATTACGGTTTCTACCAGACAATTAAATATTAGTGAGGGAGCCATCATTTCAACTAGTACCGAGCCAAATAGCCAGGGACAGGGCGGTATCTTAACGATTAGTGCTTTGGACACTGTAAATTTAAGCGGTGTTTCCGACGATGGTACCCGTGCTGCATTAGCTGCTGAAACTCGCAGTAGCGGTAGCGGTGGTAGTATTAACGTGAATACTAGACAACTCACCATTCAAGATGGCGCTATTATTTCCATCAATGCAATTGAGGGAACTAGCGGTTCAGCGAGTAATCTGACCATCAATTCTACGGAATCTGTCCGTCTAAGTGGTACTTCCGCAGGTGGATCTCGTGCTGCTATATCTGCTCAAACAGGTGGTAGCGGTTCCGGAGGCAGTATTTTGATCAATACTCCTCAACTGATTGTCCAGAATGGAGGAATCATATCAGTTAATGCAATCCAAGGAAGTAGTGGGCAATCTGGTAATCTAACAATCAATGCCTCAGAATTGGTGCAATTGAGCGGTGTTTCGTTAAATAGAGAGCGTGCAGCTCTGAGTGCAGAGACTGGCGGTAGTGGTCAAGGCGGCGATATCAATATTCAGACAAGAAATTTTATTGTTGAAAATGGAGGGATTGCTTCAGCGAATGCTATAAGAGGCAGCAGTGGGCGTGGAGGTAATATAGTTATCACGGCTTCAGAGTCGGTAAGACTATCTGGCATATCTCAAAGCATTCAGCAGCCAAGCACCCTAACTGCTCGTACTCAAGGAACTGGACAAGCTGGCAATATCCAGGTTTTAACTGAACAATTTATTATTCAGGATGGAGCAACCATTTCGATTCGAGTACAGCCAGAAGCAAGTGGAAACGGAGGTAATCTAACTATCTTCACTGGTTCCCTATCCTTGCTGAATGGTGCTGGCATACGTGCTGACACAGCGGGACAGGGTAGTGCCAGTAATATCCTGATAAAAGCACGCGATCGCATTTCTCTAGATGGTACGAGTACAGTTATCTCAAGTACCGTGGAACCAGGAGCAGTCGGACAAGGAGGCAATATTCAGATCTTTACTGATACACTCTCCCTTGCAAGTGGTGCTCAACTCCAAGCCAGCACTGTTGGAGAAGGCAACGCAGGCAGCGTCATCATCAATGCCACTGATTCGGTGTCTCTCGACGATGCAGCTATCCTTAGCACCGTTGAACAGGGTGGGATTGGTGCAGGTGGCAACATTGACCTCACTTCTCGTTCTCTGACTCTGACTGATGGCGCTCAACTTTTAGCCAGCACTTTTGGACAAGGCAATGCAGGCCGTATCATCATTAACGCCACGGATTCAGTGTCTCTCGATGGCAGGAGTGGAACGTTTACTGGTGGTATCTTCAGCACCGTTGAACAGGGTGGGATTGGTGCAGGTGGCAACATTGACCTCACTTCTCGTTCTCTGACTCTGACTGATGGCGCTCAACTTCAAGCCAGCACTCGTGGACAAGGCGATGCAGGCCGTATCATCATCAACGCCACCAACTCAGTGTTTCTCGATGGTGTCGATCGCCGCAATGGTCGCTCTAGCGCAATCGCTACGAGTGCAGAGGCGACTGCAACTGGACGAGGTAATTCCGTTCAGATCGCTACTCCTACCCTCCGCCTCATCAACGGCGCTGTGATTAACGCTGGTACTGCCAACAGTCAACCCGGTGGTAACATCACGATCAACGCCAACACGCTCGAAGCCACTAGCGGTGGACAACTGATCACCTCTACTCTCAGTTCAGGGAAAGCGGGCGATATCACCCTGAATGTTCGCGATAACATCACTTTCTCTGGTCGAGATCTTACCTTCAACGATCGTCTCACCACTTTCGGTCGTGATGTCACTGCCAATGAAGGCAACGGTGAAAGCGGACTATTCGCCAACACGCGCCCCAACTCCACAGGCAACGGTGGAACTATTACCCTCAACGCCAATACGCTCAACCTGCTCGACGGCGCTCAAATCACTGCCTTCACTGCTGGTACAGGCAACCCCGGCAATATTCAGATTCGCGACACTGACACCATCAATCTTAACAACAGCACGATCTCCACTACCATCAACTCTGGTGCTGCGCTGAGTAATCCCAACTCAAATCTGGGCAACATCGATATCCAAGCTCGTTCCCTTGCCCTCAACAACAATGCTCAAATCACCGCTAGTACATCCGGACAAGGCAACGCAGGCAACATTTTTGTCCGTGATGCTGAATCAATCACGTTAGACAATAACTCTACTATCTCCACTGCCGTCAACGCAGACGCTATCGGACAAGGCGGCAGCATCACACTCGGCACAGACACTCTAGCCTTAGGTAATCGCTCCAACATCACCTCCAGCACATCCGGAACAGGCAGCACCGGACGCATCACCATCAACGCCTCAGATCGCACTACCCTCGCTGACAACAGCAGTATCACCAGTACTGTCAACTCAACTGCAACAGGTGATTCTCAGCAGATCACCCTCAACACACCTAATCTCTCCCTCAGCGATTCCCAAATCTCGGCATCCACGGCTGGAACAGGTGATGCTGGTAACATCTCTGTGCAAGGTGCTGAGACGATCTCCCTCAACAACAGCTCTATCTCAACCGCAGTTGAAACCCCACAAACTAGAGGCGACGGCGGCAATCTAGAGATTCAAACGGGCGAATTAACGCTCAATCATTCTCGCATCAGCTCCAGTACAGCCGGAATAGGCGATACAGGCAACATCACCATCAACGCCTCAGATCGCATCAACCTCCGCAATCGCAGCCGCATCACCAACCGCGTCCAACAAGGCGCAACAGGCAACTCTCAAACCATTCGCCTCAACACCCCCCAACTATCCCTCAGAGGCAACTCCCGCCTCTCAGCCGCCACCAACGGCATCGGGCAAGCAGGCAACGTGATTGTCCAAAATGCAGACTCCATCTTCCTCGGCAACAGCACAATCTCCACGCAAATTGGAGCAAACGGCATCGTGCCCCGCCCAGCCAATCAGCCCAACCGCTCACAGCCAGCAGATCAACGCAGCAACATCCTCCTAGACACCAACTCCCTCACCCTCAACAACGGCGCTCGCATCACTGCCAACACCGCCAATCGAGGCGACGCAGGCAACATCACCGTCCGCAACGCAGAAACAATCTCCCTCAACCAAAGCACAATCTCCTCCGCAGTCGGAGAAAACGCCAGCGGACAAGGCGGCAACATCCAGCTCAACACCAGCAGCCTCAACCTCGACAACGCCCGCATCAGCGCCCGCACCCAAGCCCAAGGACGCGGTGGAGATATCGTCGTTAACGCTGAAGATACGATTCAGACAACCGACAGCGACATCGAAACCTTCTCCGACAGCTCATCAAGCGGTGACATCAACCTCAGCGCCGCACAAATCCGCCTGCGAGGCGACAGCGACATCCGCACCCAGGTCAATCAAGGCGAAGGCAGCGGCGGCAACATCACCCTATCCGCAGATGCGATTGTGGCATTCGACGACAGCGACATCGTCACCCGCGCCCCCGAAGGACAAGGCGGCAACATCAGATTCGATACCCCTGCCTTCTTCGGCGAAGCGTACATTCCTGACACCCGCGCCGCAGAAAATAACCAGGTCGAAGTCGATGCAAGTGGAGTGCGCTCTGGAGTCGTGACAGCCCCCGATGTCAGCTTCATCCAAAACAGCCTCGCCGACCTGCCCACCAGCGCCATCAACACCGACCAACTGCTCGCCAATAGCTGCATTGCCCGCACCGAAACAGGCGGCACATTCCTGATCACAGGCACAGGGGGCTTGCCTGCGGCTCCCGGCAACGATGCAGCTTCAGCTTACCCCACAGGTGAAGTTCGCGCTATCCCCACCGAAGAGGCTCCTACAGACTGGCAACCCGGGGATCCGATTGTAGAGCCGCAGGGTGTGTACCGACTACCAGACGGACGATTGGTGATGAGCCGCGACTGTTTTGACCAGCAGGCAAAGTAGCTGATCATAACTTGCTTGCCGAGAAAGCGATTGCTCGCGCTAGGATCAATCTTGGCGAGTGTCGTTAGAAGGTTTGCGTATGTTTATGGATGAATTGACCCCAGTATTTCAGCAGCTCACCAGCTATCCAGTGGCGTTTCTGGGCGGTTTTGTTTCGGGGCTGCTGCGGTTGAATTTGGCCGAAGATCCGGTGAAAAGCTGGCTGGATCAGCAAACGGGTTCCTACACGCCCAGCACGCCCTCCAGCACCAATGGCAAAAATGGTCCCCAGTCGATCACGATTGAGTAGAATCTATCAACCAGAAGCCAGATAGTCGCCCGATTTGCCGCCGGTTTTGCGCACCAGATGAATCGCCTCGATCTGAATCGACTTTTCGAGTGCTTTGGCCATATCGTAGAGGGTGAGGGCCGCTACAGAAACAGCAGTCAAGGCTTCCATTTCCACACCCGTTTCGGCTTTGGTTCTCACCTCGGCTTGAATTTGGTATCCCGGCAGGGTCGGATCGGGCGTGATTTGAATTTCGACTTTTTGCAGCGGCAGCGGATGGCAGAGCGGAATCAGATTTGCCGTTTGCTTGGCGGCCATAATCCCCGCAATGCGGGCTGTGCTCAGCACATCGCCCTTAGGTGCATTGCCGGTTTGAATTGCTTCTAGCGTTTCGGGCAACATGCGCACCCGGCCTACCGCCACCGCAGATCGCACGGTTGCAGCTTTCGCTGAAACATCCACCATTTGCGCCTGTCCTTGCAAATCGAGGTGGGAGAGGGTAGTTGAGTCTGGTGTTGCAGGTTCTGTCATGGCACGATTGCTCCTAGGAAAAAGTATGTTTCCTAGGACTTACGTATTTGCCCCCTAAATCCCCCAATAATGGGGGACTTCCAATCTGTTTCCCTCCAGATTTGGGGGGCTAGGGGGGGCAAAAATTGCTGAGCTGCGTAAGTCCTGTTTCCGTAACTGTAGACGAAACTGGAACCGTTGATCTTGAGAACGCAACATTGATGGCGGAGTTCTCTAGTAGTTTCTTGGGCTAGATTTTTGCTCTACACCTGCTCAAACGGGCAACATACGAGTCAGTATTTTGATGGATGGTTCGGATGCAACTGGTCTTGCCACCAGGACAACGGGTTATTCTGAATATAGCGTCGGATATTTTGTAAGGCGCGCTGATCTCGGATGATACGTTCGTAGTAATTGCGTTGCCAGACGGGTCTGCCCGCCGTTTTGCGCAGTTGATTAATGCGACGGGTTGAAACCGATTTGAAATTTTGCACGATTGCACCAATTGATCCGGGTTGTGTTCCGTCCTTTGGTGGGGGCGAAGCATTTGTATGAATATCTTGACTCGATGCTATCAATCTCGGCGCAAATGCTTCACCCCTACAATCCATCCCACCCAACCAAATAATCCCATGCACATGATTCGGCATCACCACAAAGGCGTCCAATTCCACCGACTGAAAATGCTGTGGCAATCTTAACCAACAGGATTGGACGATTTGCCCTAACAAACTCAACTGCATCTGCCCATCCTCAATCGTTCCAAATAAACACTCGCGCTGATGGGTGCAGAGAGTGATGAAATAGGCTCCTGCTGTGGTGTAATCGTAGCCTTTGAGGCGAATTGAACGACGGTGATGCTTTTGGGGATCGTAGTGAGAAGGCATAAACGCAACAGCTCATCCTTCTTAACGTTCCCAAAGTTTGCTCTCGGTTATCTCGATCTACCCAAAATTGAGCGTAATTAAACCGTTGCTGTTTGCTTCATCACGGCGTTCCGAGCAGTATCTAACGTGCCATTCAAGTGATTCAAAATTAGCTTGGTGGCTGTTTTGGCATCTTTGCGTTGATAAGCCCGCAAAATGGCTCGGTGTTCTTGTTCGGATTCGGCTTTGCGGAGTGGCTGCTCGCTGAAGGAAAGATTGATGTAAATCGCGGCTAAGTCGGAGAGCCGATGCAGCATTTGCTTGAGTTGGGTGGTTTGAGTCGCATCATCTAATAGATTGTGAAACTGGCGATTCAAATCAACCCACTGCTCGTGATCGGTGGTCGCTTCCATTTGATCCAGCAGGGCTTCGGCTTCCTGAATCTGCGGCGGCGTGATTTGAGCAATGCCTCGTTTGACGCTGAGGGGAATTAGCGCAGCTCGCATTTCGTATACTTCTTCGAGTTCGGATAAGGTGGGTATCCGGACTACCGCTCCTTTGAAGGCATCGAGTTCAATCAACCCCTGGGTGCTCAGTTCTCGCAATGCTTCCCGGATAGGCGTGACGCTAACGTTTAAGGCTTCTGCTAGTTCTGCTTGTACTAAACGGGTTCCACCTGGTAAGTGCCCTAACAGAATGGCCTGCCGCAGATGTTCGGTCACCGTGGCGTGCGTGGTGCGGGGAAACTTGTTTAACCCACCGAGTTGCAGTTTAGCCAAGGTTGGTCGCTCCTAAATTCACAGTCACTATTATGCCATTTCTCAAAAATCATGGATCATATATGATATATGCTATATTTTGTAGCCTGTATAACGTTTTCTGCCAAGCGCTGCCGGTATAGTGGCGAAAGATCGAACGAAAGTCGGTCACCAGGATTGCTGAGCAATGCTCAGATTTTTTGTATCCAAGTTTTCGCAGCTCAGATTTCACTCAGCCCGATTAAATTACACGCTGAGTATTTTCGTTGTTCACCTGTGACGAACTTAATCAGGGAAAACTTTTTGCCCTATGTCTAGTGTTTTAATTCGCAAAGTGAGTCTTTTGCCGTTTACCCGACAGTCTGATGGCAGCCTCAATCTTTTTCTCCAGATTGCCGAGGTTTTCATAGAAGTATCTCAAACGTTGACTTGAGTGTGATTTTAGTTACGTCCTATTCAATTTTACGACTCGGTTCTATCTGATTACTCGCTTATCTTACACGAAACGTTTATTGAGGGATATCTGATGTCGAATCGATTTGTGCAACGCATGTCTCGCCGTACCGTGCTTGGAACAGGGCTGTTTTTAGGTACGAGCTGGGCGCTCAAAGCCTGCAATACGGCATCTGTTCCTGGCGGTACCACTCAAGCAGAATCACCAACCGCAGGAGCAGGTGGGCAGATTGTGACGGGATCGTTTCCTGGCACAACCGAAGCATTATTTCGAGAGTATGCGTCTTTGTTTAACCAATCGGGCAAAGGCCAATTGAGTATTGTGCCGTTGCTGGCGTTTGAGCAGGTGGCGCGTCTTAAGGCAGCACCCGATAATCCGCCATTTGATGTGGTGATTCTAGATGACGGGCAAACCGACATTGCCTTCAAAGAAGGACTACTCCAGCCCCTACCGGCGGACAAGATTACTAACCTTAGCAACATTGACCCCTTATTTATCAACGATAAGGGGCTGGCACCGACTTTCTACATGCAGGGCGTGGTGATTGGCTATAACCCAGAACGAATCAAAACACCGCCATCTTCCTGGCAGGCACTGCTAGATCCGAACCTAGACGGGCAAATTGGGCTGGTCAGCATGAACAGTATTTTGGGTACTTCATTTATGGTGGAGCTGGGCAAACTGCAAGGCGGCAGTGAATCTGATATCGAACCTGCGTTTGCAGCCTTGAAGCAAATGCTACCCAAACTCGGCGGCGTAGCAGCTAATCCGGGGGCGCTCTCAACTCTGTTCCAGCAGGGCGAGGTAGATATTGCACCAATCTGGCATAACGACGCTCTAGCCCTGAAGGCAAAGGGAGTTTCGATTGAGTGGGCGGTACCAGAGACGGGCATGACCGGAGCACGCTACAGCCTCAATGTCGTTAGTAAGCCAAAATCGGGGCTGGATTCCGCCGCGGCCTTTGTGGATATGGCCCTTAGCAAAGAAGCGCAAACGATGCTGGCCAGTTCACCCTACTATTATGTTCCGTCGGATAAAACGGTATCGCTAGCAGCGGCCATCACCGAGAAGATCGGTGCCAAAAACGCCACTGAGTTTATGAAGCAGGTCAACATTCTCGATTGGCAAACCATCAATCAACAGCGCGCTGCCTGGATCGAACGGTTCAACAAAGAAGTATCGGCCTAAGATGCAGCTAACCACACCTGATGGGACGATTCTTAGGGCTGTTGTTATGAAGAACTAACCATGAACCAATCGATGCACTCGTTTGTGCCGGCTGAGATGCCCGATCCAGCTCCGTATCATTTGCTCACCAGCATTGTGGCTCCTCGCCCAATCGCCTGGGTATCAACCATCAGTGCTGCTGGCGTTCCTAATCTTGCTCCCTACTCGTTCTACAATGCTGTAGCCGGATTTCCCCCCACCATTATGTTCTCGGTTTCCTATCGCCGCAGAGAGCCAAAAGAAAAAGATACGTTGCGGAATATTAAAGAGACTGGTGAATTTGTCTCCCATGTCGTCGATGAAGCAATGGCAGACGCAATGCTGCAAACAGCAGTCGAGTTTTCCTATGGCATCAGCGAGTTTGAAATGGCGGGATTGAAAACACTGGCGTCGGTGGATGTGCGTCCGCCTCGGATTGCCGATGCTCCGGTAGCGATGGAATGTCAGGTGACGCAAATCGTGCCGGTAGAGGGGGCCACCAATGTCATGGTGTTGGGCCGTGTCCTGCGATTCCATGTGCGCGAAGATCTATATCGGCCAGAGTTGGGCTTGGTGAATACTGTTGCCATGAAACCAATCACCCGTCTGGGTGGGTCAACTGAATATACAAAAATTGGCGAGTTGTTTTCTCCTGTGCTTAAGCAGGAAGGTAAGCCTGGTTGAAGTTGAAGTGGATGAGTAGATGAGTGGTCGCTGGCTTCTGCGTAGCAGTTGGGTGGTAGCTTGCTGATTGGCCTTCAGGTTGATCATCGTACTACTGTAGCAGTTCATATCCTTGAAAAGGTTTATCTGAAGGGCAGGATGTATGGTTAAGTAATCATTACAAATTGGAAAATTGTTTTTTGGAATACATTTTTACTTTCTGTATACAGTACACTGGCTGTTTATCTGAGTAGTCTCCGCATAGTGGCAAAAGTATAGATTTTGGTGCCACGACTGTTTGATTAATGCGATTTGGCAATACAGATTCGGTAATGATTTAGCGGTAGGTTTAGCAAAGCATACGGCAGTTCATTCGAGATCAAGAGGATTAAACGCATGGAGTCAGTTGAGCAAATTCGTCCGGTGATTGCCCCTGCCCCAGTAATGAAAAGCGATTTGGGGACTAGTCTTGTGCTTGAGCAGATTGTGCACCGTTTCGGAGAAATGGTAGCACTGAAGAATATCAACTTGAATATTCAGCCGGGTGAATTTGTTTCGCTGCTGGGGCCAAGCGGCTGCGGCAAAACCACGCTGCTGCGGATTATTTCCGGTTTTCTCAAGCCCAGTTCCGGCAAGATTTTACTAGACGGGCAAGCGGTAGAATCGCTTTCAGCCAGTCAGCGGGGAGTGGGCATTGTCTTCCAAAACTACGCGCTGTTTCCCCACATGTCGGTTTGGGACAATATCGCCTACGGTCTAAGGGCCAAACGGTTGCCAAACGCCAAGGTCAACAGCAAGGTGGGAGAAATGCTGGAGTTGGTGCAACTGGGGCATTTAGCCAAACGCTATCCTAGTGAATTATCGGGTGGGCAACAGCAGCGGGTGGCGATTGCCCGTGCTCTGGCTGTTGAACCAAAGCTGATGCTGCTCGACGAACCCTTCAGTGCCCTAGACAAAAACCTGCGGCTAGACATGCAGATCGAAATCCGGCGATTGCTGAGTGAGCAGGGCGTGACGGCCATTTTGGTGACGCATGATCAGGAAGAAGCGATGAGCATGTCGGACCGCATTGCGGTCATGTCCCAAGGCGAAATTCACCAGTTTGATACGCCCAGCCAGATCTACGACCAGCCCGCGACGCTGTTTGTCAGCACCTTTGTGGGAACCTGCAATCTGTTGCCGGCCAAGCTGATGGGACGCGACATGTCCGAATATCTCGTACAAGTGCCCGGTGGTGGCAGATTTCGGGTGGCCAGCCCGACCCCGATCCAACCGGATGACAATATGCTACTAGCCGTCCGACCGGAAAACCTGCGCATCCAGACGCAGCCAAGTTCCCATAGCCTGCCTAGTACGGTGGAAATGTGTTTGCCGCTAGGAGCGGTGACGGCCTATGAGGTACAAATCTCGCCGGATACGAAAGTGAAGGTGACACAGCCCCGCATCCCAGGCACTCGTCTCCTCGAAAAAGGGCAGCAGATCTATTTGGAACTTGCTTCTCCTCACGCCTGTTCGCTGTTTCCGGCAACAAGCTAACCTCAGTCAAGACGTGCTGCTGTTCCTCTCCTAATCTCCCCTTCAGAAAGGAGAAACCAAACTGACCTGGCTTGAAGTCCCCCTTATGAAGGGGGATTTAGGGGGATTTGAAGGGAGAACCCGAACTGACCTGGCTTGAAGTCCCCCTTCATAAGGGGGACTTAGGGGGATCTAGTTATCGAACTTTCCGCTAGTTATCCCTCTTTATGTAACGCTATTCATTCGCAACTGTAATCTGCTTTATCTCGATTGCATATACCGTCTCAGGAGTGGTTTAGGATCATGGATTATCGTTTGAAACGCCGGACTTTTTTAGGCGCAAGCTTTGGCGCAGGACTGACAATCGCGGGATTGAACGCTTGCGCTAATCAATCGGCTGAAGGCGGCTCAGCCCAAGCTGGAGCGGACGGCAAGCTGGTCGCAGCAACCTACCAAGGCACCTGGGAAGATGCCCATCGCAAAATCTTGGTGCCTGCTTTCAAGAAAGCAACGGGGTCGGATGTAACCCTAGTGCCCATGTTTGCCGTTGATCAAGTCGCCCGGTTGCAGGCCGCAGGTGCCACGAATCCACCCTTCGATGTGGCGATTCTCGATCCGGGACCCTTAATCACGGCACCCAAGGATGAGATTTTACAACCCTTCCCAACCCAAGCAAGTAAGCACTACAACGACGTGCTGCCGCGTTACCAAAAGTCCGGCGGCGGGGATTGGGGACCGATTATTGGCCTCCAGTTTGTTGGCATCGCCTATAATCCCAAAAAGATTACCACCCCTCCTACCTCTTGGGCCGACCTCTGGAAGCCAGAATACAAAGGGCGCGTCGGTATTACCAACATGAGCAGCACGCTAGGCACCGGCTGGATGGTGGAAATTGCCAAAATGCATGGTGGCAGTGAGACGGATCTGGAGCCAGCCTTCAAAGCTGTGAAAGAACTGTTGCCCAACGTGGCAGCCATTGCACCCAACCTCGGTGCGCTTGGCACGCTATTCCAGCAGGGCGAGATCGATATTGCACCCCATAACCTCAGCAGCATTGCACTGCTGCAAAGCAAAGGCGTGGATGTGGATTGGGTGATTCCCAAGGAAGGCAGCTATGCGTTCGGTGCTTCGATGCATGTGGTGAAGAATCCGGTTTCCAGCGCTGAGCTAGCAACGGCCTATATCGATGCAGCCCTTAGTACGGAGGTGCAAACGGCAATGGCATCTGAACCCTACTTCATTGCCCCCGTGAATAAAAATGCGCCATTAACGGGAATTCTGGCCGAAAAAATTGCCAAAACCTTTGATGACTACGAGAAATACATCTATCAGGATTGGGAAACAATCAGTAAGCAGCGTTCGGAGTGGATTGAGCGATTCAATAAAGAGGTAACGGTTTAGTACTTGTGTAATTACTATCGACTGAATAGGCAACTTCTATGTCTGCTCATGACATCGTCTGTTTCACTCGTCGATCGCTGCTGGGAGCAAGTTTGTTTGCGGGCACGAGTTTCGCCCTCAAAGCCTGCGGCGTTACCACTAGCTCAACCGCTACCAGCGATGCTGCAAGTCCGGCAGGGGGCGGAAGTTTGATTGCGACTTGCTTCGCCGGCAGTTGGGAGCAGTTTTACCGGCAGGTGTTAGTGCCTGCCTTTGTGAAAGACACGGGAGGCGAAGCTCGGATTACCCCAATGGTATCTTTAGAGCAAGTTGCCCAACTTACAGCATCGCCGCAAAACCCGCCATTTGATCTGGCCTTACTGGATGAAGGTCCCTTCAACGCAGCTGCGAAGGATGAGCTATTTGAGAAGTTGCCGGTTGATTTAGTCAGCAACTACGCTGATGTATTACCCGAACTGAAAAATCCAGAAGGATGGGGGCCAACCACCGGCGTCCAGGTGATGGGCATTGCCTACAATCCCAAGCTTGTATCGACGCCACCTAGTTCCTGGAAAGACCTTTGGGGTTCTCAGTATAGAGGCCGGGTGTCGATGCAGGGCATGAAAACGACCCAGGGCACCTCCTTCATGGTGCAAATTGCCAAGCTGAATGGCGGCAGTGAGACCGATATCGAACCTGCGTTTCAGGCGCTTCAGGAACTCAAGCCAAATTTTGCAGGCATTGCCTCAAATGCCGGAGCATTGGCGACGCTATTCCAGCAGGAAGAAGTGGTGATTGCCCCTCACGACTTGAACAATGTGGTTGCTCTGAAGCAGAAGGGAGCGGATATTGACTGGGTGATGCCAAAAGAAGGCGGAATTGCCCTCCGCCCAGCGCAGCAGATTGTCAAAAATACTTCGGTTGATCCAAAGTTGGCGGCGGCCTTCATCAATGCCGCTCTCAGTACAGAGGTGCAGCAGGCAATGGCATCTGAACCTTATTACTTTGTACCATCCAACGGCAATGTGTCCCTCTCTGGCCTGCTGGAAGAAAAGCTGGGCAGCAACAGCGCAGCTAAAGTTCTGGAAAAGCTGGTGCTATTGAACTGGAATGAAATTAACAGAAATCGGACAGAATGGATCGAACGATTCGATCGAGAAGTTCAGGTGTAATTTAATTGGTACTTGATTGAAAACTCTACAAACTATTACAGAACACACCATGTCCAATTCTTTCTTTGCCAAAATGAGCCGCCGCTCACTGCTGGGTGCAGCCGCATTTACAGGGGCAGGCATCTTACTCAAAAGCTGTACCAACTCAGCCAGTACCGGCAGTAATGCAGCTAGTAATGCAGCTAGTAATGCAACCAGCAATACAGCCAGTCAAACAGGCGGCAAGCTAATCGCCACGACTTTGCCCGGATCCTGGGAGCAGTTTAACCGCACGGCGGTTGTCTCCAAGTTTAAGGCTGATACAGGTGCGGAAACCTCGCTGGTGCCGCTGGTATCAGCCGATCAGATTGCCAAGCTGAAAGCCTCTCCCAGCAGTCCTCCCTTTGATGTCGTGTCGTTGGACTATGGTGTATTTGATGGTGCACCCAAGGAGGAGTTATTTCAAAAGCTGCCGCTTGACAAGCTCAAGAATTACGCCGATTTGGCGGAGCGCTTCCAGAGCCAGGACACCTGGGGGCCGCTGATCGGGATTCAAGCGGTGGGCATTGCCTACAACCCCAAGGTGATTACCACGCCTCCCACCTCCTGGGCCGATTTGTGGGATGACAAATACAAGGGGCGAGTGGCGCTGATGGCCATGAAGAACAACCACACGATCGGCTTTATGCAAAAGGTCGCCAAAATGCATGGTGGCAGCACCGAAAATCTGGACCCAGCCTTTGCAGAACTAGAGAAACTGGCCCCGAATCTGGCCGGAGTGGTTGCCAATGCGGGAGCATTGATTACCTTGTTCCAGCAGGGAGAAGTAGACATTGCGCCGCATGATTTGAACAGCGTCAAACTACTCCAGTCGAAAGGCGTGGATATTGATTGGGTGATGCCCAAGGAAGGTGGCTTTGCCCTGACGCCTACCATGAGCATTGTCAAAAATCCCACCACTAGCGTAGATTTGGCTGCCGCCTACATCGATACGGCGATTAGCACCGATGTTCAGACCCAAATGACCGAGACGAGCTACGTGCTGCCAACTAACAAAAATGTGCCCATCCCGGCTGCAATTGCCCAAAAGCTTGGCAACAACTTGGATGAGATCTTGACCAAACTAGAATTTCTCGATTGGGCCACAATCAACAAGAACCGAACGGAATGGGTTGCCGAGTTTGACAAGATTGTACAGGTGTAAACCTGCTTATTCATCTGCTCATTCCAGGAGGTGTTTCTCAATGTCTTACCGAACTTATGAACGCCTGACTCGTCGCTCGCTCTTGGGAGCAGGATTGTTTGTTGGCACTAGTTTAATCCTGAAAGGCTGTAATACACCATCAGAGGCAACTAGCACCAGCAAAGGACAGCTCATCGTCACAACCTATGGAGGTTCCTGGGAAGAAGGACACCGCACCAAGCTCGTAGGCAGCTTTACGCAAAAGCACAATGCCGATGTAAAGGTGATCTCAGAGCCAGGTTTAGAGGCCGTCACCAAGATTATTGCGGCTAAACAAAATCCGCCCTATGACGTGGTGCTGATTCCAGAAGGACCGATGTTTATGGCAGCAGAGGAAGGGGTTTTAGAACCCTTTTCAGCGGAACTTAGCCAACACTACGCAAATATCTTGCCGCAGTACCACAACGAAGGTTTGGCTCCGATGGTTGCCTCTCAAGTCTTGGGCATTGCCTACAATCCCAAACGCATCTCGACACCTCCTACCTCACTGCTCGATCTTTGGAAACCGGGGTATCGCGATCGTGTCGGGCTGCCTTCTATCAAAAGCGGATTAGGCACCACCTTCCTAGTGGAACTTGCTCGCCTAGAAGGCGGTGGCGAAAACGACGCCGAAGCTGCCTTTAGAAAGTTGGCCGAGTTGCGACCTAATTTGGCTGCCGTTGCGCCGAATCCAGGGACCTTAGCGACGCTGCTTGAACAAGGGGAGATTGATATTGCCCCCCACTGGTTTGACTACATTAGCGGCATCAAAGCCAAGGGAGCCTCGGTAGATTGGATTGCGCCCACCGATAAATTAGCTTCCTCTAGCTCGTCGCTACAAGCAGTAAAGAATGCGCCAGCCGGTCGCGAATTAGCTGCTAGCTATATCGATCAGGCGCTTTCGTTGGACATCCAAACGGCAATGGCCCAGCCTCCCTACAATTTTTTGCCTACCCACAAAGATGCACCTGTGCCCGCAGAGTTGGCTACCAAGCTAGGCAAAACGACAATGACAGAACTGAGCGATATCTTGTTTATTCCCGATTGGAAGATCATCAACCAAAACCGTGCTGCTTGGATTGAACGCTTTAACAAGGAGGTCAAAATTTAGCATGAACATTGCCAAGTTATTCACACCACGGGAAGGGCAGTTGGCTCTGCCGCTGGCTATCTTCTTACATTTGTTTTATGTGATACCGCTGGCCGTTTTGCTGGCCTCCAGCTTTCAACAGGCTGCCGGTGTACCTGGCTTTAGTTTGGGGCAGTACGGCGAATTCTTTCGCGATCCGGTCAACCTGAAGGTTTTGCGCGATACCATCTTTCTCGGCATTCAGGTGACGCTGGCCTGTTTGATTTTGGGATATCCAGTCGCCTACGTGTTCGCGAATGCACCGGGGAAGTGGAAAGGAATCTTGACGTTTTTGATTCTGCTACCGCTGTTGACTAGTGCAGTGGTACGGACCTTTGGCTGGGTGGTGATTTTAGGCAAACAGGGATTGGTGAATACCTTCTTGCAGAACCTGGGATTAATTGGAGAACCGATCAAATTACTGTTTACCCATCATGGGGTGGCGATCGCCATGACCCAAATTCAATTGCCGCTAATGATTCTGCCAATCGTTGCCTCTCTTTCCCAGGTTGATCCACGCTTGGCGGCGGCCTCTGCCAGTTTGGGCGGCGGAGCTTGGCGCACTTTCTGGAAAATCATTTTTCCCTTGACATTACCTGGTGTCATCTCTGGCTGTCTACTCGTGTTTGCCATCACCGTCAGCTCCTTTGTGACTCCGTCAATTATTGGCGGCGGCCAAGTAATGTATATGCCAACGCTGATTTATCAACAGGCGGTCGTATTGCTGAACGGGCCGTTTGCAGCGGCTGTTTCGGCGATTTTGTTGGCGGTTGTATTGGCGGTTGTGATTGGCCTCAGCACGCTGGGTCAAAAGAGCCGTGCTTATATTCGTTAGGAGTTCACTATGTCATCTGCTGCGTCAACGAATACATCAACTCATGCACCAGCGCGATCGGCGTCCAGTTCTGCCACTCAGCTCGATCAGCTTTCCTTTAATTGGGTGATTGGCGGTATTGCGGTCTTCAGTTTGCTGATGCTCACCCTGCCCACCCTGATCGTCTTGATCGCCTCATTCAGTTCTGCCCAAACCCTGCGATTTCCCCCTCCTGGCTTTTCGCTGCAATGGTATCTGGCCCTATTCAACTACCCCGAACTGTGGTCGGCAGCCGTGACTAGCTTTCAGGTCGCGTTTTGGGCCACGCTTCTCTGTGTGGTGCTAGGCGTTTGCGCGTCTCTGGCAATGGCCGGAAGCCGTGCCCGCTGGGTGGCGGCAATGGATGCGTTGGTGATGTCGCCGCTCGCCTTACCCGGCATTGCAGTTGGTTTAGGCATGCTGACGTTTTTTAGCATGATCGGCTGGCGGCTGTCTGTGGTTACGCTGGTGATCAGTCACGTTGTTATCTGTATTCCCTATGTAGTTCGGACAACGTTGGCTAGTTTGACCCAGTTGGGTAACTCGCTGCGAGAAGCGTCAACGGTTTTGGGTGCCGGTCCGATCTATACCTTCTTTCACGTGACGTTGCCATTAATCAAACAAGGCGTAATTACAGGTGCCTTTATGGCATTCCTGAGTTCGTTTGATAATATTACCGTTTCGCTATTTCTATCCGATTCCCGCACCGAGGTGCTGCCAATTCGGATGTGGTCAATGATCGAGAACGATTTGGATGTCCGTGCGGCTGCGATTTCGGGCTTGCTAATCTTATCCACGGCATTGCTGATGATATTCATGGAACGAGTATCTGGCTTGTCGAAATTCTTGGTTAAATCTTGATATGAGTGGTGGCATTTCAGTGCATGTGGTGGATGTGACGCGAGGATTACCGGCTGAAAGCATGCAGGTGGAAATCTTTCAGCTGGGAGTGCCGGAACCGATCGCCGAAGGCTGCTTATCTAGCAAAGGTACCTTAGACCATCCAATTGCCCAAAAACAAGTTGAGCCTGGTGTTTACGAAGTGGTTTTTTACGTGGGCGACTTCTACCGTCAACTCGGCTATCCATTGCCCGATTTTCCGTTTGTGGACGTGATGCCGTTTCGGTTTGGAGTTAGCGATGTGCAGCAGCATTATCATTTGCCGCTCAAGGTTTCCCCCTGGGGGTTTTCCCTATTCCGGGGAGGGTAAATGGTGATAACCGCTGAAGCTGCGCTAGTGTCCTTACAGCAGGGCCAGATTTCTGCTGTAGAACTGCTGCAACTTTATCTGGAGCGCATTAAGCAGCGAGAGCCGCTCGTTGGTGCGTGGGAAACGCTCGACCTCGATTCTGCTCTTCAGCAGGCCCAGCGATGTGATGCAGCTCAAGCCGCAGGCCAACCCTTGGCCCCCCTGCACGGTATTCCAATCGGGATTAAAGACACCTTTGCCACCCGTGATTTCCCGACTAATTGGGGCACTCCCATTCACGCTGGACAACAGCTTGGCTATGATGCTGCCGTGGTAGAACGCTTGCGAGCGGCTGGGGCGATTATTCTCGGCAAAACCGTCACCACCGAGTATGCCATCGCCCGCCCCAACAAAACGCGCAATCCCCATAACCTAGAGCACACGCCGGGAGCTAGTTCTAGCGGTTCAGCCGCCGCTGTAGCAGATGGAATGGTGCCGGTAGCCATTGGCACGCAAATGGTGGGGTCAATCCTGCGCCCTGCTGCTTACTGTGGCATCCTTGGTTTCAAGCCCAGTTTTGGCACCATCTCTCGCTATGGCCTAATGCCAAGCTGCCGCGAGCTTGATCATGTTGGAATCTTTGCCCACACCGTTGCCGACATTCAACGAACGCTCAAGGTTTTGGCTGCCACCGATCCGCGTGACCCCGACTGCTACGGCACGCTTGCTCCCAGCTCGCCTAACCCTACTCCACCCAAATTAGCCCTGATGCTCGAACCCCACGCATCATGGCTAGAATCTGAAGCCAAAGCAGCCTTACTCGACACTGCAACCGCGTTGACTGCCGCAGGGGCAATCATCACCGAGATCGGCTTACCGCCAGAGTTTACGACTCATTTCGAGCAGATTAACGTTCTCGCCGCTGCTAGTATGGCCGCCAATCATGGTGCAGATTACGATCGCTGTGCCGATCAAATGTCGCCCAAACTACGGCAAGTGATTGAAGAAGGACGCCGCATTTCAGCCACGGCCTATGCCCACGCTAGACAGGCTGCCGTTAATTACACGCTTCATTTATCAAACCTGTGGCGAGACGTTGACGCAATTCTCACGCCTGTCACCACAGGTCCGGCTCCCCACGGCCTAGAAAACACTGGCTCCCCCATCTTCTGTGCCCTGTGGACCCTGTGCGGCTTGCCTGCCATTGCTATTCCAGTCCGAACCGCCAGCAATGGTTTACCGCTGGCAATTCAGCTGGTGGCCGCGCGATTGCGAGACTTTGATTTGCTAGCGCTTACTGATTGGGTGATGGGTTGCTTGTCCACTCATCCGCTGTCCAACTATGCCAATTGCCATTTGTACTGAGTTGAAACGTGACCATGATTAAACATGACTAAACGAGTGCTGCTGGGGATGCTCACCCCCTCTTCTAATACCACGCTAGAGCCAGTTACGAGTGCAATGGTGGCTGAGTTGCCCAATGTTTCAGCGCATTTTGGCCGCTTTCGCGTCACGGAAATTTCGCTGCGGGAACAGGCACTCGCCCAGTTTGACAATGCGCCCCTACTAGAAGCAGCTCGACTGCTGGCCGATGCCCATGTAGACGTGATTGCCTGGAATGGCACCTCCGCTGGCTGGTTGGGCTTTGAGGCCGATATACAGCTTTGCCAGGAGATTACAGCTGCCACCGGCATTCCGGCAACAACTTCAGTGTTGGCAATTGTAGAGATTTTGCGCGATCGTCACATCACGCAGTTTGGCCTGGTGACGCCCTATCTGATGGAGGTGCAGGAGCAGATCATCACCAACTTTGCCAAGGAGGGCTTTGACTGCATAGCTGAACAACACCTGGATCTATCGGTCAATTTTGCCTTCTCTGAGGTGACGGCTGATCAAATCACCGCCATGATTCACAAGGTTGCGGCAGCACACCCCCAAGCGATCGTCACTTTCTGCACTAATCTGCGAGCCGCGCCGTTGGTGAACAAGCTAGAGCAAGCGTTAGGTATCCCGATTTACGACACGATTTCTGCAGTGGTTTGGAAATCACTGCAGATGGCAGGCGTTGATCCAATTGGCGTGAAAGGCTGGGGGCGATTATTCACTGATGTCTATTAATTAATAGATTAATGTACATACAGCGTTTTTCACGCATATTTCACCCGTATTTTACTCATGTGAGGTATAAGGGGTGCGGGGGCAGTGCCCCTCCCTGCACCCCGTTTTTCGTACTTCACTAGCCTGAAAAAGGCTGTATGCTTCAAAGAATTAAACGACACTTTAAAGAATTAATTTCCATGTTTAATCATGCCTTGCTTCAAGGTGGAGAACAACGAATTAACTACTAAATCAACTGCCAAATTAACTACCAAATCAACAATCGTCGCAAGCAATGTATTCAGGCATATACACACCTTGCCACCTATTGATTAATTTTTATCTTGGCATCATATTAATCGCGTTAATCATTCACTGATAGCCATTTTGGCTGCAATTAGAGTACTTTTTTAGATAAGAAGCTTGTGCAGAACAATAAGTGGTTTTCCAAAATAATTTTTATGCTGCTGAACAGGGTATTGTCTATTTAATCTACCGATCAGCATATCTCTAATAGGCAATTCGACTCGGTAAAACCAAGCTCAAGGTAGATCTCACTCGGATTCCCAGAGCTTAAACTAGCAAGTAAAGTGTTTACTAACTATCGAAGTCCTATGAAGAAGTTACCTATTCCTTACCAAACTGGCGCTAAGCTTCCTCAAAGTGCTACAGCTGATGCCAAATCAAGAAACTCGGTTCTGCCTGAGTTGAAAACAACTGATAAGAAGTAAGGCACTGCAGTTGAAGTTGTGCCACAAGCAATTAGAGCTGAACAACTCAATCAAGGAAACGAGCAAGGAAACGAGATAGCGGTCAACCCTGATCGCTACTTTTTTATATTTTATTTAGCTTGAGTGCTAGAAACCAAGAAATTCAAGATTTGCTTCAGTGGCGCAATCAGACGGGGAATTATCATACACTCAATTTGGTGACAAGGAGTGACACACCGTTTATGCCCTACTTGTTTCAGCTTATTGATCGCTGCGTCCGCCAGTTTTATTGGGTTCCCCAGTTGGGTCGGTTTGGCTTGAGTCTGTTATTGGGCCTGGGATTTGTGCTGTTTTGCGGGATCCGCGCCGTAGCATCCGACACAGTTGTGCTGCAGTACTACGACCAACGATTATCGATTCCCCGCTCTGAGCTGCAAGCCTTTGCTGATACGGCTGAACTCTCGCCTGACCTAGAGTCTTTTTTGCAGCAAACCGAATCTGATCCGGCTCTGGTACGAACTTGGTTGACAACCCCCATAGCTCCACGTTTGGGTTCGGTGTTGCCTCAAGAATTTGCGCTGCTGCAAATCAACAAAGTCGTTGGTGAACCGTTGGGGCGTGAAGCGCTGGCCCCCCTGAGACAAGCATTGAGGCAGGCGATTGCGGATGACGAAGCCTTCTCAGTGATGGAAGTAATCGAGGAGTATCCGCAAAGCAATGTGCGGCTAGTACTCAGCAGTTTGGAACGGGTGTACACGGATGTTTCTCTGTATGTAACGCGATTGCAGCCTGTGCTGAACGTAGCTCAGAAACTGCTGCCTGAATTGGTTTGTGAATGTAATTTAACCCCAGCAACTCAAGCTTCTAGCCCAGCTTCCTATCCTGCTGCTGAATCCTTGGCCTATCAAAAGGCCCACACCGCATTGGAAACCCTCTTCACGACAGAGTTGATCAGTAACGACACCACACCCGCCAACTCAGCCACCTTATCCAAGGAAGCCGTCCTCATAGCTGATGCCCGCTCCACCAATGCAGACAAACGCATCGTTCTCGCCTTTGGCCCGTTTCGTCCCTCAATTACGCTCGGTGAGTTAGCTCAATTTGCCGCAACTGGTGAGCTGTCTCGCGGCTGGCGGTTTTACTTCAACGTTGCCAATGTCGATCAAGACAGCGTTCGCAGAGCGTTGTCCCAAACTATTAACCTCAATGCTGGCTTTCTCGATCGCAGCCTGAATACAGTGTTAGGCGAATTTGTCCTCTACGAAGTTGGGCAACTGGTGCAGACGCCTTCTGGAACAGCCAATATTCAAGCTCTGCGAGCGGCGCTGGTTCTTTCGACCCTAGAGGACAACCAACTGTCGCTACTGGAGTTTCTGGAAAACTATCCGCTCCAGCAAATTCAGCTCAACGGCCTGCGGTTAGCCCGACTTGGGATAGCGGCAAACCAATTGCAAGCACGAGGCGGGTTCGATGCCGTCGTGACGGATTTAGAAGGATGGCTGTTGCAAATTCAAGCCACCGCAGCCAAGCGAGTTTGTGACTGTGAAGCAATTGCAGCGGCCGCTAATCCGCTGGTGACTGCTCCCCTACCCGCGATTCCGCCCGAAACCGTGGCCCAGTTTTTACCCGCCAATTGGCAGTCTGTTGCTCCCCACCGGGAAGACCGAGGCATCATCAAAGTCGTGTGGCTGCGAGGCACGCCCTACGAAATGGGCTATCAGCATGGTCAGTTGCTGCATGACGAAATTGGCTCCTTGGGTGAGCGGGTGTTTACGGTAGCGCGGTTGGTTGGCAAGGGGTTGGCGCTAGGACGCTTAGCCGAGAATCGCACCTATCCCAGCCTGATCGAAGAATGCCGCGGCCTCACCGATGCTACGCAGGATCTGGGCATCACGATGGATGTGTGTATGGTGATGGCTTATGCCGATGTGTTCCAGGAAATTTTGGGCTACACCTTACCCAACGAGCTATTTTGGGAAGGTTGCAATCAGTTTGTTGCTACCGATGCGGCTACGGTTGATGGACGGCTGTATCACGGTAGCAGTGTCGATAACGACCAACGCCCGGTTCCCTATGTAATCAACAATCCGGTGATCTTTGTGCGGCAGCCCAACAACGGCTTGCCCCATGTGTTTGTCACCTATCCGGGTGCCATCTGGCCCAACTCTGGCATGAATGTGGCTGGCATCACGCTTGGCTTGGATACGGCCCATCCTGACAGTCCAGACGAGTTATCGCTAGTGGGCCGCAGCAATGTGCAAATTATGGCTAAGATTCTGGAAACGGCCACGAGTTTTGAGCAAGCCCGCAGTGTGATGGAAACCCAGCCCCGCGTCCGCGCCAATCTGATCATGATTACGGACGGCAAATCGAGACAGGCGGGCGTGTTTGAGTTTACCGGCAAGAGTTTAGCCGTGCGGCCTCTACAAGAAAATGGCGTCCTCTATGTCACCAACCACTTTGTACTGCCCGAAATGTACGAAAAGCAGCCGCTGCCGGTTGATCCCTCTAGTCAGTCGCGCTTCGACCGCTTTCAGCAGCTACTGGAGTCGGGCCTACCCACCTCCTATTACGGCCAGATCGACCCCCAGGTGATGGCGAGGATTCTGCGCGACCGCGTCAATCCCTATACCCAGCAGGCCAGTCCGCTGGACCAGTTCGACGATGATGCCAGCCCCGGCGGAAACGGTGCCCTGCGACAGGCCATGTATGATCCAGAACGGCTGAAGCTTTGGATTGCTGCCGGTCAACCTCCGGTACCAGAGAATCCCTTTGTCTGTTTCTCAATGGGTGAGCTGCTGAATTTCCCCAATCCGGCTCGCTGCGAAACTCCAGAACTGTGATGGGCGCTGTGATGATCACTAGCTGAGCCACCCTTCAGCTCGGTTGAGCAGACCGCATGGCCTGAATCGCGTTCAGAATCAGTGCTAAGGCTAAAACGATCATGCCCATCGTTTCAATGGCTGAGGGCCGTTCGCCGAGCTGAATCCAGGCCGCCAACACCCCCACCGTCGGATTCAGCAAAACTCCTAACCCCGCAGTTCCGGCTGACAACCGATCGAGCACAAACATCCAGAGTAGAGCTGCTACTGCCGTTCCAGGAATCACGTTATAGACCAGGGCAATCAGGAACGGCGTTGACCAGTCAATGGGTTCCGCAGGTGTTAGCAGCACCACGGCAATCAACGGCACAGCGGCAAAAATGGTTTGCCAGGTGGTTAGGGAAAACAAATCCACCTCGGTCCGCTGCCGCAATCGCTTGGTTACAACCGCTCCACCCGCCCAACTCATACCAGCCAAAACCGCCAACAGTTTGCTGCCAACCGTGCCGCCCATCTGCTGTGGTTCCAGAATCAACACCAGTCCAGCCAGTCCTAACCCAATCACCCACCACTGCAACCCCCGCACCCGTTCCCCCAGCCCAAACCAGGCAAACAAAATCGTCCAGAAGGGCATTGTGTAGACCAGTACCGACGTTTTTCCCGCTCCGCCGCTTACTAGCGCCCAGCTTGCCAAGCCATACACCCCCGCCGTTTGCAGCAAGCCAATCAAACAGGTTTCCGGAATTGCTTTTGGCTTCAACGGTTTGCGCAGCCACACCATCGCCAACAGCAGCGTCAGGCCCCCCAGAGCCACGCGCCAAGCTGAAAACTGAAACGGCGAGGCATACTGAACTGCAATTTTCATCTGCACCCAGTTGTAGCCCCAAAGGGCAGCCAGCAGCAGCAAAGCCCAAATGGCGGAGCGGGAGTTGGGTGGGTGTTTTGTGAGCATTGTGGAGGTGAGGGGTAGGGGGTGAGGGGTAGGGGGTAGGGGGTGAGGGGCTTCGACGCGAGCGCTCAGCCGAGCGGTGAGGGGTAGGGGGTGACGGAACGGTTCTGGTACTCTACGCTGTAGACGCAAGCTGTAAACCTTAAAACTACGCGCTATGCCTAAAACGGTGGGCTATCACCAAATGCGTGGGCTGTGCCAACAAAACTTAAAACTCAAAACTCAAAACTGAGAACTCTTTCATTAAGTCGGGGTGCGGGCGGATAGCAGGGCGTCGAGGCGGTCGGCGTAGCCGGTTAATTCTACATAGCCTTTGCCATGTAGCGTTTCGTTGGCTTGTTGGCCGTCAAATTCTACGGCTCCTTCCCAGTAGGTGGCGGTTGCCACGTTCAGCTCCTGGTTTGGCATCAAAGGTTGTCCTTGCAGGGTCAAAGCCAGCTTGGGAATTTCGATCGTCCATTTGGCTGGATAGACGGCTCCAGTCTTAGGACTCTTCCAGGTGTCCAAAACCTTGAGTTGCCAATCTTGCCAGCTTAGTGGTGTCGTTTCTCCAGCGGGGGCAATGAACGTGCCTGCCGATGTGGTTTCTAGCGTTCCGTCTTCGTGGCGCAGCAAATACAGCATCAGGGCTGAGCCGTTGTCAAACTGCATCGAGAACCAATCCCAGCCAACGGTGCCCGCACTCAAGGAGCTGGTGGAATATTCGTGATCTTTCCAGGTGAGGCCAGAAACTGAATAGGGGTGTCCTTGCACCGTAATCGTTCCCGTTGTCGGCTGTTGCACCAGCGAGTAGTAATAGGAGGCATTGCCCGGTTCCAGTCCTTTGATACTCAAGCCGTGGTCGCCTTGCAGAACTGGCGGGCGTGTTTGTTCGACTAGTAAGTCCAGCGCTACCTCTGCTGTTTGGGCCTGTAGGCGTACCTGACCCGGAGCCACCTCGGTGGCAGACCAATCCTCTAGCCAAACGTGATAGGGTTCGGTCTCTGCCCCTGCTAATCCCACCGTACCGCGACTAAACCGCTCGTAGGGATAGAATTTCTTCTGGGCAATGTCGCTGATCGTGAAATGGGCGGAATAAACTTGATTGCTGCGCCAGTGAGACGCCTGATTTGCCACGGGCTGGGCTGGTTCTGGAGCGAGCGCCTGCCGAAAAAAGGTGAGCTGAAACCCAAACTCTCGGCCTTCGTCGGTTGCCATGTTACCTGTGTAGTACCACCACTCGGTCTGGTAGTCTTCATGGGCACCAAAGTCCTGCGGGAACTGCCATGGTTTCGGAGCCATTGCTTTCTCGAATTGCGCCGTGTCCGCTGGGGGTGCCTCCAGCCAGTTCAGTTGAGTTCCAGCCGCGTTTGCCATCGGTACCCATAGCCAGCTTAAGCTGACCAATCCGACCAGCAAAATCACCAGCTTCATCGAAAATTGGACTACATACCTGCACAATTTCATTAGCAGCAACCGCAAAACGTCTTGTCTATCTTTTTTAGTTTGCACAATAACTTTTTGCACTATAGAATTTACTTCGCAGGCCGTCAATCTGAGCTGTGGGGCAAACTCTAACCTGGGTCAGACGTAGTTTTGGTGCAGTCGCTTTACCTTGAAAGCAATCATACTAACAGCCCACACCGCTACGAAACCGCTATGAAGAAGCTATCTGCCCTAGTCACTATCGGCCTGCGTTATTTGCTGATGATTAGCGTCATGCTGCTGCTGGTTTTTCCGCCACTGCGCAGTTTCGCTGCCTACGCAGATAACCATAATCCTCTGGATCAGCGCCATCCTTCCGAGGAGCACCCGATCAAAGATAGTACTTCGTCCGATCTATCCGATATTCCCAACCTGGGCCAGATGGATTACGACGTGTTCGAGGAGCATATTGGCGATATTCCCAATGACCGCAAGCCGCTCTTCAATACCGACAATCCCAAACTGCAAATCAAAGACAAAACCCCCGGTAGCGACAAAACTATCACCACCGAGGATTTGCAGGAACCATAGCTTGAATCATAGCCTATGAGTCTTTTGTCCTCTCTCTCACCCATTGTCGAAAAGCTTTCATAGTAGCATTCCGGCCTGCTGTTCTGCTCTGTTCTAGATATCGAAGAATTGCTTCCTTTAACGGCATTACTGGAAACGTTGGGCTGTTTTCAACTTCTACATACTTTCCCTGTTGCAGTACATTGATCTGTAACTTTCCTCGGTCGAATCGCCACAGCTCAGGTACTCCGAGCGCTTGATAAATACTTGGATGAGTGCGAGAAGTAATGTCAATTTCCAGAGCTAAATCAGGCGGTGGATCAACCGTCAAATCCAGTCGTTTTTTGCCGCGAATTACTGATTCATTTTGGATGTAGAAGCACTGATCTGGCTCAATCCCTTTGAGCATGGCCTGATTCTTATAGGTGGTTGAACCCAAACTCCTGAATTCAACATCCAGCTCTTCTAATAAAGCTTTGATCAAATCTCCAATAATTTCCTTATCGTCTTCGTGCTCAGGGAGGGGAGTCATGATCTCCAAAATTCCGTCATCATAGGCGATTCGAGCCGCTCGATGCTCTCCCAACTCCTGCAAAATCAGCTCAAACTCTTGCCAACTTACATCATGTAATAACACCCGCTGCCCTGGCGGAATGCTCAATCGGCTCAGTTCCAGCAACATCATGCAATCCTCCCATCAAGCGGCTTGCCCTAGACTTCACTCCTCCTAGCGTATCTTTACACTACCACTCTAGATGCTGCCCCATAGAAACTACAGCGTCTTGCCGTACCCGATCTACTCCCCTCTCATTCAACTACGCTGCTTCCGTCTCGACCCTCACCTCTTCTATCCTGGACTCTGTCAACTGCAAGCGGTACACATGCTGATACTCAATCCGCTGATGCTCCAGCCAAGCTAAGGTCGGTGGAAAGTTGAGAATGACGCGATGAGCTTTATTTAATCCTTCCTGAAGTTCTTGCCGGGTTTGGGGACGATCTAGCCAATGGACATTAGGCCGCAGATGGTGCTCTTGATGGTAGCCTTCATTGCAGAACAGCGAATTGTATAGCTTGCCGTAGTAGCTCGTAGAGTTCGCATATTTGTCCTCTGGCATACCACCAAAATGTTCGTAATAGTTCTCCAAATGTTCTAAAACCCAGCCCAAATAGAAGCACGGTAGGTACAGAAACAGAAAATACTGCCAGGACAATGCCAGATATACCACTAAGCCAAGCACACAGGTGATTAACTCAAAACTCAGCTGTTTTGTCCCACCACGCTTGACAATTTCCTGAAACGATTCCACCAGGTCCGTGCGAAACAGTCCCAAGAAGCAATAGGACACCATATCCTCGTGCTGGCCATTCTTACCATGGGCGAACGTAGAAGTGGGGTCTTTGGTTAAGCCATTTTGATCCGGGCGATCGTTTCCGTAGCGATGATGTTTCAGATGTTCCAGATGGTAGTGACTCTGGGGCAGACCAATGTTCAGCGAATTCAGGGCTGCATAGATTCGGTTGAGGAAATTTGATTGAAACCAGGGAGTGTGAACAAAATTATGGCTGGCAACCAAGCCGTTATACCAAAACAAAAACACACACAGGGGCACAAATACCAAATTTTGTGCTAACGTTCGACTCTCCCAGGTTGCAGCCAACCAAAAACTCAAGCCAAGCTGGAAAAGCGTAATCGAGCACGGTATACTATCTCGCCAAGAATATCTCCAGATCATTGAGTCTAGCCCTAATACTAAATGTAGCGGTTTGGTGGAAAAATTTACGAAATTAGGCGCTATTTATAGCGAAATAATCGATCAAATGTTCGTTGCTTAAACAATTCTTTATAATTGTCAGGAGGCTGACGTCAGGAGTCAGCAAAGTTCAAACCATCGATCCCTTGACCGCTGGTCCCCGACGCTTCAGGATAAGCATTAGGTTCACAATTCTTAACTCATTGCCTCTCACCTTGCCATGACCGTTTTTTCTTCGGTGTCCGTCTCGAACCGTCCTCTCTGGCGATTGGCTTGGCAGCGAATTCGTCAGCGTCCCTTGCCCTATTTGCTCTGCGTGCTGGGCATTGCCCTCGGTGTCGCCATGATGGTCTCCATCGACCTCGCCAATGGTTCTGCTCAGCGTGCCTTTGCCCTTTCGACCGATGCCGTGACCGGACGCACCACCCACCGGATTGTGGCCGTTTCGCCTACCGGAGTCGATGAAGCGGTCTACAGCCAGTTGAGGCGCAACTTTAATGCGGTGCCGGCTTCGCCTGTGGTGGAGGGCTTTGTTTTGGCCGAGGAGTTGGGTGCCCAACCCTATCGGCTCGTGGGCTTAGACTTATTTGCCGAGTCCCCGTTTCGCAGCTACTTTGGTGATGTCGAAAGTCGCGGTACCGGCTTTGTTCAGTTCCTCACCGATTCAGACGCAATTGTGCTCTCCCAGCCTGTTGCCGAGGACTACCAGCTCAAACTGGGCGACTCGCTCCATCTCGACATTGCTGGACGGCACCACACGGTGCGCTTGGTGGGCACTCTGGATACGACCGACCGCAGCAATCAGCGAGCCTTGAGCAATCTGATCTTTGCCGACATCGCCACCGCCCAAGAACTGCTGGGATCGATTGGCAAACTGAGTCAAGTCGATCTGATTGTCAACGATCCAAACGAGTTAGCTGCGATTGCCGCCAGTTTACCCCCCGGACTCAAGCTGGAAACCGCAGAGGCCCAAAAAAATGCCGTGCAGCAAATGACGGCGGCCTTTGAGCTAAACTTGACGGCTCTGAGTTTGCTGGCGCTCGTCGTCGGCATGTTTTTGATCTACAACACCGTTACCTTCAGTGTGGTGCAGCGGCGGCCTCTGTTTGGTGTTTTGCGCTGCATTGGTGTGACGCAGGGCCAGCTTTTCACCTTGATTTTGACCGAAGCTGGTATTTTCAGCATTATTGGCTCAGGGCTGGGTGTTGGTTTGGGAATTGTCTTGGGCCGCAGCATTGTGGGCTTGATTACCCAAACGATTAACGACTTCTATTTTGTCGTCACGGTTCAGCAAGTCACCCTGTCTAACACCACGATTGTTAAAGGACTTGTGATCGGCATTGCCTCTGCCCTATTTGCATCTGCTTTACCGGCACTGGAGGCAATGAATACCACACCAACGTTAACCTTACAGCGCTCTACATTGGAAAGCCGCGTTCTCCAGCTTTTACCCAAACTCGTTCTCGCCTGGATTGGCCTCACCGTTGCCGGTATCTTACTCTTGCGCTGGCAGCAGGCTGGACTCGTAGCTGCCTTTGCTGGACTGTTTGCTGTTTTGCTGGGAGCGGCCCTCCTGACGCCGCCGTTGATTGCTCTGGCGATGCGCGGGTTTACCTGGATTGGCCAACCTTTGGGATTGTTAGGACGCCTCGCACCCCGCGACATTCTCCGCTCCTTGAGCCGCACTTCGGTGGCGGTAGCTGCTCTGATGGTAGCCGTTTCGGTAATTGTGGGTGTTTCGATTATGGTCGGTTCGTTTCGCGGTACGGTGATTAGCTGGCTGGACCAAACCCTCCAGGCCGATATCTATGTCTCGCCGCCCACCACCACAGCAAATCGGGTGATTGGCAAACTCGATCCCACCGTTGTAGAGGCTTTACGAACCTGGCCCGGACTGGATCGCGTCGTTTCCTACAATGATGCCGATGTCACCGTCGTTGATTTCAACAAACAGGTGAAGCTGATTGCTGCTGACGGCGATGTTTCCCAAGGCAAACGCCCCTACGCCTGGATTCGTCCCGACCTCGGTCCTGACCCCTGGGATGAGATGGATGCCGGTGCGGGCGTGATTATTTCAGAAGCGTTGATTCTGCGAGAAAATCTGGACCAGCCACCCGAAACTATCACCCTAGAAACGCCCCAAGGCAACCAAACCTTTCCAGTTCTTGCCATCTTCTACGACTACTCCTCGGACCGGGGCACGGTAATCATCGACAACGACCGCTATGAGCAGATCTGGCAGGATTCTAGCATTGCCTCGCTCGGTCTGTTTGTCCAGCCTGGTGCTGACGTAGAAGCGATCGTGGCCGAGATTCAGAACCAGTTTCGCGGGCGGCAAGATTTGTCGGTGCAATCGAACCGCACCCTGCGGCAAGAATCCTTGATTATCTTTGACCGCACCTTTGCCATCACCAATGCCCTGCGGTTGCTCGCCGTGGTGGTAGCCTTTATCGGCGTCCTCAGCACCCTGATGAGCCTCCAGCTCGAACGCACCCGCGAACTCGGCATTTTGCGCGCCACGGGCATGACTCCCAGCCAGATCGGCAGCATGACTCTGCTGGAAACCGGCCTGATGGGTACCATGGCTGGTCTGTTTGCCATGCCCCTGGGCTACGCCCTCGCCTGGATTCTGATCTATGTAATCAACGTTCGTTCCTTTGGGTGGACGCTGCAAATGGCGCTCGAACCCAAATACTTTTGGCAAGCCCTACTCGTGGCCATTATCGCCGCTCTACTGGCTGGCATCTACCCGGCGTTCCGCTTAGGTGGGATGAACATTTCCACTGCGATTCGGCAAGAGTAAGGTATCCTTACAGCTCAGGGTAACGTTCTCCGCAAGAGAAGCATATTAAAATCTGAATTACTGCACTAGAGACTTTGAGCCATGCTTGCTAGCTATCTCGACCAGGCAATGGAAATAGCAGTCTATGAAATCATTGAAGATGAAGGCACTTATTGGGGCGAAATCCCAGGTCTTCAGGGTGTGTGGGCAAGGCATCAAACTTTGGAAGGGTGCCGGCGGGAATTGCGAGAGGCATTGAGTGATTGGGTTGCACTGCGATTGCGATTAGGCTTGCCAATTCCTGAAATTGCTGGAATTGATCTGAATCATATTACTCAGCCTGTTTGAACTTTAAATTAGGGCATTCAGTCGGATTTGCTATTAGTAACGCCGAATCTTTGCTTTACGGCTAATCGCCACACTCAGGATTACCAAACTTGCGGCTGCCATTGTCCCGAGCGTAATCGTTTCCTTGAGCAAAAGCGCCGAAAACCCAATTGTCAAAAACGGCTGCAATAGCTGCATCTGGCTCACCCGCGCCACACCCCCCATCGCTAAACCGTGATACCAGGCGAAAAAGCCCACCAATTGACTCACTAAGCACAGATAGAGAAATCCCAGCCACGCCATCGGAGCGGCCATGAGCGATTGGTTGCCTGCCACCATGATGGTCGGAATTGCCTCGATCGGAGCCGCCAGCACTAGCGCCCAGCAGATCACCTGCCAGCCCCCCAGCGACTGTGCCAGCTTACCGCCCTCCGCATAGCCAAACGCCGCCGCAATCACCGCTCCCAGCAGCACCAAATCGGCTCCATACAGCCCCTCCGCTCCCGCACTCAGCGCAAACCCCACCACCGTGGCGCTGCCCACCACACTTGCCAGCCAAAACAACCGCGAAGGCCGCTCGCCTGTGCGCATCACGCCAGCCACCGCCGTCGCCAACGGTAACAACCCCAACACCACCGCCCCATGGGCTGCCGGAAGCTGCTGCATTGCCCAAGCCGACAGTAAGGGAAACCCCAGCACCACCCCCAGTGCCACCACTGCCAAACTGCGCCATTGCCTGAGATTCGGCCAAGGCTGCCGAGTCAGCCCCAGCACCACCGCCGCCAAAGTTCCTGCCACCACGCCCCGACCCAACCCCACAAACAGCGGATCCAGTCCCGTCACCGCCACCCGCGTAGCCGGCAACGTCAGACTAAAGCTAAACACCCCCAGAAACCCATAGAACAGCCCCAAGGTTTCCGGATGAATCGAACGGTTACGCCAAGGCAAAAGCATAGGACAAAATAGCTCAAGGCCGAGTGAAATTGCACATCACCCATCCAGCATCGCAACCCCAAACCCGCTTGAGAAGATATGGTTTGCCCAAATTCGACCAGAACAGTTGCCAAAACCCACCTAAATCCGCAACTGTTATAGTCAAATTGCCTGCAACTGCATCGGGCCATTCCTCCCCAAACCCGCTATAGTTCTCTACACTTCCCCCATCTCCCCTCGTTGGGCGAGGCTCACGAGCCGCATCTCCCCCTACCCCCTGCCCCCTACCCCCTACCCCCTACCCCCTGCCCCCTACCCCTCCCATGCAACTCCCCATCGACCGTCACTCCTCAAAACCGATCTACATCCAAATCCGCGACCGGATGCGGCGGCTGATTCAATCCGGCAGTTTGCAGCCCGGAGACAAGCTGCCCTCGATTCGGCGGCTGGCCCGCACGATTCAGGTCAGTCCGCTGACGGTGATTGAAGCCTATGGGCTGTTAGAAGGAGACAATCTGATTCAGTCGCGGCCCGGTTCGGGTTACTTCGTCAACGCTCCTAGCCTCAAACCAGCCGTATCTCCCTTTGCCCCCGCTCAAACCGTGATTATCCAGGATCAGGAAGCAGGCGGCTTTTGCCAACAGTTTGTCGCCTCTCTACAGGTGCAGGCCCAGGGCGGTGTAATTGACTTCAGCTCTGGGTTTCCTCGCCCCTGGGGGTTGGAGGATCTGCAAAAAATCGCTCGTCGGGCCATCAGCCAAGCCAGCGACTCGTTGTTCAACTACGGCTTTCCCCAAGGGCAGCCACTGCTTCAGCAGCAAATCGCCCAACTTTTGGTGCAGCAGGGCTTAGATATTTCGCCTCAGGATTTGATCATCACCAACGGCTCCCAGCAGGCCCTGACCCTGGCAATGCAGCATTACCTTCAGCCCGGTGATTGGGTAATCGTCGAAGCCCCTACCTTCCATGGCGCGATTGCCTTACTGGAAAATATCGGCGCTCGCATCATCGGCATCCCCATGACCCAAACCGGTATGAACCTGGAGTTGCTGGAACAATACCTGCACAGCCATCGCCCCAAGTTGATCTATACCATCAGCACCCTGCACAATCCGACTGGCTTGACGACACCCCAGTCCCATCGCCAGCAGTTGCTCGAACTGGCCAGTCGCTATGATTGCCCGATTTTGGAAGACAACGCCTATGAGGGCTTGAACTTTGAACCCGTGCCGCCACCCATCAAAGCAATCGACCAGAACCACCTCGTCACCTATGTTGGCACCTTCACCAAAAGCCTGATTCCCGGTCTGCGGGTCGGCTACATGGTCGTCACGGGGGCTAACCGAGAGGCAATGCTGAAACAAAAGCTGCTGCATGATTTTCATGTTTCGACTGTTTCCCAGGCCATTGTTAGCGAATACCTGGCATCTGGGCGCTATCGGCGGCATTTACAGCAATTGCGGAGCTACCATTTCCAAAGCCGAAATGTTATGCTTCAGGCGCTAGAGCGCTACTTTCCACCAGAAGCGAGCTGGACCGTACCCCAGGGAGGACTGTTCCTCTGGGTGCACCTGCCCGATTGGATCTCGATTCCGGCCCTCTGTAAGGCCGCCTTTGCCCAGGGAGTACTGATTGCCAACGGTGCCGCCTTCTTCCCCGGTCACAAAGGCTACTCAGCCCTGCGGCTCAACTATTCGCACTCGCTGGAGGAGATTGAGGTGGGGATGGCGAGGGTGGGGAGGTTGGTGGGGGAGATGCGGCTCGTGAGCCTCGCCGAACGAGGGAAGGTGGGGGTTGATTGATTGTGGTGTGAATGTATGGTGTCAGGAGAAGGTTATGGATTCTGAATTTTATCGGTCGATTGCGCATGAATCGTCTTGGTGTGAGGTGTCGAAGACGGCGATTCGGGCGAATGTGGAGATTTTGCGGCGACGGGTTGGAGAAGGGGTGATCTTGGGGATTGTGGTTAAGAGTGATGCTTATGGGCATGGGTTGATTCCTTGCGCGCAGGAGTTTCTTAAGGCGGGAGCAGATTGGTTGATTGTCAATTTTGCTTACGAGGCGATTCGGTTGCGGCAAGCGGGGATTGAAGCTCCGATTTACGTTTGCGGCAATGTCTCGGCGGCGCAGGTGGCGATGCTGGCTGAGTATGATGGCATCCGGATAGCGCTTTATGATGCAGATGTGGCACGGGCGGCGGCTGAGGCGGCCCAACGCACAGGCCATGTGATTCCGGTGCACATTTTGATCGAAACGGGTACCCATCGGCAAGGATTGGTGACCGAGGAGGCGCTGCAACTTGCCAAGCTTGTGTCCCAACTCGACGGCATTTCTTTAGAAGGGATTGCCACCCACTATGCCGATATTGAAGATACGACAGATCATCGCTTTGCCCATCAGCAGCTCACTCGTTTACAGGAAGCAGAGCAGGCGTTCCGGCAGGCGGGATTTGATTTGCCCATTGTGCAGTCGGCCAACTCTGCGGCAACGATTTTGTGGAACCAGACCCATGCGGCGATGGTGCGGGTCGGGATTGCGGCTTACGGACTCTGGCCCTCGAAGGAGACCTACGCCAAAGTGCTGCAAACCTTTGCGGATCGAGGCGAGGGATTTATTCCCAACTTGCAGCCGGTTTTGAGTTGGCGTGCTCGTGTGGTGCAGGTGAAAGCGGTACCTGCCGGTGGTTATGTCGGTTATGGCCGCACCTTTCGCGCTGCTTATCCGATGAAAATTGCCGTATTGCCGCTGGGCTATCACGAGGGGTACGACCGGCGACTCTCGAATCTGGGCTATGTGATTATCAACGGTATGCGTGCCCCAGTTTGCGGACGCATTTGCATGAATATGTTTATGGTCGATGTCACCCATATTCCAAACGTGCAGGTCGGCACCGTAGCAACTCTGCTAGGCAGCGATGGTGAAGAACGGGTGAGTGCCGAACAGTTGGCAAGCTGGATGGGCACGATCAATTACGAAGTGGTGGCCCGGATCCATCCTTCTCAGCCGCGCTATTTGGTGGAAACTGAACTGGCTCCCGACTCCCAGCCGTTGCTGGCGTCATCTATTAGCTAGGTAAACAACCCAATGATTGAGCAATTTTTGCAATGCAATGATCTCACTGACAGCGGGCAAGATGCTCGCGCTTTTTCGACTCGATATTAATATCAAATCCGACTAAACACCCTAAATTTAAATGCCGCGTTGTACGGGCGTTTCGGCGAAACGCCTCTACGCGAACTCTGGCTGATCAACCGGATTTGATATAAATCATTCAGATACGACTGAGGTAACGCTTTTTGACTTTTTGCCAAACCTGTTTAGTACGCAGTTGAAGAAGGCGCAGTGGAGTGAGAGCCTGAATATTGGCGGCATATTGGCGTTGATGATCAAAGAACTCGTTAATTTCCGCCAAAATTATTTCAAACCGCTGCACGATATTGGCGGCGCGATATTCGGCTAGAAGTGAATCGGGTAACGGCGGCAGGGTGGCGTCAAGAGCGGTGAGAATACGCTGCACATCGTACTCTTTAGAATAGGCGGCAATTTTGTGGCAGTTAAAGCCCGGATCGAGATAGTCTGACAGCCCACCATTGACGCTGGAAAACACCTGACAGCCACAGGCCATTGCTTCGAGCGGCTGCAAACCAAACCCCTCACTCACACCCTGCTGCGCCCAATATTCGGCAGAGTCGTACAAATACACCTTTGCCCGGTTGAACAGCCCTGCTAGATCCTCCACATAGGAATTCACCACCTCAACCCGACAGCGCGACTGTAAGGCTGGGATTAGCTCTTGCATCAAATATTCCGACGACTTGCGGGCCTGCACCAGCACATCAATGTCACGCAGCTGATGGCGATTGGTAAATTCGGCAGAAATTTGGTTGGGTAAGTAATAAATCAGCGAATGGGGCGCCTGTTGTCCCCAATATCCCAAGCTGTTGCGGCTGACGGTAATAATTGGAATCCTAGACGGCAAGCGCAAGCGGTACCCCGTACTGTGAGCATGATAGACAACATGGTAGGGCTGGAGCTGGGCCACGAGTTTTGCCACGTCAAAGCCCCAGCTAACTACAAAAATCACGTCATCCAGCGAACGGGCTTGCAACACATCAGCCAGAAACAGCGTTCCTGGTTCCCGCTGCCGATAGGTAACGACTTCCGCCAGACAAATCTGCTGCGCCAGCTTCAGAGTTTTTAACTCAGCCCACAAACCACCGCACGCAAACTTACCGCTCGTTCCAGGCACCAGAAAATACAGTTTCCGCATCATAGGCTCCCGCTTGAAGGCTGGACTCGCTCAAGCTTTATTTCTATATCGCTGAGCGCAATTTGGCAATATGAGGAGTCAGGAGCCAGGAGTTGAGCCGATAGGCCAAATTAACCATCAACTGTAGAGCAGGCATCTTGTCTCCTGGCAGGAAGTCCGCGTACAGGTGTACTGTGGGACAGCAATTCAGCAGGATTTGACACCTGGGGACAAAAATTAAGAGCGAGTTTCTATAACGATTACGAAGCGTTTTGTTTGAGTTTCGCCAGCGAGGATATCCGGAAGCTCCAAAGCCGCATGGATGAGGTGGAGCAAAAGATTCGGGACCTGACGCTGGAGCAGGGCGCAAACCAGCAGCAGATCAAGAGTTATGAAACCGAGATAGAGGGCTTGGCACGGCAAATCGAAAAGCACCGCATGAGCGAAAACCGTCAGGAGCAGGTGCAGCGGCGAATTATGGCGACTGAGGATGCGATCGCTCGTCTCAAAAAAGTCCAGGAGGGCTTGGGTCAGCTCTTTCGCCTCCAGCTCGAAAAACGGATACAGGAAATCTTTAGCCAAATCTTGTTCACGCCCTACGTCCCCAGGCTAAACGAGAATTACGAATTAATGCTGGAAGACACAATGGCGGGACAGCCTACTTCAGTTGCCGCCTCAACAGGCGAGAACCAGATTTTGAGCTTGTCCTTCATTGGCGCAATTATCGATCGCATCCGGGAGTGGAGCAAGGGTAAATCTGGAATACTGATGCCTGAGAGCAGCACCTTTCCGATCGTGATGGACTCTCCCTTCGGCAGTCTGGATGAAATCTACAGACGACAAGTTGCCAGAGCAATCCCAGTGTTGGCGAATCAACTGGTGGTCTTAGTGACCAAGACTCAGTGGCGGGGTGAGGTGGCGGAAGAAATGGCAGATCGGGTTGGGCATCAGTATGTATTGACCTATTATTCTCCTAAGCCCGACTGTCAGGAGGATGCGATCGCGCTGGGAAGTGGGCAGTATCCTTTAGTGCGGTTGAGTTCTAATTTGTTTGAGTACACTGAAATTATTGAAGTGGAGAGACAGGGATGACTGCCACAAAGCTAACCCTATCGGATTATTTGGCACTGGAAGAGGTCTTTGAAGGTCGGCGGGAGTTTGTTGACGGAGAAATTATTGAGATGCCGTCCGAAAGTCCACAGAATGTTTTGATTTCACTGTTTTTGCTGGCTCAGTTTTTACAAATCGTACCGCTCCAGCAATTGCGGCGGATGGATACGGAACTAGTGGTGGCAGGTCGGGTGCGAATTCCTGATTTGCTAGTTTTGAGTCAAGAGTTGGCAACCGTGCTACTCGCTTCTGGGCGCAGCACGATTACAGCGGAGATGCCTGCTCCTTTGCTAGCGGTTGAGGTTGTGTCTCCAGGGAAAGCCAGCGAAGATCGGGACTACCGATTCAAGCGGGCAGAATATGCTGCACGAGGAATTCCAGAGTATTGGATTATTGATCCGATTCAAGGGCAGGTAAGGGTGCTGCTGCTGGTGGATGGGCTGTATGAGTCGGTGGACTATCGGGGCAGTGATTGTGTTGTTTCTTCGCTGTTTCCTCAACTAAAACTAACGGTTGAGCAATTGTTGCAGGTGGGGCGGGGTGAGTGAGGCATCTATTCTGAGTTTGAGTATACGGAGATTCTGGAGGTGAGCCGGGATGGTTAGCACTGCATCTGAACCCCAACGTTTCATCACGGATGCCTGGGTCAAGGCAAGCTGGGATCAGTTTATGACCTTAGTGGACAAGCCGGAGTATGAGAATTCCCGATTTTACTATGATGACGGGCGCATGAGGATTGAAACGATGCCAATTGGGTTTGGACATGGGCGCGATAATACGTTGCTTTCTCAAGCGGTTACCCTCTATGGCACACTCAAATCCATCAGGCTGATTGGGTTAACAAACACAAGTTTTCGTAAACAGGGTGTGCAGGAGTGTCAACCTGACCTGGCGTTTTACATCGGCACTGAGTTTCAAATTCCACCTAAAACGTCTCAACCTGTCGATGTCAATGAGTATGGAGCGCCCCATTTGGCGATCGAAATTGCCTCCACTAGCCTGAATGATGACCTGGGACGGAAGCGGCTGCTATATGAGCGATTGGGGGTTCAGGAATACTGGGTGGTGGATGTGGATGGGGCAGAAGTGATTGCCTTTGAGGTGTTTGATGGCGGCAGTCGGCAAATTCAGACCTCAAAGGTGTTGCCAGGATTGACAATTGCCACAATTGAGGAAGCTCTGAAACGGAGCCAGACAGAGGAAGATGGCACCATCAATCGCTGGCTGCTGCAAACCTTTGGTGAATCAAAGCAGGCCGGATGACCGACTCAGTGGCGAGGAGAGGTCGCAGAGGATTTTAGATTCTGAAAGACACCGGAGTGAATTTAAAGAAGAATTTAATTTATCACTTTTTCTTTAGAAGATGTCCTCGAATGAGCTAGTTAGAAACAGTAGAGACCTAGCAGCATTGAGCTATTATGCTAAGAAGTTTCAACGGCTACGAGTCGATCGCGCTCATGGCGTAGCACCGCATAAGCCGATTCTTCTTCTATCCGTTATTGAGCAGGTTAAAAGGGAAGTTATAACAAGAAACGAAATTCATTTAACTTCTGCACTGATTCACACGTTTCTCAAATACTGGAGTTACTTAGGTTCATTTAATCATCATCCAGATATTTCTAGACCCTTCTTTCACATGAGAAGTGGCAAGTTTTGGCATCTATGGGCAAATCCAGGTTATGAAGAAGTAATTAACTCCAAAGAAAAGCTTAAAACTTTTGCCGAAGTTAAACGAGCAATTAAATTTGCATACTTGGATGAAGACTTGTTTGAGTTTCTACAAGATCCGCTTTCAAGAAGTAGCCTGATCACAGTTTTGGCTGCACGCTGGTTTCCAGGTCATTTCAACTTAATTGAAGAAATCTCACAGACTGACAAGTTTAAGGAACCGCCGGAGTATCTTAGAGATGGCTATCGGAGTCTTGATGAATATGGCAACTTGGTAAATCAGCCAGAGCATTGATGGATAAAGATCTAAATTACTACATCAAGCGATTTACGAGCTTACGAATTGATAAAGCTCATGGTCAGGCTCCATATCAGCCGCTTTTGTTGTTATCGCTCATTGAGCTAGTTGAACAAGGCTTAATTTCTGAAAATAGATTTGCGATTTCTCCTGAACTTATTTCAATTTTTATTAAATACCGCGATCGCCTCAGCACTGCCTTTCATCAAGCAAATCCTGCACAACCTTTCTATCACATGAGCCGTCCGGCTCAGCCTTTCTGGCATCTGGTTCCGATTCCCGGACATGAGCAAGTTTTGTTCTCAGGTGGCAAGCTCAACACATTAAAAAAATTGAGAGACAACGTGTTGTATGGATATTTTGATGATGAGTTGTTTGATTTACTGCAAATTCCCAACTGTAGAAATAGCTTGATCTATGCGTTGATTAATAAATGGTTTCCTGACAAATTTGCACAGATACAAGAGCTTCTAAGAATTCATTCCTTTGACCAGTTCCGTTTTGCACTACGAGAAAGAGGCGGAGCAGTTTACACCGTTGAAGAACTCAAGCAAGAAGACGAAGTTGAAGCGTACAGAAGAAGTGCCACCTTTCGCAAAGAAGTTCTTGCGTTATACGATCAACGTTGTGCATTTTGCAGATTACGGGTGATCAGTCAAGATAGCGAGAATATTGTAGACGGGTCACACATCTTACCGTTCTCTACATTCAGAGATGATCGATATGATAACGGTTTATCACTCTGCAAGAATCATCATTGGGCATTTGATCACGGATGGTTTAGTGTCAGCAACGATTACACAATCATTCTTCCAGAAAATCGCATTTATGAAGAATCACCAGTTGATACTAAGCCGATGCAGGCGTTCAATAACGAGCCGATTTTCTTACCCAATCAAGCTGAGTTCTACCCCAGATTAGAAGCCATTCAGTGGCATCGTGAGCGGTGGAAAATTGCTTAAGGGGCTGACTCATCCATATATAAACGCTTAAACTCTGATGCCGCACCAGGATTGATCTCTTCTAAAGCCTTGATGATGGCAATAACTGTCTCTGAAGTAGGATCTCTTACTTCATTTGCCCACCGATAGACATTCGATCGGCCCACCCCCAACTGGGCGGCCAGTTTAATCTGGCTGATGCTGTACTGCTCCAACACCACTTTAAGAACTCGACCTGCTTTTCCCATGACATAGATCGTGTCAGAGGATGATCAACTCGTAAAGGAGTGAGTCCTAATGGACTACAAAATGATGTACACTGAGGAAGCTAACTGCTAAGTGGACTTTGCTTTTCCCTGCTTGTAGTCCATTAAGGCGACAAAATAGGAGACTCATTTATGAGCTTTGTAGAGAGCGGAGGATTTACTCCTCCCACCGATCCGCCTGCCAATTTTTCTAATTCGTTGCCCAACGAGGAACCTGTGAAAATGACGCTGACTGCTTCTCGCCAAGCCGTTGATCGCATGATTCTTCTGCTCCACAACCGCAACATCATCGCGGGGAGTGAGTGGAGCCGACCAATCGCCATCAAGAACTCAACAGAGGTAATCAGCGTTGCCAGTCGGATGATTCAGATTGATTAGAGGCTTCTACGAAGAAAACCCTGAGCAGGGGCAGATTAAACAACGATCTGTCCCTGAGTTTGTTGAGGCGTTAAAAGCGCTTACAACTGAAATTCAGGAACTTTATTGCTAAGCTCGCTGTATCGAGCGTGAATTTCAAGTGCTGTTGCGCGCTGCCAAAGCTGGAGATGTAGAGGCCGTCAAGCAGCTAACCGACAAGCCAGCAACTTCCTGGGCAAACCTGAAATTTGGCTCCCCAAAAGTGGATTAGTGAATTGGCTAGCTCATAATGAGGAAAGATCAACGAATTGGAGGCATTAGGCTATGCGAACCTTACAGATCACAGCCACCGTCACCGACAACCACGAGCTAACTATCCAGCTTCCTCCAGAAATTGCGCCTGGAAACTACCAGATTGTTTTAGTAATGGAAGAACAGCCGACTCAGAAACAACGAAAACCTTTCAAATTTCCAGTGGATGACTATGGTCCACTGTTAACTGAGCTTTCCTTGCGTCGTGAGGATATGTATGGAGACTTTGGACGATAGACCTATTTTTATTGACACCAACGTTTTGGTTTACGCCAATATCCTTGCCTATCCGCTCCATACAGTAGCCGCAGAGTTTCTACAATCATTAATTGATGCTGAGGTTGAGCTTTGGCTGAGCCGACAGGTTTTACGCGAATTCATTGCTGCTGTTACCCGTCCTCAAACCTATGGCAGTCCCCAACCGATCACAGTGGTGATCGAACGAGTCCGTACTTTTCAAACCCAATTTCGGGTGGCGGAAGACAACGTTCAAGTAACCGATCAATTACTGAACCTGTTACAACAGTTTCCCACCGCAGGTCGCCAGGTTCACGATGCCAATATCGTTGCCACCATGCTCACTGCTGGAGTTGAACGGCTCTTGACCCACAACGTTGGAGATTTCGATCGCTTCTCCGGTCTGATTACGGTGATTCCTCTGGTAACAGCAGCATGATCTTTCAAGAATTGATATTAGAAAACTTTGGTCCCTACAAAGGACGACAGGTCTTTAATCTTCGTCCTGGCAAGGAGCAGCAAACCATCATTCTATTCGGCGGTATGAACGGCGGTGGTAAAACGACGCTGATGGATGCCATTCGTCTGGCGCTCTATGGACACCGTGCCCCCTGTTCAACTCGCGGCACCCTCAGCTACCCCGAATTCCTCAAACAGTGCATTAACCGACAAGCGCAGGATGCCTCAATTGAACTGGTATTTCAGCAAACCCTGAATAACGAGGCGCAACCCACGGAGTTTAGAATCTACCGCACCTGGATGGAGCTGATTAGCAATCGAGATACTTTAAGGATTGCCGTCAACGGTGAGCTTGCAACCGATCTGGCCCAGAAATGGGACGAGCGGATTGAGGACTTACTGCCACTGGGCATCTCTCGTCTATTTTTATTTGACGGTGAGCAGGTGGGTGAATTGGCTGACCAAGACACTCTGCCACAGTCTGTGATGAGTGCGATGCGATCGCTGCTGGGCCTCGAACTACCCGATCGCCTTTCCGCTGATCTCGATGTGCTAACCTCCCGCAAACGCAAAGCGTTGGCATCGGCTGTAGAACAGGCTCAGCTAATGGAAATTGAGCAACGTTTGGAGTCCCAGGAGCAGGAGCGGCGTTCTATCAAAAAGAAGATTGCGGCAATCCAACCGAAACTGGACAAAGCGGAGGAGAAACTGCGGCAGGCGGAGGAGCGTTTTCTGACTGAGGGGGGCAAAATTGCAGCGGAACAAGCTCAGCAGGAGAGGCAATTACAGCAGGCAAATAGTAAAGCTGAGGCTCATCGTGCTGCCTTAAGGGAGATCGCAGCCGGAGTTTTGCCTCTAGCGTTGATTCAGCCTCTGTTAGAGGAGGCGGAAATTCAGGCACAGCAGGAGATTCGGCAACAGCAGTTAGAGATTGCCAAAGAGCTATTGAAGGAACGAAGCCAGGAATTGCTTCAATTTGTTAAATCACTAGACTTAGAAACGAAACAACTTAAGCAAATTCGTTCGTTTCTTGCAAAACAAGAAAAGGAAGTCTTACAGGATATAGGGGAGACTTGGTTAGGTGCGGACGTAGACACCCTTCATCAACTAACGAACACGCTGCAATACGCCCTACCCCATCAACGCCAGGTGGCAGCAGAACAGCTTAAGCAGCTTCAGACTTGCCAGGAAGAAATTGAAACCATCGAACGCTACCTTGCCACTGCCGCTTCTCCAGAGATCTATGACAAGTTAGTGCAGCAGGTGCGTCAGGCACAGGCAGAAGTCGTGAACCTCAGATCCGATCGCGAACACAGTCAACGGCTGCTTGAGCAAGCAGAACAAACCCTCGCTCGCACCAAGCAAGAGCTGATGGACTACGGCAAACTGGCGATCGACCGCAAAAACGATGAGCATACTCTGGTGGCGATCGCCAAAGTCCAGGACACCCTCAAAGTGTTCAAGCAAAAGCTGAAACTCCGCAAGCTCAATCAGCTTGAGACTCTGGTGACAGAGTGCTTCCTCTACTTGCTGCACAAATCGAATTTGGTGCATCGGGTTCAAATCGACACCGAAACCTTCAGCCTCTCTCTGTTTGACTACGAAGGGCAACCTGTGCCCAAACATCGGCTGTCTGCTGGGGAGAAGCAGTTATTGGCAATTTCTCTATTGTGGGGATTAGCCCGCGCCTCCGGTCGGCAACTGCCTGTGGCGATCGATACCCCATTAGGACGGCTCGATTCCTCCCACCGCAATAATCTGGTCGATCGCTACTTCCCGCAGGCGAGTCATCAGGTGCTTCTGCTCTCGACGGATACCGAGATCGGCAAGGCGGAGGTGAAGCGGTTGCGGGAGAATGGGGCGATCGCTCGTGAATACTTGCTTAAGTACGATCGCGCCAAACACCAAACCCAAGTAAAATCTGGTTACTTTTGGTAGATAGAGCCTATGGAACCCCCTGTCGAACGAGTTCGTATTTCTCAAGCTGCCAAGGATCAACTGATTAAGCTCAAGCGTACTACCAAGATCGATCAGTGGAATATTCTTTGTCGATGGGCGTTCTGCCGCTCTCTAGCAGAACCTACTCCCCCATCGCCTATCGCGATCCCTGCTGATAGCAATGTGGAGATGACTTGGCAAATATTTGGAGGGGGAATTGGGGACTTACTGGCGATCGCGCTAAGACAACGTTGTTACAAAGATGGCATGGGCACCGATCCAGAAGTGTTAGCAACTCAATTTCGTCTACACCTACATCGTGGTATTGGATACTTAGCCGCCGACTCAACAATGAAGGGGGTTGAGAGCATCATTCGGACCTCAATGATTGCCAGTCATCGCTAGGCAAAGCCTGCTCTTTGAGCACATCCATCAGGACAACGACTTCAGGACATACTTACCTTCTGCTTGTTTCTTAAAGTAGGTTGGAGTAACTGTTGTTTTCGGGTTTCCGCCATCACAGCGACGCTCGATCGCCCCACGTACCATTGCCCTTGGATCTTTTGTGTTAAAGGTATACAGCCCCTTATCCAAGATGACCTGAGTAATTTCGGCTGCTGTCATCGGCTGTTTTGCTTCTTTTAGCACCTCGATGGCTGCCTGAGCAATCGTTTGCTTCTCCATAAATGCCTTTCACACCTTCTAGTAAACTATGCTTGATTGCGACGTTCCTTAATTTGCAATACCAAGTCTGCTACCGTCAGCCCGTCTTGCCACTGGTGACGCTCCTTCGTATAGTCACCACTCCCTGCATCAAACTGATGTAAAAAACGCACCATGCCGACGTAGCCGAGTTCCTTACGCAACGCCGCCAAACCTTGTCGTCTAAGCTCCACTGGGGTCATTATCAGAGTCTCCTGTTTGAAGTGTTGCAATCAGCCATAGAGCGGGGTTTTCTACAGCTACAGTAAGGGAACTGCCATATCGAGCCGCCCTTCTTAATAATCGATCATCTGTTGATAAAAAAACATTCACCTGGGCAAATTCAGCACAAGACAGATGAATGGCATCGAATCCTTGAAAGCCCAGATTTTGAAGCTCCTCACCCCGATTGGCGATCACATCATCGACGATAATGCGCGATCGCGCCATCAGCATTGCTTCCTCAATCCTCTGTCGTCGCTCTGGATCAGCAATTTGAGCCACCTCAATTTCAACCATCTCGCTAATAACCAGTTCCCATTCCCCCGTCTCGCACCGCTCCAAAACGGCTAAAACAGCTTCAGTTTCTACTCGAATACGAGCTTGGCTCTGATCATCGAAGGGACGGTTAAAACAGCAAACATCGAGATAGAGACGCGGCATCGTGGTTAAAAGTTATCGAATAGAAAGGGCTGAACACTCCCATCGGGTAAAATCTCAGGCAGCCACTCATCGCCTCGATGCTCCGTTCCATCCCACTTTTCAGGATAGGTTTTCGCCGCAATCAGTTCTTCAATCCGCGCCAGTTCTTCGTCGTTAATCAGGCTGAGTTCTGGCTTGCCGAGCGATCGCGCCACCTCACTCACTTCCGCCTGAATGCCCAAAACCTGCTTCAGCATCCAGCGTCGGGCATCCAAAGTTAACGGCCCCAACCGATTCTGCTTAGCTGCTAGAGAACCGTTCTTATTGATCTCCCCATGCTTGCGGAGCCGGTACTGCGGCTTTCTCACTTCCCAGTACAGAGGTCTCAGTTTTTGCAGGGGAGCAAGATAGGACCATTCCGGTTGAGCAATCAGGCGATCGAGGGCAGCATCCTTCTGAACGAGGGGACAACCGATACAGCCCGTCCTAGCGTTGAGTGGCTCCTCTCCGTCGCTGACTTCCTGACCGTAAATTCTGGCGATTTCAAAAGTCGGAAAACCTAATTCCAGGTCAGCCTGAAGCAACCAATCCCAGACATGGCACACCCGCCAATGAACGATTGGAGCCAGAGTGTCTGCCACGGCACCGGTCGCCGAATGCTGGAACCATCCCTGCCCACACTCCCCACCATCCTTCGTGCAGCTTACGGCGATTCGCTGGTCGCGAGCTGCACTTTCGCCAATTCGCACTCCTGTCAGCATCAGGAATTTCTCGCCCCGCTCTTGGCGTAACGATTCCAACTCCCGCTCCATGCTCATCACTTTCAGCTTGGGCGTACACCAGCGAAACGTGTTGGAGGGTGGCGGTACTCCACGCCCTAATATGTAGACAAAATAGCGGTAATCCAGGTCGGGCTGAACAACGCGAGTCTCGAAACCGCCTTCCTGGAAGTGAGGTTGAAGCCGTTCGCGCAGAGCATCCAGAATATTGAGCGCACTCACATGGAGCGGCGGCAACTCCTGGCGAGTATCGGCATAAAGAACCGTTAAGCTTTCGGGCTTGGCAATTTGACCTGTTTCGATCAGATGAGCAACGAGGGTAACGGTGGCTGAGGAATCCTTGCCTCCAGAGAAGGCGATCGCCCAGTGTTTGTAAAGATCGCCATAGTGACGCAGTGATTCTGCCGACAGCTCGATGCTTTTCGGCAGCGTCAGGCGATCCTCCTCAAACAGGCTCAGGGTTCTCATGAATCGGGCTTTTGTTTTCCACTGGCTCCTAACAATAACAGAAATTTTGGAGCTTACGCCAGATATGGAGGTTAGAGATCTAGATTTAGTGTCTGATACGCTAGGTGATTGTTAAGAGTTTGCTTTAGTATAGCCGTACCTAAAATCGTCCTGCTCCACCAACGAATGAATACCCTATGCTGGTTTTAGCGTCTGGGTAAAGCTCTATGGACAGTGTAGGGTCAGCAACGTGTGCTTCAACGTCGATTGCTCAGCAATTTGCTGAGAATGTGAGGTGCTGCGATTTCTCCGAAGTTGCGCAAAGCACAAAACGCTCTCCAATTGGCAAACGCCTCCCTGGTGCCCTTTACGTTCATGTCTCTGCCCTCTCTGCGCTGAAGCATTCGGCAACTATCAGCAAGCCTGTACCGCAGCGGATTTGATGCTGTTGAGCCTGGGAAATTTGGAGGTGATGGCGGAGCGGTTTGGATCGGTCTCAATTGGTCAGACAAAAAGCACGATGTTGCTCTGCAAGCAGTAGACAGCGATAAGGTTGAGTTGAGTGTGGTAGCTCATACCCCAGAAGCTATCCATGCTTGGGTTGCCCAACTCAGGCAGCGATTTGAAGGACAGAAGGTTGCTCTGTGCACTGAACAGAAGCAGGGTGCTTTGATTTATGCGCTTTGTCAATATGACTTCATCGTTTTGTTTCCAGTCAATCCACAAACCGTGGCAAAATACCGTCGTGCTTTCACACCCTCTCGTGCTAAAGATGACCCAACAGATGCGTACATTTTGTTGGAATTGCTGCTCAAACACCGAGATAAACTCACAGCCTGGCAACCTGGTAGTTCGCAAATTCGAGAACTACAAAAACTCGTGGAGTGGCGGCGCAAGTTTGTCGATGATGGAGTGCGTTTGACGAACCGCATCACCGACGTGCTCAAGGGCTACTATCCCCAAGTATTGGAATGGTTTAGAGATAAGAATACCCTGGTATTTTGCGATTTTCTCACTCAATACTCAACGCTTGAAGCAGCGCAGCAAGCAGAGCCAGAAACACTGAACCAGTTTTTCATTTTGCACCGCTGTAGGTACACAAAAACGAATGCTAAACGAATAGAAAAGATTAAATTATCAACACCACTGACGAGCGATAGAGCGATCATTGAACCATCAAAGATGATTATCAAAGCGTTAGCAATACAGTTACGGACACTACTATTTAGTATTGAACAATTCAATCAGACCATTGAGCAATTGTTTGCACAAATGCCCGATGCTGATTTGTTTGCCGCATTACCTGGAGCAGGAGAACATCTTGCTCCTCGACTACTCTTGGCGTTTGGCGAAGAACGCTCTCGTTTTAGTCGTGCCCAAGATTTGTTGCAGTATGCAGGCATTGCTCCAGTGACAGAGCGCAGTGGCAAGAAGGACTGGGTCCATTGGCGATGGTCTTGCCCCAAGTTTTTACGCCAAAGCTTTGTCGAGTGGGCCGAGCAGTCAAGGCAGCATTCGTTCTGGGCAAAGGCGTTCTATGAGGCGCAGAAGCGCAAAGGCAAGACGCACCAGGAGGCAATGCGGGCATTGGCGTTCAAGTGGATCAGGATTATCTAGCGTTGCTGGCAGGACAGGAAACCCTACGATGAGGCAAAGTACTTGCTGGCGCTCAAAAAGAAGGGATCGCCTTTAGTTGCACAACTCGCCCTCTAGACAGTTTCTTGACTGCTGTCAGCCTCAGGGCATATTATGCGGCTGGCAACTAAGTAGCTAGGCGGGATTAAACTTAAAACGCTCTAACTTGTACTCCCCTGTTTGACTGCGAGCGGTCATGCCGTCGATGACCGTCATTGCCAGATCATACTCATTGTCAAACATTCGTCTATCGGAAGAGAGCTAAATGATATCAAAATCGCTTCAATAGTCCTTTCCCTGCTGATGGACAAAGCACCATAACCACTGTTCTCCCAATTCAGCCGAGCTAACGATCGGGTGTCCGGTTTCCTCATAGTGACGGCGAGCATGTTGATGTTCAGAAGAGTCACAACACAGCATCTTTCCACAGGTTTGGCAAATGCGGAGGTGTACCCAGCGACTATTGATCCGCGTGCATTCTTCACAGCGGAATATTGGATAGTTTGCTTTAGAAATGAGGGTTTCAGCAGTCAGATTGTTGAGATGTTTGCAACTCATATGGCTCCAAATTAAGCACGTGTTTACTTGTCGCTTATCCGTTGTTCTATTCAACCTAAATCCAATGTGGCAGCAAAGGGTAAGGCTACAGAGGGGCATAAAATCTTGTCGCCAATCTCGGCAGCAAGTTTCATGTTTTCTCCGATCAAACTCATTCTCTGTACCAGACGCGCACACATTGAAAGCAATTGACGGTCACGCCTTGACTAATCACCACTGGGTGAAAACTATTACTGACCGCCAATCCGTAGTCACCATCACTGGTGCCTTCGATGCGATCGGGTAACACAACAGTTTCCACATTGATCACCTGTATCGTTGTCTGCTCAATCCACTGATTCGCAGCACTCACAACCTCAGAGAAGGATTCATACTCGGAAGCTCCGCCGAAGGGTCCCCGTTCCGTAATCCGAGGCGCAAAATCTTTGCACTTAATCATGTTATCCACCTTAAACTTCTAGAGTTGACTTCACTTCAAGGAACCATCGTGATTTGATTGGTTGATGAATCAATTCACTGTGATTCCATATCAACCAATTGCAGGACAATCTTGCCTCGCATTCCTCCCTTTTCTAAACGTTGATGAGCTTGAATGATGTCGCTCCAAGGCAGAACTGAATCAATGACGGGTCGAATCTGATCGCGTTCAATCAGGTTCCTCAGTGCGTCCAATTTGTCTCTATACTGGGGACTTAAAACGAAGTGAATCGTCAAATTCTTACCCCAAGCATCAAGAAGTGTTTGAGGAGTTGCAATATCGACAATTGTGACAAGTTTGCCAAATGGACGAATCACCTCTGAGCTACGTCCAATCGTGTCTCCTCCAACCGTGTCTAAAACCAGATCAACACCGCGACCATTCGTTTCTCGCCCAATCACTTCAATATAATTTTCATGCTTGTAGTCGATGGGATAATCTGCACCCAGCTTCTTAACGAAATCAAAGTTTTCTGCACTGCATGTTGTATATACATAAGCACCCATTGCTTTCGCCAGTTGAATTGCGATCGAACCAACTCCACCCGCTCCAGCATGAATTAGAACTGTTTCACCGACTTGTAAATTCCCTCTGGTTACAAGGCAATCCCAGGCGGTTCCTCCTGCCAACGGCAAGCACGCTGCCTCAACATGGGTCAAATTAATCGGCTTAACTGCAACAATGCTTTCCTCTGCAACGTGGTATTGAGCATAACTACCAAACTCGTCAAAAATTTGGGGTGAGTAGTAAACTTCATCTCCGACCTGGAAACGGGTTACTGCCTCTCCAATGGCTTCAATCACACCCGAAACATCAACTCCGATAATTGCAGGGAGCCGAACTAAATCTTTGTAATCACCCCGACGAGTTTGATAATCAATGGGATCGACCGAGGTCGCATATACTTTTACCAGAACTTGGGTCGCTTTTGGAACTGGCTTCGGTATGGTTTGAAATTTAAACACCTCAGCTCCACCAAAAGCAGTTAGTACCGCAGCTTTCATGTACTCCATACCAGCCTCCTTAAGAACACTTTGTTTTGCAAAAATACATTCTGACTTTTGCAGATTATTTACGCCGCGCTGCTGGTTTCATCCTTGGTCTCGGTTTTGATGACGAAAGCTCTTAATTCGACAATCTTGCCGCCGCGAAAGCGCCAGACATCGCAGTATGAGTAATGAGCCGCTTTCCCGTCTTCGTCCTTCATTGTGATGTTGCCAAGTGCCGTGACGAAATCACCCTCAGCGATTAAGTGATCGACCGCAAACTTCGGCGGCTCGATGTACGCTGTTGCCATCCAGCAGCGTACAGCTTCTTTCCCTTTCAGGGTCTTGTCGCCTACAAACGTCCATTCCATGTCGTCGGTGCAGAACGACAAGAATCCTTCATTGTTACCTTCGGTGATGGCTGCGTTTGCCGCTTCTAAGACCGCTTTATTGTTCTCTGACATTTGAATTCTTTTAGCTCGTGATTGCAGTCACGCGGATTTCAATTCGCATTGTTGGCAGTCCAAGCGCCGCGACTCCTACCTGTGTCCAAATTGGGGCGTGGTTGGGCATGTACTGGCGATATAGCTTGACCATCACATCGTTAACTTCTGGGGGAAACCCACCAACATGGTAAGAATTGACATGGACAACATGCTCCCAACTTGCCCCAGCAGTCGCCAAAGTTCGCTCTACGTTCCGAAACGCCTGAGTAATCTCGTCCGCAAGCGATTCGGGAATTTGCAGATTGTCGTCCCAACCGCCTTGACCTGATATCTCCACGCGATCGCCAATTTTTACGGCTTGCGAGTAATGCAATTCATTCAGCATATGTTCCCCATAACCAGGGGTGACAAAAAACTTTGGTTTATTCATGGTGTTCCTTTGTTGAGTACGTTTGACATCGTGAATGAGATGGAGTGCTGTGATAGTCATGTGATGACTTCTGAGATGAGCAAATTGAGCGAGTCTATGCGATTGAGCTTCATTGTCAATCTTGCAGGTTATTGGCATAGAGGGCAGTCTGACGATACTTTGATCAGCGCATTGCTTTCTCAATCCGGCGATCTGGAATCAACCACATCATTGTTACTAACACATAGAGACTAAAAGCTAACCATGAATTAGCAAAGGCGAGGAGAATCGATATGGCATAAATCGCCACTGATACCTTCCCCTTAAAATCTCTCCCGATAGCAGTCGCGATCATTGAGCCTTGGCCGTGGTGAACAATCAGAGTCATCGTCAGAATTAAATAAGCAATGGCGCTGAACAACAGCACACCCCCATAAAAGGCAACAGGTAAAGCAGTGAAGTAATTTTCGCCCATCCAGGCGGTGACAAAAGGAATAAGTGACAGCCAGAATAGCAAATGCAAATTAGCCCATAAAACTCGACCGCTGACATATTGCACGACCTGAAATAAGTGGTGGTGGTTATTCCAATAAATTCCCAAATTGATAAAGCTAAGGATGTAGCTTAGAAATGAGGGAATTAGCGGACGTAATGCAGCTAAATTATCTCCATGAGGCACCTTCAACTCCAGTACCATGATTGTGATGATGATTGCGATGACACCATCACTGAATGCTGTCAATCTTCCTTTTTCCATGTCAATATGCCCCTGCTAAAATTGATGAATTCACGCCCTGAAGAAAGTCCAGTAACAGGGGATTGACCTGATCAGCGTGAGTCCAATTGATGGCGTGTGGTCCGCCAGGAATAACAACCAGTTGACTGTTTTTAATTAGCTTCGGCAGTCTTGCTGCGGTGGACTCAAGCGGCAAAATGCGATCGGCATCACCATGAATGATCAAGGTTGGTACATCGATGCGGGGCAGATCGTCGCGGAAATCGGTGAGCCAGGAAGGGACGCAATCCAAAGTCGCTTTCGCAGAAGACCCTGCTGCCACATTCCAACTTGCCTGAATTGCTTCATTACTAATCCGCTCACCCAGCAATACATCCACATTGAAGAATTCTTTGAAAAATGCAGAAAAGTAAGCGGGACGATCTGCAACGATCGCTTTCATAATGCCATCGAAAACGCTTTGATCGACACCTTCAGGATTATCATCGGTCTTCAGTAGGAAGGGCGGCACGGGAGCCATCAGCACAGCTTTCTGCACCCGCTCTGAGCCGTATTTGCCGAGGTAGCGCGTGACTTCACCTGTTCCCATTGAGAAGCCAACCAGAACCGCATCACGCAAGTCAAGTTTGGTCATCAGCACGTTCAAATCTGCGGCAAAGGTATCGTAGTCATAGCCAAACGAGGGTTGGCTAGAAGCCCCAAAGCCTCGGCGATCGTAGGTAATGACTCGATAGCCTGCATTCAGCAGCACTAAGGTCTGCTTTTCCCAGGAATGACCGTTGAGGGGAAATCCATGAATGAGAACAATCGGTTGACCTGTTCCCAGATCTTCATAGTAGAGATCAATGGTTGCAGAATTTTCTTGACCAACAGTAACGTAAGGCATTGCAATCTCCTGTAAATACTGCATTGGATTCTTGTCCGATTTAACTTAATGACTTGCAGCAATCATGGCTGCCATCAACTCCATCGTGTTCCAGTGTCCGATATACCGAATTCCATTGATAAACAGGGCTGGAGTAGTTGTTACTCCACTCTGGATTCCGCCTTCGATGTCTTCATTGATGCGATCGACATGCACTTGTTTAGGCAAGTCTTTGAGAAACTGAGGAATATCAAGCCCTAAATCATTGGCATACTCGACAAGATAACCATTCTCCAATTTTTGTTGATGGTTAAATAAAGTATCACTCATTAACCAAAACTGTCCTTGGGTAGCGGCGGATTCGGCAGCTTGGGCTGCTCGTTGAGCATGAGGATGAATCTGTGCTTGTGGAAAATGGCGGAAGATAAAGCATAAATAATCTTCTCCTAAAGAAGCACTCAGTTCTCGGTCGAGCACTTTAATCAGCTTGTAAACGTTCGCACTTCTAGAGCATTGATAGTCTCCATACATCACCAGCACTACCTTGGCACTCAACACACCTTGAATATGATCTTGGGTTGAAGGTGGTACAAGTAAGGAACTGTGGTTACGATCGTCGTTCATCCTTCTACATCTGCATCAAGCATGGAACTTTGCAATTAACTTGCTCAATTCATTGCCTTCATGACTGTTTGCATAAATTCAATGTAAGTGATCACCTTCAAGCTGTCGTCTACAGCAAGTTAAAATTTTTGCAGTATAAATTGATAGAGCAACCATACAATCGTAGAGTATAAGGCTGACTATAACTTAAGTTAGAATCGGGGAAATCAATAAACATCTGAACACGCCGCGAGTGCTTACGATTCAGTAAATACAATGCATAAAAGCAGTTCGTCCAGAGTAAATTGAATCTGAACGAACTGCTCAATTTATCGTTAAACTTCAGTCGCTAGCAGTGTGACTAAATCAGCATGGACTAGCAAATTTAGAGTTAAACTTTAGTTGCTAGCAGTGCGTTCAAATCAGCATGAGCTAGCACTACATCGGGGTTGCGTTGAAACGCCGCATCATACTTCACAGCAAAGTCATTTCCGGCTTCATCAGGTATGAGTAGAATTCGAACATCAGCAATGAGAGCAGCGATCGCCTCCGAGGTGACAGGCTCATCCGAGTGGATTAACTCATCAATTTGCACAATCAATTCTGAAAGGTGATGTAACCAGGCAAATTGATCGTGATTGATCACCAGTTGCAGCAACTCACCTTTAGAGACCTGTCCGCGCACCTGTTCGTAACGAATACGCTCTGTATCCAACAACAGTTTATGCAAATGCAATAGCTTGATGCGTATATTGGTCAGCAGTTGATCTTGGGTAATGCGGTGTTGAAGCGTGTTAAGCATAAATATGTCCCATCCTTCCATTCCGGTAATCGTCGATCGCTTGCAGGATTTCGGCTTCAGTGTTCATCACAAAGGGACCATAGCGCACCACAGGTTCATTCAGCGGCACTCCAGCAATCAGCAGTAGATCAAGGGGTTGGGTGGCATCCGCAGGATTGGCTATCGCCACTTCCTCCCCATCCGGTGCAAAAATCACCATTTGCCCATCCTCACCCCGTTCCTGCTCAGGGCCAAACAAACCAGACCCATCGAGGATATAAGCAAAGGCGTTGTACTCTTTCGGTATGGGTTGAACAATGCTTGCGCCTGGTTGGAGCGTGAAGTGCAGGTAGATCATCGGGGTGCGAGTTTCAATCACCGCTTTCGCCCCCAACGCTTCTCCCGCAATCACGCGCACTGTCACAGACCCATCTTTGGTCTGAGCCACCGGAATCTGCGCTGATGGAATTTCTTGATAGCGAGGAGCAATCATCTTGTCCCGCTGCGGCAAGTTGACCCAGAGTTGAATGCCGTGCAGTCGCCCACCCGTGCGAGTAAACTCAGCTTCTGGCATTTCGGAATGCACTACGCCTGCCCCAGCGGTCATCCACTGCACATCACCGGGATTGAGCAGTCCGGCATGACCGACCGAGTCCTTGTGTTCCAGCCGTCCATCCAGGACGTAACTGACGGTTTCAAAGCCACGATGGGGATGATCCGGTGCGCCCTTTGCTTGACCGGGCTTCAGATTTACGGGACCCAATTCATCGAGGAGGAGAAAGGGATCAAACTCGGAGAAGCTGCTCTTGGGAAAGGGACGACGCACCAGGAAGCCTGCTCCTTCAAGCGTTTCTACACTATTAATGATTCCAGCAACGGTTCGGAGGGTTTGAGTTTGAGTTGTCATACAGTTGCCTCCAGGCAGATATTTACAAGACTTATCCCATATATGATTAATCATATATTAGCATAGAAGCATATAAATTCTATGGGTTGGGCTTGTCCTCCCTATTCGTTCGGTAAACCGCCTATGTCTCTTGCCCATGTAATTCTAGGTCTGCTCCAACAACAGGAGCGGACAGGCTACGACCTCAAAACCGAGTGCTTTGACGATTGCATTTCCCATCTGTGGCCAGCAGATCAGGCACAGATTTATCGGACTTTAGACAAACTGGAGTCACAGGGGTGGATTACCTGTACCGTCGAGATTCAGCACGATCGCCCCAATCGCAAGGTTTACCGGATTACCGAAGCAGGTGAAGCAGAGTTAACCCACTGGCTTCAGATGCATCATCCGTTGCCCGTGTTGCGAGAGTCGTTGCTGGTGCAACTCTATTTTGCGGCTCAGTTGCCTAACGAGGCGATCGTGTATCTGCTAGAGCAGGAACGGGAAGCACGGCTAGAAAAGCTAGCCCAGTGTGAGGCGATCGAGGCTCTATCTTTGAGTAATCCGACTGCATCGCGTAAACAAAAACTGCATCGACTGGTTTTGGACTTGGTGAAGCAACGAGAACAGACTTATTTAGATTGGTTGGAAAAGGCGATACGTGCTGTGCACACGCTGCGCGATCGCAACAATCCGTAGCCAATCAACTTAGCCCGCTTGTTGGGGCGTTACGGACACTCTGATCGGGAACGCGGGGCGAGGAACTAATAACCAACTCCTCGCCTTCACTTTTTTATTCCGCGTGTGCGCCTCGCAATTAGATACTTTTACACAGTTGCAAATTGCTTATCGAGCTTGGTTTCCTGTCCATCTCGTTGCACAGATTGAGCTTTGTCATAGCTCTCCATCAGGGCGCGGTAAATCGGCATGAGGTCAACCATGACAGTGGCAAACTCCATTGCGTCCGGACGGTTCCACGTGTTCATGAGTTCGCCGATTACTGCGTAAGTGTCGATGGGCATGGCTCCCGCCTGGACGACGCGGGCCAGAGTCAGGTCGGTCGCCATCTGGCTCCAGTTGCCGGAAGCGTCAATGATCGTGAAGACCTTGTAACCAGCGGCCAGTGCGCTCAGCGTCGGAAACGCCATGCACACACTGGTGAGAGTTCCAGCGATGAGAAGAGTCTTTCGCCCAGTCTTCTCGATCGCGTCTACCCAAGCCGGATTATCCCAGGCGTTAATCTGGCCTGTGCGCGGAATGTAAACCGCGTCAGGATTGTGCTGGTGGATTTCAGGAATCAGGGGACCGTTGGGACCATCGGGCACCGAAGCAGTCGTGAAGGTCGGAATCTTGGCGAGTCGGGAAGTCTTGGCGAGCGCCGTGACATTGGAACGGAGGACTGGGAGTTCGATGTCACGCACAAGTTGGAAGAGTCCGCTCTGATGATCAATCAGCAGCAGTACGGCATCGTTAGGATCGATCATTGTGTCGATGGTGTTGCTCATGGGTTTGTCCCCTTTTTGATTCAAATTCAGTCAATGTCATCTTTTCCTAGCTATCTGAAGTGCAGTCAGTTTTAGGACTCAGCTTGTTTCAGAATACATTCAATATAGGAAATTGCTTTTAAGCCGTCGTCTATAGCGAGTTAACTCTTTTACACTACAAATTGATAGAGCAGCTATGCGATCGCAACGTATAAGACTGGCTATAACTTAAGTTAGAATCCGAACTCGATTGAAAGTACACCCTACAAACTAACAATGCCGCGTTTAACGGCAACAATCACAGCCTGGGTACGATCGCTCACATCTAACTTGTTTAAAATCCGATTGACGTGGGATTTAACCGTGCCTTCACCGATACTCAAAGCCACCGCAATCTCAGCATTACTCATTCCCTGTGCCAGTGAACGGAGTACTGCTAGTTCTCTTTCACTCAGTTCTGGATTACTGAGGCGCTGTGCCAACTTTGCCCCCACATCAGGCGGAATATATTGCTGACCCCGATGAACGGTACGAATCGCATTCAGAAGCTCGTCCGGTTCAGTTTCTTTCAACAGATATCCTTTTGCACCTGCCTGCAATCCCCGATAGATATCTTCGTCACTATCATAGGTGGTCAGGACAATAATCCGAGCAGATTTCGCGATCGCACAAATTGCACCAATGGCGATAACCCCTTCCACTTCCGGCATTCGCAGATCCATCAGCGTGACATCTGGTTGGTGTTCCCCAAATAGTGCGATCGCTTGTTCCCCATTTTCAGCTTGAGCAATCACGTTCATATCTGGGTCACGGTTAATAATCGTGGCTAATCCTTGCCGAAAAATGGCATGATCGTCCGCAATCAGAACCCGAATCGTCGTGGCTTGGCTCATTGTAATGCTACTCCCGATCGACGGTGACAATAATTTCTGTTCCTTGTCCAGGTTGACTCCGAATCGTGAGTTGTGCGCCGATACGCTCAGCCCGTTCGCTCATGCCGAGTAAGCCAAAACCCTCAGAGGATGGAATACTCCCAACTCCAAAGCCCTGTCCATTGTCTTTCACACGCAAGCAAACCTGATCGCGATCGTATCTTAGCTCTACATGGATTTCGTCAGCATTGGCGTGTCTCATTGTATTGGTTAATGCTTCCTGCCCAATGCGTAGCAGGTTACTCTCGACTTCAGTGGATAGAGCATACACTGCACCCTCGATCTCATAATATAAAGTGGTATCCATTGCAGCAGTTCTGAGTTGAGCGACGAGATGATGGAGAGCGCTCTGTAAACTGCCCTCCTCCAAAAGCTGAGGACGGAGTGCGACGACCGATCGCCGCGCTTCAGTCAGTCCAGTTCGTGCCAATTCTTTGATCAGATCCAGGTGTGCCCCAGTTGCTTCTACATCATCCGTGAGCACCTGTTTTGCCGCTCCCACCTGAGCCAGAATGCCCGTAAACGCCTGAGCGAGTGTGTCGTGAATTTCGCGTGCCATCCGGTTGCGTTCTTCAATAATCGAGGCTGCTTCTGCTTGCTTTTGCGGCGTAATATCTCGCGCCAGCCAAATCACCTGATCGTGCTGAATCGGGGCAATGCGAGCCGAAAACCAGGTTTCTTGTTCAGCGATCCATTGGCTGTACTCAACGGTGAGGACTTGTTGGGTTCTCACCGCCTGCTGAATGTAACTCAGGAACTCATTAGCTTTTTCCTGAGCATAGAGTTGATGCAGTGTTGTGCCAATATACTCCTCCCGATGCAACTCTTCATAGGACGGATTTCCTTGGATTGCACAGACCAATCGTCCCTCAGCATCGAAGATACACAGCGGATCGGGAATGGCTGAGAAGAGCGCCCGCAGTTCTGCTTCAGAGGCTTGCAATGCAACTTCTGCTCGCTTGCGATCGTCAATATCCGTATAAACTCCCAACATCCGCATGGGTTGACCTGATTCGTCCCAGGCAACAATTTTGCCAACAGAAAGAGTCCATTTCCACTGACCATCCTGGGTACGCTGGCGATACTCTGCTTGATAGCTGGGGATTTCTCCAGCAATGTAAGCACGGTAGGTTGCGACAACTGATTCTCTGTCATCAGGATGCAAACGAGCAATCCATTCAGAAATAGTTTCGTGGAATGTTGCTGGATTGTAGCCCAGCATTAAAGCGTATTCCGGGTTAACAATTCTTTCTTCAGTTTTTAAATCGAGATCGTAGAGTCCTTGATTTGAAGCGGTTAATGCTAAGCGTAATCGTTCTTCACTCGTTTGTAGAGCGGCTTCTGCTTGTTTGCGATCGCTAATATCCGCAATCACCCCTTCGATGTAGTCATCGTCTTCATTCAAATAGCAAGAGGAAAGTACCCAAAACACTGTCCCATCTCGTTTTCGCATCTGGAATTCATAGCTTCGCAGTTCCCCATCACGCTTCAGTAACTCATGGGCTTGTTGGCGATCGCTGGGATTTACAAAATAGCCGATGCTGTGTTCCAGCCCAATGATCTCCTCTGGTGAATCAAAGCCCAACAGATTGGCAAGGCGTTGATTGGCATTGAGAATTAATCCATCCGAGAGGCGGTTTCGGAAGATGCCGACCTGCGAGTTTTCAAAGATAGTTCGGAACTTAGCTTCACTGCGTTGTAAAGCCTCTTCTGCTTGTTTACGCTGGGTAGTGTCATTGCCAACCGACAAGATTTCAACGACCTCTCCCTGGTCATTGAAGATGGCTTGATTCGACCAGGCCATCCAAACTCGCCGTCCGTCTCGACACAGATTTTCACCTTCGCCTTGCGGGTACGATTGAGGATTACGAAGTAAATCGTGGACCATGGGTCTCACATCGCGCCCAGAGGTTTCGATGTCTGGAATGATTGTTTCAAACAAGGTTCGCCCTACAATCTGATGTTCTTCATAGCCCAGGAGTTTCACCCCATAATCGTTGATGTATCGAATCCGTCCTTGCGTGTCATAGCAAATGATGACGGAATTCGCGGTTTGTAGCAGGTTGCGGTAATTGGCCTCACTTTGTCGTAACGCAGCAGTTCGTTCTGCGACCTGTTTCTCTAAAGTGCAGTTGTAGTCGGCTAGGAGTTTCTCGGCTTGTTTACGCTCTGTAATGTCCTGAAAGGTAGCGATCGCATAAGTGATATTGCCCTGTTGATCAAAAACTGGTGTTCCCCGTGCCTCAACTAGAATTGTGACATGATCTCGACGAATTTCTATATCTTCAGTCCTAATGCGTTCGCCCCTTAATGCCCGCACAATAGGCAAGCTCTCCGCTGGATAGATTTGATCCGTTCCCGCTACATAAAGCTGATAAGCCTCTGAGATCTGCTCCGGTGCTATGGAAGTATCAGTTTCTTTGCCCGTGAGTTGATTGCCGTATTGGTTGGTATAGTAAGGGCGACCCGCCGCATCCACGATCGCAATTCCCACCGGAATCGCTTCGAGGAACTGGGTGATCTTGCTTTCCTTAGCCCGCAGTTCTGAGTAAAGGTTGGCATTTTCGATGGCGATCGCTGCTTGAGTCGATAATAGCTGCAAGACCTGCGATCGCTCTGGTGTAAATACTCCAGCTGCTAACCGATTTTCTAAATACAATACACCGACCAGCTTGGCTTGATTCAGCAGCGGCAAACAGAAAATAGATTGAGGCTGGTTCTGTTGAATGTATGGCTCATTAAGAAAAGCACCTTCACGAGTCGCATCATTTAAGGTGACAGGCTTCAGAGTCCGAATCACATATTGAATGATTGATTCTGGCAATTGATCGGCAATTGGAATAGACTGTAACACCTGAGTCGCACAAGCATTCTCGTCGGCATTGAGTTCACAAGCCGCTTCAATCGACCATTCTCCTGAGTTTTCTAAAATCAGATATCCGGTTTGTGCGCCAGCATTCTCAATTAAAATTTGCATCAGTGATCGCAGCAGTTGCTTCAGTTCAATTTCACGAGAAATGGCCTGTGAAGCTTTCATCACTGCTGCTAAATCGAAAGCGGTGTGGAAGGGATTAGTGATAGTTTCAGCAGTAATAGGAATTGATGTGGAAGCGGCTTTAGGCGACTGGGAAAAGAACTGTGGATAGCGAGTTTCTAAGTCTTTAGCTTTAGCGGTTGCGCCCCAGCGATCGTAGCAATAGTGCGCCTCTTTCATGTAGGTTTGAGCAATTTTCTCTCGACCTCGTGCCAGATAATGTTTTGCCGCTAATTCATAAGCTAATGCTTCTTCCTGGATATACTCATTTTCAGCAGCACCTGCGATCGCCCGTTCATAAAACTCTTCAGCCTCAAGAAATTGCCCTAAGACTCGTGCTTTCTCTGCCTCGACTAGATGAAATTCATGTAGATAATTCATTGGAGCATGTTCTGCCCATTTCTGCATCTTTTCTTGGTTGGTGTTAACACAGTTTAGCCAAGCTACTTTTTCAGAGTTTGAAGCATCAGGCGATAGGCTCAAAAGCGCCAGCGAATGATAGAAACAGAATACAGGTAAAACCTTTATTGCCGTCGCTTCTTCAAAATGTTTCCTTGCCAGAATAGCAGTCTGTACAGCTTGATGATATTCTTCAAATAGATAAAACAGTATAACTTTGTGCAGATATAGCATTTGAATTGCAGTTCCATCTTTAACTGCAATAGCGTGTGATAACGCCTCCTCTTCATTACACACCCGACCAACTAAGCGACTGGGATTCTCAGACCTATCTAACAAATTAAGAATGGTCTGCCACACTATTGCAATCCAAGTCGAGGGGCTTTCCCGTCTGATTCGATCAACCGCTTTGCTGTATGTTGCCGTTTTCTGTTCCAGTTGGGTGAGTTCCTCACCGACGAAGAACGAGTTGTAGCACACGTCATATGCAGCATAACCAGCGGTTTCAAAGTCTCCGGTTTCCACTCCTTCCTGATAAGCCTCAACCAGCAGTGGTATCGTCTCCTTAAGATGCACTTTCCATTGCATAACATGGTCACTAAATAACTGTAATGCTTTAGCCTTACCTTTTTTGGTATTCAATCGTTCTGCCAAGCTAAGAGCCAATTGACCAAATTTATAGCCGAGTTCAATGTCTTGAACAACTCCACATAGAACAAATCCGTAGGCAGCATAATACAGTGGTGACCAGATAGAATTACCGTAGTTGATTGATAAATTCACCGTTTTGCAGGTAATCAGTATCACCAGTGGTGGTGATACTATGAATGCAGCAGCCCCTATATTCGCTAGGATTGACATTGCTGCTAGCGGTTCTGGTGCAGTCATCTCTGGTAACTTAACCAAGTCTTCAATTTCTCGTTCAGCTAATCGTGCAGCCGTTTCCTCCAATCCGCCTCGAACATCTAACTCACTTGGATTTTCTGGTAAGATTACTCCTAGGAGCTTCAACACTTCCAAGCCAATTTTGAGTGCTTCTTTCAGGTTGCCCTGTGATAAATATCCTTGAATTCTGCTATCGTAAATCTGCGCTTTATCAAGTACTGTCTTAGCGCGATCAAGTACCACTTCTGCTAACTGTTCCATCTGATCAAAGCGACCGTGAAGATATGCTGCTCCTGCTGTTTCTGAGTACAGCGCCAAGGTGAGGTCATACTCACTAAGCCAACTGTCTGTATCGAGGAGTTGAATCCCTGCGGTGAAATACTTAAAAGCTGCTTCATAAGCCGTTGCTGCCTTTGCTTTCTGACCTGCTATTAAATTCAATCGAGCAATCTCATTACGTTCGGCTTGATCAGAGATAAGTTCAATTCCATGATTGAGATGATCAACAATCTTAAACAACCGCTCTGATAGCTGTTCTGGCAACGTTTTTTTGAGGAGATTGCGACCAATTTGCAGATGAACCACTTGTTTCTGCGACTCATCAATTAAGGCGTAGGCTGCTTGCTGCACGCGATCGTGCAAGAACTTATACTCTTGAACTAACAAGTTCTCATCTAATTCAGAGAGAGGCTGAATTAAATCAGCTTGAATCGCTGCTAGCAAATCTAGAGAAATCGCCTGAGGAGACTGCTCACCAACGATCGCCAACGTCTCTAAATCAAATTCAGCCCCGACACAAGCAGCTAAGCGAAGCATTTGCTGGGTGCCTTCTGGTAGTTTCTGCAACTTCAGCAGTAGTAACTCCACCACATTATCAGTCATGTTCTGGGCTTGAATCTGCGCCGTATTCCACTGCCAGCTTGAGAGTGCCGCATCAAAGGTCAACAGATTTTCGCTATGCAGCATTCTCAAAAATTCGCCAACGAAGAAAGGATTGCCCTCCGTTTTATGCAATACCAACTCAGCTAAGGATCGCACAGTGTCAGTATTTTGATGCAACGTCTCGGCAATCAACTGACTCAACGGCTCCAGTGTTAAGGGTGCCAGAATGATTTCCTGAAGCACTGCCCTTTGTTTCCTCAATCGCTCCAGCGTTAATGCCAGTGGATGCGCTAGATTCACTTCATTATCTCGATAGGCTCCGATCAGAAATAGAAATTGGGTTTGCTCGTCAAGCATCATTAGTTCGATTAACTTCAGCGTGGCTGAATCCGCCCACTGTAAGTCATCTAAAAAGATCACCAGAGGATATTCTTGGGAACAAAATACTCGAATAAACTGCTGGAAAACTCGATTAAAACGATTTTGAGCTTCTGTGGCTCCCACCTCTGGGACGGGTAGCTGCTTGCCGATAATTAGCTCTACTTCGGGAATCACATCAATGATGATCTGTCCGTTACTCCCTAATGCCGTCAGCAGACGCGATCGCCACTGTTGCAACTGCTCATCCGGTTCACCCAGCAGTTGTTGTACTAACTTTTGCAAGGCATCGGCGATCGCGCTATAGGGAATATTGCGCTGCAATTGATCGAATTTACCAGAGATAAAATAGCCACGCTTTTGGGTGATGGGTTTGTAGAGTTCCTGCACTAATGCTGATTTCCCAATTCCAGCGTAGCCAGACACGAGCAGCATTTCGGAAGACGCGAGGGCAGAAGAGGACAGGGGGATATTATTCGTCTCCCCTTCTCCGTGTCTCCCCCTCTCCGTTTCCCTGCCTGCCACTCGATCAAAAGCTGCCGATAATGCTGCAATTTCCGCTTCTCGTCCATACAGTTTTTGGGGAATTTGAAACTGAGCAGAAACGTCCTGAAGACCCAGTTCAATTCGCTCAATCTGACCACTTTGCTCTAACTGGTGAACACAGATTTCTAAATCCGCTTTGATTCCCCAAGCACTCTGATAGCGATCCTCCGCATTTTTTGCCATCAGTTTCAAAATAATATCTGAAACGGGTTTGGGAATCGTTGCGTTCATCTCGTGAGGTGGAACAGGCTGTTTGGCAATATGACAATGGATTAGTTCCAGCAGATTCGTGGTGGGAAACGGCAGGTGCCCAGTCAGCAATTCGTAAAACGTTATACCCAGCGAGTAGAAATCAGTGCGGTAATCGAGCGAGCGATTCATCCGCCCGGTTTGTTCTGGAGACAGGTAGGCTAATGTGCCTTCTAAACTATAGTGGCTCTTGAACGTCGGATTCGTGCGGTTAAATCGGGTAGCGATGCCAAAGTCAATCATTTTAACAACGCCAGTATCTGGGTTGAAAACGATGTTTCCAGGATTAATATCTTTGTGAATGATAGTGTTGGCGTGAATGCTGCCCAGAATATCGGTGAGTGCGATCGCCAGTCGCAGGAATGCAGGTAAGGACATTGGGCAGAAACCTGATTGCTGCCGCATCCATTGCTCCAGGGACTCACCGCCAAAGTCTTCTAAGAGAATAACCAGCGTGCGTTGATAGTCTTGCTGGCGGTATGCCTTGACCACTCCTTCCAGGTTGAGGGAGCGGGTAATTTCATATTCCTGTCGGTAGCGTGTTAATTCTTGAGGAGAAGGATAATCTTGCTTGAGCATTTTGACGACGATCGCCCGCTCGTCTTGCGTTCTAATGCCTCGGTACACCAGCGAATTTGAGCTTTCGTAAATTTTGCTTTGGATGGCAATTCCAGATAAAGCAATCATAGAACGCCCTCCCAAAGGATGTTATGAGCTATGCCGTTAATTATATCGATCTCAACAGAATATTGAGACAGTTTAGCTCAATAATGAGGTACCAATTCTGTTACGGAACTAGAGCGGACCTGTTGCGACTTGGATTGCTCAATTGCGGTCCTGATCCCGAAGACCTGATAACCTCGTTTACTTCGAGACGCTAAGGATAGATGACTCATGACCCAATCGATTCCTGCCCAGCCAAAAGCTACATCTGACAAAGCAGCTCGTCATCAGCGTCTGCTAGGGCTGGTTGAAGCAGAGGACGCTGCTAATGGCGAACTGGGTTGCGGACAGGATTTGGGAAAGGGGCTGTCAGGGTATCTCATTACTCGCGGGGTTATTCTTGACGATGAGCAATTGAAGAGTCTGTTGCAAGAGCATTTAGGACACATTTTGACGGAGCCGGATTTTGATTCCATCGCAACTCAGATTCAACGCCGGAGTGAGTCTTTGGTCATTCCGGCTGCGAGTCAGTCCTTGGGTTCTGAGCCTCCGCCAGCTTCAACAACCGTCACAGCATATGTTCCAATAGAGGCACTCAAAGAGCTATTTCAGTCACAGCTTGCCGAGTTTTGTTCCGAAGCTGCATTAGAACAACTGATTCAGTTTAGCCATCAGATCATCCATAAAGCCATCCTTCGACCCCGGCATATCAGGTCTAGTCCAATTTGGATACTGAGAAGCGAGGCGTAGATCTCTATTGCTCAGGCAGCAGGGATTGAGGAGGCGATCGCCAATGTCAGGACTCAGCAGCCCCGGGAATCTGGAAAACTGGAAGTAATCACAGTCGGAGGTATTCTGGCACCCGATCAGGTGATCTCTCTAGATACAAATTTGTTATAACGTTCTCATCTTGAGAGAAGTTCCAGGTTGAGTATGATGAACTTGCGTACCAGATGCAAATAACTTCTGCATCTCAACAAGAGCTTAAATTCGTTCCGACACAGCAACTCGCTAGACAGCAATCGCATTCAGTCTAATTTCAATCTCAACGATAACTGGACACTCTGTTCAGGCTGTTCGTAAATGCTCAACATCCCGGATCGGCGGCGCACCAAACATCCGAGAATATTCGCGGCTGAACTGGGAAGCACTCTCATATCCCACTTGATAGGCGGCATTAGACGCATCAGAGTTTTCGGCAAGCATCAAACGACGCGCTTCTAAGAGTCTTAATTGCTTTTGATATTGCAGCGGACTCATGGAGGTCACGGCTTTGAAGTGGTGATGAAATGAGGAAGCAGACATCTTTGCTTGTCCTGCTAGATCTTCAACCCGCAGCGGTTGGGCAAAATCCGCCTTGAGCCGTTTTATCACCTCAGCAATCCGCTGCATATGGCTACCCGATGTGGCAATTTGACGAACTGCTTCGCTTTGCTCACTCATTAAAAGGCGATAGTGGATTTCACGAATGATTAGCGGTGCAAGGATTGGAATATCCTTTGGTGTATCTAAAAGTTTGGTCAGTCTGAGAGCGCAATCAAACAATGGGGTATCAATCGTGCTGACAAATAATCCTCTCACAGCATTCTCTGGCTGACGCTTAAGCCCAGTGGTTTGGAGAATCAGGTCACAGAGTTGATGGGGATCTAACGTTAGCTTAAATCCCAGATAGGGCTTGTCGGGAGATGCCTCTGTAATAAATGCGCTTAACGGCAAATCAACTGAAACAACCAGGTATTGAGCCGCACCATACCGATAGATTTCCTCATTCAGCAACAATTTTTTTTGACCTTGAACCAGAATTGCAAAGATTGGGTCACAGACACCACGTAGTACAGTGGAAACCGAAGATTCTCGCTGAAATTCTAATTGAGCGATCGCGGTTTGATGAAACCCATCCCCTTTGCTATCCGTGTGCCGGGTAATCAGTGCCGCCAATTCTTGACACTGATTTATGCTTTCGCCTTGATTGATGACTGAGCCAATTTCAGTTGTCATGTGATTCTATCGACCCATTGAATCCTGCTCCACTCAGCATTATAGAACACTCACAAAATCCTAACTTGGAGGATTAGGCAATCATTGGCGAGGTCTGTGTATTTGGCTTTCTTGCTTTTACTTCTACGGTGAATACATACAGACCAATCAACCAGGAAAAATAACGATGTTGAACGTTGCCGAAAAAGTTGTCGTCATCACTGGAGCCAGTAGTGGCATTGGAGAAGCAACCGCTCGATTGCTGGCTGAAAATGGCGCAAAAGTTGTTTTGGGGGCGCGACGGACGGAGAAGCTCGGCAAGATTGTCGAGGAAATTCGTGATCAGGGCAGCACAGCAGAATTTAGAGCGGTAGATGTCACGAACCGCAAGGATATGCAAGCATTCGTCCATTTTGCCAAAGACAAATTTGGTCGCGTGGATGTGATTTTTAACAATGCAGGCGTAATGCCGCTGTCTCCATTGAACGCGCTGAAAGTCGAGGAATGGGACAACATGATTGATGTCAACATTCACGGCGTATTGAATGGCATTGCGGCGGGACTACCCATCATGGAAGCGCAGGGCGGTGGACAATTTATCAATACTGCGTCGATCGCTGCCCATTGGGTCGGACCTACCGCTGCGGTTTATTGCGCCACAAAATATGCAGTTTGGGCAATCTCCGATGGGCTGCGTCAGGAGTCAAAAAATATCCGCGTCACCCTAATCTCTCCTGGCGTAGTCGAAACAGAACTTGGCTCCGATATCACGGACGATGCCAGCAAAGGGTTCTTACAAGAGCTTCGCAAGATTGCACTCACACCAGATGCGATCGCCAGAGCCGTCCTATATGCGATCGCTCAGCCAGAAGATGTTGATGTCAATGAAGTCATTGTTCGCCCGACAGCGAGCGCCTTCTGAACCATTGCCCAATCCATTGCTCTCAGACCACAAATAGGAAAACAGCAAATGTCAGAAACGATTGAGCAGAACAGGGCGATCGACCTTTCCTACGGACTTGCGGCTCTCAGCCAGGGCAACCGCCTCGTTCCCTGGACATTTGAGCGTCGAAAGTTGCGATCAACCGACATCAGGGTGAAAATTCAATTCTGCGGCATCTGCCATAGTGATCTACACGCCATTGGAGGATCAAGCCGCTTTCCGCTCGTTCCAGGGCATGAAATCGTGGGTGAGGTGACAGCGATCGGCACAGATGTCACCACGTTCCGCATTGGTGATGCAGTGGCGGTGGGCACGATCGTCGTTCCTGCGGTCATTGCTCATCATGCCAACGCCAGTTGGAACAATATTGCCTGGAAGGGGTGACTACTACCTATGATGGCATCGACAGGAATGATGGCAGCATCACGCGCGGTGGTTACTCCAATGACTATGTCGTCGATGCCCAGTTTGCTTACCACCTCCCCGCCGGTCTCGATCCGGCAAGTGTTGCACCGTTGCTTTGTGCTGGAGTAACCACTTGGTCGCCTCTGCGCCATTGGGACGTAAGCGGCAAGACGATTGGAATTGTTGGCTTGGGTGGTCTGGGTCACATGGCGGTGAAATTCGCCCACGCGCTGGGGGCTTATGTTGTGCTGTTCAGTACTTCTCCAGATAAGCCTGACACTGGGACGGCGACGGCTGGCAAGCTCAGGGGTGGCAGGTACGCTTGAAACGCAGGAGATGCTGGACTTCTGTAGCCAGCACAACATCTCTGCTGATGTCGAAATTATCTCTGCTGCGGATATCGAGGATGGGTTTAAACGACTCGATCGGGGAGAGGTACGCTACCGTCTGGTAATTGACATGGCTACGCTCGACGTGCCAGTCGAGGCTATTACCCTATCTTAATTGTCACGAGATTAGGGCAAGTGTTTCTCTACCCTACTCGTAGCAGGCAGCAAAATCTCACCTAGGCTGGGTGAACACTCCGCCAAAAAAACAGGAGCTCTATTTCTTGCTGCTGTCGCTTCCATATGAGCTCTTTTTCTTCTGCAACACCAAGGAAGCCACTATTTGCGTGTTTAAGTACTAAATGCAAATCAGAAACAAACAATAGCTGGTTTTCTTGTGATATCGCAATCGTTTCTGTTGCATCATTAAGAGAAATGAAGATTTTACGAGCTAGGTCTTCATGCTGATATGAAATTGCATTACTTAGATTTCTAAATAGCTCTATTTTTGCACGAACCCCATGTAAATATTTAATATTATTTTCATTCTTAGAGTGAAGTTGTTTCAGAAGCTTTGCTATGTGTGGACTTTGACAAACAGAAAATTCTTCTGAAAAGCTTCTAAAATAAAACCAATCAGGATTTTTTCGAACATTGGCTACATAAGAAATTTCGTCTCCTAAAACAGACGTAATTTTATTTAGCCATTCATTGAGCTCCAGTGATTCAAAAGAAAAGTCTTCTTCTACACCCTCAAGACAACCAAGGACATCTCCTTGAAATAGATGATAGACAAACAGAAGGTCAAGAATCCTCAAAAAGACTTCTAAGTCTTGCTTATACCCTGGGCGTATTCGCTCATTAAAGGGTTGTGCAGGAAAGAGGTACATCCCATACAATTCATCCTCTATTCCACTAAAATCGTTGTGCTCACCCAGAAATCTAAAGGAACAATATCCTTTGCTTTTCACTATCCCTGCAAAGACTGTCGGAATAATTTCGTGCAGGTCAGTAACCTCTTCAATGCGTATTTGCCTCAAGTAGATTAATGGAAAGTAGGTGCCATCATCCATAAGGTACAGCGAAATTCGCCATGAAGGGCAACACTCCAAAAAAATACTAATATTGCCATTCTCTTGAATGGCAGCTTTAAATCCAATTTCTTCAACCTTAGTGAGAAATTTAGTTAGCATGAAACAACGTGTTTATGACACCTAACAAGTCGCTGCACCCGACCCCCTGAAAGTTTCTGCTAAGATGCAGAGGTTGTCTACGGCGGGTGAGCTTGGTCGTTATGTGGCTGGCGCGGTTGGCGAAGCGGTTTAGAAATGATTCTTCTACCACTTGTTGCTTGCCGTTTCCGCAAGTCATTACAAATAGCTTTCAAATCGTAATTGAATGCTTTTGCGTGTTCCTCTCGGATTTTATAGATCTCCTCTAAAATCTCATCTCTCCACATTTTTAACCTCCCATTAATTCATAAGGCGTACAAATCGTAGGCAACTCGTACCCAGCATTCAAGCTGATTTGAGCTAGCTTTTTCTGAATTTGAGCGTTGGCGATGTGTTTACAGTTCCACGTTAGCAAATAATCCAAGCCATAGACTGTAGCGACTGCAATATGAAGGGAATCATCGGCAGCTTTGGGCGGAAGATTGCTTTTTGTGAGAAACTGCATCGCCAAATCCTGGACAGCTTCATCCACTTCAAGCAATGGAAAATCGCTTAATGCCTCCAGTCGCCTACTGGCTATCTCTGCATCCCCTCGTGCGACCTCATCTAGAACCGTTTGGGAGATGTAGAGATCAAACTGAGTTCGACGAGTATCCCACCATTGGCGTGTTGCTTCTACATTTGCCATCAAAATAAGATTGTTACTTGTTCTGGCGGTCAAGTAGCCAATGATGCTGGTTTCTATGTAGACAGTCTCGCTCATGGTGAGATTTGGCAGATGGCTCTCTTATTTTACAGCGATCGCACTAACCATTTTTACTCCACTGTTACAACGATTTGTTATGCGGTTTATGGTGAGTATTCAGCCAATGACGCAAGCCCAAATTTTACCTATCTAACCCTAATTCACAATTCACTAATTTCTTCAATTGCCTCCTCTGTAATTGCTCCAAGCATGATGCAGTAGGGGAGTTCTCGGTCTTCTCGGTGAAAAGCAACGTATGCAACTCCTTCCTCTTTGACCCAGTAACACATCTCGATCGCCCAAATCCGAAACCACTTTGGATAGCCTAAAGTGGTAGTGCTCAAGATGTAATGATAGAGAAGTAGAGTTTCTTACTAATCTCGTTCCATGCCAACCTGCCCAAGCTGTACTTCTGCCCACACCGTTAAGAATGGTCGCATTCACAATGGTAAACAACGGTTCAAGTACCATGAGTGTGGACGGCAGTTTGTTGAACAACCCACGAAAAAAGTGATTGACCAAACGACACGAGAGTTGATAGACCGATTATTGCTCGAACGCATTTCGTTAGCTGGAATTGCTCGTGCTGTGCAGGTATCTGAGCAATGGCTGCAAAGGTATGTGAATGAGAAATATGCTATGCAGTGTGATGAGCTGTGGTCATTTGTGGATAACAAGGGGAATAAACAGTGGGTCTGGTTAGCCATTGATGCAGACACCAGAGAAATGGTCGGAGTCTAGATCGGGGCACGAGATGAGGCAGCAGCCCAGTAATTGTGGGCATCGTTACCAGCGGTGTATCGTCAGTGTGCAGTTGCCTACACTGATTTTTGGGCAGCTTATGCAGCGGTGTTTCCCAGCAAGCGCCATCATGCGGTCGGCCAAGAAACTGGGTTGACCTGCTACATTGAACGCTTCAACCACACCTTGCGCCAACGGGTTTCTCGATTAGTCCGAAAAACTTTGTCATTCTCAAAGTCACTGGAGAACCATATTGGTGCAATTTGGTACTTTATCCAGCATTACAATGCATCATTACTTCTTTAGTACTACCTTGCTTAGTGCATACAGCCATCCTAGATAGGAGATGAACAGTAGCCGTACATAAACGCCTTGGCGAAAGCAAAGGTTTGACAATGCGTGACCAATTGAAACAGAAACTTGACCGACCCAAATCTTCTACACATTCGTGCATACTTGCGAATAAACTGCTTCGCTTGTAACCAAACATCCTCAACTGGATTCTGCTCAGGTGCATTAGGGGCTAAGCGAATACAGGTAATCTTCCACGCCTCAGTCGGTAAGCCTCCATTGGTCTGCTCCAGAAATTCCTGCACCACCTTTGAGCGGTGGTAGCTCACCCCATCCCAGACAATCACCAGGCGCGTGTTCTCAACATACAAAGACTGGAGATACTGTAGGAAGGCAACCGTATTCTCTTCGTTGCCTGCGCTGTACTCTTTGACAACAAACTGCTTGGTGAGATAATCCAATGCCCCATAGTAGGTCTGTCGTTGCTTGGTAGACTTGACTTCCACATCCACCCGTTGCTTGCGGCGGCTCCACCCATAGCCACTGATATCGCCCCACAACAGGTGGCATTCGTCGAGAAATAAAACTCTTAATTGTCCATCGGCGATCTCAGATTGATGCGTTGCCAGTAGCGCTTCAAGTTCTCTTTTTTTTCCTGAACCAGAGTTTCATCCTTGTCAGGGTGAACCGGTTGTGCCTTCTTCCAACTGAAGCCAGCGTCTCTGAGCAGGGCATAGTAGCTCTGGAGTGATTGGTAGACCACCCCATACTCATCCTCAATGTGGTCAATTACCTCCTGGAGTGTCCAAGCATCCTGCCCGTCGAGCCACCGAAACAACGCTTGCTTCTGCTCACAATCGAGATAGCCTTGGGTGCCCCAATAGTTGGAGCGCAGTCCCTCCACACCTGAGCATTCGTAGCGTTGATGGCTAGCTGTGATGAAGCCAACCGACACTTGCAGAATGTCACGGATCTCCCGATAGCTGTGACCGCCTTGACTCATCTGCACAGCGAGTGCACGCTTGAGTTCCAACGGAGGTGGGTTACTTTGAATGAACTGTTCGAGCGTTTCCATCGGCTGAGGGGGTAAAGTTTGGGGCACGTCCTCAGCCTACCATTTGTTCACATCCTATTTAGGATGCCTATATGAACCACTGCTCTTTGTCTTGATGATGAACGCTCGCCCAAAGCAGTTGTTGGATCAGGTTCGCGACGTCATTCGACTGAAACACTATTCCTTTCGCACTGAGGAACGCTATCTTTATTGGATTCGTCGCTACATCCTCTTTTATCACAAGCATCATCCCAAACTTATGGACAGTGCAGCAATCGAAGCATTCCTGACCCATCTCGCGGTTGAAGAACGGGTTGCCGCTTCCACGCAGAATCAGGAAGGAGAAGTTTTAAGTTTTGCTGGTGTAGCCTGTTCGCGATCGGTGACCTTAGCGGAACCGCAGCACATACCAAAACTGGCTGGAAGTCCCCTTACCAAGAAAATAGGGGTATGATTTTTTATGCGGTTGCATTTGTGGCGTAATGCCGCTATTGTATCAGATTAAGATTGTTGCTTCTGTGGGCACAATCCGGCTACCCAAAAATTTAGCCGTCGCCCCTAGCTGTTGACGCAGCACCAGGGCGACTAACCCCTTCGACTGTACACACCAGTCTGGGAGGCTAGTGGAGTATTTTAACACTCCTTAGCCATCCTGCGCTGTGCTTGGCGGGGTGGCTAAATTTTTGGGGTTTCTTCCAACCCTAAAAATTCCAAGGAGTATTTCTATGGCAGATGAGTTTCTGTCCGATTTACCGTTCCCAACGAATCCACCTAATTCTCCCTCTAGTTCCAATTTTGGTGAGCGAGAGCGTCTCCGCTTAATTCTGATTGGTTCTACCGAAGGTGTACGCGAGATGATTCACCGTCAGCACCAGGCCGGCATTGCCGATGCGGGGTCTTGGAGTCGAATAGTGCCGGTGCCCAACTCGGATGAGGTAATGAGTATTTTGCTGCTGTATCGGCGGCGGGAGTGAGTGGGGATCTGTGGCTCGTGAGCCTCGCCGAACGAGGGAAGATGGGGGAGGGGGGCTTCAATTTCGTCGTTCAGGGCAATTGCCTTTAAAGAAGCGGCCCAAATATCCTGGCCCGAACCACTCCCGTAAAGGCAAAATAAAGCCAATCCAGAGCTGGTCGTAAGTTTCGCCAGACGCTAAGCCTGTGGCGGGAAACTCATGGCGGCGCGGCTTGTAGTAGGTGCCAAACACCATATCCCAAACGGGAAAAAAGACGGCAAAATTGCGATCCAGGTGTTCGGGAAGGAACGAGTGATGCAGCCGATGATGTTGTGGGCCAACTATAATCCGCCCCAGCCAGCCCAGTTCTAATCTTAAATTCATGTGAATGAACTGCAACCACAGGATTTCTACAAATGCCAAAATTCCCAGTTCCAGCCCGTCAAAGCGCAGCAGCAACCCAATCGGTAGGGCAACAAACAGAATTACTAGCGGATCTTCTAACCAATGCACGCGTCTAGTGCTAGTCACATTCAGAGCCGTATCACTGTGATGAAATTTATGCTGTTCCCAAAGTAAGGGAATTTGATGCTGCGCGCGATGAAACCAGTAATAGAAAAAATCGGTTGCCAGAAAGTAGGCCAGTACCGCCAATCCATAGCCCCAGATGTTCGTCGGTGCAGGAATATGCCACAGCGGTGCACCCAACCACTGTTGTAATGTGGGTACGACCAGGTTCAATCCCAACGGAATCATTCCCAAGCTAACCACACTGTACAGTACATACCACTGCAAATTAAACAGGATTTTTCTGAATGGTTGATGCGGCTCAGCCGGACGAATTCGTTCAACCACGATGAAAATACCGTAGAGCAAAAATGCAGTGAGTAGATACTTTAAGAAGCCCAAACTAGTGTCTAGCATTGGATGTTTGGTAACGACCAACGGTTTGTTTACGGTACGCTCGAATTTTCAATTAAGGACTCAACAGGTGTTGCAGCAGGTGTTGCAGCAGGTGCGGTGAGAGCAGGCTGTGGCGATAGTTCAACAAATTCTGGAATTTCCATAGGCATTTCTAAACCAGGTTCTACTTCTAGCAAGGGTTCAGTGACACTCGTAATTTCTGATGGATTCTCTAAACCTTCCTCAACTACATTCTCTGCACTTTCTACAGATGCTGCGTCTGTCAATGTCACAGGTGTGCTGTCTACAGGTACGGTTGGCGTGGCTTCGCTGGAGGGTGCCTCAAGAAGCTCTGCTTCTAGGGTGGTTTCTGGAACGGAATCAGCTTGAGTAGGGGAAGCGGCAGGTGCAGCAGATGCGGTAGGTTGGGATGGTTCCGAGGATGGTTCGGATGGGGGGTCGGATGCCGAAATCGCCGCAGGTGGTGCAGAAGTAAATCCGGTTGCTGGCACTTCCACAGCGGTCTGATTCCCCCAAACCTGGGCCTGTTGGTTTAGCTCAGAGCCGTTTACCGTCATATAAACTTCAACAGGTAGATTCTCTGCTCCGCCTGGAATTGCTTCAAACCGCCACTGTTTGCGGACCGTGTCCAATACCGCTCGATCCAGTTCGGCATCACCGCTGGAATCAGCCAATCGAACTCCAGTCACCCGCCCCCTGCGGTCCAGATCAACCGTGACCAGAACGCGACCCTCCCTACCTGACTGGAGAGCCGTTCGGGGATAGTCGGGCGATGGACAGTGGCGACATACGACCCAACGGCTGTTGGTCTCTGGCGGTGCTGGAGGTGAGGGAGCAGGAGATGGGGCCGTTGCTGGGGGTGGATTAACTGGTGTGGGTACGATGCCCGGATCTCCTCCCGGTACTCCTCGCCGTGCCCCGCCTCCAGAGCCACGAATCGGGCTATCTGAACGATTCAGACCAATTCCTTCAGAAAAACCACCAGTTCCTTCTGCCAGACCAGAACCAACCAGCGGCGATTCATTCACTGCCACCTCCGGGCGACCTTCTGGAGCGTTAGTAGCCTGCGGCAAGGGTGGAATCGGTTGCTCAGATTCAGTTGGGGCACTCAGTTCTGGAGGAGCGGGCGGCAGCGACTCAGGCTGGTTAATCGGTTCGGGCGATGGCAAAACCTGAGGTGACGGTGAAACACGGGGTTCAGGTGGAACAATGGTAACTTCCGTTGGTGTCCTAGGTTTAAGGCTCCAACGACGGTCAGCTTGCAACGACAAAACCAGGACATGCAAAAACAGCGATGCCACCAGACTAGTGCCGACAAATCGCCTCAATCCTGTAGTTTCTTTGGCTCGCTGCCGATCCGTCTCTTCTGGTCGCATGGTGACATTTTTCTTGTTATTGCAATTATTTCTTGAGATTTTTTTAGATTTCAATATAATATTCCAAAGTATTCGTCCCAGGTTTTCATGGCACTGCTTTGCGACTCTACTCTTCAAGGTTCTGCTGAAGGAATAGCGTAAAGGCTACGGTATACACACAAGTCGAAGATCCCCCCTAACCCCCCTTACCCAAAGGGGGGAACCATAGGCGCAGCCCATACCAACCAGCGATTGAAGTCCCCCTTAATAAGGGGGATTTAGGGGGATCAACCCCAGGCCAGTGATCCAAACGAATCATGTTCGATCTCCTGATTCCTGACTCCTCAAACTGACTTCTCTCTAGTATAGTGACATTATGCGAATTATTTGCAAGAAGCTCTAGAGCGGTTGATCATGCGAATTGGAGAGATATTTGCAGCCGGTGGAGTCGTGATGTATCCCTTACTGGGATTTTCTATCCTGTCCACTGCTCTAATTGTGGAACGAATCGCCTTCTGGACAAGGTTGAATCGGCGGCAGCGGCAGGTTGCCCGTGAGGTGCTCAAAATTTATCAGCACAATCCAGAAGCAGCGATCCTACAGCTCAGGCAAGCCATTGATTTACCAATCTCCCGTATTTTTTTGGAAGCCCTGACGCTAGAAAACCCGTCCCCTAATGTGTTTCGCCTCGCCCTCGAAGGCGCAACTCAGGCAGAAATTCCGATTTTGCGGCGGTTCAGTACAGTTTTTGACATTATTATCACAGCTTCGCCCTTGTTGGGGTTACTGGGAACGGTGTTGGGATTGATTCGCTCTTTTGCTTCGGTAAATTTGGGCAACATCGGCACCCAAAATGCTGGCAATGTCACAACCGGGATCAGCGAAGCTCTGGTTTCAACGGCTTCTGGAATTACGGTTGCCGTGTTCACACTAATATTCGCAACTGCATTTCGCGGTTTCTACCGTCGGCAACTCGCCTTGATTCGCGAATATGGTAGTCAAATAGAAATGCTGCATTTAGCCCGCTATGAAGCCGAACATGGAGTCAAACCCTATGCACGTTCCTGATGATGATGGCGATGAAATGCCGCAGATTAACATCGTGCCGATGATCGATGTGGTATTTGCGCTGCTGACCTTTTTTATGATGGCTAGTCTTTATCTCTCCCGCCCCCAAGGTTTGGATATCAACTTACCCGAAGCTTCCACTGCCGGCACCCAAACCGAGAGCGAAATCAACATCACCATTAGTCCTGACGGTGACATTGCCCTCAACCAACAGCCGATCGTAGTTGAGCAATTACCAACAGCGATTCGCGCGATCAAGGGAGACAGTCCCACCGCCTTTGTAGTGATTAGCGGCGATGTAGAGGTAAACTATGGCCGGGTGATTGCGGTGATGGATCAGCTCCGCTCGATTGAGGGCGTGAAGATTGGAGTGGCAACCCAGTAATACAGCGTTTTTCACTCATGTGAGGTATAGGGGGTGTGGAGGCTTTGCCCCCACGCAGGGGCGCTGGCACCCCATTTTTCGTAACCAGCCTGAAAAAGGCTGTATGTATCGAGAGTATATATCTAGAATATATCCAGACAAATAGTTTCCAAGCGACCAATTGGTGATGAAAAATCTGACGATTCGAGTGGTCAAAACCGAACCAGAATTGGCAGCGATGTTGTACCAACGGTGGCTAGTACTCCGAAAGCCTCTGGGGATGCCACGGGGAACAGAATCAGATCGCTATGATGGCAATGCTCTGCATGTCATTGCGGTAAATTTAGATCCGGCTGTTTCGGCTTCTCAGTCTCTGCTTCAACCGGTTATTGGCTCGGCTCGCCTACGCGAGTTATCTCCTGGAGTTGGCAGCATTGCCTATGTAGCCGTACTGCCAGAATTTCAACATCAAGGCATTGGTTCTGCCCTGATTCAGCATTTGATTGAACTGGCAAAAGAACAGTCCTTCTCCCAACTCAGGGTGATGGCTCGCGCCTCGGTGATTCGCTTCTACCAACGATTTGGCTTTGTAGCGCGAGCAGAAACGGTGAATTACTTGGGTACTCCTCATCGGTTTATGGACTTGAATTTGAATGGGTGAAGCAGGTTGATGGTGTTTGAGGATAGGGGTTGGGGGTGAGGCGTGAGGAGATATTTTTGTTAGAGAGTTTGGTCATGCGCTCAAGCGAATTGGTTTGACGAATTCTTCTGGCCGCAGGACAGTGCGCAAGTGAAGCTGATCGACTCGATATTTAACGAATTTTGATGCGTTCGAGGCATTGCAGGACCCTTTGAGACAGAGCGTTTGCTTCTGATCGGGAGTCAACTCGGCTCGGTAGGTGTAAATGGTGCCATCCGGTTGTTCAACCAATAATTCTACCTGCATCCAATCTTGCTTCTCGCTTTGTTGCAAAATAGTGTGGCTGAGCTTGTAATTAAACCAATCCCAACCGCATTTCAGCATTAGTTCTCGTTCTAATACTTGTAAGGGGGTGGGTAAGATGCCCCAACCGCGATAAACCGAGCGCAAGGTCTGAATATCGCCTGTGCGGGTGAGAATCACTCGTAATGATGAGGGATTGAGGGCACCGTAGTATCGACCATCGGGTAGAACAATTGCGGTGGGTGCGAATCGATGGCCGCCAAAGTGGCTGGTTTTCCAAACGCGGACCGACGAGTCGAGTTTTAGTTCTGAGACGGTGGCAAGTGCCTGTCGATAAAAGGGTAAACCATACTTGGCACAACATTGGTCATGCATCCCGTGGGTACAAACCAAAATATCTTGAATTTTGTCTTGCAGGCTGCCAGTTAAATTTACTTCACCAGCCAGATAGCGTTTGACGATATCCGCCACCTGCTCAATCTGATCAACATCCCATTCCGAGCGCCGGTAACCGCCTACAAAGGGTTGGTGTTCTTGCTGATAGATGATCAGTTTCGTTTGCGGTGTTTGTTTTCGTTGCTGGGGCGCGATCAGAAGAAAGCGCACCGATAATTTGGCCTGCCGGACCGCCTGCTCTAAATCTCGCAGGTTTTGGGGAACTGCGGCTGAATCCATTGCCTCAAATGCCCAAGGCATTGGATACTCGATTAACACGTAGGTAGCATAGGGGGTGCCGCTACCGATGATGTCTTCGTTGGCCTGTCGGGACGCTTCTGCACAAAAAAACTTAGCCATCTCTAACTCCTGTCTCCACAAACAGAATGCCTTCTGCAATCAAGTGAGCTAACAAGGGCATTACATCGATTTCCCAGTCATAGCCCGGTAACCAGTCGAGTACGTCTCGACCCGTAAATGGCTGCGGCTGAAATAGATGTTCTACCAAGGTTGTGGTGACTCCTCTCAAAACGACTTCCTTGCCTGCCACCAAGATACGAAATCCTTCCTGCTCAGGCAGTGCGATCACCTGAATCGGCTGAAACTGTATGCAACGAAACTGGGTGTCTATTCCCTGCGGAAACTGATCAAACCCAGCCTGACGGGGAAAATCATATTTTTTGATGGGTTGACCCAAACTATCCAGATAGCTGCGATACCGATAACCCAGATCCGGCTCTCGCAGTTGATCGGTCAATGCTTCGACTAGGCTGGTCAAATGTTGACCTATTGAGGTCGCTTCGCATTTAGTCGGCAAACTCTTGCGCCATTCCTCCTGCTGACGCAGATCCTGCACCAACCACTCCAGCCAATCAATGCCCGTTTTGACATGAATTCCCAAGGTCAGATGCAGAGATGGTGACTCGCAAGCCACCGCATAGTGCCAGTGACCGCGCGGGATATACAGCACATCTCCAGGCTGGAGGGTACAGGTCAAATAGGGTGGATCGTTCGGTGCAGACTGGCTGGCTGATTTTTGCTCCGGCAAGGGATACTTGAGTGTATCCTGGAATACACACCATTGTTTACTGCCTTCGATTTGCAGGATGAACACCTCGTGCGTATCGTAGTGACAGGAAAAGCCTTGCCGATTTGGATAGGAGCTGTAGGCATTCACCTGGGTACCAAAGCCAAGAATTTGTCGGAGTTCAGCAGCAAGCTGGGCAATTGCCGGCACCCGCTTGTGTACCTGGTTTAAAATCAGCGTCGCTCCCTGTTGGCACCATTGCGTCAAACGTTCATTCTCTGATTCCTCTAGCACCTTCTCATCCAAGGCGAGCCGCAGATCGGGATAGTTGAACTGGTGAAAGTTCAGCAAGTCGTTTAATTGCTCCCAGGAGAACAGGTGGGAAAACCGGTGTTGTCCCTTGGCAGAAATCGCAATTGCTTTGCTAGTCCAGTTGTGTGCTAAAAAGGCATCCACGGCATAGGGGTGCAAGAGAAATTGCAGAGCATCCATACTTAATGAGATCTAGTTTCAATAGTAATGTAAAGTTTTCCGACCTGTCTAGCTGCTTAAGGTAGATCAATTTAATGATTTAGTGATCCAACTTAATGATTAGGTGAGCTTTGATTCCTCCCTAACCCCTTTACAGGAATTACGGTGTACACCCAAATCCGAGCTGAGGTATATCTGTGGTCCGCACTTCGCGAACCGCATCATCAATGGGCGAGTTGAGTTGCATACTGCAGAACGAAATCCAAAAAAGGGGTAAAGTTGTTACCCCCTTCATGTATGCATCCAAAACTTGCAATTTAACCCGTGCACGCTTCAGTGCGCGATGGCAATTTACTCATTGCTGATGTCGCCACCGTCACTATCTACATCATGGCGAGAGAGAGTAGCCTGTTGTTTCACAACTGGAATCTCCCGGACTTCGACCTGAATTCTGCTGGAACGAACCTGGGCCGAAGCTGTTGCACTAGTGTGTGTCATTTTGAATCTCCAAGTCATAATACACCCTAATTCTTCAGAACCTACTGCTTGGCTTAAATCAAATTGGCTAAGCAATTGGCTTAAATCGAAACAGCGCTAAAGAATTCTGCATTAATGTATCTCAAAGGCCAGAAAAGAGCAATACAGTTGAGACTTATTTTTATTAAGTGCCAACTCCTACCCCTCTTTCCGCGCCATTAGAACGATATAGCCCAAGTCAGATTGATGCTGCTGAAACACTCGCCGCATTCCCCATACCCGCTGGCGAATCACAGGCCGAGTCAATACATTCCAGCCGATTTTGAGCGTGTCTATTAGCCCTTCATCTCGCAGCAGGGTCGGGAGATGCAATAAGCCCATCTGCCCCGTTTGCTGCTGCACCACCGTTAACCCCGCCGCTTGGCAAACATCAACCTATCCAGTTTCCGATAGAGGCGTGGCATTGACGCGAATTGCTTGTCGCAGCGCCGCATAAATTTCGGCTTTGCGATCCGTTCCAGTGCGTTCCGACACCAACAGTTCGTGACTGAGGAACTTGCCGCCCGGTTTGAGACAGTTGGCAATTCCAGACAGGATTTTGGCTTTGCCAGGAGCCGACTGCATCGTCAGGATGGCTTCAGCCAGCACCGCATCAAACTGCGTCTCGATTGCATCTAGCTGAAAGATATCGCCCTCTAGAATCGTGACTTGGTCAATTAATCCAGCGGCGGCCACATTGGCGCGGGCGCGCTCTACACTGGCGGGGTTCTTTTCTATGCCTGTCACTCGGACTCCATAGCGCTGGGCCAACGCAATCGCGCTATAACCAAAACTGGCGGCTAGTTCCAGCACCGTTTCTCCAGGCTGTAGGTCTGCCCATGTCAACAGTTGCTCGGTAGCGCTGTGCCCGCCCGGACGCAGTACCTTTTTGCCTGCGGCAGCCAAAACCTGATGGCCTGGTGCGGTTTGCAGATTGGGAGCCGAATTAGATGCAGCGTTGTTTGGAGAGCTGGTTTTTGTGGAGTTCGTCATGGGGTGCCTCCTTGGCTAGGTGTCTCCGATTGAATTGATTGAATCGATTGAATTACTAGCCAGTATAGGTAAGATAAATTGGTGACTCTATGAGCTAGCTCATACTCAACATTCTCCCTTTTATAAGCTACCGTGTACACAGACCTCGATCGCGACTCAATGCAAGAGGTGATCCCCCTTTTCTGAGATGCCCGCAGGGCTATAATCCCCCTAAACTCTTACGGAGATGCGCCTTCGGCGTAGATCAAGGGGGACTTCAACCCCTGATTGGTAGGTGCTGCGCTCAGGCTTTCCCTACGGTTCCCCCCTTGATTTAAGGGGGGTTAGGGGGGATCTTCGACTTGTGTGTACACCGTAGCCTTTCATAAGGGGGGTTAGGGGGGATCTCACATGATTGCGATCTCTGAAGCTATATTTTTTGATCAGCGATTTGATTGGTATAATTTTCGGTGATTTTCATGCAGGTGATTTATCCTGATCTCGCTACTGCTATTCACGCTATGTGTCAGGGCTGGTGTCAGCGGTATGGCTACACCGATCCTTTCTGCCGGAATGGAGAATGGTGGGCATTTCCCCCCAATGGTGTGAAGCCGGTCAGAATTCGGAATGTTTTGACCGAGGAAGATTGTCAGGCACATTGGGTACAGATTGGTCGCGTCTCGCTGGCCCTGCTGCCGGATGGCTCCTTCGCTTAGCTCCGCACAGCCGAATTGAATAGACGAACCACCTGCCGACAAATTTGTTTGAGCTGGGTTTGGGCTTTGGGTAATGGTACTGCCAGTCCCCAGAATTCCTCAGCCTGACTGGTTGCAAATCGCCACTGCTGCCCCATATGGTCATGACCAGACAGCTCAACTGCGGCAATTCGAGAGCGCTGTGCATCAGGCAAACGAATTTGCATCAAAATACTGGAACTTTGGCAAGTAAAGCTCCGCCCCGGAAAGTGAAACCCCAAATCAATTGAATTGGGATCATCAAACTTTTGCGTTTCAGCATTGTTCAACCAAGGACTGAAATCAACCGCCAGATCTGGAAACTCAAATCGCACTAAATTAACGACCGTGGCAATTTTACTGACGATCTCAACGTTAGTTGCCTGTTCGGAGGCATTCATAGCGGTTACTCCTTAACGAGCAAAAGACGAATAGTGAATAGCTCTGAAACAAAAATCACCTAGAGCTGATTGGATTGCTCAAGCTCATGGCTGATGCGGTCTTGCATTGCTTGATAGGTTTCTTGCCAGCGATCCCGCCAAATGGTGCGTACTTTATCAAGGTCGATCTCGATTGTGACCGAGTCACCTTCCGAAACTGCAAAGTAGCCAAATACTTCATCATCCTAAACTGCTTTCCTAAACTGCTTTCCTGAACTACTTGAAAAGCGTTCGAACCCTTGCCTCTACTGCGAACCAGGCGAATTTCAAAAATAACTTGCCGATATTATAGACTTATTGAGAAATAGTTGCAATAATAAATCTGGTTGTCTCATGAAAGAGCGAACGAGATGAGTATTTATGCAGATGAAATGCGACAAACAGCCCAGGCGATGGTAGCCCCCGGCAAAGGCATTCTGGCGATGGACGAAAGCAATGCCACCTGCAACAAGCGATTTGCCAAACTGGGGATTCCAACAACCGAAGAGCGGCGTCGAGCTTATCGGGAGTTAATCCTAACAACTCCCAATTTGAGTGAGTTTATTAGCGGTGCCATTCTCTACGATGAAACCATTCGCCAGTCATCCCAGGCAGGCGTGCCCTTCACGCAGGTCATGCAGAATGCAGGGATGATTGTCGGTATCAAGGTTGATACGGGCGCAAAAGATCTGGCAGCTTGCCCCGGTGAGAAAATAACCGAAGGGCTAGATGGACTGCGCGAGCGAATTGCCGAGTACTATCAGATGGGCGCACGATTTGCCAAATGGCGGGCTGTGATTACGATTGGTGAACCTATTCCTAGCCCAACCTGCATCGAAACCAATGCCCATGCTCTGGCTAGATACGCTGCCCTTTGTCAGGAAGGGGGACTTGTGCCGATTGTTGAACCAGAAGTGCTGATCGATGGCAATCATTCTATCGAACGGTGCTATGAGGTAACCGATCAAACGCTGCAAGCTGTATTTACCCAACTGCGGCTACAAAAAGTGGCCTTTGACCAGATGATCCTCAAGCCCAGTATGGTGATTTCTGGCCTAGAGTGTCCGGTGCAGGCCACGGTTGATCAGGTCGCAGAGATGACGATTCAAGTGCTGCGCAATAACGTTCCGGCCTCTGTTCCTGGTATTGCGTTTCTCTCTGGTGGGCAGAGTAATCAGCGTTCAACTGAACATCTCAATACAATGAATGTCAAATATGGTGCGCTGTGTCCCTGGCGCGTTACCTTCTCCTATGCACGAGCAATTCAGCAGCCTGCGCTTGAGTATTGGGCCGGTCATGATGCTAACATTCCAGCTGCTCAACAGTTGCTTTATCATCGCGCCAAGCTGAATGGATCTGCCAGTTTAGGAAAATACGATCCAGCAATGGAAAAACAGACGGTACTGGTTTAACCGCCAATGCAGATCTATTTCAAGGCAAGGAGTCAGGCTTAGCTAAATCTGATTCCTCTGCTTTTGAAGTGAACTCCTCATCTATACCTGACTATGCCAACTTGTCCTTGCTGCTCCGATAATCTACTCCGCCATGTGCGCGATTCCAGGGTGTACTGGTTTTGCCTGACTTGCCATCAGGAGATGCCGCCCTTTGAGGCATTGATGCAAGCCCATCAGCGAGATATACCGCTCACTCACCGTTCTAAATACCACTCTGGCTAAAACTATGATTCACAGTTTCTATTTTGGCATAGCGCTCACTGATAAAGCTGTTCTTTGCCCAATTACGCTATCAACCTTGTTGATTGGATTCATCTGGGCTGTTATTGTTGCGTTACGCGACGGCATTACGCGACTGCAAAAATTGCATCGTATTCCGTGTGATCGCTGCGTCTACTTTACAGGTTGTCATTACCTGAAATGTACGGTTCATCCCCACAGAGCGCTGACCGAAGAAGCCGTTGACTGCCTCGACTTTGAGCCTGCTCCTACCCGCAAGCCATTCTACAAGTCTAAAAAACGCTGGCTGAAAACTCGTTCTATTCAATCCTAGGGGCTATCGATCTTCTGGTCAATTATGGCTCCCAATGCTGGCAGTGAACCCACGGGAGCGATTGCAACGGTAATCAACGATGTGTTCGGCAACTTTGAGAACTTCAAAACCCAATTCAATGATGCGGGGGCGAAGCACTTTGGTAGCGGTTTTGTTTGGCTGGTTCGCACGGTTGACAACAAGTTCGAGATTATCAGCCAACCGAATCAGGATTGTCCTTGGTCGGATGGTCACTATCCCATTCTGTGCAACGATGTCTGGGAGCATGCCTATTATCTCACCTATCAGAATCGCCGCCCAGAATACCTGAAGCAGTGGTGGAATACGGTGAGCTGGGATGCGGTGAATCAGCGCCTGCAGCAGCAACCCGTTAATTGAATCAGGCAATTGAGTCAGGGTAAAGCCTCTAGCTTCTTTGCCTCACCAGTTGTGGATCGGCTCCCCCCCCTTCTGTAAAGCAGGTTAGGGGGGATCTCAACAGGATTTGCGATTTACTGAGTCTGACTCAGGTTTGATCAACCTTGAAGTATTTTGCTTTTAACATCGCTAAACCATCGGTTGTTACCTGAGCATTTTTACAAATAACCAGTGCCTTAGGTTCGGGTGAATTATCGCCTATAGTTTCGCCTGTAGTTTCAATTTCACCCATCAGGTACTTAGGCATAATCTGGTTGAGCTGTTCGATCAAAACGTCGCGATTGACGGTCTCACCTTCAAAGTCCTCGGCAAAGAAACTAACGTCGTGCGGATCTTCGCCACCATGCTTGACTTTGTTCAGCAGTGTGTAAACGATTTGATCGTTCAACTTATCGGTCGGTGTCATATCCACAGACATGAGTAAACTCCTTGTGATGCAAGTTCTTGATCATGCAAATTGATGCAAGTTATGGATGTAGTCAAAGATTTTTCAGAAAAGCGCTTTAGCTGGAATAGCTCTTGATTCCCTCAAAAGCACCCCGCAAAGCAGCGATGGCATCCTGCGTTCTTGCCCAAACGCCCTGATCTGGATCGCGCCCAGTCAGTTCTCGGGTTCCCAAAATCTCCATAATTCCTTTCAGTTGCTCTTGATGGGCACGGTTGGTGAAGTTCACCTGATTCAACGGCCCGATGGCTTCTTTGACATCTTCACCGGCGACCTGGGCAGCCTTATGCACAATCAACCCGGTCATCACAGCTTGGTGCTTGATTCGTTCGTGCGCAGATACCTTTTGATACAAAGACAGTTTGTCTCCCTGCATTAACTGGTGGACCTGGTCAATGTACTGCCTGATCGTATCTCGTGGCTGGATATTGCCTCCACCAAAGCGACTCAGTACAGTATCAATTGTGCGCAAATTCTCCTGATCATCCTTGAGAAAATCGTTGAACCGCTCTCGAATTTCGTTGTCGCTGCTGACTGCGGGCATCAAGGTTTGTTCAGTTGTAATCAACAATTCCTGAAGTGCTTTCAAATCAGCTAATTCAGTCGCAATGGCCTGCCGCTTATTGTCGTCTAACATTACCATATTGAGTCCTCCATTGATCGAGTGATCGAGTGATCGAGTGATCGAGGTCGTTTGATGTCGATCTCAGCCTCTCACGAAGGACAAGTAAACAAATCACTCTTGAGATATATTTGCATTAGTGTTAAAGTGTTAGGACTTCGTAATGGTCTAAGAGACTGTTTGTAAATGAATTTTAAGAGGCTAGAATCGACTTCCCATCTGATCCTCCCTAACCCTCCTTAAATAAGGAGGGAACCGAGTTAAATCTCTGAAGTCCCCCTTAAAAAGGGGGATTTAGGGGGATCTCAATCTTTGTTTACAAACAAGCTCTAACAAACCGATTCGGGTGCAGATTCTACTTGCCTAGTGGGCTGATTCTTGATGGCTTGAGCAGGTGGAAATGGTATTATTTCTCAAGGCTTTTATTCTCATCCTCAAGCTTCTTGCTCAATTTCTACTTAGGTTAAAGTGTTTGATTCAGGTAGTCACCTGTCTTTGTTCTTATTGCAATTATTCTCATTAATATCAAAAACTTCGGTTGAAAATCCCAATCTGAAACAAGGTGAATTTATGTCTGCTGTACCCGAAACTGCTGTACCTGATGCGATTTGGTTGAATGCCAGTTCCAGTTTACAATGCTTTGCTCAGCCTCTACTTCAGCAGTTAGGCCAGCAAGCTAAGATAATACCGTGGCAGTATCAGCAACAGCTCGATGAAGAGTGTTCTTTAGAAAAGGCAATGCTTTTGCTGCATCAGGATCTCAGCGCTTTTTCTCAGCCTGTTCATTTGATTGGGCATAGCACCAGTGGATTGTTAGGGCTGCTCTACACGCGCCAATACCCTGAGCGGATCAAGTCTCTAACCTTATTGGCGGTTGGAGTTGATATTGCTGTGGACTGGCAGTTTCACTACTACAGGCATCGGCTTCAGGTGAGCCATGACAGGCTTCTGCTAGCAATGGTTTATAACCTATTTGGCTATCAAGCTCAACATCATCTCGACTGTTTGATCCAGCTATTAGAACAAGATTTAACTAGTTCTCTTTCTCTGCATTCATTGTTTCGTCAGGTACATTTGCTGCCCTGTAGAGTGACGGTGCCGCTATTGATTTGTGGTAGCCAGGATGACATTGTTGTAGACACTCAGGCGTTACAGAGCTGGCAATCATTGCTGAAGCAGGGTGATCGGCTGTGGTCGTGTCCAGAGGGTGGGCACTTTTTTCACTTTTTTCAAGCCTCCTTGTTGGCCGAACAAGTTCTCGATTTCTGGCAGCATGCCTGTGCTTCCGCCACCGGCATGGTTAATCCAAATGATCCGAATTTAACTGCTGCAATGGTCTTATAGGCTGATTCTGATACCAAATACTTCAGTGAACGATACGGATGCCGAATCGCCTCCAGCTCCCAATTCCGGGAGAGCCGAGCTACTCAAAGTCCCCCAGAATTGGGGGATTTGGGGGGCCAGGATTTGCATCATATACAAACATATTTGGTATGAGATTGAATTTACCGTAAAAATCTATTCGTAAAATTTTTGTACTTGGCTTGACAAGCGGTCCACTTTGGCAGAGGTTGGAAGTTGGTTCAAAAACTGTTGTGCAAGCTTGTGCAAATTTTGCAAATTTATGTAAGTCTATATCGATATCAGCCCAGCATCTACCCTAGCTCTAGCCGGCTGCTTTACTGCCTTTGGTTTTGATAGCACCTTTCACTGTCGGCAACTGTCTGGTACACAAAATGGCTTTGGATTTGGCATCCTAGTAGCAATACTCAGTCGATCGCAAATTCTAAATTATGTTAGATCCCCCCTACCCCCCTTACTAAAAGGGGGAAGAGGCGCAGCCCATACCAACTAGGGCTTGAAGTCCCCCTTGATCTACGCCGAAGGCTCATCCCCACTGGGGTTTAGGGGAATTATAGCCCTGCGGGCATCTCAGAAAAGGGGATCGTGCTATGCACACGCTGCGCGAACAAACCAACTCTAGTGAGCCAAACAAATTCATTTTCGATCGCCTGAGTATTTGCAAAAAGTGAGCGTCACTTCCGATTGGGTCTGCTGCGTTGCCACTTTTAGCTGAACCTCAGCTTGGCGGCTAGCAACCATCGACTTGTATTTACGAATGCTTTGCTCATTTGTTTTAGCTGATCTGAAATTATGACCACTGTTAAATTTTCTGCCGCTCCTCCGACCCTGATCGAATCTCAGGGCACGGTACTTACCTTTCGGTTTGAGCTTGATCAGGCACCGCCTGCTGGCGGCGTTAGAGTGACCGTCAAGGGCAACGTACCCCAATCCCTGACTCAGCTCGATCTGTTTGCCATCAACGTTGCCGGTGGTGATACACCGGTGGGTGATTTAGACTTTTCTGGGTTTGACTTCACAATCAAAGAAAGGGTCGCCACGATTCGCGTTCCCATTTTTCAAGATAACCAAGCAGAAGGACTGCAAACCGTCACCTATACGCTTCAGCCCGGTTCTGGTTACACCGTTGATCCAAGTGCCCGTTCTGCCACGATTCAATTTGCGGATAATCCTAGCCAGGTTCCCACCCCTAGCCCTTCTCCCAGTCCCTCTCCGAGTCCATCCCCTAGCCCAACCGGCACGATTTTTGGTACCCCAGGAAACGACCGGCTGAGGGGCACCGGCGGCAAGGATGTGATTGACGGTTTAGGAGGCCGCGATCAAATTAGTGGGTTAGGCGGCAACGACCGGCTGCTTGGCAATTTGGGTAACGATACGCTAGTGGGAGGCAACGGTAATGATACGCTGCTTGGCGGCAACGGCAGCGATCGGCTGACTGGCGGCAACGGCCGCGATGTGTTTGCCCTGGAAAAGGGACCCGGTACGGACCGAATTCTTGACTTCAAGGATCGGCAAGATCGGTTAGGATTAACGGCTGGTATCACATTTGGGCAGTTGCGCTTTATTCAGCGAGGCGATAATCTGCTGATCAGGGCGGGCAACGATGCGTTAGCCATTCTGACCGATGTACAGCGCAATCAAATGACCAGAGCCGATTTCACAACGCTTGCCTGAGGTTTTTCTGCCCCAGCCTCTGTTCCCAATCCCATGACCCAGGTTCCTATTACTGAATGTCGCTTTTGTTCACTGGTTTCCCAAGCCAATGGTGAAGATCCAATCGGTTCAGCCCCCGTCACCGACGCTTGCCTCATCGTAGAACTGCCTCAACCCTGGTCAGCTCAGTTGCTGCAATCGACTCCCGAAATTCAGCCGGTACTGGCCCTGATCAAAACCTTGGCCTTAGACGGTATTCGGGTTCGTCCGATTGCGATTGCCCCCGACCGGAGCTATTCTCGACCCGGCTATACTCGCCTGCTGTTCTATGCGCGTCCGTCCGGGAAATTCACCGTCTACAACCAGCAGGAATATCTGCTGCCCCGATCAGACGTGGCTCCCTTAGCCATCGCCTTGCTGCAACAACTGGTCGGGCAGCCCCATATTCTCAAACGCTTTCAGCGCTATCGTCAGGAGAATGGCCCGACGCGGGATCTGCTGGTTTGTACCCACAGTAATGTGGATGCGGCCTGTGCTCGGTTTGGCTTTCCAATCTATGACAAACTGCGGAAACATTACGCTGACCGGAATCTGCGGGTGTGGCGGTGCAGCCATTTTGGTGGACATCAGTATGCCCCCACACTGCTGGACCTACCGGAAGGGCGCTATTGGGGACATCTAGAGCCGGACTTACTGGATGCCCTGGTTTACCGAACGGGAGATTTGGTAAGACTGACGCGCTGCTATCGTGGCTGGGCCGGCTTGGGCAAATTTGAGCAGATTGCCGAGCGAGAAGTTTGGCGGCAGGAAGGTTGGGATTGGCTGACCTATCAACAGCAGGGAATGGTACTACGTTTAGGAGAGAACTGGCTGCGGCGTTGGCTACGCAGGGTGCTGTACTATCTGCCGTCGAAGCGGCTGCGCCTACTCCTGGAACGCTCCAAACAAGATGCCGCTTGGGCCGAGGTGCAAATTGATTATGCGACTCCATCTGGCCAGACTGGCGGCTATCGGGCCAGGGTCGCAATCAGTGGTCAAGTCTTGACGGCAATTCGTTCAGCAGAACCTCTGGAACTGGTGCCCGTGAACCAATACCAAGTCTCTGATCTGGTCAAGCTGGGCTGATGCGGTTGTCAACCCAGGCACTTAGCCTAATTTTCATAACCTAATTTTCACGACTGGTAGCCCAGCCGCCCGAATGGCCTGCTGACAGCGCTCTGGAGAGATATCGCCTGCCACCACCTTTCGCCCTAGCCGATGGGCAATTCCAAGCATATCGGGATCGGGCAACCAGGGGTAGATCACGATCTCTTGAGGCTGGGAAAACAGGGTAATCAGTTGTTCAATCATGCCCGGTTGCAGGGTGGTTTCGGGCAAAATCGTGACGGTTTTGGCTGCCTCCACGAGCCAATCGTGGTCCCAATCTTCGGCGGTGGCGGCTAGGGCAAAGGCCGCTTCTGGAATTAAGCCGTGGAAGTCCGGAGAAGCGGTATCGCCGCAAAAGAGTAAGTGCTGCTGGTCGAGCAGATACCAGCCCGGTTGTAGCCCTGTAGCTGGTTGAGTCGAAGTTGGGCCAATCGGTTCAGCCGTGATGTCGATTGTCGTAGTGGAATTACCTTTAGCCGGATCAGGCTCGCGATGATGAGTGGCGGCACCCTGCCGAATTAACGTCACAATCTCCGGTTTGCGGGCAGTTTCTAGCGGGCTAGCAGCTTCTGCGGCTAGCACCTCGACCGTTGCCTTGCCGGGGCGTTCTCGCTCAATTGTGTCGCGCAACTCTTTGTAGGTAACTTTTTTGCCCGACTTGGCCTGCTGAAGATACTGTTCCCGCAGGTCAGGCGGAGTGGAAGGCGCGGCCAGCAAATACAGTGCCGAGGTGGCGATGTCGATTTGTGCAAGATTTGCACGTTCTTGAAACGTCTCATAGACATTGATGAAGTTATAGGCCGTGCGCCGACTCCAGCCAAACTCTGCCTTCAGCCAAGCATCAAACTGCCCATGCTTGAGCGCTGCCCGTACATCAGCCAACCGCTGTCCAATTTCCCAGATATCCTGAGCCGAACGCTGAAGCCGCTCCCGAATTTCCCCAGTGCGCTGCTGCACGATGGCCCGCGCCGCCTCTGGCAAGACCTGATAATCAAATTGGGTTGTGATCGCTGGGTTATCTGAGTTGCGCTGTTTCTTAACCACCGTTGTTTCCAGGTTGAAAACTACAGGAACTGATTGCCTTGATGCCAGTACTTAATGCCAGTACTTAACGCCAGTACTTAATGCCAGTACTTGATACCAGCAAGTAATGCAGCTAGTGAGTCCGATGAAACTTGGCGAGATCATCAGGAAAGACTATTGAAACTTGCCGCTTGTTTGTCTGAACTATAGCCTAAACGAATTGGGGTTGCCTATTCTAGTCAGAATTCCCAATCAAACAAAAGCTTCATAGTTGGGCAGCGCATAAAAGCGCATAAATAAGTATTGGTAAGTATTTGGAACGCATACAACAGGTCAGCCTAATAAGCCAATGAGCCAGCACAATCATACTGGCTGATCGCGCTCCATGCTCAAGACAGGTTGACAAGTTTAGAGTTTCAGCGTTTCATAATAAATGAGAATTATTACTAACAGTGGCAGAAATGTTGCTACCGTCTTAAGCTTAAGACTAACTTTTGCTTAGAACAGCATCTAAAAGCCCCTGATCCAAGCTTGGCATCAGCCTTACTCAGCCTTACTCAGCCTTACTCAGCCTTACGAAATAGGTAAGCACAATTGACTGCAGACCATCAGTAATCCCTGCCTCCTGCCCCCAATGCCTATTTCCATCCCCCCTGTTGAACCCTACCATGTACACAGATCTCGATCGTGGCTCAATGCAAGGGTTGGATCCCCCTTTTCTGAGATGCCCGCAGGGCTATAATCCCCCTAAACCCCTATGGGGATGCACCTTCGGCATAGATCAATAGGGACTTCAACCCCTGGTTGGTATGGGCTTCGCCTATTCCCCCTTTTGGTAAGGGGGGTGGGGGGATCTTCGACTGGTGTGTACACCGTAGCTGTTGAACCTGAGCGCGAATCAGCTTGAACAACAGCTTTGTCAACTAGCTTTGCAACTAGCTTTGTCAACTGGGTGTACTGAAGCCAAACTTGCTATTAGTAATTCCTTTAAAGACTTGTTTGTAAAAGTTTATTGTTTATAAAAAATTAAATTCAGGGAGAGAATCATGCCCCTCCAATTATTGGCTATAGCAACAGAGTCTTTGTTAGAAATCGATCACATTGTTATTTGCGTTAGCGCCCCCGTCTCAGCCTTTGTCCTCGCTGATTTGGGCTTAGTGAGTTCCAGCCAACCGCTGCGTCGCTTGCAGCAAGGCACTGCCTCGCGCCTGATTTTTTTTGAAAATGTTTATCTAGAGCTGCTCTGGGTCGAAGATGAGCTAGCGGCAGAAATATATGCCATGCAGTCTGGAATTGACTTTTTAGCACGAGCCAACTGGCCGCAAACCCAGGCTTCCCCCTTTAGCATCGCCCTGCGCCCTAGATCCGCAGCCTCCAACCCCGCTCCTACCATCGACTCCCAGCCCTTCATCAATTTTGCGGTAGACAATTGGCGTACTCAGGCAGAACCGCTATGTTTTGTGATTCCAGAGTCTATTTCCCTCGTGGCCTTGCTTGATCCCACTTCGGTGATGCATCAACAGCTATTGGCCCATCCTGCCCAGATTCAGCGGCTCACTAGCACTGCGGTTGGGATCAGCACGACCACTCCGCTGACAGACTCGATGACGCTGCTAGAGCGGGAAGGCGTGATCTCGCTGGAATTACAATCGAAGCCACTGCTGGATCTCACCTTTGATCACCGACGACAAAAGCAAACGCTTGATTTGCATCAATTGGGCATTCCGGCAGTGCTGAACTACTAAAAGTGGATGGTGCCGCCATGCCTGATGATTCCACCAAAGACGTTGCACCCTCGCCCTTCAGCGAACTTGATCATTCTCCTCGGTCGGCAGAGCCAAGCCATTTAGTTCCAGCAGAATTCACCAAACTGCTCTTAGGAGTTGGCCTAGGAATAGCAATCACTCTGGCAGCGACTCACTGGCTCAAACCGGCTGCCAACCGTCCGACGTTAACCTCTGTCAACTCCGCATCGACCGCTGCCACCCCAGTTACCCTTGCCACGGTTACAGTCGCCCCAATTCAGCGCACGCTAGCGGCAACAGGCACCGTAGTGGCGGCTGAAATGCTAGCCATTCTCTCACCAAGCAGCGGTCTGCAAATCGATCAGGTGTTGGTTGAAGAAGGGGATTTGGTAATGCAGGGGCAAGTGCTGGCCGTTTTAGATAGCAAAGTGTTGCAAGCTCAGTTGCGTGAAGCCGAGGCACAGGTACAAGCTGCTGCCGCCAAGTTGGCAGAATTGCAGTCGGGCAGTCGGATCGAAGAAATCAACCGAGCGAGGGCAGAAGTTCGCAGCGCTGAGGCCGCAGTCGCGCGGTCCGAGTCGGACCTAACCCTAGCCAACCAGCGCGTTCTGCGCAATCAAACCCTAGCCCGTGAAGGCGCGATTGCCACCGATCGCCTCGATGAAGTGCTGAATCAAGCTCGCAGTGCCGAGGCTGTCCTATCTCAGGCAAAGGCCACATTGCAGCAGGCCACTCAGCAGTTGAGCGAACTGGAGACAGGCCCGCGCCCTGAAGTGTTGGCCCAAGCCGAAGCGCAGTTGGAAGCGAACCGCCAACGGGTGCAAACCTTGCAAGCCCAGCTTGAGGATACTCAAGTCCTAGCTCCCCGCAGCGGCAAAATTGCCGAACGGCTGGCGCGAGTCGGTGATGTGGCCTCTGGTCAACTGTTTAGCTTAATTGACAATCAGCGGCTGGAACTGCATCTAGAGCTGCCTGAAACCCAGCTCGCTCAGGTCCGGCTTCAGCAAGGCGTCCAGATTACTAGCGATGCCTACCCCAATCTGCGCTTAAGCGGACGAGTCCAAGCCATTGACCCCCTGATTGATCCAAAAACGCGGATGGCGACTGTAGAAGTATCCCTGCCAGATTCGGATCTATTACAACCAGGCATGTTTCTGCGCGGCGCGATTATCACCTCGACTACTCCAGGCATAACTTTGCCCGCTGCGGCAGTGTTGCCCCAACCCGATGGCAGCCATCTTGTCTATCGCCTCAATCCCGATCAGACCGTCACGGCCCAGCCCGTGGAAGTGGGTGAACTGTTGCCGAATCAACAAATTGAAATTAAACAAGGATTGACTAAAAACGACCGGGTGGTTTTGAAGGGAGCGGCCTATCTCAAAGATGGTGATCGGGTTGAGATCAACTAAATGATTCAATTTACTATTCTTTTCAATGTTTTGCTTTTCAATGTTTTGCTTCTCATTATTTTTAGCTTGTTCGACAAAGAGGCGATGCTGGTGAAACGAGAGAACAAGCAGGTTCAAAGTCCTCCAAAATTGGAGGATTTAGGGGGCGTGTGTACACCGTAGCTCAGAATTGGGGGGTGGGGGCGAAATCATACTGAATTCCACACATAGAATTCTTAATATAGATTATCAATAAGATTATCAATAAGCTTCCAGTTCGTTAGAGTGTCAGCAACCAAAATCGCTGCTGCAAATCACAGTATAGAGCCGAGAAACATATCGCTTTGTATGGTTTCTGTAGGGTCTTTGCGTTGTAGAATGCCGCTTTTTCAATGCTTGAGTTAGCAAAACTTTACCTAAATCCCAGTCGGAATATTTGCAATAGTGCCGATTTTGTAGTTTGATTTTATTGAGTAATTTTCTCAATAGCTGCTAAAGACTATCAACATCCCCGGCTCTTGCCATCTAGGCTCTTTCATCTACAACAAAGGAGACGGATCGCGAATGACCACCTCAATTTTTTGGACTCCCCTGTTTCAAGCCTTGGGCTGGACCAGTCTCCAGTCGCAGGATTCGGGTGCACCGCTGCTGGCTGGAAATGCTCGATTTGCCAATCTCTCCGGCAAGTTGCTGGGAGCGCATGTGGCTCATGCTGGGTTGATTGTGCTGTGGGCTGGAGCCATGACGTTGTTTGAACTCTCCCGCTTTGACCCAGCCCAACCCATGTACGAGCAAGGGCTGATTCTGCTGCCCCATCTAGCGGCACTGGGAATTGGCGTAGGAGCAGGTGGGCAAGTTCTGGATACCTATCCCTACTTCGCGATTGGGATGCTGCATCTGGTCAGTTCAGCCGTGCTGGGAGCCGGAGGCATCTATCATGCGGTTCTGGGGCCAGCCAAACTGGATGAAAAAGGGTTTGGCTACCGCTGGGAAGACGGCAACAAAATGACTAGCATTTTAGGCATTCATTTAGTGATTTTAGGCATGGGTGCCCTGCTGTTGGTGTTGAAAGCCACCCGGTTTGGTGGGCTGTATGATCCGCTAGTCGATCAGGTGAGATTAGTGACTCCAAATCTAAATCCGGCCCGCATCTTTGGCTATCTGTTTGGGTTTAGCCCGCAGGGTTGGACAATCACCGGCATGGCTAGTGTGGATAATCTGGAAGACCTCGTTGGTGGGCATGTCTGGGTCGGTTTACTTTGCATTGCTGGCGGTATTTTTCACATTGTCTCTCAGCCGTTAGACTGGGCCAAACGAGTCTTGATCTGGTCTGGTGAAGCCTACCTGTCTTACAGCTTGGCAGCGTTGGCGCTAGCTGGGTTCAGCGTGGCTTGCTTTGTCTCGGTGAATCAAATTGCCTATCCAAGTGTGTTTTATGGTCCCATCGAGGGTGCATCTGTTCGACCGACGTTAGCCAGTGTTCATGCCGCGCTCGGTTTTCTCGCCTTAGTGGGTCATCTCTGGCACGCTTATCGAGCACGTTCTGCGGCGCGTGGCAACGATTATGGCACTTTCTTTGATTTCATTGCTGCCAATCTATCCACAGAATCAACACCTACGTTAGAAGAAGCATTCGCTAGCAGGGCTGCTAATTCCTAATCAATGCATCTCTTCTGACTTATCCCTAAGCGCAGCATTATTCCCCCTACCACAAGCAAAACATCTGCGTCTCCGATCTGATTCGCTCCTTTTTGAACGGGACTAGGGGGGACCCAAATCCAGCGCTGAGTCCAATCTTCTCAACATCATTTGCAAATAAGCTCTCAAATAATCCTCAAATTTTACGCTTTGCTATAGGAGACCATATTCATGACCATTGCGGCTGAATCGACCGAACAAATTCCTTGGCGAGCGGGCAATGCGCGTCTAGTCAATCTATCTGGACAGTTGCTCGGTGCCCATGTGGCCCATGCTGGCCTGATTGTGCTGTGGGCCGGGGCGATTACCTTATTTGAATTGGCTCGCTTTGATCCAACCCGCCCCATGTTTGAACAGGGATTGATCGTTTTACCGAACCTGGCAAGGCTGGGACTAGGCGTAGGTGAAGGCGGTGCGATTGTCGATACCTATCCCTACTTCGCGGTTGGTGTGGTGCATTTGATCAGCTCAGCCGTTTTGGGCGCGGGTGGACTGTTTCATGTATTTAAGGGACCCGCCAAATTGGAAAACCAGTCCAGCTTCTTTGGCTACCGCTGGGATGATGCCGATAAAATGACGATGATTTTGGGCATTCATCTGGTGCTGTTGGGAATTGGTGCCCTGATGTTAGTGGCTAAAGCAATGGCATTTGGTGGCCTATACGACCCCACAATTCACAACGTGCGGCTGATCACCAGTCCTAACCTCAATGCTGCTGCTATTTTTGGCTATTTGTTTGGTGCAGGCGGCAGGTTCTGGTTGGCTAGTGTGGACAATCTAGAAGATGTCGTGGGTGGGCATATTTATGTCGGTTTAATGTGTATTCTGGGCGGTATCTGGCATATTCGCACTCAACCGTTCACCTGGGCTAAAAATCTATTTGTCTGGTCGGGTGAGGCGTATTTGTCCTATAGCATTGGTGCAGTAAGTTTGATGGCATTCATTGCCACGTTGTTTGTTTCAGTCAATACCATCGCCTTTCCGCCCGAATTCTTTGGACCCACCTTAGCACTCAAGTTTGATCGGTTTCCGTTATTTGTTAGTCCAGATGGCCTGTTGACCTCTCGCGTTTGGCTCGCTAATGCCCACTTCTGGCTCGGCTTCTTCTTTTTGCAGGGGCATCTCTTTCATGCACTGCGAGCCGCTGGCTATAGCTTCAGTCAGGGCAAAATGGTGGCATTTCCGCGTGGACAGGCGAGTTAGTTTCTGGTTTACGTTTTCAATCCCCTAAGCATTCAAGATTTGATTCCTATGACTGCAATTAACGCTGAAGTCAATTCTGAACCAATTGATTCTCCTGATTCATTAATCGGAGATTCCCTGGTTACGACCGCTTACGTTACCGATTCCATGAATCCCACGTCCTGGTGGGCTGGAAACTTACGGTTTGCTGACCTCTCTGGCAAGCTGTTAGGAGCGCATGTGGCCCATGCTGGGCTAATTGTGCTGTGGGCTGGAGCCATGACATTGTTTGAACTCTCCCGTTTCAATCCGGCCCTGCCCATGTACGATCAAGGGCTGATCCTGCTACCCCATTTAGCCGCGTTGGGGATTGGCGTCGGTGCAGGCGGACAGGTGGTGGATACCTATCCCTACTTCATGATTGGGATGCTGCATCTGGTCAGTTCAGCCGTGCTGGGAGCCGGAGGCATCTATCATGCGGTTCTGGGGCCAGCCAAACTGGATGAAAAAGGGTTTGGCTACCGCTGGGAAGACGGCAACAAAATGACCTCGATTATCGGCATCCATTTGGTGCTGCTGGGCATGGGAGCCTTGCTACTGGTGCTAAAAGCCACGCGGTTTGGCGGACTCTACGATCCGGTAGCAGAACAGGTGCGGCTAATTACCCAACCCACCCTCAACCCGCTGAGAATCTTTGGCTATTTGGTCGGCATCACCCCCAGCGGCTGGACACTCAAAGGCATGGCTGCTGTGAACAATCTAGAAGATGTCGTGGGTGGACATATTTGGATTGGGTTAATCTGCATTCTGGGCGGCATCTGGCATATTCTGACGCAACCCACCGCCTGGGCTAAACGAGTGCTGATTTGGTCTGGTGAAGCCTATTTGTCCTACAGCCAAGGGGCACTGGCCTATATGGGACTGCTAGCCGCCTATTTTGTCACCGTGAATGACACTGTCTATCCCAGCGTCTTCTATGGTCCTGTGGGAGTCCCGACCGCAGATGGTGTGATTACCCCACGGACCTGGCTGGGACTGTTCCATGTCATTTTTGCCGGTTTGCTGCTGGCTGGCCATTTCTGGCATGCGCTGCGTGCTCGTGCTAAAGCGTCCGGATTTGTGTTTAGCAAAATGCAGTTCAATCCAGATGCTAGCTTTGGCGACGTGCAGTTCAATAATACGTTCAACAATGCGTTCAATAACGCTGCCTTGGTCGAGGGAATTGTCCAACCCTTTCGCGGTAATGTGCAGTTGGGCAACCTCGCAACTCCGGTCAACAACAGCGATGTCTCTTTGAATTGGATCAGAACCCTACCCATCTACCGGCAAGGACTCAACCCGATCACGCGCGGCCTAGAAATTGGCATGGCGCATGGCTACTTGCTGCTGGGTCCGTTTCTCAAGCTGGGGCCACTGCGGAATACAGACAGTGCTCTAGTGGCCGGAGCGAGCAGCGCCATTGGGTTAGTCGTAATTTTGAGCATTTGCCTGCTGATTTATGGGGTATCCGTATTTCGCGGCAGACGGAAACCCGTAGGCGAACTGCCTAGCAATTTGCAAACCAGTCAAGCCTGGAGTCTATTTACCAGCGGCTTTTTGATTGGCGGCATTGGCGGGGTGATTTTTGCCAGCTTTATTTTGTTGGAAATCGGACGAGCTGGGCTGGCATGAGCATAAGCAGGAATTCTCTATAAATCTCGCCAACAGAATTCCTGCTTTCTTGTGGTTAATGTATTCACAATGCATGCAATTGATTTCTAGAGGTATATCCCATGACTCTTCCCCAATTGAGCTATCCACTTTCCAGCCAAAATCAGCGCGTTGATGGCTACGAAATTCCAAACGATGAACAGCCCCGGTTTTATACCACTGATACCCTACCCAGCGGTTCAGAAGTCGATGCAATTATTTGGGCCGCCTATCGGCAAGTTTTTAATGAACAGCAAATTTTGCAGAACCATCGCCAAGTTGCCTTAGAATCTCAGCTTCGTTCTGGTCAAATTACAGTACGAGAGTTTATCCGGGGTTTGGCCCTCTCCGACTCGTTTCGGCGGCTCAATTACGAAACCAATAACAACTACCGATTTGTTGAAATGTGCGTGCAGCGGCTGCTAGGGCGACAGGTTTACAACAATCGGGAAACCCTGAGCTGGTCGATTGTGCTGGCTACTCAAGGGCTACGAGGCTTTATCGATGCCTTACTCAACAGCGAGGAGTATCTGACTCAGTTTGGCGACGCAACCGTGCCCTATCAGCGACGGCGGATTTTACCCAGCCAAACCCAGGGCGAACTGCCCTTTGCTCGCATGGCCCGCTACGACCGTTATCACCTCAATCAGATCCAGCAACTAACGCGCTGGCGGCAGCCTGTCTATGGTATGCGAGACCGGAGTGCCCCTGTTTATCGTCGCGTTCTGGTCGCTGTTCCGACAATGGCCGTGGCGCTGCTCGTGATCACGTTGGTATCTACGATTGCTCCTCAATAATTTAATCTACTCTGTTTCACTATGACGGTTTCTACAGATTCATCCCTGCGTTTAGATAAATCCTTCGCAGCCAATACAAATGCGACTTGGCTGGTTGGCAATGCTCGCCTCACCCATTTATCCGGGCAGCTTTTGGGTGCTCATATAGCCCATGCTGGCTTGATCATGTTCTGGGCTGGGATTACGGCTGTCTCTGAGGCCCTGCGGTTTGATCCATCTCTGTCAATGGGCAAACAAAATTTTATCGTTCTGCCCCATTTGGCAACTCTAGGCTGGGGAGTTGGTGCAGGCGGAACCATTATTGATGTCTATCCCTACTTTGCGATTGGGATGCTGCATCTAGTCGCCTCGGCAGTGCTGGGTGCAGGCGGACTGTTTCATGTGTTCAAGGGACCCGCCGTTTTGAAGGATGGCCCGCAACAAGCTGCCAAATTTCATTACGACTGGAATGATGCCAAGAAACTGGGGTTTATTCTGGGCAGCCATCTGGTCGTGCTGGGGCTGGGCGCATTTCTGCTTGTGCTGAAGGCAATGCGGTTTGGTGGCATTTATGATGCCGCAATCCAACAAGTCCGCCTCGTGACGGCACCGACCCTCGATCCAGCTACAATCTGGGGTTATCTAGTCGGCTCTGCGAACGGAAGCTGGACGCCCTGGGGGATGGCCGCCGTGAATAATCTAGAAGATGTGATTGGAGGCCATATTTGGATTGGCACCGTACTGATTCTGGGCGGATTGTGGCATATGACAGTAGCTCCCTTTCCTTGGGCCAAGCGGTTGCTAAGAATCAATGCTGATGCGCTATTGTCTTACAGCTTGGGTGGTTTAGCATTCATGGCATTTGTCTCGGTTCCATTCATCGTTCACAATACACTCGTATTTCCCATTGAGTTCTATGGCGGCGATCGGCTAGTAGCTGCTAATGTTCAGATCTTGCTGGGAATTTTGGCCTTGGGCGGTCATCTTTGGCACGCCTATCGAGCGAGGCTGGATTAAAGATTTGCTTATTTGCGCTTTCCCCATTTGGCTGCTCTGCTGTAAAAAGGTGGGCAGCTTCTTTGTTAGCCCTACTCAGCGCTGGGCTACTCATACCAAATATGTTTGTGAATGATGCAAATGCTTGCCCCGTTCAGCTGAACTCACGTCGAAGCCTAAATCTCCCAATTCTGGGGGTTGGGGGGCAGTTCGGCAATGTATCATTCATCGAAGTATTTGGTATCAGATACCCTCGATTACGGCACAATAGACAGAGATCTGCGTTATTGTAAATTATTCCTATCAAGGCTTAACGCTGTAGAGGCAGGTTTTGTACCATGTCCTTTCACCTCTCCGAGTGGTCAATCAAGCGCCCTGTGCCCGTACTGGTAATCTCACTGGTGCTGATGGTGATGGGACTCTTCGCCTTCTTCCATCTTGGCATCGATGCCGATCCGAACATCGATATTCCCGGTGTGGTTGTCTATGTGCGTCAGTCGGGCGCGGCGGCCACCGAACTAGAAACCCAGGTGACTAAACGGGTTGAGGATGCTGTCGCAGGATTGGGCAACATCGACCAGATCACCTCTGAAGTGCAAGATGAGCAATCGGTGACGCGCATCGAGTTCAACTTGGGCATCGATGTGGATCGCGCCACCAATGATGTCCGCAATGCGATCGCCCAAATTCGCAGCTTCTTGCCTCAGGATATCGATGAGCCAATTATCAATCGCCTAGAGTTTACCGAAAGCTCAATCATGACCTATGTGGTTGCCGCCAAAACCCGTTCAGTCGAGGACTTGAGCTACTTGGTGGATCAGACCATCAGCCCAGCGTTGCTGAATGTAGAGGGTGTAGCCCAGGTGGAACGGTGGGGCGGGGTGGATCGGGAGGTGCAGATAGAGCTAGACCCCAATCGTCTGTTAGCACTGGGTTTAACGGTAAACCAGGTCAACGACCAGATTCGCGCCTTTAATGTAAATCTACCGAGTGGACGAACAGCGCTGAGCGGTGGTGAACAGTCTGTCCGATCCTTGGGCAGCGCCGACTCCATCCCAGCCTTGCAACGCTACCGGATTAACTTACCCGATGGTGCAACCGTACCGTTAGCGACGCTAGGAACCGTGACAGACGGATCTGCCGAACCTCGACAGGCGGCTCGCTTCAACGGAGAACCCGTTGTATCCCTGGCCGTTAAACGCAGCAGCGGAGCTTCAATTGTCAGCGTTGAGGAAGCCGTGCGGCAGGCCGTGGCAAAACTTCAGCCCACATTACCAGAGGATGTGGAATTGCGGCTCGTGTTCACGCTAGCAGATTTTATTCGTGCTTCTTATCGAGACATAATCATTGACACGCTAATTCTCGGATCAATTTTCACCGTTATCACCGTTGGTATCTTTTTACGCAACTGGCGAGCAACCTGGGTCACAGCCCTTTCCCTACCGCTCTCGATCATTCCCACCTTTGCCGTAATGCAGATGCTTGGCTATAGCCTCAACAGCATGACGCTCCTCGGCTTAGGCTTAGCAATCGGCAACCTGATCGATGACAGTGTCTGCGTGATTGACATTATTGACCAACACCTACTGATGGGAAAACGAACGCTGAGAGCCGCTTTAGACGGTGCCAAAGAGATTAGTCTAGCGATTGCTGCCACTACTGCCGTGATCATCGCCGTTTTTCTACCAGTCGCCTTCATGGGCGGCATCCCCGGTCAATTCTTTCGACCATTCGGCATCACCATCTCCGTTGCATCCATCTTTTCTACCCTCGTAGCCTGCACCGTCACCCCCATGCTAGCGGCCCATTTGCTTAAATCTAAATCTCTTATTTCCTCATCCCTTCATCCCTCTATCTCCTCACCAATTTACTCTCCCTATCGTTTTCTCCTCACAGCCGCCCTACGTCACCGCTGCTTCACCCTCCTGCTGGCGATTGCAATTTTCATCGGCAGTTTACAGTTGATTCCCCTGATTCCCAAAGGATTGCTCAATAATGGCAACAGCAGTTACAGTCTGGCTGCAATTGAGCTACCACCCGGCTCGCCCTTGAGTGAAACCGAGATAGTGATGCAGCAGGTGACGCAGCGGTTACAAAACCATCCAGCCGTCGAGAATGTGTTGGCTACGGCCTATCGGGTCGATTATGCCAATTTATTTATCAATCTCGTGCCCAGAGCGCAGCGCGTTTCCCGCCAGCAGTTTGAAGCCGAAATGCGAACTGAGTTTGCCCAAATCCCCGGTGCTAGAGTTAGCTTTCGCAGTCAAGGAGTACGGGGCGACAAGGATCTATCTATGGTGCTGAAGAGTAATAACGGTGAGGCATTAACCCAGGTGTCCCAAAGGCTAGAGCAGGAAATGCGGCAAATCCCAGGACTCGTCGAGGTCACGAGCAGCAATGCTTTGGTGCGCCCCGAATTGGTGATTCGGCCTGATCCGGACCGGGCGGCTGATTTGGGCGTTTCCGTAGCCAGCATTGCCGAGATTACTGCCGTGGCATTACAGGGCGATGCAGCCGCTAATTTAGCCCAGTTTAACCTGCCCGATCGCCAGATTCCCATCAGGGTCAAACTGATTACAGATGCTCGCACAAATCTTGATACGCTCAAGCAACTGCGAATCGAAAGCCAACAGGGAACGCTAGTACCGCTCTCAGCCGTAGCAGACATTCGTTTGGGCGGAGGTTTAGCCACCATTGAACGAGTGGATCGGGCGCGACAGGTGAGCGTAGAGGCTAACTTAGAGGGATTGGCGCTAGGAGATGCCTTAGATCGCGTCAGAGCCTTACCTGTATTGAATACATTACCGCCAGATGTCCTAGAGCAATCAGGAGGTGATGCGGAAATTATGCAGGAAATCTTTGCTCGCTTTGCCACCGTATTAACGCTCTCGATTCTCTGTATCTATGCCATTCTGGTATTACTTTATAATCACTTTTTCTATCCGGTTGTGATTCTATCTGCGATTCCACTTTCAATCGGTGGAGCATTACTAGCGCTGATGATTACGCAAAAAGAGCTGGGATTGTTTGCTTTAATTGGCATGGTGCTGCTGCTAGCGCTGGTGACGAAAAACGCAATTCTGCTGGTTGACTTTGCGCTGATTGAAGTGCAGCGGGGGTTGGCCCCATTCAAAGCCGTGGTAGAAGCTGGCATCTCCCGCTTTCGCCCGATTATGATGACCTCGGTGTCTACGGTAATTGGGATGGTACCGATTGCGCTAGGGTTAGGAGCCGCAGGCGATACCCGTAGCCCAATGGCGATTGCGGTGATTGGTGGTTTCACGACTTCCACACTGCTAACGCTGGTCGTAGTACCTGTGTGGTTCACCTATGTTGACCAGTGGGCAAATCGGCTGAAAACTTTGAGCAAGCGGCGTTCGTCTGCGTCGGATGTAGGATGATTGCTTTGAATATGGCTCAGTCTAAAACAAGCCGATCGACTTGGTGGCAACAGTTTTGGCAGATCGTTCAGCCTGATTGGGGCAGTCGGCCATCACGCAGAACCATTGGATTGCTGTTAGGACTAATTTTGCTCTCGGTGGGCAGCAGCAGCTTTCTGATCTGGGAAACGGTGCAGCGCGGCGAGTTGCTGTCGGCTTTGGCGGCTCAAGATACCAGTCGATTTGTTAGGGCGATTGGGATATTTTTGGGGATTATTGCGGCTAGTGTGCCGCTGCTGTCGTTCAAAAGCTATGTTCAGGACCGGCTGGGTTTGCAGTGGCGCTACTGGTTGACAGAACGATTCATGCATCAGTATTTCGCCAATCAGACCTTTTATCAGCTATCTGCCCAAACCAAAATTGATAATCCTGATCAGCGCATTAGCGAAGATATTCGCAGTTTTACACAACAATCATTGTCACTACTCGTGATTGGCTTTGATTCTACCGTTCAACTAATTGGTTTTGCCAGTATACTCTGGATAGTTTCTAAATCATTGCTATTAATATTGCTCACCTATGCGATTGTGGGAACGGGCATCGCCACATTTCTGTTTGGTCGTATCCTTGTGCGTATCAATGCAGAACAGCTTAAACGCGAGGCTGATTTCCGCTTTGGCTTGATCCGGATTCGAGAAAATGCCGAGTCAATTGCCCTCTACCGAGGACAGCATTGTGAGCTAAATGCGATGCAGCAGTGGTTTCTCCAAGTTATTCAAAATTTTAACCGCTTGATTCGCTGGCAGTTTAATTTAACCATTTTTCAGAATAGCTACCAGTACGTTACCTTTATCCTTCCTTTTATCGTTTTAGCTCCGCGCATCTTTTCTGGAGAATTGGAGATCGGCGTTGTTAGCCAGTCGCAGGCCGCCTTTGAACGCATTGGCCTAGCCCTTGGACTGGTGATTACCCAGTTTGATCAACTCACCGCCTTGGCTGCCAGTATTGACCGTCTAGACCATCTCCAAACGGCAATTCGGACTCCACGGCCCACCACCCAGCAGATTCAGATCCTAGAAGGCACACCACTCGCCTTTCAGCAGGTCACGCTCTACGTGCCAGATGGCTCCAGGCGGCTGATCGAAGACTTGTCAACTGCGGTTTTGCCCGGTTCTGCTCTGTTGATTATGGGCGAAAGTGGGGTCGGCAAGAGTTCCCTGCTGCGAGCCGTAGCTGGACTGTGGTCTACGGGTTCGGGATGCATTATCCGCCCCGCTACGCCAAACCTGCTATTTCTGCCCCAGCGTCCCTACATGATCTGGGGGTCGCTCCGCCAACAGTTGCTTTATCCTCGCCTGTCGCCCCACTCGGATCAGCAATTGATGCAGATCTTACAGCAGGTCAACTTATCCCACTTGATTAGTGACGGCCTTAATGATGGCCTCAATGACGAGACAACCAGCACTGGTTTAGACAGCATTACAGACTGGGCAAAACGGCTCTCGTTGGGAGAACAGCAGCGGCTAGCCTTTGCCCGTTTGCTGCTGGCCCAACCCCTCTACGCCCTGCTCGATGAAGCGACTAGCGCCCTTGATATAGCCCAGGAAACACATCTCTATACGCTACTGCAAACGACCTCTATTCCTTTCATTAGCGTTGGGCATCGATCGACGTTGCTGAATTACCATCAGCAGGTGCTATACCTCAAGCGAGATCAAACCTGGCAGTTGCAGAAAATATAACCCATTTGAAAGTAATGTATACATCGATATGAACATTGCTCGAAATAGCTCTATCTCTGCTTGGTTGAATCTATGGCGTCCTTTTTGGCGGGTTGCTGCACCCTACTGGCAGTCGTCGGAAAAGTGGGGAGCGGTGGTCTTGTTGCTGCTGTTGTTCGGGTTGGCGCTGATTAGTGCTGGGCTGCTTGTCTTAGTCAGTTTGTTTCTAGGAGAAGTAACGTCGGCATTGGCAGCGCAGGAGCGCGAGCGGTTTATGCAGGCATTGGCAATTTTTCTTGGTGTAATTGTGATAGGCGTGCCGCTGCTTTCGCTCAAGACCTATATGCAGGCAAAGCTCGGTCTTTATTGGCGAAACTGGCTCACTGAAAGATTTTTACAGCAATATCTAAATACTCAGCAATTTTATCAACTTAGTCTTCACTCTAGTTCGCTAGATTCTAATATCGATAATCCCGACCAGCGCATTGCTGAAGATATCAAAATCTTTACTCAGCAGTCGCTGTTTTTTGCAGTAGTCGTGTTCGACTCTCTGTTGCAGCTTGCTGCTTTTACGGGCGTACTGTGGTCAATTTCGCAACTACTCATGGTGTTTCTAATTTTATACGCCGTGATTGGTACGTTTTTTACCGCTGAGGTTTTCGGTCGTCCGTTAGTTGGCATCAATGCTGAACAGTTGAAACGTGAGGCGGATTTTCGGTTTAGCTTGGTGAGAGTGCGTGAAAATGCCGAAGCAATTGCCTTTTATCAAGGACAGGAACCGGAATCTCAGCAGGCTTGGCAGCGATTTCTAGCGGCATTTCGGAATTTTCAGCATTTAATTCGCTGGCAGTTGGGACTAAATTTATTTCAAAATAGCTACCAGTATTTCACGTTTTTGTTACCTGCGCTGATTCTTGCCCCGTCGATTTTAGCGGGAGAGCGCGAGGTTGGCGCTGAAGCTCAGGCCGGTACTGCCTTTCGGATCATTCTGCTGGCTCTGGCGCTGATCGTAAAGCAGTTTGAGCAACTGACTGCCCTAATTGCTAGCGTTGAGCGATTGGACCACCTAGCTAACTTTGCGCCACCCGAACCAAACCAACGAATTGAGCGAGTCGTCTCTGATCGGCTAGCAGTTCACCACCTCACCCTGATGGCTCCTGATGGGACCCCACTTATCTCCAACCTCTCCCTGATGCTAGCGCCGAATGAATCGCTGCTGATCATGGGGGCGAGTGGAGTGGGCAAAAGTTCGCTGCTGCGGGCTATTGCTGGACTCTGGACATGGGGAAACGGCAGAATTGAATATCCAGAGCCGATGCTGCTCTTACCACAGCGTCCCTACATGAGTTTGGGCAGTCTGCGCGATCAGATTACCTATCCTCACGTCTCTGCTGTACCAGATTCGCTTCTCTTGTCTCTGTTAACCCAAGTAAATCTTTCGGATCTGGCGGAGCGCTTTGGCGGGCTAGAGGCGGTGGCAGACTGGTCGCAGGTTCTGTCGATTGGTGAACAGCAACGGCTGGCCTTTGCGCGGTTACTTCTAGCTCAACCGCATTATGCTTTACTCGATGAAGCCACGAGCGGACTTGATGAAGCCAACGAAAGACAGCTTTATCAACAGCTACAGGCAAGCAATATCACCTATCTGAGCGTTGGGCATCGCCCTAGTTTGAGAGCCTATCACCAGTCAACATTCGAGATGGTACCGCTAGACCAGCGTGATTAACACATGATTAACGCCGCAAGTTTTGCTGACATGATTTGGATCAGCAGATGTTGATGGGAATGGATAAAAAAATGATCGCCTGGTAGCATATGCAGCGAGAAGGTTGCCTTGGTTTGGGATTGCCACGCCTGAAGATGGTCGTGAGTCACCGTAGGATCTTGCCAGCCACCAAAGACCGTGATGGGGCAGGAAAGCGGCGGCTGGGGCGAGTAGCGGTAGGTTTTGAAAACAGTGAAATCAGCCCGAATCGTGGGCAGCAGCAATGCCATCAGGTCTCGGTTGGCTAACACTTCTGCTGGGGTACCGTTGAAGCGGCGCAGTTCTGCTAAAAACTCATCGTCAGGAAGAGCGTGGGTCAGCGGCTCTGGGTCGGGCAGGTGGGGCGCACGGCAACCGGACACAAATAGATGCAGCGGGGTTTGGGCTTGCGGTTGCAGTTGGCGAATTAGCTCAAAGGCGAGCAGACCACCCATACTGTGACCAAAGCAGACGAAAGGTTTGTCCAGGTAGGGCAGAATGGCGCCGTGGAGGGCGGCAATTAGAGCCGGGAGTTGGGTAAAGGCTGGTTCTGCTAATCGTCGTTCGCGTCCGGGCAGCAAGATTGGCCAGACTTCTACTTGTGGCAGCAGTTCGGCCCAGGGTCGGTAGCTGAGGGTGCCGCCACCGGCATAGGGGAAGCAGAAGAGCCGGAGGGCGGCTTGGGGGTTGGGTTGGGGGCAGGTGAGCCAGGAGGGGGGCATGGGGGAGATGGGGGAGATGAGGGAGATGCGGCTCGTGAGCCTCGCCGAACGAGGGGAGCTATGGGCGGCGGGGGCTGAGGGCGAGGAGGAGGGTGGCGAGGAGGGCGCAGCTGCTGCCTAGAAGAAAGGGGGCTTGGGGGGTGAACTGCTGCCATAACCATCCGGCGAGAAGACTGGCGGGTAAGAGGGCGGCTCCGGTTACGAGGTTGATTAAACCGAAGGCGGTGCCTCGGAGGGTGGCGGGGATTTGATCGGCTACTAGGGCCAGCAGGATGCCTTGACTCAGTCCTAAATATAGTCCGTAGAGGGCGAATAGGAGCCAAATCTGCCAGGGAGATTGGACGAAGGCAAAGCCTAGATAGGTGCAGGCGAATAGGATAAAGCCGCTCAGTAGCAGCCCGACTCGGCCAACGCGATCGGAAAGCACACCAGCGGGATAGGCGCTGCATCCATAGCTGAGGTTGATTAGCACTAGGGTGAGGGGAACCAGGCTGGTGGGCACACCGATTTGTTGGGCACGCAGCAGCAGAAAGGCATCGCTGGAGTTGCCGAGATTAAACACTAGGGCTACCGCCAGTAAAAGCCAGTAGCGTCGGTCGAATTGTTTGAGCTGATGCCATGTCAGGGGATTCTGGGGAACGGAGTTGGGTCGAGCTGGTTCTTTGACACCGAGCACTAAGAGCAGCACGGCAATCATACCCGGCAGCAACGCCAGCCAGAACACCAGTCGCAGGTTTTGCTCCGAGCTAAACAACAGTGCTGCTGCTAGAAGGGGTCCCAGAAAGGCACCAATCGTATCGAGGGTTTGGCGCAGTCCGTAGGCGGCTCCGCGTTTTTCTGGAGGGGTGGTGTCGGCAACTAAGGCATTGCGGGGCGCAACTCGAATCCCCTTCCCGAAGCGATCGGCAAATCGCGCCAGCAGCACCCAGGCTGGACTGGCAGCCACGGCAAACACAACTGTCACTAAGGTGGAAAGCCCATAGCCCACAATTGCTAGCTCTTTGCGGCGTTGCCAGTAGTCACTCAAGGCTCCAGAGCCAATTTTGACCACCGCAGCCGTGGATTCAGCGATTCCTTCAATCAGCCCCACGGTGAGCAGGTTTGCTCCCAGCACGGATACCAGAAACAGCGGTAGCACTGACTGCACCATTTTGGAGTTAATGTCGGCGAAGAGGCTGACAAAACCTAAAATCCAAACATTGCGGGGTAATCGTTGGCGCAGGGATTTGAGCATGGAAGCAGGAATTATACAGGCTATTTATGCAGGCGGGGAAAAGGGACAGTGATGTCTGCCATGTCGATTGGGATCGAGGGTTTGTAGCCGCAACTGGGCAAACTTGTCGAGCGTCTCAGTGGCGTTGCCTGCTTCAAATCGTAAACTGCCGGCGCTGTCACCGCCAAACTTTTCGCAGACGGCACGATGGGAGGTGGCTAGCATCAGATAGGCTTCAACAAACTGCTGATGCTGGGGCTGTAGCTCGGCTGGCAAGGTGCGGAATGCTGGAGTGAGGCGTTTCCAAAGCTGCATCAGGGCCGCATGTTCCCAGGACATCAACCCACTGAAGTTATCCGACTGCACCTGAGGCGGCATCATCGATGGGCGGATCTGCTGGGCATAATCGCGGGGACTAAAGCTACCGGCAAGCTGCATGGCGGCTCCAGAGGCGAGCATAAGATCGGTGGCGGTTGCCAGTTCAGTTTGAGCCATCGCCAGATTGCCACAGACAAGACTGCGTTCAAACCGCTGAAGACAGATAATTAACCCCTGAATCTGAATAATAAATGACCAGTGGAATCCTTTCCAAATTTGGAAGGCGCTGATGGCTGAATTCGATTCTAATAATGGGACAGATGTTGTTTCAGATTGCGTCATTTGCTAGATTCCTCATTTTATTCTCGCTGATTGATTTGCCGCTAATGGTTTCTTGTTCCTGGATCGGGTAATTGAGACACTCGTAGTAGTAGATATCCATAACTAACAAACCCCTGTTTCTGGTAGGCAATCTGCTGGGGGTTAAAATCACCGCTGAGCCAGAGCTGGAGCACTCGCTGATAGGTAAGCAGCAGGCTCTGCACCAGACAGCCCACCGGATCAGAGGTTTGCACATGAACGGCTTCAAAGTAATGATCAAAATCTGCGATCTGCGGCTGTTGCAGTGCTGTTTTGGTCGAACTCAGTTCAGAGGGAGTCGAGCCGATGGGACCGAGTTGCTCCAACGCCTGGGTAATCCGCGACAAAGCAACCGCATCGGGTTCCCGTAAAGCCTCTAGCAGCGAGTGTAGCGCCCGCCCGATTCTGGCTTGATCGGCTGCACTTAACGGCTGCTCGGTGGGGAGTTCCCAGGGAATGAGCAATTCTAGCCGGGGGACAGGCGCTGAAGACATGATGGCTTGATTAACGCTGTTCCATATAGCGCCGGAGGCTGAGCGGACGCATATCGGTCCAGACTTGCTTGATGTAGTCTAAACAGTCTTGTTTCGGCCCAGTTTTGCCGACTGCTCGCCAACCTGCCGGAATTTCCCGGTAGTCGGGCCAGATGGAATATTGTTCTTCTTCGTTGATTACAACGTGATAAATGGTGGTGTCTTCTTGGTCGGGATTCATGGTAATCTCCTGTGGAAAAAAGGGGGTGAATGGGTAGTTTACTGTAAGGGGAATTTTATTCGTAGGGGGTGGCTGCGGTCGGTTCTAGATGGCCGGTGCCGCTGAGGGTGCTGAGATCGATGTCGGCAATGCATTTGACTGGGACATAATTTAGCGTTAGATGGCCGACGAGATGGGCTTGACCGGTTTGCTGGTCAAAATTGGCGGTGCTCAAATCAGAGGCATTGTGGTCTAACTGCATTCCTAAATCGGTGCCTCCCCTGGTGTCAGTAAATTTGATATGGACATAGCCACGATCGATACAGGCTTTGAAGGCGGCAACCGTGCGTTCAGGACGCAGACTCGCTTCAACCGGATGGTTTCCTTGGGAAAGACGCTGCACGAGTTCGTTCATTCTGATCTCCTATTTTTCGTTACAGGATTTGTTCAAGAGCAGTTGGACAGGTTTCACTTGGATGATTCAAGTACGGGTACTTCAAACTGTAAAACGATTTGGCAGAATTGCTTCCATTCGGGCGTTACCTGATCAAAAACAATCTGTTCGTCTTGGAAGATACCATTTGTGACCACGTAGTTTTCTTGTAGATATAGCACATCATCGTCATCAAAACTATTTTTAGCCGTGTTATCCGAGGCTTGGATAGCAGAAGTATCTTCGCTCCATTGCTCAAATTGACGTAATTGTTTGACTAAGTATGCCTTGCAGTATTTACCCATTGTTGCCATTTTTGACCTCCAATATGTCTATTTACATTCGTAAAATCTAAATCATGCGAAAAATCCGGCTTGTTGCAGTTCGTTGACGCTGTCTCGAAATGCCTGTTGGATGAAGGCTAGATCGGCATCGCTGTGGGCTGTGGAGAGAAAACCGCCCCGGTCTCCTGGCCGCAGATGCACACCCCGCCAGAGCAGATGATAGGGCAGCAGTGCAATTGCGAGTTCGGGCACCGCACTGGCTGATAGATCGATAGCGAAGAAGGAGCCAAATTGAGTAAATTGGATGGGAATCTGGCTGCTTTGCATCTCGGCATTCAAACGATGGACCAAGTCAGTGGTGCGCTGGTTGAGCTGAGTTTGGAGTGCGGCTCCGGCGGTTTTGAGATGCAGTAAGGTGGCTTTGGCAGCGGCCAGCGAGAGGGGATGTTTGCAAAAGGTGCCAGCAAAAAAGGTGGTTTTGGTTTTGGGAACAGACGCATCTCCGTAGGCCCAGACGCCGCCGTCAATGTAATCCAGATAGGCCGCCTTACCAGCAATTACCGACATTGGCAACCCGCCGCCGACAATTTTGCTGTAGGTAACGATATCCGCCTGCACGTTGAACCAAGCCTGTGCGCCCCCCGGATGGATGCGAAACCCAGTCACCATTTCATCGAAGATCAAAGCAATACCGCAGCGATGGGTCAACTGGCGCAACTGCTGCAAAAATTCCTGCGGCTGAAGCTGGGGACAGCGGCTCTGCACGGGTTCCACCAACACGGCGGCTAACTGATGCTGATGGGCTTGAATCACCTGCAACGAGGCCGGATTACCATACTCCAACACCAGCACCTGATCGGCAATGGCGGCGGGAATGCCAATCGCAGCGGGAACGGCTTTAGGATCAACCGAGCGCAACGGAGACTGGAAGGGCCGCAGCAGAGCCTGAAGCCAGTTGAGCCGATCGAGACGGCGATTGACTGCTTTTTTGGCATATTCCATCAGGGTGGCCCGCACTAGCGTCTGATCCGAGTGACCGTGATAGGAATTGGTGAATAGGGCAATTTTGTCGCGGCCAGTGGCGGTTCTGGCGATGCGGATGGCGGTCATGATCGCTTCGGTCCCGGTATTGCTGAAGGCGACGCGCTCTACACCGGTGAGTTCGGTGATTAGCTGAGCCACTTCTCCCGCGAGTTCAGCCTGTGGACTAATGGACATACCCTGTTGAAGCTGGCGGTGTAGCGCTTCAGAGATACAGGCCGGATTGTGCCCCAGCAAGTTGATGCCCAACCCCATCAAAATATCTACATATTCGTTGCCGTCGATATCCCAGAGCCGAGAGCCAGCATAGCGTTGTGCCACAATTGGATAGCAGAGTTCCTTCAACTCAGGCGAGAAGCCCAATCCCAGGGCACTTTTGTCTGCCATGACTGGACGGTAAGTTTGAGCGTATTGTTTAGATGCGGCTGTGCGTTCTGTATAGCGTTCTATTAGGGTGGTAATATGCTGTTGCTTGCGATGGTTTTTCTGATTGCTTTGATAATTTCGATTTAGTGTAGTATCCATATCAATTTATCTCCATTGCGAGTTGATTATTAACTGTTATTTGCCGTTTGCCGGTTTGCGGCATCTAAAATAGGCCGAGTGTTTGTTATCTACCTGCGGATTGCCGTCAATGGTTTGGACTGAGATTTCGGTGAAACCCGTTTCTGCGAGCGCTTGCCGAATCGTCGCTTCGGGGTATCCTCTGACGTGGTAAATCATCTCTGAACGCCGCCAGTTCGGCTCCCAGTTCTGAAACCGATTCAGTGCTTTAAGGCGCAGCCGGGTCAACCACCGTAAACTCAAAATTCGATACAGCATTCGCCTGAGTGGATGAGAACTAGCAGATTGCGACCGAAATAGCACAATCTTGAAATAGCCAGAATCGTTTTGTGGATCGTACACAGGTGTGAGTACCCAGGCGTAATTTTCGGCAATCTCTCCCTCGACTGGTCGTCCTCGCCACCAGCGAGCCATCTGGGCGGGATGATTCAAGTCGAAGAGAAACCAGCCGTTGTCGCGTAGCGCTACATAGACGCAGCGAAACACGGCTTTCAGATCATCGATGCTGATGATGTGATTCAGCGAGGCGCTGGTGGAAACGATGGCATCGAATTGATCGGGCAAGTGGAAGCGACGGGCATCGGCTAGAACAAATTCTGCCTGAGGAGCGTTCTGATGGGCATAGTCGAGCATGGCTTCGGAGCCGTCCAAGCCAGTCACCGAGTATCCCCGCTGCATCAGTTCCTGCACGAGTTGTCCGGTGCCGCAGCAGAGGTCGAGGAGGCGAGCGTTGGCGGAAAGAGCGGACAGCAGCAGGGTTTCCAGTGGGCGAATTTGGTTGGCCGAATACTGGGGTCCCATAGTCTGGTTGTAGAGCCAAGCCCAGGTGTCGTATTGGGTGTAGCGATCGTTAGTGACCATGATGGTTTGGGAGGGAGCTAGGGAGTTGGCAAGAGGGAGGCGGGAATCAGGTTTTGCTGAATCAGATGATTGAGGTAGGTGGTGAGTAGGTGGGTATCAATGGGGGGACAGGAGATATGGCTGTGAATCAGGGCTTGGTTCGTGTTTTGGCAATCGAATTCGAGGGACATGGCGCGTTCTGCTTGGGATTGGGTATGACTGGTGGAAAATAGGGGAACAATCGAGTAGAGAGGATGATCGGGGGAATGCTGGGCGATATCGAGGAGTGACTGACGCCACCGGTCGTAGGGAACTGACTGAATGTTATAGTGCCTAGATCGCAGTAAATCAAAGAGCAGGGTTGAGGAAACAGGCTGGGGATGGACAAGATGAAAAACTTTACCAATCGAGGTTCGCTGTTGAGATAGATAGACGATAGCGCGGCTAACATAATCAACAGGTAAGAGATTTAACGTCATTTCTGTGGCTGGAACTTGACCAAGCTGAATGCAGCCTTGAATTAGTTTGTACAAGAAATCATTATGGTTAAATACACCAGTTTGGCTATGTCCAGAAATCGCTCCGGGACGATAGATGCTGACGGGTAAACCTCGCGCTTGGGCAGTTCTGACCAAGGACTCAGCTACCCATTTGCTCTGAGCGTACCCTCCAGAAGGAACGGTGTTGGGATCGAGGGGATGGTGCTCGGAGATGACCTGTACGCCTGGTTGGGTGGCGACAAAAACGCTAATCGTGGAAATAAAATGCAGTGGTTTGGGTTTGCCCTCACAGGCGAGCCGTAGAATTTCTTGGGTTCCTAATACATTGGTGGCTTTGAGCTGGGGGTAGGGCAGCGTGTGATGGACCCAGGCTCCATTATGATAAATGGCGTCGATCTGCGTGGCTAGCGTTTGAAATAATTCGGGTGTCAGTCCTACCAGGGGCTGCGACAAATCCGCCAGAATCGGCACAATCCTGGACTGAATCGGTTGCTCGATGCGGAAGTCAGCAAAGCGCTGCTGGAGTTTCTGCTGGGCCTGGTGTTCGGAGTCGGCCCGGATCAGGCAGTAGATGGTCGCGGTGGTTTGTTGCAGCAGTTCGGCAAGGAGAAACGCTCCCAAAAAGCCGGTGGCTCCAGTCAGCAGGATCCGCTGGGGGGGAGTGGCAAGGGCAGTATCTGAAGTTGAGCAAGGACAAATCGCTGGATCAAGGACGGCTTCAGCCGCGAGATCAACCGCAGGGCGGGACTGGGCCGTAAGAAAGGCAAGGATTTCGGGCTTGCGCTGTTTGAGTTGGGCTTGCAGTTCTGGTGTCAGAACGCCTTTGGGGGCATTACACTTGAGGCTGGGTTCCCCTGTGGGGCTAGTTGCAACTGTCAGTTTAATGTCCTGCTGAGCCAGTTCTGCCAACCAGTCGGATAGGGAAGGAACCGTTTCGATGGGGAATACCGGGTGGAATACCGGGTGGAATACCGGGTGGAATACCGATTCGACTTTCTGCTGAGTTGAGGCAACAGATGATGTCGAGCGGTGCGGCAGTCCTTTGTGGGAAGGGTGGGGGGCTAACAGGATTTCGCGGCAGCCCAGCAACCGTTCGCTGTGAATTCCCTGCTGACGACAATAGGCGATCAGGCGATCGGATTCCAGAATCGGGCGGGAGGTGGGGGTGTATTGAATCGAGGTGATATGGGTCAGCCAGGGTTCTTGCCCCATCGCATAGACATATACCTGCTGGGGGGAAAATTGCTGGACTAGCTGGATCGCCTTGTCCGCGTCGGAGCCATCGAGCCGTCTGGATTGAGCCATCTGGCGCGGTACGGGTTGGCTGAGCAGGGCGCTGTAGGCCCAGGTGTAGGGCGCACCTTCACATTCCATGCCGATAAACATGACATCAATATCGCCAAGGCAGTTTCGCAGATGGGCATAAAGCTGAGGTTCGATGTTATTGGAATCGGCAGCGCATAGAATCGACTGTCCTTTTAGGTGAATCAGATAGGCGGTTTTGGCTCCAATGTTCAAATCTCCATGTTCGCCCAATACCGGCAGGCTGGTGACTGTACCGTCTGGTAAATCAATCTGTTCCAGTTCATCGATTTCTCGTACATTGCTAAAGCCAATGGCTTGGAGAATTAGCTTTAGGGATGGATCAATTAACGCACCTTTGTTACTTTTGGGAACGATAATGGTTTTGATTTTATAGCGTAACTGTAATAGCGTTTCCAACATAATGTGATCCTGATGATTGTGCGTGATTAGCACATAATCGATCACACTCGGTAAATCTGAATAGGTGTATCGCGCTATGCCGCCTTGCTGCTGATAGCTAATCAGCGGGTCGCATAAAATGCTGATATCTTGGGTTTGAATTAGAACACAGGCATGACCAAAATAGCGAATTCTCACATCCTCGCCGGTGTATTTGGAAGTTAAATTTGGATAATCCTCTGTGAATAAACGAGAGAACAGAGGCTGATCGGCAGTAGGAATTGCCAACCGCTGGCAAATTTCCCCATAGGAGCCAGGACGTTCGCGCATTTGAAACAGCTCATCCCAGCGGCGATCGGCAAAGGGGATGGGCAGATGCAGACAATTCTGATCCGGTAAGTGAGGAGTGCTCAAAACAAACGAACGACAATCCTCGTCGCCAAGATAGAGGGCGATCGACTGGTTGGCAGGCTTGTAGTAAGGGCTGCGGTACAGTAAGCCTTCCATAAACCGAATCGTGGGCTGATGGTTGAGGTCATAGACCAGTTCCACATAACCCCTAAGCGGCTGTGGAATCTGGGCATAGAGCGGTTCCAACGAATAGCCCCGCGCCTCTCGCCGCAGCAATTGATCTAAGGCTTGAATCGCCGCCGCCAGATCAAGCAAATCGGTTTGCTGAGTCCGGGTTTGTTCTAGCAGCCACCGCACTTCTGGCACACGGCTAGCATCGTAGTGGATAAACGGCCCGCCCCGCATCGCCGGATCTCGCCAAGCTGCCTGATGCACCTGTGGAGATTCAACGAAGGATTCCAGAATTTTGAGATGGGAATTGGCGACATACAGCGCAGCCGTGGCAGGCGGAATCAGATAGGACCAGGCATACCACTGGTTGAAGAGGGGTTCGGCGATGGCGTTGGGTTTGAGGTAGTGAGGCATAGGGGGAGGTGGGGGAGATGGGGGAGATGGGGGGTGGCTCGTGAGTGTTGCTGAATGATGGGTTAGAGTTCGATCTCTTCGCGCTCGTCTGCGTTGGGAGTGGCTTGCAGGCGTTGGCGGGTTTGTTGGGTGGTGAGGTGGTGGGCGAGGTCGGCGACGGTGGGGGCTTGGAAGAGGTCGGCGACGCTGATGTCGAGTTGGAGGGTGGTTTGCAGTTGGGCGATTAGGCGAGTGGCGAGTAGGGAGTGGCCGCCGAGGTCGAAGAAGTCATCGTCGATGCTGAGGGATTCGACTTCAAGCACTTGGGCGAACAGTTGCAGTAGAGCGGCTTCTAAGTCGGTGCGGGGCTGGAGTAGGGGAGCGGTGCGGTTGGGGTTGGGGGCGGGCAAGGCTTGTAGATCGACTTTGCCGTTGGGGGTGAGGGGAAGGGCTGGGAGGGAAACGATGGCGGCGGGAACGAGATAGTCGGGCAGTTTGGTCTTCAGGAAGCGCCGCAGTTCGGTTGGGGTGGGGTGGCTGTCGGGAGCCGGAAGCGCGGCTGGATCGAGCACGACATAGGCGACCAGGCGAGGGTCAGCATCAATGGTGCGAACGGTGACAAGGCTGGTTTGAACGGCGGGATGCTGGTCGAGTAGGGCGGCGATTTCTCCTGGTTCGATCCGGAAGCCGCGAATTTTTACCTGGCTATCGATGCGGCCCAGCAGTTTGATGCGACCGTCGGGCAGGTAGCAGGCCAGGTCGCCGGTTTTGTAGAGGCGGTTATCTTCGGATTGGCAGAGGTGGGCGAACGGATTGGGAATGAATTTCTCGGCAGTCAGGTCGGGGCGATGGCGGTAGCCTCTAGCCAGTCCGAGTCCACCGATATGGAGTTCACCAATCACACCAATCGGAACGGGGTGCAGATGACGGTCGAGGATATAAAGCTGTTTGTTGGCGCTGGGACGCAGGGTGGGCAGTAGGGGATCGCTCGTAGGTTCGTTATCGGGTTTACTGAAGAATTCACTATTAAGTTCATTATCAAGTTCACCAACCGATTCACTATTGCCGCAGGGCACCATACTGGCGTTGACCGTGGTTTCGGTGGGGCCATAGGCATTGATGAAGCGTCGCCCAATTGACCAGCGCTGAATTAGCTCGGCAGCCGGAGCTTCGCCACCTACTAGCACCATGCGCAGAGCCGGAAGATCGGCAGTGGGTAGGGCGGAGAGGGCCGAAGGGGTCAGGGTGATGTGGGTGATCGACTGTTGGCGCAGCAGGTGCAGCAAATCGATTCCGGGCAGAAGCTGGGCGGCAGGAGCTAGACAGAGTTTTGCCCCACTGCCCAAAGCCATGATAATTTCGGGAATCGAGGCATCGAAGCTGAAGGAGAAGAATTGCAGCACGGTGTCGCCAGCTCGCACATCGCAAACCCGGATTTTGTCTTCGGTTAAGTTGACCAGTCCGGCATGGGAGATCCAAACGCCCTTGGGAACGCCAGTTGAACCGGAGGTGTAGATCAAGTAGGCCAAGTTCAAGGGATGCAGCGAACAGACAGGATTGTAGGCAGGCGATCGGGCGATCATCGGCCAGTCTTGGTCCAGGGGAATCACGGTTGGAATCGAGTTGAGCCAAGCGGCTGGTTGCAGTATCGAGTGCAGTATCGCAGTTTGGGTCAGCATAATCGCAATCTGAGCATCCGTGACCATGAAGGCGAGCCGTTCCGGTGGATAGGTCGGATCGAGCGGCAAATAGGCTCCCCCGGCTTTCAGAATCGCTAACAGACCGATGATCATTTCAGGAGTGCGGTCAATGCATAGCCCGACGACAACCTCCAGCCCTACACCCAGATTTTGCAGATAGTGGGCAAGCTGATTGCTGCGGTGATTCAGTTCGCGGTAAGTAATCTGCTGGTCGTTGAAGATGAGAGCAATTGCATCCGGTGTGCGTTCAGCTTGAGATTCAAATAGTTGATGAAAAAACGTCTCTTGAGCGTAATTGATTTGAGTTTGATTCCAATCTACTAAAATACGCTGCTTCTCGGCTGCTGTGAATAACTCTAGGTTGCTGATTCGCTGATCGGGAGAATCTACAATTCTGTCTAATAGCGTACAGAAGTGATTCACCATGCGTTCAATAGTTCTGGGTGCAAACAAACCTCGATTGTATTCAAAACTGCCAACGATGCCATTTGATGTTTCGTACAAATCCACGCTCAAATCCAGCTTGGCGACGAGGGCAATTTGGGGCAGCAGCTCAAGCGTTAGACCCGGAACTTGCAGCCTTTCGGTGGGGGCATTTTCCAGGCGAAATTTGGTTTGGAAGAGGGGATTATAGCTGAGGTCGCGTTCGGGGTGCAGTTCTTCGACCAGTTTCTCGAAGGGCAGGTCCTGGTGATCGTAGGCGGCCCAGGTGACTTGGCGCACCCGTTGCAGCAATTCTCGAAAACTGGGGTTTCCCGACAAATCGGTCCGTAAGACTAGCGTGTTGACGAAAAAGCCGATCAGTCCTTCTACTTCAGCGCGGTTGCGGTTGGCGATTGGGGAGCCGACGATCAAATCGGTTTGGCCGGTGTAGCGGTAAAGCAGGAGCTTGTAGGCTGCCAATAGCGTCATGAATAGGGTACAGCCTGCTTGGTGCGCCAGGGCCTTGAGCCGAGTGCTGAGGTCAGCCGTGAGGGAGAAATGGACTACGCCGCCGCGACTAGTTTGCATCCGACTGCGGGGAAAATCGAGCGGCAATTGCAGAATTGGTAAGTCACCGCCCAACTGCTGTTTCCAATAGTCCAACTGGACTGCTAAAGGTTTGCCTTGCAGCCATTGGCGTTGCCAAAGCGCAAAATCGGCATATTGAATCGGCAGTTCGGGTAGGGGAGTTCCGCCTGCATAGAGGGCCGCCAGCTCCCGCACAAAAATTTCCATTGACCAGCCGTCGGTGATCAGGTGGTGCAACGTCAAGAGTAAGATATGCTGATCGGCACTCAACCGCAGTAAGATCAGCCGCAGTAACGGATCGGATGCTAGATCGAAGGGCGTCTGAGCGGCCTGTAGAGTTAATATCTTGATGATTTTTTCGGTGACATTTTGATTGATAGCATCGAGATTTTCCAGGTCAACAATTGATACAGATAACGATATGGTGGAACGAATCACCTGGGTAGGCTGGCCGTTGATGAGCTGAAAATTGGTGCGTAGGCTTTCATGCCGCTGAATCAAAACCCGCAGTGCTTGTTCAAACTGAGCGATGTTCAGTGTTCCGGTGAGGCGGACGGCAATCGGAATATGATAAACGGCACTGTCTGGCTGTAATTGTTCCAGAAACCAGAGGCGCTGTTGAGCAAAGGAAAGCGGCAGATGAGCGGAACGGGATTGGGGGATGAGCGGAGGCGGGGCGGTTTGAGCCAGGGCGGTTTGGTGGAGAAAGGCGATAATTTCTGATTTGCGCTGCTGCAACTCATCACTGAGGGCCGGGGTGAGGATTTCCTCTGGAGCATTACAGCGGAGCCGCACTGCATTGGTTGCCTGATCGGTTTCGAGCCAGAGCTGGACATCCAGGCTGTAAAGATGATTCAAGAACTGGTCGATTGTTGCCATTGCTGTGTCTTGCTGTTGATCCTGTTTCGTTTCGGTTTGTATGCCTCGATTGTTCATAGCTCGATCTCCTTGCGTCCAGGCTGGTGGGTAGGCGGTGCGGTTTGCTTCAGTGTTGTTTGCATCACATCAATGCGTTCGGCGAGTCCGGCGACGGTGGGGCGTTCCAGCAGGCTGCGCAGCGGAAGTTCCAACTGAAAGGCTTGCCGTAGGCGGGAGTTAATCCGGGTTGCCAGCAGCGAATTGCCGCCCAGCTCAAAGAAGGAATCCTCGATGCTGAAGGTTTCCAGTTGCAGCACTTCGCCCCAAATCGCGGCCACGATAGCTTCGGTGGGATTGCGCGGCGGCACGACGGTACGGGTGGGTTGGGCTGGGGTGGGCAGGGCGCGGCGGTCTAGTTTGCCGTTGGGACTGAGGGGGAGCTGATCGAGCCAGACAAAATGGGTGGGAATCAGGGCGTCGGGGAGGTGGGTGCGGAGGAAGGAGGTTAGATCGGGTGGGGGAGATGTGGCTCGTGAGCCTCGCCGAACGAGGGGAGGTGGGGATGGGAGGAGGTGGGCGACGAGTTGGGGGTGAGGATGGGGGGTGAGGGTGACGATGGCTTGCTGGATGGCGGGATGCTGAGCTAGGACGGCTTCGATTTCGCCCAATTCGATGCGGTAGCCGCGCAGTTTGACTTGGGTGTCGCAGCGTCCGAGAAAGCGAATGGTGCCGTCCGGGAGATAGCAAGCCCGATCGCCGGTGCGATAAAGACGGCTAAAGCGGGATGAATCTGGCTGAGAGGAGTTGATGAATGGATTGGGAATAAATGTCTCGGCGGTGAGAGCTGGCTGGTGCAGATAGCCGCGTGCTAGTCCGATGCCGGTAATATAAAGTTCGCCTGGAACGCCAACCGGAACTGAATTGAGATGGGAATCGAGAATGTAGAGCTGAATGTTGGAAACAGGTTTACCAATTGGCACCGACTCTGCGGTCTGGAAAACTTCAGCCGGTTCGGCTGGAAAGCAACTGACATCAATTGCGGCTTCGGTGGGGCCATAGAGATTGTGCAGTGCGGCGCTCAGTAAATTCCGACAGCGGCTAGCCAACTCGCAGGAGAGAGCTTCACCGCTACAGAAGAGGCGTTGCAGGGACGAACAGTCAGCCAGCTCAGGTTCTTCTAGAACTACTTGCAGCATCGAGGGAACAAAGTGCAGCGTGGTGATCTGCTGGGTTTGGATCAACTGCACGAGGGCGGCACTGTCTCGATGGGCGTCGGGTGGAGCAATCACGAGGCAGGCTCCGGTCAACCAGGGCCAGAAAAATTCCCAAACCGAGACATCAAAGCTGAAGGGCGTTTTTTGCAGCACCCGATCGGTCGGCGCGAGGTGATATTCCTGCTGCATCCAGATGAGGCGATTCACCAAGCCGCGATGGGTATTGATCACACCTTTGGGTTGCCCAGTGGAGCCGGAGGTGTACATGATGTAGATGCTCTGATCCAGTGCAATCGGTAAATCGAGATTTGTGATGGGCATCTCGGCAATCTGCTCCCAAAGCGGATCGAGCGGAATAAATTTGATAGTTGAGCATGAATTGAAGCTCAAATTGGATCTTGAATTTTCTGTTGAATCTAAACTGGAATGACTGAGCACAAGCTGAATTTGCGCATCCTTGAGCATGAAGTTTAGCCGCTCGGTTGGGTAGGAGGGATCGAGGGGAACATAGGCGGCTCCGGCTTTTAGCACCGCTAGAATGGCAATCGCCAGGTCTAGGGAACGGTCGAGATAGAGGCCAATCGGGGTTTCAAGCGAAATGCCAATCGCGTAAAGATAATGGGCAAGCTGGTTGGCTCTGGCGTTGAGTTGACTGTAGGTGAGCTGGTTAGAAGAGCGAGGAACTGGAAAAGGGTCAAATCGGGCGGCGATGGCATCGGGGCTGTGGTGGCATTGAGCTTCAAAGAGCTGATGCAGGCAGGTTTGGGGATAGGCGGATCGGGTTTGGTTCCATGAATCCAACTGCTGCTGTTCGGCTGGTGTCAGGAGTGGTAGATTGACCAGACGCTGGTGGGGATTGGTGGCGATACTGGTCAGTAGGGTTTGCAGGTGATGAAGCAGGCGGTCGATTGCGCTGGGGGCAAACTGCTGCTGATCAAATTTCAGTTTGAACGTGAACTGGTTTGATGCAGAAACGATCAGCGTCAGCGGCAGGCTGGTCCATTCCACGGTTTGCACCTGCGTCAGCCGTAGCCCAGATGAATGCTGCAACAAGGCCGCATCGATTGGGTAGTTTTCAAACACGAGCAGACTGTCAAACAGGGGAGTGCCACGCGGAATTTCGCTCCAGGTTTGGATATCGAGCAGCGGGGTATAGTCGTATTGCAGCGCTTCGGCTTGCTGAAGTTGTACCTGCTGGAGCCAGGGAATCAGCTCTGCCTGAACGGGAATTTGCAGCCGCACGGGTAGGGTATTGATAAACAGCCCCACCATAGTTTCGCTGCCTGCGAGCCCTGCTGGACGACCGGCAACGGTGGTTCCAAACAGCACATCATTTTCCTGACTATAGCGACTGAGCAGTAGGCCAAAAGCCGCTTGTACCAGGGTGTTGAGCGTGAAGTGATGCTGTTGCGCTAGGGATTTTAGAGCAGCGGTGGTGGTTGGACTGAGGGCAAGAATTTGTTCGCTCCAGTGGGGGTGTTGGGGCAGCGGGTTGGGTGGCTGGGTGCGGATGGGTAACACCGTTGGCGTGGTGAAGCCTTGCAGTTGGGATTGCCAGAAAGTTTTGGCGAGCGATAAATCCTGCTGCTGGAGCCAAGCAATGTAGTCGCGGTAGGGGCGGCTAGATGGTATAGCTGACTGTTGCTGTTGCTGATAAGCGGCTTGATAATCGCTAAAGACTTGCTGCAACACTAGTCCGGCTGACCAGCCATCTAGAATCAAGTGATGCTGGGTCCAGACGAGATAGTAGTCAGTGTCGCCGGTTTGAATCAGGGTCAGACGCATTAAGGGCGGCGTTTTGAGGTTGAACCCCTGCTGCCGATCCTGGTCGAGGAATGCCGCTAGATGGTGCTGATGTGAGGACAGCGAACGCCAATTCTGCTGCTGCCAGGGCAGTTCCACTTGCCGGTAGACGACCTGAAACGGCTGTTCGCGGCGCTGCCACTGAAAAGCGGTGCGTAGGCTGGGATGGCGATCGAGTGCCCGTTGCCATGCAGCTTTGAAACCAGCGACATCGGTGAGTCCGGTCAGGCTGAGAACTACTTGCGGTCTGTAAACGCCTGTGTTTGTGGTAGTGGTTACAGTATTAGTGGTAGTGTAATTTTCGTCGTAATTATAAACTTCACTATCCAGGAGCGCATGGTATAAGAGTCCTTGCTGCATCGGTGAGAGCGGATAGATATCTTCAATTTGTTTTTGTTG
>NZ_CP053587.1:0-1526516 GCF_032598965.1 Leptolyngbya sp. NK1-12
ACTTAAATATCCACAAACGATTTGTATAGATCTATATATTTTCAGAAAATATATAGATCTATACAAATCGTTTGTGGATATTTAAGTATATCTCATACATACAAATATTTTTAAGGCTCTTATATGACCAAATAAAGTATATGTATAGTAAACTTAATCGGAAATAAGGTAGAAGAAACATAAATAGGCAGCTTTGGGAATTGCTATCTAGGCAGTCACTAACTTCCGATGCGTGAGCCGAAAGTTATGTAAGCCACAAGCTGTTTCCATCACATCATCAGCAAAATGATCCGTTCGGCTCCTTAACGGATGCACCACAATATTGCATCGCTTGGTGCCACTGATGTGATGCTCAATCTCAACTCGTTGTTTGGATATCTCTCGATTTCGCTCCTTATCTGTCCCACTCAATTCTCGCTTGCGGGGTTTCTTCTTCGGTTGGAACGTCGTTACCCCCTCTGGTTCATACCCCTGAAATCCAGATATCTTTCCACAGCTTGCTGCCCTCTGGGAACTGATAATCCTCCTCATCACAGATGGCTTTGTCATGCTTTTTGCCCTCAAAGGTGTCACTCAAATACACCACCTTGCCCCGACGTTCGCTGACCAAGTTATTTTTGAGCGTAAACCCCTTCTTTTTTCCGCTGTAATACTGCTTTCGACGGGCTTTGTCCTTGGGTCGGTTCATCCGACGCTCCGTTCCATCAATGATCAATTCCAAGCTAGGGCACTCGTTGAGCACCTCCTCTAAACGATACGGTGCTCGTTCTGGCAACTGTTTCTCATACCCTAAAGCTTGGCTCAACACTCGACTGACTCGACTGAGTTTATGCACCCACTCATGGGCTTGAGGCTGACCGATACCAAACAGAAAGCCTTGCACCTCTTGGGTTGGATACAACCGATAGTAGACCAGAATAAACAGTAACTTGTCACAAGATTGCTTTAGTTGTGGGGTTCGTCCTCCCCCATAACGACGTTGTCGCCCTGGCTTTATATAGTATTCTTCGACATAATCTTGCCAAGCTCGCTCAAAACTCACCAGCAACTGCTCAAATTCTTTCACGTTCAGCCCTGTCAGGCTTTGTAGCACTCGTGATTTGTTCTGAACTTGCTTGTAAGACAGCATCGTAAACTCCGCAGTTTACCCTCGACTTTTTTCTATTAATCTAGCTTATTTTCATTAATCTAGCTTATTTCCGATGAAATCTATTATAAACGGTTTCTATAAATGCAAGCTGCCAACAGGTTAGATATACGAATAAAAAGATATGGGTATAAAAAATGAGATATAGATTGCTTATATGCACAGATTCAGGTATATATTTTATATTTTTAGGTATTATTATGTATGGATAGGAATAGTTCAAGATAAAGCGCAAGGGGATGAAGTAAGTGATGCGGCAGTGGCTCAAGGAATTGTTTGAAAAGCAGTATTTGCCTGCGGTTCGTTCGCTTCAAGATACACCAGAAGGTCAAACAGTTGCCAAGCAGTGGGCAGAGTGGATGAAGCAGCAGTGGGTAGAACATGGATTGACGACACTACGGCAGCAGGCAGGGGTGATGCAGGAGGTGAGAAATGCACTCAAGGCGATTGACTCAGACCATGTAGCGTTGGAATCAATGAAGTTTTCAACAGCGCAATGGATAGCCATTAATGAGTTGAGTCAGAAGGCAGTCGCACGACGCAATGAGCATGTGAAGCTGATTGATGACCCGGAAGCAATTGTGGCAAAAGCAGTACGATTGTTGGAATCACGAGATTGGGCAGCAGTGGCAGCAGGGCTGACAGTGCTTACCGGGCGAAGATCGAGTGAAATTTTGGCAACGGCTGAGTTCGAGAAGCAATCGCAGTGGAGTGTGCGCTTTACCGGAGCACTCAAGCGCAAAGGCGAAAGTCAGCGACTGTCGTTTGAGATTCCCACTCTGACAACAGCAGACCGAGTGATTGCAGCATTAAGGAAGTTGCGAGGGTGGGTGAACTGTCAGGGACTATCGGTCCGGCAGATCAATGCTAAGTACAGCCATGCGGTTGCAGTAGCTTGTGATAAGCATTTTTCAGGATTAGTACCAGTACGCGAGGGGGAAGATAATCTTTACACCCATTTGTTTCGCTCTGTGTATGGGGCAATTGCTGTGTTCTGGTATTGTCCACCCACTGTCGATGCGGATGAATTTAAGGCACAGATTCAAGGGCATTTTGCACTGTTGGATACACAAGGGAAAGAATTACGCCGATCGCTGGCCGCGGGTAGGCATTACAACGATTACAAGATTGGTGATGGGAAAGGTAATCTCGATGGCAGGCAAGGAATTAAGTTGGGGTTAGGAGGCATTGAAGTGATTGAAGCATTTGAGCGCAAGCAAGTAGCACAGATGGCAGAAACACTGGCTCAACTCCCAGCCAAGAAACAGCGGGAGGCGAAGGTGCGTGTGTGGCGCACCGATGTGGAACGGTTACAGCGGTGTCTGGAGCAATTAGGGATTGTGGCAAACAATCAGCCCGACCGGATTGGCCACTTCCTCGATTGGGTCGAGCATCAGCTTGGGAGCAAGCAGGCGGAAGAACCAGATGCCGATGTCATTCATTTGATTGATTTGGTCAAAACAGAGCAACAGGCAGATCGAACAGTGAAGCACGATGAGGGAACACCTGGGATCTCAGCAAAGGCAATCGAAGCGGTGGACAAAACACCAGTCACTTCACCTTCTCCTGAAGCTACTCCACCGCTCTGGGAACAACTCTCCCAGCAGATGCTGACTCTAACCCGGCAGATGTCTCGTTTGACCGAGGTGCTGCTATCTCGTGAGCAGCAGACCTCACTTGAACCAGGACAAACACAAACCACACCCTCGATACCGCTACAATCGCCCCAGATGCAAGGGGATGAGCCAGCCATTGGGATTGCGGCATCCACAATAAATCTGCACACCACTCAGTCTAAGCAGATGAGAGGAGACACCCTCAAGCCTAATCGCTCCAGTGAAGTGGCACTCGAAAAGGTCAATGCCGCTATTGACCAGATTATCGCCTACAATGATGCACCCGGACGAGTGCGCAGCCACAGAATCATGATTGGGGTCGCTGCTCTGAAGAAGGTCCGGGTGCGGGGTGAGTTATGTGGGCAGACCGCTTGGGAAGCTGTCATTGGTAAGGCGAATGCGCCAGGAAGCCGCACCGCAGAAATTGAAGCACATCACAGTCACTATGGCCTGGGCCTGATGCAAAACCGATCGCGCAATACCATTACCGGACTACCTTCAATTGAGGATGTCGCCAATGGCCGTTGGCACAAGACAGCACAAGACAGCACAGAGGCAGAATATCCTGCCTAAATACGAGCAGAGCAATCACCATCAAGGCAGATCCATTGCTCGCAAAGACATCTATACTTGCACAAAGCAAACTGTCAGGTATAGGTATGGAACCGTACTTAATTTGATCGATTTGAATGCTGATAGTAGCTATACTTGAGTCGCTGGCATCAAACATCGATGTCTGAGTATAGATAGCTGCAACACTTGGGGCTAACTATCAACCTGCAATTCAAGATATCGAAGCAGGGCAAGAGGAGAAATATCAGCGGTAGAAATGTAGAAGAGCAGCTGCTAACCGCTCTCTATCTTGATTTTAAGCGCTTTAGACACATCAAAAGCAGAATTCACATCCGCTTTCGTGGAGGTATGGATAGCTGCGTCGATGCAATTTACGGGATAGACTCACGCCCATCGAAACGAGTTCTGAAACTACCGTATTTAATCCAATAATGCCTAAGATCATGACACGGTGTATGTAAACTTGCCTTAGCCTGGTAAAGGATCACCTGCCGATGTCCGCCCATCCAGATCTTATCAATCGGCTCCACAGATATTAGAGTTCCTCCTAACACAGTCACACATTCGGTAAATCGTTCTACCGCACTATAGTCAACCGTCTCAAACACAAAAAAATGTCCCGAGCACACCAGATGGCGACTACGGATCCAGCCTTGCATTTTCTTTTGCGCTACAGGGGGTAGCATCTTAGCCTTAATGGTCTCTAGCTCGACCGGGAGCAGAGGGTTAAGCGAGGGCTTGAATGAGGGGGATGTCATCAGTAAAACTCTCCCGTTTCTCAAACCATAGAGTGCCAAAGCCTGAATCCCAGACCAGGGTGTGCGTTGATTTGTACGTTCGCACACCCAATCTGCATTTCCAACTTGCCCAGCGCGTCTCGATCACTTCTACCTCACTCACTGAATACGTTTCACCACCATTACACTCAATCCACCCTAGATAGACAGATTCAACGCAGCCCCGCAACAGCAAACGTTTTCGCTTGACTATTACCGAACCATGGTCGCAACACTTTAAACACCCGAACTTAATCGGTTTAAGCATCGTTTTTTGTTCAACTTCAGCGTATAAAGTGACAGCCTGCAGCCACAGATTGCGATATCAATTTGATCATCTGACCCTAATTAATCGATGCCGTTTCAGACGAGCGAGTCTCCACACGACGATATCCAACCGTGGCCACGGTTTCGCAGACGCTTGATCGCACAACCATCGTGCAGCCATGGACTAGCTCCACGTCAAGCGTTGACAGCTAGCCCCTATCCTCCACTCAAGTCACTTCGCTGATGCGAACAATTTTGCCACCCGTTCTATGAATGCTTTGAATTTTGGATGACAACTGCTCGTAATTAACCTCTACGGTGAATCGACTGCGATTGGTGCGTGGACCGAGATTGGCCGCCGCGATCGTAATCCGGAACCGTTTGTTCGAATTAGTATAGGCTCCTGCGCCCGTTGGGGCCAGAATCGGAGTGGGCAAATTAGCCGCCAGATCAGTAATCAACTGAGCAGATCTGCCGCTATCGCTAGCGGCGAAACCACGCATCAATGCCAAACTGCGATTAAAGGCAACCGCTTTTAGTCCCGCTTGAGTTTGGCTACCGCGCTCATAGGGGACTTGATGTTCACCAAAACTGCGCTGGTATTCGTCGCTATCGAGATAGGAATCAATTTCGGCCGCATAGCCATCGCGCACATAGCGCTGCACATGTTCCGCAATTTCCGTTTGATCAATCGGGGCACGCCCCAGTAAATGCTTAAAATTCAGTTCAATAAAGCGATAAGGCGAAGACGATTCAAAAAACAGCGACCGATACAGATCAGATTGCGCCACCTGCCGCACAAACCCTCGCACCGTCAGTTCGCCTTGACGCAGCAGCGATTCGGCCTCGGTCAGGCACTGACTTTCCATCAGGTGTCGATTGCCCAACACCTGGCGATACACCGCACGAATCACCGTTTGCAACTCTGCTTCGCTAGCCGCTGGCCGCAGTTCCACTGGCTCGGATGCCATTACCCAAAGTGCCATATGCAACGCTCCTAAAGGTGAATAGGATTGAAGTTGAGACCAGTGGGGTGAGCATAGCCCACCGCACTGGCCCGGGGTCAGACCGATCAGACTATGTCCTAGGCGATTTCAGTAATGCTGACAATCCGAGCGCCCGTGCGATTAATCCGCTGGATTTGGGGCGTCATTTTGCTGCCAGAAACAATGTATTCAGTAGTGCTGCGACGACGCGGACTATCGAATTTTGCGCCAGTGGCCACGATCTTAAACAGCTTTTCAGTCGCAGCATAGGCTCCCCCGCGGCTCGTTGCAGGCCGAATTGGCGTCGGGCTATTAGTCGCGACAGCATAGACGAGCTGCGAGCTGCGCACCGCACTGTCAATCTGGCTTGGACCCCGATCGAGGGCAAACATGCGGTTGTAGACCACCTGCTTTTGGCCAGGTTGGCTGACCGTACCTCGGAAATAAGGCACCATATGTTCCCCAAACGCCGACTGATACTCGTCGCTATCAATATACGAATCGATCTCCGCGTCATAGCCCTGCTCCACACAGCGGCGGATATGCTCAGACACTTCCGCTTGATCTTGCGGCGCACGGCCCAGCAAATGCTTGAAATTGAGTTCAACAAACCGATAAGGGGCACAAGGCTCGAAATAGCGCGACCGGTAAAAGTCAGATTTCGCCACAATCCGAACAAATTCTCGCACCGTGATCGTGCGGTTACACAACTGCGATTCCGCCGCCACCAACCGCTCGCTCTCCATCACATGCGGATTTCCCAAAACCTGCTTATACACCGCGCGAATAATCGTCTCTACATCCTCGAGACTGCTCGTTGGCCACAGTTCTAATGACATCGATGGATCTCCTTACTAATTATGAAATGTCAACACAGCGAAGTACCGCATATTGCAGAGCGCAAAATACGAAATTAGGAATAGCAAAAAGGTCTAAAGCGTACACACACTTTAGACAATGCAACGACCGCAGAACCGCCGTTAATCGATCGGCGTGATACTAGCGATCACTCCACCTTGACGATGAATGCGTTGATATTCTTGAGATAACTTCTCGTAAGGAACCAGATAAACCTGATTACTGCGACGGAATTTAGAAATGTTGTTGACCGTATTCGAGCGGTAGCCGGTCACTTCAATCCGGTAGACCTTACCGCCTTCGCTAGCGCCCACACCCAAGCGCGTCCGGGCCACACCCGGTGGCGTGCGGAAGGTCGCTCCACTGCTACCCGGAGAAACGACCGCCGTGGGAGTTGCCTGAATCACCAGCGCGTTCAACCGCGGGCTTTTACCGGCTAGGTTGCCCTTCAGCGAGCTGCTCGACGCACCACGCACCAATTCAAACATATGGGTAAACTGCACCATCGTCTTGCCTTGACTCTTATAGCCATGAATGTAAGGAACGATGTTTTCCCCATACCGATTTTGGTACTCATCGCTGTCGAGGTAGGAATCGATTTCCGCCTCAAAGCCTTGCGTATCGAGAATAGCACTGTGCTGCTTCATTTCCTCGTAGCCATCCGGTGCTCGCCCCAGCAAATGGCGAAAATTCAGCTCAATGGCGCGATAGCGCGGCACATTCTCGAAGAACCGAGACCGATACAAATCCGACTTGGCCACAGCCCGCACAAACTCGCGCACACTCAGATCGCCCTGCTTGAACTGCGATTCCGGCACGGCCAGCCGCTCGCTTTCCATCACATAGGCATTGCCTAACACCTGCCGATATACCGCCCGGATCATCGTTTCCAGTTCGTCGGCCGAACTACCGGGCACCCGCTCCAGAGGCGGGGTTTCATCAAACAGGCTAACCCCCAATCGGGACGCTGGTCCAAAAGCCATTCACAATCTCCTGTTAAACAACAGCGGTTGAGAAGAATTGTTTCAAGATGTTAAGGAATTTCAGAATTACCCAAACGTGCAACTCGATTCCTCAGTCTTGATCGTGCTCCGCACGGCCCAGAGGGCCATCGTGACATTCCACCGTAGAGTCCTACAGAAACCCACGGTAGAAGTAGCGTTGCAGCTATTTTATAAGCTTTATACGCATTGTTATGATCTAATATTCATACAAGGTTGTAACAATGCTCATCAAGAATTGTGAACTTTGTCGCTGAGAGGATGAGGCCACTGAGCAGCCGGTTCTCAGCCAAGTTCAGGGATCTACTCAACCGTCCACCCCAACTCAAATCGCTGCATGCAATTGCTTAATCAGCTTTTTGTTCAACCCCAAATCCCACCAGCACCACATCTGTTAGCGGTTCACCCTCAGCCGGACGGCGGTAGTTAAGAATTTTGCGAATCCGCAGGCGGGGATTGACCAGCGTAATCGAGTCAACCGAGACCACCCGCGTATAGTAGGTTTTCATCAGCAGTTCCCCGGTGTTGGGGTTAAAGCGAAACTGGGAAATAATCGGACGGGCCTCCTCGTAGGCCCGGTCTCGCAGATAATCCCCGCTCAAAATCGTCTCTGCTTCGCCCTTCGGCACAAACAGCATATTCAGCGCCTGCGCTACCGTTTCACCCGTTTCCGAGACCGTATGAAACTCCAGATGGAATCCCGGCAACGCCTCAACGGCCGTCGGCTCATACTGGTTATCGCTCAACACCGTTTGCTTTTGCTCGACCGTGAGCGGATGAATCACAAAATCGGTATGCGAGCGCTCCACCAGCGGCTGAGTCAAATAATGATAGGTCCGCTCGGTCTTCCAGCTGCCGACACAATGGTCAAAAAATTGGTGAAACGTGGATAGGGTACTCATGAAAAAGAGAGGATGAAGGGCTAAGGTTTGTTCGCGTCGCATCTCGGTCAGAGACCTTTGCGCTTTGCGCTTTGCGGTCTCGATTTTGCAGGTTCAGTAGCAAGGGTTGAATTGGGCGAGGGTGGTTGGCACCCTATGCTAGGAGATATTGTAAGTGCTATTGGCGAGCGGACTCGCAGCGATGGCTTAGAGCCAGATTCTGATGTAGCGCCACCCGCTCAGACCGCAGACGTTCTCCGACCAAGACCCTACGCACATCCCTCAACCCTCATTCCACCGCGCCGGCCTGTTTGAGTAACGCTACGGCTTGATCAGCACGAAACGAGCGTCGGGCTTCCCTCAAGGCCGTTGCCCCCCAGTTGTTTTTGGCATGCAGATCGGCCCCCGCTTGAATCAAAATTTCCATTGTATCGAGGTCACCTCTGGCCGAGGCCATCATCAGAGGGGTCCAGCCACCTAGATTATGGGTATTGACCTCAGCCCCCAAAGCGATTAACGTTTTCACCACATAGGCATGACCATTATCTACTGCCAGATACAGCGCTGTATCTCCTATCTTATTCACGGCATTAATTGGGGCACCCAGAGCAACCAGTCGCTGCACAATATCGGCATGGCCTTTGCGAGCAATCGCCATCAGCACCGTTTCCCCGTAAGCATTGGTCCCCTCAATCGCGGCACCGGCATCCAAAAGCGTGATGACAATCTCGCGTCGATCCGATTCTGCCGCATACATCAGGGCCGAGAACCCCGCCGAATTGCGCCAATTGGGGTCTGCGCCCTGCTGCAACAACAGCTGCACCACAGCCCAATGCCCCTCGACTGCCGCCCACATCAGCGCCGTATTGCCGCGGCCAATGGCCGTTGTCACCCCTGTCGTGTTGGGATTGGCTCCTTGCGCCAACAGCACCGCTGCCCTGTCGGCATCGCCTTGAATGGAGGCTTTGATTAGTTCATCATCCGCAGCAATCATAGATCAATCAAACGCATCAGCCGATTCAACCATTCCCCCATTGACCATGAGAATCTAAGTGCGAAACTGGCTTAACTGGACGATCAGGTGATCAAAATAGGGCGCTAGGGCGTCCGGTTGACCCCGTGCGACCCGGTTGAGGCTCGCGGTTTTAATGCCCTCGAGGCCCACCACCATTGCATCGAGCGGCACCTGCAGTTCTTGATAGAGCAACCGCATATAGTGCAGCCCTTCTGGGCTCGTATAGTCAAGATGCTGGCCAGCAATTCCGTAGGTGATGCAGCGCAGAAAATGCCAAAAATCGCGCCAGCACGCCTCCGCTCGCTCGCTTGGATAGAGACCACCCCCCGGTTGGGTAATCGTTGGAAAGGTATCCAAAACGCCAGCTCGCGCTTCATCCACAATCTCCGCCACTTGATCACGCAACTGCTGCGCCACCGGCAACCCCGCCGCTCGACTTGGCACCAGCGTTTGCAAGTGGGCACAATCCGCCTGACTTAGATAGCGTCCCTGATCATCTGCCGCTTGAAACAAGGCAATCGCTTCAGCCGGATGGGTAGACTGCCAACCGGTAAAGCTGACAATTCTCGCGTTTTGAATCAGTTCTCGAATCGCGTCATTAAATTGAGCAGGCATAAGCAATTATCAATTGTTCTGGCTGTAGGGCACCAATCATGACTGAGTGGATATCCACTTCCAGTATCCCTTGAGTGTTCCACTTCTGTTCACCGCCAGCCTCAGCAAAGCCGCCCTACAAAGCCATCCCGCATCCCAGCCGCAACTCACAAAAAAGCCTTAGCAGAATCTGCTAAGGCTCAAATCTTGTAATCGCTTGAAACACCCCGTTAACCCAATGCTGAGCTGACTTAGCTGACCGCCAATGCCGTTAACAGCGTCGTCACAACCAACAGCACAGCCAACGCTCCCTGAAACGCATAGCGCCGCTGCTGCTCAACCGACGGAAACTCCGCGTAATACATAGCCGGCTCGGTCGCATACAAATTTAATAGCCCCTCTGCACTTCTCGTCTGCATAACCCTCGCTCCTTTGTAACAATCTATGTCTTTATGTAAATAAATGTAACAAATATGTAACGAAATTGCAATAGTTTTTCAAGTTTGTGATATTGGAATTTCTTCTAGGGGTGATTAGGGGGTAGGGGGTAGGGGGTAGACTTTCTTTGGGGTCTCGGAGGCTGGACACTCCACTCGCCCGTTCCATTTCCGATTAAAGTGAAGGATGATCGCGGCTGATTGTGCTGGCCGCAGGCTAGGGATTGGGCATGGAGTTATCTGACATCGAAGCAAACTTACGAAACTCTGATTATCAGTATCGGCTCAAGGCGATTTCGGCCCTCAAAGACTACAGCGTCGAGATCGCGGTGCCGCGTTTACTCCAGCATCTGCATGATCCAGAATTTTTGGTGCGCACCTTTGTAGCCATGGGGTTAGGCAAACAGCAAACCGCCGAATCCTTTGCCGCGCTGCTGGAACTGATGAAATTCGACAATACACCCAGCGTCCGAGCCGAAGCCGCCAATTCCCTGTCCTTATTTGGTCGCATCTCTGCTGCTCACTTAGTGCAAGCCTGCATTCAAGACGATCATTGGCTGGTGCGGCGCAGCATTATGGCAGCCCTGGTGGATCTCGAATGCCCAGACGAACTCTACGAAGCTTGCCTGCAGTCCCTCAGTAGCGACGATGCCATTGTGCAGGCTGCCGCGATTGACGCCCTCGCCACCCTTGCTCCAACCCAGCAGGCCGCCCTCGCCCTCGCCCAAATTCTGCACCACCGCCACGCCCCCTCCTGGCAAGTTCGGCAGCATGTCGCCTATGCGCTCAAATCGTTTCCCCACTCCGACGCCCAAGCCGGCTTGATCGAACTGCGCCACGATCCCGATCACCGCGTCGCCGCCGCCGCCCTAGAGACCTTACTGCCGTAGCGGTTTAGAAGTTAGAAGTCAGAAGTCAAAAGTCAGGCTACACGGGCCGTCCCCATCCCCCACCCCCTCCAAAGCAATACCTCTCAAGACGCTAGGTAGACCACCTCGCCCTGCGCTATAGTGCAATTAGATTTGAATGCATACTTCGGCATCCTAATGGCGATAAATTTACAAATTTTTAAAATTTATCCAAACTTTACGATGCTGAGTATAAGTACTTACAGAATTTAGCTGTGAGTTTGGCAAAATTTGGGCAGTGTTTCGAGCCAATGCCCTGAGGTTATGCCCTAAAGCAGGGAGGCAAAACTGAGGCCAGACAGGAGCGAACATGCCATTTCATGCCATTCCGATAGCCTCTCTAGCCCCGGTTAACGCCCACCCCACGTTGCTTCGATGGTCCGGTCTGCACTACCATGAAGAAATCTAACAAAATGTAAACAATTGTTTTGAATTGCTTGACTAACGGTTCAAGAGTTCCGCTGGGGGCATTTTTAGCTCAGCGGTTGATGTCAAGATCGTCCATTCATTTGCAAACCACCCCTGAGAGAGGATAGCGCCGCATGATTCAGACCGTCCAGCTAGATCTAGCCCCTATTGTAGAAGCCTATTTTCAGCAGTCGGAGGGCGAGTGGGAATCGCATCGACGCTATTACACCCTCAAGGATGGCGAGACGCAAGAGGTGATCAGTTATTTAACCGTGCAGTTTTTGCCCCAGGGCAGCGAGCCATTGCTTCAACTGGCCCGGATGCACCAGTTAGAGGAGGAAACCGTGCTGACCTCTGGAGCCTTAACCACCTGGCAGAGCAATTATATTGGTCCGAGTCCCAAAACCCTGACCGGTTCGACCTTGTTTGGCGTCTTGGGCAATTTGTTGTATCGCGATCGCGGTTTTTCCACCGGCAAGCCGATCACCGCTCAGTTTTACATGCGTGATCCTAAAACCATGTGCCTCAAGACCGAATACAGCGGCAACTCGTTTGAAGAAGAAGTCAAACTGATTGGCACCCAGTACCGCACCCGGCAGACCATCATTTCGCGGGCTGGGGAAGAGCAGATGATTGGGCAGTATCTCGAAAAGCGGTTGAAGTAGGTGAACGGGCAGGAGAGCAACGTCTTCCCATGAGTACAACCATCACGGATCTTTGCGTTACGACGATTGAGGGTCACGCCAAAGCCCTGAGCGATTACCTCGGCAACGTGCTGCTGATTGTCAACGTCGCCTCTTACTGCGGCTACACGTCTCAATATCAGGGGTTGGAAGCGCTGTATCAGACGTATCGCCAGCAGGGGTTGGAGATTCTGGCCTTTCCTTGCAACGACTACGGCATGCAGGAACCCGATAGCCTCGACAAAATTCAGCAGTTTTGCCAGACCCGCTATGGGGTGACCTTTCCCCTATTTGACAAAGTGCATGCCAAAGGTGCCCAGCAGCATCCACTTTATGCCAAACTCACCCAGACCGACCCCAAAGGGGAGGTAGCCTGGAACTTCGAGAAATTTTTGATCAACAAACACGGCGCAGTTGTGGCCCGCTTTAAAAGCGCGGTCGCTCCTGATGCGCCAGAACTGATCCGCGCCATTGAACGCGAATTAGCGGCTTGAGCAGCGGTGCAGGTGTCCAGCAACCTGCAGAGGTCCTGTTTCAGGAGCGGTCAGCGTTGCCCAAGCTCGCCTGCTGCTCGCGCAACGATTGCAGAGCCGCGTCAATTTTGGCTAACTCAGGTTCGAGTTTGGCCATTACGGTTGCTTTTGGCATTTTGGCCCGTTGGGCCGTTTCCAGCGTTTCGTTGACCAATCGTTCGCGATAGTGTTCAAATTCGGCAATCACTTCGGCCAGTTCTGCTGCCGTGGCCGGTGAAGATTGTAACGGTTCGCTCATAATCCAGAAGTCCTACCCAAGGAGTGCAACAAGTGACCAGCGAATCGCCTCACCCCAGCGCTCAAATGACAGCAAGGCTAGTGGTCTGACGGCGAGTCAGGGGGTGGTCTATCTTGTTTCATTGTCTCAGGTTGTTGCCGTGTTTCAGATGGATTGTCGCTCAATTCTGTAAACGGCCCCTTGAGCAGTGGGCAGTGGCCTGCGGGCGGTTCAGGTTGAGTCACCATTCGCTTACGGTTCGACAGTAACCGGCGTTCCGAGTTGGACCCAGTCATAGAGGGCGCGCACGTCTTCGTTATACATCCGCAAACAGCCGTGGGAGGCAGCGGTTCCCACCGAGGCTGGATCCGGCGTGCCATGAAACCCAATCGCCTGGTGACCGTCGCTCCAAAACCCGATCCAGCGCTCGCCTAAGGGATTATTCGCTCCTGCCGGCACCGCTGCATCGGTCAGGGGATGGGTCCAACCGGGCTGTTGCAGCATTTGAAACACCTGAAACTGGCCCGTCGGCGTCTCCCAACCAGCTTGACCAACCGCTACCGGATAGCTAGCTTTCACCTGTTTGCCTTCATAGACCTGCACCCGGCGTTGGCTCAGCTGGACGACTAAGCGAATCGTTGCCGCCGGCTTGGCCGCTGGGGCAAGAGGCGCGGTCACCGCAACGGGCAACGGGGGCATCGAGGCACAAACCGCTTGGGCGCGACGCTGGGTCTCAGTGACGGGCGACTGCACCAGTGGATGGTCCTGAATTCGCCGGCAGGCTGTTGCTAACCAGCTGCGCCAATCGCCCTGCCACAGTCGCACTTCCCGATCCTGGCTGAGGCTGACAATCGTTTTTTCTCCCTGGGCCTCGTGCACCGCGATCGCGGCAATCGCACTTTGATGCCCGACCAAGGGGTGGCCGATGCGGTTACCGTGCCGATCGTTGAGCTGAAGCGTGCCATCCGCACTGCCGCTCACCAGCGTTTGACCATCGGCCGTCAAGGCAATGGCGGTAATCGGGGCCGCATGCACCGCGAGGGTTTGCAGCGATTGCCCCTGATGATTCCATTCCTGCAGACGGCCATCCGCAGCGCCAATCATCACGGTCTGACCATCGGGGCTAAATAGTGCCGTGTGGCTGGCCAGCGGCTGGCTGGCAGGTGAGGATAGGGGTGGGGTGATCTGCCACAAGCAGGTTTGGCCATTGGAAGTGCCGGAGAGGGAATCGGTCGAGGCCCAGCCACTCACCGCGTAGCGTCCATCCGGGCTAACGGCATATAGTGCGGCGCTTGGGTAAGGGGAATCGGTTGACCCAGCGCCTGCCCAGACTGTTCAGGTTTGTCTGGAGCCGGCAGGTGCCACAGTTGCATCCCAGCCGGACTCACCGTCAGCAGGTGCTCTCCCGTCGGACTGAGGGCAAACGAGTCGAGGGGGGGCTGCCGTGCAAGCGGGATCCGCCGGACCACTTCACCGTTGAGAGTCCACAGGCTGAGGCTGGAGCCAGATTGCACGGCCAGAGTTTGACTATCGGCACTCCAGCGCAGGTGCAGCGCTGACTGAGCCGGCCCCTCAATGGCTGCCAGGAGTGGCTGGTGGCGATTGCGAATCTGGATTTGCCCACTCCCATCACGTATCGCGATCTGGTTGCCATCCGGGCTCAGGGCCACCGTCTGTAGCGGCTGGGCACTCCATTCCTGCAGATGAAAGCGGGTGAGCAGGGTAGCGTCCGCTACATCCCACAAACGCACCGTGCCATCACTGCCACCGCTGACCAGTGTTTGTTGATCGGGGCTAAACAGCACCGTCGTCACCGCCCCGCTATGGCCGCGCAGCGGTTGCGCCGGCAGAGCAGATGCGGGGGCAGCCAGCGGCGAGAGTTGGATCGTGCCATTCGCCAAGCCTTGAGCCACCAGGGCATTGTCGGCACTCAAGTCTGCCGAGCGGACCCTAGGCGTTTGACCGAGCAAAAACTGGCTCCATTGCCCGGCCGCTCCATTCCACAGAAATACCTGGTGTCGCTGCTGGTCTGCGACGAAAATCCGCTGCCCAGACTGACTCACCCGCATTGCGCTCACCTTCGCCCCAGCCCACAGATAGCCCAATCGTTCGCCCTTGGCATTCCACAGATAAATTCGGCCATCCTCACCCGCACTCACCAGCGTTGCCGCCTGACTGGCCACCGCCGTTACCGCACCTTGATGGGGCGGATCCAGGCGACCAATCCACTCCCCTTGGCGCGTCCACAATCGCACATTGCCGCCATTGCTGCCCGTGATCAGCGACTGCCCATCTGCGCTAAAGGCTACCGCCGTCATCCTTGCCCAATCTGGCCGTTACCAACTCAGCTCCTTGGTGAGCGGCCACCGCTGGATCTGACCCGTCGCGGCGGCGGGATTGGCCAGCAGGATCTGACCGTCCGGACTAAACTCCATCGCACCAATCGCCGCCCCATTTCCCGGCAACACCTGCTGAGATCCCTGCCGCGACCAGAGCACTGCATTGCCGGATTGTAGGCCAATAGCCAGTGTTTGCTGATCGGGGCTAAAGCGCAGCGTCGAGATGGGATGGTTCAACGTCAGGCGATAGCGCTCTTTTGCGGTTTGCACCGCCGTGAGCAAATTTGCTTGCACCGCGGGTAACAGGTGCGGCAGTCGGGCTCGATTTTGACCCACCGCATCGACCGCGGCAACGAGGCCCATGAATGGATCGCGTTCCAATTGCTGTTGAACCTCAGCGGCCTGCGTTGCCAAGGCCAGCTTTTGCTGCTGCATCCAGTCCCTCCAGATGCATGGGGCAGCCACCAATCCAGCCCCCAGCAGCAGCAGCGCATATCGCCAGACCAAGTTGCGCAGTCCAGATTGGAGGGGGGTCGCCGGGGGCGACATCACCCGCGGTTTTGCGGTTGAGACCATCGGTTGCTCGGCAAACCAGAAGCGGTTGTACATAAGTCGTTTAAGGCAATGAAGCAGGTCAGATGATAGGCAAGGGTATCGTATTCAGTATGACCAGATTAATGCATGCACGAACCCCTTAACAGAGGCCAGCCATGATGCTGAAATTACTTCAGAACTTATCAGTAAGATATGAGAAAGAGCAGTGATGTTTTACCACAGGGCACGTGGCCGATAATAGCGGGGATCGACATAGTTATCTTTTGGGATATCCTTTGAGACATCTTTGATTGAATTAGATTCTTTCGTCGTGGTGATCACTTCTCGACTGGTATTGGTATGGATCACTCTGGGGTAGGTCCACGCCATGATCACGCTGCCGAGCAGCAGCAGCGTCCCCAAGCCAAATAAGGCCCAGGTTAATTTTGAGATCGTGCTCGAGGTTTGCTGGATCGACTGGGCCGAACTCCAGATCAGCCAGAGATCAGCGTCATTCCAGGCTTTATTTTTACCGTTAGGAGGAGACACGGGCGTCCATCCCTTCGGGGGTTTTCATTCACAGGATGTAGCTTTACGCCATTTAGCAGGGGGGGGAGCACCGTTTGCACCATACTCCTGACCGTTGGGGGAAATTGGCTCGTTCATCAGTGACCTCACTTAGAATTATCAAAAAGATGGTTAAAGTAATCAAGCATAGATGCGTTAAGGAATGATAAACTGAAGATAGGAGGAGTGGATGAACAGGGTCTGTCCGACCCACTCGCATTCCTACAGCAATGGGATTCGGTTATTGTCATCCCTCGTCAACAGCTTGGACGTCGTATTGATAAATCGGTTGAGGTAAACAAACCGGTGGTTTCGCTTGCACTTCGGGTTGAACAACCAGCGTCGGTTCGAGATGCACGGGTAGCGTTTGCTTCACACCAAGCGCAGGTTTAATGAAGGGATAGGGTTCAATAAACACCGGAATGTTCAGCCGAATGGGAATCGTTCAAAGGATTGAGACATGAATAGAACTCCTAATGAATTTAAAGGTGGTAAAGTTGTTCTAAACACAGTTTCAAGTCAATCCATTTGCGTTTCGGAAACTTAAGTTTAAAAGTACCCGTCTGGGTAATTTTTCTGGATTTTAGCCCAAACTATGATATATAAATTGCGTTAGCATAAAAGACTCGGTAATATTAAAAATTACATCTACTTATTTTCAGCAAAAATAGACCTAAATGCTTATCATTTAGGTCTATTTTTCAGATTTATTAATGGAACTTTAATTTATCGTTTAACGTTTAATACTGCGACTCATCTTAACTTTCAGCCAACCTAGTTTCTAGAGCACTCAGACCAGTAAAATAGCTTTTAATTAGGGTGGATTTCAATGCGTCAATAGAAATTCGTTTTGCAGTTCAATCCTCAACCACATCCACAAGTGCTTTTGTGGCACATTTGGATCGTGCCGACTAGCTTAACGCCTGAAGCTGAATTCAACCTGAGAACACCCTGAACTTTTTCTCAGTTAAGAGCGATGTCGCGTTTATCTCGCCCAATTCTAAAATCCGTCCGGGGTCAGACCTCCTCCTCCCTACTCCGAGAGAGGCTAGACGCCGCTCAGATTGGTTTGGTAGAAATAGTCGTTTAAGGATGCGGCGATGCACGAGACCAAACCCACCTCTTCGGAGCAAATTCAAGCACGAGAACGCATTCATCGGCGGGATTTAGTCAATAGTTTGTTGATTGGCATCGGACTCGGAGCCTTATTGTTGGGTGCTCCGCTAGGATGGTTCGCCCATCGGTTTTATGCCCAACAGCGCACGGCCCAAGTCTTGCTTTGTCGGCAGCAGAATTTTGGATTATCCGAAACCGAGTTGCAGGCCCGCTGTGGTCAACCCTATTAGAGTCGTTCCGACCCCTTTGGGGTTTTGAACTTCAAAAACTCTGACGAGTTGACTGACTTGCCGTCAGAGCGATGGATCGGTAGCCAAGCAGCAGTTCAAGCCTCGGGTAACGGAACCGTCATCGACGCAGCCAAATCTCGAAACCGACGCGGATCGCCTTCGGGTAGGGGCCGTTCTTGCGATTTGCGGCGATAGAGGTTTTCCAGCGTTGAGCGCCAGTTGGCAATCACCTCGTGGATGGGTTCGGCCCCGACCGACGTTGGCGGTTCCGGCAGTTGCTGTAACTGCTGTTGCGCCCACCACACCCGCGCCCGCACCGCCCAAATTGGATCCTGAGTGCCGAGCTGCTCCAATTTCGCCAGAATCGGCGTGCGCCAATCTGGTTGGCTATGCCAGATCGCTGCCGCCAAGGCTTGCAGGCCAGTTACCGCCGCGTAGCGCACCACCCATTCTTCGTCATCGCAGACAAACAGCAGCGCATCCAATGCCTCAGCCTGGGCCATTTCTAACTCATCGGCTGGAAACTGAGGCCAGTTGAGCGTGCCTAACCCCCGCGCCGCCGCGCGCCGCACACTCATGGCAAAATCAGCGGTGGCCGCTCCCAAGAGGGTCGTCAGACCTCGCGGATCGCCAATCCCGGCCAACGCCCGAATCGCCCAGGCTCGTGCCGTATAGTTATGCCGGTCCAGCTGATCCAGCAGCGCCGGCACCGCCGGTTCTCCAATTTTGATTAACCCATCTACCGCGGCCACCGCCGCTCCTGGATTGTTGTAGCTGAGGGCCGCAATCAGCGTAGGCACCGCCCCAACGTCCGCTGCATTTGCTAAGTCTTGCACAGCTTCGAGCAAGCGGGCCGACGAATCCGCCGCATCAACCGCCGCAATCAGAGTCTTGAGAGTATCTGGCATGGAGGCAGAAAACAGGATTGATGATCAGGTCTATATGGTATTGTCGAATGCCGATGGCCCGCAATGCGAGCGGTTGGGGTCAGGTGTAACAAATCGATTCAATCGCTCAATCGCAATTCAAACGAGCGGCCCTATAGCAACTCATCCATCAACGCCATCACCCGGATGGCCCCCTCGTTTAAGCCAGGTGGCTGGCGTTGCTGAATTTGGGTTTCTAAGAGACCTTTGAGGGCAATCAGCTTGAGGCTATTTTCAGCTAGGGTTTGGGCAATCGGTTCGGCGGCTGCCAGATAGCCAATCGCGCCCAAATCAGCCAAGGCGGCCCGCCGCAGTTGCAATTCATCGCCGGCCAGTGCCGCCACCAAGCGATCGCCATACTGACTGGCCTCACGCGGGTCTGGCGTCAATTGATACAGGGCACGCGCCGCCGCATATTGAATCCGGGGAATTTCATGCTGCAAAAACGGCACAATCAAGGGAACCGCTGCGCCCGCCTGTAGGGTGCCGAGGGCTTCTAGAATGGCGTCGTAGGGCTGCACCAGATAGGGCGGTTCGGGAGCCGGTAGCGTGCCAGGAATTTGATCTTGCAGTAGAGCGAGCAAGGCCGGAATCCCGCTTGGGTCTCCTAAGAGTTCCAACGACTGGGCCGCCGCTTCCCGCACATAGAAATCCGAGCAGCTGAGGGCTTGAATCAGAGCCGGCACCGCCCGCCGATCACCCAATTTCCCCAAGGCACGAGCCGCATTGCGCCGCAGGGGATAGCCCCCGGCCTCGGTGCGGTCGGCCTCATCGTCTAGGGCTGTGATCAAAATATCAATGGCGAGGGGTTCATCGACACGAAACCGGCCCAGCCACCAGGCCGCATACACCCGCAGGCCCAGATCTTCGCCTTGGAGGTTGGCGATGGCCTGCTCGACGGTGAGTGAATCGCTGCTGATGGCCTCGTTGGTATCGTGATCAAACGGTTGTTCGGGCATAGGAGGATGGGATAAAGGATATGAAAAACACCTTGGTTGAGTGACCGACCAGACGACAAGCTAGACGGATTCGATTTCCTGAAAATGGGCATCGCGACTGACCAGGCGTAAATCAGGTTGACCTGCAATCGCGGCAATCCAACTATCATTTTCAGGCAGGGGGCAACCTTTGAGGCGCAACGAATATTTAATTTCACCATACCAACGGGCCGGAGTTGCATCACAGCCAAGCACCCCAGTGCTGGCAACGAATGCGTCGATCCGAGCTAAGTTGGCCTGCACTCGGCTTGATTTGCGCGCCCCATAATTCAATTCAGCAATGGCAATGCAAGGGATAAACACTTCGGTAGCTTCAGCTAGATGCTCTCGAACCGTTGATTCATTGGCAAAAAGCGCAATGCGCAATGATGATGTTGGTGTTGGTATTGGTATCGAGCAAATATCTACCACTCATTCCAATCCACTTGTTCACAGTCTTGCTCAATGGCCTCGCGCATCAACTGGAGATCATCGCTTGGAATGGTGCCCGCAAATTGCAACAGCTGAGCACCAGAAATACCTTGAAGCTGCGAATGAGCCAGCGAGCGGACAAACTCCAGCACCTGCTGCTGTGATGGTTGAGGCAATCCTTCTAATTGCTGAACGATAGTTTGGATGATCGAGGGTTCCATGCTAGTCATGTCAGAGAAGGTCAACCTTTCAAATTCCTAATCGTTTGCGGGCATCTGCCAGAGAAACTCGACGAGTTGAGCCAGAGCGCCAAGAGAGAAAAGCGATGAATTCCTCGTTTTGCCGTAAGGCGTCCACTTCAGCCGCCAAATCATCCACTAGCGACAATACAAACTCTGTCCCATCGGGTTTCTTTAGAATCAGCGTGTCCTGTTCTGCCAGTTCAATCAGTTCAGCTACCGTCAGATTAGCCTGAGCCAAATCAACAGTTTTCATACGTTGACTTCTTGATTGCGAATATAGAGTTTATTCCGATCTTTGTATCCCACCGCAACCACACTCACAACTACAATAGCCTCAATCACATCATAAAAAACGCGGTAGCTGCCAATGCGTAACTCCCAGTTAAATTGTGATCCAGGCCGTAGCGGTTTGCGGTTTCGAGTTTCTTGCAAAGGTTGATCACTAAGCTGCCGTTCAATGGCATCGAGAATCATGACTCGTGTGGCTTTATCAAAATACTCTAGATCCTCAATCGCCTCTTCGGTAATTTCAATTGTGAACTGCATCACTTGCTATTCTAAAGGCCCCACAGAACGAATCCGCAGAGCCTCCTCTGCTCCACTATTGCTGCGAGTGAATTTCAGCAGGTAAGAACGTAGGTTGTTGTGAATAATTGATCCACAACACTGTCCCACCGACTAACACAATCACTCCCCCAAATACAAATACAGTAACCTTCCCCCGTGCAATTAGCTTTAGGAAAAAATTGCCAGGTGCTTTGAGTTCGAGGCTGAAAGAGTCAGCTTCTTCCATAAGCAGTGCCCTCCATGAGGTGAAACGGTTTACGTCGAGGACACTGAACAAATACTTTTATCCAGAAAGAATTTGTCAACGCCTCGATATAAACAAGCTTAGCCCGCCCTCACGAGAGATCGCAATAGGCAGGCTTGACAAATTCTTTCTGGATGCCTTTATCTTACATGGTTGAAACATGAAACGTCAACTTAAAATCACTCAATTTTTTACGCACACGGCTAGGAAACGAATATTCTACAAGTCTTTTCCTACAATGATTCTAGAGTACGACTATTTTCTCTCTGATTTGAAAACAGTGATATTATTGTATATTTTCATACTAATTTATTCAAGTAAAAACACCAGGGTTAGATAATTTAACGGATTAGCTCAAATCCAGTCTCATCAAGACATTGTTCGGATAATCCGGACAACATGACGTTCTCAAAATTGGAACGTTCTCAATATTAGATCACTGCTGATCAGTCTCCGTAATGAAGTTGATTGCAAAAGTGCAATAGGTTAAAATGCTCTCCCTCTACGAAACCGACTTCTATGCTTGGACCCAAGAGCAGGTGACGTTGCTCAAAACTCAGCAGTGGCAGCAATTAGACACACCCAATCTAATTGAGGAACTCGAAACCTTGGGTCGCAAAGAACGGCAAGAGTTACGCAATCGCTTAGCTGTTTTGCTGGGACATTTATTGAAATGGCAGTTCCAGTCCGAACATCGCAGCAATAGCTGGTTAGGCACAATTCGAGAACAGCGTATTCAAATCAAGCTGCTCTTGCAAGATAGCCCCAGTCTGCGACCCTATTTGGAACAGGGCTTTGCCGATGCCTATCAACTCGGTTTAGCCATTGCCATTCAAGAAACACAGTTGAGTGAGCAGGTGTTTCCAGAACTTTGTCCCTACACACTAGAGCAAACGCTGAATCCTGAGTTTTGGCCAGAGCCAGATTCAGCATCCAATCCGTTCAACGGTTAATCAAGCTGTGAACCCGCCCTGCCCAATCCATTGAGACCCATTGCCTCACTTCCACCCACTTAAAATAGTAATGTATAATGTGCTGTATACATTATGTTATCCGTATGATGGCCAAAGTCCGCAAGCAAATCTATTTAGACGCTCGACAAGACACCCTTCTCAAACGCATTGCCCAACAAACTGGAGTCAGTGAAGCCGAAATTATTCGCCAAGCGTTAGATCAGCATCTTAGTGCGGTGCATGCACCGTCGCCCAACCTAGCTGCATGGCAAGCCGAAAAAGCCTTCATTGCCCAACACAAGCAACGTCCTGCCTTACCCGGTGGGCGCGATTGGCAACGAGCAGACCTCTATGAACGATAAAGTTCTGTTGGACACCAATATTTTGGTTTATCTTTACGACAGCTTCGAGCCGAGTAAGCAAGAACGCGCGATCACCGTCGTGGATGCATTAATTCAAAGGGCCAGTGCCGTGATTAGCCCCCAAATCATGGGTGAGTTTTTTATGGCAACCACTCGCGCTAACCGACCGCTGCTGACTCCAATAGAAGCACTTGGACGCATTCGCAATTATCTCAGCACTTGTCAAGTCGTTGAACTCACAGGCTTAATTACGCTGGAAGCCGTTCGAGGCGTAGAAACTCACCAGTTTCAGTACTGGGATGCCCAAATTTGGGCCACGGCTCGGCTGAATCAGATTACTGAAATTTACAGCGAGGATTTTAATGCCGGAGCAATTGTAGAAGGGGTGCGCTTTACCAATCCCTTAGCAGATGAGTTTCAATGCTGCTGAATTCTACTGCGTCAACCAAAAGCAAGGCCCGGAGCAATCAACTCTCATCGACACGCGACAACCGTTCATCACTCCGGGCCAGATTAAACCGACTAAATCAACCCGCTGAATTAGCTGAGGGCATTGATTGCATAGTCGATGTAGGAGTTGGCTTCTACCGCCGGGTCACCCGACAGACCGTGGTTGGCCTTGATGTACTTGAGGGCTTCCACATACCAGCTCGGCGACAGATCAAAGGTGCGGTTGATTTCAGCCAGACCGCTGATCAGGTAATCGTCCATCGGGCCAGTGCCGCCCACCACCAAGCAGTAGGTGACCATGCGCAGGTAGTAGCCAATGTCCCGCACGCACTTCGAGCGACCCGTGTTGGTCGAGGCATAGTTTGGGCCTTGCATTTGGGTCGTGTAGGGGAACTTTTGGTACACCGCATTGGCCGCACCTTCAGCCAAGCTTTGCGCCTTCGACGACAGCGCTTTCGCAGCTTCCAGGCTAGCCGCCGCCTGCCGGAACCGACCAAAGGCAGCCTGCATTTCGGTCGAGCTGAGGAACCGGCCTTGCGAATCTGCCGCAGCCACGGCTTCGGTTAAAGGAGTCTTCATGGTCAGGTTATCTCCCAAGTAATATCGGTAAATCAATACAAACGAGAATTCGTGAATCAGCCGCGCAACGCGACTAGGCGACGGCGCTAGCAGCGCGATCAAAATAGCCACCCAGTTCTGCGATCAGGTTGCTGCAATCGCCCGGGGTGATGTTGTTGCGGTCGTTGGCAATCGCAATCGCCGCATCCTTCATTTTCTGGACGCCCACGGCTACCGATGCACCCGGAGTCCCCAGCGCCAAGTAGGTTTCCCGCAGACCGTTGAGGCAGCGATCGTCAAGCACCGAGGCATCGCCGGCAAACATCGCATAGGTGACATAGCGCAAGATAATTTCCATATCGCGCAAGCAGGCCGCCATCCGCCGGTTGGTGTAGGCATTGCCACCCGGAGCAATCAGCTGAGGCTGCTCATCAAACAGGCTGCGCGCCGCATTCGCCACAATCGTGGAGGCATTGCTGGTGATGCGGTTCACGATGTCCATCCGCTTGTTACCATCGGCAACCATAGCGCTGAGGGCATCTAATTGAGAAGAACTGAGGTATTCACCCCGTGCATCAGCCTGGGAAACAACCTTAGCAAACGCATCTAACATAAACTCAATCTCCTATCTGTTTGGTTGAGTGAGGTCCAATTGAACACTGAATCAAGCTCAGTTACGGTTGGGTTCTAACCTGATGAGTACTACTGAGGGGCCTCTACGCGCGAACACGTTTCCCCATCAGCCTGCGTCTCACTGCCTCATTTTTCAGCCCAGTTTGTTACAAATCATTGCAACAAGCCAGGCTTTCTGAAAACCAGGGGAGCCGCATTTGGGTTCTTATGAGGACTGGGTCGGTCGCTCAACGCCGGGTCATGCAAATGAATCCTGGCATTGGGTGCCTTCCACCTTCTTTTTTATACTATGTAGTTGGATCAAATGTTTGTTACGAATTTTGACAATTGTGGGGGAGTCAGGTGAGATGGATGGCGCCGGCCTCGATTAGTTGCCGCAGTTGGGTGGGCAGCCACGCAGCCCCTTGTTCAGCGAGCAAACGTTGCCGCATCGCACATCGCGCTGAGCCGGGATCTGCTGCTCTAAGCGCACAATCACCACATCAGCCCCGATTCGCTGCGGCAGCCCGAGTTGACTAGGTTGGCTCACGGTCAAGATGGCATACAAGTTGGGGTCGAGTTGGCCCAAGTCAACCGGACCGACGAGTTCACCGGCCACCGCCACCGCCGCTTGACGAGTGACTTTCCAACTGCCCAGGAAATCATCGTCATCAAACCAGCCAACGTCTTGCTCATGCAGGCTAATCGTTGTTTGCCCGTTAAAGCTGACTTGCAGCGGATTGCCCTTTTATTCAATAAATCGACATCTTCATCGTTTAAGCTACGCGCCATTTAGTAGACCCATTCACCCGCAGATAGGGTTCATCTGCTCTGGTCCAGTCTTCGGTTTCGATGCAGCAAAGATTCTTCAACGTTAACATTGCCATAGTTGTTCTCCGTTCAGATTGCATTCGATAAATAGCATTCAACGGTTCAGGCAAAATTCAATCTAGATACACTGCTGTTTGCCATTTTGGTTTACAAGGTTAAGAATTGATTGCTCAGCTTATTGTTCACTTATTCGGTAGCAATCGTGAGTTTATTCACAGCAGCCAATCATCTGATTCAACCCGGTTGAGCCAAAATTCGCCGGTTTAGGGTGACTTGACCCTACGCTAGAATGACTCCATCCATTGGTGCTTTGCGAGGTTGCCCATGTCCTTCACTAAACCCTGGATTGAACAAACCGATCCGCCTCGTCCGGCGAAAGAGACCCTGCCCACGATGTACGATCTCCCCAGCGAAGACCCGGAGGAACCTGGCTTGCCCGATCAGTTTCATGACCTGCAACCCGAACTGCTGCGCCTCACCTTCCAGCCGCCGACCTACTCGCCAGAGCAGGTATTTAGTGGCAGCGACCTGAATCTCTATTACGATGTTCGCTACCCAAGCCGCTACAAACGCCCCGACTGGTTTGGCGTGGTCGGGGTATCGAGGCTCTATGAAGGTCGAGAGTTGCGCCTCAGTTATGTGATCTGGCAGGAGGGCATCAGCCCGTTTGTGGTGGTGGAGTTGCTGTCACCCGGCACCGAAGCCGAGGATTTAGGACGCACCCAGCGAGACCGAAACCAACCGCCCACTAAATGGCAGGTGTATGAGCAAATTTTGCGGATTCCTTATTATGTGACCTTCAGTCGCTATAGCGACCAGCTGCAAGTGTTTACCTTACAGGCCGGCCATTATCAAGAACTGACGCTGCCGGAACCGCGAGTTTGGCTGCCGGAAATCAGCTTAGGTCTGGGGCTATGGCAAGGCGAGCATGCCGGCATTGAGCGGCGCTGGCTACGCTGGTTTGACGCCAATGGCGATTGGATTTTGACCGAAGCTGAACAGGAACGACAACGGGCTGAACGACTCGCCGACCGCCTGAGAGCACTCGGCCTCAACCCAGAGGATGAACTATAACTCAAGGCTTAACGCCAGGAACGGGCCTCACCGCCAGCCAGGTCTTCTCGACTCCAGGGGCAACCACTCCCACCCATGCCGCCCAGCGCTTCATTTACAATTCAACCACCGGCACCCTATTCTATGATGCCAATGGCAATCAAAGCGGCGCTGCAACGATTCAGATTGCCACCCTCACCACCCAACCGCTCCTCGATCCAACCCAACTGGTCGTGATTGCTTAACGGCCTCCTCAGGACTTCACCTGCTGCCGCTCTAAATCAAACAAAAACCCGTGAATATACGCCTCGGTCCAGTCTGGCCCATAAAAGCGCGTGAACATGCCGCGAGCCGGATCCTTCTCGGCCCGATAGCGGATATAGCGCAACTGCGCCGCCTCAATCGCCTGCAACTGCACCACATCGCTGACGGGTTCGGCCTGCTCCACCAAGTCTAAATAGGCATTGAGATAGTCCTGAAAGGCAGCCAACACCTGCGTTTCCACCACATTCGTCTCCTTGGGCCGCGTCCACAAAAAGGCGGGCGAAAAAAAGGCTTGGGCATCTTCAGGAAACTCGCCGCCCCACTCGAGCTGCTGGCGATAGCGCTCAAAGATCGGCCAGATCGGGGCCGTGTATTTCGCTTGATACTCAGGATCGTCCCGAAACAACGGCTGCATATCCAGCGCAATCAAATGGCCGCCCGGCAGCGTCACCAAATCCGCCCCAAAAAACGGCAAGTCATAATTCAGCCGCGGAAAGATCACAAAATTCAGCACCTGCAACGCCGCGCCACCCTGCACATGCGCCGCCCGAATCTGCCGCAGCTTGTCCGATTGAAACGCCGTACTTGTGGTTTGCACCAGCGAGGCATGCTTGCCTTTACCCACCATCGCCTGCTTCGCCTCAAACCCGGCTGGAATCGGATAAGGCTGTAAGTCCAGCCGCTCGTGCAACCGCGCCACGGCCCAATCGAGAAACGGTTGATACAGCGTCATGGCAAACCTCCGGTCACAAGCAAAGCTGAATATTGATATTCATGGAACTGGATGCCGCTTAGCGGCTTGCCGCCACCGCCAACGGCACCGCATCTTCAAACAAAAACTCGTAGAGAAACCGTTCGGCCCACTCGTGGCCAAAGTAGCTGCTAAACAAGCCTGAGGCCGGGTCGCGGTCCGCGCTGTATTGGTCGTAATCTTTTTGCGCCTGCCCAATCCGCGCGATGGCATCCGGGTCGCTCAGGGGTTCCGCTTGATCTAATAACTGCCAATAGAGGTTGAGATAGTCTTGAAACGCGGCAAACACGCGAGTGGCCACCGTTTCGGCATCGGTTTTGGCAAACAAAAGATATTTAGAAAAATACTGATTGGCATCATAGAATTTCATTTCCAAATTCTGAGCCAGATCCGGATAGCGGTCGTGCAACGTTTGCAGCGGCTGAATATAGCGGGCTTGATAGGCCTGATCTTGAAATAACGGCTGAAAATCCATCACAATCAGGTTTTTCACCTTACCAAACGAGAGAAAATCAATCCCCAATAGCGGCAGATCATACTGATGATTGGGATAAATCACGCTATTAAAAATCTGCGCACTTTCCCCCGCATCAATGTAGGTGTAGCGAATCTTGCGCAACTGCGGACATTGATAACACCAACTGCGAATCGTGGCCGGATGGCGACCCCGTTCACTCACCCGAGTTGCAAGGCCGGCTGGAATTGGGCGCGCCTGTAGCTCAAAGTTTTGCGATAAGGACTGTTCGAGATAGTCACGAAAGGGCTGGTACATAGGGGATGTCCACGGACGCCGTCAGAAACACTGCCGATGGCACACTCCTTGGAGCGGACCACATCTTTTGCAGCATAGGGGATTCTCCCAACCCCAGTCTCTTTTCTGAACTACAAAGTAATATTCCTTAACAATGCCAGGTTAGGATAGACGCCAACCCCTAGTGTTGGAGTTGGGTCGCCATGTCATTACCAGCCGTGATCGCGTTTGCTTCCCAGTTGATTGATCAGCATCGAATTGAAGTCGGGCAGCACCCCGACACCACACCCGTCGATTGGCTGGGTTTAGCGATGAGCCTCGAGGAAGCCAAACTCGTCATTGCCGCTCTAGAGCGCAAACAGCAGGAGCTAGAACAAACTCGCAATAGCGCCCGGTTAGGGAGTGATATTGTCACACTCGCCTCCGGTGGAGCCGGCTTAGTCGTGATGCTGACTGGAGCTGCCCTGATGCTGTTTCCCGTCACGACGCTCGCTGGCGTGATCACCTTTGCCTCCGGAGCCGGCACCGCCGGGATTGGCAAAATCGTCAGCGATCAAGTGAAACAAAGGGCCACCGACGACCAAAGTCTCACCATCGAGCAGCTTGAGCAAGCGATTCATGACCTGCGCACTGCGGTGCTGTTGGTGCTTTAGGAGGCAGGAGGCAGGAGCTAGACGCCAAACGCCAGAAGCTAGAAGCTAGAAGTCAGAATGGTTAAATCATTAGTTGACGACCGGCTCTCCCAATGGAGACAGCCGGGAATTTTTATGCTGCAACCGAATGCAATAACCGGCTGACTCACCGTGTCACCGGAAACACCCACTCGCGTTACCCGCACCGACGCAGATCGGTCCCTAGACCGATTTAATTATTAAGGATTGTTACTTTGTTTTTCATAACTGAGACGGCGGTTCAGGTCGTCTTTTATGGTCATTAGTGTCTTGTTCCAGCAACAGGCAGTTTTTACAGACTACTATTTTAAGGAGAGCGAAATGCTTGACGCTTTTTCTAGAGCTGTTGTCGCAGCCGATGCCAGCACGTCTGTTGTATCAGATATCAGTGCATTAAGAAAGTTTGTGGCCGAAGGAAACCGTCGTCTGGATGCAGTGAATGCGATTGCGTCGAACGCGAGCTGCATGGTCTCGGACGCGGTAGCAGGCATGATCTGTGAGAACCAAGGCTTGATCCAAGCGGGCGGCAACTGCTATCCCAACCGTCGGATGGCCGCTTGCCTGCGCGATGCCGAAATCATTTTGCGCTATGTCACCTATGCGCTGTTGGCTGGTGATGCCTCGGTGCTTGACGATCGCTGCCTCAACGGGTTGAAAGAAACCTATGCAGCGCTTGGCGTGCCCACCACCTCCACCGTGCGGGCGGTGCAAATCATGAAAGCGCAAGCGGCCGCTCATATTCAAGACAACCCCAGCGAGCAATTTGCCGGTGCCAAACTGCGCAAGATGGGAACTCCCGTCGTTGAGGATCGCTGCGCCAGCCTGGTGGCCGAAGCATCGAGCTACTTTGATCGCGTGATTTCGGCCCTCAGCTAGGTCGCTTTGGATTTCGATTCCTCAAACCACAATCCATACTCGAAACTATTGGGAGATTCAAGACATGAAATCTGTTGTTACTACCGTGATTGCAGCGGCTGATGCAGCCGGACGGTTTCCGAGCACCTCGGATCTCGAATCGGTTCAGGGTTCGATCCAACGGGCCGCTGCTCGCCTAGAAGCCGCAGAGAAGCTGGCCAACAACCTCGATAACGTAGCTCGGGAAGCTTATGATGCGTGCATCAAGAAATATCCCTACCTGAACAATGCGGGTGAAGCAAACTCTACCGACACCTTCAAAGCCAAGTGTCTGCGTGACATCAAGCACTACATGCGCCTGATTCAATACTGCTTGGTGGTTGGCGGTACCGGTCCGCTCGATGAGTGGGGCATTGCTGGCCAGAAGGAAGTGTATCGTGCTCTCGGTCTGCCCACCGCACCCTATGTCGAAGCCCTCAGCTTCGCTCGCAACCGTGGCTGTGCTCCGCGCGATATGTCGGCTCAAGCCCTGACCGAGTACAACGCCCTGCTTGACTACGCCATCAACTCGCTGTCCTAGTGACCGCAGTGCGATCTGAGCGGATTACAGGGTAGTTGACCCAAACGACCTGGAGGGTCTGAGCACTTGGCTTTGCCGCTTGACGGTGCAGCTGTGGCTCAGAATCTCCAGGTTTATTGTTGTCTGGAGGGGGCTGCCGCTCTATCTACAGCCTGAATTAGCCAATTGTTATTCTAGATTCAGTGCATTATTCAGGTCATTAATTCAGGTCATTATTCAGGTCATTCATCGAGCCATTCATCGAGCGATCGGTGAATTCATTGCTGAATCAGCCAGGTTTTTTATCAATTATGGATAAACGCTTTTTTCAACTATTTGATCTCAGCGAAGAGCAGGCGATTGTCGTTTTAGATACGCCTCACGATCAAGTTGGGGAAGCGGATTCGCGCTACATTGCCGCCTCGCATTTAGTGCATTTCCCCAGCGAGCGTGCCATCGCCGCTTTGATGCGGGCCGTGCAGCAAACCGATCCAGCCCTGCAAAATCGGATCGTGCGACGCAAAGCCGTAGAAACGCTGGGACGGCTCCACGCGACGGCAGCCCTGCCGCTGATTCATGCCTGTTTGCACGACGATGATTGTTATCTAGTCGAAAATGCCGCTTGGGCGATTGGCGAAATTGGCACCCAGGATCCACGCCTCTTAGCCGACCTGGCCCAATTGCTCGACCAACCTGGGCAAACCTATCGCGTGATTATTCACACCCTGGCCAAGCTGAATTACACGCCCGCTCTGGCTCAGATTCAGCGCTTTGTCACCGATGCCGACCCGCTGATCGCCAGTGCAGCCATCACCGCCGTTTGCCGGCTCACGGGCGACTATCAGAGGATGCCGCAGGTGGTGGCGCTGTTGCAACATGCCAATGTTTTAGCGCGGCGCTTATCGATTCAGGATTTGATTGACGCCCGCTATTACGATGCGATTCCGGCAATTGCTCGCTGCCCCGTTTCGCTTGTATTTCGCTTACGCGGCATTCGCCTATTGGCTGAGGCCGGCTTGACCACCGGGACGCTTTCGTTTACCCAGATTCAGCCCCACCTCGAACAAGTGCTGCGCGATCATCCCCAGGATTTGCAGTTGGTGCATGCCTATGATCAGCCGCCCAGCCTCGCGTTTCTGATCCGCGAGTTATACGAAACCGACTTTGGGCGGTGCTACCTGGCCACACAGACCATCCTGGAGCAGTATGCCGATGAGGCTCCCGCCGCTTTGTTGGCCACCTATGCGGACGAAGCCCACAGCGACTATGGCGCGCATTTCCATGTAATCAAGCTGTTTGGCTGGCTGCGGCATGCCCCGGCCTATGAGCTGCTGATCACCGCCTTGCACAACCCGCAACCCCAATTCCAGAAATCTCGGGCCGCCGCCGCGATTGCGCTCGCCGAACTGGGCGATCCGCAGGCGATTGGCGAACTCCACCGCTGCCTCGATACCCCGATCTGGGACCTCAAATATGCCGTACTGATGGCGCTGGACCAGTTGGGCGATCCCAGCGGCTATGCCCACGTGAACGACCAGGATGATTGGATCATTCAAGCCAAAGCTCAGACCAGGCTCAGATCGACTCAACCCACCGCCCCAGCAAACTGACCTTTAGCCGTGTTATTTGTCGCCTACTGATGCCCTAATCTCTCTACTGATCTGACCACTTATATCTCCACTTCTATGTCTACCGAAGCATTATTTCAACAGCTCAAACATCCCAATCCCCATCTGCGCGACGAGGCGATGTGGCAGTTAGTCGAACAGCGAGACGAGACCACGATTCCTCGGTTGATGGCCATCCTCGATGACGCCGATACGAACTATCGACGAGCGGCCGTCAAAGCCCTAGGCGCGATTGGCATGGATGCCGTGCCCCCCCTCGTCGAGGCGCTGCTCCACAGCGAGAATGTCACCGTGCGGGGCAGTGCTGCCAAAGCCTTGGCCCAAGTCGCCCTCAACTATCCAGAACAGCCATTTCCTGAAACAGGCATCGCCGGATTGCAAACCGCCCTCAGTGATCCCAATCCGGTCGTGCATATCGCCGCGGTGATGGCCCTAGGCGAAATTGGCACCCCCGAAGTTGTAGAGGTGTTGATTCAGGCGCTGCGCACCAGCGATAATCCAGCCTTGGGCGTGTCGATTGTCAATGCCCTAGCGTCGATTGGCGATAGTCGCGGCGTCGCAGTGCTGCAAGACTTAATTCAAAATCAAACCACCGACTCCTATGTGCGCGAAACGGCAACTAGCGCCCTGTCTCGGCTGGAGATGACCAATCGCTTTCAGCGCGGCGAACGCTAGCTCATGCACCGATGCAATTACCAATCTGCATCGGCCTGTCGCTCGATCTGAGCCACCGCCAGTTTCGCCAGCACCCGCACCACCTCGGGTTCGGCTGCAGACTCCGCATTCAGCAGGGCTTGCAGCGGTGCCAAGGCAGCGGGATCACCCATTTTTCCCAGCGCATTGATTGCCGCTTTGCGTACATCTAACGCTGGATCGTGAATCGCCTCGAGCAACGGCGGCACCGCGGCCGGATCATGGACCTGCCCCAGGGCGGCCGCGGCTTCGGTGCGAATCAGCGGTTCCGGATCGCGGAGGGCCGCCACCAGCAGTTGACCCGCCTGGGCATCGGGCTGTTCCTGCGCCACATGCCCCAGCGCCCCAATCACGGCACAGCGCACATCCAGCGAAGCATCATCGAGGGCGCGATAGAGATGGTCTGACGCTTCTGAGCCAATAAAGGCTAAGGCCCAGGCCGCATGCCCCTTAATATCTTCCGGCTGATCCGGCGAGGCCAAAATGGTCAACAGCGCAGGAACCGCCGCTTCTCCGGTGCGGGCCAGCGCCCCAGCCGAAGAACTGCGTACTACCATATCCTCATCGTGCAAAAACGCCTGCAGCAACGCCGGCACCGCGGTCGGATCGGCAATCAAGGTCAGGGTTTTGGCCGCCGCACGCCGCACCACCACATTCGGATGGTCTGCTAAGGCCGCCACCAGCACCGGTGTAGCCACTTCGCCAATCTCGCCGAGGGTTTCGGCAAACCGTAAGCGCATCAGGCCGCGCGGATCGCCCAACCCCTCAACCAATCGCCGCAGCAACGGCTCACTCGGGTCCAGCGTGCCCAAGGTAATTTGGTGATTCACGGCCTCGATCAAGGCATCATTGGCCGCCGGATCCAACGCAGACGATTCCAACTGGTGCAAGTCACTCATCTATCGTGCATCTATCGCATTCAATCGAATTCAACTCTATCACTAGCTAGCCTTGGGGCAGGACTCACCGCCCCGTTTCTATTGTTTCATGATTCTGGGCGGTCTGGGCTGGAGTTGGCCGCCCTGGCCCGATTGTGCTCAATCATCGCCGCTAAGTCAGCATCTGAAACATAGCGTTGTTCCGAACAATAGGTCATCAAATAGATGCCGTTGATCATCCGCACCGTGCTGACCCGCACCCGAAAATCGTCGGTAATAAACCAGCAGCGTTCCTGACCTTGATGATGCTCATACTCGGTCTCAATCGTCAAAATCCCATCCTGGCCAAACCAATAGCGGCTGACGACCGGAATCTTTTCGACATAGCCTTGATTGCGCAACAGTTTGCCCGCTTGCCCGGTAGCATCATCCGGCACATCCACCAACACCGCCGCCTGCTCAGGATTGACCGTCGCGCTCGCGTCATGCGCCTGCCAGAGAAAGCGAGCGCCGCCCTTGGCCAACGCCGGATCAATTCCTTGCAGCTTACAGATTTGGGCAATCTGGGGGTCATCAACCGCAATGACCTGCACCTGCAACCGCGATTGGCCCGATTCATCGGGGACGGCATCAAAATGATGCACGCTGCGCTGGGTGAACCAGACGCCTTCACTTTTGTGAAAAAAGTCCATCATCGTCATCGGAGCCACCGCCATTGCCATTTCCCTCACTTCGCACTGGGCTGCTGCATTCCGCCTGTCCGAGCATACCGTTCTAGCGTCCTTCGGATCAATCGGCTCCAGCGGCTCCAGCGGCTCCAGCGAGGGAACCCAAAACGGTACAATACCTCTGAAGCGGGATGCTGTGATTGTCCAGGAGACCCTGCCCGATGCCAACTTCTCCAGACGCCGTGCGACAGGCCGTCCACGCCAACGTAAGGCTAGACCACGCCGATTTGTACCAGATTGATCTGAAGGGCCTGGATCTAGAGGCCGCTCAGCTGGCGCAGGCGATTTTGATTCGCGCCGATTTGCGCCACACCAACCTCAGGCGGGCCGATCTGCACGGGGCCGATCTGCGCGGCGCTGACTTGCGCGGCGCCGTCCTGCACAACGCCAATCTGACCGGAGCCTGCCTGTATCGCGTCGATCTCAGAGGGAGCGATCTGCGCGGCGCTGATTTACGCGAGGCGCGCCTGCAGGGCGCTTACTACGACCGTCAGACCCAATTCCCCGACGGCTTTGCCTACCGCTCAGCCGGAGCGATTGGCCCGGGTGCTCAGCTGAATGGCGCGCCGCTCAATACGGCCAATCTGCGCCAGACCGATCTAGCCGGCGCCCAGCTATTGGGGGCGTATCTCGGGGGGGCCGACCTAACCGGGGCCGATCTGCAGGGGGCCCGACTCGTGCAGGCCGATTTGCGCGGAGCAACGCTGACGGGAGCCTATTTGCGGCAGGCACGGCTGAATGGCGCCAACCTCGCGGGCGTGGATCTGCGGGCGGCCGATTTCAGCGAGGTCGAATTCGAGCAGTTCGAGAGCATTGCCGGGGCCGATTTTACGCTCGTGCAAGGGCTGAGCGCCGCGATGCGCCAGCGCCTGCTGAATCATCCGCCCGCCCAACTCGATGCGATTCACCCGCTGACGCTCAAAACCACCCGGGCCAGTTTGAGCGAGTAGCACCCGCTGTAACTAGGATTGCACCGCGATCCAATCCTTTTTCAACAGCGCCAGAAACGTCGCAATCCCTTTGGAAAACCCGTCGGGATCCGGCAGCGCATACTGCGGAAAGTCTTCGTAGGGCCGCCACGGCTCCGAGTCGTTGTGGCGTAAGTGCAACACACGCTCCTCGCCCTCGCGCTTCCACAGCATTTGCCCACCCGTCGGAATCTCCGCCATTCTGTCCTCCTAGACCTTCAACTCAATCCATGCCGTCCGTGGCTTCCCTTTATTCTGCGCCTCTTGGCCGCAAATTCTGTCAAGATTATTACGTTTTGTTTAGAGGACGCGACAGCCAGGAATCAAGCCTACCTTCACTATAGAAAGGCCGATTCAGTCTGCCCCCTCCCGCAGGGGGTACTTTTAGCCGCCTGAATTGAGGCGGGCTGGGTGCAGGGGGGGCCAGCGGGATTTACAATTTGGATGCTGGGACTGGTTGGGGCAGCCGCGCCTCGAGGCCGGCAGTCAATCTCGCCCAGGCCCCTTGCGCCGGTGCATCGGGTTGAGGGGTATAGGTAGTTGTATACAGTTGCGAATTCAGGTGTGAATGAGGGGATGGATATTACAGCGTTTGTCGCGAATTCAGTTGGCCGCTGGCGGTCGCAGCGCAGTGCCCATCATTTGGCATTTGGCCATTTTGAAGCCATTCAGTCGGAGATTGAGATTGTTGCCCTGGCCCCCGAGGATCCAGCGGTAATCGGCTTATGCCAGCAGTATGCGATTGATCCGGCCCTGGCCGTGTCGCCCTTTCGCATGAGTTGGCAGGGACAATCCGATTGGGATGAAAACGAGGTGCAGGGCAGTTGTGTCTTGGTGCCGATTCCTGACCCCACCCAGACAAATCACGGCAAGCTATTGCGCGACCAGGGGTACGCCGAAGCCATTGCGGCCATCGGCGAGTACTATCTGAGTGAGGATGGCACGTTTGTCCTCACTACAGCCTATGACCGGGCTGCCGCCGAAGAAAAAATTTGGTTCGTCAATCCGAATGTGCGCTGCCGCGTCTCCCTGATCAAAACCAGTGCTGGCACAGGGGTGGTCACCGCCTCATTTTCCTCGGAGATTCGTCAGTCATCCTCGACCTAGACGGCAAGCTGGCGAGTCTTGTTCGTTGTTCCGTTCATTGTTCGATTCACGTTGATTCTCATGTCCTTCTCTTCGGCTGCCTCATCCCCCTTCACCCCGTCGTTCGATCTGCTGACCTTGGCCCAGTGGATGGCGAGTCATTTTAGCAATTTCCAGCAGGCCCAAGCCCAGCCGCAGCAGTTTGCTCATATTCATATCTTTTTCCGGCCCTTGCCGTTCGAGTTTTTTGGTGGGATTGGCCTCTATTCCGAGCAGGTGTATGACTATGATTGGTGGCGGCCCTATCGTCAGGGTGTGCATCGCTTGATCGACCAGGGCGATGCGATTTATATCGAAAATTATGCCCTCACCGATGCCCTGCGCTATGCTGGAGCGGCGCGTGAACTCAGTATTCTGCACTCGATTCGCCCCGACCAGATCACGCGCCGCGATCATTGTTCGATGGTGTTTCGGCGGCAAGGTGATGCGTTCCACGGTGCGGTTGAACCCGGCAATCGCTGTTTGATTACCAAACAGGGCTGTCCCACCTATCTGGTCAGCCAGGTCGAACTCACCGAAACCACCTGGATTAGTTTAGACCGCGGCTTTGACCCCACTACGCATCAGCCGGTGTGGGGATCTGAGTTTGGCCCACTCGTGTTTGACAAGCAAGCCTCGTTCGCTGAGGAATTACCGCAATTGCCGTGATCGGCTCAGGGAGCGCTTCAGTACAGCCATCGGCCAGCTTCTGCTTACCTCTCATCATGTGGCACCAGCAATAACTGGTTCACACCTACCCTGCGCTAACTCAGACGCCATGCGTTCGTGATGCGGCACTGCGGCACTGGCACTGGCGCTTCCTCGCTCCGGCCTCAGCTCAACGGTCAACCAATCAGGTTCAATTCCGTGAGCCAGTTCAGTCAGCTTAACTCTCTAGATTGGTTGCTTCATGCTTTAACGAAGCTTCACAAACCCAGCCACGGCTTCATCAAACATCCATCTTGAAATTCCGTAGTTCTGATCAAGGCCGCTCATTGGAACGGGTTTAAACTGAGGCCAATGGGTGATTGACCCGACTTGCAACAGTCTTTCACAACCACAGAATTTTTCGAGCCATTGTTGCTAACTCAACGCAGCAGTGCCTGATTTCTGCTGACCTCAATTACTTCGTTTTCTTGACTAAATAGAACGATGAGCAACGAGTTGCAGAGTGCTTCTACCTCCTTTCAAGCTGCGATCCTCGACAGTCAGGGGTTGATTCCAGGTTCACCGCTCGATCCGCTGATGCCAAACCGTGAGCCGCCCACTTCACTGCCAATCGTTACAGCAGCGATTGAATCGCCCTCTATTTACGCTTATCACGCTGATCATTCCACCGTTGTTCCACGGACAACTACTCACCGAGTCAACCCCAGCCTAGTTCAAGCTAATCCAGCGAGAGCTAGCCATCATCAATCGTTCGATGCCTTAACGGGCACACCTGATAACACCGCGTTGGTTCAAGCTGACCATTCTGCAATGGGCGACTTCACCGCAACAACCAGCGCTTGGATGAGCGAGACCGTTAGCAGTGGGGTATTTACCGTCGGCCCCTCAGGACTTGTCAGCCTTGATTATCTCTATGACGGCGGAGCCTATGAGGGCGAGCTAGCCCTATTCTCGCTCGAAGGATTAGAGACCTTCCAACCGGGTTCGCGGGCCTTCATGCGGGAGGCGGCCCGTCGTGCCCTCAGCGATTCGCACCTCGGCGCGGTTGTGATTCAAGATGCCACCGACGCGGCTCGCTTGAGCGGGGCCTTTCCCGACGACAAGGACGTGAATGCGGGTATATATAAGGGCGTGAAAACCGTGAGGATGCAGCCGGGAACACGCTTTGGCTTCATGCTCGTCCCGCATGGCACGGTCCAAGAGGTGTTCGAGCGACCGAAGCGATCCGGCGCGAAACGTCCCTTATTTTCGCTGGCAACCGCCAATCCCAATCACGCCGTTCAGGTTGGACAGATTGGCAATGTCACTGGCGCGGGGCATTTCTTGGCCTTTGAAGACCTGCGGACCGATCGCCGCAGCGACCGTGACTATAACGATGTCATCATTCACATTCAAGGTGCGATTGGTCGAGCCACGCCCATTGATGCATTGATTGCGCCCCGCCGGGATTGGCGCACTACGCCACTGGGCCAACAGTTGCTTGAGTATGTAACAGCCAACACCCGACTTGACCCGCAGCAGCCCTTGATTGGCATCATTGATACCGGCTTTGCCGCGGCTCATCCGGATTTGAATTATCACCGGATCACGCTGGGTCCAGATTATCTCGATGGCGATGGGAATCCTTTGCTGCAACCGGGTGACGGCCATGAGCATGGCACGCCTATCTTGGGCATGATTGCGGCAACGCGAAACAATGGCTTGGGCATCGATGGCATCAATGATGCGGCTCCGATTTGGATCAGTCGAGCGGTGGGATCGGGGCGGTGGGCCGAAGCCCTCATCGAGTTTGTCGAAGCGGCCAAAGCCTCAGGTCAACCGAATGCCGTGGTCAATCTCAGTTTTGATTTGACGCAAATTAACCCGGATGGGTCGGTCACCACACGCTATGAGTTAACACCGCAAGAACGAGTGGCAATCGAATATGCACGTCAGCATGGTGTGATCATCGTGGCAGCAGCAGGCAACGATGGTGGGGTGATGTCGGCGTTGGGACAAGCCTCGCAAGAGTTCGATAACATCATCACCGTGGGGAGCGCCCATCAAATGAAACGTGCGTTGTATTCCAGCTATGGCGCTGGGCTGGATATTGTCGCACCGGGCGGAACAGCATCACAGCCCATTGTTTCTACGGTTGGCGTTAGCATGGGTACGATGGCCGGTAGCTCGATTGCGGCAGCCCAGGTGACAGGAGCAATTTCTCACGTCTGGGCGGCGAATCCTGACCTCAATTATCGTCAAGTCATCGAGATTCTCAAACGAACGGCAATCGATATCGGTGAATTCGGTTGGGATGCTGAAACTGGGGCCGGATTATTAAACATGATTGGGGCGGTCAGCTTGGCCAAACTCGTCGAGCCAGAACCTTACACTCCGCTGGCGCGGATCGCTCCCTTAACTTGGAGTGGCGCAGGCTATGTAACTGCGAGTGAACGGGCCACCGATGGTGAAAACGGCTTTAGGTCTCGTGTAACTTATGAGAATGGTTCGTATGCCGATATCTTCTACGACCGTTTCGGTCAGCCAGTTGGGCAAGATGCCTACAATGCTGCGGGACAATTGATGTATTCAGAACGCGGCCATCGCGGCACCTACTTCCACTACATGCCCGATGGCAAACTGGTGGTTTTACATGTCGAAAGCTTCTACTACGATGAAGAACGCTTGGTGATCCAGCCGGTTGAAGTGATTTTTGTGGATGATACACCCGATGATTTGTCAGATAACCCAAGGTTTCGGATTGTCTATACCGATGATCCAACTTCACACCCCGAACAAGTGAATTTGCCGACGAATATTGGCACTTGGGATGGCGTCTCGTTCGATTTCATCTCGAAACGGTTGTCTTTCTATTTCAAGGATGACCAAGGGCATCGTCACGAAGTCTCCATCTGGTACGATGAGCGCAAAGCCGCTTGGTATGATCCTGCGACCGCTCAATGGCAAGATATAACGCCACCGGCTTCTACATCCACACCCAATTTGCCCAATGCCCCCCAACCCGGCCAAGGCAACGTTCCTGAAACCGCAGGAGCCTTTGACAAAACAGTGGTGAGCAATGGAACGACAACGCATTATTACACGAATGGTTATTTGAGTATCCAACCCAATGGACAGAGTACCTGGTACACCGTGGGCACTGGGGTACCCGTCGTCATTCCTCCCAGCAATGTCCCCGCTCCAGTCGATGGCCCTAGTGGTGGTGGGAGTTCTGGCGGGGGTGCGGGAGGCAACGCTGGTAGCGGTTCGAGTGGTAATCCTGGTAGCCCTAGTAGCCCAACTGGACAGGATGGATCCGGCGGCAGTCCAGACGGCGGGACTGAAACCAACACAGTCACAGAGATTCGCACCACAACCGGCACTCCAGTCGCCGGATCCGTGCGCTTCTTCTTCTCCTCGAACCGCACCAAAACCACCCCGACTGACACCGACCGGGAGTTGATTCAAAATCAGGGAAACGGAAGCTGGAGTCCTGATTTCTATCGCCAACAGGCACGGCGCTTCCATGACTCCTTCACCTCGACACAAACAGTTGATGGTACGGACACTTACCGCCGTTCTCATTTTTCCAAAGGCGAATCCCAATCCCAATTTGAATGGTACAAATCGGCTGGAGAACGACATTATGAGGATGGCAGTTGGGAAAAGGGCACCGAAGCAGAAATTTCCTACAGCCGCGATACCCTGACTGGCCTCAGCCGTCATAGCCAACGGACTCAAGGGTACACGTCTCATCAGTACTATCGCAATCGCGACGGCCAGGAACTCGTCAATCGCACCGAGCGCATGCAGCGGGAATCATCCAGCGATTACACCACCGAGCAAAGCCACTACCGGGATTCCAGCCGCACAGAAACTCGTCGCCAGGATCAGGCGCAACAGCAAGAAACCGAAGAGCGGGTGATTGAGGAGTTTGGCCGGTGGACCACGAATCAAACCACAAAGCTGGCGAATCAGCTGCGGACCCACGTGCAAACCACAATCAACACCGACACGGAAATCACCATCGGTACCAGCGAGGCGATCGAGGAATCTGAGACTATCTTGAGCAAACTCAGTGATGCGGAGCAAATTAAGGAAACAGAAGCATTTTGGGGCCTGCGCTCTACTGCTGGGCAAACGCAAACCACCTATATCGGAGAGCAAACCGGCAGCGGCAGCAGCGAATATCGGCAAGAAAGTCGTACGCGCAGCCAGGTGACGCAAGTCAACGGAATGCAGTTTGATTCGACCGAGATTCAAACTAAAACCCGAGAGCGGGCAGAGCGTGAAACCCTCGATGGGCGGGGAACCCTTCAGAAACACCAGCGCTTTCACTCAACGACTGAATCGGAACACAACCACGTTAGCGATGGAACGGAACAGTTTCGCAAAACCACCGCTAGTTTGAGCTATGCCTATCGCAAAACCGATGCTGTCGATGCCGATTCCTGGTCGTTGCAGATTAGCCGCGCTCAGTCCCAGTTCGGCACCGATCTCGACCCTGAAAGCGTCATGTGGTCCTGGACCAAACTCGGCTGGCTCTCGGATGTTGAGGCCGATCGCTGGAGTGAGCAACTCAGCTACACGCGACAAGGCCGCCAGACCCAGTCTGGGGTCGGACTGATTACAGCGACGCCCGATGCGGTGGGTGCACAGGAGTTGAAGTACAGTGACGAACTCGCGGCTGAGCTGCTTCAGCTTTTAGAACAAACGGGGGAATCGGATGGCACCGACCTCAGCCACCACTCGTATCCGGAGAAGTTGGCGGCGATTCTGGATCACGCGAGCAGCTTGCTCGATTCCGAACTAGCCGCCCAGCTTCAGGCCCAAATCCCAGATCTGCTGGCGCTCGGACAGGTTGCTCAACAGTGGCAGTGTCATGGATTGCTGGACCCATGGGTGGGAGGATTGTTCTCCGAAGCGTTGGCAGTCCAGTCGAGTTGGGATGCCAAGCTGTTTGGGATTGACTTCAAGTGGTTTGTCAAAGCGGGAACTCAGCAGTCCTCGCTGCCAGCGCTGTTGTTTCCAGCCAAACTGATTGCAGCCGCTCGCAGCCAACCGGAACTCGCGGAGTCGCTCGATGACCCGGCATGGGTTAAGGCATTGGTGGAACTGGCAAGAGCGTATGCGGCACTCAATCCAATGGCAACCGCGAGCGAACCACCGCTCAACTTCTTCCTGGATACACTATGGACTTCTCAAGATGGAGCTGGATTGCAGAAGGGAGCCATAGAGCTTGGAAAGTTTTTGAAAGGCGCAGGCAATTCTATTCAAATGATGGAGTATGAACAAAAGCTCCTAATGGCCCTCAACCAATTTAGTGCTCTCAATGGAAAGTTGAATGATGCGGCTTTCATAAAAAGTAATGTTGATCTCGGAGCGTTGTATCTAACCTTACACTCCACAGACGTGGTAGTTGCTGATCCAAGTAATTTCCTCCTTAAGATTTGGGAGGCTGAGAATGAAACAGATATTAAGATTGCTGCTACCCACCTGCAAAATTTCATTGCCGATCTAACTAGCAAAGATAGTGAGAAAGTTTATTCTCTTCCTTCTTTGCAAGATGAATCCTTACATGCTGCCGCAATAGCAATACCCATCGTTGTTTTAGATGTGCTGATTGTTGTCTCTGCTGTAGGGATAACCATTTCTTTAATTGGCACTAACAACAATGAAGCTGAGGAAGCCTTCAAAATCATCGTTGACACTACGACAGATACGGTCGCTGATATTGGCGATAGAATAATTCAGCTTATCAGTCAAATTAGCGGTTCGGCTAGTCAAGCACTTGAAGGATTCCGTGGGCTGGTAGAAGATGTTGTTCAGCAAAACTTCTTCCCCATCAATACAGGAAAACTGTTTGGAGAAACAACCAAACTTGCTCAGCACTTAGCTCGTTATTTACGAGTTTCGTCCGTTGGTGGCATTCCTTCAGGAGAACCTCCAGATCCAAGTGAAGATCCTGAAAATCATTGGTGGAGAGAAATCAAGGCATTTCTCAAAAATATTCAAACTGCAATCAAAGGTGCTACTCGAAAACAAGTGTTGCGGGAATTACGTAAGAAATTTACAGATGAACAAATTGAAGAAATAGAGAGAGCACTAGCTGAAGTAGCTAAACGCAGGGGAGAACCTACTCCTCCTTTCCTTCCGCCACCGCGATAATTTAGAATGGAAAGCATAGCTGCTGCCAGCTTGCTGAGAATATTAGACAAGCAGAGGTGCGGGGATTTGTATCCTCAGTTAGAGGTTCTGCCCCTGCACCCTATTCCAACCCAATGACTTGGCTACAAGCATCTCAACAAACCCTATGAGCCAATGTTCTTCGATACTACCCGGTTTACCAAACACCAAAGCCTTCAATGACCTGCGTTTTCAGATTAAGGCACTGCGTTCCGAGTTGATGAATCTTGGTCAGGAAGTCGAGGAACTGGCTAGGAGGCGGTTCTGTACGCCAGAGGACTTCCTATCGCTGCGCTATCAGCTGAGCAGTATCAGTGCTGGCCTTGAACATGTGGTCTCGTTCCATTACGCTGAATTGCTTAGGCTCATCGCTCAACTGTTCAACGAGCAGGCACTCTTAGCAGAAAGTGAACGCCTCAGCCAGGTTGAAATCGATTGGGATGTTAGAGACGCTTCGGCTTGCCTTGATCGGTTGCACAAAAACTTACAACAACTCGCCACAACGCTTCAGGTCGCTAGAAACGAGTTGCAGCAGCTTGCGCAGCACCCGGACCCCGAATCGCAGGGAGTAAAACCGCTAGCACCTAGGCTCGCGCGACTGACAGAGATGCTAGTCAATCAAGGGTTGCTTGCGTGTCAGACGTTGTTGGGACAGGCCGTTCAATTCCACCGTGACGCCGATCCAGTCGCCGCCGCCGCAGAGGACTACTGGGCGATCGTGGATACTCCGCTGCGGGAAGAGCATCATCCTGCCGCGCTTCAGCTCGCTTACTGCCCGTACTGTGGTGCTAAGCTGACGTCTGAGGATCGATCGTTTGATGGGTCCTATTGTGAGAATTGTCGAACTCGCTGGATTCAAACCGACTGAGCGAGAATGTAGGGTATAGCGTCTCTTCTCCCTCAGCAAGCCGCGTTACTTCCAACTTACCGCAAGCAATGGTTTGCGCTCAAGTATGCTACTGGCCCCACGAATCCTGAACGGATTGAAGCCGCCATCCATCGAGCTTACCGGGCTTTCGGTCAACAGACGCCTGAAACGATCATTTGTGCCAATCCTCAGCAGGCGATCCAGCGATTGCATGAATGGAACGATCACCCCATGATTCCCTTGATGAACTTGGGATGGCAGTTGAGACGTGAATTACCTAAAGCTGGACAACTGGGGATCAAAGACAGGAAACCGATCGGCCATCCAGAAGGATCGTTGCAGACCATGTGGTAGATGCATGGAGCTATGGATATCCGAGAATACTAACAATTGACCGCAACAAACAACGTCTTGACCAGCGACGCAATGAATCTCAAACCAGATACTACGACAATCCTGCTAATCCTGATCCACGGCCGGGACAAGATTTGGATGAATATCCACCCGCTATGTTTGTCGAGAATTATGGTAGGGCGCATGTGAGACCAATCAATGAGTCCCAGAATCGAGGAGCAGGTGCAGTGATAGGGCGACTGCTTGAACCCTATAGTGATGGGGATAAAGTTGAGATCATCACAAATTATGAAGAGCTATTTGGCAATAGCTAGAAGGGTCTCAGAAGATCACCGCTATCATGCCTAAACGCTACTCAGATGTTCATGTGCTTTTTGAATTGAACAATGAAACTGCTTGCATCATTCCAATTAAGGGCTTTATACAATCAAGTTGCCGTTTTTGATCCCAGCCTTGAGTATCCTTACAATGACTGGCTGCCCCAACATGCCGCTCAAGGCTTTACTTGGCGACCAGGGAGTGTATCCTTTGGAACACTTACTCAAAGTACCGAGTCAAGATTGAGGTGTGGCTAGCTGATCACGCCAGTATTCAAGAGGATACAATTCGCGCCATCGTAGTGCCTTTTTCGGTTGGTTCCTCTGGCACTGTTGCCGTTCAAAGTGTGATTGATCGACCAGGTAGCAGCCTAGTCTCAATTCCTGAAGGGAACTATGCTCTCGTGTTTGAAGCTGGCGTGAGAGCAGAATACAGGCAGGATCCAGCCTATCAAGGCAGAAAAGCCGCCTTACTGCCAAGTTGGTGCCGTTTGACGTTCATTCCTCAGGAATCGGTCCAACCTGAAATCTTACGAGCCGATGAGCGGTTGTCACCCACCTACCCACTGCTGATGGCAGCAGAACCCGCTTGAGGAGGCTGACTAGCAGCTTGCTCGATTCCGAACTAGCCACCCAGCTTCAGGCCCAAATCCCAAATCTGCTGGCGCTCGGACAGGTTGCCCAACAGCATGGCGTGATTGTGGTGGCTGCTGCCGGCAATGCTCCAGGCCGCTCGTCGGCCTTAGCCCAGGCTGCCACCGAATTTGACCATCTCCTGATTGTCGGAGCCAGTCAGCCAGATAATCATGCACCCGACTCGCTAGCGGGTTGGAACGTGGATTTGGTCGCGCCGGGACGGTTGGCAGACGCTTCGGCCTTCATGCCTGGAATAGCCATGCCATCTATGGCTGGAACCTCGGTGGCCACGGCACAAGTCACGGGAGTAGTCTCGCAGGTCTGGGCTGCCAATCCCGCCTTGAGCTATCCGCAGGTCATTGACCTTCTCAAGGCCACGGCCATCGATATCCACACACCCGGATGGGATAGCCAAACCGGAGCCGGGATCTTGAATGGCACGGCAGCCGTCGAGAGGGCGCAATCAGTACGGCCCATTCCCACCGAGCGAGTGCTCTCGAACCAGGTGGCACGCCCTTTGTTTCCGGCCTCCAGTCACGTTGAGGCCATCGCGCGGGAACGTCCAGCCGCCTATCAGGAAACCTACATCGTCACCGGGGATTACTATGGCACAGGCCGATCCACGTTGGACTATACCCGCACCGAATCCGAGTCCAACCAGGATGACCGATCCAGTTCCTCCAGCCACTATTTTGGCTCTGGAATCGTGAAGCGGCAATGGCAAATCCAAGCGCATGGGGAATTTGACTATACCCAGCAATGGCATCACCAATCGCAATCCCACTCTCAAAACCGCTATGACGATGGCCTCCTCACGCGAACCAGCCACGGCACCAGTACGTATGACGAACGCGGCACCGAGCAGCATGATGATAGCCCGACTGGGGATACCGGAACCAGTGAGCAGTTTTCCTACTCCACCAGTACCGACGAAACCAGATCGGTTCAGATTGGCCACCTGACGATTAACAGTCACAGCACCGATTCCAGTCAGAATTACCGCCATACGCAACGAGAGTATCGACCTGGGTTTGATCACACGCAGTATGATTTCGATGAATACTCTAAGAAAACCGCAAAGGAAACTAGCCAGTACAAACAGTGGGGAATCTCGAATTTCTATGAAAAAGAAACCGATTGGGAGGAACAGAAGGATACCAACCTCACGGATGACTGGATCAATACGCTGAGATTTGGCACCGAAGAGACTCTTATCACCTCCCGCTTTCGTGATCACTTTTTCAATCAGGATGCCACCAGCGCACCCGAAACAGTTCATGCGGGCGGCCAATCCCAGCAAACCAAACGGCAGATCAAAACGATTTATGACGGCCAGACCTGGCGGGTGATTGACCAGATCGAGGAGGACCGCTATTGGCATCACTATACGCGCGAGCAATACGAGACCGGGTTGGTCTACACCCAGTCCCACTCTCGCTCGACCGATTGGCAAAGCCGCACTGAGTATGACGCGCAAGGACGCTCTCAATCGGTTGCCCGAGAACAGATCTACGACTATACCCACCAGAACTATGACGACGGCAATGGCAAGCAGACGATTCGCACCACCCTAAGCACGTCCACCACCGAATCGGGAGTAGACGCTGAGGGTCGCCGTTGGTCGCGCACCGAGGAGTGGTCAAGCACCCATTCGCGCTTGATTGAGGCTGGCGTTGCTGACTGGAGCGAGTCGTGGTCGCGTCGCGTCTGGCACAATGGCGAGCTGGTTGAGGAACACGCTGGCTCCACCCGTGGCCGAGTGAGCACCCAGGAGGACGGAGCAGTCGATCTGACGCTGCCAGCTCCTCCCACCCTAGATCTGTCACATCTGCTGGGTCCGGGTGTGAGTTTGGCGTTGGATCTGACGCCGGGGGTGGGGGAACTCAAAGGGCTGGTCGAGGCCGTGACTGGCAAGGATTTGATCACGGGCGAAGACCTGGCTGCGTGGGAGCGCATGATTGGCATTCTGCCCTACGTTAGCGATGTGGGGAAGCTAATCCAGAAGGCCGGGGATATTGCCAGAGCGGTTCAAGGCGCGAGTGATGCAGCAAAAGCGGCGGGTGCGGCCGGTGATCTAGCCAACGCCCAAAAGGCGGCACAGCAAGCCGACCAGGCGACGGACTTCTTAGAACAGATGGCACCTGGCTCTCCGGAGGCAACCTTGGCCCGCCAGAGCGCTGATGAAGCCCTCGAAGCGGCTTGTTTTGTAGCGGGAACTTTGGTATTGACGCCAACCGGATACCGAGCGATTGAAACCCTGCCAGTCGGAGCGTGGGTGCTCGCTTGTGATCCAGAAACGGGAGTCGTGAAAGCATGTCGGGTTCTGCAAACCTTTGTGCGCGAGGTTCCGGTTGTCTTGGATATTCAAGTCGGGGAGGAGACCATTACCTGTACCCCAGAGCATCCTTTCTGGGTGCCAGGACAGGGATGGACAGCCGCAGGACAGTTAAGCGTAGGGATGCCACTGTTGACCAGCGACGCTCAGATTGTTTCAATCACAGCTATTGAACAACAGGAAGGGCACTTTGAAGTCTACAACGTTGAAGTTGAGGAGTTGCATACCTACTTCGTTTCTCATTTGGGTTGCTTGGTTCACAATACCTGTGAGAGACGTTATTCCCCTAGTCCTAAACATGAACCTGGTGGTTGGGGAACAGAGATGGATCTTGATCCAACAACTGCTCAACAGGTATTAGATGAAGGTATCCTGGGTCCTAATGGAAGACAAGTCTATGGCTATCACAACGGGAAAATGTATGAATTTCAACCAGACAATATTGGGGGGTACCATGGATATCCTGTACCTGGAAATGAAGTTCCTACAGCAGTTTTAAGAACGTTGCGGGATACAGGAATTATAACAAGGTCAGAATACGGTAGATTTCTTCGCGGAAAAGCGTAAATCGATGGATAATAAACTTCGTTTTCAATTTGAATTGAGCCACAACATTCAGCAGAACGAGACAAACTCCGAAATTTGGGGGTGCATTTCGATTTCGCTACTGACAGACCATCAGCTAGTGTCCTTGCTTCAAACCCAGTGGGACCTGAGCGGGCTAAAAGCATGGTTTGAAGAAAATCAAGACTTCATTCGCAGTGAAGTTTTATCGATTGACGGTAGTTCACCGTTACCATCAGAAAGTTTGGCTCAGGCTCTAAACCGATTACAAGAGAAGGAATTTTCGGAGAACGAGCAAGATGCCGAGGATCACTGGTTTGATGCCTTATTTGAGTTTCGTCAACGCCACTCTTTAAGATTTGCTCTACGTGGAGCCAATATTCCAGAAATCATCATTGGTTACCACCGGGGAGCAGGTGAGATATCATTAAGCAATAGAGAAGATGATTGGTCCTACTTGTTCGACATGGATGATTTTATCAGCGACCTACGACAAAAACTAATCTACACATAAAGAATGTATTGTATCCAAAGCTGTCGCCAGTGAAGCTCAATGAATTCTTTTAGGCGAGAGCAAAAATGAAAACTGATGTAACCAACGTAATTCAATCTGCTTTTTCGTCATCTGCTTGGAAATCTGAATCGAAGCAGTCCAAGAGAAAGTATCACCTGGAACACTGATGGGTAATCTAAACGATATCAATCCAGTCGAGAGAAGCATGGTAGAAGAATGACTGGGAAAGGTAAAGCCGTTGAAATCGTCCCAAGAGGTTCTAGTAAAACTCCTGACTTCCGAATTAATGGCGTTCCTACAGAACTTAAAACTTTAACCAGTGCTGGTCCAAACACTCTCAAAAATGCTATACAAAAGGCTGCCCAGCAGGGTGAGCAAATCCTCGTGGATGCTAGAAACGTTCCGATATCAGCAGAGAATGCACGCCTCCAAATCCTACGTGCTCAAGGCAATATTGGAGGTTTAGAAGGACGTGTTACAGTTTTAACGACAGAAGAAACTGTCACTTTTTAAGGAGATGAGTATGGGTTTAGATGCTGTCGTTTACACTCATAGGAATCACTTGAAGATTGATATTGATTCAGATAGTCTTCAAGTCGATGAAGAAACAGGTGAAGCTTTTATTGCGGATTACAATCTTGCGTCTAATTATCCAAGTGCTAATTTTATAGCAGCTCAGTGTAGACTGGGCAATTCCAGCGACATCGGCTATTTCAGTAAAGCAATCTCAAACCTATTTCCGGATGGAACTTCTTTACTTCTGGAGAAGGTACTGTACAGTGGATCTCACTGTGGAGACACACTAGATCTAGGAGAATTAGATCAGCTAGAAGCTGAGATCAACCTACTCAAACGACAATTAGACGAAAATCGAACAGTACTTCTAGAGCAATTCATTCAAAGTATGACAGAACTTATTCAAGCGGCTAGAAGGGAAGGGAATCCAATCGTATTTGTGTAGGCATACGGACGAGCGACAAGTTCCTAATGATTACGGTGCACCAACAGGTGTAGGATTTACGAACGTTGGTAGTCGGAGGAATCCCGTAATTCAACCAGTCAATCTAGGAGAGACCACTAAAATTACAATTAGCTTTCGTGCTGACTCAGCAGCACCCGATGGTTTTCGTCTTGAAAGTGCCTTTCCTACATATCCTTGAGGAGGTAATAATAATATGAACCATTATGAACTGATTTGGAATTTCCTTCGAGAATTCTTTGATCATGAACATTATGTCATAGCTGTTGAAAGGGCTAGAAAAGCGATTTCTACTGAGACTATGTATCAGCAAAATTGGTTTAAAGTTATGACAACCATTCAAAGTCGATCTCTTCTACCTGATCAGCCACTTAAGCTGGTTCACGAAGCAGCGAACAAGATTTTGGACGACAATACAGACGATGAAGCATATGTTTGGCTAGACAAGATGGTTTATAACGTCGAAAGGACAGATGGCAAAATTGAGGAATATTAACTGTGAATTGTCTTCCAAGTCGATTCGGCTTGAACAGTAAATAGTCTTCAGACAAAGATACCACTATTGCTTCACTCTGATTTCAAGCTGAAGCAGGTAGTGATCTTGCCAAAACCGCTGCCGAGGCCGGTGATTGAGCCAACGCCTAAAAGGCGGCACAGCAAGCCGATCAGGCGGCAGACTTCTTGGAACAGATGGCACCCGATTCTCCGGAAGCACTCTTGGCTCGTCAGAGCGCTGATGAAGCCTTAGCAGCAACTTGTTTTGTAGCCGGAACCTTAGTATTAACGCCAACCGGATACCGAGCGATTGAAACCCTGCCAGTCGCAGAGTGGGTGCTCGCTTGTGATCCAGAAACGGGAGTCGTCAAGGCAGGTCAAATCCTCCAGACCTTTGTGCGGGAGGTTGCGGTTGTCTTGGATATTCAAGTCGGGGAAGAGACCATTACCTGTACCCCAGAGCATCCGTTTTGGGTGCCAGGACAAGGAGGGGTCCAGGCTGGAGAGTTGCAACTAGGCGATGCATTGATCTCAAGCACTGGAGTCCTTTGTGAGGTCAAGAATACGCAAGCGAACCAAGAGAGAACCAGAGTTTATACCATCAAGGTTGAGGAGCTTCATACCTATTTCGTTACAACTCTTGGAATTTTAGTTCATAATGCTAACTGCGATCCAAGAAGTTAAATACGTCTTGAAGATGTAACTGATGGTCCACATGGACCAGATCGTCCAATAGCGAATGTAGTCTCAAGAGCAAGAGTAACCAGACAACCTCAAGGTAGATGGTTTTCACGAAAAGCCGCAGAGAGAGCAGTTGCAACCCTAGACATTGATAAAATGGAAATGAATGTAGGTTATTCTATTCCTATCGAGGAAGGAGCAGGTGGAATTGTAAGGGTATATGATGAGTATCCACCTACGGGTACGCCACCCAGTCAGCGATACATTATAGATCCTGCTGATAGAGCCATAGTCATTCGGAAATCAGACGGGCTTCATACATTTCCAATTGACCTGAACACCCTGACTATCATAACCTTGCTCCAACACTGTAGAGGATTGATAGATGAATTTCAAAACAGCTCACTTAAACGTTAATTATACACCTCGATCAACTCAAATTCTTCGGAGTTTAGATCTCCGCATGGTGAAGAATAGATTGTTAGATATGGGATACGAAAAAATACTACTCAGTGGGGCGCTTATTGAGCAATTTAGCGAGGGAATTTACTTATTCGTAGATGATGATGTAGTACATTGGCTAGAGGCATACTTACACCTAGAGGAACTCCTCTTAGCAAAAGAACCCTATCAACATGCCGCTTTTCTGAATGATGGAGCACTAACGATAAAGGCAGATGTTGAATTTAGATATTGCCCAGGCTTAAACATAGCAAATTTGGTCACTTATAATGCAAGCATTGCTGCTGATCAATACATATGGTGGTGGAGAAATATTGCTTACAAAATACTGAATCTTTCAGTAGGCAAGTGAGTCATCTTGGTTGTGATCTGGTAGAACAATCACTGAGGACGAAAATGATCAATTACAGGCAATGAATCATAGTGAAAGTAATTACAAGTTGATTCAAAAATTTGTCAGCATATTCTTCAACAATGAATTTTATGTGGATGCAATTAAAAACGCCAGGAATAGCATAGCTAATCATGCTAAAAGTCAAGCTGATTGGTTGAAGATTTCCTCTATTATTCAGAATCGACAACTCGAGCCAGGACAACCATTAAACCTAGTGAACAATGATGCAAACCAGGTAATTGATGAGAACTCAGACGAAGAAGCGTATGTTTGGTTAGACAAGATGGTTTATAACGTGGAAAGGACAGATGGTAAAATTGAGGAATACTAGCTTACTTTCTAAGCCGTTTAGCTTGACCATGAGTAATCTAGAAACAAGATGCAGGCTTCTAGAAAAGTGCATCGAAGAATTTGAAGCAGAAAAACTATCTATTCACGCTCTAATTAATCGCCTTCAGCGCATACTCGACAACATAGACAATCAGAAAGTATGGGTCGATGCTTTTCGCAGTGAATGGTGGACGCTCGAACAAGTTTATGCAGTTGCACGGGATCGCGGAGAAACGAGCTTGAGTTGGGAAAGTAGAACTTTAGTTCATGAGGCTATCCACAATATGAAACGGCTTTTGAAACAGGCAAACTCGTTCGAAGAATAAAGTAACTGTAGTGTTAGCAGGATAGTTTTGCGTTGATCCTGCTCGATGAAGAGATCACTATCGCCCCTGTTTGACTCCAGGAATGGGTGAACTCAAATCACAGCAAAGACCGCATGGCCGCCCCACCCCCCCTTGATCCTCTCGCGTCTTCCCGATTCACACTCTGCCCTCAGACCGAATTATCACCCGCGCTCAGCCCCGGCTATCGCAGCGATTCGCTATCGTGAAGAGAGCAGCCGTGGCTTGCTGCAAGCCCGACTCATGCCATCCTCGTGTTATTGGTGGAGGTTCTTGTGGTTGCCTCGCTATCCGCGCCCGCGTCTATTGCATCCCTGCTCGGCGATGAAGCCGACGATCTGCTGTCCTATCAAGCCAAAGTGCCCAAAGACTTACTGCATTTGCCCGGTCCCGATTGGGTCGACCGGATCTTTGCCCCCACCGACCGTTCCCCTCAGGTGCTGCGCAGTCTGCAGCACCTCTACTCGCACGGCCGGCTGGCCAATACCGGCTATCTCTCGATTTTGCCGGTCGACCAAGGCATCGAACATTCGGCCGGCGCCTCGTTTGCTCCCAACCCGATCTATTTTGACAGCGAGAATATTATCAAACTCGCCATCGAAGGCGGCTGTAATGCCGTGGCCACAACCCTGGGGGTGCTCGGCAGTGTCTCGCGCCGCTATGCCCACAAGATTCCGTTTATTCTCAAACTGAATCACAACGAACTGCTGAGCGTGCCCAATCAGTTTGACCAGCTTCTATTTGCCTCGGTCGAACAAGCTTGGAATCTAGGCGCAGTCGCGGTTGGAGCCACGATTTACTTTGGCTCACCCGAATCGGGCCGTCAGATCCAGGACGTCAGCCGCGCCTTTGCCCGCGCCCATGAGTTGGGTATGGCCACGATTCTGTGGTGCTATCTGCGCCATCCGGCCTTCAAGCAAGACCAGGATTATCATCTAGCCGCCGACTTGACCGGACAAGCCAATCACTTAGGCGTCACGATTGAAGCTGATTTAATTAAACAGAAGCTGCCGGAGGTGAATGGGGGTTATCAGGCCGTGGCTCAGGCCATCGGTCAGGGCTATGGTAAAACTGACCCGCGCCTGTATTCGGAACTGACCACGCCCCATCCGATTGATTTGACCCGCTATCAGGTGCTCAATTGCTATGCCGGCCGGGCCGGCTTAATTAATTCGGGCGGCGCCTCAGGCAAAACGGACTTCGCCGACGCCGTGCGCACCGCCGTGATCAATAAACGCGCCGGCGGCTGTGGCCTAATCTCGGGGCGCAAAACCTTTCAACGCCCCTTTGCCGAAGGAGTGCAATTGTTTCACGTGATTCAAGACGTTTATCTCTCGCCGGAGGTGACAATTGCCTAACGGCCCCTACACCGGCTTGAGCAAATCGTCTTTGAGCAGGGACTTGATCACGTTTTCTTTGATCATCAACTGCCGTAACACTTCGAGCAACATTTCCTGCGCCTGCTCTTGATTGAGCTGCTTGATTTGGTCGGCATAGGCGCGTAGGTTGAATTGCTGCTCTAAACTCAGTCCAATCGGTAGCTCCATGCTCGTGCTCCTTGCTCTACTCGGGGGCTAACTCTATTAGTTGTTAAATAACGTAACACATACCTTGACAAAGTGTCGATTTTCTGGGTGTTCTACTCTTTAGGTATCTTTAGTGAAGCATGGGGGGTCAAGGTCTATCATCGATCTGGGGATGGACCGCTGTGGGGCGGGCCTACCGATTGCGGTCTATGTAGTTTGAAGGAGACAATACGCGGCGCATGAATGCGATTGAGTTTTTTCACCACAGTGCCGGCCACTGGCGCTCGTTGCGCACCACTCACCATTTGGCCTTTCGCCGCACCGAAGCGGGCGAGTCTGAGATTGTCGTCGAACCGCTGGCCGCCGATGATCCGCAGGTCGTGGCGATTTGTCAGCTGCATCAGGTGGACCCGGCCACGGCGATTGGCGGCGCTTATGTGCGCTGGGACGGGTCGATGGCCTGGGACCGCTCGGAGGATGACACTCATACCGGCTCGACCGTGTTTGCCCTGGTGCCCGAGGATGCGAGCCAGCGCTCGGGGCAGTTGCTGCGCGAACGCGGCTATGCCGAAATTGTGCCGGTGGTGGGTCAGTTCCAGATGGACGAGGCGGATGGGCTGATTTTGATCACCGACTATGACACGATGAGTTCGATTGAGCGCTTTTGGTTTGCCAGCCCCAATCTGCGCTTGCGCACCAGTACGGTCAAACGCTTTGGTGGCTTTAGTACGGCCACCTTCTGTACCGAGGTGCGCACTGAGGCGGCGCTCTCGCCCGACGAGAATGCGCCGGCGGAGTATTTCTCGCTGTTGGGCTGGTAGCCTATGCCGTCCATCGAGTCGGAGCAGCGGGGGTTGGCCTATCTCTATCAGATGCGGGCCTTGGCCCCGGAACCGGAGTTGATTGATCTGGTTTATCAGCTCGAGCTTCGCCGCTCGATCTGTGTCTGGATGGGCCAGCACATCGAGACGGTCAATGCTCAGGTCGCTGACTTGGGGCGGGCCTGTCAGGCCTGTTTTCATCCCTGGCAGCAGCGCTCAATCGCCCTCTTTGCGGTGCCGCTCTCCCACCGCTTGGGCCTCGATGGCGTTTGTAATCTTCAGACGCATCCGGTCACTATCCTGGTCGATGTCGGTCGGGTCATGCCGGCGGATTGGTTGGCCTTGGTGGCTCATGAGTATGCCCATGCCCATCTCGGCGTGCCGGGCCATCCGCGCGAGTTTGTCGAGGTGCTGGCGCATCTCGCGCGCGGGCTGAATTTGAGGCTGCCGCCCCTATCGGCTCCGCCGGCCTGCTGGCCAGCAGCTCCGGCCTATGCTCGCACCCCGGACCCTCACGCCTTCTGGCAGGGACGCGCTCATTCGCCGCCCCGCTCCCACTGAGGCTGCTACATCCGCTCGCGCTGACCGATGCCATCTCCCTGGGGCGGACCGGTGCCGCGGCTGCCGCTCAACCGACGGACACAAGGAATAGATAAACCTCTATCAAGTTGGTCGTTGGAGTTGATGGATTACTTTTGATGAACCGCTTAAGTCTAAATACTCATGGCGTCGTATGGTGAGGACAGGAAGCGGGCCGGCAGGGTCCTTGTGGCTTGGCGGCTTCCTGATCCGCTGTCGTTACGTCTGTGAGGATATCTGACATGGCTATTTCGCCCTTAGCGTTTGCTCCGGCCTCGGACTATACCCGCGTCGCGGGCTATGAAGTGCCTGGCGATGAGCACCCTAGACGCTTTACAACCGACTACCGCACCGCTGATGAGCTGGAGCAACTGATTCACGCGGCCTATCGCCAGATCTTTCATGAGCAACAAATGCTCGCTTGCACCCGTCAGCTCCGGTTGGAATCCCAACTGCGCGCGGGGCAGATCACGGTGAAGCAGTTTATTCGCGGCTTACTCACCTCGGATGCCTTTCGGCGGCTCAATTATGAGGTCAATAATAATTATCGCTTTGTCGATTTGGTGTTTCAGCGGGTCCTGGGCCGCTCGGTCTTTCATCACCGGGAGTCACTGGCTTGGGCGATGATCGTGGCGGCCCAGGGCTGGACGGCGTTCATCGACGCCCTGCTGGAGTCCCCGGAGTATACCCAAACCTTTGGTGACCATACCGTCCCCTTTCAACGCCGCCGCATTCTCCCCCACCAACGCCTCGGCCACCTCCCGTTTCAGCGCACCCCTCGCTATGGCCCCGCCTATCGCCTATCCCAGCCGGCTCTCGCACCTAGCCCCCAGCACAGAACCCCGCCCGCCTGGCAGACCTGGCCCTGGCCCCGCATCGCCCTGCTGCTGCTCTCCGCCCTCCTGCTGTCCCTCGCCTTACTCACCCTCCAATCCCTCCTCCTCCTCCCGCTCTCCTAACCCCACTCTCCTAACCCCGCTCCCCTAACCCCTCGCTTCATGAAGTTCCGTAACACTTTATCAGACTAAAGCGAATAAAGCACCCCACCCGCCGTATGATCAGGGTTGATTTTCGTACCGTTCGTTTGCGTAGGGAGCTTGTTTTAGCGTGGCTATTCCTCTTTTGTCCTATTCCCCCTCGTCCCAAAATGTCCGCGTCACGGGCTTTGATGTCCCCGGTGATGACCAACCTCGCATCTTCTCCAGCGATAATCTCCTCTCGCCCTCCGATATGGATACCCTCATCGAGGCCGCCTATCGCCAACTCTTTTTCCATGCCTTTGCAGCCGACCGCGAACCCTTCCTCGAATCCCAACTCCGCGCGGGCCAAATTACTGTCCGCGATTTCGTCCGCGGCTTACTCCTCTCTAATACCTATAAGCGCAGTTTCTATGACCTCAATAGTAACTATCGCTTTGTCGAACAAACCGTCCAGCGCGTCCTCGGTCGTGATGTCTTTAATGAACGCGAAAAAATTGCCTGGTCGATTGTCGTCGCCACTCAAGGCCTCAAGGGCTTTGTCGACCAACTCCTCAATTCCCCAGAATACCTCGATGCCTTTGGTGACTCGATTGTCCCCTATCAGCGCCGCCGCTCTCTCCCCGGTCGCGCCCAAGGCAATCTCCCCTTTAATATCAAGTCCCCCAGATATGATGAATACTACCGCCGCAAGCTTGGCTTCCCCCAAATGATCTGGCAAAATGCCACTCGCTCTTATAAACCTCAAGACCAACAAGCCAAAGCCGGTGACCCCGCGAACTTCCTCGCCATGGCCCGCTCGATTGACCCTAAAGCCAATCCCCCTCAGCGCCTCTCCGCTCAAAATGTGGACTTCCTTAACCAGGTCCCCTATAGAAAAAAGTAGGGTAGGTTTCTCTTGAGATACTTCTTCGAGATCCTTGAATTATGCTGAACCCTCCCCAGATAAATGAGGAGGGTTTTTATTTGTCTGCTATCTGTTAGTCAATGTTTGCTTTTCGTCTTCAGTGCTCTTTTTGCATTATGGCTCGGTACTGTATCCGGTACTTGATCGAGTACTCGCAATTAAACACAGTTAGACAAATAGTTGACAACCAGTTAGACAAAATAATTGTTCACCGTTAAAACACCTGCATTGGCATCTCCAGATCTAAAGCGAATGCCCGTTACATCTACTACTAAATCCCGCCGAGGCGAGAAACCAGCCTCATTGTCGTTCACGGATAAATAGGCTTTTCTCCTCCACTCAAAGAAGACGGCTTCATTCACGCTCAAAGCTTGATTACCGCGTCTAGCCTGATTTTTATCCGCATAGGCAGCCTCTACCGCATCAGCCAGGTTGCCTCCGGTTTGTCGTCCAGCGTTAAACAATTTGGCGGGCAGATTTGGTGTTGTTTGATCGTTATCAAAGTCTAGCTGGAAGCGGTCCCCCTGCCCAAACCTAAAGTCAACGATCCGATCTAACCCTTGCAGCGAGGAATTTGCCAAGGCCGCTCTTTGAGTCCGTCCAGCATAGATAAAGCGATCAGCACCCAGTCCTCCAGTCAGCGTATCTTTACCACGTCCACCATTTAACCCATCATTACCCGCGAGGCCCAGCAGCCGATCATCGCCACCCAATCCCAGAATTAGATCATTGCCATTGGTTCCCCGCAGCCTTTCGCCGGCTGACGTGCCTCGAATCGTGCGAACAGCATCATTATCAGTGATGGTTAGCGTAGCCGTATTCTGACCTGCTAAAACAGCTCGACTTGTCGGATTACTCAACTGTAGCAGAACCGTTTCATTATTCTCTACCAGCGTATCATCGGTAATGTTCAGCGTAGCAGTAGCGCGAGTTTGACCGTCAGCAAAGGTAACCGTTGCCGGTAGGCCACTAAAATCGCTGCTGTCAGCCGTTCCACCCGTTGCAGTTACATCAACGGTGAGGGCACCGGATGAACCACCAGACCGCACCAGCTCAATCGCAATCGTCTCGCCATCTTCCGACACCGTATAGGTCGGCGCACTAAAACCAATCGAGCCAGTTGGCGCATCTGCCACAGTTAGACCACTCAACTGGGTTGTGCCTGCACCAATTGCTCCCACAAATGTAGCAGCCCCTGTACTCAGATCAATTTTGTAGAGTCCGGTTGTGCCACCTACAGTCAATCCAGCAAATCCCTGCCCAGAGGCGGGTGTATTAGAAGCGGACACTTGCACACCAGCCGGAATATCAAATCCATTCACCGCTGTGAAATCTAGCGGATTACCATTGAGCGTCACGGCTAGGGGAGAAATCTGCGTGCCGCTATTGGGTGGATTTTGAATAAACAACCGATCGCTAGCCGCATCTAGCGTGTATTGAGTGGTTGCCGTGGCTCCAGTCGCCTGAGCAAAGCTGTTGGTGTAGGCCGTGGCATCAACGCTGGTTGTGCCGCCTTGAACCGCTCCATCTGGATTAACTCCAGGTACGCTGCCTGCCGTCAATCCCGTGTCTCCATCCACCGGTGCACCCGTAATCGGATTGAGGCGGAAGTTTAACCCAGTACTCGTTACGACCCGAATTCGATCGACAGTTGGATTGAAATCGAAGCCATAGCCCGTCTCTGGCAGATCCACTGGACTGCCTGCCGCATCCACAAAAGCCACCGACCCAGGGCTGCCTATCGGAGTTGCCGCACCCGACTGCGGATCTAGGATGACAACCGTTCCTGTATTAGTCTGGGCGTTAACAGCCAGACCATAAAGTTGACCAGTTGCCGGACGGAAATCGATACCTACCAGTGTTGCACCAGCCGGCAGACCCGAGACCGCAACCGTGGCAACCGTACCAGGAGCCGCGCTATTGAAACGCAACAAATTGCCATTCGTATCCAAGCCAACAATGGGAGTACCATTCGGCACTACCTCGCTCTGCACCGCATACCCCTGGACTGGGGCAGTGCCATCTCCAATTGGACCAAGCAACGTAGCCGCACCAGTAGACAGCTCAATCGCGTAAAGCCCTGTATTCCCAGCCACGGTGAGAGCCGCAAACGCTTGCCCTACAGCAGGCGTATTGGATGCCGTCACATTCACCCCGGCTGGAATGTCAAATCCGTTTGCCGCCGTAAAATCTAACGGACTACCGTTGAGAGTGATAGGCAAGGCTGCGGTTTGAGTTCCGCTATTGGGCGGATTCTGAATCAAAAGCGTGTTATTAGCAGCATTCAGTGTGTACTGAGTTGTGACTGTGACGTTGGGCGCGTTGTTCGTGTAGGCTGTCGCATCAACCGTAGTTGCACCGCCGCTAATCACACCATCAGGCTGAATTTCAGCTGTATTAGGGTCACTGTCAACCAGTTCGCCAGTATTGGGGTTAATGCGGAAGTTGAAGCCACCATCAGTCACAACCCGAATCCGGTCTACTGTGGGATTAAAGTCAAAGCCAAAGTTAGTTCCTGTAATGGGTGCAGGACTACCATTAATCGTGAAGCTCCCGGCGGTGCCGACAGCAGTTGCGACTCCAGTTTGTGTGCTAATGACATACAATTGGACATTTCCGGCTGCATCTCTGGCAAGTCCATAAAGTTTGCCATTCTGTGGACGAAAATCGATACCAACTAGCGTTTGTCCTGCTGCTAGTCCCGTAATAGCCAATGGCGATTGGGCCGCTCCAGGGTTAGAGGTATCAAAAGCAATTAGCGTATTGTTGCGCAGAGCATAACTAACGCTAAAGGTACCAGCATAATTCTGTTGCGCTTCAGCCGTAAACGCTAACGCCGCCGTTATGTTCCCCAGATGTTGATCCAGTTTCCACCAACCTTGTCCCACCGTTCGACTAGAGGCCGCAATACTAGCTCCAGTTAAACTACGCAGCATTTGCAAGAACCGGGTCCGACCTCGCTCTGCGACACGGCAACCATAAATTAAGATCTCAGGGCGGTCAGTAGCTTTGCCCCATTGTTGGAGGTTAGCTGCATAGCGCTTCAGATTGGTTGAATTCAGCTGAGTATTGCCTAAGTACAAACAGTCGGGACTACCGTGGCTAACCAAGTGAATTTCCGCAATATCGCAGCGGTTCTGTAATGCTTCGCTAATTTGAATTACACCATCCCGGTCTGGGTCCAATAGCACCACTTGGCTGCCCGGTTTGACATGCTGCAACAGATATTGGTAATCACGGACTTGGCGATCAATAAAGACATAGGAACGCTTTTCCATCTGACTATTCCACTTGATGATTAGAATGGACAAACTGCAACTGAGCCTGCTTCAATCCACAGGGCTGCCTATGAGTAAATAAGTTACTTGTATTCAGTACGGAGCAGTATGCAAATCGGATTTGCAAATTTTGAAGAGATAGGAAACTCCTGGAGTTCAGTTAAAGTAAAGCTCAACTCCCTATCTCATGCCACGCTTCTGCTCAGCCAATATACCGAAGCAGACACATGGACGCAAATTAGAGGAAGATAGCAATTGTGATAACGACACACTTGCGATTGTGATAATGGCACACTTTGTAATAATGGCACACTTGGGTAATGTTAAGCTTATGGCAATCGCAACCTAAAGTGCATACAGCTGTCATTGATCACAAAGAGTAGTTCCCCATGAATAACCAATGACAGGTGCTTTGTGATAGTTCTAACATGATTAATTGAACTGTACTGATCAACTGAGTCTTTTCAATTTTCCAGTAAGACCCTGGTAATGTTCTACTCCTAAAGAGGTAATTCCTGAGACTAAGCGCAAAAATTTAGTAATCTAGGATACTAATTCTGATTTTGAGCCGCTTGAGAGCATGAATCGAGTTCTGTACGTCCTGTTAAACTGGCTACGGCTGCGGTCAGTTCTGGCAAGTTGACGGGTTTGGCGAGATGCAGCTGAAATCCAGCGGCAAGCGCACGAGTGCGGTCCTCAACTCTGGCATAGGCACTCAGAGCTACGGCAGGTAAGCGTTTTGAGTCAAATTCTGCTCTGAGCTGCCGAATCAACGTATAGCCATCTTCATTCGGCATGCCAATATCGCTAATCAGCAGGTCGGGCTGGAGTCGGTCGAGCAGGGCAATTGCTTCTGATGCAGAGGCCGCCACCGAAACCTCTGCTCCACACTGGTGCAGAATCATGCGGATGAGTTCGCGGGCATCTACCTCGTCGTCCACAACGAGAATATGCAATCCATATAGTTGGGGTAGATCACTCCTGAGGGCATCAGCATCAGCCCGAGGATGAACTCGCTCACCCTCCTTCAGCGGTTGCGCCACCATCAGCGGTAGTTGCACTGTAAAAATAGCACCTTGGCCCAAACCAGCACTATAGACCGACACGCTGCCCCCGTGCAGTTCCACCAGATGTCGCACAATTGCCAGACCCAGACCCAAACCACCATGAGAACGGGTAGTTTTGCTATCCGCTTGCTGAAATCGATCAAACACAAAGGGTAAAAAGTCAGGGTTGATCCCCAGCCCAGAATCACTCACCACAATTTCCACCTGGGAGTTGACCCGTTCAAGGCGGACCTGCACCCAGCCGCCCCTCGGCGTGAACTTGACCGCATTGGAAAGCAAATTCCAGACCACCTGCTGCAACCGATCCACATCACCCGACACCGGACCAGCTTCGGGGTCTAGGATTGCACGAATTTGAATTCCTTTTGCGTCCGCTGCTGGCCGTACCGTATCGATCGCCGCTTCAATCACTGTAATCAGCTCTACCGGACACACATTGAGCCGCAGCTTTCCGGTGATGATCCGAGAAATATCCAGCAGGTCATTGATCAGATTAGCCTGACCGCGAGCATTGCGTTCAATCGTTTCTAATGCACGTTGAACAATCGCCGCATCGAGTTGGGGTTTAGAGCGCAGCATTTGCGCCCATCCCAAGATCGCATTTAGAGGAGTCCGCAGTTCATGGGACAGCACCGATAAAAACTCATCTTTGGTGCGATTCGCAGCTTCAGCAGCGGCCCGGGCCATTTGTTCACTGGCCAATAACCGTTCCCGTTCTAGTTCTGCCTGCTTCTGCTCAGTAATTTCTTGCACGACAATATTGACACCCAACACCTGCTGTTCCGACAGGCGGAGTGGATAGTAGCTGACCCGCCAGATGCGTTCAATTCCTGGTTGAGCGGGTGTCATACCACGAATTTCTTGATTCAGCGATGGTGTACCCGTTTGAATCACCTGTTGAAATATCTGGGCTTGAGCTTCACCCAATTCCGGCAGCACCTCACGCACCGATCGCCCAATATGCTCAGATACTGGCAAGCCGTTCATTTCAGCCAAAGACTCATTGATGCGCATGAAGCGAAACTCAGTATCAAGCACACACAGCCCGATCGGTGTATTTCGGTAGATACTCTCTAGCTCAACAAGCTGCCGCTGCGTGGTTTCCTGGCTGGAACGCAAAACATTTTCAATTCGCTGTCGCTCGGTGATTTCCCGCTGAAGTTGTTTATTAGCCGCAACTAATTCTGCCGTGCGTTCCTGCACCCGCAATTCCAGCTCGTTTTGGTAACGTCGCAGTTCTGCCTCAATTCGCTGCCGCTCCTCAATCTGGGCTTCTAGTTGCTGGTTGGCCTCCGTCAGTTGGGCCGGACTCGGTAAGGCCAGCGCTTTTGGAATCAACGGCAAAAGCTGCACTGCCGTAAACAGAGAAATCCCAGCCGTTGTCGCCTTAAGGCCACCAGAGATCCAGTAAGTGGGATGCCAAAGCGTCCAAATTTCCATTAAGTGGGTCGTGCCACAAGCAACAATGAACGCCCCAAATAATAGAAAAATCCAGTTGAAGGGTAGATCGCGCCGCCTTTGCACAAAGTAGACTAGCGCAAAGGGAATCGAATAATATGCAACAGCAATTAAAAAATCGGAAGCCAGATGTAACCACACCAGATCGGGTTTCCAGAGGTAGCAATGCCCGTGGGGAATGAAGGGATTTACAGCCAACGTCACACGCAGAAAATTCGTCATATTTATATAGATTACTGGATTGCTCGCGGTTTATGGCTCTACGGCTGAACTGAACTACCACTCTAATGTTAGAAAACTAACCAGAAAGCTCAAAAAGCTTAAACAAATTTCTAGCTTCAATTGGCCTGTCATTAGATTGGCCGCAAGATGTAAAAATCAGCAACTAGCAAAAGATAGATTTATGGCGCACTAGCTATAAACCTCTACTGTGGCAATGGATTCAAAATAGACACAAAATAAACGCGAAACAGCTTCTCGAAAAGTAACTTATCAATACAAACTTTATACAAACAAAACCTGCCTTCGCGAGTACTCCGCAAAAGACAGGTGTAGGTTTGGGTTAGGAGCGCAATGGTGCCACTGAGAGAAGCCCGCTAAGAGAAGCCCGTTAAGAGAAACCACTGGCAACTGCTGGAGGCAAATTGGTCAAGCGGAGGATCCAATCAACTCATTCCAAGGCTCTGAGCGATGCTGTCAGCAATCTGCCCCAACGTTTTAGGACGAACTTCTTTATAGCGCCGATTTCCTGGCATCATTACCAAATTCGGCGCTGAAGAGCAACACTTCAAACAGCCAGTTGGTTTAATCGTGACATGCTGATCTAGGTTGCGTTGACAAAGCGCTTGCTGCAACGCCTCACATAATCCTCTGCCGCCTTTTTTCAAGCAACCCGACTTTTGACAAACCAGCACCTTGATTTTCGATTTCGCTGAATTGACCGGAGCGGCAGAAACCAGACCATTCAGAATTTCACAGCCATTAGTCAGAGTAGTGCTCAAGCTATCAGCTGGGTCATCAACGAGGCTATTGAGCAAACTATCAGGCAGACTATTAGGCAAATTATTAGGCAAATTATCAGGCAAGTTATCAGACAAACTATTAGGCAAACTATTAGGCAAACTATTAGGCAAACTATTAGGCAAAGGCACAATCTGCGCCGCTTTCAGCTTGAGTTCACGAGCATAACGGTTGAACTTACCCCGGCCCGTCACCAAAATCCGCTCGCCAGGTTGCAGATTCAGCCCCCCAGCCAAACGCAAGGCTTTGGGAAGTTTGATCTGCATTTCTTCAGATAACACCCGTACCCGCAAATATTTCGGTAGGTAGTCCGACTTGTTAGCAGGTCCGACAAAGCCCAAAAATTGTCCCTCAAAATTAAACTCTAACTGCTGCTGATAGTCATAACCCATGATGTTTATTCCTAAGCGATTCGTTTAGCTTCTACCGTCTTGGGTAACTCTAGCGGTTCGGTTAACCCCGCAATTGCCAGCTCCCAACCATTTGCCAGGGTGAAAATCTTTTCGCTGTCAGTCTCTACTTGTTTCACTACTTCTTCTTCCAGATCTTTTTTGGCCACATAAACAACCAAATGTCCAACCGCGTTTCGACGAAGCATCACTTTCATGAAATTTCCTCAACTAGTTCAAGTTCTTTTTTGCGACAGCCGACAATGTATCCTGTCGGCATAAAATGTACGGCATAAATATAGGAGTTTTGCAAGAAGGTACCAATGCTGATCACATAACCAACATCGCCTTTCTTTGCCAACGTCTCGCCAATCTCTTTGCCAGGAAAGGTACCATCATTGCGAATCAGTTTGCGTGACCGCACTTTTTGACCAATATCAAAGGCTGGAGGGGCATCTAGTTCGAGTTCGTCGTATTGCATAGGAGAGTAGATGGGTAGATGGGCTTCGCCGTGAGCGGCTCAGCCGAACGGTGGATGAGTTTTGGTTAGTGTGAGATGGTTTGGGGGACTAAGCTCAAAAGTTCTTCGACCGTGAGGCTGCGCTTAACCAGAACTGACTGATGCCGCACGGCTTCGAGTAGCGCTTGAATTTCTTCTGAGTTGAGCATGATGCCATGCTGTTGCAGCACACTCAGCACCAGATGTCGCCCTGAATGTTTACCGACTACAAAGCGGCGTTCCCAACCTACATCTTCTGGCGCAAACGGCTCATAGGTGACGGGATTTTGCAGCACTCCGTGGGCGTGAATGCCGGACTCATGGGCAAACACATTGTCACCGACAATCGCCTTCCAGGGGGGGACCGGACAGTTAGAGGCTTTGGCTACTAGGCGAGAGAGTTCTAATAACCGTTTTGTATCAATGTCGGTTTGCATCCCATAAATACGCTTCAGCGCCATTACCACCTCTTCTAGGGCTGCATTTCCAGCACGTTCACCCAGGCCGTTCACCGTTGTATTAACTGATGTAGCTCCAGCCTGAATTCCGGCCAAAGCATTGGCAGTTGCTAAACCCAGATCGTTATGGGTATGCATTTCAACCGGAATCATCAGACGAGAAACTAACCGCTGCACTTTTTTGTAGGTTGTTAGAGGATCCAAAATGCCCACCGTATCGCAAAAGCGAAAGCGAAACGCTCCCCAGGATTGAGCTAACAGGGCGACATCCAGCAGAAAAGATTCATTCGCTCTAGAAGAATCTTCCCCGCCCACCGATACATCCAAACCATGATCGCGAGCAAAGTTGATACTATCTCGCAACCGGTCCAGCATGACCCGCCATTGCCCATGAAATTTAGCAGCAATTTGAATCTCTGAAACTGGAACCGAGACATGAACACGCTGCAAGCCGCAGTTGAGCGAAGCCTGAATGTCTGCTAAGTTAGCTCGGTTCCAGCCCAGCAATTTTGCCCTTAGCCCCAGGTTGACAATCGCCCGAATCGATTCGGCTTCCTCCTGACCCATGATCGGAATACCAACCTCTAGTTCCTGAACCCCAATTGAGTCAAGGAACGTAGCAATCGCAATTTTCTCTTCGATATTGAAGGCAATTCCAGCGGCTTGTTCACCGTCACGTAGGGTAGTGTCGTTGATTTGGATGAGTGAGTTAGTCATAAGCTGTGCTAATCCGCAACTTCGCGAGGGGTTGTTGATTTATCTAGGTTATCTTTCTGGAGAATATCCAGCATGTAATTTTCGGTCACTATGATGGATACAAACATAGCTACAAGCATCACAATTGTCGTTAACATAATATCTCCTAGGTTAATTTGGGGTCTTCCTGCATCCTTCCTCACGTCGTCTATTCAAGAAGACCAATCTCGTAGAGCGAGTCTCAGGCTCGATTCACGAATGCCAACGTCAGGCTATCTTCAGCCAAGAAATGAGCCAGATGAAACGCTCGATCTTCGGTTTGCAGCAAGATCTGTTCGTACAGGTAGCGTGTAGCCCGGTCGCCCACACTTTCTGCTTGGGCCGCCTGCCGTCGCAGAACATCAATCACAGCTTGCTCAGCGTATAAGTCATTTTGCACCATCTGACGAGCCGTGAAACAACCGTCTGCTTCTGGCGTAAAGCAACACAGTTCTGCCAATTTGCCAAAGCTCGCCGCCGGCACTCCGCCCAAGCCATTCAATCGCTCACCAAGCTGATGCACGTGATTTTGAACTTGCTCATAGCTTTCAGCAAAAAATTCATGCAGTGAGTAAAACTCTGCCCCTTCTACTACAAAATGATGTTTCTGGTATTGCAGATACAGGGCTTGGAAACTAGCTAGGGCAATATTCAAACCTTCACAAACCGGAACAGTCACTTCCTGACCTAAACCGATTGGATTGAATTGAACTTGACCAAATTCTTGTGCGAGGGTTTGTGTCTGTGTCATGGTTTTTTAGGGGGGTGAGGGGTGGGGGGTGAGGGGGTGGGGGGAGGGAGTAGGAAATTAGAGGAATACAAGAGTAGAAGAAACAATTACTTTGTTATCTTGTAGTCTCATTACCATCTACCCATCCACACCTTCACATTAATTAGCCTGCCAGCAGCGCTCTAGCCAGTCCACCATTTCTTGCCGCGAGGCGATGAACTGTTGTACGACACTCCGCACTAGCAGAGCACCGGTGCAGTTTTCTACTGCAACACAGAGCGAGCCGTCGGACGGGCAGCAACAGGGAATGGTGAGTTCTTGGAGGCGATGATAGATTCGCCAGCGATCGATCCGAGGGACAGATACAACATGCATTGTGGTATTGGCATGCGTTATATGAATTGACTGGGTTGCAGAATGAGTAGGGGAAGAGAGGAACATTAGCATTACCTCAAAAGGGTTGATGGGAAGTGAACGGTGAATTATTTTATTGTTTTGAATCTGAGTTAATGTTGAGCAAATCGATTTTGAGATAAATGTTGAGATAATTAATTACCGGGATAATTGCTGAATTTGTTGTTCTAATTGCTCGATTCGATTTAGCAAAGCCCGTATAGCAATTGCTTCGGCATCGGGAATTTGGTCATGATCGAGCGGGCAGGTTTGGGTTGTTTCGCGGCAAATATTGCGACCGGGTATGCCAACGGCTGTACAGTGAGCAGGAACAGGGCGTAGTACAATCGATCCGGCTCCAATGCGGGCGAAATCGCCAATGTGAATATTGCCTAGAATTTTGGCTCCGGCTCCCACCACCACATGCTGACCGAGGGTGGGATGGCGTTTACCGGTTTCTTTTCCTGTTCCCCCCAGCGTTACACCTTGATAGATCAGGCAATAGTCACCGACAATCGCAGTTTCGCCAATCACAACTCCCATACCGTGATCGATAAACACACCTTTGCCGATCACCGCACCCGGATGGATTTCAATGCCGGTGAAAAATCGGCCCAGATGGGAAATTAACCGAGGCAGAAACACCACATGCCGACCATGCAGCCAATGAGCCAGACGATAGCACAACAGCGCATGAAAACCGGGATAGCAGCAAAGCACCTCTAGCCAGTGACGAGCCGCTGGGTCTCGCTCAAAAATAATGCGAAAATCTTCCTGTAGAGTTTGCCAGACTTGCCGCAGTACGGAGTCAACGTTGAATTTGAAACTTGGCTTAGTTTCAGAGCTAGCGAGGCTAGATACCTTGGAAAGCGCAGGGAAGAGGAAGAGGGTGAGGGGGTGCTGCATGGCGTTTGGCTGCATGGCATTGGGTGAAGTTCTGTTCTTCTGCTTATAGCAGGCAGTTCCAACTAGGGCAGAACCGGCAGCCCCCTCAGAGTTATTGAATTAATTAGTCCTGTACTCAACTTCCAACGCCTGCATTAGCAACGCATCTAATTTTTTTAGGGGTTGGGGCACGAGTATTTTCAATCAGGGGAATGAGTATTTACAGCAATAGGACTAAGTATTTTAGTACTCAGAATCAAACCCAGTTCTCGTGGGCTTTTAACCAGAATTTTTGCAAAGAAATCGTTAGCAGATGAAGAGTACTCAAACCGAGTGTTCTGTATCAAACGACTCTATTTATAGAGTAATTTAGTTCATAATGAACAAACATTAAAAAAAGCTTAGCTAGCATTTTCATCTTGAAAAAAGTGCTAATTTAGATACAGAATTGAATTTTGGCAGCACTGGGAGTTTTCCTAGCTTGATTTCTCCCAGTCTTTAATCAAAAAACCCATCAAACATCTCCTCAAATGGCAATTCTGGGCTAGGTTGGGCTAGTTTTTGAGTACAGGTTCGCATACTCAAAAACGATGAAAAAATAGCCTCAAATCCTGATTTGATAAAGACTAAAGCTGAGTACAGAAAACACCATTCCCCCGCTCCATAAATACTTGACCCCCTGCTAAAAAATACTCGTACCCCGACCTGAAAAAAATTTTTAATCCTGGCTCAGTCTGTGTTTGCGGGCTTGAGTACAAGTTAATGAATTCAATAACTCTTACCTGGTTTGACTCGACTGGGCGATTTTAGCTGGCTGGTATAACTCTCATAACACCAGTTGCTCAGTTCTCCCAGAGACACAGGTTCGTTCAACCAAACCACTATAGATTTAGGTTTCTTGGCGAGAGACAGAGTGAATGGAGTTAGCAATTGTTCCCATTTCCTAATGAATGAAGTCGTTGCGTTACAGTCTTAATTATTGTCCTCAACTGGACCCATAAAGCTTCTAGCCTGCATCGGTAGGTTGTCTGTACCCAGCGACTTCAATCAATTTTTTGGAATAGTGGAGCAACTGATAGTGATGTCCACCCAACCTGCCGAAATTCAATGACACCACCTCCATTGTCCGGACTTCTCTCTCCTCCAACCGAAGCTGTCACAGACATTGTAATCACCAAAAACACGGTGACTGAGAAGGTAACGCATAACAAGAGCGATAGCTGTGGTTGTAGTAGCAATACAAATACGGCCAGCAGCTTCGACCAACGCACTCTCGACCGGATTGCCAAGCACCCCTGCTACAGCGAAGAAGCGCATCATCACTATGCCCGCATGCATGTGGCTGTGGCCCCGGCCTGCAATATTCAATGCAACTACTGTAACCGCAAATATGACTGCGCTAACGAAAGTCGTCCCGGTGTGGTGAGTGAATTATTGACGCCCGAAGAGGCTGCCCATAAGGTGCTGGTGATTGCCGGTAAAATTCCCCAGATGACCGTATTAGGCATTGCTGGGCCGGGTGATCCGTTAGCGAATCCAGAAAAAACCTTCCGCACCTTTGAACTAATTGCCGACAAGGCACCCGACATTAAGCTCTGTTTGTCTACTAACGGACTGATGTTGCCGGATTATGTGGATCGGATCAAGCAGCTGAATGTGGATCACGTTACTATTACCATTAATATGGTAGATCCGGAAATCGGCACCCAAATTTATCCCTGGGTGCACTACCGCCGCAAACGCTATAAAGGACTAGAAGCCGCTCGAATTCTGCACGAACGCCAAATGGAAGGACTCCAGGCCCTGAGAGAAGCCGATATTTTGTGTAAGGTCAACTCGGTGATGATTCCGGGAATCAATGATGAACATCTCGTAGAAGTCGATCGAGTCATCCGCGAGAAGGGAGCATTTCTGCACAATATCATGCCACTGATTTCCGCTCCGGAACATGGTACTTATTTTGGTTTGAACGGACAGCGTGGTCCTACACCTAGAGAATTGAAACAGTTGCAGGACCAGTGCGCCGATAGCAATATGAAAATGATGCGCCATTGCCGCCAATGTCGGGCTGATGCAGTTGGGTTACTGGGAGAAGACCGCAGCCAGGAATTTACCAAAGATAAGTTCATGGAAATGTCGCCCCAATATGATCCAGAACTACGTCAGGAAGTGCATGCGGGAATTGAGAAATTCAAGGAAGAAATCAAGCTGACAAAAGCCAAAGTCAAACCCAGCGAGCGCATCAAAAATAGCCCCAAAATTCTGGTGGCTGTAGCCACGAAGGGAGGCGGCATTGTCAACCAACACTTTGGTCACGCCAAGGAATTCCAGATCTTTGAAGTAGACGCCAACGAAGCCAAGTTTGTCGGCCACCGCAAGGTAGACCAATACTGTCAAGGCGGTTATGGCGAAGATGCCACACTGGAATATGTAATCAAAACCATTGCTGACTGCAAAGCCGTGTTAGTTTCCAAAGTCGGTGAATGTCCGAAAGCCGAACTAAGAGAAGCGGGCTTACATGTCGTCGAAGCCTATGACGTGATCGAAAAAGTAGCCAGAGAGTTCTACGACCAACATGTCCAGACGTTTTGAGGCATATAGTAACCCGCTCAGTCCTGCAACTCAAAACTTAAAACTTAAAACTTAAAACTTTTCAAAGGGGGGTTGCTATGACCTACATGATCACAAATCAGTGCATTGGATGTAATCGTTGCGAATCAGTTTGTCCGAATCAGGCAATCACACAAAATAACCACCAGTATCAAATCAATCCTGAACGCTGTAATGATTGTGTAGGTCACTATGCCGTCCCTCAATGTTGGGCCGCTTGCCCTACCACTAACGGATGCGTTCCAGATCTGACGGTTCTACCGCAATCCCTCACCATCAGCTCAAACGATTACTGGGAAAACTGGTTTAGCCTTTACGATTGTCTAGTCTCTCGGCTCAAAGCCAATCACCAATCCGAGTATTGGCAGTCCTGGTTCAATACCTATTCCCACTATTCGCAAAAATTGTCTCAACACTTACAAACCCCTACACCTGTGGGAGCCAACGCATGAGTGCAGTTATCTATCTCGACAACAATGCCACCACTAAAATCGATCCAAATGTGCTGGAGGCAATGCTGCCCTATTTGACCGAATATTACGGCAATCCTTCTTCGATGCATAGTTTTGGTGGGCAGGTGGGCAAGGCGCTGAAACAGGCGCGTGGACAAGTCGCTGAACTACTTGGTGCAGAAGAGTCAGAAGTCATTTTTACAAGCTGCGGCACCGAAGGGAACAATACAGCGATTCGAGCTGCTCTAGCCGCCCAACCCGATCGGAAACATCTGATTACCACGCAAGTTGAACATGCCTGTGTATTAAACTTATTCAAGCAGCTAGAAAAGCAAGGATATACCGTCACCTACCTTTCAGTAGACCGCAAGGGACAGCTTGATCTGATGGAGCTGGAAGCCGCTATGACCGGCAACACTGCTCTGGTTTCCACCATGTACGCCAACAATGAAACCGGCACAGTATTTCCAGTTGAACAAGTCGGTCTAATTGCGAAAGAATACGGAGCTACTTTCCATGTCGATGCGGTACAGGTCGCCGGGAAACTACCCTTAAACCTCAAAACCAGCTCGATCGATCTGATGACAATATCGGGCCACAAGCTGCATGCGCCTAAAGGCGTGGGGGCGCTATATGTGAAGCGTGGGTTCCGCTTCCGGCCTTTGTTGATTGGCGGTCATCAGGAACGCGGACGACGAGCAGGTACCGAAAACGTAGCGGGCATTATAGGACTAGGCAAGGCGGCTGAACTAGCTCAGATTCATTTACCGGATGTAGCCCAGGAGAAAAAACTGCGGGATCGTCTGGAAAAAGGACTGTTAGCGATTCCCGAAACCGAGATCAACGGCGACCGGAAAAACCGCCTGCCCAACACCACCAACATTGGCTTCAAGTACATCGAAGGCGAAGCAATTCTGTTTTGCCTCAACCAGTACGGCATCTGCGCCTCCTCCGGCTCTGCCTGTACGTCCGGTTCCCTAGAGCCATCCCACGTCCTGCGAGCGATGGGGCTACCCTACACGATTCTGCACGGCTCGATTCGGTTCAGCCTTTCGCGCTACACCACCGAAGCCGAAGTAGACCGCGTCCTAGAGGTCATGCCCAGTATCGTCGAACGGCTACGCGCTCTTTCCCCCTTCAACAACGACCAAGCGGAATGGCTCCAAGACCGGGAAGAGGCAGTGGTGGGGAAATTCTGAGTTTTAAGTTTTGAGTTTTAAGTTCATTACTTAATTCTCGACACTCAGAACTCAATTTAACACTCAACATTCGACCCACTGCTACGTAAAAGCAAGCTATAGCCTCCACTCAAAACTCAAAACTCAAAACTCAAAACTGAAGTAACTGCCATGTGGGACTACACCGAGAAAGTATTGGAATTGTTCTATAACCCTAAAAACCAGGGCGCGATCGAAGCGACGGATGCAGCAGGGATTGCGGTTGTGTTTGGTGAAGTAGGCAGCATTGCCTGTGGGGATGCGCTCAGACTGCACATCAAGATTGAAGTCGATACCGATAAAATATTGGATGCGCGGTTTCAAACCTTTGGCTGCACTAGCGCCATTGCTTCCTCTTCGGCCCTAACGGAAATCATCAAAGGACTGACATTAGATGAAGCTCTGAATATCAGTAACCGCGATATTGCCAACTATTTGGGTGGGCTGCCGGAAGAGAAAATGCACTGTTCAGTGATGGGACAGGAAGCATTAGAAGCAGCAATTTATAAATATCGCGGCATCGAAGTAGAAGAACATGAAGAGGATGACGGTAGACTTGTCTGTAGCTGCTTTGGTGTGAGTGAAAATCGCATTCGTCGGGTAGTGATCGAAAATAATTTGACTACGGTTGAGCAAGTCACAAGCTACGTAAAGGCGGGCGGTGGCTGTAGTTCCTGTGCTGCCGAAATCGAAGATCTGATTGCGGCGATTCAGGAGGAAAAAGACCTGACGGCGATCCGAGTTGCGGCGGAAATTGCTACAGCCCAAGCCCAGAATCGACCCCTGACTACGGTGCAAAAGATCAACTTGATTCAAGCGGTTCTGCAAGAAGTGCGCCCGGTTCTGCTTGCCGATGGCGGTGATGTCGAACTATATGACGTAGACGGTGATGTCGTCAAAGTAGTTTTGAAGGGGGCTTGTGGCTCCTGTAGCAGCAGTCTGGCGACGCTAAAAAATTCGATTGAAGCTCGGTTACGCGAACATGTTTCACCTAGCTTAGTTGTGGAAGCGGTGTCATGATGCCCATTCGACTTCCAGTTGGGCGATCGCCTCCGATTGATTCCAACCTCCTAATCCGGTCATCAAATCTTGACGAACATTCTGATGAACTAAAAAACAACTCAAGAATGAGCATTTCAATAATTGATGGCTGATGATTGTCCGCTCACCCCTTAACACCTTAAAGGAGATTCTCCCATGACTGACGAAAATATTAGACAGATTGCGTTCTACGGCAAAGGCGGGATTGGTAAATCGACCACTTCGCAAAATACTATTGCCGGGTTAGCCGAGATAGGCGAGCGCATCATGATCGTTGGCTGTGACCCCAAGGCCGATTCGACCCGCTTGATGCTGCACAGCAAAGCCCAAACCACGATTCTCCACTTGGCGGCTGAGCGTGGTGCTGTAGAAGATCTGGAAATCGAAGAAGTGCTGCTGGAAGGGTATCTCGGCGTCCGTTGCGTTGAATCGGGCGGTCCGGAACCCGGTGTGGGATGCGCAGGCCGGGGTATCATCACCGCCATCAACTTCCTGGAAGAAAACGGTGCCTACGAAGATCTAGATTTCGTATCCTATGACGTGTTGGGCGACGTTGTTTGCGGTGGTTTTGCGATGCCAATCCGGGAAGGTAAAGCCCAGGAAATCTACATCGTCACTTCCGGTGAAATGATGGCGATGTATGCAGCCAACAACATTGCTCGCGGTATTTTGAAATATGCCCACTCTGGCGGTGTGCGCTTGGGTGGTCTGATCTGCAACAGCCGCAAAGTAGACCGGGAAATCGAGCTAATCGAAACCCTGGCCGAGCGGTTGAACACCCAGATGATTCACTTCGTCCCCCGCGACAACATTGTTCAACATGCTGAGTTGCGCCGCATGACCGTGATCGAATACGCACCCGACAGCAGCCAAGCCAACGAGTATCGCACCCTCGCCAAGAAGATCAAAGAAAACACCAAGCTCACCATTCCGACACCGATCACCATGGACGAGTTGGAAGAACTGCTGGTCGAATTCGGCATCCTAGCCGGTGAAGAAGACTACCAGAAAGCCATCCAGTCTGGCACTAAGGCACCGGCTGGCGTTGCTTAGTTTTAGGAGATGAGGAAGGGGAGATGGGGAAGATGGGGAAGATGGGGGAGATAGGGAAGTATATTCCCCTTATCCTTCCGTGAACACCTCCCAATCCCTGCAAACTGAATACACAAGCACCCTCCCCCACCTCCCTCACCTCCCTCACCTCCCCCACCTCCCTCACCTCCCTCACCTCCCACCTCACCCTCCACCCTATCCTTTACCCGAGAGGCAGACTATGACACCTCTAGAATCCAGTACGCTTGAAGAGAATCCTGCTGTTGAGACGAAAGACGCCAAAGAACTGATTCAGGAAGTTCTGCAAGTCTATCCGGACAAAGCGAAGAAAAAGCGAGAAAAGCACCTGAATGTCTATGAAGAAGGTAAATCTGATTGCGGCGTTAAGTCAAATATCAAATCGGTTCCCGGTACAATGACCACGCGCGGTTGCGCCTATGCTGGCTCGAAGGGCGTGGTTTGGGGACCAGTCAAAGATATGATTCACATCAGCCACGGGCCGGTTGGCTGCGGCTACTACTCCTGGTCTGGTCGGCGCAATTACTACATTGGTACCACCGGCATCGACACCTTTGGCACCATGCAGTTTACCTCCGACTTTCAGGAGCGGGACATTGTATTTGGCGGTGATAAAAAGCTGGCGAAGCTAATCACCGAACTGGAAGCACTGTTTCCGCTGAATCGTGGGATTTCCATCCAGTCTGAGTGCCCAATTGGTCTGATTGGCGATGATATTGAAGCAGTTGCTAAGAAATCGGCAAAAGAAATCGGCAAAACCGTAGTTCCAGTCCGCTGCGAAGGCTTCCGAGGTGTCTCCCAGTCCCTCGGCCACCACATTGCCAACGACGCGGTTCGGGATTGGGTATTTCCTCAACATGATAAAGAGAAGCAAGCAGGAAATATCCCAGAGGGCACTCCCTATGATGTCGCGATTATTGGTGACTACAACATTGGTGGAGATGCCTGGTCCAGTCGAATTCTGCTCGAAGAAATTGGCCTGCGGGTCGTCGCCCAATGGTCCGGCGATGGCACCCTGCACGAGATGATCAAAACTCCTTCAGTGAAGCTGAATCTCGTCCACTGCTACCGCTCGATGAACTACATCAGCCGCCACATGGAAGAAACCTACGGCATTCCCTGGTTAGAATACAACTTCTTTGGCCCGACCAAAATTGCCGAATCGCTGCGCGAAATTGCTTCTAAGTTCGATGAAACGATTCAAGCCAAAGCCGAGGAAGTAATCGCCAAATATCAACAGCAAACTGAAGAAGTAATCGCTAAATACCGGCCTCGATTAGAAGGCAAAACCGTCGCCCTGATGGTAGGCGGCCTGCGTCCTCGCCACGTCGTTCCCGCCTTCTACGACCTCGGCATGAAGCTAATCGGCACCGGCTACGAATTCGGCCACAACGACGACTACAAGCGCACCACCCACTATGTCGAAGACGGCACCCTGATCTACGACGACGTATCAGCCTACGAATTCGAGCAATTTGTCAAAGAATTGCAACCCGATCTAATCGCCTCTGGCATCAAAGAAAAATACGTCTTCCAGAAAATGGCGCTTCCCTTCCGCCAAATGCACTCCTGGGATTACTCCGGTCCCTACCACGGCTACGACGGCTTCGCAATCTTCGCCCGCGACATGGATCTCGCCCTGAATAGCCCCACCTGGAGTTTGATTGGCGCACCGTGGAAGGAGGTGGATGGCTGAGTGAATGCTGAGGTGGGGGAGATGGGGAAGATGGGGGAGATGGGGAAGATGGGGAAGGTGGGGAAGCAGCAATTCCTCACTCCACCTCCCCAGCCTTGAAGCACGTTATGCATTGACATTTGCGAGCGAATGCAAATTCCCCAACCAGTTCAAAAAGCTTACACCTCCCCCACCTCCCTCACCTCCCCCACCTCCCTCACCTCCCCCACCAGGCACGCTACGCAAATACCCCCTACAGGAGAACACCCATCATGGCTCAAAACAATATTGACAACATCAAAGACCACGCCCAGTTATTCCACCAGGATGAGTATCAGGAACTGTTTGCGAATAAGAAGCAGTTTGAAGGCGGACATGATCCGGATCTAGTCGCGCAGACAGCGGAATGGACCAAGACCTGGGAATACCGGGAGAAGAACTTTGCCCGGGAAGCGCTGACCGTTAACCCAGCCAAAGCTTGCCAGCCACTGGGAGCAATTCTGGCTGCCGTTGGGTTTGAAGGAACGCTACCGTTTGTACATGGCTCGCAGGGATGTGTCGCTTATTTTCGCTCTCACTTTACCCGCCATTTCAAAGAACCATTCTCAGCAGTATCATCTTCGATGACAGAGGATGCTGCAGTATTCGGCGGATTGAAGAACATGGTGGAAGGATTGGCAGTCTCCTACAACCTGTATAAGCCCAAGATGATTGCGGTCTGTACAACCTGCATGGCGGAAGTGATTGGCGATGACCTGCAAGCCTTCATCAAAACATCGAAGGAAGAGGGATCGGTGCCGCAGGACTTTCCTGTGCCCTATGCCCATACGCCTAGCTTCGTCGGGTCCCACATCACCGGCTACGACAATATGATCAAGGGGATTCTCTCGAATCTGACCGAAGGCAAGAAGCAAGAAACCACCAACGGTAAGCTCAACTTGATTCCTGGGTTTGAGACCTACATCGGCAACCTGCGGGAAATCAAGCGGCTCGCCTCGGTGATGGGCATCAACTACACCCTGTTGGCCGACAACTCAGACTATCTGGATTCTCCCAATAACGGCGAATTCAACATGTACCCAGGTGGAACCAAACTAGCCGATGCCGCCGATTCGATCAACGCCGAAGCTACCATTGCCTTCCAAGCCTACTCGACTACCAAAACCCGTGAGTACATCGAAACCGAGTGGAAACAGAAAACCTATGTGACGCGCCCCGTAGGAATTCGCGGTACCGATGAGTTCCTGATGAAGCTGTCGGCCCTGACCGGCAAACCAATTCCGCAGGAGTTAGAAGATGAGCGGGGTCGTGCTGTCGATGCGCTTACCGATTCGCAAGCTTGGTTGCATGGTAAGAAAGTAGCGCTCTATGGCGATCCAGACTTGGTGGTCGGCTTAGTGCAGTTCCTGTTAGAAGTCGGTGCTGAACCCGTTCACATTGTAGTGACCAACAGCAACGAAGCCTTTGAAACAGAACTGCGGGCACTGCTGGACTCCAGCCCGTTTGGGGCCGGTGCTACCATTTGGGGCGGCAAAGACTTGTGGCACCTGCGCTCTCTGCTGTTCACCGAACCCGTTGACTTCTTCATCGGCAATTCCTACGGCAAATACCTCTGGCGCGACACCCATACCCCAATTGTGCGGATCGGCTACCCGATCTTCGACCGCCACCACCTGCACCGCTATGCCACCTACGGCTATCAGGGCACGATCAACCTGCTTAACTGGATCGTCAACACAATTCTAGACGAACTCGATCGCAACACGATTATTCCGGCCAAAACCGACATCTCCTACGATCTGATTCGCTAATGCATCTGCGGGCGGGTTTCACAGATAATTGTCAACCCAATCAATTTTCTCAGTAAATCCGCCCTCACATTTCAAATCCACATCCTATCGATTCACCATCCCATTCTCTATGTCTACGCTCTTTCATCACCTCAACTCAAGAGGGCACCCCGATCTCGATCTGCTCGCCCCTCTGCGACAATGGTTGGACCATTTCGAAATCCACAACAACCGCTTGGCACACCTGATCTGCCATCTGATCCCCTGTAGCTGCCCCTTTGAACGCGATATCTCCCTACTCGGCAAAACTCTACATATTCCTGCCCTCTGCAAACTCAATCCCCTCTACAACGAATTCATCACCCTCCGATTTCGCGCCCTCAGCTATCTCTCCGATACATGCGGCGAAGACATTACCAAATACATCTGTTGAAAGTTCTGAATTCTGAGTTTTGAGTTTTGAGTTTTGAATTCAGCACTTAGCTCAAAACTACTCACCCTAGCGCCTACGGCGACGCTACGCGTGGGCAACGCCTGTCCGCAGGACATACACCGTTCGGCTGAGCCGCTCACGGCGAAGCCCCTCCACCCCCTACCCCTTCACCCATGAAACTCACTCAAGGCAAAATCAACGAACTCCTGAGCGAGTCAGCTTGTGAACACAACCACAAGAAGGACGGCAAAGGTAAAAACAAGTCCTGTACCCAACAGGCCCAACCCGGTGCAGCCCAAGGCGGATGCGCCTTTGATGGAGCTATGATCGCGCTGGTACCCATCACCGACGCAGCCCATCTAGTGCACGGTCCAATTGCTTGTGCAGGTAATTCCTGGGGCAGTCGCGGTAGCCTTTCCTCCGGGCCTACACTCTACAAAATGGGCTTCACCACCGACCTGACCGAAAACGATGTGATCTTTGGTGGGGAAAAGCGCCTCTACAAAGCGATTTTAGAAATACAACAGCGCTACAATCCGGCTGCCATTTTCGTTTACTCGACTTGCGTTACAGCCCTGATTGGAGATGATCTGGATGCAGTTTGTCAGAAAGCGACCGAGAAAATCGGTACACCCGTGATTCCAGTCAATTCTCCTGGCTTCATTGGCAGCAAGAATCTCGGCAACCGCGTCGGTGGCGAAGCGTTGCTAGGGTACGTAGTCGGCACCCGCGAACCCGAATATACCACGCCCTACGACATTAACTTAATTGGCGAATACAACATTGCCGGAGAACTGTGGGGTGTATTGCCCTTATTCGAGAAATTGGGCATCCGCGTCCTGGCTCAAATTACCGGCGATGGCCGTTATCGAGATATTGCCGCTGCCCATCGGGCCAAACTCAACGTGATGATTTGCTCAAAAGCGTTGATCAACATGGCGCGCAAAATGGAGGAACAATACGGCATACCTTATATCGAAGAATCCTTCTACGGTATAGAAGACATGAATCGCTGCCTGCGGAACATTGCCGCTAAACTAGGCGATACAGACTTACAACAGCGAGTCGAACAGCTAATTACCGCAGAAACGAATCAATTAGATCAGGCCCTTGCTCCCTACCGCGCCAAACTAAAAGGCAAACGAGTCGTACTCTACACCGGCGGCGTCAAAAGCTGGTCGATTATCTCCGCCGCTAAAGATTTAGGCATGGAAGTCTGCGCTACCAGCACCAAAAAAAGCACCGAAGAAGACAAAGCCCGCATCAAAGAACTACTTGGTAAAGACGGCATCATGCTGGAGAAAGGCAACGCCCAAGAACTGCTGCGCGTCATCGCCCAAACCAAAGCCGACATGCTGATCGCCGGTGGCCGCAACCAATACACCGCCCTCAAAGCCAGAATTCCCTTCCTCGACATCAACCAAGAACGCCACCATCCCTACGCCGGCTACATCGGCATGGTCGAAATGGCCCGCGAACTCGAAGAAGCCCTCTACAGCCCCGTCTGGTCCCAAGTCCGCAAACCCGCCCCGTGGGACAATAGTTCGAGTTTTGAGTTTTGAGTTTTGAGTTTTGAGTTTTGAGTTTTGAGTTTTGAATTTAGCACCTAGCTCAAAACCACCCCCTCACCCCTCACCCCCCACCCACTCACCCATGGCCACCATCACCACTCCCCGCAAATCCATCGCAGTCAATCCGCTGAAGCAAAGCCAACCCCTCGGTGCCGCCTTAGCCTTTCTGGGTTTGAAAGGTATGATGCCTTTATTTCACGGGTCGCAGGGCTGTACGGCCTTCGCCAAAGTGATGCTAGTACGTCATTTCCGGGAGGCGATTCCTCTATCGACCACAGCTATGACTGAGGTGAGCACCATTCTGGGTGGAGAAGAGAACGTCGAACAGGCGATTTTGACGCTGGTAGAAAAATCCCATCCGGAAATTATCGGACTATGTACCACCGGATTAACCGAAACTCGCGGCGATGACATGATTGGTATTCTCCAAACCATTCGCAAGCGCCATCCCGAACTGCATAATTTACCTATTGTTTTTGCTTCTACTCCAGATTTTCGAGGTGCATTACAAGACGGATTTGCAGCAGCGGTAGAAAGTCTAGTCAAAACCTTGCCTCAACCGGGCGAAACCCGCCCCAACCAAATTACACTGCTGATTAGCTCCGCCTTTGCTCCCGGAGATGTGCAGGAAATCAAGGAAATTGTCGCAGCATTCGACTTGAGTGCGGTTATAGTTCCTGATTTATCTCTTTCACTAGATGGTCATTTAGACGAGACCGCCCAAACCGTCACCAGTGGCGGCACCACGTTAGCAGAATTGCGAGAAATCGGCAGTTCAGTTTATACGCTGGCCCTGGGTGAAAGTATGCGAGCAGCCGCAGCAGCCCTCCAGTCCCAGTTTGGCATTCCCTATGAAGTCTTCCCCAGCCTCAGCAATCTGGACGCTATAGACAGCTTTTTAGAGAGCTTAGCAGACCTGAGCGGCCTGCCTGTACCAGAACACTATCGCCGTCAGCGCAAACAGTTGCAAGATGCCATGCTGGATACCCACTTCTTCTTTGGCCGCAAACAGGTAGCTCTGGCGCTAGAACCCGATCTACTTTGGTCAACCGTACATTTTTTGCAAAGCATGGGAGCCAATGTGCAGGCCGCCGTCACAACCACCAAATCGCCGCTGCTGGAACAGCTCCCTGTCGAAACTGTGACGATTGGCGATCTAGAAGACTTTGAACAGCTCGCAATCGGATCAGATTTGTTGATTGGCAACTCTCACGTGGCAACAATCAGCCAGCGACTCCAGATTCCGCTCTATCGTCTCGGATTTCCAATTTTCGATCGCCTTGGTAACGGCCAGCGCTGCACCGTCGGCTATCGCGGTGTGATGCAACTGTTGTTTAACCTCGGCAATTTATTTTTAGAGCAGGAGGAAGCACACGTAAAACACTAATAATATTGAGGAGGAACATCCAATGAAAATTGCCTTCACAACCAGCGACAACATTCATATTAACGCCCACTTTGGTTCAGCGCGAACGATTGATGTCTATGAAGTAGATCAGACTGGATACAGCTTTGTAGAAACCCTGCGGTTCGACGGTAACCTCAATGAAGATGGCAACGAAGACAAGTTACTGCCCAAAATTGAAGCTCTGCATGACTGCACGATTGTGTATGTCTCGACCATTGGCGGTAGTGCAGCCGCCCGCTTAATTAAACAGCGCATTACCCCGATCAAAGCGCAATCAGAAGACCAGGAAATTACCGACCTATTGACCAAACTGGTGCAAACCCTGAACAGTAGTCCTCCCCCCTGGCTGAGAAAAGCCCTGCTACAACGTAACCCCAACTTTGATCAAACCGAGGAAGAAGTACCTGTATGACTACAACTCAAACTACCAGCTCGACAGCAACTGAACCAGTAATCAGCCCCTTCCTAAAGGCAATTGTGCAGCAGGTTCGCGCTAATGATCCCTACGGCACCTACCGCAACTGGTCCGATGAATTACTGCTCAAGCCTTATGTGGTCAGCAAAGCCCAGAAACGCGAAATCTCGGTTGAAGGCGAGGTAGATCCCATCACCAAAGGACGTATCCTGGCCTTTTATCGAGCTATTGCCCACCAGATCGAATCAGAAACCGGCCTCTTGTGTCAGGTCGTGATCGACTTAAGCCACGAAGGATTCGGCTGGGCACTGGTGTTCTCTGGTCGTCTGCTGCTAGTGGCCCGCACCCTACGAGATGCCCAACGGTTTGGCTTCGACTCGCTGGACAAGCTAGAAACCGAAGGCGACAGGCTGATCCAAACGGCAGTCGGTTTAGCCAATCGTTTTCCTGAAGTCGGTAAACTCTAGGGGAAAATTCATGACACAAACCGCACAAACAACCAGCATTGAGGAACTCAAAACCCAAATCAAACGGCTAACCAGCAAAGCCGGACAGATGAAGATGGATCTGCACGATCTGGCCGAAGGATTACCCACCGACTACGAACGTTTGGTTGATGCCGCCACCGAAACGTACCAGATCTATCGACAAATTGCTCAACTCAAAACTCAGCTAAAGCAATTGGAGCAGAAAATATGACTGGAACCCTAGCCGAATTTCAGCAATTGGTAAATGCAGAAGATTACCTAGAATTCTTCGGTCTGCCCTACGATCCAACATTCGTCAATGTAAACCGCCTGCATATCCTGCAAAAATTCTCCACCCTAATCAAAGCCATTGATGCAGAATTCCCAGACCTAAACGACACCGAAAAGCTAGAGCGTTACCAAGCCGCCCTCCAACAAGCCTACAACACCTTCACCACCTCTTCCCCCCTCACCGAAAAACTGTTCAAAGTATTCAACGAAAAACCACCCAACCTAGTCCTACTCTCAGAAATTGGCACCGATTAGTCCCCCCACCTTCCCCATCTCCTCCACCTTCCCCATCTCCTCCACCTTCCCCATCTCCCCTCGTTCGGCGAGGCTCACGAGCCGCATCTCCCCCATCCATCTATCTACCCATCCCCGGAGAATCCAGCATGCAACCCCTCACCCCTACCGAACTAGAGCGTTACCGGCGTCAAATCATGCTGCCTGGATTTGGTGAAGCAGCACAGCAGCGGCTGAAGAACTCAACCGTCCTCGTGACCGGGGTAGGTGGTTTGGGCGCTACAGCAGCTCTCTACTTAGCCGTGGCCGGAGTGGGCCGATTGATTCTGCTGCGGGGCGGCGAACTGCGGCTAGATGATATGAATCGGCAGATTTTGATGACCCATGACTGGGTAGGAAAACCACGAGTATTTAAGGCCAAAGCAACGCTGGAAGCTATCAATCCAGATGTGCAAATTGACGCTATCTGCGAATATGTCAACTCAGATAACGTCGATGAATTAGTGCAAACAGCCAATATTGTTCTAGACTGTGCCCATAACTTCACCGAACGGAATTTGCTGAACGCTGCCTGTGTTCGTTGGGGGAAACCAATGGTGGAAGCCGCGATGAACGATATGGAAGCCTACCTGACAACAATCGTTCCTGGCTTAACTCCCTGCCTCTCTTGCATTTTCCCAGAAAAGCCCGACTGGGACAAACGCGGATTTGGCGTCTTGGGGGCAGTATCGGGCACGCTGGCCTGTCTGACGGCACTAGAGGCCATCAAGCTGATCACCGGATTGGGCACACCACTGCTATCCCAACTACTCACCATGAACTTAAGCCAAGCTGAGTTTGCCAAACGGCGGCCTTACCACGATCCGAACTGCCCGGTTTGTGGCCATAAAAACCAGTGGTCAACCAACACAACTATCCAGGAGGAACCATGCTGCTCCCACTCTTAGCGCTGGCAATCGGAATCTGTGCAGTTTATGTCAATCAGCCAGCCGATGAAATTACGCGGCTGCTGATCAAGCTGGTAGGGCTAGTCAGTCTGTTTCTCGGTCTGTTGTATGCTCCCTGGTCTATCAAGCTGCTGATTGTAATCGCCATTCTCGCAACTCCGATCTGTGCTCAAAAGCGTTGTCTGCCCCAGATCCATTGTCCAACATTATGCATCGCCCGCCGCAATTGTCCCCAATCTCCGTTTTAGATTCAACCATCTATTCGCTTCTGGAGGAACTCCCATGACCATTATCCTGACCGAAAAAGCCGAATTCCGCCTGCGGGCCTTTCTGCAAGGCAGCGCGGATGGATCGACAGAAAAAGGTATCCGAGTTGGTGTCAAAGATGGAGGCTGTAACGGTTACGAATATGTACTCGATATCGTTAATGCACCTCGTCCCAATGATCTAATCGACCAGCAGGGCAAAGTGCGGATCTACATCGATCCTCAAAACGCCCCTCTCCTGGAAGGTGTGGTGATCGACTTTCTAGAAGGGTTGATGGAAAGCGGTTTCAAATTCACCAATCCCAATGCAACCGACACCTGTGGCTGCGGCAAGTCTTTCCAAGCCGGAGACTGCACCCCAACCGGAGTACCGTGTAGTTAATTTCGGAGAACACAATCATGGCAACCTATCAAGTTCATCTCATCAACAAAAAGCGGTCGCTTGACGTTACCTTTCCAGTTGAAGATACCACAACCATTCTAGAAGCAGCTGAAGAACAGGGGCTAGACTTGCCTTTCTCCTGTCAGTCTGGGTCTTGCTCGAGCTGCGTCGGTAAAGTGGTCGAAGGCGAACTGGATCAGTCAGAGCAAGTATTTCTCGATGAGGAGCAAATTGCAAAAGGATTTGTACTGCTCTGCGTCGCCTATCCCCGCTCTGATTGCACGGTTCGCACCCATCAGGAAGCTTATCTGGTTTAATTACGTTGTCTGAATTGCAATTGTCTTAATTGCTTGTTTCAATTGCAATCGTCTATCCAGGAAGGATTAGTCTCATGCACAAGTCATTTTCGGCTCAGGATTCGTCATTAAAATTGCTGCGGTTCGGTGAACGAGGCATGATCACAAGCATCCATACCCTTAGAGACGCTACTGCTCAAGCCCTACGAAGCATGGGACTAACCCCCGGACGGACAATTACGTTAGAGCAGCGCTTTCCTCGGTTTATTGTCCGAATCGGCAATACCTGCCATGCTCTAGATGAAACCGCAATTAACGCCATCTATGTGCGAGTAATTCAACATTCAACGCTTAGTCATTAACGGTTCATCCTAGTGATTGAGTTATTCATGATCTGCCACATGTAGTCGAACAACTCCTGTCTCTTTCATGTCTCCTGCCTCAACCCATTTCACCATTCACCAAGAAGATCCAAAAATGGCTGAACAACCGGCTGAACAACCGATTTCCAACGCAGTGGCCCTGAGAATTGCCCTCGCCTCCAGACTGTTTCCGGAATTGCCGATTACAGATTTTATTGAGGCTTTGCAGGATTACCTGGGCGGTGTTCTGGATGAAGCCAGCCTGAGTCGGATTACGGTCACGAATCTGAAAACCGCATTGGGACAAACCTACGAACTCGATGGGGAAGAAGACGGAGAAGATGCCAACACAACTGACATTGCAGCTCTCAAAAAAGCCGTCCGCATCCTTTGGGGTGAACTAGACGCAATTGACCAACTCCCTGTGATTGAACCCTACCGAGCTGAGGACATGCCCAACTCGATTCGAGTCGCGGTGGCCTCCAATCATCAAGAATCATTAGATGGGCATTTTGGTTCCTGTTTGCGTTATCTGATCTATCAACTCTCGACTGAAGAAATTCGGCTAGTTGACATTCGCTCGGCCTTAGCAGCCGACTTCTCAGACGACAAAAACGCCTTTCGCGTCAGTTTAATTCGAGACTGCTCGGTGCTGTATATCGTCGCTATTGGTGGGCCAGCTGCGGCCAAAGTGGTGCAGGCTGGCATCTACCCAATTAAAAAAGAGCAAGGCGGCGCTGCTAGAACCTTACTCGCCGAACTGCAACAGGCGATTGCCACCTCACCACCACCTTGGTTGGCCAAAATCTTGGGAGTTGCTGCCAGTGAGCGAGTCAAAAATTACAAAGCGCTGGTGTAGGCTTTTATTTCTTACTAAAACCCGATTGAGAGGAACACAACCAATGACGACATTTACAGGACTAACCTTCGGAGGCCAAATTTGGACACCCAAATTTCTGCAAGCAATTGACATTGTCCGCTGTATCGGCTGCGGTAGATGTCTGAAAACCTGTGGGCGTGGGGTGATGGCCTTACGCGCCCTGAATGAAGAAGGTGAATTTGTCGATGATGAAGAAGATGACGAAATTGAACGCAAGGTAATGACGATTGCGAATGCAGATAATTGCATCGGCTGCGAAGCTTGTGCTAGAGTCTGTCCTAAAAATTGTCAAACCCATACCGAGTTGGCACTAGCTGGCGTATGACCCCATCTACCCACCCTACCCGACATAACTGGACAGCTTATTACGCAGCAGTAGAAGGCCGCCCACCACGCGAAACGCTGCTCAAGGCTCTCGCTAATTTTGAGGCAGAGCCAAGCGGTGATACCACTCAGCCTCGATTGGCCGTTGATTTAGGCTGTGGAGATGGACGGGATACCATAGAGCTGCTGCGACGAGGTTGGCGAGTACTGGCCATCGATGCGGAGCAAACGGCGTTTGAGCGGATGCTGAGTCGTTCTGATCTCCAGCCAAATTGGCGGCAAACCCAACTGCGAACCCAAGTAATGCGTTTTGAGACATTGGCTCTACCGATTGGAGCAGATCTGATCAACGCCAGCTTTTGTTTGCCCTTCTGTCCGCCGGCTAATTTTCCCCATCTCTGGCAAACAATTTTGGCAGCACTGAACCCCGAAGGTCGGTTTTGCGGACAGCTATTCGGTGACCGAGACTCCTGGGTGAAGTTTCCGAATCGCAGCCATCAGACTCGCGAACAAGTCATCGCCCTACTACAGCCGTTTGAGGTGGAATGGTTAGACGAAGAGGAACACCCCGGCGTCACGGCCATCGGTGAGGAAAAGCACTGGCATATTTTTCACATCGTGGCGCGCAAGCAATAAAGTTGTTTGAGCTGGGATCTGTCAATGGTTCTGTGTTGCCTCGTTGCCTGACTCGCCCGCAATTGATTCGCGGGTATACGAAGTCAAACACTGGATTGACACAAAACTCTGAACAGATCCTTGAGCTGCGCTTCCAGAAGTTAAAACCCACCCTATCTCCTGACCCCTATCTCCTGCCCCCTAATCAACAGCCACCATCACATCACTAGCTTTCACAACCGCGTAGGCTTCTTTACCGACACTCAACCCCAATCGTTCGGCAGAAGCTTTGGTGATGATGGCAGTAATTTCAACGCCAGGTGCCACTTCCAAAACCACTTCCGTATTCACAGCTCCAACGTCAATCGTTTTGATTGTGCCTTTCAAAGCATTGCGAGCGCTAATTTCCATATCTGATTCCTTACTTAGCTTGAGAAAAATCTACTGTTTGATTCGAGAGAAATCTATATTACTTGTAGCTTGCAGTAACACTCTAGCAAAAAACATAAGCTTTTAAACCCATTGACCTCCATATATTTTTAAATCAATTTAAAAGTATTCTTAAGTTCATGATTTCTGTACCTTTAAATACCTTTTACGATTGATACTACGTTCACGATCTAAAATATGGTAGCTAAAAGGATATGTAAACAATCTCAGTCGATCGGAAATGGATTTGTTTTGATCACTAGACTTGGGGTCGTTCCCGCAGCGTGTGCATAGCACAATCCCCCTAAACCCCAGCGGGGATGCGCCTTCGGCGTAGAAGAAGGGGGACTGCAAACCACGGTTGGCCCGGTCCCCCCCTTTTGTAAGGGGGGCTAGGGGGGATCTCAACAGAATTCGCAATCTACTCGACCTGACTATTGCTAGTAAAACAATTTCTCTAGAAACCGATCTCTTCAAGACAGAATTTCGAGTTCGATTCCTGATGAATACCCGGTAAGCTTGTGCAAAGAGCGCCCAATTAGCCAAAAATCATTTTATTCTAGCTAAGCTGCTAATCAAAGTCGCCACTTCGTTCTAACACCCTCTACTATCTCAAGTCCCATGAAACGTAAACAGGTTCTTGCTTTTTTAGGCGGTTTGCTGATTGCCCTGACCGGATCGGTTGGTTGCAGTACGGTTGCTCCGGTTCCTGCCAGTGATCAATCTACAACACTTTTGATTGCTGCCGCCGCCAGCCTTCAGAATGCACTAGAGGACATCGATCCAATATTTGAAGCCGCCAATCCTGGCATTACAGTCAGCTATACCTTTGCCGCCTCCGGTCCGCTGCAACAGCAAATTGAGCAAGGTGCGCCTGTAGATGTGTTTATTTCCGCCGCAACCAAGCAAATGGATGCGCTCCAAACCAAGGATTTGATCCTCAGCGAAACTCGTCGTAACCTCCTGACTAATCAATTAGTGCTAGTCGTACCCCAAAATTCCCGCTTGCAACTGACCAGCTTCCAACAGTTAACCGATCCAACCATCAAGAAAATTTTGGTGGGTGAACCGCGCAGCGTTCCTGCTGGACAATATGCCGAAGAATTATTCAGTAACTTAGGCATCCTCGATCAATTACGTACAAAATTCGTCTATGGCAACTCGGTTCGTAGCGTTTTAGGCACCGTAGAGAGCGGCAATGCCGATGCAGGCATAGTCTACGCCACCGATGCCAAAAGCTCAAACCGAGTCAAATCTGCTCTCACCGCTACCGCCACCCTCCATACGCCCATTGTTTACCCAATCGCGGTGATCAAAGCTAGCCCCAATCAACAGGCAGCCCGCGCCTACGCTCAGTTTCTAAGCAGCAAACAATCACACGCTATCTTCGAGAAGTACGGTTTCGGCATTGCTCCCTGAGGTTGATATGATGCCTGCGGATTTGTCTCCCCTCTGGACTTCCCTCAAAACGGCTGGGTTGGCCACCCTGATCACATTCCTGACGGGCACAGCGGCAGCCTACTGGATGCTGGGATACCGAGGCCGCTGGAAATCAATCATCGAAGCCATTCTGATCGCGCCGCTAATTTTACCGCCTACGGTGGTAGGATTTTTGCTGCTGCTCCTGTTTGGCAAAAACGGGGCGTTAGGCTCTCTGATGCAGCAGTTCAACTTTAGCATCATCTTTACCTGGTATGCTGCCGTTGTAGCTGCGTTCGTGGTTTCCTTCCCGCTAATGTACAAAACCGCGTTGGGAGCCTTTGAGCAAATTGATCCTAGCCTCCTTCAAGTGGCCCGGACGCTGGGCGCACCAGAACCGCGAGTCGTGAGGCAAATTCTCTTACCGTTGGCAGTACCTGGGCTGTTAGCTGGAATTACGCTGGCCTTCGCACGGGCCTTGGGTGAGTTTGGTGCCACTTTGATGCTGGCGGGCAACATCCCCGGCCAAACCCAAACCATGCCAATGGCGATCTACTTTGCGGTGGAAGCGGGCGATATGAAAGCAGCATGGCTGTGGGTGATCTTGATTCTCAGTCTTTCACTATCGGGACTGCTGGCCGTGAACCTGTGGCAGAAGCGATACGAACGAAAACTACAGGGACAGTCTGGCTGGGTAGAAGCTGATGAACCCGTCAGCCGAGGCGGCAAACTCACTGAGCCAGCCCCACAAGCAAATTGGCACAAACCGCGGCTCACTCCTACTGCTACCGGGTTGTTGGTTGACCTCGAAAAACAGTTGCCTAGTTTCACCCTCAATCCAGCCTTTACCGCCCCACCTGGCACCCTCGGCATTTTGGGCGGCTCCGGCTCCGGCAAAAGCATGACGCTGCGTTGTATTGCTGGAGTAGAAACCCCTGACCAGGGGCGAATTGTCTTAAATGGGCGGACCCTGTTCGATTCAGCACGGCAAATTAATCTCCCCTGCCATCAACGCAACGTTAGTTTGGTATTTCAAAACTATGCCCTATTTCCCCACATGACCGTAGCGCAAAATATTGCCTTTGGAATTCAGCATCTGCCTAAACCTATGCGCAACCAGCGGGTCAAGCAGCAGTTGGCATTAGTGCAGTTACAGAGCTTGGGTGACCGCTATCCTCATCAGCTCTCCGGTGGACAACAGCAGCGAGTCGCGTTAGCTAGGGCACTCGCTACCGAACCAGAAGCCTTGCTGCTCGATGAGCCGTTTTCAGCCCTCGATACCTATCTGCGCAGCCAAATGGAGCGGCAGTTGCTAGAAGTCTTATCTAGCTATCGCGGTGTCACCCTATTTGTCACCCACAATTTGGAGGAGGTCTATCGCGTCTGTGGAACGCTGCTGGTGATGTCGGTCGGCAAACCAATTGCTCAGGGTTCCAAGCACCAGATTTTTGAGCACCCTCAAACCGTGCGCGTAGCTCAACTCACCGGCTGCAAAAACTTTTCTCGTGCTGTGGCTCAAGGGCACAATATTATCGAGGCTATTGACTGGGACATCACTCTGAAAGTTCTCGAAGCCATTCCCACTCAGCTCACCGATATTGGCATCCGAGCACACCAGATCCGGATCGGCACCGATTCTGCAGCCATCAACACCTTCCCCTGCTGGCTAGCTGCAACTAGCGAAACCCCGCATCGAATGACGCTATTTCTTAAATTCAATGCCGCTCCCACTCACCCACAGGACTATCATGTCCAGGCAGAAATCTTCAAAGAAACCTGGCACACTATCAAAGACCAGCCGTTTCCCTGGTCCGTTCAGCTTGATCCGGCTCGGTTAATCCTGATGATAACCGATTGAATTGACAGATTGCTCAAAGCAGGGATTCGCGCCGCCCTCGAATAAATTTCGATCGCGGAAATTCGAGCGCTTGACATGCAACCAAATAGTTGCATAATAGGTTAATATGGACGCAGTGTTTAAAGCCCTTGCCGATCCGACTCGGAGAAAATTGCTCGACCAGTTGTACCTTCACAATGGCCAAACATTAGGAGAACTATGCAAACATCTAGATATGACGCGGCAAGCTGTGACCAAACATCTAACCGTGCTGGAAGCAGCGAATTTAGTTGTCACTGTCTGGCAGGGGCGAGAGAAATTGCATTACCTCAATCCCGTACCGATTCAGGAGATTTATGATCGCTGGTTGAATAAATATGAACGTCGCCAGTTAAATGCTCTGGGTGAATTGAAACGAACGCTGGAAGAGAACACTAAGGAGACGGAACATGGATAGACCCACCTTCGTTTATGTAACCTACATTGCCACCAGTCTCGAACAGCTTTGGGACGCTTTGACCAGCGAAGCTTTCACTCAGCAGTATTGGGGAGAGGGGCAACTCCAGTCAGACTGGCAGGTGGGAGCAACCATACAACACATCAATCCAGATGGTGAACCGGATTGGCAAGGCGAAGTGTTGCAATCCGAACCGCCGCATCGATTGGCCTACAGCTTCCAGCCGCTGGACGCAACAGAGAATCAGCCATCTCATGTGCAATTTGAGTTGCAGCAGTATGGAACCCTGGTGAAGCTAACGCTAATTCACAACCGCCTAGATGCCCAAAGCTGTCTGACCATCAGCCGCAAATGGACCGCTAGTTTGTCCCATCTGAAACACCTGCTGGAAATTGCAGATGGCTTGGCCTTAGTCGCCTGAAATAATTCAAGCATAAAAATGGCAGTTTCAATCGCTCATCCCCTACCGCTCACCTCTACCGGTAAACAGTTGCCAATGAACTGCCCTATCGTCGATTAAATCACTGCACTCATGTAAGGACAACTAAGGACAACGTATTTGCCAAATAGTTTGGAGTGCATTATACAGATTGAGCAGACAGATTGAGCAGACAGATTGAGCAGACAGATTAAGCGGCAAATTTAATCTCTACAACCGTCAAATTAATTGAGAGAACTCAGATCATGATTCCTACCGTCATCGAACAATCAGCTCGGGGCGAGAGAGCCTTCGACATCTATTCTCGCCTCCTGCGAGAGCGGATTATTTTTTTAGCAGAACCAGTCGAGTCAGAAATGGCCAATCGAATTGTGGCACAAATGCTGTTTCTAGAAGCCGAAGACCCAGACAAAGATATCTACCTCTACATCAATTCTCCGGGTGGTTCCGTGTTGGCAGGATTGGGTATCTACGACACTATGAATCACATTCGTCCAGATATATGCACAATTTGCTATGGGATGGCAGCTAGTATGGGGGCATTTCTACTGGGTGCAGGTGCTAAAGGTAAACGCAGCAGTTTGCCCAGTTCGCGGATTATGATTCACCAACCCTCTGGCGGCGCAGAAGGGCAGGCGGTGGATATCGAGATTCAAGCCAGGGAAATCCTTTATCTCAAACGTCAGATTAACCAACGGATGGCGAACTATACAGGAAAATCCCTAGAGCAAATTGAGCAGGATACGGAGCGCGATTTCTTTATGTCGGCGCAAGAAGCGGTGGACTATGGCCTGATTGATCAGGTGATCGACCACCCTACAGTTTCGATGCAGCCTGACCTAGCAGCAGCTAGATAGCCCATCTATCGCCGAGCCTGTGTTAGCCCTCGATCCAATCGGCCCTCAATCAAAGATGTAGCCATGCGTGCCATGATTCTCAAGGCTCCTGGTTCTCCGCTTCAGGAAGTCGAGCTACCCATTCCCACTCCGCAGCCGGGACAGGTGCTGATTCAAGTCCATACCTGTGGCGTCTGTCGCACCGATTTGCATGTGGTGGACGGCGAATTGACCCAGCCAAAGCTGCCGCTGGTGCCGGGTCACCAAATTGTCGGAACCGTGGTCGCAGGAGCAGGCAGACAGGGTACATTTCCACCCGGAACTCGCGTCGGTGTACCCTGGCTCGGTCATACCTGCAACCACTGCCGCTATTGCCTCAGCGGACGAGAAAATCTGTGTGATAACGCTCAATTTACCGGCTATCAACTGGATGGCGGCTACGCCGAATACACCGTTGCCGATGAGCGCTTTTGTTTTCCGATTCCGGCTGGCTATCCCGATCTGCAAGCCGCTCCTTTACTCTGTGCTGGCCTGATTGGCTATCGCTCGCTGATGATGACCGGAGAGGCCGAGCGGATTGGGCTATACGGATTTGGGGCTGCCGCTCACATTGTGATTCAAACCGCACGCTATCAGGGCAGACAGGTGTTTGGCTTCACGCGGTCGGGCGATACCCAAGGCCAGCAGTTTGCTCGTGATCTAGGAGCCGTGTGGGCCGGCAGTTCGACAGAAGCCCCGCCTGAACCGTTGGATGCAGCAATTATTTTTGCTCCGGTGGGTGCTCTGGTGCCAGCAGCGCTCAAGGCGGTAGTCAAGGGCGGCGTGGTGGTTTGTGCGGGGATTCACATGAGCAACATTCCCTCCTTCCCCTACGAATTACTGTGGGGAGAGCGGGTACTGCGGTCAGTAGCAAATCTCACCCGTCAAGATGGCGAAGAGTTTTTGACGCTAGCGCCCCAAATCCCAATTCAAACGCAGGTCGAGTCCTTTCCCTTAGCTGCCGCCAATCAAGCGTTAGCAGCACTTCGCGGCGGTAAAATTCAGGGTGCCGCCGTTTTAGTCATCGACCCCAACCTAATTTCTGAAGTTTAAGTTTACGGTATCAGCAACTCACTCAAAAGCGGGTTTAGATTGCGAAGTCTTGCGAAGTCTTGAATTATGTTTTCAGTTGAGGCGGTTCTGTCACAATCCTCACAACTTCCTCATTTTTGTCATCTATGCTTTAGAAGTTGGCGGATGAGATGGTATCCGTTATTCACCAGGTTATTTACCAGACAGAATTACAAATAATTATGAAAACCTCATTCACAGACTGCCCTTGCTGCGGATATTCACTGGTGCGGTGCTTTCGTCATCATCGAACCGTTTCATTCTGCCGCCATTGCTGGCAAGAAGTACCCGATTTGTCAATGGCAGCTAGCGCTCCGTTGTCCAGACGGCAGTCACCAGAGCCAGTTATTCAACCTGCTTAGCCATCCTGAGTCGTACAGAAACCCTCCACCTGTATACATCCCTGATTGACTGATATCAAATCCGACTAAACGCCCTAAATTTAAATGCCGCGTTGTACGGGCGTTTCGGCGAAACGCCTCTACGCGAACTCTGGCTGATCAACCGGATTTGATATGACAAAACTCTGACTACTGGCAGCTAGAAGCCATGCCTACACAGACAAAACCCGCCTTCGCGGGTTCATCATCCTACCCAGGGTTAGTGTAGGGCGTTCGACGAAGCTCAGCCGAGTCGCCGACTTAGTTTGTGTAGAAGCGGTTTGCACCGCCACATATTAAAAACTCAATTGGAATCGCCCCCCTAACACAAATGTATCATTAGCATCATTTAGCAGTGGATGAATAATGTACTGAGCACTAAACGTCATTTGTAACGCTGGTGTCAAAGCAAGATTATAATAAACCTCAAACCCAGTTTCTTGTCCATCTCAATCGCGCCCAACAACGCGACTGAGAACAGGAGCATCATTGATCGCATCGATTGTACCATTGGCGAAATCTAGATAGTACCAGCCCAAGCCAAACTCGTCATATTCGCGACTCGGTGTAATACCCTTAGCCCCTATTCCTAAACTGATAAATGAATTGATAAAGTTAGAGTTTTCAGGTCCGCTCCCAAAACGCCAAACAATTCCAGGCCACGCGGAGTGGCAAACTTTAAATCAGGATTGCGCTCAGTGGTATCGACCGTGAAAAGATACTGATCAAAATTTGCATAGACCATAAACGCTCCATCCTGAGTTCGAATTGGATCACGAAAATCAATAAAGCCGTTCCGTCCAAACGTATTAACTGGATTGCTAAAGTCAGTGCTGCTTTGACTGCTGTAAAGCCACCCTAACCGTAAGTTACCCGGATTTTGGTTGATGGGTAAAAATTCACTGCAGGCTCTCTCAAACTAGGAATATAGTTACGGTTGGTTATCGATCGCCTCCGATGCCTCTGGGGTGGCAACAGAGGTAAACAGCACGCTCTTAGCTGCACCAACGGCTTCCTCAATAAACAGCGGGAATTTAGCATCCTGATACAAGGCTTCGACCTTCCGTTTCAGCCTGGCTACTATCCCACGATGTTGGTCTGCAAGGTTGGTTTCTTCCCCAGGATCCTGCGCCAGATTGAACAGTTCAACTCGGGATGGCAACATCACTTGCCACACCAGTTTCCAATCTCCCTGTCGAATAGCTGCCCGAAACGGCTCGATTCCATAAACCACTTCGTCCCGATAAGGAATTTGGCCTCCAGTCAGAGCCGACCAGATATTGATCCCGTCCAGAGGTTTGCTCGGATCAGACGCTGCGCCAGCCAAACCCGCTAGGGTTGGGTACCAATCCACAATGTGCATTGGTTGGTTCACCATAGAACCTGGCTCGATATGTCCTGTCCAACTGGCAAGGGCAACAACGCGAGTGCCCCCCTCATACAGTGACCCTTTGCCATCGCGGAAGGGACCATTATCAGCGGGAATGGTGCCGCCAGAGGTATCGACCTCCCCCGTCACCTTCGCAGAACGGGGACCGCCATTGTCACTCTGAAAAACAACGAGCGTATTCTCACGCATGCCTTGCCTGTCCAGCGCATCCAGCACTTGACCAATCTGGTCGTCCATTGCCGTGATCATGGCTGCATACGCACGGCGATTCGGATCGAGGATGGATTGATACTGGTCGAGATATTCTTCTGGAGCCTGATAGGGTGCATGGGGAGCAGTAAAAGCCAGGTACAAAAAGAGCGGAGTGTTGGGGTCATGCGCTTCGATCAGCTTCACCGCATCCTGTCCCAGGAGGGTCGTGACATAGCCTTCTTCATTGACCAGATCATTGTTGCGATACCAATCCACCTGACCATGAGCAGAGTGGGTGAAGTAGTCAATTTCACCCAAAATGGGACCGTATTGATAATCAAACCCTCGTTGTAGGGGCCAGTACTGGCGATCGCTATGTCCAAGGTGCCACTTGCCCACAATGGCAGTCTTATAACCCACTTCCTTTAGCGCTAGAGGCAGCAACCACTCATCGGTAGCCAGTCCATAGGTTCCCGCCGAGGGAATAACAGCAGTTTGCAGACCATAGCGATGGGGATATCGACCCGTCAGTAGGGCGGCCCTTGAGGGTGTGCACATGGGATGGGCATAGTACTGTTCGAGACGGGCTCCGGTTTGGGCAAGCCGATCAAGGTTTGGGGTCTTAATATCTGAGCCATGAAACCCAACATCTTTCCATCCCTGGTCATCTGACATGATGTAGAGAATGTGGGGGCGCGACGGTTGCTGAGCTATAGCTGCTACAGGCGGCAACCACCCACGACCCCCTAACAAAAGTGCCACTATGCAGGCAATAAAAAAGCCCAAAATTTTCACGTTATGCGTCACTCCAGTTCATATCAGCGTGTGTGTGATGGTTTATGGCAAGCCAGAAATAACACTGCATCCTGAGGCAAAATTAATTCTTGTGCTTTCTATAAGACACAAGAATAGAGGTCAGCTAAAATGATGACTATCCAAAAATTGCAAGATTATGAAGGCAAAATATTAAGAATTTCAAAAGGGCTTAATAAAAAGCAAAATGTCTCAGGAGTGTTTTCTCTAGAGAGTTTGGCATTACTCGGGTAAGGGATGAAATTACTGAAGGGCTTAAGTTCTCAATTTCTGAATGACACTGCTTCGAATGTTGTATTGCACTACCACTTTGAAGATATTGATGAGCTGGCGGTATTTTTGCCTGAAGATGTCCGTCTAACTCTTTTGGAGTGTGAACCTTTTAATTGTGAATCAGCAGCCCTTAATTTAGGGGCAATTCAGTTCAACTTTAATCATGTCAATCGTAACCTGTATGCAGTTGGACATAAGCAGGTAGGCTTTCTAACTTTTTCCATGATTCTGCAGGGCAAAGGACAACATGGCATTGAAAATAACCGACTCGTTACCGAAGACTATCTGTTTGGATTCGATGCCAATCGTGAGGCAAATTTAGTTTTCCCAGGGGGCGCTATATATTGTGCTGTCTACATTCGGCCAGATATATTTGAAGCCTATGCCCAAGCTATGAACCGACTGGAGTTAGATTCAAGATTTTTGGCTTCGAACTATGCTTGTATACCAAAGTCTTTTCCTCCTTTGCGCAGCTACTTGAAACAAATTTATGAGTTGTTGCATCAGCATTCCCCGTTGTTGCATAAACCAGACTTTCAGCAGATCATCTTGCAAGATTTTTTGCCTTTGTTTATTACGGCATTAACGGCTCAGCAAGAACAACAGGTTTCTGCTAGGATCTTTCGCCGCTCTCAATTGGTCAAACAGGCGGATGATTACATGCAATCGCATATTGACCAAACCTTGACTCTGACTGATCTGTGCCAAGCTCTAGGCACCAGTAGCCGCGCGCTCTGCTACGGTTTTCAGGAAATGTTCGGAACGAGTCCAATGTCTTACTTAAAAATTCTCCGACTACAGGGCGCTTATCGAGCTTTAAAGTCGGCTGAACCCAGTAACAAAACTGTAACGGAAATTGCCACTCAATTTGGCTTTTACCACCTTGGATACTTTGCCCATGATTACAAGCAGGCATTTGGCGAACTGCCCTCGGAAACATTGAAACGGATCAGGTAGGCTCCATATCCCTCCAGCCCTGTTTGACTGACAAAACTCAGTAGAACACAAATTCTCTAGAAACCGAATAAAGGAGAAGGGAGAAGGGAGGCTCAGGCTAACATCAGTTAAACACAACCATGACCTACCCTTCCTCACTATCTTTTCCTCCGCATTGGCCGATGAAACGACGCTAGCGCTGTTGTCTAATGTTTGTCGCGTATAGCGCCTCAGATCAGAACGACTTTTTATCAGATGGATCGCCTTTAAATGGCTGGACTCCAGTTTTTGGATAGTCATCATCGTTTGGGCTAAACACACGAGCAACTGCGCTTGAAATATAGCGAATCACTTGCTGAGGAACAGTTTCAAGCGTGGTAAGCAGCTTCTGCAACTGGCTTTTAATAGACATAACAATTTCTCCTTAAATCTGCTTGGTAAACATTCAATCCCCTAACCTTCATTCACGAACCGACGAACCGATATCCTCAACTGTGGCCAACAAATCAACAAACCTATTTCCTCCCCTGCGACAGATTTATCAAACCCATTTCCTTCTACACCTTTACGCTAAGAAAATAATTTGAGGAACTTGTGAGCCTTCCAAATGAGCTTTACAGGTAGGCTTTACAGGTGGTCCTTACAACTTGAGTCAGTCCTACAAGTACCCTAAGGGGTCATGTTACTTTACAGCCAACCCAATTAGAATCAGATAGTATGAGGCAACCGAATTGGGCTTGGTAATGAGCGCTTCAGAGGACGGCACGATGCAACACAAAACTCATGCATTAGTAATTGGTGGCAGTCTGGCCGGGCTGCTTATGAGTCGAGTTTTGGCCAACCATTTTGATCGCGTCACCGTGATCGAACGAGATACCTACCCCGATCAGCCGATGCCGCGCCGAGGCGTGCCCCACTCTCGCTTTCCCCACACGCTAATGCTGCGCGGCCAACGCATCTTAGAGCAGTGGTTTCCCGGCCTCAAAGCAGAACTGCTGGCTCAGGGGGCGATTGAACTAGATAGCATGAAAGAAATCGCCTTTCTCACCCCCGCCGGATGGACGGTGCGGTCTGACTCAGACCTGATGCTGCTGGCCTGTAGCCGCGACCTGCTGGATTGGCACATTCGCCGTCGCTTAGCCGCCTCTGACAAGATTCACTTCCTGACTAGCGCTAGCGTCACAGGCTTATTAACCGATCCGGAGCACACCAAAATCACCGGAGTATCCCTACATCGTCACCAAGACACCAACACCGAATTACACGAGAATCTATACGCTGATTTAATTGTCGATGCTAGCGGTAAAGCCTCCCGGACTCCTCAGTGGCTGCAGAAATTGGGTTATGCAGCTCCCCCTGAAACTGAGGTCAATGCCTTTGTGGGGTATACAGCCCGCATCTATCAGCCGCCCCCCAACCTATCTGTTGATTGGAAAATGGTGTTTATACCCAGTGCACCGCCCCAGCAGCATCGCGGCGGAGCCATCTTCCCGATTGAAGGAGACCGCTCTACGCCCAACCAGATGCGCTGGATTGTCAGTTTAGTCGGCGGCGATCACGATTATCCACCTACTGACGAAGCGGGGTTTGTTGCCTTTGCCCGCAGTTTGCCCTCACCGATTCTGGCCGATGCAATTCAGAACGCCACGCCGCTAACGCCAATCTATACCTACTGCGGCAACGAAAACCGTCGGCGTCATTACGATCAGCTCTCCGATTCACCCGCCCGCCTGATCGTAGTCGGTCATGCCGCATGTTTGCTCAATCCCACCTACGGTCAAGCCATGACGGTAGCAGCCTTGGAAGCCAATATCGTCGATCAATTTTTCCAGCGCCATTCAATCGATAGCCTCCATCAGCAGACCCATGTCCTGCAAAAGCGGCTAGCAACCGCCCATCGAGAAGCTTGGTCAGCGGCAACTAATATGGACTACCGATACCACAGCGTCTCTAGTAAACCAACCGATACAGTCACACGGTTTGCGAACTGGTACTGGGATCAGCTGCTGGAATTAGTCGTCGATCGAGTCGGGGTTCATCACACCTTTCTGGAAGTATTGCACCTGCTCAAACCCTCGATAGCGTTATTTCACCCGTCGATCTTGGCTCAAGTCCTATGGCATGATTTGCGCAAGCGGCGGCAGCAGTCAGCGCTCCGACAAGAATCCACCATCTCTACTATGTAGCAGCATATTGATATCAAATCCGACTAAACGCCCTCAATTTAAATGCCGCGTTGTACGGGCGTTTCGGCGAAATACCTCTACGCGAACTCTGGCTGATCAACCGGATTTGATATGACACAAAATTCTGGACAGACTCGCATCCGGCAGTGCGGTTGACCCGAATCATTGGTGCGAACTTAAGGGAAATAAGGATTGGCTTCAGTGACCGTTTCCGGCAGGGGAATGAATTCGGTTTCATCTGGAACAGCAGCAAAGCGACAATTGCGCCAGTCCGCTTTAGCTTGGGCAATCCGTTCAGGGCGGCTAGAGACAAAATTCCACCATTTATAGCGAGGCCCTAAGGGTTCACCGCCAATCACCACGCAGCGAGCCGAAGAGGACGATGCAAGCACCACTTCACCGGGTTCAAGAATGGCAAGCTGATATGGCTCCAGCAGTTCACCATCGATGCTCAATCCTGTCGTGACGCCATACACGGCTCGTTCTGAATAGTCAGCAGGGAGCGTAAATTGAGCGTTGGCAGATAGCATAATATCTAGATAAATAATCGGTGAAAATACCTTTACTGGCGATGTGTAGCCTGACATTCGCCCAGCAATTAGTTTAACCGTTACGCCATTTTCGTCCCAGCTAGGCATCGTCTCCGCCGGATAGTGCGTAAACCAGGGAGCGGTTTCTTCATGCTCAGCCGGCAGAGCCACCCAGGTTTGGATGCCGTGAATCGTGGCTTCATTGTGGCGATCTGCCTCGGGTGAGCGCTCAGAATGAACAATGCCGCTGCCCGCTGTCATCCAGTTTACCGCACCGGGTTGAATTTCCTGCACCGTACCCAAACTATCCCGATGCATCAACGCTCCCTCAAACAGGTAAGTTACCGTTGCCAAATTAATGTGAGGATGCGGGCGGACATCGATTCCCTGACCAGCCGGCAGCCGCGATGGTCCCAACTGATCAAAAAAGATGAACGGACCCACCATTTGGCGATTCGGATAGGGCAAACTGCGGCGAGCAACGAACCCACCCAGGTCCTTAATTTCGGGTTCGATCAGCTGGAGGATAGGCATAGGAGTGATGGCGGAGTAGCTGTGTTGATTGTACTGTAAAGTGCAACCTTCGCAACCTCGCTCGATACAAACAGCAGTCATGGTATCCTGCCTTGAGCGATTTCTTCAACGAAATCTAATCAAACGAGGCTAAACCAAATGACTACTGAGTTTAACAACTGCTCATTTCTCTGACCACAAGTCAGTATGCAGGCGATTATGCTCGCGTACAAATCTGGATTCTTGTTAATGCGATAAAGGGACCATATGACGTTGCTGAATTAGAGAAAGAATCTTACCGTCCTTTGATGTCATGAGAAAATGCTCTAGATTGGAAAGTAACGAAGAGAAGCTATCCGCAATTCTCTATCCATTGACAATCCTTGGCGAAGCAACGAAACGGCTTTCCCAAGCTTTCCATGCCCAACATCCTGGCATCCCCTGTTTCCAGGGGAAGTGACTTAGAAGCAACCTAGTAGCGAAAAACTGCCGCAATCGGGGCTTGATCAGGAATTGCTTCTGGTTCTACCGCGTACACAGTCCCCCCGTTCAGCAGCGTTTGTACAGCCGCAGCATTCAGCAGATCTTCGTCACCCGGTTCCGCTTCTGAATGGAGGTGCAGTTCGTTCGCCTCTGGATCGAAACTACCCCATTGCTGCATACCCAACGCTACAAACAGCTGATCAATCCGCCCGTAGTAAGCACCAGCAATCGTTTCTTGCCAGTCCGTAGAGGCCTTTCCGGTTCCCGCCAGCTCATGATAGCGCTCAACCGCCGCTTTTTGCGCCTCGGTGTAGTAGGGTTCCACCACTGACCAAGCCTGCTCATGGATATCCTCAGGTTTGAGAACGCCAATATTCTCAACCGGCAAGATCAGGTCTATCAAATGCGGATAGGTATTGGCCTGCTGATAAAGCGGCAGAAGATATTCAACCCCAGCCAAAACCAGGGGAGCCTGCTCGTTATGCAAATATTTTTGCAGCCCTCGGTCTAATACATGGAAGAATTGCAGAATGTCCGACTGAGGTTCATCCTGATCGGGGCTACCCTGCCCATGAAAACTGCCTGCTTGTGGAAATGGATTGCTAGTGCCGCCCTTCGATGTACTAATGCGGAATTGCCCTTCCTTTGCCGTTTCATCGTAGAGTAGCGCCGCCTCTACACTCGTGGGTATCTCTTCTAGTTCAATTTCTTGCATGCTGTAGCGGCTGCCTTCAAACAATCGCACCTGCTTTTGACTCAGAGCCAGGAGGAAGAATTTGCCATCGCCCGTCAACAGGGGCAGGAGAGGTTTGAGGTGAAAACGATCGCTAACAACCACCAATTCGTCAAACGCCAGCGGCAGGCGATAGTAGCGCAGAAACCCATCTGCCAGAAAAATCGCTAATCCCTGGCTTTGATGCTGCCAAAACTCATCCCTGTCCAACTCCAGGACGGGCTGCAATCGCTCTAGCACCTCAGTAGGGCGCAACTGCTTCTGTTCTTCTAGTAAAGCCTCGGCCTGCTTAATCAAGTTCTTAAACCGAATCGGATTTTGTTGAACTTCAGCACCAGCTTGCACAGTCGGCATGTAGAGAGAAACGCAACAACTGTGAGAGTGCTCAACCAGTGCTTTAAATTCGTCAAGCGACAATAAACTCATAGCAAAACCTGTTCTAACCTAACTTTCTGACTCCTGAACCCTGCCCCTGATACCAGCGCTCAACGTGCTCACGCTTCATCCCGCCCATGCACTTCTGCTGGAGGGCTAGTCGCTTCAACAGCTGTGAACGGTTCTAGAATTCTGTAGGTATGGCTAGCCCCTTTGGGGACCACCCAGGAACTACCCGGTTCCAGCAGCACCATTTGACCAGAAATGTGGAGTTCAGCGCGGCCTTGAATTACATAGCCAACAGTTTCGTAGTCCCGCTGAGTTTCCGGCTTGGGTTCGCTGGGTTGTTCGTCGCGCCAAAGCCGCATCGAAACATGAATACCGGAAGCTAAATAAATCTGCCCCATTTCACCTTTGGGTGAGGCATGGGAATCAATTTTGATCACGGTAGTATCTGCCATTATTCTCTCCTATGCATTCGCTTCTACATGTTCGCTTCTATGGGCGCGCTTTTATACATTCTGCTGTTTACCCTGCCCAATCTCTACTCAATCTGGCTTAGAGCTAAGCTTCTTCAGTTGCGGTATCGTCAGCTTGACTAACTCGTTCGGCTCCCTCACCCGTGCGTCTTCTGGCCTGGAGTGCTTGCTGATCCACAGCACCCGATTCCGGCTGAAATTCCTGCTGTTCCAGAGTATTAGGATCTTTTGCTTGCTGATTCACTCGTTGATTCAACGGTTCGGAGTTTTCAGCTTGGTTAGAATGGGCTGCACTAGGGTGAGCTGTATTAGCGGCGTCTGTCATAATTATTGATTGTTTTTAGTTTTTTATTAGTGGACAAATTCACTGAAACGCTTTGTTTGCTGATTTACTAGCATCGATCCAATTCGACCATACTCCCGAGCATACTCCTGTGTCTTACTCGCTGCTCATTCATGACATATCAACCATTACATGGCAAATCAGCCAGCGAATCATGACAGGAGCAAACCTTACGTTTATTTTAAAAAGCAAATGCTTTTCGCCCCTCTATCGCTAGGAGTAAGAGATTCAACGTTCTCGAAGGGGAAATAGAAAGCAACCAAAGTGCTGTTGCAGGCGTGATACAGATTACGCAGACGCACTGTTGCAGCTAGTCAATTGCAGCTAGTCAATCGCAGCTAGCCAATCGCAGGTAAATGGTGTGGGGGTGAGGGGTGAGGGGCTTCGACGCGAGCGCACTGCTCCCATGGGGCCAGAAAACTCAGCCGAGCGGTGTGGGGGTTGCCTATAAAGCGCTCGGGTTAGTAAGAGACTATTTGTAAATGAATTTTAAGAGGCTAGAATCGACTTCACATCTGATCCTCCCTAACCCTCCTTATTAAGGAGTGATCCTCCCTAACCCTCCTTATTAAGGAGGGAACCGAGTCAAATCTCTGAAGTCCCCCTTTTTAAGGGGGACTTAGGGGGATCTCAATCTTGGTTTACAAACAACCTCTAAGTAACGTCGCCTAAATAACATAAATACTTAACCTAAGTCATTTCCAAAGGCATATTAGGGGTGGGATCGAGGAATTAGCATTTCACCCTTTTGATTGACCCCCTGAAGCGAAATAAAGATTTACATAGACAAGTACATAGCGATTCCGCGGTGTTGCGATTGCATGATTCCCAAGGCTGAAAGCATAAGCTGAAAGCACCGAGTCAATGTTAAAGCAAGAGCCGCCTTCAGTTCCTCACTTTGTACTTATCTAATGACTAACATTCAGTTAAAGCCAATCTCTCAGCAGGTTGTGGCCCTAATTGGCGCTTCTAGCGGCATTGGTCGAGTCACGGCTCTAGAATTTGCCAAGCAGGGCGCAAAAGTAGTTGTATCGGCTCGCAGCGAATCGGGTTTAAATTCTCTAGTCGATGAAATCAAACAGCTTGGCGGCGAAGCAATCGCGATTCCTGCTGATGTGGCTGACTATGAGCAGGTAAAAGCAGTTGCCGACAAAACGGTCAACCACTATGGCCGCCTAGACAGCTGGGTGCATTTAGCGGCAACGTCGGTATTTGCTAAGTTTGAGCAGTTGTCACCAGAAGAGTTTCGCCGGGTGATTGAGGTGAACTTGATGGGACAGGTTTATGGGGCAATGGTGGCCTTGCCCTATTTGCGGCAAGCAGGTCAGGGAGCACTGATCATGGTGTCCTCGGTTGAAGCGAGGCGATCGCTGCCGTTACAAAGCCCCTACTCGGCATCAAAACACGGCATCGAAGGTTTCCTGGATTCGCTACGGGTAGAGCTACAGCATGACAATATTCCAGTTAGCGTTACTAACGTGATGCCCGCTACTATCAACACGCCATTCTACAATAAGGGCTTAACCAAGCTAGGAGTAAAACCGACTGGCGTTCCCCCTTACTATCAACCCGATTTAGTTGCCAGAGCAATTCTGCATGTAGCCGAGCATCCTACCCGCGACATTATTGTCGGAGATGTAGGCCGCGTACTGGATGTGATGCAAAAAATTTCGCCCCACCTGGTCGATTGGGTATTGCAAACTATCGCAATTGAAGGGCAACACACTCAAACTCCCAAACAAGAAACCGATCCCAACAACCTGTACAGTTCCATTGAAGACCCAAGCTACAACCGGGCAGAAGGCGACTACAGCAATCTAGCCATTCCCAGCTTCCTCGATTGGTTTGATTGGCATCCCACTGCTAAATGGGGCGTAGCGGCAGGTCTAGGCGCATTGCTGCTGTTGACAACCCAAGCGTTCAAAGATAACGACACTGCCTAGGATGCCGAATCCACAGGCGTTCAAATTATTAAATCAAAATTATTAGATCAATAGATCAGGAGCAGAATCATGGAAGAAACCGTTCATTCAAACCCAGAGCAACCCCAATCGCCCGGTGATGCAGAACGTTGGAGTTCGCTGATTACCGGAGGCGCAATGGTGCTGCTGGGGCTGCGGCAACGTTCGCTGAGGGGCGCATTGATGGCGCTAGCGGGCGGTGGTCTGGTGTATCATGGCGCGAAAGGGCAGCAGGGGTTAGCCGAAAAAGTGGCGGAAACCGCCGGACTAGATCAGAGCGTTCGGGTCGAGAGGACCGTTACGATTGCTAACAAAACCCCCGAAGAGCTGTACCGCTTCTGGCGCAATTTTGAAAACTTGCCTACGTTTATGAGGCACCTGAAATCGGTAACGGTGATCAACCACACCCGCTCCCACTGGATTGCAAATGCGCCAATGGGGAACTCGGTGGAGTGGGATGCCGAAATTATCACCGAACAAGAAAACCGTTTGATTGCCTGGACTTCGGTAGAAGGAGCCGATGTGGATAACTCCGGGTTTGTGCGATTCCAACCCGGTCCGCAGGGGCGTGGCACAGAAGTCAAGGTCGTGATGGAATACAAACCGCCGGCTGGAATTGTTGGCGCTACGCTAGCAAAACTGTTTGGCGAAGAACCAGAACAGCAAATTGGCGATGATCTACATCGATTCAAAATGCTGATGGAGGCCGGTGAAATTGCCACGACGGATGGGCAGCCAATGGGGTAGTACTAATTTTCAATTGCTAAAAGTTCAGTTTCTACAAAAATTTAATACCGAAGGAGAATCATTAATGAAAGCAGTATGCTGGCATGGCGCGATGGATATGCGGGTCGAAACCGTTCCCGATCCAAAGTTGCTCAATTCTCGCGATGCAATTGTCAAAATTACATCTACCGCCATTTGTGGCTCAGATATTCACATCTATGATGGCTTTATTCCCACGATGAAGCCCGGCGATATTGTCGGACATGAGTTCATGGGTGAGGTCGTGGAAGTGGGCCGCGACGTGAAGCGGCTGAAGGTAGGCGACCGGGTTGTCGTGCCGTTTCCGATTTCCTGCGGTCAGTGTTTCTTCTGCAAATCCGATCTGTGGTCACTCTGCGACAATTCTAATCCCAATGCCTGGATGGCTGAGAAACTTTACGGTCATTCTCCGGCAGCTCTGTTCGGCTATTCCCATTTGTTCGGCGGCTATGCAGGCGGACAGGCCGAGTATGCGCGGGTACCCTTTGCTGATGTCGGGCCAATCAAAATCCCAGACGGTTTAACAGATGATCAGGTGCTATTCCTCAGCGATATTCTTCCCACGGGCTACATGGCAGCAGAAAACTGCAACATCAAGCCCGGTGACATCGTAGCAGTTTGGGGCTGTGGTCCGGTCGGGTTGTTTGCAATCAAGAGCGCAGTTTTACTCGGTGCCGAACGGGTGATTGCCATTGACCGAATTCCAGAACGCTTGAAGATGGCACAGGAGTACGGTGGAGCAGAAATTATCAACTATGAAGAAGTTGACACCGGAGAAGCGCTGAAGGAAATGACCGGCGGACGTGGTCCGGATGCCTGTATTGATGCAGTTGGCCTGGAAGCCCACGGCATGGGATTAGAAGGATTTTACGATAAGGTGAAACAGGCAGTACGGCTGGAAACCGATCGTCCTAATGTGTTTCGTCAGGCGATTGTAGCTTGCCGCAAGGGAGGCGTCGTGTCCTTGGCTGGCGTCTATGGCGGCTTTCTGGATAAGATCCCAATGGGAGCGGCCTTTAACAAGGGGCTGACGTTTAAGATGGGTCAAACCCACGTGCAAAAGTATTTGAGACCGCTGCTGGAACGGATTCAAAACGGTGAAATTGATCCGTCGCTGATCATTACTCACCATTTGCCACTAGCCGAAGCTCCCCACGGTTACGACATTTTCAAGCACAAAAAGGAGAACTGCATCAAGGTGGTACTGAAGCCCTAGGATAGGATTGCTATAGTTGATCGTGCAAACGAATCAAACAGGAGCAGCCTATGGCCTCAGTGGTGATTGTAGGAGCGGGTCCGGCAGGCACCACCTTGGCCTATCTGCTGGCGCAGCGCGGGATTGAGGTGACGTTGGTTGAGGCGGCGGCCAACTTTGAGCGTGTCTTTCGCGGCGAAGGGTTGATGCCTGGCGGTCTGTATGCCCTAGAGCAAATGGGTTTATTCGATCTGCTGGACCAAATTCCCTGCCGCCAACTTCACGCCTGGGAATTTGTTGTCGATGACCGAACGGTGCTGCATGTGAACGAACCCGCCGATCTGGGCCGCTACCGTCCCACGATCATTCCCCAACCCGCTTTTCTATCTGCGGTAGTGGAACGAGCGCAAGCGTTTCCGTCCTTTCGGTTTGTGCACGGCACAGTGCAGGCATTGACACAGAAGGCGGACCGCGTGCAGGGCGTTGTGGTGCGGCAGGCCGACCAGGAAATTGAGCTGGAGGCTACGCTGGTGATTGGGGCCGATGGGCGGGGTTCTACGGTGCGACGCTTGGCTAACCTGCCGCTGCAAAAACTCGACTACGATGCAGATGTGCTGTGGCTGCGGCTGCCGGTGCCTCTGCCGGATGAGAGCCAGCGTTCTGTATTCTATGGCTTCATTTGCGGTTCCGAAAGCCTGGGAGCCTATACCTCCTGGGATGACAGCCTCAAGTTTGCCTACTTGGTCCCGCGAGGCCAGTCACTCGACAGCAAACCCATCGACTGGCCGACTCGCTTAGCTGAAATTGCGCCCGACTGGATAGCAGACCATATTCGGACTTATGCTGAAGCGCTAGAAGCACCTATCCCGCTAAAAGTGGTGTTTGGTCGCTGTCCGCAGTGGTTTCAGCCCGGTGTGCTGCTGATCGGCGATGCAGCTCATCCAATGGCTCCGATTCGCGCTCAAGGGATCAACCTAGCGCTGCGGGATGTGATTGTGACGGCGAATCATCTAATTCCACTGCTGCAAACCAGTGCATCTCCAGAGCAGTTCGACCAAGCGATGCAAAGAATTCAAGCCGAACGTCAGCCGGAAATTGTTCGTTGTCAGAACCTCCAGTCTAGCGAACAGCAGCTCGCCACTCGCCTTTGTCAATCATCGATCTTGCGAGGACTGTTGACCCAACTCTCGCCCTTGGTTCGACCTGTAATCGAAAGACGCTGGTTGGCGCGGCAAAAGCATTTGCGGTTTGGGTTGCAACCCATTGCGTTAGTCGTCTAGAAAATTATTTTTGTATGATCAACTTGATCAACATGCTGTAAACCTATAAACGCTGCAAAACAAGATTGAGCGCACGCCGCACATAGGCAGTCCAAGATTCCGAAACAGTTGGAAAAATCAGGGCATAGAGCATAATTCCACTCATCAGGTCAAACACTAAATCCGGGTCTAAATCGGCCTCGACTTCATTTCTGATTTTGGCTCGTTCTAGCACAATGGCAAAGGCTTTGCGGCGCGGTTGCAGGTATTTAGTCCAATAGATTTGCGCAAAGGCAGGATTACTAGATGCGCTACTAATAATCATGGCGACAGTTTGCCGCCCTAGTGGACTAAGAGTGATCTGGGCAGCGCTTTCAATCAAAGCATCAATATCACGTTGCAGATTGCCTGTATCGGGAATAGCAATTTCTGTTCGAATGCTCTCAATCGCATCTGCCACCAATTCCTCTTTACTGGCATAGCGACGGTAGATCGTAGTTTTACCCACTCCGGCCCGCGCTGCAATTGCATCGATGCTGATCGCCTCAAAGCCAACTTCTGCCAAAAGTTCTAAGGTCGCTTTCAGCATGGCTTGATGAGCTTGGGCACTCCGAGGACGGCCCACCGATCTTTTGCCCGATGAATTTTTAGAGTGTTTCTGCATAAATGATATTATAATTACGGTACTGTATCGTATCGAAACTATGGGAAGCTAAAATTATGGGCAAGCCTCGTCCTCACTACCTTGATAAAAATAGCACTCAGACGCTGCAAGAAGGTCTAGAGGAATATTATGCGTTCAATCCGCATGTCACGCCTCCAAGCACCCAGCCACCTGAGTTCGGCAAGATCTTGCTGGCTCATGATGTAGGTCATGTGATCTATGGCTGCGACACCAGCATGTACGACGAACTAAAAATTCTGCCACTATTCTGGTGGACTAGTGAATGTACATTCCAACAATTCCGGCAGATGCGAAACACACCTGCTGTCGATGTAATGTACGACGATCTGATTCGAGAAAAGGGAGCCTTTTGGCTCTACAGCGAGATTTGTAAAACCCTTCCTCTAGTCATCCCAGAGCTAATTTTGATCTGGTTCAGAACGCGCAACCGTAAAAAACGACTGCCGTTTCTAGAATTTGAACCGCTGCTAGATCGTTCATTGCTGAATATCCGTCAGGAGTTTGATTTGTTGCAGTTTATCAAGTGATTGGGTCAGTAGAACGGACAGCCAATAGAAGACATATCACTCAATAAACTGGAGAAATTCCACCTGCGGATCGGGCAAATGGCGATACTGCTGCGCTTTGGCTTCGATCTCCTCAAGTTGGCCCAAGGCCAGACCACAGGGATAGCCATACTTCGCCTTCACCCGGTCGCTGGCAATCTGTAGGGCGGTGCGAGAGCGGTCAACGAAATCATCAAGATTGTAGGTTTGATTGGGTGTGAAGTATTGTTTGACAACCAGGGACGGTGAATAGCAGGTATCTTCGGTGCCATCACACCAGCGAATCCGAAAGCGTATCTCAGGCATGGCTCAGGAGTTTAGAATAATGGTCTAAATGCATTTTGGCAGAAGTTTGCCACGAAAACGAGGCGCAGATTTGAACGGGTGGATTAGGAATAGCATCCGGTTTTAGCACTGCCAGCATCGCCTCAGCAATCGCATCCACCGACAAGGGATCAACCCAAACCGCCTGATCTGGCAGCAGAAATTCGGTAAACGGAGCCTGATTTGGCATAACAACCGGCAGCCCAGACGCGATCGCCTCCAGCACCACCAAGCCCCAACCTTCCTTCAGCGACGGAAACACAAATCCATTCGCGCTCCGGTACAGCGTTGGCAAATCCGCATCTGGAATTACTCCCGGCAGGATCAAAGAAGAACCAACGGATACCCCTAAGCGCTCTACCTCAGCAAAGAACTGATCGCGATAGGGCTGATAGTCAAACAACGTCGCGCCACCGGCAATCACGAGTTGCGCCTCTGGATAAACGCTAAGCACCTGAGCAAAGGCTTGCAGCAGCCGGATCGAATTCTTGCGCGGTTCAATGCCGCCTACCGTCAGATAAATGGGATACCCAGTCAGGTCAAGCCGTCCCCTAAGAGCCGTTTCCGTACCGTCTGGATGCGGAGAAAAGCGCTGAAGATTAACACCATTTAGAACTCGTAGCGCATGTACATCATAACGTTTACATAACTGCTGCTGCCAATATTGACTGACACATAGGCATAAATCCGGTTCTCGAATCGATCGATCCTGACATTGCTGCAAATAAGGACTGTTGAAGTCATCAATATGGTGTATGGTGCGGATAAAGTGCGGGATACAGCGACGCTGACGTAAAATGGCCAGTGCATTGGCGCTGAGGCAGTCTTGAGCATGGTAGCAGTCGTAGGGCTGAGCGGCGAGGTGGTCATCCAAGAAATCAACGAATTCCTGAATTCGCTGCTGAATTAGCTGATCAAAATCCGTCCCTGCTGGTTTGACTGGAATCGGCAGATAGCGGCAGTGAAGCGGATAATCAAAGCCGTTGCCATCCTTGTCGAGGGCATAGACACAGACCTCCTGGCCAAGCTGATGCAGCGCCTCAGCCAATTCTAGGGTGTGGATCACACTGCCACGCGGCTTGGTGGAATAGGTAAACAAAGCGATGCGTAGTCTCATAGATCGGCCTCCGGTGGGGTTAAGCCCATCAGCGGCATTTGGGCCAAGTCCCAAAATAGCACCGATTCGGTCGTCCCGGCGGTTTGCTGCTGAAGCCAGAGCTGACGAGTCGCAGTCACCGAACCAATCGCCTCACAGACAAGCTGCTGCTGCCGGAACTGAGCTTGAACTGCCGTGACTCGATCAGGACGCACGCTGAGCAAAAACCCATAGCTAGGAAAGGCAATCAACCAGCGCTCTAACGGCACCCCCGCCGGACAGGGAATCTGATCCACCCGCAGCACGGCACCACAGCACGAGGTTTCCAACAGCATCAATAAGGTGCCCACAATGCCACCCATGCTGATATCCTTGCCAGCATCACACAGTCCCGCTTCTGCTAAAGCCGGCAAAATCGCCAAATTGCGCCGCAACTGGATCGGGTCGGCTTCAGTAGCTGCATTCCAAAACGGATAGCGGGGATGGGCTTTACCATTAAAATCCACCGCCAGCAGCAGCATATCTCCCGGCTGGGCATTAAAGCTAGAAATTAGGCGAGTCGCTCGTCCCATAATCGCCACCGACAGCGCATCATAGGGACTATGCTGATTCGTATGTCCGCCAACAATCGGCACTGCATAAGCCTGAGCTGCCGCCTGCATTCCTTGCCATAGTAAATTCGCTGTATCTGTAGATTGACTCCAGAGCGTATCCACCACCGCAATCGCTCGTCCGCCCATTGCGGCAATGTCGCTGATATTCACCATCACCGCACACCAGCCGGCAAACCAGGGTTCGGACGCCACCAACTGAGGCAAAATGCCTTCTGCCGCCAGCAATAAATAGCCTTCTCCATCGGGAATAGCCGCACAATCATCACCGAGCATCACCGGCGCATCAGCCCAACCCTGGGCGACAAGCTGAATGTCCTGTTTATGCAAAATGCCAGCAGAGTGGCGCAGGTGCTCGACAAGTTGGTGTAACACAGTAGGGAATGAACTAGATGGCAAATTTGAGCGAAGCTCCGGGGGGGAAGTGCTCCCGCTGGGTTTCGGCTGCGACCGGCGGATAGTAGACGAGGTCAGCTTGCATCAAGTGGTGAGGACAACCGCGAATTGATAATTCTTTCAAAGATTGCCAGTGCAGCCGCTGGAAAAATCGCACATTTTGCTGTTGCACGGTTGCTAAAAACTGCTGGCAGCCCCAGGTATTGGCCGTTGTTACCGCTTTGTAAATCAACCCCTTCCCAATTTGCCAGCCGCGACGGTGATCGGGATGGGTTCCCAACCGGCCTCCATACCAAACGCCCGGTTCCACTTCATAGATGCGCACTACACCGACGACCTGAGTGCTTTGCGTATGCTTTTGGGGATGATTCCGAGTATTGCTTTCATTATGATCTCGAACATTACTCAGAACTGCCACAATCGGATAGGCAACTGCATCAAACTCATCGACATCATGCTGACTAAACAATTGCTGCTCCTGAACAAAAATTAACCGCCGCAGCTCGAAGTAGGCGGTTAGTTCTTCTGGTGTGGTTGCTAGTTTGAAGTCGTATTGGCTGCTTGACATGGGGATAGAGAGGGGTGGGGAGTGGGGGGTAGGGGGTGGGGAGTGAGGGGTGGGGAGATGCGGCTCGTGAGCCTCGCCGAACGAGGGGAGATGGGGGTGGGGAATGAGTAAGGATGTGAATGATGTTCTTGCTGGATTGGTCATTTTGGGTGTTGGGCAGATCCTAGAGCGTTTTCAAAGACTTTGGTGCTGCTGCTTCAGCCTTTCGCTCCCCCTAAATCCCTAACGTCCCACACGTTATGGCTGCTTGAATTGAATTTTTGAATTGGTAATGCAACATTCATCCAACCTTACAGTCACTCCTACTCAACCGAGCCACCAGCTCTTCCCCACCTTCCCAATCTCCCCTCGTTCGGCGAGGCTCACGAGCCGCATCTCCCCCATCTCCCTCATCTCCCCGATCTGCCTCAAACACCGGCAACGCCGAACACGCTCCACACTTAGCACAGCCCGCCTTGATGTCAGCGGAAGCCATTCCGGCTCGGTTGAGTAGGGCACCAATCTGCTGATACAGGTCATACATAAACTGACTCGAGGGAGGCGCATAGTGTTGCAGGGGAGTTCCGGTAATCGGCACAAACGGCACCACAAACGGATACACACCCATCTGAATCAAGCGTTCTGCCGTTGCTACCAGCGTCGCCTGATCATCGCCCAAGCCCGCCAGCAGATAGGTGCTGACCTGTCCCCAGCCGAATACCTTAACGGCGGCTTCAAAGGCTTGAAAGTATACCGTCAGCGGCACCGTCGCCTTACCGGGCATGATCGCGGCCCGCACATCGGGATCGACTGCTTCTAGATGCATCCCCAAACTATCAACGCCCGCATCCTTCATGCGTTCAAACCAAAAGAAATCTTCTGGGGGTTCGCACTGGGCCTGAATCGGTAAGTTCACCCGCTGTTTGATCGCAGCAGCGCAATCAGCCAGATAGGCCGCGCCCCGGTCGCCAGTGTTGGGGGTGCCGGTGGTCATCACCATATGCGTGACGCCATCCAACCGCACGGCTGCCTCGGCCACCTCGGCCAACTGAAGCGGTGTTTTCCGGGCAATCGTCCGTTCTGCAGCTAGAGATTGACCAATCGCGCAAAACTGACAGGCTGTAGCCGCATCGCTGTAGCGCATACAGGTTTGAAGCACTGTGGTCGCCAACACATCGCGACTGTGCAGTAGGGCAATTTTCCAATAAGGAATTCCGTCTGCTGTTTTGAGGCTGTAAAACTTGGGCTGCTGCGGAAAGCTAATCGACGCTATCGGATCCGATTCCCAGTGCAGAACTGCCTGATTCGTCTGGGCATTGATCGTAGCGCTGTAGGGCGAACTAGCAGCGGCATCGGTGTAGATCGGCACCATTACGGTCGTTCCAGCAATCGTCACTGCCTTGTGATCCGATGGTCCAGCTCCTCCTTTGCGTCCAGAGGCCCCAGCTTCGGCATTGATAATTTTCAATCCATGAGATTGCAGCTCTGCGATTAACCGTTGCGTATTCATAGTGTGTTCACAAGTGAGTTGAGTGAATTGGGTTGAGCTATAGATTTTGTGGTTCTAGCGGCAACTCAGAGGAGATCCTGACCATCTGCGCTGATCCATTCTCCATCGCTTGCTCAGACACTTCACTCAGTACGGACCAAGGGGCCATATTGGACTTTAGCTGCAGCAGATCGGGACGGGCATAGTGGCCAACACAGTCCATCATCCGTTTGCGTTTGGTAATTAAGGAAAAATCGAGGTCGGCAATTGCCATGCCTTCGCCTTCAGTAATTGGTGTAGCCAGCAACACTCCCTCTGGACTCACAATCGTCGTGTAGCAGCCACCATTCAACACCGATCGCAATTTCGGATCCGGCGTGATTTGTTCGACCTGATCGGGCGAGAGCCAGCTTGTGGCGTTAACGACAAAACAACCGGCCTCCAGGGCGTGATGCCGAATCGTCACCTCAATCTGCTCGGTAAAAATCTGCCCTACCATCGAACCGGGAAACTGGGCGCAATGAATCTGCTCATGTTGAGCCATTAGAGCATACCGAGCTAGGGGATTGTAATGCTCCCAACAGGCCAAGGCTCCCAATTTACCAACCGCCGTATCCAGCACCTTCAATCCGGCTCCATCCCCCTGTCCCCACACCATCCGCTCATGATAGGTCGGCGTGATTTTGCGTCGCTTCAACAGCAGAGTACCGTCCGCATCAAAAACAAGTTGCGTATTATACAGCGAGCCATGATCTCGTTCATTCACGCCTAGGACTACTACCAATCCGTAGGACCGCGCAGCTCGACTCACCGCATCCGTAACAGCACTGGGAACTTCTACAGCTTCTTCGTATAAACGCATGTGTTCCTTTCCCATCAGTACAGGCGGCTGTACAAACGAGAAATAGGGGTAATAGGGAATCAACGTCTCTGGAAACACAACCAACTGCGCACCCGCCTGGGCCGCATCCGCAATGGCCTGCAACACCTTCTCGGTGGTTCCATCCCGACTAAACAGCACCGGACTGATCTGAACAGCCGCAGCCCGCACGATCGTTGGTTCAGTCATGGGTTTGTCCTGTTTGGTCAAATTTGCCATCTTAGAAAAGGGGAACGGGAGGAAGCGAAACTTTAAGAGCTAATTTGTAAACAACTGTTTTGATCCCCCTAAATCCCCCTTGCTAAGGGGGACTTGAGCATCGGAGTCGAGTTCCCCCCTTGTGAAGGGGGGCTAGGGGGGATCAAGCCATACCAACAGTTTCGGAGCTTTAGATTCACTTTATAAATTAGCTCTAAACCATCATTCCTCATTCAGCAACACTGGTTTAGCTAATTAGTGAACTGCTTGTCGTTAGCCTCTCGGCAAAACCTACCCCACGTCTATCCTCCCCCCGTTCGGCGAGGCTCACGAGCCGCATCGCCCGCATCGCCCGCATCGCCCGCATCTCCAACGCACACTCTACAGCGTCCAGGTATCCAAAATAAACGCGCCATCCTTACGGTGCATCAGAATCAGATCCAGCACATCCAGAGGATTGATCGGGCGAATGCCTGGAATCAGCGAAGGTTCACCGTGGCCGTAGAGAGCTTGGAGTGCAAATCGGCAGGCATAGACTTTTCCACCTTCCGACATGAACTTACTTAGCTGGTCATTAAAATTTTGATGACCAGGGAAAGCGGCATCACCTAGTTTGGGGAAACCACGCTGCACACCCAAGGTGACTCCTGGACCATAGAGCAAAACCGAGGTGTCAAATCCTTTGCGCAGGAGGCGAGTGGCTTGCAGTAAATTTACTAAACCAATCGATCCTTCAAAAGCAACCGTATGGAACGTCACCAATGCTTTTTCGCCTGGTTCCGCCTTGATGTCGGGAAATACCTTCTCCTCGTAATCGACAAAAAAGTCACCCGGTTGATGCACAGGAGCTGTTACTTCAGGCATAAAATTTTCCTCATTCCAAGAGTTATTCCAATCAGTTTGGAGGTGAGTTCAGCTCAACCTAGACAATAAACCTACCAGAGTCTAAACGCAATTAACAGGAGTTAACAGAAACTTTACTGCTGGCTGAGAAATGAGATTCACGGAATCGGATCGAGGCTAAGCATCGACGCTGAGCATTGTATGTGCAGCATAAAAAACAAGCCGATCAACTTCTTGTAGCCATCGCTACAGATCGCTAGAATCTGGCTTTATTGACAGAATCAGTATTCACAAATAGTAACTAATAATGCAGTTTTGGCAACATCCCCTGTTCATTTAGACAGGTAACCCTCGATCCAGCCAGCCTCGGATCACGGCCTGATAAAGAGCCTGACAGCGAGTCTGGACCTGAAGTTTGGCAATTGCGTTATTGATATGAAATTTGACCGTGCGTTCGCTAATGTGGAGCTGATCGGCAATGTCGCGATCGCGAAACCCGGCAGCCAGCAGCAGCAACATTTCCTGCTCGCGGTCTGACAAGGGCGAAGTTTGGGAGCGGGAATCTGGATACGGCAATGTCAGCAGCACTTGCAGCATTGCTTGATTGGCGGCTCCACTCAGCGTTTGCAGTGTGCCTCCCACACAGGCGCTAGCTAACCGCAATTCATCGAAAATGGCTGCGATCCAGTCCTGTAAGTTTCTAGATGCAAGCTGTTTAACCGGCAAGCTGGCGTTTGAACCAATATCTGGGATGACCATTGCATCGAGTAAAACCTGAGTTGACTCATACATCAAACGGCAATGACTGCACTGTAACTGGCTGAGCATTTCACCAGTTCGCAGCAGCAGCACATTCAGCGACATAGGCAGTAAACGCTCGGTTCCCACCAGACAGAATCGAGATTGGGATAAAAGAGTTGCTATTTGTTCTGATAAAGGTAGAACAACAACGGATGAATGGATTGGAGACTGCTGTTCTCGCTGATGTGCCAATGCACTATCGAGGGCAACTGTAACAGTCGCACACAGATATTGCAATACTTCTAGGAATTCTGGCGATAACGGTCGATGACTAAAAACAGCCAATACTCCTACAACACGATCGCCTACAGCCAGCGGATATCCGGCAAAGCCCGTAATCTGCTCAGCAATGGCCCATTCTCGATCTTTTACCCACGGTTCTTCTGCTAAATGATTGCTCAGAAATGGAATCCGATTTTGGGCAATTTTACCCACCTTATAGGCTCCCATCGCCACTCTAGAGAATGAGCCATCCGTGTGGGTATACAGTCCCGACGATGCAACCAAACGCAGAGCGGTTTGATCGGCTTCTACTAACCAGATGCGGGCAAAGGCACAGTCAAAGACGCTGATAATTTGATCGGTGACTTGTTTCGCGATCACGGTTGGGTCCAAACAGCCACTGAAGGCTTGAGCCATTTGACTCACCTGTTGGAGATCCATCAGCAAGCGCAGCGAGTTGGAAGATGCAGAACCGTTGAATGCCATTGCTGTTACTAAGTGCTGTTGCCAGTTGCTATTACCAGACATGCTACCTTTATACAGAATAGGCTGCCTGCTTTCATATCTGTATCCGCCATCACTGGATAAGTTAGATGGATAAGTTAGATAAGGCGATGGGCAGGTAATGACTGCTTGACAGCTCGGCGTTGCTGAATGGTGATACAAAACCACGAGCAAGATGATCACACTATTAGGCAACGATCCAGTGGGAGCAGTTCGCTCACATTCCTCATCAGGAGATCATTTGCCGATTCAGCAATGCTACGGCGACTCCTGCGCAGCCTCCCACAGGGTAGGCACAGCTACATAGACAGAGTACGGGCTTATTAGCTAACCGTTGCTGAGCGAAGATCAGAGGATTTATTTGCAGCTGAACCGCAACTAAACTGCAATCAAATTAACAACACTTCAAAATTGATTGCAAAACATGACAAATTGCTTGGCCCATTAACAGGAAGCTAGAATAAATTTCTATGCTGATGATGTCTCGATAGACTGGGCTGTCAGGTGATACTACGATTAACCCTTCCGTGAACAGACAGCCATGAAAATTCTGATCATCGAAGATGATAAGTTGACCACCGAAGCGTTGGTTGCCACCCTGAGTAACCAGAACTATACCGTTGAAGTAGCCACCGATGGAGAAGCCGGGTGGAACTTGGCAGAAGCCTTTACCTATGACCTGATCTTACTGGATGTATCACTTCCTAAGCTCGATGGCATCAGCCTCTGCCAACAGTTGCGCTCCCACGGTTATCAGATGCCAATCCTGCTGTTAACGGCCCGCAGCAGCAGTCACGATAAAGCGATTGGGCTAGATGCAGGGGCCGATGACTATGTGGTCAAACCCTTTGATCCGGAAGAGTTAACGGCCCGGATTCGAGCTTTACTGCGGCGCAACCAGACAGCAGTTCAGGCCGTGTTGGAGTGGGGGGAACTACGCCTGAATCCGGAAAGCTGTGAAGTCATCTATGGGACACAGCCGGTGCCTCTAACGGCGAAGGAATACGCCTTACTGGAATTGTTCTTGCGCCACAGTCGGCGCGTATTTAGCTGTGGAGCGATTCTGGAAAACCTCTGGTCGTTTACCGAAATTCCCAGCGATGAGGCGGTGAGAACCCATATCAAAGGATTGCGGCAAAAGCTGAAGGCGGTCGGTGCTCCAGCAGATTTGATCGAGACGGTTTATGGGATTGGCTATCGCCTCAAGCCGCTAACCGAAGCAAACGCAGTCAATGCAGCCAATTCCAAACCCAAGCAGCATTCCCAACAGCCTACATCCCATCTGACTGATTCGTCTGACCAGCAGCCCCTCACGAGTGCAGAACAAATCGGGCAGCAAACTCAAGCCGCGATCGCCATAGTGTGGCAGAAATACCAACCGCGCGTGAACGAACAGGTAGATGTATTGGAACAGGCAGTGACAGCCTTACAGAATCAAACCTTGAATCCGGAATTACGGCAGCAGGCGGAACACGAGGCCCACTCCCTGGCTGGTTCGCTTGGCACTTTTGGCTATGCTCAAGCGTCCCAACTAGCCCGCATGATTGAGCAACAGTTGCGAGAGATTGAACAACTCAGAGCTGACCAAATTCCCCAACTGCAACAGCAAATCGTAGCCTTGCGGCAGGAAATTGCCGGAACGAATCAGAGTGCTGCTGCTCGTGAAGCTGCCTCGATTCAATCTGCCGCAATTCAACCCATATCGCCCCCCGTTTCACTCAACCAGCCCTTACTGCTGATCATCGATTCTGACCGCTCAGCCGCTGAGCCAATCCTGGCAGAAGCGCCAAATTGGGGACTGCGGACCGCACTAGCCACCAATCTGACAATGGCTAAACGCCTGATGCAGCAACAGCCACCCCAGGCCATCTTGCTCGACCTGGCGGCTTCCAAACGCATTACCGATAGTTTTAATTTGTTGAGTAAACTCCAGCAGCAATGGCCTGCTGTCCCCGTGCTGGTGTGGACTGCTCAAGCCGATCTATCCCATCGTTTAGAAGTAGCGCGACTAGGAGGACGCAGCTTTCTGCAAAAACCACTGCTTCCAGCACAGGTACTAAAAGAGGTGACGCGCCTACTGCATCAGACCGACCCAGTCGATGCCACCATCCTGGTCGTGGATGATGACCCGCAGCTTTTGGCAGCAGTCAGGACGTTGCTACAACCCTGGGGACTGCACATCACGACGCTAGGTAAACCTGATCAGTTCTGGCAAACCCTGGAAGCAGCCACACCAGACCTGTTGGTTCTCGATATCAAAATGCCGAGTATCAGTGGTATTGAGTTATGTCAGGTGGTGCGAAACGACCTGCGCTGGAGTGGATTGCCAATCGTGGTATTAACGGCCTACACCGATGCCGATACAATCAATCAGGTGTTTGCTGCCGGTGCCGATGACTTTATCAGCAAACCGATTGTGGGGCCAGAACTGGTAAGCCGCATCCTCAATCGCCTAGAGCGAAGCAAACTCCTAAAAAATCTAGTGACGCTGCATCAGCAGGATGTAGCCGAGTGCCAACGAGCTAATCTGTCGGATCAACGATCGGTCACTGCCCTGCGCAAAGTCAAAGATGAGTTGGAGATGCGAGTAGCCGAACGAACGGCTGAGTTGGTCAGCGTCAACGAACGGTTGCGCTCTGAACTGAAGGAACGCCAGCAGATCGAAGCAGCTCTGCGAATTTCTCAAGCTCGCTTTGCCGGAATCCTCGATATTGCCGATGATGCGGTAATTTCGGTTGATAGTCAGCAAACTATTACATTGTTCAATCAAGGTGCAGAAAAAATCTTTGGCTACACTGCAGACGAAGCGATTGGCCAACCCCTCGATCTGTTGTTGCCAGTTCGTTTCACCGATCTACATCGCCGCCATGTTGAAGAGTTTGGCGCATCTGATGGTGGAGCACGCCGGATGGGCGAACGCCGTGAGATTTTGGGCCGCCGCAAGAATGGCGAAGAGTTCCCAGCAGAGGCATCAATTTCTAAACTGCAATTACAAGGAGAAACGATCTTCACGGTGATTTTGCGAGATACGAGCGATCGCAAAGTCGTTGAACGCATGAAGGATGAATTTATTTCCATCGTTAGCCATGAACTGCGCACCCCTCTAACCTCAATTCACGGCTCCTTAGGAATGCTGGCTAGCGGCCTACTAGATGCCGAACCCGAAACCGGAAAACGCCTGCTCGAAATTGCCGTCGATAGCACCGAACGCCTGATTCGCCTAATCAACGATGTCCTGGATGTGGAACGAATTGAATCGGGCAAAATCACGATGGTGAAACAAACCTGCAATGTAGCTGAACTGATGACCAACGCCACCAATGTGATGCAGGCTATGGCCGAGAAATTTGGAGTCACGTTATCGGTCACGCCACTAGAGGCAACCGTCTGGGCCGATGGCGATCGAGTCATTCAAACCCTGACCAACCTATTGAGCAACGCCATTAAATTTTCACCGCGAGGTGGCACAGTCTGGTTGAGGGCGGAGGGACGAGGAGGTGGGGAAGGTGGGGAAGATAGGGAAGATGGGGAAGATGGGGAAGATGGGGAAGATGGGAAAACCGGATTTTGCCAGTGTGAGTATCCTATGCAAACGCTGTTGAAGTCTTCCCAACACCTTACACAAACACCTCCCTCATCTCCCTCATCTCCCTCATCTCCCTCATCTCCCTCATCTCCCTCATCTCCCTCATCTCCCTCATCTCCCCCACCTCCCTCATCTCCCTCATCTCCCTCATCTCCCTCATCTCCCTCATCTCCCTCATCTCCCCCACCTTCCCCCACTCCCTACATCCTCTTCACGGTCCAAGACCAAGGGCGTGGTATCCCAGTGGATAAACTGGAAACTATTTTTGAACGGTTTCAGCAGGTGGATGCTTCTGATTCACGCAATCACGATGGTACCGGGCTGGGCTTGGCCATCTGCCGCAACATCGTCCAGCAGCATGGAGGCCGGATTTGGGTCGAGAGCCGTCTGGGAGAAGGAAGCACATTTTACTTCACCTTACCCACAGCAGACGTGCAGCAGTGAAAGCCTCAACGACTCATCAATCCAAAATTCAAAATCTAAAATTCAAAAATGGTATGACCAGACGCATTCTAATTATCGACAACGAACAATACATTCAAGAAGTAACGCAAATTTGTCTCCGCACAACTGCCGGTTGGCAAGTATTAACTGCGAGTTCCGGACAGGAAGGAATTGAAAAAGCTACCGCAGAGCAGCCCGATGCGATCTTGCTCGATGTGATGATGCCCGATATGGACGGACTCACCACCTTTCAACACCTCCAGGAGAATACCACAACTCGCCAGATTCCGGTGATCTTGCTGACGGCAAAAGTGCAGGCATCGGATCGGCGTCGCTACGATGAATTAGGCGTGAAGGGAGCAATCGCCAAACCCTTTGACCCACTTCAGTTAGCTAATCAGATTGCCTCCACCCTAGGATGGAGTAACTAGGGCGTGTTTTAAAAGTCTTTAGTGCTGTTGCTCCAGCCTTTCGATCCCCCTAAATCCTCCTAAATCCCCCTAAACCCCTACGGGGATGCGCCTTCGGCGTAGATCAAGGAGGACTTCGAGCCGCGCTTGGTATGGGCTGCGCCCAGGCTTCGCCTACGGTTGTTCCCCCTTTTTAAGGGGGTTAGGGGGATCAGATCAGGGCTTTAAAACACACCCTAGTTTCTAGCAGCTTCACAAGTTTCTCAAATTGTTGGCTTACTCTGAGAGTAAATAATGCAAGATGCAACGATGGCTGACTTGGAGGTGTCCGATGGAGACAGTCAGGATGATCACAAATGAGCTTGCGATTGCAGGACCCCTCACCTTCCAGCAATTCCATCAGCTTGCCAAAGATGGTTTCAAGGCGATTTTGAATCTGCGATCGCTAGATACCTACCTGCTGATCAACGAGCAACAGCATGTGACCAGTTTAGGATTGCACTATATCAATATACCAATCGATTGTTTAACCATGACGCCTGAAACCGCAGGCAGTGTGCTCAAGCAAATCGATCAGCTACCTAAGCCCACGCTGGTGTATTGCAACAATGCCATGTTAGCCGCCGCAATGGTGCTGATGCATATTTCAACTCACCAGGGGGAAACCTTGCCCCAAGCTTTTCAACGAGCTGAAAACATGGGGCTATTTCAGGTATCTGCCGAAGCGGCAATTTGATAGCAAGTCCCACAGCCTCCGCACACAAGCGATCGCCTATCTGAAAGCTTTTACAAGGGAGAACTGGGACTCACTGTTCTACTTGCATCTTTAGCGCCCGATTCATCTCTTCAAAACCTTGCCTTGTTCGCCTGCTTAAGCTGCTCCACAAAAAAGGGACCAGCAGACCAGAGAACACTTCACGCTGGATAAATCGAGTGCGATTATCCCCAAGTGGCTCAATCTGGAATTGATGCTCTCCATCAAAAATGCCAGGTAACAGGAATCGCCCCAGCCAACGCAGTTCACATCCTGGTTTCAGAGTCAAGATAACCGGACGGAAAAGCATTCCGCTCCCACCGGGTGGTTGAATGAACACCTCAAGTTTTTCACCTTGCTTTGCTTCTCCACGAACGGAACGGATAAAAGGATTCCATTGACTGTAGCGGCCAAAGTCGATTAACACCTGCCATACAGTTTCTGTTGATGCATTAATCTCAATGTGGGTATCAAGCGCTTTTGCCATGATTGCCCCCCTGATAGACCACAAACTACCCATCTATCTTACTAAATACATTGCTTCTCAAAAAAATGCGAAAATATTCATCGGCTCTGTAATTGGAAATAGGAGTCAGAATTCTACTTGAGTTCTGACTCCTGACTCCTGACTCCTGCTGAATCATCAATCAAGCTGCCAAACCGTCAACCGATAGGCAGAAATTCTGCCTCCTGGCTCCCGGCTCCTGACTCCTCAGTCCAATAGTAAGTCGCTGATTCCAATCGACAGCCTAAATAGGCCAGCGTATAGAGTTCCTTCAGGTCTTGAATCAGCGGGTAGCGGGGATTGGCACCCGTACACTGGTCATCAAACGCCTGTTCAGCCATGTGTTCGACTTTACTGTAGAAGGCTTGAGCATCGTCGGGCAGGGTTTCTTTGATTGTGCCAGGGATATCGAGCTGTTGTTTTAGCGCTTCGATGGCTTCCACCAGTCGCTCTACTTTTGCTTCAGGAGTGTCGCCGCCCAGCTTCAGATAATCAGCAATTTGGGCATAGCGTTCCTTGGCGTGGGGATATTTGTATTGCGGGAAGATGGCTTGTTTGAAGGGCACATCAGTAGCGTTATAGCGAATCACATGGGAAATCATTAGTGCATTCGCTAAGCCATGCGGTACATGAAAGGTAGAACCTAGTTTATGGGCCATTGAATGACATACACCTAGGAATGCATTAGCAAAGGCCATACCGGCAATCGTGGCGGCATAGTGAACTTTTTCGCGGGCTTCCGGATCGTTGGCTCCCTGATGATAGGCACGCGGCAGATACTGAAAGAGCAGTCCGATTGCTTCTAGGGCCAATCCTTCGGTGAATTCGGTCGCTAACACCGAAACATAGGATTCCAAGGCATGGGTCAAAGCGTCGATGCCACCGTAGGCAGTCAACTTCTTGGGCATATGCAGCACCAATTCTGGATCGACAATTGCCATGTTGGGCGTCAAGGCATAGTCAGCTAAGGGATATTTAATTCCAGCTCGGTCATCGGTGACGACAGCAAAAGGCGTGACTTCAGAACCAGTTCCTGAGGTTGTAGGAATCGCAACCATAATTGCTTTCTGCCCCAGCGGCGGCAGTTCATAGACCCGCTTGCGAATGTCCATGAATCGAGTTGCTAAGCCCTCAAACTCGACCTCTGGATGCTCATACATCAACCACATGACTTTGGCCGCATCCATCGGAGAACCGCCGCCAATCGCGATAATTACATCCGGCTGATAGCTCTTGAGCAACTCCAGACCTTTGTTGACGTTCGAAAGGGTTGGATCGGGTTCCACCTCGTGGAAGACATCGTGCTTGATGCCCATCTCATCTAGTACGGTTGTGACCTTGTTCACCAGACCCAGATCAAACAACGGCTGATCTGTGACGATAAAGGCTCGCTGTTTGCCTACTAAGTCACGCAGCGCTACCGGCAGGCAGCCATACTTGAAGTAGATTTTGGGCGGAACGCGGAACCACAGCATGTTTTCTCGCCGTTCAGACACAGTTTTGATATTCAGGAGATGATGCGGTGTAACGTTCTCAGATACGGTATTACCGCCCCAAGTACCACAGCCCAGCGTCAGGGATGGATCAAGCTTGAAGTTGTATAGATCTCCAATCGCACCTTGGGAGGAGGGCGTGTTGATCAACACCCGTGCCGTTTTAACTGCGTGCTTAAAGTAGGCAATGTCATCCAGATGAGCCGGATCAATATACAAAACCGCAGTATGCCCTTGGCCACCAAATGCCACTAGCTGTCCCGCTTTCTCGACCGCATCGTGAAACTGACTAGCACGGTACATGGCCAAAACCGGCGACAGCTTCTCGTAGGAAAACGGTTCGTTAGGACCAATCTGCTCAACTTCAGCAATCAACACCTTCGGCAACGTACAGGGCAAGGGATTCAGCCGCTCGCCGGTTTGGCGCTGCTGACCCTGATCTTCCAGACAGACTAAACCAATGCCCGCTAACTGAGCAATCTTTGCCACCGACTGTCCCACAATCGCCGGATTTAGATGCCCGTTCTGCAACAACACCTGCCCCACTTGAGTCTGCTCATCGGGCGATAGGAAATAGGCTCCCCGTGCTATAAATTCTTGCTTCACCTGCTCATAAACAGCATCCACCACAATCACCGATTGCTCCGAAGCGCAGATCATGCCGTTGTCAAAGGTCTTACTCAGCAAAATCGAGCTGACTGCGGTTTGAATGTCTGCCGTGGCATCGATTACGGCTGGGGTATTGCCAGCCCCCACTCCCAGTGAAGGATGCCCAGAGGAGTACGCGGCCTTCACCATGCCCGGTCCACCCGTAGCCAAAATCAGCTTGATATCGGGATGCTGCATCAACGCCTGCGACAGTTCAACCGTGGGTTCATCGATCCAACCAATCAAATGATCTGGAGCACCGGCTGCAACGGCAGCGTCCAGGACAATTTTGGCAGCAGCAGCCGTGGATTGTTTAGCGCGGGGGTGGGGAGAAAAGATAATCGCGTTGCGGGTTTTGAGCGTGATCAGTGCTTTGAACACTGTGGTTGAGGTAGGATTAGTAACTGGTACAATGCCGGCAATCACGCCAACGGGTTCAGCAATTTTCTGAATTCCGTAGGTTTTGTCATCCTCAATCACGCCGCAAGTTTTTTCCTGTTTGTATTTGTTGTAAATGTATTCAGACGCAAAGTGATTTTTGATGACCTTATCTTCAACCACTCCCATTCCCGTTTCTTCAACTGCTAATTTGGCTAAGGGAATTCGGGCCGCATTGGCGGCCAGAGCCGCTTGCTTGAAGATGGCATCGACTTGCGTCTGTGAATAGGTAGCATAGACTTCCTGAGCGGCTTTGGCTTGCTGAATCAGCGTTTCCAGTTCTTGCAGGTTGGTAATTCTCATCGTTAGCTACTCCAGGTTGGGTGATGAAATTAAAGAAAAATTGCTACAGCTGATCGCGGCAATCAAGCGGCAATCACATCGAAACAAGCTAGACAACCTTGATGCCGCGTTTGCGGAAAATGGCTTGGGCTGCCTGTATCTGTTTTGAAGTGGGAGGTTGGGTATCGTTGAGCTGATACTCGTAGCCCAGCTCTTCCCATTTGTATTCGCCTAGCTTGTGAAACGGTAGAACTTCTACTTTTTCCACATTGCTCAGCGTCGCCACAAAGTCTGCTAATTCGGCGATATTGTGAGGAGCATCGGTTAAACCAGGCACGAGGACAAACCGAATCCAGGTGGGCTTACGGATATCGCTGAGGTAGCGGGCCATTGCTAAGGTCGGCTCTAGCGATACCCCCGTGACGTGCTGATAGATTTCAGGATCAAAGGATTTGATATCGAGCAAGACCAGATCAACCTGGTCAATCACGGGTAGAGCTAACTGCAAATCACAGTAACCAGAGGTATCTAGAGCGGTATGCATGCCCAACCCGTGACAGCGCCGAAAGATTTCCGCAACAAAATGCGGTTGATACAGTGGTTCTCCACCACTCACCGTGACTCCACCTCCAGACGCCTTCATATAGGTACTATATTTCTGAATTTCTTCGATCAGTTCGTCCACGCTAACTTTCCGCCCATTTTCCATATAGCGACAATCTGGATTAGAGCAATACAGACAGCGCAACGGGCAGCCTGCCGTAAAGACGACAAACCGAATGCCAGGGCCATCGACTGTGCCACAGGTTTCAATGGAATGAATATACCCTTGAACCGTTGCGGAGTGGGGAGCGTGGGCTGTTGAGACTTGCATGATCACCGCCTTTTGCCTTGATGAAACTGGTCTGACTCGACCTCACCTTTGGTTATAGGCAAAGAATTTGGGGAACTTGTGAAGCAGATTCTCAAATGTCAGAACTGATTGACAAATAACCCGGAAGGGTACTTGAAAAAATAACCCTCGTGGGTACTTTCAGAGGCCCATTACAGCTTCTAAGATCAAGAAAACGTCATTTAAATAGATTAATTAGAAGTCAGCTTGAGCATTAGCTCAAGTATTAGCTCAATCATTAACTCAACTATTATTCTAACCAAACAGTTCACTATCACCGTGAACGAGGTGAATAAATATGCTAACTCATCAAAGCCTATATGAATTTTGGCATCGTTCTCAAAGCTTATGGTCTTGTAAATTAGCGCAAGTATCAGTAGACTTCCTGAGCGCATCTGAATTAGCGGAGATACAGCAGCTCCATCAGCTTCAGCAGGTCGAATTTGGGGTTCATTTGAGCTGGAAATACCTTACCAGAGCGGGATCAGGTCAGATGAGCTGGTGTGTTGATGCTAATCATATCGGCGCTGTTTTTACCGACAAGGGTTTATTAGAACAGAGCTTGCCGCAAGTTTATCAATACCAAATGCTGGATGAAAATACATTAATCATGTCAGTAGATAAATACGAAGAAACAATTCGGCTAGAATCCGATTGCCGTCGCCTGCGCGAACATCGCTATGATGGCAAACTAATTCGGCGCGTTTGGGAACACAAAGATGAAGCGCTAGTGGCTTAACTAAAACGCGATCCTTTGGCAAGATCAGGACGACCCACACATGGCTTCTGGAATGTCGGTTGTCGAACTCTATGTTGATGATCAATGTTGATGATCAGCACGCGAATGTGGTGGGGTGAAACCAGGCAAAGACCAAATCAGGGTTATATCCACAAGTAATACCATTTCCCTTGAATCGGGCTACAGATTACCCCATTCAACAGGTTGCGTTATCCAGCTTTCGTAATTCAAAACTCGGTTCGGCTGACTCACCGGAAGCCAAAACTCAAAACTAAGAATTGGTATCAGTAGGTGGGCGCGATGATTGAGAAGACGCATTTCGACTCCGCTCAATGCGCAACGTTTCGGGAAGCAGAGGGTTGAGCGGAGTCGAGACCCGACATTGTGGAGCGAAGATTAATTTAGCCTACCTACTTATTTTTCAAATTCTAATTGGAATTTGATTGTGCTTTTTTCTACTCTGAACCATTCATTTGAGCAACAATTCATTAGACTAAAGAAGACCCTTTTTACAGTTGCTGAAATTTTATCTGCTGCAATTATTTTCATGTCATTCTTAGAATCCGTTTGAGATCCCCCTAAATCCCCCATTCTGGGGGACTTTCCCGAACCGTTGCTATTCAAAGTCCCCCACTGGTGGAGAATTTGAGGGGCGGATCCCGACGACAAGCTCCTTTTCAAACAGCTCTTAGGAGGAACTCTCCTTAGATTTGATGCCAAGAAGAGAGCCAGCGGATAGGTGTCAGCATCAGCCAAAATTATGAGTAGTGAGCAGCAGTTTAGACAGTATATCGACACCATCCGGCAGCAGATTGCTTCCAAGAGCAAACTAGCAGACCACTGGGAGAAACTAGCAGCAGCAGTGGAGGAATTGGAGCTGACCTATGAGGAAATGCAGACCCAGCTAGAAGCCGCTGAGGTCATCGAGGAACGCCTCGTTGAGCAGAATCAGCAGATCTGTGACAAATACCAGTACTTTTACAATCTATTTCAGTTCGCGCCAATTCCCTATTTAGTCACCGATGCCAATGGCTTAATTCTGGAAGCCAACCAGGCAATTGCCGACTTGCTGCATGTGCCTCAACCCTATCTCGCCGGTAAACCCCTAGTCCTGTATGTAGCGGAGGCAGATCGATCTGCCTTTCGCAGTTGTTTAAATCGGCTCTCTTCCAGTACCCCGCACAGTGACGCCTACAACAGCGACAACAGCAACAACAGCAACAACAGCGACAGCAGCGACAACCCAATCTGGCAGATTACCCTCCGTCCCCGTCGGGGTGAACCCATTCGGGCCGAGGTTACTGTCGTCGTTAACCGCGATGGCACTGGCTCGATTCAAACGCTCCAGATTGGGGTCTACACCTTCAGCCAGTCTCAGCCGCTTGCTGCTCCAGCCGTTGTATCCCAGCCGCTAGCCGTTGCAGGAGTCACCGCGCCCTCCTTACCTCAAGCCCTCGATGGATTACAGGTGCTGATTGTGGATGATGAAGCCGATGCTCGTGAGTTCATTACTGCGGTGCTAGAGTCCCATGGCGTTCGCGTCACCGCCGTGGCCACTGCTGCCGCCGCATTAGAAGTACTGGAACACTGCCGCCCCGATGTATTGGTGAGCGACATTCGCATGCCCGATGAAGATGGGTATAGCTTGATTCGCAAAGTTCGGGCGCTAGAAGCTCAAACCGGATGGCATATTTCCGCCGCTGCCCTGACTGCCTATCTAGCCGAGGACCGAGAAAAAGCCCTGACTGCTGGCTTTGAAGCCCATTTGCATAAGCTGGCCCAACCCACCGAATTGATTGAGATGGTGGCTCGATTGGCAGAGCAGAGCAGAGCAGAGCAGAGCAGAGCAGAGCAGAGCAGAGCAGAGCAGAGCAGAGAATGAGTTTTCGCTCCTCTCTCCAGGCTTTCCTCCTTAATGACAATTCAAATAACAATTCATAAATCCTGCTCAACGTGATTTTGATGCTTCAGTGCAGGGGAAAAGCGCAGCAAAAAAGCGCAGGAGAAAATAACGCCATGCTAGGACAACCTGAAACCGTCACTTTGAATGACATTCTAATTACAGCGGAGCTATGGCAACGTGTTCCTCGTCAACCGAACTGGCAGGCAGAAGCCCAGGCGATGCAAACCTTGGCCCGACAGATGGCCGCTAATGCAACAACGCTGCTGCAAACGCTGGTGGATTTAGCAGTCGAGCTTTGTCAGGCTGGAACTGCTGGAATCAGTTTGCTGGAGAGTGGCGAGACGGAAGCAGGCTTGTTGCGGTGGGCTGTATTAGCTGGAACTCTGGCGCACCATGTTGGTGATACCACACTGCGCAGCTTTAGCCCCTGCGGAGCTTGTCTAGACCACGGTACGCCGCAGCTTTTTTCCTATCCCGAACGGCATTTCACTTACCTCCAGGCAGCCCACACTCCGATTGTCGAAGGGTTGGTGTTGCCTCTGGTTGCCGATGGTCAGACGCTCGGCACGATCTGGGTTCTGTCGCACGATGAGCAGCGACATTTTGACTTAGAAGACATGCGGATCATAACGAGTTTGGCAGACTTTGCGGTGGCTGCCCGACTTCTAGATCAGCAACAGACCCAGGAGCGGTCGATTCCCACCGGGCTTGTCCATCTTCCTCCTGAACAAATTGGCTCATCTCAAACCTTGCCCTCAACGGCAATCGGCGCAAGTGCCTATGTAGAGGAAGTAGTGGGATGGCTGCCGCAAGAGGGTGGGCGAGTAGATGAGGGGACGAGTAGGCGAGTAGGCGGGCGCTCAGTCACCCAGCGACCCAAAATTCTTCTGGTAGATGACAACCCAGATATGCGCAGCTACCTAAAGCGGCTATTGAGTCAACAATGGCAGGTGGAAACCGCCGCGAATGGAGCGATCGCCCTGACTCAAATCCAGCAGAATCCGCCTGATTTGGTGCTCACCGATGTGATGATGCCAGAAATGGACGGGTTGCAATTGCTGCAAGCGCTTCGGGCAAACCCTCAAACCAGAGGCATCTCCATCATGTTGCTATCAGCACGAGCCGGAGAAGAAGCCATGATCGAAGGATTGGCAGCAGGGGCAGATGACTACTTGATCAAACCCTTTACGGTGCGGGAATTGCTGGCTCGGGTTGAAACCCATTTGCAATTGACACGGCTGCGGCAAGAACAATCTGCAACCCGTTTCAAGGATGAGTTTCTCCTGACGGTCACCCATGAATTGCAAGCTCCGCTGACAGCGATTCTGGGATGGGCACGGTTACTGCAAACCCAGTCGTTTGATACAGCCACAACGATACGGGCACTCGCTACCATCGAGCGCAATGCCACGATTGAAGCCAAATTGATAAAAGATCTGCTGGATCTTTCCAGCCTGCTCTCGCACAAGGTGCAATTGAAGTCGCAGCTCGTCGATGTGGTCGCGCTGGTAAAAGCTGTTGTACCCCCATTCCGTGAGGTAGCTGAGGCAAAAGAGATTCAATTCATCGATACCCTATCGGGTTTTGCCCAGCAGACTATTGTTGCAAATGGCGATCGTTTCAAACAAATCATTGCCCATCTGCTAGAAAATGCCATCAAATTTACGCCTAAAGGAGGAGAAGTCGCGATTTACCTGCAATGCCTTGATGCTGCAATTGAAATTCAAATCCGCGATACAGGAATTGGTATTAGTCCTGAGTTTCTTCCCTATGTCTTCGAGCGCTTCAGTCAAGCAGAGGTACCCAGCCGCTATTCGCCAGGAGGGGTAGGCATCGGCTTGGCGATTGCTCGACTCCTGGTGGAATTACACCACGGTACGATCGAGGTAGTGAGTGAAGGAGAAGGGCAAGGAACAACGTTTATTGTTCAGTTGCCGTTGGTGCAATAGGGCGAGGTGATTGAGCAATGGATCGAGTAAACCAATATCGCGATATCTGCTATGCAGCGACCCCAACCTGAAACCATCATCTTAGAAGACATCCTGATTACTGAGGAGCTGTTTCGGCGCTCACCCCGTCCCTCTAACTGGCAAGCTCAAGCGGAGGCAATGCAACGGCTGGCCCAGCAAATGGCGCGAGATTCGGAAAGCCTGATGCCAACCCTGGTAAACACAGCACTGGAGCTATGTCAGGCAGGAACGGCTGGGGTGAGTTTACTGGAAACTGCACCCAATAGGGAAGAGAGTTTTCGCTGGGATGTTTTAGCTGGAACGTTAGCACACCGGGTTGGCAGCACTATTTCCCGCAACTTTAGCTCCTGTGGAGTTTGTCTTGACCAGGGTACTGCCGTCCTCTTCTCCCACCCTGAACGCTATTTCACCCACTTCCAGGATGCCAATACACCGCTTAGTGCAGAGCGCAACTCCGTAGGAATCGTCGAAGAGTTAGTGTTGCCACTAATTGCTGATAGTCATGTCTTCGGCACAATCTGGATTATGTCCCACCATGAGGGGCAGCATTTTGATTCAGAAGATGCGCGGCTGATGACGAGTCTGGCAGACTTTGCAGCGACTGCTTTGCTGTTGAAGCAACGCCAAACGGGAGAATTACTGGCGGCTAATGCGGCGTTAGAGACAGAAATTGCCGAACGCAAACATGTGGAAGGGCGAACGCACGCATTAATCTCCAGTCTTCCAGGGGGAGCAGTGTTTGTGGTCAATCGCGATTTGCGCTACCTGCTGGCCGAAGGAGAAGCCTTATCCGTCGCTGGATTCAAACCGGAAGATTTCGTTGGACGGACGATTTTTGAGGTGCTGCCTTCTGAATTAGCTGCAAATTACGAGCCGATGTACTGTCAAGCCCTGGCAGGCAAACCGTTTGAGCATGAGCACCATGCCCATGATCACACCTACGTCTCACGGGGCATCCCACTTCAGACGGAAACTGGGGAGATCGATGCGGTGCTTGCGGTGTCTTACGACATCACTGAACGCAAACAAGCCGAAGCCGCCTTGCGCGAATCGGAAGCAAAATATCGATCGCTGTTCAACTCGATCGACGCAGGCTTTTGCATCTTTGAGATGCTCTACAACGAAGCGGGTGAGGCAGTAGATTTCTGTTACATCGAGACCAATCCAGCCTTCGAGCAGCAGAGTGGACGCAGACCGCAACCAGGGCAGACGATGCGCGAACTCTTCCCGGAAGCGGAGGACATGTGGCTGAAGGACTACGCAGAAGTCGCCCGCACCGGACAGCCAAAGCGTTTTATCGACTACCACGAAAACCTCGATCGCTGGTTTGATGTCTTTGTCTTTCCCACCAGCAACGGCAAGAACCAACTCGCAGCACTCTTTAGCGATGTCACAGACGAGAAGCGGGCGGAAGCCGCGCTGCGCGAGAGTGAAGAGCGGCTGCAAAAGGCAATGTCCATCGAAACCGTTGGCGTTCTGTTTTTCACGTTGGATGGGCGCATCACAGATGCAAATGATACTTTCCTACGGCTGAGCGGTTACAGCCGGGATGAGCTATGCAACCTCACAAACTGGCAAGAGTTGACCCCGCCTGAATTTTGGGACGCAACGAGCGTTGCTGCTCAGGATCTGGCAACTCTGGGGAACACTGTGCCCTACGAAAAGCAGCATATTCGTAAGGATGGGTCGCGCTGGTGGGGGCTATTTGCACCGACACGACTTAAAGGCAGCGGACACCATGCCAAATGCGTCGAGTTCGTGATTGACATTAGCGAAGCGAAGCGCGTCGAAGACGAACGCAAACTCGCAGAAGCCCAATTGCGTCGCGCTGCCGAGATGGATGTGTTCCGAATCAAGTTGGCGGATGCATTGCGATCGCTCAGTGACCCGGAGGAAATCAAATACCAGGCGGCCTGTGTGTTAGGAAAACATCTCGGCAGCGATCGCGCCTACTACGTTGAAATTGACGAGGCACGTTCAGAGTTTGTGGTGGCGCGAGATTGGCATCAGCCAGGGGCACCCAGCCATGCTCGCCGCTATCCGCTCTCAGGGTGGCCTATGCCGTGGCTGGTGGATGGTCAGCCCTGGGTAGTGCGCGATGTGGATACAGACTCCGCCATGCCGGATGATCAGCGAGCGTCCTACCGGGGAAACGACATTGGGGCTTTGATTGTGGTTCCCCTGATCAAAAACGGGCGCTTGGTAGCGACGCTAGCGACGAATCAGCACACTCCCCGCAACTGGACTACTGAGGAGATTACCGCTGTGCAGGAAACGGCAGAACGTACCTGGGCAGCCGTTGAACGTGCCTACGCCGAAGCTGCCCTGCGAGAATCGGAACAGAAATACCGCACTTTGTTTGATTCGATCGATGAGGGGTTAGCCATTGTTGAGATGATCTACGACGACCAGGGCGAGATCGTCGATATCATCTTCCGCCAGGTGAATCGCGCCTACGAACGTCATGGCGGTGTTTACGATGTCGTCGGGCGTTCGATCTTCGACGTTATCCCCGGCGTTGAAGATTATTGGCTCGACCTTTACAATCGGGTTGCCAGGACTGGCGAGCCTGTGCGGGAAGAAAACTATCAACAGGACGTTGACCGCTGGTTCGATGTCTACTTCTCGCGCATTGACGATAACGGGCGCTTCGTTGCGATCGTCTTCTCCGACATTAGCGATCGCAAGCAGCGCGAACGGCAGCAGGAATATCTCCTGAAACTCTCCGACGCATTGCGTCCGCTCGTCGCAGCGGAAGAGATTGAAACCACCGCCTGCCGTGTGCTGGGAGAATGGCTTGGCGCGCACCGCGTCTACTACGTCGAGATATTTGAGTCGGAAGGCGTTGGAAGAGTGAGCAAACAGTATCTGGGCGACGGCGCGGCTTCCATCGCGGGCGATTACCCGATCGCGGCGTTCGATTGGACGGCACAGGCGCTGCGGCGAGGCGAGGCGGTAGTCGTCTCCGACGTTTATCATTCCGACCTCGTGCCGCCGGAATCGATCGCGGCGATGGAAGCCGTTCAGCAAATATCCATTGTGCTTGTGCCGCTCATCAAGGAAGGCAAATGGGTAGGCGTGCTGACTGTGGGCAAGGACGCGCCGCGCGACTGGAGGGAGGAGGACGTAGAACTGGTGCGTGAAACGCTCGAACGAATGTGGGCGGCGGCGCAACGTGCCCGCACCGAAGTAGCGTTGCGCGAATCAGAAGCGAAATATCGATCGCTGTTTGAGTCAATTAACGATGGCTTCGCGCTGCTCGAAGTGCTGTATGACGATGACGCTAGACCCGTCGATTGTCGCTTCTTAGAAGTCAGTCCCTCATTTGAGGTTCACACGACATTGCCCCAGGCTCAGGGCAAAACCCTGAGGGAACTGATTCCGTCGGTTGAGTCAGGTTGGTTTGAGCACTATCACCAGGCGCTGGTCACAAATGCTCCGGTTCACTTTGAGATGTACCAGAGCCATATCAAGATCTGGTTAGAAGTCGATGTGTTTCCCTACGGCAATCCCCAAGTTCGCGCAGCGTCTCCGCAGGAGAATCGACAAGTGGTGATCGTCTTCCGGAACATTAACGATCGCAAACACGCAGAAGCTCAATTGCGTCGTGCGGCTGACATGGATGCCTTTCGAGTCAAGTTGTCGGATGCGTTGCGATCGCTCACAGACCCGGTGCAAATTCAGGCAGAAGCGTGCCGTCTTTTGGGCGAACAGTTGGGCGTTGACCGCGCCTACTACGTCGAAATTTACGAGGCGGAAGGCTATGCCCGCGTCAATCAACATTATTCGCGTGGCGACTCACCTTCGATCGTGGGAGATTATCGGCTGTCGGAATACGGTTGGAGTATGCAACTGATGCGAAGGGGCGAAACTATCGTCATCACGGATACACAATCCTCACCCGTCGTTCCCGACCATGAACGGGCAGCGATGGCGATGCTCCAAATGGTTGGGTTTGTTGCCCTGCCGTTAATCAAGGGAGAGGTCTTAGTCGGCGCACTCACCTTGAACGAACCCACGCCCCGCGAGTGGACAGAGGCGGAAGTTGAACTGGTGCGCGAAACCGCTGAACGCATCTGGGCAGATATCCAACGCGCCCAAGCTGAAACCGCCTTGCGGGAGTCGGAACTTCAGCGAATTCAAGAACAATCTGCCCGTGAACAAGAACGCCAACGCGCCGAGACTCTGGCAGAACTCGATCGCGCCAAAACCCTCTTCTTCAGCAACGTCAGCCACGAATTCCGCACACCCCTGACGCTATCCTTGGCTCCGCTGCAAGATGCCTTGAGCGATCGTACCCATCCCCTCGACCCGGTTCATCGAGAACGGTTAGAACTCGTTCACCGCAACAGCCTGCACTTATTGAAACTGGTCAATACCCTACTCGACTTCTCCCGCATTGAAGCTGGACGCATCGAAGCAGTCTATGAACCGACGGATCTGGCCCAGTTCACGATGGATCTAGCGAGCGTATTTCGTTCTGCGATCGAGCGGGCAGGGCTGCGCTTAGTAGTCGATTGTTCGCCTTTACCAGAATCGGTCTACGTTGATCGGGAGATGTGGGAAAAAATTGTCCTGAATCTGCTCTCAAATGCCTTTAAGTTCACCTTTGCCGGCGAAATCGCCGTCAGGCTGTATGGGGCTGACAATCAGGTCATGCTCCAGATTCAAGATACAGGCACTGGAATCGCACCGGAGCACCTGCCCCATTTATTTAAGCGCTTCTATCAAATCCGAGGCACCCAGGCCCGCACCCACGAAGGATCGGGAATCGGTCTTGCCCTGGTGCATGAACTGATTCGACTGCAGGGCGGCACAATCGAAGTGAGCAGCACGCTAGGACAGGGAACCTGCTTCACCATCGCCCTGCCCTTTGGAACCGATCATCTCCCTCCAGAGTGCATTCAGGTAGCTCGTCCCCTCACCTCCCCAGCGCTGGCTGCAGATCCCTATATAGAAGCAGCACAGTGGCTACCAGAAGATTCAAATCCCCTCCAGCCCTTCACCAAGGAAAAAACCTCAGCCAAAGTCCCCGCCAAAGTCCCCCTTTCTAAGGGGGATTTAGGGGGATCTCCAGAACTACCAACAAACGCTACAGCTTCTGCGCGCGTCCTAATCGTGGATGACAACGCCGACATGCGCGAGTATCTGACGCGAATTCTCAGCGACCAAATGCAGGTCGAAGCCGTCGCTGATGGGGCAGCCGCATTGGCCGCCATACAAGCGCGAGTGCCCAATCTGGTTCTCACCGATGTGATGATGCCACGGCTAGATGGCTTTCAGTTGCTGCAGGCCCTGCGGGCGGCTCCGCGCACTAGAGAAATTCCGATTATCCTGCTCTCGGCCCGTGCCGGAGAAGAAGCGATCGTAGAAGGACTGGCAGCCGGCGCAGACGACTACCTGATCAAACCCTTCTCGGCTCAAGAGCTGGTGTCTCGTGTCCATGCCCATGTCCACATGGCCCACTTGTGCAGCGAAACTCTCCATCAGGAACGCACCAGCAGTCGGCGCAAAGACGAATTTCTCTCTATCGTTTCCCATGAACTGAACACCCCTCTAGTGGCGATTCTTGGCTGGACGCGGCTGCTTCGTGCCAATCCATCCAACTCCCCGATGGCAATGAAGGCATTGGACACAATCGAGCGCAACGCTATGGTGCAGGCCAACCTGGTGCAGGATCTGCTCCATCTTTCCCGCATCACTGCAGGCAAACTGCGTTTGAATCTGCAGCTAGTTGAACTGGAATCGGTAATCGAAACCGCGATTGCTACGGTCCACCATTTGGCTGAAGCAAAGGTAATCGATCTGGTGTGGAACCGCACAGGTCAAGCTCCTCCGGAAAATCCAGTGGTTGTCATGGGCGACCACGATCGCCTTCAGCAGGTGATCTGCAATCTGCTCAACAATGCCATCAAATTCACTCCAGGATTTGGCAGGATCACCGTTGAACTGAAATTAGAGGGGCGCGATGCCCAAATCCGCGTTAGCGATACCGGCATCGGCATCAGTCCGGAGTTCCTGCCGCATGTGTTCGACCGCTTCCAACAGGCTAGGGATACAGATTCAGCCAAAGGATTAGGACTCGGACTAGCAATCGCCCGTCATCTAGTCGAACTCCACAACGGCACCATTCAGGCAGAAAGCGCCGGCGCAGGGCAAGGAGCAACGTTTATGATTAGGCTACCGATTCGAGACGCAGAAGTGGGGGAGAGCGAGCCGGCAGAAGCGGCAGAAGCGGCTGAGGCTTGATCTGGCTTGAACGTGCTTCTGATGAAGCATTCTAGTATCTTCCACTCCTTTTCCTGTTTACTGCCATGCCTCCTCCCAAACCCAATCCCGAATTTGAAGCATTGCTAGATTACCTCAAGCACAATCGCGGCTGTGACTTGACGGGCTATAAGCGCTCGACCTTGATACGGCGGTTTCAACACCGCATGCGGCAGCTCAACATCGAAGACTATCCAAACTATTTAGAATATCTCCAGTTTCATATCAATGAATATCGTGCTCTTCTCAACGAAGTTCTGATTAATGTCACTGGTTTTTTTCGCGACCAAGCGGTTTGGGATTATCTTTCAGTCAGTCTTATTCCTCAAATTATCCGGCAGCAGCCCAATCAAGTCATTCGGGTTTGGAGCGCGGGCTGCGCTGGCGGTCAGGAAATCTATAGTCTGCTGATCTTGCTAGCAGAAGCGTTAGGGATTGAATCTTGCTTACAGCGGGTTCAGTGCTATGCAACCGACGCAGATGAAGCAGCGCTGCAACAGGCCCGACAGGGCATTTATAGCAACTCGGAAGTTAGCAGCATTCACCCTGAGTGGCTGGAGAAATACTTTCAGCGAACCGAATCGAACTATATTTTTCATCCTCAACTCCGCCGCAGGATCATCTTTGGTCGTCACAATCTGACCCAGGATGCTCCTATTTCTAAAATTGATTTAATCTTGTGCCGCAATGTTTTAATTTACTTTAACTCCAATGTTCAAATGGCGATTTTAGTGCGTTTGCACTTTGCGCTCAAAAAGACAGGGTTTCTTGTCCTGGGTCAGTCAGAAACCTTCAACCACCATAGAGCTATTTTTACAGCGGTTAATTTGAAGCATCGGGTTTATACCAAAGGGCTGGCTTTAGATATGAAGGAGCATCTATTCATCTCTCCCAAAACCCCTCAAAAAGTAACGGTTGAACCACCTTCACAAAGCTGCTTCTGGCAAACGGCTTTTGAAACTAGTCCCGTGGCTCAGCTAGCGGTGGATGTCAACGGTTACTTGGTGAGCACCAACGAACAGGCAAATCGCCTCTTTGGGCTGTCATGCAACGATTGGCAGCGTCCACTGCAGGATCTAGAAGTGGGGAAACAACTCGGTTTCCAGATTCTGAACCAACCGTTCCACCGCCATCATCCGGTGGTTTTGAGAAATTTAGAGTGGAGCAGTTTAACAACCACAAAATATTTTGATGTTACGATTGCTCCAGTCTATGATGCCAAACAAAAGCTCCTGGGTATAACATTAGCATTTTTGGAGATAACTGAGGGTAAGAAGCTACGCGAAAAATTAGAACTTACCAACCTCGAATCGAGCGCACTCAAAAATACACTGCAATCGCTTACATCTGAGTTAAATATAGCTCAAATTGAGTTGGCATCAGTCCGTCAGGAAATGAAACTACTTGAAGATACATTTGATATCGATAGAAGTATCAATGGAAGTATCGATGAAAGTATTGATAGAAACAAAACTAACACTAACAGCAATTAGTAAGGGTGAAGCACTTGCGAAATGAATCCAAGGCATAGCTACAAAACTTCTGATGCAAATGCTTCGCCCTTACATCTCACCGTTGCTCAAACCCTGATGCGAGTACAATGCAGCGAGTACAATGCAGCGATCAATGCCCTGCCCCCGTCTTCAACCCTGTCCGGCGTTCCAATAGCGCCTTTGCCACCATCGTCACAATCGCCAAACCAGCCAACAGTACCGCTGCCGAGTAAGCCGCTTCGGTATGGTATTGCTTATAGGCTTCTTCCACAAACAGCGGCAGGGTTTGCGTTTTGCCCGTAATATTACCCGATACCACCGCCACCGCCCCAAACTCTCCCATCGCTCTAGCGTTGGTCAACAGCACCCCATATAGCAAACCCCAGCGAATCGACGGTAACGTCACCCGCCAAAAGGTCTGCCACTCGCTGGCTCCCAGGGTTTTAGCCGCCTCTTCCTGCTCTGGGCCAATTTCCTCTAACACCGGCAGCACCTCACGGGCCACAAACGGCAGCGATACAAACAGCGTCGCTAACACCATCCCCGGTACCGCGAAAATGATCTTGATATCGTTGGCTTCCAGCAGCGGCCCAAACCAGCCATTGCGACCGTAGAGCAACACAATCATCAGACCCGCCACCACTGGCGACACCGAAAACGGCAAATCAATCAAGCTAATCAACAGCGTTCGTCCCGGAAACTGCTTGTTACGAGCAATCGCCCAGGCAGCACATAGCCCAAACACCGTGTTTAGAGGCACCGCAATGATTGCCATCAGGACGGTTAGCCAGAGCGCATTTAAGAAAGCACGTTGAGAAAAAGTTTTGAGAAACAAACCAACGCCACCGCTAAAGGCTTGGACAAACACATTCAAGGCTGGAATGAACAGAACCAAACCTAAATAGAGAATTACAAACGCAATCAACAACGGTTTGATTAACTTTTGCCAGCCTGTAGATTCCGGAGCTGCCGTGGTAGCTGGAGTAGTATCAGGTTGGATTGATTTTGTCTTAGTTACCATAGCGTCGTCCCCAAGCTTGCAGTAGGTTAATTGCCAACAACATCAGCAGCGAAATCAGCAGCATCACCGTGCCGATTACCGTGGCTCCGGCATAGTCATATTGTTCGAGGCGCTGAAAGATCAGCACCGGCGCAATCAAGTCTTTGAACGGCACGTTCGAGGCCACAATGACCACTGAGCCATACTCGCCCACCGCTCGCGCAAACCCCAGCGCCACTCCGGTCAACAGGGCTGGAACAATCGGCGGCAGCACCACCCGCCAAAAGGTCTGCCACTGCGAGGCTCCCAGTGACCAAGCCGCCTCTTCGATTTCCCGTTCCGCCTCTTGCAACACCGGCTGCACCGTGCGCACCACAAACGGCAGCGAGATAAACAGCATCGCCACAAACACTCCCAGCCGCGTAAAGGCCACCTTGATGCCAAACGGAGCCAGCAGCGACCCCAACCAGCCCGTATCGCTGTAAACCGTTGCCAAGGTCAAACCCGCCACCGCCGTGGGTAAAGCAAAGGGTAAATCGATCAGCGAATCCACAATCCGCTTAGCTGGAAAGTCATAGCGGATCAGCACCCAGGCAATGATCAAACCAGCCAGTCCGTTGATTGCTCCAGCGAATAGAGCCGTGACAAAGGTGACCTCATAGGCTGACAGCGCCATTGGGCTGGTGGCAATCCGCCAGATCTCCGCTGGGCTAAGCGTTAGTGATTTGAGGATCAACGCCGCTACCGGCAGCAACAGCATCAAAAACAGATAGCCAAATGTAATCACCCAGGGAATCGAAGGGCGTGGTATGGCAGGCAGACGCGTAGATGGGGAAATGGATGAGGTGGTCATATTGAGGTGAATTTTGAGGTGATATCAGCGATTTATTGAGGTAGGGGGGGAGTAGGGGGGTAGGGGGTGGGGGGTGGGGGGTAGGGGGTAGTTTGCTATAGGTCGCGAGGAACGGAGTGGAGTAGTCTGTGAGGATCTGTAAATTTTTCTGTGTCGCTTCGTTGCCTGACCCGTCCGCAGCCCGCAGATGAATCGCTGGCTAATGAAGCAAGTCCACTATACGCTTGCGTTCCCGCAGGGTAGTGCACTGAACCTCCTGCTTAGTCTGCTACTCTGCGAAAAGGCTATGCCTACAGCAAACTTCATTCATTAGCCCACAATAGATTCGCGGCTGAGAGAAGTGCTTCCCCGATTAGCCCGCAATTAATTCGCGGGTAGAACATGACGAAGCCAAACAATCGAATTGACACAAAATTCTGAACAGACTCCCTACCCCCTACCCCCTACTCCCTACCCCCTACCCCTTACTCCCTACCCCCTACTTCCCAGCTTCCGTCAAGATCTTGTCAAACACCGCTCCGTCATCAAAGAACTCGGCTTGCACCTTGTTCCATCCACCCATATCCTGCACCGTAAACAGTTTGTCCACTTTCGGGAACTGGCTGGCATATTTCTCACCGATGCTGGGATCGACCGGACGGAAACCGACCTTGGCAAATTCCTCTTGTGCTTCTGGAGTAAACAGAAATTCGACAAAGGCTTCGGCCACTTCACGGGTACCGTGCTTCTCGACGTTTTGATCCACCACTGCTATCGGATTATCAATCGAAATATTCACATCAGTCGGAACCACATAGGGCAGGTTTTCACCTTTTTGCTTAGCTAACAAAACTTCGTTTTCGTAGTTGATCAGCACATCGCCTTGGCCCTGCTTGAAGAAGACATCGGTAGATTCGCGGGCATCTTTGGGTAATATGGGCACGTTTTTGAACACCTGCGAGGTAAATTCTAGGGCTTTGTCTTCGTTGCCGCCGGTTTGGGTAATAGCTCCCCAGAGTGCCATGAAGTTCCAGCGCGCACCGCCCGAGGTTTTGGGGTTGGCTGTGATTACCTGCACGCCGGGTTTGGTCAGATCGGACCAGCCCTTGATGCCTTTGGGATTACCTTCTCGCGTCACCAGAGCTGCTACTGACTTATGCACAATCGAATTATTGGGCGCTTCAGTTTCCCAGCCTGTGTCGATCAGCCCCGCCTTCTCGATTTTCTGAGTATCCAGAGCCAACGCCAGCGCCACGATATCCGCCTCTAGGCCATCGATGACAGCACGACTTTGGGAGCCAGAACCGCCGTAGCTCTGGTCAAACACCACTTCTTGATTGTGGTCTGCTTTCCACTTGGCGGCAAACTTGGGAATGATCTGCTCGTAGGCAGCTTGGGTGACGGCGTAGGAGACGAGGGTTAAGTTAACCGTGCCGCCTTGAGCGGGAGAGGCGCTGTCACTCGTAGCCGTGGAGTTGGGCGCAGAATTGCAGGCAGCCAGTGTGAGACATAAGCCAACCCCGACTAAAAACATTGAAACAAACCCACGGAACGAACGCAGGCGCAAGCGGCCCCATCTAAAGCTACTCATGTAGTCCTCTCCAAATAACAAATCAATTCTGTTGAATAGAACACAACCTAATCTCAGTAAATCAATCAAGATACCGGAGTTATTAAAGCCACTTTACCGTAATTTGACAAAAAATCAACAGTAATCCGATAAGCTTACTAGAGATTAAAAACTTCGGTAGATCGATCAAGTTACCGGGCTATTTAGGTTAAATTTAGCTCAGGTTGTGATAAAACACCAGTATCTCGATTAGTTTTTCGGAGTTTTCGATTCCCCTTTCGTTTAGTCGTAAAAGGTTTATCCTATGGGCATTTTGGTAGACAATGTATCCAAACAGTTTGGTGATTTCAAAGCCGTGGACCAGGTCAGTGTCGAAGTCAAAACTGGCTCACTGGTTGCCCTACTTGGCCCGTCTGGTTCCGGCAAATCCACCCTGCTGCGCTTGATTGCGGGTCTAGAAACTCCCGACAGTGGACGGATTTTTGTCACCGGACGTGATGCCACCTACGAGAGCGTACAAAAGCGAGGCATTGGCTTTGTGTTTCAGCACTATGCCTTGTTCAAGCATTTAACAGTGCGGCAAAACATCGCCTTTGGCCTGGAGATTGCCAAACAGCCCAAACAGCGAGTTCAGAACCGAGTGGAGGAACTGCTAGAACTAATCCAACTGCAATCCCTCGGCGAGCGCTATCCGTCGCAGTTGTCAGGTGGGCAACGGCAGCGGGTGGCGTTGGCACGGGCCTTGGCGTTGGAGCCGAAGGTGCTGCTGCTGGATGAGCCATTTGGTGCGCTTGATGCTAAAGTCCGTAAGGATTTGCGCGCCTGGTTACGCAATCTGCATGACACCGTCCATGTCACGACCGTGTTTGTTACCCACGATCAAGAAGAGGCAATGGAAGTCTCGGATGAGATTGTGGTGATGAACCACGGCAGGGTGGAGCAGGTTGGCACCCCAGCAGACCTGTACGACAATCCGGCCAGTCCATTTGTGATGAGCTTTATTGGTCCGGTGAATGTATTGCCCAGCACTGCACCGCTGTTTCGGCAGGTGGGTGAATCGATCCCGACTCAGGATTCGGCCCCGGTGTTTCTGCGGCCTCATGATGTGATTATCGAACTGCATCCAGATCAAACGACAGTACCAGCCACCGTGCTGCGGGTGATTCACCTCGGCTGGGAAATTCAGGTAGAGTTGGGGCTAGAAGACGGTCAGGCGTTTACGGCCTATCTGTCGCGGGAAACTTTCAAACGCCTGAATCTGCGGTCGGGTCAGCAGGTGTATGTAAAGCCCAAAGAGGCGAAATCCTTTGCTACCCCGTTGGCTTAGGCCAGCACATAATACAAAATACCGCTGCCAATCAAAAGCACGGCAATGCTAAACACAATGACCCAACGTTCGGTGATTTCGTCGCTGTCGTCGCTGATTTCCCGCCGAATCGCCAGATAGTGCTGGGTGGATAAAAACACGGTGATTAATCCCACCACGGCAAAAATAATTCCAAGTTGCCAGGTCCGGCTCGGATTAGGCGCTAATGGTGGCCGTGCGGCGTGAATTCGTCCCAAGATCACGCCGATTCCCATCAGTGAAATGGCGGTCCGCATCCAGGAGAGATAGGTGCGCTCGTTGGACAGGTATTCTCTGGTTCTAGACTCGACCGGCTGGCTGGTTGTAGGCAAGTCTGATCCAGCCGAGGCTGGTGTTGGGGCTGCGGTTGGATCTAGATCTACTGAACCTTTTGGCGACCCATGTTCTAGAGAAACGGCTGGCGGCGGATTTTCCTGAGGCTGATTTTCGATTGGCGGTGGGCTTTCCATACTGACGTGAGGCCATTACTGTCTTCTAATAATTTTTAAAACTACGGTAAACCTATCGACATAACGTATTCATAGAATGATAAAATACGGCAAGTCGATAGGGATTATCGTATTTACATGCTGAAATCTACAGACGCCGTGGGCGAGGATCTGGGGCAGGCAGAAAATCAGATGCCGTCAAAGCATGCGGCTCCGCTGTTTAAGCAGTTTACCAAGCGGCTTATCAAGTTACCAAAGCACTTGTCGTTTAAGCGCTTGCGAGGCGGTCTATTGTTTGTGTTGGGCTATTTGCTTTCTCCACTCTGCTGGTGGAATGACCTGATTTTTAATTTGCCCGTGGCTTACGGGTTTGGCTATCTGTGCAGTTTGGTGTCGGCTGGCTGGCTGCTGCCCGGTCTAATTGCCGGATACTGGCTCTCAAATGTCTTGGGCTTTGTGCTGATGCAGTTCGGGGCCGTTGATGCCCTCCAAGCCGAGGCGAAGCCGCGCAATCCACAAAAAGAACTGTTGATGGGTGTAGTTTCTTCCACGATCTACACCCTTGTTATTTTGGCCTTGGTGCAGCTCCAGGTGATTGATACCGCAAGTCTCTTGCCGGGAGAGTTGCTGAACCTCGGTTCTCTCTTGCCAACATCAAGAGGGCTGGGATGAACTACACACTGCTTTCGGCCCTCAGCTTTTTGGTCGGCATTCTGGTCGGCTTGACGGGAATCGGCGGCGCGTCGTTGATTACCCCAATGCTGGTTCTGGTATTTCAAGTGCCCGCATCCGTGGCGATTGGTTCGGATGTAGTGGCTGCCACATTAATGAAGATTGTTGGTGCGGCAAAACATTGGCAGCAGCAAACGGTAAACCTGCAAGTGGTGCGCTGGCTGGCCTATGGCAGCGTGCCGGGATCGCTGCTTGGCGTGGGAATTTTGCAGCGGCTGCAATTGCTCGGTGCGAGTTTAGATGCACTGCTGCTGCGGCTGCTGGGAGTCGCAATTCTGCTGATTACGCTGGTGGCATTAATTCAAATGGTGCTGATAATTTTCACACCGCAATTCCAGTTGCCGATTCCGCCCAAGCTCGATTTGGAAACTCGGAGCGGCAAAAGTGCGGCGGTTGCAATCGGAGCAATTTTGGGCTGTGTGGTCGGTATGACGAGTGTATCCTCCGGATCGATGTTTGCCCTGGTGCTAATTGCCCTGTTTCAGCTCGATGCTCAAAAGCTGGTTGGAACAGACTTAGTGCAGGCGGCAATCCTGCTAGCGTTTACGTCTCTAGGGCATCTCAGCCTGGGTACGGTGGATTGGAGCTTGGTGATTGCCATCTGGCTTGGTTCCATACCGGGTGTGCTAATTGGAGCTAGGCTGTGTCAACAGATTCCCCAACGTCCGCTGCGCTTTGTGCTTTACATGCTGTTGATCATGGTGAGCTGGAAGCTAGTGCATTTTGCTTGATTTGCAAGTCCTCCTGCCCCCTTTCCTGAAAGGATGTTTGAGAAGTCACCACTGTTGTCCGAACCGCCTTCTGCCCCCAACCTTAGGGGGTTCTGAGGAATCAAGTCTCCCAGATTTGGGGAATCTAGGGGGCCAATCAAGTCCCCCACGATATAGCCCTAACAGGCATTTCAGAAAGGGGGATTATCGCCCTGCGGGCCTCCTAGAAGAGGCGAATGTAGTCAATTTGAAATATCCTCTCAACGATAGGTTGACTGTATAACAGGTGGGATTTATATATTGCTAGGTGGACGTTTAGCCGTTTCACGTTGATCGTTTCCTACAGCTTCGTCCTCATTGTTATCCTGCTTATCACCAGATGCTTACCCCAGATGCTTACCAAGTCTATTGATTAATCAATAACCATGCAGCCTTTCGATCCTTGGAATCGGCTTCAATCGTTTACCTATTTTCTCAGTCGCTGGTTACAACGCAACTGGCAGCCGCTGCTATTTTTATTTGGTACCTATGTGCCGCTGGCGATTTTTGCCATTTTAGCGATGCAGATTTGGCAGTTAGAAGGAGGATTAAGCTGGGATGTCGCTATTATGCAGGCAATTCACGCGAATGCGAATGCCACGCTCGACCGGATCGTTCCCGTTTGGACCAAATTCGGCACCAGATGGGGCGTGTTTCCAGTCTCGACCCTAATTGCGGTAGGGCTGCTCTATGCCCGCCGCTGGCGATTGCTCACCTATTGGCTGATTACCCTAATCGGCTGCGTTTTAATCAACCGCATAGCGAAGCTTTGGCTGCATCGAGTTCGTCCGAGTTTATGGGAATATCCACCCGTACCAGAATTTTCATTTCCCAGCGGTCATGCAATGGCGAGTATGGGGTTTGTGGTAGCGCTGATTATTCTCACCTGGAATACCAGTTGGCGCATCTGGGTATGGCTATTGGGTAGTTTCTTTGTCGTCTCGATTGGCTGGACGCGGCTATACCTAGGCGTGCATTACCCAAGCGATATCTTGGCAGGCTGGATGATGTCAATCGCTTGGGCCATCGGAGTGAGTTTGATTGTAAAACCCTTATCGTCTAACCAAACCTCAACTTCCCCGTCCCCCCAACCCTCACATCCAGCATCCACCTCCGCATCAACTAAATCTTAGTAAGAGCAACATATTTGCTGATCATCTGTACACTTGCGTTCAGGCGTTTCGGCAAAATGATGGATTGTACAGGCGTTATTTCCTGCGGAAAGGCTGCGCCTACGGCGAAACGCCTGTACGCGAATGCTGGCCCATCAATCAGATCGATACAACCTATTCAAATACCACGCCACTCATCGGATTCAGCGGAACCGTGAAAAAATAATAGATCACGCCTGCTCCTAACAGCGTCACCGCCAAGCTAAAAGCAACCACTAACCGATCCGCAGGTTCGTAAGTGTCTTCATCAATGGCATAACGCGACGCAAAATAATGCTGCGCTGAAAATAACACGGTGGTTAAGCCAACAATCGCAAATACGAGTCCCAGCTTCCAACCGTTGCCCGGAGTAGTTAACAACGGCGGTTGAAAAGCTCGCAAGCGCACAATCACCACACCAAACCCCATCAACGAGATGCCAGTCCGCATCCAGGCTAAATAGGTGCGCTCGTTTGCGAGATGGTCTCGCACGCGTGAGGTGTTGCGTTTGGCTTTGGCCAGCTTTTCGGGGTCGAGGGGCTTGAAGAGTTGCATGGTGTTCAGTCGGTGGGGGCATTGGCGACTTGGGTGTCTACTTCGGCTTGGGAGAGGTTGGGGATAGTCCAGGTGCCTTCTCCGGCTTTGAAGATGCCTGCGAGTGGTAAGTTGAATTGAATCGCGCCGGTTGGATCGGTGTCAATCGTTAAGCGAGAGCCGTCCACAATTTTAACGGCTCCGGCTCCACCTAAAGACAAACCGGCTACTTTAGCATCATTGGGTAAATATACGCCATCGCAATCCCAATCTTCGTCGGTTTCTTGTCCGGGGGCGAGATAGTAAAGTGTATTGGTAGAGTTGGTGTAGGGCTTGACGGGTTTATGGGCGTAAACTCCTATCATCTTATTGGTGTTGTTTTTGCAGACGCCCCAATCTTCGCTCGATTCCATAATGTATTTCTGGAACTGTAGCTCGGCAATTTTTTGCTGAAGTTCTGCGGCGCTGTAGCCCGCTTGTTCTGGATTGTTTTTAGCCTGGAGTAATTGGGTCAAGGTTTGGCTCAATTCGGCATATTCTGGGCTTTTCTCTGCAATTGGATCGGCCCAGGCAGATGGTGCCATCCAGAAATTGACGAACAGCAAGACTGTGATTAGCAAAACTTTGAGAAATCGCATTTTTCCTCCTTTTCAGGTTTTTCTTTTCAGGTTTTCAAGAGAAAAACGTTGAACGCAAGCAGTTCAAGAATTGGATCAAGAGCGGCAAGCCGTTAAATCTACAAGCCTGACAACAGGCGATAGCTGCCATTTTCGATCAAAATAAACAGTCCTAATCCAATTAGCACATAGGGAACGATGACATTGCCATAGCGAGTTAGGATTGGCATGATAGCGGGATGGCGCGAAAAATAGTAGGCGACCGCACACCAGAGGGCTACCATCACTAGAAACACGCTGAGAATGATCAGTAGTCCAGCCAGGTTGGTGCTAGCAAACAATGGAACATAGATGCCAATGTTATCTCCTCCGTTCGCAATTGTGACTGCTGCCACATGATAGGTTTGAGGAACGAGCAGGCTGGCAAATCGCGTTTGTCGAGGTTTAGCAGACAGTTCACAGGTAACGGTTTGAATCGTATCGTCATCGTCCGATTTGAAGAGCTGATACACGCCAATCCCGATTGGTACGAGACCCAGTAACCCGATCCAAGCTTTTGGAAGCACCAAGCCGCCTAGAAACCCTGGTAAGCTTGCCAGAATAATCACCAGAAATCCCAAATATTGACCGACGAGAATATGCCGCACTCGAAAATTGGCGTTGATTTGCGAGAAAAAGATGGTCAGAATCACAATGTCATCTAGATTAGTGGCGACAAACGACGTGATGCCTTTAGTCAGTGCAGCAGACAGCTCATTCATGACCGAGCATTATTCTTGTTGCGATGGCAGCATCCGACCCACGCCTATCAAATAGCCGATTCCAATTAGCAGCGCAATTAAAATCAGGCCCCGGTCGGCAAGTGTTTGACTGTCCCATAAAATCATTGCTCCTAGCCCAATCAGCACATAGGGAACAAATTGATTGCCATACCGCGTCAGCGTTTCGGCAATCGTCGGTAAGCGAGTCAACTGATATGCAGCGTAACACCAAACGCCAACCAAGGCGAAGAAGATCAGCAGCATCAGGACCAGGGTTTCCCCGGTGCAGTGGGCAAACAGCGGCACATAGATTCCTACATTATCGCTGCCATTGGCAACCGTCAACGCAGCTATGCCATAGGTCTGCGGCGACAGAAAGCTAGCCCACGCCGACTGGGATGGCTCCACGGTGGGTTCTGCTTCGTCTTCAGCAGGTTGCTCCAACAAGCGGTTCAAGCCCAGAATGATTGGCACAAGTCCCAGTAAGCCAATCCAGGGGCGGGGCACCAACAGGCTGCCAAAGAAACCTGGTAAGCTCGCCAGCACCAGCAGCGCAAAGCCGAGATACTGCCCAGAAACAATCTGCCGCCGTTGCAACAAGCTGCCCACCTGCGAAAAGATCAGCATCAAAATCACCATATCGTCTAGATTGGTGGCCGTAAAAGCGCTGACACCCGTAGATAATGTACTCCAGAAATTCATACTCCAGAAATTCATGCTCCAGAAATTCATCAATAGCGACTCCTTCGATTTGGGTCAGGATGGGATGAAATGGGCAGCAATTCACTCGCAACTGCTGCGGTGGCAAAGCGCTCGTGCAGTTCTTCAACATTGCGCTGCATAATTTTAACCATATGAGGCCGCCGCAAACGCTGCCGTACAAACCAGCCGCAGGTGATGATTAAGTACAGCAAGAACAGATAGGGGAACCAACGATAGGGCGCTTCTGGAACTGGAAACCAATCGCTGCCAGGAATACCCACACTGCCCACGACCGGAATCATCATGAAACCAATTGCTACTGCTGCACAGACAATGTCCCGTAAACGCAATTGGCGAATTTTGTAGAGATACAGCGGTGCCGCAATTGAAACTAGAATATATACGGTTAGAAATCCATAGCTGCAAATGGCGCCCAAGTAGCCCATGCTCTCGAACAAACTGATGTTGCCCATCGCCATCACGGCTGGTACCAAAAACATGACCAGCGAGCACATGGTCACGGCAATATGAGGCGTACGGTTGGCCGCATGCGCTTCTCCCAAAGAGGCGTGAAACAAACCATGCCGCGCCATCATAAACGCTACTCGGGCGGCTGGATTAATTGTGCCAAGAATACAGGCAAAGAAGCTAAACAGTGCTCCCAGCCCAACCAATTCTCCCAAATAGCCGAGGCCAATCTGCTGCGACAAAAAGGCCAACGGCTCTTCGGTCATGGCAATCGACATGCCACTCTGTTGAAAGCCGAGCACTTCGATGTAGGTCGTAGCTACAAAGAACAGACCTGCCAGAATCACGCTGCCCATCACCGCTCTGGGAATCGTTTGCAATGGACGCTTGGCTTCATCGCCCAGAGTGGTAGCACTTTCAAATCCGGAAAACCCGAACATCACCAGCACCAGCCCAGTCGCAATATTACCGGGCGTCACGCCTTCCAACCGCAACTGCGGCCAATCCAACGCAAAGCCATGATGTGCCCAAATCAGCCCACACAACACCGCAATCAGCAGGAGCGACGCGCCTTCGATCCACAGCATTGCCATTGCCGAAAGCTGAATGTCTTTATAGGCGGTATACCAGGCAATTCCGGCTCCGATTGCCAACAGTGTAATGCTAGAGGGATGAATTCCCAAATGTCCGATGAAGACACTGCTAAAATTAGCAAAACCGCAGAGCACCGCCATCCCCGTACATAGATACGCCAACACCAAACTCCAGCCGCAAATCACACCCGCTGTTGGTCCCAAGCCTTTGACGATATAGGAATAGAACGACCCCGGAGACGCAGACCGACTGGCAAACTGATTAATATTAATGCTGACAAACACCAGCCCAACTAAGCCAATCAAAAAGCTCAGCCAGGTGCCGTTGCCAGCTAGCGCCACGATCAAACCAATATTTGAGGCGGGAATAGTTGTGGGAGCAATTACAGCAAACGACTGAGCTAACACTTCTCCAAATGAGAGACAATTAGGCTTTAAGCCATGTAGACTTTGAAGAGATTGACTGGTCATAGGCCCTTACTTTTTCTAAGCATTTTGCTGAGGATTCAGGTATTCCCGAATCAGCGATTGCTATAAGCATCGCGCGTTCACACCTCTCACTTTAGAAAGGGCTATTCATAGAATCAAATACTCTTTCTTGTCCAAACGATAAATTAAATTGATGCAAGCCGATTTAGATAGTGAATCGGAGTTTGTCATAAAATGAAGTATTGCTGTGAGCAAAGATCATAAAAAAGAATGATGCAATCAAGGTGACATAGTATAGATGCGTGGTCTAGATGCAGGTGGATTTTTAAAGGGTCAGGAATCAGAAAAGAGTAATATCAAATCCGGTTGATCAGCCGCGTAGAGGCGTTTCGCCGAAACGCCTGTACAATATCGCGTTTCGGCCAAACGCCTGTACAATATCGCGTGTTGGCGTAGGCGGAGCCTTTCCGCAGGAAATAACGCCTGTACAACGCGGCATTCAAATTTAGGGCGTTTAGTCGGATTTGATATAATGTCCCATTCAGTTGGTTAGCCATCAATTCGGTAGGAGGCTCGCGCATTCCTTCAGAGAAGTCAGCTACAGCCTTCCACAGAAAATACCACCCCTATAATATTGATGTAATTGATGTAGTAATTTGTAGGAACGCAGCAGAGCAAAAACGACCGCGGCACTATTCTGACTTCCGGCTTCTGACTCCTGGCTCCTACCTCAACAACGATTCCAATCTAGATCAATGAAAACAGATCTATTTATCGCTACTCGGATTTTGGTGCTGCTGCTGGGCTTAATGATTTTCGCCAGCTTTTTTGTGATTGTCCATGCTGGTGAGCGAGGTGTGTTGATGCGGTTTGGGCAAGTGCAAGTGCAAGTACTCGATGAAGGGATTCATCCGATTATTCCCCTTGTCAATACCGTCGAGAAACTAACGGTGCGGGTGCAAAAGCAGGAAATTTCGACCGAAGCTTCTTCTAGAGACCTCCAGGATGTATTCACTGATGTGGCGCTCAACTGGCATATCATTCCGGAACAGGCTAACTTACTGTTTCAGCAGATTGGCAATACTGATGCGGCTATTGAGCGGATTATTAACCCGTCGATTCAAGAAGTCTTGAAAGCAGTAATTGCTCAGTACACAGCAGAGGAAGTGATCACACGACGAAATGACGTTAAGGCTGAAATCGACTGGTTGTTAACTGAGCGATTGGCCTCGTACCATTTAGCGGTAGATGATGTTTCCCTGGTGCAAATCAATTTTTCCCAGCAGTTTAGCGATGCGGTCGAAGCCAAACAAATTGCCGAGCAAGAAGCCAAACGAGCTGGCTTTCTGGCGATTCGGGCCGCCAAAGAAGCAGACGCCAAAGTTAATCTAGCCAAAGGCGATGCCGAAGCTCAACGCTTGATTGACACTACCCTAACGCCAAAGTTATTGCGAAAGCAGGCGGTAGACAAGTGGGATGGCCGTTTACCGCTGATGGCTGGAGATCAAAACCTGAAATTACTAGAGTTTGACCTTGACGATTTGATAGAAGCGCAATAGAGGCTTTGTTGGTCTACAGTCCTGCAACGTGGGGTAGAAGGGGCCGCACCTCCACAGTTTACACCTCTATAGGATTCTGTTCCTTGTCAATCGAGAGATCAAGCAACATATCCTGAAATGCTAGCGCCAATCTGGTTTGGAACCGCTGCCGGTGCTTTAGTAACAGAACGGATTGAGTAATTTCTAGTGGGCTTGCCCTACTATCGCGATCATCCACGACCCGAATCGCTCTTAGCGTCACTAACTGAAGTTCCTTCTGGATCATCATCTCAGAAATAGCGGCGGCTCCTACTCCATTTTCAACCACGGCCTTGATCATTTCACTCGTATTCAACACTAGCACCACGTTCAGCTCAGTACTATCAATGCCCCAACTCTGGAGCGCCTGCTCGAACATTTGCTGGGTACCAGATCCTGGCTCGCGCATCACCCAAGCCGTTTGTGGCAGATCTGATAATCCAACTTCGCCTTGCTCGTACCAAGGATGAGCTTTGCCGACAATGATTTGCAGCCGGTCACTGTCTACGGTTTGCTGTTCGAGGCAGTGGCGGAGAGCAGGTTTCACTTCACCAGTCACTAGTCCTAGGTCAAACAGTCCCGATGCGGTTCCTTCGCAGATTTCTTCGGCATTAGCCAAAATACAGTTGACCGTAATACCCGGATATTGCTGCTTAAATTCGCTGATGCGTTCAGGCAACCAGTAGTTGCCAATTGTCAGACTCGATCCGATTCGCAGTTCGCCGCGCTGTAAGCTGGTGAGCTCTTGCAAACCTCGTTTCGTCAGTTCCACCTGATCCAGAATTTTTTGCGCCTCGGTTCTTAGCAATTTACCCGCATCGGTAATTTCGACTCGTCTACCAACGCGATGAAACAGTTTCAGATTATATTCCTTTTCCAAGCTTTGAATTGCCGCACTCACGGCAGGCTGCGTGATGTAGAGTTCTTCTGCCGCACGGGTAAAGTGGAGATGTTCGACAACCGCTAAAAAAATTCGCAACTGCTCTAACGTCATTCTGCTCCACAAATTGATATAGCCAAAAGAACTCTTGTTATAACTGCTTACTGGAAATCAGGTTTATGTCGGAAAGGATTAGGATACAGCTCGCGCTGGGCTTCAATGCCAACTTCGAGATAGCAATCGCTTAACGGGGAAGCGATACAAAGCAACACATAACCTTGCTGCGCTTGGAATGGCTTGAGCGCAATTGCTCGCGGTTGGTCCACTTCACCCTGAAGCAAACGGGCCGCGCAGGTAATACAGGCTCCAATCCGACAACCAACGGGTAACTTCAGTCCCGTTTGCTCGATTGCGGCCAGAATATATTGCTGCTCGGCCACTTCTAGCCGAAAGTTATCTCGATTCACTAATATGATCTGATGAGTTTTCATTAAAGTAAAAAAGAACCTTTCCCCAACCACCCATCCACTCAACTAAACCCAAATATCAGATGTACAATCGCCGCCGGGATAGCGCATCTCATGGGCGCGAGCCGGTCCATTCGGTTCACCGCCAAAGTCAACGTAGAAATTTTGGTTAATAGTCAAGCCGCCCTGCTCGGTATTACAGTCAATTTGCAGTAGATACGATCCCTGCTTGGCTAAGTCGGGATAGAACTGATTGTCCCAGGTGCTAAACAGGGAATTGGTTACATATAGCCGTTTGCCATCTAAGCTGAGTTGCAGCATTTGCGGACCACCTTGCAGCGTGTGGCCTTTCACAGTCTCGGCTTTACCAAGCAACCCGCCCACCCAAACTTGGCCGGTCAGTTGCGGCTGGCTGGGATTACTGATGTCATATTGGCGAATATCACCATGCAGCCAATTAGAAAAATAAATGAAGCGATCGTCGAGCGAGACCAGAATATCAGTAATCAACGAAGGCACGGGAATCGGAAATCCTTCTAAATCAACCGAGGGAATATCAATGACTTTTTCAACTTCCCAATGGCCATTTTGCTTGTAATAATGCAGCACATTACTGCTGAGGGCGGCTCCAACAAAGCCATGTAGACTGTCGGGATTGTGATGAAACCGCACCTCTAGCGGAATCAGGCCGTCTTCTCCTAGATCCAGGGTTTGGACAATGTCGTGCGTTTGCCAATCCCAAAAATGCAGCCGTTGGCCGTAGTTGCCAGCCTGCACGTCGTTGAGATCAAAGCCGGGGTAAAAGGTTTTCGGTGCCGCCCATTCGCTGCTGACCATAACGTTGTGGCGCGGCTGATACCAAAAATCGTAATTGAACTTCATCGCCTCAGCTTGGTGTTCCCAGCGGCCAATAATGTCAAATTTGTCATCCAACAACAAAAAGCCACCCGGTGCGTTTCCGTCTTCATCGCCCAGCATCGAGATCATGATCTGACCGTCGGCGAGACAGTGAACCGTATGGGGAGCCGTTAGCTTGGTTTTGCTGCGAATTTCTTCGGGTTCAATGATTTTGTGCAGCGTGGGAGCCTTGGGATTGTTCGTATCCACAATATAGATGCGGCTGGAGCGGATGCCCGGAATAATCAAAAAGCGGCGAGATTTGCTAGCGTCGTTGTGGCAAGAACTACAAGCATTCCAACCAAAATGATGCAATTCATCGCCAATGTAGGGCATCGGTAAGCGATGAATCACCTGAGAATAGGTGGGAGAGGTAGGATCTACATCAATCGTAGCGAGATAATCTGGCTCCTGAATTCCTGAGCCGGTGTAGAGCGCAATTGTATATAACAGTTTTTCCGGTTCTGCCTGCATGGCTGCTTCTGGGGAAGCATAGCCCGGACCGCAACATGCATGTGCCATTGCTTTATCCTCTCGATTAAAACAGGAATGAGTTTTAGGTTAGCTCTAGTTTGGAGCTTCAGACTTTTGTTTCCTGACTTTAGTTTGGAGCTTCAGACTTCTGTCTCTTCTACAACCTACCTAAAACGCCCTTCAAATGTGATACATCGGATTAGTTTGTCGATAGGCATCACGTCTCTGGCACAAATCCTGTAAGGTATAGTGACTAAAAATAGTGTGAGAAGCCGATTTGGCTTGTTTCCAAATTTCGTGGATCAGATTTTTTTCCACAGTTGCTGAAGCGGCGACTTCTTTCTCAAACCGGTCTCCTTCCACCGAGGTGATAATTTCCAACAGCGTGATTTGCCAAGGCTCACGACTCAGTACATAACCTCCTTTTGCCCCTCGCTGACTTTGCACGATTCCACTCCGGCGCAGATTCGTGAGAATTTGTTCCAAATACCGATCTGGAATGTCTTGTTTGGCTGTAATCTCGGAGATTTTCAGCGGCTCTCTTTGGTGGTAACGGCCTGCCATTTCCAATAAGGCAAGCAGGGCGTATTCGACTCTAGCAGATAGTTCCACAGTACGCGGTTGGAAAATCATAAGGTGTCTAGCCACTATACTACGGTTTCTCAATCAAGTTAAAGTATTTTTTGAAATTTTTATAAATTACGTTAAACCGATAGAGTTTGTCGGTTTTATCTTGCCAAGTATGATACTATGCTCTAAATTCAAAAAGAACAGTAACTTGATTGACTAACCGTAATTTTTTGTTGCGCGGATTGAGAAATGTCTCAAAAGTTAAATAGAGAGATAGGCTAGGTTGCTTCCCCAATCTCTCGCTCTCTAAACAATCACCAGCTTCCCTCTACCTGATAATTAGAGTCACATCCTGGTGGCTACAAAAACGATCCAAAAATCATGTGCCTTGCTCAACCAGTCTCCAAGCCACTGCTCTCCTGCTCCATTTCTGACTCCTATCTCCTGTCTCCTAACTTCCGCCCCCTCTCTAGCTCTGTGCCGAGTCGCTCACCCTTTCTCCTATGGTCACTGCTCCTACTTCGCTAAGTTTTCCAACTAAGGTGCGCCTATCGTTTTCGCCTCGTTCAGTTTTGCCCAAAACGAATGAATTGTGGGCAATTCAAGCGGGCTTTGTGCGCGTGTTGACCCGGCCAGAGGAAGGCAGCAGCCTGACCTTAGGAATTTGGGGCACAGGCGATGTGGTGGGCCGCGCTTTATCGATTGCTCATCCTTATCACATCGAGTGTTTGACATCGGTGCAGGTGGTGGCCATTAGCCTGAATGACTTGACTAACCCCACCGAAGTGCTGCTGAAGCATCTGCATCAAGCAGAAGAATTAATGCTGATCCGCAGCTATAAACGCATCGATACAATGCTGCTAAAACTATTGAGTTGGCTAGCCAATCGATTTGGTCAGGATGCCAATCAAGGTCGCCTGATTGATCTGCGCTTAACTCACCAAGACTTATCTGAACTGTTGGGCACAACCCGTGTCACCGTGACTCGCGCCCTGATTCAACTCGAGCAGCAAGGCTTTATTCAGCGCCTCTCATTACAGCGGATCGTGTTACAGCAAGCTGAATATTGGCATTATGAAATTTGATCAGCCTGAAATTTGATCAGCAGAACAGTATCTAGCAGTCGTTGTAGCTTTCACCGGTTCTTCCACTCGATTGATCGGGGTCGGTTGGGCGCTGATTGAGGAGAGGTTGCAATTTCAGCTAGGCTTATCCAGCAATCACTACTATGGGTTGCAGCAAAAGCTTGAACATTGAGTCGCTTAGCAGTTTCCCATATCAGTCTCCACATATTAGACATTGAGCTGAAATGAAGTCCTGTACCAATTTCATCAGCGAGTAGAACACCGTCTCTTGCAATATTGCCTAATGGAATGCGTTGGTTGCTATCCTTTAGACGCACAGCCGCCCCCCTGGAGGAGACGGTGATGTAGATCGTCCAGAACCAACTGACGCTATACGCTCAACAAGGGATTCAATAGTTCTCAGTGGTTCAATCACTAAATCCTCTTCTGGTGTCAGAACAATCTGATCAAACAGTGCAAGCATATCTTTGTTGGTCAGCGAATTGGTCAGCGAAGATGTGGTTATATGTTGCGCTCTAACCCCTAAGTTTTTTGATTCTCCAGAAATACGAAGAATATTTGCAGGCAAACCTTGATTTGCAGATAGAGGAACCTGAATAGTTTTATTTTCTCGCTTTAAGTAATTAATGACAAATTGCCAAATTGTAAAGTTGCTTGCCACGGCTGGCAATTTCTATGGTATTCTGACACATAATCTACTATATCTTGATAAAGATACCGGAGATTAAGTTGTCCGCTTGTGAACTGGGAATTAAAGGAAATTAAATATGCTTGATGCGCTTCAGCAATCGCTGCCGTTTCGTTGGGTTCGACGCTGCTTTCAAGCCCTGCCACGCCGACCGTTTACCCTTTTGTTTGCGGTTGGATTAGGACTGAGCTTAATCACCGCTGCATGCTCACCCAATTCAACTTCTAGCTCTACAACGGCCCCAGCGGCCCCAACTCAGTCGGTTGAAGTGCGGATCGGCTATCAAAAGGCTGCTACTATTCTCAACGTGCTCAGAACCCGTGAGGATTTAGCCAAAACACTGGCAGATTCTGGAGCAACCGTATCTTGGGCTGAATTTCCGGCCGGTCAACCCATGCTAGAGGCATTAAACGCTGGCTCGATTGACTTTGGCTATACGGGAGAAGCTCCGCCGATTTTTGCCCAAGCGGCTGGAGCGCCCCTGCTATATGTGGCTTATGATCCTTGGAGTCCCAAGGCAGAGGCGATTGTGGTACCTGAGGACTCACCAATTCAATCTGTGGCCGATCTAAAAGGCAAGAAGGTTGCGGTTGCTAAAGGTTCCAACACCAACTATCTACTGGTTGCAGCTCTAGAGAAAGCAGGACTGAAATTTAGCGATATTGAACCTGCTTATCTGCCACCTGCAGATGCCCGCTCTGCGTTTGAAGGCAGAAAAGTGGACGCATGGGCCATTTGGGATCCGTTTTTGGCAGTGGCAGAATCGACTGCCGGCGCGCGAGTAATTGTTGATGCCACCGGATTGGCTCCCAATCGTGGCTATTATTTAGCGTCAAAATCCTTTGTGGAGCAACATCCAGAACAGCTCAAAGCCGTGTTGGATAGCGTTAAGCAAGTGAGTGACTGGGCGGCTAAAAACCCAACCGAGGTTGCCGAATTCCTAGCTCCAGAGTTGAAAATCGATCCGGCTCCGCTGGAAAAGGCCGAGAAGCGGCGAGAGTATGGTGTGTTGCCAATCACAGATGATGTAATCAACGATCAGCAGAAAATTGCTGATACCTTTCAAAAGATTGGCCTGATTCCTCAAAAGATCAACGTGCGTGAGGTTATTTGGACCGAAAAGTAAGAGATTCTCACTTGGAATAACTTGGAATAACCTGGAGTGAAATATGAGTATCAACTTAGATATCCGTCCGACTGCTGGGCGAATTGGTGCAGAGATTAAAGGCATTAATCTGAGTGGAGACCTAGACGATTTTGCTATCAACGCAATTCGGAAAGCCCTGGTAAAGTACAAAGTGATTTTCTTCCGGCAGCAAAACCTAGATGCTGACGGTCAGATCCGCTTTGCCCGTCGCTTTGGTGAATTGACAACTGCTCATCCAACCTTGCCGCCTCTGGTAGAGCGTCCAGAGGTGTTGGATCTGGATTACGGTCGCACGGCAACCCGCTCAAATGAATGGCATACTGACGTTACCTTTGTAGATCGTCCGCCGCTTGGCTCTATACTGCGAGCTGTAGAAATTCCACCAGTCGGGGGTGACACAATTTGGGCTAACACAGTTACTGCCTACCAAGATTTGCCAGCCCATCTTCAAACTTTGGCTAACGGACTTTGGGCAGTTCACACTAACGCCTACGATTATGTTAAGCCAGCCGTAACGCTGAACGAAGCTACCAAAGCCTACCACCAAGTTTTTACTTCAACCGTATACGAAACTTTGCATCCCGTCGTTCGGGTTCATCCGGAGTCGGGTGAGCGAGGGCTGTTTATTGGCGGCTTTGTACGGCAAATTCGCGATCTATCTACGTCTGAGTCAACCGCACTAGTGCAGCTCTTGCAATCCTACGTGACTCGCCCTGAGAATACAGTCCGCTGGCGCTGGCAAGTGGGTGATGTGGCCTTCTGGGATAATCGAGCGACTCAGCACTATGCAATTTATGACTATGATGGCCAACCTCGTCGAGTGCAGCGGGTTACGATTGCCGGCGACCGTCCTATTAGCATTGATGGTAAGTTCAGTCAGGCAATCAAAGGAGATGCTTCAGCCTATCTTCCCCAGGCTGTTTGAGCCAGTTCTCTTGTGCTCAAATCAATTCTAGAATTCGCCTGAGTTATTCAAACAAGGTCATATCTTATCTGGGCAGTGGAGTACTCTCTTCAATGCTCAGTCTTTGTCAATTCAAATTCTCAGAAATTAGTAGGAATATTTACCAATGCATCACCTATCTCCAACCAGACTATTAAAGTTCGTTTATCCCTATTGGGTGGTTGCTAGAGTGATCACTCTAGTCGTTGGAAGTCTTGTATTTCTTATGTTGCATGAAATGCTGCGGTATATGCTGCATACTCCGAATGCATCAGCTAGACGGAAGCTAAACTATATGAATCGAGCTAGCTGAGCCGGCATCTAAAGCTGGTTATGCTGCTGGCTCTACGATCTACAAGTTATTCAAATCCATCTGATCCGCCAGCGTAGAGGCATTCTGCCATTGGCGTAGCCTTTCCGCAGGAAATAACGCCTGTATTGCATGTCGAGCGGCAAGCGAACAAACAGAATCGAATTCGGATTGTTTGCCAAGGTCAACTCCAAGGTCCGCGGGTTCGCTGCTTCCAGATCAGGTATTCATCAACTGAAGCAAAGTATTGAATGGTGCTATCCAACCCTTCCGGTCTGCCCTTGAGATAGCCCGATAGGTAGCTTTCATCCTGCATGCGAGGCAGCAATCCAGCGTCGCGATCCCGCTGTCCTTTTTGAAACTGCTCTTGGCGAAGATAGTTGAACATCATGCAACTGAGGCGAGAATTACGTTACTTCTAATCTACATGTAGTAACAGATAGAAGCAAATGTTCCTTTTTGTTGAATCGATAATTAAAAGTGATTGACAACTTTTGATTAATTTGCATCATGCAGGGCAACAGCTAGCAGATGTTAAATATCCTGTCAGCCCTGATTTCAAGAAGTTACATTCAGCGAATTGAACCCCTTGCTTTCTCGGTTGAGTTATGTAATAGTCCTAGTTAATAAAATACGGTAAATCGACCAATTAACCGTAGATTAATATGGCTTCATAACAAGGGCGAGAAAATCAAGGTTTTGCATGCGGACTAATCCTCCTCACGTCCGCTTTCTTCTTGCTTCCCTTCTAACTAAATCATTGGATGAAAGCGAGCGTAACTCGCCTGAGAGCATAGGCTGAAACATCAATCGAAACCGCTTTTCTCAAGACATCACTCAACTCTTGAAAATCATAGGAGTACAGCAATGACACAAGCCATTGAACGAATTGAAACAAATTATCAGCAAATTGCTGCTGACCTATCTGATGAATTGGCGGCTAGTGCCGTTGAACGTGACCTCAGAGCGGGTGCTCCTGATGAAGAAATTCGGCGACTGCGAGAAACCGGGTTGTTACCGCTAGTGGTTCCCAAATCCTATGGAGGTGGGGGAGCGACTTGGGCAGAAGCCCTGAAGATTGTGCAGGAGTTGGCTAAAGCTGATGGTTCAGTCGGACAGCTTTATGGCAATCATCTCAACCTGACAACGCTGGCAGAAGTGGCCGGGACGCCGGCACAGGCAGAACGCTATTACCGTGAGACGGTTGAGCGCAATTTGTTTTGGGCCAATGCCATCAACACCCGCGATGAGCGCCTCAAACTGACGCCCGAAGGAGATCACTACCGCGTCAATGGCATCAAGTCCTTTGGTACAGGCGTGACAGAAGCAGACTACCGCGTCTTTTCTGCCGTACAGGAGGGCGTCGAGCTTCCGCCAATTTTTGTAATTCCCCGTGATCGAGAAGGCTTGGTCTACAACGATGATTGGGACAACTTTGGGCAGCGACGTACCGCCAGCGGCAGTTTTACGTTTAACAACGTCTATGTAGTGGCAGATGAAGTTCTGGGACCACCCCCTGATCCAGACGGTGCCTTTGCCACATTTCTGGGTATCGTAGCTCAGTTGACCAAAACCTACGTCTATTTGGGCATTGCCGAAGGAGCGTTAGAAGCGGCTAAGCATTACACCATAACCCAAACTCGACCCTGGATTACATCTGGCGTCGATAGTGCGACAAAGGATCCTTACATTCTTTATCACTACGGTGAGTTTTGGATTGAGTTGCAAGCTGCAATTTCACTGGCAGACCAAACGGCTGAGAAAGTAACGGCAGCGTGGGAAAAGAAAGCGGCGCTGACTCATCAAGAACGTGGCGAAGTAGCAGTTTCTGTTTCTGCGGCTAAGGCACTTGCTACCAAAGCAGGATTAAACATTGCTAATCGTATTTTTGAAGTCACTGGAACTCGCTCAACCGCAACTCACTATGGCTTTGACCGCTATTGGCGCGATTTGCGCACCTTTACCCTGCATGACCCGGTAGATTACAAATTGCGCGATATTGGTAATTGGGTGCTGAATCATGAATTACCAACGATAACTCAGTATTCATAACTGTTTCTAGAATACTACTGAGTAATTCAATCTGACTTAGCAGTAGATGAATATAAGGACATTATCTGTATTGTTTATCCCAAGGAGAAGCCACCATGACTGTCCAAAGCACTCAAATTTTAGAGCAATCTACCGGTTCCTGGTTGGAAGTGCCTGATGAGGCCGACCTGCCTGCTGAAGTAAGAGCGATATTTCAGGCTCAGCGAGACTGCTACGGATTTGTTCATCCCTATTTTGTTGGTTATTCGCTCAATCCAGATCATCTACTGCGTTGGTTCAATTACTACGATGCCTTGCAGCATGGTCAAGGTGAATTGTCCCATCGAGAGCGCGAAATTATTGCTGTGGTGGTATCAGCCGCCAATCGGTGTGAATCCTGCGTGATTACCCATCAGGCTCAGTTGCGCGAGGTGACTGGCAATCCTGAATTGGCAGCAGCGGTAGCAGAAAATTATTGGACAGCTCCTTTGAACGAACGAGAACGAGCCTTGGCTGACTTTGCGGTCAAAATTACTCGCTTGGAGCAAGAGCTTTCCCCCGCTGATCTAGCGCCCCTGCGGCAACTTGGTTTTTCTGATTTGGCGATTCTGGAAGCGGGTGAAATTGCGGCTCAGTTTAGCCTGTCGAATCGACTGTCTAAAGCATTCGGTTGGAAGGTGAAACGAGAACAGTATCAGCTATAGTGTTTGTCGTACTTAGTGTCTGTGGTCATCAGTGTTGTGGTCATCAGTGTCTGTCGCAATTAGATTGGCAACAGCAACCGATAGGACTGATTCTCAACCACAATCGAAAATCCCAACCAGATCAGGACAAACGGAAAGATTTTCCGAGCATAGTGCGCCATCACAAAGGCAATTGCAGGTTGACGAGTCAGGTGATAGGACATGAAACACCAAACGCCAACCGTGAGATAGCAAACTAGTAGAATAACGGCTAGGTTTGGGAGAGTGCTGCTGGCAAATAAGGGAATATAGATGCCAACATTGTTGCCACCATTGGCAATCGTCACGGCAGAAACTCTGTAAGTTTGCGGATCCCGGATGGTTTCCCAGAGGGTTTGCTTCGGATGACTGGGTCTGCCGGAGGTTGGTTTAGTGTTGAGACTGGCTGAAACGGTTTGAATGGTCTCTTCCGGTTCGCGGCTCAGCAGATGGCTAATGCCAATCATCACTGGTAGAAACCCCAGCAATCCGATCCAAATGGGTGGAATCGCTAAGCCACCTAGAAAACCCACTAAGCTAATCGCCACAAGTGCCGTGAAGCCAAGAAACTCACCCACAACCACATGCCGGGGTCGAAAGAAACGGTTGACTTTACCGAAGAACAGGGTCAGGTAGATATTGTCATCGAATGTAGTGGCAAAAGCGGCGGCAATGCCGGTGACTAATGCGCCAATCAACCAATTCATTGTTTTTCCTCATCAATTTTTGGGATCACTGATGTGTTTAATCAGTAGTAGGCAAGCACAAATCGTCGCTGGATAACTTGCCTGTTTTGCAACTGCATGTGTTACAGTCTCAATTTATAGAGATTGATTCATACAAGCAAATATTCTTTTTTGTCAAACTCATAAATTGAAGTGATGCATCGCCATGATTGAAGGACTGAGCCACATTACGTTCATCGTGCGCGATCTGGATCGCATGACCCAATTTCTCACGACCATCTTTGATGCGAAAGAGGTTTATGCCAGCGGCGAGGCAACCTTCTCGATTGCGAGGGAAAAGTTTTTCTTGATCAACCAGACTTGGATAGCCGTGATGGAAGGAGCACCGCTATCCGAACGAAGCTATAACCATGTAGCCTTCAAAATTCCTGAACCGGAGCTGAAACAGTATGCGGCTCGGATTCGCTCGTTGGGAATTGAACCGCAATGGGGACGCAGCCGCATCCCCGGTGAAGGGCAGTCACTCTACTTCTACGACGATGATAATCACCTGTTTGAACTGCATACCGGTACATTAGAGCAACGCTTAGCTAGCTACCAGACCACTAACTCAGCTTCAGTAAGCTAGCTTCAGTAAGCTAGCTTCAGCAACCGTTCCTCAGCAGCCTTGAGGGTTTCTGGAGTTTTGCTGAAACAGAACCGAATTAGCGATTGGCCTAATTCTGGTCGGCTAAAGAAACTAGAGCCAGGAACAACCGCTAAGCCAATATCCTTGATTAAATGGTAGGTAAATTCAACGTCATTGGGATAGCCAAATTGGGAAATATCTGCAAGTACATAATAGGCTCCCTGTGGCACAAAATAAGGAATGCCAGCTCGGTCAAGCGCTTGCAAAATGAAATCACGCTTTTGCTGATAGGTGCTTGCTAGATTTTCGTAGTAGGATCGGGGCAACTGCATCGCCACGACTCCAGCTCGCTGTAACGGTGCAGGTGCACCAACCGTCAGAAAATCATGCACTTTACGAATTGCTCCAGTCAATTCTGGATTCGCTAAGATGTAGCCAACTCGCCAACCCGTGACGCTGTAGGTTTTAGATAAACCGTTAATGGTGACTGTGCGATCAGCCATACCCGGTAGCGAAGCCATCGCAACATGCTGGGTACCGTCATAGAGAATATGTTCGTAAATTTCATCGGTAAAGGCTAGCACATCCCATTTCTGGCACAGCTCGGCAATAATAGTTAACTCTTCGCGGCTGAATACTTTACCGGTTGGGTTGTGGGGCGTGTTGATGATAATTGCCTTTGTATTTGCATTAAATGCCTGCCGCAGTTCCGCTTCGTCAAAACTCCAGTCGGGTGGATGCAGCGTTACATAGCGAGGGGTGGCGCCAGTAAGCACCGCATCGGGGCCATAGTTTTCGTAAAACGGCTCAAACACAATCACTTCATCGCCAGGGTTTACGGTTGCCAGCATGGTTGCTGCCATCGCTTCGGTGGAACCACAAGTGACGGTAATGTGCTGTTCAGGATCGATCGCTAAACCGAGGTACCAACCTACTTTCTCAGCGATTGCCATGCGAAACGGACGGTCGCCCCAGGTAATGGCATATTGATTCAAATCGGCATGAATAGCTTCACAGGCGGCCTGCTTCAGCTCTGGAGGACAGGCAAAATCGGGAAAGCCCTGAGCTAGGTTCACCGCACCATACTGCATGGCCACGCGGGTCATTTCGCGAATTACCGACTCTTTAAATTGACCAGCCTTAACTGAGGTTTTGGGTTTGTACAGCGATGTCACTACGTCCTCCCGACGAGCGGTTTTACAGTATAGTTCTCGATATTTAGCACCAACCACAGCCTTTTGCTGCCTGTAGAACGCACTCCAACCGATTCTCTGCTAGCAGCGTTTTTGCTGAAGCTGACCAAACCTAGGCAGCAGTCGCTTAAGGTAACCCCTTGTTTGGTTTACCACATTTCCCAGAGGTTTGCTAGTGCACAAGTAGAACAACTTAATTAAACATGAAACCCAAAGGAGGTGTTGTGGCCATCCTTCGGGCGGCGACAGCATCCTGGTGTTTTTCGGCATCTTGGTTTTAGCCGGTTGCACTAGATGTACATGCCGAAAAATGCAGAGATATCGGGTGTTAGTGAATCAGTATCGATGGGTGATGGTTGCAGCACTTCACCACAACGCTCATTAGCGGGCACTGCTATCTTCATCTTTTTCGGCAACGGTAAGTTCAAATTGCTCATGAGCTGAATAAACTGAAGGCGGTTGCGTCCGGCAAAGCGAGGATTCCAGCGTTTTTCTTCGCCAATCGTTGAGCAGGTTCTACCCTGGTAATCATGGCCTGGATAAACCAGCGTTGAATCTGGCAACGTAAACAATTTTTGGGTGACGGCATCGAACAGCAAAGCAGCATCACCACCTTGAAAATCGGTACGGCCACAGCCGCGAATAAATAGGGCGTCACCCGTCAACAAATGCGTACCGTTAATTAAATAAGCCATGTGGCTATCGGTGTGGCCCGGAGTCGCAATTGCTAGAATTTTAATCGCTCCCAATTGCAGAATTTCGCCATCTTGAATTAACCGATCTGCTCCCTTCACGGTTGCGTCATTGGGCACAATCACCTGGCATCCGGTTAACGTCCGCAATTGGTGTGCGCCAGTAATATGATCAGCATGAATATGGGTTTCCAAGCAAGCGTATAGAGACAGGCCCAATTCCCGCAATACTTGCAGGTCGCGTTCCATCTGTTCTAGCACTGGATCAACTAGGATGGCGCTGTGGGAGTCGGCAATCAGGTAGGTGTAGGTGCAGGATTCTCGGTCAAAAAGCTGTCGGAATGTCCACTCAGCAGGCTGAGGAAGCCGAAGCGACTGATTGAATTGAGAAGTTGCAGCATCAAACGATGTAACCGGTTGGGCGAGCGCTTGCAGGATCTGCTCTGCCAAATTCTGGGCCTGTAGCCGCAGCTCAGGTACGGCAGTTGTTTCCCAAAGGCTAGCCTTACGGGTAGTCCCAATCGTGTATAGGTAGTTAGAAGCGTTGCCGTCAGCATCAATAACAGCTCCGACCGCATCGGTCTCAATACCAATCGCTAAAGCACTGGGGCGGATTAGCCGCTGTTCCTGGAGGCTGGCAATCAATGGATGTTGAAGGCGGCGATAGTCGCAGGCTGCTCCCGTGCAGTTAATGATTCGCTCAACGGTTAAGGTGATGTTGCGATTAGTGCCCCGGAGACGCAAAGTGATATCAACACTGTGATTTGTATCTTCCGATGCTTGGCAGCTTTGAATCCGTCCGGCATAGTGGATCAGTTGCCCTGATTGGATCAGCTGATCTAACACATTCGCCACTTTTGGAGCGATTCGATGGCGATGGACTTCCCAATAGGATTTGACATGGCGCAAAAAGCGCTGTTGTTCAGTCAGCGGTAATTTTTGCCAGAGAGATTGGGTAATTGGGCGCAAGCCATCGATTACACTCCGCCAATCTTGACCGTCACGGGCGGCGGCTTGAATTTCTTGCCGGACTCGCTGTAATAGTCCTCGCATGGTTATAGGAGTATTGTCCAGATCAACACAGGCGGAACGAGATACAGATGGCAGATGACGTTGCGGCAACAAACCATGCCGCGAAACCGCATAGATCGGACCTCGATGCCCCTGCTGATGCAGTGAAATGACCATATCCGCCATCGTTAACCCAGTCCCCACCAGTAACACCGCCGCATCTGGATTGAGTTGAGTCACTGCATCCCATGACCAGGCTTCTCGCACGTAGCGTTCACGGTTGCTCAGGTGTTTGAGGGGGGCAGGCAGACTAGCCGCAACGTTGCCAGTCGCAAGCACTACCTTATTAGCCTGAAGGGATTCTCCGGTACTCAGATGAATCAATGCCCCATTCGCAGTGGGTTCAATGCCAACTGCTTCTTCGGTAATCCGTTCAAATCGAGTATATGGTGCTGCATGAATAATCGCTTCCCGTAGCGTTGCTTGGATATAGTCACCATAGACTTGACGAGGTACAAAAGCATCGGCATCAACTACAATTCCACGCGGCTGAGTTTTGCGGAGCCAGTGGAGAAAATGCTCTGGTTGATCAGGAAAGGCGCTCATTTTGCCGACTGGGACATTGAGCAGATGGGCATCGACTGAAGTACTGTAAGCAATGCCGCGACCTACTTCTGGGCGTTTTTCAATCAACTTGATTGAGACAGGAATACCTGCACTCAACAAATGAGTGGCGATCATGGCACCACTAAAACCACCGCCAATGATCGCAACTGTTTGAGGAGGACAGACAGTTTTGGAGATACTAAAGTTCATCAGACTCAATCAGTTTTTCTAACAGCAAAGGTGTATTCATTCAATACCCTAATCTAAACATTTGGAGAATGGGGTAACGTGATGCCATTGTCATCTTAAAATTTTTTAGAAAGAACGGTTATTGACTAGGGAACAGGAAATTAAATTTATCAGTTACGTGATTATAATAAAAAGTCTTTATTCATTTTCGTGCTCTAACCTGAAAGCTCGATTTCATCTGGTTTCCACTGCATAAACTGCCTGGGCCAAAATGGTTTAATCGGAATGTAACAACTACCTTACGGGATCTGTAATAGGACTTTTTGTGATGGATTTGACGTTTCTCCAGCTTTAATTGTCATTACCAATGTCAGGAAATCATAACATATCTAAAAGTCCGAAATTCCACAGGGTTTTTGCATCAATTCAAGTCCTATCCAATTCGGTTGATCCGCCAACGTAGAGACGTTTCGGCGAAACGTCTGTACAATTTTCGCGTAGAGGCGTTTCGGCGAAACGTCTGTACGATTTTCGCGTAGAGGCGTTTTGGCTACGGCTATAGCAGTCAAGTTTGAGCCTCTAACATTTTCTCAAACGCCAAAGCTGCCTGGGTCTGAAACCGTTGAGCGTGCTTGATTTGCAAAATTGGAAGCACAATCTCTAGCGGTTTTTTGGCTTCTTTTCTGGGCATCACCCGCACGGCACGCAAAATTTTGAGCTGTATCTCTTTTTTAATCATCGACTCTGGTAAAACCGCCGCACCCATGCCATCTTCGAGTGCCGCCTTCACCATTTCACTGCTGCTAACTACCATTAATACTTTTAATTTCTCCGGAGGAATCTCCCAAACTTGCAGCGTTGCTTCAAACACTTGTTGCAGTGTTGAATGCGATTCTTGCATGATCCAACCGCTGTGCAACAGTTCAGACAACAGAATCGTAGAGCGTTGAAACCAAGGATGAGATTGGCCTACGACAATCTGTAGCCGTTCATGGCCGACAATCATGTGCTGAAGCTGTTTGAATTTAGGCTGCACCAAACCTGTAATTAGCCCTAGATCCAACAATCCAAGTGCAACCCCTTCGCAAATTGCATCTGAATCACCGAGCGTACTTTTAACCGAGATATTAGGATGTTGCCGCTTGAACTGGCTGATTTTAGCGGGTAGCCAGTAGTTACCAATCATCGAGCTGGCTCCTAGCTTCAGTTCTCCCTGCTGCAAGCTGTTAAATTCCCGCAGGCCGCGTTCAATCAGCGCTACATGGTCGAGCAGTTTCTGAGCTTCGACTTGCAAGAGTTCCCCTGCCTCGGTCAATTCAATTTGGCGGCCAATTCGGTGAAATAGCCTGACATCATACTCAGCTTCTAAGCAGTGGATTGCTGAGCTGACGGCGGGTTGAGTTAAGCCTAGCTCTTCTGCCGCTCTAGTGAAATGGAGATGGTGCACCACGGTCAGAAAAACCCGTAGCTGGTCAAGCGTCATGATTTGACTCGCAGATTGTTGCTGTTTTAGTTATTCCAGTTTTAGTCATTCCTATTTATAAGATCAAATATTCTTTTTTGTTGAATTAATAAATAGATTTAATTGACAGTGGCAGGAATCAGAGCAAAGTACAGATTTATCGAATGATATGTCTATAAAAACGTTGCAGCGAAAACTGTAAATCCTTGTGGATATTAGGCTGGATGCTAGGCTAAGGCTGTTCATCAATTCAATTTATCATTTCAACAAACAAGAATATTTGATTTTATCTTTGAGTCTACCTAAAGTAGAACCATGCAAATCAAGCAACTGAGCAATCCCTCGATAGCTACGAAACTAACTCGATAAACCGCCAGTTGCAGTGTGATTGAAATTAAGCATCTCTAGAAGGAATCACAGACCATGAAACTACAGTCATCCAACACCAGCGAACCTGAAAAAAAATTGGCGATTGCCAATTCTCCTAAACTGTCAGAACCTACCTTTGGCCAGAAGTTAGCGGATAAACTGGCTTCTAAAGTTGGCTCTTGGTCGTTTTTGATTGGTCAAACTACAGTGCTGGTTGCTTGGGTTGGCTGTAACCTCACTCCTGGTTTGCCTCACTGGGATGAATCGCCGTTTATTCTGCTCAATCTCGTATTCTCGTTTGCCTCGGCCTATACGGCTCCGGTCGTGTTGATGAGCCAAAACCGCCAGTCGGATGAAGATCGTGCTCATGCTCAACAGCACTACCAAATGAATCTCCAAACCGCTCAAAATCTAGAGTTGCTGCATCAAAAGATGGATCAGATGTATTCTGAAAAGCTGTCGGAGTTGACCGAACTGATTCAACAACAGCGTGAAGCTAGAGTGTTATTCACACCCAAGCAAACGGGAACTGAACTAAAAGAGGACAGCAACATGGTTGTTCAATCGGTCGTGCCAGTACCGGGCTATTTCGGTTTGCTACCCCACAATATTGCTGAGGCAAAAGAATCATTCTATGTTCTGCCAGTTGAAGAAGTTGCCTTATCTCAGCAAAACCCAGATGCTGGTGAATCGTCTAACCGAGTGATGCATGACCAAAACTAGTTGAAAACTTCAATTTGAGTTGTCACTTGACTGGTAGTGTCTATTTTATCCAGGTATGGCTATTTTTATAACACTCTAGTCTCTAATGCATTGCCGTTTGTGTATCTCCTAACGCATTATCAAATCATTCGCAATCAAGATTTCATTCCATGAGCAACTTACTCGCTGCTATTCCCACTGGTATTACTGCTTTTATTGCCACAAACCTGGATGACATTATCATTCTGCTACTATTATTTTCTCAGGTAAATCGCGGCTTTCAACGTCGGCATGTGGTCATGGGGCAATACCTCGGCTTTACCTCTCTAGTGCTGATGAGCATGCCAGGATTCTTAGGAGGACAGTTGCTGCCGCAAACCTGGATTGGTATGTTAGGAATTGTGCCGATTGCAATTGGTGTGAATCGCTTGCTCAGCCGCGATCAGGAGGAAGAATCGGAGCAGAATTTAACTGTAGCCGCATCTGCCTCACCCTTTGCGAATTTTCTCTCACCACAGGCTTGTAGTATCGCCGCGATCACAATTGCCAACGGAGGAGACAATATTGGCATTTATATGCCTTTGTTTGCAAGCTGTACAGTAGAAAGTTTACTGGTAATTCTGAGTGTATTTCTTTCACTAGTTGGAGTTTGGTGCTACGCAGCTTACCAGTTAACGCGAGTGCCAATGATTGCAGAGACCCTGACTCGCTATGGCAACCTGCTGGTACCATTCGTTTTGATTGGCCTGGGTGTGATGATTTTGTTTGAGAGCCATACTCTAGAAGATCAGAGCCTATCTATGCTGGCATTGATTGTCAGCGCTGTTGCAACGGTAATGATGAATCGCAAGGTGCTATTACCGCAAAAGAACTAACCAGAATTATGGGCGGGCTGGCCATCGCTACAAAGTTAGCCGCTCAATAAGCTTGTTGCCAAAGTATCTCTCGTTGGCAGCATTAATCTAAGAAAGGGAGAATGTTAAGGAGAACGATGATGAAACCATTGAAAGCGATCTTGGTGTGTCTGGTTGTGTTGATCAATTTGTTAATTGTCCAACCTGCATTCGCCGATGCTCCCAAGTTAGACAAAAACCCCGACTACCAGCAAATTACGACTACTCTGGGTGAGTTGCTCCAGGCTAGAGAAACCCAGCAGTTGCCCGAAGGAATTTCTTCGGCACAAGAACTGCAACAAAAGATAAGTGAACTGCAATATCAGAAATACATTGTGGAGTCGGGTAAGGGTGTGACCGAATGTTTCAATAACACCGGACGCACGATTGCGGTCTACGGCCCAACGGGCAAAAAGTCAACCTCTAAATTCGACAATACGCTCTATTTGCTGCCGAGCGGTGCTGCAACAGATGATGATTGGAACTGTGAAGGCGTGTTTTTGCCCAGTGATCTGAAGGTAGCCGGTCTGGATTTGGGAACTGCCAGCGCCGCTAAATTCCTCAGCGGTACCCGTCTAACGATCAATGAAACCCCAGATGGAGCGATTGAATTCAACCTGCCCCCAGCTCAGTTGTTCAAAGCTGGCAACGTGAATTGGGATATTCCAGATGTGACAGAAGCTGACCTGAATCGCCAATTGCCCCAAGCTCCCACCGATTGAGACTGCTGATTGACTGACAAAACTCTGGATGCTGGCGGCTTTAGACGCATAGCGTCTTCTCCTCGAACCAAAAAACAGGGGCTGCGGCACTTGATCTGTTGATTGTGTGGTGTCAATGCCCCTGTTTCTTATCATTCCACTTGCATCAATTCAATTTATGATTTCAACAATCAAGACTATTTGTTTTTATTGCTTGAGTTCTATAGATTGAGAATAGATCAAGCATGAACGCCTTTCCCCCACATTTCAACTATGCCAGCTTCAGAAGTTTTTTCCCATTACCATCTACCCCAGTCTAGTTTTCAGTCTGCTTCGCAAACACCGCAGCAACGCCAATTCGATCGTCAAACCAATTATCAAACCAATTATCAAACCAGAATTGGCCTGAGCCATTCCCTACTCGACCTACTGCGGATTGTTGTTGTCTTGACCGGATTTGGCCTAGGAATTGCTGCGATTCTGGCCTTTCAGCAGCTTCTGATTCAGATTTACTTTACCTGCTGGCAAATGGCTCTGCTGTTTGCCTTGATTGGTTTAATGGTGGCGCTTTTATTGGGTCAGTTTTATATCAGTCGGCGTCAAATTCAGGCGTTTAACTGGTCTGTCATGTCAAGTATGACTGTGACTGTTTTTGGTTTGGGGGTTGTGCTCTGTATTATGTCTACAACACCAGGACTAACCTAGAGGCAGGAATGGCAGTCCTCTTTAGCTGGGGTTTCTCCAAGCGAGTTCTGCCCGTTGCTCTGCCCGTCGCCTCTTCAGCAAACCATTAATTCGATAGGCGAAATAAGGGACGTAGCCTCACCCCAACCGCTGTTCCTAAAAGCGCGAAACCGATCCAGAGCCAGCCATGCAGACTAGTTGAAGCGATCCCGCTAAAGTAAGCACCGACATTACAGCCAAAGGCGAGTCTAGCGCCATACCCCATCATCAGACCACCCATCAAGGCCGCTGCGACTGCCAATTTAGATGGCGGCTTTTTGAGCCATAATTTTCCTGCCAATGCTGCCGCTAATGTTGCTCCTAGAACAATGCCAAAATTCATCACTGAAATGACATCAGCGAATACACTTTGACTCAAAGCAGTCGCCCCCATGCCCTGACTCCAAAACTCGCTTGTGGCCGGGTTCCATCCGAGCTGCTGTGCAATCTTTGCGGTCCAGAGCGTGAATCCCCAAGTTACGCCCCAGGGGCGTCCTGCGATCAACAGCGTGATCCAGTTGAGCAGCGCTAGCGCAATCGCACCGAATGCTAGCGACCAAGGACCATAGAGTAAAGTTCTGAAGCTAAATGGCTGTGGCGCAGGCTCGATCGCTCTAACCCGGTTCTTTTCTTCCCAGCGCCAGAGTACGGCTGCAATCAGCACTAATCCTAGCAACTGCACAGCTACCCCTGCCCAACCCCACAGCGAAATCAGCGATAGCGGCTCGGTTTTCGGCAGTCCGGCCCATACATTGCCGGTTAAACTAGCCCAAAATGCGCCGATGCCAAAGGTGAGTAAGGTCAACAGCATCATACTGCTGCCGCCGCCAATCGTATAGAGCGTACCGCAGGCACAACCACTGCCCAACTGCATGCCAATGCCAAACAAAAACGCGCCGATTGCTCCCTGAACTGCGACTGGGGCCACCGCACCCGTCACCTCCTGACCAAAGGTCGCGCCACTGATCAGAATCGGAGCGAACAGCACCGTCGCTGCCATCAGCATGAGCAGCTGAGCGCGAATCGCCCTAACTTCACCATAGACAAACAGTCGGCGATAGGCCGAGGCAAAGCCAAAGCTAGCGTGATAGAGACTAACGCCAAATAAACTGCCAATTAAAAACAGTACGCTTTGTCGCCAGCCAAAGCCACTCAGAGCGACTGCACCGGCGGTGAGGAGGGCCAGCACAAACAGCACGATTGCCCGCTGAGTCGGAGGTTGAACACTCTGAGGAGGCAGCGTCAGCCCAGATGCGTTACTCATAATTAGCTCATCGATTAGCTACTCGTTTCTGATTTTTCTTTTTCCTGCTCGGTTTGTTCTTGCTCCTCATCTTCAGGAGGAAGCGTGGGCACACAGCTAACTAGAACTCCCAGGCTTGATGCAGCGCCCGTCGCCACAACCGACAAGATGGCTAATCCTGCTCCGGCGGTGACAATTGCGCCACCCACCAGCAGCATTCCGATTCTCAGCATGGTTCACCTCGCTAGTTCCCTAGACATTCTAGGCTGCATCTCGTCCGGTTTCAATCGGTAGATCAAGCTGTGCCGAATATTCGGTCCAAGAACCTTCATAAACTCGGACCTTAGGATAACCCAACAAGTGCTTTAAGACGTGGTACTGCAAGGTGGCTTCCCGTCCGGTACTGCAAGTGACGATAATATCGTTATCAGGCGTAATGCCGCGAGAGGCCAGAATCTGCTGAATTTCCCCTAGCGGCTTCAGTTGATGGAAATTGGCCTCACCGACGGTAAACGATACCCAGGGAATGTTCTTTGCGCCTGGAATATGGCCATTCCGAATCCAAATATCCTGCTCTCCGGCAAACAGTTCGGGCGGACGCGGATCAATGAACACCACATTCGGTTGACCGAGAGCTTGCTTCACCTGCTCAAGCGTCACTCGCACCGAGGGGTCGTCTTTGATCGTGAAATTACCGGGACTATACTGGGGAAACTCTTTGGTTACAGGCAACTGAGCGGTTTTGTATCCGGTGAAACCCCCGTCCAGAATCGCAACATCGGCATGCCCAGACCGCTCCAGCAGATAGGCCACCATCGTGGCTCCCAATACATCGCGCCCGTCAGAATAAACCAATACCTTACTAGTGTCAGTGATGCCTGCCTGCGTAAACAGCGATCTTAGCTTCTCGGTTTCCCAGTACTGGACGGGCAGGGTCCCATTTGGTCCACGAAAAGTGTTGTCGGCAATGTGAACGGCACCGGGAATGTGAGCAGTAAAATAATCAAACGGATTAACCCGCACATCCAGGATGCGTAAATTGGGATCATTGGCGTGCTCAGCCACCCAGCTAGGCTGGACAATCTGAACAGTCGTAGTGCTGGCCTTAGCTGGATAGAAAGGAAGAAGCGGAATCAGAATCGCAAAGGTGATCAGGGATGCAACAAAGGCCGCTAGTCGCCATTTTGTTCGCATGAATCGCTTCCAAACGCTCATAGTTGTACTTACCTTATCAATGCGGAATCACGAGAAATAGAAACTCTAGCCCTGCACACAAAACGCTCACGGTTGACTTGGCCGCGAATCGAAAAAAGCTGATGGCAGGAATTGGAGTGAATCTATTAAATACGGTAAGTCGCTCAGCGAACCGTATTTTATTGAAGCTATCATCCCACAAGCCTGACCTGATTTGCAAGTCAGCCGCTAGGTAATTTAGAGGATTGCTGAAAAAAGCAGAAGGTAGCTTCAACAACCCTCTGCTCTAATCTCAAATCCGACTCAACGCCCCAAATTTAAATGCCGCATTGTACAGGCATTATTTCCTGCGGAAAGGCTACGCCTATGGCAAAAAATTGTACAGGCGTTTTGGCGAAACATTGTACAGGCATTATTTCCTGCGGAAAGGCTACGCCTATGGCAAAAAATTGTACAGGCGTTTTGGCAAAACATTGTACAGGCGTTTTGGCAAAACGCCTCTACGCTGGCTGATCGACCGGATTTGAATAACTTCAGCCTAATTTCTCGATCGCGTAGATAGCGAAAATAGACAACAGGATCAGAAAAAATCCAACCAGGCAGGACAGACTCAATACAAGCAAAGGCGCATTCCCAACTGGAGAGCTATTGGTTTGCATAGGGCTTATCTCCTGAATCAGTCAGTCAGCGTTTAGCTGGGAAAAATCTTGGTATAGTCGCTTGCTGCTAAGAACGCTTCTTTGACCTGAATTGATTTGGGAATGACTTGGGCTTTGTAAAATATATCTGCCACCTGCTGCTGCGCCTGCTGTACGCTTTCATCGACAGGGAGTACATCCCAACTGCGGCGTTTGTACACCTCTTCCAGAATGGCTACATCTACTTTGATATCCTTAGAGAAGCGTTCGGCCACCTCTCGGATATTTTGCTTGACCCATTCGCCGTTTTGTTTCGCTTCATCGAGCACTACTTTCAGTGACTCTGGCTGGGTTTCAGCAAACTGCTGGGCAGACAGGAAGAATGTGCGTCGCTCTCGCCCAACTTTCAGTTCGCGGATATTGCCATTGGCCTGCACAACTGCCAGAAACGGATCCCAAATCGACCAAGCATCTACATTACCCTGCTCAAACGCGGCTCTGGCATCGGCAGGAGACAACGAAACCACCTCTACCTCGCTAGCATCAATATTGTTTTCTTCCAGCACTTTCAGCAGCAAATAATGGGCACTTGATCCTTTCTGGAGCGCAACTTTTTTACCCTTTAGATCAGCCGGTGATTGAATCGGTGAATTGCTGGGTACAACAATATCCTGCGTTTCTGGTGCGAGGGGCGTGACGCTGGCGTAATAAAACTGTCCTCCTGCCGCTTGGGAAAAGATCGGCGGCGATTCACCCACTCCTCCAAAGTCGATTTTGCCTGCGTTCATTGCCTCCAGCATAGGCGGCCCCGACGGAAACAACGACCACTCAATCGTCCCACCCAACTCCTGAATGCGCTTGTCAAGATTGCCTCTAGAACGCAGCAGGTCCAGCTCGGTCGCCTTTTGATAGCCGATGCGCACCGTTGTACCGGCTGTTGATGGACTATTGGCAGCAGACGAATCAGAACTGGAGCTAGCTTGGTTCGACGCATTATTCGACGAGTTGCTAGCACAGCTTGCCACAATCAGAGGAATACTAAAACCGATCAATCCAGAGAGAACCGTCCTTCGCTTCAGATACATACATGAAACCCTTTGAGAATGCGTTGTGTATTCCTTTTAGATGGAGTGAAATTAAATGGAATGAAAGCTAGGGCTGAAAGGCTGGTAGAACGGAGACATCGCGTTCAGGCTGGCGCTGTCTGCCCAAGATTTGATCGAGTATTCTCATCTTCAGCTCAGCAAATTCGGCACTGCCCTGATTGCGAGGACGCGGCAAGCGGATCGACAAATTCAAGGAAATCTCGCCGTCTTCGATCACAATGACCCGATCGGCCAAGTATACGGCTTCTTCCACTTCATGAGTCACGAGAAATGCGGTAAACTGCTGCTCTTTCCAAAGTGTTTCAATCAAATTTTGCATTTCCAGCCTTGTCAGGGCATCTAGCGCACCCAACGGCTCATCTAGCAACAGCAAGCGGGGCTGACTGACTAGTGCTCGCGCCAAAGCCACCCGCTGCCGTTGTCCGCCTGATAATTGAGTAATCCAGCGATCTGCACGATCGGCCAATCCCACTTCCTGAAGCGCCCACTGCCCCCGCTGCTGACTTTGATACTTCAATCCCAGCGTCACGTTATCCAAAACTCGTCGCCAAGGCAGTAACCGCGAGTCTTGAAACATCACTCTGGCAAATGGATTCAACCCCTTTAGCGGCTGTTCGTCAATATAGATCTGGCCGTTGGTTGGAGTGTCCAAACCGCTCAGCAAGCGCAGCAAGGTACTTTTGCCGCAGCCACTCTTACCGACCACGGCCACAAACTCGCCCGCGTTAATCTCTAAGTTAATCCCTTTGAGAACCTGAAAGTTACCAAATGACTTACTCAAATCTTGAACAATGACATGAGCGCCATTTGCTACGCCATGGGATTCATTTCCATGATGATTTACTGTACCCATTTCGTCGTACTCCAAAAAATCAAACTAGTTAGCTAAACATGTTGGCTGGGATGCCACGGTAACCACAAGCGCTCCAGCACTCGCACGATTGAATCAGCAAGTTTGCCCAATAATGCGTACAGCAAAATGCTCATCACGACTACATCCGTCTGCATGAACTCTCTAGCATTCATCGCCATATAGCCGATGCCAGAATTGGCGGCGATGGTTTCAGCCACAATCAGCGTCAACCACATCAAGCCCAAAGCGTAGCGTAAGCCAACCAGCATATTGGGCAAAGCTCCCGGTAACACAATCTGTGAAAACAATTGCTTACGGCTTAAACCATAAACTTTGCCCATCTCTAACAGATTAGGATCAATCGAGCGAATCCCAGCAAACGTGTTGATGTAAATCGGAAAGAAAACACCTAAGGATACTAGAAAAATCCGAGCCGGATCCCCAATCCCAAACCAGAGAATCACCAGTGGAATCAGGGCTAGGTGGGGAATATTCCGAATCATTTGGATGGAACTGTCTAGCAGCAGCTCAGCTCGCCGAGCTAACCCATTCAGCACTCCTAAACTCAAGCCAATGCTGCCCCCAATCAGGAAGCCTACCAGAGCACGATAAAGACTGACCGCCACGTTGCGCGCCAGCTCGCCGCTGAGAGCCAGCCGAACCGCTGCTTCTACAATTTGGGTTGGGGCTGGCAAAATCCGAGTCGAGATAACGCCGATCTGAGCCAAAATCTGCCAGATCACAATCAGAGCAGCCGGAACCAGCCAGGGTGCAAACTGCTGCCAGGGCAATGACTGCCAAGAGAACTTAGAGGAGTGAGACTGCACTAATTGCATAACTTTAACTGCATTGTTTCAACGGGTGATCAAATCACATGTTCGAGTACGGTGATGGCCTGAAACCCCGGTAAGGGCTGAGTGACAAACTCGAAGTGAGAACCTGCAACGTTTGCCCAACCTTGTTTGACATCTTGGAGATAAAACGGGTGACTAAAATCCTGTTCTACAACCACTGCCAAAAAATCTTCTGCACTGTGATGTCCCCAGGCATACCAGCCTGCGATATCTAGATCAAGATCGATAAAATGCTTGAGCTGAATGGGTTTACCTATCACTGATGGATCTGTTGAGTTTGTGACTAGACCACTCCCCCTCTCTGATGCCGTTGTCTCAATACCAGACTCTACCCCTTGATTGATCCAACCCCCAAACAGCGACTTACTAAACGAACTGAAGCCCATTCCCGGCCTCCTAGGTTGAACTGTTGAATACTGAAATTGACTGGGCCAACCCTGATCTGCCTTGCTTGACGTTCTACTTCCCTACCCTGTGGTCTTTTTAAAACTACGATAAATTGGTCGAATTACCGTAGATTAATAAGGCAATGATTGCACATGCAAAGCTAGAATGCAAGCATTCCAACGATAAATTGAATTTATTCTAAGTAATTCAATTGAGAACTCAGCAAAATATGCTACTCTAAGCTCTCCAAGAAACCCTTGAGGTGAGGCTGTTCCACATTCACACCAATTTCCGCTGCTTTGGCAATCACCTGTTCACGGTTCAATCCCTGCTGGGTTGCTAGCGCAATTAGGGCTAACGCTCCCGCTCTTGCTCCGGCTCCGCAGTGAAAAAAGACTGGCTTGGGAAGATCTTCCAGTTCCCACAGTACTTTGGCCATTAAGCTATCATCTGCTTCTCCAGGACTGAGGGGAACATTGACATATTCCAACCCGGCGTCGGTTGCCTGCTGCTGTTCATCACTTAATGCACCGGCTTCGTCAGGCGAACGCAAATTGACAATCGACTTGAACCCCTGTTCTGCCAACTGCTGAATGGTCTCGGTATCGGGTTGCCCTCCAGCATAAAAGTCTTCGCTGATCTGTTTGGGCGGGTCGTTTGCTTGACTCATAAAACTCCGGTATTCCGATAAAGATTACGTATCTTGTATTTACCAAATCATAACAGAGGTTTAAATTGCCAAGAGGGGTTTCAATCTTAATAATTAAAGTGCTGCTCTGTTATCGGTGAATTGAGGAAAACAACGTGTCCCAGAATACAGAAGAGAATCAGTCCATAGAATCGCTGCCCTATGCTCAACTCAGCCCATCCCAACGGCAGCAACGGCTCAACGAACTGGCGCTTGTTTTCCTGAAGCTTGGCACCATTGCTTTTGGGGGTCCGGCAGCTCACATCGCCATGATGGACCAAGAGGTGGTGAATCGGCGGCGCTGGATGAGCCGCGAAAAGCTGCTGGATTTGTTAGGAGTCACCAATCTAATTCCAGGTCCTAATTCGACCGAGTTGGCGATTCATATTGGCTACGAACGGGCTGGCTGGCGAGGGTTGATGGTGGCCGGAGTTAGCTTTATTCTGCCTGCGATGCTGATTGTCTGGGCACTGGCTGCTGTTTACGCACGCTACCAAACCGTGCCTCAGATGGAGTGGCTGCTCTATGGCATCAAGCCGGTGATTATTGCCGTCGTGCTACAGGCAGTCTGGCAGTTGGGCAAAAAGGCAGCGAAAGATGGCCCCACGATTGCGGCTGGAGTGGCGGCATTAATTGGCTACTTGGTCGGAATCAACGAAATCCTGCTGCTGGTGCTGCTGGGTGTGCTGGTGATGCTGTTGAAGCGCCCTCGTAAAACTCAGTCGATTGGGGCATTTTTAATTCCCTTTAGTCTGCTAGCACAGGTAGGAACGAGTGCGGTCAACGCGGCTTCAGTCGGATGGGTGAATGTATTTCTGTTTTTCCTCAAAATTGGCTCGGTGCTGTATGGCAGTGGCTATGTGCTGCTAGCCTTTTTGCAGCGAGATTTGGTCGAACGTAACCAGTGGTTGACCTCGCAGCAGCTCTTGGATGCCGTCGCCATCGGTCAGGTGACGCCGGGGCCGGTATTTACCACCGCAACCTTCGTTGGCTATTTGCTAGCCGGTCATGCCGGAGCCATCGCTGGCACCATCGGTATTTTTCTGCCGGCGTTTGTGCTGGTGTGGCTGGTGAATCCCTGGGTGAACAAACTGCGGCAATCAGCATGGACCAGTGGGTTTCTGGATGGCGTCAATGCGGCTTCGCTGGGGCTAATGGCGGGTGTGTTCTACACGCTACTAAGAACCGCAGTGGTGGATGGATTAACGGTCATGGTTGCCGTTTTGAGTGTGGTTGCCGTGTTTCGCTTCAAAGTAAATTCGGCTTGGTTGGTGCTGGCTGGGGGAATAATTGGATTGATATCTAATCTATTGTTTTAGAGACAGAAATAAGGATAAAAGTTAATAGTGTGATAACCTCGATCGATAAATTGAGTTAATTGATGTTCGGAGCAAGAACTTGGTTGCTGATTCGCAAGTGTTTAGTGCGAATCACTGCTTTAATCCTATTTCTCTTGAATTAGTTTCTCAGTACAGACATCAGTAGAGACAGAAGCTATATCAGATCCGATGAATGAGCCATTATTCAGTAATAGAGAAGCGCTTTGTCCAGTAGTCTAGGATACAAGCAGACAGATTCATCAGCAACGTGTTTTTATATGTTTGAACGATTCGATGCTCAAGGATTAAAGGCAGTGCTTTTTGCCGGAGATCAAGCCTTCTCTCAAAACTACCCTTCGATCGGCACAGAATTAATCTTGCTAGGTTTGGTAGCTCAGGAAGGAACTGCAACAGGAGCAACTGTACCTTGCTTGAATTCACTGAATTTCTTTCAGCATCGAGGCATTACCGTAGCAGAAGTGCAAGCCGCGATTCGTGATGTTTTGGGGCCGGTTGCAGAGCCAGTGATTCCTTCACCTTCGCCTACTCCACGAGTGATTGAAGTGGGGCCTAACTATACCGTTGCTGAGTTTAAGTTTAACGAAGGATTACCCTTCTCAGAAAGAAGTGTTCGAGCCTTTGAACGAGCCAAAGCCATCGCAGATCGATTGGAACAAAGCCTGATTAGCGCCCTGCATCTGCTGTTGGGATTGATTGAAGAAGGTCAAGAGTTGGTGAATGGCCAGCCCAGCGAAGCGGTGAGAGTACTAGAACATCTAGGTGTAAATCTCAACGAACTTCAAGCCCTAATTCTACAAGCACTATCGAGTATACCCAAAGCAGATACTAACAATGAAGCATAGCCAACTTCAATGACACTCATTGCTCCTGTTGTTAGACATTAGCGAATTCTTTCATTCAATTATTTCATTGATCAAACTCGCTCAGCAATATCCTACAGCGTTTTTCACTCATGTGAGGTATGGGGGGGGGTGGGGGCTTCGCCCCCACGCAAGGGCACTGCCTCTGCACTCCGTTTTCGTACTTCACTAGCCTGAAAATCTCTGTTTGTATCTGGAAGCACAAATGTATTTTGAATCACGAAATATTCGCCTCAGTTCAAAGATCTGAATGCTTAGCATCCACTCAAACATTTCCCAAACGCTTGATTTTCTGCTATTCCCTGTGCTAACGTGCTTGATACGGTAAATCGATAAAGTTACCGTAGATTTGCAAATGAAGATTTGCAATTGAGGTGTGTCAGTGGGGTTTGTAATCAGGCAGACCCTTCCTACGCTCACCGATGCGATGTTGTCAGCAGGAGTTTGGCGATGGATGTTCTTTGGTTTTTTCCAACGCACGGCGATGGCCGCTATCTCGGAACTGCACTAGGTGGGCGGGCCGTAACATCCGACTATCTGAAGCAGTTAGCAGGAGCCATTGATGCGCTTGGGTTTACGGGTGCGCTGTTGCCCACCGGACGTTCCTGCGAAGATGCCTGGATCACGGCTGCATCTCTGATTCATGTGACAAAACGGATGAAGTTCTTAGTCGCCATTCGTCCAGGATTGTCTTCGCCCGGTATGGCTGCTCGCATGGCTGCCACCTTTGATCGCCTCTCCCACGGTCGGCTGTTGATCAACGTGGTCACGGGGGGCGATCCGGTTGAATTGGCCGGTGACGGGCTGCATTTAGATCACGATGCTCGCTATGACCTGACCGATGAGTTTCTTTCAGTCTGGCGAGAGATGATGGCGGGAGAAGTTGTGGATTACCAAGGGCAATATCTAAATGTTAAAGGCGGCAAACTGCTATTTCCTCCCGTGCAAGCGCCTTATCCACCGCTGTATTTTGGTGGTTCCTCACCATCTGCCAAACAGGTAGCCGCCAAACATGTGGACTTGTATTTAACCTGGGGAGAACCGCCTCAGCAAGTGGCTGAGAAAATCGCCTCAGTGCGGCAGCTAGCGGCAGAGCAGGGTCGTACCTTGCGGTTTGGGATTCGGCTGCATGTGATTGTGCGGGAAACCACAGCAGAGGCTTGGGAGGCGGCAGAGCGGCTAATTAGGTATTTAGACGATGATACGATTGCGGCAGCTCAGAAAGCGCTGTCTCGTGCCGATTCGGAAGGGCAACGCCGTATGCAGCAGCTTCATAACGGCGGGCGAGATGCATTGGAGATCAGTCCTAACCTTTGGGCTGGGGTAGGATTGGTCCGCGGTGGAGCTGGAACGGCCTTGGTGGGTGATCCGGATACGGTGGCAGAACGAATGTTGGAATATGCCAATCTTGGTATTGATACGTTTATTTTGTCGGGCTATCCCCATCTAGAAGAAGCCTATCGGGTTGCAGAACTACTGTTTCCGAAGCTACCCGTTGACGTGACCTTACCACCGCCCAGCCGCCAAATGAGTCCAGTCGGTGAGGTGATTGCCAACGAACGAATTCCCACTAGCGCTAGCTGATTTGGTGATTTTTCAAGCTGTTCATGGAGTTGCTGTTCATAGAGTTACTGTCTCTGCTTGCTCCAAGTTTGTAACTACTAACGAGGTACATTATGGCCAACGTTGTTGCGATTGCCGGAAGTCCTTCCCATCCGTCTCGCTCCTATGCCGTGTTGGAACATACAAAGCGGCTTTTGGAGGCAAATGCAATTTCAACTCATCTGTTCTCAGTGCGTGAACTACCGCCTGAGATCCTAGTATTTGCTCAATATAACGATTCGATTATTGAAATTGTTGCTGCAATTGAACAGGCCGATGCTGTAGTGATTGCCACTCCAGTCTACAAGGCATCCTATACAGGCGTGTTGAAAGCATTTCTTGATCTGTTGCCACAGAATGTCCTCAGCAATAAACCCGTCCTACCCATTGCGACCGGCGGCACCATTGCCCATTTGCTAGCGATTGACTATGCCCTCAAGCCGGTTCTCTCTGCCTTGGGAGCAAAACATATCTTAGCAGGCGTATATCTAGTGGACTCGCAAATTCAGCGTCACGAAAGCGGGGAACTTCAGTTCACGGATACAGAAGCCGAGCAGCGCTTGAACCGCTCAGTCGAGGAGCTGATTCAAGTCATTCGTCCTACACCCGCTCTGGTTGGAGCCGGACAGTAGGAAATCAGAAGGGTTAATCCTAGGATAGGAGAAGCGAATGCTTGGGTGAATAGTTGGGTTGATTGGACAAGGGTTCATTTGGCTGCGAAGGCAGCAATTACCTGAGTTTTCAATGCCTAATGCCGTGGTTGACGGTGCGAGAAACATTCGCTTTGGTCTGACAGCTTCTAATCGTGATGTTGACATCGCTCCGATTCTGGCAAAAGTTGGCCTGACGGAATTTGCTGAGGCGCTACTGGAAGAGCAGTCATTACTAAAAGTTAACTAGTTAATAAACTGATCTGAGTACTTTACAGTAATCATCTACCCATCCATTCCAGTCATGCAACTTCTACAAAAACTGCCCCAAACCCAAGATCACTTGGCTCAAGCAAATGCCTTGGCGGCTCAATTTGCCCGAACTGCGGTCGAACGTGACAAAGCAGGTGGCACGCCCAAAGCAGAACGGGACTGGATTCGCGCCAGCGGATTACTGAAGCTGATTATTCCTCCAGAGTATGGCGGGATTGGAGAAAGCTGGATCACGGCGATGCAGATTAATCGCAAGTTTGCTGAAGTCGATAGTTCGCTCGCTCATTTGTTCTCGTATCATCATCTAGGTGTGGTTGCACCGCATATTTTTGGCAGCGAAGAGCAAAAGCAGCGCTACTATACTCTTACAGCAGAGCACAATTGGTTCTGGTGCAATGGCTTTAATCCGCTCGACCGACGAGTCATGCTTACAGCCGATGGTAACCGCTTTCGGCTCAACGGCACGAAGAGCTTTTGTTCAGGTTCCGCCGATTCTGATCTGATTCCGGTGACAGCCGTGCAGGAGGATGTTGCTGGCTTTCGGATTGTGATTGTGCCAACCCAGCGGCAAGGAGTCATCGTCAACGGCGATTGGGATAATATCGGCCAACGTCAGACCGATAGCGGTAGTGTCACCTTTGATAATGTCGTGATTGATCCAGAGGAGATTTTGATTCCATCTGCGGCTGAAGTATTCAAAACCTTTCGTTCTTGTCTAACTCAGATTACGTTCACAAATATATATCTGGGAATCACAATTGGAGCACTGAAAGCAGCAAAAAACTATACGCAAACCCAGACTAGAGCCTGGATTACTTCAGGTGTGGAAAAAGCAACTGCCGATCCCTACCTTTTGCATCACTATGGTGAAGCCTGGACCAACCTAGAAGCCGCCATCTTACTCACCGATCGCGCCAATCAGTTAGTGCAGGCTGCCTGGGAAAAAGGCAACGAATTAACCGCAGAGGAACGCGGTGAATGTGCGGTGGCAATTGCAACTGCAAAAGCCTTTGTGACTCGGATTGGGCTGAACATTACTAGCAGCATGTTTGATTGGATGGGCGCAAGAGCAACCGCCTCTGAGTATGGCTTTGATCGGTTTTGGCGCAACCTGCGTACCTTTACGCTGCATGACCCAGTAGACTACAAAATTCGTGCTCTAGGCAACTGGGTGCTGAATGGTGAATTTCCCACTCCAGATTTCTATTCATAGGAGAGCAAACGATGGCGCAAATGCACCTCGCTGCTTTTCTAATTGCTGGTCCTGTAGCCCACAGTCATGCGCTCTGGAGGCATCCTCAAACTCAGCTTGGCTTTTTGCAGCCAGATTACTATCAGCAGATTGCACAAGTGCTAGAGCGAGGTAAATTCGATCTGCTGTTTTTTGCCGATCGCTTGGCGGTTTCCGATCGGTATGGCGGCGATTTACAGGTCGGAGTGCAGTATGGTGATCAGGATGCCTTTCGGCTAGATCCGGTGCCGGTGCTGTCGCTAATGGCAGCGAGTACATCTCATATTGGCTTAGGGGCAACTCGTTCCACTACCTATTACCATCCCTATCAGGTCGCACGTACCTTTGCCACGCTTGATCACCTCAGCAGCGGACGAGCAGCTTGGAATGTGGTGACTTCGGTGAACAACGCAGAAGCTCAAAACTTTGGTTTACCAGAGCATCTAGAGCATGATCGGCGCTACGACCGAGCTGATGAGTTTTTGGAGCTGACGCTAAAATTGTGGCGAAGTTGGCAAGCAGATGCGCTGATTTTCGATCAAGACGCTGGAACTCTGGCTGACCCCACAAAAGTAGACTATGTTTACCATCAAGGCGAGTGGTTTCAGTCGCGTGGGCCATTGAATGTGCCGTGCAGTCCGCAAGGGCATCCGGTGATTATTCAAGCTGGCTCATCGGGCCGGGGCAAGGAGTTTGCCGCGCGTTGGGCCGAGGTGATTTTTACCATTCAGCCTAGCTTGTCATTGGCGCAGCAATTTTATACCGAAATGAAATCGCGCCTTGTGGCTTATGGACGTTCGCCTGATTCTTGCAAAATTCTGCTGGCAGTAATGCCATTTATTGGCACAACTGAGGCGATTGCTGCGGCAAAGCAAACCGAGCATAACCAGCTTGTTCATCCGCTAGTAGGGCTTTCCACCCTATCTAATCATCTCAACTATGATTTTTCCCAGCATGATTTAGACAAACCAATCGAAGCGGTCAGCGTCCAGGGAATGCGCGGCATTTATGATCTGATTGCACATCTGAGCCAGACCGAATCACTCACCCTAGCCGAAATTGGCCGCCGCTATGGAGCTAGTGTATTAGTGCCGCAACTGGTGGGTACTGCCGTTCAGGTTGCCGATCAGCTAGAGCAGTTGTTTCAAGCCCAAGCTTGTGATGGCTTTGTGATTTCGCCTGCTTATCTACCCGCTGCATTTGAGGAGTTTGTTGAATTTGTGATTCCCGAACTGCAAAAGCGAAGTTTATTTCGAGTCGAATATACGGGTAAAACTCTACGCGATCATCTTAATCTTAGCGATTCTCTTGAGGAAGCTATTCTATGATGTCTGTATCTTTAACTGTTCAAAGAATTTTGCCCTCTGCATTAGGCACAATTTTAATTCTGGGTAGCTTGGCGGGTTGCTCAACCGTTAAATCAACTCAGTCGAATTCAGCCGAACAGCCGAATTCTAACCAACCTGCCGCAAACCCAACTGAAAATTCTCAGCAAGTTGTTCGGATCGGCTATGTCCGCTGGGGGCTATTGCCAATTGCGCGGGAACGGAAAGTATTAGAAGAAACCCTAGCTAAACAAAACATCAAAGTAGAATGGGTCGGGCCGTTTCCTGCCTTTGCACCCGTGTTGGAAGCGGTGAATGCCGGAGAAGTCGATTTTACGTCCGGTGGCGATATTCCCGGCATCTCTGGCTTAGTAGGTGGCACCCCGGTTTGCATTATTGGCTATCAAGCTCCGATTCCGGAAGCGGAAGCGATTCTGGTGCGCTCAGACTCTTCGATTCAAAACCCCAAGGATCTGATTGGCAAAAAAGTGGCCGTGAATCGCGGCGGCTGGGGCGAACATCTACTGCTGAAGGTGCTGGCCAAGGCGAATGTGCCAAAAGAAAAAGTGGAGCGAGTTTATCTCAGCCCTACCGATGCGCTGCCCGCTGTCACCCAAGGCCACATTGATGCTTGGTCGGTTTGGGACCCTAATGTTGCAATCGCGGAAGCTCAGCATAACCTGCGGCCAATTGCCTCTGGCGATGCTGCTTCTCACTACGGCATTTACATGGTGCAGCGCGATTTTCTAGCTCAAAAGCCGGATGTGGTAAAGGCCGTACTAGATACCATTGTGAGTGAAGCAGAATGGGCTGCCAGTAATCGTCAGGCCGCCGCAGAAGCCTTTGGCAAAGCCGCCCAATTAGAACCCGCAGTCGTAGACCAACTCGGCGAACGGCGAATTGTAGAAAAACTGTTGCCCCTAAATGCCAGTATTGTTAGTGATTTACAAAATCGTGCTGACTGGATGTTTGAGCAGAAAGCTGTTCCTAAGCAAATTGATCTGAAACAATCAGTTTGTCCGCGCACGGCTAATTTAGAGAAATACACAGCGTTTCAACCCTAATCATGCCCTCGTGATGCTCTAACGGTAAAGATTATGCAACAAGCTCATCTTCGTTATGCAACTCATATTGAGAAACAGCCTCCTGTTCATCTCCGAATCCGTGTTTATCTTTGTCAGCAGGAGCCAATTGTTTCTCATTTAATTTCTCAGTTTGGCTTGAGTGTCAATGTTAATCAAGTTGTTCTAGAAAATCGAGTTTTCCCCAGGCAGGTTGACTTAGAATTGCATGGCACCATTGCCCAAGTCCAACAGGGATTAGCATACTTGGCTTCCGTGAGTTTAGCTGTGCAAGGTAAACCAAATGCGGATGGCGATAGTTGGTACTACTGAACGTAATCAAAAGGTTAACTAAAGAGAGTGTTTTGATTTGAACGCTAGTCATGATTTGAACTGAGCAGTTCTTTAGCTTCCGTTGACTGTTTAGGCAAGGGCAGGATAGTGGCCAATGCACAACAAAATTAGCTTACTGACACAGCAGCTTTTGCGTACTTAAGAATATAATCACTGAAAAATTGCTTGAGCCGTGGATCGATACAAGCGTAGCTGGCAAACTTGTAGCCAAGTTCTTTTGCCCTTGCTAACGTTTGTTCCGGCGTTAGCCCTTCCTGAAGCGCCACACTTAACAAGGCAATCGCTGTGGATCGAATGCTAGCAGCACAATGGATCACGGCAGGCTTGGGAATCTGATCCAATACAGTCAAAATCTGGGTGATTAACGCTTCATCTAACGCTTCGAGCTTCAGCGGCAGATTCACATAATATAGCCCCAGGGATTCTGCAATCTGCTGTTCCTCAGGCATGAAACCTAGTTCATCTGGTGAGCGTAAATTCAAGACTGATTTGAACCCTTCTTGGACCGCCTGCTTCAGTTGAGCGGGAATCACCTGTCCTGTTGTGGTGAGATATTCATTGACCTGAAATGCGTTAATCACAGCTACTCCTTACATCTGCAAATCCTCATAGAGACGGCGAATTAGGCAGCAAAAGTAGACAAAAATCGAAATCGACCCAAATTAGTTCTGCTGTTTAAAATTACGAAGTCTGCTAGCTGCTTACTTCAACTTGCTCTTGATTGAGGTTAATTCTTTCCTTAATATTAAGATAATATCCGGTTACTTGATAGTTTTACCGTAGATTAAAATAATTTATTCAGTCAATCGATAGGTTTACTGAAGTTTATGATTAGTCAGTCGAGGTAGAGTTTAGATATGAGTCAGTTCATTGAATATGAGGACGCAAGCGACGAAGTACGGACAGTGTACGATGACATCTGCGCGACGCGACAAACTGATCGAATCAACAACTTCTGGAAAGCACTCGCCAATCATCCACCCACGCTGAAACGAACATGGGAATCCGTAAAAGATATAATGACTAGTCCAGGAGAACTAGATCCGTTGATGCGAGAGTTAATCTATATCGCCGTCAGCGTCACTAATGGCTGCGAATATTGCATTGCCTCCCATACTGCTGCTGCTCGCAATCAAGGCATGAGTGAAACCTTGCTGGGCGAATTACTGTCTATTGTAGCCCTAGCTAATACAACGAATCGGTTAGCTAATGGCTATCAGGTTCCAGTCGATGCACAATTTAAGACGTAGGATCACAGTTTGGATTGCAAATATTAGAAAATCGATTGAAATCGACTTGCAGCAGAAACCTGCCGATTTTCTCAGCATTTCTCGTTATGGCAGAGAGCCGGCAATTCAGCATGGCGATGTTGCGATTTACGAGTCGGCCATTATCAACGAGTATCTCGATGAGGTATTTCCAGAACCGCCGCTGCCACCTCGCAATCCGGCTGCCAAAGCCATTGCTCGCATCTGGATTGATTACGCTAATACACGCCTTGTGCCTGCCTTTAACAAGCTTCTACACGGAAAAAATAGGCAGGAGCAAGAACAGGGGCGCAGCAAGTTGCTAGACGTGCTGTTGTACATTGAGCAGGAGGGATTGGCGATAAAAAGCGGCAATTATTGGTTAGGCAACTCATTTAGTTTAGTGGATATTAGTTTTTATCCCTGGTTTGAGCGGTTGCCGGAGCTAGAGCATTTCCGTCAGTTCAGGCTGCTCGCTGAGACGCCGCGTTTACAGCAATGGTGGGAAGCGGTAAGCAATCGCGAATCGGTTCGAACAGTCGCTGATTCAACTGACTTCTATATCGAGCGATTTAGCAAAATTTGGGGTGAGCCTACGGCTAAGCCTGTAGGGGCAGGACAACACTAGATTGACTGCTTCTAGCGTTATTACTAGTCTTTCACTCATTTACTCGCGAATGCTGGATACTAAACGTTCACAAGTGAATCTTGTCAGAATTTGTCTCTGGAACGACAGCCACTTTAACAATGCTATGGTGTTTCGATAGATTTACAGTGTTTTTATAAGAATTTAATTATAGGCCGCTTTGAATTAGAGAGCTTGTTTTCTGTAAATCAACATGTTACAGTACAATCTACTGTTAACTCCTAAAAATCGACTGACTTACTGTATTTTTGAGCGGCCTATTAAGAGAAAAAGTTAGCAGTTTTACACAATGGCAAAATCAACGGCGGAATAAGGCGCGGCTGAGCATACTTTCGCAGAATCAAGGGTTAAAATCTGCGCCGGTTGTTTTATCCTCAATCTGATCTACCCAATCTGGCCTCACAATAAGCATTCCTCTCCATTGCAGTCCTGTTTCTGAGCTTTTTAGCCGCAATTACCGTAATGGCAAGGTTCAAACTCTAGTAATTTAAGCAATGATCACGTGAAGGTGCTGATATGAGTTCCATTTCCTCTTTGCAGTTTTGCTGTCAGCACTGTCGCTTCTATCAGGCGCAAGGTCAGAGAGGTGGCCATTGTCAAATGTTGAATGCTTCAGTACGAGGGCGATGGAGGTCCTGTCGTTTATTTATGCATGTTTTTGAACCGATTCAGAAAACCCCACTTACGCAATCTTGCTCGTAATTATGGCAACATCTTCTACACTATTCTCGTCTAGATCTCAAATCTCTAGACCTCAAGCGCCTATAACATTTGCAGCTCGTTCACTTTTGCCTACTAAGTTCGACCACCTATGGCAAATTGAATCAGGATTTGTGCGCTGCTTAACCTGGTTAGAAGACGGTACAACTGTAGTTTTAGGAATTTGGGGAGATGGAGAAATAGTGGGTAAGCCATTTACTCAAACTGACACTTGTCAAATCGAATCCATGACAAAAGTTAAAGTAACACCTGTGCCGATTGCCAACCTATCGAATTATCCATCTGTGTTGCTAGAGCATATGAATCAACTGGAGAACCTGATGCAAATTCGTAGCTATAAGCGGGTAGATCTGATGCTGCTCAGATTTTTGAATTGGCTATCCGAGCGTTTTGGTAGCGATACTCCACAGGGACGGCTAATCGATTTGCGGTTGACTCATCTGGATATAGCAGAATCCATTGGTACAACCCGTGTCACTGTGACACGAATTCTGAACCAATTTGAGCAACAGGGTGTGATTAAATATTTCCCCCTGAAGCGAATAGTGCTGTGTGAAGCAGACCCTTGGCACTACGAAATTTAGCTTTGTTTCCTGGTATATCCTCAATCTCCTAATCAGGACGCCGTCAAGGTGTCCTTTCTTTTTGCTTTTGCTGATTTCGTTTGTCTCAATTTAGTTTTGACTTAGTTTTGATTTAGTTTACGTTTACAGACTTTTTCAGGCTAGTGAAGTACGAAAAACGGGGTGCAGAGGCACTGCCCCCGTGTGGGAGGTGGGAGCTTCGCCCCACGCCCCACCTCACATGAATGAAAAACGCTGTATCTTTATTCCAATCGCTTCTGAGAGCTTGAGCTATGCGTCCCGCAACCCTTTTCTTGATATTGATTGCAGCATGCCTAATAGCTAAACTCCAGGTGTTTGACCTCCATCCACCAGAATTTCAGTTCCGGTAATCGAAGCAGCCAGATCCGACACCAAAAACAGCACCAAATTGGCAATTTCTTCCGGCTGTACCAATCGACCTAACGGAATTGCTTTTAGGGCATTGGCCTTAAACTCTTCGACACTGATCTGGCGTACTTCTGCCTGCTGCTGGGCTAACTGTTCAGCGCGTTCAGTTGCAGTCAGCCCTGGAGAAATCGCGTTGATCCGAATATTGTGCTGAGCCAGTTCTAGAGCAATTCCGCGAGTGAAATTCAGCAAGGCAGCATTTGTGGTACCACCAGGCAGAAAATCAGGACGAGGCGTGCGTCCGGCTGCACCAACAATGTTGACAATTCGCCCATCGCGACGGCGAATTTGATCGGGTACGACGGCTTTCACGAGGCGAATGTAGCCCAGTAACTTTAGATTCCAAGCATCGATGAATGCAGCATCGCTCAAATCTAGAAATGAACCAGCCCGCGCCGAACCGGCATTGTTGATTAAAATATCGACCTGTCCGAAGGTTGCCAATGTTTGCGAAACGATCGCTGCAATGCTTTCTGCTTGAGTAATATCAGCATCTACTGCAATCACTTTGTTTCCTTGTCCAGGAATGCTCTGAATTGCCTCCATTGCTGTCTCTAATCGCTCTGGATTGCGAGCTACAATTGCGACATTGACTCCTTCTCGGTACAGAGCTTTAGCCGTTGCCAGACCAATTCCAGCACTGCCGCCGGTAACAATCGCTGTTTTGTGATTGAGATTTAATTCTAAACTCATAATCGAAGTTCCTGCGCTGTTGAAAGGGCTGCACGGTTTCGTAAGCTCTTGTGGCCTGTAGCATCAATGTGCCTCGATATTTTGCATTGACGATTTGTAGCCCCACGGGTAACCCTTCTGAGGGGAAAACCACAGAGAGCTGCAGTTGGCTACTAAGTGAGATTAAACTGCTTTTCGTAGGTCTCCAGAGCAGCTGCATAACTTCAACCGGCGAAAGAGAATGCTGGCGATAATGATGGATTAACGCAGTGGAAGAAGTTGATCAACACTAGTGAGGAGCGTTTTGTAATGAATAAAGTTAGGCTACCAGTAATTGATTATAGGCCGAAGAATCGCCCTTGATCGCTTGGCTAGTTCTACCATCGACGCTGACAGGTAAATCACCCACGATCGTAATCCGCTGAACGTGCCGGTCTTGGCTGCCAAAATCATCAATCGCATAGTGTTGCGTGGCTCGGTTATCCCAAAAGGCAACATCACCGGCCTGCCACTGCCAGCGCACCGTATTCTCAGGACGAGTCACATAGGCTTGTAGTAAGTGCACAATCTCAGTTGATTCGGTGGTGGAAAGTCCCTGCAACTGCCGTACAAAACCACCAAGCAACAAACTGCGTTCGCCCGATTCGGGATGAACCTGAACAACCGGGTGTAATGTTTCGTAGACAGTAGACGTGAAGACCTTGTGAAAATCTCTCAGTGGTTCAGAAATATCCACGGCAGCCTCAACATAATCATACGCATTAGTGTGAACAGCCCAAAGCTGATCAGCTGAAATTTGTAATGGTGTCGGCAAATCTTGGTAAGCGGTGGCGGTGTTGGCCCAAATGGTATCTCCACCGACCGGAGGAATTGTAATCGCCCGCAGAATTGAGCCAAGCGGTGGCCGATCCACAAAGGTGACATCCGTATGCCAGTGATTAGCTCGACCAGCTCGATTGCCGTAATCTAGGTCTAGAATTTCGGGATGATCGGGCAGCGAAGGCACAGTCGGATGGGCGGTTGTAATCTGACCGAATCGGCGAGCAAAGGCCGCCTGACCGCTGGCATCGAGCTGCTGAGCGCGAAAGAAAATCACCTTGTATTTGACAAGCGCTTGGCGAATTGCGCGAATCACGTCCTCACTCAAATTGGCACTCAAATCGATGCCGCGAATTTCTGCCCCAATCCGTCCGGCAACAGGATGAATATCAAGGAAATGGGCGGCTTGACTAGCGACGTTTGGCTGAATTGGTAAACTCATACTTTCTCCTGTTCTTCAATGCGCAACTGAGCTGAAAGGGCAACTACTACCTGATTCAGCCTGTAGAGAACGCACCGTAGCAAGTTAAATCAGCAAAATTATAAACTACGGTAACTTGGTAGGTTTATCGTACATTATTTTAGCAAGCTATCACAAAGCTGGTCTACAAAGCAAGCTGTTCGATTAGAAGAACCTGCAAAGCTTGCCATTTAGCCGAACTTATGACAGAGTATTCATTGTAAATCCGGTAAACCCATAGATTTATCGGAGTTTCAATTCAGGCGTCTTTATGAATCAAGTTTTGGAAGCAGTGTTGGCTGCTAATCGAGATTACGTAGCAGAGTTTGGCGATAAGGGTAATTTGCCGCTGCCTCCTGGGCGTCATTTTGCAATTCTCACCTGCATGGACGCGCGTCTCGATCCAGCCAAGTATGCAGGATTAGCCGAAGGCGATGCTCATGTGATTCGCAATGCTGGTGGGCGGGCCAGCGATGATGCCATTCGTTCCCTAATAATTTCCTATAAACTTTTGGGGACACGCGAATGGTTTGTGATTCACCATACCGATTGCGGTATGCAGCTATTTACCGATGAAATTATTCGCGGCTTATTGTCTAGCAGCCTGGAGACAGCGGTGATCGACGAAAATGGCTGGCGCGACGTGGGACGAGGCACAGGTTCTTCAGAAGCAGAATTCATCGACTGGCTGACTTTTAAGGATTTAGCCGAAAGCGTTTATGTAGATGTAAAGCGAATTCGGAATCATCCGTTAGTGCCTGCTGCCATCCCAATCTACGGATTCATTTATGATGTGAAGACAGGGCAGTTAATTGAAGTTCCCAAAGCGACTGAAGTTGGTCAGGCCAAATCTTCTGTAGCTGCCTGAAATTTAGCCTCTATGTTGCATTTATATGATTTCACAGATTGCGCTCTACCCCGAAACCCTATCCCTTTCCCGACTGATATTGGGAGTTTGGCGCATGGTGGAGTGGCAGCAGTCACCTCAGGAAACGTTGAGCCTGATTCAGCAGTGCGTTGATCTGGGAATTACCACGTTTGATCATGCCGATCTCTACGGTGATTACAACTGCGAGGGGCTGTTTGGCGATGCCTTAAAGCTCAATCCAGCCTCACGTTCGCGTATTCAGCTAGTGACTAAATGTGGCATCAAGCTTGTTTCTAAAAATCGTCCTGAGCATAAAATCAAACATTACGACACGAGTTACAATCATATTCTGCAATCGGTCGAGCACTCACTGCAACAGCTACACACTGACTATCTGGATCTTTTGTTGATTCATCGTCCCGATCCACTGATGGATGCTGATCAGGTCGCCGCTGCCTTCACGGAATTGAAGCAGTCCGGTAAAGTGCAGTATTTTGGCGTATCAAATTTCTCGCCCAGTCAGTTTGATCTGCTCGCCTCACGTCTCGATTTTCCGCTAGTCACTAATCAGATTGAGATTTCAGTGATGCATCTAGATGCGTTTACCGACGGGACGCTCGAGCACCTTCAGCGGTTGAGAGCCGCTCCAATGGCTTGGTCACCTCTAGGCGGCGGGCAACTCTTTGGCAATAGTCCTAAAGCCGTGCGGCTGCAAAAAGCTTTAGCAGCAGTGGCTCAGCAGTTAGACGCAACCCTGGATCAGGTGGCTTTAGCATGGTTATTGGTTCACCCATCTCGCATCCTGCCGATTTTAGGCACCGGCAATCTGAACCGGATCGAGAGTGCCACCAAAGCAGAACAGCTCAACCTAACGCGCGAACAGTGGTTTTCAATCTGGACAGCCTCAACGAATAAGGAAGTGCCATAGTTATAGCGATAGTCAGTTTGATTAGAACATTTTTGTGGGCGCAGAGCGCCCCCACAAAAATGTCCGGGGAGCATGTCATTTTTGCAAATTTGCCCTCATCCCCCAACCCCGTCTCCCTGCCTGAAGGAGAGCCGGATTGAAGTCCCGCTCCCTCTGTGGGGCTACCATGTATACACATTTATACATAAGTTTTAACTGATTTCGTTTCAGTCTTTATCGCCCCCGTTTGGCTGAGAGGATTTGTGTATACACAGTAGCTTTTGGGGAGAGGGATTTAGGGTGAGGGTTACAAAGGTGACATGTTCCCAATGTCCATGTCCTAACTTATGTGACTAAAGCTATATATCAAAACGGGTTGATGAGCCAGAATCTGCGTAGAGGTGTTTGCAAAACGTTTGTACAAGCTTAATACTATATCAATAACATTTCAGGCATTGCTGAATGCTGATATGAAACTGCGAGCAAGATGCTCGCACTGTCGGGCAACGATCCGGACAATATGAGCGTCTCACTCAAGTTCCCCATCCGGACATCATTTGCCGATTCAGCAACGCCACATTTCAATACCCTATGGTTTGATCTACTACATTCCGCAAGCAATAGCCAGCTTGATAGCGAGATAAATTGTCGAGAAACAGAGCAATTGTGCGTTCGGTAATTTTAGGCGAGAAACCAGAGCAGTGTGGCGTCACAAACACGTTGGGCAACGACCAAAATGGGCTATCCGGTGGCAGCGGTTCAGTGCAGAAGGTATCTAATCCGGCTCCGGCAATCCAGCCTTGCTGTAATGCGGTAATCAAAGCAGTTTCATCAACTACCGCTCCTCGTGCAATGTTGATTAAATACGCCGTAGGACGCATCGTCTTTAATGCTGTTTCATTGACCAAACCTCTTGTTTCTGAAGTTAAAGGAGTGGCAATTACTACATAGTCCGCTTCAGCAAGCAGCGGCTGCCATTCATTCATACCAACCACTTTCTCAAAGTTTGCTAGCGGTTGAGGACGGCGGCGCGATCCCCAAACTCGCATACCAAACGGACGCGCCCGCTCTGCAATGGCTTGACCAATACCGCCTGCGCCAATGATCAATAGGGTTGCATCGGTCAATTCTTGCAGTGGTAACTCGTCTTCGGCAGAAGCAGATCTAAGCCAGCGACGTTGAGCTTGTAGAGCCTGCAAAGTACTGACTTTTTTAGCATGATAGAGTATATAGGTCAGCACAAATTCAGCAATCGGAATTGCGAATACTCCTGCTCCATTAGTGAGAATGATGTTGCGCTCTAAGAATGTCGGCGTGAGAATATGATTGACACCCGCGCTCGGAGTTTGCTGCCACCGTAGATTTGGCACAGCCGCTAATACCTTATGCAGCGTCTCTGGCGTTAAATAATACCAGTTGAAATAAACCTCTGCATCGCTCGGATCTCCCTCAAAATTTCCTGTCCGATCTACCCAAGCTAGCTCAATATTGGGATAGCGATCAGGCGTGAGTTTAGGCATTAACTCACTGGCGAATTCACTGGGTAACAGTAGTTTCATAGCTTTAGAAATCGCGCAATGCATTTCCAGAATTTGAGGCAAGAGTGGCATTTCGTTGCCCAAAGTGCAAGCATTAGCTGCTGCCTAAAAGTACCAGTATAGTTTAAAATTGCATCTTTCCACCGATTATGCCTTTACTAAGTAGAACAACATAATTAAACATGAAACCCAAAGGTGTCGCCGTCTGAAGGGCGACAACACCCTGATCTTGGTTTTAATTAAGTTGAATTACTTAATATGTCTTTGCTAAATCACTGTCTTTGCTAAATCATCCGCAAAGGCGGATTTTATTTGTGTAGATGCAATTTCAATCACCCACATGCGAAGTTTTGTCAATCAAATTGCAGAACAACCAGTATTTTGTAGTTTCAATCACAACTGTTTTGGAAATCACAAATTTAGAGTTTACTAAAGAGAGTAATCACAATTTTTTATGTAGATTTTGTAATTCAAATCACATTAGTTAATTGATTTACAATTTCTATTTTCGCCTATGAGGACCAATAGGAAATCTTGTAACTCGAAGCACAATTGTTCAATAAATAAAAATGATTAAAGTTAGTTTGCTTGTTAGAAATTGTGGATAAAAGTTTTTTGAATGCTGATAAGAGTCTCAGATTATCTCTATTTGAAGGCGGTTTTGTAAAAACTAAAATCAGCTCAGGCTCATACTGCAAGAGCAATCTGTCTTGAGAAAACAATAATAATCTTAAAGGCAAAGCAACTATTAACAGAGAAAAAATTACTTATTTTGACTTAGAAAATCGATAAATCCAAGGCATTACCCTAACTTAAACTCACAAAATCGTAGGACAGAAATTATACATTTCTTAACAAAAACGATATTAACGATATTGTATAAACAATTTATGAGATGCATTGCAAACAACAGAATTGATTGTGTTTCCATTAGTTGGAAATCAATTGCTTGCTGATCGATTTGCAGTTGCATACTCATAAACTGTCGAGATCTTCTTTTTGGCTCTCACAAGATTCGGTCTGTTATATCAATCGCTGCTAGAGACATGCTCTGGAAATATCTGGCTGCATTTGTTGAGCAGTGATTCACATGATCGCTTGTAATCTATCTAATTGATGTCTGATATCTAATTGATGTCTGATCAATGCTTAATTAAGAAGATGTCGAACTCAACACTCAAATCACTTACCTGAGAACCTGTTTGAAAAGCCTCCTCAATTCCCACTGGTGGGAAACTTGTCCGAATTATCGCTGTTCAAAGTTCCCCAGAGTGGAGGATTTAGAGGGCGGATCTAGACAACGAAATCTTTTCAAACAGCTTCTAAGATTCACATATTCTCAACTAGGAGGTCAAAATCATGGTATTAGATGCTTTCACTAAAGTGATTGCTCAGGCAGATAGCCGAGGAGAATACCTGAGTGATAATCAAATCGATGCGCTGCTGGCCCTCGTCAAGGATGGCAACAAGCGGGTTGACATCGTCAATCGCATCTCCAGCAATGCTTCCACAATTGTGGCGAATGCAGCCCGCGAGCTGTTTGCCGAACAGCCTCAACTGATTGCTCCAGGCGGCAATGCCTACACCAGTCGGCGGGCGGCGGCTTGCTTGCGCGATCTAGAAATCATTCTGCGCTACGTTACCTATGCTATTTTTGCTGGAGATGCCAGTGTGTTGGATGATCGTGCCCTCAATGGGTTGCGGGAAACCTATCTGGCCTTGGGTACACCCGGAGCATCCGTAGCCGTGGGGATTCAAAAGCTGAAAGAAGCTTCAATTGCAATTGCTAACGATCCAAACAACATCACACGCGGTGATTGCAGTAACTTGATTGCGGAATTATCAGGCTATTTTGATCGGGCTGCCGCAGCCGTTGCCTAAACCATTGCGACAAAAATCAATTTTGTAAATCAGGAAAGAATCCATGAGCAAAACTCCGTTAACTGAAGCGATTGCTAGCGCCGATTCTCAAGGTCGCTTTTTGGGCAGCACCGAAATTCAAACAGCTTTTGGTCGATTTCGGCAAGCCGCTGTCAGCCTGGAAGCCGCCAAAGCTCTTTCTAAATCAGCCCAAACCTTGGCTGAAGGTGCTGCAAACGCCGTGTATCAGAAATATCCCTACACGACTCAGTTGCAGGGGCCAAATTATGCGTCAGATCAGCGCGGCAAGAGCAAATGTGTGCGTGACATCAGCTACTATCTGCGGATCATTACCTATGCGCTAGTGGCGGGCGGTACTGGCCCAATTGACGACTATCTGATTGCCGGATTGGCCGAGATCAATCGCTCGTTTGAGCTATCGCCAAGCTGGTACATTGAAGCATTGCGCTATATCAAAGCGAATCATGGTTTATCAGGCGATCCGGCTGTCGAGGTGAATTCTTATATCGATTATGTGATCAATGCCTTGAGCTAATCGATGACTCGACTGTAGATGACTGAGTTACAGATTGCCGAATTACAAGTGTGCAAACGCATCTAACTTTTGCGTAGTAAGCTAAAATGACTCGGTTGATCATTTTACTTACTATGCAAAGGTTTTTCTTAGCGTTTGGGCTGGTAAACTAAATTCAGAAATGCTTGATATAGCTTCGCATTTTTGAGTAGAGCTGCAACCGCAGGTAGCGTAGCTAGCTCAGCCAGACTCTAGCAGGTTGCTTTTTGGCTAGGATCAGACAGACTACATTAAAGCCAACTTCAGGAGTTCTGACCATGTCACAGTTATTTGAACCAGTTACCCTACGCGGCATTAGCTTTCGCAATCGAATTGCCGTGTCACCTATGTGTCAGTATTCCAGTGAAGCAGGCTACGCCAACGATTGGCATTTGGTGCACTTAGTCTCCCGCGCTGTGGGTGGAGCTGGTTTGGTATTTACTGAAGCCGCAGCCGTAGAACCCGCCGGACGAATTAGTCCAACCGATCTGGGCATCTGGAGTGATCAGCATGCCGTTGCCCTAGCCAGAATTGTCACCTTGATTCAGCAGCAGGGAGCTGTAGCCGGAATTCAGCTTGCTCACGCTGGACGCAAAGCCAGCACTGCCCAGCCTTGGATCGGTGGACAACCTCTGGATGAGGCCGCAGGTGGTTGGCGTCCTATTTTTGCTCCTAGCCCAATTCCTTTCAGCGATCACAGCCCGGTTCCAGAAGCGCTTAGTTTGGTTGAGATTCAGGCTGTGACTCAAGCATTTGTTGATGCCGCCAAACGCTCGATTGAGGCTGGTTTCAAGCTGATTGAAATTCATGCGGCGCATGGTTATTTGCTGCATGAGTTTTTGTCTCCCCTGAGCAATCAACGTCAAGATAAATATGGCGGTAGTTTTGAGAATCGAACTCGTCTCCTGCAAGAAATTACCGTTGCCGTTCGCAATGTCATTCCTGAATCATCTCCTCTATGGGTAAGAATTTCTGCAACTGACTGGGCAGCAGACGGCTGGGACATCGAGCAAAGCATTGAGCTGAGCAGCAAGCTGAAAGCCTTGGGCGTGGATCTGATTGACTGCTCATCGGGTGGACTCGTACCCGGAGTCACGGTGCCGGTCGGTCCAGGTTACCAAACTCGATTTGCTGAACGTATTCGCCGCGAAGCCAAGGTTGCCACTGGTGCTGTTGGATTGATCACGACTGCCGAACAAGCCGATCATATTATTCGGACCGAGCAGGCAGATTTTGTGCTGCTGGGGCGGGAATTATTACGCGATCCGTACTGGCCACAACAGGCCGCTCAACAGTTGAGGCAAACCATTTTGGCTCCCAAACAGTATCAGCGAGCTTGGATTTGATGCTTTTTGCTGATGTTTAGCGCTCCTGGTCGGTTGGTCGAATCAGAATTTCGTTAACGTTGACATGCGGGGGTTGGGTGACGGCATACAAAATTGCTGCCGCGATATCCTCGCCTTGTAGTGGTCGAAGCGAGCGTAGTCGATCTAGGTTATGCTGCCTGGCGACTGGATCGGTGACGTGATCAAACAGTTCGGTTTCCACCAGTCCCGGTTCAATCACCGTGACGCGAATCTGATGCTGATAAACCTCTTGTCGCAGTGCTTCTGAGAAAGCATTGACTGCCCATTTGCTGGCATTGTAAGCTCCAACCCCAGCGCGAGCGATCCGACCGGCAACCGAGGAAATATTGACAATATGTCCTGTTTTTTGCGCTTTCAATATAGGTAGAACCGCATGAGTGGTGTACATCAACCCCAGAACATTCAAATCGAACATCCGCTGCCAGTCTGCTGGATTGGCACCATCAATTTCCCCTAAAATAGCGATACCGGCACTGTTTACCAAAATGTCAACCTGTCCAAACACATCATTGGCTTTCTGGATTAATTGCTGCGCCTGCGTCTGATTGGTAACATCTGTTTTAATTGGCAGCGCGTTGCCTCCATTCGCTTGAATCTGTTCTGCCACTTGGTCCAGCTTTTCGCTTCGTCTTGCCGCCAGTACGATTCGTGCTCCTTCTGCGGCCAAGGCAAGTGCCGTTGCTTTACCAATTCCAGATGATGCTCCGGTGACAATTGCTACTTTATCACTCAGCTTTGCTGTCATCAATTCGCTCCTCTGCAAAAATTATGATTACATCACTTACTGTAAAACCAGCGCAGCGTTCTAAAACACTGGTGTATAAAAGAAACCTTAGTCTGTTCTGATATTTTTCTTGATATTTCTGATATTTGCTCTGAAGCGACTCCATCAACTTGAAGCGGTGGTTTTAAAGTAATCTCAGAATCATCTACTTGCTGATCAAGTTGCTGTTCATAAACTGGGACTAAATCATCCTCGATCCATACTCGTTCGATTTGACTATCTAACATATGCTGATAACCTAAGCTGAAGGATTATAGACCAACTCATAGTGCTCTCTTTTTCAAAACAAATAGTTTGTACAACGGTTTCCACTTAATGCTCTGTAGTGAGATTCACTGCACTGCACTCAACTGAATGCAATCCTATAATTCTCTCAAGGTTAAATTGCTAAATCTGATCAACTAGCTTTTAGCAATGTTGTCTGGTAACCATACTGGATTTTGGGCAACCAGTTCACTCACCTGTATTTGCTTCTTGATTAGACCTAGCTTAAAGAATGTGTCAGCAACATTTTGCTGTTCATCTGTGATTTTTTGATCCACTGGAATCACGCCATAGGGACGCCGCCGCGAAGCAGCCTCTAGAACATCCTTGTCGATATTAAGCTGGGGAGCCAGCAATTCCGCAACATCTTTGGGATGTTGATCCGCCCAACGACTAACCTTTTCCAGCTCTTCCAAAATTATTTTGATTGCATTGGGATACTCTTGCGCAAAGGTCGGTGTCGCAATCGTATAGGCCCGATTTGCAGTATAGCCTTCACCATTAATGACGGTGCGGATCTGCATAGTTTTTTCCATGAGTGCATAAAAGGGGTCCCAGATCGCCAGTACATCCAACCCTCTTGACTCAAAAGCCGCCATCCCGTCTGCTGCCGCCGTGATTTTGACCGATTCAATATCAGATGGACTCAATCCATTCGCCTCCAGCGCCTTAACTAAGAGATAATGCAGATTCCAGCCCGTCGCATAACCTACCTTTTTGCCCTTAAAGTCTTTCACACTCTGAATCGGTGAATCTTTGTGAACCACAAATGCCAAACTCTGGGGACGAGGTGGCTCGGCTGTAACATAAACAAACGGTACATCAGAGGCTTGAGCAAATACTAGTGAAGCATCTACACCCGGCCCAAAATCGAGACTGCCCGCATTGAAGGCTTCGAGTTGCACCGGAATCGTCGGAAACTCAGACCATTCGATGCTAACCCCCAGATCGTTGAAGCGCTTGTCGAGTTCGCCCTTTGTCTTCAAAACAAAGAAGCCAATGTTGCCTTTCAGCCAAGCAATCCGCACTGTTTTGGGCAACTGCTCGCCATTACTCTGGCTGTCCGTATGCCCACAGCTAGCAAACAGAGTCGATGCCGCAAAAGCACTCGCGGCGGTGAGAAAAAAGCGACGATTATAGCCATAGCGTATGTAGTGTGTGACTGAAAGCGTTTTCATATGTCACCTCGTTGATCAAATTAGGCTGAAACACTCGATTGTAGAGATCAGCTAGAATTGCGGTCATAGGATTCGATCAATTATTTGGTTTATGCTGCGGATTATTCGTTGATACTGACGAGTTTGGGCAACTGCGCTGCTGGAATTTTCAGAAAATAAGACAGCACCTCTCTGCGCCAAGCGTCATAAATCAGATCAAAGCCTTCGATTTCAAACCCTAGGGCTGCTTGAGCACGCTGCCAGAAATCTTTTAGATAGGAATTGCGGCGGCGCTGAATTTCTTCGTCCAACTCTAATAACTGCACAGTTAACTCCGAGCGCTGACCTGGAGTTGCTTGAGCATATTCTCGCTGCCACCAGTTCACAACGCCTGCTCGGTGAGCAAACTCATCGGGCAGAATTCGTTCGTAGGCATACTGGGCAGATGTAGGTTCGTTAATACGGGTCAAGCGACTCGTCAGCAACAAGATTGCCACAATATGCAGCTCATAGTGCAATTCCCAAGCCATGAATCCCAACCAGCTTCGCGTTGGCAGATCGCCCAGGTAATTCCAGTGCCACTGCACCTGCTGAGTGATTGCCTCAACTGGATCATGTCCAGATAGTTCATAAACTCGCTGCCTAGTGTCCAGCGAATGAGCACCATCATCACCGATTTGCCGACTCAGCAATAGCTGCACATCGGGATCATCCCCAAACAGCCGGTCGAGAGCTTTGGCACAAAGTTGCACAATAAATAAATCATGGGCGGCTCCAGCAATTCGATAAAGGTAGAACTTCTGCCATTCTTGCTCGCTAGCCGGTAGACGTGGTTCGTGTAATTTGGCTAGCGGTAAATGCGGTGCATATTGAACAATTAGCTGGTTGAATGTTTCAATTTCAAACTCGATTGTCCAGGCTGGACAAGTCAGTGTAGTCGTCATGATGTCTACTCTTATTACGAAATTGCTCTAATTCTGATCAACTCAACCATCTATGAGCTATGAAAGAGATATTCTGCAAATGCTTTTTGTGTAGGGGCTGCTGGAATTGCTTTTTGTGATGCCATGAAATCTGCCGTATCTTTCAGGATCAACGAACACCTGCGGCTTCGAGTCGTTGATAAGGTATCAAATTGGCTTTACCCAAGCCGAGATGATCACGTAGGGTATGGCCCGTATACTCTTTGCGGAACAAACCGCGACGCTGGAGTTCTGGTACCACAAACTCAACGAATTCTTCAAACGCTCCTGGTAAATAGGCAGGCGAGATGATAAAACCATCTGCTTCACCATTGCGGAAACTTTCCTCTAGCTGATCGGCAATTTGAGCTGGTGTACCAACCACATGGGGCAGCAAGATGCCTTCTGCGTATAGTCTGCCAATATCGCGCAGCGTCAAGCCTTCCTTTTTGCTCAGCCTCAATGCCACCTCAAATAAACCTCTGATGCCGCCCACTTCCATCTCTTGAACCGGCTCATCCAGCGGATGCTGCGAGAAGTCATAGTCCATGTGGCTGGAAAGGGTAATCAACCCAGAGATTGGGTCAGCTAACTGATTATGAAACGCCTGCTTCTCGCGGGCAATCGTTTCTGTTTCTCCAATAAACGGAATTACTGCCGGAAATATCTTCACATCATCGAAATTACGCCCGTACCTGAGTGCACGAGACTTCACATCATCGTAGTAAGCTTTGCGGCCTTCTGACGTGGGATCAATTTCAAAAATAATTTCGGCCCATCGCGCCGCAAACTCCTTGCCGCGATTCGAGGAACCCGCCTGCATGATTACCGGACGACCCTGCGGCGAACGCGGTATTGTCAGCGGCCCTTTTGACTTGTACCACTGCCCTTGATGGTTAACGTGGTGCACTTTAGTCGGGTCGGCAAACAGTCCCGTGTCTTTGTCTAGCACCAGTGCGTCTTCCTGCCAGCTATCCCATAGCTTGAAAGTCAGTTCGACAAATTCATCGGCACGGTCATAGCGGTTTTCATGCTCCAGATGCGCTTCTAGCCCAAAGTTATAAGCTTCACCAACATTGTGCGAGGTGACTACATTCCAGGCGATTCGTCCGCCAGACAGATGATCCAGCGTGGCAAAAGCGCGAGCCAGATCGTAGGGTTGATGATAGGTTGTAGATCGAGTAATTCCCAATCCGATATACTGAGTTGCTACCGCCATTGTTGCAACAACGTAGGCTGGATCAATCAAAATTGCGCCTTGGGTACCGCGCCTTAACGTTTCTGCAATACTGTCACCATAGCGATGAGGGACGGCCAGTCCGTCAGCAAAAAACACATAATCAAACTTACCTCGTTCCAATATTCGCCCGATATTCTGATAGAATTCTGGACGCAGAAAGTTGAGATCCTGACGCGGATGCCGCCACTGTGGATGGCTGTGGGTAAGCTGAGAAGCAATCAGAAAACCAGCAAGATGCAGTTGCTTAGTCATGTGAGTATTAGGGGAGATGAGTGGTGAGGAGTTTAGTTTACCGACAGTTACTGCCTAGTGGTTATTAAGGTAAATCCCTAACGAGTAGAAATAGAAAGGCTACTAAGTATAAAGTGTGAATACTGGAACTTGTTCGTTTAATATCCAGTTGCCAACTTCGTGAACTTTGTAAACAACTGGATCATGTAAGGTGTGAGTTCGGACATTGCGCCAGAATCGATCAAAGCGATGGCGGGACGCTGCTGCTCTAGTGCCAGTAACTTCAAAGATTTTGCTCGTTGTTTCTAGTGCAACACGAGTGCTTAATACCTTAGCTGTGGCAATTGTAACCGCCACTTCACCTCGTTCTGCTGCCGTAAGCTGTTCACCTTTATCCCAAGCTGCCTGCAACACAGTCGCAACATAATCAGTGTGGCTGATCGTAGCTCGCAGATTCACCCAAAGGTCGCCATATTGCTCGATGATGTAAGGGTCTTGTCTGGCAGTTTCTGCGGGTGAGAAAATCCAGGGGCGGGTTGTCGAGAGTGTATACCTTCTGGCTGCTTCAAACGCGCCTAAGGCAATGCCAAGATAGAGATTGACGAACACACTTTGAATCAGAGGCGTGACCAAAGTAGCGAATGGACTGGGATGCGCTTGTGAATCTGGGTCGCCCAAAATCTCATCGTGATGAATCAGGACATTACGAAACTCAACGCTGCCGCTGTCAGTTTGGCGCTGTCCAATATAATCCCAATCGTCATTCAGAATTACCCCTTCGCGGTTGCTGGGAACCAACGCAAACAGCACATTACCCAGATCGCTACGAATTCCGGTAATCACAATAATGTCTGAACTTTTTGCCCCGGTTGAAAAATGCTTGATGCCATTCAGCCGAAAATGTTCACCATCAGGGATCAAAATTAGATCCGGATCACGTGGATTAACCGAATCGCCAAAGTACCAGTCATGTTGGGCTAGATTGGTGTAATATCTTATCTTTTGCTCTGGAGTACCAAACAGTTGAGGCACAACCGAATTGACATAGTGGTAGCCCAGTAACTGGGCCAGTGAGCCATCGGCCTTGGCAATCTCGCGGACTAGCTTGAGAGCAGTAATCCAGTCGTTGCCCCAACCGCCATAGGCTTCGGGGATATGCAGTTTGAGTAGACCGCTTTCCCGAATCCGACTCAGTTCTTTGGTCGGACTACCACCTCTAGCGTCGCGTTCAATCGCCGTTTCAGCAAATTCATCGGCTAAAGAAGTCGCAATTGTGAAGGGATCAATGGTGCGATTCGGTGCGGATACCATTCTGATTCTCCTGGTTGTTCACAAAATAATCTTAATAATGCCTAACAAAGTAAAGCCGTTCAAAATGCTCCATGCCGGGGCGGATTCACCCCATTCAAGAAGTAATTGCCGATGTTGATATACTTCCAGCGCACCGGATCATGTAGCGTATGAGTGCGGGCATTACGCCAGTGACGGCTGTAGTTGAACTGTTCCAGCGTAGACTTGGTGCCGCTCAGCTCAAAAAACTTATTGGTGATAAAGATAGCGGCTTCATCGGCTAAGGCTTTGGCTTCTGCAACAGCAATAGATGCCTCGATTGCGCTCTTTTCAGTTGCGTCTTGCAGAGCGCGGTCAATAAATTCTCCTGATCGTTTCAGCAAGGCTTCAGCGGCATGAAGCTTCACTGACATTTCACCTACTCCATAGATGATCAGCGGCTCTTCATAGCCATGCTCATACTCGGTTTCGATCCAGGGTCTTGTATGGTGGCGAATGAACTGAAGCGCATCCTGATAAGCCGCTCTAGCAATGCCAACGTCAACGGCGGCATGAATGATTTGAGCTACGGCTCCCATCGTTGTTTGCTGTTTAAAGGCAAGATGGTGATAGAGAATGTCTTGCTCTTGCACTGAAATATTTTCGATCAACGTGGTACCACTGGCTGTGATACGCTGTCCCATACCTGTCCAGTCATCAATTACGGTCAGTCCGGGCGCTTGGCGATCGATAAACGCAATCACAACTTGATCTTGGTCATTCAGGGCAACGACCGGCACAATGTCAGCAAACAAGGCTCCGGTCGAATAAAACTTCCTGCCGTTCAGGACATAGCCCGAATCACTGCGCGTCAAACGAGTTTTGAATGCCGTCGCCGTTTTTGTTCCCACTTCTGTAAACGCATTGCCAAACCGCTTGCCCTCTAACACCAAGCGAAACCAGCGCTGCTTCTGCTCCTCGCTGCCGTTGAGCCGAATCGCCTCTACCATATAGAGATGATTTTGAGGAATCTGGCCTAAGTTGGCATCCCCTTGAGACAGCAGCGCGATCACTTCCGCCAGCGTGACGTTTGAGACCGCAGCTCCCTCATACTGTTTGGGAACGGTGATCCCTAGCAGCCCACTCTCGGAAAGCCGATCCAGTTCAGCAAACGGTAGTCTGCGCTCTCGATCCCGCTCGGCTGATGCTTGGGCAAATTCGGCTGAGAGTTGCTGAGCAATTTCAATCGCTTCCCGATCGCTGGTGATCAGATGGGCACGGCGGCGAGTAATAGCTTGAGTCATAACCAGTTAGGATAAACAGCGAATCGAGCAACAGTTACCAATCGTTCATCATCTAAATCTGTGCAAACTAATGAGAAAGTAGAACTACCTTATACAGGCTGCAACCTTGCAACTCGCGGCATCACTTCTGTGGCAAACCGTTCCATTTCAGTTGTAAAAGGCTGGAATTGCAGCATGAATGTATCGATACCAACCTCTGTAAACTCAGCGATGCGGCGAGCGACGGTGTCGTAGCTTCCGACTAGTCCAGCGGCGGTTCCTCCGTTGCTGCCTACTCCCGGATACTTCGCCATATTCTTGAACATCACCACCTCTGACTCCACCCCTTTCAGCAGCTCTGAACGATCGTCTTGGGCTACTAATGTCATTAGATAATCATATTCAGCTTGAGCTTCGGCATCGGTAGGGCGAGCAATCACAAAAGCGGATAGGGCAAAGCGAAGCGGCAACGGCTGGAGACGCGGATAACGTTTCACTTCGGTAATCGTTGTCCTGATTACGTCGATTGGGCGCCCGTTGAGGAAAAACAGATCGGCCTCGCGCATGGCTAGGGATCGAGCCGGTTCTGACTCACCGCCCAAATAAACTTTTGGGGGCACGGGCGGCACCGGATGTAAACTGAGATTGCTAATCTGAAAATACTGACCTGAAAAATTGACTGGTTCGCCACTCCAAAGCAACTTCACGACACGCAGCCATTCTTCGGAATAGCGATAGCGCTCATCATGAGGCAGGAACTGAATTCCAGCTTTCTCAATTTCCGGCTTAAACCAAGCACTCACTAGATTGACTGCAAAGCGTCCCTGGCTAATTGCCGCAATATTCAACGCCATTTTTGCTAGCACGACTGGATGAAATAGCAGAGGCTTGATCGCTGCGATAATTTCGATTTGATCAGTGGCCTCTGCTAGTGCGGCTGCCGTCGTCCAAGTTTCAAGCTGATCAAGCTGCTGATTGCGGGGGTTGATTACATGTTGTGCAATCAAAGTTGTGCTAAAGCCAAGCCGTTCGGCAAGCTGAATCAGGGTCTTCGAGCGGGCATAGCTAGCATCACACGGTTCCGCTGGATGACGCATTGCCCCACAGTTGCCGTAAACAGGAAGCCAGATTCCGTAGCGTGGTTCAGGCATTAGACCACTCCAGCGATTTGAATAGATTGCTTGCAATCGGAAAATCAGACCTAGACAGGGAAACCGATAGCGATAAAGCAATATAGCTGAGGCAAACGAACGAATAATCTACGGTTAGCCGGTAGAGTATTAGTAGATTAGATTAACTGCTAGTTTTGCATAGGCATTTAGAGAAAGCAAGCCTTTCGTTGATTTTGGTCATCTCAGTTTATGATTTGAATTCCTGTTTCGATTAATCAGCGCTATAGTGAGTCAAAGAAACGATAGTTGATTAGTAGCTGTAAATTCTGATCTGGCTCTTGAAATAAAGGTTATTTGTATACTCAAGCACTTTTTTGATTATCAGAAACGCAACTGGTCGGTGAATGAAATGTTGATTCGAGCATGAGCAATTTACAGACAGCAAACTCTCCAATTTCACATATTCCAGTAATTGATATTCGCGCGCTGCTTGCCCGAACCGAAGAACGTTACCGCGTGGCTGAGCAGATAGGTCAAGCCTGCCGCGATTGCGGTTTCTTTTACATAGTTGGGCATGGTGTTGATGAGGAGTTGCAGCGGCGTCTAGAGCAGTTGAGCCGGCAGTTTTTTGCTCAAGATCTGGCTGAGAAACTAGAAATTTGCATGGCGCGAGGCGGTAGAGCATGGCGGGGCTACTTTCCAATAGGAGGCGAACTAACTTCTGGTCAACCTGATTTGAAAGAAGGCATTTATTTTGGGGCCGAACTAGCCGAGAGTCATCCCTTGGTGCAAGCAGGGGTGCCCATGCATGGACGCAATCTGTTTCCGACGAATTTGCCCCGATTGCGCGAAACCGTGCTCGGCTACATGGCAGCAATGACCCAACTAGGGCATACATTAATGGCAGGAATTGCCTTGAGTCTGGGGTTGCCCGAATCCTACTTTGCAGAACGCTATACTTGGGAGCCGTTGATTCTGTTTCGTATTTTTAATTATCCGCCTGCCGTTGCATTATCCGAGTCTGAGTGGGGGGTTGGAGAACATACAGATTATGGGTTGCTGACAATCCTCAAGCAAGACCATTCAGGCGGGCTGCAAATCAAAGTCAATCAGCGTTGGATAGAAGCGCCCCCGATTCCCAACTCGTTTGTCTGCAACCTTGGCGATATGCTCGACCGCCTAACCGGAGGTTTGTATCGCTCTACTCCGCATCGGGTCAGAAATTTATCTGGGCAGCATCGTCTGTCGTTTCCCTTCTTTTTTGATCCCAACTTTGAGGCTGAGATCAAACCAATTAAATCGGTTCATCCAGAGCTGCTCCAGGCTGATCGAAATCATCGCTGGGACAACGCTAGCGTTCACGAGTTTCGTGGCACTTATGGAGATTATATACTCAACAAAGTCTCCAAGGTGTTTCCAGAGTTGAAACGAGAGGTAATCTAAACCTTTGCTCGGTTCGGGCTTTTGTTTGCAATTGCTATATATTGCTGCTTGAACTAATTTGAAGCAAACAGCGTCAGTGTTGCTTAGCGCAACTCAAAACCGAGCTGGTGCAGAATTTCGCGCAGATGGGCACGATTCCGCAACGCTTCGCTGCTGGCAATTCGTTCGCTGGAGTGGTGCGCCCAATCTCCGGCTACATTCATTTGTTGATTAGCATAAAATGCGGTCATGATGTTGTTATAGTCGTCAATGGCAGCGTTTTGATCCAAACTGTAGGTTTCTCGATGCAAGACGGCGGCTTGAGGCAAACGGGGTTTAATGGCGGTTGCTACCGCCGGATCGGCATAGCCGACGCATAAACCAAACACCGCAAATACTTGTTTAGGTAGTCCTAATTCGGCAGCAACCGCCAGTGGATTGTTTCGCATTGCTCCGATGTAGACTGTCCCCAATCCCAGCGACTCGGCAGCAACGACAGCATTTTGAGCGGCGAGGCTGGCATCGATGGCGGCCATTAGAAACATTTCCAAATAGTTGAGGCCATCGTGGGGCAGTCCTCGCTGGTGGGCAATTTGAGTCAGACGAGCTAAATCCGCCAACCAAACTAGAAATAAAGGAGCCTATTGGATGTAGCTTTGATGGTTTGCCAACTGCGACAAGCGCTGTTTGCGGGCCGCCTCTTCAACGGCAATCACACTCCAAGTTTGGAGATTAGAGGAGGTTGAGGCAGATTGGGCTGCTGCAATCAAAATTTCCAGCGTTCCGGCGGGCAAGGGATCGGGCCGGTAGGCTCGCACAGAGCGATGGGAGAGTAACGTGGTGAGGCTATCATTCCAAGCCGCATCTAGCTCCAATTCAATTGCAGTGCCGTAGCGCTCGCTGAGGAGCTGGTACGCTGCTTGTAGATTTGCACCATCAGCAGTAAGGGTCATAAAGCATAGTCCTTTAGTGGTGAGGAAATAATCAGCTTATCGAAAACAACAGTTTTATCCGGACCTTATGATTTTTAACATAATACTGTTTATCTATCGATTTATCGCACTTTCTGCTGGTTTTTGAGTTTGGGATCTTGAAGAGATTTTGTTAGTAGACCGTATTTGCAGACCGCTCTGACTTGCTTTCTTCAGTTAGGTGTGGGATACTCTCTTCATCTAAACTACCTAATCTTTATCGATAAACCGTAGTTTAAGAGTAATTTAGAGGTAGTTTAGAGCGCAGGTTCTGTTCTAACTCGCGTCTAACTCACCGGCAACGGGGCAGGCGTGAGTGAATGAAGCTATTGCCTTAATGCTGCTTCCCAGTTCTCTAACTACTCGATGCTCGATATCAAATTTGTTTCTTCTCTCGTTCATGAGTAGATCGCTACAAGCATTCCCACGAACATGCTCAGGTTTTGCCTGGAGACAAGCTTAGGAAGTAATCCAAGAAAAATCTGCAAGAAAATCTGTCCTGTTTTGGAGCAAGCAATCATGGTTGAATTTAGTCGCTTAAATACATCTCCCTCTGCTGCGATCCGGGCAAAGCTAGATTATCCGGTAATTGACACTGACGTACACACTAACGACTTTACACCTGCACTGGAAGATTACATTGCCAATTACGGCGGTGCCAAGCTAGTAGACGAATTACGCAGATCAGAAAATTCTCGACTCAATTCTAAGAGTGACGGCAAAGACTGGTATCAACAAACTCCCGAAGAGCGGCAATACTACCGCACGATTCGCTCTCCTTGGTGGGCACGAGTTACGCGCAACACATTAGATCTAGCTACCTATACGCTGCCTGAACTCTTCTATGAACGTCAGGCCGAACAGGGGTCTGACTATTCTGTCCTGTTTCCTAACAATGCACTAGCTGCCGCCGGAGCCAAACCGGAACATCGTCAGGCATTGCAGCGGGCAATCAATCACTATCATGCTGACCTCTATCGCAAATACAGCGATCGTCTGACGGTTGTAGCAGGCATCACGCTAACCACGCCCCAGGAAGGAATTGAAGAACTGGAATTTGCTGTGAATACACTGGGGCTGAAGGTGATTAACATTCCTGGTGGAGTGAAGCGGCCAATCAAAGCGATTGCCGAAAAGTATCCACCAGAGCAATTCCCCGAAATTGCCAAATATGCTTCCTATATTGATTTCTACGGTCTCGACAGCGAATATGATTACGATCCCTTCTGGGCAAAAGTGGTCGAACTGGGAGTTCCTGTTACGACCCACTACGGCAGTCAAGGTTGGACCGGACGCGCTTCTATCAGCAACTACATGAATAATCACATCGGTCATTTTGCGGATGGTTCGCAGGCGTTTGCCAAAGCGTTGCTCTTTGGCGGCGTGACGAAGCGCTTTCCGCAACTGCGCGTGGCGATGTTGGAGGGCGGAGCTGATTGGGGTGCGCATGTCTACATTCATTTGGTCGATCGGTTCTCTAAGCGCAATCGCAAGGCACTGCAAAATTACAATCCGGCGTTGACTAACGCGGATGAATTGTTTGAGTTGTTTGAACACTATGGCCGCGAGATCACCCAAGGATACGCGCTTAGCAAAGCAGAATTGACCCAAACCGTATTGGGTTCATCGTTTACGCGGTTTAGCCGTGATCCGGTTGGTGATGAACTAAATGATTTCGCGGCGGCTGGAATTGAAACCATCGAAGATATCCGCGATCGTTGGGTGAATAGTTTCTTCTTTGGTTCCGAATCTGATGATCGCACAATCGCTGCCGCGTTCAACGACAAAGCAAATCCCCTAGGAGTCAAAATCAACGCCATTTATTCTTCGGATGTAGGCCACTGGGATGTGCCCGATCTAACTTCTCCACTGGCGGAAAGCTGGGAACTCGTCGAGGAAGGCGTAATTTCAGAAGCCGATTTCAAAGCCTATGTCTTCTCGAATCCTTACAAACTCTATACCGAAGCCAATCCCAATTTCTTCAAGGGCACGGTGATCGAGGCTCAGCTTGGCACTGCGGCTGAAGCAGAAGATAAAAGTTTGGTGCCGGTATAGAGAATTGCAGCGTCAGGCTCTCACGGTCGCATATCGCTAAGCAGATACTCTGCGTTAAAAATAGATAACCTGGCGATATGAGAGTCACAATCGAGCAATGAATGTCACCCATCTGTACTGTTCCTCCTGCAACAAATCCTATGCACCCCGTCGTCTCTACAATCTCTGTGTCTGCGGTAAGCCACTGTTCGTAGCTTATGATCTCAATCGGGCCGCCGCTAGTCTGACTCGTGCTGCATTGGCAACTCGTCCGGCGACGCTGTGGCGCTATGCGGAGGTTCTGCCGGTTGATCATCCTGCCAATCGCGTCAGTTTGGGAGAAGGCATGACTCCGCTACTGAACGCAGAACGGCTAGGACAAGAACTAGGGCTGAATCATCTATACATCAAAGATGAATCGCAGAATCCCACGGCATCGTTTAAGGCGCGGGGAATGACCACTGCCGTTTCAATGGCAAAAGAATTAGGCGTGAAAAAATTAGCGGTTCCTTCAGCCGGTAATGCCGCCGGTGCACTTGCGGCCTATGCTGCTAGAGCTGGGCTAGAGGCGTTTATTTTCATGCCTCAGGATACGCCTCAGGCTAATCTGATCGAATGTCAGCAAAACGGTGCCCATGTCACTTTGGTGAACGGGTTGATTACCGACTGTGGACGAATAGTGGCCGAGCAAAAAACTGCCGCCGGATGGTTTGATGTTTCCACGTTGAAAGAACCCTATCGAGTCGAAGGCAAGAAAACAATGGGCTACGAACTGGCAGAGCAGTTGGGCTGGGAACTGCCTGATCTGATTCTTTATCCCACGGGTGGCGGAACGGGTTTGATCGGCATGTGGAAGGCGTTTGACGAGATGGAACAGATGGGCTGGATCGGCCGGCATCGTCCTCGCATGGTGAGTGTGCAGGCAGCGGGCTGTGCGCCGATTGTGCAAGCATTTGAGGCCGGTCTACCAGCCGGAGCAACGATTGCTAATCCTCACACGATCGCCTCTGGGCTGCGGGTACCTCAGGCCATCGGAGATTTTATGATCCTGCATATTCTGCGTCAGAGCGGTGGAACTGCCGTGGCTGTGACGGACGCAGCGTTGCTCACCGGCGTGAAACGGTTGGGATCAACCGAAGGAATTTTTGCTGCTCCTGAAACTGGGGCTTGTGTGGCTGCCCTGCAACAATTAATCGATCAAGGTAAGGTGGATCGAGACGAGCGAATTGTGTTATTCAATACTGGCTCCGGCTTGAAATACCTGGAAGCTTTTAGCAGAGTCTAAACATAGATTGGTGGCTCCGTAATTTTAGCATGAATCACATACCACCGCTAACCTTATTCAACGCAGTGCTGCTGTTTAGCACCGCGTTTTTTGCCAGTGGTTTAAATGCGATTGCTGGAGGTGGCAGTTTTATTACCTTTCCTGTTTTGATCTTCACTGGCGTGCCGCCAATTACTGCCAATGCCACTAATAACACGGCAATTTGGTTCGGAGTGTTGGGAAGTGTTCGCGCCTATCGTCAAGATTTTGGTATTCCCCGCAACCAACTGGTTTTGCTGTGTGGCATCAGCTTGATTGGTAGCGTCATTGGCTCTGTTGCGTTGCTGTTTACCTCAGCCGCTATATTTGATCAATTAATTCCTTATCTTTTACTGTTGGCAACATTAATATTTTTGTTTGGCGAACCGTTGAGATCTTGGCTTCAACGTCATAGGCTTCAACGTTACAGGCTTCAACAGCCCAGGCCAGCTTCCCGATCCACCCTAGCATTGGTCCAACTAGCGATTGCAATTTATGGAGGCTTCTTTGGTGCGGGCCTAGGGATTTTGATGCTGGCGGCATTTACTTTACTAGGCTTCAAAAATATTCACACGATGAATGCCTTTAAGACTTTTTTAGGCAGTTGTATCAACGGAATTGCAATTGTTCCGTTTGTATTTGCGGGTATCATCGCTTGGCAGCAGGCAATCTTGATGGCAGTCGGCAGTTTATTGGGTGGATACTTCAGCGCTTACTACGCCCGCAGACTTGATCCGCGTTGGGTACGGCGATTTGTCAGTGCTGTTGCCGTTAGTATGACTATCTATTTTTTTGTTCGTAGCTAATTTCTTTGTTTGTAGCCAATGTTAGATTGCAATCGACGCCAGCTTCTTATCGATACTGATGATTGGTTGTTAACTCAATTGTCAACTCAAGCTTGCTGTTGAAGTAAAAGTGCTCATTCTACTCTCATTTGTTATGGTTCTGGCAGCTTCAATCAATCGAGTTTATGCCATAAACCTTTTGTAATGTTTCTAGTCTTGCTTGATCAGCAGGAATATGACACACTTTTGCTATGGTTTTGTATTGTATCTCTATCAATTCACATCTCTATCAATTTATATCCCTATCAATTTACCGTAGATTAAATTGTTTAAAGATATTGGTTTGAGGAGCCATAATTGGCACTACTTCAGTCAGAATTGCAGGCGATGTATAGTTTGCGATTACCAATGAGAAGGCTTTTTCCAAGGGAGTGCAAATAGGGAGTGCGAATAGTTGCGTGAGGTCTCTAGTCAGCTTGCGGCGGATTCAGTTTGGGATAGCGTTCATCCGCGCGCTAGTACATCTTCTATGCCTCGGACTGCTTATTCCGATCAGTTTACTAAGCAATCCTGACCAGGTATGGGCAGATCCCTGTCCGGCAGGCATGGTGCTGATTCCAGGCGGTAGTTTTACCATTGGTTCTAATCATCTCAATTATCCAGAAGAACGTTCAGCCGCGCATGTTCATCTTGATCGCTTTTGTATTGATCAAACTGAAGTTGCCAATGCTCAATTTGCCGCCTTTGTAGCCGCGACTGGCTATGTCACTGTTGCTGAGCGTCCCCTCTCAAAAGTACAGTTTCCCGATTTGCCAGATCAGCAGCGATTGCCTGGTTCACTGGTGTTTGAGATGGCTAAACCAGGGACTAAAGTTGTACCTGAACTGAGTTGGTGGCATTGGCAAACAGGAGCAAACTGGCGACACCCATTTGGCGAGAAAAGCACCATTGTCGGTAAGGAAAACTATCCGGTGGTTCATATTGCCTACGAAGATGCCCTTGCCTATGCCAAATGGAGTGGTAAGTCACTGCCGACAGAAGCGCAATGGGAATTTGCGGCCCAAGGCGGATTGAATAATGCTATATACACCTGGGGGAATCAATATTCTGCTAAAAAAGCAAACACTTGGCAAGGTATTTTCCCCTTTTTTAATACCAAAGCAGATGGCTACATCGACAGTGCTCCGGTTGGCTCCTTTCCACCGAATGGCTACGGCTTGTACGATATGAGTGGCAATGTCTGGGAATGGACCTCTGACTGGTATGCCGCAGGTCACGCCAGCAAAGTTCACCAGTCGAATCCCAAGGGGCCAGACCAAGCGCAGAGTTTTGATCGCCACAAGCCACACGAACCGGCATTGCATGTGATCAAAGGTGGCTCTTATCTTTGTGCATTAAATTATTGCAGCCGCTTTCGGCCTGCGGCGCGGGAGTCGGAAGCTTCAGATACCGGAACAACCCATATCGGGTTTCGTTTAGTCAAAAATTTGATCTCAAAAATTTGAAAGGAGCGGTGATTGATGTTGAAGGTGTGCTGGAAAGCTGGGCAGCAAGTCGGAATTTTGCACTTGATTGTCTTTGGTTTGGCGTTATGCATGGTTCTGCTGCCGTTGCCGGCATTTGCCGAAACCTCGAACGTTCTGCCCGCTCCAGAGCCAAAATTTCAAGGAAAAATTGGCATCACGTACAAAGAGTCTCAGCCGGATTTTCCTCAACCGATTGCCGCTCCAGCACAAGCACCGAATGTGCTGCTGATTTTGCTAGATGATATGGGCTTTGGGCAAACCAGCACCTTTGGCGGTGTGATCGACACGCCGAATTTCACCCGCTTGGCAGAGCGAGGATTACGCTACAACCAGTTTCATGTCACAGCGCTTTGTTCACCAACTCGTGCCGCTCTTTTAACCGGACGCAATCACCATTCGGTTAACACCGGCGTTGTAGAAGAATTAGCAACTGGATTTCCCGGTTACACCACGATTTTGCCCAAGAGTGCTGCAACAATAGCAGAAGTACTGCGGCAGAATGGTTACAGTACAGCCGCCTTCGGCAAATGGCATAACACACCCGACTACGAAACCAGTGCAGCCGGACCCTTTGACCGTTGGCCCACACAGCTAGGCTTTGATTATTTCTACGGATTTTTGGGTGGCGATACCAATCAATGGAGTCCGGCTCTGGTCGAAAATACCAAGCGTGTCCAACCGCCCAGCAACGACTCCAACTATCACTTAACTCCCGATCTGGTCGATCATGCCATTGGCTGGATTCGCACTCAGCAATCAATCGCACCCGACAAACCCTTCTTCGCCTACTTTGCTACCGGAGCCACCCACGCGCCCCACCATGCCCCCAAAGCCTGGATCGATCGCTATCAAGGCAAGTTTGATCAAGGTTGGGACAAATTGCGTCAAGACATCTTTGCTCGTCAGAAACAGCTAGGCGTGATTCCGGCCAATGCCCAACTCACTCCTCGTCCACCAGAGTTCCCGGCCTGGGATTCTCTTTCTGCATCAGAGCAAAAACTCTATGTCCGTCAGGCAGAAGTATTTGCTGGATTCACTGCCTACACCGATGCCGAGGTAGGACGACTGATTGACGCCATCGAGCAATTGGGAGAACTAGACAATACCCTTGTCCTCTATATTGCTGGCGATAACGGTGCCAGTGCCGAGGGTGGCTTAACGGGCAGTGTGAACGAGTTAAAAGTCTTCAACGGAGTGCCGGAAAATCCTCAGCAAGTGCTGGATGCGCTAGCCGATCTGGGCAGTCCCAAAACCTTCAACCACTTCCACGCCGCTTGGGCCTGGGCTGTAAATACTCCCTTTCAGTGGACCAAACAAGTTGCGTCCCACTTTGGCGGCACTCGTGACCCGTTGGTGATTGCCTGGGGCGATCGAATTCGGGATCGGGGCGGTTTGCGGACCCAATTCCATCATGTGATCGACATTGCTCCGACGATTCTAGAAGCTACTGGCATTACAGCGCCTACTGTCGTCAATGGAGTAGAGCAACAGCCGATCGAAGGCACGAGTTTGGTTTACACCTTCGACCATCCACAGGCTGCTTCTAGACGCACAACGCAGTATTTTGAGATGTTTGGGCATCGGGCTATTTACGACAAGGGTTGGGTAGCAGCGGCGCGGCGCGGCCGCTTACCCTGGGAAACGGTTTCTGCCACCACCTTTGATCAAGATCCGTGGGAACTTTACAACATTACAAAAGACTTCAGTGAGGCGCAGAATCTGGCGCAACAGAATCCAGCTAAATTGCAGCAATTGCAGCAATTGTTTTTGTCAGAAGCTCGCAAATACAAGGTTTTGCCCTTGGATGATCGGATCTTAAATCGCTTTGATGTGAGCAGTCGTCCTAGCTTCACAGCCGGTCGCACCCACTTCACCTACTATCCTGGTGCGGTAGGCATTCCCGAAGGCAGTGCGCCTGATATCAAGAATAAATCCTTTCGCATCACAGCCGAACTAGCCATCCCCGCAGATACTAACGAGGCGGAAGGCGTTCTAGTGGCTCAGGGCGGACGTTTTGCCGGATGGAGTTTGTTTCTGGAGCAGGGCAAGCCCACCTTTGCGTACAACTTTTTAGGCATTGATCGCACCCTTATCCAGGCGCAGGAAACCGTGCCCGCTGGAGCTTCAACCATTCGGTTTGAATTCGAGTTTGACGGCGGCTCTCCAGGGGCGGGCGCAACGGGCAAATTGTTCATCAATGACAAGCCAGTCGGCGAGGGCCATATTGCTAAAACCGTGGCCTACCGCTGGAGCTTAGATGAAACCTTTGATGTGGGTCAAGATCTGGGTACCCCTGTGGTCGAAACCTATCAAGTGCCCTTCACGTTCACCGGCAACTTGCAGAAAGTCACGCTAGATCTAAAGACCTAATTCTCGACTTTGATTCAGAGCGATGGCAGCGAACGCAATTGATATTGGAGTCGTGGGAAATTTGCCGCCTATTTTTGCCCAAGTTGCTGATAATCCGGTGGTTTATGTCGCGGCAACACCATCGAATGCTGCTACTCAGGCGATTATTGTGCCAAAAGCCTCTTCGATTTGAAAACCGTAAGACCGATCTAAGTAAATGATATCCAAGTAAATAATAACGGCATGAATTGATGAATCAAATTCTGGCTGCTGTTGACTTGCCATTACTGAATAGATTAGCATTCCTGATTCTCATCCTGTCTATGCTGGTGGATACAGGACTCAGCCTGACGCTTCAGCAACTCTGGGACCCGCTGCGCAACGGTTGGTTGGTGCTGCGATCGCTGCTGGCTAATTTCGTTCTGGTGCCTCTGTTTGTGTACTTTCTGCTTCAGATTGTTCCCTTGAGCGAACCCATCAGAATTAGCTTTATCATCATGGCAATTGCCGCTGGTCCGCCTGTCTTGCCCAAACTGGCGCAGTTAGTTCATGGCAATCTGGCCTATGCAGCCGGGTTGATGCTGTTGATGATGGGACTTACCGCTGTCTATATGCCGTTTGCGCTTGCATTAGCACTCCAAAATGTACAGGTGAATCCTTGGGACATTGCCAAGCCGCTGTTAACGCTGATGCTGATTCCGTTAGTAATTGGGCTACTGATTCGTTCTCGGAATGAAGCAATCGCATTTACCTTGCAACCCTTGATGCGACAACTCTCCAGCAAATCGCTCATTCTAGGCTTAGCGACTTCACTCTTTCTCCAGTTTGACCGTTTAATTGCAATGGTGAGAACAGGGGAAATCCTGGCAATTGCTGGGTTTATCTTGGTCGGCTTCGGTATCGGCTATTTGCTGGGTGGTCCTGACAGCGACACTCGCCGCACCCTAGCCGTCGGAACTGCCCAGCGAAATATTGCTGCGGCTCTTTTGGTGGCAGGAACGAACTTTGATGACCCCGCAATTGCCAGCGTTATTGTTGTCACTAGTCTGTCGCTGTTTGTCGGGATTCGCCTGATCGCCAAACAAGTCTTTACCACCGAAGTTGAACCGCTAGAAGAACCAGTAGAAAGACCAATAGAAGAGCAGGTCGAAGCGTCCTGACATTTCCAAAGAAAACAGCCTGTAGACATTCACTCTAGCAAATCAGGTTCCTCACGCACGATGCGGTCTTAGAGAGGTTGAAACGAAAACCAGCCCACCCGATGCTCCACCTAGAGAAAGCATCGAACTGCGCATCTTGGTATTCTATGCCTATTCTAAATTTCACGAATAGTCAATCTCAACGATGTTTACCCTCTGAAAGTTGAGTTATCAATCAGGCAAAGGTGCTGGTATGAGTTCCATTTCTGCTTCGCAGTTTTGTTGTCGGCACTGTCGCTTTTATCAGCTACAAGGACAAAGAATCGGCTATTGTGAGGTGTAATTGGCTGGAATCGACAGCAGGGGGGTAGACCAGCGGGAATGCGAACGTTTATGCTGGTTAGTATGGGAGCTTCATTTTTTGTGATGATTCCGTTGCAAGCTGAAGGCGATAGTTCGTTTGCTAGCACCAATACTTTAAGCCGCACGATTCAAGGAGTTGCTACGGGCATCGGTTTTTTAGGCGCAGGCTTGATTTTACAGCAGTCTTCTCGCAAATCAGGTGTTGTAAAGGTGCGTGGATTGACTACAGCCGCTACAATTTGGGCTGCGGCTGGTCTGGGAGCCGCGATTGGGTGTGGCCTATGGCAAATGGGGCTATTAGGAACGCTGTTTGTGTTGCTGCCGCTAGGCGGCGTGAAGCAAGTCAAGGACAAGGTGAAGATTCGGGTGCTTCGTCGTCAGCAGTCGAGGCAACCTCAGTCAGCACAGCCTCAAGAGCAGCTCAGCTCTCGTCCTGACTAGGTCCAAAATCTGACTAAGTCCAAAATAGAGGTCTAAGGGTTTGCCTTGGTGCAGGGGCAATCTGAAGCAATGCAGCCAAATGATGTAGGGGCGTTTTGACAAAATGCTTTACGTATCCGGACTCCGTATTATATTAAACCTCAATTTAAATGCCACATTGCACAGACGTTATTTCCTGCGGAAAGGCTACGCCTACGGCAAAACGTCTCTACGTTGGCGGATCAACCGGATTTGCTATTACTCATCCACTAATAGATTGATGCTAATACGCTATCAGCCGCTGCCCGAAATGCGGTTGCTGCTCCTGCACTCATATCCCGTGGGGCACAAATCCGATTCCGCACATAGGCGAGCGTAATTGCGCCGACGGCTGGAATAATTGGGTCGATATTTTCCTTACCGCCGGTTTTACCGCCTAACACAGGCAAGTTATTGCCGTTGAGAAGATAGTCTGCTAATAGCCGTAAATGTAAATCAACTGCCCTCTGAAGCACAGCTAAATCGCTACTCAATGCTTGCACCCCAGAGTTCTGAATAATATCGCCAATCGCTGCTTCACGATTATCACTCAGCCGTTCTGCTGCTTCAGCTCGGTATTGTAAATTTTCGCTGTCTGCCGGATTGAGCGGCAAAGGATGGCCAATCGGTTCCACACCCCATCTACGGCGCAGCAGCAGATTGTTTGTTGTTGCATCTGAGCGGACCCGGTGATAGGCAGGCCGCTGATTGATGGCCTCAAACCAAGCATTCAGACGCGGATAGCGAGGATTATTTTTGAGGTGATAGTTGCGATACACCGGCAAATTGGCCGCTAAGCGATCTAGGTGGGGGCTGTACATAATATCGACCAAGCTAAAGCGACTGAGAAAAAACGCTCCCGGATATTGACCCAATGCTTGCTCTAGCTCATCTAGCTGCGTTTCTAAAGTTGCCTGAAGCGTCACCAACTCATCGGGATCGGCGGTCGTGGCCCGCACAAAGCTGTAGCTAGCTGCCAAAAAGCCGCCCGTTTCCGATTCCTCGATCCACTGTCTGGCTACCGCATTTTCGGTTGGATCATCTGGCAGCAAGGGCAGCGTGCTAAACCGTTCTTCTAACGCCAATAGAATATCTTTCGACTCGTAAACCAGCTTGCCTTCAATTTTGGCAGCCGGAACCAGCGCCGTCGGCACCAAATCGGTATACCATTTGGGCTTATTGCTCAAGTCAATAAATTCGGTCTCAAACGGGATTTCCTTTTCCTCCAGAGCAAACCAAACCCGCTCGCAGAAAGGACACCAAGAGTTGGTATCGCGGTAGAGCAATACAGGTGGAGTTTCGCCAGCCGCCAGTTTGTGAAGACTGCTAGGAATGGGGGCCGTAGAGGGATGCTCTCCCGGTCGGCGAACTCGTCTAGCGGTGGTTTGAGATTGGGAAATCTGTAGAATTTCTTCCCATGTGAATAGGGTTTGAGCAGCCATGAGTTACCTCTCGATTTCAGAACGAGTTCGCTTCAGCAAGATAAAAGACAGAAATCTTGCCCTACCGGAAAACCTATGTCACGATGCTACTAAATAATATACGGTATATCTATCAATTTGCCGTATTTTTTGACAAACAGTTTATGCAAAAGAGTTGTCGTAAGCTTCTTCATTTCTGATTCAGCAGCATGACCACCAACAAAACCATCTCAAGATTGGAATCTGATTTTGCTAAACTCAAAGCTAAAATTGCGGACTATCCTCAAGCAGCGGTTGGAACGCTAATCTTTGTCACCTGCGTTTTTGTCTATTTGGCAAATCGCAGCACCACGCTGACTTCAAGCGATAATGTCACGCATACGCTGTTGGCCTTCAACTGGCTGGAGAACCAAACGCTACACTTCGACGCATTTCGCAACGGGCATTTGTATGAAGGAGGCGGCATTCCCTATTATTTAGTCGAAGCTCCGAACGGCCACTTAACTTCTCGCTATCCAATCGGCACAGCGTTGGTTTCGTTTCCACTCTATTGCCTCTTTTATCTTTATCTGAAGCTGGCTAATTTACTGCAAACGCTACTAGCCCAATCTCCAATTCCCTCAGTAACCAGTCCAGAATTTGAAGTTTACCGCAGAAGTTTTGGTAAACTCGCGGCAACGCTGCTCAGCGCACTGACGGTTGTAATCTTTTATCTGACTGTGCGGTTGAAGTTTACGCCATTAGTCGCAATTCTCACGACGTTCATTTTTGCCTTCGCAACTGGAACCTGGGTAATTAATGCTCAAGATCTACGACAGCATACCATCTCTAACCTGCTGTTGATTAGCATTCTATTTTGTCTGTTTAAAGCCGAACGCAGCGAAGGTCAGTATCGCAGGGTTTTATTGCTAGTAGCAGGTTTGTTTTGCGGCCTGTTGCCTGGTGTGCGGATCACCAGCTCGATCTTTTCCCTGGCTACGGCGATCTATATAATCTGGCGCTATGGTAAAGCCGCCTTGCCCTTTCTGTTGGGGTTGGTCAGTATTGGTTTTCATCTGCTGTGGAACTTCTACTATTTTGGCTGGGACAATATCCTCGTCGGAGGCTATATCAAGCATTTAGAAGAACGGCCTGCCTCTTACGCCTTTACTCTCAAGCAGTTTACAACCGCTTCGCTCGGATTGCTGATTAGCCCCAGCGATGGATTTTTTACCTATTCTCCGGTTTTGCTGTTCAGTATTCCGGGCTTATATTATGTCTGCAAACGCCGATTCACCAACGATGAGAAACTAGTATTAACGCTAACTTCTGCTTGTCTGATTCTATACCTTCACTACTGCTTTTATTTATTTTGGATGGGCGGCAGTGATTCTTATGGTTCACGGGTATTAACGGATACGTTACCCGTAGTTTGTTTATTAATCGCCTACTTCCTGTCAGTGCAAATTATCAAACAAGAGAAAACCAGAAACTGGCTCAATCCGGTTCTAGCAATCTTTCTAATCAGTTTAGTGGTTTCCACCGGAGTACAGGCGGTAGGAGCCTTTACCCGAACCAACTGGGGAACCAGCCCGTTACCGATCTTCGCCAACAAAAGCCGAGTTTGGAGCTTAACAGATAGTCAAATTGAGCGGCACTTCCGCAATCTTCTAGCTCGGATTACCAATCCAATCACCGATGAGCGAACCTACAGCCAAAATCTCCAGGCCACAGTTGAGTCAGTAGTTGTGACCAATCGAGCCGGAGCAGAGATTGCCCTGAGTACCGCGAAAGTTAAAGCAGGACAGCGACGCATTCTCAAAGCCACGCTCAAAAACACAGGCGCATCTCCTTGGTTTGGCTACCAGACTGGACTAGACGACAGGGGAGAAACTAGACTGAGGGTGCGTTTCTATAACGGCAATCAGAAAATTAAACAGCGAGGCGGTGACTGGCTCTATATTGCTGGAACGCCAAAATTCGGGGAGGTGACTCAGGCCACGGGCTTGATCGCTTTTCCTCAACAGGCGGGTCAGTACCGAGTCAGCTTTGAGATAGTTGCAGTCGGTGTTTCTGAAGCTGCGGATTATCCATACCAGATAGTCGCTAGTTATGACCTAGAAGTACTGCCCAAAGCTGTGAAATAAATCGGATGATTGGTGCTGTGTTGGTGCTGTGGATTCCTGTGTGTAATTCCCATTCAATATATTTCTGTTGTAGCTCAGCGTTTGCGTAACCGGCGGGCAATTGTATCGCCAATAAACTGGACAATTTGCACCAAGGCAATCAACAGAACGACGGTAATAATCATCACCCTAGTATCAAATCGCTGATAGCCGTAGCGTATTGCCAAATCTCCCAATCCACCACCGCCCACCACACCTGCCATTGCCGAATAGCCAATCAAGCTAATCACCATCAGAGTCAACCCCAACACCAGTGAGGGAAGTGCTTCTGGGATTAAGACTTTGCGAATGATTTCCCCCGGAGTACAGCCCATTGATTCAGCCGCCTCAACTAAACCTCGATCAACTTCTAGCAGCGAAGTTTCAGCCACGCGAGCAAAAAATGGAATGGCTGAAACTACCAAAGGAACGAGGGCGGCGGTGCTGCCAATCGTAGTGCCGACAATCAAGCGAGTCAAGGGAATAATTGCCACCAGCAGAATAATGAAGGGCAGCGAGCGTCCAGCATTAATAATGGTTCCCAGAACTTGATTCACGACCGCGTTGGGCAAAAAGCCTTGAGGAGCCGTAATTACCAGCAGCAGCCCCAGCAGCAGCCCAAAAATGGCCGCCAGAAGCGCGGAGACTGTCACCATATACAGGGTTTCAAGCGTTGCTGTCCACAAACTGCTCAGAAGCTGTGCGTCCATGATGCACCTCTACTTCAATATTCAAACTCCGCAGGTAGTCCAAGGCCGAGCGAATATCTGAGCCAAATAGCTCGATCTGAAACTGCCCGACTGGTTCCGCTCCAATCGTCTCCACACTGCCATTCAGAATGTTGACATCTACATCAAACTGCCGGACTAAACGACTGAGAAACGGTTCATTCGCCACAGCCCCACTGAAGGCAATCGTGGCTACTGCTGCCCCCTCTCGCACCCGATGCCCATAACGGCGGGGAAAGAGGTCGTTGGCTAAGCGGGAACCGAGCTGTGCGGCCAGATCGACAACAGTGCCTCGTTCGACAACTTTGCCGCGCTCCAGTACCGTCACTCGATCACAAATGTGCTTAACGACGCCCATATCGTGAGTAATCAACACAATGGTCAAACCGATTTGCTGATTCAGCTCTTTGAGCAAATCCAGGATTGATCGCGTTGTTTGCGGATCAAGAGCAGAGGTCGCTTCATCCGAGAGCAGTACTTTTGGATTGGCGGCTAGCGCGCGGGCAATTCCAACTCGCTGTTTTTGTCCGCCCGATAGCTGAGCCGGATAGCTGTCTCCCTTGCCTTCTAGACCCACCAGCGCCAGTAATTCTTCCACTCGTGCCTTGCGCTGTAAGCGGCTCTGCCCAATCACCTCCAAAGGAAAGGCAATATTCTCGGCTGCGGTACGAGAGCTGAGCAAATTGAAGTGTTGAAAAATGATGCCAATGCGCTGACGTGCTTTGCGCAGTTGATCTCCGGCCAGGGACGTGATATTTTGCCCATCTACCCAAACGCTGCCAGAACTTGGTTTCTCCAGTCCGTTGAGGCAGCGAAGCAAGGTACTTTTGCCAGCACCACTCTGCCCAATCACTCCAAAAATTTCTCCGGCCTGAATGTCTTCATTGAAGGTGTCCAGAGCCACAAACTCTCCGTAAACTTTGCGCAATTCTCGGATACTAATCATGAAGTTTACCTGGAGCGACAGAAAGAACTGGTTCTAGAATGCTGGAAACAACAATCGGATATTAGCTTGAGGAGAAGCAAAGCTCCAGATTAGAGGCACCACCGAAGCCACCACAACTGTTAGCAGCATAACCAGAAGATACAAAGGTTTTTTCATACGGCTCCTACAGGGCAATGCTGAACGTGACTAAAATAGTATGACTAAAATAGTGTGACTAAAAAGCAGCAATAACGGCTCCTTGATACTTATCATTGATAAACTGCTTCACCTCTGGTGAGGTCAGCAGCTTACCCAGTTGTTGAATATTGGCATCGTTCTCTCGTCCTCGCAAAACAACTAGTCCATTAGCATAGGGATTGCCTGCTGCTTTTTCCAGCGCTAGAGCATCTTTAGCCGGATTGAGTCCTACTTCCAACGCATAGTTGCCGTTGACAATCGCCAAATCTACGTCGTCCAGTGAACGCGGCAATTGCGCAGCTTCTAACTCGACCAGCTTTAGATTTTTAGCATTTTGCTGAATGTCTGCTGTAGTGGCCTCAACTCCAGCGCCACTCTTGAGTTGCAAAAGCTGATTGTCTTGCAGCAGTTTGAGCGACCGTCCCAGATTAGTAGCATCGTTGGGAACGGCAAGCTGCGCTCCGTTACTCACCTCACTTAGAGATTTAATTTTCTTCGAGTACAGCCCCAAGGGTTCAATATGAACTCCGGCAACGAACACCATATCAATGCCGCGTTGTTTGCCAAAATCTTCCATATAGGGCACATGCTGAAAGTAGTTAGCATCAAGCTGTTTATCATTCAGTGCCAGATTAGGCTGCACATAATCGGTAAATTCAACAATTTCGATATTTAAGCCTGCCGCAGACGCCAAATTGTCCTTCACAAATTTGAGAATTTCCCCATGCGGGACAGGATTGACACCCACTTTCAGCGTAGCATTGGCTGCGGGGGAAGCTGAGCCACCCACAGAAGCGTTTTCTTGGGAAGGTGTGCAGCTTGCAAAGGTTGAGGCGATAAAAGATCCGGCTGCGATTAGAAAAAAGCGACGATTCAGCCGAACTGCAATTGGAGCATGATCTGGTTTGTTCATGGATTTAATCCAATTTCTCTAGTAATAAACAAGCGACAAACCGGCCAGGATGCACAGTTCCTTGCAAAGTCCTCCAGAATATAGCGCTCACGGAGGTTCGAGCGAGCAAGACTAATGCCTTCGCGCAGCCTAAAAACAGCGAGGGCAATTGATTCGAGCCTGTTTAACAAACTCCAAACGTCCTTCTAGTATAGAATCTTTATTCTTAATCTACTATACATCGATCGACATATCGTAGTTTAACGCTTAAACTCTGAGAAAGCACTCAAATTCTGAAGGAGCAAAAAAGTCCGTTTAAGCTGCTCTATCGAGTGGGGTAGCTTAACTGAAACTACCCGCTGCTAGACCTGTGATTGTAGCTTCTGCGAAAATTGAGGTTTGCACCTTAGCTAGGATGTCCTAATGCCTACCATCAAGCTGCGCGGCATCGATCTGTATTACGAAACGCACGGAGCAGGACAGCCTTTGGTTTTAATTCAGGGGTTGGGGTTAGACAGCGGTGCTTGGTCGGCTCAAATTACTTCACTTTCGCGGCGGCATCGAATTATTTGCTTCGACAATCGAGGCATCGGACGCACCGTGGCTCCGGAGCAGCTCCACTCTACAAGCGAGATGGCAGATGACCTGATTGCCCTGCTAGATGCACTGCAAATTCAGCGTGCCGATATCCTAGGTTTCTCTCTAGGAGGCTGCATTGCTCAATCTCTAGCGTTAAGATATCCAGACCGCGTGAATCGTTTGATTCTGGTTAGCACTGCTGCCAAATTTCCAGCCCTCACACTTCAGGTGATTCAAACTTGGTCAAGCATGCTTCAGGAGGTTCGTGATGGCAGGATGAATCCGAAGTTATATATAAAAGCGCAATTGCCCTGGATATTCACAGATACATTCTTCCAAGATCATCAGCAAATAGAAACCTTGATAGGCGATGCTTTAGCCTATCCCTATCAGCCAACAGTAACTGGATTTGCCAATCAAGTCGCGGCTTGTGTAGCGCATGATTCGCTCAAGCAACTACACCAAATCCAGACACCAACGTTAATTTTAGTAGGTGAAGCAGATTTGCTCACGCCTGTAGCACTCGCTCAAACGCTATCTGCGAAACTACCAAATGCTGAGCTGAAAGTGATTGCAGGAGCCGGTCATAACTTCTTCTGGGAAGTTTCTGCTGCTTTTAACCAAGCTGTGCTAGATTTCACTTCTTCTGAAGCAAGTGACTGACTTGATCATTAAGTCTACAGCAGCTTGTCAAGCATCTGCGTGCCAAAGCTATCATACCTCGACCGTACTCAATCCCAACCTGCTAGATCGTCACCTTGGTGCCGTCAAATTTAGTGAAGGTGAAGCCACCAAAGTTTTCACGGTAGGTCGCTTTTTCATCTCTGAGAATGCTAATCGCTAGCGCCTCACCGAGCGCTAACGAAGCGGCTGCATCGGAGCGCCAGTGGATTCCAGCCGCATTACGGCCATATGCATAGTTGAGTGCCAATTTGTTTAATTCGCCACCAACAGTGAGCGGTGCACCTGTGTAGGGAATTACTTTAGTTGGATCGTTTGGATCGGGCACTACCGGATCGGGAATCACAAAATTTTCATCAAACAGAGCTTTTAGCAAAGTGGCATGAGCGCCAGCAATGATTGCTGCACCGCCTGGGTAGGATGGATGGATGGGTGCACCTTCAGGATATGCTTGAGGTAATAAATAAGTGCCAAACTTGCTGAAACTGCGAGCTAATGCTTGGGAATTTAACACCTGACTGTGAATTGGATAGTCAGCTCGATTCGCCGCGTTGTGATGCACCAGTCCACCATAAGCTTCTGGGCGCAGCGTGCGATGCACATAAAACTTTTGCCAGTACGCTACGCGAATAGCTCGTGAAGTAGTTGAAGGCAGCAGCCCCTGTACATAGGCTAATCCAAATGTACTCGCTCCGCCCGCCTGAGTCTTTGAGTTGACGTAGGGATTACTGGGGTTGAACGGTGCGCCAATGCCGCCCACAACCAGATTACCAGGGCTGGGCTTTGTTCCTAAAATTGCCGCTGCTCCGCCAAATAGTGCCCCTGCATTATGCACAAATTCAGCTAAATCACGCGGTGTAGAAATATAGCGCCCGGTTGAATCAAATTGAATTTTCTTGCCTGATTCATTGCCATTCTGAACCGTTAGCCATTCCTCGTATTCAACCTGAAAATCATTGCCGGGTAAAGCGGTTTGAATCAGTGGCGAAGTCACCTGTGGTCCGACTGGAATATCTCGCAGCAGAAATTGGGAAATATATGGTCCTTCTAAAACTCCGGGCGGAATTACATAAATTGCGGACTGCCCAGTCGGATCAGCCAGATCAGCATAGGTAACGCTGCCCCGGAACAGGATTTGAGGCGTAACTCGACCATTCAGTTTGGGTCCTCGAAAGTCTACAAGCTGATTGATTTCTTCGATTGCCGCTAGCACTAACGGGTTGCTGGTGTTGTCTTGAAACTCGGCAAAAGACACATCTCGTAGCAGCGCGTTCCAGTAGAGTTCAACCGCTTCTGCTGCTCGCTCTGGGCTGTCTAGTCTGGGGGCTGGAGGAATGGCTAACTGAGTGGCATTGCATCCGGTCAAACTGACGGCAAGAGAACCGATCGGATTGAGTTGCTTGCGGGTTCCGCCTAAAATAATCTGCTCAAAATCGTTGGGATCGCCTGTTGTATAAGCTTTAACGGCGCTTTGAAACGCCTGCAAATCCACTTCGCCTCGCTCATTATGCGGCAACGCTCGACTGTCGCTACCAATTTTGTTGGCATAGCGTTCTTCATCGCCGTTGGTAGGATGCGGAGGAATTGCCACCTGATAATTTTCATCAGCAACCTTGACGCGCACCTGACGCGCTTTCAGACGAAATTGCTCATGAGAGTTTAATTCAGCCGTTTGAGCAGAGGCCGTTTGAGCAGAAGCTGATTGAGCAGAGGCAGGATTTTGTTTGGCAGCGAACGGCGAACCAACCATCCCTGCCACAACACTCGTTGTCGTAAACAAACCGGCATGACCTAGAAACGAGCGTCTACCAACCCGCAATGACCGCTTACGATGGTGTTCAATTTCAGGCTGAGGGTTAGTTTGATCAACAGTTGACCGATCGTTAGACACTGACTGATGCACATTTGAATCTGACATGAAACATTCTCCACCATAAGGAAATCAATAAAAGCGAAGCTTATTTTTTCTCATTCCAGTTCTCATTCAGACCTTATCTACTGCTTCACAAAGTTTGGGACTACCGTTAGTCCGAAAACACTCAAAAGTCGAGCTTTTACACTGAATTGCAACTAAGCAAAAACTCAATAGTTTGACCCATAAAACTAATCAGGCGTGAAGCTAGTAATACTAGATTTCTGATTCAGGCAAAGAACAACCTAACCAGAGATTGAATCCAATATGCATTTAGCTAGTTTCAACATAAACTCTATCTAAAATCGCCTAAAGCCCAGCTCCTAAGTAGAACAGAGAGCAGTTAAGAACGGTTCGAGCAAGGAAGATGTTTTTGTATACCGAAGCACCAAAAACAGATACTTAAGCCGAGTCTGAGGAAAATACTCTTCAAATCTACTCAAATTTACGGTAAGTACGTCAAGTTAAAGTAGATTTCACTTATGAGAATTACATAAATTAAATTTAAAATCAAGCTGTCAAAGAAATTAAATTGCTGTATATTCTTTAGTTATTCTTTGGGCTGATAATAGAAAAAAGCGATATCGTCCAAGACAAAATATGTAATAATACGGGATGTAACGCTTATATTCTCGACTTGTTTTCGTAGATTCGAGCGGCATCAGAGTCGCTGTCAAACTCCTGCCTTTGCAAGTGGCTCAATCTTGAAAACAGACTGAAACTTTCACAGCAAAACAATACTCACCAATGAATGCAATCACTTTATCGCTATTGACCTTTTCAATTGGATTTGGATTAATCATTGCTAAATACACTTCTGTCACTCTCAGCCGTTTGACTAACGAGGTGGAGTATGCAACCCGCTGTTTTCCGACTGGCAATGACAGAAGCTCATCGCAAGATCCTCCTTCACCATCGCCATCACCCTCACCCTCACCGTCTCCTACTCCTACTCCATCTCGTTAATGAACCTGAATGGTAACAAACTTGAATAAACCTGCTCCTCCATACCGAATTGGAGTTCCGGCTGCCTGGGCTTTGATGGGTGGTGTCGAGCCTGTGCCGCCAAAATCAATTTCACGTGCCGCTAATCTAGTAATCGTCTCGCGCCCGTCTCGATAACTCACCCATTCTGCCGTCTGCCCAATCGAATCGAGCAGGTCTTGCAGCAGTTCTGGCTTTTTGCTCAACACATACAGCGTCAGATTGCTGGTACGTTGCCGCCTTCGCGAAATGGTCCTGGCAGCTTATGGCTATAGTGCGATTCACGAATTGCCGGATCATCTGAGGCGCGCAGTGAACGAAATCGGATACCCTCTGCGGCAAAAGCGTGATCGAGTCGTCCCAAATCCAGCGCAAGGCTGGAAACAGTTGGGACAGGGCAACGAGTATACCAAAGTTCTTGAATTGTAAAACCTGGTGTTACAGCCATAGTTCAACTATGCTTTTGCTAGTATTATCTCTGGAATCACCTTGGCATACTCAGCGTCTGTCAAGAAGCCTTGCTTGACATCTACCTTTTTAGGAATCAGATTCAAGCTAAACCACAGGTCAGCTACCTCCTGTTGCTTGGTGATGATTTGCGACGTAATCGGTTTTACACCCCATTCGTCGGTTTTGTCATACATCACCTTGAGAGAGGCTGGATCAAGCTGCGTTACGGGCGCTAACAGTTCGGTGATAGCTTTAGGGTTGGCTTTTGCCCAAAGCTCGGTCTTCTCTAGTTCTTCAAAAAACACCTTTAGTACCTCTGGATGTTTTTCGAGAAATTCGCGCCGAGTTGAATAGAAGTTAGTTGTATCTCGCAGACCATTACCACCATCTAGCAAAACTCGACCAATTTTCTTTTGCACAGTTCGAGTCACAAACGGTTCCCAGATAAACCAAGCATCGACGCTACCCGAAGCAAATGCAGAGGCGGCATCCGGCGGCGGCAGAAACACAGACTCGACATCACTTAGCTCCAAGCCTTCTCGTTGCAATGCTTTTACAGTCAAATAGTGCCCAATCGACGCTTTTTGGAAAGCGATGCGTTTACCTTTGAGATCGGCAATGCTTTTAGCAGTAGAAGTAGTGGGCACTAAAAGCGAAATCAACCTACCGTTAACTGGCACTGCTGCCAAGTAGACCAACGGGGCACCTGCCGCTTGAGAAAACACCGGGGGCGACTCTGCGGTAAGCGCTAGATCAAGGCTGCCCGCATTCAGCGCTTCCAACTGTTGGGGACCTGCTAAATACTCATCCCACGAAACGGCAAAACCTAGCGGCTCCAGGGCTTTCTCCAAGGTGCCTCGTTTTTCTAATGCAGCCAAAGCTGTAAGTTGCTTGCTGCGCACAACATGAAACACTTTGCCGTCGGTTGAAACATTGGCCTGAGGACTAGCGCTTGCTTGCGGAGAATTGCTGGTCTGCTGCTGAGCCGTATCTGATTTTGCACAGCCCCAGAGCGCTGTAGAAATAGCCAAACCATAACCAGCAGTGAATAGGGCAGTCCGCCGAGTTATTTTCGACTGCATTAAGCGTTCAATTCTATTGATGTCATTCATACAATTCTTTCTCACAGCCCAATGAATAGGTTGAGGAATAGCAGGGTAGACAGCTTTAGGTAAGCCTGCCCACCCTGTGAGGAGAACCGGGTAGGGGGGAAATCATTAACAAACTGCTTCAACAACCAAATGGTGCGGAGAGCCTATCTTGTCAACCATTGGTCTTGTCACCATTTGAAGTTGTTTTTTAAGAGCCTGTTATTGCCTTTTGCTCAAACTACTAAAAATCTATCGACTTAAAGTAGATTAGTTTAAAGTCTCACATATCCTTCTTAAAAGCAAGCAAATTCAGGTCAATTTAACAATTAAATCTTTCAATAAATTGCTTTTATTATTGGTTGAAATTTCCAAGAAAAGTATTATGAAGAAGGCTGACTTGTCACTGATGAAGAAATGTAATTCTACTGACAATTTCTGAAGCAAATACGCGAAATTTATCTTGAAAAAATTGTGTATCAAAGTACATTTTTTAATTGTTCTAATTCAGTAGAAATTGACAAAAACCTTTTCCATTAAGCTTTTAGAGTTTGCGTTGAAGCCGAATCTATAACAGGAATAACTCACTGTATTTGGTTTAATCGAGTATCAGTTTTTAGCTATAATTGACTTCTTGTAAAAGCCATATAATTATGTTAATTACTTAAAAAGTACTTAAATTCGATCAATTTATCGTATTTAAATCGCAAGAGTCTTGCGATCGTTTATTCCACTTGTCTTAACTCAGGTAGACAAACTTGAGACTTTAAATGGACTTCTGTCACCTGATTCAGTTCAGGTGTCGAGGTTCGCTATTTCACTGTTGATTTTACTGCTGCAATTTTAGAACCTGTTTGAGAAAGGGGCGGATCAGCCGACGCAATCCTTTTCAAACTGCTTCTAAGGTTTCGCTTAATCTACTGGTTTTGGTGTGAGGGTTTTAGTTCATGATCAAATTCTTTTGGAGTGTTTTAACTATCTCTCCAGTGCTCTTGATGTCTGTTCCGACAACGGTTGCTTCAGCAAATACGCAAGTAGATGCCAAACCTGGTGAGCCGTCGCAAACGGTCTCGCGATCAGAGTTCTTGGAGGAACAGGAACTAGCAGATCGAAGAGATGAAGATCATAGCGATGTATCTTTGAACAGCGAGTTGGCACAGCCCCCTGTAGCCGATCTGCTGCCTGAATCGGTACCTGAGACAAGTGTGCAACCACTCTCGCAAACTGCTGCTAGCCCGACGTTACCCAGCTCTGAAAGTAATGCTGTTACTTCAACTGTTACTTCAACTGTTACTTCAACCGTAGGGTCTGATTTAGCGCCAGTTCGCTCGGACGCCCTAGAGCCAGCTAGCCCTGTCAATCCTACGTCTTCAGAGAATTCTCTCTTGAATCAGGTTGCTGATTACAGTAACCCGACCCGTAATCCGAATGGCTCCAGCAATCCCCTCGCCCAACTTACCTCGATTACTCAACTTTCGGATGTTCAACCCACAGATTGGGCTTATCAGGCTCTGCAATCGCTGGTCGAGCGCTATGGCTGCATTGTCGGCTATCCAGACCAAACCTTTAGAGGCCAGCGTGCCCTGAGTCGATTTGAGTTTGCTGCCGGTGTGAATGCCTGTTTAGATCGGATTAGCGAGCTGTTGGCCGCATCTACGGCGGATCTAGCAACCAAAGAAGATCTGGCTACGCTCCAACGGTTGCAAGAAGAGTTTGCGGCTGAGTTGGCTGCTTTGCGAGGGCGAGTCGATGTGCTAGAGGCGCGCACAGCAGAATTGGAAGCCAATCAGTTCTCTACGACCACAAAGCTATCGGGAGACGCCTACTTCACCGTTTCCGATCTATTCGGTGAGGATGTAGCCGATGACAACAACACTGTATTCCAATATCGTTCACGCTTGATTTTTACCAGCAGCTTTTCGGGCGAGGATCAGCTAGGAGTAATTTTGCAAGCCGGTAATGTACAGCGCTTCATTCAGCCTGGAAATGAAATTCGCCTAGCAGGTGAAGCCAGTACAAACGGAACTATTGTCATCGATACACTCAACTATGTATTTCCAATCGGCGATCGGGCACTAGTGGCTTTGTTTGGCAACGCGGCTGGATTGGATTCATTGAGCTTTGGTGTGATTACGCCTTTTGATATTGGTGCGGCCAGAGGGGCAGTGTCGCGGTTTGGTCAGCGTCCGCCGATTTACCGGGTTGCCAATGTCAGTACAGGAGCTGCCGTTAATCTTTTTCTCACTGACGAAATCAGTCTTCAGCTAGGCTATGCAGGCGGAGAAGCTGGCAGTCCAGAACCGGGCAATGGTCTGTTTAACGGCAATTACGGGCTGATCGGTCAGCTCAAAGCCAGAAATTTATTTGACATTCTGGATCTATCGTTGACCTACGTTAATTCCTATACGGGAATCAGCACCACCACTTCCGGTGCCATCACTGCTGGTATTCAGACGGGAACCGGCAGCTTATTGGCCGCTGTCGATGCCGATCGCCCGGTTGTAGCCAATTCCTACGGTGTAGCAGCTAATCTCAAGTTTGATGGTTTTCAAATCGGCGGCTGGGCTGGTTTCTCGGCGATTCGCGCCCTTGAACTTGGCGATGCCGATGTTTGGAACTATGGGTTGACGTTAGCTTTTCCAGATTTGGGAGGGCAAGGAAATTTGGGTGGAATTGTGGTTGGCATCCAGCCCCGCTTGACCGGCAGCACACCTAGCTTGGGCGCAGCGCTAGGACGCAGACGCGATCCCGATACCGGGCTGCATGTGGAAGCATTCTATCGAATTGCACTCAACGACAACATTGACATTACGCCTGCCGTTGTTTGGCTTACGGCTCCGAATCACAATCAAGACAATGCTGATATCTTCTTTGGTGCAGTCCGAACTACGTTCAGATTCTAGCTTTTCTGTTATCCATCAGTCCATCAACCTAAAATTCTAGAATTGGATTCAATGATGCAACTTTCTAGCACCGACTCATTTCCTGAAAGCGCACATTCGGCAGGGCCACTATCGTTATTGACTTCCATGCCATCAACGCCCCCGTTGTCATTGCCGCAAATCCGCTTCGATGATTACTTTTGGGACGATGCAATTGCCTTTTTGAGAGACCATGCTTCCCTCGAACAGCGTTTTCTGCTTCCAGACGAATTATGTAACTTGTTCTTAAATGCGTCTTCCTATCACCAAGTCCATGCCGAAACCAGCCCACAGTTTGACTGGGCGCTATTACACAAAGGTAGACTCTTTAGCCTATCGGATTCCGTTTTAGAGACGATTTGTCGATCGTTTGTTCCGGTTTTTGCTAATGAAGTATTTGTTTTGTTCTCAAGTCTTCAGATTTCTCGTCTCAAAACCATTCCTCCACTGATTCGCTCACCCCATGTCAAGGCATTACAACTCAAGCTGCGCGAACGAAACGTCAAACAATCGCTGCACGCTCAACCAATCTCCAAATTCTTAAAGCAAGGCAACACCAAGCCTAAGTTGACGCTGTTGATTGAGCAAGATAAACGCAACCATTGGTTTAGTCGTCCAGTTGATTTTGTGCCCTTGTCTTGGGCAGCCACATCGAGTAAGCATCCCTATGCCAATCTGGGTGACGCTCTTAGTCCAATTTTGGTGAGTGCTTTGTCTGGTCTACCGGTGGTTCATCGTGACTTTGATTCTTGGCAAAGACGACTAGCTTGCGCCGGAACGATTGCGCATGGGTTCAAACATGGAGCCGTGCATTTTTGGGGAACTGGAATTGACCGCAAGAAGAATCCAGTCGATGCCAACTTGCTCAATTATCAAAAACCAGCTAATACGAACTTTCATGTTCATGCGGTTAGAGGCCCATTCACAGCCGAGATTTTGCAACGGCAAGGGATTGCAGTTCCGTCCGTTTATGGCGATCCGGTCTGGTTTCTACCGTCGTTGATCAAGCCTGCCCCAGAGCAGCGGTATGAGTTGGGTGTGGTTGTGCATCTGACTGAGTTGGCAGAGCGGACCAATCGGGCTAGCGTTGACCCTAACCTGTTGCGCTATCAGATTCCACCCTCGCTGCAAGACAGCATTCGGATCATTACAACCTTAACCGAACCATCGTTTGCGGCGTTAGAAGCACGAGTTCAAGCGATCACGGCCTGCAAGCGGATTGTCAGCACGAGTTTGCATGGTCTGGTAATCAGCGAAGCGTATGGAATTCCCTGCGTGGCGCTGCGCACAACCAGACGAGGAGCCGCCTTCGCGCGACTAGAAGATGAACGGGAACGAGTCGATTGGCGAATTCGTGATTTCTACAGCGGTGTAGGAGTTCAGCAACTGTTTGTCTACGGTCAACAACGATTTGAACCCACGGACTGGGAGAATCTAATCGCGGCTATTGATCGCTATTGGAGTCCGCTGACTTGGTCGCCCGACTGTTTCTTAGATGCCTTCCCGCTACCCTTGACGTTTAACCCACTTGAAGGCAAGCCGTTTGGAAATCGACACTTGCTTGAAAAAATCAAGCTGTGAACGTTGAGGAGAATATCGCTAGATTCATAACCTGCGTCAACTATGCTACGTGAAATTCATTTGAACCCAATTGTACAGGCATTTTGGCTAATGCTGGATTGTACAGGCGTTTCGGCTAATGCTGGATTGTACAGGCGTTTCGGCTAATGCTGGATTGTACAGGCGTTTCGCCGAAACGCCTCTACGCGAACGCTGGCTGATCAACCGGATTTGATATGGCTTCTGGCTTCTGGCTCCCGTTCTATGGACTTGCTTTTTCAGGACAGCTGTGCAATACTTCTAATCAAATCTACGGTTTATTGGTAGATTTACAGTAGATTATGATTTCAGGGCGGCTTGGGCTAACAGGCGAATGGTCGCTCATGTCCTAGTCGATTGTGGAGATTCGGCATGAACAGTACCCACAGCTCAGCAGCAAGGGATTTCAACTTAGATTTACAGGCAGATGTCTTAGTGATCGGCGGCGGGCCGGCAGGAACTTGGGCCGCTTGGTCGGCAGCTTCGGAAGCAGCCAACGTCATACTGGTCGATAAGGGCTACTGTGGTACAACCGGCGCAACGGCAGCAGCAGGAACCGGCATTTGGTATGTCGCTCCAGATCCTGATGCTCGCAAAGCGGCAATGGCGAGCCGAGAAGCACTAGGCGGATATTTAGCCCATCGGGACTGGATGATGCGAGTTTTGGATCGCACCTATGCCAATGTCAATTCGCTAGCCGAGTGGGGCTACCCGTTTCCGCTTGACGACACCGGGCAACCCCAACGCAATTCGCTGCAAGGTCCCGATTATATGCGGCTGATGCGACAAAAGATTAAGCGGGCAGGTGTAACGGTGTTAGATCATAGTCCGGCGTTAGAGTTGCTCGTAGACCACGAGGGGGCTGTAGGCGGTGCAATCGGGATTCAACGACAGACAGGTGAACGCTGGCGGATACGCTCGAATGCCGTTGTGATTGCCACTGGCGGCTGTGCGTTTCTCAGCAAAGCTTTGGGCTGCAATGTGCTGACTGGAGATGGATATCTAATGGCGGCTGAGGCCGGAGCCGACTTTTCCGGCATGGAGTTTTCTAACGCCTACGGTATTTCACCAGCTTTTGCCACCGTTACCAAAACTTTGTTTTACAATTGGGCTAGTTTTACCTACGAAGATGGTACTGTGATTCCAGGAGCAGGTTCCCAGAAAGGGCGTTCGGTGATTGCTCAAACGCTGCTGACGCAACCTGTATACGCCATTCTCGACAAAGCAACCGAGGACATGCGTTCGATTATGCGCAACGCTCAGCCCAACTTCTTCTTGCCGTTCGACCGTATGGGAATCGATCCATTCACACAGCGATTTCCAGTTACGTTACGCTTAGAGGGAACCGTGCGCGGCACAGGCGGGATCAGAATTGTGGATCAGTCTTGTGCTACAGTTGTGCCCGGACTTTATGCGGCAGGCGATGCCGCCACCCGTGAGCTGATCTGCGGCGGATTTACAGGCGGCGGTAGCCACAATGCAGCTTGGGCAACTTCTTCTGGCTATTGGTCAGGACAGGCGGCTGCAATCTATGCTCGCAGATCAGGAGAGCAAGCCATACAGCGACAAGTGGAGCCAGCCGGAACGCTGCCGCCGGAACGCAAACAAACGCTCGATCCCAAGGCAGTAGTGGCAGCAGTGCAGGCCGAAGTGTTTCCCTACGACCGTAACTATTTCCGTAATCAAAGCAGTTTAACCGCTTCCTTAGAACGATTGGATTCGCTGTGGCAAACAATCCGAGAAACTGGCATGGCTACCACTGTGCAAGCGCGTGAAGCAGCCGCGATGGTGGCAACGGCCCGCTGGATGTATCGGAGTGCGATTGAGCGACGAGAATCGCGCGGAATGCACAAACACACTGACTATCCGCAGCTTGATCCGGCGCAGCAGCATCACTTAGTGAGCGGTGGCTTAGACCAAGTTTGGGTTCAATCCCAGCCGCTTTCAGATCAGGTAGTCGCAGTAAAAGTGGCAGTAGGAGCAGGACAGTGATTGAATTAGTCAGTGAATCTCGCTGCATTCATTGCAATTTATGTATTCATGTCTGCCCAACGAATGTGTTTGAGCCAGTCGCTGGCCAACCACCACGAATTGCTCGTCAGAGCGATTGCCAGACTTGCTTTATCTGCGAAGTGTACTGTCCGGTTGATGCACTGTATGTGGCACCTGAGGCAGATATGAATGTGCCGGTGAATGAAGCTGAACTAGCAGAAGCCAAGCTATTGGGCAGCTATCGAGCCAACATCGGCTGGGGAACTGGACGCCAAAAGCAGGCCCAGCAGGATCAAACGTTTCACCTGTTGAGAAAACTATAATCAATGCAACTGCTCTAAAAGATCAACATCATTAATTCGAAGATCTGTACTGTAAGCGTCTTGCTTACACGGGCAAGATGGCCACACTACATCTACCGTTTAATCTGGTTAAACTACTTAGCAACATTCCAATAGAAAACCCTTGAAGCATCATCTGCCCTCGCTCAATCATCTGCCAGGGAATGTCCTGCTATTGAGGTTTAGCTTGGCTTAGCTCTAGATGGTCTGGAAAACAAAACCAGTCTTTCAGGTTTAAATCAATCTTCAAGAAATATCTCCAATCCTCAAAGGCCTTGCTGAACAGCAACTTCCAGCGCTCCTAAGTCGCCATCCGCTGTGAAAAGCTCATCGAGAGAGGCAAGGGGCACATCTCGCAGCATCACCGCAGAAACGAGCTGACGACCGCTTTCTGCTTCGATGTAGCCAACATGGGTCAGTCCAGTGATCAGGAACCGATCGTCGGGTGTGCCGTGGATTCTACTGCCGGTTTTGGCTTGCACCTTCCCAGCGGCAGGGCTATCTTTTTGATTGGTTGCCAGTGTGCCATCGACTCCTAAAATGGGTAACCCCTCGCGGAAGGCCGCACCATAGGGCTGTTGGGCAACAGCGCGCAGGAAGGTGGTCATGTCGGTGGACGTCGTACGGTCGCGTTCGTCTGAACCAGCTCCGTCAAACATAAAAGTACTGTTTTGAGACACTCCCAACTGGGTGATGGTTGTGATCACGGGAGCAATCCCAGCCGGACAGTCGCGATCACCGTTTTGGACCGCCACCAGACACACCATCAGGTCTGCTGCCCGGTTATAGCTGACCTTGAGAATCACCTTAGTGAACTCAGACAGCGGCGGTGAGGTATGCTCTGCCAGCTTTTGAGTCTCTGAATAAGTAGCAGCAGGGGGCAACAGGTTAGTAGGGTTGGCTCCTGTGGCGATAGCGCTCACCGTAATGCCTGCCCGAGCGAGTGCTTCAATGAAGGCGGTTCGGGCAAAATCAGCCGGATTGGGAATTTGCCAGATCTGGAGCGGGTTAGCATCTGCTGCGATCTGACCGCTAATTTGCACTACGCCCGACTGCACGAGTTCGGCGTTGAGCTGAGTTTCCCCACCCGCTGGCACAATTCGGATGTCTCCGGCTCTAACGCTGTAAGCCGCGGTTTGAGGACGCCAGTCTACCGTGACCTGCTGCCCTGCCGGGGTGACGGTAATATCCAGCACGTTTTCGTTGACCCAGATCGGTGCAATTGAGCCATCGGGCCAGCCGTCAAAGGTTTCAAACAAGCGGTCGTCAATGATTACGTCGCCCTGCACCTCCCGGATGCCAGCAGCCTGCACCTGAGCAGCGAGCTGATTCAAGGCCGCGAGTGGATCGCTGTCTTTGAGCAGGACGGGACCGGGCAATCCCGTATCGGCATAATTGTGATCCACTTCTGGCAGGCTGTTGAATGCGAGGGTACCGTCTGCCTGGTCGCGTAGCCCAAAGCTAAAGTCTCCTGAGGCTACCAGCACCAAATTACCAGTCAAAACTCCGTCTTGAATCGCTCCAATCCCATAGACAGGAGTCTGAAACCGATAGTCGGGTGTATAGACAGCTAGAGCGGCAACGGTGCTGTAGGCTTTTAGAATTGAACCGGTGACAAACATCGTGTCGTTGGTCTGCGAAAGTAGAGCTTCACCCGTTGCCAGATCGCTCACCTCATATCCCCAGGTGCTGTGAGTGTAGAGCGGTTTAGAAGTAATCTGGGAGATTGTGTCAGTGACAGACGTGGACGGATTGGGAGAGGCCGGTGTACCCGTCATCTGTGCGTTTGCAGCCTGATTAGAATTATTAGTGATCAATATGCCGGTGAATAGAGAGAAAACAAAAGCTGCGATTGCGAACAGGATCAGACGCTTTAAACCAACAGAGATCTTGCGAATTCGGATTTTTGGCATTTTGGAGATAGTTAGAATTCTGAGAAATTCTGAGTAATAATGAGTAATACTAGAACGTTGATATTCAGTTAACTTGCCTGTTAACTGAATAGTTGATAGGAAAATTAACAGGGTAGGAGAGTCGGAACATGTTGCGGTGTCAGCACAGATGCAATCGCATCCCATAGCGCCGATGCAGCAGTCTTACCATTGGCACAGATATCAGAATTTCCCAAGATCACCAAGGTGGCAGCTTTTTCTGGCATATGATACACAACGGCGTTGTAGCCTGGTAATGTTCCTGTATGGCCAATCCAACCTTTGTTGTAGACCACTCCCATTCCGTACTTGTAATCCCCAGTATTGGGCGGTAGGGTGACCCACGTGAGACGATAGCGCTGCATTTCCTCAGAGAGCAGTCCTTCACCAGTCACAATTGCTTTAGCGTAGATTCTCAAATCGTCGAGTGTTGAAATCAAGTTGCCCACTCCCCAACCCCAGCTCGGATTCCAGAAAGTAGCGTCTCCCTGGGTGCCGTCCAGCGTCTGTTTGGTGTAGCCGTGGGCAAAAGGTTCGGGCATAGCAGCAGTTGTCGGAAAGACAGTTTGGCGCAGCTGTAAGGGCGCAAAAATCTGCTCTTGAAACACTTGCTGAAGCGGTTTTCTGGTCACCTGTTCGACCACCATCCCCAGCAGTACGGTGTTGGTATTGTTGTAATTCCATTCAGCGCCTGGATCGGAGAGAGGTTCATGCTTGAATGCAATGTCAACCAGTTCGCGGGGCGTCCAGGTACGCGACGGATCGCTTTTTAGCTGCTTTTGCCAGTTCTCATCAAAGGTATAGGGGTAAAGCCCACTGGTCATATTGGCCAGCATTTCTAGCGTAATTTTGTCTCCATTAGGAACAAAGGGGAGGTATTTCCCCACTGAATCGGTGGTACTCAACCGTTGCTGCTCTGCGAGTTGCAGAATAGCAGTAACCGTTGTTGTTTTCGTGACGCTACCGATACGAAAGTGGCTATTGAGGAGCATCGGAGCTTGTGTCGATAGATCGCTGGTGCCTTTTGCCGCCAGCCAGTTTCCTTGTCCCGGAATCCACACTCCAATCACAGCACCCGGAATGTTGTGGTTGGCGATGGTGCGATCAACCGCTTCGTTCAACTGTGCTTGAACCTCAGGCGGAAATTCAGCCTCTGCTCCGTCACTGCTTGAATGCGGCATTCGATTGCCTTGAAGGTAGACAGCAGCTCCTACAGTGCCTAATCCAATCAGCAGCGATCGTCGGCTTAATCTTATATACATCGCCTTTTTCCTTAGTACCTCAGTTCTATTCCATCACAGACTGACTGCACAAACGAGCTATACTTTCCCAACCGCTGAAACTAACCAGGCTGAAGTTGACAATTCATTCAAAAGGACCAGGATTTGCATCATATATAAACATATTTGGTATTAGAAGCTGTTTGCAAAGAATTTCGTCGTCTGGATCCGTCTTCTGCATCCCCCCACTGGTGGGAGACTTTGAACAGCGATGGTTCGGGAAAGTTCCCCTCTGGCGGAGTTGCGTAACGATTTGACATTTTTTGTAAACTTTGAGAATATAGCTTGAGTCAAGTTCAATTCAAAGTTGATTTAACTTAAATACGCACAGTATCGTACATACAGTATTGACGAAGTAGTTGATACGTAAGTCAACCAAGCCTACTAGAGAATCTAAAGCGCGACTCTCCAACTCAGACAGAATTAGTATTACCGTACTGCTAATGCTCTCAGACAGATACTAAATCAGAGCTACAGCGTTTTTCACTCATATGAGGTGGGGTGTGGGGGCAGTGCCCCTGCACCTCGTTTTTCGTAGTTCACTAGCCTGAAAAAGGCTGTATGTACTATAAAGCCTTCTGGCAAAAGGCTAGTTGAACAACTGCTAATCTAGCATGTCCATCTTCAAAATTACTCTATTGATCTTGCAACTTAAGCTCCAACTTAAGCTCCAACCTAGAGACGTTCAACGAGCGAGCCTTCCCACAAGTTGCGCTAATTTTGCTTGTGTCATCGGCCCCACAATGCCGTCTACATCCAATCCCTGCTCAGCTTGAAACCGTCGCACCGCCGCATCGGTTGCAACTCCAAAGTCACCATCGACTTCGATAGACATACCCACCTTAACTAAATCTGCTTGCAGCTTGCGGACTCGCTCACCTTTCATCCGAGGGGCCACCAACCGCAGATAGCCCTGTTGGTCGCTGCTAAAAGCTGCTGCACTCACTCCGGGAGAGAGAAAACTAACATGAAAATGATTGTCATGCCCTGCCCAAGGTTCAACACCTCTAATTTTAGGGTCGTTAAAGAAGACAACTCGGATACCGAGGATAGGATTATTCAAAAATAGGTCGATGAGCTGTTGAGTACGCTCGCGGGAGTATTTGGGATGCTTCCAGGTTAGTGCAATTTCCTCATTGGTATTAGCAACCAAAGCAATATCGACATCAATACCTCGATCATGTGAAGCGTGGGGCGGCATTGGACCACCATTCGGCAAACTGATGTCTCCAATTCCCACTCTTGGTCCATTTGGATACAGTTTCTCCCATTGTGCACAGATATACTTGACTGCCTCAATCACTTCCGGGAGTCCATGACGCTCACCAGAAGTTGAATAGCAATCGTAGCCAGGGCCAGCTTGTGGCATTTGGGCATAGACTCCTCTGAAGCCCCAGCTAAATTGTTCAACTTCAGCTTCAGTTAAACCAACTGCTGCAGTACAGGGAACTTTAGGCATAGCTGCTCTGCTGACGTTTGCACCAGAATCAAATTCCTGAAAAGGTGTCATTGTTCACTCCAAATTGAGGCGGCAGGTTGGGTAATGGTAGAGCCATCCCGATGGGTATACTGCTTCAACTGGTCCGCCCTTCCATCCCCGACTAACGGGGAACTCTGAACAGCAACGGCTCGGGAAAGTCTCCCAGAATAGGGAATGTAGGGAGCTTTTCAAACGGATTCTAAGCGTCGTAGTCTAAGCGTTCATTAGATGCTAGCTTTTACATCATTATGATAGTGATTTTTTAACATATCTTAATTCATATCTTTATTCTTTGCCTAGGCAATAGCTGGAGTAGTTCTCATTGCCGAGCGCTTCGATTGTTTTTGAATGCAGCGTGGTTTCCTGGCTTGAGGCAATTGTAGTTTAGCAGCTCCACTACTCCATTAATAGGGACTCGCTTAACTGCTGTGCTGCTCAGGTTGCTGCCACCAAGATCTAGGCAGATTCAACTGCAGTTATGATGAGCTTAAGTTGCAGTCTAAGTTGCAGTGTAGGAGGGGTGATGCGGTCAACGGGCATGATAGACTGATTACATTGAGTTGAAGCTTTAATCATCAAAGTTAGGCACAGCTCACTCAAAGGATTTCACGATACATCTACCACTTTCATCTTTGATTGAATCTGGGTTATGCATCTATTCCATTAGTGCACCTGAGAGAAGTGCTGAGAGACAGTGCATCTGAAAAATAGATCGAAGAACCGCTAGCTTAAATCCCAGACTCAAAAACGGCATCAAAGAATCTTCGAGATGCCCTAATCACTCGGATAGATGTTTCGTTTACTGGAATAGTTGGGATTACTTCCAATCATCGAGATACAGCCTTTTTCAGGCTAGTGAAGTACGAAAAACGGGGTGCAGGGGCAGTGCTTCTGCGTGGGGGCTTCGCCCACACACACCCTATACCTCACATGAGTGAAAAACTTTTGCAGCCAAGTGAACGGTCTAGCAGATCGCCCATTGGCTTGACCTGTTCCTCCAGAAGTTGAATCCATTCTGGTTCCTCGCTCCCATTCTCATAATACTAACGTGCTTATAGCTTTTTCCACTCTGGTAAGGTACGAGGGGTGGGGGCTTCGCCTCCACGCAGGGACCGTGCCCCTGCACCCCATTTTTTGTACTTCATTAGCCTGAAAAAGGCTGTAATTCAGCCATTACAAAGTTGATGCACAGATTGCTATGCGCCAATTTTGATGTTTTCGACAGAACCAATAGTTGAAGATAATTGAGGGAATGAGATGGTTTTTGCAAACACTAATCCCAATTACTACCGAGACGATAATGTACAAGAGTTAGATCCGGAGCTGGCTATCCTTTATCCAGCCAGAACTCTAATCTATTACACAGGCGACAACCTGAATTTAGGACAAGCTACACAAACAGGTTTCGATGAACATATTGAAGACATTAAGAGCGATCGCCACTTAACCGTATGTGCTAAGAGCATTACACTCTATGGTTCGATTACCATTCCTCGTGGCGATGTCAAGCTGTATTGCCGTAAGTTAACGGTACCAGACATCAAAGGTTTACCTGCGGTAATCAATGTATCGGCCGGAAAACTGCCCATCCAATATCTAAACGGCGATCAGCAAAAGACCTATTCAGCTCCGCCCAACACCAGCGGTCCCGGAGCAGCGGGCATGGACGCACAAGCAATGCTGGACAGCCTAAACAAAGGGAAAGACCCTAAAGACTATCAGCGGTGGGGCCAGAACGGAGCGGACGGCGGTTCAATCACGATTATTTGCGATGAAATTGACCTGCAAGGCACGCTGACCCTGAACGCCAACGGTGGTGATGGTTACCCCGGTGTGGATGGGCAAGACGGCACGAACGGTGTTCCAGGTGTAGATGGCTTGAAAGTAGAGGTGTGCTCCGAGGGGTATGAAGGACCAGCCTACTGTCATGATGAGCTGAAGAGTAGTCCGACTGAAGGGAGCCAAGGTGGGGCTGGAGGTGCTGCCCTAGGTGGTGGCAATGGTGGTGACGGCGGATGTATCAAATTTCACTACTGCTCTGGTACAGGTGAGCAAAACATCACTATTCAACTTGAATTTGGTCAACCTGGCCTTGCCGGACAGCCCGGTAAGGGCGGCAAACGGGGCAGAGGTGGCAAACTTTACTACCAAAATATTTTCAATGAAAAAGCGGTTGTCTCTCAAGCGAAGCCAACGGACAGCGACCCAGATGAGTGGGCAGCCAGTGGCAAAGCGTCTGAACTGGCTGAAACAGGAGAACATGGCGCTCACATTCTGCCGTTACAGGTTGACGATTTAATTCCTCTGGGAGATGAGTGCGACAATGTCTTTTTCCTGATGTTGCTGCAATCAATTAAATATCGTTATCTAAACTGCGATCCGCAATTGTTTCGGGGCAAGGAGATTAGTTTTCAGAGAGGCAGCAAAGAGGAATGGCAGGCGATCGGCAAAGAGATTGACTGGCTAGTGAATGTGTTAAGTGACTTTCAGGCATTTGACCCAACCTGCGATGACGCTACCAAGAAGAACTTTATTCTCAAGAAAGCCGTCACACTCCAGACTAAGTACAAGGCAAACAAAACCTTTTACAATCATTTACCATCCTGGGTACCTAGAGAAGCTTTTGATAGCTTGAGCAAGACATTCGAGCAAAACGCTGATCTACTCGACTCGTTTGAAAAAGAATTTTTGAACCTGGCAAAGAGCTACACCGATGCCAACGCAAAGAAACTGGACAAACAACAAGTTTTGGCTCAGCTTGATGCCTCTCAACATCGCAATCAGGAAAGCTTTAAGCTGATGACAGATCTTGTCTTTACTGCAAAAGGTAAGATCGATACCGCTGTGACCGCATACGAAGCCGCTAAGGTAGAGCTAAAAAAATCGGAGACAGCGTTACAAACTGCTATCACCAGCAAGTTTAACTGTAATTTTGACACTGTCATTAAAGCGCTTGAAATGATGGCAATGTCTCACGATGTTAAGACGGCAGCAACAATGGGGGCTGTGGAATTAGCCAACATTGTGTATGAAGGGATCACTAAAATCAAAACCAATGATGGTCGTGATGTAGACAAAACCTATGTGATTAGTCAGCTTGCTAGCCTGGGAGATGATCTTGTCGCAGGTTTTCGCAGTCAAGCAATGGATACCGGTGGCACGATTAAACTGGACGAAAAATCCATTCATTTCATGACTCAGCTTGACAAGCTCGATGAGCAAGTTGATAGCATTAGCGGCGCAGTTTCCACGGTAGAAATTAAACAAGTTATTCAGGACTATCGCAATGCCTTAGTGTCTCGCAGCGATGCGATTATTGAGTACAACACAACAATTCTGTTAGCGGCTCAATATGCTCAAGAGGCTGAGAATGATGCTGCACAAATCAAGCAGTTAAACAATCAAACTCAACCATTTAATCCCCATGATGTTGAGGTTTTTTCCTACTACGCTCATCGCTATCAAGATCTAGTGGATCAAGTGCTATTTCTGATACATCAAGCGGAACGTAAATATGCCTTTCTCACGCTTGGAGGACTTCCCAATCTAGACGACTACTGGAAAAATTGGTTGAATTTGTGGGTTGATTCGGCACCCAGTGAACACAATGTTCAATCCTTTAAAGCTCAAATGACTTCACTGACGACCGAGCAGGAGAGTTACTATGGCAATCAAAATAGTCCTAACTCTCCTTTCCCCGATGAAAGTGATAACAAAGTTCGCCTGAGTTTAATTCAAGTTAAGTTGCCGGATTCTTTAGTGAATACACTAAAAAGAAGCAACGCTGTGACATTTAAAACAGTGCCTGAAACCGCAGCTCCTAAAGCATCTGATGAGGTCATGGTATCTAATGCACAGGATAAAGTAGACATCCGCATCACACATATTCGTCCCCATATATATGCACCAGTGCTCGATGAAAAAAAGAAGCCAAAAGTTGATGAAAATGGCAATCTGATCGATTCAGGAGTTACCGCGTCAAAAAAGATAGCTATTTCTATCAAGCATCAAGGTATTAGTCGCATCCAAAGTAATACAGACATGTTTGAGTTTACTCATGACTATGTTGAGACCAGTTTTGTTCATTTCACCAATTTTAATCCACAGCAATCTGAGTATCAATCAGCAAATAGCGGGGAAGAAGGAAAATTATCGGATTCAGTTTTAGACATGGTTGGAATTTACGGGACTTGGACACTTTCTATTGAAAAGGATGAAGATGAACTCAACACAAATTATCGTCTTGACCTTAGTAAGGTTTCTGCGGTCTATATCTATTTCAAAGGATACTTTCGTAACAAGCATAAGTAACTAAATGTAGGATGCATGAGTGACAACGTAACGCATCAATGCTTTGAAGAATGGGTTACGTCTTTAGAAGATGTTTGAAAAATATCAAACGTGTTGCATTGCCCCCCAACCCCCCACGAGTGGGGGACTTCCGATCCCGTATGTCTGTTCAACGTCCCCCTCGCGCTTCGAGCGCGGCAACGAACAGAATGGGGGATGCAGGGGGCAGTTCGGGTCGCATCGGCGACTTTTAAAACACCCTCTTAGCACGAACTCAGTCAAATGTTTTGCTAATTCATCCCATAGATAATCAGGTTTGCCTACTTACAGAATTTCAGCAGATCACAAATTTAACATAGGATGATCATCTCGGTTTTTGTGCGGGCAAGATGACTGCTTCACAAGCTTTTAGCCAAATTTAGTTCAATTCAATTCAGAAGGAAGAAAATGAGCACGAACATCCAAGCAACGACTGCAAGCATTCAACACCAAAATGCCGTGAAATTTTGGGCAGATATGAGTAATCTCAAGTTTTTGCCACTGGTGTTGTCATGGAAGTCTCAACAGCTGAATGATCAGTATGATGATCTTGATTTGACGGATAGCTTCCTGAGTGATTTTGAAGCATTTCTGCAGGATAAGTTAGGATATGCCACCACGATCGCTGAAGTTGCTTCGTTTGACACAACTCCTACCAGCTTTGATGAAGCGCGCAATGAACAACTCGACTTTTGGCGCGGCAGCTATTTCCTGTTTGACCCTCAAGGCAATCACTATGTGTTGTCGATTAGGAAACAAGATCCTGCAACGGGTAAAAATCCGATCGTCTTTGATGGCGTTTCAATTGTTGACTACACCTTCCACAACAGCACCCTCAAACTAAACGACGATATTACCGGATCACTCACGTTCTCTATGCCCACAATGCCTGACAATGATACGGTGCAGGGGGATCCAGTACAATGGTTGCGCGACCGCACCTCCTTCCAGCGCAAATGCACGGGAGACATCACCTACAACGACAAGCCACTATATCTGATTGGCAGACAGGGCAGCTATACCTTCCAGGGTGCCAAAGATGACACCCACTGTGATCCTCTCGACTATTGGACAGGAGTTTACAACGCCGTCATCACCGATGCTACAGACGACGACTCAACCAATCCCGATCCCACAGTGGAATATAAAACCGACCTGGAAGTTCGCCTCACCAATGGCACCCTATCTCTTAACCTGTTGAATGGAATCACTGTCGCCCAATACCGCTATTTCAATAACCGCGTCAGTTGGGGTGATGACAATAACGGCGGGCAACTCACCTTTGATGCAACCTTCAACAGCAAACGCCGTATGGGTGGCACGATTACCGTGAATGGAAAACCCTGGACAGTGGGCGGCTACTTCAGACATGGGCTTGTGGCGCAACCCGCAACCCGCTTAAGCAATATCACCGTTAGAGCCACAGGCATCTCCATCGATAAGATTGTGGCGACGCTACCTGAGGGTGATTACTCTGCAACTTTGACCGCAACAGGTGGAACTGCTCCCTATACCTGGACTGCCACAGAAGTGCCCCCTGGATTCACCCTCACACCTGCTGGAGTCCTTTCAGGAAAAGCCCCCAAGGATTTGGGCAACTACACCCTGAAAGTTACCGTCACCGATGCTAACAAAGCTACCAAGACAGACAATTTAACCTTAAAAGTTGTGTCACCAACCCTCAAAATCATCACAGATGCACTACCGACTGTTTCTAAAGATAAGGACTATGCCGTCGTGCTGGATGCGGAAGGAGGCGATGAAGAAGCCTATAAGTGGGAACTGGTTTCAGGAGAATTGCCATCCGGTCTTAAGTTTAATGGTGATACAGGAAGAATTAGCGGCAAATTCACCACCTCTGACATTGACCCCAAAGACATTGCCGCCTTTAGAGTCAAAGTGTCATGCCCTGTGGCTGGGCGTACCCTGACCGCCAGCCGTACCTTTACGCTCAAATGCACCAGCACCCTATCAACCTCAGAGATTCTGGAAATTTCTACCCTGGTTGTTGAATTTTTGATGGGTGCCGGACTAGTTGAGTTAATCTTGAAAGCTGTCAAACTTAGACGGGAAGCCAAAAAAGAAAAAGATAAGAGTGGAGCAGATAGCGATACAACGAATGAAGCTGTTGATAAATCAAATAAGGCTTCCTCGAGATCTCAATCCTTAGCAAAGGAAAGTGTAAAAGTAGATAATGATGCAAGTGATGTGAAGAAAAGCCTGAGCAAAAGTGACTTAGATGAGGTCAAAAGCCGATTATCCAGTGTATCAGGAAATATAGACGGAAAAAGTAAAAGTTCAGATTCTAAAAACTCTGGATTACAGAAGATAAAGGAAACCATAGATAAAACAATTCAAACTCTAGCTAGTACCAGAGAAGAAATTGTAAACGAGTTAAGCAAAACAAGCGATCCAGCCCTCAAAAAAGAAATTCAAGAAAGAATAGATGAAGTAGATGCTGAACAGAAAGATTTATTGAATGAGGCTATAGAGAATAGTCATAGCCAGATTCAGGTTGAAGCAGAAAAGGAACATAACAGTGAAGAGGAAGATGATGCAGATAACGCAACAAGTTCACTCGAGGAGTGAAATAATCTACGTAGGTTGGGTCAGCAACAGTGAAACCCACCACCGCTCCTCAAAGTCCCCCTTAGCAAGGGGGATTTAGGGGGATCAAACTCAAACTGTGACTAAGCCAAAAGGTTCATCGAACCGATCCCCCCTAGCTCCCCTTAACAAGGGGGGAGTTGGATTCAGAGTCTTCCTGCATTAGGGGAATTTAACCCACGTAGGTTAGGTGGCGGCGTCGCTCAACACCACGCGTCACCCAACATCACCACTCCTCAAAGTCCCCCTTAGCAAGGGGGATCAAATTAAACTGTGACTGAGCCGAAGATGTCGGTTTCGCGTTGTACTGCTACCCAGGGGCAGGCTCCAACCCAACTTACAGAAAAGATTTACCGATTTTCAGAAACAGGGATTGCGTCTTACCAGGACACTGTTGTGGAGATTTGGCATGAAAAAGTATCTGTTGCTTATTTTCGTAATTCTATGGTCGCTGGTTGGACTGGGTGCTCCAGTATGGGCAACCGAAGTTGGGAACCATCCGCCTGTCGATCCGTTTGCGGACTTGCCCAAAATCTATGTTTCTGCTAGCGCAGGCAAAGACACCAACTCAGGCACGAAAAAAGATCAGCCTTTCGCCACAATTTCCAAAGGCATTGCAGAGGCTATGAAAAATAACAAGCCAACACTGGTTGAAATTACAGCAGGAGTATATGACGAAGCAGTAGATGTGAAACCTAACATTCACCTGCGGGGTAGTTATGAAAAAGACTTTAGTAAGTTTACGGTCATATCGGCCAAAGACAGAAAGTCGAAATTGCGCAAGGCTTCAGACTACGCTGCCTACACCGTGATTACAAACTCCAAAGGCAACACGGTAATTACTGCTAACAACATTACTAGCAACACTACGCTGAATAACCTGGTTGTGATTGGAACGGATTTTGACACCCGCACCGATGGCACCAGCAGCTATGCCATCAAGGTTGATAATTCCACCGCCCAAGCCACTCCATTCCTGACCCTGGATACTGTAAAAGTCGTTGCAGGCAACGGAGCCAAGGGCAAACCAGGAGCATCCAGAACCACTCCTTTCGCTTCTCAACACCCCACCAAGGGCGGTGCCGGGGGCAAAAGTGAAAAGCAAGGTAGGGATGATGACATGAAAGCAGGTATGTGGCATTGTATCAGCTTTGGTGGTACTGCTGCACCGGATTTTGTGGTTGGGGGTTCGGTTCTGGCAAAAGGCGGAGCAGGCGGACCAGCAGGAGGATATGAAGAATGTTACCAGCGTTCAGGAGCAACAGGAAGTGCCGGTGGTGGGAATCCTGGAGCACCCGGAGCATCTCCAACCCAGGCGGCGGCGGGAGGAAAAGCCAACCCAGACACAGCGGGAATGTTTAACGCTGCCCTGATTTGGGCTGGAGCAAAGGGGGCTGAAGGTGAGACAGGAATTCCCGGAGCAGGCGGCGGCGGTGGTGGTGCCGGTGGCTCCACAATTATCAATTGGTTTTTCTGTAAGTCTTCAATACTGCTTGGCGGCTGGGGTGGAGATGGCGGCAGAGGAGGTGCAGGCGGACTGGGCGGATTGGGTGGCAATCCCGGAGGAAGCTCCTTTGGGCTGGTGGTTCATAACGCCAAAGTCAACGTCTCAAACGTAGCCATTCATCTGGGAGATGGCGGACAGGGTGGTAACGGTGCCAATGGGGAAGCCGGGTTTGACGGGGAAGCGGGGCAGCCTGGTGCTCCAGGAAAACAAGATAAATGTCTGGAAGACTCCCGCCATTCCGGTGATGGTAAAGAAGGGGGCAAGGGCGGCAAGGGGGCTGATGGTGGCGGGGGCGCGGGCGGCAACGGTGGGGTCTCTGTTGGCATCGCGTGTCTCACTAAGGACTGCTACAAGGCAACAGGTGACCTGGAACTCATGGGAGGTAAAGGTGGCAAGGGGGGTGACCCAGGAACAGGCGGCAAGGGGGCTGAAGTTGGTAAAACTGGACTGACAGCGGAAACAAAAACCTATACTGTGCCATCTGGAATTGCTGGAGCAAGCTGGGTAAGCGAGTCAGGGAATGTGATTGACACAGGTTGGGGCTATGCCACCGATGCCTTTTCAACCGGGAAAGGAGTGATTTACACAGTTAACTCAAGTGGATACCTTAGATGGTTCAAGAACACTACTAACAATGGCACGTCAGGTTGGGCTGCTGGTCACGCATCAATAGTTGGTTCCGACTGGACACAATTTAAGAGCCTTGTTGCGGACATCAGCGGCAATGGAGTGATTTATGCGATCGCTAAGAATGCACCTGGAACTCTTGCCATCTATAAAGGTAGTGATCAGTCTGGTCCGCTCTCGTCGGTCACCAGTACGGTGATTCCAGATACTAGCGGTTGGCAGACCTTCAAGAGTGTCTTTTCTGGAGGGAATGGAATACTTTATGCCATTACAGAGGACGGCAAGCTGTTGTGGTATAAGGATACAAAACAGGATGGTACCGCATCCTTTGCTCCTGGTTCAGGAAATGCGATCGGAGCGGGTTGGGCACGCTTCAAGCAAGTTCTTGCTGATGAAAGAGGCAATATCTATGCCATTGAGCCAGACGGCACCCTCAAATGGTATTTCGACCCCACGCGAGACGGCACTACATGGTGTGTGGGAGGCGATGTGATTGAAAGTGACTGGTTGAAAAATGCCAAGCACATCTTCTCTGGTGGCGACGGAGTCGTTTATGCCATCAACGATAAGGGCGAATTGCTGTGGAACCGATTTGCTATCGACAACAAATAAATTCGGAGAAGGACTCATGACGACTGCTAACAAAACACTAGCTTACGAAAAATCTGAATCATTGAACGCTTCACTCAATCAATTCGAGACTTATGTTGAAAAAGTGCGGAACAGTTGGAATGTACCAGGAATCGCGATCGCCGCAGTCGCGAAGGACGAGATTATCTACCAACGTGGGTTTGGAGTAAAGCAGTACGGTAGCCATGATCCAGTCGATCCTCACACCCTCTTTCAAATCGGTTCCACGACAAAAGCGTTTACCAGCGCCCTAGTTGCCAAACTTGTAGATGCAGGCTATCTGCAATGGGGCGATCGCGTCATTGATCATTTGCCCAACTTCACCACCTCTGATCCTTGGGTGACGCAGGCATTTCTAGTGCGAGACTTGATGGCTCAACATTCTGGGTTTGAACATCATGCAACTGATGATTTGACGTTCGTCGGGTTTGATCGCGTCCATGTCATCAATTCCCTTAAATACCTTCAACCCGTTACTAGTTTCCGTTCTTCCTACGCTTATGTAAACAATTTGTTTATCGTCGCGGCAGCGTTGGTTGAAAAATACACGGGCAAGACATGGGAACAAGCGCTGACCCAACAGATTTTTGAGCCGCTGCACATGCAGGAAAGCAGTGCCACAAAAGATGGATTCTTTACGGCTGCCAATCGAACTGGGCTGCATGTCCAACTCGATGGCAAGATGGTCATACTCGACAAAGACTGGCCGTTTCACCAATGGCTATATACAGCGGGACCTGCTGGTAGCATCAACTCCAATGTGTTGAATATGGCTCAGTGGCTGCGGCTCCAGTTAGGGCATGGCACCTTTGAAGGCAAAGAAATTGTTAGCGCTGGCAATCTTCAATTTACTCGTACACCCCAAACCGTGTATATGGCAGGCGAAAACCTTCCACCTCATCCACTGGGAGGAATTGGTGCCTTCTATGCAGAGGGATGGGTTTATGCCTACGCCGAGCCTGCTCCAATTGTCTGGCACACGGGCGGAACCAGTGGTTGTGCAACGGTAGTTGCCTTTGTACCTACAGCGAATGTGGGCGTTGTGGTATTGACTAATTTGAGTGGGACTATGGTTCCAGAGATTCTTGCCCAGAAGTTCTTTGATTTATATTTTGGTGCTCTCGAGCGCGATTGGAATCAAATTGGCTTAGATAAGAAGCAGCAAGCGATTGCCAAACAAACTGCTGCTGCCAAAATTCCACCATCGCATCCCTCTCCCCCAGCGCTGCCTTTGTCTAACTATACAGGCACGTATTCTAATAAGATTTACGGCAATGTGACGATCGCTGTTCAGAGCAACAAGCTAATTGCGACCATTGGTCCAAATCAAGTCAAAGTGAATTTGCTGCATTGGGATCGAGATACCTTCCGCTGGTGCTACGAAGCGGGTTGGGGACCTGATTCCCACGAGAGCCTAACCAGTTTTGAAATTCAGGATGGCAAAGTTACAAACTTAATCGTGGAGTTTTTTAAGGCAGAAGGTGCAGGCATATTTAAGCGATCCCTTGGAGATAACGTTAAATCTTCAGTATAATGATACCGATTAGAACGACTGTACAACATTTTTCATAAAATAAGGAGAAAGATCAATGGCAGCTATTACAGTTCAACCAATCACTGTTAACACTATTAAGAGCGCATTTGCGGATATTAGTGGCAATGGAGTGATCTACACAATTACCTCTGAGGGATCACTGAAGTGGTATAAGTACATAGGGCAAAATGGTGACAGAACATGGGCACCTGGGTCAGGCAGTGTCATTCCCGGTACTTCTGGTTGGCAGCCTTTCAAGAGCATCTTTTCCGGTGGTAACGGAGTGATCTATGCGATCAGAACCAATGGCGACCTTGAATGCTATAAAGACATAAAACAGGATGGTTCTGGAGAATTTTTATCAGGCACTATTGGTGTTGGTTGGTCACAATTTAAGCAAGTATTTTCGGGTGGCAATGGCGTGATTTATGCCATCACCAGCGATGGTAAGCTCCTGTGGTACAGGGACAAGAAACAGAATGGTCAGCAAGATTGGGAATACGGTACGGGTAAGGCGATTGGCAATGGCTGGGGCAACTACAAGTTCGTATTTCCAGGTGGAAATGGAACAATCTATGCCATCACTGTTGACGGTGATTTGTTGTGGTTTAACTATGTTGCTCAAGACGGTAGCCCAGGGTTTGCAGTTGGCTCAGGTCAGATCGTTAGCCAGGGTTGGGCAGACTTTAGAAGTGTATTTGCGGGTGGCAATGGCGTGATCTATGGCATTACCGAAAACGGAGAATTGAGATGGTACAAGGATATTACTCATAGAGACAAGGTAGCTTGGGCTTCTGGGTCAGGCAATGCGATCGACAGCGGCTGGAGCGATGCGATTAGCGCATTTTCAAGTGGCAACGGAGTAATTTATAAGATTGATTCAAATGGCCATCTCAAGTGGCACAAGGATATGGCAAACAATGGCACGATGAGTTGGGACGCCAATTATGGTAAAGATCTGGGTGGCGGCTGGAACACTCTTAAAAACGTATTTGCTGATTTAAGCGGTGATGTTGGAATTTACGCGACAGGTGACGATAAACTCTTGTTTTATAAAAGTAAAGATCAAGCCAGCTTTCCTGCTTTGTCAGGTGATCCACAACGTAACGCCATTCCTGGTACTTCTGGTTGGCAGGGCCTTAAGAGTGTATTTTCGGGTGGCAACGGCGTGATCTATGGCATATTTGCTAGCGGCGAACTCAAATGGTATAAGGACACAGTTCAAGATGGCACTGCTGCATTTGCAGGGAACTCAGGGGCGGTTGTTGGTAGTGATTGGGCAAAGTGCAAGCATGTCTTGGCTGATGGGAAAGGGAGCATCTTTGCTGTTGCCGATGATGGCAAACTCCTACTCTATTTAGATTCCGACCAAAATGGCACACCAGTTTTTGCGCCTGCATACAATGTTGTTGGCATGGGTTGGGCAAACTACAAACACGTCTTTTCCGGTGGTAATGGGATAATCTATGCCATCACCAACGACGGCAAACTGCTGTGGCACCGATTTGCAATTCAAACTACCGCTGCCGACTGGGACCCTGGATCAGATAACGTCATTAATGATGGTTGGGTGTTTGAGGACACCATCAATGTCATGAATCGGGGAAATCTCAAACTGGTGAGTGAAGTGACCAATCTTGCTGTCACACCAACCTACGATCCCCTCCTATCGTTAAGTAATTCTGATGCCGCAGACTACATTAACTATACAGAACTCAACTCGATTGGAGTGCCCAGTTCATTCAACAACATCGAAATTACCTACAGCAATACAGAAACCGATGCCAGCAAACCACCTCAATACAAGCCGTCGATTCAACCTAAAGATATTTACATTTCAGGACTGGTTTTAAATTGGAAAAGTGATCTTGGACAGTCTGTACTTAGGGCTGTGTTTGTAGATAATAACGGCAAGCCAAGAATCGACATCCAAAATCTTTACATGTATGCAGATACTGTGATTATTGGACGAGAACTGCATTTCCCTCAAACGAATGTGACGATTTATGCCCGAAGATTAATTATTCAGGGCAACGGCAAAATTGACACTACTCCACTGGCCTTTAAAAATCCTTATCCCTCCTTCCTACCAAACCAAGACAGAGATCCTGCCAAAAGAGAACCCAAATATGCCACCAACGCTGGGGCAGATGGAGCTAGTGCTGGCAACATCACCCTCTACGTCAAACAAATTGAAGGTGGGTCTCAAACAACGCCTTGGTTAATTCTCAATGGATCAGACGGGCAGAAGGGCGAAAAAGGAGGCGTGAAAACTCGTGATGCTGAGAAAGATAAGCTATATGTGCCAGTGCAATGGTCGGATGTGCTGGAGGGAGTGCTAAATTTTGACCTCATCAAGGGAAATCAAACGAATTGGCACTGGCCAGAAGGCATGCATGACGAACTCCAGAGTGGATATGTTGGAGGTATAACGGTTACAGCACATAACCCGTATACGCGTAGTCGGGATGGCACTTGGCGGAGCAACTCGTATGGTCTCTCCAACCATAGAGGAGTTTCGTCAGATAAGCGCCACCCACAAAGCGGAGCAGATGCCTATCCCTCTGGAATTGCTGGGGTTGGCGGTAATGGAGGCATCTTGGCGACAACTGTGCAACTTTCTGGATATAGCTCAGAACAGAAAGGGGGAAAGGGAGGACTTTCTGAATTTGTTGCTGGCAGCGAACCTGCGGCAGGTGCAAAGCCACTCATGATCAGGTCAGCTAGGGTTATTCACATTAGTTGTACCCAGGAGTTTTGGGATAGGGCGGGAGGTCTAGCAAACACTGAGGTGGGGAGAATCAATGCTAGGAAAGGCGATGATTATGCAGGAAGTCAAGCACGGTCTGGAGAATCAGGACGGATTAAGTTACTGTCAACGGAACAGAACATATGGCTGCATCCCAACCTAATTGATGTGGTATTGCAGTATGCCAAAGATATGTTCTTAAAAGGCGATCGCAGACCTGCAAAATGGCTGCTTCCAAAGTATCAGGTTGCTTTCAAGAAACTCTCTGCGTCAGAAAATTCATTACTGCTCAACAACCTCCAACATGAGGTTGATCTGATTCGCTCGCGAGCTACTGCCAATGTCGATTATTTTGGTAATTTGTTGGGTTGGACTCCCCGTTTAGCCTCAGTTACCCAAGTTCAACTTTTCAACGACATCCTGCCAGGTGTTGCTAAAGTCCTGTATTTTTGCCAGAAGTTGCTGAGGCAAGACAGCCAAAACCAAATGGATGAACAATCGGCAAGTGCTTTTATCAACTATTTAAGTCAACGCATCCAAGCAGCCCGGACATCTATCCAATCCTCGATGAATGATCTCTCCAGCGTTCAATCAGAGATCAATAGTTGGCAGAGTGAAGTTGAAAGGATCACGCACAAAATTAAAGACCTGCATGATGAGATTGTCGTGAACGAAAAAATTAACGCCGAGCACCAAGCTATCCTAAAGGGCGCACTTCAGATTTGTAGTGGAATCGTTAAGTGCATTCCTTATGGACAGCCCTATTTAGGGGAGGCGGCAGGCGGTGTGTTGGAGGCATTTTCCAACATCGATCTTTCTGGCTCATCAGAGCAGCTAGCAGCCGACTCCTTAAAGGGATTCAAAGATGCAGGCGCAAATCTAGGTGGTTACATCACAAAGAATAAAAAAGACCTGAGTACCGAAGCAACCTCTGACTTAACCAGAAAGATTGATGAAGCACAGGGAGATTTGAGTAAGGTTGATAAGGACATCGCTGATCTCACGAAGAAAGCAGACAAAGCTGTGAAGGACAAGTTTGGTGCTCAAATATCCCTACTAAACAGTTATATTAGTGCCAAATCATCCATTCGGAATAAAAGTGAATTCGACTATTTCTACAGCAAGGATTACGGACAAGTTTTAGCAGATCTTGATCAGATCAAGAAGGATCTCGAAAAAACCGAACAGGATGCTGATGTTGAAAGAAAAAATAAACTTACAGCAGAAACAAGGAAACTGCTTGGTAAAAAGTTTAGTGAACTGGAAACAGAACAGAAAGACTTGGTCAAAAACCTAAAGACGCTTAAACAAAATAAGGAAGCCCGAACGAAAACAGTTGATTCGGCACTTACAAAAGTTGCATCTATTGCTAATGGAACAGGGCAGATTTTGGGAGGAATTAGCACAATCGTGACTCCGATTGATGTTACCAGCAAAGAGTTTGAAGCCAGAGTTCAGAAGATACAAGATACGAAATACAAGGCTGTGTTTAAGGAATTGAATGAGGATGTTGCTAAATTCAGCGCGAAGAAGCAAAAGGCTATGGCCCAACTGCTAGACCTATTTGATGCCATCAACACAGCAGGACAACATATTAGCAGCAGTTTGATCCAGACGGCGCAGCTCTCAGAGCAGCGATCGCAGTCTATTCAAAATCAACTGCTACCATCCACTCAATTGTTTCTTAAACGAGTCATGCAAGATGCCAAGGAACTACTGACTGAGCAAACTTACTATCTGATCAAGTCTTATGAATATGCTTATTTGCAGAAGTGTCCTCTGACTGATGCATACAACATGGGTAAGGTAGCAGAGGAAATTGCTAACAAGATTTCACCTGGACAAGAGCTAACCGAAGCAGAATACGTCAAATATTTTGTGGAAGTTATCCAAGTAAACTTTATCAAATTCTTGATGGAGATTCTGGAGAAAACACAGTACGAGGGCAACAGCCCTATTTCAGACACACGAACCATTGTCATTACTGATCGGACGGAACTGGCAAACGGCAGTAGGTTTTTGGACCTCCTCAATCAAATTGTGCCGGTTAGCTATAAATTAGACGATGGCACAATCGAGACTTTTCCACGCAGGCAGGTAACCTTTAAGCTACACGAATTAAAAGATGCAGGCAATACTCCCACTGGAGGTGAAGTGCTTTCTAGAATCAAAAACATTAAGTTCAACATGATAGAAACTAGCAGCACTTCTACTAACGTCAACTTTGACTTTGCTCTAATCCACTCTGGAGACTCTATTATTAGAGACTTTACTAACACGGACAATTTCTACTTCTTTACTTCCAAAACTCCTGAAACAAACGAGAAAGTTGTGTTACCAGTCAGAACGTGGGGAGGAACCTATGAATCAACTCGAACGCCAGAACCAATTGTAGAAAGTATAAGTTCCGGTCATAAATCGGATGAAGAGCTTTTAAATGCATTACTTAAACAGTTCGGCCAAAGTAGTGTCAGAATTGATTATAAGGAAGCTTATCCGGGAGCAACCTCAGATCTCACGCTGATTGTCGATCAAAGAGGTCGGGAAACTACACCTACAGCGTTCAAAATTACCAAGATTGTATTTACTCTGGAGTACGAATGTATTCCATTGTCAAGGCTTAAAAAGCCAACGATTTGACTAGTGCTGTAAATACGAATAGAAGTAACTTTTCTGCCAGACTACGTGAGTAACGTTACAGTCTGGCTTTACAGTTTTTTGTGTAAAGTTTATGAATGATATTACAACGATCGATTCAGGCAACTCTAAACTGCCTATAAAGCTATTTTGTACCTGTTAAAGCCCATTGCATTGAACAGAACAACAAAACTAAATACAAAACCAGAGATGTTGTTGCTGACCTTTACATGACAATATTCTAATCTTCGTTCTAATTATATTGTGTTACTTACTTGCTGAATTACTGGCTCAGTAGAGATATTGTCGAGCGTTGCAACAGTGCTATTGCATATTTAAAGCTGACATCAGTTAGAAAGTACTGCTATTTGCAGCTCCCTTGTCATGAGTATAGAGATTGAGCAGTTGTGGAGAAGCCATCTGAAGGCCCCAAAGCTTTCCAATGTAATTTCTTGGGTAACATAATTCTGCAAAGTAGAACCATGAAGATAGTGTGTAGTTTTAGCGAGATGCCCTGAATCGCTTTAAATCACAAGAATATTGAAGATATGAAAGCAGAAATCTTGCTTCAGTAGTTCTCTAGAACTTATTTCAAAATGAACCTTAACTTAGCATAAAGATAAGGTCTAACTCTTAACTATTACCAAAGAAAAGACGATCGCTGCACAGCAACGGTATTTAAACTTTGCAAAAAACTCACAACCCCCTGAGCGAAGGAGAACCTAAGTTGATGAGTAGTTCAAGGAAGAACTCTAAGCAGAAGACCATCCTTTTTCTAGCCGCTAATCCCCAGAACTCAACCCCGCTTGATTTAGCCAGAGAAGTAAAAGAGATCGAAGAGGGATTGCAGCGATCGCAGAAGCGGGACAAATTTCTGCTAGAGCAGGTGTGGGCTGTGACTCCCGGTGATGTACAGCGAGCAATGCTGAATTACAGACCTCAGATTGTCCACTTCTCTGGGCATGGCATGGGTGAGGTTGGCTTAGTTTTAGAGAATGCGGCTGGACAGGGACAGTTTGTTAAATCTACGGCCTTGGCAGGCTTGTTTGAGCTGTTTGCAGACAAAGTGGAGTGTGTTGTGCTAAATGCTTGTTACTCTGAGGTACAGGCAGTAGCGATTGCTCATCACATTCCCTTTGTTGTTGGAATGAATCAGGCCGTTGGCGATCGGGCCGCTAGAGTGTTTGCCGTTGGGTTTTATGATGCACTGGGGGCTGGGGAATCCTTTGACTTTGCCTATAAGTTGGGGTGTAACCGGATTGCTCTAGAAGGAATTGCAGAAGACTCAACTCCGGTCATCACTCGCAAACTTGAGGTTGCGTCTTTGCCTTTACCTGAGCCATCCGAACCTGACAACGCCATACCAGCACCAGTGGCAGTACTGGCACCCGTAGTCGTAGAACCTTCTCGCTCCGGTTCAATGACTCTTGCTTCTGAACAGGTTGCGTTGGAAGAGCTAGGAGGACAGGTTCCGTTAGACTCTCTCTTCTATATCAAGCGTCCACCAATTGAGGAACAGTGTTACGACGCAATTGTCAGACCCGGCGCACTAATTCGAGTTAAAGCACCGCGCCAAATGGGTAAATCTTCTTTGACCATCCGAATTCTGGATTATGCAGAGAAACAGGGATATCGCACAACCTGGTTGAACCTACAGCGTGCAGGAGATCAAGCTTTGTCTAGTCTAGATGCTTTTCTGAGGTGGCTATGCGACCGCACAACTCGCAATCTTCGCTTGCCAAACCAGGTTGAGGAGTATTGGCAGGGCATTGCGGGCAGTATGGACAAATGCACCGATTATTTTGAACTGTATTTGTTAGAAGAGATTAACGCCCCCCTAGCACTCTGCCTAGATGAAGTAGATGAGGTATTTAAGCATCCGGCAATTGCCAGCGATTTTTTGGGATTACTTCGTTCCTGGCATGAAGAATCGAAAATTAGTTCTGTTAGCGCATGGCGAAATTTGCGATTGGTGTTGACTCACTCAGAAGAGGTGTATATTCCCCTCAATATCAACCAATCCCCCTTTAATGTAGGTGTACCGATTGAGTTGCCGCCCTTTACTCAAGCCCAGCTTGCGGATTTAGTACAGCGCCATGGTTTGCAATGGTCAGAAGCTGAAATTGGACAACTGATGGCGATGGTAGGTGGGCATCCCTATCTAACGCGGGTGGCATTGCAACAAATTGTCCGAGGAGAGGTAACGTTGATCCAATTTTTACAAGTTGCTCCAACTCAGGAGTGGCTATTCGGCAGCCACTTGCGGCGTCATCTTGGTAATCTAGAGGAGCGAAATTTGGCGAGCGCCATGAAGCAGGTGGTTACGTCAGATCAACCTGTGCGACTTTCTAGTGCTGAGGCCTCAAAGCTGGACAACATGGGGTTAGTGCGGTTTCAAGGGAACGATGTATATCCGCTGTGTGATCTGTATCGGCACTATTTTAAGGAGATACTAAAGTGAACACAGAGTGTTATGGTACAACTCATTCAAGTCAGCAGTTCCGCAGCACTTATCTCAGAATGAAAATTCCGAAGTACCTTGGAGCGTTGGTACAGACATGACAGACCTATCTCCTGCTGCCTACTATGCCTACAACTATCAGAGTGAGGGTGGAGCACTGCAAATTGACTCACCCACCTATGTAACCCGAAAAGCAGATGACGAGCTTTTTGAGGCGCTGAAGGCAGGACAACTCTGCTATGTGCTGAATGCGCGGCAGATGGGAAAGTCGAGTTTAAAGGTGCGAACAATTCAACGGCTGCAATCAATAAAAGTTACTTGTGCTGCCGTGGATTTGCAGGGAATTGGTACATCTGTAACCGAGGAGCAGTGGTACTTCAGCATCATTAACCGAATTGCGCGCTCGCTTCAACTCCGACGGCAGTTCAACGTCAATCACTGGTGGGCTGAGTATAATCTGTTGAGCTACGGGCAGCGCTTCGGATTGTTTTTGGAAACGGTGCTGCTGCCTGCGGTCAGTGGAGTAATCGCCATCTTAATTGATGAGGTAGATCTCACCCTCAGCTTACCCTTCAGCACCGATGATTTCTTTGGTATATTGCGAGAATGCTACAATCGGCGCGCTGATGAAGTAGAGTTTCGGCGGCTGACATTTGCGCTGTTTGGAGTGGCCGCACCCTCTGATCTAATTCAGAACAAGCAAATTACGCCGTTTAATATTGGACAACCCATTGACTTGATGGGATTCCAGTTCTCAGAAGCGCAACCCTTAGCGCAGGGATTAGCAGCAAAATCGAGCAATCCTGAAGCGTTAATGCAGGCAGTACTAGACTGGACAGGTGGGCAGCCATTTCTAACTCAGAAGGTGTGCAAGCTAATTGTACGGGCTGAAGATGAAGTACCCGCAGGACAAGAGGCCCAATGGATCGAAGCATTGGTGCAAGCCAGAATCATCGAAAACTGGGAAGCACAGGATACACCAGAGCATTTGAAAACGATTCGCGAACGCCTCTTGAGTGGAGAACAACGGAGCGGGCTGCTGCTAGGGTTGTATCAGCAAATTGTGAAGCAAGGCGAGATTCCAGCCACGGATAGTTCAGAACAAGTGGCACTGCGATTGACCGGATTAGTGGTTAAGCGAAATGAACGGCTGCAAGTCTACAACCGCATTTATCAACATGTGTTCGATCACGCTTGGGTCGAAGCAGAACTGGCGAAGCTGCGTCCAGCTTATTACAGGGTGGCAATTGCTGAGTGGCGAAGATCGGGAGATGAGTCGCATCTGCTGCGGGGTGAGGCACTGAAAGATGCGATGTTGTGGTCTGACGGAAAACAGCTGAGTGATGAGGATTCGCGTTTTTTGCGGGCGAGTCAGGAAGCGGAAACACGGAAGGTAGAACAACTGCTGGCAGCAGAAGCAGAGGCCAATCAAATTCTGAAAGCAGCACGGCAGCAGGCGGAAACAGAGTTGGAAATGGCAAATCAGCAGCTCTTAGAAACAGAACGGCGGGTGCAGCACAACAGAAAAACTTTAACGATCACATCTGCTTTGGCATTGGCAGCAGCGGCACTGGCGGTAGGTGCGTTCAGCTTAGCAGGCAATCGCTTGAGTATGGCTAGAGATGCCACAGCAACTTTGGTCGAGGCACGGGCAGTAACCCAGATAGAGCGACTCAGCACCCTAGCACTGCGTCAGTTTGAGAAAGATCAAATACTGGGACTGCTCACTGCAATGCAGGCAGGACAGCAACTGCAAGCCATAATTGACCAGAGATCCCCGTCAACAGCTACCGCTCTGGTGGATAAACAGCCGCCTCTGATTGAATATCCTACTTTTAGCCCCATTTATTCTCTAAACCATATTATAAATCATATTAAGTATCGTTCCATTCTAGCTCGTCAAGGTATTATCCATAGTGTAAGCTGGGCTGGAGATGGCCAAACCCTGGCTACTGGTGGAGAGGATGGCAGCCTTAAGTTCTGGAATCGCGATGGAGAATTACTCTACACCCTCGACACTCAGCAGGGCATTGTCCATAGTGTGAGTTGGGCCAAAGATGGCCAAACCCTTGTTACAGGTGGAGACGATGGCAACGTTAAATTTTGGAGTCGCGATGGAGAATTACTCCATTCCCTCGACGCTCAGCAGAGCATTGTTCACAGTGTGAGTTGGACTAAAGACGGGCAAACCCTGGCTACAGGCGGCGCGAATGGTAGCGTTAAATTCTGGAATCACCATAGAGAACAACTCCGTATCCTCGATACTCAGCAGGGCGTTGTCCACAGTGTGAGTTGGATTGAAGACGGGCAAACCCTGGCTACAGGCGGCGCGGATGGTAGCGTTAAATTCTGGAATCGCGATGGAGAATTACTCCATACCCTTGATGCTCAGCAGGGCGTTGTCCACAGTGTGAGTTGGGCTGAAGATGAACAAATCCTTGCTACGGGCGGCGCGGATGGTAGCGTTAAATTCTGGAATCGTGATGGAGAATTACTCTACACCTTTGATGCTCAGCAAGGCGTTGTCCACAGTGTGAGTTGGGCTGGAGATGGACAAATCCTCGCTACAGGCGGAGAGGGTGGCGCTGTTCAGCTTTGGACTCAAAATAGGCAGTCGCTCTATACCTTCGATACTCAACAGAGTAGTGTTTGGAGTATAAGCTGGACTGGAGATGGACAAATCCTCGCCACAGGTGGAGCAGATGGTAGCGTTAAATTCTGGAATCGCGATGGAAAACTGCTTCACACGCTTAATACCCAACAGGGTATTGTTCATAGCGTGAGCTGGGCTGGAGATGGACAAATCCTCGCCACAGGCGGAGCAGATGGTAGCGTTAAATTCTGGAATCGCGATGGAGAATTACTCCATACCCTTGATGCTCAGCAGGGCGTTGTCCACAGTGTGAGTTGGGCTGGAGATGGACAAATCCTCGCTACAGGCGGAGCAGATGGTAGTGTGAAGCTTTGGAGCCGTAATGGACAACTCCTTCACGCCCTCGATGCGCAACAACGTAGTGTCTACAGTGTGATCTGGACTGGAGATAGCCAAATTCTGGCTAGCAGTGGAGCAGACGACCGCATTAAGCTCTGGAGCCGTAATGGACAACTCCTTTACGCCTTCGATGCTCAGCAGAGTAGTGTTTGGAGTATGAGTTGGGCTGGAGATGGCCAAACCCTTGCTACGGGTGGAGTAGACGGTAGTGTCAAGCTTTGGAGCCGTAGTGGGGAACTCATCCATACCCTCGATGCTCAACAAAGTAGTATCTGGAGTATGAGTTGGGCTGGGCAAATCCTTGCTGTAGTTAAAGCGGATGGTAGTGTCAAGCTCTGGAGCCATAATGGGGAACTGCTTCACACCCTCGATACTCAGCAAGGCATTGTCTATAGTGTGAGTTGGACCGGAGATGGTCAAACTCTTGCTACCGGTGGAGCAGATGGTAGTGTCAAACTGCTGACAGTGAATAAACTAGAGAGAATGCTGGAGCAAGGCTGTAATTGGCTACGCAGCTATTTAATTGCCAGCCCAACTGATCTACAAAAACTGACCGTCTGCCAGATTCCTGATCTGCTTCCTGCCGCTGCCTCTAACTTAGTAGCGGATAGCGACACTCTTGCCCGACAGGGTAATCTGAAAGCTGCTATACAGGGGTATAAGATTGCTCAGACGTGGAATTCTAGTCTCCGTTTTGACCCCGCTGGCAGGGCAAATCAACTTGCTCAGGAACCCTGTTGTAATTCCCAGGGCCAAACTAACCACGAATAGAAGTGATCGATGCAGCCTCGCCGCTTTTTGCTGCTGAATCAGTTGAGTTGCGATCGCTTGTGCTAGCTCCAGTTTTTTGGTTGTTCCTGTTGGTCTAGCATCTGGGATACCGTAAAAATTGATAATTGTGATTGCTCAACCGTTTTCCCTCTGCCCATTTCTGGGCATCCTTTAATGTTTGTCCTGTTTGTCCTGTCAATAAGCGCAAGTCATTAGTACAGTTGGAATGAAGCCGTGCCGGCAAGTTTGCTCCATAGGGATGTAATTGAGCAAGTTTCTGCTCCCCTTCTGTCAACATGATATTGAAAGGTTTGAGAACTAATCATTCTCAAGCTTTATTCCTGTTGAAGCAACTTGCTCCTGTGAATGGAATAACCACACTTGTTGAACCTGGCTGGGTCGTTTCGATGAATTGCTCAAAGGTCAGCTGTTGATATTGAATTTGCGAAAGAGCCTTGTGGAGTAAAAATGGATGCCCGCCGATGAAGTTAGCCAGATATCTGACTTGCTCCGAACTCCAATTCAATCCGTATTGCTGAATCATCATTAACGTCTGCTCTGGGGTAAATTCTGTAAGTTCAATCGAAAATCCTACATTAAAGGGGGATTGATGAATGTTGATGGGAACGGCTGCATCTGATGAGTAGACGATAATAAAACGCAAATTCTGCCATATTTTACTTGCCTCATCATCATACTGCGCTTTTTCGTACCAGGCACGTAGAATTCCAAAGAAATTTTGGGCAATTGCCGGATATTGAAACAGAACCTCTACATCATCAAGCGCTAGAATAATAGGCTGATCTGTCTGCTTAAGCAAATACTGCTCAAAATAGCAGGTGCAATTGTAATTACTACCAAACATGTCATCCCAGTAGCTAGAAACTTTGTTTGGTAGGCCAAGATTGTGCGTCACGATTGCACAAAATCTAGATAAAAACTTATTTACATCATCGCCAAATGAGATATCTGCGAGGCGCATGCTGAGGAATAGTATTTTCCATCCTCGTTGCCTTACTCGATTTAATATCTGAATCGTCAAAGATGTTTTGCCCATGCGTTTTGGAGCCTTGATCAGGACCAATCCACCTGGTTTAGTGATTTCGTTGTCGCAACGCTCTTCAATTGGGTGTCGCTTGATATAGAATTTGGGAGAAAACAATATTGAACCTGTCTGATCTACTCCAGAGGAAGAAATTAAATCATAATTTGTGTAGAGTGCAGGCGTTCGCATGTAATCATCGGGTTGCAATGTCAACCCAAAAGCATTGAAATAAATGGCTAGCGAACTTCGATCAACAGCGATCTTACGCTGTTGAATCTTGAGCACCGTGTTTTGACTCAAACTGGTTTGCTTTGCCAGCTCCTCCAATGTGTAAGCAGCTCCCCTATTGTTCACCAATCTAGCTTGGTGCTGGGCTTTCTGGATCCGTTGATAACCAGAGGTCGTTAGAATGAAACCTCTCGTTCGTTTTGGGGGCGTACAATCCTTCATCATTCACTCAAGTGACCTTAGGATTTAGCTCGATTTTAGTTTCAGCACAATTGGGCTGGTTATCAGCGTTATTATTCTGTACCTACAGAACTTGTTTAAGCAGCCGCAGCAATGCAGTCAAGAGAACATAGCAAATTTTGCTCCAGCAGCTTAGTGACTTGATCAAGAACCAAAACTCAAGCTGGATTAAAAGTTTAATGTGCTGAACAGCCTTTTCGTTGTTAAAACTCGAAAGTAACAAGATATCTGAGCAGCTCAGGGTAATCAAAGAATAATATATCTTTGGATAGATGCGCTTGTACTTACCTATTCTTTATTCTTAACACAAAAAAGCTTTAGTTAGGTTAACTTTTAGAAATTTAAACTCTTTTCGCAGTGCATTCTCGCATTACCAAAGTAACCACCGACTTGTGCACAATCGAGTTGTTAGGCACTTTGCCTTCCCAGTCGGTATCTGTCAGTTTTGCCAAAACGGCTTATGCAGTCCTCCCCCCAAAATTTTGTTGAATATTTAAGCAAACCTCCAAACGCCGTAAACCAGGCAGGATGGCGGAAGTATTAAAGCTGCTTCAGCAAATCTGACGAGAGATCAACAGTAACCCGATAGGCTTACTGATCTTTGATGAATTATAATAACTTATCAAGTCATTGTACTGACTGGATTTGCTATAGCTCATCCAGCTATACAGCGTTTTTCACTCATGAGAGGTATGGGGGGTGGGGGGCTTTGCCCCTGCGTGGGGGCAAAGCCCCTGCACCCCGTTTTTCGTACTTCACTAGCCTGAAAAAGGCTGTAAATACCAGTATCTCGATAAGTCTATGGGAGTTTTTGTACCTGAATAGCAAAACCTGAAGCCAACCGCGCCTTCATGATTGCCAGCAGAATTAAGTAAATACGTAAAATTAAACTAGCTCATCAATCAATAACCATGCAGCCTTTCAATCCTTGGGGCCGTCTTCAGTCGTTTGTCTATTTTCTGAATCAGTGGTTACAGCGCAACTGGCAGCCGTTACTGTTCCTTTTTGGCACCTATGTGCCGCTTGCCATCTTTGCTATTTTGGCGATGCAGATCTGGCAGTTGGAGGAGGGGTTGGGTTGGGATGTCGCGATCATGCAAGCAATCCACGCTACGGCCAACCCCATCCTCGACCGGATTGCCGCTGCTTGGACCAACGTGGGCACTAAATGGGGCGTATTTCCAGCCTCTGTGCTGATTGGGATTGGCTTCCTCTACGCCCGTCGCTGGCGCTTCCTCACCTATTGGTTGATCGCTCTCCCAGGCTGTGTTTTGATTAACCGGGTCGCAAAGCTGTGGCTGCATCGAGTTCGCCCTAGTTTATGGGACTATCCACCAGTTCCAGAATTTTCGTTTCCGAGCGGCCATGCGATGGCGAGTATGGGGTTTGTAGCAGCGCTGATGGTTTTGACCTGGAACACAAGCTGGCGAATCTGGGTTTGGCTGCTGGGCGGTGGCTTTGTGGTCTCAATTGGCTGGACGCGGCTGTATTTGGGTGTGCATTATCCCAGTGATATCGTAGCTGGCTGGATGTTGTCGATTGCGTGGGCCGTCGGTGTATGTTTGATTGTCAAACCCCTATCGTTAACTACGATCTCAGGATCACCTCTGGCATTGAGCGATCAGGGTGGGAGGAGTCAGGCTTCCCAGAGCATCAGCCAACGAAAATCAGGTGTCGGAGGTAAGTAGGATCTGTAGGAAGTTATCCATTGAGCAAGTTGTGACGCCGCTAAGTTTACCAGAGACTCAGGTGCAGGTGTTACGTTCCTCGGACGCAGGCTATTTCCCTTGAGGCAAGCTGACAAGCTAGGCTCAGTTGGGCTTACAGCCTGCGAATCTGAAAGCTTCTGGATCGAGGGCAGCAATGGCCAACTCTAAGACGGACCCGCTTGGATAGCCAATCCGCCGCTGGCCTGTCACTTTCTGATCACTTTTGCTGGATAGGGTGTTTCTCAATCCTGAAATGCACCCACTGTGTATTCAGGCATGACGTCATCCTAGTGGCGTCTCTACTAAATGTAGCGCTAGCCCATTGGGGAGAGGGGAGCCGTACCTCCCGGTTTACTCCTCTACCCCATTCTGGTCTGAATTCTGGTCTGAATTTATGGAATCACTCTTGCTACATTACCTACCTGCAACGTTCAGAATCGCATTCTGAAAATTACCTGGTCAGGAGCGCTCGATGCAATGATTTGAAGCAAAGTCCTTATGATGTCTCTAACGGTTGGCGATCCAGTTCCCTGGTTCATGCTTCCTTCCACATCCAATCCCACCTTTCACTTCGATACGGTTGGTGGATACTATGTTGTTTTATTTTTCTTCGGCAGTTCTAAATATTATAAGGCAGCGGTTCCCTTAAGAGACTTTTGCCAGCGGCAAACCCAGTTTCTAACTCTCAAAATTCCCTTCTTTGGTATCAGTGTTGATTCAGACGATGCCGCTTTAGCGGAACTCGTAGAGCATCCGAGTCATTTCAAGTTGATGTGGGATTTTGAGGCGGAAGTCAGCAGGCAATATGGAGTGTGTCAGCTTCAGGGTGAAACGATCAGCTACCAGCCGATTACCTTGGTACTAGACCCAACACTGCGCGTTTTGCAGATTTTCCCAATCCAGAACCCGTCGGAGCATGTCAATCAGGTGATGCAGTTTCTGGAAACGTTGCCAGCTCCAGAACCGCACCAAATGGCTGCGCGACAAGCTCCCGTTTTGCTGATTCCTAGAGTATTTGAACCGGAGTTTTGTCGTCATCTGATCCAGCTATTTGATGCCGATGGCGGTGAAGAGTCTGGCTTTATGCGAGAAAAAGAAGGCAAGACAATCAGCGTCACCGATTACAGCTTCAAGAAACGCCGTGACTTGAACTTGGCCGATACTCATCCAGACTTGCTGCCGACGATCAATGAATTGGTGATTCGGCGAGTCCAGCCAGAAATTGAAAAGGCGTTCCAGTTCAGCATCACTCGATTTGAGCGGCATGTGGTCGCCTGTTATGACGGTAAAACTGGAGGGTTTTTCAATCGCCACCGCGATAACACCACCAAGGGCACGGCTCACCGTCGCTTTGCTATGACGATCAATTTGAATACGGGAGACTACGAAGGAGGTTGCCTGTGGTTCCCTGAATACGGCACGCGGCTCTATCGTCCCGGTGTGGGGGAAGCGGTGATTTTCTCTTGCTCCCTTCTGCACGAAGCTACCCCTGTGCTGAGCGGGCGGCGCTTTGCTCTGCTATCCTTCTTCTACAACGATGAAGACGCCGAATTACGTGAACGCAACCGTAAATTTCTGGCCGTTGAGCCAAAGCCAGATCGTGCAGCCGCACCGGAAACCATCAATTTAACTCCCGCTCATCTATCTCCTCATTCGTCCCTATCCTCAGGCAATCCACCTGCTGCCGCTGTCGCTCGTGCCAGTGGAGCAGCCCAAGCTAACCCCAAAGCAGCCGGCTTCCAATCCAAATCTCCGCAACCGAAAGCAAAAGGCTTCCAATCCAAATCCAAATCTAAAAAAAAACGTTAAATCGAATTACCAAAAATCAGGCGAAGCGAATTCTGCTGCTGCATCCCAACTTTCCAGCCCAGTTTCGCCATTTGGCTAAAGCGTTAGCCGAACGTCCAAATTACCAGGTGGTGTTTGGTACTGCCTGCAAAGAAGGCCAAATTTCAGGGATTCATAAAGCTGTTTACAGCCCCGCTCGCGATGTATCCAATAATATTCACAACTATGTAGAACCTCTAGAAGCAGCAGTATTACAGGGACAGGCTGCTTATCGCATGGCTCAAGATCTGCGGGTCGAAGGATTCATTCCTGATGTAATCTATGGTCACTCGGGTTGGGGGCCAACCCTATTCATGAAGGATATTTTCCCATCCGCTAAACTCCTCTGCTATTTCGAGTGGTTTTACCATGCTCACGGCTCCGATTGTAATTTTGATCCAGCCTACTCATTGAGTGCCGATGACGAAGCGCGAGTGCGAGTCAGAAATGCTCCGATTTTGCTCGATTTATCCGCCTGCGACCAAGGACTCTCTCCCACCGATTGGCAACGCCAGCAGTTTCCCAGCGAGTTTCACCCGAAGTTGACCGTGCTGCACGATGGCATCGATACTCATTTTTTCCGTCCGCATCTGGGAGCGACTCTGGTATTACCTCGGCTGGATCTGGATCTGAGCCATGTAGACGAGTTAGTCACCTATGTGGCGCGAGGCATGGAACCCTATCGCGGCTTTCCGCAGTTTATCGAGGCAGTGGCTTTGCTTCAGCAGCAGCGACCCCAATGCCATGTTGTGATTGTGGGGGAAGATCGGGTTGCCTATAGCCCACCTCGATCGGATGGCAAAACTTACAAACAATATATGTTAGAGACTGTACCGCTCGATCTCGAGCGTATTCACTTTACTGACAGTATTCCATATTCAGAGCATCTCCAAGTCCTGCAAGCCTCCTCGGTGCATGTTTACCTGACCTATCCGTTCGTCCTATCCTGGTCCATGCTGGAGGCCATGTCCACCGGCTGTTTAGTGGTGGCATCCGACACACCTCCCGTGAGAGAAGTAATTCAGGATGGATTCAATGGCTTTTTGGTTGATTTCTTTTCACCAGAGCAAATCGCCGAGCGGATTATTGAAGTTCTCGATCATCCTACCCGTATGGCTGAGATCAGAAGCCAAGCGCGGCAGACTATCCTGGAACGCTACGACCTCAATCTCCTGTTGCCACGGCAGATCAAATGGCTCAATGGCATGTAGGAGTACTTTTGATTCTGTTGCCGGCTATGCCCCATTGCGATAGGCTCTGGGCGTCTGGCCAGTAAGCTGGCGAAACTGTTTACTGAGATGACTGTGGCTATTAAACCCGCACATCAAAGCAATCTCCATAATGGCTCGATCGGTTTGTTTCAACAACTGCTTAGCCCGCTCGATGCGCTGCTGCAACAAATATTGGTAGGGCGAGATGCCAAGCGACTGCTTAAATAAATGGCTGAAATGGAATTGGCTCATATCCAGCAGCGTTGCTAAATCCGCTAGCTTGATGTCCTGCTCCAAATGGGCATGCATATACTCCAATACCTGCCCAAGTTGAGGTTGCGCCAAACCGCCCTGGTAAACAGGCAAATGGACTGGAGCTGCCATGTATTGCCTCAGCAGGTGCACCGCCAAAACATTAGCCAGGGATTCCAAATAGAGCTGGCTCCCCACATGCGCCTGGAGTTCAGCCAGCAACAGATACCCAATCGACTCGATCTGCGCATCGCGAATCTGAAAGCTGGGCACTATCTCTAACGAATTGACAGTTTGGTTCAGAGTTTCTCTAGCAACATGGTCTACAAACCCAGCGGCTAGGCCCATCTGCAAGTAGTGGTCATCACTTTCCCAGCGGGCAAACAGCGGCTGATTAGCAGGAGCAATCGAAATATCGCCTTTGCGATACAGCCCCTGATAGACTTTGCCATCGTGAATTTGCAGCAACCGCACAGGCCGAGCCGCTAAGGATAGGAAAATGGTGTGGGTATCGCGATCAAAACAGTTTGCTTCTCCGGCTGGGTACTGGCATTGCTCGACCCAAATCGGGTTCCCCTTCTGCTGCCTGACCGAAGACGAGCCACTCGCTGCTGTGGGATGGGAGGTCGTTGGCTGCATGATAGCTCTCCGAATGGCTAGGCTAAACCCCAATTGGTTGAGTTCAATAGTCTAGCCCAAAGTCTAGCCCAATTGTACTGGCTCACCCACCACGCTGACCGAACGACCAGGACACTGATCAACCAGGAAACTGACCGCGAATGCTTCCTCGGTGGAATTCGCGGGTTGTCACTTGTATCAATTACTCCAAATTAATCCTCATACCAGGTTTCGCATCCGATCAAATCTAGAATTTGATCTCGCAACAAAAAATCGTATCGTTCCAGCTCACATTCAATTGCGTCCCACTCAGAGGTCGGAAAGTGGCGGCACAGTGCATAGATTGGCTGTTTGCGGTCAATCACACCCTGACGCACCAGCTCACAAGCTTCATCCCGAATGGCATCTAGCGAATAGCGCACCTGTTGCAGCATGACTTCATCACCTCGGAAAACACCAAGCCCATTGATTGCCATCTTTAAGATTAGGGCAAGAACGTGAGGAAGTTGTGAGGACACTAGTTGGGTCTGCCACTCGCGGCTATGATTGGGATTGGCTCTGCAAGGTTGCAATCGCATCTTGGAGCCAGTTGATGTAGGTTTTCTCGCGACGGGTGACCAGATCCAAAACTAAATGATGCAATTGCTGCTGTCGTTCAGTTAAATTCTCTGCTGCTGGGATAACGACAGCCTCACATTCGGCTAGCTTCTTCTGACGGACTGTTAACTCCTGTTCCAACAGTTGAATAATCGCCGGATTCGGTATCTGGGCTGCAAAGTAGAGCTGCACGAGCAGAGGTTCTCGCACAATAGGGGGGATCTGATGGAATTGGAGCCATTGCCGGAGTTCGGTGTCACCCGCTTCAGTGATCCGATAAACTTTACGATTGGGTCGATCGTGCTGAATCTCCACGGTGCAACTCACCCAACCCTGCGCCTCCAATCGATCGAGAGTGCGATAAATCTGGGCCTGATCGGCTTGCCAAAGGTGGGCAATGCAATCGTCAAAGCACTCGGTTTTGAGGTCGTACCCAGTTCGCTGCTGCTGTTGCAAGAGGCCGAGAATCACGTAGGGAAGAGACATAGGCGCAAGAGATCAATAATTAGATACAAATCATCTAGATACAAATCATCGAAATTTCGAGAATGGGGCTGAATGATATCAGCCAGGGGTGCAGCTCAACCGAGCAGTTGAACATACAGGTCAAGGAATATCAGCCAGGCATATGAGCGGTTTACCGTACCTGAGCGGACGACAAACCCTACTCGTGCAGCAACTCTTTCCTTATGCTATTATATGACTAGTCATACATAAGATAAAGCATATATGTGCTGCTATATGCCGCTCAAACTGTGAGTTTCCGGTTGCTGTAATTCGCCTCCCTGCGCAAAATCGCTACACTTGCCTCATTATCCACTCGCGTTCTGATCAGACCCTCAACCCATCGCAACCATCGTAAGAGGATAGAACCACCCATGCTTAACACACTGCAATATCGCATCCATCAGCATCAACGCTTAGCAAATTTACGGCTAAGATTGCTGCACCTTCACAAACTGCTGCTAGAAACGGAACGAATTGCCTATGAGCAGCGGCAAGGCAAGGTGTCGAGAGGTGAACTGCTGCAATTGGTGATCAATCATGATCAGTTTGCGTGGCTGCATCGACTTTCGGAACTGATTGTGCAAATCGACGAATTGCTGCAAGCCGATGAACCCGTAACTTCAGAAACAATAGACATGCTGTTCAGCGATATCTCGATTTTGCTGACGCCAAGTGAGTTAGGTGATGACTTCGCTAGCAAGTATGATGCCGCCCTCCAGCATAGCCCGGATGTGGTGTTGGCCCATGCCGATGTAATGGCATTGCTTGCCTCTAGTGGCTTCTAAGAGTCTATCCGAAAACCCCTTCGGGGTTTTGAAATTCAAAAACTCTGAGTAGATCGAAAATGAATGCGTTTTGATGACTAGACTTAGGTATGATCCCCCTAAATCCCCCTTCATAAGGGGGACTTGAAGCTACGGTTGGCCTGTTTCCCCTCTTTGGTAAGGGGGGCTAGGGGGGATCTCAACAGGATTTGCGATCTACTGAGTCCAACTAAATTCTCGGATTGCCTCAGCAAACTGGTGATTGCGCTCCATAAGGGCCAGATGTCCTCCCGGAGCCAAAATCTCTAGTTTGGCTTGAGGCATTTCTGCTCTCATACGTTGGCTGGCTACTGGTCGAGTGGCAATGTCTGACTTGCCTACCAGCACCAAGGTCGGAACAGAAATTTGGGAGAGGGTTGCTGTTTCCTCAAAGCGGAACATGGCTAGCACACCCCTTGCTAACACACCTGGTGATGCCTTGATGCCAATTAAACACCAACGCGCTCAAGACGAGCAGGTCTTCTGCTGCACCTGCAGAAATGTTTCGATTCTGGACAACAGCTTATCGAATTCGATAGGTTTGCGGATAAAATCGTTTGCTCCTAAGGCTATACCTTGAGCCGCATCCGCATCCGCATGGGCCGTAACCAGCAAGATTGGGATATCGGGTAAGTTTCGGTTTTGACGAATCCGACGCGTTACTTCATATCCGTTCATATCCGGCATCATCACGTCTACCAGAATCAGATCCGGCGGCAGTTGCTCTACCTTGGCCAAAGCCAATCTACCGTTGTCTGCCGTATCAACCTCGTATCCTTCTGCTTCTAGTACCGTTTGCAGCAGGAACAGGTTATCAATTAAGTCATCTACAACCAGAATGCGGGAGGATGAATTAGACACAGGCACTGCAACTCAAGAATAAGGATAGGCTAAGGCGATAGGACCTGCTCCATTTTGCTCGATCTTCGGGATCAGCACTTCCCACTTTAGACAGATGTTCGCTTTCATACATCTACTACGTACTGCCGAGAGCACGCCTTCGAAATAGCGGAAGTAGATGCTTGCTTCACTAAATTTCAGCCCAAATCAATTTCAGCCCAAAACTAAGCCCCAGACTCCTATTTGCTAAGCACTCAATCGACTATGGACTGCTAATTCCGCAATCGTATCGACTAGAACCTTCAAATCAATCGGTTTTCGCAAGAATGCATCATACCCCATTGACAGCGCCTTCCAGCGATCGTCGGGTAGTGCCGTAACCGCGATAGCAGGAGTGGTCCGGGTTTGGCTGGCTTCAAGTTGTGTGATTTTGCGAATTAAGGAGTATCCATCTTCTCCGGGCATGGCAATATCGCTGATCAAAATATCAGGCCGGAGTCGGACAAATGCTTCTAGCGCTTCACGGGCAGACCGCACAAAGTGCACCTCAATGCGGTACAGTTCAAGTCCCAATGTCAAAAATTCGCCGGAATCTACATCATCATCTACCAGCAATACGCGCAAACCAGATAGGGAAGAGCGGACAGCCATGTCTGCCATAAAAAAGAAATTGTTATAAGGATATGAACAACGTGTAGTGAGGCGGAAAAGCAGATAAAATTGCTCTCAATTCATTTTCTAATGAATAAAGGCCGAGCGATTTGTATGAATCTTGCTTTTTGTTAAAGTATCCTCCTGCCTTGGGTAGATTTTCGTCAAAAAATCACGGTAAGTAAGTATCGAATTGTAAATTCCTATTATTCAAAAATTGGTGATCATAGCTCAGGTACTGGTACCTGCCATGCTGGAATTAGAGTCAGATATGGAGAGAATACTGCCATCCTTCAGCGTGCAGGTTTTTGCCCTGGGCGGTGAATTTCTGCCCACTTTACATACATCTTGATTCTTGGCTCCAGCTAGACTTGGCATCGGTTCACTTGGTAAAGTCGGAAGCCAATCTTTGGTTCCTTCATTCTAGGCTGGGCAAAAGCTATAAAAACATCAGTTCCTGTTTCCAACTCAAGCAGAAATATATCTCTGGCATACGTGAATGACATAACACAGATTAATCTCACAGATTGAAAATTTCAAGAAGAACATCAGTAACAATACTAGAAAAACAAATCAGCAAAATAATAGTAGAAAGCACAAGAATGAGCATACAACAGCAACGGAGATGTGATCTTGATAGCTCAAGCACCAGCTACTCCCCAAACACCAAACCCTTTACTTAATTAACCCGAGCGCTTTATAGTCAACCCCCACACCGCTCGGCTGATTTTTCTGGCCCCATGGGGGCAGTGCGCTCGCGTCGAAGCCCCTCACCCCCTACCCCTCACCCCTCACCCCTCACCCCCCACCCCTCACCGAAACACTATTCACCATTTACTGCTCTCCTTAGTAAGTGCCAACCCCTAACTACCGGCGCTATACCCTGAGAGATTTTTACCTAAGCAGCGATTGCTACAAGCTATGCTGTTATGAACCTAAAAGAATTTTTGATTCACACGGTTTTTCTCAAGAGAACACGGTATAAGAAGATAGCACCCTATCCAATCCCTGTTGATCCATATGACACCGCCATTGCTCGATTCGACCTTTCTCTTCATCCCTTTCCTGATTGAGGGAATCGTGCCGAGTCGAGGCAGGCAACTCCAGCGAGCAAGGATTGGCTTTTGGCTGCTGGCAATGGTTACGGCCATCACTTGTGTATCAGCCTGATTCAACCACAATTTTTGCCCTTCCCATTCAGCAGCAATCGGTCGTTCCGGGTGGAGTTGGGGGAAGCAGATGAAGGTTGTGGGGGGCGTAGGGGCGCGGTAGGGGCATCCAAAAGGGCTAAAGCAAGATTAACCAGTAATACCATTTCCCTTTGATTGGGCTATAGATCACCAAGCTCAACCGGCTAGATTGGGCAGGGTCCGTAACTCAAAACTCAAAACTCAAAACTAAGAACTGGTATAACAAAGCAGACATTGACATCGTCTTACCATTGGGTTTGGTATCCCATCAATCCAATGGATCAAACCGATTTACTCCAGCCGCGATCAGCAGCATCGGTAATCCCGCTGCCAAACAAATCAACCACTGCATCGAATTCAAAGGAGCAGTAGAAAAGAGCGCATTCATTACACTCCACTGACTGAAGATGACTTGCAGCATCACGGTGGCAATGATACCAAGCCCAATTGCCCCAGCGTCGCGGATGCAAACGGCCTGCCCCCGTAGTCTGGCTGCCATTGCCCTGCCGATCTGACTGATGCTCAGCAGGTAGAAAATCCGACCTGCCACCAGTGCCTGAATCGCCATTGTGCGGGCTAAATCCACCTCACCTGTAGTTTGGCGAATCCATTCAAACATGCCGAAAATTAGAATCCAGTTAAATACCGAGATCACCAGAATCCGCTTGAGGAGATTAGCCGACAGCAACGGCTGATTCGGATGGCGAGGCGGACGCTGCATCACCCGCTCCGATTTTGGCTCGAACGCTAATGGCACCGTCATGGCAATCGAGTTGACCATATTCAGCCACAGCACCTGAAGCGCCAAAATCGGCAATTCTCGCGCCAACAGCACGCTGATCAAGATCGTCATTGATTCACCGCCATTGACTGGCAAAATAAACGCGATCGCTTTCAGCAAATTTCGATAAACGGTGCGGCCTTCCTCCACGGCGGCTTCAATCGAAGCAAAGTTATCGTCGGTCAGGATCATGTCTGCTGCTTCTTTGGCGACTTCGGTACCAGCTCGTCCCATTGCAATGCCGATATCGGCCTGTCGGAGGGCCGGTGCATCGTTCACGCCATCTCCGGTCATGGCCACCACTTCGCCTTTGGCCTGCAAGGCTTCCACCAGCCGCAGCTTTTGTTCGGGCGCGACTCGGGCAAACACCACTCTATCCTCGACTACGGTAGGCAGTTCGCTATCGTTGAGCTGGGCCAACTCCTGCCCGGTCAGGGCTTTCACATCTCCGTGTTTTTGGATGCCCATCTGATGAGCAATGGCGGCAGCGGTGGCCGCGTGATCTCCGGTAATCATCTTCACCTGCACTCCGGCCGTCTGGCAGGCCCGCACCGCTCGAATCGCTTCGGCTCGCGGCGGATCGATCATGCCCTGCAACCCTAGAAAGACCAGATCAGACGCCACATCCGGATGATCAATCGCGTCCTGAGTCGTCGGCACCGATTTGGAAGCAAATGCCAGCACCCGCAGCCCCTGAGCCGCCATTTGATCCACCTGCCGATGTACCTCTGCCGGATCCAGGCCAACGAGTTGGCCGTCTTGATCCATCCCCTGCCGACAGCGTTGCAAAATCGCCTCCACCGAGCCTTTCACATAGATAGTATTCAAACTCTGAGATAGCTGAATTGCCCCATTCTCCTGATTTCTACCTTCCGCCTCCCACCTCCCGTCGGCTGACGCTCTGGGAAGCCTGACTCCTGACTCCCTGCCCCCCCGATGCAACGTCGCCATATACTGATATTCCGATTCAAACGGAATGCTATCAAGGCGGGGCTGTTGGGTTTCTAGTTCCTCTCTGTTTAATCCGGCTTTGTTGGCTACAGTCAGCAGTGCACCTTCGGTAGGGTCGCCAACAACACTCCAAAACCCATCCTTGACGGTCAAGTGTGAGTCGTTGCACAGTAAACCGGCAATTAAACAAGCTTGCAGCGCTGGGTTTGCGTTGAAATCTGAATTTGGGTCTGCTGCTGCTCGTTCATGGGAGTGGTGCGGAGCGCTAATCTCGCCCTTGGGGTCGTAGCCGCTGCCCGTGACGCGATAGGATTCCCCACCGGCATAAATGGCCTGCACCGTCATCTGGTTTTCGGTCAGGGTGCCGGTTTTGTCTGAGCAGATCACGGTGGTGCTGCCCATCGTTTCTACGGCTGGCAGTTTACGCACAATCACATGGCGGCGAGCCATCCGCGACACCCCGATGGCAAGCGTAATGGTAACCACGGCAGGTAAGCCTTCTGGAATTGCGCTCACGGCCAGCGCCACAGCCGCCTCAAACATTGTCACCCAGGAGTTGCCGTAGCCCAACCCCACAACAAAGGTGAAGGCCGCCACCGCCAAAATGATGTAGAGCAGGATGCGGCTAAACTGATCAAACTTGCGGGTGAGAGGCGTCGATAAATTGGTGCGTTGGTCAATCAACTGGGAAATCCGTCCGGTTTCGGTTTGGTCGCCAATCGCCACCACCATGCCTCGGCCCTGCCCGGCGGTGACAAAGCTGCCGGCATAGGCCATATTGGTGCGTTCGGCTAGGGGAGTTTCAGCGGCAAGGATAGCGGTTGTTTTAGAGACGGCCAGCGATTCTCCGGTTAAAGCGGATTCGTTTATCTGGAGGTTTTTGACCTGGATCAGGCGCAGATCGGCAGGCACCTTGTCGCCAGAGGCCAGCAGTACCAGATCTCCCGGGACCAATTCGGTTGAGGCGATTTGTTGCTTAACTCCTTCTCGCACGACGGTTGCATCCGTTTGGACCGAAGAGGCCAGGGCGGCAATGGCGTTTTCGGCTTTGGATTCCTGTACAAACCCGATAATGGCGTTAATCACTGTGACGCCCCAGATCACGCCCGCGTTCACCCATTCGGCCAAAAACGCCTTGATTGCGCCCGCTACCAGCAAAATATAGAGCAACGGCTGATGAAATTGCAGCAAAAAGCGCAGGATGGGATGGGTGCCGGATTTGGCGGTCAGTTCGTTGGCACCAAACTGTTGGCGTCGCGTCTGGACTTCTGCGCTGGTCAAACCTTTGGTTAAGTGAGTATTCAGCCGCTGCACCAGTTCCTGCTCTGACAGCTCATGCCACGGTTGGTTGAAGATGGCCTTTGTCTCCTGTGCCTGCATTACCATCACTCCATCGGGAAACGTTGTAATACCAATTTGAATCTGTTTTGCGATTCGTTTTGCAATCTGTTTTACGATTCGTAGTTCGCAAACTAAAGTGCGTTATAAATATTGTGGTTGTTAAACTTCACTAATACATACCTTTTAGAAACCAAAGTTTAAGCTGTAGAATTACTGAATATTTTCTGACTTGTTTGTCTAGCAATTTCTGAGGAGGATTACACTGATCAATTGAAAACTGAGAACTAAAAACTCAGCAGTCTTTCAAAGGTGATAATTCAAAGTTGGTAATTCACTGACGACTGAGGTTGAAACTGAAGTCAGAGATAAACTATCCCACTATTCTAAAGCTTAAAAGTGAAGCAAATATGACGTTCTCCACCACCAATAGGCGATCACCTTTGAATCACATTTGTTCCCCATACTAACTGACAATACACCCTCACCTACAGAAAGTGCCCTCAAAATCTTGCTTGAGGGCTTCCCTAATGGTTGAAAAACTTAATGGTTAAAGAATTACGCGACTAAATCAAAAGTAATCGCTTTTTGGAGAGTTGAATCATGAACATCATTGCTTGGATTATTTTAGGGTTGCTTGCTGGGGCGCTAGCTAAATTAATCTATCCAGGACGGCAAGGCGGCGGCATTCTTACCACAATGCTGCTTGGTATCATTGGTGCATTCATTGGAGGCAGTTTACTCACCTTACTAGAAACTGGAACTTTACAGCTAACAGCCGCTAGCCTCAGTATTCCCGGTATCCTGGTTGCGATTATTGGCGCAATGATCGCTATCTTTATCTGGGAATCTTTAACCCGCCGTCGCCCTCTGTGATGCTTCATAGTCGGCAGATCGAGCAGATTTGGATCAATTAGGATGGCGGTGTCAGAGTCGGTTTAGCAGGTCATACAGACGTTAAAAACCAAATTGAGCCATTGTAGAGCGGGCGTCTCGCCTGCCGCAGGTTGGATGCCTGCCCTACGGAATTACCGCTTTCAAAAAAACCTGCCTTTAGACCCTAGTCAAATCTATCTTTTGGTGGTTGTATTGGTCACTTAGATTTTGCTATCGGCGCGTACTTTAATTTCTCTCTGCTGTATCTTTCCAAAATTAGGTTCCTCGTTAAAAATAGGATGTTGCGCAAGCAGCAAACCAACGGCAAGAAGGAATGAACTCAATGCAGCAGACTTGGCAGACGCTGACCGAAATCTGGAGCACCGTAGCCGAATGGCTGACCCCTTCGGTGCTGACCGGGCCAATTACCGATCCAGTGCCTGTGTTTCTGATCATCATCGCCATCATGCTGGTGGCTCCGCTGCTGTTTGAGCGGTTCAGGCTGCCTGGAATTGTCGGCTTAATTTTGGCTGGGGTGATTGTGGGACCGAATGGCCTAGGATTGCTAGAGCGTGACAGTACTATCGTTTTACTGGGAACGGTCGGACTGCTGTTCCTGATGTTTATGGCTGGTTTAGAAACCAGTCTGGATGACTTGCGCTATAACGCTGATAAGGCGGTGGTATTTGGGCTGGCGACCTTTGCGGTGCCCATGATCATCGGGACGGCAGCCATGCTGCTGCTCAACTACTCGCTTCTAGCATCAATCTTAGTCGCGTCCTGTTTTGCCTCCCATACCCTATTGGCCTTACCCATAGCCACCAAGCTAGGCATTATGCGTTCCCAAGCGGTAACGGTGACGCTAGGCGGCACCTTAATTACCAATGTTCTGGCTTTATTAGTACTGGCTGTGGTGGTAAAGGCCCATCAGGGCGACCTGACGCTGGGATTCTGGCTGTTTTTGATCCCCTCCCTCGTTATTTATACCGTTGCGACGCTGTGGGGCGTTCCTAAGGTGGGACGCTGGTTTTTTCGTCAGTTTGGTCACGATGAGGGAGCTGAGTTTACCTTTGTGGTGGCCTCACTGCTGGTGGTTTCCTATGCGGCCGAATTGATTGACATCGAGCCGATTATTGGCGCCTTTTTAGCTGGCATTGCCATTACCCAGCTGATTCCCCAACTCAGTCCATTAATGAACCGAATTCAATTCATTGGCAATACCCTATTCATTCCCTTTTTCTTGATCTCAGTTGGGATGTTGGTGAATCCAGCCGTATTGCTACAGGAACCGCGCTCGCTGCTGGTGTCGGGCGTGATGGTGGTGGTTGCGATTGTGGCCAAATGGCTACCTGCGGTGGGCACAGGCAAACTGTTTCGGTTTGACCACTCCAGCAACATGGTCGTGTTTGGCCTGTCGGTGGCTCAAGCGGCCTCAACTCTGGCCGCCATTACCGTGGCTTACAAAATTGAACTGGTGGATCAGCTCACGGTGAACGGCACGATTGCCATGATCCTAGTGACCTGCATCGCCTCTCCCTGGATCACTCAACGCTGGGGGCAAACGCTGCAACCCAAACCAGTCGATGCAAAACCAGCTTTGGCCAATTCAACCAGTTCGACCCCGCCCCGCTATCGGATTTTGGTGCCTGTTGCTAACCCCAACACCGAAGACAACCTGCTGCAACTAGCACTGCTGCTGGCTAAGACCACCGAAGGCACCCTGCTGCCGCTGCACATTTTGTTAGACCATGCGGGGTCCATCTCGGCAGAGGCCAAGACTCGACAAGAGCAGCTATTGGCCGCGGCAGAAACCGTTGCCCATGCGGCTGTCACCGATGTTGAACCCATTGGCCGAATTGATGAGTCAATTGACAAAGGCATTTTGCGAACTGCGCAAGAGCGCAACGCCAATCTAATTATCTGCGGCTGGAAGGGTTACTCTACCTATCGCGATAACTTCTTTGGCAGCGCTATCGATAATGTGCTGCGTCGGGCTGTTGTTCCCGTGCTGGTGACTCGCTTTACCCATCCGATTAAAACCACCCAGCGAGTTTTTCTAGCCGTTGATGAGGCGAATCTCATGGCCGCTAGCTTTCCTCAGGTGCTGAACCTAGCTAAAAGCCTTGCTGTTGAACTCAAAGCCTCTTTCTGCCTGCTGCACGGCATTGCTGGGTCGCGGCGTGCTGCCAAACGAGCCATCTTACCAGAAGGAATTCCAGCTCAACTCGTGCGCGGTCATTTTCCTAGCTACGTGGCTCGCACCCTCACCGCAGATGATCTACTGGTGCTGATGGCAAAAAACCATGCTGATTTCCTCAGTCTGCCCTCTTTAGGCATTGGTTCGGAAACGATCGCCCACCAAAACCCAAACCTATCGCTGATTGTGGTGCATATCCCACCGACTTAATGCACGACCTCGTTCACAATCCCAAAATCCAGCGGGCCACATAGAGGTAAATCAGAACCCCTAAGACATCAACAGCGGTTGTGATGAACGGGGCTGACATCAGGGCCGGATCAAATTTCCAGGCTTTGAACAAAAAGGGTAGGGCCGAGCCTGCAACTGAAGCTAGAAGCGAAATCGCAAATAAACTTACCCCCACCGAAACTGCAACACCCCAATTTCCCTGCAATAGCACGGCCCATACAGTGACAATTAGTCCCAGCATCAATCCAAGCAATCCACCGGCCAACGCCTCTCGCTGCACAATACCCAGTGCTTTTTTGAGCTGCACGGTGTCGGTTGTTAAGCCTCGGATGACCACGGTAGAAGATTGGGAACCAACATTGCCGCCTGTATCGATCAACAGGGGAATAAAAGCCGCCAACGCCACCACCTGTTCCAGCAAATCCTCCTGGCTTTGGATGACTGCGGAGGTGCCTGTATTCGTAATCAGCAAAACTAACAGCCAGACTACCCGTTTGCGGGCGACCGTGAATAAATTCATCTGGAAGTAGTTGTCATCACCAGATTCCAGCCCACCTAGCGTGTAAATATCTTCGGTGGTCTCTTGTTGAACAACATCAAGTACATCGTCAACGGTGACAATCCCAACTAAGCGCTCTTCCTGGTCTACAACCGGAACCGCCAGCAGGTCATAGCGCTGAATGATCTGGGCTACTTCTTCCTGGTCGGTATCGGTATGCACTGAAATAACGTCCCGACTCATGATGTTGTGAATCAGCTGATCCGGTTGGGCCACAACTAAATCGCGTAGCGACAGTACACCTCTGAGATGACGCTGATCATCAATGACGTACAGATAGTAAATGGTTTCCCGATCATGGGCTGAACGTCGCAGCTGTTCCAATGCCTCGGCCACAGTGGCGTTTTCCCGCAACGCCACGTATTCTGGCGTCATAATGCGTCCAGCCGTGTCGGGTTTGTAGCCTAGCAGCAGGGCTGTCGCCGCTCGTTCTTCTGGGCTGAGTTGTTCGAGCAGCCGCCGCACCACCTTAGCTGGTAACTCATCGAACAATCTGGCCCGGTCGTCAGGCGACATTTGATCGACGACGTTGAGAAACTCTTGCCGCTTGAACTCGCCCAGCAAAGCCTGTTGAGTATTGGAGTCTAGATACTCAAATACCTCAATTGCCTCATCTTTGGAAAGCAATCGAAAGGCGAGGGCCTGCATGTCCTCAGGGAGTTCCGTAATCACCTCAGCAATATCTACTGGCAGAACTGGAACCAGCAGAGCTTTCGCGCCTGAAAGATTCTCTTGTTCTAACAACGCCTGGAGCTGTAACCTTACTAGCTGGCGCAACTCAGAGCGGGAAACACTAGACGAGGCAGCAGAGGAACGAGAAGTCATAGCGCTATAGATTCTACGTCATTAGTAGCTTAACGGAATTACTAGCTTAATGGAAGATACTCATCCTTGGATAGAAGTAAGAATAATCAAAGTATGCCAAGTTGAACGAAAACCTTTAATCGTTTTTTATTTTGTTTCATTCTGGTCTTAATCTTGGAGCACTCATCCTATGCGCTACCTGCTGCTATTAGTCATCCTTGCCTCTGTGTTGTTGACAAGCTGTGAGTTTTTTATTCCCCACACCAGCGATGCCCTTTCCCAATCTAGCCAAACCGAAGAGCTGCAAAAACAAACCAAGCTGATTGAACGGCAAACTGAAGCCCTAGAGCAATTATCTGATTCAGTCGAAAAATTGGCTCAACCGCGAAATTGATCGTTGACATTGTGGAGCAGGAAGGCTAGAAACCCCCGTTGTCCAGAATCCTGTGCGAAGGGGTTCAATAAAAATCGGGTCAACGCCCTCTTGCTCCAGCATTTCCGCCCATGCTCGATAGTCATATTCCACCCGTTGAATAGTAGCTGTAATTTGTCCATCCGCCACCGTGAGTAACGCATAATGAACAGCCGGATCACCATCGTGATCGGGTTTGCCAACAACTCCACAGTTCACTGCAAACCGTCCATTGTTTAACGGGCGAATCCAGGGTAATCCAGAGTGAGTGCAGATAAACCCCACAATATCAAATTCATCCAACCATTGATTTAAGCGGCGATCGCTCAGTTCCGATTCGTATAAAAATTCGTTGGTTTGAGCTGGGCTGCCATGACACAGCAGCACTCGCCCAGCGGAAGTCGTGAGAATTGCTGCATCGGGTAGGGTCCCTAGCCATTGACGATGTGCCTCACTCAAACCTTCCATTGCATAGGCAAATGCCATACAGCTTAACCGCTCGTCTTCTGGCGAAGCATAGCCACAGCCACAGGTCAGCAATCCAGCCGCTGCCTGCTGTTCGTGATTCCCTGCAATCAAAACATGAAACTGTTGTTGTAGCTGCTGCACCACTTCGTCACTATGTCCACAACACCCGATCGCATCTCCTAGAAATAGGAACGATTCACACTGGTGGGTTTTAGCGTCGTTGAGGCAAGCTTCAAGAGCAGGCACATTGCCATAGATACCTCCCATTGCGGCGAATCGCTGGACGGCCTCGCAATTGTAGATGGGCAGCATGATCGTCACCTCTGTTATCTGACAACTATCTAAACAAGTACTCAGGACTTATAAATTAAAGCGGCATCTGCATTACGAAACTGATGTGCCGGAACATCCAGAACCAATTTACCTGCCTGAATACCCAAAATCCGATCGCTATACTGTGTTGCTAACTCAACCTGGTGTAGATTGCAGAGAATCGTCATGCCTTCCTGCTCACAGAGCGATCGCAACAGTCGCAGTACCACATGGGTTGTTTCCGGATCGAGGCTGGCAACAGGCTCATCCGCCAGAAGCAACCGAGCATTTTGGGTGAGGGCACGGGCAATCGCTACTCGCTGCTGTTGTCCGCCAGAGAGGCGATCGGCCCGTTGAAAGGCAACTTCTAGTAATTGCACCCGTTCTAAGGCGGCTAGACCCTCCCGCAATAAACTCTTGGGAAATTGATTGGTCAAACATCGCCAGAGCGGTAATTCAGCTAAGCGACCACCCAGGCAATTTTCGAGGGCTGTGCGCCGTCGTACCAGGTTAAATTGTTGAGCAATCGTGGCAATTTGAGTCCGTGCCTGTCGCAACTCCAGTGCAGAACAGTGAGTCAGATTCTGTCCTTGAAACCAGACCTGTCCAGCATCAGGACGGGACAGTTGCAGCAGGCAACGCAGCAACGTTGTCTTTCCCGCCCCACTCGATCCCAGAATGGCTGTAAAGGTGTGGGGAATGATCTGAAAGCTCAGATTTTGCAGGGCAAAGTGGCTGCGGGAGTAGGATTTGGTCAGGTTTTCCACGGTGATCATAGGCCCAGTCGATCGAAAATTAGTCAGATTTCATCGTCATCTTGGTCAGATCCCCCTAAATCCCCCTTCACAAGGGGGACTTCAACCCCGTTTTGGATCGGTTCCCTCTTTTTTAAGGGGAGCTAGGGGGGATCTAGTCATCATTGGCGATTGGCTGAGGCTGCCCATCTCTCACTTCAATCGCTGGCGCAGGTAGGCACTGAGGGCATCAATCAAGCTGACCATTGCCAGAATCAACAGCAAAATAGTGCAGAGGCGCGGGAAATCGAGTAGCTTGAGACTGACCAGAAGTTCATAGCCAATCCCACCTGCCCCCACAATTCCCAGAATGACGGAAGACCGGACATTGAATTCCCACAGGTACAAACTAATTCCAATCAATCCTGGTAGGGCTTCGGGTAAGACGGCAAAGGTAAAGGTGCGGAGGCGATCGCTCCCCGTCGCTTCAATCGCTTCGATTGGTTCATTGGGTAGAGACTCCAGCACCTCCGCATAGAGTTTTGCCATTGATCCAGTGGTGTGGAATGCTACGCCCAAGGCTCCCGCAAAGGGTCCTAGCCCAACAATCGACACAAAGAAGAGGGCAAAAATAGCCGTATCAATACCGCGCAACAGATTGAGTAAGCCGCGCAGAGGTGTCGCTAACCACCGCACTGGGGTAATGTTTCGCGCCACCAACAGGGCTAACGGAATTGCTACCCCGATCGCACAACCTGTGCCAATGATGGCAATCGCCAGGGTTTCCCAGATGGCTTCTAGAAAGATCGGCAACTCTGAAAAGTCAGGTGGAAATAGGCGAGACAGCCATTCTCCGACAGTAGGGAGGCGTTGCCAAAACTGGACTAAATCGACTTTGGCAGTCCGGGCACTGGCAATCAACAGTGCGACCGCCAGTATGCCCCAAAAACTACGCTGTAATAGCGTCCAAAGCCCTCCTTGCCGTCGTTGCTCCGATGCTAGCAGCGCGTCTAAATCAGAGGAGCCATCGGCTGAATTAACGTTGGGCTTTGTCAATGGAACGGTCATTTTAGCTTGCCAACCGACACTCCTGCTTGTTGAATCGGCGCGTAGTTGCTGCCATCCGATGCAATGAATCCGGTATAGTTGGTTGGCAGCAGTGTTTTAGCCTGATCTGGAGGGAGATTGACCAATGCCTCTTGCAGTTGCGTTTTAATCTCCTCTGGGAAATCACCCCGCACCACGATTGGGTCATTGGGCAACGGGTCTGATTGCCAGATGATTTTAAGCTGGCTTTTGTCGATTCTGCCTTCAGCGGTCAAGACATCCAGGTTGCGATCGTAGTCTGAAGCAATGTCTACCTGATTACTCAGTACTCCGATCGCCTGGGCTGCGTGGCTCGCACCCTCGGTATAGTCAAAGATGGTTTTGGGATCGAGATTGCGTTGCTTAAATTCGGCTTGCGGAATCAACCAACCCGATGTCGATCCGACATCTGCCAAACTCAGTTTTAGTTTCGTGCCGCTTTGCTGACTCTGGGCGATCGCTTCATCCAGCGTATTAAACGGCGCATCGGCCCGTGCCATCAATACAGAGTAGTAGGTTGGTTTGTCTTTGTATTTAACGGTGGCAATCACCTGCAAAGACGGATCATTGTGTTTTGCCAGCACATAGCCCCAGGGACCTAACCAGGCCACATCCAGAGTGCGCGAGCGGAGTGCCTCCGAGATGCCAATCCAATCGTCGGCAACGGTAACTTCAGCGGGCAACTTCACCTGTTCTGCCAGCGTGTTGAACAATGGCTCAAACTGTTTGCGATTTTCGTTGGGTGTGGGGAAGTAAGGTCCTACCCCAAACGTGAGTTGCGTCAGTGGGGCAGCGTCAGGAGCGTTAGCGGGACTCTGGGTTGTTGGCGTGGGAGTACAAGCCACCACCACAAGCATTGCCATCATGCCCAATAAAACGCTCTGCATCCAGCGATTTTTAAACATTTTGCGAGAAGGATTACATCAACCATTCCTCTGAGGATAGCGGAATTGGGACGCTCAAGATGAGTGCCAGATGAGAATTTATAGACGGAGATTAACTATAACTGTAGGCGGTGTGCTTGCAAAGGAGAGGTTTTATGAATCGCTTATCAAAGCTTTAGGGTCAGGACCAATGTTAGCTCAGACCGCAATTCGCGATTTACAGGCTGCCGTTCTAACTTCTAGCTCAGTTATATCTGGGTTGGAGGTGGGGCGGTTTTGCAACCAGGCGAAGAAAGTAGCTGCACCGAGTAGAACTAGGGTGATCAATCCGACGAGTTGAAGCATGATACTATATCGCATAATACTTAGACAAATGAGTAAATGAATGAGTAAATAAATGGGTAAATAGATGAATAGGGTATGGGGCAATGGGAGAACCGTCAGCTTCTAAGCTAGATTGAAGTGCTCCATATGGACGTTAGTAACCGGCACGTCCAAATCGTGTAAGGCGCGTTCTACCTGATTCATCATTTTGGGAGCAGCACAGATGAAGTATTGTCGTGAGCCTCGATGTTTGGGGATGTGTCGTGTCAGTAGTTCCTTATCTACATATCCTTGCTCACCGGTCCATTCCTCCGGAGGTTCCCGCAAGACGTGAATTAAAGTCAGATCGAGTCTCTCCTCTAGCTTCTCTAGCTCTTCTCGATAGGTAATGTCGTCCCAGGTTTTGCTGGCGTAGATCAACAGAAAGGGGCGATCGTCCTTTCGTTCTGCTGCGGTAATTAACATGCTCATCATTGGAGTAATCCCGATGCCGCCTGCAATTAGCACAAATCCAGCTGCATCTTGATAGCGATCGATTGTGAACACGCCATAGGGGCCGTCCAAATATGCTTTGGTTCCTGGCGGTACTTCTTTGATCGTGCTAGTAAAATCTCCCAGTGCTTTGATGCCAAACTCGATACGTTCTGGATGTTCACCGCTAGACGACATTGAAAAGGGATGTTCTCGCATACTAAACGGGGTAATATCCAACGTCAGCCAGGCAAATTGACCGGGTTGAAAGCAGAAACCTTCGTGGCCCCAAGGACGCAGCGCTAACGTCCAAACGTCACCCCGTTGGGGAATCACCGCTTCGACTAGATAGGGCTTTTTCGTCATCATCCAAGGTTTAATCAGCCGCACATAGATGATTAACCACAGAGCGATCAGGGCCATCGCGCCCCAGAGGATGCCTTTCCAAAACAAACCCAAATAGTTACCGACACCAATGGCATGCCCAACCCCTAATCCAACTGCTAACACTGAGAGGATCGTATGTGAGGTGCGCCACGGTTCATAGGGAATCCCAAGTGGCTTGCGCCAAATTGTAGTGACGACGAGGAGGATGAAGGCAAGCGTGCCCAGTACGGCCATCCTGGCCCGCCACGGCGCTTCGATAAAATTCAGCAGTTGTCTTGTTTCGGGCTGCACCACAAACAGCATTACCGGATGAACCAGCACCATGAAGAATGCTACCAGGGAGGTAAAGCGGTGGAATTGTAGCAAAATATCAATTCCATAGGAGGCTTCAATCCGATTAATCCGCGCCGTAATCACAAACTGCAGCGCCATCATGGCTAAGCCGATGAATCCAAGCGCAACCGAAAATTCAATCCAAAATCCCCGTCCGCCTGGAGGGGGGTAAATCAGCAAGATCAACAGCGGCAGCAGCGTGACCAGCAAATATGCCCCAATCCAGAACAAAGCAACGGCAATTGGACTACGCATTAACAATCTTCTCATCCCAGTCCTCCCCTTCGGTTAGACACGTTTGTATCTTGGGCAGTAGTCAGAGCAGTGAATTGCTCGTGTTGTCAGAACATCCGTAGGGCGGACTGCACATTTCAAATAGCTATTGCTGGCAAAGTAATGACAGGATAAACAGGGGGCCTTTTGAAATAGGGTTAGGGGTGGTTCAGGTTTACCAATCTGCGGTTCCGCTTTCAAAGCACGTAAAAACTTCAACAAGAAGAATATGAAAGCAATCAACGCCAGCAGCAACCAAATTTCTGAGTTCCGGGCTGGCACCTGATCGGCAACGAATTCTGCTGCATCAGCCGTAGCTTGCTGAGTATAGGCTTGGGTCAAGCGGTGATTCGAACGCAGTGGTTCTAACGTATGTCGGCTAGAAGCTAGACCTGTGCTCATAGCGTCCTCCCCCAACTGTTTTAGTTAGGATTTCCTTTAATACAGCCTTTTTCAGGCTAGTGAAGTACGAAAAACGGGGTGCCAGCGCCCCTGCGTGGGGGAGAAGCCCTCACACCCCCCATACCTCACATGAGTGAAAAACGCTGTATATTTTTTCATGACTTCTGACAGCTTTAGCATTCATTTAGAGGACCAAGGGCATGGCTGCAGCAGTGATAGTGCTAAGTCATGCATTTTAATTTTTAGCTGTAAATGTGATCTAAAAATGATGATTCGTATGACCCTCTTGATCAATTGCTTGATGTCTACTGACATCTTGCAATGAGCGAGTCGTTTTACAAACCGCAGGCGATGCTGGTAAAACGAGAAAACAAGCAGGTTCAAAGTCCTCCAAAATTGGGGAACTTTGAACCTGCGGGCATCCCAGAAAAGGGGGCCTTCAGGGGTGGTGATACCCCAGCTAGGATTTGTGTGTACACCGTAGCCTTTGGTAAGCGGGGCTAGGAAGAATCTCAACAGGATTTGCGATCTACTGGGCCTAGAGCTGATCAAAAGAGGGATTAAGCTGCCGGAGGTAGAACAATGCGTTGGGCTAATCCCATTCGCTGTAAGACTAAAATCACCCACCAGGTCATATCAATTTCCCACCATTGCCAGCCTGCTTTTGCCACGTTGGGATAAGCATGGTGATTGTTGTGCCATCCTTCTCCGTAGGTTAAAATTGCTGCCCACCAGAGGTTACGCGAGTTATCGTCTGAGTCGTGGGTCCGGTAGCCGGTGATATGAGATGCCGAGTTGATCAACCAAGTGCTGTGCCAAAGTAGAACGGTCCTAACAAATACGCCATAAATCACAAATGACCAACCACCCAGCAGGTACAGTCCAATTGCGAGTGGAATTTGCAGCAACAGAAAATAGCGATCGAGCCAGCGGTAAAAACCATCACGTGCCAGATCTGGTGCAAATTGCCGATTCGATTCATAGTCAAAAAACTCTGGGCGTTTGTAGAGCAACCACCCCATGTGACTCCACCAAAAGCCCCGTTTCGCTGAGTAGGGATCTTTGTCTAGGTCTTCGGTGTATATATGGTGTCTGCGATGTCCTGCAACCCAAAAGATTGGACCACCTTGCAAGGCTGCGGCTCCAATCAAAGCGATGGCATACTCTAAGGCTTTGGGAACTTGAAGGCTGCGGTGCGTCAATAGCCGATGATACCCCAAACAAATGCCAATACTACCCAGCAGCCAGTGAAGAAAAATCGTTACTCCCAGCGCCGACCAGGAGAAAAACCAAGGCGCTAGTAACGCTAAAGCGTGAACCGCTACAAAAACACTGATGCTTGTCCAATTAATTACAAGCGGCTGACTAGACTGGCGGTCAGTCTCAATTCGATTGAAAACCATGAAAGTCCTAATTGAATACACATTACATTTTGGCGTTGCTGAATGGTGGTATGAAACCACGAGCAAAATGCTCGCACGATTAGATAACGATCCAGACAGTGTGAGCGTCTCGCTCAAGTTGCTGATCAAACATCATTTGCTGATTCAGCAACACCTACATTTTAATTGGGCAATGCCCTAGGGATAGTGGACTAAACCCCTCGTCTAGTCTGCGTGAACAAACTTCCCCAATTAGCCCGAGATTGACTCGCGGGCGAGAGAAATACAAAGTTCAAAAGCTGGATTGATAACAACTCTGAATAGACCCTCAACTACAGTCTAAATCCGATTACAACCAAAACCAGAGCATTGTTCCAATTTAGTGAACCTATGATCACAAATTTATAGATCTATACCTAAACCTATAACCCTTACTGCAAGCTAAATTCATAGGGACAGAACTATCTACTATAAAGAGTTCTGCTGCATTCTATTCCCTTACTCTATATTTTTTGCTCAAGACTACTGAGGATCACATCGGCTGTTCCAGAATCATATGCTTTAGCCCTAGCGAAACTTCCTTTTACGCTTCTTGTGTTTAGCTAGCGCTTTTCGCTTTTGCTTTTCGCTCGGCGTTTCAAAGTGGCGATGCTTCCTCATGTCTGGGAAAATTTCTGCTTTAACAACCTTTCGTTTAAATCGACGCAACGCTGACTCGAGACCTTCATCCTCACCTAGAATCACTTGAGCCATCTAATCTCCTTGCAATCTAAATAAACTCAGGACAAAGTTTGAAAGCTGCTTACTGCTAAGTAGTTGATCTCCAGCTTTCAAACTTGAAACGCCTAAAGCGCTGACGGCTTGTCTTTTGAGGTTTGTCTTTTGATTTGACGTTTGAGTTTAGTAGCGCCTAGCTACACCGCCCTTGTTTCCCCAACCAGAAGAGTCTCTTTCTGCGCGGGGTCTGGCCTTATTTACCTTCAGATCACGCCCCATCCATACGCTACCATCAAGTGCAGCAATCGCAGCGGTCTCTTCTGCCTCGTTTTCCATTTCGACGAAGGCAAATCCACGCATACGCCCTGTTTCCCGCTCGGTTGGTAACTGAACGCGCGTAACGGTGCCGTATTCGGTAAAAGCCTGAGTCAAGTCTGCTTCAGTAGCTTTATAGGACAAATTACCCACGTAAATTGACATAGCGGTTTCTCCAAAATCGTCAGGAGGGTGTAGAGAATTAGATTCGGAGAAACGCTTGTGGGACGAATTACACACCCGAAAATAAGCCTTATGAAGAGCTTAACACAAAATTGACATAGCGGGACGGAAAAGCAGAAAAGAGTAAGAGAATTACGCTAGAGTTGTAGTATGAACGTAACTGAACTTCAAATGCTATTGGCAGTAGGAGAGCAAGATTTCCAGACTATTGATCTTAGCTCTGCTAATCTTAGCTGTATTGATTTGAGGGGTAAAAATCTCTCAAAAGCCAATTTACGCCATGCTAATTTGCGCTGGGCCGACTTACGCCAAACCAATCTTCACGGAGCCGATTTAAGAGGGGCTGACTTGAGCTGGGCTAGGCTAGAAGGTGCTGATTTGAGTTCGGCCAAGTTAAAAGGAGCCAAGATGCCCGATGAAACGGTTCATGGCTAAACAGGTTTATGGCTAAACAACTCTGAACCAATCAACAGAATCAGTGATCAGCTAATCGAATCATTAAAAAAGCATTTCTTTACAACATTTCAGCCAACCTTCCGTTACCCTGAGTAAGTAAGGTGATCCAATCTTGCAAATTTTAGGAGAATTATCATCGCTACAAAACAACTGATTAATCGGCAAATTAAATCCGCTCAGGTGCTTCTAATCGATCACGAGAATAACAACCGTGGTTTGGTAGATACTGGTGAAGCTCTCAGCCTTGCTGAAACTGCCAAGCTTGATCTAGTCATCGTTTCTGAAGGCAAAGAAATTCCGGTGGCTAAGATCTTAGACTATGGCAAGCACCAGTACCAACAGAAAAAACGGCGGCATTCTAGCGCTAGAACTACTGTTAAAGAGATTAGGTTGCGTCCTAACGTTGGTGAATCGGATTACAGCCTGCGGATTAGCAGAACTATTGAGTGGCTAGAGAAAGGGCATTCGGTCAAATTTCAGGTACGTTTACGCGGGCGTGAACATCAAAATCGCGATCGTGCCATAGATCTAATCGATCGAATCGTTACTGATCTATCCCAAGCGGGTAAAGTTCAAACCCTAGATAAACGATCGCTAATTGTGCAGATAATTCCCTGCTAAGTAGGTAGGCTAAATTAATCTTCGCTCCACAATGCCGGGTCTCGACTCCGCTCAACCCTCTGCTTCCCGAAAAGTTGCGCATTGAGCGGAGTCGAAATGCGTCTTCTCAATAATTGCGCCCACCTACTTAAACTCTCTTACTGAAGTTATTGGCAAGCGCGTGGCAGCTTAAACTGCGATTACCGGGGTGCTACGTGCTCTGCTTCGGCATTGCATTATCGTTATTGCATTATTATTGGTTATTCGTTGGAGCACACAAAGCGCTAGTGATGATTGACTAGTGACGAAACGCCAAGAACTGTACTTCACGAGAGGGGAAAAGGCTGTAGCTCCAATGTGAAGATTAAAATGTAAAGATTAAATTTAATCGTTCAATATTAATCTCTAGTCTGAGTTTCTGCTATACGCTATAGCTAGTTGGTTAGAAAAAACAGTATTTATTCCCGAGCTATCTAGAGCTATCTAGGCAGTGTTTTAAAACCTTTTGATCCTCCCAGCCCCCTATACCCGTGCAGGGATGAACCTTCGGCCTAGAACAAAGGCAAAGCCCGTGCCCCAGCACATACCGACAAGAAGTAGACAAGAAGTGGCTTGAAGTCTCCCTTAATGGCAACTGCGGCATACCCTGCGGGAAGCAAGCAACAAGAGAGGGGGGTTCGAAAGGCTACTGCAATGACAAAAGGGTTTTAAAACACGCCCTAGGTTGTAAGCATTAGCAGAAAATCGTTAACAAAAAGAGGTTATCATGATTAGCTTAGATGTTTATACTCTCGAAGTCCTTCCAGGCACTCGTAATCATAAAGGGTATTTTGTTCAAGACACGGCCTACAGGCTAATTGCAATTGACCAAGCTGGCTGGGCATTGATCTGCATGGATGAAATGAGTTGCCACTATGTAGACCCTGACAACCTGCGCGAGATGGTTGCTCCTGTCGATGATTAAAGTTTTCCAGTCTCAGTAGAGATTGAGAAGAGCAACTACATGCCTTTCTCGCTTGGCAGAATGAAGAGATCAACGTATTCCCCAATTCCCAAACCAATGATGGCAACCGTGATCAGCACGCTCCATAGGTAGCGCTTCCGCATCGTCAAAGCTTGGATCTCTTGCCAAGCTAACAAAGTAGTTAGCATTGGAATGACCATTAGAGGAACCAACATTGGAAATATGGCGATTAAGGCAGTAAGTATACTAATGGTGAGGGCAATCAGCAAGACCTGGGGTAAATAACCAAAGAGTCCTTCAAACCACGGAGTACTGCTCCAAGCAAACGCCACAGCCGCAACAGCAATCAAAATTCCTATAAATAGAAAAATGTAATAAGCCGACAACTGCCATCCGACTAGAGCATAGGACAACCAAAGCAAACCGAGAGACAGCAGTGGCATTGTAGGGAAGGTTTGGGTTTTGATCTTGAAGTTATTACTATCCATCGGTGCCTCAGAAGCTAAAAATTATCGTGAGAATGTCAGCTGACGTAATTCAGTCTATGATTCAATCCTGGTGAGAATTATCAGATTGGCTGCTCCAGAACGGCAGTTGATTCACCTGCTCTAGCGTCAGCTCTACATAGGCCATTTGGCTAGAGGGTTCGGTAGCAGTGCCGAAATAGCCCTCTGGTCCATCGTGGGTATGGGGACCGCTGATCTGAGTCCTATAACGACCTTCTCGGCGGGCACGGTTAATCGGAGAACCAACAGTCCAACTCCAGCGGGATGGAAACAAAATGCGGGGAATATCTTCAACCCAGTCGCGTTTTCCCTGCAGATGATAGACTGCCTCTGCCTCTGCAAATCCGGCTTCACCATCAAATGCACCCCCTGCCGATATGACAATCAACCGCGCATTCAGCCAGTCTTCTAAGAAAGGAACGGCTCCCAATGCCACTTGTGCTCCACCGCTGGTGCCAATCAAAATCACCTGCAAGGGTTCGGCTGTTGAAATCGGATGGGCGGCATTCATGCGATCCACAATCGCATCGGCAATGCCCTGATTATAAACCTTGCCATAGCGGTCGTCTGCCGAAATCGCAAAGCGCCAGAGATTGCGAATCTTGATCAGCACGTCGGCCTCCTTGAGCCAGCCTTCGGCATGTTCAGCCGCATCCCAAAGCGGAGCCAAAAACCGATCTCCAGCTAGGTCTTTGTTAGCTGCTGAATAGGGAAAGACATCACGGACCGTGACACAATTGGGACGAAGCTGCTCCAGACGATCTAAGAAGAATTCTTCTCCGGGCGTCAGCTGATCCACCGAGTAATCGCCTACTCCTGTCAAAAATACAACATAACAATTGATAGAATGCGCTGTTGTTTTTGGAGGATTGCGCTCAGGTAGACGCTGTTGCCGCTTGAAACCAAGGGACTCGGAGCTTTGGTTGAGCCACCAGACTAGAGTTCCCACGGGTGCTAGCATTCCCCAGAGTAGTACTAGAAATCCAGCTAGCAATACTAGGTTCCAGGTGCTGCTCCGCAGCCAAGCCAGCATTTGCGAGAACAATCTCAACATACTATAAATAGAAAAAGAAATAGAAAAAGTAAAAGCAGTAAAAGTAAAATTGCAGCAAAAGATACTGTGGAGTTTATCGAACCAGAGGTTGCTATATCCTGTCATCCTTCATGAGTCGTAATTTTACCCATTCCAAGCAGCCAGACGCTTCTGTTAGCGTTAAAACGACGCTTCGCCATGCCTTAGCGCTAAATGCCCACTTTTATGATGATGCTCACTGCATTCCTCACAGTCGTCGCCTTGCCCGTCGGATTGTAGTTTTGGCTGCTATCTCCCAAGCTGCCGGCAGCTTGGTGATTTTGCTGCTGAATCGAGCTAGTCCGCCACTGCTGCTGTTTGGGACATTATTAAACGGTTTCAGCGTGGCTGCTGGTTACTACCTGTGGACTTTTGCCATCTGGAAGATTGGACAATGGCTGAAACCAATCGATCCCACCTATAATGATTTGCTCAGCCCGATTGGGTTTGCCTATGCGCCCCAGGTTTTCAATTTTCTCACTCTAATTCCCTTGCTTGGCCGACCGATTGGGCTGGTTCTGGCGGTCTGGAGTTTGCTAGCGGTGGTAGTCGCTATTCGGGAAGGATTGGATATCAACACTCGCAGCGCTGTCGTGATTAGCCTTTTGTCCTGGGTGCCTTTACAAGTTGGAATTGGTGCAATCCAACTGTTGGTCCAGTAGCTTTGCTTGAGATCGGAACAATTCGCCACCTTAGATAGACGACAGATTGTAGCATCCCAGCGAAATTTCAAATAGGAGAAGGGCCAGAGGACCCCTAAACCCCAATGGATAAACCAACCGCAGATCAATCTTGGAATCACTTGTGGAATCAACTCAGTAATGCCAAGCTTGTTCGCTATCTGTTGCTGTTTGCTTTAGCTTGGGCCATTGTTCAGGTGCTGGCCTATTTTGAAACGGTTCTGATTATCTTTATTTTTGCTGCCATCCTGGCCTTTTTGCTCAGCTATCCGGTGCAGTGGGCGTCGCGCCATATGCCCCACTGGCTGGCGGTGATGATTGTGTTTCTGCTCAGCCTGTTGGTTTTGGGTGGTTTGATTGCCACCCTAGGCTTGACGATTCTCTCGCAGGCGCAGCAGCTTCTAGAGCAGGTGCCCCAACTATTTAACTTTGCCATCGAACGGTTGGACGATCTCCAGTCGCTGTTAAAACGCTGGAACTTTAATGTTGATTTCAGCACCGTTGAGGCCCAACTGCGAGAGCAGGCGCTTTCGACGCTTGGCGTTGGCTTTGCAACGCTACAAAACCTGCTGTTCAGCCTCCTAGATTTGATTTTGATTGCGGTCGTAGCGTTTTTTATGCTGCTAGACGGAGAGCGGCTATGGAAGTTTGTGGTGCGCATCTTCCCACCCCATATGCGGCAGGACGTAACTGTGGCAATTCAAAAAAACTTTCTCGGCTTTTTCTGGGGACGCTTATTGCTGTCGGTCTTCTTTGGGATCTCGGCGTTTCTAGTATTTGTACTGTTGGATATTCCCTATGCTGTAGTTATGGCGGCCATTGTAGGTGTATTTGATTTGATTCCAGGAATTGGTGCAACGCTGGGCATTAGTTTGGTCTGTCTGATTATTTTACCTCAAGGCATCTGGCTCAGTTTGAAGGTACTAGTGGGTTGTATTTTGTTGCAGCAGATCGAAGAAAATCTACTGATGCCCCGAATTATGCAGGGGTCGATCAATATGAATCCGGTTGTGATGTTTTTTGCTCTTTTAGTAGGCGCTAGGATCGCGGGACTCGTGGGCGTGTTTTTGTCAATTCCTATCGCTGGCGTATTGATTAGCCTATTTGATATTGATGCTATGCGGGGCGAAGCCGAATTAGAGGAGTCCGCATGTCAAGACAAGACCTAGGTTTAGACACAAGCCTAAGCAGACTCCTGCCATTTGTCGAGGATATCTTTGAACAGGGCTTCTTCAATCCAAATTTTAGCAACTACCGCTAATGGTAGAGCCATAACTAGTCCCAGTGCTCCGAAGAAAGTAGTAAAGAAGAGTTGGGACGTTAATGTAATAGCTGGCAACAGAGATACCTGATTAGCCATCACAGTCGGGGTAAGCCAATAGCTCTCGATATTTTGAATCACAATGTAAAGAATTAGCACGGCAAGGGCCTTCCACGGGGCATCCAGAAATCCAATCGTCATCGGCAGCACTACACTCAATGTGGGGCCAATATTGGGGATGAAATTCAGCAATCCCGCTAAAACCGCATGGGCTAGGGTTAATGGCACCCGTAACAGCCATAATCCTAAGCCACTTAAGGTCGCAATAAAAACCATTTCAATTAGTGCACCTGTGGTCCATGCACCTAGTCCATCAGCACAGCGAGTCAGAATTTCATCGACACGATGGCGGTAAAACGATGGGAAAAACCGGATGAATACCTGTCGGTAGGGCTGCGGATTGGCCAACAACATCAACGTCAATACGAGCACTAGCAGCAACTGGGCTAGGAATGTAATTGAAGTAGAAAAGAAATCAAGCATGCGTTGCAGGAGATTGGCCCCCAGCGGTTGAATTTGCCGAATCAACCCGGTGGCATCGGGAATCTCTGGCAATCTAGGACCGAAGCGATCTTCTAACCAATTAATGCCCAATTGAATTTGTTCTAACCCAAGCGGCAACAGGGCGATCAGGTCCTGAAACTGCTCGATGAAAGGTGGCACGATCAGCAGAAAAATGAAGATAAAAACACCACCGACTATTGCCAGACTCAACAGAACTGCGCCGGTCCGCTTTAATCGCGAGCGTTGAAATCGCTGAACTAGATGGTTGATCGCAGTTGCTAGTACAATTGCTGTAAACACGAGCAGCAACAGTTGGCGAATTCGCCACATAACGTAGAGCGAAACTATCAGCGCGATAATTCCCAACCATTGCCCCATTTTCATATCAATTCTTGGCGGCTATTCTTTACAGTTGCGTTGATGGCAGAAGGGTAATTACAAAAGTCACTCACCATCATAATATGCCAATTTGATTGCTTAAGCATTGTCACTTTTTAGTCACCTTTGCTGTTCAAACTGTAAGTAAATTGATAAACAAATAAAATCTGCTTTCCTAAGCATTACGATCTCTTTCCAATGGAGGAAGACAATCAGCATGACATCATTATTTGCTTAGGATACGTTTGCTTAGATTTGCTTAGAATACATCACCGTGACGTTGAAGACATGTTGCGCCCAATTCTGGCTATCCACTCAGCCAATCAATCAATTCATATCAGGTATCCGATTAGGTATCTGAGAAGTTTAGCCAGCACTGCTGATCCGGCGGCCAATAACCCATCGCTAAATTATTAATCAACGCTGGCTCCTGACTCCCGTCGGCTGACGCTCTGGGAAGCCTGACTCCTGACTCCAACTAACGATCAAGAACCGCTCAACTAACCGAGGTAAATTATGGATTGGCAAGCAATATTCCACTGGGTCTATGTTGCTGGCATGGCGATCGGAGCCTTACATTTTTGGGCACTCAGTCGCGATCCGCGGGGTGTACCACAGTATGAGTATTTGGTGGCTATCTTTATTCCGATTTGGTCTGGTTTGGCTTACATGGCCATGGCGATCGATCAAGGTAAGGTAGAGGCGGCTGGTCAAATTGCTCATTACGCTCGCTACATCGATTGGATTGTGACCACACCCCTGTTGCTGCTAGCCCTATCTTGGACGGCGATGCAGTTTATCAAAAAAGACTGGACGCTGATCGGTTTCCTCATGAGTACCCAAGTGGTGGTAATTACGACTGGACTGATTGCCGATTTATCGGAACGCGATTGGGTGAGATACCTCTGGTACATTTGCGGCGTGGTTGCCTTTTTAATCGTGCTATGGGGTATCTGGGGTCCGCTACGCCAGAAAAGTAAAAGCCAAGGTCCAGAATTAGCAGAACTGCACGACCGATTAACGATTTATTTCACCGTATTGTGGATTGGTTATCCGATTGTTTGGCTGATTGGTCCTTCCGGCTTTGGCTGGATTGATCAAACCCTCGATACGTTTCTGTTTTGTCTGCTGCCGTTTTTCTCCAAAGTTGGCTTTAGCTTTCTAGACCTACATGGTTTACGCAGTCTTCAGGGCCTGCGGCAGCCAACGGTGGCTGATCAAGTCGTGAGCAGAACATTTCAATTGATTGATCGAATAGCAGGACGTCAATCCTCTCGCACTGCCCGCCGCCGCGCTTCCTATCTTCCGGGCGAAACGCGATAAGTCACCGGATAAGTCAGATGATAATTCACTCGGTGATAAGCCAATTAGCTAACTGCACAGTAGACAATAATGTAAGGTAGTATGCAGAATCTCTGGTACAAAAACGCAATTGTTTATTCCCTGGATGTGGAAACATTTATGGATGCCAACGGTGATGGTATCGGTGATTTTCCAGGCTTGACCCACCGGCTCGACTATCTATCTGGCTTGGGGGTGACTTGTCTATGGCTACATCCCTTTTATCCGTCTCCTAACCGAGATGACGGCTATGACGTGATGGATTACTACAATGTTGATCCCCGCCTAGGCAGCCTGGGAGATTTTGTAGACTTCATGCATGAAGCAAGGGAACGCGGCATCCGAGTTTTGATTGATCTAGTAGTAAATCACACCTCGATTCAACACCCGTGGTTTCAGGCAGCACGGGCGGATGAAAATTCTCCCTATCGGGATTACTATATCTGGTCAACCGATCCACCTCCTACCGATCCAGCAGAATTGGTGTTTCCTGATGTAGAAGACAGCATCTGGGAATACGATGAAAAAGCTGGAATGTATTATTTGCATCACTTTTATAAGGAACAGCCCGACCTCAATCTCTCAAATCCGGTAGTGCGCGATGAAATTCGCAAGATCATTCAATTCTGGCTAGAGTTGGGTGTGTCAGGGTTTCGAGTTGATGCAGTGCCCTACTTTATCAAGAATGTTGAGGTATTGACCGAACAGTATGACTTAGAGAATTTTATAGAAGACCTGCGTCATTACGTTACTTCGTGCAATACCGAAGCGGTGCTGCTGGCCGAAGCTAATGTAGACTCTCAGTCGTTTCCAATATATTTTGGAGACGGCAACCGCATGCATATGCTGTTCAGCTTTTTTGTCAATCAAAAGAAATTTTTGGCCCTAGCACGTCAAGACGCAACTCCCCTAATTGAGGGGCTTAAACAGTTGCCTGGAATTCCGCGAGCTGGGCAGTGGCTCAATTTCGTGCGTCATCACGATGAGCTAACACTAGATCAACTCAGTGATGCTGAACGCAATGAAGTGTTTCAAGCCTTTGCCCCCGAAAAACACATGCAAATTTATGGGCGCGGGATTCGGCGGCGCTTACCGCCCATGATGGATGGTGAATCGGGAGATGAACAACGCGAACGGCGGCGGATTGAACTGATCTATAGTTTGCTGTTCACCCTGCCGGGAATTCCGCTGATCCGTTATGGGGAAGAAATTGGCATGGGCGATGATCTATCGCTGCCAGATCGCAACAGTGTGCGCACTCCGATGCAGTGGGCCGATGAACCGAACGGAGGCTTCTCAACGGCATCTCCGGAGCGGTTATCTAAGCCAGTCATCTCTGAAGGTAAATACGGCTACCAGCAGGTCAATGTTGCTGCTCAACAGCGAGATCCAGATTCGCTATTGAATTGGTTTGACCGTGTGATTCGGATGCGCAAACAATGTCCAGAGTTTGGCCGAGGCGAGTGGAAAATCTTGGATACCGACCAATCCAGCGTGTTTGCTCACTGCTGCGAGTGGCAAGGAAAAACCGTGGTGGCTGTGCATAATCTAGCGGATCAAGACTGCACCGTCACATTCAGATCCAACCCATACAGGCGTCTAACCGATCTATTTGGGAACCGGCAGTATGAATCTTTGCAGACATCCCAGTCCATTGCCCTCGAACCCTATGGCTACCGCTGGTTTAGGGTTGAGGAAAAAGATTAAGATTGACTTCAAGGATTTGACCCTGATTGACTGACAAATCTTTTGGCTATGGCGGTTAAAACCGCTGCTATATCAACCAGTCAGCGACTCGGCTGAGCTTCATCGAACGCCCTGTGCTGATTATTCTGACTAGTTGAATGACTCGCGTAGGCGGGTTGAGCCTGCATAGGCGCGGCTTGAGCCGCCAGCATCAGAGTTTTGTCAGTCAATCAAAGATTTGTAAATTCATCTTGAATGTCCTGAAGTTGGCCAGTTGTCCTGAAGCTCTTGGTTGCTTGTTTTACAAGAGTTCAGGTTGATTCAAAATCGGTTTTGCTTCGGGACAAGCCCTAATTATAAATTCGAACTTAAAGCCCCTATTTATGATATACCCTGAAAACTGGACAGAGAGATAAGATAGAGTCGCTGCTCAAAGACCTCGTAAGACTATGGAAACCAATACATTATGCAGCGCAAACAACCCAGTGCCGAGTTCCTCCGTTCTATGATATTCGCCGGATGACTACTTGGTTGCGGAGGCAAGGAGAATTGGTCAACCACAAATACACTTCATTCCTATCTAACAACCATAGACAAGACTAAGAAAGCAAATAAAAACTTTTCAAACTTGAATGCTGTAGCCCTGCGATGATTTTACTTTTGCAGATGAATTAACTTGCTCATGTGTTCATGCAACGGTGTTTGCACATTTGTGCAAAGAACTCCTCCAACCTTGACAACGAATTTGCCACAAAGCAGTACTACTAATTCAGGCCCATTGATTTATTGTACTAATCAAACAGGCATAGCTTATGGAATATCTGTAGGTCTAATGCATGTGTTCCAACATCTACACTACCTTCACTCTGTGATAGCTATGGGTATATCGACCCAAGAGCCTCAAAAATCATTTGAGCAATGCTGGTTAGAGGTACGTGCCCGAGTTCTAGCTTTTTGCCATCGACTGATGCAGAACCAGAATGATGCGGAGGATTTGTTTCAAGAAGTTGCTATACGTGCTTGGCGAGGCTACAGTAGCTTTCGTGGAGAATCCTCTTTCTCGACTTGGGTGCTAACCATTGTCCGACGAGAAGCGACCCGACGTTTGAAGCACTCAAAACATTTGCTGCCCTTGCTTCAGCCTGAAACCATACCGGAACCAGAACCAGACGATCCCGTTGATACAAGTTTTGTGATTCGAGCGATTAAAGAAGCTGAGCAAATGCATATCCTGAATCCCGATGAAGCAGAAGTACTTCAGATGAGATTGCAAAATTCTGAGTTGACTTGGCGTGAGCTAGGAGATTCTCTAAGATTATCAGCCAATGCCTGTGCTGTGAATCATACGCGAGCCTTACCGAAGCTAAGAGTTTATTTATTTATGTATCGACCTGAATGGCTTGGTGGTGATCTGGCGATCAGGACTGCGTTTGCTCAGGCGCAGAGGGTGATCCAATCTCCTTTGAGCAGGGAGGAAACAGAAGTATTTGAACAGATTGTCTTACGTCAGAATCATAATTATTCTCGTTCGGGTTGGAAAACAAGACTTTCCTCAGCCTGTACCAAGGTGATTCGGTTTATTCATTTAGATTAGGTAGATAGAAACCCATGTCCCAGCTTCCCTACCAATTCCCTGACTTGCCTGACTTGCCGGAGTTCTCGCTCTTATATCAGCAACCGTCTAGACCAGTATCACTAACTCTGGTAAAAATTGATCAGCTACCAGTTGAACCATTAGATGCACCTGGAATTTGTACTTGGCTAGTTGATCTTTATGGCGGTGTACTCCCAGCCATGTCTCTTTTGCCACAGAGTACTTTACAAGATATAGAGGAATGGTTAGAAGGACAAGGCGTACCCGTGCATATTGAACAGGCTGCATCCCTGGAAGATCTGGCATTGTACATTGAGTCAGGTTGCTGTGCCCTACTTTTGCTGCAGGAGCCAAATCAGCCCTGTTTAGATAATTTTTTAGATAATTTTGCTATATCAATTGATGGTTTCTACACGCTTGCAGTTGCCTGGGGACTCGTGCGAGAAGGGATTGAGGCATCTCTTCAGGTGTATATGCTTGGCCCTACAAACTCCACCCTGCTTCATCCATCTAGCCTTGAGAAATTCTGGTTAGCTAGTGGAGGATGGATGATTGTCATGGATGTGACTTTGCCACTTGACCAAAAATTGTCTGCGTCAAGTACAGAAAATTTGTAATGATTTTGCCACTACAGGTTCTAAAGAAGTAGAGCACTGGAAAATAAACCTTTTGCCCAAAGCCCTTCCTCAAGGAAAAATCAATGAATGACTGAGATATTGTAATTCGTAATACTGATGTGAGTCAGTGATGTGCGTCAGAAAAATCTAACCTGCTAAATCTAAACTATTAAATCTAGACACTGCCTAGGTTGATGATATCTGATGTCCAGATATTTTTAGAGAATTGGTATTAGAAGGTTCGCCAAAAAATCGATCACAATCAGGAGAAAATAACTGATATGACTCCAACAAATATAACTCCGACAAAACAGTGGATCAAGAGTCGAGAACTGGGACGGCATCATAGCCTTGATGCTCTACGGAGAACTGACATTCCAAGCGGCTATCTCTTGTCTTTACCTCTGCCAACCCATCGATGTGGCCGACCGGCCTATGCATTTTTCGCTAGCGCCGTCTCGCGTCATCCTGGGCAGCCGCTCCAGCAACAGATTCCTGACCGTTGGTTGGCAATCGATGCCGTTACAGGCCATCTGCTCGTGTATGCTCTCACAACTGTCTTTCCGTTTGGAGATACTTCCACGTGGAATACGGTAACGATTGCTCCTTCCCCGCTGCAAAATGAAGCCTATAGGCTAAGTGAGCAAACACTGGATCAGATGGATCGTCTCAGCTCAGACTTTTTCGAGGGACGAATAACTGAGATGCAGGAGCGGCGTTGGATGTTGGAGTTACTACAAACCCTGTCAGCGCATCAACTTCTGCCCCAATATCGAGCATTGGCTCCAGATTTTTTCCAGTGGCTAGAGAGTTAGCTGCGCGTAAGCATAATGGGCCATGTTGTCATCGCAATTGTATACCAGATCCAATCAAATTTCAATTCATGTGGAGGGTTTATGCAATCATTTGAACGTTTCGACTCATCGGATCAAAGCAGAGAAACCGGAGAAATGATCAATGCAACGTTAGATTTGCCTGCTCCTAGACAAGAGATGCTTTCTGACGGCAGTCAAGCAGTAGTTAGTGGTGATCCGGCTAGCTGGGAAGGAGTGGTTCACCGTCAGGGTGACAACAGCCAGGGCTATCTCAATACCTGCGGTGTGGTTAGTTGTGAACAGATTATTAAACGGTTTGGCGTAGACGTAACAGAATCGCAATTACTCGATTATGCAATTACTCAAGGGTATTGTGATGTCTCAGGTCAGGGATATGTCAGTCTGGCCGATCAGGTGGGGATTTTGCATGACTATGGAGTTCCGTGTCATACCGATCATAACGGTACCTTAGAGTCATTGGCCGACGACATTGAAAATGGATGCGCTGTTGCTCTGGCGGTAAATAGCGCGAGTCTCTATGGCTATGCTGGATGGGAAGGAACGGATCACATGATTGTTCCGACTGGTGTGGCGCGAGATTCTCAATCGGGTGAAATCAGAGGTTTCTTTTACAACGACTCATTAACTGGAGAGTCTGCCTATGTCACTGCGGAACTTTTGCAATCCGCTTGGGTTGAACAGGGCGGTGACAGCATCGTGACTGAAGGAGTTGATATGCGGGATGTAGAGCGCACGCTTGGATCCTGGATTTGGACTTCTGCACAGGGATGGATTTATGTCTAATCGATCAACCACTCAATCAGTGAAGTATTTCAAGATTGAACAGAGGAGGTGAACACGAACGTGAAATTGACCCCAGGGGAAAAATTACAGTCTAATGGATTCAAACCCAGCGCTTTTCCGCCTGTCAAACACGAACATCAGCTATCCGCCTTCTATGCGTTCATGCGGTGTGTCAGCCCATTGGTTTATGATCAGCGCTTGGATGTCTGGGCCGTCTACGACTATGCAACTGCACGCAGAATTCTCACAGACACCGCTCATTTTTCTTCGGATCTTTCCCGCGTGCGGTTTCCTCGCTTTTTGCATAAGGATCTGCATCTCAGCATTTTACACAAAGACCCTCCAATTCATACAGCTTTACGTGGAAGTGTTCAGCGTTTTTTTACGCCGTCATTCCTTGCTGGTTTTACTGGATTTATCGATACGTTTGTTCAAAAATGCCTTGAACGGTCCACTGATCGCGGTTATTGCGACATTGTAGAGCATGTTGCTTCTCCACTAGCGCTCACTTGTGCTCTGATGTTGCTGGGTTTCCCAGAAGCAGAATGGCCACAAATTGGGCGATGGTGGAGTCTTAGAAAAGCCCACTCCCGGACTAGGCAGCAATACACGAGTCTGTTCTCTGAGCTTTGGTCCGCCGATTTCGATATTTACCTGCGATCAAAAATCGACGAAAAATTCCACCAGCCTGGAGATGATGTTTTAAGTGCCATCATTCAAACGCACCTTAATTCAGTGCCTCTCAATGAGCAAGAAATTATCGAGTTCGTCATCCTGATTCTAGTGGCATCTCAAGATACAACAGCTCAACTTGTTGCAAATTCCGTTCTTTGTCTTTTGCAGTATGAGGACGTGCGGAACAAGCTGAGCCGCGATTTAGGACTGCTCAAGCCATTCCTAGAGGAAGTACTGCGATATACCTCTCCGGTTCAAGGTGTTTCGCGGGTTCCAACCTGTGATGTTGCGATCGATCGGGCTATCCTGCACGCAGGTCAAGAAGTCATTGTCTGGATTGGTTCGGCCAACCGCGATGAAAGTATCTTTGAGAGAGCAGCAGAATTTGATCTTGATCGCAAGCCTAACCCGCATCTAGCGTTCGGGATGGGAATCCATTATTGCTTAGGAGCGGCGTTAAGTTCTCTAGCTACACAGGCTGTTTTAAGGCAACTCCTCCAATCTTTTCCTCATTTTCAGCTAGCGAATCAGCCGCCTTTGCGGTGGTCATCTAATCCGTTTTTGTCTGGTCCAGCCCAGCTCCCTCTGCAATTGACAAAGTGAAGAGGTAATTAACTAAAAATTATCAACGTTAGATACAGAAAAGCTGTAATGGTTTTGCAAATGTAGACTCTAAAAGAGTAGAACACTAGGAAACAAACCACTTGTCAACAAAGAATTGGAAATTCCTAGTCTGAAATTCATCTAAAAGGCTTCTTTTACACTAGTCAACTCTCAACATTTGGAGCTAACCATGTTTGGGCTTAAAGAAACAGATCCTCGTGTAGGGCGAGCATTGTCTCAATTGGAAGTTCGTTATGAGATCACATCAAACGGAGATTACAAAGTTATATTTGACCTTGGTAATGGTCGTAGTCAAGTTGGCTTTATCACATCTCGCACATTCGAGTTTGCAGAATCTGAATTGCGTGAAGTTTACTCAATCGGGCTTCGCTCGTTTGGTCCATTTAACGTAAATGTTGCTAATGCCTTATTGGAGTACAACGAACAGCTCAAGATAGGGGCATGGGGCGTTGTTAAAGATGCTCAAGATAATTATCTTGCCATTTTTACTGCTAAAGTTGCTGCCAACCTAAGCGGACAAGATCTGATGTCTGTCATTGCTGCCGTTCTTAAAAGTGCAGATGAAGTAGAGAGAGAATTAGGCATTGGCGATGTCTTTTAGCATCAATCTCTTTCCTATGAGAAAAACCAATGAATGACTGGAACTTCCCAAGGGAGAGTAGAGAGGTTCTTTTACCTCTAGAAGTCAAACCTGCAGAAGGTTACTTAGAAATCCTCCCAAATGGACATGAGGCTGTAATCTTCGGAGATCCCAAGAGTGCCACTGAGGGATTTCATCAACAAGGGGATAATCCTTTTGGGATGCGAGGAACTTGTGGACTGGTTTCAGTAGAAGATATTTTGAGGCAATTGGGATATCAAGTAACAGAAACGGATCTGGTCAGTTATGCCGTTCGGAATCAATTGTGTACTATCGAGGGAACGCCTGATGTTCAGGGAGGAACGACCCAAATTGATCAGGCCCGTATTCTCAATGATTTTGGTGTACCGGCAGAGGCCAAGATTTTACTCAACTGCGAAGACTTAGCCAGCTATATCGAGGCCGGAGAGAAAGTGATTGTTGGAGTGAATGGAGGTGTGTTGTGGAATGTACCTGAGGCGTTTGAATTCGGTCAGGCCAATCACGCCGTCACTGTGACTGGTGTAGCTAGAAATCCCCAGACTGCGGATTTACTCGGTTTCTTCATCAATGATAGTGGCAGTGGAGAAGCGGGTCGGTTTGTTGACTTAAACACTTGGCAATGGTCGTGGGAAAATCGGGGCGGTTTAGGTATTGTGACAAACCTTGCCTAACTGTATAGCCAAAATTATTACAGGCTGCCTACAGCGCTGAGATGGCGGGTTTTGATAGTTGTTTTTGCAGGCATCGAGAGGAAGCATAAGCATGACCACTGACTTTTTATCGTATTCAGAAATTCAGCGTCGTTTGCATACCCACTACTTGCGTCAATATGAGATTCCCATCGAACACTTTGTCTCACTGCCTCTGCCCACAAAGCGATTAGGGGATCCAGGCTATGCAGGATTTGCTGCGCCAGCTGTGCGACACCCCCAAATCTCGCTGAAGGTTGCTCCTCCAGACCGCTGGTGGATGATCAGCGCAACCAGCGGCCGCCTGATGCTCTACGCACTACAAAAAGCCTATTCGTTCGCTCCCGATCAGGACTGGGAAATGGTGCAGGTTGATACTCTCCCACTCAGTGTAGCCGAACGGGAAGCAGGCATGAACACCCTAGCGAATTTTCTGGATGCCCTAGCGATTGACTTTTTTACGGCAGCTCGTAGCGACAACAGCACCCGTAAAGCTTGCTTGGAAGTTTTAGAAACCTACATTGGCTCTAGCCTGCTCCCATTATTTCGCGCCTTGACACCTGACTTCTTTATATGGCTTGAGGAAAAATCATGAACGATATTTTAACGTTATCGATAAACGAATTGAATATGCTGGCGAGAAAGCATCACTGGAACGATTTTATCCAGTTCAATCAAAGTTGGGCAAACGAATCTACTCCGCTGGTGGTACTAACGGTGCCCGGTGTAGAGCCTTCGCCATTGCAAAGATGGCTAGAGCAAAATCTACCAGAACAGTCATTCCGATGGCAAGCATTACAGAGTGAGGCCGGACTAGAAGTCTTGCTTGCCCCGAAGTTGCTCGTGGTCTTTGCTTGTGATCGGTTGATTAGCGCTACAGAAATGGACGCGGTCGCTAAGGTGTGCGGGAACCGCCCTCATGGTTCCAATGCCTTTCTATTTGCTCATCCAGAACGGTTATCTGACGCGGCCGCTCTCGACCAGCTTGATAAGAGAATCTGGAATCTGTTTAGCGATCTCCAGGGTAACTGGAAACTGGTCAACTTGAATGAATTTTCCTGTTTTCTTTGGAGTGGCACTGAGCCAGTACCAGAATGGCTTCAGTCTAGACTAACCAGAGACACAGATGCCCTCCTTGACCTACTCAAACGTCCGATTGACGAATCTTTCAATCTGTACCGCGCGTTATCGCTGTTAGCAATTGCTGAGCAACGACTAGCTGCATCTGATGCAGCGGATCAAGTCTCTGCTAGTCAGGATGTTGAGCGATTAATTCAGTCCCTTGCTGGGGCTAAACGGCATCTAGCAGAATGGCTACAGGAGGATGCCAAACTGCAAGAGCAGAGGGTACAGGTATGGTTTGACCAATTGGAGGGGCGTCTCCAACGCATTCTGGAGCATAATTTAGCAGGGCCAAGCATCAATGCGTCCTCGCTCACCACCGAGTTGCGTCAGGCGGTTAGGGATTGGGAACAGCAAGCGCTAATACCCTTCAGGCAATGGCCTAGCCAACGGCAAGAGCAGACTCTGCAATCTCTAAAGGGAATAGATTGGCGACGGATCCATGAATTAGTTGGTGAAGTCTTTTACCCTGACCAGTTGATTGCCATTTTTAAGCGGGAAAATCCATTGATTGTGGATTACTTGCATTTAGATCACCTGCCGCAGCAACACCCCATTCTTCTAGATTCTATGCTTCTAGCCGAACCCCTTTTGCTGGGTCTTGGTACTGCTATGACCACGGCTATTGTAACTAGCTTAGCTGGAGTTCCTCCCCTTGCTGTAGCGCTTGCCGGTCTCGCTGCTGGAGCCGGGATGTCGGTGTATCGGGATCAACAGCGACGCAGCCAAATGATGCAGGATGTGACCGCAAAAATGCATCAAGCGATCCAGGACGAGTATCGAAAATTTTCCAGAGTAATCCAGAACTATGCTGCAAAAACAGAGAGCAGCTTGAGGGAAACACTGGATCAACTTGCAGCAAAACTGTCGAAAGTGGCTAGTTCTCCTAGTTCCTATCACGAGTGCAATGATTATCAGCGAGTGACTGAATTACAGCAGATGCTCATGAACCAGATGCAGGGATTACCCCAAAAATAAATTCTATTCAGACCGCCTGAATTTACTTAAAGGAGATAACTCATGGAATGGAGTGAAGAATTTAAGCAAGCGTTTGATAATTTCAAAGCTGAGGCAAGAACTGCACTTGAGCAATTGATAACGATTGCGGAACAACTAAAGTTAGAGACGGTTGCCGCTGACCTAAACACCGCTAAACTGCGGCTATCTGAAGATGCCTTTGTCCTGATGCTGATGGGGATTTTTAACAGTGGCAAATCTACGCTGCTGAATGCCCTATTAGGCCAACCATTGGTGGAGATTCCAGACCTGACTGATGGAAAGGCACCGATGCCAATGGGAAAACTTCCTACTACAGCGGTGCTGACCAGTATCAAGTATGGGACAGACCCTAGCATCTATGCCTGGAACTTTGAAGGCAAGTGCATGGATGACTGGAACTTTCATCGCTATCTGAAGCAGGCCAAGGTCAAGGAAGATGAACAAGCGACTCGGGAGTTTTTCAGAAACATTCGGGAATTCGAGGTGCATTATCCTTGCCTTTTGACTGCCTCCGGGGTTGAATGTATGGATTCTCCTGGGACTGATGACCTGCCAGAACGCACTGCAATTACCCTGGAGGCAATCCCCCGTTGTGACGCTGCCATTGCCCTATTCAGGAGTGATTTCCTGGCCAATGAATCCAGTCGGAAGTTTTTTCATGATGCCCAAAAGACCGGACTTCGTATGTTCTGGGTTGTAAATCTGATGCATGATGATCGACCGGATTCCGATGATTATCCGATTGCTTTTCTGTGGAGCCGAATCATTGAGCTGACGTTGGGGGGACCCAAGTACACAGGACAGTCGCTGGAGGACTTTGCTCGCTACGATGTCTATTTTGTCAACGCGCAGAAGGCCCTAAAGGGACGTTTCTTGAATGATCAATCCCTGCTGCAAGAATCGGGAATCCTCTTGCTGGAAGAACGGTTAAGAGACTTTCTGCTGAGAGAGCGGATGATTGTTCATATTCAGCGACATGTAGAGCTGGGAGTCAATCGGGCTGATACATTGCGGCAAACAATCCATACCTTTAAGGGAGTAATCTCTGCGGATCAGCAAGAACTCATCAAAGCCAGAAAAGAACTTGAACCGAAACTAGCTGAGTTAAGGAGACGTGCAAAGAGTTTAGATCAGTTGATTGACCGATATCAGGAAGAAATTCTAAATGCTGTAGGTATCGAGTTTGATGCTTATGCGACTAGTTTGGCTGCTAAGCTTCCGGAAGTGTACGGCAAAAAAGAAATGAAAACCCTCAAGGGGCTTAATCCGGTTTGGCTACCTTTGCCAAATCATCAGGAAAAAGTGATGAACGAAGGCAAACAACTGCTTCAGGAGAGTTTGAGTGAGTTGGGTGAAGAATTCAGCACGCGCCTCCAGAGCCGAATTACAGATATCTTGGAACGAATGCACGAAGAGATTAAAGACCGCATCACCGAACTGAGCCAGGAATATAGCCAGTTGAGAGCTAAAATTCCAGGAACATCGCTTCAAATCAGTGGAGAAATGGTCAGCACTCTGGATCGGGTCTTATCCGCACTAGCGGGCCTGCTGCTATTAGATCCAGCCGGAATTATGTTCGGTTCGTCGTTGGGGTTTCGTGGGCTGCTTTCCACCCTCTTGGTTCAAGTTGCTGTGTGGGCTACAGCATTTGCTACAGGTAGCCTTGCTGTTCTCTATATTGCATGGCCAGCAGTCATTCTAGCCGCCATCTTTGCCGCTATCTTGGGACTGGAGGATCGGGTCAAAAAGTTTTTCGTTCGGGAATTCCTGAAGACTTATAACCTGAGTCGATCCGACATTAACAACAGAAGTAACCTCAAGTCTGAACAGCAGGAAGAACTTTACCAGGCTACTAGAGAGTACCAACGCCATAGACTGCTCGAAAATATTGAGTTGGAGTTGAACACAAAGACATTTCAGGAAGTTCGTAAACAAGTGAATGCATACATTGACGAAGAGGAAGGCATTATTCGCCAATCCATCGAAGAAGGCTTAAAGGACGAGGCTGAGAAAGCTCAGCGGTTGCATGAGTTCAGCCAACTTGAAGCCACGATAGCCTCAGCTAAATCTGACCTCAAAGATGTTTTGGTCAGGGTGAAGCAGCTCGGTTAATCAACTAGGCTAATCAAAGTTAACATCAATTACTCAATGCCCCCATAAAAACCGCCTTGTACGGACATGAACCAGCAAACTACAACGTTCAGCTCAACTAATATCTGGACACGCTATCTGACCTTATTAGAACAATTGAGAAATCTGATCCAGGGCGTTCAGAAAATGGACGCAGGAATGTTAGAAGATCTGGATTTGCTCCAGATGGTTCAGAATTGGAATAACAACGTCACTCTAACATTTGGTGGTTGTTTCAGTTCTGGCAAGAGTACCCTGATCAACGCCCTGATTCGTCGCTCCTTACTACCGACCGCTAAGATTCCAGAAACGGGAACGCTCTGCCGCATTCAAGCTGGAGTAGAGGATCAGGCTGAAGTGATCAGTCAGTCAGTCAGCAGACCAATTCCGCTTACCACTGAAGCCATTGCTGCCCATGTCTCACTGATTGACCGAGCCACGGGTGAGAGTAAGCCACAAGTCTTGGGAACCGAGGAAGTTAGACTGCAAGTTACTCATTCCCATATTCCCAAAGGACAAGTCATCCTTGATAGCCCAGGCATTGATGACTCGGGTGTGATGGATGGCCGCGCTGCTCAAGCGGCTTCTAGGTCCGATGTACTGGTGTGGATCCTGCGGTCGAATCATATTCTTGCCGAGTCGGAGCAAGATTTTCTCGCCACCTATATTGCTAGACGAGGGCCGCATCAGCTCATTTTTGTCCTCAATGCATACCTAGATGAAGATACTTCAGAAGCTTGGCATGAATTCCACAGCTCTGAGTTGCAGCCCTATCTCAACAAAATCCGTGATTTTTGTGTCGATCATCAACTGCCTGTCGAAAAAGTTGTCGTTGTCTCGGCTAGAGCATTTGCAAAATATGACTTTGCAGAGTTTGGCGGTATGCAGTTAATCAATTTGTTACTCAACTACAGCCATTCCAGCAAAACTGCGGTTTTATTGGCTCGCCTCAGTCGCTTCCAGCATGGTCTCAAGCTGCTCCAGCATAGTTTGGAACAACGTCTTGCAGAAGAGATTGCGGTCTATGAGGCAGCGAAAGCTAGAGCTGAGGCAGCAGCAAAAACCAGGTTGGAAAAAATTCAAAAATCTCTGAATGCTGTACAGCGAGCAGCAAAATCTCAAATGGACAATTGGTTGAGCAGTCGCGTTTTAGAGAAAGCGGCGAGAGATTTGGCTGAGGCCATCACCCCAGAGACTCTGAACCGCGATGGTCAACACAGTGAAGCTGTGAATCAGGCGTTTTGCCATCAGGTGGAAAAAGGCGTAGAGCAACTCGTCACAACGATTGTTAGCACGGCCCAGCAAGAACAGATCCACTGTGATGCGAACCGGCTGCGTCAAGCCCTTCTCAGGCAGATGAAGCCGAAATCAGTGACAATAGACGTTCCAGATACTTCTGTTTCAGGGGGTGTTCTTGCGGCGGGTGCAGCAGCGGGTGCGGCAGCAGGAGCTTGGTTTTTTGGCATTGGCGCAGTTCCAGGCGCGATTATTGGAACCATCCTTGCTGGTGCTGCTAGCTCTTCTGACGCAGTAGCGCAAGATGTTCAAGCGACACAGTTGCACATCCGGGAAGCAGGTCGAGTAGCTCAAGCTGCTGTCGAAACAGCCAGTCGTAACCTTGACGCAGTAGTGGCGGCTGATTGTCAAACCACTATACCGGACGTGGCAATGCCTGATGATACACGAGTATGCTTACTCAGAGAGTTACTCACAGCAACCTGTAACCTAAAACACGAAGTTGATTGTTTACTAGAAGGAATCTCAGTATGAAACTTGCTTCAATCGGGATTGAAGATGGATATGTTCTGGCACAAACAATTTTGGTAGAAAATTCCTCAGCAATAAATTGGCGATTGATGGGAGATGGATTACGTTCGGTGATTCCTAAAGTAACTCAAGGTGAAGCTTGGGGCAGCCAAGCTTTAAGACAACAGAAACTCGATCATCCCTTCTGGGAAAACAGAGATAATAACCGCTTCTGGCAGCAATATGCCCATTTCGTCCATCAGTTTTTGGGGTATATCCCCATTCAAAAAGCAAAAGGGATAGAAGTCGTGATAGCGACTGAAAATTCAACAAACGCACCACCGGGTTTCACTGACGCTGAGGTGATCTCACCCAATCAGGCATTGCTAGCAAGACGTTTGATGGCAGAGTCGGACTATTATCAGGCCGTATTGTTGGTAGTAGCTGTGGGCGATCGCAGCACTCACCTGAGCACCCATAGAGTAAAGCAGGGCCAAGTGCAATCTAGCAACGTTCAATCTCACCCCATTGGGCTTTTGAGCTGGTATGAACACCTTTTAGCCGAACTACAACAGCGTCATGGTGAGCTGTCATCTTCTGAGAATTGCTTGGACTATCTAGATGCCGTATTAGAATTGGGACATCATCTACAGCAGGATCCATCTTTCTCTGGAACGCTAAGCAAAAACCTGCTATCAGTCTATCAACTAAAACAGTCTCACTGGCAAAATTGGACGGAAACCCAAATCTTCAGAGAATGGCTGAACGATACCGCTCAAGAATTACTCAAAAATCTGGGATATCCTGCTCCAGATCAGATTGTTCTAGGAGGTATAGGAACGCATTGGCCCGTGTCTTCTCTTCTATCGGGTCCAATTTGGAACAGCCCAACCCAAATTATAGATATCGCTTTTGGTGCATCCGTATGGTCAGAGTTCTGTAAACACTATCGCGGTTTTGGAGAACCAGCATTTCTGCTCCCTTCACAACCGCAATCTGAATCCGGACAAACCTCTGCACCCACCAAAACGCCAATTCCTCCTTGGCAACGGCATCTTAAATAAAGTATCACCCAAAATACCAACTAGAAAACATCACAATAAACATTACCGTATATCTCCACCCCCCACTCCCCACTCCCCACTCCCCACTCCCCACCCCTACGCCCCCTACCCTCTTAAAAAATGATCATGGACGCTGACAATCGCTTAATCAAGAAAACTACTGCCGAGTCAATCCCGTTTAAGGTAAATGAATTCTCGACTCAAAAACTCTGGCATGAATTGCCCTACATGTTGGTAGAAGCTCTGGAAAGACGCTATCTTAACCGGATGAATCCACTAGCGTGGCAACTCGCTCCGACGGCCTCCGAGCTGACTCAACCCGTATTGCGAATGGTTACGCAAATTGGCAGCAGTCAAGTTCCACCCACGCAAATCATGCCCTATGTTCTGACCGGCTGCCACGAACCAGGACATGCGGTTGTAATGGTACTGCATGGCGACGGCGCTTCCCATCGGTTATACCTGGGCACTCGACGCTTGCTGGGATACGCAGCCCGGTCCACCAGAGACTACCTGGAACTGCAAACCAGTGCATTTAGAACCTATTTCCCTGGACTTGATTTGAGTCAGCCTTGGGTGCTCGATCATACTAACCTGGCTCGGCTAGATCAACTGCTGCAAAGAGCGCCATCCCTGCTGGCAATCACAGGCATTCCTTTGGTTCGTACCGATTACCTGTCTAACTGGCAAAGCCTCGATCAAATCACCGCTGCCCTGGGTGCCCAGCCCTATGCCTTGATGATAGTGGCCGAGCCAGTATTAGCTGAAGAAATAGACAGCATGCTCGACCGAGCACGCCAGCTCAAGAGCGAAGTTCACAGTTATGCGCGTGTAACGTTGAATCACTCAAAAGCAGAAGGAGACAGTGAAAGTCTTACAGTCCGTACATCAGAAGGACCGGAACTACCCAGCTTACTTTACGGGTTAGCAACCTTCTGTCAAGCCGCTGGCATTTTTGGCTTACCGCAAGCCAGTGCTCTGGGGCAGGGACTGTTTAGTATGGGTATGGGAATCTCCTATGCAAATGCTTCCAAGACCGGTTCACAAACTACAGGCACGAACTCATCTGTAAGCGAAGGCATGAATGTAGAATTGATTAACGACTATGCGATTGCCTGTGAGACTCTCCTGGATAAACATATCGAACGACTACTGGTCGGACGCGGGGGCAGTTTTTGGAAAACGGCTGTATACGCAATTGCTGAGAATGAGGCCACCACTCAGGCAATGTTTGCAGCTTTGCGCAGTGTTTGCACAGGGGACAGCAGCAGCGGCTTTGAACCCATCCGGGCTACTGTGTTGCCTAGATCTTTGCAGGATGCGATTCGCCGGGGGCAACTGCTCCAGTTACAAACCCAGTTTGCCCAAGACCATCCAATGGGACCATTATGGGGCGGCCTCTTTACCTGCACCACAGCAGCCGAACTGGGGACACTGATCAATCTGCCTCAACGCGAAATTCCGGGTATTCCCCAACGGGAGACGGCTGCCTTTGCAGTCACAGTTCCCGAAATCGAAGAAATTACGATTCCACTTGGGCAAGTAGTCGATCCAACGGGCCGAGTGGTAGGACACCTCAAACTCGATAGCGGAACACTGAATAAACATGTCTTTGTTACGGGTTTACCCGGATATGGTAAGACGAATACCTGTATGCAACTCTTGCTCAAATCCTATGAACACTTTAATGTACCCTTTTTGGTCATTGAGCCAGCCAAATCAGAATATCGCATGCTGGCTGGGCTACCAATGCTGGCTGAAGAGTTGCGAATCTATTCTCCTGGTAGTGCATATGCCCGTCCCCTGCGCCTTAATCCCTTAGAGCCTGTACCAGGAGCACCTCTGGGATTACACATCGATTTGCTCAAAGCGGTATTCAACGCCTCTTTTTCTATGTATGGTGGTATGCATCAAGTTTTAGAAGAGGCACTCATCAGCGTCTATACTGAGCGTGGCTGGAGCTTGCGCACAGGTCTCAACCGTTTTCTGCCAGAGGAGCCTACGCTAGCTCAACAAGCAGCCTTGATGCCAACGCTTCAAGACCTCCATGACCAGATCGAGGTCGTCCTCCAACGCAAGAAATATGCCCAAGAAGTGCATCAAAATTTAGGCGCGGCCCTGCGCTCCCGTCTGCAAGGACTGATCCTCGGCAGTAAGGGGGAAACCTTGAACACCCAGCGATCGACGCCGGCAGCAGAATTGTTTGGGCATCCTACCGTGATTGAGTTGAAGCACTTGGGCGATGATGAAGAAAAGGCGTTCATTATGGCGCTGCTGCTGGTGCTTTTGCATGAGTATGCTGAGGTTCGCCAACGCTATCAACCCGCTAGTCGCTTAGAACGGCTACAACATCTCACCTTAGTAGAAGAAGCCCACCGGCTACTGGCAGCCAGAGGAGGTGCCCTATCGCCAGACCATGGAGATCCACGTAGCAAGGCTGTGGAGATGTTCACTGATCTTTTAGCAGAAATGCGGGCTTACGGTGAGGGTTTCATCGTTGCCGATCAGATTCCCACCAAACTTGCCCCAGAAATTCTCAAGATTACGAACTTGAAGATTGTGCATCGTTTAGTTGCTGGCGATGATCGGATGGCTGTAGGGGCAGCACTTAATTTGAATGACGATCAGCAACGATATTTAAACCTGCTCACCCCAGGCTTGAGTGTCGTTCATAATGATCGGATTGGCAAAGCGGTATTGATACAAGTAGACAATGTCAAGCAGCAGTTATCTCATCGGAAGTTGAGTCCAATCAAGCTGTTACGAGAAGAGTCGCTGGCGTTAATGCGCCATTCAGGCTGCAAAGAGTGCGCTGCGCCTTGTCAATACTACGGCGATTTGGAAGATGCTGGACTCATCACAGCGGCTGAATCTGCTTTGCTACGATGCTTTGATGGATGGTTGCTGGGGGATGATGAAACATTTATTCAGGAATGGCAGCACTGGTCTTCACAAGTGGATGAACCAGATAGGCGATTTTGTCTAGCTGCTCAGGCTGGGTTTACATGGGTAGGTCTGCGCATTCGCGAGAACGAATCAGCTAAACTAAATCCCACCCAGCGACTGCGACAAGATGAGGCGGCGGCCCTGCTTTCACCTATGATTCAAACTCTAGTACGGGGCAAAGTCGATCGCCAAGCACTGAGTCAAGTCCGATCGCAAGTTGCCAAATTGTTAGTCGGAGAATTACCTTCTCTGCCTGGTTGCTCCACCTGCCCGGTTCGATGTCAGGCATTCCCAATCGTGAGGACGCAACTGAATCGGCTACGCAGTATGGTAGCAATCCAGCTTGCACAGTCCCACTCTGAAACAACCCGATTAGCTGCCATCCAGCAAAGCGCAACGACCTTGATTAGCGGTCTGAGTACAAAAACCGAGGAGGCTTTGCTTTATTGCTTGGTCGCCAATTCGGGAGGAGACGCAGCAAGCGAGGCAGATGTGCTAGATCTGTTGCGTAGTAAGCTGGGTTGCTAACGTTGTGTGGATTCTGAATTCTTTATATCAGTCGTTCAACTTGATTAAACCGTTTTTTTGGCAAAAGCAATATTGCAAATTATGCATTCCAATTAGAACCAAACTAATGTTCAGCAGGATATACATTTTTTTGGTCATAATCCATATATTTGATTAGCTTTGCTAGATAATGTGCCCATTCGTGACGCATCGCAATGTAGGAGTCCGCACCTGCTTCAGGATTCTGCACGGTTTTGATTCCTTCTTGCTTTAGCCGTTCTAGTGCTTGGTAGTAATGTTCCCGCCAGCAGGGTTCGTTGGCATCTAGGGACTTTACATGAATCTTGGGTAAGAGTGTATGGCATAGCTCTTCTAGTAGATGCAGCCCACCAAACCAAAGTTCTGCGGTCCCCGAAGAGTTGACAATCGAACGATACTCGTCCTGATCGAGAGCAGTTCTGATTAGCGTAGCTACATCCATTGTCAGATAGGCAATCCGAGGCAAGGTATAATAGGATTGGCGGTAGCGGAAGTAGAACAGCACTGGATAGGAATTGTTAGCCTGCAGCAGGCCAATCAAACTCTGGGCGATTTCTGAAATATCTTGATGCAGCGTATCGACGTTGTTGTCAGCGGCTAAACGAGCCAATAGTTCAATAGAATCTGCTGTGTTGGCAGAGCTGTGATGCAAACTAAGCGCAAACGTATTGCGTCCTGTCAAATTACTATAAACCGATAAAATATAGGAGATAGTCAAGGTAAACACAGAAAATCCTAAAAAACTTTTCAACACCATCAGCAAGCGAGCACCACCTGTTTGCGGCACCAAATCTCCGGTCCCCAGCGTCGCTAAAGCGTAGCCAGCATAGTAGACGGCGGTAATAAAATCGGTTGGAGTTTCTCCCTGAGTAGCCTGGATCTCTGTACCTAGCTTTGGCCAGACTATCAACGCAAATCCCAGCAACAGCAGCAAAACCCATAGACTGATAATTGTGACAATAATGGTTGGCCCTCCATAGGAAAGCAGATCATCTCGCCGCTTGGGTAATCCTACAGTGGCACAACGAAAAAACTGCCATACGCCTCTAGCCACCGATATACTCAGTAAACTGCTTTCGGCACGGGGGTGTAGCACCGTTAAGTAAATGTCTGCTAGCGCCATGAAGATAAACACGGTGCCAATAATTTGCCCAAAAACTTGCATGTAGTCTTTCTCAATTCATTCAATCTTGTAGCTCTAAGCAAAAGCTGAAACTATGGTGTTATGAATCACCTATTGATTCATCTATCCTAAGAAGGTTGATACTGCATCAAGTCTAAAGGTTACAGTGAAAAGGCAAAAAATGCAGCTAACAGCAGCTAAGGCTGGCCGACTTATTAGTAAGTATTAGTAAGTATTAGTAAGTAATTATGGTTAAGTTTAAACCTTTCTTTGATCGCCGCCATCCAGGCGTAGAACGCATTATTGCTATCGTTGCTTTGATTAATTTGGGCTTAGTATTTTTTGATCTGACCTATTTAAACCTACGGCAGGTTTACCGGCAGTATCTACCGGCAATTACTCGTGTCTACGACCCGGTCAAAGGCATCATCGCCCATCCCGAAACTCAATATTATCAAGCCCAAATTGATGAGCTAGCAGACCATCTCGCCCAGAACGGGTTGCAATCACCTCAGGTAGACGATGCGTTAGCCGAACTGCGCAGTCTCAGCCAGCAATTGATTGCAGAAAATCCATTTGCAGGGGTAAATCAGGAGAATGCTTGGGCTGCTGTACAGCAACACCTACGAGCAAGAACAGAAGAACCGTTCGCTAGGGAGGCATTTAGTCGGTTCTGGAGTGCGGCCTATTTAGCCGAACAGGGATGGCAACAGGAGCTAGCTTTTTGGGATGCGCAAATTCGTCCCCTGGTGGAAGCTAACTACTATCGTCGGGTTGATCAGGCAGGCAGAGCTATCGATTATTTCTGGCTGCTCGATCTGCCATTTGTGATTCTGTTCGCGACCGATATTTTAGCCCGCATGCTCTCTCTACGATATCGAAATTCTGATTTAACCTGGCTTAATGTTGGTTTGCGGCGCTGGTACGACCTGTTTTTACTGCTTCCCTTTTGGCGATGGCTGCGCATTATTCCGGTTGCTTTACGGCTGTATCAGGTTGATTTACTGGATTTAGAACCAATCCGCACCGAAGCTCAGCGAGATACGATTGTGCTGGTGGGAGCTGATCTGGCCGGTATTGTTGGGATTCAACTGATCGAGCAGATGCAGACTGCGATTCGGCAGGGCGATCTGCTAAGTTGGTTGTCCTCGTTTGAGGATTCCAATCATGATTCCAACCGTTTGCTTAGTGGTTCTGCTGATCGCCTATCGAATCCCGAATCGGATCATGCACCTGGTCAAAATTCTGATCAAGATTCGCCCAATCCTGCTCCAGCCCTTGTCGATCAGCAGGAAGTTATCGCAATTGCAAATCATTTGTATGATGTTAGCCTGCACCAGATTTTGCCTCGGATTCAGCCGGACCTGGAGGATTTGGTGCAGCACAGCCTGACTAACACTCTAGAGCAGGTGCCGGGATACGCTCAGTTGATTCATTTGGCCGGGTTGGGTCGAGTTTCAACCCAAGTGGTGCAACAGCTAGCTAATTCAGTCGTGCACGGTGTTTATCACACCATGACGGGAGTTTTACTCGATCCAGAAGGCAAAGAAATCACGGCGCGCTTACAGCGAAATTTACGCATCGCAATTGTTGAAGAGCTAGGTCAGGATCATGCTGCGCAGGAAATTCAAAATCGGTTGGTGGATATCCTCGAACATATTAAACAGAATTATGTCAAAGCTGTGGTGGAAGCTAGTGGCGAAGAATTAGCAGAGCGAACAGAGGTATTACATCGGCAAATTCGTTAATACCAATATAAGCAAATCAACCTGATTAAAGGGTAATCTGTAGCCCGATTCAAGGGAAATGGTATTACTACCCGAGCGCTTTATAGTCAGCACCCTCACCGCTCGGCTGATTTTTCTGGCCCCATGGGGGCAGTGCGCTCGCGTCGAAGCCCCTCACCCCTCACCCCTCACCCCTCACCGAATTTACTGCTCTCCTTAGTAACTGATTAATCCCTAGATCCAGCGTTTTTCACTCATGTGAAGTATAGGGAGTGGGGGGCATTGCCCCTGCACCCCGTTTTTCGTACTTCACTAGCCTGAAAAAGGCTGTATCTCATTTTGCTTTGCCACCAATTCTCCCAGCTTTGGACTCCACCATCCTTTAGTGGTTTGAAAATAAACTACATCTTTATGCTTACGATTGGTTCTGGCTTTAGCATCTGAACATCGCAGTAAGTGTTTCAGTTGTCCTTCTTTTTCGTACTCATAGGTTTCCATTGGCTGTTGACAGACCGGGCAGCGATACTCGGTGAGGTGGGTCTTGGCAGCGGTTGAGATGCCATTCGGTGATGTTTCTGAAGCCGGACGGCGCGGCGGTTCCCATTTGCGGCTATACTCGGACCAAAACAGCACCACATCGGTGCAGCCACTAACACATTTGAGGAAATATTTCTTCTTGACTTTAGAACTGGGAATCTTAGCCAGAAAATTCTGACACTGGGGACAGCGAGTACGAGACAACTGCACTGGCTTAGTAGCCTGAGGTGCAGGAGAGGTTGTAAGATGCTGGGGAATCACCTGTTGTGCTTTCTGCAAAGCGGGCGCAAAATAATCTTGATTCCAGCGAGTCAGGTAGTGCTGCCATTCCTGCTGTCCGGCGGCAATTTGGTCGAGGGCTTGTTCCATCTGAGCCGTGAATTCGGCTTCTAGTAAATCGGGCAGGGCGGCCTGCAAAAACTGATCCACTTCTAAACCGAGCGCCGTGGGCTGCAAATGGCCTTTGATTACCTCAACATACAGGCGCTGCTTCAAGGTTTGAATCGTGGGTGCGTAGGTACTGGGGCGACCGATCCCTTTCCGTTCCATCACCTGTACCAGTTTAGGTTCACTGTAGCGTGGCGGCGGTTGGGTTTGCTTTTGTTCGTGGGCCGCCTGTAGCAGGGTGAGTCGCTGATTGGCTTGCAGAGCGGGCAGCTCCGTATCACGGCTCAGGTTGTTCCAGTATTTGCTGTAGCCGTGAAACTCGATTACTTGTCCTCTGGCGAGCCAATACACCGGACCCGATTGAGTAACAATTTTAGTTTGGCGGATGCGAGCGGGTTGGCATTGGGAGGCCATTGCTCGCTTCCAGATCAGCACATACAGCGCAAAGGCATCTGCCGATAGCTCTAGCCGCAATTCCTTGGAGGGCCGGTAAAGGTCGGTAGGGCGAATCGCTTCATGGGCTTCTTGAGCATTCTTAGGCTGGCGGTACTGGGTGGTTTTCTTGGGCACATTCTCCGGATCGTTTGCCTCTAGCCATTGCCGCGCTTGAGTGCAAAATTCTGGGCTGAGGGCGGTACTGTCGGTGCGCATGTAGGTGATCAGTCCGGCTTCGTAGAGCGTCTGAGCCACCTGCATCGTCTGTTCCGGCGTGAAGCGGAGGCGGGAACCGGCAGCCTGTTGCAGGGTTGATGTGACAAAGGGCGGGGGTGGTGTGCGGCGAATTGTTTTGCCCTCGATGCTGATAACATGATGGGGATGCTGTTGGGCCAAGGCAACTAGGCGATCGGCTTCGGCTTCAGAGGTGACTCGGTCGGATTCAGGTGTTTGTCTGCTGTCGGGGCTGGTAGCATCATCGGATTGGTTTTCTTCTGCATTAGCCCTAGTATTCTCTGATTCAACATTGCCGCGATAATAGGCGCGAAATCCTTCAGCATAATCGACAAATACACTCCAATAGTCCTGCGGTACAAACGCTTGAATTTCCCGTTCCCGCTTGCAGATAATGTGCAGCGTCGCACTCTGGACCCGTCCCATGCTCTTGGCCCCATTGCGCAATTGCCACAGCAGCGGCGACCCCCGGTAGCCGACTAGCTTATCCAGCACCGTGCGGCAGAGGCCAGAATGAACCAGATTCAGATCGAGCTGGCGGGGATGGGCGATCGCGTCGCGCACGGCGGTCGGCGTGATTTCGGTATAGACTACCCGCTGGGGATTGCGCAATTGCAACGCCTGCTGGAGATGCCAAGCAATCGTTTCCCCCTCTCGATCTGGGTCAGTCGCCAGCACCACAGTTTGCACTTGGCGAGCCGCAGTCTTCAGGGTTTTAATCGTCTCGGCCCCACGAGCACCCCGCGCCACAAACCGACAGCGCACCGAGTGACCATCCAGGTCAAATCCAAGCGAATCTTCACCATCGTTGGCCAATTCTCGGATATGCCCCATACTGGCTCGAATCATCCAATCGGGACCGAGAATCTGGCTTAGTTTTTTCACCTTGCCCGGACTTTCGACAATCAGTAACTTGGACGGCATAGGAGTTGAGTTGGCTACAAGTTGGCTACATGTTTGCTACTAGGTATAGAGCAATTGTACCAACTGATTCACAAAGAGTGATTCAACCTGCGCTGATCAACCAATTCTTATCGATTCTTTAGCAAATTTCCAGGAACCGATTAGGAAGGATTCAGAGTGCAGGCACTGTCGCGGCTGAGGATCCCACCATTGGAACGGCTCGGATTGTCACCGCAGCAGATCACTGTTACGTAGATCTCAGCTCAGCTTTTAGCACTACTGATCAAGCTCCCGATTTACAGAGCCTTTTCATAGAGGCGGTAAGTTTTATAGACTTTCCCTCCTGAGATCTCGATTAATTTGCGCGACGGTAAGTTATCTTCCCATACCCAAGATAATTCAGCACGGCGATACTTCTTATAGCTCTGACTATGATTAGTCAGAATTAAGTAAATTAAGGCCAGAGGAACCATTTTATGACGATAATCTGGACGAGATGCAATCAAAATTACTCGCCCTTGGTCGATCATCCGGCGATACCACAGAAACTTTAGTTGACTGCACCAGTTTAAGCGACCATTTAGGTGTCGCAAAACGAGGTTGTAGTCAGGTATGCCTATAATAGCTCCGACCATTTCTTTATCTTTGGTAGGATCTTCAGCAATCCAGATGCAGTTTGGATCAATCAAGCTACGTAGCTGTTGCGCATTTCTTAGAAATTCCGCTTCAGTTGAAGGGTTATAGTTCCAGCTTCCATTTCTGTTAGAGTAGCTGATCTTTGATAAATGGTAAATTTGGCGGCATTCAGACTCAAAATATTCAGAGGCGATATTGATATGACGGAAAGTTAATCCAGATTTCTTTGCAATTTCATAGCCTCTGCTAAGGGCTTTAGACGGAGCACTATTGACATCCAAAATGTAAGCGACAGCGTCTTTCGCTTTATACCAACCTAGCTGCTCTAAAAATTTTGGGTAGTAAGGAGGATTATAGGCTGTATTGAACATAGGTGGCGAGTCAAAGCCATCAATCAGAAACAGACAACGTTGATCTGTAGAAAGATCAATCGGTCCACGCACTACTTCAATTCCTCGATCTCGTAGCCATTGCTGAACCGCTTCTAAAAGGGCTTGTGCAACGGTTAAGTCTTCAAAACATTCAAAAAAGCCGAATAGCCCAACTTTTTTCCCTTCTAGTGCAATCAAGCGTCTATTGATAACTGAAGCAACACGACCAACCAATTGGTTATGGCGAAACGCTAAGAAGCATTCCATCTCACCGTACTCGAAGAATGGATGGTTAGAGTCAAAGATTTCGGCTACAGTACTGTCTAAAGCAGGAACCCAGTTGCGATCATTCTGATAAATGAGACGTGGTAAATCTATAAACGCTTGCTGATCTTGAGGCGTTTCTACACAACGAATTTCAATTTGAGTAATAGCAGACTGCATAAAAAAGATATTGTGAATGTTGGTCGCTAATTATACTGTGGCGATATTACAAAGCACAGTTAGATTGGAGTAGCACAATGCTTTCTAATCTTTCAAAATATTAAAATACTTATCCAGTTGTTATTTCACTACTTACAGTTTCGCTTACTATTATACTCCGTCTAAATCATTCTCGATTCAGTAATATCTCTTTTCCTAAATCGTCCAAATCAGTGCTTAATTTCTCAATCTGTTTATAAATATCATTAAATAAATCTTCTTGTTCCTTTAAGTCTTCAACTTGGCTAAAAATATGAATAGCTCCATGCAGAAGCCTCTTCTTCCAATGATCAATCAAGGTCCGGCTAACTCCATAATTATTGGCAATCTCGCTTGTCGTCCTCAGTTCTCTAATAGCTTCTAATGCTACTTTAGCTTTGAATTCAGCACTATACTGCTTTGGCATACATTTAAATCTCTTTACGAATAAGGTTTCTCAAAAGCTAATACTTTGTACAGGATTCGTCTAGCTCGGTGAGCTGCTTCAACTAATCGGGTTGACCAATAAGCAGTAAATGTTGGTTGTCTTGAGTTGCGGAATATGGTGTTCAAGCTGGTGTAGGTTGGCATTGTTTCCGATGTAATATCTTTTTCAAAATCTATGTTAAATCCTATACTCTTTGCTAGATTGAAGTAATCCTCGGTACTACATCTATGGCAACTCCCATAAAACATAGTAATGAACTTTTCTAAGAAATAGGAATAACTAAATGAGGAAAACTTTCTAGCTTCCTCAGAAATTACAAATTCGCACAGGGCTAGCCGCCCTCCCGGACGCAAAACTCTGTGTGCCTCTTTGAGGAATTCGGATCGGCTAGGAAAATGAAAAACACATTCTACTGCTAAAACAGCATCGAATGAATTGTCTGAGAAAGGTAGTTCGCAAGCATTGCCGCAAATAAATTCAATTCTGTTTCCAGGTAAAGGGCAAATTTTTTCTCTAGCTCTCTGCAACTGACGTTCATCAATATTAAGTCCTACCAGGCTGATAGGAGAAAATTGTTCATTCAAACTAGCAATTGTTCCACCAAAACCACACCCTACATCTAAAACACTTGTACCTTCTTTGATCTTAGCTGCCTTGATCACAAGCTTGGAGAGCCTTTCTGTAGCTTTAGCAAAATCATCAACTGTTCCATCTGCGGCTTGTGGATCTTCCCAGTAACCCCAATGTACATGACGGCCAAAAACTTTCTCTGTATTTGTCTCCCCTTGATCAAATGCTGCAAACAGCATATCGAAGTAAGGAAGATTGATGTCTGATTTAGCCATTCTTATATGTCCTCATCGTATTCGCCAATTTCAAGTTGGGATAGATAGCTTTAATTGCCAAAAGCTTGCAATTTTAGAGTCTCAGATAGAATTATCAGGTTTTCATGCATGAAATTCCAAATACACCAAAGTTCTTGAGAATTTGGTGAGTCTTCAATTGCTAGCTTCTCTTGCAGGCGTTCTAATGCATGTTCGGCTACAAGTAAGTTGTAAGAAGCACTTGTAGTGCTCGTAGCAGGGGTTCTATCACTGTTATGGAGTGAATTAGGAAGGTAAAGTTTGAGCAGATCAGTCAAGTTAATAAGATCCATGCTCCGTACCCACAACTCATACGGATCGATACCATGATTTTGAGCTAAAGCGTGCCGCAAACCAGCAAATTTCTTCCACAGTTGCAACGTCAATGCTGCATAGTAGGAGTAGTCTGAGTCTGAAACTAAATCACCAAAGTCGGGTAAGTTGTTAGACATAATGGACACTGGTGCAATATTATTGTGGTTTGGTGTGTTCGTTGAAAATTCTTACAGATTGGTACTCTCAAGAAATTTGCCCGAAGATTCTGACAATGTATTGCGCACTTCCACCATTGCTCTAACTAGACAATCTATCTCCTCGAAAGTGTGTAAAGCATTGACGGCGATGCGAATTCTAGGTTTAGCAATGAACCAGATGGCAGATACCCAGATCCCGTGATTTAAGAGTTCTCGCGCAAAAGTTTTAGGGTTAAGCCACGTCGGAAGAATAACGGGTACCACATTTGTTTCCCCAATCGTTTCAAAATCCTGAGCTGCTAGTTGAGATCTCAAGTAATGTGTATTCTTTTTTAGACGCTCTACCATTTCAGGTGATTCCTTTAAAGTTCGAATACTTTGCAGTGCTGCCGCTGCTAATGGAGGTGCTAAAGAACAAGTCCCGATCGAAGTTGGAGATACGTCAAGCAGTGGCTTAAGCTCTGCGATATGGGTACTAATAGCTGCTCCAACTGAAGCTCCAAACTTTGAGAAAGTAGTCATGATAAGTGGGTTTATCCCCCTATCTATCGCATCCTGTGGCTTTAAATCAAAATGCTCATAAATTCCGCGTCCGGTTACTCCGATTGCTCCGGTTGCATGAGCTTCGTCCATAAGTAACGTGCTATCTGGATAGTTGGACAATATATTGATCATGTCAGGCAGCGGTGCTAGGTCACCGTCCATTGAAAATACAGCGTCTGACACAACCATGATGCGATCACCTGCACGAGCATAACGTTTTAGCTTTCGGGCTAAATCTTCAGCATCGCAGTGACGATAGGCTTTTACGCGAACCCTTGGACTATAGCCGAAGAGTTTGCCTGATCTTGTACTAGCATTAGCGAGTGCAGATATGATGCAGCCGTGATTCAGGACATCGGTAAGAATTAGTGTCTCACTAGTATTCTGAAATCCTGGTACTGGAATCGCAAGGTGGCAAAATGCATCAATTAGCGCTTGCATCGCCATCCAAGCATTCAAGAACAGTTGAGTGTGCGGCAAATGTTTAAAGTAGGAAATTTCATCTTCTAGTTGCCGATGCAAATCGATTCGTCCACTTAGCACTGAAGTTGAACTATTTGAAGTGCCATAGTGTTCAATAGCATTGATTGCTGCTTGCTTTACCAATTGATTCTGCGTTAAGCCCAAAACATCGTTGGTGCAAAAAGTAAGTACACTGTGTCGCCTGTTAGTATTAGATTCCTCAATCCTAACAACATTACCTTCACGGCTATGACAGATGTACCGATCAGGATGCAAGTCAGACTCGAACCAATGCTTTACGTATTCCTTAACAATCTTCATGCTGACAACTCTGACCTTTATAAAGTATCAAGACTGCGAATTTTCCTAGTGTGGAAATCAAGCGAAAAAATTCCCTTAATAACTGCAAGCAGTCATTGAAACCAAAGTGGCTCATACGGATGGAAGCTGATCCAAGATCCAATAGTTTCCGTGTACTGCGTTATAAAATCGCAAAGCAGTTCAACACAGTGTCAAAGCAATGCGACATGCGATTGATAGCCTCAAGTTCGCTACGGAGCATTTAAGCATCCTGCCCAACCTTCATTCCAAAACTAAGAGTCTGGGCTATAGATGTACTAAGTTTGCAACAGTCCCTCGTATCTGCCACTTGAATACGATTATTATACTGTTTTATTGGTATTGTCAAGCTCTGCTTTCTACCTGAAGGGTTAAGGGAATTGACTAAAGAGTCTAGCGAAAAGGGCGATCTGGTCTAAAACTCAACTTGCTTTATCGATCGCAAATACAGGCTGCGCCTTCATTATGTCCGTTTTTCATCACTCGTGGGAGAGGCAAGTTTCATACCTGCCTGAAGCCAGTCAGATCAATCCGGTGCAAGCACTTCGGGCCGAATGAGCGACTGCTCGCAGAATTGCTCCTAAAAAACTCAAGTTGCAGCTCAACTCGACTGCAATGAATTAATCCTAGCTTTCAATACCAATAGGTGGGTTGGATCAAGCCTGAGCCTGAATACCGTTAGATGAGGATGATGTATCATCTTTGTCGTTTGGAGTTGCAACTGAACTGGTAGAGAACAACAAAGAGCATCAAACTGTTCTAATTTTTGAGGATGCTGCTGGATCTGCTCAAGAGCCGCAGTCTGCACCTGAATATGAGAAATGCCTGCTTCGTTTAGCATCTGCTTGAGCCGCTTTGCTTCAGCCCGATCACAACCAATAATCAGCATTTGAGCATCCTGTGGTAAGGATGAAGCCTGAGTAAGCACCTCAACACTGGGACGAACTTCTAAGGCCAGAATTTCCTTATTTTGACCTAACCCGCTCATGTGAGCCATTAATGCAGCATAAGCCGTTGTCGTAATTACCAAATCGGCTGACCGTAATTGATTCATCACATCAGGCTGTTGAGCAATCACATCAGTCCAGCCAGCGAAGAAAACAGGTAAACCCACCTCGGCTTGAACCAGATGATAAAGCTCAAGCCCAGAGGGAGATTGCTCTTCAACAAATACTAATTTAAGCGGATTGGATTGAGCACCCGAAAGCATCACTGCCTGAGCATAAGCCGCCCCTGCAAATTCGGCAGGTGATATGTTTATTTCCTGAGCAGCAGTAAATGCCTGCCGCAGAAGTAGATAATGGCGGTTATTTTTAATCAGGTTTTGCACACAAAGCGTATCTGCCACAAAGGTGCCCTTACCACGCTGTGCGGTCAGATAGCCGGAGTCAGTCAGTGAACTGTAGACGCTAGCAATGGTGTTATGGTTAGCCTGTAGTTGCTTAGCCAAAGTAGTTGTGGGAGGCAACGCATCTCCTATCTGAAGTGCTCCAAACGCAATCAGCAGCTTGATCTGCTCAGCAATTTGCGCACTGATAGCCAAGGGTGCTTTAGGATCAATTTGAATCGGCAGTGCATTTGTAGGATTTGTTGCAGCAAGTTTATTCAAGGACAGATTTTCCCTTAACCGAAACGGCAATACGTTAGGCTGAATCCGAAACTAGACTTAAACTGTTTCCAGCTTGCAACCTGTAATTTATATTACTAGCCTATCGTTGTATTCCATACCACTTGTATAGTAAAATTTCCAAACTCTTGCAACAATCAGCTCGCCCAATCGCAGCGGGTAGGTATGACGATGGAAGTAACGCTCTTCTTTGAGTAGAACCAGATCGTGGAGTTCCAGTTCGGCTTGAGCATAAATGCTTTCTATCTCTGACCAAAAGACAACTGGGTCTAGAAATTGGTCAGATATGGTCTTCAATGCCTGCTGATCATCTAGAGTACTGAGAACGGTAGTAGGCAATCCCCAAAGCTTAACGAACTCGTAATTCCAGCTAACAATTCTGCGGTGACTGTCTACCACTAAGATAGCTTCCTGAAGCAGTGGCGCTTCTGTCAGACAAAAGTTACTGGCACCGTTCATGATGAATAAGTCGAGGACTAAACAGAGTGGTTGAGCAGGTATTATCTAACCTCAAGGATATGCTAGGAGCTGTATCTTCTGACATTTTATCCATTCACTTTTTGATCGGATTGCTGTCCTAAATACACATCAATGCTATAAATATTATTTGGATGGTATTTCAAAACTCGCTTGGTATGTATGACCGTCTCGCTAAATAACTGAACTAACGATTGCCAGACGTGATAGCAGTAAAAGCAAGATACCAGGAGTCTATCTATGGAATGGCTATTGAACCTAGCTGAAGAATACCGTGCAGAAATTCGGTCAGGGCGCTTCTTTACAAAATTGGGAAGGATCGAGAAGCCAGAAGAAATCAAGGGATGGATTCATCAGCTCTATTATCAATCTCGCGATTTTACCTCAGCTTTATCGATGCGCTATGCCATATGCAAAGATCCTCGGTTTCAGGGCTGCTTTGCTAGACATGCAATGGAGGAAGTTGATCACTGCGATCAGTTGCTAGCCTGGATGCGTAAACACGAGTTTCTAGCTCCTGATGAGAGTCCGACCCATACGCTTCCAACTCTGGAAACAAGTTTAGTGAGTGCTTATTGTTTCCGCTCAGTTCTTCGAGAATCTTACGCTCACCAAGTTATTGCCATGAATCTCATTTCAGAAGGCGTGTCTTATGACTTCTTCTCAGCGGTCAATCCAAAACTGAAAGCCTTAGGATTATCGGTTGGACACTACTGGCAAGTTCATAAAGAAATCGACCAACAACACCTTGCCCTAGGGCTGGACTTGATCCCCGCGTGTGAAAAAGATTCAGATGAAGGCAAGATTTACACTCGAACTGCTTGGGAGATGGCGACTTTATATCAGAAGATGTTGAATTCCTGGAGTGAAATCTCTAGCACTCAATTTGTTGCTCAAACAAACCAGAGAACAATCCTGGCTTTATTCTAATCTCTCTGTTAAATAGCAGAGGAAATAGTCAGAGCTGAGTACTTAATTCTCGTCAACTTTTTGAGGAGGCATCTTCCCTTTTCTGTTGAATTAACTTGAGATATCATTCTCAGCTTACTACTGATTATTTAGTTACTTCGTTCCATAAATTTTCATCTTAGACAAATGAGAATATCAATTTTAGTATGTATTATCGTGACCCTGGATAATTCTTCGCTTCATAGAGTTTCCGAAAAATTGCTTTATCAGCTAAATTCCATCGAATGCTAACCTTGGGTAGTAGCGTCACCTAATCCGGCAGCCTGCAATGCTCTGGTCCATTGGGTTCTGGAGTGGGTTCTGGAGGGTAATCTTTTTACATTAGACAATCCACTGCTCTAAAACCGGCTGATCATCCAGAAATCTAGACTTTTCCGTTGTTTCAGGCCAGTGTTATACTCAGGTCAGGCGTTTGGCAAGCTCAGCCGAGCCGTTGCAAATGCGGTATTAAAGTCTGCTGGCGAGTTGGGTGTGGTGATTGAAACTGACTGTATCTTGCTTTCCTATCGCTTTTCTCTGGGCAACGATGCCTTCTTGATGAGGCTACCAGTGGGCTTTTCCAGCGTGCTCTACCGCCTGCACACTCCAGGAAGAACCGATGGCATCGATGACCTCCAGAAATCAATCCAGGAATGGCCTCCAGGGTCAATATTTCGATAACGCCAATCTCACTAGGCTGAAGCTGACCCGCAGCGACGCCGGCATTGACTTCAACTGGGGTAGACGTGCCCCGGCTGCGGCCATTGCTGCCGACACCTTTTCGGTACGCTGGACCGGGCAAGTGCAGCCCCGCTACTCAGAGCAGTACACCTTCTCAACCCGCAGCAACGATGGCGTCCGCTTATGGGTTAATGGGCAGAAGCTGATTGACCACTGGCAAAGCCGCCCCACCGCCACCACCCAGGCTGGCACAATTCAGTTAGAGACCGGACAGCGCTATGACCTGAGGCTGGAGTATTACGACAATATCGGCAAAGCAATGGCGAAGCTGTTTTGGTCGAGTCCGCAGCAAGCCAGAGAAATCATTCCTGCTAACCGTTTGTTTCAGCCCAGCCCGATCCCAACCGCGACGCTCACTGCCTCTAACCTGACCCAAGCTGGCAACAGCTACGAATTCAGCGTCACCTACCGCGATGATCGGGCCATCAAGGTGGCTACCCTCGACAGTCAGGATATCCGGGTCACGGGTCCGAATGGGTTCAACCAATTCGCTCAACTGGTCAGCGTGGATCGCAACCGCAACGGTACACCCCGGCAGGCCACCTATCGGATTACGGCACCGGACGGCAGTTGGGACAGCAACGACAATGGCACCTACTCGGTCAACCTGCGACGCAATCAGGTCACAGATACCAGCGGCACCTCAATCCAAGCTGGCAGACTGGGTCGCTTTCAGGTGCAGCTAGCCAATAATGGACCGTTGCCCACGATCCAACTGGCTCGCTATGCGGGTGGTTTGCAGAATCCCACCGATATTGTCAGCGCCAAGGACGGCAGCAATCGCCTCTATGTGCTGGAGCAGGCTGGCACGATTCGCACGATTGCAAACGGTACAGTACAACCTTCTGCCTTCCTCGATATCAGCGACCGGGTCAAGAGTGGCGGCGAAGAGGGGCTGCTGAGTCTCGCCTTTCCGCCCGACTATGCCAGCAAACGGCATTTCTACGTTTACTACACTAACAGCAATAGCGATATTGTGATCTCGCGGTTCCGGCTACAGCCGGGCACCAATCAGGCCGATGCCAATAGCGAAACGATTCTGCTGACGATTCCCCACCCCAACTTCACCAATCACAATGGCGGCAAGTTGGCCTTTGGTCCCGATGGTTTTCTCTACATTGGCGTCGGTGATGGCGGTGGCGCAGGTGATCCGAACAATAACGCCCAAAATCCCAGGTCGTTGCTGGGTAAAATTCTGCGTCTCGATGTGGAAGCACCCGGCGTTGCCACCTACAGGATTCCCAGCACCAATCCCTTCCTGGCCCAAACCGATCCCACTGACCGCTATCGAGACGAGATCTGGGCGCTGGGGCTGCGCAATCCCTGGCGGATTTCGTTTGACCGGCAGACGAACGATCTGTATATCGCCGATGTGGGCCAAAGCCAGCGGGAAGAGGTGAATTTTCAGCCCGCCAATTCGCGTGGTGGCGAAAACTACGGCTGGAATATTTTTGAAGGCACGCGGCCTTTCTCGAATGGCAATGCGACTGGCCTGGTTGCGCCGCTGGTTGAGTATGACCGTTCGCAGGGAATTTCTGTCACTGGTGGCTATGTCTATCGCGGCAGTGAATTCCCCGCCCTCCAAGGCATCTACTTCTACGGTGACTTCGCCAACGGCAAGATTTGGGGCGTGCGCCGTAATGCCGGAACGGTCCAGAATCAGCTTTTGCTAGATTCACCCTATGGAATTTCCACCTTTGGTGAAGACGAACAGGGAAAGCTGTATGTAGCCGATTATTTCAACGGAGATATTTATAAACTGAGCGGAAGTTGATAAGCTGCTGAATTATGGAAAATAATCCGAGCTATTCCTTTGTTGCAAAATGTCCAGTTCATCTTCAGATACCGATTTTCTTCAACAGTGGCGCTATGCCTTAGCACCCTATAACCTGGGATACAAGGTCAAACTGGCTTCTCAGTTGATGTATCGGGATTTTTTAGAGCGTCTAGAACCCTATGGCCTAACTCCATTTCACTACCTTGTCTTGTGCTGTTTGTGGGAAGAGGATGGCCTGTCAACCTCTGGGATTGCTGACAAGCTCAAGCAACTGGGCGCAACCCTCACCGGCGTTGTAGATCGAATGGAAGAGCGAAATCTGGTTTATCGGGAGCGGAATCCTGATGATCGCCGAATTGTCCATATTTGGTTGACCGAAGAAGGAAAACGACTCATGCATGTTCTGCCACCAATTGGCGCGGAGACGATCAATAAAGCAACTACCGGCATTTCAAAAGCAGAACAGGAGGCTGTTCTGCAGCTGCTTGACCAAATTATTCACAACTTTCTCTAGCAGATTCAGCTCCATAGGGTTGCTTTTTTATCAATTAGTCAATATATTAACTATTAATGTATTAAGTATTTGCCATCTAGCACAAATTAAAGAACGCCTAGGCAATATGAGATGTTGCATAGGTTCCGCTCTCATAGCCTGTAGGCTATGCCGCGCTCTTGGATACCGCCAGGATCTGGTTTTGCTGTTTAGAAATGATGACAATCATTGAGGAGGAATTATGCCAAAGCTGAGTATTCAACAAAGAAACTGGTTGCTATCTGCGCATATTGGTTTTGCTGCGCTCTGGACAGGAGCTGTATTGAGTATGTTCCTTTTGGCACTGAGGAATAGGAACTCTGATAATTCAGTTGTTCTATACACACTCGATTCAGCAGTTAATCTACTGGATGACTGGATCGTAATTCCCGCGGCGATTGGTTCAGTCGTTACAGCCACCTTTCTCTGCTGGATGACCAATTATGGATTCACTAAGTTCTATTGGGTGATTACAAAATGGGTGCTGACAAGTGGATTGATAGTTTTTGGTACCTTCTGGTTATTCCCCTGGGGTAACAATGCTGAGCAGCTATCAGGCCAAGAAGGGTTGCAGGCTCTGAGCAATCCACTCTATCAGTTTGATGCCAGAGGTGTATTGATCGGCACCTTAGTTCAGGCTGTTTTCCTCTTTGCCATTATTGGCATTTCAGCGCTCAAACCCTGGGGTAGACGGCCAACTCAAGCGAGATCCCATCTCCACATCGATTAACAGCTCGCTAACTAAATCGATTCAGGCTAGAATAGTGCCTTCAAAATCATCAAACTTACCATTTCAACTCACTCCCTATGAGCTGTCAACACCTTGATGCGCTGAACGCAGAAAACTTGATTTCCAAAGCCAACTATCCGGTGTTTCGCTGTGAAGCATGTATCACAATGAATAGCCGCTGGGTGCATCTGAGAATCTGCCAAACCTGCGGCAAGATGTTGTGCTGTGATTCTTCCCCCAATCAACATGCTCGGCAGCACTACGAAGAAACCGGCCATCCGGTGATGAGTTCGGCTGAACTGGGAGAAGAGTGGCTGTGGTGTTTTGTGGATCAGCAGAAAAAGAACTATTGAGACGAGTGATTATAACCAGGCTGGCAACAGCGTAAAATAGTTGAGATAGTTTTGCATTAATTTTCTGCATTAACTATTTGACCTGGTATTGTTCTATTTCCTGAGTGCCATGCCCATCACCCTTGCCCAAGCCGATTTCGCAGAGTTATTTGACGAAACGGAAGCTAGCCAACCGCCTACTTCGGAGCTAGACGACACCGCCTGGGACTATCCAACGGCGCTAGGTCAAGGCCATTACCGCTCGATTCAGTTGCGGGAGGGACTAGATCTGGTGATTGCCCACTACCAACTGTGGGATGACCTAATCATACAACTCCCTGAGCGTCCCCATCCGTTGGAGTATGGTCTGCTGCTTTCGGGACACTGTCGGGATCAGCATCAATCTATTAAAGCGGGGCAGTATTTCGTATGCAGTAGCGGCATTGCTCCACAGGAACAGTGGGAAATTTTGGCGACTCAGCCTGTGATTGAAGTGAATGTGCATATCGAGCCTGAACGATTTTGTGAATTTATTGGATATCCGCTTGATACCACAACGCGAGCCGTGCAGAAACTAGTCGGAAATCCAGAGCAGGAATATTTGGGCTGGACGGGTATGGCGACAGCTCCGTTGCAAATGGTGGCGCAACAAATCCTGCATTGCCCTTACCAGGGTTTAACGCAACGCATGTACCTAGAAAGCAAAGTCTGGGAACTGATGGCGCTGCTGATCGAGCAGATTTCTGAACCCCAACAATCAGCTTGCGCGTCCCCGCTCAAAGCCGACGACATTGAGCGGATTCATCATGCCAAAAATATTCTGCTGCAACAGATGGAACAGCCTCCTTCGCTGCTGGAACTCGCGCGCCAAGTAGGGCTAAACGACTGTACCCTAAAGCGGGGCTTTCGCCAGGTGTTTGGTACAACTGCCTTTGGCTATCTGCATCGCTATCGGCTAGAACAAGCCCGATGCCTGCTGGAAACCGAGGATTTAAACATTGCGGAAGTGGCGCAGCGGGTTGGGTTCGCTGACCGCAGCTATTTTACTGCCGCCTTTCGCAAACAGTTTGGCTGCAATCCGGGTGTTTACCGCAGGGCACAGCGCACTAGAGTTAAGCCAAATATTCCGCTCACCCCACAAAAAAATTCCGCCTAGCCTACTTGCGGTTGCTGCTCCATCAGCGGAACTCCTGTAAGCTACTTGAGAAAGATTCTTAAAGCAATTTCGATCGGGAGAATTGATCTGACTCTCTCGAGTCTTTTGGTGTGCGGAGTGGAACCAAATCCTGTGAAACAGCTCATTTTCTTTACCGGCTTATTTTCATTACTGGCAACCTCGACCGTTTGGGCTGATCCCGCTGCGGAACCGAGTCACCCTCAGGTGCCAAGCATCCCAATGGCCCAAGCAGCCGAACAACCGGCAATCGTCGAGATTACCGGCGTTGAAGTCACCCCTACCGACACCGGATTGGCCGTGATTCTGCAAACCACCCAACCCTTGCAGCCAGTGCCCTTCTCCACCGTCGGAAATGCGCTAATTGCCGATATTCCCAATGCGGTACTGTCTCTGCCAGCGGGCGATGCCTTTCAAACCGCGAATCCGACCGAGCAGATTGCCCTTGTATCAGTCACCAGTCTGCCGGGTAATCGCGTCCGGGTGGCGATCACGGGGGCCGACGCGCCGCCAACGGGTGAGATCACAGTAGACCCGTCAGGATTGAGAGTCAGCGTCACGCCAGGAGCGCCAGATACGGCCAGCGATGCCGAGTCGCTTCAGGTGGTGGTGACGGGAGAACAGGAGGCTGGCTACCGAGTCAACAATGCCACTACCGGTACAAGAACCGATACGCCGCTGCGGGATACACCCCAGTCAGTTCAGGTAGTGCCGCAACAGGTATGGCAAGACCAGCAGATAGAACAGATCACCGATGTATTGCAAAACGTCAGTGGTGTGGCTGCCGATGATAGTTTTGCTGGCTCAATCGACCGGGTCAATATTCGCGGTTTTTCCACCGATGTGTTCTTACGCAATGGCTTTCGCGAAGATCAGTTTGCCGTCCGGGAAACCGCCAACCTGGAGCGGATCGAAGTACTGAAGGGGCCGGCTTCCGTGCTCTATGGGTTCCTGGAACCAGGTGGAGCTGTGAATCTAGTCACGGAACGTCCGCTCGAATCTTCAGCCTATACAGCAGAATTGTCGGCTGGTAGCTTCAGATTTATTCGTCCTACCCTCGATCTATCCGGCCCTTTGACCAGCGATGATTCGCTGCTTTATCGGCTCAATGTAGCCTACGAAGGTTACGATGGCTTTCGCGATTATCAACAAAATGTAGAACGCTTTTTTGTCGCGCCGGTTTTGCAGTGGAATATTGGCGAGAATACGTCAATTCTATTTGAAGCAGAATACCTCAGTGATGCCCGACCGTATGATGATGGATTGGTGGCGATTGGAGACGAAGTAGCCGATATTCCCCGCGACCGACGCTTCCAAAACGATACGGCTCTGGTGCGAACAGAAAGTGTGCGAGCTGGCTATCAGCTAGAGCATCGGTTTAACGAAAATTGGCGACTGCGCAACGGCTTTAGCTACATCGCCGCCGATAGTTTCGACTTCCGCTTAACCAACTGGATCATCGAAGACTCTGGTCAGCTCGACCGACGCTGGCGCTCCAACGATGACTTTTTTGAGTCCTATGAGCTGCAAACCAATATCGAAGGCAACTTCTCCACCGGCCCGATCGAGCATCAGGTATTCTTTGGTGTAGACTTGGGTTCCATCTGGTCGGCGGGCAGCCAGCGCCGCTTACCGGGCGATCCGTCCTTCTTTACCAATATCTTTGAGTCTACAATCGAAGCAGCCCAACCCGATTTAGACGACATGACCCTGTTGGCGCGAGATGACTACCGCCTCACCCGTTCCCTCGGCATCTACCTGCAAGACCAGATTCGCCTGCTAGACAATTTGATTCTGGTAGCGGGCGGACGGTTTGATGTTGTGGATCAAACCAGCGGCAACCTCGGCAGTTCCTCGGAGCAGAACGATACCGCCTTCAGTCCGCGGGTGGGCATCGTTTATCAGCCGATTGAACCCCTCTCGCTCTACGCCAGCTACAGCCGCTCCTTTGCACCCAATCTATTTGGCATCGCTGCCGATGGCTCCTTTCTGGAACCGGAGCGTGGCACCCAATATGAAGTTGGTCTCCGGGGTGAGTTTCTGGATGGCCGCTTGACCACCAACTTGGCCGCCTATCACCTGACGAAAACCAACGTAGCGACGGTAGACCCAGCCAATCCCGATTTCTCGATCGCAGCAGGTGAAGTCAGAAGTCAGGGCATCGAGCTGGATATATTGGGTGAACCACTGCCCGGTTGGAATATTATCGCCTCTGTTGGCCTCAACGATACTGAAATTACCGAAAGCAGCGATGAATTTCTGCCGGTCGGTAATCGGCTTGCCAATGTGCCCTACACCACCGCCAGCCTCTGGACAACCTATGAAATACAGTCCGGCGATTATCAGGGGTTGGGATTTGGGTTAGGGTTGTTTCATGTTGGCGAACGGCAGGGCGATACGGCAGACACCTTTAGACTTCCGGGCTACCTGCGCACTGATGCGGCCCTATTTTATCGCCGCGACAACTGGCGAGTCAGTCTCAATGTGCAAAATTTGTTGGATATTGACTATATCGAAGCAGCGGCTGGTTTCCGCGAAGCCATTTATCCTGGCGCACCGCTGTCGATTGTGGGTTCGGTATCTGTAACGTTTTGATCATTCGTAACATCAAACCCTGAAATTGCATATGAGTGCTAGATTCCTAAGTTACGAATTCCGAATTCCGAACCACGAATTATGGCGCATCCTTCAGTTTCTTTTTGGTTTAGTTCTTGTTCTGTGCCTCACCACCGCTTGCGAGCGTACCTCAACCCAATCTGCCACGCTTTTAGATTCCAACTGTCGCCCTGTTCAACATGTGATGGGTGAATCATGCATTCCCCTACAGCCGCAGCGAGTTGTAACCCTAGATGGCGTCAGTTTGGAATACGCCCTGGCACTTGGCATCCAGCCGGTTGGTTCGGTGCTGGATCAGCTAGATGGACATTTGATCGAGCAGGTGAAGCATCAAGGAAACAGGATTGCGAACATTGGTACAGCCGGAGCACCCAATCTGGAAAAAATTCTTCAACTCAAGCCGGATTTGATTCTGGGTTTAGACTTTCATCAACCCATCTACTCGGAAGTAGCTAGAATTGCCCCTGTGGTATTATTTGAGTTTCAGTACAGCGGTCAATGGAAACAGATATTCAAAACCTTTGCCAATAGCCTTGGTCAGGGGGATGTGGCTCAGCAGGTGCTCGATCGCTACGATCAGCGAATTAATCAGCTCAAGCAAACTCTAGCGAACCCACTGCCAACCGTTTCTGTAATTCGCATCGATCCAGCTAGTATCAACGTCTATTTCAAGGATTCGTTTTGCGGTGTGATTTTGCAAGATGCAGGCTTGCCGCGTCCACCGGCTCAAAATCTCTCAGCCACCGAAGCCCAGCAAACGTTTAACAATCCAATTCAGGCCGCCGTCAACCAAGAACGGCTCGATTTAGTGAATGGCGATGTAATATTTACGTGGATTGGTGAAAACACGTTAGAAGCAACGCAAGACGCACAGGCTCAGATCGATAAACTCAAAACCGATCCCCTCTGGCAAAAACTGCCTGCCGTGCAGCAAAACCGAGTCTATTATGTGCCCAGCTACTGGATTGGCAGCGGCCCCATTTCGGCTAATCTAGTCGTGGATGATTTGTTCAAGTATTTGATCCCCGATCTTCCTTAGAGCAATCAACTCCTGTCAGCGTTCTGCTGCCAATCCTTGGGTTGCTGTCAAGTTCAACTCGGAAAAGGTAAGAGAAACAAGCAGCTCATATCTAGCCCCTGTGCCGTCGTCATAGGTAAGGTACTCTGCAAAGGTCCATTTCTTGGTTCTGATTGCCATGACGTTTTTGAGATGACCTGTCTAGATGACTAGATTATAGGTTGAGCGGCCAGGTTGGATATCTCTGAAGCCGTTGAGGAGAACCGCAATCTTTGTTTACGAACCATCTCAAATCTCAAAGTTCTTAATATTCTTTATTAGAGCTGGCAGGCTTAGCTGGTCTGGGTTCCTGACCATGCCCAACAAATCTACAAACTACTCAGTTTGGATTCGAGCTAGCCTAGCAATAGGAGCGTTGTAAACGGCATGCATGTCCTATTTGTCGCGGCTAGCGGATTATGAAAATTTTATTGATCGAGGACGATTCGCTAATTGCTGAACCGCTCGTGAAAGCGTTGAGCGAACACCATTATGTGGTGGATGTGGTAACTGATGGTGAAACGGGATGGACGCTACTGGAATCCTTTGCCTATGACCTAGTATTGCTAGACGTGGTGTTGCCAAAACTAGATGGGATTAGTTTATGTCGCAAGCTGCGCTCTCAGGGCAACCAGACGCCCATTTTGTTATTAACAGCCCAGAATGCCAGCACTAACAAAGTCACGGGTTTAGATGCCGGAGCCGATGATTATGTGGCGAAACCGTTTAATTTGCCGGAGTTGTTGGCGCGAATTCGCGCCCTATTGCGGCGGGGCGGAACGGCCTTACCTCCTCTGCTGGAGTGGTGCAATCTGAGGTTGGACCCTAGCCTTTGTGAAGTCACCTGCAACGGTGAGCTGGTGCGATTAACCCCCAAAGAATACGGTTTGCTAGAGCTGTTTCTGCGCAATCCGCATCGCATCTTTAGCACTGGTGCCCTGATTGATCACATCTGGTCGTTTGAGGAAACCCCCAGCGAAGATACGATTCGCTCCCATATCAAAGGGCTACGGCAAAAACTGAAAACCGCTGGCGTTCTGAATGATCCGATTGAAACCGTGTATGGAATTGGCTACCGGCTCAGGCCCGAAGCAAAGCCCAAAGCAGCAAAAGCGCCAAGTGGACAAACAGAAACCGATCAAGACGAAAATGTGACTACTGTTACTGTACAGGCTGGGATTGACGGCATCTGGAATCAAGTAAAAGAGACGATTGACCGGCGGCTTGCAGTGGTTGAGCAGGCGGCAGTGCTGTTGCTGCAAAATCAGCTCAGCGAGGAATTGCGGCAGCAGGCAGAACAGGCCAGCCACAAGTTAGCCGGATCGTTGGGCATGTTTGGGGCCGATCACGGCTCTCGTCTAGCACAGGAAATCGAACCGCTGTTTCAAAAGGGGCGCGCTCTGAGTCGCCAGCAGAGGCAACGCCTCTCTCAACTGGTGGCCGATTTGCGGCGGGAGTTGCAGCAGTTAAATGATGGGCAACTCGACCCCGAGCAAGCAGCTATTCCTTTTGCTCCTGAGCGAACTGATGGACCGGTGGATGAACGCCCTTGGCTATTGGTGGTCAGCTCCAATCCAAGCTTTACGGCAGAATTGCAAAAAGCGGCTGCGAGTTGGGGGCTGCGAGTTCAAATCATGTCCAACCCCGTGATGGCGAGAGAACAAATCGCCGAAGCGCATCCCGACATCGTCCTGCTTGATTTCGCCAGTACTGTCAACCCTGAAAATGGCATTGAAAACAATTCGGATAATAGTTCTGCTAACAAAAGCAAAGACAATAATTACAACAATATTGAGCACAATACTGAGAACAATTTCATGTTGCTGTCGGAATTGAGTGCCTGCACGCCGCCGGTTCCAGCCTTGGTGTTAACCGATCAGGATCGATTGATCGACCGAGTGAAGGTGACTCGGCTAGGCGGGAGACGGTTACAACAGCCTGTAACTGTGACACAGGTGTTAGAGGCAGTGAATCAAGTGTTGCAACAGGCACGTCCCATGCAGGCTACGGTATTGGTCGTAGACGATGACATGCAGGTGCTCACAGCATTACAGCGGTTGCTAATTCCCTGGGGGCTGCATGTTTCGGTGCTCGATAATCCGCTATTGTTTCTCGATGCCCTTGAAGCGAATCCGCCCGATCTGCTGATTCTGGACATCGAGATGCCTCACATTAGCGGCATTGAGCTATGTCAAGTGGTGCGCAATGATCCACGTTGGAGCGGCTTACCCATCCTATTTTTGACAGCCCATACGGATGCAGCAACTATGCATCAAGTCTTTGAGGCGGGTGCTGATGATTTTGTCTGCAAACCGATTGTTGGTCCAGAACTGGTGACGCGCATCCTGAATCGCTTGGAGCGAACCCAGTTGCTGAAGAGCTTAGCGGAGACCGATGCACTGACGGGTGTAGCCAATCGACGCAAATCGACGGCGGCCCTGTCTCAGTTTTTGCAGTGGTGTCACCATTGTCAGCAGCCGTTCTGCTTGGCGCTGGTGGAGTTGGAGCACCTGAAGTCCATCAATCAGCAGTATGGTCATGCGGCTGCGGATCAGGTCCTAGCACGCTTGGGAGAAATGTTGCGACGCTCATTTCGGAATGAGGAGGTCGTTGGTCGTTGGGGCGGAGGCGAATTTGTCGTCGGCATGGCTGGCACAACTAAAGCAGACGGTACTCAATGCATTCTGGATCTCCAGCAATCATGGCAGCAGTTTGGGTTCAAGGCTGATGGAGTTGCATTTCAAGTCAGCCTCAGGGCAGCAGTCGTCCAGTTTCCTCAGGATGGAACCGATCTGCAAACGCTGTATCAAACGGCTCGTGCTCGCTTCCAGCAAACTAATGCAACCCATTCTGAGGGGAGTTTGCCATGAAAGCACCCTTGCCCGACAACGAAGCTGCCAGACTCCACGCCCTGCACCAATACAACATTCTGGATACGGCTCCAGAAGCGGCCTTTGACGACCTGACGCGGTTAGCAGCCTTTATCTGCGATACCCCGATTGCCCTAGTCAGCCTGATCGATGACTGTCGCCAGTGGTTCAAATCTAGATTAGGATTAGATGCCACCGAAACTCACCGCGATCTGGCATTCTGCGCCCATGCCATCCTGCAACCCGACGATATTTTGATTGTTCCAGATACGCTGCACGACGAACGCTTTGCCACCAATCCCCTAGTCACCGGTCCTCCCCATATTCGCTTCTATGCTGGCGCACCCTTGATCAGCTCGGATGGCTATTCCTTGGGAACCCTCTGCGTGATCGATCGGGTGCCTCGGCGGCTCAATGCGGCCCAAATTGTGGCCTTGCACGCTCTGAGTCGTCAAGCCATCTCCCAACTAGAACTACGACGCCAGCTAGCTGAGATCGCTCAAAAAACAACCGAATTGCAACAGGCTGAGCAAACCCGCATTCAGTTGCTGGCGCAAGAACAAGCGGCCCGTGCCGAAGCCGAACTCGCCCACAATCAGATTGTCGATATTTTGGAGAGCATTACCGATGCATTTTTTGCGCTAGACCACGAGTGGCGGTTTACCTACTTGAACCGGCAGGCCGAATTGTTGTTGCAGCGGTGGCGAGATGAGTTGCTGGGTAACATCGTATGGGAGCAGTTTCCAGAGGCAGTGGGGTCCACGTTTCATCGAGAGTATCAGCGGGCTGTTACAGAGCGGGTCAGCGTTCAGTTTGAAGCTTTTTATCCACCTCTCAATCAGTGGTTTGAAGTACATGCCTATCCCGGCAAAGACGGGCTGTCGGTCTATTTTCGCAACATCGACCAACGCAAAGCAGCAGAGCGAACACTCCAGGAGACCTTAGCATTCCAGCGAGCGATTTTAAACAGCGCTAACTACAGCATTATCTCCACTAGCATTGACGGCACAATTCGCACCTTCAACACCACAGCAGAACAATGGCTCGGCTACACGGCGGCAGAAGTGATTGGCCAGACCACGCCCACACTGATCCATGATTGGCAGGAAATAGTCCAGCGAGCGCAAGTGTTATCCCAAGAGATAGGAGAGCCAATTCAACCAGGATTTGATGTGTTTGTTGCAAAGGCACGTCGAGGAGAAGTTGATGAGAATGAGTGGACGTACATTCGCAAGAATGGTTCACGCTTTCCTGTGTTATTGTCAGTTACAGCTCTGCGGGATGCAGATGATCAGATTACAGGATTTTTGGGAATCGGCAGCGACATCACTGAGCGTAAAGCTGTAGAAGAAGAGCGTGATCGCATCTTTAATTCTTCAGTAGATATGCAGTGTGTTGCCGGTGTTGACGGTTATTTCAGGCGGTTGAATCCTGCCTTTGAGCAAGTGCTGGGCTACAGCAACGCGGAACTGATGGCCCATCCCTTTCTTGACTTTGTCCATCCTGAGGACCAGGCAGCAACCCTTACGGCAGTCAAAAATTTAGCTGAAGGCGAGATTATCCTGGATTTTGAAAATCGCTACCGCCATAAAGATGGTTCATATCGTTGGATCGCCTGGAGAGCCTTTCCCATTGCGGAGGAAGGATTGATCTACGCTATCAGTCGCGACGTCACGGAACAAAAACAGGCGCAGGAAGCCTTACGCGAAAGTGAAGAGCGATTTTATCTCGCCTTTGAAAATGCTGCAATTGGTATGGCGTTAGTATCGCTAGATGGCCATTGGCTCCAGGTGAATCGCTCCCTGTGCGAGATGCTGGGTTATTCGGAACAGGAATTGCTGGCAACCACCTTTCAGGCGATTACTCACCAGGATGACCTAGAGGCAGGACTCAACTATTTTCAGCAGTTATTGTCGGGCCAGATTAACACCTTCCAGATGGAAAAGCGATATTTGCATAAATTAGGGCAGGTGGTTTGGGTGGCCTTAAGCAGTTCAATCGTGCGGGATGGGCAGGGCCAGCCGTTATATATTGTCTCCCAACTTGAAGATATCACCGCTCGCAAAGCGGCTGAAGAACAACTCCAGAATCTGAGTAAGGCATTAGAAAGTGCGGTTGAAGGCATCTCCCGATTAGATGCAGAAGAATGCTATATGCAAGTCAATCCGGCCTATGCTGCTATGTTGGGTTACCAACCCGAAGAACTGTTAAAGATGAAATGGCATCAGACGGTTTGCCCAGAGGAGATCCCTGCAATCGAGGCCGCCTATCAGCAAATGCTCCAGGTTGGCAAGGTAGAAATAGATGCCAGAGCGGTTCGCAAAGATGGCACAGTTTTTGATAAGCAAATTGTGTTGGTGAAAGCCTACGACCAGCAGCAGCGGTTTAGTGGCCATTACTGTTTTGTCAAAGACATTAGCGAGCGGCGCGAAATTGAGCGCATGAAGGATGAATTTATCTCCATCGTCAGCCATGAACTGAGAACCCCACTCACGTCGATTTCTGCTGCTCTAGACCTGCTAGCCGAAGGAGTTTTGCAAAACCAGCCCGAAGAAGCCCAGCAAATGCTAAGAATTGCTGCTAACAATACCGACCGACTGGTGCGCCTGATCAACGATATTTTGGACATTGAACGCATCGAGTCTGGCAAAATTGTGATGACAAAACAAATCTGCAGTGCGGCAGATTTGATCACTCAAGCCGTAGAAGCACTTCAAGATATGGCAGAACGAGCCGAAATCACCCTGTCTATCTCACCTCTGAATGTCCAACTCTGGGCGGATGCTGATCGGATCGTTCAAGTTCTAACGAACCTACTCAGCAATGCGATCAAGTTCTCTCCGGCAGGCAGTACGATTTGGTTGAAAGCAGAGAGGGGGGGTGAGGGTGAGGGAGGTGAGGGGGGTGAGGGGGATGATGAGGGAGATAGGGGAGATAGGGGAGATAGGGGAGCAGTATCGTCCCCACCTTCCTCGTTCGGCGAGGCTCACGAGCCGCCACCTTCCCCATCTTCCTCATCTTCCTCATCTCCCTACATCCTATTCACCGTCCAAGACCAAGGCCGTGGGATTCCATCCGATAAGCTGGAGACTATTTTTGAGCGGTTTCAGCAAGTTGATGCCTCTGATTCGCGCTGCAAGGGGGGGACTGGATTGGGGTTGGCGATTTGTCGCAGCATTTTGCAGCAGCATGAGGGCCAAATCTGGGCAGAAAGTACTTTAGGCGTTGGCAGCACTTTCTACTTCACTTTGCCGATCCTCAACGCTTCGGAAACTTCTGAAATTTCAGTCTTGAGTTCTGAGCTAGGAGAGTCAGCCTGGGAAGTCGGACCGCAAATGCCGCTGGTGCTGCTCTGTGACGATGATGCGTCGATCCGGCAGGTGGTGCGGGTGATGTTAGAGCGGCAGGGCTACCGGGTGCTGACGGTGGCGTCGGGGCAGGATGCGGTGAAACAGGCGCTGGCGCATCATCCGGATGTGATTTTGCTGAATTTAGTGATGCCCGGTATGAGCGGCTGGGAAACCTTGGCAATTTTGAAACAGCAGTCTGAAACACACACCATTCCAGTGATCATTTTGAGTGGGCTGTTGCCCGATGCTAGAGAAGCTCCCTATACTGACATTAGCGATTGGGTGGTGAAACCGCCGGAACCTAAAGTGCTGTGGCAAGCACTGGAGCGTGCTCTGGTTAATCCTAATCAGCCGCTGAAAGTGCTAATCATCGAAGATGACTTAGATCTGGCGCAGGTCCTGACCACCCTATTTGCTCGTCATCAAATCGAAACGTTTCATGTCCAAACTGGACGAGAAGCAATTCAACTCAGTCAGCAGGTGATTCCAGATTTGCTGGTCCTCGATTTAGGATTACCCGCCAATGATGGCTTTGCTGTTGTAGACTGGCTGCGGCAGCATAACCGCCTCTGCCAAGTGCCCCTAGTGGTTTATACTGCCCGCGATTTGAATGATCACGAGCGGAAACGACTACGGCTAGGACAAACGCTATTCCTGACTAAAGGCCGCATTAGTCCCCAGGAATTTGAGCAGCGGGTGATCAATCTACTCAACCGGATGATTCGAGGAAAGACAGGAGACCGCCTTGATGACGAAACGCATTCTGATAGTTGATGATGAATATGATATTCGGGCTGTGGTTCAACTCACCTTGAAGGCGGTTGGGGGCTGGGATGTAGCGAGTGCCGCTTCGGGACAAGAAGGACTGGAGAAGGCGGTTGGTCAGTCGCCCGATGTGATTTTGCTCGATGTGATGATGCCTGAGATGGACGGGATCGAAACCTTTCGGGCACTGCAAGCTAATCCGGTTACCCAACCGATTCCGGTGATTTTGATGACGGCTAAGGTGCAAGCTGCTGAGCAACGACGATTTGCCGAACTAGAGGTCGCAGGAATTATCACAAAACCCTTCAAAGCCATGAAACTACCAGGCCAGATTGCAAAGATATTGGGCTGGAACGACCAGTAGACAAGCGCCAGATTAATTAGTTGGATCTACACAAGTTCTGCATTTTTCAGGTCTAACTTAGAAGCTAATCGAAGGTGTAAGTGAAATTCTGATCGCATTTACCATTCGAGTGATTGTTCCCCCAAGGCTCTCTGCCTGACCTTATCGTGAACCGTTCAACTTTCTATCCCCTTAGCGCCCTCCTCCACCCAATTCGGCAACGACTGGAAGCGATTGAAATCTCTGATCCCCAAACTGCCCGGTCTCTTTGTAAACTGATTCCAGCTCGTTGCCCTTTCGAACGACAAATCAAACTGTTTGACTATACCCTGGTCCGGATTCCGCCCCTTTGCAAACTCAATCCTTTTTACGATCAAATCGTGAATCTTCGATTTAAGTCATTAGTATATTTAGCAGACCAGTGTGGTGAAGATGTAACGCTCTATTTCTGATCTAATTTCGTGGGAAAGCTTCCCTGAAAATCGAGGTACTCATGGCCACAACGCATACGCACGCAGCGAGTCCAGCAGCGCTTCTCAAAAAGCCGTGCTATCCAGAACCCTTAACAAACACTAACAAACATAAGATTAAAATGTCGCAAAATTATGAATCGGATAACACTCGTCTGGATAGCGGACGAGCGGCCATCTTCGTGGATGGTTCAAATTTGTTTTATGCAGCGTTGCAGCTTGGCATCGAGATAGACTACACGAAACTCTTGACCCATTTAACTGCCAACGCTCGGCTACTGCGGGCGTTTTTCTACACCGGCGTGGATCGCACCAACGAAAAGCAACAGGGCTTTTTGCTGTGGATGCGCCGCAATGGTTATCGGGTCATCACTAAAGATCTGATTCAGTTGCCCGATGGCTCCAAAAAAGCGAATTTGGATGTAGAAATTGCAGTTGACATGTTGACCTTGGCTGACCATGTGGATACGGCCATTCTAGTCAGCGGCGATGGTGATTTAGCCTATGCGGTCAATGCCATTGCCTATCGAGGCGTTCGTGTTTCAGTTGTCAGTCTGCGTTCCATGACCAGCGACCACCTGATCAACGTAGCTGATCACTATATTGATCTCGATACAATTAAGCAGAACATTCAGAAGCCTACTGCCTCTGGCTATCCAGACTATATTGCCAAAATGTCACTTTAGGTAATTATCGACTGGCCGCCTCTTGATCAAGCTCTTCACCAGGGTGTGAATGTAGCCAGAACTTGCTCAAAGGCGCGTTGATTTGGGGCGTCGATCGAGTCGATGCCTACTTTGGCAAGACTAATCACCATCACCTCAGTGCCATCTGTGTTGGAGAACACAACGTTCTCATGTTCATAGAGGCCACTGGAACGAAACGCTATCGCCTCCTGGCCAGCAACCATTTGCGACTGAAAGCTACCTGACTGGACAAACCGATTGCTGCGCCCAATCCAATCCATCAAGGCGAGGCGTTGGGGATTGCGGTAGACTGCAATTTGCACATTGGGCGGCAGTTCTGCTCCATCGGCATAGGCTCCGGCCTGAATTGCATCGTATTTGGACCGTTGCCACAGTTCTAGCGTCATCTCAGGCGTATCTGCAGATGACGCTAGAACTGGTTGCCTGGCGTCAACTACAAAATCATCGGGATAGGCAAAGCTAAACTTGTTCTGTTCTTGGTGATACTCGGTTTGATCGGGCCTGTGCTGCTCCAATTCACTAGAATTACGCCCCGTTTGCTGCGGATTTTGAGTGCCGGTTTGGGGTGATTGGGCTGATGGAATCGCAGCAGTCATTTTGGCCCCCAGCCGATCTAACGGCTCCAAGTAACTGGAATCGACATAATTTGGGGCTGAATCGTTATTTAGGGTTGAATCAAATGATTCAGAGTCGCCAATAGAGGCTGGTGCTGTGAGAAAGCCATAGAAGGACTGACAGGCGCTAATCAGCAGCACAGCCAAGCTAAAGTTCAGCCCAAAACTGAGACCGTAGATCAAACTATCTGTCAGAAATGTAGTGATGGCCTTGCTCATGAAAACGGGCAGTATAAACACTTTTCTATTGACTGATGACAATCTGAGGAGTTCCCTGAGGAAATTACAGGCAATCACTACAGTCTCGGGATCTCTGTCTAATCCACGCTCGGCTCAACCGTTAGGTTCAACGGCTAAATGAGGCAGCACAGCCTAAAATGTAAACCAGGAAATTAAGCATCATTTTTATGAGTCTATTGTTCGGATTTACAATTCTGCTCGCGCTGCTGACAGCGGGCATTGTCCTTTATCTGCTGACGGCTCGCCGCTATCAATCAGCCGATTCGGTGGCCCAGTCCTACGATCAATGGACTGAAGATGGAATTTTAGAGTTTTATTGGGGTGAACATATCCACTTGGGACACTACGGCTGCCCCCCGCAGCGGAAAGATTTTCTAGCTGCCAAATCCGACTTTGTGCATGAGATGGTGCGTTGGGGTGGGTTAGACCAGCTTCCTGCCGGTACGACTGTCCTGGATGTGGGCTGTGGGATTGGAGGCAGTAGCCGCATTTTGGCACGGGACTATGGCTTCAAGGTCACCGGCATCACGATTAGCCCAGAGCAGGTCAAACGTGCCCAACAGCTCACTCCCCCAGAACTGGACGTGCAGTTTCGCGTTGATGATGCCATGGCGCTTTCGTTTCCCGAGGCCAGCTTTGACGTGGTTTGGTCGATCGAAGCCGGTCCCCACATGCCCGACAAAGCCATTTTTGCCAAAGAGTTGCTGCGCGTACTCAAACCCGGTGGCATCCTCGTTGTGGCTGACTGGAACCAGCGCGATGCCCGCCAGACACCGCTGAACAGCTGGGAACGAGTGGTGATGCAGCAACTGCTGGATCAGTGGTCCCATCCGGCCTTTGCCAGCATCGAAGAGTTTTCTGAACTGTTGGAAGCAACCGGCCTCGTCGAGGGTCACGTCACCACCGCCGACTGGACCGAACCAACCCTACCCTCCTGGCTCGATTCGATCTGGCAGGGCATCGCTCGACCGGCAGGGCTAATCAAATTCGGTCTACCGGGGTTGATCAAATCCCTGCGGGAAGTTCCGACTCTGCTACTGATGCGGCTAGCGTTTGGAACTGGACTGTGCCGATTCGGCATGTTTCGTGCCGTTCGGGCCAATTCCCATTCGGGTTAAACCAGCGTTGAGCCAGCGTTGAGCCAACCAGACAGCCCTCAAGCAAACCGCTCTAGGACAGCCACAATCGCCTGCACCAACTCGTCCGGCTCTACGGGTTTAGCTAAATGGCGCTGAAAGCCGGCCTTGAGTGCCTGCTGTTGGTTGATTTCTCCGGCATAGGCGGTCAGAGCAATGGCTGGAATTTGCCGATTGTTCCCTGCCTGAGACCGCAGTTCCTGGAGCAGCGAGTAGCCGTTCATCTCCGGCATGCCAATATCGCTGAGCAAAATATCTGGCTGGAGTTGGGGGATGAGTTGCAGGGCTTCCATGGCCGAGGCCACTGAAGTGACAACCGCACCCACCCGCTCTAACAAAAATGCCACCAGTTCTCTGGCATCCGCCTCGTCGTCAACAACCAAAACTCGCACACCCTGTAGGGGTTGGCCCATCCGCGAGGCGCTGTTCGGGGCATCGGAGTTGGCTGCCTGTTGGTTCTCGGTTCGTTCCAATAGCGGCAGTTTCACGACAAAGGTTGACCCCAAGCCCTCTCCTTGGCTGCTAGCCGCCACCGTGCCTCCATGCAATTCCACCAAATGACGCACAATTGCCAACCCCAGTCCTAACCCACCAAAGTGCCGTGTTGTCGAGCCATCCGCCTGCCGGAAGTACTCAAACACATAAGGCAGAAAGTCCGGCGAAATACCCTTGCCGGTGTCGGTGACGGTGATGCGCGCGTAGGGTGAGGAAGATGCGGCTCGTGAGCCTCGCCGAACGAGGGAAGGTGAGGACGATCCTGCTCCCCTATCTCCCTCATCTCCCTCATCTCCCCTATCTCCCTCATCTCCCTCATCTCCCCTATCTCCCTCCACTCGCTCCACTCGCACCTCCACTCGCCCACCGGCTGGGGTGAACTTGACGGCATTGGAGAGGAGGTTCCAAACGACCTGCTGCAAGCGGGCAGCGTCACCTATCACAGCGGAAGAGGCAGGGAGGGCGTTTCCTTCCCCAACTGTAAACTTCAACTCAATTCCCTTCGCTTCTGCGGCTAGGCGCACCGTTTCGAGAGCGGCTGTGATGACGCTGTTGAGTTGGACCGGGGCCATCGTGAGATTGAGCTTACCGCGCAGAATCCGGGAGACATCCAGCAGGTCTTCAATGAGCTGAGTTTGGAGTTTGGCGTTGCGTTCAATGGTTTCAAGGGCGTGGGCGGTTTTGGCAGCATCGAGGCGATTGGTGCGCAGTAGTTTCGACCAGCCGAGGATTGGGTTGAGGGGGGTGCGCAACTCATGGGAAAGCACAGCCAGAAATTCGTCTTTGATCCGGTTGGCGGCTTCGGCTTGCTCACGGGCAGCCTGTTCTCGAACCAAGAGCTGCTCGCGTTCGGCTTCGGCCTGCTTACGTTCGGTCAGGTCAAGGATAAAGGCAACCGATTCTTCGCGGTTCTCTCCCACCAGGCTGTAGCCCAGCAATATGGGGACGCGACTGCCATCTTTGCGGATGTATTCTTTCTCGTAAGGTGTGCAGGCTCCCCGTTCTTGAGCTTCGGCGATTCGTTCGGCATCGAGCGGCAGATATTCGGGCGGGGTAATCGTGAGCCAACTCAATTTTCCGGTATACAGATCTTCTCGCGTATACCCAACGATTCGCAACAGTTCATCATTCGCTTCTCGAATACTGCCATGCACATCTCCAAATAAAATCCCAATTACGTTAGCATCCATAAAGCTTTTGAGTTTGGCTTCGCTGGCGGCCAGGGCGTCTTCGGTGCGTTTACGAGCGCTGATGTCAATCGCCACACCCAGGATTTGGCGAGGTTTGCCGTCTGAGGTGCGGTTAAACACCAAACTTTGCGTATAAAGCCAACGCCATTCTCCATGCCGGTCCCGACTGCGGTACTCGATGGCGCGAATGGCTCCCTCTGGAGCGGAGTTAAAGCTGTCAAGGTAGGCGCGTAGATCGGCTAGGTCATCCGGGTGGGTCAACAGCGACACCACATCTGCTTCTAGGGCCTTCAGCTGTTCTGGCGTATAACCCAGCAGATCGGTAACCTGGTGATTGGCATACACCACCCGCTGCTCGCGCAAATCGTAGACGAACAGGATACCAGGCACCGTCTCGGCAATTTGCTGGTTAAAGTACTGGGTCTGTTGCAACTGACTTTCGGTGTACTTGCGAGCCGTGATATTCTCAAACGACAATCCCAGGCAGCGGTTGGGTAAGGCAAACGCCTTGAGGTTATAAACTCCGGCATGGATGCCATCCTGGGCGTAGGGCACTTCTCCCAGATCGAGCGCCTCTCCGGTACGGACGACCTGCTGATACCGCTCCACCAGCTCGGTTTTCAGCAGCCTGGGAAAGCTCTCGCCCATTGTGGTGCCAATCAATCGCTCAAATTCGATTCCCGTCACGTTTGAAGCTGCCGGATTGGCAATCAGTAACCGAAATGAGGCGGGGTCATCAAGATTTTCAAGCTGCCAGACCACAATGCCCATCTGGGTGTTGCGCACCACATCTGCAAACAACTGGAGTCGCTGCTCGGCTTGCTTGCGTTCGGTAATATCGCGCTGGGTGCCCCAGGCTCGGATCAGCAGGCCGTTTTCGACGATCCCGACCAGATTATTTAGAAAGATCTTGGGTTGGCCCTGCCGATCCACCTCGTAGGATTCGGCATCCGTCAAGCGGTAGCCCGACCGAATAAACGTCCGCAAATACTCCAGATTGTTGGGATCTGACTCCACTAAAAACTCCCCCAGCCGTGCCCCAATCAACTCCTGCGGAGATGCCACCCCATACATCTGGGCCATCACCTGATTGCATTCCGCCAGATAGCCATAGTGATAAAAGGCTGGAATCAAGCGGTCTTCAGGCCAATCAACTGGCACAGGTTGTTCTAGCTCAAAACACCAGATGCCCTCGGAACTGTGCTGAATAAAGGCTCGATAGCGCTCTTTGGCTCGTTGCAGTTCGGCTTCGGCGCGTTTGCGTTCGCTGATATCCTGTACCTCAATAATGGTCCCCACCACGCCATTGCCACCCCGGATTGGGCTGGCGGTATAGGCTACCGGATAGAAATGGCCATCTCTGTGGATAAAAATTTCTTCGCCTTGCTCTTGGTTGTTTTGGGGAAAGGCGCGGTCAATTGGGCATTCCTCTAAGGGATAGGGCGTGCCGTCGGGGCGGGTATGGTGAATCACGTCATGTAGCGGTCGCCCCCGCACTTCTGTCAAACTGTAGCCAGTGAGCTTCTCGGCTGCCGGATTCATGTAGGTACACTGCTGCCGCTCATCCATGATGAAAATGGCAAGCGTGGCGTTGTTACAAACCGCTTCGAGCTGCCGCCGATATAGATCCGCGTCTGGGGTTGGTGGCTGCAGCAAATCATCACAGGGTTGGCAGGTCTGCTGTTCCCTACGTTGGGACAAGCTTTGGGGCACATTCTGGGGCAAATTGTTTTCCGAGACCACGCTCTCTGCTCCTTCCAGCCGTCTGTCATCAATTTTGCCGAAATTTACAGCCTTTTTCAGGCTAGTGAAGTACGAAAAACGGGGTGCAGGGGCAGTGCCCCTGCGTGGGGGCGAAGCCCCCACACCCCCCATACCTCACATGAGTGAAAAACGCTGTATACTATTGTCGCTTGAGAAAGCCGGACTGGGCATGTTTCCTAATGTAAAGTGGCGTTTACTCTAAAGTGTTCGGTGCATGTGGCGCAGCTGATCTGGGTGGAGGGTTGCCAATTGCTGCTGCGTCTGCTCGTCGTTTGGGGAGGGATGGGCTGACGAGGCCACCGTAGTTCTGTAGCGTTGACTAGCTAGTTGACCTAAGCGCTCGATGGCTTGGTAGATGCCGATGTAGCTCAACCGTTTGCCTGAGTGGGCTACGTGCAGCGAAATGACGAGCGGTGAGTCAGGCTGCAATGATTCAGGTAAATGCTGCCTGCGCCAATCAAGGTAGTGCTCCAAGGCTACGCGGCTGGCTTGATGCAACACCATCGACCGCAACGGCTGATTTTTTGCAAGCTGATTTTTTGCAAGCTGATTTTTCGGAGCGGGCAGCCACAGTTGCGCTCCATCCCAATTTGCCAAATTCAGGGCTACTATCTCACTGACTCGTAAACCCTGACATAGCAGATGGACCAGCAGCGTGTCTCGGTATTGGGTGATCCCCAAACTGGGTAGGGTGCCCCAGAGGCAAGCTAGGGCTGCGGTACTCAAGGGGGAGGGGGGAGTCGCCTCGGCCTTCAGCCATTTGATTTCGGTGGTGGGATTAGTGGCACAGTGGCGGGGATGGGTCGTGCCAAGCCAAGCAAAGAAGCGTTTCAGCGCCGTGATTGCCACGTTGATGCTGTTTCGGGCGAGCGGTTTGCCAGTGCGAGGGGCAGGAGTCGTTTCTAGCCAGGTGCAGTAGGCTGCCAGCAAAGCCGGCGTCATAGCCGCTAGAGGCCGATCAGACCATTGGAAAAATCGCTGCAATTCCCGTTTGTAGAGGCGGCGGGAGTTGGATTCTAGAGGGGTGGCCTGCAAAAATTCTTCGGCCATCAACCAGCGCTGATCCGGCTGATTGGCATCCAGGTCACGGGTGGCCGATTGCTCTGAAGTGGCTGACTCTGGTGTAGCTTTTGATAGCTCTAATGGCTCTAACGGCTTTGACGCGGATAGATCAATCAGCTCAACTGGCGGCACCGCCACTTTTGGATCGGGAAAATATTTCATAGCCCAGCTTTTGCCCTTTGGACTGGAGGCTGGAGCTATATTAGCGAGAATTGCGCGGAGAGCAGTAGAGGTTTTGTGCGGCTAGAGATGACCCACGGGCACATAACGGATGTAGGTCTGCTTGGCGAGTGGCAAATGCCCAATATCGTTGTAGGTAATCAGCATCAATCTTCCGCTAGTGTCGATCGAAAAAGTACTGATTCCGCAATTGGCACTTTCCATCGACGATGATGTTTCAGGCGAGATCTGCAAAGCACGACAAACAAAGTAGCGAATGATGTTGCCATGACAAACCACAATTTCGTGCTGGTTCGCTTCAGTCAAACAAGGCGAGAAGTACTGTTCAAACGCGATTGCAATGCGCTGTTTTGTTTGCTCGACTTGCTCTAGGGCTTCACCTCTACCGGTCAATGCATAAACGGCATCTGTAAAAACCTTCCAAGAAAATTCCCACAGCAACTCAGAAGCCTGGAGCGGCACTCCCGGAAACTCGGTCGCGATCACGCTAGCGGTTTCCGCTGCTCGTCTCATACTGCTGTAGTGAATGCAATCAATGGGAAACTGTCGCAATCGTTGGGCCACCAAATAAGCCTGTTCTCTGCCTAAGTCGGACAAGGAATTGCCCAATGGATCAGAGCCAGTACCGCTTGACTGGAAATGCCCATGCCGCACCAGATGAATAATTTTTTGACCCATACTCGTTACTTTGTTGGAAAGGCGTGTCTGCCGTGGCGATTGGGGTAGAGGCTATACAATTTCAATTGGCTGAAGCAATTGCCTGGAGAATTCGTACAGAAGGTCTATTCAGCAAGCTACAAGATCAAATTCAGTGATTCCCGATCAGCAGACAATCAAATTCTGCTCACGCAGACTCCTTCGACTAGCTTGCCGTTGACGTGCGGGTGGGACGTAACGAGGCCAAGCCACTCGAATTGGCATAAAATTCTGTACAAACTCTGGTCTTGATCCGACGTCCGGCTCCGCCTCAACGAGTCTCATCCTCTATCTTCAATAATTCCTGCGTCAGATCGAGAATTTTGTCGCAACGGTAGGTATTGACCCATTCCTCTAGGCTCGTGGCAATCATGCGATGGGTGTCGGGAATCTGCTCTAGCAACTGAAAAATTTGGCGTTCATCGGTGTAGAGAGCAGCCTGATGCAGTTGGGTGATCCAGGCTCGCGGCATCACCGTCAGCAGTTCGGGAGTAAGGATAACGGACCGATGGTCAGAATGAGCGGCGGATGATAGCGACAGGTCTTGCTGATGGTGCTCCGCCCCGCCCGGAGGGCAATAGAGATAGCGTGCTCCTAGATGCTCAGCGATTTTTTCTAGCAGTACCTGTTCTTGAAACGGTTTGCGCACAAAATCTTCACAGCCAGAGGCTAAAATAGCTGCCCGGTCCTCCTCAAAGGCACTGGCTGTTAGGGCAATGATAACTGTCGCTGGACCTGCCGCCGTTTTGATTGCGGTTTTAATCTGGCGAGTTGCCTCATAGCCATCCATTATCGGCATCCGCATATCCATCACAATCAAGTGAGGATGCCAGCTCTGCCACAGAGCCACCGCCTCTGCTCCGTTCTCAGCCTCCTGCACGTCAAACCCAATCGTCACCAACAGTTTCACCAGCAACCGCCGATTCGTCCACTGATCTTCGACTACCAGAATTCGATAACTTGGCTGGTCGGGAGCTAACCCCACCACTTGACGCGTTGGCAGAATCGTAGCGGCGGTTGTTTCCGCCAGATCCACCGGTACCGTAACGGTAAACAGCGCCCCCTGCTTCAGCCCATTCGCAACTGTAATTGTTCCTCCCATCATTTCGACAAAATGGCGGCTAATGGCCAATCCCAGCCCTGTGCCTTCCTGCAATTTCTGCCCAGCCCCCGTTTGCACAAACGCACTAAACAACTGAGCCATTTCCTCCGGCGCAATTCCAGGCCCCGTATCTTCCACCTCAAACGTCAGAAAACAAGATTCTGTCTCCCCTATCTTCCCTCGTTCGGCGAGGCTCACGAGCCGCATCTCCCATTCCCCCCATGCCCGCAGGGTCACTCCACCGACCTGAGTAAACTTAATCGCATTGCTCAAGAGATTAATCAGCACCTGACGCAGCTTGCCTTCATCTGCTTTGATGTAGCGAGGCAGGGTGGCAGCTCGTTCAAAGCTGAGGCGCAATCCCTTTGATTCGGTCTTGAGCCGGAACATATCTTCGAGCGAGGTGAGCAGATTCAGCAGATCAAAGGGGGCTTCTGAAAGCGTGACCCGGCCTGCTTCGATTTTGGAGAATTCCAGCACGTCATTGATCAGGTTGAGCAGGTGAGCACCGCTGAGGTTGATGATTTCCAGATTTTCTCGCTGGGTTGGGCTGAGGGAAGTATCCCGCACCATCAACTGGGCAAATCCCAAAATTGCGTTGAGGGGTGTGCGCAGTTCGTGGCTCATATTGGCGAGAAATTCGCTTTTGGCCCGGTTGGCCACTTCGGCATTGCGACGGGCGGCCTCTAGTTCCTGTGTTCGCATTTCGATCCGCGCTTCCAGCGTGCTGGAGTAATCCTCCAACTGTTCGTATAGCCGGGCGTTTTCCAATGAAATGGCGGCTTGAGCCATCAACAGATTCAGCACATTTAGACGGTCACGGGTGAAGGCTCCGCTGGTGAGGTTGTTTTCCAGGTAGAGAATACCGGTCAAGTTGCCCTGCCGCAGAATCGGCATACAAAGCATCGACTTGGGCTGTTGCTGCTGGATGTAGGGATCGGCGGTAGCTTCTCGCGATGCATCTTCAATCGTTAGCGTCAGGCGGGTCCGCGCCACATAGTGGACTAGCGACATCGGCACATCTTGACTCGACTCGGTGGGCAGCGAGCGATACAGGGAATCGATTTGCAATGTTTGGGGATGACTGCGGTTCTGAGTGACTTTGGCTCGGATCAACCAGCGGTCGCCATCGGGCAACAGCAAAACGCCCTTCTCGGCTCCGGCATTTTCAATTGCAACCTGCATCAAGGTGGTCAGCAATCGCTCTAGCCGAATTTCGCTGGAGAGGGCTTGGGAGGCTTGCAGAACGGTGGTTAGATCGAGCACTTCCGAAATGTCGAGCCGTGTTGCTGTGATAGTAGTGGTGGAACTCCAACTGCTGTTGCCTGCATCGAAGCCAGAAGCAGCCAGGTGAGCAGCCGGTGAGCTGGCTGGTTGATTCGCTGGCTGATGGCCGGATTGCCTCGCGGCTTGGTTGAAGAGGGCTGCCAACTGAGGATAACGCCGTTCCAAATCCCGAACTTTGGCTTGGGCACCCCAGCGCGCATAGTTATAGTAGGCATCGGCCAAATAGGTTTGGGCTAAGCGGGTTTTGCCTTGCTCCAAACAAAACCGAGCCGCCAGTTCGTTGGCAAGGGCTGCTTCGTTAACATAGCCATGCTCGACTGCCAGGGCAATGGCTCGATCATAGGCATCCAAGGCGGCCACAATTTGACCCAAAATTCGGTAGCGTTCTGCTTCCACCAGATAAAATTTATGCAGATGGTTCATTGGGGCATAACTGGCCCACTGCTTGAGTTTACGCTGATTTGCATTCACCTGATGCAAAATTTGCTTCTGTTCGATCTGGAATGCCTGCGGGAATGTTGCCAGACTAATCAAGGAATCGTAGAAGTGAAATAATACTACAATCAACAGTCCGGAGACACTATCCAAATGCTGCTTCGCCTGGGCTACGTTTTCTGCTGCCAACCCATAGGACTGAAATAAATAGCAGAGAATTGCCTTGTGAAAATAAACATTAAAGATAGCGTTGCGGTCATTGGCTTGCAGATGCAGGGGCAGAAAAATATCTTCGTTATAGGCTTCGCCAACTAAACGACAGGGGTCTGATGAGCGACCGAGCAGATTTAAGACTATCTGGCGGTACCGCTCGTTCATCGCAATGTATTTAGCCTGCTTCAGCTCGCGGATTATGGTTGTGTAGTTGCGCAACTCTTGCTCTAGCTGGCTCAGCTCGCGTCCTAAAAAATAGGAATGATAGGAATAGACCATCGCGGATCGGGTGGCAAATTCCAGATCGCCAGTTTCCAAACCGCTCTGATAGGCTTCTAGAAAGGGGGATAGCGTTTCTTTGACATGGCTCTGCCAGTGAGTGATGTAGTCATGGACAACCAGCAGTACTCGCGCCTTCAGCTTCTTGGCGTTTAGCTTGGTCATCAGGTTCAACGCCAACTGGCCAAATTGATAGCCCTTGGAAATATCACCAACTACACCACAAAGAATTTGACCATAGGTAGCGTAAGCATAGGCCGAGAGATCAATATTGCCATATTGCAGCGACAGATTAAGAATTTTCAGCGCTATCAAAACAAACAAATTGGGTGAGCAAACATAGGCTGCAGACATCACACTAGCCAGAATTCGCATAGCAGCCAGCTTCGTGGAATTCGTCATCTGCGGTAAATTCAGCAGCGTATCAATCGGTTTTCCGGCTAGGGCAAGCTGGGTTTTCCAGAGAGCAAGGGAGACATCGTAGAGCTTGGGATTTTGTGGCAAATTCACTCCCAGCGATCGGAGAACTTTGAGGGCTGTATTGACCGCATTAACCGGCCTATCTTGAGCAAAATAAGCCTGAATCTCTACTTCATAAACTTTGATCGCATCCAATAATGTAATAACCTGCTGTTGAACAGTACGAATCCAGCCCATCATCTGCTCAGTATTGCCGTTCAGATAGGCAGCCTCTGCTGCCTCTTCGTAGAGGGCAAGCGTCAGGGCATACTGCCGTTGCCATCGCTCTACTGACAACATGGCGATACCGAGCTTGAGATAATTGACTGCCGCACTATAGGCCGTTGCCAATTTGGCTTTGCGTCCCGCGATCAAGTTCAAGCGAGCGAGCTGTTCCCGTTCTGCTGGTTCTCGGATCAGCTCCGCGCCCATGTTCAGCTGATTCACAATCGCGAAAATTTTGCCATCTAGATCAACCTCAGTCGTATTCTGCAGCAGCAGCCTGCCAATCGCCAAATGAGTCGCCTGTTTCTCTTGCTCCTGAATCAACGAATACGCCGCCTGCTGCACCCGGTCATGCAGAAACCGATAGTAACAGGACGAGAAGTTTGGATTTTTCAGTTCTGAGTTTTCAGTTGCAACTGCTGGCTCCTGACTCCTGACTCCCGGCGGCTGACACTCTGGGAAGCCTGACTCCTGAAAAAACCGATACACCTCTGTCAGCGGTTGCAGCAGTCCAGCCTGGAGAGCCGGCCACAGGGCGGCAGCGGTTTCCGTTTGGGTCTGTTCGCAAACGACTGCCAGGGTTGATAGATCGAATTGGTTGCCAATGCAGGCGGCTAGTTTAAGAATAGCTTGGGTGGCGGCGGGCAGTTTTTGCAGTTGCACGGCCATAAACGCTACGACATCATTGCTGACAGCCAGCGCCCGGATTTGGGCCAGATTACACTGCCAGCCATTATGCTCAAAATCGAAGGAAATGCAACCTTCCTGATGCAGCGCCTTGAGGAACTGAGTGGTAAAAAAGGGATTGGCGTTGGTTTTTTGGAACACTAGCTCGGTCAAGGGCTGGGCCTGTGTCAGCGAGCAGCTCAGAGTATCGGCCACGAGTTGATTCAGAGCCGCCAGACTGAGGGGTGTCAGCGTGATTTGGTTCACTGTAGCTCCGGCCTGCCGAACCTCGGCTAAAGTCAGCATCAGGGGATGGGCAGGTGTAACTTCGTTATCGCGATATGCTCCGATCAGCAGCAGATGGGAGGTTTCCACCTCGCTGGTCAGGAGCTGGATTAGCTTCAGCGATGCTAGATCTGCCCATTGCAGGTCATCGAGAAAAATCACCAGCGGATGGGATTGGGTTGTAAATACCTGAATGAATTTTTGGAACAGCCGGTTAAAACGATTTTGGGCTGCACTGCCAGAGAGTTCGGGAGCTGCAGGTTGAGGGCCAATTACCAGCTCTAATTCTGGAATCACATCGATTAACACCTGGCCGTTTTCACCCAGCGCCGCCAGAATCTGTGTCTTCCAGGTTTGGATCTCAGCCGCCGACTCGGTGAGCAATTGCTGCATCAGATCGCGCAGGGCTTGCAGAAATGCCGAGAAAGGAATGTTGCGCTGAAGCTGATCAAATTTGCCGCGAATAAAGTAGCCCCGCTGGCGCACAATCGGCTTGTGAATTTCGTTGACGAGAGCCGTTTTGCCGATGCCGGAATAGCCTGCGACCAGCAGGAGTTCGCTCTTGGGAGATGCGGCTCGTGAACCTCGCCGAACGAGGGGAGGTGGCGGCTCGTGAGCCTCGCCGAACGAGGAAGATGCGGCTCGTGAACCTCGCCGAACGAGGGGAGGTAGCGGCTCGTGAGCCTCGTCGAACGAGGAAGATGGGGTGGCGATGCGGTTGAAGGCGGCTAGGAGAGTCGCGACTTCGGTTTCTCGACCGTAGAGTTTCTCGGGGATGGTGAAGCGGTCGCAGATGTCTCGTTCGCCTAAGAGGAAGGGGGAAATGGTGCCATGACGTAGCCATTCAGTTTGGCAGCGAGTCAGGTCGTAGCGTAGACCAAAGGCGCTTTGATAGCGTTGTTCTGCCGTTTTTGCCATCAGTTTAAGAATCAACTCACTAACGGCGGTGGGAATGGCAGGGTTGATTTGGTGAGGTGAAGTGGGCTGTTGGGCTAGATGGCAGTGGACAAGTTCGATTGGATCAGTGGTCTGAAAAGGAAGTTGGCCGGTTAGCAGCTCGTAAAAAGTGACACCCAGAGCATAGAAATCAGCCCGATAGTCGAGGCCGCGATTCATGCGTCCGGTTTGTTCGGGAGCCATGTAGGCCAAAGTGCCCTCCATCACGTTTGGACTCTGAATGGGTAGAGTTTCCTGCGGCAATTGGGTGGCAATACTAAAGTCGATTAGTTTGACCTGTTTGGTTTGGGGATGAATCAGAATATTCTGCGGCTTGATGTCTTTGTGAATCACTCGGTTCTGATAAAGCCCTTCTAGAATCTGGGCCAGCTGAATCGCAATAGGGAAGAATTGCTCTAGCGACAGCGGATGGCGTTCTGACGTAGCCACAGGTTGAGCCGAGGCACCTGGTTGGCCCGAAGCCCCAGCCGAGAGGGAAGCCGTTTTGTGGTACTCGGTGTATTCAGTCAACGGTACATAGCCTTCATCGGCCATGATCAGAGCATAGCGGTTACCGTAGGTTTCTAGAGCCAGAGGCTGAACAATACCGGACAAATCGAGATTTTTAGCGATTGTGTATTGGTTGCGAAATCGAACCAGTTCGGTGAACGACGGATATTCTGCTCGCAGCAGTTTGATAATCACCGGCTGTTGATCCGCTAACCGTTCACCGCGATAGACTAGCGTTTTCGCACCGCTATAGATGGACTCAAGTAGCTGATAGCCCTGCAAAGACGTCATGGTTCTTCCACCTGATAGAACCGTAGTATTACCCAGTTAATCACGCTTTGCTGAAATTGACTGTCTTTTTTGAGATTGTTTTTAGAAGTGATGCCATTTTGTAGTTTGTCTGGATCCGTTAGTTAAATTGCGTCCCTAGAAAGTTCCGTCTTTTTCCAACCTTTTCAGACAGACAAGGAAAAAGAGGGGATTTAGGATGAGGGTAACTGGGAATTGGAGAGAGACAGAATACTTCCCCTCGTTCGGCGAGGCTCACGAGCCGCATCTCCCATCCACCCCTTTATCCCAATGATTGATAAGAGTAGAATCAGGGCAACCTCGATTTTCCTTTACTGCGATGACTGATGATGAAGCCCTCATGATTGTTGAACAACTGCTCCAGCCACGGCGGCTGAACGATCTGCAGCAGCTTGTTTTCTGTCGATCCTGGCGTGGTCAAGGCTATGCCGAGATTGCGGAAGATGTGGGCTATGATGTCGGCTACATCAAGGATGTGGGGTCTCAGCTATGGCAGTTGCTGTCAGAGTTGCTGGGGGAAAAGGTCGGCAAGAAGAATTTGCAGGCGGCGTTGCGACGCTATCAGCAAGAAAAGCCGAAGCCGGATGGGGTGAGTCAGCCCGTTGGGGTAAATTTTGCGACGATTACACCCGATAAACTGGAATTTCCGAGTGGTTCGGTACCGCTACATTCACCGTTTTATGTTGAGCGTGCTCCCATCGAGGCGCAGTGCTGGGCTGAGGTCAGCAAACCCGGCAGTTTAATTCGGATTCGTGCACCCCAACGGACGGGCAAAACTTCGCTGATGCAGCGGATTGTTGCCTACGCGAAGCAGACTGGTTTTAATACCGTGACGCTGAACCTGCAGCAGGCAGATCGCCGTGTTTTTGAATCGCTTGATCGGTTTCTGCGCTGGTTTTGCGCTAACATCAGCCAGCAGTTACAGTTATTGCCTCAGTTGGATGAATATTGGGATGAAGATATTGGTAGCAAAATGAGCTGCACATTGTATATGCAGCGGTATATTCTCAAGTCCGTGGATACAGCTCTAGTGTTGGCGTTGGATGAAGTGAACCGCCTGTTTGAATATCCGGATTTGGCCAGCGATTTTTTGCCCCTACTGCGCACCTGGTATGAAGATGCCTCCGAATATGAAGTGTGGCAAAAACTGCGGCTGATTGTGGTGCATGCCACCGAGGTTTATATTCCGCTCAACTTGAACCAATCCCCCTTCAACGTCGGTCTGCCGATCAAGCTGCCTGAGTTTACTTTGGCGCAAGTGCAGGCGCTGGCCCTAAGCCACGGTTTGGAGTGGGCTGCGAGCGAGGCAGGTGTGCAAAAGCTACAGGCCCTAGTCAATCTGATTGGTGGTCATCCCTATCTGGTGCGGCTGGCGCTCTACCATTTGGGGCGGCAAGAGGTGACGCTTGACCAGCTTTTACAAGAAGCTGCCACAACATCCGGCATCTACGCTGACCATTTGCGCCAGCAGTTGAGTCATCTACAGGACCACCCTGAATTGGCCATTGCCCTCCGCCAAGTCTTCACCGAAACGACCGCCCATTTGGAACCGATTACTACTTACAAATTAGAGAGTTTAGGACTGATTACCTTACACGGAGAACAAATAAAACCAAGCTGTAAGTTATATCGTAAATACTTTCAAGAAGTTTTGGGTTTTGAATTTTAAGGTTGGAATTCTGTTCGTTAAGTCAGCGCTAAATTTAAATGGCCAGTTGCGAATCATGAAAAGGGACAGCTTCTCGAACTCAAAACTACGTGCTACGCCTAACGGCAGGCTAGTGTCAATGCGCGAGCTTCGCCAACAACACTCAACACTCAAAACTATTCAAGAGGATTAATTATGCCTGCGTCAGGAATTCAGTATGAATATCAAGTTGGGGGTAGCCTCAAAACTGATGCGCCGAGCTATGTAGAGCGGCAGGCAGACATTGACCTCTTCCACGCCTTGATGCGGGGAGAGCTGTGTTATGTGTTCAACTCGCGCCAGATGGGGAAATCCAGCTTGCGGCTACGCACCAAACACCGCCTCGAGCAGATGGGCATGAGCTGTGCGTCCCTTGACATGACTCGGATTGGCAGCAAAACTATCACACCAGAGCAGTGGTACAAAGGCATTGCTATCGATTTGCTGCGCGGCTTTAATCTGCTAGAGCAGGTGAATCTGAAAGCCTGGTGGACTGAGCAACAGGATCTGTCCTTGATTCAGCGGCTCAGTCTGTTTATCGAGGAGATTATCCTACCGCTGGTGCCGCATCCGCAGATCTTTATCTTTGTAGATGAAATTGATAGCGTCCTTAGCCTCAATTTTTCTGTAGATGATTTCTTTGCCCTGATTCGCTACTGCTACAACCAGCGGGCTGAAAATCCTGTCTATAATCGGCTCAACTGGACCTTATTTGGTGTGGCCACCCCAGCAGATTTGATCCGAGATCCGCTACTGACGCCATTTAACATTGGTCGAGCCATTGACCTGCGCGGGTTTAAGCTATCGGAAGTGCAGCCATTGATCGACGGGCTAGATGGCAAGGTCAGCAATCCCCAGGCTGTCCTGAAGGAAATTTTGGCTTGGACTGGCGGTCAACCCTTTCTGACGCAGAAGCTGTGCCGCATTGTGGCCAACAGCCGAGACAGCGAAACAGCACGCCTCCGCTCTGAGTCAGGAGCAACCAGCTATCGGCTAGACGAGCACCTGCCGATCGCCAACCCCCATTTGATCGAGTTCTACTACAAGCTGCCGGTGCTGATGATCGAAAAATTGGTCCGCACCCACCTGATCGACAACTGGGAAGCCCAAGACCAACCCGAACACCTGAAGACAATTCGGAACCGCCTTTTACAGGACGGACCCCGTTTCCGCTCTCGCCTGATACTTTATCTGAAAATTCTACGGGGAGAAGCCGTGCTGCTGGACGATTCTCCCGAACAGCTCGATTTGCTGCTGAGTGGAGTTGTCGTGCGCCATCAGGGCCGCCTGCAGGTATTTAACCGTATCTATGCCGCCGTATTTGACCAAGCTTGGGTCGAAAAGCAGCTTGCTGCCCATTTACATCCCAGTCAGCCAAAAGCGCTGGAGCTGGAAACACTCCGAGCCGAGATTTCGCAGCAGGTCAAAACCGAATTCTTGAGCTGGATCCGCCACAAACTGGAAGTACCGCTCAACACCATGCTTGGCTTCACCCAGCTAATGGCCTGTGACCCATCCCTGACGCCAATCCAACGGGACAATCTGATGATGATCAGCCACAGCACTGAATGCCTGCGGGCCGTGCTATCGGAAGCTCTGGCCTCTCAAACTGCATCGGTGGCAACCTCTGATCTGCCCAACCCTATGCTCCAAGCTCCACAGCAAGCAGTCAGTTGGTTGCCGCAACAGCCCTATCGTGTTTTAGTCGTTGAAGATCGATGGAGTAATTGGGATCTGCTGTTGACCCTACTGGCTTCGGTTGGCTTTGAGGTGCGAGAAGCACAACCGGGTTTGATTGTGGCAAGGGCACAGTATTCAGATACACCCCCGATTCGAGATGACGCTGCCTCCTCCCAGTCTGTCCATCCAGCCCTACAAGCTGAAATGCTGGCGATGATGCCGTGTGAGTGGATTGCCCAGCTCCACCAAGCAGCCCTCTGCACCGACGAGCAACAAATCTTTGAGCTATTGCAACAGCTCCCACCCACCCAATCTGAACTCGCAGTGGCCCTGGCCGAACTAGTGCACAATTTCCGCTGCGATCAAATCATGGATTTAACTCAGCCATTGTTACGCAGCTAGTTACCAAGTTAATGTAGGGTTAGTAACAGAGTCAGTGACAGAACTAATCGACACAGAACCAATCGGCCAGAATTTGCGATAATCTCAGGTGATTACTGAGTTATTTAATTCACCTGTTAAAAAATCATGAATCAGCCACCGGAACCGCTCAGGGGCAACATCCTAGTCGTTGATGATACACCCAACAATTTGCGCCTGCTCTCGGCAATGCTGACGGAACAGGGCTACGAAGTGCGGCGGGTAATCAGTGGCCAAATGGCTCTCAAAACCGCAGCCGCCAATCCACCAGACCTGATTCTGCTGGATATTAAAATGCCAGATATGAACGGTTACGAAGTGTGCCAGCACCTCAAGGCCAGTGAACGCACACGAGAAATTCCAGTTATTTTTATCAGCGCCCTTGATGAGGTGCTCGATAAGGTGAAAGCTTTCGCAGTTGGCGGCATTGATTATATTACAAAACCCTTTAGCGAAGAAGAAGTATTTGTACGAGTTGAAAATAGCTTAACAATTCGCAAGCTACAAAAACAGCTGCAAGAACAAAACGAACGATTGAAGCAAGAGATCGCAGAACGGCAGCAGATCGAAGTAAAACTCCAATACAGCGAAGCGAAATACCGTAATCTATTTAATAATACGCTGGTGGGGATTTTTCGGACTCGCTTTGCAGATGGTTTGTTTCTTGATCTGAATCAGCGCCTTGTGGAAATGTTGGGATACCAGTCCGTGAACGATCTGGTGGGACAAAAGTCATCGATCGACCACTATGTCAACATAGATTATCGCCATCAACTCCTCACCCAACTGCAAGTCAGCGGTGAAGTTCACAATTTTGAAGCTGATTTTTATCGGCAGGATGGCTCTGTGTTTCGCGGGCTGCTTTCGGCTCGCCTCAATCCAGAAGACGAGAGTGTGGAAGGCGTAGTTGTCGAAATTGAGCGATCTGAGGTTTTCAAAAGCTAACTCTAGCGCTGCACGTTGTCTGCCGATTGATTAAACAGCAGTTGACGCGCTGCTTCGGTATTGAGCACCTGATCCCGAAAGGCTGCTGCTTTCTCGTAGGCTCGGATCGTAGCAGGACGGGCTTTGATCGCCTCAAACCAGCGCTGCAACTGCGGAAAATCCTCCAGCTTTTGGCTTTGCTGTTCGTAGGGAACAATCCAGGGATAAATGGCAATATCGGCAATTGAGTACTCACCGGCTACAAATTCACGGTCACGCAAGCGTTTATCTAACACGGCATAGAGCCGTCCAGTTTCGTTGACATAGCGGTTGATAGCGTAGGGTATTTTCTCAGGCGCATAGTGGCTAAAGTGATGATTTTGCCCAGCCATTGGTCCTAATCCGCCCATCTGCCAGAACAGCCATTGCAGCACCTCGGTTCGTCCGCGCCCCTCCTTGGGAATTAATTGACCAACCTTATCAGCCAAGTAGAGTAGAATTGCCCCCGACTCAAACACAGAGATCGGTTCGCCACCGTCGGCAGGGGCACGATCGACAATCGCTGGGATCCGATTGTTGGGGGCAATTTTGAGAAACTCTGGTTGAAATTGGTCGCCTTTGCCGATGTTGATCGGCACAATCGTGTAGGGCAGCCCTACTTCTTCGAGAAACAAGGTGATTTTGTGGCCGTTGGGTGTTGTCCAGTAATAGAGATCAATCATCAAAGTGCCTAATAATAGAGAACCTGAACGTTAAACTGAACCTGGCTTATAAGCGATTGGTCGGACAAGTGCTTATTCTGATTCCTGATTCCTGACTCCTGACTCCTATTCCAGAATTACACTCATTATAAGCAGCATTCTAATCGATCTAAAACCGCCAAAATCGTGGTTTGGCAATTGGCCAAATTAGCTCACAAATCACACCATGAGGTGAGTTTGACCGTCGTTGAAACCGTCCACCCAATTGTCGCGCCAAGGACTCTGCCTGTTCTGTGCCCCGGCCCCTAGCCGTTAGGGCTGGATTTTCTAACATAGAGGTGGAATCGATTGCTGTGCCATTATCAATCACCCGAATCATGTTTTTGCCGTTCTCTTGTTTGCAGATTACCTCTAGTCTGGTGACTCCTTGCGCATGTTTACCGACATTACAGAGGGCTTCCTGCAAAAATCGACACAGTCCTTTCTTTTGATCAATCGTTAGATGTGGGTCATCCATCTGATCAAATGTGGGTAGCTTCAGGCGCAGCGTTTTAAAGTTGGGTAAATCACGCCTCACCGTATCGCTATAGACCGCATAGAGGATTTCGCGCAGCGGACTGTCGAGGTCCAGGGTTGTCTCCTGACTGATCCGAAACCGATTCTCCTGGCTAAATGCCTCTTGTTGAACTGATTCGCAAACTGTACGCAGTTCTTGATTCAGTTTTTGCAGCTCTCCGTAGAGGAATTGCTGGGATGGCTCCTGATCTTGCACAGTGCGCAACAAAATTGCCAGGGTTTGCAGCGGGCCGTTATGAATTGCCGTGAAGGTTTGGTCAATCACAAGCTGACGTTCTTGAATTCTGGCTTTTAGGTTCTGTTCGTGACGGTAAAATAGGGCTGCCGTGAGTCCCGCCCCATTTGCCAGCAGCACCAGCAGCGCCGGAGCCACTGGAACCCACCAGCCCAGCAGCAGCAAACCATAGCAAAGCCCAATCAAGACTACACCGGTGACGCCTAAGCCTAGCAGAATCAGAAAAGGTGCGCGAAGCCACCGCCCCAAACTGATGCCCAATATCCCCCAGAGCACAATCCAGGCATACTCCCAACCTTCCGGCCATACTTGCAGCAAGGGGCGTCCATCCAGAACCCCACTCAGGATCTGACTCAGCGCATGGGCTTGAATTTCTACCCCATGAACCAAATTCGGGTTACGGCCTATCAAGGCCCGCGAGTTGACAATATCCTTTTCGCTGAGCGACATGACGCCAATTAGCACCACCCGATCACGAATCCAGCTTGCGTCTACAGTGCCTGCCAGAATTTGTGCCATCGATACGGTGCGAAACGGTTGGTAGCCGCTGCGAAAGTTGATCAACACCTGATTGCCATTAGCATCAGCACCAACATAGCCTCCAGTATTAGCGGTGAAGCGGGTTAGTTCTATTTCACCAAACCGCATGGCCCTAGGATCGCGTTTGCCATTGCTAAGGGGAATGCCTCGTTGTGACAGGTACTTTTCCGCTAAGCGAAACGTGAGCGAAAACTTGTATTCTCCTTGTAAGTTGGGTGTACCAAGTAAATTGCGCCGCACATAACCATCAAAATCTAGCACTGTATCCACAAATCCGATTTGCTCGGCTGGCAGATAGGCCGGTGGATTGATCGTCAAACCGCTGGTATCCGGTAAAACTTTTTCAATCGCAATCAGGTTGGAAGATCGCAATACCTGCACAAATTCAGCATGACCCGGTTCCACCGGCAGATCACGAAAAATATCTAATCCAATTGCTGCCGGTTGATATTGTTGCACTTGGCGGATGAGGGCAGCTAGCTGAGCATCGGGAATCGGGTAAGTCTGGGCTTGACGAATATCGGCTTCATTTATTCCGACAATTAAAATTCGTTCGTCAGTAGGTTCAGCCGGACGGAAACGCAGCATGTAGTCGAGGGCTATCAGCTCTAGATATTGCAACGTTCCAGCTAGCCGTCCTACCGTAATCAGGACAATAATTGCCAAGCCGGGTAACGCTCCCACCCGCCAGACGTTCCACTCTTGACGCAGCGTTTTTCTCAAATTTCTTGTTCTCAAATTTCTAAGAAGCCGGTTCATTAGCCTTCATCAATCGATTAACCCTTCTTCTCGCGCTCGTTTTTCTGTCTGAATGCGAATATTCTTACCTGTTTCTGGATAAACTCCCAATGCATCCTGGACCTGAGTCCAGTAGTGGCGCACTGTCCGCTCCGAAACGTTCATCTTTTCAGCAATCGCTTTGTCCTGCAAGCCCTGTTCACAGGCTAACTTCAGGACTTCTAGCCACTCCGGTTTCAGCTCTAGGCCAGTCCGCATTTCTTTAGGGGTACAAACTAAGCCTTGCAAAGCCCAATCTACTTTCGTCAGCATGTCCTTCAGCGGCAGGCTTTTATCAGCAATGGTGAACCCCGCTTCATGGGCATTGATCATCGGCTTCAGGCGGACTAAGGCTTTAGCGTAGGCGCTTTGAACCACAATATTCAGGGTAGGATAGCTTTCTAGTAAGCTGCGCAAAAGCTGAATGCCAACCTCCGGACGACCACCCTCCAGATCAACAGCTGTTTTCGGCATTGATAGATCCATCAACACCAGATCGGGATGCAGCATGGCTACAAGCTGCCCAGCATCATAAGCATTTTGAGCGGTTGAGATCTCTGCGGCTGGATAGGCTTGCTGCAGCGCGTTGACGGTCGCGTTCAGGACAAGTTCATGATCATCAATCACTAAGAACTTCTGAGTTGTTTGTCCAACTGTTTGCTTTATCATAACCCTCCACTCTATACCTCACAATCAACTTAACGCTGCAATTGTTACTCCTGAGTAGAAACCTTAGGGCAACTGCCAGCCAAAATGCCAGATTATCACCTCTCGCTGTAACCAATGGTCAGATTGCCCCGACAATAGCATCTGAAATACCCGTTCCAAATAGGTCAATTCTACTAAGTGGCACACCTTAGATGAGGTCGCTAAATTAGGATAATTCACCTGAATCATCAGCTCAGCGGCAGTCTGATGGCAAGCCAGCTTGACTTGAAATGACACGGCATGGGGGGGTAAAACCAGTTGCAGCAGTTCATCCAGAATGGTGATAACGAGCCGATTGTGTTCTGGCTGCTGCTGCCAGTGACTGGGTAAATCTATCGTCATCCTGACCTCGGGGTAGCGGTTTTCCCACTGTTTGAGCAAATACTGAAGCGCCAACGGCAAACTCTCTTCAATGTAGGGAGATGAGATCTGGTGACCCAGCTGTTCTAGCGATCGTTGCAGTTTCTCAACCTGATCCAACCAGCCAGGGGAGGCTTTAGAGAACTGATCTGGTGCTGCTAACTCCAAACTTCGTCGCATGGTAAACAACTCTTGCAATAGATCATCTCGGATCTGTTCAGCTTGGCGCTTGAGGCGCAACGCTCGTCTATCTTCCCACCATTGCCAAGCTGGCTGTGCATCCAGACGGGACACAAAGCGGTAGATTGGGGCAATGAGGTGAGAGAACGCCAACGTTAGAACCTGCTTACTGAACTAGATGCTGACTCAACCCTACCGGATTGAGCACTTTACGGTTTGTCACCTCGGCAACTTACCGTTGTAATCTAACCATACAGGCAATCGTTGGCTTCTGAATGCCCTTTAGCGGCTAAGGCACTGACACAAAAGCACAATCTTACTTACCGAATTCTGCCAACCCGATTGCAGAAAAGTGCAATCATTGGCCGTACCACTGTTGTTTCCACTGCTGCATCTGATCAATTTCTGACTGCTGACTGCTGATAATGTCCTGTGCTAGTTTTTGGATCTCTGGCCGTTCGCTTTTCTCTACAGCCTGATTTGCCATGTCAATTGCCCCTTGATGGTGGGGAATCATTGCGTCAATAAATCGCAGGTCAAACTGCTCGTCCGCGGTTCCCAGATCGCCTGCCATCATCATGCTGGTGCGCATCTCATCGCTCATCGGCATCATATGACCCATGCCCGGATCATACATCATTGGTGTGTCATCCATTGTGGGATACCAGGCTTTACGCCATTGCCGCATTTGGTTGATTTCCTGATCTTGAGCAGCAATGATTGTCTTAGCAAGCTGCTGAATCTCCGGGCGTTTTGACTTTTGTAGTGCCTCCTGCGCCATGTTCACCGCTCCTTCGTGGTGGGGGATCATCGCATCAATAAATCGCAGATCAAAGGTCTCATCCTTCGGCCCCAGATCCATACTCATATTCATACTGCCATGATCCATTCCGGGCATTGAATGTTGAGCTGTTTGAGAAGAATTAGACTCTCTGGCTGCTGTTTCATTTGCTGTTTCATTTGCTGTTTCAGCGGCATTACAAGCCACAAATCCAAATGACAAAAGCATTGCAGCACTAGCAGCGATCCACATGGGTGTTTGTTTCAAGCGCATCATCATCTTTACTGTTTCTAGCTAAATGTTCTGTTGCTTGCAGTATCGTCCAAAAAGATGAAACCAGGATGAAATAATGGTAAGTTACAGCGTTTTTCACTCATGTGAGATATGGGGGGTGTAGGGATCCGCCCCCGCACAGGGGCAGTGCCCCTACACCTCGTTTTTCGGACTTCACTAACCTGAAAAAGGCTGTATTCAATCTGATGTAACTGTGATGATCACTGGTCTCAGTTATTGGTCAATGTTTTCACTAATGACTAATGACAATCCTCAGCCAATCGACTCAGGCTGAAGCCTTACTTGCGGTACTCGCAGGATTCACTGATGGTTGTAATAGGGCTGTGGGTAATACTTTGAGCGTACCGCGAAACATGTTCATACCACAGGTGAAGGTATAGGTACCAGGCTGGGCAGGAGTAAATTCAATTGCTGTGACCTGATGCAGCGGCAGAGCTTGAGCAATTTGAAAGTCAGGCAAACGGATTTCCTCAAGGCAACTACTCGGATCTTGACGATTGAACTTCAGCCGCACGGGCTGTCCGACTTGGACCACAACTTCGCTCGGTTCATAGCCGCCATCTACTGTAATCGTGACTTCTTGAATGCCGGCAGTGGTAGTGGCCCGTTGTGATGTTGGTTGACTGAACAGAAACCACCAGAGTTCTAACCCAATCAGTCCCAGTCCTCCCAGCGTTATTGCTACTCTATTCGCCAAGGGTTGCTGTATGCGTTGAAATTGACCTGTACTGTGGCCGTTCCTTTGATTTTCGATGTGGGTTGAATGATCGGGTGCGGCAATGGTGCGGGATGTATCTCCCGATATAACACCTGGTATATCTCCCAACAAAATTCCCAATCCAGCCAAGCTAGCGATGAAAAACGCTCGCTTCATGGTTGCCTCCTAACTCAACGTTGGTTTGAAGTGGCGCAGGCGCAGGGCATTGGTGACCACCGAAACGGAGCTAAACGCCATCGCCGCTCCTGCAATCATCGGACTCAGCAGCCACCCCAACACCGGATAGAGCACACCCGCCGCAATTGGAATCCCTGCCACGTTGTAAATAAAGGCGAAGAAAAGATTTTGCCGAATGTTACGCATCGTGGCTCGCGAGAGCTGAATTGCCGTCACGATACCGCGCAAATCGCCAGAGATTAGGGTAATATCGCTAGCGGCAATCGCTACATCGGTTCCGGTACCAATCGCCATGCCGACATCAGCCTGAGCCAGTGCAGGTGCATCGTTGATGCCATCCCCCACCATGGCAACTCGCTTACCTTCAGCTTGCAGCTGGGCGATCTGGGCCGCTTTTTGATCGGGACGGACTTCTGCTAGCACGCGCTGAATCCCAACTTCTTTGGCAATGGTGGCAGCAGTGCGCTGATTATCACCCGTCAGCATCACGACTTCTAAGCCCATCCGCCGTAGCACACGAATTGCTTCAACTGAAGCCGGTTTTACTGCATCAGAGATGCCCATGATCGCTTCAACTTGCCCATCTACCGCAATCCAGATCACCGTCTTACCCAAGTATTCCAAGCGCTCCCAGGGGGGTTGAAGAGCGGTTGTCTGGATGCCCAACTCAGTCATCCAACGTTGAGTGCCGATCTGAACCAATCGATCCGCCGTATAGCCCTGCACGCCACTGCCCGCGATGGCTTGAAAATCAGTCGCTTCGATCAGTTCTGCACCTTGGGTTTGGGCATACTGTACTACGGCTTCAGCAAGAGGATGTTCAGAGTAGCGTTCCACCGCTGCCACCAGACGCAACAGATTGATCTCATTGTGATTCGCCGTTCCTTTGACTGTGACAAAATCTGTAACTGTGGGTTTACCCTGAGTAATGGTTCCTGTTTTGTCCAGTACAATCGTATGCAGCTTGTGAGCCTGTTCTAAGCTCTCGGCATTTTTAATCAAAATTCCATTCACTGCGCCTTTTCCTGTACCCACCATAATTGAGGTAGGAGTGGCTAAACCCAGAGCACAAGGACAGGCAATAATCAAAACTCCAACCGTCGTGATTAGTGCCATCGTCACGTTGCCCATCAGGTTGTACCACAGCACAAACGTAGCAATTGCAATTGCAATCACTACCGGCACAAACCAGCCCGTGACCTGATCTGCCAAGCGCTGAATCGGCGCTTTCGAACCCTGAGCTTGCTGCACCAGTTGGACCATCTGAGCCAAAAACGTATCTTTCCCGACGCGAGTTGCTCTGAATTGGAAACTGCCGGTTTTATTCAGGGTTGCTCCAATCACTTCATCGCCAATTGCTTTCTGGACTGGCACACTCTCTCCAGTCACCATCGACTCATCAATTGTGGAGGAACCAGCGATGATCTCGCCATCCACCGGAAGCTTTTCACCCGGACGTACCAGTACTACATCTCCCAGCATCACATCCGCCAACGGCACATCCACTTCCTGACCGTTCCGGATTACCCGTGCAGTTTTAGCTTGTAGCCCAATCAGTCGCCGAATTGCCTCAGACGTTTGCCCCTTGGCCCGATTTTCCAGCAGGCGACCCAGCAGAATCAGGGCAATGATTACAGCAGCAGCTTCGTAGTAAACATCAGGACTTAAACCTTGCTGTGTGAACCAATCTGGAAGCAGAGTGGGAAACAGTGAATAAACATAGGCTGTACCAGTACCCAGCGCTACCAAGGTATCCATTGTAGCGGTCCGCCGTTTGAAGGCTTTCCAGGCGTTGATAAAAAAGCGGTTACCGCACCAGAACAACACTGGAGTCGTCAACAACCATTGCAGCCAGGGGTGATGCAGCCACATTGGAATGAATGGTAGCGGCAATCCAAGCATCATCGGCAGTGAACCAATCACGAGAATGATGCTGATGATACCACTAACCCAAACCTTGAGTGTCAATTCACGCTGTTCGGTTTGCCGCTGGCGGCGTTCTGCATCATCTTCAGGATTAAACAGGTCTTGGGACTGGATGGGATGAGCAGTATATCCCGCTTGGTGGATGGCAGTTTGAATAGTGCTGATGTCGGTTTGCTGTGAATTGTAGGTAACAGTTGCTTGTTCGGCTCCAAAGTTAACACTGCATTCTTGCACGCCGGGAACCGACTGGATCGCTCGTTCAATATTGCTGGCACAAGCCGCACAGCTCATGCCTCGTAGTTTTAGAGTAGCTGTGTCCATTGGTTTATCCAACTCAACATGTCAATTGGATTTGATTTGTTCAGGTCAGGCTACGGTATAGCCTGCATCTGTAATAGCGTTCTTGACTGCCGTAGCCTCAACGCCTGTTTCAATTTTCACTTGCTTGGTTTGAGGGTCGGCGGCAATTTTAGCGGCTGGATCAAGTGCCATCACAGCTTTGGTAATGGTTTCAGCACAGGCGGAACAGGCCATATTGGGAACGGTAAATTCAAGCGTCATCGTTCAATTCCAGTCCAAATCGACTGTCCTCAGTTCAACTGATTTCATCTTAGGCTCTCCAGCTTACTGGAGAGTCAAGTACAGCAATGAACTGTGAGGTCAGGGGGTGGAAAGTGCAATGGAACACCCAATCACAATCTCGTTGGTTCTGGGATAGGTATCGAGTAGAGCCAGAAAAGCCTGAGCATTGAAGCTACGCGGATCCTGACGGCTGCCTGATCGGTCTACGGTTTTGTGAAAGGTGATTCTATCATTGGGCACGCCGGTTTTTGCCACTAGCCAAGCCAGCGACTGATATTGGGCATTCGTGTAGCCGCTGTGGCTGCTGTTGTTGTTGTCACCGTCGGCTGGGGTTTCCAGCGAAATGTGGTAGGCGAAATTATTGACTGAAGCAGGAAAATCTGGATTGGTCTGGACACTTTCTGCACCGTTGGCCCCAATAAATACCGAGTTGCCTGCTCCAAAGGCACGTTTGTCGGGTGGTACAAGATAGTAAACGGTCCCATCCAAGCCAATCAGCGTGTGATAACTTACCTGATCTTCATCGCGGGGATGAGGCGTCTGAAAGTAATTGATTGCGCTGCGGGCAGATCCCACGGTTTCATGCAAAACAATAATTGGCGCGTGGTCGGCTAAGCGGCCATTCAAATCTTTGATGTAGCGATCGCCAAAATTGGTGAGATCGGCCAAGGCCACTTCTTCTCTCGGCGTATAGGCTGGGCGATTGACTGGGCGTGGCCCTGCGGCGATTGGCGTGGCTGGGTTGATTTGACGAAAGCGCGACAGCGGCACCTGGACGGGTCTGGCAGGAGATACCGGTGGCTTGACAGGATTGCGTTCTGGCTGAATCGCACAGCCCAGCGGAATCCCCAAACCGGCAGAATTCGGTGCAGTCGGTGCAGATAGTGCAGGAGGCAGCAGATTTTCAGTTCTGGATAGCTCAGGGCGTCCAGGCTGGATGGTTGCAGCCAGAACGACAAAGCAAACCGATAAAAAAATGACAATCGATGAGAACTTTAGTTTCATGCTCACTCACGCCAAACTGCGAGTGATTATAACAGTGTTTTTAACCTTTGTTTTTAACCTTTGTTTTTAGCTTTTGTTTTTAGCTTTTGCAGGCCATTGCCACTCGACGCAGCGATTCACCCAATTAAATTCAGAGTATAAGCATCTGGCCTGCTGCAAAATGGCTGTGTGCTCTGAGGCGTTTAGAAAATGAGTTTGCACTCAAGATAGGGCCTGTAGGTCAGCCTAGAAATAGTGAATTGTTTAATTAAGCTAATTGAATCTCAATTTAATGTATTAAATACAACTTTAATTAACTTATCCCAAGTTAGACCCAAAAAACAGAATCTTAAGCATAATCACCTTACATCAAACTAACAAAATCAGACTCTTATGTAAAGCTACTTAAAAATTGAAAAATCATGTTTTCTATGATGCACAAACGGGCACGCTGAACTTATGTATTACATAGATGTGTGCCTATTTCGTGTCGCTTCTCAGACAGCATGGAGAACATCATGGTCACAGGTTTTCAAGATCACTCAATTCCTCAGTTAATCGAACGTCAGGTAGAAAAATCTCCTAATGCAACAGCAGTAATTTTTCAACAGGATCAGCTGACTTATAGGGAACTGAATGAGAAAGCCAATCAACTAGCCCACTACCTCAAAGAGCTAGGCGTTCAGCCTGAGACGTTAGTTGGAATCTGTGTTGAACGATCATTGACTATGTTCATCGGTCTCTTAGGGATTCTTAAAGCAGGCGGGGCATACATCCCGCTTGACCCTAACTATCCCCAAGACCGCTTAGAATTCATGCTGGAAGATTCTCAGCTTCCTGTTCTTATCACTCAGAAGCAACTTCTCAGCCAATTGCCGACGCTTGAAAAAGTTCAAGTTGTTTGCATCGACACAGATTGGCCCATCATCAGCCAGTTCAGTAAAGAAAATCTTACCAGTGGCGTGGCCCCCGACAACCTGGCCTACACCATCTACACATCAGGTTCCACCGGTAAGCCCAAAGGTGTGCAAATCACTCACCGTTCTGTGGTCAATCTATTGCATTCAATGCAGCGTGAACCAGGATTAACACACGAAGATACGCTGCTGGCGATCACCACCATCTCCTTTGACATGGCGGTTCCCGATCTCTATCTGCCGTTAGTAACAGGTGCTCGAATTCGCCTAATTCCTCAGAACGTGTCATCCGATGCTGCCCAACTGGCTGAACTTTTGTCTGAGCCGGATATCACTTTTGTGCAAGCAACACCGGCCACTTGGCAACTGGTCTTGGCAGCAGGTTGGCAAGGCAATAACCGCCTCAAGATGCTATGCGGCGGAGAAGCTCTGCCGCGCTCATTAGCGAATCAACTGCTGGCCAAAGGTGGTTCTCTGTGGCATATGTACGGACCAACAGAAACAACAGTTTGGTCGATGATTCATCCAGTGGAACCAGGTGCTGATTCCATTCCACTCGGTCGGCCAATCGCCAATACTCAGATCTACTTACTAGAAAGCCCTGCTCGCCGCAAAGATGACCCTCTCAAACTGGTGCCAATTGGTGCGCCAGGAGAGGTTTACATTGGTGGAGATGGAGTAGCACGAGGTTATCTGAATCGCCCTGATTTAAATCATGAAAGATTTATTACTGACCCGTTTAGTTCTGAGCCAGGGGCACGTCTCTACAAAACTGGGGATCTAGCTCGCTATCGCCCTGATGGCAACATTGAGTTTATTGGTCGGATTGATCATCAAGTCAAGATTCGTGGTTTTCGGGTCGAGTTGGGAGATATTGAAGCGGCTCTCAGTCAAAATCCCCTTGTCAGAGAGGCCACGGTGATTGCCAGAGAAGATGGATCAGGAAGCAAGCGGTTGATTGCCTACGTAGTTCCTCAGGAGAATGATATCGAGGCAACACAACCTTTGTCTGAACTGAGCAACCAACAGATTCAACAGTGGCAAACTCTGTGGAATACCATCTACAGCCGATCATCTACGACTCAGGATTGGACCCGCAACACCATCGGTTGGAACAATAGCTATACAGGGCTACCCTTATCTGAAGCGGAAATGCATGAATGGATTAGCAACACGGTTGCTCGAATCCTAGATCTAAAGCCCAATAAAGTATTGGAAATTGGCTGTGGGCTGGGGCTGTTATTATTTCAAATTGCACCTCACTGTTCTTACTACAAAGGCACAGATATTTCCACAACAGCAATTCAGTATCTTGAGCGGCAAATTGCGATGAGTCAGGATCGCTTATCTCATGTGAGTCTGTGTCAAAGAGCTGCGGATGTCGTTTCAGACTCAGAGATAGGAGAATTTGATACCGTTATTCTCAATTCTGTAGTTCAGTATTTTCCAAATATTCAGTACTTGGTGCGTGTTTTAGAAGCAGCAACAAACATTGTTCAGCCAAAAGGCCGCATTTTTGTTGGTGATGTTCGAAGCTTACCCTTGCTAGAAGCGTTTCATGCCTCGGTTCAGCTTTGTCAAGCCTCTCCTACTTTGAGCACAACCGAATTAGAGCAGCGCATCCGCAAACAAATTTCTCAAGATAAAGAATTGGTGATCGATCCGGCGTTCTTCGTAGATCTTAAACAGCATCTACCGCAAATTAATCATGTTCAAATTCAGTTGAAGCGAGGACATTACGCCAATGAGATGACCAAGTTCCGTTATGATGTGGTTCTTCACATCGATTCCGAAATTCGGCCTGCAGTTGAATCTCAAAACCTAGATTGGCAGAAGGATCAGTTAACATTGGAGTCTATCAAAGATCTTCTTCAAAATAACCACTTCAATTTACTCAAAATCACTCGTGTTCCTAATCAACGAATTATCTCTGCTCTGCAAATAATAGAGGCATTAGCGGACGTTAAACGGCCTAGAACAGTAGCAGAATTGATCTCACTACTGCAAACTGTAGACCAAGCTTGGGGAGTGGATCCTGAAGACTTCTGGAGCTTAAGTCAGTCCCTACCTTATGATGTCCAGATTGGCTGGTTTGATTCAAACAACAGCACTTACGATGTCGTTTTACAACATCGCAACGCCATAGAGGCTCAAAGGCCCTTGCTCGATCTTCTGCCTGCACCCGTGAAGCCAAAACCTTGGAATGCATACGCAAACAATCCTCTACAGGGCAATCAACATAATTTCGTGACTCAATTGCGAGCGTTTCTAAAGGCTAAACTGCCAGACTATATGGTTCCTTCTACGTTCGTAGTCATGGAGAATTTGCCCCTGACCCCCAACGGAAAGATTGATCGCCGCTCTCTGCCAGAACCGAAGAAAGAACGGCCCGCTTTAGCTGAACCCTATGTTTCGCCTGCGACTGTGTTGGAAAGACAACTGGCCGAAATCTGGTCTCAAATCCTGGGTATTGACCAAATTGGAATTTATGATAATTTCTTTGAACTGGGGGGACATTCTCTATTAGCGGCTCAGTTGATCGCTCGAATCGAACAAATTATTCAAATTGAGCTACCTCTGTTCTACCTCCTGCGAGAACCTACAATCATGGGTTTGATCAAAGGCATTCGCCTAATCCAAAATCTGGATGCGAGTACAGCAGCACAGGAAGAAATAAGGATTGATTTAGATGCCGATATAATTTTAGATGCGGCCATTCAGCCCAAGGCTCGATTGGTGCCGTTCAATCGAGAGCCAAAGCGGATTTTCTTAACCGGCGCAACTGGCTTTCTGGGAGCATTTCTGCTGCACGAACTTCTACAACAAACACAGGCAGACATCTACTGCTTGGTGCGAGCCTCTCATCTCGCAGAAGGACAGCAAAGACTTCAGAACAATTTGGCTCGCTATATGTTGAGCAGTGGTGAGCTAAACCCTAGAGTGATTCCGGTCTTGGGCGACTTGTCGCAGCCTTGCCTAGGATTAGCACAAGAGATGTTCCAAGCGTTATCGAATCAGCTAGATCGAATTTATCATGCTGGTGCATTCGTCAATCTGATTTATCCTTACACCGCACTACGGGCTGCCAACGTCTTAGGAACCCAAGAGGTATTGCGACTGGCCAGCCAGAGCCAAGCGATTCCTGTCCATTTCATCTCAACGCTTGATGTATTTCAATCCCCCGCTTACTTTGAGATGGATAGGATCAGAGAAGATCAGCCTCTAGAACACGGACAAGATCTCAATGTCGGTTACGCCCAAACTAAATGGGTTGCTGAGCATCTCGTTAGAGCGGCGCAACTGAGAGGTTTACCCGTTTCTATTTACAGACCTGGAATGTTAACTGGGCATAGCCAAACAGGTGCGGCTCAGATTAATGATTTGATGTGCAGATTGATTAAAGGCATGATTCAACTCAAGGCCGCACCGAATTTTGAACATTGGCTAAATTTGATTCCTGTTGATTTTGCCAGTCAAGCAATCGTTCATCTGTCTAGTCAATCTGAATCAGTTTCTAAGACATTTCACATTGTCAATTCCCAATCCTTACCATGGTCGCAACTAATTCGCCAAATCCGTGGCTGCGGTTACGAAATGGAGCTGTTATCCAACTACGAGTGGCAGGCTAGACTGCTCAAGCTAGATTGTTCCGAAGAAAATGTTTTAAGTCCGATGTTGTCACTCCTAACTGAACGAAATTCCAAAAGTCAACTAACCTACTTAGAAGCATTTCTACTGACGGCTCGCTCGTTTGACTGCCAAAACATGGTGGAAGGACTTGCTCAAACCTCTATTGTTTGTCCTACGGTTGATGCCAAGTTAATGAACATCTACTTTTCCTACTTCCAACGTGCGGGTTTCTTGCCACCTTCACTTGATACAGTTGCTTCTCAACAGGTAAATCAATCCGTCCAAGGCAGCTGTTACAAAGGTCCTAGCAATGCGAATTCAGGCCAGTCAAACCATTCGCTCGATTACTCTCGGTTCCCTACGATTTATGATCAGGAGTAAGTTGCAATGCTGAATTGGACGTTGAACCCAAGTTTAGCATCACTGCAATGTGAACGAGCATGGGTCGAAGTTGATCTAGAAGCATTGGCTGATAATGTCCAGCAACTCAAACGCCTGTTGTCACCGACGACCGAGTTGATGGCAATCATCAAGGCAGATGCCTATGGACATGGAGCGGTGACGGTTGCTCAGACAGCCTTGCACTATGGAGCAACTTGGTTGGGAGTCGCGACCCTTTCTGAGGGGGTCGAGTTGCGAGAGGCCGGAATTCAAGCACCGATTCTGTTGCTAGGGGCAACAAACACTCCTGCACAAGTTCGAGCCATTGCCCGTTGGCAGTTACAGCCAACTTTGTGCACTCCTCAGCAGGCCCTGATGTTTTCTAAAGCCTTGGAAACGATAGGTCAAAGCCTGCCGGTTCATCTCAATCTTGATACGGGCATGTCACGGTTGGGTACCCCCTGGCAGCAGGCTGTAGAACTCGTGCAGCTGATCAATTGCTTACCCCGCTTACAGCTTGCCAGCATCTACTCGCACTTAGCGACCGCAGACTCCCCGAATTCCAGCACCATGTATCTGCAACAGGCTCGCTACCAAGAAGTCATTACTCAGTTACAAAAGCTTAAGATTGCCCTACCCAAACTGCATTTAGCCAACTCTGCTGCCACTCTGTCTGATCCAGCTATGCATTATGATTTGGTGAGAGTGGGGCTGGCTATCTACGGTCTATATCCTGCTTCCCATTTGCAAGGTAAAGTCAATCTCAAACCTGTGCTTCAAGTTAAAGCACGGGTCACGCAGGTGAAAACGATTCAACCAGGTACAGGCGTCAGCTATGGCCACCAGTATATAGCTAATCGAGAAACTCGTTTGGCGGTGGTTGGGATTGGCTATGCCGATGGTGTACCACGTAGTCTCTCCAATCGGATGATGGTCTTAGTGCGAGGACAGCGAATTCCTCAGATTGGGGCAATCACTATGGATCAGCTGATGTTGGATGTCAGTAAAATTCCTGATCTGCGAGAGGGTGAGGTTGTTACCTTGATAGGACAGGATGGAGCAGAGCAAATTTCTGTCGATAATTGGGCAACCATGCTAGATACTATCGCTTGGGAAGTACTATGCGGTTTTAAGCATCGCCTACCGCGTGTACCTGTTAGCAATCCGCTGCGCTTGAGAACATCTCACAATCTGACATCGGTATAGTTGATAGTTGGGCAATTATGGGAACTCTTAAGCACAAAGATTCAGTAATACCCAGGAAATTCAAAGCCAGTTTAAATTTAATGCCCTCTTGGAAGCGGTGAAATCACTGATGAAAAACTCTATCCGTCATTCAATTGGCTCAAGGTTATTTTTCTATGTACTGAGCGGCGCTCTAGTAGGGCTAGGCAGTATGTCTTATTTCTTTTATCAGGCGCTCGAAAGCCGCGCAAAGAACGAAATTCAAGGTAATTTAAGTACGCAAGTTGAATCCATTGAAGCAGAACTTTCTAGAGTCGAGCAGTCATTAAACAACCTATCGGCAACCGTTAAAACATTAAGCCAACAAAAAATTAGTGAGCCGCAGATTTACAAAGCGTTAGTTTTTGATCTGCTGCAACAGGGTTCTCCCTTAACGACCGGGTTCGGCTTTGGACAAACCCCATTCAAGGTCGTGACAGAGAGACAATGGTATTGGCCCTACTTCTATTTAGATAAAAATACGCCCGGTCAGATAGGAACAAGATTGCCTCCTCCACATGAAGGTATTCGTTATGCAGAGCTAGCCCAAGAAGATGAATATTACAACCAAGAGTATTACACAAAAGTTTTAGCGGGTGGAAAAAACGTCTGGCTTGAGCCTTATCAATGGCACGGCATTACTATGACGACCTACACAGGCCCAATTTTTAATGACCGGCGTGAAGCCCTCGGCGTTGCTGGCCTAGATGTCAACGTTACCGCAATTGGGGAGGAGGTCAAGGCCCCTGTCACTTGGGGGGGAGGGTATTTTGTCATACTAAGTGAGCAAGGTAATTTGTTGGCCTATCCCCCCAATCCAGATAAAGCTAAAGCCCTAGCCACCTATTGGGATATCCCCCAGTTGAAAGATGTTTGGCAACAAATCGGCAAACATCAATCTGGAATGATTTTTACACCCGGTAAATACTGGGCCTATCAGCGCATTGAGGGAACCAACTGGCTGATGTTGGCGGCGGTACCCCAATCAGTTGTGTTGAGGCCGGTTTTGGCGATTACCGTCGGGGGAGCATTAGGAGCAGGTGCAGTTTTGGCACTGGTAGTCACCCTGTTTGTTCGACAGCTCAATCGGCGTCTAAAACCAATTTTGGAAGAGTGCAAACGCTTGGCTGCTGATAATGCTCAAAAAGCGTCTCGTTTTACTCAAGATGAGACAATAGCTTCTGATAATAATCAGCAGCAACTGTTTGACCAGCAGCCTGCGGACGAGCTCGAAGTTTTGGAACACTCGTTCCATCAAATGGCATCGCAGTTAAAAGCATCGTTTGAAGAATTAGAACTACGAGTTGAAGAGCGGACGGCTGAACTCAAACAGGCAAAAGAATTAGCCGATGCCGCCAACCGGGCAAAAAGCGAATTTTTGGCCAATATGAGCCACGAACTTCGTACTCCGCTGAATGGAATCTTGGGTTATGCTCAGATCCTGCAACGCTCACAAAGCTTGGCAAAACGGGAAAAACAAGGTATTGAGATTATCAGGCAATGTGGTCAGCATCTATTGACGTTGATCAACGATGTGTTGGATCTTTCCAAGATTGAGGCTCAAAAACTGGAATTACAGCCCATTGATTTCCATCTTCCTGCCTTCCTCCAAAATGTGGCGGAAATTTGCCGCATCAAAGCTGAACAAAAGGGATTGAACTTGATTTACCAACCTGACCTCCATTTGCCAGGCGGAATTAGAGCCGATGAAAAAAGATTACGGCAGGTCCTGATCAATTTGTTGGGGAATGCGGTCAAGTTTACTGATACAGGCAGTGTTACATTTCTAGTCAAGTGTCAAAAACTTGAGGGTAATAAAGATTGTCCTTCTATCTACAAAATTCGATTTCAAGTAGAGGATACAGGTGTAGGTATTGCTTCAGATCAATTGGATAGAATCTTTCTGCCGTTTGAGCAGACTGGAGATGCCAAGAAACAGGCTGAAGGAACCGGGCTGGGATTGGCAATCAGTCAAAAGATTGTTCAGCTAATGAATAGTACATTGAATGTTCAAAGTCAGCTTGGTCAAGGTAGTATCTTTTGGTTTGATGTAGAACTACTCGAAGCAAAAGAATGGGCTAAATCCTCCAGAATTTCCAACCAGGGTGTGATTGTAGGAATTCAAGATCAACAACCTAAAATTCTGATTGTTGATGATCTGTGGGAAAATCGTTCTGTTATTGTTAGCTTGTTGAAACCAATTGGATTTGAAGTGTTTGAAGCTTTCAATGGTCAGGAAGGACTGCAAAAGGCAAGTGAACTACGGCCGAATCTAATCATCACCGACTTGACGATGCCGGTCATGGATGGCTACGAGATGCTGAAGCAGATCCGCCAGCTACCTGAGTTGGCTCATATCCCTGTGATTGTTTCCTCGGCCAGCGTTTTTGAATCAGATAAGTATAAAAGTTTAGATGCTGGAGCCAATGAATTTCTACCGAAACCAGTGCAAATAGACAGTTTGTTGGAGGCTTTAGCAAAGCATCTTAAATTGACTTGGGTATATGCAGAACAAAGTGATGTAGTAGAGACGCAACAAACAACCGAACTTGAGAGCAAATCGGCTCAAATTATTCCACCGCCCCTTGAGGACTTGGTTTTACTGCATGATTTAAGTCGCAAAGGTTTGATCAAAGACCTGCTCAAGGAGGTAGAAAGGCTAGAAAACTTTGACCGCAAATTCATACCGTTTACTCAACAGCTTCGCCAATTTGCCAGAGAATTTCAGTTGAGGCAAATTCGCACTTTTGTAGAACATTATTTATCAACGAACTAGATTGTTTTTATTTAGCAGGTATTGCTCTGTTTCGGTTGACCTACTGCTCAAAGTGTCTAATGTTTCATAAAACAACGATGTTTAATTTAGAATCCCAAGCTATTTTGATTGTGGATGATAATCCCACAAACCTAGAAGTACTGTCCGAGACTTTACTCAGTGCTGGGCTTCAAGTTGCAGTAGCGGTTGATGGGGAGAGTGCACTAGAGCAACTCCAATATTATCACCCTGAGCTCATCCTGCTAGACATTATGATGCCTGGAATTGACGGATATGAAACCTGTCGTCGATTGAAACAAAATCCATTAACTTGGAACATTCCAGTAATTTTCATGACTGCCCTGACCGATACCGAAAATAAAGTGAAGGGATTATCGTTTGGAGCCGTTGACTACATTACAAAGCCATTTCACCAAGAAGAAGTACTGGCGCGGATTAGAGTGCATCTGCAGCTACGTGACTTTGCCAAAAGAATGGAATCTCAAAACCAATTGTTGAAGCAGGAAATTGAGCGGCGAGAACAGGCAGAAGCTGCTCTGCTGGAGCTAAATCAGCAGTTGGAACAGCAAGTAGAAGAACGAACCAAAGCGCTCTCATCTGCGTTAGAGGAACTACAGCAAACCCAGCTTCAGTTGATCCACAGTGAACGAATGTCTGCACTGGGGCAACTGGTGGCGGGAGTGGCTCACGAAATCAATAATCCAATTAATTTTATTTACGGTAACCTCACACCAGCGGCCGAATATACCCAAGCTTTATTGCATTTGGTCAACCTTTACCAGCTTTCTTCTCCTCCGACCTCAGAGATTGCAGAACAAATTGAGGTTATCGACCTGGAGTTTTTAAAGCAGGATTTACCTAAACTGCTGAACTCAATGAAGCTAGGAGTTGAACGCATTCGCCAAATCGTAACTTCTCTGCGATGCTTCTCTCGACTCGATGAATCTGAAATGAAAGCCGTTAATATTCACGAAGGGCTTGACAGCACATTGTTGATTTTGCAGAATCGCTTGAACTCGAAGGCCAATCGATCCACGATTCAGGTGATTAAGGACTACGGTAAATTGCCTGAAATCGAATGCTATGCTAGTCAACTTAATCAAGTCTTTATGAATTTAATAGCAAACTCAATTGATGCGCTGGAGGAGTTCAATCGCTCCCGCTCTTTCGAAGACATCGATGCAAATCCTGGGATGATTCAAATTCGCACCTGGCAATCAAATAGCGATTGGGCCATCATTTCAATTAAAGATAATGGGCCTGGAATTCCTGAAGACATTTGCGACAAAATCTTCTTACCATTCTTTACAACTAAAGCCATTGGGAAAGGCACAGGTTTGGGATTGTCAATCAGTCATCAGATTGTGGTGGAAAAACATGGCGGCAAGTTGAACTGTGCTTCGACAGCAGGACAGGGAACAGAATTTATCCTGGAAATTCCGATTCAACAATCAATACCGCAATCAGCTTAGAGGAATTTGTTCTACACCAGCACACCAGCGATCATCTCCTGACCAGTCTCTCAACCAAAGGGCAACCTGCGTGCAATATAACCGCCTAGTTCCAAGCATACTAAGCCCAGTAAGGTGCTCCCGATCCAATATAGTGCTGTAAGCTGCCAGTTGCCGATTGCAAGCAGCTTTTCTAGATCCAGAGTGTAAGTAGAGAACGTTGTATAGGATCCTAAAAAACCAACTGCTACAATCAAGCGTACATCGGGTGAAATGATGCGGCGATTGACAGCAAAATTGGTGAAAAATCCCATGAGCAACGCTCCGGAAAGATTTATCAAAAACGTAGCAAACGGAAAGACCGTGCCCAGCCATTGGTTCATAGTTGCTGAGAGAAAATAGCGGCTCAAGGCTCCTGCAATCGCACCTAAGCTGATGGCAATTGGAACTCGGAGATTGGAAGAACGTAAGATCGACTGCAACATCTGTCTGGCCTTGTCAAACCAACGCATATCGAACCAACGCATCTCACTGTCCTCCAGGATGGAATAGTTTTGCGATTAAAATCCCGATTTCGAGACAAACGCCGCCTAGAATTGAACTGCCCAACCAGTAAAAGAGCACTTTGATTCGATCTCGTCCTCGTAGCAGAATAGATGCATCCAGGGCATAAGTGGAAAAGGTTGTGTAGGAGCCGAGAAAGCCTGTTGTAATTAAGAGTTGCCATTCCTGTGAGGAGATGACCTGCTCAACTGCAAGCATGGCAAAAAAGCCCATGAGGAGTGAGCCAGAGAGATTAATGAAAAAGGTGCCATAGGGAAAGCTGACCCCAAGCCATTGGCTAAACACAACCGTGAGATAGTAGCGACTCAATGCACCGGGAATTGCTCCTAAACTCACTGCCATCGCTCCAGTCAAATTTTGGTCTAGCGGAATCAGCAGCCCTAAGCTTTTGAATGCTAAGAAAAGCGAACTAAAAACCATGTATTGCTCCTGAAGGTTATTGTTAAGGTTATCGTTTTGCTACTTTAGTTTGCCAACAATACCGAGTCCATCGTGTTTGTTCATCATTTGTTCATCAAGGGCCAAGCTTTATCATTCACAATCATTGGGTCAGCAATTGGAACCGGAGAAGTGGGTTGTGATCAGATGTTTGTGATTTAGATGAGGCTGTTGATACAAAAGGTTTTAATTATTAGCGGCAGAATCTGAGCTAACCTAGATTCTCAAACAGATTCTCAACCCAAGCAGAGAGACCCAGCACCAATGACAGAACTCGATCTAGTAATACGTCAAGGCACAGTGGTGACGGCTGCAGATGTGATGCAGTGTGATGTGGGCATCAAGGCAGGTCGGATTGTAGCGTTGGCTGCCAATTTACCCCAAGCCCCACAGGAAATTGACGCAACTGATCGATTGGTGCTGCCGGGTGGAGTCGATGCCCACTGTCATATGGATCAGCCTATGTCAGATGGAGTGGTGATGGCGGATGACTTTTATACCGGCACCCGTTCCGCTGTGGCAGGAGGTACAACCACCGTAATTCCGTTTGCTTGCCAGTTTAAGGGAGGCTCGCTCAAGGCTGCGGTAGAAGACTATCATCAGCGAGCAACAGGCAACGCGGTAGTTGATTATGCCTTTCACCTGATTGTGGCGGATCCTACTCCTACTGTACTGGATGAGGAACTGCCGGAGCTAATTCGCAGCGGCTACACATCGTTCAAAGTCTACATGACCTACGACGATTTGAAACTCAGCGACCGGCAACTCCTGGATGTACTGGCAGTGGCGCGGCAAGAAGGAGCCTTTGTCATGGTGCATGCCGAAAACAGTGACTGCATTGCCTGGATGGTGCAGCGCCTAGAAGCCCTTGGTAAAACCGCTCCCCGCTATCATGCCACAGCGCGACCAATGGTGGTTGAACGAGAAGCCACCCATCGAGCGATTGCGCTGGCTGAACTGGTTGATGTGCCGATTCTGATTGTGCATGTGTCGGGAGCAGAAGCCGTCGAGCAGATTCAGTGGGCACAGAACCGGGGACTACGCATTTATGCCGAAACTTGCCCTCAGTACCTGTTTCTCACCGAAGCGGATCTAGATCAGCCCAATTTTGAGGGAGCCAAGTGTATTTGCAGCCCGCCGCCTCGCGATAAAGCGAACCAGCAGGTGATTTGGGATGGGTTGTGCAATGGAGTCTTTCATGTGCTCTCTTCGGATCACGCTCCGTTCCGCTATGATGACCCGAAGGGTAAACAAATCTGTGGTACACACAGTTCGTTTCATGCAGTTCCCAACGGTATTCCCGGAATCGAAACGCGATTGCCGCTTTTGTTTTCAGAAGGTGTAAACAAAGGCCGAATTGACTTAAACACGTTTGTATCCTTAACGTCCACTAATCCAGCCAAACTATACGGTCTGTACCCTCGCAAAGGCACAATTGCAATCGGCGCTGATGCCGATCTGGTGATTTGGGATCCTCAGCGACAGGTGACAATTCATAATGCAATGCTGCACCACAATGTAGACTATACGCCCTACGAGGGTATGACCATCCAAGGCTATCCAGAAATTACCTTATCGCGGGGTGAAGTAGTTTACCGACAGGGAGAGGTGTTAGCGGCACGGGGTCGGGGTGCATTTCTACCCTGTGGTCTATCCAGCTTTGCGCGTCCCAAACTAACGCCATGACTCAGCTCTATCAACACTCGGCCTGTGAATTGGCCCAACAGATTCAACAGCGGCAGGTGCGGTCTATCGAAGCGGTTGCAGCTTGTTTTCAGCAAATCGAGCGCCATAATCACCAGTTAAAGGCTGTGATTACGCCCTGTCGAGAACAAGCCGAACTCGCCGCGAAACAAGCTGATGCCATGCTGGAGCGCGGGGAAACTGTAGGTGTGCTGCATGGGGTTCCCTTTACCGTCAAAGACCTGACGCCGACTGCCGGAGTCCGAACCAGCTTCGGTTCGCGGATCTATCAAGATTTCGTACCGCAGCAAGACGAGCTGTGTGTGGCCCGACTGCGAGCGGCTGGGGCTATTTTGATCGGCAAAACCAATACGCCTGAGTTTGGCATGGGTGCCCATTGCAGCAATTTCCTCTACGGGCCAACCGCCAACCCCTACGATCCTGAGCGCAGTTCGGGTGGCTCAAGCGGGGGAGCCGCTGTGGCCGTGGCAACCGGCATGGGCTATTTAGCCCAAGGGACCGATATCGGTGGCTCTTGCCGCACTCCGGCTAGTTTCTGTGGGGTCGTGGGACTACGCCCCGCAGCAGGACGAATTCCGCGCCGCCGTAAACCACTTTTGTGGGACTATCTCGATACTGACGGCATTTTGGTCCGCTCGGTTGAAGATGCCGCGTTGATGCTGTCGGTAATGGCAGGCGAAGATTGGCGCGATCCGGTTTCGATCGGCAGTTCAGACTGGCCTATGCCGTCATTTGCCTTGTTGCCCGAAGCCGTAGAGGAGCATCTAGGTTCACTGAGAATTGGGTTCAGCCCTGACTTAGGCGTTGCAATGGTGGATGCAGAGGTGGTGGCTGTGTTTCGGCAGGCCATGGAGCAGATTGGCTCACTCTGTCCCCAAATTCAGGAAACCCATCCCGATTGCACAACCGCTCAGTTTGCCTTTGAAACCATGCGGGCCGCTACATTACTGCACAAGCAGAAACACCACTACGAAAATTACCGCAACCTCCTGTCGGACAGCGTATGCTGGAATATCGAGCGCGGTATTGGCCTATCGGCAGCGGATCTACTGCAAGCCGAGGCGGATCGAGATCGGCTTTACCTCAACTTTCTGCGGTTTTTTCAGCAGCATGATGTTCTAATCACCGTTAGCGCCAGCGTTCCGCCTTATTTGCATAGCGAAACCGAGATTCTCACAATTAATGGTGTGGCCTTGCGGAATATTATTGACTACTTAACTATCACCTACACGATCTCTTTAACTGGTCTACCTGCTATTTCGATTCCCTGCGGTTGGACGACTTCAGGACTACCAATTGGAATACAGATCATCGGCCAGCCTCGTGGAGAAGCAGCCTTATTACAAACCGCCTACTGCCTGCAAGCAGCGCTGAATTTTCGCCATCGCTGGCCTGAGTTAAAGGATCGATAAATTGGAACAAAAAATTAGAACAAAAGTCAGGACAAGCTGCAAAACTCATCCGTAGTCAGCAGAATTTCGCCATAATCGGGTACCCAGGCCAACCATGCGTCGGTGGAATATTGGCAGAGCAGCCAAGCTTCATCAAAACTAAAGGCCGTAGGCGGGTTGAGCAGTTTCACCCAGGTAGAAGGCTGGAATTGAGACGGAGTAACCGTTTGTCGAAAACTTTCCCATGCCAGATTACTCAGCGGCTGACGCGGAAGCTGACAGGCAGGATAGGTAACTGGATTGGGCATAACACGCTCCTAAAAAGCGAATCGACGGTAAGAGGAGTTAAAACCAAACGACAAAACAAGACCTCAACCGGTCACAACCCAACTGCAACCGCTCAAAGCCTTAAACATTCTGTAGTTTATGATACGGTTTTTCGGAATAGCCTCACCATTTTGGCGGAGATTTGTTTTAGAAGTTTACATTTGGGAGGTAGGAGGCAGGAGATATACAAATCTGGCTGGTTAGACGTTCGTTCTGCCGGAACTCTCATTTGTGCCCTATCAGAGCTTTAACTACTAGACGGAAGTCCCGCGCTCACCCCTCACCGCTCGGCTGATTTTTCTGGCCCCATGGGGGCAGTGCGCTCGCGTCGAAGCCCCTCACCCCTCACCCCTCGCCCCTCACGCTTGGTCGGTGGCAATGCGTTTGACGTAGAACCCGTTGGGTTAGTCGCCTTGAGCGGGCAGCCTAGCTTCCTGCCGAGACTGAGAAGAACTAGTATTGCAAAGCATACATCAAACCATTCACAAACATAAGCATACTGAGTATTGTGCTCAATTGTTGATTACCGCTGTGGTTAGCGTCATTCACTCGATTGTCTGAGGCCGATACGCAATTGACTAATCACAAACTCCAGCACTTAAGAGAAAATTATGTTTAATAACTAAAATTTATATAATTTGCGCATTTCAATTCTCCTGGTTTATAGCTAACCTATTGATATAACCACTCAGGTATGAAGTTTGAAACACTATGTTTTTACCAACCCGTGTTACACCAGCTAGCCGTCAAGCCTTTGATTTATTGCAGCCGCTTCGCCAATGGTTGAACCAACTGGAGATTGGTAATGCTGACATTGCTCAGTTGATTTGTCGAGTCGTTCCGGCCCAGTGCCCATTTGAACGCAGTCTGCAATTCAGGGGCCGTACTATTATGCGAATTCCGCCCCTATGCAAACTAAATCCCCTCTATGATGAAGTTGTAGGATTGCGATTTCGGGCGCTTTGCTATTTGGCCGATGTTTGCGGGAAGTTTGATGAACATAGAAAGCAGGAGGGTTGCTAAGCTTGATAATCCAGCCTAGGACTTCATAAAAAATCTACACCGGATCTGCAACCCGAATCAAAGCATAATCATTACTGATCTTTTAAGAGTGGTAACAAAACCTTCTCAAGTATAAAGCTGTATAGAAAAACGCAACAAATCAATACACCGATTCAGCTAAATATCTATCCTGGAGCATAGCTACTGAGCTGCTTTTCGCTTTACAACAGAGTGAAGTTGAATCAATGCAGGTGTAAATGGTTTTAGATAAACCGAATTCGAAGTGGACAGAAGATGTTTATGTCTTTCCGGCCTCGTTTGCTCAACAGCGGTTGTGGTTTATCGAACAACTGTTTCCTGAAGCATCGCTATACGTGATTCCTCTTGTATTCCGGTTAACTGGAACGCTACAGCGCTGGCCGCTACAGCAGAGCATTCAAACCATTGTTCAACGGCACGAAACTCTCCGAACTCAGTTTGACTTAGTAGATGGGCAACTGGTGCAGGTGATTGCGCCTGAGCTGCTCCTGCCGCTCCAATTCACTGATCTACGCGCTCTACCCGCAAGCATTCGCGAAGCTACTGCCTTTGAGCAAATCTGGCAGGAGATTCAACAGCCATTTCCCCTCAACCAAGGTCCGCTGCTGCGAGTTCGATTATGGCAATTGCAGGATACAGAACATCTATTGCTACTGGCTCTGCATCACATTATTTTTGACGAGTGGTCCAGTGGGGTACTGATTCGGGAGTTCGGCGAACTGTATGGGGCTTTGGTAGAAGGCAAGCCTATTACTCTACCGGAACTGCCGATTCAATACGCTGATTTTGCTCACTGGCAGCGGCAATGGTTGCAGGGAGAAACACTCAATGCTCAGCTCAGCTATTGGAAGCAGCAGTTGCAGGATTTGCCAGTGCTAAATTTACCTGGTGCTCAAACTTGTTCGTTAGGGCAGAAGCAGGAGCATCGCGGGGCGAGCCAATTGCTAGAATTGCCCCAGCAGCTACTGGATGCCCTAGAGGAGCTAAGCCAAGAGGCTGGAGTGACCTTGTTCATGACTCTGCTAGCAGCCTTTCAGACGCTACTGCATCGCTACACCGGACAAACTGATATTGTGATTGGCTCCCCGATTGCCAATCGCCAGCGCAGCGAACTCGAAGGCTTGATTGGCTTTTTGGTAAACAGCTTGGTATTGCGGACTGATCTAGCTGGTAATCCCAGCTTTCGTGAGCTATTAGAGCGAGTGCGACAAGTCACGTTAGCTGCCTATGCCCATCAAGATTTGCCGTTTGAGAAGCTGGTCGAAGAGCTGCAACCCGTGCGGAATCTGACGCAAAATCCCCTGTTTCAAGTCGTATTTGCGCTACAAAACACACCAATGGAGCAGCTCGTGTTACCTGGTTTAGTGCTCAGTCCGGTGGAATTAGAGACCAAAACGGCGCGGTTTGATCTGGAACTATACCTCTGGAAATGTACAGATAACTTTCGCAACCTATGGGGCAAAGGATGGCGACAGACTGACGGGTTACGGGGTGTTATCGTCTATAACACCAATTTATTTGATGCAGCTACTATCACATCACTATGTAACCATTTTCAAACTTTGTTAGAAAATATTGTAACGAATCCAGATACACCTCTCTCGGCTCTGTCTCTATTAACGTTGGCAGAACAACAAGCGTTGATACAGCGTTGGCATAGCAATCAATCTCCCTATCCTACGGTTAGTATTCATCAGCAGTTTGAATTTCAGGTGCAACAAAATCCAACCGCAATTGCAATTCAATTTGGCAGTCAACAATTTAGTTACGAAGCACTGAATCAAGGTAGTAATCAGTTAGCACGCTATCTACAACGCTTAGAAGTTGATACTGGTGCGCGAGTAGGAATCTGTTTGGAACGCAGTGGAGAGGCGATTGCGGCTATGCTGGCAGTCCTGAAAGCAGGAGGAGCCTATGTGCCGCTGGACCCCAGCTATCCTCTGGAACGGCTGCAGTTTATGCTGAAGGATGCCGGAATTACTGTGGTGCTCACCCAGCCTGCTTGGGTTGAGATCTTGCAAGCCTCCGAAACTATCGTGGTTTGTTTGGAGCAGGAATGGTATGCGATTGCTCAAGAGTCGGCTGAGAATTTGTCGCTTCTCTGTACAGCCAACCAGCTCGCTTATGTGATGTACACCTCTGGCTCAACTGGAACTCCTAAAGGCGTGATGGTACCGCATCGAGCTGTTAACCGTCTGGTGTGTGCAACTGATTATGTGCAAATCCAACCCAGCGATCGGATAGCCCAGGTTGCCAACCTCGCCTTTGATGCCGCTACATTTGAAGTTTGGGGAGCCTTACTGAACGGTGCCCAATTGATTGGCCTGGAGCGCGAGATCACCCTATCTCCCGCTAATTTAGCAATCGAGTTGCAGCAGCAGCAAATCAGCATTCTGTTTCTCACCACCGCCTTATTCAATCAAACCGTCAGCCAAATGCCTACCGCCTTTCAATCCCTGCGATATTTGCTGTTTGGCGGTGAAATGGTGAATACTGAGTGTGTGCAATCAGTGCTGCAACAAGGTAGACCTCAACATCTAATTCACGTCTACGGACCGACTGAAAACACAACCTTTTCCACCTGGTATGAAGTAGAAAACATTTCAGAGAACGCTATAACCATTCCGATTGGTCAAGCTATTGCTAACACACAAGTTTATCTGCTCGATGAACAACTCAATCCAGTTCCAGCCAACGTTAGCGGTGAAATATATTTAGCAGGTGAAGGATTAGCCCAGGGATATTTGAATCGACCAGAGCTGACTGAAGAACGGTTTATTAGGTTTGAGTGTTCAGCTTTGAGTACTCAGTTAACAGCCCAACCCTCAACCCTCAACCCTTCTGCTACGGAGATACTACGTGTTGGCGGAGCCAGCCAGAAGGACGTACAACCTTCAAAACTTTATAAAACCGTTTACAAAACCGGCGATCGCGCTCGTTATCGCGCCGATGGAAATCTAGAGTTTTTGGGTCGGACTGATCATCAGATCAAGATTCGTGGCTTTCGGGTAGAGTTGGGTGAAATTGAAACCGTGTTAACGCAACATCCTATGGTGCAATCTGCGGTGGTTGTGGTGCAGCCGCTAGCCAGGGATGCGTCTACCGCCACTCCAGGAGATCAGCAGTTGATTGCCTATGTAGGGTGCTCAGCAGCTATACCAACCGAGCGAGAACTCCGAACATTCCTTAAAACCAGATTACCGACCTACATGGTACCCACTGCCTTCCGGGTACTAGATCAGCTTCCCCTCACAGCCAACGGCAAAGTAGATCAGAAATCACTACCGCCCCTCCACTGGACGACACTGAGCGAAAACCGCGCTACCACTGCCCCGACTACATCTGTAGAAGCTGCTCTCGCTGAACTCTGGTCACAATTGCTGGGTCGAACCCCAATCGGAATCGATGACAACTTCTTCGAACTGGGCGGACATTCCCTGTTGGCAACTCAATTGGTTTCGCGCATCCGCGATCGATTTCAGGTGGAATTGCCTCTGCGTCGCGTGTTTGAAGCTCCCACCATTGCTGAACTAGCACCCACGTTAACATCTCAGCTACCATTCCCTTGGCCGATACCAGATGTCTCAACAAAGCATAGACAAGTACCTACTTCACACCAGCGGGAGGAATGGGAGCTATGAGGTATTCAACCATTGCTGAATTTGTCTCCCACCTCAACAGCCTAGATATCCAACTCTCACTTACCGGTGAACCCAATGCACCTCCAGATCAGATTCGCCTGCACTGTAGCGCTGCTTCTGGCAGCCTCACCCCCGAACTGCGCCAAGCACTCATCGACCACAAAGCCGACCTAATCGCCTACCTTCAAACCGCAACCAACCCAGGATCATTCTCCTCCACTTCCTCCACCTCCACCTCACTGCGGGCACACTCCACGCCCCCTTGTCCCACCTCCCACCATCCTCTCTCCTTCGCTCAACAGCGTTTGTGGTTTCTCTATCAGCTGACTCCCAATAATCCCTTCTACAATGTGCCTGCGGCAATTCGCCTCAGGGGAAATTTAGATCAAACGGCCCTAGAGCGGGCGTTTAACTGCATTGTCCAGCGACATGCAACCTTGCGCACCAGATTCGTTGTCCGCGATGGAGAGCCAGCCCAGATTATTCTGAGTAACGTGCAAGTCGATTTTTTAGCTGTAGATTTGCACATGGTACCGAGTCATGAACGAGACCAAATTAGCCAACAATTAGCAGCGGCTGAAGCACATCATCCCTTCAATCTAACGGTCGATGCACCTCTACGAGTGTCGTTGCTGCAATTTGAGCCAACTGAGGCGCTGTTGCTGCTAACGATGCATCACATTGTGGCTGATGGTTGGTCCATTGGCGTGCTGATCCAGGAACTGGCTCACTTTTACGCTGCACTGGTAGAAGGCCGAACCCCTAGCTTGCCTGCTTTACCGATTCAATACACCGATTTTGTTTACTGGCAGCACAGTTGGCTACAGGGAGAAGTTTTGGAGCATCAGCTCGCGTACTGGCGCAATCAGCTACGAGATTTGCCGATGTTGAATTTGCCAAGCGACCGGCCTCGTCCTGCGGTTCAGACCTACCGAGGCGCAACACAGCCGCTGCAAATTTCTCCCAGCCTGACCCAGCAGTTAGTCAGCTTGAGTCAGCAAGCCGGAGTGTCGCTGTTTATGACTCTACTAGCGGCCTTTCAAACCTTGCTACATCGGTATACTGAACAGGATGATATTGCCGTTGGTGTGCCGATTGCGAACCGCCATCACAGCGATTTGGAAGGATTAATCGGCTTTTTTGTAAATAGCTTGGTGATGCGATCTGACCTATCAGGCAATCCGACATTTCGTGAGCTATTGGAACGAGTTCGGATCACTGCCTTGAAAGCCTATGAACACCAAGATTTACCATTTGAGAAGCTGGTTGAAGCCTTAGATCCGGAGCGAGACCTTAGCCATAATCCGCTGTTTCAAGTTGCCTTTGCTCTGCAAAATGCCCCAGTGCAAGCCCTGGAGTTGTCGGGGTTGAGGCTAGACCCCGCACCTTTAGAGACCGCCAGCACCCGCTTTGATTTGGAGATTCACCTGTGGGAACCAACTCAAGGATTGCGGAGCCTCTGGCAGTCTCAGGACGGTTTGAGTGGTTTTATCTCCTACAGCACGGATCTATTCGACAGTGACCGCATTCACCGATTGATCGGCCATTTTCAAACTTTATTGGCAGGCATTGTGGCCAATCCTGAGTCCCGTCTATCAGATTTACCGCTGCTTACACCCCTCGAATATCAGCAAATAGTTGCCTGGAACCAAACCGAAACTCAATCCACCAATCTGTACTTTCATCAAATCTTCGAGACTCAGGTGCAACAATCCCCAGAGGCAATTGCGCTTGTGTCTGAATCAGAATGCCTTACCTACAGAGAGCTAGACGAACGAGCCAATCAGCTAGCCCAAATTTTGCAGCAGATGGGTGTTCAGCCCAATACCCTGGTAGGATTAGCGGTGGATCGCTCTGCCGATATGATCATTGGAATTTTAGGAATTCTCAAAGCCGGAGGAGCCTATGTCCCTCTCGATCCCAATTATCCTGAGGAACGGCTGCACTTCATGCTAACCGATACCCAGATTCCAATTCTGCTGACCCAATCTTGGTTAATTGCATCCTTACCTACCTGCCAAGCAAAACTCCTTTGTTTAGATCAACTTTCTTTAGAGCAAACCTTTGGTTTTCCCACCTTTTCCAGCTCCTCAATTCCTTTCCCCCAGCATCACCCTGTTAGCGCAGGCAACTTTGCCTATGTTATCTACACTTCTGGTTCCACAGGTATTCCCAAAGGCGTTCTACTGTCCCATCGGGGTTTATCTAACGTAGTGCAAGCTCAGCAGCAACTCTTTGATATCGGACCCAATAGTCGAATTCTGCAATTTAGTTCTCTCAGTTTTGATGCTTCTGTTTTTGAAATTGCGCTTGCCTTCGGTTCTGGTGGCACACTGTACATTCCACCCAAATCAGCTCAGCTACCAGGAACAGCCTTAGTGCAATTTCTTCAGGACCACGCCATTACCCATGCCCTGCTCACCCCAGCTGTGCTAGCGGTTCTACCGGCAGTCGAACTGCCAGCCCTGCAAGTTTTAATTACGGGCGGAGAAGCCTGCTCTCAGCAAATCCTAGATCGCTGGGCCACAAACCGTCGCTTCTTCAATGCCTATGGGCCTACCGAAATCACGATTTTTGCCACTGCTGCCGAGCTGCATCCAGGCGATCATGCCTCAATTATTGGCCGTCCGATTGCAAATACACGTTTGTATATTTTAGATGCCCATCTTAATCCGGTTCCGATTGGCGTTCCTGGTGAACTATATATCAGCGGGGCAGGCGTAGCAGAAGGATATTTGAACCGACCCGAGTTAACGGAGGAACGGTTCGTTAGTTTAGAGTGCTCAAGACTCTACAAAACCGGCGATCGTGCTCGTTACCGTAGCGATGGCTCAATCGAGTTTCTGGGCCGGGGGGACACTCAGGTCAAAATTCGCGGATTTCGAGTCGAAATGGGCGAAATCGAGGCAGCCTTACAGCGCCATCCCGCAATCCAAGATGCGGTTGTGATTGCTTCCGCCGCCGGTACGAGTGAAACGCGCCTGATTGCCTACTTTAGCCTCGATCTAGCCAAGCTCAATTTGAGTCAGCAAAGTACTGAATGCCCGCAGCGGCAACTTGCTGTTGCAGAGCCGCTCCAATCTCAGCAACTCCAGTATTGGCGAACGCTTTATGATCAAACCTATCAGGCCAAGGAGGGCAGTCAGGAGCTAGGAGCCAGGCTTCCCAGAGCGTCAGCCGACGGGAGTCAGGAGTGGCGAACCCTTTCTGAGCAAACGGGTCAAGCCATAACTGAGAAAGCTAGGAATATAGGATTAGAAATAAAGCAGGACAAAGAGCAGGATCAAACAGCTATACAAACTGGAGAAGCTGATTTTCAATCTGATGCAAAATTCGATATTACGGGTTGGAACAGCAGCTATACTGGAGAGCCAATTTCCTCAGACCAGATGCAAGAGTGGGTCAACGATCGGGTCCAGCAAATTCTGGCTCTTCAGCCCAGGCGAGTGCTGGAAATTGGTTGTGGAACTGGACTATTACTCTTACCGATTGCACCTCAGTGTCAGAAATATGTAGGGACCGATTTTTCTCCAGTTGTGTTGCAGTCGCTTCAGCACCAGCTAGACAGACTCGATCTGCCCCAAGTTGAACTGCTGCACCGCACGGCAACTGATTTTGATGGGATCGATGCGGCCTCGTTCGATCTGGTAATTTTGAATTCGATTGTGCAGTATTTTCCAAGCAGAGAGTATTTGATGCAAGTCCTAGAAGCAGCGGTGCAGGCTGTCGCGCCAGGGGGACATGTGTTTGTGGGCGATGTGCGTAGTTTACCGCTGTTGACCGCTTTTCATACCTGGATGCAGTTTTCTCAGGCCGATGGCAGCATGGAACGAACTCAACTCCAGTCCCAAGTTGAACGGTCTCAGTTTGAGGAATCTGAACTGGCAATCGATCCCCGCTTCTTCTATGCTTTGTCTCAGCGATTTCCCCAAATTCGGCAAGTGCAAGTTCGGCTTTCACGCGGACGTAGCCTCAATGAAATGACTCAGTTTCGCTATAATGTGTTGCTGCATGTAGCAGAGATTCAAGAAGGCTGTAATCGGGTGCAATCACCGGCTGCGCAGCATAACTGGAAACTTTCCTCTGTCCGCGTTGCAGATGTTCAAGCGTTACTCGCTGAGACGAAACCAGAGACCTATCTAATCACCAATATTACGAATAGTCGAGTCAGCTATGCTATTCAGACAGCAAATTGGTTGTACAATCCAGCCCTAATAGCATCAAGGACCGCCCCGAAAACAGTTCTAAAAACAGTTGGGCGGATGCGAGAGTGGCTGCAAGCAAATTCCGGGAATCATTCTGAGAATTATGCTGAGAATTATGCTGAACTGGGAATTAACCCGGAGGATTGGTGGAACCTGGAAACACTCCTGCCCTATAGGATCGAAATTACCTGGTCTGCTCAAACCAACACAGGTGACTATGATGTACTATTCATTCGGCATGGAGTTGAGGCAACGATTGATTTCCCTTTGGCTGAGATACCTGATCGATTCTGTGATGCCTACACAAACTACCCACTTCAGTCACAATTGGCGCGCCAACTCGTGCCCGAACTGCGCCAATCCCTGAAACAAACCTTACCGGATTACATGGTACCTGCTGCCTTGATGCCGTTGGCAACGCTGCCTCGCACGACGAATGGTAAAGTAGACCGTGCCAAAATCATTACGCTGTATGAAACTGAGGGAACAGCACCTAATGATATCCAGCCAATAAATTCAGCTGCAATCGCTGCACCTACTTCAGACCATCCAGTATTGTCACGAGCAGAAGCGATGCTAGTAGATATATGGAAAGAACTGCTGCATCTCAAGCAAGTGAATACCTCTGATAACTTTTTTGAGTTGGGCGGCCATTCCCTGCTGGCAACGCAAATGGCTTCTCGCATCCGGGATCTGTTTGATGTAGAATTACCGTTGCAGAGTGTGTTTGAAACACCGACAATTGCCCAACTCGCTGCTCTGCTGGAATCTCGACGGGCTACAACCGCACCCTTGCCAATACCTCCCCTGGTACGGTTGGATCGCTCGCTTTATCGCCGTAAGGCCTCACACTTTGCAACTCCTCAGAATAGGGAAGAAGGGCAGGATGAGCAACCATTGATCTCTGACCAGCTGATCTCTGACCAGCCAGCTGCCAAAACTGCAACAGCTTCGTCTCCGCTAGTTGCCTTGACGCTCGGTGGCAGTCAGTCTCCTTTCTTCTGTATACACCCTATGTTTGGGGTTGTGTTTCCCTATTTGGAACTGGCCCATCATCTCGGACAGCAACGTAGCTTCTATGGCTTGCAATCCGTGGGCTTGAGCGGCAACGCTCCACCGCTTAACCGGATTGAAGCGATGGCAGCCTATTACATTGAGGCAATTCAAAGGCTCCAGCCTCATGGCCCCTACTACTTGGGTGGGTGGTCGTTTGGAGGGCTGGTTGCCTTTGAGATGGCGCAACAGTTAACCCAAGCCGGCCAGTCAGTGGGTTTGCTTGCTATCCTGGATACTCCAGCCCCCTGTTACCAACCCTCTTTTTCTCAAAGTCTTAAGTTTCTGTTGGGTACAGCCCTTTGGTCAGGTCTGCCATTTTTACTGAACTACGGGGCCATTGCCACCCAACGCTGGCAGTCCCAAGCTTGGCTGTCTCGCTGGCAGTGGGCGGCGATCACTCGTTTACTTCCCCAATCCCGGCTACGGTTATTGGATGAGTCTGCCATTGTACCAATGCTGCGAATTTTCTATGCCAACGCCCAAGCTGCCTACCGCTATGTGCCGCAGCATTACCCTCACCGGATCACCGTATTCAAAGCTGCTGAATCCGTAGATAAACTGCGGTCCGATCCGATGCTTGGTTGGCAGTCCTTAGCGAACGATGTTCAACTGCATTCGGTGCCGGGAAATCATCTATCCTTGCTGCAACCACCCCATGTACAAGTGCTGGCGGAAAGACTGGGACAATGTCTGGCGGAAAACCCATAGGCTTCTACTGACTGGCTTGCAGCGCCGTCTTGATTGCCTGTTCTCGCTGGGGATCGGCTCCCGCCGCGTAAGGGAGAACAGCTGAAACTGGGATATCGGGAACCACGCCTCGTCCTTCCAACCGTTGCGTTCCGTCCAATAAAACATCTGCTACTGCCACATACAGGGCGCTTCCATCCGGCATCAAAAACGGACGACCGGCCACTACAGCACCGGCAGTTCTAGAACCAACAACCGGACCAATTTTGTATTGCTGAAACGCATAGGCGAGAATTTCCTTGGCACTGCGGCTCTCTTGATTTACCAGCATCACAACCGGCTTGTTCCAGTGAGATGGCGTTGTAGCCCGCAGGTTTTGCCGGGGGACAATATTAGTGATGCTAGGTCCCCGGCCTGTAAAGAAATTCAGCACTGTGGGTGAGGCTCCTCCCCAGCCGCCGCGTAAATCCAAAACAAAAGCATCCACATCCTTCAATCGCCCATAAAGTAACTCGTCCTCTAGCTGTTGCTGATACTGATCGCCGGCATAGGACCAGAGGTGCATATAGCCAATTCTGCGATTTTGTTGTTCAATCACCTCGGTGCTGGCAATCTGCGCATCCAGAAACATCGTGGTGGCCTCAAACTGTTTGGGCGCAACGGTCAATGTTTGTAAGCTGTCTTGACTAGCGGTACGCTGAATCACCATCTCAACTCGATTGATGCCATGATCAAAAGACTGAATTGGATGAAACGGACGCCCCGCTACGCTCACGATCCGATCGCCTACCTGCAAGCCGGCAGCAGCGGCAGGGCTGCCCTCCAGCACACCGCTAACAAACGTTTCACCGTCCAGGGTGCGGGTAAAAATGCCAATACCGGGATAGGTGATCTTGCCATCTGGGAAAAAGGGTTGGAGCTGATCCTGTAAGTCAGACGATCTGGGCTGAAAGATGCCCAAAAGCTGATAATAGGCTGGCTCTTCGGGAATGTAGAGGCGGGTATGGGAGGTATTTAATTCTGCCAACATCGTGTTGATGATCGCAGCCGCTGCTTCACGAGTATTGACCTGTTGGACTTGGGGTTGATACTGTTCCCGCAGCGCCGACCAGTTGACGCCATTGAACTCAGGATCATAAAAGTGCTCGTTTACCGTCTGCCAAACTTGCTCAAATAGCGTTACAGCATTGAAGCCGCTGGCCTGATTGGCGGATGAGAGACTGCCGGAATATAGATGCAACCCAATCGTGATCAGGACTGCCAGAATACCTGAAGCCACAGATAGGCGGGAAATTTTTCGATCTAAAATTTTCATGTTGATTTTGCTAGTGTTTTGCTGGTGTAGAGGCATGTAGTGCAGTTCAACTTCAGTACTTCAGACGGTGCTGCCCTGTCTTAGTTTCGAGTCTGATCACGGCAATTGATAGCCCGTTGCTAGCGTCCGATAAGCTGCGATTTGCTGCTGCTGCCACGCTTCGTCTAGTCCTAACTCTTCGGCTAGAAGAGCAGCCACCCGAGGAGCAGATTCCAGACTTGCAGCCGCATCCAGGATCAGAGCGCGCGTTCTCCGAGCCAAGATATCTTCAACCGTGCGAGCCATTTCATAGCGGGCAGCCCAGCGCACTTCGGCCTCAGTGTAGGGGAATTGGGGATGTAGCAATTGGTCAGCGCCAGAGAGAGTTTGGATTTGAGCCGCATCGGTGCCGTAAACATCCCAGGGTGGTACAGCAGGGGTTAGGGTCCATCCATGCAGGTGTAGGGTTGCGGTGATCGAGGGTTGGGGCGGCAGCTTGCCTTGCTGAATCACCTGATCGATCACGTCTTCGCCCATTTTGCGATAGGTTGTCCATTTGCCGCCGGTAATAGTTACTAGGCCAGAGTTCGAGCAGCGAATTGTGTGTTCTCGCGATAGGGCAGCCGTTGAAGTGGTATGGTCGGCTTTCACAAGAGGACGCTGACCCACAAACACACTCAACACATCGGCTTTTGTCGGAGCCGGATCGAGATAGTGGGCGGCGGTTTGCAAGATAAAATCAATTTCAGCCTCCAGGGGACGCGGCTCGTATTCTGGTTGCTTCACTGGCGTATCGGTGGTGCCGAGCAGCGTTTTGCCGTGCCAGGGCAGCGCAAACAGCACCCGCCCATCGGCAGTTTTGGGAATCATCAGGGCGCTGTTACCGGGTAAAAACCGTTGATTGACAACCAGATGCACCCCTTGGCTAGGAGACAGCATCTCCTGCGCCGTAGGATCATCCATCTGCCGAACCGTATCGACAAACACTCCTGTGGCATTGACGGCAACATTTCCCTTCAGCGCAAAGGTTTCTCCAGTTTCAGCATCCTGTACCTGCACACCGGTAATCTGTCCTGCGGTTTTGCTGAAGCCAATCACGGGAGCATAGTTGAGGGCAAGGCCGCCCAAATCCAGCAGTGTTCGCAGCAGGGTGATGGCTAAGCGCGCATCATCAAACTGACCATCGTGGTAGAGTATGCCACCGCGCAGACCGTCCTGCTTGAGGGTTGGCAATTGTTCCAGAGTGGCTTTGGCATTGAGCCAGCGGCTAGAGCCGAGGCTGAGCCGTCCGGCCAGAAAATCATACAGCTTCAAGCCAGCCCCATAGAAGAGCTGCGACCACCAGGTATAACCCGGCACCACAAAGGACAAATCTTTGACTAGATGGGGTGCATTCCGCCGTAACACTCCTCGTTCGTACAGCGCTTCCCGCACTAGCGGCAGATTGCCCTGAGCCAGATAGCGTACCCCCCCATGCACTAGCTTCGTTGAACGGCTAGACGTGCCCTTGGCAAAATCATACTTTTCCAATAGCAAGGTTCTGTAACCGCGACTGGCAGCTTCCACGGCAGTTCCCAAGCCAGTTGCACCACCACCAATTACGATGATGTCCCACGAGCTGGGCTGCCGCAATCTGTTCAAAACGGTGGGTCGGGTGAGAGAAGTCATATCAAATCCGGTTGATTAGCCATAATTTCTGGAGCGGCAGTGCTCAGTTCGCAGGAACTATCGCCCGTACAATATCAGCATTTTAACTATGGCCATTTCGTCGGATCTGACGGGATGCCTGATTCTCTATTTCAACTATAGCCATCGCCACAACAATGTCCTATCTCTTCTGGCAAACCCTATAGGATCAATATTGGAGATCTAATAAAAAGGGTGCAGAGAGGTTTCTCTACACCCTTGTCAACTTCAGCTAACTCAAACTAGCTAACTCAAACTTGAGACATCAGACTCAGGAGCCAAATCGACCTGCAGTGGATGCCAGGAGAAAGGCCGCATAGGTGAGAATGTAGCCCACCGTGAAGTGAGTTAGCCCCACTAGCCAGCCTTGAACGATGGACAACGCTACCGGCTTATCTTTCCAGCGCACCAAATTGGCCAGCGGCGTGCGTTCATGTGCCCACACCAGCGTTTCAATTAGCTCTTGCCAATAGCCCCGCCAAGCAATCAGGAACATGAAACCCGTCGCCCAAACCAAGTGACCAAACAAGAACATCCAGTCCCAGACTGCTAAGTTGTTCATCCCAAACGGGTTATAACCATTGATCACCGGAGCGGAGTAGAGCCAGAGATAATCTCGCAGCCAGCCCATCAGGTAAGTCGATCCTTCATTGAACTGAGCTATGTTGCCCTGCCAAATTCCCAGGTGTTTCCAGTGCCAGTAGAAGGTGACCCAAGCAATGGTGTTGAGCATCCAGAAAGTAGCCAGGAAGAAGGATTGTTCCCAAGCAGCGGTTTGGCAGGTGCCGCCCCGTCCAGGACCATCGCAAGGGAAGGTAAAGCCAAAGTCCTTTTTGTCAGGAAACAGCTTGCTGCCACGAGCATCGAGGGCACCTTTGACACAAATTAACGTAGTCGTGTGCAGGCCTAGCGCAATCGCGTGGTGCACCAAAAAGTCTCCCGGTCCAATGGTGAGGAATAGGGAATTAGTGCCGCTGTTAATCGCATCTAGCCAGCCCGGTAGCCAGACGTTGCCGTGGTTGGGCCAAGCGGTAGAGGCAATGCTGTCTGGATTTGAGAGCAAGGTATCAAAACCATAGAGCAGCTTGCCGTGGGCCGCCTGAATAAACTGGGCAAATACTGGCTCGATCAGGATTTGTTTTTCTGGTGTGCCAAAGGCATTCACGACATCATTGTGGACATAGAGACCCAGCGTGTGGAATCCCAAAAACAGCGATACCCAGCTCAAGTGGGAAATAATCGCCTCTTTGTGCTTGATCACCCGATCCAACACGTTGCCCTGATTTTGCACCGGGTCGTAGTCGCGAACCCAGAAAATGGCACCATGAGCAAAGGCTCCCACCATCAAAAAGCCAGCAATGTACTGGTGATGGGTATAGAGAGCAGCCTGGGTTGTGAAGTCCTGCCCCATGAACACATAGGGCGTCATCGAGTACATATGCTGTGCCACCAAGGAGGTTGCTACACCCAGAGCCGCTAGGTGAATGCCTAACTGAAAATGCAGCGAGTTGTTGTAGGTGTCGTAGAGGCCATGATGCGGCAAATTAAACTGGCCTTCGCTTCTGCCGCCAAACAGTCCGGCTTTGGAGTCAAGCATCTCGCGGATGTTGTGACCAATGCCGAAGTTGGTACGGTACATGTGCCCAGCAATGATAAAGATAATTGCCAGGGCTAAATGATGGTGGGCCATATCCGTCAGCCAGAGGGACTGAGTTTGAGGATGAAAGCCACCTAAAAATGTCAGAATCGCCGTTCCTGCACCGTTGGCCGTGCTGAAGATATGCTCAGCCGTATCGGGATTCTGGGCATAAGCTCCCCAGTTGCCGGTAAAGAAGGGCCGTAAGCCTTCTGGATGGGGTGGTGTAGTCAGGAAGTTTCCCCAGCCGACATGCTGCCCCCGCGACTCAGGAATTGCAACATGCACGAGGTGGCCTGCCCAAGCTAAGCAACTAACGCCGAACAAACCTGCCAAGTGGTGATTCAGACGAGATTCAGCATTCTTAAACCAGGATAGAGAAGGCCGGAACTTGGGCTGGAGATGCAGCCACCCTGCAAACAAAAACACTGCCGCCAGCAGCAGTAGGAACACCGAACCCATCCAGAGATCGCCATTCGTTCGCATACCGATGGTGTACCACCAGTGATAAATGCCAGAATAGGCGATGTTGACCGGATAGGTTGCTCCTCCCTGCGTAAAGGCATCGACTGCCGCCTGACCAAAGTGGGGATCCCAAATCGCATGGGCAATCGGACGAATATGGGTCGGGTCTTTGATCCAGCGTTCAAAGTTACCCTGCCAAGCCACATGAAACAGCAGACTCGAAGCCCAGAGAAAAATAATTGCGACATGACCGAAATGAGACGCAAAAATCTTTTGATATAGATTCTCTTCCGTCATGCCGTCATGCATTTCAAAGTCATGAGCTGTCGCGATCCCATACCAAATTCGGCGAGTGGTGGGATCTTGCGCTAACCCTTGACTAAATTTCGGAAACTTTGTTGCCATATAGTTACCTCATCCCTAACAGCGCTTGGCGCTTGAATGGCGCTTGAAGAAATGCTCTGTCAGCTTTCAAGCGCATCAGGTATTGACTCAAACCAGGGTGAACGCTATTGCGGGCGCTAAACTTCCCTGCGCGGCACTTGATTGGCGTAAGGGCTACCCTGCATTCTCCGGTAAGGATTTTTCTAGCAATCTAGTTCTACTGATTTTCTACTGATTAGTCTTTAGCAACCGATGTCTCCAGCTTGGGGTTGAAGTATGCCTATCCCAAGTATGCCCTGCGCCATAAAGTGCCAGTTAGCTCCTTACATTAAACTGCGGCTTCTTTGCCCTCTCTCTACCTCTAGAATGAGAATTGCGTTGATTTCGCCGGTAGTTTATGTACAGCCTCAATACGTAGCCCAAATAGACTGAAAAGAATGTTCTTGTAACACTAAATTGCTTCATCTGATTTTATTCCCAAGAGAGAGGGTAGTTTCAAAGCATTTTGAAGTAATAGAAGAGAGGCTATATATAGATGAAAAAACACGTGCGTATATTTAGTTTCATATTCAACTTCAGGGTTTTGGTAGTAGCAGCACTGCTGAGTTCGCTGTTTGTGATGGCTATCTACTACGGGATTATCAATCCTTAAGGTGGAGAACAAGTAGAGAACGGGTTTGGAATTGCTGCTGTGACCTGTTGGCTCGATGGTGAGTATGAATTAGGCACGGAAATCAGGAGATGAAAGTATGCATTGGTTTTTTGCGTTTGCAGCATGGGGATTTATTTCAACAGCAGTGTGGAGCCTGTGGGCTATTGTTCGAGACACCATTAAACAGACAAAACAACTCCACCAAATTCCCTGCTCTAACTGTTTATTTTTTACAGACAGCTACTATCTTAAATGTCCAGTCCATCCTCATAGCGCTCTGACAGAAGAGGCAATTAACTGCCCTGACTATTTTTCATCACATGCGAATTACTCGGTGACCCCAACAACTGTTCCATCCCGTGCAACAACCCATGCAACTGCTAACCGCAGATGAATCTAACTTGCCAACCTTTTCCTTGGATTTTGGTAAAGGTTACCGAATGATAGATGCTGGTTGGTCGAGAAGTGGATAAGGTGATTGGAGTTTTTATGTCGGACTTATCGGACTAAACTGTTATGGATGCCTTTCCTCTCGTTGTTAACCAACAGCAACTCAAGCTGATGCAGCAAGCTGCGAATCAGGCTATTGCTGATTTAGAGAACCAAAAACAAGCTGGAGCATTTGACTCAAATGGCAGTCAGCAGGAAGAAAACCTGTTGACTTATGGAACTGATGATTATGAGTCAGCGCGTCAGCTGGTCCAGACTATTGAGCAGGAGCTTCAGTCAAAAGTACAGGCTTGGGAGGAAACTCCGGAAACCAACCAGCCTGTAGAAATTTCTTTCAATTCCTACCAAATTGGCTTAGTGCGAGCCAACCTGAAGCGAGTCATGCAGTCGCGCGCAGATGCCCAGCCTTCAGCCGATCAGTCTGAAACACAACTGCTGCAAGACTTGTTAGAGCAACTTCCTGAAGACAGTCCGCAAGAAGATGCTGATTAGGCTGTAGTTGCTTCCGTGGCAGGCCCCAAGAAACTGCCCAGGCACAGGAAGGTTACACTACACCAACGGGGCTAGATACAAGAGTTAAGGCGCTCTGGTAACAACGTCTGGCGTTCCTGAATAGGAATGATTGTTTGGAGTTTCGTTTCCTGCCAGCCTGCTAACTCCCTCATCTTTTAGCTCTGTCGTGCATCCTAGAAAGAAGATAGATTCACTTAGAATTTGCCGTTCATAAATTTCACAGCAACAAGGAAAAAACAATAAAGACCAGAGTAGCAAAAGCTATTCTCTGGTCTTTTCCCCTGTTATCGAACTGTTGTTATCAGCGTGGAATCAGCGTAACATTAGCGTCGGTAGTCTGGACGAGTTGTGGAAGCAGGGTCTACATCGGCTGGGTCACGATAGCGAACCCGCTCTTCTGGTTTACGAGCTAAGCCTGCTAGACCAAGCAAACCAATGAGTCCCAGCAATCCCCAGTCAAATCCATCGTTGTCATCTTCCACAGTTGTGGTGGTATCTGGAGAGGTGGTAGTACCCGTTGCCCCCGGAACCGTGGTAGTAGTTCCGGTTGTACCTGTCGTGCCGGTGGTGCCAGTAGTGTCTGGAGCAGTTCCAGTTCCGGTTTGAGCAGAACCAGAGAGGGCTAGAGGTGCTGTGAGGAGGCTCATCGCGATGGCACTGATCCAGAATGGCTTAGCGAGCTTAGATATTTTCATGAGGAAGTTCTCCTTGCTTCTACAGAGTAGAGATGATTTCTTACTGGTTAGTTGAGTACTCGTTTTTTGAGCACTTGCTGCCCATCTTTCGGGTCTAAGAGATGAGCAATCAATTGAAAAACAGACAGAAGGAATGGGATACTTTAGCTGCCAACTTTAGTTGCCAAAACTTTAGTCGCCAAAAAGATAACCCGGTTATTAAGGATGACTCAGTTGATTGAGTTAGTTGATTGGTTCTTGCTCAGAAGCTGGTGGACTTTAGCCGATGCAGCAATCCAACGGAATCGCGATTCTGCTTTTAGTTTGCGCTAGAAAATCCGGTTTCATATCTAACTTTGGATTTATCTACGCTAAGGTCAGAGCTATACCTAACTTTTGATATAGCCACCATTAACTAAAGCTGTATTCTAGGCTAAACAGTTTTAGCTGGATATGGAGCGATTGCCCTGGGTTGAGCAACAAAGGCAACCGCTTCATATTCCCACCAGTTTTCAAGTTAGCTTAGCCAACTGTCAGAGAGGCAACGTTAGCTTGCCACCTATCTACAGCCTTTTTCAGGCTAGTGAAGTACGAAAAACGGGGTGCTAGCGCCCCTGCGTGGGGGCGAAGCCTCCACACCCCCTACACCTCACATGAATGAAAAACGCTGTATCTGAGCAAACTGCTCTACTTTTTAGAGGATGACTTGGAAGATGGCTGCATCGGCTGGCCTTCCGGAATAGCATTAGTTCCATGTAAGCGCGGATCGCCTGGAGGCGGCAAATGCTCTTCGCTCAGGGGTTGGGGCTTGGCAACATACTGAAATTCGCCTTTGCCATCGGGGGTTTGCCCTTTGGCCCAGCGGCCCTCGCCACTCTCTTCGCCTTCGGAATGGTTCCAGAACTGATAGGCATGTTCGTTCTTGCCATATTCGTAAGCAACTTTGGGAACCACTACATCTTCAAAGCCTTCAGCTTGCAAATCTTCAATGGCTGCTAACCACTGGTTTTGATGCATCGTATCGCGGGCGATCATGAAGCTGAGGTGGTCTCTCACGCCTGGATCGTCGGTCATTTCATACAGTCGTACCGCCTGCATCAAACCCTGAGACTCGGCATGCAGATTAGAGCGAAAATCGGCCAACAGGTTGCCGCTGGCAACAATAAAGCGACCATTCCAGGGAAAGCCAACGCTATCAGCCGGCATAGCACCGCCACCTGACACAATGCCATGCTGCGGATTCATTGCAGCATTGATCGTGTCGGTAATCACTTCTCTGGGATTACTACCTCCCATCACGGCACCCACTACCGGATCTTTGGCACCATTCTCTTGCATTTTGATCGGTGCTTTATCAAGTAGATAGGCGATCATTGTAGCCAGCATCTCGACGTGACCGATTTCCTCAGTGCCGATGTCTAGTAGCATATCGCGGTATTTAGCAGGGCCTCGGCAATTCCAACCTTGGAAGAGATACTGCATCATCACAGTCATTTCACCAAAAGCACCGCCAACCAGTTCCTGTAGCTTTTTAGCGTAGGCGGCATCAGGCTTGGCAGGTGGAGTAAAATACTGCAACTGTTTTGCATGATAAAACATCGAAGTTACCTCAATTCAACTTCAAACAGAGCTTGGACAATGCTGCAAGGATGCCTGTGATAAGCAGGCAACAAAATAGAGCATTAGGTTTTCGCTACTTGCTTTTCTAACGTTTGAAAATAGTTGCTAAATCAACCGCAGGAGAGACCATAGGAAAACTCAATCCTAAGGGCGACTAAATGTTGAAATTGAGGAATTTTCGCTATCTCAATCTGAGTAAGCGAAGGTAAGAAGCAGTGTATTTGCGATCACCTGATTAATTCATTCAGAAGCTCGGCGGGGTTAGAGAATGCAGGCAGGAGCATACTGGCAGAGATGTCCAAGCCTTCGCTGCCCCCGAACCCCCAAGACTGGGGACTTTGAAGAGCTATGAGCGGGTTCCCCAACTTTGGCTACCGTGTATACCGATCTCGATCGCGACTCATTGCAAGGGGTGATCCCCCTTTTCTGAGATGCCCGCAGGGCTATAATCCCCCCTAAACCCCTACGGGGATGCGCCTTCGGCGTAGGATAAGGGGGACTTCAATCCCCGATTGGTAGGTGCTGCGCACAGGCTGTGCCTCTTCCCTTTTATTTAAGGGGGGTTAGGGGGGATCTTCGACTTGTGTGGACACCGTAGCCAACTTTGGGGGCTAGGGGGGCATTCTTGCACAGCTTCTGAATAGCTGGTTAAACTCCCCGCTTTCCCACCCAATTCTGGTAGGCATGGGTAAGCTGAATTTGTTCCCAAGTAGACAGTTTCTCCAGCTTTTTGATCGAACCTTGGATTTGCAAAAACTGTTCCAGCTGCTGTCTGGTTGGAAGTAGGGTTGTTTGGCTTGATGTAATTTGTTTCCTCATAGCTAACGGCACTGTAGGCTGTTGTGTTACGGAATGCGCTGTAGAAAAAAGATTATACGAAGACATAGGTGTTGATTCTTGTTTTGTAGTTGTTTTGCGATTGTTTTGCGGTTGTTTTGCGATTTTCAAACGTTGATTGAGCAAGTCTTTACTCAACCTGCTCCTGGAAGTCCATCAGGGCATTTAACAAGTCACTTGATGCACTCTCATGTCGTGCATTCTCATGGATACTATTCTATGTAGCATCCTATGTAACTTTGTAGCTTAAATAAACCTGTGCTAGGTCAGCCCTAGAATAGATTTAAACCTGCTTCAGTCCTTACTGTTCCCTCTATATTCGGGGAAAAGCTATGTCGGGGAAAAGCTATATCGAGAAAAAGACAGCACTACAGAGAGCAGAACACTGCTCAACGTCTTCCCTGAGTTTGTTTGAGCCAAGGGACACAGACAGACTGAAGGCTTTTCAGTTCACTTCAATAGTTAGCCCTGTAAAGGTTACCACATATGCCACCGCAAGCGCCACTCACGGTTATTAGTGGTTTAGACTATTGGCGATTTAATATTTGCTTTTCAGCTGTACGCTTGTTAGAGTCGTATCGGTCCTTATGATGCGGCTAATACAAGCTAATACAATCTTTATACTAACAAATTTTCTCTACTCCATGTAGGTTGCTCATGTAGGCTGCTACTGAGTACATGTTATACAAGCCCATTAGCTTGGGGTTGCATCAGGCCAGGACGAGATGCTGATGAACTTCTTCTACTGCAGCTTCCCTTGATCCAGACCTAATCCAAAGGCACAGCTACAGCTTTTTCCGCTCTGGTAAGGTACGAGGGGTGGGGGGCAAAGCTCCCACGCAGGGGCCGTGCCCCTGTACCCCATTTTTTGTACTTCATTAGCCTGGAAAAGGCTGGATCAATGACTTGAAATGACTTGAGCAGAGTCGCTAAGCAATACCTAGAAGAAGAAGCGAGTCCGCACGACACCGATGATCACATCATCGTTCTCAGCGTTGTGGTTGGGAGCGGTGAGCCAAATCACCCCTGGAGTAATATCGATATTGTCGGTGAGGCGATAGCGGTAGAAGGCTTCGATGTGAAGCGAGGTGTCGGGATCGGCTTCTCCATCGTTGACACTGCTGTCAATTCGAGCTAAGCGCGGTTCCATGCCCACGAACAGCCCGCCGATATTCCCTTCGCCACCCAAATCGGGGAACGATAAGCTACCGGCCCAAGTCCAAACATCGCCATCCCCACGCCCAATATAGCGATGATGGGAATAGCCAACCCAACCGCCAATCGCCAGCCAATCGGTGATATCAATTGTGCCGGAGATGCCATAGGAGTTGGTGACTACTGGACGGTCAAAGTCGCTATTGGCCAGGTTACTCCCCGTGGCTAAGCCAAAGTCGGCCTCAGTGGGGCTGTAGGAGTTGATGTAGGTGAAACCGAGGCGGATGCTGTCGCTGGGATAGACAATGACTTGCCCCAATGCTCCGTATTTGCCGTTAAACAAGCCGCGACCGGGGGAAGGATCTCCTGCATCTGGCACCAGATAGCCCAGGTTTAACTCGACTACATCGCCGAAGAAATGCCGGAGGCCAAAGCCTGTGCCGCCTGAGTAGTTGTAAATTGGGTTGCGCAATGCAAAGAGGGAAACGGCTGTGCCGTCTAGATAGGGCGTCAGCTGACTTGAGGCATCCAGATCCACAAAGCCGTTGCCTGTACCGGCGAGATAGATGTTGGTATTTTCGCCCACTGGAAACACATAGCGCAGCAAGGCCAGATTGACTTCATTCTCACTGTCGCCGTCAAATTCAATTCGGCCTTCGTTGGTGCCCAGAACACCGCTATTGGTGCCGCCCAGCGGCTCAACGTTGCTGGCCTGGAGCCGAGTTGTGAGCAGATCTTCGCCGGTGAAGCTGGTTTGCAGATTTAGCCGCACCCGATAGCCAAACGTCGGATTGCGGGGCGCATCTTCACCGTCGGCACTGTCGCCAGCTGCCACTCCAATCAGGCCAAAAATGGTCTCACCTTCGAGCTTGGTAGTAGTCGAGAACTGGTTGGCTTCTAGTTCGGCTGTGCGGGCTTCTAGCGTATCGACCCGTCCGCGCAGGGCTGTGAGTTCTGCCGCAAATTCTTCTTGCAGGCGTTGCAGCGTCGCCAGGTCTTCTTGAGTCGCGAAGTTGGCCGTGCTGGCCGCAATGAGTTCGCTGATCCGATCCAAACAGGCGTTGAGGCCGGCGGCGAACTCGTAGCGACTGAGAGCACGATTGCCGCGATAGGTCTGATCGGGATAGCCTACGATACAGCCATAGCGTTCTACCAAGGATTGCAATGCCTGATAAGCCCAGTCAGTTGGCTGCACATCGGACAACTGATCTACGGATGTGACCTGGCCGATACTGGAGGGAATTGACAAACTATTAACCCCAGCCCCTGTAGTTTGTGTAGTAGTCCCTGTAGTAGTCCCTGTAGTAGTCCCTGTAGCAGTCTCTGTGGCAGTTTCTGTAGTAACACTAGCTGTTGATTGCGCTAATTGTACGGATTCTCCTAGTTGCACTACCGGCATCCTGGTTTCTGTGGGGACAGGTTCAGGCAAGAGAGATTCTGACAGAGATTCCCCCAACGAAGCTGATAAGAAATCCGCGTGTCGCGAGGCAGCCACCGGGCTAACTGATTTGCTAAACGCTTCAGCAGAGGACTTTAGATCTACGGAAGTAGGCGCATCTGAAATAGCGTTAGCCGGAGCAAGGGCTACTGGAGAATTTGCCGCATCCAACTCAATTGTTGCAGCGAAACAGGGTAGTCCACCGATTAAGGCAAGCGAAGCACTCAGTAAGCATGAGTACTGTAACTTTAGAACTATCTTCATTTTTTGATTTAGCGATTTGAGGTAATTAGTGATTTAGCAGAAACGCATGAGTTGGAAGCCAATGAGGATTAGAATTAAGCAGATTAAAGCAATGATCTAGCATTAGAGCGCCTGCTCTCACTTAGCTCATACTTACTCATACCTGACCCATATCTGTACATTTATATGTACATTAATTTGTTCATCAAGCTGTGATCAAAAAATTGATACAGCATCAATAAAATATCAACCTAAACGCTCTAACTTAACTCAAAATACTATTAAGCATTGTGACAACTCAACCGTTCATAAGTGGTCTATGTACGATCCACAAGCGGCTGCAATTGAGGCAAGATTAGCGATTAGTTGATGAACCAAGAACCTATAGAAAAACTTGTTTGATCAAGTGGCACGGTCCACCCAATCAAGCTGCCTAAAATAGGCTCAGAATCCTCGCTTACGCTTAGGTTCTTAGGTATGTAAAACTTGATAAGAATCAGAGAGCAGATGTAATGCTTTTTCTTTGCTTCTAATGCAATTTATACTGCAATCTATACTGACCCTATATTGATTTTTTTTATTATTTCTCTATCTCAAGAGTGAATTGAATCTAAAGAAATCTTGCTAAATATGCTACAACCAGGCAAGAAACAGGTTATATTTCTTAACTTTTAGTCTATGTCTATTGATAGAAGTAATTGGAAAATTAATCATCGTAACTTATAGATTGTAGGGGCTTGTATCCATAGATATAAAACAGCGACGATGAAAAATTGTTAACACTTACAAACAATTTTTCTAAGTTTCATATATTGTGTTTGATCTTGTCAAGTTAGCATCAAGTTCAAATCTCAATTGCTCCACCACTATCATAGATTTGATATTTGGTAGAGCAGTAATATCTTTGATATAAACTCCATCCTGTGTTACGCGACTGCATTTACCTGTTTGAAAAGTAGAGTAAATGCTAGCGGTTCATAAATTAACAAAATTGCCTTTGCTCCATTCTGGTTTCAGAGTGGTGAAGTTTCGCATTAGGGTGATTTATTTCGTTTGTTATTAGGGAACCATGAATGTTCATCTATTGATTCGTAGACTGCGTCGGCTTTTCTCACATTGGCTATTTCATCGCTGGCGCTGGGTTGGAGTCGCGGTTACGGTTTGTTTGGGTATCCTATTTGCCAGCGTGGCATTTTCACAGCAGCCGGTGCATGTCACAATGCTGACATCCGCTTTAGATGCGGCTCAAGAGCGCCACATTATTGAAGCATTTGAAGCCAAAAATCCTGATATTAAAGTTGACGTAATCGAGGGACCGAATGCCTCTAACCTAATTGAGGACCTCTATACGTCATCGTTTCTGCTGGGCGGTTCACCTTACGATCTGGTGATGATGGATATTGTCTGGTTGCCCAAGTTTGCGGCAGCTGGATGGCTGCTGGATTTATCGGATCGAGTCACCCAAGCTGATTTAGCCGATTTTCTACCTGCTGATGTAGAAGGCAGTCGTTACGATGACAAACTCTATCGGATGCCGATTCGCACAGACGCTGGCTTACTCTACTACCGAGAAGATCTGCTGCAACAGGCCGGTGTCGAACCGCCCGAAACCTTTGCCGATCTGATTCAAGTCTCGCAGCAGCTACAAGACTCTGATGTGGCCAATTGGGGCTATGTCTGGCAGGGTCGCCAATATGAAGGGCTTTCGGCCATGTTTCTAGAGGTGCTCGCCGGCTCAGGTGGTTTTTGGATCAATCCCGAAACTAGAGAAGTTGGCCTCGATCGACCCGAAACCCTGAAGGCGATTGAATTCCTCCGCAGTACAATCAGTCAGGGCGTTTCGCCTCCGGGTGTGACGACCTATCAAGAAGAAGAAGCGCGCCGATTGTTCCAGAACGGAGAGGCGGTATTCATGCGCAACTGGCCCTATGCTTTGCCTTTGACTAATTCAGAAGATTCGCCAATCAAAGGCAAAGTTGGGATTAAGCCAATGGTTCACGCTCCGAATCAAGAGAGTGCTGGCTGTTTAGGCGGTTGGGGATTGGGTATTGCCAGGTCTTCTCCCAATGTGGATGCGGCTTGGCGGGTAGTTGAGTATTACTCTAGCACCGAAGCTCAGCGCAATCTGGTGTTGAAGAATGGTTATTTGCCATCCCGTCGCTCGCTCTACACCGATCCACAAATCGTGCAGGAGTATCCCTATTTCCCCGACATGTTGGAAGTGGCGGAAAGTGCCGTATTGCGGCCTCCAGTGGCTCAATATGCCCAAGCCTCTGATATCCTTCAGCGCTACCTGAGTGCCGCACTGACTAATCGAATGGAGCCGGAACAGGCGATGCGAGCGGCGGCTGAAGAAACGCGCACCCTTCTGAAACGCTATGCCCCATCCTAAGGAGAACCCCATGACGGACACGATTCGGGCAAGAGAACAGCGGACGGGCTGGATATTATTGATTCCGGCACTGCTGGTGCTGCTCTTGGTCTATGCCTATCCCATTCTGCGGTCTTTCTGGTTGAGCCTGTTTACCCAAAACCTGGGTACCGAGCTACAGCCGGTGTTTTCAGGCTTAGAAAACTATGGGCGGATGGCCCAGGATGGCCGCTTTTGGCAAAGTATCATCAACACTACGGTCTTCACCATTAGCTCGCTGATTCTAGAGTTGATTCTGGGCATGGCAATTGCGCTAGTGCTCAATCAGGCGTTTCGGGGGCGCAGCACAGTACGGACAATTGCGATTATTCCCTGGGCGTTACCCACGGCGTTGATTGCTACTACCTGGGCCTGGATTTTCAACGCGGAGTTTGGTGTGTGGAATGACATTCTGATGCGGTTGAACATTATTCCCGAAGGTCAGGGTATTAACTGGTTGGGGGAACCGACTTTAGCGATGATGTCGGTGATTGCCGCTGATGTCTGGAAAACCACGCCGTTTATCAGCATCTTGCTGCTGGCTGGATTACAGTCGATTCCCGAAGATCTGTATGAGGCTCATGCCATTGATGGCGCATCTGCTTGGCAGAGTTTTCGGCAAATTACCCTGCCGCTGCTAATGCCCCAGATCCTGATCGCTTCGCTATTCCGGTTTGCTCAAGCCTTCGGGATTTTCGATTTGATTGCGGTCATGACAGGCGGTGGCCCAGCAGGTGCAACGGAAACCGTCTCTATTTATGTCTATGCCACAATCATGCGCTATCTAGATTTCGGCTATGGCGCAGCGTTGGTGGTGATTACCTTCCTGGTGCTGATTTTGGCGGTTGCCTTGGCTGCCGTCTTGCTGTCGAAAACTCGTACTGCCCTGAGAGGATAACCCATGACCACGACCCATCCGTCTGCCTATCCTGCGGCCAAAACCGATCGCGCCTTTTCACTGCGCAAAGTATTGCTGACGATTGGTGTAATATTCGTTGTGGTGTTCAGCCTAGCGCCAATTCTGTGGCAGGTATTGACGTCGATTAAAGTAAACGCTGATATTGCCGCGATTCCTAACGTTTACTTTCCCCGCCAATTTACACTGCAACACTATATCGAAATTTTCAACCGGCGTCCGTTTCTCAACTACATGCTAAACAGCTTTTTTGTGGCAGCCACGTCTACGCTGCTGTGTTTAGCCTTGGGTACTCCGGCGGCCTATGCACTAGCACGGCTGCGAGTGCCGGGTGAACGGTTTATTCTAGCGCTGGTGCTGATCGTAACGCTGTTTCCCTACATTCTGCTGTTCATTGGTCTGCTGGAAATTGTTCGAGCTACTGGGCTAGCAAATAACTATCTGGCGCTGATCATCCCCTACACGGCAATCAATATTCCGTTGACGATTCTGGTGATGCGCAGTTTCTTTCAGCAGTTACCCCGCGACCTGGAAGACTCGGCCAAAGTAGATGGCTACAACACCTGGCAGATGCTGGTGCAGATCTTGCTGCCTCTCACCACTCCGGCCCTCGTCACGACCGGCATTCTCGCCTTTATCGCCGCCTGGAATGAATTCATCTTTGCCCTCACTTTCATTACGCGCGAGTCGATGAAAACCATTCCGGTTGCCGTGGCCCAGATCAGCGGTACTGCCGTGTTTGAGATTCCCTACGGTGCCTTGGCCGCCGCGACGGTCGTGGGTACTTTGCCGCTGGTGATCTTGGTGCTGCTGTTCCAACGTCGAATTGTGCAAGGTCTAACGGCAGGTGCGGTGAAAGGATGATGTGGCTCTGGCTGACCCTATGGCAAGGCTATGGCCCAACGTAAGGGCGAAGCATTTGCCAAATAGTCCATAGCAGAGTCAGATAAATTTATCAGCATATGCTTCGCCCCTACTAATACCCAAACTCCAAACTTAAAACTCAAAACTCAAAACTTCCTAACGATCATGGCTAAACTTGAACTCCGACACCTGAACAAAACCTACAGTCCCAAAGTAATTCCAGTTAAAGATTTGAGTCTGGATGTGGATAATGATGAGTTTTTAACTCTTCTAGGTCCTTCGGGCTGTGGTAAATCCACGACGCTGCGGATGATTGCTGGACTAGAACAGCCAACTCGCGGTGATATTGTGATTGGCGATAAAAAAGTTACCTATGCAGCACCGGGCGATCGGAATATCGCGATGGTGTTTCAGAGCTATGCACTTTATCCGCATATGACCGTGTACGATAACCTGGCATCTGGACTAAAGCTGCGCAAAATGCATTCGGAAGAAATTCGTCGCCGCATTGCAGAGGTAAGTGGTTTTTTGGGCTTGGATAGCTTGATGGAGCGCAAACCAGGACAGCTCTCAGGCGGACAGCGGCAGCGAGTCGCGCTGGGTCGGGCCTTGGTGCGGCAACCGGAAGTCTTCTTGCTGGATGAGCCGTTGAGTAACTTGGATGCCCTATTGCGGGAACAGGTGCGAGCCGAACTGAAGCAAATTTTTGAATCGTTGCATACGCCGGTGGTTTATGTTACCCACGACCAAACCGAAGCGATGACGCTCTCCTCGAAAGTGGCCGTACTGAATGATGGCTATCTGCAACAGCTCGATCCACCGCGCCGCATCTATACTCATCCGGCGAATCGATTTGTGGCTGGCTTTATCGGCAGTCCCCAAATGAATCTGCTCGACTTGAACTGTGACCGGGGTGCCGCTGTGTTAGGCGACTATCGGATTCCTCTGCCCACGGGTGCAACCCCACCGGCTAGGATCACGCTGGGTATCCGTCCAGAGCATGTAGAGTTAGCCAATTCGGATGTGAATGGGGATACCCAAACGGTGCAGGGTAAAGTCATTCTGATGGAGAATTTAGGCATGAGTAATTTGGTCAGCATCCGCATCAGAGGTGCAGAGAATGTGACACTGCGTGCTTTAATTCCTAGCGATCGCGCTTGGCGCGAAGAAATGATTACTTTAGCATTGCCGTCGGAACATATCCATTGGTTTGATGTGGAGACGGGAGAGCGTCTATTCTCGGAACCACTGCAGATACCAACAGCCCACCCCCAAACCCAACAGCTAGATATCCGCTCAACCTAGTGACGGTTGATACGCTAAGCCTTAAGGACAAGTAAAACTCGGTAGGTAAAAGGGCGCTCTTTGGGGTGCCCTTTTCTGGGTATACGGTGTGTTTATAGGGTTGTATCTGGAGTGGCGCTACTATAACGGATACCAATTAGCTTAACATTTCTCCTTTCACCCGACAGAGGTTGGCAAATCGGCAAATCGGTATGTTGAAGGAATCAAGTCTAAAACGGAGTTATATCCGTTAACACACGATTTGACTTCATTAAGTTAAGGAAACGACAATGTCAGCACGTAATTTTGCCCTGTTTAGTGGTATCTTCTTTATTGCCATTGGCATACTTGGTTTTGTTCCAGGTATGGTCAGTATACCTCCAACTCAGCCTGATCCAGAACTGATAGTGAATACAGGCTATGGCTATTTATTTGGTTTGTTTCCGACCAATCTAGTGCATAACTTAGTGCATATCGCAGTAGGCGTCTGGGGCGTTACTTCAGCTCGTACTCCCAAAAGCGCTATCTTGTATTGTCAGGCGTTTGCAATTCTGTATAGCTTGATTGCGGTGATGGGCCTGCTTCCTGGCGCTGGCACCACCTTTGGCTTGATGCCAATCTTCGGCGGCAATGTGCTGCTGAATTTGGCTACGGCAGCGATTGCGGCCTACTTTGGCTTTATCAAGGTATCTGGAATTGACGTGGGGCCAGAAGATAAAGGTCGGGTAGCCAGTTAGAAGCATAAGCTAGGAGCATATTAATGAAAGCAGTTTGCTGGCACGGTGCCCATGATGTGCGTGTAGAAACGGTTGCCGATCCCAAAATTCTGAATCCGCGCGATGCGATTCTCAAAGTTACCGCCACAACGATTTGCGGTTCCGATCTGCATATCTACGATGGCTATATTCCCACGATGCAGGCCGGCGATATCATGGGGCACGAATTCATGGGCGAGATCGTGGAAGTGGGGCCAGAAGTGCGGAAACTGAAGCGGGGCGACCGAGTCGTGGTGTCTTCAATCATTGGCTGTGGTCAATGCTATTTTTGCTCGCAGCAAATGTGGTCGCTCTGCGATAACTCGAATCCGAATGGTTGGATGCAGGAGCCTTTGTTCGGCTTTAGCACCTCTGGTATTTTTGGCTACTCTCATCTGTTCGGTGGCTATGCCGGGTCGTTTGCCGAATATATTCGGATTCCCTTTGCTGACTATGGTGCAATTCGCGTCCCCAATGGCATTCCCGATGAAAAGATTCTGCCCATTTCGGATGCGTTTCCAACTGGTTACATGGGCGCAGAGCTATGCAATATTCAACCTGGGGACATCGTGGCGGTGTGGGGTGCTGGTCCAGTCGGCCAGTTCGCGATGCTGAGCGCTCAACTGCTGGGAGCCGAACGGGTGATTGCGATTGATCGAGTTCCAGAGCGGCTGGCATTGGCTCAGCGGTTTGCCAAAGCAGAACCAATTAACTACGAAGAAGTAGATGCTGGTGAAGCTCTCAAGGAAATGACTGGCGGACGTGGTCCCGATGCCTGTATTGATGCGGTTGGCCTGGAAGCGCATGGCATGGGCGCTGAAGGGCTTTATGACAAAGCTAAGCAAGCGGTGCGGTTGGAAACGGATCGTCCCCATGTGCTGCGCCAAATGATGGTAGCCTGTCGCAAGGGCGGTACCCTATCGGTGATGGGGGTTTACAGTGGCTTTGTCGATAAGCTGCCGATGGGTGCGGCCTTCAATAAGGGCTTGACGTTCCGCATGGGCCAGATGTTTGGGCAGAAATATATCCCAATGCTGGTAGATCTAGTCGAGCAGGGAAAAATCGATCCATCGCAGGTGTTCACTCACCAGTTGCCGCTGGAACAAACCAAACAGGGCTTCGAAATGTTTAAGCACAAGCAGGACAACTGCATCAAAGTGTTGCTTAGACCCTGAGTAGCGTTCCCGGATCAGTCGATGTTTTTCTAGTTTGAAATTCAACCCTCTTATCCGCAAAGAACTATGAAACCGGAAGAATCCTTTAATCCCAATGCGCCCCAACCGACTGGGGTACAGCGAGATAGCGAAACGCCATTACCGAAAAAGCCTTCATTTTTGTATCTCGCTAGTATCACGATTGGTGTTCTCATAATTATTCTATTAGCAGTCAGCGCTTATCACGGTATTACTCACTAATCGGTGAGTAATAAATATCCGATTGTTCCTCCTAAAACGTTCATAACGTTTAGTTTCAGTCGATCGAAAATGAATTCGTTTGGATCACTAGACTTGGATTGATCCCCCTAAATCCCCCTTGATAAGGGGGACTTCAAACCACTGTGCCCGGTTCCCCCCTTCTGTAAGGGGGGTTAGGGGGGATCTCAACAGGATTGCGATCTACTGAGTTTGTCTGTTATGAGCTTGGGGAAGCGACCGGATTTAATCGTGCAAGCAGTAGATGCTGAATTGTCTTCAAATACATTCTGTGAATAAGTAGGTAGGTGAGCCGGTGGGATATAGAGTAATGGTTCCTGTAACGTAACTAGTTAAGTGAAGCATACTGGGGGAAGCATGAAGTTTAAACCACGGCGTTCAATTCTGATCCTGCTGATTGTGATCCTTGGAGCTGCCAGCTTGGGCTATGCTCTCGAACTGTCTTTACCAACTCGTGCTCCGCTCTTAAGCAGTACACTAACGCCCAGCGCCCAACCCACGGCTCAGGAGGTTGGCTCTTATGATGTGATGGGTATCAGTGTGGACCGGGCAACCGCAGCGCAATTGCTGCAAACCGAGGCGGGTCGGATTGAGTTGGCTCCCGAGAACGGAGCGGTGGCCGTCACCGAGGATTTGATTAATCTAGGCCGGGATGCCTTTTACCGGGAAACCTTTGGCAACGAGTATTTCTTCACCGATGTGCTGGGTGCCATCGATGGCCCAATTAACCTAATTAGCGTCAGCAAAGCCATTCTGGCTCTAAAAGGTCAGCCCACAACCAATTTGCAAATTGTGCTAGATCGGGATGTGACCGTCGGTGGGCGAGAGTTTCCAGCGGGGACCGTGCTGAATACCGGGTTAGATGTGCCGGCTGGATCGCTGATTCCGTTGGGAATGCAGATCCACAAACAGGGCGCTAAAATTCGCGTCGGTTTGACTTGTGCGCTTTGCCATGCCTCGGTGGATATGGCGAGCGGACAGATTGTGGAAGGCGCACCCAATGCCGATTTGGATACGGGCTTACTGCAAGCGTTTGGCACGAACTCTGCGGCCATGTTTCGCCAAACTGGTGTAAATCCACTCACGATTCCTGTTGGCAATCGTGCTTATATCAACGCGGCGGGAGAAGTGGATCACCTGCCCGATCCTGAAGCATTAGAAGCGGCAGTAGATGCCCAGTTCCTAGCTTGGCCGCCTGGTAATTTCGATTCAACTCCCGATAACGTCAACAACCCATCCCAAAATCCGTCTTCCTACACGTTCCAATCCTATCCTTACGGCTGGAGCGGTTTTTCTGCAGTGGGCTGGTTCCACGGACTGAGTACGCTCAACAATAACGTTCACGCCACCAATTCCGATCCTACTACCGGCTCCTATGCTAGCCAAGCTCTACTGGGAATGGATAAGGAAACCTATCTCGGCGTAATTCTGCAAAATTCAGCTAATCCCCTATTCCGCTTGCCCGCAGGCGCTAAACCGTCCGAGTTTCTGCAAGCCCACGACCCCACACCCGGCACACCCGCGATCAACGAAGTAATCAAAATGCCAGGGTATCCCAAAGGTTCACCATTTATGATCGATGGCTTCATGGCTAATTCACCAGGTTTTCCAGTTGCGGCTCAAATTAACGGTATGTCGGCCTATCAGAACACTCTGGCTCCACCGCCCCAGCCTACCGCTGACGAAACAACGCTGCATCGAGGGGCTGCCGTATTTGAGCAAGCGAACTGCGCCCAATGTCATAGCGGACGTTACTTCACGAATCACGACGTTATTCCAATTGACGAAATTAAGTCCCAACCTTCACGCGCTAAAGCACTCGCCAAACTGCCGCAGATTTTTGTGCCACCCGAAACCTATCCCAGCAATGTGCCTGTCCCCCTGCCGCCCGATCCGTCGATCATCTCGGTGCCCATGGGCATTACACCTGAGCAGTCTCTCCGCCTCGCCTTTGCAATGGATAATGCGGGTGGCTACAAAGTCCAGAACCTGATTGGGCTTTACCTGAGTGCCCCCTATTTGCACGATGGTGGGGTGGCCGCGAGTCGTGAAGCCTTGCAGCCCGATGCAAATGGGCATTACAGTGTGGCTAAACCCGAAGCAATGGGCATGGCTGGCACGCTGATGCAGCAAATTCCTGCCGATCCTGAAGCTAGCCTGCGAGTTCTGCTCGATCGAGACCTACGGGCGGCTGCGGTGGCGGCCAATCGCGCCCATTCCGATCTGCAGGCAACCCATGTGGATGGTAGCGGTCATGAATATTGGGTGGATCAACAAGCAGGCTACACACCTCAAGAGCAAACCGATCTAGTGCAATTTCTACTCTCGATCGATGATGCACCACTCGTGTTACCAGCTTCCAATCAAGAATAGATTAGCTGCCCATTGTGTTTTGCGTTACAGACGTTATGCCGGTCTAATTCACCTTTCTGGGTACTCGAACATAATCCCAGAGAAGAGGTTTGTAAAGCGGTTTTCGATTGTAATAGGAGTGTCACGCTACTGGTACTACACCTTTGATTATTGAGGTGATTATTAAGGACCAGTAGCTTGATTCGTTCATAACCTTTGCCAATATCGTTCATTTTTTGGAGTGTGATTCATGCAAGGACAAGGAAAAACCACCCAAGGTCATTATTTTCAGCGTTACCTCTCGCTAATTCCCGTGCTTGCTGTACTCGCTATTTCAGTCGCCTTCACCACCTGGGTACTCTTCAACGCGGCATTTCCCGATCTGCTATTTCACCCGATGCCGTAATTTGAGCTGCTGAGTATACAGTAGCCAGTTCTGGGTAGACAAGTAGCCCCCTTCTCTGGAATGCTAAAAGACAATAATCTTCCATTCTGGGGGCTTTCAAACCATTTTCCGGCATTACTGAATAAAGCTATGAATCGTGCAGTCAATTGTCATCTCGGCAGCCCCCTAAATCCCCCAATGCTGCGGGACTTTGATGGCTTGATTCCCCCAAAGTTGGAGGGCCGCATCTCCCTCCCCTCGTTCGGCGAGGCTCTCGAGCCGCATCTCCCGCATCTCCTCACCCTACCGCTCAGCAAAGGACACAACTCATGGACCCCATACAACTCAGTAAAGAACTGCGAGAAGGCACCAGTTCCGATCTAGAGCGTCGCCGCTGGATTGTTGGACTTTCGGCAGTTAGTGCTTCGATGGCCCAAATTGTAACGCTTTACCAAATGGGTATTCTGAAACAGCTTCCCGATCTGCCAATTCCGTTTGTGGATTCAGATCGAGTCGATGCATCGGCCTATGCCTATAGTCGCCTGAATACGCCCGATGGTCCGCTCATGCTGGTCAATTACGGGATTACGGCCTGGTTGACTACGACCGGCGGCGAAAACCGTGCTAAAGAAGCTCCGCTGATCCCGATTGCAATGGGTGTGAAGCTGTTGATCGATGCGATTGCAGCAGTAGAACTGGCTCGTGAAGAATGGAGTGAAAATAAGGCGTTTTGTGAGTATTGTCAGGTGGCGACGCTCTGCTCATTTGCGTCCTTAGCGCTAGCGGCTCCTGAAGTGATAACTGCGGTTCAAACTTTGTTGGGTCAGAAAGATTAGCACGTTTCTAATAATGGAGTGTTAATGATGTAGCGTCGGTTGGGGTATAGTCTGGCTGAGGGACGGTTGCCGTAAGGCAGGACGCCGACAGAGATACACTAACGGTCCGAATAGGGGCATCCAGGTGAGCCATTCTGTTCGTCCAGCCGCAGACCAGCCCCGCCGCGCCCGATCATCGCCCCAGAGGGTAGGGTAGGGAAAGAGCAGGCAAAACAGACAAAAAGCCAAACTCATGCCGTTGACAAATCGATTGGTTTGAAACTCATAGACAAAAGCGGCCCAGTCGCCAAATAGCAGGCCGTAGGCGAGCAGAATTGCTGTGCTAACAGTAAGGATAACTCCGGTTGAACGCGCATCCATCAGCGCTAACCAGGCGTCTTTCTCGCCGCTAAATTCCTGATTCGGCTGGCGCATAGCTAAGTAGGGAATCAATCCCAGCACGCCGGTACCCATGGCCGCCAACATAAACGCCCAGGCCGGTAGATCCTGCATCCGACCGTCCGCAAAGGTCAGGCAACTATAGATCAGCAACCAGATACCAATCAAGCTAAATAAGGCGATCATCACTGGATTAACAGATGGTAATTGGCCGCTGAACAAGGTTTGAAGGGGTTGAAATGTATCAGCCTGGATAGGCGGAGCAAACAGCAGAATATAGGCAATGAAGCCCAGCCACACTATCCACAGGAGCGTTTGTCGCATTTTAATTAACCTTTTTTGTGAGCTGTTACAGTGCCTTTTTATTGTTGGGGTTCGGCTGAGAAAGCAACACTGGCTGGGGAAAGATTGCCCACCCGAACAAATTCTGTTTTGTAGAACACAGCGTCGCGCAACATCAAATTTGCTACTCGAACGGCTAAATTTCAAGCCTATCTATAGACAGAGGTAAATCAACCGCCGCTCCATAAAGATAAAGCAAGCCGGAGCAATTGATAGGTATACAGCCTTTTTCAGGCTAATGAAGTACGAAAAACGGGGTGCAGGGGCAGTGCCCCTGCGTGGGGGTGAAGCCCCCACGCCCCCTATACCTCACATGAGTGAAAAACACTGCAAGTACAAGATAAAAAATGGAAAATTATGATGTAGTGATCATTGGTGCGGGACATAATGCGCTAGTTTGTGCTGCGTACTTGCTGAAGGCCGGCTATCAGGTGCTGTTGTTAGAGAAGCGGACTATTCCTGGCGGAGCTGCTACCACCGAGGAACTGATGCCAGATGAAGCTCCTGGATTTCGCTTCAACCCTTGCGCGATTGACCATGTGTTTATTCACCTTGGCTCGGTTATACAAGAGTTAGAGTTAACCAAGTATGGCCTAGAGTATCTATTCTGCAATCCGGTCGTATTTTGCCCCCATCCAGATGGCAAATACTTCTTGGCCCATCGCTCGATTGAGAAAACCTGTGCGGAAATTGCCCGCTATAGTCCTCGTGATGCGGAAAAGTACGCTGAGTTTACCAACTTTTGGCAGCGGATGGTAAGCATGGTGACACCGATTTTTAACGCGTCGCCGAAGTCATTGGTAGATATAGCTGGAAATTACGACCTCCGCAAACTGAGCGATTTGTTTTCGCTGCTAAATGGTGCTGACGAAACGCTGGATTTGCTGCACACGATGCTGAGCAGCCCGATGGATATGATCAATGAATACTTTGACTCCGAGTTCGTCAGAGCACCGTTGGCCCGCTTAGCAGCCGAACTGAGTACGCCGCCTTCGCAGAAAACCATGACGGTTGGTTCGATGATGATGTCGCTACGGCATGATCCGGGCATGGCTAGACCCAAAGGCGGTACGGGAGCTTTAACCGATGCCTTGGTGCGCTGTGTGCAGGACTTGGGCGGCAAGATTCTCACCGAACAGCCGGTACAACGAGTCCTGATCGATGACGGACGAGCCGTGGGCGTGCGCTTGACCAACGGCCAAGAGTATCGCGCTAAACGAGGCGTAATTTCGAGTTTGGATGCTAAGCGTCTGTTTCTCGGCCTGATCGATCCGGCTGAGGTAGATGCGGTGGCTCCGCGGTTGCGGGAACGGGTAGATCGGCGGATTCCCATGCATAATGAAGCGATTCTCAAAATCGACTGTGCTCTGGCCGAACCGCCGCGCTTTGTGCATCACAATCACCAAGACGAATATCTGATGGGTTCGGTGGTGATTGCCGATTCGGTGGTACAGGTGGAGTTGGCCCATACCGATCCACAAATAGGCCGAATTCCTTTAGATGATCCGTCGATGTATTTAGTAGTACCAACAATGCGCGATCCGTCAATGGCTCCAGCGGGCAAGCATACGCTGTGGATCGAGTTTTTTGCCCCATACCAGATTGCTGGTGCCACCGATGGACTAAAGGGCACCGGCTGGACCGAAGCGCTGAAAAATCAGGTGGCTGACCGCGTATTAGAGAAGCTAGCCGACTACGCGCCGAATCTGCACTCGGCTATTATCGCTCGCCATGTCGAAAGCCCACCAGAACTGGAAGAGCGCATCGGGGTGCTGAAGGGCAATTATTATCATCTCGATATGTCTTTAGATCAAATGATGTGCTTCCGGCCTCTACCTGAATTGGCTAACTACCAAACGCCAATCGAAGGACTCTATCTGACCGGAGCTGGCACCCATCCGGGCGGTTCCATTTCGGGCCTGCCGGGACGCAACTGTGCCCGTGTGTTTTTGCAATCTCAGCACCCTATTGGTCAACGCCTAACCGATGTCGCTGATGCCCTCAAGTCTACAGCTAAATCGGTTTTTAAGTTGTAAATTACAAATCCTTAGAGCTTGTTTGTAAACAAAGATTGAGATCCCCCTAAATCCCCCTTAAAAAGGGGGACTTCAGAGATTTGACTCGGTTCCCTCCTTAAATAAGGAGGGTTAGGGAGGATCAGATGGGAAGTCGATTCTAGCCTCTTAAAATTCATTTATAAACAGTCTCTTAGACTGTAAATCCTGTTATGTACGAGAGCGGGCAGACAGTCGATTAATAGTGCCCTACTGTAAGAACAGAGACTCTTGCGCAGATATCATGATTTCTGTCGCGATTCTCCCCTGTTTTGTATTTGGCGATGGAAATTAGTCATGCTTTTATGGAGCCTTTAATTCTTGCAGTTGATGATTGTATAGGCGCGTATAGGCTCGATTCCGAACCGTTAGCGCTAGGACACCAACGAGTCGGACATCAGCAAATTGATCAGTCTGGGTGCAATTGCCTCGACCGGTAGAACCCAATCCACACAGCCTGTGTTGATTGCCGCGTTTGGCATACTAAAGCATCTGGATGTCGCTTTATTTTGAGCAATCACAATTCCACCGTGTTGTTTAATCGCTGCGGCTCCTAAGGCTCCATCACAGCCCCTTCCAGTTAAAATGACTGCAATTGCCCGTCTTTGGTAAACCGATGCGATTGACTTCAGCATTAGATCAGCAGCAGGGCGGCAAAAATTAATTCTCTCTTCACTACTAAAATGTAAGGTTCCTTCCAGAGTCATGAGCAGATGCTGATTCGGAACTGCGGTGTAAATAGTGCCGGGGCGCAATAACTCTCCTGCTTCTGCCTGCTTGACTCGCAGAGCTGTGTGTCGCTTTAGGATGCGGGCTAAGTGAGACGGATAGCGTGGGCTGAGATGCTGCACAATCACAATCGCCGCAGGAAAACTAGCGGGTAGCTCCGATAGGATGGTTGCCATTGCCTGCAAACCGCCCAGAGACGCCGCGATTCCAACCACACGATAAGCAATGTTGGGGAAGTAGTTGTAAACCCATTGCTGCGAGCTACTGATCACCTGTACGGGCATACCTAATTTCCCTTGGTAAGTGTTTATAATCGCAAACTTGATTGTGGCAGCCAGCCTTGCAGCTAACACGATTGCTGTTGAACAGCGCGAGAAACGTAAACAGCACGAGAAACGTAATGTTTCTTTAAGTACGCCAACGTACATACGTTTCATTTTAAGAAAAATAGAGTCCCTTGTGTACGCAATTGTACATAAAAATTTTACACAGAAGCTACTTTGCAGCAGAGCCTAATCGGGGAGGTGTCTGACATTGATAAGGAATAGTTCGCGAAAACTGGCTATCAATCTATGCCTGCTGAGTTAGATCCTAAACAAAATCGGCTGCTGGCAGCCCTGTCATCTGAAGAGTACGATCGCTTCTCGCCGTACTGGGAAATCGTGCCGTTAGAGTTCAAACAAATCCTGTATTCCCCCAACGAGCCGATTTCCTACGTTTATTTCGTTCTAAATGCGGTAGTTTCAATGGTCCAACTGGATCAATCTGGCTCGATTGTGGAAGTAGCTACGGTAGGCAAAGAAGGATTCGTTGGAGTGCCAGTTTTACTTGGGGCAACCCAAATGCCCGGTGAAGGATTTAGTCAAGTTCCTGGGTATGCGGTGCGGATGCGGGCTGATATTTTTACTCAAGAGGTGACACCCAAAACTGAATTGTATGCCCTGTTGCTGCGATATACCCAAACGTTGTTTAACCAGATTGCTCAATCTGCGGCGTGCAATCGCCTGCACTCGATTGAAGAACGCTTCTGCCGCTGGATGCTGATGACCCATGACCGCGTCGGGAAAGATCAGTTTCCGCTGACTCAGGAGTTTATTGCCCAAATGCTGGGTGTGCGTCGTGCAGGTGTCAGCGTGGTAGCTTCCACGATTCAAAGAGCAGGGTTCATCAGCTACAAACGAGGCAAAATGACAATTCTTGACCGAGACGGTTTGGAGTCTTCAACCTGCGAATGCTACCGCATGATTGCCGCAGAGTTTGATCGGCTGATTGGTGGTAAATAGGGGTTTTGCTTGGCTGCAACAATTTTCAAAATTAACGCATTTATCTGGATGAACTGAACGAAGCCACCGATTTATCGTTGGGGCTGAGCTTGCTGCAACTGATTGGACTAGAAGGGGATGTGGTATCAGAGCGGGGGCGGAAGCTGATTAGCCGCACGTATCAAGAGATCAGGGAGGTTGAAGACCGGCGAAAGTTTATAGAATTAATTGAGACTGTGTTTGTCTATAAATTTCCACCTAATCCCTTTCCCAGCAGAAACAGGGAAGCAGCTTCAAAGCCCCTCTCCGAGTCGGAAGGGGCTTGGGGAGAGGTTCTTCCCCCACCTCCCCTCTCCCACTCACTCCCTGCGGCGATACAACAGCAAAATACTCATCACCTCATCCGAGTTGGGCACGGGCAATATCCGACTCCAAGAACCGGCATCGGCAATGCCAGCTTGATGCTGCCGGTGAATCATCTCGCGCACGCCTTCGGTAGAGCCAATTAGAATCAAGCGGAGACGCTCACGGTTATCAAAATTGGAACTGGAAGGAGAATTAGGTGGATTCGTTGGGAACGGTAAATCGGACAGAAACTCGTCTGCCATGGAAATACTCCTTGGAATGTTTGGGGTTGGAAGAAACCCCAAAAATTTAGCCACCCCGCCAAGCACAGCGCAGGATGGCCAAGAGGAGTGTTACAATACTCCACTAGCCTCCCAGACTGGTGTGTTCAGTCGAAGGGGTTAGTCGCCCTGGTGCTGGTGTCAACAGCTAGGGGCGACGGCTAAATTTTTGGGTAGCCGGATTGTGCCCACAGAAGCAACAATCTTAATCTGATACATTACCGGGATTGCGCTACAAATGCAACCGCATCAAGAAAATTTAATCAGCGGTGATATCAATTCATCAGGATGCACAGAATTGGCACCTGCTATTTTCCGGATCTCCCCTACCTTGCGGGAAAGCTACGCCTAATAAAAGGGGGGAACCATAGGCGAAGCCTGTGCGCAGCACATACCAACCGTGGTTTGAAGTCCCCCTTCATCTACGAAGGCGCATCCCCGCTGGGGTTTAGGGGGATTGTGCGATGCACACGCTGCGCGAACAGACCCAAGTTTAGTGATCCACAGTGCATCCGGGGTCAAATCTCGTCTGGAACTAAAATTCGGCCTTTATGTTCGGTTTGATTACCAGTTTGATTACTAGCTTGATTATCCGCATTGTATTGCTGCAAAATCATTTGACCAATCGTTCTAGCTTCTCCCGGTTTCACCAGCGCCACACATGCTCCACCAAAGCCAGCCCCCGTCAGCCTTGCACCCCAGACGGCAGGTGTGTTTTGCAGCAAGTCTACCAGGTGATCGAGACCGGCAACAGACACTTCGTAATCATCACGCAAACTTTGATGCGAAGCATTCATCAGTTCGCCAAAGCGCTGGGCCGAAACGCCTTGACTCGCCTCCAAAACACGGTTATTTTCGGTAATTACATGACGGGCACGTTGTTGCAGTGGGGATGGTAACGTTTCCACTTGGTTAACATCCGTGACATCTCTCAAAGCTGGAACCTTCAGAATTTGGGCGGCGGCTTCGCATTCGGCTCGGCGCTGATTGTAGCCACTGTCAGCCAGGGTGCGGGGAATGCCGCTGTCGATCACCAGAATCTCGCTCTCTGCCGGTAAGGGCAACAGTCGCCGTTCTAGCGTGCGCGTATCGAGAAACAGCAAATGCTTAGTATCCGCTAGGCTGGCCGCCATTTGATCCATAATGCCGCACTGCACGCCCGCATACTCAATCTCAGCCTGTTGCCCCAGTTGCGCCAACTGCACCGGATCGAGATCCAACTCCAGCAGCGACCGCAGCGCTTTTAGCGTCGCAATTTCCAAAGCCGCACTGCTCGATAAGCCAGACCCGATCGGGACTGTAGAGGTGACTAGAACATTCAATGGCGGCACCTTATGACCCAATTTTTCTAACACCTGAATGCAGCCGAAGATATAGCGGCCAAAGCCAGAGGAAACCGGATCGGTGGGAGCCACATCCACCTGTGCCGCTAGTTCAACTGAGTAGAAGTGGTGACGCGGATTGGGGCTAATGCCGATATACACCGTGGTCTGTTGGGGAATGGCAGTTGGCAACACAAAGCCATCGTTGTAGTCGGTGTGCTCGCCCAGCAGGTTGACTCGTCCGGGAGCGCTGGCCCATACCTCAGGGGAGTCGTTAAAAATTTGCTGAAAATCCATGATTAGCGCTCCAGAGGTAACGGTCGCAAACGTCCGGCAATTTCGGCAGCAGGCCAAGTCGGATCAAAGGTCAGATTCTCCAGGCTGCCATCCGCCAACAGCACAAACGTGTCTTCGATTTTAGCTCCGGCCAAACTGGGATTCCAGGCCATTGCCATATTAGCTGTCAGGATCTCTGAGCAGGTGGGAGTGGCGATCACTTCGCGTGATAAATAGCCGGTCGTGCCACCTTGATGATGGTCCTGAATCGCATCCGGATAGCCCCATCTCTGGTAAGCCTGAGCCAACACCTCATATACCTGACTCAGCGCGGTTCCGGGCCGCGCCTGATTCAGACAGGCTGCCTCTATTTGCTGTACCTGATGATGCAGATCGGCCTCAACTGGCGTCAGGGAGCCAAAACACACAAATCGGGTGAGATTGGCGTACAAGCCATAGCCCCGCGCACAGAAGACCAGCATGGCAACGCGGCCCAGCAGCTCCTGAGTCGGAATCGGATGGCGATAGCGAGGCAGCCGCTTTTCTCCAGCCACTAAAGTGAGAGCCGGATGCAGCCCTCGTGACCACAGGGCTTCTGCCCCGGCCCCCGCCAGTTGATATTCACTCCAGGATGGTTCTGCTGCCAACAGTGCCTCGGTCATGGCTTCGCTGGCTAAGCGCCCCACTCGGCGATAGCGATCTAGCTCGTTAGGCAACAGGATGCGTTTATGCTGTATCAAAATCGCAGGCAATGGCGATTCTGTAGCAGCAGGGCGATCGCTGATCAGCGATCCGGCATTCGTAACTGTTTGAATAAACGTTTCTGCTGCGTCTGGATCGCTCCAGGGATGCACAAACAGCTTGTAGTGCTCAGCTAGCTCCGATCCCAACTCCTCGTCTTGAAAGCGCTGAGCTTCAATTTCGTTGGTGAGAATCCAAGCCGAATCAAGCGTAACCAGCACCTCTGCCACTCCCGTTTCTGCCGCCAACAGCACCGTATGGCAGGCTCCTGCCGTGGCCCAAGCAAACCAATCGGTGCCGCGCAACCGTATCCCGGTGGCTTGGGTTGCTTGCAATGCCTGCCGCATTAACTGAAGTTTGTGCTGAATTTCCGAGGCACGTGACATAGTGAACCAGCCTCCAATTAAGCCTGGTCGTTTGGCGATTCCGAGGAGTTTTGAGAGGTTTCGGCTTTGGCTTGAGTTGGACGTTCGGTCGCTGCTGGGTTCACCTCACCGCCTTGAGCGTTATAGGGATAGCCTTCAGCGTCTCCAACTAGGTCCTGAGGATCACTGGGAGTGGTGGCCGCAGAATCTAGCTCGCCGCTGTCATGGCTTTGCTTGATTCCGCTTCCTTTGTGGCTGGCATGTCCGCTACTCATGATTGTCTCCTATTGCGATAGGTTCTTGGCCGATATCAAATCCGATTTAATGCCCATATCTATTTGTGTACAGGCATCCTTTGTGTACGGCTGTGTACGGCTGTGTACGGGCGGTATTTTCTGCGAAATGGCTATGCCTACCGAACCATTCCGACGGAACTGACGGCTGATCAACCGAATTTGACATCGTCTTTTCATTCAAACCCGAATCACCACACCTTACCTCATCCTTCCAGAACATCCTGATGACCGAGATGACGTTTATATTAATTGCACTTGTGTTTACTGTTACGGCTTGAGGGCAATGTGGGGAGCAACAACAGTTGGAAAGCGCTCAAAATTGCGCCTGATCCAGTCCATTCCCACTTCGTTGTTTAATTTGATTCGTTGAGGTGTGTTGGCATAAATCTTTCCTAAAATCTGAGCGTCCTGCTCTACAACAACATCAACCAACTTCAGTAAATTACGTTTCAATAAATGGGCAAGGGGTGAATGGGCCTGCATATACAGCAAGATAAAGACACGAGACTGATGCTCAAATTCTGGAACATAGAAGTGACATTCCTTCAGACTCAAAAGCTGATTGTCTCCATGCATTAGCCCCATAAAGGGAAAGAAGTTTTCTAGGTGGGCTTCCAGGACTTTAGGCAGCGCGATCTGGGCTGGATTTCTGAGTATGTCGCGTAGGGTTGGTGGTTTGCGGGGTTGGGCTAGATACGCATGGGAATGAAAGCCTTCATCGATAAACTGCTTCACCTGCACCGATTCGATCTCAAAGAGTTCTCGATGCGTACCGTTTTGATGGTTGTAGTCGTGCATATTCAGCAGCAAACTCAGGAAGTCGGTAGCAATGCTTTGTTCTCCTGTGACGCCGATAAACTCGTACTCAGCTGCAATCTCGTTCATAATCGATGGAATTGGCAACTTTGGTTCATGCCCACCATAGGACCAGATCAACTCTCCCTGAACGATCAGTTTTAATGGTTGCAGGAGTGGTTGTGTAAATTTATTCGACCCTGGTAGAACGGTACAGCCATCCCGATCGAATTCCAAAGCATGGAAGGGACAAGCCACAGCGCTACTGCCATCGGCTCGCGGCACACACCAGCCTTCGGAGAGCATAGCACCCATGTGAGGACAGGCATTTGGCAACGCTGTAATTTCACCATTTCGATCCTGCCAAATCACATAATCTTGACCCAACAGCGAAAATTTTTGCGGCTGATTGAGCTTCAGCATCGAACGATGGGCCAACAGCCAGGGTGCGCCTCGCAATTGCTGCATAACTGCTTGAGATTTTACTTACTGATTAATTAGTCAGTTTATAGAATCCTTACTCTAGAGTCAATTGCAAGGTTGAAAAACCCTCCACTTGAGTCGCTTTCTGGTATGATTAGAAGACCAAGAAGGAATTGCGAACTGCCGTGGTTCGATCGAAAAAACGAGTTGTCAAATCCATCCGCGCCAATCGTGATGCCGAGTTGACTCAACGGCAAATTTTGGACGCTGCCGAGCAGGAATTTGCCTGCCACGGCCTTAAGGGAGCGCGGATGAGCGCCATTGCTGACCGAGCACAAGTTACAACCGCCACGCTGCACTACTATTTTGAGACGAAGGAAAACTTGTACAAAGCGGTGCTGCAACGTCCGGTGGATCAAATCCAAACCACGCTGGGGCAACTGAACCTCGACGGTTTATCCCCTGAAGCGGCCCTGAAACAAATCATTCGGATTGCCATTGCCAGCGAAGCTGAAAATCCGCAGCGCCAAATGCTGTGGTTTCAAGAAGCGAGCCAGAACCAAGGCCGCTATTTCAAAGAGTGCAATGTTTTGAGTCTGCACACCCACTTACTCAAGGTGCTAGAGCAAGGAATCGCTGAAGGATGTTTTCGTCCGCTCAAGCCATTTCTGGCCTTGACTCATATCCTGAGTGTTTGCCTGTTTTACTTCACTGTCCACGAAAACTGGAAGCATCTCACGCCAGAGGTGGATCGGCTCAGTCCAGACCAAGTCGAGGAACATACCGAAGCAGCAATCGCGTTTATTTTAGCTGCGGTGAAGCGAACCGCCGACTGAATGAACCAATGCCGGTGACGCCAGACACGGTATTCGCGGCACCCAAAGCAGCCAATCCTGAAGGACGGCGACGTGCCCATGAAAGCCAGTAGGTGAGCCAGATAATGACGGATGCAGGCTAGAAAGCCCTGCTTAATTGACATTGCCCTGGTAACGACATCAGGGATCAAACGAATGATTTGTGTCGTTACTCTTTGGTCTTCAAAATGGCAATCAGATCCAAACGATCACACTGTCGTCGCACCAGCGAACCGGAGGCCAGAGCGGCAATGAGAATCACAACCAGAGCAAAGGCGTAACTAACTCAACCCCCTCTAAAACAAGCGACCTACAGCGTTTTTCACTCATGTGAGGTATGGGGGGTGTGGAGGCTTCGCCCCCACGCAGAGGTACTGCCCCTGCACCCCGGTTTTCGTACTTCACTAGCCTGAAAAAAGCTGTAAAAAACTTGAAGGACTTGTGAGGCAGCTTGATCGTAAATAAATCGCAACGACCTCACAAGTTCCTCAAATTGTTGATCTAGCCTAAAATCACAGTCATCTAACCAGAGCGCGATACCGCAACAATCGCCTTCTGGTGCTTTCTGGTCTTAACAGATCTTGAGAGGTTGAGAATGAACATGATAGATTCAGCATCTACTTCAATATCAACTCCAGTACCCACTCCAATATCCACTCAAGCAACATCGCGAACTCGCACTGTGATCATGGGTGCAGCAGGGCGTGATTTTCACAATTTCAATGTCGTCTACCGTGACAATCCGCAAGTAGAAGTGGTCGCCTTTACTGCAGCTCAAATCACTGGTATTGCCAATCGTCGTTATCCGGCTGCACTGGCAGGTTCCCTCTACCCCAATGGCATTCCCATCGTCGATGAATCGGCATTGGAAACCCTCTGCACAGAGCAGCAGGTCGATCAGGTGATTTTTGCCTATAGCGATGTTCCTCATGCCCATGTCATGCATCTGGCTTCACGAGCGATGGCGGCTGGGGCAGATTTTAGCTTGCTTGGCCCCAAGCACACCATGCTAACAGCTAAAGTTCCGGTGATTGCTGTATCGGCGGTGCGAACCGGCTGCGGTAAATCGCAAACGACTCGCTGGCTCTCGAAACTGCTGCGGCAATGGGGCTTACGAGTTGGGGTAATTCGGCATCCCATGCCCTATGGCGATTTAGAGCGGCAGGCAGTACAGCGCTTTACCAGTCGAGCTGATTTGACGTTGGCAAACTGCACAGTGGAAGAGCGAGAAGAATATGAGCCACATCTGGAAGAGGGTAACTTTGTCTATGCCGGAGTTGATTATGCTGAGGTGATGAACTTAGCAGAGCAGGAATCTGATTTGATTCTCTGGGATGGCGGCAACAATGATTTCCCCTTCATTCGTCCTGATTTGCACATTGTATTGGTTGATCCACTGCGTCCCGGTCACGAAACCACTCATCATCCCGGTGAGGCCGTGCTGCGCATGGCAGATATTATCGTAGTCGCCAAAGTCAATGCGGCAGCAGCGGCTGATGTGCAACGAGTCACGGAAACGGCTCGATTGGTCAATCCCACGGCAACGATTGTGCGGGGGGCTTCGCCAATTCGGCTGAGCAAGCCAGAAGCGGTGCGCGGACGGCAGGTGCTGGTGGTCGAAGATGGCCCAACCACAACCCACGGGGGAATGCCCTACGGCGCAGGGTTTGTGGCAGCGACCCATGCCCATGCTCTAGAAATTGTCAATCCCCGTCCCTTTGCAGTTCCAGCGATTGCTGACGTGTATGCGACTTATCCTCACTTACATTCAGTCTTGCCAGCGATGGGCTATTCGGCTGAGCAGCTCAAGGCGCTTGCAGAGACGATTAACAACACGCCTGCCGATGTCGTGGTCTCTGCAACACCGATTGACCTGGAAGCACTGATTGACGTGAACAAGCCAATTGTGCGGGCTTACTACGAATTTGCTGAAGCCAGCGAACCCGGACTGGCCGCCCAGATCAAACAATTTTTGGCTCGCGCCGGAATTGGCGTTAAGCAGCCTTATATTAGCTCAAACTGAAGCGGGTGAAACTAGCATTGATTTTCGAGAACCTTCTAGGCAAACGCGCTGTTGAGGAGAATCTCTATGCGAATGGTTGTGGCATTAGGAGGAAATGCGCTGCTGCATCGCGGAGAACCGATGACCGTCGCCAATCAGCAGGCTAACATTCGCTTGGCAGTTCAGGGCATCGCCACTCTAGCCCAGACCCACGAGCTAATCATCACTCATGGCAACGGCCCACAGGTGGGGCTGCTGGCACTGCAAGCTGAAACTTACAAAGCCGTTCAACCCTATCCGCTGGATGTTCTCAATGCTGAAACCGAGGGGATGATTGGCTATCTGATTGAGCAAGCGCTTCGCAATCAATTACCTGATCGGCAAATTGTGACGCTGTTGACCCAAGTCGAGGTGGATGGCAACGATCCTGCCTTTGCCCATCCCACCAAACCAATTGGGTCGATCTACACCCAGTCTGAAGCAGAACAGTTGGCGGCTGAGCGGGGTTGGGCAATTGCTGCCGATGGAGCTGGCTATCGTCGTGTTGTGCCGTCACCAGAGCCGCGTCGGATTATTGAGCTGGGCGCAATTCAGTTGCTCGTTCAAGCTGGAGTGCTGGTGATCTGTGTGGGAGGAGGTGGCATTCCAGTCGTAATCACGGCTACAGGTGGCATTCGCGGCATAGAAGCGGTGATTGACAAAGATCTGGCAGCAGCGCTACTGGCAACATCGCTGAAGGTTGGGGCACTGCTGCTACTCACGGATGTCGATGCGGTCTACACCAACTGGGGCACACCTGCAGCCCAACCGCTCCGCCATGTTTCTCCAGAGCAATTGCGTCGTTACTCGTTTGCACCGGGGTCGATGGCTCCGAAAGTTGAAGCAGTCTGTCGATTTGTGGAGCAAACAGGCGGCATTGCTGGGGTTGGGCGACTTCAGGATGCTGCAGCGATTTTGGCAGGGCAAGCGGGAACGTTGGTGCAGTCGCTACACCGAAGTAGTGGATGAGTCGCAAATCAATACCAGCTTTCCGTTCACAGCAGCATGGTCAAGGAGTTTATGAGCCTGAGTTGCTTCAACCAGAGGTAGGCAAGCTGCGATTACAGGTTTAATCTTTCCTGTGGCTAGCAGATCCAGTAATGTGATCACATCCTCGCGATACCAATCAAAATGCAAAACATCAGGGCCACCTGGTTGTGCAATTACAACATGCTTATATTTCATAAAGCCTCTCTAACAATACTCTGGACATTTTTTCTGAGCGTACTGATTTCAGATCCAACTCGCCCAGAACCACGTTTCCCACCAAGGGCATTTTGGAACGGTGTCACTTGGACGCGTAAAAGCAGGATAGCTAGCACCACGACCCATAGCATGTAGGCGAAGATATTAATCCGCTCCCAAACTCCCATCCACGGTGTAGGTAGGTTTGCCTCAAGTCGGGAACCATCTAAACCTGCCAAAACGCCAAACACGACGAATATCAGGATTGTCGCGATCGAATAAAGGCGAAACCACTTTCCGAATGCAGTAGCCGCGCATCCTAGAGCGAGCAGCATGAAGAGAAGACCTACACCTGTGAGAGTTGCATGCATGGTATCAGTCAGCGTTCCCTCGATTCCACGGAGGTGCATTGGAAAAAATAGCGTCACTATCAAGCCGAGAATCTCCTTTCCGACAAGCCCAACTGCCGCAAAGCGCAGAGCATGCTTTCGACCCGATGATTGCCAGACACCTACTCCGAATGCATACACTAGGAAGGAATACAGGATGAAAAGCAGAACCACGAGTGGTCTCGTCGGAGCATCGATCGCGATTAGCTCGCTGACAGTTTGAGAAGTGGAGCTATAACCCTCCCACCGCATAGGTGCGAGTATAACGGTAGTGACATAGAGCAGTGAAGACAAAATACCGCAGACGAGTAAAAACTTTCGCACCACCCTTCACCTCCTGAATTAGCTTTGGTTTCGAGTTTCTGACGGGGTCAGCAAGGCAAGAGTTGCCCGAACAGGTCGATCGTCCCTAAGACACCGTGCAGCAGAATCAGTGGATTGAAGATACAGCACCCGCGCTCAACAACAGGGTGAGATCGGTTAGATGGTTGGATTGCCAAAGCTTTCGGTGCTGAATAAATCGCATAGTCGCTTTATCTAAAACAACGAGTGGTGCATTAAGTTATTTTGTGATTCGAACCACTCGTGCAGCCAGGATCGCATCTGATGAATTTCGTTCATTTGAGAGGTGGCAATCTGTTCTGCAAATGGGCGAACTGGCTCATGCTCTACTAATTGATGATGGATTAGCATCCGTGACATCATCACTGCCATATGATGGTGAACAATCATATCTTCTAAGAATGTCTGATCGAGTTCATCTCCTTGTAGTTGACTTAAATCGCGCATCATAGGTGTATAAGGCAAGGTGTTTTGTTGGTCTGGATACCATTCAGCCAGCCATGCTTGCATTTGTTCAATTTCAGCAGACTGAACCTCAATAATCTCTTGAGCAAATGTTTGCATCTCAGGTCGATCGCTGGATGCCAGCACTATTTTTGCGGTGTCGATTGCTTCCTGGTGATGGGGAATCATTTGACTCAAGTAATCAAACTCACTAGCCATTTGCATTCGCATCATTCCTGAACCCATCATTCCTGAACCCATTCTGTTTCGGTGCTGCATCCTCAAAGGACGATTGTTCTGGCTCAGGATGTTATCAGATTGAGCAGAGCGCTGGCGTTGAGCCGTTGCGATCGAACTAGAAGCCACAAGTGCAACACTAATGAGTGAAATCAATGCAACTTTTCTGAGTGACATTTTGCATCCTCCCATTCTGACGGAATGATTCACGGCCCAGTTCTTCACATCGCATGAAGGAGTAGACTTACTCACTTACTATTTGAGCGAAAAACTATGAGGAACTTGTGAGGTAAAGTTATGATCGGATTTTATTTTACTGTATTGCTATGTGGTTATACTTTAGACAGGCAAGATTGTTTGACATGGGGGTAAATCACCATGCTATTTCGTCAGCTCTTTGACCAAGATACTGGAACCTACACCTATCTGATTGCCGATACTAGAACACAAGCCGCTGTTTTGGTTGATCCTGTAGTTGAGCGAACCGAGCGTGATTTGAAGCTGATCAACGAACTGGGTTTGACGTTGCGCTACTGTTTAGAAACCCATATTCATGCGGATCACATTACTGGAACCGGAAAACTGCGAGAACTGACAGGTTGCCAAAGTATTGTCCCGGAACATGCTCATGCGACCTGTGCCGATCGCTTGATCCAGGATGGCGAAACATTACAAATCGGCGATGTACAAATTAAAGCAATTGCCACACCAGGTCATACCGATAGTCACATCGCCTATCTGATTGACCACGAACGAGTACTAACAGGTGATGCACTCTTGATTCGCGGCTGTGGTCGCACTGATTTTCAAAGTGGTGACGCAGGGATCCTGTATGACTCTGTGACTCAGCGATTGTTTAGCCTACCTGATGAAACGTTGGTTTATCCGGGACACGACTATCGCGGACAGACCGTGTCTACAATCGGTGAAGAAAAGCGGTGGAATCCTCGATTTGTTCAGCAACTCGGCGAATCATCTGCATTTAAAGATCGGTCTAGTTTCATCGAGTTTATGAACAACCTGAAGTTGCCAGATCCAAAAAGAATGATGGAAGCAGTTCCGGCAAACGAGCTTTGTGGTCGAGTCGCTGTAGAAGCCTAAACTAAGAAAAAGATTGACGTGCCTCTAATTGTAGGATCTGCGATCTTCGGTGTTGGGGCATTGCTGGATAGTGTCCTGGCCCCGGTATTACAGCTTTAATACTGGTTTAATACTGGTTTAATACTGGGCAGTTGGAATCCAGTTTTGTTTGTTGTAGCAATGATTGCAGAGATTCGCTGACTTACCGCTGACTTACCAATGATATTCAACCCATCGTCGCGGTTGTCCCAACTCTGTTTCATCCAAGTTACAAAAATATCGATAAATCCGAATCAGTTGAGTGGGCTGAAATGTTTGATCAAAATATGTTGTCAGCTTCACCTGCGGCTCTAGCTCCGGTCGCCAATTATTTCAAAGTGCTGTCTGAAGTGAGTCGTCTTCAGGTTTTATGTAGCCTTAAATCAGGAGCTAAAAACGTGACTGAAATCATGGAAGCAACCGGCTTGGGGCAAGCCAATGTTTCCAAACATCTCAAAATTCTGGCGCAGGCTGGTATGGTGACACGCCAACCCCAGGGCGTGAGTGTTTATTACGAAATTACTGATCCACTAATTTTTGAGTTATGTGATCTGGTGTGTGATCGGCTTTCAACTCATCTGGACATCCAATCGCAGCAGTTGAGACAGCTTCAAGAATTACGCCACAACAAAAGTTAGTCTTTGAATTGTTCGTATTTTTTATCTCTAGCTATTCAAGCGTGTTGACTGTGATAGTCAAACAATTTGGATTTCCTTTTAGAGGATGGCCAAAAAGGTAGGGGAATCCAAAAGTATCCCTAAGTTAGATGTCTCTAGAGAGGGGAGACAGTTTAATAGATTAGCGCATAGATAAGCGCTTGGCACGGCTATTACTTGTCCAGGCTATGAAACAACGTCAGTTCAGAGGCAAAATCAATCATGAGTCAGGGATGCATCATCTCCCTTGGAAGCGTGAATGCCGATTTTCAGGTGCGGGTGGAGCGGCGGCCAGACCTGAGCGAAACCCTTGTGGCCCATGATTTTATGCAGCTCAGTGGCGGCAAGGCAGCAAACGTGGCCTATCTGGCTCGCAAACTGGAAAAGGATGCACTGCTGATCGCCCATGTGGGAACCGATGCCCTGGCCGAGCAGGCGCTGCAGCCACTGCAAGAAATTGGGGTCAACTTGCAGTATGTTGAACGAGTTGCAGGACAGCCGACCGGAGTTTCCATGATTACGGTACCGCCCGATGGGCAAAAGGGAATTATCCTAGCTGCCAATGCCAACTACGTCTGGAGCGCAGAAGATATCGCTGGGGTGCAGGGAGCCATCGTCAATGCGCCGGTTGGCTCGGTTTTAGTGGTGGATTACGAGGTTCCTCCTTTTATTGTCGAGGCAGCGATCACGGCAGCGAGGCAGCGAGGACTTCCGGTGATTCTAGACCCCTCCCCCGCCAATCGGGTTGATGCAGCGCTATTGCCTCAAGTCTCCTATCTGGTGCCCGATGCTGGAGAAGCCGAAAAGCTGACGGGGATTCAACTGGATTCACCCAAAGCCGCAATCCAAGCTGCTCACCAGTTATGGCAGCAGGGTGTGCAACAGGCTTGCGTCAAATTAAAGGACGGCGGCTGTGTGGTGGTTAGCCAAGAGCAGAAGCTGCATATTGCACCAGTGCCGGTGCCGGTGGTAGATTCCACGGGTGCAGGCGATGCCTTTGCTGGAGCCTTGGCGGTTGCGGTGCTAGAAGGGCAAGCGTTACCGGATGCAGCGCGGTTTGCCACGGCGGCTTCCCATCTCACCGTGACGCGCTATGGCTCTCAGCCAGCCTATCCGAGCCGAACCGAAATTGACTCAATGCTTGAACGACTTGCAGACCATGTCCATCTGTTTTGATTCTCCAAATAGCGATCATGAAGCCGCCTGGAATTTTGTGTTTGACGGCTACGATCCAGACGATGAGGGCCACCGAGAGGCGCTCTGTGCGCTGGGCAACGGCTATTGGGTGACTCGAGCTGCCACCTGCGATGCCCAGGCTGATGCAATCCACTATCCGGGTACCTATCGGGCTGGCCTCTATAACCGTCTCGTGACGCCAATTGAAGGGGAAGCTTCCGAGGATGAATCGCTGGTCAATTTACCCAACTGGCTAGCACTCAGCTTTCGGATTGAGGGCGGCGACTGGTTCTCGATCGATGCAGTTGAAATTCTGGCCTATCGGTTGACCCTGAATTTGCAACAGGGCATCTTGTATCGAGATCTGCAATTCCGCGATGTCCAAAACCGCCAGACGACCCTGCGAGAACAGCGCTTTGTCAGCATGGCAGAGCCGCACCTGGCCGGATTACAGCTTCAGTTGCGGGCCGATAACTGGTCTGGGGGACTGGAAATCCGCTCGGCGATTGACGGACGGGTGACCAACAGCAACGTGGAACGTTACGCGCCCTTCAGCAATCAGCATCTAGAGCCAGTTGCCGCTAGCGTGCTAGAGCCAGCAGGAATCCGACTGACGATGCGCACCAACCAATCTCGCATCGAGGTGTCGCTAGCAGCCCGCACTCGCATCGCTCTTGTTGGCGAGGATGGCGCACAGGAACTGCACCCAGACCGAACGATTGAGCGAGCAGATTGCTACATGGCTGAGCGCCTTTGTTGCTCGGTTGTCCAGGGCACAGTGGTACAAATTGAGAAAATCGCAGCCCTCTACACTTCCCGCGACTATGCAATCAGCGAGAGCGGCATGGCTGCCGAGGATGCAATTCAGATTGCGCCTAGTTTTGCTGAGTTGTTGAGTGCCCATCAATGGAGCTGGAACCGGCTCTGGCAGCGCTGTGAAATTGACATAACACCCGTTGAACATTTGCGGGCACTGCGCTTGCATATTTTTCATATTCTGCAAACGATTTCACCCCACACGGCTGATTTAGATGCCGGTGTACCGGCGCGGGGATGGCATGGCGAAGATTATCGCGGCCACATTTTCTGGGATGAAGTGTTTGTCTTGCCGTTTCTGGTTTGCCGGTTTCCCGAAATTGCCAGAGAAATGTTGCTCTACCGCTATCGTCGCCTAAATTCAGCCAGACGGTTGGCGCGGCAGCAGGGATATCAGGGAGCGATGTATCCTTGGCGCAGCGGCAGCACCGGACAGGAAGCCACCCCCCGCTTTCAGTTTAACCTCCAGTCGAAGCGCTGGATGCGGGACTACACCTACTTGCAGCGGCACATCAATGCCATCATCATCTGCAATCTCTGGCACTACTACAACTTCACGAACGATCTCGCCTTTATGGAAGACTACGGGACCGAGATGATGATCGAAATTGCCCGCTTCTGGGCCAGTGTTGCCACCTACAATTCGGATTTGGATCGCTATGAGATCCGGAATGTAGTCGGTCCCGATGAATATCATACGGCCTATCCCGATGTCGATACTCCTGGCATTCACAATAATAGCTACACCAATATCATCGCCGCCTGGACCCTGTACCACACCCGCGAAGCGCTCGATTGGTTACCGCCCGCCTGCCGTACTGAACTCTGTGACCGCCTCCAGCTTAATCAAGCAGAACTAGATTATTGGGATACGGTCAGCCGCAAACTGCGCGTGGTGTTTGAGCAGGATGGCAGTTTGAGTCAGTATGAAGGCTTCGACACTCTGCAATCGTTTGATGCCCAGCCCTTTCAGGATCAGTCGGTCAATTTGATCCTGGAAGCCAAAGGCGATGATGTGAATTGCTACCGGGTGATCAAGCAGGCCGATACTGCTATGCTGTTCTTTCTCTTGCCAGAGCAGGAGCTGTTTCCGCTGATGCAGCGCTTGGGTTATGGGTTTGACCGCACCCAAATGCACCAAACCATTACCAATCACATTCAGCGAACTGTGCATGAATCGAGCCTGTCTCGTCTAGTGTATGCCGGAGCCTTGGCTGAGTGCGACCCGGAGGCATCCTGGCAGCTATTTCTCGAAACTCTGTTTGTCGATATTTCGGGAGCCAGCAGTAAGGAAGCCAAAAACGGTATTCATTTAGGAGCAATGGCTGGCACCTTACATCTCCTGCAACATCAGTATCTGGGATTACGGATTCATGGCGATACCATCTGTCTCGATCCGTCTATCCCTTCATCGCTGCGACAATTGTGCATGAGTTTTGAGTTTCGGAGTCATGATCTCAAGATCGAAGTAAAAGAGGATAAGTTAAGCATCACTGCCTCATTCCTCAACTCAGATTCGATTCAGCTCTGTTGCAATGGTGAGGCGATCACGCTACAGCCTGGAAGCGTATATCAATGTGAGTGTATACCAACAGGAACGATTAAATTTCACGATTACGTATGAGTCGTACCAGTTCTTAGTTTTGAGTTTTGAGTTTTGAGTTTTGAGTTTTGAGTTTTGAGTTTTGAGTTATGGAACCTGCACAATGTAGCCTGTTGAGCTGGGTGATCGGTAGCTCAATCAAAGGAATGGTATCAAGAGACTAGTTCACTGGGTTCAATCGGCTGATCTTGAAGCACGCCCTTAGCGATCCGAAAGCCGGTAATCCCATAGGCGATTGACAAAATTGGGCTGGCAATATTGAAGATGCAGTAGGGCAAATACAGCATCGTAGGAATACCCAGAGTAGCTGCCATAAAGGCTCCGCAGGAATTCCAGGGGACCAACGGCGACGTAACCGTACCGCCATCTGCAGCTGCACGGGACAGGTTTTGGGGTTGCAGGCCGCGCTTCTGAAACTCGACTCGGAATAAGCGAGCGGGTAAAACTAGGGCAATGTATTGATCGCCTGCAATAATGTTTAACCCTAGGGCCGTTAAAACAACGGTAGCAACCAGAAGCCCCGTGGTTTTAGCTCGATAAAGTACCGGGTTGATCAGTTTTGCCAGCAGGCCGAATTCCTCCATCAGGGTGCCAAACGTGACCGCGCCAATAATAATCCAGAGTGTATACAGCATGCTATCCATGCCGCCCCGCGTCAGCAGTCGATCCACATCGGCGATGCCGGAATTCTCCTGATAGCCATTCGCCATCGCCATCCAGATGCCTTTGATATACACTAACGGCGCACCCAGGGACGGATCATTGACAAAGCGGAGAATCGCCTGAGGTTGCAGAATAGCGCCGGTAATGCCTCCCACGATTGCCGCTCCCATAATTGCTAATGGGGCTGGAGCTTTGCGCAGGGATAGAAAGACCAAAAATGCCAGCGGAATCAGATTCAGCGGTGTGATCCAAAACAGCTGATTCAGCTTGGTCAGATCGGTCGCCGTTTCCACATTGGCAACCACGTCAGCTCGAAGGCCAAGAAACGTAAAGATGATTACCGCGATGATAAAAGCCGGAACCGAAGTCCAAATTTGAGCACGAATATGGGTATAGATATCAGCACCAACGAGCTGGGCACTCAAAATCGTGGTCTCAGACAAGGGAGAGGTTTTATCACCTAGATAGGCACCCGAAATTACCGCACCGGCTGTAATGACCGGCGAGACGCCCAGCAACGACGCAATTCCCACCAACCCCACCCCAATCGTGCCCACCGTCGTCCAGGAGCTGCCAATGCTAAGAGCAACCACAGCGCAGATAATTGCGGATGCAGCATAGAACCAATTGGCTTGAAGCACCTGAATCCCGTAGTACACCATGGTGGGAATGGTGCCAGACATATTCCAAACCCCGATTAACCCTCCCACCGCTAGCAGAATAAAAATAGCGCTGGCAACCGAGGAAACTGCCCTACCCGCTGATGCACTGATCTCTGACCAGGGATGGCCGTTTTTGAGAATAATCAAGGCCGCAACCATAGTACTGATCAGCAGCCCTACCTGAACAGGGCCATCAATCGCACTCAGCCCAAACAGCATCACCGCTCCACCGATAGAACCCATGAGCACAACGAGCGGAATCATCACATCAAGGAACGAGGGATCCCGAATTGCACGCGGAGGAGATAAATTTGACATAGAAGTCTTCCCTAGTAGATATCAATCAGGTCCTGATGATGAATAGTCAGCGCCCGCGGGCCTTATACCAGTTCCCTTTGATGGAGCGACAGATCACCAAGCTCAACAGGCTCCATTGTGCAGGTTCCATCCCTTAAACCGGCGTGCTCTGCCGAACGGCAGGCTATCGCCAAGCGCACAGGCTACGCCACCAACACTCAAAACTAAGAACTGGTATTAGTTTGGACACTGTGGTGTCGTCTGGACATGTGTGCCTCCATCCTCTAGTAATCAGCCGCGTCTCGGATGATTGGACAGGTCATACAGTGGCCGCCACCGCGTCCGCGCCCTAGTTCTGCTCCTACGATCGTCACCACTTCGATGCCTTCTTTGCGCAGGGCAGTGTTGGTCAGAGTGTTGCGGTCATAGGCCACGACTACACCCGGTTCCAGACAGACAAAGTTATTGCCGCTGTCCCACTGCTGCCGCTGGCGGGCGTAGGCATTGCCTTGAGTTTCAACGACGCGCATTTTCTTGAGACCCAGAGAGGAAGCCACCACATCCACAAAGGGTTGCTCTTCTTCGGTAATTTCGTATCCCGGTGCTTTATCGCTTGGGCGGATCGAGAAGGCCACAATTGGATTCACAATCTCGGCAAACAGACTGACCACATCCCGATCGCAGAAGGTAAACACCGTATCCAGGTGCATCGCGGCTCGCAGCTTGGGCATCGCAGCCACAATCACGCGTTCGGCTCCGCCTTTGGTAAATAGAGCGGCGGCCACCTGGGTAATCGCCTGCCGTGAGGTGCGTTCACTCATGCCAATCAAAACCACTCCCTTCCCAATCGGCATCACGTCACCGCCTTCCAGCGTGGCTGAGCCGTAATGCTGGGTTGGGTCACCCCACCAGACTTCAAACTTAGCCTGGGTAAAGCTGGGATGGAACTTGTAGATGGCGGTTGTCAGCACCGTTTCTTCATGACGAGCCGGCCAGTAGAGCGGATTCAGCGTTACTCCCCCGTAGATCCAGCAGGTGGTATCGCGGGTATAGAGGGTGTTGGGCAACGGCGGCAGCAGGTAGCCGGTCATTCCACTCGCCTCTTGCGCCATCCGCAGCCACTGACTGCCAAAATCATTGGGAATGTCGTAGGCAGCAAGTCCGCCGATCAGGTATTCCGCTAGCTGGCGAGCGCTGAGGCTTTCTAAGAAGGAACGAACTTCGTCCACCAGACCCAGCCCAACTTCATTTGGCACCACTTGCTGATCGAGAACCCATTTTTTGGCTGCTGGGATCTCTAGCGTCTCGGCCAATATTTCGTGCATCTCGATCACATCGATGCCGCGATCGCGCATTTTGGCGATGAAGTCTAAATGGTCGCGTTTGGCCATTTCTACCCACATCACATCATCAAACAGCAGATCGTCGCAGTTAGTGGGAGTCAATCGTTTATGAGCTAAGCCCGGTGAGCAAACCATCACTTTTCGCAGTTTGCCAACTTCCGAGTGAACACCATAGGATACGGTACCTTGATTGGTAGCAGCAGGATCGGTTGCAACAGTCATAGTTACTCCATGAGATTGATTTCAGTACAAAGATTCAACATCAAATAGCAATCAGTCCAGTGGATAACCCGTAAATAGCAGACAGGGCAGCAATGGCGATGATGGTGAAAAAGAACCATTCCCAGGACTTAAAGATATTCAGGCTCTGCTCACGCCGAGCCATGAAAAACAAAATTGTGCCGGGAGCCAGGATCAAGCCCGACAGCAGCAACTTATCGAGGCCACCAGCATATAGCATCAAAACGGAATAGGCCGTGGCGATTGCAGCAATGACTAACTCACGAGTACGGTTGCGCGAATTTCGCTCATAGGTTTCGCCGTTCCAGGCCAGCTTCAACCCAAACGCCGCTACCAGTAGATAGGGAATCAGCGCCAGGGCGCTAGTTAACTCCAACGCTAATTCAAACGCCTGTTGAGCAAACAGCGTCACAAGCAAAAAGCTTTGGACCACAATATTCGTCAACCAGAGCGACCGCGATGGCACCTTTTGACCATTCTCATGATTCAAGAAATTGGGCATCAGGCGAGCCTTGGCTGCCATGAACGGCACCTCCGCCGCAAACAGCGACCAGGCCAAATAGGCACCCAATACCGAAATCAGCAAACCAATACTGATGAATATGTTTCCCCAGCGGCCCACAATCACTTCCAGAGCACCGGCCATTGAGGGATTCCGCAGGGCGGCAATGTCGGCTCTAGGGAGAATGGCGTAGGGCAATACGGTCACCAGAACCAGCAAACAGAGCACGCCCACAAATCCCAGAATTGTTGCTGCACCTACGTCAGCTCGCCTTTCGGCATAGCGGGAATAGACACTCGCACCTTCAATCCCGATAAACACAAATACGGTAACTAGCATCGTATTGCGCACTTGGCCGAGCAGCGACTCCTCATAGCCCTGACCAGCAGACCAGTTGGCTGCAAACACCTCTGGATTAAAGTTGAACAGCAGAATCAGAATAAAGATAACGATGGGAACAATTTTGGCGATGGTGACAATCGTATTCAATCCGGTAGCTTGCTTAATTCCCCGCAGAATCATGAAATGAAACGTCCACAGAATCACAGAAGCAACAATCACAGCTTGAATCGTGTTGCCATCTCCAAACACCGGAAAGAATTCGCCCAGGGTTGATTTGATCAGAACGAAATAAGAAACGTTCCCGACACAGGTGCTCGTCCAAAAAGCCAGTGCCGCTAGAAAACCCAGGTAATTACCAAATCCGGCTTTGGCGTAGGCGAAAACACCGGAATCCAGATCGGGCTTACGTTCTGCTAAGAATTGAAACACAAAGGCCAGCATCAGCATGCCGACCCCAGCAATCACCCAGGCAATCAATGCACCCATAATTCCCGTCGCTCGACCAAACGCGGCAGGCAAGGTAAAAATCCCGGCTCCCACCATTGAGCCGACAACAAGGGCAATCAACGAATTCAGAGACAGGGTTTGCTTCTCTTGAGTCGGGCTAAAATCCTGATCTAATGTTGTACCGTAATCAGATGTCATGCTACCTCCAATGATGTTGTGCAACAATTGCGCCAACTAGCTCGCATGGGAAAGATTTAGCCGCGCTGCTACACCTCTGCACCGAAGTCTTCTCGCAGCTTGGCTTCCTGCTCGGCAGATAAATTGGATTGAATTAATTCCCCTTTTTCCTCAGCGGTAAAGGCCGCTTCCACTTTATCGAGCGTCACCTGGCCGGTCAGCAAGAACAGAGCCGAGGTACCTTCGGTGACTTTGCCCTGAACTTCTTTGATGAAATCATCGTTGATGCCATAGTCGGTAAACTTGCCGGCAACCGCTCCCGCTGTAGCGCCAACAATCAGTCCTAATAGCGGCACAAAAAACAGCAGCCCGAACAGCATGCCCCAGAAGGCACCACCCAGGGCACCTGCCCCTACCGTATTCATCGCCTGATAGGTTTTGGGACGACCGCGTCCCTGCGGCCAGGAGACAATCGCAGCATCGAGCACCTGAATCAACTGCTGCTTTTGCAGACCTTCCAGTTTGGACAATGCCTTATCCGCGCCATCAACGCTGTTGAATTTCCAGACTGTTAAAGTTGACATGCTTTTCTCCTAAGTCGATTCATAAGGGTGTAATTCTGACAGACAATTTCAGACTCCAGCCCACAAACAATAGAATTGTTAGGATTGCTATGAGTGTTTATCATTCCAACCCAGCAAGCCAGAAATCTGAGTTGATACGATAGAAGGGTTGAATGGTTTTGTGATCGCTCCAGCAAAACCCATTTGATAGAGTTGCCCTGGCGTAAACCAGTTGGCCCTAGCACTAATCAGCAGAATCGGAATAGATTGAGCGGTTGAAAGCAGCTTTAATTGCTCAATGAATATTAGCGCATCTACCTCAAAGGTAGACGTATCTAGTAAGATGACATCTGGATGAATGGTCTCGCATAGATTCACGCCTTCTCGAATTGAGCTGCATAAAGTCACTCTCCAGCCGCCAAATTCACTGAGGCAAGTATGCAATATCTCTCGGATACTTGCTTCATGCTCAATCAGCAAAACTGTTTTAGCAGACATGAACATCGTCCCTCTATCTACCGGAAGGCGGCTAGACTTCGGCGCTTTTTTAGATTAGGACAAAAAGATAGGAAACTCATATGAACGAAAATCTTATCAGCCAACGCTCAATGGTCCTGTTTGAGCGGCAAGGTAAAGTAAAAGGCGCTGCCCTCGCCCAGACTACTTTCTGCCCAGATCTGACCGCCGTGCTGCTGCACAATCTTTTTACAAATAGCCAGCCCCAAACCCGTTCCGCCCTTTTTGCGAGAATCAGATACATCCACCTGCTGGAACTGTTCAAAAATGATGTCCAGCTTTTCCACCGGAATGCCGCGCCCTTGATCTTGGACGGTGAAGAGGATGTAGGGGGAAGGTGGGGAGGGTGGCGGCTCGTGAGCCTCGCCGAACGAGGAAGATGGGGAAGATGGGGAAGATGGGGAAGATGGGGAAGATGGGGAAGATGGGGAAGATGGGGAAGATGGGGAAGATAGGGAAGATGGGGAAGATGGGGAAGATGGGGAAGATGGGGAGGCATTTTTCTCCCCTATCTCCCCTATCTCCCTCATCTCCCCTATCTCCCTCATCTCCCCTATCTCCCTCATCTCCCCTATCTCCCCTATCTCCCCTATCTCCCTCATCTCCGCTCCCAACCAAACCGTCTGACCGGGAGCAGAAAACTTGATGGCGTTGCTGAGTAGATTGGTGAGGGTTTGAATAATTGCATCGGGAGAAGCCCAAAAGTCGATTGTCGAGGGCATAACGGCAAGGGTGATTTGGGACTGATCGGCAATGGCCTGCACGCTGTCTACAGCCTGCTGGATCAGGTCTGACGCTTGGCATCGCTCCATGGCCAGTTCTACTTTGCCAGACTCTAATCGTTCCAGGGTGAGGATATCATCCACAAGTCGGGCTAGCCGATCGCTGTTGTTCAGGGCGATACTGAGCATGTGTGCGGCTTTTTCGGGCCTGTCGTTAAACACACCAGAACCCAGGATACCGAGCGCACCCCGAATCGAGGTGAGGGGTGTCCGCAGTTCATGGCTGACGACCGAGATAAACTCATCCTTCATTCGCTCCACTTTTTGCCGATCGCGAATATCTTGCACCTGCCCTACACAGTAGAGCGGATGTCCGGATGGGTCTCGAATCAGGGCCGCGTTCATCAGCACTGGAACGATCGTGCCTTGCTTGGTGATATAGCGTTTTTCCATTTGGAATGAACGAATTTCACCGGCCATCATTTGCCGAAACCCCTGCCAATCGGTCTCCACATCGTCTGGATGGGTAATCTCTGGAAAGGAGAGGCTCAAAAGCTCTGCTTCGCTGTATCCCAGCAGGTCGCAGTAGCAAGCATTGACCTTCACAAACTGACCCGTCAGCGAAACCAGCGAAATTCCAATCGGGGCATTGTCAAACGCGCCTCGAAACAGGGCTTCACTGGCCCGCAGGGCGGCCTCGGTTTGCTTCAGGTCAGTAATATCAACTTCGATGCCGTCCCAAACGATGCGGCCATCCTCTAGGCGGCGAGGCGTTGAGCGAATCGAGGACCACTGGATTTTGCCCCCGGCTGTGCGGTTCCGCATTTGGAGTTCAACTGGCGACAGATTTTGCAGCGATTCCTGCACCACCCGATCGGCAATCGCCAGATCCTCATCAAAGCCCACACTCCGGATTAGCTTAGGATCTGCGATCACGGCCTCCGGCTTCAGCCCCAATAGGTGCTCAATCCCGGCGCTAATATACGAATAGTAGGAACCTTTACCAGGTTCGTAAACCCGCTGATAAATAAATCCTTTCGGTAAATTATCGCCAATTGCCCGCAGCATCGCTTCTCGTTCTTGCAGCGCCTCTTCTGCCTGTTTGCGCTCCGTAATGTCTTCGACTAGCCCAATGTAGTGCGATGGCTGTCCGGCTTGGTCGCAGACTGGAAAAATTTGCGCCGAAATCCAGCGAATGGCACCGTTTGCTTGAATAATTCGGTAGTCTCGTTGAACTCGCACAGCGCCCTGTTCAACCAGGAAATCGAGCGATTCTAGTACCGCTGCCCGATCGTCTGGGTGGATGACGTCTAACCAGGAACTGGCATCTTGATAGAGACTCTCACAGGAAAGTCCCCAAATCTTTTCGTAGGCTGGGCTGATATAGAGATACTCTCCGGTGGCTGCTGCCTGCACAAAGAATATCTGATTGATAGTTTGAGCAATCTCTCGAAACCGTTCTTCACTCTGACGCAGCGCTTCTTCTGCCTGTTTAAGCTGGGTGATGTTGCGTACACTCACCACAACACCAGAAATCGTCTGATCGGCCTCTAGATAGGGAGCATAGGTCACGCTAACAAATTGCCGCCCTAGGGCCGGAAACTCAAACCACTCGTGATATTGGATCGTTTCTCCGGCTAGACAGCGATCGAGGTAGGGTTGAACCACGGCTCTAAAGATGTCCGCTCCCACTAATTCATCAACGGTATAGCCGACAATTTCACTGTAGGATTTCTGATTCCAGTCTAAGTACGTTTGGTTGACAATCTGGTAACGATACTGGCGATCGACCAAGGAAACGGCATCGGTGGTGGCAGAGACAATTCGCTCATACCGCCTCAGGGCCAGTTCAGCTGCTTTGCGATCGCTAATGTCCCGATGCATCACAATTACACACTCTTGCCCATCCAGAGTTTGCACACCAGCAGACAACAAAACCGTTCGGACTTCACCTGACTTAAGGCAAAGCTGCACTTCCAGGTTTTGTGCACTGCCTTGTTGATAGAGCAAGCTGCGGCACTGGTCTCGCTGCGCCAAATCATGCCAAAAATTCAGTTCCGTGGTTGTGCAACCAATCATTTCGCTGCGGGAATAGCCAAAGAACTCGATCAGGCTGTCGTTAACGTCTAAGAACCGCCCTTCCGCCAAACTAGCAATCGCGATTGGATCGGGGCTGGTGCGGAAAATGGTGGTGAATTTTTCCTCGGACTCCTCTAGGGCTGTGCGGATCCGCTCGAAGGACTGTTGCAGTTGATCTGCCATTTGATTAAACGTCTGCGCCAGACCGTTTAATTCCGCGATGGGGCTGTTGGTGGGTAAGCGTTGTTTCAGATTGCCAGCAGCGAGTTCTTGGCTGGCTCGATTCAGTTGGGCAAAGCGGGAGATGAACCAGTTGGCGGCCCAAAGTCCCACCCCAATTGCCCCAGCCAGCGTCAGCAGACACAAGAGTGCCGTGGTGCGGGCGTTATGCTGAATTTCTGCTAGGAAATGAGACTGGGGAATCACAGTGACAATCTGCCAACTCAGCCCGTGCTGGTCCTGAAATGGCATAATCTCAACGAATAGTCGTTCCCCATTGTGATAAAAGTCGAGTTCCTGAACTGCATCGGGAGCTAGTTCCTTCGGAGCGGGACTTGGAGCCGATACTCGCCCTTGCGGCGATTTCACAGGTGATTTCACAGGTGATTTCACAGGTGATTTCACAGGCGCTTCCAAAATATTGGTATGCTCGCGTAAATACTGCCCCAGCGATTGGATCAAGCCATCCTGACTTTCGTAAATTTTGAGCTGCCGAAACTGCTGATGATAGCCAGTACCCGACTTGAACTGATAGGGTGCTTCTTGAGTGGACGTGGCGACAAGATTCCCCTGCTGATCCATAATCAAGACCCGGCCAGAGCGACTGATAGGCAAGCGGTGCAGAAATTCACTCAGATAGTCTAAGCGGAGATGAACAGCAAACACGCCCAACAGTTGCTTGGTGGCCGGATCGTAAATCGGATGGGATGCATCTAATGTCAATAGTTTCGTCGAGCCATACTGGGAAATTGGGCTCCAACCGGGTTGGCCGGTTCTAACCGCTCGTTCATACCAAGGCCGGTCGCGGCGAACATCCAACCCCTTCAAGGTAGTAACTAGCTCCCTCCGTTTGCCCTGACTGTCTAGCCGGTAAACGAGGATCCGATCGGGGCGAGAAGCGTTAGCCGCCACCAGATACAAATTGGGTAATCGGTCCACTAGGCGAAACAGCCCTTCTGGATTGGCAAACAAAACCGCCGAAACCTGTTGATCAAACTGCTGCAACCGATTAAATAAAGCCGCTTCGAGCGCAGGGATGTCCTGGAGATCGATCTGCCCCTGGTTGGCAGCATCAACATTCAACCGATTAATCAACAGCGGCGTCTGCAGATAGGTTTTGAGTTCCTGCGTCACCCGGTCATTAATACCTAAAACCAACTGGTGCCTCAAGTCGTCTACCGCTTTCTGCCCGCTCCGATACGATAGATACCCCACCAGCGCCGTGGCCCCAACGGTCGATAGCACAAACGGCACCGTCAAGGCCCAACGCAGAGGCACATGGATAGTCAAAGGAAACAGCTTTGGCAGCTTTGGCAGAGACATGCAGGCAGTTTGGCGCTGAGAGGTGCTGAGAGCACTAACTTAATCTTAATCTCAGTAGATCGCAAATCATGTTGAGATCCCCCCTAGCCCCCTTACCAAAGGGGAACCAGGCCACCGTGGCTTGAAGTCCCCCTTCTTCTACACCGAAGGCGCATCCCCGCTGGGTTTAGGGGGATTTAGGGGGATTGTGCTATGCACACGCTGCGCGAACGAACCTAAGTCTAGTCATCAAAACGCATTCATTTTCAATCTACTTAATCTGCATTCTAAACGCAGTTTCCAACTCCGAGAATCATCAGGCTAGAACAGCAGTCCAACCATCAGAGCAGGGAGAGATGAGCTTTCAGAGCTTGTTTGCAAACAAAGATTGAGATCTCCCTGAATTCCCCTATACCCGCAGGGCAGGCTTCACCCCAACAAAAGGAGGACTTCAGAGATTGGGTATGGGCTAGGCACAGGCTTCGCCTACGGTTCCCTCCTGATTTATAGGGTTTATTTATAGGCTGTGCCGTCCCGTTAGGGTAGGAGGGTGAGGGAGGATCAGATGTGAAGCCGATTTTAGTCTCTTAAAATTCATTTACAAACAGTCTCTCATATAAATTTCATATCTTCTTGTTCTAAAATGCTGTTTAGCCAACAAATTACCTTAAAACAATACTTTAAAAATAACGGCTGTCATTCCCCTTGTTCTCCAGTCCATATTCTATTGTTCTAGGTTCTAGTGTTCTAGTGCACGCCAAGAGGCTTGAGGATAACAACAGGCAAAGGAGCAAGCTATGAATACGCGCATCCCAGCCGGCGAGTTGGGCATTTCTTCAGCAATATCAACGGGACATTTGCCACCTTCCCATTTCGTTCAGGCGCTGGTTACTGAGGCGTACAATCATTTTCAGACCGTTGATCAGGGAGAGGTTGCCGACTATATTCCAGCTCTAGCCAAGGTGCCGCGTCAGTGTTTTGGCATCTGTCTGGTTGGGGTCAATGGTGCAGTCTATCAGGCAGGCGATACCGACTATCCCTTCTCGATTCAGAGTATCTCCAAGCCGTTCGTATTCGCGCTGATCTGTCAAGCGATTGGCGAAGACGCAGCCCGCGACAAGCTGGGGGTCAACAGTACGGGACTGCCATTTAATTCGGTCATTGCAATTGAGAAGATCAACGAAGGAACGAGCAATCCGATGGTGAATGCTGGCGCAATCGCCGCAACCAGTCTGGCCCCAGGTGATACGGCTGCCGAAAAGTGGCAGTTTATTCAGACCAGTCTATCGAAATTTGCAGGCAGAAAGCTGACGCTGAACCAGGAAATCTATCAATCCGAAGCCGCAACAAACCAGCGAAACAAAGGCATTGCTAAGATTCTCCAGGCTTACGACCGCATCTTTTTCGATCCGATTGCTGCCACTGATATTTACACCAAGCAATGTTCGCTGAATGTCACTGCGAAGGATCTGGCTGTCATGGCCGCGACGTTAGCAAACGGTGGCGTCAATCCGGTCACAAAAAAGCGAGTCATCGATGCCATCCACTGTCAGCATGTGCTAGCCGTGATGGTGACTGCCGGACTCTACGAAAACTCTGGCGACTGGCTGTATGAAACTGGTTTGCCCGGTAAAAGTGGCGTCAGTGGCGGCATAGTAACGGTTTCACCCGGTAAAGGCAGCCTTTGCACCTTTGCACCACCTCTGGATACTGCCGGGAATAGCGTTAAAGGCCAACTGGTAGCCAAATTCCTCTCTGAACGCTTAGGGTTGAATCTATTTGCATCTCAACCTTTATAGGCCGTAAGACTTGGTAGACCGTAAGACTTGGTAGGCTCTAAGACTTGGTAGCAATAGTGCGATTCATCTGCTTTTGACCTATAAACTGATTTACATCAACGAGGACTGTTCTATGTATGCTGATTTGCCTTCTCATATCGATGTCCGAAAATCTACCGGCTGGATTATTGCCCTCAGTATTGCCCTGATCATTCTCGGCATTCTAGCTATCTCATCACCTGTGATCGCCTCTGCCTTTTTTACAGCTCTGATCGGTTGGATTACCTTGATCGGCGGCGTCATTAGAATTATTCAGGCTTTTAAAGCCAGACCACTGCGAGGATTCTGGTGGAGCCTTGTGGTAGGTATTTTCTACGTAATTGCAGGTATTTACATTCTGTCCAATATTGCAGCCGCAGTAGTAGCACTCACATTTGCCTTTGGGATTCTGTTTATTGTTGAGGGCATTTTTACCATCATCATGGCCTTCACTAATCGGACAGGGCGGGGCATGTCGTGGTTGGTCGCGTTAAGCGGCATCGTAACGCTAATTCTAGGCATTATGGTGCTGAATCGGTTTCCCTTTAGCGCCTTGTGGTTGATTGGCTTATACGTCGGAATTAGCCTGCTGTTCAATGGTATTGCTTTTCTGTTTGCTGCACTCGCCGCTCGACGGGCTGCTGCTGAGTATCTGCCAAGAACCGATGAGGCCAATTACTAGCAACCTTGCAATTGACCGAGCAAGGCTTTGCTGTTTAAAGGGCTGGCTGTCTAAAAACTCATTGAGCAACTCCTATGATCACTCGTCAAGATTTGAAGCAATTGCAGTCTTTAGTCAAAGTTCCTGCCCTTTCGATTTTGCTGCCAACCCATCGGTCTTTTCCTGAAAATAAGCAGGATCCGATCCTGGTCAAGAATCTGATAGATGAGGCCAAAACTCGTCTAGCTGAGGAATTCTCTAACCGCGAACTAGAACCACTTCTACAGCGACTCGATGCCCTGGCTAGTCAAATTGATTATCCTCATACCCTCGACGGGTTGGCCCTATTTGTCAGCCACGACTTCGCTAAGCTCTACTACTTGCCGTTTTCGGTGCCAGCGCGGGTGGTGATTGATCAAACCTTTGCGACTCGCGATCTGGTGTATGGCATGCACCGAGCGCAGCGCTATTGGGTGCTGCTGGTGAGTCAGGCTTCGACTCGCCTGCTAGCTGGCACCGGAGAAACCCTAGAGGAAGTTCAAGACAAAGATTTTCCGATGCAGATGACCGGCCCCGCCGCAACAGCGCCTATTCCCTACGATGCAGATTCAAGCTACGTGGATGACCGGCATCGCCGCTTTTTCCAACAGGTCGATCGCGCCTTGGCGACCTATATGCAAGACGAGCCACTACCCTTGATTGTTGGTGGAGTAACTCGCCAAATTTCCTTCTTCCGTGAAGTGTCAGGACATGCCCAGCTAATTGCAGGAACCTTAGAGGGCAATTTCGACAAAGCTGCCGTCCATGAACTGGTGCCGCAAGTCTGGCCGATTGTGCAGTCGGTACGGCAAGCCCAACAGGACGAGGCGCTGCAACAGCTAGAAAATGCGATGAACACTCGCAATGTGGTGTCCACGCTCGGAGAAGCATGGCGGCTGGCCCACGAGGGACGAGGCAAGCGACTCTTGGTTGAAAAGAGTTACCATATGGCCGCCGTTTTGACCGAGGACGGTGAATTTAAGCAGGTCGAGCAGGTCGGTGGGGTAGAAGTAATGGATGATGCCGTAGATGAGCTAATCGAAGCCGTGCTGGCAAAGGGAGGAACAGTCACTTTGATGGACGATGGCAAGCTCGCTGTCCACCAGCAGGTGGCATTGATTTTGCGATATTGAAGTATTTTGGAAGCCAAGAGAATATCAAATTCGGTTGTTGAACCATAGCTGGAGCGGTGATTTGCATCAGCGTATCTTTTCTAAAGTTTCTGCCCGTACAATATTTGAAGGGCAGATTATTGGGGCAGCTCATTCATGGTGCATCAGTCCAGTCAATTCAGCGGTAGGCGTTATCTTTGGCTCAAACGCGGAATTGCCATTTTGGCAGCCTTCAATCTAGCGTTAGTGATATTCGATTTCACCTATCCCAGTCTACGATCGCTGTATGTAGAATTTATACCGCGCTTAGTTCAAATCTATGATCCGGTCAAGGGAATTCATCCCCATCCTGAAACTCAGCATTATCTAGAGCGCGTTGCAGCGCTCGAAGCTCAGCTTGCCCTACAGGACCACCAAGCAGCGACTCAGCAGGATAGCCAGCCAGATCCCCAGCAGGCCACACAACCACCGCTTCCAAATCAATCAGCAGAACTAGCAACATCTTTAGCTGAGTTGCGTTCGCTCAGTCAACGCTTAAGTCAACAGGATCCCTTCTCAGATCGAGGCGCAACCCTAGCAACGATTCAGCAGAGCTTACAGGCTCGAACTGGGGCGGAATTACCGACTGCTGCTTTTGATCGCTTCTGGAGCCAGGATTATCTCACTCAGACCGATTGGCTAGCGGAGATCGAATTTTGGCATCAGCAGATCCGTCCCTTAATCAATGCCAATTACTATCGACGAGTTAATCGCTTTGGTCATCCGGTTGACTATTTCTGGCTGATTGATTTGCCGTTCATGATCATTTTTGCAATCGATTTAGCCGTGCGGATACGAGGAATTCGTCAGCGTGATCCACAGTTAACCTGGTTCGAGTCTATCTTGCGGCGATGGTATGACCTATTTTTGCTGTTTCCCTTCTGGCGATGGCTGCGGGTTATTCCGGTCACCCTGCGGCTGCATCAGGTAGGCTTGATCAATCTGGCTCCTCTAGAAGCAGAAGTGCAGCGTGACTTTGCCCTCGGATTTGCTGGAGAGCTGATCCAAGTAGTTGGTGTTCATGCCATCGATCTGAGTCAAGATGCGATTCGTCGAGGTGACGTGATGCAGTGGCTGCTTTATCCAAAACTGCGACGCGAATACATTCAGGTTAATAATCAAAATGAGATTAGTATTATCGTTAAGCGAATTACCGACATTATCATTCATCAGGTGATTCCGCAGATACAGCCAGATCTGGAGCTATTTCTGAATTACACCTTACACCATATCATTCTCGAACAGTTTCCTGGCTATACTCAACTGCGATACGCACCAGTGATTGGTCGTCTACCGCAGCGAACAACAGAGCGAATCACCAAGAATCTATCGGAGGGAGCCTATCAGAGCTTGGTGCAAGTTTGGGAAGATCCGGAAGTGGCTGAGATGACTGTAAACCTGGCCCAAAATTTCCGAGATGCGTTGGCGACTGAGCTGAAGAAGAAACACAATGTCCAAGAAATTGAAGACCTGCTAATCGATTTGCTAGAAGAAATCAAAATCAATTACGTTCAGAGACTTACAGATGTAGACATCGAACAGATTGTAGACGAAGCAGAGCGGCTCTATCGGCAAAGGGAAGGAGGAGCCAGGTCAGAAATTGGGTAGTGCTAAACAGGTAAGGACGCATTGTAGTGGTGAACGAAGAGCCAAATTGCCCTAATGTGGTTCTCTAACTTCTTCGAGAACGATAATGTTTTCCTGACTAAACGCGATACTCGTTGGCGCAAGGTGCAGTTAAACCACTCAATGTGGCTGGTTTTGCCACTGTCTTTTCCCACACTCTTTTCCCACACTTTGATGTCGCTGACCTGGAAAAATCTCATCATAAGCAGACCAAAAATCGGTGTAAGCAACCGCGCACTGCCGATACACGGCTGGCAACGCATCCCATACCCCCTGCGCTCCCTTGCAACTACGATCACCCACATACACTCCGACAAGTTCTCGGGTTTCGACATCGAGAGCTAGCCAAATCCGTATGGATTTTGCCGTTTTTGACGACACGGTTTGACAGGCAATCAGGGCAGGTGGGCTGGCAATCAGACATGGGTTTTCTGGTGGAACGGTTATCCCTTCCATCCTTCCATCTTTAGGACTACCCTATTCTAAATCAGGTGCGATCGTACTCAAAATTTAGGGAGCAAGGAGCGATTAAGAATCAAGAAAAAGGTAATTGTGTACCGCACACACTTCTCGAGCAGGTTTAGCACGAGATGGGCGATCACTACCGATTCTCAGCTAACCAATTCTGCAAATCGTCCAAACTGGTAAAGTCCAGCAACGCTTCGCTCAATGCTTCCAGCACAGGCAGCGGTAAACCAGAAATGAGCGATTCGATTTCCTCAGACAACTCTTGCCCCAGTCGCCGCTTCAACAACCGAGTGACCAACGCGAGCGCCTCCTCTTCTCGTCCTTCTTCTCGTCCTTCTTCTCGTCCTTCTTCTCGTCCTTCTTCCTTCGCTTCCCGAATCGCCCGGGGTTCTTTCGTTAAATCCAGTCCTAGCATGACTCGAATCTCCAACTGACTTAGGTTTGCAAATTTATACACCATTATAGAGGTCACAATATCAATGAGATTTGCTCTTTCCCGCTCGTTTAAGGCTTCCCGCTCGGTTCTTTCAAGCAAAAACCGTGCCGCTGCTGGCGCTTCTGCCTCGTCTGTGATTGTCAATACGGTTGCTGCCACCGTCAGCGGTAGCGATTGCACATCTCCTAACTCGTCCAGGTAGATTCGATGCACTTGTTCACTATTGAGCAGTGCTCGATGGGGATGCAGCTTACTTTGCTCCAGAGAGCGGGAAGGATAAATCACCACTGCCTGCCAATCCGAGAAGCGAGTAGAGTTGCGGTAGAAATAGAGCAACGATTCCCCAAACAACCGTTCGTAAAGTTGCTCATCCTTCTGAAACTGGATCTCACAGAAGTAGACCACATCCACTTCACCTTCGGGTGGCAGGAAGACCCCATCAATCTCAAACTTCGGTTCCTTGACTGCCACTGAATCAAAGCGATAGTTAGCTGCATTGTCGGGTCGATCGCCAATTAAGTCAAACAGCAACTGAGGTGAGCGCTGAAACATTTGATAGAAGATGGGATCACGTCGCATACCACTGCCGCTGCATCGCTGAATCTTACCATTGTTATTTTGCCACTTTAATGATCCAAGTTCTCCTCCTGCATCTGCTGCGCTATGCCAACCCCTATCAAGCCCAACTCTGGGGTGCAATCCTCTGCTCCATCTTCCGCACACTATTTGACCTAGCACCGCCTTATCTGATCGGCGTTGCGGTAGATATCATCGTTGAACAAGAAACGTCGTTAATCGCTCAATTCGGTATTCAAGATCCGCTGACGCAGTTGTTAGTGCTGTCGGTGCTGACGATCGCCACCTGGGGGTTAGAATCGCTCAGTCAATATGGAGCCGACAAACTCTGGCGCAATCTGGCACAAACGGTACAGCACGAACTGCGCGTCGATACCTACAATCATCTTCAGGAACTCGAACTGGCGTACTTTGAAGACCACAGTACGGGAACGTTATTGTCTATCCTCAACGATGACATCAACCAGCTTGAGCGCTTCCTCAACTTTGGTGCTCAAGACCTCATTAGTTTCTCCACGCGAGTGATCGCCGTTGGTTTCAGTTTCGTATTCCTGGCTCCGGGTATTGCTTGGCTTGCCATGCTGCCGATCCCATTCATTCTCTGGGGCACATTCGCGTTTCAGTCATGCCTTGCACCTCGCTATGATGCTGTGCGGGATCAAGCAGGACTGATTAGCGATCGCCTCTCCAACAACCTTTCCGGCATGGCCACGATCAAGAGCTTTACGGCTGAAGCCTATAAACGCGATCGGGTGTACAGCGAAAGTGAGGCGTATCGTCGGGGTAACAGCAGAGCAATCGCCCTCAGTGTTGCCTTTCAGCCCGTGCTGCGGGTTCTGATTTTGCTGGGGTTTGTGATGACGCTGTACTTGGGCGGTCGAGAAGTGCTTCAGGGGCGGCTCAGTGTGGGGACTTACGGCTTCATGGTGTTTATCGTTCAGGATTTACTTTGGCCCTTCACTGAACTGAGCGAAATCATGGACGAATATCAGCGAGCCATGGCATCCATTCGGCGGATACTGGGGTTGCTCAATAGCCCGATCGCAATTCCTCACGGCACTCATCCATTACCGCTCCATCAAGTTCGTGGAGAGGTACAGTTCGACGACATTACCTTTGCTTACAATGGTCGCAATCCTGTGCTCAAACAGTTGTCTTTGCATGTTCCTGCTGAAGCAACGATCGGGATTGTCGGTGCAACAGGTTCGGGCAAAAGTACGTTAGTGAAACTGCTGTTACGGTTCTACGAAGTTCAAAGTGGGCGCATTTTGATTGACGGCATCGATATTCGGGAACTCAACTTTCCCATAGTTGACTTGCAAGTGAGCAATAGCAATAGCAATAGCTGAATTAACACACGATTGAGAACAGCCTCAAAACATCCAGTTTCTGACTCCTGTCTCCCGTCGGCTGACGCTCTGGGAAGCCTGACTCCTAAATTAATAGATCAACCCTGATGCCAACTCCCGAGTAATAATAATTTGAAACTTCCCAACCGGAACGCTAGTGCTGAGTCGACGCACGGTCAGATGATAGACACCCGTACTCGAATGCACATCGCGTTCAACAGCCACAATTGGCGCAACACTTTGGGCACTATCTTCTAGAAAGCTGCAAACTTCTAGCAAAGCATCAACTAACACCTCATCTACGTCACCCGTAGCTTTTTCAACGAGGGCTAGCGCTTGGGCATGTAGGCGGTTTCTGATATCGGCAAATGGGCTAAAATTCATGGGTGATCGCGAGCAGAGCTTCCCTACCTAAATTACTATAGCCTTTCTAGCCAATTCTGCTGTTTGAACGTCTCTCCCAACCTACTCAAGGTTGCAATACCTCTAGCCGCAAAGCCAGCTTTTCCCCCAGCCAGAGGGCGTGATTCGTGTGGTCAGCCAAATCATTACCGGTTTCGGGATGGATCAGGATGTCCAAACCCTGCCGATGCAGCATTAACCAAGGCACCACTTGAGCAAACTGGTCCAGCGAAAACACAACCTGATACATGGCTTGAGAATGGGGACCGATGGGACGATCATGCCAGCGTCCAAGCTGCACCTCAAACTGAGTTGCTAAAGCTTCGCGAATTTTGGCAGCGGCTTCCCGGCTCTGAGGATTCTCAGGATCGTAGTAAACGTGGGCGTGAAACCCTTTGACTTCTGGAGTAGCGTTCATAATTTCGTTCAGCTGTTGATGCATTGTGTCGGGGGTGAAGTTCTTACACTCATTCGTCTGACAGCTATAGTATGACAAATGTTGAAGCTCTCAGCCTCATAGTTTATTGAGGCGTTTATTGAGGCGAGGACGCAGTTTGCTTTTGGGAGGTGCGTAATAGCCGCCAACCGCTAGCGGTAATTATGGCATTGAGAATCAGAAAACCAATGTCATAGGCCAATTCGTGAGGGCCAGATTTGACATGGTGAATGCCTAGAAGCTGGTGATCGACCAAACCCTCGACTAGATTAAATAAACCGAAGCCCAGCACCCCTGCTGCTAACAAGGTGCGGGTAGAGAGCGGTACCCGAAGTTGAACCAACTGCCACATCAATGTGATTCCAAGCGATAGCAAGAACCAGTCGAAAAGGTGAAACAAGCCATCGCCCAATGTGTTCAGTTCCAAACCCGCAACAGTCGCATCGGTTTTGATACCAGAAAACATATGATGCCACTGTAGGAGCTGATGCAGCACAATGCCATCAAAGAAGCCTGCCTGACCCATACCCAAAATCAGACCAGTTGTGACTAAGCGGCGCTGAATATCGCTAGGAGAACGGTTGGCTGGTGAAGTGTTCATAGCAGCAAGGAGGTTGACGAGTGATCAGGCGTAGCTGACTGCTGCGAATTTTCTTGTGAATATTCAGTAGTATTACTTCTTATCAAGGGAGGACGGAAACAGAGATATAGCAGTGGACCGAATAGGGGTACCAATGCCACACTCCAGAAGATCATCGGACGATGCGACCAACCGCGCCGCGCCATATCATCTTTCAGCAGCGAAGTAACCGGGAGAATCAGCGCCATACAGCAGAAATCAAGGCTAATCAGATGCACAAAGGCGCGAGTTTGAAACTGCTGAAGATAATCCTGCCAATCTCCGGCAATTAGCGCATAAGCGATTAAGCCGAGGGTGATGAGCAACATCGCAAATCCAGTCGCCTGCCGCTCAAAGAAACGCAGCACCGGGTCAAACTTGCCGTGGAATTCTTGATTAGATTGACGCAGAATCAAATAGGGCAACAGACACATGACGCCAGTGAAATTGGACCCCAAAAAGTAGGGCCAAGCGCGAAATCGCTGCATCCGTCCGTCGGCGAACATGAGGCAGCCGTAAATCATTGACCAGATGCCCATCAACCAGAAAATTGCTGGAATAAAGGCATTCAGGGCAGTCCAGTTGAAGCTGAGGAGCTGCTTACCAACAAACCAGGTATAGGGACGATCCAGCGGAGCAATCCACAGCGTATAGGCCGTGAATCCGATCCAAATTGCTCCCAGAATCAGCTTGCTTACCATTGGTTTGCCTAGCAGCTCCAACGTGTTCTGCTCAAAACGCAGTCATCACCTGCACTAACTCTTTCGAGATATCAGTATCACCGTAGCTCTTTTGCTTGAATAGCACCCCTGCTAATAGGTAGATATTAGAGGAATAGAATGCTTTACGGGCCGCCCGCAACGCTTGGATGGTTTGCTTTACCTTAGCTTCTGAACTGTAATAGCCGAATTGCAATGGAGCAATCATAAAGTCTACGATCTGGTAGCCTTGAGCTAGAGCATGTTCAATTGTTTCAACCGGATTTGAATAGGCCGAAATCAACGACAACACCTGATCACAGCCCAGCGACAGCAGCTTGCGAGTCAATACGGCCCCGTCCGAACCGCCATGCAGGGATGGCATGTACAGGTGATTGTCAGGAGCTGGAAGATAGGGAGGGTTAGAAATCAAACACTTGGCATCGGTCTGCTGCCAACCTTCGAAGAAGCACTGGTTGCGGACAATGTAGTGACGCCCCAACTGATACTGACGAATTCGCGATTGAGCCACCTGACAGGCCGTGGAGTTTAACTCATAGCCATAAACCGTGCCTTTGAACTGAGTTCTGAGCAAGCTGTGGATCACAGGGCTGCCGTCTCCGGAGCCAAATTCAATCACGCGATCGGCCTGGGTGCAGCGGCTGAAAACCATTTTCTCCAGGCACTGAGAGTAGAAGTGAGACTCTTCGGGGCAGAAGAACACCTCATTGGGTGAATGACTCGATGAATACTCAGAGTGATCGACCTGAGATGCGGTTTGTCCAGAGTTTATCAATGTTCCTGTCAAGGTGTTACCTCACTGTTTGTATTGTTGAAAACTGAGTGACGTTACGGTGGTTTATCCACTGCTAGATCCGACCCTGGCTTAGGCGTAGTCCGAGCATTTAATCAATTGAAATTGCATTGAAATGGGTCAGATGAATGGATTTCAGCTATGCCTTTTTGAAGCTACGGCTGTTTCTGCAGCCTGAATAGCGGCAATTACGGCAGCGCCGGCCCGGTCGCCCATGTATTTCTCCTGGTCGTAGCCTAGAACCAACTCCCATGCTTCATTTGGATACAACTCTACTAGAGGCAGAGATACCTGTTCTAACATCCACTGGCCGTGTCGTTCATCTTCACGGATGTGCAATTCCCAATATCCCATTGCTATATCCGATAGTCCTAACCGAGATGCAGCCGCCATATAATCTTTGTAGATCGACGGACCCACAATCTCAAAATAGGTGAAACCACCGATATAGCGCAGGAAATGCCGCTTGCGCTGGGTCAGGAGAAAATTGTGGTTAATCGAAGCCAGAACCTGCCAAGGTACCCAGTCGAAGTAGGCTTCCGGATCGGGGTTCAGATTCAGCTCCTGCATCATCTGGGCAAAGAAAGTAGAATGCTTGCGGCTGAGGCGACCGTTGCCATATTCTTCGAGTAAAACTCGAATCAGCGTTGCCTGCACCTCGTTACTGGCTCCGCCCAAGATGTGACAAAGCCGGCTCGACTCTACCAATCCATCGAGCGATGCAATCGCAATCAAATGTCGATAGCCCACCTGCGTCATCTGCTCGCGGATGTAGCGCTTTCCAGGTGACAGAGGCGGATCGAGATCAACGCTGGCTCGTTCTGTTAACGCCTGTTTCACGTCGATTTGCTGCAACTGCTCCAGATCAAACTGGGCGGTTTCCCAAGCCTGCCAGACCATTTCGATCCGGTCCCGCACCCATTGCAGGTAAACGGAACGCTCGTTGGTGTATTGACTCAGATCGCCGTACCAAACAAAGTTGAGCCGATTGATTCGGTAGAGAATCCGCTGCAAAAATCGATTTTCCGCCTCAGGCAACTGATTCTGATCGTGAGTTTGATCGGCATAGGCAAGGGCAAGGGCTTGTTCCAGTGTGGCTTCAAACGCTTCAGTCAAGCTCGGCTGTGTCAGCACCTGTCGGTCCAAATCTTCAGTGGTAAGGAACTGGATGAACTGCTGCTCAGCCTCATCGTAACTTAGAGGTGAAGTCTCTGCCGATGATTTGCTTGATGACTTAAGACGTGATGAACCAAGGAATGCATCCTGCCAGCTTTTGCTGAGACGCGATGTAATCATAGTAAAACCGAGGATATTTTGTTTAGTACTGCAAACTCTTGTAACTGCAACAGACTGTAACTGCAACAGACGGGCAGATTACCGATTCAATCATCACAGTACCCAAGCAGCGGCAGGTTAGCCTTCCATCTTTTGGTGGATCTCTGGTGTGTTGAATTTTACTTCTTTAGGGATGGTATGGATGGAATCTCTTCAATCTGCGTGGGGCAAGTGTGGTGAATCGGGCGAAATCCAGGTCAGCGGCCTCTACAAAAATCACTCGCCAGTCGAGCGCAGAATCGCTACACTGGTTATGTTGAGTGCAATGTTGAGCATGATGTTGAGCGAAGAGTGGGCAGACTTTGGTCCTGAGCTTGATGTACAACCTAAAGCGCAAAAACTAGAGAGGCGCAAAAACTAGCTCGAAATTAGATTGAGAATTACTGCCCTTGCCTTAAGTTCAACTGTCTGCGCTTTTTGCCAGTTATTAATTGCAGGATTGAATTCATATCAGCCTTCATTCATCTGGTGCACTCTTTGACATTTTGCTGACTCTACTCCTTTCTGTTCTATCTTCTTGAAGCTGACGTGTTTATCAATTTTGCTAGAGCTGTCGTTAGATTGGTCCATCTTTATCCAAAATCAATTTCTAGACTAGTTCCCAAACCAATTGCGGGGGCTGCAATTGCAACTACTGCGGTGCTGTTGTTAACGGGTTGCGAAACCCTGCGGGAAGCCTTGCCAAATTTGCCGCTTCCGACTGCTCCGCCTTCTAGCCAGCCCCAACCAGCCCCAGCCCAATCCACCAGCACTGCCGAAATGGAGGCTCAGGTACGGGAACAAATCAACGCGATTCGGCAAGCAGAAAGTTTGGCTCCCCTACGCCACAACGATAAGCTAGCTCAAGTAGCTCGTGACTACAGCCGCCGCATGGCCGAAGAAAGCTTCTTTAGCCACACCAGTCCTGATGGCGATTCGGCAGCCGATCGAGTCCGCTCAGCGGGTGTGTTCTACTTGATGGTGGGCGAAAACCTGTTTACCAGCACCAACATTGCCCAGCCGGTCCCGGCGGCGGTCGAAGGTTGGATGAATAGCCCTGGGCATCGTGAAAATATTCTACGTTCGGAATACCGCGAAACCGGGATCGGCGTTTGGCGTCAGGGCGATACATACTATTTCACTCAGTTATTCATGCGGTCGCTTTGATTGGATTTAAAAAACTTAGTGACGGGAGTAACGCAGAGCAGCGCTGTCAGATTACAATAGCGCTCATGACTTCCTTTGTTGCCCTCGACTTTGAAACCGCAGACCACGGACGGGATAGCGCCTGTGCCATCGGCTTGGTGCGGGTAGAAAACTCGCGAATTGTGGAGCGGGTCCATTATTTGATTCGGCCACCGCGTCCGCAAATTCTGTTTACCCATATTCATGGCATTTGCTGGTCTGATGTCGTCGATCAGCCGGAGTTTGGTTCGCTTTGGCAGCACATAGCGCCCGTGCTGGAGGGAGTCGATTTTTTGGCCGCGCACAATGCCCAATTCGATCAGGGCGTGCTGTATGCCTGCTGCGATGCCCACCAGATTACTCGACCCTCCCATCCGTTTATCTGCACGGTGCAGTTGGCCCGTAAAACCTGGAAGCTCTACCCCACCAAGTTGCCGAATGTCTGTGAGTATCTGGGCATTGACCTAAATCACCATCAGGCCCTCTCCGATGCGGAAGCCTGCGCTCGGATCGTGTTGGCATCGCTTAAATCCACTACTCGATGACAGATGCGCCGCAGCAAGGCGGCTTCGTGACTGATTACCAGTATGCCTAACCGATGCTGTGCAGCATGGGCGAGAACGGCTTGCCAGATCAGGGCCTGGGTGTTGGCGTCCAGCATTGCCGTCATTTCATCGGCAATTAGGTAACGAGTCTGGGGATTAAGGACGCGAGCTACGGCAATTCGTTGCAGTTCACCGCCGCTCAGCTCATGGGGAAACCGATCCAGCCAGCCGGAGTGGATACCCAAGCGAGCTTGCAGATCCAGACTAGGAAACTGGCCCTCCTGCAGCACCTTAGCGATTCGCCAGCGGGGATTGATGGCCGACTCTGGCGACTGAAATACCATTTGCACCGGGCAGTATCCCTGTGGCGGTAAGGGCTTTCCTGCTAGAGTGATGCAGCCTTGAGTCGGCGTGAGATAGCCAGCCAGCAGTTTGCCCAACGTGGTTTTGCCAAATCCCGACGGCCCCTGCAACCCCACCACCTCGGCGGGGGCCACCTCCAGATTCACTTGATGCAGCACCCAGGGATGCCTGGGGCTATAGCGAAAACAAACTTGGTCAGCGATCAGCATGAATACACCTCACCCATCCATCTCGAACTGAACGCAGTTGTGGACGCGCCATCTGGCAATCTGGCGTGCTCCAGGCGCAGCGGTCGCTAAACAAACAGCCATCAGGCAAAGCCTCTGGACTGGGCTGATCTCCAGCTACGGGGGTAAAGTCGTGCTGGGGCAATGCTCGCCAGAGAGCCTGCGTGTAGGGATGGCGCAGCTTACCGTTGGCGAAATCGCTAGCTGCGGCAATTTCCACCGTTGTGCCCGCATAAAAGACCGCCACCCGATCAGCAATTTGCAGCGCCGCTTCAATGTCGTGGGTAATCAGCATTACCCCTTTGCCTTCCGAGGCCAACTCTCGCAAATGGTTTAAGGTTTCCGTCACCACATCCGGATGCAAACCGGGCGTTGGCTCATCGGCAATCACCAACTCTGCCTGACCCACCACCGCTATCGCCACCAAAACCCGCCGTGCCATTCCGCCTGAAAGTTGAAACGGATACAAATGCTGCACTTCGCTCGCCAAATTGTAGCGCTTGAACGTTTCCAGCATTACCAGTTTAGCTGCTGGTTTCGCCAACCCGTTCAACTGCCCTACCCGGCACACCTGCGCTCCTACCGTCATTAGCGGATCAAGATAGCCGATCGATTGGGGAATCAGGGCAATGGCCCGACCGCGCAAGGCTTGACAACGAGCCGCCGACAACGGTTCCCCCTGAAACAGAATTCTGCCGCTGGTCTCAGCATTGGCTGGCAAAATTCCCAGCACCGCATGGGCCAGCAGACTTTTACCCGACCCGCTAGAACCAACTACTGCGACCACTTCCCCAGCCCGGACCTCTAAATCCAAATCGGTGATCACCGTCAACTGTTTCTGGACCAGGCCACGGTCATACATAGTAAAAGTGACGCTAAAATTCTCAACTGATAGCATTGCAATACAATTCTAAGTTTGAGTTTTGAGTTTTGAGTTTTGAGTTTTGGCGGCGTAGCCTGCGCGCGTTCGGTGACCTCAGCGGAACCGGAGCACGTAGTTTTAAGTTACGGAACCTGCACAATGTAGCCTGTTGAGCTTGGTGATCTGTAGCTCAATCAAAGGGAAATGGTATAAGCTACCACCCATTCACCCCTCTCCCTTCACAACTGACTCGTCTTCGGATCAATCAACACCCGCAAATTCTCACCTAAGCTATCAAACGCTTTCACCGCCAACAGCAACAGCAAACCGGGCAGTACTCCCAGCCACCAGTAACCCGTGGAAAGATGGCGCATTGCTTCAGCCAAAATGATACCAATTGCGGGTGTATGAGGGGAGAGGCCAATCCCAATAAACGATAATGCCGCCTCGTGTAGGATAGCGTGGGGAAACAGCAAAATTAGGCCGACGAGCACCTGTGGGAACACATGGGGCAGCATGTGGTGATAGGCAATCCAGAAGGGGGAGTGCCCCAGGCGATGGGAAAGCTGCACATAATTGGAACTGTTGATTTGCAGCACCTCGGCTCGCACGATCCGAGCGAGATTCGTCCAGTGGGTGAGGGCCACGGCCACGATCACACCCTTGGTGCCGCCTCCAAGGGCAAAGGCAATCATGATCAGCAGCACTAGATGGGGCAAACTAAAAAACACATCCACAATCCAGGTAATCACCGCATCAATTTTGCCGCCAAAGCTACCGGCGATCATGCCCAAGCCAGTGCCAATCACCGCACTAAAGCTGGCAGCCAATAATCCTACCTGAATACTTAGCGACATACCATGTAGTGATCGCGACAGCATATCCCGCCCCAGCCAATCGGTGCCAAAGGGATGAGCCAAGGAAGGTGGCTGGTTGCGCTGTGTTAAAACTGGGTTTAGTCCCGCGTCACCGATTAGCCAGCTGCCAAAAACTAGGGCGATCAGCAACAGGGCGCACGCCCCAATGGCAGCTAAGGTACGCTGTCGCCGATTCCACAGGCGCGCACGTTTGGATACAGCAGTTGGAGTTACAGCCTGAGCAGTCATAGGCCACCAATCCGAATGCGTGGATCAATAATTTGGTAGGTCAGGTCAGCAATTGTGTTGCCAATGTAGACGAATAGGGCGCTAAAAAACACAATCCCCACCAGCAGGGGCACATCGCTACGCAGCGCTGCCTGCACCGTCGCTTCGCCCAAGCCCGGATAGGCAAATACCTGTTCTGCCAGCACGGCACCGCCGAACAGTTCGCTGAGGGACGCAAATTGCAGCGTGATTGCCGGCAGCAGAATATTGCGCAATCCATGATGCCGAATGATGCCCCACAGCGTTTCTCCCTGGGCACGAGCAAACAGAACATAGTCACTGTTCAGGACTTCGATCAGCTTTTGCCGAGTATGGAGAGCAATACTGGCTACGCCAATAATGCTGAGAGTGACAGCAGGTAGAATCAAATGGTGAATTCGCTGGCCTAGGGTGACATCAGTCGTTAACACGCCGGGAGGAGCAGCACAGCAAATTGGGGTGAGCTTCAGCATTACTGAGAAAATAATCAGTAGAAGCAACGCCATCCAGAACGTAGGTGAAGATGCCAGGATATAGGCATAAAACCGAATCGTCCGATCAATCCAGCGTCCTTCGTAGGCTCCTGCCAGTACCCCCAACCCTAACCCTAGCAAACCAGACAGCAACCAGGCGATTGCCAGCATTTGCAGCGATACCTGAAACCGATTGGCGATCACGGTACCAACCGGCTGATTGAAAATCATCGAGGTACCCAGATTGCCGCTGCCTAACTGCTGGAGCCAGAGCCAAAAGCGCGTGATCATCGGCTGATCCAACCCCCAGCGCTCGGCGATCAACTGCCGCTGTTCCGGGCCGATCTGCAACATCTCGGCTCCCACATAGGCATTGATTGGATCAACCGGCGACAAACTCACCAACACAAAGCTGAATAGGGACACAGCAATCAGCAGCAGTACCAGTCGAATCAGCTTGCGAACCGTAAATTGAGCCAAACGCTTTAGTTGCATGTCCACTTCCACTCAGCAATATTCGCAGTAATCGGCCAGCCATGTCCATGTGGTTCAATTTGCGGCTCGCCAATATCTAAGCAATTGTTGACAAAATAGGTGTGATCTAAATTCACCAACCAGGCCCAAGCCGCATCTCCCTGAGCCGTGAACCCCTTTTGACCATCCCACTGGGCTGCTTTCCAAAAGGCAATGGCCTCCTGTTCTGAAGGCGCACCCATCGCCAGATCCAGCACCTGATCGATCTGAGAATTGGCGTAATAGCCTGCGTTATAGAAATCGCCCTGCGCCGCTTTGCTGTGGTAAAGATTGTACATCTCGGTTTGGTCGTGGCTGCCCCAACCAAACAGCACCACGTTGCTGTGCATCAACGGTTCGATTTCATCCCAGCTTTTACCAGCGGCTTTGGCTTGAATTCCGACTGGCTTCAGCATCTCTACCACTGATAGCGCCAGGGCTTGACGAGTACTGTCACTGGCCGGATAGAGAATCGTGAACTCGGCCTTGAGGCCATTCTTTTCAACAATGCCGTCTCCATTCGTGTCTTGCCAGCCCCCTGCCGCCAAAATTTGTTTAGCTTTCTCCGGCTGGGCATCCTGAATGTTAGCTTGCAGCTCCTCCCAGGCCAAACCACTAACCGGACCATAGGCCGGTGAACCGTAACCTTCCAATACCCCTTCAACCAAAGCTTTCCGATCGACTGCATAGTTTACTGCTTGGCGAATCGCCCGATCAGCAGTTACATCGTTGCCAACCGGATCACCGTCCGGTGTTTTCTTCTGATTTGCCGTTGGGTAGGGAAACATCAAGCCGCGATTATCGATACTGGTGACATCGTAAAGCTTCATGCCTTCAATGGATTGTACTGCCAGTGACTGGGGCACTGAAGCCACCTGTACCTGCCCCGCCTTGGCTGCCGCAAAGGCCGCATCTTCTTCGGTAAATAGAAACACCAGGCGTTTAATTTGTGGCGCTTCCCCGTAGTAGTTTGGGTTGGCTTCCACAATCAACTGCTGCCCTTCGTCCCACTGCACCATTTGATAAGGACCCGAACCAATCGGTTTACGGGCGTAGTCAGGGCTGTGGGCATGTTTCGGCACAATTCCCAACGTGATCAAGCGATTGATGAATGTACTCTGGGGTTGCTTCAGACGTAACTCTACCGTTGTTGGATCGATGGCCACGGCCTGATCCAATACCGTCACATCCGTAAGTCCACCACTCTCTGCCGCTTTGTTAAACGTATAGGCCACATCTTCAGCCGTAACAGGTTTTCCATCCGAGAACTTAGCATCCGAGCGAATCTTGACTGTCCAAACTTTGCGGTCATCGCTGATTTGATAATCTGTGGCTAAATCATTGACAATTTCTAGATTTTGGTTGCGCCGCAGCAACGTACTGTGAAACAGCGGCGAACCATAGCGCCCCCAGCCCAAGGTTGGGTCATACCCTTCTTCGCTCTCACCGCCGATCGCTAAAACAATCTGCTCAGCCGAGCCAACCTGAGCTGCCGGACTACCGGCATTTGGGTTTGGATTTTGATTCGGATTTTGAGTTGTAGTGGCTGGAGTATTCGATCGATTGGGAGTACAGGCGGTGAACAACATGGCTAATCCCAACAGCCAAGCAGAGAATTTAACACGCTGATTCATATTGAACTGTAGATGAATAAATTGCTTGCAACATCAAAGCGTACTTGGCGAATCAATAACCCTGTAGGCAAGCTTCACCAACGTAGCTACACAGACTACACAGATAATGTATGCAGTTGCCAGTCACCTTCGTAGACAGAACAGATTTAATGGGCTGTTGAGTGTGCGCAGGTGCACATTGTTCTGTATAGCTGCCGTTAAAACCGCCAAGCTTCTTCGAAACACATAAGCTGCACCTTATCACTCGCACCAGAGCCAAACAATCCTGGGGCAGGGGATTTTTCTTCCCAAATTGTTCAAACTTTAGCCTTTCTTAAGCCACAAAAACTACTTTCCCATCTCCCCTCGTTCGGCGAGGCTCACGAGCCGCATCTTCCCCATCTATACAGCTACGGTATACACACAAGTCGAAGATCCCCCCTAACCCCCCTTAAATAAAGGGGGGAACCGGAGGCGCAGCACCTACCAACCAGGCATTGAAGTCCTCCTTATCCTACGCCGAAGGCGCATCCCCGTAGGGGTTTAGGGGGATTATAGCCCTGCGGGCATTTCAGAAAAGGGGGATCAAACCCTTCCATTGCGTCGCGAGCGAGATCTGTGTATACGGTAGATCTATACAGTCAGGCTTAAAACCCTACCTTCAACATTCTTCCATTAGCAGGATGACACCTTGAATCTGCTGCTGTTCACCAATTAGAGGCGTACAGGTGATCCGACATTGAATATTACGGCCCCGGCGATTGATTGCACTCAGCACAACTTCAGACACACCGTCTACAGGACCAGATAAACAGTCGCGGATGGGCTGGCGCAGTTGCTCGACGGGTAGGCCAATATCTAAATTGAGGAAGTTTTGCTCCACCGCTTCTTCTGGACGCAGTCCCCACATGTCTTCTGCTTTGTGGTTCCAGATCTGGACATGCAGGTTGCGGTTGACTACAATCACCCCACCCTTGAGGCTAGTCAGAATTGCTTCTAGAAATGCATTGCTGCGGTTTAACTCTTCGCTGCGGCGCTGGAGTTCATCGTTTACAGTTTGTAGTTCCTCGTTGGTAGACTGTAATTCTTCATTCATGGTCTCCAACTCTTCATTGGTAGATTGCAACTCTTCGTTGGTCGTTTCTAGCTCTTCATTGCTGGATTGTAGTTCTTCGTTGGTCGTTTCCAGTTCTTCATTCGTAGACTGGAGTTCCTCATAGGCCATCTCTAACTCTTGGTTCGAGTGTTCCAATTCTTCTTGCAGACGTTTGTAGCGCGTTACGTCAATAAAATTAATGCTCACGCCCAAGATAGTACTGACTAGATCGAACAGCGGCACTACCTGTATGTCAAAATAAGTGATTTCCCCCTGGGGCGATTGCCATTCAATATCTCGTAGATTGATTGTGACGCGCTCGTTATAGGCTCGTTCAATACAAGAACGTAACTCCACCGGACGGTAAGAAATTTCTAGGTCCTGCAAGGGGCGGCCCAGATCCTGAACGGTCAAGCCAAACAGGGAACGCGCTCGATCGTTGAGCAGTGACAGCGATCCATTAGCATCAATCACAACGCGGGCAGACGGACCACTTTCAAAAGCGGCTTCTCGCAAACGCACATGGTTAGACAAAGAATTGATCTCCTCTTCGCTGTTGGTTTGCGCCATCAACAGCAACCGATCGCGTAGGTTGGGTTTGGCAACTTTGGTAAAAATCCGGTATCGCAGCTGAACGGGCGTAAACAAATTGGAGTGGGTGAGCAACATTTCGGCTTTCCCCAAAAAGATAAAGCCACCATCTCGCAGAGCAAAATGGAACCGGGCCAAAATCCGGCTCTGGGTTTCCGCGTTAAAATACATTAGTGTGTTGCGGCACACCAGCAGATCGATTTTAGAAATGGGCGGATCCTGGATCAAATCATGGCGACCAAAAATCACTGCCCGCCGCAGATCTTTGCGAAAGGTGTAGCGCTCCTCATTCTGTTCAAAAAACTGTTCGATCTGCTCTGCTGTCAAGCCATGCAACTCTGAAGCTAAATAGGTCGCCTGTCGCGCCTGATTCAGCGCCTCTTCATCCATATCGGTAGCGTAAATTTTCACCCGCTCGCGAAATTGCTCGACTCCCAGCAGTTCAGCCAGCATAATGGCAATCGTATAGGCTTCTTCCCCAGAGGCACAGCCTGCTGTCCAGATGCGAACCAGCTCTTCGCTGTCTTTTGTTTGCAGGATACGCGGCATAATCTCATTGCTAAGATGCTCCCAAGCTGGCCGATCCCGAAAAAAGGCGGTGACATTAATCAACAGCGTATTAAATAAATGGTTAAATTCTTCTGGATGAACTTCTAGATAATCAAGGTAATTACCATAGCCTTGAATATCAACAGTTTGCATGCGCTTATTGACTCTGCGCGTCAAGCTAGAGCGTTTGTAGCCAGTAAAATCAAAACCACGACTGCGCCGAATGTAATCCAGTAATGCTTCAAATTCAGTATTAAGTGAATCCGTCACTCGTCATCTCCCTTCGTGCCTGAACCAGTTTTACCAAAGTTGGGGCAATTTGGTTCAACGGTAAAATTAAATCTACTGATTTGGTTTGAATTGCAGCCGTTGGCATGCCTTTAAATGATGCGGTTTGTGGATCTTGCGCAATTGTCAGGCCCCTAGCTTGTTTCACCTTTTGTATTCCCACCGCTCCATCCTGCCCTCTGCCGGTCAACACCACCGCAATGGCTCGCTGCTGATAGCTGGCTGCCAGCGACTCGAACAGCACATCCGCAGAAGGGCGAGTAAAATTCAGCTTTTCGGTTTGGGCTAAGCTCAAGCTGCCATCTGGATTAACTAGTACGTGCCAGTTGGGAGGAGCAATATAAACTGTACCAGCGTGCAAGGCTGCTCCTGATTCTGCGTGTTTGACTGGCAGCAGAGTGCAGCGAGTGAGTAAAAAAGGCAGCATACTGGGAGCATCGGGATCCAGATGTTGCACAATCACAATCGGGGCAGAAAAATTAGCCGGTAATCCTTTGAGTATGCAACTCAAAGCCTCCAATCCACCCGATGATGCTGCGATTGCCACAACATGATTCAGCATATTAGCCTCTGAGGGGAAAAATTGGTAGAAAGAGACAGGAGACGGGAAGCTGAATTTCCTGATGATGTTGATTATGTCAGTATTTCTCCCTGACTGCTTCGCTCCGGCAGTATTTTTATGGACTACACCTACGCATAGCTCGGTTCTCCATAAGGAGTACTGCCCCTACCATCCTGACGCCCTATCAACCAAATTCAATCTAACTCCTGACTCCTGACTCCCGTCGGCTGACGCTCTGGGAAGCCTGACTCCTGACTCCTCTACCCTTCGCTCTTCAAACCATTGTCCCCTTCTAATCTTAGCCCGGTCTGTTGCAGGATCACCTGTCGCACCAGGTCTGCATGTTGCGTGGCTTCGTTAGCTCGGTCTAGAAACTGAGCTTCTGATAGCGCTCGGTGTTGGTGTCTGGCTTGAGCGGCCATGCGGCGGGCTAGAGCAGCCTTTTCTTCTAGGGCACGAACTGCCGACCACAGCGCTCGTTCCAGATCATCGGCCTGTTCGGCTACTAAACTATCCAGAGAATAAGCATGGCCGACATGGCAGCGGTAGCGGATGATATTATTCTGCCGCAGTTCCCAAAGTACCCCTCCGCAGTCGGGGCAGGTGAACGTAGAGGCCGTACCCGGACGTTTTCCCTGCTCCAGAATCGCCTTGTCTTGGGCGACCATTTCATCTTCTCGTTCCATTCCGTTTGTCACCGCCGGTTCCTCCTCGGCCAAGTTCTTAGCAGTATGCGATCCATCATTCTGAAAAGTTTGACTCGATGCCCAACTAAGGGCGAACTGCTGTATAAGCTGCGCAATCGCTTCGATTTTGAGTACATAGTCGATTGGAACAGACTCAATCGCGGTGCGGGGCATGCTGTCAAATAGGGCTTCTTCGGGGTCTTGGGCGACCGTAATCCCACCTGCCGCATGGATGATCCGCAATCCAGCGGTGCCATCGTCGAGTGCGCCCGATAGAATCACGCCCATCGTTTGCGGCCCATAGACGCGAGCAGCAGAACGAAACAGCGTATCGATTGCAGGGCGATGGCCGTTTTCGCGAGGGCCACGGCTCAACCGCATGTAGCCACGCCGCACGAGCAGGTGATGATTTGGTGGAGCCACATAGATCGCTCCGGGCTGAATCGCGGCTTGATCTTGGACATGCTTGGCGGGCAACGGTCCTGCACGGCTAAGAATTTTGGGTAACAAGCTAATGCTGTGGGGCGGAAAGTGAACGACTACAAACAGAGCGGCTGCTAAATCGGCAGGTAGGTGCTGCACCAGTTGGGACAATGCTTCGACTCCTCCCGCAGATGCGCCGATCACAACCAAGGGATACTCCAACCCATCGGCTGCCAATCGCTTGCCGTTTGGCTCAGATAGCGGTATAGAGGGGGTTTTACTCATGAGCCGAAGCTGAGACAACCCAGCGCGGCAGGTCGATGCGGAACGTGGTGCCCCGACCGAGTTCACTTTCGACAGCAATGTTGCCCTGCATCAGCTTCACCAGCGCATAGACAATGGCCAGTCCCAAGCCGGTGCCACCCTGCTTACGAGTGGTGGTTTGGTTGACCTGCCAAAACTCGCGGAAGATTTGGGACTGATCCTCAGGGGCGATACCGATGCCCGTATCCTGCACCGTCACTCTGACCCGTTCTAGCGGCAATTCGCCTACCTCAACCGTGATGCCGCCAACATCGGTAAATTTGATGGCATTGGAGAGCAAATTGATCATCACCTGCCGCAGTCGGGTGGGATCATTGGTGATGGCCAAATGGGACTCAGTAGATTTTACTGTCAAATTGAGTGCTTTTTGGCTCGCCAATGGCCGGAGTTCTTCGACCGTTTGCGTGACGAATTCGACCAAGTCAAACGACTCTAGCTGCAGCTCCAACCGCTCAGCCTTGAGCTTAGAGAAATCAAGCATTTCTTCGATCAGGGTGAGCAAATGGCGACCGTTGCGGAAAATTGGCTCCACCATGGGGATCAACTGTACGTCGTGCCGTCGATGAAACTGCCGCAACAGCAATTCCGAAAATCCCAAAATCGCATTCATGGGTGTGCGCAATTCGTGGGAAATAGTCGCCATAAATTGGCTTCTCAGCCGGTCAGCTTCCAAGAGCTGGAGGTTCTGGAGCTGTACCTGCCGCAGTTGTTCCTCAGCCTGCTTGCGTAGGGTAATATCTCGCACCAACCAGCGCAAGGCCGTTGCTTCTCCTGCCGGAATCCGCACCGTTTCCACGGTCAAAGCGGCATCAAACGGCTCCCCATCTCGACCGCACAGGACGAGTTCCCATTCCTGCACTCGATTCACGGTTGGCAGCTGGTTCAGCATTTTGCGAAACGCCCGCCGTTGCCCGTCTGGGACAAAATTGATCAAGGGCTTCCCCACCAACCGATTTGAACTGATGTGAAATAGGGACGCGGCGGCTTGATTGGCTTCTCGCACCGTGCCATGCAGATCCGTGACCAGATATCCATCGGGTGCAAACTCGAACAGTTCCTGATACCGCTGCCGTTCTGCCTCAATCGCGTGCTGAGCCTCTAGTAAGGCGTCATGCTGCTGCCGTAATTCTTCTTCAGCTACCTGTAGCTCTTCTAACGCCAGCCAAAGCTCTTGCAGGCAATCGAGCACCAACTGGGGTTGACGCCAGGGCAGCTCGCTGGCATTCTGATACAGCGCCTGGGTACGTTCCTGAACTGCCTGAATGTGTTGGGTAAAAACCGTATGATTTTCATCATCTTCGGTATACATAATCATATCTCCCAAACCTGGGGGATGCTCCTGATAGGTTGTTTACTAAGTTTGGATCAACAAGTTATTTTCAAATAGCGTAGTTAAACGCATCGTGAAGATGCATTTAGAGGCATTTAAACGCATTAAAACAAGTATGGAGTACCTCTGGGCAAGAAATATCTCTCTTCTGGAAGGGTTACGGATACGCCAAGAGGACAAAGTCTGAAGCTGGACTAATCTTAGCGAATTGCCGATCACGAGTAAAGGTATTTTATCCAGCGCTATAAATTGAGTACGTATATTAAGTACGTATATTGAGTATCAAATTGATTAAGTAATCGCCTAATGAGAAGACGCATTTCGACTCCGCTCAATGCACAACGTTTCGGGGAGCAGAGGGTTGAGCGGAGTCGAGACCCGGCATTGTGGAGCGAAGATTAATTTAGCCTACCTACTTATAAATAATTTCATTAATTCATCAGGTGTTGAACGTAACAATTAAAGTTAATTGAGCAGTCAAGGTTCGCTCAGGTTCGCTCAATCGAGCAGTCAGTCCATAGGGGTCGTTCTTCACCAACACAAACAATGCCCCCCTTGTGGGAAGGGGGGTGAGTTTTTTGACCTGAGCCTATCGGATGGCAATAGTGTCAGGACACTATCGGATTGCTCCTTCCTGACCCTGCCGCCTGCTTAGCGCATCGAGCTGGCCATTTCTTGCTGAATTCTGCTCTTAGCCGCCTTGAACTCGGACGCCATTTGCTCCTTCTGTGAAGTGCTGCAATTGCGGTCGATTGAGGCAAACATAGTGCTTTCTTCTTGGCGAATGTGGTCTCCCACGACATCCATGAGTTGCTTGATCATCGACTTGAACTGGTCCTTAGAAGTGGCAGGATCAACGGCTTTGATTTGATCCAGCATCCGCTTCATTTCAGCTTGCTCATCGTACAGCTCTTGGGTGTCTTCGTTGCCGTAGAAGGAGCGCACTTGTGGATAAACGACCTCTTCTTCCGCTTGGGCATGGGCCATCAGGTCTTTGTAGATCTGACCGAAGTATTCCTGCAGCTTCTGCGGATCGTTCGTCGCGCCAACCTGGGTAAACAGGGTATTCACCTTGTTGTGGTCCAACCGAATCAGGGTTTGAATGTTCATATCCTGCTTGTCGGTGTTTTGAGTCACGACGCTGCCCGCCACACCCGAAAGCGCCGCCACTGCATCCTGGACTCTAGCCCACAGACCCTGATCGGCATCTTTGCCGGTGAGTTCCCGCACGCCGACCAATTCCAGCATGCCCTTGAGTTGTTCTTGATGCGCCCGGTTCTCGAAGTTAATCGTATTGAGCGGACCAATCGCCACTTCAATGTCTGCCCCCACTACCTGGGCTGCCTTATGCACCAGGAGACCACTCATCACCTGACCATGCTTCAACAGCTCATGCTGAACCAGCTTCTGATAGAAACTCAGCTCATTGCCCGACATCATCTGCTCGATCTGCTGCACCATGTTCTGGGTGGTCCGGTTTGGCTCAGACTGAATGCCGTACTGCACGATCACGGTTTCCAAAACGCCCATATTTTTCCGGTCATCTTCCAGCATGTTTTGCAGCCGCTCGCGCACATCCTGATCCGGACACTCTTGCATCAATCTTTGCTCATTAGAAATAATCAAATTTTGAATTGCTTTCATATCGGCCAGTTTCTCACCAATGGCCAGCCGCTTAGCATCATCTAATTGTGTAACCATGAGTTGTTCTCCTCAATCAAAAGATTGTGATTAAGCTAATAGCTCAACCCTTTTTGATCTTGAACGGTGATCACAAGTTGTTCAGCTATCCTTAGTTAGATGTTTGAGAAGGAGAGGTAGGGGAACTTCATTCTGCTTCCCCTTCCCCACCTGCCCAGTCCTGCGGAACAATTTCCCCTCTTTCAGCCTCTAATAACTGTTTGCCCCCATTTTTTCTTGACCGAATGCTATTTAACTCAGCCCTATTCATCGGTTGTTTTTTGCCTATAACGCTGCTGATCTTCTTTCAGATCGGCGGCAGGGGCTATTTTCGGCTGGCGACGGCTTGGCTGCTGGCGGCTTCTCTGGTGTTTTATAGCTGGTGGAATCCGGCCAACCTGCTGTTACTGCTGGCTTCGATTGGGTTTAACTATGGTGTGGGTGTGGGGCTGGTGCGCGTCGCCCAACCGTACCTGAGGAAAGCCCTACTGGTGCTGGGAATTACAGTTAACTTAACTTGGCTAGCCTATTTCAAGTACGCCAATTTTTTGCTCGCGACCGTAGCCAACTTAACCGATACAACCTTGAATCCGGTGGAGGTGGTCTTACCGCTGGGCATTTCTTTTTTTACGTTTCAGCAAATTGCCTATTTGGTAGACTCCTATCGCAGTCCTCAACCGTTCGCCTATCGTTTCCTGGATTATTCGCTGTTTGTTTCCTTCTTTCCCCACCTGATCGCCGGTCCACTGATTCACCATAAGCAGATCATTCATCAGTTTGCTAATCATGCGATTTATCGTTTTAATTCTGCCTCGTTTGCGATGGGAGTCACCCTATTTGGCATGGGGCTATTCAAAAAAGTCATCCTGGCGGATGGGGTAGCGCCCTACTCGACGCAGATTTTTGCTGCTGCCACAGACGGGGTAGCCCTCACAGTTGTGGAAGCCTGGATCGGTGCGCTGGCCTTTACCCTACAGCTCTATTTTGATTTCTCTGGCTATTCGGATATGGCGGTTGGTTTAGCCAAAATGATCGGAATTGACTTGCCGATCAACTTCAATTCGCCCTACAAGGCCGTGAACATCATCGATTTTTGGCGACGCTGGCACATGACGCTATCCAATTTTCTGCGTGACTATCTGTATATTCCGCTGGGCGGCAACCGCAAAGGCGAACTCCGTCGCAACCTCAACTTAATGACTACCATGCTGTTGGGTGGCCTGTGGCATGGTGCAGCCTGGACCTTTGTGGTTTGGGGCGGCCTGCATGGGGTATATTTGCTGATCAATCATCAATGGCGATCGTTGTGGCAGCGGCTAGGGGAGCAGAATTCGCAGCAGAACCTTGTCTGGGCCAAGCGAGCAAGCTGGCTGTTGACGTTTGTCGCCGTGGTGGTGGGCTGGGTGTTTTTCAGAGCCAAGAGCCTAGAGGTGGCTGTTTCGATGCTGAGGGGTATGGTTGGCCTAAATGGCATTTCCCTCCCGGCATCGCTGGAGGACTCACTGGGGTTCATGCAGGCGTGGGGGGTGCAGTTTAATGATCTGATGCCAAGCGTTCAGTTGCAGGTCGAGCAATTAGATGACGTGAATGAAATTGACCCAATCGTGCCGATTCTGAAAATTTCAGCATTGCTGTTGCTAGTGTGGCTAGCGCCAAATACGCAGGAGTGGCTGACCAGAGGGGCCGTTGCCGCCGTGCCTGATCAAGGCATCCAACCCAGCGATGCCGATCAATTACGCAGGGACGATCTGCGCATCGGGCCAGTCAACTGGCAGACACTAGGGCGATTGAACCTAAGATCATTCAAGCTGAACTCACTTAATCCAAACCAACTCAGCGCACGGTTGAGCTGGCGACCAAACCGGGTTTGGGCCGTAATCAGCGCGATTCTGACAGCCGCTGCCCTATTAAATCTGGCGCAAGTGAGTGAATTTCTCTACTTCGAGTTCTAGTGATGGCACACTCCTATCTCAAAACCTACTTCACGGTTCTGCTGACGATTCTGCTGCTGGTTGGCTTGGTAAATCTGGCGGTTGATCCGCTTTGGTATGGCCAAGGTAATTTGATTACGAACGTAAATCCACCCTGGAATGAACGTCTGGCTAAAACGAATTTGCTGTTACAAAATCCTCAAGCCTATGACTGCTTAATTTTGGGTACCTCTAGGGCCACGCTGCTCAATTCGGCGTTTCTGCAAAACAATCGCTGTTTCAACTATGCCTTTAGCGGCGGCAAACCGGAGGAATTAGTCAACTATGCTGAGTACGTTAAACAGCAAGGAATCAGTCCTAGCCGGGTATACGTTGAAATTGAACCTTCCGGCCTGAACCGCCGCGCCCAGCCCAGACAATTTGCAGAAGTCACTGACCCGCTGCCGATGTATCAGGCGTACCTGTTTTCGTTCGACACCTTTTGGCTCTCGCTCAAAACCCTTGCTCAAGATTATTCCTATGCCAGACTCTACGACCACAACTTTCAGGTGCAGCTCTCAGAGGAGATTCCCCGCTATCAGCCGGAATTTGACGTGGAAAACGAGGATCACCTCGGCTGTGATCGCAGTCGTATCCAGTTCTACCAATCGTTGCGGCAGATTTTCTCGCAGGCAGAGCTAATTGGCTTTGTCGCTCCTGTTTCAGTTTGGCGAGTGTATAACATGCAGTATGCCAATGGGTTGCTCAACTGCCAGCTCAGCGGTATCCATCAGTTAGCGAGCAGCTTTGATGCTATTTACGATTTCTCGGTTCCCTCTCCAGTGACCGAACGCACTGATAATACCTACGATGGTAACCACTACTACCCGGCCGTGTTTCAGCAAGTGGCAGCCGTGCTAGAAGGCAGAACCACCGTCAGACCTGAGACCTTTGGGATGAAGGTAGCCAGCAACAGTTTGGCTGATTACCAATCGCTTTATCAGCGCCGGATGCGCTCCTTTTTAGCCAGAGTTGATTCAGATGACCGTCCTGAGCTGCGGCCCTCTAAAAGCTAGGTGACGGTTCTAAGGTTGTCTCTTGAATTGTCTAGTGAATTGTCTAGTGAATCGTCTACTAGAGTATCTACAGAGAAGTTCCAAGCTCGAAGCAGATCGACATGGATCAGCTTTGTGAAAGCGCTGCTTTAAACATCAGAACCGCTTCTAGCCAGTCGGTTTCGCCTACTAAAACGCATTGAGTCAGTAGGTCAAAATCTAATGCTGCTAATTCAGGGATTTGGCTTTTGTAGATTCTGGTATATCCGTTGTCTCCCAAGCGGTAAAGGGTGAAAAGCCCGTCTTCCCAGAACCAAACTTCAGGTACTCCTAACGCTTGATACCGTTTCAATTTTGTGGCAGAACCGCTGGTAAAAATCACTTCAATCGATAAATCCGGGATCGGTTTAGCATTTCCAAAGCAGTAGGATTCGTCTGCTTGGGCAGAGGCTACCCCTTCCTGCTCCTGGGTGACCGCTCCGGTAGGAACGACCTTGATGCTCCAGTGCAGAAAGAATGCTTCCAGCAGTGAGGCAATAATTTTTTTGAAGATTTCGTGCGATTGCCCCGGCATGAATATCTCAACTACTCCTTCGTAAAAGGATAATCGCACGCCCGGAGAGCCTTCCAAGCCTTTCTGAATGTGTTTAAACTGTTCCCAAGTGCGGTCGTAGTAAACAGTTACCTTGTCTTCTGAGGATCTGGGTTCCTGAAGTACCTGAATCATGGCGATCTCCTTATCCATGCCGCTACTGACTTGGGTAACTGCCGATCGTGAGGGCGTGAAACTCTACCTCTGAAGCATACACCCAAGTATTTCTCTAAGCCAAAACTTCCCCTAACGCAAATAGGCTGGCGGCGTCGAGGTGGTGATCAGGGGCAGTGTTACGGTAAAGGTGGCTCCTTGGTTTTCGCCCGGACTCTCGACCCGAATTTCGCCTCCGTGTAGTTCCACCAACTGCTGCACAATCGCTAGTCCCAAGCCTAGGCCGCCGTGCTTACGAGTGGTGGAGCTATCGGCCTGACGGAAGTAGTCGAAAATATAGGGCAGGACCTCGGCTCGAATCCCTTGGCCTGTATCGCTGACTCGGATCTCTGCCTGATCCTGGTTCTGCTCCAAGTGAATCTCAACTCGGCCTCCGGCAGGGGTGAACTTGACCGCATTTGCCAGCAGATTTTCCACGATTTGCTTGAGACGGTCGCTATCCCCTAGGACGGCACCAATGGCATCGGCGCAATGGGCTGTTATTTGAATCGACTTGGCTGTTGCTTCAGATTGCACGGTTTGGAGTGCGGCTTGAATCACCGCAGTTAAATCGACTGGCTGTTGATTCAGCAGCAGCTTGCCCCGCATCAGCCGAGAAATGTCGAGCAGGTTCTCGATCAGTTGAGTTTGCAGTCTGGCATTGCGCGCGATGGTTTCTAAGGCGCGATTGGTGACGGTTTCGTTGAATTGGCGCGCTCGCAGAGCCTCGGCCCAACCCAGAATCGAGTTGAGGGGCGTGCGCAGCTCGTGGGAGACAATGGCTAAAAATTCGTCCTTCAGCCGATTGGCCTGTTCCAGCTCCTCGGCCTGCCGTTGAAGGGCATTGAGGGCAATCTGAAGTTCCCGGCGACGCAGACTAACTTCCTCGACCAAGGCTTCCAAATTGTGGCTTTGGCTAGCCAGTTCCTGTTGCAGCAAATCGCGGACTCGCTTTAGCGCCACCAAGTTACCAATCCGGGCCTTTAGTTCTTCCACCGAAAATGGCTTCATCAGGTAGTCTTGTGCCCCTTGCCGCAACAGTTGCACCCGCAATTCATCGTCGGTCTTGGCCGTCAGTATCACTATGGGGGTATGGTTTAATTCGGGATGGGTGCGGAGTTGCTGAACCATCTGCTCACCGCTGAGCTGGGGCATCATCACATCACTGACAATCAGGTCGGGTTGCAGGGCAATGGCTTGCTCGAGGCCAGCTTGTCCGTTGGTGGCGGTGGCGGTGCGATACTCGCTGGCTAGGGTCATCGTGATGAATTGCTGCATCTCTAGGTTGTCTTCAACCACCAAAACCAGCGGTTTGCTAGTGGGCGGCTCCTGGCTGTGTGGCTCGGTTGCACGCACGGTAAGTTCTTCAACGAGCAGGTCGGCCATTTCGGTCGCAGGTCCCCAGTCCCCGGCTGAGGTGGTCATGGTAATGCCAGTGATGCCAGCGGGTGGTTGCAGCGGTAGCTCCACGGTAAAGCAGGCACCACCAATTGGCGCATCGTTCACCGTAATCGTGCCGCCCTGGAGTTCAACAAATTCCTTGGCAATCGCTAACCCCAAACCCGTCCCTCCAAAGCGACGAGTGGTTCCCCCTTCGCCCTGACTAAACCGTTCAAAGATGGTTTCCCGAAGTTCTATCGGCACTCCCGGACCACTATCTTCAACAGTGAGTATGGCTAGGTTAGAGGATGGGGCTGAATTTAGCCTGCAGCAAATGGTGCCGCCATCGGGAGTAAATTTGAAAGCATTGGATAGCAGGTTGAGCAACACGCGCTGAAGTTTAGCTGCATCTGCTTGGGCCAACAGCGACTCTGGTACTTCCAGTCTAAAGTCAAGCTGCTTTTCCTGGGCCAATCCATCGAAATTAGCGGCTGTGAGGCACACCAGTTGAGCTAGGTCAATTTGCTGGTAGTCTAGCGTCATCTTGCCTGCTTCTAGCTTAGAGACATCGAGCAGGTCATTTACCTGCTTTAGCAACAGGCGGGCATTGCGTTTGATCAGTTCTAGAGCCTGCTGGTGCTCTGGAGGCAGTCCTGCTTGGTGCAGCAGCTTGTCCACCGGACCGAGAATCAAGGTTAACGGCGTTCGCAACTCATGGCTGACATTGGCAAAAAACTGAGTCTTGAGCTGGTCTACTTCTTGGAGTTGAGTGTTTAGGGTAGCAAGCTTGTGATTGGCCGCTTCTAAATGCCGCCGCCGTTCTTCCGAAAGTTTGGCTGCTTCTACCAAGTTCAGTGCTTTGGGTACTAAGGCCGGCAAGACCACCGCCGTAGCCACCGAGGCCACCGCCGTGACCACCTTCAAGGCTCCAGACAACCAGTAGGTCGGATACCACAAGGTCCACACCTCCATGAAGTGGGTACTGCCACAGGCGACAATGAAGGTGCCAAAGGCCAAAAACATCCAGTGAAACGGAATTTCTCGGCGAGTGCGGTAGACTAGGTAGGCCAGCGTTGCCGAGATTGCCACATAGGCCAGGGCAATCAAGGAGTCAGAAATTACATGCAGCCATACCAGTTCCGGCTTCCAGAGGTAACAATGCCCGTGCGGCATAAAGCCGTTTGCGCTCAGCAGCAGATTCCACCAATCTGAAAACGCCATCAGCAGAGCAAGAGTAATGCCAAACACTCCTGCCCCCAAGCCCAAGTCTCGTTGGTTAATCCCAATCATCGCGTTTGCAATTATCAGCCAAATTCAGTTTAGTCTGTAACTATTTTGACTGGTAACGGCAAGATTGGCTTCATCTGAATTGATAGTTGATTGTAAAGGGGGCAAGGGGAGCCTATCATAGCCGTCAGCAACACCCAGATAGCTTCACTGCTTCTCCTAGCGAGAACCACCTGGAGATCTTCTGATTATGATCGGATGCTGGTCAGTATTATTAGCCAATATTTGCTGAGCCGTCAGCACTAAATCAGTTACAGGCTGCAAAGATTGGGGCTGAATCAGCAATCCCTTTCGTAGCTGACAGCTCGACAAAGACAAAACTGTGGGCAACAGTAGCACTACAAGTAATACCCCATTAAACAGACGCATGGGAATTCTCCTTTGTGTGACGATTTACAGCAACTCAAACGGCAGCTAAAACAGCAGCTAAAACACCAGCTAGAACAGGATTTCTGCTTTGTTTCAGCTCAAGCGGCTATGATTGTGGCAAGCAAAATTAATGAATGAGAAGAAACCTACTGGAGTTTTGATAATTCATCAAACTCTGGAGTGAAATCAGTTCGGGAACGAAAATGGTAACTAAATATCGCAATCAATAAGAACAGTAAATTGAATGCACTGTGAGGAATCGATTTACATTCATACAGTACCGAACAAAAAGCTCATATTGTCTTAGGAATTTCAAGACAATTGAATAATTTAATTCAAAACGATCAGGTTTCTAATTCAAGAAATTGAAAAAATTCATTTTCTTGAATTTTCAAATATTTATACGTTACGATTTCTGTTTTGAATTTCTCAGATCTTTTCTAACTAGAGAAACTCAAGCTATGCTGCTAATAGCAGAGCTGACTTTAGCAAGCTATGAATTCCACAGAAATATCAGAATTGATTCAAGTTGCCGATGCCCAGATCCATGCCAAGCAAGGTAGATCTCTGACGCTCCAGCAAAAAGAAATCCTGCGGCAGGCTCTAGGGGGAAAACGGCTGAAGCACATTACGATTGAAGGATATTCTGATTTGACTGTGCAGCAGCTCTATTGCCCAGAACTTTGGAAACTGCTTTCAGAAGCGACTAATCAAAAAGTCAGCATCAGAACCGTTGCTCTAGTGCTGAGGAACTTGAAAGAACAATCCGCTGGGTTAGAGCCTAGTGCGGCTGAGCTTACAGCCCATTCGTTACCTACTGAGGTTTTCCCCGCTCATTCTTCAACTCCTTCCACCCGTGATTCCGCCCATCAGTCCGCAGAGGTTCCTCCAGCTTGTTCTTCTACCAAGCCCTCCAATCCAGCCTCCTCCCGAGTTCGCCACAACTTGCCCACCCCTACCTATAGTCGATTTGTGGGGCGAGAATCCGAAATTGCGAAACTGCTAGAGCTACTCTCACCTCGACACGGTGCCCATTTGATCAGCATTGATGGCATTGGCGGCGTTGGTAAAACTAGCCTAGTCGTCGAAGTCGCCTATCGCTGTTTGCAAGCCAGCCAAAATCTCGACGAAACTTTCCAAGGCTTTCCCAGCTTTGATGTCATCATTTTCACCTCGGCCAAACAGCACCTGCTCACATGCTTCAGTCTGCTGCCCCGCATCAGCAAACCCCATCGCACGCTGCAAGACATCTTTCGGCAAATTGCTCGCACACTAGGTAATATCGAAATCACTGGCATTAATCTGGAAGATCAGATCGAGCGGTTGCAAGATGCCCTATCGACCGTCAGGACGCTACTGATCGTTGATAACTTAGAAACCGTTGAGAATCAACAGGATGTTTTATCTTTCCTGTATCACGATCTGCCCCCCACTGTGAAAGCGGTCATTACAACCCGCAGGCAAGGCGTCTTCGTACCACTGCGGCTATCGGCCCTATCCGCATCAGAAGCATTGCAGCTCATTCAGCATGAGGCAGACGAAAAAGGCGTGCATCTAACTCAAGACGAATGCGAGATCTTGTACCAGCGCACGAGCGGAATTCCGGTTGCAATCTACTATGCCATCGGTCAAATGGTGAGCTGCTATTCGGTGCAATATGTCCTGGAACAACTCTCTCAGGCTAGCAATGACGTAACTCGTTTTTGTTTTGAGCACTCTGTTGCGCTTGTGCGACAGCAGCCAGCTCATTTTATTTTGATGGCTTTGACTTTTTTTGCTTCACCGATCCAGCGACAAACCCTGCTAGAGGTAGCACTGTCGCAGGAAAATGCAACAGCGGCTTCTAGTCATGCAGAAGAACCATTTGCCCAACTCCAAGAGCTATCGCTCGTGTTGCAGTCTCAGGACGGCTATAGTCTGTTGCCCCTGACCCGTGAGTATGTAATGGCTGAATTGCCAGCTTATCCAGAATTTGAGCAGGCCGCACGCGAGCGCTGGGTCAACTGGTGCCTCAAGCTGGTACAACGCTATGGTGGGCAGAGCCGCTTTGACTGGCAGACGCAAAATGATGTTTTAGAAGCAGAATGGTCAAACATTCAAACCGTGCTGGATTGGTGCCTGCATCAAGAACGGTACGAGGATCTATGTAAATTCTGGCAGTATTTGGATGCTCATATCTATTTACAAGGATCTCGTCAAGATCGGCTGAAGTGTTGGGGTGAGCAGTTGGAATGGATGGACTGGCTGATCCAAATGGCAAAATCGCGAGATCCGGCCCTTGCGATCAAAATCATGGCTAGTCGCGGTTGGATTTACACAACGATCGGACAACCTGATGGATTGGCAGAAGCTGAGCGGCTCTACACAGAAGCATGGTCGCTTAATCAAACCCTTGCCCAGAGTCTCGATCAACAGCAGCGCAGTTTGGATCTGGCCGTGAATCTGCTGGTGCTACGAGTTCATCAAGGCCAGACAGAAATGCAGCCTTGGCTCGATCATGCCCTGATGCTGCTAAAGCAGGATAGCATCCCCGAGTCTAAACGCGCTCTACACCTGAGTCGGATTCGCTATTACCAAGGTAGAGCCAGCTTCACACTGGGAGACTATGCTCAGTCGGAGACATACTTTCTAGAAGCTGTAAAATCTGCCCAAGCCATTAACTGGCAGAAAGTGATTCATCGTTCTCGTAATTGGTTGGCCGATATCGCGACCCATCGCGGAGATTATGCAACGGCTGCCCAGATCCTGCAGGAAGAATGCCGTAGTGCTGAAGTGAGTCACGACATCTATCAAAGCGCTTGCTGTCAGCAATCCCTGGCTCAATTGGCACAGATTCAAAACCAGCCAGAAGACGCCCGCCGATGGGCCTTGCAAGCATTAGATAATTTCGAAAAATTAAGCATGGATGCAGAAGCGGATGCTATCAGGACACTGCTACAAACCCTAGCTAACAGTGCTCCCTCGCCAGTGTAGGTTGCCCAGATCAAAACGACTGCCCAGATTAAACCGCCAATTGCACCACACAATTAGCAGGCTTGAGTGCATTCAGGCTAGCCCAGTTGAAATGCTGTTGAATCAGCGCTTTTGTGTAATTAAACCGCTCCAACCAGGAGCAACGATCTGCCTCTCCGCGTGTACCAAATCCATTCTCGTGGAGCAAATCAGCACCAAACAGGATTTGACAGTCCCGAACATACTGGTCTGTTTCCAAATGGGCATGCAGAACTGAGTCGGTTTCGCGATCAGGCACAAATTCTTGATCGGGATACTGTTGAATGAGAAACAAAAACTGCTGGTACCGCACCATTGCCTGCTCAATTTGCTGATCGCTCCAACCCTCGGTTTGAGAAAGCCGTTGAGCAACGGGGCCTAGATCTACTTGTGCTAGCTTGTGAGAAAATTGAGTATATTCTGCAAATCCAGTTGGAGTAGAGTTCATAAGGCTTTCCCTGTGTGATGTGTTTCGATGTTTTCATCAAAACTCTGGACTCATTTTGATGCAAGCCTCACTTAAGCCTCAGTCAACTCGTTGATTGGCTCTTAGATCAGCCTCAGATCATCTTCAGCCACTGCCAACATGCTCAGAGGATGATTAAAAAATGATGGGCTGTGAGTTTAGGCTTCTACGGCTCTCGCCTATCCTCCTTTTCTGCGAGCCTACCAACGTTACAGCAACTCCACGATTCATACCTCTATTCACCTCTACTCAGCAACGCCATCAGGAAACGATTGCAGTCTGACTGTAGTTAAGGCCAATCTGTTGACATTGCGGCAGGAGACTATAAACTGATTGACTAAAAGCTTGATTAAAACTGGCTAAAAGCAAATCATGCATGCAGGCCAGATCAAGGCCAAAAAATTAAGACTAAAATAAGTGAGTTCTGACCTGTTTGACTGTAGGGCAATTGCCCAGTCAACGTCTGCGAAAAGGAATATTCATGAAAGTATCTTTTATATCAATCTAATTGTTTTAACTACTGAATAGCTAGTTAAGAGTTAGTCAAAGGCAGGGTGATGATGAACAAGCAGGAAAGGAATAGAAACAGCATTCCAGCCTCCACTGACGGACTTGAGCGGATCAAGGCTGAGATGGCAAAGCGAGGATGGCGACGAGAAGATTTAGTCGAACAGGCGCAAGTCTCTAAGGCAACGGTTGATCGGTTTTTTGCAATGAAGAATGTGGATGCTTCAACCGTTGAATCCATCGCCGAGGTATTGGATTTATCGATGGAAACAATTGTGGACGCCAACGTTATCGCCCCACCAGCCAGCTACGAATTTTATATTCGCCGCACTGAAGAAGAAGCTCGGTGCTATGCCGCCTTACAGAAGCCAGGAGCAATTGTGCGAGTCAAGGGGCCGCAGTTGATGGGCAAAACCCTATTCCTAAATGAAGTACTTACCAAACTCAGCCAGCGCATTGATTTCCGCAAGGTGGAACTAGACATTGATCGACAGGTGCTCACTAATACAGAAGCTTTCTTCAAATGGCTCTGTGTGTCGGTCAGTATTGAACTAGATTTGCCGGTCAAGCTCGATGTCTACTGGTTAGATGAGCTAACGCCCAGCCAAAAGATTACTAATTATTTTCAAAAATATGTGCTGACGGAAATGGCTAACCTGAATAGCTCCTTACTGCTGGTTCTAGACCGGGTGGACCATATTTTTGAGAATCTCGATATTATGGACGAGTTTCGTGCTCTGCTGCGGAGCTGGGGTGACAAAGTAATCAAAGGCAGTACAGCCAGCCAAAAAATCTGGAGCCACTTTCGGCTAGTCACAGTTTATTCAACCGATATTTATGGGCTATCGAGTGACATCGATTACTCGCCTTTCACCTCGATTGGTACTGACGTTGAACTGTCAGAGTTTGATAACAACCAAATCGAGGAACTGGCCAGACGATACCGATTACGCTGGGAAAGCAATTATACCGACGAACTGGTGAAACTGGTGGGAGGGCATCCCTACTTGGTGGATACCGCCTTTCTCTACATCAAGCATCAAAAAAAAGAAACAGACAAGGTGCTGAAACGCATCACGGAAACTGCTTGCACTCAAATTGGCATCTATACGAATCATCTGCTACAAATTACCACAGCTCTGGAAAGCTGCGCCGAATTAAAATCTCAATTTAAAGAGATTGTTACGGTTAATGAAGCAATGCCCATCGCAGCAGTTGATGCCTTTAAGCTATACAGCATGGGCTTAATCCGTCTGATTGACGCCTCTGAAAATGTTGCAGCGCCGCGATGTCATCTCTATCAACGATATTTTTATAACTATTTCAAGCGTCAGATCTAGATGGGGACGGGTAGATGGGCTTCGCCGTGAGCGGCTCAGCCGAACGGTAAATGGGTAGATGGGTAGATGGCAGCTTTGTAGCAGTTGGGTGGATGGTAGACAGAGCGATGTTTATTATAAAGTGCTCTAGTTAGTAACCTTAGAATTTAGAATCGGCAGATTATTTATTCCCTATGGTTGGAATCAGTACAGATGCTAGAACCAGATACTGAGAGCTTTAACCCATATTATGAGTACCAGGTCGGGGGCACCCTTGACCCTAATCATCCAACCTATGTGGAACGCGCCGCCGATCAAAAGTTGTATAGTCTGTTGAAAGCAGGTGAATTTTGCTACGTCCTCAACTCGCGGCAAATGGGAAAATCCAGCCTGGTGGTACGGACGAGAAAGAAGTTAGAAGCCGAAGGGGTTTTGTTTGCCTTTATTGACATGTCCTCGGTTGGGGCCGAAGTTAAGTCATTAGACCAATGGTACACAACAATACTGGACAACTTTAAGGAGAGCTTTGAGCTAGCCGAGATTAGCCTATCGGCCTGGTGGCAACAGCATGATCACCTCACGCCCTCCGCTCGGCTGGGGAAGTTCATTGAAACCTTCTTGTTGACCCGATTTCCAGACCGCAAGCTGATTATTGTAATTGATGAAATTGATTACATTCTAAAACTTAAACTGAAGTTGAAAAAAGAATCCATTGATGATTTATCAACCGATGATTTTTTTGCCTTCATTCGCAGTTGCTACAACCAGCGTACTAGTAATCGAGACTACGAGCGACTGACTTTTGTACTGATCGGTGTGGCAACGCCTTACGATTTAATTTCTAACGTAGACTGTACTCCATTTAATATTGGTCAAGAGATCAAGCTCTACGGTTTTAGTCAAGCAGAGGCGAAACCATTAGAATCTGGAATCGGTACGGTTGCAGATCGACCAGATTGGGTATTGAAGGAGATTTTGGATTGGACCGGCGGCCAACCGTTTCTGACCCAGAAGCTGTGTAATTTGGTATCTAAAAAGCAGCATAAAATTATTGCCGGTCAAGAAAAATCGGCTATTGATACGCTGGTGCGTTCAGAAATTATTCAGAACTGGAGTCAGAAAGATCAACCCGCTCACTTTGGTGTGATTCGTGACCGCATTCTCAAAAGTAGACGGTCGCCCAGCCACCTGCTGAACCTGTATCAGCAAATTTTAGAGCGGGGGGAAATCATCGAGAATCGAGAAGATTTGGAGCATCTGGAGCTAAAGCTATCGGGGTTAGTGATCGAACGCGAGGGAGCTTTACGGGTTTATAACCCAATCTATCAAGAGATTTTTAATCAACAGTGGATTGAGCAAGAGCTGGCAAAACTGCGCCCCTACAGTGAAGCGATCAAAGCCTGGGTCAAGTCAGGTTACACAGATGAATCACGGCTGCTGTATGGTCAAGCGCTGCAGGACGCTCTAGCTTGGGCTGAGAGCCAACGGTTAAGTAAAGCAGAACTCAGTGAAGAAGATCAACACTTCCTGGAAGCAAGCCGCACCCTAGAACAAATTTCCGAAGCAAAACCGGAAGTGATCCCGATTCTCAAGGCATTTTTGCCAAAGCTAAACCAGATCACCAGCCAACCCTCCCAGCTCATTCGGGCGATTCGCACCTGGGTTGGTTCCCAACCGGTTCTAACCGAGCTGCTGTGCCAGGACTTGCTCAAAGCTTACCAACAGCAACCGATTGCAGATGCAGATGCAGCAGCCGTTGCCACCCTGATCCAAACCGAATGGCTGCAAAAACAAACCCAACCGGCAGTATTAGACCACCTGAAGCAAATCCAGGTGGCGCTGCGGGCAGAAGACGACAAGTTTGTAGCGCTGCTGGAGCTGTATCGCAGAATTGGGCAGGGGCAAGTTCCCCCTACAGAACACCCACCGGGGTTAAACCTGCTGGAAGATCTAGGCTTAGTCGAAAAACATCAGGTCGCTAATCGCCTCTATGCCGAAGTATTCAGTCCCGAATGGGTGGCTCAAGAGCTGGAAGAAAGCAGCCAACGCCGCACAATTGCTGGACGCTTCCGTGAGATCGAAAAGCTCAAAACCAGAGATACCTGTCATATCTATCGGGTAGCTGACAAACACCTAAAAAATAAATCTTGCTTGCTGCGAGAATACATTCCTGTATCTAACGATGCCGAAACTCTAGAGCAGGCCCGCCACGAAATTGATCGCATTTTTCGCGATCTGGAAAAACTGAAGGGCCATGACCAGATTCCGGAGGTGTTGGCAATCGAAGATGACGGAAAGTTCTACATCACCCAGGAATTTATTGAAGGCGACAATCTCGATCAGGAAATTCAGCCAGGGCAGCCCTGGGATGAACCGAAAGTCGTCGATCTGCTGATCGAAGTTTTGAGCATTCTGGAATTTGTGCATTTGCAAAAACTGGCTCACCTCAATCTCAAACCGTCTAACCTGCGGCGGCGGCGTCAGGATGGCAAGCTGATCCTGATTGATTTTGGTGCCTTCCAATCAATTAATCGCCTATTACAACGCCTCGCAACCCATCCCAAACCAGAGCTGACCGAATCGCCCCAATACGCACCACCAGCTAATATCGCTACTCGCACCGCGGTAAATCAGGACATTTACGCTGTTGGCATGATTGGGATTCAAACCATCACAGGGATTGCCCCAGAAGATTTGAGTGTCGATAAAGTGACTGGCGAAGTGATCTGGCTCTACGAAATTCCGCCCCACCACTCCAAAGCCCAAGTCAGCGACGAACTAGCCAGAATCCTAGCCAAGATGGTGCGCCATCGTCCCGGCAATCCAACCGCCGATCAATATACCAATGTGGCTGAAGTGCTACAGCAGCTCCGCGGTCTTAAGGAATCGGGCCGCCGGGTTGATCCAAAACGCAAATATGATTGGCTCACCGACAAGCGGATCTTGGCCTGGGGAGGCGTGGGCCTAGCGGTGGCTGGGATCGTGGCCGGTATTTTGGGGATGGCGTCTGTCGAACGCCTGAGAGCCGCCCAACGCTCCGTAGAGCAGTGTAATCAGCCAATCACCGTTCAACCGGTCACGTCAGCTACCAATGCCTCTGCTTCAGGGAACGCGGCTGCGGGAAGTTTGATCAATCGCCAAGTGGTGATTGATGCCAATCAGGTAGCTCAGGCTTGTCAACAGGTCTTAGCACGACAGCCTGGAAATCCACAAGCTTTGAAGAATCAGGGCAAGGCCCATCTTTTACTCTGGAAACATGCCGATCTGCTAGGCAATGCAGCCGAAGCTCAGACTAATTTAGATACTGCTTTGAACAACTTTAACCAGGTGATTGAGGCCAATTCGAATCAACCTGATCCGCAAGCGTTGTTCTATCAGGGGTTAGCGCTATCGGCCCAAGGCGATGAAAAATCCGTTGCAGCGGCTGAACAGGCATACGAACAGTCAATTGTGCAGTACACAACAGCCAGTACAGTACAACCAGAAGACTTTCCAATTCTGGCCCAGTTGATTGCCTTCCTAGTTGAGGAAAAAGATGGCAAAATCGTGTCTAACCAGAAATACAATCAGGCCCAAACCCTCTTTAATAAAGCAGATGCATTGATACAGCATCCTGATTTAAAAAATAAGATCTATACTGAAAATCTGATTTACAATCGTGGCTCTCTCTATGCTAGAACTCAAACGTTGCAAGAAGCGTTGAACCTGTATGGTGAAGTGCCGATGAGATCTAAGCAGATTGAGGTGTTGACATTGAGAAGCAAAGGTTTTGTACACCTACTGCAAAACGACTTTGACAATGCAGCAGATGCATTTCAGCAGGCGTTAAAAGTTGGTGCCGATCCGCTGGTTTCCGAATACTTGAACCGAGCGAACACCTGCCGCTCCAATCCGACGAATCAAGCCGCCTGTAGTTTCTCTTCGGCTCAATTTAGACCCATCTTTGCACAGATCTTTCCGATTCGGCGCGTCTACCGATGCAAAGATTATCCGGTTCTGAGTGTTGTAGATAATCTCAGCCAATCTGTCTGCCAGCCATAAGCTTGGTTAGTGATAGAACGCAGCTTTCACTAAACCCGCCTGCGCGGAGTACTGCGCCTGTTCACGGGTTGATCAGAAATATTGCGCGGTCATTGATTAACAGGCTGGAACAAAGTGATGAATATAAATTAAACACCAACCCTGATTTACTTTTAGCGGTTGGCCAATTAAGTGATTAAATAAGTAGCTGGCTGAACTTCTGGGTTGAACGATCAATAAAGGCTGGATCTCATTCGGCAGATCAGCTCGGATAAACGCCTCTTTCCATCCTTTTGATTGAACCTGGTCGGACATCGCATAGGTTTGAAACAGGGATTGGAACGATCTCGGTTGGTCCTTAATTTGTTCACAGGCTAACTGAGCCTCTACCCGATCGGTAAAGATCAGCCGAGAGAGCACAAAATAGTCAAACTGGTGCTTTCTGGCCTCAAATTTGGCTTTGATATGTTTATGTTTGTCAATGTGACTACAAAACTTCTTCATAGAAATAATAATTCGAATGCGCTCCATGAACGAATCGTAGTCATCATCGTTTGTCTCTAACCATCGCTCAAATTGCTCTGCACTCGTGAGTTTACTCACCTCGCTGAATTGGTTCAGATAATCTTCCACTTCCTCAGAGCTGGGTGTTAACTCAAGATACATCTGTAGGAGTTGCTCTAAAGTGATCGGTTGATCCGCTAGGCTTGGAATATCTGACATAAGGTAGGCTCCCCACATTGGTTGATTCCTATGTCTTGATCAAATCTCTAGACTCACTTTGCGGCAAGCCTCACTTAAGCCTCACTTAAGCTCACTTAAGCCTCAGTTACAGCAGCAACAGCAAGAAATGGCGGAATATCAAGGCTGCAAAACCTGCATTGGCCGAATTATTAGTAATGGGCTGACGCAAATCGAAGGATGACCACCGTCGGCTGTGCGGTTGGAGTGGCAGTTTATATTTTGGCATTGGAGGTGATTGCGCCTCGTCACTCGGCCTTGCCCTTGATTGCAGTGCAATTAGTCACGATGGCCGTTCTGGGATTGACTTTCTCTACCTCGGAACTAATCGAGCAGATGGCAGCGATTGCGAATCAGTTCAATAGTCTTCTCTACTTGAGTCTGATCGTAACAGCAACCCCGATCTGGACACAAGCGGTGGCTCAACGGTGGGTTGCAGCTCATGAAGCTGCTTTGCTTTATACGCTTGAACCGATTTTTGCCTCAATTTTTTCGTTCTGGTTTCTGGGAGAAAGCTTTAGTTGGCGGGGCATAATTGGTGCTGGGTTGGTGCTGGCCGCAACTGTGTTTAGTCAACGGCGTCGCTAAACGACAAACTGTTTGCCACAATCCTTACAGAGATAGCACTGCTTGCCTCGCCGACGCCCATTTTTAGAGATCTGATTCGATTGACAGTGAGGGCAAATCATTACTTTCATTACACGACCCAACTGTGCATCGCCCATATGCGGCTCCAAATACGACACCAATAAGTCTTCAATTTGCTCGGTCAAACGCTGGCGATATGCTTCATCGGGGTTGCGAAGTGCGGCTAAAATTACGGCGTTGCTGCTGTGCACACAAACTTCGGCTAGCAGATAATACTGGTCCTCCGATAGGGACGGATTGCGATGCTTGAGAATTTTGGCCATCAAGGCAATTGCGTCCTGGGTCATGCTTTCATCAATTGACTGAAAAATCTGGCGGGCCAGATAAAACTGCACAAATACTACCCGCGATACAGGTTGTTCAAACAGTTCAGCAACCGAGACAACGAGCCTATGAATCATTTGACGTAGCGGCAGCCGAACTAGGGCCGGAATATCGATCTGTGTCCAAAATCCCTTGACTCGCTCGGTATGGCGTAACTCCATCGCCTTGAAAATCGCTGCTTTATCCGGAAAAAACTGATAGAGTGACCCAATCGCCGTTCCGGCTCTAGCCGCAATCATGTGTGTGGTTGCGGCCTCATAGCCCACCTCATCAAACACCGCCGCCGCCGCATCCAGAATTTTTTCAACTCGTTGCTTACCTCGCTGTTGTTTGGGTTGGCGACGCAAGCTAGTAGAGGTTTGCGGACTTGACGAACGTGAAAGTTCTGTCATATTTTAGAAACACGACGGATTTTTCATAATTTTACTCTGATCTAGCTTTAACGGAGAATGCCATGCAGTCTATGCTTCCAGGTGCACCCTGGCTATTGGCTCATCGGTCGATGCTGAAGCCCAACCAGCCTCGCAAATTTTCCCTCTACGGTATTGACTATGTGATCTGGCAGGATCAAGCGGGAGCGATTCATGCCCTACCGAATGCCTGTCCCCATATGGGGGCAATGCTGTCCGAAGGCTGGTGTGAGGTGCAACCAGACGGCAGCAGCACAGTTGTTTGTCCATTTCACGCGCTGCCATTCGATAACGCCGGATGTACCGTTCTACCCGACTCAAGCAAAAAAACATTACCTCTACTGCAGCCTCTAGAACTGATTGTTCAAGGAGATTTTATCTGGTCCTATGGAGGACATGAACCGAAGATTCCGATTCCCACAGTTCTGAACCAGATCGCAAACAAGTATTCCTTTATCGGCTATACAGCCGATTGCAGCGTTGCAACCGATCTGTTGACCATGCTCTTGATTATGCATGACTATAATCATCAGAACGGTACTCATCGCGACCTATTTCGCATCACTGAAGTCAAATTCCACCGTTTTATCGATCAAGGGCATCATTCCCATGCATTCTACGATATGCCGACTGCACCGTACAGTTTGCTAGAAAAGCTAAGGAAGCCAGATCTATTTCTATTACCGAGCTTAATCAAGGCTCACCTAGAAAATTACTTCCCGTTTCTAGTGATGCTGCACGGGGAAATGCCGATCGGTAGGGCAGTGCAATGTCATTTGTTTGTTCCCGAAGCGGAGAACCGCACCCGGACCTATATTCTGCTGTTTGGTCAAGCAAAACATCCTGCTTTCAATGTATTAGGCCGCAGCTATCTCAATTTTGGTAAGATTGTTGTCGATCAGGATACAGATATTCTCGGTAAACTTTATGCTGATACACCTCAGAAAGTTAAGCTCAATAACGAGGTTGGCATGGATTGGGTACGGCGTAATTTTGCCAGTTTCCCAGAGGTTGTAGAGCCGAATCTTTCTAGATAAATATCATCTAGGTAAGTATTATCTAGGTAAGTCTCATAGAGAGTTGTCCTAAATGTAAGCTGAATCCTCTTCGCGATTTGATTTGTTAAGTTTTCAAAAGATAGTTTTTCTTCAGAAAAGAACGATGCTATAAGCGAGTGAAAGTTTTGTCAGTTGTTCCAGACAGCGATATGGCAGTGGCCAGGAACTTTGTGCTGTGAGAATATTCCCTACTGATAGTTCAACATCGAAAAATCACTGCATTGTACTTTTCTACATTTACCTTAGTTTCACAATTTCATTGCCAATCTTAATTCTAACCAAATCAATTAATGCGGCTCCAGCTCCCGAAAGAGCAGCAACTAATCGGATTACTATAAATAGAACAGACACCACTAATTCCGCGTTCTCGAGGAAAGGATCGAACAAAGTATTCAATCAAATAGCTAATGAAACATCTGGCAATGATCTAGTCATCGCTGACTACAATAAGCAAAACAATCCACCTGAACCCTTACCTTCACCCTCTCCTGCCAATCAAGAACCTGAACCAGCGGTTACGCCACCTGAGTCCCCTGAGTCCCCTGAGTCCCCTGAGTCCTCTGCTCCAGCAGAAAACCAACCTCATATTTGCACCAGCTCCGAGCCAACTCCACCATCTGGGGCTGAAATCTCGATTCAACTCGATGGGATTGAAGTGATAGGCAGCAGCATTTTCGATCGCAATGATATCAGTAATGCGATTCAAGCATTTCAACAAAAGAACAATTTGCCAAACCTGACGCCGCCCCAGATTGCTGATGCCATTACTGAACTGTACTTAAGTCAGGGCTACATCAATTCATTGGCGATTTCGGTTGAGCAAGCAGCGCCTGCCACTGAGACCATCAGAATTCAGGTAATTGAAGGACAAATTGGTCAGATCTTAGTATCTGGCACACGACGTTTAAATCCTAGCTATATTTGCAGCCGCATTCAACTGGGAACAAATGTGCCCCTGAATACGGCTCGGCTAGAGGAGCAGTTGCGGCTACTGCGGGTCGATCCGATTTTTGAAACCGTGGAAGCCAGCCTGCGTCCGGAAGGAATCAGAGGGCAAAGTACCCTACTGATTCGCGTTGAAGAAGCGCCTCCATTTACTGCCAGTGCCAGTGTAGACAACTATTCGCCGCCCAGCGTTGGCTCTGAGCGGGTCGGCATTGATTTGCGTCATCGTAACCTAACCGGCTTGGGAGATGAGTTAGCAGGTTCCTACTATCGCTCCACTACTAGCGGCTCGGAAGTATTTGACTTCAGCTATCGGATTCCGCTCAACGCTATGAACGGTACGATTCAACTCAGGGCAGCCCCTAACCGCAACCGCATCACCGAGGCCGAGTTTGCCGACTTGAACATTGAAGGCTCCCAGCAGCTCTATGAAGCGACGTACCGCCAACCGATCATCCGCTCGTCGAATCAGGAGTTGGCTCTGTCGCTTGGCTTTGCCTATCAAAACGGCCAGACCTTTGTGTTCGATCAGCCGACCCGATTTGGTATCGGGCCAGACGAGAATGGCGTCAGCCGCACTAGCGTGTTTAGCTTCAGTCAGGACTATATTCTGCGCGATCCTGACGGAGCTTGGGCCGCTCGTTCGCAGTTTAGCCTTGGCGTCGATCTATTTGATGCCACGACCAATGAAGCGCCGATTCCGGATGGGCAATTCTTGAGCTGGTTGGGGCAAGTGCAGCGAGCGCAGTTGATTGGCAACGATCATTTAGTGTTGATTTCGGCTGATTTGCAACTTACACCCGATAGTCTGCTGCCCGCGCAACAGTTTGTGATTGGGGGCGGTCAGTCGGTGCGGGGCTATCGGCAAAATGCCCGGTCGGGTGATAATGGCTTGCGGTTTTCGATTGAGGATCGGATTACGGTGAATCGGAATGAGTCGGGTGCACCGGTGATTCAGATTGCGCCTTTTGTGGATGTGGGTTATGTCTGGAATCATCCTGATAATCCGAATCAACTGCTGCCGCAGACATTTCTGGTGGGAGCAGGGCTGGGACTGCTGCTGAATGACCCGTTGGGACTCGATGGCTTCAGCCTCAGGTTAGATTATGGCTTTCCGTTTGTCGATTTGGACGATCGGGAAGACAACGCTCAGGATGATGGATTTTACTTCAGCGTTCGCTATCAGTATTGAGGTTGAATAAACCCCAAAAACACTCCAGTGAAGTGAGTAGAGAGAGAAGTACAAGTTCAAACCTATCTCTCAAATACTCACTAATATATGCTAGAGACATCACCATGACTTACATTTATCGAGGTACAAACAACAGCGATTATTTCAATTACATGGGTACAGATCGTCTAGTAGCTTATGGCTACAGCGGTAACGACAGGATTTTTGGCAATACCCAAAATGATTCAATCTATGGTCACGATGGCAATGATTCGCTCTACGGCTGGACAGGCAATGATTATCTCAGTGGCAGTTCCGGCAACGATTATCTCAGTGGCGGCAGTGGCAATGATTCCCTGTTGGGCGGCAGCGGCAATGATTCGCTCGTCGGTGGATCGGGCAACGATCGTTTAGATGGTTACGCCACGACTGGAGTTGAGTACGACACGCTGGATGGCAGCATAGGTTCAGATACGTTTGTCTTGGGCGGTTCTTGGGGTGTTTCCTATCAGGGTCGCGGTTATGCCACGATCAAAAACTGGGATACCAGCGACTGGATCGAGGTGCGAGGCAGCCGGAGCCAATATTCGCTGCGGTCGGGCAACTGGGGTGGCTCTTCGGCCACAGATATGGGAATTTATTATGGCAGTGATTTGGTCGGTGTCGTTCAAGATACCACTAACGTCAGCATGTCGAGAGATTTCCGGTTTGTCTAGTTCGGTTTGTTTGGCAGCCTAGCCATTTCTCCTGAAGTATGTGAATGAAACGAGTTGATTCAACTACTTGCGCTCACCGCAGGTAGTTTTTTATAGCCCCCTACATTCCCCTTAGCGCAGCGTGTCCGCAGGACATATTGCTTTGAGTCAGTGAACTACCCAGGCTATTACTTGAGACACCAAAATGGTCGAGTCAGAATAGATAGGTATGAGGACAGCAGTTGACTTTTGGCGGATGCAACCCTTTGTCTGAGACCAGGACTTGCTAACTCAGATGACTTTTCGTTTGAGTCCTACAATGATTGTGGTTGCTTTATTCGACACTGAAATGGACACCTGTACATCGAGCAAGATCGAGGAGATTTGTTCAACAAAGATGCCACGTTTAAACTACGCTCGGCTTTGTGGAATTGATTTCTCCAAAGTACTTCACTTGATTGACGCTTGCTGAAGGTAGTGATAGGATTTCGCCATTCGACGGAGTGAGGTTCTGATCTACTCTCAGTAGATCGCAAGATTCCGCCCGCGAATGAATTGCGGGCTACTAGAGCAGGGCACTGAAGTGCGCTGGATAAATGGGGCAGTTGAGCCAAAAGCGAGTCGGAGCGTCTCTATCGTCTTGACATCAAATCCTTTGAACCTGGGAGCAGCCTGAATGGGCTTTGCTTCATCAGTGCGCTGAAATTGCCCTACTCTACTAGCTCGCAATTTATTCGCGGAGGATCTGTGAGTAAAACCAGTTTGCAATCTATTGAGTCTTTCTGCAAAGCGGATATAAACTTAATGTCTCCCTTAATCACTATTGTTACAACGGTCTATAACCGAGAACGATATCTTGATCAGGCCATCGAAAGCGTCTTGACTCAAACCTACGATAACTTGGAGCTATTGATTTGGGATGATGGGTCTACGGATCGTTCAATCGAGATTGCACATTACTATGCCAAGCAGGATAACCGAGTGCGGGTAATCGCCGCAGACCATCGCGGACAAGGACGGGCGCTGCGAGCCGCGTTTGCTCAGGCTGCTGGTGAATACATTGGGCAAGTAGACAGCGATGATGTACTAGCATCCACAGCACTTGAGGCAACAGCCGCCGTTTTAGACGCTCAGCCGTCTATTGGTTTGGTATACACAGACTATATGGTGATTGATGAAAAAGGCTGGATTCAAGGCCAAGGCGAGCGGTGTAAAATTCCTTACTCGCAAGAGCGGCTTTTAATTGATTTTATGATCTTCCATTTTCGCTTGATGCGGCGATCGATTTATAACCATGTCGGAGGCATTGATCCAGGGTTTGAATATGCTGAAGATTACGAACTTTGCTTACGCTTATCTGAAGTGACAGAAATTTACCAAATCAAACAACCGCTTTACTACTACAGAGTTCATCAACAGAGTCTTTCCTGCCATCGACGAATCGAGCAAATTCTCCAGTCTCACAAAGCGATCTCTCAAGCCCTCGAACGGCGCGGTCTAGCCGACCAATTTGAAAGCCATGTCGAGATTAGCGCCACATTCTCGATTCGGGCTAAGAGCTAGTAACTTTCCAGTAACTTTTCAGTAACTTTTTCATTCACTTTTTCAGTTATATCATTTCCCCTTAATCGTGCTACAGATTACACCGTCCAACGAGTTGCGGTATGCAGCTTCCATCATTCAAAATACTGCTCCGCAGAAGCAAGCTACAAAACTCAAAACTCAAAACTTAAAACTAAGAATTGGTATTACCAGGGGCTACCAATCATCGTAAATGCCGACCAATAGAAAGGATCCGCTAAATTAGGGCTACCGATTTGATCCTCCAGCCCTTTTAGAGGAATCATCGTTCCATCCGACAGGCGCAAAAAGCCATCCCCGTTTTGGTCATAATCAAACTGGACTTCGCCATTGATCATTGCGAGTTGAGCTTGTCGCAGCGCTTCCGCTTTGATTGGGGCTTGGCGGAGCTGCCGATACAGTTCAACCATCAGGGGCAAGGTTCCTTCCTGGCTAACGGTCCAGAGGCTGGCAATCGCTGACGTAACACCTGTGCGATAGGCTAACCCGGCAAATCCTAGTTCGGCTTCCGGATCGCCTAAGGCCGTGCGGCAGGCGCTTAGAACTAAAAGCTGGATGGGCGGATTATTCCAGCCGAGGGCGCGAATATCGTCGGAGTTGAAGTAGAGTTTGCTGTTTTGCAGTTGGATGTAGGAGCGAGAGGGATCACCCGGTTCAAAATCGGCATGGGTGGCGAGATGAACGATGCCAAAGGGCTGCTGCTGCCGTTCGTTTTTTAGCGTCTCATAGGTGAAGTCGGGGTTGAGGAAACCCTCGCCTTGCCAGAGGTTGAGAATCGAAGAAACCTGGGTTTCGACGGTGGGCAGATCGAGCTGTCCCTGCTCGGCGGGGAAAGTCGAGGCTCCCATTGCCAGCACTTCTGAATTTCTCAAGTTTTGATAGCGAGTGTCGGTGAGGCTGAGGCTGGGAGTCAAGCCAACGCTGTAGCGCTCGACTAAGAAATGATCCTGGTTGTCTGGGCCTTGATAGATCAGAGCAGCTAGCGGCACTGAGCGCAGTCCTTCGTCGAGGATAAATACCAAATTGCCAATTTCTTGTGCCTGGAGCTGGCTTTCGAGTGGTTGAATCAGCCATTCGTAGAGCTGGCGGGCGTTGTCACGATAGTCTTCAGTTCTGGTTCTGGGATCGGTAGCCACCTGTTCGCTGAACTGTTTGGCGAGGGCTTGCACCTGCTGACGGCTAGCGTTGATTCGCTGACGCAGCGGGACGGCATCGGCGGTAACGAGGATCAGTTCGAGCTGATCGTCGGGTTGAGGGGGTAATGAGAGATTGGCTTCTGAATATTGCTCGGTGCTGATAGAGGCAGGCACAAAATTGGCGTAGATTACGGCTGGACGAATGCCGGTGGCGCTGGCGATGTTGGTGAGAATGGCACAGGTATCGACCAGATCGCGGTCGGGTTTGGAGTCGGTGTCGAGATATTCCTGAAACTCGCGGGCGTAGTCGTCTTCGAGCTGGAAGATATTGGGATCGGTTGAAGCGCAAGGAAGCTGGGCACGCAGATTAGGCGGAGGCAGGGTTGACGGATATTTTTCTGGCGGTTCGGGAAGTTCTGTCTCTGGCGGTGGCGGTGGCGGCTGTACATCCAGGTTCAGCGTTATCGGCGCTGAGAATGAGACATTATCACTGGCTCTGAGACTAAAGGCGTCAATCGAACCGGTTGCATTGGGAGGAGGCTCATAGGTTAAACGCTCGTTTAAGGACACGGTCGATCCAGCGTTCAGCACAGAACCATCTGCTCTTCTCAATGTGCCACCCTGTCGAATCGAGGCAATTTCTACGGAGGTTACATCATCATTGGCATCGCTCACTCTAATATTCAAATCCGACACTCTGAACGTAATCGATTGATTTACGCCAGTTTCACCCAAGCGAGTGTTTGCACGTAACCTAGGAGCTTGATTGACGAAGGTGATTTGAATATTATCGACCGTCGAAACATTGTTATCAGGAATTTGCGGCACTGTTCTGGGATCGGGAATTGTACCTGTGGAGAGGGTGGTTGTGCCAGTGCTGATTGCGCCTACGGTACCATTGCTGCTAGGACCGCCGATCACAAAGCGCACGTTGGTCGTACCGCCGCTATGACTCAGCTCAATTGCACCCCCTTGACTGATACCGCTGCTGAGAATGGTCGTCGCAGGCGTTGTGTCTGCTAGCGTTCCTTGACCATTGATCAATCCTCCAGCCGTGATTGCCACTCTGCCGCCGCTGCCTGTAGCAGTTGCTGTTCCACCAGGAGCAAGATTTTGTGAGCGAGTGTCGATTGTATTGAAGCGAATATCCCTGTTTGATTGCAAAATCACTGAGCCACCCGTAGCTTGAATTCTGGTGTCAGGAGGCACACCATCGTCACCATCATCGTCACCATCGGGCGGATTCACCGTTGCCGAGGCAGTGATTGCTCCAACCGCAATTCCGTTTGGTGCTCGCAACGTGACCGCACCGGCATCAGCCACAACCGGATCAGTGGCAGAAGTGTTGATATTCCCTGTACTGATGGTGTTGCCAGCGGTTAAGCTGACTGAACCTGCAATCGAGTCGAATAGAATAACACCGCCGCCGCCCGTACCACCCGTACCACCCGTTCCTCCAGCTCCGCCTGTACCTCCTCCTTCGAGAGGAAAAGCCTCAAATGGATCGACAACTGCTGAAGTATTGATTGAATCAGAGATAATATTTCTGCCAGCATTCAGGTTGACTGCACCGCCTCTCGCTCCTACCGTGATGCCGCTAGCAAAATTAGAGCCAAAATTTCCAGCCGATGCGTCAATATCATCAATATTGATATCAAGGCCGGCATTAAGAGAGACCGTTCCTCCAATGGCATCGCCAACTGGAAAATCAGGATTACCATCAGGTGCATCAACAAAGGCAGATGTGTTAATTAAATCGATATTGGTGATAGAACCACCTGCTCGCAAAACAACTGCTCCACCTCTGCCAGTTGTGGCATTCGCGACCGACACATCAATATCGCTTCCATTCGTTGTAATGTTACCAGCGGCATTTAGGTTGACACTTCCACTATTTCCACTGACATTGCCAGTGCCACCAGCACCACCTGCGCCACCAGCACCACCAGCACCACCAGTACCCGTTTCGCCTGGATCTCCCGCTTCACCATTATCTCCTGCATTACTTCCAGCCCCACCAGTCGCATCAATTTCACGGGTTGATATATCACCAGACGTTGCTGTTAAAGTGACTTGGCTACCTGTGCCGCCTGTGCCGCCTGTGCCGCCTGTGCCACCACGTCCACCTGTGCCACCTCGACTAGCCGTAGCACCAGCACCGCCACGTCCACCGTTACCACCAGTACCGCCATTGCCGCTATTTCCACCAGTAGTCGTAATAGCTCCTGTCGTTATAGAAGATGCGGTTGCGCTGACCTGATTGGCATTACCACCTGTGCCGCCTTGCCCACCTATGCCACCAGCTCCGCCTGTGCCAGTAGTAGAGATACCTCCACTACCATCACCGCCCCCTCCGCCTGCGCCACCAATCCCACCAAACGTAGAGATATTTCCAGTATTAATAGCTCCCAATGTTGCCGTCAACGTGACTTGCCCACCCGTTCCACCTGTCCCGCCAGCTCCACCAACGCCACCTGTCCTGCCAGCTCCACCTACACTGCCATCACTGCCATAGCCTTGTCCACCAGTTCCGCCAATACCACCAGCTCCACCAGCAGTCGAGATGTTTGCAGTCGAGATATTGCCTGTTGTTGACAGCATGACTTGCCCACCCGCTCCGCCATCTCCGCCAATCTCACCAGTTCCACCGATCCCACCTGGCAAGCTAACTCCTTCAATGCCTCTTCCACCAATCCCACCTATCCCGCCAGCAGTCGAGATATTTTCTGTCCTGATATCACCGGATGCCGACAACATCACTTGTCCGCCCGTGCCGCCACTTCCGCCAGCTCCATTAACGAACCCATTACTGCCAGATCCACCAGTACCACCAGTAGTGACAATGTCTCCTGTTGTAATTTCACCTGAAGTTGCTGTTAATGAGACTAAGCCTCCGTTGCCTCCAGCACCAGCAGTGGGAGTCGGGCTGGGTGTCGCTATAATAACACCGCCGTTACCACCAGAAGCGGTAATATTTCCGGCCACAATATTTCCTGAAGTTGCTTCTAAAATCACCTGTCCGCCATTACCTCCTGGAGTGCCCGGATCTGCGGCAGTTGTGACAGCAGTATTAATATTTCCTACAGTTATACTTGCGGCTCGAATCGTCAGGTTTCTGCCCGCAGCAATGATTGACTGCGTTCGCTGCATCGAGAAACTGCCGCTACCATTTTGATCAGCATCGGCGGTGAATGTAACGGTTCCAGCTCCAGGTTGAAGCGTCAGCGCATTATCAGCCAGTGAACTGACCGTGATATTATTCGATGCTTCTAGCAGGATATTGGCGCTACCGGGCAGTGCTTCCAGTCGGGCTTCAGAAATGGTAAATGTGCCGCTGCCGTCGGTTGCAAAAATCGTTCCCTCTGGATTACCCACACTTGGTACATTGGGATCGAGCTGCTCATTTGCACCACCACTACCATTCACGATCACAATATCTTCTGGATCAAGCAATAGCGTTCCGAACGCGCCATTTGGGGCACTCAAATCAGCAACGCCATCAAACGTCAGATTCTTCTTTCCAGAGACTTCAGCAAAACCGCCGTTACCGAGCCGAAACCCACCGCGAGCGCTGATGTTGCCATAAAACTCGGTGGAGCCATCGGCCCAAATGATTACCCGTCCACCATTGCCGCTGTTGGTTGCATCTGCATTGACGTTGGAATCCCGACTAACAAAGGTTTGAGTTGCATTCGGAACTGTGCCATTTCCCTGATAATCACCGCCCACTCTCACCGTTCCGCCACCATTCACACCTGCTGCATTCACCTGAGCATTTACTAATCCGACGCGATTACCAAATACACCAACCTCACCGCCTGTTTGCCCCGACACATTCAAAGTCCCAGCCGCAATTGCCGTACCCGGATCAGCCGGAGCATTCATACCTGAATCGGTCAGGCGAATCGTGCCATCGGGGTTTGCCGTCGCGCCCAGATCAAGACCTTCTGTACCCATCGTCAACAAAATTGGCAGCGCTGCGACTGGAAGCGTCCAGGCATTCGGTTGGCTGCTGCTCAACATCGTCGGGTCAATTTCCAGACTCAACAACTGTCCCGGTATGCTGAGGCGAACGAAACGACTTCCTGGTACCGCCGTTACTAAAATCTGTCCCTCTGGAGCTGTGAGGCTACCTGTATTGATGACTGTTCCACCTAATAGATTCAGGCTCTCACCCGTACCCACAGCCAAATCACCGGCATTTAGGATTGCTCCCGGTTGCCCTAGCGTAAAGCCAAACCCACTCGGCTCACCGACTAAATCTGCATAGTTGCTGCTGCCCAGAGCGCTGAACCATTCCGAGCCAAATTGGATGCCGTTCGCCGTCGTAGCGGTAAAGCTAGCAGGCACATCCAACCGCGAATTCGGGCCAAACACAATTCCGGCTGGATTCATTAAATATAAATTCGAGTTACCACCCGTCACCCGAATCAAGCCGTTGATCACCGAAACATCACCACCCACTACACGACCGAGAATGTTGCGAATATCTGGGCGAGACAGAAAGTTAGCAATCTGTTCGCGGCTCAGCCCAAACTGCTCAAAGCTGTGAAACAAATTGGCGTTATCTCTGGAACGAGTGCCGCCACTGATGTCAATTCGGTTGCCCTGCCGGTTTACAACAGTGCCAGTGCCATCACGGGCTGGGGTAATGCGCTGGGCCTCTGCTGCTCCAGCCCATAGAAGAATTAACAGAAGTAGTGAAAGTGACCATTGCAGCCGCCTCAGCAAACCCAGGCCCGTCTCCATCACGACCTCCGGCAGAGATTGAGTATTTCTAGCAGTTTATGAACTGCAACTGAGTCAGGCTTCAGTTAATCACAAAATGTTGTAGTTCTACATTACTGTTTATATTTAGATATGCAAGTTAACGCTATTCTCACTTCAGCCGCTGCTCCAGACCATGCCAAACTTGCACGATATATACAGTGTCGTCTAAAACCTCAAAGTAGATTAAATACCCGCGTTTACCCCAATTTACTTTTAGCTTTCTACGATTTGGATTTGCTCTAAGCTGAGGGCAACGCAATGGATTCGTGATAAGCTGTTCGCTGCCTCAAAGATCGCCTGAGCAGCCCTTGCAGCCGCATCCGGATTCTTAAGTGCTAGAAAATCGTAAACCCGATTGAGATCATCTAATGCTTCTGGTAGCCAAACTACTTGGGGCATGGTAATGGATTGTCTGTTCCAAGGCTATAGACCCATTCTGCTACAACCTGATGTGGAATCACTCGCCCCGTCTGCTTAAACTTCTGCCAACGACGGCGATTTTCTGCTTCTATCTGCTCCTCTTGATCTGGATCAACCCCATCGGTCAACTGTAGCAGTGCTGCTGTGATTACCTCCTCCGGACTGTTGTAAGCTCCAGAAGCAATCTGCTGTTCGACAATCGTAGCTAACTCAGAAGACAGAGAGATTTGCATTGCTATTTCTGGCTGTGATGGACTAAGACCATATGATCGTTATGATAACGCAGCCTGCAAAAAAATCGTGCTGTGCCGATCAGCTAAAATATCAGCAAATTCAGGAGACGAACGATGATCCAAATCCTTTTGCCTGAGTTAGCTCCAGGCACGGTACTGCGGTTCCCCTGCTCTTATTCTGAATATGAGCGCATTGCAGCTCAGCGAGGCGATAGCAGCATTCCTCGCATCAAATACCGCAATGGAGAGATCTTGATTATGGTGCCGTTACCTGAGCATGGTAAAACTGGCGATGTCCTACCAGATATTGTTAAAACGCTACTTGATCAGCAAGATCGACTCTATGATTCCTATACTCCCATTACTATAACGCTGCCTCAGTTAGGAGGAATTGAGCCAGATCATTGCTTTTACATTACCAATTGGAAAGCCGTGCAAGGCAAGAAACGCATCAACTGGCAAATTGATCCACCTCCTGATCTTGTCATTGAAATCGATGTGACTAACTTCAGTGCTGTAGACGATTACGCACCCTATAAAGTACCAGAAGTTTGGATGTTTAAGGAGCAGTTACGCATTTATCAACTAATGGAAGGAGCCTATGTGGAAACCTCGGAGAGCCGCTACTTCCCAGGTTATGACCTCCAATCCATTGTTGCGGAAGTTCTCAAAACTGCCTATGAGCAGAATACCAGCGTCGCGATTCGGCAGTTGCGAGCTACATTGCGGCCTTCATCATGAACAGCTCACCGTAACCTAGAAAAGTAAGCCAAGCACAGAATTTATGACGACTGTAGTTGCTGCCTCGATTAGCCAAATTGAACTCGCGCCCGGTAGCGCCATTTCGATAGAACAGGCACCGATCTAACCGTGGTTCGAGCCGTTCGGCAATTTTGCCGCGAATTAGCTACATAAGGGCGATTCAGCGAATCGGTTTACTCGCCACATCACCAAGCTGAATTTGATTCAACAGGTCAGTCCAAGCCGAAGCCGTAGCTGCATCATTTGGTTGTGCTCGCTGCTGCTCAGCTAGTACAGTTAATGCATCCAGCCAGAGACCAGAATTGCGATAAACTGTTGCCCGCTCTTGGGGAGTAGTTGCTGCTTGCAAGGCGGTCTCCAACGCAGGGCTAAGAGCAATTCGAGTAACGGCACCTTCTACCGTCAATTTCATCTCACCGCACGTTACAGTAAACGTCCAAAGATATTCTTGATTTTCAGATAATGTAACACTTGAAGGTAAAGGTATACCAATTACACCGGGCAGCATAGCTGTTTCAGTTGGAGTAAATTGGTAGATGAGGCTGCCAGTTGCATCTTTTAATAAAAACTGCATAGACTGGGAATCGCTGAGTGAATAAGGCACATACACCCAAAACATCGGCTGAGAAGCAACCGTCAATCCCTCACCAGAGAATCTCGGTACAATCGAGGTCAGCAATTCATTTGTCTGTCCGCCTAATTCGCAGCTTCCATGACCGGCTCCTCCTCTGCGGGCCACGGGTCGTCCGCGTCCCGTTTGAGCCATTAGCAGCGGCGCACTCACTTCAGGTACATGAATCGAAGTAGATTCTGACACTGGGGTTAACGCTGAGTCATTGATAGGATAATTAGCAGGTGTAAACCCCATCAACCCAGTTGATAATCCGGTGGTGGTTAAAATCAGTATCCAAGCGTAATCCAAACCAATTCGGTTCATGATAGGACTCCAGAAAAAACAAGATTAATCAAACGCTACTGTTGCTTAGCTTGAACTCTGGTATAGATCACCAGTATTCCTGCTGCCGTTACAATCGAAAACGCAGGCGGCACTAACGGTACCCATCCCGCTTGCAGAATCAGCCCATAGCAGCACCCAAACAAAACCAAAACGGCACAACCTGCCGCTAACCAGATCGCTGCTTCCGACCGCCAATGATAGGCAATCACGCTACCCAACAACGCCCATACCCAGATCCAAACAATTTCACCCCACTCTGGTAACCACCAGATCAGCGGTCGTTTATCCTGCACCGTGCTCAAAATCTGGCTAACCATGTGAGCCTGCACCAACACCCCTGCCATTTGCTCAGACAGGTTTTTGCTATAGGGTGTTTGGTGAAAATCTTTATAGCTAGAGTCTGTTGTTCCAATCAGAATAATTCGGCCCTGCACCAAATCCGGCGTCAGCTGATTGCGGTTCAAAACATCATCCAGCGTTAACTGTTCGGCAATTTGTTTGGAGGCGCGGTAATTGAGCAGAACCTGATAGCCACCATTCGACATTCCTTGATAGCCGCCGGCATTCGACTCCATGGCCGGGAAGGTTGTCGGACCAATCCGGACATCGGTTGGATTCCACTGAATTTGCAGATTCGGGTCGTGCTGCTGCAAGTATGCGGTAGCGAGCAAAAAACTAAACGAAAGTTGGCTTTGGCAGGCCGACTTTTCCGGTGGAGCCTGTCCCAGCAGATGCCGACGAATACTGCCATCCAGATCGACTGGAAAATCACTAAAACCAACACGCTGCTGAAGTTGAGCCGTAGGAATATTCGGTGGCGGCGGAATACCCGGTTCGGCATCGGTGGCTCCGGCATAGCAAACGGCAATCAGGTGCGGTTGGTTTTCGCTGAGTTGTTCCGCTAAACGTCGATATTGGGGTTCTATCGCAAAATCGCGATAGATATCTAAGCCAATCACAGCTGGCTGATAGGGTTCTAGTTTATCGAGCAGTTGAGCCAAACTTTTGTTCGAGAGCGAAGAGCCTTGGCGCTCGGTCTGAGCCTGCACATCGGCCTGCGTCACCGTAATTACCAGCAAACGGGGATCGGGAGGTTCGGTTTGGGGACGCCAGCGGAGCAACTGGTCATACATCGCCAATTCCAAGGACTGGAATCCGCCAATCTGCCTGACACCCAACACGACTGCCAAGACAACGATACTGGTTAACAATACGGTCTGGAACCAGTCTTTCGTGAAGCGTTTCTTGGTCTCTTCAACGCCATCGCGGAGTTGTTTCCACGAGAGCGGAGTTTCGGCTGGGTTTTGGCAAATCACCGGCAGCCAAGAAGCACCCGGAAAGTCATTTTCTAAACCCTGAAGTTTTTCCCTGGCTTCGCGCACCGAACGGTAGAACGATTTTCCGCCTGAGAAGGCTGTCAGCAAATATTTCAAAAACTCTTGAGCAACCTGATCGGGAACTGGCTCTCGCATCACCACAAGTTGGGGGATATTCAAGTCTGCCATTGCTTTTGCTAGACCCAAACCATCGCAGGAGTTGAAAATCGCGAACTTCAACCCTCGATCAATCGCAGCTTTGAGGGCATGTTTTAACTGTTCGATCGTCAGACGCTCAGTTCGGTTAATGGCAATCTCACCGGTAGCTCTTCCCATCAAGCTAGAGCTATGTCCGGCAAAAAACAAAATGTCCCAACCTCGCTCATCCCAAAGCTGGTGATTCAACTGTTGCCGAGACGCTTCTACCAGAAAAACCACCTCTGCGCCAGGAAGTTGCGCCAGAAACTCCCGGTCCTTTTGAATGTCAATACCTTCGCTATTGCCCAGAACAGCAAGTATTTTGACTTTTGGGGCGAGCCTTTGAGTAGTTTGATCGACTCGCTTATGGTCGGGAACCGCCAGCGAAATTTCGGCCTGCGGATAATCCTCGAGAAAATTCCAAAGGTGCCAGGGAAACTGCCGCAGTTGCAGATCGTCAGTTTCAATCACAACCCGCAAATCCATTGCCGGCACAAGCACTGTTCGCAGTTGCCGCTCAATTTTACCGAACGAACTTGCACCCAGCCAACAATTTAGCTCGCGCTTGAGCTGTTGAGAGATCCCATGAAAATCAGCTTCGGAAACATTCGTAACACCCATTTCATCTAGCTCAATGCCTCGCATCCCTAAATTGAGCCGCCCTAAGCGGCGATGCAACGCCTGATACAGCAATTGCCACTGCTGATACAAATCTGGTATCTCTGGAGCTGGAGGTAGACTACCCGTAAATTGAGTTGGGGCATGAGTTGGAGCAGTGGTTCCAGATTCCCATACCTGAGCGGTGACGCTGGGAAAACCCTGCTGCCAGCTTCCTCTACCTAGATTGAGAATGACTAACTGACTCATTGCTGCTTCTCCGGCCCGCTTCAGAATCACACGATAAATGCTTCAACAAAGCTGTCATCATTTAAGGAAATTTGCAAACTAAAACGGGTGCTAGATGTGCATCTAAATTGAAGCTGAATATAGATATCCTGCTCACGAGCCTGAACTAACTGCAGCACATCGCCGGTTTCTGAGCACAATCTCAAAATTAAATTGGACGGAACAAAATTGCTGGTTTGGCTGGAATAAATTTGAACTAATACCCGAAGTCGTTCATCCGCCTCTGCTTTCAGCCCCACCACGAGCAGAACTGGTGGAATATCTGTCTCAGTTGTCCAGTTAATCTGTTTGATTCGGGTAACTTCAGATTCACCCACTTCTACGGTATCTCTGAAATTCCAAGCCAGGGAAGTTGAGTCAAATCGGGTTTCCAACGACTGCCAGCCTGCCACAATGTTCTCTAACTGATTTTCCAACCATTGACGCAGTAATATCGGGGCCATTGCTTGCCGCTGCTGACAGAGCTGTGATCGCCAAGTCGCTTGTTGCAACAGAGCGCCCCACATCGCAAAGGGAACCGCTAATCTAGGAAACGTGATTGAAGGGTTACCCAGCCGCTGCATCAGCTGTTCGGCTTGGGCAGCAGGCAGCTCAGATAAAGGCACAATTTCTACCTTGGCCGGTGACTCAGAACATAGGTCATAGCTGACCCAGAGGGAATTCATATCCTGGATTAGGGATTGTTTATCCAGATAATACATGCGTTGGCCCAAATCATAGTTACCCTGGGTTTTTAAATTGTGATGCGTTGTATATCCCCAAACTCTCAGCCAGTTTCGCTCCAACTTCTGGCCTAACTTGACCTGAACCGCAACATAGTACTCAACAGTCCAACTTGGGATATCAACCCATTCTTGAGGCACTTCTAATTCAGCATCATCAATAGTTTCTCCTGGCAGTAGAACCATCCGAGTAGAGCGATCCAGCCGGATTACAATTCCATTTACTAATTCCCATAGAGCAGGCAAATCAACCTGAAATTCTAATTGGGCCATTGGGGCAATCTCGGACTGGAGCCACGGCAAAAAGGTGTTGAGGCAGAGCTGATGCAGATAGGCGATCCAACGCCGGTTGGGAGTACCACTAATCTGGCTTTGCTGCCAAGCATCTGCTTGCACGTCCGGTGGAATTTCTAACCACCATTCCGTTGAGTCAGCAAACGTGAACGTCATTTTGTTTCCTCCTATGAGTCGATAGCAGAGGCAAGGTCAGACTCGCTATAGCGAATGGTTAGCCAGTCTTCTAAAGCAGCCCCCATATCTATAACACTGGTTGAAGTTGGAGAAATATTCAGGGTGTCTTGGCTCCACTGCACCAGAATTTTCAGTAAATCCTTTTTGGTTTGAGTCAACCGGCGTGACACCGTTGCTTGGCTGAGGCCCGTTTGCTTTGCCATTTGCATTTGGTTGAGATTTTGCCCGTAGTACAGATGCAAAAGCTGCTGCGATTGCCAATCAAACTGCTGTAGCGCCCCTGACAGAACAGTACTAACCTGAGCTTGCTGGGTTTGGCGAGCTTGCGCATCTTCTTGAGCAATTAACTCACTAAGAAGGGAGTCAGAGAGAGGATTGGGCAAATCATCCTGGACTTCGCCTGCCTCTTGTCCGGTTTTGATCACATTCAGAGAGCCAATCGAGGGATAAAGATAGGCGCGAATTGAGTTAGCGCAATCAGTTAGCCACTGCTGGATGCTTTCTGGGCTAACCGGACTACCCGCACTCGCTAACTGATGCTGTCGCTCAGTATTATAGAGATTAGCAACCGCCGCCCACAGCGCTTGGTTCGGCTGTTTCGGTTCAGAAGCAAATGAATTGTGGGCATAAAGCTCCTTAAAGCAAACCCAAGCCAGTTGGTATTGGGCAATATTGCTAGCCGACAAACCTAAATTCTGCAAAGTGTCAACAAATCGTTTGCGTCCAACCTTACGCAGCAGCGTCCAGTTTGTACAGAGATCAACTTCCTGACGTTGACGTAGCGTATCTCTCAAAATAGTTGAAAACACTAATGAAGCATATAGCTTGAAATCGGAGTACTTATTAGGATCGTATCGTCTCAACACCTGATGAATTTCTGCTATTACCGTTTGAAACGAGTCGGAAAATCGACTCTGTGTACTGGTAAACTTGGTCAGCGTGCGTTTGACTGTCCAGTAGCACGGTTCTTGAAGGTAAGCTGACAAATGCATAGCAGCCATTTGGCTAAAGGATTGGGTCTGCCAAACTCTGTACCAGTAAAGCGCCCAAAATTTATCGGATTGGGGAACATCAGGCAGTTGTTCTAGGCGACTTCGAATACTGCGGCGTAGAGTTGGATCCGTGCTCCAAGTCTTGAAATAATCGTTCTCAAATTGGATAAACGTTGAGAACAATTCAGAGAGTTCTTGGCGGGGGCGCATAAAGAGAGACCTCTTGAGTAGACTGCTAATTCGAAACAGTTTTTTAGTGTGAGGGACACCCTACAAAACTCTACACTGGAAAACTTTTGGAAATTATGCAGCGAGGATAAATCTTTAATGCTGCTTTACTCTTTCCCGGTCTCTCTGAGGTTTGTTAAGAATTCAACTTAATTAGAACCAAGATCAGGGTGTTGTCGCCGCCCTTCGGGTTTCATGTTTAATTATGTTGTTCTACTTAGCCGGGTTTGAATGATGGCATAGCTGCAGCAGAGGTTGTTGCCATCGTAGAGGCGCGGCACATCCACGACCAAGAACCAGTTGAGGCGCTTGTGCCAAGGGGGATGCCAAAGGGGATGGTAGATGTCATACTACAAATTCTGGCAGAGTTTGGCTGGAAGTTGCTGAATTATCCGCTGAAACGGAGACGGATCATGCAATCCCTGGGCTAAAATCAGAGCACCTTGAATGGCGATTACCCCATCCTCACCTTGCTGTTGGGCCAGATTTTCCTCTAGGCCTGCTTCAATTAACACAGCAGCAATTGCATCAATCCAACTTCGAAATAGAGCGTTTACCCGCTGATGAAACACATCACGGGCTGAACCCAGCAGCAGAATAGCAAACAGGCACGGCTGATGGCCTCCTTCGTAAACCTGATTCAGGCGATCGCACATCTGCTGCAATCGGGATAAAGGTTCACCTGGACCGTTGAGCACTTGCAAAATATTTTGGTTCAACCATCGCTCCAGATAATCCAATACGGCTTCAACCATTTCGTCTTTACCGCCGGGAAAATGGTGGTAGAGGCTGGCCTTTCCCAAGCCAGTCGCTTCAGAAATTTTCGCTAAAGTCGCGCCATCGTAGCCATACTGGCGCAATAGACGCAACAAACAGGGAATATAGGTTTCTCTGGACATGAAGCAATTCAGAAATCAGCTGTTGACATTGTACCGAACGGACGGTACAATATTTTGGTTTTGTTAGGAGTAAGGGGTGGGGGGTAAAGAGTAGGGGGTGGGGAGTGGGGGGTAATGTTGGTTGGACTATCGATCATTGGTAATAATTGAAACTTTTTATTTTTGACGAATATTAGATTGCTATGCAGCATCAGGAGAACGGTCATGATTCAGCTCTATGGTCACGAACTATCTGGTAACAGTTATAAACCAAGACTGTTGCTGGAATTGCTGAATGTCGAATATGAATGGATCAAGATAGATCTGATGAAGGGTGAACATAAAACACCAGCCTATCTGGCGATGAATCCGTTTGGTCAGGTGCCGTTGCTGGTGGATGGAGATGCCACGCGTTTCGTGGGTATGACTGGCATCGCAGCATCCACAACCGCTTAGGAGGATACTATGCCACGCAAATTTGGCGAAATTGCCTTTACGCCGGAGGTGAAAGCGGCGCAGGAGGAACGCGGCTCGCGACAGACCTATGAAAAATACATTGCTAACGGTCCCGCTAACAATACGATTACTCCAGAGATTGCAAGATTTATTGCCCAGTTGGATGGATTCTATCTTGGAACGGTTGGTTCTAACGGTTATCCTTATATCCAGTTTCGGGGCGGTCCAGCCGGATTTCTGAAGATTCTGGATGAAAAAACGCTGGGTTTTGCTGATTTTTCCGGGAATGTGCAGTACATCACCGTTGGGAATTTATCAGGGAATAACAAAGCATTTCTATTTCTGATGGATTACCGCCATCGCAAACGGATCAAAATTTGGGGTAGAGCTGAATTGATTGAAGGTGCATCTGAGCTGAGTGAACAACTGCGAGTTCCAGGTTATGCGGCCCAAGTGGAGCGGGTTATTCTCTTTCATGTGGAAGCAATCAGTGAAAACTGTCCGCAACATATTCCAATTCGCTACTCAGAAACCGATCTGGAGGCCATGATGGCTCCTCTGCGAGAGCGGATCACGCAGCTAGAGCAACAGATTGGCGAACAGAATGCAGCTTTAATCACTCTCAAAAACCGCAAAGTGCAGTAGATTCTACAATTGCACTGCTCAACGACAGCTGATTTTTTGCTCAACTTAGACCGATTGGTTTTAGAGAAGCTAGTATGTCTCTACCGTTCCCAACGAAATTTACGCTCTGATTCTTGAATTGGGACGTCATTGATACTGGCAAACCTGCGCATCATCAACCCATTTTCGGCAAATTCCCAGTTTTCGTTGCCATAGGAGCGATACCAGAAGCCTGAATCATCGTGCCACTCATATTCAAATCGCACGGCAATGCGGTTGTCCATAAAGCACCAGAGTTCTTTCTTGAGGCGATAATCTAGCTCTTTTGCCCACTTGCGCTTGAGAAACTCGATGATGGCAGGTCGTCCGCTAAAAAATTCGGCTCGATTCCGCCATTCCGAATCAACAGTGTAGGCGAGAGCCACCCGTTCTGGATCACGAGTATTCCAAGCGTCTTCTGCGGCCTGTACTTTGGCTTTCGCCGTTTCTAGGGTAAAAGGGGGGAGGGGAGGTCTGCTTTCCATTGGTGTAGTGAACGGGTGAGGGGTGCAGGTGTATAGAATGCAGCAATTCTATAGCGAAATGCTCTAGTTAGTAAAACAAGCGATGCATGGCTGTTGTACTACTCAATAACAGTTGCCACAGCCCGATGAAGGCCAGAACCATGCCTATATATTGTATCCAACTGATCAATTCAGATTGTGGCTTGGAGCGATTTGATAAATGCTTCATTGCATTCTTTGTTATTTCTAAAATATTTGGCGATGAAGGCTCGTCTACTGTCGGAAGAATTGAGCAGCATCTGATATGCCTACGGAAGGGCAGATTAGCAAGTGGATGGCCGATCACAGTTGCATACCTGGAAAACCTGCCCCTCCGATGAATGTACCGGGTTCTACCATTTTTTGTAGGGCAAAAACTTACCGTTCATGATTACCTTGACCCGATCTCCTTTTGGATCTGTTTCCTTCTCAATATCCAGCGTAAAATCAATGGCGCTCATGATGCCGTCGCCAAATTTCTCATGAATTACTTCCTTTATGGGCATGCCGTAGACCTGCATGATTTCGTAGAAGCGGTAGATCAAGGGATCGGTGGGCACTAATGGACCCAAACCTTTAGCGGGATAGGCCATCAGCTCTGGCGCTAAGTCAGCACTCAACCCTAATGCTGTTAAAATTTTGGTCGCTTCTTCCTCCGAGGCACTAGCCTGACGGTAAATGACGGCAGCAATCCAGATCTCGTCTCGACCAACTTGGGCTTCTAGATCGGCAAAGCTGACGCCGGTGGCTTCTTTGGCGGCCAGTAGTTTTTTGGTGATTTCAGGTACTTCAATACCAGACATGAGAATTATCCTCGCAAATGAACAACGTCAACATAGCAAAACAGATAGCAAAACCATCAGGACTCAACGGCTGCGGTGCGACGAATACGAGATTCTTCTACCGCACGGGTTTCCCGCGATAAATGCAGCTCCATTTCGGCCTTGAGGGGATGATAGGCCGGATGTTGGTCCAACGATTCGCGATGACGCGGACGGGGAAAGGGAACATCCAGAATTTTGGCGATTTTGGCTTCTGGGCCGCGAGTCATCATCACAATTTTGTCGGAGAGCAGCAAGGCTTCTTCGATGCTGTGGGTGATCAGGATCACCGTCTTGCGCTGCTGTTCCCAGATGCGTTCCACTTCGTCTTGCAAAAAACCACGCGTCAGAGCATCTAGTGCACCAAACGGCTCATCCATCAGCAAAATTTGTGGATCGATTGCCAAGGCACGGGCAATGCCCACCCGCTGTTTCATGCCGCCCGATAGTTCATGGGGGTGGCGATGTTCGGCTCCCCGCAACCCGACTAGTTCAATATACTCCTGGGCAATTGCTGTTTGCTGAGCTGCGGGTAGCTTGGGATGCACTGTGGTAATCGCAAACCGAATATTCTCTAACACTGTCATCCAGGGCATGAGGGCATAGTTTTGAAACACCACTCCTCGATCTGGACCCGGTCCGCTGATCGGAACGCCACCAATCGTCACGGTTCCGGTTGTGGGTTGGGACAATCCGGCGATGATATTCAACAGAGTAGACTTACCACAGCCCGAGGGACCAATAATCGACACAAACGTATTCGGCTCAATCTCAAGATTGATATCCTCTAGGGCAATGTAGTCGAGGGTTGCTTTGCGGGTAGCTCGACTCAGCCAATCGCGCTTGCCAAAATAGACCTTGGAAACCTGGCGGATGGATAAGTGAGCACTAGCAGACATAGTAGCAGTCCCAGCAGGAGAGATTGAGGAGGTAATCATAGTCGCTGTCCAAAGGAGACCCAGGTTTGCAATAAACCAAACAGGCGATCGAGTAATAAACCCACAACGCCAATCACTAAAATAGCGGTAATGATGCTGGTGATTTTGAGGTTATTCCATTCGTTCCAGACAAAGTAGCCAATCCCAGACCCACCTACCAGAATTTCGGCTGCCACAATCACTAACCAGGCAATGCCAATGCTGATCCGCAAGCCCGACACAATGTAGGGAGCTGCTGCCGGCAAAATCACCTTCGTCAGGGTGCGCCAGCGAGATGCGCCCAGCGTGCGGGTGACATCCAGATAGGACTGATCCACATGGCTAACGCCAAATTTGGTGTTGATCAGCGTCGGCCAAATGCTGGTAATGGCAATCACAAACAGAGCCGTGCTTTCCGAGTTTTTCAGTAGCCCCAATCCCAACGGCAGCCAAGCCAGCGGCGACACGGGTTTCAGGATCTGAATAAATGGATCAACGGCGCGGGAAATGACTTCGGATAGGCCAGTTAGAATACCGAGAGGAATGGCAATTGCGGAACCAATTGCAAATCCCAACAGCACCCGTCGCAGACTTGTCAGCAGCAGCCAGCCGATGCCCCGGTCGTTGGGACCGTAGTCAAAAAACGGATTGGAAATCCACCACCAGAAATCCTTCAGCGTGGCGCTAGCTGAAGGCATGAGCTGGGAAAACCAGCCCATTCGTGCTCCTACTTCCCACACCAATAGCACCGTACCCAGAATCAACAAAAACAGTAAAAATGCTTTCTGGTTAGTATTGAGGCTAAACTTCTTGGCGGGCATCGCCGCTACCGGAATCGCTGAATTGTTCATAGCGCCTCCCTATTTGCCAAACTGCTTGACTTGAGCGCTGACATAAGCAGCCGGATTCTTGGGATCGAGCGAGTCAAACTTGAGGGTTTCTTTGCGTTCTAGCTGACTCGGTGGAGTTTGGCCCAGTTCCTTTTGCAGTTCCGCTGCCAAGTCGGTGAGAAAGATATCCTGGGCAATCTGGTCATAGTTAGCTTTGTCGGTCGGCATCAGTTCCCAGCGCACCAACTGAGAGGAAATCCACTTGGCGAAACTCTTCCAGGGATAGGGATCAAAGCCGATCCGGTCAGGGACATTCTGCGTATTGCCCAACCCATCCTCAAATTCACCTGTGAGCACCGCTTCTACTACCGGCAGTGGCTGGTTGAGGTATTTTCGCTCGATTAGCGCTCCGGCAATTTCTTTGCGGTTGGCCGGATCATTGGCATGACCCGCCGCGTCGATAATCGCTTTGTTCACGGCACGGAAGGTGTTGGGATTGGCGTCAATCCAGCTCTGACTGGCGGCAAAGGCACAGCAGGGATGACCATCCCACAGCTCCTTGGTCAGCATATGAATAAAGCCGACCTTTTCGTAAACGGCTCGCTGGTTAAAGGGATCGGGCATCAGCATGGCGTCGATTTCTCCAGCAGTCATTTTGGCGACGCTGTCGGGGGGCGGCACTGGGAAGATTTGCACGTCCGTATCGGGGTTTAAGCCGCCGGTTGCCAAGTAGTAGCGCAGCAGTAGGTTATGCATCGAGAAGGGGAACGGCACCCCAATCTTGAAACCCTTGAAGTCTGCTGGACCCTTCACCGTGTCCTTGTGCTTGATGGCAACGGTGATGGCTTGTCCGTTGATGTTCTCGATACTGGCGAGCTTGATCGGGAAAGCGGTAGACCCCAACCCCAAGGTGATGGCGATTGGCATAGGAGAGAGCATATGATAGGCATCCAGCTCTCCAGCAATTGCCGAATCGCGCACCGCTGCCCAGTTCGGCATCTTCACCACCGATACGTTCAGACCGTGTTTTTTGTAGAAGCCTAACGGCTCTGACATCACAATCGGAGTGGCGCATGTGATTGGGATAAAGCCTATTTTTAGATCAGTTTTTTCAAGATTCGCAGGAGTGTCTGCTGCTCCGGCAGTATCGGTACTTTGATTGGCGGCTTCCTGAGTACAGCTCGCCATTGCAATCAAGGCTCCGGCCACCGCAACTCGTTTCAAAAACTCGCGACGGCTGTAGTCGCCATTGCGAATCGTGTTGCTGAAGAACTCGATAGCATTCACTCCGAATGCTGCCGCCATTGCCTGATCCAGTCCACCCGCCTCCCGAATCAGCTCGCGGCAAAACTGCTCCCGCTCCAGATTGCCGCCGCCTATGGTTTTTAGCAGCAGCGCTTCCCGCATTTCCACTTGGGTCAGGGTATTCGCTAAATCCAATGCAGTGGGCTGATAAACCCCCATCTTCACTAAATCGCTGATCCAGTCGGCTGGATGTTCCGGCATGCTTTCTAAAAATTCCCAGTGATCCTGTGGCAAATGATTTCCACCACAATAACATTGGGCGTCAACGAGAATAGACGCGCTCGTAGAAACTGTCATAGCAAAAACTCACCTGATTGAATGCGTGGGTTCGTCTCGCATTGATGTGCCATTGCACTGCTCTTGATATCGTTAGCGTATCAAGATTTCGTGGAACGTGTATTGCAACTTTTTTCGTTTAAATAGGACTTTCTTTTGATGGTTTTGGAGGTCACCGCAAGCAGCCGCAGACGCCGATCGCTCAATTCCTTTAGCAGCGTTTCATAGGTTTGCCAGCTAATCCCAGACAGGTGAATGATTCCAGTGGGAGGAGTGAGGGGAGTCGCAACTATAGGACGATTTGAGAAAAGGACATGGTTCAATTTTAGGACGATCGCCCAAAATCTCAGGAAAAATTAAACACGATTGTCGAACTCACAATCCAACAACTGTTGAATTCATTCCTGTAAAGGTTGCACTTTATTCTGCACAATATCTCAAATAATTTCGTCCTCAACCTGGAAATATGTATGAGCCAAAATATCTCTCAAACTCGCTATTCTTCGCCATTCAATATCAGGGGCAAGCTCCCGCACCTCTTGAGGTACATTTTTCACGGCTTCTCCAATCATTTGCAGATTACGAGCAGTCGCATCAAACGTTTTCTCATCGCCATAAACTGTTCAATGCTCATACCCTGCGTATAACGGAGTACCTTGGCACAGCAGCCTAGGATATCCTCCAAATAAAGACGAACATTACGCGACATGGATCGCTTCTTGCTCCACAACATCTCGAATTTGTGGCTTCAGCGATCGCCGACTGACTAAATCAACTCGCGTTCCCAATTGATCTTCTAGATAAAGCTTTACATCCATATAATGATCAAATGTAATCGGCGGTTCAAACTCAACCAGAATATCAACATCACTATCCGATCGGGCTTCATCGCGTGCAATAGAGCCAAAAATCGATAGAGAGCGAACCCCAAGTTGCTGCAAAACAGCCCAATTCTGCTTTAAGATCGACAGTACTTTTTCCCGTTGCATAGCCGGTATTAAAAATCTGGTTATGGTACACCATAGGCTCATTTTATCAGTTTGACTAGTGCTATCAGATCGCATCCCGTTGATCAGCTATAGTTTGCGTAAGAGAAGCACTGCTTAAGACACGGCCATCTGGGCTTCAGTCGTTCGCCACACGTGAGGTGATGCGTCATGAAATTGGCGAAACTGGCGCACGAAATAGCTAACATCCGTATAGCCAATTGCTTCCGAGATCTGGTTGATTGTTTGGGTCGTGGTTGCTAGCAGCCAACGGGCTTGCGCCATTCGCCGTTCAATAATCCAGCGTTTAACGGTGTGGCCAGTCTGGGTTTGTACAAGATTTGTTAAATAGGCCGGAGAATAGCCCACTGCTTGGGCCACATCACTGAGACTAATCGGTTGATGGTAATGGGCTTCGATAAACCGAAACACTTCGTCTAGTTTGGGGCTATGGGGAAAAATCGAACTGGGGCCAGCATTGGCTTCTTCTTTAGCCTGAGAACCAGTCTGAGAACTGCTGGTATACCATTGCTTCAGCACGGCTTGTCGTTCTAAGCGCGTGGTAATCGCGGCCAGCAACTGCTCAACCGTGCAGGGTTTGGTCAGGTAGTCATCGGCACCCAGTTCCATGCCCTGCCGCAAATCTGCCATTGTTACCTTTGCCGTCAGGAAAATGAACGGAATAGCCGTGGTTTTGGCATCCTGATGCAGGATTGACAACACTTGATAGCCGTCCATATCAGGCATCATAATGTCGCAAACGATCAAGTCGGGAAGGTAGCGCTTGGCGAGCTGCACCCCGGTCGTACCACTTTCAGCCACTAAGACAGAAAACCCCTCGAAATTCAAACAGCGTGAGAAAATCTCACGGGTCTGAGCTTCGTCCTCAATCACCAAGATTTTTTTCATCAGGCTATGAGCTTCATCGGCAGGTTTATCTTTCCTTTGATAAGATTTTTAGAGTAATGTTTGTGTGTAAGAGACTACAGTATTTATCTAAATTAATGCAGCGATGACTGGATAACTGCTAAGCAGAGACTCAATAGTTACCGAGTAGTTACCGAATAGCTACCAAACCTTCGGAATAGGGATCTGCCACTTTTACAGCAGTCTCGCTACTCATGCCATTTCCGATTAACCCTTGGACGATTTATGCGTGCCGATTCCCACCGTTTGTCGATACTTTCCGATCCGCTACCAATTCCGCGTGCATCGGTCCAGTATCCTGTTTTTTCGTCTAGTCCCGTTGCCGTGAGCGACCTCAGCCCACCGCTCAAGCTCCAATCCTACAGCCTACCGAGTCAGGTCTCCTATCAAGAATTGGCTCGCTTCTTTCGACGTCATCCTGATGCCTTGGGCGTTCTCATTACAGAAGATAATGCAGAAAATAGGCCAGAGAATAAAGCCATAAATAGAAACGCTAGCACGCCAATTGGCATGGTATCGCAGCAGCGGTTGAACCAGTGGCGATCGCAACGAGACCTTTGGCGCAATGCCCTGCAGCGACCTCTGGCCCAACACGTTGCCTGGTGGCAGGCCGCCAGTCAGTATGTGCAAATCGAGGATTGGCTACCGCTGCAAGATGCTATTGATCGATTATTGGAGGAACAGGTAGAGGAGGAACCAGCCGATGCGAGTAATCTGTCAGAACCCATTGTGATCATCACAGCCACAGGGGCCAAACTTTGCGATCGCAATCATTTGTTTGCGGCCTACACGCGGCTGATTCGCGCCCAGCAGAAAGCCTTAGTCGAGCCGGCGATTGAAACGCTACGACGGCAGCAGCAGCTAATCTTAGATGCAATTGGGGATGGCGTCTATGGTGTAGATTTGCAGGGCAATGCCACGTTTATCAATCCAGCCGCGGCCCAAATGATTGGCTGGGAGCCACAGGCGCTAATCGGCAAATCAATGCACCAGGTTTTACATCATTCCCGTCCTGATCATTCGCCCTACCCGCGCGAAGCCTGCCCGATCTATGCAGCGTTTCAGGATGGAATTATTCATCGTGTATCTGAAGAGGTATTTTGGCGCAAAGATGGCAGTTGTTTTCCGGTAGAATATATTAGTACACCGATGCGAGATGAGCAAGGAAAACTGGTCGGAGCGGTCGTTGCCTTTCGAGACATTACTCAGCGCAAGTGGGCAGAAGCAATTTTACAGCGCACCAATGAAGAACTCGAACAACGGGTCCGCGATCGCACCATTGAACTACAACAAGCCAACGAACAGCTCAAAGAATTAAGCGAATTGCGTTCACGAGTGGTGACAATGGTCTGCCACGAATTTCGGAATCCGCTCAACAATATTCTGCTATCAGTATCCTCTCTGGAGCGGTATGGTGCTCAGCTGACACCAGAACAGAAGGGACATTATCTTCTGGGCATTCAGGACAACGTAGAGCGGATGACCCAAATGATCGATGCGATCCTGATTATTGGCCGTGTGGAAGCGAAGCGGATTGAACCACAGCCGAGCCAGTTTGATCTGATTCCGTTTTGCCGCGATCTGATGGCAGAAATAGCTGGAGAAATACAGCACCCCCGCCTTCAGTTTACATGTCGATTCAAACGACTTCTGGTCACGCTTGACCAATGCTTACTCCGCTCGATTCTCACCAATATTCTCACGAATGCGATTCGCTACACTCCAGCTCCAGGTAAAATTCAGTTCAAAGTTCTGAAACAACACCATCAGATTGTTTTTCAAATCACGGATCAGGGCATTGGCATTCCTCCTGAGGATTTACCCTATCTGTTTGAACCCTTCCAGCGCGGGCGCAATGTCAGCAATATTGCCGGAACCGGGCTAGGGTTGAACATTGTCAAACGGTTTGTCGATCTGCACGGCGGACAGATCAACGTATCGAGTCAATTGGGCCAGGGCACAACGTTTCAAGTCAGCTTGCCATTGCATTTGCCGGTTTGCGGCTAAGAATCGTGCGGTGGCGCGGGTCGCTGGCTGTGGTGACGATATGCTCCAATCCAACCGAGCAGATCGCGGCTTCTACGTCAAACGTGTAGTAGTCGTCCGACCAGGGTTCGGTGCTTTTCATTAAGGTAAACAGCACCGGCGGCAGGTTTTGGATCACCGGCGATTGGGGGTTGTTATCGACCACGGCCAGATAGCCCTGCGGACGCAACAGCCGCAACGCCTCGCGGAAAATCGCAACCGTAGCCGTGCGCGGTAATTCATGAATCACAAACTGCAATGTGATCAAATCAAACGAGTTGGCGGGCAGTTCCGTCGCTTCGGCATTGGCGTGTATCCAGGCGCTAATTTCTCGGTTTTCGTCTCGCTGTTGGGCCACGGCCAGCATGTAGGGAGACAAATCGAGTCCTACGGTCCGCACGGGTATTGTTTGACTAGCTTGGTAAAACCGATGCAGCGCCAGCGTCGAAATTCCCACCGAGCAGCCGATATCTAAGATATCCTGCACCGGCTGAGCGATATGGGCAGCTAGCACCTGATGGAAACTGCCTCGTAACCGTGCCTGCGCCTCCGGCCAGCTAAGGGATTCCTGCTTCCAGACTCGCAGCGCCATCGCATGGGTGGCGGATTCCGCCTCAAACGCTGCCTGCCAGCAGAGATTCCCGGCTTCGTAGGCATGGAACGGCAGTCGGTAATAGTCAGGATAGGTGATGCGGGGATTGGTGAGTTGTCCCAACTGTTGCTGGATTCCTGAGTTAGCCAGCGCTTCATAGTTTTGCCGCCAGGGGATGCCGTTCTTTTCAGCCGTTTTGATCAGCACCTGTCTGGCCTGTTGTTTCATTACGGCATAGAGCGGCTTGGTTTGAATCAAGCGGTTGACGCAGCGGGAGAGCAAATCATCTCCAGCCCAGGCGGGTTTAGGCAGTTGGTTGGTTTGACTCATCGGTGACACATTCGTGATCGTCACAATCTTCATTATTGTATAGAGGAGCCGAGGCATCGCCTTGCATAATAAATTTGATTCTTTACATAGGAATTGGGTTAGACGCGACTCCACTCAACCTGACTGTTCTAGCCCCAAAGTCCCTACCCGTTCATCATCTTCAGTCCCTGTACCCCGCTAAGCGAATCCTGATATGACCAACACCCCCAACTCCAATCGTCAACCCAGCCAGACCGAGCATACCCTGACACTGCCCGACCGTCAGATTCGCTACCAAGCCTCTGCCGCGTGGCAAACCCTGTACGAGCGCGAAAAGCCCGTAGCAGAGATGTTCCATGTTGCCTACCTGGTTGAACCGGAGGCCAAATCCGACTCACCCCGCCCGCTGACCTTCGTGTTTAATGGTGGTCCGGGAGCTGCCTCAGCCTATCTGCATATGGGCGCACTGGGACCCAAACGCATCTACTTCGATACCAACGGCAGCCTGCCCAAACCGCCCGTTCGTTTGGTGGATAACCTGGAGAGCTGGCTCAGCTTCACCGATCTGGTCTTCATTGATCCAATTGGCACCGGCTTCAGCCGCAGTTTACCTCCAGACAAACATGGCAAAGACGGCGAGAGCAAAGACAGTTCCGATCAATCCGGTAGCAGCCATTCGGGCGAATCCGACAAACCGCAAGAAATCGAATTCTGGGAAGTGGAACGAGACCTGAGGGCGCTGGGAGAGTTCATTCAACGGTTTTTATCACGGCAGAAGCGCTGGCTATCGCCGATTTTTATTGCCGGAGAAAGCTATGGCGGGTTTCGGGTGGCGCGGTTGGCCCGCAAGCTCCAGCAAGAATTTGGCGTCGGCCTATCCGGTGCAATCTTGATCTCGCCGGCCTTAGAATTCAGTCTCTTAGGCGGCAGTGACTACAACCTTACTTCTTGGGCGACTCTGTTACCGTCGTTTGCAGCAGCGGCAGCGCACCACGGACGGGCCAAATGGGCAGTCACACCCGGCGATCTGCAGAGCCACATGGCCGCCGCGGAAGCCTTTGCTCGCAAAATCCTGATTCCGCTACTGGCTACCGGCGATGCCTATCCGGTTGAAGAGCGACAGGCGGCCTATCAGCAATTAGCGGATCTAATTGGCCTCCCGTTATCCGTCGTCGAACGACAGGCCGGACGGATTGACATTGAGGTGTTTGCCCGTGAGCTGCTACGCGACCAACAGCGAATTGTCGGCCTCTACGACGCTTCCATCACTGCCATCGACCCCTTCCCCAACCGCCCCTTATACGAAGGCAGCGACCCCACCCTAGACGGATTAGACCGGCTATTTACCGGCGCGATCAACAGCCACCTGCGCGACACCCTTGGCATCGAAACCGACCTCTCCTACTACCTGCTCAACTACGAAACCTTCAAAGCCTGGAAATTTGACCTCAAAGGCGAACTCAAACAAGGCTTCATCGGTGCCGTTGATGATTTGCGCGTCGGTATGACCCTCAACCCCTACATGCAGGTCTACATCACCCACGGCTTTTTCGATCTCGTCACTCCCTACTTCGCCTCCAACCACCTCGCCGACCTGATGCGCCTCAACCCCGAACTGCGCCCTAACCTGACGCTAAAACACTACCAAGGCGGCCATATGTTCTACACCTGGGATGATTCTCGCCAGCAGTGGTTTAGGGAAATGGGGCAGTTTTATCAGCGGGCGGGAGGTGAGGGGTGGGGAGTGGGGAGTGGGGGGTAGGGTGAAGAAACTGAAGATCCTGAAGATCGGGCTGAAGATCTAGCTGAAGTTCAAGCTGCAAACTGAATTACGCCCACTCTATGCTAAACGCAGATGAACGGCACTGACGGTTCCTAGCCGTGATCGCTGAGCAAAGGAGAAAAACTATGGGTGTTGTTTGGAGATATTGGACGCATGTTCGATTGCAGATGTCGGGGGAGTTGCGAAAATCCGAGGTGGTGGCAGCAAAGCTGTTCTTTCAGCAGCAGTTTCCCGATTGGGCCGACGCCATTACCGTTCCCGATCGATTGGTGCAACAACAGCTCGTGGCTTTGATGCGACCGTTGGATCGCTCTCTGGCGGCCCTAGAGCGGGCACGTCTCGCCGAATGCTGCCTGCGCTGCTATGTATCCAACCAAATTCCCCAAGTCTGTTTTGGGTTGATGCAGCGGTTTAAGCTTCAGGCCGGGTTGCAGTGGGGTAACTTGCTGCCCTACATTCTGAATGACTTGGATCCGCTCCAGCCACAGGCAGTCCACACGCCATTCCAACCGCTCGCAATTCGGGTTGTGCAAACGTTTGATCCGGAACAGAGCCACCTCAGCACCTGGACCAAGCGGCTGGTGTTGCAGCAGAAGAGTTTGATTGCGGTACTGGCCGAGCATGGGATTTATCTGGCGAGCAGTTGGGCGATTTTGAGCCATACCTCACCGGCCCGGATGCGACGCTTGCTGGCGGGAATGTTGGCAACGCCTGAACTGGAGCGGGCGAGTCTGCTGCTAGAGAGCTACCATGCTGTGTATCGCCATGACCGGGTGCAGCGGCAATCCACTCAAGTCGGACGACGCTGTAAGGAACCCAGCCACGAGCAACTCCAGCGCATGGTGCAGTATTTACAGGCTCAGGGCGCAAAGGACGATGGTCCTGGGCGGGTGCTGCAAGAATTGCGCCTGCTGGCTGAAAAGTTACGTCAAGTCAAAAGAATGCCAACGGTTTCGCTCGATGATGAAACAACAGGTTTTCTGGCCTATCAGCACCTCAGCCGCAGTGCCCCCAGCGAGGACGAACAGGACGAGTTTCTTAGCCACTACTACCGTGCTGCTGAGCAATGTCTGTATCAGGCGGTGCATCAGGTGCTTGAGGAGAGGCTAGCCGATTTACGCCAACAAAAAAATCCTAAAGACCAGGTATTCCTGAAGGCGTTGGCTTTGTTTCATCAGCAGCGCCAGTCAATGGCACAAATTGCGCCCCAAGTTGGCCTCAGCAAACAATTTCAAGTCACGCGGCTACTCGGTTTGAAGCAATTGCGGCTAGCTGTACGGCAAACCTGGCTGAAGCAGATGCGAGAACGACTGCCCCAATTGCTCGCAAACTATCTGGAACCGAACCAAATTGAACGCCTGGAACGCCTCGATGTTTTGCTCGAAGAGTATATTGATCGGATTCTGGCAGCAGATGCCAGCGAATCCTATAGCCCCTATCGCAATTCCAGCAGCATGTTCACGGTTTGCCTATGTCAGTATCTAGAGTTGAGAAGTACGAATGGAAGCGGTTATACAAATAAAAAACCATGAGCACTGAGAAACACCACATCGCTGAACTGATCAGCTTCACTGCTCAACTGATCTGTACCAATGGCGAAATCGTCACCAATGCTTGTTAATCAATCAGAATTCAGTTTACAGACAAGTTGATCAATTCATCTACCAAACAGTTCTATATCATTCCTAGCAGCATCTTCTAATACCATGTCCCTTTGATCGGGCTACAGATTCCATCATGCAACGGGTTTCGGTATGCAGCTTCCATCATTCAAAACTCGGTTCGGCTGACTCACCGGAAGCCAAAACTCAAAACTAAGAATTGGTATAACTACTCATCGGAGTAAGTGAAGAGTGCAGTTGATCCTCGCCGTTTATTTCCCAGATGAACCATTCGAGCCGGTTGATGGGTTGCGCATTTTGGAGAATACCCACGAAAGGATCAGCGCCAGCAAACTGCCCAACAACACTTCTTCGGCCCTGCGCAGCGATTGCTCAAAGCCAACCGCACTCGACTTCTGAACTAAAGCAGCGGTCAGCACCAGCGCAGTCGTCATCGGAGCAATCTTCCAACTTCCTGGTGTTTTAATTAGATTGGTGCAAACTAGAACCGTCAGAGCCAGGGTCGGAGGTAAGATCCACTCAACCGGACCGAAGATCAACAAGGCAAGAACGCCGGTTACACAGCCAACCAGGGTATTCATGAAGCGTGAAATAAAACTGGGCCAAGCAATTCGCACATCTGGATCAGAAACTACAATGAACGAAATAATCGCCCAGACCGGATTCCGGTCCCCAATGCCGCGCAACCCTACCCAAAGCAACAGCGTACCCAAAAATATTTCAATAGCATGGTTGAGGCTTGTGATATTGCGCAACTTTGTGATGTTGCGCGACAAAGAGGGGCGCATAGAGAAACCAGAGGGCCGATGCAGCAGTACAAGCTGATTTTAAGGCATATCAGAAATTTTCTGTCGTCTATCCAGAGGAGATTCCAGGGTTATGATGAAAGCTATTGATCGTGCCCAGTTATCGCAGAATGCGACACCAGTTTTGTTCGGCTCTCCCTTGTAATCGCCAAAGCACGCTTGGTTTCAAAATCGGAAGACAACACCTAGGTAAGGTCCCTGGAACAGCAGATTCAATTCAAGGTTTTCTCCCCCAGCCTCTGTATCATATCGCAGACTGGAAAGGCGATAAGCTAGTAGCAGTGATGTATCTCCCGAAAACATCCAATCGAGACCGCCCGTAAAGGAGGCTGCCATCAGGGTGCCGCCAATGCCCAAACCGGCCAGATCGCCTCTGATCCAACCAGCGAGTTTAGGTGACAAATTCCAGCGCAGTCGTCCGCTGACCAGCGGTTGCACCAGTGTTCCGCTTCCCTCAAAATTGCGACTGGTGCCAAGATTGGTGCTGAGATCAATCTCCTGCCGCAAGGTATAGATTCGTATGCCTAAAATCGCATCAAAGGCCAGCGGGCCCAATTCAAATTCGTTGTTTGCCTGATTGACATTTTCGGCTATCCGGTAGCCAACAGCCAGATCAAACTGCCCATACTGTACCTTGATATCCGCAGTAATTTCGGAAGGAAAGATATCGCAGAGGCAATTAGGAATGGAAAGAGAACGGGAATTCTCCTGCCCTAGATTGAAATAAGCCCCATCAAAAATCAGACCCAGGTTGCCTCGCCAAGCTTCCACCCGTCCCGCTGCTGCAAAATTCAAGGGATCTAAGACATCGTCCAGTCCCAGGTCAATGTCTGCTGTAAAGTCTCTTACCGTTGCGCTGCCCTCTACGCTGAGCGGCACAAAGCCGTAGGGAGTGAGGGTAAAGCGCCAGCGAGGAGAGGTTTCTTCTGCCTCTGGAACAGGTTCCGAAGGCTTGGATTCAGCAGGAGGTTCAGCCTGAGCAACTGGCTGATGGTCAACTGACTGAACTTCTCCTAGATCGGCACTGCTCGAGCTGAGCGGTCCTAAAGCTTCACTGCTCAAACTGGGCGGCTCAGATTCTGGCAGCACCTCAGCCGAATTAGATACATTAACTGAATCTGATAGGATACCAGAATTAGTAACAATGGAAGCAGCATCAGAACGCTGTACATTAACGAGCGGTTTGACTAGCGGTGTAGTTTGAAAGACATAGGACTGGGTATCGTGAAGAGAGACTGGCGCAAGCAGTAAATCTATCTGTTCAGAGGATGAACTGATTGGTGTGGTTGCAACGGGCAGCACTCCCGTTGCAAACGCTGCCTCGGCAATTTGTTCAGCTTGAAATTCGGGTGGTGCAACGATTGCTGCTGTAGAAAGGGAGACTGCTGCTGCAAATTCATCTGTTTCTGTGAGTTGAGAGGTTTCGGATGCATATCCGGCATCTATCGTTAATCCAATTACACCAGCAACAATTGAAGTAATCTGCATCAAGTGTTTAAATCGTACTGTTCGCATGAGCTAACCCCTCACCCTCGGCGTGTTTGCAAAAGATTCTTCAACCCCAACGACTCTGCTTGAATCGCATCGAGCAGAGGACCGCCCTGCTCACGATCAGCTAAATCTAGCAATGTTCGATTGCTCCGCGCACCCAAAAAGTCGCTGACATCAATGGAGCTAGACTGAACATTCTTCAGAATGGCTAGTTGTTGATTAGTTTCAGCAATACTGATGATAGTATTGCTGCCCTGCTGTCGAATCTCCAGTTGGTCAAAGGTCAAACGACCGGGCAGAAAGAGGAGATCTCCATCTGCATCAAAGTCCTGAATGGTGTCAGTACCGCTTCGGGGTCGTAACGAAAACAGATCACAGCCACCACCGCCAATCAGCAGATCGTCTCCTGGCCCGCCACTCAAGAAGTCGATACCATTGCCTCCAATCAGCGTATCTTGACCGGACTGGCCAAATAGCTGATCGCTTCCGGCTCCACCGCGCAGAAGGTCGTTTCCAAAGCCACCCGCCAGTAAATCATCATTCTGGAGGCCCTGGAGCCGATCATCTCCCCGACCACCCAGCAGGGTATCCCCGCCGCGATTGCCCTCCAACGCGTCTCGTCCGGCCTGCCCAACCAGACGATCATTGCCAGCATAGCCCACCAGAACATCATCCCGTCGGGTGCCAATCCGGGTAATATCACCCGTAATTTCGCTGATGATGTCTTCCCGCAATGTACCTGCGAAAACATTATGTCCTCGCGTGGTGGGATGCACCTGATCCCAAAAAAAGAACTGATTCGGGTCAGCGAGTGGATCAGCCGGGAGCAAGCCTTGAAGATAGCTATTAGCTACATTTAGAAAACCAAATTGAGAAGGATTTTGAGCAACCTCTTCACTAATGGGAAATAAATTACTGAGAATAATATTGAGGTCGGAATTCCGCTCTAGAGGAGTCAGAGCTGACTGCAATCGATTATTGAAGTCGCGGGTTAGGTTGGTTAGCGTATTGAGCAGCCCAGTCTGAAGGCTGAAGGGAGTGCGACCCAGATTGGAATTTTGCACCACAACAATATTTTTGGCTCCCAAATTCGCCAGTGTGGTAACGGCGGATCTAACATCCTCAACTGCCTGACTAATAGCAGCACTAGTCGCGTTCGGCTGATTGAGCAAATCATTGCCCCCGATCCAGACAAAATATAAGGCTTTGGGATTTGCACCCCGCGGACCAGTGGTGCTAACAAATCGGTCAATCTGATCGAGCAGTCCTCCAAATCTGAAGGCAGGGGTATCGCCGACGTTTTCCCGTCCTGTTTTTGCACCGCCGATGGCAAAGTTAGTTTCGGGCGTGACCGCAAGCCCGAGACGATCTGCCAGAGTTTCAATCGCAACCGGCCCATTCGAGAATCGTCCACTGAAGTAAGGCGGACTGGGCGGAGATTGATTGCCAGTCACTGTAAAGATATTGCCAATATCCGAGAGACTATCGCCAAATGCATAAATTCTGGCATCTCTGGACGTCACCCTCACCCGTTCGTTTTGCATGCGTTTCATAAAAAGTCAATCATAAAAGCTCAATCACTTTGCCCAAACAGCGTTATACCAGTACTGAATAACCCTAATCATTAATTTGAAATATCCAGCAACATTGCTCCCCAAAATTCAAAAGTTGCGAAAGAAACAACTAATCCTAGGTTAATCGTTGCGCAAATGCAAGTTCAAAGCTCGCCAGATGCAGCTAAAATTGTCAACTTTATAATCAAATTTTAATCGAAAGCAGAATATTTGCTTGTCATTTCGCGTCAAGCGATATAAAAATACTTCATCCACATTTTCACGAAACTGTAAATAATTGTTGTTATCGATAAGACAGCAATGACTCAAATTCTATGGCTGGTAAACATAGCCGGTGGCTTTGACAAACTTCTGGAACTGGGCATCGGTGACCAGATCTTGGGCCACCGTCATTTTCAGGTAATTGCCTTGACCGGGCTGATGGAATGCCGTGGGCTGATACTTGTTCTGGTCGTAATTGGCAGCATTGGCGTGGGTACCTTCCCAAATCAGATCAGCATCCTAATCCCCCATCCGATCCACTTTGATACAGAAGGGCGTTTGATCGGCAGGACCGAGGGTTTCATCCCAGACCGGATAGGGAAAGGGCTGATGATCCGTGCCCACCTGATTCCAGCTCCCTGGGGTCAACAGTTCCGCCGGCGTCTTAATTCCGGGCACCATCACCAGGGTTTCCAGCGGTCGCGTATGAATATACAGCCAGGAATTCCGCCACTCATCGGGGAAGTTCGGCACTTTGGTTTTGTCGATATAGTCACCATACTCGACCAGATAGGGATAGGCCAGGGAAAGATTGGGTCCGCGGACGATTTTTTTATCTGCCCAATAGCCAACGTTGTTTTTGAAGGGCAGCAGGGGCTGGGTTTGATAGCCAAATCTGCCCAGTGCCCAGTTGTAATTGATCCGAAACGGATTCAAATACAGCGGCGGCTGATCGAGTCGAATTGCTTTCCATTGGCCGTTATTGGGATCATCTCCGGCTGAGTATTGCCAGGAAAAATAATCCCAGTTGTCGTTGTTATACAGCGGCGGTGAATGTTCACTCACCGGATAACCGGGCGTAATTCCCGGCGGCGGGGTGCCGTCGCCCCAGAGAAACCAGCCCATCCAGGAGCGTTTGCGGATATTTTGAGCAGTATCGGTGACGGCTAAGCGCCGAGTTCCCACAACACTGGGATACTTGGTTTGATCGGGTGCCGCATCGGTATTGGAGACGGCGGGGGCAGCCAAATGAAGATAGGGCGTGACTGGCTCTAAACCTTCCCAGCTACTCATTGGATTACCCACTTGAATACTGTTTGTGGAATTTTTTTGAACAGAATCAGACATGATTATAGCTCCATAAATGGATGAGAAGGTGGTTATCTTCGGGAACTTTTTCGACTAGCTTGTGATTGAGTTTCAGATCGGTTAGAGGATGTTTTAGAAGTCGTTACTGCTATCTGAACCGCCCCTCTAGCCTTCAAAATTGAGCTACGGTATACACACAAGTCCTCTCAGCCTCCTAAATCACCCATAAATGGGAAACTTTGAGTAAACGTTAGGCCAATTTTTCCCATGATTCAGACCAAATTGGGTTTGAAAGTTCCCCAGAATGGGGGATTTAGGGGGCTGAAAAGCCTCGAATCCTAACCGACTCGATTTGTGTGTACACCGTAACCAAAATTGGAGGAAACTGACTCAGAAATAGGGTTCGGAAGTCCCCCATTGATGGGGGATTTAGGGGGCGATGCAGGACTTTGATACGTTTCAAACACCTTCTTAGGGCACGAGGTGCAAGATTGAATCGTGCCGTTGATGCGTTACGAGAACGTATAGGTATAGGTGTTACCTGGCGTAACGCTGGAATCAACGCTTTGGCTCAGCGTCACCGAATGATCCCCAGCGTTGGGCGTCTCCACTCGGGTGCCTGGAACGATGCCCGGACCGCTGACCATGGCTCCCAGCAGTCCCGCATTGGAGTCGGGCGGCGACAGCTTCCAGAACACAGTTGCATCCAGAAGTTTGATCGTAGTGCTGTCCGCGAGCTGACCCTGACCAGTGACGGGACCGTAGGGCGCACCATAGGTCCACTGATTTGGATTGGGCAGGCTGCCGGGCTGGTTGGAACTGCCAAGACCGCCAATGCCAATGTGAATATTGGTTGCTCCTCGCGCGCCAACATCCGCAATATCATCATCGACCGAGAAGCCATAGCCCGACAGCCCCAACTGTTTGTGCACAAACCAAACAAACGGATCCAGGTTACGGACATTGAAGGAGCGTCCGCCCGTGGGTGTCGTCGGGTCGGGATACCACAGCCCAGAGGATTCCTGCCACTGGGGGTTCTTGAAGTCGGGCACGCCGCGCAAGATCGATTTCAGTCGGTCGCGGATTTCGCCGGCAATCCGATCATCCTTGGGTGAGAGATCTTGACCAATATGGGGAATTTGCCCCACGTTGCAGCCGATCACGTTGTACAGTAACCGAACCGGGCGAGGAAGTGGCTTCAGGTCGTTCGGATTGGGCGGAATCGGACTCATGGCACTCATCACGAGATAGACCGCCTGGGCAAACAGCTTGGCTGTGTCCGCATCGTCGCCCTCAAAGCTGAGCGCAAAGGGTTGAATCTTATTCCCCATAAATTCATCATCGCTCCCGACAATTGGCGGTGGCGCAACGAATTGGTAACTCCCTGTTGAGCCAACGGTGACGAGTTCGCTCAGGGTCACGGACGCGATCGCTTTGTCGTCCGTGGTGAGGGCTGTAATCGTGCAAAGCGACCCGTCGGAGTCGTCTGGAATACCGGGTCCAGTCACCTGCATTCCGATTACCAAGGCATTGCTCGGAACCACAGAGGTGAACGTTAGGACGCGGTCAGCCGTGATGCTGCAAGTATAGGTTTGAGTAGGCAACTGGTGATTTATCTGTACATAGTACTTTGCCCAGGAGTACCAGAGATTCAGCATCGTACTGGTGACGTAGTCGGTAACGGGACGCTGAAAGTGAACGATATAGCCGGTTTGATGCGATGGATCGGGATTGGATGCCGGTTGACTCAAGGTGACGGTGCTGCCGGCCACATCTACGCTGATCAGTGTGGTGCCGGCTGGAATCACCCCAGACACACTGCATGTTACATCCATCGTTCCGGGTTGGCTCTCGCCATACAGCAAGGCCGCCTGCTGCGCTGGGCCATTGACCGAATCCCAGATCACCGGCAGCGTCGTTGTGCCATTCGGCAGCGTGTTGGGATCCGTCCCGATCGGCCCTGTGCCGCCACTAATCAGCATGTACTGGTTATTGCTGGGGTCATAGCTTGAGAGGTGAGAGGCAAAGGGACTATCACCCACCGCCTGGGCACCGGACGGCAACTTGACGCCCGCCACCGCCTCCATCTCGGCAGGGAAGTTATATTTCGTGTAGCCTTTGCCGCCAAAATACTGCCCCAGCGGCGTCAGCGTGAAGTTCTTCAGCGCTTGCTGAAACTGATCTTCGGTTTGGGAGGCCCCGATCCAGCCATAGGATGCGGTTGCATAGGGCGGCTTCATCGCGTCGTTGAGGACCCAGGCATCGGTCGCTTCGACGGCAACCGGCAGGTAGATCGTGTCCACATAGGAGACGTCATAATTGATTAGCGGCCCCAAGATGCCCGGATCGAGTGTCGAATTCAGGTTGAGCTGCCACGGGTCGCGAATTGTGAATTCAACCAGCTGAGCGGCCGCATCATTATTGGGTCCAATCGCCTGCGTGCCGTGAAACCACATCACAACTGCCGTGATTCCAGAGGGCGTCAGCGTACCCGACTTCTGGTAAAGGCGCAGCGTGGTCGAGCCGTCCTGGTTCTTGTCGTAGTATTGGTAGGGGTTGATGGGCGGGTTAGGCTGGAGAAATTGGGCATCTGGGGTAATGTACTCGCTATCATTGCAAATAAATATCCGCGAGCCATCCCAAAACACCAGCGGCACGGTGATGGTGATGGTTTCACCGGCGGGTAACCCTAAGTAATTCTTGCCGTCCGACCCGGTGTAGCCAATGTAACCTCGATAGTCTTCGTTTTTGGGATCTTCGGGATCATAAATCGTGCCTCCTCCATAGGCCGCCGCATCGTTGGGCGTAGCCAGGAAGGGATAAACGGTATGGTCGGTAAAGTTGGTAAGGGTGATGGTCTTGATGGGCACCGCTGGCACACTGCTATCCCCCATCCAGACCACTTTATTCGGCTCGTTCGACGGATAGTTTTCGGACGGCATCAGCGGCTCTGCCGCAGCACGAACACATTGAGTTGTCATGGTCAAAATCCTCCTTCAGGTAATTCGATCAAATCCAAAAAAACATAAACAAAATGACGCAACAAAATGACGCTTTTGCCTAACCGACAGCAGCAGACGAACATTGCCGGAACGATCATGAGGCTGTAGATGCACGAAGCGCATTCAGTCCATCGGAAATCTCAAACAGATAAAGGGTAGAAACAGTATTTCCCACAACTCCATAGAGACAGGTGCCATCGGGCTTCACAGCCCAGGACTGAAACTGGGCATCATTTGGAGATGCCACGGTGCCGACAACCTGGAATGTGTTGAGATTAATTCTGACGATAGTGTCGCTGCCGCTACCGTCCGTATCTATGGTTTCAACCTGGGCGTAGAGGTGTAGCCCATCTGGACTCAATACTAACGATCTAACAAAAGCGAAAAAGGGGTTAGGGTCAGAAAAGAGAATCGTATCAACTACCTGATTCGTATTGGCATCAATCACTGCAATCGCAGGCAAAGGCTGCTTCTTTGCTAGATCAATTTGGGCTCCACCAATGTAGTAGCGATTGCTGACTGCACTGAAAGCGAATGCATTGCCTAATGCAGAAGGTTGAATACCGGAGAACTGAACTTGAGATAGCGTATTGGACGCAATGGTGTAGGTATAGAGTGTAGTTCCTTTAGAATTTGTCTGATCACTACCATCAATGCTACAGAGGAAAATCCGATCGCCTTGCGGAGAGGCGACAGCAGCTAGGATATCCATTGATAAATTAGGTAACGCCAACTTCTGGATCAAACCGCAACTATTCGATGGATCAAGAACGTAAATACAGGAGGAGGGATCTGGAAAATCATCAGAAGTATTTATCGAATCCGTGACAACAAGACAAGACCTGCCATTGTGGGTACCCATTGCGATTTCTCCCAGAAGCCAGGGTACCGGTATGGATTGCACTTGATAGTTAGAGAGGTTCACCACTTGAATCACGGAACTTGAATTCGGATAAACGTTGTTGGTTGTCAGCACATAAAGCTGTGATTCATCTGGACTCATGACCATTGAATTGCTGCTTAGCTCCATCCCTCCCTCAAGATTTGGCCATTGAATGGAATGAATGATCGTGTTGCTTGCGGTTGAAACAACGTCTAACCCAGAACCCGCTATATAAAGCGTTCCATCCGTCCTCATCACCATCTGACCGGCGAGATACGTAATGTTCCCAATCGGGTTCGGCAGCAGCTTGAATTGAAACACGCTGATTGTTAGCGGTAGAGACGTTGGGTACTTGCCTGTGCTGTCGTAGGCATAGAGCATATACTGCGCCGCTTCTGCCACCAAGGGCACCGTAATGGGATAGCCCTGGCTGGCATCCATGTTGGCGGACAAGTTCTGAGCGATCGTGATACCATTCAACTTCAGACTACAGGACACCGCATTTTCGGTAGTCCAGTAGAGCTGAATCTCGCTGCCCACTAAAAACTCGGACTGGTTGCCCACCACCCCAAACTCCTGGATGGTGGGTTGATTGACGGTGACCGTACATTGCCGCTGGATCTGAAGGTTGCCCTCCGCAATCACCATGAGCGTAAAGTTTGTTGTCTGCTGGAGAGGGGGAACCGGAAACGTGTAGACATTTGGCAGGTTGGGATAGCTGAGACTGCCATAGCTCAGAGTGTAGACACCGCCCGCAGTGCCACTCCAGGACAGGGTCGCCGTACCGCCGGGGGCAACACTGGCAGGCGTAGCGACTAAGTCGCTGACCGTGAAGCCCTGGGGAAACTTGGGAATCGAGACCGATCCGTTACCCGTCCCGCTCTGCAAGGTCTCGGTGATATACAGCTCTGTGGTGCCCACCTGCTTATTGACGGCAATGTTGCTGAGAACAAAGGATAGCCCAGACGAACTAATTTCACCCTGACCGGGATTGGGTGTGAAGGTGAAGTTGCCGTTGCCATCGCTGCTCACCCCCCAGTTTGGAGGAGGAGAAGCTGAGATTGTAGAGGGGGTGGCGGTCAGGTCGGCGGCAGCGCTGCCTGTGTTGATGCTAAACGTGAGACTGGTGCATTGAGCTGCGGGTCGAGCCGATTTGGAAACTACAATCGAGATGCTGCCGGTGGTGTCGATTTGTAGTGGGTTGGGAGTCGTGGTTACCGCATAGGTCAGCGTCAGGTCGTCAGTGGATTGAATAGTAATATTATTCAGTTGAATGGTCATGGTGAGATATTCGGTAATGGTTAAGGATACGGGAAATGGATTGCGTCTGTTGCCCTCACCTAGCCCTAAGGGGGAATAAGAGAACAAAGAAATACAAGGAACTCAGTGGTTCAGCACCCTTCTCCCTCAGGGCTACCTTGTACACAGATCTCTGAACCGGTTGCTAATTGTGGTTTGATCCCCCTAAATCCCCTTAGAAAGGGGGACTTCAAACAACATAAGGTTTAGTTCCCCCTTAAGGGGGCTAGGGGGATCAGTTCGACTTGTGTGTATAAGGTAGCCTTGAGGGAGAGGGGCTGGGGATGAGGGGGAATTCACAATCCCTGCCATCAATCCTCTCGTTCGACCAGCTTCAGCCAGCCTTCGTGAATCACTGGCGGCAAACTAGCGAGTCGCGGTTTTTGATTCGCTTTCACGATCGGCAAACTCGTATTCCAGGTTTGGGGATCGTTGCGCTCAATCCAGGACCAGTCTGCCTGCTGCGCTGCCGGAATCGGGATGCGAATCGTCTCGGCATCGGTGAGCAGCCCGCTCACGCGGAAGGTGACGTTTAGCGTCTTAATCGCATCCCCGATGTAATCATCCGGAAGTGTCACCTGCTGGATGGGCAGCAGTCCGGTGGTGGCGTGGATACTGCCGCGCGGATCGAGCAGCAACGTCACCCATTGGACGGTGGGCGATGACTGACCGAGGTAATTCGGCGGTAGGGTGATGCAGTTGCTGGGGCTAATCGGCGCAATGTAGGGTGTGGAGCCGCTGGGCGGATGCACCGAGTTGAACTGCTGGTAGTTGTCGCCATTGAAATAGCCCAAGACGCCATCATTCAACAAGTCGGTTCGGCCCAACCGCACGTTGAACTGCACCTGGGTAAAATCAAACGTTGTTTCTCCCAGCCGGTTGACGCCACAGGTTCTTGCCCAAGCTTGGTCCTGCACCGGGTCGCCTTCTAGCATGAGCTGCAGGCTAGCGCGAACCAGAGCCAGCGGTCGCCCAATCAGCACCGACAGGTTTTGATCGCCTCTGCCGCCCAGGGGGTCAATCGTCCACAGCGTCGCGTCAATCACCTGCAAGAACGCCTGGAAGCCCTGCCCCTGATCGTTGAGGCTCAAGAGCTGCTGCACGAATTCCTTTAGGTGCGGGTTGGCAATGGTGGTGGGCAGAACCGGCGTGGGGTTGCCGGGGTCGGGTTGCCAGATCAGCGTTGGTCCCTGGCCGGTGGCAATCAGCAGCAGCTCGCCCAGCAGTTTGCCGGTGGCGTCGTAAATCCCCAGCCCCTGATCGAGGTGGTTCGGCAGCACCCAGCCGCAGACGGGATTGGCATTGGCAAACAGATTCGACGGCTGCTGGTCGTTGGTAGCAGAGACGAAATTCAACTCCAGGCGACTGGGCTGCACCAAACGCGGCGGCTGTTTCAGCAAACATTGGGGATAGGAGAGGGTATTGCCGGAGTCGGGCACCAGTCCGGTTCCCCGAATCGGGTAGAACGATTGGTAGTTGCCGGAGGGGTTGGTGTTGGCTTGCAGCAGATTCAGCACCTGACCAAAGCGATCGACAACCTGCAATTGCCGGAAATAGAAATGGCCCGCCCGAATCGGGAAGAAGTAGTTGGCGGGGGTGGGCGGTGGATCCCAGCCGCTGCCGGAGGTGGCTCCTGGAGCCGTATAGGGGAACGAATCGTATTGGTTCTCGATCTGCGGCAGCACCGAGGTATCGGGTGGCATCGTTACATCCAGGTCTTGCATGATCAGGAAATCATTGAAGCCGCTCAGCGCCTGAGACAGGAAATTCCACTCGCCAATCTGGTCGATCAAGCCGGCGATAGCCTGCAAGCCGGGAGCGTCAGGGCTGTTGGGGTTGTCTTGCAGATACTGTTTGAGCCGGGCAATGAAACCCATCGTGATGTGGGGGCTGAGAAAAATCCGGCTGCTGTAGGTTTGCTCTTGTTGGGCACTCGGGCTGCCGCCGCTCCATTCATAATCGCTGCCGTCAAAGCTCCAGTTGACGAGTCCGGGGGTGGAGCTGGTGCCGGTCGTGGGCTGCCAGGTGATCTGCCATTCCAGATATAGCGGCGACCAAGCCTGCTGCCAGGACGTGACGGCGAGTTGAGCGGGGACATTGGCGGGGGGCTGTTGATTGATCACCGGAGCCGTGCTGGAGCTATTCCCATAGGCGCTGATAGCGTCCGCCACGGCAGCGGGAGTAACGCCGTTCAGGTGGGCGGCAATCACCGCCGCGTTCCCCGGATCCATAAAGAAGGCTTCCTGCAGCACGGCGATCATGCAGCCCAGCAAATTGGGCGGCAGCTTCGCTTGACCCTGAGGCGAGAGCATCGGGATCGCGGCATCGATCTGGCTGGTCGTGATCGTTTGACCGCTAACCGTCAGACCCGTGATCGTGTGATCGCCAAACCGGGTTAGCAGCGGAGCCATCGGATCGCTGACACCGCCGTAGAGGTAGCGGTCGGGCCACTCCATGCCGCCAATCATCAGCACCGGGTCGCTGGGCTGATAGAAGCGCGGTTGCGCCACCGGGATCAGCTGCAGGGTTGCCGGTAAGTTCAGGACCGTGGTGGCATAGGTGCTGATGCTCTGCGGGTTTTGCGGATCGGGCAGGGCAGCAGACTGGGTACTGACGCTGCTTTGGAGCTGGTTGACCTGGCTGATCAGGCTCTGCGGGTTGGTGGGATTCAGCGCCGCGCTCAGGGCATCCAGAATGGGCTGCCAATTTCCGGCTAAGCCTCGCTCTGGCGGACTGTTGGGGTTGGTGTAGTGGTTTTTAGTGATAAACTGCTGCTTCCACCAGGCGTCATGCAACTGTGCTTGCCGAGATTGGAGCTGGCGGCGAGTGCGATCAAGCTGAGCTTGGGCTTGGTTGAGGGCAGCGAGGGCGGTTAATTGAGCGGGGGTGGGCTGCGGCTGCGGCTGATTGGTTTGGGTGAGGTCGGCGCGTTGGGCAGCCACAATTTGCCAGAGGGTGCCGCCGGGGGTTGAAGCAAACCAGGCTTGCTCGGTTTTCACGTCCACCTGAGCCGCTCCATCCGGCTGATCCAGCTCGTTCAGCAGGTTGTACTGAAAGGCCTCCATCAGCTCTGGATTGATCGGGCTGTTGGGATTCTGCGCCGCCTCTAGAAGCGCCACAAAGGCATCGATGCCCTTATTGCCCACGGCAACCCGCAGCTTGGTGGGGTCAGAATTGACGCGATTGGGAGCCGATTGGGTCTGCCACTGCACCGTGCTGATCAAGCCGTGACAGAGGGACTGCTTGGGCAAGCTGGCGGCAGGGAGTTGGTCGGCACCGGCTGGCATCGCCCAGTTCAAGGTCTGCATCAGGTCCTGCCACTGCGCTGCCGTTGTCCAGCCGCCGGGGCCATACTGGCTGCCATAGAGCAAATCCGCCGTTGGGTCGGAATACCAGCCCATCACCACATAGCTGAGGTCGGCGCTGCTGCCGGTAACATCGCTGAGGTCGTCATAGACCGAGAATACGTCGGTGACATTGGGCGTGTAGGCGGAAAAGGTGACGTTGGCCGGACCCACTGCCTTGAGAAATATCTGCACCGCTGTTGGCTCCACCCAGCTCTCTAGAGCCACGGTTTTGCCTAGAGTCGTCGGTTCAATCGTGTTGGGGTCGCTAGGAAAGGGATTGGGATAGGGATTCGAGCCGCTGCCGCCATTATTGGGATCATAATAGTCGCTTTGAATCACCCAGGCTTTGCAGGTGCCGGTCGTGGTTGCCGTACCCGGAACAATCCGCACGACCAGCCAGCGATTGGGTACATGGGGGTAGATGATTTCCTCTTGATCGGGTAATCCCGCAGCGGCTCGGATCGCGGCAGCCGTACCGGGTTGGGGGGAGGCGGGCGGCGGCTGTTTGATGCCGTGGGCAAAGGTATCCGGCAAGACCCAGTGCAGATAGACTCCGTGGGCAGGACTGCCGCCCTGATTATTAAAAGGTGCAGGAATCGGCGACTTAAACTGATTCAGATTTTCATACACCGGCGACCAGCGGCTAAAGGGAACCGTCGCGGTCACGGCATCGTTGACGATCAGCGCTTCCAGAGCAACGGGAACGAGCAGAGTCGGAGGATTCGTAGAAGTCATAGAAGTGAATAGGTGCGTAGAAAGGGCAATGAAGAGAAGTGGAATGAATTATGCAAAACTCTGAGCAAGACTCTGATTAGGACTCTGATTAGGATTCTGAAACACGATCTTTTCAGGTGCTTGCATCAGCTGAATCGCAAACTCTGCTGGGCTGATCATGCCGTTGGGATTATTGAGCTGGCCCTGCAATTTCTGCTGAATCGCCGTTTGCAGCGCCCCCATATCCACCACCGTGCTCGTTCCCCGGAAGGGAATGGGCTGCGATACTTCGGGTTGAATGATGCTGCCGGGTTGGGAACCAGTTACCGTGCGCAGATCGATTTGCAGCGTAGACTGCACCACCTCAACGCCAAAGCCGAAGCTTTCCTTGGGTTGGTTGAACTCGATCCAGGCGGGCACGGTGGGCAGCAGACAGAGCAGCACATCCTTCGTCAAGCGGTCGATCCGCAGTGGCAAAATCAGGGTTGCCGGAGCTTGCCCGTTGCTGAACTGATAGCAGTTGATTTCCAGTCCCGGCAAGGCCGAAACCGCCTGCGACCGCAACAAAAAGCCCGCCACCGGCTGCGTCACCGTCACGGAATTGCTGCCATTACTCATATCCATCGCCGCGCCCAACAGCCGCGAGCGGATCATTGGCAGTGACTGATGCACCGCCTGGCGAATCGTGTCTCTGGCGAATTCATTAAACACCTGCTGCTGGCTGCTGTGGACGCCCAAACTGAGGGCACCGTCGATCAGACTATTGATGGCGTTGGGATCGACGTAGAAAAAGCGAATCGACTCGGGTGGCAGCATCTGTGGGTTAGGCACCAGCGTATCGAAGGGTACGCCGTAGAGCAGCGCCAGGCGGGTGAGCCAAGTCAAAATATCGGGCGGCACAGCATTGGCAGGCGAGTCTCCCGCCCCATCTCCCACTCCATTTCCCACCGCATCTCCCTGGATCTGCCGCAACGCCAGCAGCGTTCGTTGGAAGATTCCCACAGTCTCGGGTTGCTGCATCCATTGCCGCAGGTCGGCCAGTGCGGGAGAAGCTGGGGGTTGCTCTTTGGGTAACGGCAAGGGATGATCCTCGATGCCCAGGGTCGCTACTCGCGGTGCAACCTGCGCGGCAAAGTCCTCTCCCAGATACTGCATAAACGAGTCGCGAATCAGATGGGGATGGAGGAGCTGGCGAATCTGATCCACCGTGTCGGTTTGCTTCAGCGCCGCAGGGACATGGGGTGAGTGGAGTCGCTGTCTCAGCAGCTGCAAGGCCTGATTGGTCTGCCGTCGCCAGTTCAGGACGCTGACAGCAAAACTGCGGTCGGCCAGCGCCAATATCCGCCCCGTCTGCCACGCTACCGCATAGGACTGGTCAAACAAGCCCGTATTCGCGTCGTAGACCAAGGCAGCTTCGGCGGCACTGTAGGCGGAACTGCTGGGATAGGCAGTAATCGGTAGCGGCGTCAGCGGGCCGCGATACCAGGAATAGGTCTGGTCGCCGGCTCGCGTGTTGTATTGCAGTGGCACATAGCCGTGGGAGAGAATCGTCTGGGCGAGCTGCTGATCGGGGGTGGGGTTGGCAGGCAGTGCGGCGGGCAGGGTCAGCGACAGCGCCTGCGGATTGGTCTTTGCTTGAGCAACCAGGTTCAACATCAGAGCGCTGAAGTCTTCTTTGGACTCTGCTAGACAGTCAAAGGTCCAGCTTGCTAGAGAAACCAGACGGATGCTGGTGATGCCGCTCGGAAAACTAGGGGAATCCGTGAGATACGATTGAAATCCTTCCAGAGATACCAGATGGGCAATATTGCGCACTGCCGCTGATGAACCTGCTGGAGGCGCGATGGGCAATCGATTCGCCATCACTACAGAAAACCATCCGGTTCCCGTCAATTCCGATTCGCATTTGCCCTGAAGGCTCTGCTGATCAATCTGCCGGACATGCGTTAGATATTTTAATTCCCCCAATCGCGGCACAAGCGCTGTGAATGTTGTCGGTGAGATATTGATCGCTCGACAGGTTGCCTGCGGATCATCCACCACGCTGAGCTGAATTGCTGGCCCCAAAACGCCTGCTTCTGGCTGCACGATCTGGCTTAGGCTATAGGTCCCAGCTCCGGTTGGGTTAGATAGAGTCCCCTGATTCCCGGCAGGGGCAATCAGTTCGCTCTCCTGAAAAATCAGCAGCGCTACCCAGGGAATTGTATTGTCGCTGGGTTGGAGCAGCCGCTCCCAGGGAAGGGCGCGTTTCGTCAAGACAATATAGGGAAACTGTTGATCGAATTGTCCTTGGCTTTTGTTGGCAGGAAACTGGGTTTGAATATCTGCTGCCGTGATGCTAAATCGTGGTCCCTCCACCAGAAACTGCTGCGTCTCAGTGAATGGCTGCGGCGGGGAAGGCGGCAGCTTGGCATCTCCCGAGATCTGATGGGTCATCGTGATCGTATAGGTGTCTGCGGTCAATGCCGGAATGTAGTTGTCGCAAAATTGAATATCGGCAAGGGTTGCATCATCGAGTCGAGATGGAGCTAAGTTTGTGTTCATGGATGGATAGAAGATTACAAATGAAGCAAGACGAATGATAAAGCGATGAACAGATACTGAATACAGTGGAAAATCACCCCTCATCCTTCCCTCTTCCCTGGGAAGAAGAAAGCTGGAATTCTGATTCCCTCTCTTTCAGGAAGCTATTGTGTACACACAAGTCGGGTCTGACTTCGTTTAAGTCTTTTGTGCCCCCTAAATCCCCCAATTCTGCGGGACTTTGAAGGGTTAGGCTCCCCCAACTTCGAGGGCTGGGGCGGTTCGCCAGTGATTCGGTTAGATTTGATCACTTGTGTATACACAGTAGCTTTCAGGGCGAGGGCGAGGGTGAGGGTGAGGGCAAGCCACACGCATTGATCAGGTAGCGATGCCATCGGGGCTACCAACCTGAGGCAGTGCCTGGTAATTCAGTCCGACGGCTTTCTGCACATCGCTCAAATCACCATCCACTCCGGCATTCACCCCTAAAGATACAAGTGCATTGAATAAACTAGTGCGTTTAGCTTGTACGGCGATGCTGGTGAGAGTCTGGCCGATCAGCGTTAGCACTTGATTATCGGTTGCGGCAGGCTGGTTGATGGCGGGAGCGGTGGCTGCGAGCGGCAGGTAAACGGGGATGCCATCGGCGGTTTCACCAATGATCATGTAAGCGAAGACTTGGGCAGCAGCGACCGGGATCGGGGTCGAAGGAGCACCCGGCTTCAGTTGTATTTGGCTCAACCCGACCAAGCGATTCGGCAGCAGCGTGGCCTCAGGAGTAGGCGCTTGGTTGGGGCCGAGCGGTGCTCCCCACATGGCTTCGGGAACAGCCCGCTGGCTGAGCACCCACTGCCAGTTCTGGTTTAGATCCTGGTAGGCACCTTGCGAATTGGTGATCTGCACCTGGGCTGTGGAGGTAACGCTGGCAATTCCCATCGGGCGAATCCCGACCGTGTAGCTGGTAGTGGGTGTAATCGAGGTGTCCTGGTTGTTGGGACCCACTAAGGTCATGCCAGTCAGAGGAATCGCCGTTTCCACTGAAAACTGGAACTCATCGGCCCGAATACACCAGAGTCCGGACTCGGTTTGCTTGAATAGCCCATTGGCTGCCCGAATATGACAAACCGCCAGATCCACAACAACCTGATCTCCCCCAAGCGCCGTTGGGGAAACCTGGGGAGCGTTGCTATGGGGCAATAGGGCTTGGAACTCGGTCCAGCCAATGTTTGGGGGTGGCGTTTGTGGCGGACCAAAGGGAATCGTGAAGGAGACAATCCACAGCGTTACATGCACAGTGCCGCCGGTCGGCGGTCCCCAGAGATTCAGATCGGCACCAATTTCTAGCTTGATTGTGTGGGTGCCAAAGAACGTGAACGTATAGGCGACACCAATGTCGATGCCCACGGATGCCGTGTAGGAGAAGGGTTTCCAGAACATCAAAAAGTCGGCATGGGCAATAAACCAGGCTTGCAGTCCACCATCCTGGTAGAGCGCTTGCAGCCGCCCGCCACCCATGACGCAGGAGGGAGTCAGGGCAAAATAGGCTTCGCCAGAAATCGTCAGCGAACTATCGATTGCCCAGTTGAAGCCCAAGCGTGGCAGCGTCGGATACCAGGAATACGCCGCCAGATTAAACTGCGGGTGGTAGCCGCCAATCGACAAGACAAAATCGCCTGCGTGCTGATTCGAGCCAAACCAGAGGCAAAAGGCAAAGCCGCCGGTGAGGTGGCAGCTGGGATCGAGCACGTAGGAGTTGGGCGTTAGCACCGCAATTGCCGAGAATTCCCCTTCGGCTGGCTTCAGCACCACCTCTAGTTCCAGCTCAGCGTAGGCAAAGGTTTCCGGACCTTCCGCCGGGAGCTTAATGGTGGAGAGGCCGAGCAAGGCGATCTCCAGCTCTTTGCCAAACTCCACCACCAGCAGCGCGTGCGACTGAATCAGCTCAAAGGAGGTGAATTGCAGCCCCACTGCTAGCCAATCTTCGCCGCGCGTGGGCGGCACCGAGATGGCAATTGCTGCTAACGCAGTCGCGGGCGTGGCATTCGTGCCGCCCACCTGCCTTGAGTCAGTGAGTCCCGCCACAAACGGGAACGTTTGGATCTGATCGATAGCCGGCAAGATTAGGCTGCGATTGTAGCCAAAACCGCCGCAGATGCCGGTGACAAAGCAGGGAGGCGGTCCACCCAAGGGATCGGTGAGAAAGGCAAAGATGAATAGCGACGGATCGCCATTCAACTCGCCATTCAACTCGCCATTCAACGTCGTGTAGGACCCCAGCGCCGAGATGGAAAACTCGCCGGCTTTGATCACCGCCTCGCCGTTGTAGATCAGATTGTTTTGAGCATCGCGGGTTTCTTGCAGCCCACCGCTGATCTCGACTGGGTCCGCGTTCAGGGTAATATCCAACCCGCTCAGATCAAACTGGTAGTTGCTGAGGTTGGCTGGCGTGGTCACCGGAATCGCCACCGACAGGCCCTCCAGCTCAATGTCTAATGCCGCTAGGGACACACCGCCGTAGTAGAGGAACGACAGCAATTTACTGGCGTTCTGCCAGCCAACGCCGATCTTCTGACAGTGCAAGGGTCCAAAAGCTCGCTGTATCGGGATCCAAACTATATCTGCCGCCGTACCGTCGCTGTCGTAAAGCTGCACATTCATCGTCGTGCTGTAGGCAGCCGCCAGGGAAAAGCTGGGATTGACTGCCTGATTATCTTGATTCTGAGCCTCTTCGTCTCCTAAGGCATGGGACGCGGCAGCAGTATGTCCAGTAGCATATCCAGCAGCGTGCCCTGAAGTATTCTCAAATCCCTTAAATTCTTCGTCGGCATCGAGTAGATTTTGAGCTACCGGATTGTTACTAGAAGAGGCATTCAGCCCCGATCCTAGGGGCAGCCCCAAATCATCACAACGCAGCGCTACACCCCAGGAAACGGGAGTCGGATGTTCGAAATCAATCGAGACATACATACGGGGATCGATTCCCGCCAGGGTGACCCCCTTGGTATTGACTAGTGGCGTATCCTTGCTGCCCTGAACGGTGAGTCCCAGACTGACCAACTCCAGCTTGGGGTGAAACGAGGGAGTGTTGCTGCTGTCGGCCTGCACCAGATACAGCGCTAGCCCCGGACTGGGCGTGGTTAGGCTCGGTGCCGCCCGATTCAGCCAGGAAGTGCTGGGGGTGGTTTCTCCCGGCAGCCACTGCCCGAGCTGCAATTTCAACTGCGGCGAACTGGCATTGGTTGGCTCATCCGCTTGGAACGAATTGGATTTGCTATTCTGCGAATTGTCAGTTTGCGCACTGGACGTCAGGTCAATATCGCTAATTTGCAGGCGCAATCCGTAGTCGGTCGCTCCACCCCCCTCCGCCTCACCCACGACATAGATGCCGTTGCCCTGACCCGAGAGGGGAATCAGCGGATTGGTATTGCTAGAAAGCTGGCTTAAAACCGTAAAGAAGAAGTTCTCCAACAGGGTCTGGGGCGATTGGTTGAGAAACTTCGCGAGGTCGCCCAGCACGTAAGGCTGACCCGATGCCTGACCCGATGCTTGCAGTAACCCCATATCCACCAGCAGTGTTCCTGGAGTTTCGTTGGAGGTACCAATCTTCTGATTCAGGAAATTGATCACGTCCTGGGATGCCAGAACCACATTGATCCAGTCTTTGGGCAAACCCAGACCGGGGAGGCTATTCAGCAGTTCTTGGATCGTTGTGAAAGGACCGGTGCCGGGCGGCTGCACATCCAGGAAGCTGAGCTGAAACGAGGAGCCGGTGCCCGCAAACAGGACTTTGCCGAGCAGCTCCAAGCCGTCAAACGAAACACTGCCGCTCGTGAAGTGGGCCTGGGTATTCTTGAGATCCAAGCCAATTTCAATCGGGTAAGCAACCGAGTTGTTTGTTTGTCCGGTAATCACGGGATTGCCTGAGATCGGCAGAGCCAACAACGGCATATACAACCGAGGCGTTACCGTAACATTCCCGTCTGCGTAGGGATATAGGAGGCCGATCCCAATGGTGGAGCTGGTACCGCTGTCGTCCTTTGGTAGCACAACATAGCAGGGGGTGGGTTTGCCCTGTTGCGTGATGGCATACCAAGCGCAGCCATCAGGAGGCGGATTGGGAATCGGACTGCCTAGCAGCTCACGCAGCAACGTCAACAGGTTCGTGCGTTCGTTGGGAATATTTTTCAGAGCAGGAGCCGGATTCTGAAACCAATCGAGATCGAAGAAATAATTAGTTTGATTTTGCTGAATTACGCCAATAATAATACCCAGTTGCAGCACAACGGGATGAATATCCTGAGTCTCAATCGGCAGCAAATTAAGCATAGTAATCTCCAAATAAACCGGTCATAATTTTGATTGCACAACGATAGTAGACAGCACTCAATACACTGCAAATAGGCACTTCTGAGGGAGAGAAATCAATTGACGGTTTAAGGAACTCTGCTTGAAGCGGAACTGAATCCGACATGAAAATCTCGTGGACTACTTGTGATACCAGTTCAGATATAGAATACAAACGCCAATCGAACGCCAATAAATCGCCAAATTATCGCCAATGGGCTGATCAACTTGGCAACTCAATAGAATAGTTCACCATTAAGATGGCGTCGTTTCTCTATTGTCCTTTCCAAATGTGATGTGCCCAAAGTTGATTGTCACTGGAAACCGTTTGATACATCAGATCCCAAGAATAGTGCAGGTTTTCACCACTTTTGCTTTCATCATAGCCATCCGGTGTCCAAACTCCATTCGGGTCATTCACCCAAACCCCCGTTTGATCGTATCCGCGTAGTAAAATCACATGGCCTGATCGGGTCAACTGCGTATGCACCACAACCGGCAGTCCGCTGGCCAACCAGGTTTTAATCACATCCCAATTGCTGTTGTAGCTAAAATCATCTTTACAGCCGTAGGCTTCCACAACTTTGGCTAAATCGAGCGGCGAGTGTCGATCTAATCCATGCTGATCGCAGTAGGCATCTAATTCATCGGGATAGCGCATAGCAGGATGACGTTGAGGCACCCCCAGATAGGCCAAATCCATCGCTAGCGCCGTGACATTGCAGGAACCTCCGGGTGCTTCCTGGTTGTCATTCTGGTCGTAATAGTCATAGTGCGGAATTGGCAAGTTAACCGAACTAGGGGTTAGATTCAGAGGCTTACCATCTTGCAGAATTTCTACATCCGGTCTAAAGACGTACCAAGTGTTGTGCCCTTGATAGGACAACTGCTGGCCCTGAGCGTCCGTTCCCAGGGAAACCTTGAGATGATCGCCGACAATTTCATAGCTAGAGATGGGCAATAAAGTTCCGGCTGAAATGACTTGCTTTTGGTCATTGGCTAGGGCTGAGCTTTGAGCAGTAGACAGTTTCAGCCAAGTATCACGATCGATTTTTAGCGTGTAGGTCATGATCAAAAACCTGATTATGGAAGGTCTAAATCTAGCTTTGGCTAACGTTTCGGGCACATGAAAAATCTACTGATCAGGCTAGATAATGCCTTCAGTAGAGTGATGAGAAGAAGTGTTTCGACGCAATACCAGAGGATTGTGAGCATTGCGTCAAAACCCAATCAGGGTAATTTAAGCGATTGATTGTTAGGGATAATTAAGGGTTTCTAACACCAGAGCAATAATTTGCGGTTTACCCGAATTGTCCTTCAGCTCAAACCCAGTATCAGTGGAAGTATACTGAACCTGATCGGATTTACCAGAAGCAGATTCTGAACCAAGATGGATAATGTTCAAAATGCTGACATCTACTTTTTCACTCCAGGTAGTATGAGTTTCCGTATCTGACCAGTTGGAAAACTCCATTTTGATCCAGGGTTGATAAGCAACAATAACACTAGCAATGCGAACATTGAAGATACCTTGTGGTCCCCATACCCTGGGCTTTCCACTCGTATCTACAAAAGGGCTTGACTTATCAAAACCAGCATAATTTTTGTACTTTTCAATCATTGACGAGTCATACCAAGTGCTGGCTGGTCCTAAGGAAATATTTTTAATGGACTGATATGTGACTGTGGCCTTGAAGTCATACTTAGACATATCCACCTTGCTTTGAGAACCGCTCCCCTGAACACCCACCATAAAGACATCTTCAATCGGAATAGTGGCATTGAATGAAAACTGCCAGCTAGAACTATTATTAGTTTGCGTGGAGTTACTCAGTTCTACAGTAACTTCTGGATCATTGCCATTATTAGCAGCCGTTTGCGCTGTTGACAGCCATGACTTGAAATCAGCGACCGTCTCGCCCTGTTGCAAGGTATAACGGGGCTGCCAAATCACTGCACCATCTTCATCCACCTGAATTTGATATTGATTTTGAGCCTTTTTGTTGGGGAAACGATTGTTTGGGTTTCTGGGATCAGCCTTTTGCACCGCCGATTTAGCTTCAGCAAGTTCTCGATAATCTGGGCCGTAGACTTTCTCTGCTAGCGCATCATACTGTTCCTGCAAGCCTGCCAGGTCGTCTCCATAGATTTCATTCAGGTTTGCCACCTTCTCTTGATAATCAGTGCTCTGTAAATAGGTTTGCAGATAAGTTTGGAAGGTTTTTTCACTATAACCTGGAATCCAAGTTGTGCAGGTCATCCCGTCAGCACTGGCATTGACACAATAGTTACTGATGTAATTCTTATACTCCTCCTTTACAAGTTGTTGTGTGGCGTTCTGATAGTTGACGATTTTCTGCCGGATCGCATCCAGGTCAGTCGTACTGGTACCGGGTTGGGGGGGAAGCGAGATCTCATCCAGCCAGCTCTGATACATGCCAAAAAAGTTATTGTTGGTAATGCCATTCCAGGTCAAGGACCAGGGAGGAATGGTGTTCCCTAGATCAACTATTTGACCATTGGCATCATTAGTAGCGGCATCAAAGTTACAGGTAATCCCTTTAGAAACCATCATGATATTTCCTGGATCGGTTCCTGTCTGACTCGCAATCGCTTGAGTCACGGCCTGCCAGAACTTCGTCTGATCATTAGCTTCTTGTCCCATGATTTTCTGTCCTCAAAATGTTGTAGTTGACATAGTTAATTTCGCAATACCGAGGTGTAGAGACCCAATACATGCTCACAGTTCAAGTTAGAGAGCACTGATCACATCCTCTAAATCAGAAGCCCAACCTTCTCCTTCAGGATCGGCTTCTTGCTCTGGCTGTTGATCAAAGTCATTTTCACTGGTTTGTTGTTCTGCAATTTGCTGCTCTAGTGCTGCTTGCTCTTCAACTGGAGCGATGCTCTTTTTGTATTCCAGATCTTTGAGCATGTCACTGCCTTTGAAGTCCAATTGCCGAAATGGAGATTCACCAATTTCTTCAATGTCCTTTGCACCCTGCTCAGCGCGGCTTGAAGCATCTGATAGTTTATCGCCAAAAGCTTCATCGCTGTCGGCTTCAAAGTCTTTAAAGGAAGTGTACTTTTTACCGATTGACACTAGCATCTTGAGAATAAACATGCCAAGCAAAGCATAGTTTATCCACTTCAAAATTTGGCTGAGTAATGATGGATCTTCATTCGCAGGCAGACGGTGACTAATATCATCCGAAGATAATTCGTGCAACCGACCAGTAATTTGTAAAACATCTCCCTGCTTGCGGTTGTTAATCGGATCATCTTCAGCATAGGTAAGCGTACCCGAGAAGAACGGACCTGTGTAAGCATCTTGGGCAGTGGCTAACGTAATTTCGCTGAATGTCAATTTTCCAGCATACTTTACTAACATATCGGCTTGCCATGTCAGAACACTGTTGTCATATTGCAACTTGTTCATATGGCGGTCGGGCATGTCGTGATCCAGACTGAACTTGTAGTTGCCGTATATCACAACCAGTGGACCTTTTTGGGTTTTTCCATCTGCATCGGTCAGGACTGTATCGGTATAACTACCAGCCCAGTAATTCATGTTGTGATTACGCATTTTCACAAATGATGCATTCACTTGTAGATAGCTACATTGAAAGCCATGTTGATGTAAGAATGCGTCCAGTTGTGGGGTTGTGGCTTGTCCTTGGACCACATTTTTGAGCAAGCCCTGCCATGCCTTATAAATGGTCGTGCTGGTTAATAGGGTTTGCACAAACCGATCAGAGGCATCATTTGGGGCAGTATCTTGCAAGTACTCCTGATAAAAAGGAGACTTCAGCATGTTTAGCACAACAGCCGCTGTAGTGTTGTATCCATTATTAGCGAGGAAATTATCGGCAGCTTGAAGAGCTTGCTGATAGACCTTTTGAATCTGATCAGAGGACTCACCAGCTTGCTTGGCTTGTTGCACGGCATCATTCATTTTGACCAAAAGCGTGCTCCACTGATCGCTCAAAAATGAGTTCGACTTGAGGTCTGTGATGAACAGGACTGCATTAGCTTGAAAACCAGCGTCTTGAGAAGACGGCACAGTTGAACTGAAGGATACTGTCATAGAATTATCCCCGTTGAATATATCTTGCATCTCCCACATTATTCCTATAGAAGATGCAAGATTAATACCAGATTGAGAGCGAACCAGTTCTAAGGGTGAGATGCTAGAGAAGATAGTCTGCTACTCAAGCGCCTCATCAAGTGTATTAGCGGTTTCACCCTCTCCAGTCAAATCAGTTTCTTCGTCTTCAAAGCTTTTTTCATCCGCTTCGTTTTCCTGATCGATTTCTTCTTCAATCTCCTTTTGCTTCTCCGGATCAGATGTGTTATTCATCTCCTCAGTAAGCTGCTTCGCGGTTGTACTCTGGTTGTTGAACTCGTCCGGGGGCACTTCAGACAATTCCTGTTTAGTCGTTTCAACCGCATCATCAACCTTTTCCTTGACCTCTGAACTGAATTTGTCCTTGAGCCATTTACCCCCTTTGAATAGAGCACCACCAGCTCCAAATAGCAGCGATATGGCAAAACCAATCTGGATATAGGGACCTAATGTTTTGGCAAGTTGGTCAACAGTGTTTGTGTCAACACTGGGAGGATGATTAACATTGCCTCTTTGATTGGGCGGTGGATCACCTATCTTGCCATTAAAGGTATAGATACCACTAAAGTTCTTGTTTGTGCCTTCAGGATAGGTAATGGTTCCTGAAAAGGTACAGCCAACATAGGAATCCTCGCTCTTAGGGCGATTGATTTGACTGAAGGTAATCGAGCCAGAAGTTGAGTTGGTTTCAAGCCCCCCGCCGCCATCAGTCGTCCAGGTTAAGGTTCCTTGACTATATTTGAACGCAAACAATTTCTCAGGACCAACGCTGACGGTGCTATCTCCATATACAATCACAGCCGGACCAGGTTGGGCATCACCACCGCTAGTGGGTTGGACAATAGTTTGACCATAGGTTCCAGTCCAAAAGTTTAGGTTTTTGTCACGCATCTTTAAGAACGAAGCGTTTACCTGAATCGCAGTGCAGTCGTAACCATTTTGCTTTAAGAACTGGTCAGCCTTGTCCAGATTGCCACCTGTAGCAGATTGCTGGATGATCTGCGCCCATTCTCTATAAAGGTGGCTATCTTGAAGCAGATCTTGAACAAAGCGATCGGACTGATCATTGGGTTTGCGCGAAGCGATATAGTCGTTCCACCAAGGAGTTTTGAGAAGAGACAATACAGCTTCTGCCGTTGTGTTATACCCATTATCAGCCAGGAAGTTGTCCAGATAATTGACTTTGTCTGAAATGCCATATTTGGGATCGCTAGCATTGGTCAAATGAGTCTGCCAATCTGCATTCAGAGCCTTATTAGTCTTCAAATCATCTAGAAAAACATAGGCCCATCCCATTTGCTCTTCTGTTGGCTCATCAGTTGTCAAATTCGTTCGCAGATTATTGCCCATAATAGTCTCAATGAGTTGAAACGATTTGTTTAGCTTAGTCAAATAGTTTGAGGAAGAGTTGTAAGAATGTACAAATCACCATATCCGACTGGAGTGAAGTTTTTATCGATTACTCATCATCATCATCGAAAAGATTATTAACCTTAGTTTTCTCTTCTGATTTATCCTTATCCATCTTTTCTTCTGTTTCGTTGATCAGCAAGCTCTTTGACTCATCAAAATCTTTCTCTAGCTTTTTTTTGATTAATGGATCCTGAGTTTCTTGAATCTGTTTTCTCAGGCTGATAGTTTGCCCGAATGATCCATAGTTGTCAAAAATTTGAACTCCATCTTCAAAGTTATCTACCATTTTCTTTACGATAGGATTATCTGAGCTTGCTTGGCTTTTTACTTTCACCCAATCTTTTTCGATATCTTCAGCTTTACTCTTAGTCTTACCCAGTTCTTTACTGAGTTTTTCAGCTTCCAGTTTCAGCTTGTCTATCTCCAGTTTAAGTTTAGGGAATTCCCTAACCATCTTGGCAACAAGGACAATCATGCCAACAGTAGCAACAAGACCTGTGATCAGTGGGCCAACGAACTTGGTCAACAGATCATAATCAGCATTTGGTATAATCGGCGGATCGCTGGATGGAGTGGCAGTAATGCGTCCAAAGAAATCTACTGTACCCTTAACAGGATAGGTTGATGAGTCAGGCAGCGTCAAAGTTCCACTAAATTCATTGCCCGTGTAGTTATCACCAGGAGTGGTTTGACTACGGTTTGAAAAAGTGATTGAACCTGCTGTGTCATTAGTGATGCCGCTGCTCTCATGTGTCCAGGTTAGTGTAGCGGTTGTTGCATCAAACTGGGGTTGAATCAGCCGATGCCGACCAATTGAGACATAGTTAGCAGTAACAATCAGGGCTGGACCAGTGACTTCTGAAGTTCCTTCTTTCGAGATCGTCGTATTACCATAGGCACCGACCCAGGGAGTAATTCCAGCAAGGGAGTTGGGATCGGTAGTGGCTGCCGCTGCTTTGGCTTGCACAGCCATCAGCTTTGGAGGTTCTGTATTAGCGGTTTGTCCAGACCTACCGTTAATAACTGCACCTACTGCATTCACCACTTGGGCTGTAGACGCTTCAACTCCATTTTGAGCTAGGAAATTTTCGATTGGCGCTAGATCAAGGCTACTGTCTGCCCGCACAGTTTGGCTACAGGCATTAACCCAGCCACAAAACAAATCTACATCTGTCAATAGTTGAATCGCAAACATCATAGCACTACCGTTGGGCATGTCTGCTGGATCAATCGCTTGATCAAATGCCTGTTGTACCAGTTCAATCGTTGTGTCGTAGCCTTGGCTGGCTAAAAAAGCATTCATGGATGCAGCACGCTCTGATTGAGGTAGTTGCTTGGCTTGGTCAAGTGCAATTCTCCATGCTTGCTTGAAATAGGGATCAACGCTGAGCCTATTGACACAGGCTTGGGCATAAACAGTTTGAAACGCAGAATTTTGAGTGGATACCATCAGATTAGTTCTCCAAGTTATTACTTTTAGAAAGAAGGTTGGGTGCAGTTCTTACTTTGACAATCTGATGCAACCTGGTTTTAGTTATAGAAGACAAACGCCAAACAAACGCCAAACAAACGCCAAACAAACGCCAAACAAACGCTAATTGCCGAAAAAATTATTAATGGCTAGGTAAAAATCTGAGAACCCGACGAAAGCGAGGTGAAATATGAGTTTGCAAAAAAAATGTAAAAATTTCTGGAAGGCGTACAGGATTTAAGAATAGATGATAAAGTTCAGTAAGAGTCTATCTATCAATTATTGAGTTGCCTTCCAAGAGAATTTTGATGACTCGGAACAGGCTAGGCATAAATTAAAAGTTGGAAAATGCCTAGAGTTTGACAGGATCAGTTTTAACGTTTCAAATGGGTGCCCATCTATTCAGAGGCAGCTAGAAGATAGTCAATGATCATCGCCGTTACCCTGGTTGGTTAACTCAGAGGATGCTTTGGGTGCCATCCAGTAACTAACCTGGCAACCATTACTAAAACTCGCAAGGAATTTAAAATGTCTACCTTAATTGGAGTAGTGCAAAGTGCACCGTCAGGTCGGGTGGGCTTCGATACCGATACCAAACTAGACTTGGCGACTGCTAAATTATTTCGCCAAAGCGGCTATGATTTTTGCCTACGGTACGTTTCTCTGGGCAGCGAAAGCAGCTACGATTTAGACCACGATGAAGCCCAGGCCATCCTCGATGCTGGCTTAGCCCTGATGCCGGTGCAACATGTCCGCTATGCCGGCTGGCTACCCGATGCCACCCTGGGAACTCAGACCGGCCAAACAGCAGCCAATAACGCCATTCAGGTCGGCTTTCCCCCCAAAGTCAATGTTTGGCTCGACCTCGAAGGCATCAGCTCCAGCGCTACCGCCCAAAATGTGATTGCCTACTGCAACAGTTGGTACGATGCCGTTGCCCAAACAGGCTACCTGCCCGGTCTCTATGTGGGAGCCAACTCAATTCTCGATAGCCAACAGCTCTACAGTGCACTCAAATTTCAGCACTACTGGCATTCCCTCAGCATCGTCCCCAATGTCGCCGTGCGAGGCTATCAAATGATCCAATCCGACGGCGGCACAGTCCATGGCGTTGGCATCGACAAAAACATCACCCAAACCGACACAGAACACAGCCAAATCCAATGGCTGATTCAGCAAACATAAACACCTTCAACCACAACCTCCCCACCCCCCCCCTCCCCACCCCCCTCCCCCTACCCCCTACCCCCTACCCCCTCACCCCTCACCCCACCAACTCCTATGCTCTCAACCGCTCTTACCCTAGCGTGTCGTTCGCTGTGCGCTAGCGTCGCCGCCTACGGAATCAATCCAACCGGCAAGCTCACTCCTCAAGACCCTTACTACAGCGCCGTTGGGTTTCTCAAACCACCCGTTGCGTTTGCTGCCGGAGAGGATGATATTGACGCTTGTTTAGTCGGCACTACCGACCAAGGCGTCATCCTTGCCTTTCGCGGTACTATTCCACCTGATATTCACAACCAGGAAAGTATGCTCGACTGGATTAGCGATCTGACCGATGAACCCGTGGCAGCAGCCGGTATGCCTGGCAAAGTGCACGACGGCTTCTGGCAGGCGCTATCGGCTCTGTGGGAACCGCTGGTGCAGGAAGTTAAACAGCAAATGCAAGCAGGTCCACCCCCCCTACCCCTCTATATCACTGGACACAGCAAAGGCGGAGCGTTGTCTAGTTTGGCGGCTCTGCGGCTCAAGCTGCAGGCAGGCATTGTGCCTACGGCCATCTATACCTATGCCTCACCCCATCCCGGGGATGCCACCTTTGCCAGCCACTACCAACTCGAAATTCCCAATCACATCCGCTATGAGTTTGGCAATGACATTGTGCCTCACATCGTACCGGACTCGACCTTTATCCAAGCCATCGCGCACCTGCCGGAACTCGGTCAATTCTTTAAGGGGATGGAAACCTGGAACTACAGTCCGGTGGGGATGCTTCAGTTTATCGAGTGGCATCAGCACATGGTTGTAGGAGACTCTCCAGAACTTCATCTGGAACGCTTAGCGCGGCTCATCGGTGCGATTGTAGAAGGCCAGTTTGAGGCGATTGTGGCGGCGCACTCGGCTAGCTGTGGTGGTTACATGAGCGGTGTCTGCACATCGGGAGTTTGTGGATAACCATTTTTTGAATGGTAGGGGTGAAACCAAATGTTGAGTAATTTTCCGCTGTTGGATATTGCGATTGGGTTGATCCTGATCTACACCTTCTTGAGTCTATTAACTTCCGAGTTAACCGAATTCATCACGACCGTGTTGCGGTGGCGAGCTAATCATCTACAGCAGGGCATCATGACTCTGTTGGGAGAATCCTCAGCTCTGAGGCGAGATCCAGCTCAGTTCAAAAACACAATTACCGGCAGACTGTATGCGAGTTCTTTGATTAGCTCCATGACTCAGCCCTTCAGACGGCGCAGGCGGGCAGTGGGTCCCTCTTACTTGCCGGCTGAGGTGTTTGCCGATGCCCTGCTCGAAGTGTTGCAGGCCCTACCGGAAGTCGAACAGGATCAGGCTCAACTCCAACAGGGTGTGAATCAATCCGTAAATGACCTGACTCGACTCATAGCGAAGGTCGAGCACTCGGACCAACTCCCTGCTCGCTTAAAAAAGAACCTCACTCTCTTGGCGAGACGCACCCAAGCACAAATCCAGTCAAGCCAACAGCAGATGGAGCAGTTCCGGCATGAGATCGCCCTGTGGTATGACCATTCGATGGACCGGCTCTCTGGCACCTATCGGCGCAATGTCAAAGTCTTTACGGTCCTGATTGGGTTCCTCCTGGCAGTTCTGATTAATGCGGATTCGCTGTATATGCTCAGGCGCATCAGTGAGAATACAGCCACGCGCACGGTGATTATTCAAAATGCAATTCAAATCGAAGGATGCGAGAATGACCTCAGTTCATCCCAGTGTATGGAAAAAATGGCCGACCTGCTGGATACAACTACCATTCCGATTGGCTGGCACCCGGTGAATTTCCAACAGCAGTTTCCCCAGCTCAATCCGATGTATAGCCTGAAGGCAGGACTCGGGTGGTTACTGACCGGCATTGCTATTTCGATGGGATCTCGCTTCTGGTTCCAGATTCTCGACCAGCTCATTCATGTACGAGAAACCGGAGAAAAACCGGATAATGTCGAGGAGCAGCGTTCGTCTTAAACAACTCTTAAATCAAATCAATCAGTATAATCACGAATCAGGGAGATTCTAGCCATTCTGATCCAAATCCGTCTCAATTCTGGAGCGATCTGTGGAGAACCTTCCCCTGTTGGATATTGTGATTGGGCTATCCCTGATTTACACCAGCCTAAGTCTGCTGGCCTCTGAACTGACACAATACACCATTACGGCTCTGAAATGGAAGCAGAAGTATTTCAGACGTTGCCTGATGATCCTGCTGGGCGAATCATCCCTGATCGGCGATCCAGAACAGTTCAAAGACACGATCACAAGTAGAATCTTGCTGACTCCACGCATTATTTCGGTTATACAATCAGCCCGTTATCGTAACCGAGCCATGATGCTAACCGATGTGCCTCCTTTACTATTTTCAGAAACATTATTGGAGGTTTTACAAAATCTGTCTCAATCTAGTTCAAGCAGAATTCAACAGTACACAATAGACCATTCCAGCACTCAGCTACAGTCAATTCAAACAATTGTGGAAGAGTCTTCTACTCTATCCCCATCCCTGCGGGCTAATCTAACCAGGCTGATTCGTCAGGTAGAAACCTGGGAACCCGATCCCCAACGGCAAATGGTTCGCTTGAAACACGAGATTGCCCGCTGGTATGGTCACGCGATGGCAGAGATGTCACCCATCTACAAGCACCATTACCAGCTGGTTGTCTTTTTCGTTAGTTTAGGGCTGACCGTTGCCATGAATGTGGATTCGCTGTATATTATTCGACGCATTAGCGAGAACACGGCCATGCGAGCCATCACGACACAGAACGCTACCCAGATTCAGGGCTGTAAAGCTAGCCTCAATTCACCGCAATGTACAGAGCGACTATCCGGTTTGATGGAAAGCACCACGATTCCGGTGGGATGGCAGGATTCGAATCGCCGCAAACAGTTTGCTCGACTCGATGGAGTAATCTGCTTGCGAACCATTGGCGGCTGGTCTCTTACCAGTATTGCCATCGCGATGGGATCTCGCTTTTGGTTGCAGTTGTTGCGGCGGCTGGGTACATTTTTAGGTAGAGATAGCCAACCTCGACGGTGAACGATTGCTTTAAAGACATGTTGAGAATCAGGATACAAATCAGCAAGGCGATTGATCAATCGTGGTGAAAGGTTTTGATCAAACAGCAGTTTCATGCTTGAACCATTAGCGTTTGTCGTTCTCGGTCAGCCGCATAGCTCAGGCAAGCCTATCTTCCAGAGTTAAATGTTGCAGCAGAGGAACGACGTCACTTTTGGCGGATCAGAACGTTCAAGCGCCTCGAGCAAGAGTGACTGTATCATTAGTCTGCTTGATTTGCTCAACTGCTCCCAATGCTTTCAAGCTAGTTTTCTGTGCCTTAGTCAAACCGGTAGTTCCCGTAATGTTCATACCTTCGTAGGGTCGATCCGCTCTGAGAATATTCAAACACTGGCCGGTACTGACCTGCCAAATTCGGATCGTATCATCGTCTCCCGCACTCGCCAGTAGATGTCCTGCGGGTTGCCACGCCACGGTCCAGAGGGAATGAGTATGTCCCTCCAGTCGCTGCACACATTGCCCGGTATGAACATCCCAGATCTGAACCGCTGGATCGCCCCCACCGCAGGCTAGTTGCTGACCATCCGGACTCCAGGCCACAGAAAAAATGCGCATCGAGCTGGTGTGAAGCACACGCAGACAGTCACCGGTTTGTGCATCCCATAGCCGAGTGGTACCGTCTTCACTGCCAGTTGCCAGCATTTTGCCATCCGGACTCCAAGCCACCGACCAGATCCAACCATGATGGCCCTGCAATGAGATGAGACGTTCACCTGTTTTCAGGTTATATAGCCAAACGGCGCAATCCATGCCGCCACTCGCCACGAGCCTACCATCGGGACTAGGCGCAATTGCCGTCACCCAAGCATCACTCTGGAAGCACTGCAAACATTGTCCAGTGTTGCCATCCCAAACCCGAATGGATTGATCATTACTGCCGCTGATGATCGTTTGACCATCTGGACTCCAGGCCACTGACCAAACCCAGTTGGTGTGTCCCACCAGCGTTTTCAGGTATTGCCCTGTATGAGGATGCCACAGCTGAATCGTCTGGTCATCACCACTGCTGACAATCCGCTCACCGTCGGGACTCCAGGCTATTGACCAGATGCAGTTGCCAGACCCGCGTAGCTTTTTCAAACATTCGCCAGTGCTGGTATGCCATAACCGAATGATGCGATCATCTGAGCCAGTCACCAGGGTTTGATTATCGGCATGCCAAGCCAGCGCCCGGATACAAGCACTGTACCCCTGGAGGATGCTTAAGCAATCTCCTGTCTGAGCATCCCAAAGCCGTGTGGTGTGATCGAAACTGCCGCTAGCAATCAGCGGTTCTACCGGACTCCAAGCCAATGACCAAACGGTATTTTGATGCCCCTGCAAGATGCGGAGGCACCGGCCTGTCTGGCCACCCCAGAGCCGCACCGTGCTGTCGTCGCTGCTGCTAGCCAGGGTGCAACCGTCCGGACTCCAGGCCACTCGCAAAACCGCATTGATGTGGCCCTGCAATGTTTGCAGGCATTGCCCTGTGTGGGGTTCCCAGATCCGAATCGTATGGTCGGCACTAGCGCTAGCCAACCGCAGCGGATGGGTGGATTGGGAATAATCGCCCCTGTCATTCCACGCCAAATCCCAAATGCCATGACCATGACCCAATAATGTTTGCCCACAGGTTCCAGTTTGGAAATGCCAAAACTTGATCGCACCATCATCACCACCCGTCACGACCCACTGTCCATCCGGACTCCAGACAACCGCTTTGTTACCATGATCTTGCGTGCTGAAAATCTGGATGCATTCCCCTGTATCCACATCCCATAGCCGCAGGGCAGCTTCAGCGCCAACGCTTGCCAGCATCTGACCATCAGGACTCCAGGCCACCGACCAGACAACGCTTGGTCCCTGGATGGCCTGCAGGCATTCGCCGGTGTAGGCATCCCAGATCCGAATCATGCCATCGTTACCAGCCGTTGCGAAAGTTTCGCCATCCGGACTCCAGACCAAAGTCCATATCGTGTTGGAGTGCCCCTGCCAGGATAAAAGCAAGTGATTATCGACTACTCGCCGCACAAAAATATCACCACTGTTGTTTCCGCTCACCAGTAGGGTACCATCCGGGCTGAAGGCCAACGCGAACGAGGCTTTGACAACTTGGGTAAATGAGGAGGTTTCAAACTGGCTGTCTTGAAAATTGACGAATTGCAGCCACTGGCCCTGTAACTGAGCGTGGCGAAGGCTGAGCTGCGAAAAGTCATAGCCCGTCAGATCAATTTGCAGATAGCAGCAGAGGTTGATTAAATTACCCGCTGCATAGACTGGTGACACAGACCGGCTTTGCAACAGCCTGAGGATTTTCTGCAACCGCACTTCAATTTGCTCTGAGGTTGCCAATTGGGACTGTAACTGAGTGGCAACGCCCGACAAAATCAACCGCTTTTGTGTTTCTCTAATGTATTCCTTGACGTTCGCTTTGATCAGACCATAGCTGTCAAACAAATTGATGTTTTGACCAACTATCTCATTGCCGACTTTTTCTACTAAGGTGCTGGTAATATATTCCATCACAATAGGTTGTTGGGTGTAGTAGCCCTGACGGCGTTCGATCAAATTCCGCCAACTTAAGGATTCCAGCGCCTCTAGCAATTTTACTCGCGGCACTGAAGCAACAATATCTTCAGCCAGTTCGGCAATAGTTGTCCACTCGCGGTTAATGGCCAACCAGTACATAATGCTTTGTTCTAGGGGCGACAGCCGCTTAAACTGGTGCTCTAGCAGCCGCCGGATGCCGTTGAACAAAATCACGTCTTGCTTGAGAAATTTTTCAATATCGCCTTCGAACATATCGTGAATTGAGCTAGTCACAATTTTCAACGCGAGCGGGTTATAGCCATACTGTTGGGCTAACTGTTGCTTTTGGATGGGAGACCCTAACAAGCCCCTCGTCTCCAGCAATGCTTGCGCCATTGTGGGAGAGCCAGTCACCACAAGCGTCTGTGCGGCGGGGTCTCCTTCAAGAGCCGCTACTTCAGCCAATTTTTCTCGACTGGTGAGCAGAACGCAACTCTGGTGCTGGACTTCTCCAACCACTCGGAACAGTTCACCATAGACCTCCAAGCCCGAACGGTACTGTCCGGCATAACTGCCTTCCTGAAATAAGGTTTCCGCGTTATCAAGAATTACCAAACAGCGATGCGTCCGCAGCCAGTGGACCAAGCGACCAATTTCGGCTCTGCTATCCTGCTGATTCGACAGAAACGGAACTAAGTCAGCCAGCAGTGATTCCAAAGGAGGTGCATTGCGGAGGGATCGCCAAATCACATACTCAAACTCCGTTTGAATCGTCTGAGCTAGCTTCACAGCCAAGGCTGTCTTACCAATGCCACCCATCCCTAGCAGCAGAACTAACCGATTGTGATCTTGAATTACCCATTTCTGCAAAAGGGACAGTTCTGTTTCCCGACCGTAAAAGATAGAAACGTCAATGGCTTCACCCCAGTCGCAATAGCATATTGGCAGATAGGGCAATTCTGAGTAAGAAAACGGAGAACGGGAAGCGAGCAGGAGAGAATTGGGATCGGTGCTGCCACTCTTGTTGCTACCATGCCTGTGGCGGCTTTCGAGTTTGGACGGTTTTTTGAAGAGTGGATCTTGGGATGCTTCCAGTAGGTTGGGACTTAAATTCTCATCATTGTTACTGCTTGATTCCACCTCACTCAGATCGGATCCGTCCAGATCACCGGCTCGAATTCGCTCACACAGCGCCGTAGTTTCTGCCATCGGCTCAACATTAAATTCAACGGCTAAAATTTGGCGACAGGTATTGTACTGAGCTAGGGCAGCGCGACGTTGCCCACTGCGGGCTAGAAACAGCATTTGCTGCTGGTGCGCTGTTTCACGCGATGGATCAAGCATCAGCAATTTGCGGGTTGTAGCTAAACCTTCGGTATAGTTTTGGTGTTTGAGGTAATGTTCAGCTAAATAATGTAAGCCTTCGATCACCATTTCCCTTAGTCGTTCTCGTTTCATTAACACCCAATTCTCAAATTCTGGCGCATCGGGCACATAAAACCCTTCTAAAAAGTCTCCCTGATAGTGAGATACTGCTTCGGTTAGGAACTGCACGTCAATATTAGTTTTGGGGCAATCTTCAATGGCTGCAACGGCTTCCACATCTAAGTAGTAGGAACACTCCCGATTGAATAGAATAGTTTGTCGAGTGATGATTAAATGCGAGCCTACCAGTTGTCGCAATGCAGGCAGCACAGTGCGTAAATTCTTCATCGACTGGTTAGACGGCATATTTTGCCAAAACAAATCTGCCAGCACTTCGCGGCTGTGCAGCTTGCCCGTCACAGCAACATAAATCAGAAGTGCCTGCGCTTTCCGACTAATTAAGTGAGTAATCGAATGTCCGTCTAAACTGATTTGAGGGGAGCCAAACAGCTTTAGTGTTAAAGTATTCATTTATCGAGGTGTTCCTTGCATCAACAGGCTGATTAGTAGGCTTATTGGTAGGTCATTTGTATCAACCGTCGCTCTGAAATAGGAGCACCCTATATTAGTGTCTATGCAGAACTAATAATTTGGCGAAAATGAAACAAAAAGTTTAACATTTGCTCCAAACTAGGGATTGCTTTCGATAATTCCAACTAAGCTGCTTATGTCACTGTTTAGTGGTTTAATCCTTTAAAGGAAGGGAAGATAACGTCAAGCCCTGGAGTTTGTTGCAACCTTTGCTAGGAGTTTCCTCCATAGTGTTTGCTCAATGATTCTCATTCTCAAGGCAGTTTACTTTAACTATACGCTTTCACTCTAGTAGGCACTCTAGTAAGCACTCCGGTAGACACTCCAGTAGCATTTATATTCTCATCCACCTGATTAACACAATTCAGGGCAAAATAACTTACTAGGCGCTGGCGTATAACAGATCGCAAGCCGCCTGCCTATTGTAGAAACCACCGAATTCCTGCTTGAATAGCGCTTTTATAGTCATGTGCCAACGCTTAGCGGATTTTTGGGGGCGGAGTCGCAATACCGCGTTTGATCAAAGTAGCTTCCAGCTCTCGAATGAACTGGAAATCCTGATCAGGCAGAACGAATCCAGGATCAACCGCACTGACTGCGGACGGCGATTCCAGAAACGTGAAGGCTTGGCGAAACTGATGCGGACTAGCGGCAATGGGTGCGTCAAAATGGCAGGGAATGATTCGCTCAAATTCCCAGCTTGCGATTCGGTCGGCCCAGGCCAGGGTTTGCTGAGGAGCCTGCGGAAAGATCAGCGTTTGCAAAATCGGAGCTACAAACAGTCGCCCCTCGCCTCGTAGCGCCTCAAACGATTGTTTCCAGTCCGGCTGCCACACAAACGGATAGAGGCCGAAATAAGCTTTTTTGGAGCGATCTGGAGCCTTGAATACCCCTTGAAGGGTGCGAGGCAGACTGACCGGCTCTAGGGCACTAGGACGAAAATAAAAGGCAAACAGCGAGATCCGCTGCCATCCTTTGCGGCGATTGGCCTCAGTATCTTCTATCGGCTCAGTCGCACTGTCTCTAGCATGAAACAACAAGGGATACGGATCGAGCTGAACGATCACCGGCGGTTCTTCTGGGACAGACACCACTGCATCGGTGACCAGCAGGGTGCGTGACCGACGGTGCAGCATCGCCACTTCGGCAAACGTACCTCGTCCCAAATCGATATCCAGGCTGGCATATTCAAACTCGTCAGCAAAGGGGGTCAGAATGCTATATTCCGGCAGCACGCGAGTCCGCTGGGGCGGAAAACCCAGCCAACTCAGCGGCAGATTCAGCGGAAAGCTCCACTGATGCGGAGCCACCCAGACCTGCGCCTGCGGAAACCGTCGCGCAAACGGCCCCACAAAAATCTTGTGTTCCAGACCCGAACTGGTGGGCAGAATAATATGTTTCACCGGACCATGCACCGCCACCAACTCATTGAGCAACCGAATGCACTCGCGGGTGGGAGCCACGGGCGCATAGACAAGCAGCCCCCCTGCCGCCAGCTTGACAACAGTCATCCGGATCGGCACCACCGTGTAGAGAATGCCCTGCACCTGGTCAAAGGTCCAAATCGTGTCCTTAACCACTTCGGTCCGGAGTGTCCGCCGCTTGTTGTAGGGATAGAGCGGCAGAGTAAACCAGAACGTCCAGGCTGATTCCTTAGCATCAAGTTTCATCGCGGTCACATCGCTCCTTTAAGCACCACCCAATCCTTTTCATTTTCGTATACTTGTGGTCGATTTCACAGGGGCGCAGGGCTGATCTCACCGGGCTGATCTCGCAGGGCCAATCTCATAGGGCTAATTTCACAGATCCATGACTGGAAGCTGAATCACGAATTCGGTTCCCTGCCCTGGGGACGAGATACATTCCAGCTTGCCACCATGCTGCTGCGTCACAATTTGATAGCTAATCGAAAGTCCTAAACCCGTTCCTTTACCTTCTGGCTTGGTGGTAAAGAAGGCATCGAACAGTCGCTGCTGGATTTCTAAAGGAATCCCAGGGCCATCATCGACAATGTGAATCTCAACTCCATTGTCTGTAGCCGCCGTTCGGATCGTGATTGTATTTTGTTTTGGCTTCAGCCCTGCCGTTGTCCGAACCACATTTTCCTCTTCGATGGCATCAATAGCGTTCGCGATTAAGTTCATGAACACCTGATTCAGTTGTCCGCTATAGCATTTAAACGGTGGCAACTCACCGTATTGCTTAACCACTCGAATCGCTGGACAGTCGGGTTTCGCTTTAAGTCGATGGGACAAGATCATCAGCGTTGTGTTGAGGCCCATATGCAGATCCGTCCACTGTTTTTCCTTGCCATCCTGACGCGAGTAGTTTCGTAGCGACTGCATCACATCGCGAATCCGATCAATGCCCAGCTTCATAGAGTCAATCATCTGCGGCAGATCTTCGAGCAAAAATTCTAGCTCGATTTCCTCGGCATGGTTTTGGATCGCCGCGCCTGGTGTGGGATAGTGCTGCTGATAGTGCTGCAAATGCTCTACCAAATCCTGAATGTATTCAGCCGCGTGGGAGAGGTTTCCAGCAATAAAACCAATCGGGTTATTCACCTCATGGGCCACGCCCGCCACCAGTTGACCCAATTGGGAAATCTTTTCGGTTTGCACGAGCTGCGCCTGCGTGTGTTGCAGTTGTTCTAACGAAGCCTGAAGTTGATGAGATCTTTCTTGTTCGCGAGCATACAAACGGGCATTTTCGATCGCGATCGCCGCCTGAGCCGTCAGCAGCTTCAGTAATTCCAACCGTTCAGCCGTGAATGCTCCTAGCGTCAGGTTGTTCTCTAGATAAATAATCCCAATGAACTCGCCCTGGTAGAAAATCGGAGCACACAGAACCGATTGAGGCTGATAGCGTTGCAAGTAGAGATCGGAGCTAAACATCGCCTCCTGAGCCGCATTGTCCAAAACGAGAGGATACTGAGTCCTAGCAACGTAGTTGATCAGCGCTACTGGCACATCTGGACTCGCTTCCAGCGGTGTAGAATTCAGTGCCACAACGGTCTCATTGCCAGCTATCATCGCCTCAATGCACAACTGATTTTGCTGGTTGAGAATCAGGTAACCTTTTTGGGCCGCCGCATTTTCTAAAATGATGCTCAAAATTCGGCACGGCAATTTTTCTAGCAGTAGTTCACTGGCAATCGCTTCTGCCGCCTTCATGGCCGTAGCCAAATCTAAAATCACGGATGAGGTGGAAGTACTGCGGGTCGGTTGAGTATCCGCCAACAGAACCGGATTTCGATCGGGTAGTGCCTCGTAGTTGCGCAGAATCAAATCGGGATAACGGCTCTCTAGCTGCTGGACTTTGGCAATCGCACCCCATTGCATATAACCATAGTAGGCATCGGTCATGTAGCCTTGAGCGATTGATTTACGATTTTGTGACAAATAAAATTCAGCCGCTCGTTCACTGGCAATTGCCGCCTCCTGAATGTAGCCATTGGCAAGTGCGCCTTGAATCGCTTGATCATAACCCATCATGGCCTGATAAACCTGCTGTTCAGACCGCGCCAGTTCAGCGACGACCAAGTCTAACTTGTGCTGGTAATTCATCGGAGCTGCCTCAGCCCACCGTTGCAGCAAAATGTGATGCTCGGTAATCACTTGCCGGTACTCAGCCTGCTGAACTGCATCCACCTGATCCAAGCGCGCCAGTAGGATCAGCGCATAGTAAAACGAATGCTCAATCGAAGCCACCAATCCCGCTCCACTGCTAGCATAGCGGTCTGCCAAGGTGGCATTCTCAACGGCAACGGCATAGTTGTGAAACAGGTAGTTGAGAATTGCGCGGGCTGTGTACACTCCAAACAGGGACTGATGGTTTTGTGCGGCTTGCAGCCTGGGCAGCATTACGGTTTCATCAAAGCTTTCGCCAATTAGACGACAGGGGTTCCTACTCTCGCCCTGAAGGTTTAGCGTCACCTGTCGCCAAAATCGAGCGTAGTAAATTTGAAATTCTTGCTTCAGCTTCAGCAGCAAATTGACATACTGCAACTGAATCGAGTTCAACTGGTCTAGCGGCTCGCCGCTAAAAAACAGATGGTTGCAGTAATTCATCGCTGCATAGCTGACATATTCAATATCGCCTGTTTCCAAGCCAAGGTGAATCGCTTCTACTAGCGGAGCAAACGTTTCACGAATATGCTCCTTTTGGTGTCGAATAAAGCATTCAAAAATTTGTATAATACTGCATTCTAATTCCTTGGCATCAAACTGCTCTGCAAGTTTTAGCGCAATCTGACCCGCAGCGTAGGCTCGCTCTGGTGCATTGATAGTGCTACAAAACCAGCCATAGGCAATGTAGGCAAAAGGCGCTAAGGCAGAATGACCATACTCAATGCACAGCTGTAGCTGCATTAAAACAATCCAGCGAAAGATTTCAGCTTGGGTTTGATAGGCAGTAGTAGTCACCGTATTCAAAACTCGCAGAGCTGCCAGCTTGACTGGATCAGTCATTAGAGGAATTTGGTCTAGTTCAGCTAGCTGCGGCAATCGAATTGAGAAATGATTTTGCTCTAGCTGACTAACAATCGGTACACCTAGCATCGACAGGGCTTCCATACCAGTATCGATTGCTTTCATCATTTCCAACTGGGCCATATAAAGCTGTATTTTTAGCTCATAGGCTTTAACTTTATCTAAGTTGGTAATCGAATATTGCTCAATTCCGTTTACTAGCTGTTCCGAGCGAGCATAATCAGTATTGAGATAGGCCACTTCAGCAGCTTCAGCATACAACGCCAACGTTAGCTCATAGTCGCTTTGCCAACTATCCTGAGCCAGCAGCATAATACCTTGTTCCAGGTAGCTGAAAGCTGGTTCGTAGGCAGCAGCGGACTTGGCTTTTTGACCCGCGATCAGATTCAGTTGGGCCAATTTTGTTTTTTCGGTTTGCTCAACCAGCAGCTCGGCTCCCTTGTTCAGAGAATTGACAATCTCGAAAATGGCCGCTTCTAGATCGGTGGGGGCAGTATTTTGCAACAGCAGTTGCCCCACCCGTAAATGGGTAGCTGGCCTGTGCGATTCGGGAATCAGGGAATAGGCCGCCTGCTGCACCCGGTCATGCAAAAACCGATAGGCAACGCTAGCATGGTCAAATTCAAAAGCAGCCAATTCACTGTCGGCAAACAGCAGCGGAATTTTGTAGGTATTGTCGAAGGGTAAAATAAACCCATTCTCTAGAGCCGGCTGTAGCGTTTTTGCTAGCGATAACAGATTCATTTCACTCACTGTCGCTAGCCCCTGAATTGTGAAACGGTCGCCGACACAGGCTGCTAATTTAAGAACTGTCTGGGTCGGGAGCGGCAGTTTCTCGATATTGCTAGCCACCAATTCCACCACACTTTTATCGGCAATGTCGGTGGTTTGAATTGTTTGCAGATCCCACTGCCAGCGACCTTGAGCAAAATCAAACCTGATCAGCTTTTCCTGATAAAGCGTCTTTAAAAGCTGCTTGAGGAAAAAGGGATTGCCTTGGGTTTTAGTGAACAGTAGTTCCGCTAGTGCTTGATAGGCATTACTTTGAAAACCGCTTTGAAAACCGGCTTGTGAACCATCTTGAGAATCGCCTAAGGTATCTGCTACCAACTGCTGCACATGGTTGAGGGCTAGGGGGCGAATCACAATCTGGTTGACCACAGCTCCCGCCTGCTGAATTTCGGTCACGGTTTTGATCAACGGATGCACTGCATCCACTTCGTTGTCCCGGTAGGCTCCAATCAGGAGCAAATGGCGGCTATCTGGGTGGGTCATCAGCAGTTGGATCAACTTGAGCGAAGCTGAATCTGCCCACTGTAAATCATCCAAAAACAGCACCAGCGGATGATCTGGCTGAGTGAACACCTGAATAAACGACAGAAACACCCGATTCAGGCGGTTCTGAGCTTCGGTTGCGCCTAGTTCAGGTACGGCAGGCTGGGGGCCAATAATCAACTCCACTTCGGGAATCACATCTATGATCACCTGCCCATTCGCTCCTAGAGCGGCTAGCAGCTTTTCTCGCCAACTCTGCAACCGAGCCGAACTCTCAGTCATGAGCTGCTGGATTAAGGATTGAAACGCTTGAATAAGGGAAGCATAGGGAATATTGCGTTTAAACTGGTCGAACTTGCCAGAGATAAAATAGCCGCGATTCTGAGTAATCGGTTTATGAATCTCATTGACTAACGAAGATTTACCGATACCAGAATAACCAGTGATCAGCATCAGTTCAGATTGGGGAAGAGAAGTAGAACTTGCGATTGCCTGATTGCTAGAAGACTGATTGGCTTTAGCTGTGTGTTCCACAACCCGGTCAAACGCAGCCAGTAACATGGCCACCTCGGCTTCGCGTCCGTAGAGTTTTTGCGGAATCAGAAATTGCGCCCGGCGGTCACGGGCACCTGGAACGAAACAGGGAACGGTATGGCTGGTTTTGAGATGACTAAGGCAACATTCTAGATCGGCTTTAAGTCCGGTAGCACTCTGGTAGCGATCTTCCGCATTTTTCGCCATCAGCTTGCTGACTATTTCTGCGATCACTACCGGAATTGCTGGATTCAAAACCTGGATCGAGACAGGCTGTCTGGCAATGTGACAATGCACTAGCTCCAGCGGATCATTCCCACTGAACGGCAACTGGCCGGTCAGCATTTCATAGAAAGTGACGCCCAAGGAATAAAAGTCACTGCGGTGATCCACAGAACGATTCATCCGCCCCGTTTGTTCCGGCGACATATAGGCCAGGGTGCCTTCTAGTTGATCTGGATGCTTCAACTGGGGCACTTCTTTTCTGAGATGGGAAGCAATACTAAAATCAGTGAGTTTGACTTGTGCAGTGGCTGGATTAAAGATGATATTGGCCGGTTTGATGTCCTTGTGAATAATCGCATGCTGATGCAATACCTCTAACGCTTGCGCCAATTGCACCGCCATCTCAAGCCACCGGATCAGAGCTGGTTGATCCACGGGTTGACTTGGTTGCTCTGCCAGCCAATGGTTCAACGAACGCCCACCAAAATCCTCCAGCACCAAAACCACGCGATGCTGATGGGTTTCCAAACCGTAGGTTTTGACAATTTCCTCTAAGTCAAGGGACGCAGTAATTTGGTACTCATGCTTGAGGCGCGTCAACTGAGACAGATTCGGATAGTCTGCTTTCAGCGTCTTTAAAATTACAGGCTGCTGATGGGATTGAGACCAACCCCGATAGAGAATCGTCTCTGCTCCAACATGAACAACTTCGGTCAGGTGATAACCTGGCAACAAGCAAGTATCCAGCATGACAACTCTTCCCCAAATTCCCTTCCCTATAGCATGCCCAAGCTAGGGCAGAGCCTCGCAAGTTTAACGCCTTGTCGCCAGGTTAATCAAGTCCAACTAGAGGAATAAGTTCGCTTATCTTGCCGATTCACAAAGAATTGTTGGATTAAAGCTGATGTTGTTTAGCCATAATTCAGTCTTCCCAGTATTCAATGCCCATTCAACGCCCATTCAACGCTTATCCAACGCTTGGTACCCCCAATACCTTCACTTAGCGACTGAGCTGGGAGTCTGGGAAATCTGCTGACGCATCTTGAGCGGCTGAGCAGGATTTCCGGCGTAGATCGTCATTGGTTCTAGCGAACGACCGGTCACACTACCCAAAGCTAGGATTGCGCCACGTCCAATCGTAACTCCTGGGCCAACAACTGAGCGGGCCGCCAGCCAACTTCCCTGCTGAATGTATATAGTCGCAGTCCTTAATGCAAAACTTGGATGGTTCCAATCATGGTTGCCTGTACATAAGTAAACGTCTTGCGATATACAGACATGGCTCTCAATTGTAATTTCCGCTAGGTTATCCAACCAGGCATTTTCCCCAATCCAAACGTAATCGCCAAGGGTCAATCGCCAAGGGAACTTCACCCGCACCCCTGGTTTAATCCGCACGCCCCGACCAATCTGGGCACCAAATCGCCGTAACAGCCAAACTTTGAAGCCAGAAAATGGTAGGTAATAACTTTGTACCAGCAGCGACCCGACAAAATACCACAGCATCTGCTTCCAATAGGGTGCACCAGGTGTATAGGAACCAAGAGAATATTGATCTAGCCGCATAAATCATCTGCCTCCTTTTTTCTTTACGCGGCAATAGAATCAAATCCGGAGAGCTAACTAGCTTGGCGAACTAGATATAGCTATTGCTGTTATTATTTTCTATGCAATCTGGCTTTTACTTATTTGGTAGATAAAACTTTGTTAGATGTAACTTCATTAGATACAACGAAGAGGAAGGTTGTTATTGCACTCATAACGATCATTTCTCCACCATCTTCTAAAATGCCAAACACATGCTTTAGCGTCTTAGGTGACATAATATGTAGCATATCAACTACAATTCCGAATACTGCAAGTGCAGACAGTAGAATGATCAAGATTCTGGAAACCCTTCTAAACGTACTATCTCCCAGACGATAGGCAACACCAACACAAGTGAAGAAGAATAGACCCACTAAAGCAGACACTAGGATCTCCCCAAAATCCCGTGCTCGTAATCTAAACATAGGGGCAAAATTTAGCAATCTACTCAGATATAATCCCAGTGTTTCATGGATTTCAGCATAATCATCGATTAGAAGATAGAGAAAGAAGCAGATCCAGCTTAGATAAAGCAGTGAGCGTCTTCTGATAGCAATGAACCCTAGCAGAAGAATGCACCAATATTCTTTCATATACTGAAAAAATTCGGCATATCCTCTATCCATCTCAATGAAATAAGGATTTTTGTAGAGATTAGGATAAGAATCGCTCCAACCACCCATCAAGGCAACGATGTGTAATGCAAAAAAGCAAATATCTGTCGATAGAAATAGAAAAAATAATTTAGCAGACTGATTGCTGATACTGCTTCTGCATAGCCAGCTATCTTTGCCAATTTTCACTGCGAAATCTCCGTCCATGTGAGTACTTGTTGTAAAGTAAAACTGCAAAGACTAGGAAAGGTAAAGCTAAGCTCTGTCTACAACACGTACCTTGTCATGTCGCGCTGTTACGTCTGCAACCGTGCTACTTCCTAACCCGGTCATATTTAAGTTGTGCTCAAATTTTTGAGTATAATAATATGCTTTTTGAGTAGCTTAGTACCGGAAATATCCATGCAGCTTCACCAAAATTTAACCTAAAGTTAATACAGGAGCTTTGTTATCGAGCAACTGTCAATAGACAAGTTTTGCGTAATAGTGAAAATATAATCTAGGTTAATAAGAGGTTAATAGGAAAACGATGAGAGATCTCTCATCTAAGTAGGTGGGCACAATTATTGAGAAGACGCATTTCGACTCCGCTCAATGCGCAACTTTTCGGGAAGCAGAGGGTTGAGCGGAGCCTAAGTAGGTGGGCACAATTATTGAGAAGACGCATTTAGACTCTGCACAATGCGCAACTTTTCAGGAAACAGAGGGTTGAGCGGAGTCGAGACCTGGCATTGTGGAGCGAAGATTAATTTAGCCTACCTACTTATCTGCTAATCCAGCCATGCTTTGATTCAAAAACATTGGGATATACCGCTACTAACACAAAAAAGCCCAAAGTCTGATTAGAACTATCAAACCTTGGGCAATTAAGAAATCAGTTTTAGTGAATTTAGCCTTTAGAGCTAGAAAGAATTTAACTGCGAGTAGAAAAGACCGCTTTCTTAGACTTCTTGAGTCACTTCCGCAGCTTGTTTCTTCTTCCGCATCGCAGCAAGCCCCATGCCAATTAGACCAGGGAGAAGGGCAGGCGTGGGAATTGGCTGAAAATCCTTAGGAGTGTATAGAGTAGCATGAGATATACCCTGGGAAATACCTTTAGGATTGAGGAATCTATCTGTGTCCCAGTTTCCTGAGAAGACGGTTCCATCGAAGAAGTTATAGGCATGACCCCCTCCTGCCTTCATCGCTAGAACAAAGGGGCTCTTGTTGTTGATGATATTTTGAAGAAGAATCTCCCAGGTTCCACTTGTTGAATCGTCCGGACCGCCATTGTATGTCAATTTGAACGTGTCAGCAATTCCTTCATCAGGAGTAGTATTTGGAGCATTGATTTTTGACAGAAACTCCCACTCATAGTTTGAGAAGGGAGAATCATCAATGCTATTCAAATCAGACAAAGAATCATTTCCATTCAAAACATTGGTACAAATAGTTGCGCCAGCGAAATCACAATTTGTGGTGGTCGTACCAACAGTAGCAGCACTTGCCGAAGAGGTCGTTTGCAAAAGAGAACCAACCGTCATTGCGCCCATAGCAAGAGCGCCGATCAAAGCTTGTTTTTTCATTGTTTCTCCTGAACAAGAATGAAATGAATGAATGCATCCACTGACTGCTGAGACTTTTAACTCAAACTTTTCACATTATTTCTAACCAATCTGAAATCAACAGGGCATTATAAGGTCTCAGCAACTAAGAGCTAGCGCCCTGGGTAACGCACCTTGTTCAGTAGCCTGTATCGTAACATACTCTTTTTATCAGATGTGATATTTATCACTCAGGTTTTGCATAATTTCATATAATTGAATCTTGGTTCAGCTTTTCTTGTAATTGGGGTAAAGCGAAACTTATTAAATCCGGCGCTGCTGAATCCAGTATAATTTCGTCCCACAACATTCCAATTCTGGAGGCTAAAAACTACTCGCAGTCTCCCTTTCTGGAATGCCCGTTAGGGCTATAGGCTGAGGAATTTAAGGGACAAGGAATCTGAAATTATAAAAATTCATTCCTCGTTTAGTAATGCTTTAAACCCATGCAAATTCAATAATTATTACTCCAGCTCTTCAGGATTAGTATCGTTGTAGCGTAACCCGTTTGCAATCAAGCCAATTGTAGATTTCTGGAAAACGGCTAAATTTTCAACCGCTTGCTGAACCGCGGTTTTATCGGTTTTGTCTAGTCTGACAACTAGCAGGATGCCGTCAGTTTGCGTGGCGATCAGGCTGGCATCGGCTAGGCCCAATAGGGGAGGGGCATCATAAATCACCAGATCAAAGGTTTGATTGAGCTGAGCCATCAATCGCTTCATTTTGGTAGAACCAAGCAGTTGGGTTGGATCAACCGGAACATTGCCTGCGGTGAGAAGAAAGAAAGTGGCGTCAGGAAACGGTTGGGCTAAGGCTTCTTTCAACGGCAGATTTTCTACCAGCACATCACTCAAGCCTTTCTGCTCCTCCAGATTAAACCATTGTTGAAGTTGTGGTTGACGCAGATCGGTATCAACGAGCAACACTCGCTGCCCCATGGTTCTAGCAGTCTGGGCTAAGTGAAACGCAATCGTCGATTTTCCTTCACCGGGCAGGGCCGAGGTAATCACAACAGAGTGCAAAGGGTGGCCCGAATCGAGCAGACGGAGGTTCGTATGGAAAACACGCAACGCTTCTGTAAAGCTAACCGACACCGAAACGCTATCCAACTGCAAGGCTTGCGTCGAAGCCAACCGGCGACGGGACGATTTGCGCTTAGTCCGCTTTTTAATCACCTGCTGTAAAATGCGAGTGTACCAGGATTGGGATGTATCTTGTAAGGATTTACATAATGGCAGCACGCCCAAAACCGGCAGGCGAGTTTGTTGTTTCAAATCAGCCGCTGTGTGGAACGAGCTATCCACTTTTTCTAACAAAAACGCGGCTCCCACTCCCAACCCAGCGCTAATTAGAACTCCCATCAACAAGGCACGGTTTGTATCCGAACTAATTGGGGCATTGGGTAGGGCCGGAGTTTGCACAACCTGCCAGGGAATTTCAGTTTGGGCCGCCTGAATTTGAAGGGTTTCGCGAGCCGTCTGAAATCGATTCAAACTCTCATTGGCAATTTCTAACTCTCGCTGCAAATCATTATAATTTCGGGATAGAATCGGCAGCTGCTGCGCTTGAACGGCAACCTGATTTTGAGCCGCAATGATGGCTGCCTGCTGAATCTCTAGTGCCCGAATCTCGATCGCAGCGCCAGCCAATTTTCCGCCTAAACTACGAGCTGCTTCTTGGCGTAATAGCGGCAGCAGGTTCTGTCTTTTTTCTTGTAAAACTCGAATGGTTAGACTTTGAGGCTGAAACCGCGTTAACTCAGTAGCAATTTCGGCTTCAATTTGCTGTAACTGACCAATCAAGCCCTGATAGGTTGAACTTTCATTTAGTGCAGCCGCACTGCCCGATTCCTCTTGCAGCACCGAGAAATTAAATCTTGCCTGAGCTAAACTTTGCTCGACTTCCTGGCGCTTTTGTTCGAGTGAGCTAGTTTTTTGAGAAACCTGGTCGGTTTGGGTCTCTGGGTCAATGAAGTTATATCGCTGGCGAAACGCTTGCAGTTCATCTTGCAATGCGTTCACCCGTTCTTGCAGCGGCGGCAACTGGTTTTCAATAAACTGAATCCCTTGGCGTAAATTAGTTTGCCGTTCTGATAAACTGTAGCGTAAATAAACTTGGGCAACTTGATCCAGCACTGCTTTCACTTCTGCTGGATCATCGTCCTGATATTTGACTTCTAGAATTTTCGTCTCTCCTAATCTCGACACACTTAGATTAGCAGGCGAAAACTGATAGCCAGTGCCCGGATAGACTGCCTCTACCTGCTCAGCAATTTTCACCATCAAGTCCGGACTTCGCAGCACTTGCAGTTGAGTATCATAATCGAGGTTCCGCTGTCCGGATTGGCTTCCACCATCTTCCGTGAGATTAGACAAGCTGTTGTCTGCGTTAATTGGCTCGACCAATAGTCGAAATCCACTTTGGTAGATCAAGGGCTGATTTAGCGCAGAGCGAATCATAAACACCATCGCAATTCCAGCCACCCCAGCCACCACTACCATGCGGCGTTGCAGCATCTGCAAAAATCGGCGGGGATCGAAATCGCCTCCAGTTTGAGCGACTCCAGGTTGAATTGGCGGCAGCGGTGATCTGATCCCTGGCAGAGCGGGTTGATCGTTAAAATTGGGGACTGAAGCTTGGGACGAGGAAGAATCCATAGATGTTCGGTAGATTACTCCATATCAAGAATAAGAATATTGATATGATGATCAAAGATGCTTAAAAGGGGCGAAACGGAATCAACTGAAGTAGGGGACCAAGAATGCTGTTAATTTGATTAAATTGATCGCTGAATTGAGCTAGCCCAGAACGGCCTACCACTACAATGTCATTGTTTTGCAGCAGCGGATTCTCTGTTGTGTTGTATCCCTGCAAAATATCCATATGAATCGTGCGGCGGGTCAGCGTGCCGTTCGGCTCTAATCGAATCAGCTCTAGCTCGCGAGTCGCCCGATTATTGAGTCCGCCAGCGGCTAAGATAGCCTGATTCAACGTCGAGCTGGGTGCAACACTCACCACACCCGGAGATTTGACTTCACCCACCACGTTGACCTTGATTGCCTCAGGCGATACGTTGGCCGCAGTCAGCAGAACCGTTTCTTCAGGAGACAGGGCAGTCGCAGTCGGAATCACAATCCGATCGCCTTGTTGCAGCATCAGATCTTGATATAAGTTGCCAGATTGCAGCAGTTGCCAAAAGTCAATATTGATTACCTGTTCGGTGCCGCTGCGCGTGGGCCGACGAATTTGAATTTGGCGAATATTCGCAGTCGGTTTAACTCCTCCAGCTAACTGAATCGCCTGGGTTACAGTTGCCCGCCCCTCGCTACCCATCTTGTAGGCACCAGGCCGGAATACTTCCCCAACAATCGCCACATCAAACGGTTGGCTGGGCGTAGCTGCAAAATTGGAGGCCGCAAATTGCGTGGCTTCTGAAAAATCAACCGTCGCTGCTGTGGGAATGACAATCCGATCGCCGTCTCGCAGCTTCAAATCCTGGCCTAAATTGCCACCTTGCAGCAAATCGACTAGGTTAACGCTGATCGACTGGGAACCGTTGGGGCCGCTAGCGCGCTGCACCTGTACATTGCGTAAATCGGCAGCCTGAGTTGTGCCACCTGCGGTTTGAATGGCGCGTACAATACCTGGAAACTGAGCACCCTCAACGAGGGAAAGTGTGTAAGAACCGGGTTGCTGCACTTCTCCCACAATGGCCACCTGAAGTGGGCGAGCCTGCACAAGGCTGACCGTAACAATGGCATAGCGCAACTCCGATTGATACCGAGCCGAAATTTCTGCTTCCGCCTGAGCAACGGTCATTCCCGCTACCGAAAAACTGCCGACCAGCGGTAAATTCAACGTGCCGTCCGATTGCACCTGTGCCTCACCGTTATATTCCGGAGTATTAAAAAAGCGCAGCGCAATCCGATCGCCTGGTCCTAGTGTATAGGTTTCACTCACGCTGGCAGTTGGCACTCCAGTCGGAACTCCAGGAGATGTAGCCGGGGCCGCAGGTGGAACACCGGTTGCCTGAGAGGATGCGAGTTGCACAGGTGAGCGATTGGTTTGAGTGATAGCAACAGGGGCGGCTGGCTGAGGTGGTGGAGAAGCAGGTCGAGATGCAGCTATCACTGCCGGAATATCAGTAATCGGTTGATTCTGTAGCGGAGCTTGTGCCACCAGTTGGGTCGCAGCCTCCTGCGAAATCGCGGCATCAAGCGCTCTAGAAATTTGCTGAGCTGGCTGAGGCCGAGGCTCTAGTCTAGCGATTGGTGCTGTTTCAGTGGCGGACGGCGTTTGGATAGTCGCAGCGGGTGCAGGCGATGTGGGATTGCCAGAAGTTGGATTAGGGGAATGATTACGCTCTGCTTGAGGTTGAGCCGGGGCTGCTGCCGCTGCCTGAGCAGATAGATTTGATGGAGCAACATTCGGTGCTGCCTTTGCCGTCGTCGGATTTGGAGCCACATTTGCTGCTGTAGTGTTGCTAGGTGCAGCAGGAGTATTGTTAGGAGCAATATTAGCGGGTACGGTGTTATGAGATGGAGTTGTAGATGGAGTTGTAGATGAAGTCGAACTTGGTGCGGCAGGATTCGATAATGTATTTATGGATGTAGCTATTGATTGAGAATTAGCTCCAGCAACACTGGAAGCAGTACTGGAAGCAGTACTAAGAACTGCCGTATTTGGAGCCGGAGCCGGTTGGGCAGGGCGAGCTGCAATTGCGGTGGATGCAGATGCCGATTGGGCAGGAGCAGGTCTGGCAGGTACAGGTCTAGCCGGGGCTGCCGCCGTAGATATACCAGAGCCAACCGACTTTGCCACAATCCGATCAATCGGCAGATTAGCCGTGCTGGGAACATTGATTTCCGTCATTTGGGCAGACGGGCGAGCGGCGGGTTGGTGAGCTGGCACCGAAACTTTGGCTAGATCTTGAGCTAGCTTAGCCTCTCGTTGTTGCCGCTCTTTAGCCAAATTGCGGGTTACAGTCAATGGCTGGGCATTGATTACCTCTGGCGGCACAATTGTCTGTTGAATCGGCACTTGCACCGGCACCTTTGCTTCTGGTGCGGCAGCCATAGGTTTGTCGCTAGGTTTGTCTTTTGACGTTTCAGATTCAGGAGTGCCTGCAACTTTGTTGCTAATACCATACGCAGCCAAAACTCCCAGAGAGCAGAGAGCAGCCGTGGAGATTGTAGTAACACGCATTCTTAGCAAGCCTCAGCATAATTGGACAGATTCGCCCTACACCAACTACTGTTACTGGATCAAAGCAGGGCAGTCAGGACAATTACGAGAAAACTGTCCGGATTTAGAGTTGGAAGACGGGAACTTTATGCAGATGTTTCGCTCTATAAAGATTAAGCAAAGTCAGCTATGGCACTAGATTTTCAAAAAAAACCTGTTTACACTGGCTTTTATATTAACCAATTCACTGTCCTAGACGTTGCTTATCGCGAATTATTGGGGCTTACTGCCATATTTAGGCTAGCATCTTCCACCTACTGCTGTTTAGCACGCATCACTTCTGGATTGCTGTTTAGCCGTGTTTCTACCGGGAATAAGTTGTTGCAGAGCGCTAAGTTTTATCGTCTAGTCCCATAGGGGTTTCGTCTTCTACCCAGCCTGATAGCAATTTCATATCAGTTGTAAACCTCAATGCTTTGGCTATCATTCGCCCTCTGTCGCTCGTAGCCAAGCTACCAATGACTCATGGCTAATCATCCATGACCCATGTAATTGAATTGAGCTGATTGATATCAGGAGCATTTTCCATCCGCCAAGGTAAGCTGCTATCGAGCCATTCCCTGACGGTAAAAGAATCTGAGTTGAAATTACCGATTCGATTGGACAGGCATGCACTTCCCATTTGCAGATTGTTGCCTGCATATTCTGTGAGTCCTGATTTGACCCCTATGCTTTTATCCTGGTATCATCCGCTAGCTTGTTTCGTCGCTGGGCTAGCAGTATTTGGAATTGTCCCCATTGTTCGTGCTGTGGCGCTTGAGCAAGGATGGGTTGATTCGCCTTCGGCTCGTAAGGTACACCGGCAGCCCATTGTTCGAGTCGGAGGGGTAGCGATCTGCTTTGGAACCCTGATCTCTCTAACCGCTATTTGGATTTTACAAGGCTTCGTTGATTTATCGACTGAGGAAAACACTGAAATTTTAGCGGTTGTGCTCGGCAGTTTCGGCTTCTTTTTAATCGGTTTTGCAGATGATTTGTTAGGGCTGTCACCCATCGCTCGATTAATGGTACAGGTAGGAGTAGCGAGCTGCGTTTGGTTTGCTGGCGTCCAAATCGAGTTTGTCACCATTCCCGGTCTCGGCATTGTGCAGTTGGGATGGGTAGGCTTACCGCTGACGGTCATCTGGCTGACTGGCGTCGTCAACGCGATTAACTGGATGGACGGCCTGGATGGTTTGGCTTCGGGCGTATCCGGCATTGCAGCCATCACCATTTTTGTGATTTGTCTATTCACCAATCAGCCAGTTGCGGCCATCCTGATCGCGGCTTTAGCGGGGAGTCTACTGGGATTTCTCTACTACAACTTCAACCCGGCTCAAATCTTTATGGGAGATGGAGGTTCCTACTTCATTGGATTCATGGTGGCTGGGGTGAGTGTGATTGGCTTAGTCAAAAGTGCAATAGCGACTGCCGTTTTGCTGCCGTTTGTCATCCTGGCCGTACCCATTCTGGATATGTCGGCAGTGATTGTAACGCGGCTTTGGGATAGACGTTCCCCTTTTGTAGCAGACAATCGTCATTTACATCATCGTTTACTTAAGGCAGGTCTTTCCCATCGCTCAACCGTTTATGTTATTTACGCGCTAGCCTGGTGGGCCGGCAGTTTTGCCATGGCATTTGCCGGAATTCCCAACAGTTTAGCGATTGTGGCTAGCGCAACTGGGCTGCTAGGCTGCACCACTTGGAAAGTCTGGCAGTCGGTCAAGGCTTAATTAAAGACTTTCAGTTATGACGTGAATCAGGTTCAGTCCCGTTAGCAAGATCGCTTCCTGCAACCGCCTGAGGTGACTTGAATTCCAGCCCCCCACTTCCTATCTACCGCACTCAGCAGGTTTTCCAAGTTCAACGGCAAATCTGCATTTTGTTGCCCCTCCGTAAAAGGCTGAATAGAACTGTGAAACTGAACTATCAGGTCCCAAAGACAACCTATCTTTCTCTAGACACCACCAGTACGAGGACAAAGCCCCATGCTGTTAAACCTCTCGCTCAGTCGATTCGACTCTCGGTAATTACCCAATTTTTCCCGCCTGATTTTGCCGCCACCGGTCAGTTAATTGAAGAGCTAGTGCGTCAGCTCGGACAGCAAGGAGTAGATGTCAAAGTCTTTACCGGCCAACCTGGTTATGCCTTTCAATCTACCTCTGCTCCTGCCTATGAACAGGCTGGACTCGTGCAAATCAAACGCTCGCGCACCTCGCAGATGTGGCCCAAACGGATTCGCGGTAAGGCCATCAACGGCATTCTATTCATGATTCGCGCCGTATTGCATCTACTAAAGAATTGCCGTCGTCGCAACATTGTCTTAATCACAACCGCACCCCCGTTTCTACCAATTGTTGGCTATCTAGCACACCTGCTATTTGGCATGTCCTATATCTGTCTACTGTATGATTTGTATCCAGATATTGCTGTTGAGTTGGGAGTGATCTCTCGCCGACATTGGTTGACTCGACTTTGGCATGCCCTGAATGAGCAAGTTTGGAAACATGCGGACGGCATTATTGTGCTCAGCTCTGCTATGCAAGAACGGGTTGCCAATCGCTGCCCAGAGGTTGCCAATAAAATCTCTGTGATTCATAGCTGGGCCGATTCCAATACGATTGTGCCAATCCCCAAATCTAAAAATTGGTTTGCCATGAAGCACCGCTTGATTGAACCATTTACAGTGCTGTATTCAGGCAATTTGGGCCGCTGCCACGATGTAGATACCATGCTAGAAGCGGCGATCCTGCTCCGCGATGAACCGATTCAGTTTGTCTGCATCGGCAACGGTGCTAAACGCGAAATTTTGATCCAAAAGGTGCAAGAACTCGGATTAACTAATTTTCTATTTTTGCCGTACCAGGATAGAGACGTGTTACCCTACTCACTCACGGCCTGCGACCTATCCTTGGTCAGCGTCAGCCCCGGTATGGATAGTTTGGTGGCTCCGAGCAAACTCTATTCTGCCCTTTCTGCCGGTCGTCCGATTGCTGTGATTTGCCCCAAACAGGCTTACCTGAACCAAGTGATTGCCGAGGCAGGTTGTGGTGCCACCTTCGAGAATGGCGATGCCGCGAAACTAGCCAATTTTATCCGTCTACTGCAACAGGACCGGCAGACGGCTGAACGCATGGGCAAAGCCGGACGTCGCTACCTGCAGACTCACTTCACCCCCGAAATTATTGCAGGGCAGTACCTCACAGTCTTGAAACAGTGCGTTTTCAAGGGTTAACTTCACGGAAATTAGGGAGGTATTCTGATAGATTCATTGATCTGCATCACTGCATTAAATCTCCGTGAAGTGTAGCAGGTGCATTAGCTTCTCTCTGTAGAATTCTCTACAATGTAGAAGTGAATCACCCAATACTGAAATTCTCAGGATACCGTTGCTTCTACCGAAGGTTGCTCTACCAGGCTACCAGTTTCAGGGGTAATCGATCGTCACAAAACCAATGTCAGAAACCAACCCTGACTAGAGGTTAAAAGGAATTTCCTTAGCCGATTGTAGACAAACAGAAGCCATTCACATGCTTCCGTGTTCTTGGTAGCCTACCGCGTTTAGTTCCTCCTCAACCTGAACAATTATTCACCTAAGGTAGGTACAACAATGAATTTGAAGACCCTTAGCTTACTAACTGCTGCTGGACTAGCAGTAGCGGTAGCCGCTGAGCCAGTTCGAGCCATCTCCTTCGGTGTATCGCCGGATGGAAACCAATTTACCACGACCGTAGCAGGCGCAACCACTCTGACTTTCAGCGATGTTGCTACTCCTTCAGCCTCACCAATCAATTACACGAAAGGGCTCGCAAGCTATTCTGGTAATGGGCGATTCGTCGCTGGTTCTATTGGTGGTCGATACGCAGAACCACCCAATAATCAGCCCGCCTACTTGACCCTAGGCGCTGGGCAAGAACCCGGTCCGGTCCGCATTGACTTCAGCACAGCGCTAAATTACTTTGGCTTGTACTGGGGATCGATCGACAGCTTTAACTCAATCAGCTTCTTTAGCCAGGGTAAGTTGTTGAAAACGATCGTAGGCTCAGATATTCGCAATCCAGCAAACGGAAATCAGCAATTAACTGGTGCCAGATTTGTCGATTTCTTTGCTGATGCTGGCAAGTCCTTTGACCGAATTGATCTGATTTCGTCCAGCGCCGCCTTTGAAAGCGATAACCATGCGTATCGTGCCGTTCCTACGCCTGCACTTTTACCTGGATTAATAGCGATGGGTGCTGCGGCGTTGCGTAAGCGTAAAGGGGAACAGTCTGAGCAACCTGAAGAGGTGAAAGCGTAACTCTTACAATTTGGGTTAAATCTTCAACGTGTGAGGATTGCGTATAACACCAAGCTTTAGTAGGGGTTACGGGTGACTACTTGAACAAGTGGTCACTCCTCCCCTGTCTCTCGCAAGTTTGAAACGCTCATACCGATTTTCTAATTTCACTGTCTTGTCTACTCCATTGCTTCATCATTGTGGCTTAACTCTTAAAATCTTTAAATCAAGATTTGAGGAAGCGAAATTCTCCGGAGCTTCAAGATGGCGTTTGGATACTGCTTTATTTCCATCATCAATTCTATTTCTTAATCTGGTGAACTTTCATGGCATCTATTTCTTCGCCCATTTCTAATTCCGCAGGCTCTTATGGCCCTAGAGGGATATGCCAAATCGTTGGCTTAGTTTGTCTGGCAGGTTTTATTATCGATATGCTAGTGCTAGCACTACCGCCGCAAATTGGTAATGTAGAGTGGCGGATCGGCATTGTTCAGCAAATGTCGGATCGCAGTATTGTTTTGTTATTTGGTGCAGCGTTGCTGATTTTTGGCAATCTTGAGAATCGCCGCTGGTTAAAGCGATTTTCTACCTTTTGCTTGGTTGCAGGTGTAGTATTTCTGTTGTCTTGTTTGCTAGTGGTTGCAGATGGCCTGAAATTTCAGCAGCAAGCACTCACTAACATCAGCACTCAAGCCTCCCAAATTCAGTCTCAGATCCAGAGTGCTCAATCTAATCCTAGGGCGGCTGGAGCGAATATTACTGAGGAGGATTTAAGGCGCGCTTCGGAGTTGTTGAATACCCAAGCCAACTCTTTAAAGCAAAATGCTAAACGATCTGTCCTCAAAACAGGTGCGGCAAGTATCAGCAATCTACTCATCGTTGGTTTGGGATTGGTTAGCTTGGGCCGCTATGGTATGAACCTTCGCAGAAGCAGAGCCTAATGAAATCAAACAAAGCAGGGAAAGCGAGAAAAGCAAGACAAATTGCTCAAGATATCCTACGTGAATGCCTGAGAACGCCCCACAATCGAATTGTTAGCTGCGGCATATTAGTAGGATTTTTCTACCTCCCCTCACGGTTACTAGATTTGATCACCGCGACTCTGCGCGGAACACCCAGTATTTTAATGACGGCGGCCATTGGTCTGGGGTTGCACATGCTTTGGCAGAAACGTCATCAACTCGCAAAGCTGCAAGTCTCAGAAGCAGACCGATTATTGGGACATTTGCTGATCATAGGCGGCATTATTTTGGCCCCGGCGGCTTTTTGGGTTGAGTGGTCTCAACGACTCGATTGGGCAGTTATCTTAATAGGCATAGCCTGTAGCTGTTGGGGAATGGAGTTCTTTAGACTCTATCCGCTACCAACATTTCTGATTGGAATGGGGCTATTTCCTCAACCCTTCCAGGTCGCCAAAGAGATTTGGCAAGCCTTTCTACCGCCACAAATTTTAGAGCGATTCATGGCTTGGGCAGGCAATTTAGGGCTACTGGCCATTGGTCAACCTTCAGTTTTGCAGAGCACAGCGATTTCGTTACCGGGTGGCACGGTTGATGTGCAATGGGGCTGTAATGGGTTCGACATGATGCTGACGATGGCTGCTGCCAGTCTAGTTCTAGGGCTATTTTTGCAGCAAAGCGCTCTGAAAATAACTGGCATGATTGTGGTAGGAATGGTGCTGGCTTTGTTATTTAATATTCCTCGCATCATGTTGATGGCAATGGCAGAAGCTTACTGGGGCAAAGCCGCTTTTGAATTTTGGCACGGTGCATGGGGCGGACAGATTTTCTCTACGCTTTTGTTCACAATTTACTACTATGTTGTGATGGCCCTTGTCAAGAGGAGTTCCATAAAATCTACAGTCCACTCACGTTGAGTATCCAGCATTTGTTTTGCCGCTAAACTCTCCTGATTTGTAAAACCACTAGAGTAAAAAGGGATAGTTAGTAAAACTTAAAGAGTGGTTTCCAGGTTGATCTACCTGCTGTAAACAACTCGATCTCAGCTAACTGCAAGCAACTCAATACTCTCGTTTTAAGTGGGAGTGGGCTTTGATGGTCAAGTTGATCTCAGTCTCTCCCCTCGTAACCTCTGTTAGTGTGTTTGCAAAAGGAGGCCGAATTGCAGAGAAGGTGTGACCGAAATCGGAAGCGTTCTAAACGACGGGCTATTCACTGTCCCGTTCATGGCTGTCATCTTGATAGTGCTAGCCAGAAGCATCCGTTGTTTGCCGATCGAGTAGGTCAATTACAGCAACGTGGGGTGAATCGTCGAAACGCCCTAATGTTGGTTGCATCTCGAGCTACAGTTCCGTTAGAAGGAGAATGGTTAGAGGCGTTTTGGTGCAGTGAATGCCAACAAACGCGTTGGTATCACGTTCGCAAGACTTCTGACCGTACTTATGAAGTTTCCCTGGCTCCTGCTGAGCTGTGGCAACAGGCAACGGGTGTAATTCATCCGCAGGGAAATCCTTCGGTGGGAGAGTTTACTCGAAAACACGCGAGAATGTTGAACTATAACGGCATTGCACAGTTTAAGTATATAGGTTGAGCCAATGGTAAACGATCAAGCTGCTCAGAGGCAGGAGTTGTTGATTGAGGCTGGACGAACTGAACGTCAATATTGGCAAGATCTATGGCGCTATCGAGAATTATTTTATTTTCTTGCCTGGCGCGATATTTTGGTTCGCTACAAGCAAACCACGATTGGAATCGCCTGGGCTTTGATTCGTCCGTTCTTGACAATGGTCGTGTTTACTATTGTATTTGGCAATCTTGCTAAGCTACCTTCTGAAGGCGCTCCTTATCCAATTCTGGTGTTCTCAGCTATGTTGCCTTGGCAGTTTTTTTCTAATGCTTTGTCAGAGTGTAGCAATAGCTTAGTTGGAAATGCCCATTTAATCTCAAAAGTTTACTTTCCAAGATTGATTGTGCCAGCCAGCGGTGTGATTGTCAGCTTTGTAGATTTTTTGATTTCTGGCACCATTTTATTAGGACTAATGGCTTGGTTTAATTTCATCCCAAGCTGGCGTATTCTAACCCTACCCCTGTTCATTGCCATTACTTTTGCAGCTTCGATTGGCGTGGGGCTTTGGTTGGCAGCACTGAATGTGCAATATCGAGACTTTCGCTTTTTAATTCCGTTCATTGTCCAGTTTGGACTTTATATTTCTCCAGTAGGGTTTAGCAGCAGTATTGTACCAGATGAATGGCGCTTGCTCTATTCATTGAACCCAATGGTGGGCGTAATCGATGGTTTTCGCTGGGCGATTTTAGGCGGGCAATCTCAGATTTATCTGCCAGGCTTTATACTGTCGCTGGTACTGGTGCTTGTGCTATTTTCTAGCAGCATTTGGTATTTCCGTAAAACAGAGCGGCGCTTTGCCGATGTAATTTAGACATCTGTCTGTTAATCAAATTTCTTTTGCTTTTGTAGTTTTGCCTTCGTTCAAAAATTATCTATGAGCCATCCGGTCGTTTGCGTTGAAGGTCTGGGTAAGAAATACATCATTGGACATCAGCAAAAAGAACGCTATACAACCTTGCGCGATACTCTTAGCAATGTAGGGAAAAAACTGTTGCGCGGTTTTGGAAATTCAAAATTCAGGTCTGAGAATCCTACTCAAGAAGAGTTTTGGGCGTTACGAGATGTCTCGTTTGAGATTAAGCAGGGCGATCGGGTTGGAATTATTGGACGTAATGGGGCTGGTAAATCAACCCTATTGAAAATCTTGAGCCGGATTACAGAACCAACAAAGGGCAGAATTCGGATTCAAGGAAGAGTAGCCAGTTTGCTGGAGGTAGGTACGGGTTTCCATCCAGAGTTAACCGGACGGGAAAATATTTTTCTGAATGGGGCAATCTTGGGCATGAGCAAGGCAGAAATCAAGCGCAAGTTTGATGAGATAGTTGCGTTCGCTGAGATTGAAAAGTTTTTGGATACGCCTGTAAAGCGGTATTCGTCTGGGATGTATGTGCGATTAGCATTCGCGGTTGCAGCTCATTTGGAGCCAGAGATTCTAATTGTGGATGAGGTACTAGCAGTTGGAGATGCCCAGTTTCAAAAGAAATGTCTGGGCAAGATGGACCAGGTTGCCAATGAAGGTCGTACTGTTATTTTCGTAAGTCACAGTATGGGAACTATTAGCACACTTTGTAATAAAGCTCTTTATTTAGCTAGAGGTCATGTTATAGATACTGGATCGGCAGATCAAGTTATCAAAAAATATTTTTCTGACACTTTGCAAAATCAGACGGAAGATCTAAATGAGCTACGACTGCCAGGATATGGTAAACAAGTTAAATTTGTTGATATCAGATTAGAATCCAAAGAGACGAATTTAGAATTTGGGCAACCAATTAGATATGAACTTACTGTCGAATCAGATCACAACATTGATGGATTAAGTATTGGTTCGAGTATTTTTAGTACGAATGGAAACTGCATAGGGTCATTGATTACAGAAGAGTTTTCAATTAGAGCAAGCCAAAGATTAGTTTTACAGTTGATTATCCCAAATTCCAATCTTGCACCGGGAGCTTACTATTCTGGCTTTAGCGTAGGTTTCGGGCATAAGAAAGGTTACAGACAGGATCTAGATATAGTTATAGGAAGGCCCTGCTTTGAGATTAGACCAACCCCCAATGCTCAATTTCAAATTGCAAATTGGCATTCTAATTGGGGAAGCATAGTGTTCAACGATATTCATCTACTCAAAAAACAAGTAGACACCAATAATCAAAACCTTATTAGTAGATAGTATATTGATATGAATAATGATAAATTGGTGGTTGAATTCCTAAATGAGGAATATAACTCAAAGAGCTTTGAAGATTACTTTCAGGTGGAACGCTGTGAAATGTTAGAGTACATTCCTGAAAACGTCGGTAAAGTTCTTGATGTTGGCTGTGCTGCTGGTAAATTCGGTCATTTGTTGAAAAGAGAACGTTCCGTTGAGGTTTGGGGAATTGAACCGAATGAAACTGCTGCTACTGCCGCTACTTTAAGATTAGATAAAGTAATATGTAATATTTTTTCAGATGATCTGGATCTACCTGAGGGTTATTTCGACTGTATAATCTTTAATGATGTTTTAGAACACTTAGTTGATCCTTACACAGCTCTAGAATACTGTCATAAACTTCTTACCGATCAAGGAGTAATTGTTGCCTCTATTCCTAATGTTCGCTACTTTGACAACATTTGGAGACTGTTAATTCATAAAGATTGGAAATATACAGATTGGGGGATCTTAGATAAAACTCATTTACGTTTCTTTACTTGTCACAGTATTGAGAGGACTTTGAATGAGTTAGGTTACTCAATTGAGCGCTTGGAAGGCATTAATTCTCTGGAAAAATTCCACCCATATCATTTAAGAAAATTTAAAGTTCTAAACTGGCTATTCCCTAAGCAAGTTGGAGATATGCGATATTTGCAGTTTGCCGTTGTTGCGCGCCCCGCAATAGGTGAGTGAGCCATGCCAAAAGTTAGTGTTATTGTGCCTAATTATAATCATGCACAGTTTTTAGAGCAGCGGCTTCAAAGCATTCTAGATCAGACCTACCAGGACTTTGAACTAATCTACCTAGATGATGCTTCGACTGATAACAGCAATGAAGTTTTTGCTCAGTTCGCAGATCATCCTAAGATACGATCAATCCTCAACACAACAAATAGCGGCTCTCCCTTCAAGCAGTGGAATAAAGGTATCCAGCATTCCACTGGTGAATACATCTGGATTGCAGAGTCAGACGATTTTGCTGAATCTACTTTTCTAGAAACGCTTGTCCCTATTTTAGACAATCATCCCAATGTCGGTATAGCTTATTGTCAATCCCGCCAAGTTGATGAACATAATCAACTGAAAGACACCATGCATTGGTGGACAGATGATGTTAGCAAAGAGAGATGGCGTCAAGATTTCTTTAACAATGGCTTAGACGAGTGCAGAAACTATTTGTCATTAAGGAACACGGTTCCTAACGCTAGCGCTGTTTTAACTAGGAAGCAACTGTTTGAAAAGGTTGGCTATGCCTACGAGCCAATGTTTCTCTGTGGTGATTGGATGACATGGATCAAGCTGCTTCTAGAGTCTGATGTTTTCTTTACTGCCAAAATTTTAAACTATTACCGCACTCATAATTCCAGTGTTCGCTCGAAACCAGGTGCGGGTAGCCGAGTGCTTCATGAGCAAATGCAAGTCTTTGCTTTTCTACATGAACAAGTCGCCATTCCGTTTGAAATTACGGAAATTAAAAAAGACGAGTTTGCCAGTTATTGGTTGATTCTGACTTTACTGCACAAAGAAAAGATCAAATGGAAACAGACTATTGACTTGTATCGACTTGCCAAATCATTCGATCCATTCATTGAGCTTAGATTGTTAAAACGCTTAAAGCTGCATGGGGCAAGGCGATATAAGCGTAAATTATCACAGGCTTTATTGTCAAAAGTATAATTATAATAACGCAGCTTGTAGTTTCAATCACCTTAATCACTGCTCGTAAAAATCAATAAAGGCAACAAATAATGATTAAGCTATTGAAGTCAGAGGATCAAGCTCTGAAATTTTCTAGCAGCTTATATCCCTCAATTACACCTATTCCTCAAGAGGTAGAACGTCCTCTGTGGTCAGTAATGATTCCGACTTACAACGGCACAAAATATCTTGAGCAGACTCTCCGTTCTGTCTTAGAGCAAGACCTTGGGATCAGCCAAATGCAGATCGAGGTAATCGACGATTGCTCCACCAAAGATGATCCAGAATCTCTTGTAAAAGAAATTGGTAGAGGGCGTGTATCATTTTTTAGACAACCTCGAAACGTTGGATTAGTTAATAATTGGAATGCTTGTATTCAGCGCTCTAGAGGATATTGGGTGCATATCCTGCATCAAGATGATATTGTCTTGCCTGGTTTTTACAACCAGTTACTCGCTGCAACTCAAGCAAGTCCAGCAGTTGGCGCAGCTTTTTGTCGTCATGCCTACATTGATGGTGATGAACATTGGCAGGGTTTATCAGAAATTGAAAGCAGAACATCTGGTATTTTAGTCAACTGGATAGAGCGTATTGCGGTTGCGCAAAGAATTCAATTTCCTGCAATGGTTGTTAAGCGTTGCGTTTATGAGGAACTGGGTGGATTTTTGTCCAAAGTTCACTTTGCTGCTGACTGGGAAATGTGGAAGAGAATTGCTTCTCACTACCAAATTTGGTATGAACCGAGGATCCTTGCCTGTTACCGAATGCATAATTATTCTGAAACTTCCCGCCTAGCCAAATCCGGTTCAGATATTGTAGACATCCGTAAAGCAATTGAGATTGCAGAAGCATATTTACCTCAGGACAAAGCTCATTTTCTATCCTTAAAAGCTAAAGAGCATTTTGCCTTTCATGCCCTCAGTACGGCACGTCGAATGCTTAGTCAAAATGAACTAATTGGGGCAGCTAATCAGATACAGGAAGCGTTTCGTTGTAGTCGTTCGTTCAAGGTCTTTCAATCATCATTGCCCTTAATTCGGTCGCTTGTAAAACGATCGATTCTATACAAAAGTCGCCAATTATGGAACCAATTGTAAGCGTCATTATATGTACACATAATCCCCGAAGAGATTATATTACAAAAGTTTTGGGAGCACTAAAATCTCAAACCTTATCGATGGAACTTTGGGAACTTCTGCTAGTTGACAATGCTAGTAATGAAATTTTATCTTCTGAGCTAGATCTAAGTTGGCATCCTAGAAACCGTCATCTTCGAGAAGAAAACTTAGGTCTTACTCCAGCTCGATTGCGCGGAATTAAAGAAGCACAAGGCAATCTACTTATTTTTGTTGATGATGATAATGTTCTTGAACCGGATTATTTGGAGGAAGCAATACATATTTTGAAGGAGTATCCGTTTCTTGGAGCCTTTGGAGGGCACATTAGCGCAGAGACTGATAGCCCACTTGAGGCTTGGCAGGAACCATTCTTATCTTTTCTAGCAGTTCGGGAGGTTAGACAACCCGTTTGGGGAAACCGCTCCTTTAGTGGGCAAAATGTTCCTTATGGCGCAGGAATTTGCATCAAGCGAGAAGTTGCTTATCGATACTATGAGGTTACACAGGAAGATCCATTGCGGCTTCGACTTGATAGACGAGGAAACCTACTCTCTAGTGCAGGAGATCTAGATCTTGCGCTTACAGCTCATGATTGTGGATATGCAACGGGTTTATTTCCCAATCTTCGTTTAAACCATCTTATTCCTACAACCAGATTACAAGAGGAATATTTACTGCGCTTAAAGCGCGAAGGTGGTATGTCATCATACATTCTTGAATATTTACGATATGGAAACATACCTAGCATACAAAAGAAAAGTTTTCTTCGTCACTTGATTGACAAAATCCGTTTAATGAAGCACGAGCCAATTTATCGAAAGATGATACAAGCTGAAATAATGGCAAAACAGCAAGCTCTAGAAGAAATTTTTAAGTTTCAGAAGACAATTGAGGAGTAAAAAATTCAAAATTAAGCTGAACCAGTGCTTAGAGCACTATTCTTAAGAACTATAACTTTTGACTTGTTCCAATTATCTCATCTGAAAATTCTCATACAATACTCAACTAGCTATGCAAAAAGTCTATATTTTATCTGATGAATTTAATTATTCTAAAATGATTACTTATGATGCAGGTCCTTTATATGCAGACCAAATGGGATGGAAGACCAGCTCAATTAAGGCGATTGCTCCTCAAGTGAATCAGATCAACATTATCGATCCTCGAATTACTGAATCAGAATGTTACTATCTTGAAACTTTAAATCTCGAAAAGATTAATTCTATTTTCTTTTTTAGAATTGTCGATCCATATTATGAACAATGTAACAATCATTGGTATTATAAATTTCTGGTTAAAATAAAAGATAAGCAGAATGTATATTTCTTAAGCCCTTATCAACCTGAAGAGTTTACCAAAGACTTAGATGATGCAACTAATAATGAGAAACTGCTTGTTATTCCTTACGCCTTCAAAACTAGATGTCATATCAACTCCAACTTAAAAATTAGAAAAAATAAAATCATCCTTTCTGGTGCTATCGGGTCCCTATTTTACCCCTATCGTCAGAAATTTCTTGATAAAGTAGGCAGGAATATTCTATTACGTCATCGTATAGAGCTTTTAGAGCATCCTGGCTATCCCGATATAGGTCAAAAGCAGAGACATGATTACATTGGTACCAAGTATATTGAACACCTCTCTAGATTTCGCTTTATGTTCGTATCACCTTCGAGGTGTAGTTTAGAGTTCCTGAAATATACTGAATGTGCTCATGCTCGTTGTGTGCCTGTTGGTAAAGCTCCGCGTAGTTTTAGCCTCAATCAAAAAAATACATTTATTGAGCTGGATTTCAATCATTTATTTCAATCAACTTCTCGATTATTCTCAATTCCTCTCTCTGAACTACAAAACATCGCGGAGCAATACTACCAAGTGATGAAGGTTGAACGAGATCCAGATCTCCTAAATAGCAAGCTAGATAGTTTTATTGCCAGTCAATGCTTGCTTTAATAATCCTAGCGATAAATAGCTAAAGCTGACACCTGAGCACCTTCAATCTGAGTAACTTCTGTGCTAATCTCCATCGTCAAATTCCAACATCTGAACCTTTAAGACTCAATCGAAATAGTTCTACATGAAGATTGCTTTTATCAGCTATGAATACCCACCTGATACAGCGTTGGGAGGCATTGCAACCTATGTAGAACAAGCAGCTCAAATGCTTTCACATCGTGGGCATCATGTAGAGGTATTCGCTGGCAGTTCCTCCCGTACTGGAATAAATATTGAAAATAGCATCATAGTTCATAGAATTATTGGTTCTAACAATTCTATCTTTGGGGAACAGATTGGACAAGTTTTTGCAGAACGACATCGTTCTGTTCAATTTGACGTATTAGAAGGCCCAGAAATTGCTGCAAATGCAAAATGGGCAGTCCAATTAGTTCCCAGCATTCCACTCGTTATCAAGCTGCATACACCCACTTTTTTGATTGGTAAGTATAGCTTTGTGAAGCCAACTCTTTCGCAAAAGTTGCGCTGGCACTTAGGAGCTTTGCGTCAAGGAAAATTTCCGAAACCCTTTCCTCGGTGGCAGTATGACCCCGCTGATGACATCGAGCGATTGCATACACTAGAAGCAGACGAGATTGTTGCTCCATCTAAAGCAATTGCTGATGCGTTAATTAATGAATGGCAATTAGATTACCATAAAGTTTCTCATATCCCTTTTGCATATATCCCACCAGCAGAATTACTGAATACCCCAATCAATACACGAACAGATGTAATCACGTTTATAGGTCGGTTAGAAGTTCGTAAGGGCATTTTAGATTTAGCAAATGCTATTCCACTCATTTTGAAATATCATCCTAACATCAAATTTCGCTTCGTTGGTCCTGCCTGGAACTCACCTAGACGTGATATGAATATGCGTCAGTATCTTGAGGACAAACTGCGGCGTCATCTGAATTCACTGGAGTTTACAGGTAGTATTTCCCTACTGCAAATTCCTGAACTTCTATCAAGAACCGATATTTGCGTCTTCCCAAGTATCTGGGAAAGCTATGGACTAGTCTGCGTTGAAGCTATGGCTGCCGGACGTGGAATCGTTGCCAGTCGAGCTGGAGGAATGGCTGAATTGCTTGATGGTGGGAAGTTTGGGCGGTTAATATCTCCTCACAGCCCAACAGAGATTGCTGAGGCTGTAATCGAATTACTCAATGATCCTGAATTACGCATGGGTCTCGGCCAAGCAGCGCGCGAGCGAGTTTTATCAGAATACAACCTCGATCGAATTGGTGCATTGCAAGAAGCTAGCTATCAAAGAGCAATTGAACGTAGACAACGCCTAGGGCCGAGAAGTGCAACTGCTACAACTCATCCTATTTCAAACGCATGACACCTGAGATCACTGTCATCATTTGTACTCATAACCCTCGACGAGATTATCTAGAGAGGGTACTTACTGCCCTCGAAGCACAAACTTTGCCGCAAGACCAATGGGAGTTGTTGCTGATCGATAACGCTAGTAATAGTATTTTGTCTTCAGAGATTGATTTGACATGGCATCTTCATGCACGCCATGTGCGAGAAGAAACTCTAGGACTAACTGCCGCTCGCCTCTGTGGCTTTCGAGAAGCCAAAGCTGCGATTCTAGTCTTTGCTGATGATGACAATGTACTTGCACCAGACTATTTGAAGCATACACTTGCGATATTTCGGCAGCATTCCCAGCTAGGGGCAATCGGTGGCAAGTCCCTACCTGAGTTTGAAGTGAATCCAGAGCCGTGGTTTGCTAACGTTGACGCTCCATTAGGTATACGAGATTTAGGGAATCAAATTCAGATTTGCATCTGGACAGAAACCACTCAGTCGCAGAAACAGTATCCACCATTCGCTCCTATTGGTGCTGGATTAGCGATTCGCAAACAGGCGGCTGAGCTGTATGTACAGCGCATTATTGGAAATCGTACACGATTAGCATTGGGTCGCACAGGTCAGCAACTCACATCAGGAGAAGATAACGATATTGTGCTTACCTTACTCGAAGCCAGTTGGGGAATAGCCTACTTCCCAGAGCTTCAGCTCACCCACCTTATTTCTGCTAAACGATTGACTAAAGAATATCTTGCACGATTGAATCGCGCCTCGACAAAATCCTGGATTCAGGTTTTAGATATACACGATATTCGTCTTTGGCCGAAAGTTCCCCGCTGGACTGTGTTACCCCGACAGATCAAAGCCTTCTTCTGCTACCAACCTTGGAGAGACCCAGCTAGCTACATCCGTTGGCAAGGTGCTTGTGGGCTGTTTGAAGGACAAGCTGAGTTACTTTAGAGCTGCAATATCATGATTGTCAATTCACAACCATCCCCTCTACGACGGTTGGCAAAATCATTGCATTTGGGTTCCCTGCTTTACCGGGTTTACCATGTTCCTAAAGGCTTCATCGAAACATGCCAGCGCCGAGGAGCTAGCAACATGGCAATCGACCACTGGTCAAGGTTGCAAATGGAGGCAGCAACTTGTCATCTGCCTACGATTGAGGCTGATAAGGCCAAAGAAACATTCAATATTTATTTTTTGACTGGTCAAAAGTTTTGGTATCAAACTTGCTTCTGTGCCTATTCAATGGCCCACAATACCAACATCAATTTACGTCCTGTGATCTATGATGACGGCACTCTGAAACAGAAGTATGTTAGTCAGATTCAGCGAATTTTTCCTGATGCCAAAATTGTACCGATTGCAGAAATTGAAGAACGGTTAGAGCAAGATTTACCAGCTAATCGGTTTCCTTATCTACGAGAACGTCGGTTGAATTACCCTAACATGCGAAAACTGACCGATATTCATGCAGGATCGCAAGGATGGAAGTTGGTCCTGGACTCCGACATGCTATTTTTTCGGATGCCAACGTTCCTCGTAGATTGGCTAAAAAATCCTCAAAATCCTTGCTACATGATTGATACTGAAACATCCTATGGTTATTCAGATCATTTGATGGCTGCACTAGCAAAAACCTATCTTCCTGAGCGGCTCAATGTTGGAATTTGTGGACTCAGTAGTAGTGAAATTGATTGGGAAGAACTAGAGTTTTGGTGTAGAACCCTAATTGAACAAGAAGGAACTCATTACTACCAAGAACAGGCACTAGTAGCCATGATGCTGGCAAATCAACCCTGCGCTGTAGCTCCTTCCAAAGACTATATTGTGATGCCCGATCACAACGAAGTAATTCAGCCTAAAGCCGTTCTGCATCATTACGTTTCGGTCTCTAAATCCTGGTATTTCCGCTACGGTTGGAAGCATTTCACTACAGCATAAACCTTGGTTATTTAGTCAAATATTGCAATATTGGATTCAAGCGAAGGAGTAACTATCTTGGAATCAGAAAATAGGGTAATTCAAGGCTTATGGATTGGTGGACAGCTTTCCTTAATGGAGCAACTATCTATTCAGTCTTTTCTCAAAAATGGGCATGAATACCATCTTTATGTGTATGGTGATGTCAAAAATGTACCGGAAAACACTATTATCAAAGATGGAAATGAAATTTTACCTCAAGATCGAATTTTCACTTATCAAACTGGTTGGGGCAAAGGCAGCTATGCAGGATTTGCCGATCTCTTCCGTTACCATCTACTAAATCAAAAAGGAGGATGGTGGGTTGATACAGATGTGATCTGCCTGAAACCTTTCAACTTTAAGTCAGATTATGTCATTGCCTCTAGTTATGAGGGGATATGGGGATCACCCGCAATTACTTGCGTTCTCAAACTACAAAAGAATTCTACTTTCACCAACTATTTAGTTGAGACCAGTGACAGAACAGATCCAGCTCAGATTAGTTATGGAGATATCGGTCCTTTTTTACTTCAACGAGCAGTAGCAGAACTAAAATTCGAGCAATATGTAGTTCCCTACGATTACTTTTGCCCAATCACTTGGAGGGCGGTTAAGAAAATTGTTTACCCTTGCGAGAAGTTAAGTTTGCATAAAACGATAGAGTCAGCCAAAGATCTGGTTCGGCCAATTCTCCGACCCCATACTAAAACAGGTAAATTGACTCGCAATAGTCATGCTCTCCACCTTTGGAACGAGATTTGGCGGCAAAACAATCTAAACAAAAACGCCAGCTTCGATAAGCGCTGTCTATACGAACGGTTGAAACAACGTTATTTGTGTTCACCTAGCTCCTAAATCTAATCATCGATGAAGCCTCTAATATCAATCCTAATTCCTGCATTCAATGTTGAATCTTGGCTGGCAAAAACTCTAGAATCTGCTCTAGCACAAACATGGACTAACATTGAAATAATTGTTGTGGACGATGGCTCTAGGGATAATACACTGACAGTTGCGAAACGTTTTGAATCAACCTGCGTAAAAGTAATTCATCAAGAGAATCAAGGGCAGAGCGCCGCAGAAAATCGAGCATTGCAGGAAGCACAAGGCGATTTCATTCAATATTTAGATGCAGATGATCTGCTAGCTCCTGACAAAATTGAACGGCAGATGAAACTGTTTGAAGATGGAAATCTGGAATATGTCGCTTCGTGTGAATGGTCACGCTTCTATAAATCACCCAGTGAAGCGATGTTCATTCGACAGCCCTTATGGGCAGATTTTGAGCCTGTAGACTGGTTATTATGCGCTTGGGAGAACCATTTGATGATGCATGGAGCAGCGTGGTTGATTCCACGACAGATTGCAAATCGAGCAGGTGGCTGGACCGAATCCCTTTCTCTCATCAATGATTTTGACTACTTTAGCCGTATATTACTAGCTAGCCAAGGTGTAAAGTTTTGCTGGGGAGCAAAAACCTATTACCGATCGGGTAATACCAGCAGCTTAAGCGGGTCAAGATCTGCTTTAGCCTGGAAGTCTGCCTTCGATTCTCTCGAACTAGGCACTAACAACTTACTGGCGAGGGAGAACAGTGAGAGAACTCGCCATGCATGTGCAACTGTTTTTCAACGGTTTATCTATGAGGCATATCCTGACGTTCCCAATCTTGTACAAGCAGCAAACGCTAAGGTTCAAGAATTTGGTGGATCCAATCTGAAACCAACCGGAGGTCCCGTCTTTAGATTGCTTGCTGATACTTTAGGTTGGCAAAAAGCAAGACAATTACAGAGATTGATATATCAGTATGGCTATAATAAATTAGCTATAGGATGGAAAATTTCCAAATTAAGAAGAGAGGTTCTATATCGACTATCCATCAGCTCTAATATCTGAGATGTAGCAAAAACATTGCAAAAGCAACCTACTCCCGAACGTTTAGGTTAATATTACTTAGATGGTGTTCCTGATACAACGGCAAAAGAGAGTGCTTAGAAAATGCTGAGCTTTGCTTGAGAATACGAAAGTGGGAGACTACTTTTTGTGTCCCATTTAGGATGACTATGGTATAGCCGTGCATCTTTAGACACAAGCAACTAGTTGCTCTCCTAATCAAGGGCATAATCCCAAAATGAAATCAGAAACACCCCTTCAAAAATACTTTAGGCTAATCGAACAATCTATTACCGACTATCGATGGTTTTTATACTATTTGCAAAGGCAAAAGCTAGAACCTAGAGATAGAAGTAAAGTTTCATCTGTTATATCACGTCTAATGCCTAGTGGAAATTTTGAGCAGATAGCCAAGCAGTATGAGCGGGACATTCACCGTTTCAAAACTGATGGTCTATGCTTCTTGGAAGACTGGGTTTCAGAAAATCAGGCATTGCAAATCAAGCAACACTTGATGAGCCGTCCTTGTTTTGATCCAGATCGATTAGAGAAAGTCGGTTTCTTTAACCCTGAAGCAGCTCATAAGTCTTGTTTACACGCCCATTACAGAATAGGAGATATTCTAGATTGCCCCCAGATCTTGAAATTGGCCAATCATCCTAGAGCTTTAGGAATAGTCAGCTACTTGTTTGGCTGTAAGCCAACTATTTCTTTGATTCAAGCTTGGTGGCTTCGCTATGGGTTCGATGAATATGAGAATCAGAATAATTTATATTTAAAGTATCCAGAAAGTTATCATCGCGATATCGATGACTGGACAGAGATACGGCTCTTTATCTACCTGAGCGATGTAGATGAAACTTCTGGCCCCCATAGTTATATCAAAAATACCTACAATCGTTCAACACCCGATCGATACAATAAATTCTCTACTACGCCTCAGCAACTAGAGATATCTGGATTTCCAGTTTCAGAGAATATGATCAATATTGTTGGTAAACCAGGAACAGCTTGGTTGATGAATCCTTTTGGTTTTCATCGTGCTAAAATCCCCACACAAAGGCACCGTCTGATATTGTGCATAACCTATACTTTCTTTCCACAGCCATTTGCTCCTGCAAAACCTGTTATCAATTGTTCAACAGAATCCGAATTTGATCCCTATATTAATCGAGTCTATGTAAAACGAGAAAAGAGCATCCGTAAGGGAAAATGGTATGTTGATTGGTCTAAACCTGAAAGCTTTGAAATATCTTATGCTCAACCTAAGAAGTCTTTAAGAAGACGCTACTATCAGCCTTGATCATTAGGAAAATAGCTAAGCTATTATTAGCTCAGAATATCTTCTGGAATATCAAGACTCTAGATTATGTTGATGAACAAGATATTACTATTCTGAAGTTCTATTTAATATTTAATTATTCCTTCAATTTAGACAGCTTGAATAACTAACCTATGTCAGTTACATTAGCCCATCTCATGCCAGCCCCCTTTGTACAGCAGGTTGGTAGAGCACTCTTTGAGGCAGAGATGTTAGATCAATTTGCCACAACCTTAGTCGATCATCCTGATACGGCTTGGTTGAAGACAGCACATCGCTTCGCGAAGCTGTTAAAATTCGATCTCGCTCATCAACTATCTCGTCGAGCTGTCAGTGAGTTTCCTGTTTCCCTCGTCAAAAGCTATGCATTGCCAGAATTGCTTCGTTTGCTAGTTGCCCGAATTGACCAAGATAAACGTCTAACCGACGTAGTTTTTCATTGGGGATTGAATCAATTCGATCACTGGGTTGCCAAGCAAATACCAGGTTCCCAAGCCGTATATGGCTACGAGTATGGCTGTTTAGCGACCTTTCAAGCTGCCAAGCAACAAAACATTGCTCGGATTTATGATGTTCCTTCTCCAGAGCATGATTTTGTTGAAAATCTGTTAGAAAAAGAATTTAGAAAATTTCCTGAACTGCAATCACCTTATCGACAATACTGTAGAGCAAGGCAAGAAATTCGCACTGAACGACGACGCCAAGAATGGCAACTAGCTGATCTAATTATTGCAAATTCTGAGTTTACAAAAGCTTCTTACGTTGCGGCTGGTGTGGATGAAAATAAAGTACGAGTTGTACCCTATGGAGCACCCTCCGTTCATCCGGAAGCCTATACCCATTCTGTCCCCAATAATGTTAAAGTCCGATTTCTTTGGGCAGGCACGTTCAGTGTTCGTAAAGGCGCTCATTATCTCCTCCAAGCTTGGAAACAACTCCACCCTGAGGCCGCAGCTCAACTCGATGTCTATGGCGCAATGGGACTACCAGAATCACTACTGAGAATGGTTTCAGATTCAGTTTATATGACTGGGACTGTACCTCGTAGTGAACTCTACCCAATCTACCGTAGATCCGATGTACTGGTGTTTCCAACCCTATGTGATGGGTTTGGCATGGTTGTCACAGAGGCATTTGCTCAAGGCTTACCAGTAATTACGACCGATCGGGCTGGGGCTGCCGATCTGGTCCAACATGGTGTAAATGGATTGATTATTCCAGCAGGAGATGTGCAAGCATTGGCTGAAGCATTAGAGTGGTGTATCACACATCGATTGGAATTGAGAGAGATGCGTCAGGCGGCGCTAGAGACCGCTAAAAATTGGCAATGGTCTGATTACCGTCATCGTTTGATCCAACAGCTTGAAGCAGGTCTGATGACAGCAGGCTACAGTTTATGATGCAGAAAAGAATTTGTCTCGTTAGCCCTGGCCATATTGCCTCGAATCCGCGCTTGGTTAAAGAAGCCAATGCTCTTTATCAAGCTGGTTATCAGGTACGGGTTGTAGCCGGAGACTATATGGCCGCTGTTCGTCCGTTAGATCAAACTCTGCTATCAAAGGTGAGTTGGAGCTGTGATCGAGTTGGTTTGGGCAATAGAACGCAATACTTGCGTCGCCGAATGACTCAGGAAATAGCCCGCAGCTTAGCAGCTAACATTGGAATTTCTCATTTATCACTAGCCACTTGGGCTCATCACCCAATGAGCTATCAGTTAGCACGAGTTGCTGCCGCCGAACCAGCAGATTTATATATTGCTCACTGTCTAGCAGCACTGCCCGCAGCAGCAATCGCGGCTCAAAAACATCAAGCTTACCTAGGATTTGATGCTGAAGATTTTCATGTTGGCGAACTGGCAGAGACACCACAAAACCAAACTGAAATAGCAGTACGCGACTATATAGAACGGGCTTTGTTGCCCCACTGCGATCATCTGACGGCTGCTTCACCCATGATTGCTGAAGCCTATGTTAAGCGTTATGGAGTGAAGATGAAATCCATTTTGAATGTGTTTTCACTAGATGAAGCATCATCTTCTCCTGAACAGGTAAAAAGCGATCGCGTTGGAACAGAACCTTCCCTATACTGGTTCTCTCAGACTATTGGGCCGGGACGTGGTCTGGAGGTGGTTATTCAAGCAATGGGCCAGATGCAAACCCCAGTGCGATTACACCTGCGTGGCCTTTTGGCGGCAGAATATCAAAACGAATTAGAACAGCTTGCAAAAGCAGTGGGAGTAGGTGATCGGATTCACCTCTTATCTTCGGCACCTCCTTCAGAAATGGTAAGGTTAGCCGCTGAACATGATATTGGCCTCTCAATGGAGCTAACTGAACCTTACAACCGCAGCATTTGCTTGACAAACAAGATTTTCGCCTATTTGTTAGCTGGATTACCTGTATTGATGAGTAACACACCTGCACAAATAGAACTCGCTGAAAAATTGGGTGAGGCCGCTGTAATTGTAGATAGTACAGATCCATTGGGAATTGCTGTGACTTTGGATCAATGGCTGATTAATTCTCACCATTTGAATGTGGCACGAGCAACTGCTTGGACCTTGGGCCAAAAGATTTACAATTGGGATGTTGAACAGTATCACTTCCTAGCAGCCGTAGAGCAAGTTTGGCAATGAATTTTTCTGATTTCCCCTCTGAGATCTCCAATCGCTCCCTGTCAGGTTAAGCCATATCGAAAGCAGCTTTAATTATAAAGTACTGTAAGTTTTCGAGATTAACGGTTGCATATTACAGTCACTGAGTATCAATATTGTAGAAAAATTAGATGAACCGTTAAGACGAATAATAGAATTAAGGATTGTGAATCTATGAAATTGAGAAGCAAAGTCCGTAAATATTTGACTCGTAAACTCGATGTACCAGAAATTTCGCTTGCTCTTGAAAGACTTTCTCATATAGGTTTTCAACCTCAACAAATTTTTGACGTTGGAGCATACCGAGGCGATTTTGCTCAAATCTGCTTGCATATCTGGCCAGATGCTCACATCACTTGTTTTGAAGTACTAGAAAATCAAGTTGCTCAGCTCAATCGCCTTGCATCACAACATACTAGAATTCAGGTTTTACCAACACTTTTAGGATCTGAATCTCGTGAGAAGGTTGCATTACACGAAGCTGAAACCGCCTCTTCGATCCTGGCGGAGCATATCTCCCAAGATTTTGCGGTTACGTATCATCCAATGCAGACAGTTGATCAAGTTGTCCAGGGTAAACTAAATGGTCGTATCCCTGACTTGCTTAAGTTAGATGTTCAGGGGTATGAACTAGAAGTACTCAAAGGAGCAGAGCAATCACTATCAAATATTCAAGTCATCTTAGCAGAAGTAAACTTACTAGATATTCATAAGGATGTGCCTCTGTTAGCCAACATAATTGCCTGGCTTGATCAGCGCGATTGGGTGGCGTATGACATCTGTGGATTGACTCGCCGTCCCCTCGATCGAGCATTGTGGCAAGCAGATATGATCTTTGTACCCAGGAATAGCTCATTCCGATTAGACAAGCGATGGGCTGCCTAGCTACCAGTAATTTTAATCACTATGGATTATGCCACCGAGTTCCAGCTTAAACTATCCAAAGAACCCATCAAACATCGTTTACGGTTGCTTCAGTTCCAGTATCAACGAATCAAGCACCGTTTGAGGTTGCAGCAGTTTGATCGAGAGTTGTGCAATCGCTCTGCCGAATCGATGATCACTGTTCCACCCAGCCTACAGCCACCACCCTATAAATATCGTGATTATCAGGGTCCCTGGATTGAAGATTACTTTTACAAATTCTGGGTTAAAAATCGGCTTCAAAGTCATTTGACATATTTGCCTATTTTTTTTGATGGGTTTTTCTTGCATAGCCAAACTCACAAATATACACCGCGAGAGTTTGAGCATATTTACAATCAAATGCAGCAGGTTTTGCAGGATGTTCACGATGACCGCGGATATTTTACGATTCTTGGCATGTATGATTTCCCTATCTGGGACTGGCACAAATTTCCTAAAAATGTTCTTGTCTTTAGTGCTAATGGCGGTGGTGACATTCCAATTCCCCTTGTAAAGGGCAATCCGCCATTTGATTGCCCTTCCAAAGAAATCTTGGTTTCCTTTATGGGAAATTTGGGTGGTAGCAGTAATCGTGGTGGTGTCCGTCAGAGAATGTACGAAGCGCTCAAGGATCTTGCGTACTTTGGGCAGGGACCACATTGGCGCAGTGTCATGGAGAAATCTATTTTTACCCTTTGCCCAAGAGGTTTAGGGCGAGCTAGCTTTCGATTATATGAGGCTCTAAGTGTTGGCTCAATTCCTATTTATATCTGGGATGATATGGAATGGCTTCCTTATCAAGATGTGGTGGATTGGTCGCAAATTATAGTTAGTGTACATGTTGATAAGCTGAATCAAATTCCTAAATTGGTTAAAGGTCATTCCGAAGCAGACATTCGAGATAAACAACAGCGTATTAAAAAATTATACAACAGATTTTTCACCTTCGATGCTGTCTGTGAAAACATTGTGCGCATGTTGGAACAATTTCAAACAATGGATCAGATTCTCCAGATTACTCAATGTCGGAGGTATGAATGACCGCTATGAAAATACAGGACCTGAACTGTAAAATTCGCTTTGCTATGTCTCGACTGCCCTATTTACCAGTTAGATATCGACTCACAGATGAATCTACTACGCCTACTGTGATCCGCTGGTCCAAAGTTCTTCCTTTCTTCGATCGCCAAAAGGGACTATTTAACTTTGATCTTTGGGGATGGGATGTTCGTGAGCTAAGATTTTTGAATAAATTTCTAAAGCCAGGCATGGTGTTCTTGGATGTTGGAGCGTATCATGGCATCTACTCGGTGCTTGCGGGACGAAAAGTAACCTCTTCAGGACAGGTTTATGCCTTTGAACCAACTCCTAGCCATTCTCGCCGGATTCAGCATCATCTTCGCTTGAATCAAATCAACAATGTCAAAGTCGAAACTCTAGCTTTAAGTAACTCAGATGGACACACGGAATTTTATATTCCTGTCAATGGTGTTATGTCGGTAGGCAGTATAAAACCTTCATTATCAAGTCGGGGTAAACTTAAGCCAACCACGGTCGAGACCATCCGTTTAGATAATTATGTGAAGCAGCAAGCATTAAGTCGAATTGATTTAATCAAGGTTGACGTAGAAGGCGCAGAACTACTGTTCTTAGACGGTGCTACTCAGACTATCAATGATTTTCACCCTTTACTGGTCGTTGAGGCATTAGATAGTGCTTGCGAACCTTGGGGATATTGTGCGAAAGATTTACTGCTGAGAATTCAACAAAAATTCGATTATACATTTTACGGTTTTAGCGAACAAGGATATTTACATCCTCACTCAATTCGTGAGATTTATCCCCATGACAGCAATTGTAACTTATTGGCAGTTCCTCGCTCAGCCACACATCGTATTGCCCATCTCTTAACTAAGCAAAGCTGAGCATATAAATCAATATATTCATGATGAAGATTTGGAACCCGCAGTATCAAATGCTAGATCACTGGCGAGGAATTGCCGCGTTGTGGGTGATGCTATTTCACGGATTTGGCACTACCTACGATGAAGCCCTGTCTCCTCTAGCAGAAGGGCTAAAGGCAATTGCTGCACCTGGTTGGCTAGGTGTTCATCTTTTCTTTGTGATTAGTGGATATTGCATTACTGCTAGCGTATACAACTTAAGGCTGAAGCAGGGAAATACCTGGGACTTTCTCCAAAATCGCTTCTGGCGTTTATTTCCCATTTACTGGCTAGCACTCTTAGCAACATTGATCCTAAATATAATTTCTTCGCCGTTCAATAACGTTCCTATTGGAAATTTTATTTCAACGTCTTGGCAATGGTGGTTGGGCAATATATTGCTGATTCAACCTTATCTAGGAGTTTCATATTATGTCATTGTGTACTGGTCTTTAGTAGTCGAAATCGGTTTCTATCTAATTGTTGCAATACTTCTTTTTACGGAGAGTTGTACTAATACTAAGACGGCAGTGTTCATCGGCCTTACTCTTGGTGTGATATCCATTCTCCTAGGTGGAACAGGATTCACCCAGATCGGTGCTTTGGCAGCATGGAGCGAGTTTCTATGCGGTGCTTTGGCATTTGCTGCTTTGTTCGCACAATCACAAAACAGAGTATACATCCACTATTTTGCTATTGGTTCTATTTTAATTCTAGGTGCCGTTAGCCTTGGGATGAATTTTATTGGAGTTGGTAATTGGCTATGGTTCAGTGTCCTATTTGCCCTTGGTCTCTATCTTCTCTATAAATTGGATAAGCCCTTAGCTGATATGAAAATATTGCATTGGCTCAAGTTCACTGGCTTGATGTCTTATTCTTTGTACCTACTGCATGTTCCCCTTCAGGGACGTGTCATCAATCTTGGTTCTCGCTTCATTTCGGAAGAAGACCCGCTTTTTCTTCTGCTGCAAGTTTTAGGTTGGGCCGTAGCCATTATCGGAAGTTGCCTTTTCTACCGGTTTGTTGAAAAACCGATTAATGATTGGCGGTATCGTCGCCGAAGTGTAAGCTTGTAAAACTATGAAGATACTTTTGACCGCTGATCCCGAATTGCCAGTTCCTCCTCAACTTTACGGTGGAATTGAAAGAATTGTCGATCTCTTAATCAAAGGTTTAAGAGCGCACGGATATACTGTTGGGCTGATTGCACATCCAGAATCTACCGTAGATGTAGATGCTTTCTTTCCCTGGATTGGACGGCGATCTCAAGACAAGTTTGATGCTCTGCAGAATACTTTCTTGCTATGGTCAGCAGTACAAAAATTTCAGCCTGATCTGATTCATAGCTTCTCTCGAATTCTGTACCTATTACCTTTGTTGGGTTCGCGTTTACCTAAAATTATGTCCTATCAGCGGAATCCAAGTTTCTACACCACAAGTTGGGGCAATCGTTTAGCAAAGGGTTCTCTAGTATTTACGGGTTGTAGCGAACATATCTGCCAGATCGGGCGGACTGCTGGAGGTATATGGCATCCGATCCATAACTGTGTTGAATTGGAAAAGTATACCTTCCAACCTACGGTTGCTGATGATGCTCCACTCGTATTCTTGAGCCGCATCGAGCGAATCAAAGGCGCTCATACCGCTATTGCCGCTGCTCGCCAAGCGGGTCGTCGCTTGCTAATTGCTGGGAACCAAGTCAATACTGAGGAGGGAAACCGTTACTGGCAGGAGGAGATTGCTCCTCATCTTGGCAACGCAGGCATTGAGTATGTGGGGCCAGTGAATGACATCCAGAAAAATGAGTTGCTGGGTCAAGCCGCCGCCATGATTGTGCCCATCGAGTGGGATGAACCCTTTGGCATCGTATTTGCAGAAGCATTAGCCTGTGGAACTCCGGTTATTGCTTGCCCTCGTGGAGCATTGCCAGAAATTGTACGTCAAGGTGTAGATGGTTTTCTAGTGAATAACCTTACAGAAGCCGTTGATGCGATCAAACAACTTCCCAACCTAAACCGAAATCATTGCCGCCAGCGAGTTGAAAAGAAATTTTCGGCTGAAGTAGTTGTGAATCAATATGAGCAGCTTTATCAAAACTTGATAAATCGGCCTATTTTAGCGCCTGTTTGATCTTTTTCCTGGTCCTACTGTACAAGCCTTGTATCAGTAGAAGGCACGGGTAGGAAGTTATCAGAACGGAGTAGAGAATTGGGACAGCGAGTTCTTATCATCAGTCCTCATTTTCCGCCTATCAATGCGGCAGATCATCAGCGCGTGCGAATGGCTTTGCCTTACTTAGAGCAATTTGGATGGGAAGCCCATGTGCTTGCTGTGCAACCAGATTGCATTGAAGCAGGCATAGAAGATCCGTTTCTCAGCAAAACCATTCCATCCCACATCCCCATCACTTATACCAAGGCTCTACCCGTTCAGCAAACTAGAAAGCTTGGCCTAGGCAGCCTGGGACTACGCAGTTTTCCCTACTTACTGCAAGCAGGCGATCGGTTGCTTCAGCAACAGAAGTTTGATTTAGTTTTCTTTTCAAATACTGTCTTCACCTCAATGGCGCTTGGTCCACGCTGGCGAAAACGGTTTGGAGTGCCTTATATTCTAGATTTTCAAGATCCTTGGTTGAATGACTATTACAAACAATCGGGAGTTACTCCTCCGGGTGGGCGCTTCAAGTACGGATTTTCTCAACTTCAAGCGAAGCTACTCGAACCTAAAGTGGTTATACAAGCAAGCCACATCATCAGCGTTTCGCCTGCCTATCCCCAAATTCTCCAGCGCCGTTACCCCTCACTCAACTCTAGTCAATTGACTGTGCTTCCCTTCGGCGCCCCTAAAACTGATTTTGATCTTTTGCCATCGCTGCAAATCCAACAGCGCATTTTTGATATCAATGATCGAAAACGGCATTGGGTTTATGTCGGTCGGGGCGGCGAGGATATGGCATTAGCATTGCGCTCGCTCTTTTCAGCGATTCAAGCGGATCGTTGCCAAAATCCTGAGACTTGGCAGACGGTTCAGCTTCACTTTGTGGGTACTAGCTATGCTCCAAAAGAACTAGCAACTAAAACCGTAGAGCCGATTGCTCAAGAATTTGGCATTGCAGATCTCGTCACCGAACATCCTCAGCGTATTCCTTATTTCGAAGCTTTACAAGTTCTAGCAGAAAGTGACGCAATTCTACTGATTGGTTCTAGCGACGCAGGTTACACTGCTTCTAAGCTCTATCCTTGCATATTAGCTCAAAAACCGATTCTAGCCATTTTTCATCAACAAAGCTCAGTTGTGGATATCTTGCGCCATTGCCACGCAGGACAAGCGATTACTTTTGCCTCAAACAGTAAGCCTCAGGATCTAACAGCCTCGATCATCAGGGAATTACGCAACTTATTGACCTATTCAAAAGGGTGGCAGCCTCCAACAAACTGGACAGCCTTCGAGCCTTATACCGCTTTCAGAATGACAGCCAAACTACGCCAAATTTTTGATCAATCTGTCGCTCAGCCAGTGCTCTACTCGTATCACGCATGATGTTTCAGCAACAACCAGGCCATCCCCATCCGCTTCTACCTAATCTTCTATTTGATCTGTCTCGGCAAAAGCAGCGACAACTGCTGGGTGCTTTTTGGATCGTTGCTCTATCCCTGATTGGTTATGAGCTGTTTTGGGCTAGAACGGGGTCTTCTTTGAGCAATATTGGAGCTGTTCTGATCACAGTCTCTGCATTGTTACCTGGATACCTGTGGTGTTCTGGACAAGCACAAGGAATGCCGATCTTTCCCTTTTTTGCGTTGACCTATATTTGGACCTACGGCTTACCGCTCGTGATCAATCACCCAAAAGTGATCACTTATTCACCAGAAAGCCAATTGTCTGCTGCATTAACTACATCAGGTTTTCTGCTACTGGGAACCTGGGTATGGTTTCAGTTTGTCAAGTCACCATCTCCTTTACCTCCGGTTTATCGGGCCTTGGATGAGCACAAAGGCGATAGATTTTTTCTAATGATGTTAGCAACGGCGGTTCTATTCAACCTGTCTGCTAATGGTGGATGGCTGCAATTATCGGGTGGTCTTCTAGGCACAATTCGCAACGCTGTTTTAGGATTAACGGCGCTTGCGAGTTTTGTGCTTGCCTATCGAACAGGTACTCAAGAATTGACAAAACAGCAATCTCGCCTTTTCATTATTTTGCTAGTTTCTTACATGCTTACAAGCGCGAGTGGGCTTTTATTGATCGGTGCATCTTCAACCTTTCTAATTTCAACCATTGCCTTTGTGATTGGCCGTAAAAAAGTTCCTATTTTGCCCATCGTTCTAATGTTGATCTGCCTCTCGTTTTTGCACTATGGCAAGGCAGAAATGAGAAGTAAATACTGGGGAGGGCAAGGAATACCAAAATTACAGCCTTGGGATTATCCTGCCTGGTACAGCGAATGGGCAGGTTACAGCTTAGAATATTTTGGCAGACAGGAGGAAGAGCTATCCAAGTCTGAAGAGAAAGAGTCATTTTTAGTGCGCTCTAGCGTGATTCAGATGTTGCTTTTGGCTCAAAGTAAGAGTCCTGAAACTGTTCCTTACTTATATGGAAAAACCTATGCTATTCTGCCACAAGTTGTAATTCCGCGAGTGCTGAACCCTAGTAAAATTCGCACAACCGAAGGTACACATATTTTAAGCGTTCATTATGGGTTACAGACCTATGAGAAAACTTTTACAACTAGTATCAGTTGGGGATTACTTGCTGAGTCCTATGGAAATTTTGGCGTACTCGGCTGTGCCGGACTAGCAGTTGTGCTGGGATGGGCTTATGGAAAGGTTACTCGATGGAGCCTGAATGCACCAATTTTGTCTGCGCAATCACTGTTTTCAGTCATCATGATGACTTTTGCGCTGCAAACTGAATGGACAGCCGGAGTGTATGTTGCAGCACTGTATCAGACTAGCACAGTACTGGGTGGGATTGTCTTCGTTTTGATGCGGTCTTATTCCACAATGGATTTACCCATGATGGCTTATAGAAGGTAAATTTATTGTATGCAAAGATTAGCAATTATTACATCTCACCCAATTCAGTACTACGCTCCTTGGTTTCGCTATCTAGCCTGTACCAAAGATTTAGATATTAAAGTATTCTATCTTTGGGATTTTGGCATTACTCAACAAGTAGATATTAAGTTTCAAAAGTCATTTCAATGGGATATTCCTTTGCTAGATGGATATAACTATGAATTTGTGCTAAATACTAGCTCTAATCCAGGGACGCATCATTTTTGGGGGCTGCAAAATCCGTCATTAGTCGCTCAGGTTCACGCTTATCAACCTGCGGCGGTCTGGCTAATGAACTACAATTATGCAAGTCTTTATCAGTTTATTTGGAGATGGAATCATCGTAAAGCTCCGCTATTGTTTCGAGGCGACTCTCACCATCTGCTGCCAAACAAGGGCATCAAGGAGTGGATGCGGCGGCAGGTTATCTCCACAATCTATCGGCGCTTTGCTGCCTTCCTCTATGTTGGTAAAGCCAATTATGGCTACTTCCGCTACCATCATGTGCCACCTGAGAAATTGTTCTTTTCTCCCCATGCAATTGATAACGAGCGGTTCTATGCACAAGCTGCCACTGCAAGCGAACAGGCAAAAATCTGGAAGCAGGAACTAGGGATTCCTGCCGAGCACCAAGTTATCTTATTTGCCGGTAAATTTGAAGCCAAAAAGCGACCGTTAGACTTGCTGCAAGCTTTCTTAAAAGCCCAATTGCCCCAGGTCTCTCTACTCTTCGTTGGTTCTGGGTCGCTAGAAGCTGAACTCAAATCTGCTGCTACAGGGCATTCCCATATCTACTTTGCCCCGTTCCAAAATCAATCCCTAATGCCTCGCACCTATGCGATTGCCGATGTTGTAGTACTTCCGAGTTATGGATCACAAGAAACTTGGGGGTTGTCCATCAATGAAGCGATGTGTTTGGCTCGGCCAGTAATTGTCAGCAACCATGTCGGCTGTGCACAAGATTTAGTACATCCACACGAAAACGGGTTGGTTTTTCCGGCTGGTAATATTTCAGCTCTGACTGACGCGTTACGGGTTGCCTTTACTGATCCAAAGCGCTTAAAAAGATGGGGCGACCAGAGTCGTCATATTATTTCTCGCTATAGCTATGCGCAAGCTACACAAGGTTTGTTACAAGCCCTCAACTCATTGCAAGAGAAGTTCTAATGGTGTCCCGATCTCCTCGTTTTCATCTCTGGTGCCCTAACCTATTTAATTTCAAGGGAGGCATCCAAGTTTACTCTGCTTATTTCTTGCAAGCGCTACAGGATCTTTATCCACAGGCAAGTTATGACATTTTCTTAATGCACGATATTGATACTTCTCCTCATGTCCCTTATCTACCCGGTACTCAATTTCATTTTGCCGGTCAATACCCCAGCTCAATTCGCAATCCTGTCTTTGCTGCTCAGCTCATAGGACAAACTATCAGGCACCGTCCTGACTTGATTATTACTACTCATCTCAACTTTACACCCGTTGCCCACTGGCTGAAGCGGTTGTTGGGCATTCCTTTTTGGACTATTGCTCATGGTGTGGAAGCTTGGGACATTCAACGTTCAGCCATAAAAAACGCTTTACACAGCGCTGAGTGCATTCTTGCAGTTAGTCAGTATACGCGCAATCGTCTGTTAGATGAACAAAAGCTTGATCCAACTCAGATCTCTCTGCTTCCAAATACGGTAGATACCACACGTTTTCAGATCGCTGCGAAACCAAATCATTTACTGCAAAAATATGGGTTGACTCCAGAGCAGCCAATTATTCTCACTGTCAGTCGTTTGTGTAGTACAGAATCGTATCGAGGTTATGACAAAGTTTTAGAAGCCTTACCAATGATTCGCCAATTCATTCCTAATGTTCATTATTTGATTGTAGGAAAAGGTGACGATCAAGCTCGTCTAGAACGGTATATTGCCCAACTCAATTTACAAGATTCTGTAACACTGGCTGGGTTTGTACCAGACAAAGAGCTTTGTGATTACTACAATGTATGCAATGTCTTTGCCATGCCCAGTAAATTGGAAGGGTTTGGAATTGTTTATTTGGAAGCACTAGCTTGCGGCAGACCTGTTTTAGGAGGCAATCAAGATGGGGCAATTGATGCACTTTGCCAAGGTGATCTGGGAGTTTTAGTTAACCCTGATGATGCAGAGGAAATCGCTAAAAATTTGATTCAGATTCTACAAGGCCAGCATTTGAACAGAACTTTATACCAACCCGAGATTCTTCGCCAACGTATGATTGAGCATTATGGTTTTTCTCAATTTCGAGATAACCTTACTAAGCACTTGAATGATTTCTTTACTGTTTCTAATTCATTGTTATCGTCTAACCCCTGACTTCCCAATTGTCAAAGCCTCCCATTATTGAGCAATTTTTTAGAAATGAAAGTTTTACATGTTATCCCCTCAGTCTCTCCTGTAAGAGGAGGACCAAGCCAAGCCGTATTGGAAATGGTCCATGCTTTGAATCAACAAGGCATAACAACAGAAATTGTTACAACCAATGATCATGGCTCAGATTTACTAAATGTTCCTCTAGAGCAGCAAATCTGCCATCCTTTACCATTCTCTAACCAAACAGTTCCTACTTGTTTTTTCTCTCGTTTTTCACCTCGAATTGCCTCAATTCGGGAATTCTCTTTTTCAGCACAGATGACGAAATGGCTATGGGAAAATATAGCCCAATATGATTTAGTTCATGTTCATGCTATTTTCTCCTACCCTTCGACCATAGCAATGGCAATTGCTCGTCTTCAGGGTATTCCTTACATTATTAGACCTATTGGACAACTTTGTGAATGGTCACTTAAACAAGGTAAGCAGAAAAAACAACTCTATCTGAATCTAATTGAAAAGGCTAATCTCGACCACAGCCGATTTTTGCATCTAACATCAGAGCAAGAACATCTTGAACTTTTGAAACTAAATGTGAAAGCTTCCAGCTTTATTCTGCCTTTGGGTTTCTCTTTTTCCAACAGAATTCCGGATGCGCGGCAACGTATACGCCTCCACCTAAATCTTTCACCAGATGAACCCATTATTTTATTTCTCTCTCGCTTACATCCCAAGAAAGGACTAGATTATCTAATTCCTGCGCTTGGTCAACTAGCACATCATCGGTTTACATTCGTGCTGGCTGGTAGTGGTGAACCAAGCTATGAAGCTTATGTTAAATCCTTACTAATTTCCAACGGAATTTACAACCGCACCCGGTTAACCGGTTTTGTTGAAGGCGAGATAAAAAATCTATTATTACAAGGTTCAGATTTATTTGTTCTGACTTCTCACTCAGAAAATTTTGGCATTGCTGTGCTGGAAGCAATGGCATCTGGCCTGCCTGTTTTGGCTACTCCAGGGGTAGCTTTGGCTGCGGAAATTGAGCGATACCAACTAGGGTACATATCTCAGCTCGCTATATCTGATATCACTTCTACACTTGAGACGTATTTAACTGATCAAAAACGAGGAAACCTAATGGGGCAACATGCTTTTCAATTCGTTCGGGAGCATTACAATTGGAGCAAAATAGCTACTCGTTTGATTCAAATTTATCAAACCATAGTTGAACCAAAATCAATTTCTATTGTCTCACACTAGCTCAATTAGGATCAGCGTTTCCATTCTTAGAAAAACCTATGCTCCTAGAAAGAATTACCCCCCTGATCCTCACGTTCAATGAAGCTCCTAACCTCGATCGTACTCTTCAGAAACTACTTTGGGCAAAGCAGATTATTATAATCGATAGCTTTAGCACAGATGCAACCATAGAAATTGCTGCTGCATATCCACAGGTCAAGCTATTCAAGCGCAACTTCGACACCCATGCGACCCAGTGGAACTATGGTTTAGAACAAATTGAATCGGAGTGGGTGCTGTCATTAGATGCAGATTATGTTCTATCTGATGAGTTGGTTACTGAACTAATCAGCTTACCAGAAGATATATCTACTGATGGTTATTTCATTAGATTTAAGTACTGTGTGTTTGGAAAACCTCTACGGGGAACAATCCTTCCTCCGCGGCAAGCTCTTTTCCGTAAAAATCGAGCCACTTTTGTTGATGATGGACATACCCAGCTTGTACAAGTCGATGGACAGTCTGGTACATTATTTCATCCAATCTATCATGATGATCGCAAACCGCTGAGTCGCTGGCTTTGGGCACAAGATCGCTATATGCTGATTGAGGTAGAAAAGCTGCAAGCTACACCAGTGCATAAATTGAGCTGGGGCGATCGCATCCGCAAGCAAAAAGTGCTAGCTCCATTCATTATTTTGTTTTACTGCCTAATTTTCAAAGGAGGAATTTTAGACGGCTGGCATGGTTGGTATTATGCTTTTCAACGGCTGCTAGCTGAAGTTCTACTGTCAGTTCGCTTAATTGAAGCAGAACAACAGAAATACACAGAAACAAGATACTAGATTAAAACTGAAAAGATAGCATGCTAGGTAAACTGTCGCGTCAGCATCCGCCATTGGGAACAATCTGGATCATAATCATCGCTCTAATTGGGCTGAGCATAATTCCGTCGCGATTGATGATTGCTAGGCATCTAGCCCCACAACCAGAGGCTGTTTTAGTGTTAGGGGGAGGAACTGGACGAGAAGAGGCAGCAGCCCAGTTAGCACAACATTACCCTAGTTTAATGATTTGGGTCTCAAGTGGTAGATCTCCTCAGGATATTTACGCTATCTTTCAATCGGCTAGCGTGTCTACGACACGGCTCCACCTTGACTATCGGGCAACCGACACCGTCACCAATTTCACAACGTTGGTTCCTGAGTTGAAGCAACATCAGATTCAGCATGTTTTTTTAGTAACATCTGACTTTCACATGCCCCGTGCTCAGGCAATTGCTACAGTCGTCCTGGGGAGCCAGGGAATTGCTTTCACACCCGTTGCAGTTGGGACCAATGAACCACAGGAGCCAGTGATTCAGATTGCGCGGGATGTATGCCGATCCATTGTTTGGCTCTTAACTGGAAGAACCGGAGCAAGCCTCAGGCAACAACTATTGTTTCTACCCAACGAGATCTTGGATAATTCGTAATTCTGCACCTTCATTCCAAGCATGGCCTCATCAACTACAATAGGAACAACCTCTGCGGTATTTAGGAAGCTGCTAACTATGCCAGATCCCGTCTTGGAAGCAGAACAGTTTGCAGAACAATTCACAGCAGAGCCTGAGGCTGAGTGGCAGATCTATGCCCCGACTCAGGACGATTTACCTTACGATGATTTACCTTCGATGATGACATTCCGATGGAAACCCTGCGTCACAAGCTGCAAATGGATATCCTGGTGGATGCTTATATGAACTGGTTGATTGCCAACCAAAAGCAGGGGTTTGTCGGAGGCAACATGTTTGTTTATTTCAGCCCCGATCAGGTCCGGGCTACGCTGGGCAACGTTAGATGGTGAACTGCTACCGACTGATAAAGAACTAGCGGAGCAAGAGCGTCAACGCGCTGAAGAAGAACGTCAACGCGCCGATCGTCTTGCTGCCAAATTGCGGGAACTTGGCATCGATCCGAATCAGCCTTGAGAGCTGAATTTTTCAGGAGACATCAACATCAAGCCCTCTAGCGTTCCTCAAAGCTAGGCAGGTGATTGCGTCGCGAACGTAAGACCGGGCGATCTTTTGTTTTTGACGATGATGACTGTGGTATAGAAGACGGCTCCTCAATGGATTCGAGTTTGGTGGCTTCCAGGAGAAAGACTCGATAGCCATACACCGTATAGAGATTCTGGTAAGTGCACATATAGCCTTCCTCTTGCAATTGAGCAGCGCGCGCCGCACGAGCTTGCCGGGCTTGTTCCTCATCACCCCAGTCGAGTTCAAGGAAGGTTTCCTGAATTGTGGTTGTCAAAGCACACCTCGGCACGAAACGGAGACAACGGACTATTGAACTATTGAACTATTGTGTTCTGGTTTCTCCACAAAAATTTGTAGAAGGAACGATAGTCCAGTCTTTATTCTAGTCAACTTGAGCGATCCTGGGCAGACAATCAAAACTAATTTGTAGTTTGAATCTGTAATTTGTAATGCCTGCCAATGGCCACTTCTTGAAGATCTGATGAAATGGCAGCAGCGCTCTTGCTCTTAATTGGTGGGTATGTTTGGATCGAGGGAACAACTTGGGTGATTCTACCGAAGCGGCAATTAGATGCGAACAGTGCCAGCAGGGGCAACACCAATCTGAAACAGCAACCTGAAACAGCCAGCCTAAAGCAGTAAGACAGGGTAGCAAGTTGTGATAGATAAAGTTTAACGGATGGCAAAATAGTTACTCCTCTGATGTATTAGCTTGTATTAGCTAATGAGCCTAAAAGCTAATTCTCAATGCTAACAGTCAGGTAATAGTCAAGGTAATAGTGACAGCAGAAGAACAAGTTTGTTATTAGCAAACAACCAGTCGAGTGGTCGTAGCTAGTGTGGCGTCGAGCAGATGATCTGCTTGATGGTAAATTAAAAAGTGAAGATGCAGAGAAATTGGCGGCAAAACCTGAAGACTCATCAAACCCAAATCATGTCAATCCGAACAATAGTAAAAAATGAATTCAGTCTTAAACATTAAAGAGATAGCAATCGCAATTGTTGCCGATTCGTTCAATCCACTGTTGCTAACCGCAGATTTTTTGAAATACGGCGGTATTATTCCAGCCGATTGGGAATTATCTCGGCAGCCGGTTTTGTCCGCAATGGCTTCTCAGGTTGTGTTTCAATCTGGGGTTAGCATCTTGGCTCAAGCCAACCGGTTGCTGTTTGTCGAAGCTTTAGTAGCTACAGACCCCAAAGAAGTAACGCTTGCAACCATCGCTCAGAAATATACCCATGCTCTGCCCCAGGCTAATTATCAAGCTGTCGGCATCAACTTCACTGGGTTTGCTAACTTGATGGGAGAAACAGTCCACCACTACCTGACAAACACGCTGCTGGCTCCTGGCCCTTGGCATAGCTTCGGAGAAACAGCTCCACGGGCGACGTTTCGCTTGAGTTATACCCTGAAGCAGGCGCAGCTCAATTTAGACATCGCAGAGGTCAACTGGCAGATCTCTGAACGAGAGGAACAACCGGCTATCCTGTTTGCCGCCAATTTCGACCATCTGCTCCAAAACAGCACCCCGAGCGGGCGATTGCAAGAGCTGAACCAAGCGATTGATCGTTGGCCAACTTACCTTGAAACCTACCATAATCTAGTCAACTCACGGTTTCTCCAGCCCGAACGAGCGGTTAGCCCCGTTTAAGCCCCAGTTGGAAACCCAGTTCAAGATACAGCGATTGACTCCGCTTCAAACCAGGTGCGGTCGAATTTACAGCCCAAGTGCTGCTGAATCCGCAAGATATCCTGTTCGGCATTGCCCAAGCAGGTAGTTGCTCCGGGTGAAGGCGTAATATTGAAGCGAATTCCATTGCCGGGATCGATCTCGGCCTGTCCTAAGATCAATTTGCGTTGAGTTCGATCAATCAATTGGGGACGCACACCGCCTACACCTTGGGCAAATTCCAGATCTTCTAGCTGCAATGACGGCACAATCTTGCGAGCATCGTTTAGGAACAAACGTCGATTCACGACCGGCATCTCGAAGGCAATATTTTTGAAAATATAATTGCGAATATCGCGCACCTTAAACAAATCCCACAGAACACCCGTCACGGTCTGGTCGAGCTTCAGCACTTCTAGATAATCAATCAGCGTTTGTAGATTATGACGCTCTAGTAGCGGTAAGGGCAGTGCTGTCGGACCAAAGCGAGTTTTATTGGGCATTGTGATGTCTGGATCACCGTGAATTGCCGCAAAGGGCAGTTTATCGTTCTGTACGGTGTAGACCTTACCGTTGAGCACTTGGGGCGTGAAGTAGAAATTGCCTGCAATTGGTAGACAGGAATACTCCAAGCCGATGCCCATGCGGTGAGCAAACAGCAGACTATGGCCTCCTGCCGATACCACCACGAACCGAGCCAGCATTGTTTCTGCAGCGGTTGTAACTCGGTAGTTCTCGCCTATTGGCTCAATCATCTGCACCGGATAGCCCAATTTCAAATCTACAGTTTTGTCGCTAGTTCGTGCCTGTTCAATAAACGATTGGGCTAATGTACCGTAGTTAATCGCCGTATATTCATTCAGCACTGCAAGAGCGACTAATTCTTCCGGTCGGTCTTGTCCATTTATTTTGACTACACTGGGTTCTACGGTTGCAATTTCGGCCTTGTCTAAAAGCTGCATACCCGCAAAATGGGGCTTAAAGGTTTCGTAGCGCTGCCGTAGGAACTCACACTCCTGAGCACCAACACCCAGCACCATTTTGGGAAAGCGGTAGATAATCTGGTCTCGCTGAGTTGGGGACAACTGTTCAGCATAGCGTACTAACATCTGAGCCGAGCGACGCACCTTCAGCGCCTTCTCGAGGCTGTAGTTGGTTTCAATGTCACCACAGTGAATCGTTTGGCTATTGTTCGTGGCTTTAGAATTAACTGACGCAACTTGGGAATACTTTTCTACTAGCGCCACTCGCTTCAAATCGGTGAAGGTTGCTAGCGCATAAAGCAACGCCGCACCGGCTACCCCACCACCGATAATCACTACGTCATACATGCGATCTGTCATGCGGTCAGTTGTCGTATTAGTCATGCTAAAGCCCTTATGTTTTCCCTGAGCGGAACTAATCCAGTAATAGTATAAGGGTGTCCATGCTTACTGGTCCCCCTCCATTCGGGTTAGTCCCAACGGGAATTGGAGGGCGCTAGCGACCTAAGGCAGGAATTGTGACCGTAAATACCGTTCCCTTTGTCGCTTCACTGCTAACGGCAATTTCTCCTTGGTGTAGCGCTAAACAGGTTTTGACAACCGCCAACCCAAGTCCAGTTCCAACAATATGGTTGACATTTTGGCCGCGATAAAACGGTGCAAATATCTTTTGCTGCTCTTCTAAGGGAATGCCGATTCCTTCATCTTTGACTTGAAAAATCGTTGCGTCTGGTTTGCAGATCAAGCTCAGGTAAATACTACTTCCCTGAGGAGAATACTTCACGGCATTCAAAAGTAAATTACTCAGAATTGAATAGATCAGCTTTTCATCTAAATTGACGCGCGTACAGCGCCCTTGACTGACAAATTGCAGCGAATGCGACATTGCCTGACTCGCCTGAATATCTTCCAGCAAATTCAGACAGAAGGCTTCAATATCCAGAGGAGCAGGTTTAAATTCTAGTTCTCCGGCCTCGGCCCTAGAAAGCGTCAAAATATCGGTCAGCAACTGGTTCATCAGCCGGGCTGAAACCTGGATGCGCTGCAAATTCTTGAGTTTACTTTCATCTACTAGCTCCTGAAGAATCTCCTCTAGGAGTTGAGAAGAGGCAAGAATCACACTCAGCGGCGTGCGAAACTCGTGAGATACCATCGAGAAGAAGCGCAACTTTAACTGATTCAGTTCTTTTTCTTGAGCCAGCGTGCCCTCCAGTAGCTCAACTTTTTGCCGCTGCATCTGCTGATGATAAAGCGCGAAACAGGCCCCAGCAATGGCGGCAATGCTAAGCAGAATGCCGATTAGCTCTAGTAAGGTTTTGCGCCGAATCGTAGCTTCAGATTGGTCAATAGATGCTGCCAACTCTTGTTTTTCTTGAGCTGTGATTTCGGTCAATCTGGTTTGAATTTGGTCGCGCAGGCGAATGCTGTTTTCAGTAATCAAATTTTGGGCTGCAATCGCAGTTGGCTCGGTTTGATGCAGAACAATTGATTGCTGCAGTAGCTCCAGTCGTTGATTAATTAACGCAACTAGGTGCTGATACTGCTTTTGTCGAATACTAGTGTGATGAATTTCTGATTGAACTACCTGCAATTGCTTGTGAATTTTGGCTACCGCCAGTTGATAACGCTCCAGCTCTTGTTGATTGTTGAGAAAAACATAACCCCTTCGGCCTGACTCAGCAATCAATAGCTCTGCGTAAAGGGTAGCAAGCTGATTAAGAACGTCGTAGGTTTGCTGCACGTGATTTGCATTTTCAGTAATGGCAATCGTATTGCGGTAGGAAGCAAAGCTGACGCCCGTCATCAGGAACAAAGCCAGACCAAATCCTCCAGCAATCCATTTTCGTTCCAGCGATCCCTTCATCTAAAGCGAGTCCACCTAGCTACACCTTCACTCTCACCCATCTACCGTTCGGCTGAGCCGCTCACGGCGAAGCCCATCCACCGCGCTAGTAACATGGTAGAGTCAAATGGCATAGCTCTCTTCCTACGACTCAAGCCAAATTCAGGTAATGCGAATTTTAGTGGTTGAAGACGATATCCAGTTAGCAGAGGTGATCAGCGAAGCCTTGAGCCGCCGGCATTATGCAGTAGATGTTGCCAAGGATGGCAATGCAGCCTGGAAATGGGTGGAATTAGTCAAATATAGTCTGATTGTGCTGGATTTAACGCTGCCCAAGCTGGATGGTATTCGCCTTTGCCAACAGCTCCGCCAGGTAGCACCCAATCAACCCGCTCATCAAAATAAAACCAGCCCTGTGCTGATGCTGACGGCCCGCGATACTGTCACCGACAAGATTACCGGACTAGATGCGGGAGCTGATGACTATGTAACCAAGCCCTTTGATTTAGAAGAGCTAATGGCTCGGGTGCGAGCAGCGCTGCGACGCGGTAGTTCAACTACAACGGCGGATTTATGCTGGGGCGCGCTTCACCTCAACCCGGAAACCCATGAAGCTCGATATGACAATCAGCCGCTCCTGTTGACTCCAAAGGAATACGCGCTGCTAGAACTGCTGGTTACTAACGGTAGACGAGTCCTGAGTCGATCGGGGATTATCGAGCGAGTCTGGTCCCACGATGATGCTCCGGTAGAGGAAACGGTGAACTCTCACATGCGGGGGTTACGGCAGAAGCTGCGAGCGCTAGGCGCACCCGACAACTTTATTGAAACCGTACATGGTTTGGGATATCGCTTAAAATAAGCCTTCTGCCTCCAAGTTCTGCACCAAATCTACCCAAAATCTGCACGAAATCTGCACTTCTTCTGCATCCACGGGTGATATTCTGGCAAAGTGATTGTTTGGATGTAAGCCCCAACCAAGCAGCGAGAAGCGGACTATCTCTGGCATTGGTGAATTACTGATTGTGCATGGGGAATAGGGTTCTGATGAAGGTGAAAGAGCAATATCACGGCTGGGTGATTGAACTAGTCTCACACCCAAATGGCTATTCATTTCATTGTTGGACGGCGCAGGAACGGATTGGCATCACCGATCGCCAGCTGTATTCCAGCCTTGATCAAGCATTAACAATTGCCAAAAAGCGAGCCGATCTGGAAACAATGCGGTGGGCCTTGACCCGGTTCCTCGATGACGCCTGCCTGCATTACAAGCTTAATTTGGACGAAATGATTGCCTTGGAGGCTTCGATTTTGGAATTTGTTGCAGCCGCTTTTAGGGAGGATTCAGCTATGCCCAGTTCTACTGAAGTTCACATGCTACAAGCTACCTGCGAGCTTTTTTGCGCCTATAAAAATACCACCTCCAAGCTTCAAGTCGTTCGTATTACTAATATTTCTGGCTGGTATTTTGAAAAAGTGGTTTTTCCGCAGGAGCAGCTCTTGTTTGAAGCGCTACCAGAAGCAGAGCTAGAGATCTATACCGGCACAGCCTGGGGCGCTACGCTGGTTGAAAAAATTCGCTGTTCTCAGTTGAAAGCCTGTATCTTTGAGTAACGTGGACGTTCTCAAAGCCATACAGTTAGTCATAGTTCTGTTTGTTGCGACCTGTCTATTTTGCTGGGTGTTCACCTCCCATTGGATTTTCGGTCCTATAGTCACAGTAGCTGCATTTCTGGGTGGGCTGCTTTTGCTTGGGTTGCTAGGAGTTGTGCTATTAAAGCAGCAGTAACCGACGTTACTTTGCGCCCACCAGTTGCCGAGCCGTATCCTGTTGCCTCTGCCAAACCGAGCGGCCCGTGATTAGTTCCACCACATCCATACCGTTGCCGATCACACCGGGCACACTGGGGTAGCCGGCACTGGCTCCAACCAAGAAAAGATTGGGGATTTCGGTGGTATAGCCGAGGCGATTCAGCCCTACCTGTTGCGGAATTAGCTTGGCACCGTAGATATTGCCTTGGGGTTGCCCCAGATAGTATTCGCTCGTGGTTGGTGTCCCGTAGACCTTCATACGGGCATAGGCATCTACGTCAGGAATCAAATCGCGTACACTGGTCATGATTTGTTTGTAGACTTCCCGTTTCTTCGCCTTATAGGCTTTCGGGTCAGTTTTTTGGAGTTGAGCAAACGGCTCATAGGGGCAGACCGTAGCAATTTCCAAAACGTGGTGGCCCGGAGGAGCCATACCCGGCTCTCGAGATTTTAATGTGGGGCAGGATAAAAAGATCCAGGGATGGCTGAGGTCGCCTTGCAGTTGTTTCTGGTATTCCTGGTTCAGATTACCCGTGGGATAGTACCAGATGTTCCAGTTGCCAATCCCATAGCGTTCAGGCTGGAAGCGGTTATCTAAGCCAAGATAGACATTGAATGCACTGGCTGAATATTGATATCCAGTCAAACGCTGATGCTCACGCGAACTCAATCCGTCGGTCTGATGCATGAGCGCTACCGTGAGTTTGGGATCCAGGTCGCTGATGTAGGCATGTTTTGCATGATAGACAGTGCCGTCGGCGGTCGTGACATGCTGCACCTGACGGCCACAGACTTCGATATGCTCGACTGGAGTTGACAATCGCACCGTTCCTCCTCTAGCGGTAATGGCATCCACAATCGTGTTCACCAAATGGTGAAAGTGATGTTTAGGATAGTAGGCCCCTTCAGAATAGTCCCAAACCAACGATGTGTGGGTCAGGAGGGCAATTTCATTCGGCGGTAGCGCGTAGTCACCGCTTTGCCCTGCCAATAGATTTTGCAGCTTAGGTGAGAGTCCAACATGATCGTACAGATCTTGCAGCGTCCAATTCCGCTTAGCGAACAGGTTCCAGTATTTGGGCAGCTTCAGCCAATCTGACCACTTCTGGTCATACCAGCGCACGTCTCGCACCAAGTTGTGAATGTCTTGATGCAGGTGGCGAATCTCATCGCAGTAGCGGTTGATCGCCGCTCTTTCATCTGGAAATGTTGTCAAAAGGCGCGCCCGTAAGGTTTCCCATCCCAGCGGAATTTTGAAATCCACCTCCGGCGTAATCACCCGATCAATACAGTCCGGATCTAGCGAGTTGAAGGGGATTGGCCGTTCCAGATAGTTGAGGAATTGATCGATGGTTTGTCCGGGGCCGCATTGAGAAATGTAATGCACGTCAGCGCAAAAGCGATACTCACCGTAATCAAAGGTATGGCAGCAGCCACCGGGCAAATAGTGTTTTTCTAAAACCACCACTTCATGACCCTGGCGAGCTAGACACGCCGCTGCAGAAAGCCCACCCAGTCCAGCACCTAGAATCACATAGTCAAAGCTTCTCATCGTCGCCTCCTTAAATTCTGGCGTTGTTTGAGCTTAGATCGCTAATTTAGATCGACAAAAAACAGCTTGACAAGAAACGCTGTTCAATGAGTTCAAGTTCAATAGCTTAAAGCTTATAGCTTATAGCCAATTTTTCGTAACAACTCCTGCCGTGCGCTGACATCTTCTGTACTCTCGACACCCTTGGGCGAAAAGCCATCAACCACCCCCAGAATGCCCCTACCTTGAGCCGTCTCGGCGACAATCACTTCAACCGGATTAGCCGTGGCGCAATAGATCGTACATACTTCCGGACATTGCTTGATCGCGTTGAGGAAATTAATTGGATACGCTTCTTTTAGGACGATAATAAAGCTATGTCCCGCCGCAATCGCTTTCGCATTCTGAATAGCGGCCTCTTGCAGGCTCGGCTCGTTGCCCACGACTCGAATCAAACAGGGGCCGGATGCTTCACAAAACGCAATGCCAAATTTGACATAAGCCGACGCGCCGACCATGATTTCGTAAAGGTCTTCAATGGTTTTAATAAAGTGGGTTTGACCTAAAATCAGGTTACACTCAGCAGGAAGCGTGAGGGCCACTGACTGGAGTTCCATAGCTTTCCCCTCTTGTCGTAGAATTCAGTGCAGAACTCAGGGCAGAACTCAATCCAAGACAACGCTTGTGAGTCTATTGTCGTTGATCTGCCTGCTTCATCTCTAATCTCTACACATTTTTTGACGATTGGCCGCTTGAGCTGTCGCAACCAACGCAGCTTCTAGCCCTTAGCTCAATCGAGGATGAGACGATCGATCAGGCACCTGCTTCTATGCAGGGCTTTGTGATCAAAAAAGACCCTCCTTCAGGATTGAGGGCCTAAATTGAGTTCTATGTATAGATAGGATTATTAGCCGATTAACGAGAGCCTAACGGATCACGTTCATATGCCTTTTGAGTTTCCCGTTCGGGATCGTACCCTTCGGTGAGTTCATCTAGGTTGAGCTTCTCGTTCACTGCTTCACCCAAAGATTGCGGTTTGTCGTTCTGCTCATGTATAGATGAAGCTTTGCTCTGCCATTCACGCCGTTGTGCCTTTAGCTCCTCGATGTTCTGGCCTGCAACTGGCTCTGTAATTCCTGGTACCGCAACGGGGCTTTCAGAACGCTCAGGTATGGCCGAGACGGCAGTGGGAGCTAAACTCAAGAGCATGACTACGCTCAGGCACAGCAGGGTCAACAGTTTAGCAGCCGATTTGAACCAACGAGATAGATTAATTGCCATAATCTTTACCTTCAAATGGATTGCAGTGAATGAATCGCATCCTGATTATTCAAAAGATGCCAAGTAAGTTAATTTCTGTATTGCATGTGTGAATTGGGTTTGAACCGATTGAACTAGGCCCTTCCGCTGAGGCTCTTCCGCCGACAACGCAAGCAACCCTAGCCCATAGAATTTGATTTCACCAACCCTACAATTTCAGTAGCCTAAACCAAAGCCACCAATCCCACGTCTTCCGCAGGATAGAAAGAGTTGGGCAACCTGCCGAGCGATTTGCTGCATTACAGCGTTTTTCACTCATGTGAGGGATAGGGGGTGTGGACTTCGCCCCCACGCAGGGGCAATGCCCCTGCACCTCGTTTTTCGTACTTCACTAGCCTGAAACAGGCTGTAACTCAAATTCATGGTAAATGAGGCTTTCTGGCTTGAAGCCGACCGATCTCAAAATTAGATAAAGGCACAAATTCGTCTCGTGAAACTACGGAGATTTTACATTTTCAAGTTCAACCTAGTTCTGAAATAACACGGTTTCTATAAATGGCAGTTGATTTACAACCAATTCTTTTTAACGAAGCTGTTATTTTTTATGCCTGAATTTGGAAACCTAGATCAGTAGGCAATCAGAAGCTTTTCTGGCAAGGAATATCCGTTGGGGTGACTTGTAGCCTTGGCGTTTTGCGGCTGTGGTTGCTTGCACTGGCAATTGCGCTGTCTTTGTTTGGGTGTGTCTACGATGATCCCATTTTTCGAATCAGGTGATATAACCATGTCTTATTTCAAAGCTTCTACCTTAGTTTTTATTGATCCAACGGTTCAGGATTACCAGCATTTAATCAGCGGTCTGGAACATGATGCCGTCGCAATTGTATTAGACCGCAACCAGGATGGCATCGAGCAAATCACGAATGCTATTCGCCAACGAGGGCAGATCGAAAGTATTCATCTTGTTTCGCATGGGGAAGCAGGAACTGTATATCTAGGTTCAGCCTGTTTGAATGGAGAGACGCTCCGTCGCTATGCCCAACGTTTGCAAACCTGGAGCAATCACCTGACTGCCGATGCAGAGATTCTGCTCTATGGCTGTAGGGTGGCCGCTAAGGCCGCCGGGAAAGCCTTGGTGCGGCAATTGAGTCAGCTCACCGGGGCCGCCGTGGCCGCTTCTACGCAACTGACGGGCAGTGCAGCTCTGGGCGGCAACTGGGAGTTTGAGGTCCAAATCGGTAACGTGAAGTCCGGGGCAATCTTCAGCAATGCAGCAAGGGCAAACTACGCCTATACGCTGGCTCCCGATGCCATTCCTAACCTGCTTTACACGATCAACAATGGCAAAATTTTCTTCACGAGTATCGAAACGGGCGGCACCGTAACGCCTACAAGCCTAACCACAGGGAATATTATTCCTAACACATTGGCGTTTAATACTTTTGCCATTGCTAGAGATCCGCTTTCCCCCAACCAGTTAATCTACTACGTATCCAGCAGTTCTAACCGCTTAGGAAGTTGGGATCCGATCACTGGGGATGCTGTTGATCTGGGAGCCATCACAGGCGCAACGCTGCAAGGGACAGCACGGATGGCGTTTCGAAACAATGGGCAACTTTACGTCTTAAGGGGCAATCAGCTTTACACGATTAGCACCGGCACGAATCTAGGCGCGGGTAATTCCGCTTCGGTAGGAACGGCCAGCTTGGTTGCGACGATCAGCGGTCTGCCGGCTGGCAATAGTGGAGACATGGCTTTTGATCCAGCCAACCCAGATATTCTGTATATTACCGGCTCCGAAACATCGGGTCTCTACAAAGTCACCTTTACGGGAGCCACCCCTTCAGCCGCCACGCTAGTTGGCACAATGGTAAGCTCTTCGCCGGGTTTAGCGTTTGGACCCGATGGCAATCTCTATGGCAGCAGCAGCAAAAATCTAATTCGGATCAACACCAGCGATGCCAGTACAACTCTAGTCGCCGCCGTAGGCACTGACATTAGTGATTTTGCCACACTGCCGATCCTATCGCCCGATGTCGATCTGAGTGTCAGCATCACCGACTCGCGAACCACCGCCACAACGGGAGATGCCATTACCTACAGCATTACCGTCACCAACACTAGCGGCTACAACGTCAGGGGCGTCTCGGTCCGCAGCAGCTTTACAAACTCGAATCTCAGCGGTACGCCCAACTGGTCAGCCGCCAATGCGTCAGGTGTTTCGTTCCCAACTGCGGCAGATCAAACGGGTAGCGGGAATCTGAATGCAAAGGTGAATTTAGCAGCAGGTGCGAGTGTTACCTATACGGTGACAGGCCTAACCGTCTCTGGCTCACCGGGCAACATCATTTTGACTACGGTGACTGTGTCTCCGCCCGAAGGTTTGACCGATATCGCCACCAATCCCGGCCCGAATACGGCTACTGACACCACATCCATCCCCGGTGCAGACACAACTCCACCGATTGTAACGGTCAATTCCCGCATCACAGCCGACAATACGCCGGATTTAACGGGAACGGTGGACGATCCCGCCGCCAGGGTATTTGTCACTGTCAACGGCACGACCTATGAAGCGACTAATCAAGGAGACGGCACCTGGTTCCTAGCTGGCTCGAACATTACTTCGCCCCTGCCCAATGCGGTCTATGATGTCACAGCCGAGGCGATCGATGCTGCCGGGAACAAGGGAATCGACAGCACCAATCGGGAACTGACAATCGATACTCAAGCGCCGGTGGTGACGGTCGATGGGCCAAAAGTTACCAGTGACACGACGCCTGATCTGACAGGAAACGTCAATGACCCGACTGCTAAGGTGTTTGTCAGCGTCAATGGCGTTACCTACGAAGCTACCAACAAAGGAGACGGAACTTGGTTTCTGGCTGGCACTGAGCTAACTCCGTTGCCCAACGGGATTTATGACATCAAAGCCGAGGCAGTTGATCCGGCTGGGAATCAGGGGTTTGACGCAACCGCGAATGAACTGATAATCGATACGAAAGCGCCGGTAGTTACCGTCAATCCCAGAATCACTAATGATACGACACCCGAATTAACCGGTACAGTTGATGATCCGACTGCTAGGGTTGAAGTAACGGTGAATAGAAAAACCTATCTGGCTAGAAATAATGGCAATGGCACCTGGACACTAGCTGATAACGAGATCAAAGAGGCATTGGCAGACGGACTTTATGATGTTTCAGTTAGCGCTACGGATCAGGCTAATAATATTGGTCGAGACAGCTCTAAGGATGAGTTGACAATCAAGACGCAAGCGCCGGCAGTGCTATTGACCACCGTTGACCTAACTACAGGTGAGGACGGCAGTACGGGCGAGTTTCAAGTTGTGCTGAGCAGTCAGCCAACGGCTAACGTCATCCTCAGCTTCACGAGTAGCGATACCAGCGAAGGAATTCCGACGATCACGACGATCACCTTTACTCCAGGCAACTGGAATTTGCCGCAAACGGTGACGATCAAAGGTCAAGACGACACCTCGGTGGATGGCAATGTTCCTTACACTATTCAGACTAGCGTTAGCAGCGCTGATAGTAGTTACAATGGAGTGTCTGTGCCTGCGGTCACGCTAACTAATTTTGATAACGATGCACCGGGAATTACGATCACGCCTACCGCTGGCTTGATTACTTCGGAAGCTGGTCAAACGGCTACCTTCACAGCGGTACTCAACAGTCGGCCCACTTCAGATGTGATCATTAACCTGACCAGTTCTGACCCAACCGAAGGAACAGTCCCAACCTCGATCCGCTTCACTCCTGAGAATTGGAACCTGCCGCAGACCGTCACTATTACCGGTGTTGATGATAATTTACTGGACGGTAACATCTCCTATACAATTCTCACCAGCGTACTCAGTGATGATCCAAACTATAGCCAAATTGATCCAGCCGATCTGCTTGTGACCAATCTGGACAACGAGATTCCAAAGAGTGTCACCCCAGACAATCCAATTCCGAATCCGGGAGGTACACCGCTGCCGCCCTCCAGCCTGCCGCCGGTTGCTCGCGATGTCGCCATTCCGCTCGTGCCAGGTAGTAGCACTAACATTTCTGGACTGTTTGCCACCGATCCAGACGGGGAGATTTTCGCCTATGTGATTTCGTCTCTGCCGCCTGCTGACCAAGGCATTCTGTTTCTGGGCGATCCTGCCAACGGCGGTGTGCCAATTACAATCGGGCAGAAACTCACACCGGACCAAATCAATCGGCTGGTGTTTCAGTCTAGCGGCAGTTTTTCAGGAGCTAGCTTCACCTACACGGCAATCGACAGTAGCGGGACCTTGGCACTCATACCGGCTACAGTAGCTTTGTCGGTGAATTTGGCGCAGCTCGTCTGCCAACCGGGCACTAGCCTCAAAGGCACCCGGCGCAAAGATGGTCTGCAAGGCACGGTGGGTAGCGATTGGATGCGGGGGCTGCGTGGCAATGATGTGCTGAATGGCCGGGGTTGCAATGATGTGATTCAGGGCGGACGGGGTCGAGATCGATTATTTGGCGAGGATGGCCATGATTGGCTCAAAGGAGGCGTGCATCAAGACCGGCTGCGAGGCTGGAAAGGCAATGATCGGCTTGATGGCGGACGCGGCAAAGATGGGTTGTTTGGTGGTCCAGACCAGGATAGACTCCGAGGTCGGCAGCATCGCGATCGGCTCAACGGCAACGAAGGCGATGACCAACTCGATGGCGGTTTGGGCTGGGACCGGCTCCGAGGTGGGGTAGGCAATGACATCGCGAGAGGCAAACGAGGCAACGATCGACTGCGGGGCGGCAGTGGCGATGATTCGCTGCTCGGAAATCGAGGCCGGGATCGGCTCTGGGGTGGCCGGGGCGAGGATCGGCTGCATGGAGGACTGCAATCAGACCAGCTCAGCGGTAATCAAGGCAATGACACGCTACGGGGTGGTCGGGGTCAGGATTGGCTACGTGGACGGCAGGGCAATGACCGGCTCTATGGCGGACAACATCGCGATACGCTCAAAGGCCATCAAGGACGCGATATTCTGCATGGCGGGCGAGGTCGCGATCGGTTGCTCGGTGGAGCGAATGACGATGTGCTGGTGGGCGGCGGTGGCCCGGATACCCTGCTCGGTGGATCGGGCCGCGATCGTTTTGTTTACCACTCCCTTGGCCATCGAGGCGATCGAATTGTAGATTTTGACCCAAGCGAGGATGGGATTGACATCAGCCGTCTGGTAGCCAAACAGCCCGATGGCAGTTTGCGCTGGCAGGATATGATTGCACTGACACAAATCGGTCCTCATACCGCAGTCAGGCTGAACTTGCAGGCCAACGGCTCTCAACCACTGCTGGCAATGCTAGAGAATGTCAACGCCAATACGCTAGGAAGGCAAAATTTTCTTTGGTAGTGCATCAGATTAATGTTGGGAAGGTGAGGATGTTCTGCCAACTCCACGGATGGTCAGTCAGCCCTGCTCGTTGAGCCGCCATCGTCTTGAAGCGACTGTGCTGCCAAATCCAACCGTGTCAGAGCACCGATTCTGTTTGCACTGTCTCTGATGCGTCGTGATCCATCTACACGTTTTTATGAGTTTGTAGCATTTACTCCCGAAGAAGCTGCAGGTCTTAACTAGGGATTGCGGCAAACTATACCATCTGATGTAGCTCTTAGGTTATGGGGTGGTCTTGGTGGTGGCGTATGGTTACATCTTGCCAAACATTCAATTAAAACCAAATTTTCAATCTTAAGCCCTAGGAGTCATCCCTATGGAACTGCATAGACACGACCTAACCCTCAATATGCAAAGTGTCTGTATCAGGATTTTCAGGATTGGAGAATTTTCAGGATTGAGGGATTAGGGAATTACCGAAATTTGAGGAGTGGCAGGACTAGAAACATGAGCGGTAAAAGAATTAAAAGATTGATGACCCAAAAGACATGTCAGTAAGCTCCGAAATTCTGGGAATTCTAAAATCCCGTAAATTCTGATACTGACAGTGATAAAAAACGACCTCACCTACAAGATCATCGGATGCGCTATGAAAGTACACAACAAAATGGGACCCGGCTTTCAAGAAGTCATCTATCAACGATGCCTTGCGATCGAACTTGAACGGGCAGACCTCTCATTTGTTCGAGAACAGGAGCAACCCGTATTTTATGACGGCATTCAAGTAGGAATTCGACGAGCTGATTTTGTCGTAGAAAATCAAGTCATAGTTGAACTAAAAGCCGTAGTGAAACTAGAGGATGCCCATATTGCACAAGCCAAAAACTATACCGTCGCTTATCGTTTCCCCCTGGGGCTACTCATTAATTTTGGAGGTAAGAGCTTAGAATATAAACTAATGTTCAATCCCCACCAGGGGTAGGATTCACGGGATTAGAAGATGAGCCGGCTCAGGAGCAAGCCCTGCAAACCGTATCTACTATTGCTAAGCCTAAAGGAGCGCCCATGATTGCCCATCCCCAACCTCAATTCATGACTCCTCAGGAGTATCTTGATTGGGAGGAACAACAGCCCCTCAAGTACGAATACATCAATGGTGAAGTCCTTGCCATGACCGGAGGGACGATTCCCCACAACGATATTGCCCTTAATCTTGCCTCAGCCCTCAAAAATCATCTGCGAGGCAAAGGCTGCAAAGTCCAAATGGCAGATGTCAAAGTTGGCGTCTCACAAAACGGTCCTTTTTACTATCCAGATGTAATGGTCAGTTGTGATCCGCGTGATCAGAGAGCACAACGGGTCATGTATCACCCCTGCCTGATTGTAGAAGTGCTTTCACCCAGTACAGAAGCCTTCGATCGCGGTAAAAAATTCAGACATTATCGTCAAATTGAAACCTTGAAGGAGTATGTTTTGATTGATGCGGATCGAATGAACGTAGAGTGTTATCGCATCAATGAAAAAGGTAAATGGGAACTTACGGCTTATTCACCAGAAGCATCAGAAGTTGAACTCACCAGTATTGACTTTGCCTGCCCGATTACTTTGCTCTATGAAGACGTTGTTTTTCCGGAAGATAATTCAGACGAAATTTCTGACAATTAATCAAGTGTTTGCTTAAGCATTAACCAATTTCTTGTAACGATGGGTGTGATCAGATTATCTGCAACTCATATCCCAAAGAAATCCTCATCCAGAATCTGTTCGATCGAAAATGGGCAAGTCACAGGATACTCCTCTTCCTCCGGCACCCGCACCCCAAACTGAGCCAGCCTCCCTTCTTTTATTGCCAGCTTTCGTCCATCCATATACGCTTTGTCTACTGCCTCTACCAAATAGCCCTTAAGCAAAGGAGTATCTGCCAAATTATTCAGCACCCGCTGACGATGTTCTAACACCGAGCTATACCAGCTTCTCTTCATATTATCGGGGGCATCATGCTGAACCTTTAATTTGAGCAAATGCGCTAACAAAATCATTAAATTTCCCTTTAGCACATTCTTTTCTGCCCTGCCCAAATCAACCAGTTCCTCTACCAAATGCTCAATGTCCAATGACTCAAACTCATGATTCTGTAACTGACGAATCGTCTTTTCAATCCACAAATTAAAGTCCTGCTCATATAAGGCATCAGACATAGCTCAACCCCTCCAAACCCAGATTTGCCTTTCTCTATTTTAAGCCAGCGGCGGTAGATACCCGACCCGGTAGCGATCGATCCAGTCCCTAACCTTCAAATTTGAGAAGTCACCTCTTCAAACCTAACCCCTTAGGAGAACCCCAATGAAACGGAAAACGCCATCTCACCAGACATGGCGATCGCCTCCATCCAGCAACAAACCCACAACACCGCCGACGAACTGAAGGCAAACCTTGAATATCTTAGGAGTTGCTCGTCAACTCCCCCTATTTGAACCACCGATTGATCCAGCACTTCTAGTGAAAGCCACCGCAGCAGGCATTGATATTAGTAGCGCTTTGAACGATATCAACGCGGCTCTACCCCACTACCGCTTCAATGTCATGGTGCAGAAAGCCAGTGAGCTTTGTGCTGAACTCAAGTCTTTAGGAGCAGCTTTGTTGTCCGCCCTGGAAAAACGTGACGCAGAGGCATTGGCATTAATGCGATCGAGTCATGAAATCGAGATGCTGAACCTGATGCGGCAGATATTCGCAAGCAAATCGTTGAGAAAGAGTTGAGAAATCATGGTTTGGGGCAAACGCTAATGCTCAGTTGACTCATCAGTCGGCGACTCGATGACGACCAACCTGGAATCCTCTGGCCCTGAGTGCTGCATGAATTCTAGGAGCACCATAGGGTGGTCGGCTAACTTGCATACTCACAGACTGCATATCTGCTCAAGCTAAAAAGCTAAACTACAGCAAAGCATCGGTAAAGCATCAATGAGGGTGAAATGCTATGCGCCCTGTGGTTTTGCTCAGCCGATGCCTGATGTTTGAGCTTAGACAATCAGTTCTGAATTAATTTAAAGACTATGCAGGACGATTCATTCAGCAATTTTTATTGGCAAGAAGTGCAACGCTACACCCAGCTAGCCGAGCAGTTGAATCAAGCTGGATTCCAGCAATTTCAAGCCAATCAGCTAGAAGCAGCCGTGCAAAGCTGGCAGCAGGTGTTAGAAATCTGTCAGGCAATTGCTGACCAGGCTGGGGAAGGAGCCACCCTCGTCAATCTGGGTTTTGCCTATCAGCATCTAGAACAGTATCCGCAGGCGTTGGTGCATTACCAGCAGGCGTTACCCGTGCTGCAAGCTGTGGGTGATCGGCTGAAGGAAAGTGTGGTACGGCAAAATACGGGGTTGATTTACACTCGGTTGAACCAGTACCTGGAAGCCTTAGCCCAATTTGAGGCGGCCTTGTCCATTGCCCAGGAGACGGGGGACCAGCTGGGAGCAGAACGACTCCTGACCGCCATGAGTCAAATTCGTCAGGTTTTGGGTCGTTCGGTTAGCGGACTGGATGCGGCCTCATTGTTAGCTAGATCTGAATCAGCCGGATCTGAATCAGCCGGATCTGAAGCGGCTAATCGTCGGGCAATGGTGAATCGGCTCAACCACATCGGGCTGGCCTACCAGAGCAACCGGCAGTATTCCCAGGCTTTGGAGCAGTTTCAGCAGGCGCTGGTGATGGCCCAACAGGATGGCAATCAGCCGGGAGAAGCGGCGTCATTACACAATATCGGCCTGGTGTATGACACACTCAACCACTGTTCAACGGCCTTACAGTACTATCAACAGGCGCTGAGTGTGGCCCGTGCCGCGGGTGATGCCATCGGAGAAATTGCAACGCTGAACCACATGGGGCAGGTCTATGTCAAGTTAGGCCAGTATTCCCAAGCGCTAGAGCCGCTACAGCAGGCATTAGCCACCGTTGAGGCAACTGGCGAGCAGGGCAGAGCCGCAGAAGTTCACCTGTCTCTTGGTATTGTTTGCGCCAACCTAAATCGATTCGCGGATGCGATCCCGCACTATCAGCAAGCGTTGAATTGGTACCAACAGTTAGGCGAGCGGCTTCTGCCGGGTCATTTATTCAGCCTGCTTGGGGTAGCTTATCAGAATCTGCAGCAGTATGCGCAGGCAGTGGCGGCCTATGAACAAGCACTCCCCTTGGTGCGAGAGCAGGGAGATCGGGCCAGCGAAGCACAAACGCTCATTCGTCTGGGAGCGGTTTACACAAGTTTGGAGCAGCCTTCAGCGGCACTTGACGCCTACACGCAGGCACTGGGGATGATGCGGGAACTCGGTGCTACTGTTCCAGAATCAGAAAAATCAGCCCAAGAGAGCATCCTGCTTAATAATATTGGCAACCTGCTGAGCAAGTTAGGTCAATACTCCCAGGCGCTAGAGCCGTTCCAGCAGGCCCTGACGCTAACTCACAGCACGGGCGATCGCGCTCAAGCCGGTCTCATCCTTAATAACATGAGCGCTGTGTTCAGCTACTTAGGCCAGTACGCGCAGGCCCTACAGTACGCGCAGCAAGCTTTGGCGATTGCTCAAGCACTGAAGGATGAGGCTCAAACAGCCGTTGTCTTGAATAGTATCGGCAGCATCTATCGAAATTTGGGGCAATATTCCCTAGCCTTGGATCACTTTCAGCAGGCCCTAACCCTACTGCGGCAAATTGGCGACCGCACTCAGGAGGGAACCATCCTCAATAATATGGGTGCCATTTACATCAACTTGAAACAATACCCACAAGCCCTAGCTGCATTGCAAGATGCCTTAGCGGTGCATCGAGAAATAGGAAATCGGGTATTTGCTGGCGTGACGCTCAATAATATTGGAGCTATCTATCTAGATTTGCGAAACCCGGAACAGGCGTTGGAATTTCATCAGCAGGCGGTGGTGGTGGCGCGTGAGGTAGGTGACCGTTCTGGAGAGTGGTTTGCACTCAATAATATCGGCACTGCCTATATGTATTTGGAACAATACCCGCAGGCATTATCTGCTCTTCAAGCAAGCTTGGCAATCGCCCAAACCATTGGTGATCGAGCCGGTCAAGGGGCAACGTTGGTAAATATAGGGAACGTATTGTTCGAGGAAGGGCAAGTTGCCGCCGCTGAAGAGACATTCTATAACGCTTTAGGAATTCTGGAAACGCTGCGGCAATCGGAATTATCGGATACTCAAAAAGTATCTTTGTTTGACACCCAGCTTCAAGTCTATCAGTTCCTGCAACAAGTGTTGGTGAGTCAGGCGCATCCAGAGAAGCAGCTTAAAGCGCTAGAAGTGGCAGAACGAGGCCGAGCCAGAGCCTTTGTCGAACTGCTAGCCAATCAGCTCTCGGACCAACAAGCGAAAGAATTGATTGCCTCAGCTCCCACGCTGCCCTTGGTTCAGCAAATCGCCCAACAGCAGAACGCTGTACTGGTGCAATATTCATTGATCAATGTCGGCGTGTCTCATCCGCAGCTCTATATCTGGGTCGTGCAACCCACCGGGCATATTAGCTTTCACCAAGTTGAACTGGTAAATCTGGAGCAATCGCTGAGCGAACTGGTTCACCTGGGTCGGCAGGCCATTGGTGCAAGGGGACGCAGGATCAGTAGCCCGCCACCCCAACCTGATAAACCAAACGTAGAGGCAGCATATCCACAACCGCTGATTGATCCATTACAGCAGCTTTATGACCTGTTGATTCGACCAATTCGAGATCAATTTCCGTCTGATTCTGCAACGCGGATTATTTTTATTCCCCAAGCTGAGCTGTTTCTCGTTCCGTTTGCTACTCTCCAAGATGAACAGGGCACCTATCTGATCCAGCAGCATACGGTCTTGATTGCCCCTTCGATTCAAGTTCTGGCGATGACCCACCAGCGACGGCAGGAACTGGGTCTGCTGTACAGTCAATCGGCTCTTGATCCAGACACCGTGCTAATTGTGGGCAATCCCGCCATGCCTGCTTCACCAACAATTCCATCCCTACCGCCATTACCAGAAGCTCAGCGTGAAGCTGAATTGATTGCCGCTCTTTTTAATGCCAAAGTATACACTGGAGTAAACGCTACCAAGAAAACAATCGTGCAACAAATGCCCCAGGCTCGATTGATTCATTTGGCTACTCATGGGCTGTTAGAGTATGGCATCACCAATTCTGCTGGAGTACATACCATCCCCGGTGCGCTTGCGCTTGCACCAGAACCCGATTCTAATAACCCAGCAGACGCGGCAACGCTTGAGCAAAATGGCCTACTGACCGCGGCTGAAATTGCCGAATTGTCCTTAAACGCAGAGTTGGTGGTTCTCAGCGCCTGTGATACGGGTCGAGGTACAATTACCGGCGATGGTGTAATTGGCCTATCGCGCTCGTTTGTTGCGGCAGGAGTACCGAGTGTGATTGTTTCGCTTTGGAAAGTGCCAGATGAGAGTACGGCCTATCTGATGACGCAGTTTTATCAGCATCTGCTACACCAGTCCGATAAGGCTCAAGCCCTACGGCAAGCCATGCTCTCAACCCAGCAGCAATACCCCCATCCCCGATGCTGGGCAGCGTTTACCCTGGTGGGGCAGGCGGATTAAATTTAGACCTATCCCAACCGGACTTGATCGAGCACCGGCACCAGGATTTGGTCGATCTGAGCCAACACCGCTTCCGACAGCGTCACGCCCGATGCGCCAGCATTCTCCTCCACCTGCTCTGGGCGGCTGGCCCCAATAATCGCCGAGGAAACCCGCTGATCTCGCAGCACCCAAGCTAGCGCCAACTGGGACATGGTTAAACCTAAATCGGCTGCAATTGGTTGCAACTCTTGGACAGCAGAGAGCACCCGATCATTGGCGATGTCGTCCTTCAAGAAGGCGTTCATCTTGTCGTTGGCAGCCCGCGAATCGGATGGAGGCGGTTGACCGGGCTGATACTTGCCGGTGAGAATGCCTTGGGCTAAAGGCGACCAGACGATTTGGCCGATGCCATTGGCAGCACAGAGGGGAAACACCTCCGCTTCGGGTTTGCGCCACAGCATCGAGTATTGGGGTTGGCTGGAGACAAACCGCTCTACGCCTGTCATCGATAGCGCGGCTTTGATTTGGTCAGGCTTCCATTCGCTGAAGCCAATGTAGCGCGCCTTGCCCTGCCGCACCACTTCTGTCAAGGCGGTCATGGTTTCTTCTAGGGGCGTATTCACGTCGTAGCGATGGCATTGGTAGAGATCGACATAGTCGGTTTGCAGCCGTTGCAGCGAAGCGTCCATTTGCTTGCGAATCTGGGCTGCCGACAGCCCCCGATCCGTATCGGACATGGGAAAGAACACCTTCGTTGCCAGAACATAGGACGAGCGGTCAATCCCACGCAGCACCTCTCCCAATAATTGCTCCGCCGCACCTCGTCCGTAGACATTGGCCGTATCAATGAAGTTAATCCCGACTTCAAAGGCTTTGTGGATGCAGGATTCGGCCTTCTGCCGCTCTACCCCACCCGAATAGGTCAACCACGAGCCAAGGCTGATCTCAGACACGGTTAATTCGCTATTGCCCAACTGTCGATATTTCATCTTGCTTGCCTCAGCAGTAGGATTCTTTCAGTTTTCTTTCAGTTTAAAGGGTGCTTGATAAAGCATCAGATCGTCCAACTTGCCGCTTCTAGGTCTTCGACCCATAGCCCTACGAACCTCTAGAAAACAAGACTTCCAAGCAAAGTTCCCCCCAGAATTGGCTACGGTGTATACCGATGGCGATCGCGACTCAAGGCAAGGGTTTGCTCCCCTTTTCTGAGATGCCCGCAGGGCTATATTGGGGGCTAGGGGGTAATTTAGACAACCTATTTAGAGACTGTTTGTAAATGAATTTTAAGAGGCTAGAATCGGCTTCCCATCTGATCCTCCCCCTCCTACCCTAACGGGAAGGCAACGCCTATAAATCAGGAGGGAACCGTAGGCGAAGCCTGTGCGTAGCACCTACCAAATCTCTGAAATCCCCCTTTTTTTTTTAAGGGGGATTTAGAGGGATCTCAATCTTGGTTTACAAACAAGCTCTTAACCATTGACGACTTCACCACCATTGGGATGCAGAATCTGACCCGACATGTAGGAGGAATCGTCAGAGGCTAAAAACACATAGCTGGGCGCAATTTCTTCTGGCTGACCGGCTCGCTGCATCGGCACCTGCGCGCCAAAGCTTTCGACTTTCTCTTCGGGGAAGGTAGACGGAATCAGCGGCGTCCAAATCGGGCCAGGTGCCACGCCATTGACGCGAATTCCCTTGCCGACCAACGCCTGCGACAGCGAACGAGTAAAGGCCACAATCGCGCCTTTGGTGGTGGAATAATCCAGGAGCTGCGGATTGCCTTTGTAGGCTGTCACCGATGTCGAATTAATGATGGCACTACCTTCCTTCAGGTGAGGCAGCGCTGCTTTGGTCAGGTAAAACATCGAGAAGATATTGGTGCGGAAGGTCCGCTCTAGCTGTTCAGCGCTAATGTTTTCAATGCTTTCCTGGGGATGCTGTTCAGCCGCGTTATTGACCAGAATATCCAGCTTGCCTAATTCCTGCACCGTCTTTTGCACAGCCTGTTGGCAGAAAGATTCAACGCCAATGTCACCGGCAATCGCTACACATTTGCGGCCTTCCTGTTCCACCAACCGCTGAGTTTCTTTCGCATCTTCGTGTTCGTTCAAGTAAACAATCGCAACATCAGCGCCTTCTTTGGCATAGGCAATCGCCACGGCTCGCCCAATTCCACTATCGCCGCCGGTAATCAGCGCAACCTTGTTCCGCAGTTTATCACTGCCTTTGTACTGCTTGTCCTGCGATTTAGGCCGGGGCGTCATTTCGGCTTCAACCCCAGGCCGTTGTTCCTGGTGTTGCTTGGGCTGTAGTTGTTGTGTTGACTGGGACATAGGAACCTCCTTTTTTATGAGAGTTGGGGTTTATCTAGATAAGATCAGGAGACAAGAGCCAGAATGCAGCAGTCAATGGGAGTGGAGCGTGCAGTCAAGGAATGAATTTGTTGTGATTACTGAACTTGAGTTTGTTTACGCAGCATGTGCATGGCATAATCCTCCTTTTCTGGGATGCCCGAAGGGCTATAATTCCTCTAAACCCCTGCAGGGATGCGCCTTCAGCGTAGATGAAGGGGGAATTCAATCCCTGATTAGTAGGTGCTGCGCACAGGCTTCGCCTACGGTTCCCCCTTTCACAAGGGGGCTAGGGGGATCCCAACATGAGTTGCGATCTACTGATTCTGGTTTCTGACTTAACTCCTATCTCCTACCCTCACCTACTAACCGATCAAAATTGCTCAAAATTGCTCAAATAGAGCCTGCTCAACAGTGGCACTGCCGCGCAGCAAGACTTTGCCGGTTTGGAGATCAAAATCCTTCAGCTGCATGGCAAACCCATCCATATCAAAATTGCGCAAATCGAGTAGCTCGACGATTTTTTCTAGCAATGCGGTAACGACCTCAACCGAAAGTCCAGGCACTTCTGCCGAAATAATTTCTAGCCCAATCCGCTGTCCCTCATCGGCTAAAAAAGGCTTCACTACTGCCGACAGGTGCTTAGCTTGATCAAAACTTGGCGAATTCAGAGCTGTGTCAATCACCATTTTGCCATCCCCAGGCAATTGCAGCTTTGTATCTTCAAGGGTAATCACTAAAGGTTCTCCCTCAACATTCACCTCTAGTGACTGCATTTTTTGCTGTAAATAATCAGAGTTGAGGGCACGGTTTAGATCGGCTTCAGTCAAAAGCACTTGGACTTGGGCATTTGTTGACTCCGTTAGCTCAATTTGACCTACCATCGCCTTAAGGGGATTAACGGCCACCGAGTCAGTACTAACACCCATGGCCTCCACTCGCAGGTCCTGCTTCATCGTCAGTCCTTCACCGCTGATGGCTACCGAATCTAGCTTACCCTGCACTAGTTTGAGGGGATCGGTTTGAATGTCTACATCAATTTGGTCTACTTGATCAAGTTGGCTGGTAATGGCAACCTCAGCGACCTTATCGAGTGCTTGCTCTCCTAAATTCTGCTCACCGCTCATTCAGTTCTATCCTTCAGTATCAAATAGATGGGCACTTCTTAGACCAGTGTGGCGGACCCCGCCACGGTCGCCATCGTTCCAAAAGGATAGAAGTAGCCATGTATTGATCAAGACAGCTCATTCTGGAGACAGAATAGTGGGCATTAAAACACCATCAATCACATGAATTACACCGTTATCAGCCAAAATATCGGTTTGTACAACTGGAATATCATTGACTTTGATGCCATTCTGCTGTTCTACAATCACCACCGAGCCTTCTACGGTCGGGGCTTCATGAATCTCGGCTAGATCATCAGAACGGACATCGCCGTAAAGGACATGGTAGAACAATACCTGCTTTAGCTTAGATGGATCTTGTTTTAGATCGTCCAGGGTGCTGTCTGCAAGTTGGGCAAATGCCTCGTCCGAGGGAGCGAGTACCGTAAATGGACCTGGGCTTTTGAGGATGTCAGCTAGTTCAGCAGTTTCAATTGCACTGAGCAAGGTTTTGAACGAACCGGCTTGGGCAGCAGTTTCTAAAAGATCAGGCATAGTAGATCTGACAAAGTTGAAAAGGTGCTTTTTCAAGAATTACGGTGTTTTGGGCTGTGACACATCCCTCATAAGACAGGCTCTTTGTTAAGATTACTAAGAGATTAGATGATTAAGAAATAATAGAAGCACAGTGGAAGAACTACAGAGGCACAGAGAACACCGCAGAGAACACCGCAATAGTTTTCACGAACCTGCTTTTGGTTTGAGATAATGCAGGCCGACCTGTGCATCTATTAAAAAATCAGGTAAGAGAGCTTAGGAACTCTTCCTTTCGAGGGATTTAGGTTTTACTGTATTCTGATATAGCTGGCAATTAGAATATAGAAGTTAAGTTTAAGTGCACCATTTAAATACACCATTTAATTAATAAGACGGTTTAACAATTTTTAATTATTTTTAATCATTTATCGAATCGTTAACGAACACGATGATGCGGAGCTGAAAACATTAAGCTGAAATCTATAGGCTCCGCTTCTTCTATTATGTTGACGTTATCTAAAGAAAATATAAGGTTGCAGGCATCAGCACAGAACAAGGAAGATGCTATTCAACAGGTAGGGACACTGCTGGTGCAATCGGGCCATATGCAGGCTGATTATGTTGCTAGCATGCTCAGACGGGAACAGGTTGCTAATACCTATCTCGGTAACGGCATCGCAATTCCCCACGGTTTGCCAGACGATCGGACTTTGATTCACCAGACTGGAATTGCCGTGCTGCAGCTTCCTGCTGGCGTGGAGTGGAATGCCGGTGAGGTGGTTCGTCTAGTGGTTGGTATTGCCGCCAAGTCCGATGAGCACCTGGAAATACTGGCCAACTTGACCCATGTGCTGGGCGACGAAGCCGCAATTCAACAGATGGCTACCACCACCGAACCGTTTGAGATTATTCGGCGGTTGACGCAGCCATCGGCTTCTAGCTCAGGGCCAGAATCAGAGCCAGATTTGGCTCATGCGGTTGAGGTTGAACTGCCTCCTGGGGCGGGACTGCACGCCCGTCCGGCTACGGTACTGGTGAATCTGGCTAAAGAATTCCAGTCCGAGATTCGAGTTCGCTACGGCCAGCAGACCGCCAATGCCAAAAGTTTGATTTCCTTGCTGAAGCTGGGGGTCGAAGGGGGGCAAACGATTCGCCTGATGGCTGACGGTGAGGATGCTACAGCAGCCCTGACAGCGCTAAAATCTGCCGTTGCCGCTGGTTTAGAAGATGAAGCCGAAGCCCCGCCTGCCTTTAGCTCGAACCGTAACCTCCAGTTTACAACCCCGGCAATTGCGGGAATTGCGGCTTCCCCTGGACTGGTGATTGGCCCGGTTTATCAACTCCAGCGACGTCAGATTCAATTTGTCGAAACGGCAGCAGATCCAGAAGCCGAAAAACTGCGTCTAGGGCAGGCGATCGAAACCGCCAGGGCCGAACTGCAAGATCTGTATGACAGCGTCAAAGCCAAAGCTGGAGCAGCCCAGGCCGCCATCTTTCAAGCCCATCAGGAATTTCTGGCCGATCCGGAACTGCACGATGCGGCTGTGGCCTTGTTAGCCAATCAGCGCAGTGCCGCATGGGCGTGGCGGCAGGCCTACGAACAGCGAGCTGCTGCCTTGGAGCAACTGAGCGACCCCCTCTTAGCCCAACGAGCCACCGATTTGCGAGATGTGGGCGAACGGGTCTTGCGCCAACTAGGCGAAACTGTGACGGCAGAAGCTGAATCGCCAAGCGAACCGGTGATTTTGATAGCCGAAGACCTGACGCCTTCAGATACGGCGGGCTTAGATCCAGCTCTGACGCTGGGCTTTTGTACAGCCTATGGCGGTCCCACGTCCCACTCGGCCATCATTGCCCGCTCGCTCGATATTCCGGCAATTGTGGGGGCAGGTCCGGCGGTGTTGAATTTGGTCAACGGCACTCGCTGCATTCTAGATGGCGAAACCGGCAATCTGTATCCCAATCCCAGCGAAGCCGATCTAGCCACGGCTAGCCAAGCCCAGGCCGATTTGCAAGCGATGCGCCAAGCCGAGAAATTGGCCTGCTACCAGCCCGCCCTGATGACCGACGGACACCGGGTGGAAGTGGTGGCCAATATCGGAGCAGTGGCCGAAGCAGAGCAGGCGGTGAATGCCGGAGCCGAAGGCGTAGGGTTACTGCGGACAGAATTTCTCTTCCTGAATCGCACCCAGCCCCCATCTGAAGCCGAACAGGTCACTGCCTACACGCAAATGATTCAGGCTTTAAACGGTTTACCCTTGATTATCCGCACCCTCGACATTGGTGGCGACAAGGCGCTGCCCTACCTCAGTCTGCCCAAGGAAGAAAACCCGTTCCTGGGCGTGCGGGGAATTCGCCTCTGCTTCCAGCGGCAGGATCTGTTCAAAACCCAGCTACGAGCCATCTTCCGGGCAGCCCCAACCGGACCGATCAAGATCATGTTTCCGATGATTGCCACCCTGGAAGACTTCCGCCAAGCGCGGCAGATTGCTGAAACGATCCGGGCGGAAGTGGGCGCGGATCCGGTCGATTACGGCATGATGATCGAAGTGCCCTCAGCCGTATTGATGGCAGCAGAATTTGCTCAAGAGGTGGCCTTCTTCTCGATCGGCACCAATGACCTGACCCAGTACACGCTGGCGATGGATCGGGGCCATCCGGTGTTGGCAAAACAGGCCGACGGTCTGCATCCAGCCGTGCTGCGTTTAATTCACCAAACCGTTCAGGCAGCCCAAACCCAAGGCAAATGGGTGGGCGTCTGCGGCGGCGTGGCCGGAGAACCCCTAGGAGCGGCAATTCTAGTTGGCCTAGGCGTCACCGAGCTAAGCGTCAGCATTCCCAGCGTAGCAGCAGTAAAAGCCAAATTGCGCAGTCTCTCCCTCACCCAGACCCAAGACCTCGCCAAACATGCCCTCGCCTGCCAATCTGCCGCAGAAGTCCGCGCCTTACGCTAATCAGACTGCTAATCAAACTACCCCTAGACACAAACCAACCCAATCTGCTACACCCCCCACTCCCCACTCCCCACTCCCCACTCCCCACTCCCCACTCCCTTATGCCTCCCCCCATTGTCACCCTCACGCTCAATCCCGCCATCGATCAAACCGCCGCAATTCCGAACTTCCAGGCTGGAGCAGTGAACCGAGTCGCTTGGGAGCAGGCTGATCCGGGCGGCAAAGGGGTCAACGTGGCCTCGTTTCTCAGCGATTTTGGCTTTGCAGTCACGGTCTCAGGATTTTTGGGGAAGGAAACCTCTGAGGCCTTCCAAACCCTTTTCGAGCACAAAGGCATCAGCAATCGATTTGTGCTGATTCCGGGCCGCACTCGCACCAATATCAAAATTATCGATGAGGTGCAAAATCAAGTCACGGATATTAATTTTCCCGGTCAATCACCCGTGGCTGAACATCTGACTTTGCTGCGGCGGCTGATCGAGGAATTAGCCATCAACCACGATTGGTTTATTCTTTCTGGCAGCCTCCCGACTGGGGTTCCCGCTCCGATCTATGCCGAATTGACTCAGTATCTGAAGGCTCAGAGTAAAACGGTGGTGCTCGATGCCAGCGGCGAAAGTTTACGACAGGCAATTCCAGCCGCTCCCTATGCCATCAAACCCAACTTGGATGAACTGCAAGAGGTGTTGGGGCATTCCCTCAGTGATTCAGAAGCTATTGTGCAGGCAGCTCGCGCATTGGTGCAGGGCGGCATTACCTGTGTGGTGATTTCGATGGGGGCAGAGGGGGCCATTTTTGTCGAGGCAGACACGGCCCTATGGGCACATCCGCCCCAGGTTGAGGTAGTTAGCACGGTGGGAGCGGGCGATGCAATGGTAGCCGGTCTGGTAACGGGCAAGCTGCGCGGGTTGCCGCTGGCAGACTGTGCCCAATTAGCAACCGCCTTTTCGGTTGGGGCCTTGAGTCAGGTCGGACCGCGCCTGCCTCCTCCAGCGGAAGTGGAAGCGTTTTGCAAGCAAGTGCGAATCGAAAGATTATCAATGTAGCAGTAAATAGGAACATGACAATGACATCGATTAAAACCATTGCTGCTGTCACGGCCTGCCCGACCGGAATTGCCCATACGGTTATGGCTGCGGAAGCGCTAAAGCAAACGGCTCAGCATATGGGATATACCATACAAGTAGAAACGCAAGGAGCGGATGGCATCAAGCATGCTCTATCTGATGCGGATATTGCTGCTGCCGACTTAGTGATTGTGGCTGCCGATATTCACGTCGATCTAGAGCGGTTTCGCGGCAAGCCGGTGTATGCCGTTTCTACCAGTCAGGCAATTCGCAACACCAGAGACGTAATTGAGGCCGCTGTAGCCGAAGCCGAAGCTATCCCGCTCCCGACTGAGCCACAGACCGCCACTCCATCCCTCTCACCTGAACCGACCCCGATACCACCGCCGCCCGATGCTGTCAGCCCTGCGGCCAACGGCTCGAAGTATCTGGTTGGCATTACCTCCTGCCCGACTGGGATTGCCCACACCTTCATGGCTGCCGAAGCGCTACGCAAAGCCGCCAACGAACTGGGACACACGATCAAGGTCGAAACCCAGGGGTCGGTGGGAGCCAAAAACCAGCTCACGCCTGAAGATATTGCCCAAGCCGACGCGGTTGTAATTGCTGCCGATACCCATGTAGACACCTCCCGCTTTGGCGGCAAACGGCTCTACCAAACCTCGACCAAACAAGCCCTCAAAGATGGAACGGGCGTGATTCAGTCGGCGCTGGCCCTACCGGAACCCGTGGCCGGATCGAGTGGTGCGGCTAGCGATCCCAACTACCTCCAGTCGGTACAGCAGGCCAAGGCAGATCAATCCGCTCGCCGCAGCGGACCCTACAAGCATTTGCTGACGGGGGTTTCCTACATGCTGCCGCTGATTGTGGCCGGGGGTTTGATCATTGCGCTGTCGTTTGTATTTGGACTCAATCCACCGGCTGGCACCTTTGGCGATGCTCTGATGCAGATTGGCGGCAAGTCGGCCTTTGCCCTGATCGTGCCGGTGCTGTCCGGCTTCATTGCCTTTTCGATTGCCGATCGGCCTGGATTGGCTCCCGGCCTAATTGGCGGCATGTTGGCCTCGAATTTGGGTATGGGTTTTTTGGGTGGGATCTTATCCGGCTTTTTAGCTGGTTATATTGCCCTATTCCTGCGCGAGAAAATTAAACTGCCCGCCAACTTTGAGGGACTGAAGCCAGTTCTGGTGATTCCGTTACTATCTACGCTGGCGGTGGGCCTGCTGCTGATCTATGTGTTCGGCGTGCCGGTGAAGGCGATTCTGGATGGCCTAACGGCATTCCTGCAAAACATGGGCCAAACCAACGCCGTGATTCTGGGTTTGATTCTGGGTGGCATGATGGCGGTAGATATGGGTGGTCCGGTGAACAAAGCTGCCTATACCTTCGCGGTGGGACTGTTGACCAGCAATGTATTCGAACCAATGGCCGCTGTGATGGCGGCTGGCATGACGCCCCCCTTAGGCTTGGCCCTAGCCACCCTATTAGCCAAACGCTTCTTTACCCAGGAAGAACGCGAAGCGGGTAAAGTTGCCACTGTGCTAGGCATCTCGTTCATTACCGAAGGTGCAATTCCCTTCGCGGCCAAAGACCCACTGCGAGTTCTGCCTGCCTGTATTGTCGGTTCAGCCGTAGCAGGCGCATTGTCGATGCTATTTGGCTGTACGCTCCGCGCTCCTCACGGAGGTGCGTTCGTGCTGGCGATTCCCAATGCCGTCGGTCAAGGCGGATTGTATGTGGTCGCCATCGCCGCCGGGACTCTAGTGACGGCTGTGCTGGCGTCGCAACTCAAACGCTGGCAGCCTAAAGCCAAAGCAGAAACAAGACCAGAAATGGTATCGCCAGTGCAGTAGAGTTACATGGTCAGGCTGCATCTGGATTAAGCTTAATCATGCGCTTGGTGGTGTAGGTGCCAAGCGGACTCCAGAGCAAATAGGGCACGAGCAGCAGGGCGGCCCACCCGGAAGTCGGCCAGACCAGCAGCGTCAAGATTAACCCCAGAATCAGTCCAGATGCGCCCAAAACCGTTCCCACCGTCAAGCTACGGAGACGGAGTGTAGCGGGAATGTAGGCCACAGTCACGAGTTCAACCAGTAGATAAACTGCCATCAACAGCCAGGTTTTGAGACTGTTGGGTTCCTGCTGCCAAACTAAAGTAGCCGAGGTAGCACCGCAAACAAAAATGACCATCCAGATTAGCGGAATTGCTGGTTCAAAAAACAGCCATTTGGGGCGATCCAGATGGGTCGCCCAGGGAATATCGCGCGGACGAATCAAAAAGCTACCCAGCGCTACTAATAGTGTGACGGCGTTGATAATTAACCAATTTTGCAGCATAGTTTTGCCTCCAATCGCATTGAGGACGGGTTGTGAATCCGATCGGTTGATCAATTTCGCTGATCGCTTGATCGATTGTGTTGATGAATAGTGTGATTGTGACAATTAGATGCAAAACTCGGCTCGATCTAGAGAGCGAACCTGGACCCTGTTCGCAACATACAAACGATTGGATCAGAAGCATTCAGCAAATCTGTCTTAGGACAAAGGCTGAAATCAACCAGCCGCCCTAAGCTAAAGAAGCTTGTAGGGGTCTGTATAAAACTTTGTGGTAACTTTTCTGGCTCGTCACGTCCTGGGCGCGACTGACTCGCGGATGGATTTGGGAGCAAGATAGCACAAAGGAAGTTACGGACCCCTGTAGCCATTTCACCAATAACCGTTACAAGCGAAATCCTGGAAACGGGTATGAATGCTGGATGCCGAAATTACAAGAAATTACAAATTGACATCATTTCGATTCAGCTGTTCATCGGATCATTCATTTCAATTGGAGGTTATCATGACCGACTTAACGAATTTGCGCGTAGCCGTATTGGCAACTGACGGATTCGAAGAAACGGAATTGACAGAGCCTATGCGGGCACTTAGAGACGCAAAAGCACAGGTTGATGTAATTTCAAACAAACCTGGACAAATTCAGGCTTTCCGCCATCACGACAAGAGTATTACAGTTAATGTAGATCGTTCGCTTGATCAGGTGCAGCCGAACGAATATGACGCGGTATTGCTGCCGGGCGGTGCTTTGAATACCGACACACTGAGAGCTGAACCTCAGGTGAAAAGTTTTCTCCAGCAAATGCAGCAGGCTGGCAAACCTTTTGCCGTAATTTGCCATGCGCCTTGGCTGCTGGTTTCGGCTGATTTAGTAAAGGGCCGTACCCTAACCAGCTATTACACGATTCAAGACGACATTCGCAATGCAGGCGGCAACTGGATTGATCGGGATGTGATTGTTGACCGAAATTGGGTTACGAGCCGTCAACCGGATGACATTCCGGCGTTTAATCAAGAGATGCTGAATCTGTTTGCCCAGATGGCACCGGCGGCATCAGGTTCAAGATCAGCAGTCAAACGGTAGGTTCTTCGCTATCGGTGCTGCACCAAATAAACTGAATGGCTCCCTACTCTACTTGAGCCAAATTGGTTTTAGTGGGGTAGGGACCCGTGTTTATAGGTCAGTAATGGCAGCCGCACGGTGAAGCTGCTTCCCTTACCCACTTCGCTCTGTACCTGGATCATCCCCTGATGAGCGTTGGTAATCGCTTGAGCAATCGATAAACCTAGCCCTGAGCCACCCGTTGCCCGCGAGCGATCGCTGTGGACGCGATAAAACCGATCGAAGATGCGAGCTTGATCGGCAGTTGAGATGCCAATCCCCGTATCCTGAACCGTAATCACAGCAAAAGCTTCCTCACGCTTCAGCTTAATCTTTACGACTCCACCCGGACCAGTATATTGGATGGCATTGTTGACCAAGTTGGCAAGCAGACGATAAAGCTGTTCTTCGTCGCCTGATACATAGAGTTCTGGTAGTGATCCTGTCTGGTTAATCTCAGCTTCTAGCGAAACCGCTTCGGCTATAGCCAAGGCAGCGAATTCCTCGATTACATCACTAATCAAATCATTGATACAGCAGGGCTGATGTTTGCAGCGAAACTTCTGCATATCCATGCGTGAAAGCAGCAGCAGATCCTGCACGAGTTGGGAAAGACGGTGATTTTGCCGTTCTACAATTTGTAGCGTTGTGCGGGCTTCTGGTTCTGTTAACTCTGGGGTTTGCAGCACCGATTCTACAGTAGCTCGAATGGCTGCCAAGGGTGTTCGCAGTTCATGGGCAGCATCCGCGGTGAATTGCTGAATTTGGTTATAGGACTGATAAACCGGCTGCATCGCCAGTCCAGCCAACCACCAGCTTGCTAGCGCCACTAAAAATAAGGCAAACGGCAAGCCCACCAGAAGTAACCACTTCAATGTATACAAGTGATCATCAAACTCCTTGAGCGAGCGTCCCACTTCCATGTAGCCCCAAAAGCGGCTGTCTTTGGTTTTCAAAGGAATCGAGACTTGATGATAGCGATTGCCATCCGTATCTTCCAAAGTCTGCCAGGTTTGCTGAGACGAGAATTGAGATGATGTATAAGTTGGCTGATTGCCAATGATTGCCACCACTTCACCAGCCGGATTGAGAAATCGTAGATAATAAGCTTCTTGTCCAACTACACCCAGAATATGGCGCTGCTTATTCGTTTGCGTTAATTCTTCTGCCTGTAAGCCCGTACAGTCGGTATTCACAACACACAGGCTAGGCAAGAGCGCTTGTACCGCCGGATTAATTGCGCCGGGCTGACTCAGGTTGGGTTCCAGAGCATCATGCAGAGTACCCGACACCACCTCCAACTCCTGATCTAACCCGTACCAATGCGCCCGCGCCATCACCTGATAGATGGCAAACCCAAACAAACAGAGAATAAATCCCATGACGCCCGAATACCAGCCAGCCAGCTTTAGGCGAGTCCAGTTAAACAGTTGATTCTGGTGCATGGGTGAAATTAACTCAAATTAAAACGATATCCCAGACCATAGACAGTTTCAATCATATCGTCACAATTGTAGTCGGCTAATTTTCGCCGCAGCAATCGAATCTGGGCAGAGACTACATTGCTAATCGGTTCCGCCTGCACTTCCCAGAGTGCATTCATCAACTGATCGCGATTGACAATCTGCTGGGGATGTTTCATGAAATATTCTAAGAGCTGGAATTCTTTGGCCGTGAGTTGAATGATTTGTGCCTGACTGCTCTGCTGTACCGAAACCGTAAGTGTGGCATAGTCGAGCGTGAGGCGACCGACTTGCAGAAAGGGGCTGTAGGTTTGGGGTGAGCGACGCTGCAAGGCCCGCAGCCGTGCCAGTAGCTCGATCATACCGAAGGGTTTGACCAAGTAATCGTCAGCTCCCGCATCTAGCCCAGCCACCTTATCCTCCAACCGATCTCTGGCGGTCAACATCAGGACAGGCAGTGAATTCTGCTGCTGACGCAAGCGTTGACATAGCTCAATCCCCGATAGCCCAGGTAAAAGCCAATCGAAAACCGCCACCGTGTAGGTTGCCCAGCCGTTGTCTAGATAGTTCCAAGCTTCGCTACCATCCTGAACCCAATCGACGATGTATTTTTCCCGAGTGAGCGCCCGTTGAATGGCTCGCCCCAAGTCTGGTTCATCCTCGACTAGAAGAATTCTCATTTTCGTTAGCTAATGCTGTATCAATTTGAATCAGTCCTATTATACTCAGTTACCTACTTCAAACTACTTTATAAACGTATATCGACCATTCACCTTCTCGCCGTTGATGTCAGACAGCACCACAAGTTTGTATGCTCCAGTGGCCGTTGCCGGTAGGAAAACCGTGTAGTGTTCCCCGGCTGCGTCGTAGGTCAAATCCAATTTTTGCTGAGTGCCATTGGGTAGCTGGACTTGGGCCACCACCTTTGCATCGGGAATTGGTTCGTGATCGTCGCCCTTTTGCAGAAAGAAATCGAGATGGGTGCCGTTAGCTTCGGGTTTAGCCAATAGTTCCAGATGATAGTCGCCGGTTTCAATCACCTGTCCGCCTTGACCACCATGGGAATGATCCTTGGCGCTCGTCGTTTCCGGTGTCGGAGCAGCGGTTGGAGTGGGTGAGTTCTCGGCTGTGGCGCTAGGGGATTCAGCGGCTGACTGCGGCTGACTGGCACAACTTGATAAACCTAAAACGGTTAAACCCATAAATAGAGCTGCGAGTGAACGAAACAATCTCATAGACTATCTCCACGTTGAGAAATGATTAATTTGCAGTGTATTAGCCGTTGGTTATTGGCATTTATCAATAATTGATAACAGGTAAGTAATGGCTAATGGCTATCAGTCAACACGGCATTTGCTAGCCGATTGCCATCAGAACTCACCGCAGTTGGATCAACAATCGCCTGCCCTTTGGGAACCACAAATCGACCAAACCGAGCGTAGAGGGCTGGTAGAACCAGCAGCGTCAGGGCCGTTGAGGTAAATAAGCCTCCTAACACCACCACCGCTAACGGCTGGAGAATTTCTTGACCCGCACCACCCCCCAGCACCAGCGGGACCATCCCCAGAGCCGAAGTCAACGCGGTCATGAGAATCGCAACTAAGCGCTCCATAGAACCATCGACAATGACTTGCTGTAAGGGCAATCCTTCAGCCAATTTGCGGTTGTAATTATCAACCAGGAGTAGGCCATTGCGAGTTGCCACCCCAAACAGCGTAATAAAACCGACCAGCGATGCCACCGAGACAACACCGCCACCAACGGCGATCGAAACAATACCTCCCACTAGGGCCAGCGGTAGGTTAATCATAATCATCACCATTCCAGCCACCGATTTAACGGCAAAGTACATCAAAATTGAAATCACCACGATTGCCAATCCGCCGAAGATCAAGAGATTGCGGCTGGCCTGCTGTTCGGATTCAAACTGTCCGCCGTATTGAATAAAGTAGCCGGCTGGCAGTTGTACCGCCGACTTGACGCGAGCTTGAACATCCTGCACCACAGAACCCAGATCGCGTCCGGCTACATTTGCCGATACAACAATCAAACGCGACACGTTTTCTCGGTTAATTGTGTTTGGTCCAGTGCCGTAGTTGATCTGGGCCAGCTGGGCTAGGGGGATTTTTTGCCCGGTAGGTGTGTCCACCAGCAGGTTGCGAATCGTCTCGATGTCGTTGCGCGCGTCATGCTTGAGCCAGACCACCAGGTCAAATAATTGCTGTTGTTCTAGCACCTGAGAAACCACCCGTCCGTTCAGGGCAATTTCCACCATCTCCGAAAGTTGCCCGACCGTTAAACCATAGCGAGCAGCAGCAGCCCGATCAAACTGAATTTGCACCTGACGGATCGGCACTTGCGGTTCTAACTGCAGATCGACCAGACCATCCACCTCTCGGACTGCCGCTTCAACTTGGCTACCGATTGTCCGCAGTTGGTCCAGATCGGGACCGAAGATCTTAATCGCAATCGCGCTTCTTACCCCCGATAGCACCTCATCCATGCGGTGACTGATGAATCCGCCGACGCTGGGCGCAACACCAGGAATGCGGGCAAACTCGGACCGGACCTGCTCAACAGCAGCTTTCCGGTCCTGCATCCCCTCCGCACTCAATTCCACATCCAGGTGGCCCAGATTGACGCCTCCCGCATCCGCATCTCCCGGTGCCCGACCTGAACGCAATTGCACCGAAGAAAAGCGCGGATCATCTTTGAGTGCGTCCTGCATCGCTAAACCAGCCTGATTAGTGGCTTCTAATGACGCGCCCGGATACAAAACCATTGCATTCACCAAGGATGGCTCCTGAAATTCTGGTAAAAACACCCGACCCAAATTGGTGAATATCACTAGGGATGCAATCAGAGATGCTATAGCAACAAGCAGAATCACCTTAGCGTGACGGATAGCAAAATTCAGCGCGGGCCGATACAGTCGCTGCGAGAAAGCCGTCACCCAGGTTTCATCGCTTGGTAAGGTACGATTGGCTAGCAAAATAGCACATAGGGCGGGCGATAGCGTCATTGCCACAAACGTAGAAGCAAAAATCGAAACCAAATAGGCAATGCCCATTGGTGCAAAAATTCGGCCTTCTACGCCTGTGAGGCTAAAAATGGGCGCGAATACTACCGCAATGATCACCGTCGAGAAAATCACGCTAACGCGCACTTCTACCGAGGTGTCGTAGACAACTTTAAAGGGATGCTCCGGTGTGCCGGCCAACTGATTTTTGCGCAAGCCCCGATAGGCATTTTCCATATCGACAATCGAGTCATCCACAACCGAACCAATTGCTACCGCCAAACCACCCAACGTCATCGTGTTAATGCCCTGACCAAAGGCATTGAGGATCAGCATGCCGATCAAAAGCGACAGCGGAATAGCGCTGAGGGTAATCACCGCCGTGCGCCAGTTCATCAGAAACAATAACAGGATAACCGAGACGATGATCGTCCCATCTCGCAGTGAACCCAGTACATTCTCAATCGAGGCATCAATAAAGTTATTCTGCCGGAAGGTTTCAATCACCTGAATGTCTTTGGGGAATCCCTGCTTAATCTCCGCCATTGCTTGTTCCACGGCCCGCGTCACCGTTGGTGTATCATTCATCGGCTGTTTGTTTACCACCACGACCACCGCCGGTTGACCATTAACGCTGCCGTCTCCCCGTTTCAACGCCGCCCCGATCTGCACCTCGGCCACATCCCGCAGCAGCACAGGGTTGCCGTTCCGAGCCGTCACCACCGAATCGCCAAGTTGCTCAATTGATTCCAGCCGACCCACCCCGCGAATAATCAGTTCTTGATCGGGCGTAGACAAGAATCCACCGGCTGCGTTAGCATTTGCGGCTGCTGCCGCTTCGGTCACATCTTGCAACGAGACGTTATAGGCCGTCAGGCGGGCCGGGTCTACCAACACCTGATACTGCTGTACATCGCCGCCATAGGCAATTACCTGAGAAACCCCAGGAATCGCCAATAACCGATTCGTCACATCCCGATCTACTAACCGTCGCAGCTGCATCAGCGGCGTTGTTTCTGCCGTAAAGGCATACATCACCACGGTGCCAACCGGCGAAGTAACCGGCGAAATTTGCGGCGTTCCGCTTCCCTCTGGCAGCTTTTCTTGCACCTGTTGCAGCCGTTCGGTCACGAGCTGTCGCGCTCGATAAACATCTGTACCCCAGTTAAAGATCACCTTAACAACGGAAATTCCTACCGCTGAGGAAGAGCGCACGGTTTCTACACCCGGTGTGCCGTTCACGGCGCTTTCAATCGGCAGCGTAATCAAGGCTTCGACTTCTTCGGGGGCTAAACCAGCCGCTTCTGTTTGAATCTCTACCTGGGGCGGGGCAAAGTCGGGAAATACATCCAAAGGCATTCGCGTTAAGTTGTAGGCCCCTAAAATCGTCACCAGAATGGCCCCAATCACGACTAGCCAGCGTTGAACGATTGACCATTTGAGAATGGCATTGAGCATGGATATTTGCGGGTATTATGAATAATAAAGAATATTTATGGATGATTAATCGGTTGCGATTGATGTTGCTCTATAGGATCTGCCACAGGATCTGCCGCGCTGTTGTAGCTGGAAGATTGCATGGCTAGGAGACGCTTGAACCGACGGTTGGCCCACCAAGCCCCCGCTGCAAAAGTGCTGGCTGCAATGGCACTGCCGCCTAAGGCAATTATCCACCCGTAAGTTGCGACTAGGCTAGCTTCTGCGGTCTCTGGTGCTGCTGGCGCTGCTGGTTCCGTGGATTCGGGCTTTGGAGGGCCGCCTCGCAACGACTGAGCATAGAGTTGGGTCGCTCGCTGAGTCACAACTCGATCGCCTTCAAATAAACCATCGCGTATCTCAAGCCATTCACCTGAAGTTTGACCCACTGTTACTTCAACCGGCTGATAGGCATTGCCATTTTGGACATACACAATCGATTTGCCATTCATCTCGACCAAAGCCGAACTGGGAATCGCCACAACTGGGGCTGAACTGCGGTCAGTGAGTACCTCCATCTCGGCAAACATCCCTGGCTTCAAAACAGATTCCGAGTTGGCAATTTCTGCTTTGACCGGCACCACACGATTTTCCCCTTCCACTACGGCCCCCATCACCGTCACCCGTCCCTGAAAACTGCGACTCGGCATTCCGGCTACCGTAATTCGCACTGGTTGCCCAATGGCAACTTGCTTCAGATCTTTCTCGTAGATGTTTGCCGAGGCTAACACGGTGCGGTCATCTACGATGGTCATCAAGGCGGCCCCTGCGTCTTCAGCCGATTGACCGAGGGTGGCTGGGCGGTCAGCAATCTGTCCAGCGATGGGGGCGGTGATAGTAATTGTCCCGTCTGGGTCGGCCTGCGTCTGCAACTGCTTCAGGCGCGTGCTGTAGGTGCCGGTACTCAGTTTGGCTCGGTCCTGCGCTACCTCAACTGCCGTTTGGGCACGCTTCAGATCAGCGGCGGCATCCAATACCGCTAAGCGGCTCTCGGCTTCTGTGAGGGCATTGCGAGCAGTGGCCAAGTGGGCTTCCGATTCCAGATACTCGCGTCTGGGAATTGCCCCCTGCTCCATCAATTCTCGGTCTCGCTCAAACTGCTCCTGCGCTACTCCTAATTCGGTTTGGGCCTGCTGAATTTGGGTATGAGCAATCTGCTGCTGCTGCTGGTAGGTTTGTTGTGCCAACAGCAAATCAGCCTTGGCTTTTTCCACTTCACCGCTCATCTCGACCTGGCGATCAAGGGCATCGACTCGCAGTTCGGCTAATTCAGCGCTGGTAATCACGGCCACTGGCTGTCCCTGTTTAACCCGATCACCAGGCTGCACAAACAACCGTACAATCGTGCCTCCCACCGGATAGGTCACTTCTACTCGACGGCTTGGCAAGGCTTCAATTTGCCCTGTCGCTTTGATGCCAAACGCTAGGCGTCGCAGCATCACTGGCTCTACCTTTAATCCAATTCGCTGGGCGGTTTTTGCATCCACCTGAATGCTATCGGCAGATTGGGCTTCATGACTATGAAATTCATCGCCATGACCACCATGGGCAACAACCGCAACAGGTGTGGCAAGCAAAAGAAAGCTGAGTACGGCTCCAGAAAATCGATGCACTGTCCTGGGGGAAGATGGGGCAATTAATCTCATCGTAGGGGAATCGGTAGGAGACACGAGACACGAAGCAAGAACTATTTGAGCGGCGCATGCCTCTCACGCCTGTGGTTCAGATTCCCACAAAAAAATGAAATCAGGATGAAATGCCTACCTGTCGGGAGATGTAGGTGCAAATGATGGCTGAATGCATTAAACGTTGCCGCGACTGTGCCGACATCTGCACGATTTGTGCTCGGTTTATGGCTCGCAATTCCGATCTGCATGCCCAGCTTTATAGCGTGTGTGCTGAGGCTTCGCGTAGCGAGTTTAGGTCATATCTACCCAGATCAACACCGAAAGCTAACTGATGATCAATTGAACCCGTTGAAAATCTACCAGTCAGATTGACATTTAGGTCATAGTTAGCTTTCTTCTGTCTTTCCTGAATTAAACCTGATAGCAGAAGCCGTACTAAGAACTGGGCGGTAGCTCATCAAACACGGGCGGCCACAGCTCCGACACCTGCAATTCCCATCCCGGCAACAAATCCGGCAGCGTCAACACATCGCCATCCTTGAGCAACACTGGCTCCTGATTCGATCGCCGCACTTCCAGCCAATGCTGCTCCGGGTGAATCAAAATTCCTATCTGCGTCCCCTGCTGCAAAAACTGGTCAATCTTCGATCGCAGCCCCACTAGGCTATCCGAAGGCGACTTCACTTCTACCATCAAATCCGGTGCAAGTTCAGCAAAACTGCGGGGACTGCGGCGAAGCTTCGCCGCCTGCACAAACGACACATCGGGAGCGCGAGCATCTGAGTTGGGCAGAATGAATCCGGCACTCGATCCAGTCACTCGCCCCAACTGGCGCGGTTTTACCCAGTTACGAAGCTGACTACCAAACTCAAACGCCACCTCATCAGACTCGTAACCAGACGGACTCATAATGATGATTTCTCCATTCACCAGCTCAATCCGGTAGTCTCCATCAAGCTGAGCCTGCACCCGCTCCAGATCTTTTACAGTCAGACCCATCACGACCTCCTGAAACAAGACAAGCGATCTTCTTTTCAATCCCCTCAGTTCACTATTTTATACCCCGCCAAACACTGGCTCGGCGTAATCCCAAATTGCCGCTTAAACGCTGCCGCAAAGTGTCCCAGATGTCCGTAGCCTACGAGATTCGCCGCCTCCGCCACAGTGTAATTCCCCTGGCGCAACAGCCTTTCTGCTTGCTTGAGCCACTGCTGTTTGAGATGGCCCTGCACCGTGGTTTGAAAGACAGCCCGGAACCCTCGCTGAAGCGCCCTTTCGCTGATTCCTACCTGTTGCGCTAACTCCAGCAACGATGGCGGATTCTCAAGTCAAAGATGTCGTGCAAGGGGAAGATGCCTCGTTGATTGGTGCTGCAAATCCTGCCACGCTAATAGCATTACTGAGTGGTATAGCCGCGTAGATGCTGCTCGACTCACTTACCTCTAGAGAATCCGGCCCGTCGCACAACCGCATCCGCAGTCACAGCTAACACCAAAACCGCGCCCTGAACGATGTTTTTCACGCCCTGATCCTGGTTCAGCAAATCCAAGCCATTATCGAGGCTGCCGATTACTAGAGCACCCAGCACCACGGCCCAAACCGAGCCACGGCCTCCAAACAAGCTCACTCCGCCAATCACCGCCGCCGCGATCGCATTGAGCAGCAGCGTCGAGCTAATCTGAGTGGCAACGGCTGTGCTGCGAGAAGTCATCATAATGCCAGCAAAAGCGGCCAGAGTAGACGCCAAAATGAATACTGTCAGCTTCATGCGAACAACATTAATTCCAGCCCGACGAGCCGCTTCCGCATTGCCGCCCACCGCATACAAATGCCGGCCAAAGGGCGTTTTGCGCAACACGAGCCAGAAAATTACCACCAGCCCCAAAGCAATCATTACCGCCTGCGGCACACCCTGGTAGCTATGAAATAGGAACATCAGGATCAGCACCACTACCGTTGCGGCCAGGAGTTGCAAGACTAACTGAGTCGGATGTTTGATCGGCAAGCCAACCTGAGAGCGCCGCCGTTGGTTATACCAAACACCTGCGGCATAGAGCGCCAAACAAACCAGCGGAATGCCCCAACCTAGCGCTGGCGGTAGATAGGTCGGGGCCAGGGCACGAATCGTTGGATCTCGCACAACCAGAGTTGTCTGCGGCCCCATTACTACCAACAGCAACCCGGCATAGGCGATTGAACCAGCCAAGGTGACAATAAACGACGGTACCCGCAGCACTGCAATGAAAAGGCCGTTGAGCAAGCCAATCACCGCTCCCGACAGCAGCGCCACTAACATAGCCAGCCAGGGATTCCAGTTTTGATACACCGAAACGGTTGCCATAATCGCCGCGCAAGCTTGCGCCACCGCCGCCAAACTTAAATCAATTTCCCCCAGCAGCAACACCAGCACCGCCGCGATACTGAGAATGCCGATCGCGACAATCTGTTGAGTTAAGTTAGAGAGGTTGCGAGCCTGGAGAAATACACCGCTGGTGGTGAGCTGAAAATAGATCGTGATTAGGGCGAGGGTCAGCAAAACTGGAATAAAGCCCAAGTCGCCCTGCATCAACGAACGTAAACTAAATCGGGCACGTTGGGATGCTGCGGCTGGAGATTGCTGCACCAACGCACTGCTTTGAGCAGCATCTCGGTTATTATCCGGTGAATTTTGGGGCGTATCCTGTGGCTTAGGATCTAAACTTTTCATAGGTTTTTCATCGTTGATCAACTATCGAAATCGCAAGTGCATTCAGGAAACTTACACTCCAGTGACATCGGTTTCGGTCAAAACGGCAGTATCCGCACCGGTAATAGCTCCTACTACAGCTTCACGGGTGGTATCGCGTGTTTCAAACGTCCGGACGCGCTCACCTAGCCGCATCACCACAATCCGGTCAGTGACTTCAAACACATCCTGGAGATTATGGGAAATCACGACTACCGCCTGACCTCGTTCCTTCAGCCGCAAAATCAAATTCAGCACCTGACGGGTTTGGGCCACACCCAAGGCTGCCGTAGGTTCATCGAGCAGCACCACTTTGGGTTCCCGCAGAATCGTCTTCGCTACCGCAACACACTGCCGCTGACCGCCCGAAAGTCCAGCCACGGTTGAACGCACCGACGGAATTTTGACATCCAATGTCCGCAGCACTTCAATCGTTTTGCGCTCCATCTCAGTTTCGTCTAAGACCCGCAAAACACCGGGAATCAGATCGCGGTAAGCTTCCCGTCCTAACCACAGATTTGCCACCACGTCCAGGTTGTCACAAAGGGCTAAGTCTTGATAGACCGTTTCAATGCCGAGTCGAGTCGAGTCTTGGGGACCTTGGATACTCACCGGCTGTCCGTCGATCAAAATCTCGCCCGTGTCGGGAGTATAGGCCCCCGAAATCGTTTTAATTAACGTTGATTTTCCAGCTCCGTTATCGCCAACCAGCCCCACGACCTCGCCGTCATAGACTTCAAAATCCACATGCTTGAGGGCCTGAACTCCACCAAAAGACTTGCAGATATTCCTCATCTGGAGTCGAGGCAGTGGCCCATTAGTCGAGTCGCGATCGGAGGCGACTGAAAGAGAACTGTTTATCATGGTCGGTTCTAATTTGGGGTTCTAATTTGGGGTTCTAATTTGGGTAAATGACTCCTAGCCTGGGTCCAGTCATCCAGGACAGCCGCCTAGCTAGGAAAGTCTCTGAACGTCCCCCAGCCAAGTCGGATAGGGGACTGTCAGAATCAACCAATCAAGATCAACCAATCAAGCAATAGGCAAAACCAGATTTGCTAGTTTAGGGGCAAACGCCGCCTGCACCTGATGGTAAACCGCTACAAATTTGCTCCCTGGTTAGGAAGCCATCGGCAATTACGGTTTCTTCAACGTTGCTTTTATCGACCACAATCGGTGTTTCTAGAACCGAGGGAATGGTACCGCCGCCTTTGATCTCGGTTTCACCATTGACGATATCGCTGGTGTCTTCACCGTTGCTGAGGGCGGCCACAAGTCGGGCTGTGGCTTTAGCTTCTTGAGCAATCGGCTTATAAATAGTCATGGCCTGATCGCCCGTTAGGATGTTTTGGATGCCGGTCGGGGTAGCGTCTTGCCCGGTCACCAGCACTTTCCCATTCAGTTTTTGAGTACGCAGAGCTGCAATCACCGTGTTTGCCATACCGTCATTCGCCACATAGGCAATTTGGACATCGTTGCCTTGTTTGGTCAGCACCCCTTCCATCAGAGATTGAGCCCTGCTGTTGTCCCAGTTGGGCGTGTACTGATCGAAAACTAGATTCAGATCGCCACTATCCACTAGAGGTTGCAGCGCTTTTAGGGCACCTTTGCGGAAGAGCAGGGCGTTATTGTCGGTTTGTGCCCCGTTGATCATAGCCAAATTCGCCCCTTTGGTCAGGCCAAAATTCCCAGCCCGATACTGCTCAGCGATATACTGGCCTTGCAGTTCTCCAACGCGCTCGTTGTCAAACGACACATAAAACGCTGTATCCGGGTCTTGAATTAAACGGTCGTAGGCAATCACCGGCACACCGCTAGCTTTGGCCTGCTGCACAATCACCGATGCCTGATCGCTATCGTTGGGATCGACCACCAGAATGCAGGCTCCTTTCGTCAGGGCGGCTTCGGCTTGGTTTTGTTGCGTGGTAGCGTTGTTGTTAGCGTTTGCGTACTGAATCGTCACTCCTGGCAAGGCAGCTTTGATTTCCTTCTCTAGCAGAGGACGGTCATAGGCTTCGTAACGAGCAGAGGAATCGGATTCTGGCAGCAAAATTCCCACGTTCTTACAGCCCTTAGCAGCAGGAAATTCTGTGTTTTGAGCCGTTTCGGTTGGGGCTGTTCCGGTCGAATTATTGGATGAGTTATTGGGAGCCGAATTATTGGTTGTGCAGGCTGCCAGTACGAGTATCCCTAAAACGGGCAGGCAACGATGCACAACACGCTTCAACTGACGCATTGTATTCACTTCCTCGTGATTTAATTGACGTGCCATCTTGGGTTATCTTTTGCGATGTCTAGGCGATTTCTTTTGTCAGCCAGAGCTTGCCAGCGGAAAAATTGACTGCCACTTTCACTGCAATACGACAAGTAAACTCAGCCTATGTTTCTCTGCAAATTGTTAAATGATGCAGAAAAACAGCAGACAGTTACTGACACCATGACTGCCCTCAGTTCCTAGGCTAATTACATACAGTGTTTTTCACTCGTGTGAGGTATGGGAGGTATGGGGGCAGTGCCCCTGCGCCCCGTTTTTTGTACTTCACTAGCCTGAAAAAGGCTGTAGGCTAATTAGATGATTTAAATCAATACGTTCTGAGGTGAAAATGAGAATTTTTGCTTAACTCAGCTCTGATAATGCTGTTTTCTCCAGTTTTTTCCAGTTGTTTGCTCTATCGGAATTCGATAAACTTCAGCCTCCTTGATAAATTTCTATCGAATTAACTGACGAATCTGTTGCGCAATCCACTATCTAGATCCACTACCTAGAAGTAGGGACTGGGAAAGGCTAAGTAAGCCAATCTGTTGGGTTTTCAGATTCCACAGCGCAAGTTCTGCAGTGCAGACATCTCACTAGTGGCGGCCCAGATATCTACATTGCATCTGCTGCGGAATTGATTGAATTACTTAGTTGTTCATTATTACTTTTACAGATCTGAAATTTGAATGTGAGCCAGATGCAATAAAACGTAATAGCTTGCCCAATAAATAGTAGTCCTTAAGACAGACAAATCTTGCAACTAAATGTAAAGACAATTCTATATCTAATTAGGCATCTAATTAGCAATTGAAGCCAGACCTTAGAGCTTGTTTGTAAACAAAGATTGAGATCCCCCTAAATCCCCCTTAAAAAGGGGGACTTCAGAGATTTGACTCGGTTCCCTCCTTATTTAAGGAGGGTTAGGGAGGATCAGATGGGAAGTCGATTCTAGCCTCTTAAAATTCATTTACAAACAGTCTCCTCTTAAAAGCTGTTTGAAAAGGATTTTGTCGTCTGGCGTCCCCTTTTCTGGGATGCCCGCAGAGCTATAATCCCGCACCAGTGGCTACGGTATACACACAAGTCGAAGATCCCCCCTGCCCCCCCTTAAATAAAGGGGGGAACCGGAGGCGCAGCACCTACCAACCAGGGATTGAAGTCCCCCTTATCAGGGGGATTATAGCCCTGCGGGCATCTCAGAAAAGGGGGATCAAACCCTTACATTGCGTCGCGATCGAGATCGGTATACACGGTAGGTACCAATGGAAGACTTTGAACAGCAACGACTCGGGAAAGCCCCCCAGAATGGGGAATGTAGGGGCTTTTCAAACAGTTTCTTAAATCGAGATGCAGTACTTATCCTGAGTGAAAATGCATCTATCCAAAGATAGATTGAAAGCGGCAGACAAAATTTATTTGCTCTTTGAAGCGATGCTGGTACCGATTTACATGGCTGGAAAAAAGTAGTCATCTGTCTCCCATTTTCACAACCAATGTTTTCATAACCAATGTTTTCACAACCAATATAGGATTGCTATCAGCATCAATCATGTGACCAACTAAGCGAACTAGCGCAACATGATCTCTCACTTGGGAAGTGTCTGTTTCATAATGCACTATTTCCAACGATTGAAGTAAGAAAAATAACAAGTGGATAGGTTGAAGGCAATTGCAATTTCAAACCACACTTTGAGGCCAGTTCAATATGTTAAAACGAGTTGGAACAGTGCTGATCGCCATGTTCATGGGTTTGGTCATCACAATCGGGCTGCCTAGCTTAGCCCAAACAAACCGCCCCACTTCTCCGACCGCTCCTTCGATACCCAACCGCAATCAATTATCTCAAGTCGATAACCAATTTATGATCGATGCTAATCGCAACGCCTTGGCAGGAATTGCCCTTGGGCAACTCGCCTTAACCCAGTCAGCCAACAACGAGGTGAAACGCTTTGCCCAAGCCGAAGTGGATGAACAGGTGGGCGTGAGAAATAATTTGGTCCGTTTGGCACCCAGTCTCGGCGTTAACTTACCTTCAGAACCTACGCCTAGAGATCAGGAAGTAATGCAGCGCTTGATGTCCCTCTCGGGTGAGCAGTTTGATGTCGCTTTTATGAACGAAACTGGTATCAATGCCCATCTGGAAAATGCCGCAATCTATCAGCGGGAAGCGGGGTTGGGACAAAATCAGGACTTAGTCAGATTGGCATCTCAAGGTTTGACAATTATCACCCAGCACTACAACACCGCTAGCACCCTGACGGGTTACGAAGTGGCTCAAGTTCCTCCTCGGATTGATACATCACCTCAAGGCAGCCAGTCCACGCCTAGTTCTTTTGTTCGTTAGATGGAGTTTGAATGGAAGTTAGGAGTCAGGAGTTAGGAGTCAGGAGTTAGGAGTCAGGAGTTAGGAGTCAGGAGTCAGGAGTCAGAATATTTTTTAGCTGAGCGACAGGCGAAGGTATAGGTGCTTTATCTAGAGGGAATCCAACATCAACCTGACTGCAAACCCTGCCCTGGTCCCCTGCTCCTGACTCTTAGCTCTTAAATGAATTTCCCAACTCATTTAAGACTGTTATGTTAAAAATAGCTGGCTCTATAGCTGAAGAGAGAATAGAATTACAAAATTTAGATGAAAGAATTCACTAAAAAAGATTCAGCATAAGCAATAATTCGGTTAGGATTAGTTAAGATTAAACTAAACGATTAGTTTATTAGGCAATGATTTCAACTACCAGACGTTCTCCCAACGCAACTCTCGTCTCGAAGGATGCGGTGAATCAAGCATCCCAGATTTTGCAGGAACTGCCAGAAAAGCCAAAAGAACAGCTCTCGTTGCGAGAAGTTGTGGATGCTCTGCGTGGGCATATTACGGCTGCCTTAGATAAGGGCTATTCCTACGAAGACATTACAGCCATGCTAGCGGCGCAAGGCGTTGTAATTGCTCCTTCTTCCCTCAAGCATTACCTAGCTCGCAGCAACCGCCAAGCCAAAGCAAAAGGTTCTGTTTCTTCAGGGCGGCGGTCTACAGAAACTACAGGGAAGGCGGAAGCACTGGAAACCTTGGAAGCTGAGGTAGGCTCAGAACTAGATGCAATGGCGGCAGAGGCTGAACCGACCCAGAACGGACAATTGAACGGGCAATCGGCTGAAGCAGCCCCCACCGAAGCGCCTGAAGCAGCTCCGAAACGAGGTAGACGGCCATCGAGTCAAAAGCAAGCTGAAACCAAAACAACTCGCTCCAGCTCACGCACCAGTTCGACTCGCAAACGGCGGAGTAGCGCTTCTTGAACCTATTTTCTTGAACCATATCTTGCAGATGCTTGGGCAATCCTAAAGCAGTTAAGTGTTATCAATCACATATTGATTTCACAGACGATTCCTCTTGGGAATGATCACAGGCGTTCTCAGAGTTGATAGGGTTGTTCATCATCTCATTCAAATAAATACTCCTCTATGTTCGACCAGTTTGCCCATCCAGCAGAAGTAGGAAACGGCGATGCAGTGGGAACGGCTGTATCTTTTCGTTTGTCTGCCTGTGCGACTGAAGCGAGAACAGATGAACGCGGTCTGCCCGACTGTGCCTCTCACCTGGCTGGTGACGGTTTGAATTGGGATTCAGATCAATCTGCTGTTCTCAGGCTTTTGCAACTTTTGTTGGACTGTCGCTCGTCTGTTAATGACACCAATTTGATCCAATCGTTTGAGCGAGAAGCCGTTTCGCTGCAATTAGTGGATGCTTTACTAGAAACGCTTGCCAACCAGCGAGTTCCTCATTCGTCGGCCAACCAGTATGAATTGAAAAACCAGCTGATCTATAGTCTGCTGCGGGGTCATGTCAGTAGTGTAGTGTTGAACCAAGCTAAGCACCTAGGCATCGACTTAAACCAGCCTAGAGCCGTGATTTTAATTGACGCGACTGACTATATCTTCAACAGCAAGACAGAACAATCCCATGCAAGCGCGAGTAAACAGCGGGTACAGACGGTTATCAATAGTATTGTCAGCTTTTTTCATTTGCCAAACGACACTATCTGCGCCGATCTGGGCAACGGTAAAGTTTGCGTTTTGAAGGCAAGCAATACCAAAAATCTCGATCCTTGGGCAACGCATACAGACGCTTCGGATGAGTTGGGAGCCTCTTGGGCCAATTTGAGCGCTCTGAAGCGGGCCGCAGATGCGTTATTGACTCGCCTACGCAGCGATACGAGCACTGCCATTAATATTGGCATCGGTCGTTATCATCCTGGTTTTCAAGGTTTAGCCCGTTCCTATGAGGATGCTCGCGTGGCGCTGTCTCTAGGCAGACGATTTCAGGGATGCAATCGGGTGCATTGTCTGGGCGAGTTGGGCATCGCGGCCTTTATTGGTATTGCCGACGAGGAAACGAAAATTGACCTGGCCAAATATTTGCTCAGTCCTCTCGATGAAGAAACCGAGCTATTGGCGACCCTCGACACTTTCTTCGCAGAAAACTGTTGCCCGTCGTCTACGGCTAAACGGCTTTCGATTCACCGCAATACTCTCAGCTACCGGCTAGATAAAATCGCTTCGCTGACGGGTTTGGAGCCGCGCAAATTTGACGATGCGGTGCAAATGCGGCTGTCGTTATTGCTGCGTTCGTTGCAGTTACAGTCTGTACCACAGTCAGCACCACAATTGGCATCACAGTCGGCATCACAGTCGGCATCACAGTCGGCACCACAATCTGCCCTCTTGAGCGAACCGCAAACGCCAGCCAAACCAGCGCATAGCAGAACCAAGCTATCTGCAAATAAATAGCTGCAATTGGCTCGATGGCCAAACACTCGATCACCAGACCCAATTCATCCCCTAATCCTTGGGGCGCGGCACTCGTAAACGCGGTTGGCGTGGTGTTGTCAGCAGTTTATCCCAGAGTTTTTCGTAGCTGGTCACCATTGCTTCCACCGTAAAGTGTGCTTTAGCGAGTATGCGGGCCTGTTGGCCGAGCTGGTATCGGCGTTCGGGCTGATCGCGGAGATAGGTCAAGGCTTGAGCCAATCCAGCCACATCATCTTTCTCGATCAGGATTCCAGTTTGCTGATCGATCACCGCTTCCGGCATACTGCCTACCCGGGTTGCAATCACCGGACGGGCCGCTAGCATGGCCTCCACCATTGCTAAGGGAAACCCTTCCGAGCGCGAGGGCAACGCAACAGCATCAAATTTTGGCAAATAGGCTCGCGGGTCCATAACCCAGCCAGGTAGCTCCACTCGATCCTGAATGCCCAACTCGTTTGCCAACTGTTCCAGAGCAAATCGTTGCTCTCCCTCCCCCAAAATCACAGCCTGTACCCCTTCGACTTGAGCCACAGCTCGCAGCAAAATATCGTGTCCTTTCATCGCATCTAATCGGCCCACGCTGCCAACAATTAGCTTCTGCGCTGACGGGTTCCCTGACGCTATCGGCAAGTTCACATCGGGAACCCCATTGGGAATTGCAATTACCGACTGGCGGCCTAAGGCATAGAAGTCTTCCATCCGGCGAGCGCTGGTTTCTCCGACGGCGACATGGGCATCGACCCGCAGGCAAAGGGCACGAGTGCGCCAGAGCGTGAGGGCATCGGTCGTGCGGAGCGGCAGTTGATCTACTCGGACGACCCGCACATCAGGCAATGTCAAGGCAGCACTCAAACCGATTGCCCCTGCCCAAGGTGTACAGAGGTTAAAGTGAATGATATCAGGACGCCAATGTTGAAATAGCTGACGATGCCCCAACCATGCGCCTACACCCTGTTGCGGCAAAATATGCTGAGTCGGCTGAGCCGTAGGAGAACAACGAGCTGCAATTGCCTGGACAACGGATTGATCGACTCCGGCAACAGCTACCTGAATATCTGAGGATAAATTGCTTACCAAATGTCTCAGACTAATTTCAGCACCGCCAATTCCCAACGAATCGGTATAAACCAATAAACGCCATTTGCGGGCGGCTAGATCAAATGAGTCGTTCATCAATTTATCACAGTATTGTAAACTCGTAGATGAGCGTCAGCAATGTGGTTCCAGCTAAATTGCTGGCTATAGCACCAAGCAGCTTGACTTAACCGATGCTGTTGGGCTGGATCGGTCAGAAGTTCCAGCAAAGCCGTTGCCAACGCTGAGGCATCACGGGGACTAACCAGCTTCAGCAGCGACTCATCGGTCAGATCTGGGTCAGGTGGATTGGAACGGGTAGCTACAATTGGCAAACGATGGGCCATCATCGCTAAAAGAGAACCACTTTTGAGGGTAATGCCCGCATGAAATGGTAAAACGCCCAGATCGGCAGCCCTGAGATAGGTAGAAACCTGATCTGAATATCCTGTCATTTGCACAACTTCAGTGAGGCCCAATTCCGCCACCAGTGCCTTTAGTTGCTCCCAATAGCAACTGGCCTGTGCTCCTGGCAATGCCAAGCTTTCGACGCCTCCGATCAGCAACAGTCGGGCTTGAGGATAGACGGCCACAACTTGCTGAAAGGCAGGTAATAAAGTTTCCAAACCCTTGACCGGATGCAAAAAGCTGAAAAAGGCAATAATTGCTACTTCACCAGACCAGCCATAGGCTTGCTGCACCATCTGACGTGCTGTACTGCGATCTAGCAGTGCGGTTTCCACATTCGCAGCAATTGGAATTCGGTGAGTGACAGACTTGAGGTGAGGCAAGCGTTGATAGATAATCTGCTCGGCTTGCTGATTTGTCGTAATAATTGCATCGCTGTAGGTGAGCAGAAAACCATCTTCCCGGTCCCACCAGCCGCGCCGTTGTCCCCAGGTTTGGAGCCACTCCAGCAACGGGGACGGTAAATAGGCCGGTCGCCACTCCCACCAGCCGTATTCATGCACAGTGGTCACAATCGGCAGCCGCCAGCCCAGCAGCCGCAGCAGCAACGGCAGCAAAAAAATGGCTCGATCAAAGCCGTAGGTGCCAGCCGCATGTTGAATATGCAAACAGTCAACCTTTGACTCAATAATCGCCTGCGCCAGTGCCAGCAGCTCAGACAGACGCCAGCGATTCACTGCACCCTGTACCGTCGGATCCTTGAGTTGATTCGCAGCCTCATGGGTCGTGAGAATCAGCGATTCTATGCCTCGTGCAGATAACGCCTGACGTAAATGAGCAGTGTAGTGGGCAACACCACAGTGCTGCGGTTGATAGGTGCCAGCAACAAAGGCAACACGAACCATGACAAAAGAAATGAATAGTTTAAGAAATAGCGCACCGATGCTCGATTCTCAGTGCGCTATCTAGATAGTTGACTTATTTCATCCGCTTTTCTTTGGCTTTCTCTTCGTTGAATGCCTGCAAGCGAGCAAAGACATTATAGGCATCGGGGCCAGGATCATCCATAGAATCCACGCCCTCTAGCGGACCATCAATCTCGCGCCAAGCCTCCAGGCCACCCTTCAGTTCAGCAACTCGACGGAAACCGGCTTCCCGCAGCATCTGGACTGCCTGCGAGGTGTCTCCAGAGTTAGCACCATACACATAGATGTCCCGATCTTTTTGCAGACTGAATTCCGCACCGCCAGGTAGCCGATCCATCGGCATGTTCATTGCACCGCGAATTCGGCACTGGTTGTAAGCATCGTGGTCGCGCACATCGATAATCGACAGTCCCGGCTCGCCCCAGAGCAACCGCGACTTCAGCTCATGCACGCTGGCCTCAGGATGAAATCCAGGAGGAGTTGGGGTTACATTAGGCAGTTTATCTTTGGCATTTACAATGGCATCTTGGACGTTCGACATAATTATTGTCCTCCATACTTGCACTTCAACTATAGGGAAGCAACCAACCTTTAATCCTCACCCCCAAGAACGAGACAATGATCTGCCTTAACTCAGAAATCAACTAATGCCGGAGAAATGATTCGTCATGACAACGACATGTATTCGAGATCAACAGGTTGCAAAAGTTCCAATCCGGCAGTAATTACTGTCTCAGGGAGGATGTCTAAACATTGCAATTGGTAAGGACATTTAAACTGGTAACAAGGACTACAAACTGTTGAATATCGTAATACACGATTTAGGCTATATCGAGGTTTCCACTGTGATTCCAATTCAGTGCCAGCGAATAAAATTACGCTAGGTGTGTTAGTGGCATCAGCAATGTGCATAGTAGAGGTGTTATTGGTTAATACTAACCGGGCCTGGGCAATCAAAGCTGCCAGTTCGGCTAAGCTAGTAGCACCGACCAGATCCAGCACACTACTGCCTAGTTGGGTCAACAGCGATGGCACCTGTGGACGGTCTTTTTCCACGCCAGTCACAACCACAGGCCAGCCAGTTTGCCGACTCAGCTCACGGGCCGCTAGCGCAAATCGCTCAGTCTCATAATTGCGAGATTGGCAGCTTGTCCAGGGGTTCAGCAACAAGTAGGGTGGAAATTGGGCGCTAGAAGCCATCTCCTCTAGAGGTGAAGAATCTAGAGACTGCACTAATTGCCGAGCGGTTTGAGTCGCCTGATGCGGAATCGACAGTTTGAGCCGCCGATCAGGAATCTCAAACCCAACTGAGGCAATCAAGCGTAAATTACGGTCTACCTGGTGAATCGCATCCGGCGCGGCAGTCACCGCGTGGGTCAACCAGCTATCCTGTTCTTTCGATTCGCCTAAGCGCAGTGGAATTCCTGCCAAGGCTGCCACTAACGCAGCTGGATGGGGACTTTGACTAAAGCTAGTGAAGATAATCACCGCATCAAACTGATGACGCCGCAGGGTATGGATCAATTCCCACTCGCGCTCTGGATCAAACGCAAGTCGGCCTAGATCCTGCCACAACACTCGCCACGGCAGAACCGCATCCACCCAGGGCAGGAGTGGAGCTGTCAGAGCACCCCCCGGACTCGCCATCAGCGTAAGCTTCGCCGTCGGTAAAGCTTGCCGCAGCGCATACAGGGCAGGGCTAGTCATGATCACATCCCCGATGTTGTCCAGGCGCATCACCAATAGATTCCGAACTGCTTGCCAAGCCGAATGATTGACAAACTGAAAGGACAAATCTGGTTCAGTTGATGATTCAGTTGATGATTCAGTTGATAATTCAGTTAATGATGAAGCTGATGAAATCAGCTGCTGCTCAAGCAGAGGCTGAGCTGCCTTCATCACCTGGTCGGGCGTAATGTCTTCTAGACAGGTTCGCCATTCATAGGGACAGTGGCCGCTATACCAACAGCGCTGTTCCGTAAAGTTGGAAATTTTGCGCTCAGGACAGGCTGAAAATCCCTGCAAATTGACGTGCGGCGGTAGTTGACCATAACGTGCATGCCAGGAAGGGCCAAACAAAGTAATGGTTGGTACGTTGAGGGCAGCGGCAATTTGAGCCAATCCAGTATCAGCTGCAATGATTAAATCAGCTTGGGCAATCACGGCTGCCACCTGCCGCAGAGAACTACGTGGCCATACTCGCACCGCTTCCCCTGATTTCTCCGAGATGTTGTTAGCACGAAGCTCTGTTGCTAATCCCTCTGCGGCCTCCGGTTCCGAGCCAACGAGAATCAAAATCGTAGCTCCATACTGCTGCTGCAGAGCATTGCCTAGCGCCACAAAGTTAGCAAGTGGCCAGCGTTTAATCACCATGCCTGCATCAGGACAGAAGACGACTAGAGGCCGATAGGCAGCACCAAGGGCCTGTTGCGCCTCTCGATATTCGCTAGCTGTCAGATGTAGCTGGGCTTGGGCATCAGCATAGTCTTGAGTAATTACCCCTTCAGAGCAGAGAATACGCAGGAATCGATCGCTCACTCGTTGATCGTCAGGAGGCGAACGCCATAGATTGGTGATAGTGATTGGAGAGTGGGCGGTCTGCCGTTGATGGTTGGTAATCAGATCGGCAATCTGGTCGTAGTTAGTATCGGAAACAATTAAATCAAATTGATCAGATTGGAGAATTTGCGCGACGGCTTGCTTCGCCTGTCCGTTGGGAGCAATCACGATCTGCTGAACCAACGGGTCGGTTTGCAGTAGCTCTGCGGCAGGCGCAAAGGTTAGCACTGTCAGTCTGGCTGCTGGATGGGTGCAGGCCAGGGCATGAATTGCAGGCAAGGCAATTACCAAATCGCCAATACCGCCTAATAGTTCGATAAATAAAATTTGGCGAATCTGCATATCTCAAATCTGCATATCTCAAGTCTGCATATCTCAAGTGCATACCTGTTTTAAGTAATCCCAATACCTAGTAACTGAGGCGCGTCAACACTGCGATCCGGAATAGTGGTGGGTAGTTCCTGATGATAAACTCCCGATGGAATCAACCCACAGCCGCCATATTTTGCCATGACTCGCAGTTGGGCCAACACATCTTCACCGCAATGATTGGTTGGCAATTCACGCCAAAATTCAAATCCGCCAATGCTACGCAGTTTAGCGGTATCGTACAAAACGCAGCCTGCCACCCAGGCTACTCGATATTTACGAGCCGTTGTGGGTGTCAGGCCCAGCTGCTGCTGCACGTGATACAAATTCGCCGCATTGTGCAGTTGATAGCGCTGCCATTGGGGTGTTCCTGGCTGAACGGTTTCGGGATGCACTGGTCCCTGCCAAAACTCAATCTGCTGCTGCTGGGGCCGCATATCTTGCCAAAAACTTAGACCAATCAGAGCTGAGCCAACAAAGCCGCAGCGTTCTGTTTCGATTGCTTGCAGCAACTTTTCTATCACCCACGGCTCCAAAATTACATCATCATCGAGACACAGCACATAGGGGGCCGTCGCCTGCTCCAGCAAAAATTGGCGCTGTTCTCCAATACCTCGTCGCGGTAAGTGTTTGTGCGTTACAACCGAATTGCCATGCGCTCGCAGCACTCGCATAGCCGCTGCGACTTCTCCCGCCTCTAACGACGCTAAGGCTGGATCGGGCTGATCGGATTGGTCAGAAATAATCACGCGAAAGTTACGGTACGTTTGGCTACAAAGGCTCGTTAATGTCACAGCTAACGCCGCAGGCCGACAGTAGGTAGGGATGAGGATATCAATGGTAGCGGGCATGGTGTGGATGGGTAGATGAGTGGATGGGGAGAGGGGGAGAGGGGATTTTGGCTGGCAAGTAAATTAGGGAGTTAGACAGAGTGGGAATAGAGTCGGGTTAGTTGCTAACGGTTGCGCTAATAGTTCTAGTGCGGCTTGGACTACGGTTTCAGGAGCAACTAAGCGCAAGCAGTGGTGATGACCTTCTGGACAGATGCTTTTATAGCAAAGGCGACAGGGAACATCATGGAACAACACTCGGTTGGCCACTCCCCAGGGTGTATGCTGGAGATTAGTGAGGGCATAGAGGTCAACTACCGGTGTGCCCAGTGCCGAAGCCAGATGCACTGGCGCTGTGTTGTTAGAAATCAGCAGCGGCGTTAATTTCAGCAGAGCGGCTAGTTGGCTCAAATCCAAGCACCCCACCAGCGAATGAGCCGAAGCCTGCATCTGCTGCTGAATCGACTCAACTAGTTCGGCTTCGGGACTTGTGCCGGTAAACACAACTGGAATACCTTGGTTGACGAGCTGGCAAGCCACTTGGGCAAAACTTTCTGGCGGGTAACGACGCGACGCAGCCGTAGCACCTGGATGGATCACGACCCAAGGCTGATTCAAATCAATGCCCAATTCCAGCAATCGCACCTGCATCTGTTGCAGCGCTTCAGCCGAAACTGATAAAAGCTGTCCGCCAAAGCTGGGATCAGCCGGCGTTTGAGCACCAATCTGAGCAACTAAATCTAACTGGCGGCGAACTTCGTGACGCAACTGTTCCGGCTCCAGATCCTTAATCCAATCACTGAGCAGCTGGTACGGATTTTCGCGGCAATGGGCTAACCGCAACGGAATATCAGCTAGATAACACAGAAACGCTGCCGGTAACGGATTTTGACTATAGACAGTAAAAATCACGGCGGCATCAAAATTAGCCTGCCGCAGTTGTTCAATCATGGCATATTCGGGGCGACTATCTCCTCGTGGTTCGGTTGCTTTTAACCAGGGAGCATCATAGACGATTACCGCATCCACTGCGGGGATTAACGGTACAGCCGTTGCTCCTGCCTCTGAGGTCATTAGCGTCAAGCGTCGCCGCGGCTGGGCTGCCTTGAGAGCCGTCAGAGCGGGCGCGGTCATGATCACATCACCGATCGTATCCAGACGAATGCAAAGAATATGCTCAGCGGTATCCCAGGAATCCATAATTCACCATTCAACAGCGCAGGGCTTGAATTTGAGCAATCAAACGAGTGGTAGACCGATTGTCCACATAGGGCAGAATCCGCACCACACCACCCAGCGATTCGACCAGATCGGCCTCTGGTAGGGTTTCTCGCGTGTAGTCACCGCCTTTGACATAGATATGTGGACAAACAATCCGGATTAGGTTTTTGGGCGTCAGTTCGGCAAATGGCACTACATAGTCAACACAGTTCAGAGCCGCCAGTACCGTCAGGCGATCGCTGAGCGGATTGATCGGGCGGTCGTTGCCTTTTAACTGCTGCACGCTTTCGTCCGTATTGACGCCTACAATCAGCACATCGCCCAGGGCTTTGGCCTGGGTCAGATACGCTACGTGGCCGGGATGCAAAATATCAAAACAACCGTTTGTAAACACGATTTGTCGCTCAGCGGCCCGATACTGCTGCACCAAACTGGCTAAATCTGACTGATCCAAAATCAGCTTACCGCTGGGTTGGCTACTGGAATCACTGAGCAACAACTGCTGCAACTCCTCGACTCGGCACACCGTGGTTCCTGGCTGACGCACGACAATCGTCGTGGCAGTAGCGGCTAACAGAGCAGCCGTGGTTGGGGTTGCGCCTGCTGCTAAAGCCAATGTCAGAGCGCTGATGTAAGTATCGCCCGCTCCAGAGGTTTGATTGGGCGGCACGGGACGGGCATCGGTGCGAATCGGCAGTTGTCCTGGTTCAAATACAACGGCTCCTTCTCGGTCTAGGGTAACGGCAACCATCGCGGCTCCGGTCACATCCAGTAGACGATCGCCGTAGGCCGTAATCTGGTTAGCTCGTGCAGTTGACTGCCGCGCCAATCCCAGTAGCTGGAGCGCTTCCTCATAGTTGGGCTTCACTGCCGTTGCTCCCACCGAGCGAAACTGCTCCAGCCGTCTCGAATCAATCACCAGAATGCGCGGCTGCGCGGCCTGAAGGTCTGCCAGGGTTTGAATCAAACGCGGAGTCACAATACCGTAATCGTAATCCGAGATCACGACGGCATCGCAATTGCGAAACTGCTCCACCAACCGATCGATCAGAGCTTGTTCCAGAGCAGGCGAAATTGGGCCGGTGCTGCCTTGGTCTAACCGCACCAGAATCTGCGAGTCCGCCATCACCCGCTGCTTTGCCAAGGTCTGCCGCTCCTCACTGCTAACCAATAGCGCTGTTGAAACCCCTCGATGCTCCAACGCCTGCCGCAACCGTTCCCCTTCCAGGTCGGCCCCAATCACCGAAAGTAGTTGCGTGCGTGCGCCCAAGCTATCTAGATTGGCCGCTGTATTGGCCGCACCTCCAGGAACATCCTGGCGTTGGTTGACTGCCACTACAGGGGCTGGGGCTTCTCGACACAGCCGATTGGCATCGCCGCTCAGATAACCATCCAGAATCGCGTCACCGATCACCAGCAGCCTCAGCGACTTCCAGGCATCGATGAGTTGAAACAAATCGAGTTGAAACAAATCAGCACTCATGGCTGGCCTCCAAGGGGGAATAGGCAAGTGGAATGAGCAGCAGTAGAACAAGCAGAATTAGCAAGAGAATGGGCCACATCCAGCGCCAGAATAATAGCTGCCGCTTCTCGCAAATCAGTGACAACATGGTGCGGCAAACGGTTTTGGGAAAGTTGCCATTCGGTTTCGTTGCCGTTATCGAGCAAAATCGTGCGGCAGCCAGCGGCTCGCCCAGCTGCCACATCGTGCAAAATATCACCAATAAACCAGGACTGTGTCAGATCAATCCCCTGTTCTGCTGCCGCTTGGTGCAGCAAACCCGGCTGGGGCTTGCGGCAAGTACAGGCAACATTGTAGGGAGGAATAACGCCATCCGGATGGTGAGGACAGTAATAAAACCCTCGCAGCGGTATACCAACCTGTGCCAACTGACGACACAAATGCTGCTCTACTTCAATCAAAGCCGTTTCTGGGAAATAGCCACGAGCAACGCCAGATTGATTGGTGATTACGATTAACACATAGTTAGCTTGATGCAGCAGTTGCAGAGCCGTGAGCGCCCCTTTAGTGAATCGCATCTGATTGGGACTAACATTATAGGGAACGTTTTCGAGTAAGGTACCATCTTTATCGAGAAATACAGCCCGCACCGAGGCAGAAATTCCTGGCTCGGCGGGAGAAACCTGTAACGAAGAAAGGATATTCATGGCTTGCTGTTCCACTAGGGCCAGGAGGTTTCGCGCATTGGAATCACCATGATTTCAGGAATCACGGTTTCAGCGGGCTGCATCAGCACATAGCGAATCGTGTCCGCCACATTTTTCGGATCTTGCAACAGGTCGGGATCAATATCGGGAAATCGATCGAGCAAAAAGGGAGTTCTCATACCACCAGCCACTACTGCCGTCACTTTAACACCGTAGGGCCGCGCCTCAACATGCAGCGCATGGCTCAATCCCATCAATCCCCATTTGCTAGCATGATACACCGATGCATTCGCCCAAGCCCGTTTGGCAGCCGTTGACGCCACGTTGACAATATGACCACGGCCCTGTTGCTTCATGATCGGCAGAATCAGTTTCGACAGCACAAACGGCGCACGCAAATTGACGCTGATCACCCGGTCCCAATCCGCAATTGATAATTCTTCTACCGGCAAGGTGACATCTGTACCCGCATTGTTGATCAAACTATCAATTTTGCCGTACTGATCGATCAACTTCTGTACCGCAGTTTCCACCTGAGCTGCGTCAGTAATATCCAGCGGTAACGCCATCGCCTCCAGGCCCCGATCCCGCAATTCCCGCGCCACCTGCTCCGCCAGATCCAACCGAATATCCGCCGCCACTACCGTTGCTCCAGCTTCGGCTAGCGTCTGGCAAATCGCCGCTCCCAAACCACGTCCACCACCCGTAACTAAGGCAATGTTTCCACCCAGATTTTCCATATAGAACACCGTTTTACGTTCAACAAATTCATGTTCAAAAAATCACGTAACCTAATTCATCTCCCACCAGACTCATCTGTTCCAGAAAACTCCTGATCTCTCTTCACATATTTCAATCAGCGCTATATTCTGAGAAACTTAAACCAATCCATTGCGTAAACCATTCTCTATCTTCCCCTGGCGAGGCTCACGAGCCGCATCTCCCTTACCCCCCTCCTCGCTTCTCTGTCCGTGCCAAAGAAACCTTCTGCGACCGTTTTGTTTTTCCTGCATGGAGCGGTTGCTCTTGCACTACTCGATAGGGTTCCAGCCTCTCTGTTCCGACCGCAAGATAATTTGTTTCGCTCCATTGACTCAGACGTTCGACGTTGCTTGAATCGGCAGCTAGGAGATGTTCTTCGATCAATTCACAGAGTAAATGAATCACCAAAATCTGCACCTCTTGAATTCTCTGAGTTTCTAGCGCTGGAATCACAATCGCAATATCAGCCAAACTGCGCAACTCACCGCCATCGCCACCCAACAGCGCAATTGTTTTCACGTTGAGCCGTCGGGCCGCCTGAAAGGCCGCAATTACGTTTTTGGAACGTCCGCTGGTGCTGATTCCCAACAGCAAATCATGGGCTTGGGCAAAGGTTTCCACCTGGCGCGCAAAGATATCGTCATAGCTAACATCGTTCGCCCAGGCAGTGAGAAAGGCTGAATCCGCCGAGAGCGCCATCGCCGGTAGTCCAGCCCGATGCGGACAGCAAAACCGCCCCACCAGCTCCGCCGCAAAATGTTGGGCATCCGCCGCACTACCTCCATTGCCGCAGATCAGCACCTTGCCGCCGCGCGCAAAACAAGCACTCATAGCTTGGGATGCCGCTTGAATTGCCGGACGCAGCAGCCGTTGCGAGCGCTGTACCGCGCTGATCACCGCCTCAAAGCCCCGATCCAGAATCGCTAACTGGCTGGCTTCTCCATCTGTGACTGGGCTAGCGCCGCTCAACACCTCTTCATACAGTGCCGCCACCGCACTCGTCACCTTTGGCCAGGTAAAATGCTCTTGACAGCGCCGGATCGCCTGTTGTCCCAACAAACTCCGGAGCGGTGAATTTTCGGCTAGATGCAGCAGCCTTTCGGCTAACAGTTCGGGCGCATTCGGCGGCACCAGATAGCCGGTCTCGCCATCTTTGACGGTGAATTGAATCCCGCCCACCCGCGAACCAATTACCGGCGTGCCGCAGGCCATCGCTTCTAGGGGCGTAATCCCAAAGGGTTCGTACCAGGGCGTAGTGACAAACACATCCGCTGCGCTGTAGTAATACTTCAGCACTTCCCGTCCCTTGCGTCCAGCAAAGGTGACTCGTGCGGCCACACCCAACTCCTGAGCAATCGCGCTTAAGCGACCAATTTCAGGCGTCAGTGCTGGATCGGGCGTATCGGCTTCACCACCAACGATCAGGAGCCGCGCCGCCAAGGATTGCTGCTTCAGCAGACAGGCAAAGGCCCGAATCACGTTGTCCACTCCTTTGCGCGGCACCATGCGACCAAGCTGGAGAATTAGGAACTCATCGGTAGACAATCCCAGCGTCAGGCGGGCATGGGCTTTATTGATTGCCCAAAACTCAACCGTATCAAACCCGCAGGGAATGACGCGAATACGATTTGGGTTGGCGTGGTAGAGCCGCAGCAGATCGTCTCGGTCTTGCGGGCACTCGGCAATCAGAAAATCAGCTTCCTGCACAATCCGATCCTCGATCGCAAACCGCTCATCGGGAAACTGATCGGCATCGCCTTGGTGCAAGCGTCGCACTCGTCCCAGGGCATGAAACGTGACAACAAACGGGATTTTCAGCAACCGTTTAATATCCGCTGCTACAAGAGCAGACATCCAAAAGTTAGCGTGAATTAAATCATACATCATATGTTGACGGCACCAATCCAACACAAATGCCGTAAACTCATTGATGTAAGGCAACAGCTTTTCTTTCGGTAAATTCATCGGTGGACCAGCAGGCACATGAATGACACGCACACCCTGCTGCCATTCGGCGACATCAGGCAGATGCTGATTGTCGCGCCGCGTAAATACATCGACCTGGTAGCCAATGGCCGCCAAATGTTTTGCTAATTGGCCCACATAGACATTTTGGCCACCGCTATCTACGCCACCAAAGATACCGAGGGGCGTGGCGTGTTCACTGATAAGAGCAATACGTTTAGTCATGATTGAGGAGGAGGGTAGGAGAATGAGGGAGATGCGGCTCGTGAGCCTCGCCGAACGAGGGAAGGTGCGGGAGATAAGAAAGGATACAGTTTGCGTTTGGTTCGGTTTATTTCTGAAGGAGGTCAAAGGAAATCTTTAAGTTGTCATCTACTCAAGGAGTTAGGAGCAGGACGTGAGGTTAAGCGGTGAGGGACTCAGGGCAACGGCTTGCTCAAAGGCATTCTGCCAGTTTTGGGTGAATCGCTGGATATTGAATCTTGCTCTAGCTTCGGCTTTCGCTTGCTGGCCTAATCGTTGTGCCAGATCGGGATCAGCAATCAACTCCTGCATGAATTGAATTAAGGCATCAATATTGGTGTCGATATAACCAGATACATTATTTTGAATCACCGTTACCAATTCAGTAGTCGCAAGTCCTACAATCGGTAGACCCAGCATCATGGCCTCGCAGACGGCTAGGCCCAAGCTGGTATACCGCACCGGATGAAAGAAAAATCGATAGCGCGATTGAAAGGCAGCTAACTGGGCATGGGGAATTTCACCTAGGCCACCGAGGGATGCCGCATCCATGCCGACGAGATCCAGCGGTACTTGCTGACGGGCAGCCTGAAATACATCAGATCCCAGTCGCCGTCCCCGCGTGCGCAACCCGTTAGCCACCACCAAACCCCGCGCCAAGTCGCCGCTGTATTCAATATCCTCTGGTACAATCACGCCATGCTCAATCACGCAAGTTGGGGTGCGGTTGCTGTCCCACATCAGGCGATTGAAATGGGTGACATGTACGAGTAGAAGATTGGGATCATCAACGACATGCTGAGTATCGGTTGGATGTTGACGTGGCGGATCGTGCTCTAGGTACAATCGCGGTAACTGTCGCTGCGCCTCAGACAAAATCTCGTATTGATCGATTTCATAATTACGGCGCGATTGAAATAGAATGCAGTCAAACGATTGATGGCGCACATCGTCAGCCGCAATGTCGTGCACATTATCGCCCCAAGCAAAGCCGCCTAAGCGTCCACCATAGCCCTCTGGTTTACCGGGTTTGACCGGCAGATAAAACTCGTGGGAAGCTTGAGTTAGATAATAAAGGTAGCTACCGTGGACATGCCAAGTGAGAATTCGTAACCGCATGATTCAGTACAGGAGGTTGAAAGTTGGATTCAGCGTTGCTTTGATTCGAGGAAGCACACAGGCCGGTGGCATTCACAAGATGCAGGTGATAATTAACAGTAGACACCGGATCGAGGGGAGGAGTAACACAGTGCGAGAGCACATTGCCACCGAACTCCCGCGACTGACCGATCCGAATCGGAATTGCGGCTAGGTAGCAGAGGTACGCCATTGTGTAGGGGGATTGATCGGATTCCGTAAAAATAATTGCGGCATCGAAACTACAGTGACGTACCGTTTCAATCAACTGAGTCAAACAGGTTGTAGCCAAAGGAGTAGACCGATCACAAGTCAGATTCAATAGTTTCCATTTAACATTCACATTCACATCCATAGCTACATCGGCATCAACCACATCTACATCAACTACATCTACATTAGCGGCTACAGCATTAGTAAGCAGTACGATCTCAGTTTGGGGCAGGGCTTGGCGCAAGGCTTGCAGAGCCGGTGCAACCTGATCCTCTAGCCCTGCTCCAGGAAGGCAACACAATAACCGCTGCATTGTCTGCCAATCAGGACGCATAGGCCATCTCCTGGTGTAGTAAGTCTCTAGCTTCTGCTAAAGTGGCCTCTACTGAGCAGCGACCCGTTCGACTCATCGTGTCATTGCTTGCCGCGAGTTGGATCACCCGATGACGCTTCTGGTCTAGAGGTGCCCAACGGTGGGGATCTGAATTAGAAAAGAGCACTACGCTTTTGACCTGTAGGGCTGCCGCCAGATGGGAAATACCCGTATCGTTGCAAATCAGCAGTCGAGCCTGTTTTAGCAAAACGGCTAGGGCACCGAGGCTAGTTTGCCCAGCTAGGTCGATACTGGGAAACTGCATCGTGCGAGCTACAGATTGGGTCAGACCAACCTCAGCATTCGTGCCGGTCAGCACAATTTGAAAGCCCTGAGCAGCCAGAGCATCAGCTACGGTAGCAAAACCTTGAGCAGACCAGCATTTGGTTTGCATACTCGCGCCTGGATGAATGCAGATGTAGTTTCGGGGCTGGAGTTCATAGGCCGATACAATTGCCTTACACTCATGCCAATCGGTTTGCCAAAGCGGAAATTCCAACTTATCTCCCTGTAAGGGAATGCCTAAAAACTCCAGCAGACGTAAGTGTCGCCAAATTTCTGGTTCCCGTTCTGGATAAGCTAAGAACCGTTGGGGATCGGGACAGGGCTGTCCTACTGGGAAAAAGCCCGCCGTTTGTTTTGCTCCTAACAGCGTTGTAAAGCTATTGATCATTAATCCACTGCCATGCATTTGCAAGGCTAAATCGAAACTGACCTGCTGCATTTGCGCCAGAAACGAGATTGTTTGCTGGGGAGAAACCGGCGCTTCTGGAATCCCAGGATAGCCTGGAAATTGCAGCCAATTCTGAATATAGCAATACCGCTGCATGAGATCAGCTGTTTCCGGCAACCCGATCCAGGTCAATCGTGCTTGCGGCAGCGCCCGATGCAAAGCCCGCAAGGCAGGAACCCAGCAGAGGAAATCGCCCAAACCAGGTAAGGCCCGTACCAACACAACAGTCCGAGGTAGGGGATGTCTTAATCGATGCTCTGCCTTCAGCAATCCCATCTTTTTACTCTTGTTTGTTTCTTGTTTGTTTCTCGTTGATGTCTCACGCTGCATCGACAAGTCTAGAGAGCCAAATTGCTCGAACCATTGCTGAATAAGTGCAAGCTAATAATTTCAGTCAATCGAATTGAATCAAGTAAATCAAACGTACCAATGCATGGTGTTATCCTAGTTGCTCCATTTGTCAAGATTCATCGTGCAATTGCATAAAGAATCAAATTTTTCACGAAGCCCAATTATGCAATTGCACACTTAAGAAAGATGACAACAAAAAACTGGGAAAGATATTCCTTCCCAGTTCATCACTTCGCATATTTGAATACAATTTCGAATGATCTTGTTTAGGATCTTGTTTAGGATCTTGTCTAGTTTCCACCGATTAACAGAAGCTAGAAACGCTGTTTGCGGCAGCGGGACAAGATCTCTCTGCGTTGTTGCTTCCAGAATGAAAATTCAGGCTGATCGCCCAAGTCCTTCAATCAGATAACCCAGCAAAGATTTATCAGTCAATCTGCTGATCTCTGACGAGGGCTTCACTGCGTCAAAGCTAAATCTACTTCTGATTCTAGCTTTTGTTTAGCAGCCTGAAATTCCTCACCTAATTTTTGCAGCATTGACTCATCCATACAGGATTCAACGGCCTCAAATAGCTCACTCTCTTCCTCCTCGATATGATGCAGCATCGTCTCTTGGAGGTAGGTCAACTTGGTTTGGAATTCCTCGTCTTTCGGATTGAGCGATTTCATCTGCTCCAAGAGAATTTTGGCAGAGTTGTGCTCAGACTCAGCTTCTTCTACATACTGCTTCGTCTCCTCATACTCCAGCATTGCTGGATAAAACACCAACTCCTCTGCTTTGGCATGCAGTGTCAGTTCCTTATAGATCTGATTAAAACAGGTGTGAGCTTTGGCTCCCTTAGCCTCTGCCATTTGCTCAAACAGCTGCTCTACCTTTTCGTGATCAGCCTCAATTAAAGAAAGAATGTCTTTCGCTTGCGTCTTCGTCATTTGAGTTCTCCTCAGGATCAAGCAGGTTGATTGCTATCAAAAACTGCATCGGCATACTATTTGAAAGTGCCATTGCCGTCGAGGCAAACCATCATCCTTTTGGTGGAATATCAAAGTCAAGAAGCGATGCCGTACAGCGTTTACTCTGCCCAAAGACAGACGTTACTGATCTATTTAGTTTCTAAGCTTAAAGAATTACACTGAAGCTAGCTCGTTGTCGTTGAAACTACACAGTTTTCATCTGCTGAGTTCAACGAGTTGAGCAAGCTAGCTGTCAGAGAAAAGAGAACGATTTAATCCAGCTCAAATTCAGGTGCAATGTCATGAATCAAGAACAATCAAGCAATTCAGTCGAAGCGGGCGCTGATAACTCTGATGAAAATTCTGGCATGAAAGCCGCTGCAATCAATCAGAATCCTGAGATTTCTCTAGAAGAAGCACGCAATGCTGCCGAGGGTAAAGCCAACAATGCTGCTGGAGGTCCTGCTTCTAGTACCGCAGAAGAGCATGTGCCCAGCACATCCGATCCCAACGCTTCAGATTTACCCAGCGCCAGGTAAACAAAACACGACCTGTGCGGCAATCAATCGCTGTAGATAAATCGCTGTAGATAAAAAGTCACAAGTAAGGTGGTTACGATTATCGATTGGATTAGGGTTGTCATTGGTCACGAGTTCTTCATGTAGGCAATCTCCCCCTACTGACCAATAGCAATTTGACTACTAGCCAATGGCGATAGGCAATGACGATAGGCAATGACAGTCAAACCATGAGTCATTGATCACCTTCCCATAACTCATTTAACAGAATTCCTAAACACCTGATTCAGTTCACCACTTTTCACAATTTAGGCACGAGATAGGCAATAGGCAGTAGGAAGACTGAAATATGAGTAGGATCCCGTTATTACACCAGTATGTAGAAGCCGCTTGCAAGCGGTTATTTGACCTATATCAGAGCGCTAGTACTTCATCCACGCTGCTACCTGATCTGCTGCCGATTGCCCTGAAGGAAATTGGCATCGTCTGTGAAGAGCTACAGATTGCCCTGAAGGAACTTAACCAACAAACCCAAAAAATTTCCGATACTCAGACTGAGGTCCAGGCAGAACGTCGGCGTTATCAGCATCTGTTTCAACTTTCGCCTGATGCCTACCTAATTCTAGACCAGGAAGGCAATATTCAAGAGATCAATCGGGCAACGGCAACGCTACTGAACCTACCCCAATCATTTTTGGTCGGAAAGTCTTTCTTTTGTTTGGTTGCCAATGAAGATAGAGCCTTGCTAAAGGAAAAACTAGCCCAGTTAGCCCACCAACCCTGTGTTGAGCTTTCCCTATCTGTTTCGCGCTATCCTACGGCCTTCTTTGATGCCGAGCTGACTGTGACAGGCGTGACCGAATCATCGGATGGTTCTTATATCTGCTGCATTCTGCGCGACATCACCACCCAAAAGCGAGCTACCGTTGCGTTAGAAGACTACATTCACGATCCCAGTCATAGTCACTCCCTGTACCACTACAGTCGAGGTGAGATTATTGCCCTAGAGCCACAGACCCTTTGGTTTGTAGCCCAGGGAGCCGTTAAGTTAACAACCCTGTCTGAAAGGGGTGAAGAAATTTTGGTTGGCATAGCCGGAAAATCAACGGTGTTTGGTTCCAACCTGACGGCCCTACCGACCTATCAAGCAACAGCCTTATCCAGGGTAAAGCTGGCGGCAATCTCTCTGCCTGAAATTAGCCAATCAGCCCAGCTTTTGCAGACCGTTCTCACAGCCATCAGTCAGCGGCTGCGGCAAACCGAAAGCTTTCTAGCGATCCATGGGCAAATGCGCGTAGAGGATCGGTTCAAGCAATTGTTGTTTCTGCTACAGCAAACCTTTGGACAACCGACTGAAAAAGGAACGCGGCTAGAGATTCGTCTGACACACCAGGATTTTGCTAGCGCTTGCTGTACAACCAGAGTCACAATTACCCGCTTGATTACCAAATTGCAGCAGGAAGGCAAGCTAGAAATCGATTCCCACAATCATCTCATCGTGAAAGAAGCCCTGTTTCAAAAAGATAAGCAGAGGCCAGCTTAGGAATACATCATTTGCTTGGATAAGCAGCGTATCGAAAATTGGAGAAATTAACCGTGAAAGTCCCACCAGAAATTACCTACCGAGGAGTTGAAAAAACCGACGCAATCGAGGCGCTGATTCAGGAAAAGATCGCCAAGCTGGAGCGGGTCTGTGATCACATCAGCAGTTGCCACATTGCGATCGAAAAGGAGCAGGAGCGTCCCCGTGATCGTTCACCTTACCGTGTCCGGCTTGATATCACAGTTCCTCCGGGCCACGAACTAGCTGCAGAAAGCACGATGGGGCATCAAACCCAATATGCTGACCTGGATGCCGTGATTCGCGATGCGTTTGAAAAGGCATGGCGACAGCTAAGAGATTTGTCGAAGCAACAGCAGGAGTATGGCAGAGGCAAAACCAACGACGGTGCCCAGGCCACAACAGCACTCGTGACAAAACTCTTTCCTGAACAGGGATACGGCTTTCTCAAAACGCTGGATGGACAAGATATTCATTTTGTACGCAATAGCATTCTCCACGATGATTTCGATCGCTTAGAAATTGGTACAGGAGTGCGGTTTGAGGCGATCGAGGACGAGGATGGAATTCTACACGCGACCACCGTGCAGATTGTGGATAAACCGGGTGCCAGTGTCGGCGATTCGGCTGAACCATTGATTGAGCCGCCGTTGGGTTGGGAGTAGTGGTTGAGAAAGATGGCCCTATAGCTCCATGCCGAATAAGTATTAGTCTGAAACCAGAGTAAAGCGTGTAGGGTGAAGCCAAGCCATGGTCAGACAAATCTCATAGACTAAAGCCACACGAGAGCAAATGCTTGAATACATTCGACAAGAGCGGTGAGTGAGTGAATAATTTAGGGATCAATCATTGAAAATTGCTTTCCCAGTAGATAAAATGGCAGAGTTAGAGATTGGTCAGTCAATCAAAATTGGCTTAAATTCAGTCCTATTAACTGTTGAGGAGACTCGCAGCCCGTCAAAATTTATACTAAAATAGCCGAAAAATTACTGACTGACATTCAAAATCTATTCGCTTCAAGGTATCAAGATATTAATATAATAACGTTCCCTATTTATCTATAGAGCAGTCGCATTTAGGCGCTAAGATGTGGGCATACTGGTCTGGTGTCAACCTCCGTTGATCAGGAGACCCGGCCATGGTTCCTCCAGCTTCATATCTGACTTCAGCCACTTTTAAACGCAAGCTGCCGTTGCGGTTGCTGCTCATCATTCCTTTTCTGCTGCAAATCTTCGCCGCCGTTGGCTTAACTGGCTATTTATCACTGCGAAATGGGCAGAAAGCGGTCAATGACCTAGCGGCCCAATTGCAACAAGAGACGAGCAACCGGATCGATCAACACCTGGATGCATTTCTTGACTCGGCGCGTAAGTTGAATGAAACCAGCGCCTATACCCTAGGGTCAGGCTTAATAGATATCAGAAATCGAGTAGCGGTCGGGCAATATTTTTGGAAGCAGGCTAAAACTTTTAATTTAGGCTACATTCTACTGGGGTTAAGGTCGGGAGAGTATGTGGCTTCCGGTCAGCTACCGGGGGATGATCGCTGGTTTGTGGAGGACATTGCTCCCCAAAAGTACGGCGATGCCAATGTGCGGCTTTATGAAGCTGGTCCACAGGGAGAGTGGGGTAAACTGGCCTTTCCACCAGCTCCCTATCCTTACCAGACCACCGATTGGTATGAAACAGTGATTCAAACCGGTCAACCAAGTTGGACTCCGGTTTATGCCTGGGAATATCCTCCCTATCCCTTGGCTATCGCCATCAGTCATCCTGTTTATGACCAAAACCGCAACTTGATCGGAGTTGTTTCCACCGATCGGCGCTTGAGTCAGGTCAGTGATTTTCTGAGGCGATTGGAAGTTGGAAAAACCGGCAAAACCTTTGTTGTTGAGCGCAATGGCTTTCTAGTCGCTAGCTCCAGTGAAGAAGCGCCTTACCGGGTGGTGGATGGCCAAGCCAAACGCATCGCTGCAACCGATAGCCGTGATCCATTGATCAAAGCCGCTGCTGAATACTTGTTCAACCAGGCTGGCTATACTGGTAAGCCAACAGATGCCCAGCAGCAAGAGTTTTGGCTGAATCACCAGCGGCAGTTTCTCCAGGTGGTTCCTTGGCAAGATGAACTAGGGTTGGATTGGTGGGTAGTGGTGGTGATTCCGGAAGCAGACTTTATGGGTCAAATCAACGCTAATACCCGCACAACTATTCTACTTTGTATCATTGCATTAATCATCTCAAGCATCTTAAGCATCTACACCTCTCGCTGGATTAGTCGTCCGATTCTCCGGCTCAAGCAAGCTTCCGAAGCGATGGCTAACGGACAGCTTGATCAGCAAGTCGAGGAATCAAACGTCAATGAATTGGGTGTGTTAGCGCAATCTTTTAATCGAATGGCGGCTCAGCTACGGGAGTCATTTACCGCTCTCGAGACCACCAACCAATCGCTAGAACTGCGAGTGCAGGAACGGACGGCTGAACTGCAAGAGGCTAAAGATGCTGCCGATCGGGCCAACAGAGCTAAGAGTGCATTTCTAGCAAACATGAGCCACGAACTGCGCACGCCTCTGAATGGTATTTTAGGCTATGCTCAAGTTTTACAAAATTCTAGAAGCCTGACCCAGCAGGAGCGCAAAGGCATCAAGCTAATTTACGACTGTGGTACGCACCTGTTGACACTAATCAACGATGTGCTGGATCTGTCCAAGATCGAAGCCGAAAGGATGGAGCTATTTCCGCATGGGCTGCATTTTCCCGCTTTTCTAGAAGGCATTGCAGAGCTTTGTCGGATTCGGGCTGACCAAAAGGGTATTCACTTCATTCGCCAGTTTGATCCAACGCTGCCCCTCGGAGTGTGGGTGGATGAAAAACGGTTACGCCAAGTATTGTTAAATCTATTAGGTAACGCGATTAAGTTTACCGACCACGGTAGTGTTACCTTCTTGGTTGAAGTTATAAACCACACGGCCATAGACGATCAGGTAACACAAGTTGCGAACGAATCTTCCCTCACTCATACGATTCGTTTTACAGTTAAAGATACGGGTATGGGAATAGCAGCAGACCAGCTTGAAAAGATTTTTCTGCCGTTTGAGCAGGTGGGAGAGACTCAGAAGCGAATTGAAGGCACCGGCTTAGGACTGGCCCTGAGTCAGAGGATTGTCGAACTGATGAACAGTAGCCTCCAGGTGCAAAGCGAACTGGGTCAAGGCAGCACCTTTTGGTTTGAATTAGCAGTTCCAGAAGCGTCAGAATGGGCCGCTGCAACGCGGGTGACTCGCCAGGGAAGCATCACTGGCTATCAAGGCCATCGCCATACAATTCTGATCGTGGATGATCGCTGGGAAAATCGCTCTGTGATTGTTAGCTTACTAGAACCGTTGGGCTTTGAGGTGCTCGAAGCTGACAATGGGAAAATGGGCTGGGAAACCGCACTCGCCCATAAACCTAGTGTAATCATTACGGATTTGATGATGCCGGTCATGGATGGCTATCAATTGCTCAAGCATATACGCGAATCAGATGCCCTATCAGATGTAATTGCGATTGCTTCGTCTGCTAGTGTATTTGAGAGCAATCAACAGGAAGCAATTGATGCCGGTGCAAATGTATTTTTGCCTAAACCGGTTCAGGCCGATCTGCTGCTGCAAATCTTACAGCAACAGCTAAAGTTGACATGGGTGTATGAACAAGCCGAAGCAGATCAGGCGGAGCTGTATGTTGGCACCATTGAACTTGCCGAGATCAGGCTGCCAGCGAGGGAAGTGTTAGAGCAACTGCTCACCCTGATTCAAGATGGGGATACCAATGGTGTTTTGCGACTGGCCCAACACCTGCTGGAATCGGAAGCAGCCTTGGCTCCTTTCGCCCAACAAGTTATCCAGCTAACGAGTAAATTCCAGCTCAATCGCCTACAAACTCTGATTGCAGACTATCTTGATCAATGCTGAAGCAGTATTGAATACGGAAGGGATTCTATCATGGCACCAGTTGCAAGCAACGGATTCATTTTAATTGTGGATGACAATTCAACCAATCTGTCGGTCCTTACAGAAGCACTGAGCGGCGCTGGATTAGACTTCCGGGTTGCTATGAATGGAGAAAGTGCCCTCGCCCTGGTTGAACGGCATCGCCCCGAATTGATTTTGCTGGACGTGCAGATGCCTGGCATTGATGGGTTTGAAACTTGCCGTCGGCTCAAAGCTAATCCAGCAACTCAAGCTATTCCAGTCATCTTTACAACCGCCCTTGCCGACAGAGACAGCAAAGCCCAAGGCTTCTCGCTTGGGGCAGTCGATTACATTCCCAAACCATTTGATCAAACGGAGGTGCTAGCCAGATTGCGGGTGCATTTACAGCTCAAACAGCTAACCGAATCACTCGAAGAACAGGTACGTGAACGAACTGCTGCCCTACAAAAAGCGCAGGTGCAACTCGTGCAGCAAGAAAAGCTCTCTAGCCTGGGCGAGATGGTGGCAGGCATTGCCCATGAAATTAATAATCCGATCAATTTTATTGCTAGCAACATGCAGCCGCTCCAGGAATATATTGCTGCAATCACAGAAATTTTGCATCTGTATCAGCAGGAATACCCGTCGCCATCGCCAAAACTGTTGGCGGCGATCAAAGAACTAGATTTAGAATTTGCCCTGGGAGACATCACCAAGATCCTGAACTCGTTTAGACTGGGCACCGAACGCATCAAGACGATCTCGACCTCGCTCCGCACCTTTTCCCGCTCGGATAGTGAAACTCAAGTTCTGGCAGATTTGCATGAAGGACTAGACAGTACCCTGCTGATCCTCCAGCATCGGCTCAAAGGAAAAGGCCATTCTCCTTGCATTGAAATCCTCAAGGTCTATGGCGCATTACCTCCCGTTCTCTGCTACCCAGGCCAAATGAATCAGGTGTTTATGAACCTGTTAGCCAATGCAATTGATGCCCTAGAAGAAGCGGCACTGCAGGGCAAATGGACTAACCAAACCCCTCAGATCCGGATCACAACTGAAGCAAAAGCCGATCAGCGGGTAGCAATCACCATTGCAGATAACGGGATTGGGATTTCAGAATCCATCCTCCAGCGCTTATTCGAACCACTATTTACGACAAAACCCGTCGGTAAAGGGACCGGCTTGGGGTTAGCGATTGCCCACCAGATTATTGTGGAAAAACACAACGGCACCCTCAGCGTCAATTCTCAAATCGGGCAAGGGGCGGAGTTTGTGATTGAGTTACCTGTGATTGGGTTACCACAGTGCTGATCCTATCGTAAATCAACCGCCGTAGAACGAATCATCCGGTCGATCAGGTTGGTCAACCGCTCAACCCATAGTAAGCTATTCAACTTAATTAAAACTAAGATCAGGGTGTTATCGCCGCCCGAAGGGCGACAACACCTCCTTTGGGTTTCATATTTAATTATGTTGTTCTACTTAATGATGTAAAAAGGCAGCAAATTGAGGGAAACAGCACTTAAACGGTCCAGAGATCGACAATCTGATTAAAATGTCACTACAATTGTGAGTAAGAGGTGCGGGTAGGCGGTCGATACAACCCAGCCTCTACCTCAAGAAAAAACGTTTAAGACTCTGTTGCAAGAGCAGTTGCAAGAGCAGTTGCAAGAGCAGTAGTTTACTCGCTTCTTTTACTATTGCTGCTGTTTACTCTTACTGCCTCCTAGCTTCACTGTCTTTTTCGTGATCTGCCTTATAGCCCTAATGTAGGCTATAGGTAAATTTTCTTATGTTCGATTGCAATACCTAGTTGATTAAAAAATCGTTTACTTATAACTGACGGTTAGTCTGACTGAGTAACGCATGCAGATTTGTGTAAAGGATTTAGCCAAGAGAAGCTATCTCGTGTTCAGAGCCGCCTGCGTCTAATTTTCGTAGTCTGCTAGCACATGGTTGGCATCTAGAATACCAGCCAGGACAGCAATGCACAAGCATTACGCAACTGAATCCGTATTTCATCGATAAACTGATGTATTTAATCTTTACCCAGGGAGGCAATATCCACAACATCAAATCTTCATATTAAAAATCGTTAATAAATCTACAGCTAAGAAGCAAATTTCTTTGTTATCTTGTTTGTGTTCGTTTGAATATAGCCCTTATATTCTCCACTTAACTACTGTTTCTCCTACTGTTTCTCAATTGAACTACTGTTGCCAACCAAATTCCTGCTTAAAAAACATCACTCTACTCCACAACAACACCCCAGCAACCACCCAACTGCTACTGCCTACGGCAACGCTGCGCGACCCACAGAAGCCAGCTACCACCCATCTACCGTTCGGCTGAGCCGCTCACGGCGAAGCCCATCCACTCCTACTAAACCTTGAGCAAGGAAATCAGTCCAATGCTGAACCTATCTAAACCGACAGAATTCACTAAGCCAGAAGCTAACTGTTTAGCCAGCTATGTGCTGGAAATGCTGACAGCCATCAATGTCGATGCCCTGAAGCCCTCCTTTACGCGGCTGCCAGAAGATCCCTACTTAGAAGGCCATTATCGGTTCAGGCGGCTTTCCCACTTTCAGGTGATGGGCAATCGGTTAATTCAAATGCCCCATCGTCGCCTGTTTCAAAGCAAACAGTACAATCCGCTGTTGGGAGATGTGATTCGCGAGTATGCCGAGCTAGAGGATGAGTTGATTCAGCTCGAAGACTTTCAACGATTGATTTGGGAATTCTTCCAGTTCTGTCAGCTTTGTTCGGATTCCAATGAAATCGCCGTGCACCAAATTCGCACTACCGCATCCTCGCAACAGTTAGGCAATCCCGCACCCGAAGGCATTCACCGCGATGGGGTTGATCTAGTCGGAATTTTCTCGGTCGATCGGTACGGCATTGACGGCGGCGAAACCCATCTCTACAAAACCAAAACCGACCCACCCGCCTTTAGCAAAGTTCTTAATCCAGGCGAATTTCTGGTATTCCGGGATGATCAATATTTCCACTACACCTCACCGGTCAAGACTGTAGATGTTGAGCAGGGTACGCGCGATGTGTTTGTGCTCACCTGCCCCGGTTTATTTCCGCCAGACGCCTAGGAGTTTGCTATGACAATGCTTGATCTGGATTGGATTCGCGCTCAGTTCCCGGCTCTGTCGCAGACCCTCAACGGCCACCCCGTTGTATTTTTGGATGGGCCAGGCGGCACCCAAGTTCCGAGGCGGGTGATTGAGGCGATTAGTCACTACCTGCGCAGTTCCAACGCCAATGCCCACGGAGCCTTTGTGACCAGTCGCCAAACCGATGCGCTAATGGAACAGGCCAGAGCTGCAGTTGCCGATTTTCTGGGCTGTGCCGACGATGAAGTCGTATTGGGGGCCAACATGACGACACTGACCTTTGCCATCAGTCGGGCGATTGGGCGCGAGTTGCAGCCCGGTGATGAGGTGGTGGTGACCAGCCTCGACCATGACGCGAATGTGGCTCCCTGGCTGGCATTGGCGGAACGCGGTGTGGTGGTTCGCACGGTGGATATCCACGAGCAGGACTGCACCCTAGACATGACCGATCTGGCTCAGAACATTACCGAACGGACCAAACTCGTGGCGATTGGCTATGCCTCGAATGCGGTCGGCACCATCAACAATGTGGCTCAAGCGGTGAGGCTGGCGCGAGCGGTGGGAGCTTGGGTGTTTGTGGATGCGGTTCACTATGCGCCGCATGGTTTAATCAACGTGCGCTCGCTGGACTGCGATTTTCTCACCTGCTCGGCCTATAAGTTCTTTGGCCCCCATGTCGGTATTCTCTACGCTAAACGCGAGCATCTGGCGCGTCTGCGTCCCTATAAACCTCGCCCTGCGCCGGATCAAGTTCCGTTTCGTTGGGAGACCGGCACGCCCAACTTTGAAGGCATTGCCGGAGTGGTAGCCACGCTTGATTACCTGACCGAATTGGGGCGGCACACCTCACCTATAGTCACCACTCGGCGTCAGGCCCTCAATACGGCGATGGTAGCCATTCAGGAATATGAACGCATCCTTTCCGAGGCATTGATTCCCCATCTGCAAGAAATTCCCGGCATCACGCTCTACGGCATTACTGACCCGACGCAGTTTGTCTGGCGCACGCCTACAGTGGGTCTGCGGATGGCGGGCTATTCTCCCTTGACTCTGGCTGAAGCCTTAGGCGAGCGGGGTATTTTCACCTGGAATGGCAACTTCTATGCCCTCAACTTGACTCAGCGGCTGGGAATTGAGACGAACGGCGGTTTGCTGCGGATCGGCTGTACCCACTACAACACCATCGAGGAAATCGAGCGGTTGCTGCATACGCTGCATCAGTTAGCGCTGCATCCGGTCGCCGCCTGATAGGAGGACTATGAACAAAATTCTCGTCACTGGAGCGAGGGGACAGATTGGGAGCGATTTGGTCAGTGCCTTACGCGAGCACTATGGAGCGACAAATGTGATCGAAAGTGGTTGGCGAGCACCGCCCCATCTATCTGAATCACAGCTTTTTGAAAGCTTAGATGTTACCGATCAGCGCCAGCTCTACAAATTGATTGAATACCATCAGATCGATACAATCTACCATCTAGCCGGAGTTCTATCCGCTAAAGGAGAACAGCATCCAGAACGCTGCTGGAACGTAAATGTTAACGGTTTGCGCAATGTACTAGAGGCAGCAAAATGCTTCGGCATCCAGGTATTTTTTCCCAGCTCCATTGCCGTTTTTGGTCCCCATTCTCCCAAACTCGACACCCCCCAAGTCACGGTTGAAGATCCGACTACGATGTATGGGATCACTAAGGTAACGGGAGAATTACTCTGTCAGTACTATGCTCAGCAGGGCGTCGATGTCCGCAGTTTGCGCTTACCTGGAATTATTAGCTACAGCGCTCCTCCTGGCGGCGGCACCACCGATTTTGCTGTCGAGATGTTCCACGCCGCTGTTCAGTTCGGCACCTACACCTGCTTTGTCCGTCCCGAAACCCGCCTGCCAATGATGTATATGCCGGACGCAATTCGAGCCATTCTGGGTCTAATGCAGGCTGCCCCTACCGCGATTACTATTCGCTCCAGCTACAACATCACTGCCGTCAGCTTCTCCGCCGCCGAACTCGCTGCCGAAATTCAAAAGCATCTCCCTGATTTTGTCTGCCACTACAAACCCGATTTTCGCCAAGCCATTGCCGACTCCTGGCCCTCGGTGATTGACGACTCCAGAGCACGTGCCGACTGGGGATGGAAACACAAGTATAATTTGGCGGCGATTGTGGAGGAGATGATTGGGGAGATAGGATTCAGGAGTCAGAAAGCTGGGAATTAAAAGGTGGGGGGTTTGATTTGGGTTAGTTCCACAAGTGTTGATCCAGAAAACCAGCGTAGATGCAAACTTCCGTGGAAAGGAGATGTATAAATGAAAACTAAAATGTTAGTAGAAAGCTTCCAGGATCAGTCAATGGTTCTGTGTCGCTTCGTTGCCTGAGCCGCCCACAGATGAATCGCGGGCTATTGAAGTAAGTCCACTATACGCTTGCGTTCCCGCAGGGTAGGGGACTAAACCTCTTACTTCGTCTGCTACTCTGCGAGCAGGCTGCTCCTACAGCAGACTTCCGCGATTAGCCCGCCATGGATTCGCGGCTGGGAGAAGTACGAAGTCAAACGCTGGATTGACCCAAAACTCTGAACAGACGCAGCTTCAACCAATTCTACATTCTGACTCCTGTCTCCTGTCTCCTGTCTCCTGTCTCCTGTCTCCCAACAATTATGAAACCCTCCCTCTCCCTCTTTCAATCAATCCTGGATGAGATCGATCAATCGCATCTCACCAAAACAGAACGGATCTTAACCACACCCCAGGGTGCGGAAATTAGCGTTGCCGGGAATCGCCAGGTGATAAACTTCTGTGCCAACAACTATTTGGGGTTGGCGAATCATCCAGGCGTGATTGCGGCGGCTCAAGCTGGTATTGCTGAGTATGGCTTTGGTTTGGCGTCGGTGCGGTTTATTTGCGGCACCCAAACTATTCACAAACAGCTAGAAGCTAAAATTTCAGAATTTTTGGGTACCGAGGATACGATTCTGTATACATCCTGTTTTGACGCGAATGGAGGTTTATTTGAAACAGTGTTAGATGCGGATTGTGCTGTGATCAGTGATGCCCTCAACCATGCCAGCATTATTGACGGAATCCGGCTTTGTAAAGCACAGCGCTATCGATATACCCACAGCGACATGCAGGAGTTGCAACAATGCCTGGAAAAAGCCCGTTCTGCTAAAATCCGCCTGATTGCTACCGATGGAGTGTTCAGCATGGATGGCGATATTGCCAAGCTAGAGCAGATTTGTGACCTGGCCGAGCGCTATGACGCTTTGGTGATGCTGGATGATAGCCACGGAACAGGAGTATTGGGTGCAACCGGACGTGGTACGGCAGAACACTGTGGAGTCATGGAGCGAGTCGATATTATCACCAGCACGCTGGGTAAGGCATTGGGCGGTGCATCGGGAGGCTTTACGTCGGGGCACAAAGTAATCATCGATCTCTTGCGGCAGCGATCGCGCACCTATTTGTTTTCTAATACATTGGCCCCTGCGATTGCTTACACCAGTATTAAAGTAATCGATATGCTTAGGCAGACCGATCAGCTTCGTCAACAGTTGATGGAAAATACCCGCTATTTTCGTCAGCAAATCCAGCAGCAGGGCTTCGAGATCAAAGCGGGGATTCACCCAATTACGCCGATCATGCTCTACGATGCCAAACTGGCGCAGGAGATGGCGCAGGCGCTGCTAGACGAAGGTATTTATGTGATTGGGTTCAGCTATCCGGTGGTACCGCAGGGGCAGGCGCGGATTCGGGTGCAGCTATCGGCAGCCCATACCCGCGAGCAGTTGGATCAGTGTATCGATGCTTTTACACGGGTTGGTCAGCGTTTGGGCGTCATTCCAGCCTGAAGGAGCCAGCCTGAAGGAGTGAACCATGATGGAATTACGAGAGGAATTACGAGAACAGATCCATATTTCACCTGATCGCCTGGATGCCTTGAATGCCGTTTTGGTTGATGCAGAGATGCAGGTGATCAATGACGTTCTGGCGATTGTTGCCAAATACGGCACGCCAGCAGAAATCAACGCTAAAGCTGAGCAGGCTATGCAGCTCTCTACCTTGCTACGACAGGTGGAACAGATCCGGCCTGATTATATTCCGCAACTGCATTGGCTGAAGGAACAGGCCGAGAACCAGGCTTTTATCAGCATTGCCGACTACCGCCGCCAAATTTTGGCTGACGCTGCCGCCAATATTAACTTTGCCGATGCATTTGCTGTAACGCTAGAAATCAGCGCTTGCCAATATTTTCCCTGGATTATTGCCGCCGCTGAGCAGGTGATAGCTCGCCAAGAGTTGCTGCCCGCTCGCTTCATTCAGGTGCGCAATATGAAAGAGCAGGAGGCCGATGGGGATCTGGTTGCCATTCTCGCCGCAATGCAGCTGATTGGCGCTAGTTTCGTCGCCACACTCGATACCAAAGGCACCGACGGTTCCAACATTCATCTAAACGGACCCAGCACCATTACTGGCTACTTTGGTGGAGTCGGTCAACCCAATGCCCATGCACTGCAATGGTTGGATGAATATCTTTATTACTACACCCGCTATGGAGTACGGCAGGTGTTGAATCTCAATCCCGGCACCGTGTTGCTCGGCTATCTGCTACATCGCCTTGGGGTAAATATCGAGTTCAAAATTTCTGTATTCATGGGCAACGACAACCCTTACTCGGCGCTGTGGACCCTGCTGACCGCCAAACTGTTTGCCAGAGATGATGGCTCTACGCCACTAGTTGGCTTCAACTGGAGCAATTCGGTAGACAACGACACCATTGAACGCACTGCTCAGATGCGACAGGCGCTGGGTTTGGAACAACAGGTGCGGTTTGAGCATCACATCACCGAAACCTGGAAGAGTATCGTGCGGCAACCCTACAATCGGCGGGATGAGCTGTTGGCCCTCGCAGATCACATTCCCAACATTTCGGCCAAGCATGAGGGCGGCGATCCAGCAATTGAACGAACTCGCGAACATCCTTCTGATATTCTCGATTATTTTCGTGATAAATCAGAGATTATTGCCGCTGGCGATTGGCAACACCTGACGCTGAATTTCCTTGATAAGTTAGATGCCGTGAATCAAACAGCCCAGGCATTGACCAAGCGGGGGTTGGCGTTTGTAGCAGCCAGGAAGCTGCATCGGTGAAAAGGTAAGTGAAAAGGCAAAAAACATGAATTAGGCTGGAGCCGCTCCCAACAGGCCCACAACACCAAATAACATACTCAGTCGCTCCCAAGCAATCAGGCGCTGGTAGGCATGGTCACTTCGCTGCTGTTGATACTGCACGAATGCAATCCCTAGACACAGCATGGTAACAGAGGCAAAACCACCGAAGACCAGGGGATGCACCATCGGCAGGTAGAAGAGTGCAATCGGGATCGAGATAATTAGCAGCACGACTAGCCCCCAGGCAATAAAAAAGGCCGTGTTGGCTCCCCAGCGATTGGCGACAGTAACCACACCTTGACTACGATCACCTTCTGCATCGTGCACATCCCAGATCAGCTCTTTGGCTAAGGTATAGCAGAACAGGAATCCAGTCGGATACAGCATGGCGAAGGGTTGACCAACCACTAAACTGCCCAGAAAGATCAAGGCGGATACGATTGCGGCAACAACCAAATTACCGAGGATACCGTTAACAAGCAGAATATGGGAGTAGTTCCATAGTAGAACAATACTAATAGCCACAAGCAGGAGTGGGTAGATCCCTAGTGGAATGGCAGCTAACACCGCCAGCCCAAACAGCCCAACCGCCAGCCACCAAGCCTCTGGCAACGATAGGTTACCCGATGGCAGTGGGCGTTCCGGGTGATCGATGCGGTCTTTTTCCACGTCCCAATAATCATTGATCACACAGGCAGCAGAAAACATTAAAGCCAGCACCGTAGCCGTCAGCAAATAATCAGACAGCGGCAGGGTTTTGTCGAGGGCATAAACCGTAGCCCAACCTGCCATACCGGCTACAATCGCCACGGGTAAGCGCAACAGATGAACTAATGCCTGAATCGAATCGATGCCATCTAGTTTCGCTAGCATAGAACGCACCTATAAACTCAAAGTAATTTGGAAATTGCCACCTGCATTCGCTCTAATGCCTTATTGATATTTTCTAAGGAGTTCGCGTAGGAAATTCTTAGGTATCCATCGCCATATTCACCAAAGGCTGTACCTGCCAGCACCGAGACGCCCGCCTCTTCCAGCAGATAATCGGCCAGGGCATTACAATTCAGCGGCAACTGCTGGACATTGGGAAAGGCATAGAAAGCACCTGCCGGTTTGAGGCAATGTATACCCGGAATTGCGTTTAAACCCGCCACGACCACATCCCGCCGCCGTTGGAATTCGGCCACCATTTGATCAACAAAATCCTGGGCTTCTCTCAACGCTGCCATGCCCGCAATTTGGGTAAAGGCACAGGTGCAGGAGTTGGAATTGATCATCAATCGCACGATGCCTTCCACCAACGGTTTGGGCAGAACACCGTAGCCGAGTCGCCAGCCGGTCATGGCATAGGTCTTGGAATGACCATCGAGCAGAATTGTGCGGTCCCTCATGCCCGGAAACTGAAGCGGACTAACGTGGTTACCGTCATAGAGAATGCGCGAGTAGATTTCATCCGACAGAATATAGAAATCGTGGCGCTCGGCCAGTTCGGCAATTGCAGCTAGATCTTCTGCCGCTAACAAACCGCCGGTAGGATTTTGGGGCGAATTCAGGATCAGCAAGCGGGTCCGGTCCGATACGGCTTGGCGCAAATCGTCAAGGTGAAACCGAAAGCCCACATCTTCCTTCAGCGGCAGCGGCACGCCCTTGGCCTCCACAAACCGAATCACCGATTCGTAGATTGGAAACCCCGGATCAGGATAGATCACTTCATCACCGGGATTTACCAAAGCCATCAACGTGAAGAAAATAATCGGTTTGGCTCCGGGCGTCACCACCACGTCACTCGGATCAACGACAACTCCACGGCTGAGGGTAATATATTCAGCAATCGCTTCCCGCAGTTCCGGCAGTCCTGCCGCTGGAGTATAGCCTGTGTAGCCATCCTTCATGGCCCGAAAGGCGGCTTCACAGATGGGAAAGGGGGTCGGAAAGTCGGGCTGGCCGATTTCGAGATGAATAATCGAGCGGCCCTGCGCCTCTAGCTGTTTTGCCTTAGCAAATACATCAAAGGCAGATTCGGTTCCTAAGCGACTCATTCGTTCGGCAAGTTCCATCGGCAACACCTCATGGATAATTTACGAATAAACTTCAGGATTGACACAGTGGGGCAAGCGCTTGCCCTGGAGTCCGGCGATTAGATTTTCGATGGCCATCGTCGCCATTTTGGTGCGAGTCTGGCGGCTGGCGCTGGCAATGTGGGGCGTGATGATCAGATTTTCTAGCGTCAACAAAGGACTATCGGACGGAATCGGCTCCGGCTCGGTGACATCAATCGCCGCTGCCGCAATCTTGCCCTGACTAAGTGCACGATACAACGCAGCCGGGTCCACCACAGCCCCTCTGGCCGTATTGATTAAAACCGCTGAAGACTGCATCTGCTCAAACTGGTAGTCGCTGAACAAATGGTGCGTTTGCGGTGTTAGGGGCGTATGAATCGTGACAAAATCTGCCCTAGCCAGCAGTTCCTCAAACGCAACAAACTCCACACCCAACTGCTGCTCCAACTCCGGCGAACAGCGGGTTTGATTCGTATAGAGAATCCGCATCTCGAAGCCTTTGGCACGGCGAGCAACGGCCTGCCCGATCCGGCCCAGTCCCACAATTCCCAAGGTGGCGCCGCCCACATCCGCTCCCAGCAGCAAATCCGGCTCCCAGGTCTGCCATTGATGAGCGCGAGTAAGCCGCTCCGCTTCCACCACTCGTCGAGCCGCCGCCATCAGCAACGCCCAGGCAAAGTCAGCCGTCGCATCCGTCAGCACATCCGGCGTATGCCCCACCGGAATTCGTCGCGCCGTTGCCGCCGCCACATCGATATTGTCGTAACCGACCGCCATCTGGCTAATCACCTTCAAATTCACACCGGCCTCAATCAAGCGGCGGTCAATCGGATCAGTCAGCAGGCAAAGCAACCCATCCACCTGCCGAATCCGGTCGAGCAACACCTCATAAGGCGGCGGCTGCCGTTGCGGCCACACTTCCACCGAGGCGAAGGCGTCGAGGGCGTCGAGGCTAGCAGGGAGGCGGCGGGTGATCAGGATTTTGGGCATGGTTTGGGAGGGGGTGGGGGGTAGGGGGTGAGGGGTGGGGGGTAGGGGGTGAGGGGTGATAATGAATGTTGGATGGGATGGTTATTGGTTCTAGTTAGTTAGGTGTCGTTAGGTCATAATGAGGTCACGATGCTTTTACATGGGCGGTGGTTTAACTTAAATATCGGCAATTGGTCGGATTTAAGATGATTTGACGTTGGCTACTATTTACTATTTGTTTACAAGTTACTATTTGTTTACAAAACACCAAGAAAATCCAGATTTACCAGAGAATTCCACAGTACCTATTACACCTCCCCCATCTCCCCACCCCCTACTCCCTACCCCCTACTCCCTACCCTCCACCCCTCACCCATAACACTCCCTAAGAACACGCCGCATGATTTTATTTGAGGCCGTCCGGGGGAGGGCATCGAGGATGACTAGATCGTGGATTTTGAACAGGGGGTTGAGCTGATGGGCGATGGCGGTTTGCATGGCTGCTTTTAATTCTGTCTGGGTTTGTTGGGTCTGGGGTGCAAGAGTGGCATAAATAATTAGCTGACTCGGTCCGCCGTTGGGTGGGGAGAAGGCAATGGCGGCAGCTTCTTGGATTCCAGATACGCGGCTGACGACCTGTTCGATTTCGGCAGAACTGACTTTGATGCCGCCCAAATTCATCGTGTCATCGACTCGGCCACAGACGCGGTAGTAGCCGTTGGGGAAGCGTTCGATGTAATCGCCGTGGCGACGGAGGGGGGTGGGAGTGGGGGGGGAGGGTGATCGGGAAAGTTTGAGATTGGCTTCTGTCTCCTGTCTCCTGACTTCCCCAAAATAAACCCGATGATGATCTTGATTTAGCAATTCGGTGGACAGGCCGATCGAGGGGGGAATGATGAAGGCTTCGCCTTTGTTGGCGGGATAATGGTCGGCATCGAGGATGATAAAGTCGAGGCCGAGGGCGGGGGTGGTGAAGCTGGCGGGAGCACAGGGCTGGACGAGGGTGCTGGTAATGTAGCCGCCGCCGATTTCGGTGCCACCGCAGTATTCGATGATGGGTTTGTAGTTGGCTAATGCCATGAGAAACAGCATGTCTTGTGGGTTGGAGCATTCACCGGTGGAGCTGAAGGCTCTGATGGCGCTCCAGTCTAATCCGTGCATGCAGTGGCTGGCTTTCCAGGCGCTGACCAAACTGGGCACAACACCTAACATTGTTACTCCTGCATTTTGGATAAATTCACCATACTCGCGCGTGGTGGGGGCACCGTCGTAGATGGCTAGCGTGGCGCGGTTGATCAAGCTGGCGTAGATCAACCAGGGTCCCATCATCCAGCCGAGATTGGTGGACCAAGCCAGGATGTCACCGGGGTGAATGTCGTGGTGTAGATGGGCATCGGTGGCGCATTTGATTGGGGTGGTGTGGCTCCAGGGGATGGCTTTGGGATCGCCGGTGGTGCCGGAGGAGAACAGGATATTGGTGTGGGCCGCGGGCTGAGCTGGAATCGGGTCGAAGCGTTCGTTAGAGCTGAGAAAGTCAGGCCAGGGGAAATCACCGGGTCGTAATCGGACGCTCGCAGTCGGTTTAGATGAATCTCTAGATAGAACAATTGCTGGAGGAGCCGCTGCCTCGATCACTTTGGCATAGAGCGGTAGCAGTTTCCCACAGCGTTGGATGTAGTCTTGCGTGAAGACCAGTTTGGCTTTGGCGATTCGTAGCCGGGTAGCAATTTCAGCCGCCGCAAAACTGTCTGCAATCGATACCACCACTCCACCCACCTGGATAATGCCAAGGTAAATCGCTACCGCCTCTGCCGTCATCGGCAAATCGATCGCTACCGCATCGCCGGGTTGCATGCCTAAATCTATTAGGCCGTTTGCTACCCGATTCGCCAAAGCTTTTAATTCTCCATAGGTCCAGCGGTTCAGCGGTTGATTTTCCGACTGAGCCAGAATTGCCGGAGCATCTTCTGCGGCTTGAAAACAGCTTTCGACAATATTCAGCCGCGCATCTACTAGCCAATCAGGAGATTCTATCCCATGAGATAGATCAACCAATTGGGTGTAAGGTTGCCGGAAGCGGATTCCCAACCGTTCAATTATCAGACTCCAGAAGGCGGCGCGATTCTGAACTGACCAGGCATGCAGTTCGGGATAGGAGCGGAAATTGAGCTGGCGCATCAATGCGGCGATGTGGGTCGCCTCGATCTGTTCGCGCGTGGGAAACCAGGCGGGCGGCGAGCCTTGTTGGCTATTCCACTGTTGGCTATCCCCCTCAGCAAAGGTCAGTTCGTATAGCAGTAGGTGCAACGAGAAGGGATGATGGGGCTGGAGCAGATCGCGAGTTAGGGTTTGCCAAGCATCAACTGCTGGTAGGGTCAGACACAACTCGATTTGCGGTAGAAGGGCAATCGCTTCATCCTTGTCTACACCGCACTCAAGCAGTTGCGCTAGTAACCCCTGCTGCATCATTGCCGCTGCCTCATGTTCTAACCTCACAGTCCAATCTCACATTTCAACCTCACAGTCCAGTCTCACAGTCCAGTCTCACAGTCCAATCCGATGCTGCCGGTCGCTTTCTAAGCCATCCCAAAATACCGCGATGGCATTGAGAATTTCCTGGCCGCCCTGAATGAATTTGGCTCGCTCAAAACCGGGTTGGAAATAAACCGCCTCTAGTTCTTCCAGCGTGTGACCCGCATGTTGGGCTTCTACGCGATTGTGCCAGGTGAAAAAGGCTAAGCGCAACTGGGGATGGCGAGTTTGTTTGATGCGCGTTAATCCGTCCTCTAGCTCCTGCCAGAACCCTGCCGCCGCCCAATTTTCCACAGCAAAGCTGGCTCCCTCGGCAATGTTGGGGTCGTCGCTGCCGTAGAGCCGCTGCAACTCATCGCAGAAATACAGCGTTGTAGCTGTGCCATGCTTGCGTTGACCAATATCTTCGTAGTGCAATCCCAGCCCTTCAGCCACGGCAGTCAACCATTCAAAATGGGCCGCCCGAAATCGACAAATGCCGCCATCTACCGTACCTGTGGTACTGACAAACTCGGGATCGCCTTCCCGGTCTTTTTCCTCATCACTTTTGGCGGAGGCATCGACTGAGCCATCGAGTTTGCGATAGATCACGCCCAGCTCATTCAGCAAAATCTCTCGACTGGCACGGGACTGTTGCAAAGTGGGCGAATTGATCACCTTCAGCAGAGCCGCCACCAAAAACTGATTCGAAAACACCGAGAATTGGCGAATAAAATGGCGCAGCTCGACATCGCTGGCTTGACCAGTCCGAAACCAAGCTGTATAGGCATTAGCCGTGATGATGCGGTGCTGCAAAAACTCCCGCTCGACCTGATGCAGAAAATCCTGGAACTCATCCACCTGCTGCGGCGTTAGCTCACCTCGATCTAAGCGGTCCTGAATCCGTGCAGAAACCGTGAGGGAATGAGAGGACGGTAATAGAACTGAACTCATACGGGAACTACTCCTAAACCGCGAAACGAATAACAAATGACCGGAATTGTCTAGCTCCTCCAGCTCAATGGGTACTGCATATCTTCTATATCAACCGCCTGCCGCGTCAGTTGCAACGGGCGAAACGTGTCAATCATCACGGCTAGTTCATCGGTGCGTTCTTTGCCAATCGAGCCTTCATACATGCCCGGATGGGGACCGTGGGGAATGCCATTGGGGTGAACCGTAATCGATGCCGGCTCAATGCCTTTGCGCGACATAAAATTCCCTTCGACATAGTAGAGCACCTCATCGGAATCCACGTTGGAGTGATTGTAGGGAGCCGGAATCGCTAAGGGGTGATAGTCAAACAGACGCGGCACAAACGAACAAATCACGAATCCAGGTGCCTCAAAGGTCTGATGTACTGGCGGCGGTTGGTGAATCCGTCCGGTAATCGGCTCAAAATCAGCAATATTGAAGGCGTAGGGATATAGGTAACCATCCCAGCCAACCACATCCAAGGGATGGTGCAGATAGAGATAGGTGGTGATTCGATTGCGAGCTTTTACCCGTACCTCAAATTCACCAGATTCATCGTGGGTTAGGAGGTGTTCCGGCGGGCGCAGGTCCCGTTCGCTGTAGGGTGCATGTTCCAACAATTGCCCGTAACGGTTGAGATAGCGGGCGGGCGGTTCGATATGGCCTTGCGCTTCGATAATTAGCAAACGCTGAGCCACATTTATATCCGGCACCATGCGCCACATCACTCCCGTCGGTATCACCAGATAATCGCCAGCTCGATAGGGCAAGATGCCATACTGAGTCTCTAAAAAGCCGCTGCCCTGATGAACAAATATCACCTCATCCCCATGGGCAAATCGATACCAATAGGACATCGGTTCCGTCGGATGGGCCACCGAAATGCAGACATCTGCATTCGCCATTAACGGAACCCGAGCGCTAATCGCATCTCCCTGACTTAAGGCTTTACCCGTGCGCAGATGCCGATGCCGTAACGGCCCCATCTCCTCAAACTCCAGCATCACCATCTGCTCCAGCCGAATTTTCTCAACCTGAGTCGGCGGATGCAGATGATAGAGCAACGACTGAACACCCGTAAACCCGCGCAATCCCATCAGCTCCTCATGGTACAGCGAGCCATCCGGCTGACGGAATTGGGTATGTCGTTTAGGGGGGACCGTGCCCAGACGGTAGTAGTACGTCATCGCCGCAACTCAAAACTTAAAACTCAAAACTTAAAACTCAAAACTTAAAACTCTATCAAAGGTTGCCTCTTAGCGCTTGTTCCCGTTCAATCGCCTCAAACAATGATTTGAAATTGCCTTCACCAAAACTTTCAGCTCCGTGGCGTTGAATGATTTCAAAAAAGAGGGTCGGACGATCTTCCAACGGCTGCGTAAAGATTTGCAGTAAATACCCCTCCTGATCGCGATCAACTAAAATTCCCAGGTCTGCTAGCCGTTCAATCGATTCATCAATCTGACCGACTCGCGCCGCCAGATCTTGATAGTAGGTAGACGGTACATGCAAAAACTCGACTCCGGCTTGCCGCAGCTGGGTGACGGTTGCGATGATATTAGCGGTAGAGCAAGCGATATGTTGAATTCCCGGCCCCTGATGGTATTCCAGATATTCTTGAATTTGGGATTTCCCTTTGGCGGGAGCGGGTTCGTTAATCGGCAGTTTGATTTTACCGGAACGGTCCTGCACAACTTTAGACGACAAGGCCGAATAGTTGGTTGATATAGCGTCGGCATCAAATTGGACCAGAAGCTGAAACCCCATCGTGTCGGCAAAAAACTGCACCCAGTGGTCCATTGCCCCCTGCTCAACATTGGCAACGATGTGATCAATCGCTTGCAGCCCTGCATCCGCATCGGGTGAGGTAGAGCGCGATTGAAATGCTTGAAACTCCGGCGCGAAATTGCCCCGGTAGTCCCGCCGATCGACAAATTTGATCAGGACATCTCCATAGGCATGAATGGCACTATAGCGGAATAGGCCATGCTCGTCTTCCACCAACGTCGGAGGTACTGCCCCCATCGCTCCCCTAGCCGTTACGGTTTTGTAAGCAGCTATCGCATCGGGCACCTCCAGCGCAATCACCGCAACGTGATCGCCATGTTTCAGCACCTGCTGAGCAATTGGATGATCAAGCGTCAGTGCTGTACTCAAAACAAACCGAATATGGCCCTGTTCAACTAGATAAGAAGCGACCTTGCGGCTGCCCGTCTCTAACCCTCGATGGGCCGTCGTTTTAAATCCAAAAAAAGCCTCGTAGAAACCGGCTGCTTGTCTAGCATTGCCGACATAGAATTCTAGATGATCATAACCAAGAATCGGAAAGAAATCAGTCATTAGATTCCTCCTGAGTAGAGGAAATACAAGCCGTGAACACTCTTCGAACCAATGCAAACTTTTAATAAGTTACGCTTAGAGCTTGTTTGTAAACAAAGATTGAGATCCCCCTAAATCCCCCTTTTTAAGGGGGACTTCAGAGATTTGACTCGGTTCCCTCCTTATTTAAGGAGGGTTAGGGAGGATCAGATGTGAAGTCGATTCTAGCCTCTTAAAATTCATTTACAAACAGTCTCTTAGAAAATGTTTATCAACTAATTTTTATCAACTAATTGTTTATCAATCAGGTTGCGTACTAATGGTGCCTACTAACGGTGTAAGTAATTACATACTACATCTGAATTAATCGCGTGAATAATTGTCAACAGAAATTACCAAAACCAATCGGAGCAGAAAGCACAACCAATAGCTGAAGCGGCAGCTAAATAACAAAAGAAATTTGTACAGGACAATATTGTAGAGTTGCTAAATTGCTCGCTTAAGCAGAGTTCCTAAGGCTTCTTGAATCAGTGGCAATGGGAAACTGACTAATTTGAGAAGCCATAATTAGATTATAGATTCAACTTTCTCAACTCGCCCAGTAAAATTAATTCATAAAATTAATTCATAAAATTAATTCACCGGTTCGTTTGATGCTGTTTCATCTGCTTTCAATCTACGGAATATTTGGCGTTACTTCATGCGTCTAGAGAAATAAATGTCATAGCACCAAGCATGATTAACAGCAGGAATATCCCAAGCAATGGCATGATCCCACTCGATCGGTCTTTTGTTCTGTTTGCTAACAAGAGTCAGGGGAACGAGAATCAGGACACCAAGAAGCAGATGCCGTTTGCAGTAGCTTGATTGATCGCATATGCTAATCTTGACCTGCCCAGGTTAAAAACCTTAAACCCAACAATGGGACTTGAGTAATCAATGCCTTCTCTGACTATTCCAATAGCGACTCTGCCCGCTAACCAACCCCGCTCCAGCCATACTGAGGCCATGCGCCAGGACACTATTGCCTATTTAGAACACCTCGCTCAGCAGGGAGACTACCTGCGCATTCCGTTGGCTTTTGGTTTAAGCGCTTATTTCATCAATGACGCTGAGGCAGTGCAGGAGATTTTGCTCAAGCAGGCTCGTAAGGTTGAGAAGCCGTGGAATGTCAAACAAGTTGCCAAGGGGGTGTTTGGTGAAAACCTGTTCACCAGCGATGGCGAGTTATGGCAGGTATTGCGCTCCACACTCCAGCCAGCATTCCAGGCTAAGCGGCTGAATGCTCAGGTTGATATGATGGTCGATACAACCCACTCCCTAATGGCGTCGTGGCAAGTAGGACAAGTAATCGATATTCCGACCGCCATGATGGATCTGACGCTGGGAATTACAACCCAAGCGCTGTTTGGGCAAGACTTACGCCAGAGTGCTACTGCCACATCGCTGCTGCGCTTTTTAGATTTATTCTCGGAGCTGATCAGTCGTTTTCCCTTGCCCCTCTGGATTCCGACCCCAAAGCATCTCGAAATTAAACGCCACTTTCGCCTCATTAATAACTATTTCAAAACGCTGGTTGCAGCACGGCAACAGTCGGGGCAAGATAACGGCGATGTGCTGTCGCTGCTAATTCAGGCGCAAAAGACAGACTCCTCTGATCGATTGAGCGATCAGCAAATTTGCAATGAGGTTTCCAATCTCTTTGCGGCTGGCTATGAGGTGGTTTCCCACACGCTAGCATTCACCTTCTATCTGCTCTCACAGCACCCGCAGGTTGAAGCGCAGCTCCGCGAGGAATTGGACAATCTGCTAGGTCAGCGAGCCATTACCGCCGCCGATTTGCCGCAACTTACCTATCTAGAGATGGTGCTGAAGGAGTCAATGCGACTGCTGCCAGTGACGACGGTATTGGGGCGGCAGGTGGTCGAGGAGATTCAAGTTCCTGCCGGCTACAGGCTTCCAAAAGGCAGCCTGGTCCTGATCTCCCCCTGGACCCTACAGCGCCGAGCAGATTACTTTCCAGACCCTCTCAAGTTCGATCCAGAGCGATTTCGAAACCCGGAGGCTATCCCCAAGTTTGCCTATTTACCGTTCTCTGCCGGTCCGCGAGTATGCATCGGCAACCTGCTAGCAATGATGCAGATGAAAGTAAATTTGGCTGTCTTATTGCGAGAATACCGCTTTTCAACTGTGCCGGGCTATCAGTTTCAACCCATCTACCGCTTCAATACTCGCCCGCAGAATGGTTTACCAATGGTGATAACGCCATCTACCCATTCACCCAATCCTGATCACCAGATAGGTGTAAACTAACACATGTTTGACTATTTAGTGATATACATTAAACAACATAAGCTGTTGCTGTTTAACTTGCTGTTAAACTTGTTGTTTAACTTGTTGTTAAACCTGATATTAAAAGATAGAAAAGGGAGACAGATAGCTGATCCTTTACAATGCAGAATAGAATTGAGCTAAATGTGTTACAGTTTTCTGCAGCTAATATGACGAAATAATATAACAAAAATGACAGTCACAGTATTCCAAGAGACGACTGAGATGAGCTAGAATTGGGGAAAATGTTTTCCTCTAGTCGTTTTGCTGAATCAAAGTTTGAAATTTAAGGGTTTGAAATTTAAGGGTTTGAAATTTAAGGGTTTGAAATATTTTCAAACTTCTGACTCCTATGCTCCCTCCCCTCCACCTCCTGCTTACCTCCATCGTGGACTATGCTGGCCTGTTTCCACCCGCGCAGCTCAATTTGTCGGAAGCAATGGCTACCTATGCCCAGGCGCAGTCGTCTCCCCAGTCGTGGATGCTCAATTGCTTTATTTTGCCCGCCACTCATCTCTCCAATTGGATCAAGCTGCTGCCTCAATTCAGCCATTTTTCCATCCAGCCTTGGCCGCTGAGTGTGATTCTTTCCCAAAACTGGACTACTGAACTGGAGCAAATCCAGTCGCTCATCGCCGCTGAAAAAGGCGACCGGCTGCAAATTCGGACCTTAGAAGTTGCTCCCCTGCCGCCAAGCGCCATCTCGACAATCAGCCATCAGTTGCCGCCCGAAATCGAAGTCTTTTTTGAAATCCCCTTTGACGCTGAGCTAGAGCCATATCTCCAAGCATTGCACCAGGCCGGCAGAGCCGCCAAACTGCGCACCGGGGGCATCAATTCAGACCAATTTCCTGGCTCATCCCAGCTAGCTCAGCGAATTTTGGCCTTAGCAGAAGCTGCTATTCCCTTCAAAGCAACGGCCGGCCTGCATCATCCACTTCGGAGCCGCTATGCATTGACCTACGCAGCCAACAGCCCAACCGCAACCATGCACGGCTTTCTCAATCTAGCGATCCTAGCGGCATCGGCCTATCAGCACTCTCTCTATCAGCACTCCCTGCCCCTAGAACAGGCGGTTGCCCTCCTGGAAGAAACCTCGCTCGCCCAGTTTCAATTCAGCAACACAGCCATTAGCTGGCGCAATCAGCTCCTTTCTACAGATGCCATCGCCCAGACTCGTCAGCTATTCTTTCGCTCATTCGGCTCCTGCTCCTACCAAGACCCCATCACCGATCTGGAGCAGCTAAAACTTCTTTAGATTTTTGCAGGAGCCAGGCTTCCCAGAGCGTCAGCCGACGGGAGCCAGAAGTCAGGAGCCAGGAAGTCAGCAACCAATTCCAACCCTCCCCCATCTCCCCTCGTTCGGCGAGGCTCACGAGCCGCATCTCCCCCATCTCCCCCATCTCCCCTCGTTCGGCGAGGCTCACGAACCGCATCTCCCCCATCTCCCCCATCTCCCCTCGTTCGGCGAGGCTCACGAGCCGCATCTCCCCCACCTCCTCCACCTCCCCAACATGATCTGCTCCACCGACGCTACCCACAATCCCGATCTACGCAGTTGGCTCGAATCCGCCAACCAAGCCGACACGGATTTTCCGATTCAAAATCTGCCGTTCGGGGTATTTCAAACTGGCATGAACGGGCCACGGATTGGGGTGGCGATTGGCGACCAGATTCTCGACTTAGCCGCCTGTACTGCGGCCGGAGTCTTCCAAGAGCTGCCAGAGCCGCTGCAAGCCGCCTGCGCTGCTGCAAGCCTCAATCCCCTGATGGCGCTGGGAGGAGCCGCTTCCTTGCCGTTACGCCACCATCTCAGCCAGTTGTTGCAAGTCGGAGCCACCCATCCGCCGGCTGATCAAATTTTGGTGCCGATGGCCGAGGCTCAGTTGCTGTTGCCGGCCACCATTGGCGACTATACCGATTTCTATGCTTCGATTTTTCACGCCACGAACGTCGGCAAGCTGTTTCGCCCCGATCAGCCTTTACTGCCCAACTACAAATATGTGCCAATCGCCTACCACGGACGCGCCTCATCGATTGTGGTCAGCGGTACGACGATCAAGCGGCCTTCTGGGCAACAAAAGCCCGCTAACGCCAGTGCGCCCGTTTTTGCTCCGTCGCAAATGCTGGATTATGAGCTAGAGGTGGGCTGTTTTGTCGGCACTGGGAACGAACTCGGCCAGCCGATCGCCATCGACCGGGCAGAAGACCATCTGTTTGGGATTTGTTTAGTCAATGACTGGTCCGCTCGCGATATCCAGGCGTGGGAATATCAGCCGCTTGGGCCGTTTCTGTCTAAAAGTTTTGCCACCAGCATTGCCCCTTGGGTGGTGACGCTGGAAGCTCTAGCGCCGTTTCGTGGTGAAGCCTTCGCGCGGCCAGCTGACGATCCGCCCAGTTTGCCCTACCTGACCTCGGCGATGGACCAACAGTGTGGCGCGATTCACCTGACGTTGGAGGTCTGGCTATCTTCGGCTCAAATGCGTCAAGCTCATTTGCCGCCTTTGCAGGTCAGCCACAGTTCGCTACAGCAGCTCTACTGGACCCTGGCCCAAATGCTGACGCACCATAGCAGCAATGGCTGCAATCTGCGGACCGGGGACCTATTCGCCAGCGGAACTGTTTCGGGACCAGAGGCAGGTATGCAGGGCTGTTTGCTGGAGTTAACGCAGCGTGGCAGCAATCCGCTCGTTTTACCGACTGGGGAAACGCGGTCCTTTTTAGCCGAGGGCGATGAAGTGATTCTACGGGGTTATTGCGAACGTGAGGGCTATATCCGCATTGGGTTGGGCGAGTGTCGTGGGCAAGTCATCTCAAATTAATACTAACGAGGTAGCATCGGCAACATTCATCTATTTATAATGTGGTTAGATGCACAATGGCTTCTGATCGCTACGTTCTACCATCAACTCTGAATTACCTGACTCTGATCACTATGCTCTGAGCAACTCTGAGCAACAAGTTTTGAGTGGAAAGTTCATAACGCTTGCAGTTTTTTCTCCAGGTTAGTTGTCGTTTATTTGTCGTCTATTTAGAGTGCTGCTGGCTTAAAGCACCTTAATCTAAAGCAGCAGAGCACTCGTTTATCGATTGGTTAGAACACCATTGGCTAAGACGCTGACTGCGCCTAATGCTGAGCATATTCAGTAGATCGCAGATCATGTTGAGATCCCCCCAACCCCTTACAAAAGGCTACGGTGCATACACAAGTCCTCTCGGCCCCCTAAATCCCCCATTCATGGGGGACTTTCAGTCAACGTTAAACCAATTTTTCCCATGCTTTAGACCAAATCAGGTTCGGAAGTCCCCCATTTATGGGGGATTAGGGGGCTAAAACGCCTCGAATCCTAACCAACTCGATTTGTGTGTACACCGTAGTTACAAAAGGAAGGAACCGTAGGCGAAGCCTGTGCCTAGCACATACCAACCGTAGTTTGAAGTCCCCCTTATGTTGGCGAAGCCTGCCCTGCGGGGAAAAGGGGAATTGTGCGATGCACACGCTGCGCGAACAAACCCAAGTCTAGGGATCAAAACAAATTTGTTTTCAATCGATTGATAGTGCTTAGCATCTTTTTGCAGTCACTATTGGCTGATTAACCCATTGCCTGATCGTTCCTTTCTGAGTTCTAGCCAAACACAACGATTAAACAGCTCAGGAGAATTGTAATGAAGCGGATTGAAGGAAAATTTATTGGCAGCGGTGGCCTCGATCTGTACTATCAAAGCTGGCATCCCGACCCGGAAACAACAGAAAAAACTCAAGCAACGGTGGTGATGGTGCATGGCCTGGGTGGACACAGTAGCTTATTTGAACCGGCTGTCGAGTATCTCGTGCCCCAAGGCTACGAAGTGTACAGCTTCGACCTCCGGGGTCACGGACGTTCACCTGGACAGCGAGGCCATGTTAATCAGTGGGCAGAATTCCGCGAAGATCTGCACCAATTTATGCAGCAGGTTCATCAGCAAAACCCAGACCGTCCCTGTTTCCTCTGGGGTCACAGCTTGGGCGGTACGATTGCGCTTGATTATGCCCTCCATTCACCCGAATTTTTAGAAGGCTTGATCGTAACAGCACCTGCGTTGGACAAAATTCGCGTTTCGCCGTTTAAGCTAGCGCTTGGCTACCTGCTGTCGCGGATTGTGCCTCGATTTAGCCTCAAGATCGGTCTGCGCAACGATGTCTGTCTCAAGAACCCTGAAATTTGCGTCGCCTATCTCCAAGACCCACTGCGTCACGAATATGGCAGTGCGCGGTTGGCGACCGAGTTTTTTGCTACCGTTAACTGGATTTATCGCCATATCTCCGAGTTAAAGGTGCCGTTGCTGCTGCTGCACTGCCGGGAAGATGAAGTCACCCTAGCCGAGGCGAGCCGAGAATTTTTTAAGCAGATTATATTTCTAGATAAAGAGCATCGTGAATATTCAGGTTGCTACCATGATTTATACATTGATGGAAATTATCAGGTGTTAGCCGATTTGAACCACTGGCTAGAGCGACACACTGGGGAAGATGATCAGTCCTTTACTCCCTGTCCGTCTTAAGAGGGTGGATGGGGGGAATTGGAGGGGGGTGCTGTTTCGGTGTTGCTGAATTGCAGTAAGATGCCCTCCAGACGTGAGTGAGATGCTCACACGACAAGGACAATTACGCAACCGTGCGAGCATCTTGTTCACGGATTCATAGCACTATTCAGCAACGTCGCTGTTTTTAATAACTGTTTTTAATAACTGTCTCGAGCAGGCTGCCCTAATTACTCTCAGAAAAGCTTCAAAAACTTAACATTTGAGACTTATTTTCTCAAGAAATGTATAAAGCCTGACATTTTCATAATTGACTCGCTAGACTAAAACTAACAGCTAGAGAGAGTTAGGCGTATTAGAGCCAAAATCTCAAAGCGTTTGTCTATTATTACTAATTGCTACTAACCTGAAAGGAGATTCTGGATTCAAAACTCAGGAATCAGAAGTCAGCATCCGTCTTACAGGTTGCATCTCAAAACTGGTGATTGGTCATTTATCTGCTCAGAAAACCGCAATGACATTAGAATATCACTAAAAGCATGTCACCAATGGTGCTATTGCCAGTGCTAGTGCCAGTGCTATTGATAGTGTCATTTGTGATTCATTTTTACTTCCAAAAAGGCTCTACAGAAAATTGGTGATTTGCAAATCATTCACGAAGTTTGTGGCGTGAGGATGAATTTCAAGGCTGGTTACTATGCGTTGCACACCCAGGTAGCAGGTGGGCATTGTCAACCCTTGGATTAGGTTCGCCATTGGCCTTGTCTGTCCTGTGTGAGTAAACAGTAACTAGACTGTAACTACTGACCAATCACCAGAAAAATTCTACTGGCCAATCACCAGAAAAATTATTGAGCAAACACTGCATCAAACATGCATCAAACACTGCATTGGAGAAGGGTTTCTTCTTCTAAGAGAAATGGTATGCACTAAAACGACTCAACAAGCTGCACCAGAAGCCAGATCACAAGGCGCATCAAAAGGCGCATCAGAGGAAGTGGTCCGAGGATATACCCTACCTTCACTTCTAAATGATGCCTGCGTTGATACTCCCAATCCCCATGCCTTCAACCAATGGACGGAAGCCGGATGGCAACCGCTATCCAATCAGGCATTTCGAACGGCGGTTGAATCTTTGGCGCTGGGATTAGTGGAGTTGGGGTTAAAGCAGGGCGATCGGGTTGCCCTACTGATGCACAGCGATATTCACTTCTGCATCGCCGATCTAGGCTGCCTGCTAGCCAACTTGGTAGATGTCCCGATTGATCTAACCCAAACCCTCGAACATATTATTTTTGTGCTGCGGCACAGTGAGGCCAAAGTTCTGATCATTTCCAATTTGGATTTGTTGACCCAGATTGCGCCTTATCTGGAAAACACCGCATTGCAGCAGATCATCATAGCCACAGTACCAGACCACTGGACCCCAGCGACTGCATCCACCTCCAAGTCGGCCCAGAGCAAGGCTGAGCCAATTCCTGAAACCGCCTGTCTCGATGTGCCGATGCTGCTGCATCCGGTTGCCAATCACCCGGCCGGTTCCTTTCCTTGCCATCTGCCGGTTTATTCACTAGCCGCCATTCAAACTAAAGGTCAGGAGGTAGGGCCAGAAACTGAATCGCGACTCCAGCAGTTGCATGCCAACTTGCAACCGTCTGATTTGGCGACGATCGTTTACATCCCCGATGAACATGGCCAGCCCCAGGGAGTCATGTTGACCCACGAGAATCTGTCGGCCAATGCCCTCACCTCGTTTGCCGTGATTCCTGGTTTGAGGCGCAGTGCAGAAGTTGTCCTTTCTTTTCTGCCGTTGAATCATGTTCTCGCTCGTACCCTACTGTACGGTCACATCAGCCAGGGATACAGCATCTATTTCTCTAATCCGAATCATGTAATGAAGCATCTCCAGCAGGTACATCCGACCATCCTCGTAACAGTGCCGCTATTGCTGGAGAAAATTTATAGCAAGATTCTGGAAACCAGCCAGAAATCCGGGTCGGTTCTAGAGCAGGTCCTGTTGCGCTGGGCCTTGGCATTGGCTCGGCAGTACGAACTGGGCAATCCTCCGCGAGGAGTGTATGCCCTTCAGCTCAGGCTCGCCGACTGGCTGGTGTTTGCCAAATGGCGGGCACTGTTTGGCGGGCAGCTTACCTATCTAATTTGTGGTGGAGCGACCCTGCGCACCGAATTAGCGAATCAGTTTGCCGCTGCCGGACTGCCGATCATGAACGGCTATGGTTTGACCCAGGCCAGTGCGGTCGTCTGCTGCAATCGGGGTGAACTGAATCGGGCGGGTACGGTCGGCACTCCGATTCCGGGCGCAGAGGTCAAGATCGCGGATGATGGCGAAATTTTGATCCGCGGCCCCTATGTCACACCGGGCTATTACAAAAATCCGGCAGCAACTCAGGCAGCGATCGATCCAGAAGGCTGGCTGCACACCGGCGATCTGGGTCAATTTACCACGGAAGGGTTCCTGCAACTGACTGGGCTGAAAAAAACGCTGTTCAAACTTTCGACCGGCAAATACATCGCGCCCCAGCCGATCGAACAACGGTTGAACCAATCGCCCTTTGTCAGCGAAGCCATTATCGTCGGGGCCGATCAAAAGTTCTGCGCGGCTCTGTTGGTTCCCAATCTGGAGGCGTTACACAGCTATGCCCTAGAGGTGGGGCTGAATCTACCTGCGGAGGAACTGCTGAAGCATCCCTGTGTACTAGCCCTGTATCAGGCAGTCGTGAATATGGCCAACTGTCACCTGCCCTATTGGGCGACGGTGAAGCGATTCCGCCTACTTCCTGCCACGGTCATCTCTGCGGCGGTTGAAGGAGGCTCTTTAACAAGCTCTTTAACGACCAATCGGTCTCAAACGCTGCAAGCATTGGCTGATGAAATCACTGCTCTATTCGCCGAGAACCCAACGCGAACCATCAAACTCACCAGCTCGAAGCGGAAACACAGAGGATTTTTCAAACCGAAGCAATCTCCAGTTCATGAACCAATGAACGAACCAGTTCATGAATCAGTTGATGAACCAATCGAAGCACTCTGTCCCACAATTCCGGTGACGCCCTGTCCAGTGGTAGCTCAGTCGCTGAACCCCCGTCTGACGACCCTCCGCTCGGTTGTGCCCTTCCTGTTAGGGACTGGAATCAATCTGCCTGATCTGCCGAGCCGAATTGCCAAGTTAACCGCCATTTTTTGACGTTTCAACAAGAGGTTTTTAGCATCATGTTTAAGCCATTCCGAACTGCTGCTGTGCTGGGGGCAGGCGTGATGGGAACCCAAATCGCGGCCCACCTTGCCAACGCCGGTCTGATGGTCGAACTACTCGATCTACCGGCTGCTTCTGCCTCCAAAAATGACCTAGTCGAAGCAGCGTTTAAGAAAGCCCTTAAACAGTCGCCTCCGATTTTCTTTACCGAGAAAACCGCGCATCGGGTCAGGCTGGGCAATTTCGAGCAGCATTTTGACCGCATCGCCAATGTGGATTGGGTGATCGAAGCGGTGGTAGAGAACCTAGACGTGAAACAGCAGTTGATGCAGCGGCTGGAAGCCACCGTTAGCGAACAGACGATTATTTCCACCAACACCAGCGGTTTACCGATTCAGGCGATTGCCCAAGGCCGCTCTGATTCCTTCCGGCGGCGATTCCTCGGCACTCACTTTTTCAATCCGCCTCGCTATCTGAAATTACTGGAATTGATTCCCACTGCCGATACCGATCCGCAAGTTTTGCAACGGATGCAGTGGTTCGGGCGGCTCCATCTCGGTAAGGGCATCGTGGTCGCCAAAGACACGCCGAATTTTATTGGCAACCGAATCGGCATGTATGTCACCATGCTGGGTTTACAAGCCTGGATCGAGCAGGGATATACGATCGAAGAAATTGACGCCCTCACCGGCACGCTGATCGGACGCCCCAAATCGGCCACCTTCCGCACGGCGGATTTAGTCGGACTCGATACTCTACTGTACGTGGCTGAAAATCTCTACCCCGCCATTCCAGACGATGAGAGCCGCGAGACCTTTCGGGTACCGGAAGTACTGCGCAAACTGGTGGCCACCGGCACGCTCGGCGCTAAAACCGGCCAGGGATTTTACAAAAAGCAAAAGGGTGAAATTCTCTCCTTGAACCGGGAGACGCTGACTTATGAGCCAGCCAAACCGCTGAATTTCGATATTCAGTCGATTCAGGCCATCGAGAAACTGCCCCTAGCCGAGCGTCTGCGGGCACTCTACCGTGATTCGGGCCGAGCCGGAACCTTCTTCCGTCAAACCATGCTGGCCATTTTGGCCTACAGCGCCCGCCGGATTCCCGAAATCGCCGATCATCCGATCGATATTGACCGGGCCATGCGCTGGGGTTTTGGCTGGGAGCTGGGACCATTCCAGATCTGGGATGTGCTGGGATTTGACACCGTCTGCGCCGATATGAAAGCCGCCGGTATCCCAATCCCCGGTTGGGTCGAGAAAATGCACCGCAACAACACCGAAAGCTTCTACTGGAATCACTATGCCTATGAGCCAACGTATCAGTACGTGCGGGTAGAAACCCCTGCGGATGAACTATCCCTCGCCGACTTGAAAGCCAATCCAGACTGCATCCTCTGGGAAAATCCAGAAGCAGCCCTGTTGGACTTGGGCGACGGGGTGGCGCTGTACGAGTTTCGCTCCAAAGGCAACACCCTCAGCCTGAATGTGGTCAAGGGATTGGCCGAAGTTCTCGACCGACTGGAAAGCGACGATGCGCTCAAAGGCTTGGTGATTGGCAACGACAGCCCCAACTTTTCCGGCGGCGCAAATCTAGCAGAAATTGCCATGATGGCCCAGTCCGGTCATTTCGATGCGCTTGCCGATCTAATCGTGCAGTTTCAGTCGATTCTGCAACGCCTGCGCTATGCCAGTAAGCCGATTGTGGCTGCAATTCAGGGCCGGGTGTTGGGAGGTGGCTGTGAGCTGGTGATGGCCTGTCCGGAAGTGGTGGCGGCTGCCGAAACCTACATTGGCTTAGTGGAACTCAGCGTCGGCCTGATTCCAGGAGCAGGCGGCATTATGCGCACCGTCGCACGAGCTGTGGAACGAGCCGGCTTTGAGACGCCCGAGGCCGTGCGCCCTTACCTGAAAGCCACCTTCGAGACGATTGCCACGGCTAAAGTGTCGAACAGCGCCTACGAGGGGCAGGCCCTCGGCTTCCTGCCGCCCACCGCGACGATTGTGATGAATGGCGAACGGCGACTGTACGTTGCCAAACAGCAAGTGCTGCATCTCGACCGCCTCGGCTACCAGCCTCCTCCAGCCCAAAACGCCATCCTGGTTTTGGGTCGTCCGATGCGAGCCGTTTTAGAACACGCGGCCTACATCTTCCAGCAGGGCGGTTTTGCCAGTGAATACGACCGCTATTTAGCGAATCAATTAGCCTACGTCATGACCGGCGGCGAGCTAACTACAACCGCATTTGTCTCAGAAGACTATCTGCTCCAACTCGAACGCGAACGCTTCCTGCCGCTGCTGCACCAGCCGAAAACGCAGGCCCGGATTGGTCACATGTTGAAAACGAAAAAGCCACTGCGAAATTAGAGATGGAGGAGATGCGGCTCGTGAGCCTCGCTGAAGGAGGGGAGATGAGAAAGGTGGGGATGATGGGGAAGACAATATGATGAACATAGGGAAATGAAATTATGAAAGACGCATATATTGTTAGCAGTGTCCGTACTGCGGTGGGTAAGGCTCCTCGCGGTACGCTTCACACGATGCGGCCTGATGACATGGGGGCCGTTGCTGTAAAAGCAGCGATCGAGTGTGTTAAAGGACTGGAGCCAGCGCAAATCGATGATGTGATTTTGGGCTGTGCCTTTCCGGAGGCGGAGCAGGGCTTTAATCTGGGGCGGATTGTGGCCCAGCGGGCTGGATTACCCGATTCGGTAGCGGGCTGTACCGTGAACCGATTCTGTGCCTCTGGACTGCAAACGATTGCAATGGCAACCCAGGCCGTTATGACCGGACAGGCGGAGGTGATGGTGGCCGGAGGAGCCGAGTCGATGAGTTTGATTCCGATGGGAGGACACACCCTTGCTCCTAATCCCGACCTGATCGAGACAGCACCGCAAGCCTACTGCACGATGGGCTTGACCGCCGAAAATGTAGCCCAACAGCACCAGATTTCCCGTGAGGATCAGGATGCCTTTGCTCTGCGCTCGCACCAACGCGCCCTAGCCGCGATCCAAGCTGGCAAATTCGCCGAGGAAATTGTGCCGCTTCAGGTACGCGAAACCGTCTACAGCGATGATCACCTGGAAACTCAAGAAATCCTGTTTCAAACCGACGAAGGACCGCGTCCCGACACCAGCCTAGCGGCCTTAGCCAAACTACCGGCAGTGTTCCATACCCAGGGATCGGTAACGGCGGGAAACGCCTCCCAAATGTCGGATGGAGCAGCGGCAACGGTGGTGATGAGCGAGCGCATGGTGAACCAATTGGGCGTAAAACCAATCGGTCGGTTACTAGGATTTGCCACCGCCGGCGTGCCACCCGAAATCATGGGCATTGGTCCAGTCGCGGCTGTTCCGAAAGTGCTGCAACAGGTGGGTTTAACGCTGGATGATATCGGTTTAATTGAGCTGAACGAAGCCTTCGCCGCCCAAAGCCTCGCCGTGATCCGCAAACTGAATCTAAATGAAGAGATTATCAACGTGAACGGTGGTGCGATTGCCCTCGGACATCCTCTGGGTATGACCGGAGCCAAACTAACGGCTACAATCCTGCACGAAATGAAACGCCGCCATGTGCGGTATGGTCTAGTAACCATGTGCGTTGGTGGCGGTATGGGAGCGGCGGGGGTGTTTGAGAATTTGATGGGGTGATGGGGAGATGCGGCTCGTGAGCCTCGCCGAACGAGGGGAGATGGGGGAGATGCGGCTCGTGAGCCTCGCCGAACGAGGGAAGATGGGGGTGATGGGGAAGGTTATTTGATGGTCCAGTGTGGGGAGTTATTAATTAGATGGACAATGCCGCTGAGAATTTGGTTGTAGGTGGCGTATAGGGTTCTGCCTTCGGGTGGGTCTAGATAGTGGCATTTGACGGCGAATTTAATCCATACTTGGGTTTCTGCGACCTCGGCTTCACAGTCGTTGAGTTTAGCGACAAAAGCAGCTTGATAACGCCGTTTTCTCCACGCTTCCGCTAAATTGGCACATACCGAACGAGAGGATCGCCGCATCTGATCGGTCAATGCATACCGCTCCTCGACCGGAAATCTCTTAGACAACTCAAAAATCCGCATTGCCGCCTCAAACGCCATCTGGTAAACCACCAGATCCTCATGACTCCTAACCAACCTCACCTTCCCCATCTCCCCCATCACCCCTCGTTCGGCGAGGCTCACGAGCCGCATCTCCCCCATCTCCCCTATCTTTCCCATCACCCCTCGTTCGGCGAGGCTCACGAGCCGCATCTCCCCCATCTCCCCTATCTTTCCCCTACTCCTCAATCAACAATCGGAGAAACCCCATGCTCCAACCAACCATTAGCATCCCTAGTTTTCTGATTCTCGTTTTACTGCTCGGCTACCTGGGCGTTCCCCTCTGGCTGTGGACAATTTATCTGGCAGCTGTGTTGTTTATATTCAATTCACCATTCTGGCTCTGGGGATTGTTTGGCATCATAGCCGTGATGCTGAATTTATCTCTTGTGCGTCGCTCTTTGATTACAGCTCCAATCATGCGAGCGATTCAGAGATTCAATGTTTTGCCTAAGATCTCAGAGACGGAAAAGGCAGCAATTGAAGCCGGAACGGTTTGGGTCGAGGGCGAGTTTTTCTCCGGTGCACCCAACCTGACACGTCTAGCTGAACAGCCCTATCCGCAGCTCACGCCGGAGATTCAAGCCTTTTTGGATGGGCCGGTCGAGCAGGTCTGCCGCATGGCAACGGATTGGGAAATCTATCGCCGCAAAGATCTGCCGCCGCAGGTGTGGCAGTACCTGAAGCAAGAGCGCTTCTTTGGCATGATGATTCCCACCGAATACGGCGGACTGGGGTTTTCTAATCTGGCCTATAGCACGGTGATGGTGAAGCTGGCGTCGCGCTCGTTTATTCACACGGCTACGGTAGGGGTGACGAATTCCCTGGGTCCAGCGAAGCTGCTGCTGAATTATGGCACTGCGGCCCAGAAAGATTACTATCTGCCGCGTTTGGCCAGAGGCGACGAGATTCCTTGTTTTGCCCTGACTGAACCCCAAGCCGGATCGGATGCGGCCAGTATCACGTCCGAGGGCATTGTCTTTCGCGGTGAAGACGGTAAGCTATATCTGCGTCTCAACTTCCGCAAACGCTACATTACCTTGGGAGCGATCGCCACGCTGATCGGGCTGGCTTGCAAACTGCGGGATCCGGAGAATCTACTTGGCAAAGGCGAACAGGTCGGCATTACCTGCGTGCTGGTGCCGGCAGATACGCCGGGAGTCATCCTGGGGCGACGGCATGACCCAATGGGCGTTCCGTTCTACAATTCGCCAATCGCAGGTGAGAATGTGGTCGTGCCGGTCGAGCAGATTATTGGTGGGGTAGAGCAGGCGGGTCAGGGCTGGAAGATGCTGATGCAAACCCTAGCGGCCGGTCGCGGCATTAGTTTTCCGGCTACCTGCACCGGCATCGCTAAGCTGGTGACGCGCGTGACAAGTGCCCATGCCACGGTGCGCCGCCAGTTCGGCCTCTCGATTGGCCGGTTTGAAGGCATCGAGGAACCTTTAGCCCGGATTGCCGGATTCACCTACCTGATGGAAGCTGCCCGCCTCTACACCTGTGCCGCTGTTGACCAAGGAGAACGGCCCGCGGTGGTGTCTGCGATTGCCAAGTATCACTTCACCGAACTGTCGCGTCACCTGATCAATGACGGCATGGACATTCTGGGCGGCTCCGGCATTTGTCGCGGACCCAGAAACCTGTTGGCGAATATCTACACCGCCACGCCGATTCCGATTACGGTAGAAGGCGCAAATATCCTCACCCGCACGATGATGATCTTCGGTCAGGGCGCCATTCGCTGTCATCCCTATGTCTACCAAGAAGTTACTGCGCTCCAAACCGGAGATGTCATCGCCTTTGATCAAGCTCTCTGGCAACACATGGGCTTATTTGTTCGCAATAGTTTTCGCGCCGTTTTGCTCCATTTATCGCAAGGTATGATTGCTCGTTCTCCGGTGTCGGGACCCACGGCCAAATATTACCGCAAACTGGCTTGGGCCTCTGCCACCTTTGCCAGCCTCACCGATCTGGCGCTGATCGGGTTAGGCGGCAGCCTGAAGCGCAGAGAAACCCTGACGGGTCGTTTTGCTGATGTTTTGTCCTGGCTGTATCTGGGTACGGCTACCCTACGGCGATTTGAGGCGGAAGGACGCAATCCCGACGATTTACCCCTAGTGGACTGGGCAATGCAGTACAGCTTTGCCCAAATTCAGCAGGGCTTTGAGGGGATTTTCGCCAATTTTCCCATTCCGGTTTTGGGTGCCCTGTTCCGAGGGCCGGTTAGTGCTTGGTGGCGCTTCAATCCGCTTGGTAGTTCACCCAGCGATGCCCTCGGCCATCAACTCGCCCATGCCCTGCAAATTCCAGGTCAAATTCGCGACCATCTCACCTCCCATATCTACCTACCCAGCCATCCAGACGAAGCCCTGGGTCGCCTAGAGCAAGCCTTTCGCCTCAGCGTGGCCGCAGAAGATATTTTGAAAGCGATCAAAACCGCCAGTCGGGCCGGCCACCTGCCGCAGGCCAAACCGGAAACACTACTCGATGCTGCTGTAGCTGCCGGTGTGATCACCCTGGACGACGCCAACCTCGTGCGCGAAGCCGAACTCGTGCGCAATGATGCCATTCAGGTAGATACCTTTACCCTGGAGGAATACCAGCAAAATCAGCCATTGCCAGAATTCCATTCGGTCGAATATCGCTAGTTGACCCTTGAAATCACGAAGGTTCAGGCAGGAAAGGATATGATAAAACCTATCACCGTCGATTCCAGCTTTGTCTACGGTGAGTGAACTTTAGGCGTAGCCGGTGTAGCCGATGGTAGCGATTCAGCTTCGACAATTCGAGATCTTGCCGGGACAGTCATTGCTGCTCCATGGTATAGGTTGGTCTGAGTTTGAAGCCATTCTGGCGGAACTGGGAGAGCACCGCAGTATTCGGATTGCCTATGACAATGGTTGGTTAGAGCTAATGACCCCACTGCCCGAACACGAGTATTTCAAAGAAACAATCAGCGATGCGGTCAAAGACATTGCAGAAGAACTGAATCTTGACTACGAAAGCTATGGGTCTACAACCTGGCGGCAGCGAGCCAAGCAAGCCGGACTAGAGGCAGACAATTGTTTCTACTTCCAAAATGAAGCTCGCATTCGCGGCAAGCTCGAAATTGATCTAGACCATGACCCACCTCCCGACCTCGCCTTGGAAATCGACATTACCCGCAAATCGCTAGAGCGCTTTCCAATCTACGCTCGGCTGGGTGTGCCCGAACTCTGGTGTTACGACAGCGGAACGCTGAGAATTTATTTACTTCAGCAAGCGCAGTATGTGGAGGTAGCTCAAAGCCAAGTGTTTCCTTCGCTGGCCATTCAGGAGTTGCCCCGCCTGATTGAGACGTATCGCCATCAGGGTCGGTTGGCGTTGCGGCGCGCCGTGCGAGCGTGGGTCAAAACTCAGAAGTAATGCCTTTGGGCAGCCTCTTTTGTCAGATTTTTTTGGTGGATTCTTCTGTCAAACTATAGATGAAATGAAGATGAAATAACGAGTTTTAACAGGAGGAGATATGACTGCACTACACCGATCGGCATCCGCCACTTGGACCGGCACCGTACAGCAAGGGCAAGGCCAAATTAGCGCCACCAGCAATGTGCTGAGCAACACCCCCTACAGCTTTGCCACTCGCTTTGAAAATCAATCGGGAACCAATCCTGAAGAACTCATTGCTGCTGCCCATGCCGCCTGTTACAGCATGGCCCTGACGCTCACCCTCAGCGAAAAAGGATACCAGCCCCAGCAGGTGCAAACCCAGGCCACCTGCACAATTGAATCCCAGAATGGCGGCTTCAAAATCACGACCATGCAGTTAGAAACTCAGGGTGATGTCTCCGGCATTGATGCTGAAACCTTCAATCAAATTGCCCAGGAAGCGGAACAAATCTGCCCGGTTTCTAATGCTTTACGCGGCAGTGTGACAATCAACCTCAAAGCATCTTTGAAATAACACCAGGCTCGATTAACGGGAGTTGGGGCCAGATCTGGAACGATGGTCAGTGAGCAATTGACACAGTTGATTGCAGTTGATTACAGATAAAACTCATCATCCAAGAGCTGCCCCAACGCCTTCAGTAGTGACACCAACTCGAATATCTTCTTAACCAAGATAGCTCAATGCAATCGTTTAGTGACGAGGACGCAGATAAGGTTGGCCTCGATACAGCAAAGGCTGAAAGCTTGACGGAATTTGCACATCTGACGAGTGATTATCGGTCAGCTGCAGTGGGGTCATTAAATACAAGGTCTCCAGTATATAGCGTACCCCTCGATACGACAGATGCAAAGTTGATGAACTGTTAGATAAATCATTAGATGAAGCATTAGATGAGATATCCAGTATATAGCGCACTCCTCGATATAACAGATATATAGTTGATGGATCGTTGAGTGGGTTATTGGATAGATGGTTAGATGACTTTTTAGATGAAGCGTGATTGAATCCTTTCATAGCAGTCCTCCATTTCAAGAGTAATTTAGGAAAGCAAATGAACCAGCAATCAAGACAAAAGCGTTGATTGAATTAGCAACCTTTGCGCATCGAGAAGAACTGCTTTGCAGGTCGGGGAGTTGTGCCCAAGCTAGCGGTAGCGCTCGATCAAATCGCTGTTTCGATTGGCTGGCATAATCATGAGTTTGCCGGAACTAAACCAACAAAATTTCTCAGTTTGAGTCGCTGTTTTGTTGCAGGTGTTGCAGGTGTTGCAGGTGTTGCAGAAGCAAAGCTGAGACGTTTCGGTTCTCCAGATCAGTGATAGTCAGTAACAGCAGGAGATGCTACAGCAATTCACTGTAAATGTTGCAAAGAAACACTTGAAACAACAGGAGCTAACCGATGAAAGCCGTAGTAGAGTTACTGGAAGCTTATCGTCGATCGCGTAGAAGGGTAAATGCACGCGAATTTTTACGCTTAATTGTGCCCGATCCAGATGCCCACGCAGTGACGCTCAACCAATATCGGTTCAACGAGGCAGCTAGCTGCACAGAGCTAGCAACCCTGATTCAGCAACTCGATGGACAACCACCAGAGCTAGTGCGGGATCTCGCCCAGCATTTGGCTGAAGAAGCGCAACATGCCGCATGGCTGACCGAGCTATTAGTTGAGCTAGACTTGAGCGTCGAGAATCCACCCCGACTGTCCTACCTGAGCGAATTCAATCATTTGCTCGATCCACAGGTAAAGCAGCCTCACCACCACGAGGATTTTGTCATTGCGTCCTTAGCGGCTATCAATGCCAGCGAAAAACGCGGTTGTGAAAATTTTGCCGCTCACATTTATGTGCTGAAACAGCAGCCCCAAACCGCAGAGGTGAGCAAAATTTGCCAGACGATCGAGCGGATTTGGGTTGAGGAAGTGGAACATATTCACTGGGGCAATCGCTGGTTGGCTCACATCGCGGCTCAAAGTCCTGCCCATCGTCGCCAAGTAGAAGTTGCCAAACTGCGATATGGCTTAATCGAACAAGCCGCCTACAAGGCCACGCTGGATCTAACCATTGGTGCCGAATGGCGGCGAGTTCAAGACTTAGTCTCGATTGCTAGAACCATGCCGCTGTGGACGGGAATTCAGTATTTTGTCACTCGGCTGCCTCGCACTGTGCTCGCTCCTGATCTGCAAATCACCCGCATCTACTACATTCGGCAAGCATTGCAGCAAAACCCCCAGGAATTTCTCAAACTTCTGCCTACGCTGATCTGGGGGGCATCATGAAACACTATCGCATTCTGACTGTCGATGGGGGAGGCGTGCGGGGGCTGATTTCTGCCATCTGGCTCCACCACCTCCAGCAGCAGTTGAGCCAACCCATTCAAACCTATTTCGACTTAATTTCTGGCACCTCTAGCGGCAGTATTATTGCCTGTGGTTTAGCCGCCGGCATCGATACCCAAACCCTAGTGAATCTGCTGCTCCACGATGCCCAACTCATGTTTCCCTCCTCCAAGACCAGCATCTGGCAACCGTTGAGTTGGTTGTTTCGGGATCCCTATCGACATCCAATTTATGACGGAACTGCGATGAGCACATTTCTGCAGCAGATGTTTGGCGGAATGCGCTTCGGTGAGCTTGTGAAACCCACGTTAGCAACCAGCTACGACATGCTGAATCGCACACCCCTACTGTTTCACAGTACCGATTTGGCTCACGCCAACTTGCCAGTTTGGGAAGTTTGTCGGGCCTCTACTGCAATTCCGGCCTATTTCCCGCCCCATACCGTCTCTCTGCAGGGGCAAGCCATTCCCTGCATTGATGGCGCATTTGCTGCCAAAAATCCGACTATGAGCGCCATTGCAGCAATGTTCAAGGCAAATCAACAGGTAAATCAACACTCTACTCAACCGCTCAATCTCGATCAGATTGTGGTCGCCTCTTTTGGGGTTGGACGGTTGAAACCTGAGGTGTCTGCGGCACAGGCCCGCCGTTTGAGAGCGTTAGCATCGGCAGTACCGCTAGTCCATGCCTTGGTGGATGGTCCTGCCGATCTGACTGACTCTCTCGCCGAACAAATGCTGGCTGCCAATCATTACTTTCGCTTTCAAACCGCGCTCGCAGTCGAGGACAAAGTAGACGATACGGATCCAGCTCATTTAAACCTCTTAGCAGACGCGGCAGAGACTTATATCAACGGCATTGGTAAAGCCAAACTCGATGCCCTTGCCCAACTTTTGACCCAGTCTCAACAACGGACAGAACGACCCATTTCGCTTTGGCCCGTTGCCGTGCGATCGGCATGTTAAAGCTGCAATCTTGATTGCGCAACATGGTTTTGAATCAAATTCCATCCAATGCGGTTTGGTAGGACCTCGGTTCGTTCACCATACCGCAGTTTTGATATTTCAGCTCGATAGATACAGGGTTGCCATACTAGTTCTTAGTTTTGAGTTTTGAGTTTTGAGTTTTAAGTTTTAAGTTATGGAACCTGCACAATGTAGCCTGTTGAGCTTGGTGCTCTGTAGCTCAATCAAAGGGAAATGGTACAGATGAATAGACAGAGAGTCATAGCTATTTTTCCATTCATTATGCATGTATAAATTCGCACATCAATTTCAGCAATTCTTTAGGCTTCTCTCAGCGCTTTCTCAGTTTTTCCCCCAACCCTGCTTAGGTCAACCAGCCAGTATGGATAGCACAGACTAACCAAGTGCTATTTATCTACTGAGGGAAGTATGATCGACTCTATTAAGGCATCTCCAGCCGGACTCGGCCTCGTGGACCAAGCGAGGCGCAAGAAACGGTGGAACAAAACGGCCGAAGTTTGGTGCAGTCAGGCATTTACATCGAGAGCAACGCTGAGTCGCTTTTGGGCTGGTCAGGCAATCCGTAGCGAGATGTTTATCGCCATCTGCGAAGCGGTCGGGGTAGATTGGCAAGCAGTAGCAGAACCGCATCCGGCCAACGATCCATCGCATCGTCAGGCTAGTGACCGTACTGCGCCAAACTCCACTAACTCGAGTCAGGAAATAGGCTCCTACATAGAACCGTACTGGGACAGACCTACCTGTCCAATTTGGGAAGAAGTTCCAGAACCAGCGTTCTTTTGTGGCCGCACTAGCGAGTTGCGAACCCTTGAAAACTGGATTGGATCGGATCGCTGTCGTTTGGTCGGACTACTGGGGCTGGGTGGAATCGGCAAAACGGCTTTAGCCGCTCAGTATACCCAATTACATCGAGATGAGTTTGAATTTGTAATCTGGCGCAGTCTCAGCCCTACTCTTTCACCCGCCCAACTCCTCACCGAACTGCTCCAAACCCTGTCAGGACAACAATTCAATCAGAGCAATCAGAGCAATCAGAGCAATCAGAGTGAGAAGCCAGACAGCCAAGTCCTGATTCAATACCTACGCGCCCACCGCTGTTTAATTATCCTGGACGGAGTAGAAACCCTTTTGCCGAGTCAGAGAACGACAGATGATAGGAGTCAGTTAGCAAATGCAGAATATCAGGCTGAATATATCCAGCTACTAACTAAACTAGGCGAAGCCAATCATAGAAGCTGTGTTCTGTTTACCTCTAGAGAATACCCATACCAGCTATCCAGGCTTGAGGGCGAAGCCTTTCCCGTTCGCTGCCTGCATCTGGGTGGGCTATCCCCGACCGCAGTTCAGCAACTCGCTCAAGCCAAGGGCAATCTAATTGGCGCAGTAAGCGAGTGGGCGGCCCTAACCGAGCGTTATGCAGGTCATCCCCTAGCGCTAAACCTAGTTGTATCAACAATTCGCAATCTGTTTGGCAGCAATATTACAGCTTTTCTGACTCTGCTTGACCACAGCCCTTTCCTGATCGAAGAGGTGCAGGAGTTATTAGAAGCACACCTGGATCGACTTGGTAGAGTACCCCAAGATTTGCTGAGTTGGTTAGCGCTCAACCAAAAGCCAGTTACTCTGGAGGAGCTACAGGAAGGACTTGCCTATTCAATTTCAACCAGTGAACTGATGCAGGCCATTGCTACACTCCAACGGTGTGCTCTAATTGAAATCACCACCGCATCGAGCTGTAGTCATATTGGTCAAGAAACAGTGACGCTGAAGTATACAACAAATTTACTAATTCAACAAATTAGCTGGCCATTTGGCAGGCATTTTGCCACTACAACCAACTCGAATAACATGAACATACTCAATGAGCAATCAGATACACCTGAAGAAATAGCAATGTTTAATATCAGACAATCTTCTCATCCTGAGCGAAACAGAGAATCTGTGCTCAATTAGGTCAACAAGCCATTTACCCTACAGGCAGCCTGATGGATCGTTAAAGAAATTGCTGTTAAGCTGCTGAAGGCTACTCAAACTGCCCCCCTACCATTCCTAGCGTACATCCACCGTTTTCGTTACTGGTTGGCGTAGCTTGCCGTTGGCTGAGGGCTAGAATCCTCTACTCAAATTAGCTGTTTCGCACTTGTACGCATAAGACCATTTCCCTTTGATTGAGCTACAGATCACCAAGCTCAACAGGCTATATTGTGCAAGTTCCATAACTTAAAACTACGTGCTCTGCACAGGCTACGCCACCAAAACTCAAAACTAAGAACTGGCATAAGACCGTGACATTTCGTGCGACTGAAGCTTGATTTCCTCCTCAGGAATGACTTAGCCTCTAAACTAATGATTTTCTCTGATTGAATCAGAGTTAGGATAATGAATCAACTCAAACAAAAATTCAGCCTGATCATTCCGTTCGCATTATCGCTGATGGTAGGATTGGCAGTTCTGATATTTACCCCAATAGCCACCGCCCAAACGCTGACCTCAACTGAATTGCCAGCCGTAGAATGGTTGAAATTTCAAGTTCCAGCGGCCCAGCAGCCTGACTTCATTGCACAAGACGCAGCGATTTGGACGCCCGTTTTGTCTAGCTATCCAGGGTTTCAAACCAAAGAGATCTGGACGAATCCAGACCGCCCTGATGAGTTAGTCATAGTGATTCACTGGGATAGTTTTGCTGATTGGCAAGCCATTCCCAAGAACGTTCTTGATCGTACCACTGAAAAATTTCACGCGGCAATGAACGCCGAATATACACCAGAGGCAACAGGATTTCGCCTAGCATGGCGTTCTGATTCGGAATAAATCACCTGGGTTATGACACTGTTCCACAGATTACAGGTCCACAGATCACAAAGGTCGAAGGTCAAATGACAAAAGCGCTTGATTTCCCTGTTGGCCATCCAGCTGCCAAGTCTACCCACAAACTGCCGCTGCGTTGGGTGCTAGTTGTTCCCTTTGTTCTGCAAATTTTTGCCACAGTGGGATTGACCGGCTGGCTGGCTTTGCGTAACGGACGGGAGGCAGTCAACACGGTAGCGGCCCAACTGCGCAACGAAGTGGCAACGCGAGTGCAAGAACGTTTGCAAACCGGCATGGAGGTTCCCCACCTGATCAACCAACTGAATGCCAATGCCCTCAGCCTCGGTCAGTTAGATTTATCGGATCTGCCCAGCCGCGAACGCTACTTTTGGCGACAGATCAAAACCTTTCCCCAAGTAACTCACACCTTCATTGGCACAGCCGCAGGAGAATATATTGGCGCTAGACGCCTACCCGATGGCAAGCATCAAATCGATGTGATTTACCAACCTCAACCGACTGGCGAGGTTTACTACTATCCCACCGATGAGCAGGGTCGGCGCAAGCAACCACCCCAAATTGGCCCTGAACTCGATACGCGGGTGCGCCCTTGGTATCAAGGGGCGATAGCGGCTGGAAAACCAGTCTGGAGTCCAATCTATGTCTCAGCCGATGGCGGTCTGGCCCTGAGCGCGGCTGAACCCGTGTACGACAACCAAGGCAAGTTTCAGGGCGTCTTGGGTACGGCCTTTCTCTGTGGCGAGCAGGTGAATGAATTTCTGCGCAGCTTTCAGGTGGGTAAAACTGGACAGGTATTCATCATGGAGCGAACCGGCGATCTCGTCAGTACCTCCACCGCCGATCCGGCCTTTATTCAAACCGGCAACAGCACCCAGCGGATTCCAGCCATAGCCAGCCAGAACTTACTGACTCGACAGGCTGCGCAAGCTCTGCTGAATCAGTTTGGAGATTTTCGCCAGATCAATCAATCGCATCAACTCGATTTCGAAATTGACGGAGCCAGACAATTTCTGCAGGTGACGCCCCTGAGCGATGGCCGAGGCTTAGATTGGCTGATTGTCGTGGCTGTACCGGAGTCCGATTTTATGGCCCAAATCAATGCCAACACTCGCACCACCATCCTGTTGTGCTTGACGGCGCTTGGGTTGGCCATCGGATTAGGAATTCTCACCTCTCGCTGGATCAGCCAGCCGATTCGTCGTCTGCGAGAATCGTCCAGAGCCATTGCCAGCGGTGAATTCAATCAACGGGTTGATGGGGAAGGAATTGACGAACTAGCAGGTTTATCCCAGTCCTTCAACCAAATGGCCGAACAGCTCCAAGCCTCTTTTACTGCCCTGGAACGCACCAACGCGGAACTGGAGAATCGCGTCGAACAAAGAACCGCCGAGCTAAAGACGGCAAAGGAAGCAGCCGACGCCGCCAACCAGGCCAAAAGTGAATTTTTGGCTAACATGAGCCACGAGCTGCGCACACCGCTGAACGCGATTCTTGGCTTTACCCAAATTATGAGCCGCGATCCGCTTCTCACTACCAGGCAGCAGGAAAACTTGCACATCATCAGCCACAGCGGTGAACATCTCCTAGAAATGATTAATGATGTGCTGGAGATGTCAAAAATCGAAGCTAGACGCATTACTCTGAACCAAAATTGCTTTGACTTACGAAGCTTTTTGAATACATTGAAAGAAATGTTTAGACTGAGGGCCGAATCTAAACATCTACAGCTGATTTTTGAATCTAGTTCTGACCTACCTCTGTCTGTCAAAGCAGACGAAAGCAAGCTGCGGCAGGTTTTGATCAATCTGCTGAGTAACGCAATTAAGTTTACTGAAACCGGACATGTCATAGTCCGAGCAGCAGTTAATCACAGTTATAAATTAGGAACAGCCAGTGAAGTAGCATCTTCAGATTTTGATAGCCAACAACCAATAAATCAAAAACCAGACGACATTCAACCAATCATCATTCATTTTGAAGTGGAGGACACCGGCCCCGGGATTGCGGCGGATGAACTAGAAGCCATCTTTGAACCCTTCACCCAAAGCGAAACCGGGCGACGCTCACAGCAGGGAACGGGGTTGGGCTTACCAATCAGTCGCCAGTTTGTTCAGCTCATGGGTGGCAAACTCACCGTTACCAGTACTGTCAATCAAGGCACCCGCTTTCAGTTCGATATCCAGGTTCAACCGACAGAAACAGCCGAGCAATCGGCTCAGTCCTCCTTACAACGGGTCATTGGGTTAGCTGCCGATCAGCCAACCTACCGGATTCTGATCGTAGACGACCGCTGGGAAAATCGTCAGGTCTTGATCAGACTGCTGACGCCAATCGGATTTGAAGTCTGCGAAGCAGAGAACGGTCAGCAGGCGCTAGAGCGATGGCAACAGTGGCAGCCCCACCTGATTTGGATGGATATGCGGATGCCGGTGATGAATGGCTATGAGGCAACGCAGCAGATTCGGGCACGGGAGCAGGGGGAGGATGCGGCTCGTGAGCCTCGCCGAACGAGGGGGGAAAATGGAGGAGATGGATTGGCTGCTCGCGTTACGAAAATTATTGCCCTCACAGCTAGTACGTTTGAAGAAGACCAAATGGCAGTTTTTAAGGCAGGCTGCGATGATTTTGTCCGGAAACCGTTTCGTGAGTCCACTATTTTTGAGAAGATAGCAACCCATTTGAGTGTGCGTTATGTTTACGCAGCCAGCGAGCGAGTCGCAGCGGCTGAACCGACCGAACCAGACAGCCTGCCATCGTTGGAAGCGGCTCTAGCACTCATGCCCGTTGATTGGGTAAGAACACTACGACAAACAGCACTACAACTCGACGGTAAGCAAATTTTGCAGCTGATCGAGCAAATTCCGGCAACTCAAACGCTGCTGATCCATAGCCTCACCGATTTGGTGAAGAACTTCCGATTCGATAAGATTACAGATTATGCTAACGAAATCTTGCAGCAGGAAGGTTAATGGCTCAGACGCGGGCAGAGTTCTCTAGAGCAAGAATTGTGGTGGTCGATGACACACCCGAAAATTTGCATGTCCTATCCAGCATGTTGACCGAGCGTGGATATGATGTTCGCGGTGTAACCAGTGGCCTGTTCGCATTGCAAGCTGTAAAAGCCGCCCCACCTGATTTGATACTGCTCGACATCCACATGCCTGACATGGACGGATATGACGTTTGCATGGCGTTAAAAGCCGATCCGCAGACCTATCGGATTCCTGTCGTTTTTATTAGTGCGCTGAACGAAGTTATCGATAAAGTCAAAGCCTTTTCGGTTGGAGGAGTAGACTACATTACCAAGCCGTTTCACCTAGAGGAAGTGCTGGTGCGGGTCGAAAATCAGCTAAGTTTGCTCAACATGCGGCGGCAGTTAGAACAGCAAAATGCCCAGCTTCAGCAGGAAATCCAAGAGCGTAAGCGGGCGGAGGCTACCTTGAAGGAAATGCTAGAACTGCGCGAAGACCTATCGCGGATGATCGTGCATGATTTGCGCAATCCCCTCACCACAATTCTGCTCTACAGCGATTTTCTCCTGCGTCGAGGAGAACTGCAAGATCGAGCTAGACAGAGTGCTGAGGTGATTCAATCAACTGCTCAGCAGCTAGAGGCCATGATTAATGATTTGTTGGTCATGGCCAAGATGGAATCGGGAAAGCTGATCCTCAACTGCACTGAGGTTGATTTGAATTATCTGGTGATGGAAGTGGTCGAACATTTACGAGCAATTGCCGACCAAAAGCAGATTCAGCTAGTTGCTCAACTTCCCGACCAGAAACAGAGTGTTTCTATCGACGCTAATTTGTTCCGTCGCGTTTTGGACAACTTGATCTCGAATGCGATTAAATTTTCTCCTGCCAATCGTTCAGTGATTGTAGAAGTCGCCTATCCAACGATTGTCGCCACGAACTCACGCTGCAAACAAGCCAAAATTTCTGTAATCGACCAAGGTTTGGGAATCACCGAAGACCTCCAGCAACAGATTTTTGAAAAGTTCACTATCGGCGACTTAGTCAAAGGCGTACCCCAACTAGGGTTAGGATTAGCATTTTGCAAAATGGTGGTTGAGGTTCACGGTGGCAGCATTTGCATTGAACCCAATCAACCCCAAGGCTCGATCTTTATCCTGGAAGTTTAACCCAATTAGCGATATACATCACTGCATCACTTCACCGTATCTCTGCCTTTTAACAGAGCTGAATTTATCCTAAGGTGGAAGCCCAACAAACAGGCAGCCAGTATTCTATAAGACAAATCGCTTCAATATCTTTACTTGTCCTGGAGAGCAGGTAACTGTTAAGAGTGTCGCACACAGTCTCTACAAAACGGCGGCAACGCCACCCAACTGCCCGGCAATACATATTAAGGAGAAAAATCATGACCTCGAAAACTCCTCCTGATGATCGACAAGATGACGTTAGAAACGACCCACAGGACAATCCTGGACTTGATACCGAAGTTCCTGTTACAGAAGAAGGCGATACTCCACTGGATGAGCGTCGTCGGATGACGGGACAAGAAGCCGGTACTGATGTCCGCCCAGGCGCTGAGTCTGAAGCTCCTGGAGGGGCTGTGACGCGTCCAGGGTTACCCAACCAAGGGACAGACTCCCGCTAAAGAGACTGATATTTCTATTGGAGTATTTAGAGTATGAGTTGGTGAGAAAGCTGTATACCAACTCATACTTTTATCGTGATGGTCTATAGAAGCAAATTAAGAAAAGCATTGATATAGTGTTTGCCACAACAATATTTCTGTCCTAACTGTCGTGGCGACGGCTATAATTTCTGATACCAAATTAGAAATATTCGATTAGAATGAAACTAGAAAAAGGAGCAAATTTCCAAACGCTTGGAAATCTGCCCCTTACGCACTCAGTGCGAATTGCTCAATGCTTATAGTCTAGATAGTCTGCTCCAGCCCCCCCTCTGTCGCTGGTTGGTGAATTCTGTTGCAAGAACAAGTACTTCAGAAACATTTTGTTTAAAATAAAAAGCTGTGGGGAACCACAGCTTCATTTCGTTCAAATTTGAATCCAGATCCTGCGAAATTTATTGAGCCGGAGCTACCTCAGCTTCAACTGCTACAGTTTGAACACCTTTGATTTCCCTTGCCAACGGTTCAATTCGAGCGAGCTGTTCTTCGGTTGGAACCGTGCCTCGAACCGTCACTGCTCCATCCTCCGCTTCAACAGAGAGCTGACTAGCCGGTAAGTTCGCCTCTAATTTACTACGAACTTCACTCTCTAGGTCACCATCCGCACGGTCTGCATCTCCGCCCGTAATCTCATTACGTTGCTCGCGAGCACGAATATCTGACTCGAGTTGATTCCTGCGGATTTCACTAGTGGCATCATCCTGGGTGTCTTGAGCCGTTCCGGCATCAGGGGCTTGAGCGGTATCACTCGGCTGATCCGGAGCTTCGGTATTGGTCTGAGCCGTTTCAGTGCAGGCCACTGCACCCAGCAGCAAAAAGCCACCCAGTAGAGCTGTTGTTAGTCTTTTCATGTTGAGAATTCCTCACAAACTTGATTTCAATTGATTCGAGTTAACACTTCAACCAGACTAGGCAAAATGCCTCTATCGAGGTTCATCCCGCCGATCCACAATAATCACGTCCGGATCCTGATCCACAACCCGATCCGAAGTCCGCTCGTTAATCATTCGATCGGTAGGACTGATAGCATCCGTTGTAGTTCTGTGGTGTGGTTGAGCAACACTACCCTGGGCATCAACTTCAGTCGCATCATAAATATCCCAATCACGGATGTTGTGACGATTCAGAATAGACTGAGCGCGACGCAACTCATCCTCACTGCCATCCACCATGACTAGATAGTGGCCCCGGTTGACGTGATCGTTGTAGACTTTGGCTCGGTCTTCAGGAATTCCCAAACCGACCAGTCCACCCGTCAACCCACCGGCGGCAGCGCCAATCGCTCCACCTGATAACGCTGTAGCCAAGGCTGTTGCAGCGGCACCACCCAGCATCACAGGCCCAATACCAGGAATCGCCAGTGCGCCCAGCCCAACCAATAGGCCACCTAAACCGCCCACGGCTGCGCCAGTCGCAGCTCCGGCTTTTGCACCTTCGTCTGCTTTGTTGCCAGTTTTGCTGCCACGTTCCGTATTGACATCAACGCCTGCCATATTGCCGTCGCTGTCCTTACCGATAATCGATACTCGATCCATCGAGAAGCCAGAATCGCGCAGTTCGGTTAACGCCCGTTCTGCATCGCGGCGGTTTTCAAAGGCACCAACCGCTCGCCTGCGAGCATTCACCATCCGAGATGGAGTGGTCGTGGCAGTGGTGGCAGTAGTTGTAGTGGGAGGAATCGGCGTTGCTGTGGTAGGAGTAGCTGCCGTGGTAGCCGTAACTCCAGGTGTGGTTGCAGCACCAGCTGATGCAGAGTGAGCCGGAATATCGTAAACTCCGTACTCCTCAATACCACGATGACGCAGAATCGACTCAGCTCTAGCAATATCGGTATCGGTACCATCTACCAGAACCAAGTATTCGCCCCGCGAAACTCGCTCGTTGTATACTCTGGCCCGGTCTTCTGGAATACCCAATCCTACCAACGCTCCGAGCAACCCACCGGCAGCGGCACCAATCGCACCTCCAGCTAGAGTAGTTGCCAAAGCCGTTGCTCCAGCACCAGCCAGCATAATCGGACCGATTCCGGGAATGGCTAATGTACCCAAGCCCACTAGCAAGCCAGTAATACCACCAAGAGCACCGCCCGAAACAGCACCGACAGTTGCCCCTTCATCAGCTTTATTGCCAGCTGCGTCACGGCCTTTGACATCGGCTCCAGCAATCTCATCATTCCGGTCCGCGTCTTTGGCAATTACCGAAACCCGGTCCATCGGAAAGCCGGAATCTCGTAATTCGTGCAATGCTTGTTCAGCCATCTGACGGTTAGGGAATGTACCCACGGCCCGTCTGTGATGATTTCTCGTTTGATCAGAACCTAAAACCATGTTTTGTCCTCCTACATTGATCATTTGGCGATCGTGCAGTGCCCCTATCTCGCGAACGGTAAGCCAGATATCCGAGATGCGCCCTCAAGCAATTGCTTAAGCGGCTTAATCGGGTGCATTCCTTATTACAGGTGAATAATGCTCTCTATCTAGTAATCCGTCGTTAAATTGCTTAAATGCATTGTTCCATGGACATGTGAAGCCAAAAGCACGCTTGCCGTTGATTCTACTGTTTTCCAGGTAACGCTTAGCTGTAATTGTCCAATGGCTGCCTATGCACCCGAGCTTTCTACGGACTGTATTTTCTATCGCTTACTCACGTTACCAACTTCAGCTTCGCTTCACCCTCTATCCTTTGAAGCAACTTACGGCTGTTTTTATCCCCAAAATGATTTATTGCTGCAGTAGGATAGCCGAATGAATTATCTACAATGACTATGCAAACTTTTGTAAATTCGATGAATTTCACTTAGGCTGAAATTCCTGCACCAAAAGAGGCCATCTGCCATGGCCAACAAACGTCTGAAATGATTGAATTTTCGCCACTTTAGGATTCTCTAACCTCTGCTATTAGGTTTGCCAAGTCGAGTAATTTTCATATGTAATATGACTTCTGAAGGATGGCTATAGAAAGTATTTTTTCTAGGTTTAGAACTACGAACTAAAACACCAAGGTTTTAACTCTTTAAGTCTGTCAAGCATTAAGATTGGAGGTTAAAGTGAATCTATTCCACAGAATTCGCGGCGTTTTGGTTGCTTTGTCTTTAGTATTTATCCTGACGGTTACGAGTGCCTGTGCCGGAGCCGTTCAAACCGATCGTACATCTTACCAGCCCAGCGGCACCGCTAGCTCTAGCTACAATCAGCTAGAGCGAGGTGATACTGCTGTGGGTCAAAACTTTGCTGACTGGGTCGTGCAGACGGCACATGGTTTAGTCAAAGATGCTTACGTGCGGGACGATGACAAACTGGGTGTAGTCATTTCACCTCAGGTGAAGCCGAATGAAGTCCGCAATCTTGCCAGGTCTCTAGCTCAGGGATTTCACCGCAATTTTCCTAACCGTGACTTAAACGTGTTGATGTATGCCCCCGACAAAAAGCTGATTCTCAAAGCTCGCTATGACAGCACGACCAAGCAAATCGAGTACCAGCCTGTTGGTTAAACCTGACTGAATGGCACTAGAACACTTTGATTAATTGAAATTCTGAAAATCGTGAGGTAAAACTAATGCCTAGCAGCAATGAGTATAAGCGTCAGATCATGGACGATCTGGCCCAGGGCAATGTGGAATCGCTGGATGATAATACGGTCAGTTCGGGCAACGAATACGACAACTTCGACGATTTCGCCCGTCGGTCTTCTAGGGAAGAACGCCATTCTCTATTTCGTCGCTCGTTCCATCCCGACCGCATTCCTCCCCAGCAAATGGAACCTGAATTACAAAAAGCGATTGCTCAAATTAAACCCAACGAACGGGATGATGTGGCACGCGAATTCTTTAACCATCTCAAGAAGCGGGGGCTGAACGAACGCGAGCTAGAGCAGCAGCTTGGTCTATCAACCCACCACCCAAACCGGATGAATGCGGACGATGTTAGCAAGCTAGCCTCCTTTACCTACCACAACCATCCTGACATCTTCCAAGAAGTGTTAGCCGATCAGCCAGCCCTGGTAAAATTCCTCAGCAATCCGCTGGTAGGAGCTGCCCTGGGTGCAATTGCCGCTAAGTGGTTTGGTCGTCGGTAGTTTTTCACTGTAGTTTTTCACTGTAGCTTTTCACCAATGAGTTCACCAACTCATCTAATCACGGGTCTAATGCATGAGGTTGAAACATGTCTACCGGAATTGATAATAACGAGATTGTCAAAGTAGAGCCTGAGACAACCGATTTGGCGGCTGCTTCCACGATTGATGCTAATGCTGCCAATCAAGATCTGAATCAGGTTGTGATTGAAGATGTACCGTCGGATCCAACATCAGCAGAAGACTGGCAGCGGTTCCAGCAAGACGCAAAGGCATTCTTGCGGAATTTGTCGCAGTCTACGGCTAAGCTGTTTGGCGAAAATCGTTCGTTGCTAATCAGTTTAGGCTGGATTGTTCTAGCCTTGGTCAGCTTCAAACTGCTGTTAGCCATCGTTGACGCAATTAACGATATCCCACTACTGCCATCTCTGTTGGAGCTAGTAGGTATCGGCTATATCACCTGGTTTATCTATCGCTACATGCTTAATGCACGGAGCCGTCAAGAGCTATCTGATCAGATTAACCAGATTAAGGCCGAGTTCTTGGGTCCCAAAGGGCAGCAGCAGTTAGACCAGAGCCTAAATCAAATGCAAAACCAGATGCAGAATCAAACCCAAAGAATGAATGCCGAGCAGGTCGAGCAGGAGTTCACTGAGGATATGAATCGGCTAGAGGAAACTATCGAAGCAGAGCTGCAAACCGAGCTAGGCAACGATCCAGAAACCGAAGCCATGATGAACCGCGATCCCAATCTACCGTAACGATTCTTGCCATAATGGGTCTTGCCATAGCGGTGAACCAGGCATACACCAATTGGACCAGAAAAGTTAGCAAGGTCCATACAGATAGGGGATAGAAGCAAGGATGGAGGTTAACACCTTCGTCCTTTTCTTATGTTGATCAAATCAAGCGTGTTACAAGCAGGAGCAGACTTGGATGATTCTTGGACGATTTTAGGACGAGCTTCTGAATACCCTGATAACAGAACAGGATACAGATGGCTCTGACAGATACTCTTTCTACTGCCGATGGTCCTGACAGCGGTTTTGATTCCGGAGTTTCCTTATTGCAATTGGTGAGATCTATGCGTTCGATAGACTTTAGCTGATCGGGTAGCAGAGATGGTTTATGCGATGTCTTGATCGCAATAGAAACGGAACATAGAAGACAGGGGGGTGTAACTGCACCCCTAAACTGTTCCATCTACCCCTTCTGCATAGGCGCGATTAGCGGATTTCCCAATATGAGCTAGCTCATAGATTAATCTCGGCTAATTTGACAAATTAAAAAGGAAGCCTATTTGGAGAACATCATCCATGACCCACCCGACTCAGCTAGAAACCGCATCCAACCAGCAGGTTCCTGCCGCAGAAACAACGCCTGCGTCTCTATCGGTTCAGCTCAAAGACCAAATCGATTACAGCAAACCCGGCGTGACGCGAAAGGTTCTAATCAAAAATCAGACCAGTTCGTTTATGCTGATGTGTATTACAGCAGGAACCGTATTGCCCGAACACACGGCACCTCGCAATGTTTCTCTTACTATCCTAGAAGGATATGGTTGCTTAACCATCGAAGGCAAGGAGGTGAGGTTGGAACCAGGAGTATTTGTCTATATGCCAGCCAACACACCCCATTCGCTGCGAGCCGACGAAAATCTCGCCTTTTTGCACACCTGAAATAATCCGTAGGATGACCGTGGAACCAACCTTTCCTACCTTATCTCACCGCCTGAGCCAATACCGCCCGATGCTGTCCCCCGAACATGGCGTGTATATTGTGCTGTTGGTGTCATTTATCACCGGAGCAGCGGCAGCCCAAACCTGGACTTGGCAGACAACCCTTGCTCTAATTTGCGCCTTTCTGGGTTTCCAGGCCGAGCATCCCTTGGTTTTACAAATTCGTCAGCGCAAAAGCCTCAAGCCTCGCTTTCTGATTTGGGGCATGATTTATGGTGGCACAGCCTTGGGTATCGCTGTTTATCTGGCACTGCGATCTCCGACGTTGCTGTGGCTCTATAGCGGAGCACTCGTGGCCCTAGGGGTTGATAGCATCGCCGTTTGGCAGCGCGAACAAAAATCGATTCTCAACGAAATGGTTACCTTTACAGCCGTCTGTTTAGCAGCACCGCTGGCCTACGGCGCGACCACTGGGACTTTCTCACGTCTGGCAATCGGCCTCTGGCTATTAAATAGCCTATTTTTTAGCACCACAATTTTTGCAGTTAAGTGGCGGAAAGCCAAGCTAAGTTCAATCAGGCCAGGAGCAATTTATCATGCCATTGCCAGCCTAATTGTGTTTGGTTTGTACGGTAGCGGGTGGTTGCCGTGGGTGACGGCCTTAGCATTTGGTGTGGCGCTGCTCAAGTTTGGCCTAATTTGCTGGCAACAGCAGTGGTACCGCAAGGCCGATATTCGCGCTGTGGCAATGCTGGAAACCTGCAGTGCTTTGCTGTTTTTGAGCATCGTATCGCTCAGCGTTCTGCCTGCCATTCGCTAGGAGCGGTTCACCCGTCTTTTTGCTGCATCAGCCAGCGAACCAAACCCGCATCTAACGAAAAAGCACCTCCTCCGTTGACGCAGAAAAACAGAAATATCGTGCCATAGAGGGAAGCCGTCTCCAAAGGTGGAATTTTGAATCCATCTGCTTTGAGGTGGAAGTAGACGGCCACGAACATCGTTAGCAGCAAAAAGGCGGCATTGACCCGCGTAAACAGCCCTAACGCCAGTAGAATCGACCCAAACAGTTCAGTATAGGCAGCACAGTAGGTAAAGAACACTGGATAGGGCAGCCCAATTGTCGCAACCACGCCCGTTGCGAACCCCTGGACATCGGCTAGTTTGTCTAAACCGTTGTGAATCATCAGCAGGCTGGCTCCAATTCGCAGCACAGCCCAAGTGACTTGAAACCCCAGATTTCCAGTGGCGGTTGAGCGGAGCAAACTAACTAGCAGATTCGTGGAGCCTATATTGACATTTTGAGTGGTGGTCATGGCAATCTCCTGTTTTTTCCGGTGATGTTTGGGCCGAAGGATTGGTTCTATAGAATTCTTGCTCAGGATTCCTGCTAAATAACTCATGCTGAGATGGGCTAATCCATCCATCGCATGATATTGCCCGATTGGATTTGATGGCACACAACTCCATCGATTAGATGCTACTGAACTTTCGGACTTCCCGTAAAGGTAGAAGCCGATGAAAAACTGAGCTGATTATAAAATTGCATGTTTAAATACCACTCTAGATAGATGATTTGTGGGAAGGTTTTAAGAATCACTTCTTTACCCCTTTAACCAATGTCATTTAATCAACGAGCGTCGTATTATCTGGCACAGGTCAATACCGCCACTCTGCGTGCGCCCCTCAGCGACCCCAGCATGGCGGATTTTGTGGCGCGAATTCGTGCTGTCAATGCCGTCGCTGATGCCGATCCAGGCTTCGTTTGGCGATTGCGCGGCGAAGGAGAAGAGGATGCCACTAGCATTCGCGCCTTTGAAGATGAGCGAATTCTGATTACCCTAACCGTCTGGAAATCGCTGGAAGCGTTGTCTAACTACGTCTATCGCAGTACCCATGCTGGCGTAATGCGGGATCGGCGGCGCTGGTTCGAGAAAGCGGATCAGCCAATTCTGGCGCTTTGGTGGATCCCAGCCGCTGATCTGCCCACAGTGGCCGAAGCCAAACAGCGGCTAGAGCATCTACGCCAGTACGGTTCAACGGCCTACGCTTTTTCGTTTAGCAAACCTTTTCCCAGCCCTGCCGCACTAGAAATGGCTACGGTTCAACCCGTTGGGTGAGAACCGCTTTTTTCCTATCTTTCCTATCTGCGCTTCAGCTTTCTCATCTACAGATTAGAAACGCCTCAGGGTTTATTCAGACCCAATTCAGAGCCAGCGTCCACACTAATCTCATCCAGCAATTCAATCGCAGGCGTTGAGTTGAACGGTTTCTGAGTTTAACCTCTGATTCTGCCCTAGACCAGTTCCTGTTCTGTTCCTGTTCAGCATTCGCAAGGAGGACTCCATCATGGTCTATCACGGCAAAATGATCGCTATCGTACTCTTGATTGCTACATTTGGGGCAATCCAACCTGGGTTTGCCCGCCCTCTGAGCACCCTAACCACCACATCCAATGCCCTGCCCTTGCTAGAATCGGTTCCAATCCGTGGCATCATCACCCAAATCGATGGCAGCGAGGTGCAGCTTCAGTTGCCAGATCAGCAAATGCGTACCTATCGCATTCCCAGACGTACTCAGGAGCAGTTTGGCTTAGCAGTTGGCTCAGAAATCACACTGCACGTTAGACGATTGAATCAGCTCGTGACGGCCATTGACTCACCCACGTTTCAGACTGGTGAAACTCCCTGAATCAAGCGCTGATTCAAGCTGACTCAAACTCATGCCCTGCTGGAATCAGAGAATTACTCAATCCCAGCAGGTTTTTTGTTGCCTCACGCTGTAGTTCAGTTATTCTATTTAATTTTTCGCAACCCATTTACCACCCCGTCGCGGCCAAACAATCCAGTCTTCCAAAATGCTGATGCGGTGACGCAAGCTAGCTTCATTGGTTTGCAGTTCCTGCTGCCAAGTATCGGCATTTGCTAACTGCATCGACAAACGGCATAACCCCAAACCCAGCCAGCCCAAACCCAACAAAATACTCACCAGCCGAATGCTCAAAGCCAGGACTGTGCTTAGTTGAAGATGATGCACATCTAGTGGTTCACCAGTAATGCCCACCAAAAATAGCAGCAGCGCAATGGTCATTGCCGGCCCAAAATGACGAAACGATGCTGTAAACAAAAATAGACAAATCCGTAAACACCACAAGCGAATAATATCTCTGAGATTTCTAGCAAGGGGGACCTGATAGCAATACAACGTTACAGGAGTTCTCATGGGTTTTGACGCAGTTGGTGATTCAGTCGGGTGATTCAGTCGTGAGATTAAAACTAAGGTGCTGAGATTCCCCCAGCTCTAAGCTCTACCAGTTCTAAGCTCTCCATTCTACCCATTGAAGGGGGACAAATAATGTTACAGCTTTTGAAGTAATCCCCCTGTAGATAGATTTCTCTAGCGCTCTACGCCTACTAACTTCCCACCTACTGGCTCCGCTTTAGGCTCAGCAATCCCACACTCAGCGTCACAACCCCCACTCCCACAAGTTGTATGCTCGTCAGGGTTTCCTGAATCGCCAGCCAAGCCAGCACCGCCGTCAGGGCGGGGTTACTGGCTCCAATCATGGCCGCCGTTGTAGCCCCAATGCGCCGAATGCCCAAATTGTTCAGAATGTGACCACTGAAGGTCATCAGTGCCGAGAGCAGACCGCCAATCCAGAGGGGCAACCACGGCAACTGATCCTGACCGCCCGGCCACAGCAGCAGGCACAAGCCCGACAACACCAGAGTTGTTGTAAAACTAATCCAGCTAAAGGGAACCGGATGCAACTTTTCAAAACTTTTTTGCGCCACGACCGTATAAAGGGCATAGGCCACACCAGAAACCACACCCGTAATCACACCCGTCCAGTTGTAATCACCAGCCGTGGTATTCGGAACAGGCATAGTCAGCAAACTGCCCAACAACACAGCAGCCATGATACTCCAACGAAACCCAGTTGGACGGTTGCCAAACCACTTCCAGGAAAACAGCGCTGTAAATACTGGGTAGGTAAAGAACAGCGTTAGGGCAATGCTGGTGGGAATCAAGCCAATCGAAATGTAAAGCAACGCCAGATAGAGGAACATCAAGCCGCCACAGCCCACCGACTGCAATAGCAAAAACCGCTGCTCTGGTTGAGCCAACCGCGCCACATCTCTCCACATCGGCCCATAAAGGCGGGGCGCAATCGAGGCCATTAAGGGAACGCCCAGCAGCATTCGCATAAACATTAATAAAAAGGAATGGTGCAAGTTGGGCGTGACAAACCCGCCAGTCTCAAATACACCCAACACCGTCTGCTGATTAAACAAAACGCGGACAATCACATTTTGAAAGCAGAAAAACACCGAAGACAGTAAAACGATCAAAAAACCAAGCACGATTTGCTAGCGCCTATTTCCAACGCCGAAAAGTTCTACAACCGCTATAATAAGTCGCTTTATCAAAGGCTGCCGAATCCAGGTGCTCCTCTCCTAACCAACTAGAGCACCCCAAAGTAAAAAGATAACCGTTCCCCATCCACTCATTCACTCATGTCAGACCAACTCCTTCCAGACGACTACTCGGTCCTGCTTCAGGATCTAAAAGAACGGATTCGCACCACGCAAGTCCGAGCTTCGTTGGCTGTCAATCGAGAATTGATTTGGCTGTACTGGCAGATTGGGCGAGAAATTGTCCTGCGGCAGCAGCAGCAGGGATGGGGCGCAAAGGTAGTGAACCGGCTGGCGCAAGACCTGCAGCAGGAATTTCCAGATATGAAAGGCTTTTCAACCCGCAACCTCAAGTATATGCGGTCCTTTGCTGAAGCCTACACCGATGAGCAAATCGTGCAGCAGGCTGCTGCCCAAATTCCCTGGTTTCACAATTGTGTATTGCTGGATAAGGTCAAAGACCCGCAGGAGCGGCTATGGTACATCCAACAAACGATTCAATATGGGTGGAGCCGTGCCGTGCTCACCTGCCAAATTGAAAGCAGTCTCTATCATCGTCAGGGCGAAGCGGTGACAAACTTTGAGCAAACCCTACCGCCAGCTCAGTCGGATCTGGCCCATCAGCTTCTCAAGGATCCCTACAACTTCGATTTCCTCAGCTTGGGCAAAGAAGTCCAAGAGCGCGATCTGGAGAAAGCTTTAGTAAATCACATCCGCGAGTTTTTGCTGGAGTTGGGCGTTGGTTTCGCCTTTGTCGGCAGTCAGTATCATCTAGAAGTAGGCGGCGAGGATTTCTATATTGACCTATTGTTCTACCATCTACGATTGCGCTGTTTTGTCGTCATCGATCTCAAGATGGCCGAATTCAAGCCAGAATATTCGGGCAAGATGAACTTCTATGTCTCTGCTGTCGATGATCTACTGCGCCATCCAGACGACCAACCCACCATCGGCATGATCCTGTGTAAATCGAAAAACAAAGCCGTAGCAGAATACGCCCTGCGCGATGTCAACAAACCAATTGGCATTTCCACCCACCAAATGCAAGGATTGCCAGAAACGCTGCAAAGCAATCTTCCCACGGTGGAGCAATTAGAAATGGAGATGAATGCCGTCAGCCTGGAGGTTTCAGCTCAAGAGGTCGAGGCGTAACTTAGGGTACATTTAACTACAAAATAAGTAGAACTAACCCAGCATCTAAACAAGTAAATGTACCCTAACTAAGTGATTCACCCAATTAAACAATAAATAGAGTACGAGTGTACGATTCGCGATGGGCAAAATACTCGTACTCCCTTGATCGTTCATTAAGCTAAATGATTTAAAAACTAAATAAAATTAATCCGACCTTTTCTGACCTTTTCCGACTTTTTCCGACCGACAGATGTAGATCGTTGGTTTAACCTAAAACTAAAGGTCCAGTAAGCCCCCCTAGAAAACGTAATGGTTGACATAACACTGAAACTATTAGGACCAATAGAAGCTACGTTAAACGGCCAGCAGATTACCTTCCCCTATGAAAAACTACAGGTACTGCTGGCTTATCTAATGGTAGAATCTAACCGGCGTCATCATCGTCAACATCTGGCATCGCTATTATGGACCGATCAGGATGAAGCAGATGCCCGCAGTAATCTGCGCAAAGCTCTATATTTATTGCGCCGTCTGCTAAACAGTTCACCCAGTGATGCTCCACTCTTTTTTACGACACGTAACACCGTTCAGTTTAACTCTGGAGGAAATCGGTATACACTAGATACCACCGTATTTACAGAACAGATACATTGCTACCATCAATATGTGCTTCAGCCTAGTATGCTCTATGCGAGCTACATATCCAACCTGGAGCAGGCTATAGCCCTATACCGAGGCCCCTTTCTCGGCCAAGTCCGACTACCGGATAGCAAAATTCTCAAAGACTGGGTAATGTTACACCGCCAGTGTTTCCATCAGCTTGCCGTGGATGCCTGCACTAAGCTAATTAGCTATTACGAGTCTCGGCATCAAGATAAGGCACAATATTATATGCAACGTCAGCATGAGTTAGAGAGATGGAATGAAACGACCCATCAGTACCTGACTCCAACTCAGACCTCCAGAAAACGCCATACGTTGCAACAGGATAATCATCGTAAGGTTATAAACCGTAAACCGGCTGCCCAGGCAGAAAAAGAAGAAAAGGATAGTACTAAAACGCAATTTGCCAAAAAGCTAGTGCTATTGATCTAACTTTGATTAGACAATCTACTTTGACTTTCACTGGATTATAGTTAAATTAACTTCCATCGTTCTCTAAATTGAACCTATATTTCATTTTGCTAAATTCAGCTACGCGCTGAAAATATTTAGCACCCTAGTTTCTAAGATATTTAGGATGAAACCAGCTTTTTAGAACGTTAGTAATCCCTAAACCTTTAGCCTAGCAATATGGAAAGGTTTATTCCGACTGTGTTTAGAGTTTAATAAAAACTACTCACTCTTCGGTTGGCTCACCTATCTGCGAAGGTTTAACTCGACCAAGGTAAACGCTTTTGTGAGTTTTGCCATACCAATAACGCAAGTAACGGTAAGGGCCATAACCATTAATATACTTATCTTCGAAGCTGCCTCTTCCACCGCGAATTCCTTTTCGTTCCAAGGCAATTTGTTTACGGGTTTGCTTATCAGGTTTTTGCTGAGCTGATTCTGCTTCGTCCATTGCTTGCAGAATGGAGATTAACTCTAATCGCTCCGCCCGTGAGAGTTGGGCAGCTTGGGCTGTGATGGATTCGAGGGTAGGTATAACTTTGGCACGGGGCATAGCTAGTTTTAGTTAGGGTACATTAAGAGGTACTTTTCATGTAGTTCCGGACTCAAAATAGCCCCTAAGTCTTGCTTGTTGGCTTCCCCTCTCCTCTGTTCAACTAGAGGCGTTCTGAGGTTTTTATCCAGTTGAGTACGGGCTGCGGTAGGCTGTGCACTATTTTGTGGGTTTGGATCATCTGGGTTTGGATCGTCTGGGTTTGGATCATTTGGGTTAGCCTTGTCCGCTGTTGATCCAGTCGATGAATGATTTAGATCTAATATATCTAGGGGTGGATCAGAGACGCTGACGCTACCTGTGGAGGTAAGAGGAGATGGGGCTGAACTGCTGGTGTAGATGGCGTCTCGGGTTTGCCAGTGTCTGAATATTGCATCTCGCTGGTCGTTTGGCGGATGGTACTGATACACACGCAATCCGCCCCGGCGGCCATCAATTGTTTGATCTCGTCGGATGCAGGTTAGCTTCAAGCCCAGTTTATTCAATAGCGCCTGAATAATTTCGATTGGCGTCATGCGTTCTGAGATGGTCAGGTTGAATAGCGTTTTAATATCCTGACTGTGTTGAATGCAGAAGTTGGCGATTTGCTGCACATCGGCATCAGTGGCCCGAACTGCTCGCTGGGGGTCGAGCAGATTCAAGATCTCTAACCCTTTCAAAACTTCAACTTGGGCGGTCAGTAGTCGCACATCCTGCAGAGCAACCTTGCCGTTGCCGCGCTCCAGATGCCCCCGCCACTCTCGGTAATCGCGGGCGTGAACCAGGCTGACATCATGGGTAAGGTAGTAATGTAACCGCAGTTGGGTAAACCAACCCTGTTCATCTTTAAGTTTGAGGTCTGTTGTAATTGGTACCGCATAGCGTTTCTGTAGCTCGTACTTTTGCACTTCGCAGCGCTCTTGCCAGGTTTTGCTGCGCTGATCCTTGAGCGTTTCGTAATCAGCAGTGAGCAGATCAGGTGCGGTGGAAATAGCGAGGGCTTCTTGCTCTCGATGGCGCTGTCGCACAGTGGAAATTTCAGCTAAAACCGATGCCACTTTGGGTTTCGAGTGGTGGCGCTCTAAAAATTCATAGCCAGGTACTTGTAGGTTACCGTTGAGTAAATCGCTGCGAATTTGTTCTGATTGTTCGGGATCCAGAGCAGTAGATGCTGAAAGAATTTGAGACTGGGGTTGAGGCTGCTCTAACTGGATCGTTTTCGATTGCTCTGTTTCTGGACCTGCTTCTGGCTGGGCTATTTCAAATAGGTGTTGACTATCCTGAGCTGCACTGAGAATACGGGTTAAATCAGCCGTGACAATCGTGAGCGGATGCCCTTCATTTTGTAGCCCTTGGGCGAGCTGCTGGCGAAAATTCCACAGCGATGTGTTGACTCGCGCTGCCATTTTGGCCCAGGTGCGGAGAGTGATTGGATCGGTTTGCTGGTCAATATCAAAATCAATGTTTTTGAGTAGGGCAATGTTGTACTTAACCAAGCGGGTTGTCGAAGTTACGACTTCTTGGTAATTACAGCTTCCGTTCCCCACTTTGCCGGGTCCAAACGGAGCAGCCCAGACATAGCGGGGCACCGAATCGCGGACGCGGGCCAAGGCTTGACGGGATTCGGCATCGGATGTGACGCCCTGAAAAATCCCAAACACCGCTTTGAAATGGTTCCGGATATCGATACTGACGCCGGTGCCTATGGTGGGTGTAGCCAGCACAATGTCGTAGCTGGCAATTTCCTGATTCAGCCGTTCGCCAATTCCGTAGGCAGGATGGTCGGGATCGGTGACACTTTCTGAATCGATCCGCAGAATTCGTTTGTGCGGTAACTGGTTTTGCAAATAGCGCTCTAGATTCTTAGAACTCCAGCGTCCGCGTACCTTTTGGGAATCGAGCGCGACAAACACGGCTCCGGTTTTGGCGATTTCCGTGAGGCGAGCCACGAGCGCGGCTGGGTTGGGTGTGTCATAGAACCCTACCTCCCAGTTGGCTTCGGCTTGCCAGTGGTTCACCACAATCCAGGGAGTAACCGACTGTCTGGTTCCCCATCCCTGATCAGAATCAGACGCCTGACTGAGTTTGAGCAAGTAATCTACACTCACATCCGACAGATCGGCGTCTTGGGCAATTAGTAAGCCGCCGCTGCCTAAAACCACCTGCACCAATTCGCGCAGAGTTTCCAAAATTTGGATGCGGTGTTCGTAGCAGGTCAAGGAGTTGAGGGCGTGCCAAAGTACCTGCTCTACTTCATCTAAGATTACAATCGCCCCTTCCCATGCCTGGGGATTAAAACGAGCCTGGGAATGGGGATGCAGCGAATCGATACACAAGCCGTACCCAAGCTGGGTAATTGCTTGCTGAGCTGCTGACTGGTTGGCTAGCTGAGTAGGTGAGTAAACAGATTGGTCAGCTCTACTCATCCCATCCCCGTATGCACCCATCCATTCTTCTGAACAGGGATCTGGATGGGTGGCTGTATCTCGAATGGTTTCGATCCAATCAATGCCAATGCTGTTGCAAATCGCCCGTCCTAACTGAATCCGATGGGTAATCACCAAAACCTTGCGGCCACTGTGGCTGGCTTGTTGGATGAGGGGTTGCAGAGCCGTCGTTTTGCCGGTGCCTTTGGCGCTTTTGATGCAAACCAACCCAGACTGGGGGTAGGGGATTTCCTGCAAATAGGGCTGGTTCAACGTTAGAGCGGCTGGATGGGATAGGGACCAGAGCTGCCGCGCTTGCCAGATCCCCAAGGGTAAGGCTGTCTCGTATCGCTGCTGAAATGCCTCTGCACCCTGGGCCATGACAAAATCATCTACGCCTTTTTCTGGGCCAGGAAGCGTAATCACCTGTACCGGGCAGGCGGCAGCCTGCAAGAGCTGGCCTAACTTTGTAATCGCCAAGGTGATCTGGCGCTGCGGGACGGGGCGGGCGTCGTAATCAAAGCAAATGAAAACCGAGCGTTTGTTGGTCGCAAACCGTTCCAGTTCTGGAATCAGCTGACCCGTCTTGCGGTAGCCGCCAAAAATACCCGGTAGGGCAATCGCCGCGTAGCCCAAGGTCAGCAAACAGCCTGCCTTTTTTTCACCTTCGGTTAAAACGACTGGAAGCTGCTGCTGCCAAACCCAATGCCAAAAGCCCTGCGACCGTTCGAGCGGCATCGACACCCCGTAGCGCTGGGCTACCCGCTGCCAAATCTGCTCTGGTACATCCAGTAATATCAACCGACTAGAACCTGCCCCCCAACGGGGACTAAGATACTTGGCGGGCTTATTTTTGCCTCGGTCTAGGACGGGAGTGCTGGCATCAGGCTTGAAGCGGCCCCACAGCATTGGCTGCCAGCCAAAAGGATCAATCCCACTCACCCACCAACCGCGCAGGGTAGGCCGGGGTTTTTGGCCAAACGGTTTAATCGTCCAGTTCAGCCGTTCGGCAATTGGAAACAAACTATCTGCATACTGTCCTGCGGCTACAGGATAGGGATGGCTAGCTGTATCGGTGAGAGTTTCCACATTCAGGGCAATAATTCCCGCATCTACACCGCTGGTCAGCCACTCTTGCGCATGATCAGGCGCAGCTTTGCCAATCCAACCGCTGTTGCTAGTTCCAGGACTGTTGGCGGTCGGATTGGCCATTCTACCTTCGTCTAATCTTTCTGTCCCTAGGACAGTACTCATGAGCCGCTGTCATAAATCAACTGATTTTGGTTATATCAGGTGGTTTAATCCCGTTTGGGCCAGAAATCAGCCTCGTTTGTAATCAAACTGATTACAGGAGTTTGTAATCAAAAATTGGACGGTTCCCGACCCACAAGGCTCCCAGTTTAGCGTTGGGAGATGGGCGCTAGAAAAATTGGGACCTGGGTTCTAGAGAGCAGGGGAATGGGGGTCTAGAAAATTTGACCCAGGGGGTCTAGAGGGGCTTGGGTCTGGGGTCTAGAAAGATTGGGGCCTGGGGTCTAGACTGAGCCGTTATCAGTTGGGGGTTGGGGTCTAGACTAGTTTTGTAATCAGAACTGAGTTTGGGGGCTGGGGTCTAGAAGATAGCCAAAAAATTACTGACTTAAAGTTGGCTCTAGATCAGGCTTTGGCTGTAATCATGGCTAGAAGAGGGCGCTGTTTGCCCCGTTGGGTTAAGCCTGGACTGAATCCAGGAATTGTGACCTGAAGCTACCCGAACTAGCTAAACCCAGCTTCTGATTACAAATCCTCTAGAGCCTAAACCCCAATCCCTGATTACAAGCCATGTGTCTAGATCGCAACCCCCAAAGAGAAGCATGTTTGTTCCAGGTTTAATCGCTGTAATGTGTGCTGGAAAAGAATTTTGCGCTTTCATCCTCACACCTGACTGCTGCGTGGCTGTAATCAAATTCTGTAATCATCGAGGTGAATTAGCCCGGCTTGGCCCTGGTTGGCTCTGCTGATTACAACCTCTGTAATCACGACTGTAATCATGGTTGTAATCAGCTCTAATTACCGTTTCCGGCGCTGATTGCTCCGATTAGAAGACAAATTAGAGGGCAAAACTGCTGCATTGTACAGCTTTTCATTAGCGGCCGCCGACTTAAACAAATCCACAATCGGCAGTGGGTAATCAACCCCTAGCCTCACTCCATATTGTTTCTGTTCTGCTGCTGAGAGTTGCCACGGTTCGTGGACGCGCTGGGTCGGTACCTGTCTCAATTGCGGCAACCAATGCTTCACATAATCTCCTTGCGGATCATAATCTCTGGCTTGTTTAGAGATATTAAAGAAACGGAATCCACGCGCATCGTTTCCTACTCCTGCCGTATAATTCCAGTTGCCCCAGTTGCTACACACGTCATAGTCAATCAGCTGTGACTCGAACCACTCTGCGCCCATGCGCCAATCAATTCCAAGATTTTTAGTCAAAAAACTGGCTACGTTTTGCCGACCCCGGTTCGACATAAACCCAGTTGTGACGAGTTCTCGCATGTTGGCATCCACGAACGGATAGCCGGTTCTGCCTTCTTGCCACTGATGAAATCGTTGCCAATCCTGTTTCCACGGCAGCGCAATTCCCTGTAGCCCAGATGGGTGGAAAACCTTATTGCCGTGTTTGGCACAAATGAAACGAAAATAGTCTCGCCACAGCAACTCAAAGATTAACCAATAGGTCGAATCATTGCGTACTCGCTGTTCTTCGTAGCGTAGCACCTGTTCATATATATAACGAGGGGATAAACAGCCTAGGGCTAACCAGGGTGAAAACTTGGATGAATAGTTTGCTCCTAATAAACCGTTGCGTGTCTCTTTGTAATAACGCAAGCAGTCTTGCTGCCAAAAATACTGATCTAAACGGGCCTGACCAGCGGTTTCTCCACCTTGAAAGTCTAATACGGCTCGTGGTTCAGCCAACGGCGGCTCTAAACCTAAATCGCTCAAGCTGGGAATTGGCCCAGGGGTAATGGTTATCGGTAACGGGAGGAGGGCACGCGGTGCGGCAAAGGCCGGATTAATCGAGCACTGCTTTTCGACCTGCTTGCGAAAGGTAGTGAAAACTTCTGGAATATTCTGCCGATCAAATGGCAAATCATCCGGATGATAAAGTGTGTGTCCCCAGAATGGCTTGAGTGGAACACGCAGTTGAGCCAGAGCCTGCTTCAGTGCAGCTTCAACGGCTAGTTCTTCGGCAGTCACTTCCTGGTGATAGTGTACGGCTGAAATTTTCAGCGTTTTTACTAAGTCTGGAATTACCTGCTCTGGCAGAGCGTGGAAAACGAGCAGATCGCTACCGAGTAATTGCAGCGATCGGCGTAGATCGAGGACGCTCTGCTGTAAAAATTGAGCCCGAAATCTGCCGGTTTTGGGGAAGCCGAATTGAGTTTTACCAAACTGGCGCGGGTCAAAGCAGTAGACGGGGATAATGGTTGCTTGTTCCTGAAGTGCTTGCTCTAGAGGTTCATGGTCGTGCAAGCGCAGGTCGTTACGATACCAAAGTAGGATTCGGGAATTCACAGGAATGTTCTATATTAATGATTACATCAGGGCTAGCAACAGGATTGAAAACAGGGCTAAAAATAAGACCCTGCACAACCAGCAAGTCATAGACGAGATCGTAATTGGCTTGTAGGCAAATTAAATCCTGTCTTGGTTTTGCGTCTTCCAAATCGCAAACTACTAGTTGAGGTTGCAATTCTTCATACAATGATACATTTGTAGCGATTGAGCCTGGAACGGCTCCGCTACTTTGCTGATGTTACTGCGACTTTTGACGTAAGATGAGCACCATTTTGAGTGATCTGAGGCAATAACCAAGAGATAGGGTTAAATTTTAGGCGAAACTATGGCCGAAACTATGGCCGAAGCTATGGCCGAAACTGTGACGAAACTATCGTAAGACTGCGGCAAAACTGTGGCAAAACTATCAAAATGCTAGCTAGCCGAACAATCCAGAGATGGCTAGGCGAATGAAGTGATTAATCGAGAAAGAGTGAAAGGTTCTAGACAATCAGGGAAGTTGGGGCAAGCGATCGGCAGCAAGATTTTGGGCAATTTCCGATAGACTGGCGGTTTCAGCAAGTAGGAGATGAGCAGCCAAGTAATACAGGGCTTAATTTCGACCGGAATTTATCATGGAAAGATGATTGAAATTGTTAGATTTATGGTTAAAAGATGATTGAAATTACCAAGAATAAGTTAGGATTAGATTCAAACGATTCAGTCTACTGCGCAATGATTTCAACTACTAGACGTTCTCCTAACGCTACGCTTGTTACGAAAGCTTCGATTGATCAGGCATCCGAAGCTTTACAAAGCCTGCCCGAAAAAACTAAAGAGAAGCTCTCCCTCCGGGAAGCAGTGGATGTGCTACGTGATCACATTACGGCTGCTTTGGACAAAGGTTATTCCTACGAGGATATTGCAGCAATGTTGGCTAAGCAGGGTGTTTCCATTGCGCCATCATCGCTGAAGCATTACCTCGCGCGTAGTAACCGCCAGCTCAAAGCAAAGGGAGCAGGCACCCAAACTCGTCGTCGCCGTTCATCGAAGGCGGCTGAAGCATTGGAACCTGAGGAAGATCAAGAATTGCCAGATTTGGTAACGGCTGCATCGACGGAAGCAGCACCCAAACGAGGTAGACGCAGCGCGGCGAAGGCAAGTGCCCCTGAACCCAAAACAACTCGCTCGACTGCTTCACGCACTAAATCGGTTGCGGCTGCTCCCACCCGTAAGCGGCGGGGCAAAGCATCTTCTTAGTCTCAGATCAGTCTCGGATCGCTGATATTCTAAGTAGTGTTCCCCTCAACTCCGATTCAACGACTCATTTACTGCAAGTGTTCTAGCATGGATTGGTTCCGTTTCTAGCGGTTCTACCCTCTCTGTATACAGTACTAAATCAGTTCTAGAGAGGACTCATCTTTAGGTATATTGCCTCCGGTTTCTTGGATATTGGGTTTTTCGTCCCCAGCTTCCAAATTTCACCGGAGGTATTTTTAATCGCAATCGGGTTGACTGGAAATGGGTTGACTGGAACAATGAAACGGTTCAAGGCATAGTCAACCTATTGAGAAACATAGTTTATACAAAATCATCAAAAATCAGCAGGCAATTAGCAGATCAACCAGGAGTAATATACAGAACCGGATGATTCGTTTCTGCTAAGTAGTTTGGTGATTAAAATTGACACAGTTATCCGTGGATGCCGTAACTATTACTCAACCCTAAATTAGACATATATAACGTATACGAAGTTGAATGATTTTGCCCTAACTCTTAGGCTTGGTAAGGCTGACGGCTAATTTTTGATTCAACTCAAGATCCAAGCTCTGTCTTTATCGCTTCATGGCAGTAAGCCAACAGGACTGCTTTTTGAGGAACTTCAACGCAAAATTGCTACAAGCCTTAAAAAATTATGGAATTGATTGAAAATCCCTGCTTTTGGATCGGATAGTCAATCCCGTCTTGTGGTATAAATGTAAAGGTTTTTTAAGTATTTTCAGGGTTCTGCCTGTCCTGATGGTTACTTAGAACCCGAATCTGAGTTTACGTGGGCATGGGGCCATTATCTGTGTTTGCGTCAGGTTCGCGAATCTGGGTTGTGTGATGATGCAACCCATCCTTATATGGAGATGTAATCGACTACATGACTGCAACGACGGAAAATTTTGTCAATACACCCGCTCTCTCAGTAGATGCCGATCTTGATTTTGAACTAAAAGACATTATCAAAACCCTGCCGCCCACCTGTTTTGAAAAAGACCGCCGTAAGGCTTGGCTACAGGTGCTGCTCAGTGTCTCGGCTGTAACAGCTGGCTATATTGCCATTGCTCATGCTCCCTGGTTTCTGCTTCCCTTCGCCTGGATCTTCACAGGCACTGCCCTGACCGGCTTCTTCGTGATTGCTCATGACTGTGGGCATCGCTCGTTTGCTAAACGCCGTTGGGTCAATGATTGGGTCGGGCATATCTTGATGCTGCCGTTGATCTATCCTTTCCATAGTTGGCGCATTCTGCATGATTTCCACCATGTCCACACGAATGAACTGTTGGTAGACAATGCTTGGCAACCTTGGACTTCCGACAACTACGCCGGAGCACCGCCGCTGATTCGATTCGTCTATCGTGGTTTGCGCAGTCGGTTTTGGTGGCTAGCTTCGATTATCCACTGGGGAAACCTGCATTTTGACTTATCCAGGTTCTCCCAACGGGAGCGGGATAAGGTGAAAATTTCGGTTGCTGCGGTTGTAATTTTTGCGGTTGTGTTCTTTCCTAGCCTGATTGCCTTTACAGGTATCTGGGGCTTTGTCAAGTTTTGGCTCCTGCCTTGGTTGGTTTACCATTTCTGGATGAGCACCTTCACGCTGGTGCACCACACTGCTCCAGAGATTCAATTTTATCCAACTGAGATGTGGAATGCCGCAGCTGCGCAATTGGCTGGAACGGTTCATTGTCGCTATCCCCGTTGGGTAGAAATCCTTTGTCACGATATTAATGTGCATGTGCCGCATCACATCTCTGTTGCGATTCCGGCCTACAATTTGCGGGCAGCCCACGCTAGCCTGCAGCAGAATTGGGGGCGTCACATTCAGGAACAGCAGTTTTCTTGGGACTTAATGAAGCGGATTGTTGATCGTTGCCATCTCTATCATCCTGAGACGGCCTATCAATCCTTTCAAGAATACAACCGCTAATTTTGATTGCTGATTCTGCTTGATTAATCGCTGCTAACTCTATAAAAGCTGGACGAAATGCTGGTAGTCCTACTTTGGGCGCATCGAGTGTTTCTTCCAGCTATAGCAGCAGCTTGATGGCTAATACCATTTACCTTTAATCGGGCTACAGATTCCATCATGCAACGGGTTGCGGTATGCAGCTTCCATCATTCAAAACTCAAAACTAAGAATTGGTATAAAACAGTTAATCTAAAACAATTAATCTAAAGAGCTTAAGGGGAGCATTAGAACCTTGCGCATAACGAATTGCGCTCCAGTTCTCAGCTCCCCTTGTCTTACACAGCCTCGCTTACCCTAAGAATACTGTAGTTTCAAGAGTTATTCAAGGGGAGGCGAGGATTTGAATTGGCGGTGAGTGTTCTAATCCCTCTAGCATCTTGTAGGAGGGCAATGAGTTCATTGTCCTGATAAATTCCTGTATCTTTTGCTCGTGTGCCTAACCCATAGTCAGCCGTGTCGATCTGATAGTCGAAGCCTTCCCGTACCAAGATCCGATCACCCTGTCTGCCTCTGAAGTTTCTAATCAAGGTGGGAGTAGTAGAGTTGAGCTGGAAGCTGTCGGCTTTGGCGCTGCCTCTGGCAACTTTGGCCATGTTGAGCCAATCATCTTTGATCGTATTCCAGACACCAGCACGACTGCCGATCAGCGAATCATCTGCAGCTTGGCCTGACTGGCGAATTTGATTCAGCGCTTTTAGGGTGGTGCCCGCTGTTCCTTTTTGGCTGCCCCCCTTGCCGCTGCCTAAGCCAACGATTGGGTTGGATCCAAGATTGATTGAGGGGGTAGTACCCGGCTTTAGGGTTGATTGAGGAGGCGAGGGGTTAGAAAGTGGTGCGGTCGGCAAAACGGTCAGCTTCTGGGCAAACACCTTCTGGTTGCTGTCGGCGCTATCGTCAAACTCAGGAACTGCATTGGTTGGATCGAAGAAGGCAATAATATGATAACTGCCGGTTGGTACTGCAGGAAACGCGCCACTCCAAGTCACAGTTCGCCAGTTAAACGGGGCTAGTGATGAGACGTTGGCATTGCCCAATAGCCAGTGGGATCCTGTGGTATTGGTTACACTGCGATCGGTAGAGGCATAGAACGAAACCGTAAAATTGCCTGATGGAGCTGTGCCATTGTTGCGGGGATAGGCAGTGACGCTAAAGCTTTCTCCTGACCTCACTGATAGTTTGTTGAAGCGGCCAAATTGAGTGTCAAACCAGCGGTCATAATCTACCAGATCAGGGCGATCGGTGGGGCGACGGATTTGATTGTCCTGGTTAATCCAACTGTTGATGGTATCGAATTTATCTTTAGTAATCCGGGTGGCGTCATTGGAAACAGCCAGCCCTTGAGCATTCAAATCGCTGTGGGAGACAACACCGTAAATGGTTTGGTTACTATTCAACCAGACAGGGCCACCGCTATTTCCGGCAATATAATCGAGCTGCGTACTCTGCAATTGATGAGTTGTCAGTTTAGTAATTTGCCCAGTTTGGGTAGACATGTTGTAGTTATCCCAAACCCCGTTTCGATCCGCATCAAATCGGTCGCCTGGATAACCCGTCGCGGTGACGCTAGTGCCAGCCGCCAAGGTATCTGTGTAGCCATAGGCGAGCCAGCCCGTATGATTGCCTAGGTTACGGTCCAGGGTAAGGACTCCCAGATCCCAGTCCAAATCTTGATTGGTTGACCAGTTAGCAAAGGTTGTCATCCAAGCTGCTTTGGCTCGACCAAACCATTCGTTACTGGCGGCATAGGTATCGGTTGCTGACCGATTGCTGATTGCCCTACCCCCGGATCCGGGAATAAACTCAACCACATCAGCAAAACCGCCCAAATCTTTATTGTGAAAGGCGTGTCCAGCCGTTAAAACATGATAGCTGCTCACCATCGTGCCAGACGAGCTGAGGATCGTATCATCCGCGGTGTAGAGTTGTCCATCCTGACCCCGCCAGCGGGCCAAAATTCGCCCAACTGTGCGAAAAGGATAGGCTGTGTAATTCAAAACAGTTTGACGGCCATCAAGACCAATGATGCCTTTGCTGTCTCCGACAATATCGCTCGTCATTTTCTTATTGATGGTACTAAAGCTGCATTTCCACAGGGTTTTCAAGCAATGGTGAGATGGTTGAATTTAGCAGTTACGATTGGGTTAATTTTGTTCAACTTGTTGCGATGCGTCCCCAATTGCAGCAGACTCAGAATCAAGATCAACCGAGCTGCTTCTAATACCACTTCTCTCTAACTGGGCTACCAGTCGAACTGTAATGCAGATTCCACCATCGCCCAAAACTTAAAACTTAAAACCCAAGATTGTTATAACCCCTGCCCAATTCTGATCCGTATAAGCACGGGGCTTTTGGTAAAAAATTTATGATGTTGTATAGTTTTGAACAAGTTTTCAAAAAGTACCCCCTACCCCCTACCCCCTAGCCCCTACCCCCTAGCCCCTAGCCCCTACCCCCTACCCCCTACCCCCTACCCCTACTCCCTACTCCTACTCCCTCACTTGCAGCACATAATTCGCCACCTGTCGCCCTAAACGAACTCCAGCCCGGTTGGCTGACATCGTGTGAATGCCTCCATAAATGCGGCTCATACCTGCTTCTGTGGCTGCCTCACCAAAGGATTGAAACGAACGACGGATACCAGGCAGGTCGAACGAGGTTGCGGTAAACCGATAGGAGCCAAAGGTCCGGGTGAGCACCGTTGCGGCGGCTCCGGCAAAGGTACTGTGGGCTGAAACATAGTCGGGGTGGGCAGGTGTTTCTAGGAAAGATTGCCAATCGGGGACGGCACGAGTCGCGGCATTGCCATCCGAGCCAGCTAACCGAATTGCGGTTACGGGTCGCCAGGAGCGGTAGGTGTATTTTGTGTCCCAAGCGGCAATGCTGGCATCCACGAGCGCTAGGTTGAGCTGCGCAAACAATCGCGCATTGTTCAACAGGGTGGTTCTGGTTTGTTCGGCAGTCTGAGCGGCAATTTCGTTCCACAGGCCAGGAAAGGTGGAAGTTCCAGGATTGCCAAGCCAGAAGCGAGCGATTTGCGTTTGCTCGGCAGTGCGGCTGGTGCTGTCGATTTGACCGAGGCGCTTGACTTGGTTGAGTTGATCAGCGTAGGTGCGGCTTGCCAATCGGGGGGGAGCCTCAGGCCGAAACTGGGCTGCTTGCTGGAGCACGAAGGGAGCCACCTGCCTCCAGGCAACGCCTGCTGCCGGCAGGAAGCGAGGGGGCGTGGGACGCCACAGCCCAGGTTTGATTTTGGCCCGATAGGCCAGGGAGCGGTCAGAGCCATCGTCACGTCGGGCTGCCAGAATTCCATCCGCTACGGTTTGCCCAAAGGCGACCCCGCTCGCTTCTGCGGTTTCGGATTCGGATAGAGCTGTGAGCCAAGCTAAGAGTTCTGCATCTAGTCGGGGTTTTTGCCTGGGGTAAAGTTGGGATAGAACTTGGTAGGCGGCTCCGGCCACGGTTGCAGCTACTGATGCTGAAGCCGGAATCGGCTCTGCCACCGGACGATATAGACGGGTGTTCCCCACGAGAGCGTTGACTGCATCATCAATGGCAACATGGGCAATGGCTAGGGTGCGAGCGGCGGTCAATCCACCTACTCCCTCCGCTCGAAGCGTGCGCAGGATGGTGGCGTTCCAGTTGAGCACCGCATCGACAGAATCGGCAGTGACTCGTTCGAGGCTAGCAGTAAAGCGGCGAGTGCCAAATCGATTCTGAGCTGCGACGGTCAATGATCTGGTGCCTGGGCTGAGGGGGATGTCGGTAAACAGAAATTGACCGGCTGCATTCGCGGTGGTGACTAACGATGTCCCCTGGAGGGATACTTTGACATTAGGTGAAGTCAAGCCAAATAGGTCAACGCTAGCGGCGGTCGTTTTATTGTCGCCCAGCAAGCCAGAATCGGAGTGGGATGACAGGGTAAAACCAGGTCGCATCGGCAAGTTAAACATCGACTTAGACCTCTTAGACCTCAAGTTGGGCAGCTTTGCAGAGCGGCTGGATTGGCTTTGCCGATGATTTCGACTGAGGGTCCGGCTGAGATTCTGACTAGAGCGATGCCAAAAATTGGCAAGCGGCTTGGGGGTTGTAGAGGCAAAAAATTGTGCAGCAGCTTGCTGCCCTAACTCGTCTCGCCGCAGTAGCGGTAGTAGAGCTATAGATTGAGAAAATGGCAGGGGAGGGGCAGAAACAGTCCGCATGGGCAGCAATTTGCGTGATAGAGGCTATCAGATCAAGGTCAAGTTTAAGCTCATTCAATCAGGTCAATTCGATCAGGTCAACTTAACCAGATCAATTCAAAATGGTACCTGCAAACGGCTACGGTGGCTTAAGCAAGATCTACCTTGGGATACAAGTTAGTAGGCTGGTTAGCCACTGTATGATCACAAGTATGGATATTGCTCAACGTATTGCTACTTTAAATCGAATTCGCCGGTTCAGCCGTCTGATGGATAGTGCGTTCCGTCTTCCTGTGATTGGCGTGCGATTTGGACTTGATCCAATCATCGGTTTAGTTCCAGGAGCTGGTGACCTAGTTGCAACGGGATTTTCGTTGTATATTCTCTATTTGGCAACCCGATTTCACCTGCCTGGTGCGGTAATTCGTCGCATGCTGTTCAACATTGGCTTAGAAGCTGTGGTCGGAACTATTCCTCTGTTTGGCGATTTATTTGATGCCTTTTATAAATCCAATATTCGCAATTTAGCGCTTCTAGAACAGTATTTACAGGTTGCCGAACCTGATCTAGAAAATGCTGACCCGCTTGATTTAGCAAGTACTCAGAAAGATGTGGCACTTCAGATATAGTTCCATCGTTTAGGTAGAGCTGCTGCTGCTATTGCAAAGTCTAGAGTCTACCCAAAGGAACTGTTGTGGCTCTGAAAAATTTCCTAACCTGATCGGTAATGTTGCTTTGAGCCAGACGACTAATATGACGACTAATACAAATCCTGACGCCACTAATGCGAACGTCACAAATCCAACCGCTTCTCGACCCGATGGACTTGCTCCCAGAGTGGGTGGTTCTCCTTGGATTGGAGTACTGCTGATCGTGTTGGGAATTGCGGCTATTGCTCTACCAGTTGCTTCCACGATTTTTGTAGAAACTTGGGCGGCTCTGATTTTGGTGTCGGCGGGTGCTGCCAAGATCGTTTATGCGTTTCAGACGCGCCAATCAGGTGGTTTTATCTGGCAGCTTCTATTGGGCATCCTCTATGTTGCTACTGGTATTATGCTGTTTGTCTATCCATATACTGGTATTTTGACCCTGACGTTATTATTAGGCAGCTTCCTGCTTACCGAAGGTGTGTTTGAATTGATTCTTGCCTTTCGGCTGCGGTCACAGAAAAACTGGTTGTGGGTTCTAGGAGATGGGATAATCACCCTGCTGCTGGGTGGAATGATTTGGTTCCAGTGGCCGTTTGATGCGCCTTGGCTCTTGGGTACTCTGGTCGGTGCTAGCGTGCTTTTTACTGGAATTTCCCGCCTGATGCTGTCCCTAAACAGGCCGGATGCAGGACAACCTACTCAGACTGCTTCGGTTTAGTCAGCCATTTATTCAGTGGACTATTTGGGTTGGTATGTGAATCAGTACTGCTGCGGTAATAAATGAGCTAACGATGTAGCGCATACGTGAATATCCGTCAGCCTGTTTCTATTCCTATGAATTGGGTATCAGTTGGGTTGTTTAATTGCCCTGCTGGTGCCTAATGCTTTTTTTAAATGCATCTGTCTGGTTTCTATCCTGCGAGAGATAGGCAAAATTGACCAATCTCGGTAATGTGCTGTTAGCCTAAACCTAAACTTGGATGTATCGTAAATTACAATGCGGATTCCTCAAGCGACCTATCGGATTCAGTTCACCGCTGATTTTGGCTTTGATGTTGCTAATCAAATTGTTGATTACCTGACTGATTTAGGGATTTCGGATCTTTACGCTTCTCCAATTTTCAAAGCTAGGGCGGGTAGCACCCACGGCTATGATGTCGTAGACCCTACTCAAATCAATCCAGAACTGGGTACCGAAGCGGCATTTGAGCAGCTCGTGCAAGCCCTTCAGCGGCGGCAGATGGGTTGGCTTCAGGATATTGTGCCAAACCACATGGCCTATGACAGCGCTAACCGATGGTTAATGGATGTGTTAGAAAATGGTCCCGCATCCAACTATGTCAATTACTTCGATATCGCCTGGAATTCACCGTTTGCTGGAAATCATCAACCGATTCTGGTGCCGTTGTTGGGTAATTTTTACGGCGAATGTTTGGAAAACGGTGAAATTCAACTCCGTTACGATCAAGCTGGATTGACTGTTAATTACTACAGCCTCTGCATTCCTCTGCGGCTCGAATCCTACGCCACTTTTTTGACTCACAACTTAGGTAAACTAGCTAAGCACTTGGGTCGCAAACATCCGGTGTTTGTGCGGCTACTGGGCATTCTTTACTCGCTCAAAAGTGTGCCAGACCTAAGCGGCCAACAGCGGCTCGACCAAACCGAATTTGTCAAAGGCCTGCTGTGGGATCTGTATTTGGAGAATCAGGATGTCAAAGCCTTTATCGATGAGAATATCCAGACCTTCAATGGTGAACCCGGCGATCCCGACAGCTTCAATTGGCTAGATGGTTTACTGTCCGAGCAGTTTTTCCGGCTGGCCTTCTGGAAAGTGGGAGCCGAAGAAATGAACTATCGTCGCTTCTTCACTGTCAACGAACTGATCTCGGTCAAGGTTGAGGAAATTAAGGTTTTTCACGCAACCCACGCTTTAATTTTCAAGCTAATTGAGCAAGGCACGTTTACTGGATTGCGTATTGATCACATTGATGGTTTGTATAATCCAACTCAGTATTTAGAATGGCTACAAGAAAAGGTGGGGGATGTCTACATTACAGTCGAAAAAATCTTGCAGCCGGGAGAAGACCTGCCGCAAAACTGGAGCATTCAAGGCACATCCGGCTATGATTATTTGAATTATGTCAATGCCATCTTTTGCCAAACCGAGAATCAAGCTCAATTCGATCAAATCTATTGGCAATTTAGCGGACGCCGAACGTCATTTGAAGAGCTGGTGGCCGAGAAAAAGCAGTTGATTCTGGACAAAAACCTAGCTGGCGATGTGGATAACCTGGCGGTACTGCTGAAGCAAATCTCTAACCGCTATCGCTATGGTAATGATTTCACGATCAATGGTTTGAAGCGGGCTATCGCCGAAGTTCTGACTCGTTTTCCGGTCTACCGCACCTACACGAATGAATCCGGTTTGCTGGAGAGCGATCGGATATACATTGAGCAGGTGATTCAGGCAGCGAAAGATCATGCTCCCCTGCTGCAACATGAGCTGGATTTTATCGAAAAGCTGTTGCTGCTAGAGTATGACAGCTTCCTCACCTCGGCTGAAAAGGATCAGTGGCTCTACTTGGTGATGCGGCTACAGCAATATACTGGACCGTTGATGGCTAAAGGAGTTGAAGATACTGCGCTCTATGTTTACAACCGTCTCCTCTCCCTCAACGAAGTGGGCGGTGAGCCGAGTCACTTTGGCTTGAGTATAGCTGAGTTTCATGACTTTAATCGGCACCGGCAGGCTCATTGGCCACATACGATGAACGCAACATCTACCCACGATACCAAACGCGGCGAAGACGTCCGGGCACGCCTGAATGTCCTGTCGGAACTGCCGCAGGAATGGCAGCAACAGGTGCAAGCCTGGAGTGAGCTGAATCAGATTCATAAAACTCAGGTCAAGCAGGCTACCTTTCCCGACAGTAATGATGAGTACGCGCTCTACCAAACGCTAGTTGGGGCCTACCCCTTTGTCGAATCGGAACAAGCCGGTTTTGTTGGAAGAGTCAAAGACTATATGCTGAAATCAATTCGAGAAGCTAAGCTCTATACAACCTGGTTGCGCAACAACCCCACCTATGAAGAAGCTTGTCTCAAGTTTGTGGATGCTATTCTCGCTACCGAAGATAATCCGTTTCTCCAGGTGTTTCTGCCCTTTCAGCACGGAATTGCCCATTACGGTGTGCTCAATTCTCTATCCCAGACTTTGCTGAAGCTCACCTCTCCCGGCGTTCCCGATTTTTATCAAGGCAGCGAACTTTGGGATTTGAGTTTGGTTGATCCCGATAATCGGCGTCCGATCAATTTCGCGCAGCGACAAACCTATCTTGCTCAAATTAAAGCTGGGATTCAAGCTGACGTTCTGAAGCTAATCTCTAACCTATTAGCCAATCCAGCCAACGGTAAAATCAAGCTATTTCTGATCGTCCAAGCCCTCAAGGCGCGAAACAAGCATCGGGCCGTATTTCAAATAGGCGATTACCAGCCGCTTGAAGTAGAGGGACCGCACAAAAACCATATCATTGCCTTTGCTCGCCGCCACGCGAATTCTACGGTGATTACTATTGCTCCCCGTTATCTAACGTCGATAGTAGAGCCGGGAGAATATCCTTTGGGTTCTGTTTGGGGTGATACTTACCTGCAATTGCCGGATGGATTAGCAGTGCAGCAGAATTTAATTACGGTTGAATCGTTGGCTGCTGAGGGCAAAATTTTGATCGCTCAAGCCCTACAGCATTTTCCAGTAGCGCTGTTGGCCACTTGAGGAACTTGCTTTGATTTGGATTTAATGGTGAGCCGCTAGGGGCCGCCGCCGTAGCAGTACGGTTTTTAGCGAATTTTCTTCAATGCCGGTAGCCTCTAGCTCTAGCTCGCCATGCACAATGCGTTCGCCTGGAACCGGCACATGCCCCAGCTTGTCAATCATAAATTCGGCCACGGTTTGGGATGGGGAATGGGCTGGTAAGTTGAGTTCTAAGGCTTGGTTTGCAGCCGTTAGCTCCATGTCGCCCGGAACCAGAATTGGTTGAGCTGGTGAAGGTATGGTTAGGGGTGTAAAACTGGTAAGTTCGACCAGGGATTGTGATTTAATCAACCAGCCGGTCAGCAGCCGCACATTGCTATTCAATACCAACAGCAGCGGGTAGAACAGATAAGAGCAGAATCGCAGTGGGCGAATCAGCAGCAGGGCTGTTTGCTCTGGTGCATTGGCTGCTAGAACTTTTGGAATCAGCTCTCCTAAGAGAATCTCAATGTAGGTGACGAATAGAAAAGCAACCACAACAGCAATCGAGTGAGCTGTCACCTGAGCAGGAAGTTGACCCAGCGGTAGCCAGGCAATCCACGGCTCAATCCAATGAACGGTAGCTCCCTCGCCTAACCAACCCAACAATAGACTGGCAGCAGTGATACCCGTCTGCGTGACTGAGAGGTACTGCTGGAGGTTCGTTTGGGCCTGCTGCACGAGCTGAGCTGCTTTGGCTTGAGGTTGCTCGGTTTGTTCTGCTAACTGGCTGATCTCGGTTTTTGAAGCAGCGACCAACGAGAGTTCAGCCGCAACGAAGAAGCCAATCACGAGTACCAGCGCCATCAGTAGGGTTAGGCGCAGTAAGGTTTCTGCTAACTCAACTTCGATGGTGTGCAAATGATGTAACGCCTGTAGTAGCACGAAAAACTCCGCATTTTATCTTCTTTTATTGTAAAAGTTTTGTTGGAAAAGTAAGTAATTCAACTGGATTAAAACCAAGATCAGAGTGTTGTCGCCGCCCGAAGGGCGACAACACCTCCTTTGGGTTTCATGTTTAATTATGTTGTTCTACTTAGCTGAATAGTTTAGCAAAGCGCAACAAGACATTGTCAGTTTGTCATATGCAAATCTCGTTGACTAGTCACCATTTTGATATGGCCGATTTGCGTGAGTACAGCCTTTTCCTAGGAAATAGTGCTCTTACAGTATGGATGTAAGTTATAGCTATTGAATTAGGATCTGAATATTACTCATGTGAGTAATTAAAGCAAACAATGATCAACATGCAAAACCATGTTCATTATATTTTCAACTTGTATTTAAAGCTAGTATGCATCTTCAAATTATTCTTGCCGTGTTGTTTGAAATATGGGCTACACTTGTTTGCCTTATTCTATATTTATATCAACTTAGTCTCACCAAGTGGGCTTTTACTGCAATCCTAAGAAATCTTCTGCATGAATATTTATCGAAATCTTACGGGCAGAAGCAGCTACACCGAGAATGAATGTCCCCTTAGCGTAACCTGTCCATCCCACTTCTAGCTCCTGACTTCTGACTTTTGACTTTTGATATCAAATCCGACTAAACGCCCTAAATTTAAATGCCGCGTTGTACGGGCGTTTCGGCGAAACGCCTCTACGCCAACTCTGGCTGATCAACCGGATTTGATATGACTTCTGACCTTTAAAGATTTCGCCTCATACCTCATCAGCAACTAGTAGCTGTGATTTGCCTCAACCACATCTATGATTGTTCTTGCTGTTGATTGTTCAATATGTGGATTTCAGCTCGCAAGGCAGCAATTTCAGCCTTTAAATCGGCCATTGCCTCCATTCCTACAACCTCGCTATTGGGATCAGCTGCATCCTGTCCAATAAAAAAGCTGGCAATACTGGCTGTGAGATAGCCAAACATGGCGAAGGCGTAGAGCGCTAGAAAAAAGCAAAGCACTCTTCCTTCCGGGCTTTTGGGTGAATAGTCAGTTCCCATCGTTGTCATCAACATGGCTGTCCACCAGAGGGCAGTACTGTAGTCTGGAATACCTGTATTGGGTACATCCTGTTCAAATGCATAGATCCCTGCTGCTCCTATCAACGTCACCAAGGCTGTCAAGCCAACCACATAGCCGAAGCCGCGCCGACGCACACTCGTTGCCAAGGTCCGCATGCCGCGATTGGTTTGAGTGAGTAAGCGTAAGAGCCAGAGGCTGCGGATAGTGCGTGTAGTTTGCAGAACCCGTAGGAATTTAAAAATACGGAAAACCCTGAGAGCTGGAAGGACGAGGGATAATACTGTCAGCCAGTTTCGTTGTAGATAAAGACGTTTATCAGGCGCTAGGAGAAATTCGACAATAAAATCCACAATAAATACAATCCAGATGGTCATGCTGACTGCTTCTAACAAAGGCGTAAGGTCATATGTGAGTTCAATCACAAATAGAGCAAGCCAAACAATGCTAAGAATGAGCATGGGAATGTCGAACCAGTCCTCGATCTGCTGTAGAATCTCCCGCCGCTCCTGATTTAGAGCCTGTTGATGTTGATCGGACGAGTTGAAGTTGTGCATAGCAAGTGAGGCAGCGATTTCAATAGCTAGATCAAGCCTACACCGATGTGAACTCCAGCCAATCAACTTCTGAATGGACTACCGAATGGATAGTATGTACAACAGTGATTTGAAGCGATTAGCGGTGGATTTTGGAGGTTTAAAGAGTAGATCTTAGTGTGACCCTATTAACGAGAGAAGTTTCATAACCAGAATTAGCCTTATCCTCTAGGGCTGATTTAGCTTTGCCCAAATCAAATTCGGACAGATGGTCAATATATCGCATAATTTCAGCTTGACTGAAGCTAATCATTTTGGACTGTCTTTGTGTAGTTCAGTGGACGCTATAAGTGGGTCATGTTAATAATTAAACCGATTTACAATAGCGAGAATAGTTGATATTTGAATTTGAGTTTCAAGCACGGTGAGTGCAACTAAAATGACTCATCGTTAAACCAGTTATGAATTTGAATATAGAACGTTGAAACGGCCAGCCAGGCTGGGTTTTGTGCTTTTAAAAGTGAGTAAATTTTGGAATCTTTATAACAAATTCATATAGAAAAGCTGATTAGGGTTGTCGGAGTTTTTCAGCTTAAGATAGACTACGTGAAGCTTCTGATTCAGTGCACAGTTTGTCAAGTTCCTGATACCTTGCTAATCAAGATTTGTCTGTCTCACTTTTCAAATATGGGTGCATAAGATACATGTATCCAGGACAACAAATCTGTGACCATCGCGGTTATGCAATTCGCAATTAGGGGCAACCGCGGTCAAGTTTTCAATAGCTTTTAGGGTGTTTTCCTCTGCCAAGTGAGTGCAGCAAATAGCCGTTTATTCCTGATTTTAGGAGGAGTTACATGTCAGAGGTTATTACACCACCAGGTACATTAGAGCCCGTTTTCGGTTTGCAAATTTTCAACGAAGAGCCAGTCTCGGTTACTCAGCTTCCCGATGGTAGCGTTACCGTGAACTCCCCTGGCCTTTCAAATGACATCATGATTGTGGAAGATCCGTTTACGACGACGGACTACACAATTAACGCTGGTGCTGGTGACGACTTTGTTGTGACTGGCGCGGGCGATGATTTCGCCAACCTTGGAGATGGTGATGATGTCGCCTTCTTGGGCTTGGGTGACGACTTTGCCATCGGCGGTGCTGGCAACGATCGACTGTTTGGCGGTGCTGGTGATGACGTGATCTCAGGCGGCCCGGGTGATGATTTCATCCGAGGTGGTGCTGGGAATGACGATCTCAGAAGCACGCAAGGCGATGACAACATTGGCGGCGGTGCTGGCAACGATATTATTCGTGCTGGCGCTGGCAATGACACGATGTCTGGCGGCAGCGGCAACGACCTGATCATTGCCGGTCCTGGCAGTGACACCTTGATTGGTGGCGGCGGTAAGGATACCTTCCGCTTCGGACAGGGTTCCAATGCTGAGTTGGATAAGGTTGTCGATTTTGAGCCAGGTAAGGATGTGATTGAACTCAGTCGTGCTCTACTACCTGGTGCTAATCTGCGCGGTACGATCAACGCGGCTGATTTTGAAGTGGTTAACTCCATTGGTTCTGGTAGCGATGCCAAGATTGTGTACGAAGCTTCGACAGGTGTGGTCTACTACAACCCTGATAAACCTGGCAGCACACCTGTAGCTCTACTAGAGTTGAACAAGAATCTCAATCTTGGTGCTGATTCCTTCCGGGTTATTGGCTAGAAATTGAGTAGATTTGATTTGCTTCAATTGATCGTGCAATTGATCCACTGAGACTGTCAAGCATCTACATCTAGCAAGGAACAGTGATCTGTTACCTGTTAGTCTATTAACCGTAGAAACAACATACGCTGTGGTAAGCTCTGAGTGTCGTTTAGGGTTTGGCTCGTAAGCTTACACAGCAATTACGGCTCTGGGAATTTCTTCGTTTCGTGTTTCAAGGCTCTATTTATTAACTAAGTCATCTACTATTTCTATTTGCTCACATCTATCTAGGTACAGATCTAGTGAGTACTGATTCATCATTCAGCTTGCGTCTGCATAGCCTTTATTACAATTTAGGATGTATTCTACATCAACAGGGCAAGTTGGCCGCAGCAGCCGATAGCTACAGTCAAGCACTAGCGCTGAAGCCAATGCCAGCAGCCACAGCTTCCCAACGGCGTCTGACGATTGGTCCTGAGTCGCATGGTCAACGGGTGAAGCGGTCCCACTCCCAGCGCCATGTCAACTCGATTGATTATGCCAAGATTTACAACAATCTAGCCTGTTTGTTTGTACAGCAGGGGCGCTGGCAGGAGGCAATCCAAACCTATCAGCAGGCGATTGCGCTGCAGCCTAATCAAGCGGCCTTGTATAACAATTTGGGGCGTGTCTTGTTTCGCCAGGATCCGGTGCAGGCTATTGGTGCCTATCGCCGTGCGATTGAATTGCAGCCTGATTTTGTCTTAGCGCACCACAACCTGGGCTTGACTCTGCAATATCAGGGACAGCATCGTGCTGCCATTGACTGCTTTCAACGCACATTGCAACTCAATCCAACCCATCTGTCTGCTCACAGCGATTGTGCTGTCTCTTGGTTAGCATTGGGTGAAATCGATTTAATGCTGGATAGCTTGCGGCAGGCGATTTGGTTTGATGCTGACAAACTTGAATCCTACTGCGACGGGGTTGAGCAGGTGACAGATACCGATGATGAGTTGCTCTTAGCGAAAAAAAGCTGCGGTCGGTTTTTGCAAACGCTATTGCAGCAGACTGAATCAATCGATTGGGAGCCGGCCCGTGATTATCTGACTCAAACCTATTGCCATTGGGCCAATGTTCTAACCACCTATGGCGGCAGCGAACAGCTACGACGAGCCGAAATCTACTATCAGCGAGCCTTGCAGCTACAGCCGAAAAATGTTCTGATTGCGCTAGGGTTAGCTGACTGTTTAGTGCAACAAGAACGGTACAATGCAGCAATTTTGGTTTGCCATGCGGCTTTAGCCATTTGTCCGGATGCTGCTCCGATCTATCAGAAAGTAGGGTATGTCTTGGAGCAACAACAGCACTACTCAGCTGCTATCACCTACTATCAAAAGGCGTTGAATTTGCCAAGTCAGTCAAAGCTACCGTTAAAACCACCATCAAAGCTGCCATTAAACAAGGCAGTTAAGATAACCGAGTCCACAGTAGGGTTGGCAGCCGTTGCGGAAAGTGTTCCCCATGCTGTTTCCAAAAGCTACTACGCTTCCACTTGGGATTGGATGGTTGCCCATGACCTGACTGATAACTATGTAGCGTTATCGCTGAATGCCTTCGGCAAGAGAGACAATGCGGCAACCCAGCAGTTGGCGATGGAGCAAAATGATCATTCTATTGATTCGGCTGTTGGTTTAGCAAATACTAATTCAGCTAATGCTAATTCGGGTAACGGCGATAGTTGTGCAGGGTTGAACTGTAGGCGCTGTTTGCAGCAAATCTGGGATCGGTTTAATCCAATTCATTTAGGCGATGGCTTATATATCTGCAATGGAAATCCTGTATCTATTGATACATTCCCTTTGTTTGTTGCGAAGCTTCCTTACGGACAAGCTTGGGCGGTTCCGCAACAGAATGCTTGGATGGTGTGCAATGCCATTGCTGTGCTCACATCTGATCAATATCTGCTAGCCGATCTTTGCCGTGCCTATCCTGGACAATTACCTGGATGTGACCATCCTGATTCTAATCTTCATCGAATATATACACAACCTTCTCTGACTTCGTTGCAGAATATTGAAGGAAGGATCGCCGTGCTATCAAGTCTCTCTGGTAACACCTACTTTCACTGGATGGTCGATGTTTTACCTCGGATTGAGCTGTTGAGGTTTAGCGGCATTGATCTAGCGGAAATTGATTGGTTCCTAATTAATGGTGGTCAACATTCCTTCCAATGTCAAACCTTAGCTCAACTTGGGATTCCGGTAGAAAAAGTTTTGTCGAGCGACCGCCATCCCCATATTCAGGCCACCGAACTGATTGTTCCCTCCTTTGCGGGCCATTTCGGCTGGCTGGATGAATGGGCGTTGTCCTTTCTGCGACGCAGCTTTTTGTTGCCTATGCTGAATGGTGGACCTCCCAACCCAGGTAAGTTCCCAGAACGCATCTACATCAGCCGCTCCCAGGCCAATCATCGTCAGTTACTGAATGAAGCTGCCGTGCTAGAGCAACTCCGCCCGCTTGGCTTTGTACCCGTGCAGCTAGAATCCCTCAGCTTTAGTGAGCAGGTGGCTCTATTTGCCCACGCCAAAGCGATTATTGCTCCGCACGGCAGCGGCCTGACGAATATAATCTTCTGCCGTCCAGAAACCATTGTGGTGGAACTTGTCTCACCTCACTACATCCGGCATTACTACTGGGTGATCAGCCGCCTGTTGGGGCTGCAACACTACTTTTTGGTTGGAGATGACCTCACCTGTGCTCCGGTGCGGGAGTTGATGTATCAAAACCCGTTGATCGAAGACATTTGGGTGAATCTCGATTCGCTCAAAACCACGCTAGACCGCCTGCAATTGAATGACCTCACCCTAGCCTCTTGATATTGCCCATGTCTGATCTTCATGCTTTCACCAGCGATTCCACGATCCCTATCGCACCTGCACTTGATGCGCCCCTGTTTCCTGCCCCGCTATCGCAACTAAGCGGAGCGATTGTGGCCTGTGAACAAGCTCTCCAGGATGGCAAGGATGGTTCGCAGTTAGCTGCCGTCTGTCAGATGTTGGGCAATCTGCTCCAGGGGTTGGGACGGTTTCAAGAAGCGATTTTTTGGCATACGACAGCCCGCGAACCGCAGCCCAATCCAGCCGTGATCTACGCTAACTTGGGACGGCTCTGCACCCGACAGCAGCAGTGGCAGCAGGCCATTGCCTACTACGAACAGGCGGTGCAGATTGATCCGGACTTTGCCATTGCCTGTAAACACCTGGCCAACCTCTACACCCAGGCCGGACAGCGGCAACAGGCGGCAGACTATCGCTACCGGGCCGTCACCCTGAGACCAGATTGGGCCACGGCTCGCAATCAGCTCAAGTTAGGCAATTTGCTGCTGGAGGTAAATCGCTTTGAGCAGGCGTTGGATTGTTATCGCCGCAGTATTGAGCTAGACCCAAACCTGCACCAAACTTACTACAACTTAGCCGTGGCTTTGACCAGTCGCGAATGCTGGCAGGAGGCTGCCGCTGCCTATCAGCAGGCGCTTACTATTCATCCTGATCATGCTGATTCTTACTACGGGTTGTGCAAAGTGGCAGAAGGACAAAACGATACGCAAGCAGCAATTGACTATTGCCAACGGGCGGTGGAGCTGAGTCCCACGTCGTTTGCGGCCCACCATACCCTGGCCACCCTCCTGTTGAAGCTAAACCGCTGGGAAGAAGCGGCAGCCGCCTACTACAATGGCCTCAAAATTAACCCAGATTTTGGTTGGTCGTATCACAATTTGGGCTATGCGCTGCTGAAGCTAGGCAAGGCGGAAGAGGCCGTGACTCAATTACAGCAAGCGATTAAATTACTGGGGGATTCACCCTGGTCGTACCTGCACTTGGGCGATGCCTTCAGCCAGCAGGGCAAATGGGACGATGCCATTGCCACTTTCTTAGCCGTGATCCAAATGCAAGAGGATCTCTACGGCGTATACCAAAAATTAGGTTACGCAGTACGCAAACGAGTGGCCAACGACATCGAACCGGCAATTGCTCAGTATCAGCAAATGCTGTCTACCCATCAGTCCTCTCCGTCGCATCCGTTGCATCAATCCCATCAGCCGAGTTCAGTCTTCTACCGGCAAGTGGCGGCCAAACTCTCGGACATCAACCAAATGGATGCCGCCTATTTCTTTTATCGACTGGCGCTGCATCTAGAGCCGAACCACAGCGACCTGTACAGTGAGGTAGAGCAGGGCTGGTCTAAGCGCGAGCAGTTGCATCGCTGGATGAACGAGCTACGGCAAGCGATTCAAAAGAAACCCCACAATAGCTGGCTGTATACCCAGCTTGCTAACCATCTGGCCGAACAAGGTGAAATGTCTGAGGCGGCTACTGTGCACCGGCAAGGGTTAGCCCTGAAGGGTTGGCAGCATGTGGTGACGAAGGGTTACAGCTTCACGCGGGACTGGTTCAGCCACAATATTCCGGTCTTGACCGAGCAGTTGCAACGGTTTGTGAATGCCAAGGTGAATGCGCTGGAGATCGGCAGTTTTGAAGGTATGTCGGCCTGTTGGCTACTGGACTATATCCTTACTCATCCGGCAGCTCGGCTCACCTGCATTGATCCTTACTTTCAAGAGAATTTTGATACGAATATTGCCAAAACCGGCTCGCCTGAAAAAATCATCAAACTGGTCGGCCATTCTCAGGATCTGTTAGCAACGCTAGAACCAGCATCCTACGATTTTATTTACATCGACGGCTGCCACTGGGCTGAGCAAGTCAAGCAAGATGGAGTCCTCTCTTGGTCCTTACTCAAACTAGGTGGACTAATGCTGTTCGATGATTACGAATGGAGTGACCCGGAATATCCTGGCCAAAACACCAAGCTTGGTGTGGATGCATTCCTAGATTCAGTTCGTTCTCAGGTTGAAATCGTGCATCAGCAGTATCAGCTTATTGTCAAAAAGACATCTGCCTAGTCCGCCATGCGAATTTCCCCCAAACCCCTACCCCGACGCCAATTGCGTCCACCGAGCAACTCGTTGCTAGTTCATCTACCGCCCGTGATTATGTTGAATCAAGTCCAGCATTATCTCACCAAAATCAACTTTTTGCTTGCTAATCAACCCCCGCAACTGAATATGAACGACAAAATCCCCGACAGGATCCATTTGGAGTCTGCCCCTACTGCTAAAACCCTCTACTTGCCCTCTACCCAAGCGGAGCCGCTCAATTTGCCTTCTTCTAATGGAGCCTCAGTTTCTGCTACAGATCACTTCCAATCCGCCAGCCAGTCCGCCAGCCAAGCCGAAGCTGCTGTTGCGATCAAAACGGCAGAGCGGTTAGTGCTGTTGCCTAATTTGGCGGCTTCAGATGCTGAACACGCAAGTCGGGAGTTGCTCCAGCAAGGCAATTTATTGCTTCAGCAAGGCCAACTCGATGCGGCAATTACCATCTATCGCAACGCGCTGCAACTTGATCCCACCTCGGTAGAAGCCTATCAGCATCTAGCCCAAGCCCTGAGTAGTCAGGGGAATTTAGAAGAAGCGGCTGTCTGCTATCGACGAGCAATTGAATTAACAGCTCTAACAGCAACAGCCAATACCCTGGAAGCGAATGCCACGGCGAATCCAGCGCAGAATCATAGTGAGATTGAAGCTGAAGCGAGTTTGGATGAGGCTGAAACTGAGGAAGAGCAACCTTTGCCTTGGTTTGAAGAAGCCGCCTTTTATTTGCAGCAGGGCAAAGCTCACTGTCGGATCCAGAATTGGGATGCGGCAATTACTGCCTGCGAACAGGCGATTCAGTTGATGGGACCCAAGACAGCAGAAGCCTTTTATATGCTGGGGCAGTCCTATCAGGGTAAAGGCCGTCTTGATGACGCCAAGCGCTCCTACAGCCAAGCTCTGCGACTCCAACCCAAACAGGCAGAGGTGTATGCCTACTTGGCCAGCGTCTATAGCGAGCAGCAGGAATTCACCAAAGCGATCGAGTGCTATAAACAGGCGATCAGCCTCAACCCAAAGTTTGCCGGAGCCTACTGGGCAATGGGTGAGCTGTGGCAAAAGTTGGGCAATCAGGAGCAGGCAACGAACTGCTGGTATCAAGCCCTGCAACTCGAACCCGATTGGGGTACCGCCCGCGAACATTGGCGACTAGGAACGGCGCTCACCGAGCAAGGCAAACTCAGGGAGGCGATCCTGTCGTTTACTCAAGCCATCAGCTTTGATCCCAATTTTGCCGAAGCTCACCATAATCTGGGCATTGTTCTAGGCAAACAAGGAAAATGGCAAGAGGCATTAAAATGCCATCGCCAAGCAGTGGAGCAGGATTCTAACAATCCTCAACTTTTAGCCGGCTTAGGTCGGGCTTTGGTGGCCTTAGAAGCATGGGAAGAAGCCAGCGCTACCTATCAGCGCGTCACCCAGCTCAATCTGAATGGCGCTCAAGGCTATGCGGTGTTTCAACATGCTCTGACCCAGTTGGAGTATTGCCAGCGCGCGATTGTGGCCCGCTCCTATCACCACATGGCCGAAGGGCTGTGTCAGCAGGGCAAGTGGCAAGAAGCAATTCTCTGCTATCGTCAAGCCGCCGAACGCAACCCCAGGAGCGCTCAAATTCAGGCTGGCCTGGGCAAAGCCTTGGCCAGATTGGAGCAGTGGGATGCTGCCGTGGCTGTCTATCAACAGGCGATGGAGTTGGCTCCTGATCAAACGCAATACTATCTGGAATTTGGCGATGTATTGATTCAGCGGGAGCAGTTGCAAAAACAGCGGCAGCGCTCCAATTCTCAACCAACTTCGCATACACCAGTGAAAGTTCAAGAAGCTGCGAAGATAGATAGTACGACGGAACCAACGTTTACGCTGCTGTGACTCAATTGCTGTGATTCAATTGACATGATATGGGTGACAAATTGTCAGATATTCTTCCTGATATGAGGAATCTGACTAGAAAATTAAAAGTAGCGCTCTGTGATTTTATTGTTTTTGCCAAGTTTTTAATGCTCTAATTGCAGGATTGTGATGGTTTCTGTCAACTCCCATTTCAACGTCCAGAAATTTTTACCATTGGTCTTCCTGCTATCAATTCAAATATTCTGCCTCAGCTTTAACTAAAGGGTTTTAAGTAGATCAACATCATTGATTTGAAGATCCGTAGTGCAAGCGTCTCGCTGGCGCGAGCAAGATGCCCGAACTGCATCTACTGTTTAATCAGATTGACCTACTTACTGGAGCATTTTTCTACAGCCAAATGGCAAGGATTGAATCATCACTGACTTGCCGCCAGCCTGGAATCAACTCACCCGTTAACTCAAGCAGAATTCTTTAGGTGCGTTCATGATTTCCGATGACACTACGGCCAGTGTTCCTTCGTCTACTGCGGTATCTACTGCAGATGTAGCGTCTGCATCGATTTCATCTCAGGCTCCGCAAAATGGCACCGATCCTCATGCGGTGCTATCGGCAGAGGCGTTTCAGCAGCTTGCTATTGATCTACTTCAGCATGGGCAGATCAAGATGGCGATTGACTATTGCCGCCTGTCGATTCAGTCCCACCCCTCTGCTAAAGCCTACAAACTTTGGGGCGATGGGCTACAGCGGCTAGGCCAATTTGCTGAAGCGGAAACACTCTACAAAAAAGCGCTAGAGCTGGAACCCACAGCGGCTGAAGTCTATGCTAACTTGGGATCCCTCTATGCTCAACAACAGCAGTGGTTAAAGTCATTGGTCTGTTATCGGCGGGCTGTGGCCCTCAACCCCAACTTGACGGATATTGCTGTGAATATCGAGCGGGTGTGGACTCAGATTCGTCAATCGGATGCGGTGATTAACGCAATCTATAAAGCATTTTTGCACCAGCCTCAGCAGGTTGCGGCCTCAGACCATTTCCAGCTTGGGCAAATTCTGGTTGCTCATCGGCAGATCAAGCCAGCGATTGTTTGCTATCGGCAGGCGTTGAAACTAGATCCATCTCTGGTAGAAGCTCAGCAACAGCTTGAGGCGATTATTAACAACAATACGGGTAAAGCTGCTGTTCAAATGCAAGCAGCCCAGCCCCAGCAGCACCCAAACGACTCAGGCGTTCAATCCGCCTCGACTCAACCCGGCTCCGCCGCTAATTTTTGTCGCTTGGGCGATACTTGTCGGCAACAGCAGCAGTGGGACCAAGCTATATCCTACTATCGGCAGGCGATTGCCCTGGATGCCAAGCTAGCTCCAGCCCACTGGGGTTTGGCAAAAGTGCTAGAGCGGACCGGTCAGCTAGAGGCGGCTCAAGTTAGCTACTTCCAGGCACTTTCTCTGCAACCAACCTTGGCAACTGCGGTGGAGTTGTGTCGATTTGGGCAACTGTTTTGGCAGCAGGATCACATTGAATCGGCTTTGGCCTGCTACCAATGGGCGGTGCAGCAAGATCCAACCTGCGCCGATGCCCACGTTCACATCGCTGAGGCCCTGTGTCGGCAGGAGCAGCACGAGGCCGCAATTCCCCACTATCGCCAAGCCGTGCAGTTGCAACCAAGCGGACAGGGCTATCATCAGTTGGGTGATGCTTTGCTGCAATCCCAGCAGTGGGACGCGGCGGTTGAGGCGTATCGGCAGGCCATCGAGCAGGAGCCTAATTTTTCCTGGTCGCATAACAACCTGGGCGATGCCTTGCGGCAGTTAGAGCAATGGGCGGCGGCGGCTCAGGCGTATCAACAGGCGATCAAGCTAAATCCAGACTTTCCCTGGTCGCACTACAACCTGGGTGAGGTGTTGGCGAAGTTAGAGCGTTGGGATGAGGCGATCGATTCTTATAATCAGGTGTTGGCGTTGCAACCCCAAGAGGAATGGGTTCAGAGTAAGGTTGGTGCTTCGCATTTCAACGATGGGATACAGCGAATTGTTGAAGGAAAGATCAAAGAAGCAAATGCTTGTTTCAGTAAAGTCGATCAAATTGGTGACAGTGGAGGAGATTTAATTCGTTGGCCTCAACAGCAAGGTAAGCTATGGCCTTTTTGCCCGTTTAGCCACCTTAAATCAATTTTTGAAGCACTGAAACCGCAAGGCGTTGCTTGGCCTAAAATTACGATTGTTACCCCTTCTCTCAACCAAGGTGCCTACATTGAGGAGACGATTCTTTCGATTCTGAATCAAAATTACAGTAATTTAGAATACATTATTGTAGATGGTGGTTCGACTGATAATACAGTCAGCGTTCTGGAACGCTACAAAGATCAAGTAACCCAGATTGTAATTGAACCCGATCACGGTCAAGCAAATGCGCTGAATAAAGGGTTTCAGCGAGGAAGCGGCGAGTTGATGACCTGGATCAACAGTGATGATCTACTCGGCCCTGGGGCATTACATATCGCAGCGCTCACCTATCTGCAACGGCGTTGGGATGTAATGGCCGGAATTTGCCTCATGTATCGAGATCACCAGATTGTAGCAGTGCGAAAACCCAGAACTAAGACGCAGAATTTTACAGTTCAGCATTTAGCAGACATAGCTCGCTTATGGACAACCGGTCATTTTTTCTTTCAGCCTGAGGTCATTTTTACCCGCCGCATCTGGGAACAGGTTGGTGGAGCTTTGGATGAGTCATTACATTATGCAATGGACTATGACCTCTGGATGCGGTTTGCTCAAACTGATGCTCATCTAGAGGTCGTAAGTTGGCCGTTGGCTTGCTTCAGGAATCATCCATCTCAAAAAACAGCAGATCAAATTTCCTCCGTCAGAGAACTGCTGCAAGTAACTGAGCGCTACCATACCATTGCTGCTTCACCCGATCGCAAACAAGCAATTTGCAGGAGGCTCGAAATCTTCTTGAATCGACCACGCCGGCGAGTTTTGGTTTGGCACCAGCCAGATCAACCGGTAGGAACCTTGAACACGCTGCAAGCAATTGAGACTGAGCATTATTCTCTAACTTTCTGTACCCATCTAAACCAAATTGACCTGGATAATTTTGATGCCGTTCTGCTAGTTGTGGACTTACAGCAAGAATATGCTGCCATTGAGAGCTTGGAGCAACAAAGCTTTGCCGGCTTGCGTCTTGCCTGGTTTTGGAACCACCAGCAGGGTTTTGACCACAATGCTGTGATTGCTGACCGAGTTGATGTCTGCATTCCGTCTCGTCCTTTATTGGCAGCAACGCTACGCAGCTACTTCAGCGTTCTGAGCCTTGAAGTTTCCCCGAGTTTGTCCTACATCGCATCAGAAACAATACACCAATTTATTTCTTCGTTGAGTCAAATTGAGCAGCGCCTCAATCAACTGCTGTTGGAGTTGAAACAGACAGGTGGATTGACCCATTCTAATGGAGCTGTGAGTGCTCCCGGTGCAAATGTTGCTTTGCGCTCTGCTGCTCTCAAGCCGGTAACCGATGAAGATGGAAAACTCTCTCCACCCCACTCATCGGTGTACACGAAATTAGGAGATGCCTACGCCGCTGCTCAAAACCTAGAAGCAGCGATTGCTGCCTACAATACTGCCCTTAAATTTGCTCCTCATACGGTTGACATTCGAGCTAAGTTGAACCAAACAGCCGTTGTCTATGAAATGTCAACTCAGGCAAAGGAGAACCAGTCTGTTAAACCCTGGCCTTATGGAGCAGATCCCCGTCCTGTACCACCCACTCTACCCAATGGCCAACCCTGGCCGAAAATTTCAATCATTACCCCTTCCTTCAACCAGGGAGAATATATTGAAGAAACCATCCTTTCGGTAATTCACCAAAATTATCCCAACGTAGAACATATCTTGATAGATGGTGGTTCTACTGATAGCACGATGCAGGTTGTGAATCAGTACCGAGACCATTTTTCCTATGTGATCAGTGAACCGGATCAAGGACAGAGCAATGCGCTCAATAAGGGTTTTCAACAGGCAACAGGAGAAATTCTGACTTGGCTCAATAGTGATGATCGCTTGGCTCCAGATGCGCTGTACGCGATGGCCCTGGCGTTTTACACGAGTGGTGCAGATGTAGTCGCGGGAGTTTGTCAATTATTTCGGGATGGAATTGAAATTGAACAGCATCTTACATCCTGTGTAGATGGTCTGCTGCCTCTCGATGATTTGCTGGATCTGGATCGCTGTTGGCTGAAAGGAAAGTTTTTCTATCAGCCTGAGGTGATGTTTACCCGCTCGATTTGGGAGCGGGCTGGTGGATATGTAGATGAATCATTGTTCTACAGTATGGACTATGAGCTGTGGACACGATTCGCTGCCCAAGGGGCAAGGCTGTATGTGATTGGACATCCGATTGCTCAGTACCGGATGCATGCAGCGCAAAAAACTAGCGAAGTGGATAAATATGAGCCGGAGTTGCGACAGACTGCTGATTCCCTGCGGCTCCGGTTTAACTGCTCACGTTCTCAAGGTGCTTCCCAAGCTAACCGCAGTCGGTTGCGGATTGCCCTTGTGAATGATGTGGGCACATTGGGAGGAGCGGGAATTGCCCATTCTCGCATGGGTCAGGCGTTTGCTTTAGCTGGCCATGAGGTGATCCCGATTGCGGGTACGCTGGATTGGTCGTTGACGCCAGTGAGCTGCACGGCTGAGGATGTGTTTCAACTGGTGGCTGCGGTGAACCCCGATCTGGTGGTGGTTGGTAATCTACACAACATGGAACAGCCGCTGGATGTGTTGGAACTGTTGGCTAGCCATTTCTATACGGTTTTCATCATGCATGACCAGTGGTTGCTGACTGGACGCTGTGGCTATGTGGGAACCTGCGAAAAATACATGGTGACCTGTGATGCTGCCTGCCCGACCAGTAACGAATATCCCCGCCTAGCGCCGGACAAAATCAAGGATGCTTTTAAACGTAAACATACTCTAGTGCGTAACTGTGATCGGCTTTTGGTGTTGGGTGATAGTTATTGGACTACCAATTGGGCTAGATATGCGTTTTTCAATTATCAACCTCGACAAGCTGTAGTTGAGCTAGATCATAAGTTTCAAACCATTCACTATGGGCTGGATCTGAAAACTTTCTATCCGCGGGATCGCCAAGAGTGTCGCCGGCAATTGGGTTTACCGGAAGACAAGTTCATTATTTTAACGGGTAGTCAGTCGATTGAAGATGAGCGCAAAGGGTTCAGATTCTTAGTGGAAGCGCTTAAGATTGCTGCACTCGATAATGTAATGGTGGTCAGCTTTGGTTATGGGGCTTCGATTGTGGAAGGCGTAGAAGTTCACAGTGCTGGCTATGTCAGCCATCCCCTGTTGTTAGCTTGCTATTACAGCGCGGCTGATTTGTTTGTTGGCCCTTCCCAGGAGGAGGCGTTTGGCCAAACCTTTATTGAGGCAGCGGCTTGCGGTACGCCTGCAGTGGGCTATGCGTTGGGGGGTATCAAAGAGGCGATTACAGATGGAATAACGGGTCGAGTGGCTATTAAACGAACACCTGAAGCGCTAGCAGCGGTAATTGCAGAACTGTATGGGGATCAGGAGCAACGTCAGCTCTTGAGTGCTCTAGCGCCCATTTACATTGCCACTACTTTTTCGTTCCAGGCAAGCTATCACAGCTTTATGGTGGCGTTGGACCAGAGCGGTTGGCTGAATCTACTCCAGCTCAATCCGGCAAGTAAGTTTGCGGCCCATCTGCCAGAGCTGGACCAACCGACAGTCGTGATGGGTGACAATGGGCAGACTTTGCATAGTGTAATCTCGGGTTCAGGCGTTACGGGTCACGCACTGACAGGGTTTAGTGGTATGGAACCGCCTTATCCTCAGCTTGAGCTAGAAAGTCCTAGTCAGTGGTTGCTGTGGCCTGAAGGGGAATTTGTAGTGATCTCTTCTAAGTCTCAACAGGGAAGTCTTGTGATCAATTGCCGCAATATTTCTCCGGATCAGCATCTGGAAATTTGGAGAAATGGACAGCTATGTCTGCAGGAGCAAGTTCCTTGTTCTGATATCAAGCGAAGAAATGTGTTGTCGTTGACAGTCTTGCTTGAACAAGGGGTGAATAGGTTCACGTTGAAGATAAGCGATTATCAAATCGATGAAAGTCAACGAAAGTTAGGTCTTTTGATTGAAAAGATTGAGTTTGAAGTTTGCTCGAATTCGTAGTTTGTGTAATGTTGTTATGTGTCTAGTAGGATGATTGTGAGTTATGTCACTGCTACATCTATATCATCTAATGTCTAATTGTATTTAAGAGATTAGGTAGATAAATGTTTATTCTTGGGTTGGCAAAACTTACATCTAAATGAACAAGCAAAGACTACACAATAAATATGATAGGATAGCTTGCTTTTGTTCAGTCAAGGTTTCAAGAATCAATGTTCTGTAGATAGGTTGAGATGATGCAAAGGGTGATTTATACACAGGATCAACAGGAGATTAAGCTAGAGATTGCTTCTCCAGCTAATGTGGCTAGCTTTTTTGTCTTTGCTATTCCAAAATCTGGCAGTGTGTTGCAAGACAATGTGATGGAGGATATCTGCCAATATCTTGAGATTCCCGCTATTAGCATTGCTAAAACTGCTTTTAAGGAAGGAATTGAGGAAGGTAGGTTTGGTGAGGATATCTGCGAACTGTTTGTTGAACAAGGATACTGCTACTACGGATTTCGCTATTTTCCACCCTATCTGAATAATTTTGACATCAAGGATTTTAAGAAAATTCTGCTAGTTCGGGATCCGAGGGATATTCTGGTGTCTCATTATTTCTCAATGAAGAAGAGCCATCCTTTACCTCAGGGTGCAATGGGCGATCAGCTAGCGCAGTTGCGGCAAAAGTTATCGGAAGTAGATATCGATAGCTATGTATTAGAGAATGCTGAGCGATTTGCTGATATTTTCAGAGCTTATGCTCGAATTGAGGATGAGAATCTTAAGCTTTTCCGTTATGAGGATATTATTTTTGCTAAGCATCAGTGGATTGGCGAGATCTTGGCTTTTCTAGGTTTGGAAATGGAAGAGTCTGTAATCACAGAAATTGCAAAACGGCACGATATTTTTCCGAATCGAGAGAATGTTGACTTGCATATACGTAAAGTGACACCTGGTGATTACAAAGAGAAATTAAAACCAGCAACGATAGAGATTTTGAGCGAATTGCTGGAAGATGTGCTGATTAAGTATCGATACGAATTGACTTAATCTAGAACCTATTAAAAAACAGATTTTAACAAGAGTAATTCAATCAGGTTTTAACAACTAATTCTCAGCTCTAGAGTTTGTCAAAATTTAGAAATCCTGCTCACGTCTTGCTAAATCCTGAACTATGAATTACTTAGCTGAAGCTTACGCTGCGTATAGCCAAGGAAATTTGGACGAGGCATATCTTCTGTCTCAACAAGCTACTACAGCAGAACCCGGCAGTGCAGAAGCCTATGCCCTATGGGGAAAGGTTTGTCAAGCGCGATTGAACTACGAGGAAGCACTCAAGCACTATCAAAAAGCTGTTAAATTAGAGCCTGAGAAAGCGGTATACCGCTACCAAATGGCGAATGTTTTTATGCTGCAAGGCAATTATAAGCAGGCTGAAACCTTCTATCGTCAAGTGCTTGATAGTGAGTTTGATGACCCTTGGTTGTTCTGCAATTTAGGTAAAGCGCTCTTATATCAAGACAGTATTAAGGAAGCTGCTGATTTCTTGCAAAGGGCTGTTGATTTGGCTCCTCAATTAGCAGAAGCACATTGCTGTCTTGGACGAGTTTTGACCAGACAAAAACGTTTTGCAGCATCAGAGCTACACTATCAAAAGGCAATTGAGCTAGAGTCTGGTCAATTTATCTATTACCATGACCAAGGAGATAATTTCTTACTGCAAGGCAACTATCAGGCGGCAGTGACTGCTTATCGTAAAGCTATTGAACTCAACTCGTCGTATGTATGGTCTTACAGGAATCTGGCTAGAGCCTTACTACAGCTAGAAGAATGGAACAACGCGGCTACTGCACTTGAGGAAGCCATTTGCCTAGGTTCTAATTCTGCTGAAACCTACATTGAGTTGGGCTATGCTTTCTCAAAACAACAGAAATTTGACAGTGCAATTGCAACTTATCAAGCGGCAGTTGAAAAGCATCCTAACGATACTGTTTTGTATTGTGAGTTAGGAGCAGCGCAGGAGAAAGCTGGCGATAGTACAGGATGTATCTTGAGCTTGCGTCAAGCGATTGAGTTGGATCCTCAGCAGCCAGTGTGGGTCTATGAAACATTGCTGAAGTTAGTCCACCAGCAGGGGAATTTGGATGAAGCGATTGCGATTGGTCAGCAAGGGGTTGAACTGTATCCACAAGCATCTCTAGAACAACATTTGAATCGCTTACAGCAAGAAATCCAGGCAAAAACCACGTCACAATTGAAAAATCAGGAATTGGCCATTAACGGAGATGGCAAGCATCCATCTCAGCCTAAACCTACCTCAGCAACTTTGTCCAATGATGCACCTTGTACCAAGATATTTATAGTCACTCCTACCTATAATGTCGTTGATACAATTGACCGAACGATTGCCAGTGTAGTTTTACAGGCTGGAGATTTCTCAATCCGTTACCATGTTCAGGATGGTGGCTCCACCGACGGGACGATTGAAGTACTGGAACGTTGGGCTGAGCGAATCAGAACAGGCGCTATTCCTCTCTTGTGTAAACAAATAGAGTTTACTTATGCAAGTGCTGAAGATGAAGGTATATATGATGCCTTATTCAAGGGTTTTAGTAGCCTAAGTATGCAACCTAACGATTGGATGACATGGATCAATGTGGATGACATACTTATACCCGGCGCTTGCGCTTTTATAGCAGAGCTTGATAAACAGCTTGATAAAAAAACGGTTCGTTGGGTAACTGGTACTACATTCGTTGCCAGCAGCAATGTACCGGTTGCAACTAGCGAAATACCAGTAAATCAAGAGGTGATCAAGCACGGGCTATGTGATGGACGACACTGGGATTCTATTCAACAGGAAGGCACTTTTTTCAGGAATAGTTTGTGGCGTTCGGTAGACACTGATAAAGGATTTAGAAGATATAAATTTGCAGGGGATTGGAATTTATGGCGTCTATTTGCAGAAAAAAAGGCAAATATTTTTCAGGTTAACTTTTCACTAGCGCAAAGCTCGAAAGATATAAGCGAAAAGTCGCAGGATAAAATAAGTAAATACTACCTGGAGGTTGATAAAACCGTTCCGGAAGAGTTACGTTTTCAAAATCTACAGGCAATAGATCTGTATTCTTTAAAGCGGTGTCTAATTAAGAGTAGCATCGATGGGAAGATCTCGCTTAAGAAGGAGCCTTTTGATATCTATAACAAGACTTCCTTGAGTAAGAAGTCACAATTTGACTTTGCTATCAACAGTCAACATAGCAAGTTGTTGGATGCTAAATTAGCCGCAAAGCGCGTCACTTGTAATAAAACAGTGATAGGTTTTGACAGCGATTGGCAGTTTCCTGCAATTACTGAGAAGCAAGCATTTCTGAAAGCTTGCGAGATGCTGTCGGAGACTCAAGGTGCAGTTTATTTCGCATTCCCTTGGGCAACGCTAATTGACCAATTGAACACTGGGGTTATCAAAGGAAATGAACTTAAAGCGATACTAGATAGCTTCCAGGCAGAGCTTAAGAATTATCAATATGTGATCACGGTTTGTCAACATATCCTAATGTTGAAATACCAACATCTGTTTATTGATTCGGGTATAACTCACATTTATTGGAGCCATGCCGTCAAGGGACAGACCACATTGCCCCAAAATGAGTGTGTTCAGATATTGCCTTTCCCTCTATTTCCAGTACAGGTATCAGAAGCAGAAGTTAAGCAGGTAAATCAAAGAAAATATCTGTACTCTTTCATTGGTGCAAGAGCTAATCAGTGGTACCTAACTAATGCACGGGATTTGATTATAGATAACCTCAGCAAAGATCATAGAGGTTTGGTTGTTGGCCGAGATAATTGGCACTTTCAAAAAGTTGTCTATGATCATCAAATTTTTCAGAAGCAAAAGTCTAAGCAGGAGTTGGTCAATACTCAAGCTACAGAAGAATTCAAGACTGTATTATCTGACAGCCTGTTTAGTCTTTGCCCTTCAGGTACTGGACCGAACTCGATTAGGCTATGGGAATCGATTGGGTATGGAGCTATTCCAGTGGTTCTAGCTGATACCTATCAACCTCCAGGCAACAAGTCTTTATGGGAAGAAGCAACGGTTGCATGCGGAGAAAATCTTGAGGAGATATTAGCTCTTCCAAATCGCCTTGCAGAAATGGCCAAGGATGAACAACTTATTCAAAGAAAGCAGGCCGCGCTGAAACAATTATGGATGTTGTATGGACCTGATTGTTTTATCCACGATATTGTAAATCTGTTTTTAGAGCTGCAACAAAAACAGGTGACAGAAGCAAGAAAGGTGGAGCAGTTAGCTGTATAAGAACCTGTTTTGGAGTTGCTGTCTTTGCCCCTACTCCACTAACCTCGCTTTCTGATGTTAGTAGAGTTATATTTCGAGGGAAATTGGTTACTTACTAGCCCAAGTGGCTGTGCTAACGTATATGCAAGCGGACGGAAGCCCTAAACTATACCTTTGTGAGCACGCTCTAAAAGCGAGTAAAAAGCAAGGAGGAATATAGTTTTGAGCGTCTCAGAATGCAGGATATTCGATAATTTCTGGATGGTTTTAAGGTAGCGCAGATCGTGTACTCTAAAGGAGATTTTTAGGTTAAATGGCTAAATTGACGTTGTATTTATTCGGTAAGCACTCTAAGAGAACCCCCTTTGCCTATCAAAGTTACCGCTCTATTTTCGAAAAAAGGTTTGATTATTCTACTGATCCTTTTAAGGCTGATGTGATTCTTACTGGTTTTATCAAAGACTTTAATGATGATAAAGAACTCATTCACCAAATTAAGTCTAAGAACCCATCAAGTAAACTGGTTGTGATTTCTGAAGAACCAGTTTGGGACACAATTTGGACACCAAATTTTACCCGTAGAATAGTTGAAATTACCTGTTTTGACAAAAGTTATACTGTTCACCAAATTAACCATTATAATAGTAATGTTTTTGAATTTTCTAGTTATCCTTACTATCTCACAACCCATAACCGTTTCTTTACGCGCTACTGTTCCATTCTCAAGGTTGCAAGCAAATACTCTGAACAGGATATTTTAACTGTTTGGAACTCTGCACCGTACAAAATATCTTTTATTGCAGAAAAGAGACTGAGTGACAATTATGCCAAAAGCTATCCGGAGCAAAATACGTGGGGATTGAGTAAATTCCGTACAGACCTGGCGCTTAATTTTACTGGACAAAACAATTTGGTCGAAGGAAAAGGTTGGCATTCTAAGCAACCTCGGCAGGATCTACCAGATTGGCATCTTGATAAGCTTGTAAAGCTCAATAAAGCTAGCACATTTATTTCTGCTATTGAAAATACTTATTACAAGACATATGTTACTGAGAAATTATTTGATGCTTATGCCTGTTTAGGAATTCCTGTGTATGTAGGTGGTGCGGAGCATGGAATCAGAAAGATTATTAAGCATAAATCCTGGATTGATCTATATGGCCTCAATCCTAAAGAAGCATTTGATATGATCGATAGCTTTGTGCCAAATTCTGAGTTTGTGCAAGCATATATTCAAGAGTTGCAAGATTTGGCTATACATTTTTCGGACTCATTTGCATATATTTCAGAGAGAGAGCAATTTTCAGAGCGATTCAGTCAGTTACTACACTGCCTGGAGGGCTAACAATTTGTGAATCTTTCAGCTTAGTCAGAGTTTTTCTCTGGATTCATGAAGTTACTAGGAGATGCCAAATGCGAAATATCCTGATTTTTGCAAACTGTCATGGTGCGATTTATAAGAACGCTTTAGTAAAAGCAGGAGTTGATCATCAATTTAATATTGAACATATTTTATCTTATGAGAATATAGAAAATTATAATGAGCTAAAAGGAAAATTCTCTCAATGTGATGCATTGATCATACAACCGATCCAATCCTACGAGGAATTTAAGCTTGAAAACCTCAAGTCAATTCTTAAATCTGATTGTTGTATTATCAGAGTTCCCTTTGTTCGATTTAATGGCTTTTGGCCTCCAAATGATGTTCGTGAGCTTGAGCGAATTAACAGTGCTGCTGTTATGTTTTTCCCAAAAATTTATGAAGAAAGGCAAGTTGACCCTTATCTTTGTGGAGCCGATCTGGATGAAGATATTATCCGATCCACATTCAATGATGCCATGTATCGCTTCTCAGAACTTGAGAAGTTAGGTGATGTTAAATTCATAGATTTTTTTAAGGAAAGATACAGAGATATACCATTTTTTAGGGATCCGTATCATCCCACTACGCCTTTTTATGAGTACCTGGCTTTACAAATAACTGAGATGATAAAAGAGTACTTTTCCTTATCGAAGGCAGCCTGCCAAAGTACCTCGAATTTGGTATGGAATAAGGAATTTGGACATTTTAAGCCCATAACCGATCGCTTTGCTCAAGTTCTAGGGCTGCGGTATGATCTGAATTCCTATTTTGTATATTCAAGACATGATTTTTTAACTGGGGTACTAAGATATGAAAATCAAGGCATGAATACGATTGATAATTTAAGTGAGCTGAAGAATTACTTTGATACGGTGTATAGAGTGAAGTAGATATGTTTAATATTCTAAGGTTAATAGCAATCAGGGCAACGGAGGTAAAGTAGTAACTGTGAGTATAGGACTGGAAGGCCAAAACCTAATTTTCCTAATATCTCAACCTCGAGCTGGTTCTACGTTGACCCAGAAGATTTTGGGGAGCCATCCCCAAATCCACACAATATCAGAGCCTTGGATAATGCTACCACTTTTATATCCCTTATGTTATGACGATCTTCAAGCGGAATACAATACCAAGCTGGCTAGAATTGGCTGGGATAACTTTTTTCAACAACTACCAGACGGTAAAACTGCATATTATGAACATCTGAGTTTCATGTATGCTGATCTTTATAGTCAAGTATTAAAATCTACTGGAAAGAAGTTTTTTTTAGACAAAACTCCACGGTATTACTACATTATTTTAGAAATTTATAAAGTCTTTCCACAAGCTCAGTTCATTATTTTGCTTAGGAATCCCTTGGCAGTTCTTTGCTCAATTATTGCTACTTGGGTTAAAAGTGATTGGTTGCATCTGGATCAATTAAAAAATGACATCGTTAAAGCACCTGGTTTATTGTTAGAAGGAATCAGAGAATTGGGCGATGATTGTCTGGTTTTGCATTATGAAAAGTTAATTGCCAAACCAGAGATAGAATTCAAAAGAGTTTGTCAAGCAATGAAACTGAAATTTGCTCCGAAAATGATTGAGTATGGCACTACTAATTCAACAGTCTGGCGATTCGGAGACCAAAAATTGGTTTATCAGAAGTCTCGGCCAGATCCACAAAATTCAGATAAATGGATTTCATTGCTCAAAGCTCCTCAAACTTGGCAAATTGCTAATGATTATTTGGAATTTCTGGGGCATGAAACCTTGTTTCAGATGGGATACTCTTACCAGGAATTGCGAAAGACACTTGATACCCATCGTCCTCAGGAGCTTGATTCTGCTGATGTGATTCGCGTGGAATGGTTGCAAAGAAAATCTAACCAGAGCATAGAGGTTGCTCCGATGAATTAATGCATGTTCATAATTTACGGTAGTTTACTTTAGATAGGTAATTTATGCTTTTTGTGCTTATAGCGAGGAGAGGTTCCCTGATGTTATAAATTGGTTCTCATATCTAGTTGTCAGTGGCTAAATGTTGTCTAGGCAGGATAAAACGGATCTATGACTCATCCCAAACGCGCACTCATCACCGGCATTACTGGCCAAGACGGTTCCTATCTCAGCGAATTTCTATTGGAGCAGGGCTATGAAGTCCACGGCATCATCCGTCGCACCTCCACCTTCAACACCGATCGCATTGATCACATCTACGAAGACCCCCACGATCCCAACGCTCATCTTCGTCTCCACTACGGTGACCTAACCGACGGCACCACCCTGCGCCGCCTCCTGGAAGAAATCCAGCCCACCGAAATCTATAACCTCGGTGCCCAATCCCATGTCCGCGTCAGCTTCGATTCTCCTGAATATACTGTAGACTCTGTAGGTATGGGCACCCTCCGCCTTCTGGAAGCGATTCGCGACTACCAGCAGCGCACCGGCATCCAGGTTCGTTTCTACCAAGCTGGCTCCTCCGAGATGTTTGGCCTGGTTCAAGAAGTCCCTCAGAAAGAAACCACCCCCTTCTACCCCCGCAGCCCCTACGCCTGCGCCAAAGTCTACGCCCACTGGCAAACCGTCAACTACCGCGAATCTTATGGACTATTTGCCTGCAACGGCATTCTGTTCAATCACGAATCTCCCCGACGTGGTGAAACCTTCGTGACGCGCAAAATTACCCGTGCCGTAGCTCGGATTGTTGCTGGACAACAGAAAAAACTCTACATGGGTAATTTAGACTCCAAACGCGACTGGGGCTATGCCAAAGACTATGTCCGTGCCATGTGGCTCATGCTACAACAAGAGCAGCCAGATGATTACGTGATCGCTACCGGCGAGACCCATTCGATCAAAGAATTTCTCGATCATGCCTTCGGCTATGTCAACCTCGACTGGCAAGACTATGTCGAATTTGACGAGCGCTATCTCCGCCCTGCCGAAGTAGACCTGCTGATTGGTGACCCTAGCAAAGCTAAACAAAAACTAGGCTGGGAACCCTCTGTTACCTTTGAGCAGTTAGTTCAACTGATGGTGGAAGCTGACCTGAAAGCAATTGGCTTAGTTCCCCTGAATGGCAGTGTGGCACAACTAGTTGAAGACCGGGCTACTCTGCGTCAGCAAAATGTTCTTACATCTGCCTAATGGCTAACACTATGAAACCAGATTCTCCAATCTACGTTGCTGGACACAAGGGTTTAGTTGGTAGCGCCATTGTCAGAACCCTGCAAGCCAATAACTATCACAACCTCCTGCTCAAAACCAGCCAAGAACTAGATCTACGACGGCAAACCGAGGTCGAAGCCTTCTTCGCTGAAACCCGCCCAGAGTATGTCTTCCTCGCTGCCGCCAAAGTGGGAGGGATTCATGCCAACAATACCTATCGAGCTGAATTCATCTACGACAACCTGATCATGGAAGCGAATGTGATTCATAGCGCTTACCAATTCGGTGTCAAGAAACTACTGTTCCTCGGCTCATCCTGCATCTATCCCAAACTCTGCCCCCAGCCGATGCGGGAAGAACACCTGCTCACTGGGTTGCTAGAACCCACTAACGAACCCTACGCTATTGCCAAAATTGCCGGACTCAAACTCTGCGAAAACTACTGTCATCAGTATGGCGTCAACTTCATTTCTGCAATGCCGACCAATCTCTACGGCATCAACGACAACTTTGACTTAGCCAACTCCCACGTCCTGCCTGCCCTGATCCGTAAGTTTCATGAGGCTAAGCAGACTCAGGCAGACTATGTGGAAGTCTGGGGTACGGGTTCTGCCCTGAGAGAATTCCTGTTTGTCGATGACTTGGCCGATGCGTTGCTGTTTCTGATGCAGCATTACAACAGCGCAGGCTTTATTAATGTCGGAACCGGTGAAGAGATCTCGATCAAAGAACTGGCGTTGACAATTAAAGCCGTAGTTGGATACTCAGGAGAGATAAAGTTTGATCCATCTAAACCCGATGGTACACCCAGAAAGTTACTCGATACTTCCAAAATTAACAGCTTGGGGTGGCGAGCAAAAACATCGCTGAAGGAAGGAATTGAAAAGACTTATGAATGGTTCACTAAGCACCATGACCAAGTTCGAGGCAAATAAAATTTAGATTAAAGTTTCAATGGATTGTATGTAGATTATCCTGTTTCAGAGTTTATTTACTCTAGGGAATAGTGTGTCATGCTTCCTAATCGGTTAAAAGGATACTCCAAGGACAATGAGTTCGCAAGCAGAGGCAAATATCAGCACAAGGACTATGCGAAGAATATCAAATGGTCTCCACTCAAAATCACTATTGCGACTCTCTGCATTATTCTTCCTTACCTAGTAGTTGTGATTGCGATTGCCTCCGCAATTTCAATCGGTGCTGCAATGCCTCTCATCGTCATTCCACTGGTTCTAGCCGTGCTGCTTGGATTAGTTTATGGCATTGGTCTCCTAGGACGGGCCAGACCCCGCCGCCAAAAGCATTCCAAACGCCAGCGATAAGCCGAGCAAAAATTTGAATTCGTTTACTTACCACGCAACTGTCTCAACGTTGCCTGCAACCGAGCAACGTTCGGGTGAGGCTATGGGATTGCATGAAAACTTTATCCATCAGCCTGTTGCTGTTCCTGCTGGGCGGCTAACCATGCTTCTAAGTCCGCAATCGTTTTGAAATCCAGCAACGCTTCACTCAACTGTTCGAGTTGGTCTAAGGATAAGCGGGTGATTTGCACTTGCAGCGGCTCTGACAAGGCGTTCTGTAGCCGGCGGTTCAATTGGCGTAGCACCAGATTCAAGGATGCCTCTTTACGGCCCTCTTCTAGTCCTTCTGCCCGACCTTTTTCTAGTCCTTCTGTCAAAATATCTTGATAAATCACTGACTCCTGCATAATGTCCCTCCGTAACACGCGTCGAATCACCTGTTGTTTTAATATTAACCCAGCCAAAAGTGCTGTAGAAGCCGCTATGTCACTTTGAGCGACTCGCTCTGGGAAATCCTCAATCGCAGTTGCTACTCGCTGCAGGGTCTGCTCTGGCTGACTCGTCTGACTCAGTACGGCAAAAGGTAATAATCCTGGAGACTGAAAAAAATAGCTCCGTTGGTTGCTCCCATAGCTGCACCACTTCATACTCATGCCGAGTGCCGGGCATCTCGAATGCACTCTGATAGGCCAAGGGAGATGTCGTGGGATAGAGATAGACCACCACTTGACGCATAGCTTTGTTCGGAAACCGACGATACACTCGTAGGCGGTAGTCGGCCATGCAAAAGGGAACATCGGGTTTGGGTTGGGTTTGGAACTCGACATGCAGCACAACCTGATCCGATTGCAACAGCACCAGCGCATCGGCTCGTATCGGCTGCAACGACAACTCGGAAGGACTTAACTCAGTCAGTGTGACAGCTTCGCCCAACAGCCAAGTTGCAAAGTCGGTTGTGTAGTGCTCAATCAGGTATTTGCAAATATTGTCATATATAGTGCAAATGTATTGTAATCGCTCTTAAAGGTGATCCCCCTAAATCCCCCTTATCAAGGGGATTTCAATCCATAATTGGTAGGTGCTGCGCACAGGCTGCGCCTCTTCCCTCTTGATTTAAGGGGGGTTAGGGGGGATCTTCTTGTGTGGACATCGTAGCCAAATCTGGGAGGCTAGGGGGGCAGAAATTGCTGAGCTGCATAAGTCCTGAAACAAATACAGCCCTTGCATAAACCTATGCTCTAATCGCTGATTCAGGTATAACTGATGCTTAAGCAAATCCTACGTTTGCATCAACAATCGCTGCATTAGCTCACTTCATTCCAACGTTTGCTCAAGCCATCGCTGCATTGGCTCCCTCTATCGTTGCATCTGCTGCAACCAAACTTGCCTTTTGCGCAGTTCTCCTAGAAAAGTCGAACCTTTCAACTAAAATTCATACAACAGTTCCTCAAAAATACTGCGCTCCCATGCTTAAACCCTAGGCTAAGGTTTGGATATTCTGTAACTGCATCTACTCTTTACCGCATGAGGTCATCGACTATGCCTAGACGCAAACGTGGTTCTGCAATTCTCGACAAATCCCAACGCCGGATGGCTGGCATGAAATCCATTGACCCCTCCCTCGATCTGGGTAATGGCTTAACCGTCGCTACTTTTGCGGCCCTGATTGCCGATACGCAGCAAAAACTCGAAGCCTATAATACGGCCCTATCCACCGTAGATCAAACTTACCAAGCCATTCTAGAAGCCGAACAAATCTTGGCTGAATATGCTGAACGCATGCTAACGGGAGTGGCCTCTAAATACGGACGCTACAGTAACGAATACGTAATGGCCGGAGGCACACCCCGCCGCACCGTTCGCCGCCGCCCAACCTCAATCAGCCCTCTTGCCCTCGTCAATGGCTCTGCCAATGGTTCTACTGATGGTTCTACTAATGGTTCTAAGAATGGCTCAACCAGAGCTAGCAGCAAATCCTAATCGTTGTTGATTGCCTGCTGGTGTGCGTCCAACCAAGCCTCCAACTCGGCCAAAGTTGAAAAATCTAACAGCGCCTCCCCCAGCGCTTCTAACTGCTCCACGTTCAACTGCAATACCTGATTGCGTCGCTCCTCTGGCACTGGCCCTACTCGTCGTGCTAACAGCCGCAGGACTAAAGCGGCCTCTCCTTCCCGCCGACCTTCTGCCCGACCTTCTGCCCGACCTTCTGCCCGACCTTCTGCTAGTGCTTCTGCCCGCCATTCCTGATAAATTACCGATTCGCGCATGATTTCTCTCCGGAGTATTCGTTGAATTACGCTTTTTTCTAATACTAATCCAGCTAACACCGCTGTTGATGCGGCCACATCCCTCTGCATCTGTCGATCAGCTATCCCATCTACTGCTAGTGCCACTTGTTGCAGGGTTTCGATCCGATTTTGAGTTTGTCCAAGCACCGCAAATGGTAATAACCCTGGATACTCAAAAAACACTTGGCTCGGTTGCTCCCATAGGCGAATCACTTCATAGCGATGGCGCATTCCACCTGCTATAAATTCCTGTTGATACACTAGCTCTGAGCTTGTTTCTGCGAGATAGATCACCACCTGCCGCAGACGTTTATTGGGAAACCGGCGATAGATTCGTAAGCAATAATCGGCCATCCGAAATGGAATAGTTGCGCTCGCTTGGGTTTGAAATTCTAGATGCAAGACTACCGCTTCGGACTGCAACAGCATGAGTGCATCTGCTCGAATTGGCTCTAACGACAGCTCAGAAGGGCTTAACTCGGTTAACACAGTAGCCTCTCCCAATAGCCAGCGGGCAAAATCACTCGAAAATTGTTCAGCTAAGTATTTGCAGACGTTATCAAACATAGGTGGAGGTGATGGGAAACGACAAAGGTAATGAAGATCAGGACGATGGGGAAGACTACTCAAGACAGGCTCTATGGCTCCCCTCGTTCGGCGAGGCTCACGATCCCCATCTCCCCCATCTCTCCTATCGCTCTATCACCTCACCAACACAGTCATATACTGCCCTGCTGCAAACGGAGCGGGAACCAGTGGCGTGAACTTCGAGCGGTCGGTGGCGATGCGCTTGACAGTGAACTCGTTGATCAGGTGCAGCACCTCATCGCGCTGGCCGACAATCCAGATCTGGGTTTTACCGCTAGGCGGAACGGGCAGCAGTTCGTTGAACTCTGTAGTCATGAGTATTAACCTCGCTTGTGGTTGAGAAGAAAAGGCTTAAGGGAGTGACCTGACTTACAGTCAACACTCAGCGAGGCAGGTGAGATAAAATCAAACACAGCCTTGCTTCCTGGGACCACAGGAAGTCAGGTTAGCTGGTCTTGAGTGGTTGCGACACTCTTGATCAGCGCCCTGCCTTAAGCCGAAACACTGGTAGATCTAGGGCGAGAAAAACCAGTATCGGACAGAATAGAGCAAAACTGAGCAGAAGGCAAGCGTATGCTAGGGGTTTGTCAAGATTTTGTTAAGTTTGCTTTTGGCCTTTAGATTGATCGATTTTTGGGTTCTGCCTGGGTTCTGCGTGCCGATTATGCAAAGGGGTAGGGTATATATAGAGTCAATATTAGGAGGGCTGCTCCTATATTCTTACGGCTAATTGATCGATTAGATATAACTTCTGCTTCTCTACAAGATTTTTGGCGTTACTGAGAGGTATGAATTGTGGAGTTGCTGTAACGTTGGTAGCCCCCTAAATTCCCCAATTCTGGGGGACTTTGAAAGATTTTCCCCCAGAATTGGCTATGGTGTCCACACAAGTCCTCTCAGCCCCCTTTTCTGGGATGCCCGCAGCGCTATAATCCCCCGTCATGGGGACCTTCCGATCTTTCTCTATTAAACGAGCGAGTCGTTTGACAAACCGCAGGCGATGCTGGTGGGAAGAGCGAACAAGCGGGTTCAAAGTCCCCCAATTTTGGGGGATTTAGGGGGCTACCAACGTTACAGCAACTCCACAATTCATACCTCTATTCAGCAACGCCACAAGATTTTTTGCAGTTTTTGCAATAGGGTAATGATTTGATAAATATCGGTAGCAAAATGAGCTAGATCATTGAATTCCTACCGGACGATCCAATATTGTTGCGGATATTAACTAAGAGACAAATAAGACAAATAAGACAAATAAGGGTGGATCTGTTCCAAAACAGCCTAGAGTTACTGAAGTTGAATTGGTTAGTCTCAGTAGATCGCAAATCCTGTTGAGATCCCCCCTAGCCCCCCTTATGAAAGGGGAGAACCGTGGATGAAACCTGGGTTTGAAGTCCCCCTTATCCTCGCCGAAGGCGCATCCCCGCTGGGTTTAGGGGGATTATAGCCCTGCGGGCATCTCAGAAACGGGGGATTGTGCGATGCACGCGCTGCGCAAACAAACCAACCCTAGTAATCCAAACGAATTCATGTTCGACCTACTGAGTCTTTGATAATGGTTTTTCGTTGCTGAGTCATACCTGAATTCGGCAAGGGCCAAGGTTTGAATAGAGTGGTCACTGGATTTGCTGCTCTGTAGGTGCCTTCTACTAGGTTTGTTGAACCATCTTGTTCTCTTGGAGGCAATTTTGAATCACGATTTGAATAGCATTGCTCCCCACGGCGGCACTCTAATTAACCGTATTTGCACCCCGGAACAAAAGGCCCAATTTCTGGAGCAAGCCGATCATTTGCCGCGCATCTGTCTGAATCAGCGTGCCCTTTCCGATTTGGAATTGATTGCGATTGGTGGCTTTAGTCCGCTCACCGGGTTTATGGATGAGGCAGATTATCAGCGCGTGGTTGATGAAATGCATTTGGCTAACGGATTGCCTTGGTCGATTCCGATTACTCTTTCGGTTGATGCGAAACAGGCGGCCTGCCTCAAGGAAGGAGACTGGATTCGGTTAGATGATCCAAATAGCCGGTTTGCGGGCGTGCTGCAACTGACTCAGAAATATATCTGTGACAAAGAACACGAAGCTCAGCAAGTTTATCGCACAACCGATGAGAAGCATCCGGGCGTTAAGGTGGTCTATAGTCAGGGTGACGTTAATCTAGCAGGCGATGTCTGGTTACTAGAGCGCCGTCCCCATCCCAACTTTCCCACCTACCAAATTGACCCGGCTGAGTCCCGTGCCCTGTTCCGTCAAAAAGGTTGGCAAACGGTTGTCGGCTTCCAAACGCGCAATCCGATTCACCGAGCGCATGAGTACATCATCAAGTGCGCCCTAGAAACCGTAGATGGATTGTTTCTGCATCCCTTGGTAGGTGCAACCAAAGAAGATGATATCCCGGCTGATGTGCGGATGCGCTGCTACGAGATTCTGCTAGAAAAATACTTTCCGCTGGACCGTGTGATTCTGGCCATTAACCCAGCAGCGATGCGCTATGCTGGACCGCGAGAGGCCATTTTTCATGCGTTGGTGCGCAAAAACTATGGCTGTACTCATTTTATTGTTGGGCGCGATCACGCGGGTGTTGGCGACTACTATGGCACCTATGATGCCCAATATATCTTTGATGAATTTGCACCAGGTGAATTGGGTATTCAACCCATGAAGTTTGAACATGCCTTTTACTGTCAGCGGACTCAGCAAATGGCAACTAGTAAGACGAGTCCGAGTACATCAGAGGAACGGATTCATTTATCAGGGACAAAGGTACGAGAGATGTTACGTCGAGGTGAACTACCACCGCCAGAATTCTCCCGGCCTGAGGTGGCGGCTGAGCTGGCTAGGGCAATGCAAATTCCGGTTGGGGTTTAAATCCTAACCAAAAGCTTGAAGGTCCCTCTTATGAAGCTATGGTGTACACAGATCTCGATCGCAAATCAATGCAAGGGTTTGATCCCCCTAAATCCCCCTTATCAAGGGGGACTTCAATCCCGGTTTGTATGAGCTGCGCCCAGGCTTCGCCTACGGTTCCCCCTTTGGGTAAGGAGGGTAAGGGGGGATCTTCGACTGGTGTGGACACCGTAGCTTATGAAGGGGGATTTAGGAGGATCGGCAATCATCCGTATTAATGGCAATGGAGCAAATCATGCAGCATCGTGGAGTTACCGTTTGGTTCACTGGATTAAGTGGAGCTGGAAAAACAACCATTACTCAAGCCGTCGCTACCGAATTACGCAATCAAGGCTGTCGGGTTGAAGTCCTGGATGGAGATATTGTTCGGGAGAACTTGACCAAAGGGCTGGGGTTCAGCAAAGCAGACCGGGATGAGAATATCCGCCGGATTGGGTTCGTCTCGCAGTTGCTGACGCGCAATGGAGTCATTGTCCTCGTTTCGGCCATTTCTCCCTATCGGGCGGTGCGGGAAGAAGTGCGAGGTAAAATCGGGCAGTTTGTTGAGGTGTATGTGAATGCGCCGCTTGCAGTTTGTGAACAGCGTGACGTGAAGGGGCTGTACAAAAAAGCTCGAGCTGGCGAGATCCAGCAGTTTACGGGTATTTCCGATCCCTATGAGCCGCCTCTCAACCCGGAAGTGGAGTGTCGCACCGACCTGGAAACCCTGGATGAGAGCGTTAACAAGGTTTTCGCAGCTCTGGAAGAGATGGGCTACTTGCCGATACACTTCAGGGCTAAAATGGCTGTTTGAGATTACTGCGTTACTATGACTTCTTTGATTAATCCCATTGCCCTGACGTTATGCGTTCTGGTTGCTGCTCTTGTCTGTTTTGTCGCCGAGTGGCTCCCGGTAGATCTAACTGCCCTCGCCATTACCGTGGTGTTGATCCTGCTGGGACTGGTGACGCCAGAGGAAGGCATTTCTGGCTTCGGCAACTCGGCCACGATTACGGTGATGGCCATGTTTATTCTTAGCGCTGGGATTGCCCGCACGGGGGTAATTCAAGTGATTCGGAATTTTCTGATCCAATGGGGCGGCAAGAACATCAGCCAGCAGATTTTGGTGATGGGATTGATCGTGGGTCCGATTACGGCCTTCATTAATAACACGGCGGTCGTGGCGGTGTTTCTGCCCATTATAGAAGATTGGTGCAAAAAGCAGAGAATTTCCCCGTCTAAACTGCTGATTCCCCTCTCCTACGCGACGGTGTTGGGCGGCATGATCACGGTGATTGGTACCTCTACAAATGTCTTAGCTAGCGGCATTTCCAGTAAATTGGGCTATGGTGAGTTCAGTTTGTTCCAGTTCACGGGTTTGGGACTGATCACTTTTACGGTAGGGCTAACCTATCTGGCGTTTGCCGCCCCCAGGCTGTTGCCCAACCGCAAAGCGCCCGAAAGTAGCCTCAGTCAGGATTACAGCCTTAGGGATTATGTTAGTGAGGTGGTAGTAACGCCGCGCTCTAACCTAATTGGACAAACGCTGCGCTTAAGCGAGATTCAACGCAAATTTGACATCGACGTGCTGGAGCTAATCCGCGATGGTGCCCATTTTCCTCAGCCTCTAGCTGATAAGCTCTTGGCAGCTGGCGATATTCTGCTGGTGCGCGGTAGTCGAGAAGATTTGCTGAAAATCCGGGAAGAGCGAGGGCTAGACATGCTGCCGGATGTCAAATTTGGCCAGGGGCCGTCTGGTGAGGAATCCCTGGAGGCCGAATTGAGTTCAGGAGAAGAAAAAATTGCCGAGGTTTTGATTCTCTCCAACTCGCGGTTAACTGGCTCTACCCTCAAGGATCTACGCTTTCGCCAACGCTACAACGCCACGGTGCTAGCAATTCGGCGTGGCTCGGAAGTATTGCGGGAACGGCTAGGGAAAGTGCCCCTCCGGTTTGGCGATCTGCTGCTGGTGCAAGGGCCGCGAGAGAGCTTTTTGGGTTTACAAACAAGTCGCGAACTGCTGGTGCTAGAGCAGCGTGATGTGGAATCGCTGCGGCAAAATAAAGCCTGGATTGCCCTGGCGATTATAGTCGGTGTGATCGTGGTTTCGGCCTTTGACTGGATGCCGATTCTGGTGGCGTCGCTGACTGGCGTGATTCTGATGGTGATAACCGGCTGCCTCAAACCCGGCGAGCTGTATGGTGCGGTGCGGTGGGACATTATTTTTCTGCTGGCTGGTCTGATTCCGCTGGGAATTGCTATGGATAAGTCAGGTACGACCAAGTGGTTGGCAGATCAATTGCTATTGGCCGGTGGTCATTTGTCTGGATTCTGGATTTTGACTCTGTTCTATTTGGCGACCACGCTGCTGACCGAAATTCTGTCAAATAATGCCACGGTAGTCTTGATGATTCCAATTGCAGTGGAGGTAGCCAAGTCGCTGAGTTTGAATCCCTACGCCTTTATGTTTGCCGTTACGTTCGCAGCCTCCAACAGCTACATGACGCCAATTGGCTACCAGACGAACACGATGGTCTACGGTCCGGGCGGCTACAAATTCCTCGACTTCACTCGCATTGGCGCTCCGCTAAATCTGCTCTTGACAATTCTGACGCCGTTGCTGATTAGCTGGCTCTATGGGCTGTGATCGGCCTAGTTCGGATCGACTGTCTGGGCTGTTTGCTCCTTGAGGGACTTCTGCTGCAATTCCTCGACCAGCATTTGATTCTGGCGCTGTAGGTTGGCTAGCTCTAGCCAGTCCTGAAAGGCCCAAATTGCATCGCCCCAACTGCTGAGTTGCCGCCGCCGGTATAGATCCACGGTATAGATCCACGGGATAGATCCACGGGATAGATCCAGAGACAGATTGGCCGGTTGCCATGCTGTAATTTCCAGGTTCTCGTATAGCTGTATAGCTGAATTGTCTGAGGAAAATAGCGGGGAATTAAATTTAATCGGTAATGATTAAATTGGTAAGAATGCGGTAGAGATGAATCATGCCGCTGCTCGTTGGAAACAGTCAACGCAAGCTGAAATTTCTGATTAATTGCTTCAGTCCCGACCGATTGATTTTGAGTAATTGTTTGGATATTAGCCAGTAAACACTGCTCGGATGCTTGCCAACAGAACTTGAGAAGCTTCTGATTATAATCTAGTCAAAATTTAATAGCCAAGTTGGGCTGGGGCTTGAGAATTCGATCACCATTCTGCCTCCTGCTAAACAAAATCAAAATTAAAGATAAATTGAAGTTTTCACCATTCACCCATCAACTGATTGCAGTTTTAGCTATCTTGGGCATTGCACAACCACCTTGGAGTAGCATGGCATGATCGCTGTGATCGGTAGATTGGTGCACAAAGTTCAATGTTGGTTCCGTCAGTTTTCCAGAAATTCCTCTAGGCCACAGCTTCCCGCTAGTACCGCTTCATCCGATTCTGTTGCTGCAAACTCTTTGGTTCCAGAAACGCTGACTTTAGAATTACTTGAACCAGAGGTGCTAGAAATTGCAGCAGCGCCTGACCTTCTGCTGTCGCCGCCTGCTCTACCCGAATCCTCAGCTTCAGCAACGGACGATCGGGCGAACCAGATAACGTCAAGCGAGTCAGGGCTGGATGAAGCATCTGCTGATGAAGCCTCTAGAGCATCGACGCTGGAGTCTACCTATACGCAGCTATCCAACGCCCTGGAGATGGCCTGCACTGAACTTGATTCTTTAGTTGCTATCTACACTCAGCTATCCAATGCTGTAGCTGCCAAAAAACCAGCACTGCCGGAAGAGACTCCTGATGTTTCTGGCCAAATAGATGTTTCTGGCCAAATACCAGGCCAAGTATCTGAACCAGTGCCTGAACCAGTGCCTGAACCAGTGCCTGAACCAGTGCCTGAATCAGTGCCTGAATCTATCTCTAAACCAGTACCTGAACAATTTGTTGCCGAGAAATCCCGATTGCTGCCAGTTGGGGATGTAAATATAGATGTGAATCAAGATAGGGCTGCAGAACCGTTTGCTTTGGCGTTACTAAAGTCTCTTGCAGAAAATCTTGCACCTGAAACTCCTTCTATGCCACACACTCAAGCTAGCCGGCCTATTGCTGAACTCGAACAAGCGGTTGAACAAAATCCAGATTCCTTTTCAGCTCACAGCAACTTAGGGCAAGCACTGCTAGAACAGGGAAAGATTGAACCCGCCATCGCAGCTCTTCAACGGTCGCTAGACCTCAATCCTGACTTTGCCCTGACCCATGAGCGGTTGGGTTTTGCCCGTCTGCAGCAGAAACAGTTCGATGCGGCCATCGCCGCGTTTCAGCGAGCGCTAGAACTAGCTCCAACTGCAGTGGTCAGTCAGGATGGGATGGGGAAAGTGCTGTTGGAAAAAGGTCAGCTCGATGCTGCACTCAACTATTTTCGTCGTGCCCTTGAGTTAGATCGCACTTACCTGCCTGCGCTTTACAATTACGGCCTTGCTGCGCTGCGTAAAGGGGATCTAGATATTGCGATTGAAATCTTTAATTACTTCACGAAACGCTCTCCCCAGGATGCTAAAGCTCATGAAAGCTTGGGACGGGCCTATTTACGTCAGCAGCGCTTGACCGAGGCTATTGCTGCCTTTCAACGGGCTGTTGAGCTGAACCCAGAAGAATTCTGGGCCTACCAAGGCTTGGGAGAGGCTTGTTTGCAGAATCAGCAGTTAGATGAAGCGCGGCAAGCGCTCCAACAGACTATTGCGCTCCAACCTGACCTAGCGCTAGCCTACAATGCTCTGGGGCAGGTGAACTTACAGCAAAAGCAGTTGGATCAGGCGCGGCAAGCATTCCAACAGGCGATTCAGCTCGACCCCAATTTTGTGCAAGCCTATAGTGGCCTGGGACATGCAAGCTTACAGCAGGGACAGTTTGACGAAGCGCAGCAGGCGTTTCAACAGGCGATTCAGCTCGACCCCAATTTTGTTCAGGCTCATAACGGTCTGGGCCATACCTATTTGCAGCAAGGCCAGCTTGATCAAGCCTTGAATACCTTTCAGCGCATTGTAGAACTGGATCAAAAATGGCCTGCTGGCTACAACGGTCTAGGACGTGCCTATCTGCGCCAAGGCCAACTTGATGCAGCGATTGCTGCCTTGAATCGAGCGCTAGAATTAGATCCCAACCACACTCCGTCTCGGACTTTGCTGGAGCAGGCCAAGGCTAGGGCCAATGCGGTAACTGGATGATCAGCGTCAGCCTCCCCCGTTTCTGCTGCTAATCGATTACTATTTTTGAAAGCAGCGATCTGACGCCAGAGGAGCAACACAGTGATCATTTCCCATTCCAATTACCTATGCTGGTTCTGTGCTGCTCTGTCTAGATTCAAGCATCAACTTAGCTTCCTGTTCTCTCTGGGTCTCTGTGGTTGCATAAGCTTGTACCTCTGGCTAACCCTGACTCTGGTCAGTTGGGCTGCCCCAGCTGCAAATTCTAACCCATTCTTGAGCCTGGAGGATCTACCGGCGGAGTTTGTGGTGGCCTCTGAGGCGGAAGCCGAGAGCTGTCAGATGGCAGGTGAAAAGTCGGCGTTTGTGCTGAAGCAGCAGTCCCAACTGGTCGAGCTGATCTGTGTGTCGTCGTTTTCGCTGGCGGCGGTGAGTCCAGAGCCGGATCAGGTAGATAGGGTGCGACAGGTTTATGATGCAATTTTGCAGAATCCTGGAGCGCTGGTCGAACAGGCGCAGTCGATGGGAGTAGAGGGAGTCAAGACGCTGTCCCAGCTTCAAGACATCGGTGATGTGGCCAGCGGGTTCAGCAAAACCGAACCAGAGATTGGTCAAACAGATGTGGTGCTGTTCCGGCGGGGAAACCTAATCAACTCCGCACTAGTGCGATACCAGGTAGGACAAGAACCGCTGATTCCGCTGAAAACGGTAGCTCGCAAACTAGACCGCCGCATCGCTGAATTGACGACCTCTACGGCTAATTCAAACTAGTAACTGCATTGGCTATTTTTAGCGCCCAACCTAACCAAAACGTTTTGGTTAGGTTGGGCGCTACATAAATGCTTTTTCTGTGGAACATCTCATGAAGATGGGTGGATCCCGACGCTGTAGCCATGCTTCAGGGATTAGCATTACGTATTTTTTTGACAGCTTGATGCCAGATCAGAGAATTGGTGTTACCATCAAACGTCATGGCTAAACAAAGATTTTGGTTATTTAACCTATGCCAAAGGCTAAGTCTGCAAAAACGGCAGTTGCCCCTCAAAAATTGCCCAAAATTTTGGCGTTTGTGAATCAGAAGGGCGGCTCTGGCAAATCGACCGGGGCTGTGCATGCAGTTGATTGGTTTACGCAGAAGGGCTACACGACGGTTCTGGTAGATGCAGATGGGCAACAGAGTTCTTCGGGTTGGCTGCATGAACTCCAGCTTCCCTGCAAAGTGATTGGCGATCCAGAGGCGCTGTTTGATGAGTTGCCCAAGCTGACGGAGTATTACGATGTGGTCGTCGTTGATGGGCCTGGTAACGCTAGTGAGGTAACTAAAGCGATTCTGGTGCGGTCAAACTTGGTGCTGATTCCCTGTCGCGATTCCATGATCGACCTGGCCAGTACGGGCAAAATTGTCCAGTTTGTGCGTCAGGCCCGCGAGATCCGGGGTGGTTGGCCGGTAGCAGCTCTTTATCTGAATGCGGTCAAAGGAAACACGGTTCTGTTGCGAGAAGCAAAGGAAGCGTTAGAGGGTGGCATTTTGCCGTTGCTGAGTACGGTCCTGCCCGATCGGCAATGTATCAAAGATGCGCCGGGTCAGGCTAGTACGGTGTTTCGCATGAAGGGAACAGCACCCAAATCGGCAGCAAATGCCTACACCAAACTGTTGACGGAAGCTCTGAAGCTATTTGAGGCTGAATTATGACGACTCGTCGCAAGCTAAAGGACGCAATCGCTAGCAATCAGGAACTGAGCTTTGTGTTTGGGCAAACCGCTGAGAAAATTGTTCAGGCAGCGGAAGTGACAACAGAAAAGGAAGTTGCTTGGGATGCCGTGATCTGCTCGTTTAGTTTTGTTCCCGATGGTAAGCCAGTTCGCCACTATTACGATGCCGAAGAACTGGAACAATGGGCCTTTAACGACATCAAACCCAATGGCATCCGCTCGCCTCTTTGGGTGCGCCCTCATCCGATCCAACCCCAAAAGTATGAGCTGGTAGCCGGACTGCGACGCTTAAAGGCTGCTGGCATCGTTGGATTAACCACCGTTCCGGTGAAGGTATTTGACTGGGATGACCGAACCGCATTTCAGGCCGCAATTTCGGAAAATGCCAACCGACGCGATTTCAGCGCCCTAGAAGAGCTAGATAACATGCTGCGGCTGTTGGAAATTCAGCTCGGTCAGAGCACTGACGATGTGATCAGCCTGCTTTATCGGATGAACAACGCGGCCAAAGGCACAACTAACCAAAACGTTTTGGTTAGTTCCGAAGCCGAACTTGTGAAGCAAATTTTTAATTCCTTTGGTCGCATCACCTGGCAGTCTTTTGTAGCGACACGTTTACCTTTGCTGAAAAAGCCACCCGAAATTCTGCAAGTGATTCGCCAGGGCAAAGTTCACTACACCAAAGGCATTCTGCTGGCCGGGGTCAAGGATGAATCACAGCGACAACAGCTGCTTGAAAAGGCCGTGTACGATTCCCTTAGCTTATCTGAACTCAAAACCCAAATTAAGGCTCTTAGCCCTACTCCTGAAGCTACTGCCAAACCACCCAACTTACAGCAACGATTGACTCAGGTAGCCCAGCAAGTCAAGAAGAACAAGACGCTCTGGCGAGATACGGCTAAAACGCAGCAGCTTGAAACCTTGCTGAATCAATTGGAGGAGTTGCTGATGGGCTAATTGTCGGAACTATCATATTTAGAGTAATTTTTAGTGTAAGAAAAATAGAAGCCTGAAATAATGATGCGAGGTTTTGCGTGTGCAGTCTTACTTGTGAATAAGCACGATAGGAACGAACCGTCATGAATCGCCGTTTGATTTCTTCTGGATCATCGTTTGAAGCTGAAATTGGCTACTCCAGAGCAGTAGTAATAGGCGACTGGGTTTTTGTAGCGGGTACCACCGGATTTGACTATGGCACGATGACGATTGCTGCCGCTGTGGTTGAACAGGCTGAACAGTGTTTTCAAAACATCATTGCAGCTTTGGCTGAGGCAGACTGCACGTTAGATGATGTCGTTCGAGTTCGCTATATCTTGCCCAACCGAGATGATTTTGAACCCTGCTGGCGAGTGTTGCGCCAGTACTTGGGAGAGGTGCGACCTGCCGCCACTATGATCGTCGCTGGACTTTCCGATCCCCGGATGCGGATTGAAATTGAGGTGACGGCCTATCGAGGGCCAGATGCAGCTCAATCGGGGGCGCTTCCTGTTTAAGTGCAACGCCTACGACTCAGGGGTTGTCGAGCAAAGGTGGGCGGCATCAAATCTATATCTTTTGTCTAGTAATTTATCTGGTACAGTCTGGTAAAACTGATGCTGTCTCCTGAGATGCTTTGGATGCCAATGCCCAGCTTTTCTCTAGCCCATGCAGCAGTTCAGCTGTAAGTTCAGAAGCTCCAGTGAGCTGTTGGGTAGTTTCGACTCCTGTCTCCTCATGCCTCGGTAATCGCAATACGTTCTCTTCTTAACCCGATCTAACCCAAACGAGATATTAACTGTGGCTGCTATTTTTATTAACCTTTACTTAACCTAATCTTTACCAAATGGCTAAAGACGGGTCAAATGAACCGTTCTATAAGCGGAAGGTGGGTGATTTGGAATGGAGCAAATGTTCATGACCTCAAACGACTGGCTCGGTCTTGCAAGTAGACTGACGTTAGCCCTGTTGGCTGGCTGCGTGATTGGATTGAATCGCCAGCAGGGGGGGCGTCCCGCAGGCATGAGAGCATTTATGGTGGTAAGCATGGGGGCTGCCCTATTTGTGATGATTCCTCTACAGGTAGAAGGCGTAAGTCCTGTGGCTTCAATTAATGCCCTCAGCCGCACCATTCAGGGCGTCACCACGGGAGTTGGATTTTTAGGTGCGGGTCTGATTTTGCAGCAATCGTCGCAAAAGTCTGGTGAGGTGAAGGTTAGAGGGTTAACGACGGCAGCCTCGATTTGGAGCGCGGCGGGTCTGGGCGCGGCATTTGGCTGTGGTTTATGGCAACTGGGCCTGCTGGGAACAGGGTTGATGCTATTGACGCTGGGTGGTGTGAAGCGAATCCGAAAGCAGATCAAACTTCGCGCTTTGAATTCCGAACCTCATATACTTCACGACTCGGAGCGGCTGTTCCGTAGAGATTGAGTTTCAGGACTTCATTTAATTGCTAGTTCAGGTCGTTATTAGATCAAATTTAGATCAAATTTGGTATGGAACGGGAAGTCACTGACAGTGAGGGCATCACTTGGACCTGTATTCAGGCATTGAGCGGCATTTCTGACGATGCGGCTCAGGTGAAAGGCGAGGATGCGTATTGGGTTGTCTGTACACCGAGTGGAGGAGCTGCCTCAGTACGGCTCATGGTATACAGCACTGCCATCCAGACAAATTCCTGCCTACAAACATCTGACTGACTCTCAGCTGGAGCAGGCTATTGCGTTAGCCCATGCCATAATTGCCCAGCCCGATGAATACCTGCGGCAGTTGAACCAGAATAGTCTAGGTTGGCGTGGGCGGTTGTCGCAAAATGATTTTTAAACCAGCGCCTCTGATTGCTTCAGTTGCCAGGTTTGATCTTGAGCAAGTTCCAGCACGAGCGAGTGGTAATTTGCTAATGTAGCCCGATGTCCTACACTCAAAAAAGTGGTGTCAAGTGCCTGCAACTGTTGGTATAAGCGCGCTTCGTTATCCAGATCGAGGGCGCTAGTAGCCTCATCGAGAATGGCGTAGTTGGGTTTATTTAGCAGGAGCCGGGCGAAGGTCAGACGCTGCTGTTCACCGAGAGAGAGCACATCGGCCCAGTCTTGTTCGGCATCGAAACCACCAAAGCGTTGGCTCAAATCGGCTAAATTCACCTGTTCTAGAATTCGCTGTAAGTCGGCATCTTCGATCTCCAAATTGGGATTGGGATAGAGGAGCTGATCTCGTAGAGTGCCCAGCACCATATAGGGACGTTGAGGTAAAAACAGAATTTGATCAAGGGGAGGGCGCAGGATCTTGCCTTTACCAACATTCCATAAGCCTGCAATCGCCCGCAGTAACGAACTCTTGCCGCAGCCGCTCGGACCCATAACCAATAGACCGGCTCCAGTCGGCAGTGCGACTGACAAATCTGCGACCAAAGTGCGCTGGTGATTCGGCGTCTCTAGTGTCAGATGCTCCAATGCTAGCTGGTCAGCAGTGGTGGTTTGAATCAGGCTGATGTCACTGCTCTGCTCGGTTGCTGGCTCCTCATCGAGAAATTCAGAAAACTGATACAACCGGCTAATTCCAGCCCCAAAGGTAGTCAAAGCCTGGAAACGAGCCACGACTACGTTGAGCGAGAAAAAGACGCGAATGAACGCCCCCTGAGCTTCACTGACTTTCCCAACTTCAATCTCTCCCGCAAAGATAGCCGGAGCCACGACCAATGCGGGTAGAATAAACGGGATAAACTCGTAGGCATTCGTCAATACGTTTAGATTTAATTCCCAGATCAGCAAGCGTTTAACGTTCTCAAACACAGCTAAAAAGCGCTGCTTAATCTGCTCTGACTCCTGTTCTTCGCCGCGATAAAAGGCAATCGCTTCGGCATTCTCCCGCACCCGCACCAAACCAAAACGCAAGTTCGCTTCTTTTTTGAGCTGCTCATAATTAAGCCGCACCAGCGGTTTGCCGAATACTACAGTGGTGGCCAGCGTACCCAGCACGGCATAGAGTAGCAGAAAGAACACCAGCGGTCTAGAAATGCCCCAGAGTACACCGCTAAAGGCAATAATTGACAGCACGGATTCAACGACCACCAGCAAAAGGGTAAGCGACTCTTGGGTGAAGCTACGCACATCTTCTGCAATGCGCTGATCTGGGTTGTCAATCTCGGTGGCGAACATGTGCAGTTTGTAATAGGCCCGATCGTGGAAATAATGATCCACAAACCGATGCGTCAACCAGCGCCGCCATTGCAAACTCAGCCGGTCGCGCAGATACTGATACCCTGCCAGCAGCGGAGCGTAGATCACCAATACGGCCAAAAAAATCAAAACCGTTTGCCAAAAGCGCGGTTCATCTTGAGCAGAAAGGGCAGAAATCAATACACCTCGCTTGTTGTTCAGCACAACGCTCAATCCGGTGTAGGCTAACAAACACAGCACTACGGCCAGCAATAACCCTCTAGCCTGCCATTTTTCATCGCTCTGCCAATAGGTTTTAGCAATCGTCCAAAACTGCTGGAACACCTTCAGATTCAATCGATCCATGATTCTTCCACCTTTTAGAATTAGGCAAATTAGAATTAGGCAAAACTGCCGCAGCCTAACTATACCCTCCCAATCAGGGCACTTTTCCTACTCAGGTACTTCATAGTGTCTAGCGCTTCATACCTCATCTCCCCAACTGCTGTATCTATGACAACGCTGCGCCGACAACGCTGCGCGTAGGCAACGACCCATCCACTCCCTACCCATCCACCCAACCTTGGAGAGTGTAGCATCGTATCCACTGACTTTTGATTAGACGCAGGTGTGAAATTTAGTTGATAATCTAGTGGATAATAAAGCATCGAGTTTGGTGATTGCCCATGACTCAGCAACTTCTAAACGATGACGAAATCGTGACTGAGCTGGATATCAGCCATTTGGTGATTGAGGACGATACCCCTGTGGACAATTTTCAATCTGAGGAGCAGCAGCGGCTGCTTGTGGAACCGCTTTACAGTTCTAAGGTATTGCCGACTCCGTTCTTAGCGGCGGCGAATGTGGGATTGTTCTATAAACTCAAAGGCGATCCGATTGTGCCGGATGTGATGCTCAGTTTAGGAGTGCAGCGTTCAGAGGACTACTCGCAACGGCGGAACCGGTCCTACTTTGTCTGGGAGTTTGGTAAAGTGCCCGATGTTTGCCTTGAGATTGTCTCGAATCAGGAGGGAGACGAATTGGTGCTGAGCCAGAAGTCGCATCAGAAGGGAAAAACGGTCAGCAAGAAAGATATTTACGCCCAGATCGGTGTGCGGTATTATGTCGTGTTTGATCCGCTTCAGCAAATTCAGGGCCCAGAGGAAATGAATGGTGCCCTTTTGCGCATCTGGTCGATTGCTGCGGATGGCTACATTGAGCTAACTCCACCGGAGGGAATTACCGCCGTAGGTCAATCGGTTTGGCTGAATGGGGTAGGACTTGGCTTAACTCTTTGGGAGGGTCAGTTTGAGGAAGAGATTACTCGCCTGTGGCTGCGCTGGTGCGACCGCGATGGGCAAGTCATTCCAACCGGAGCCGAACGAGCCAACCAAGCCGAAACACGAGCGAATCAGGAGGAAACGCGAGCCAACCAAGCTGAAACGCGAGCCAACCAAGCAGAGGCAAGGGCCAGACTATTAGCCGAACAACTCCGTGCTTTGGGCATCAATCCTGATGAAATTGAATGAATTGCAGCAATCTCCCACCGGAGTGACTAGAAATGACCGATCCACCTAAACCGATTGGAGAGCGGAATTATCAGCAGTTCGCTGAGCGTTATGCGGCTGCGGTTGAAACTAAAGCCCACAATGCCTATTATGAACGGCCTGCTACTTTGTCACTCTTGCCGGATGTAGCAGGGTTGCGGATTCTCGATGCGGGTTGTGGGCCAGGTATCTATAGCGAGTGGTTGTTGCAGCGGGGTGCTTTGGTGGTGGCTTGCGATGTCACGCCTCAGATGGTAGCAATCACCAAACGGCGATTAGGCATTCAGGAAAAACCTGAAGAGCAGCGAGTTAAGGTTTACCAGGCCGATATCACGCAGCCGCTCAACTTTGCTGATGATGGCAGCTTCGATCTGGTGCTATGTCCGCTCGTGTTGGACAACATTGCCGATTGGCATCCGGTGTTTGCCGAATTCGTTCGGGTTTTGCATTCTGGTGGCAGGTTCGTTTTCTCCTGCGGCAATCCCACCGCAGATTTCATCTATACCCAAAGCAAGCAATTAACGCTGGGCAATTACTTCGAGGTGGAACAATTCACAATGGAGTGGCGAGGGTTTGGTGAACCCTATCCGGTGGTGACATCCTATCGTCGCTCTTGGCAGGCGGTGTTAAATCCATTGATTGAAGCTGGTTTTGTACTGGAGCAGATTCTGGAACCGCAACCAACCGAGCAATTTCGTTTAACCGATCCGGTTGGTTACGCGAAATTAATGTGCGAACCGGGTTTCTTGTGTATTCGTGCTCGTAAACCATGAGCTAGTTCTTTGTGTTACTGAATGGGAATGCATCCGGTAAAAGAATTATTTGTAAATCTTTGATTCAAATTTATTTTTTAAGTGTCAGTCAATCTCTCAATAGTGTTGATGAATTGAATTGCTCGATGTTTATTTGATGCTCTCTCAACCATTGGATCAGTAAAATGTTCAACGAGGCCAAATGGATTTCCAGCAACATCAAAATAATTTGCCATATCCCAAGGAGTCACTACAACTTTGATCACAGAACTGAGAGTACTAGCCGTTTTCTGAATCAATCCGGCCCACCATCCAACTCTATGAGGTAGCTCTTGGGCAAGAAATTCATTAAATTCAGGAATAATTACACGCTCGACAGTTCGACGGGCTGCCTCGTTGGCATCATTAGCAGTAGATTGAAGCCGCTGTTCAACGTTATCGGTCATTTTGCTCAAGTAATCTATAAAACCCTGTTTATACGGAGCGACTTCCTCCCGTAACTCAAGAATTTGTTCGGGGTGAAGTTTTTCAAGCTGAGGTAGTTGATATTCTAGGAGCGAGGTGGCAAGAACAGTTTGCAGATGCTGGGTTGAGGTATTTCCTGGGCGAGATGTAATGAATTCAGGATCGGTCGTTTGACTGAAAAGAGCGTGCATGGCTAACGCCAATTTACCGCTGAACACTTGAGATGATGTAAAGTAGGGAAGCGATGATCCTAGTTCCTCTAACAATCGCTGCGCTAAATCGACAGGTTCATCTCTTTGCGCTTCTAAGGGTGGTGGTAAGACTTCTAGCACTCCTGCATTGAATAATTCTTTGTTGGCATTGATCCAGGAGCGGTAGTGGCGTTGCTCAATCTCAAGATCATCTAATTTATCAAACGGCCATCTAATCAACGGTTTTGCATTGGCGTCGAGGTCGTAAGGATGTGGTAAGGATACCTTATCGTAAAAGAGAGCGAGTGTGGTGAGTAGACCTGAATCAGAGATCAGGAGTTCCGATGCGTATACACAATTGAAACTTTTGGCACGCATAGTTTGTAGCTTAACTCAGTTGGGATGTAATTCAATCAAGCTAGAACGTTTTTCTGATTCTGCTAAGGAAACTTAATACATTCAAATAAAACACGTTGCTCAAAGCCAATACAGTACTGCGGTAGTTGATTTGTAAACTTTTTTTGATTCGTCCTGATGTCTCTCAGTTAAGCTGAATTTTGATCAAACTGCTTGCTCAGTCATACTTGTTAGAAAGTTCATCATATTGGGATACTATGCCAAAAACTATAAAGCAATTCTGAGTTGTATAATAAAAAGTTGAATAAAAGATCTATTTGTATATGAAATTTAGTATGAAAAATTCGCATGTTTCTACTGGCAAAACGAAAGCTACCCTGCGTTCTCTAGCTAATCAAAATTCCTATCAGGTTGGTGTCGCCAAAGCCAATATCACTCCATCCGACTGGCAAACGCGCACCTACTGGCTGGCTGGGTTTAACGCTGACCGACCGGCCACCCGCGTCAACGATCCGCTCTACGCCCGTGCGATGGTAGTGGATGATGGTGCCACGCCCCTGGCAATTGTAACGCTAGACTTGATTGGACTCAGTGCTCCTGATGTGCAGCGGGTGCAAGAGGCGATTGCGGCCAAGGTGCCCCAGTTAGCCAACCGGATTTTGGTTCATGCTACCCATACTCACGCCAGCCCCGATACGATTGGCCTCTGGGGAGGAGTGGGGCCGGTGCCGTTTCTGAATCCGCGTCCGCTCGACTATATCGAAACGATTGCGGCTCAAGCCAGCAAAGCGGTCAAATCGGCCTGGACGAATCGCAAAGCCGCCACTCTCAAAGTCGCCAATATTGACCAGAAAGTGCTGCAAGACTTGGTAGTAGACTATCGTCCACCCGATGTTTTTGATCCAGCGGCGCGATTGCTGGTGTTCTCGTCAGGTCAACAGGTGGTGGGTACCCTGGTAAACTGGGCCAGTCATCCGGAGGTGCTGGGGGAAAAGAATCAGGCAATCACGGCTGATTTCGTTAAATGGGTCGTAGACGAGATGGAGGCCAAACTGGGTGGGCAGACCCTATTTGTGAATGGGGCTGTTGGCGGACTGTTGACCAGCGAAAGCGGTGATGTTTTGCCGAACCTACCGCGTAAATCCTTTCAAAAAGCTGAAGCGATTGGTCGTCAAGTGGCACAGCGCCTGCTGAAGCAGTTGAATAATCCGGGTGCAACCGACCGGATCGAACCCCTCAGCCAACTGTCGCCGATCGAATACCGCAGCCGCACGTTCTATTTGCCAGTTGAAAATCCGCTCTACATCAGCGCCAAATCCCTGAACCGAATTCCTACGCCTACTTTCCGGCAGGACCAGATTCCGACTCCAGAGCGGAGACGAGCTGCGGGTTCACAAACCTTGTATGTCAAAACCGAGGTGAACTATGTTGATTTTGGTGCGGTGTCGTTTCTGACGATGGGCGGGGAGCTATATCCCCAGTTGCTAGTGGGCGGCATTGACCCAACGATTGGTACTGCACCCTACAATCAGGCCCCGTTGGAACCACCCTTAGTCAACCACCCCGACTGGGCCGAAGACCCATTCAAGTTTTTCTTTGGCCTCACCAATGATTTCCTGGGATATTTTGTACCGCAAGCTGAATGGGACGGATGGTTTGAGGGCTACTATGGGGAGCAATTTTCTCCCGCTCCTGATGCGGGCACCATCCTGTCGGAAAATCTGCGCTGGTTGCTGGCGGGCTACGAAACGGATGAATATCCCACTGTACCGGGCTTGACTAGTATCAACGGTGGTATCGGCAACGACACGCTCAATGGCAGCAGTGGAGCCAATATTCTGAACGGCTATCAGGCTGCGGATGTCCTGAATGGGAACGACGGCAACGATATCCTCTATGGTGGCAGTGGAGCTGATACGCTCAGAGGCGGCAATGGAGCCGATAAGCTCTACGGCAAAATTGGACGAGATACCCTCTTGGGCAACGGCGGCAATGATATTCTGATTGGCGGACTGGATGGCGATACGCTCACGGGTGGCATCGGCAACGACCGCTTTGTCTATCAGCAGCTCGGCGACCGTCAGGACCAGATCACTGATTTCAACCCAAATCAGGACCGGATCGACCTGAGCCAGATTTTTGCCAATCCGGCTTACACCAGCAACGCCCGCTTCCGAGACTATGTACGTCTAGTGCAAAGCGGAGCGAGTGTGACGGTACAAGTTGATGCGAATGGCGGCAGCTCTGGTTCGTTCAAGGTCTTGGTGACATTGGCGAATATGACTGTAGATCGCCTTGGTGCTGCTCAATTCTTACTGTAGGTCGGTAGCGATCGATATTAAACTTGGACAAATTGGCGCAATAGTAAATCAATTTGCTGATGAATGTTAGCGATATGAAACCGCTCAGATGCTTGGACCTTAGCATTGTGGGCGACTGTGGTGGCATGCTCTGGAAACTGGAGGCATTGGTTGATTGCGGCGGCCAGCTGTAGCGAATCCTGCGGCGGTACGAGCCAGCCTGTCTGGTTCGGTTCGATCAGTTCCATTGCGCCTCCGGCAGCGGCAGCAATCACGGGTTTTCCTGCCAGCATTGCTTCGACAATCACGCGGCCAAACGGCTCAGGCGCTACCGAGGAATGCACTACCAAATCGCAAGCCGCCATTAACTCAGGTACATCAGCTCGAAACCCCAGGAATTGGACCCGCTGTTCTAGCCCCAACTGCTGGACCTGTTGATGCAACTGCTCGACATAAGCCTGTTCGCCAAACAAGGCATCGCCTACAAACAGGACCATCGCCTGTTCAGGGCAATGGGATAGCGCTTCCAGCAGGACATGTTGCCCTTTCCAGGGAGAGAGACGACTGAAGTGACCAATCACCCACCGCTCCTCTAGCCCCAAAGCGGCCCGAAGCACCGAACGCTGCTGCTTGGCCTGTTGATAGGGCTGGGGGTCAAATCCGTTGTAGACCACATGAACCCGCTCAGGGCGTCCACCTGCCTTGATGAAAGCTGCTTGGGTCGCGGATGAGTTGGCAATAATGAGGGCAGCAACTCGATTGGCTAACGTCACTAGAATTTGTCGATTGACCGCACTAAAGTGATCAGGTGAAAGAATATCGTGGAGATGATAAACTAGCGGTTTACGACTAATTAAGCTAGCCAATGCGCCGAGTACGAATGCTTTCTGCGTGTTGGCATAGATCAGATCAAACTGGCGGCAGAGCTGAGCAATCTGTCCGATCAGCGGCAGTAACTGTATGCCACTGCGGATTCCCTCCAGCCAATCGCTCTCTTTACGGACTCGAATCGCTTGTGTGGTCAGCACTCGAACTGGGATTTGCTGCTGCTCTAGTCGCTCCCTAAAGCTACCATCTGCCAGCAGCCCAACTAAACAACATTCCCGATAGGGGGTTGCGATATCCAAAAGACAGAGTTCTGCTCCGCCCGGTTTGCCGCTCTGATCCAAAAACAGAATGTTCATGGTGCTATTGCATAGTTTGTCTAGAAACTGGATGCTGCTTCATAAACTTCTCAAGGCTTAACAAACTGATAATTGATGCTGCAAGGAAGTAAGCGTTGCAGGTAAGGCAGCTTACTCAAAATCATGTAGTATAAAGTTTCGCCACCCCCACGTCTGAACGTGTGGGGATAGAAGTTTGGTGTACAGACTAATCCTGATTCACGGGCGATTGCCTCGATTTTGGGGTAAATTAGCACATCCTCTGGAACCTCTGGCCGCTTGTGGTTGACTCGCCAATGGGCCAAGCTGTATAGGAATGCTAGACAGGACGGTTCATAGAAGTAGTAGCAGTGGCCGTTTGGTTTCAGTACTCTAGCAATTTCTTGCAATGTACGGCGATGGGCAACAAAGTGATGGGCCGCTGCAAAGCAAAAGATTAGATCAATAGATTGATCGGGTTTAGGAATTTCGTAGCTTTTACAGGCGATCGTTTCATCGATCTTGACACGATAAATGTATTCCCATTTATGGATTGATTGTAATGCCCAGTCGCTGATGTCGGTAGTGGTAACAAACGCAGTTGGACAGAGTCGCTTTATGAAGCAGGATGCCCATCCTTGCCCTGCTCCCAGTTCTAAAATCGTTTCGGCTGAATTGAAAACGGCGGTATACGGCTTTAAGCAATCCGAGAGGATAGATGCATCAATTGCTTTGTCAAGCATTACCTGTAATGAATCAGCTTCAGGCCGTTCAATTGGAGAATACTTCCAAAAGTTGATTTCAACCTGTTGTCGTGCTTGTAGTTCCATACTGATGGCTCCAAAATTACTGCTTTTGTTTCTATAGATTGTTATTGAGTTTTGTTCTAGTCATTTGATGTAGCTGTTGATAATACATGCGCGCTGCTATACTCACACCTAAAAAAGACCAGAGGATTACTCCGCTCACTCCGCTAATTGGGTCATTCACAGGTAAGCGAATCATGGCACTCAGTACCGCAGCATGAGCTGCCGCTACAAACGGATCAAAATTCCCCTCCGAACCTTGGAAAACAGCAAAAACTAACAGTAATAGACCGCTGAGATAAAAGCTGGTGCCAATCCATCCCAAATTGAGCAACAGGGTTAGAATAGCGCTATCGATAGCGCTATCTGCGTCTGTGCGATCGACTCTGTCGCTGGCTGCTCCTAACCCTCCTCCCACAACTTCAGTCACTGCTTGTCCAGCAATTTCGCGATAGGTATTCCGCCTAGCCTCCACGCTGCCATCTTTGTTCAAGTTAGAAAATGTGCTGATTCGTTCAGAAATCATTTCTGAGAAAGGTTCCATTGTAGTTAAGGGAGCCAATAGCAGAGCAATCACCAAAAAGGTAGCAAGCAGGCGGATTTGCAAACTAGATTTCAACGATTTGGCCTGAGCGAGTAAACCAATCAACCAAGCCAGCCAAGCTGCCCGCATTGCAGTGAGCAGAAAAGCCAGAAAGCCAACAATGATAGCTGGAATTTGTAGGGCACCGCTGGTGCTGAGGACAACCAGCAACCCTGCCGCCATGAATGTCCCAAAGGGTTCGACTGAGTTCATGGTACTCCAGACCCGTACCGCCAAGGGTTCAGGGTTACCATGCGAGGTTAATTCAGTGCTGATCAACCAGAATCTATCCCATTCTGGCAACACTAAGAACTGAAGGATGCCGTAACTGCCCATGATTAAAACACCCCAAACAAAAACATGAGTGATATTGCGACGATAGGCAGGATAGCTGCGCCAGTTTGCCATCAGATGAAACCCCAACAAAATCGGAGCAAGGCTTTGCAAAAAATTCAGACAGACTCCGACTGGAGGGCGTTGAATCAACCCAATCAGAAACCCATAGGCTACTCCCGCAATCACTAGAATAAATGGGAATCCGGCTCGATGTCCTAGTTGGGGAAGGTGTCGCCCTAAGGTAATTACTGTCACCATAGCCACCAAAAAGGGAGCCAACAGCATTGGGCTAGGATCCATAAAGCCAATTTTCTGATCGACTAAACGGCGGACAAAGGGTGTCAGAAACCACATCCACCAACTAAATCCATGATAAAGAATAGGATAGCGAATATAGAGCAACACACCTACGAGCAAAGCGCCTGCCGGAAAAGCCAAATTGAGTAACTGGCTTAACCCCGTAGCTAGACATAAAGCCGTGAATACCACAAAGCCGAGAATGATGCTCCAGCCAACGGCTGGCTGAAGACCAAAGCTGAATGACTGAGGTAAGGCATGGGTAGTTGTTCTTGCTTTCACACTATGCTCCGTGATGCCTTCAGAAAATTGGCCTTACTAACTGATGAGCGTCAAACGATGGTTCGTTGTATTTGTAACCATATCTTCAAACAGTTGAATATAGCGCTTGGCCTTACTACTCCAGCTATGCTGTTGAGCAATCGCGTAACCGACTTTGCCCATGCGGTGGCGCAGGTCTGGATCGGCCATCAATCGCTGCATAGCGGCTGCTAATGCTTCTACATCTTCTGTGTCGGCTAGAACAATGCCGCAGTCTGGGGTAATTAATTCAGCTACGCCGGCAATCGCGGTTGTGATCACCGGTAATTCGGTTGCCATTGCTTCCAGCACCACCATGCCGAACGGCTCATAACGAGTCGGAAACACAAAGAAGTCTACAACTCGCATTATCTGGGCAATATCCGAGCGAAAACCCATAAAATGAACGCGATCCGCAACGTCTAATTCTACCGCCATTGCCGGATAGGGACTACGCTCCACTGCTCCAATTACAGCCAGATGCAGTCCGGGCACATGCACCAAAGCCCGCAAGACGGTATCCAGATTTTTGCGATTTAACCGAATATCGCCCGCAAATAGCGCTAAAGGCACATTGATAGGTAAATTCAACTGACGCCGATCGGTTCGCTCTGGATTGGGTTCTGGATGAAACTCGGTTAAATCGACACCGTTGTAAATCACCTCAATTTTCTCAGCCGTGACTCCAATATCGATCAACTGCTGTTTCACGGTTTCGGCTACGGCAATGGCCTGTTTAGTTTGGCGAAAGGCCTGCTTTTCCCAATAAGCATGCCAAGCGGTGTGCAGCCATTGATAAATGCCATAGAAATCACGCCGCTGACGACAAGCATGCACTGGTGATTTTAGCCAAGCATTGTGGGAAAACTGAGCGGTGTTGACATCGCTAGCAATCCCAGTGGCGGTACCATAGACCTGAATCAGGTCAAACTCGTGCCGATGTTGACGTAGCCAAGCAGTACTGCGCCAAGCAAAGACAATCTCGCGAATTAATGCCAACGGATACTGTTTGGTTGGAATATTGATCCAGCGAATCTGCGGCTGTTGCTGCAAATCGTGAGCCACCTGACTGGCCACCAACGTCACCTGATGCCCCTGGCGGATTGCTTCCCAGACGATTTCGTAATTGGCTCGCCCTTGTCCATCGCCGCGGATCACGCCGGGTGTGACTACACAGAGCTTCATGCAATTCCTCCTTTTGCACGCAAATAATTGGCAAATAAATTTCTGAGTGGATTGCCTGGTTGCAGAAAAGTTTACGATCGTGGTAATGCCTGGGATGAGACTGGATTAATCGGCTCTAGCTCGTGCTGCATTTGGTGATACTTCCAGAGTACTCCCCGCTGTTGCAATAAATCTCGGTAGCTGCCCTGCTCTACAATCTGACCCTGCTCTAGCACCACCACCTTATCGGCCCGTGTAATGGTAGAAAGCCGATGGGCAATAGCAATGACGGTACGGCCTACCGACAACTTTTCTAGCGAAGCCTGAATCAGACGTTCTGAGACCGAATCGAGGGCACTAGTTGCCTCATCGAGGATCAAGATCTCTGGGTCACGTAGGAGTGCTCTAGCAATGGCTAGCCGCTGGCGTTGCCCTCCCGATAACCGCACACCCCGATCGCCCAACTGAGTATCAAACCTCTGCGGCAGATTTTCGATAAACTCTAGAGCGTTGGCAAGACGGGCCGCCTCGCTCACGGCAGTATCGCTAACATTTGCTAAACCGTAGGCTATGTTGTCTCGGACTGATGCATTGAAAATAAATGTATCCTGACTGACCACAGCAATTTTGCGGCGCAGTGAAGTTAGGTCAAATTGGCGTAGATCGATACCATCGATTTGAATGAGTCCGGCGGTTGGGTCATAGAAGCGAGGAATGAGGTCGGCTAAGGTGGTTTTGCCAGCACCCGATGCGCCCACAAGGGCAATCATTTGTCCTTGTGGAATGGTGAGCGTAATGTTTTGCAGAACTGGATGGGTGGCATCGTAACTAAAATCTACCGAGATGAATTCGAGCGATTGCTGCAAGCCACTAAAGGGGAGTCTGCCATTCTGGAGGTAGGGTTTGTTAGAAGTTTTCAGCAGTTCTTCAATTGTTTTGACCGCACCATGCAAACTGGCGATCCGAGCGATGCCACCATTGATTTCGTGAATTGCTGGTACTAATCGAAATAGCGTGAACAAAAACGTCAATAGGGCTGCGATCTGAAGGGTGCCATTAGCGACGAACACTGTCATGCCAACAATGATCATGCCGACGAGTACTGTGGTAGCTAAGCCTTCTGCTAAAGGACGAACTAAGCCCCAGCCCATGACCGAGTAAGTGGATGCCCGCACCACCTCCGTACTCGCTTGATAGTAGCGCTGCCGCTCAAAATCTTGCGTTGCAAAAGCTTGAACCGTGCGGATTCCGTTGATAAATTCCATTGCAATTGCAGTAAACCGACTATTGGCTTGCGAAACTGGGAAACTGCGCTCACGAGCTATGCGGTTTAAGCGGGTTAATCCGACAGCCACTAGGGTAAATAGCAGGGTGGATATCAGCGTCAATTGCCAGGAGATTTGCAAAACAACGACAATGTAGGCAATTAACGCTAGTCCTTTGGTCAGTACAAAGCCTGCCGTTTGCAAAATCTGCTGCAACAGCGTGGTTTCGGTCGTGATCACATTGATGATTTCGCCAGAATTCGATTTACTGAAGAATCCTAAACTCAGAGCTTGCAATTGTTCAAAGATGCGTTTGCGCAACCGATCGACTAAATTGACCTGAGCCATCTCTAAGAAAACATAGCTGAGGTAGTTAAAGCAGGCCCGTACCCAGGTTGAGAGTAGAATCAGCCCGGAGACGCGATAGAGCCGTTCGGTTGCCGATTTGTGGATGCCTAGTACCCAGATGTCAAACCATTGCACGCCAGTTTGAAACGGCTGATCAGCAGCACCCACTAAGCTTTGAAGGAACGCCAGCAGAAATCCCATCCCAATTCCTTCACAAACGGCAGCCAGCAAGGGAAAGAGAATGGATAGGGCCGCGATCCAGGGAAAGTATTTGACTTCTCGCAGGACAAGCTGATTATCTTGCCAGAACTGGGATGCTTTGATGCCGTTCCGTAGCATAGACGAAAATTTTCTTTGCATAATTTGCATGAATGATTGCATCCAGATGGATCAATAAGCTCCGAACCCTGAGATTACTTTAGGAATGGTTAGCAGCAGTAATTTCAAATCTTGCTGAATAGACCAGGAGGTGAGATAGTACAAATCCAATTGATTCACGGCCTCTAGATCGAGCAGCGTCGAGCGAGCCTGCACCTGCCATGCGCCGGTAATACCAGGTAAGGCATTTAACCGACGTTGGCTTTCGCCCGTAATCCGCACCGCGTCATACAGCGCCCAAGGGCGGGGACCAACCAAGCTCATTTCACTCCGCAACACGTTGAATAATTGCGGCAGTTCGTCCAGGCTATATTTCCGCAGCCAGCGACCCAAGGGCGTAATGCGTGGATCATCGAGGTGCTTGTGTAGGCCGTTCTGGTTGCCCATAATTTGGTGATGCATAGTTTCGGCATCGGCGATCATGGTGCGGAATTTGAAGACGCGAAATAGCTTGCCCCGCTCTCCAACGCGCCACTGCTTGAACAAAATTGGCCCCGGCGAGGTGAAACGAACCAGGAGAGCAATCGCGATCAGAACCGGACTGAGAAGCGTCAGGATCAGGGCCGCTGCCAACCAATCGACCATGCGTTTCAGTCGCCAGCTCAAGGTGCAGGCTTTTTGCGGCAGTTCGGTAGCGGCGGGCAAACGTAGAAAAGCAGTCTTTCCAGCCTGCTTACAGGCATCTGCCCAGAGTTTTAGGGCTTCTTCTCCCAGGTTCGGATCCAGGCAAATAAGTTTGACGGGCGAGCGATTCAAACAGCTTTTCAGCCAAGCTTGATTTCCTAGTGCCGGAAGCTGCATCTGCGGCTGAAACTGGGCACGACTGACCCAAAGCTTGCCATCCCGCCATTTAACGGTACAGTGATGGCTTAAGTCATAGGATGATGACTGAGGCGCTTCTAGCAGCAGAATTTTGGCGGTTGTGAGTAGAACGTTCGATGCACTCATGTTAGTTATAGGTATGAATTTTGAATTTTGAATTTGCAATGTTGGATCGAGACTGAAAACATTTGATTAAATCATCTTTTGGTGTTTGGTCTAGGACAAAGCTTGTGATGTAGGGGATTACACAGTCTTCAAAATTTTTGGAAATTCATCTCTGATCGATTTGTGGTGGTATTTGTCTGAGTGGTTCTGATGGTATAGAAGAGACTGCCAGCGCCCTGCTCTCGGTTGTTCTACCTGAATTGCCGCCTGCTAGTTTGACATTATTCGCTACTACTCCTACTAAATTCAGTGAACTGAGCATGGCAGTGGCTTGGGCCAAGTCGGAACGAGTCACCTGATGAAGTCGGGCACTCAGGACAAAACCGCTGCAGCAGGAGCCGATTTGAATCGCATCGACTAATCCGAGGATGGGTGGGGCATCGACTACGATTAGGTCATAGTGTTCGGTAAATGTGGCCATCAGATCGCGAAACCTTTGAGAGCTTAAAAGCCGCATGGGGTCGGTAGGGGCCGGACCGGCGGTGAGTACATCAATCTCGGCATCGGCAATCACGAGATGGCGAATAAAGTCGTTGGCCGATCTGAGTTCTAGGATTGCCATCGACAAACCCTGATGATTCGTTAGCCCCAACTGCTGGTGAATGGCTGGCTGCCGAAAGTCTGCGTCTACTACTAAGACTCGCCGATGGGACCGAGCTGCACTCAGCGCTAGTCCTAATACCAGGGCCGTCTTACCTTCCTCAAACGAAGCAGAGGTGACGACCAGTGATTTCAGAAGTTTGCCTGGATTCTGGATCTGAAGATTTTTGTAAATCAAATCCAGCGATTCGCGGAATTTTGGATGCAATAGGGTTTGGATTGTGGGAACGGCAGGAGCCGCTTGGAATGGCCAGCGGTGATGCGGTTGCAGGCTGGACAGTGCAGGTAGGGTGCCCAACAGGGGCTGCTCGATCTGTTGCTTCAGATCTTCGAGGCTGCGAATCACATTGTCCAGCATCTCGCGTGTAAAGGCAGCAATCGTGCCCAAGAAAATGCCGATCACGGCTCCCAGCAATAGGTTTTGTAACGGTTTAGGACTGATTTGTTCACCTCGCTGGGGTGCTTCCACCACTTCCCAATTAAAGCCTCCCCGCAGCAGATCATTGCTGAGTTCCTGCCGATCTTCCAGCAGTTTTTCCAAAATGATTCGTTGGGTTTCCACTTCTGGCTGGAGCCGGTCATATTGGGCAATTAGGCTAGGAAAGCGGTTGAGTTCCTGCCGCAACTGCTGTTCCGATTGGGCCAAGCTCCTCTGACGCGCTGCTAAACCGGCCAGTAGGGACTGGGTTTCTGCTAAGTCCTGAGCTAGCTCCAAATCGTTCTTACTCAGTTGCCCAGCGGTAAGCAAGGATTCGCCCGATGCACTGGCTTCTGCTCCTAATACTCGTCCCATTTCCTGTTGTAATAGCTCTAGCTGTTTCTGTCGCCGTTCCTGAAGCGATTTGATACGGGGCGTGATGTCTGTGTAAATGACCTGATTTTGGGCCAACTCTAGTTCAGTTTTCTGAAGCTCGTTGAGCAATTCTTGATAACGGGTTGATTGGCTCAGCCGAGAGGCAATCAGGGCATTGCGAGGCGACAGGGCGAGCTGCTGCTGCAAACTGGCATACTTTGCTTGAGCATCCCGATATTCAGCCTGCACCTCGCGCTGATCCTGCAAAACCTTCTCTAGTGCTTCTGCAACGGTGGTTGCTTGCTCCTCTGGATCGATCAGGTTTTGATTTTGCCGAAATCGCTCTAACTGCTGCTGAGAGCTTGATAGTTCTTGCCGCAGCATTTCCAGCTGTTCATTGATTAGCGCTAGCCCTTTATCCAGCCGCAGCTTTTGCTGCTTTAAATTGTAGTCCTGATAGATCTCCTGAATTGCTTCTAGCATCCGCTGAGTTTTAATATCGTCGTTATCGGTATAAACCACCTCGACAATTTTAGTTTCAACTTTACCTTCTTCTAGCAGGGAGATCGTCAGGTTTTTTCTAATCTCCTTGATGGTTAAATCTGGATATGCGCTCTTTAATCGATCTAGTGCCTGTTCCATAAACTGATAGCTGCGTATCAAATTCAATTGAGTGGCATAGTCTACTTCATCCTGACGGTCCGTTCGGTATGTATTACGTTCGTTGTTCCGCTTCAGTCCTAATTGGTAGTTTGGCTCGACTAAAAGCTGCATTGAGCTGCGATAGGTAGGTTTGGAGAATAAGGTGATCAGCATTGAGGTACCCACTATTAGCCCAAATGTTCCAACCAACCAGAGACTGCGTCGCCACAGCACTGCAAACAGTTGCCCGTAGCTAAGCTCATCATTAGCCGCAGATTTAAGAGGGTCTACAGTCACAAAAACCTCGTTTGCCTGATTGGATTCCGATAACCTACGATGTTGGCCTTTCAGGCTGGGGTCAGGGTGGCCCCAACGCCCAGATCCTTGAGCACCTGTTCAACTCGCTGAAAGAATACCTCCTCGGTAAAGTTATTTAGGGCATGGTTGCGAATCTTGCCATAGTCCCACTCAGTTCGGCTCGCTGCTAGCAGAGCGGCTTGGACTGCATCGGGTGTTTGGCGTTTGAAGAAGATGCCGGTTACACCAGGCCGTTGGGTATCTAGAACACCGCCTGCCCCAAAGCAAATCACCGGAGTGCCGCTGAAGTTGGCTTCTATTGGAACTAGACCGTAATCCTCGAGAGCGGCCACCACGACTCCACTGGTCTGAGCCATTAAGCTGGCTCGTTCTGCATCACTCACATGACCTAAAAATTTGACATTTTCCAGGGCGATCGCTTCTAATCGTTTGCGCTCTGGTCCATCGCCAGTAATCAACAGGGGCCAACCTAACCAGTTGAATGCTTCAATAATAATGTCAATCCGTTTATAGCTAAGTAATCTAGAAGACACAAGATAAAAATCTTGCTTGCGATCGGAAAAGAAGAAGCGGCTGTTATCGATTGGATAATTGATTACAATTGCCTGTTTACCGTAAATTGAATGGATTCGACGGGCGACGGTAGTAGAGTTGGCAATATAGAGATCAGGTTCCTGGGCATATTTGACATCTAATTTTTTCAAGTGGCGAAACACGCTGTTGATCATGGGATAAAGTCGTTGATACTCACGGTATCCCTGGAGATAGACCTGAGTATCCCATAAAAAGCGGGTGACATTATGGCAAAAGCAGACATGCATTGCATCCGGACGTTTTCTCACGGCTTTGGCAAAACTGGATGTACTGCTGAGAATCAAATCATAGTTCTGCAAATCGATGGCGCGAAAAGCAGGGTAATAGAGGGGAGCTAATAGCCGGAAGTATTTACTAGAACCGGGAATGCTTTGCAAATTTGTGGTGTGAACCGGACGTGCGCCCAAATCAACCGTCGCTTGGGGATTGTACAGCGATGTGAATACATCAGCCTGAGGAAATCGCTTACACAACAGCTCAAATACCCGTTCGGCACCGCCACGCTGCGTTAAGTAATCATGAACCAGTGCAACTTTCATAGATTGTCCTACTGTATGTTCATAAGAACTCAGGTGAAAAACATGAAAACAGAAAAAATATGCTTCAGTTGATTCCAAGAAGCATCACGCGGCTCAGTTTCAGCTTTACGATCTGCAAAGCGCTCGTTGAATAACGATTCGCTTGAACAAGCTGCAAAATATCAGCCTATTTTGGATATTTAAATCTATTTGTCAAATTATTCCTAGATCGACTAGATAGGTGCTGTTGTGTAACTGGTTACGAAGCAAAAACAAACAGAGAACACTTCTAGCTACACCTATCTATAGTCCTAGCCATACATGTAGCTATAGGACTGAAGCTATAGGATCAGAACTTAGAAGTCAAACAAAAGTTTATAGTTGAGTGACGTCGAGTAGATATTCCGATGTAATCAGGGAGACTCCAGCCCGACTTTTCACTCTAGGAACTCATCCCTGCTATGGAGCAGTGCATTCGCAGAAGAAGCAAGTAAAAAGTAAGGCTATAGAACGATAAAACAATGGGTACAAGAACAGGTCTCGTCCCAGAATTCGTCTAGCACTCAGAGAAACCACTTCCTCAAGTGCAACCGCTTGAAAGCCTTGCACAAAGCGCTTAGCTCAAATACAAGCGATGAGCTAGCCTGATAGACCTTGAGAAGTAACATTTTTGAAGCTCCTGAACCGCACCTTCTGAGAGTTAGACAACTAAAAACCGATAAAAACCTTGCACTCTCTCGTCCCGGACATCAACAGTGGATTCAGTACGACTAGTCAAACCGAGGATAGAAGTCAGTATCACATACTGCTCTAGGCAGCGCTATACCCAATTATAAAGTTTGTATGAACTTAATGTGAAGTTGCTGTAAAGAAGCGTCCTATCCTGGAACATTATTTTTGGTTTAAATGCATGAAAACCTTAGAATCGCTGGTGCAGATCGAGTTTGGCTTCAGAAACTTGAGATGGTGCCGCATGACGCTGCTGCAAAGTTAAGCGGCCTTTTGGAACGTTCCTTATGTTATGGCTAGATGCTTCACGGTTGCGTATATTAGCCTGTTCGTTGTTATGCGGAACCATTTCGGTGATTCAGTCAATTGAACAAGCTGTGTATGTCTAGATTACGCCAGATAATACGTTAGATCTGGGCGAATTTGTGATCAGTGGGTGCGGCAGTTTACACCCAATCCGCTAGAGCCATTGGCAGCACAACCCCCATCGGGCAACTCTCCAGCCTCGACGCTACTGCCAACGAAATCAACTAGCCCACCAGCACTGCTGTTTTGGCTCTATCGGTGTTGCGGTCAGATCCGCCCAGCCCACCAGATCAAATAGTTTGGTCTGCCTCAGGCAGAAGCCGATTCTAGGGCCGCTGCCACGACTCGATAATTTTCATCTTGCTGGAGCTGGGCGAGCAGTTGCTTGGCTTGTGGATCTTGACAGCCGTGCAGTGCGGTTGCAGTTCGCCAACGAGTCCGCCAATCTGCATTCTGAGCCAATTCACTCAACAAGGTCAGCGCCTGCGGCTGCAACGGAGATTTTAAGATTTGATTGAGGGCCAAAATGCCGGTTTCCCGGACTGTTTCGGTGTCGTCTTCAAGGGCCTGGCGGACCATTGTTAGCAGCACCTCGTTGTAAGGTGTGCCGATCAGCAGAGAGATGATTGTCTGCCGCACCAACCAGTGATCCGAGCGTTCAAACAACTGCTGGAGCGATGGAATCGCCGCCTCGCCAAACTCAAACATGGAATTGGCGGCTTCGGCCAGCACATTCGCGTCCTGATCCTGACTCACCATCTGCTGTAGGGCCTGGAAAGCGGCATCGGTTCGATGGTTGCCCAATCCCATTGCTGCTAAACGCCGCAGCGCAAAATCTCTTTCGCCAGCCAGCTTCTCTAGAATGGGCACGGCTACCTCTGGGGGAAACTCGGCCAATTCATCCAGAGCTTCCTTACGCTGATTCAGAGCTTCAGAGCGGAGGCGCATCTGCATTTGTTCAATCCGCTGACGTTCCATGCAACTGATCTACCTTGGGCTTTAGGACAAGAGTCGTTTGACTCTTGAGTTCACCATAGCAGAAACAGCTAATCGCTTCAAAAAAAGCACTTCTGCAAATTGCGTCTGGAATGTGAGAGTAAATCTTGCTTACAGCCTTTTCCAGGCTAATGAAGTACAAAAAATGGGGAGCAGGGGCCGTGCCCCTGGGTGGAGGCGAAGCCCCTACACCCCTCGTACCTTACTAGAGTGGAAAAAGCTATATCTAGAAACTAGATTTTTAAACTACTGGAGCCGGGTTTCCAAGCTTAAGGTTTCAGAGGCGAGCTTCAGCTTGATAGCAGCATAGCCTTCTAGAATCGGATCGCCGATTTCCTGAGCAATGAGGATAGCGTTTTGGTAAGCTTCAATCGCTGAAGGGTATTGGGCCAGCGCTTCATGGGTTAATCCCAAATTGTAAAAAGCAACTGCGGCAGCCTGACCGTCGCCACTCGCTGCTGCCAGGGTCTGCGCCTGTTGATAGAACCCCAAGGCTTGCTGGAATTCTCCTAGATGGGAATAGGTGGTTCCTACTGCCACTAGCGCTTTGATCGTCAATACGGGATCCGAAATAGTTTGAGCCAGTTCTAGCGCCTGAGTATAGAGCGTCAACGCTTGCGAATAGTTTTGCTGCTGCAGGTAAACGGTTCCCAAGTTCCCCAGGCTGTAGGCTTCTAAACGCTGATCGCCAACCCTCCGATTCAGCTCAATGGCCTGCTGACAGGTAACAATGGCCTGCTGGGCCGCGTTTTGGTAGACCAGATCCAGACAGGTCTCGCTGACTGCCGTTGCCTCTGGAGGGGTTGGCTGCGGTTGAGCGAGTCCTTGCGGCGCATACCAGACTGTGCCCAGCAGGACGAGGAGACCAGACAGAGCGGTGAATCGGGAGGAGGCACGGGTGGTTTGGCGGAGTGAAATGGTGGTTCCTGGGATGCTGTGCATAGTCTCTGCTCTGTGGTGTGGGGGTAAGGCTACTATTCAGTGCTTCACAAGCCGAGAGGGGCTTTTCGCAAGACTTTGGAATCTTGGGATGCAAGCTGTAAAACTAGCTGCTCTCGACTTATGCTCTCGACTTAATTAGATATAGTCCTTGACCCTCTGCTACTATGCAGGATTTGAGTAGGCACGGTTTGGGATTGATCGGCAGATGCTGTCCAGCGCACAGTCCTATTGATGGGGAGGCAGTATCATACTAGGGTCCTTTGTTCGAATCCCTGAATGAGCCGCATGAGTGTTGAAGATTCTAAATTCACAGTTGCCGCTGAAATAGAAGCGTTAGTTCCGTCAGAAAAGCTAGAGAAAATCAAGCGTTCCTTTGTTGAACTAGATAGTAATCATGACGGTAAGATTGCGCTAGAGGAATACCTCGAATATTTTCTAGCGATAGAACGAGAGAAACTGTTGAAGCGTTTTCAATATATCGATAAAAATCAGGATGGATACATTGAATTTGAAGAATTCCTGATTGCTGCTGAGCCAAACTATTCCCTGCTAAAGCGGTTCAGAGAATTTGATGCCAATCATAACGGCCTGCTTTCGGTAGAAGAAGCGCTACAAATTGCCGAAGAATTCAAATTCCCGATTACGAAGGAATGGCTAGATCAGTTAGTTCAGGTGGATCAGGCTGGCAAAAAGCGGATCAGCTACAACGAATATCTAGGTGCAGTGATGCGATTTGGATTTCAGTGAAATGTTAGGAAAAAAGGGGCTGTATGCCCCTTCAACTCATCAATCAATTGTCCAATTCAACCGTTGTATGGTTGACCGATCTAGAACCGGAACGTGGTTCGTAGCACACCCATAAATTCATCGTTATTGTCATCATTGTGGTTAGGGGCGGTAATCCAGATGAAGCCAGGGGTGATATCGATGTTGTCGTTGACAGCATAGCGATAGAACGCTTCCAAGTGGAAACCCACATCTGGATCTTTGCGTTGTCCCAGCCGATTGCCAATTGCGGCGTCTGATCCAGTCAAGCGGGGCTGCATGCCAAAGATAATACCGCCCAGGCTACCGCGACTGAACAGATCGGGAAAGGCTAAGGTACCCGCGTAGTTCCAAACGCTGGCATCCCCCACGCCAATTGCTCGAATTGCCGAATAGCCAACCCAGCCGCCCAATTGGAAACCAGGGAAGAGCTTGAGGTTGGCTTCAATACCATAGGAATTGGCAATCACAGGTCGGTCGATATCGACTCTAGAAGCGCGGCTGCCTAAACCGAACGGTACGCCTGCCGTGATCGAACCGTCGGCGTTGGTGCTAGTGCCAGTGTAGGCATTGACATAGGTAAACGCCAGATCGACTACGTCAAAGATATTGCGGAACGTTAGCTGACCGAGAGCGCCGTAATTGCCGTTAAACAAACCGCTGCCCGGACTGGGATCCGAGTTTTCTCCAGCTAAGTAGGCGGCTTGCAGGCTGATGTTATCCGTCAAGAAGAAGTTGATTGCTGCGCCTGCCGAGGTGCTGGCAGTCCGGTAAATAGCGTTGCGCTGACCAAATCGGGTAATAGCGCTGCGAGCAGGGTTGTCGAGTGGGTTGATGGTGTTGCCAAACGTGGCATCATCGAGGCCACCGCCGTTTGCAAAGATATTGATTCGGGCAACGTCACTCACCGGGAATTGATAGCTCAGCAAATCCATGAAGAAGCGGCCATCCGTATTGCCAAAGGCACCAAAGCCCAGTTCATTTCCAGGTTGGTTGAACGGCTCTAATGTGCCGGCTTGGATCCTGGCGCGCAGTTGGTCGGTACCAGAGAAGCTGGTATCGAAGATTAAACGGCTGCGGTACTGGAAGACGGTTTCGTTATCAAACCCAGCTTCTTCGTTGAAAATATCAGCGACGTAGAACAGCGTTTCCCCCGACAGCTTAGTGGTGGTAGAAAACTGGTTTGCCTCTAGAGCTGCCGTGCGAGCTTCGAGTACATCGACCCGTCCGCGCAAAGCTGCCAATTCGGCGGCAAATTCTTCTTGCAAGCGCTGCAGCGTTGCTAAATCCTCCTTCGTTGCCAAATCAGCCGTAGACGCTGCCAACAGCTCGCTAATTCGGTCCAAACAGGCATTCATCCCAGCTGCAAATTCAAACCGGGTCAAAGCACGCTGCCCGCGATAGGTGCTGTCTGGATAACCGACAATACAGCCATAGCGCTCTACCAAGGATTGCAACGCTTGATAGGCCCAGTCGGTTGGCTGCACGTCCGTCAATTGGGTAATCGAAGTCAACTGGTCCATTGCGCCCTGTTGGCTAGCCGCACCTGGTTGTGAGAGCTGGTCAACCGAGGTTAACCGAGTCATATTAGGACTTTGGAACGAGCGAGTCTGCCCTGCCGAAGTGATGCTGTATGTGCTGGTAGCGCCAGTTGCGCTAGGAGCGGGTGCAGGGGTTTCAGCCATTGTTTGGGGCATCTCTTGGGGTATTACTTGAGGCATCCCTTGGGCTGTAACGACCGAAACTGGACTAACCGTTGGCAACTCGACTTGAGCGGGCTGCGGAGCCACGGGTTGGGCTGCATTGAATGTTGGTGTAGCGTCAGCCGACACCGCAGCTGGTTGAACGGTTTCTGTTGCTGCGGTTTCTGTTGCTGCAATTTCTGTAATTTCTGCGATTTCGGTCGGCGCTGCGATGGCTATCTCAGATTCAGCAGATGGCTCTGCGGTTGCTGAGCTGTGTCCCCAAAGCGTTGCACTGAAGACGGCAGGCACTAACACCAACCATTTCCACCCCATTATATTTGTCATTATTCCTCACACCTAAAACTGAAAATTAATCACACCACATCAGACTCATGTCAGTCTGATATCAGTCTGAGTACTTACTGCAGCAGCTCCAACCTAAAGGTCAAGCTGATCGACTCGTAAATACCTCAAAAGCACTTAATGCTGACTAGCAGCAAAGACCCCAGAGCCTCTTAGATACTGAGTATAAAATACCGCATATCGCCGAATCCTGAATTGCATTGCGATGCTAATCTGCACCATTTTAAAGGAGGCGACAAAACGCCGTTTGTATTAGCCAATACCATAGTTTGGGAGCCGAGTTGCTTTAATACCCTTTAGCGCTTCAATTAGCTTGATAGACTTTATACATCAAGTGTCTATGGGTTAAGTGTCTATAGGTTAAGTGTGTATGCATTAAGCGTGGTGGTTGAGCTGTTAAGTAGGTGAGTTTTACTCCATTTTCTCTCTTGCCTCTGCAGCGAATTTCACGTCTCCAGTTCTCCTGTGGATTATCCAACTATGGTTTCTAAATGGGTGGTAATCACATACATCTATGATCTGAAAACTACAGCAAAAATTCGCCTCAGTGGCAACAGAAATGTATTGTAAACTACATTCCTGCGGTTCCTTTCTGTCGTATACAGAGTGCTGACCTCTATAAATTAAATGTTTTATTGCCTAGAGCTGTTAGGCGTCTGGATAGTCCTATGAAAAAAACTTGGTTAGTTTGCCTGATTTCCCTATCCCTTTTGTCCCCTTCACTGCTGAGCGGCTGTCAGTCTCAACCGTCGGCGACCACTCCATCGCCAGCTGGAGACAATACGGCCACAAATACAGCACCCACTGAGAAGCGAGCTATCAAAGTCAACCCTTCTTGGCTGCTACAAGGCGATAATGCGCCGATCACGATAGCGAAGGAGAAGGGCTACTTTGGTGAAGAAGGTTTAGACGTGACGATTGAACGAGGCTTTGGCTCAGCGGATACTCTGGCAAAGGTCGCGGCAGGACAGTTCGAGATCGGCTTTGGCGACATGTATTCCATGATTGAGTTCAATGCCAAGAATCCCAACGATCCTCTGGTTGCTGTGGCAGTGCCCTACAACAAGTCTCCTTTCTCGATCGTTTCGCTCACGAAAAGTAATATCTCCGACCCGAAAGCTCTAGAAGGCAAAAAGCTGGGTGCTCCGGCTGGAGATGCACCTCGAAAGCTGTGGCCGGTGTTTGCTCAAGTGTCCGGCGTTGATCCCAACTCGGTGGAGTGGGTCACGATGGAGCCAAAACTGCGGGAAACCTTCTTGCTGAAAGGCGATGTGGATGCGGTGAGTGGATTTGTCACCACCATTGTTCCCTCACTGGTGAAAGCAGGCACTAGCCCCGATGACATGGAAATATTCCTCTATGCCGACAATGGTTTGGACCTCTACGGCAATGCCATCATCGTTAAAAGGTCGTTCCTACAGGAAAATCCTGATGTCGTCAAAGGGTTCCTCAGCGCCTATTTCAAGGGTTTGCAGGACACGCTTAAAGATCCAGCCGCTGGTTTGGCAAGCGTGATGGCTGCTGGAGATTCGTTGATGGACGAAAACGCCGAAAAGCTGCGTCTCCAAATCGCGCTTGAAGATCTGTATGTCACTCCTGAAGTTGAGAAAAACGGTTTAGGAGGAGTTGACCCGGCTCGTTTAGAGAAGACGATTGAGCAGGTTGCTAAGGGGCTGGGAGTGGCTGTGCCCAAGCCTGAAGAAGTATTCGACGATAGTTTCCTACCACCTGCTTCTGAACGTAGCCTGCCCCCTGCTTCTGAGCGTAAGCCATTGAGCTAAGCTATATTACAGCTAGCGTTTACGCTTGAATTCCTGAATTAGACTTGAATAGTATACAGCTATATCCAGCTCAAGAGGTGGCTCCGACCATCTCTTTTTTTATCAATTTGTGATTCGCAACTCTAACTTATCTGGAATAAATCTGTCTTTAGGATGAGTGCTGAAAATGTAATTCTTCTAAAAATATGCTATTCTGTATAATAAGATACAAAAAGAATGGATTTTAGACGGAAAGAGCTAAATCTTGCTCTTGCTTGGGTGCTGCTTGGGCGCTGAATCAAGCAATAGGCGGCTATCAAGCGTGCTGTCTGAGATGAAAGGAGGGGAAATACACATGAAATTTTTGCATCGTAATCTGATGAAACAGTCTCAAACTATCGCTTCAGAACACGAAGCACAGCCACATCAGCCAGTAGGCTATTTGCATCCCCATTTCCGCCATTGGATGTTTTTCCGACCGACCGGGCAGGAGTCTAGACCGGAGTGATCGTGTCTGACAGAATGGCTGTGAGGCCATGCCACTTACACCCATTTTCTAAACCTAGAGAGTGAAATCCCTGGGCACCCCCCCTTTGGGTTTCATGTTTAATTATGTTGTTCTACTTAATGCCTAAAAGTTATTCCTAATTGCTGAAGGAGTATCAGCGCGCCCAATAGATGACATATTTCTCTAACATTGCAAAGAATGCATAGAGAATCACTCCCATAGCTGAGAGCACCAGAAGACCAGCAAAGGCAAGCGGCACATCAAAATTAGAGCTAGCACTGACAACCAGATAGCCAATCCCGCTGTTAGAAGCGACGGTTTCTGAGATCACTGAACCAATAAAGGCAAACGAAACGGCTACCTTCAACGAGGCAAATAGATAGGGCATCGTGTGGGGGAAACCGATTTTCTGAAAGAATTCAACTTGGCTCGCTCCCAACGAGCGCAAAATATCCTTCACCTCTGGCTCAACCGTATCTAGACCGAGAGCCACATTGACCGCAATTGGAAAAAAGGCGAGCAGAAATGCCGTAAGGATAGCCGGGACAGTACCAATACCAAACCAGAGGGCAAACAACGGTACGAGTGCTACTTTAGGAATTGTGTTGAAGCCTACCAATAGCGGATAAAGAATCAAGTAGGCAATCCGAGAATAGCCAATCATAAACCCTAGGATGACGCCTGCAATAATTCCTAAGAAAAAACCGCCCAAGGTAGTAATCAGAGTCTGCCATGCATTTTCAATTAGTGCCTGACTTTGCTTGATCGTAGCAGCATAAATGGCAGAAGGAGCAGGCAGATTGTAGGGTGGAATTTTGAATAAATGGGTTGCTAGCTCCCACAGCACAAACAGAAGCACCGTAGCAATTAGGGGCAGGATAACCCCGGCGGATTTGGAACGAAGCAGTTTCTCAAGTCGAGACATGGTTTTGGCTGAAGAGGAATAACGTAAGAATAAATTGAGTTGTAATGAGTTGTAAAATTAGGGAAAATTCGGCGAGATTAATTTGACAAAAGCATAACCGTTAGATTAACTGCGGTGAATATGGCGTCGTAGATCAGTCACCAAATGGTTAAACTGATCCGATAACATCATTTCAGTTGTAGTGGGACGCGGCAAATTGACCTTGAGTTTGTAAATAATACTGCTGGGGCGGGGTGCCATCACATAGACCGTATCGGACAGGAAAACGGCTTCTCGCAAATCGTGGGTAATTAACACGCAGGTGCACTTGAGCCGCATCCACAGTTCCTGGAGCATCCCCCACATCTCTTCGCGAGTGAAGGGATCGAGTGCCCCAAAGGGTTCGTCCAGCAGCAAAATTTCGGGTTGGTGAATCAGAGCGCGACAGAGCGAAGCCCGTTGCCGCATACCTCCAGAGAGCTGCCAGGGAAATTGCTTTTGGAAATCTTGCAGTCCCACAGTTTTAAGCAAAGCCTCTGCACTTTTAATGTATTGAGCTTTGTTTTGCTTAAAATCGCGTTTGTAGGGTTGAACTACCTCTAACGGTAAGATGACATTGTCAAGAATGTTGCGCCAAGCTAAAAGAATCGGGCTTTGAAAGGCGATACCAACGCTTTTTAAGGGCTTTGTAATTTTGCTGCCGTGATAGCGAATTTCACCAATCGGGGCGGGTGCTAATCCCGAAATCATCCGCAAAATTGACGTTTTACCACAACCGCTAGGGCCAACAAACGAAACGAACTCCCCCGGTTCAATAGCGAGAGAAATTTCTTCGATGATGCGCCTCGGTTTGCCATCAACCATATACTCAAGTCCAACCTGATCAAATTCAAGAATAGGAATGGTGCTGATGGCGATGGGAGGATCAGACGGCTGATGTTGAACCATAATTTTCGAGCAGAAGCAGCAGAATTTTTATGAACTGTACACCCTATACAGTGAAGGCCGAGAGTGGCTCTGTATCGCAGTATACAAACCGCCTGATTGTTTCTGGATAGTCTCAAAGGTTTAACATATCGAAACCGATCTCAATACAGCATTGAGCGTGAACTCTTCAGTATTTCAAAAATATAGCAGTAGCCAAACCGCTTAGGACAGTTCCAGCTCTCCAAGCTCATCCGATTGAGCTATTTAAGATTGTCCTACAGCCTTTTTCGGGCTAGTGAAGTACGAAAAACGGGGTGCAGGGGCACTGCCCCTGCGTAGGGGCGAAGCCCCCACGTTCCCTACACCTCACATGAGGTTCCCTACACCTTACATGAGTGAAAACCGCTGAAAGATTGTCCTATCTGTTTCATCAGATTTCAGTTTTCGGCAATTAAACCTGCCGGTTGCGGTTGTTCAGTCGCTTTAATTTGGCAACTAAGATTACAGAGAAGCCTGCTGTATTCACGATTGTGTCTCTCTATTGTGGTAATCACAAGCGTTAGAGGATTCAATCATGTCTCAACAACCGATTCAGCAATCCGGTTTTCCACTGTTTCGTTTTGCCGAGTTTGAGCTGTTGTGTTTAGAAATGGCAGCAGCTACTATCCTCACTACATTAACCTTCGCGACCCTGGGCAGTCTTGTTGCTAAACCAGCCGCTGCTAATCCAGCGCCATTGGCAATCGTCGCCGATACGGATTCAGGAACGGCTTTGGAAACACCGCTGTTAGAGCCAGGCATTAGCACTGCTGCCTCTGACTTAGGAGAACCAATGTCACTTCAAGTCGAGCAGATTAGCGATTTTGACTGTGTGATTGCGGTAGCTTGGCAAGATAAACCCTACTGTTCAGCTTCTGGCAATTCTGAAGGATTGGTTTTTGATCCAATTTCGCTTCAGTTTACGTTAGAGAATTCTACCCGTGCCAACAGTCAACTCAGGTTGTTTGAAATCCAATTCTAGTTGAGCGAGTTTTACCTTCAATTGCTTCTGAATAGACCAGTTCTTACAGAACTGCCTACTCGCATCACCTCAAAAACTGAGATCCACTATTGATTTCATTGGGTATTTCCATGTTTGACAATTCTAGTAATCGCAACGTCTCCTTTTGCGTTCAATCGCAGCCATTAGCTCAGCCAGAAATCGACCCAGCTCCTTCTCCCTATTTTCCTACTTCCCGTACACAAACCCTGCTCTCGCAAGCAAAGCTAGAGAAGGAAAATCACCTCAATCGGCAAACCAATTTAGTAGACCGCATCGACCACCTTGGTAACGCCGAAGCCCCGCTCGTACAGAACCGAACATCAACCGAGCAGGTGATCACACCGTTAAAGCTCAACCAACAATCCGAGAAAGCAGCGCGACAAGGTCAAGACTCGCTAACGGGCTTAAAGCAAAGTCAAACCATTGTAGCAAGTGCAACGGCGAGTAAATTGCTGGGTAGCTCATTTGATACTACGTTCGGTTATGGATTGGTGAATGCAGCTAAAGCCGTTGCCTGGGCGGCTGGTTATTATCCCCACGCCTTTGCGGATGTGGCGAACTGGGGTGGCGTTCATTGGGGTAACGATTATGTGAAAGCACAGGAAGCGTGGGCCTGGGGTAAGACGGGTAGAGGTGTGACGGTAGCTGTGATTGATTCGGGCGTAGACATTTATCATCCAGACCTCAACGATAACATCTGGCGCAATCCCGGAGAAATTGCTGGCGATCGAATCGACAATGACCGCAACGGCTATGTCGATGACCTGTTTGGCTGGAACTTTGGCGCAGGCCAGAATAACAACAACGTGCTGCCAGGTACACGCGATCCAGGGCAAGCGCACGGAACCCACGTAGCCGGAACCATCGCAGCCGAGTATAACGGATTTGGCACAACGGGTGTTGCCCCCAACGCTAAAATCATGGCGCTGCGCATCAGTGATGTACGAGGCAATCGCTTTACGAATCCAGGCAATTTAGCCGAAGCCATTCGCTATGCGGTAAATAACGGCGCGAAAGTCATCAACATGAGCCTAGGATGGACCGAATCGCCTGAGTTGATCAATGCCCTCAACTACGCCGCTAGTCGCAATGTCATCACCGTCAGCGCGGCTGGCAATAGTGGGCTGGCTTCGCCCGCTGCTCCCGCTAAATATGCCACCCATCTTGGTATTTCGGTAGGTGCCATTGATTCCGGTGGTAGAATTGCCAACTTCTCTAACCGAGCTGGGTACGACAGCCGCATGCAGCATGTAGTTGCGCCGGGAGTAGGGGTGTGGTCCACCATGCCGACGACTTTCACGAAGTGGTATGACACAATGAACGGCACCTCAATGGCGGCTCCCCATGTGGCTGGAGTTGTAGCCTTGATGCTGAGCGCCAATCCCAACCTCACCCATGCCCAGGTTCGCTATATTCTGACTCAGTCGGCAACTGGTCCCAGCTACAGCAGTAGTTTTAGCTCAAGCGCCCGCTCCTCGCCTTCCGGTGGCAGCCGTTCTACGAACTCGATGAGAACCTTGCATCGGAACCACGAAGGAGAAGCTATTGATGTTTTGATTGGCAAACTTGTGTAGCAGTCTGTTTCAAGTAGCGTTTACTAAAGTGCACAAAATGCGCCAAACCGCATCATTAACTAATCATTGAACGACTCAGGGTTGCATCACCATTGCCTATTGCACTTTAAAAAGCCTCAAAAAATTCTAGTCTTCTAATTCATCCCATGCCCCCCCAACTTTCCGCCACTGATCAAGCTTTTCTACAGCGGCTCGCCCGCATCGACTTTGGCCCCATCGCCTTCAAGCTGATGCATCCCGACAAAGGTCCCGGTTGGCCGCTAGCCCAAACCACCCACGCGATTGAGCAATACCGTCGGTTTTTGTTTCTCCACCATCGCTATCCCACCGCCCAGTTGGTGCCTTCGCAAGAAATCGACCAGGTTTGGCATATCCATATTCTCGATACAGCTAAGTATCGTCAAGACTGTCAATTCTTGTTTGGTCGCTTCATCGATCACTATCCTTACTTTGGCCTTAGAGGTGAAGCCGACCGACAGGCTATGGAACATGCCTTTGCCCACACCCAAGCTCTGTTCGAGCAATGTTTTCAGGAGGTGAAGGGGTAGGGGGGTAGGGGGTAGGGGGTAGGGGGTAGGGGGTGCTGTCAGCATGTTTGGTTTGTATCAGTACTCGCAGGAGGGTTTATGGATTTCTCTGTTTATTGCCTACCAACTTTACATCAATTGGATTCTCGTCAATCTAGTGTATGTTTACCGAATTCAGCCAATCGTTGTGGTTCATGCCTGTTGAGCAATGTGTCACCAGAGCGCCCTCGAATTGAACTTCAGTTAGAGGATCTGGCGCTGATGGTATTACCGATTCAACGTTCGGAATGAGAATATCTATGACAGAGGACAACCTCAAATTGCTGAACTCCAAAAAAGATTTGCAACTGTCCTAATCATTAAAATTCAGAACTCCAAACTACCCCCTACCCCCCACCCCTCACCCCTCACCCCCTACCCCTCCAACAACCCCTCCATCTCCGCCGCCTTTGTTCTCATATGCAGCGCCATAAAACTCGCTTTGGCGATTCTGGCCCAATGTTGGGTGGCTGATACATTACCTCTGGCCTGTTCTAGGAGCGCAAAATAGCTTTGGCAAAAGCTTAAGCAACGTTTGTCTTGGTGTTGTTCAGCTTGTTGTAGCACATAGTTCAGCAATTGCTCGGCTTCGTCTAGATGCTGTTGAGTAATCGCAATCAAGGCTAGCCCACCTTTGATGTAAACGATTGCCCGCTGCCATTCAATGGTTTCGGCGTGCTGCAAGGCTTGTTGATAAAATTGTTTGGCTTGCTCGTAGTCTTGATCATGTAAACAGAGTTGGGCTTTGTAGTAATCGATGTTGAGCCATTGATCCAAGTGGGTAGTGGGCTGGTCAAACTGGTGTAGCAAGCGCTCGCCTTGGTTAAGCCAGTCCCAGGCGGATTCAAATTGCTGATCTTGAATATACAGGGCAGCTAGATGAATGCATAGATCGGCCTGGAAGCCCCAGTTGCAGTGGGATTGGGAAAGCTCCCAGGCTTGCTGAGCAAAGGCAATCGCTTGTTGCGTCTGCTCTGGCTGGTTGAACAGATAGAGGGTGCGGCTGGCGTGGTAGAGGGCGTCGGCCATTGTAGGCCAATCGGTGTGTTGTGTCGCGGCTTCCATCAGCCAGTCCATCCAGGCAGTGCGTTCGTGCCAATGACCGTAATTTTGGGTGTAGCCCTTCAGGCATTGCCAGAGCTGCTTAAACTCTGGATAGCGATTGTGGTCTTTGCACCATTCCATCACTTCGCGAATTGTGTCCCATTCTGGTTCGAGAGAAGCATATCCCTGCCAGTCGCGCCAGTTCTGTTGACTGTAGGGCTGCAAAAAGTTGAGGTACCAAGCGATCCACCGTTCCCGGACGGTTTGTTCAAATTCGGGATTCATCTCTAGTTCAGCTCGCATGTAGGTTTTTGTCAGTGGATGCAAATCATATCGGCCTTGGTGAGATTCCACCAGCGAGAGTCGATCCAATGTTTCTAAATTCTGATGCGTAATGTTCACATCTGCTGCTCCAAACGCAATCTGATGGAGTGCCTCCAGAGAAGCTGATTCTGGGAATAGGGCTAAAACCATCAGCAGCGCATGGGTTGGTTGAGACTTCAGAGATTGAACGATCTCGGCAAAACAATACTGAATCAGGTCATGTTCTGGTGTAGTTAGCTTCGTAGAGGATGGCTCTACCGTTAAATCATAAACTGCAATTTGACTAATGATATAGACCATTGCTAGCGGTAGGCCACCGGCTTTTTGGTGAATGAGTTGGGCTTGGTTGGGGGTGAGGTCTACGCCTTTCTCTTGGGCATAGTGCTGCATCAAGGCGAGGCTATCTTCTAGTGATAAATAGCTCAGCTCAATTGCAGTCCCCAATCCCAGTCGAGTACGACTCGTCAAGATCGCTTTAACCGTGGCAGGCAGTTCAGCGAGAAAGGAAAAAACCTGCTCTGGTTCGGTCAGTGTTTCTAAGTTATCTAGAACCAGTAATGTACGTTGACGCGCCAACAAATCTTGCACCCACTCAACCTGTTCAGTCAAATCGGGTGGAATCATGTCCACAGCGCCCAACGTCCGGAAAATCACCCGAAAAATATCGCGCAGGTTGCGTTCGGCTTTTAATCGAGTAGACCGATGCGCCCCAACAAACTGATCGGCTTTGGCCGAAATGAAAATAATTGCCTCGAAGCCGGGAATCTCTGGAAACATGTCTGGTTGTTGAGCCGCTTGCCAGCAGCGATGGGCCACTTCTAACGCCAGGGTAGTTTTACCGACGCCGCCGATGCCGGTCAGATTAATCAGCGTGGCTGGATGATTGGCGGCCAATAGGTGAAGCAAGCGGATCAACTGGGGCTTGAGGCCGATTAGGGCCGTATGCTGACGGGCGGGTAGATTTTGTCGGATGTTGACAGCGGGAGTGACGATGGAATTGACCTGAGGAGACGGTGATTTGCGGGCCTGCCACTCGCGTTCAAAGGCTGCTAGATTGGGCTGAGTGGAGCGGTGCCAAAGCTTCAATGTGAAATGCCAGTGCTCGGTTCCCTGGGTTTTAGTGCGGTTATCCTCCAAAATGTCTAAAAAATCGCGCAATAGGCGCAGATCATGGCGAACATGTTCTTTTGTAGCCTGGTTTGGCTGTGCTGGTGAAGGGTTTATTAGGGCCGCCAAGCCATTCAGCGTTGTCTGGACAATTAACCGCGGTTGAGGGGACTGGAGATCCCAGCGGGCCATCAGTTGCTTAGATAGGGATTCGCAATCGGGCCGCTCGTTGTTAGCGAAGGCGATTAGCTGCTCTAGAAGGCGAGCTGCTCGGATTTTAGCTCGATCGCTGGTACTCAGTCTCGGCATAGAAGAATGCTAGGGAGCGTGAGGCTACCAAAAAAGGCAGGAAGTGTCCCGAAGTCAAAGAGTAGTTCCGAAGTACTTGTTCCTAATCTTACAGGGATTTCTATCGCTCTGGAAAGCACGTTGCTTCGGGACAAGTTCCCAATTTAGGCTAAAGGACAACGCAAACTCGACAGTCTGCCAACAACTCCTACCGCAGTCTGAAGGGTGATCGTGGAGCAACAAACGAGTAGAGCAGGTTTGATGCCGGAACAAGCCTTGCCTCACTACTTCAGCCCTTTGTTGCTCCACGCTTTTTCAACGAATGGCCTTGATAAGGCAATAACGTTTCTAGGACTTACGCGCTTGAAAGCTGGAAACTCGATCCCCCCTATCCCCCCTTAAAAAGGGGGGAACCTCAGAAGCCCCCTTTTTAAGGGGGCTGGGGGATCTCTTTTGCGTAAGTCCTATTTTCTTTAAAAGAGGGGTTGCGTTTTATAACTAGCGCAGAGAAGGCCGTATGAGCAATTGGCAAAACTATCTCGACTACAGTATTGCCCACATACCGGGTGGTCCGATCTAAAGGTGAATTGAAATGTCTACACTGCTTGTATCAGTCAACTTCAACGGAAATGACGGAGCTGTTCAATCCTACAGTACGATTACCGGTCGGTTACTGTCACAACAACGTCTTTCAGGGATTCCAACTGGCTTAGCTGTTGGTAGGAATGGTTTGTTTGTCGGAAACGCAAGCGATCGGTTTTCGATCATCGCCAGGATCGCTCAGAATCAGGTGAGGCCATTTGCTGACCCGCCCGTGGGCACAACTGACTTAGCGATCGGTTTTAACGGCAACCTTTTTTCTCTCTCCAGGCAAGGATTTATTCAGGAATTCGATGGGCGTACAGGGGCATTTATCAGACCATTAGCTATCGGAACAACCTTTACAACTGGCATTACGTTTGGCCCTGATGGTGCGATTTACGCCAGTACTGTGAGGGGCAATATTGAAAGGGTAGATCCTAGAACGGGTCGAATCCTGGCCACGGTTGGTTTCCTCATCCCTGGACCCAGAGATCTAGCCTTTAACCGCTCGGGGCAGCTCTTTGTGCTGACCGCTCGTAATGGGAATTCTGTTGAAATTATTGGGGGACCTCGTGGCCCAATCCCATTTGTGCGCGGACTCAGAACTCCAACTAGTCTGGCATTTTCTCCGCAGGGAAATCTCTTCGTTGCCGATGCTGGCTTTGGTGGTGTACTTGAATTTAACGGTGCCACGGGCGCATTCCTGCGGCTTTATCAGACGAGGAGCACGCCACAGTATATTGCGTTTTCTGCTGCCCAAACTAGAAGAGTTAATGGACGCGGGCAAACTAGGGTTACGAACCAACCAGATCCGCTGACAGGACTGCGAACAGAGCAGGGTCTCATCGGTATTACCCGTAGTGATGAGTTAGTGAACTATTTTGCCAGGAAGAATGGTAACAAAAACAATAGAGAGCCAATTATGAAACAGGTGAGTGGTAAAGCTTTATATCAAGACGACGCTGATAGACCGCTGGCAATGGGCTTTGGTGATCCTGATTTAAGAACAGAATTTAGTCAGAAGCAAAGGGGTTTACAGCCTCAGAGGCAAGAGATGACGCCATTTGATAGCAACTCCTCTGGATTTTCTCCAGTAGCAGCAATGATATCACCGAGTCATAATAATTTGTCTGCTTAGCTTTCTGAATAGACAGAGCCTGCACAAGAAATTGGATGTATACCGTAGTTGTTTTGGAGAAAGATTGTAGACATACGGCCTTTTTCAGGCTAGTGAAGTACGAAAAACGGCGTGCAGGGGCATTACCCCTGTGTGGGGGTGAAGCTCCCACACCCCCTGTACCTTACATAAGTGAAAAACGCTGTACTACAGCTTTGACTGCTAATAACGAAGCAACAAGTTTGAACTGAATCGTTTTGTCACAAACATGTGACGGTGGCAATGTAGAGTTAGTCTACATTGCCTTTTTCTTGATATCGTATTCTTGATATCGTACCGTTACTGCAATTGTCTGTTGAGGAATACACGCCTCTGCTGCTGCAACTGTCATGGCAGGAGTTGATTGAGCGATTCCAAAGTTCTGCTTCTGAATAGGCGATGTGTTTCTAAAGATTTTTAGTGCAGAAGCCGCGAATTTTAGCAGCTTGTGATAACAATGCTCTAGTCTATTATGTGGCTAGAGGAGTTAGGGTTGTGCGTCATGCTAAGGGTTGGCAGCTAGGGTTAGTCTGCTGGAGTTTGGTTGGAGTGGTTGCTTTGAGTGATGCAGTTGAGGCTCAGGTTGTGCCTGACAATACGCTGGGTGCAGAGCGTTCGCGGGTGCGGGCAGATCGAGTTCGCGGCAGAGATGGGGTCGTACGCGATAGTGATGTGATTGAGGGCGGGGCGCAGCGCGGCAGCAACCTGTTTCACAGTTTTGAGCAGTTTGATGTGCCGGAAGAACGGGGCGCATATTTTGATAATCCGGTAGATGTGCAGAATATTTTCAGTCGGGTGACTGGGGCTGATCGCTCGGAGATTTTGGGCAGATTGGGTGTGTTGGGCAATGCGAATCTGTTTTTCATGAACCCCAACGGCATTCTGTTTGGCCCAAATGTGAGTTTGGATGTAGGCGGTTCGTTTGTAGGCACAACGGCAAATGCGATCCAGTTTGGCGAGCAGGGCTTTTTTAGCGCGACGAATCCGGAAGCTCCATCGCTGCTGACGGTGAATCCTTCGGCGTTTTTGTTCAGTCAGATTGGGAATGGAGCAATTGTTAGTCAAGCTAGAGAATTAGCTGCTGCACCGGGACGAAATCTGCTGCTTGTGGGTGGAGATATTGTTTTAAATGGCTCTACTCTGTTTAGTTCAGGTGGCAGCGTAGAAATGGGTGGATTGGCGGAAGTTGGGACAGTACAATTTGCTACTAGCAGCAATATTCCACAGTTGGAATTTCCAACAGGCGTTGCTCGCGCTAATGTAGGGTTACAGAACAACTCGTTTATTTTCACGAATGCTGGCGGTTCTGTCACTGTCCATGCCCAGAATCTGGAATTAACGAATAGCAGCATCTTTTCTAGTCTGTTTGCTGAGCAGGGTGGGCGCAGCGGCGATCTTGCAATTGATCTAACGGGAAACTTGATCCTCGATCGCAGTAATATTGCTCAGATTGGGCTTGCAAATTCTTTTGGTGACACAGACGATCTTTCTATCAATGCTCAGTCCGTTCAACTATTTAATCGAAGTTCGATCTTTAATAATAGTCAACGCAATGCAGGGAGTGTTTATATTAACGCAGCAGACAAGGTAACGTTAGATAGCAGCTTAATTTCCTCAACTAATTCATCTAGTTTCACTGTGAGAGGTAGTGATACTTTTATTACAGCGCAATCGATTGATTTAACAAACCAGAGCATTATTGGCTCTATTTCTGTTGGGCAAGGTTCGTCTGGACAAGTTTCTTTGGTTGCTCAAGGTGCGATTACTCTAGCTGGCGGCAGTGCTATTCAAACCAGTGCAAATCCGTTGATTGCTGGAAATATAAGTCGCGCATCTGCTGGAAACATTAATCTTCAAGCTCAATCTCTTTCATTAAAAGAAGACAGCCAAATTGCTGCAACTAGCCTTGATGCCGGACGATCGGGCGATGTTCAGATCAACGTTCGCGAAGGGATTACGCTCAATGACTCTATTATTACGTCTGATACTAGAGGCATTGCTGAAGCAGGTGGAAATATTAATATACAATCTGACTGGCTATCATTACTCGATGCTAGTGCAATTAGTACACTTACAGCTAACAATTCCCAAACTGGAACCGTAGGGCAGGGCAATGCTGGCAATATCACGATTATAGCTCAACGCTTATCTTTAACGACTGGCAGCCGGGTTGTTACAGATTCTACCAGTAGCCGTGGCAATGCTGGCAACATCGTTGTTCGAGCGAATGATGTAGAAATATCTGGTTTTATAACCGCAGAAGAGTTCAATTCTTCTAATACGCCCGCTTCTCGTACTGACTCAGTTCCGGGTGGTTTGCTATTGAGTAGCATCAGCTCAAATGTGACGAACGATGATGTCATGGCCGTCCCAGTCCAAGGTGGGACTATTACTATTGAAGCGAATCGACTGCGGCTCAGTAACGGCGGCAGAGTTATAGCTAACGTTCAACAAGCACGAGGTCAAGCAGGCAATATAGTCATTCGTGCCACTGACTCGATCGAAATTTCCGGTAGACCTCGCCCCAACAATCCTTCCGGTCTGTTTTCTAGTCTTCAAACAGATGGTATCGGCAGAGGTGGCTCTATTCAGGTAACAACTGATCGGCTGAGCTTAAGTAATGCTGGCGAAATTACCACAGCAACGTTCAGCCAGGGAAATGCAGGAAATATCTTGATTGAAGCTGCCGAAGTTGATTTGAGAGGATTAAATACGAGCATCTCAACTCGGATTAATGAAACAGGCAGAGGTGATGCAGGAGATTTAGAACTGAGAGTGCGAGAGTTGCAAGTTCAAGACAATGCTCAAATAGATGCTAGTACTTCTGGAGTTGGCAATGGTGGAAATTTGATAATATACGCCGATGAGATTGCACTAATTGATACGCCTGATCCACGAGATGCAGATACAGGTTTGTTTACTATAGTGGTTCGAGGTGCAGAGGGAAACGCTGGCAACATCTCTGTTATAACAAACCGCCTTACTATGAACAATGGTGCAGGTCTGCTTTCTGGCACATCTGGACAAGGGCGAGCAGGTAATATTAATATTCGGGCCAAAGAACAAATTAGCTTAGATGATGATGCAGTTATAGCGAGTAGCGTTGCAGCAGGAGCAGTAGGTAATGGTGGTAGTTTGAGTATTACAACACCAGCATTGTTTCTGCGAGAAGATTCAGATATCACAACTTCTACATCTGGAAATGGTAGCGCAGGTGATTTGACAATTAGAGCAGAGCAAATCAATTTACAAGATGCTGCTATCAGCACTGGTGTAGCTGCTAGCGGACGAGGAAATGCAGGTAATCTGGCGATTAGTACAGAAGGATTACGACTGAGAAACGCGACTATCAATTCCTTAAGTGAGGGAATTGGTAATGCTGGCAACATGATGATTAGGGCAGAACAAATTGATCTGCAAGGTCTCAGTGCAAATATCACAACTCAGATTAATTCTGGTGGTCAAGGTCGTGGAGGAAATATAGATATTAGAACAAGACAATTACGAGTTCAGGACAATGCTCAAATTAGCACAGGCACTCTAGGAATTGGCGATGCCGGAAATTTACGCATTCGTGCTAGAACGATTGAATTGGTTGATACTCCTGATCCAACTGACAGATTTACAGGCTTACTTACTCTCGTGAACGAGGAAGGAATTGGTAATGCTGGTAATCTCGTAATTGATACTAATCGTCTCACTATCCGCAATGGCGCAACGATTTCTTCAGAAGTGTTTGGACAAGGGCAAGGTGGAGATGTCCAAATAAGAGCGAGAGATAGAATCAATATCAATAGCTTTGTTCCTTTAACAAATGGTGATATCAACAGAAGCGGCGTATTTACGGGAACAAATGGACAGGGCGATGCAGGTAATATTTCAATTTTTAGTGGTAATAGTATAACTCTGCGGCAACAAGGACTTATCTCTAGCGCTAGTCAAGCCGGTAGTGTAGGAGATGCAGGAGACATTAATCTTCAGACTGACAGGTTGACAATCTTGGAAGGCGGTAGCGTATTGGCTAGTGTGGGTTCAGCTCGTCGAGATGCTCAAGGCATTCCATTAACAGGGGGACAAGGAAGAGGGGGTGACATTCAAATCACTGCAAGCGATGGAATTCGCGTCTCTGGAATTGATCGCAATGGACTTTCTAGCATCGTCTCAACTTCAACTGGACGGGGAGCAACCGGACGTGCAGGCACAATTACACTCACAACTGGTAATCTTGAAATTGATGATGGTGGGATTGTTACTGCCAGAACATTGAACGATAGTCCTGCTGGAAACATCGTTGTCAATGCTGAAACCTTGACTGCAACAGACGGCGGGCAAGTTGTTACTAGCACAAGTGGCGCTGGTAATGCTGGAGCAATCAGACTTAATGTTACCGAAGAGATTCGTCTTTCTGGTACTGATGTCAATTTTTCTGATCGTCTTGATAGAGCTAATCGCTATATCAATCGCTTAGACCAAGATGATCAAATCAACAGCTTCATCTCCAATCAAGGGGCAGCAAGTGGCTTGTTTGCTAACACTTCTGCTCGTTCGAGTGGCGACGGCGGCTCGATTAACTTAAACACGGCAAATCTATCTCTGACAGATCGGGCCACAATCTCCGCCCGCAGTCAGGGAGCAGGCATTGCAGGCGACATCAATCTGCATGTTGATCAAGCACTGAACGCCAACAATAGCAATATCACCACATCAGCTCAAACATCAGGCGGGACTATTAATATTACAGCCAGTGATATTCGTCTACAAAACAACAGCGATATCACAACCAGCAGCGGCGGTGACGGCGGTAACATCACGCTTCAAGCCGACAGCATTCTAGTATTCGATGACAGCGACATTCTAGCTCGCTCGCAAGACGCGCGTGGGGGCAACATCATTCTCGATACGCCTGCCTTCTTTGGCGAAACCTATCAGCCCGACGCTGCTACAGAGAACAATCCTGACGGCAACAATCGAGTAGACCTGGATGCTTCAGGTACAGTCAGCTCAGGCACAGTGCAAACGCCTAACACTGACTTCATCCAAAACAGCCTCTCCGACCTGCCCACCAACGCCATCAACACCGACCAACTGCTCGCCAATAGCTGCATCGTCCGCACCGAGTCAGGCGGCACATTCCTGATCACAGGCACAGGCGGTTTACCAGCGGCTCCCGGCAACGATGCCGCCTCTACCTATCCTACAGGTGAGATTCGCGCCATTCCGGCAGCAGATGCTGCCACAGATCAAACTTGGCAACTCGATGATCCAATTGCCGAGCCGCAAGGTGTGTATCGACTCCCGGATGGGCGACTGGTGATGAGCCGCGAGTGCGAAAATCAAGAGACACAATAATGGAACAATGTTGAAATACACTGTGTATATACGCTCCCCCACTGTATATTTCTCGTCTCCGCTTCGACCAATACACTAAACAGTTCCTCGACCAGTTTCTCTCTCCCTTTGGCACAGTCGAACGCAGCTATGAAATCCCTGGCGAACCTAGACAAGTTGATCTCTACTTCATCCCTATTCCCCAACCTGCCGCTGACCTGATTTCTCTCGGCTTGCTATGTCAACGAAAAATAAAGTTTAAGTAAAATCCGGTAGATTTTGGCCCATTGCCAGTATTGTAGAAGCAATTCTGTGTGCGAAACTCTGAAGGGGTCAGAGGTGAGTTTACTCATTAAAGTAGTGATTGTCGTCAAATTTGCGGTTTCGATGATCGTGAGTGAAGTGATGATTGGGTCTAGCGCTATTGCCCAATCCATTCCTCCAGAGGAAACGTTGCCCCCCGGCATAACCGAACGAGTTGAGCAATCCACTCCCACCCCAGATCCATCGCCGCTGCCCAATCAACCGGCCGATTCCCCTGAACCCGGTTTGCAGTCGCCTTCAGAACCTCAAATGGCACCGTCTGATTTATCCGATATGAGCTTTCCAATCAATCGGGTAGAGGTTTTGGGCAATACGGTTTTAGACATAGAAATTGCTGAGATCGTAGAGGAATTTTTAGCGAATCATCCCACCGCCACATTCGATGATTTAGTGACACTGCGTTCTTCGATTACTCAACTCTATATCGGCAACGGCTATATTAACTCTGGTGCCTTTCTGCCCAATAATCAGGATTTGAGTGATGGCGAAGTGCAGATTCAGGTCGTAGAAGGAACCCTGGAAGACATTCAAATTACCGGCCTGACTCGTCTGCAAGAGGTATATGTCCGCTCTCGCTTGAATCTGGCTAACTCGACGCCGCTGAATCAACGCGATCTAGAACGAGCACTGCAACTCCTTCAGCTCAACCCGCTGATTCAACAGGTGAATGCTGAGCTAACGGCGGGCAGCGCACCGGGCCGCAATATTTTGCTCGTTGAGATCCGAGAAGCATCGCCATTTCAGTTGGGGATTGGTGGCGACAACTATCAGTCCCCCAGCATTGGTTCCGAGCAGTTCAGCATTCAAGCCAGCTATGCCAATTTGATTGGCCTCGGCGACCAGATTAGCGCGGGCTACGGCATTACCGAAGGGTTGGATAGTTTCGATGTCGGCTTTGCGCTTCCGGTCAACCCGATGGACGGCACGATCAGCGTGGGCTACAGCAACGATGATTCCCGCATCCTGGAAACCGATTTTGAAGAGCTGGATATCCGCAGTGAATCGGAAACCTTTTCCCTTAACTTCCGCCAGCCGATTGTCAGAACCCCCACCGAGGAATTTGCCCTAGGATTGGGAGTCGATTTGCGCCGCAGTACAACGTTTCTAGAAGATCAACCCTTCTCGTTTTCGGTTGGCCCCGAAGACGGTGAATCGAACGTCACCGTGGTACGGCTGTCGCAGGATTGGGTAAAGCGCGATGCCCGTTCGGTGTTGGCGGCCCGCTCTCAGTTCAGCATCGGCATTGATGCCTTTGACGCTACGATCAACGACACCGGCACCGACGGACGCTTTATCGCCTGGATTGGTCAGTTCCAATGGTTACAGCAGTTGTCGCCTCGGTTTGTGCTGGTGTCGCGGCTGAATACCCAACTGACGCCCGATTCGCTGTTGTCGCTGGAGCGCTTTGGCTTTGGTGGGGCCGATACGGTGCGGGGCTATCGCCAAAATCAACTCGTGACTGACAATGGCCTTCTAGCCGCCACCGAACTGCGGTTTTCGCTGTTGCCCAATACCAATCGCCTGCAAATCATTCCCTTTGTCGAAGCAGGCCACGGCTGGAACAATGACACCCCCGACCCCGACCCGGATACGCTGGTCAGTTTAGGTCTGGGTCTGCGCTGGCTGATTACACCTGATTTGTCGGTTCGGGTTGACTATGGTTTTCCTCTAGTCGATGTTGAGGATGAGGGTAGTTCATTGCAAGATAGTGGGCTGTATTTCTCGGTTCGTTACCAACCGTTTTGAGGACAGAAATTGATGCATATCCCACAACTGATAATTTCACATAATACAATTCATTACAGTGGAGTTCCCCTATGAGTAAACGAGCTGGTAAAAATCTTAAGTCTGCGCTCAAGGCGAATATCACTGGTCAATCTCGTCTGTTTCGAGATGCCGTAGGTGGCAAAGAGATGGCTGATTTCTATTCCTTCCAGCTTGGCCACAGCAGCAGTTTCAGCCTGAAGCTCAATCGCTTCAAAGCCGATATTAATGTGGCATTGATGGATGGGCAAGGTCAAATGCTAATGCAATCTGCTCGTGCTAAGCGACGACCAGAGGCAATTGATACAGTTTTGGGTGCAGGAACATACTATGTCAAAGTGTTTCCAGCTCGTCGCAGAGAACAATCTCGCTATCGGCTTCAGCTCTCGGCAACGGAGTTGCCTCGCATCGTAGAAGCTCCGCCTGTGAGCACTAACCCTGTGAGCACTAACCCTGTGACTAATAACAATGATGGTAGCAAGATTGTGACCGTGCCAAACAGTGGCGCTAATCCGTCTATAAGCAAGAGTGATGGTGGCAAGATTGTGGATGTACCAGGCAGTGGCGCATTATCGCCTCCAATTGATAGTGATGGTGGCAAATCATCAGAGGCTGGTAATAGCGGCAGTGCATTACCTGCGACGGGTAGGCTCATCACAGGCACGTTCGGTAACGAAACTTTAGTGGGTGGTGCAGGCGACGATCTAATTGCAGGCATCAACGGCTTTGATCTGCTAATTGGTGGGGGTGGAGCCGATCGCTTTTTGCTAGGAGATACCTCAACTCCCTACTACTTAGGTGTGGGCTATGCAGTAATTACTGACTTCAATGTGGCTCAGGGCGATCAAATTCTATTGACCAACAACGCATTCTTCCCATTAAGCAGCTATAGGCCCGTCTATAGGCGCTCTGTTATACTCGATGCGTTTGGGCAGCCTCGTGACGTGGGTACCGCCGGAATTGATACCGAAATCTATTGGGGCAATGACCTGCTAGCCATTGTCCAAGATGCAATTGTATCGTTTGTAAGATGAATGAGACTTCCTCTATGAGTCAACGAGCTGGTAACAATCTTAAGACTGCTCTTAAGGCTAACATCGTTGGTTCATCTCGTGTGTTTCGAGATGCTGTGAGCGGCAAACCTGATTTCTATTCCTTCCAGCTTGGCCACAGCAGCAGTTTCAGCCTGAAGCTCAATCGCTTCAAAGCCGATATTAATGTGGCATTGATGGATGGGCAAGGTCAAATGCTAATGCAATCTGCTCGTGCTAAGCGACGACCAGAGGCAATTGATACAGTTTTGGGTGCAGGAACATACTATGTCAAAGTGTTTCCAGCTCGTCGCAGAGAACAATCTCGCTATCGGCTTCAGCTCTCGGCAACGGAATTGCCTCGAATTGTGGAACCTCCGCCGGTTATTCCCATCCAAGATCCACCACCAGTTGCCCCCATCCAAGATCCACCGAATGACAACTCCGCACCACCGGAACCGCTTCAGAGCGATAGCGGTAAAAGCAAACAAATTGCCTTAACAGGAGATGTAGCATCCACTGGTCCCGTAAACCTTGTGGGAACAGTCAATAGAAGGGTAATAGGAACAATCGGTAACGAAACTTTAGTGGGTGGTGCAGGCGACGATCTAATTGCAGGCATCAACGGCTTTGATCTGCTAATTGGTGGGGGTGGAGCCGATCGCTTTTTGCTAGGAGATACCTCAACTCCCTACTACTTAGGTGTGGGCTATGCAGTAATTACTGACTTCAATGTGGCTCAGGGCGATCGAATTGAGGTAACCGACAATGCCCTCTTTCGGTTGGGTGATCATCGTTTAGTTTACGATCGCTTTTTCATCCCCAATGCGTTTGGGCAGTATCGCGACGTGGGTACCGCCGGAATCGATACCGCAATTTATTGGGGCAATGACCTGCTAGCCATTGTCCAAGATGCAGTTGTAACCTGAGGGTAGGTAGTTGGAACAGTTTTGTAAACAGAACCCATGAGCCAGCGTGGACAAGCAACATCCATCCAGTAATTTCAGCCGTGATGCCAGCACGAAAGCAGTCTTCGCAGGAAGGCAGGTCTCGGGGCTAATAAGCCTGTTAGTAGTTCACTGCTCTTTGTTATTGCCGCATGATGCTGCAGCTCAACTTGTACCTGACAATACCTTGGGAAACGAGCGATCGGTTGTCGTGCCGACTAATGCCACCGAAGACAGAATTACAGGTGGTGCCCAGCGTGGTCGAAATTTGTTTCATAGCTTTCGAGAATTTAACGTTGGAGAAAGCAGACAGCTCTATTTCGTCAATCCCAGTAATGTGGGCAGAATTTTCACCCGCGTGACAGGCAATAATCCATCCAACTTGCTTGGAACATTAGGCGTACAAGGTGGAGCCGATCTGATGTTGCTTAATCCGAACGGTGTGGTGATTGGCGAAAATGCTCGGTTGGATATCCAGGGTTCGCTTTTAATCACGACTGCCAATGCGATTCAATTGGGTGAGCAGGGGTTCTTTAGTGCCATTAATCCAGAGCTACCCTCGCCACTCCTAACGGTTAATCCTTCTGCGCTCTGGTTTAACCAACTGAACGCCGCTCCAATTGTGCATCGAGCAGACTCGCCCCTAAATATAGCCTCACCGGGGTTCTCAAGTGCTTTTGGTTTACAGATGCCAACAGGTCGCAGTTTGCTTTTGATTGGTGGCGATATCACCCTTGATGGGGGTGGTATTGTAGCTCCTGGAGGGCAAGTCCACCTTGTGGCAGCAGGTGGTCCAGGCGTTGTGGGGCTTTCTCCTGAAGACAGCTCGCTCAGTCTCCCAGAAGGTATGCCGCGAGCAGATATCTCAATTATCAATGGGTCCAGTATCATCAGCACAGGTAATGGCTCTGGTGCTATCACGGTTCAGGGCAGAACCATTAGCCTATTAAATAACAGCACTATCGAAACAGGGATTGCCCGCAATTCAGAAGCGGATAATCAACGAATTGGAGATATTGAACTCAATGCAACGGGTGTAATTGATATCGTCAATTCAAGCTACGTTGAGAACGCTGTCTTTCCAGAAGCTACCGGAATCAGTGGTGACATTAACGTACAAGCTCAGAAGATTACCTTAGTTGGGGATAATACCCGTCTCCGGGTTACAACCTTCGGTAATGGCAGTGCAGGCTCCTTAACCATCGACACCCGTCAACTCACTGTCGCTGGAGGTGCACAGATTTCTTCCAGCACCTTTGGCAACGGTAATGCTGGAACCCTTCATATTCAGGCATCTGATGCTGTTCTTCTCAGTGGAGAAAGTCTTGATCAACAAAGTCCTGGGGGCATATTCTCCCAGGTGGCTCCTTCTGCTTCAGGGCAAGGAGGCAGGATTTTGCTTGAGACCAATCGTTTAACAATTAATGACGGCAGTAGTATTCAAATTACGACGTTTGGCAGTGGGAATGCTGGCACGGTCCGAATCCGAGCCAACGAAATTGACATTTTTCGGGCAAATCAAGAAACCGAGTTTGCCACTGGCATTGTTGCAGGCATTGAGGGAAATATCCCGTCTGATCCTTCAAATCGCCGTTCAGGAGGACGTATTCGAATCAACGCCAATCGGCTTAGCCTCCGCAATGGTGGACAGGTTCGTGCCGAAACGAACGGAACTGGTGATTCAGGTAGTATTGGTATTGCTGCTCGTGCTATTGAATTAACTGGTAATAGTTTGATCATCGGTAGCGTTCGAGAAGGAGCAGTCGGAAATGGTAGCCCAATTCGGATAACAGCTCAATCGCTTTTTGCAGAAGGCGGATCCCAAATTGGCTCTTTTGTCACCCGGCAGTTCCGTAGAGACGGACAACTGATTCCAGGAGGGCGAGGTAACGGAGGCAATATTCGGATCCATGTATCGGACACAATCACTCTTTTTGGTACAAGCCGCGATGGATTTTCGAGCGGGATTTTTACTTCAACCGAGCGTGGCGCACGTGGAGAAGCAGGCAATATCCGGATTCGTGTAGGCAATCTCCAAATCACAGATGGAGCTGCTATTGTTGCTAACACTTCCAACGCTGGAGACGGTGGACAGATTGCAATTGATGCCAGGCAAATCACAGCTCAAAACGGCGGTCAAATTGCCACTGCATCTCGATCAAGGGGCCTAGCCGGCAATATTAGCCTCAGGGTAACAGGCGATATTACCCTGGCAGGACGCGATTTAGACTTTGCCAACCGTCGTGAGCGAGCTAGGGTAGGAATCAAAAATAGAAGCGAGGGTGAACTGCTCAGCGACATTATTGTCACTGAAGGGTCTGCTAGTGGAATTTTTGCAAATACATCTTCTAGCGGTGATGGCGGTAGGGTTAGCTTGAATGCGAGAAGTTTGTCACTGACAGACAGAGCTGCTATTTCTGCGCGTAGTCAAGGAGAAGGCGTTGCAGGTAACATTATCCTCAATGTTGATGAAACGCTAAACGTAATCAACAGCGACATCACGACCTCTGCGGCAAACTCCTCAGGTGGTTCAATCAACTTAACAAGTGAGCGAATTCGTTTGCGAGGTGATGGTGACATCAGAACCGAAGTGGCGAGTGATGTAGGGAATGGTGGTGACATCACTCTTACAGCCGATTCCGTTGTGGCCTTTGACGATAGCGATATTCTAGCCTTTGCGGGCAACCAGGGCGGCGATATTACCTTTAACACACCCGCTGGTTTCTTTGCGGGAGGCCGCCAAGCTGTAGCTGCATCCAGTACAGCTAACCTTGATCAAAATAATCAAGTGAATATAAACGCAGATGGAAGAGTTGCAGGCACCATTGCGCTACCGGACGTCAGTTTCATCGAAAACAGCCTCAGCGCTCTGACTGAAACAGCAATCAACACGGACCAACTCCTCGCCAATAGCTGCATTGCCCGCACCCAGCAGGGTGGTACCTTTCTGATCACCGGCACCGGCGGATTACCAGCAGCTCCAGGTAACGATGCAGCTTCGACTTATCCGACTGGGGAGGTGCGAACTATACCAACCGAAGCTGAAACTGACTCTAATTGGCAACCGGGCGATCCGATTGTAGAACCCCAGGGCGTGTATCGGCTACCGGATGGGCGATGGGTGATGAGCCGAGAGTGTACAAACCGAAGAACACAATCAGAGTAGTAATCCGAAAATTACCTCCAAAACCAATCTAGGTTGAGGATAAATCCGGGCAGGACAGGCTCTCCTGATAGCGTTTTGGGAGATTGCAAGATTTCAATTGATTGTTCAGGACGGTAAATCTCGACTTGTTGATCTTGAGGATTAAGCAGCCATCCTAGGCGCAGACCACTATCCAGGTATTCCTGCATTTTGGCTTGGATGCTACTGAGATTATCGCTAGGTGAGAGCAATTCCAGCACAAAGTCGGGACAGAGCGGTGGAAATCGGCGTTTTTGTTCTGGTGTGAGTGCATTCCGTCGCCCTCCGGGCGGTGCGGAGCACCAGCGAGATTTCTCAACCCAGGCAACATCTGGTGATCGATTGCCTCCGTTGGGCAGCCTAAAGCAAGTGGATGAATCAAAAACAACCCCTAGCCGGGTGCGTCGATTCCAAATCACAAAATCAGCAGCAATTTCGACGTTATCTTTCCCGGTTTCTCCACCCGTGGGCGACATAATCACTAATTCCCCAGTAGGAGTACGTTCAAACTTTATTTCAGGGTTGGCAGCGCAGAGTTGCTCAAACTGGTCATCGGTAAGGGTGGGACGAGCAGAACCACTCTGCTGGAGAATTGGGCTGAGGTCAATCGTGAAGGCGGTCATTGTTGTGCGTCCTCTGCCTATTGAATAGGCAATATTGTACGAGATTATTCGAGAAAGTAACTGTAACGACATCAACTTGATTCATTAACCTAAGTTTGGCGTGCACGAAGCTACCCTTAGGCTATACAGTGGCTATACAGTCACAGATCCTGTCCGAGCGATTGTCGTTATTCGCTAACTGCGGCCATAGCATCGCTACGCAAACGCAAGCTATGGCCGCAACCACTCAACTCCTGTCTCCTAGTTTCTAACTTCTGACTCCCAACATTCATCCCGGCTTCACCAATAGGCTCACCAATTGTTGCCAAGCGGGTGATTGCGTCAACTGCTGCACATCAAATTGCTTGCCATATTCGGCTTCGTATCGCTGAAACAGTTCGATCCACTGCATCAAGGCTTCGGTGCGGGTGCTCGGACGATAGGAGAGGGCTTTTTCCAGGTAGCGGCTCATTTCCGTCGGGTGTCCGGTGTGATAAAGTCGCCAAGCAATCCAGACTAAGGTGTAGTAGCGGCACTCGCGCTCAATTTGGCGAATCGTTGGGGGAATATCCGAGCGGGCAAAAAATTGTTCTTGCACAGTCCAAACCTCTTCGGCCTGCACGAGCGTATTCAGGGAATCATTCTGGTCATGCTGGCGGTATAGAACCGTGATTTCAGGCACCCAAGCCGTTTGGCAACCCAGCATAATCAGCCGCTGCACAATCTCCACATCACAGGCTTGCTTAAATTGTGAATCAAACTCACCGACCCGCTTCAGCCAACTGTGACGAAACATCATGGCGCTCAGCAGCACCGGCATCCGCTTCAGCCATCCCGCCAAATCAAGCTGAGGTGCTTCATGCCAGGGCTCAATATCGGCGAGTCGATTCCCCTCGGCATCAACAAGTCGCCAGCCGCTGTGGACAATGCCAATCTCTGGATGCTGGGCAAAGCACTCAACCTGAAGCGCCAGTTTGTTCGGCAGCAAAACATCGTCTTGATCTAAAAACGCAATCAACTCGCCTTGGGCCAGAGCCATACCCTGATTTCTGGCGGCGGCTACGCCTCGATTCGGCTGTTCCACATAGCGGATCTGATGATGGTAGGGCAGCAAAACGGCGGCGGTTTGATCCGTTGAGCCATCGTTGACCACGATAATTTCGCAGTCTGAATAGGTTTGAGCCAAAATGCTATCCAATGCCTTGGCAATGAAGCGCTCGCCGTTGTAGGCCGGAATAATGATACTGACTTGGGGCATTGGATGTTAGGGAAGGGGATGAACGATAGTAACGACGATAAACTCGTGAGTAGAGCCATTGCGGCCACTGGAATGATTCATATTCTACTGCAATCAAATCGGACTGCCATCTTCAGTCCCGTTTTTCTTTAGCGGCAGGACGCACATCTATACTACAGTGTTTTTCACTCATGTGAGGTATAGGGGGTGTGGGGGCGAAACCCCCACGCAGGGGCCTACCGTTCCATACAAGTCGAAGATCCCTCCTGACCCCCCTTAAATCAAGGGGGAAGAGGCGAAGCCTGTGCGCAGCACCTACCAATCAGGGATTGAAGTCAGGGATTGAAGTCCCCCTTATCAAGGGGGATTGAGGGGGATCCCCCTTGCATTGATTCGCGATTGAGATCTGTGTACACGGTAGCACGCAGGGACACTGCCCCTACACCTCGTTTTTCGTACTTCACTAGCCTGAAAAAGGCTGTATGTTGATGCTTTCGTCGGATTCTCATCGCCATAATTCATCTTTTGATTCGATAATTCCGATCTAAGAGTGCCTTATAACACGATCTAAGAATGCCTTATAACATACGCTGGCGACAGGTAAGGTGGCTGCACCCTGTCTACTTCATTAAGTCGCTTACGAGAGAGAAAAATTAATTTGTGATTCACATAACATTACAGAGTTAGCTTGTTTTATCTTTCCTGAGATAGATAGAAGAGAATCAGAGTTAATATGTAATTTAAGTACAGCCTACTTTTACAAAAGCTGGCTTTTGTAGAGAAAAATGGTTTTGCGTAAAAGTAGAAGGAATGGCTTTTGGTGAATCGATTAAAGCGTTCGCCAGAATTATTTTTCGCCAAGCCTTTAAGGGGGTATTGGGTTATTTAGAATTGAATTAGTTGAGAAATTGCCGAGTTTAGAATCCAATAATCTCGGTGGCTACTTTTGCCTACATTCAGTGTCTAAAAATGTCTAAAACTTAATGAAATGAATGGAGCGCTAACTTCAAATATTTCAGAAATTTGATTTCTGCTGGCGAATCCAAGTTATCTTCCCATAAAGAGGTGAGCATAGCAGTGCTTTGAAAAGGGGTACTTTGGCTGTTGTTAGTTATTCATCATCAATATTTTAGGGGTTACGCATAGATCCCCCAACCCCCTTAAAAAGGGGGCTTTCGGAGTTCCCCCCTTTTCAAGGGGGGTCAGGGGGGATCGAGCTTTCAATCATCAAGTGCGTAAGTCCTATATTCTTTATTTATGATTAGATGATCAATACTAATGACAATCGAGTACATTTTTACTATTGATTTAGAACTGCTATCATAACTCTGCATTAGCCAAACTAGACCATTTGTTCTGTCAACTTGTTCTATCAACAATTGTTGGAAACCAATGCTCAGTACCGACGTATTTAAACGGCAAATTGAATCGATGTACGAACGTCTGGTGAAATTATATACCAGCGTTGAGACTTCTCCGGTAGAACAGCTGATTCCGGATACGTGGAAAGAATTGGGCATTGCTGTGGAGGAATTGCAGGTTGCCAATGAAGAATTGAACCAGCAGAATGTGCAAATTGCCGAGACCCTAGAAGAAGCGACGGCAAAACACTATTACTACCGCGATCTGCTGGACCACATTCCGGAAGCGTATCTGGTCACGACAACCGAGGGAAAAATTTTGGAAGCGAACCTGATGGCGACACGGCTGCTGCGGGTTCCCCAGTCACATTTAGTTGGCAAACTGCTGGTCAATTTTGTACCGGCCACCTATCGTTCTACGTTTCGAACGGCCCTCTCCCATTTGTCAAAGGGTAAGCAGCCCCATGCTTGGTCGATTTGGCTGCAACCCCGAGATAGTGCGCCAGCCCATTTTGCGATTACCACGTCGGCTCGCTACAGTGCAGGCAGTGGGGAAATTTACTTGAACTGGATTTTGCGGGAAATGACTGAAACTTGGACTGCGATTACGCCTAATCCTCAAGAGATCCTGTCGTTTGATCCTACAGCTGTAGAGCCTGTAAGTACAAACTTAGAGAAACTGTTACACCAGCGCCCTCAGCAGACCTACGTCCGAGGCGATTCGATCCCGCTCCATCCTCAGGTGCTGTGGCAAGTTGAGCGAGGTTTGGTCAAATTACATACCTTCACCGAAGAAGGAGAGGAAGTGCTGTTGGGTCTGCTAGGAGCATCGATGGTGTTCGGGTCTGGCTCAGTTTTCCTGCCCGCCTATCAGGTAACCGCCCTGACCGATGTACAGTTAACCCAGTTTTCTCTGGCTGAAGTCAAAGCGTTTCCCGACTTGGCGCAGCAACTCCTGCCTCAACTGAACTGCCGGATTCAGCAAATGGAAGCCCTACTAGCGGTAGCTGGACAACGCCGAGTCAAACATCGGCTCTATCTGCTGCTGCGTTTCTTGCGACAAGAAATTGGCGAGCCTGTACCGGGCGGCATACGGCTGAACTTACGCTTGACCCACGGCGATCTTGCAAGTGCCTGCTGCACCACCCGTGTGACCATTACTCGCTTGATTGGTGAACTGCAACGACGGGGCAAAATCAGAATCGATTCCAAGTCTTACATTATTCTGGATGAAAATTTCTAGATGAAAATTTCTAAGAGAATTTCTAGAGCGTTTAAGTTATGACTTCGGCGGGAATGCCCAAGTCCTCGCTGCCCCCAAACCCTCAATATTGGGGGCTTTGAAGAGCTATTTGAAGAGTTACCAGCGGGTTCCCCCAAAAATTGGGGGCTAGGGGGCATGTTTTCACATTGCCGCAGTAATAAAGGGTTTAGGGCTGGTCATTGTAAGAATCCTGGTTCTTGAACGTTCTTCTGAATAACCACTGCATTAGACCCGGCAGCAAATTGTTGAGCGCAACCGACAAATTGGCTGTCCCTACAATCACTTCGGCTCGTTGCTGGGCTACTGCTTGCCAAATCGCCTGGGCCACATCCTCTGGTTTTTCGACTCCAGGAACCTGGAGGATCTGCTCAACCTGTTGGCGGCGCTGCTGTTGATCGTCTGCATCCTGTCCTACGAAAATGGCTCGTTCCAGGAATTCGCTTTTAATCAGGTTGGGATAGATACCGCAGACGTGAATTCCCTTGGGAGCCAGTTCGGTGTGCAGAGCTTGGGTGAGGCCGGCCACTGCAAATTTGCTGGTTGTGTAGGGGGTGAGATAGGGAATGGCTGCCTTGCCGCCGACAGAGCTGACATTGACAATAGTGCCTTTGCCCTGAGCTAGCAGGTGGGGGAGTAGGGCATGAATCGTATGAATGTATCCCCAGAGGTTGGTATCAATTGCTTGATGCCACTCGTCCAGCGAAAAATGTTCAACCGGACCAGAAATATAAATTCCAGCATTATTGATCAATACTTCGACCGAACCATAATGCTCGATGGCTCGATTAACCAAAGCATTGACATCAGAAAATAGGCGCACATCGGTGGGAACGGCCAAGGCCGAGTGACCAGCCTCGCGAAGTTCCTCAGCCACCGCGTTGAGTCGATCTGCCTGCCGAGCGGCCAGCACAATGTTGTACCCTTTCTGCGCGAACAATAAAGCCGTTGCCTTACCGATTCCTTGGGATGCGCCGGTGATCAATACGGTTGGAGCCATAAATTGGGTGCTTACTGCTGTTTGGGTGGGAGAAGGAAGGGGGCGATTAAAGCATAGGGTTGTCGGTCAAAGGACTGTTGGTAGAGACGGGGTTTGTCTCAAGGCTCAATTTGTCGAATCGCTGAATTGCACCCCTGAGGGCATTTAGATCGACATAGCAGTCGGCGGCATCAATCAAGCTATTGCTGGTCATTGAGCGTAAGCCAACGACTTCAACTCGCACGCCCTGATAGAGCAGATTTTTCACGGCATAGGCAAAATCGCCATCACCGCTGACTAAAACGATCGTGTCGCAGTACTGGGCTAACCGCATCATATCAACGGCAATCTCAACATCCAGGTTCGCTTTTTTGGAACCATCGGCTAATTGGATCATGTCCTTGGTCACGACGCGGTAACCATTGTGCCGCATCCAGCTCAAAAACCCCTGCTGTCTATCGTTACTGGGATCAACGCCTGTATAGAAGAAGGCATGCACCAGCTGATTGTTCAGCGTCAAGCATTGCAGCAGTTTAGCATAATCGATTTCGATGCCAAGCTGAAGCGCTGCATAAAATAAATTGGAACCGTCGATCAAAACAATCAGGCGACCGCGATCAAACCCTTTAGAAATGCAAACCAGATCAGGATCGGATTCACTAGCTGGCTGGGAGCTGGTCAAATCACTGGAAGGGCTAGGGCTAGGGGCGCTAGGCAGGGGATCAACTAAAGCGTGAGGCAAATTGTTTTTTACTGGAGCAATTTTTTTCAGAGGTAGTATATTCATAATCCTTCTCAAAGATGGATAGGAAGAGTGAAACCAAGGTTAGTGTTTTTAAGTTATTTCAGTGATGAAATCCAGTGAAGATGATTCTGTATCTTGTAACTTGTAAAACATATGCTCCACCTCAGTCGGAGGTGAGATCCGATAAATGTTCAAATTTTACTAGGCTAAAAAATCAAAAGAAGCCGCGATGGGGAAAGGAAGGGCTGTAGATCGGTCTGATTGACTGACAAATTGCTTGCCCATAGCAGTTAAAACTGCCGCTATACAAACCAAGTCGGCGACTCGGCTGGGCTTCGTCGAACGCCCTGCGCCGACTATGGGTTGGGCCGAGTAACCCGCGCAGGTGGGTTTTGTCTGTGTAGGCGTGGCTTCGAGCCGCCAGTGACTAGAGTTCTGTCGGTCAGGTAGATCAACATTAAATTAGAACTGGAACACAACAATAATCTTAAGCAATAGTATAGGGTATAACTAGTAAACTCTTCGAGCAATAGCCTGACGCTTTAGTGTTGTGTTTATCTACTAATTTACGGTCATAATTTGGTCATAGTTTATGGTCATATTGAGGTCATATTGATCTACTGGCTTAGTGATTTGGCTTAGTGATTGAACTTAGTGATTTAGCTTAGTGATTGAATTTAATGATTCACTGATGTAGTTTAGCTTTTAGTTTACTAAGGTTTTATTAAACACAAAATCGATGTGTTCTGCTGCACTTAAACTCTTAATATCGAATCTTGCCAGTGACAGACGGATGCTAGAGTGACAATCCCTAGGGTAAAGAAGGAACTGCAATAGGCTTTGTTTCTATGACTAGCCATCTTTCTTCTGCTGCAGGGCAACCGCTGGAACCGGAAAGCCCTATTATCAACAATCCAATTGGCCCACCTCAGATTACGAGGCAGCTTTCAGAGAATGTGATTTTAACCACAGTTGATGACCTCTACAACTGGGCGAAGATGTCTAGTCTGTGGCCGTTGCTTTATGGTACGGCCTGCTGCTTTATCGAGTTTGCGGCTCTAATTGGCTCTCGCTTCGATTTTGATCGATTTGGTTTGCTTCCCCGGGCCAGTCCGCGCCAAGCAGATTTGATCATACTGGCTGGTACATTGAACATGAAAATGGCTCAGCCAACCCTGCGTCTGTACGAGCAAATGCCCGATCCAAAATATGTGATCGCGATGGGTGCTTGTATGATTACAGGCGGTATGTTCAGCATGGATTCGCCCACGGCAATTCGGGGTGCAGACAAAATTCTGCCCATCGATGTGTACATTCCTGGCTGCCCACCGCGCCCGGAAGCTATTATCGATGGCATTACTAAACTGCGCAAAAAGATTGCCAATGAGTCGCTTCAGGAACGAGGCTTTAAGGGGCAAACCCATCGCTACTACACGATTAGTCACAATCTGAAGCCAGTTCCTGCCGTCCATACAGGAGCCTATCTGCGCTCGGCAGACCGATACAAGCCACCTGCGGCTGTCGCTGAGGCCATTGGCATGCCCATTCCTCCAGCGCTGGCAACCGAGCCTCAAAAGGAAATTTCTCTAGTCGATTCCCAAACTGAAGCTCGGCTTGAGAAGGAAGGCACGGTGGAATAGCAACTAGTAAAACTACAAACAAGGTTACAAAGAATCAAACCCATTCGGTTAGGAGGTTAAACGCAATGCAATCATCTGAAGCGATGACAATTCGCTACTGTTCGTTAGGACTTGGTATTCTGTTTTTGCTGCTTGGTATCGCTGGGTTCATCCCCAATCTCACCACTGGCCCCCTCAGTGCTTTTCCTGGTCCCGGATACGGATATGTGCTGGGATTATTCCCGACCAACTATTTCCACAATGCAATTGGCATCCTGGTTGGCTTGTGGGGAATTGCTGGTTTTACCAGTTTGGGTGGAGCAATTGCCTTTAACCAAGCCTTTGCTATCATCTATGCGATTCAGGCTATTTTCGGTTTGTTTCCCTTTACAAAAACCTTGTTTGGCATCATGCCGTTGTTTGGCAATAACATCTGGTTGAGTCTCTTAACGGCTGCCATTGCTTATTACTTTGGCTTTGTCAAACCAGGTCTGTTAACCAAAGAAACTGGATTTTCGGCCAATTTGCGCTAGAGATTCAGAATCCGTAAACTGAAAGTTCAAGACGTTGACCCGCAGTATATCTACGAGAATGTAATTGGAGAGTGAACTATGCAGGCTGATGCAGATAAAACCGCTGAGAACACAGTCGAACAAGTGGAGCAGGCGGCTACAGAAATCAATCAGGAAATTAATCAATCAATTGAGCAGGTCAGTGGAGCACTACCTCTAACACCAGCCTACAACGGAATTGACCGTAACGCTTGGATTTTTGGTTGGAATCCCCAACAGGAACTCTGGAACGGGCGTTTGGCAATGCTGGGTTTTATTGCCTATCTACTTTGGGACTTGGCTGGCTACAGTGTAGTTCGCGATGTGTTGCATCTGATGCGCTAATTGATGCTGATACAGCAATGCTAATACAGCGATGCTAATACAGTGGATGTGACTCATACGCACAAACGCGACGGCTCCCTCTTCCTCTAAGGGGGAGCTTTAATTGTGTATGTTGCATATGCGTCAGTTAGAGTTGCTATGATACTCAACCAAATTACTAATCACAGCTACAAAATCATCGAGGTCGAGCGGTTTAGCGAGACAGCGATCAAATCCAGCTATTAAGGCATCGCGGCTGCCACCTTCTTCCATAACAGCCGTCACAGCAACCGCAGGAATAGATTTTCGCCTCAAGGTTCTTACCTTACCAATCAGCGAGTATCCATCCTCTCCTGGCATGGCAATATCACTAACCAGCACATCTGGCTTAAATTGCTTCATCACTTCAAGGGCATGACGCACCGAAAATGCAGTTTTCACTTCTGCTGCATGGGATTCCAGCACAAGCGACATCAGTTCACAGGAGTCGTGGTCATCGTCTACAACTAATACTCTTAAGCCTTGGAGCCTTGGAGGAGTAACCATGCTTGCGGTTCATAAGTAAGCCTGCAAATGTTGAATTCGGTTCTTGGTTAAGAGAACGGTATGTAAATTAGGGAATCAGAAGATAGGAAGCGGAATCCATTGGCTAATCTGGTCATGAATGACCAGCAACGTCTAAGTCGCCACCCTATACAGCGTTTTCACTCTGTGAGGTATAGGGTGTGTGGGGCGTGTGGGGGCTTCACCCCCGCGCAGGGGCACTACCTCTGTACCCTGTTGTTCGTACTTCACTAGTTTGAGAAAGGCTGTATCTATAGAGATTTGTTGATTAAGGTTGACTTCTATATTGTTCTCAGAATTGGCTTTACAACTCAATCCGTCTTTGGGTAGAGAACTAGAGTTTTAACTTTGAGAACGAACAAGTGCGTTGATAGTTGTGACTTCTGGTGAGAGTTTTTGTAGAAATTTATACGGGTTGTATCTATGAAGGGTGTCGAACGGTAAATTCAAACCGCTTTTTATTTCAGCGGTAGATATACTTTAACTTGGGTTCCTATATCTTCTGCTGATTCGATGAAGAGTTCTCCCTGATGCGCTTCAACAATTCGTTTAACAATCGCTAGCCCCAGACCATTACCGTTAGCCTTAGTGGTAAAAAATGGCTTGGTTAATTTTGGCAACACATCTGCTGGAATCGGTTTACCTGCATTGTGCACCTGCATACAGAGGCGTTGGGGAGCGTTTCTTTCTAGCGTAAGTGTTACAGTTTCGCCTGGATTGGTTGCTTCAAAAGCATTGCTGATTAAATTGATCACAACCTGTTTTAGCTTATCTTTGTCAGCCATGACAATCGCAGGGGATAGGCTAGATTGAAATTGGAGTTGTTTCCCTTGAGCAGATGGCATTTCACGGAGAGCTGTCAGCATTTCGTTGATCATGCAGTTCAGCTCTAACTCGGAGGTTTCCAGAAGTTGTGGCTTAGCATAGAGGAGAATCTGATTCAGCAACCGTTGGAGCCGCTCGCCCTCTTCTAACGCTAGGTGCAGATAGTCTTGAAAGCGTTCGGTCAGGTTTAACCGCTGGAAGGCTTTTAACCCCATCAAAATAGTGGTAAGTGGGTTGCGGACCTCATGGACAATCATGGCTGCTAATTCGCCGATTTCGGCCAGTCGCTCCAAAGCCTGATCGGCCCGTTTTAGCACCGTAATATCGGTAGTAATAGCCAACAAACAGGGTTCGTCCCCCAGATCGACTACTTCTGCCGAAACCAATCCTAAAAATGTTTGACCTGACTTTTTGCGAAACTCAATCTCCAGATTAGAAACTGCTCGTTGAGTTTGCAGCAACTGGCTCATGGTAGCACGATCTTCGGCCTTTACCCAGATGCCTAGCTCTAGAGCGCTTTTGCCAATCAGTTCTGAGCGGTTGTATCCCAGCATGCGTAGGTAACTATCGTTCACTTCAATGTGGCGACCATTGTTCAACGTGCTGATCGAAATTCCGCTGGGTGAAGAGCGAAAGGCGGTAGAGAATTTCTCCTGGGAAATCCGCATTGCCTCCTCGGCTCGCAACCGTTCCATCTCAGCTGCAGCACGAGCCGCAAAAATTTCTAACAAGGCGGTGTTGCGGGGTTCCGTTTCCATTGGCTTGTCATCGAGCACGGCCAAATGGCCCATCAGTTCTCCGGCTGTATCGAGCAAGGCAATACCCGAATAGCTGACGGCTTCCATCATCACGAGATCGGCTTCTTCTGGAAACAGAGACTGCAGCCGGTTTGGATAACACTGACAGCCCCTACTGTTAATTACCTGTTCACAGGGTGTGCCATGCACATCATACTCAAAGCCTTCCCCAAACTCCTTGCCTTGCCAAAAAGCAATTGCCCGTAGATAGCCAGGACAATCCTCGACACATTCTGTAATGAATGCATAACGAGCTTCTAAAGCTTCGGCTAGAGAGCGAACCAATGAATGAAAAAAATCCTTGCCTGTGACTGAAGCGGTACCTTCCACAATCAAGCGCAAGGTTTGTTCGGAGCGCTGCCGTTCTTGCACCTCTGCCTGGAGTTGTTTGAGAATTTTGCCTCGCTCAATTGCATATCGTAATGCGCGTGACAGCAGTTCTGGAGTGAGCTGACCTTTGACTAGATAATCTTGTGCTCCCTGGGCCAAGGCTTGGAGCGCCAACTGTTTGTTGTCGGTTTCGGTTAAGACTACAATCGGCAGTGCTGGAACCAATCTGCGCAGACGAACCAACGCCGTCAACTCCTGGGCATCCTCCAGTGGCAGCGTCAGAAGTGCAACATCAAACTGAGTGCAGCTCAAATAGTCCATACCGGCTTCTAAACAGTTGACATGAGTAATCTGCCAGGACTGGCCATCTGCGCCCTCTAGCATTTTTACTAGCAGATTGGCATCCGCCAAACTCTCTTCCAAAATCAGCAGCGGTATGGACATATCCAGTACGCTAGGTTTTTTAAGGCTCCTACAGAATGCACGATAAATATATCACTAATGGATGTGTTCAACGGGCGAATTGACAAAATTTCATGTGTCTATGGTCAATTATTCCTGGGATTGGATGAAACCGAGCTTTTCTTTACTCTTTTTCAAGATTGTCTGCGATCAATTAGCTTTCTCAAATTCTAATACCCATTTCAATTGACTTAAATGAATCAAAAAATACAGAAGTAACACAATGTATGACTTTAATTATCTGGCAGTTGAAACCGCGACTACACAAACGATGTCTGCCAGCGCAGACTCCAGCCCACCCACTGGCATTGAACCTGCGCAGGTTTGGTCTGTGTAACTGCGCTTACCCTATGGAACGCTGCGCTAATGTCGCCAATTATCTTGCCTGGATTTAATGTTTATTGGTCTGTTTACATTATTATTTTATTTATTGTGATGAATATCAACTAAGTGTTACTCGTCTGATTTACGTGTGTTGTGCATTAGAAGATAAAATCTATGCTTCTGGTTTGGTAAATGTGTATTTTGAAAAATAGATATAAATGTCGCGGTTAAATAATAAACCTGTTCAGCTTTTTATTTGCTTGTGGTCGCAAAAACCTACCCGGAAACTGTTGAAGTTTTTGAATTCCAAATCTCCGAGGTTTCCAGATAGGTGATGAAGAATAAGGATGTAGGATGAGACTGTAAATCGGTAATGGTGCGTGTGCCTAACACCAATGTCCTACTTGTCACAAGATGCCTACATCCGGAAGATTATCGATTCAACCGCTGCTCACGAGCTTCTCGAAACCGTTCGTTTAGGATCCTAACCATCTCATCGTGCATTCGATCCATGCGCTCGTTAATTTCCGCCATCATTGCCTGGCGCTCTTGCTCGAACATCTGATTGAGTTCATTGAGTAGTTGCTGATAGCCCTGCTCATCGGTTGGGTCAACCTGTTTGTTGATTATGGCTTGGGCTTTTTGCTCCAGAGATTGTGCCAAGGGTTGCTCAATCGCGGCAGATGGTAGGGCAAAGGCCGAAGATAGAGCGAGAACCGATAAGCCAGCAAGCATAGCCTGTTTCACTGTACGTTTCACGATTGTGACTCCTTATTGAGGCAAATTGAGATGAACTGAGAGCATGAGTGATTGACTTCACTTGAACTCTTCACTTGGACTAATGTTCATCATCTGCTTCAATACTGAGTTGCCGCTAATTGCTATATAAAAATTCTCTGGAGATTTAATGAGAGGACGATTAATCTATTCGAGCGAATCAGGTTAGATCAGCTCATTTTGAGCAGGGTTTTGAGGGTGGACAGTAAATCTTGCTCTAAGTAAGGTTTGGTGAAGTAGGCCGTAGCACCCAACTGCATGGCTAGCCAGCGGTGCTTCTCGTTGCTGCGGGAAGTCAGGATGACAGTGGGGATATCTGTTAAATCAGGGGATTGACGGCGATGGTTGAGGAATTCAAAGCCGTTCATATTTGGCATTTCAATATCGCAGAGAATTAACTGTACAGATGGGTTTTGCTGCAGCTGACTCAGGGCTTCTTGTCCATCCTGGGCCTGCACCACTCGGAATCCTTCTCGTTCTAGGAATAGGGCTAGCGTTCGTCGCAGGGTCACTGCGTCATCGACTACCAGAATCGTAGGTGCTTGTATGGTTGGTAGCAGGCTGGGAGACTGATCATACGAGGCTTGACGAACTTCCAGTAAGGCATGCGTCGCGGCGGTGGGCAGGGAATCTGACGTTTGAAATGTGACTAGAGTTGCTACATCGATTACAGGAATGGGGCTACCGTCACCCAGGATTGTGCAGCCATAGACATAACTGGGAGGCGCGATCGCAGAACCAAACGGTTTGATGATTAGCTCCTGCTCGGTGAGAATCCGGTCAACGGCTAGGGCAACGACCTGCGGTCCTTGGCGGAGAACAATGATGGGTGAAGTCCAGTCTTTGGGAGCCGGAAACGCCGAGAGCACACGATTGGTGAAGGCAGTTGAAAGTGGGCAATTGTAGTGAATCAGTTCGGTCAGGGAGTATAGCGGCAGGGATTGCTCGCGCCAGGTTAGACAATGACCTGCCTCGACTTGCTGAATTTGCGTTGGTTGCGGAACTAGAATATCAACAATACCGTCAGCTGGTAAGGCAAGAGGAATGGAACCAGCCAAACAAATGATCAGCTGAGTGATAGTTAGCGTTAACGGTAATGACAATGTAAAGGTTGTGCCTTTGCTGGGGATCGAGCTGACACTGACTGTCCCTCGAATTGCTTGTAGCTGAGAGCGAACCACATCTAAGCCAAACCCACGGCCCGATAATTCACTCACCTGAGTAGCCGTTGAAAAACCAGGCTGAAAAATTAGCTCCAATAGTTGCGCCTCTGTCATGATCGCTAACTGTTCGGCTGATAGCCACTTTAGCTCTAAGACTCGCTGGCGAATCCGGTCCAAATTGAGTCCTTGTCCATCATCCTCGACTTCAATTACGGTTTGGTTCCCTTTATGAAAAGCGCGGATCTCAATCTGGCCCTGCTTTGGTTTTCCGTATTGTTGCCGCCGGTTCGTGGATTCAATCCCGTGATCGAAAGCGTTGCGGAGTAGATGCAGTAATGGGTCATAGAGCTTTTCTAAAATGGCCCGGTCAATTAGCACTTCTGCTCCCGTCAGTTTGAGGTTGACCGGCTTTTGGTAGGTAACCGAGAGATCGCGCAACACTCGAGGAAAGCGATTCAAAATTTCGCTCAGCGGCAACATGCGTGCCCAAACTAGCTCATCTCGCAGTTGAGTCAGCATGGTTTGCTGCTGATCTAAGGTCTGATTGGACTGACGAGCAAACAGGGCAATGTCATCAACTGATTCTTCGAGCTGTACTAAATCTTCCAAAATGGCTTGCAGCTCAGCATATCCGGTCCCATAGCGATCCATCTCCAGCGAATCAAACTCAATTGCTGCTGCATCTGAGATCATTGCTGAAGACAGCAACCGATCACCTGAGCTAAAGCGCTCTTGAGACCCAATCCGACGAGATCGTTCTGGAGCGATCAGCAACTGATCCGATACACCTTGCAGCCGACTGACTAGAGACTGGAAGCGAGCAAACCGACTGCGTAACTCCCGTAAAACTCGCTGCAACTGATCGTTTTGCAGCGCCAGACTGCTGCGGTTAATTCCCAACTCGCCCACCAGATTGTTCATGCGCTCTAGCCGTTCTGAATCAACCCGCACTGTGAGAGCGGAAGCGGATCGGGCCGATTGGATCGGGGTTAAGCGCCAGTTGGTGTTGGGTTGGGTTGCCTGATATGCCGAACGAGTGATAGATAACGTTGCCTCTTGCTGCTCAGTCAAGGTTGGCTGTGTCCAGTCAGGCGGACTGAATTCTAAATCAAACAAATTAGTATCGTATGCTGTATCAACGACTTCGGATGCTAATAGTTTTTCCTCTTCCAGTGCCGCTTCGATGAGCGTATTTGCCTCGATCAAAGTATCTTCTAGACTCTCTTCGACTGAGATCGGGATCTGAGCCTCTTCAGCTTCTTCTATAATTGACTCTAAAGCGGTTGAATCCTCTTCTCCAATGTTTGTATCAGCCTCTACTGCCTCGTCAGTAACATCTAAATCTACTTGAGAGCCTTCTTGTTCCTCAAAGTCAAACAGCGATACGCCAAAAATATTTTCTAGTAACGGCAATGCTGTTTTGATAGTTTCTTCTATTATTTCTTCTTCTGTATCATCGTCTATTTCTTCTTCCGTGTAATTATCTATTTCTTGATAAATTTCCTGATCAATCCCTCGCTCTATTTCTTGATCAGCCTCTTGCCCATAGACTGCTGGATCGAGTAATTCCGTTTCCTGTGGAGATGGGCTTAGAGAGGCCAGGAATGAGGGAGGAGCCGCAAACGGAGGATTGGCATCAGGGCTGGCTGTAAATTCGGTTAAGGCGGCAGAAGGACCTATTCCTCCCATCCGATCGCCTGCGAGTACTGCCTGTCGGCTAGCTTCCAATTCACTCAGAGCGAGCTGGGCAATTTCGAGGGCATGGTCAGGATAGTGGGCGAGGGCTTGCTGAATGGCTTGGGCAACTGCGCCAAAATTGGGCAAATTCAATAGCTCAGCAAATCCGGCAAACACTTCTACCTGGACCTGAAGTTCACTGGCCAGATCATACTCCTCAGGATGGTTAACGATTTGAGCTAGCTGTTCCAACCCTTGGGCTACATCTACCTCAAAAATGGAAAATACCAGATCCACACCCATCTCGCTAGAACTGGGAATATAGCTGTCAGCTTGGGTGAGTGCATCGCCACAGTAGGATTCAATTTGACTGAAGACGGGTTCTGCGGCGGCTAGTGCTTGCCCGTGATCAAAAGAGCCAGTTGTGATCTGAGCAATCAACGGCAACCGTAAGCAGTCATACGCCTGGAGCAGCCAGTTTTCCAACTCCTGGTTGGCAGCTAATGTTTCGTTATAGAGTGCCTTAAAAATGTTTTCTAAACGATGGGCTAAGGTAGCAATTGTGTCTAACCCAACGCTGGCAGCACCTCCCTTCAGGGAGTGGGCGGCTCGCATCAGGCTGTGAATTTTGGTGGTGCTATGGTCCTGGTGTAGGGTCAGTAACCCTGACTCAATCGCCTGTAATAGTTCAGGGGCCTCTTCAATAAAAAACTGATAGGCTTGATCACGAATGTCAGGGTTAATTGCCATAGCAGGTGATGAAGAACAATATACGACTTAGGCGAATACAGCACGTTTATCTAACGATGCAACGGAAATTCTGGCGTAAGCAGATATCCACTTAAATAATTCGGCTGCTTCGGGAGAAACCTTTGCTTTAGTAAATAGGATAATTGCAAACAGATTGCCTGTTGGTAACATGCCGCCGAATCCCAGTACGGATTTGATTTGATAGGGTAAGACAAACTCTGTTTGGGCAGGGATATGGCTACTTCCAGCAGCTTCCGGCACATAGAAGACATTGAACGTGGTTTTTTCTAGATCCATCAAGATTTCTGGATCGGGTTCTAGCAGCATGTTCACGTCCAGGCCAAACTGGTGAATCAGCTGAGATATCATCGGGGCGCGGCTAATAAAGTCTCGGTCGATCAGCGGGATGGCCTTATGCCCTGTAGAGGTTTGGCGAGAGTTCCATTGCGGTTCATCGCCAGCCGTTGCCATCAGCGTCAAGCATTTAGTTGTAGACATGACGCTGCGACCACCAACAATTTCCCGTGCGGCTGCTCGCAGTTCGTCGTTCAGCTCCATAAAGGGGCAGGTCATGAAAAAGCGTACTAAGGCACAAGCGCGCTGTCCGGTTTGCCGATCTACTAGATTGTCATACAGATAGCGCACCATGCGGCTGGCTACATCTTCTATGTTTTGAGCACCCTTATCCATGTTGCGCAGTGCTAGCGCGCATTCATACATTTCATCATCGCTAAATTTCGATAAGTCATAGACCATCCGATTATCTCCTTATACAGGCTTAGCTAATCTTGAATCGGCGTACACTGGCTTGCAGGGACTGAGCAACTTCTTGCAGATGGTCAAAGGAGGATGCGACCTGAGCCGCTTCTGCCGAAGTTTTATTAGCCGCCTCTGCCACATTTTTTACAGTTTGAGTTACGGTGTCGGTCGCTTCGGTTTGCACCACGGTGGCTTGAGCAATCGCTTCAACTAACTCGCTAATTTTGCGACTGGTGGCGGTGATTTGGTTCAAGCTTTGGCGCGTTTCGTCTACAAGCTTTGTACCAATGACCACCTGTTCGGTGCCCGATTCCATCGCCACAACCACTTCATTTGTCTCAGACTGAATCGCTGCTACCAACTGGCGAATTTCTTCGGTTGCCTCTGCCGAGCGTTGGGCTAGTGCCCGCACTTCACTTGCAACGACCGCAAAGCCTCGCCCTGCTTCTCCAGCTCGCGATGCCTCAATCGATGCGTTGAGAGCTAGCATGTTGGTCTGAGAGGCGAAGGCGCTGATCAGCTCCACAACCGCAGAAATCTTTTGAGACGATTCTCCCAGATGTTTGACCTTCTTGGCTGTCTCTGCTACTGTAGCCCGAATTGTTTGAATACCATCTACAGTTCGGTTCATTGCTGCATCTCCAGCCTGTACGGTTTCGGCAGCCTGTTGCACCATTGCCTCGGCTTGCTCTGCATTCACGCCAACGGTCCGCACTACTTCAGCCATATCTTCAATGCGGTGTAGAGCCGCTGCCATTTCCACTGCTTGTCGTGAAGCTTCTACCGATAGTGCTTGAATGTAGGCAGCACTGCCAGTTGTAGTTTCTGTTACCTGAGCTGCTGCATCCTGTACCTGAGTGACAATTTTGCGCAAGCTGGCAACGGTGGCGTTGTAGGAGTCGGCCAGGGTACCAATTTCATCGGGCGTAACCTTGGCGCGAATCGTCAGATCGCCTTTACTGATTGGGTCTACTTCCCGCAAAAGTTCTAGCGCGCGTCTTTGCAGCGTTTGCTTATCTTTCTCGGTGGCTGCCTGGGCCTGTTTCAATTCGAGTGTCCGTTCCTCAACCCGTTGTTCCAGTTCCTTGTTGGTTTCTTCGAGTGCCTTGAACGAATCATCGAGTCGAGTTGTGACCTGCTGGAATGACTTTGTCACAATTTCCAATTCATCAGCATTCTGGATCTCCATTTGCTCAAAGCCGATAGCCTCGTTCTCCAATCCCAGCCGTTTTAGCCGTTGAGCGTCAGTTTCAGCCAAGCGGTCGCACTGATCAAGCAGAGGCTGCAAGCGTTGATTGAGCCGACGAATAAACAGCAGCACCACCACTGCCAAAATGCCCCCTGCTCCTAAAGCACTCGCAAAGGTACTGGCGAGCACTGGATTGGTCACTACCGAGGTCGGAACTGCGGCCAGCATCACCCAGTTAGTGCCGTCAACTCGCTGAAAGGCCCAATAGTTGCCGCCCATTTGCACAAAGCCTGTTTTTTCTGCACCAATTTTCTGCCAAATGGCATCGAGTTGCGGTATGTCTTTGTGGTTGACTAACTCGTTGGCTTTCTGCGGGTCTGGTGGATAGGCTAGGACGTTTCCTTGCTCGCTCAGGATGGCATAATACCCCTTATCATTCAGAACCGGATCTTGTACCTGTTCTCGAATCGCAGTGACGTTCACGTCTAACGTCGCTAACCCCAGCAGATTGTTGCGGTCGTCTACAATTGGATGAGCATAAGTGGTAATTTTGATGCCGTACCACTTATAAGGCTCATACCACTGTGGTTGTTTCGTTTCGACTAACTGTTTGTAGTAATCCTGCTCTGGGTACCTGTCCTCCTGCCATAGTTCCGCATACCGAATATTCTGGTAAGGAGAAGGCAACAATTGCCCGATTTGCCCTTCCACTTTCTGATCCAGATAGAAATAGGGGTAGTACCATTGGCGGCTGGTGACAATTCGGTTAGGAGTTTGGCCGAGACCCAATCCCATTGTTAGCTCAGGCCGTTGCTTAAAGAAATCAAACGCCAGATCGCGATAGGCTTCTGGGTCGTCGATTTCCTGCCGCTGTAACGTTTGGACTGCCGACGCTAAACTGGCTACCGATTGTTCTGCTTTTGCCAATTGGGTTTGAATCGCCTCTACTTTGGTGCTCAGCTTGTCCTGAATTTTAGTCTCGGCTTGGTTTTCCAACGTTTGATAGAAAAAGTAAGACATGCCGCCCAGTCCCACTAAGGCTCCACCCAGCACGTAGAAGAATAGCTTGGAGCCAATCGAGTTTCTCAACCGCACCCGCAGTTTTCGCGACTGGGGGACGACTACATTCGGCAAAGATCCGGATAGCCATCCGTTGGGCACTTCTGTGGCTAGCGGTGCTGCCTGCGAATTAGCCTGCAAATTGGCCTGCGAATTAGCCTGCGAATTAGCCTGCGAATTGGCCTGTAAATCTGACGCCTGCCTATCTGCTGTCATCGGTTTTTGGGACGTAACTCGTTCAGATTCGGCCGCATCTACCCATCGCATGGCTTCATTTTCGGCAACAACGGCGGGTGTTGATTGGGGCGGTTCCAGATTTTTGGGCGAGGAATGATTATTAGTGTTGGTGGAAGTTGGTTCGGAAGGAAGCTGAGACATGACGTAAACCTTATCTTCGACAGAAGTGGATTTGAGCATTCACTGATTGAGGCACAATTCGTAATTTATATCCGGTAATTCGTAATTGTGGAGTCTATGGATTGTGCTGATTTGTGGGATTTAATCTGTATTTATTTCTGAGAAAGTTGGTATAGCTGCACGATTCACTGATTTGGATGAGGGGTTGACTTGCCAATATCGATCACGTTTACTGTGAGGAAATCACTCTAATCGCTTTGTTTATTGAGGCATCTGGTCCAAAATGGCTTTACCGTCTAGGATGACAAAGCTGTCATTTTCAGTTCGCTGCCAGTATCCTGCTGCCAATTGCGCTAACTCAGGTGAAATTGGCGTTTGTGATAAAGCTTGAATCGCGTCCAGTTGGCACCATTCAATATCTTCTACTTGGCTAACCACAAGGCCAAGGATGTTGCTTCTAGCAGGAGCAGTGGTTGAATGCTCAGTGATGTTCAAAACAACTGCCGAGTGCATTGACCGGCTAACCGATTGCTGATACCAAGGAGCTAGTCCGCACAGATGCCCTAGATCAATCATCCACAAAATTTCCCCTCTCCAGTTGTAAACGCCCATGACCCAAGCAGGCATGTGAGGAATGGGAATGATTTGCCCTTCAGAGACGGTCAGCACTTCTATTAGCTGCTGAATTGGCAGAAGAACCCTGGTAGTTGCGGCTAGCCGCAACTGTAAGAACTGTTCGGCGCTATGGCCGGTTGGTGAATCAACCGTAGATCCTCGTGAGTCAGATCGATGTGGGCTGGAAAGGGGCGAAAACTCAGACATGGGCTTAATTAATTTCCATCAATTTCCATCAATGTTTGATCAATGTTTGATCAATTGTTTTACTGTGCGCACAAATTCTTCTTGGTCAATAGGCTTAGCTAGATAGGCATCAGCCCCCTGCTTCATGCCCCAGTATTTATCCATATCACCCCCTTTGGTTGAACACATCACAATTGGAATATCGCTGGTCGCCTCGTTTGCCTTCAACTCTCGGCAGACTTCAAATCCGCTACAGCCTGGTAAAACAATGTCGAGAATAATTACGTCAGGTTTCTGTTTGGCAACCGCATCCATTGCTTCTTCTCCGGACTGAGCCATTGAAACGGTGATGCCACTCTGCTGTAAACAGCTCATGAGAATATGCATATCTGTGGTTGAATCTTCTACAACAAGTGCGGTACCCATAGTTATTCCCTCGTATCTAAGCAGCAGGTTAGAAAATGAACTTGAAAATCGCTACTGTCGTTGATTATTAGGCCATTAACTCGATCAACACATCAATTTGCAGATCCGTAGTGTCAGCGTCTGCTTGGTGCGGGCATCTCGCCCCTACTGCATCTACCGTTTAATCAGATTGACCTACTTAGCCATTGGTCGTTAGCAGTAAATTGGTTGTTCACCTGATTACAAATGGCAAATGACTAGTAGTTCAATGACGCATGACGAATGTTCGCCAAAGTAGTATTCTCCCACTTGATAAATTTTTCATGTATTTCATAGTAACCCTTGCTCCCTACCTCATCCACCCATCCACCCAATTTCTACAACTGCACCGAAGAAAGATCAGAAGCAGGTTGTAGGTGTTTATGAATAACCCCCAGCACCGCCTCAGCGTTGAGTGGTTTGCTAAGAAAGTCGGAGGCCCCCACAAAGTTTGATCGCAGCCGATTGGCGTAACCATCGCTTCCAGTCAAAATCACAATTGGCGTTTTACGGAAACAGGAAATCTTGCGTAACTTCTCACAGATTTCATATCCATTCACGTTTGGCATTATCAAATCTAAAAAAATCAAATCTGGTTTACGAGCCAGCAAAATTCCAATTGCCCGCAGCGGATCTTCTACCCCCAAAAACTGATACCCCGATGTAATCAGCAATTGCTCCATCATGTTGCGCACCGTTGAGCTATCGTCTACGCAGGCAATCAATGCTGAGGTCGGTGTGACCATAATCTGTGAGGCTCTGGGCGGCTCCCGCTGAAATACGAGACCGGGCAAGTCAGCAATACTTGTGAATTCTACGAGACCCATCTGATTAAAGTGCTGCAAGGCTGATGTGATCTCTACTACATCTCGTCGCATTTCTACAGCCACATCTCTTAAAGTCCGCTGGCCATCGAGCAAATGGATTAGGGTTTGATATAGTTGGGCTGATCCTAACTGCCGTAGTTGATCGGGCTGCTTGATGATCGGAGCTTGATTTGGGGAATAGCCTTCTAAACCGGCTTGGTGCCATCGTTGTTGCCACAAGTCAGCCTTGCCAACGGCCATGTCTACTTCAATTGGCTGGAATAGGGGTGAGAACGTTTTACTATACTGAATTTTTTCTGTTACCTCTGTAGCCTGCATCACATCAAATATGACTTCGGTGATAGCCGCATCAATGAACTTTTCGGCCTGTTCTAGCTTGATTCGCTGCTGCGTCACCCACAGGTTTAATAGGGCATACTCCCAGCTAAATTCATGTTTAGTCGGATCAACTTTAGCTAGGTCAGCTTGCCAAGCTAGCCGATAGGTTGGAATCCGAGGGCAAAACGTCAGCAAGTTTCGTCGCCATCGTCGCACAGGATGTGGGCCGCCTGTTGCGTATAGAAGACGACCTTGACAGAAATAGAAATTCCAACGCTGTCCTGCGGCATCAGTCTGCACCAACTGGCCGGTGAACCGAAGCTGCTCAAGATTTTTCAAGAATTCGATATGTCTCAAAGCGGTCACTCTTCTCGCCTCAAAACTAGCAGGCAATAGACTTTGATTTGATGCTGAATTTAGGCTAGAACTCCTCACATGGTGATCTAGCGATGGTGGATACGAAGGGGTTGCTCTACGAATAACTGTAGATCTCCGTAGGGTGAATCCTGGTTATTTTCGGCGTGCGCAGGTGCACTAGATAGGAATAGCCGCAGGTTTTACCCCAACGATAGTTGGTACAGGATTTGAGACTCGAACCCTAGAGCGGCAGATAATTGCAAACCCTGTTTGAAGCGGTAGATACTCAGAACTTAATCTGCACCCTACTTAAATCCTGCATGGGAATCCTGACTTCGATCTTTATGGAGTCCCTTCTTCGAGACAGCTGAGATGGAAACGTAGTCATAACAGCAAAACACTCAATCCATAATCTTGTGTTCGATTCAGATCTGGCAATGGTTGATGGCAAGATTAACTGAATCTTCAAATATCCTAGATAGAAACTGGATTGCCTGACGGTGAACTCGGCTGTCATGCAGCCTGATTCTTTATAATAGAGGCTTTGATTCAGCGCTTGATTCCGGGTGAAGTTGGTTATAAAGTTTCGTCGGCTGTTGGGCGAGCGGTATGACTAGACGGTAGAATTAGCGGTGAAACATTCCAGCGATAGCGATCGAGCGGACCGCCTCCATACATACAGAATGGGAAGGGATAAATCTCTTCTGATAGCAATTGATAGGATTCGGGATCAAGATACTCCAATCGCAGTTGAATCGCTGGAGTGTCATCCTGTTGTTTGGTGAAGGTATAGTCTGGCGGCGGTGGTTCTAAACAAACTAGTCTCACAGCCTGATGCAGCGAAGGATTTGTCACATCTGTGAGCACAAACAGATTATGGGGTGCGGTGAACACAATTCGCCCGTCGGCATCTGGGTAATAGGAAAGAGCTGCGCCTTGATCGATGTAAAACAAAGTACCAATGTACCGATCGAGTTTGGGCTTGCGCCGTCTCAGGTAAACGTAGTACTGCGTGGGTTGGTTTAACCCTCGTTTTTGATAGCTGTAATCTTTTTTGAGCAATAGGGTAGTTTGGCGAACCGCAGGTGTTGGAGAATGTTCTTGACGGGCAGCAAGCTCCTGTTGGCTGAATTCTAAAAGCGTCTGAATTTGAGATGTTTCAAGCTTAGCGATTAGCTGACAAATGAAAGAAATTTGCTCATTGACTGGTAGTTTGCTAGCTTCATCAAGCAATCCCATACATTGGATTGAGCAATGGTTCAAATTCAACTTATCTAGTGTCATAGAATATTATCAGCAGCACCCTTAACTAGATGACATTTTCATTGATGGGTAATTTAATACACACTGATATTAGATATAAATAAAAGGCTCTAGTGGCGGTTAGCTAGTAAGTAATCTAGTTCAATAAATATCAGATAGAGTGTGAGCAAGAGGCTCATTGTCAGTGAGACATTTGCAGACATCATAGAAGTTGAGAAAGGCTTGATTTAAGCTACCTAACTATAGATAGTTGACGACTGTTGTCGGTTTGAAAGAGCAGATTTCCAACTCAATGTCCTCTTTTCTACCAGAAGCTGTTTGAACAGGATCTTGTCGTCTGGAACCACCCCCTTTTCTGATGCCCGCAGGGCTATAATCCCCCAGCAGTAGGGAACTTTGAACAGCGACAGTTTAGGAAAGTCCTCCAGAATGGAGGATATAGGAAGCTTTTCAAACAGCTTCTCAGAGCAGTCAATTTGCTTCGTATTTCATTCATCTGTGATTCACATAGCTGGTTTTAATCATCATAATTACAAAATCTACAATTGAAGTATTAAATAGCACCTGCCTGTGTTCGTGCTCTATACTAATAATCATCTGAAGCAATCAAAGGATCTTGAAATATTATAAGCTGATCTGCTCTTATTTCCTACTGAGGTAGCAGCATCAGCATCAATTGTAATGAACTGAAGTGCAAGATGAACTGATGCTTAGCAGGACTAAGATTGGGCCGCGATTGCCAGAGAGATATAATCCCCCAAAATGATCGCTTGATTAAATTCTTGCTCGGTCCATAATGTGGCAGTATCACAGCGAATAATTAGGAGGCTGCCCCAAAAGTGATTGTTGATTTGAATTGGCAAAACCATCCATAATCCAAAAAATTGAGCGATAAACTCCGGTTCTGGATCAGTGCCCTGAAAGTCTTGACTGTTGAATTGGAGAGGCTGAGCTTGGCGGAGGGCATTAGAAATACAATTGTTCTGATTTGCAAACTCTACTCCAATGGCAGATGGCAGATCCGGACGCTGACGGTAATCGTAGATATTGCGCCAAATCTGTTGAGTGACTTCATATTGATAAATATGAACGCAGTCAGCTTGCAAAATACAGGTCAAAAATTCTGACACCGTTGTGTAAATAAAGGCCAACGGATAGCGGTAAACTAATGCACTAGTGATAGTAGAGATGGCTGCTCGCAGTGAAATCAAATCGGGGACTTCGTCTCCTTTTGGCTTGGGTTGAAAATTCGACAAGTTGAAAACAATTTCAATCAAATGAGTTAATTGCCCTTCTATTAGGCATGGGTTAAAGCAAGATCGTAGCTGCTGCTCTTGGAGGGGCATGATCCGATACTCAACCTGACCAGGTGTTGAAGTGCGTTTAACCTGCTCAATGAGTTTGTAAAGCTCAAGTCGATCGTGAGGATGAATCTGCGCTAAAAAATCCTCATAGAGGAAAGGCTTGGATTCTTTGTACCCGCACCATGCGCCCAAGCTGCCAGAGAAATAGACAATTTGATTCTGTAAATCCCAGTAGGCAATCCCGACACCAGCTTGCTCTATTGCCAAGAGAATAGAGCTTATGGGGCAAGAACTTAAGTCACTAACAACAAACTGGGAGATGTCGGAGTTAGAAGACATGAAACACTAGGAATCAGTGGATCAATAATCTGCTCGCCCGTTTTCGCTTCATAGCACTGAACTTGCACCACGCAGCTCCATGAATTCCATTCCAGCCTGCCCATCCACGGGAACAATGGCGATAGGCAATGGTACAGCTATAGCTAATGACAGACGTGACAATAGATACGGTAGCCCACGTGATAGTTGCTGATCGAAGCTGAACTGACGCTATAAGCCTTTCAAATATCTCACTTTGGGGTTTTGCTGTCTTCGGTTAAATCCCGTAAAACAGAATGATTACTAATACATCGTTGCCTATGCCCTCCGAAGTAGCGAGCTAGTTGACAGTTTGAGTAAAAGTACTGAGCTTGCCACTAGAGCAACGAAACGGTGAAGCGCTTTGATAAACTCCCCATCTGCAGTAGGGGCAGATTCAGCAGAACTGTGATTTGCTTGCAGCCGATATTACGACAAAATCTACCCCTACAGCTGGCAGAATAGGCGATTGGAACAACAGCTAACTAAATTGATAGCAGGCTGTTATTCTACCGCTGCCGCGTTCATCATCTTCGTCGCCACCCGCCGCGCAGCAAGCTGCAATTGCTAGAACCAATAGGTTGAGCAATCGAGAAGGCATAATGATGGCAAAAATCGAACAATTTGAACTATCCAACATGCGATGATAGGCTCCTTTCTCTTTTTCTAAATCGTCCGAATCTAGAGATGGATGCACCGCGCAATTCCTTATCTCAATCGTCACCCGATTCAGTAAAGGAATTTGAACTAGGAATATAGATTGGAACATTCTTTTAATGAATGATCACTGTAATCCTACTAGGAGAATGAAGTAAGTGGAGCTAGCTTTACTAAATCTTGTTGCTGATTCCATCTCAGCTTCATCTACTGTTTTGTCTGCTGCGTAAACTCGGCGCGTTCCTCTCAATATACTGGTAACATTTTTTACAGCTAGAGCTGGCGGCGGGTGGAGATAGAGTTACTGAAGTCAGGTATATGAACCTGGGTAAACATTGAGTAAATCTGAGAGTCTATTTTTGTATAATTGCTAACTATTCTTAATGAATGTAGCGAATGATGTTCTTGGAATGAGTATCCCATAGTGAGGTATTGATTCTAGCCGGATCGGCGTTAATGGTTCTAAGTCTCTGTTTGCTCTATTGATCTGCTGCCTGTGTGATTACCTCATTCCAGAATTGATACAACTGCATGAAAGTCTTCAAGTGCGATTGCTCCCGGTTGGGCAATTAGCTCCTTAACATGGGATTGCAGCCATCGATGGTACAAGCGTTCGATGAGCCGTTGACGAGTTGTTTCAGTTAGACGGGCCGGAGTGATTCGCTCCAGTCGGACTACCCAAAACAAACCATCGACGGGAATTGGACCATACACGGCTCCAATCTGACCAACTTTAAAGAAGTTTGCTACCTTAAACGGCAGATCGGCCAAGGATACCGGTCCGGCCCAACCTTCTGTATAGCGTTCATTGCCTAGAGAATACTCACGGGCAAGTTGGGCAAACTCCCTTCCGTCATCTCGAATTTGAAAATATAGCTCTTGAGCCAGAAAAAAATCGCTGACCTGAATGCGGGAATATTCAACTTGATCAAGCTCCAGCTTGGTCTGAAGAAATTCTGTCTCGACTCGCCGGTCGAAATAGAGGTACTTAAACTTTTCGACTCGTAAATCTCGAATAATCACTCTATCTAAATAGTCCCAAGTTACATGGTTTTGTTCACACCACTGAACTAAAAATTCTGCAAAATCCTCTGGTATAGGCACGTCGTTTTCGCCGACTAGGGCAGTGTAAACCTCTTGCTCTGTTAGAGAAACCTCATCGAGAAATTGATCGAGAATTACCTGACCGATCAACAGATCAAACAGCTTGTATTCAACTAAAGCTGCAATAATTTGATCACCACAGAGCAATTGTTCACCAATTCTTAAGCAACTATTATCCATTGTGAGTCTCCCTGATACGGCTGAATGACTGGCAATACATTTACAACTCAAAAACAGCTAATTTTTCTAACAATTCGCATCTGTAAATTTAGACGACATATACATTGAGGCGTTGCTGAATCAGGAATGATTGTTTAAGAGTTTCGTTTCCTCCCGGCTCCCTCTATTCCCCACCGGTGGGGAACTTGAAACAGCGACGGTTCGAGAAAGCCTCTCAGGATGGGGGATGTAGGGACTTTTCAAACAGCTTCTGATTACTCTCGCTAGTTAGACAGGATGTAAATCGGTATAAAAAAGTGAGCAAATCAAAAAAATCTCTGAAGTTTCCATGATGTTGAAATCTTTCCGCTTCCTATAGTCTGATAAGGGCAAATCTCGACTTTTTCAGTTCAAAACGATGGATCTGGAGAAGTCATCGTCTTAGGTCGTCATCCGTAAGGAGTTGATTCTCTAATGCAAACAGTAGAAAATGTTTCTGGTGCTACGCTGACCACGATCAAAGGTGAACCAGCCGTTCCTTTGCAACAGATGCCGGAGAGTTGGCAGCGTATCGCCACAGGAACTTGGATGAGTGAACCCCAGGTTTACACAGCAATGGCGCAAGTGTTTTTGGCAAAAAATTTGCATGGGCATATCCTGTTTCTAGAACGTTCTAATACTCGCCATCTGGCAAAGGCTTATCGGGAAGGAAATGGGCAGCTAGCATGGGAAGCTGTTCAGCATTACGGAGAGGCATTTCTGCCGGAAAGCTATCCAGATCTTGCGATGATTCGCAGCCAGGTTGAATCGCACCACCAGCATTCTGAGCGAACGGCACTCGTTGACATAGTTAGTGATTTGTTCGAGCAGTTAGGCTATGATGTGCCTGCTACATTCTATTGGACATTTCTGCATCCTTTACAGCGAGAAGATCTGTTCGAAGTGCGTTCGTTCCGGTTTAGCGAACAGGATTTAGCGGTAGCCAGACAGTTTGATGCAATTTTGCACGGCGGCTACGTTTCGATGCTGCGTCGATTGATTGATAGCGTGTCTAGTCGTCATGGATATTTTATTGAACATGGCTGTGGTTGCGAAAATCATTTAGCAAAGCTGAAACCCTGTGATTCTTCGTTTAACTACAGTATTCCAGAGGAGGCGAGGCGGAAAACCTTACGGGCATTTTTCTGGAGCGTGATGGAAGAGTATCTGCTGTTTGAACAGCGTTCGGCCACTCGGTTAGTCTATGCCAGTGATAGTGAAGTTTAGCCATTAGGATTTCTCCAAACATTGTTGGCTGAAACAGAATTGAGGGGTGGGGGATTTCTCCCCCATCTGAGGGTGCAGCCCCCTACACCCCCATTTTTGTAAAAGTTCTTATAGATGAATAGATAGGTGATTCGACAGGTAACTCTTTGTTAGCTCCGTCTGTGGGACAAATATCGCCTTGATTTTTGTAAGTCATCCAAGGAGTACTATTCCGATAGGCTAAGGAACCTTGATCAGTAACGCAAATTGCAACAGACGCATTTTCATCGGGTCCTCGAAACAGAGTTGCCATATCTTCATGGTTGCCTCCTAGATCATATTGATCGCATGTAATTGTTTCTTCAACGACTATGAATACCTTTCCTACCTGCTGACAGCGACGCTGTAGAGCTGAAAGCTCTGCTTTGATCAGATTGAAACACGCTTCAGGAGGTAGCTCTTTTGCAGATTGTAGTGCAGCCTGGATTCTTTGCCGTAGTTCTTGTTTAATTTGTTTTTGAGGATTCTGCTTTGGGGAGTTTTGTGAGTTGGTGTACATTGCTTTTGCACCATGAATAAACTTTAGCTCGATCGTCTGACATATTCTCAGGTGAATAGTATGAGTCTGGGGGTTCCTAGCTAAGCTCTCGCAACAAGATGATATTGGAAACATAGTCAAGATTGTCTAGAGCGCGCGAGAAAGTCGGTAGAAAGACTGTTGTTGTATCTTTGTGCAGCGTATTTCTAAAGTTCTCTCAGCTTTTACCGGTTCCATCTCTATTGCATAGCTCTATCTTACTACATAATCCAAATAATTGGAACCATTTTGAAAGAATTTTGGTTCTAATTAATTTTCGATTGGGGTGATTGCGGAAGAAGAGTGGCATTACCGCCCTCACCCCAGCCCTCTTCCCAAATGAACTACGGTGTACACACAACCCCTGACTGAAGTATCGCAACCCCAGGAAAGGGAACTGGGAAAACTTGTGTATACACAGCAGCCCAAAAGGAGCGGGAACGGATCTCCTGTTCCCCTCTCCCTCTGCTGAATTGCTTATGCTTCAACGGTCAAACCTTCTACGGGGCAAGCAATACACGCCAAAGCATAACCCGCTTCTTGATCCGCTTGGGAAAGGGCTGTAGGCTGTAAGTCATATCGAACCCCGCCTTTGCAGGTGAACACTTTGCAAACGCCACAGGCTCCCATCCGACAATGGTGGCGAATATCAACTCCGACTTGTTCTGCTAGTTCCAGAATTGAAGTATGACCGTCTATTGCCACCTTTTTGTTTGACTGTGAGAAATGTACAGTGGAATTATCAACTGCTTGAGGAGGCATCATGGTGAACTTCTCTAGCGCTTTATCTTTGGAGCCACCTGTGCTAACTTTACTGGCCTCTGGGCTTAACAATCCACCACCGAAGCTTTCTTCCCGATAGTTTTTCATAGGGAAGTTGATAGATTCTAGAATCCTTTTGATATTTTGGGTGAATGGTTCTGAGCCGCAAACATAGACAAATCGCTCTAGCAGATCAGGCACAACCAAATGCAGCATTGCTTTTGAGATTCGTCCTGTTAAGCCCATCCAGGGATTGCGGTTATTAGGACGAGTGATGGTGACTGCCAGATGAAAATTCGGCATTTGGGCCGCCATTGTCTCTAGTTCTGCCCGAAACGGAATGTTTTCTGGGGTCTGGGCGCTGTACAGAAACACAACGTCGCAGTCTACCATTGCATCATGAATCCATCTCGCCATCGACATCATAGGAGCAATGCCGCTGCCACCCGAAATCAACAGCAGTTTAGGGTGTAGTTCTGGAAAGCAGGTGAATTGACCGGTTGCTCCACCAATTAGCTTGAGCGAATCCCCCACCCCAAAGGAGTCATGGAGCCAATTAGAAACAAACCCAACTGGTAAATCAGGTCGTTCGGTTGGATGGGAAACTCGCTTGACTGTTAGTCCTAAGTAATAGGGCCGAGTTGGGGAAGTGGAAATGGAGTAAGAACGAATGACGGCCTTGCCGTTGATTTTGGCTTCTAAATTGACAAATTGCCCAGGCTTGTAATCAAACAGAATTGGTGGGTCTGCCAGAAAGTAGAAAGATTTAATATCTGGCGTTTCATCAACAATCCGGCAGCAGCGCACAGTCAGATCTTCACTGGTCCAATAGTGTTCCTGTGGCAGCACAATAATTTGAGGCACTGGCTCTAGCTCAGCAGGTGCGAGAAACGGAGGCGATAACTCTTCGATATGGAGAAATACATCTCCAATCTGTAACAGATCACCTAGCTTCAGCGGATACTTCTCATCTACAGCAACTTTCTCACCATTGAGTATAGAACCGCATGTGCTACCCATATCTGCGAAGTAATAGATATCGTCCTGGTAGGATATCCTGCCGTGTAAACGGCTGACTTCAGGGTTAACCAAAACCAGATCAGATGTGATATTACGTCCAATAATCCATTCTACTTGTCCAAGATAGCACTGGTCTAAAGTGTGGATCTGGAAGTCCTTCTGTTCAAAGTTGACTGAGCGGATTTTCAGCATGGTGGTTTGCTCCTCCAATGAAAGCATCTTGTGGGATATACCGTCGGCTCTTTGTTCAGTTGTGGTTTAATTGCGCCGTTTCCGCGAGTTTGGCGATGGCTTGGAATGGGCTGTGGTCGGGTGAGAAACTTGGGCATCGACCTGTTTGGCTGCTGTAATGGCTAGCGTCTTGGCATTATGAACTTGAGCGGGTGATTGCCGGGCATAGGCCGAAATTAAAACTTCTGGATGAGATGCTGCAATTGCTTCAATGGCTGTGAAGTGGTCAGCTTCCTTGACCTGTAACTCCTGGCGCAGTTTTCTACAGAAGTCGAGGCTACCTGAAACATCGGTCAGATTTTGTTCCAATATGTCCTGCACAATGCCCGCATAGACTTCTAGCCGCACTTTTTGGCTAAATTCTGGCAACACTTTAACTAGAGTGTAAACTTCATCAGCCGATAACTCTTCTAAGGAACGCCCATCTAGCAATGCGGAGTCAATGTTCAGTTTTTGCAACTGTTTGCGCAGACTGACTGCCATACTTTCACGATTGTACTGAGCGTGGGTCCGCCCAAACGTTCTGAACATCCACATTGCACCTACGGCAATAATCACGGCATTAACGCTAAGAACAAAGGCAGGTGGCATGCGATTAATCCAGGGTCGGGCACCGTAGGCAAAGAATGTCCAAAATGAGGTAATGGTAAATAGAGTAAAGATTACATGCTGCGCCTGCTGTGCTGAAGTCACATACCCGCGCCATATTCTGTGACGTCGATAGAGCTTTTCTAGCATTATGCCCAGGCTGAAAGTAATAGTAACTAGAACAGCAAAGGTGATGAATACAGCAATTAACTTGGGAATAGGGATAGCATGGCCGTAGATGAAGAAGCCGATGTCGAGAATGTTGGCTACTTGCTCAGCTTCGTGCGTCCATAGTCCTGTAAAGTAGTAATCCCAATTGCCAGCATAAAGAAAGTAGTAGAGGTAGAACGCAATCACCATGCCAAGGTAACCGTATTGGACAAGTCTGCGACCCGGTTTATTGAATTCTGCCCAGTAGGTTTTTTCGGCATCAATGTCGATGCAAGGCATTTTGCAACTGACACAGGCGCTTTGCTCTAAACCCGTAGCCGCATCTACAGTACGGCACATCGATTGGGTAATGGCTGGTTTTGGTGCTAGATGAGCTTGGCTCCCGAATAGTGCCCTCGGCCCCGTATAAACAGACTGAACAGGAGCCATCGGACAAAAGTAATTGCACCAGCTTTTGCCAGCATAGAGATAGCCAACTAGCACGGCACAAAAAATGCTGAAGACTAGAAAAATGAATAGGGCTACGCGATCCGAATTGATCAATAAAATGCGCACCCCCAGACCAATTATAAACAGAACCGCCTGAACATAGAGGTGATTCCTTCCTAACCAGGATCGTTCGCCAATTGTGACGAGTTCAGAGCGCACTTCCCCTGTCACAGGATCACTCACATAACGGCGGCGTTGAATACCAAGAGCACGAGGAATTTGAGATAAAAAAGATAGTGGGCAAATTCGCCGCCAAAATTCATGGCCGAACACTAATAGGATAAAGATTCCGGCTGGAACGATCATCGCCCACCAAATCAGGGCACCCATTGCATAGGGGTCTTGTATAATACAGGCTTCCCGGATCTTGACACACTGTTCTGGATCAAAATTAAGTTCTGGCTTCAGCCGAAATGGACTAGCTAGATTGCTGGGATCGGTGAAGTAGGGAGTAATCGGGTCGTAAAGCAAAGAGAAAATTAGCAGAAACCATCCGAGTACTAAGGTCCACCGAATCCAATGCATTGTTCTTTCTGAGACTTTGTGTAACATAGAGATACCCATTCTAATCAGGTCGATTTCGTATGGTCGCTTTGCGTTTTAGCGACGTTATTACTTGTGTTTATTCCTTTACACCACAAAAATATGCTGACTGCGCTATCGCTGTCATTTAGCTCTGTTCTTTTGTGTACATATGTACATCACTTTTAGCCGGAACTATATAGATATGAGTTATAAAAACTTTGCCACTGCAACCCTCTTTTATGGCCCTGTGATCGGCTCAGATGCCGTTTTCTCCACCAGTCGAGTCAATTCTATCCAGAGCTGATCATCATAAGCAGGTTGTGCTTCAACTATTGCTTGATTGCTGGATGGAATTTGCGCTTGATCAACCCTTTCTGTTGCTGATAAATCAGACAGTGACTGTAGTAATGCCTTGAGCTGCGAATTAGCAAGCCCGATTTGCAGCAGCAGTTCCGTATGCTCCCTTTGGGAGAGACAATAGCCTCCACCGATTGCGGTAGCTGATAGCAAGACTAGTGCAGGCTTCCAGATTTTCTGCCAAATATTTTTCGGCATTGCCTTTTGTGGTTTAGCATGCGTCTCGCTTGATCGCAATGAATATTTTTCTATCCAGGGCAACGACTCCAATGCGGCTGCTACCTCCGATGCTCTTTGATAACGTAATCGGTAATCCCTCCGCACCATCTGATTGAGGATTGCAACTAGTCCTGGATCGATTGACCGATGCCTCAGGTAAATTTGCCAGTCCAACTCCCCAGTGGCTGGATCAGTTTGGAACTGCTGCGGACGAACTCCAGTCAAGAGCTGGATGACTGAGACACCGAGGGCGTAAAGATCGCTATTGAACTGCGAATACCCAATTTGCTGTTCCTCAGGCATATATCCAGGTGTGCCAATTGCAATTATTTGAGTGACTTGAGGATCGCAACTCTCGTATATCTCAGCTAGATCACAGGCCGCTCCAAAATCGATTAAAGTAATGGCACCATCTTCCTGGCGAATTAGATTGCTGGGTTTGATATCCTGATGAATCACATCATGTCCGTGGATGTGGTCTAGAATTGGTAATGCCTTTCTCAACAGATCAATGGCTGCGTCTGGTGATAAACAGTGACCTTGGGTAAACCAACTGTCTAGATTTTCACCCCTAATGTATTCTTCCACTTGGTAAACTTGGTCTTGCTCATGGCAGTAAGCAAACAGGGTGGGAATCTGTGAATACTGTCGTCCTAGGCGATTCAATACCCGCGCTTCGGTTTCAAACAATTGCCGTGCTTTTTCAGGTGAAATGGTGCTACCTGCTGACATGCTCAGACGTTTAACGACGCATGTGGGTTGGTCTAACAGATATTTGTCAACTGCCAGATAGGTTTCGCTAAATCCACCTGCGCCTAGTTGCTTAAGAATCAGGTATCGTCCAGTTAATAATTGCCCAATCATGGTTAACCCCCTGGAGATTTGAGTGCAAGGTCGTGTGGGTGCAGCTTCTTCAGAGGAAGTAGCACCAGCACAACACTAAAGTTCGACGTTGCTGAATTGATCAATGCCAAAGTTCTACATTGAGAACGTTGAGAGCATTCAGTCGGATTTGAAGTTAGTAACTATTAGGGCTTGATTGTTTGAGGAACACGTTGTGTCAATTATGTTTGCGGAGTGGAATCACACGCTTGCCGAACAGAATTTGTTGTTCACCTAATGCAGTGCCACTTACCGTATTTTCATAGCACCCATTCACTATTGATCCATCCATCTATCTATTTAGTTCTAATCTGCTTCCTGTGGTGCTAGAAACTGGCAGAAGTTGTTGTTCGAGTTGATTTTCAAGGTTGTTTCGCCTAGAAATTGGGCAACCGGCTTGTCTGTGTCTAGATAAGCAGTAACGGCAAAGTCATAACGTTCCTCAGTGGACGGGCTAAGTTCTGGTTGGAGGCCGAGTGTAACGGTTGTTCCCGGAGCCAAGGAGGGATCAAATTCGACCCAGAGGGTGAGTGCCTCATCTAGCAAAGCATTGACACCAACTGGATGAACTGTCTCGTTTGGCGTACCCACGAAGGCGGTAGTTTTGGTTAGATCAAACGGTAGTGGAATTCGGTCTGCTTCTGGAAATTGCTGGGTGAACGATAGGCTTGCTAGGTGTTCATCAGCGTCGGAGGGAAATGGAACTGTTAGATAACAAGTTTTTTCTGCTTCCGTCAACGGCTGTTTTCCAGCAGAGCCGCTAGAAATAACAGTGCCGTCTATTCTCAACCAATCATTCTGTGACTGGATTAGATTTGAAATGGTGTTCGGGGTTGAAGCAAGTAAAACACCCATACCTGCTATGGTTAATCCTAGGCTGACCCATTGCATCGCTATACTCCTAGGTAATGTAGAGATTGAACTGTAGAAAAATCTATTCCGATCTTAGCAGTTGCAGTTAATTAGAACCTAAATTTTATATTTAGTTCTAATTTTTTGCTTGAAGATGACCTACACACTAATTCTCTAAGAACTAACCGCACATCAAATCTCGTCAAATTTTGCAACAACTCAGTTCCAATAAGTTCCAGAATGACGAATGATGACTCGAATTGCGAATTGACAGGAGGGGGCGAGTTGCCTTTGTGGGGTTTCACCCCCTCGATGCCTCTTTAATCGTCTTCAGCTAGCAATGATCCGTGTGGATCAGCCTCGCTGAGTCTGGCTATATAAACCGTACTGTTTTGAACTCGATACGATTCTCGCCAACCGGATGTTTGGTGGAATGTAAATTGCCATACAGGTTCTTCGCCAGTAGGGCTGCCTGGAGTTCGGGACTCAACTCAAATTCTGCCGAAACTTGTCCAGATTGAGCATCAGCGGTTTGGACGGTAAAATAGCGCTCTACCGTTGCATCCGCAAAATTCTCTCGACTGAAATGGAGGTGGAACCCGCTGATTGGGTTGCCTTCAGCATCATTGGGAACTTGCAAAAATCCTTCAATCAGGGCTTTGGGATCGGCTCCGTTGGGAATGACCGCATCTGGAGCGACATCCTGAACGCCATCACTAAACAGGGGTAAGCCTTCAAAATCCTTGTAGGTGCCGCTAACGCGCAGGACGCCTCCTTTCAGGTCAAGATTCATTTCGCTGGTGCCAGGGCTGTTGTTGGGGAAGGGAAACTCTCCAGGCCCCGATCCAGTAGCTGGATCGAATCTAAAGGAGTCATCACCTAGATAAAGGAAATCGTCTCCCTTGCCGCCAATCATCTTATCCCGCCCGCGGGTGCCCGTTAGCTGTTGGCCGGAGTCATTTGCCTTCAGCTGATTGAAGAAGTTTTTCTTCGCCAACCCATCCAGTGCTTCGGGTTTGATCCGCATAAAGTTCTTTTCGTTTAGCGTCTCAGCCTTCACAAAGGTGAGGGCAGCCAAGATGTGGCCGTTGTTTTTGTCAATGATCAGCGTGTTGTTTTCGCTGTCGAGGGGCTGATCGACGCCACCCTTACCGGGATTTTTCCCCTGAGCAATCATCAGATCGCTGATTTTGAGATCGCCAGATACAGCCAGTCGGTCTTTGGCCGGATCAAAATCGAAGATGCGATTTGTGGTTTCCTTACCCAGAACAATAATATCTTTCCCAGGACCGGTGGTGATGGTGTTGTTTCCCCCACCTCGACCTAAGATGATGTCGTTGCCAACTCCGCTAATCACTGTATTTTTGCCGGCTCCCGGATCGAGAAAATCGCCCCGCTTACCCATCATTCCGGCCAGCGATCGCTGTGGAACTTTTTTGGATTTGAGCGACCGTGCTCCTTCAACTGCATCCAGGGAAATATGCAGCGATTGCTCAGTAGACTCAGGTTTGGCATGGTTGTGTAAATCGGCAGAGCCAGAGCCAGAGCTAGAAGTCGATTGACGAACGTTGGTGTTTGTTTGCTCAGCATTAGATTTTGCTGAGCCGAAGCCGTATCCCAATGAGCTATCCAGGTCAGGCCCTTGCAGCAACGTATCCTTCGATTGGTGCATGATGTCACCTAGGTAGGGATTTTTACCAGAGAGGCTGCTGGCATCGACTGCACTGAGGTCTCCGTTTTCTCCGTGATGAAATAGTGCCATGATAGATTCCTTAAAGTGTAGTGAAGAGCGAAAAGCGTACTATCGTTAGCCATTCAGTTAGATAATGGCTGCTTACGCAAATGAATCAATTGCAGGTGAATATGGATGAAGTCTATAAGACTGAAAAGCAGAGGGTGAATGTAGGCTGCTCATCAAAGAGTCAGCGTCAGTAACGTTGAGAATCAAACAGTCTCACGTCACATCTATAAAACTCTTGAAGCGGTTGAATGATTTGAATCTTTGCGAAAACGAACGATAGTCGCCTTCCTTTTCCCTAGAGTATAGCAACTTAATTTGGCTGGCAACAACTGCAATACTCATAATTTGTTGCTTGAGGAACGTAAAATCGTTGTTTCGCTCGTTTATTTTTGCTTTTCTGCTATGTCTCTAAAAAGCAAAAGAAAGCAGCGATAGTCTAGCTAACTCGTTATTTGACCCGTTGAACTGCACAAATTTGGCTGATAGGTTTTCTATTTAATAAATTTTTTATGAAGTAGAGAACCCTGAGAATTGTTGACTATCTTTTGAGTCAGAAGTGTGGCTGAAGTTGAAGATTTAACTGTAATTCACACCATCGAGTAGCTAATCTCATCGGTTCTATGTGATCGTAGTCAATGACATTAACTAATAGCTCTGTATTTACGGTGGCATAGCTGCCTTTCTTTCCACTACGCTAACTCAACTGGCGGGTTAGCAGAATCTAGAGCTAATCCTGTAATATTAAATAAAACAAAAATATTGTTGCTGTTGATGTATCTGTTTCTATAGTTGTTTTGACTTTATCCGGTGGGTCGCATCGCCATTTCATTAGTCAATACGCTAGGAATAAATCTAATTCACCGCTTCAGTATTAGCCTAGTTGCTGAAATAGGGGGTTGCAGCCCCCTTCTTTGAGTGTTGATAACTCACTTATTTTTTTATAAGCGTTCTATGCACTATCTCATTTTGAACGAGAGAAGTTGCAGTTGATAAGTGACTGAAATTTATGCTGAAAAACCAGAGCGTTGCCAATTTGGAGGCTGAACTGTACCGGATAAACCGGGACGTTTACGATAGAGTGGCAAAACTTTTAACTTCAGCAAATGCCCTGCTTTGAGATGCTTCGCAGGGTGCTATATAGCTCTGTTAGCGGTAGGACAAGCATTAGACTCATTTCTTCAACCATCGACGTTGATAGGGGCTGATCACTTCGATTGCTTAGCTCGTACCCAACCCAATTGATCTGGTGAATTAGTAAATTTGCTGTTACTGAATTTAGGAATGAACTAATGGTTGAAAAACTCAAAGATCTATTCAAAGCTCGACAAAATCATTCTGCTGTTCAGCGATCTCAAGAGTCGTTTGATCAGGAGGGTGATGCCGGTAATTCTACTTCAAGGTCTCAAGACTCTACAGTAGGTTGTCCTTCGGTTTCCTCAACCATTAAACATGCATTAATTAAGCATTTTGGTCCCAGTGCGCTGGATCAGATCATGCTGCATCTTGCCTTCAGTGCCATGCACACCAGCGGACACCGGCATGGGGCCTTCCTAGATGCCGCCGCCACCGCTGCTAAATGTGCAATCTACACCACCTACATTGAAGAAGGGCAGAATCTGCGCTTGACCGGCCAACTGCATCACATCGAACCGAAGCGGGTGAAGGTGATTGTGGAAGAGGTGGAGCGTGCCCTCAGCGAAGGCAAGCTGTTGAAGATGTTGGGGTCACACGAGCCACGCTACCTGATTCAGTTTCCTTATCTATGGCTGGAACTGCATCCTTGGCAGCCGGGTCAGTCTCGTGTTTCTGGTAACAATTTAACTTCAGCAGATAAACGACAGCTGGAAGAAAAGCTCTCGGACAATTTGCCGCCGGCCCAATTGATCAACGGTATCCAGTTTATGGATTTGCTAGAGCTACTGCACAGCCGCTCTCAGGAGGATTTGCCGTCTGACCATCAAGTGCCTCTGAGTGAAGCCATGGCTGACCACATCAAGCGCCGCTTGATTCATTCTGGAACCGTAACTCGAATTGATTCCTCCTGGGGAGTGCCCTATTTTGCCCTAATGCGCACTTTCTATGCCCCTCTAGATGATCAGGAACGAGCTTACACTGCTGTAGAAGATACGGCGCAGTATTTTAGCCTGATGAGAAGCTGGGCTAGCCGGCAGCCACAAGTCATTCGTATTTTGGAGGAATTGAACATTCCAACCGAGCAGATTGATCAGGCCCTAGAAGAGCTAGATCAGCTGATCAGCACTTGGGCAAATCGCTATCATCGCCCTAACGGAAAGCCGGTTGTCTTGCAATCGGTAGCTGGGGTACGACCTGATGTTATTGTTTAGCGGTCAAAGTTTAGTAGTCAAAGTTTAGTAGTCAAAGTTTAGCGGTTGAGAGTCGCTTGGTAGATGGGCTGGAACTACCCCTTACGAGTGGGTTGTCTAATATCATGACTTCAATCAATGGGTAAATTCAGGGCAGCTATCTTGCCTGCTAACGAGTGACTGCCACTGTGCAATCTGGCTAATTATTCAAGCGCGCTACTTCGGTGTTGGTCGCAGGTGAAGAATCTGGTTGATCAATTTCTAGCTTAAATAGCTACTCTGACTTTGTCGGCTCGAAAAAGTGTGGAAAAGTCAGATAAAGTCGGATATTAGAGTGATTTAATCCCAGCTGTGAAGATAGTAGGAAACCCTCAGATGGCACAATCTCAAAATTCACTTTTTAATAGTTCTAAAATAGGGGGCTGGAACCCCCTTCTTGAACTCCTGTCAATTCAATTATGGTTTTAGTAGGTGCTCAACATACTTGTTAAATTAGCAAATGTAGCATCACTTGTATGAGCTTAGTTCAGGAAACTTCTGCTCATGCTTCGATAATAGTTATGTAGATCAAATGTTGTGTGCGTATTTCTTGGTTTGTTGCAGTAAAGGTCAATTAGTTTGAATTACTGCATGTATGAAACTAACTCACTTTTGTAGATTATGAATGCAGTAGAGACAGGATTTGCCCTGCCAAAGATGGATAAGTTTGCTCATTTTTCTCATTCGTAAGGCTGTCTGATTTGTTCGACCTAGTTGGTCTACAAGAGGATGTTTACTGCCCTCACAGTTGAATTTCAGTTAATTGAAAAACAAAGGAGCTATCTTCAGATGTTGGCAAAAAAGATTTCTTGGAGTTTTACTATGACTTCTGCTGCTTTTCGTTGTCGTGAAGCATTAGCGCTGAGCACTAAGCTCCTCCAAAATCTGGCTTGTTTGGTTGCCTTTGGCGGTGATGAAGATGATAGAGGCAGCGGTAGAATCACAGCAGCTACAGGTGTGCTTGGTTAGAAAGGACAGACCTTCCGAAGGGATTTGCTCAGCTCACTGTTCTGGATGCCGTTCTGGGTGCCGTTCTGAATGCCCGTAGAGCTATAGTCCCCTTTTCTCAAGCTGTATGGCTATTACTGGGGGATTTTGAGAAACTGCAATGCATCAGTACTCCGGTTTCAAGGGCAACGTGAATCGCTAGAGATGAGGCTGTCTTGATTGTAAATCTGATGGTCTAGAAAGATGAGATTTTCGGCGTTGCTGAATCAAAGTATGAAGGTGAAATTTGATGTCTTGCATCGTCCCAGAATTGGGGGGCTAGGGGAGCAATTCATACCCTAATTCAGCAACGCCAGATTTTCAAGGTACAACCTGAGAGTGTACAACCTGAGAATGCATAACGTAAGTATGTTATGTAATCAGACCTTACCTTTTGCCTGAAGAGTCTGAACTGCAAAATTGAACATTATCCAACATTATCGAACATCTCTGTAGGAGTAGTTTATCTATGCCGAAATCAAGAACTAACCTAAATTTGCAGAATACTGGCTCAATAGATTCTGAATCATCAACTTCTGAATCATCTCTTTTAGCAGCTGCCTGTTCTATCTACTGTGCCTATCACAATTCCTGTCCAGATCGGACACAGTATCCCTGTGGTGTTGCAGTTGATCGGCTGAGCTTGCGAGGTAAGTTGATTTTTGCAGCCAAGCCAATTCTACTGCCCAAAGAAGCATTTGTCCCCTTCAGCCAAATCGAACGGGCAATAGGACAACAGCTGCTTTTGGGCTAACTAAGATGAACTGAGACGAACTGGGATCAACTAACCGCAACAGCAGAATTAATTGGAGGTCGTATGAAACCAGAAAAAGTGATCGTTCTGCTTTCTGGAGGGCTAAATAGTGCTGTTACTACAGCGCTTGCCCTGAAACAAAACTATGAAGTGATTGCACTTTCGATCTACTACGGTCAGGGCCATGCTCGCGAACTGCGTGCGGCTCAGCTTCTAGTGGATCATTATGCAATTGAGCAATACTTTATTAGTTCAGTTGACATGCACCTGTGGACTGGCTCAACCTTAGCTCACTCTAACCATGCACCATCCATTTCTGCAATTGCTATGGACCAGCAGGCTTCGCCGCTCTATGTTCCTAATCGTAATATGATCTTTCTGTCGATTGCCCTGTCTCTAGCAGAAGCGAAAGGTGCTAAGCGGATCTACATCGGTCTGGATCAACGCGGTAACGCAGTACATGATTGTTACTATACGGCCCGCAGAGCTTTAGATAAAATGCTGGAATTATCAACCGGTTCGTGGTTTACGCAAGACTTCACGCCGTTGGTAGAGACTCCTCTGCTCAACCACAGCAAATTAGACATCGTCAAGCTGGCCGTTAACCTGGACGTGCCCATCGATCTAACTTGGTCCTGCTCACAGTGCCTCTCGACTCCCTGCGGTATTTGCTCGTCTTGCCGGAGCCGTAATGAAGCACTGAATGCCTTGGGTTTGTCCCATTTGGCAACACCGATGGCTAGATCCTATGTGTGAGAAGTCAGGAGTCAGGCTTCGTTCGTGGAACGCGCTCCGCGAGCGACGGTAAGCTCAGCCGAACCGGAGTCAGGAGGCAGGAGAAAAAACAGTTGGCATTTTGGATCAGTAAGAACTGATCAGTAAGAACTGCTTCCCAAAGCTCGGTCAAGGCTCCAGGCGGCACTGATTAGGGCTAAGTGGGTGAATGCCTGCGGGAAGTTGCCCAGGGCTTCACCACTCGGTCCCATTTCTTCGGCATAGAGTCCCAAATCGTTAGCGTATCCCAGCATTTCCTCGAAAATTAGCCGAGCTTGGTCTAAGCGAGCACGATCGACTCGGCCTGCCCGCGCCAGGGCTTCTACCAGCCAGAAGGTACACATGTTGAAGGTGCCTTCATGGCCTTTCAAGCCATCAGGTGATTGTTCGGTGTTGTATCGGTAGACCAAACTGTTGGAGACTAGGCCACCTTTTCGGGGTGAGCGATTAATTGCATCGAGGGTGGCCAACATGCGTGGATCGGTAGGCGACATAAAAAAGACCAGCGACATAATCAAGCTGCTGGCATCTAGGGATTCGGTGTCGTAGTGCTGCACAAACGCTTGCCGAGTTTCGCTCCAGCCTTTTTCCATAATCTCTTCGTAGATGCGGTTCCGCACCGTTAACCAGCGATTGCGATCTGCCGGAAAGGAACGTTTGTCGGCTAAGCGAATCGCCCGATCCAGGGCCACCCAGCACATCAGCTTGGAGTAGACAAAGTGTTCCTGCCCGCCCCGCACTTCCCAGACGCCCTCGTCTTGACGCTGCCAGTTATCACACACCCAATTGATCAACTTTTGCAGATGGGTCCACAACTCGTAGGAAATGGGTTGGCCGTACTTGTTGTAGAGATAAACCGAGTCCATCAATTCTCCGTAGATATCGAGCTGCAATTGGTTGTAGGCTCCGTTGCCAATCCGCACTGGTGATGAGCCTTGATAGCCTTCTAGATGGTCGAGAATTTCTTCGGTGAGTTGGTGGCGTCCGTCAATGCCGTACATAATTTGCAGAGAACCATCGGGATTTGGCTCGCGGCAGCGGCTCTCTAACCAAGTCATGAACTGAGCTGCTTCTTCGGTAAAGCCAATTCGCAGCAGGCCATAGACCGTAAAGGAGGCATCACGAATCCAGGTATAGCGATAGTCCCAGTTGCGTTCGCCGCCGATCAGTTCCGGTAAGCTACAGGTGGGAGCCGCCACAATTGCTCCGGTTGGCTCATAGGTCAGCAGTTTGAGCACCAGGGCTGACCGCTCGACAATCTCACGCCAACGGCCTTTGTAGGTACACTGAGACAGCCAGCGCTGCCAGTAGTCTACGGTCCGCTTGAATAGGGCTTTGGCCTGGGTTGGGGCAATCGGTAAACCACAGCCCGCTCCCGACTCGATGCCTTGCAGTACAAACACGGCCATTTCTTCTTCTTGCAGGCTGAACTTGGCGACTACGCCATTCTCATGCTCGTACAGGGGCACATCGGTGGCTAAGCCCAAACTGAGGTTTTCAGAATAAAAGCAAACGCCCTTGGGCGTGATCGAAAGTTTATGGGGATTGCGGCCATAGTTAAACGCCGGAAAGCATTCGACCTGGAAATCCATCGTGCCCCGCAGGACGCGCACTTGCCGGATCAGCGAACGATAGCCAATTTCGTCTTCGGTCAAACCCACCGGCATGAAGTCCACAATTTCTCCCACCCCATCCGCTGTGAGAAAGCGCGTGATCAGGATGTTGGTTCCAGGCCAGTAGAGCTGTTTGTGGGTGAGCCGTTGCTGATTGCGAGCTTCGTCACCATTGACTGGAGCAATTTTGAAGCGTCCGCCCTTGTTTTCATCTAGAATCGCCGCAAATAAACTAGGTGAGTCGTGGGTGGGAAAGCAGAACCAATCAATAGAGCCGTTCAGCCCAATCAGAGCTGTGGTGTGCATATTGCCGATAATGCCATAGTGTTCGATCGGTTGGTAGGGCATGATGAGTCTTTTTTAGCAGCGAACCAGTTTCCTTACTAGTTGGAGGGTAACATAAGTACGAACTTGATAGCTCAGTCTATGGTTGCGCTGCGGCAACAGTAGTGATTGACAGTAGTGATTGAAGGATTGCTAATTAACTCTTCTGTAATAATTTATACTAGAAAACTTTGAGACCAAAACTGCTCTGTTCAGCTAGAATCATCACCCTAGAAAAGGAACCGCAGTTTCAGTTACTACTGAATTTGTGTCTTTCTCTGTTACTCAAGACTCACAGATTCGATGCAATGAATTGAATTGTGGAAAGAATATTCATTGCAGCCTGAATTGAGTCCTTCAAAGCTACAAAATTATCACAAAAAATTAGCTTCGTCCTGAGTTGTGAGATATCACTCACAATTGCCTTCACAGGCTAAAAGAGCTGATAGAACAAGGGCTATAAGTCACATACTTCCAAATCAGGAGAGGAAATTATGGTTTATATTCCTGGCACATCTAATAATGACTACCTTGTAGGAACTAGCGATTCGGATTTGATTAATGCATTCACCGGTGATGATTTGGTTCGGGCCGGAGCTGGTAATGATATTGTTTATGGTGAAGATGGTAAAGACACGCTCTATGGTGATAGCGGTGATGATTCTTTGAGTGGGGGAAATGATAATGACAATCTGATTGGTGGAGATGGTAACGATATATTGGGTGGTGATTTTGGTAACGATAATTTGAATGGTGGCAATGGTGATGACATATTGGTTGGTGGAGATGGCAATGATGCGCTACTGGGTTGGACTGGCAGTGATCGATTGGGGGGTGGTAATGGAGATGACCTTTTGATAGCAGGAACAACTGGAACCCGTACAGCGGAGGTAGACTTTTTATCTGGGGGTTCTGGTAACGACAGGTTCTATTTAGGAATGCCAACTAACAAAACGGTACCAGCAGGTGTGTTTTACCGCAATAGCAATGGTGCGCTTGGAACTGACAGCTATGCTTTGATTCAAGCCTTTGAGATGGGAGCGGACAAAATTGCGCTCTATGGACCAACACAAGGGGTACGCAGTCAGTACCGGTTTAAGTTGATTGAGGCCTTTGGTGCTGTTAGCACTAAAGATTTAGAAGTTCTCTATGGCACCGATCGCATTGCTGTGCTTCAAGATGTCACTAGTCTAAGTAGCCGAAATATTACCTGGTTCAGCTAAGGTTCTGAAATCGGTAAGAGGGGGAACGTTTGGGCATCAGCAAGTTCAGACTTGTGAACATCGATTGCCTGAATGTTTCCCTCTTCTCAATCAGAAATCGTGATTGATAACCTCGATGACTTCATAAAGTTTGTGTAAAGTTACACGAGAATTTTATGTATATATCCTGAGTGATTGCACCGAATGCTTGCTAAGGGGACCCTGACTTCTGATATCTTGAACAGAAATATTAAAAGCCCTATTTCATGCATTTAATTGTGAGTGATTCAGTAGAATAGAAACTTATGTATAGTTCACGTAGAAGAAATTCTATTGCTCAAAATAAGGCTGAGTTTGATGCCATTTTTGATAAAAAGTTGACCTCTAAGCAAAAGGAGGTGTTAGAGCTATTTTTGCAGAACAAGAGTGATGACGAAATTGCGTCTAAATTGGGGGGAACCTCTTCTAATATCCGAAAACACCTAGCAAATTCTTGTAATACTTTTGGATTAAGGGACTTTGAAGGCGATCGCTGTCGAGATGATTTAGTTCACTTATTCATTGACTTTAAGCCAGAGTGGGTATGTCTGGAATTACAGACTCGCTTTCGCTTCCATCCACCCTTGGAAATTCCAGAGGGTTCAGTACCATTGAATTCTAAGTTTTATGTGGAACGTTCTCCTGTAGAATCGGTTGCTTGCAAAGAGATGACTCAACCAGGAGCGTTGATCCGGGTTAAGGCTCCTGGACAGATGGGAAAGTCTTCCCTGATCAACCGGATTAAAGCATATGCGGCTCAGAAAGGTTATGCGGCTATCACTGTCAATTTAGGATCTGCCAGTACATCTAATTTTTCTGATCTGGATCAATTTCTGTACTGGTTCTGCTCCACTATTACCGATGAGTTGGAGCGGGAAGATGGACTGGATACCTATTGGAAAGCGGCGACGGGAACTAGCAATCGTAAGTGCGAGAAGTATTTGAAACGATCGCTTTTGCGGGAACTAGAAGTTCCGCTGGTGCTGTGTTTAGATAATGTGGATCGAATTTTTCAGTATCGGGCAATCGCCACCGATTTCTTTGGTCTGCTGCGGTCCTGGCATGAGCAGGCAAAAACGGATGAAATCTGGGCCAGGCTGCGGATTGTCCTCAGCTACACTAAGGAAGTGTATGTGCCGCTGGACATCAACCGATCCCCCTTTAATGTCGGGGTCCAAATTGACCTTTCCCCTTTTAATCTGGCTCAAGTTACAGATCTGGTGCAGCGACATGGACTGCGCTGGTCGGAGATAGAATTACAGCGATTGCAATCCCTCTTGGGCGGGCATCCCTATCTGGTTCGAGTCGCACTGTACCAGATTGCACAGCGAAACATAACGCTAGCAGACTTACTAAGCAGTGCCCCAACTGAAGGAGGTATCTACGGCGAGTATCTGAAAGACCTGTTGCTGAACGTACAGGAAAGCCCCGTTTTAGCCGAGGCAGTGCGGCGGATTATTGCCAGTCCAGAATCTACCCGAATTGAGACAGAAACGGCATTCAAGCTAACCAGCCTGGGGGTTGCTCGGTATGTCGGTAACGAAGTGCAGATGCTTTGTGAATTATATCGGCAGTATTTGCGTGAGCGGTTGGAGAAGGCATGAATCGTAGCTTCAACGATACGTTCAACTATCGGGTGGGGGGCAGCTTACCGGGGGATGATCCCTCCTATGTGTGGCGGCAGGCGGATGAGCTGTTTTATCAGGCATTGAAAGCCAAGCAACTGTGCTATGTGTTTAACTCGCGGCAACAGGGCAAGTCGAGCTTGCGGGTGCGAACGATGCGGCGATTACAGCAGGAGGGCATTGCCTGCGCTGTGGTGGATATGACGGCAATCGGCACAACAGACGTGACTCCAGAAAAATGGTTTAGCAGCTTTGCCGATATCTTGGTTGATCAGCTAAATCTAGACGATTGGGTCGATCTGGATCACTGGTGGGCCAAGCGCAGCCGTTTAACAGAGGTGCGACGGTTCTCTGCTTTTATTCAGCAGGTTTTGCTGCAAGAAACAACTCAGAACATTGTCATTTTTCTGGATGAGATTGATACGGTGCTGAGTTTACCGTTCAGCATGGACGATTTTTTCGGCGTGATTCGGGAATGCCACGAGCGTCGGTCTACTCTTCCAGGGTACAACCGTTTGACCTTCGCTCTGATTGGGGTCGCGACTCCCTCTGCTCTGATGCAAGATCAGGCTCGCACTCCATTTAATGTCGGAGAGGCGATCGATCTAACGGGCTTTCGCTTAGAGGAATGCACGCCCCTGATGCAAGGGTTTGCCGGTCGGGTCGCAGATCCCAGGGCCGTAATGCGATCGATTCTCGGTTGGACAGGGGGACAACCTTTTTTGACACAGCGCGTGTGTCGATTGGTGGTTGAGGCATTAGATCAGCAGTTTGAGGCAGTGGGATCAGTCTTACCGACAGAGGATACGGAACAGTGGATTGAGACGTTGATACGAACACAGATAATTGAGAATTGGGAAGCGCAAGATGAAAAGGAACATCTACGAACCATTCGACAGCGAATTTTGAGCAGTGAGCAGCGCCGAATCCAATGGTTGGGACTATATCAGCAGATTTTGCAACAGGGTGAAATCGCTGCTGATAACAGTCAGGAACAAATGGAGTTGCGATTGTCGGGCTTGGTGGTGAAACAGAATGACCACTTGAGGAGCTATAACCGCATTTATCGAACGGTGTTTAATCTGGAGTGGGTGGAAAGAGAGTTAGCCAACCTGCGTCCCTATGCTCACAATCTGCAAGCGTGGCTAGAGTCTGGGGAACAGGATAACCTGCTTCTGTTGCGAGGTGAGGACTTACGCAAGGCGCAGGAATGGTCAGCCGGAAAGAATTTGAGCGTTGCCGATTATCGGTTTTTGGCAACGAGTCAGCAGTTTGATGCGGATCAGGTTTTTGCGACAGCACAGCGGAAATCAAAGCGGCGGATTCTGATTGGCTCCGGTATCTTAGTAGCGGCGTTGATCGCTGCCATTGCTACCAGTTTTGTTGCTGCTCAGCAAAGCATCAATGCTCAGCAAAGCCGTGACGCGGCGGATGAAGCAGAGCAAAGACGGCAAGCGGCAGAACTTCAAACCCAGGAAGCACGAAATCGCCTTGAGTTGGCGGAGCGGCAGCAAGCAGCAGCAGAACGCAAGCTTGGCGTTGCAAATCAAAATTTATTAGCCGCAGAAAAACGAGTTGAGAATGCCGTGCAAACTGTTAAACGAGCTGAAGCTCAGGCGGTAAGAGCGGGGCAGGATCGACAGCAAGCGCAACAGGCAGCAGCACAGGCAAGACAAGAACAACAAACAGCAGAAAGGGCACGGAGCCAAGCCGAACTGGAACAGCAGCAGGCGAAACAGGCAGCATTTTTGGCACGGGAAGGAACTAGACTGGAACGAGCTGGAAGTGAAGCATTGCGACAATTTGAATCCAATCCAGTAGGAGCGTTGCTGAGTGCGATGTCTGCTGGGAAGGACTTACAAAACTTGGCACAGGAATACAACCTGAAGTCACTGACCGATTATCCCGCTGCTAGCCCTCTCTTGGCACTGAAAACAATTCTCGATGAAATCTGGCAACCTCCAAAAACTTTGCAAGGGCATCAAGCTAATGTCTCGAGAATTACTTTTAGCCCCGATGGTCGTTGGATTGTCACCGCGTCTTGGGATGGGACTGCACGATTGTGGGATATTAACGGGCGGCAACTAGCCATCTTACAAGGTCATCAGGCTAGGGTCTGGAGTGCTAACTTTAGCCCTGATGGTCGTCGCATTGTTACTGCTTCTCAAGATGGGACTGCACGGTTGTGGAATATTAACGGGCAACAACTGGTTGTCTTGCAAGGTCATCAAGCTAGTGTTTGGAGTGCTAACTTTAGCCCTGATGGTCGTCGTATTGTTACTGCATCTGAGGACGGTACTGCACGCCTGTGGGATATTGACGGGCAACAACTGGTTGTCTTGCAAGGTCATCAGGATGAGGTCCGAAGTGCTAATTTCAGTCCTGATGGTCGTCGTATTGTCACTGCATCTGAGGACGGTACTGCACGCCTGTGGGATATTAACAGACGACCACTGATAGTTCTAAAGGGACATCAAGGTATTGTCGATAATGCCAACTTTAGTCCTGATGGTACCAAAATTCTCACAACATCTTATGACGGGACTGCACGCCTATGGGATGTCGATGGGCACTCTCTGGCAGTCCTACAAGAACAAATGCGCAATCGAAGTACTCTCTTCAGTGCTAGTTTTAGCCCTGATGGGACTCGAATTGTAACTGCATCTGGAAGCATTGTACGCCTATGGGATGCAGATGGAATTCCTCTAGTGCGTATGCAGAGTAATCAAAATGATTGGATTCAGAGCGTCAGCTTTAGTCCTGATGGCACTCACATTGTCACTGCATCTCAGGACAATACTTTTGTTGTGTGGGATCTCAATGGTCAACAATTGGAAGTTTTAAAAGAAAATAGAACTGGATCATATACATCGCACGCTAGTTTTAGTCCTGATGGCACTCACATTGTCACTCTCTCTGGGGACGGGACTGCACAGGTATGGAATCATAATCAACCACAAGCTGCATTGATTTTACAAGGGCATCAAGGTCCTCTTTACAGTGCTAGTTTTAGTCCCAATGGCACTCGCATTATCACTGCATCTGAGGACGGTACTGCACGGTTATGGAGTGTCAATGGACACTATTTATCAACCTTGCAAGGACATGGAGCTTCAGTAGAGAATGCTAGTTTTAGTCCCGATGGTACACGCATTATCACTGCATCTGAGGACAGTACTGCACGTCTGTGGAATATTAATGGGCAACAACTTGCTGTTCTACGTATAGGGCAGTTTGTCTGGCGTGCTAGCTTTAGTCCTGATGGCACTCGTATTATTACCACATCTTTAAGTAGCACACGCCTATGGCATGCCAATGGGCAACCTCTATTAACCTTAAAAGGACATCAAAGAGCTGCTGAAGGAGCCAGTTTTAGTCCTGATGGCATGCGCATTGTCACTGCATCTCGGGATGGGACTGCACGTCTATGGGATATTAATGGTCAGTTATTAGCAGTCCTACAGGGGCATCAAAGTAATGTCTGGAATGCTAACTTTAGTCCCGACGGCACTCGTATTATTACTAATTCCGAGGACGGTACTGCACGTCTGTGGGACACCAATGGTCAGTTATTAGCAGTCCTACAGGAGCATCAGGCTGCTGTTCGGAGTGCTAGCTTTGCTCCCAGTGGCACCCGTGTTATTACCAGTTCTGATGACAGAACTGCACGTCTATGGGATACCAATGGGCACCCTCTGGCAGTCTTACAAGGGCACCAAGGTTCTATTTGGAATGCCAGTTTTAGCCCTGATAGTAGCCGTATTGTGACTGCCTCCTCTGACAGCACTGCGCGGCTATGGGATGCCAATGGAAATCTGCTGGCAGTTTTACAAGGACATCAAAAGGGTGTTATAAATGCCAGTTTTAGTCCCAATGGTCGTTGGATTGTCACTGCGTCTTGGGATGGTACTGCGAGGCTATGGAAGGTGGAAACGCTGGATCAACTTTTGGCACGGGGTTGTACTTGGTTAAGCGATTATCTTCCCTATGCAAGGAGTGCAAGTGAATTAGATCGACAGCTTTGCAAGCGGAAATGAAGGATGAAAAAATGAGAACGCCAAAGGCTAGGCAATCGAAATATTGGACTAGCGGTGGTCTATGGTCTCCAAGATCTCTGTCCAGAATAATGGCTCACCGTACAGCAATACCTATGCTGATCCAAACCGTTTACATCAATTCACTACAGAACTTAGAACAAGAGGAAACCATGAAACTATTAAAGCACATAGAAACAAACGATATTCAGAAGCCCCCATCCATCAATCTCCTGAAAGCAGGATTGCAATCCCTCACACGATCGCTTCTTTCCCTATCGTTGATCGCTGGAGTTAGCCTATCTGCTGTTGAGTTATTAGCTGACACCAAGCCAGCCGTTGCCCTACCAGCACGCAGAACAGCAATCCAATGGATTGATTATTTCAACAACTTTTACGGTTACGAGGCGGTCTCTGTATTAAGGAATGATCCATATATCGTGGCCCGTAACAGCGAGACACTTGGTGGTTTTATTTTTGTAGATGAAAATGGCGAAACGATTCGATATCCAGGGCAAACCGTGTACCGAATTATATTTGCCGCCCTCATTTTGGATTTTTCTAAGCATGGAAAAGTAGCCCAAGATATTCTTGGTGAATCTGGCACAAGTGACACTTACAACGAAAGCTTAATACCCACTTGGTCAGATTTTATTGATTATGTGAATACTGATTGGCGCGGTGAAGCAACTTGTTCAGCTACAGTGCAGTTGAATCAATCACTTGGAGCATCTTTGTGTATTAATTCTGAAGGCTCCTACTACGCTACTTTTTTCTAGTTGGAATCTAATGAGATAACAAAATAACTGATTGGTAGAACGAGGTTAGAGAAAGGGTCGATCTCACTTCTAACAGCATGATGAATATTAGAAAGAATTAATGTCAATATTAGTAGAAGCTTTCAAAAACGAGCTGTTCCACCAATATTCAGAATCTGCAACAGCTGATTCGCGACTATGCGGAAGTTCCAGGAAAGCTCGATGCCTGTATACAGGAAGTACAGACAGCAGGCATTAGTCTTCACCTTGAACTCTTTTCAGATCCTTCTCTTTCAAGATTTAATTCACACAAAGGAGGAAATTGTATGTTTTTACAGCTCGAAAAACTGTTCTCTTTGTCTGTTGCTGCTGTATCTGCTGCCGTTGTCTTTGTTGGCAACTTAGCTGCTTACGCACTTACAGCAGATGAACTATTTAGGCTCAACGAACTTTGTGCAGGACGTAAGAACTGCCAGGATCTTGTTAACATTGCTAAACAGATCACAACTGCTCAAAGCGGCTCTCCAAGTGAGCAGCGAGAGCAGTACACTTTTTCAAGTGGCGGGGTAACCTTCGTCCTTAACAACACGATGGTAGAAGTTGTATCCGGATCTCAGGCTGATCCTGGATGGGAAATATTTAGGCTTTCTCCAGCTGAAGAATTTCCCGGAAGCGGCTACATTCGCTTTATGATACGAGGATTCTATGCACAGCCAAATGGTAACGCAGTTGGACAAACGCGCATCTACTATGGTGAGTGTCCCGATCGAGCAGCTCGAAGCTATACCGGGCGAGGCTTTAGCACAATTGAACTTGAATCTGCCTACGAGTTTGATGCTCAGGGACAACGCTTTAATGTCCGAGGGCGAGGCGATAGGCGACCCGCAAGCTATGATGAAGCCGCATGGTCGTACTACGCTTGTTATCTTGCGTATGATCTCCCATTTGTTCAGCACATTCTTGAAACAGAGCAGGTTCCCGTAGATAACAATCCCTTTGAATAGCCAAGGAATCCAACTATGGTGCCTGAGCTTTCTTCGTGGATGCAAATCAACTAAGCTCGACTGGATCCATTTAGAAGAGGAGGAAAGGTCGCAGGATCAAGAAAGAGTTGTTGGAGTTGCCCTGACAAACCTGCTACCGAAAGAATTCCTGCCCTTGATGGTAACGTTTACCTCATTGTTTTCTGAACGAGTTTGTTTTCTGAACGAGTTTGGCAATTCTCTGGAATAACGACTGATATGGTGAAAATACCGAAGCATTGCTGGATTACTGGTCTAATCTACTCCATGAGGCTGCCTGAATTAGATAAAGTCAAGCTTAGACAGTGCTTTGAATATTAGAACCGTGCAGAACAATCGACAAGCCGCTAAAAGCAATGCTCTAATCGTCTACAACACCCGCAATGGCAATCTGTTCTACAACGCCAATGGTAGTCGAGCGGGCTTTGGCGAAGGTGGAAATTTTGCCCTCCTGAGCGGCAAACCTGCCATGACCGCTGCCCACTTTTTAGTTCAGTTTTAATCAAACTTAGATGCCCAAATGGGTTGTACCATTTTTACTAAACCTACCTCGACCAATCATCTAATGACCAATCATCCAAGGCCGTCCTCCAGTGTGGCTTCTAGCTCTAGGAGGCTGTGGTTCCTGATCGCGTTTCACTAGCTGAGGCTCCGGGTTAGCCTGCTTTAAGCGCAGTGAACCAGAAAGAACGGCGGGCGGTGAAAAGATTCGTTTTGCGGGCTGTTGGCAGTTGGGACAATAGGCGGGCGCATCAAATTCGGCTAGCGTGCGCCATTGATCAAAAATGCCGCATGGGTCACAACGAAATTCGTAAAGGGGCATGGGGATCCTCTGTAGATGGGTGGAGGGGCTTTGCCGTGAGCGGTTCAGTCGAACGGTGGAGGGGTAGGGGTTTAATAACGAACTACGATGTTTAGACTGGTAAGATGTTTTGATCGAAAATTTCGGTTGGAATGGCTAGGGTGGCGCAGGCATTGGGAATATCGACAATACCGCTGATGCGGCCCTCAACGGGAGCACAGCTCAGCAGCAGATAGGCTTGTTCGCCGGTGTAGCCAAATTTTTTCAGGTATTCGATCGCGTTCAAACAGGCGCGGCGGTAGGCAATATGGACATCCATGTAGTACTGCTTGCCGGTGAACTCATCGACTGAAATGCCTTCAAAAACTAGATATTCCGAGTAGCGTGGTTCCACCGGGCCTGGCTTAAAGATAGGATTGATCATGCCATACTTTTCCATTCCGCCTTTGATAATGTCTACATGCAGATCAATGTAGCCAGACATTTCAATTGCACCACAGAATGAAATTTCTCCATCGCCTTGCGAGAAGTGAATATCACCCATTGATAATTTGGCTCCTTCCACGTACACCGGAAAATAAATTCGAGTGCCTCTGGAAAGGTTCTTGATGTCGCAGTTGCCGCCATGTTCACGCGGGGGAACGGTTCGGGCGGCTTCGGCGGCTACCCGTTCGTACTCAGATGCTGGCAAGGTGCCCAAAATGGCGTTGTTGGGATTGGGCAAAGCGGCCAATACCGGAGCTTCTCCCGACAGCCCAGCGCCATAGGTGCGTAAATCGGGAGCCGTTTGGACCAATTCTGCCTCGCGTTTATTCCATTTAGCGAGCAGTTCATGGGACGGGGCACAGCCAATTAAACCGGGATGGGTAATGCCCGCAAACCGGACGCCGGGAATATGGCGCGAGCTGGTGTAGATGCCCTGAAAATCCCAAATTGCCTTGGCTGGATCGGGAAAGTGATCGGTGAGGAAACCACCGCCGTTCTTTTTATCGAAAATGCCGGTGAAGCCCCACTCATCACCCTGGAGCGCACCAATATCGAGCAGATCGACGACCAAAATATCACCCGGTTGGGCACCATTGACCCAAATCGGCCCACTCAGCACATGTACAACCGTGAGATCGACATCGCGAATATCATCTGGACTGTCATTGTTCTTGATCTGTCCATCGGTCCAGTCTTTACATTCAATTCGAAATACATCACCAGGATTGACGGAAACTACCGCAGGGATATCCGGGTGCCAACGATTGTGGCCCGGTAATTCCTGTTCAGTCATTGGCTTCGTCAAATCAACTTTGAATAGCGTCTTAGGCATGAAGTTGCTCCTTGTGTACCAAACCAAATCTGGTGGATTCCGCCTCACCGGCTGCAGGCGATTGGCCCAATCTTGTTTTCAACTGACCTGCTTCAATTCGCCTTCAATTGGCTTACGTTGATTCGTCTGTAGTCTATCTCAGTAAGCTGTACGAGCTGATCATATGACGATATGTTCATATAAAACAGAACAAGTTTAGAAAGTTGAGGAGAAGGTTGAAATTAATCTGATTGAATAAACTTTATGGATAGCCAGGTTTATTTAGAAAGTATTGAACCGATGGATGGTTTATCCAATCTAAAATCAATCCCGACTACCAGGTGGAGTCAGGCCAGGTTTCCCGCTTTCAGCGAGACTTCTGTGCGGCAGGCACGCGATGCGTGCGGAATCCAAACGCTTAACTATAAAGACCACAACTACAAAACTAAAAAAGTTTCTTCTGATACAAATTGCTGGAGTGCTCTTCTGGCTGGCTGGCTTCACGAATGATGATCCGTGGTATTCGCAGCAGGATTCGCTGGAAAAATTGTTTGGTCAATCAAGCCAGTTTCATCAAAGCTAGTTTGGTTTGGATCCAGCTCGGCTCCTACAATGGTGACTCGTAATCCGACTTTGCCTAGCCGAATTTCATCGCCGTCTGCGAGGGCATAGTCAGGCAGGCTTTCTGGAGAAGGCTGCGGTTGGTTTTGGGATGGATTAATGGCGCGGCGTCCAATCATTTGACCATTGACGTAAGTGCCGTGCAAACTGCCCAAATCGCGGATGCGGATCATGGGCGGATTAATTTCCAGAGCGCAGTGATAGCGAGAGACGGTGTTGTGCTGTTCGTCGTTGGGTAACTGAAGCTGACAGTCTTTGGCCCGCCCGATAATGCAGGTGGTTGGTTCCTGAAACACAAATTCCTCACCAGTGAGGCTGCCCGATGTGACGGTGAGGGTAACTCTGGCGGTAGGTGAGTCACCAAAAACCGTGGTGAATTCCTTGAAAGCGGTGGCAAATACGGTCGAGTCGGGCTGTTTTAGGACGGGTTGGGCGGTTGCCGCTTGGGCCATTCGCATCAGCTGCTGTCGGACTCCTTCGACCTGAAGCCAGCCATAGCCCGCCTGTCGTAGCGTTCGGAGCAAGCGCGAAAAGTCGGTTTCAGTCCAGGTGGGGTTGGGTTTCAGTGCGGCCAGCACGGCTTTGGGATCATCTGAGTTGGCGGGTGTGACGGCGGTTTGCAGAGCCAGGAAGGTCTCTAGATAGGGTTTGGCAGCCTCATCCCAAGCGGTGGCTGACTGATCGGTCAACTCCCAATCCAAAATCCACAGTTTGGAACTGTGGTCGTCACTGCCCGACAGCAGGTAGCGACCCTCTGGGCTCCAGGCCACGGCTCGCACAACGTCTGGATGGCCGGTGAGGGTGCGCAGGCATTCGCCGCTGTTCAGGTTCCACAGCTTCAGAGTTTTATCATCGCTGCCCGATACCGCGTAGTTGCCATCACCGCTGATCGCCACTGCCCGTACCGCCGCCTGATGCCCAGTCAACGTCCGTAGACAATTGCCATTGCGGTTCCATAGCTTCAGCGTGTTGTCAGCACTGCCAGAAAGTAGATGACGCCCATCGGCACTAAAAGCAACAGCACTGATGCTCGCACTGTGACCTGTCAGGGTTTGCAGAGTTTGCCCAGCCATATCCCACAGTTTCAGCGTCCGATCAGCACTGCCGGTCAGCACCGCTCGCCCATCGGGGCTAAAAGCCACGGCGGTGATTGAGGCAGGTTGGGCGTCGAAGGTGCGGAGACAATAGCCAGCTGCGGTATCCCAGAGTTTGCAGGTGCGATCGGTACTCCCCGACAGCAAGAAGCGACCATCTGGGCTAAAGGCGACCGCATTCACGGCATCGGTGTGGCCTTCTAGGGTCCAAACACATTCTCCGGACTGAATATGCCAGATTTTGAGGCAGCCATCGGCGCTAGCGGAGACGGCATAGGTACCATCGGGGTGAAACTGCACGGCGTAGACCGCACCCCGATGCCCTTCAAAACTAAGCAGACAGCGGCCTGTGGTTAAATCCCACAGCTTCACGGTTTGATCGGCGCTGCCGGTGAGGGCGCGACCGTTGGTTTGCACCGCCACGCTATAGATGCGGCTGGTATGGCGCTGGAGGGAAGGCTGCTCCCACACCTGATTCAGGGCTTGGCGCGGCAGATAGAGGTAGAGATCGAACCAGGCTTGATCGGCTTCGGGAGGCACATGGCCCGACTGGGAACGAACTTGGCGCAACTGTTGAGCTGCCGTGGCATACTGCCCCTGCTGAACTGCGGTTTGAGCCTGCATCAGGGCTTGCCGAGTCTGGTGCTCTTGGGTTGATAGGGTCTCCAGCGAGCGGCTGCGCACCAAATAGAGCGGAGCAACCGGCGATGCATCTCGACTCACGGCCCAGAGATTGAGGCTGGTGGCGTCGGCAGAAAGGGCATAGTGGCTGCCAGCCTTAATACCAGACTGGAAGTCCGACAAATCAGAGCTGACGCGGAGTGCTTGAACTCCCAGCCCATGCCGTTCAAAGGTTCGCAAACAGCGTCCCGTTTCGATCTCCCACAGCCGCAGTAGCCGATCCTCGCCGCCGGTCAACACCCAGTTGGCATCGAGAAAAGCGACCGACGTGACACGAGCTGAGTGACCTGCCAGGGTTTTGGCTACATCTCCACTCTCTGCATCCCACAGCCGCACTACCGAACCTGCCGTTAGAATTTGCTCGCCATCTGGACTGAACACGGCTGCGGTCAGGTCATGGAAACCTTGCAGGGTCTGCACTGTTGCTCCGGTTGCCAAATCCCACATCCGCACAGTCTGATCCTCACTCACTGATAAACAGTGCCGCCGATCAGGACTGAATTGCACAGCAAAGACGGGTTGCTTGTGGCCTCGGAACGTCTGGAGGCAGCGGCCCGTTTCCACATCCCACAGTTTGACCGTCTTGTCGGCACCGCCGGAGAGGAGGTACTGGCGATCGGCGCTAAAATCAACTGCCAACACCGGAGCCTGATGTCCACTGGCCCGATTAGCATTAGAGCCGATCAGTTTCTTGGTTGATACAGACAGTCGCTCTAGCAGCTTGTCTACCGGACTCTGGTAGGTGAGCCTGCGCAGCCTGAGGCCATCGAAAGTGTGTACCAAACTGGTAGAAGTGAGATTCCATAGCTTGAGCGTGTTGTCGGCACTGCCCGAAACGACATAGGAACCATCGGGGCTAAAGGCTAGGGCCGTTACCTCGGCTTGGTGGCCTCGAAAGACATAGAGACACTGGCCCGTTTCCACCTGCCACAGCTTCACCTGTCCATCTGCTCCACCCGAGAGCGCATAGCGACCATCGGCACTGAGGGCGATGGCTTGAGAGGGCTGGCTACTGGGGGTAGGGTTACTGCGGTCAGGGCTGTTTCGGTTAGGGCTATTTCGATCATTCAACTGCCGCAGCCATTGGCGGCTGGGCGGTTGGGTTAGGGCAAAGCTGCGGACAGCTTCCAGCTCGGAGGCGAGATCGTCCGGTAGGCCCTGGGCAGCGTCTAAGCTGGCCAAGGCGGCTTGATAGTCGCCTCGCTCTAGCTGCACCACCCCAATCAAGTAGTCTACGATGGGTGCTTCGGTTGATGCCCCAATCGTGCGGCAGGATTCTAGCTGGCGTAGCAGCGCCCAGTCGTCGATTGCCCCTAGTCGCCAATTCAGCAGGCCCCGGTTATAGGTCGAGGTGGCATGGTCAGGCTGCAGGGAGACGGCTCGTTCCCATAGGGCAGCGGCGGCCTCTGGCGCGTCTAAATCCAATTGGCAGAGGGCCTGATTGTTGAGCCGGTCGGCAAGTGAGCTGGCAGGTGAAGCTTGGCGGGGATAGGTACTGGCGGTCAGGAGTTGGTAAATGGTTTGTAGCCGCTGGGCCACCTGTTGCATATCCACCGTGGTGGGGGTGGTCAAACAAGTTTGCAGCAGGTCCAGCAGCGGTTCGGGTAAGGCTGGAATCTGGGGAAAGGAATCTGTCCCGCTTGCGCGATCGGGCGAGCCAGTTTTGAGATAGGTGGCCAATACCTCTGCCGCAGAGCCAGATTCTACCCGTTCACCTAAAAACATTTCTAGTACAGTCAAGCCCCAGCCCTCGACATCGCTGAGTGCCGGATGCAGACCACCACCCGCGGCCCGATGGGCATTGGTGAGGCCAAAATCGCCCAGCTTGGCAACGGTTTTAGGAGTTAAATAGACCGTATCTGGGCTGACATTGTGGTGAACAACGCCCTGCTGATGGGCGAAATCTAGCCCCCAGGCTAGCTGAATGGCAATATCGAGAATCCGCCGCAGAGAGGTTCCGCCCCGATAGAGATCGCGATTACGAATCCAGGTGCGCAGGTTGCTGCCGGAGCTGTATTCAGTGAACAGCAGCAGCAGGCCGTCAATCTGACGCAGGTAATAACAGCTGAGGATATGAGGATGCAAACCGAGGTTAATCCAGGCAGCCACATCTGTCTGTAAAGCTTCTACCCCTCCCATGGACGTGATCAAGTCGGGTTTGAAGCTGCGGATGATCAGGTCGGTTTTCCAGGTCAGATGGGTGGCTTTGTAGATCTCCCCCAATTCGTCTTGACCCAGAATCGCTACGATTTTGTACCGCTTCAGCAGAATATCACCCGCTTGCCACTGGGTGCTGATTTGATTGGACATAGGCAGCCAAACCTCTCCCCATCTTTTGAGGTGCCGTTTGCTAAGGGTATTCGACTACCCCCAGCTTAAACTGTGTTCCCTATTTCGTCAGGGTTTTTCCGGAGATTTTGTCAGCAATCGCATCGTCCACTAGCAAAATTCGCGATGCTGCCAAAACCTTTTCGTGACTAGCATTCCAGTTTTGGTTACTCATATCATGACTTTGGTCCGACTAAATGGGCAATTGCTTCAACCAGTTTAGTGGGTTCAAGGGGCTTAGGAATATGCTGTTGAAAGCCTGCGGCCATAGCTTGCTGATAGTCAATTTCTCCGGCATAGGCCGTCAGCGCAATTGCGGGAATCGTGCCGCCCTGTTCTGGTGGCAATGTTCTAATCTGTCGCACCAACATGTACCCATCCACATCCGGCATGCCAATATCGCTCAGGAGGATATCTGGTTGGAACTGCGTCAGTGTTGTGAGTGCCTCGCTGGCGGTCGCTGTAGCGAGCACATTGGCTCCATGCAGCTCTAGCAAAAAGGCCAGAAACTCGCGGGTATTAGCATCATCATCGACCACCAGGATGCGAATGTCCTGCAAATTCAGCGATGGTTCAGCCGCGTCTGTATTTGGACCTGTCGCTAATTGATGGGGCATCAGCGGCAGCCTGACGGTAAAGGTCGCGCCCTGCCCTTCACCCGCACTGTCGGCCTGCACCGTGCCCCCATGCAGTTCTACCAGATAGCGGACAATCGCCAGCCCCAACCCCAGCCCACCAAAGCGGCGGGTGGTAGCCGAACTCTCCTGGCGAAAGTGGTCAAACACATAGGGCAGGAAGTCTGGTGCAATCCCCTTGCCGGTGTCGGTGATGGTGATGCGGGCGTAGGGGGAGGCAGATGCGGCTCGTGAGCCTTGCTGAACGAGGGAAGGTGGGGAAGGTGGGGAAGGTGGGGAAGATGGGGAAGATGGGGAAGATGGGGAAGAGCTTGCTTCCCTATCCCCCCTCGTTCGATGACGCTCACGAGTTGCATTCCCCCTCGTTCGGCGAGGCTCACCAGCTGCATCTGCCTCCTCTCCCTCTCGCTCCAGCCGTACCTCCACTCGCCCTCCTTCTGGAGTGAACTTGACGGCATTGGAGAGCAGGTTCCACACGACCTGCTGCAAGCGACCGGCATCACCCGAGACTGCTCCGACATCGGGGGCAAACTGGGTATGAAGCTGAATCGCCTTGGCCTCTGCGGCTAGTCGTACCGTTTCCATCGCCGCTTGAATGGTGGCGACCAGGTCAACCGGCTGGGGGTCTAAACTCAACTTGCCGCGCAGGATGCGGGAGATATCGAGCAGGTCGTTGATCAGTTGGGCCTGCATCTGGGCGTTGCGTTCGATCACCTCGATGGCCCGCTCGCTCTTGTGGGCATCCAACTGACCAGAGCGGAGCAGCTTGGCCCAGCCGACGATGGGGTTGAGGGGAGCGCGCAGTTCGTGGGAGACGACGGCAAGGAACTCGTCCTTGATGCGGTTGGCAGCTTCGGCAGCTTCACGGGCGGCTTGTGCTTGCTGTAGAATGCGTTCACGATCGCGTTCAGACTGAACGCGATCAGTGACATTCAGCACCAGCGATAGCACCGAGATCATGCGTCCTGCTTCATCCCGCAAGCTGGAGTTATACCACTCACAGTGAATGACATCGCCCTGCTTGGTGTAGTTGCGGTTGTAGGAGAAGACATAGGGTTCTGCTTCCATCAATCGCTTGGATACTTGTGCAACCTGGTCGATATCGTCCTCAAACACGAGCTGGAGGTCGAAGAGGAATCGGCCCAGTACTTCATGGGCAGACCAGCCAAAGATCTGTTCGGCTGCGCCAGACCAGCGGGTGATCCGCAGTGCTCCATCCCACTCAATCACGGCCATCGGGGTATTTTCTACATGGAAGTTGAGTTTTTGCAGCGCTTGCCGCAGAGCCTCTTCGGACTGCTTGCGCTCGGTAATATCTTGAAAGACAGTTACTGCGGAAATCAGTTGTCCCTGACTGTTGAAGACCGGCGCTGAACTGGTGCTAATGAAGATGCGGCTGCCGTCGGAGTAGCGGAGTTCCATTTCTTCATGGATAACCACCTCGCCGGTCCGCAGCGATCGCACGAGAGGATACTCGTCAGCGGCGTAGAGTTGTCCGTCTAAATCATAGGCTTGGAATGGTACCTGCGGCTCATACTGCTCCAGCTCATGATTCAGCTCATAGGCATGCTGCAAAATTTGATTGGCCTGCTCATTCGACAGTACTAGCTGACCAGATACTGCATCGGCAATCATCACGCCCTCTGGCATCTGACGCAGCACCGCTTCAAACTGAGCACGTTCATCTGCCAGGGTTTGTAACAGGCGCTCTCTTTCAGCTTCAACCTGTTTGCGCTCAGTGATATCCAGGGATGTGATCCCAACGCCGATCACCTCTCCGTCAGGCAGACATACCGGAAAATAATTGATTAGGCCATACCGCGTCAGATCAACAGGATGAGTAACTCCGACTACTTCCTGATTCAGCAACGGAGTTTTAGTCTGCATCACCTGTTGCAGAATTGGCTCAATCGTAGGTGCCCACTGGGGCAATACTTCTCTAAGGGTGCGGCCCAGATGGTCGCTTAAGGGAATACCGTTAGTAGCTGCTAAGGCATCATTGGCATAAACATAGCGCCAGTTGCGATCGAAAAACGCCATGCCAACGGGTGAACTGGCAATAAAAGCATTGAGAATAGTTTCACTCTGGCGTAGTGCCGTTTCGATCTGTTTGCGTTCAGTAATGTCTCGAATCAGCCAACGCGCGCCAATCCACTGGCCTTGAGCATCATGGATCGCAGTGGTAGTAATGGCAACTGGAATCAGGCTGCGTTCAGGCGATTCTAAGCCAAGTTCAATAGTGTGTAGCTGAGGCGGCTGTCCCAACTCATTCAGTAGCTTTTGGAAAGCTCGATAGTCTGACTCAGCAATGTAAATTCCCAATGGGGCACCGATCAGCTGGCTGGGATTACAACCCATCAACGCGGCGGCGGCCCAATTTGCCTCTTGAATAACGCCCGCTATATCCGTGATCACATAGCCGTCGGGAGCGAAATTGAACAGGTCCTGATAGCGCTGGCGCTCTGCTGCAACTGCTTCCTGGGCGATTGCCAACTGCTCGTTCTGTTGGCGCAGCTCCTCTTCAGTAATTTGAATCTCTTCCAGAGCGGCTTTCAAGTCTTCGTTGGCCTGTTCTAACTGGATCGCTAGCTCTTCCAATTCGTTTTGGGTTTGCTGCAACGCTTGCTCCGTCTGTTGGCGTTCGCGGTGTGCTTCAGATTCCCGCAAGGCTCGCTGCACGCAGGGCACCAACCGCTCTAATCGCTGCTTGAGCACATAGTCTGCCGCGCCCCGTTTGATGGTTTCAATCGCCAATTCTTCCCCCAAACTGCCGGAGAGGACAATCAAAGGCACATTAGGACATAACCTAGAGGCAAGGTCTAGGGCAGCAAGCCCACCAAAGTTAGGCTGCAGGTAATCTGCCAGAATCAGGTCAAATGCGTTGGCTTCTAGGGCTGAAACAAACTGAGAGTGAGTGGTTACCCACAGCAGTTTACAGTCAATGCCGCCATTTTTTAACGTGGACTGAACTATTTCTGCATCTGATGAATCCTCTGCGAGCAAGAGAAACTGGAGTGTCATTGACGTTCCTCCTACCGAGATTTAGGCGGAGATTCAGGTGAACAAGCTCGTCGCAGCCTCATTGGTTTCAAAAGTACTTCGCCAATAGGTCTTCACCGTGCCTATCTGGTGCAATAGCCATTCGATCTGCTTCAAGGCGACTGGTAGAGGAGTGGTGTGACCGTTCTCCCACCGATTCACACTCTGAAACAAAACCCCCAGCTGCTTATTCAAACGGTTTTGCCCAGTGTAGTAGCGGTTAAACTATACCAGATGTTACAAGTAGCCCTCTATCCGCCGAAAGAGGTACTTAGCAAGGTGTGTGGGCAGGGATGCGGGGATAAAGCAGGTCTTGCAGATTGGGCCGGCCAACCTAACCTGAGCCTATCTAAGGCTCTACCGTCACCAGGGTTCCTGGTTCTACCCACTCAAACATTTCGCGGATATGCTCATTTAGCATTCGCACACAGCCATGAGAAGCCGCCTGCCCTACCGACTCTCGGTTAGGAGTGCCGTGGAAGCCAATATCGTTTTGGCCATCGGTCCAAAACGCAATCCAGCGCTCCCCCAGAGGATTATTGGCCCCTGGAGGCAGCACTTCACCTGTAAATGGATTCGTCCAGCCCGGATTGCGCAGCATCGCAATCACCCGAAACTGACCGGTTGGAGTCTCCCAACCAGCTCTGCCTACCGCTACCGGATAGCTAGTCTTGAGATCGTCCCCTTTATAGACATAGACGCGACGCTCGTTCAGCTTCAGCAACAGGCGGACTTCACTGACTTCAGGCCACAGGGGACGCAGGGGTGGTAACTCAGGTTGGAGTAGGCTTCGGGCCGGCAGAGATAGGGATTGAGTTTTGATTTCTGCTTCAGCCGTGGCAGGCATTGTGCTCAGATGAAACAGAAGCAGGCCAAAGCCAGCATGCCAGAATCGCCTCATGCAAGGGTTACTCCACGATTACTGCATGGTTAAGTAATTCAACTGAATTAAAACCAAGGTCAGAGTGTCGCCGCCCTTCGGGCGACAACACCTCCTTTGGGTTTCATGTTGAATTTAGGGCTTACGCATAGATCCCCCAACCCCCTTAAAAAGGGGGCTTTCGGAGTTCCCCCCTTTTTAAGGGGGGCTAGGGGGGATCGGGCTTTCAATCATCAAGTGCGTAAGTCCTATAATTATGTTGTTCTACTTATTCCACGGTCATTTTACATGGACTTGCGATAGAACCCTACCAAAGAGCACGGGGTGCCGCATTGGGCGAAGGGGTGGGAGCGGGTGCCGGAGTTGGCGTAGGAGCGGGTGCCGGAGCTGGAGTCGGTGTGGGGGTTGGAGCCGGAGTTGGGGTCGGGGCTGGCGTGGTAGGGCTGGGCGATGGCAGGGGCGAAGGGGCGGGGGTCGGAGTGGGGGTTGGCGAAGGGGTGGGGGTCGGAGTTGGAGCAGTAGGCGTGGGATCGGGAGCTGTTTGAGCAATGGCTCTTTGTAAACCGGCAGCGCTCAGCTCAGCAACTGTCATCAGAACCAATAGCAGCACAGACGCCTTTAGCGTGTTAACCATCCGCATGTTGAACATCCGCATAAATCACTCCTTCAAGTACAGGTGTCAAATAGGCTCAACTGAATCTGGGCAGGGTTTGCCATCGCAGCATCTGGCTATGGAATTGGTCCTAGCGGTCGCAGGATAGGTCGGTGCCTTCGAGCTGACCGTTACGCCAAGTGCCGTGTTTGGTATCGCCGTTGCTGAAGATAAACGTTCCTTCTCCGTGACAGCGGTTCGCCTGGAATTCTCCCACGTAGCGGTCTCCATTTTCTAGCAGCCACAACCCTCGCCCCTGGAAAACATCATCCTGAAATTGTCCAACATAGCGCCGCCCGTTGGCAAACGTGTAGGTGCCACAGCCATTGCGCTTACCTGACCTAAATTCGCCGTCGTAACGGTTGCCGCTGGGGAACATCATGCTGCCTCGACCGTTAGCGGGTAAACCGTTGGTCACAGAGCCGTAGTAGCGTGTGCCATTGGCATACACCAAGTCGGGGGATCCGGACGGCAAAGCTGACGGAGAAGGTTCCTGACAAGGAGATTCGACCAACAAGGATTTACTCACCGGGGGCTGTAACCGGATCTGCACAACATTAGTCACAACCACCACTGCAATCGTCAGACCACCCGCTCCCAGCCAGATCCGCCAAGGAACAGAACGAGCCGGACGCTGCAATGGCTGTCGATGCGAGAACTGCTGCAGCAAAGTTCTGGTGTGGTCCTGAAGCGCAACGAATCTCTGAGTCACCGAAGTACTGAGAGCGGTGAGTTGCGTCAACGGTGCCAGCTCAGGTTTGGTGACGGGAAGGGGTGCGGGGATTGGTGCGGGGCCTAATTGCGGGATTGGTTCTGAGATTGGTTCTGAGATTGGTTCTGAGATTGGCTCCGAAGTATCTGGATCTGATTCTGAGTCGGATACTGGGATGCTAGCTGGGTCAAGTACCGGTTGGGAGGCCGAATTGGTAGGGGAATGGCTGGCATCTGAGGTGAGAGGAGCGGTTAGCCCGATTGCAGAATCGCTGAGGGGTAAGGATGAGGGGTCTGGCAAATTGGAGCTGCTAGCCTGACTAGATTCGTCCAACCAGGCTGGCAGTGCGGTTCCCGGAGCAACAGTTGCTGGATCGGTGGCTAGAGCCGCTAATTCGGCGTCTAAGTTAATCTCGCAGCGCTGGCTCAACCATACTTCGATGGCTTGTAGAACCTCCTGCACCGTTTGATAACGCTCTTTGAAGTGGCAGCGCACCATGCCATCCAGAATATCTGCGAGATCTGGACTGACCGGAATCGCAGCATCTGATCGGTTCTGCTGCCATGCCTGACGCCAGAGCAGTTCTCCAGTTTGACTATCTCGCTGAAACTGACTAGAGCGCATGCCAGTTAGGGCTTCGATGCCAATCATGCCAACCGCATAGATGTCGCTATTGAACCGTGGCATCCCGTTCGCCTGCTCCATCGGCATATAGCCATGCGTGCCAATCGAGATGGTGACAGAATGGTCTGGATGAGGCAGATGATTCACCTCAGTCCGAAGGCTGACCTGTTTCACGGCCCCAAAGTCGATGAGCACGATGCGGCCATCGCTAGCTCGGCAGATCAGATTAGAAGGCTTGATGTCTCGATGAATCACATTCTGAGCATGGACATAGACCAAAATTTGCAGAATGTCTTGCATCAAAGCCACAACCCGAGCTTCTGGCCAAGGTTGGCCTGGGTGCAGCTTTTGGCGCAGGGATGCTCCAGCGATGAATTCCTGCACCAGATAAAAGTTTTGGTGGTCTTCAAAGTGGGCTAGCAGACGCGGAATGCGCTCGTGGTTGCCGAGCTGATACAGCACATCTGCTTCGGCATCAAATAACCGTTTTGCCACCTGCCAGCTATTCAGGTTGCGGCTGCGAGGCTTGAGCTGCTTGATCACGCAGTAGGGATGCCGGGGCAACTGGGTGTCTTTGGCCAGGAAGGTTTCGCTGAATCCTCCCACACCCAAGCGGCGAACCACTTGGTAGCGCCCGCCTAATCGCAAATTGGGAATTAGGAGTTGGAATGATCGAGCAATATTCAAGACGTTCCAGTCCTCAGCGTGAGGGCAACAGCAACCTAGAGCCTATCCGAACACTCGTCAGAGTTTTTGAATCTCAAAACCCCTGCCGGATGGGAAGTAAAAGGGACTTAAAAGACGTATAGAATCCGGCTTTCAGGATTCAAATGCAGAAACACCCTACACCATTGTCTCAATACTGTCTCAATACTGTTGCTTTAAACCTAGCGCACAGCAGGAAGCTCCCGCTATAGTTTCAGCTTACGATAGCAAGAGAAAATGGCTAGTTTCAAAGCATAACACAACCAGACGAATTTTCTATCCCCTACGAGAGCTAATTCCTGGGCTGCTCTAGATTGAATTCTTAACATTCGTCATGCCCACCTCTACTCTGACCACACCATTTTTACAGACACAGTTAACGGCTACTTTAATCTCACATTTGCATCACTTAGCGTTGTCTGAATTTAAATAATTGCTAATGCAATTCAGTACACTCCTGCCAAAGGGTATGTGATGGTGAGTTTAAAGTTTCACGATCGCAGCGCATTCGTTACCGTAAAACAGACTGGAATTGGCATTGCACCCAGTGAACAAACCCGGATTTTTGATCGGTTCTACCGTGTGGATGGCGATCGCTCTCGTAAAACGGGCGGCACAGGTTTAGGATTGGCGATTGTCCAAGCGATCGCGCAAGTTCATCAAGGTAGCATTCAAGTGCAGAGTGAACCTGGAAAAGGCGCTGAATTTACGGTGCGATTATCTATTTTCTGTAACCTATTTTCTGTAGTAGCGAAAGGTGAGATCCTCGCCAGAGGGTGGGGGTAACTCCCTCAGGCACGATTTCCAGTATCAGGATGAAGATCACAATCGTCACACTACCATTCGATACAGTTAACCGACAGAACCCACAGTTCTAGATTGACCATCAGGGCAAAAACTCAGCTCGATTGGCACAAAATTTCGGACAGACTCGTATATAAGTTTATTGCAGCTATTTGCAATTAACGCGCAGGCTTTCAACTATAACTTTGGAGTAGATTGCGGGACTAGGAAGCGTCGAGTAATGCAGTTGAATTCATTCACGCAACCTAGTCCAATGCTCATCTACTAATTTGGATCACAAATAGAGCGATATCATTAGCTGCCGAAGGCATCCTTGATATTATCAACTGCGCTTTCAACTGCGTTCTTGCTTTTGTCTACAGCCCTTTGAGTCCGAGCGGCATCTTCTTCAGCGCGTTTCTGAATCAGAGCGGCATCTTTTCTAGCTCTACGTTCAAAGAAACCACCTTCTTCATCGGCTTGATCCACACGCCGAGCGTTTTGCTTGGCAGTTCGTTCAACCTTGTCGGCAGTATCGCGGATAAAGCCTTTGGCTCGTCCAGCATCTTCTCTGGCTTTGCTCTGCACTTGATCGCCCGCGTTTGCTGCAATTAAGGTTGCTGATGGTGCAGCGATTGCGGCAGGGGTGAAAGCCCCCTGCCAAACAAAACCTAGCATAATTACAAATAGCATGGAGGTTGCCATCCACCGTCCTACAACCGCAAGCCGCTTTCTAAAGTGATTCAGTTTCATAGAATACAATCTCCATCAGATTTAACATCCTATTTCTACTTCATCTGATACAACGGCTAAATCGTACCTGGGACGGAGGTTTGTCCTGGTTATCACATCAGTCGAATTCTGACCCAAGGCAGATTACGCATGAGGCATTAGTTGCTGAATGGGTATATTTCTGGATGAACAAAGGCTAGAAATTATTGGGAGCGCTGTTGAGCATCAACTACCTGTTGGAGGCGATCACTATGCTCACGATTGGTAGCAGCTTCTGCCTGAATCAAATCGTTTAATAGCGCTTGCTGGAGTTCTTGTGCGGCGGATGTGTTGATATTGATGGCTGTGCTGATGGCGTCGTACCATAGCCCTGCTGCGGCATAGAGCCTGGCTTGCGCTAGTGGATCGGCAGTACCGGTGAGAGCTGGATTGGGGGTAGGAGCAGCATCGGCAACTTTCAGAAAAGCACTGGTAACGATGGCACTAGAAGGATGATTGGGGTCGCATAGCAGAGCCACAATCCAGTTGTAGGTCTGTCCTGGTCGCAGCCCTGGCTGATCGGCTGGTAAGGACAAGGACATCATTCCAGGCTGGCTTTCCAGAACGGTGCTGTAAACTAAACGAGGATTGTTACTAGTACCGTATTCGTATAGATAAAACTCGATGGGTCGCGGTTCAGAATTGGGAACGAACCAGGATACAGTTGGATGAGTAGATTGGGTTTGACCTACATGACCCTGAGGTGCAAGGGCCGTTAGAGTGACAGTTTCGTCTCCGCTACAGCCGCCTCGATGGCCTGTAGTTGTGGTGTTGTCGGGCGGTCGTTCATCTTGAGGAGGTGTGTATTGCGCCAAGGTAGGAGAGGCCAGCAGCAACGATAAACCAATCAGTACAAGCTGACCCGTTCCTACTTTGAAAAACTGAGTAGGGCAAACTCTAACCGAACAGAATTTGGCAAGATGCATGATTACCTTTTAGATTGGGGGATATTCTCTATTTTCTAGCCTACCGGAAGGACAGTGCCAAGCTTCTAGAGAGCCTGCAGGCTTATCCTTGTCTCAATCTAAGGCATCTACTGGTGCATGGGTTTGCTAAATTCTGCTGATTGGCTTGCCGAAATCAGCTCGATCGATTGCAGAATCCTGCAACTTGGCCGCAGGTGCTATGCTGAGGTTACTTTTGTTTCACGCGGTTCAGCATAGCCTTGCAGGTTCTCTGGCTCAAACTGACGCAGCACGCGAGTTGCGCGATCAGTTAATTCTTCGCTGCCTTTCACCACAATCAAATACTTGCCAGCATTGAGTCGATTGCGATAGGACAATGCATCACCACTGCCGACGAGCAGCCCGGTGCCCCCGCCAACAAAGTAGGCTCCCAGACCACCTGCAATTGCTCCTAGCATGCCGCCGAGCAAATGATTGCCAAAAGCACCAATCGCTGGCAACAATTCGATACCCGTTAAAACATTAAAGGCATATCCCGCCACAAATCCAAATGGGATGAGCCAGGAAAAGCGAGCTTGACCAGTTTTGATCTGTTGGTTGGGGTTGATCAGGCCATATTCATCAGCACTTTTGTAGCCATTACCTAGAATGTCAACTTGATTGTTTGGCAAACCTTCGTTCTCTAAGGCTGAGTAAGCAGCTTCCGCCTGGATGCGATCGGGTAAAACAGCGACTAGATAATGCATTATTTCACCTCAGTTAATAATTGGGATTGATAATTGCGATTAGTGAATTAGAATCGAGTGAGGGTTGCAGGAGGAGCATGATCACTCCAACAACGATGAACGATAAAGTGACCCAAACTAGAACCAAACTTAATTGCATGTGTATCCTCTGTTGATGGCTAATGGCGTTTTCCCAAGCGAATTGGGAGAGACTATGAAACCTACTAAAACGGGTTTTCCTCTTGACCTTAGATTGGCTATCTCTATCTGTCCTCTTGCTAAAGACAGCTTTTGAATGCAATTAAGCGGTTAATCTGATTAAACGGTAGATGCAGTGCGAGCATCTTGCCCGCGCCAGCGAGACGCTTGCCCTACGGATCTTCAAATGAATGATCTTGATCGACTTAGTAATTTCAGTAGATCGCAAATTTTGTTGAGATCCCCCCTAGCCCCCCTTACCCAAGGGGGGAAACCGGACCAACCGTAGTTTGAAGTCCCCCTTATTCTACGCCGAAGGCTCATTCCCGCTGGGGTCTAGGGGGATTGGGCGATGCACATGCTGCGCGAACGAACCTAAGTCTAATCATCAAAACAAATTCATTTTCGATCGACTGAATCTTTTTAATCCGGTAAAAAACTGTTGGCACTAACCAAGTCCTAAACCCAGGTTTAAGCAGTGGATTGGCGTCAAATCTGCTGCTGTTTGTTGCCAGGTCAATCCAGCATCATCTGAAAGAAAAATTTGACCGTCACGGGTGCCAAAGACTGTTAATTTTCCTAAAGCGGATAAGGTTCCCGTGTTGATGTTATCTGAGAACCAGGCTGGTAGTCCCTGGGTACATTTCTCAAATGCGCCGGGTTGATCAAGCGGACGGCGGTAGATCGCAGCCCTGCCCCCGCGAGGACCGATCGAAACTGTCATCAAAAGGGTTGTTCCACTCACTGCAACAGCGCGGGCGTAGGTAGCATGAAGATTGGCTTGATCGAAGCTCCAAGAGTTTCCCTGATCTGAACTCACTGCTAACCCTTCAGCCGTTGCTGCTACCACCCAGCCAGGACGATCGGGAACGGTCCGTACTTCGTGAACATCCGCATGAAAGTCGATCGTAGGCTGCCAAGATTTTCCTTGATCCAAGGAGCGCAGAATTCCACCAACATGCACATTCACGTAGAGTTCCCCTGCTGGCCCTGCGGCCATCGAGCGCACGTCAGGAGGACCGCCCCAGGGTGTGTACCACTGCTCGCGTTCCTTCACCTGGTCAAAACAGTTGATGCGGTCAATACTGCCGTTTGCGATCCGCAGTAAATGAGCCTCGGAGGTGCCAACCAAAACCGCTCCAGGAATGGGCAGAATGCAGTTGAGTTGCAGATCATCCACCGAAGTGACTTGATGCCATTGCCCAGCTGCGTCACGATGCCATATCGATTGATGATCGCCAATCGCCCAGATCTCACCGGCGGTTGCCGCCAGCGCAGTAATGGATTTGTCTGCAAGTTCGACCTGTGGCTTGGAAGGTTGCTGAGGATCAAGAAACAGCAAGCCATTCGATGTGCCTGCAATCACCGTCGCATCTGCTTGTTTATGTTCAATTGGCTCAACCTGATTTGTGATTTGCTGTGCAGTAGTTTTCATAGTTGCATCTCCTTTTTCATCGATGCTTCCTCTTTAGGCTAACATCTGAGCTAACATCAGAGGGTAGAAGACTTGCAGCACTTGGAGAAAGACCGATGTTTCTACCTCCTGGCTTTGGCGAACGCTCCATCCAAACCAAGTTGGGCAGAATGGTTTACACGAGAACCCCGAGGTTAGAGAGTCTGAGGACTAGCGTTGAGCCGTAGAAACGCTGGCTTGTAGGCTATGTCTTCACCCCGTTTGCGAGCAATGTAACTCAGAATGGCTCTGTAGATGACATACATTGTTGTAGATGTCAGTTGTAGATGTCAGTTGTAGATGCTCAGTTGTAAATTCAAAGATTTTTGCTTGGGGTGATTGTGTCTGAAGCTTCCACCCGTCCGGGCAACACAAGGGTAAAGCTCGTTTGGCCGGGAGGAGTTGGATCCAGGGTGAGATCGCCGCTGTGGGCACGGGCAATTTCCCGCGATAGGCTGAGACCCAGGCCAATGCCTTCCACCTTACGGGTACGGGCCGGATCGCCGCGATAGAAGCGATCAAAAATGCGCTTGCGATCGGGTAGGGGAATCGGCTTTGAAGCATTCGTGATCGTGATCTGGACATTAGTTCCCTGCTGATGGCCTGCAATCCGAATCCAGCCGTTGGCGAGATTGTATTTAATCGCGTTGCTAATCAGGTTTTGCAGCAGTTGCGTCAATAAATCCAGATCGCCCCAAACAGCTAGGTCGGCGGGCAGGTGGGTTTGAACTTCGAGATGGGGCGCTGACAGTTCGATGTCTTCCACGATCACTGTCAGCAGAGTAGATAAATTGACTTCAACTTTGTGTAGACTGATTTGGCCCGCATCGGCTAGCGATAGCAACAGCAGTTTGCGCACAATGCTATTCAAACGGCTGACTTCATCCAGCAGCGTACTAAGGCTTTGCTGCATGGGTGATCCGGGTTCGGTATGTTGCAGCGTATGCTCTAATTCTCCTTGCAAAATTGCCAACGGCGTTTTCAGTTCATGGGCGGCATCGGCGCTGAAGCGAGACGCTTGCTTAAAACTGCGGCTTAGGCGCTCTAGCATTTGGTTGAATACTTGAATTAATTCAACAAATTCGAGATCGCCAGTACCAATCGGCACCCGTTGATCGAGGCCAGTGACTGTCACCTGTTGAATGGCGCTGGTGAGTTTGCGAATTGGATGCAGTGCATTACCAGATAATCCCCAAGCCCCGCCTGCAATCAGTAACAGAATACCGGAAATCACCAGCACAAAAATATTCCGAATCGCCGCCATTTCCTGATCAATGGCTTGAAGGTTAATGGCAAGCACCGCCTGGGCTGGAGGAAAATCCACTGCTGCCACTCGCCAACTTCCGGTGGCCGTGCGCTGCGTCATGACCTGTGGATCGGGCAATGTGCCGTCGGGTAAACGGTCTGCAGAAGGAGATGTGTCTAACTTGCGGTTAGGTTGGGAAGACGAAAATTTTTCTGGATCGTAGGACAAGTGACCAGGTGAGTTGAACTGGACAGCGGAAAAAAATGGAGAGTAGGACGGTAACAACAAGTTGATGTTAAAGTCATCAGTCCAATTATCAGACTGATACAATCGTCTGCCTTGTTGATCCAACACCAGCAAAGCAATCGGCGTATCCGTATCGGCTCCTAGTTCACTGGGCAGCGAGGCAATAAAGGACCCCCAGCGGCCTTGCAGCCGAGGGCGAGTAGCGCGGATCACCTGGCTTTCAAGTCTGGCATCGAGACGATTCACCTTAGCAGCATAAATCAACCGCCAAGCTACCAAACCAAAGCTGACCAAAGCCGTTCCGGCTAAAATAGCCGATAACAGAGCAATGCGCAGTCGAAACGAACGAAGTCTCACGGTTAGGTTTTACGATTAGGTTTTACGGTTAGTAGGGGCCAAGCATTTGCTCATGATCGGTCTGATCGCGCTCTAACCTCCTTGGTAGACGCTTTGCTCTTACCAGTCACGATTCCGGTTTGCGAAACCGATAGCCCACGCCGCGCACGCTTTCGATCCAGCTGGGTTCGTTGGCCAAATCGACCTTTTTGCGCAGTCGCTGAATGCAGACATCCACAACGTTTGTATTGGGATTAAAATCATAGCCCCAAACATGCTCTAGAATTTGGGTGCGGGTAAACACTCGCCCAGGAGCACGCATCAAATACTCCAACAAATTGAATTCGCGGGTTGTCAACTCAATCACCTGCTCAGTGCGGCTGACTTCGCGAGTCAGCCGATCCAGCTTAATCGGACCAACGGCCAGGACATTCTGGCGCTCGCCGGTAGTTCGTCGCACAACTGCATGAATCCGGGCTACGAGTTCCTCAACAAAAAACGGTTTGGCAATGTAATCATCGGCTCCCAGGTTTAATCCCTCTAAACGGTCGTCTAATTCATTGCGAGCTGTCAACAAAATTACCGGCACATTGCGTCCGGCCCGACGCAGGTGTTTCAGAATCGAAAGGCCGTCCTTTCCCGGCACCATAATATCCAGCACGATCACATCGTAGGCATTGTTCATGGCTCGCCCATAGCCCTCGTCTCCGTGATCGCAATAGTCCACGACAAAGCCTTGCTCTTTTAACCCAGCCTGAACAAAGTTAGCAATTTTTGCCTCATCTTCTACAAACAGGATGTGCATAATGGCTTAATCCCATCCCTGGCTCTGGCTCTGGCTATGAGGATTCTTGCGTCTTCTCCAGGATAGCTCCACCGCCACTCTAGCGATTTTCTTACAGTTCATTGAGAAAGATTACAAAATTGTAATCCAATTAGCAGGCCCGCGATCATTCTAGACTGTTTCAATCAACAGCAGGGGCTTCTAGAAATTACTTGGTATTCTATGTAACACAAAATAAGCTGAGCGATGTTGGCAGAGCAGTAGCAACGAATTTAAAAATAAAGTTCAACACTAAAGTAAAAGCAAAAAGTAAGAGCAAAGTAAAAGCGGCAATTTATCTATCTTTCTAGGCATTTACCCAATTGCTTGCAGTTGCCAAACTATTAAAGCGAGTCAGTTAAAGCGAGTCAGTAACAATTCGCACGGTTCCCAACCATTGTCACCTTGTTTGTAACCGTATCTACAGCCATTTATAACCGCGGCCAACCATCACTTGTAACGCTAACTGTTCCGAACTTCAGGGGTAAACCAGAGCATGAAACTCGATTCCTATGGTTCTATGTGTAGTAATGTTGCGAGGCTACGCCTAGTCTTGGGGTCGCTGGGCCTAGCTGGGCTGTTGCTCTTTCCTAGCGGATGTAGCCTGATTCCACCGGGAGAAGCCCAGACCCAATCCTCCGAACAGCGTCAACCAGGGCCTGTAGCGGTAGATGTGGCCGTAGCTCAAACTGGGCAGATTGAAGCTGAACTAGCCTACACCGGTACCACTTTGCCCTACCGGGAAATTTCGGTGCGTTCGCAGGTGGAGGGGCAGGTGCTGGATGTGGCTGTGGATGTAGGCAACCCGGTGCGGCAAGGGCAGATTGTGGCCCAGCTGGATGACGCCATTCTGACGGCAGCCGTGGTAGAAGCTGATGCGGAAGTAGCAGCCCGACAGTCAGAGGTCGCTAGTTTGCAAGCCGAGGTGAACGATGCTCAAACCCAGGTCGAGCAAGCTCAGCTAGAACTGCAACAGGCCCAATCAGACGCTACTCGTCTAGAAGAGTTGTTTCGCTCTGGAGCCGTTTCTGAACAGGCGGTGGAACAGGCCCGCACGACAGCAGCCACAGCAGAACAAGCGGTGCGGTCAGCTCAGCAGCAGGTGCGAAATCGGCAACGAGCTGTAGAAGCAGCCCAGCGACGAGTCACTTCCCAAACCGCGCTGGTGACCCAAGCTCAACGGCGGCAGTCCTACACCACACTCACGGCTCCGGTGAATGGCGCTGTTCTGGAACGAACTTTAGAGCCAGGAGATTTAGCCCAACCTGGCAGCGAAATTCTGCGGCTGGGCGATCTGAGCCAGGTGAAAGTAGAAGTGCAGCTCTCAGAGCTAGAACTCGCTAACGTGCGCGTTGGCCAACCAGCCCAAGTGCGGCTCGATGCCTTTCCTGATCAGGTATTCCAGGGGCGTGTGACGCAAGTATCGCCAGCCGCCGATCCTACAGCCCGTCTAGTGCCTATCGAAGTCACCATTCCCAATCCAGACAGACGTATTGGCAGCGGCCTATTAGCTCGCGTCAGCTTTGAGCAACCGCAGGCTCAGCGGGTTGTTGTGCCAGAAACCGCCGTGCAGATTAGAACCAGTTCGGAGAACCAGGGCAATCAAGGCGATCAGGGCAACCAGGGCAATGCCTCTCCAGCCCAATCTTCAGCACCGCAAACTTTAGCTAACCCAACTGCGGCTAACCCGCCTTCAGCTAACGATCCAGCCGCTTCTGAGCGCGAGTCATCAGCAACTCTGTTTGTGGTACGGCGTCAGAATGAGGGAGCCACAGTTACCAGCCGCCAGGTCAAGCTAGGCAACCGCGCCGATGGGCAAGTCGAAATTTTAGCCGGACTGAATCCCGGAGAAGAATTTGTAGTACGCAGCAGCGGAGCCTTGCAGAACGGTGCTCCTGTGCGCCTCAGCATCCTCTCCCAAACCGCTCCAGCCAATTAACTTCAGCCAATTAAACAGCCGATTAGACAGCCAATTAAACAGCCAATTAAAAAGAATCAAAACAGTAAATCAAAACGACCCACTACCCAGCCACCCAACACAACCATGCAGACTCCCAAATCCTCCTTCAGCATCAGCAGGACGGCGATTCGTCAGCATATCGGGACTTTGATGCTGACCTTAGCCACAATCGTTGTCGGAGTCTTCTTTATTTTTAATCTGCAAGTTGATCTGTTACCTTCTATCACCTATCCCCGCATCGGTGTCCGGGTCGATATTCCAGGAATTTCACCAGAAGTGGCCATAGATGAAGTTACGAGGCCGCTAGAAGAAGCACTGTCGGCAACCGAAGGCGTAGTGCAGGTCTATTCCCAAACCCGCGAAGGCCAGTCCAGCATCGATTTGTACTTCCGACCCGGTGGCAATATTGATCAGGCTCTCAACGATGCCACTGCCGCCTTTAACCGAGCTAGAGCCAACCTACCCGATACCGTACAAGCGCCGCGAATTTTCAAGGTGGACCCCTCCCAGTTGCCGGTCTACGAACTGGCGCTGGCGTCCCCATCTATGCAGTCTGTTGATTTGCGCGTGTTTGCCGACGAAGAACTGGCGCGCGAGCTAGGCGTAGTGGAAGGTGTAGCCGCGGTGGATGTGTCGGGAGGCGTTACCGAAGAGGTGCGGGTGATTCTCGACCTCAATCGATTGCAGTCGCTGGGAGTAGGACTCAACGATGTGCTGACCGAGCTAGAAGAAGCCAACCAAGACGTGTCAGGCGGTCGGATTTTGGGAGAGCAATCTGAACCCTTGACGCGAGCCGTGGGGCGCTTTCGTGAAGCCGCAGAAATCCAGAATCTATCGTTTCCAGTCGCCAGCGGCCAAAATCAGACAGAACCCGGCTCCGCTAGCGCAGCAGCCAGCACTACTTCGGCCAATTCGGCCAGTCGGGTGCGGCGTGTTTACTTGCGAGACTTTGCTGAAGTGATTGATGGGACCGAACAACAGCGGATTTTTGTCTCTCTCAATCAGGAGCCAGCTGTCAAAGTCAGCGTTCAAAAGCAGCCGGATGCCAACACGATCGAAGTGGTACAGGAAGTAAAACGGCGGATCGAGGAATTGCGCCAAGCTGGGGTGATTCCAGCAGACATGCAGCTGATTCCCACTCTAGACGAGTCAGTATTCATTCAAAATGCCATTTCTAACGTGACTAGTGCAGGGCTGGTGGGGGCTGGTTTGGCTGGCGTTGCGGTGCTGTTGTTCCTGGGTTCGCTGCGGCAAACGCTGATTATTATCGTCGCTATTCCCCTAGCAACGCTGACCGCCATCATTTTGATGAGACTGTTTGGCTTATCGCTGAACGTGTTTAGCTTGGGAGGGTTGGCCCTAGGCGTTGGCATCGTGGTAGACAACTCGATTGTGATGCTGGAAACCATTGCAGAAGATGCCGGCATGACACCTGGTCAAGATACGCGCACTCGACTATCCCAAAAACAGCTGATTGAACAAGCCGCCCGCAGCGGACAATCTGTAGAATCGGCGCTGGTGGCCTCGACTGCTACCAATCTCGTGGCGGTACTGCCGTTTTTACTGATTGGCGGCTTCATTGCCCTGCTGTTTAATGAGCTGATCCTAACCATTAGCTTTGCCGTTGCTGCCTCCATTCTCGTTGCCGTTACCGTGGTGCCAATGCTGGCCTCTCGCTTACTGGCGATTCGAAAAACTAGCGGTATCGATCAATTCTGGTTTCTACGGGAGTTCAACCGCCGGTTCACAGCGGCCACACGCGGTTACACCCGCTTGCTCATGCGAATTCTGCGGCAGCGAGTACTTGTGATTGTCTTCACCTTTCTGCTCCTGGGTGGCAGCAGTTTGCTAATGCTAGGACGAATTCCCCAGGAGATTTTGCCACGCATTAACACCGGACAGGCCCGCTTAGTCGCTCAGTTTCCGCCCGGAACTCCCCTCGACGCCAATCGCAGAGTCATGAATACGGTGGATCAGATTTTGCTGGCCCAACCCGAAACTGAATACGTGTTCACTACCGTGGGTGGGTTTCTGTTTGGCAGCAACACCAGCGAAAACGCTCTGCGTAGCTCTAGCACGATCACGCTGAAACCGGGCACAGATGTGGAGGAATACATTGCCAAGGTCAATCGGGAATTTAATCAGCTCAATCTGGTCGATATTCGCCTGCGGCTCAGCCCGGGTGAAGTGCGCGGCTTGATTCTCAATAACTCGCCGGTCCGCGGTGCAGAAATTGACGTGATTCTGCAAGGCAATGATGCCAGGACCCTAGAAGAGGCAGGACTGCAGGTGCTTAGAGCCTTGGAACAGCAGGCCACCCTCTCCAGCTTTCGCCCCGATGCCGACCGGCGACAGCCAGAAGTTCAAATTCGCCTCGATCGCGAACGAGCTGCCGATCTGAATATCAATATTCAGGATGTAGGCGATGTGTTGACTACCGCGATTGAGGGTTCCATACCGACCCAACTTCAGCGAGGCAACCGACTGGTGGATGTGCGGGTAGAGTTCAACGAAGATGCGATTCGACGCCCTTCTCAACTGCGTGCCCTGCCCCTCTTCACCGAAGATAATCAGCTGATCAGGCTAGGCGATGTCGCCCAGATCCAGCCCGGCGAAGCTCCTGGAGAAATTCAGCGGATCAACCAGCGGCAGGTATTTCTGCTGGCCGGCAGCCTGAATGAATCTGCCAGTTTAGGAGAAGCGTTGCAGGAAGTGGATCAGGTGATCAGCAGCCTCGATCTCCCTGATGGCGTCAGCCGTTTGCCCAGTGCTGCGGCCCAAAGCAACCGGGAGATTCAGTCGGCCCTGCCAGTGTTGGGTGGGTTAGCTGCTTTCCTGGTGTTTGTGGTGATGGCCGTACAGTACAACTCGTTGATTGATCCGTTCGTGATTATGTTCACGCTACCGTTGGCATTAGCAGGCGGCATCTGGGGATTGTTCATTACCCAAACAGCAGTGGGAGCCACAGTGATTGTGGGAGCCGTTCTGTTGGTAGGCATTGTGGTCAATAATGCCATCATCATGGTGGAGCTAGCGAATCAGATCTATGAAGGAGAGCGGGTGAGCCGACGCACTGCCATCTTAAAAGCAGCGCCGCAACGCTTGCGCCCTATCTTGATGACTACCATCACGACTGTGGTAGGCATGTTTCCGCTAGCGCTTGGCTTGGGACAGGGCGGAGAATTTCTTCAGCCCTTGGGAATCGTCGTATTCTCCGGTCTCGCCCTAGCTACCCTACTGACGCTGTTCATCATCCCCTGCTTTTACCTGCTGCTGCACGACTGGTTTGATCGCTTTTCTGAAGCAGCCGAAGCGGATTCTCCTCCCCAGACCCAGCCAACTAACACCAAAATCATCTCCCTGCCTCGCCGTAAGTAAAGCCAAAGCTACAAGTGAGGACTCGATTTACCTCATGGCGCTGCGTTCCAGTTCCAAAATTTTCTCCAGTTTGGTTTGTGACTGTTCGGCATTGGCGCGCACATCACCAAACGCAGCTTTATTCTCGGCGTAGCTGATCAGCAGCTTTGATTTTTTCTTCAGCTCAGCCACCATTTCCTCGGTTAGCTCAAGTTTGGGATCGAAAATTGCTTCTAGTTCTTTCAACACCGCCTGCGCCTCTTGCCGGTCTTGCTCTAGCCTCACCCGCATAAAACCATAGCTGACGATCGCCTGCACCAGCGTTTTGACATCTTCAACCGTGGTGTCATCTGGATCCGGCTCTTTAGTAACAGTAGGTACCTGTTCAGTCACCACAATCAAATCGTCATGCCCTGCCCCATCAGCCAACTTGGCTCGCAACGCCTCATCTTCGTTGGCCCGATCAACCAGCTGATCCAGGGCCTGCTGGCGCTGCTTGCGCGAGTCCCGCCCCGGAACTTCCAAAATAATCTCCGGAGCCTGCTTGAGTGCATAAGAAACCATACTACTTACCTTTTACTTTCCCTTTAGTCTTTACAACTTACTGCTTACTTTCCACCCTTTATAGGCGCTTTCACCGCTGCCGCTAAAAGCTTATCTGAAAATGCCGAAGGGATTTTGGAACTCCAAAACTCTGACAAGTCCCCATAGGTAGTAAGCCGCAGCCTAACCGGCCACAAGCTTATTGTTACAGTTCAATATCGTTACAGTTCAATCGTGTTGCTTAATTTTTACAAATTAGAAACTTTAATCCTATCGATATCACTCCATAGGCCTTATTATCTTAACAATAAAAACAGGTTTTGTAGTACACCAGAGTAAAATGCAGCCGTGGCAGCCTCATCTAAATACCCCCTAGAGGTTGTTCTACCAAATTATAAAAAAGGGTATAAATATCTGAATTACCTGCTCTAATCTTTGTCATTATTAGTCTTGGTTTCTGTATACCTCGATGACAACATTGGCACTTAAGATAAATTTAAAAACGTGTATTTTAATAATTCGCAGTTCACACAATTCATTCGCTGTGACTGTTTCAATCACGGGGATTTAAGAGTGAACTGGTCTTGTTGTGACTGAAGCCTCTCAGGCAACAGCAACTGGATTGACCTTCAGATAAAAATCAGCAACAGCATCGTCAATTCTGACCTTTAGTGGTACAGGCGCTAACATCAACGCAGCACGCAATAGCTTAGTATATCCTAGCAACGCTAACTATAACGGCAAAGATACGCTGGTAATGACAACTTGCGATTGCGATAATACAGCAGTAGTGAAGTTCATCAAGCAATAGTTCGGACAGTTTTTAGTTAAGGTTTCTACAATCATTGTAGAAACACCGAAACTTAGCATTAATGAGGAGTTTTTGTAGGAATTCATTTCATTTACTCAAACTGTTGATAGCAGTGTGCTGACCCTGGTTGACTGACAAAACTCTAGTCGCTGGCGGCTTCAAGCCTCGCCTACACAGACCTCTTCCGCCTTCGCAGATTACTTACCCAAACGAGTAGCCGGCGCAGGGTGTTCGACTGAGCGCTCCCGACCCGCTATCTCCCCGCTCGGCTGTTTTTCTGGCTCCGGGGCAGTGTGGGCTTCGAGTGAGCCTCAGCTGAATGCCTCGTGCCGAAACCCATCTCCCTCATTCGAAATACATCACTTCTACCTGCATGGGGATTCTGCTGCAAGCAAAATCCAGTATCTTCAGTTACAAAGACGCGCTCGCAGGCTAAAGGCTATGGTGGATAAAGCAAATCGAGTTAATCAAGCCAATCAAAAAAGCTATGAAGCTGCCCGACGGGATGTGGAAGCAGAGGCCAACCAAGAACTCGGCGATGATCCGACCAATTTAGACGAATTAGAAAGCCTGGAAAGTGACTTAGGCTTAAAGGAAGTCGAGCTGGATCGGGCCGTGATTGATACGGTGGCTGCTGACACTAGTGACGATAACCTAGACGCCGACGATGATGGCATCGAGGATGACGAGGACACCGAAGAGCTGATTGATGACCGGCCTCAAGCGCTCACCGAATCCTATGGAACTGGCCTCCAGGGTCAACCTACTGACCGAGCAGGCCGCTACTCCCGCCGCAGTGATCACCACCTCTACAACGACCCTGAACCTGTCCTCACCGGGGGGGATATCGACGCTAATTATGAGCAGGCCAGCGTAGTGGGAGATGAAGCCGTAGGCGGTACGGTGGCTACTCCAGATCAGGATGTAGTTGATGAACTGGGAGCTGCTGTAGGTATAGAGATGGATGATCGCTCGTTTTTACGCACGGGCGATATGCTAGAACAGCGAGACGATAGACGCTGGGAACTGGACCCTAAATCCGCTGAGGATTATCAAGAGCGGCGAGAAGATTAGCTGAACTGACAAGCCCCCTTAACATTACGGCTCAGTTCTCAACGGTGCAAGTAATGCGTTCATCCAAGCTGAATCAGCTTCTGTTAAGGCGGGCTTAGGAGGAGGCTGGCGGTAATCAATTGATAAATCGTAAGCTGCCTCATCATAAATTACTGCCACTGCCTCGCTCAACGCTAGTGGCACATCTGCGTCAGGCGATCTCAAGGGCACTGGAACCGTTGGTAGTGAATCTTGTAAGTTAATGGGCCAAATCTCTATCACTCCTAACTGAGCACGAGTGACCGTAACCAGGTAAGCTGTATCCGGCAATCGCGGATGATTAAACGATCTTGTTCCGCGTCGTAGGAGGTCAATTTCCACCAAATGCACATTAGACTGATACAGTCGTTGACGTTTTTGGCGATAGGCTGTCAACCCTGGTTCTCGCTTGTTGAGAGATAGGATTTCAATACAGGTAACTAGTGTGTTGTTTACCGTATCACGGATCTCCACTGTTGCGATTCGCACTTCAATTGGCGAAAGCACAGGCAGCGTCAGGGGAGCAGGAGTGAGTTGCACTGCTCTGCCGTCAGTTGCAGTGACTTCTGCGATTGGTAAACTAGATTGCTTTGATGATCCCCGTTTCAGCAGTTCAACATCTGGATAAAGAATGCCAACTTCCTCTTCAGGAGCGGTATCTTCGACCAGATAGATTTCTAAACGCGCTGTGTAACGGGGACGGAGCAATGGAACCAACTGCTGGCGAATCTTATTAGCCAAAGCATTGTGAACGTCGGGCCACAAATAGCCTTCCAGATAGGGGTCCATTCCCGGAAACGGCGACGGCATCACAACCTCCAGATGGGCAGCATAACAGCATTATAGTCTCTAGCCCTAGATTCGAATTTTCAACTGGTCCCAGAGTTGCTTTATCCTAAATGTTCCTAAATGTTCCTAAATGTTCCTGAAAATGCCCTCAGCTTTTCACTCCTAAATGCTCATTCATATAATAAACGGAAGCACTCGTTTATCACCAACAGTTAATCGTGAAATCGTGAAAAAGTACACTGGTGACCAGCTAGCTTAACCCTAGTTTGGCCCCTAGGCTAGATCTAGGCCTAGAGAAGCTTAGATACGCTATAAGAACCAGTTTATGTAAAGCCTAATTGAAGTTCTACAGCTCAGAAGTTGGATCCAAATCCGGCTTCTGAATTTTTTGGTTGAGTTATATGTTGATTACTACAGAGATTTGAGAGGACAAGGTTCGATTGGGCAGAAACTGGGGTCATAGCGAATTTCTGGCTCAAAGGTCTTGATGCCATAGGTTTGATTTAAGTCTTGCAAAACGGTTTGTAGGTATTGCCTTACCTGGCTGTTGGTCATCCCCATACAGTGGGTTGGTGGAAACTCCTTGAGCTTTTGGTCTCCCTGCCAGATGGTAATCGCTAACGCATGTAAGTGAGCATCTCTACGTGGCTCTCGATATAGGTAGAGCAATGCGACCGGGGGCGCAGCCGGTTTAACAGCATCTCGATCCCGCAGTGCTTCTCTATGGCTTGCCTTCACCGAGATGTACTGCCCTTTCCGCTTCTGGTTATTGTCGGCTCGGTTGCGGTAGTGGGACCGCCGCCGATGGCAGATCCGATCATCCCAGCAGCCATCTCCGGTCTCTCCATGCAGTGCTTTAGCCGTTTTACTATCGAGCAGGCTGCATTCCCAGCATTTTGGATTGATCGGACGCGCCATTGCCGTTGCCTCAACTTAAGATAATTGCGGTACTAGGGTGATAGCCAATTATAGTGTAAGAATTAGTGTAATAACAGCTCGACGGAGGAAGAGTGAATGGAACGTGAAAAGTGATGTAATCTTGGCAGTACTGTAGAATTGACTGGCAAGGATTGGAACTGAATCATTAGAATGGCTTGAGTTCAACTTGAATTTCGTCATGGAAGCGCCATTGGGTTCGCAGTTTGTAGAAGCGTATCGACATGCGTTGACTTGTCCAGAAGTAGCAAATATCGTAGCGCTCTGGCAGTTGGTAGAACGCATGCTGCCTGGTCTGTCTGAGGCAGAACAGCTCCAAATCGCCGGTACCGTTCTAGTGCAGCTTGCCGAACTCCATGCCAGCAAAGCGGATCGATTGTTGGGTGACTGGCAGGATCAGCACAATGATGATGGCCCCGTCCTGGAAGAAGATTTGCTAGCTGGGTTGATCCAGCGCACGATGTATCTCGATCTGGCAGAACTAGTCAAAACTCGGCAGCGAAGCCGTCCTGCTGCACCTAATTCCACGGTTTCACGGCCAGATAAATCGGTGGCTGGCGTAGTAGACAAACAGAAAGTGCTGGAGATGGTGACTGCGCTTGAAGCGACGGAAGTAGAAAAACAGCAGGCACTAGGTGTAGCCCACGATGAGAACGTCACGGCCTGGAGCCAAGCCATCGCCGATTGGATGAGCCAGCAGGAGCAGCCAATTGCATTTCTGGAATTAATTCGTGCCTTGAAGATGCCTTTAGTAAAAGTTTGGCTGGCGCTTTTGCTGGGCAACTTTGCCCTGGAGTCAAGGGGAGAATTCTATGCCGCAGATCAGATCTGGGTCCGCTGTTTAGCCAATAGCTTAACTGAAGGAGGATCTAAAATAGCCGCTCAGAGTGGCGATCCAGAATGATGATTCAAATCCTGCAGTGCCTTCACATCGCGTGTGCGTCGATAGATACCTCGCTTCATCCAGATACCCGCACTCCAATCAGCTTTATGGGTTAGGAGGCTGTGAATTTTGGCGTTGCTGAATCAAAGTATGAAGGTGAAATTTGATGTCTTGCACCGCCCCCGTTCGGCTGAGCGTTCGACTGATTTTTCTGGCCCCATAGGGGCAGTGCTCACGCCGAACGGGGCGAATCATCCGCCCATTCGGCAACGCCTGAATTTTTTTGTGTTCGTTTCTGGCGTCGTCTATCCGTTGCTGAAGCATGGGCTAATCCAGTAAGCCTACTCATATGCTTGCCTTCCCGCAGGGTAGTGAACTAAACCCCTTGTCGAGTCTGCTACTCTGCGAGAAGGCTGCGCCTAAAGCAGCCTTCCCCAACTAGCCTGCTGTTGAGGCGTAGGTGGGCAATGGCTCGATTTTGGCTCTCGGACTAAGTTGAACTCCTGCCTCCTGCCTTCGCCTATTGCTCCTTCTCCGGTGAGATAATCTCCCAGAGCTGATCCAGCAGCTTCTCGACTTTAGCCTGGTCGCGTTTGGAGAGGGAGGCGAGGACTTGAGATTTCTTAAGGGTTTTGGCAATGCCGGTGGCGCGAGTTTGGATCTGATGCAACTGAGCTGGCGTCTTTGACCTAGATTGCTGATCTAGCTGCTGATTTAGCTGTTGGATGGTTTGCTGAATCTGAGCCTGGCTCAATCCTTCGTCAATGGCCTGTTGCAGCAGGCGGCCCTGTATCGACTCATCCTTGACTCGCGCAATTAGCCGAGCTTTGGAGTACTCCAACTGTCCCTGACTAACGGCAACTAAAATCGGCTCTGGCAGATTCAAGAGCGGCAGGCGGTTGACGCGGAAGCTATCGGGGGTGAACTTACCGATGACCTCAAACAACTGTTCGATGGTTTGCCAATGCTGGCCAAACTCAGCATCAGTGTTCTGAATATCGATATTCTGTTGCAGGTAGGCATGGCGTTGAAACAGCGCAATTACTTGAGTTTCCTCTAGTTGCAGCCGTTTGGACAACAGTTGTAGGATCCCCTTGGTTTCTTCAATCGGGTTGAGATCCTCGCGTTGTAGATTTTCAATTAGCTCAAATTCTAGGGCTTGCTCTTCGGTTAAATCGGCTACGATTGCCCGCAGGGTTTCTAGCCCTGCTAGCTTCGCTGCTGCATAGCGTCTGCCTCCTGCCACTAGTACGTAGGGTTGACTTAGGGCTTGGGTTTCGTTGGGATTGGGGCGTACAACGATGGTGCCAATGAAGCCATGGGTCTGCATCGAATTGGCGAGGGAACTCAAAGCGTTTGAATCAAAGTACTTGCGCACCCGATTTGGCTTGATGTAGATGTCGCGCAAGCGCAGGGTAAGCACGTCGGTTTCGTGGGGTGGGGTGTCGCTAGAGGTGGCCTCGCTGCTGGTCTCGTAAAGGGAAAGAATGTTGCTGGTATTGCGCAAGCGGCGATAGGGCTGCTCGGTTTTTTTCGATGTTGATCTAGGCATGGAGTACCTCCACTTGGCCGGTCGTTGCAATAGAGAGAATCTGCTTGGCCAGATTGCGTAACGGCTCGACGGCTCGATGTCGGCGATCGTAAAGGGAGAGGGGCAGGCAGCGCTCTGAGGCATCGGCGAAGGCAATCGCGTCGGGGATGGGAGAAGCAATCGGCGCGATTTGGGCAAGTTGTGAGTCGATGGCAGCTAGCACCCGCTGGTGTTGAGATTTTTGTAGCGATACCTTCACGGGTACAAAGGCGGCAATCTTCAGCTCTGGATTGGCTTCCTGCTGAATTTTACCAATGGTTTGCAGTAACAGATCGGTACCTTGATAGGATTTGTACTCGCATTCCAGCGGCACAATTACATAATCTGCTGTCACCAAAGCTAAATAGCTAATGACCCCGAGACTGGGGGGACAGTCAATGATCACCAGATCATAAGCCTCGCTGAGTGGCTCCAGCACGCGGTGCAGTTTTTGTTCCCGCATCGGAGCATGGTACAGCTCTAGTTCTGCTTTGCCTAAGGCTAAATTAGCGGGCAGAATATCGATACCGTGGGCTGAATGAATCACGTCAGTGGCAGGCCGATTGGCAATCAGGCAATCGTAAATCGTAGCAGGCAGATCCCACCCTTCGATTCCCATAAAAATGGTGAGCGTGCCCTGCGGATCGAAATCTACCAAAAGCACTCGTTGCCCCAATTGGGCTAATTCATAGCCAAGATTCATGGCGAGAGTCGTTTTGGCCACGCCTCCGGCCTGGTTAAAAACTGAAAAAATGTGGCTCATGCGATAAATCCTCTCTGTGACTATGGGAAAACAGACTAGAAACTGGGTTGGAGGTTTGGAGTTCAAGCTTTATGCGATATTCGGCTGCTCTCTAATTACTAACTGGAGCGCTTTATAGTCAACACCCACACCCCACACCCCACACCCCACACCGAAACACTATTCATCATTCACTGCTCTCCTTAGTAAGAGCGGTAATTAAGAGCAGTTACCTGCTGACTGAATAGCTATGGCCAACATCTGCCCTGAGCTGAATGGCTCATATTCTACCCAGAAATAGTCAGAGCAAATCACAAAATTCTAGAAAATCCCAAGCTTCGAAGCACTGAATATAGCACTGAATATCGATATTCAGCTCGAAACTGGGTCCAAATTGGCTTGAACTTGTCTGGCCAGAATTATGAGCAAAATTAAAGTTGAGTTGAACAGGTGGAAATCTAACCTAGGCCAGGTTATGATTTGTCCGGCTAGTTTTACGTGTTGAGTTTTGAGTAGTTCCTAAAACCCAAAATCATTTAGGGGAGCTAACTATGGAAATCCATCCTGCCCGCCAGTGGGTCAAGTTTGTCCAGAGGAATTTGATCTTGCATGTGTCACAAGGAGTCATGCTGGCTCTGGGGCTGGCGGGTGGAGTAGTGACTGCCCAGACGCTGCCGTTGCCTGCTCATTTGATTGGCTTTGATTCGGCCCAGGGGGAAGAGTTGCTGTTGGAGAGCCAGTCAAGAGACGATTTTTGGACTCTCAGTACCCAATTTGTTACTCAGATCAATCAGGCTTATTGCGGCGTTGCCAGCATGGTAATGGTGCTCAATGGTCTGGCTATTCCTGCTCCAGCCGCGCCCCAGTATGCCCCCTATCATGTGTTTACCCAAGAAAACTTTTTTGAGAATCCAACGACCCGCCAAGTATTGAGTCCGGATGTGGTGTCTCGACAGGGCATCACGCTCGACCAATTGGGCCAACTGCTCGCCAGCTATTCGGTTGAGGCCACGGTTTATCATGCGGCGGATACCACATTGGATGAGTTTCGCCAGTTAGCAGCAGCCAACTTGAAACAGCCCAAAAATTTTATTTTGATTAACTATCTGCGAGCCGAAATGGGTCAGGAGCGAGGCGGCCATATCTCTCCTCTGGCGGCCTATCACGAAGAAACCGACCGCTTTTTGATCCTGGATGTAGCTCGCTACAAATATCCGCCGGTTTGGGTTGAGGCCGCTACCCTGTGGCAGGCTATGAATACGATGGATACTACAGCCGGGAAAACGCGGGGATTTGTGACTGTGCAATTGCCGGAAGCGGCTTCCACTCGCCTTTTAGATAGATAGTCGATAGATAATCAGAGCAAATCATGGCACCTTTTTTTCATCGTAAATCTACCCCCTCGTTGCTGTTAGCTGTCCTGAATGTACTTGCCGATTTTGATGGTGAAATTTCAGGGGAAGCGGCAAAAATGCTCTCGGCCCTGCGGCATCGAACAGATCGACTTCCCCCGCTCTACTCTGATGTGTTTGGCTTGCCTGCCTCTGCGACCTGCGCTGATTTTGTGCGTCGAGTCGAGTCCCTATCTCAGCAGCAAGTAGCCATTGCCAGCTATGCCTTTCAAATCTTTCGTTCCTATGAGCAGCTCCTGAGTGTCAGCGCGGCTGATGTATCTCCCCACCAGCAGGCCGCCTACGAATCTCAGCTTGAACGAGTCCGGCTGTTAGTAGCTCGCACTAGAGTTGCTTTAGCCGAAGCAATTAGCCGAGAGTAACCTGCTAATCACTCAATCCTGGTTGACTGATAAAACTCGAGTCGCCGGCGGCTCGAAGTCGTGCCTACAAAGACCAAACCCGCCTTCGCGGGTTACTGAACCAAACGAATAGGCGGCGCAGGACGTTCCGACTCGGCTCAACCGAGTAGCCGACTTGGCTTGTATAGCAGCGGATACTCTACGAGAAAGCCGCTATGCCTGCCATTAGGCTATCGCCAGTGTGTTTAGAGCTGCCATGAGTAAGTGCTTGGTCAGTCAATCACCACTCAATCACTCAATCACTCAATCACTGAGTACTGATCACTCACCAATGGCTAATCTTTGTTTGCAATGACTTCTGGCTCCTGTCGGCTGACGGCTCAACTGATGTTTCTGACCTCGTAGGGGCAGTGCGTTCGCTGAATGTCGTTCTGGGAAGCCGCCTCCTACCTCCTACCTCTTGACAACCAAAACTCCCAAAACAATATCTTTTGTCTAGTTAAATATCTCGTATTCTCTTCACATTACGATACGGGGATAAAGCCGAGCGCACAGTAGCGTTAGCCCGGTTGCCGTTACTAGCAGGATGACTATGTCGAGTCCCAAACCGTAGGTTGTTGTGCCGCCAATCAGCATTAGATTCCGCAAGGCATCAACTTGATAGGTGAGTGGATTCAAACGAGAGGCCAACTGCAACCAAACAGGCATGAGGGCAATTGGATAAATGGCATTGCTGGCAAAGAACAGCGGCATCGTCATCAGTTGTCCGATTCCCATAAACCGCTCTCGCGTTTTTACCAAACAGGCCACTGTGAGCGAAAACAGGGAAAAACAGGCGGCTCCAAGCAACACCACTATCAGCACTCCCAACAGGGCGAGGGGATTGAAGTTTAAATTCACCCCCAAAATCCAGGTGATTAGATAGACGATGCCGACCTGCACAAGACTGCGGACACCTGCCGATAGCGCTTTACCCAGTACCAGCGAAATGCGGGGAGTTGGGCTAGCTAGAAACTTGTGAACAATCCCCAGATCCCGTTCCCAGATAATGGTCATAGCGCTGAAAATTGCGACAAACAGAACGCTTTGAGCGAGAATTCCAGGAGCCAAAAAATCTAGATAACGAAGATTGCCTGTGGGGATGGCCCGCACGCGGGTAAAGACTTGGCCAAAGATCAGCAGCCATAGCGCCGGTTGCACAGCTCGCAGCAGCAAATCGCTTGGATCATGGCGCAGTTTGCGGACTTCCAGTTCGGCTACCACAAGTGTTTTATGAACCAGCCCTTTCAGTTGCTGGGGACTTGTTGCAAACTGGGGCAGGTGCGGCCTATCCCAACCGCTGCGTGGTGCGTCGAAGTCTGGACGTGTCACGGTAGCTTCCTCCTGATTCAAGTTGATTACCGGTGTAGTGGATAAAAACGTCATCGAGTCTGGGGTTTGGCTGGTGCAGTGACGCTTTGAGAGCTGTTGGCGTACCTGTGACGATCACCTGACCGTGGTGCATGATGGCGACCCGATCACACAAGCTGTCGGCTTCTTCCATAAAATGCGTAGTCAGCACCACTGTTGTGCCGTAGTCGGCGCGGAGTTGCTTTACCAAATCCCAAACAGCGCTCCGGGCCAACGGATCAAGCCCCACCGTTGGCTCATCCAGAAATAGCACAGCGGGTTGGTGCAAAATCGACTGAGCAATTTCTAGCCGCCGAATCATTCCGCCCGAATAGGTTCGCACTAGACGATTGGCGGCCTCTTCTAATCCCATCAAAGCCAACGCCTCTCGGATACGATAACGTCTGGTTGGACGTGGTAGGTCATAGAGTTTGGCAAAAATGAGCAGATTCTCGTACCCGGTGAGGCTACCATCGGCAGATAGAGCTTGGGGAACATAGCCAATCTGGCGACGCACTTGAGCGGCCTGTCGAACAAGCTCATAGCCAGCTATCTCAGCTCGTCCGCTACTGGGCGACAGGAGGGTAGTCAGCATTTTAATCGCCGTGCTTTTACCGGCCCCATTTGGACCTAGTAACCCAAAAATTTCTCCTGCTTGCACCGCGAGGTCGAGGCGATGCACTGCCACAAAATCTCCAAACTGGCGTGTTAATGCCTGAGTGCTCAGAACCGTAGCTTGGCTGCTCCACGAGGATCGAGCGGCATCGCCTGTAGGTATATCTGTAGGTATATCTGTAGGTATATCTGTAGGTACTTGGGCAGACATCTGAACCGAATCTGCTGAATCGATTGGGCTGGCTGATGGTTGGCTGAATATCGATATTCTGTTGGTTTTCGTTGGTTTTTTCGCCGCTTCTTCCATGAGTAGAATTTCTCACCAGCTAGATCAAATAGAGCAATCTAACAGCCTCAATCAGGATTCGATAGCTTGGGCTGAGCGTCTTAGTCACTTGCTCTAGTCCTGTAGGGCTATTAGTTAGTTATGCTAACTGTTAGTGTGGCATATTAAGCTCGAATTGCCTACTCTGAAGCGATAAAATTTGGTAGAGCAGTAGAATAAAACCTGCAATCGTCCCAAAGAAACCGTTCAACCCAAAGTGTCTGCCGTCCGAGGTTGGCTGACACCCTCCTAAGCTTTGAGAACCAGTTGAGGATCAATTCATGAACGCCAAATTAGCCGCTGGAAAACGACCTGCCGATAGCACTGCGGCTGAACTGATGGAAACCATGCCGATCATCATGCAGTTTATTCGCACGGAAATGCGCAGTCAGCGAGGTGCTGAACTGTCGGTACCGCAGTTTCGCCTAATGGCATATCTGAGCCGCAATCCCGATTCATCTCTCTCGGAGGTAGCAGAGCATTTGGGCGTGACGCGAGCAACTGCCTCCACGATGACCGATCGCTTAGTGCAGCGGGGATTGGTCGATCGCGCAGATGATCCACAGGCGCGACGGCAGATTATGCTGAGGTTAACGCCAACGGGTAGCAGTCAGCTAGAAGCAATGCGCAGCACTACCCGGCAACGCATTGCTGAGTTGCTAAGCCAACTGAGTCCAGAGGAACTGGCCCAAATCTCTACTGGCCTAACCCTGCTCGGTCAAGCCTTTCAGATTGCTAAATAGCCTTGCCAATCTAAGACTGGAATCCTTTCAGTCAACGAATTGGATCAGCTAGCGAATTGGAATCGTCAATTGCTGATTCGGAGTTAATTCTGCCGGAGTTTGACCGCCCGGTGGCGGACCAATCAACTCGTCTGAAAGCACGCCAGGTACGGGTTGCGGTTGAATTATCTGGGAATTCTGGGGGACAAAAAACTGATCAGCCTGCTGTTGATTCACCTCTAAAGGCGCGGTTAAATCAGGCGGCAATGTTTCTACGCCGCTATCTAATTCGGCGGGGTCAGATGCTAGCAGTGATGCTGGGGCAGCATCGGTCTGGGTTGGGTCAGACTGGGCCTGAACTGGAGCAGCGACAGATAGGCCGATTATTGCTGCCAATCCAAGCATGAATAGTTGAGAGAATGGTTGAGTCATCATTGTCAAACTCACTTGTTAACACCAAGTTGGCAATACCGAACCGACACCATCGCCTGAAATGGCACTATTTTGAACTGACACTACTTTGGGTGAGGAGTCCTGCCTCACCCAACTAATTTACTGATTGAGCGTAGCACTATTAGCAGGACACCCCTGGGGCACGATTCGCGTGCTGTTGAAAGGTTCTTCGTAATAAATACCAGGACAGGGATTCAAATAGGGTGATGCGGCGGTTGAAACTGAAACCGGGCGCTCTGTCGAGGTAGCGCTAGGGGCTGACAGAGGTGTGCCTGAGTTGATCGGCTGCATGGGTGCCTGCTGATTGATGGGTGCTTGATTCATTGGCTGCATCGATCCTGGTTGATTGATCGGCTGCACTTGTCCCTGTTGGTTCAATGTTGCAGCATTGGCAGGACACCCTGGAGGCACAATTCGCGTGCTGTTGAAAGGTTCTTCGTAATAAATACCAGGGCAAGGATTCAAATAGGGTGATGCCTGCGTGGATTGGGACAGGGGCGATTGCTGAGGCATTGAATTCATGCCTTGAGCATTAGAAATTCCAGCAGAAACTAGAGGTAGACCAATACAGGCTCCACCCGCTAAGGCAAAGGCAATTTTACGTGTATTCAAAAACAATTGATTCATCATGACCATTCCTCTGACTAATTCCAAGTAACTAGATTGTGCAAACCTAGATTGTGCAAACCCGTTGGCTGTTATGTCTCCAATTGGCTGTTATGTCTCCAATCTAGTGAGCAGTTTTAGGGGCAGGCGTCTTACTAACGAGGGAAATTTGTTAGAAGTTCAGTAGATTGCGAATCATCTTGAGATCCCCCCTAGCCCTCCTTACCCAAGCTACTAGGACGAGTGGGTTGGGCCTATAATTCGCAGCATATGGCAGTAGCATATATGACTCCTGAGCTATCAGAACCTGCTATAGTCCTTGGTAAGAATTAACACTGGCGAGTGTGTAACTTTTCTATGGCTTCCCACTGCTTTCAGTTTTTCCAGGGAAATTCGTTTTCTGACCTATTTGCTCAAGATGTTGGCAGTCCAGACCACGTGCTGATTTTGAATTATCCAGCCACGGCGAGTTGGGCTACCTATACCAATACCCAGAAATACTTTCTGCAAGACGGCAGTAGCGAATCGACAAAAACCTCGTTTGATAAGATTTGCCAAAAAGAACCGTGGAAAAATTTGGCGGTGTTGGGAAATAGGCTGCCGGGTGTGGTGATTTCTACGCCGCCTGAGTCACTGTTGCAGTACTGGCGCGAGCATTTTGATTTTACTGGCACCCAGATAGAGCTGATGGATGGTTCAACCTATCTAGACGATTTGAACCAAAGTATTTCCATCAATAGCGCGATTACCCTATTTCCGTTTGACCATCTACAGCCCGCGAAACACGCAGTCAATCCTGATACCCATTACCGTTTGTTGAGTAAAGCCACTCTAGCCGAGTTGGGAGTACTGTGTCCAAGCTATCAAACCTTTAACCTGAAGCAAGTCAAGCTTGATCAGATTCCGTTGCCTTCCCAGTTTCCTTATTTGATTAAAACTTCCCACGGCCTTTCTGGTGAGGGGACTTACATCATCCGCAACACCAGTGACCTCAACTATTGCCTGGAGGAACTGAACAAGTATCTCAAAATCGATTTATTGGAAACTATTGTTGTCTCTGAATTTGTCAAACATGTAACTCATAACTACTGCGTGCAGTTCTATGTCAATAAACAGGGAAAAATTTTGCTGATTGGTGTAACTCAGCAGCTTGTAGATGCAGAAGGTAACTATCTGGGAGGCGTGATTGATTACACGAATGATATGAGTCAGTTCTTCGAGATGATTGCAGCAGTAGGGCAATATGCTCACGAGCAAGGATATTTTGGTGTAATTGGTTTTGACGTATTAGAAACTGAAGGTGGAGAACTGTACGCGATCGATGCTAATTTTCGCATCAATGGCTCTACGCCCCTCTGTTTGCAACGGCACAAACTGCTGAAATTCAACAAGGCAATCGCAAAGTACTCTAGTGACTACCGGATGGAGGGGACACTCGATTCTATTCGAGCTACTTTGAAACCACAGCTGGAGCGGAAAGAGTTTCTGATTCTTTCCGCTTTGGAGCGAGTAAAATATGGCAAAATCTACACTGAAATCTACGGCATTGTGGCTGGAGAAACCTTAGAAGAGATGCAACAAATTGAGCAGACATTACAGCATCAAGGACTGCATTTAACTGGTTGAGAATTAGCAGATTGAATTGGCTGTTGAATTGCATGGGCTTTTCCAACAAACTGTCAATTCACGCATTAGTCAATTCACGTATTAGATGTACCTACAGAAGATATTCAAGCTCTTTCCAAAGCAAGAGAATACTTCTATGCTTGCAGTAGAACGCAGATCGAGGTGGAATGTTTAGGTTGATGGAAGAGCTTAGGTTAAATCTATGCGTATTCATCATCTCAATTGCGGCTGCATGTGTCCTGTAGGGGGAGCACTGTTTGATGGTTTTAGCCGCGGTTTGACCGCCCATCTAGTTTGCCACTGTCTGCTCATTGAGACTAATCAAGAGCTAGTTCTGATCGATACGGGTTTTGGGTTGCGCGATGTTCAGACTCCCTATTCACGGCTGAGTCCATTTTTTGTTCATTTCAACAATATCCAGTTTGAGCGGAAATATACCGCCGTTGAGCAGATCAAACAGCTTGGCTTTTCGCCACAAGATATACGCCATATTATCTTGACCCATCTCGATTTTGATCATGCAGGTGGGCTGGAGGATTTCCCCGAAGCAACGGTTCATGTAATGCAAAGTGAGATGGCAGCAGCTCGCGCTCGGCGTGGCTTCATTGCCAGTCGGCGTTATCGTCCTCACCAGTGGGATGAGGTGAAGCAGTGGCAATATTATGGGGCAGGAGGTGAACCCTGGTTTGGGTTTGAGGCGGTTCGTGATCTGGACAAGCTACCCCCAGAGATTCTGCTGATCCCCCTTGTAGGCCATACTCCAGGCCATGCCGGAGTTGCGATCAACACAGCAGAGGGTTGGTTGTTGCACGCTGGTGATGCCTACTTTTATCGTCAGGAAATGGATCCAGCTAATCCTCGCTGCACCCCAGGATTGCGAGCTTATCAATGGATGATGGATGTTGATCGCCCAGCTCGCTTATTGAATCAACAGCGCCTTCGTCGGTTATCCCTAGATCACCGCAACGATGTGCAGCTTTTCTGTAGTCATGATGCGGTTGAATTAGAAGCATTTGTTGATCACTAGCCCACAATTTCAACTCTAGATTTCAACTCAACTATATCTGAATGCTCGCTCACAGAGCCTAAGTTCTACCTTAGGTAGATACGCTGGCCTGGAGAATCCGGTACTTTCTGATAAAAACTTTCCCACTGCTGCCGCGACTCAAGCCCGACTGAATTGTTTGACAATAGTCGGTTTGCAACAGGTGGCAATAGTCGGCTGCTCAGTTTGAGTAATTTGATTGTTTAAGGGCTGTTTGATTTAGAAGTATCTAGGAGTATCGGTCATGCACGTTGCACTCTGGCCTGGTGATGTCTACCCGCTCGGTGCCCACTGGGATGGCAAAGGCACCAACTTTGCCCTATTTTCGGAAAATGCAACCGGAGTGGACTTGTGCCTGTTTGATGACGACGATCAGGAAACCTGTATTTCCCTTACTGAAGTCAGCAATTTTGTCTGGCATGGCTATTTACCCGGCATTGGCCCAGGCCAGCGCTATGGTTTCCGCGTCCACGGCCCCTATGCGCCTGAGCAAGGCCATCGGTTTAACCCCCACAAGCTGTTGATTGACCCCTATGCAAAGGCGATTGATGGCGAAGTCGCCAGCGGTCCCGAAATTTTTGGTTATAGCTGGAACGATCCGCATCAGGATCTGTCGTTTTCGGACCTTGACAGCGCACCCCTCGTGCCCAAATCGGTTGTGGTTGATGAGACCTTTGATTGGGAAGACGATGCCCTGTTGCGTACTCCCTGGCACGAAACCGTCATTTACGAAACCCATGTACGCGGCTTTACCAAACAGCATCCCGATATTCCCGAAGAGCTGCGCGGCACCTATGCGGGCTTAGCGCATCCGGCAGCAATTGAGCATCTGCAACGGTTAGGGATAACGGCAGTAGAACTGATGCCGATTCACCATTACCTGTCGCTGCCGGGTTATTTGACCGACAAGGGCTTGAAGAACTATTGGGGTTATGATTCAATTAATTTCTTTGCCCCGTTTGCCGGATATAGTTCTGCCGGTACCGCTGGACAGCAGGTAGCCGAATTTAAGCAAATGGTGAAAGCCCTGCATCGCGCCGGTATCGAAGTGATTCTCGATGTGGTTTACAACCATACGGGCGAAGGCAATCATTTGGGGCCAACCCTGTCGTTGCGAGGGGTAGATAACGCGGCCTATTACCGCTTAGTCGAGGACAATCCCCGCTACTATATGGACTTTACGGGCTGCGGCAACTCGCTCTACATGCGCCACCCGCAAGTGCTGAAGCTGATCATGGATAGCCTGCGCTATTGGGTGCTGGAAATGCATGTAGATGGCTTCCGATTTGATTTAGCCTCAGCCCTGGCCAGAGAGCTATACGAAGTCAACAGCTTGGCAGCCTTCTTCGATATTATTCACCAAGATCCAATCATTGCTGATGTGAAGCTGATCGCCGAACCCTGGGATGTGGGTGAGGGTGGTTATCAGGTGGGCAACTTTCCGGTGTTGTGGTCCGAGTGGAATGGCCGCTATCGGGACACGGTGCGAGACTTCTGGCGCGGAGAAGAGCGGACCCTGGGTGAGTTTGCCTACCGACTTACCGGCAGCCCCGATGTCTATTTCCAAATGAATGGCCGCCGTCCCAATGCCAGTATTAACTTCATCACAGCTCACGATGGTTTCACCTTAAATGATCTGGTCAGCTATAACGAAAAGCACAATGAAATGAACGGGGAAGACAACCGGGATGGCGATAATCATAATCGCGCCTGGAACTGTGGTGTCGAAGGCGAAACTGACGATCCGGGAGTTTTACAGCTGCGGGAACGCCAGCGCCGCAATTTTCTCGTTACCCTGATGCTTTCCCAGGGCATTCCTATGCTGTTAGGCGGCGACGAAATTGGCCGCACTCAGGGTGGAAACAACAACGCCTACTGCCAGGACAATGAAATCTCTTGGTTTGATTGGGATCTAAAAGAAGCCAACGAAGACTTACTCAACTTTGTGCGAGAGCTGATCTACTTCCGGCGACAGCATCCTGTGTTCCGGCGACGCAAATGGTTTCAAGGGCAGGCGATCCACGGCTCAGGAGTTACCGATATTGGCTGGTACAACCCCGACGGTAGCGAAATGACTCAAGAGCAATGGGAAATCGGCTATGCCAAGTCGGTTGCCCTCTTCCTGAACGGCAACAAAATTCCTAGCCCCGGTCCCCAAGGCCAAAAAATTAGCGACGATAGTTTCCTGATCTGCTTCAATGCCCACTACGAACTGATCGAGTATGCACTTCCCTCGGAGTTTCAGGACGAAACTTGGAGCCTAATCATCGATACTAAAGAGCCGCGTTTTGTGAAAGCAGGCAAAACCTTTACTGGTCAGCAAACTATTCCAGTCATTGACCGTTCGATTGTCGTACTCTGTCTTCAGTAAAGCCCTAAACTCTCCATCCCAAATTCAATTCATTCGATTTGATGGCCCATCTACTGAGCAGTCACCTTCAAAACAGTGTTTGGGTTGCAGGATCGCCCGGATTCGATGCAGTAATTCATCAAAATCAATCGGCTTACGAATAAAGCCATCGGCTCCCACATCAAATCCTTCAGCTGGGGTCGGCTCGGTGTAGCCCGTGACTAACAAAATTGGAATAAATGGTAAAGAGGGATCTTGTCGAACCCGCTGGGTCACCTCAAAGCCGTTCATGTCAGGCATCATGACATCGAGCAGCATCAAATCGGGAGGTGCAGTTTTGATCCTATCCAGAGCTGCTGGACCGCTGTCAGCCAATTCCACCTGATATCCTTCGCTTTCCAAAATTGCTTGTAACAGCAGAAGGTTATCAGCGATATCATCAACGACTAAAATTCGGTCGATTTCACAGTTCATCTTAGAGAACACAATATCGGGAACAACAGGCGTTTGGTCTAGGATATTCGCTACTGGTATCCATTGTCTTGATCCAAATCACGCAGCTAACTCCTGCTAAAGTTAGATTCCACTTAACCTCTACCAGTTGCGTTCGACACCTAATGACAGAACTATAACACCAACTGTGCACCTCATCTATAGAGCGAACTAGAACAAGCAAACCAGAGAACCTGAACAGCTCAAGCCTATGGCAGCAATTCTGGGAAAGGTATGGGAAATAATGCTCTTAGATGAGCACTTACAATAGTATGAAAAATTCTGCCGAAGCCTAGAAGGAATTTATTTGGAGAATACCCTTTCACTTCGCGCATTAGTTTATCGATTTCGGTCCAAATATCTATATGGGAATATGGAGAAAAGGCTGTTGATCCCAGTCAGTTAACTAACAAGAGTTAAAGGTTCAACAGCACTATGAGCACTTTATTTGAAGCGACGCAAGCTCCCAGAGAGCGTTTCTCGAGTCTGTACAAAATTTTGTATCAATTTAGCTTGCACTTAAGTCATGAGCGACTTAGGCAGCAAGACAACACATCAGGATTGACAGACTCGCAAGGGAGACCAAACCCAATGTCAGAACTAATAAATGCCTAATAAACGAGCTACATCTTGCCCTTCTGCATTACCTCTTGCAGATGTCTGCGCACTTCTTGAGCATGCTCTTTGTCTGCCTGCTGAAGTTTTTGCAAGAGTTCAACACAGGGTTGGGAATCGGCACTGCGAGCATCTTGCATATAGGTCTCATAAAGCTGAACTGCTTCTGACTTATTCTTCAGTACCGCAAGGAGATCGTATTCGAGATCGCTAATTGCTTTGGAGTTACCGTTGGTTTGAGCCATACCACATTCCTCGATGAAAATTGTGTTAACCTGTATATTCACGTTGGCTCATATTTCTTATTCAGCCATCGCTCCTAATGCATAGAGATCTTGTGTATTGATTGAAACAGTTTGTATTCATTAATTTTGACTTAACAAAAATAGAACGCCGAGTAAGGCTTCCACCGCCACGCCGCCCCAGTTTTTAATCGAAATGCTGCGGTCAAACCAGCTGGAGAGAAATCGCGCCACTGCCGCAGTCAACGAAGCAACGCCTAGCACTGTAAATGCATCGAGGGACTGGAGCCAAAGACAAGCCACACACAAACCCAGGAAAAAGCTGCCGAGGGTCGAACGAATTTCAGACATCCCCAAGGGTTCGATCGGCGCAAGCCCTACAAAACCGGCCATCGTTTTGGGAAAACAGAGTGCAGCGATGCCAAGCAGCCCCAGCAGTAAAGCAGCGCCGTTGGGTGCCAGGTAATTAATTGTGTCCACGCTTGTTAGTCAACCTATGAATCATCGACATGAAAAATGCCTTCCTGAGAGTTAGCGTAGGAAGGCGATTGGCCCACGGAGACAGATAATACGGTCCGAGTCAGTACACCACAACTTGATTGAAACAACTAGACAGACAAGCCAGAAACCAGAAAATAAATCAAAGAAACAAACTTAAAGATATAAAAAGTTAAGCTAAGTTTTGAAAGAATTAAAAACTTATAAATTTACATTAGCTAACTTCAAGCAATCCGTCTTCTACCAACCGATAGATCTCCGTCTTATCGACCAAAAGATAGATGGTATGTTGCTTCATTTTGTAAGCATGCCAACAATTCCCTGTTGCTTAAGGCGGTGCAATAGACGCTATGCAGATTTTGGCTTGGCATCCGTTCCTGAAATACTGCAAGAATATGCAAACGTAATGTCATATGAGTTAATGAAAATTGACCTAATGCTATAGGAGTTTTACCAGTTGCAATAATTAGTTTCTGGATTGATTCTGGTTGACTTGGTTTAAATAGATAGGAGCGTGCGTTTGACTGAACTTTAGGAAAATACCTCAGCAACGTTGCTCATTGCACAACTTAATATATAGCCATAGCCGATTATACTATCAAGATCTGTAGCTCTAGTCAGAGACTGAAAACAACACCTTCTCACCTGTGATGGAGATGCAGAACTGCGACGACAGCGTATAACTGTACTCAGGCACGAATTATTCGATGTAATAGAGGAGATGTAAGAATGCTTGCTACCCTGGCAGAACCGCGATTCCGACAAGCACAAAAAGTATCTTTCTTAGGTGGAGAGGGAGTGATTCAGAGCTATCGACCGAGTAACGGAACCTGGACTTATCTGGTTGAAATGTTCAAGGGGCCAGAACCAGCCTTCGGTCGTCTAGGGCAAGAAACAATGGTGTTGCTATATGAAACGGAACTGAATGGTTGAGTATAGCGCTAAGTATGGTTTGGGCAGTAGAATTTGGGCAGTGTGGCTTGTCCTATATCGCTCGCCTATAGCTCGTACATTGGTTTCTGCTCAAAGGGTTCATGCTTGATGGCTTGAGTTAGACGTTTAGGGACGGTGAATATTTACGGAAGGTGAATATGAACGATCTATCAGGTTTAGTTGTTTACACGTTGTTATCTCAGCTCTTGCTGGCAGGTTTGATTGGCTCCCTATTCCAAATCCGCAATGCGATGGAAAACGCAGATGTAGCTGATTTTTCCTTCTGGACTTTGGTTGCTAGCATTATTAGCATCATTCCCTTTACTCTTCACAGAACTCTCTACGGCGCGGTGCTGATGCATTAGTTAGCATGAGTGCTTCACTAGTGCTGTAGCTATTAGAACACTCGTATCTATTAGAACTTCAATCTATTTGAGGTTAGATTCCCCGACTCTTAGGGCATTTGTATTCGGCCATGTGAACCGAAATACCCCGCCGCAGGCGGGGTGAGTTTATTTAGCTACATTGCTTAGCTAGATTGATCGGTCATTCGCTTCTGCTGTGCTCGTTCCTGTAACTCCATTTGCTTCTCGAGTTCTTTGTTCAAAAAGTAGTTGAGGAATGTCCGAATCAGAGCAATCGAACCGAGCTGGATCAACGTGTTTTCAGACGGAGCAATGGTTGTGGCTAGAATGTCCGCTCCGAGCTGAAATTCCAGCGCTAACGCCAACCAGGTCCCGAAACTAGTGCGCAGTTGAATAAACGGAAAATCAACATAGTGATGCCGGTTGAGTTTGATTGCCAGCTGAATGGTTTTAACGACTCCAAACAAAACACAGCCGACGGCAATTGCTTCCAGCAAAAACTCTCCCAGGGTAGCAACCCCAACTAGTGCGTCTTCAAGGCGTTCAAAAAGCCATTTCATTGTCCCCACTCCCTACTCCCCACTCCCTACTCCCCACTCCCTACTCCCCACTCCCCACTCCCCACCCCAGTTTGGCGGCCATTCACGTCCAGCATAAGAGCATTTACTCCATAGAAAAACTCCGGCGAGCTTTCGGTAGACGCTGAACTTCAACTGATGCCAGCGGCGGCTCAGGCGACCATAATAACTCTGAAATAGCTCTGAAATAGTTCTAAATCCAGTTCGATAAGGTCTACGTATAGGTTTTTGATCACGGCGGCACAGATTGAGCATGGTTAGGATCCGTTTAGCTCAGGGGCCAATTAGGGCCAGGCAGAATAGCTCGTCTATGCTCTGCCCCTAACCGGCTAATCTTGAAGTCCACCTCTCACTTCACAATGCCTTATGTCGAACTCTACTAGCTCTATTAACCCTACTGTGTCGGCTGAACTCATCCATTCTGTGGTGCAGCAATACTTTGCCGCTAGTCGCAGCAGCAATCAGGCTGAAGCAATGGTGGCCTGTTTTGCGGCAGATAGTGTCACTCACGATCCGGCAGAGCGACCGGGATTGCGCGGCCATCAAGAATTGCAACAGTTTTTTCAAGGTGTGATCAGCTTATTTGAAACTGTGAGTCTGCAAGCAGACTTTATCTCGATCAACGGCAATGAAGCGGCTGTAAAATGGACAGGGTATGGCGTTGGCCGTAATGGCAAGTCCGTAACGTTTGAAGGTATTGATCTATTTCAATTCAATTCCGCAGGCAAAATCCAAACGATGCGGGCGTACTGGGATCCAGCCGCAATGCTGGCAAAACTTCAGGAAGACGCTTGACCGGGTATTCTACAGAGCGACAACACAACTACCATGAGCGACACTCAGAGCAACACTCAGGGCGATAATCCGAGCCGCAATCCGAGCAATCATCCAGGCAATATCCAACTGATACGAGGTCGCTGGATCTTCACAGGAGATGAACTGATCGACGATGGGGCCGTTGCCATTCAAGCTGACCGAATTGTGGAGCTAGGTCGCTGGACCGATTTACAGGCCAAATATCCCAACTCAGAGGTGGTGGGTTCTAGCCAGCATGCAGTTTTACCAGGGCTGATCAACGCCCATCACCATAGCAATGGCGTTCCGAATTCGTTGCAGGGAGTAGACGACGATTTCTTGGAGCTGTGGCTGTTTGCCAATATTGCCTTGCAGCCCCAAGACCCGACCCTCAAAACTCTGCTGAGCGCAGCTGCCCTGTTGCAGAGTGGTGTGACAGCGGTTGTGGATGTGACGACGATCTCCGATAGCCCAGAGGCCGGTTTGACCGACCTAGAGGGACGGCTGCATGCCTATGAGCAAGCCGGTTTGCGAGTTGCTCTGACTCCGGGGGCTACCTACACCAGCGTTTTGGTGCATGGCGAAGATGAGGCGTTTCTAGCCAGCTTACCGGCAGCCTTGCGTCAGCAACTCCAAGCGCTAGTGCCGCTGCAGCAATCCCTCTCACCCGCCACTTACTTGGAGCTGGTCAGCGATTTGGTGCGCCGCTATCAGTCCCATCCCCATATCAAAATTTGGTTTGGGCCACCGGGGCCGCAGTGGGTAGAGGAGGGTCTGCTGCTCAAAATTGTGGCCGCCGCTGAGGATCTGAATACCGGCGTGCAGACTCATGCGGTTGAGTCGTTCTACGAAAAGCTGATTGGGCCGCGATTTCACGGCAAATCGGTGGTGGCCCGTCTGCATGAACTGGGTGTCCTCAGTCCCCGCTTCTCGATTGCCCACGGCGTCTGGCTGAGCGAGGACGATATCCAGATTCTGGCGGCAACGGGCGCTTCGGTGAGCCACAATCCCAGTTCTAACCTGCGGCTACGGGCAGGAGTGGCACCGCTGAATCAAATGCTGACGGCTGGCGTGACGGTAGGCTTGGGCATGGATGGAACGGCGATTGGCGATGACGAAGATATGTGGGCCGAAATCCGCCTTGCGGCTAGACTGCATCGGACGCCCCAGTTGCATACCCCAGCGCCTAGCTTCAGCGATATTTTAGGTATGGCAACTGTCGGCGGGGCCAAACTATTGATGCAGCCCGATCTGGGCAAATTGGCTCCTGGCTACAAGGCCGATCTGGTGCTGGTGAACTGCGAGCGGTTGACCTGGCCCTGGATTGCCCCGGAGGCAAACCCGCTGCATGTCGTGCTGATGCGTGCCCGCGCTGCCGATGTGGATACGGTTTTGGTGAACGGCAAGGTCGTACTTCACAACGGCCAACCCACCGGCTTCGATCTGGCCGCCGTCGGTGCAGAACTTGCGGCCCAGCTCAAAGCGGCTCCCAAGCGAGAGGAGTACCGCGCCCTCGCTCAGAACCTACGACCCCATCTCGCCAACTGGTATGCCAACTGGGAATTCTCTCCCCCCGAACCCTACGCTGCCTTCAATTCCCGCATGTGATTCACACGACTTCTCGCTGCTGGATTGGCTGCGGGATCACCTTCAGCAGCACTGCATAGAGTACCGCCGCCACAATCACCCCATTGATGGGGCCGATGCCCAGGTTTGCTTGTCCCGTAATGTAGGCTACAACCGACGCAACCACATAGGCGATTACTCCGGCCCAGTTAAAGGCTGGCAATCGACTCGCCAAAGACGGAAACTGACCGCGATGCCGCAGCCAAAAGTCGGTCATGATGATGCCGCCTACCGGAGGAATCACCGCACCCAGGAAAATCAGGTAGTTGATCAGCCCTTCATAAATGCCAGTGAGGGCAAATACAAGTGCTAGTGTGGCTCCCCCTAAGACAAAGGCATGACGCTTGGTGGTGCGGAAGAAGTTTGTTCCGGCAACCGAAAAGGCGTAGATGGTGTTGTCCTGGGTGGTCCAGACGTTCAGAATTAGCAAAACCAGGCCGAGGAATAGCAAACCTTGCTGTGCCATCGCCTGAATCAGGTCATTGGTGCCGTAGACCAGGGTGCAAAATGCGCCAGTAAAAACCAGCAGACCGTTGATAAAGAAAAAGGCCAGCAGCGTACTCCAAACGGCATTCTTGCCCGAATCAGCAAAGCGGCTCCAGTTGGTCGATTGGGTGCCGCCGGAGATAAATGTCCCGATCACAATTGCCAAAGCCGCACCAAAGGACAGCTCTTGAGTGGGTTGAAGCGCAGTCAAATCGCCCGCATCTCGGAACCCTATTGACAGACTAATCACAATCAGCACCAGCATCGCTGGGACGGCCAAACGGCTGAGCCAATCCATTGCGGCGTAGCCAATATAGGCCGTGACGCAAAACCCATAGGTAGCCAGCACAATCAGCAGCCATGACCAGTTTTGGGGCAGGCCCAACAGATTGATCAAGGCATCGGCTACAAAGGCATTGGTCACCGCATACCAGCCAATTTGGGTAAAGCCCAAGATAAAGTCCACCCAGCGCGAGCCGATGTTGCCGAAGCTAAACCGCGACATCAGTACCGTTGTCAGGCCACTCTTGTAGGCGATGTAGCCCAGCATGGCGCAATAGGCACCCAGTAGACCATTACCAATCAAAACGATCCAAAGCAGATTGGTGAAACTAAAGGCTGGACCGATTTTGCCGCCCGCGATCAGTGTAGTCGAAACTAGCGCGAACCCCATCAGCAAAGGAGCCAGCGACCAGATCGGCTTACGAGCTGTCAAGGGAACGGCAGAAAGGGGAAAGTCTTGAGACGCTTGGGTAGAATCTATCGTCTCCAGCTTTGTCACGCTCATAGGGGATTTGCCCTCACCACACTAGTTAAGTAAATGGATAAATAACGCAGATAGGTAACGAAACCAGTCAGATTTAGGTTTCATTCTTGAACGTTTTGGGGGAGCAAATTGTATCTGGCACAACACTATCTCAACAGTTGATAACTGACAGATATTGATTTTTGTCATTTGTTCTGCTACTTTAATGATCAAGACGGTAGCCTCAGTAGATTGCGCTCTTGGTGCTGCCCTGCCCGTCTGGTTTTGAGCCATTGAATACCTGATTACCTGATTGAGTATCTAGTTGAGATCTAGTTGAGATCTAGTTGAGTATCTAGTTGAATACCTGGAGGCATGGCTATGTTAATGCGTCAGCTTGGCATCAATGGACCTGCTGTCTCAGCCTTGGGGTTGGGCTGCATGGGCATGTCTGATTTTTATGGACCCGCCGACCGAGCCGAGAGCATTGCCACGATTCATGCAGCCCTGGATGCCGGCATTACCCTGCTCGACACCGGCGACTTCTACGGCATGGGCCATAACGAACTGCTGCTGCACGAAGTGTTGAGTAGTCGCAACCGAGACGAGGTGTTTATTGCCGTCAAATTTGGGGCGCTGCGCACGCCGGGTGGCAGTTTTGTTGGCTTTGATGGTCGGCCTGCGGCGGTGAAAACCTTCCTGGCCTATACGTTACAGCGGTTGGGGACCGATTACATCGACCTCTACCAGCCGGCCCGCCTCGATCCCACCGTGCCGATTGAAGACACGATCGGGGCGATCAGTGAAATGGTGCAAGCTGGCTATGTGCGACACATTGGCCTCTCGGAAGTGGGAGCGGAGACGATTCGCCGTGCCCATGCTGTGCACCCGATTGCTTGGCTGCAAATCGAATACTCGTTGCTGAGTCGGGGCATCGAGGCCGAAATCTTGCCTACAGTGCGCCAATTGGGAATTGCGGTGTCAGCCTATGGGGTCCTGTCGCGGGGGTTGCTGAGCGGCCACTGGTCTACCGAACGCTCACAGGAAGCGCAGGATTTTCGCAGTCATTTGCCCCGCTTCCTGGGCGAAAATTTGCAGCGCAATCTATCGCTGGTGGAGGCTCTGCGCCACATTGCCCATACCCACAATGCCACCGTGGCCCAAGTTGCGATTGCCTGGGTGCTGTCGCGCGGCACCGATCTGATTCCGTTGATTGGAGCGAGACGCCGCGAGCGGTTGACCGAAGCCCTGGGTGCCCTAGAGCTACACTTGAGTCAGGCCGATCTGGCCCAGATCGAGGCGGCCATTCCCCCAGAGGCGGTAGCAGGCGATCGCTATGATGCTGGACAGATGGCGATGCTGGATAGTGAGAGGTAATGAGAGGTAATAGAACGATTGCATGAATGACTCGACGCTGACCCCAGAGCGGATCCTCGATGCAGCGGAAGAAGTGTTGCGACGGTATGGCCCCACCAAGGCAACGGTAGTAGATGTGGCCCGCTTCTTGGATATCAGTCACGGCTCGATCTACCGCCATTTCTCCAGTAAGGCGGCCCTGCGGGATGCGGTAGCTGAACGCTGGCTGCATCGGGTTTCCGCTCCTTTAGCCCAGATTGCGGCAGCCGAAGGGCCTGCGGTGGCCCGTCTGCATGCTTGGTTCAAGCAACTCATGACTCTGAAACGACAGAAAGTGCTGGAGGATCCGGAGCTATTTGCCACCTATTCCGCCATTGCCGAAGCAGCGCGGGACGTCGTTCAGGCCCATGTAGATGAACTGGTCAACCAGGTAGCCCAAATTATTCGCAGTGGGATCGCCAGTCAGGAGTTTCGGGTTGCAGCTGCTGATCAGGCTGCCAGAGCGGTGTTCAACGCCACGATTCGGTTTCATCATCCAGCCCATGCTGGAACATGGAGTGAGCCGGAGATCGACGCAGACTTTGACCAGGTTTGGCAGTTGCTGCTTACGGGTTTGGTGATGGGAGACTCGGCTAGTCCATAATTTGGTAGCGCACTAGTTTGCGAACATCGGCACGAGAGAGGCCCAACTCTTGCGCAATCGTGGCTTCTAGCTGATTTGGCTCAGTCACAGGAAATTCAAACTCTAGTTTTCTCAATGTGGAGTCGCTGGTTTGGACCTCGACCTGAGTGATGCCTTCAGCCCGGTTGATCAGAGCCTTAATCGTGGCTACGTTGGCCGCTACCCGCACCTCTAGCTGAGTGTCAGCTTCTAATTTCTCTTTCGTATCGTAGGGCCGACTCAGCACCTGAGCCGTCATCCAACTACAGCCGAACCAAAACAAGATGGCTAAGACGGGTAAAGTCAGCCAAAAGTCTGTGCCCAGCCCCTGCCACCATGGCTGATGGTTTTGCTGATGGTTTTGCTGATGGTTTTGCTGAGTGTTTCGCGCCATCTGATTTTTCATCGGTCAAGATGGAATTGTGGTATCTCCGCATCCTATTCTGTTACCAATCGCTGGAAATCCCACTCGTGGTGGACGTGAGATCAGAGACGATTTCATTAATCTAATGGATGCAGCCCTGTCGATTTAGCCTATGAAGATCTTACTCGTGGAGGACGACCCTAAACAACTGATGCCGCTGCAAACCGTTCTTGCTCAGGCCGGCCACAATGTCGATGGAGTCAGGGATGGAGAAACGGCCCAATGGCTGCTGTCGGAAAAAGACTATGACCTGCTGATTTTAGACTGGATGTTGCCTCGTGTCAGTGGTGTGAACTTATGCCAGCACTACCGCTCGCTAGGTAAAGCGGCTCCGGTGCTCCTGATTACTGCTAAAGATACCACAGCAGATAAGGTGATTGGCTTAGATGCGGGCGCGGACGATTATTTGGTTAAACCGATCGACATTATCGAATTCATGGCGCGGGTACGGGCCTTGCGACGCCGTTCTCCGCTGTGGCAGGGCGATGTTTTGCTTGTGAACGATTTGCAACTGCACCTCGATACCCTTACCGTAGAGCGGCAGGGAGCAACTACCTCGCTTTCGAGCCGCGAATTTCAGCTGTTAGAATATTTCATGCGCCATCCTCGCCAGGTGCTGACCCGCAACCAAATCGAGCAGGCCGTTTGGGAATGGGGCACCGAGCCAGAAAGCAATGCCATCACGGTGCTGGTGCGCAAACTGCGGCAACGCCTGCAGGAAGTGGGGGCTAGCGACTGGATTGAAACCATTTATGGCATGGGCTACCGTCTCAGCTCACCAGAAAACGCAGAGTAGATGTTTAACCGCAGTCGTCGCAATTTGGCTCGTTGGTTTACGCTTTCGATGGGAAGCATTCTGGTCCTGTTTGCGGCTACTATTTATTACCTGCGCCTAGAAGACAAACTGGATGCATTAGACCGACTGCTCTACAAGAAAACTAGGGTGATAGCAGCCAGTATTCAATATGAGGTGCAGCAAGGAAACCCTAGTGTTGATCTAAATAGCGTGCCGCTTTTAGGCACTGGCTCTCAGCCGCTTGATACAGAATTAGTCTATGTGCGTTGGTACGATGCCCAAAATCAGCTCAAGCGATTTTTTGGTGCTCCGCCGTTAGCTAAGTTAGATGCTGTGCCCGGTTTTCGCACGATTAAAATGGAGCAGCCGCCCGATGCAGGCGTATGGCTGCGGCAAGTCACTCTGCCGGTTCAAGAAGGTGAAGTGCTGATTGGCTACCTGCAGGTAGCAGTTCCTCTGACGGCTCTCCAGTCTGATTTGCAGCAATTTCGGCTGCTATTAACGCTAGCAGTGCCAATCACGCTGATTTTGATCGGGGTGACTGGCTGGCGATTGGGCGGAGTGGCCATGCAGCCGATTCAACAGTCCTACCATCAACTGCAGCGCTTTACAGCAGATGCTTCCCATGAACTGCGCTCGCCGCTCAGCGCGATTCTCTCTAATGCTCAGGTGGGATTGCTCATGTCTGGGAATCAACCCCAGCTTCAGCCCTGCTTGGAAAACATTGTCGATAGTACCAAGTCGATGAATACCCTGGTGAGCAATCTGCTGTTGCTGGCTCGTCATCAGGGTCGTTTGGCTCCCCATTTGCTGCAACGAGTCAATCTCCATACGTTGCTCAAGGATTTAGCGGTAGAGTATGCAACCCAAGCAGAGTCCCGAACCATCAAGCTCATCTGTCATTTGCCAGACCAGGATCTGGAAATGTGGGCAGAACCCGATTTACTGCGACAGGCGATCGAAAATCTACTCAACAACGCCTTGAAGTATACCTTTGCTGGTGGCACCGTCTGGCTGCGCCTCGAACCATCTGCCGATTGGGCGGTGATTCAGGTGATCGATACAGGAATTGGCATTCCCCAGGCTGATCTGCCCTATATCTTTGACCGCTTCTACCGAGTGGAGACCGAACGAACCCGCGAAAATGGTGGGTTTGGGTTGGGGTTAGCGATTGTGCAGCAAATTGTTCAGGCGCATGGGGGGCAGGTACGGGTGATGAGTGTTGAAGGGATTGGTTCAACCTTTCAGATTGAATTACCGCTGTGGTTTTACTCGTAGTGCTAATTTTCTTCCCGCTTTCAGTCAACCCAAGGCAAACATCTTGCCTGCTGGTGGACCAGATGTCTGCCCTGTGGGTTCGCCGTCTTGGGTTGACCGACTAAATTCAAGCCTGACCTCAAGCCTGACCTCAAGCCTGACTTCAAGCCAAGATATATGCAGCAAAAATATCTCGGTTGACTTTGAGGTTAGATTCAACAAAGTAGGAACCGTGGGCACAACCCAGGTTATAGCCGAGCCAACTCCTAGAACATCCGGTCGGCTCCAGGTTTAAAAATTCCTGGTTCACGTCAAACATGTCTGCCAACATGCCTCCGACCAAATCTCCTTGAGCGTCAATGTTAATCCAGCGGCTTACCGAAGCGGGTCGATCGCCATCCTGGTTTTCTGACCGTAGCGAACGGCGGACCGGCCCAATCGACAGGGCACTGCCAACGGTGAACAAATTGGCAACCCGTCCCGGTCGTGCTCGTCCTTTGGCCAACTCGCGCAATCCTTCGTAGGCGACAACGGTTCCCCAACTGTGAGAGATCACATCGATTTGAGCACCCGCGTCGAGCAGGGGCGCAACTACTTTGGTAAAGCGATCGATAATTCTTTGCCGCATTGCGGGATCCAGCATGTAAACCAGAAAATCATCAATTGCGAAATCACCTCCCCGCTCAGCAGTGGCTCGATTGGCATCACGTTGCACGGTTCCGCTGGCAGCCATTGTTTGCCGTTGCCGCTCTTCCAACACTGCTTCAATCTCGCGTCGCAGTTGTGCCTGCTCTGGACTCTCGATCAAAGCTCGTGATTGATTCACCAGATCGCTCCACAGCACTTCCCAGCGGGTTTGCTTTAAGCGGCCCTCACCAAAAACCTGCCCCACATGCGGAGCCAGAGAGCGCCACCACGGATCGGAATACCCTTCAGGGTGGTTGCTAATTCCATGTACACAAACGAGATGACGGTTCGCAGCCCGTGACTCGGATGCCGCAATTCTGGGCTGCTGACTTGCTCCAGCCAGGGTGTCGAGCAGTTTCAGATAAGCTTCGATCAACAGGCGCTGATTTTCGGGAGTTAAGTTCGAAGTGGTGGTCATCAATCTTTCATCCATGTTGAGGTTAAGTTGGACAGGGTTGGGTTGGGCAGAGATAGGTTGGGCAGAGATAGGTTGGGCAGAGATAGGTTGGGCAGAGATAGGTTGGACGGGGTTGGGTTGGGTAATCTGCGTCTGGCGTCCTTCAGCAAAAATTGGACCTGGCCGCTCGTCTCCTTCATGCTGGGGGTCTTGGAAAAACGGTCTTTCGCTGAGTTGGGTGCGCACCGTATCAATCAGTTGAGTGGAACTGATCTGGGGCGAGTGTCTCAGGCTTTTGCATAAGTGATAGGTGAATGCGCCGTGAAAAGCACCGTCGATATAAGCATCGGCTGCGGTTTGATTGTCTTGACAGGCTGCCAGCAACAAATGTGCACCAGGATTCAGCTTGGTCGTTTGGAGCGGAGCCGAGCGAGCTGCTGCAATCAACTGATGTTGAAACTCAAGTGGGGGTTCGAGGTAGCGGGGCAGAATCGTATTCGGATCAAAGAGCAATTGCTGGTAGTCTTCTCGCTCTAAAGGTTCTGATGGAGCGGACGTCTGCCGATCCACCGCCATCAGCTTTAGATCTCCCTGCAAGTCCACTGCAATGGCTCGTGTGCCGGTGCCGGAATGGCAATTGTCCATTATGACTGTGAATACCACGCCTTCAGGCACTTGCTGCAGCATTTCATTCCATTCGTCATCCCGGATGAATGTCTCTGGATCGTAAAAATCCATGTTGTGCAAACAGGTGATTTCATCTAGCTGATCGATTTCATCCCCTTGCTGATCTGGAATATAGGAGCCATGCCCAGAAAAATGAAACACGAGCGCATCTCCTGGTGTGGCACCCGCCACTAACCATTGCCATTCTTGCTGAATATTCGACTTGATCACCTGTTCGTTGGTGAGACGATGAATCTGCTCCTCTTGAAAACCAGCTTCGGTCAACAAGCGAAACATATTTTCAACATCATTGAGACATCCGCGCAGATCGGGCTGGCTTTTGTAGTTATTGATGCCACATAAAACGGCTTTTTTTACCATGATTGCTACCTGGTTTAGATTTTTCTGATAGCCCTGATTTTTATCTTCCTATGGATGTTTTCTTGATTATTCCATCTTGATTATTCCATCTTGATTTTTGATTGATCTACTCAAACACTTCGTCCCCGGTCGGTTCGTAATGCGGCACAGCGTTCATCTTTTGCCGTAGTTTGGAAAGTTCGCTATACATTCGCCGGCGTGCTCGGTTTTGATTCCCCAAGGGACGATGCTCGGGAATGCAATGCCAGGGATTATAGGAAAGGCGCTTGGCAAATTCCATTTGGGCAGGCGAATCAAAGGTCTGACGTGGAATTCGTAGCGTCGCTACCGAGACGCGGGGTGACAGTCGCTCAGGCCAAAGCACGGCATTGTTTTCAATTGGCATCAGGTACGGATCGGTTTGCAGTTGGATGCGAATATCAAATTCAACATCCTCTTCAGCTAGTCTGTCGATCATCGCATCCCGCAAGTAGTCATCGGGTGGGCGCAACGGCAACCGAGGAATGGGCGTCCGGTGGTTGGATTTCGGCCAGATAGAATACTGCATCGCTTGGCCTTCGCCTAACAGATAGGGGACGCAGCTAAAGTAGGGTGCTTCAAACGGACTGCTCTGGGTCTTGAGCCACAGCGACTGCATGATCAGATCCAGAATATGGGGGCGATGAAAATTAATGAAATAGTAAAGTTGCGCATTCTTCAGGCTTGCTAGCTGCAACTGGGCGTTGGCCTTGGTGTCTGGCGTTACAAAGGTGGGTGTAGAAACGCCAAACAGATCTTGGGTAAATTTTTCGTCCGCCATTAACTTGGGACCCGGTACTCCCATCAGCTTGATGCTGATACTCATAAAGCCTACATCGTCAATATCTGGCGTAATGTAAGGACCGGGACCGGAAAATCGCACCCAGGCTCGGTAGGACTGCGGCTTGGCATAGATACCATGGCGAAATTCCGCCGGCAGATCGTCGTGCACAATCAACTCGCCGCGCACGATCCCATGAGTCTTGGTGTTGCCGCCGCGTTCAAATGCTCCTGGTTTCCAGAGCAGCTGCATTTGCTTTTCAAAGGTGGAGATGATTGAGTCGAGGAAGGCGTCTTCATCTGGCAGCAATTTTTCCTCGGCGATTTTCAAGCCTTCGTTGGGCCGCTGCAGATTGATCAAGGCGGTGGTCAACCTGGCAAGTGGATCCCGCAGCACCGCATCAAGCGCAGGCCGAAAAAACGGATCAAATCGGCGTTCTAGCTGCACTAGGAACAAGGCTGTATCACTGATCCAATTCAAAACAGCTGAGCCAGTATTGGCGGATGGTACTGGACGGCTAACATTAGAGTTCATGGCGGCAGGAATTTTATCGATAAGGGATTGATATAGATATTGGGGATGAGTGATTGGGGATGAGTGATTGGTGTGGGTGCAAGCAGCATTGATCACGAAAGAGATGCTAAATAGCGGATGGCTTTGATTCCTGGTAGGAAGAAATAAGCCCCTCCTCGCACCGTCACAAATTGGGGCAGTTCTTTAACACAGTGGCGAATTGGCGTGGCAGGTTCGGTGAATCGATCGGTTTTTCCTAGCTCTCCAGGCTGCCGGTCGCCCATCAGCGGATCTGTCTCCTGATAAAGACCGTTGAATTTGGGATTGTTAATCCAGGTATGCTGCACAAACTCGAACTGCCGGCTGATATTGGCATTAATACAAATAAAATGGATGCCCCGTTCTCCTTCTGGGTTAGGACTATTGAGGATGGCATCTGGGTCAAACGAGGCGCTGATTGGTTCGCCATAGGTCCGTCCCCGGCGCAGCAGGCGATGGGTTTTGTTGACGGCAATGGACCGCTCGGTACCCGGAGCTGGACCCAGCGAATCGCGGGGATTGGTGCGGCGGATATGGGCACCTACTGGACAGCGAAGCCCCTGAGCATCTGAGTGGTGATAAACGAAATCGTTTTGATCGGGGACGGTTGGATCATCCTGCTCAGGCGACTGCACTAGGGAAGTGCCGCTGGGCCAGCGCCCCACCATTTTCGCGGCCAGTTTGAGACGCGCCTGAGGCTGACTGGAGCCATCCGTATTCCGAGTGGTTGTGTCTAAAAATCGCCAGAATGCCTCAACGTTTTGGCTGAGCTGTCGAAACACCAGATAGCTACCATTGCGGCCCAAATCATGGGAGCCAAACTCACCAGGCGGCAGCAGATTCTGCGGGTCGAAGTCAGGCTTGACTCTGGGACTTTCGGTGAGCAGATTATATTCATTCGGGTATCCCAAGATAAATTCACCTGCTTTGATCAGGTGATTTGGCGACTTAGCTCGGTGCAGTCCTTCGATGCTGGGTTGACTAATCGCATCCCGAAAGCCAAAGTGTTCTCGCAGGCATTCGTCCTCATCCTTGAGGATTTTGGTCTCCAGTTTGCGGATTAGCTCAACTCCATTGGTGGCAAATTGACTTTCCAGAGCACTGTAAAATTCGTCTAATTGAGCATCATTCTTGGCAAACAGCAGCAGCAGGATATGCACTGTCTGGGAATTGGGACCACCCCAAAGCCAGGTTTGCGGATCATTCTCACTGCCCTGATGATCGCCCAGCACCCGGCTCCGATTTGGCTCGGTCATACCTTCCTGAAACTCGGTAGAAAAGGTGGTGAGGGCGCTTTCAGGCAATCCTAAAGCCGCGAGTCCTTCATAGGTAAAGGCAATATTCAGACCACGTTCAGAGGGGCGTTCCTGGCTGGTTTGCACCTGATCCACTAGATTGCTTAACCAGCGTTTGGTGAGGGGGGCATTTTGAATGTGTAACAACGCATAGGCAGCGGCATCGAGATTACCGTAACCAAAGGAGATAATGCCTTGAATATCCTGACGTTCGAGTTGATACATAGGTTTTGGGATGGATGGGCATAGGGGTGAGGGGTGAGGGGTGAGGGGGTGAATTATACGATTTTCCTTTGATTGAGCTACAGAGCAGTAAGCTCAACAGGCTACATTGTGCGGGTTCCGTAACTTAAAACTCAAAACTCAAAACTAAGAACTGGTATTAGAGGCGAGATAGCCAGGCTTGGGTAGCGGCGGTGTCTAAAGGTTGGAACAGACCGGCTCGAATCTGGGCGTTGTTGCTGATGTTGATGGCGGAAAGGTCGGGATAAGCGGGGTACCACACCTGGGTGCGGATCTGATATTTGCGCAGAACGGCTTTATAAATTTGTTCGTCCCTCGCCCCTCCCTTCACCAGCCAGCGGGTTTTGGGATAATCGACGCCGTGGCTAAAGGCTAGGTTTAAACCCCAGGCAACTTTGTTGATGAAGTCGTTCATGTAGTCTTCTAAGCTGCCGTCGTAGTTGCTGATAAACAGCTCGCGGCGGCCTCGGTCAATCACGATCCAATTGGCAAAGTGAATCGTGTCTACCCCGCTCAGCTTCAGCAGCGGCACGGTGCCCAGATCGCCGTTATTGAAGACATGACGGGCCGCAAAATTAATTAGCCAGAGAATGACCCTGAGAGTACCATAGCGAAACCAACCCGGCTTGATAAACCCGACGACGCTAAATTGATTTTGGCTAAAAAAGTCTTCATCTTGAGCCAGATGCAGGCGATGAAACTGACTCAGTCTAAAATTGGGGTTTTGTTGTGGATGTGGATCGGTCTCCTCTTTCCACCGCAAAATTGCCACGAATATTGGAGCGAATGGCAAGAAGATTAAGCCCAGCAGCAGGATGACTACCAAACTACCAAGGAAATGCAGTTTTTCTCGAATTCTCCAGAGCAAACTAGGGGAAGGTGCTGGTCTCAAAGCCCAGGAAAGGGCTGGTTCTCGTCTGACAAAGTCCTGAATCGCTCGCCGCACGGCTGTGGCATCAGCGCTGTTGTGAGTTTGGTTATGGTCTTGCTGGTACTGGTCCAAAAAGTGCTCGATCTTGTCGCGTAGGTCGGCCTCCTGGCGAATTTGCTGCACTGTGCGCCCAATGGTGTTCACGTAAAAAGCCTGGGACTTAACCGAGTGTTTTCGCAAATAGGCGAGTCGGCTACTGACCGTGCGCTGCGGCGGCGGTGGATAGCTCTGACAGTGGCTAAACACCTGATCTAGCCCTGAACCGGCCATCTTCACCAGCGATTGCAGATAGTCCTTTAGCGGCGCATCAATGCAGCTTGAAAAGGCCAAACTGGCAGGAATTGTCGTGTTACGCAGTGGATCAATCACCGCTTCCAGGATGACAAACCGGGCAAAATGTACCTGGGGAAATCGGGCAAAGGGAATCAGATCGTTGTGCCTGACGTTGCGCTGGATCGTCTCAAGCACGGCTCTCAGGTCATCTACCTGATCGGGCTTGATGGGGACAATCACGGTGAAGGTTTCTTGGTGAGTCATACACCTGTACCGATGGGGAAGTAGGACTAGAACTTGAGAATGAAATTGAGCACTCGTGTTTTTCCCCAGTAAGCTTGACCCAGATAGAGGTTGGGGGCTACTTCTCGGATTTCGTCACGAATTTTTTGCGCCACAAACGAGGTTTTTGAGTAATCCAAAACGGTAGTTTCTCCGTCATCAATCCAGCTTTTACCTGGATAGACTTCTGCTTTCACTAGGCGCAGCCGCAACGGGGAAACTTTATTCAGCAAAAACCGCTGCTCGCGATGAAACACTTTCCCCTGCCATGCTAGTAATTTGATCAGGGGAACCAAAATTCGGCTCAGCCAAGAACCAGGCCAAATCAAGGCCGTTCCCTGACTGTTGCCATCGGGTATCGTGCCGACTGGACTCTGGCAGTAGAGATCATCCAGCTCAGCCTGGGACATTTTGGTCAGATCATCAACGGTTAGGGGCATGGCATAAACCTCAATTGCGTCAGGAGTGGGTTGATTAGCAGTCTGAAATCAAATATCGCTGAATTAATTGCTGTATTAATTACTGATTCTTGAAGCGTTGATGTCTGAAAAAAAGACGGCTATCGCCGTAGGCTGAAGCGACAAATTCTGAAGTGGTTGTAATCTGTCCGATCAGCTGAGCTTGCTGCCGGTGTTGGAGATTACTACTATCTTGATCCAGCTTCTCAGCGACAATTCCGTAAACGGAAAACAGCGTTGTTCCAGCCGGAATCGTGGCAAGATCCTGTCTGAAGTCACGAGGCGGGCTTTCTGGAAATTGCACCTGTGGATTTGGCACTAGAAAAATTTGCAGCGGATGCTTAGGTGCCGGTTCAGCGGTTCCATTTTGTTGAAATTGACTTAAATTTTCCAGATCTAGCTTAGTTGGGAATCTAGATGTGCGCCTGAAAATTAGATTGATTAACTTGGGACCGATCCGATTTACAACCGGAACAATATTGGAGAATTCATGAGCAAAGAAATTATAGTTATTGCCCTGACCTTCTAGCGAAACCAACGCCGAAAAATTAGCAGATGGCCTCTGGTCGATTAAGAACTTCATGGCTACACCCGGGGCAAATCCCCTTGCCGCTGGATCACCCGTTAACGAGAGCCGCATCAGGCCGAAATCCGCACCGCGAAATAAACCTGTGAAGGGTGTATCTGGAGTCGGGATCAAGCGCATCTTAGCCACGCTAGCATGGGCATGGATGGCTTTTTTCCAACCGCTAGGAGCCTCATCGGATTGGCTGTCCATTTTTGTGTGCAGGGATGTTAAAAACAACCCCGGCACATCAATCTTTTGCAGCGGCGGCAGTTGATCATATTTAGACGGAAGAATTCTGTTCTGCCATAAAAAATCCTGTTTTTGCTCCGCTTGCCAAGTTTGATAATCAGCCGGTAGCGTATCCGTTTCCGCCGCAATCGCCGCTTCAGTCTCTGCTAAATTCTTCATAATTACTACTTCATAATTATTATGATTTATCATCAATAAGATTTATTGCCGAACGTCGAAACACGCTCAGGTTTTCCTTTGAATTGACTCAAATACTCGAATACTCGAATTACTGCGAACCAATTACTGCGAACCAAATATCAACAGGCTGATGCACCAAGCGTTGATCCAACGTGATCTGTAGCCGTAATCTGAAGTAATTCGCTCAACAGGGAGACAGCGAAGAATGGGCAAACCACAACCCTGAATGGCACGAGGTTTATCTGCACAGTATCAACAGTATCAGTAGATCGAAAAAGATCGAACATGAATTCGTTTGGATCACTAGACGTGGGTTGGATCCCCCTTTTCTGAGATGCCCGCAGGGCTATAATCCCTCTATGCCCGAAGGGCAGGCTTCGCCAACATAAGGGGGGCTTCAAACCACGGTTGGTATGTGCTAAACACAGGCTTCGCCTACGGTTCCCCCCTTTTGTAAGGGGGGCTAGGGGGGATCTCAACATGATCTGCGATCGACTGAGTATGTTTGTCTAGCCAATATGTCTGCTCAATATGCCTGCCCAATATATTTGCCTGTCAATACACTAGGACATAAATAAGCCATAAACTATGCTTAGTATATAGCTTGGATTTTGGTAGTAGACACTATCTTATAAACTTCGTAAAGATTCCGGTAGTACCCGGATGAGTACTGTAGTTTAACAGAAGAATTGCTAAAGTTCCCTTACTAGTGCTTTTTATTCGGTGTTTCCTTGTGCGAGCAAAATAATTTATTTTTGTCCTTCTCAGAGGAAATAATTCAACAATGTCTAATAAACCGTCCAATAAACCCTGGCATCGCCTACCTACTCCGTTGGCGCTCCTAAAACTGATCCGGTTTCGTGAAACGTTGCGACAAAAAAATCTCCACGATACTTCACAAATTCCAGACACAGAGAAACTGCCCCATCCAACGCCAGACCCAGAAGGGCGGCACCTAACGACTCGCACCTTTGACGGCAGCTTTAATGATCTTGAGCATCCAGAAATGGGCATGCTGGGCACCCGTTTTGGCCGCAATGTGCCCCTCAAAGACGCCTATCCGGACCTCCAGAATATTATGACGCCCAACCCACGGGTGATCAGCCGGATACTGATGACTCGCGATCAGTTTATTCCGGCGACAAGCCTCAATCTCTTAGCCGCCTCCTGGATTCAGTTTCAAAACCACGACTGGTTTGCTCACCATAGCCATCCCAGCAAAAAATTCGAGATTCCCCTAGAACAGGATGATCCCTGGCCTGAAGAACATCGTCCCATGACGGTGGCCCATACCGCCGAAGATGAAACCCGATTGCCAGGTGATACCTCTGCTCCTCCCACCTACATCAGCCGCTCAACCCATTGGTGGGATGGTTCCCAAATCTATGGTCATGACCTAGGCACCGCTGACAAACTGCGCTCCCATGTGGATGGCAAATTGACCATTGGCGATGATGGGCTGTTGCCGTTCGACGAAGCAACCGGACTCGACCAAACCGGATTCAACGAAAATTGGTGGTTTGGCCTAGCAACCCTGCATAACCTGTTTGTTCGGGAACACAATACCCTCTGCGATGAACTAAAGCGCCGCTATTCCAACTGGAGCGATGACGACCTCTACCACCATGCGCGGCTGATCAACGCGGCCTTGATGGCAAAAATTCATACCGTCGAATGGACCCCTGGTATTTTGTCGCATCCTGCCCTGCAAATTGCCATGAACGCTAACTGGTATGGCATTCTTGGTCAACAGGTCAAGCAGTTGTTTGGCCGAATTGGTGACGGTGAAATGCTAAGTGGCATTATTGGTTCACCCACCGATCACCATACTGCTCCCTATTATTTAACCGAAGAATTCGTTTCGGTATATCGCTTACATCCCCTGATACCTGACGAATTTGATATCTATTCGGTTGATAATGGCAAGTTGCTGATGCAGCAGGATTTCTTCCAGGCGTCAGGTAAACGCACGCGGGCCATGATGGAAAAAATTTCCTTGTCCGATTTGCTTTATTCGCAAGGCGTTGTGCATCCGGGAGCGATTACCCTACACAACTATCCGCGCTTTTTGCAGCAGTTGGTCAAGGACGACGGCGAAGTCTTTGATCTGGCGGCGATTGATATTCTGCGCGACCGTGAACGGGGTGTACCGCGCTATAACCGCTTCCGCGAGCTGATCGGTCGGGGCCGGGTCAATTCGTTTGAAGAGATCACCAGTAACCCGGTTTGGGCCAAGGAAATGCGCCAAGTCTACAACAACGACATCGATAGCGTAGACTTGATGGTGGGCATGTTTGCTGAAGATCTGCCTGAAGGGTTCGGCTTCAGCGATACAGCGTTCCGGGTGTTCATTCTGATGGCCTCTCGGCGATTGAAGAGCGACCGCTTCTTCACCAAAGATTACCGGGCTGAGATCTACACCCAGTTTGGTCTTGACTGGATTGACCAGAATACTATGCTGACCGTTTTGCAGCGGCATTTCCCTCAACTCAAACCAGCCCATTTTGGCGTCAGAAATGCCTTTGCTCCCTGGCGTCCGGTGGGGGTCTAGTTGCCATCTAGGCTGCAACTTTGGTTATGCTGCTGTGGAAGGATCGGGGAGCGCAATGGTGCTGGCAGGCTTTTAAGCCCAAAATGTCCGTACAGTGCAATGCTCAATCTCCCTTCTAAGATAGATGCAATCATCATTTGCCTTCAGTTAGATCAGTTAAATCAAATAGTTTAAATCAAATAGTTCAAGCTAACTCATCTGAAATCTTTCCCCAATTTTTCGTGGGAGGACTTCTGCAGTGAGCCAGGAAATTGATTTGTGAATGGGCTGGCAAAACCAATGATTTCTCAGGCAACCAGCCCAATAATTTATGAACTGTTTAGCTGACGGGTATGTGAAGTTGTGCGCCAAATCTTGATTCAGGTGCCTAGGGGCTGTGGGCAAAGGGTTCTAGAGCTTGTTGAAGCCCATGACGGGCTGAATGTGGCCTGTTTAAGCGCCAATGGATTGGATGGTCGCCAGGATCTGATTATCGTTCACATTTCCAACCGTCAGGTAGAAGCTTTATTGAAAGAGCTAGAATCAGTACCTGAGCTGCATTTGACGCTGCTACCCCGTGGTGTAATTGTCCTGCGGCCACCTGCGGCCAAATTACCAGAGCAGATTAGAAATGTTGAAGCGCGTAGCCCAATCGAGATTTTTATCGACGGTTTGCAGAGCGTTGGTTCTTGGAAGGGTTTTTTAGGATACGCAATTACAGCGGGCATTGTTGTTTGGATCGGGTTGTTCACGAATACGAGCTACCTCTTAGTAGCAGCGATGCTATTGGCTCCCTTTGCTGGCCCAGCTATGAATGTGGCTATTGCAACAGCGCGGGGGGATCAACCATTACTGAAGCAAAGCCTTTGGCGCTATTTAGTGGCCTTAGCTGTGACTATTTTGGTTGCTGCTTTACTGAGTCTAGTCCTCCAGCAACAAATTCCAACCAGCTTAATGGTAGAGCGGAGCCAAATCTCGACTGTCGCAGTCTTGTTACCTCTGGCGGCAGGAACGGCAGGAGCCTTAAATTTGGCTCAATCGGAACGAAATAGCTTGGTTTCGGGAGCGGCAGTTGGCATGTTGGTAGCGGCTTCTCTGGCTCCACCGGCTGGCATTGTTGGCATGGCAGCGGTCATTGGACGATGGGATATGGTGGTAAATGGTTTGTTTCTCCTCTTGCTGCAACTGGTGGGAATTAATCTTTCGGCGGCCCTTGTGTTTCGCGCCTATGGTGTATCGGCTCAGGGCGCTCGCTATCAGCGGGGCAAACGTTGGGTGTTTCCTGCGGTGCTTGCGGGTACTGTAGTGATTCTGCTGGGACTGTTGAGCTGGCAGTTTGCTGATTCTCCCAATTTTCAGCACTCTAGCCGCGCTCAGCGGGCAAATGCAGAAATCCAGCAGGTGGTGGAGCAAAGCGATTGGGTCGAACTGGTTGAAGCTAATCTGCGGTTTACTCGTCCCAATATCCAGGGACAAAATACGCTGTTGGGTACCATCTATGTGCAGCGTCGGGCTGGGATTAATCTATCTGATGCCGATATTCGCAATCGGTTGACGCAGGATATCCAAACTCGCTTACTGGAGCAAGGCTTTGAGGTTACGCCACTGATGGACGTGACGGTCTTGAGTCCACCGAAGGATAAATCCTAGAATAAGCTGTGGGATAAACTTTTGGATAAATTATGGGATAAATTATGGGATAAATTCTAGAATAAACTGCGTTGTTGAGACTAGGAGAGTGTTTTAAAGGTCGCCGATGCAACCCGAACCGCCCCCTACATCCCCCATTCTGTTCGTTGCCGCACTCGAAGCGCGAGGGGAGACTTTGAACCAGCCCCCTACATCCCCCATCAATGGGGGACTGTGAACCAGACATACGGGATCGGAAGTCCCCCACTGGTGGGGGGTTGGGGGGCAATGCAACACGTTTGATACTTTTCAAACATCCTCTAAGTTGAACCTAATGATTTGGGTGATAGCGAGCCAGTATCCATAAGGCAATTCGCTCTAGTATGACCAACATAGCTGTGATTCCTACTGCCAGACTGAATAACACCAGGTTACTTTCGTTCCCAGCCCGTAGAGCAAAACTCAGGGATGTAGCCACGGCGGGTGGATGGACGGCATCGAGTAAAATCATCAGCACAATTGTGATTACCATCGCAGTTCCAGCCGCGACATATCCACCGCCAAATATCAAATAGGTGAAAAATCCAATGGTGGCGGCCATTAGTTGTGATGTAATTAGGGTGCGAATCGAATTGGTACCATGCTGCGGATCGAGATAAATCAGAAACGCACTCGATGCTAGCGAAGCAAACAGCAGCCGTTGCCGACTTAACACTTCTACCAGCGCCAAGACAACCAGAATAATCAGGGTGGGAGCGAGAGCCAGCATCAACTCACCCTTGAGGTTTAGACGGCGTCGCAGCGAGCGGTTGGCTCCCTTGATCGGTTTGAGGCTTGAGCGGTCATGAGTCATCGGCTTGGAGGTGTGGTACTGAAGGATGGTTGCGGGTTCATCGAATTTCGCTGCTCTTCAGCGCCTTAATTACCCGCAAATAGCGTTCTTCCACGTCGTTGCGGTCTTGGGCTTCAGGAAGCCCTTCGCGGCTGCCTTGGTAAATCATCTCAGCGTGACGGTGCAGCGCAACTCGGTCATCAGGACGATGGGTAAACGCGGCAATGGTTGAGATGGCTTCTAATAGTCGGATCGTCACCGCGGCATCCGAGCGACTGTACTGTCGGATTTGATTGAAGGCAGCATCCACGAGTTGGCCAAAGGAAATGGGTTCAACGATTACCCGCAGTTGACCCTCCCGATCAAATCGGTAAGGAGATGGGATATCGCGTTGGGCTAACTGGCATAACCCATCTGTAAGTCGATCAATGCACCGAACTGCTGTAAACGGATCATTAATTCCAGGAGAAATGGCACGCAGGGCAATCTCAACCAATTGATCAATAGGGAATTCTACATCCTGTTGCTCGGTTCGTTCCTGTCCTAGGATCAATGCATTATTAATTAAATCAAACAGTTGAGGCTTGACCCGTTTACCGGGATACACCAGGGCCAGTTCACAGCCTTTCACCATAAACTTGCCGGGACGAAACTTGATTTGTAAAAGCAGATTGTGTTGACAGGCAATTTTCATCAACGTTTCGTTATCGATGGCTTGCAAATAGCCGCTGTGTTTCGCTGGAATTGAGCAGGCCGCCGTTTCAAAGTCTGGAGGGATCTGCTTTAACCATGCTGTAGGCTCCGGTGCATTGTGGCCCAGTTTTTCTGGGAACAGTCGATCGATTGTGGCGGTCAAATCCTGGCTAACTTCTGTAATCACATGGGAGGCTTGAATGATTGTAGAGGCATGGTGAATGAAGTAAATCAATACACCGATGCTAACAATTGCTAAAACAATTCCCACTGTTACCGAGAGCTGCGGCACAAAGAAATCAAAATCTTCTCCTCGAATTGTTCGCAGCACTAGCAAACAGTAAATAAACGTAGAAATAAACGTGCCGAGAACAAATTGATTACCGGTATCTTGCATGAAGTTACGCAACAGCCGTGGACCAAAATTGGATGATGCAAGCTGTAACGCCACGATGGTAATTGAAAAGGCCGTAGCCGCGACTGTCATCATTGAGCCTGCAATGGCGGAAAGCAGAGCGCGTGCTCCCTCTGGCCCGCCGGTATAGAGCCAGTTCCATTCATCAAAGTTGACCTGCTTTGTGCCGTCTAGGGCTAGAAGGAGCAAGGCCAAGCCGATTGCAGCCGCTACCATCACAGACGGTAAAAACCAGTAGCTGGCATGAAGCGAATCCCAAAGTTTGCTCAGCTTGGTATGATTCATCCCGGCTCCTCGGTAGCCTGAACTTGCTGATCTCGGCTACCATTTTGTTGATTTTGTTCAGCAAGCTGGCGCAGTGCATTAGCAATACTGCGAGGTCGGGGGACGTTACCTGGACTAGCGGGCCATCCTTCTCGTTGTTGGGCGCGGTTGCCGTCGGTTTCCTCGGTTTGGTCGTGAAACAGAATCTGTTGGGTCGGAAAGGGCAGATCGATACCGTTGGCGGTTAGTGTATTCTTGATTGCCGTCAACACCTGATCTTGCATATCTAAGGCATCCATGCGGCGAGGCGGCTCAATCCACCAGCGGGCGCGAATGTTGACCGTGCTTTCCGCCAAGCCTACTACCAGCACATCAGGGGATGGTTCGCTTAAAACACTATCTACGCTGGCAATCGCTTCTAAAATCAGCTGCTTTGCCGTTTCAATATCGTCACTGTAACCAATGCCAACATCATATTCGAGGCGACGTCGCTCAAAGGCCGTATTGACCGTAACCGAGTTGGTAAATAGTTCAGAATTGGGAATAACAATTCGCCGACCGTCGTAGGTTCGGATCATCGTTGCTCGAGTTTGAATATTTTCTACCGTTCCTTCAAAGTCTTTGAATACGATCTGATCATCAATTTGAAACGGCTCAGTTAATAAAATTAGAATTCCGGCTAGAAAGTTTTGTAGAATATCGCGAAATGCAAAGCCAATCGCAACTCCACTAATTCCCAGAAGCTGCACCAGATCGCCTGCTGTCAGCGAGGGAATCACAATTGAAAGCGCCACAAACAACCCAATCAAAACAATGCTTCCCTGCGCCAAGCGTCCTAGCACTAGCCCTAGGTTACGAGCATAGCGATGTTGTCGCGTTAGGCGTTTTACAAGCTGACGAATGGCTCTAGCTATGATAAAGAAGAGGCCAAATACAATTACAGCCAGCACAATGTTGGGCAGCAAGGCAATAAATCCCTGAAGCATGACCTGCACCCGGTCCCAAGCAGTTATTAGTTCTCTATCCATGCGGGTTGTGTGCGCATCCATCCTGGCTAAGGATAGTCGCAAACTATCCTTGATTGCCTCTATCTCAGGGCTGTAAATTCGTGTTCCAAAAGACAGGTTTTGATTGAATTTAAGTAATTCAACTGAATTAAAACCAAGATCAGAGTGTTGTCGCCGCCCGAAGGGCGGCGACAACGCCTCCTTTGGGTTTCATGTTTAATTATGTTGTTCTACTTATCTTGACTATCTGTGTTTCCCGATTAGTCATTTTCTAATCACATTTAGCTTTCAAACTAGGAAATAGCTAAATAGCACAGTAACTAGCAGACATAGCTATCCACTGTTGATTGTGGGTCATGACTGATTCGTCATCTACCTGAAATAACTAAGAGTAAGAGGATGTTTTAAATGGCATTTGATACTGACACTTGGTAATGAGTGTTCAGTACTTGCACTTATTTGTATCTACTTTCACACACAGCGTTTTTCACTCATGTGAGGTATAGGGGGTGGGGGAGCGAAGCCCCCACGCCGGGGCAGTGCCCCTGCACCCTGTTTTTCGTACTTCACTAGCCTGAAAAAGGCTGTATCAAAGTCGCATCCATGAATTTGCATCAGTTTGCATCTGTAAGAAGCTGTTCGAAAAGGATTTTGTCTCTGAATCTACCCCCTTTTCTGAGATGCCCGCAGGGCTATAATCTCCCATTCTGGGGACTTTGAACAGCGATGGTTCGGGAAAGTCCCGCTACTGGGGGATTTAAGGGGCTTTTTAAGCAGTTGATTAGGAGGAACCCATGCGTATCAAACTTTGTCAACCCCTTGTAATTCTGCTCAGCTCCACCACGCTCTCCGTTTTATTTGGAGCTTTACTTGGAGTAACGGCGGTACAAGCAGCGCCAGAATCTAGTTTGAATGATACTCCTGTATCTACCTCGGCTCGAGATCTAGATAATATCCAGGTTTCGCAAGCCGTTACACCTGGGCGGGCTACCCGGTCTGGTCCTAGCTATGTGGGTGTGGGCGGTAATCTTGGTTTTGGAGGGGACACGGCCCTCGGCGAAACGAATTTCACTATCTTCAGCAAAATAGGACTAACGCGCAACTTCTCGGCCCGTCCCAGTGTTGTGGTCGGAAGCGATCCTACGATTCTGCTGCCACTAACGGCTGACCTGCCAATTGGTGCAATCGCTGAAGACATCGATTTTGCTGTTGCGCCCTTTGTCGGTGGCGGCTTAGCGATCTCCACCGGCAGCGACAGCTTAGCTAGACCCTTGATCACAGGTGGAATTGACATACCCGTCGCCGACCGCGTTACCGTTGTAGCCCAAGGCAACGTTGCCTTTTTCCGAGATACCGAAGGCAGCGTGATTATAGGGGTTGGATACAACTTCTGATCTAAGGAGCCAGAAGTCAGATTTTTTTGACTTCTGGCTTCCATTTTCACAGCAAGATGGCTAAAGATGACTAAATAGCTGAATTTAGGGCGAGGTGGTTGGACTGGGTGTGGGGCTGTCAGCGGGTGCTACTGGGCTGGTCTCTGGAGCCACGGTTGGACTAGTATCAGTTCCGCCGGTTCCGCCCGTTCCAGCGGGTTCACAAGCACCTAGAAAAACCGAGACTCCTACCAACGAAGCCAATGCTATAACGATTTTGCTCATAACTCCTCGCTTGGATTGAATGAGATGCCATCCCAACCGCATCAAAGCGGCAAGCTAGTCTGGGAAGACGATTTTCGCTTGAGCTATTGTGGAAGCTGTCTGTGTTGGTCGCCTCTACCTAATGACATAGATTTTTGGGGTGGAGGCTTGCTGGCTCCTACAGGTTTAGCCCTAGCCAGAGTATTGCTGAGTGATTTTTGTTACCTCTGCTCGTGTGATTGTGATTGTTTTAGAGGAAACGGTGCCTCCTGTTAAACGTCGGGTTCCTGCTGCTACGATCGCGGGTAAAGCCAGAATTTTAGGTGATTTGATTAGTCCTGTAGTGGATGAACAGGATTGGGAATGTCTGAAGTGATTGTTCTGGATACTCATATGTGGCTCGCCCATACTATCTGCTCTACCCTTGCAAATAGGGCAATCAAGCAGCAGCAGATAAGCGATTGTTTAGACATTCCAGCATTGACAGTCGCAGGTGATCAAGTCCCTCAATGTATTGCTTGGTTTGAGGATATTGTTCTAGATTTTGAAAGTACCAGTTTACAAAGTAGTCAATTCTGAATAAGTTTAGTTGACGTAAGTGATCAACGCTGTGAGCCAAGGGCGAAGTAAACTGACCTAGCTTGATTTGTTCAGCGTATCCTTGAACTTCGGTTGAGAATAATTCAAGCACGCCCAAGATGGAAAATTCCTGATCTTCTTCCCATTGAGCGATCGCCATTCGTTCTGATTTGAAGGCTTGGTAAAGCATATCTAGCTGCTCCGAGAGCAAGGAGATATGGCGACTTTCGATATCGATCGAGGTTGACGTTAATGAATGACCTGAAGAAGGGTTCATAATCAACTATTTTCTCCGTAGGTGACAATTTTTCCGTTTCGCTCAATCAAGAATTCCTGCCCTTTATGCCATCGCGTTGCTCCATCAGGTAGTTGTTTCCTCCGTGCGCCTTTTTTGTTGAAACTTGCTGCTTTTCTGAGATAGCGCAAGTAATCTCCAGTGAAACCATGTTTCTGAGCGTGTTTAACAATACTTGCAGCTAGAGTTGGATAAGTTGCCTGATCCCAATTTGTCATTAAAGTTTGGATCTCAGCAACCTCCGCCTCCGTGTAATGGTTAAATAGGATTTCCTCATAATCTACGGGCTGAGGCATTAAGGCTAGATATAAGCAGACCATGCTTTATTTTAACTTTATTGATGCTTCTCAAGTATTTGAAGGAGCAACGTTGACGTTTGAAGACGAGCGTTTTGCTATGGTGAGCAGCGTTTCATTACCCTTGGGCTTTTGCGAGGGCGGGTGGTGGTGATTGCTCATACGGAAAACTAGGATGAAGTTCGAGTCATTTTGGAAGCGGATTGATGCCATGAAAGATGAAGAGATTGATCTATCGGATATTCCGGGGGTAATGGAAGCGCAAATGGAACGAGCTGTGCTGCGGGTTGGTGGAAAAGCGGTCGAGCGAGGGAAACAGCGCGTCAATATGTTTTTGGATGTTTTCATAGTGGAATACTTTAAAGAAAAGGCTGGCGATCGGGGCTATCAAACGTTGATCAATGAGGCATTGTCAGAATACATCCGTAATCATGACCTGAAGGAGGATTTACGTCAGATTTTTCGAGAAGAGTTGGAGCGATCAAAACAATAAATTTAGTTTGGCTTTGGAAACTGCAAGAAATGTTGATTTTGCCTGTTAATGTTGGCGATGGATGGAGATTTCAGTGATGCATTACGCTGTGCCTTGCGGGATATGGAGTTTGAGTTTGATCCACAAAAGAGTCAGTCTAATCAGCAAAAGCACGGCATTGATTTTACAGAGGCTCAACAACTGTGGATGGATATCGATCGCATTGAGATTCCTGCCAGAACCGAGGATAAAACCAGGTTTTTGGTGATTGGTAAAATTAGAGATAAACATTGGTCAGCCGTGATTACCTATCGAGAATCAAGAGTCCGAATCATTTCCGTTCGACGAGCACGAGTAGAAGAGGTGGCAATTTATGAAGGCGGAAGTATTTGACCAGCAGTTTGATCAGGGCGAAACGATTACTGAATTTTTGGATATTTCCCAAGCTCGTCGTCCGGGACATGAATCGAGAGCAGTAACGATCGATTTTCCTCAGTGGATGTTGGATGCGTTAGATCGAGAGGCAAGGCGACTGGGAGTGACTCGTGAATCGATTGTTAAGGTTTGGCTGGCTGAGCGGCTTGAACGAGTGAGTTAGATGAGAGCTTGTAGCAGGGCGATCGCCCCTCCCCCATACTCGATCGCTCCCTCACCCTTTCACCCATTCGATCGCCATGAAAAGCAGATGTGCGATCGGTTTTTGTGGAGATGGTTGGCTGGGTGGGGTAGATGGCTGCTTTTGCATGAGGTAATCTTGAACTGTGCTTCGGAGGAACGCAGGATTGGCAGACGAATAAAATGTGTTTAGGCATGGGATTAGGGAATGCCAACAAGATATTTGTAAAGATCATCAATCACGGCATCAGCATCAAGTAGGTTAATTCCATTCCATGTCCAAGCACGGCAGTTAAACCTACACTTAAAATCTATCGCCACCAAGCTTGCCATCGTGGGCACACTATTCTTAGCGCCATTCTAATTCCCCCCTTTCTAAGGGGGGCTAGGGGGGATCTCATGCCTGACCACAATACCTTCATCACCACAAACTTTCACCTACCCTACAACTCAAAACTAGTTTCCAGAGCAAAACAACTTCGACAAAATCCAACGCCTGCTGAGCAGAAACTTTGGCAAGATTATCTCAGAACATTTCCCTTTCGAGTCCTGCGACAAAGACCGATCGATCATTTCATTGTGGATTTCTATTGTGCAGCGTTGAAATTGGTGATTGAGGTGGATGGAGACAATCATTTTACTGAGGGTGAACAACAATACGATTGGGAGCGAACACAAATTTTGATGGGATATGGATTGACGGTGATCCGGTTTACGAATGAGGAAATCATGACGCAATTTGAGGGAGTGTGTGTGAGGCTTGAGGGGTTGATCCCCCCTAGCCCCCCTTAAGAAAGGGGGGAACTGGAGGCTCAGAAGTCCCCCTTTTTAAGGGGGACTTAGGGGGATCAAGAGGGATCAAAACTGCCACGAAATTGTGCCCTGAACCGTGAGTGGTGCACCATAAGAAACGCCCCGACCATTGAAATTTTCAAAATAGGTAATATCGAACAGATTGTTAAAATTAAGGGCGGCGCGGAACTGATTGCGTCTGTAAAAAATTGCCGCATCCGTCCGCAGGTAGCTTGGGAGTTGAAATTCATTGGCTAAATTCGCTTGCCGCTCTCCCACAAAGAATAAGCCTAAGCCAACTCCCAAGCCTTGGAAATCTCCTGATTGAATTTCGTAGGTCGTCCATAGGTTAACTGCATTTTCAGGGACAAGAGCTAACTGATTGCCCTCAGGAAGGGTGTTGTCTTCGGTGAGTTGGGCATCGGTGTAAGCATAGCCTGCAATGATGTTCCATCCAGGCAAAATTTCGCCTTGAACAGTGAGTTCCACACCCCGACTGCGTTGCTCTCCAGTTTGAATCGAAAAGCCAAGCGGGACACCCGGTCTTGTGTCTGCCGTCAAGACGTTCGTTCGGGTCAGATTGTAGAGAGCCAGGGTTGCCGAGAGTCGGTCATTCACATCTGCTTTCACCCCCACTTCATACTGGGTGCCACGCTCAGGTTCAAACAGATCGCCCTCAAAACTTCTGCCAGTTACTGGAGTAAACGAGCGACTGTAGCTGGCATAGAGGGAAATGGGTTGAATGGGCTGATAAACAATGCCGACACGCGGACTAAAAGCATCCCCTGATGATTGGTTTGGGTATCTGCCAGAAGATCTGGATTGGTTTGCTCAAACAGATCAAACCGTCCACCTAGCAGTAGCTTGAGATTCTCTGCCAGTATCACCTGATTTTGAATATAGATTCCTAAAGTGTCTGTTAAGTTGTTCGCAACAAAGTCGGGGACGTAAGGTTCAGTAGCAGGTTGCCCATATATGGGGTTAAACACATCCAAGGGTGTAGCGGGTGCAAATAAGATATTGAGATTTTCGTCATATCTACCCAAATCAACTCCAAAGGTCAATTGATGGCGAATTAAGCCTGTTGAGAATCTACCAGTGAGATTGAGGTTTAAGTCATAAATATCTGTGTCACCCCTCTCTGCTTGAAAATCACCATCCAAGGTTCGATTATCGTCCCTGAGACCGCCGGGCAAAAAATAGTTTTCTGGTGTTGACGTTGTGAACGTTTTCCACTGAAGTGCATTTTGTATTGACCAGTTGTCGCTGAACTGATGCTCCAACCGATAGCCTACTCTGCCTTGCGTAATATTAAAAACGCTGTCAGGTTCTCCAATAAACCGATCGCGTGGGATTTCACCATTGGGATTTGGCAGCACTGAACCGACTGGTGGCAAACCCCAACTAACAACTTGGTCGTTATATGTGTACTCGCCTTCCAGGGTAAAGCGAGTGCGCTCCCCAATCGCAACACTCACGACAGGGGCAATCGAGAAATTTTCTACCTCAGTGAAATCATCTACCTCACTAAAATCGGTGAAACTCCCTACGCACACTCAACGGCCTGCTCTAATCTTGTAATCCATGGAGGTATGCGCAAATGCGCTTATTATTTGTGTGGCGCGAATTGATTCCCCGGTATTTAGTCTAGTATTAACGCGAATATTCAGATTTCAGTACTCCGGGTGGTTCAACGATTCACCGCATTCCCATTTGCACACGCCACAGGCTAGCATAGATGCCCTGCTGTTCTAGCAAACGATCATGGGTGCCTTGTTCGACCAATTGACCTCGTTCCATCACATAAATCTGGTCAGCGTTGCGGATGGTTGATAGACGATGGGCGATGGCAATTGTGGTGCGGTTACGGGTGATTCGGTCGAGCGAACGCTGGATGGCGGCCTCGGTTTCGTTATCGACGGCAGAAGTGGCTTCGTCCAGAATCAGAATTGGCGGATCTTTGAGAATGGCGCGAGCAATCGCTAAACGCTGACGTTGACCGCCGGATAACCGTTGGCCGCGTTCGCCCACAATTGTGTCGTAGCCGTGGGGCAACTGTTCGATGAATTCGTGCGCTTCGGCATTTTTGGCGGCCTCAATCGCGTCGGCTAGCGTGGCTTCAGGACTGCCGTAGGTGATATTTTCCAGCACCGAGCCGTGGAACAAAAACACATCCTGGCTCACCCAGCCGATGGCCCGCCGCAGATCGCGCAGTTGCAGGTCGCGTAACTCGATGCCGTCCAGTGTAATGCTGCCCGATTGAATGTCGTAGAGCCGCAGTAACAGCTTCACTAGCGTACTTTTGCCCGATCCGGTCGAGCCGACGATCGCGGTGGTTTGTCCGGCGGGAATGTGGAGCGACAGGTTTTGGAGCACCGGCAGACGGTCGCGGTAGGCGAAGGTGACGTTTTGTAGCAGGATGTCGCCGTGGATGGGGGTAGGAGAGATGCGGCTCGTGAGCCTCGCCGAACGAGGAGAGAGGGCGGCTCGTGAGCCTCGCCGAACGAGGGAGATGGGGAGGGTGCCGGAATGGATGGTAATCGGGGTGTCGAGCAGGTTCATGACGCGGTTGGTGGAGGCCATAGCGCGTTGGTATTGGTCTAGGGTTTCGCCGAGGCGGGTGAGGGGCCAGAGGAGGCGTTGGATCATCACTACCAATGTACTGTAGGTACCGACGGACATGGTGCCTTCGATTGCGGCGAAACCACCGTAGACTAATAGGGCAGTGAATCCGGCCAGGATGATCATCCGGATCAGAGGCACAAAGGCGGCGCTGAGGGCAATGGCGCGACGGTTGCTCTGGCGATAGGCTTCGCTTTCTTGCCGCAGACGATGAATTTCGTAGTCTTCGGTGACAAAGCTTTTGATCGTGACAATTCCGCCTAGGTTATTTGACAGTCGGCTGTTGAGTAGACCCACCTTGTCGCGCACGTCCGCATAGCGAGGAGCCAGCCGTTTTTGGAAGGCCACCGATCCCCACAGAATGAATGGCATTGGCAACATCGCCATCCAGGCAACGCTGGGTGCAATCCAAAAGAACCCGGCACCGACGGCCAGAACCGTGACGACCACCTGGATGACTTCATTGGCTCCAAAGTCTAGAAATCGCTCTAGCTGATTGATATCGTCGTTCAGGATCGCCATCAGGCCACCCGTGCTGCGGGCCTCAAAATATTCCAGTTCCAGCTCTTGCAAATGGGCATAGGCATCGAGCCGCAGGTTGTGCTGGATTTTTTGGGCCAGATTGCGCCAGAGGCGGGCATAGAGGTATTCAAACACTGACTCCAGCACCCAGATCACCACCGTCAGTCCAGCCAGCACCAGAAACTGCGCCCGGACATCGAGGATGCCCAACTGGGCGATCAGCGAATCCTGCTGCTTCACAATCACATCCACCGCAATCCCGATCAGCACGGGTGGAGCCAGATCGAACAGCTTGTTGAGCACCGAGCAGAGGGTTGCCAGCCAAAACTGCCAGCGATAGACTTTTCCGTATTGCAGCAACCGCAGCAATGGCTGAGACTGACGGGAATCAGGTTTTCCGGTTCTGAGCTTTAGCGAGTGGCGTGAGTTTGCAATAGCCAAGTTCAACGTTCCTTAATCTGACGGGCCGCGCCGCGACCAAAATTCCATCTCTTTATTGTGACGAACTTTGGTAATTGTGACGAACGTTGAAGCTCTGCCGACGCATGAATCATTCGCTCAGGCGGCCACGGTTTTTGCGGTTTCAGCGGCTTGCGATTCGGCCTGCAATTCGGCTTGTGCGGCTTTGGCAGCCAGGTACTCTGCCAATTGCGCCCGGATCTGCTGATCTACAAGCTGCCGGTATTCCAGGAAATGCTCACCCAGGGCACAAATCGACAGGTAATACTGCCAGTTGCGGGGTTTGGCGATCATGATGTGAATCAGATAGGGCCAGAAAGTCCAGCGGGTTTTGCGTAGCACGCCTTGCCGCCAGAAGATGGTGAGCATGGCCCGAATCACAACCCAGCTCGGTTTGCGTAGCGTGGTTTTGTGTCGGGGTTCGCCCAGCAGCAGAAACTGACGATAGGTACGGTCAAGATAGTGTTGCGGATCGTAGAGTTGCCAGAAGGCGTCGATATACTCCTGGGCGATGGCTTCGATGGGACGGCTGGGGATAAAGTTCATCAGCGTGGTTTGGTTGATGTTGCCCCGCTCGTCGAGTAACCGACCTTCTTTTTTGAGCCGATGCCAGAGCGCTGTACCGGGCAGCACCTGCAACATACTAAACATCGCCAGCGAAATCGCCGTTTCTTCGACAAACCGCACCACCCGATCGCCCGCACCGGCCTTTTCGCCATCGAAGCCGATAATGAACCCAGCCGTGACCCGCAACCCGTGTCGCATGATGTTTTGCACTGACTCTACCAGGGGATTGCGCGTATTCTGGAACTTCTTGGTGACGGCAAGGCTGTCGGTATCGGGGGTTTCGATTCCCAGGAAGACGGCATTGAAATTGCAGTCCACCATCATTTCCATCAGCTCTTCGTCCTGAGCTAGATCAACCGAGGCTTCGGTGTTGAGAAAGAAGGGATAGCTGCGTTCCGCCATCCAGGTTTTCAGTTCCCGCAGCAGCAGTTTGACGTTGCGTTTGTTACCGATGAAGTTGTCATCCACCAGGAAGACGCTGCGCCGCCAGCCCAACTCATACAGCCGCTCTAGCTCAGCAATAAACTGGGCCGGGGTTTTGGTGCGGGGCTTGCGGCCATAGAGCACGATGATGTCACAAAACTCACACTGAAACGGGCAGCCACGCGAAAACTGCACCGACATGTTGTCGTAGGCGTCCATTTCCAGCAGATCAAAGCGGGGCACGGGAGTCGATGTGACATCCGGCTTTTCGTCGGTGGTGAAGGTGCCGCTGGTTTCGCCGCGCTGGATCGCTTCTACAAACATCGGCAGGGTGATTTCACCTTCGCCCAAAATCAGAAAATCTGCCCCAAATTCAGCCGCTTCGTGGGGCAGCGACGTTGCATAGGGACCGCCCACCGCCACCCGTTTGCCGCGCTGTTTAGCGGCCCGAATCTGTTCAGCAAAATCCTCTTTCTGCACGATCATGGCCGAGAGAATCACCAGATCGGCCCATTCCCACTCGGCCTCTGTTACGTCTCGCACATTCCGATCCACCAAGCGGAACTCCCACTCCTGGGGCAGCAGGGCCGCTACAGTCACTAATCCTAAGGGCGGCAGGAGCGCTTTACGATTAACCAATGCCAAAGCCCGCTCGAAGGACCAAAAGCTTTGGGGGAAACGCGGATAAATCAATAAGGTACGCATGACGAGCTTGCTTTAGAAAAGATTTGTCCTTTACTTTACCCTTTAATGGCCTTTCTAGAGAATTCTTAAGGAATTCATCTAGTCCAACCGGGTTGGGGAATCAGGGTGGGGAATGGGTGCAGATGGCGTCCGACTTCCCTGAAGTCACCTGAAAGCAATTTCAACAAAAAGTTCCCCGTAAAATTATTGCTGTGAGATTGCGACTGTGGAACATCGACCGAATGGAGGAATTTAGCGGTTTTGCGAACGGGTTAGGATTTGCCAAATTACCACCAGCGTTAAAGTCGTAAATCCAAACACCGTTAGCCAATCTAGAATTGCCGCAAGTTGGGGATCGTACAATGCAGAATTAAATGACATATCCTGATTTTGTTAAAATCCTATCTTGTCTAAAATATTTATCTAAAATCTGATTGACTGACAAATCACTTCCCAGGGCGGTTCTAGATGCGTTGGCAAGAGCCTGCCGTTAGGCATAGCGGCTTCTCGTAAAGTAACCGCTGCTATACAAGCCAAGTCGGCGACGCAGCTCAGCTCAGTCGAACGCCCTGCGCCGACTATTCAGTTTGGTTCAGTAATCCGCGCAGGTTTGGTCTCAGGTTTGGTGTGTAGGTGCGGCTTCGAGCCGCCAGCGACTAGAGTTTTGTCATTCAACCAGGTCTAAAATACTATCGGTATCGGTGACTTTCTATTTCCAGCCTATTTCCAGCGATGTCCCGCGAGAAGCGGCTAGGCCGTAAATCCGCTGACGCTGTTGCACTCTATCACATTCCTCTCGCCCATCTCTTGTCTTGGCAGCAGAAAATGTAAAAACCTATACTAGATTTTGTCACTAATAACAAATTGGCATTGGTTGGATTTATCGTATAGAGAATAGTTATTTTAGAGTTATTTTAGACGTTTAGCGTTCTTCAGCCTTTTCTAGGTTGACTTAGGCTGTTTCCCCCCTAATCTGAATAATTTCCATAGGAAAGCTTATCGCCATTATTGCTGATTGATTATGGTTTGATAACCACAGGTTTTCCCTGGTTCGCTGCTGACGTTTAGACGACAGAGCAGACCTTCACCACCTGCAGTTTCTCCCCTTGCTAAGGAGCGGTTGGGAGGGGGTATGTCTGACCTTCCCTCCGATTGTGAGGTAAAATTTGAATTCAATTCCCTGACCTGATTAGAATGCCGCTTGAAATGGTTTGCTTCTGAGTAGAAGCAAAGCCAAATCAGAAGTGGCCTAATCAACTTGGCAATGGCGTCGGGCCGCAGGGCTGCTAGGCAAAGCCATTTTGCTGTTATTAGAAGGATATGCATCATGACCTGGAATCATCAGATTGTGCTTCAAGCTGTTACCTTTACACCGGCCTGCTCAATGCTGATGGCTCTACCACTGGCTTTACCACTAGCTTTACCACTAGCTTTATTGAAGGCAATGCCCGCTGAGTCCCGCTTGTTGCCAACCCATGCTGCCGTCCCAACCAGACCGCAAGCTGCCAACTCAGCCGCCGATTGGGTGAATCAGGGATTAGCACAGGTAGAACAGGGCAACCATCAGGCGGCCATCATCAGCTACACGCGAGCCATCCAGGTCGATCCCAACTATGCCGAAGCCTACATGCAGCGAGGTATTGCTTATCACATCATTGGAGACTACGATCAGGCGATCACAAATTTTCAGACCGCTGTGCAGAAAGATCCAGACAGTGCGGAGGCGTACTACAATTTGGGCGAAGCTCGCACTTACTCCAATGACCTGACTGGGGCAATGCAGGCGTTTAATCAAGCAATTGAAATCAACCCAAACTATCCAGAAGCTTACAACAGCCGAGGCGTGCTCTATGCCCTGGCAGGAAAGTTCGATCAAGCGCTGGCCGACTTTAACCAGGTGATTACCATCGATCCAAATTATGCTGATGCCTACTACAATCGCGGCAAAACCCGCACCGAACTAGGAGATGCCGCTGCCGCCATTGATGACTACACGAGGGCCATTAGCCTCGATCCATCCCTGGCTGGGGCTTACGGCAATCGGGGCGTGCTGTATTTCCAAACGGGTAACCGAGCCTCTGCCTTGGCCGATTTGCAGCGAGCTGCCGAATTGTTTGAGCAACAGGGAGATCAGGCTGGCTATCAGCAAACGCAATTCTATCTCCAGCAGGTGCGGCAGTCTTGGTAAGTCATTTTTCGTGTTGCATTTAGCGGTGATTTTATGGTCTACCAATTTTCCAACGCTGCAGTCACGATCGGCCTCTTGCTGCTCGCTGCGAATAGTCTGGCCCATCCTCCGGTGCTGGCCCACAAGGTTGAAGTAACGGCTGATGTGGCGGGAACCTGGCATGTTGAACCCAATCATGCGCCCAAGGCTGGAGAACCGGCGCAAGTCTGGATTGCGCTCACCCGCAAAGGTGGAGAACTGCTGCCGCTGGAGCAGGGAAACTGCCAGTTGCAGGTTTATGCTCTGCCCCGTGCTGCTGCTGATCCCCCCCTGCTGACGCCAACCCTGCAAGCCGTTAGCGCTGAGCAGTATCAAGGAATCCCTGGTGCGGAAGTGGTTTTTCCCAAGATCGGCCTCTACGAGTTGGAGTTGGGCTGCACGCCGAAAACCGCAGGCGACTTTACCCCGTTTCAGATGAGCTATGAGGTAACTGTAGCAACTGCCGCCTCTCCGCCTGCTGCCTCGCCTTTAGCAGAGGAGCCAACCGCTCAACCGAGCCAAACCGAAAAAGCATCTCAAACCCAACCCGATCCCGCCTGGGGAACGATCGCGCCGCTAATTGGATTAGTGGGCTTAGGAGTAGCAGGGTTGGTAATCGTCAAACGGTTTGTCAAACCGCCGGTGTAAATCCGAGGTGTAAATTAGGTGTAAATCAAGTGTAAATTTGCAGAAACGGATCTAAGTAGACATAATTAAACATAAAACCCACAGGGGATGTTGTCGCCCTTCGGGCGGCGACAACACCCTGATCTTGGTTTTAATTAAGTTGAATGACTTGATTCTAGAGTAAATTAGCCGGTGGATTTTCAGGAACTACCCAGTAGTAAACGGTTCTACCATTCACTTCCACAACTTGATCTGGTTCCCATTCGCCCATATCAAAGGCATGAGAGACAATGCGAGTCCCTGGTCTGAGTTCGCGCAAGAGTTTGGGGCGTAGCTTCACGTTGAGTTCTGGCAGTAGATAAAGAGTAACTACGGTAGCATCGCTAAAGTCGGTCTCGAACAGATCCTGTTGCAAAAACTCTACCCGATCGGTTACACCAGCCTGCTGAGCATTCTGATTGGCTTCTTGAATTCGTTGCGGATCAATCTCGACACCAATTCCCCTGGCTCCTCGTTCTTGAGCGGCTGCAATCACGATCCGTCCGTCTCCGCTGCCCAAGTCATACACCACGTCATCCGACTGAACATTCGCTAGGTTCAGCATTTCATCAACAACTGGCATTGGTGTCGGCACATAGACCACATCCGGTCTGCGGCCGGGAGATTGAATGGTAGCGTCGGGTGAGGTCTGCTCGGTTGTACCGGCTTGGGGGCTGACGGCCTGAGGCTGTTCCAAGCTGCGCTGCTGAGTGCAGGCAATGCCTGTGAAGCTAAGAGCGCCAATTCCTGCAAGAAGCATTCGCTGAATCGAACGAGATGATGCTTGCTTAGTCGATGAAAATGTGAATGACATTGGTGTTCCTCCTTTTACTTTTTGAATGAATCTGAATGCGATTTCTGCGCAATCCGATATATTGAAGTGGATACTGATTGTAATGTTTTTACATAATCAAAAACTAATCAGTAGTGACTTACGAGTTGAATAACGATTCAGTCAATTCGGATTTTGTGATTGCCGAATTAAAGGAATACCGAGTAGAACTACAACGACACCTACAATAGATCCAATGCCGGTATAAACAAGGCTAGAGTAGAGTAAGTATCCGCAGATGATGCAGAATAACAGGGGAATAAGTGGGTAAAGTGGTACTCGGAAAGGCCGTGGACGGAATGGCTCGCGAAATCGCAGCACAATTAGGGCGAGGGTGCTGAATAAAAAGAAAAACCAGAAGATCGGGGCTGTGTAATCCACCATTGTTTCAAACCCCTGACGGGTGTAAGTTCCTAACCCGACTAAGGTGAGGGCAATCCCTGCTTGTACTAAATAAGCCGCTGTTGGCGAACTAGGTTTGGGTTGCCAGGTTCCCAAGAAACGAAACAGGGAGACATCTTGTCCTAAGGCAAAGCTGCTTCGAGCGCCAGTTATAATCGTGGCGTTGATAGAACCAACTGTGGCTATCACGACCAGTAAGCTAATAAACGTGGCTCCTGCTTCTCCCCCAACCTGTCGGAGCAGCTCGGCCGCAACCGCGGGCGAACCGGCCATTCCTCCAACCCCTAATCCGCGCAAATAGGCTAGATTCAGCAGCAGGTATAGGGTAGTAATAATGCCGATTCCCCACAGAAGTGAGCGCACCATATTGCGTTGCGGCGTCTTAATTTCCGCAGAAATATAAGCTGCTTCATTCCAGCCACCGTAGGAGAGGAGCACAAAGACCAGCGCTAACCCCCACGAACCAGTGGTTGAGGCAGCAGGGGGTGACGGTAGCGCAGCAGGCGAGAGGGCTAGACCCAAAACAATCACCAGCAGTAAACCAAGAATATTAGCTGCTGTTAGCCAGTTCTGAGTTTGCTTACTCTGGTGGATGCCGATAATGTTGATCAGCGTCAGTAGGGTAATTGTGATTGCCGCATAGATAGAGGCTGAGGCAGGGCCTAGAGGAAATAACTGAGAGGCGTAGTCTCCCATCACAAAGGCCAACAGTGCAATCGACCCAGTTTGAATCACCGTCATCCGCGCCCAGGCAAACAGTACAGCAAGCGGTTGCCCAAATGCTCGTTTCAAGTAGTAGTAATTGCCGCCTACATGGGGATAGGCTGTTGCCAACTCGGCATAGCACAATGCTCCTAGCAAGGACACTGCGCCGCCAATCAACCAAATCCAGAGGACTCCATTTGTCGTGCCTGTATTTGCTGCAACCAGAGCGGGTGTTTCAAAAATACCTGCCCCGATTACCAACCCGACGATCAAAGAGATTGCATCTATTAACGTAATGGAACGACGAGGTGCCTCTGTTGCCAGCGACCTGTACTTTAGCAGTTTAGGACTGTGTAGTTTGTTCACGATTTCGCAATTACACTCGTCAAGTGAGGATAATTTGACTTGTTAAATCAGTTCTTTAATCAAAAAAAATCTGTTTGTCTGAACGTATTATTTATTTGATTTTATTGATTAATTTTATTTGAGTTGCTGCTCTACTTTGATGATCTAAAACAAATGTGATCAGAGTGTGACCATTTTTATTACTTGCGTTAGTCATAAAGATCGTTTTTAATCTTTTGTTTATCAACTCTTTTGATTAGATTGGTTTACAGTGTTTTTTACTCATGTAAGCTGCAGGGGGTGTGGGCGCGAAGTCCCCACGCAGGGAGGCACTGCCCCTGCACCGCGTTTTTCGTACTTCACTAGCCTGAAAAAGACTGTAAATTGCAAACGCACTTTAGCGGGTAATTCGCAGAATTTTATCTAGTTCTGCTGGGCAACTGCCGCGACCATCACAATTGCTGGTTGTCACATACAGTTCGCCGTCGGGTCCCATGATTGCCTCCCGCAGCCGTCCGTACTGGCCCTGCAAATACACCTCATGTTGCTGTACCTGGCTCGACTGGGGATCGATCACGACCCGCTGCAGCTGTTCGGCCCGCAATGCCGCTACAATCAAACTGCCCTGCCATTCGGGAATCGTGCTGCCGGTATAAATAGCCGCTCCTCCGGGCGGAAGGGCTTGTCGCCAGACAATCGAAGGGGTCACCAATCCCTGTCCAGACTCACAGCGATAGGTGGTTGGCCAACCCAAATTCGCTCCTGCCTGAGCCACGCTGACCTTGTCGTGCCCAGAACGGCCCAAATCCCCACTTGGTCCGTGGTCGCTGACCCATAGGGTTGAGGGATTCACCCAGTCGAAACCTTGAGTGTTGCGGATGCCGAGAATATAGACCGGATTGCCTGGAAAGGGATTATCAGCAGGCACTTGCCCATCTGGGGTGAGGCGCAGAATTTTTCCGGCTAAACTGTTTACATCTTGAGAAAGGTCAGGAATTCTGGCATCTCCTGTGCCGATGTACAGCATGCCATCCGGACCAAAGCGAATCCGCCCGCCGTTATGAAATTGCGCCACCGGAATATCGTCAATAATGATCCGCTCCCGCACTGCGCTTGTGCCATTCTGCGCCATTTGCCAGCGTTCGACGCGGTTCACCGGCGTACCATTTTTGTTGGCAGTGAAGTAGACATAAAAGAAGCGGTTATTGGCAAAATCAGGATGAGTCGCAATTCCCAGCAATCCGCCTTCTCCGCGATCGCTGACGCTAATGGTAGCAACGGGTTGCGGGCGTAAGCTGCCATTTTCGACCAACCGCACTCGCCCCGGACGTTCTGTCACCAGCATGGCGTTGTTAGGCAAAAAAGCAATACCCCAGGGCACCTCCAACCCGCTGACTACCGTTTCGGCTCGCACATTGACCTGCCCCGTCGGACCATAGCCCTGCTCAACCAGTTCGCAGACGGCGGGATTCTGAGCAACGGTCTGGTTGGTTTGGGACTGATTAGCTTGCGATTGCCCCGCTCCGGTTGGTTCGCCGCCATCAGTGGGTGCTGCTTCGGGACTAACCTGGGGAGAGCTAGTTGTTTGATTAACGGACCCCTGATTCGCTCCCGTACAAGCCGCTAAACTCATGGCAGCGATGATTAAACCGGTGTTGAGAGCTTTGATTAGGTGCATGGCAATTTTAGAGCAGTTTTAGAGCAGTGGAACGAGTTTGGATATGACTGGACCATCTAACCGATTTCTGGCCAGGGTCTCTGGCTGATTGTTTCTGGCCGATTTCTGGCCGATTGAAGACCAACTGAATAATAGCCCTGTCTTAATTTTATGGCGTTGCTGAATAGAGGTATGAATCGTGGAGTTGCTGTAACGTTGGTAGCCCCCCAATCCCCTAATTCTGGGGGACTTTGAAAGATCTTCCCTCAGAATTGGCTACGATGTCCACACAAGTCGAGGATCCCCCCTAACCCCCCTTACGAAGGGGGGAACCGGAGGCGACGCCTGTGCGCAGCACCTACCAATCAGGGATTGAAGTCCCCCTTGATAAGGGGAATTATAGCCCTGCGGGCATCTCAGAAAAGGGGGATCACCCCTTGCATTGAGTTGCGATCAAGATCTGTGTACAAGGTAGCCCAGAATTGGGGGACTGGGGAGGGCAATTCATACCTCAATTCAGCAATGCCAATTAGATCAATTTTATTGATCTACATGTTATTTCTATACTAGCGATGACTGAGCCGTGAAAATTCCTACTCCAGGTAGAAGCCCCATAAGAGCCTCGAAAAGACCAGATGTATACATCTGAGGCTAGGGTTAATCGGTATGCTGACGATTTGGTGGCAGCAGTATTCCCAGCAGCCCTACTCCAACCGCAATTGTTAGCAAAAGCAGCAGATTGAATTGAATGCCAGTGCTATCACTAGTATTTTCCCAGCGCAGAATCCAAACCGCTTCATTGCCGATCGCAAAAGACGGTACCTGCAAAATCAAAAACAGGGCTGGTAACGCTAAATGGATCACGATCAGCAGTAGAAACGTGGCTAGACTCAAACGCAACCAGCGCCTCAGGTGAGATGCCTTTCTTCTCATAAGTTCCTCCTGCCACCATAATGTTTGGAGAATGTTGGGAGAAGGTATGCCCTCCGAAAATTTCTAATGATTTAATTTCAAGTTTGCAAGATGAATATGACAGGAAGATGACAGGATGGTGACCAGTAGCGCGAACAGGGATGACATCGCATCGGCTATCTAGCAAAAGCAGGAATTTTAGGGTGAATGGGCGCTTGCTTAAAGCTGATTAAAATTAGAGGTGCTACAGGCAAAACGATAGGCAGTAATTATGGGCGACAACCCTAGGAACAAATTGTATCCGGCCCAAAGTGGCTCAACTGTCTCTATACAAACCATGAAAAATTCGGCATGATGGAGGTCGCCCAACCCCTTTAAGTCTGGACCTACCTCCTGTGAATCAAGCCAAGCAAGCCGTTTTTTTACTTGCCGCCTGTCAGGCACTCGCAATGAGTGGCAGTATTGTTTTGTTTACCACTGCTGCGCTGATCGGTTCTACATTAGCTGCAGACAAATCGCTGGCTACCTTACCGCTAGCACTGTTGCAGTTAGCCACGATGCTGACCACGATTCCCGCCGCCTTTGCTTTGAAGCAGTGGGGCCGCCAGCGTGGGTTCATCACAGGGGTGTTGATAGGAATGAGCGGTGCAGGTTTGGGCGTTTATGCCATTTTTGCAGGCAGCTTTGTTCTCTTCAGTATTGCTGCGCTACTCTATGGCATTTTCAATGGATTCGTTGGCTACTACCGCTTTGCCGCAGCAGATGTGGCAACTGAAGCGTTTCGCTCACGTGCTATTTCTTTTGTAATTGCTGGCGGCATTCTGGCGGCATTCGTTGGCCCCCAGCTCGCCACCTGGACGAAAGATTGGTTGCCTGCTACATTTGCTGGCGGATTAGTCGCGATTGCCCTGCTGCAACTAGTCACGCTACTGCTGCTCAGCTTGGTTCAGTTTCCGCCATTGTCGGAGCAAAAATACCAGGAGAGCGGGCGTAGACTGGGTGCGATCGTGCAACAGCCTGTGTTTATCGTGGCCGTGCTGGGTAGCATGATTGGCTATGGTGTGATGGCGCTCTTGATGACGGCAACCCCGTTGGCTATGGTCGAGGTCAACCACCCTTTTCACACCGCTGCTTCGGTCATTCAATGGCATGTGTTGGGTATGTTTACCCCGTCGCTGTTCACAGGCTATCTGATTGCTCGATTCGGGGTGCTGACGATTATCCTGATCGGTATTTTGTTGAATGGCCTGTGTATTGGCATCAATCTGTCCGGTATGCATGCACTACATTTTTTTAGTGCGCTGCTGCTGTTGGGTGTTGGCTGGAATTTCATGTTTATTGGTTCCACAACGCTACTCACCGAATCCTACACGCCATCGGAACGAGCCAAAACTCAGGCTACCCATGACTTTTTGATGCTCAGCTTTGTGGCGTTCGCCACATTTCTGTCAGGACGGCTACTAAACGACTGGGGTTGGATGGCTGTTAACTATACGGGACTGGCTCTGATTGGAGTTGCGTTAGTTGCTGTGCTGTGGCTACGGCAGCGACGATTTGCTCTCCAGCTGCATCAGATCAAGTAATTTAGTTACTACCCCGAGCGCTTTATAGTCAACCCCCTCACCGCTCGGCTGATTTTTCTGGCCCCATGGGGGCAGTGCGCTCGCGTCGAAGCCCCCCACCGAAACCCTATTCACCATTTACTGCTCTCCTGAGTAAGTAGCCTGATTGAGTAACCCGCGAGTGGATTTGATGTACCCATCTGCTCCCTCTCCTCTCCGATAAATTCGCTCTTTGGATAGATCTGCCTCTCTCTCCAATGACAGATAATCGAGACGGAGATGCCTTGCAGTGTCGAATCTGCGGCGGTTTTGGTCAGGTCAGCGACTTGATTCCAAGCCCTGCTTGCAGAATTATCGCTGGTAAGGCGGGGGCGATCAGCAGAAGGAGGACATGTTGGGAGTTGGGAGGAGAATGATTCAGCACACCCGACTGCTTTCCTACGGTGTGGCGTTGCTCAGCGTCGGTTTAGTCATAGTAATCAGCCTATTGCTGGGACCTGTGATCCGACCTACTCCTACCTCACTGTTTTTCGTGGCGGTGATGATAAGCGCCTGGTATGGCGGCTTGGGACCCGGCTTGGTGGCAACAGTGCTGTCTACATTGGCGATCAACTATTATTTTATTTCACCTTACTATTCTCTCAGTATTGCTACTTCTGGAAATGTGTTGCGTTTAGGAGTGTTTGTGGTAGCGGCCCTGCTGATCAGTGGGTTGAATCAATCCCGCCGCATGGCCCTGCAGCGAGAGCAGACCTTGCGAGAAGTCAGTGAAACCGCCCAACGGGATGCCCAGATTGTCAAAGAACGCCTAGAAACGGTGCTGTCCAGTATCAGCGACGGCTTTTATATGCTTGATTTCGATTGGCGTTACATCTACGTCAACGATCGTTACTGCGAAATGGCTGGCATGTCGCGGCAACAGCTACTCGGTCGAACCATTTGGGAGTTGTTTCCGGAGGCCGTTGGCACAGACTTTTATGTTCAGCTTCAGCGGGTTGTGGCTGAGCAAATGCCTGCTCAGTTTGAATATCTCTACACCCCCTGGCAGCGTTGGTATGAGCACCGGGTTTATCCATCGCCGGATGGAGTGACGGTTTTTATTGCTGAAGTAACTGAACGCAAGCAGGCAGAAGTAGCTCTAGCGGCCCAGGAACAGCGATACCGCTACATTTTTGAGGCGGCAGGGGTTTCGATTTGGGAAGAAGATTTCTCGGCAGTCAAAGCGGCAATTGACCAACTCAAAGCGGCAGGGGTGAAAGATTTTCGGCAATACTTCACCGATCATCCCGAATTTGTGCAATGGGCTGTTGGTATGGTGCGTCTGCGAGATGTGAATCAGGTATCTCTGCAACTATTTGGTGCCCAAACTAAAGCAGAACTATTGAACTCCTTACACCAAATATTCACTCCCGAAACCCAAACTGCGTTTGTCGAAGAACTGCTGGCCATTGCCGCCGCCGAAACTCACTACGCCACAGAAACCGTACTGCAAACTCTACAAGGGGAGCGCTTGCATGTCTGGTTTGCCATCACCTTTCCACCCGCTTCAGACCCTTACGACCATGTGCTGGTTTCTCTGCTGGATATCAGCGAGCGCAAACAGGCAGAAGCTGCGTTACGTCAGGCAGAAGAACGATTGCGATTGGCGATGCAAGGTGCTCAAATGGGCACCTGGGATGTAGATCTCACGACTGGTAAAGCAATCTGGTCAGAACCACATTTCACAATGTTGGGCTACGAACCCACGCCCACGGGTGAAGCAACCGAAGTTATGTGGAGCGAGCGACTTCATCCTGATGATGTAGAGCGGGTGAGCCAGGAATGGCAGCAGTCTCGCCAAGAGCACAGGCTTTATCGAGCAGAATACCGGGTGATTCGGGCAGATGATCAGCAAATCGCCTGGTTGGCAGGCTTGGGAAGCTTTGTTTACAATTCGAGCGGTGAGGCAATTCGCTCTATTGGCGTTTTGTTTGACATTACTGAGCGTAAACAAGCCGAAGAGGCAATTCGTCTGAGTGAACAGCGCTATCGCACCCTAGCCCATGCTGTTGCCCAACTCATGTGGGTCAACGATGCCAAAGGTAACGTTGAGTTCTACAACCAGCGATGGCAAGAATATACAGGAGTAACCGAGCTGGAGTTGGGAGTCGGGTTATGGGCAGAAATCATTCATCCAGACGATTTTGAAGCCACCCGAGAAGTGAGAACAAAAGCCATTCAAACTGGTGAAGCTTACGAAGTCGAATGCCGCCTCAAACGGGCAGACCAAGTCTATCGCTGGCATCTGACCCGGGTAGTGCCCCTGAAAGATGAGCAAGGGCAAATCCTGTATTGGTTTGGCACTGCAACGGATATTGATGATCGCAAGCAAGCTGAAGCCGAGCGAGAACGGCTTTTAGCCCGCGAACAGGCCGCCCGCGAAGCCGCCGAGGCCGCCAACCGCATCAAAGATGAATTTTTAGCCGTTGTATCCCATGAGCTGCGCTCGCCCCTCAACCCGATTCTCGGTTGGGCTAAGCTGCTGCGAAGTCGCCAATTGGATGAACAGAAGACGGAACGGGCGTTGGAAGTAATCGAGCGCAATGCTCAGATGCAAGCTCAACTGATCAACGATTTACTGGATGTATCCCGTATTCTGCGCGGTAAATTGAGCTTGGATACCCAGCCTGTCGATCTGGTTGCCACCATTCAAGCAGCTATGGAGACCGTGCGTCTGGCGGCTGAAGCAAAGCAGATACAGATTTATACCCAACTTGATCCAGAAACGGGATATGTTGCAGGAGACGCCGGACGATTACAGCAAGTGATTTGGAATCTTTTAACTAATGCAGTCAAGTTTACACCTGAGGGAGGACGGGTGGAAGTATGGCTGGAGCGAGATGGAGATAGGGGAGCAGAATCTTCCCCATCTTCCCTCGTTCGGCGAGGCTCACGAGCCGCATCTTCCTCACCTTCCCCCCCTTCCCCCCCTCACGCCCGCATCACCGTCACCGACACCGGTAAAGGTATTCCTGCTGATTTTCTGCCCTATGTGTTTGAACAATTCCGCCAAGAGAGTTCCTCGACAACTCGACGCTTTGGTGGATTGGGGTTAGGGCTGGCGATTGTCCGCTACCTGGTAGAACTGCATGGTGGTACGGTGCAAGCCGACAGCCCGGGTGAAGGGCAGGGAGCCACCTTTACCGTCAAATTACCGTTAATGCTCCATCAACCGACAACGAAGTCAGACACAAAACCCTCTGAATCCTCTCTAAATTTGCAAGGTACTCGCATTCTGGTCGTGGATGATGATGACAATACCCGTGAGTTTCTCGCCTTCCTGCTCGAGTTACATGGGGCAAATGTGATTGCTGCTGCAACGGCAGATGAAGTAATCACTACACTCACGCAGTTCAAACCAGACGTGTTGTTGAGCGATATTGGCATGCCGGATGTAGATGGTTACATGCTGATGCGGCAAATCAGGTGTTTATCGCCAGAGCAAGGAGGAACGATTCCTGCGATCGCCCTGACGGCCTATGCGGGAGAAATTGACTACCGACAGGCCATGGCAGCTGGATTTCAACGCCACATTGCCAAACCGATTGAACCAGAGGTATTAATTCGAGCAATCGCAGAACTGCGGACGCATCACAATGGCTGAACCAACCACTGAAGGCAAAACTAGTGATCGGCTGCTCGCATACATCCACTAGGAACCAGAATTTATGACTGCTTAGTCAAAAACCTGGATCGCTCCAGCGGCGAGTAGAGTAGCGGCATTGGTATTCTCGATTACGGCAACCAGGTTGTTGACAAAGAGTACATGATCATTAACGATGGTATACCGATTTTGAATGATAAATGTATCATTGACAATTCCATCTCCATTGAAGTCTCCCTGCTCGATGATGTAAGACTCAGAAAGCGAGAGGGGCAGCAACCCTACTCTGTCACCCTCGGCTAGATTGAAATCCTTCACAATCGCATAGGCTTGATCCCGGCTGGAACTGGGGTCGTTGATGCCTGCAAAATAATTAGATTCAATCCGGAACACATCGGCCCCTACTCCACCGTAGAGTTCGTCTTTCTCAGGCACAGAAGAATTGAAGGGAAAAGGATGAGTTCCGATAATATCATTGCCCTCACCTCCGGACAGAAAGTCATTGCCTCGGCCACCGGTTATCCAATCGTTGCCCGCATCTCCGAAGATGAAATCATTCCCATCTTCCCCGTTTAAAATGTCTCTGTCAGCCTGTCCGTAAACCTCATCGTTGCCGCTGCCCGCATCAACTGAATCGAATCCATCTCCTCCCAAGATGATATCGTCGCCACCGCCACTGGCGATTCCGTCATCCCCGCTACCGCCAGCGATCTGATCCTTTCCGGCATAGGCAGTAATCCGATCGCTGCCTGCACCACCGTCAATGATGTTGTTGCCGCTGCCTGCATCGATGGTGTCGAATCCATTTCCACCAAAGATCGTATCGTTACCGCCACCGCTAGCGATGCCATCATCTCCATCGCCTCCTATAATGGTGTCGTTACCGCCATAGGTTGTAATCCGGTCGTTGCCTGTGCCGGCATCAATTGTATTATTACCCCCAAAATCGGTGATAATATCATCTCCTGCTCCACCGTTGATAATGTCATTGCCGCTTCCTGTGGCGTTGCTACCCATCGTAATCCAGTCGTTGCCTGCACCAGCATTGATGGTGTTACTGCCACCCGGATCGGTAATAATATCGTCTCCTGCATCTGCAAAAATTACATCGTCGAATAAACTTCCCTTCAGACTATCATTAGCAGGCGTACCAATGATTGTTGCCATACTATTTTCTCCTTAATTATTTCTTACAATCCAAATTTATTCGTTTTTGCGTTACTCTTGCCAAGCAACACTGTGCCTGACAAGAGAGTCAAGATTTTCGTTAATCGCAATAGCAACAGTGGGGAATGCTGTAGGTTAATCGCAAGGTCAATCGCGCCCCCACTCCGAACGTTGATGCGTGCTAGTTCACTATCCGATGCTGTTGTTGAATGCTCCGGAAAAATTTAGGGCGGCGACTTTAGCATGTTTATATGCAATTGTGTGAGAATCTGTTTGAAAAGTCGAACTACAGCCTTTTTCAGGCTAGTGAAGTACGAAAAACGCGGTGCAGGGGCAGTGCCTTCCTGACGGCGAGTTTAGTCTGTGGAGGCGCGGCTTTGAGTAGGCATTGCAGATCGCGGGCATTTCAGAAAGGTAAAACCCCAATTGCTAGCCCGGTTCTAGCCCCACAAACCTACCTCAGATTCGCTATGGTGAGGGAGTGCCAAAGGTTCTAGAGCAAAGCTCAGTAACGTTTTACTGGGTAATTTAGTTCTGACTTGATTGAAAAACAATGAGAAAAACCATTGTTGCGCTTGTTCTTGTAGTTGTGGGTTTTATGACAGCACTCATCTTGTCAACTCAACGGATTGAACCGATCACCGAACTGGTTGTCTTTGGTGACAGCCTTTCTGATACTGGAACTGTGTTTCGCGCAACAGGCGGAGCCTATCCCCCTGATCCGCCGTATTTTCAAGGACGCTATTCTAATGGTCGCGTTTGGGTGGAATATTTGGCTGAGCAGCTTGGTCTCGCGGCTAGTCAAATCCGCAATTTTGCTTGTGGTGGAGCAACGAGTGGCAACTATTCTAATGGTGGCCTCGTGCCCGGATTAGTCAGGCAGGTAAACTCGTTTACTCAGACCCATTCCCAGATCCAGTCCAGCAGTCTGTATGTGCTATGGGCAGGCGCTAATGATTATTTGCAGGGAGCCAACGATACTACCGCTCCGGTCAAGAATGTAATGAATGCGATCGATTCCTTGTCGGCTGCCGGGGCGAAGCGAGTTCTGGTTGCCAACTTGCCTAACTTGGGTCAATTGCCAGCTACGCGCAATAACGCGAATTCTGCAAGTCTCACAGCCCTGACGCAGACTCATAACCAGAAATTGCGGCAATCGCTCAAGGTTCTGAGTCAACAACAGCCTGAGCTTGAAATTGCTGTTCTGGATGCCAATGCGCTTTATCAATCGGCCATCACCGATCCGGCAAAATTTGCCTTCACGAATGTAACGAGTGCCTGTATGAATGGCTCTGGATCTTGTGAAACCCCCGATCAGTTCTTGTTTTGGGATGGAATTCACCCTACTACGGCAGCTCACCAGATTTTAGGGAAGCACGCCTTTGCCGCAATTGAGACGCACCTGTCCTCCAATGCTCGCAGATGATTTGCTCCAATTGCTGGAATGCTGGCCGATAGCCTCGTTACTATCCTGATGCAATTACCGTAACGGCGCTGGTGGCGGCAACCTCTGCGACTGGTGCTGAAGCTTCTGGGGGGCCTTTGTCATCCTCCAACTCAGGCTGCCGTAACCTCAACTAAGGCATCTCCTACAGCGGCAGTATGACCCATATCGGTGAATGTGGCGGCAGTGGCAGCATTGATCGTGCCGGCACAGCTCAGTTTCCGCCAGTAGCCCAGCGGTGCAACCACAACTCCAGGACGGGTCATATCGTTGACAATAGCTGGGACTTGAAACGCACCCCGGTGATTAAATACCTTCACCATTTGTCCGTCGGCGATACCGCGCTTGGCTGCATCGTCTGGATGGATAATCACATGCGGTTCTCCTTGCAGCTTGGCATGTTTGGGTAGATTGGCGAAGCAGGAATTGATGAACTGATGGGGTTTAGCCGAGAGTAGATTGAGGGGATAGCGCTGGGCGAGGTCAGGATTACTAACGGGCGATTCCCGCTGGGGTGTATAGTTGGGCAGCGGATCAATCGCGGCTCCAGGTTCATAGCTCTCATAACCTTGGCGAAAGGCCGGTAGGACAAAGTTGCTGTCCACCTTCATTGAGGAGACAAACTCGCATTTGCCAGAGGGTGTGGGAAAATTGCCTTCGGCATGGGGCACCGGATCGATCTGGAGCTTGGCATAGCCTTGGGCTTTCAGCAGATCCATATCAATTCCCTGCATCACGGGAGCCGACCAATCCAGCACTTCCAGCGCCAACTGCTGATCGCTGAGTTGAAAGCACTCATCGTCAAAACCCATGCGGGCAGCCAGACGCCGGAACAGTTCTGTATTGGGAATCGCTTCTCCCAGCGGCTCGATGGCGGGTTTGTTAAGCGTCACATAGGTATGGCCCCAGGAGAACATCAAGTCGAGATTTTCAACTTGAGTAGTGGCGGGCAGCACAATATCGGCATAGTCTGCCGTGTCGGTCATAAACTGTTCGCTGACAACCACAAACAGATCGTCTCGCGCTAAGCCAGCTACAATCTTCTCTTGCTCGGCGGCTTGGGTAACAGGATTGCAGTTATAGACAAACAGCGCCTTGATGGGCGGGTCTAGCGGCATCTCACCGGTCAACGCTCGTCCCAACTGCCACTGATTCACTACCCGAGTGTTGGGCCGAATAAAGTGGGGGCGATGCACCACATCCCAGCGAATCGGGAACGGCCACATGGGAGCCTGCAACATTCCCCCGCCCAGATGCCGCCATGCCCCCACCAGGGCTGGTAGGCAGCAGATCGCCCGCACCCCCTGGCCGCCACCAGCCTGCTTTTCCAGGGCAACGCCGATCCGAATCACCGAGGGCTGGGTGGTGGCATACTCACGGGCCAATGTCACAATATCTTCAACGGGAATGCCGGTAATTTCAGCCACTGTTTCTGGTGGGTAGTCCTGCACTCGTTCCTTCAGGGCTTCGATGCCAACTGTGTAGTTTTCTACATAATCCCAATCCGCCAGGTTTTCGTTGATGATCACATGCATCAGCCCTAGAGCTAGAGCGCCATCGGTTCCAGGGCGAATCGAGATATGCCAATCTGACTGGTTAGCTGTTCGCGTCCGGACTGGATCAATCGAGACGAGCTTGGCTCCATTTTGACGAGCTTCGCGGATGAATGACCAGAGATGCACATTGGTGCTAAGGGCATTGCAGCCCCAAAGAATGATGTATTTGGAGTGTTTGAAGGTATCGGGGTCGGTGCCGTGGGTAGGGCCGTAGGTCATTAGGTAGGCGGTGCTGGTGCAGGAAATGCAAAACGTCCGCTCGCTGATCGTGGCTCCAAGCCGATTGAAAAAAGCATCTCCTACCGTTAGCCCATTCAGTAAGCCTTCGTGGCCTAAATAGCTACAGGGCATAATGGCCTCAGCCCCGTACTGGTTGATGATTTGCTGAAAGTGGTCGCGAATCTGATCGAGGGCGACATCCCAACTGATTCGTTCAAATTGGCCGCTCCCCTTTGGACCAACTCGCCGCATTGGATACAGAATCCGGTCAGGACTGTAGACGCGATCTAAATAGTCACTCACCTTGCCACATAGCGTGCCACGGGTGAAAGGATGGTCCGGATTGCCTTCTACCTTAACTGCACGGCCATTTTTAACCGTCACCAACATGGCGCAGGTATCAGGACAATCATGCGGGCAAGCACCATGGACAATCTCTTGTTCATCAGCGTTTTGTTGATCAACTGTGCTGACCATATTCCTAATTCTGCCTGCTCAGCTTTAGATTTGCTTAACTAGCTATGAAATCAGTTGCTGAGGCGCAAAACAGTAATTCAGCATACCGTTGAGTTCTAATCCCATCAGTTCTTGACAGAACGTTTCTCACCCCCACCGCTCGGCTGATTTTTCTGGCCCCATGGGGGCAGTGCGCTCGCGTCGAAGCCCCCCACCCCCAACTTTGTTGCAAGCCTTCATAAGTTCTTCATATTTTTTCATTAGACTTCACTCATACCTTGAAACAAGGTTCAACAGGTCTCAACTCAAGTTTGAACTCACCGCTAGCGCAGTTAGGAGGCATCAGCAACGTTTCTGTTGGAAGCACTATCGCCTGCTCAGATAGTCAAACTTAACGGAGGTTTACCTTTCTCTCATCCAACAGACCGGCATTCTGAATTCAAATGAACTCGAACGGGTTCGGAAATGCTGGCGTTAGCAGCTTGATTTTTATCATCGTTCAAGGTGGATTATGACTACACTTCTACAACGACGTGGAGCGCGCGTCCAGTGGGAGCAATTTTGCAATTGGGTCACAAGCACAGAAAATCGGCTGTATGTCGGCTGGTTCGGTGTCTTAATGATTCCGTTACTGCTTGTTTCCGCCTGTGTGTTTACGATTGCATTTATTGCCGCACCTCCTGTCGATATCGACGGTATTCGCGAGCCAATCGCTGGCTCCTTAATTTACGGTAACAATATCATCACAGCCGCCGTTGTCCCTTCTTCTAATGCTATTGGTCTCCATTTTTATCCAATCTGGGAAGCAGCGTCGATAGATGAATGGCTCTACAATGGCGGTCCCTATCAAATGATTGCCGCCCATTACGTTCCTGCTTTATGTTGCTACATGGGACGAGAATGGGAACTCAGCTATCGCTTGGGTATGCGCCCCTGGATCGCCGTTGCCTACTCAGCGCCTTTGGCTGCCACCGTATCTGTGTTTTTGATTTATCCAATTGGTCAGGGCAGCTTCTCGGATGGCTTGCCAATGGGCATCAGCGGTACGTTCAACTTTATGTTTGTTTTTCAGGCTGAGCATAATATCCTGATGCATCCATTCCATATGCTGGGTGTAGCGGGTGTTTTTGGAGGTTCTCTGTTTTGCGCCATGCACGGCAGTTTAGTCACCTCTAGCCTGGTGCGAGAGACGACCGAAAACGAGTCGCAAAATTACGGCTACAAGTTTGGCCAGGAAGGAGAAACCTATAACATTGTGGCTGCCCACGGCTACTTTGGTCGCCTGGTCTTCCAGTATGCCAGTTTTACCAACAGTCGTTCGCTGCACTTCTTCCTAGCGGCGTTCCCCGTGATTTGCATCTGGGCAACAGCGTTGGGAATTAGCACCATGGCGTTTAATCTGAACGGCTTCAACTTTAACCATTCCGTACTGGATTCTCAAGGGCGAGTCGTGAATACCTGGGCTGATGTGCTCAACCGAGCCAATTTAGGGTTTGAAGTGATGCATGAGCGCAATGCCCACAACTTCCCTTTAGATCTAGCTGGCGGAGAAGCTGTTCCCGTCGCCATGAATATGGCTGCACCAGTGCTCCCGAGCTGAACTAAACGGCAGCGCTTCCCCATCACTTGCCTGAGGATGGTGGTGGGGATTTTCTCTACCATTCGCCAACCTGCTTTAACAAAAGAATTTGCTGCAAGGAGAAACCCATGAGTGTTGTAACCGAACTGATTTTGAATGCAGACAGTGAATCGCGCTATCCTGTTCCCAAAGAAATGCGTATCTTCCAGGATTTCTTGCGCTCTGGGGAGCAACGCATCCGGATTGCGGCCACGTTAGCTGAAAACGAACAGCGAATTGTCCAAAATGCTAGCGCTAAATTCTGGGAACGCTGTCCGGTCACGCCGAGCAACAGCGGTAATCCTCGCAAAACTGCATCCTGTCAGCGCGATCAGGGGTGGTATATTCGGCTGGTGGCCTACTCGGTGCTGGCGGGCAGTGAGAAACCCCTAGCCGAGATCGGCACGGTTGGCATCAAAGAAATGTACAACTCGCTGGAAATTCCGCTGAAGAATTTAGTGGAAGCGATGCGGTGCGTGAAAGATGAGGCGATTTCACTCATGAGTGAAGACGATGCAGTTGAAGTTGCGCCGTATTTTGACTATATCATTCGAGCCTTGTCGTAACAGTTAGGTAGCATTTGAGTTTCTCAACGTCTCCCAGAATGGGGGGTTTAGGGGGCCAAACAACTTGAATTCAGAACAGAAGGAGATCCATAACTATGCAAGATGCCATTACAGCGTTGATCAACTCTTCGGATGTGCAGGGCCGCTATTTAGACAATAATGGGTTGGACAAGCTGCGGTCCTATTTCCAGAGCGGTGAAATGCGGGCGCGAGCTGCCATTACCATCAGTGCTAACGCCTCTTCGCTTGTAACCCAAGCGGTCGCTAAATCGCTGATGTATACGGACATCACAGCTCCAGGCGGCAATATGTATACTTGTCGTCGCTATGCTGCCTGCATTCGCGATCTTGACTATTTTCTCCGCTACGCAACCTATGCCATGCTAGCTGGCGATCCGTCCATTTTGGATGAGCGGATTCTGAACGGACTGCGGGAAACCTACAACTCTCTGGGCGTACCGATTGGAGCTACGATCCGGTCTGTGCAGGCGATGAAGGAAGCGACTACCGATTTGGTAGGAGCCGAAGCTGGCAAGGAAATGGGCGTCTATTTTGACTACATTTGCGCTGGATTGAGCTAACCCCTTTGCAGTTTAACGATTTGGATTGATGAGCATTATTACCAACGTGATTGCCACTGCCGACCGGGAGGCGCGTTACTTAAACGTAGAAGAATTGAATGCTGTGCAAAACTTCTACGCAGCAGGGCGCGACCGATTGCGACTGGCTGCTACGTTAGCCGCAAATGAACAGCGGATTGTTGAGCAGGCCACACAGCGCTTTTGGCAGCGCTGCCCGGTAACGCCCAGCAATAGCGGTAACCCTACCTTTCAGGCCTCCTGCATGCGCGATCAGTCCTGGTATGTGCGGCTAGTCACCTATGCGATTGTGCTAGGCGACATTGAGCCAATTGAGACCAGCGGTGTGCGCGGTGCGAAAGAGATGTATGCTTCGCTGGGGGTGCCTTTGACCAATCTAGTGGAGTGTATGCGGTGCCTGAAAGAAGCGGCTCTAGAGCTGTTGGCTTTAGACGATGCTGTTGAAGTTGCACCCTACTTTGATTACCTGATTCAAGGTCTCAAGCCTTAACAGCGCTTTGGGGACGGAGTGATGTCACCGGCCAAGACCTGTAGCCTCCGCGCCCCATTTCTTCCCTCAAGGAGGAAGCTATGACTAAAACGATTATGAACCTGACCTTGCCAGCCATTCTGGAAGAAATTGATCATGTGTTAGAAGAAGAGCCATACCGCGACTATCAACCCCTGTTGAGATCGATGGAGATGCGGCAGGAATTAATTGCCTATACTCTCAGCCGTGTTCATAGTCGGTATCGGGTGATTGAAGATCATGAACGGTTAACGGCTGTTGTTCGTTCTCTTTCCCTGACTTCTGAAGAACGATTGAATATCGAAAAAGTGGTGCGTCAGGGAGTTTACGATCTGCTAAAAGCTGTTCATCTTCAAAATTCTGCATCTAATTCTGCATCAAATTCCCAGATCGTTCCCCAAACTGAGCTGGCTGATTGTCTTACCTCGGTTGGCAAATAATCATCAATACCGATCAGCGGAACAGCAATTGACGCAGCACTGCATCGGGCAAATGGTTTGCAGCGGAGCAATGTCTTTACTTGCCTGCTTACTGTTGAATTAGGTTAAATGACTGAACGGTCAGCAAATAACTCGACCCACCTATACTAAATTGAATTGCAATGAGTGTTTATGCCAGTAGCGGCAGCCCAGTGGCTCGTCCGCAGCAATATCATACCCTTCCCACTGCCCTGATTTCCCAAGCAGAGCAGCAAGACCGCAGCCTCAAATCCACGGAACTGCGAGCCTTGGCCAACTATTTTCGATCGGGGGCAAAGCGCCTCGAAGTGGCTACAACCATCGGAGCACACGCCAGCGAAATTGTCGAAGCTGGTGCCAATCGCATCTTTTATGGTGGCTCACCCATGGCGTACTTGGACCCACCGTTTAACCGCGACCAGCTTCCAGGCTATACCCTGCCTCCGCGTCCCTTCACTCGCTCGAAGGACGGGCAGACCTTGAATCTGAATCTAAAACTGCCCCAGTATGGCAATCCGCTGCGGGGCTTCTCGCAATGGCTCCAGACGCAGCTCAGCCAAGACCGCGATCCATTGCCAGATGGATTCCGTCCGATTAACATCTCGCGGTATGGTGTGGCCCGGATGAAGCGCTCGATGCGGGATCTGGATTGGTTTTTACGCTATGTCACCTATGCGATTGTGGCCGACGATTCGAGTATTTTGACGGTGAATGCCTGCGGATTGCGGGGTGTCATTCCAGAAGATGTGACGGAAGCAACGATTGTGGCCCTACGAGAAATGCGCTGGCGAACGTTGGGTTACTTTCAACAAGATGCTGAAGCGAAGGCAATGATCCAAGAGCAGTTTGATGCATTGATTGCTGCCTACCAGGTCGAGAAACCGCCGGTTCGACTGCGAATCGGAGTTTCCAACCAGCAGCAGGGGCTAAAGCTGCCAGAGAGTTATGCCCTAGCGGCAACGACACGGCCCAAATTTGTGATGAAGCCACAGATGGCCGAAACCGAAAAACAGGCGGTAATTAAAGCTGCCTACCGTCAGGTATTTGAGCGAGATATTACGCGAGAATACGGAGTGGCTTTGACCGGGTTGGAATCGCGCTTCCGCAGCAATGAGTTTTCGACGAAGGAATTCATTCGGCAGTTAGGCAAGTCCAGACTCTATCGCGATCTGTTCTACGAGCCGTTTACGATCAGTCGAGTGATCGAGTTGGCCGTGCGCCATTTTCTCGGTCGAGGTCTATATTCGCTCGAAGAATTTCAGCAGTATTTCGATGTGATCACGCAGGGAGGGCTGTCGGCGTTGATCGATGCCCTGATCGATTCGACGGAGTATACCGATTACTTTGGCGAAGAAACGGTGCCCTATCTGCGTGGTTTGGGGCAAGAGGCTCAGGAGTGCCGCAATTGGGGCGCGCAGATTAATCTGTTTAAGTACAGCGCGATGGCCCGTAAGCTGCCTCAGTTTGTGACGCTGTTTGGAGAGTATCAAAAGCCGTTGCCGAATCAGCATCCCTATGGTGCAGGTAACGATCCGCTGGAAATTCAGTTTGGCGCGATCTTTCCCGATCAGGATCAGGATGGAGGCGAACATCCAGCCTATTACAAGCGCGAGCATCGACGTATTCTGATTCATTGCGATTGGCAAAACGGCAATGGTGCTCATTCAATCTGGCAGAGTGTACCCGGTTCTGAGCATCGGGTGCTGAAGCTTACTAGCTTGTCCCATCGTCCCCATCCCACGGCAGATGTTGACTTGAGTGCTCCTTCTCCAACCGCTATGATTCAGGCTGCCTATCGGCAGGTGTTTGGCCGTGACCTATTGGCCGATCAACGCCTGACTACAGCAGAAAGCTTGTTCAAGGCGCAGCAGATCAGCGTGCGGGAGTTTGTGCGGCAGTTAGCCAAGTCGCGCCTGTTTCGCAGTTTGTTTTGGGACAGTTTATATGTCACCAAAGCGATTGAATACATCCATCGCCGGTTGTTGGGGCGACCCACCTACGGGCGCGAGGAAATGGGACGCTATTACGACATTGCAGCAAAACAAGGATTTTATGCTCTTGTAAATGCCATAATTGATAGCCCTGAGTATAGTCAAACGTTTGGTGAGAATACGGTTCCCTATGAACGCATGATCACGCCGAAAGGACTAGAGATGCGGTTGTCACCCCAGGTGCGAGCCACTCACCGTGCACGGGAAGAAGAACGAGTGTACGAAGGGAAATGGGTAAAGGCCGCTTTAGAGCATCATACAAGTGCTGAGTATCATGCTCACTTGAATGGTAAAAATGGCAAGTTGACTGCATTTGATTTACAGCAAGTAAAAGGAAACAGCAATGCGGAAACAGTTCCATTCACGCCTGCAAAGAACGAAGTTGAACATCCAAACTCACAGGCTGATCAAATCCAACCTGCAGCCGAACCGAATCAGCCGAGCGATCCGGGTTATGTGGAAGCGAGCGTTTCAAACCAAGCAGGTTGACCTGAGGAAACCTTTGCTGCAGTTTTTATGGCAGCGCTTTCCTAAACCGAGACAGTCAGTTCATATTAGCTGGTTCGGTGGCATTCAGATCAGACATTTGGATCGCTACTCGTGATGCCATTGCCCTTGCAGGAGAAAAGCTATGAGTTTGGTCAAACAGGTAATTCAAAATGCGGACGAGGAACTGCGCTATCTGACTCCAGGCGAGATTCGCATGATCCAAAATTTCTGCCAGACGGGTGAACGTAGAATCCAAATTGCTCAAAAATTGGCAGCAGCCGAGCAGGATCTGGTCCAGAAAGGGAGTCAGCGCTTTTGGAAACGGTGTCCGGTCACCCCCAGCAACAGCGGCAATCCCCGCAAAACAGCATCCTGTCAGCGGGATCAGGGCTGGTACATCCGCCTGGTCGCTTACTGTGTCTTGGCGGGCAGTGAACAACCCCTGGCAGATATTGGCACTGTTGGCATGAAGGAGATGTATATTTCGCTGGGGATTCCCTTAGCCAATTGGGTTGAAGCTGTGCAGTGCCTTAAGGAAGAAGCGATTGCCCTGTTGGGACAGCCCGATGCCGCCGTTGTTGCTCCCTATTTTGACCACATCATTCAAACATTAGCCCTTCCGGGTACACCTTATTTTGTTAATGACGGTACACCGGAGTATTAGCAGGAGGATATCCCATGACAATTGCAATTCCACAGCAACCCTCCAAAGATCTGCTGCGCACACTAGATGACTGGCTCAAACGCGATCGGTTTGTGTTTATTGGCTGGTCAGGCTTGTTACTGTTTCCCTGTGCTTACCTGGCTTTAGGTTCCTGGTTTACTGGTACCACGTTTGTGAGTTCTTGGTACACGCATGGCTTGGCCAGTTCCTATCTAGAAGGCTGCAATTTTCTCACCGCAGCCGTGTCTACCCCATCCGATAGTCTTGATCATTCGTTGCTATTTCTCTGGGGGCCAGAAGCTCAGTGGAATTTTACCCGCTGGTGTCAGCTCGGCGGCCTGTGGACGTTTACGGCCTTTCACGGAGCGCTAGCTCTGATCGGATTTTGCTTGCGCCAGATTGAGATTGCTCGCTTGGTGGGGGTGCGTCCCTATAATGCGCTGGCCTTCTCGGCTCCTATTTCCGTCTATGTGGCCACCTTTTTGGTGTATCCCCTGGGGCAATCGAGCTGGTTTTTTGCGCCGAGTTTTGGTGTAGCGGCGATTTTCCGCTTTTTACTATTTGTCCAGGGCTTTCATAACTATACGCTGAATCCGTTTCATATGATGGGCGTGGCGGGTGTGCTGGGCGGTGCGTTGCTTTGTGCGATTCACGGCGCGACGGTCGAGAATACATTATTTGAAGATACTCGCGGATATAATACGTTTCGTGGTTTTAGAATTACTCAGGGCGAAGAAACCTACTCCTTTGTGACGGCCAATCGCTTCTGGTCACAGATTTTCGGCATCGCTTTCTCCAACAAACGCTGGCTGCATTTCTTTATGCTCTTTGTGCCTGTCACCGGCCTGTGGATGAGTTCGATTGGCATGGTGGGGTTGGCGTTTAATCTACGAGCCTATGACTTTGTTTCGCAAGAGTTACGGGCTGCTGTCGATCCCGAATATGAAACCTTCTACACCAAAAACATTCTGCTCAACGAGGGCTTGCGGGCTTGGATGGCCGGGGATGATCAGCCGCACGAACACTTTGTTTTCCCGGATGAAGTGCTGCCGCGTGGTAATGCACTCTGATGGATGCGTCTCTCCAGATTGCAAACTGTGAAACAGGAGGAATGAACTTGTGGAAACACCATTCGATCGTTCGGTTGTCACCACCACACAAACACCGAAGGGTATTAGCATCACAACGTCTAAAGAGGGGCGGGATGAAGCTTCGACTGGGTACGCTTGGTGGGCCGGGAATGCTCGCTTCATTAACCTATCGGGACGGTTTTTAGGTGCCCATGTGGCCCATGCGGGACTGGTGGCGTTTTGGGCGGGAGCGATGCTGCTCTATGAAGTGGCCCACTATGTCCCCGAACAGCCGATGTATGAGCAGGGATTTATTCTGATGCCCCACGTGGCTACGTTGGGGATTGGTGTTGGGCATGGCGGCGAGGTTGTTGATACCTTTCCCTTCTTTGCTATTGCGGTCATGCACTTGATTGGTTCGGCGGTGTTGGGCATCGGCGGACTGTATCACTCCCTGCGGGGACCGGCCAAACTCGCTGGTTTTTTTGATTTCGATTGGGCGGATAAAGACAAGGTCACGACCATTCTGGGATTTCATTTGATTGCGCTGGGTGTGGCGGCCTTACTGTTTGTCGGTAAAGCCATGTTTTGGGGCGGTATATACGATACCTGGGCACCTGGGGGTGGAGATGTGCGGCTAGTGTCCCACCCTACTCTAAATCCCTTGCGCATCTTTGGCTATCTGTTCCGCTCACCCTATGGCGAAGGCGGCTGGATCGTCAGCGTTGATAATCTGGAAGACATTGTGGGAGGACATATCTGGGTGGCGATGCTGCTGATTGCTGGCGGTATCTGGCATATTTACACCAAACCCTGGAAATGGACTCATGGTGTGTTTACCTGGTCGGGTGAAGCCTATCTAGCTCAGAGTTTGGGTAACATTTGTGGCCAAGCCTTTATAGCAACGGCCTTTATCTGGTTTAACAACACCGCCTATCCGAGTGAGTTTTACGGTCCTACCATTGCAGAATCGGCTCATGGGCAAATTCTTACCTTTATGGTGCGCGATCTGAGATTAGGAGCGGAGCTGACCTCTCAAGGTCCGACCGGCCTAGGCAAATACTTGCAACGCTCACCTTCAGGAGAAATTATTTTTGGCGGTGAAACCATGCGATTTTGGGATGTGAAAGCGCCCTGGCTCGAACCCCTGCGCGGACCGAACGGATTCGATATTGATAAACTCCAGAATGACATTCAACCTTGGCAAATCCGTACTGCTGCTGAGTACATGACCCATTCACCCGTAGGTTCTCTTAATTCGGTTGGTGGTCTTGCTACGGAAATCAACACCTTCAACTTTGTTGGTCCCCGTACTTGGTTAGCTGCATTTCACTTTATTGTGGCCTTTCTGTTTTTAGTAGGTCACCTCTGGCATGCCGGACGAGCACGAGCCGCCGCCGCTGGATTCGTTCGCGGTATTGATCGCAAGAATGAACCTGTGCTTTCCATGCCCGATCTGGATTAATAACCAGTTGAGTTTAGTAATTCATCGATTGAGCAACAGATAGAGTGCGGGCATCTTGCCCGCCGTCTACAAACCACCTTCGGCAAAACTGACTCCTGACTCCTGACTTCCTGACTCCCGTCGGCTGACGCTCTGGGAAGCCTGACTCCTGACTCCTATTCAACCCCTCCAAACTCATTAGAACCGCCATATATTCTTTTCAACCTATGTTTCGTCTACTCAGCCCTATCGTTGATGCGATTCAACCTTTTTTAACACCCATTTGTTTCGTTTCAGCTTGGCTAATCGTAGCGTTGTTTATTCGCAGTTTCTGGTTGTTAGCTAGAGAAGCCGTCGATCAGTCGAAGAAGATGCACCAGATTCCTTGTTCTAGCTGTCAATTCTTTACTAACAGCCATCATCTGAAATGTACGCTGCATCCTAAATTAGCCTTATCCGAAGCGGCTATTGATTGTCCTGATTACCGTAACAGTAGCCTATACTCCATGTCTACAGATTGATTGCAGTTTTAATCGCTTTTGTTTGCTTGATAGAAACAGGAGATTACCAGAATGGGACTTCCTTGGTATCGCGTCCATACGGTAGTTCTCAACGACCCTGGACGTTTGATCGCAGTTCATTTAATGCACAATGCCCTGTGCGCTGGCTTTGCCGGATCCATGCTGCTGTTTGAGTTAGCCCGTTACGACCCCAGCGATCCGGTTTTGAATCCGATGTGGCGGCAGGGATGTTTTCTGATGCCATTTGTGGCTCGCTTAGGAGTTGTCAACTCCTGGCAAGGGTGGAGTATTACCGGCGAAACGCTCGCCGATCCAGGCTTCTGGACCTTTGAAACGGTGGCTATTGCCCATATCCTGTTTTCAGGACTTGAGTTCTTAGCTGCCGTCTGGCATTGGAACTACTGGAACTTAGCCACGTTTTACGACCGCCGCACCAATGAACCAGTCCTTGATCTGCCGAAAATTTTTGGCATTCATCTGTTGCTGGCTGGATTGGCTTGTTTTGGCTTCGGGGCATTTCACTTAACCGGCATTTTTGGTCCTGGGATGTGGGTGTCGGACCCCTATGGGTTAACCGGACATGTGCAGGGAGTGGCTCCAGTTTGGGATGCCTCTGGGTTTGATCCGCACAATCCCGGCGGAGTTGTCGCCCACCACATTGCGGCTGGTATTGTCGGGATTATTGGCGGTCTGTTTCATATTTTTGTCCGACCGTCCGAGAATCTGTTCCGAGCCTTGCGCATGGGCAACCTGGAAACCGTGTTAGCCAGTGCCCTCGCCACCTTCTTCTTTGCCGGATTCGTGGCGGCTGGCAGCATGTGGTACGGCACGGCCACGACTCCAATCGAGCTATGGGGACCCACCCGTTATCAGTGGGATGACGGCTACTTCCAGACCGAAATTAGTCGGCGGGTTCAGTCCAAACTCGCTGAGGGCAAATCCCTTTCCGAGGCGTGGTCAACCGTTCCAGAAAAGCTGTTGTTCTACGACTATGTTGGCAACAGTCCGGCCAAAGGAGGGTTATTCCGCGTTGGGCGGATGGTGGATGGTGATGGTTTGGCACAACGCTGGCTGGGGCATCCAGTCTTCAAAGATGGCGAAGGACGCGAATTGACCGTGCGGCGGATGCCCAATTTCTTTGAGAATTTTCCGGTTGTGCTCACAGACCAAGATGGCGTTGTCCGAGCCGATATTCCCTTCCGCCGAGCTGAGGCAAAATACAGCTTTGAGCAAACCGGAGTCACCGTCAGCTTCTTTGGCGGTGCTCTGGATGGACAAACCTTTACCGACCCAACGGTCGTCAAAAAATATGCTCGCGCAGCGCAACTGGGCGAACCCTTCCAGTTTGACCAAACCGTTTATAACTCGGATGGCGTGTTCCGCACCAGCAATCGCGGTTGGTTTGCCTTCTTCCATGTTTGCTTCGCGATTGTTTGGTTCTTTGGGCACCTCTGGCACGGCTGTCGCACCCTCTTCCGCGATGTGTTTGCTGGACTTGATCCGGACCTCGATGATGAACAGGTGGAATTTGGTGTCTTCCAGAAAGTGGGCGATGTCACAACCCGCAAGCAGCCTGCATTGCAACCATCGGTTCAAATAACTCAGTAAGGGATGAGTCAGGTAGAGAATGGGATAGTTTCCTGTTCTCTACTTCTCTATTTTCTATTCCAGTTCTTACCTTATCTCATTACCTTATCTCATTACCTTCTCTCAAGAGTTCTCACACTTTGAGCCTGCTGATTCATTAATCTCCCTTCTATTACCACTTTACTCATTTGCCATCAATCTTTCACGATACTATTGTCTAGTGTCTTCTACTCTGACAGCCTATGCCACTCAGTAAATTTCAACCCAAACGTATTGCTCCCATCCAGTATCTCCTTCGTCAATTAAATTCAGATGCCGGTTTAGTTGTCCCTGGTTGGGGAACCGCGCCGTTGATGGCTGCGTTAATTCTGCTGTTCTTTTTCTTTCTTTTAATGATTCTACAGATCTTCAACGAAACAATTCTACTAGATGCTGTTAAACCCGACTGGGCTGCTCTAGCGACCGTACCTGTTGAGCCTCCACCTCCGGCCAATCAGAACTATGTTTCGACTGCCATTGGGGTGTTTCTCGGTTTGCTGGCATTTACAGTGGCCTGTATCGCCTTTATTGCCTATGGTGCGCGAACCTATCCGACTGATAAAGCCTAGTGCTTGATTGCTAGTTTCTGTTTGCCAGTTCCTAATTGGCAGGTTTAGGGAAGGGTTGCAATGTTGCCAGTTATCAGTAGGGGCGGGTTTTGCCTTGCATTTGGGGCAAAGCGACTCACGAATCTGCTAAGCTCGCCCTTACAAGCAGAATGGTAGAATCCGTAGTGTACACACAAATCGAGTTGTTAGGATTCGAGGCGTTTTAGCCCCCTAATCCCCCATAAATGGGGGACTTCCGAACCTGATTTGGTCTAAAGCATGGGAAAAATTGGTTTAATGTTGACTCAAAGTCTCCCATGAATGGGGGATTTAGGCTTCGACGTGAGACTTCGGCGTAAGCTCAGTCGAACGCTCAATCGAACAGGGGCCGAGAGGACTTGTGTAGACACCGTAGCTACCTATTCTGGGGAACTTTCCCGAATCGCCGCTGTTCAAAGTCTTCCACAGTGGGGGATTATAGCCCTGCAGGCATCCCAGAAAATGAGGCGGATCCAGATGACAAGATCCTTTTCAAACAGGTTTTTATGGATCTCCCATCGTGTAAGTAAACCGCGTGAGTACTCACTCATTCTTTTTTAAATTAGGTAATCTAAAATTAAAATTTATTAACTTCTGGGAATTTATGGTGTGTTTATTATAACGATCAGATACTATACGCGAAAAACGTAATATTCCGAAATCTATATATTCCAAAGTTAAAACTCTATTATTTGGCAGTCGGGATTACTGGCATGAAGGTTTTGCTAGTTGAAGATGATGAATGCACGGCAAAAACCCTAGAGACTGCTCTGGCGAGGGAAAATTATGCCATTGATGTGGCTGGTGACGGTGAACTAGGGTGGCGGCTGATCGAGGCGTTTGCTTACGATCTGATTCTGCTGGATGTAATTTTGCCGAAACTAGATGGAATCAGCCTTTGTCGGCAAATTCGGCAGCACAATTACAAAACTCCGGTGCTGCTGCTCACGGCGCAAAACTCCAGTACCGATCGGATTGCTGGATTAGATGCCGGAGCCGATGACTATGTGGTAAAACCGTTTGAACTGCCCGAACTGTTGGCGAGAGTACGGGTGTTATTGCGCCGCGGCAGTTCGTTTGTTTTACCCGTGCTGGAGTGGGATCATCTGCGGCTGGATCTGGCAGCTTGTCAAGTCACCTATGGCGATCAACTCCTGCAGCTAACGCCAAAGGAATATCGCATGCTGGAGCTGTTTTTGCGTCATCCGCAGCGCGTCTTTGCCCGCAGCAGTATTCTGGAGCATCTCTGGGGTAGTGAGGAAATGCCGGGCGAGGATACGGTGACCTCTCACATTAAAGGACTGCGGCAGAAGTTGAAGCAGGCGGGTGCCCCCTTTAATTTCATCGAAACTGTTTACGGCATGGGGTATCGGCTGCGGCAATCTAAATCTGAACCGTCCCAATCTGTTCCTGAAGATTCACAGACTGCGGGGCAAAAGCAAGCGCCGATCATTCTGAATGGCAATGGATTACATAAAAACGGGTCAAGTAAAAATGGATTAAATAAAAATAGTTTGAATCAAGTAGATACTGCTGGAAATACGAATCAGTCAACCGATCAAGCCCTTGCTAACCCAACTCAGATGCAACAGGACTTAGAAACCGGGAGACAAAAACAACAAATCCAAGTTGGCTTGCAGCAGCTCTGGTCAAAGTATGCAGAACATAACTTTAATCGCTTGCGGCTGATCGAGCAGGCGATCGAGGCGCTGCAAACGGGTGAATTATCGGCAGCATTGCACCATCAAGCCTATGTGGCGGCGCATCAGTTAGCTGGAGCCATGGGCATTTTTCAACGTTTGCACGGCTCCCATCTAGCTGCCCAACTGGAGCAGGCGTTTAAATCAGACCAATTGACCCTGAGGGAAAATCACGCGGTGTTGATAGCAATCATCGCTGAGCTGCGTCAAGTGCTGCAAGCTGGGGCACCCCTGCCGGAAGTGGGAACAACCTCGCTGTTGCTGGTAATTGATCACGATCCGACCCTGCTGGAGCAAGTGCGGCAATCGGGACAAGCGATTGTTCTACAGCCATCTGATTTAGCCGCTGTGGCGGACTCCACCCATCTGGCAAAATTGGCTCCGTCCGATCAGCCTGCTACATTTGTGGTCAATCTTTGTTTAGCCGACAACTTAGCAGCCCATCTCGCTGCCTTTCGCCAGTTGACGCACCAGCTTCCACCTACCTCGATTCTGCTGTTCACCGATCAGGTTGACCTCAACTTGCGGGTGCAATTCACTCAGGCAGGCGTGCATGCGGTTTTGCCCAAGTCGTTAGTTGGCCAAATTCTCAGCCTCGCTGGACAGCCCGCCGCACAGCCATCTATCCCCTGGCAAGTGCTGATGGTGGATGATGATCCGCAGATACTGGCTGCGATGCAGACTTGGTTGTCCCCTTGGAATATCCATCTCACAGCGCTGGAGCATGCTAAACAGCTGTGGCAAACCCTGCAAACCTGTGACCCCGATTTGCTGATTCTGGATGTGGAGATGCCCCAAATCAATGGGATTGAGCTGTGCCGAGCCATCCGCAGTGAGCCACGCTGGCAGCAGTTGCCAATTGTATTCCTCACGGTTCATCGCGATTCGGAAACACTACGGCAAATGTTAGAGGTCGGCGCAAATGCATTGATCAATAAACCAATTGGTGAATCATCGGCTCTCTTACCGATCCTGACGCAAATCAAGCGAGCGCAAGTCATGCGTGTGATGCAGTAATGTACCAGTCGCATATGAATTACGGACGAGTTACGGACAGGCAATCTGCCTAATCACCAACCCAGAGGAGGATACAACCCGGAATGCGATCCAGACAGTCGTCCCTAAAGTTATCTGATTACTCAGCGAAAGCCATGCTGGGGAACCGCAACTCGTTTGCACTGTTGTTGCATCGCATCACCCGCCGCATTCGCCAATCGCTAGAGCTAGAGGAAATATTGGCTTCCACGGTGGCTGAGGTGCGCTCTTTTTTGGGAACCGATCGGGTCAAAATTTATCGCTTTCATGGCGACTGCAGTGGGGAAGTGGTGGCCGAAGCGATTCGAGATCAGCGCCTGCCCTCCTTATTGCATCACAATTTTCCAGCTGGAGACATTCCCCGCGAGGCCAGAGAGCTGTTTTTAAGCGTCCGGCAGCGTTCTATCGTCAATGTATCCACGCAGCAGATCGGCATCAGCCCCTTCAAGCCCGGTTCCATGATGGATATCCGCTTTCGCAAAGTCGATCCCTGCCATGTCGAATACCTAACCGCGATGGGGGTCAAGTCTTCTCTCGTTGTGCCCATCCTGGCTGAGGAACGGCTCTGGGGTTTGCTGGTCTCCCACCACGCCACGCCACGTCAGCTAGGCGAACGAGAATTGCACCTCGTCCAGTTAGTTGCCGATCAGTTAGAAATTGCTATTGCCCAATCCAATCTGCTCAGCCAGACCCGCCTGCGTGCCCACCAGGAGCAGACGATTAACCAAATTGCCACTCTGCTGCATGCGGCTCCCCAGATTCCGCTGCAAACCGTCCTAGAGCAAACCGTCATTGCACTCCAGGCCAACGGCGGACGGCTCTATCTCCATTCCCACTTTTCAGACCACAGATCCGGGCAATTCCCGCCCCAACTCTTCACCACCGGCCCCCAACCCCAAATCCCCGCTTCCTGGCTGCAAGACCTGGATACACCCCCAAACCGCAACTCAACCAACCCTCCCTCCCTCCTCATCCCCCCCACCCCATCTTCCTCGTTCGGCGAGGCTCACGAGCCGCCATCTTCCTCGTTCGGCGAGGCTCACGAGCCGCCATCTCCCTCCCCCCACCTCGAACAACACCCCCACTGGCAAACCTGGCTAGAAATGGAGGAACCCGCCCCTGTTTCGAGCAACCTGTGGGCGATTGCTGACCTCTACCGAGCCGTGATGCCATCGGACCTGGCAATCGCCTTTTTAACGGTTCAAATTCGTGGGCTGCTAATTGTGCGACTCTACTATCAGCAACAGTTTTTGGGATACCTGAGTTTATTTCGCGGTGAAATTGATTTTGAACGGATTTGGGCTGGACGGATTGATCGCAATGATCCGCGTCAGTTGCGTCCGCGTCGTTCGTTTGAGACCTGGCGTGAGTTAAAGCAAGGACAATCCCACCCCTGGTCAACTGCCGATCAGGAATTGGTGCGAGCGCTGGCCGATCACTTTGCAATGGCGATTCATCAGCACCTGCTCTATCAGCAAGTCTGTACCCTCAACAGTACCCTGGAGCAGGATATTCAGCAGCGCAAGCAGGCCGAGCAAAAAATCTCTGCTCTGAATGCGGAGTTGGAACAGCGAGTCTTGCAACGCACGGCGGAACTACAGCAGGCTAACAGCGAACTATCGCGGCAGATTGCTGACCGGGAGCGCGCCCTGACTAAATTGCAGCAAACGCAAGCCACCCTAGTTCGCCTGGGGCACCAACTAGAGCTGATTCTCAATTCAGTAGCCGAAGGCATCTATGGCCTCGACACCCAGGGCATCATCACCTTTGCCAATCCAGCCGCTGCCAAACTGCTGGGCTATGAAGTCGAACACCTGATTGGGCAATGGATGCATCAGTTTTTCCACCATGCCAAGCCGGACGGTACGCCGTATTTGGCGGCAGAAAGCCCGATTTATCTGACGATGCACAATGGCACTACCCACCACTGTAGCGAAGATCGGTTTCAGCGAGCCGATGGCACCAGCTTTCCGGTGGAATATGTCAGTAGCCCGATTCGAGAAGCTGACCAGATTGTAGGAGCCGTGGTTTTGTTCAAAGACATTACGGCGCGTCAGCAAGTTGAACAAATGAAAGACGAGTTTGTTTCGATTGTCAGCCATGAGTTGCGCACACCGCTCACCTCAATTCGCAGTACATTGGGGTTACTCGCTAGCGGATGGTTGAACAGCTATCCTGAAAAAAGTCAGCGCATGTTGGAGATTGCTTTTTCTAATACTAATCGCTTGGTGCGGTTGATTAGTGACATCCTCGATATCGAGCGAATCAAATTTGGCAAGATGCCGATGCAAAAGCAGACTTGCAACGCGGCTGACCTGATGCTGCAATCGATCGACGCCATGCGAGCGATGGCTGAGAAGGCAGGCATTCAGCTCTCGGTTGCTCCCATCTCCGTCACCCTCTGGGCCGATCCAGACCGGATTATTCAAACCTTCACCAATCTGCTCAATAACGCCATCAAGTTTTCACCCTCCGGTTCTGTCGTTTCCCTTACTGCGGAGCTACACCAGGCAGAACCAGATTATGTGCTGTTTCGAATTAAAGATCAGGGCGTCGGCATTCCTGCTGACCAACTCGAAGCCATTTTCGACCGATTTCAACAGGTAGATGCATCCAATTCTCGCAGTCAGGGGGGAACGGGACTGGGGTTGACCATTTGTCGCGGCATTGTCCAGCAACACCAGGGGCAGATTTGGGTAGAAAGTAAGCTAGGAGAGGGTAGTACGTTCTGTTTCACCTTACCGTTAGTCACACCCGACCATCATGACTCAACACTATGACTAAACATATTCTGATTATTGAAGATGAGCCAGATATCCGCGAGGCGACCCAACTCTGCCTAGAAGTCGCCAAAGGCTGGAAGGTTTCAACCGCCTGTTCTAGCCAGGAAGGAGTCGAAAAAGCCGTTGCCGAACACCCCGATGCTGTTCTGCTAGACGTGATGATGCCCGATGTGGATGGTTTAGCCACCTTTGCCCAACTGCAAGCCCATCCCAGCACCCAGCATATCCCGGTGATTCTCCTAACGGCTAAGGCCCAACCCGATGAGCAACGCCGCTTTGCCCAACTCAAGGTGGCTGGAGTGATCACAAAACCCTACGATCCATTGACCTTAGCAGACCAAATTGCTGAAGTTTTGGAGATACGGTAAAGGAATGTTCTCTGGCTTCCTCTGTCTAGAATCAACTGTCTAGAATCAACTGTTTAGAATCAATCCTAAATTTACAAATCGAAACAAACAACAATAAATCAAGCCAACGTTAGTTGGATTGTTCACTAAAGATAATTCTATCGTTAGTAGTGACACGCTAAGGGAAAAGCGCGAAATCAAGGTTTTTATGTTCAGCCCAATTCGTAACGTTTTCTAAAACAAATTTTGACCTCCATCAGTTCTTCATCTTTTTCTCCTACGCTTCAAAATGAAGAACTTGACGTTATAGATACGCTCACAACTAGACCCACGACTAGACCGTTTTAGATCGAATTGGCTCAAACAGCGGTTGTACGAAGCAGTAGACTCAGCCGATTGATGGATGAATCGATTTATAAATCGGCAACTCTAAGTGCTTCGCAATCGACACGCTTAATTTATTAAAAGGAGCGACTATTATCATGCTGATCCAGTTTGGTCGAGCCAGCGTCGCTAAGAGCGATCAGCCTGACCAAATCTCCATCGCTGAACAGCCCATCCAACGCCCTAGAATCTCGCCCTGGGAGCAGTTTTGCCGATGGGTTACCAGCACCGAAAATCGCCTCTATATCGGTTGGTTTGGTGTGCTGTTGATCCCCACTATGTTGACTGCTGCTATTACATTTGTAGTTGCCATTATTGCTGCTCCAGCCGTAGACATTAACGGTACCGGAGAAATGCTTTCTGGTTCTCTGTTGGATGGTAATAATATCATTACTGCAGCTGTTGTCCCGACTTCAGCGGCGATTGGGTTACATTTTTATCCTATTTGGGAAGCGAGTTCGCTCAAGGAGTGGCTCACTAATGGTGGCCCCTATCAACTGATTGTTCTCCATTTCTTGATTGGGATTATTTGCTATCAGGATCGGGAATGGGAACTCAGCTATCGCTTAGGAATGCGACCCTGGATTTCTTTGGCTTTTACTGCGCCTGTAGCAGCAACCATGTCGGTTCTACTGATCTATCCGGTTGGACAAGGCAGTTTTTCCGCTGGGATGCCGTTGGGAATCTCAGGTACGTTTAACTTCATGATGACATTCCAGGCGGATCACAATATTTTGATGAATCCGTTTCATCAGTTGGGAGTGATTGGTGTCTTCGGCGGTTCGTTTTTATCTGCCGTGCATGGTTCATTAGTCACGTCTACCCTGTTTCGGACCACGGGTGCTGACCAATCTCCTAATGCTGGATACTATTTGGGACAACGAGAAACGACCTACAGTTTTCCTGCGGCTCAGCGCTTTCAGCAAAAGCTATTTTGGCGGGGCATGAGTTTCCCCAACTCGCGCTCGGTCCACTTTTTCCTAGCCGCCTTGCCCGTCGCGGGAATTTGGTCTGCTGCTCTGGGGGTCGATATAGCAGCCTTCAATTTTGATCGAATTTTTTACCATTCTCCTGTGGTCGATTCAGAGGGGCAGGTGATCCGCACTTGGGCCGACGGCATCCATCAGGCTAATTTGGGCATTGCGGCTTTTAATGATCGAACGATTCACACGTTTCCCAGCATCCTAGAAGCTGAGAATGCGTGGTAAATCGTTTCAAACAAACTGCACCTTCATTGCTTTCTCACCTTCTCACCTTCTCACCTTTGTTTCAATTTCACCTTCTCATGTTTCACCTTTGTCTCATTAAAGGAGCGACTCCATGACCATCACTCCTCCAGAGCAACGGCGAGCCAGAGTCCAAGTGGATAACAATCCTGTTCCTACTTCGTTTGAGAAGTGGGTGCAGCCTGGACATTTTGACCGCACGTTGGCACGGGGACCTAAAACCACAACCTGGATCTGGAATCTCCATGCCGATGCTCATGATTTTGATAGTCACACTAGCGATCTACAAGATATTTCTCGCAAAATCTTCGCGGCTCATTTTGGCCATTTGGCCATCATCTTTATTTGGTTAAGTGGCATGTATTTTCACGGTGCTCGCTTTTCCAACTTTACAGCCTGGATGGCAGACCCACTCCATATCAAACCTAGTGCCCAAGTCGTCTGGAATATTTTTGGCCAAGATATTCTCAATGCCGATGTCGGCGGTGGCTTCCACGGCATCCAAATTACCTCCGGGCTGTTTCAACTTTGGCGAGCTGCTGGGTTCACAAATGAGTTCCAGCTCTTCTGCACGGCCATGGGCGGACTGGTGATGGCAGCCCTGATGCTATTTGCCGGCTGGTTTCACTATCATGTGCGGGCACCCAAATTGGAATGGTTCCAAAATTGGGAGTCCATGATGAACCACCACTTAGCAGGCTTGCTAGGCTGCGGTGCGCTGGGTTGGGCGGGGCATCAGATCCACGTTGCGTTGCCCACAAATAAAATGCTAGATGCGGGCGTGCCGCTCAAGGACATCCCGCTACCGCATGAGTTCATTCTAAATCGGGAGTTGATGGCAAGTCTTTATCCTAGCTTTGCCCAGGGGTTGACTCCTTTCTTTACCCTCAACTGGGGCGCTTATACCGACTTCCTCACCTTCAAGGGTGGCTTGAACCCGGTTACGGGTGGCCTCTGGCTCTCAGATACGGCCCATCACCATCTAGCCATTGCAGTGCTGTTCATCATTGCGGGTCACTTCTACCGCACCAACTGGGGAATTGGGCACAGCTTTAGAGAATTGCTGGATGATGCCCGTACTCCGAAGATGTTCCCCTTGTTCAATTTTATTGGACCGGTAGGCCATCGAGGTCTCGACAAAATCTTTGAGACATCTTGGCACGCCAACCTGGCGATTCACCTGGTGCAGATGGGAACCGCTAGTTTGCTGGTGGCACATCATATGTATGCCATGCCGCCCTATCCCTATCTGGCTACCGACTATGCCACGGTCACTTCGCTATTTACGCATCATGTCTGGATTGCGGGCTTCTGCATTGTTGGAGGAGCGGCTCACGCAGCTATCTTCATGGTGCGAGACTATAACCCGGCAGATCATGTCAACAATGTGCTGGACCGGGTCATCCGTCACCGAGATGCCATCATTTCTCACCTCGCCTGGGTGTGTCAGTTCTTGGGCTTCCACAGCTTCGCTATGTACTGTCATAACGACACGATGCGGGCCTTTGGGCGGCCTCAAGACATGTTCTCGGATACGGGAATTCAGCTTCAGCCCATTTTTGCCCAGTGGATTCAGCAGATCCACACGGCGGCGATCGGTGCGGTTAACCTGCAAGCGGCCCAGCCCCTTGGCAATACATTTGGTGGCCTGCGGAATATTGATCTATCTGGAATTGGCACGACAGCGCCTGGAATTATGAATCCAGTCAGCCATGTCTGGGGAGGTGATATTGTGGCTGTGGGTGGCAAAATAGCCATGATGCCAATTACCTTAGGCACAGCAGATTTCATGATTCATCACATCCATGCCTTTACGATTCACGTCACCGTTCTGGTATTGTTAAAAGGCGTGTTGTTTGCTCGCAGTTCTCGTCTGATTCCCGACAAGGCGAACCTGGGTTTCCGATTCCCCTGCGATGGCCCTGGACGCGGCGGCACTTGCCAAGTTTCGGCATGGGATCATGTTTTCCTAGGATTGTTCTGGATGTATAACTCCCTGTCGATGGTAATTTTCCACTTCTTCTGGAAGATGCAGTCCGATGTCTGGGGGGTCGTGAACGCCGATGGTACCATTTCCCATTTGACGAACGGTAACTTTGCCGTTTCCTCGATTACCAATAACGGCTGGCTACGAGACTTCTTGTGGGCACAGTCGGTGCAGGCGATTGGTTCCTATGGCAGTGCCCTCTCAGCCTATGGATTACTCTTCTTGGGTGGGCACTTTGTGTTTGGCTTTAGTCTGATGTTCCTGTTCAGCGGACGCGGCTATTGGCAAGAGCTGATCGAATCGATTGTCTGGGCACACAATAAACTCCACATCACGCCTGCAATTCAACCTCGCGCTCTGAGCATCGTCCATGGTCGGGCGGTCGGGGTCGCTCATTATCTGTTGGGCGGTATCGTCACGACCTGGGCGTTTTTCTTAGCCCGAATGGCAACGATTGGGTAGATCCGATCCCCCCTAGCCCCCCTTCAAAAGGGCCACCGTGTACACAGATCTCGATCGTGACTCAATGCAAGGGTTTGATCCCCCTAAATCCCCCTTATCAAGGGGGACTTCAATCCCTGGTTGGTATGGGCTGTGCCCAGGCTTCGCCTACAGTTCCCCCCTTTGGGTTAGGGCGGGTAGGGGGGATCTTCGATTTGTGTGTATACCGTAGCTTCAAAAGGAGGAGACCGAGTAAAACCAGTTTGAAGGTCCTCTTTTTATAGGCGTAGCCTTCCCGCAGAGTAAGGGGATTTAGGGGGATCAAGAAATTCAAACCAATATTCCGAGACCTTAGCACCTCAGAATTCAAACTTGCAAAACTATGGCAACCAAATTTCCTAAGTTTAGCCAGGGTCTACAGCAAGACCCAACAACCAGGCGAATATTCTATGCCATGGCTACAGCCCATGACTTTGAAAGTCACGATGGCATGACCGAGGAGAATCTGTATCAAAAGATTTTTGCGTCTCACTTTGGTCATCTTGCCATTATCTTTCTCTGGGCGTCTGGCATTGTCTTTCACGTCGCTTGGCAAGGTAATTACGAATTATGGATCAAAGATCCGCTGCGAATTCGCCCAATTGCCCATGCAATTTGGGATGCGCAGTTTGGTCCATCTGCGATTCAGGCCTTTACGCGAGCCGGAGCCGCCAACCCGGTTGATATCTGCTATTCCGGCGTGTATCACTGGTGGTATACGATTGGGATTCGCACCAATAATGAGTTATACGCTGGTGCATTGTTTTTAATCTTGTTGGCATCGCTGTTTCTCTATGCTGGATGGCTACATCTGCGGCCCCGGTTCCGGCCCAGTTTGAGCTGGTTCAAAAATGCAGAATCGCGGTTGAATCATCACCTGGCTGGATTATTTGGCGTTAGCTCGCTGGCCTGGGCTGGGCATCTGATTCATGTGGCAATTCCCGAATCGCGTGGTCAACATGTCGGCTGGGATAATCTGCTGTTTCACCGTCCCCATCCGGCAGGATTAGGGCCACTCTTCACAGGCAACTGGGGCGCTTATGCTCAAAATCCCGATACGGCCCAGCATGTATTCAGCAGCGCCGATGGAGCGGGAACGGCCATCCTCACTTTCTTGGGTGGTTTCCATCCCCAAACCCAGTCCCTCTGGCTCACCGATATGGCCCATCACCATCTGGCGATTGCGGTGATCTTTATTATCGCGGGACACATGTATCGCACGAACTGGGGTATTGGGCACAACATTCGGGAGATGTTGGATTCCAAAGCCGGTTTGTTTGGGGGCAAGAGCGAAGGTCAGTTCAATTTGCCCCACCAAGGACTGTATGACACCTACAACAACTCACTCCACTTCCAGCTCGCCTTTGCCTTGGCAGCCCTTGGCGTCGCCAGTTCCCTGACGGCCCAGCACATGTACTCGATGCCGCCCTATGCCTTCATCTCCAGGGACTTTACGACGATGGCGGCCCTCTATACCCATCACCAATACATTGCCGGATTTTTGATGGTAGGAGCCTTTGCCCACGGCGCGATTTTCCTGGTGCGCGACTACGATCCGGTGCAAAACAAAGGCAATGTGCTCGATCGGATGTTGCAACATAAAGAGGCGATTATTTCTCACTTGAGCTGGGTATCGCTATTTCTCGGTTTTCACACTTTGGGCTTGTATGTGCATAACGACTGCGAAGTCGCCCTTGGCAGTCCAGAGAAACAGATTTTGATTGAGCCGGTATTTGCCCAATTTATTCAGGCGTCGCACGGCAAGATGCTCTACGGCATCAATACGCTATTGTCCAATCCCGATAGCATTGCCTCAACCGCTTGGCCCAACCATGCTAACGTTTGGCTGCCTGGCTGGCTCGATGCGATCAACACCGGTACCAACTCGCTGTTCTTGACGATTGGCCCCGGCGATTTCTACGTCCACCATGCGATTGCTCTGGGTTTACATGTCACGACCCTGATTCTCGTCAAAGGCGCACTGGATGCCCGTGGCTCCAAGCTAATGCCCGACAAGAAAGACTTCGGCTATTCCTTCCCTTGTGACGGACCCGGGCGCGGCGGCACCTGCGATATCTCAGCCTGGGATTCATTTTATCTCGCCATGTTCTGGATGCTGAATACCCTCGGCTGGGTGACTTTCTACTGGCACTGGAAGCATCTCACCATTTGGCAGGGCAATGTAGCGCAGTTCAACGAAAGCTCCACCTATCTGATGGGCTGGTTCCGCGACTACCTTTGGCTGAATTCGGCCCAGTTGATTAACGGCTACAACCCTTATGGCATGAATGCCTTAGCCGTCTGGTCCTGGATGTTCCTGTTTGGCCATTTGGCGTGGGCTGTTAGCTTTATGTTCCTGATTACCTGGCGGGGCTATTGGCAAGAGCTAATCGAAACGTTGATGTGGGCGCACGAAAATACACCCTTGTCCTTTGGCTATCCCAAAGACAAACCCGTGGCGCTCTCTATCGTTCAGGCTCGTTTAGTCGGCTTGACTCACTTTACGGTCGGCTACATTGCCACCTACGGAGCTTTCCTAATTGCGTCCACGGCGAGTCAGTTTGGCTAGCAACTCACAAATTTAAGTTTTGAGTTTTGAGTTTTAGATTTTGAGTTGAATGACGTAAGGTAAATAACTTTGGATTCCGTAACAATTCAAAACTTAAACCTTAAAATTCAAAACTTTTGAAGGCTTGAGACTCTCCTCGTCTCAGGAGTCCTGGTCAAGAAGTAGTGATCAGGACTTTCCCCCAATCATTCCTTTTAGTGGTTAATACGCTTTTCCGTATTCAGTTCAAAAACTTCATGATTTGATTCATTTGAATATTCAACAGGTCAAGTAACATGGCTACTCAAATCTCTTCTCCTGCTGCTGCCTATGCAGGTGATGATCCAATCCAGCCGGATCACCGCGATGTCTGGCGAGCCAATCTTTCCACTCCAATCAATGACTCTCCAATTGTCAAAGCCTACTTGCGCAACTTACCGGCCTATCGTCCGGGGCTATCTCCCTTTATGCGCGGACTAGAGATTGGCATGGCGCATGGCTATTTTTTGGTTGGACCTGAGGTGGTAGTTGGTCCGCTGCGGGAAACTGCCCATGGCGCAAATCTAAGTGGTTTGATTACTGCAATCTACATTACCGTTTCAGCCTGTCTAGGAATTTCTATTTTCGCGCTAGCCACATTTCAGGGCGATCCGAGAGGAGCCTATAACTCCCATTCTAAGGATGATCTGAGGCCGCTGCGCAAAAAAGAAGATTGGTTTCAGCTTGGTAGCGGGGTGCTGCTTGGCTCGATGGGTGGCGCGGTTTTTGCCTATCTGCTGTTAGAAAACTTCAGCGATCTCGATTCGATTCTGCGCGGTGGTGTCAATGTCAGCCAGTTGTTATTTCCCTGGTTGGGATTAAGCTGATTATCACTTGGTTGCTAAGCAGTAACCATCACCCATCCCTATACCCATCCACCCATCGATTCCTACTATCCACGACCATTTACCGCTCTCGTTAATAATTGTCACTGAATTATCAGTAGATCGGAAATGAATTTATTTTGGTCACCAGACTTGGGTTCGTTCGCGCAGCGTGTGCATAGCACAATACTCCTAAATCTCTAGGGAGATGCGCCTTCGGCGTAGAGGAAGGGAGACTTCAAACCAGGGTTGCACAGTTCCCCCCTTTTATAAGGGGGGCAAGAGCCAAGTCGGTTTTAAGAAACTGCGGTACAGCTCGGTTGCACAGTTCCCCCCTTTTATAAGGGGGGCAAGGGGGGATCTCAACAGGATTTGCGATCTACTGACTATCAATCATCAAACTCAAGTGAGGCATAACGATGGAAACCAATTTAACTGAACTTACCGGTGCCTATGCTGGAGCATGGCTACCTTGGATCATGATTCCGTTGATATTTTATATTTTGCCATTTCCCGTCTTTGCGCTGGTGTTTTTGTGGATTGAGCGGGAAAACGTCGAACAGGAAAACGTCGAGCAGGAAACCTGACGCCAACCCCATTAATAGAAGGAGAAATAGATAGAAGGAGAACAGATGATGCGTCTGCTGCGTATTTTATTTTTACCGATCTTCGTTCTAATTATTTGGTTTAGCACTGTTTCTAATGCAGTGGCTGTGAATACAACCTTGATTCCTTGTAAGGATTCTCCGGCATTTCAACAGCGTCAAAACAGCGCCCCCGACAACTACTACTACACCCGTCCCTTTGAGATTTACTCTTCAGAATTGCTGTGTGGCCCTGATGGATTGCCCCACTTGCCCCTCGACCGACTGGATCGGGCTGTAGATGTTGCGATTCCCTTTGGCATATTTTTCTATGTAGCTGGTTTCATCGGCTGGTCAGGCAGGGCCTATTTACGCGCATCTAACAAAGCCAAGAATCCAGAGGCGCTAGAAATTTTCATCAGTATTCCCCTGGCGATTCAATCCCTCTCGCAGGGACTGCTTTGGCCTGTGTTTGCCCTCAAGGAATTCTTCAGTGGAGAACTGGTTGCTGACGACGAAACGCTTTCGGTCTCGCCGCGCTAAAGTCTGCTCAATTGCGTCGTCCTTTGTTTAACATTCAGGTCAACATTCAGGAGTCAGCGTCATGCAATATCTATCCAAATATCTCACTATGGCTCCAGTACTGGGCATTCTCACTTTTGTAGCAGTCTGGATCTTGTTTATTCAACTCAATCACTTCTTTCCTGGCCTACAGTATGGCACCTATTTTCACTCGGTTCCCTGATCCGGGAAGTTGAGACGAGTGATAACAATGCTCCTTTTCTCGCATGCCCACAGGGTGATAGTCTCCCTTTCTGAGATCCGTAATGGTAACAGATGGGAGATTTTTTTATGGCAGTTGAGCGAAGGGGTAAAGGGGTGAAGGGGTGGATGTTTACTGTGGTTAGTAAAACTGAGGATCAGGCGCGGCTAATCTGGTTTCGGTATGGCGAAAAATTTCATCATGCCGAAATTTTGATTTGATGCGATCAGAATCATTTGGCCCTTCGTCAGCTAGACCAGTGAGGAAGCTTCTATGGCCTCCTGAATTACCTGAAGTCATCAACTAGATGACAGGCTACATAATGTCCGCCTCCAGCATCCTTAAATAGCGGTTCTGGTTCTTGCCGACAGCGGTCAATGGCCACTGGGCAACGGGTATGAAAGCGACAGCCTTGGGGTGGATTGGTTGGGCTAGGCAAATCTCCCTGCAAAACAATGCGCTGACGGGTTGCTTCTAGATCGGGATCGGGGATTGGTACGGCGGATAAAAGCGCCTGAGTGTAGGGATGGAGAGGGGTATTGTACAAAGCATCTCGATTCCCTAACTCAACAATTTTTCCTAGATACATCACTGCGATGCGATCGGAAATATGACGAACTACGCTCAAGTCATGGGCGATGAACAGATAGGTTAATCCAAACTGCTGCTGTAATGCCTGCATGAGGTTAATGACCTGGGCTTGAACTGAGACATCGAGAGCTGCAATTGGTTCATCACACACGATGAAATCTGGCCGAACGGCAAGGGCACGCGCAATCACAATTCGCTGCCGCTGTCCGCCCGAAAACTCATGGGGGTAGCGGTGAACCACCTCTGGACTCAAGCCAACGGTTTGTAAGAGTTGTTGAACCTGGGCTTGCTTGATGGCTCCTGTGGCTAAATCAAAAATTTCTAGCGGTTCACCTACAATATCTCCAATTGTCATGCGTGGATTCAGTGAAGCATAGGGATCTTGGAAAATCATTTGCATATGTCGCCGCATTTGCCGCAGGGATTCACCAGTGAGGTTGGTTAGTTCGGTTTGCTCAAACAAAACCTGACCCTGGGTTGGCCGCAGGAGTTGGAGGATCGCGCGTCCAGTGGTGCTTTTGCCACAGCCCGATTCGCCCACTAGTGCCAGTGTTTCACCTCGCTTGATTTCAAACGATAATCCATCGACAGCCTTGATCCAGCCGACCCGGCGCTGTAACAGCATGCCGCGCATCAAGGGAAAGTGAACCTGCAAGTTCTCGATCTGCAGCAGAGTATCAGTTTGTGGCTGCGTCAGTTGATCGCTGGTCTGAGATGGCATCATAGGGCTAGGGCGCAAATAGGGTTAGGCGACAAACGGAGCATTGGGAGTTGGTGGGTGAGGATTGGTTTCTGGCAGAATGGTGGCACCGACTGGCTTCACCCAACAGGCCACCGTGTGATGATCGCCAACCAACTCTAGGGGGGGATCGTTGACGTGACACTGCTCGATCGCAAACCGGCAGCGCGGCGCAAATGGGCAGCCTTGCGGATAATGAATCAGATTGGGTGGCAGTCCTTCAATTGGCTGGAGAGCGGCTTGTCGCTGTGCATCCAGGCGCGGCATGCTTTGCAGTAAACCAATCGTATAGGGATGGCGCGGACTTTTGTAGAGTTGCCGCAGTGGAGCTTGTTCAATGATTTGGCCAGCGTACATGACAAGGATACGATCAGCCAGGCCAGCTAGTAATGACAGATCGTGAGTAATCCAGATTACTGCCATGCCGAGTTCGGCTTTGAGTCGCTTCACCAGTTCTACAATCTGAGCTTGAATGGTGACATCTAGGGCGGTGGTCGGCTCATCGGCAATCAGCAGTTTGGGATTACAAGCCAAGCCCATCGCAATCATTACCCGCTGCCGCATCCCGCCCGAAAACTGATGGGGATAACTGCGAATCCGCTCAGCCGCGTTGGGAATGCCCACATATTGTAGAAGCTGAATGGCTCTGGCTTTAGCCTCGGTAGATGTCATGCCCAGATGCAGTTGAATTGCTTCGGTCATTTGTTTTTCGATCCGCAGCACGGGGTTAAGCGAAGACATAGGGTCTTGGAAAATCATTGCAATCTGGTTGCCACGAATGCTGCGAATTTCTTGATCACTGAGCTTCAACAAATCACGTCCTTCAAACCGTACTTCACCGCCTGTAATTTGACCAGGGGGTGAGGCAATTAGCCGCATGACCGATAGCATCGTAATGCTTTTACCCGATCCCGATTCACCGACAATGCCAACCGTTTCGTCTTGGTCAACGTGAAATGAAACGTCATTCACCGCATGCACGACGCCATTCCGAGTAAAAAAGCGAGTTTGGAGTTGCCGAACTTCAAGCAGGTGATTCATGAATCAAAATAGACTTCTATATAAATTTTCACGTATATCTTTTCTAAACTTTTACGTGGACTGTTCCGCAATCAGCGCTTCAACCAATTCTCGGCTAAAGCGGCCTTCGGGATTGCGGGCCGTGGGCAGCGCATGTCGAAAAGAAACGTAATAGTTCTGCTGAGATTCTTCAAACAGTCGGCGCAACTCCATGACTGGGTTAACATGATCATCCACCCGCAAATCTAAATAAGCGTACACTTCAGTATGCACTACATACAGCGCGGCAGACTGTCGGCCTCGTTTATCGCCACCTGCGAACTGTCCTGCTTCGAGCGCCAGCAGCAGCCGATCGACAAACTTTGCCTGACTATTGTCTTGGTAAACGGTTGCCATCGCTTGAATGGTGGCTTCGCTGACCAGCATGTTTCCGGCTACCGAGCAATAGGGAAACGACAAATGTCCTGCCCAACCCACACATTCCTTCCCAGTCCAAGCTGCTGTGTTGCCAAAGCGATCGACCAGGTGCACCTGCCGATGTTCACGTCCGGCATCGTCGTGAATCAACATGTCCAACACCGTTTGGGCATCATAATTCTGCAAGAGTTGAAGGCCACGACGACCCCAGAGCGGATTGGTCAGCGCCTGAGTGGCCACAGCTCCCACCTGCGCCTGGGCAAAGGGAACCAGTGCCCCCACGGCTAGATTTTTGGTAGAAACCGCTACCCCCGTCATCCCAGTTGCCCGGTCCCACGCCACAATCGAAAATGTCATTCTATCGATATCCTCAAAATCTGGAATGTCATTAAGTTGGATTTGCGTGAAGCGTGTCTTAAGAGTGCCGCTGCTGCGGATCAAACGCCTCTCGCAATCCATCCCCCAACAGATTGAACCCCAACACCGTAATCGCAATTGCTAAGCCTGGAAAGGTAGTTACCCAGGGTGCTCGTTTGAAATAGTCTCTTCCAGCGGCCAGAATGGCACCCCATTCCGGAGAGGGGGGTTGCGCACCCAACCCTAAAAACGACAGCGCTGATGCAGAGAGTACAGCGACTGAAACGCCCACAGTAGCAACTACGATAATTGGTGATAGAACATTGGGTAAAATATGGCGAAAAATTAAGCGAAAATGTTTTGCACCCAGCGATTGAGCCGCCTTGAAATACTCTTTGTTTTTCTCCACCAGCACTGCTCCATAGGTGACACGAGCATAGAACGGAATCGAGCTAATGCCAACGGCAATCATGGCATTCTTGAGGCTCGGCCCCAGCACCGCCACAGCCGCTAACGCAATCAGCGTTTCGGTGAACGAGAACAAGACATCCATCGCCCGCATCAGTACTGTTTCCAGCCAGCCTCCGGCATAGCCTGCCACCAGCCCGATCACAACCCCAGCCGTCATCGAAATGCCGACAGCAATGATACCAATCATCAGCGTCAGGCGACTGCCATACACAACTCGGCTAAACAGATCGCGCCCAAACTCATCGGTTCCGAACCAGTGTTGCGCGTTAGGCGGCTGTAGATTTTTGCCTACTCCCATTTGCGCTGGATCGAAGGGAGCAATCAACGGAGCAAAAATAGCGACCAGAATTAGCACCAGCAGAATCAAAGCACCAAGCTTTGCGCCCGGACTCCGGAACAGAACTCGCAAAAATTGCCGCCGATCTCTAATTTGAGAGGATGAAATGGGTGGAGTGAGTTGCTGAGTCATTTGCTCCTCGAACTGTTTTCACTGTCCTGATTAACTAATTTGTCTGACGCTTTTGTCTGACGCTTTTGTCTGACGCTTTTGTCTAACCATTTTGTCTAACCATAGGTATTTGTCTAAGAGGGTGTTTGAAAAGTATCAAAAGTACTGCACGCCCCCTAAATCCCCCAAAGTTGGGAGACTTTCAAACCCAACTTCGGCTTGATTGCCCCCAGAATTGGTGGGGCTATGGGGGGCGGGTCGCAATGGCGACTTTTAAAACATCCTCTAACTATAGGTAATGCGCGGATCGATCCAGACATAAATTAGATCCAAAAGAATCGAAACGACAACAACAACGGTGGCAAAAATCAGAATAAAACCCTGAATAGTGGGGTAATCGCGTTGAAAGATAGATTGGATGGCCAATCGCCCAATCCCGTTCCAGGCAAATACATTCTCGACTACAATAGCGCCACCCATCATGTAGGTGAACTGTAACCCTAGCATATTCACTACGTTAATCAATCCGTTTCGTAAGGCATGACGAGATAACACAATATTTTCTCCTAGCCCTTTGGCTCTTGCCGTTCTCATGTAGTCTTGCGAGAGTACATCTAGCATCGAGGAGCGGGTGAGGCGGGAAACGGCTGCTGCATTCGCTAACCCCAGTGTCAGGGCGGGTAGAATCAGGTTTTTCAGATCGGTGCCGGAAACGGGCAGCCAGCCTAATCGAATCGAAAAGATGTAAATTAGCATTAGCCCCAACCAAAAGCTAGGGATGGAGATGCCTAAAATCGCTCCGGTCATCAGTGTGGTATCAATCCAGGTGCCGCGCTTATAGGCTGCGAAAAACCCAGCGGTGACGCCAACTACTATCGTGACGATCAGGCTAGCGACGGCCAGCAACAGTGTATTGGGAAGGCGCACCAGCAATAAATCTAAAACCGGCTGATTGCCGCGAATGGTGGTGCCGAAGTCACCACGCAGAATGCGTCCCATATACATGAGGTATTGTTCATAAATCGGGCGATCGAGTCCTAGATTATGGCGAATCTGTTCAAGCTGTTCAGGAGTAGTAGACTGCGACTGAGCATACATAATCTGCACTGGATCACCCGGCACGAGATGAATCAGCAGCGTCACAGCAATGGTGGTGATCCAAATGGTGAGCAGTCCACCCAGGATGCGTTTGATCAAATAGCGAGTCATGGGCGTTTGGGATTAAACAGTGGAAATTGTCAGGAATTGAGTCGAGCACGATCGCACCGTGCCCTAAAGAGAATCGCTCTTGAAATTTACTGCAATTTCACCTATTGCAATCTCACATCATTGAAAACCGGGCGGTTGAACGGGCCAATTTTATAGCCCTGCACTTCTTTGCGAGTTGCATAGACCCAGAGCGAACCTGGCGTGTATAAAGGCACATGGATTGCGTTCTTCAGCAAATACTCCATTGCGTTATTGACTGCCTGTTTACGTTGTTCTGGATCAACAGTCGTTCGTGTTTTCTGTAACAGGGTATCCAGTTCTTTGCTTTGGTAGCCACTATAGGCTCCCGGAGAATGCCAGAGCTGATAGAGAATATCTGGATCGAACCAAGCCCAATCCATCATATCGAAGGTGCTGACCCCCGCTTTTTTCTCGTTCTCTTGCTTAACGCGGGCATTCAGTGAACCAATATCCATAGTTTCTATCTTCGCGTTAATCCCAACTTGCCCAAGCTGGCTCTGAAAGATCTGCACCATTTTTTCCCGGTTATCGCCGGTTGAGGTCATCAAGATCACTTCCATCGGCTTGTCAGGACCGTATCCCATTTCAGCTAAAAGCTGCTTCGCTTTTTCAGGATTATATTCGTAGGTGAATTGACCACAAAAGTCCTGATCGTTGCCAAATACGCCACGGCTGATCGGGCATTTTTCGCGCTCTACTAAACCTTCACCAAAGGCTGTCTGAATCGCTGCATCTACATCAACGGCATGGGCTACCGCTTGTCGTGCTCGAATATCATTGAATGGCGGACGGGAAATCGTAAACTCAAAGAAGAAGTTTTGCCCGGTGTTTTTGGCCACATGCAGCTCTAGGTTTGAGTCATTCCGAACAGAATCTAGATCGTCTAGCGGTGGATTGACAATTAACTGCACCTCTCCGGTTTGCAAGCCAGCCAGACGTGCCTGCGCTTCTGGAATTTGGCGCACAATCAACTTGTCCAGATAGGGCGCACCCGGATTTTCCACCGGACGACCAAACTTCTTGTAATCGGGATTCTTCTCGAGTTCAATCTGGTCGCCCTTTGTCCAGTTCACCAGTTTCCAAGGTCCGGTGCCAATGGCCTGAGAAACGCCAAATTGATCGCCCAGCGCTTCGTTACTATCACAGAGCATACTGGCAAACGGATCGGCCATAAACGAAACAAACGCACCAAACGGACTGGAAAACTTGAAGCGAACCGTCTGCGGATCAACGACTTCAACCGCAGCAATTGGTCCCCAGGCTCCTTTAGTGACGCTGGGATTTTTAGCATCAGTGGCTCGCTCTGCCGTATATTTCACATCGGTGGCGTCAAAGGCACTGCCATCATGACAGGTAATGCCTTCGTTTAGTGTGAATGTAACTTCCTTGCCATCTTTGCTGACTTGCCAAGATTTAGCCAGGTTAGGCACAATCTCACCCTGATCGTTGAAGGCCAGCAGCGTATCATAGAGTTGGTCAAAGATTTGCCAAGATAGTGTGGTGGTGGTGCGTTGGGGATCGAGTGAATCGGCATCGCCATAGCGTGCCCAGACCAAAGCACCACCTGCTTGAGCGGATTCGGATCCTGTGCCAGTGTTGGTGCTATTCGATGCACTATTCGATGCGTTATTCGTACAAGCCGTTAGGGCCAAAGCTGCTAAAACTAAACCCCAGAGCGATCGTCGTAACGATTTAGTTCCAACACGAGAAGTATCTTGCAACATTAGAGTTTTCATCCTCAGTAGATGGAAGTAGATGGAAGTAGATAGGAAAGCCGCCGAAAAAAATTGTTATGAGTGTGGCGTCAAGATGCGGAACCATTGCCCATTAATGCCAAACATCAACACCAGATATTTCCAACCATTGAATGTTCTATAGTGTTTGATCATTACGAAATCAGTTGAGTCTGGATGTATCGCGGAAAACCATTTTTAATCCAGGAGTTGAGGGTTTTTCTTAAGACTTTCTAACGAATCGGTTTGCTTGCCGGTTGCAATGACTGCCGCAGCAAGGAAATGTACCTCCCTTCTCAACTAGCTTTCAAGCTTTTCAGTTGGAGCTAAACAGTTTAGCCGCTACTATGAATTGCCATCCAAAAGTTAATAAAAGTTGAGGTGATCAGGCTAAAAGGTCGCTGGGTAACAGTTTGATAGAATTAACTGACTTAAAGTTGAGAAAAGTTGAGGTAGTCGTTCACGGTTGAACTATCGTTATCGCGTCATCAGCATGAGAGTGTTTCGGCCCATTCCATGAATTCGGAACCGTTACTGACGGCTGAAACCGCCGTTGCCTTTGTCGATGCTTTGCTAGCTGCTCATGGGGGTAAGCCTCTGTCCCCCTTGCAAATTGCGCTCTTGCAGTCGGCTTGGTCGACTCAGCGGCAAGAATATCGTCAAATTGCCAAGCGCTTCGGCTATTCGGAAAACTATTTGAAGTTTGATGCTGCTCCCAAACTGTGGCGATTGCTCTCTGAGTTGTTTCAAGAAAAAATACGGAAAGCTAACCTCCAGACCGTGGTGGAGCGGCAATATCGACAGCAAACCATGTTGCCACCAGTCGCATCCAAACCTTCCATCCGACCAGAGCAACCCGCTCCCAATGGTGTAGCTCTTCCCAACTCTCGGTTTAATCAGTTTAATCAATTGATTGATGTATCTATTGATGTATCTATTGATGTATCCCACTTTTGCGGACGGGTGGAAGAGTTAACCCAACTTCAGGCTTGGATCGAACAACACTGCCGGATCTTGGTACTAGTTGGGATGGGAGGAATTGGCAAAACGGCTTTGGCGGCAAAACTAACACAACAGCTAACACAGCAGGATCGGTTTGAGCTCATCCTCTGGCGCTCGCTGGCCCATGCTCCCCCACTCAATGACTTTCTGAGAGATCTGATCAATGCAATCGAACCAGCTTCGGTCGAAGTGAGAGATATCACCACGCAACTGTTGGTTTGTCTAAAACAGAAACGCTGTCTGATTGTTTTAGATGGTGTTGATCACCTATTTCAGGACAGCGCTCCCAATGGAGCCAGATTTGATGGGACTGGTCACTACCGCAATGGCTACCAAAATTACGGCCAATGGCTGCGACAGATTAGCGAGACTTTGCATCAAAGCTGCCTACTGCTCACAAGTCGTGAAACTCCGCGGGAAATAGCTCAGCTTGAAGGAACAAGCGTGCGGATTTTGTCCTTAACTGGATTAGGATTCGCTGATATTCAAGCCAGTCCGGCGATCAAAGGCACATTGGTTGGTAGCGATCAGGATTGGCAAGAGTTGCATCGCCGCTGTGCAGGTAATCCTCTGATCATCAAATATGCCGTATCTGCAATTCAACGCTTATTTGCAGGCAATCTCCGCTTATGTCTACAGGGGACGCTGGTGTTTGGCGCGGTGCGAGACTTACTCGATCAACAGTTCAATCGCCTATCTCCACTAGAGACAGAGTTAATTTATTGGCTAGCAATCCATATCGAGCCAGTATCTCTGCCAGAATTACAAGCGGATTTACTCTCTAGCGTTCCACAATCGGCATTACTAGAAGCTATAGATTCCCTACTGCGTCGTTCGTTGATTGAACTGGCGTTTCCAGCATTAGTCGCCAAGCAATCGCCTTTATTCACGTTGTCATTCTTGATGATGGAGTATTTGGGTGAGCAGTTGGTGAGGCAAGTTTATCAGGAAATTATTAATCAATCGCTGCAAGTATTTCACAGCCATTCCCTGATCAAAGCCCAAACCAAAGACTACATTCGGGAAATGCAAACACAGCGATTTTTGCAACCCTTGGTGGATTTGCTCCACCATCATTTTCAGACGAAGCCGCGTCTAGAGCACCATTTGCGTCAATTAATTTCCCTGCTGCATCAGGAGGCTAAACCAGGCTATGCAGCGGGAAATCTGCTCAATATCTTGACTTATTTACAAATTGATTTGACCGGGTCCGATTTTTCCAATCTCACCATCTGGCAAGCCGACCTTCAGGGCGTTCATCTCCAGGATGTTAACTTTAGCAGAGCCGATCTGTCTCGTTCGACCTTCACCAAACCATTAGGTGGTGCGTTATCTGTAGCGTTTAGCCCTGATGGTAAACAGTTGGCAACGAGTGATATCAATGGCACGATTCAGCTCTGGCAGGTTGCAGATGGCAGACAAATTCTCACCTGTGAAGGATATGGAAGCTGGGTTTGTTTAGTGAGCTTTAGTCCAGACGGACGCTATTTAGCCAGCGCCAGTGAAGATCATAGTGTTAAGCTCTGGGATCCCAGCAGCGGCAAATGTCTGCAAACCTTTACGGGCCATCAGAGTTGGGTGTGGTCGATTGCGTTTAGCCGGAATGGGCAGATCTTGGCAAGTGCCAGCGAGGACCACACAATTCGGCTTTGGAGCCTACGCTCTGGGCGCTGTTTGAAAATTCTCACCGGTCACAATAGCTGGGTTTGTTCGGTGGCCTTTAGTCCAGTCAGTAATCTGCTCGTCAGTGCTGGAGATGATCATCTATTGCGGCTTTGGAACACTCGCAGCGGAGATTGCTGGAAAACCCTATGGGGGCACAGTAGTCGGGTCACCTCATTGGCCTTTAGCCCCGATGGAGGAACAATAGCTAGCGCCAGTGAAGATCAGACGATTCGTCTCTGGGATGTCAAAACCGGTGACTGCTGGCAAATTTTGAAAGGGCATTGCCATTGGGTCTGGTCAGTAGCTTTTAGTCCAGACGGTCAGACGTTGATCAGCGGCAGTCAAGATCAGACGGTGAAGGTGTGGCAGCCTGAAACGGGCCAATGTTTGCAGACGCTGCAAGGACACACCAGTTGGGTGCAGTCGGTGGCCTTTAATTCAGATGGGATTACGCTGGCCAGCGGCAGTGAGGATCAAACCGTGCGGCTGTGGGATCTGAATACAGGGCAATGCATCAAGACATTGCGGGGATACGCCAGTTGGGTGCAGTCGGTGGCCTTTAGCCCAGACGGTCATCAATTAGCCAGCAGCAACGAAGATCATAGCGCTCGCCTGTGGGATATCAGCAGCGGAGAATGCGTCAAAATTCTGCATGGAGCGACGAGTGCGCTACTGTCGGTGGCCTTTAGTCCCGACGGTCACTGGTTGGGTGGCGGCGGCTTTGACCAAACGATTCGTCTGTGGCGAGTCAGTACCGGAGAATGCGGCCCTGTTCTACAAGGTCATACCTCCTGGGTGCGTTCAATTGCCTTTAGCCCAGACAATCAACTGCTGCTAAGCGGTGGCGGCGACTGCTATCTCAAGTTATGGCATATCGAAACTGGCGAATGCATCAAAACTTGGCGGGGTCACAAAAACTGGATCTGGTCTGTTGTTTTCAGCCCCGATGGCCAACAGATCGCTAGCTGTGGCGATGATCAGGCAATTCATCTTTGGGATGCCCATACAGGAGAATGTTTGACCAAGCTGCAAGGACATAGCAGCAGCGTCACCTCGGTCTCATTTAGTTCCGATGGCCAATGGTTAGCTAGCAGCAGCGCCGATCAAACCATCAAACTTTGGCACCGGGACACAGGTGATTGTCTGCACACCTTCAGCGGACATACCAGCGCCATTTTTCTAGCCACATTCAGTCCAGACAGTCAACTGATCGCCAGCGGCAGCGCCGATCAAACAATTCGCCTCTGGCAGGTTAGCAGTGGCACTTGTCTGAATACATTAAGAGGTCATACTAACCTAGTGTTTTCTGTCGCCTTTAGTCCCGATGGAACGATGCTTGCTAGCGGCAGTCGGGACGAAACCATCAAACTCTGGTGGGTCAACCGTGGGGAATGTTGGAAAACACTGCGCGTCAAACGGCCCTACGAAAGATTGAACATTACAGGCGTGACTGGATTAACTGAAACTCAAAAAGTAATGCTGAAAGGGCTGGGTGCAATTGAGGATTGATAATGTTGCACGGTTGCTCTCATAGGGAAGCGTCATAAGTAACGCTTTCATGAAACAGCGTCCCAACAGTAAGACGATACAAAGAAATGTCCAGACTCAACAATTGTTGACAAATGCTGTGACTCGGTTGTGTTTACACCGCTTTTGGTTTATGCTTTGCTTTACTAGTTGTTCTCGGTCCCGGAAGAAGGCTAGGCTGCCCGCTCAAGGCGACTAACCGGGGCGCTGATCCAGAAGTGTTCGCAGCACTTAAGGACCAGCTCACCTGACTTCCTGTCACGGCAGGAAGCAAGGCTGTGTTGATTGTACTGTAAAGTGCAACCTTCGCGGCATCGCTTAATGCAAACAGCAGTCAGGGCATCCTGCCTTGAGCGATTTCTTCAACGAAATCTGATCAAGCGAGGCTAAACCAAATGACTACTGAATTTAACGAACTGCTCAACGCAGGCGATCAGGCTGGCGTGCAAATCTGGATTATCGGTACCAGAGATCAGCTGATCCACCAGATCAACGAGTTCTACGTCAAGCGCATCGCCACCGACCGTTCGCGCTTCACGCCGCTGATTCCGGCTCCCTTTGGCCGCGACAAATACATGACGATATTAATCCGGTAGAAGAGTCAGGCACCAGAAACCAGAAACCAGGAGAAGAGAGATTTTTCCTAGTCGCGCACAGCGACTAGCCTCTTTTTTGGCTTCTAACTTCTGGCAATGTCGAACGAATGATTGCCCTCAGGTCAGGACAAAGTAAGGACAAAGCATTTGTTGATAGATCTATATACTTGCGCTCTAGATTATTTGGCAGATGCTTTGTCCCTACAGCCCTGCTGGTCAATCAACCAGATTTAACAAACGTTCTGACTCCTGTCTTCTGGCTTCTACATCTATTACGCCGCACTCATCAACGGCATCGGTTGCCCGATTAAATAATCGTAGGCATCTTCTACTTCATGTAGTTGAGTTAGCACCGTGTTATCCAGCAGGTTTAGACGACGCTCTTCTACCTGTTGGTTGATTTCGTGATCTTCTTTCTGCCGTACCAGTTCATCCAGTTCCACCTTACGAGATTGAATGTCTTTATTCATCCGCTTGACGACTTCTTGCTGATAGGTGTCAAAACATTCCTTGACGGCTTGATACACCTGGAATGACTGCTCTTGAGCAATTTGGGGCAGTAGCTTGATCAGTTCTGCCTTCATGGTTTCCACCACCTTGCGGCGAGCCATTTCAGCTGAGAAACTGCCCAGGCTCAGACCGGCTAAGGCCATGCCTACAGGTCCCAGAAATACGCCCGTTACAGCATACAGCATCGAGGTCAGCAGCACCGCACCGCTAAAGTTGAGCAGAATTTGCTTCCAGTTAAATACACCCGTTCCCGCCATCGCGATCGTCCCCACATCGCCGGTGGTGAGCGCGTATAGACCCACAGCCCACTTAGCCCAGCGAGGCGAGGTATCTTCGGCACTCAGGTTGGCGTTGGGAATCACCTTCTGACCTGTGAGTTTTTCGGTGATGCGATCAGTGACTTGGGTATAGGATTCGCCATATTGGGTCGCGCTTTTGGCTAAGTCGAGAAAACTAGCATCCAACTGCTGCTGGGCGGTCAAACTCCAGGCGGCAATTTTGTCCAACAAATATTTCTCAAACGCTAGACGCAGAGATGCCTCGAACTCTTGCCGTTTGCCCTTCTGCAAAAAGTCGAAGAACTTTAGCTCCGGCTGATAGCGGCTAAAATCGACTTCAAAGCTAGAGGCTAACTCTGGTAGGTAGGTGCGGAACGAGTTGGAAATAGTGCTGGCCTGCCGCTCACCCACAATCCGAATCTCGTCTTTGAACTGGTCGCGGATGGTGACGAGTTGATCAAATTCTGGTTGCACCGAGCGAATTTTTTGCCGCAGGTCTTGAACGCTTTCGCTTAACAAGGGAATACGGCGATCGCAAGCTTCATGCACAGTACGGTAGGCTTGGCGAGCCATCAATTTGGCCTGCCGCAATTCAGAAATGGCTCGCTCCTTGGTTAAAAAGTGATTCAGCGCGGTGATGAATTCCGAGAAGTCTGTACCATCCAGCGATTCATGTTTTAATCGTTGCCGCAATGCATTCAGCGAAGAAATTTCAAATACGCGATCGTCATAGCGGTCTTCTCCTTCTACCTGACAGTAAGGTGTCAGATTCGTTCTAAAGACTTGTCGTACCCGTTCCTCTGCTTCCTGCAAAGCAGCATAATCGTTCGGATCAATCAAACGATTCTGGATTTCGTCCCAGTGGTTGATCAAGAAGAATACGGACAATCCTCGATCTTTAATGTAGTTCTCTAGATAGCGCTGTTCGCCTAACGTATACGGTTGCGTAGCGCTGAGCACAAATAAAATCGCGTGGCAGTTGTTGATATACCCCAGCGTCAACTGATTGCGCTGTTCGGTGTCGTTCAATCCCGGACTGTCGATGATCTGCACGCCCTTTTCCAGTAGAGTGAGCGGATATTGCACCTCGGCATAGGCCACATCGGGAAAGGCAGAAATACCTTGCTCTTGCAGCGTTTTGGCGACTTCTGGCGGAATCGTGTAGCGCTGTTTGAAGCTGTCAAAATCCAGCAATTCGGGTGCTCGCCCATCTTTGAAATGAACGGTGACCTGCTTGTCTTGCCCATAGCTGAGCACCGTTAGCACTGCCGTACAGGGGTTGACATCCGTTGGCAGCACATTTTCCCCAATCAGCGCATTCAGGAATGTGCTTTTGCCCCGTTTCATGTCGCCCAGCACCAGCAGTCGGAACACCCCTTCGCCCAAATTGCGGCTCACCAACTCCAAATCCTCGATGGTGGTTTCCAATCCCAGCTTGCCGGAGGCGGTTTCGCCAATCTGCTCTGCTTCGGTTAGGGTGCCGGCAATCTCCTGCAAATATCCAGCAAACTCTTGTCGAGCTTTGGCAACTTTGTCTAAATCATGAATCAAACTTTCAGCTTTGTCAGCCATTGAAACTCCTTAGGTGGAAATACGATAGGCCAAAAACCGGTGTCATCCCGTCTAAACTGGTGCACCAGAGCCATGAGTCATTTCCAGGTGAATGCTTCCGCAAATCTGTCGAGTCAATTCTTGGATCCACAAGACTAGATGATTCCCATCCTTTTCTATTCCTTGGTTTCAAGAGATTGACCTCTGCGCTTGTTTCCCCATCATGCAAGGCCGAATCTACTATCGCCATCCTCCACCTGGATGAATAGGGTTCAGAGACCCCACTCAATCTGGTTGCCGCAGCCACAGCAGCACAATGCTAGAGATGGTAAACATGCGAAACGCCGTCGGCTGACCGTTCCACACCGGAGACTGCCACATGACAAACCACTCGCCACCAATGCAAAAGAAGGCCAGCAGCCACAGCACACAACTCGCCGTTAAGCCAATCAACGCATAGGATTTGGCGGCATCGAAGTCAGAGATATCTGCCTTGAGGGCTTGACTGAGCCGCAGCACTCCCGTCCAGCACAGGAGAGCCGTCATCGCTTCCCAGGCAATAATGCTCCAGTAGATCAGGTGCTGTAACGGGGGATAAGTAATGGCTCGCCAGGTTAGCTTACTTTCTGGGAAAATCGTATCCATCAGCAGCACATGCTGCACATAGGCAAAGTTGGTGCCATAGTCAGTCAGATTATTGAAGACGACCAGCGTGAAAAAACAAGCAATAGTAGCAACTAGAATAATTTTAGAGATACGTTCAATCATGAAATTCCTCCCCTTGCTCATAACCCTAATCTGCAGCGGCCCTCTCTCTGCTTGTTTTTCAGAAGGGTGGCAGATGGGTTCTGGTTCATCTCCGCCATCTGTAGATTCATCTCTCAATTCATCACCATTGTCTACCAATAGCCCAGCCGCTTTGGATGTGCAGCTATTCACATCTGAGGAATTGTTCAATCAAGACGGCGGAGGTTGCGGCATGAGTCTCTGGAAGCAAGCAGATGGGCCGCGTCCCTCTGGGTATTTATTTTTTAATCGACTGGCGCAACAGCCAGGGCGAGAGTTGACGCTGATGAAGATTAACGGTGAGTTTGTCCGCTTTCGCCGCACGGCAGCATCGGGCGAAGAGTTCTACGGACAACATACCTCTCAAACCTTTGTCAGTCAGGATGGCAGTATGCAGGTTCAAGTCGATGTGACGCTCGGTGAACCGGGAGAAATTGAATCAGTCGCCGTTGATGGAATCATGCGTGTTCAGAAGGGCGAACACACCGTAGAGATTCCTGTTCAAGGCGATGCAGGTTGTTGAGCATGGGTAAGGCTGATGCAGGACTAGCGATTCCGGGCCGGTTCACAATCGCAAACTAAACCCTCTAGCACCGTTTGCACCGCAGCCACAATCGGTTCAACTCGATTCACAATCCCCTGCACATCCCTAGCAAAGCTGAGCAGCGATCGGCCATCAACGTACAGTTCCTGAGTTGGGTAGTTTTGCAGAAACTCCAGCAGCGAAAGCTGATTGTCATCGCTGAGCGACAAAACCAGCGCCGAGCGGAGCGCCTGCACATTAGCCCGCCGTGATCTGGTATGCAGCGTATTCCCAACCTGATCCAGCACAAATTCACCGGGCAGCGAGTTGCCAACCCGATCCACCAATCGCAGGCTCACCCCTACCTCCTGGGTTAACACCTGCTGCAAGGTTTCAACCTCTAAATTAGCGACATTCAGATACCAGCGAATCTGCCGGGTGGTTTGGCCGGTTTCGGCTAGTGCTTGCAAATCGGCAACGGGAATTGAGCGTCCTAGGGGACCGAAGGTAAACACAACCCGCTCCGCCGCCCGCACCGGAGTAGCCGCAAATAGGGCCGCCGCTCCCATACCAATTAAGCTGCCAAAACCGAGAACTCTGCATCCGACTGGGCCAAACCGAGGCAAACAATCAACGAGGGAAACAATTTTCATAGGAAATTTTTAGGTGAATTGAATGCACAAATCAACCAGTTAATCTGAGGGATCCCAGACAGTAGGGCGCTACACCCATCTACCCGTCAGGGAGTTTGGGTAGCGGTGTGCTGATCGAGACAGTTGACGGCTGTATTAGATGTCAGTTGAGTTTGCGGCGAGTCAGGTGTCGATACAGATGTTGATGCAGCTGTAGACGTCGATGCAGATGTTGATGCAGTCGTAGGTGCTTCACAGTCGCAGACAATTCTTTGTAAATAGTCTTTAGCGACCTCAAGGGCTGGCAAAATCCGCTCTACAAAGGCGCTGACATCGTTATAGGTTGTGACCAATCCAGTAATGTTGAGTGTGACTTCAGGAACTGGATAGTTTTCCAATACTTCTAGCACGGAAATTTGCCGATCCTGGATCGAGGTTCGCACCGCTGTCCGTAGGTCGGTCAGTTCCGAAGATCCTTGAATCAATCGCTGCAGTTGCGCCACCACAAAGCGACCAATCGAGCTGTCAAGAAACTCTGCCTCTACCGTTTCTAGGGTTCCTGGCAGCTGAATTGGTGTCGCGAGTGCTCGTTGGATGAGCGTAGGATCCTGACGATTTAAGTCTAAAAATTCCCTTGCCTGCTGCGGTAATGCGCCTGCGCCTGAGTTAACGAATTGCTTGATTTCATCGAGTGTGATCGTGGTTTCAGAAGGCACGTTCGGGTCCGAGCCGTAATACCGCAGGGTAATTGTCTCTACAGCCGAGGCGCTGGCAGTGGAAAGTAAAATACTAGCTGCACTCAAACCGATGATTTTGGTAACAGCTTTGGTAATGGAGCTAGTAATTGATGCAGTAATTACTTTAGTGATCATTTTAATTACTTCGTTGATGTTACAATCCTAAATAATTCCAGAAAGACCGGAAGCGCTATCTTGAAAAAGCTATATCAGACTACGAATACGTCGAACCAATCGTAGTACTGAAACATTATCGCCTTACATTGGTGTTGTCAAGGTTAAGATAACTACAAACGGATAGAAAACGTAGATTTCAACCTTGTGGATAGAAACGCCGCTCTCCTACTCAGCGTGTTTGAGCAATTGTTGATTCAACTGAGGGTGCAACCGCTGTAATGCGACCGCCTTCAATCCCGACATCCCAAAGTCCGGTTGTTCCCAGCAGACAAGCGCAGGTAATTTTCAGATCCATGAGACTAATTGCCACAATTCATAGTTTGCGTTCAGCCCCTAAAATAAAAACGTCGTTCTGAGCGTAGCAATCACCGCATCGGGGTTGTCGTTGTCCTGATTTGGAGCTGTTAGCCAGATCACACCAGGCGTAATAAAAATATTGTCAGTAACGCGATGACGATAAAACGCCTCAATATGCAGCGGGACATCCACATCAAAATCCTGCGGATCGCCACCCATGCGAGTCAAATAGGGTTCTGCGCCCACAACCAAGCCCAGCAAATTGCCTCGACGGAACAGATCGGGAAATGCAAACGTTAACGCATAGGTGAGAATATTACCATCGCCTTCGCCAATCAAGCGAGGATAGAAGGTGCTAAACCAACCGCTGATCGAAAAGCGGGAACTGGGTTGCCAGTTGAACTGTGCCCCATATCCGTTGGTGATTACGGGCGAGTCCTCAATGGTTGTAACCAGACCACCAGTAAAGCGACTAGCCAAAAGATCCTGCCCCGCCAGCGTGTTAGCGACAGCGGTTCCGGCCACTTCTAAACCATTGTAGTTAAAGCCAAAACGCCCAGAGGGAGAGTATTGGTTGATGTAGACCCCAGCGATTGAAAAATTGTCTGTAACGTTCCAGGTGAGCTGTCCCAGGAATCCGTAGCCGCCATTAAACAAGCCGCTGCCCGGTGAAGGATCGCCAGCCGCCAAGCCATCAGCCAAATAGCCAGCCGTGAGTTGGAGGGCATCGTCAAACGGCGTAGCGTTGAAAATCAAGCCGGTACCGCCGCCTGTTAGCGTATAAATGGGATTGTATTCGCCAAATACACTAATTGCACCGGTGCCGCTCTCGAAATCGCTCAGATAGGGGTTCAGGGTAGGAGCATAGAGTTGAAATTGAGCAAAGCCGTGGGCAAAGGCAATGTTGATGTGCCGATTAATCGGAAAGCTGTAGGACGCAACCCGCACTTGTAATGTATCTGTGGTTAGAGCTGAAAGTTGGGACGAGAGGGTACCTTCTGCTGTAGAGACTTTCACTGGACGCTCCACTCCGCCAACCAGAACATCCACCTCAGTACCAGGTCGATCAAATACACCTGTGTAGGGTGGATCAGCATTCAAGCTGCCAAAGGAAGTATTGCCAGCATAGAGGCTGAGCAGCAGCACATCATCTCCAGTGAAGCTGGTGACGAAGCTCAAGTTCTCTCGATGCTGAAACACAGTTTGGTTATTATCGCCTTCGCCAAAGACATCAGCCACGGCAAAGATTGCGTTTCCCCGCAGCACTGTAGTTGCTGAGAACTGATTGGCTTCTAGTTCGGCCACTCGCGCTTCTAGTCCATCAACCCGGCCCCGTAAAACGGCTAGTTCCGTCTGGAATTCGTCGGCCAGCCGTTGCCGCACTGCTAGATCCTCTTCAGTGACCAGATCGGCGGTACTAGCTTCGATTAGCTCGCTGATGCGATCGAGACAGGCATTCAATCCCGCAGCAAACTCATAGCGGCTCAAAGCCCGTTCCCCTCTAAAGGTGCCATCGGGATATCCGACAATACAACCATAGCGTTCTACCAACGATTGCAGTGCTTTATAGGCCCAGTCGCTAGGCTGTACATCGGCCAGTTCACTCACTGAGGTTAACTGCGCCATTGAGCTGGTTCTGGCCCCGTTGCTGGGGATACTGAGGGCAGTAGCCCCCGGTGTAGCAGTGGGTGCAGTTGACGGCGGGTCGGGTGGGGACGTCTCAGGTAAGGGGGCTGGAGCAATGGGTAAGGGAGCATCAGCGGCAGTAATAGGTGGCTCGGTGCCAGACTCTTCTGCATCCGGTACCTGATTTTGACCTGCATCAATTCTTTCTATGGTTTGGTGCGAATCAATTGGTGTATTTGCAGATGAATGCTGTTGATTTGCCTGTTCCGAATCAGACCCTGAACCCGGAATGGCGGCTGTTTCCGCTTGGGAATTTGGTTCTTGCTCCAGATCCTCTCCGCGTTCGTCGTCATCTGCAGGCGAGGCGATTTCTCGCGCTTCCGGGGTTGCTGCATCTGGGGTTGCTGCATCTACCGCAATGACCGGCACTGCCATCCCAACCGACATGCCCCAGACCGCCGCACCAATCCCGATCAGGGCTAGCTGATTCCATAATTGATTGCTCACGTTGCCCACTCCACACCGTTCAAAGGTAAACACCACTCGCAAGGATCCTACTAGACCTGTAGGATTCTCACAAGGTTTAACACCGCCATTCCACCGCAGCAGGGCTACGATAAGAAAAGCATGCCTATAAGAAATCGAGTGTGAGGAAGCCAACGTTTTCACTTTACACCGAATTACGGTTTTGCAAGAATCCTGTAACAACTGAAAACGAAGTCTTGGACTTTAGGTCAGCCAATGGGTGCTGTCAATAGCAAGAAACGAGCCATTCACTGCTGGACCAGGTGGGATCGAGTAGAATAGCTGTACTGTTTCTCGGCTGAGCTGCTATGTCCATCGCCAATCAGGAAACTGCGCATCCAGAGACGCCTCCCCTTGCCGATGCAGTACAGAGTGGAGCAGAAACGCCTGTCTTTCCTCCCAGCGACCTCTACAGTGACGAACCGCCGTTGGAAACCTACTTTCACTTACGCCAACTGCTGTTGCTGCTCTCCTGCCTCGAATGGTACTGGCGTGACCGCAACGACTTCTTTGCGGCTGGCAATCTCACGGTCTACTACAGTCCCAATCAGCGCAAATCCGAGGACTTCCGTGGTCCCGATTTCTTTGTGGCGCTTAACACTGAACGAAAGCCGCGCAAAAGTTGGGTGGTGTGGGAAGAAGACGGTAATTATCCCAACGTGATTATTGAGTTACTGTCTGACTCAACCGCCAAAACCGACCGGGGATTGAAAAAGCAGATCTATCAGAATACGTTTCGCACCCCCGACTACTTCTGGTTTGATCCCGTCAGCTTAGAGTTTGAGGGATTTCATCTGGTTGACGGACAGTATGAACCAATTCAGCCGAATCCACAGGGCTGGCGTTGGAGTCAGCAGCTTCAGCTATTTTTGGGCATTCAGGATCAGCAGTTACGCTTTTTTACCCCAGAAGGCCAGCTAGTATTGACCCCAGAAGAGGCAGCCCGCGCAGAACAGCAAAGAGCCGATCTAGCTGAAGAACAAGTTACGCAGGCGCAGCAACAAATCGCTCAGGCGCAACAGCAAATTACTGAAGCAGAAGCTCGCAACCAGAAGCTAGCTGCTAAGCTACGCGAATTGAACATCGACCCAGACGCACTCTGAATTGTTGTGGGGAAAAGCAATAGAATTCCTCTGATTACGGCTTATGAACTGTGAATTAATAAAAAATCTGCCTGAGAGCGGGAATGCGCGATAGAACAAAATAGTCTAGTGATAGAACAATAACCAGAGAAATACCGACTAACGGGAATGCAAATCCTAATATGGCTACGATGATTAAGGGAACTCGCCAATTTTGGCTATAGGGCGGCATGGCCGGAGCACCAAGCAACCCTGATTCCCTAGGCCGCCGTTGCCACCACATCACGGCTCCAGTGATCGAAAGCAGCATGACAATCAAAGCCGCCACCAGCATCAGTAATTGATTGGCAATGCCAAAGTACTTGCCCATGTGAATCGCGGTTCCCATCTCTACGGCTTTAGGAACCAGTCCATAATCGCTCCAGCGTACATCTGCCAATACTTCACCACTGTACTGGTCAATGTGCATCGTTACTTCTTGCCTCGGATCGTTGGGGAACGCAGAAACTGTGTATACACCTGTTTTTCCCTCTGGCAGGGTGACGCTAAAACCAGGAGGTGCACCTTTGGCCTGGGCGAGGGCGATCACAAAATCGAGGTTGACCCGAGGTGCAGACGCCGCTTCGTTGGTTGCAGCAGAACCGCCGTGACCATGGCCGGCGTGATTTGCTCCAGATAGATGCGATTGCGGCATGGGTAATTGTTCCACGGCCCAAGGCACAACCTGACCCCGTTGATTGAGGGAGCCAGTCAAGATAGTAGATTCAGGAATCTCATCCCACATCTGAGCTGGAAATCTCCCCCACACCTGAGCAAAGGTATCTCCCCAAAAGCCAGTCCAGGGCAAGCCAGTGAGGATCAGAAATCCAATCAGGAGCAGACCATAGAAACCGGGTACCGCATGTAAATCGCGCCAGAATATGCGTTGGTTGGAACTCCATAGACGCGGAATTAGCGTTCCTAGCACGGCAAACCGATGGCGCGGCCACCACAGATACAGCCCCGTAATTAACAGCACCAGACCCCAACAGGCAGCTAACTCCACGAGATAATCACCCGTCTGACCAATCAGTAAGTCACCGTGAATTTTGCGAGCAATCGCCTGCAGGTTATGGTCTTCATCGCGCTGGCCCAACACTTGACCTGTGTAGGGATCGACAAACACCATGAGATTGCGCTCGTCTGCGGTGGTCAACAGCACTTCTGTACTGCGATCTGGCGCGATATTGGGTGTAATTTGAGTGACAGTTGCAGTGGGAAAGGCTGCCTGGGCACGTTCGACCTGCTCTGTAAACGCGAGGGCTGTGCCGTTAGGCTGTACAACCATCAGATTGTGATACATCACGGTGTCTAGCTGAGGCTTGAACAGATAAACAATCCCTGTGGCGGCCAGAATTATCATGAAGGGGATGACGAACAATCCAGCATAGAAATGCCAACGCCAAACGGTACGATAAAAGCGATTGCCTGGAGATTCGGTTGCTGATGTTGCTTTAGGAGCGGTTGGAGATTTACCCATATGCATGCTGTTAACAAGAGCTAGAAAACGAAAACTAGGAGCGGAAAAACTATCTCCTACAGCCCAAGCACTGTCAAAAGACAGAGCGTCAAACATTTACAAATCTTTGCTTGAAGTTGTCCAAGCGATGGCGTTTGGTTGCAGATGAGGGCTGCCAATGTAGCCCAGGTAACCATGTTGCCGGATAATGGACCCACAGGTGGTTTTCTGTTGGGATGACAAACCCATGCCGTGGTGAAAATCAGGTCAAAATTCAGAACAACTCTATGACGCAATACATCCTCGCCTTTGATCAAGGTACAACCAGTTCTCGCGCCATTGTGTTTGACCGCCAAGGCAATGTGCTTTCCCTGGCCCAGAAGGAATTTCCGCAAATCTTTCCCCAGTCGGGTTGGGTCGAGCATGATGCCGAAGAGATCTGGTCCTCGCAGATTGGGGTAGCGAACGAAGCCCTAGCCCGGCTTGGTATTTCAGCCCGCGACATTACCGCCATTGGCATTACCAATCAGCGGGAAACCACCGTCGTCTGGGATCGCAGTACTGGGCACCCGATTTACAACGCTATTGTGTGGCAGGATCGGCGCACGGCTGAGTTGGCTGATCAGCTGAAAGCCGCCGGACAGGAAACCCTGTTTCAACAGAAAACCGGCTTGGTGATCGATGCCTACTTTAGCGGCACCAAACTGAAATGGCTGCTGGACAACATCCCCAACGCTAGGGAAAAAGCCAATCGCGGTGAGCTAGCCTTTGGCACGATTGATAGTTGGCTGATCTGGAAACTGACCCAGGGCGAATTGCACATTACCGATGTCACCAACGCCAGCCGCACTCTGCTCTACAATATCCACACCGGTGATTGGGATGAGGAATTGCTCAACCTGTTGAATATTCCCCGGAGTCTCCTACCAGAGGTTCGCAGCTCTTCCGAGGTCTATGGACATACCGCCCCAGGTCTATTAGGTGCGCAAGTCCCGATTGCTGGCATTGCAGGAGACCAACAGGCTGCCACCTTTGGACAGGCTTGTTTGCAACCCGGCATGGCCAAAAACACCTATGGCACGGGCTGTTTTATGCTGCTCAACACTGGCGATCAGCCGATTGCCTCAGCCCACAAACTGCTAACCACGGTAGCCTGGGGCGTGAAGGGCCGCACCGATTATGCTCTGGAAGGCAGTGTGTTTATTGCCGGAGCTGTGGTGCAGTGGCTGCGGGATGGACTGGGTATCATCAAGCGGAGTGAAGAGGTGGAAGCGTTGGCCTATAGCGTTCCCGATAATGGTGGCGTTTACTTTGTGCCCGCTTTTGTGGGACTGGGTGCCCCCTACTGGGATAGCTACGCTCGCGGTACGATTGTCGGACTCTCCCGTGGCTCTACGGCGGCTCATATTGCCCGGGCTGCCCTCGAAAGCATTGCCTACCAAACCGCAGACGTACTCGACGCGATGCAGCAGGATGCCCAACTCCACCTCTCGGAACTGCGGGTCGATGGCGGTGCCTCCCGCAATGATCTGCTGATGCAGTTTCAGGCCGATGTGCTAGGCATCCCTGTGGTGCGACCCAAAGTCACCGAAACGACAGCCTTGGGAGCCGCCTATCTGGCCGGACTGGCTGTGGGCTACTGGGAAAGTGAACAGGAAGTAGTCCGACTCTGGCAAATTGACCAACGCTTTGAACCTGCTATTACTGCAGAGCAGCGGCAGTCTTTACGAAATGGTTGGCAGCGGGCTGTTGCGCAGGCGCGGCAGCGGTAGGGGAGATGGCGGTTCGTGAGCCTCGCCGAACGAGGAAGATGGGGTGGGGTTGCTGGCTATTGTGCTTTGCTTTGGTAGCGTTTGCGGAGTGGAGTGCACAAACTTGGATTTCGTTGAAGTCATTCAACCCAATTAAACGATCAATGGAGTGTGGGCATCTTGCCCACCGCAAGCGAGACCTTGCGCTACAAATCGTTCAAAAATCGTTCAAAAATCGTTCAAATAATCTAAATGGACTGACTTAATGCGGCAATTGCGTTGGTTAAGGTGTTCCTACGCCGTTGATTTCAATGTTCCGAATTAGATTTTGCAATGGGTAATTGACCGTGATCCTTAAGCCTCTCAATTCCCTCACGAAGCATCTTGTCGCTGTGTCAGCAAACGGGTGTCAGCAAACGGGTGTACCCAGGCCGGTGTACCCAGACCGGTGTACCCAGACCGACAAACTGAAAGACTGTAAACCAAAATGATTTTGCAATTGAATCGAAATCAAGCGGTATCTGCCCTGCCTTCGCTGAGTCGGTTACAGATGGGCTGCTGCCTTGCTTTCTGCCTGCTCTTGGCTTTTGATTGCTGGCTGCTGCTGCCTTCGGCATCCTAACTCTATTGCTCTTCCGAGACCAATCTGTTACTGTGCCAATTGAGGATTTACTCGACAAGCTCGCTAGAAACTGAGCTGTACACTACGTTGGGATGACTGGATGAAAGCAATGGGCCAGCCAAATCGAATTCTGATTCTCTTTGCCCATCCTGCCTTGGAGAAGTCACGCATTAATCGGCAGTTGATTAGGGCGATGCGCGAAACGGATTCGATTACCATTCACGATCTATATGAGCACTATCCCAATTTCCACATCAATGTGAAGTGGGAGCAAGAACTGCTGCTGGCCCATGACATTATTGTGTTTCAACATCCCTTCTACTGGTACAGCAGTCCAGCGATTCTGAAGGAATGGCAAGATCTGGTTTTGGAGTATGGCTTTGCCTACGGTCACAATGGCACGGCCCTGCAAGGAAAAAAAGTACTTTCGGCCATTACCACCGGCGGCAGCAAACAAGCCTATTGCCGACAGGGGCACAACTACTTTACTGTCCGCGAACTGTTGACGCCCTTTGAGCAAACGGCTCGCCTCTGTGGCATGGAGTATTTACCGCCGTTTGTGATTCATGGCACCCATCAACTGCGGGAAGCCGATCAAATTGCTTTGTGCGTGGAAGAGTATCGCACCGCAATCGCGGCTTTGCGCGACGATGTAATTGATTGGCAGCAACTGCCGCAACATCTATACCTGAATCATTATTTGTATGCGAACAAGCTAACGAATAATCCAGTGAATCATCCAGTGGAGCCATCCCTGCATGTCCAATGAGAATTTGTTTTTTCAGGCGTTCGTGTATCTGACGGCTGCCGTGATCACAGTGCCCATCTCTAAACGCTTGGGGTTGGGGTCGGTGCTGGGATATCTGATTGCCGGGGTGATTATCGGCCCGTTTGGTCTGCGTTTGGTGGGGCAAGAAGGTCAGGATGTGATGCGCTTCGCTGAGTTTGGCGTGGTGATGATGCTGTTTTTGGTGGGCCTACAGCTTCAGCCGGATTTGCTGTGGCGAATGCGCATGCCGATTGTGGGACTGGGCGGGTTGCAGATGATTGCCAATGTGGTGCTGCTATCGGGGGTGGGCCTGCTGCTGGGGTTATCGTGGCAGACGGCTCTGGCTATCTCCCTGATCCTGCCGCTCTCTTCTACGGCGATTGGCGTTCAAACCCTGACCGAACGGGGACTGATGCGAACGCCGGGAGGCCAGTCTGCTTTTTCGGTATTGCTGTTTCAGGCTGTGGCGGTGATTCCGATTCTGGCGCTGCTGCCCCTACTGGCGGCAAATCCGGCGGTGGATCAAGCTGCTGCTGCCCAAACTGGGCTGGCGGGCTGGCAGCAAACTCTGCTGGTGATCACGACGGTGGCGGGCATTGTCGTGGGTGGGCGGTTCTTGATGCGTCCGGTGTTTCGCTTTATTGCGGCGACACGGCTGCGGGAAATCTTCACGGCTACGGCGCTGCTGCTGGTGGTGGGGATTACTTTAGCAATGCAAGCGGTTGGTCTATCTCCGGCCTTGGGCACGTTTGTTGCTGGGGTAGTGCTGGCGGAGAGCGAATACCGGCATGAGCTAATGAGCACAATTGAACCGTTTCAGAGCTTACTGCTGGGCTTGTTTTTTCTCTCGGTGGGAGCGAGTATTGATTTTAATTTAGTCCTGGGACAACCGCTGCTGATTGTCGGGCTGATTATCGGTGTTTCCATTTTCAAATCCGGGCTGTTGATTGGGTTAGGTACGCTGTTCAAACTGGGGCTGAGCCAAAGTATTTTGTTTGCCTTTGCCCTGGTGCAGGGAGATGAGTTTGCCTTTGTCTTGTTTTCCTTTGCGGCTCAGAGCAATGTGCTATCGGAAAATCTGGCCGGAATTTTGATTGCGGTGGTTGCCCTCTCGATGCTGCTGTCGCCGCTGTTTATGATTGCCTATGACCGATTGATCGAACCGCGCTTTGCCATTACGTCCGACGAGCGGGAGGCTGACGAAATCGACGACAACGAAAATCCGGTGATTATTGCTGGATTTGGCCGCTTCGGGCAGATTGTCGGCCGGTTGCTGCTGGCAAATGGCTGTTCGATTACGGTGCTGGAACACAATCCCGCCCAGATTGAACTGCTGCGCCGATTTGGCTGGAAGGTGTTTTACGGTGATGCCTCGCGGATCGATTTGCTCTATGCTGCCGGTGCCGACCAGGCCAAGCTGCTGGTGATCGCGATTGACGATAGCGAGAAAATCCTGGAAATGGTCGATCTGGCGCGGAAACACTTTCCAGACCTGAAACTTCTGGCGCGGGCGATCGACCGACGCCATGCCTATGAGCTGATTCGACGTGAGGTAGATGTAATTCAGCGGGAAACGTTTAGCTCGGCCTTGGATATGGGAGTTGAAGCCCTCAAACTGCTGGGAGTCCGCTCCTATCGAGCACACCGGGCCGCTCAGACCTTTAGGCATCATGATGAGGAAGCCCTGCATGATATGGCGGCGATGGCGGAAGATGATTCAGCGTTGATGGCCCGATCGCGACAGTTGAGTGAAGATCTAGAGCAAATTCTGCAATCTGACGAACGGGAAGTGGTTCATGAGGTGGATCGAGCCTGGGATCTGTTGGCGCAGCAACAAGACGGCCAATAGTCAGCTATTGCTGGTTTCAGCATTCTCCGAATCGTATCGGTTGCTAACCCTAAGTTACCGAGCCAAGCGATCCAGTTCCGTTCCAAAACCGTTCCGATCAACTGAGCTGAGTCTGTCAATATTGACATGTTATTTTGCGGCTTCAGCCGCGCAGGAAGAAGCGAAGCTAAGGCCAAATTGACACAAAATTCTGTACAGGCTGATCCTAAATTTTTAGCGTGGGTGCAATCTGCTCCATGCAAGTGCACGGTTTCCATTGCCCTGATGAAATCGTTTTTACCGTCCATGTAGCCTTCAAGGTTGCTCGCATCCAGTTGTTGCCAGATAGAATATTTTCCAGCATTACCAAAGATGGAGTCAGCGTCAAAAATGCCGTTTATCAACTACGTGATGGGGAAGTTTTGTGATGCGTATCTCTTTAGCTCAAGCTGAACACATTGACCATCTGGCAGTCCTGTTTGATCAGTATCGTGTTTTCTACAACCAGGCTTCTGATCTTGATGCCGCCAAGCAATTCCTGGATGAACGGTTCCAGCATCGGGATTCTGTCATTTTTGTGGCTATGGATAATCAGAACATGGTTGGATTTACTCAACTTTATCCCAGCTTTTCGTCGGTATCGATGCAGCGAGTTTGGATTTTGAATGACTTGTTTGTGGCAGAGAATTATCGTAAACAGGGAGTTGCCAACTTACTCATGGATGCAGCGGAACAATATGCACAAGATACTGGTGCAGTTCGTATTGTTTTAGCAACCCAAATTACGAATACCGCTGCTCAAACGCTGTATGAATCCCGCAACTACGTTAGAGACGAAGCTTTCTATCACTATGCATTGCGATTACATTAGCCGTTGGTGATCGCCTTGCGAAACGTGCGAATTGCCTCAGCTACGTCTGTTTCAGCTACTAAAACACAACGTCTCAGCAGTTCAATATCTAATGTTTCGAGTCCAGGTAATTGGCTCTGCTCAATGCGCTGGTAGCCATCAGCACCAAGATGATAAAGCGCAAAAGTGCCATCCTGCCAGAACCACACTTCTGGAACACCAAGTGCCTGATAGCGAGTGAGTTTACTGATTCCACCACTCGTCAATACCACCTCAATGGATAAATCTGGAATGGGTTTCGATCGCCCCAAGCAATAGGACTCGTCAGCTTGAACAAACGCTAACCCTTCTCGCTCCTGGTCTTTTTGCCGAGTAGGGACAAACGGAATTCCCTTCTCTGTCAAAAAAGTTGTGATCAAATAGCCGATGATGTGAGCAAAAACCTCATGCAATTCCCCTGGCATTAGGATTTCTATCACTCCATCGTAAAACGCTAATCTTGCACCCGGAGAGTCCTGCAATCCTTGTTGAACTAGTTTGAATCCTTCCCATGTGCCAGGAAGGGTGATCAACTGATCATGAGTTTTGTCCAACAACTGAACCATGGCGATCGCATCTCCTATGACCCACCTGCCCCTATTTTAATTGAATTCTATTGCTCCCAATGCCTTCAACGCTGACTTTTGAGCATCCGTTAATCCTGTGACTCCAGTGATGTCCATGCCTTCGTAGGGGCGATCGGCTCTGAGAGTTTTTAGACATTCGCCTGTTTGCACATCCCAAATTTTGATGGTTTCATCGGCACTGCTGCTGGCGATCAACGTGTTATCGGCATTGAATACAACGGTGTGAATCACATTCTGATGTCCTTCAAATACGCTTACAGGTTTACCCGTATTTACATCCCATAATCTGACGATTCGGTCGTCCCCTCCACTGACTAACCACCTGCCATCCGTGCTAAAGGCAATTGACCAGATCTGGCTATTGTGGGCTTGCCACTGCCTGAAACATTTGCCAGTTGCACATCCCAAAGTTTCACGCCATGCCCACCTGTTGCTATGATCGCGCCATCAGGACTGAATGCGACTCGTAAGATGCGATCGGCTTCTCCCTCAAATGTTTTGACAACGTCACCTGTTTTGACATCCCAAAAAATAATCGTTGTTCCATCCGCATGACTTGCCAATATGCTGCCATCTGAAGTAAACACAAGATTTCGTATCCAATTCGTCTGGGCAGGAATGACCCGAATGATCTGTCCCGTACTCACATCCCACAGACAGTTTGTGCCATTCACTGTAATTTTCATACCCTGGACGGCATTGTCCAGCGCGATCGCCTGCTTGAAAGATTGTTTCCAAATTGTCGAGAATAATTAGGCAGCGATGAGTGCGTAACCAATGAACTAACCGTCCAACCTCCATCCTGGTGTCCTGCTGACCTGATAAAAACGACACCAAATCGGACAACAGTGTTTCTAAAGGTGGGGCATTGCGAAGCGATCGCCAAATCACAAACTCAAACTTTTGAGCAGGCCCTGAATTCTGAATCAGTTCCTGCGCCGTTTTCACGGATAGTGCCGTCCTACCAATTCCACCCATGCCCAGCAGTAGGATCAGGCGGCAGTGATTGTTCACCCACTGCTGAAGGGTTGCCAGTTCAATCTCCCGACCATAGAAAGTAGAGACATCGATCGCCTCGCCCCAATCGAAGTTAGGGAGTGTGGGAGTAGGGGGAGTAAGAGTTGTGGGAGTAGTCGTCTCTTCTACTCCCCTACTTCCCTGCTCTCTTGCCCTCCCGATCTCTTCCTCCTGCAACAATTGCTCATAGAGTTGGCGAGTCGTCGGGCTAGGATCAATCCCCAGTTCCTCTCGCAGGGTGGTGATGCATTGGTGATAAATGCGCAGGGCGGCAGCTCGATCCCCGATTAGACGGTAGGAGCGCATCAGGGCAGCATAACTATCGCCGATGCAAGAAGAATGACCTGTTTGTGGCAGAGAATTACCGTAAACAGGGAGTTGCCAACTTACTCATGGATGCAGCGGAACAATATGCACAAGATACTGGTGCAGTTCGCATTGTTTTAGCAACCCAAATTACGAATACCGCTGCTCAAACACTGTATGAATCCCGCAACTACGTTAGAGACGAAGCTTTCTATCACTACATGTTACGGTTAGTTTGATTGATCAATAGAGGCGATTTAATGAATATGAACTTAAATGGTGAATCGACCAAGAAATTGAGCACAAGTATCCAGAAAGTTCAAGCCGCTCTCTCAGCAATGGGCTTAAACCTTCAGGTTGTTGAATTGCCATCCAGTACCAGAACGGCTCAGGAAGCGGCTGAAGCAATTGGGTGTACTGTTCCGCAAATTATGAAATCTCTTGTGTTTCGAGCCAAAGAATCGGGTAAGCCAATTTTGGTGCTTGCCAGTGGGGCCAATCGTGTGAATGAGAAACGCCTGAGTGAAATTGTGGCAGAACCGATTGAGAAAGCCACTGCTGATTTTGTTCGCGCGAAAACCGGGTTTGTGATCGGCGGCGTTCCCCCGGTGGCGCATCAAGAAACGATCGAAACCTACATTGATGAAGATTTGCTGCAATATGAGGAGCTGTGGGCGGCGGCAGGAACCCCCAACGCTGTGTTTAGGCTCAGTTCTGCTGATATTGAGCGGATGATCAATGGCCGAATTATTTCGGTGCGATAAGTTTGATTATACTGATGTTGTCAAGCATTCAATTATATCAAGTCTGGTTAATTAGCCATAATTCTGGCAGGGGCGACAGCAATTCTCATTTTGGCGAAAAGCTGTTCAAGTCCTGGAAATATCGGTATTGTAAGAACATCTAAGAGAGCCAAGAGAGCCAGAACCGTTGAAAGAACGGGGGTTGTTTGACACAATAGTTGGTTCCTTTCGCCAGCGCCTGTCCTCGCTACCGGACAAACGCACGGGCAAGAATACCCGCTATGGGATGGAAGATGCAGCCTTGAGCGCGTTTAGCGTGTTCTTCACCCAAACCCCGTCATTTCTGGCATACCAGCGAATGATGGAGGGCAGTAAAGGTCATAGTAATGCCCAAAGTCTGTTTGGAGTACATCAGATACCGAGTGACAACCAGATTCGGGCGTTGCTCGATGGGGTGAAACCAGAGCAGGTATTTCCCATCTTTGAGGAAATCTTGCAGGTGTTGGAGCAACAGGGACAGTTGAAGAGATTGCGCTCGTTTGCCGACACTCTGCTCATGGCAATCGATGGCACCGAATACTTCGGTTCGAGCCAAATCCATTGCCCGCAGTGTTCAACGCGCCAGTTGAAGTCAGGAGAGATGTACTATTTTCATAGTGTGGTCACTCCAGTCATCGTTTGTCCGGGTCAATCTCAGGTGATTCCATTGGTGCCTGAGTTTGTCGTACCGCAAGATGGGCATGACAAACAAGACTGTGAGAATGCAGCCGCCAAACGGTGGTTTTTGCAGTACGGACAACGCTACCGTGCCTTCAATGTAACGGTTTTGGGCGATGACCTCTACTGTCATCAACCCTTATGCCAACAGCTCTTAGCTCAACAATTCGACTTCATTCTGGTATGCCGTCCGGAGTCTCACGCTACCCTCTATGAGCATCTCGAAGGCATTGATTTACCGACAGTGACGACCAAACGTTGGACTGGAAAGGTCGAGGAAACCTATACCTACCGCTACCTCAACGACGTGCCCCTCAAAGATGGGGATGATGCGCTCTTGGTGAATTGGTGCGAACTGACGGTGAGCCGCCCAGATGGGAAGGTAGTCTACAAAAATTCCTTTGCCACCAATCATCCAATTACCGACGACACTGTGGCAGAGGTCGTCCTAGCCGGTCGTACCCGCTGGAAGGTGGAAAACGAGAATAACAACACCCTCAAGACCAAGGGCTACAACCTCGAACACAATTTTGGGCATGGCAAGCAGCATCTTGCTTCATTCCTCGCTACCCTCAACATCCTGTCCCTGCTGTTTCATACCTTACTGGAGTTGCTCGACCAGAAATACAAGCTGTTGCGATCTCATTTGCCCACTCGCAAAACCTTTTTTGATGATTTGCGGGCGTTGACCCGTTACCTGTATTTCAACAATTGGGATCACCTGCTCACCTTTATGCTTGAGGGTTTAGAGCTAGAAATCCCACCTAACACCAGTTGATTTTCCATACTGAGAATTGCTGCAGGGGCGAAGCATTTGCGTCAGAAGCTCTGCAGCTATGCCTTAGATTCATTTCGCAAATGCTTCGCCCTGATGATAGTGTGGTTGTGCCAAATGATAAAGCGTGAAAGTGCCATCCTGCCAGAACCACACTTCAGGAACGCCAAGTGCCTGATAGCGAGTTAATTTACTGGGATTTAAGCAGCATTGTAATCGAACTCACTAGCGTATCTGGTTCTACAGGTTTAGCGATGTGTTGCTGAAAGCCTGCAGCCAATGCCTGCTGCTGGTTGAATTCTCCGGCATAGGCGGTTAGGGCAATGGCTGGGATCTGTCCACCTTCGGGCAGTAATTCTCGAATCTTGTGAAGTAGGGTGTAGCCATCCATCTCAGGCATGCTGATGTCGGTCAGCAAAACATCGGGCTGGAATTGCTCCACTTGCTGGAGAGCCTCCGTAGCTGAAGTGCTGGCTCTAACGGTTGCTCCGGATTGCTCCAGGATAAATCGCACCAACTCCAGATTGTCTGTTTCGTCATCTACAGCCAGAATCCGGATAGCAGCAAGGGGCAGGGGAGGGGCGCTAGGAGATTCACGCCTTATCTCTTCTGGCTTTGCAGCAACTGGCTTCACCCACAACGGTAGAGTCACAGTGAATGTGGCTCCTTGGCCTTCTCCAGGGCTAGCAGCTTCGATCGTCCCTCCGTGCAGTTCAACAATTTGGCGCGCAATTGCTAAACCGAGGCCCAAACCGCCGAATTGACGTGTGATTGAACTATCGGCCTGACGGAAATACTCGAAGATGTGAGGCAGAAATTCCGGCGAAATGCCTTTGCCGGTGTCGGTAACGGTAATTTGGGCGTAGGGGTGGGTGGGTGGAGGTGATGGGGGAGATGCGGCTTGTGAGCCTCGCCGAACGAGGGAAGATGGCGGCTCGTGAGCCTCGCCGAACGAGGAAGATGGGGAAGGTGAGGACGATCCTGCTCCCCTATCTCCCTTATCTCCCCTATCTCCCCTATCTCCCCTACCACCCTCACCAACCTGCTCCAACCGCACGGTTACCTGACCGCCATTGGGGGTAAACTTAAGGGCATTTGAGAGCAGATTCCACACTACTTGCTGCAAGCGATTGAAGTCGCCCATGACCTGGAGAGGCGTTGAGGTGTTCGGAGATTCATTCACCGGTCCACTCACCCACTCATCCACGGCCTGTCTCACTATAAATCTCAGCTCAATTCCCTTCGCTTCTGCTGCCAACCGCACTGTTTCTTTTGCTGCTTCAATCACGGCAACTAAATCGACGGGGCCAACATTCAATACCAGTTTGCCGCGCAGGATGCGGGAAATGTCTAGCAAATCGTCGATCAATTGAATTTGCAATTTGGTGTTGCGCTCGATCGTTTCTAGGGCACGTGTGGTCTGTTGGGTGTCGAGATGGCCGTTGCGTAAAAGTCTGATCCAACCCAGAATCGGGTTGAGAGGGGTGCGTAACTCGTGGGACAGTACGGCTAAAAATTCATCCTTGATCCGATTGGCGGCTTCGGCTTCGGCTCGAGCGGCGGTTTCTGCGGCTAAGCTGCGAGCCAGTTCGGCTTGGGCCTGTTTTTGAGCCGTCACATCTCGAATCGTGACAATTGCTAAAATGACCTGGTTTTGCTTGTCCAAAACAGGTGTGCCGCCGTAGCTACCTATAAAGGTTTTACCCGTATCACGACGGTGGACCTGAATTTCACAGTTCGAGAAAGTTTCACCCTGCAAGGCTCTAGAGATGGGCCACTGCTCGATAGGAACGAAATTCCCCTGCAAATCATGCACTTCGATGGTGTTGGGAAACTCGCGGAGATGATGCTGCACCTGCTCCAGGCTGTCGTATCCATGCAGAGCTAGCGCTGCTGGGTTAAACATCAAGATGTTGCCCTGCGGATCGGCGATCACCAACCCCTCAGTCATGCTGTTAATCACGGCTTCTAGCTGTCCGAGGCTGGTTTCCAGCTGCTGGAGCAATCGTTCGCGTTCGACTTCAAAGCGTTTGCGGTCGCTGATATCGATTGACATTCCGCCCAACAGGGAGCGTCCGGTTGCATCTTTGAGCGGAAATTTGACCGAAAGGTAATGGGGCTGATCATCGTCGAGCGGATTTAGCTCAACCACTTGAATCATCTGTCCAGATTGCAAGACGGCCCGATCATTGGCTCGAAACGTTTGGGCGACATCAGCGGCAAAGAAATCAAAATCGGTCTTACCCAGCCACTCGACCAGAGGGCGGTTAAAAGCGCGCTCCACGCTGGGATTGACATACACATAACATCCCAATTCATCTTTGATATAGGCATTGATGGGGCAGTAACTCATGAAGCTTTGAAACAGGGCCTGACTGGCTTGAAGTTCTTCTTCGGTCTGTTTCCGTTCTATAAACTGCCCAATCTGACTACCAATAGCTGTCATCATCTGCAGTAAGTTCTGATCGGGTTCTTGATACTGATCACTAAAGCATTCAATTACGCCTAAAATATCTTGATTCAGCGAAACCGGAAACCCAAATACGCTGCGCAGCCCCACCTCCAAGGCAACCGCCTTTCTTGGAAAAGCAGCATCTTCAGCTACATCGCGAATCCACGTGGCTTCGCCCCTTTCCCAGATCCGACCCGGTAAGCCCATGCCTGCGGTAAAGGTCATGGTTTGGTTAATCTGGATCAAGGCAGTGGCATCTAGTCTGGGGGAATACCAGCCATGCAGATAGCGTAGGGTTTGGGTCTGCGGGTCAACTCGCCAAAAACAGCCTATCTGCCAACCCAGGCTTTCACAAAGCGACCGCAAGACTAGGGATATTGCATCACTAATGGCGGTTGCCTCAGCCAAAGCGCGTGCGATGGTGTATTGAATGGCTAACTGCTGCTCGGCTCGTTTGCGTTCGCTGACATCGAGAATGAAACTGATGATTTGTTCTGGATTATCTTCTAGCAGCGCTGTTCCCACCACCACCGGCACGCGCTGCCCCTGCTTGCCCATGAATGCTTTTTCGTAGGGTGTATTTTTCCCTTTGGTAAGCAGTTCTTCGTAGGCAGATCTATCTAAATGTTTCAAATCTGCTGGTGTCATCTCATCCCAACGAATTCGTCCGGCTACTAGATCGGCGCGAGTGTAGCCAACGCTATTGAGAAACGCATCGTTAGCATCAGTGATAGCGCCATAAATATCTGCTGATACTACACCAATGACGTTAGAATTAACCAAACGACGAAATTTAGATTCGCTTGCTTTTAGCTGCCGTAGGCTTGCTTTAGTTTGCTGTTGGGCACGACGCAGTGAACCAATCAGAATGCTAATCAGAATGCCTTCTAGCAGGAAAATAATTGTTCTGCCACTGCCCACCGTGTCGAGCGAGAAGGCATGGGTAGGAGCTATAAAGAAATAGTTGGCTAGCAGGGCCGACAGCACCGTGGCTATGAGGCCGCCCCGCCGACCCCGATATAGGGCTGCAATCGGCACAGAGCCGAAAAATAATAGAAATGGGGTTTTGGTCATCCCTAACCAAGGATCGAGGCCGAACATCAGCAGGAGAGCTATGACGACACTTCCGGTGGCAACGACACAATCTAGGGTGAGCGAATTGAGCTTTGGCATGGTCAACAGCGGAGGTCAGCAGCGCGGATCAGCAGTGGAGGGTTATTTCACGCCACAGGCAGAAAATTGGCAAAACGATTGCCGTACAACACCTCCGTGTTGATTTTCTATCATCAGACAGAGAACGGAATCTACCTCTAGAGCGAAATTTTAACTTCCTGTATAGGGCACTACTTCTAAGAAATTTCTCATCCATGCTTCATTGAACGTTCATGAGGGAGGTCTCATCAATCCTTCATTGACAATTCACACCCCTTTGGCAAGCTGTAGACATGAAACTAGAGGTGAAAGTCAGCATGAAGTATGGAGAGAGTTCTAACGTAAGTTCGGGAACGTTAGACCGCTAAGCAGTAGAAGTTTTGCTGACTTCCAGCTTAGAGCCGATCCGAGACTCCCAAAGGGGTTTGAAACTCAGAAGCTCTAACGAGGGTGCGGATCGGTAGCGCAGGATATTGTCAGCTTGGATTAGTCAATTCACAACAAGTGTTTGAGTCTTCGTTCAAGTTCCTGGTTCAAGTTCTTTACAAGTTGCTGAGAGGTAAGTCTTATGCAAGTATGCGTGATTGGAACGGGATATGTAGGTTTAGTGACTGGTGTATGCTTAGCTCACGTCGGGCATGATGTAGTTTGCGTAGACAAGGATGAAGCAAAAGTAGCGTTAATGCAGTCTGGACAGTCTCCGATCTACGAGCCGGGATTGTCGGAGTTGATGAAATCTTCAATGCAGTCTGGGAAGCTATCGTTTACGTCTAATCTGGCAGATGGGGTTGCCCACGGAGAGATTCTGTTTATTGCGGTGGGTACACCAGCCCTGCCCAGCGGTGAAAGCGATACGCGCTATGTAGAAGCAGTAGCTCGTGGCATTGGTGAGCATTTAAACGGTGGCTACAAGGTAATTGTGAACAAGTCTACCGTACCCGTTGGGTCTGGTGATTGGGTCCGCCGCATCGTCATGGATGGAGTTGCAGAACGTCAGGAGCTAATTGCTGGATTTGATGTGGTCAGCAACCCCGAATTCTTGCGCGAAGGCTCTGCCGTTTACGATACCTTCAACCCGGATCGGATTGTGTTGGGTAGCCACAGTGACCGGGCCATCGCCTTGATGCAGCAACTCTATGAGCCAATCGTCAATCGCCAGTTTGCTGCCGACCCAACTCTGCCGCCTGTTCCCGTGGTAATTACCGACCTGGCTTCGGCAGAAATGATCAAGTATGCCGCCAACTCGTTTCTCGCCACCAAAATTAGCTTTATCAACGAAATTGCCAATATCTGCGACCGGGTGGGGGCGGATGTCACCCAGGTGGCGACCGGCATTGGTCTCGATTCGCGCATCGGCAACAAGTTCTTGCAGGCGGGGATCGGCTGGGGTGGTTCCTGTTTTCCCAAGGATGTATCAGCGCTGGTGCACATTGCGGAAGACTATGGCTACGATGCCTCATTGCTCAAGGCAACCGTCAGCACCAACCGTCAGCAGCGGTGGCTGGCCATCGAAAAACTGCAGCAGGTGCTGAAAATCCTCAAGGGTAAAACGATTGGTCTGCTGGGGCTGACCTTTAAACCCGACACCGACGACCTGCGCGATGCCCCTGCCCTGGATTTGATCGAACAACTCCATCGACTCGGTGCCAAAGTCAAAGCCTACGATCCCTTCTATGCCAAAGCCGATGCCCCGGTCCCTGTCTTGCCTCAGACAGCATGCCTGACTCCCACGGTCGAAGATCTAGCGGCTGGCTGTGATGCGCTGGTTTTGGTGACTGACTGGCCCCAGTTCCGTCAACTTGACTATGCTCAGCTAGCACAGCAGATGGTGACACCGATTTTGCTAGACGGACGCAATTGCCTAGATCCACAGCTATTGGTGGACGCTGGCTTCTATTACGTGGGTATGGGCCGCCCCAACTTTGGCTATGCCCGGTCTAGTCAGGTCCCGTCGCCGCTGCTATTAGCCTGAGCCGTTTGATCCTCACATCACTGACCGACAGTCAGAAACACGGAGATTTTTGCAGATGAAACTGATGGTCTACTCTCACGATGCCTTCGGCTTGGGCAATATCCGCCGCATGCTGGCAATCTGTGAATCCTTACTCAAAACCATTCCGCAGGTTTCGATTCTGGTTGTGTCTGGCTCCCCGGCTCTGCATAGCCTCCGTCTACCCGCAGGTCTCGACTACATTAAACTGCCCTGTGTCGGGCGCGACCAAGCGGGAGAAATGGCCTCCAAGTATCTCGATGCCGACCTGAAGGATGCAGTGAAGCTGCGGTCTGATCTGATTCTGGCCGCTACCCGCAATTTCAAACCCGATTTGTTTCTAGTTGATAAAAAGCCCGATGGCTTGGAATCAGAGCTGAAAACAACGCTGAACTATCTCCGTGCGATTCGCCCGCAGACGAAACTGGTTTTGCTGCTGCGCGACATTTTGGACCGTCCGGAAGCCACGATTCAGCAATGGCAGCGCCACGGCTACTATCAAACCATCGCTAATCGCTATGACCAAGTTTGGGTCGTGGGAACGCCAGCGGTCTTCGATGTGCGCACCGAGTACCGCTTTCCTCGCGAAGTGGCTCAGAAGGTGCGGTTCTGTGGCTACATCCGCCGGGAACCCGGTTTAAAACCACCCGAAATCCTGCGGCAAGAAATTGGGGTACAGCCAAATCAGAAGCTAGTGCTGGTGACGCCCGGAGGCGGTGCCGATGGCTATCGATTAGCCAGCACCTATCTAGCCAGCTTAGCCGCATTGCCGTCTGCCGACTCGCTGCAAAGCGTAATCGTTTCCGGTCCAGAAATGCCAGCCGCAGAACGGGAAGCGCTGCGCCAACAGGCTGCTAATTTTGCCACCGTCCAGCTTCTAGAGTTTACAGATGATTTGACTAGCTACATGGCGGCAGCAGATTTAGTGGTGTCGATGGGGGGCTACAACACGATCACCGAAATTTTGTCGCTGCAGAAGCGGGCCATCGTGATTCCCCGCACCCAACCCGTTGCGGAACAGTGGATTCGGGCGGAACGTATGGCCCAGTACGGGCTATTTCGAACAATTCATCCCGATGATCTGACACCCACAAACTTGATGGAGCTGATGCTGCAAGAGCTACAGGCTTCGCCGTTCAATCCGGCTGCTGCCCAACTCGATATGAATGCCCTGCCGCGGATCACCGAATACCTGTTTGCGCTTCTCCGTCAACCCCCCCAGTGTTTGCTGAAGCCGCTCTCGTCTCAAGCCCCTTTGTGTCCTCTGGAGGTTGCCATTCCATGAAACGCCTGATGTTTTACTGTCAACATATTCTAGGCATTGGTCATCTCGTGCGCAGTCTAGAGATTGTACGCGGCCTGTTGCAGGATTTTGAGATTTTCTTTATCAATGGCGGTGAAGTCATCGATGGCTTTCCCGTTCCTCGTGTTCCGCACGGTCCGGAGGGCCATCAGGTTCATCTGATCAATATCCCGGCCATCAAAACCGATAGCGAGTTTCGAGAACTGCAAATCCCTGATGGTTTCCAAACCGTAGAGCAGGTGCTGGCCCATCGCCGCGATCTGTTGCTGTCTATCTTTGAGCAAGTGCAGCCCAATGTGCTGATGATCGAGCTGTTTCCGTTTGGCCGCAGACGCTTTTCTGCCGAACTGATTCCCTTGCTAGAGCAGGCTAAGGCTGCCGATACCAAAGTAGTGTGCAGCCTGCGGGATATTGTAGTCACCAAACAGGATCGGGCACGCCACGAAGAGAAAATTTGCCGCTTGATGAACCAGTATTTTGATCTGCTGCTGATCCACGGCGACCCCCAGTTCATGCCTTTAGAAGTTAGCTTTTCGCGAGTGCAGGATCTGAATTGTCCGGTGCACTATACCGGCTATGTCGCGCAAATGAATGGCCCCGATCCGGCTGAAGTCCCGATTCCAAGCGTGCCCCAGCCCCTCATTCTCACCAGCGTTGGCGGTGGCCGGTTTGGGCATGAGTTGCTCCATTGTGTCGCCCAAGCCAGCAAATTTCTAGACGATCAGATTCCGCATCAGATTCAGATGTTTACCGGACCGTTCTGTCCAGATGACGTGTATGCCTCCCTGCGTGATATGGCCTTGCAGCGCCGCAACCTCACCGTAGAACGATTCACGCCCCATCTGCTGCACTACATGCGACAAGCCGATCTATCGATTAGCATGGCTGGCTATAACACCACAATGAACGTCTTGACTACAGGTGTGCGATCAATGCTGTTACCATTTCAGGGCAATGACGATCAGGAACAGCGATTACGCTCCGAGCGGTTAGCGGAATTAGGAATCGTGCAGGTGATCCAGCGCCAGGATCTCCAACCCGAACGATTTGCCCAAAAGGTAATTGCTTCTCTACAGCAAGCCCCCGCCTCGATCCGATTTGACATGCAGGGAGTGGAAAAAACGGCTCAGCTCGTGCGGTCGATGGTGCGGGAAGTGGCGGTGGTGTAGGGTGAATGGGTTGGGGGTTGGGGGTGAGGGGTGAGGGGTGGATGGGTAGGTGAGAGAGTAGGTAAGAGAATGAAAATCTTCTCATGCAAGCTTCATACCTGGCTTAATCCTGAGTGAGAAATTAGAACAGTGGATATTATCTGCTTCACCAGCGTTAGGAAGCTACCAACATTACAGCAACTCCAGGTTCATCCCTCTTTCAGCAACGCCTTCATTCCTCATCACCCCCCACCCCTCACCCCTCACCCCCTACCCCTCACCCCCCACCCCAACAAAGAGGTCATTGCCATGAAAAAAGTCATGTTCTACTGCCAATATCTCGCTGGTATGGGTCACTTGGTGCGGAGTACGGAAATTGTTCGCAGCTTGATGAAAGATTTTCAAGTGTGCTTCGTGAATGGCGGACAGCCGATCTATGGGTTTGAGTTTCCGGCCAGCGTCGAGGTGGTGCATTTGCCGCCGATTCTAGAAGTGGCGGGGCAACTGGCCGCAGTTGAGCCGTCCCAATGCATCGAGGCGGTGAAAGAGAACCGTAAGGATCAGCTGCTGCAAGTGTTTGAACAATTCCAGCCGGATTGCCTGATCATCGAGTGTTTTCCGTTCAGTAAGCACAAGCTGAAGTTTGAGCTGCTGCCACTACTGGATCGGGCTTTGACTGCTTCAACTCAGATTGTGTGCAGCCTGCGCGATCTGATCATGACCCAAACCCTGGCTGCCACGGCTCGGGCTAAGCGATACGATAAGGTGCGTGATCTGGTGAATCAGTATTTTGACCTAGTGCTGATCCACAGCGATCCGCAGGTACAGCGTCTAGAGGAACAGCTTCCTAACGTAGATCAGCTCAACTGCGCGATCTATTACACCGGCTATGTGGCCCAGTCCCCGCCTGAACGAGTGCCCCTAGATGCGAACGACACAGCCTATCTGTCGTCAGATCGACCGATGATTGTTGCTAGTGCAGGCGGAGGTCGATTTGGATACGAGTTGTTGAACGCAGTTGCGAATGCTAGCCAGCGTTTGGCTGACCAGATTCCTCATCAGTTTCACATCTTCACCGGTCCATTTATGCTGGATGACCAGGTGGCGGCTCTGGAAGCGGCAGCTTGCGAAAATCTGGTGATTCGCCGGTTTACACCGCATTTGATTCAATATCTGGAGCGAGCCGATCTGTCGATCAGCTTGGGGGGTTACAACACCACGATGAATATTCTAAGGACGGGAGTGCGTTCGCTGATTTTTCCGGCAGCTTCCGAAGAACAGACCGGCGAGCAGACTATCCGAGCCGAGAAGCTAGCCCAAAAGGGCATCCTGGACGTGCTCACCACTGCCGATCTCCAGCCTGAACGCTTGGCTGAGAAAATCCTGACCGCGCTGCAACGCCCCCCAGCTTCCCACTCGTTTGATTTGCGTGGCGCAGAAAAGTCGGCAGATCGGATCAAACAATTGCTTGATGACGTAACGGTTGCTGCTTGAGTAACTCATCTGTAACGTATGTGCAAACCAGATTATGAAGAGGAGAGGAAATAGCGATGTCCCAACCCAATGTTGTCTTGATTGTCGGACCCAGAGAGCGATTTAGCTCAACCCAAACCTCGCTAGAAAGCATCTACCGGGACACCGACTACCCCTTTGACCTAGTCTATGTGGATGTGTGCACACCGCCGTTGATTCGCCGCTACCTGGAAGCTCAAGCCCAGGAAAAGCAATTTAAGTTACTGCGCACCGACTACTTTGTTTCTCCCAGCCAAGCTAAAAACGTGGGACTGCGGTATGTCCTCGAGCATGCCAAGGATGTTTATAAATATGTTGTTTTCATCGAAAACGATGTCATTGTTAAACCAGGCTGGTTAACCAAGCTGGTGGAATGCGCCGAAGCAACCAATGCGGCAGTGGTGGGTCCGCTCACCTGCATCGGTCAACCGGCCCATCAGGTGATCCATAACGCGGGTGGTAAGTCCTACATCACTACAGAAGTCAAAGACGGCCAAATTCGTCGCTATATTTATCAGAGTGCGGCGCTGACGGGTAAAGCAGTGGCCGATGTGCCGGATAAACTGCACCGCAAAAAAACCGATTACGTTGAGTTCCACTGTATGTTGGTGCGGACCGCCATCTTTGAAAAAATTGGCCTGCTGGATGAAGGCATGTTGGCGACTCGCGAGCATATCGATTTTTGCTTCATGGTGACTCAGGCCGGAGGCAGTATCTACAGTGAACGAGAAGCGGTGATCACGACGGATACAATTGGCATCGAGTCAAATCAGCAGGGGCTAGTCAGCTGGTTTGGCTCCGTGCAATTGCCTGACTTTAAGTGGTTTGACTTACCCTACTTCATGGTGCGCTGGAATGACGAGTGGGACCTCGCTAGCCTGCACCATCTACGCCAAAAATGGCAGCTCACCGAAGACGAGTATTTCAAAAAGCGCTACAAAAAGGTGGGTGCCCGCCGTCATGAGTTGCTGGTTAAACCGCTGGTGCGTCGTCTCACGTTCGGTCAAGGCAACGCTTGGGTAGAAAGTGTTTTGGTTGCTGTGGAACGCCTGGTCAATCGCTGGTTCTATTATCGGTATCTCCAACAGCGGCAGCGTGTTTTGAAGCAAACCAGTCAATCAAACCGAGAATGGAATCGAGAACCTGCAATGGCAACAACAGAACTCTACCGGTGAAGACAAAGCATCTGCATAGAAAACGGAACGGCTAATTTGCCAATGACTATTGGGGAAATTATATGCTCTGTGCAGAACTGACCAAACCAACCACGCTTGACCTAATTTCTTTTACTTACTAAAAACACGGAATCATGATCAAAGTTTGTATCACGTCACTGGAATTTCCTCCTGATGTTGGTGGAGTAGGGGAATCAGTCTATCGGATTGCTCGCATGCTGCTCGAATTGGGCTACGAGGTTCACGTTGCTGTCTTTCGGGCCATCTTCAGAACCGAGCGCGAAAAAGCCTTGGCAGGTGAATATCAGCGGGCCGGCTGTGTCACCACAAATCGGGATGGCATCACTGTCCATCGGTTGCATCCAGCGATTCGCTCTGAGATTGGCAAAGAACAGGACTACCTCAGCGATCTATATGACCAGTTGAGTATCCTGCATCGTCAACACCAGTATGACCTGTTCCATGCCTTTTTCATCAACGAGATGGGCTTTTTGACCACCTTGTTAGCCAAAGAAATGGGTGTGCCCGTGATCAACAGCGTGCGGGGTGCCGATCTGCACAAGCATATCTTTAGCCCCCAGCAGCACGGACAGATCACCTGGACCTTAGCCAACTCCGACTGGACCACCTTTGTCAGCCGTGACTTGATGCAGCGAGCCAGAGTGCTGGTTCCAGAAATTGGGCCACGCTCGTCGGCTTTCTGGAACTCAATTGCTCCTTTTGCCTTCGACGAGTTGCCCACACCCAGCTTAATTCATCAGCTTCGGGGCACGGTGATTGGTTCGGTGGGCAGCTTTCGCGACAAGAAGGGGGTGGAATACCTGCTGGATGCCTGCCGCAGTCTACCAGAGTTGGACTTGACGCTGCTATTTGTCGGTAGTTTTGTCGATAAGGAAAGCGGCTACTGGCAGCAGGAATTGCGGGAAAGCGGCATGGCGGACCGGGTGCTGATTACGGGAAAAATTAGCCGCTCTGAGGCACTGGCCTACCTGCCCCACATGGATATTTTTGCCATCCCCTCGATTCATGATGGCTGTCCGAATGCGCTGCTAGAGGCGATGCTGGCAGCAAGAGCCATTATCGGCACCAACGTAGACGCGATTGGCGAAATTTTAGACGATGGTGTGAATGGTTTGGTAATCAATCCATTCTCTAGTGAAGAACTAGCTGATGCTATTTATCAGTTAAGCACCCAGCCCGATCTGCGCCAACAGTTGGGTATCGCCGCCAGAAATAAGGTGCTGACGCAGCTCACGCCCGCGATTGAAAAACAAAACTGGCAGCAGGTCTATCAGCAGGCTCTAGGTGTTGCCGCGATGCAATGGAAATAGACTTTTGCAAGGAGGAAGAAATGTCCACTCTAGAGGTCACAACTTCAGAGGTCACAGCTCCAGAGGTTACGACTCCAGAGGTCACAATTGTTGTTGTTCCACGTGAACGATTTCAATTTGCCCAATTATCGCTAGAAAGTCTCTACGAGCATACATCTTATCCGTTTCATTTGATTTACGTAGACAACAACTCGCCGGCTAAACTGCAGCGCTATCTGCAAACAGAATCGGAACGCAAAGGGTTTCAGTTGATCCGCTCGGATCACTTCCTCTCGCCTAATCAAGCCCGCAATGTCGGCTTAAAGCAGGTACGCAGTAAGTATGTGGTGTTCGTCGATAACGATGTGATTTTTGCACCGGGCTGGTTGGAGGCGTTGGTCAAGTGTACAGAAGAAACGGGAGCAGCTGTAGTTGGCTCGTTGGTTTGTCAGTATTTGCCCGTGCATACTATTGTTCACTGCGCCGGTGGCGAATATATGTCGCCCGACGAATACGCCAAGTTCCTCAAGGGAGAACCCACGGTACCGCAAACTCCTGGAGTCAAGGGCAAGTGGCAAATCCACGAAAAAACCTATCACCAAAACCGCAAGGTGGCGGAGGTGCGTGACCAGCTCAAACGCCAGCCCACCGGATTCGTCGAGTTTCACGCCATGCTGGTGCGTACCGAAATTTTCGAGCAAATTGGCCGGTTGGATGAAGGCTTTTCCTGCACCAAAGAGTACCTCGATTTCTGTATGCTCGTAGCGCGGGCCGGCGGCAGTGTTTATTTTGAACCCGATTCGGTTGTCACCTTTTTGACCCATCCTCCGGCTCCGGCTCTGCATTGGTCCGATCTGCCCTACTTTATGGTGCGTTGGAGCGATGCCTGGGAACGCGAAAGTCTGCTTCACTTCCAGCAAAAATGGGATTTGGCAGAAGGCAAATATTTCAGCAAGCGGTTGAAGAAACTGGGTTGGCGCAGACGCGAAGAAATGATTCGCCCCCTTGTTGAGCCGTTTAGTTTTCTGGGAGCCAACAGCCGCAAATGGCTAGAAAAACGCCTTGTGGCGCTAGAAAAATGGCTGAATCGCCATGTGACAGCTACGCTGGTGCAGTAAGCTCTCAGGATAGCTTTGAGTCAATAATCAGGAGAACATCATGCTGTATCGTCCATTTGGCAACGCAGGATTTAATGTTTCCACCATTGGGATGGGAACCTGGAATATTGGTAACCAGTGGGGTGAAATCGATCAGGAAACGGCTTTAGCTACCGTTCGCAGTGCAGTAGAGCACGGCATTAATCTATTTGATACGGCAGAGTCCTATGGTATCCCGACCGGATTGTCGGAAGAACGACTGGGCAAAGCACTGATGGGGCTGCGCGACCGGGTACATCTGGTGTCTAAGATTGGTCGCTGGGGCAGACGTACTGGGCAGATGGTGCCGATGACTACTGTGGATATGGTGCGGCTCTGTGTCCATGCTTCGCTCTACCGGCTACGAACCGATTACATTGACGTGATGCTGTGTCACGATGGCAAAATCGAAGATCCGAGCGTATATCTAGAGGGATTTGAGCGACTGAAGGAACAGGGCTTGATTCGCGCCTACGGTATTTCCACCGACAAACTTAAGGTGCTAAAGCGGTTTAATGTTCACAATACTTGCAGCGTTGTGGAAGTGGAATACTCGTTGCTCAATCGCAAAGCCGAAGCAGAATTCTTCCCCTATTGTCAAGAACATGGCATTGCCGTGCTGGTGCGCGGTCCGCTTTACAAGGGTCTACTGTCAGGCAAATACTCGCCGGATACGGTGTTTACCGATACGGTTCGGTCCGAGTGGTATAGTGACGAGAATCGCAGCCGCAAACTAGCCGAACAACTGGCAATCGTCGAGCGGCTCAAGAACCTGTTGCCGCCAGGAGAAGACATGGTGACCGCAGCCCTGCGGTTTGTCACCTCCCATCCGGTGCAGCCGGTCGCGATTCCGGGAGCCAAATCCCCAGAACAGGCGGCCATGAATGCCAGAGCTGGAGACAAACTGCTGACCCCCAGAGAGCGCGAGCTACTGCTAGAGGCGATCACGCCTATTACGGCTGGAGAACCAGCGGCAATGGCTGGATAATAGAACTCCAATCGTCCTTCGACCTACTGCAATTACTGACTAGAGCAATGAAACACACTGCCAGTTTAAAAGAAACGTTGCCGGGAATGGGGCGAATCCTACGCCGGTTTGCCCCACAGATTAGCAAACAGCGGACACTGCTGTTCCTATCGTTTCTAGCGCTGCTGGCAGAAACCTTGCTGCGCTTGCTAGAACCCTGGCCGCTGAAGATTATCTTCGACTACATTCTGTTACCCGGTGCCAATCGTACGGCACTAACGTTACCGGGAATTGGTCCCGTTTCAACGCTGCTGCTATTGTCACTGCTGACGCTGGGATCGATCGGGTTGGCAATGTTGCGCGGTGCGGCGGCCTACTCTAGTACCGCAGGCATGGCGGTAGCGGCTTCACGGGTGATGGCCGAAATCCGGGGTGACCTCTATAGCCATTTGCAGCGGCTGTCGCTGTCGTTCCACAGTCAGGCCAAGACCGGCGACCTGATTGCCCGCGTCACGCAAGATATTACCCGCCTGCGGGAAGTGACGGTGATGGCTCTCTTGCCTCTATTCGCCAGCACTCTTACCCTAGTGGGCATGATTGCCGTAATGTTCTGGCTGCACTGGGAAATGGCCGTGATTGCCATCGCCATCTTTCCCCTGTTTGTCTGGTCCATGACCCGCACAAGCCGCCAAATTCGGGAGGTCGTGCGCCGCCAGCGGAAGCGCGAAGGAGCGATGGCCGCCACTGCCGCCGAGGCAATCGGAGCGATCAAAGTGGTGCAGGCTTTGTCGCTACAAAATCTCTTGGAGTCTACGTTCTCCAGCCACAACCGCGAAAGTTTGCAGGAAGATGCCGAAGCCCAAAAACTCAGTGCGGCCCTAGAGCGGACCATGGAAGTGCTAGTCACGGTGGGAGTGGCGCTAGTACTATGGCGAGGCGTGCAGCTCGTGCTCGCAGGAGCGGTGACGGCAGGCGAACTGCTAGTATTCATCACCTATCTCAAGACGACCTTCAAACCGATTCGCCAGCTGGCCAAATACGCTGGCCAGATTGCCAAAGCCACCGCTTCGGGTGAGCGGGTTATTGATGTTCTGGACCGTATTCCCGATGTGCGAGATATGCGCGGCGCAATCGAGGCTCCTGCCTTTCGGGGTGCAGTCGAGTTTCAGCAGGTGACCTTTGCCTACAACCGACCCGATTTTGCTGACCAAAAATCAATTGAGATGAACGCGGATACCCTCTGTGATGTCAGCTTTGTGGTGCAGCCCGGTGAACATGTGGCGTTGGTCGGACCCTCCGGTAGCGGTAAATCCACTCTGGTCAGTTTGCTGTTACGCTTCTATGACCCGCTGGAAGGGCGCATCCTGATCGACGGCCATGACCTACGCGAATACAAAATTGATTCCCTGCGACGGCAGATCAGCATCGTTTTGCAAGACAGCATTCTGTTTGCCTCAACCGTGCGGGAAAACATTGCCTACGGCTGTCTGGGCGCGACGGATGCAGATGTAGAAGCCGCTGCCAAATTAGCCAACGCCCATGAATTTATCATCAAGTTACCCCAAGGCTACGATACGGTTCTGGGCGAACGGGGAGCCACCCTCTCTGGCGGCCAGCGGCAGCGGATTGCCATTGCTCGAGCTGCGATCCGACGCGCCCCCATTGTCATCCTTGATGAACCAACCACCGGTCTCGACAACCACAGCGAACAGGTGGTGAATCAGGCATTGAAACGGTTAACCCAAGGCTACACAACCTTCATTATTTCCCATAACCTGCATACCGTAGAGCAGGTCGATCGAATTCTCTATGTAGAAAATGGCCGAGTTCTAGAACAAGGCACTCATCAAGAGCTACTTCAACTCGGCGGCAAATACGCCAAACTATACCACGCCCAATCCAAAGTCTATTCCCTCCAAAATAAACGCAATGGTGGCAATAATGTCATCGCCATCTAGCTGAACTCACCCCACCCCCACCCTCTACCCCCCACCCCCTCCCCCCACCCCCTACCCCTCCCCCCTCAGACCTATGAATCCAACCAACCGGGCAACTCGCGTCATTTTAATGCGACATGGACGCAGTACCTTTAACCAACAGCAACGCTATCAAGGGAGTTCGGATGCATCAGAATTAACCGAACAGGGATGCGAAACAGCATGTCAGATCGGCCAATGGCTGCAAGATCTGGAGATTGATGCGATCTACGTCAGTCCGTTGCGCCGCGCCAAACAGACCCTGGAGCAGATTCAACCCTATCTGGATCACCGCATTCCTGTTTATGTTCGCCCTCAGCTCCGAGAAATTGAGCTGCCAGACTGGGAAGGACTGCCCTATGAGCAGGTAAAAACTGAATTTACGGAGCTGTATCAAACCTGGAAACAGCAGCCCCATAAGTTCAAGATGGGCCATCGACATGCTTCAGAGTATGAATTAGAGAAGCATTACGGGAATACTGCTGTCCTGACTGCTCCTGCCCCAACAGCTACTCAAACCGAATATTTCCCCGTCCTCGATCTCTATTTACGCGCCGAGCAGTTTTGGCAAGACGTTCTGCCCCACCGCCCCGGTCAGACCATTCTGGTAATCAGCCACGGTGGGACAAATCATGCCCTGATTAGCACAGCGTTAGGATTATCACCGGCCCACCACCACAGCTTGCAGCAATCCAACTGCGGTATCAGTATCCTTAATGTTGCGGCTGATTTGCAAACTGCCCAACTGGAAGTTCTGAATTTGACAACCCCTCTGGGAGAAACCTTGCCCAAACTCAAGGAAGGCAAACAGGGGCTGCGGTTGTTGCTGGTGCCGTCTGATACCAATGCCACGGATGCTGCTAAACTAGCTGAATTTCTCAAATCTGTTCCAATCGAGTTCAGCCTCGCCAGCGACCTCGATCATCCTACTGTAGATCGCCTCTTAGTCCACCATCCTAGAGCTGTGAACCTGCAGGTTTGCCGCGAACAGTTTTTGCAGGATTGGCTGGGAACCTTACGCTGGAAACCGATTACCATTTCCGATCTGACCACTGGACTAGTGGTTGCGCCCCCAGCTAGCTTGCAGTTGCTCCTAGCTGAGGCGACTGGACTCCCCCTGAACCAACACCGACGGTTCCAACTCCATCCTGGTTGCCTGTCTGTATTGCACTACCCCAGTGCTAACCAGCGCCCAGTTGTGCAGGCTATTAACTTGTCTACTGCAGGAACTGCCGGATTAGCTGCCGCAACTCAAACTAGTGTCACGTTAGGAGGTAGGGTCAATGGCTAAAATTCTTGTCACGGGTGCTGCGGGCTTTATTGGGTTTCATGTCTGCCAAGCGCTGTTGCAGCAGGGTGAAACGGTTATTGGCCTCGATAACCTGAATGACTACTATGATGTAGCCCTGAAGCAAAGCCGTCTGTTTTTGCTGAACCAGCCCAATTTTCAGTTCCATAAGCTAGATGTGGCCGATACGGAAGCGGTGATGGCTCTGTTTGCCCAGCACCAGCCAGAACGAGTGATTCATCTAGCGGCTCAGGCGGGCGTGCGCTATTCACTGCAAAATCCCCATGCCTATGTGCAAAGTAATCTGGTTGGCTTCACCAATATCTTAGAAGGTTGCCGCTACGCCAATGTTCGCCATTTGGTGTTTGCTTCTTCGAGTTCGGTGTATGGAGCCAATCGCACTACGCCCTTCTCGGAACACCACGCTACGGACCATCCCGTCAGCCTCTATGCGGCCAGCAAAAAAGCCAACGAGCTGATGGCCCACACCTACAGCCACCTCTACGGCATTCCCACCACCGGACTGCGGTTTTTCACGGTCTATGGTCCTTGGGGGCGGCCCGACATGGCGCTGTTCTCGTTTACGGAAGCGATTTTGCAAGGCAAGCCGATTCAGGTCTACAACTACGGCAAAATGCGACGCGACTTCACCTATATCGATGATATTGTAGATGGCATTCTGCGGGTTTTAGATCGCCCGCCTGCCTCGAATCCCGACTGGTGCGCCACTCACCCCGATCCGGCTACGAGCTACGCCCCCTACCGCATCTACAACATTGGCAATAATCAGCCGGTTGAGCTGTTGCGCTTTATCGAAGTCTTGGAAGCTAGTTTGGGCCTTAAAGCCAAGAAAAACCTGCTGCCGCTGCAACCCGGCGATGTGCTGGAAACCTATGCCAATATTGATGACCTAAACCGCGACGTTGGCTTTGAGCCGACTACTCCAATCGAAGTGGGCATTCCCCGCTTTGTAGATTGGTACCGCAGCTATTATCAAATCCCGATGATTGCGGCATCCCGGCTGGCCACCTCGGTAATGGGCTAACAATCAAAGTAAGGGCGAAGCATTTGCGTTAGCAGCTCTGTAGCCACGCCTTGGATTCATTTCGCAAATGCTTCGCCCCTCCTATCCTCCTAATTATGGCTACTTCTCCTACCGTCAAATATCGCATCAACCTCCACTACCAGGAACAGCGCAGCCGTTATTACGCCGTCAATTCTGATTGTCCCCGACCTGATCACCCCCGATCTAATTAGGGTACATAAAACCTGCTAACTGTACCCTAATTTTTTATTCAAATGCCTGCCTCAGCCAGTAGAAAATCGGCGTCTATCAACTAGACGTGCTGGCGAGCGGGGGTTGACAACCTGCTACGAAACCAGACTCGCTTCCATCCTCTGCTGATTACTCTCTAGGTTTGCTATGTGTGTAGTTTGAGCAATTGAAATTGGATGGACCTGACAATACTGCGAACTTTCTGCTAGCAGGTAATCGACGAATGTTCTTGCAACCGTTGAGAGAATTTTTTCTTTAGGGAAAACGGTATACCACTGTTGATGGATTGGAAAATGGTCTACGTTGAGCACAGATAGCTGAAGCTCTGAATCCCGGTCTGTCAGGCTATGCAGTGATAGAATAGACAGCCCCAGCCCTTGGCTAACGGCTTGCTTGATGGCTTCATTACTGCCTAGCTCTAGCTTCACTCGCACAGGGATGCCCTGCTGCCGCAATAGGTGATCGGCTGCTTCACGGGTCGCAGAACCTCGCTCCCTCATCACAAACGGGTACTCAGCTAAATCGGTGAGTGTAACCTGCGGTTTGTGCATCAGCGGATGCTCAGTAGGTGCAACCACTACTAGCGGATTACAGAGAAATGCTTTGATCTCAATATCGTCTCGTTTCGGTAAACGACTAAAGATATAAATGTCGTCTAAGTTGTCATTCAATCGGTCTAGTACGGTATCATGGCTGCCCACTTCTAGGGAGACATTAATGCCAGAGAATTGCTGACAAAATGGCGTCAGCAGTTTGGGCAGGAAGTATTTTGCCGTCGTTGTGGCAGAGAGGCGTAGCCGGCCCTGCGCCACTCCTTTCAACTCGAATAGGTTGATTTCCAATCGGTCTAGACGCTCGAAGACCTCCTGGCAGGTTTTGAACAGTACTTGACCTGATTCGGTCAAATAAAGCCGTTTGCCAATTTGTTCGAATAAAGGGGCGCCAATGGCTTTAGCAAGATGCTTCACCTGCATCGATACGGTGGGTTGTGTTAAATGTAATTCTTCCGCTGCGCGTGTAAAACTTCCAAGTCGTGCAGTTGCCTCAAATACCTGCAACTGGTGTAGCGTCATTGTCTGCCAAATGAACGGTCTTTTTAGCTTGCCTTTGATCTGTGCCATAGCATCTACAAATCACCAGAGATCTCTTGTTTATTGGCTTTGAGCCATGTCGGCTCTTCACAGAGAACAGATGCCCCTGCACAAGATTTAAACAACAGAGCTGTTGTTTAAACTAACTATACCCTACTTTAGCAATAGCCATGTTGTCAAAGTAATGCAAAAGCTGAGGTTCCTAAAGCATCGCTGGACAGGCAATGAATCGCTAACGATGCGAAACGGTGAAAAACCATAGCCAACAACAAGCGGGAACTTTCGTCGTCTGGCGCAGGTCAATTCATCTAACCCTAAACGGAACAACTATCCCAAACGAACGGACAAGGAATCGGCCCCATCCCTTGTGCTGAACGCTCAAACGATGAATCTGGGTTGCATTTTAGGGAACGGTTAAGGGAACTAAGTTTAGGGAACTTTATTGAGGGGACTTCACCCAATCGTTATTCTATTTTTGCAAAAGGACCTTTGCCGATGTCTCGTTTCAACACCTGGCAGTCTGGTACTGCGCTATTTTCCATGCTCGCTCTAACGGCTGGAGCTGCTGCACCTCTAGTGGCCTATGCTCCGGTTCAAGCGCAAACCCAATTTTCCGATGTCTCAGCCAGCTACTGGGCGGCAGGATTTATTCAAGAACTGAACCAGCGCAATATTATTCGAGGATTTCCAGACGGTACATTCCGCCCCAATGATCCGGTGACACGGGCGCAGTTTGCCGCCATGGTACGTCAGGCGTTTTCCCGTGCGCCAATGCGGCAAGAAGCCCGCTTTGTGGATGTGCCGAACAACTACTGGGGGGCGGCGGCTATCCAGGATGCCTATAAAACTGGGTTTTTAAGTGGTTATCCCGGCAATGTATTCCGCCCTGAAGAAAACATTCCTCGTGCTCAGGTTCTGGTATCTTTGGCTAATGGATTAGGATACACTGCTAGCAATTCGGCAGGTAATGTACTGCAGGTTTATAACGATGCGAGCGCTATACCAAACTGGGCGACGAACAGCATTGCTGCCGCGACTGAAAAGAAAATAGTGGTTAACTACCCGAACGTGCAAACCCTCAACCCGAATCGGGCTGCAACGCGAGCAGAAGTAGCCGCCTTTATTTATCAGGCGATGGTAAGTATGGGACAAACTGCTGCTATCTCGTCTCCCTATATCGTTGGTCAAGCAAGTAGCCCAGCGGTTTCCCAATTGCCCGCTGGTACTATGCTAACAGTCGGCCACCAAGCTGAGAAAATTTTGGTTTCGCTTGAGGAACCCAAACCGGTACCGCTGACGCTGACGCTGAACCGCGACGTGATGATGGATGGGAAAGTGCTGATTCCAGCCAATAGCCAGGTGGTCGGTGAGATTCGCCTGGAGGGAGAAGGGGCACGATTCTATGCCAATGAACTGTTGGTGAATGGCTCTCGCCTGCCTTTGAGCGCCACCTCAGCGGTTGTCACCAAAACGCAACGGGTGACACGAGGAGCCAATGCCCTCGAAATTATCGGAGGAGCTGCCTTGGGTGCTGGAGCCGCTGCTGCCATTACGGGACTGACGGGCGACCGGGAAGTCGAACTCATCACCGTATTGGGCGGAGGTGCTGCTGGTGCCCTAGCCGGTTACTTCCTAGGCCGTGATTCGGTGACGCTGATTTCGATCAATCCCAATACCGACTTGAACCTGACTCTAAGTGCGCCGTTAGCCATGCGCTAGATTGTATGACCGGTGAGGGGGAGAGGAGTTAGCGGTTTGTTTACGGCAGGTTGCTATCTCCCATCTCCTCCCATCTCTTCAATCGTTCTCAGTAGAGCGCAAACCTTGTGAGATCCCCCCTAGCCCCCCTTGAAAAAGGGGGGAACCAAGCCAGTAGAGCGCAAACCTTGTGAGATCCCCCCTAGCCCCCCTTGAAAAAGGGGGGAACCAAGCCAACTGTGGTTTGAAGTTCCCCTTTATCTACGCCGAGGGCGTATCCCCGTAGCGGTTTAGGGGGATTGTGCGATGCACACGCTGCGCGAACGAACCTAAGACTAGTCATCAAAACGAATTCATCTTCGATCGACTGATTCTAGTTTGCTAAAGGTCGTTGAGTTGCTTACCGAGCCAGCCGTCTCCGCCCACCTGCCCAGGGAGGAGGACCACCCCCCTCGCGAATTTGAATTACTTCTCCATTACTGCGGGTGATGCGAAAGGCGTCAAAATCGTAGTCATCATATTCACCTACAACCGTGACTTGTTCTCCTGGTTCCAGGCTCAATTGGTGATACCAGCGGGGTCCTGCATCTACAATGATTTGGCCGGTGCCGTCATCCAAAATGAATTCATTGCCGACCACACTGCGAATCTCGCCAGAAATGCTGGTTCCCGGATTGCGCTGCAAATCACGGATTGGAATCTGTGCTTCTGCAACAGGAAGCGTCATTGCAACTAGAGTAGAGGTTAAGACTGTAGTTAGGATTGGTTTCATAGACTTAAATCAAACTACACTATCGACTATGACAATAGACTAACGAGAGATTATGACCAGATTATGACCAGCATTACTGCTAGAGAGATTTGTTTACAAAGCAGAGCGTAAAGCCGCTGACCTAAGCATGGAGGTCGCCCCCCATGCTCGGCTTCAAAACCGGACGTGAGCGTTTCCGCTCATCCGGCTTCTCTCCAGATTGACCCTTGACATGGGTACTAAGCTGAGTTGAAAGATTGCCGCTTCCACCGTGTATCCGGTCGTGGCAGTGACGGTGGATGGCTGTCAAATTTTCCATTTTGGTATTGCGGTGATTTCCATCAAGGTGATGAATTTCAATCACGTCGTCCATATGGAAGTGAAGTCCACATTCGGCGCATTTGCCTTTTTGCCGCTTGATTGCGGTTGAGACGGTTGTGCTGACTCCAGGGTATGTGCCCCGTCTTTGACTCCAGTATGTCCAGTTTCCGTCGTAAGGGGTTGCCTTTCCTTTGACTTTGATGTGGTCACGGATGGGCGTCTCGATGTGACGCAGAAGCTTATGCTTCCCATCACTGAATCGCCATCCTTCACCCTTGTCAATCAGCCAATATCGGTTGGCAATCCATCGTTTTCCTTTCTTGGGATGTCTGAACTTTGCCCATCGCCAGAGTTTCTTCCATAACAGAAAGTCGAGCTTTGAGTAGATCGCTTTGCTGCTTACAGTTGAGTAATAGTTACTCCAACCCCGAATTGCTGGGTTGAGATCCCTAATAATTCTCTGTTGAGGGGCTGCCTTAAGCGACTCAATATGCTCCGCTATTTTGCGATACTGAGCTTTGATATTCGCTTTGCTCGGCTTGATGATTGTTTTGAATCCAGTTAACTTGCTATTGTTCTTACCGCTATGTGTTCTACCTACCGGGTACGACCGGACATTAAATCCGAGGAAATCGAACCCAGGTTGATGTTCCCCTACGGGATTGAGCGTGTGAACAATTCTGGTCTTGCTGGGTTTTAGTTCCAATCCAAGAGCTTTTAACCAGTCTGAAATCAAGGTTTGACATTCCTCGACTACCTTCAAGTCGGGGTGGAGAACCACAAAGTCGTCGGCGTACCGAATTAATTGCGGTTTCCAGTTCTGTCCCTTCTTGTTGTGCGGGTACTGACTGAGAATGAACGTTTCTATTCCGTGCAGCGCGACATTCGCGAGTAACGGGCTGATTACTCCGCCCTGCGGTACGCCTTCAGGCGTGGGGAATAGATTGTCTCCATCCATCACACCCGCTTTGAGCCATCCACGGATAGCTCGACCTGCTAGGGAAAAGGTGTTCAGTTTTCTCAATAGCTCGTCGTGGTTAATTTTATCGAAGCATTGAGCAACGTCTGCATCCAAGACAAACTTGGATTTCTGACAAATTGCTATGTGAATTTCTTCGATAGCATCTTGGGCGGAACGTCCTGGGCGGAAGCCGTATGAATTTGGCTCGAATTTTGCTTCCCATTCTGGCTCCAGTGCCAGTTTGAGAAGTGCCTGTAGTGCTCGGTCATGCATTGTCGGAATGCCCAAAGGTCGCTTTTCAGCCTTGCCAGGTTTAGGAATCCAAACTCTTCTAACGGCTCGACTCCTGGACTTGAAATCCATTGAGTTGATCAGTTGGAAGCGTTGGGCAGGAGTGAGGGATTTGACCCCATCTACTCCGGCAGTTTTCTTACCCTGGTTATCCTGTGAGATTCGTCTAACTGCCAAGTATTTAGCATACCAGGACTTCATCAAAAGCCGTTGGAGTCTGTGGACTTGTTTGACATCTCCACTTAGCGAAGCTCGATAAATTCGACGTTGGAGCTTAAAGATTTTCACCTGAATTTTCTTCCAGGGGATGTCCTTCCATTCATACCTAATCGGGTTTAGCGATTGGCTCATGACATTTAAACTCTACTAATGGACTTTATCGTTCAATCTGTAGTGGTTACGTCTGCATATCCCTGACGTTACTCAGGGCGTTTGCTTCTTAACCAATCCCACCTTCTGGGACATTCGGTTTGACACCTGCTCTAGGGTATCGACCTCCGCTAGAGAGCCGTCAGAAGGTTATCTCGTTCCCAGTGTTCGTTTGATGTTAGGGTTAGGACTCCACTGTTCTCCGGGTTGCTGGGATTGCTCCCTGAGTGAATGTTGCCTGTCGCGTGAACCAGACAACCAACAACCGTTACCTTTTGGTCAAGCCTATCAGCCTGATTTGGCTTGTCACTAATGACGAAGATTCGGACATGGATTCGTCTCCTATCCATACCTAACTGTGCTGGAAGAGTTTCCGGCTTAGGCTACCAGATACTTCCGTGCATCCCGCTTCATCTTTTGAGAGTCAGTCGCTAGATGGGGATGTGCTTTCACCTTGTCACCACAAGAGGTCGGAATTGCACCGACACGAACAATGAGTTGTCAAGGTTCCTTAGACCTCTCGGTCTTGTGGCTCCTTGCCGCTAATCTTCTAATCTATTGCTAGATTAGTTTCTAGCGAACGAGTCGCAGCACGCGCTTTTGCCGTGGGAGTATGTCAATCTATCAAAGCTGCACTGGTGGGTAATACAATCTGGAATACTGATCCCTTGCCCACAGTACTAGTGACGCTAATTTGGCCTCGATGGGCCTGAGTAATTTGTTGGGCGATTGCTAGTCCTAACCCCATTCCACCGGACGCTTTAGACCGTTTTGAATCCACGCGATAGAAGCGCTCAAACACGTGGGGTAGTGCGTCAGGAGGAATGCCAATGCCGCTATCTTCTACTTGAATCAGGCTCTGATTGCCTTGCACAAGTAGGCGTAGTTTCACCGTCCCCCCAGCAGCCGTATAGCGGCAGGCGTTACTGAGCAGATTGGCAACTGCCTGACGGAGCAAACAAGCATCGGCCTTCACAATTACAGGATGACTGGGTAATTGCTCGATCAACTGTAGCTGATGGGCTTGAGCCTGGGGCAACCAGTCCGCCTTGAGCTGATGCAATAAGTTTGTCAGATCAACGGGTTGCAGCGTTTCAGCCGCCAATAACCCTTCATGACGGGCTAGAAACAACAGCTCATCGACTAACCCACTCATCTGCTTGGTCAGGCTGACAATTTTATTCAGTCGCTTGTGGAGCGGTGGCGCAGGCTCCTCTAAGTCTTCCAGATCCATCAACCCAATTTGGGCATTGCTCAGCATGGCAGCTAACGGTGCTCTCAGTTCATGGGAGGCATTGGCAGTAAATCGCTGAAGCTGGTCACAGGCATTTTCTAGCCGCTCATTCGTCTGCCGTAAAGCAACTTCTCGGTTGGCTAATTCTCGCTCCAATTGGTAAAACAGGTGAATTGCAAACCAGGCCCCTACTGTACCGATTATTCCTGAGATACACAGCGCCATCCAGGTAATTTGGCGATAGAAATCCTGATGTTGTTTTCGTTGTGTTAACAGATCCTCTTCCGTTTGAATAAACCGATCAATTGCAAGACGTGCTTCATCCATAGTCGTTCTTCCTTCCTCCAACCATTCATATAGGGAGGCGGCTGGAACTAGAGTATCGACGCCAGTATGAATGCGTCTTAGTTCTCGCTGCAAGGTCAACTTCTGCTGCAAAATCGCTAAATTTTCAGCAACCAGAACACGGATATCTCGAATACGACGGGTCTGCTCCGGATTGTCTTGTACTAGCCGTTCTAGTTGATCCAACGAGCGGGGAATCACGGTTTGAGCGCGATTATAGGGAGTCAAGAACTGATCGCGCTGCGTCAAGCCATAGCCCCTCACTCCTGTTTCTGCATCAATTAAAGCATTCAGCAGATTTTTGGTTTCCAGACGCACAGTTTGTGTGTGCTGAACCCAGGTTTCATCTTCTACCAGGCTGGCTTTTAACCAGGCGAAGGCAGACAGAGCTGTAAATAGACAGGTTACAGGAATGGCAATAATGACGGTTCCCCGGACGCGGATGGGAAGAGTTTGCCAGTATTTGTGCAGCTGCCGTAGGTCAGGCATGGTGATCAATCAAGCATGGTTAGGGAGCAGGAGGTTCTAAGCGATAGCCTATGCCATAAACGGTCTCAATCCAAGTATCAATTCCGATTTCACGCAGGCGTTGCCGCAATCGCTTGATGCGACTGGCGACGGCGTTACTTTCCGGTTCTGCTTCCCATTCCCACAGGGCCTGCTCGATCTGGTCATGAGTCAAGATTTGGCACGGATGCCGCATCATATATTCCAGGAGCTGGAAATCGCGGCTTGCTAGCTTTAGGCTGTCGCTGCCTCGGGTCAGACGCATCGTATCGAGGTGCAGCGATAGATCTGCAACTTTCAGGGTATCACCACACCAATGGGGCGAACGCCGCCGCAAAGCCCGAACCCGCGCCAGTAATTCCACAATATCTACGGGTTTGACCAAGTAATCATCGGCTCCGGCATCTAATCCCATTACTTTGTCGGCAGTTGTATCTTTTGCAGTCAGCATGAGAATCGGTGCTGTTTTACCAGCCTGGCGATAGTGTTGACAAAGGACAATGCCATCTTCACCCGGCAACATCCAATCTAGAATCAGCAGGTCATAGCCCTTTTCGCCAATTAACCACTGAGCGGTTGTCCCATCTTCAACGGCATCCACAATATGACCAGAGCGGGTGAGGGCTGCATAAAGGGGTTCTGATTGCTCAGGATCATCTTCCACCAGTAGAATCCGCATACAAAACCTGTATCGCTTGCTAGGCTGTCATTTTTATTTTGAACGAATCTACAGCCTTTTTCAGGCTAGTGAAGTACGAAAAACCGGGTGTAGGGCACTGCCCCTGCGTGGGGGCTTCGCCCCCAACCCCCATACCTTCCATGAGTGAAAAACGCTGTATGTCTTAAAGCTAGGGCAATAAAACGTACTAAAAGAGGACAGAGCAACGCTCTACCCTCTCAGGATCCGGTATATCGTTAACCACTAAATAGAATAGAAATAAATTCATCTTAAGGGAACACAAGAACGAAACGTTAGAAGATGGATGAATCGACATCAAGGGGCTGTGCCCAGGACTGGTCGGTGGATTGGAGAAAACTGCGAGGACCACCCGGTTGCCCAGCCCAAGGCGGCGGACCAGCAAATTCATCCCCTTGCCAGCCTCTTGGACCGCCCGGTCTTCCTGCCCAAGGCGGCGGGCCGCTGAAATCACCGTTCTCTCTGCCGTCTCTGAAGTCTCCATCTCTCCGTCGATTTCGGGGTTGGGCTGGCTGGGATGCCACGATGGAACCATCCGGTCTAGTAATTCTCAACGCATCAAAGTCCTGATCATCTAAATCTCCAACTACCGTCAGCCGATCGCCAATGGCAATATCGAGACTGCCACCGCCTCTGCGGATTCCATCGACCAGCACCTGACCAGTCCGATCACGCAGAATAAACTCATCGTCCCGAATCTGAGTCACAGTGCCAGTAATGGTCACAAAGAGATCATCACGCACACGCAAATCGCCAATATTCACTCGCGGGGCAGCATCGAGGTCAATCGGGCGATCGTTCTCCGGTCTACCGTTTCCTGGCCTACCGTTTCCTGGCCTACCGTTTCCTGGCCTACCGTTTCCTGGTCTGCCGTTTCTTGGGCGGGGTTGCCCAATCACCTCTGATCCATCTGCGCGAGTAATCCGAATTGCATCGAAGTCTTCCAGATCATCCAAATCCCCCGTCACGGTCACCTGTTCGCCTATTGCTAGGTCGATGGTGCCCGAACCTCGCCGGATGGCATCAACCCAAATCTGCCCTGTGCTGTCCTGGAGCAGAAACTCGTCTTCACGGACATTGATGACTGTTCCAGCAATGGTAACAATAAAGTCATCGCGAACTTGTAGATCCCTGATATTTGTAACCATCTCGAAGACCTCCAGCAAAGCAATAGAGTATTGAAGCCAAACAGAACTGATTTTTTCTGGTTACAGAACAATGTTTAGCAGTGAATGATGACCAGAAAATGACCAGAAGGCTACCTCCTGCATTGCGGACTTCAGAGATTTTCTGCGCTTGAAATAAAATTCCTTGGAAAGTATCTTGGTAAAATTGTACTGGTGGTGTCATACTTTACTGCCCCTCTCAAATTCAGCACAATGAAATCAAAACAATTGGTTGCTTATTGTTTAATGGCGGGGTTGACGATTGGGCTAGTGGCCTTAGTCAGCCTATTTACTCCTAGGAAAGGTGAAGGCAACGCTACTGCAACCTGTGCCTATCGAGTCTGTATGGCGCGCTTTGGTTACCATTCGATGTTGATTATCCCGGCTGAAAACCAACTGTATAGCTGGCGAGGTCGCTTCAGTGGTGTGGATCAGACTATTCAGTATGTCGGCATTGGCTGGGGCGAGAGAACTTGGTACGTAGATCCACCTAGCTCATCGGTTGCTCAATTGATTCAGGGCACTAGAGCACTGCTGTTGCCGAATGCGTCGATCATCAAAATTCAGCGCTATTCTGATTTTCCTGGCCATTACGAAACCGAATGCATTGGGGTGACTGCAATCCATTATCTCAAGCTGATTGAATTCATTCAACAAACGTTTCAAACTGATGCTAATCATCAGCCTATCCTTGTTACAACCGATAAAGAATTGAATGCTACCTTCTATGAGGCTAAGGGCACCTATTCGCTGTTCAATAACAGCAACCATTGGACAGCGCGAGGCTTGCATGTGGCCGGTGCTGATACTCCCCTATGGGCAGCTCATGCTGCGGCAACTATGCATGTGCTAAAGCCAACCTGTGCTGAACCATACTCAACGAGTTCGCAAGCTAACAAAATCACAAAGCAACAACTGACAAATCTGAATTGATACTTGCAAACCGCTTCCAAATGGCGCGAAAGTAAAATATTTATGAAAGGGTGTCCTATCTACTTCCAAAAAATCTGCTTTTTGGCTAAGCTATCGTATGACCCAAAAGGGCATTCCTAAACGCAAATCTATAAAACTCACTACTCAATCCCTATTCAACTATGTCAACCCCTTCCAAGCTCAAATTTGAGCAAATCAATCGGATAGTTGATTCAATTGTGAAAATAAAGCGGCAAAAGAATCAACTCGATTTACAGCAGGATATTACGATGGAAGAAAGAGAAGCTGTGATTATAGATGCTTTAGGAACCTATAAGTTTTTAAGTGAGAAGAGCATTAAAGACAACGGTAAAATTTTGGTGGAATATAGAAGAGGAATTAGCAAAATAATTGAGGAAATTGTTCTGTTTGAGCGTTAAATTCAAGAATGCAATAATAATCTTCAGGTAGTGGCTGTATACCTTAGCTTCATGTATTAACCTAAGACGTTATATCACTATACCCGCGAATAATTTCAAAAATATTTGCTACGATTTTATTGCGATTATCGATAATATCAAGAGATTTGAGCTGCTTAGATTTGAGCTGTGCAAGCAGTTGAGAAAAATACTGCTCAACGTTTTTAAAGTGCTCAGCCAGATGCCCATTGTAGCGTTGTTGCCCCAGCGTTTCCGGTGTGGGAAAGTTGTTATTTGAGCGCAGTTCTGCCATTAATTGGACAATTTTGGCTAAGTGAGTTTTCACCGACTCATTCACCTTGTCCCATTGCTGAATTTCACCTGTGTAAAAGCGTTCTACGGATGGATCAGAGATAACTAAGAGCAGTTTGCACACGGCCACAAAAATTTTGCCTAGATCGGCAAACTGAGTTAGCCGATGAGGATATAGCCCTCGTAACAGCAAATCTCCTGATTGGTTGAAGGTCGCATCTTCAAACACTCGATCTAGAACAATCGCATCTTCTGGAAAAGAACTGTCCGGGTTGCGCTCAGTGCCATCCGAAGCAATTGCCCAGCAGTAGGTAAACATGCGCAGCGCCTTCTGTTCAATCGACTGCAGTAACTGCTGTCGATTTTGCAGTTCCTCACAGAGTTCTAGCATTCCCATTGCAAACAGAATAATGCTGGAGATGCTGCCGAACAAATAGACTGAATCCCAGTCGTTAGGTCGGATTTCCTTGAGAAGCGACATATCTAAACTCAGCATATTGTTTTGCACATCGTAGATCTGAGCATCTCTGCCGCTTTCGCCACTTAGTTCTTGAATTAGCGGCACTATTTGCACCTTAGTTTTACCGTAAGATTCGTAGTATTTTTTTCCAACAATCGGTCGAGTCTTGGGTTCTCCCGTTGCTAGTGTTTCAGAATCTTGGGACTGTGAGTGACGTGGATCATATTCATCCTCGGTAACTTTGCCACCGTTGTCTTTGATTTGCTGATAGCAGGTTTTTCCCGTAGAAGAGTAGCAGAGCAGCGCATGGGAAATTAATCGCTTTGCCCAATCAATGCACTTGTCTTGGCTAAATTCTGGGTCAGGAAACTGGCTTTGCTCACTTCTATAAGCCAGCATCAAATAGCACCAGCTTTGATAGGCTGACCATTGGGCATAAAGGGTGGGATCGCCATCCCGTGCAGCACAGATTCTGGCTTTTTCCAATAGCTGTAATGCTTTTAGCAGCGAATTCCACCGGCTAACTTCTCTGGTATAGGCTGGAAAGAAAATGTAGAGTTTAGCTTGGTGGGCATAGAGCCTTGACAGCAAATGAAAGTGAGGATGAAAATTACTTTGGGGCAATTCATTGAGCTTACAGTACTTCTCTAGGCGTCTATCAAGGCATTTCTGTGCTTCTTCTAACTGACTCTCGGCTGCTCGTACCGCCTGATAGCGATCTGGATAAGGACATTCTGGATCGTCTAGATCACTTAAGTAGGCATAGCGAAACAGGCAGAAATGATATTTGGCATAGATGGCATTGCCCAAAAACGCAATCGAATTTTGATTAAAGTAGTCCTGAACAGCTTCTAGATATTTTTTAGCAACTCGGTAAAGCCCCTCTTTTAAATTTGCTTCAGCAATTTCGAGATGGGCATCATAGGCAGTGAAACTCCAGGTTGCACTTTCCTCCTGCTTAACGAACGCAAAATCTTTATCCTTCCTGCGATAGCGGCTGTTAAAAATCGTCTGTTCTAATTCTCCTTCCATTGCTCTTAGCGAGAATGGATACACAGAAAGCCGTGACTTGGCTCGCATCAATGCTTCTCGTTCTTCAACTCGATAACATAACTCCTTGAGATACTGTTTAGGATCAACTCCAAGCTGTTGAATCACCCTCAATCGGGCATGAAGCGCTGCGTTTGCCGCAACTTCCACTAGATCAAAGCCACAAAATTCACCGTAAGCTACAACTGGTGATTCAGCAACTTGTTCACATTTTTTTCCTTGAAGAATTGCTCTATCAATATCGTCAAACTTGTATAGTCGTACCAAACTGTAGGACCAGACCGGGCTATGGTTACTACCACCCACCGATTCGTCATGATTCAGAACCTCATCAGGAATGGGCAAATAATCTTTGATTGCCGGAATATCCCAAAATAAAATGCGATTGATCACTGCAATGATGTGGGAAAGCGGGCTACCAATTCCGGTGATTTCTTCAGAAAAATCGAGCCGTCTATAGCCCGATTCCTGCCTGATTATCATAATGTGGGGAAAAGCGACTTCATATTCATCGGGCAGTTTAATGTAAAAGTGTACTTTGACTTTGTAAGCAACCTGACGCTCTAGGCCATTAATTCGATCTTCGTCTTCTCCATGTTCTAGCAGTGCTGGGTTCAGCAAGCCTATCTCTCGCTCTGCTGCTTTGACATAGAGCGGCAACGGCCTAACTTTTTCAACTTCAAAGTATTTTAAGTAAATCGGAAATTCGTCGGTTAAAATTTCATTTTCAACAACCGAACGAGCCAAGCGTTTCACAAATTGCGGCGTCAGGTATTCTGCATACTTTTGTTGAATTTCCTTCTTTAGCTTATTTCCCAAGAAAAACTCCGCCTGCTTGATTCCGGCTTGAAACTCAATGCGGCTAATTTCTCGCTCGACTTTCTCCACCAAATCATCAGTTTTTTCTTGTTTGCGTTTATCCCCTGACTCATTGAAATACGGATTGATCAGGTGAATTACGGTCTCTCGGATCAAATCCTTAGCTATGCTTTTTCGGTCACCATCATGAGGAAACAAAGTTTCAGTTTCCAGGGTAGGCAGCAGCGATGATTGCTGTAAAAAGCTTGTATAGAGTTGTACCGCATTTTCAAACTGCATGCCTTTAATTGGATCAGTTGCATCCTCAAATAGGCGTTGAAGTAAGACTTCGGCAGGATGAACGGGCAGATCTAGAGTTTCTCGTTCGGTGGTTGAGAGCTGAAAGAACTTTTGCAAAGCCCGCAATTTTTCGGCACGAGTGAGAATGCGTGGTACTTTCTGGTCTGTTACCGAAAGTTGCTTGCGGTGAATCTGGAGAGAAGTCAATATTTTGATTAATTTACCCAAGGTCAATCCTGGTACAGGCTCTTTTTCTTTTTTTTCATGGGCATAGTAGGTTTCATAGAGTACAGAACGAAGTACCCGGCGAATGAAAATTCGTTCAACTCCCCACTGTTTGGCAAGGCTGCTTTCGTTCGGCGTCGGAACTTCGACCTTCTCCCTGTCTTTGCTGTCATGATCTTTTTTCCCTTTGCCGCGCCTGCTGACTGATAGATCTAGATCGCTGAGGCTGAGCAGATACTCATACACAGCCTTGTCCCGATTTTGATCGTCTTGATCACGACGGCTGCGGTCAGCCTCCTCTAGGTTGGCTTGGCTGCTAGTTATTTCTTGAGACGAAAACGCTGATTTGTCCTGATCCTGCATACAGGCCTCGCGATTTGTAATGAACAGCAAACAGCGATATTAATCTGTTTGATATGTACAAAATGTACAGAATAAAGCTACCTTTTAGTTGAAGTTCTTCTTTAGGTGCATTATTATAACAGCTTAAGCTAGGAATGAGCGATTTCAACGGAATTAATTTGTGATTTGGATGGGTTTTACTTTGAAGGTGAACCTTGACTGGTGTAAATATGTGCCTTAGATAACAGTTTGACGCGATTTTTAATGTATTACTAGAGATGTATGGTATGCCTGCCCAACTTGGACATATGGCTTGATCATAAACACACAAATAAATAGACAGTTATGAATTCTTGTAGTATTCTGATGATCAAGCTGAATTCAAACTTTGAGGATAGTCTTCAAGCTCTATCTATATCCTTGCTTCGATTTTCTTTGTTTTAATTGTTGATTTCAATCCTCCATCGGCCAACTGAAATGTCGAAGGCGTGATGCATCACCAGTTTGGCCAATGTATTCACCAACTGTTTCCGGCAGCTCAGCCACATCGTACGACGGACAGATACCAAACATACTCTACGGTCTGAAGAGCAGGGCAGGCTCACCATTTTGCTCACCAGTAATCCACTAATAACCACCCATGCGTTGAATGGCTATACATGGTATGAGCGCTGTCCTGAGATGGTTTAGTTACTTTGGTTCAGCAACTGATTCGCTTTAGCAATTAAGGACACCTTCAATGGAGCATTTCGTAGATTTGTCGCATTTGATTCAAACTCATCCGGAACGAATTCGATTGGAACTGACGTATCAGCATCCAGCAACGTCGTCTGGAGCAGAAGCGTCATCAAGCCCGATGGAACTGAGTGTGAAAATCCCCCCCGATCTTTCGCTTGTACTGGGCATGCAACTCGATATTTGCTTGACCTCAGGGTTTGGTGAGTTCCAGATTGTGACGGATCGATCGCAGAAACATAAGGTACGGCTGCTGATGAAAGCTGGCAGAAGCTACAACGTTTATATTCCTGATCAAGATCTCGCACCTATTGTTCGTTGGCTTCAGCAGGTTCAAAAATACCTCTAGTACATCAAGAGCAAATTCAAGAGCAAATTCTGCTGAAATTGAAACTGCAATCCAGATTACGAGAGGTTGGTACAACGCGAATATACCTGTACAGCCTTCTTCAGGCTAGTGAGGTACGAAAAACGGGGTGCAAGGGCACTGCCCCCACACCCCCTGTACCTCACATGAGTGAAAAACGCTGTAAATCAATCGACTAGACCGTTTGATGCATGTGAGTTGCACAAGCCGGTGGAGGTGGTAAATACCATTTCTTCCGGCTATTTTATTGCCGTTTTGTCCATTGCCAATCACATTCTTACTTGAAATGACCTATGAAACCTCCCACACGCGAAATGTTTCCCCAAGGAACTCCAGCCACTGTGATCAAGCCAATTGCTGTTTTTGCACCAGGACGGATTAGATGGCAAGGAAGAGACTATCCAGCCCGGCTCCATGAACTGATCTGTCATGCCACATTGCAGATGGGCCAGCCAGTGCTAATTATTGGGCGAGAGAACATCACGATGATTGTAATTCCAATGCATTGCATTCTTTGGGAACAATACCTAACTGATGATTTTGGCCTCTTCCTCAACGACTCGGATGTACAACAGATCCAACGCTACGAGAATTTTTAGAAAATGATGTTCTGATCAATTTAGCTACTTTAGGAGTATCAAAATGCCACGACTTATTCCCGTTCCAGCCTTGTTTCTTACTGCCCTATTTTCGCTATTGGCAGCTACGAACCCAGACAAGCAGGAGTATGCAGAACATCTAGTCTGGACGTTTCAAACCACAACTTGTCAACAGGTGCAGCAGCCTCCGGCGATGCATGTCGCCTGTTCAACCATTAGCCTTTTGCCAACCGATCAGGCTGCTAAGCTAATCGCTAGCTACAGCCAGCAGCAGAACTTTGTTTTCTTCAGCCTCTACACAACAAACTTTTTGGGGTTGCAGCATCGCAGTATCGGGGTTGGCAAGATGTTTGTGCCCCAGCCTAAACTCCATAGCCAGCAAAGCTTGCTGGCCGTGAGATGACCTGAGATGACCTGCTTATTTCAAGCTAACTGCCTCCAACAATATAGTTTGTAGCCGCAGTATCGTCAGGCAATGGCTCTAGCCTGCCTTGAGTGACTAAAGCTTGGTGGATCAAGGCTGCTACTTCTCCGCGTGTTGCAGGCCGATTGGGGTTGAGCACCTGAGGGTCGGGGTGGTTCACAACCACTCCTGCTTTGGTTGCTGCGAGTACATTCTCAGTGGCGGGTTGAGGAATCTGGTCAGCATCAACATAGTAGTCGTTGATAGTCAGCGGAGTTGGGGATTGGGCTGGCTCGGTCTGGGGATCTGCCGCTTGCGCTTCAGGGCTAGGTGCCGGGGCTGCGGGTGTGGGCGACTGCGGCTGTACTCTTGCCGGACTCGCGACGACAGGGGCCATAAAGTAGGTCAACGCCAGCGGAAAAGGAAAGGGGTTTCTTGCCGCTCGCCGCCGAGCAGAGCGGGTTGGTGTAGTGGCTTGGGGCGTGTCGGCTGAGTCCTGAGTGGCCTCGGCGCTACTGGGAGCTGAAGCTGCTAAATTCAAATTGCTGGCTAAAGTGGAAATAGCTTCGACTCTGGAAATAGAATCATTAGGCCGAAACGTACCGTCCGGATAACCTTGCATAAACCCCATTTCGGCAGCTTCTTCAATGGCTGGGGCTGCCCAGTAATCGGTTGGTACATCCTCGTATACACTACCGCTTTCCAGTTGTCGTTCTGCCTCTTGATTAAAGGACTGTCGAACCATTGCTGCAAACTCATCTCGCGCTACCGGATTTTCTGGTCGGAAGGTGCCATCTAGATAACCGGCAATAATATCCTGTGCTGCCAAAGTTTCGATAAAGGGCTGCGCCCAATGGTTTTGAATATCTGGAAAGGGAGCTGTTTGATTTTGATTAGGGGCAGCTTGCTCCGGAGCAGCGAGAACGCGGTTGCAGAGAGGTAGAATTGTAGCGGCTCCAGCTACCGATCCAGCGATCAAACCTGGAATCAATAGAGCTTTACTGGTCAATGCACGATCAAAAAGCCTAAACACTGTACTTCTCCAATTCTTTACGCCATGCCTATATATTTACTTCCACCTCAGTTTAATGACTACATGCTTTTGATTTCTCTATCTAATGGAATAGTAGTATAACCATTCAGTGTATTGAGCGATTAGTTTAACGCATAAAAATGTATTGTTCTATACGAAGAGTTCTGTTAATAAACTTGTATCACCTACTGAGGGTTTGATTGTTAAAGTTTGATTGTCAAAGTTCTCTTGCCAAAGATTTAATTGCTGATTTGTTCAATAGCCTGAGCTAATCTGATTTACCCAGATACATCCTCACGTTTAATTTTCTACGGATGATTGCCATAGCTGTATGCTTGATTGGATTTGCTCCGTTTCTGACATTTCATCCGATAGCAAGATGTTCTAGCTTAGCCGATCCTTACTATGGGAAACAATGATGAATTGCAAGGAATACTGAGATATGCCTCTAGTAAAGCTAGCAGATTTTTATCCTGAGCACCGCGACGCTGACACGGATGGTCGGTCAGACATAAAAGGTTTTGATGTTTACACACAAGCTGACGAAAAGGTCGGTTCAATTGACGATATTCTGGTTGATGATCAAACCGGGCGAATTCGCTATCTGGTAGTGGATACAGGCTTTTGGATCTTTGGTAAGAAAGTGTTGCTACCCATCGGTTTAGCAAACATTAGCTACAGCGATCGCCGCATTAATGTCAAGGGTTTGACGAAGCAGCAAGTCCAAGATCTGCCGAATTTCGATGAACTGGATAAGGTTGATTACGACTATGAAGAACAGGTCAGAGGCACCTATCGTCCGAACGTGATGAACACGGCGACTGCGCCAAGCACGACAGCCTATGACCGCAATACCTATAGCTATGACCGCGATCCAGGTCTCTATCATTTGAATGAGCAGAATCACCAGTCGCTCAAACTCTATGAGGAACGCTTGGTTGCCAACAAGCAGCGCCAGAAGACTGGGGAGGTCTCTGTCGGCAAACATGTCGAAACTGAAACGGCTCGTGTCGCGGTTCCAATCGAAAAAGAGCGCGTTGTGATTGAGCGGACTACTCCGACCTCTGGTGCGGTGTCTAATGCAGCCGATGCCTTCCAAGAAGGAGAAGTGGCTCGGATGGAAGTCTACGAAGAAACTCCTGAGGTGCGGAAAGAGGCATTTGTGCGTGAGGAAGTTCGGGTCAAGAAAGTGGTGGAGCAGGATACGGTTGAAGCTGATGAAACGGTACGTCGAGAGGAACTCGATTTGGACACAGAAGGCCGCTCAGCTGTAGATCGTAATAGAGATCAAAACCGGAATCGGAATCGTTAAGCTGATCTGTATAACTTTCATTAGGGCAGGACTAGCCAATTTGTGAATCAATTGCGGTTCAGATTGGTGGTTCTGCCCTTGTTGTTTTTGATGCCATTTTTCCCAATTAGTCCTATCTGTTCGTATACAGCGGTTTTCACTCATGTGAGGTATAGGGAGTGTAGGGGTACTGCCCCTGCACCCTGTTTTTCGTATCTTCATTAGCCTGAAAAAGGCTGTAACATTGCTGAACATACTGGGTAGAGAATTAAGCAAAAAAGTGACTTTCTCATATATCTTTCAAGCTTTTTGGCTTTGTTACAAACTGTTGATAAAATGGACTGAATTTAGAGTAGCTAGAATTTTATGCCATGAATATTCGAGCATTTTTCCGAGCTGCTACGGTTGAGGAGGCTGCTTCTCCCTATAACACTATTCATCTCAAGGTTTTTTATCCAGCTCACATGACTGGCAGTGATCAAGAACAGGATCTGGGTGTTGTGCCTGCGGACACTCGACAGGCTCCATTCAAGGTTGTGGTTTTTTTTAACGGAATTAACTGCGGCCCTGAGCTGTATCAATGGCTGGCGGTTCAGTTGGCAGGGTGTGGATTGGTAGTTGTGACCTTTGCCTGGGTGTCTGAAAATATACCAGGAATGGTAGCTCTCACGCCAGGAGTTGATCTGAAGATGTTGACTCCTGGTATGTATGGCAAAGGTCCAACGGCTTCTGCCCTACCGGCCCTGCTGAGAGCGTTGGAGCAATTACAAGTGGATGGGGTTTTGGCCGGTCTGCTTGACCTAGACCAAATCATTCTGGGCGGGCATTCTGCTGGTGGTCGGGTCGCCATCGAAAGTGCAGGTTCTCAGTTTTTTCCACAGATTGTCGGATCGTTTGCCTACGGTGCCCATACAGCGGCAACAGTCCAGCTAGGGTATCCGCCGAATACAATCTTACCTCTGCCAGATTCCTTGCCACTCCTATTGATTGGCGGAACCGAGGATGGTGTAATTGCCAAGAGCAGCCATCGCTATGGAGTGACTTGGGAAAACGCGACCACTCCAGTTCTGCGCACCTTTCAAGATGCGATTGCCGGTGGTCGAGGGGATAGCTATCTGCTGCTGCTGGAGGGGGCCAACCATTTTTCGATTGCCGATCCGTTTGATGCCACTACCGGTCGGCCCTTTCTGGACTTTCCAACGACTCAGCCACCAGCACAACTGCGGGAATTAATGGCGGAAGCAATCGGTTTATTCATCGATGCCCATGTTCGTCACCAAACACCAGCCCTCGAAGCGCTCGATCGCCTGCTAGCTGCCAACAATCCCCTGGTCGCGGCATTCGAGCGAAAGTAAGTTCAAGTAACACATCATTCTTGTTTCAGAAGTCGGAGTGTTGTATGAGGCCATGATTTCTAGGAATTTGGGTGTGATCATGGTTCTTCATTCCAGAATTTTCCAGTGTAGTTCTGATTTTTGAAGTTGATGGGGTTGCCTCAATGGTTGCTGCAAATTGGCTGGTAGTTTGCCCAAGATTTTTTGCTTGATTGCGCTGCAACCGTTGTGTGATTGAACCCAATTGACAGAATTGACACATCGGTTTTACTAGCCCTTTTTGACTATGTAGTAATCGTTCATGATGTCATGCGGTAGCTGCTTGATCTCAATGCTGGCAAATCCTGCAGCTCTCAGCAGCTGTAAGGCTTGCTCTTGCCCCCACATCGTACCCAACCCCATGCCACCTGCTGCTAACGATACGGTCATACAATGCATACAGGAAATCGTATACAAAAGTGGAGCAAGCGGGTGATCGAGATTACCGCTGACTTCAGTGGACGCATGAATATCCTGCATCAGATAAACGCCATCTGGTCGCAGTGCGTTGTAAATATTGCGCAGTACCGTATCAGGTCTGGCCTGATCGTGAACTGCATCAAAGGTGGTGATCAAGTCATAGCGTTCAACTTCATTGAGCAGCGTTGTATCTTTGACTTGAAATTGCACATTCGTGAGTTTGCGTTCTTGAGCTGCATTCATCGCGACCGCAATCGCGTCTTCACACAGGTCATAGCCCGTGAACCGACTATTGGGAAATAAGGTTGCCAATCGGTTCAGCGCACGACCGCTGCCACAGCCCACATCCAGTACATCAATGCCACGAATCAGCGCATCAACCAAACCAGGCACTAGCGGCAGAATATGATCCTCTAAGGCCGCCACAACGGTCTGTCCACTGTCCTCGGCCATGACTTCGTGGAAGCGATTAAAGGCAGAGTAAGGCACACCACCGCCCTTGTGGAAGCACTCCACGATTTGGTCTTCTACCGGTGCCAAGACTCCAATTTCTTGGGCATAGGTGGCGATGTTGTCCGCCCCTGCCGATCGGGTTAGAAAGGCAGCATGCTCAGGTGGCAGCGCATAGGTGCGTTGGGTTGGGTCATAGTCTACAAACCGTCCGACAGCCATTGCATTCAGCCATTCCCGCACATACCGCTCATTGAGTCCGCTAGCATCGGCAATCTGTTGGCTGGTAGAGGGCGGCAGTTTGGCTAAAGTGTCGAACAATTCAGTCCGGTGTCCAATTGAAATCATCAGGCACAATGCGCCGCTGTTGAGAATTTCCAGCATACGTTCTGCAAATTGTTCAGCTTTGGTTGAATCCAGGGTTTGAGTTGTCATAGGTTTCTCCTGTTGTTACAAGTTACAGTTGTGTACGCATACATTTCTAATTGGCGGTTCACGCTCGTTGTCTCCTACATTCCCCAATTTTGGGGGACTTCTATGAATAGGGGGTTGGGAAAGGAAATTCGCCGTTCAGCACCTTTTGGTGATGTTTCTACAGTAGCCCTATAGTCTCAACCTGAAGTTCAGGAAAAGTTCAGGTATTTGATGATTCTGAACCTGAGGATCAGCCGGTCGGGCACCAGCTAAATCGGCTTAGAAATGCTAAGAAACTCTTGCAATGGGGCATTGTCAGACCACATCAGAGTAGGATTGACGAGTAGCCCAATCGCGTTCGCGTCCAATGGAGTTTCAACACGCCCTAGAGACTGCAAACGAAGCTGTGCTGGCTTACCGGGGCAGTTCTCTCAACAAGTTAGAAGTTGCCCTGCTCGATGGAGTGTGGCACGAGCAAACCTATCAGGAAATTGCCGACGCTTTAGGCTACTCTGTCACCTATGTGGCTCAAGATAGCGGCCCCAAATTCTGGAAACTACTGAGCCAAGCCTTAGGGGCGCGGGTGACGAAAACCAATGTTCGAACCGTTTTGGGGCGATGCTGGCAGGAGAAATGGCGAGAAGGCGCAGGAGAACGGTTTGCTTCTACCTCAGCCCTCGATCCCATCACTCACACCGACTGGGGCGATGCCATTGATATTAGCTCCTTCCACGGGCGCAGCCAAGAACTGGCTACTCTAGAACAGTGGATTAGGCAAGACCACTGTCGTCTGATTACCCTGCTAGGGATTGGCGGAGTAGGCAAAAGTTCGCTGGCAGTCAAATTAGCACACCAACTGGTTGGGAGTGGGGGTACGGAGGGGCAGATTTTACCCCATCACCCCTCCACCTCTCCACCCACCCACTCTTTCGACTACGTGATCTGGCGTTCGCTCCGCAATGCCCCCTCCCTTGAAACCCTGCTAGCCGATCTCGTTCTATTTCTATCGCATCAGCAAGAACCCCACGGTGGACTGAACCAGCTATTGCGTTATTTCCGCTCGGCTCGCTGTTTACTGATTCTGGATAACGTAGAAACTGTGTTTCAGGAGGGCGATCGGGCTGGGCACTACCGCGCTGGCTATGAGAATTATGGAGAACTGTGGCAGGTGATTGGCAAAACCGCGCATCAAAGCTGTGTTATTCTAACCAGCCGCGAGAAACCGTTGGAGCTTCTGGAAATGGAAGGTATGGATGCGCCAGTGCGATCGCTGCAACTAAGCGGCTCGATCGAGATCACCCAACCCATTTTGCAGCAAGAATTAATTGGTTCTGGTACTCAATGTCAGCGCTTGAGTGAACGCTATAGCCATAATCCGTTGGCGTTAAAGGTAGTTTCCAGTATTATCCATGAACTGTTTGATGGTGAGATTGAATTGTTCTTAGAACAAAACGCTAGCTTGTTCAATGGTATACATCGGCTGTTAGAACAGCAGTTCGAACGACTTTCCTATTTAGAACAAGTTATTATGTACTGGTTAGCGATCAATCGGGAATGGACAACGATTGCTGAACTGGTAGAGGATATTATTCCAGCCGTATCTCGAACTCAGTTGCTCGAATCACTGGAATCATTGAAATGGCGTTCGCTGATCGAAACCCGAGCAGGTCGCTACACGCAACAACCTGTAGTGATGGAATATGTCAGCAATCGATTGATTGAAAAAATTAGCAGGGAATTAAACACAACAGAACTGGCTGCATTTCTGCGTTATGCGTTAATCAAAACCACCGTAAAAGACTACATTCGCGAAACCCAGGTTCGGCTAATTTTGCAACCCATTGCTGACCAATTTCGCAGCACCTTCAGTTCCCAGGCTGCGCTCAATCAGCAAATTCTAAAGCTCTTGCTCAGGATTCGGCAGACGGAAGCGACCTGTAGCGGCTATGGTGCCGGCAATTTGATCAACCTCTGCTGTCATTTAAACCTTGATTTGACTGGCTTTGACTTCTCAAATTTAACGCTTCGGCAGGCTTATCTGCGGGATGCCAATTTCCATCACGTCAACTTTTCCCAGTCCCGCTTTGATCGATCAGATTTTATCCAAAACTTTACCGCTATCTTTTCAACTGCCTTGAGCCGCGATGGCAAGTGGATGGCAACTGGAGAATACGATGGGCATGTTCGACTTTGGCGCATCGCAGACACTCAACTCATCCGCTCCATCTCAGCCCACAACAACTGGGTCTGGGCAACCCACTTCAGCCCTGACAACTCGACCTTAGTTACCGCCAGTGCCGACCGCCTGATCAAACTCTGGGACGTCCAAACGGGGCAATTGCTGCGCACGATCCAGGAAAGCATGAGTGTCATGACGGTTCGCTTCAGTCCCGATGGTCGGCTACTGGCTAGCGGTGGCGCAGACTGCGCAGTGAAACTCTGGGATGTTAGAACTGGCGAACTGGTCGCTACCATGCAGGGGCATGACAAATGGGTGTGGTCCGTTTGCTTTAGTGCCGATGGCACGACGCTTGTCAGTGGCGGAGATGACTGCATCATCAAGCTGTGGGATGTCGAGACCGGGCGGCTTCTGAGGGCGCTAGAAGGTCATGACCACTGGGTCTGGTCGGTTTGCTTTAGTCCGGATGACAGGATCGTTGCCAGCGGCAGTTACGATCACACAGTGAAACTCTGGGATATCAGTACCGGCAAGCTATTGCACACGCTGCGAGGGCACCAGGATTGGGTCGGGTCCGTGAGCTTTAGCCCTGACGGCACTCTGCTCGCCAGTAGCAGCCATGATCACACGGTGAGGCTATGGGATGTCGAGACCGGCAGCCTTCTGAACACTTTGCCAGGGCATCAGGACTGTGTTTTATCTGTTGGTTTCAGCCCCGATGGTCGGGTCCTTACTAGCAGCGGGGCAGACTGTACAGTGAAGTTTTGGGATGTGCAGACAAAGCAATTGTTGAACAGCTTGCAAGGCTATACCAATTGGGTCTGGTCAATTGATTTCAGCTCGGATGGTCGATGGCTGGCCAGCGGCAGTGCTGACTATACGGTAAAGCTCTGGGATCTGAATACAGGCAAGCGTTCAGCAACACTGCTAGGCCATCGCGGTTGGGTCCTATCGGTACGCTTTAGCCCGGATGGTCGGCTGCTGGCTAGCGCGAGTGCTGACTACAGAATCAAGCTATGGGATAGTCAGACTGGCAAGCTTTTGCGAACCTTCCAAGGCCACACGGATTGGGTATTGTCGATCGATTTCAATCCAACCGGCACGATGCTCGTGAGCGGTAGCTACGACGGCACCATCAGGCTATGGGATATCCAAACTGGAAACCCCATGCGCCCCCTACAATCCGCTGGCAATTGGGTCTTGGCTGTTGCTTTTAGCCCCGATGGAACAACTCTGGCGAGCGGCAATGCGGATGGGACGGTGAACTTGTGGGATGTCCCAAGCAGAGAGGTGTTGCAGACCCTATCTGGTCATACCAGTGCGGTGTGGGGGATTGCTTTTGCCCCTGATGGTAAAACCCTCGCTACTAGCAGTGAGGATTATATGGTTAAACTATGGGATACGCAAGATGGAAAACTTTTGCGAACGTTTTTAGGCCACCAAAATTGGGTGATGTCGGTTCAGTTCAGTCCTGATGGTACACAGTTAGTCAGTGGCAGTAAGGATTCTACAGCGAAACTGTGGGATGTGCAGACGGGAGAATGTCTACATACGCTTCAAGATCATAGTGATCGCATCTTATCTGTGAGTTTTCATCCTGCTGGAGAACAACTTGCAACTAGTAGCGCAAATGAAACGATTAAGCTGTGGAATAGCAAAACGGGAACATGTCTAGGGGCATTGAGAACCAATCGTCCCTATGAGGGTATGAACATCACCGGAATAACAGGATTAACTGAGGCACAAAAAACAATATTGTCAGCATTGGGAGCGATCGAAACCGATCTTTAAGAAGCTTGGCATACCCCTTCTAGCTCATTCAGTCATTCTGATTCTCCTGCTTGTTTGGTTGACCGTTAGATGGAAACTGGTTGGAGAGACGAATTAGCGCTGATTCAAGTTGGGGCGATAGCCCGAAGTTACCAGAGCGCAAATGCAAATCGTGCTGTGGAAAGGGAATTTCGATTTGTGCCTGTTTCAGTGCAGCGTAGATGCGGTAGTTCAGTTCACTTCTAAGGATGTACTGGCGGCTTGGATCTCGTGTCCAGACCAGGAGTTCAAATTGGAGTGCGCTGTCTCCGAAGCCGGTAAACCAGACCTGCGGTAAGGGCATGGCCAGCACATCGGGATGATTTTGAGCCACCTCCGTCAGGGTCGTTTGTACTGCTTGTGGATCTGTACTGTAGGCAACGCTAACCGGAATATGCAGCCGTGATAGGGGATTGCTGTGACTCCAGTTGATCACCTCTTTTTCTAGAAAGCGAGAATTGGGAATCAGAATCGAGACATGGTCAAGGGTGCGCAACTCAGTCCGGCGGGCACCGATCCGCTCCACCACGCCTTTGAACTCTCCTACCTCAACAAAATCACCGGCCTGAATCGGGCGTTCAAACACCAACACCAAACCGCTGCCAAAGTTTTTAGCGATATCCTGTAGCCCAAACCCAATCCCAACCCCCAAAGCACTAGCCAAAATGGTTAAAGAGCTGATATCCAGCCCCCAAACCTGAAGCAGCACCAAAGCCCCAATTGTAATCAGCGTGTATTTGGTGATCACTGCAATCGCTTCTTGTGGGCCGCGTCCGATTCCGGCTAAGCTTAGAACTCTGGACCTGATGATGTTTGTTACCATGCCGGCGGCAATGATCAGCGCCAACATCAGCCCCAGCAGAATCAGTAAATCGGTAACAGAATAAAAATTTCTGCCTAAGCTGAGGACGGGAGCTGTGAAACTAGAAATCAGCACCGCCGTGATTTGGTAACTCCATTGCCGGGTGAGCGGAAACTGGTTTGTGATATAGAGGATGGCAATAACCCAGACGCCAGTCCGAGTCAGTAACAAAAGCAGTTTGAGCAGTAGTCGCGATGTTTTGGTGACACCTTGGTCGCCAGCCTGATCGCTCGATTCTATCCACTGTTGCGCGGAGCGAGACGCTTGGCGATGCAGCCAACCCAAGCACCAGTGGAGACCAGCCGCCAGAGCGAGTACGGCCACGGCTACGAGCGCCATTTGCTGTAAATAGCTGCTGCTGCGTTCGGTTTGGGCTTGGGATAGGGCGTCTTGCAGTTGCTCGGTCCAAAGCGCGGCCTGTTCGTCGGCTGTGTAGCCCAATTCGGCATCCCGATTGGTTACCGTCAACAGATGCCGGTTGTTGAGTAAAATCACCGGCATCTGATTGCGCGTCTCCAACTGAACCTGAATTGGTTGGCTCGACTGTACGGCTTCCCTGAGCTGCACGTTGATCAATCTAGCTCGCTCCTCCGCGCTGAACTGTTCAGAACTGCTGATTTGAAACAGAGGTTGACCATCCAGAACAACTGTTGCTTGATTGGCAATTCGACTGGCAGTTGGATTGGTCGTTTGAGCCGCAGATGAATTTTGCAATTGAGCAATTGCAGGCGATAAAAGGCCAAATAACAAACTGACGCTAAGAATAATCGAGATTACAAGCGTAAACCAACGAAAGCTGGAATTTAAGCAGATCCGTGAACGGCGAGAATAAAACAACTGAAAGCAAGGCATCGGTTCTTCAACGCAACAACTGGTTTGATCGTATCCTTCACTCCAATCTGGCACTAATCTCGTTTGGCTGCCAGAACCGGAATCACTTTCTCACCAAATGTATGAATAAACTGCTCTTGTTTCCGATTGACGTTGTGTAGAATCAACTCATCGAATCCCAGTTCGATGTCTTGCTGCAACCACGCGATATGCTGCTGAATATCGGTTGCGATGCGAACATGCTGATTCAATTCATCGGGTTGAATAAATTCTCCTAGGGCATCAAATTGCTGAGGCGTGCGTAACTCGGTCAGAACATGGTTAGGGAAAATATTACTACGCCATTGCTGATGTGCTCCGTGTTGGGCGCTTGCCAGATCCCGGTCATAGGAAAGTTGTACTTTGAGGATCATTGGCTTGCCTGTTCCGCCACCACGACGAAAGGCTTCTACAACCGGCCTCAGCTTTTCCGACGGACGAGATATCGTAATCAGGCCATCAGCCCAGCTTCCTAGCCACTCGGCGGTCTTCGCAGTTACGGCGGCTCCAATAATCAAAGGTGGTGTTTGGGGGCGGGTGTAAAGCCTGGCCTCTTCTACACAAACCAATCCCCGTTGGGTGACGGTCTCTCCAGCCCACAGAGCACGCATAATATCGGCACATTCCTTCAGGCGGGCATTGCGTTCGTCTTTACAGAGCCATTTGTTGCCGGTAATCCGTTCGTTTAGCGCCTGTCCGCTGCCAATCGTCAGCCAAAAGCGATTCGGAAACATCTCGGCTAGGGTGGCGGCGGCCTGAGCAATAATTGCAGGATGGTAACGGTCGCCGGGTGCATTGACAATCCGATAGGCTAAACTGGGAGTCGCCTGCATCGCTGCACCAAGCCACGACCAAGCAAAGCCACTCTGCCCCTGCTGCTCACTCCAGGGATGAAAATGATCCGAGGAAAGAACATGGGTAAATCCAGCTTGTTCTGCTAATTGTACATATTGGAGGAGTTCACTGGGTTTGAACTGTTCGTGGGATGCATGAAAACCAATCTTGACCATAAATGAACTCATCTCCTAAACCGAAAAGTGAACACAAAATATGAGCAATCCAGTAAACACTAGAGCTTATATTGATACAATCTAGGCGATGCAATTGAACTGACTAAGCATGCCCCTAAGCATTCCACTCTTAGCAACTTTGCTGTCTCTCGACGTCCTGCTAAGGTTAGAAATTATGAAAGCTGTAATCATCGCCAGCTAATTTTGTTCGCTAATTTATTGGTTGATTCCGCTGGCGCTCGGTTGCGCGTTTCACTTTATTAATCCAAGGTTGATAAATTTTTAGAATTTCAGCATAAGGAACGGTGGTTTCAAATACCAATTGCGAGAGTGACGGTGGGCACTGCTGCGGCAATAGGCGATGCAATAGTTTGCCAAGCTGTTCTCTTAAGATGAACTCAATGAACAGGCGTGTCGAGCTAGGAAACGAGTAGTTGCTCAGTTCTGTTAAGGCATGGGCATCCTTTTTACGGCGTAGGGTGAACTGCTCTAGGGCAATTTTCAGATCATCTCCAGTTTCGTTCAACAAACTATTCAGCATGGCAACATCTTCGAGAGCGGCGTTACATCCTTGTCCAATCGCCGGTGATACTGCATGGATGGCATCGCCGATCAATAATACGCTGTCGCTGTAGTGATAATGACTGCAACTCGTTGTTAAAACCCGAGTTATGGGGCGTTTTAGAAAAGCTTCGGCTTCAGCTTCAGTCATCATCTGACCAACTTCGGGAAAATGCTGCTGAAAATACTGTAAAACATCTTCGCAACTGGCGAGCTGAGCGACCTGATTATGCTGACGTGGAAACAGGATCACGCCTCCCATCGTACCGTCATACTGATGCAGCAGTACAATAAAGGTGCCATCGTTAGTTCTCCAGGAGTGAATTTTTCCCGCTTCTAACTTGATTTCGGGATGGGACTGAGGGTGAGCCAAAAAAATTGATTTGTAGTCATTCAAGACATACTTTTGCTCAAATTCAAACAGATCGTGAGTTAGAAAAGCCGCTCTTACAATTGAATGGGAGCCATCTGCTCCTATCAGCAGGTCATAGGGAACCGTATGACTTTCTCCTGCTGTCAGGGGTTGAATCGTTGCTGTTTTGGCTTCTAGATTAACTTGAGTGCATAGATGGTTAAAGTAAAAATTCAAACGGTTATTATCATAAGCTTGCAGTAATTCTAGTAGCAGTATAACAAGGTTCGTTCGATCCAATGTTACCAATGGTCTTTTCCGCGTCGTTACCCTGGTTTTACCCGCTTGGTGAAAAACCGTTCCATACATTTCCAAACTGACTCGTTTAACCGCTGCTTCAACGTTGGGAATTTGGTACAGAGCATCAGTTCCTCGATCGTTTAAGGAAATCGGAAAGGTTCTAGCATTAGGGAAAGACATTAGCCGTGGATCGCTTCGCCGCTCATAGATAGTGACCTGATACTGATTATCTCGACGCAATAGATAATGGGCTAACAGAACTCCGCTTGGACCTGCACCAATGATTACCACTTTTTTGCTCATAGGAGCCTCCCCACTAGTTTGAATTCTAATGTGCCACAAAATTAGCTGATTCCAAAATAGTGCTTGAAAAACTCCATCTATTTGCAGATGTCTGTTTCTATTTGCAAAACGTCCCAGATGGATGTTATCCAGCCTACGTTTACTCGTTTAATCAAACAATTTCATCTCCGTCTTTTGTTGGATTATTCGGTTTCGTACATTCGTTAAGGTATGCCAAGACAAGGCTTATCGCCGGGTCAGTAAACGAATTTTCCAATGGAGTTGTCTATGACTTATACCATCGATGAACGCACAAAATCTGCGTTAAACGCTTTTCAGAATTTCGATGTCGATACCCAACTAGCATTGCTTTGGTATGGTTACCTCGATCTCAAAGATCAACTCAAGCCCGCTCCACCCGATAGTGTGGAAGCTGTAGGAAAAGCTGTATTTGATCAGATCCAGGTGCTATCTCCCGAAAATCAACTGCAAGCTCAGCGGGATTTGATTAAGGGTGCCGGGAACGAAATCAACCGTGCTTACAAAGCCCTCAGCGCCAACGCCAAATTGGAAGTCTGGCTGCTGCTAGCCCAGGGCATGGAAAAAGGCACAATTATCCAGGTGCCGTCTGACTACCAGCTTCCTGCCGAAACCGATCAATTTACGTCGATGGTAAAACAGCTAGAGTTTGAGCAACGGGTGAACTTTATGCTCAATGCAGTGCAGGCAATGGGTTAAGCTACTGACTAACGATTCCGGGATCCTGCTTCCCCAAATCCTATTTCTGGACTAGCGTAGGAACTCAGTTTCTACGTTGGTCTTTTTCATTTAAGCCTTACCAGAAGGCTGGCTCGAATTGCGGCTGAATATCGATATTCTTCCGTCGCTAGTCGGATCTAGTGCAAATCACAAGATGAGGCTTTGGGTCACTCGTCTAGCTGGTTGCAATTAGCTTGCTGACGATAACAAACCCTGCAATCGGGGCATAAACCGCTCAACTGATAGTAGGTGCTCGGTTTGTTCTACTTCAATTTGCCCAATCGGTCTCGCTGTTGATTTTAGCGATTCGCAACTCTTGACTCATACAGGACTCAACCTGCTCTAGTACCGCATCCATTAAATGAGATGGTCTACACCAAGGAGCATAGAACATCACCAATAAGGGCAAATCTGAATCTGATAAAAGCGTTTCCAAGCTACTCAACTAATTCCGCCTAGCGCTCCACCAGCAATTCTCCTAAATCCAATCTGACAAACGGTAAGATTTTAGAAGGCTCTGGCCCTCACCGTCGCGCTAATTCAGAATGTGTTATGGCTGACAGGCAGTTTGTTCCACTGAATATTGCTGTGCTGACCGTATCGGACACTCGCACCGAAGCAACGGATAAATCGGGGCGGCTTTTAGTCGAGCGACTGACTCAGGCGGGGCATCATCTGGCAGAAAAGGTGATTGTGCCCGACAATATCTACAAAATTCGAGCCGTAGTTTCCCACTGGATTGTGGATGAAACAGTACAGGTGGTGATCACAACGGGCGGCACTGGACTGACAGGCCGAGATGGAACTCCAGAAGCAATTTTGCCGCTGTTAGATAAAGAAATTCAGGGCTTTGGCGAATTGTTTCGGATGATTTCTTATCAAGAGATCAAAACCTCGACGATCCAGTCTCGGGCCTTGGCGGGGGTGGCAAACGGAACCTATATTTTCTGTCTGCCGGGTTCCTCCGGAGCCTGTCAAACCGGATGGGATGCCATTCTTAAAGACCAACTCGACTACCGCCACCGCCCCTGCAACTTTGCGGAGCTAATGCCACGTTTGACCGAAACCTAAACTCCTAAAACCTAAACTCCTGAAACCTAAATTCAGCCCTATCTGTCCCTCGTTTCACTCGTTTCACTCGTTTCATTAGAGCATGACTATGGTTGCCGTGTTTCGTTTAACAGTCGTTTCAATCGCCACGGTTTGTTTGTGGGGAATCCAAGCGCTGGCTCAGGGGAACGAACCTGCCCCAGATCTCCGTCCTGAGTTGCCCCAACCCTCCCAGCCTCAGCCTGACCGGGTAGAGTCCCAACTTCCAACCGTCGAGCGGCCGACTTGTCCGGCGGGCCAGTTTGCTTCCGCCTTTCCCGATGTCCTGCCCACTGACTGGGCCTATGAAGCAGTCAATCGCTTGGCGGTCGGTCCGATTCGATGTTTTCCCCTACCTTCCCAGTCATCTCTTGAGCAACGCTGAATATGAAATCGCAATGGGAATGTGTCCTACAGAACTTAGGAGAATGGCAGGGGTCGTTTACGCAACTGTCGCCTACGGGAGAAATCCTGAAACAGATCCCCAGCCTGATTTCCCTGCGGGGCGTAAACAACAATCAATCGATTCATTTGCGGTTACAGCGCTACTATCCGGATGAATCGGGTGCCGTTCCAGCCCAACCCCATGAGCTGGTTCGAGACTTTAGCACCACCGGAGCCGGGGCGCTGTTTTTTGAGAGCGGTGCTTTTTCAGAAGGCTCTAGCTATTTTGCAACCGGGATCCAGTTTGGCGCAGAGTTCGCGTTTATCTACAATGATCGCCGCATGCGCCTAGTGCAAATGTTTGACCCAGCAGGCCAACTTTCCCAACTCACGCTAATTCGCGAGCAGCGCGTTGGCACAGACGCCCCAGAGCGCCCGCTGCTGCAACTCAAGGATCTTTTAGGCGACTGGCAAGGCGAGGCTACTACCCTCTATCCTAACTCCTTGCAAGTGGAAACAAGTTCCACCACGCGCAGGCTAGTTTGGCAGGGCGAACAGGTACTCCAGATGGCTGACTCTCAGTCGTTGCTGCTGCAACCTGCTCAAACTCAGTTGGGTGTTGCCCATTTTAGCTTTGAACAGGATGGTTTGCTGTTTCAGAGTTTGCTTTTACCCGATGGAGCTTCTGCCACGTTCCCAACTGAAATTCGTCTGGGTCGCGCCTTTTTCTTAGAAACTGGATGGCTGCTGCAGCCCAATCTGCGACAGCGTCTGATTCGCCGCTATGATGCAAATGGCAAGTGGTTGAATGTAACATTTATGATCGAACAAAAACGGTGATTCATAGCCTCTCAACCTACCGCCAATTGGCTAACTAAGGAAAATGCCTCCACGCATTTGAATGGAAGCATTTGCTTGTTAAGCACTCATTATGACTACGACATGTCTACAACACCTACATCCCTAAAGCAGCTTTTAGTTCAAATCTTTAGCTCATCAGTGAGGGAGGTGTAATCGCTACTGGAATTGCTTCACCTGATGCTAAATCGAGCGGGAAATTATGAGCATTGCGTTCGTGCATCACTTCCATACCCAAGTTAGCTCGATTGAGAATATCCGCCCATGTTTGAATCACTCGACCCTGTGAATCCAAAACACTTTGGTTAAAATTGAATCCATTCAGGTTAAATGCCATGGTGCTAATTCCCAGTGCCGTGAACCAGATACCCACTACAGGCCAAGCCGCCAGCAGAAAATGGAGGGTACGGCTGTTTGCTTTGGTGCCCAAAATAATCTCATTGGTTCGACCAACTAAGCGACCAAAATAACCATGAGCCGCCACAATATTGTAGGTTTCTTCTTCTTGTCCAAATTTGTAGCCATTGTTTTGTGACTCGATCTCGGTTGTTTCCCGTACTAGTGAAGATGTCACTAGTGAGCCGTGCATGGCACTAAACAAGGCTCCTCCAAACACACCCGCTACACCCAACATGTGGAATGGATGCATTAAGATATTGTGTTCAGCTTGAAACACAAACATAAAGTTAAACGTCCCAGAAATGCCAAGCGGCATCCCATCCGAAAATGAACCTTGCCCGATTGGGTAGATCAAAAATACAGCAGTAGCAGCAGCAACGGGTGCAGAATACGCGACACAGATCCAAGGCCGCATACCAAGCCGATAGCTCAATTCCCACTCACGACCCATGTAAGCAAAAATACCAATCAGGAAGTGGAAGACGACGAGCTGGTACGGACCACCGTTGTAGAGCCACTCGTCTAGAGAAGCGGCTTCCCAAATCGGGTAGAAGTGCAGACCAATCGCGTTCGAGGAGGGCACGACTGCACCGGAGATGATGTTGTTGCCATACATCAAGGAGCCAGCCACGGGTTCGCGGATGCCGTCGATATCGACCGGGGGAGCCGCGATGAAGGCAATAACGAAGCAGGTTGTTGCAGCTAGCAGAGTAGGAATCATCAGGACGCCAAACCAGCCGATGTACAGCCGATTCTCGATACTGGTAATCCAATCACCAAACCGCTGCCACAAGCCGACGGTTTCGCGTCTTTGCAGAGTTGTTGTCATATCTCTATGAAGGAAAAAACGACAGGGCTAGATTAGCTAAGCAACGAAAAAGCTCTAGCTATTAACTAACCTGTTAGTTAGTTTAAGTAATCAATTTTCTGTTGTCAATAATTTCTTAACTGGTTAGTTAGTTGATTTGAGACAGGTGAGATCGTTGAGTAAAAATGGCTGCCTGTATCCTAGATAAAGAAACTGATTAGGGAATCTGTGGTGAAGTCGTCAATCAATGCCAAATCCTCTGCAACTCGTCAACGCGATCCAGAAGCGACCAAGGCCCAAATTCTAGACGCGGCTGAAGAGGAGTTTGCCCGCTATGGTTTGACTGGTGCCCGAACAGAAGCCATTGCGGCTAACACAGGAGTGACAAAAGCGATGATTCATTACTACTTTGGCAGTAAAGAAACTCTTTACAAAGCTGTTTTAGAACGCCATGCTACCGACTTTATTGAGGCGTTTGAGCAGCTTAATTTGCAAACCTTACCGCCTGAAGAAGCCCTGAAGGTCGCCATTCGAGAAGGGATTAGACATGAAGCGATGCACCCCCATCAAGGCAAGGTTTTACTTCATGAAGCGATGCAAAACCAAGGGAAATATTTCAAGCTGACTGCTTGGGAGACACCAATTAACTTACTGATATCGATATTGCAGCAAGGCATAGATGAAGGGTGCTTTCGTCCGCTGAATCCTTGGTTGATGGTGATTCACATCATGGGGATTATTAGCTTTTACTTTAATGCTCAAGCCAACCTTAAAACTCTCGCCCCCAATTGGGATAGCATGAGTACGGTAGCCATTGAAGAATTCACAGAGTCCGCGATTGCACTAATATTGGCAGGAGTGAAAAAGGGTTGAGTTGTCGGATACACTACACTTTTGCTCATCTCTCCATCTAAGATCTATCTAAGAGAGTGTTTGAAAAGTATCAGAAGTACTGCATCGCCCCCTAAATCCCCCACTAGTGGGGGACTTCCGATCCCGTATCTCTGGTTCAAAGTCCCCCATTGATGGGGGATTTAGGGGGCGGTTCGGGTTGCAATAGCGACTTTTAAAACATCCTCTAAGATCTATCTACAGATGCATAGGTTCATCCCTGACCCCTTCAGCGCTTGGCGCTATGCTGGAAATAAGCCATAAGTAAGCCACTATCCTCCGATCGCCAGTGCCTCGTCATGAGTTCCCCACCCTTGTTGTCCCAAGTTTTCTATCAGCTGATTCTCGATCAAGCCATTGCTACGGTTGAGTGTAGTGAAGCAGAGCGCCGCCAGTTTCGACAAGCTTATGAATGGACGCAGCAAGACCAGGCGCGGCTTCAGCAGGAAGGCATGACGCCAGAGCAGTTTGAGGCTTGGGCAGAACGAGAGCTAAAAATTCGCAAGTTTCAACAGCAGCGGTGGGGCCGAGTGCTGAACTCCTACTTCTTTCAGCGTAAATATCAGCTTGACCAGGTAGTTTGTTCGCTGATTTATTTGCACGACCGCAACATGGCCCAAGAGCTGTATTTTCGGATTGTGGAAGGCGAGCAATCCTTTGCCGAAGTGGCTCATCTCTATTCTCAAGGCACAGCTGCCGCAGTGGGTGGCAGAACTGGGCCAATCGAGCTAGGTAAGCTGCATCCTCAATTGGCGCGGATGTTTTACGGAGCGCGTCCAGGCCAGGTATGGGCACCTCAGCGCATCGGTGAATGGATTGTAATTGCTCAGCTCGAAGCAGTATTACCTATGCAGTTTAATGAATCAATCCAACAAATGCTGCTGAACGAATTATTGGAACAGTGGTTGCAAGAGCAGATTAAACAGCGGTTTTTGTAGGAGTCAGTTGTTAATAGGCTCCGTGTCGCAGCAGAACGATCCAGATAGTTTTAAGAATCAGCAGCAAATCGTATCTAACGGACCAATGCTGTAAATAGCGCAGATCAAGGTCTACAACTTGTTCAAAATCTCGAATTGTTGACCGCCCTTTCACCTGCCATTCGCCCGTAATGCCGGGTTTAACAGTTAACCGCTGCCAATGCCGCAGATCATATTGATCGACTTCGTTAACAGTTGGCGGCCGAGTTCCAACCAAACTCATTTCACCTTTGAGCACATTCCAAAACTGAGGCAGCTCATCTAAACTGGTGCGCCGCAGGAATTTGCCGACTCGAGTGACGCGAGGATCCGCCTCGTTTTTGAAAATCAGTCCCTTAGCCTGGTTCTGTACAGCATGCTGTAAGTATTCTGCATTTGGGATCATTGATCGAAACTTCCAAATCCGAAAGCGCTTTCCCAGCAATCCACAGCGAGTTTGCTGGTAAAAAATTGGACCAGGGCTGTCTAACCGAATCGCAACTGCAATTGGAACAAAAAGCAAGACTGTGATGCTTAATCCAATCACAGCTCCAACAATATCAATCAAACGCTTTAGCTTACTGCTAACTGAAGCGTGAGTTTCCGGCAAACCACTTTTGAACGACTGGTTGATGCCGGTATCGGAAAGAGTACTCATAGCAGCATCCATAAAGTATGACTATTCTGTGTCAATGTCTATGTCAATAGGCAGGATGATAGATTTATGAATATAAATTTATTCCTATCACTCAAACCCATGCTTCAGGTTTAATCCTGGTCTGTTTGATTTCGCGTATAAGTAAATGCTGACCCTAGGTTAATTATTCGGGATTTTTTTAAGCTTAACCTGGGTTATATAATTCCCTAGGGATAGCTGTATGTAAGCTATCGTGAACGTGTATATTAGCTGCCACAATTATGGTTTTTAATACAGTATTAGAGGTCACAAATTGGTTGATTTTCTTCCAGAAGTTCTATCCAGTGGTTTTGAAGAAGATTGTGGATCAGAACTTGCTTTGTAGCAGATTAACCGCTTAAATCAAAGTGAAGGAAGAATTTGATTGATGGTGGCTTAGAAAGCTAGGCAGCTCGTCAGTAGAGGTTGTATTGTCAAAGTCGAAAACGGAAAATAGCTCAGATAGCTGAAGCTGTAGGCTCTCTAGGCTATCAGACTCACTCTTCCCCTGTAGGTCTGCCAGCAGTTGAACAGTATAAAGACAGAGCTGAAGCGATTGCATTTGCTCACGATTGAAGCGAAAATTCCCAAACTTACTCGCATAGTCATTGACTGCTCTTTCCAAGCACTCCAGCCACAGTCCTTGGCTAGCCCAATTGGGGCATAAAAGTTGCTCTCTCAAATCAGCCAAGCTGTTTGCCAACTTTTGATACTGATAGGTCGTTGCCAATAGAATGGCGTGGTCAAGCAGAGGTTGAATCAAAATTGAGATCTGGGAGTTTTGCCAATTTGGAACTGCAAACCAGAGAATCAATTTTGCTAAAACAACCTCAAATAAAAGCTTTTGAGCTAGAACGCTCATGTAGGTTATGGAAGTTGCAAGGCGGCAGAGTAGGTCGGGAGTCCGAGCGATTTTATATAGTAAATTGTGAGTTTCAGCAATCTGACGATAGACCAACCATTTACCAGACTTTTGCTGTAACTCGTCCAGCAATGTTTTGATGTAGGGCTGATGGGAGACTAAGGACTGCACTTCCAGCTTAATATAGCTAAGCAACAGGTTGCGATCTTGCAATCTAGAGCTGACTAGAGCAATCACTTCCCGCCAATGGGGTTCGGCTAAATGGCCTGAGAGATCCGCCAAGTCATGCTTCAAGTTAAAACTCGAAACAATTTGCCTAGAAGCTAAATACTCCTGAAATGCGATATGGGAAAAGGAAAATACTCCACGAGCTTGTTCCAGCAAGATACCTTGGTGTAGAAAAGACGATCTCAGTTGGTTGACGATTTCTTCCCGTAGGATCTGCTTTTGCTCGATTTCCTTATGAAGTTCACAAATGCCCGTTTCAATAAAGTGCTCTAGCTCTCGCTGTTCAAGAAAGCGACTTCCCCTTTGCAAAGCAAACGTGGCGATTCGCCCCAAAAGATAAAGCTGTTCAAAAGAAGTGATTCGCCAACTGGAATGACCAGCTTGAATATTCTGTTCTCTACTCCGATCAATTAAATACAAAGACAAACACTCTTCATAAATCCGAATTCGATTCTCAGATAGTTTGCTTTTTCCGTCGAAGGTTTGACAAATTCGATTGAGCAGTAAAGGAATTCCCGCTATTTCCCGAATGCGATGATTGCCGGACACACAAAGCTGTTGCAGAAAACTTTCGGTTCTAGCGGGCGCGTTAGTCTGAGTAGACTGCTTGTTAGGCTGATCAACAGCCTCACTCGGTTTGCCAAATACACTAAACCACTTCTGTGCCAGTGATGCCACTTGGGCATCATTGAAATCTACAAGCTCAAGATCAGTGAAGTGAGCTAGCTCAAAGCTGGAACTGCCCAACCTAGAAGTAACAATAATGCGGTTCTTATAGTAAAGTTCAGAAAATCTGGAAATCTCCCGCAGGATTAAGGAATAATTACTATAGCCAGAAATTTCATTGAGTTCATCTAGCAGAATTAAAAATTTACCCTCGTTCAGCAACGTCTCAATCACTTGCGGATCGGACACGTCACATCCTATTAATTCCTGCTGAACGCAATGCCGCAGATTGAATTCAGTCGGCCGGGTAGTTTGCTCTACGTAGCTGCTTAGCTTGATGAAAACTGGGATCAAATGCGGCTGAAATTGCCCTCGACTGCATTGGAGTGCAACCCACTGCAAAAAAGTGGTTTTGCCGCTGCCTGGTTTACCCAGAATCCGCAGCTTAGCTTGGTTCTCTAAAACCGGCAAAGGTGTGCTGATTGAATCATTTAGCTGTTGTTCTCTCAGGTTACTGAGATTGCTGCCACAGCTTTCCTTTAGTACAGCAATATCTAGATATTCCTGACTGATCAACCGACCCAGAAAACGAGGCTCAACATACAGATCATTCAATTGAACGGGAAAACTCGTTCCAGAAATACGTAGCATGCCGCACTGATGCTCGATTCGATCTTGATGCTTCAGGCGAATCTGCTCCACCAACGGGCTGATCTCGCTCTCCAAATGTGGTGCTTTACCCTCAACGTTCAATAAGTGGTCAGGAGCTTGGGCAACTATCTCCCACCAATTGAGGTCTAGGATTGTACAGATCTCAATAAAGATATGACGTTCAATCGGACGACAAGTAAAAAAGCGCCAGATAGGCTGGCGGGTCCTCAGGTCTAGCTCTGCCGCTAGATTTTCTTGCGTCCAACCTCTGCGATCAAATACTTTTCGGGCTAGCTTAGCACCTTCTGGAGTCGCGTACAGGGATCTTTTGGCCATGGGAGCCTCTTAACCAAAATTGTAAAAATGATGCTTGAAACCTAAGGAACACTGGAGCAGTGCCATGAATGGCTGAGCATTACCGTAAATTAAGCAAGGATAGCAAATAAGTAACGAAGAGCGTAAGAGGAAAGGTAACCGTATTTAAAAAGCACAAATATAGAACACTTCGGTGAACTAAAAATTCCTCCTACAGGCTTCGCTGGTCTACACGCTGGCAAGAGTAAGCAGGCCAGAGAATAAATCTGTTACATAGCAGGGAATACGATCATGTCAGTAGCATAAAGGTTAACCTTTACTTTGTACTACTAACTTCAATTACATACACTAGCATGCATTTTGCTAGTTTAGATCAAATTTATAAACCAAATTACGGCTTGTCGTCTAGTCAATGTTACTAAATTTTAAAGTCAAGCTTCTTCGCTTACATACTTATTCGTTCTGATTGACGGATGGGTGGCTAACACTTATACGTGACAATTGCATGACAGTGAACGACGGTTAAGGCTGGCAATGAAGGCTAGCATGCCATTCTCCAGGTTAACCATCTACTGAGCATTAGTTGAGTTCTAGCTAGATGCCAACAGTTACCAAATTTTCAAAAACTGCTCGAAATCTGGCTTTCCCTACGACCAATAAGGCTTAATGATTCTGGTGTACACTACACCAGAATCATTAGTGCGGAAAATACCATCCAATGCGTACTTCCATCATTGAACACGTACTGAAAAGTTCCGCTCTTTCATCCCAATCGCTTCACGAATGAGATGTTCGCTCACAAAAATATCTAGATGCACCTGAATCACTGGCAGTGATAGGAATCCATCTGACAATATATTTGCGATCAAGACCTTAAGAGTTCCTATCGGCCTATACTCATATAACCATGTGCATCAATATTGGCGATTTAGACCATACCCTTGGCGTATCCTCAAAGTACAGCAATATGTTACCGCTGGCTTCTCAACTAGACAGAAACAAATACTCATTCGTGACCAAGATTACTCAAAAGACCAATGGATACGGTCGGCTGTTGACTGCACAATACACAACCCTAACCTGCTTTAGGTGAGAATTTTCCCAGATATCTAATCAAACCACATGCAACGTTGATTACAAGTAAGCTGCCAGCATATAAACCGTGCCACTTGGTCCAAAGACGAAACAAATTTGAATGCTTGGCTGCTAACCTTACTTAATAAAACAATCATCCTAACTCTAGCCCCAAGAGCTGGATGGCAGACTGCTACTTCAACGCAGTGCACATCTAAAATCAACAGCTGCTAAAACGTAATATCATTCGTGTGTAAAAAAACGACCAGTAGATTGCATCGCGCCTGATCTAAAGAATTGAACTTAAGAATCATCCAAGACCTGCACCCCTAGTATAAACACAGGGCAAATTGTACCATAATTAATTTTTTTTCAAACATCTTAATAATTTTGAAGGAATTTTATGAGATGACTATCTAACCAGTATACCTGAGTACCCACACAAGTCTAGTATATTAAATTACTTTAATGGAGAATAGCTTAAATTTAGTGCTGCTCTCAACCGTGCTTCAAATAACGAAATGAGTAATAGGTATCCATTCAGCAATTTGAGTTGCTATAGTGTAAATCTCACAAAAAATTAGTTTACAATCAGGTGACGATAATTAAGGTTCTAAATGGAGCTGAAGTCACGTTGTATATTGGATTGCGTGTTAGATAGACTTTGGCGGTTTGCCTCTTGTTTTAAGAGAGTCCTAATTAGACGGCATGTCTTATTGTTTAACTGTTTAACAAAGAGTTTTTTGCATAGGCATGAATTTGCATGGCACTATTAGACACGATGCAGATTAGTTCTCTAGTATTAAATATTTATAAAATTGGATTAATGGGAACTTTTGGTGTGAGTTGTCTTTGCTTGAGTCCAGCTATTGCTTCAGCTACTCTGCCAACTGATTCACTTCAAAGAGAAACGACTTCTTCGAGGGCGGAGGACCCCTATACCTTGGGGGCAGGGGATCAAATTAGAATCGATATCTTTAAGCTAACCCAATACAGTGGCGAGAACACTGTTCTCGTAGATGGTACACTCAATCTTCCTGTGGTTGGTAGTGTATATATTCGAGGAATGACGCTTGAGCAGGCCGCCAGTGCGATTGCCGCGCAGTACTCCCAGCGGCGGATCTTGCGGAGCCCAATTGTAACCGTTAGCTTGGTTGCCCCCCGTCCAGTCAAAATCGGGGTTTCAGGCGAGGTGAATCATCCGGGATCGTATACCCTAGAGCGGCAATCTGGGCAGGTGCCAACGTTGACGCAAATTTTGGAAGAAGCTGGAGGAATTCGCCAATCTGCGGATCTGCGGCGAGTACAGTTACGGCGACTACAGCCTTCAGGGGCTGAGGAGGTTATCGTAGTTGACCTTTGGCAGTTTTTGCAGACTGGCGATGCTCGATACAACGTCACCTTGCGAGATGGTGATGCGATTGTTGTGCCTACTGCAAAAGACATGAGCTTGGCCGAGTCTTCTCAGGTGGCGGCAGCCAGTTTTGCAGCTGATGCGGATCAGTCTATTAATATTGCTGTAGTGGGAGAGGTGTTTCGTCCCGGTCCCTACACGGTGACCGGAACGGCGAGGACGGCAGAGGCGGGTGTCCCGGGGGGGACCACGATGCTAGGAACGGCTCCAACGGTGACTAGAGCTATTCAGGTGGCTGGAGGGATTACTCCTACGGCAGATGTTCGTAAAGTCCAGATTCAACGGCGGACCCGCACAGGTTTAGAGCAAAACTTTACAGTTGATCTTTGGCAATTGTTGCGGGCTGGAGACTTGAACCAGGATGCCATCTTGCAAGACGGAGATACGGTACTCGTTCCTACGGTCACCAATTTAGATCCGGAAGAGGCGGCTCAAATTGCTGCTGCTAGTTTCTCTCCTGATACGATTCGCATCAATGTGGTCGGAGAAGTTGTCCAGCCCGGTGTGGTAGAAGTTCCGCCGAACACGCCACTCAATCAGGCTCTACTTGCAGCAGGAGGATTTAATAATCGTGCTGAGCAGACGGTGCTGCTGGTTCGTCTAAATCCCAATGGTAGTGTCTCTCAGCAGCAGGTTGATGTAGACTTTACTCAGGGAATTGATAGCGACGCCAACCCAGCCCTACGCAACAATGATGTGATTGTGGTCAAACGGTCAGGGATTGCTGCTATTTCTGACGCTTTGGGCACTGCCACCGATCCCCTCACCCGATTCTTCACCCTGTTTAGCATTCCGCTTAACTTCTTCCGTTTGTTTTAGCTTGTTGTGCCATCAAACGTTTCTGAGAACGCCACTATGAAGGCAACACAAAATCTTCCGATCCTGCTATCGACTCCTCCAATATCGGCACCGCCCGAAAACGAAGGTGGATTAGAGCTAGGGCGCGTGGTAGCGGCACTGCGACGGCAGGTCTGGCTGATTGCTGGTGTGACAACTGTGATGATAGGGGCAGCCGTTCTCAAGATCGTGACGGCAACGCCGATTTATCGATCTGGTTTTGAGATTTTGACGGAACCGGTTACGGTGGAGACAGAAGTTTTGTCTTCGCTTCCCCAAACCCTGAGCAGCCGCCAAGATCAGTCCCTAACGACGACGACGCTGGACGAGACGAAGATCCGAGTTTTGCGTAGCCCCGATGTCTTAAACCCGGTTGTAGAGGAACTCAAGCGTGACTATCCTGAGATTACCTACGAAAGTTTGATTCGCGATCTGGTGATTCAAGTTGATGCAAAGAATATTTTGCAGGTCTCTTATGGCAATCCCGACAAAGAACTGGTTCAAACTGTTTTAGATCTACTTTCTGAGGCATACCTCCGGTATAGTCTGGAAGATCGCCGTCAAGATATTCGGCGGGGGATCGACTTTGTAGATAGCCAATTGCCTGCCTTGAAAAGTCAGGTGGCTCAATGGCAAGGCCAACTCCAGGAGTTTCGGCAACAGTATAATTTGATTGACCCAGAGTCACAGGCTAGTTTGTTGTCAGATCAGATGGGTAGCCTCAGACGGGATCTGATCGAAACTCAAACTCAGCTGCGCGAAACTCGCTTGACCTATCAACAATTACAAACTGCTTTATCACAGCCGTCTCTGGAACAAGCCGGTTCGTCTCCGCTCGTTGATAGTCCGCGCTATCAGAAATTGCTCGATCAATTATTGGAGATCGACAGTCAGCTAGCGCAAGATTCTATTCTCTATCTAGAACGCAGCCCTGAACTGAACGTATTGCTCCAACAGCGGCAGAGTTTGTTGCCTTTGCTACAGCAAGAGGGCTTTCGAGTGGCACAGCAGGTAGCTAGTCAAATTCAGGAACTCCAGGATCGGGAGCAGTCCTTGAGTGCCTCAATTGGCTCAACCAATCAACAGATTAAGCAGCTCTCTGCTGTGATGCGCCAATATACCGACATTCAGCGAGAGCTAGAGATTGCCACCGACAACCTCACCCAATTTTTGGCGAAACGTGAGGGGTTACGCATTGATGCGGCACAGCGCCAGTTGCCGTGGAGATTATTAACTGCACCCAATGAGCCTTATCCTAGTGCGGCAAGCACCAAACGAACGCTAGCATTAGGAGCGATTTTAGGATTACTGCTGGGTACAGGAGCAGCGTTGGCGATTGATCGATTGAGTAGTGTGCTACACACCTCTAAAGAAGTAAAAGATAGTGCAAAGCTGCCAATTCTAGGAATTATTCCGACGAATAAATCACTGAACGAGTTGGATCAATGGCTCAGTTCAAATGCAGTGTTAGGCTCTCTAAACGGAAGCGGATCGATCGATTCTCTTCAATTCCATCGACTAATGGCCGATCCATTTCTAGAAGCCTTCCGACTACTCTGTGTGAACGTGAGACTGTTGAGTCCAGATCGGCCAATCCGTTCGTTGACCGTAAGCTCGCCCGTTCCAGCCAATGGTAAAACCACGGTTGCCTTCTATTTGGCGCAGGTGGCGGCAGCAATGGGTCAACGGGTTCTATTAGTCGATGGGGATCTGCGGCGTCCTAGCCTGCATCATCGGTTAAATTTGTCGAACTCCCGCGGCCTGACTGATCTGATTGCTCATAGTCTGGAGTATGAGCAGGCGATTCAACAAACACCTTGGGAAAGCAATTTATATATTTTGCCGGCTGGCTCGATTCCGCCGGAGCCTACCCGCATTCTCTCTTCTGAATCGATGCGACAAATCATCGAGAAAAATCGAACTGCTTTTGACCTGGTAATTTATGATGCTCCTCCGCTGTTGGGCTTTGCAGATACCTATCTGCTTTCCGAGCATACAGACGGCATTTTGCTTGTGGCTCGCTTGGGACAGTTGAAGCGTTCGCTCCTAGAAAAAGCATTGGAGGACTTAAGAATATCTTCTATTCCAGTTTTAGGACTTGTTGTCAATGACTCTGCGGAGAAGATGGGCACGCCCTATACCTACTATCGGTATTAGGCTGCAGTTCAAGCATGCTTACATAGTCAAAGAGAATGAATTGAAACCCCATAGTAAGTCATTCAACTTAATTAAAACTAAGATCAGGGTGTTGTCGCCGCCCGAAGGGCGGCGACAACACCTCCTTATCCTATGGAATCCTATGGAGTCGAACCAACGACCAATCCTGTTTTTGTCGGTAATCTGTTATCTCGAACTTTTGCATAAATATTGATTAGTTGGTCATAGTTTGCCGCTGCGGTGTAGGTTGTTTCAAATTCTTTTCGAGCTATCTGGCGCATCTGGCTCAATCGATCTGAGTTGTTGAGCAGCCATTCTACTTGAACAACTAAATCTTTTATGTCGCCAGGTTGAAAATGTAAACCAGTTTGATGGGGAGTAATTAAACTGCTCATTGAACCCAAGTTAGATGCGACAACCGGGGTTCCTGTCGCAAACGCTTCCAATAAAATTCGCGGTTGCCCTTCATACCATTCTGATGGAAAGACCAAAAAAGCGGCTGCTTGCAAGAGCCTATAAACCTGTTCTAGGGGCTGATGACCCAGCCACATGATTCCAGGTATTTGTTGTGCAGCTTCAGAGACCAAAGACGATAAAGGGCCATCTCCGACAATCTTGAGTGGGATTTTATCTCCTAAATGCCGCCAAGCTTCCAGCAAGGTGGCAATCCCTTTTTCCTGTGATAGCCTACCGGCATAGAGGGCATATCTGCCTTGGCCGCTGCCTATTCCAGGATCGGGATGGACAAAGTTTGGTTTGACAATAATTTTGTCAGCTGGCAAGCCGCCTTGAACGAGTTTTTGTCGAGCAAAATCAGTTAGCGCAATGTAGGCATCTACTTTATTGGTCCAAGTTCCTAAACTGCGATGCAGGGTGAGCATCGCAGCCACAGCTCCACTGGCGGCCCGACTGCCTCGATAACAGGCATGTTTGACCCCTGACCAGGGCACGAATTGCGTCAAGCAAGCTTCGCAAACTCGACCTTCTCGTAAAAACAATGCATTGGGGCAGAGCAAGCGATAGTTATGGCAGGTTTGAACGACTGGCACTTGCTCAGCTTGGGCGGCGTAGTAAGCCGAGGGAGAAATTAAAGGAAAGGTATTATGACAGTGGACAACCTGAATTTCCTGTTCTCGAATCAGCGATCGCAAACTTCGATAGGTTTTTTGATTCCACACCGTTTTGCCAGCCAGCACCAACGGCGAAGTAGTTTTGATGCCGTCATTGTGAACTGTGTAGCGGTAGACCTGATGCCCATGCAACTCTAACAGGTCGGCTTCTGCTTGTAAGATTTGATCTTCGCCACCTGCGACTTGGTAGTAATTATGAACAAAAAGAATGCGCATCTGATTTGACATTTGCTAGCGGTCATCCACAGCTTCAACTTGAGGTTGGCCGTGAGGAGTCAAGTGAAGCCATTGTTCGATCAGCAGTTGTTTTAACGCTAAGTATATAAACGGTGGAATTGTTGCCGCATACCGTTTCCATAACCGTTGCGGTTCTTGAATTAAACGATAGAACCACTCTAACCCCATCTCCCGCATCCATCGGGGTGCTCGTCTATGGATGCCAGCATAGACTGGAAAGGCACCTCCTACCCCAATCAGAACGGCCTGGATCCGATGCTGATGTTCGGCCATCCAGTACTCTTGCTTCGGGCAGCCAAGAGCTACAAAGACAATGCCTGCCCCACTATTATTAATCCGCTGCACAACTGCTTCGTCTTCAATGGAGGTGAGTGGACGGAAGGGGAGTGGCTCTATCCCAGCAATTTTCAGACTGGGAAAATCATGCTCCAACTTTGCCTCAATGCGGCTAAGAACATCAACATGAGAACCTAGGAAGTAGATACTAGTTCCGTTTCTGGTAGATGTTTGGCAGAGTCCAAGCAAAATATCTAGTCCCGCCGCCCGATCCTGTTTCTTAAATCCCATAAACCGCATCATCCAGACTAATGGCATACCATCTGGAACCACAATATCTGCATTTTGCAGAACAGAATTCATTTCTAGGTGCCAATGAGCTTCCATCAGCATGTGTACATTAGCCACGCAGATGATCTTGCTCAATCGCTCCTCAGCCCAGCTTGAAATTACTTCAAGTTGAGCACTTAATGGCAAAGCGGTCACAGGACAGCCAATGACCCTGACAATAGGTAAACTCACGTTTGCGACTCCCTTGCAGTAGTTGGAGAATTCACACGTAAGTAGAAAGCTACTTATCACACGTAAGTAGGGGGCTACTTAACAGAGTAATACTAGCGAAAAGGTGTCTAAGATCACGTATAGAAAAAATGGGAGATACTGTATGGGTTGTATAATTTATTTTGAGTCACCTTTAGATGAGCAGTTTTGTAAATCTGTTAGATTGCTTAACTCTGTACAGTTCAAACTTAAGGTGATTTAGGCTTTGCAGTTGAACAGACCTTTTTCTACAGTGAAGCTGAATTCACAAACTTGTAGTAGCAAAACTCCTGTATGTGATATTGCAATTTGTTGCAATTTTTCTGGTGACCGTGCTCTGCACTGGGAGCAACCAAACTGCGTGTCGTGATGTAATTGTAATCAAACTATGTTCGCTCAGCTAACAGCACAAGCATGAAATGCAGGTGCTGCTTACAATGGTTGTTGAATTTAGTGGTTTAATTGAAGAACTTATACAACTTATACCCATCAACTGAAGTTAAATCAAACATGATTTGAAACATCGGTTGGTTACCATACAGCAAGCTTTATATTCTTGTTTTTGGCTAATTTTTGGCTAATTATTTTGGGCTGATTTGAAATTATGGCATATGTATTTGAGATAACTTGCTGATTGAAGTGATGCGAATATAGTTCTGGTACCCAGTTAAATTGAGTAATTTGTCTAGTGTCTACGTTTTCTCGTAGTCGCCTGATTTGCTTCATGTATTCTATGGTTGCTCTTAAAGTTTTACGCTGCTCTCGTTTTTGTGTTTGAAATCATTAACGATTCAACTCGTTTAGCTTTAGCTCAATTGGTTCCTTATTGGTTTCTTAAATATTTGATGAAGATTGCTGTTTTGTCGTCGGTGTCGAGCAATCCAACGCTTATTTTCAGTACTAAGAGTATTAGTGTTAAGGATATCTTTCTAGCCTCAGTTTTTCTGCAGGTCGCGTGATATGTTAGCCAGTCCTCAAAACTCCGATTATCTAGAATCTAATCCTGGCCAGGGGGGGCAATTATCTTCGATGGAATCCTTCTGGCAGGAATGGTTGCGGGGATTTATTGCTCCAACGCCGTTAGCGGTTGCTGATGCAGCATCGCAGCAGATCTTACCCCAACAGGGAGAAAAGGCGGCACCATGTCGATGTCATACCTTTCGGATTCCGGAATTAGGTACTGGTCTAGACTTACTCAGTCAATCTCACCTGAGTCTACAGTCGCTTCTACTGGGAGCTTGGGGAATGCTGCTCAGTCGTTATAGTGGGGAGACAGATGTTGTCTTTGGGGTGCAGGTTATTGATCCAATCAACGGGCAGGAGTACCTATCTCATTTGTCTGGTAATCCATTGCCTTTGCGCCTCCAAGTTGCATCAGATATGCCTTTGATTGATTGGTTGCCAATGGTTCAAAAGCGTTGGAACTTGATGCAGTCGCACGGGCAAGTTTCTCTGGCCCAAGTGCAAGCTTGGAGTGAGATTCCATCTACTGAGCAATTATTTGCAAGCGTTCTGTATATATCTGAATTTCCGCTTGATCTTGCTTCAGCACAAGTTTCAGCACAATTCACAGAATGGCCTTATCCCCTTACCGTTACGGCTGATCTAGCAGCATCGACTCTACAGGTGCAATACGACGGTCAGCGGTTTGAAGAATCAACAATTGTCCGATTAGGGGGACATTTACAATCATTGCTGACAGGGATAGTTGCAGCGCCTCATACGCCTCTGGCTGCTTTACCGTTGTTAACTAGTGCCGAACAGCATCAACTGTTGGTGGAATGGAATAACACCCAGACGGCCTACCCGCGAGATAAAACAGTTCATCAACTGTTTGAGGAGCAGGTTCTCCGCACTCCTGACGCTATCGCTCTCATCCTACCAGAGTTGGAAACTCAATCTGAACAATGTCTCACCTATCAAGAATTGAATAACCGAGCCAATCGTCTGGCGGCTCAACTGCAACAGATGGGAGTTGGCTGTGAAACCTTCGTGGCATTGATCATGGAACGCTCGATCGAAATGATCGTTGCCATTCTCGCCATTCTCAAAGCTGGAGGGGTTTATGTGCCGCTTGATCCCAGCTATCCTCCAGAACGACTAGCTTTCATGCTAGAAGACAGTTGTGCTCCGGTGTTGTTGACTCAATCTCATCTGAGGGACGGCTTGCCGCCCCATCAGGCTCAGATTGTTTATCTGGACGCAGGCTGGGGAACAGGAAACGAAGAGCAAGTTGAGTTACAAGCTTGTGCAGTTCATTCGCAGAACCTAGCTTATGTTAATTACACCTCTGGTTCAACGGGTCGCCCCAAGGGAGTTGCCATACCTCATCAGGCTGTTTTGCGATTGGTGTTTAACTCCACCTACACTCCGCTAGATGGCAATCAAGTTATTCTGCAATTAGCCCCAATTTCGTTTGATGCTGCAACATTCGAGATCTGGGGAGCATTGTTGCATGGCAGCGTTTGTGTGTTATATCCCGCTGTTGGCATCCCAGATCCACGGGAATTGGGAGCAATTATTCAGAGAACGGGAATAACAACCTTATTTCTGACCACTGCTCTGTTTAATACCATCATTGCAGAAGTACCAGAAGCGTTGTTGAGAGTCAAAGAATTGTTGACCGGAGGGGAGGCGATATCTCTACCGCATATCTGCAAGTCCCTGACCTGTTTACCCGACATGGAGTTGATTCATGTCTATGGCCCTACCGAAAGTACGACTTTCTCCTGTTCTTACCGCATTCCTCGCCAACTCAATGCCGATCTGAAAACGCTACCGATTGGTAAACCGATTGCCAATACACAGACTTATATTTTAGATGACTATTTACAACCTGTTCCCATAGGCGTTGCTGGAGAACTCTACATTGGGGGCGATGGGCTGGCTCGTGAGTATTTAAACCGTCCAGATATTACTTTGGAGCGGTTTATCCCTAATCCGTTTAGTGCCGATCCTACAACCCGACTATACAAAACGGGTGATCAGGTGCGCTACTTATCCGATGGCAATATTGAATTCATTGGACGCCGCGATTTTCAGGTCAAGCTGAGGGGCTTCCGCATTGAGCTAGGCGAGATCGAAGCCATATTGAGGCAACATGAGCAGGTAGCTGATGCGATCGTAATTTTGCGTGAAGATCGACCAGGAGATAAGGCTCTAGTTGCCTACGTTACAACCAAGGGAGAGCAAGCACCTGGGGTGAAACAGTTGAAAGACTATCTCAGGGAGCGGGTGGCCGAGTTTATGGTGCCTGCTGTTGTGATGGTGCTGGATCATATGCCTCTCAGCCCAACCGGAAAAATCGATCGCCGTGCCTTACCCAAGCCAGTGATTCGGTCTGCCCCAGTTGATGGAATTGCTCCTACAACCCCCAGCGAACAGGTATTGGCCGAAATTTGGGCCGGTGTCCTGGGGATTGACAGGCTCAGCGTCGAGGAAAATTTCTTTGAATTGGGTGGCACCTCGCTGTTGGGGTTACAGATGATCGCTCGTGTCCAGAAGCGTTTTAACTCTCAGATCCGAGCCGTCAAGCTCTACCAGTATCCGACAATTCGGGCTATGGCTCGATATTTGGACCAAGAGCAGCGGTCCATGGTACAGCACGTTGACGATTGCTGGGCCACCTTCTCCACAGATTCTCACCCGACTGCAACAGGCGACATTGCCATTATTGGCATGGTGGGTCGGTTTCCTGGTGCAGATAGTGTCGAAGAGTTGTGGCACAACCTCTGTGCTGGGATTGAATCTACCACTCGCTTTACCGATGCCGAATTAGACCCAATCGATGATCAAGAATTGCGACGCGATCCTCACTATGTACCAGTCAAAGGCATTGTGAGAGGGGCAGAAGAGTTTGATGCGGCTTTCTTTGGCATTAGCCCTAAAGAAGCTGAAGTCATGGATCCCCAGGCTCGGGTCTTTTTAGAGCTAGCCTACGCAGCGTTAGAAAATGCTGGCTATACCTCAGCCTACAACGGTTTGATTGGGCTATACGCCGGATCAGGGCAAAACACTTATTTTGAACGGCATATTTGTGGGCGGAAAGAAATCATTGAGCCGCTGGGTGCCTTCCAGACTATGCTGGCCAATGAGAAGGATTTTGTCACAACTCGCGCATCCTATAAGTTAAACCTGACCGGGCCTAGCGTTAGCATTAGCACGGCTTGTTCCACCTCGTTGGTAGCGGTGATTCATGCCGTTCAGGGGCTGCGGAGCCATCAATGTGATCTGGCCTTAGCCGGAGGGATTTCAATCAACACGCCTCAGAACACGGGCTACTTGCATCAGGAAGGCGGCATGCTCTCTCCAGACGGACATTGTCGCCCCTTTGATGCTAAAGCGCAAGGCACCATGTTTAATAACGGGGTTGGAATTGTTGTATTGAAACGGGTTGAAGATGCGCTGCGAGAGGGCGATCGCATCTATGCCACGATCAAAGGAGTGGGCATCAACAACGATGGTTCTGATAAAGCCAGTTTCACTGCTCCCAGCGTGCATGGACAAATGGGAGCGATTGTTAGAGCTTATGCAGACGCAAATATTCATCCGCGGACGATTTCCTACATTGAAGCGCATGGAACTGCTACACCTCTAGGCGATCCGATTGAAGTTGAGGCACTAACCCAAGCTTTTCGCACTCAAACTGCAGCTACTCAATTTTGTGCAATCGGATCGATAAAAGGTAACGTAGGACATCTGGTGGCTGCCGCTGGCGTGACTGGCTTAATCAAAACCGCATTAGCACTCTATCATCGCAAAATTCTGCCTAGTGTTAATTTCGAGTCTCCGAATCCAGAAATTGATTTTGCCAACAGTCCCTTCTATGTCAACACTCAGTTAACCGATTGGCCGATCTCAGAAAACCCGCGGCGAGCGGGTGTGAGTTCCTTCGGGGTGGGGGGAACCAATGCCCATGTGGTTTTAGAAGAAGCACCGATAGCCGAGGAATCTGTCGCCCCCTCCTGCCCCTATCAACTGCTGCTGCTTTCTGCCAAAACTGAAACGGCTCTTGAGCAAGCAACCGCTAATTTACGTACCCATCTCCAGCAAAACCCTGCCATTAATCTGGCCGATGTCGCCTACACCCTGCAAGTGGGGCGAAACGGGTTTAACTATCGCCGGTTTCTTGTGTGTCGAACTCAGCAAGAGGCAATTGCCGATCTAGAGATCCTGCCGGCTCATCGCAGCGCCACTCGCTACACAGACCGGCGTGATCCGGAGGTGGTGTTTATGTTTCCCGGCCAAGGAGCACAATATCTCCAGATGGGGCAGACCCTTTATCAGAATGAACCGGTTTTCCGGAATGCGATTGATCGCTGTGCCCATATTCTTCAACCTCTGCTCAACTGCGATTTGCGCCAAGTGCTGTACCTGGTGGAATCGCAAGAAACTGCAGCTGAACTGTTGCAACAAACGGTTTATACCCAGCCTGCACTGTTTGCTGTGGAGTATGCGTTGGCTCAACTTTGGCAAAGCTGGGGAGTTCAGCCTGCTGCGATGATTGGGCACAGCATCGGCGAGTTCGTCGCGGCCTGTTTGGCAGGTGTGTTCTCACTGGAAAATGCCCTGACCTTGGTAGCAACACGCGGACGCATGATGGCCGAATTACCGCCTGGAGCCATGCTTTCTGTTCGTCTAGCTGCTGCCGAGGTTGAGCCACACCTATCTGCCGATCTAGCCATCGCGGCGATCAACGGTCCTGCCCTTTGTGTGGTCTCTGGCCCAACCGCACAAATTGCTCAATTACAGCAGAAGTTAGAAGCCGCCGAAGTTGCCTGCAAGCTGCTCCACACGTCCCATGCGTTCCATTCGCCGATGATGGAGTCGATAATCGAACCCTTTGGCCAATTGGTTCGTACCGTTCAACTTTCACCACCCCGCATTCCGTTTGTTTCAACCGTAACAGCTAATTGGATCACCAATTCTGAGGCTACCGATCCGACCTATTGGGCCAACCATCTGCGGGCAACTGTGCGCTTTGCAGAAGGTGTACAAACTCTCTGGCAACAGCCTCAGCGGGTCCTGTTGGAGGTTGGACCACGCACCACTGCCGCCACGTTAGCTCGGCAGCAAGCCACCGATCTCAATCAACAAATCGCGATTTCTTCGCTGGGTAGCACGACTGAAGACAACACCGAAGCGGCCACTCTCCTGCAGGCAATGGGACAGCTCTGGTTGGCTGGCGTATCGTTTGATTGGCAGAGTGTATACGCCAACGAAAAACGCCGGCGGATTCCATTGCCGACCTATCCGTTTGAACGCAAACGCTACTGGATCGATCCTAAACCTGTAGCTTCAGCCGTTTCTGCTGGAGCAATTATCTCTGAGCCAATCCAGACCACTCCCCTGTCCCCCGCGGAATCTACCCATACTTCACTTAAATCCCTTCCCGCAGTCTCTACACCTATGTCTGATTCCCTTGTGCAACGCATTATCCCTTTACTCAAAGAAGTAGTGCAAACAACTTCTGGCTTGGAGATTGCGAACGTCAGCGATGACCTCACCTTCCTGGAGATGGGGCTAGACTCTTTGTCACTAACTCAAGTGGCAATGGCCTTTAAGAAACAGTTCAAGCTAAAAATCACGTTTCGGAATTTACTGGAAGACTATCCGAATCTAGCAACCTTAGCGGCATTTCTCGCTCAAACCTTACCGCCCGATGTTCTGCCTGCACCGGAGTCTAGGCCTGTTGCTGCATCTACCCCTCTATCTCCCCTTACAGACCTGACTGACTTCATGCCTGAAGCTACTTCCCCTGCTTTGAATGGCAATGGTTACAGTAAGGGCAACGAGAATGGTAAGGATGAGCGCAATGTCACTCCTTCCCAGATGGCAACTGCTCACATCGGAACCAGTGCGATTGAGACATTAGTGGCGCAACAGTTGCAAATTATGAATCAGCAGCTTGAACTGTTGCGTCAAGCTGGAATGGCTTCTGCCGCAACTTCTGCTGCTCCGGCCCTGCCCCCCACTCCGGCCCCTGCCCCGCTGCCGCCGGTTTCCCCTGCTCCGACTCCAACCAACGATCGCCGACCCGGAGCCAAAATTGAGAAAACCAGTAGCGGTAGCCTGACGCCAGACCAGCAGCAGGCTCTCGACCGCATCATTGCCCGCTACACGATTCGCACTCAGGAATCCAAGCGCCAGACTCAAGAGCACCGTCGTTACCTTGCTGATCCACGCACGGTTTCGGGATTCTGCCCAACCCTGAAGGAAATGGTTTATCCAATTATCACCGACCGCTCTGCTGGCTCTAAGCTGTGGGATGTAGACGGCAATGAATATGTGGATTTGACCAACGGCTTTGGCCTTAACTTCTTTGGTTGGAATCCAGACTTTGTGAAGGAAGCCGTGATCGCCCAAATGGAAAAGGGTATTGAGATCGGTCCCCAAACTCCTTTAGCTGGAAAGGTTGCCAAGCTGATCAGCGAATTTACGGGTATGGAGCGGATTGCTTTCTGCAATACAGGGTCCGAGGCAGTTATGGCAACGCTGCGCCTCGCGCGTACCGTCACAGGACGTGATTTGGTTGCCACCTTTACCGGAGATTATCATGGCACCTTCGATGAAGTGCTGTACCGACCGGGACCAAACCTAAGAACCATGCCAGCGGCTCCAGGTATTCTTCCCTCGATGTTTGAAAATCTGCTGGTGCTTGATTACGGTACTCCTGAATCGCTAGAAATTCTGCGAAACCGAGCAGATGAACTGGCGGCCATTCTGGTGGAACCGGTTCGTAGCCGCGATCCTGGGTTGCAGCCAAAAGAGTTTCTGCAAGATCTGCGCCGTTTGACCGAACAGTCGGGCACAGCGTACATCTTCGATGAAGTGGTCACCGGTTTTCGATCCCATCCAGGCGGTGCTCAAGCCTATTTTGGTGTCCAGGCAGACATGGCAACCTATGGCAAAGTCGTCGGAGGTGGGTTGCCAATCGGGATTGTAGCGGGTAAGGCCGAGTACATGGATGCCTTAGATGGAGGCTTCTGGCAGTACGGCGATGATTCTATTCCGGAGGTGGGCGTTACTTTCTTTGCGGGCACCTTTGTCCGCCATCCGATGGCCCTAGCGGCAGCAGAAGCCGTGTTGCTGAAACTAAAAGCAGGTGGCATAGAGCTGCAACAATCACTAACAGAAAAAGTTGACAAATTTGCAACGCATTTAAATCAGCATTTTGAGCGGGTGGGTGCACCAATCAAAATCGACCATTTCACGTCTTATTTCTACATTTCTTATCCCACCGAACTGCCCTACGCTCAGCTTTTATTTTACCTATTGCGAGAAAAAGGCGTTCATATCTGGGATCATCGCCCCTGCTTCTTTACCCTGTCACACACAGATGCCGATATTGAATTTGTAACTCGTGCCTTCAAAGATAGCGTGGCAGAGTTACAAGCCATCGGATTTCTTCCAGGTGTTACTCCGGTCAATACAGTACCAAACGGCAAGATTGATCGGAACTGCCCACCCCAGCCGGGTGCTCGTTTAGGCAAAGATCCTGAAGGTAATCCAGCTTGGTATATTCCTGATCCCAATCGACCTGGAAAATATTTGCAAGTTGCAGGAGTGACATGAATATGTCCTTAGTGACCTCCCATGCTAGTTTGCTGGAGCAAATTGTAGATGAGCTAGAAAGATTGACGGAGCGACCCCTAAGGCAACAACACACCTGTTTTGAAACCTATATTTTTGCCCCTTCGCTTTTCCAGAATCGCCATTTTGCCTGTGAGCCAAGTTCGCTATTCCTCCTTCACGAAGAAAATGAAGTCTCCCGTCATGATAAAGATTGCTCAATTCTTATTTCACTAATTTCATTTCCAGGCGAAGATAGAACAGTAAGTGTAAATTTGTGTGCTCTCAAACTACCCCTTTTAAATTTCAGAGAAGGTGGCAATAAGAAGGAGATAAAAACTAAGGATTTATCAGAAAAAGCAGTCTCAATTGTCCACCGTAAATCGTGCTCACTTAGATAAAGATCCGGAAGAAAATTCTACTTGGTTATCCTCGATTCCAATCGATATGGAGAATATTTGCAAGTCGGAACTGCCTCCTAAATAGTTACTCTCTGAGACACAGAAAAGTAAGATGAAACTTCTAGATCAAGTGATTGAAAAAGTAATTAATAAATTGGAGTATCATGAATCTCCGCTAGCAGCGAAGTATCGCTCGTTCATCCATTTTGCTTTCGAAATTGAAGGAATCAAAATTCCAATGGGCGATCATATTTCGCCTAAGGTGCAAAGAGCCTTTCATTATAGCTGCTATGAAAGACCAGAAATTGAAACCTTGAAGTCCTATCTTGCATCTGATGACGTTGTGATGGAGCTAGGAACAGGTTTGGGCTTACTGTCTATTTACTGCGCCCAAAAGATTGGCTCTGATAGAATTTTTAGCTATGAAGCAAATCCTAGGCTAGAACCCTACATCAGAAAAAATTACCAATTAAATCAGGTTTCCCCTTCGCTTGATATTTGTCTATTAAGCAACACAACTGGCGAACAAGATTTTTACATCACGAAAGACTTTTGGGCATCATCTACTGTACCTCCGGTACACTATGAGGTTGCAGAAGTTGTCAAAGTTCCTGTTAAAAGCTTTGATGTGGAAGTACAGCGCATTGATCCAACTTTTCTAATTGTTGATATCGAAGGAGGAGAATACTCTCTAATCGAAAATTTCAATCTTCGTAACAGCAATATTTGTAAAATCATGATCGAAATTCATACTATGTCTTTAAGCTCACATGAAGTTGAAGCTTTAAAGTCTAAATTGTTCAATGCAGGATTTAAACTTGTTTCCGACTACGTTGATATTGGACAAGAAGTTGCTTTTCTTCAACGCTGAATTAACTTAGAACCTAGTTTGGGCCAACTATATGCAGATAAGTTCATCATCGAGCAAAATTAACGGCTTATATGCACAAAAGCAAGATTCAGTTGTGGTGGTTTGCGCGGCTGATAACAACTATGCGATGCCACTTGCTGTAACGATTCGTTCTGCATTGGAGCATCTTGAAAGTAACAAAAAAATGCTTCTTTTTGTGATTGATGATGGCATCTATCCACGTGTCAAGTGCCGAATTGTCAAGTCGTTACCTGCTGAACGATGTGAAGTTCGTTGGCTACCCAGACCTGAGCAAGCTGAGATGCAAACCATTCTGAATGAGGAGAATGCAAAGTTTACAGTTTTCTCGAAGGCAACACTTTATCGGCTCATGATTCCTGAGCTGCTACCACGGGAGTTCTCAAAAGCAATCTATTTAGATTGTGATTTAGTTGTCAAAGCAGACATTAGTAAGCTGTGGGAAATGGATCTGGGAGACAACTATCTGCTTGCTGCCTGCACAAAATATGTACGTATTGTCTCTCACTCTAGAGGTCTCGCCAATTGGCGAGAGTTAGGATTTGCCCCAGACGATAAACACTTAAGTGCTGGAGTTCTAGTTCTTAATCTCGACAAATGGCGGTCGAATAATTTGTGTGCTATAGCTCTAGACTATATTGTTCACAATCACCAATATATTCGGGGTATGGATAACGATGTTCTGGTCGCTATTGTTCGGAACGGTTGGGGTGAATTAGATTTACGGTGGAACAACACAGAAGCTCGAAGAATGACCCAGGAAGAAATTGATGATTCCTATATCCTACATTACACCTCTCCTGAAAAACCCTGGTCGGTTCCGCAGAATAATCCTGCTACTGACTTGTTTTTTCACTACCTGCGAATGACTGATTGGAAAGGCTACCGTCAGGACATCCCTCAACGGCTCTGGCGTCGCTTGAAGCGAGAGGTAAAGCAATTGCAGCAACGCGCCTTTTAGCTTTCACTTTTTCTATCTGGAAACCTAGGAATTGTTGTATGTCTTCTACCCAATTTCAACCGTGCTATCCAACTTCTCTGTCTGTACCCGAACGGATTATCAAGGCAGAAACAGGCAGTTTCAGTCAGCAGTTTAATCAAACCTCTTTCCGATTCTCGCATAACCTAGCTGACCATCCTCTATTTGAAATTCCGCGTTTAGTTGAATTAGCAGAATTCGTTTCAACCCACTTAGGACCGGAGAAAGTAACCTGTCTGGTAGGGGGACAAGTGCCGGTTGGCTGCAAATGGTCAGATCGAGTCCATAAAGGTCGGGTAGAAGAAGCAATTGCTCATATCGAAGAATCGGGTTCGTTGGTGTTGATCAACGATGCTGAAGTTGATCCAGAATATTGCGCCTTACTTGAGCAGATTATTCTGGAGCTAGAGACGCTCACAGGTGTTCCGCTACGGCAAGAAATCACCTGGATGGACGCCTATATTTTTATTACCTCACCCAATACCATCACTAACTATCACATTGATCACGAGTCTAATTTCCTATTTCAAATCAAAGGTGAAAAAGAGGTTAATCTCTTTGACCAGAAAGACCGCTCCATCCTCACTGAAGAGGAGCTAGAAGCCTTTTATGTGGGCAATGTGGAAGCTGCGGATTATCACCCTGAACACCAGTCTAAAGCCAGTGTCTATCACCTCACACCTGGTGAAGGGGTTCATCATCCGGTTAATGCGCCCCACTGGGTGAAAACCAAACAGCAATTTTCAGTCACCCTGAGTATTAACTTTTACTTACGATCGTTTGATTTGAAAGCTAGGATTTACCAAGCAAACTACTTTTTGCGTAAGCTCAAGCTCAAACCAACCCCACCCGGGCAATCGGTCTGGCAAGATACACTTAAAATTCAGTTGATTGGGCTATTTTCTACCCAAAAACCGATTACAAAACAGGATGTTCACAAATCAGGTATCAACCAGATCAAGAAATTACTTGGACTACCAGTTCGAGCGGTTCGTAAGCTGCAACAGTTCCCTGAAACCTTGCTGCTGAATGCTCCTGTTATTTCTGACTACTATCGGTTTTACTGGTGCTTTCCACGCAAAACAGCTGCTTGCCGAGGAGTATACAGCACCTTTGCAGAGGCATTGCAGGCCCTTCCAGCCAACGCTCGCATTAGTCACAATCAGCCTGACATGCATGAGCAAGCCTCTGTCTCAGAATATACAGCTTGTCGGGTATTAGGACGATTGGATCCCTTTGACTACCCGATGTTGCCCTGGTTACGACAAGCCTTAGAGGACAGTACTACAGTCTTTGACTTAGGCGGTAATGTGGGAGTTAGTTACTATGGCTTCCAAAACCACATCACCTTTCCTGAGAACCTATGCTGGACGGTGTGTGAACTTTCGGAACTAGTGAACGCCGGAGAAAAATTAGCGCGGGAAACCAACAGTTCTGCTCTTAAATTCACCACCGAGCTAGTGGATGCAGACGGTTACGATATTTTGTTGACTATAGGAACGCTGCAATACATTGAGCCGACTTTGGCAACTCTTCTAAGTCAGTTTAAAACCAAACCAAGGCATCTTTTGATTAATCATACACCCTTCTATGAAGGTCCAACGTTTGTAACCTTGCAAAACTTGGGTTATGCCTTTAGTCCATACAAAGTTGAGAATCGGTTGAGCTTTATTCAAGCGTTGCAGTCCGTTGGCTATGAACTAATAGATAGCTGCCAACTCGATCGCCAATGCCGGATTCCTTTTCATGCCAATCGCCAAGTTACTGCTTACTATGGCTTTTATTTCAAATTGATTGAAATTCATTGATTGAAACTTAACGTTAAGGTACTGCCCTTCTTGATTGATTAGCAACTCTGAAAATTTTAGTATGACTATGTTCATCTGCCATTAACTTGACTATGGTTTGTTCCCAGTGGAGACTACCTGCCCTGATGCTGTTAATTCTAGTTCTACCTCTTGCCAACTTGGGGTGGAAAAGCTGGATGGCAATGACTCCACAGCCCCCGGCAAATCCTTTGAATAGCGACAATACGAGTTCTGACTTTTCGCAGGGAAGCTATTACGAGGTTTCAATTCCGTTGGCACAATCAACAGATCAGGAACTACTGGCTCACTATAGGCTATGGGTTCCGGCTAATGTCGTTTCCCTGCGTGGATTAATTGTGAAACAGCATGGCTGTGGTGATCCAGCCAAAGTGACGGGACTTGATCACGCCAACGACTTACAGTGGCAGGCATTGGCCGCGAAGCATCAGTTTGCCCTTCTAGGTACTCAACTTCCGGCCGTTTACCCCATGTGTGTAGACGAAGCGGCTGAAGATAGAGTTGCAGAGCAGTCCTATCTAGATGCTTTAAGCGCGTTAGCCGAGAAGAGCCATCGTCCAGAGCTAGACCAGATCCCCTGGGCTTTGTGGGGACACTCAGGTGGGGCAGATTGGGCCATGCAAATGCTGCATCATTATCCGGAGCGAGTCGTTGCCGTTGTTAACGTTCGATGTGGAGGCATTCTACTCTCCTCCGGTACATCGGAGATCTTGAATTTGAATCCTGAGTCCGTCCCCGAAATGCTTGACGTGCCTGTTCTTTGGACAATTGGCGAGAGAGAACCTCACGTACAACAATGTGTAACGTTGCCTGGGCAGATTTTCTCTAAGTTCAGAAAAGCGGGAGCAATTTGGGCCATTGCAGTAGAAGCGAATGCAGGTCACGAATCTGGTGATACGCGGTTTCTTGCTATTCCCTATCTAGACGCCATCTTAGCGGCACGGTTGACGGACCGTACTCCATTACAGCCAATTGATGCCGCTCAAGGATGGTTGGGCAATCCATCTACCCATGACGTAACACTAGCCGAACAGTATCAAGGGAATGCGTTAGAAGCGGCTTGGTTGCCTGACGAGAAAACAGCTCGTGTCTGGCAGCAGTATATTACTGGAAATACTTGGGCTCAGTTGAGAAATGGGTTCTGCCGAGTAGGAGAAAAATTTTCTGTCTTGAGACTAATGCAGTACTCCGCCGAAAGCTGCTATTCCAGTAAGATTACACCAACTCGAAAACCTGATGCTCCCACCCACGTTCGGGTGACAAGATTGGGCGAAGAGGTTGTTCTAACCTGGCGCTTCTTGCCAGATTTAGAAAATGGATTACCCGCGTTTCGAATTTACCGGGGTAGTGCTTTACTCAAAACAATTCAGGGGCAGGGTTACAACTTTGGAGATGCGCCAGTGCCTCCTGATGTTGTGCTAGAGTTTCGCGATCAAATAATCAAGGAAGGTGCTATTTATACCGTGTCAGCAGTGAATACTTTGGGTGAAAGTGTTTCTCAACCAATGCAATTAAGTGAGCAATGAGATAGCTAATAAAAAGTGGTTATTTTATAAAACGAATATTTGACAGATTTTTCGCATGGTTCTAGTGTCTGGTCGGTTTAGAGGTGATGTATGAATTCGTATTCTGTTGGTCAGCAGTTGGCGGTAGCGGCAGTCGATTTTGATCCCTTTGCTGGCGGAGAAATTTTACTAACGGCTTTAGCAACCGAATCTCAAAAAGAAATTTGGGCATCGGTGCGGATGGGAGATGATGCGAATTGCGCATATAACGAATCACAGATTCTACGTCTGCACGGAACATTAAATATTGAAGCCCTACAAGTTGCCCTTCAGGAACTGGTAGGGCGACATGAGTCCCTACGCATGACCTTCAGCCCAGATGGAACGACGCTCTGTATCAATGTCAATCAATTGCTAGCGGTGCCGCTGGTTGATCTATCCGGCTGGAATGAGCAGGAACGGAGTGTCCAGTTGGATCAGTTGCTGCGTGAGGAGGTGAAGCAGCCCTTTGACTTGGAGCATGGACCGCTATTCCGGGTGCAATTACTTCGATTGTCAGCAGGTGAACATTGGCTGTTGATGACGGCTCATCATATTATTTGTGATGGTTGGTCTTGGAGCGTCTTAATTCCAGATTTAGGCAAAATCTACTCGGCTTTAGTGCAGGGTGAAATGCCTGAGTTAGAAGCAGCCGATCGGTTTAGTGACTATGCACTCACGCTGGAAGAAAATGCAGGTAGCGAGGAAGCGGTTGCAACAGAAGCATTCTGGTTAGAGCAATTCTCCCAGTCAATTCCAGTTCTAGATTTTCCAACCGATCGACCTCGTCCGGCGGTTCGTACCTTTGATGCGGCTCGTGAGGACTGGACACTGCCCTCATCATTAGTCACCGCTCTGAAACAGCTCGGTACCGCAGCAGGCTGTAGTTTCATGACAACGATGCTGGCGAGTTTTGAGGTATTCCTGCATCGTTTGACTGGGCAGGACGACATTGTGGTCGGTGTTCCTGCTGCTGGTCAAGCTGCGTCTGGTCACTATAATCTGGTCGGGCATTGTGTGAACCTCTTACCGCTGCGTACCACGGTAGAGGGCCAGTTACGATTTAGCGATTACCTGAAACAACGGCAGTCTACCGTTCTGAATGCCTACGACCATCAACAGTTTACCTTCGGTAATTTAGTTAGAAAACTCTCGATTCCTCGTGATTCTAGCCGCATTCCCTTGGTACCAATCGCCTTCAACATTGATCAAGGTTTGACTGGCGACCAACTGCCTTATGCCGGACTAGAGGTTGAATTTTGTTCCAATCCACGCGCCTATGAGAACTTTGAACTGTTTATTAACGCAACAGAACTGAACGGCGAGGTTACGTTAGAGTGCCAGTACAATACCAATCTGTTTGATCCGAAAACCATCCACCGCCGCTTAGCAGAATTTGAAACGCTGCTGACAGCAATTGCGGCTAATCCTAATCAAACCATTGCTATCCTGCCGCTGCTACCCGAAGCAGAATGGCAACTCTTGCAAGCTTGGAACCAAACACAAACAGCTTATCCAAGCCAAAGCACCGTTCACGAGCTGTTTGAGGCTCAGGTGGAGCAATCTCCCAATGCCGTTGCCGTTATTTTTGCCGAGCGCCTAGGCGATGTAGAGCACTATCAGCAACTTACCTATCAAGAGTTGAACCAGCGGAGTAACCAGTTGGCTCATTATCTACAAAGGTTGGGAGTGGGTCCTGAGACACGGATTGGGATCTACATGAACCGTTCCCTAGATGTAATTGTAGGAATATTAGGTGCCCTGAAAGCTGGAGGAGCCTATGTTCCGCTAGATCCTGCTTACCCAGCAGAGCGAATTAATTTTATGCTGCAAGATACGCAGGTGCAAATTGTACTGACGCAGCAGTCTCTAGCGCAGAAATTACCGCAAACGACTCCAGTTAAAGTTTGTCTAGATGCGGATTGGCAGAATATTGTCCAGGAGAGTTCCAGCAACCTTAGCAAGAATACAACAGCCGATAGCTTGCTGTATATCATGTATACCTCTGGCTCGACTGGTAAGCCGAAGGGGGTGTGTATTCCCCATCGAGGTGCTGTGCGGCTAGTCAAAGGCAATGACTACACCAGCTTTAGTTCAGATGAAGTTTTTCTACAGCTCGCTCCTCTCGCCTTCGATGCTTCAACATTAGAAATTTGGGGCGCATTACTGAATGGGGCAAGGGTGGTCATCTTTCCAGGCGATCAACCATCGATGGATGAACTAGCCTATGTGATTCAACAGTATCACATCACGACGCTCTGGCTAACAGCTGGTTTGTTTCATCTCATGGTCGATGAGAACCTGGAGGCACTCAAGCCACTGCGATATTTGCTGGCCGGGGGAGATGTTCTCTCGGTTCCCCATGTCAAGAAATTCCGACAGCAGGCAAAGGAATGCAGATTGATTAACGGCTATGGACCAACTGAGAATACAACCTTTACCTGTTGTTACCCGATTCCAGAACCTGAAGCAATTGGTTTATCTGTACCCATTGGTTGTCCAATTGCCAATACCCAGATTTATATTCTCGATCGCTATGGGCAGCCGGCACCGATTGGGATACCCGGTGAACTTCACATCGGTGGGGATGGATTGGCACACGGCTATTGGAATCGCCCAGAACTGACCGAAGCCAAATTTGTTCCGAACCCATTGAGCGATGGACCAGAACGGCTGTACAAGACGGGTGACATGGTGCGGTTGCTGCCGGATGGCATTGTTGAGTTTCTGGGACGGATTGATCAACAAGTCAAAATTAGAGGCTTCCGGATTGAGTTAGGAGAAGTAGAAGCCGCTTTGAATCAGTATCCAGCAGTGCAGAGCTGTGTCGTGGTAGCCCACAAAAAAGCGCCCGCTGATGAACGTCTGATCGCCTATGTTGTCCAAAATGTTGTTCAGAATCAAGGCAGAAGTGCAACAACGGCTGAACTGCGTAATTATCTAAAGCAGCAGTTGCCTAACTACATGATTCCTACAAACTTTGTGGTACTGGATAGCTTGCCGCTGACTGCCAACGGTAAGGTAGATCGCAAGGCGCTGCCTGAACTAGATGTTGTCCGTGATCTAACTGAGAGCTACGTGGCTCCTCGCACACCCACTGAACAGCAAGTAGTAGAAATCTGGCAGCAAATTTTGCAGCTAGAACGAGTTGGGATCTATGATAATTTCTTTGATTTGGGTGGACATTCGTTGGTGGCGACCCAAGTTCTTTCTCGCCTACGGCAAAAATTAGGAGTAGATTTGCCCTTACGAACGTTTTTTGAGGTGCCAATGGTTGCTGATTTAGCAGAACGGGTTGAAACCGTTTGTTGGCTAATGAAAGCTACATCAGAACCAAGTTCCGATACTACCTCTAGTTATGACGAGGGCGAGCTATGAAATCCTTAGAATTACTTTTGTCTGAGTTACGGTCGCGGCAGGTTCAACTTTGGCTAGAGGGCGATCGTCTGCGTTATCGTGCGCCTGAAGGAAGGCTCTCACCTGACGATCTGGCTGAGTTACGTGATCGTAAACGTGAACTTATTGAATTTTTGCAGGACATCAAGCAATGTTCTAGTGTTGAACAATCTGCGTTGCAACCGGTTTCCAGAACAGGTGATTTGCCGCTGTCTTTTGCTCAGCAGCGGTTTTGGTTTCTCTATCAGTTTGAACCCGATAGCCCTGCCAACAACATGCCCGTTGTCATGCGGTTTACGGGCAATTTGAACGTCGATATTCTTAAGCGCAGTGTTGCAGCAATAGTTCGCCGCCACGAAATTCTACGCTCCCGCTTTCCCATGGTTGAGGGGAAACCCGTGCTGGTGATTGATTCGGAGCTAGAAGTGGAATTACACCATGTTGATCTGCGAGCCATTCCGGATGCGCAGCGCGAGGAAGAAGCACACCACCGAGCCACTGAAGCAGCACGTCAGCCCTTTGATCTAGAGCAGGGCCGCCTGCTACGGTTGACCCTATTTCAACTGGCAGAGCAGAATCACCTGCTGCTGTGGAATATGCCTTGCATTATCTGCGATGGGACTTCCTCTGATCTGTTCTATCGAGAGCTGACTACGATCTACCGGGCACTGGCTCTGAACGAACCTGTGGTTTTACCAGAGTTGCCGATTCAGTATGTAGATTTTGCTCACTGGCAGCGGCAACATTTGCAGGGAGAGGTTCTCGAATCTCATTTGAACTATTGGAAGCAGCAGCTAAACAATCCTCTGACCGCCTTACCGCTACCGACCGATTATCCGCGACCGTCTGGCTTACGGACCTGTTGCGGTGATCGCTATGCGCGAATGTTGCCCAAATCGTTGCATCAGGCCTTGCTTTACCTCAGTCAGCAACTAGGCACAACCCTATTTGTGGTCTTGCTGTCCGCCTTTGATATACTCCTTCATCGCTATTCTCAGCAAGATGACGTTCTCACCACCTTTGTCAGTTCTGGTCGTAATCGAATCGAGACAGAGAACCTGATCGGCTTTTTCTCGAATACGCTGATTCTGCGGACTCAGTTTGAGCCAGAACTCACGTTCCGGGAATTGGTCCAGCGCATTCATCGTCAAAATCTGGATGCCTATGCGCACCAGGAATTACCGTTCGAACGTCTCATCGATGCTCTAAGCCCAGATCAACGGCAAGGGCGATCGCCGCTGTTCCAGACTAAATTTACGCTTAACCCGCCTTGGACCAATGGACAGGGAATGGCCGCTGTGGTCTTACCCGATTTGCACATCGAATCGTTGTTTGGCTATATCTATCACGGAAAAACTAAGTATGACTTCATCCTGGTGACGCGGGAACAAGACCAAGGCTTAGGAGCTGTGATTGATTACAATGCAGAGCTGTTCTCGGCTGCAACGATTGAACGGGCGATGGATCACTTCCAGATGATTCTTGAGAATGTTGTCGTTGACCCAGATCAGGCAATCGCCACTTTACCGCTACTTACTGCGGCAGAACATCGGCTTCTAGCCGATTGGAGCCGAATTAAAAAGGATCTCACCTCTATCCTGGTCGGAACTGAATTGCTTGAGCACCTAAAGCAATCGGGAGTGGCAATCGAGCAATGGATGACTCAGGTGCAGAGCCATGTGCTTGACCGTCATTTACAGCCTGTGCCTATCGGAGTCAGCGGTGAGTTATATCTGAGTGACAAGATTTGTAACCAGGATGGACTAAAGCTTGATTCCCTGCCTGCTGGGAGCTTGATTACTAACTCTTCGACACATTCCTCAATCCAGGATTTAGCCGTCTGTCTTTATCCAACCGGAGTCACAGTCCGCTATTTGCCTAGTGGTGAGTTAGAGTTAGCCTCTACTAGTCAGAGTACCGATAGTAACTCAATTCCAAACCAGTCTAATGTTCTAGATTCCTCTACTCGGCCAATCAGTTCTCCAGATCGAATTGAGCAAGCGCTGACCGAGATTTGGCAAAGTCTTCTAGGTATAGAAACCATTAGCATGCGAGATAATTTCTTTGATCTGGGAGGGCATTCCTTATTAGCCGTGCGGCTGTTTACCCAAATTGAAGAGAAATTTGAGCAGCGACTGCCTCTATCCACCTTGTTACAGGCTCCAACGATTGAACAACTCTCCGCGGTGTTGCGACAACAGGAAGCAGAAATTTCCTGGTCTCCCTTAGTGGAAATCCAGACGGGCGACGCTGAAAAACTGCCCTTATTCTGCGTGCATGGGGGAGGTTTCAATGTTTTAGTCTACCGTGACCTTGCTCTAAATCTTGGCCCTGATCGCCCAGTCTATGGTCTACAAGCCCAAGGATTGCATGGCCGAGGTGGAATTAAAAGCAACCGACTTGAAGATATTGCAGCTGATTACATCAACGAAATTCGTCGTGTACAGCCCCAAGGTCCCTATTACCTCTCAGGGCTGTCTAATGGTGGCAACATTGCCTTGGAAATGGCTCAACAGTTGCAAACGCAAGGAGAGCAAGTTGCCCTACTGGCTATGTTTGACAGCTATGGCCCAGATGGTATTACTCTCTTACCACCGCTTCCTCGACTAATTTCCTCGCTGGGGTATGCCCTACGCTATAGTCTGCCTCGGTTTGGTAGCCGTATTAGAGAAAAAGGACTGGGAAACCTTTTGCAAGCTTTGAAACAGCAAATTCTCTCTGCCTCACAACCAAGCACCACAGCAAGCGATTCAGAAGTAAGGAAGTTATCATCTACCAAGACTCTTCCGTTCAATCACTTGCATGCTTACTTCGCTGAAAATTGGATGAACACTATCAGTCAGCGTATTTTAGAATATTCACCTTGGTCGTTCTTGACACCAGCAACGCAACTAAAAAGCGTAGAGGGTTCCCTCTCTGACACACTCAGAGCGCTGGAGGAAGAGTATAGTAAAATCCACAAATCCTATAAGTTGCGTCCCTACAGTGGCAAAATTACGCTCTTTCTAGCTCAGGAATGCCCACCCGGCTACAAGCGCGATCCGGCCTTAGGGTGGAATAAGATTGCAACATCTGGTGTAGAGGTATATTCTATTCCAGGGCATCACATGTCCATTATGCAGTCGAGGATTTTAGCTGATTGCCTCAAAGACTGCATAGACTCTACTCTTCGGCAAGAGAATCATCAAGCAGAGGAAGCCTAGATGCTTAAGTTCATCACTAAATTTCTCTATGTTCTCCAGGATAAGAAAAAGGCTCTCTTGATCATGATCATCCTGTTCCTTGTTGTTTCCCTCATGGAAGCCTTAGGAACTGGAATGGTTGGACCATTTATCACGTTAGCAACTCATCCCAATGCAGTTCAGGAGAATGTTTTGCTCAACCGAATCTATACAGCTTTCTCCTTTGCTTCCCCTCACCAGTTTTTGATACTAACGGGTTGCTTGATTATTGTTGTTTTTTATCTCAAAGCGATTCTCAGTTTTAAGGCTCAAAAATATATTTTTGATTTTAGCTTTGGGCAGCAAGGAGAGTTGAGTTCGCGGCTGATGCGTTTGTACTTAGCTGCGCCATACACTTTTCACCTCGATAGAAATAGCGCAGCATTGATTCAGAATATTGTCAATGAAACTCATACGGTAGCCAATGGGCTGTTGATTCCCCTGCTCATGTCTATATCTAACTTGGTCATTATTGCAGCGTTGGTTGTTTTACTAGTGGCAACTAACGTTTTAGCCACCTTGGTAATTGCTGGAATTTTGATCGCTTCATTTGTGCTATTCCATCAGTTCAAGGACCGGTTAAGCCAATGGGGGAAGGATGGATCTGACGCTCGAACAGCTATGATCCGTGTGATTAATCATGGTCTAGGCGGTTTGAAAGAAACGCGAGTAATTGGCTGTGAAGCACATTTTGAAAAACAGTTGCAGGAGCAGGCCCAGAAATTTGCTACCAGTTCTAGTCTAGCTGTTAGTTTTTCTAATTTGCCTCGCTATATGATCGAGGCCGTTTTAATCACCTTTTTGATCATTTTTACGTTTTTATTTCTTGTTCTCAATCAGCAAAATGCTCAGAATCTAAGTGCCGTATTAGGGATTTTTGCCCTAGCTTCAATTCGCCTATTGCCAGCGGCGGGAAATCTACTGTCTTCGATCAACGGAATTCGCTACAACAGCTATGCGTTGGATAAGTTATACCTTGACCTAAAGGAACTAGAGCAGTTTCAGTCACGAACATTCGATGCGAGCGGCATGACTCGGCAGGCAGCAGATTCGAGTTACTGCGAGCATATGACGTTTTTGCATCAGATCGCACTTAACAACGTTACCTATGCCTATCCAAATTCCTCGGCTAACGCTCTGCAGGGTATCTCCTTGAACATCCGGAAAGGGCAGTCAATTGGTTTGATTGGCAAATCAGGTGCCGGTAAAACAACTCTCGTTGATGTGATTCTGGGACTGTTGATCCCCCAATCTGGCGATATTCAAGTCGATGGTGTTTCCATATACGAAAATCTGCGAGCTTGGCAGAATATCATTGCCTATGTTCCTCAGTCTATCTTTTTGATTGATGACACATTAGAACACAATGTTGCTTTTGGTGTACCCAAGCACTTGATTGATCAAGACCGATTATGGAAAGCGATTGAAGCTGCTCAATTATCTGAATTAGTTGAGCAACTCCCTTCAGGAATTGACACGATGGTCGGAGAGAGGGGTGTGTTACTCTCTGGAGGGCAGCGTCAGCGGGTGGGGATTGCCAGGGCGCTATATCATGAACGCGAAATTTTAGTATTTGACGAAGCTACAGCGGCTTTAGATAACGAGACTGAGGAATTAGTTACAGAAGCTATCAAGTCCCTTAGTGGTATCAAGACCATGATCATCATTGCCCATCGTCTATCTACGATTGAACACTGTGACTGTATTTATTCACTTCAAGAAGGTCGAGTTTTCAAATCAGGAACTTATGAGGAAGTGGTGCTCACCTAACCAACAATTCAATTGATTCCAAACTTAGGAATCATACCAAACAAATCAAACGAAATTATTCAGTTGTAATTCTATCAATCTCAGATTGAAGCTTGTAACTTAAGCCATATGAGTACTTCTTTAGATTTGACAGGGTTGCCAGAACAGGCAGAACAGGAAATTAGAAGATTAATCGGAAACATTGAGAAGCCCTTTCTCACGGTTGAAGAGCTTTGGGAAAAAATTGACCAAGCCTGGGATGAGCAAGGGTGCAATAATATAAAGCTTGACTGGGAACGAATTGCTTTGTTCTATAACCATCCAGTATGGTTATTGAATGGTCTATTTTCTGAGCAAGACACTATATCTTTAAACTATCGTTATGCAATTTTAGATTGGATTAGTGCCAATCGGCAGAACATCACCTCCGTGGTTGATTATGGTGGTGGGTTTGGTACCGTTGCTCGAATAATTGCTGAAAAAGAGAAGGATTTATTGATTCATATTTATGAACCTTACCCCCATGCTTTTGCACTTGAAAGGCTCAAGAAATACCAAAACATAAGATTTGTTAATATATTGACAAATTCCTACAACTGTCTAATTAGTTTAGATGTGCTTGAACATGTGCCGGATCCATTAAAGATCCTTGGTGAAATGATTAATTCAGTTAATGTAGGAGGATATTTGATCATTGCAAATCATTTCCATCCTGTGATCCAATGTCACTTACCCTGTACTTTCCATTTACGCTACACTTTCAATTACTTTGCCAGACTAATGGGTCTCCAGTTCCTTGGATCTTGCCAAGGAAGCCACGCCTTCGTGTATAGGAAAGTTTCTGATCACCCAGTTAACTGGCTTCTCGTTAGACAAGCAGAAAAGATTTCAAAAATTGCATTTCCCCTCCTGTCGAGAGTTCACCCCAGGTATCAAAAACTCAAAGCAAAATTCTATTAACCGCCTTAATTTAATTGAATTAAATTAAATTGGAAGTATTCAATGAAAGTTTTACACCTCAGCTCCTTTGATAGTTCTGGTGGTGCCGCCCGCGCTGCTTATCGCATTCATGTAGGGCTGAAGCAGATTGGCATTGATTCTCAAATGCTGGTTCAGTATCAAGCGATCCGGGATCAGACTGTATTAACAGTTGAGGATAAAGTTAAGGCTAAACTGCGATCAATCTTAGATTCATCGATCTCTAAGTTTCGCTCTCCGACTCACTACCTGTTCTCCCCACAGTGGATTCCTGATGCGGTCGCGGCCAAAGTTGCTCAGATCGATCCTGATATTATCAATCTCAACTGGGTTTGTAATAGTTTTCTCAGAATTGAAACCTTACTACGATTGCAAAAACCGCTGGTTTGGACATTGCAGGATATGTGGCCGTTTACCGGTGGCTGTCACTACAGTTTAGGTTGCGATCGCTATCAGGTAACCTGTGGTCATTGCCCTCAGCTCAACAGCACTAAGGAGCAGGATTTATCGCGCTGGGTTTGGCAGCGAAAAGCAAAGGCATGGCAACACTTAAACCTAGCCATTGTTGCTCCCAGTCAGTGGATGGCGAAGGCAGCCAAGGGCTCTTCTCTATTCAGAAATTTGCGGATTGAGGTGATTCCATTTGGATTGGATACCACAGTCTTCAAACCGCTCGATATGCGAGTTGCACGGGACCTGCTGAACTTACCGCAAAATAAACAGCTAGTTCTCTTCGGCGCGATCGATGCAACTGGCGACAAACGGAAAGGATTTCACTTGTTGCAGGCTGCTCTAGAACGCTTACGTCAAGCTGACTGGAGTGAGCGCATTGAGCTAATCATATTTGGCTCGTCTGCTCCTGATAACCCACTGGATTTGGGGTTTGAGGCGCATTTTCTAGGCCATTTACATGATGATTTGTCACTGCGGATTGCCTACGCTGCAGCCGATGTGATGATTGCGCCTTCAATTGAAGAGTCCTTTGGACAAACAGCTTCGGAAGCTCTGGCCTGTGGAACCCCCGTTGTTGTGTTCCGCGATACCGGCTTAGCCGACATTGTGGATCATCTGCAAAATGGTTATATAGCCCAGCACTGCGATATTCAAGATTTAGCACAAGGTATTGCCTGGATTTTGTCAAGTGAGCAGCACCATGAACTTCGGGTTGCAGCACGTAGGAAAGCTGAGCAAGCGTTTAGCTTTGAAGTAGTGGGAAAACAGCATCTAAGCTTGTACGAAGAAATTTTGCAAGAAACCAGGTGCAACCAAGGTTTACTTGAAGCTTTTACTCATTCAGTCCTATAAGCTCGTGGAGAAAAGCAATAGACTATCGGGTATTGATTTGTTCTAAACTTGAACCCACAATATTCTAACCAGCATCATAAACAATATCGGGAGAGAAGCCTTCATCTCTCTGAGCATAAGCTGCAGCATCGTAACCAAAAATTCGAGCATTTTCTTTTGATTCCATGAAATAGCTCCATTTCTACTGTTTTATCACTCTTATCGCCGAACCCAGTCATTAGGGCATTCAAATGCGCGAATAATCCTAGCCGGAACGCCAGCAGCAATACATCGCTCTGGAATTTCCTTGGTAACAATTGAGCCAGCTCCAACAACAGAATGATTACCGATTTTGACGCCAGGTAGTATTACGGCTCCTGTACCGATCCAAACATTTGAACCGATGTGAACACTAGCATATCTCCATTCATTTGGAGTAATTTCGTGTAAATCAGTATCGTAAATTGTGACTCTGTCACCAATTTTTGCATAGGAACCAATCACAACTTGTGTAGAAGCCCAAATTCTTACCCCTTCATTGATGAATGAATAATCTCCAATTTCCAAATGAGCGCCTGGACATCGAACATCCAGCACTGTCTTGATTCGATTGTTCAGAAACTCGCATTCTTTACCAAGAATGCAACGAGCTTGTTGATGGATATTGAATTCTGGCAAAAGCTTTCCAGAGAATAAAGGAGGTGCTGAAAAATCAACTTTTTTCTGCAAAAGCTTCAGATAAGCCGCAGCTAGCAGTCTTTTGCCTGCTAAATAGCAATGTTTCAGTTCTCTCCGGAGTTCTTCATTTAGAGAGCGATTGCTAGAGTCACCTGTAAAATATTCAGATTTTTCAGAATTTTGATTCATATTTCTGTACGGGGTGACCATCAAGCTCCTAGGTTTAAGTAGCAAGTTCAACATACAGCTGACCGTATTGTTTGGCTACTACGTCCCATGAATAATTTTCTGCTACGAAGTTTCGAGCTTTCTGAGCGAAACACTGACGTTGCTCATTAGACCAACATGAAATTTCTCGTAATCGATCAGCCCAGAGCTGTAACTGATCCCCAGGTAACATCCATCCGGTCACATCTGGAATAATAGCTTCAGGCATCGAAGTCTTGGGTTGAGCCAAAATTGGTACTCCCATAGCTGAAGCTTCCAATACAGTCAACGGCAGCCCTTCTAATTCAGAAGGAAATACTAGCGATATTGTGCCTGCCATTAAGTCTCTCACCATGCTTCTAGGTGCATATCCTAGCATCTTCAGGTTGGGGTATGCTTGGGCTGCTTCAGTATAATGCTGCTTTTCCTGACCATTGTAGAAACCGCCTACCATGACGAAATCTAGATGGGGCAAAAGCGATGCCAACTGCATGAAAATATCAGGTCGCTTGCGAGGAGTCAAAATGCCCACAAACAGCACATAGGGTTGATTAATGCCTAGTTGTTCTAGATCAATAGGTTGGCTTTTTGTTGGCGCAAAAAAGTTTAGGTCCACACCGCTGGGGATTACTGCATCGACTTTACGGCCAAATTTTGCGTAAATATCTTCTGCAACCGCATGGCTGACAGCAGCTAAAACATCAGCTCGGTAAATTGATGTCACATACTGCTGATAATATTGGTCGTTTTCATGCGGTTGAATCGGAGCAGTAAAGATATGTACACACTTGCCAAAGCTCCGGGCTTTAGCTAGAGTTGCCGCCACTAAGTTTCGAGGAGTTGCCGAAGCATGATGAACAATATCAAACGGCTGCCGCAGCACGTCAATTGGCTTGATCTTGTGGATATGAGGTTGGCTCCAAAGTGATTGGCTCAGGGTCTGGTCTTCGTCAGACGTGGGGCTGCTGAAGGAGTAGAAATCAATCTGGGGATTACGAAATGTCAGTTCCCGCAGTGAAGTTGATACTGGAAACTTCCATCGGTCTAAATTAATTGGATATAAAACTCTCATCATCGTTTTTAAAATACGTTGCCAGTCGCCAGTGGAAGATGTAAGGGGTTAGTGGCTAGTCAGACAGCTAATGCAGAACTTTCTAAAACTTCAAAATAGCGATATAAGTGCGAGAAAAACCCTTCGGGTGATAGCTTACTCTTCCACAGTTCTCTGCATTCATGCTGTAACTCAATAAATCTTGTAGGAGATATAGATGCATGAAACTCAGCGATCTTCTGATCGATCACTGTAAGTTCAGTTTCTTTAACATAAACACAATATTTTTTCCAGTCGATATCGAACTCCAGCGGAAATACGCAGTCAGTATCTAGAATAACTGGGATTCTTCCACAGCAGAGTGTTTCATATAACCGATTCGAGTGATTGCCCGAACCACGACAGCAGAAAATATAGTCACTATTCAACATATTTTGGGTAAACACATTTCTGTAATTCTGCGTTTGACTCGGTTCGCCGCCTATTAACCCAGCCTGCTGCCGTATCACAAAATTCATTTCCACCAGAGGTGACTGACTGAGGCGTGAGAGAGCTAATGATCTGATAATATGACCTGTGTAATAGGGGGGAATTTCTTGCTTTGGTTTAGGTACCACCTTTCTAAGATGATAGAGCATAGTTTTCGCATGGGTTTTGAAGCTTTTGCCAGCGGCATACCCGCAGAAACCGATAACTGGTTTTTCTCTTTTTTGTCTGACTGTCATCTGCCCATCAAAGCAGGTTTTGACTAGATCCTCCGTCCAGGTGGGTGAGAGGAACTCATTTGACTTTCGAGTAGAGCGATATAAGGAATCGCGAAAAGAGAGATCTATATCGAAAGGCACTGGAAGATGAGAGCAATCTCCCGAGAAAAATCCAATGACTGGTTTAGAGAAAGCTTTCGAGACTGCGATTAACTGATTTGACCTGGTTGCTACTTCTTCCTGGGCAAAAAACTCCAGATCATTGGGTAATATGGCGAAATCAGCTTCTGGTAAGGGCGCAATTTCAAAGTATGAAGATGCTGACTGTATAAAATCTTGAAGCGCTGGGATAGCAATGGTTGCATTCCAGAGTTGATGGCACTGCTGTGACGGAATTCCCCAGAATGGGTAAAGCAGGGGGATGAGGGGAGCGCGCTCTGAAAAATATTGTCTATCTGCAAAAAATTTGAGTTTCATGCCATCGCTCGCTTAATGTTTTGCAAGACTATAGAATAACTCTGTTGCTTTGGCGGGCAGAGGGGTAAAACCTTTAGAGCTAATACACCAACCCTGACTAAGATCGGTTAATGCGGGATCAATTAGATGGGGCAGAGTCTCCCACGCTGCTTTATCCCCAAATCGCTTGGGTAAATATTTACTTGATTTCCAATTCATAAAATGTAAATATAAAAACTCACCGCCAAATTCATTTGTTAGCTTGCCTTGATACCAGTACCACTCATCGGGATAATTATAGGTTCCATCCATCCAGGGCCATTCAACCAGAGGTGAGGCGAAGCGTTCTTTGAAAAGATGATGTCGTTTGTAGGGATCGATTAGCCCCCATAGCTTCAACAGTGCAGATGGCAGTAATCGATAGCCCTTTAGTACTCTGGTCAGCCAGTATTCATCGACCCCCTGAATTTGGGGGTGAGTCATTAGTTGCTGCCAACTCGGAATCTGTTGGAAAGCATGAATCCATCGGTCCTCGTTCTTCAGCAGAAATAGATGACCCGAAACTCGGTCCTGCAAGGTCGAGATTGTGTTGTGGCAAAGAATGTCATCCGTATAAAACCCGCGAATATCGCCATAAATGACATCAAGATCACCAAAACCGAAATAATCGTAGCCAGCCAGATATTCGTGATGAATCAAACCGTATGCTGGTTTAACATCACAGAGCTTATAGGGATACTCTACTGTAAATGAAATATTGAGGCGCTCGGAAATTAATTGCTGGTACTGCGGATAGGTGAAATTAACAAAACGAATATTTGGAGGAGTGCAATTAGGTAAGGGGCAATCAGTAAAGAACAACCAGTCGATGCTTGGATTCCATCGACAGGATTCCAAATAGAATGGAAACCATTCAGGCCATTGCCCGAAATAGGGAATGATGAGCAGAATTTTTTTCATCAGAGGCAGTTAAGTGAGTTAGCTTCATGCCAATGGGTTTCAATCTTTTAAGGTTGACGACAAACAACAACGATGTCTTCCGCCAAGAGGGGAATCTTGCTCAAAACGAAGTCTCGAACTTTCTCGCGAAGTGCGTTACCAGTATGGTCGAACTTACACATCTGAATCTGCTCGACCTGTAACCCCGCCTGATGCACCACTTTCCAGATTGTGTAGGGGGTAAACCAGTAGCGATGATCACTATTGATCACTTCTAGGCTTTTGAAAGCCAGTCTAATATTGCTCGCCTTGAATGCATTAGGTACAGTAATCACAATCCGGTCGATACAGTTACCGTAGGTTGCAGCGAACGTTCGCAGAAACAGCACCGGGCTATCCACATGCTCGATCACCTCGCCGAAAATCACATAATCCCAATGCTTGGAGGCAATTGCGTCGATCGGATGAGGATCTGTGATATCTCCGTAACAGATGTTTGTAATATTGAGCTGCGTGCGTGCGAATTCAATTCCTGCTTGATTGATATCGATGCCCAAACATGTGGAGGCCGATTGGGAAATGCGGCCATGCAGCCAACGATTGTTTTGCAGCCGCTGCTGAATTAGCGGCACATGGTCTAAGCAACCAATATGCAGTGCCGTCTTTCCACGTACCAGGTCTTCTACAAATCCCATTCGGTCTTGCGGACCTTCCGCCTGCTCCACTTTCAGCGGCAGCACGTCATTGAACTCCTTGCCCTCGACGTAGGGTAATGTCTCTGCTGTTAGTTCCATAATTATTGCTATCAGTGCTTGCTAATGCTAAATTAACAGGTGCTCTAAATTCTCGTAAAGAAACCGTCACAAACTAACTGAATGGCTCACTTTAATTGCTTTCCGTATTATTCTGACTTCTTGCAAGCATCCAAACTTTCAACATCCCTAGCTCAGCTTAAACCCTGATTAGCTGAAAATAAGTAATTGACTTTTTAAGCAAATTAATCTTTATCAACCTGCTCGACATTCTACTTCAGAAGGACCAGAAAGGGGAAGCTTTAATGATACTCAGTATGTAAGTTTTTCATAGCATTTGATTAGGATATTGCTTCTACCTTACTCGGGCACCGCATAGAATGGCTATACGATCGCAATGCTTGGCGAATGCTATAGGCTATTTCTAGTCGAGAAATTATCGACGGAAATATGCTTGGCACTGTAAAAGAAAGAAGTTAAACATGTTTCTCGACTAACTTATACGTTATTTCAAACAACTCTGAGTTACGTTGTAAATTCAAAACGCTCAGTGTCAGTTTAAGAGGATGTTTGAAAAGTAGTCTATTGTGACTTTAAGCGCTCATTGATCTCCCTGCCTCCCTTTCGAACAGAGGAACCAAATTCGCAGTTCCCTTTTATGCAAGAGGAGTTTAGGGGAATTTAGCCCCTTTGCCACACACGGTAAGACCTTTAAACTCAACGTACCTTCTAGCGGGATATGATAACGAGTTGAATGGGAGAGTTGAAAAAGAAAGTTGAAAAAGAGAGTTAAAAAGATACAGTTCTTTAAATGCACTATTTTCAATTGGATATGATCGCAGAGTCTGATGCGGGTCAAGGTGCAGAAGCATTGATGCTATTCTCGCCTTGGTGCTATGGTCACTATCCCAGTTATTTGTATCACTTAATTCGCTATTGGCAGCATTCTCATCGTCAGAGTATCCAGGGTGCTTCTAATAATGCTCTCAATAGCACTCTCAGCACTCTCAATATTGTCGTTGTGCCAAGGTTTTTTCAGGAGCATCAAGACGTGGTTGAACTAGCCACGGCTGGGCCTGCAACGATTCGGTTCATTGCGACCACGTTAGAAGAGCAGAAAAATGTGGAAACCGCTGCTTCTGGATATAGACGAGCCTTCGCTCAATATGATTTGATGGTTCGTTATGCGGAGCGGTTGAAGGCATCTCAGGGTTTAGTGATGTACTTTGACTCGTGCCAACTGCCATTTGTGGCTGGCTTGAAACTGCCCTGCCCGTTTTCTGGCATCTATTTTCGACCCACTTGGCACTATGGTCAGTTTACGTTAGTTGCCCCTACTTGGCGAGAGCAGATGCAGCGATGGCGAGAGCGGTTTTTCCTGAACCGACTGTTAGCCCATCCTCAGTTTAGAACGCTTTTCTGTCTGGATCCGTTTGTAGTCGATAGGATCAACAAAGGGCGTCGAACTGCCCCAGCGGTCTATTTGCCAGATCCGGTCGAGTTTAAGGCGGCTGCCATTGGCGAAATTGCAGCTCTGAAAGCTCGTTTGCAAATCGAACCGGGTCGGCGCATCCTGATGGCTTTTGGTCGGTTGGCCGATGCTCGTAAAGGAACCTCTGAGCTGGTTGCGGCCCTATCTTTACTGCCGATTGAGCGTTGTCGTCAACTCTGTCTACTTTTAGTGGGAGAACCCGACCCAAACGGACAGGCCACTTTAGAGCAATGGCTTTTGCCGCTGCGTCAGTCTCTGCCGATTCAGATTGTCACCAACTACAGCTACGTGCCTGAATCTGAGGTGTCTCACTATTTTCAACTCGCTGATCTGATTCTGGCCCCTTATCAACGGCATGTGGGCATGAGCGGTATCCTGTTACTGGCCGCTGCTGCTCAGAAACCTGTTCTCAGTTCTAACTATGGTCTGATGGGGGAACTCGTCATTCGCTATGGCTTGGGGCTAGCGGTAGATACCACCTGTCCGAAGCAAATTACCCAAGCTCTCTATCGCTTTCTGCTAGAGCCAATTGACTGTTTGTTTAATTCCAAGCAAGCCCGCTGCTTTGCCGAGCAGAATTCTCCTGAGCAATTTGCCAGTACGATTTTTCAGCATCTCCAATCTCACCCAATCAGCGCCTAACTGAGAACCTAAACTATGGACGGAACGGGTTTACGGATTGCTTGGCTATTTCCCTCGCTCGCTTTTGCCAATTACTGGCATCCCGTCTTGAGTGAGTACACGAAACTCTATCCCCAAACTATCGTTTACACTGGCGAATGGCATGGGTTTGCGGCGGGTTTCGAGAATACTTTTCAGCTAGTCACCGTGGGTCAGATGCAGTTCATCGCCGCGCATCGGTCTAAAGTTGGCTACAGCCAGGGCTTTATCAAAGCTTCTCCTGCGATTGTGCCGCATCTGCTTCAATTTAGACCCAACGTAATTTTCACAACCGGCTTTTGCATTTGGACAATATTGGCCGTTTTATTCAAGCCAATTGGTCGTTGGCGGATTGTCTTGCTTTATGAAGGCAGTGCCCCCGGTGTCGATTATTGCCATTCACCGTTCCGACTGTTCCTCAGACGCATCCTTGGCTGGTCGGCCGATGCCTGTATTACCAACAGCTTGGCCGGGCAGGAGTATCTCACCAAAGTTTTAAACATCAGCAAGGCGAAGGTGAGGGCGCAACCCTACCAAGTCCCGAATGCACAGGCATTATTGACCCAGGTTTCCGATCCTGATCTCAGCTTGTCGTCTCGGCGGCCTATCTTTCTGTTTACTGGTCAGCTCATTCCCCGCAAGGGTTTGCGTCAGTTGTTAGAAGCCTGCCAGATTTTACAGCATTGGAGATACCAAAACTATACGCTGTTAATTGCCGGAGATGGTCCCGAGCGGGAGGAACTCCAAGCCTTCAGTCGAGCCGCGCAACTCGAATCCTGTGTTCAGTGGCTGGGATGGATTAGCTATGGTCAGCTCGGAGCTTACTTTCGCATGGCGGATGTGTTTATTTTGCCAACGTTGGAAGATACCTGGGGCATGGTAATCCTAGAGGCAATGGCGTTCGGTAAACCGATTCTCTGTTCCCAATGGGCGGGAGCCTCGGAATTGGTGATAGAAGGAGAAAACGGCTATCGATTTGATGCCCATGATCCCCAGACGATTGCAGCAGCGATGCGTCGGTTAATAGACTGTCCAGAACTGATCCCCCGAATGGGGCAGCGATCCCAGGAGTTGATTGCGACCTATACGCCAGAGGCATCTGCTCTGTTTCTCGCCAAGGTTACAGATGCAGTAATAGGAGTGATATAGCATTATGAACGGTCAATTACAAATAGATTCTACGCTTGAATTGTATCCCAACCCATCGCTGAAAGTGCTTTTATCTGCCTATGCCTGCGAACCAGGGCGGGGATCAGAACCAGGTGTGGGCTGGAATACGGCTAAGGAAATTGCTCGACGACATCAGGTTTGGGTTTTAACTTCTCATACCCATCGTAGCGCCATCGAAGCTGAACTGAGTCAGAACCCGATTCCCAATCTGTATTTTATCTATCTGGACCCCTTTGGTTGGGTTTATGATTGGTCTAAAGAAGGTAAACGGGCCCATTGGGATGTTCATTTGCATTACTATTGCTGGCAAATCTATGCTTACTTCACAGCGAAGCGGTGGCACAGCATTATCAACTTTGATCTCGTACATCATGTTACCTATGTCAAATACTCCAGCCCTAGCTTTGTAAGCCTGCTGCCAATCCCGTTCATTTGGGGACCGGTGGGCGGCGGCGAAACGGCACCTGTTGCTTTCTGGCACGATTTTAGTTTGCGGGCTAAGGTTTATGAAATCGTCCGCATGGTGGCTCATCGCCTGGGTGAGTATGATCCCTTTGTGCGGATGACAGCACGGCGAAGTCAGGTGGCTTGGGCAACCACAAACGATACCGCCATCCGACTCCGTAAAATGGGTGCTGCTCTGGTTGAAGTAGGTTCAGAATCTGGCTTGTGCCAACCAGAGATTGAACAGTTGGGCCAATGGTCTCCTCTAGAGGGCGAGCCAATGCGCTTTATTAGCATGGCGCGGTTACTGCATTGGAAAGGTCTTCATCTGGGCATCAGGGCGTTTGCTCAGGCTAAGCTGCCCGATGATACAGAATACTGGATTTTTGGTGAAGGGCCGGAACAGAAGCACTTACAAGCACTCAGTCATCAACTGCGGCTGGGTAATCGGGTCAAGTTTTGGGGCCGACTGGCTAGGGAAGAATCGCTGGCTAAATTGGGCAAATGCCAAGTGCTGGTTCATCCTAGCCTGCATGATTCCGGCGGATGGGTTTGTTTGGAAGCGATGGCAGCGGGGCGTCCAGTCATTTGCTTAGATTTAGGTGGTCCTGGTGTTCAAGTTACGGCAGCAACAGGCTTCAAGATTCCAGCTCTCGATCCAGAGCAGGTGGTTCATGATATGGCCGAGGCGATGACGAAATTGGCGGCTAACTCGGAGTTACGCCAGCAGATGGGACAGGCAGGTCAGCATCGAGTTCGAGAAGCATATAGCTGGTCACGCAAAGCCGAGCACTTAGCGGAAGTGTATCGTCGGTCGCTGAGATGGCCCGCTTGAAGAGCCAAAACACAGCATTCTAAATGCTGAATCTGTGGCTGCTCATTTAGTTCATCTAATTATCAATCAACTATGAAAACCTACGAAGAATTAAACCTGGCCCAAACCGAGAGTGAAACGGATTCGTTTACGCTAGATCGATATCGGCAGTTTTTTCAACATTTTCCTAGAGGCGTGGAGACGGTATTGGATGTTGGGTGTAATACTGGCAGAGGCGGCCAAATTCTGAAAGCATTGCAGCCCAGCTTGAAAATTGCCGGGTTAGATTGTGTTGAGAGCAGACTAAAACGTATCCCTAAGTCAATCTACGATCGAGCGATATGTTCCTATTCAACGAGTATCAACAGTCAAGATGCTGAATTTGATGTTGTAGTTGCTGGAGAATTTATCGAACATCTTTATCCAGATGATGTCACCCAGACGCTAAAGGAGTTTTATCGTATCCTCAAACCGAATGCACGCTTACTGCTGACAACGCCTAATCCTGACTACCTGCGATTGAAGTTAACGGGTGGGAGTGTTTTAGGTGGAGCGCATGTATCTCAACACTTCATTGGGAATCTGCGGCAACTTTTGGAGAGCTGTGGATTTGTGAATATTCGCATTTTAGGCAGTGGCAAGGTCTCGCGATTGCTCGGTGAACGTTGCCCTGTACTAGCGTTCTACGGTAGCTACCTAGCGATTGCTGACAAAGCCTCTCAATCTTAGCGGTGTCTATAGCCTAATTTATGCAAACCGCAGCCTCTTACGAAACAAAACGGCAAGCTTATATCAGCAGCACCAATCTGGTGATTTTGGCTTTTGCTTCGGCCTTTTTTCCCAGAGTGCTGATGATGGTCAAGTTTCCATCTCTGGTGAATTTTTTGCATTTTGCAATTGTACCCTTAGCTTTTGCTGTTGCTATCAGTAAAGCTCGTTCGACCGATCGGCAGCAGATTGCTGTTTCTAAAAAAATTCTGTTTGCGCTTTTTCTACTGCTATCAGTTGGCTTTGCTAGCGCCTTTATCAATGATGCTGGCATTATCAACGTGATTCTGCATTTTTTGCTATTTGCAGAACCGTTTATGCTACTGTTAGCGATTATTTGTATTCCTATGTCACCTGAAACGTTAACGCGATTTCGAGCGTTTGTGGTAGGTTTTGGTTTTGTCAATCTGACATTTGCGCTGATTCAAAAATTTGTCCTCAAGTGGGATACTTGCTTTTGCTCACCGGGGGGATGGGGGGATGGAGATGCCATCAAAGGTGTCTTTATTAATCAGGGCTCGGGTCATGTGGTTAGTGCTTCGATCTCGGCTTCGCTGGCAGCCTACTTCTTCTTTGCGGCATCAAATCGGCCTTTGTGGTTGCGAGCGTTAGTGCTAGCAGCAGCGTTCATTCATATTCTTGTCTCGGATGCTAAGCAAGTGATTCTAGTTGCCGGTGCGGCTTTTGCTTTGCTATCGCTCTTTAATATGAAAGATGTTCGAAAAGCAATTCTTTACACGATTCTGTTTATTCTGGCAGTTTATGGATTCAGTTGGGCTGTAGGGCAATTTGAGTTTCTCTCTGCCTATTTAACCTGGGCTAGACCAGAACTCTATGGCCCAGATGGAGAAGCAACCCAGTTTAAGTTATCGGGAATTAGTATTGTTTCTAGTCATATGAAATCACCGTTCAACTGGTGGTTTGGTTTGGGTCCCGGTCATACAATTGATCGGTTAGGGGGCTGGATGCTCAAGGATTATGCTAGCTTACTCACTCCATTAGGAGCAACGAGCACCACGATCGCGAATGAAGTTTGGCGATTTATGGGACAAAGTTGGTTAGCCAATGGGAGCAGTATGTTTGCGCCCTTTTTCGGCTGGGCAGCGATCTGGGGTGATTTGGGTGTAATTGGATTGGGTGCCTATTTGTATCTTGCTTGGCTGATTTGGCATGATCTATGCCTGGATGATGATATTTCTAAATGGCAAATGCTGACCGTTTTTGTAAATGGTCTAATTTTTACTCAAATGCAAGAGCCAGGCTACATGCTGTTTATTGCTGCTTTAGTCGGCTTGCGGTGGCATGAAAAAACGGCTAAAAATCGGCAAAGCATTAGTAGGGATGAAGCGTTTGTTGAAGCTGTATGATTGCGCTTGCAAATATCCTTCAAATGCTTTCCTTGTATCATAACTGATTCATGAGTGTCCTCATGTCTGTTTAGGCAACCATAAAAAGCGAGGACGATTCCCCATCAGTTGCTCGTAATCACTATCCATAGATAGGGCTTTTTCTTCCTGCCGCACTCGATCTACCATCAGCAGCGCATTGATAAAAGTGACATACTCCCGACGCTGACAGCTACGCTGTACAGCGCGGGCTTCTACGGTGACTCTCGACTACCGCCAAGACATTTCCCGTAAGTTGACGCGCCTGATGACCCACGGCACGTTTTTTGATATTAATCGCAGCGTTCAAATCCCGACAGAGGAAAAGCCCACAATTGGGGCAACAATGCACCCTATCAGCAAGCGGTTTCGGAACTCTCTCACCACAACCAGAACAGTCAATACTTGTACCGTTTGGGTTCTCAGGTAAGGTTAGCTTCCCGGCTCTCTCAGCCTTGTTAGCCCCAATCGCCAAGAATTGACCCCATCCAGCATCTAGCACTGATTTGGCTAGTCTTGTCTTTGCCAGCCCTTTAATATTCAGTTTTTCGTGAATGATGACGTCATACTTTTCAAGCAACCAACTCCACACTTTGAAATGGAAATCTTTCCGTTGCCGTGCAATCTTTAGATGCAGTTTTGCTACCCGATTGACAGCCTTTTTGCGACGGTTTGAACCCTTCTGTTTGCAGGATACAAAGCGCTGCAACTTGGCTAGTTTCTTCTGCGCTTTGCGGAAGTATTGAGGGACTTCCACCCGCTCATTGTTGGATGTAACCAAAAACTCTTTTAGCCCCAAGTCAATGCCAACCGAATTATCCCAATCTACATCAGGACTAGACTCAGGAACAGAATCATCTTGCAGGCTGAGGGTGACATACCATCCGTCCGCTTTGTGAGTGATGATGGCTGACTTAACCTCAAACCCTGTGGGTAGTGGACGATGCCAAATCACCTGGACTCTACCAATCTTAGGTAGTTCAATTTTGTTGCCGTCAATCCAATCAATCAAAGCTTGAGGATAGGTAAAACTGCGGTATCTACCAGCACCCTTAAATCTTGGCCTCCCTGACTTCTTTCCGTTGCAGTCCCCTTTGATGTAGCGATCAAAAGCGAGTTTTACCCGCTTCACCATGTCTTGCAGCATTTGAGAATGAATCTCTTTGTACCAGGGTCTATCTTGCTTCAAACCGACTAGAGCGCGTTTCTGCCCGTAGTATTCAGGTTGCTCTCTCGGTTCAGCAATACTGCAAACCAGAGGGCATGAGTTGATTGCACAGCGATTCATTTCCCACCAATCAAACCGATCTGCCAGCATCCAGTTGTATTGATGCCGCAGCCTATCAAGCCACCTGTTGAGCGTGGTTTGTTGTTCGGTCGTTGGAAGTAGTTTGTATTGGTATGCAAGTCTCATGCTACGATTATAACACGCTCATTAGAAATGACAATGCCAAAAGACAGTTACATTGCAAGATCTAGAGGTATTAGCCGTTTGTACGCTCACCTAGTATTAACTCCAAAGTACAGAAAAAGCGTAATTAGCCTCGAAATGCTTGAAAGGTTGATAGAAATTGTCAAAGATCTCTGCGAGAAATGGCAGTGTGATTTGATTGAATGCAACGGTGAGCCGGATCATTTGCACGTTTTGTTCAGATACGCTCCACAAATGCAACTCAGCAAGTTCATCGACAACCTGAAAAGTGTATCCAGTAGACGAATTAGATCAGAGTTTGAATCTGAACTGAGAAAAGTTTACTGGAACTGGGATAAAGGTTTCTGGAATGAATCCTACTCGATTGACTCGTGTGGGCATGCACCTCTCCCTGTGCTGATTCGGTATGTTGAGAATCAAAGCAAATTGCTCCTTCGCTCCGCTCAGTCACGCGACTCTCCCACGCGACGTTCACCCTAACGGGTAGAACGCGGGGCTTCCCGTCTAGGAGCTAAAAGTGAAGTGCGAGAAGTACTTGGGCTACCACTTTAACAAGACAGCTTCTTGAGCAAATCCCGGCCCCATGCCAATCATCAAACCGTAGGAGCCATTGGGAATCTGTTGCTGCATCAGCTCATTCAACATGTAAATTACTGTACCCGAAGATATGTTACCAATTTTTGCTAATGTATTCCAGCTGGGCTGTACCCGCTCGTCTGCTAAAGCAAATTCCGACTGAATAGTTTTGATTACTTTGGGACCACCAGGGTGAATAACCCAGTAGTCAATGTCGCTGATTGAGAGCTGGTGTTTCTCCAAGAGCTGATGCACCACTTTATGAACACCAATGGCTGCAAACTCAGACACTTCTGCCTTCAAAATATTGCGGAAGCATCTTGCGGATAACCGTTCAAGTAATCTGCCACCCGTGCCAAGCCAACCGTACCGCCCGCACAGCCGTAGCCAAACAACGGCAGGCGTTTGATCTGTGGAGAAAAGGGAATTCGATTTATCAGCCGGGTTTCATGGTTCAGAAGGGCTATACCCAGATTGGCCCTGGGCTTTCTAGCGCCGTGTTTCAGCGACCTGCCTCTCCCCCCTCAACCGAACGGGCTGTTGACTGGGAGCTACTAACGCCACGAGAGCGCGATATTGTTGGCTGGATTGTGCAGGGAGCCAGCAATCGAGAAATTGCGCAGGCGCTTTATATCTCGGAAAAAACCGTGAAAAACAATATCACCAATATTCTGAGCCGGTTAAATTTGCGCGACCGCACTCAGTTGGCGATTGTAGCATTACAGCAGGGATTGGGTGGTAAGCAATTGTGACAACGTTGCTTGTGCTCCAAGTTCAGATAGATTCTGCAGATGATGCGTCACGGCTGCAACGAAATGGGAGGATTGGCAGAGATCGCCAAACAGCTCAGATAGGCTGAGCAGATGACTTGGATCAGCTCCTCCCGACTGAGCGCGTTGAGTCAGGGTATCCGCCATTGGATCATCTACTGAAATTGGCTGGCCTTGGTCATCTTGGCCATTTAAGTAGCGGAACCAGGCCGCGATCGTCAGGCTCAAGTAGTCAATTGCTCCATCCTGCTGCAGCTTGTCTCGCAAAGAGCTGAGTACCCATTTGGGCACTTTCGCCGAGCCGTTTAAACTGACACGAGGCAGTTGGTCTCGAATCTTGGGATTGGCAAACCGTTCAATTAAAGTTTGCTTGTATTGGTCGAGATCGATGCCAGGCACGGGTTGAAGCGTGGGCGTGACTTCTGCCATTAGGTGCTCAACCGCCTGCCGAATCAGTGGATCTGCCATTGTTTCATGAACATAGGAGTAGCCCATCAGCGTACCCAGGTAGCCAATTAGCAGGTGGCTAGCGTTGAGTAGCCGGATCTTCATCATCTCGTAAGGATGAACATCGTCCGTAAATTGAACCCCAACGGTTTCTAACTGTGGTCTACCGGCACAGAAATTGTCCTCAACCACCCATTGCAAAAACGGTTCTGCAACGACCGGCCACGCATCCTCAATGCCAAATTGGTCTCGCACCATTTCGATGTCTGCTGGAGTTGTGGCAGGAGTAATGCGATCGACCATGCAGTTGGGAAAGGCAACGTGGTCAGCAATCCAGCGACCTAATTCTGGATCCCGCAATTCTGCAAAGCTGGTCAACATTTTCTTGACAATGTTGCCGTTACCCTGGAGATTGTCGCAGGACAGAACCGTGAAGGGCGTTAAGCCCTGCCGCTGCCGTTGATCAAGAGCGGCTGTGAGAAAACCATACACACCCATCGGCTGGTCTGGATGCTGAAGGTCATGCTGAATCGTGGGATGATTGACATCAAATTCGCCGCTGCCTTCGATGTAGTAGTACCCGCCTTCGGTAATGGTGAGGGTAACGATCCGGCAGTTGGGATGGGCCAATGCATCAATTACGACCTGTCGATTCTCCGGTGCAAATAGGTACTGAGTGATTGCCCCAATCACTCTAGCGTCATCGCGTTCAGGCGAACGTTCGACCAGAGTGTACAAACAATCCTGGGAATTTAAGGCATCCCGCATCCGTTTGTCCCATTCCAGCAGGCCCACTCCACAGATGCCCCAATCGCTATTGGGAGTTTGATGAAAGTATTGATCGAGATAGAGAGCCTGGTGCGCTCGATGAAATCCACCGACACCGATATGGATGATACTATTGGTGATTTGATGGCGATCGTATTGAGGAACGTGAACGCGGCTGGCTAAGTCAGGCAAGGATGCTTCATTCAGCTTGATAGCTGACTCGGTTTTGATAGGGTTGTTCATGAGTTTCGCTCATTAAGTGATGACGACGAGTTTTGGGAATAGACTCACCGTTTTGATCAAACAAATGACAAAAATCACCGTTGATGTGGACGAAGGCGCGATCATGCGTGCGGCTGGGATTGTCGCCGTCAGTTTGCACAATCAGCGTGTCGCCACCGGCAATCCTGACGTAGAGAAATGTTTCTCCACCCAATCGCTCGACGACCAGCACCTCACCCGTCAAGGTTGGCTGGTTTGGATCAAGCCTCAGGTGTTCGGGTCGGATGCCCAAAGTGGCTCTGTCTCCTACAGAGAGGCTGCTTGGTTTAACCGGAATCGTGACGCTGGCATCGCCAGGAAGCTGAACCGTGGTTCCCGAATCATTGACAGCCGATACCGTGACCGTCAGGAAGTTCATTTTGGGTGAACCAATAAATCCAGCGACGAACAGATTGCGGGGTTGGTGGTATAGCTCCAGCGGTGAGCCAACTTGTTCAACCACACCACCCTGCAACACGACAATCTTATCAGCCAGCGTCATTGCTTCCACCTGATCGTGAGTCACATAAATCATTGTGGTTTGTAGACTGTCGTGCAGACTGGCCAACTCCAGCCGCATCTGCACCCGTAACGCGGCATCCAGGTTGGATAGAGGTTCATCAAACAGGAATACCTTAGGATTGCGAACTAAGGCACGCCCAATCGCCACCCGCTGTCGCTGGCCCCCAGATAGTTCCTTGGGTTTGCGGTTGAGTAGGGGTTCCAATTGCAGAATGCGAGCGACATCCCGTGCCCGTTCTAGCCGCTGTTGTTTGGGTACTCCCGCCAGACGCAGGCTAAATGCCATGTTTTCTGCCACAGTCATGTGAGGATACAGGGCATAGGTCTGAAATACCATTGCCAATCCTCGTTTATCGGGCGGCACATCATTTACCCTTTCTCCATCAATCAACAAATCACCAGACGAAATATCCTCTAGCCCCGCAATCATGCGCAGCAAGGTTGATTTCCCGCAGCCCGACGGCCCGACAAATACTACAAACTCGCGATCATTAATATCGAGGTCAATGCCTTTGATGATTTCAACATCGGTGTACTGTTTATGGATATTTCTTAAAGTAACGGTAGACATGAACGGCTCCTAATTGGGTAATTCATTAATTAAAGGTGGGGGAGAATTTCAATTTCATCTTCCCTATCTTCTCCATCTTCCCTATCTTCCCTATCTTCCCTACCTTCCCTATCTTCCTCTCTACTTGACGGCTCCAAATGTGAGACCTCGAACTAATTGCCGTTGGCTCAACCAACCAAAGATCAAAATGGGTGCGATTGCCAACGTGGATGCAGCCGACAATTTTGCCCAAAACAAGCCCTGGGGGCTAGAGAAAGAAGCAATAAAGGCGGTGAGTGGAGCTGCATCAAATGTGGTTAAGTTGAGGCTCCAGAAAGCTTCATTCCAGGCCAGAATGATCGACAGCAGAGCCGTAGAAGCAATTCCTGGCAACGCGAGGGGTAGCAAGACATGACGCAGCTCTTGTTGAGTGCTGGCACCATCCATGCGATCGGCTTCCAGAATTTCTTTAGGCACTTCTTTGAAAAAGCTGTAAATCATCCAAACGACAATCGGTAGGTTGATCAGCGTGTAGATAATAATCAGACCAATGCGAGAATCCAATAAACCCGCTTCCCGACACAAAATGTAGACCGGAACCAACACCCCAACCGAGGGCAGCATTTTGGTGGACAGCATCCACATCAACGTCCCCTTCGTGCGTTTGGTTGGAAAGAATGCCATTGCATAGGCAGCAGGGATGGCCAGCAGCAGTGCCAGGAAGGTTGATCCTAGCGAAACAGCAATACTATTCAGCGCATAGTTGAAATAGTTCGCCCGGTCTTGAATTGCCACATAGTTCTCCAACGTGGGCCGGAAAAATAACTGCGGGGGTGTGGCAACCGCAGCGACTTCCGTTTTGAAACTGGTGAGAAACATCCAGAAAATCGGGAAAAACAGGAGGACAGCTACTAACCAGCCCAGCACTGCCCATAGCCATTGACGAGAGTTTTTACGTGCCATTTCAAGTGTCCTTTAAGTTCCTATTAAGTCCCTATTGAGTTCCCCTTAAGTATCTAAATTGCGAGCTACACTCCGCATTAGAAAGATCGCGACGATGTTTGCCAGAATTACGGCAATCAAACCACCGGCTGAAGCACCACCCACATCAAATTCCAGCAGTGCTTTCAGGAAGATGTAGTAGGCAAGGTTTGTGGTTGCCAATCCAGGGCCACCTCCGGTCGTAACAAAAATCTCCGCAAAAATGGTGAGGAAGAAGATTGTTTCGATCATGGCCACCACGGCGATTGCGCGGCTGAGGTGGGGCAGCATTACAAACCGGAACAGGGCGATTGGCTTGGCTCCATCCATGCGAGCTGCTTCGATCTGTTCGTGATCTAGCGATTGAATGGCTGTTAACAAAATCAGCAACGCAAAGGGCAACCATTCCCACGACACAATGATGATGATCGCCAGCAATGGCAAATTGGCGAACCAGTCAATTGCCCCCAGACCCAAGCCCCTGGTAATTTGAGCAATCAGCCCATTCACCGGGTGCATCAGCATGTTTTTCCAGATCAGCGCACTGACGGTGGGCATGACAAAAAAGGGAGAAATTGCCAGCACTCGCGCAATTCCCTGACCGGGAAACTCCTGATCGAACAGAATAGCAAGTAATGTACCCAGTCCAATCGTGATCACTAGAACTGAGACAACCAAAATGATCGTGATGCCAATCGAAATCCAAAAGCCCGGATCACTCAGGATGAACGTGAAATTACCCAGCCCGATGAATTCTCGCGCATCTGGATTCAGTAAGTTATACCGCTGAAACGAAAACCCGATTGTCATTGCCAGTGGCACAATCATCCACAACAGCAAGGCAATCACCGAAGGGGCAACCAGCGGCAATGTTGAAACCTGACGGCGAGTGCGTTGCTCAGGCGGTCGAGTTTCAGGATGACGGTCTACAGCTAATGAAGAGGACATAATTTAATAACTGTAAATGGAATTGCCTCGAAATTCTACTTGCAAGGGTGCAGTCAGGTCGATATTTCTGATGGATATGAAGATTGTTCGCCAAATATGTCCCTACCTGATATATCCTGTGTGTCTCATAAAGCGTTCTGTTGAGGTTTGGGATTGCTGCAATGCTCGCTCGACGGATGTATTGCCGGTCAATGCAGCGGCCATCGTTTGCCCAACCGATGCTCCAATCGCCTGGAATTCTGGAATATCCACATACTGCACTCCTTTGTAAGGCGTGGGCTGGGCAGCGGGTTGGGTGATATCAGCCGATTGGATCGATCTCAGCACAATCGAGGCAAAGGGAGCCGCTTTTTGATAGTTGGGATTCTCGTAGGTAGAAGTCCGCGTTCCTGGTGGGACAGCCACCCAACCGTTCTGGTTGGCAACTAATTGGATGTACTCTTTTGATGTCGCCCAGGCAATAAATCGTTCCGCTGCTTCGGGTGATTTTGAAGTTTTGGGAATTGCCAGTGCCCAGGCCCACAGCCAGTTAGAACCGTTGGGATAATTTTCGATCGGGGCGCGAGCAAAACCTACCTTATCATACACGTTCGATTCTTTCGGATTGGAAATCAACCCTGCGGCAACGGTTGCATCCACCCACATGCCGCACTTGCCGGTGGAGAACAGCGCTAAATTCTCATTGAATCCGTTAGAGCTGGCTCCTGGCGGACCGTAGTTTTGCATCAGATCGACATAGTAGCCAATTGCTGCTTCCCAGGCGGGCGTATTAAGGGTGGGATTCCAATTCATGTCAAACCATTGGCCGCCAAAGGTATTCACCAAGGTGGTGAGGAATGCCATGTTTTCGCCCCAACCCGGTTTTCCGCGTAAACAAATTCCATAAACTCCATTCTGAGGATTGTGGATTTTGCTGGCCCACTCCTTCACCTGAGCATAGGTTGGCTGTTCAGGAACCGTAATTCCAGCATTCGCAAATAGATCCTTGCGGTAATACAGCATTGAGCTTTCTGCATAGAACGGCACTGCATAGAGTTGACCGTCACTGGAAAGCCCTTCTCGGACGGGTTTGAGCAAATCGTTCACATCGTAACTGGCAGGCAAATTTAACGGCCTTAACCAATCGCGTCTCGCCCAGATTGGCGTTTCATAGGATCCGATGGTCAACACGTCAAATTGCCCGCCCTGACTGGCAACATCAGTCGTGGTGCGTTGGCGTAACACATTTTCTTCCAACACCACCCATCTCAGTTCAATATCAGGATTCGCTTCCTCAAACTGATTGGAAAGCCCCTGCATGATGATCATGTCGCCGTTGTTGACGGTGGCAATTGTCAATCTTGTTTTTCCTGCCGCTTGTGAACTTGGCATACAAGCATGCAGTGATTGCACTAAAAATAGACCAATGATGAAAACAATAATGATCTTGGCGGAGCGGAAGATACGCATCGCTAGCTCCTTCTATTAAAACTTGAGCAAGTAATTTTGGTTTTATGCTCTGTCTTTGAGCAAAAGCTCAATAATAGAAATCATACAGAGCTGAGTTCTAAAACTTAGGCGTTGGCAGATATTTGAAACAATTCTTGATTAATAAGGAGTTAAGAACGTGACGGCAAGCGCAACGTATCAGTTTGCAGGAAAAACTATTTTAATTACAGGCGGGGCTGGCGATATTGGTAAAGCGACGGCGCAGCGTTTTGCAGCCAATGGAGCTGGCGTCGTTCTGTTAGATCTGAATCAAACCAAAATGGCAGATGTAGTTCAAGAATTGCAACATTACCATGTGCCCATTGATGCCTTTTACTGTGATGTAACGAGTGTTGATAGCGTAGCGCAGGCATTTTCCCAGGCTGTAACACAGTGTAAACGGATCGATTATATATTTAACAACGCAGGCTACCAAGGAGTATTTGCCAAAACTGACAACTACCCTGAGGATGATTTTCAGAAGGTGATCGATATTAATGTAATCGGCGTTTTTCACGTTCTCAAAGCTGCCGCCCAGCATCTACGTAATTCAGGCGGTGGTGCGATTGTCAATATGGCAAGCCATGCGGGTGTCGATGGACCTCCCAACATGCTGGCCTATGCGGCCTCTAAGTTCGCGGTGATTGGCATGACTCAAACTGCTGCCAAAGATTTAGCGCCCTATGGAATTCGAGTCAATGCGCTTTCGCCTTCGCTGATTGGACCCGGCGTGATGTGGACCCGGCAAACTGAATTGCAGGCGGCAGTGGGTTCGCAGTATTTTGATTCCGATCCCAAGGTTGTCGAACAACAAATGATTCATTCGGTGCCCATGCGTCGTCTCGGCAGTTTAGAAGAGGTAGCGAACGGGGTCGCCTTTCTGATGAGCGATGAAGCAAGCTATATCACTGGATTTAACCTGGACATTACGGGAGGGCAGTAGGGAGTGATTAAGAATGACCAAAAGCAATTAAGAGCATTCAAGTAGAGGCGGTTGGATGTAGCATGAGACGCAAACAGGCTTTTAATCGGGTTGAGAGAATGATGCAGCAGATCCCAACTTGGTCATTTGCAACAGGTTCTGTGCTGATTCTGGCTGTGATTGCGCTTTGGTTGGAAGTAGATACGATTCAGTCATGGCGGGATGCGGTAAAGGTGCTGTTTGAGCATGCAGAATCGATCGCAATTGTGGCAGCCGTGGTCTTCTTTTTTAAGGAAGCTCCCAACCGAAAGGCGCAAAAGCACTATGAAGCCTGGCAGGTGATTGATCATGCAGCGGCAGCTCAGGTGTCAACCAGCTATGCTCGCATTCAAGCCCTTCAGGATCTGAATCAAGATGGCGTTTCCTTGAGGGGCATTCATCTTCCGGGTGCTCACTTGCAGGAGATTAACCTACAGGGAGCGATTCTCACCTGTGCCGATCTCAGCCATGCCGATCTGGTCAAAGCAAACCTCGCGAACGCCAACCTCAGCCATGCCAACCTCGGCTACGCCAACTTGATCGATGCAAATTTGCGAGGTGCGAACCTGATGGATGCGGACCTCAGCTATGCAATTCTAGGAATCGCCGATCTCAGTGGGGCGAACCTGATGGATGCGGACTTGGTGGGTGCGAACCTGATGGATGCCGACCTCAGCCACGCCGATCTCAAAGGCGCGACCCTCACCGATGCAGACTTAAGCTGTACCGATCTGAGGCAAGCCAAGAATTGGACGCTAACCCAAATTAAGTCGGCTCTGTTCTGGGAGAAAGCGATTCACGAACCATCCGTTTGGCGGAAACTGAACCTGGATTCGGAATTCAATCTGTGAAAACTGCAGTATCATCAAGAGAAGTTTGAGCAAAAAATCATCCTTTGGGCAGTTGCTATTTCTGAAGTTGATCCTAATTAGGCCAACCGAATGACTGTTCAGATCCTAGGGTACTGGTACATTGAGGTGGGGCATGAGAGATCCCGTTTCTGAACGCCGCGATCGCAAATTGGACCTTGCAGCTCATGCTGCCTGGCTCTATTATATTGCTGGCAATACTCAAGAAGAAGTAGCCGTTAAACTGCGTGTTTCTCGTCAAGCGGCTCAACGTCTGATCTCCTTGGCTGTGAGTGAGAAGCTAATCAAGTTTCGCCTCGACCATCCTTTAAAAGGATGTATTGAATTAGCTGAAGCATTACGGGATAAATTTCAACTGTCTTTGTGCGAAGTTGTTCCCAGCAGTGGTAGTGATGTTGACTGCTGCAAGGGCATTAGCACCTGTGCTGCCAATTACCTGGAAACCTATCTGACCGCCAAAACTCCAACTATCCTGGCTTTCTCCTCTGGACGGACGCTAAGGGCTATGGTGGAGCAAATTCCCACAATGGATCAGCCCCAACACAAAATTGTCTCGATTATTGGTAATATGTCCCACTGTGGGCGGGCCGGTCGCTATGAAGTTGTGATGCACCTGTCCGATCGCGTTGGCTCCCAAGCGTTTCCAGTCCCGACACCCGTGGTGGCCACGAATGTTGAAGAACGGCAGCTCTTACAAACGCAGCGCTCGTTTATCACAGTGAAAAATCTGGCAGAGCAGGCTAGAGCAACCTTTGTTGGCATTAGTCATGTTGCTTGGAATGCCCCACTCCATCAGGACGGATTCATTAATGACGACGAGGTTGCTGAACTGATTGACTTGGGAGCCGTCGGAGAGATTGCCGGTTGGGCATACGATTGCCAGGGAGTTTTGCTGCAGCAAGGAACCAACCGTCGGGTTGCCAGTGTACCGCTGCAACAGCCCGCTCAACGGCTGATGATTGGTGTAGCAGGCGGTGAAAAAAAGGTGGAAGCGATTTTAGCTGCTCTGCACGGCAAACTGATTACTGGGCTGATCACCGACGAGAGGGTAGCTCAAGTGATTCTTGCCAAACTGAACTTGCTAAACTGAAGCCAAACCGAAAGCGTGACAAAGCTAGAACAAAATTCAGAATAAAGGTCACTATAAGGTACGCGACAAAACTGCCAAAGCACAAAATATATCAACTACCAATATTTCAACGATTGGTCCGCGGTTGCCGATAGAGCGGTTTATCTAACCAGAACATCATAGTCTGCTGATTATCAAACGGCTTCAAATTTCTAAGTTTAGAGAAGATGCTGCGGCAATCGGAGGGGCGGTACTGGTTTACCAATCGCTGTTTCAGATGCCCGATTTGTTGCTGCTTTATCAATAGCCATGTCATACCAATTCTTAGTTTTAAGTTTTGGCTTCCGGTGAGTCAGCCGAACCGAGTTTTGAATTACGGAAGCTGCATACCGCAACTCATCGAATGCTGTAATCTGTAGCCCGATTAAAGGGAAATGGTATCAGATGGATGGTATCTTCACTATCGAAGGATTTGGAAAATTTTGTATAAAAATTACTCTATTCAGTAGCGAACTACTTTCAAAGCTTCATACAATCGTTTGTATTTCTGAAATGCAGATTCATACACTGAATTTTCTTTTGGCTGTACAACATCACTCATTTGCGGCAAGATCTGGAATGCGGTTTCTAAGTTGGCATATGCTCCAACTCCTACCATGGCTAAAATTGCCGCTCCGTAGGCAGCACCTTCTTCGGCTTGGGGGGCAATCAATTCGGTTTGCAACACATCCGCCAGAATTTGTAACCAAACGCCTGATCGTGCTCCTCCTCCGGTTGCTAACAGTTGATGGAGGGGGGTAATGGTGTGAATCACATCCAATGCTTCTCGCAGGCTAAAGGCAACGCCCTCCAGAATCGCCCGAATCAAATCAGCTTGCGTATGGGCCAACGAGAGATTAGCCCAGCTTCCCCGAGCATCTGGATCGAGATGAGGGCTGCGTTCTCCTGCCAGATGGGGCAAAAACAAAACGTTCCGTGCGCCGGCGGGTGATCTGGCTGCCAGTTCCATCAAATCGGGATAGGATATATGCGGCACCAACGTATCTCGATACCAGCGCAACGAGCCACCTGCCGCTAATGTCACACCCAACAGGTGATAGCCACCATCGGCATGACAAAACAAATGCACCCGGCCGGCGGGATCAGGAACAGGACGATTGCAGGGGGCAAAAATCACCCCCGATGTGCCGATACTGAGACTGCCCCGGTTCAGATTGCTAGCAGAAATGCCCAATCCAATAGCGGCAGCGGCATTATCACCTCCGCCAGCAATGACTGGTAGTCGATTGGGTAATCCTACACGGGTTGCTATTTCTGGTTTCAGGTGTCCGGCGATTGCAGTCGATGCAACCACGGTCGGAAACCAAGCCAGATTCAGATCAAGTGCCGTCAGAATATCTGTGTCCCACTGGCGGGTTGCCAGGTTCAAGCAGCCTGTTCCTGAGGCATCCGAAGGTTCTGTAACGGCTGCTCCGGTTAACACATAGCCTAAGTAATCCTTGGGCAGCAAAATTTGCTGTACTTGAGCATAGGCTTGAGGTTCTGCGGTTCGCAACCAAACCAGTTTTGGAAGCTGAAAACCGGTAATGGCAGGGTTGCCCGTGCGTTGAATCAACTCTTGCCGGGGAATCGTCGCTTCGATGGCGGCCACGGCTTTGCCAGTCCGCTGATCATTCCATAAAATTGCCGGTCGAATTGCCTGCCCGTTAGCATCGAGCGCAACCATGCCATGCATTTGTCCTGACAAACCGAGGCCAATCGGGCGATTTTCGCCAAGCTGTTGCACCACATCTGACAAAGCTGCCAAACTAGCTTCTACCCAATCGGATGGTTTTTGCTCGGTCCAGCCAGGTTGTGGGGTGAGCAGTGCATAACTTTTCGTGGTCTGAGCAATCAATTGCCCATGCAGATCAACGGCAATGGCTCGCACTCCTCCTGTCCCCAAATCCAGACCGATCACAACATCAGCCAAGTTTCCCTCCCAGTTCCGAATGATTCAACGTTTGCTCCTGTGTAATTAAACGCGATCCACCTTTGCGGCTGAAGTAATTCCAGAACCACTGAATCATCACAATCAGTTTATTGTCAAACTCAATCAGGTAATAAATGTGAGCAAACACCCAAATCAGCCAAGCCAGAAATCCAGAAAGTTTTAACCAGCCCAGGTTCACCACAGCCGCATTTTGTCCAATTACCGCCAAGCTACCAACATCGGTGTAGTGGAAGGCGGGCAGTTCTCGTTGCTGCAAACGATGCCGAATCAGTTTAGCCACATAAGCACCTTGCTGCATGGCTACAGGAGCAACTCCGGGCAGGGGTTGGTTACCCTGATGGGCATAATGAGCCAGATCGCCAATTACAAAAATATCGGGTTGTCCCGGCACACTCAGATCCGGATTGACAATTACCCGTCCGGCCCGATCAAGCGTTGCACCGGTTCGCTCAGCTAGCACTTGACCCATGCCCGAAGCGCGAACGCCAGCCGCCCAAAGTACCGTTTTGGCTGGAATGATCTCAGTTTGTTCACCCCGACGCACTGTAACTGCATCCTCTGTTATGCCTGTAACTAGGGACTGGGTTTGTACTGTCACTCCCAATTCTGCTAAAGATTTTGCTGCAACGGCTGAAAGCTTGGGCGGGTAGGTTGGTAAAACGCGATCAACTCCTTCCAGTAACAGAATCCGAGTTTCTCGGGTATCAATGCTGCGAAAATCGTGTTTCAACGCATGATGGGCCAATTCCCCTAAGGCTCCAGCTAACTCTACACCCGTAGGGCCGCCACCTACCACCACAAAGGTCAACCAAGCCCGTCGCTTTGCTAAATCGGATTCTGTTTCAGCCGCTTCGAAGGCTCGAAAAATCCGTCGCCGCATTTCGATTGCATCTTCAACGGTTTTGAGTCCCGGTGCCACCTCTGCCCATTGATCATGACCAAAGTAATGGTGACTAACGCCCGTTGCCACAATCAAGGTATCGTAAGGCAATGTTCCAGTTTGTAAACTGACGTGATGGCGTTCGGGATCAATATCTATTACCTCATCCATCAACACTCTGACATTCCGGTAATGGCTGAGAATCGCTCGTAGGGGGGATGAAATGTCACCAGGAGAGAGCTTTCCGGTCGCAACTTGGTAGAGTAACGGCTGAAAAAGATGAAAGTTGCGCTTGTCAATTAAGGTAATCTCAAACTGTTTAGAACGTCCCAGAGCTTTAGCGGCATATAAGCCACCAAACCCGCCGCCAACAATCACAATTCGATGAGCAGCGGGATCGCGATCCGCATTCGTAATCGGAAGCTGTTCCATGTCAGTCAGGTGCCCGTCAATAGGTCTATGCAAAGCAGATTTAATTTGCGGAGGTTACTCTTTTTGCTTGTTACTCTTTTCTCTGTAGCGACAATTTGACAGAGCGAAATAGATGCGAGTTTCCGCAGTTGCAGAAAGTTGCAGAAATTGCAGAACTTATTGCAGGATTCTCAGAACTGAGGCTTGTATAAATCGCTCTTGCTCTAAGTGTATTAGAACTTCTGCAGATTGTTTAGCCACAGTACCATTGTTTTGGCTCAGCTTCACTAAAATTCATCCTAAAGAAGTACATTACTATGTGTTTACAGAAAATTACAAATGAATTTACGGATATAGATAAAGGGTAGACCAGGATTTGTAAACGCATTTGTTTAAATTGAATACATAGATCTTAATCTCGTTTGGGTGAGGGGTGAGGGGTGAGGGGTGAGGGGTGAGGGGTAAGGGGTGGGGGGTGAGGGTGTTGACTATCAAGCGCTCGGGTTAGTAACACGATATCAAAGCCAGAACCATGAGTTTCGACACATTGATGCATATCTGCCACTTTGAACGTGATTTTGAGCCCGAAGATATGCAGCCATCGGGAAACAATCGGGAAGAAGGAGATTCAGCAAGCAATAAAAATACTGGGAAATAAATGATGATCAACATGACTGAGGATCGCCTTGGTTTAAGAGGATGTTTAAAAAGTATCAAAAGTGTTGCATTGCCCCTCACTGCCCACCAGTGGGGGACTTCCGATCCCGTATTTCTGGTTCACAGTCCCCCCTCGCGCTTCGAGCGCGGCAACGAACAGAATGGGGGATGTAGGAGGCGGTTCGGGTTGCATCGGCGACCTTTAAAACACCCTCTAAGACAGGTTGCTGCTTTCCCAGGTATGCCTAATCTCCAAGCGATTTTATTTACTAACCCGAGCGCTTGATAGTCAACACCCTCCCCCCTTACCCCCCACCCCTCACCCCTCACCCCTCCCCGAAACACTATTCACTATTTACTGCTCTCCTTAGTAAACCTTGAAGAGTTTCTGTGCTTTTGCCAAATATAGAAGAACTGCTGATAAACTGCTTTCAGCATTCTTCACCATCAATCCGTCTACCCAGCTATGAAGACGATCGAGCAGCTTAAACAAGAAACGCAGGTTCCTGTCATTGTAGTCGATGAGCAGGGGTTTATTACCTATATCAATCAATGTTTTCAAGAAACCTATCTTTGGGATATCGAATTGATTGGTAAAACCTTACTCGATGTGATTCCTGATAGTTTTCATGACGCTCACAACTTAGGCTTTTCTCGCTTCTCAATGACTGAAAAGTCGAATATTCTTGACCATCCAATCAATGCCAAAGTAATCACCAAAGATGGTCGTGCAGTTTGGTCAGAGCACTGGTTGATCGCTGAGCAGCTAGAAGGAACCTGGTGGTTTGGCGCGACGTTACGGCCTTTAGATCTGTGAAGCTTGCGGGAGGGCAGTCAGTCATGGAGCGTGATTTAGCGATCATCGTCAGAGAGCTACGGGCAACGTTGGGGAAAATGGAGCTAGCGCTAGGCTCGATTGATGAGGCGATTGTTTGGACAGGCGAAGATGCAACGATTCAGTGGTGCAATACTCGCTTTGATCAGTTGGTTGACAAGCTGCACATCGCCATTTTGGGCAATAGCCTTCTAGAGTTGCTGCCCCTCACCTGTCAAGGAGACCCAGTGACAACTGCCAATCATCCGGTCGTTGCCGTCTTACAAAACGCCTACAAAACCACCGAGTATGAGTTTCACCCGTTTGATCGACCCTTGATTTTAGAAATTTCTGGCGCTTGTCTGGAGTTCAAGACCGGCGAAAGGGCAGCTGTGCTCACCATTCGGGATGTTACCGAGCGTAAGCGGATGGAAGAAACCTTGATCCTGGCAAATCAAGAAATTACCGCGTTGAATCGGAAATTAGAAGCTGAGAATCTGCGGATGAGTGCCGAACTCGATGTGACTCGCAAACTTCAGCAAATGATTCTGCCCCGATCAGAAGAACTGGCGGCGATTACGTCATTGGACATTGCCGGATTTATGGAGCCAGCGGACGAAGTAGGCGGTGATTATTATGATGTGCTGCAGTGCGATGAGGTGATTACAATCGGGATTGGCGATGTTACCGGACATGGATTGGAAAGTGGAATTTTGATGGTGATGACCCAAACCGCGGTGCGAACTTTGTCAGAGATGCGAGAAGCCGATCCAGTTAAGTTCTTAGATACGCTCAATCGAGCGATTTATCAAAATATCCAGCGGATGAACTCGGATCGCAGTTTGACCTTGGCAATTTTGAACTATGCCGACCATCAACTCAGCATTAGCGGTCAGCATGAAGAAACGTTGATTGTGCGTGCCAATGGTGTCATCGAGCGCATCAATACTAAAAATCTAGGTTTTCCAATCGGATTAGATGATGCGATTGCTCCGTTTATCAGTCATGCCTCGATTCGTCTGGAATCGGGCGATGGGATTGTGTTGTATACCGACGGCATCACGGAGGCAGAAAATTTGGCAGGCGAACAGTACGGCATCGAACGACTTTGTGGCACCGTAGCCCAGAACTGGCAGGCAACTGCTGAGGAGATCAAACAGCGGGTAATTGCCGATGTGCATCACCATATTGGCGAGCAAAAGATTTTTGATGACATTACATTGCTGGTGCTGAAGCAAAAATAGGAGGGAAGATGGTTATTATGAACGAAGTTGAAATCTATGGCGACTTCAAACTGGTCTCTGCTACCAAAAAGCAGGAGTTTTTGCAAATCAACTTTTCGCCTAGCTCGGTATCGATTCAGCAACGCTGGCGTAACAACGGCCTATCAGCCGATTTTGCAGCCGATTATTTAACCACGTTTTTCCCGGCTGTCAGCGATAGCTCTAGCGCCCGTCGCAAACAGGCAGAAATCAAAAGTGCCGTTAGCTATGTGGCAAACGAACTGTTAGAGAATGCGATGAAGTTCAACTATACCGACTATCCAATTCAGTTCGGCATGCATTTGCTGAATGAACCAGAAGTGACTGTAATTCTATATACTACCAACAGTCTTTCAGAAACAGCGATGAAAAAATTCAAGCAGTTTATTCAAACTCTAAGTGAATCCGATCCCGCCGAACTCTATTTGCAACAGCTGGAGAGAAGTGCCGAGAGTGAAGCAGAGACAACGTCAATGGTAGGGATATTAACCATGATCACCGATCATGCTGCTAAGCTCGGCTGGAAGTTTGAGCCTGCTCCAGACGATCCTACCATTTTGATGGTTACGACAATGGTTCAGCTTGCGGTTTAGTAAGAAATTGCGTTCATTCCCGTTTTAATTGCTTTGAACTTGGTTATAGGAGCTGCAATATCGATGGTGACTCAAGAGGTGCAAGGAGAAAATTACAACGTTGTTTATGATCACACAGTGGCGACCATCTATTTTCAAGGATCCCTGCGGTTGAGCGGCATGGCCGACTATCAACCGATTGCCGATTTGCTCAATCAGGCCAGCGAACAGGCTGATACCTCAATCACTCTAGATCTAAAAGCATTAAATTTTCTCAACAGCTCTGGAATCAATATGCTGTCTAAGTTTGTGATTGGCATGCGGAAGAAGAATACGGTGCAAGTAATTGTCAGGGGATCGGAGGAGGTGCCGTGGCAGGAAAAGTCACTGCAGAATCTGCAGCGGCTGATGCCAACACTTCAGCTTGAGTTGGAAGCGCCGTAGTTACTATTAATTTTCACGGGAATCAATCAGCCTATGTCACTGTCCAGAGAGGAGCTACTGCAACAAATTGAACAGCTACAGATGCAGCTGGAAGAGTTGCAGGCTGAAAATGCCGATCTGGAAATCTTAGTGGAGACGATCACCGAACATTCCACCAGTTTAGAAAATCAAATCTACGAAAAAAACGAGCAGATGACGAGCTATCTGCAGCAGGTCGATAAGGTGACGGCAGCGGCAGCGGCAATCGAAGCCGACAGCTTTAAGCCGGAAAGTCTGGATGAAGTGGCGACTCGTGATGATGAGCTAGGACGACTGGCGCGAGTATTTCAGCAAATGGCGCAGACGATCAAGACCCGAGAAAAAGAGCTGGCGGAAGCGAAAGACCAGCTCGAAGCGGTTCTGGATGCGGTTCCCGGTTCGATTTCCTGGCTGGATGATGGCGGTGTATACATTGGCGTGAATCGCCATTTGGCCGAAAATTGGAATCTATCGCAGGATGCGTTTGTGGGACAGGAAGTCGGGTTTGTGCAGGGCAGTTCGCAACTCGCTCAATTTATGCGGCAGTTTCTCGCTAGCCCAGAAAATACCGCCTCTCAGGTGGTCGAAATGGATGTCAACGACTCCAAACGCTACTACCTGATTGCTGCCCGTAAGTATCTTCAGGGTAAGGCCACGGTTTCGGTCGGAATTGATCTGGAACGTCAGCTCAAACGTGCCCTGCTGCTGGAACAAATTACGCAGGATATCCGCCAAAGTCTTGATATTCAGCAAATCTTTCAGGCGACGGTGAATCAAATCGGTCGGGCCTTTAGTGTCGATCGCTGTTTGCTTTTCAGCACGGCTGCTGCCGGTCGCTTTCGGGTTGTAGCGGAATATTTGGTTCCAGAGTGTCAATCGCTGCTCGGCATTGAAGTTGCCCGTCAAGAAGCACCCAGCTTGATTCGTAGTTTTGCCCAAGATCGAGCCATTGCTAGCGCCGATGTCTATGCTGACCCTACCTTAGCAAGTGCAACCGATCTTTACCAACGCTATGCTATTCGCTCGCTGATGACGGTTAGAACCTCCTACCAAGGTGAACCGAATGGTGCGATTGTGATTCATCAATGTAGCCGTTCTCGTCAGTGGAGCCAAGATGAAGTTGAACTGTTAGAAGCCGTGGCGGCCCAAGTCGGAATTGCGATTGCCCAAGCCAAACTGCTAGAGCAGGAAAAGCAGCAGCGACAGGCTCTCGAAGCCGCCAAACGCAGTGCGGAAATTGCCAATCGCTCTAAAAGCGAATTTTTGGCCAACATGAGTCATGAATTGCGAACGCCACTCAATGCAATTTTGGGATTTGCTCAGCTAATGGAGCGGGATAGGACGCTGACAAATGAACAGCGCGATTCGTTAGCCATCATCAACCGCAGTGGTGAACATTTGCTGAATTTGATCAATGACGTGCTGGAGATGTCCAAAATCGAAGCGGGACGGGCGGCATTAACCCCAGATCCATTCGATCTGCATCAGCTTTTGCAAACGCTGCAAGAAATGTTTCAAATCCGCGCCAGTGCCAAACGGTTGTCATTGCAATTTGATGTGGCAAAGCATGTGCCGCGCTACATTGTCAGCGACGAGGGTAAACTGCGTCAGGTTTTGATCAATCTGCTCAGCAACGCGATCAAGTTTACCGAGACGGGCAGCGTCAAACTGCGGGTGAGAGCGAAACAGGAGCCAACAGGCACCGAGCGATATGTCCTGCACTTCAAGCTAGAAGATACGGGCCGAGGCATTGCCCCCAACGAAATGAATCAGATTTTTGAGCCATTTGTGCAGGCACGCAGCATTCAAATTGAGGGTGGTACGGGACTGGGACTGGCGATTAGCCGTCAGTTTGTGCGGCTGCTGGGAGGAGAAATCCGGGTCAAGAGTAAGCTAGGGCAAGGCTCAATTTTTAGCTTCAAAATCCAGGCGACATTGGCCGATGCCAGCCAAATTGCTGCCCAACCGCTTCAGCAGCGTGTGCTGGGACTGGCTCCCGATCAGCCAACTCGCCGCATCTTGATCGTAGATGACAAGCCAGAAAACCGCGATTTACTCGATCGCCTGCTGACAAAAGTTGGCTTTGCGACTCGGACGGCCAAGAATGGAGCGGAGGCGATTTCCTGCTGGCAAGAATGGCATCCGGATCTAATCTGCATGGATATGCGGATGCCAATCATGGATGGCTATGAAGCAACACAGCAGATCAAATCGCAACCGCAAGGAAAAGACACCGTGATCTTGGCCCTCACTGCCACAGCCTTCGAAGAACAGCGGGCGCAAATTCTGGCCGTCGGCTGCGATGACTTTGTGCGGAAACCGTTTCGAGAATCGCTGATTTTGATTAAACTGGCCGAATACCTTGGCGTGCAGTATCTTTATGAATCGAGTCAAGCGGAATCGAAGCCAGTCCTTCCGGCCTTGACCGCTGAGTCGTTGCAGGTGATGCCGCCCGCCTGGATTGCCGCATTGCGTCAAGCCGCAATTGAAGTTGATGCGGAAGCGATTTTACAGTTGCTTCAAGCCATTCCCCCCACGCATGAGGCGCTCGCGGCTGGACTCACCCAGCTAACGCGACAGTTCTGCTTTAGCGAGATTTTAGACCTGACGCAAGAGGATAGCCATGTCGAATCCAGCGATATCCCCTAAGGCCAATATTTTAGTAATCGACGATACGCCCGAAAATCTCTACTTGCTATCCTCGATGCTGACCGAGCGCGGTTACAAAGTCCGTAGCGTCACCAAAGGATCTGACGGCTTACGCGGTGCGCAGGCGGCTCCCCCTGATTTGATTTTGCTGGATGTGCGCATGCCCGAAATGGACGGCTACGAAGTCTGTCAACAGTTGCAGCAGCACGAGCGCACCAAAGAAATTCCGGTGATTTTTATTAGCGCCTCTGGAGAAGTGTTGGATAAGGTGCAAGCCTTTGGTGTTGGCGGTGTGGATTACATCACCAAACCATTTCAGGTGGAAGAAGTGCTGGCCCGGATCGAAACGCATTTGATGCTGCGTCGGCTCCATGCCCAGCTTGAAGCCCAAAATGCTCAACTCGAAACGCAAAACGCTCAGCTTCAGCAAGAAATTCGCGAACGCGCCGCCGCCGAAGAAAAGTTTGCCAAAGCCTTTCGCGCTAGTCCCAGCCCGATTGCAATTCTCACTCTGGCAGAGCAACGGTTTATTGAGGTCAACCCCAGTTTTCTGCGAATGAGCAGCTACACTGAAACTGAAATCTTGAACCGAACCATCGTAGAACTGAAGCTAGTGACGGCCAACACCTATGAACAAATAGTGCAACTCTTTCAAGAGAAAGGCGTTTTACAGAATCAAGAACTTGAGATTTGTACTAAACATAACGAAATTAGAACGGTTCTGCTGTCAATGGAGCAAATTGAACTAGCAGGAATTCCGTGTATTTTGAATATCATCAATGACATCACAGAATACAAGCGTCTAGAAAACGAATTTATCTCTCTGGTCAGCCATGAGCTGCGAACGCCACTCAATTCATTAATTGGTTCACTCGATCTGTTGCGAACGGGCAAACTCGGCAGCTTGAGCGAGAAAGGACAGCAGGTTCTCGACATTGCCATCAGCAACTCGGTCCGCCTGATTCGTTTGGTGAATGACATTCTCGATCTGGAGCGGATTAAGTTGGGCAAAATCACCATGCAGAAAGTGCAGTGCCAAGCAGAGAGTCTGTTAGCTGAAGCAATCGAGGCGATGCAGTCGATGGCAGAACAGGCCAAAGTTGTACTCAAGGGCGAGGCAATTGCTGCTGAATTCTGGGCTGACCCTGATCGCCTGCTGCAAATGCTGACCAACCTGCTCAGCAACGCCATCAAGTTCTCTGAACCGAAACAAACCGTTTGGCTGCGTGCGTGCGTGCAATCTGACCAACTCCACATTCAAGTTGCCGATCAGGGCCGGGGAATTCCTACCGATCAACTTCAACGCATCTTTGAGCCATTTCAGCAGGTGGACGCTTCCGACTCACGCGAAAAGGGCGGCACTGGCTTGGGCTTGGCTATCTGCCGTAGCATTGTGGAGCAGCATCAGGGCCAGATCTGGGTAGAGAGCAGCCTGGGTGAGGGCAGTACGTTTCATATTTTGTTGCCGTTAAGAATGGATGAGTGAATAGGCCAATAATAGACGGGTAGATGATAAACGAAGCAATGATTAGTAGAAGGCGATCTGGTTGATCAGAGGAAACGCAGGAAGATGAGTAAACGAGTTTTACTGGTAGATGATGAGGAGGATGCTCGGACGATTGCCCAACTGGCGCTAGAAATGAGTACGGATTGGACGATTCTAACGGCGAGTTCTGGACCAGAGGCGATCCGATTAGCTGCATCCGAGCATCCAGATGTGATTCTACTCGATATGATGATGCCAGGAATGGATGGACGAACGACCTTACAGCAGCTCAAAACCAATCCAGCAACGCAATCGATTCCGGTAATTTTGGCAACGGCGAAAGTGCAACCTTCGGAGCGAGCCAGTTTAGAAAAACTAGAGGTAATTGCTGTTTTTACAAAGCCAATTCGTCCATTGGAGCTGGCCGAGCAAATTTTGGAAGCGTTGAATAAAGAGGAGATGTAATTACTGTCATCCTAGCGTCTGCACCACTTCTGCCCAATCCAGAGCCAGAATCCTAACCCGCTGAGACCAATTGCGACCAGATGCCAACCGGTTGAATATTAGAGGCGATTCCAGTAAGCATTCCAATCACGAGAGCGAAACTACCCATTACCATTCGAGCCGTGGATTCATGATGCCGCCAGTTGAAATGCAGTTTAGGAAATTGAAATAGTCTTTACTGATTACGATGAAAATATCTCATGTGCTGCTCGATTTTAGTCGAAAATAACAACTCCATTACCAAATCATCGCCAATCAAACGCGAATTGAGTGATACAACGCGCTTCTACTTACTTTCACCGCAGCATAGTTAGGTTGCCGCTTTTGCAAAAATGCAGCTAATCCTTCTCGCCCTTCAGGTGAGTTTGCACTCATGGCGATTTGCTGCCGTTCTGCTAAGAGTTGTTCAGTCAGAGTGTTATGGTACGCTTCATTCATCAGCCGCTTCACCCGTCCCAGCGCCTCGATGGGCATCTGCGAAACACGGGCTGCTAAGGCAAGCGCTTCAGCTTGAAGTTGCTGGTGCGGCACCACTTTCGTGACTAAACCTAATTCCAGCGATTGAGCCGCAAAAATCGCTTCATCCAGCATGACAATCTCTAAAGCGCGTCCCATACCGATCAAGCGAGGCAAGGTAAATGTGCCGCCAACCGGCAACGATAATCCATGCGATGTATTCGACTGTTTGAGATAGGCGCTATCGACCATGATCCGCAAATCGCAAGCCAGTGCTAGAAACAAACCTGCCCCTGCAGCTGCACCATTGATGGCGGCAATTACGGGTTTAGACATGGTGCGAATCTGTTCTACACAGTCATGTAGGATGGCTGTTAATGCCAAAAATGCATCGCCCGGATATTTGGGATTTGTTTCTACTGCAAACTTCAAGTCGCCGCCGGAACAAAAGCCCAGCCCGCTACCTGTGATTAAAATGGCGCGAATCGCTGGATTTTGGCTGGCTGAGGTGAGTTGTTCTTGCAGTGCAACTGCCATCTCCGCGTCGATTGCATTCAGAACGCTCGGACGGTTCAGAGTCAAAATTAAAATATCACCTTGAATAGCAACAAGCAGAGGAGTAGAGGTGTTCATGATGGTTAGGATGGGTTGCTAGGTTGTTCTGAGGTTGCTTATAGTGTAAAAAGCAATCGGGAAAAGGCAAGCGGATTTTGCTAAATTGGATTCGGCTGCGTACTGTCGAACGAGCGATTAAAGATCAAGGCATTGGATATGGTTTGCTCAGCCTTTGTGGCAGTAGCTGCCTGTTGAGCTTGATGCTGAACGGTTCGTAGTTTCTCTGGGCATTCCTGCTGCAATTGCGCCAATCTGTCCGGATGACGAGTGCGATCGATCCAAACGGCTTACTGTTGATAGTAACTCCGTTCATGGTCAGGGCCGCATTTGCCCCTGTTCCTAGAATTGCCAGCAAACCAGTCGTGAGGATGAGAGTGGTGGGAAGAATTTGTTTGAGTTGCATAATCGTTGTTCCTCGAATTAATGGGTGAGCTTTGTTGTTGAACAAACTTTAAGATTCTACGATTTGCCATTGGCAAACTAATTTGCCGTTTTCAATTACCCATTCCGCAGTCAGCTTGGATTTTGCTGCTGTCTTTCGGTTAAAAGTGGGGATGGGATGAGCGACAGAGCGAGAAAGAGATTTCATGAGTCGAATTCCTTGAGTGAACTTATTTTCAGAATAGAAACGAATCGGGAAGACTTCGGGAAGAAATCAATTTAGAAGACGTTGACGTACATCAGTAGCAAAGTCTTCATAGCGTCTTAGAGAAGTCACTTGCACCTGTACATGCTGTCCCATCTTTTTCATGATCGGTAAATCGAACAGAATTTGATCTAAGACATCGGGCGATGCAACATCGACTACGGCAATTACGCGCCGCATGCCTACACATTTCCACAAATCCAGCACGATTCCTTGCTGTTTGGCTCCCAGCGCAGCTTCGGCTTCTTCAGCCCAGACGGTAAACAGCTCTTGCTGAGACAGGCCAGTCGGGTACTCGACTTGGAAATCCAGATGATACAACATAGTGAATATTCCTCTTGAATTGCTTTTTGGCAAGAAGTTGAGCTAGTGTGTTCTCTCTTGTTCTCTTTATAAAAAGCAATCGGGAGGAAATCGGGAGGCTATCTAGCATTTGCGCAAGATCTATAGAAGTACAGCTACCGCGAGCGTCACATCAGGAAATACTAGGGGACTAATACTGCCTGAAATGAACTCCTGGCGAGACTGGTATTTTCCATCTATGGGGTCACGAAACACAACCAGGATGCTTTGCTTCAGATTGACCACCCAATATTCAGGAATGCCTGCTGCTGCGTAGATGTCAGCTTTCACATCTAAATCTTTATCTAGGCTAGTGTTGGAATATTCTATTACCCAAAAAATGTTTTCTGGGTAGGGGTGATGATTCAGGTAGTTGTCTTCTACTCGTTGAACGATAGCGATGTCGGGTTCAGGTTCAGAGCTGTTGGGTAGAGTGATTGGTGCACCGATGCGAATTTGCACGCGATTCCCCAAAACCCCTGCCAGTTGCTCCTGCGTGGTGGTACGCTTACTCGCATGGGAGTTACTTCTGGCGGCATTTCGACAATCACTCCGTTCAGTAGTTCGACATGGCAATCGTCCCAGATTCCCACCTCGACCATGCGATGATATCGTTCAAGCGTGATTTTTGCTGGAACGAGTGAAGCTAGGTTAGGCAACGCTTGCGTCATGGTGACATCTCAACAGGAATCTCGCTGCGTATTTGTTGATTTTACCATCAGACAAATGTTAAAAGATAGCCTCCAGTAATTCCAGAGACTATCTTGCTGCGTTCTTCTGTTAGTGTCTAGAGATAGTTAAGCTGAGACAAACTAAAGTTCGTTGGAGAATTCCGCACAATCGCGACTAAATCATCTGCTCGTCCCAACTGCCCATTATTATCGAGATCGCGGTAAATTCCGGTACCATTGAAGCCAAGCGGCCTACCACCCAGAACATATTTGCTTGCCGAGCCTTCTAGGAAAATCTTGTCTTCGCGGGTGAAATCTTGGATCAAGGCATAATCTCCATTCTTTCCACCTACATAAAAAACATCGTTCTGATCAGCGAGAACAAACTCATCAGCACCAGTGCCGCCGAGCAACGAATCCTGTTCACTGACTCCTTTACCTAATGCACCACCTGATGCACCTTTGATCGTATCAAGACCCGCCGCACCCTCAAGGAAGTCATTGCCTTGCTCACCCTCTAGAAGGTCATTGTCAGCCTCACCGAACAGTCGATCGGTGTGAATGCCACCGCGCAGAGTATCACCACCACGACCGCCAATCAGTCTGTCATCTCCAGCCAACCCGACCAGGAAGTTACCCCGCTCATTGCCTTGGATGCGATTATGCAGATCGTTGCCTGTGCCCCTCCATGCTAGAGGTAAACCACCACCATCAACACCTCCAGAAATCAGGGTTAAGTTTTCGACATTAGCGCTGAGCGTAAAACTGGTGTTTGTAAAGACAATATCGAAGCCTAAATCCGCTGCTTCAATTACAATATCAGTACTAGCATCGACAAAATAAGTATCATTACCTGCACCTCCCTCCATTTGATCAATGCCTATTCCACCATCGAGAGCATCGTTTTCGCTGCCCCCTAGTAGGTGATCGTTACCACCCAATCCTTCCAGGATATCTTCACCTGCGAAACCTATAATTGTGTCATCTCCTGCGGCACCTACGAGTCTGGGATGAAATACACCTTCATTGTCAAATGTACCATTGTCGTTGAATGTCGAACCTACAACGTTAGCCAAAACATCGTCCATTGAATTTCTCCTAAAACTTGAATTACTTTTGTAAGGAAGTTGAGTCATTGCTCTCTTTTCCTATGTTCTATTTATGGAAAGAAATCGGGAAGAAATCGAGAATTGACTAAACTAATCAAGCAGTAAATCTATCTAACATTAATAAGACTAAAAAAGGACGCATTTTCTACGTCCGTTAAAGTTGTAAATATTCGCACTATAATTTGGTACCGACTCCCCTCATCCATCACTGTCTACTATAGCTTCAGCATTAACTTCCACTAAAAATTCTTCCTTCGCCAGAGTTGTACACCTAAAATTAGAGAGTGGACTAGCCTATAGACAGTGAGTCAACCTATGCCAAGCCCCTTTTCAGGGATGAATCCCTATCTAGAACAACCCGAATTCTGGTCAGACTTCCACAATCAGCTAGTGGTGGGGATCTGGCTCGCTCGTTGGTGCTGCTGCTAATTCCAAAGTACCGCGTCATAACTTGACTAAGCTGATGAATTTGCATAATCAAATCTCTAAGATGAGTAAATGAATTAATCGAAATTAATCGAATACTATGTTTCAAGCCAAATAGTGACAGATATTCTTATCGCTAAGTCATAGTTCTAGAGGGATGAAATCTCTACCTGAGATATTGGGATTTCCTTGGAAGGTGGCAATTTTGCCAAAACCACCGAATCCGGAAGCTGAACGATTGGTGTTTAAAAACAGCGATCCCGTGCTGCGGCTGTAAACAATTGAGGCGCTTGATGTCGCCGCTAGACTATCATTGGCAACACTGGCAAAGTCTATATTGATGTTATTGAACGCTAAACCTGTAATTTTGTCGGTGCCAGCAACGAAGTCGGTTACAATATCCTGATCTGTTCCTCCAAAGGCAAGCCGAAAATCAAAGATATCAGCTCCTCCCCCACCTGTCATCCGGTCGCTGCCTAAACCACCGATGAATACATCATTTCCGGCACCTGCGGTCAATGTATCATCACCACTAAAACCTTGCAGGATATTGTTACCAAAGAAATCATTGATTGTGTCATTGTCCCCATTTCCTGATAAGTTATCGTTGCCAACTCCACCGTCAATAAAATCATTGCCATTGCCGCCAGCAACGGTATCATTGCCATCACCTGCAAAAATGGAATCGTTGCCGCCTGCTGCTTCAATCACATCATTTAAATCGAATCCATTAATCAGATCTGCTTGTTCAGTTCCGACCAGTTTAGAAGCACTGCCAAATCCATCATTGATAATTGCCATAGGTTTCTCCTTTTCCTACATATGATGTTTCAAGATAAATTGCATTGATCTTTATTTGAATTGTCCTCTCAATGCTTTATCTCAATGCTTTAAAGGTAGAAGGTAAAAGGGAAGAGATCGGGAAGATTGCTATTCAAGTAAAATTTATTGTGCTCAGGAGAACGGCTTTCAGAGAGGCTATTGCTCATAATAAAATAGCCCCTAGCGATGCCAGAGACTATGATATAGAGCTGTATCAGTGAATGACCGTGATCAAGCACTGCTTAATTCATGGCAAAGATTGTCTATTGCCTTGAATACGAATGGGATAGACCTGGATAAAACGCCACATCCTACTCAAGCAAAAAGCGAGATACTGCCTCGGCATACATCCTCGGTGCTGTGGTCATACCTTCGTGTGCCTGACCGGGTAGCGCTTCGATGCGGACATCTGGAAGGACAGCAGCCAGCGCATCAGTGATATAGAGATCGCGGGGACTTTCGGTACCGATTTGCAGTAGCACCGGAACTGGAAGGTTGCGAAAACGTTCGGGATTGAAGCCGTATTGGCTCAGCGCACGCAGATCACCCAGCGATGCCTTAGCGTCGGCGATGATCGGTGGCCACAGCTCTGTCCTTCGCAATTGCTCCAGCTCTTCAAGTGGGATCAACAGCTGATCGTGGAAGAATGATAGGGCGAAACCTTCCCAGTTGCCGGATTCTGCCAGTGCCTCCAACCGCTCCATAGCTTGCTGATCAACAATGCGGGGCCGAGGAGCTTCGTAAAGCACCAGCTTGCGCACGCGATCGGGAACTTTGACGGCTGCGGCCAGCGCGGTTTGAGCACCATAGGAGTGACCCAAGAGAAAAACAGGTTCGTCGATTGCTCGAATCAGCGTCACGACATCGGTACTCTCATCATCAAGGCTGTGACCTTCAGTGGCGTCCGTTTCACCTCGACCGCGACGGGCGATGGCGTAGACGGTAAATTGTTTCTCAAACAAAGGTTTTACGAATTCCCAGTTAGTGATATGGTCACTGAAGGAACCATGTACGAGCACTAGAGGTGGCCCGCTGCCATATTGGTCGTAGGAAACTGTGGTGTGAGTGGGTGAGGTGAAATATTGCATGGGTTGATCTCCAATTAGTTAGAAGTGCCAAAAAATCTAGAAGGTTGAACTGCTTATTTGGGAAAGATTGAATCGATTTGCATTTGTTCTTGTATCCAAGCTTCAAACAGTTCACGCAGCAACCGCTGACGCATTGGGACATTTAATTGGGCTGGAATCAACTTCTCTAGCCGAACGATCAGAATCCAGTTTCCTAGAGCGAGGGGCGACCAAAGTTGGCCAGGTTGGCTGATGGCTAACAGATGGGCTAATGCTGGATGCAAGCTGCCCAACTCGACTGGACCAATCGTGCTATTGATTTGGGCTTCTGGTGCTTGCGAGTATTCGTAAGCTACGTCGGCAAAAGATTGTTCGTTCTCCTGAATCCGAAAGTAAAGTTCTTCAGCTATTTCGGCATCTTGAACGCGAATCATTGAGTAGATGACTCGATCCAATTCAGTTTTGCGTCTCAGGAAATAAGACTCCAACTTGTGTTTCCACTGTTGATGTTTAAATTTCTCGATCTTGAGCAATCGGGGAATGAAAACGGTTTCTAAAAACTCCTGATCTATACTGTGATGCTTGAGCCAAGCTTGTCGATCCGTTTCGTCAAGCAGTTGATTTTCTTCATAGAATTGCTGGTGTGCGAGTGTCAGTTCGTCTTCGGTACAGGTCATGGATGCAATTGCATCATCGATGATGCTCTCACGCTGTAATTGGGGCATCATCCGGTAGCTGGCGAGCCGTGGAAAAATGTCTGCTTCACTGATGATGCGGTTACGAAGCTGTAAACTTGCGGTCATGCGATTGGGCTGCCTCTCGAGATAGTTGAACAAGATCTACGTATTTGTTAGATACGAATGCCATATCATTGCTGATACAGCATTCATCGCTGATTTGGAACTGATCTAGATTACGACTGGGGCAACGGTCATGGTGTAATTTGCGTTGCCTGAAACTTGAGAAGCTTGCAGAAAGTAGTTTCCTACCTCTAATTCGCGAGTGAATACCTCCGATCTAGTGCCTCCTCTACGCGATGTCGTCATTGCCTCCCCTGGATCGACGATCCGATTGTTGTTTCTGTCTTGAATCAACCTAAAATCAGCATCAGCAGTTAGATCCTTGAGTTCAAAGCGATAAGAGCCTTTGTCGAGGACAGCCAGTATGGCGGTATCTGTGTTGTCAGTGTCACCTACAGAGCCTTTAAAAGATTGGAGGCGACTGTTGTTGAACAAAGGACTAAACGAATGTTCTCTAGCAAGGATTTTGCTGGGTGTGCTGACCGGGTCAGCCGATAGTTTCAAGCTGTAGGGTCTGGAGATACCAAAGTCAATCGTCTGCTTTTCCCGACTCACTCTGGCGATATAGCTGCCTGGATCAACATCTGAAGCAAAAGCTGATAGGTTAATTGCTTCATTTGTTCTAGTATTGGAATTAATGGCAATCTGCTTGTCGGCTCCATCAACTACACCATTGCCATTGAAATCGCGAAATACTTGAACGGTAAGAGATTCGGGGCCAACCACTCCCAGATTGATATTGCGATCGCTAGTTACACTAAAACTGTAAGTGTCTTCAAAGTTAGAAAGATTAATGGTGCGAGTTGGATTACTGACACCGCTTGTGAGGGATAGGGCACCAAGATTAAATTCGGCCATTGTATTACTCCTTTGGGATTTTGTGTCAAAATTCAATTTGAACGAAACGAGGATACAGATACAGCGTTTTTTCATTCATGTGAGCTACAGGAGGTGCGGGAGCAAAGCCCCCACGCAGGAGCAGTGCCCCTGCACCCCGTTTTTCGTACTTCACTAGTCTGAAAAAGGCTGTAAGAAAAGCCAAGAACTAAAATGATTGAAATCAACTCTTGACTCATTTGCTTGGCAGCATTACCTCGTTTCATCTGAAACTAAACTAACGATCCCAGCGATCCAGAACTGATCCAGAACCGCTCCAGAACTGCTCCAAAAGCGAGGTATGCCAACCCGTTGAAATTGAGAAAAGTCAGAAAAAGTCGGATTACTCACGTGGGATGGTTTTCTAGAAGCTGAGTCAAGTTGCTCTGCTGTGACGCCTCCAAGCTATCCCACTGCCCCCAATGCTCTCAGCGTTTGCTTTTGTGCCTCGGTTAAGCCTGTGACGCCGCTAATGTTCATGCCTTCGTAGGGGCGATCTACCCTTAACGTGTTCAGGCACTCTCCCGTTTTTACATCCCATAGCTTAATGGTTTCATCCGCACTGCTGCTGGCCAAACATTGATTTTGAGGATTAAACGCCACCGAGACTACCCAATTGGTATGTCCATGCAATGTTTTCCAGAGTGTTCCAGTTTGAATATCCCAAAGTTTAACCGTTTGATCGGTGTCTCCACTGGCCAGAAGCGCCCCATCAGGACTGAAGGCAACAGACCAGATGCCGCTATTGCCCGCTTGCAGTGTTCTCAGCAATTCGCCTGTACGAATGTCCCAGAGTTTGATCGTGTTATCACTGCTGCTGCTCGCCAGCAACTGACCATTTGGGCTGACGCTAACTGACCACAAGCGGTGCGTATGACCAACCAAGGTATTCAACAGTCGGCCTGTCTCAACCTGCCAAAGCTTCAAGGTATTATCACCGCTACCGCTCACCAGAAGCAGCGAATCCGCTGCATGATACTCCTGCTGTTCGGAACCGGCAACTGCGTCGGAACATTCCTGCTGATTGGCTGAAAAAAGCACCGGGCAACATTTGACCGACCAGACGCCGCTAGCATGCCCCTGTAGAACTCTGATTAGTTGACCCTTGGAGGCATCCCATAACCTGACTGTGTGGTCGTAGCTGCCGCTAGCCAGGATCGCTGGCCGCTCGTCCAGGGTAGTGCGATTGGACATGGTTTGATTAGGCAATGGGCAAAATTCAACCGAGAGTACCCAGCTTTTGTGACCCGATAGGGTATGGAGCAGTCGCTTAGTCTGGACATCCCACAGTTTGATGGTTTGGTCATCACTGCCGCTAGCCAGGGTTTGTCCGTCAGGACTCCAGGCTACCGATCTGACCCAGTTGGTATGCCCCTGCAATGTTGTTGTCAGTTGGCCGCGGTTGGCATCCCACAGCCTCACTGTCTGATCGTAATGAGCACTCGCCAGCATTTGTCCATCCGGACTCCAGGCGATGGCTCTGGTCCAGTTGGCACTTCCCTGTAAGGTTCTCATCAGGTGCCCTGTCTGGGTATCCCACAGCTTCACCGTTTGGTCAGGGCTGCCACTCGCCAGCAGGTTGCCATCTGGACTAAATTTCACCGACCAGATGCCGCTAGAATGACCTTGCAGCGTTTTCATCAGCTCACCCGTATTGGCATTCCATAACCTCACACAATGGTCTGCACTGCCACTGGCTAACCGCTGTCCATCCGGACTCCAGGTCACTGAACAGACGCCATCGCTGTGTCCCTGTAATATCCGCATGGCTTGTCCGCGCTTCACATCCCACAGCCGAATCGTGTGATCCATACTGCCGCTAGCCAGGGTTTTGCCATCCGGACTCCAAGCTACCGACCAGACCCAATCCGTATGAGCCTGTAGCGTTTTCAGCCGTTGTCCTTTGCCCACATCCCAAAGTTGGATAGTTTGATCATCGCCGCTGCTCGCCAGCAGGGCACCATCCGGACTCCAAACCACTGCCCTGACCCAGTTGGTATGGCCTCGCAGAATTCTTAAGGGCTGCCCAGTTTGGACATCCCACAGCTTGACGGTATGATCGTAATTACCAGCCGCTAGAGTCTGACCATCCGGGCTAAAATTTACAGAACAAATTCCGATCGTATCTTCTAAGGTTCTAATTAATCTGCCACTCGGTATCTCCCAAAGCTTGATACTTTTGTCATCGTTGCCGCTTGCCAAGATGTGACCATCTGGACTAAAAGCAATCGAGCTGATTTGATCCGTATGTCCTTCTAGCGTCAAAAACAATTGTCCATCGCTAATTTGCCACAGCCGAATGTTGCCATTGGTTTCTCCGGCGGCCAGCAGCTTTCCGTCGGGACTAAAGGCAACCGACAGCACTGCGCCAATAATTTGGGTAAAAACGGATTTGGTAAACATCGAGTTGGCGAAATTGACGCGATGTAGCTGGCTTCTTTGCAAATAGGCGTGACAGATCAGCAGCCCAGAAAAATCGAAATCAACTAAATCAATACCAAGATGAGAACAAAGGTTGATTAAGTTGCCCGCCGCATAGACCGGCGAAGTTGACCAACGTTGCAGCAACGTGAGAATTTCACACAGGCGTTTTTCGAGTTTGACGGGTGTACCAAAAACCGTAAACAACTTGGTAGCAATCGCTCCTAAAATCAGATGGTTTTGGGTTTCTCTAACATACTCTTTCACCGTTGTTTTGAGCAGCGCATGGCTACCCAACCAATCGATATCCTTATCGGTGATTTCGGTGGCAATCTGGTCTGCCAGCCGCTCGGTAACATATTCCATCACCACGGGCTGTTGCGTGTAGTTACCTGCTCGCACTTCAATTAGAGAACGCCACTGCAACGATTCCAGTGCCTCTAGTACGGCAATCCGAGACACCTTAGGAACAATATCTTCAATCAGTTCAGCAACGCTTGTCCATGCTCGATTGATCGCCAACCAGTACATGATCGTTGCTTCTAGTCTGGAGAGCCGCTCGAAGTGCTGATCCAACAAGCGACGAATTCCGTTGAAAACAACCGTATCTTCTTCTAAGAATGCAGTGATCTCACCGCTGAATATATCTTTGATGCTAGTCACGACAATCTTGAGCGCCAGGGGATTGTAGCCATACTGCTCGGCTAGCCTTTGTTTGTCTACTTCAGACCCAGATAAGCCTCTGGTTTCGATGATCGCTCGAGCGGTTTCTGAGGAGCCACCTAATTGGAGCGTGCGCACGGCTGCCGTCCCCTCCAGAACTGCAACTTCGGCAGGTTTCTCACGGCTGGTGAGTAAGACGCAACTCTGGTGCTGTACCTCTCCCAGTAGCTTGAATAATTCACCATACGCCTCGTAACCTGGACGATATTGCCCCGCTCGATTGCCCTCTTGAAAAATCGTTTCCATGTTATCGAGGATGACCAGACAGCGGCGCGCCTTCAACCAATGAATCAACCGCCTCGTCTCTGCTTTGATGTCCTGTTGCTCAGACAGAAACGGCACCAGTTCAGCTAATAGAATATCGAGTGGGGGCGCATTACGCAGCGATCGCCAAATTACGCACTGGAAGGGCAAATGGCTAGTAGCTTGCTTTTGCGTAGCAGTTGGGTGGATGGGAGGCGAGTTAGTTATATTTTTATTCCCACTCTCACTTATTATCTCGTTCGTATTCTCGTTGTTGATTAGTTCCTTTGCTACCTTCACGGCCAAAGCGGTTTTGCCGATTCCACCCATACCCAAGAGCAAAATCAGACGACAACGATCATTCACAATCCACTCATGCAAGGTTGCCCGTTCCGTTTCTCGCCCGTAGAAGACAGAGACATCGATTGCTTCACCCCAGTCTGTCTGAATCGGAGCAGCAGGTGGCGGCGAGGCAGTGGCAGTGGTAGGCGTGGCAGCAGTGAAAACAGTGGAAACAGTGGAAACGGTAGCAGATGAATCTTTTGCTGAATCCTGCAAAACAGGCTGCTCTAGAAGAGTTTGATCATCCTCATCTAGAAGGCGCTGATAGAGAGTACGGGTTGTCAAACTCGGATCAACACCCAACTCCTCGCGCAGCACCGTCATGCATTGATGATAAACCTGCAACGCTCTGGCCCGATCGCCATTCAACCCATACAATCGCATCAGGGTGCCGTAGGTGGCTTCATTTAGCGCATCGACCCGCAGCATTTGTTGCGCATAGGTCAGCGCAGTTTGATAATCGTGCTGTTCTTCTAGTAGATTAACGAGTTGAGTTAATGTCCGCAGGTAGAGTTGCTGCAATCGTTCCCGTTCGGCCAACAGCCACTCATCGTCATAATCGGGTAACAGATCACCGCGATATAAGGCAATGGCTTTTTCTTGCTCAGCTCGGACGATCCGCCAAGCGGTTGCCAGCTCTGCTGCTTTCACGGCTGCTTCAAATTCAGCGACATCCACGGTGAAATTGGCGTTAGACAGCCATTGTAATGTTTTGGTGTCTACCTGCAAATACTCGTCTGGATTCGGCAAGGCATGACGCAAATGACTCAATTCTTTACGCAGATTAGCTCGTGCTTGAGCATCACTTGATTCAGGCCAAAGGTGAAAGGCAATCCGCTGACGGGGCTGGGGAGTATGACAATTGAGCACCAAGTAGGACAACAAAGCCTGCGTTCGTCCTCTAGCGATTTCTGTAATCGAACGTTCGCCATAGATTAGGGAAAAGCCTCCTAATAGCCTGATGATCAAGGTTCGAGACATAGTGCTCAGCGATCTGGCAGCAGAGAGCAGCCCTTTGCAGGTGAGGCTTCCCATTCTAGTTAATTTTATTATCATTTCATGAGAGTTAAAGAATCTCATTACTCCGAATAAAATAACAGCGCATTCTAGGTTGATGCTCAGAATCAAGCTGCGATCACAGGTACTTCCATGCCCTTGAAACTAGTGAAGTCAACCGCCACAAAATCCTCAGCTCCAATCTGATTGGCACGTACTCCTTGGAGGATGGCGAGTTTTTCACCCCCTAGGCCAATCACCGTATTGCCTCTTCTTTGAGTAATGTCCAGCATCTCAACAGTGACGGCGTTTGCCAGCCCTAACTGATCAACACCATTGCGGAAGTCTTTGATCACATCCACACCTGTTTCCGGAGCCAGCACAAATGTATCGCTGCCTGCCCCGCCGATCAAAGTATCCCTACCTAAACCACCAAAGAGAATGTCGTCGCCTGTTCCGCCATCGATAATGTCATTACCGGCACCGCCAACTGCAATATCGTCACCATCTAACGTAGAGATGCGATCGTTGCCGCCTCTACCGTCGAAGATCCCACTACGGTTGAGTTGCCCTATCAGGTTTTGGCTGGTATTGGTGCCAATGTTCGTAGGAGTGCTGTTGTTTAAATTTGCAGAACGAGGTTGATTGGTTATGAGCGGTGTTGTATCAAGAAACATGGTGTAGCTAACGTTAGCAGAGGAAATAGCTCGCGGAATAATGACATAGTCACCCACAGGCAAGGAAGCAACTTCAAGGCTCTGACCTAAAACGAGTCCTGCAACGTTTTGAGTCCCTGATCTGGTAATAACAGAACCATCAAGTCTTGCTAGCCTCACATCTCTTGCTGCTGTTCCTCCTGAGCTGGTATTTAGAAAGGCACTAAGTTTGGTCGGTACATTTACTCTAAAACGGTAGGCATCTTCAATATCGCCAATTCCTAATGTTCCCTGTACTGCCCGGTCATCATTAAGAACATCAAGATTTTGAGGTTGAGGAAGCTGATTGGGTTCCCGATCTGGCCCCAGTCCTGCTGTTGCTCTAAGGTTGAGCGTGTAATTAGTATTGCGTGACCCATCGCCCAGAATCCGCAGGAAATAGTCGCCTGTGTCTAACCCATCGACATTAAAGCTACCGCCATTACGGCTGACATTAAACTGTTTGATGACTTCGGAAGAATCAACAAAGTTGTTGCTATTGAGACTACGAATTAGCTCTACGCTTGTGCTCGTGCTCAACCCTGTGATGGAGACGTTAAGGTTGCCAAAGTTGCTAAGAATAGAGAGTCTGAGAAAGTCAACTGGATCATCACCGCTATTGATAGAGTCAGAGTGTGAATCGAAAAATACTAAGCCATCGGCTGCATTGGCAGGTATCTGCACACCGAGATCGGTTGCCTGAAAGAGGGTGTTATTGGTATCACGTGCCATGATCAGTTCTCCTGAATAAATGTGTTGTCGGCGTTAGGTTATGTATTAATGAACGCATTGATGTTGTGCAAAGTGAAAAGTCGTTACTGCTTTAGCGGCCAAGTTGAATATCTAAGGGATACACTGTATCTATAATCGATGCACCTCCATCTACATGGAGAATCTGTCCCGTGATAAAGCTTGCTTCTGGACTACAGAGGAGCATGACGGCATTGGCTACATCCTCTGGTGTTCCCAGTCGCCGCATCGGTGTCCAGCCGCTTTCATGCCACTTCTGAGTCGCTTCCTGGATTTCGGATGGAAGTGAGCGCAACACACCGCCTTCAATGGGATTGGGTTCCCCGAAAATACAGCCGGGACTGATGCCATTTACGGTGATGCCGCGTGGAGCTAGAGCCACGGCAAAGTAACGACACAGCGAATCCAGCGCTGCTTTTGCGGTTCCCATTGCTGCCCAGGGTTGCCAGCTTCCGGTACGCCCACTCGGCGCATAGGTGATGGTTACAATTCTGCCGCCGTCAGGCATTAAATCGGCGATTTTTTGCACACTCAGCAGAAAGGCTTGAGCTTGAGAATCGATTGCGGTCCGCCAGTGGTCTAGCGACATTTCTAGCGGTGACTGATAGAACAACGGTAGATCAGGCCGAGCATTGCTGACAAAAATGTCGAGCTTCCCAAATTTGTCCTGAACTTGGCTGAATAACCGATCAATTGCTTCGGACTGGGACACATCGGCTTGCACAACAAAGCCATCCGCCCCTCGCTGCTGAATTTGCAACAGCGTATCGTGAGCGGCTGCCTGATTTTGATAATAGTGAACGGCAACCTGAACTCCTTGCTCAGCTAGCTTCAGAGCAATTGCCCTGCCAATGCCGCGTGAACTGCCTGTAACTAATGCAAATCTATTGGTAAAGAACATGATAATTTCCCAGGTTAATTAAGAAGAAAAAACGTTTATTAGAACGTTCAGTCAACCGGTAATCTGTAGCGAGTATAACGCCATCAATACTATTTGCGTCAACGTAGAAAAGACAGCTAGCTTGCCTCTCTGTTTTACACTAAAGTCAACGATTAAATTAATACTGAATTTTCGGAACCCCTGTTGTCAAGGTCAGCATCGCTTGGATTGGATAGTATTAAATACCACAGCAAGTGAGTTGCATGGCTGTCTCCCCAAGGTTTGTAAGTTAGATTGATTTTTGAGATATTTTTGATATTTTTAAGGTAGACAGCAAAAGGGAAGAGATCGAGAAGATAACAAAGGATGTTGAAAAGTTCAAGAGCCGGATTAGCCGCTAGATTTTCGACGTTGCTGGAAATTGACCAGCACCACTCCCAAAATTGCCAACCCACCTCCGAGAAGAGAGGTTAAGCTAGGAATTTCTTGTAGCCAAAACCAAGCAATCACAATCGCTATTACTGGAACAAAATAGAGGAAACTGGTGGCTTGCGATGCTGGAATATTAGCTAAAACATAGGACCAGGTGAAATAAGCCAGAGCAGCCGGACCAATACCCAGATAAATCACAGCCAGCGTAGCAGCAGATGGCGCAGCACTCACGGTGGATAGCAATCCAGGGGAAAAAGGCAGTAAGAAAACTGTTCCTGACAGCAGCGCGTAGATTGTAAATTGAATCGGGCGATAGCGTTGCAGAGCCGGTTTTGAGATCACAAAGTAAACAGCCTGAGCGAAAGCGGCAAGTAGCACTAATCCCGCTCCCCAATTGAGCTGCATGTCGCCCGCCTCTCCCAAGGCAAGAATGGCCGCGCCGGTAAAGCTAATCGCAATTCCTAGCCAACCTTGCCACGAGGAGCGCTCTCCCAGAAAGGTCGTTGCTAGCAGCGTTGTCCAAATCGGGGCCGTGTTGACTAGCAAGCTAGCCGCACCTGCCGTAACGGTTTGTTCACCCGCATTGAGGGCAAGATTATAGACCGTGATGCCAATAAACCCTGCCAGCGCAATCAGGGGAAAATCTTTTGGTTTCGGACGAGGAACTCGCTGAATCATGGCATAGATCAACAGAATCACAGATGCCACGAGAAATCTGAGCAATGCCAAATGAATTGGACTATAGGCTACTAGAGCAGCCCGAATCCCAACGAAAGCAGAGGCCCAGAGCACGACAGTCAAGATGATTGCCCCTGTTAGAAGAAGTTGGTGTTTCATAATTGCACCATAGAAGATGATGCAAACATTATGAAAGCAATATGGCCCAATTTACAGATGCTAGCGAAGGTTATAGGATGGTTTTAACCTCTTTATTGACGGCAGAAAATAGTGATGACTTACGAAACGAAAGTTGATTTGGATGAGATTGATTGGCAGCTTCTCGACGCGCTTCAGGAAGATGCCAGATTATCCTACACGGAGTTGGGAAAACAAGTGGGACTAACCCGTCCGGCTGTGGCGGAAAGAGTTCGACGACTCGAAGAGCGGGGTGTAATTACAGGCTACCGAGCTGAGGTTGATCCGGTTAAGCTAGGGTTGCCGATTCTGGCGTTTGTGCGGATTGGGGCAATTGGAGATGTGTTTGCATCGGTTGCCAAAGTTGTAGTTGAAATCCCGGAAGTATTGGAGTGTCATCGGGGGACAGGAGGAGAATGCTTTATCTTGAAAGTGCGAGTCGCTTCTTTGCCGCATTTAGAAGCCGTTATCGATCGACTCACCAAATTTGGGCAAGTTACAACTTCAATTGTGTTGTCTTCAGTTCTAACACAGCGTCCGATATCGCATAGGTAGGCTAATCAGATATCACATTACTTTTATGAATCAGTTTAAGTTATGGAGTACGCATCAAGTGACTTAGTACAACCAAAGTCATGAAGCTTCCTAGAATCATTAGGACAATCAAGGTGATTCTGGCAACAGGACGCCTGCGAGTCATAAAAGACAGCAGAACTACCGCAATCCAACCCACTAAAATTCCGCACAGAAAACCAACAGAAGCCGTTATGCCTAGAATCAGAACTACAATGCCATAGTCTAGACTAGATAACCTCGATCGCGCCTCAATCAACCACTCGACCAACATCGAAATTCCCAAATACAGCAGCAATCCCCCCAAAACTGCCTTTGGGAAATAGGATAACAGTGTTGGACCCAAACCGAGTGCAGCTAGGCAAACGATAGCGCTAATCACTCCCATTAGGCGAGTTCTGCCCCCCATTTTATGGGCCAAAATAGAATCACTTAAAGTATGGAAGCAGACAATGCCGCTGTTGAGGCCGACAACCAAATTTGCCAATCCAGTCACTTTTAGTTCACGGTTTAGATCAATGGTTTGCTGAGTGGCTAATGCCAAACCTCTAGAGGCTAACAGCACAGACAACGCACTAATCATCGCAACCGTGATCATACCGCTCAGCTGATCTGTAACTATCGACCAGTGAATTTGCGGCAGATGAGACAGATTCAGCGGTTCCCAAGCCCCTTTCATAGAAAAAGGTCCAAGCAATAGACCCTGTCTGCTTGCTTCGACAACAGACATGTTGATAACTGATAAGAACCCATAAAAAATACCGATGCTACCCAATAAATTGATGGGCATGACCAGAAAATGGGTATAGCGTCGTGAAATAACTAATAGATGAACGGCAAATAGTAAGCCAGGTGCCCATCGAATCCATTCTGAGGAATGAAAAAGTGAAAATAGACGGGAAATACTGAGAGAATCATCGGTCATCACCTCAAATGCGCCCTGAACCAATAGCCACCCTGTACTGGCGAGAAAACCGCCGACTACAGAATGAGGCACTCGCTTTACCCATTCTCCAACTCTTAGCAGTCCTAGACTCAGCAGAAAAACTCCTGTTACCAAAGAGGTGAGTGCAATAGTGGCAATGATGGTGATTAAAATCTCTGTGTCGGATGTGGAAGCAGGCAGCCGTTTGACGATTGTCGCAGCACTCCAGCCCAGAATCGCCGCAGGCACCGGATCTAAGTCGGCAATGATGCCCGGAAAAGAACTGGTCAAAGCCACCAGAGTCCGCGTGATTGCACTACTAAATAGCACCATGCCAATCCCAACAGGCAGATAGCTGGAAAGACTACCAGAGAAAATCAAGCTGGCAAATGAGATATTTAGCAATACTCCGACTGTCCCAGTGACGATACCTGTGGTGAGGCTAGGCATTAACCGATGGGGCTGAACTATTTGCTGCAATAGCTGCCGTTGAAATTGGGTTTGAGTTCTTGGGGAATGGGGCATAATTCCTCGATTGGCGGCTGGAAATTAGCCACTAGTGGATGAAGCGATTGAACAGCAGATCAGCAATCCCTTCTTAGAGGATGTTTTAAAAGTCGCTATTGCAACCCGAACCGCCCCCTAAATCCCCCATCAATGGGGACTTTGAACCAGAGATACGGGATCGGAAGTCCCCCACTAGTGGGGGATTTAGGGGGCGATGCAGTACTTCTGATACTTTTCAAACACTCTCTTAGATTGCTGACTGGTGACGTTGTTTGAGAACTGCCTGACGTTTAAGATCTGCCTAAGCGGTAATCAGCGGCTTTACGGATTGGGGAAGCTGCTCGATTTCGTTCAGAAATTGATCGATCGCCCCATGGGGATTGGGACTGCGGGTAATTGCACTTCCTACAGCAATCGCAAAAATTTTGCCTGCTGCAACATAGGGGCGCAAATCTTTGACATTACTGGGCTTGAGTCCGCCCATCGCTACGACTTGAGTTGGGGAATCTTGCAGCTGTTGACAGACTTTTGCAATCAGAGCGCTGGGAGTCTTTCCGGCAGCCTGTTCGCTCCATCCCGTATGGCAACTAATCAATTTGGCTCCCATGTCAGCGAGTTCCTGTGCTCTTTGCATTTTCCAGTCGTCATCTAGGCAAGCCATCAAATCAAAAGCGACCTGCTTATTGTCGGCATTGGCACCCGCGATCGCCTCTTGAATGGCCTCATTCGGAGCGGTTGCCATCACGGTGACTAAATCCGTTCCAGCCGCATAGTAGAGTTTCCCTTCGGCAATATAGGGAACATCGTAGCCCTTGAAATCTGCAACCAAAGTTTGTCCATTGCCGAGCCGTTGCCGAAATTCAGTCACAATCGGAACACCCTCTAGCGCGGCCTGAATCAGCGTTGGTCTACCAATTTCATGAATCATTTGGCGATCCGGATGAACAGCCAGAATTGTATCCAGCATCTTCAAGCATTCGGCTGTCGAGGTATAGTCGTAAGCAATCCATAGGTAAGGTTTCATGGTAGTTCTCCGTCCCGGTTGAGGGAATCAGATAGATAACAAAAAGTTTGCGAACGTTGAATCAAACAGCCTACGTTACTCTAAATTAGTGTGCATTGCCCAAAGAGACTGTGTGCTCTTATTTAGGGTGCGAGATAAAACATGGAATAGGGCATCAAGTAAAAGCAATGTAGATTGTTCAAACAACGATCCTGCGAATTGCTGCGACCGTGCTGCTTCTCGCTCGTGCTTTGTTACGGCTGCCAGTTCGACGGTCAGATCGGCGAGTGCGGCAAGAGGCGAGGTTTTGTTGGCAGTAATAACCGCAAGCTGCGCTCCAATAGTCTTTGCGGTTACAGCCATCGCACAGACGCTCCCCGTGTTTCCTGACCCAGAGCAGGTGATTAGTAGGTCTCCTTGTTCAATGGCAGGTGTAATCGTTTCACCGACTACATAAACTTGGCAACCTAGATGCATGATGCGCATTGCTGCCATCCGCATCACCAAACCACTGCGGCCTCCGCCAAACACAAAGATCCGGTTTGCTTCAGTAATGGCTTGAGCCAGGTGTTCGAGCGCGGCATAAACTGTCTCATTTAGCACTCGTCGATTTTCGTCCAAAATTAGCTGAACGGACTGGGCAAAGCCTTCATACGGAACTGAGTTACTCGTTTGAGTTGAATAATGAATGTCACGATAAGTGAGTTGCATCATGGGTCTTTCCTTTGAATTGACTTGTAGTTGGCTTTTGGCTGTAGCTGGCTGTATCCGGCTGTAGGCAGACTGGTTTCAAGGTAGAAAGCAATCGGGAGGAAATCGGGAAGATGGCAATATTCATTTCGAATAGAACAGCGTCTTGCGGTAAGGCACTCCCATAAATTGCAGTTGACAGTTCAGAGCGGTGCTAGGATTAGCAGGTCGAGTCAGCGAGTAAGGAATACCGCGATAGCGGGCGATGATCTCGGAAGATGGGATTACTTCAGCGTGAACGTCTGAGTGGTATTGGTTGCCACGATAGGTTAGCTGCATGGTTGGTTCTCCTAAGGTTTATTAGTTGGATTGATTTCTGAGCTGCTTTTAAGGTAAGAAGCAAAAGGGAAGAGATCGGGAAGATGGGGACAGGCGGCAGCAAAATTTTGGAGACGAATCGAGAATGCGGATCTTGCTGATTGAAGACGACGAAATTCTGAGTGATTTGCTGGTGCGCTCGCTGACTCAGCAACGCTATGCCGTTGATCACATTGACGACGGCAGCATGGGATGGGAATATGCCCAAGGCGCTGACTATGATTTGATTCTGATGGATGTGGGTTTGCCCAAACTCGACGGCATTTCCCTCTGCCAACGGCTGCGATCGCAGGGTTGCAAAACCCCGATTCTGCTGATTACGGCCAAAGATGCTGCTACCGATCGAATCCGAGGACTGGATGCCGGAGCTGACGATTATCTGATTAAGCCGCTCGATTTTGGTGAACTGCAAGCGCGGGTGCGGGCATTGCTGCGGCGTGGCGAAGTTGCTCCTACAACGGTGTTAGAAATTGCCGGTCTTCAGCTCGATCCTAGCCAGAAGCGCGTCGTTTATCAGGATCAGCCCTTAAAGCTGACGCCAAAAGAATACGGCTTGCTAGAGCTATTTCTGCGCAACCCCACCCGTTTGTTCAGCCGTACCTATATGATTGAGCACCTGTGGACATTCGACGATTTACCTTCAGACGAAGGCGTAAAAGCCCATATTAAAGGACTGCGACAAAAGCTCAAGAAAGCCAGCGATCTAGACTGGATTGAAAATATTTACGGCATGGGCTATCGGCTCCATCCTCAAATCCTTGCACGCCCCACTCCGCCCCACACGCCTGCTCCGCCATTGAGTGCTCCATTGCCAGAGCAGTCTGGTTTACGCGACCGGCAAGGTGTGCAGCAGCAAATGGAGCAAACTTTTGCTAAGCTCTGGCAGCAGTATCAGGGCACAATGCAGCAGCGGCTTGCAATCTTGCAGCAGGCAGCAATGGCAGTGCCAACTCTGACGCCTGAACTGCGTCAAGATGCCGCCCATGCGGCCCACAAGTTAGCCGGGGTTTTGGGTGCGTTTGGCAAAGACGAAGGCACTGAACTGTCTCGAACGATTGAACGAATATTAACAGAAGATACTGCATCAGAATTGCAAACCTTACCCACACTGCTGCATCGATTAGAAGCACACTTAAATCTACCTGTTGTTCAAACGCATGAAAATACGGCCATAGATTTAAATATTCAATCACAAAAGCAATCACAATCACAATCACAAACGCAATCACAGTCACAATCACAATCACAATCACAGCTAAAACTTTCCTCAAGTACCGAAACCGTTCCAGCACCCTTGCAGATTTTACTGATTGGGGTTGATCCGCAACTACATCTGGCGCTTCAGCAGCAAACAACGATTGCCGCTTGGCACAACTGTTCAACCGTCACTGAGGCTCACCGTTGGCTCAACGATCATCAGCCCAATTTGTTGATTCTCAGTCTCGACGCTCAGCTAGAGGGGTTGGCGCTATTGGCAACTACCCGCACCGTACCATCGATCGTTCTAACCTCGGCAACCAATTTGAATGACCGAGTGGCGATGGCTCAGGCGGGAGCGCGGCGGATTTTTGTGCAGCCCGTGACTGCTACGCAGATCTGGGAAACCGCTGCCCATCTGCTGCAATCAACGGAAACAACTCGCATTTTAGCGGTTGATGATGACCCCATACTGCTGGCAACGCTGCCGCCACTGCTGTCGCCTTGGGGGTTTTCTGTAACCGGACTGGCAAATCCAGAGGAATTCTGGCAGAGCTTGGAGGCCGTTAATCCCCATTTGCTGATTCTCGACGTGGAAATGCCCTATTTGAGCGGTATCGAACTCTGTCAGGCAGTGCGCACTGATTCCCGCTGGCAAGACCTGCCGATTTTGTTTCTGTCTGCTCGTAGCGATCGCTCTACAATTCAGCAGATTTTTGCTGCTGGAGCCGATGATTATGTCAGCAAACCAGTTGTGGCGGAAGAGCTAGTGACGCGCGTCAGCAACCGGCTTGACCGTATTCGCCTCTTGCAGCGGCTTTCAACTCAAGATCCAATCACCGGGTTGCTGAATCAACCTCAGTCGCAGCGTATCCTGGAAACACTGATCCAGCAGGCCACTCCTGAGTCCCCGCTCAGTGTTGCTACTCTGACGGCAACAGACTTAGAGAACATCAACCTGCACTACGGTCACATAAGCGGTAATCAAGTATTGCAACAGTGGGCACGACTGCTGCGAACTGAATTGCAGAGTGCAGAACTGCTTGCCTACTGGGGATCTGGTGTATTTGTTGTTGCTTTACCCGGACTCGATGCCGAAGCTGCCAAAGTTTATCTAGAAACGATAACTCGGCAACTGCGACAGCAGATTTTTTCCGCTTCCATAGCAGATTCACCAATCCAGTTTGATCGCTTTCAAGTTAATATTCGCTGTGGCGTAGCCCAATGTCCACGAGACGGTGTGACCGTACAGACTCTTTATCAAGCAAGCTGCCAGCCGCTTCAGCAGGGTGAGACTTGAATGCAGCGCGGCGATCGTCCGCCATCGGTTTGTCAACAACGAATTAATCAGGATTACCTTCAGTTTGTTTGGGTTTAATCAGGCTGGTAATTGTCTGGATTAATGCTTGGGGATCGATGGGTTTAGCCAGGTGCTGTTGAAAGCCTGCGGCCATAGCTTGCTGATAGTCAATTTCTCCGGCATAGGCCGTCAGCGCAATTGCGGGAATCGTGCCGCCCTGTTCTGGTGGCAATGTTCTAATCTGTCGCACCAACATGTACCCATCCACATCCGGCATGCCAATATCGCTCAGGAGGATATCTGGTTGGAACTGCGTCAGTGTTGTGAGTGCCTCGCTGGCGGTCGCTGTAGCGAGCACATTGGCTCCATGCAGCTCTAGCAAAAAGGCCAGAAACTCGCGGGTATTAGCATCATCATCGACCACCAGGATGCGAATGTCCTGCAAATTCAGCGATGGTTCAGCCGCGTCTGTATTTGGACCTGTCGCTAATTGATGGGGCATCAGCGGCAGCCGAACGGTAAAGGTCGCGCCCTGCCCTTCACCCGCACTGTCGGCCTGCACCGTGCCCCCATGCAGTTCTACCAGATAGCGGACAATCGCCAGCCCCAACCCCAGCCCACCAAAGCGGCGGGTGGTAGCCGAACTCTCCTGGCGAAAGTGGTCAAACACATAGGGCAGGAAGTCTGGTGCAATCCCCTTGCCGGTGTCGGTGATGGTGATGCGGGCGTAGGGGGAGGCAGATGCGGCTCGTGAGCCTTGCTGAACGAGGGAAGGTGGGGAAGGTGGGGAAGGTGGGGAAGATGGGGAAGATGGGGAAGATGGGGAAGAGCTTGCTTCCCTATCCCCCCTCGTTCGATGACGCTCACGAGTTGCATTCCCCCTCGTTCGGCGAGGCTCACCAGCTGCATCTGCCTCCTCCCCCTCTCGCTCCAGCCGTACCTCCACTCGCCCTCCTTCTGGAGTGAACTTGACGGCATTGGAGAGCAGGTTCCACACGACCTGCTGCAAGCGACCGGCATCACCCGAGACCGCTCCGACATCGGGGGCAAACTGGGTATGAAGCTGAATCGCCTTGGCCTCTGCGGCTAGTCGTACCGTTTCCATCGCCGCTTGAATGGTGGCGACCAGGTCAACCGGCTGGGGGTCTAAACTCAACTTGCCGCGCAGGATGCGGGAGATATCGAGCAGGTCGTTGATCAGTTGGGCCTGCATCTGGGCGTTGCGTTCGATCACCTCGATGGCCCGCTCGCTCTTGTGGGCATCCAACTGACCAGAGCGGAGCAGCTTGGCCCAGCCGACGATGGGGTTGAGGGGAGCGCGCAGTTCGTGGGAGACGACGGCAAGGAACTCGTCCTTGATGCGGTTGGCGGCTTCGGCAGCTTCACGGGCGGCTTGTGCTTGCTGTAGAATGCGTTCACGATCGCGTTCAGTCTGAACGCGATCGCTGATATCCTGCATCATAATATTAACGCCTAAGACTTGACCTGCTGAATCAATCAGCGGGTAGTAGCTAGACAACCAGGTGCGCTCAACTCCGGGCAGGGCAGGGGCTGTACCGCGAACCTCCTGATTTAGAATGGGGAGCCGTGTTTCAACCACTTGCTGATATAACGGCTCTATTGCTTCCCTCAAATCTGGAACAATTTCCCAAACGTTCCGCCTCAGATGCTCTGCTACAGGTAGACCGGTCATGTCCGCCATTTGTTGGTTAAGGCGAACAAATCGCTGATTTAAATCGAGGAAACATAATCCAACAGGTGCAGTTGCATAGATCGCGGCAATTTCTGCCACCTGTTGTTGAGCAATGGCTTCGCTTTGCCGGAGTGCCGCTTCTGCCTGTTTGCGATCGGTGATGTTTGTACAGAGGATAGTGATCCCCTCATAGGTTGGATAGACTCGATTCTCAAACCAGGTGCCCCAGGTGTCGTAGTAATACTCAAACTGTACCGGAGTCTGTTCGCGCATTGCCTGATGCAGGCGATCGTAAAACTCCGTTCCAACCAAATCGGGGAAGAGATCCCAATGGCATCTGCCCAAAATTTGATCGCGAGACTTTCGCATTGTGGTCGCCGCTTGAGAATTGAGATAAACGACGCGCCAATCGCGATCGAACAAGACAAAATCTTCGCGGATGCTTTCTAAAAGTGCGTATAGCCTACGTTCTGCAATTTCTGCCTGCTGGCGCAGAGTTTGTTCTTGTTGCAGCAACCGTTCCCGTTCTTGTTCAGCTTGCTTGCGCTCGGTAATGTCAAGAAAATAAGCAACGCCGCGATCGTGATAACCCGGTAATAAAGCACCGCCAATTAAGATGGGAACTTGAGTGCCATCCTTGCGGATGTAGGCTTTTTCAAACGGAGGACAAACCCCTTCTGCCAACAGGTGGGCTTGCATCGCTGTGTCAATTTCATGAAACTCTGGTGGCGTGATGTCGATCCAACGAACTTGTCCAGATTGCAGTTCTTCTCGGCTATAGCCCAGCATTTGTATTGCCATTTCGTTGCCGTCAGTAATGCAGCCAGACGCATCCCAGAACAGGATGCCGACCATGTTGGACTCCACCACACCCCGAAAGCGCGCTTCACTTTCGCGTAAATTAATCTCACTCTGCTTCAGTTCTGAAACATCAATGGCGGCACAGGTAATGCCAATAATTTGATTATTTTCATCTTGTAATGGTTCTACGGTTAAGTCGTAGTAGTAGTTCGTTCCCTCTCTTGTAATTTTGATTTCTTCACGCGCACCGATTCCCGTTTCCAGAACTTGTTGTTTGATCGCGGTGAGAGGTTCTGCATCTTCGGGTGGTAAATAGTCGCGATCGTGCTTGCCAAGCATCTCATGTAAATCATGCAGCACCGGGTTGTGAATCCAGGTGTACTTCAATTCATGATCCTGGTTAAATACGGTAATTGGGGCGTTCTGTAATGCTACACGCAGCCGTTCTTCAGCCTCGCGTAATGCCAATTCAGTTTGTTTACGTTCGGTAATGTCACTAAAGAAGATGGCGACTCCATCCTCCAGCTTGACGGTCATATTGCGGAACCAGCCAGTAATGCCGTCTGCGTTGTAAGACAGTTCAATGTCATGAGGCTCTCCGGTTTCTACGACTCGCACATAGCGTTCAAATAATTCGCTGTTCAATTCATTGCCTGGAAGTACTTCCAGCAGTCGTTGACCGACTAATTCTTCCACCGGATGCTTGAGAATTTCCGCTGCTTTGGGATTCACATAGGTCCAGACAAAATCGACGATTGCTCCGGTTTCATCGCGCAGGCTATCGAGAATGGTAAACGCATCGAGGGAAAGCTCCTGACTGACGCGAAGCCGTTCTTCGCTGCGACGCAGGGCTTCCTCGGCTTGTTTGCGATCGGTAATGTCGTAGTTGATGCCGTCGAAGCAGATCGGCGTGCCGTCCGGTGCGTAGATTGCTTTTCCAGCCGATCGAATCCAACGAATTTCCCCGGTGTCTGGATTTACAGCCCGATGGTCAATCTGGTACAAAGTCCGATCGCGCAGCGACGCTTCAATTGCCAAGCGGGTTGGCTCTCGATCGTCTGGATGCAAGCGGCTCCAGAATAGCTCGACGGTGGGTTCAACATCTGGTGGAACGAAGAAAAACTCCCTGGTGCGATTGTCCCAATTCAGAGTATTCAGCGGTAGCGAGTTTAGCCATAGCCCAATGCCAGTATTGTCCAGCACAAAAGCAAGGCGCTCGCGGTTTAGACGCAAGTCTTCCTCTGCTTGTTTGCGAGCGGTGATATCTAGATCGGTTACTCCCACACCAATGGCTTCTCCGTCTGGGAGACACACTGGAAAATAGTTCACTAAGCAATGTCGTATCTGATCAGCGGGATTGGTTGCCCCGACCACTTCCTGATTCAGCAACGGCGTTTTGGTTTCCATCACCTGTTGAAAAATCGGCTCAACAGTCGATGCCCAATTAGGCAGCACTTCCCGTAGGGTGCGTCCGAGATGCTCGCTCAACGGGATGCCATTAATTGCTGCTAGGGCATCATTGGCATAAACATACCGCCAATTGCGATCGAAAAATGCCATACCAACGGGTGAACTGGCAATAAAAGCATTGAGAATGGTTTCACTCCGGCGCAAAGCCGTTTCGATCGCCACGCGCTGGGTAATATCGACAAAGGCTCCCAGCACGCCTCTGACGTTGCCCTGCTCATCCCGCAAAGGAGAGCAGTAACAGAGCAGTTTAACCACTGTGCCGTCAGGATGAACCAGATCCAAAACCTCATCTTTAACTTCGGTGTTATGGATTGCGGCATATTGCATCGGCAAGTTTTCGATGGGGATTTCTGCACCCTCTCGGCACAAGCGATAGATCGGGCGCTCTTCGAGTGGCGCACTCTGGGAAGCATTTGCATCGATCGGAACGCGCGTCAGTTCAGACAGATAGGGATTGACGCGAATCGTGCGGCACTCCGGGTCGAGGGCAATCGCGACGCCAACGGGCAGCAAATGAAACAGGGTTTGCAGTTCAGTAACGCGATGGCTCAATTGCTGATTCAGCTGCTGAATTTCGGCCTCGGCTTGTTTCCGTTCGGCTTCGATGCGCTTGCGGTCACTGATGTCCGCCAAAAAGACCGTCACGCCCTCGGGCGAAGGATAACCCCGGTTCTCAATCCAGCAATTTTTGGGGGAATGAAAATACTCAAACTGCACCGCGACCTGTTCGCCCATGGCTCGATGCAGTTGAGGGTAAGCATCGGCTTCAACCGCCTCGGGAAACACGTCCCAAACGTTAAACCCAAGCAGGGCTTCTCGCGGCATTCCAGCGATTTCGCAGACGCGATCGTTGACGTAGGTGAAACACCAGTTGCGATCGAGCGTGTAAACTCCATCGCTAATGCTAGCCAACACCATTTCTACCTTTTGCTGAGCCGCTTCTGCTTCTAGCCTCAGGGCTTGTTCTCGTTGGGTTGCCTCTTGTCGCAGTTGGGCCAGCTTCAAGTTGGCTTCGACTCGCGCTAGCAGTTCACGGGCAGAAAAGGGTTTAGTCAAGTAATCATCAGCGCCGGCTGCCAGTCCTTCGATCCGCGCTTCTTCACCAGCCCGGGCCGACAAGAGGATGATTGGGATGTCTTGTGTCGTCGGGTCAGCCCGCAGCGACCGCAGTAGCTCGAACCCGCCCATTTCTGGCATCATCACATCGGTCAAAACCAGGTCGGGACGCTGCTGCCGAATTGCCGTTAGCGCCGCAACTCCATCCGCGACGGTTTCTACCTGATACTGCTGGCCCAACAGTCGCTTCAGGTAGTCCCGCATATCGGCATTATCGTCGGCTAGCAGAATTCGCGCCGTTGCAGCAGAGAGCTTGGGCTGAGCTGGCAGGGGTAGGGGCAGTTCCGGGGTCAGAGCCTCTGAACTGCCGTTGGGTTGGGCCGACCAACGTAACACCTCCTCCACGTAAGGCGTTGCGCCAGTCGCCGTAGAAGCCAACGTTCGAGTTGCGCCGATGCGTTCGGCTTCGCCGCGTTGTAGACGAGCACTAGGCAGATGAGCACAACCCATCGGAATTGCGACCGTGAAGCAGGTGCCCTGACCGACCGCACTACTCACCCGAATCGTGCCATTATGCAGCTTGACTAATTCCTGCACCAACGCCAACCCAATGCCCGACCCCTCATAGCTGCGTCCTCTGGCTCCCTTCACCCGATGGAACCGCTCAAAAATGTGGGGTAACTCTTCCGCCGGAATGCCAGTTCCCGTGTCTCGCACTTCTAGTTCAACTTGGTCATTGACCGCATGTAGGGAAACGGCAATTTCCCCTTCGAAGGTGAATTTGAAGGCATTTGAGAGCAGATTTAAGACTATCTTCTCCCACATTTCCCGATCGACGTAAACCGGCTCAGGCAGTGGAGGACAGTCTATCTGCAAGCGCATTCCGGCCCGCTCGATCGCTGAGCGAAAGCCCCCAGCTAAATCAGCCGTCAACGTTGCCAGGTCAGTTGGCTCATAAACGGCTTGAATTCGACCCGCTTCAATCCGGGAAAAGTCCAACAGCGTATTGACCAGCTTTAGCAGACGTTGGGAGTTGCGGTAGACAATTTCGAGCTGTTCTTTCAGGGTGGATGGGTGCTCGCCTACTCTCCCATACTCCCCCTCTTCCAAACTTGCCAGGGTATCCTCCAGGGGATTGAGCATCAGGGTCAGCGGGGTGCGAAACTCGTGGCTGATGTTGCTAAAAAAGGTGGTCTTGGCCCGATCCAGTTCTGCCAAGGCTTCGGCGCGTTGGCGTTCTTCTTCGTAGGCGCGAGCATTGGCGATGGCCAAAGCAATTTGTCCAGCAACCTGATTGAAAAAATCACAGTAGGACTCATCCAGGCGGCGACGAGGGCTGGCGACCGCGATCAGCACCCCAGTGACCTTTCCTTGGCTTGTAACAGAAAACGGCACTACCATTGCTTCCTGCGGTGGTTCTGGCCACGGGCTGCCAGGAAGGGCACCAAAGCGAGTGGGTAGATCGGTGATAGTTTGAGATTGGCCCGTCTGCACTGCCCGCGCGATCAACCAGTTATCCAGATCAGGTGCTGCCGTCAGGTTGATGCTCGCAGGACTGATGGTGCTATCGGGTATAACCTCAGTGCTACCGCAGAGGTGGGCATATGTTCCGTCCTGGTCAATTAGATAGAGAAGCGCAAACGGAATGTCCAGCGGATCTGATCTGAACGCCTCAAGCATCAAACTACATGATTCTTCGGCAGTTTTAGCAATTCCGGTTTTTGCAGCTATATTCCGCAGCAGTTGGGCACGACGCTCGTTCAACACCCGATAGGTTGTTTCAGTCACAACGTTGAATACCCCTTCCACAACCCCTGCTTGCCCTTGAATTGGGTTGAAGGTGTACTCAAAGAAGCATTCTTCGGTGTAGCCAAACCGATACATTGATAGCAAGGTGTCTTTGTGAAAGGTGCCCTCGCCTGTTGCCAAAACACTCGCTAGCTCTGCTCCAATGTCGTCCCAAATTTCGGACCAAACTTCCTGTGCAGGACGCCCCAATGACCAGGGATGCTTATCCCCTACAATGGGTCGCCAAGCGTCGTTGTATAGCAGCGAGTGCTCTGCCCCCCAGTAGATGGCAATAGGAAAACGGGAATTGAGGCAAATGCCCAGCGTTGAGCGCAAGCTTTGGGGCCAGGTTTCAACCGCACGCAGTGATGTTTGCGACCAGTCATACGATCGCATCAGCCTTGCCATTTCGCTGTTACCAACAAAAATAGTTTCGGGAGTATTAGCGCTCATCTCATCGGACATAGGTACGGATTCGAAGCAGAGTAGACACTATAGGCTGAGCGGGGCTACTATCTCTTCAGCCGCAGCTATTCCAAAAGCTAATCCCTGATAGCCAACCCCACTATACCTCCGTGCAGATTCTCTACCATTTGGTAGATTCAGAAATCTATCCAGAGATGGAGATTGGCAACAGGTGGGTGGTTTGAGCCAACGTAAAATACCTACTTCATTTCATCATAGTCTTCTACTTGCGACGGACGCTAACCGAGTCAAGACAGGTTTAGGTTGAAATGGTAATAAAGCATGTATTTCTGTATCATGTATCACAAACACTCTCTGGCTATGATTGATTACATTATTTTTTCTATTGTCGTTTTTTCTTTACTGGGTTTAGCTTTTTCTGAATGTTTACTGTTTATTAGCTAAAAGCCTGGTTAGAAAAGTAGCGACCTATCTTGCACTAGTCCCCCCATCCCCAAGCGTTTCGCTTTAATGGTTCTGTAAATGCATGGATCACAGACATGAATCAATATAGCCAAAATTCTACTCAATGCATTGTTTCTTGTCTAATTTCTTTTCCATTTGCTGCTATTTGATTTCTAATTTTTCTTTTAACAACGGCGGCGATTCGATCTGGAGATGCAGATCTGGTGCTGGCAGGTGGCATGGAGTCGATGTCCCAGAGCGGGTTTTTCCTGTCCCACCGGGCGAGATGGGGCTATAAATTTCTGCTGGGAAGTCCAGAACCCCTCACGGATATTTTGCTGTACGACGGTTTGACAGACCCCACCACAGCAGAGGCAATGGGAGCGCAAGCTGAACGGTTAGCCGCCGACTACGGCATTACCCGGCATGATCTCGACGAAATTGCTCTATATTCGCAGCAACGAGCAGCGATCGCCACTGAAAAAGGACATTTCAAGCAGGAAATTGCTCCCATTCAGATTGAAAGCAAAAAGGGGATGCAGTGGATCGAGCAAGACGAAGGCATCCGTTTGGATACCACCCTGGAAAGTCTGACCAAGCTCAAGCCTGCTTTTCAGCCAGACGGGGTGTTTACGGCGGGCAACAGCAGCCAAATCTCAACGGAGCGGCAGCACTAGTCTTAGCCAGTCAAGATGCAGTTGATCGCTATCAGCTTAAACCGTTAGCGCGAATTCTGGGTGGAGCTTGGGCGGGGGGCGAGGCATGGCGCTTTCCAGAGGTGCCGATTCTGGCGGTGCAGAAGCTGTTAGACAAGCTGAAGTTGCAGATTCACGATTTTGACCTATTTGAAAACAACGAAGCCTTTGCCCTCAGCAATGTGTTGTTTCACCGCATGCTGGATGTGCCCTACGAAACGCTCAATGTCTATGGTGGGGCGATCGCACTGGGGCATCCGATCGGGGCTTCGGGTGCTCGCATTATCGTTACCTTGCTCAATGCCTTGCGCCATCAAGATGGGCACCTTGGTTTAGCGGCGGTCTGTCACGGTACAGGGGGCGGCACGGCGATCGCCCTGGAACGGCTTTGAGAGTTAATTTGTAAACAACCGTTTCGATCCCCCTAAATCCCCCTTAGCAAGGGGGACTTGAGCATCGGAGCCGAGTTCCCCCCTTGTGAAGGGGGGCTAGGGGGGATCAAACCATACCGATGGTTTCGGAGCTTTAGGTTCACTTTATAAATTGGCTTTGAAACCAGGCTTTAGATACGTAAAACACCGATTTCAGCACAGAAAAGGAGATTCAGGGATGCTTTCGTTAGGGTTGGAAGATAAAACCGTCTTGGTTACTGGGGGAAGTCGAGGCATTGGAGCGGCGATCGTGCGCCTGTTAGATATATTGGGAGCCAGGGTCGCCTACACCTACCGCAGTGAGCACAACGACCCGCCCCAAGGACTGGCGCTTCAGGCAGACGTGACTGACCCTGCTGCCATGAATGCCGTTGCTGAAAAGGTTGAACATAGCCTCAGCCCAATTTATGGGGTGGTTGCCAATGCGGGAATGACGCGCGACAAGGTTTTTCCGAAACTGACTACCGAAGATTGGAATGGCGTTGTGGACACCAACCTGAACGGTCTCTACAATACTCTAAAACCAATTATTCCTAAGCTGTATGAACGGCAGATGGGAGCAGTAGTGTGCATCACCTCGATCTCCGGCGAACGGGGGAATGTAGGTCAGACCAACTATGCCGCCTCTAAGGCAGCGGCGATCGGGTTTACAAAATCTCTCTCGCGGGAAGCGGCGCGGTATGGAGTACGAGCCAATGCTGTTGCTCCGGGATTCATTGAAACCGATATGCTGAAACCGATCCCCGATGCCATTAAAGAACGCATTCTCGCTGAAATTCCCTTCCGACGCTTTGGCAAACCGGAAGAGATTGCCTGGGCAGTGGCATTCCTGCTCTCGCCGATCGCCAGCAGCTATATTACGGGCACGGTTTTGCGGGTCAACGGTGCCCATCACACCTGATCTTGAACCCCGAATCCTGATATACCATTCCCCATCCACCGTTCGGCTGAGCCGCTCACGGCGAAGCCCATCCACCCTAACGCCTGCCGCGACGCTACGCGAACCACCCACCTACTCAAGTAATTCTGGGAGTTTCCTGTGGAACCTAACGTTAAAGAACAGCAGATTGAAATTAACGGCCTGACCATTGCTTATCTGGTCTCAGATCACCCTGAGGTTGAGCAGTCTGCTCCGCCGCTGGTGTTGCTGCATGGAAATGGTGAGAGCGCCTTTGATTGGATGTGGGTGTTGCCTAAACTTGCCTGCCGCTACCGGGTTTATGCACTCGATTCTCCGGGTACCGGGCAGAGCAGTAAACCCGATCGCGCTTATTCGTTGGATTTCCTGACGCGGGTTGTGCTCGATTTTCTAGAAGCCCTGAACCTGGAGCGAGCAATTCTGGTGGGCAACTCCTTGGGAGGACTCATCGCCTTGCGAATTGCCCTCAACGATCCCGAAAAAGTAGCGGCTCTCATCCTGGTAGATAGTGCCGGCTTGGGAGAAGCCATTAACCCCTTATTGTCACAAATGACGCTGCCCGTCTATGGAGAAGCGGCGATCGCCTGGAGTAAGCCGATCCTCAATGCCAAACTGCGGGTCTGGGCGAGAACGGCTCTGCTGTTTGCCAACCCTCTGACTGCCCCCCAAGATTGGATCACCGTCCAAGAAAAACTTACCCAAACACCGGGATTTTTAGAAGCAACTCTCTCGTCACTGCGGGCAATCGCCAACCCTTTCAGGCAGAATTGCATCTTGCTCGATGATTTACCTCAGTTGCAGATGCCAACCCAGATCATTTGGGGCGAAAAAGACTTGATATTGCCGAAATATCAGGCTGAGGATGCGGTACGCCGCCGCCAGAAAGGACAGCTCAGTATCATTCCCAATGCGGGACATGTGCCCCATATTGAGCAACCTGATTTGTTTGTGGAAGCTATCAATCGGTTCCTCAATCAACTCTCTTATACCATTTCCCTTTGATTGGGCTACAGATCACCAAGCTCAACCGGCTAGATTGGACAGGGTCCGTAACTCAAAACTCAAAACTCAAAACTAAGAACTAGTATTATACCGAAGCATCGGGATAGCCTCATCAACCTTTGGATAGTTGAGTGAGTTTTTATTTCGCTCAGGAATGCGAAAGCAAATTAGCGATTGCCCCGATTAATACCTGAGGTTCGATCGGTTTGGCAATGTGTCGTTGAAAGCCTGCGGCCATAGCCTGCTGATAGTCAATTTCTCCAGCATAAGCAGTCAATGCAATTGCGGGAATCGTGCCTCCTTGCTCTGGTGGTAAGGCTCTGATCTGCCGCATCAGCATGTAGCCATCCACATAGGGCATGCCAATATCGCTCAACAGCACCTCTGGCTTGAATTGCGTCAGTGTCGTGAGTGCCTCGCTGGCGGTGGCGGTGGCGATCACCCTTGCCCCGTGTAACTCCAGCAAGAAGGCCAGAAACTCGCGGGTATTGTCATCATCATCCACGACCAGAATGCGAGTACCCTGCAAATTCAGAGAGGATGCAGAGGGTTTTGGATCTGGCTTCGTCGCGGGTTGATGGGGCATCAGCGGTAGTGTGACGGTAAAGGTAGCGCCCTGTCCTTCGCCGGGGCTGTCTGCCTGCACGGCTCCTCCATGCAGTTCTACTAGATAGCGGACAATTGCCAGTCCTAACCCTAGCCCACCGAAGTGGCGGGTGGTGGCCGAACTCTCTTGGCGGAATTGGTCAAACACATAGGGCAGAAAATCAGCAGGAATGCCCTTGCCGGTGTCAGTGACAGTGATTTGGGCTTGAGAGTCACTGCGTTCCAGTCGAATGTCTACTCGTCCTCCTTCTGGAGTGAACTTAACGGCATTGGAGAGCAGGTTCCACACCACTTGCTGCAAGCGGCCGGCATCACCGGAGACTGGCCCGACATCGGGGGCAAACTGAGTGTGAATTTGAATCGATTTGGCGTCTGCCGCCAGTCGCACGGTTTCCATTGCGGCTTGAATGGTGACAACTAGATCGACGGGTTGGGTATCTAAACTCAACTTGCCGCGCAGAATGCGGGAGACGTCTAGCAGGTCGTTGATCAGTTGAGCCTGCATTTGGGCATTGCGCTCAATCACTTCCAACGCCCGATCGGTTTTTTCTGCGTCTAATTGGCGGCTTCGCAGCAGCTTTGACCAACCGAGGATCGGGTTGAGGGGCGTTCGTAATTCATGGGATACCACGGCTAGAAACTCATCCTTGATCCGGCTCGCGGCTTCGGCGGCTTCGCGGGCAGCTTGTTCGCGGGCAAGGAGCTGTTCTCGTTCCTCTGCAAGGCGCAAGCGAATGGCTTCGGCGCGTTTGTGTTCGGTGATGTTGAGGACGGTTCCAATAAAACGCACGGGTTCGCGGTTTGAGTTGAAATAAACTTGTCCTTTAGCAGCGACCCACCGTTCGATGCCATCTGCAATCCCAATCGTGCGGTATTCTGCGTCATAGTGACCGCCACTTTCTGGCTCAAACGACCGTTGCACGATGTTACGTACCCGGTCCCGCTCGTCGGGATGCAGGCTCTTGTAAAAGATGTCGATACTGGTTTGAGCATCGGCAGGTAGGCCAAACAGAGCTTTCCAGGTTGTGTCGCAAACCAGTTCGTTGGTAGCCAGGTTCCAGTCCCAGGTGCCGAGTTGCGCTGATTCTAGCGCCATCCGCAGACGATCTTCACTTTGGCGCAGTGCTGCTTCTATCTGGTTGCGTTCAGCTTCAACTCGCTTGCGGTCGGTGATGTCCAGCAGGACACCGCGGGTTGAAACTAGGGTGCCGTTTGCATCATAGCTGGCACTACCTCGGGCGAGAATCCAACGTACAGTGCCATCGGGCCATTGGGTGCGGTATTCATTTTCGGTGTGGGTTGGACCGGCCTGTAAATCGCTGACGATAGTTTGAATCAACGAGCGATCGTCGGGGTGAACGGCATCCAAAAACACCTGCATCGTCATTTCGGTATGGGCAGGTAGGCCAAACATCGCTTTGGCGCGGTCGGTCCAGGTGAGGCTGTCGGTTGCCACATCCCAATACCACATGCCCAAATTGGCTCCTTCTGTTGCCAGTCGAAGCTGCTCTTCACTTTTCCGCAGAGCAGTCTCAGTCAAAACCCGCTGCGTAATATCGATAAAGGCGGCCAGTACGCCTCGAACATTGCCCTGCTCATCCCACAACGGAGAGCAATAGGAGAGCAGCTTAAACAGCGTGCCATCTGGATGCACAAGATCTAGAACTTCATCCCTCACCTCGGTGTTATGACGGGCAGCGTACTGCATGGGCAAATCTGCAACCGGGATCTCGGCTCCATTCCGACACAAGCGATAGGCCGGACGAACTTCCGGTGGTGCACTTTGGGAGGCGTTGGCAGTAACTGGGACCCGAATCAGTTCCGACAGGTACGGATTGACGCGAATCGTATGGCAATCTGGATCTGCCGCGATCGCGACGCCAATCGGCAGCAAGTCGAACAGGGTCTGTAGCTCGTTGATCCGATGAGTGAGCTGCTGATTTAGGGTTTGCAGTTCAGCTTCCGTGCGTTTGCGTGCCGTAACGTCTCGATAGAAAATGCCGAGGCCGTCTTGCGAGGGGTAGGCATAGATTTCTAGCCAGACATCGTAGTCAGGAGCGGAATAATAGCGATGTTCAAAGTGAACGGGGACCTGCTCTGCCATGGCCCGCCGGTACTGGTGTTCCACAGCGGTGCCAACCGAGGCTGGCCATTCTTCCCAGTGGGTTTTGCCCAGCGATTCCGCACGCGGCTTGTGGTTGATCCGTTCGGCTGCGGCATTCAGGTAAATAATCCGCCAATCCTGGTCAAGCGCCACAAAAGCATCGGACATATGTTCCAGCAGATGGGTGAGCCGCTGTTGAGCCGCTTCTGCTTCAATTCGTAGCTGCTGCTCGCGATGCAGTGCTTCTTCCCGGGCCTGTGCGGCTAATTTTTCCTGCGTAATGTCTCGCACTTCGATGATGGTGCCAATAACGCGATCGTCCTCGCGAATTGGACTAGCAGTGTAAGCAACCGGATAAAAGTGGCCGTCTTTGTGGATAAAGACCTCTTCTCCCTGCTCCTGATTATTTTGGGGAAAGGCACGGTCGATTGGGCACTCGCATAAGGGGTAGGGGCGACCATCCGGGCGCGTATGGTGAATCACATCGTGCAGGGTACGCCCTTTTGTTTCGTCTAAACGGTAACCAGTCAGCGTTTCTGCTGCTGGGTTCATATATATACACTGCTGGTGCTCGTCCATAATGAACAGGGCGAGCGTAGCGTTATTACAGATTACTTCCAGAAGACGCTTATAAAAATCAGAAGTTTGAGATTCTTGAGGTAAACGATGGTATTCACTCAATGATACAATTTGATCGGATTTCATACTCGTTTTGCTTCGAACTTCTGAATATTAAGCTAATTATTTACTTAACTGTCAATATAAAAAATTAACTATGTTTCTAGTAGTGTTCTGTTGCTGATAGCCATCGCTGATAGCTTTTACTAGTTTTTATATTCTCAAGCATTACTATGAGCAGTCTAGGATAGACTGCCTCCTTGCACATCCTCTACCATTGGGTAGGATTTGTAATCTACCCTTGGAGTGAGCTTTAGCACTCAGTTAAGATGTGGTTGGACTATGGCAAAATTTAACCTGATTTAACCTATAGTTGAGCAAGATCTAAGCTGAGACAGGATGTAAGCTGAGGCAAGAGCTAAGCTAATGGAGCGGCTGAAGCTGTTAAAGATGCCTCTTGATCTCTACCCCAGGTGGGGTACGCTGCTGCTCTATCTGTTTTATGCTTCCTCCTAAAGGTAGAGAAAACAACCATGCCAGTTACAATGGGCCAGTTACAACGCCGTCAACCGAGAGATTTAGGGGCCACCTAGGGGAGGAAAATCATATCCCGTCTATTTCCAGATCTGGATATATGGTAGGTTCGCAGAGAAAACTGTTAAATTCAATTTTCAGAAAGCTATAAAACGCTATAAATAGAGAAAGTTATAAACAAAGATTGGTATGCGGTTAGTATACGATTAATAACGGATAGTAACAAATACTGATATTGAATTCCCAAATCCGATGATAAAGGGTTGGGCAAGTAGACTGGAAGGAATGCAAAGACCATGACATCTGAGATGGGGCAACTGAACTTAGACGATATTTTAATCACCGAAGGATTGTCCCATCGCTCGCCCAGATCGCCTGATCTGAAGGCAGAAAATGCTGCCCTCCGCACTTTGGCACGACAATTGCTTGAGCAACCTCAAACCATGCTCAAAACGTTAGTCACCCTTGCCAAAGACCTCTGCCAAGCAGGTACAGCCGGAGTGAGTTTGCTAGAAAGCACATCCAGCGGCGAAGCTATCTTCCGCTGGGTGGCGATTGCCGGAGCGCTAGAACGCTACGAGCGGGGAACAATCCCTTGTCACCTTAGCCCTTGTGGTGTCTGTTTAGAGCGCCAATCGCCTCAGCTTTACGCCTATCCGGCACGACATTTTACTGAGCTGCAATTTATCGACCCCCAGATTGTGGAGGGTCTGGCGATTCCGTTGATGGCCGTGGGTGAACCCCTAGGCGTGATTTGGATTGTCTCCCACGATGCCCAGCGGCAGTTTGATGCTGAAGATGTGCGGGTGATGACCAGTCTGGCGGATTTTACCGCTACCGCCCTGCATAATGACCAGATCCGTCAGTCCTTACAGCAACGCGAAGCAGAACTCCGGGTCGTCACCAATACTGTCCCGGTTCTGATTTCCTTTGTGGATCGGGAGCAGCGCTACCGCTTCAATAACCGCACCTATGAAGAATGGTTTGGGCAATCTGCCGCCGCGGTTTATGGTAAGACGCTCTGGGAGGTGCTGGGTGAATCGGCGTATCGCACGCTTCGTCCCTATGTGGAGCAGGTTTTGAGCGGGGAACTGGTGACATTTGAGAGCGAGGTTCCCTATCAAGATGGCGGCAGGCGCTATGTACAAGCCACCTATGTTCCCCGCTTTGACAGCCAAGCTACGGTCGAAGGATTTGTGGCGTTGGTAAGTGACATTAGCGAACGCAAGCAAGCTGAGGCTGCCCTCCGCCAAGGTGAAGAACGCTTGCGGATTGCCCAACAGGCTGCTAAAGCTGGCGTCTGGGACTGGGATGTCCTCACGAATCAAGTGACTTGGTCCGAGGAATATTACCAGCTCTATGGTCTGGATCCGGCCACTACTCAACCCTCCTACGAAAACTGGCTGGCAGCAATTCTAGAGCCAGATCGCGCTCATGCCGATCGCGCTGCCCGTGAGTCCCTAGAGCATCAGACCAATCTCAACGTCGAGTTTCGGATTCTTCACCCTACCCAGGGGGAACGCTGGATTACGGCGATGGGTCAAACTTTCTATGACGCTAACCACCGGCCCATCCGCATGACCGGAATTGCCCTAGATACAACTGACCGCAAACGCGCAGAAGAAGCGCTGCGCCAGAGTGAATTCAAGTATCAAACCTTGGTAAAAAACATGCCAGGGATGATTTACCGTTATGTTCCTAACCCGCAGGGTAAGGATAGCTTTACCTATGTCAGTTCTGGTTCTCGTCAGCTGTTTGAATTAGCACCGGAAACCATTCTGCAAGATGCGAACGCCCTCTGGTCCCTGATTCATCCTGAGGATTTACCGTCGCTACAATCCTCTGTAAACACTGCTATCGTCAACTCAACCGACTGGCAGTGGGAAGGCCGCATTATCACCCCGTCTGGCCAACTTAAGTGGATTCAGGGCAAGTCTCGTGTGGAAGAAACCGAGCATGGCAAGGTGTGGGATGGCTTGCTGATTGATATTAGCGACCGCAAACAAGCCGAACTTGAACGCGAACAACTGCTGACTCGTGAGCGTCACTACATCAACCAATTGCAGGGCTTAACCACCGCTGCCCTGACGATCAACTCTGCCCTTTCGGTGGAGCAGGTGCTGCAACTGATTACCGATCAGGCCGCTGCCATTATTGGAGCGCATCAATCGGTCACCAGCATGGCCTTGAACCAGAACTGGGCGCAGGCCATTACTGCGGTTTACCTATCTGACAAATACGCCCAGTGGCGAGGCTATGACGAGAAACCAGACGGCTCCGGCATCTACGCCTGTGTGTGTCATCTGAATCAACCTATGCGGCTAACCCAAGCTGAACTAGAGTCCCATCCCCGCTGGCAAGGGTTCGGCCAAGCGGTCGCCAATCACCCTCCCATGCGCGGCTGGCTGGCAGCTCCCCTAGTTGGACGAGAGGGCCAAAACATTGGCCTAATTCAGCTTTCCGATAAGTATGAGGGAGAGTTCAGCGAAACCGATGAAGTGATTCTAGTGCAGCTAGCGCAAATGGCTTCGGTTGCTGTTGAAAATGCCCGACTGTATGAAGCGGAACGGCAGACCCGAGCCGCTGCCGAAGCATCTCGCGAAGAGGCCCAAGCTGCCAATCGAATTAAAGATGAATTTCTTGCTGTACTTTCCCATGAACTGCGCTCGCCCCTCAATCCAATTCTCGGCTGGGTCAAACTGCTGCGAAATCGCAAGCTGAATGCAGAAAAGACAACCGAAGCGCTAGCCAGCATTGAACGCAACGCCAAACTGCAAGCTGAACTCATCGAAGATTTGCTCGATGTCTCCCGCATCTTGCGCGGCAAACTCAGCCTCAATATGGTGCCCGTTGATCTCAAGTCCACCATTGCAGCCGCTATGGACACTGTGCGACTGGCCGCAGACGCCAAGCGAATTGAGCTGCACTTCACCGTCAGCACCGGAGTAGACGCAACCCCCTCCCCACCTCAACTGCTGCAGGTGATGGGCGATGCAGGCCGCCTACAGCAGGTCGTGTGGAATCTGCTCTCCAATGCCGTCAAGTTCACCCCCGAAGGAGGGCGAGTGGAGGTACGGCTGGAGCGAGTTGATGAGGGAGATAGGGGAGGTAGGGGAGATAGGGGAGCAGAGTCTTCCCCATCTTCCCCATCTTCCCCATCTTCCCCATCTCCCTCCCCTTCCCCTCCCTACGCCCGCATCACCGTCACTGACACGGGCAAGGGGATTGCGCCGGAGTTCCTGCCCTATGTGTTTGACTACTTCCGGCAGGAGGATGGTACGACGACGCGCCGGTTTGGTGGTTTGGGATTGGGGTTGGCGATCGTGCGTTACTTGGTGGAGTTGCATGGCGGTACCGTTCAGGTCGCTAGTCCGGGTGCAGGTCAGGGAGCTACCTTTACGGTCAGATTGCCGCTGTTAAAGAGCGAAGAGACGGTGCGGGAGAGGAAAGCAGCCCCACGCGCTTCTGCCCTGTCCCATTCCCTGGCTGGCTTACGCATTCTAGTCGTGGATGATGATGCGGATACGCGAAACTTGATTGTTTTTCTGTTACAGCAGGCGGGAGCAGCGGTAACAGCCGTTGCATCAGCTAGCGAGGCGTTTGCACTTTTAACTCAAGCAAAACTAGACCTGCTGTTAAGCGATATTGGTATGCCAGACATAGATGGCTATATGTTGCTGCGGCAGGTACGTGCCTTACCCCCAGAACAGGGAGGCACTATTCCCGCGATTGCCCTCACTGCCTATGCTGGAGAAATCAATCAGCAGCGGGCAGCTGCCGCTGGATTCCAGGGTCATATTGCTAAACCAGTGGAGCCGGAAGCATTGATCCAGGCAATTACAGCATTAAACCCTCGCCCTCTGCCGCTGATCAGCGAAACTGGCTAAGATCAAGGCTGTCCTACTTTCACCGTTTCATCGCCGCCCTTCTTGCCGACTCCGCCCATGTCTGACCCAGTCCCTGAACCTGCCTTGTCCCCATCTCAAGCTGCTGAATTATTTGCCTTATCCGCAACGGACCAACCCGAACTAGCAATTACTGAACCCCAGACGGCCCCTGCCTGCCCAAAAGGGCAGGAGATGCTGAGGGTGCTGCTGGATAGTGTGCAAGCAGGAATTGTTGCCTGTAATGCCGAGGGCATTTTGACGCTCTTTAATCGGACTGCCCGTCAATTTCATGGTCTGCCAGAACAACCCCTGCCGCCGGACCAATGGGCCGAATATTACGACCTATATAGACCCGATGGCAAAACTCGCATGCCCAAAACAGAGATTCCCCTGTTTCGTGCTTTGCAGGGGGAAATTGTTGATCAGGTGGAGATGGTGATTGCTCCCAAAACGGGTATGAGACGGACCTTGCTAGCGAGTGGGCAGGCAATTGTGAATGCCCAAGGGGAAAAACAGGGAGCTGTGGTAGTGATGCATGACATCACGGAGCGGAAACTAATTGAAAACGCATTGCGGAAGAGTGAAGCTCAACTGTCTAGTATCTTTCAAACCATTCCCAATGGCATAGTTATCCTGGATCAGAAGGGCCGGTTGATCACGGCCAATTCAGCCGCAGAACAGATTTTAAGGCTAACTCGGAGCGATTTGACAGAGCGGCTGTACAACGACCCATCTTGGTCGATTACGACCGTGGATGGGCAGCCCTTTCCTGATCAGGAATTGCCGTTTGTCCAGGTGATGCAAACCGGCAAACCTGTCTATGCCGTTGAACATGCTATTACCCACTCTGACGGTACCAGGATTATTCTGTCCATCAATGCCTCTCCTTTATTCGACACAGACGAGAACATCACCCATGTAATTACTGCGATTAGCGATATTACCGAGCGCAAACAGGCCGAAGCCAGCCTGCGGGAGTCGGAAGAACGCTATCGGTCTGTGATTGAAGCGGCGGCTGAAGGAATTGTGTTACAGCATAGCGATGGCACGATCTTCACCTGTAACGCCAGTGCCGAACGAATTTTGGGTCTGACGGCAGCCCAGATGATGGGACGTACCTCTCTAGATCCCCGCTGGGCTGCGATCTACGAAGATGGTTCCCCGTTCCCCGGTGAACTGCATCCGGCGATGGTGACGCTGCGAACTGGCGCACCCCAGTCCAATGTTGTGATGGGAATTTGCAAACCCGATGGCAGCTTGACCTGGATTTCTATCAACACCCGTCCGTTATTTCAACCCGGTCATTCAATGCCCTTTGCGGTGGTCGCTTCCTTTTTTGACATCACCGAACGCAAACAGGCGGAGGCCGTGCGCTTGCGTCTTGCCGAGGAACAGGCCCAACTGATGCGCGAGCAGGCAGCCCGTTTAGAAGCTGAAGCAGAACAGCGCCGCGCTAGCTTTTTGGCCGAGGTGAGTACGGTATTGGCTTCATCTCTAGATTACGAACAAACCCTGCAAAGTGTGGCTCAGCTAGCCGTTCCCTATTTTGCTGACTGGTGCAGTGTGGATCTGTTGAATGACGACGGTACTATTAGTCGCGTTGCAGTAGCTCATTCCGATCCAGAAAAAGTGCAATTGGGATGGGAATTAGCCCAACGCTTTCCCAGACATTTAGACGATGGATACGGCATTTCCCAGGTAATGAAAACTGGACAGAGCGAAATTGCCATCGAGATTACCGATGAGCAACTGGCGGCATCTGTCCCTAATCCTGACTACTTAGAAATTCTGCGCGGCGTAGGCTTAAAGTCCTGTATTATTTCGCCGCTGCCAGCTCGAGAACGAGTGCTGGGTAGCATCACGTTTGTGTTTACCGAATCGAACCGCCACTACAACCTAGACGATCTGAGGCTAGCGGAAGATTTAGCGCGTCGAGCCGCCATCGCTATCGATAATGCCCACCTTTATCACATGGCGCAGCAGGCCAAACAAGCCGCCGAAAAAGCTGCTGAACGCACGGCTCGCTTGCAAACCGTAACCGCTGCTCTCTCAGAATCTCTCACGCCGGAGCAGGTCGCAGAGGTGATTGTAGAGCAGAGTATGGCAGCCCTCGCAGCAGATGCGGCCCTTGTGGCCCTCCTCAACCCAGAGGGGACTGCCCTAGAAATTGTGCGAGCGGTGGGGTATGCCGCCAGTCCGGAGGAGATTCAGCAGCCCTTTCCTATCCAGTCTGCTCTTCCGTTGGCGGAAGCGGTCCGAACCGGGCAGCCAGTCTGGGCCGAGCCATTATCCGAACGGCTAGCCCGCTATCCCCATCTAGCAGAGACCTACCAGCGCTTTCCCTTCCAGACTTGGGTTTCGCTGCCGTTAATAGTTGAAGGCAAAGCCGTGGGTGGGCTATCGCTGTCATTTCTGCCGTTTAAACAGCTCAGTCAGGACGAGCGCGAGTTCATTCTGGCCCTCAGCCGTCAGTGTGCTCAGGCAATTTCCCGCGCCCAGTTGTATGAAGCAGAACGTCAGGCCAGAGCCGAAGCAGAGCAAGCCAACCGAGTCAAAGATGAGTTTCTCGCGATTCTTTCCCACGAGCTACGCACCCCCCTCAACCCGATTTTGGGCTGGTCAAAGCTCCTGCAAATTCAGCCCCTCGACGAACAAAAGACGCGACAGGCGTTAGCCACGATCGAACGCAACGCCAAACTGCAAGCTGAACTCATCGAAGATTTGCTCGATGTCTCCCGCATCTTGCGCGGCAAACTCAGCCTTGATGTAGCTCCAGTTGATCTCAAGTCCACCATTGCAGCCGCTATGGACACTGTGCGACTGGCCGCAGACGCCAAGCGAATTGAGCTGCACTTCACTATCAGCACCGGAGTAGACGCAACTCCCTCCCCACCTCGACTGCTGCAGGTGATGGGCGATGCAGGCCGCCTACAGCAGGTCGTGTGGAATCTGCTCTCCAATGCCGTCAAGTTCACCCCAGAAGGAGGGCGAGTGGAGGTACGGCTGGAACGCAGTGACTCTCAAGCCCAAATCACTGTTACTGACACGGGCAAGGGGATTGCGCCGGAGTTCCTGCCCTATGTGTTTGACTACTTCCGGCAAGAAGATGGGACGACGACGCGCCGGTTTGGTGGCTTGGGCTTGGGGTTGGCGATCGTGCGTCATATTACTGAACTGCATGGAGGGACCGTTTGGGCAGAGAGTTTGGGGGAAGGATTGGGAGCAACCTTTACGGTGCAATTGCCTTTAATGACCAGTGCGGGCAGTGTTGATCAGCAAGAGGAATCTCCAATGATGGCTAACTTGACTGGATTAAAAGTCTTAGCCGTCGATGACGATGACGATATTCGAGAATTGATTGAATTTATTTTGCAGCAAGCTGGAGCAGAGGTGCGGGTTGTTGCTTCTGCCGTTGAGGTTCTACAACAGCTAGACCTATTTGCACCAGATCTACTGATTTGCGATATCGGCATGCCTGAAATGGATGGATATATGCTGATGCGGCAGATTAGAGATCGCCAAATCAGGCAAGCAACTGGACAGTTTTCTCAAACTCTGCCCAAAGCCATTGCCCTGACAGCCTATGCCGGAGAACTTGATCAGCAACAAGCGCTCACCGCCGGATTTCAACTTCACCTGGCTAAACCGGTCGAGCCGGAGCAGCTAATTCGGGCGATTGTGACTCTGCTGCATCAGCATCCAGCGAGCGCAGATTAGCCGCGAGCCAGCAGTCCAAGCCTCTGCTCTGTTGCAGTAAAACCTGAAGTTGGGCTGTGATAGTTGAATGGTAAGCCCTTATTTCACCTGCCTTACTTCACCTGATAGCGAATCAGGGCTTTCACCTGCTGAGGAGAGAGTTTGAGCTGCTGTGCGATGACTGCTTCTAGCTGACGGGCATCGGTTGCGGAAATCTCAAACGTTTGCTGTTTGATCACGCTGGTGACGGCTCGCACACTAACTTGAGAAACGCCGCGATCGCGATCGATAGCAACCTTGATCGACAGAACTTGTTCGGTAGGCGATGGCTGCGGCTCGACTTGCAATGCTGGTGCAGTTGGGTTCGGGCGATTTAGCAACTGCTGCCCAATCAGGCTGCTGCCTGCCCAAAATAGCAGGCCCAACAGCGGCAATGCAAGCCAATCCAGTCCAAAACGCATCGGTGAATTATCTGGCAAACTTACTTGGCAGACTTATCTGGCAAACTTATCTGGCAAACTAAAGAAATCGAGCCGCTTACAGCCTATGGTCATTCTACTAGTGGAGGACGATCCGGAACAATTAGAGCCGCTGCATGCTGCCCTGTCGCAAGCTGGGCATGTTGTGGATGCGGTTGCGGATGGGGAAACGGCCCAGTGGCTATTGACTTCTAAGTCGTATGATCTGCTGATTTTAGACTGGATGCTGCCAAATGTGAGTGGCCTGCAACTCTGTCAACACTACCGCCAAATGGGCAACACGGCTCCGGTGCTGATGCTGACTGCCAAAGACACGACGCCTGACAAAGTGGCAGGGCTGGATGCGGGAGCGGATGACTATTTGGTGAAGCCGGTGGATCTGATCGAGCTGTTGGCGCGAGTGCGGGCACTGGGTAGGCGGTCGCCGCTGTGGAATGGTGAAACTTTGGTGCTGGAAGATTTACAGTTGCATACCAATCGGTTGATGCTCGAACGCGATCAGCAGACGACTCAGCTTTCGATGCGCGAATTTCAGCTGATGGAGTATCTGATGCGCCATCCCAATCAACTGCTCTCGCGGGATCAGATCGAGCGAGCGCTGTGGGAGTGGGGCACGCAGCCGGAAAGCAACGCCGTTTCAACTCTGGTGCGTCGTTTGCGACAGCGGCTGGAATCGGTTGGGGCAAAAGATTGGTTAGAGACGGTATACGGCATGGGGTATCGGTTTGCGCCGCCCAAAGCCGATGTTTAATCAGAGCCGGCAACGATTGGCCTATTGGTTCACCCTGTCGATGGGCGGGATTTTGATTTTCTTTGCGGCAGTTGTCTATTCGCGAGAAGTGCAAACCCAATTGCGAACATTTGATCAGGATCTGTATGCCCGCAGCAAAGCAATCACGACTGCCAGTAACTACCAGTTTGCTCAAAACCAGTGGCGCGTTGATTTGGGCAGCCCGCAAGGCGAGATTGTCTATATTCGCTGGTACGATGCCACGGGTAGGCTACAGCAGTTTGTCGGCGATCGGCCCAGGCAACAGGCAGTTGGAGCGCTTGGCTTTGAAACGCTGGTGCTGGATCAGCAGGCGCTGCGTCAAGTGACGTTGCCCGTGTATCGTCAGCGTGCGCTGCTTGGCTATTTGCAGGTGGCGGTGTCGCTTGCCCCGGTTCATGCAACATTGCAGCAGACCCAGTTGTTTCTGGCCCTGGGTGTTCCAGTGACGCTCGGTTTGATTGGCCTGACCGGCTGGGGGTTGGGCGGATTAGCCATGCAGCCGATTCGCCGTTCCTATACTCAGCTTCAGCGATTTACTGCTGATGCGTCTCATGAATTGCGCGCGCCGCTGGCGGCCATTTTGAGTAACGCCCAGGTGGGTCTGTTGGCCCCCGCGGATGATACAGTCCGGCCTCGGCAACGGTTAGAAAAAATCGTTGACACCACTAAGCGGATGAATAGCTTGGTCAACAATTTGCTGTTTCTGGCGCGTCACGATGGCAAACTTGCTCCGGAAGCATTGCGAAGCGTGGATCTGGTGTCTCTGCTGCAACCGTTAGCGGCGGATTATGCCGCTCAAGCCGCAGACCAGGAATTAAGCTTCGTCAGCCAGTTGCCAAATCAACCGATACCTTTGCAGGCTGATCCGGAATTGCTGCAGCAAGCAGTTAAAAACCTGCTCGATAACGCGATCAAATACACTTTGGCAGGCGGCACAATCGAGCTACAGGTGTTTAGCCAAGGGCGACGGGCCATGATTCAGGTGCGAGATAGCGGCAGCGGCATTCCGGCAGTTGATTTGCCGCATATTTTCGATCGGTTTTACCGAGTTGATCAGGCTAGAACGCGAGAAACCGGCGGTTTTGGGTTAGGGCTGGCGATCGCGCAGCAAATTGTGCAGGCCCATGGCGGACAAATCAGAGTCAGTAGTGTCCTAGGGCAGGGATCCATGTTTGCGATTGAACTGCCACTGAAGCCATAGGGTGTGACCAAAGAGCGTGACCAAAGAGCGTGACCAAAGAGCGTGACACTTTCTTGTCATTTTTGCGGCTCACAATATCAGGTAGAGGTAAGAAACAGTCCGATGCGCTGCGTGAATGACCGCTGATTTGTCCGCTCAAAACCGTTATGCCTGATCCAAGCTAGCTGTGGTTTTAGGCATTGGTCTGACCGGATGTAGCGAGCCGCCGCATTTCTAGAATGCTTACTTACTGCCATTTCCTAACTCCTCACATGAACAAGTCAGCTGTTTATCTATCCACATTGCTGGTCGGTTCGATTGTTAGTGTCTCGCTTCTGAATCGTCCGACTCCTATTCAATCGCAACCGCTTGAACCAATGGCCGCTCAGTCTAGCCAGACCAATACCAATTTTGTTACCGCTGTCGTTCAAGAAGTTAGTCCGGCAGTTGTGCGGATTGACTCAACTCGATCATCGTTCCGGAATCAATCTGGTATTGCGCGCGGTACTGGCTCAGGCTTTATTTTTGATGCTAGCGGTTTGATCTTAACGAATGCCCATGTAGTCAATCGGGCTACGAGCGTCCGAGTTACCTTAAACGATGGACGCACCTTTACCGGACAGGTCCTGGGGGCGGATGCATCTTCAGATGTTGCGGTTGTGCGCATTCCTGCTAACAATTTGCCGGTTGCGCCCTTGGGCAATTCAGCTCAAGTCCAGCCGGGGGAATGGGCAATCGCCATTGGCAACCCGCTAGGGCTAGATCAGACCGTCACTGTCGGCATTGTCAGCGCTACCAATCGAGCGGGCAGTGCGATCGGCTCCCCTAATCAACGGGACAGCTTTATTCAAACCGACGCGGCCATCAATCCTGGTAATTCTGGCGGGCCACTGCTGAATCAGCAAGGCGAAGTGATCGGCATTAATACGGCGATTATTGGCCGCACACAAGGCTTAGGGTTTGCTATTCCGATTGATCGAGCGCAGGCAATTGCGGCTCGGATTGTGGGTTGATTCAAGATCAATTCAAGGAGAAGATCATTTATGCTGAAACTTTTTCATCTTGGTTTAGCGGTTACGACTGCCTTTGGGATTGCGTCTGCTGCAATGACCCCTCCCGCCCTAGCGACTGAAGCCAACTCGACCCGCCGTTCTACCAATCCTGAACAGACAGTTGCAGCGGTTGCAATTTTGGGTACGGGTGCGGCCTTGATTGCCTATAGCGCCACGCGGGGTAATGATTTGCCTGAGTTCAATCACTCTGAGAAGGGTGACCAGACCAACTTCCAACTCCAAAAGAAACTGCTGCGGCTGCTGCACAACGATCGCAATGCTGCCAAGCGGCTACTGGCTCACGTTAAGCAAACGCATCCTGATCGCTCAGCAAATTGGGTGTTGGAGAAAGTGATTTATGACTTAGAGCGCGATCGAAACCGACATTAATTGCAGTTGATTAGTTAGCTGTTTTTGCGATTATTTTTGCTAACTGTTTTTGCTAACTATAAAGCCCTCTAAATAAATTTCTAGAGGGCTTTATTTTAGTTGAACGCGAGGCGTTTATCGCGCTGAAGTTAATTCAGAATTAGACTCTTCTGTAGCTCTAATTGATTGAATTACTTCTGGTGGAATCTCGATCGCAAACTCAGTTGGAACAGCCAAAGGATTGGCCAATTGAGTTGGCAAAACTTCTGGCTGCATGTCTGCCTCTAGCGGCTCAGATTTGCGATCAAACCGTCGCTTGAGAAACACACCTCCTGCCAACAACCCACCCAAAACAGCAAAGCTTGCTCCGACAATTCCCAATTTGTTGAGATCGTTCAGATCGGCTTGGGTTGTAGTTGGATCAGCCGTTGGATTGCTCGAAGGTGCGCTGTCGGTTATCCCGCCTTGCTGACTGAAGATACAGGGTTTGGCCTGAGCCATTTCTGGCAGCAAAACTGCACCCACCAGAGCAGACGTTGCTACAACCGCTGCAATCGTAGACTTTAGTTTCATGATTGTCTCCTGTGAAAGTTGTTGAAATTAGCACTCAATTTAGACATGTAATCATCAGACAAGGGCCATCAGATTTACAGTCATTCAGAAACACAATCAGATGAATGAATACAGCGTAAAGTCCACTAATAGTATAGAGACAAACTGAGGTTTTATTTCAGTTTTTGTTGATACAAAATCTTGATGATTAAGCGCTTAGAAAATGGAATGTTTTATTTTTAATTCATTTTTAATTTAATTCATGTCCAATCATGTATAAGACTAGATGAATTTACTCTACTGCCTAGGGCATCTCTCTTGAGTTAGGAGAATGGGATCTAAAAATAAGTAGGTAGGCTAAATTAATCTTCGCTCCACAATGCCGGGTCTCGACTCCGCTCAACCCTCTGCTTCCCGAAACGTTGCGCATTGAGCGGAGTCGAAATGCGTCTTCTCAATCATTGCGCCCACCTACTTACAGCCTTTTTCAGGCTAGTGAAGTACGAAAAACGGGGTGCAGGGGCAGTGCCCCTGCGTGGGGGCGAAGCCGCCACACCCCCTGTACCTCACATGAGTGAAAAACGCTGTAATTCGCTATTTGTATCAGCCTCTGCTTAGTTTCACATCAATCCTAGGAAAGACATGAGTAAATTATCATTTCATCAGTAAGACAACAATCATTCAATCACTGCTGCGTTCGCTAGCCAATACTTGGGCTATTGCCTCTGGCAGGTCTTCTAACCCTGTGTCTGCTTCGGTGGCTTTAACAGGCGAGACAAATGTGTAGCTGGGGTCGCATTCGCCAGTATCATACACTTGCACCACCCACTTGTCGGGCAGTCCTGCGACGCCAATTTCCACCACATACCAAGTTTCCCCGATGGGTCGTACACTCAATACAGAAAACCATTCCTGCTCATCGGCTCATTCCGCTGCCTGAGTTGGAAGCTATCAGGGATGTACTCAGTTCTCAGAACTACTTTGCTGCAATCGACTGCCACAAACGCTGGAGGCAGGGTACAGGTATTTTCTACGACAGGAATGAGTGCTTATGGGTCAGGGGACTAGTATGTTGCCTTGCTATTGGTCGTCTGACAAATCTTCATTGCTGCACTAGTCAGCATAAAAATACTAAAGCTAACTCCTGTTGCATTGCTTGTGCAAGGAGTTGTTGATATTTTATCTGTAACTTTGGTTACTAAACGAAAACTCAGAATACTCATCGTGAACCCATTTCAGATAAAGCTTAAGAAATTGTTTAATCGCTTAAATTGAACAAAATAAGGCAATGTTCTTATTTATAACTGTGGAGATAGCGCTGACTCACCCAAATTGAGATAGCACGTTGTCTAGTCAGATTCGCCCAGTCCATTGGTTCCCTGCTCGGTTCATTGCTCAAAGTTTGCTTACTGCGGAAATGCAGAAAAGGGATCTGGGATGCCCTGTGTATACACCCTGGCCTAACCGAAGGCAGGGAAATAACCCAACCGTGGTTTAAAGTCCCCCTTATCAAGGGGGATTTAGGGGGAACAAACCCAAGTCTAGTGAGCAAAACAAATTCATCTTTGATCTACTCAACCTAGTGTTGGGGGCTGTTTTGCTGGCCTTGTCAATCTTGTCAATCTTTTCGATCGTGTCAATTTAATCGCATCAACCTTGTAATTCACCGTGTAATTCTATGGCGCACAGTATTACAAACCGTTGTATCCAATGTGGTGATTGCATGCCCCAATGTCCCAAGGGGGCGATCAAATCGGTAGATGAGGAACTATGGATTGATCCGATGCTGTGTGACGACTGTAAAGATTATGCAGATGAACCACAATGCGTCAGTATTTGTCCGATTGACCGCCCCCCTGTGCCGCTACAGGCCAAGAAAGGACGCTGCAAAACTACGGCCACCACCTTGCCTAGCCCCAGCTTGTTTGCCAACGGCAAAAGTAATCCGTTTGCCTCTGCGATTGTGGTATGGGAAGCATGTAACGTGCTAGCTCAAGGTCAATCCCTGTCGTGGAAGCCGGATTCAGATGGCAAGCTGTGCTATGAGCGGCAGGTGAATGGCGGACGAGGATCAATTGCGTTTCGCCTCACCCAGCCCCTCGACGCAGAGGATTCCCTGCCGTTTGACAGTACTACGGCTGAAGCTGACCTTGCCGCTTGGGATGTACGTGTCGCGTGTTTGCATCTAATTTATGCTGCCCATGCCACTGCGCTGGAGCAACCCTGGCAACAGGACTTTGTGATTAGCGATCGTCAGATTGAAGAGTACCTGGGCTTAGAGAAGCGCAAAGACCTCAGCAAGCTGGCTAAACTGACCCTGATCAAACAATTGGTCGAACAGCCCTGCAAACTCCAGCTCGATATTCACTGGTCGCAACAGGGCCGAGTCCGAGAGTTGTCGCTGCATCAGAGCCGCCTCTGGCATTTATTAGAAATTCACCATTATTTTCAGGAAGATGACCTGGGCTGCAAACACCTGACGGGACTCACCTTCCGTATCAAAGCAGGTGCTTGGGCTAAACACTTTCTCAACCGGCAGGCCGCCAGAGAAGGGACCGCCTTTTATCAGTATGGCAGTCTGCCAAAGTCCCTGCTGCGCACGGTTACAAGCATTTGGCAACAGCACGAAGGAGCGGCACGGATGATGCTCTGGCTGCTATTTAAAGCAAAGTTAGGCAATGAGCAGCGCCTGACAGTGCCTACCTTGATGCGCATTGCCTACGGAGAAACGAAACTGTTACAGGCTGCCAGCCAACGAGAAGAACGCAAACGCCTGCTGCGCTCGTTTGAAAGCGATCTGGAAGTGCTGCATCAATATGGCCTTAAACCTCTGTTCGATCCCCACACCTATCCATCCGACATTCAACCCCTCTGGGTCCGACTAGCCGAGTTACCCGACGATGCTGAAGCCGCTTTAGAGTTTTGGATCAATGACGGTAGCCGCGAGAACCGTCTCACTGATGCTGCTCCACGGGACAAATGGCACCGGCTGATGCAGGCGCGGTTACTTTCGTTTGAATTACCAGACGGGTGGGACGTGCAAGCATCTCAAGCTACGCAGCGCAAATTACGACAGTCACAGCGCAAACAGGTCGCTCATCCCCGCTCTACCCTTTCAGCTCAGCAGATTGCGGCTGCTAGAAAAACGTTGCAACTGAGCCAGCGAGAGTTAGCCAACCATGTTGGTAAGAGCCAGAGCTGGGTGCGCGATATCGAAAGTGGACGCTTACAGGTTAGCGCTAAAGATACTCAAACGCTGTTAAAGGTGCTGGGTATGGCACTATAAATTAAATTTTTTGGCGTTGCTGAATTTAGGATGATTTTGCTCCTCAATTCCCCAATTTCAATTTATAGTTCGTAAATTGGAGATGCTCCTCCGACTTCCAATCCATAGCCCTGAGGGCAAGCCAGAAAGGGAGATCGGAATCTTCTAACTCCTGGCTCCTACCCCCTCGATGAATTTCTCAACTCATTGAGAACTGCTATATAGCGCTTGCTGTAAATCCAGCAGCAGAATGGTGAGAGTAGTTCCTTTATAAGGTAATACAACCATATGCTTTGCAATACTGCCAATGGTTTGACGGTAATGGGGCGGTAGGATTTGAACCTCAGATAGCGGCATTTCTAGTAAGATGGGTAGCCCATCAACTGGAATTGCGCAGCGCTCGCCAGTTTGGGACCAAACAATTACGACATAGGAATGCGGTTTTGTGAAGGGTTGCTGCTGATTAATACCCCTAGCGCTCGATTGAACTAGGTGATGCAACTCTAACCAAATCAGGGGATGATTCTCCCATAGGGCTAATGAGTTTGTTTCGCTGCCCTGGCTGGCTAACGCAGAGGATGCAATCACCTTGAGAATGGCGGTTGCTGGCAGCGCCAGCCAATGATTTGCCACTTGAAAGATGGCAGCTTTGCACGCTTTCGTTGCCGGCTTGAGCTTGCCGGGTGAGCCGGGTAAGAACACGGGAAGAGCAGAATTCATGAAGCTACTCCATGTTTAAAGCTTGTGTGGAGAAGAGGAGTGCAGCAGGCAATCGACCGTTGTTAATAGCTCATGGCGGACATAGGGTTTTGTGAAATAGGCAACAGCACCCAGAGCTAGCGCAAGCTGACGGTGCTTGGCACTATTACGTGATGTCAGAACCACGATAGGAATGGTTGTCAATGCTGCATCCTGTTGAACTTGGCTGAGGAACTCAAACCCGTTTAAACGCGGCATTTCCAGATCGCAAATCACCAAGTTAATGTTGGGATGTTGTCGCAGTTGTGCTAGTGCCTCTAGTCCATTCTCAGCCTGATGAACAGTGTACCCAGACTGCTGGAACAACCGGGTCAGGTCATGGCGGAGGGTCAGTGAATCATCCACTACCAAAATTGTTGCCGGAGGCGGTTGAACTTGCGTTTGGGTTGGTTCTAGTGGAGACGTAGGCTTGCCTGATGCTAACGCAACTGAAAAGCGGGAAACGGCTGATATGCCAGCGGGCAGTGCATATTCTGGGAGGGATTCCACCTCGGTGGTGAGCTGCATCAGGACTTCAACGTCGATTGCCAGTGCCAAGCGGCTATTACTCAAAATGCAGCAGCCATACACATAGGGCGGCGGCGCAATTGCCGATCCTAACGAGCGAATGACCAGCTCTTGCTCTCCCAGCACCCGGTCCACTACAAGCCCCCGGTAGCCATAGATCGTTTGCAGCAAGAGGACGGGAGTGATTTCAAATTGATCAAATTTCTTGGGCTTCAAAGCAGAGGTTGAAAATTGGCATTCGGAATGGGTCTGAGTATAGAGCTGGAAACTAGTTTCAGCATAGTGAACTAATTCAGATAGAGAATACAACGGCACTAGCAATTCCTCTTCTTGCTGCCAGTGCATCACCAACTGCTCGCCTCCGAGGACACTAATTTGACTCGGTTTGGGAACGATAATTTGTTCAACTCGCTCAACGGGGAGTGCATAGAAAAATCCTTGCGCTTGACATACTAGGAGCCTGGTTGTAGTTAACGAGAGCGGAATTTTGAGGGTAAAGGTAGTTCCCTGTTGGGGAGAGGTGCTGATGGTGACAGAACCATTGATTGTCTGTAATTGATTTTTAACCACATTTAGACCAATACCACGACCAGAGAGGTCACTGACCTGAGATGCGGTTGAGAACCCTGGTTGAAATAGTAAATCTAATAACTGAGACTCGGGAATGGTGCTTGCCTGTTCAGCCGTAATCAACCTTAACGCAATGGAGTGCCGGACAACGCGCTGTAGATCAATGCCCTGTCCATCATCCTTCACGTCGATCACGGTTTGATTTCCATGTTGACTTGCCCGAATTTCAATCCGTCCCACCTCTGATTTGCCACGAGCACGCCGAACCTCAGGGGGTTCAATGCCGTGATCAAACGCATTGCGCAGCAGGTGCAGTAGCGGATCGTATAGCTTCTCCGCCACAGATTTATCAACTAACACATTCCCACCGCCTAAAATCAACTCTACCGGCTTGCCGTGAGCCGATCCGAGTTGCTGGAGTACCCGTGGAAAGCGATTTAACAGATCGCGGAGGGGATGCATGCGCAGGGCCGTTAAATCCTCGCGCACCTGTCGCAGGACTCGTCGTTGGGCGTCAAGGGTGCGTCTGGATTGTCGCGCTAACTGCTCTACCGTCTCGCTGATTTCGTTGAGTTGTCCGGTTTGATTGAGGGCGGCCCGCATCAGCAGGCGCAGATCCGGATAGCGATCGACCTCCAGCGCATCGAAACTGGCTATCAAAGCAGGTGTGGTCCAGGATATCCCCAGATCGGACGCAATCGAGGCAACCGGTACCGCAGTCGAGCCGAGTAATCTGCCAGACTCAACCAGACTTAGCCAGCGCTCAATCCAATCCTGCAATTGGTACAGAGTTTGTTGATGTTGCTGCAAGGACGACCGTAACTCCTGAATTGTTGTTCGCAACTGTTGGTCGTGATTGGTCTGTTTGCTTTGGTTGATCAGCAACTCGCCCGCCAAATAATCGAGATGCTTCAGCTGTTCGACCTCAACCCGTACCGGCTCAGGAGATGGTCGCTGCATTGGCTCTTTCACCGACTCTGGCAAAGGCGGTGTGGACTGGGCTGTTGAACTGGTTGGCGGCGGTTCAGTCGGCAATTCAGTCGGCAAATCAGTTGGCAAATCAGTTGGCAGATCAGTTGGCAAATCAGTTGGCAATGAGGGGGAATGGGGCGGTGTAATGGTCGTAGCAGCGGACTCCTCAGTGCTATCGCTCTGACCGAACAAATCATCGAGACTGAGTGACGAACTAACTGGTTTTGCTGCTCCAGACTCGCTAAATAAGGGTGCGATGGCAGGTGCTAGAGAAATGACTGGATGGGTCTCTGCCGCAGGAGATGAGCAGGCCGGGGATGGCATGGCGAGGGCTTGCAGCGCCGGTGAGGGAGTAATGGGTTGAGCTGAATCTGGTGATCGATCTTCTGTCAACCGTCTGGCTCGCGCTTGTGAAAAATCCTCCAGCGCCAATTGGGCAATGGTCATGACTTGATCGGGATGTGCGGCTAATGCGGTCAGGGCTGTTTGGGCTATTGCTGCGAATTCAGGCAACTCCAACGACTCTGCCAAACCCAGAAATACTTCTGCCTTTTTGCCCAGCTCGGATGCGACGGCCTCAGGGCTGCCGTGCTGGAGGGTTTGGGCTAGTTCTTGCAGTCGTTGTGCCATCACCGTTTCAACCACCGATCGCACCACATCAAACCCTAGTTCCATCGCCGTGGGCAGCGGTGCCGCTGGATCAAATCCATCCCCTAGTTTGTGTTTCAATTTTGCCACCGTAGCAGTAGCCCGATGCAGCACCTCTTGCCGATCGATTTGCCCAACTGTCAGCTCAGCTATCAGCGCCAGCCGCAGACATTCATAGCCCTCAAACAGGATGGCTTCTACTTCTGCATCGATGTCAATATTGGGGTTGTACAGTGCCTTGAAGATCCCCTCCAGCCCATGGGCAACCTGCTTAACGGTGTCCAACTCAACACTGGCGGCAGCGCCCTTCAACGTATGCGCCGATCGCATTAAGCTGTGCACTTTGTGGGTGGAGTGGTCTTCGCGCAGCGTCAGCAACTCCAGCTCAATCCGTTTAAGGATATCTTGAGCTTCGGTAAGGAAGGTAGCATAGCCTTCGGTCAGCGTTGGGTCTGTCATAGCCTCAGTTCCACCTTCTCAGTTCACCTTGAATTGCTTGGCGCTCGCTTGCAGGGCTTTTGCAGTATCTAGAAGCTGCTGGAAGGAGATGGCGATGTGGCGGGATTCGCTAAAGGTCTCGTTAGCAATCGTTGCCACATGGCTCATGGTTTGGGTCACGGATTGCGATTGTTGAGTTTGTGCCTGGGTCGATTGGGTAATGCGCTGCACTAATTCCTGGATCTGGGCAGTTGCCGTGACGATGGCGTTCAGGGTCTGCCGCGCTTGAGTGACACGGTTCGTGCCGCCCACTACCTGCTCAATCCCCAGCTCCATTGCCGTGGCAACCGCCGTGGTCTCGGTTTGAATCTCCTGCACCAGCTTTTCAATATCAGTTGTTGCATCCGCCGACTGTTGGGCCAATGAACGCACCTCATCTGCCACCACCGCAAAGCCCCGTCCATAGTCGCCAGCTCGGGTTGCTTCTATCGCCGCATTCAAGGCCAATAATTGAGTTTGGCTGGTGAAATTATGAATCAAGCTGACCACTTTCGAGATTTTTTGGGAAGACTCACTCAAACGCTTGATTTTCTGGCTGGTTTCAGACACGGTGGCTCGAATCGACTGAATTCCTTCCACAGTTAGGTTCATCGCCAAATCGCCTTGTTGCACAATCTCGTTGGCTTGTTGGACTGCTACTTCCACCTGTTTAGCATTGTCAGCGACGGCTTGAGTGACCTGCACCATGCCTTGTACCTGTTCTAGGGCTTGCGTTAGCTCCTGAACAGCTTGCTGTGCCTGTTGTGAAAGCTGGGCAATCGAGGTTTTACTGGCCTGGGAGGTCTGCTCTACGCTGTCCGCACTCGCTTGTACCTGTAAAACAATTTTGCGCAGCGATTGCAGGGTGTTATTGTACGCCGCGGCAACTGTTCCGACTTCATCTTCGGTGATAGGGGCACGCACCGTCAGATCGCCCTGCAAGGCCGGTCCGAGCGAAGCCAGTAACTGGACTACGGACTGCTGCAAGGTTTCTTTAGCGGTCTTCTCTCGCTCGGCGGCTGCGGCCAACTGCTGAGCTTGTGCCTGTAACTGTTCTAGATATCCCGCCTGCTGCAAGGCAATCCCCAACTGGGCACCCAACTGGGACATCAGGTTGATTTCTGCCTCTTCCCAATGCCGCGGCCCCGTGTTTTGATAGGCCGCCAACAGACCCCAAAGCTGCTCTCCAGCGAAAATCGGCACAACCAGGTAGGCTTTCACCTCAAACTGTTCCAGGATTTCAATGTGGCAGGGTGAATGCTGCGTCATGTAAATATCGTCAACGGCGAAGTTTTCATGATTGCGATAGCGCCCACCCTGGGTTTCCTGCAAATGGGTATCATCCCAAACAGTTTTGACAGTAGGACTGACCAACTGTCCCCAGCCGGCTCCAACAGATTCGGCGATGAACTCACCGCCCCAGTCGGGCTTGAAGCGATAGATGGCTACCCGATCAACTTGCAGCAACTGCCGGAGTTGTTGCGTGGTGGTACCAAAAATCGTTTCCACATCTTTGGACAAGCGGATCTTGTCGATCAGGGATTGTCCAACCCGGTCGATAATTCGCAAGAAGTTGCGCTGGCGCTCGGCGGCTTTGGCCAGTTCTGCCGTTTGGGTTTGCAGTTGCGCCAAATACTCGGCTTGCTGAATTGCCACTCCCAATTGGTCTGCCACTCGCATTAGCAACTGCACTTCTGCTTCATCCCAGTGACGAGGTGCGCTGTTTTGAAACGCCGAAAGCAAGCCCCAAAGTTTCTGGCCTTGAAAAATTGCCACGACCGCACAGGATTTTACCTCGAAGGATTCCAAGGCTTCAATGTGGCAATCAGTTAAAGGCCGCTTCGGTTTTTGCGGGTTAAATTTGCCCTCTTCCCAAATCGTTTCACCCAGGTAAATATCATCCACCACGAAGGGTTGATTCTGCTGAAACCGACCGCCTTGTTGTTCGTTCAAGTAGGGGTCTTCCCAACCACTGCCCACTAGCTTGCGCCAGCCACCTGCCTCGGATTCGGTAATGAAATCGCCAAAATAGTCCTCCCGGAATTTATAAATGGTCACTCGCTCGATGCCGAACAGTCGCCGCACTTCCTGGGTTGTGGTGCTAAAAATGCTTGCTAGATCGGACACTTGTCGAATCTTAGTGATGACGCGGTTCAACGCCTGCTCTTGCTGCGCCACCTGCGATAGCTGGGCCGCTTGTTCCGCTTGCTGAATCGCAATCCCTAGTTGATCCGCGATCCGGGTTAAGATCAAAACTTCTGAGTCCTGCCACTGGCGCGGACCCGTATTTTGGTAGGCCGCCAACAGGCCCCACACTTTCTGTCCCTGATAGATGGGAACGATCAGATAAGCGCGGACTTCATAGCGTTGTAAAATCTCGACGTAACATTCGTCTAGTCCAGAGTTGAGGATATCCTCGATCACAAAATGGCTGCGGTTTTGGCTCTGCCCTCCTTGTGTTGCACGCATGTAGTCGTCTTGGTGTGGCCAGTCAAACAGGAAGGTGCGCATGCCACAGCGTCGATCACTGTCCTTCAGAAAGGCGCGATCCGGCTCTTTCACTACCGGTGTCCAGCCGCTGGCCACAGATTCTGCCACAAACTGACCGTTCCAATCTGGATTAAAGCGATAAATCGCCACTCGATCGCACTTCAGCAACCGCCGCACTTCCTGGGTAGTAGTGCGGAAAATGGTATCCACATCCAACGATTGCTGAATTCGGGTCATGGCTCTGGAGAGAACCTGCTCCCGCTCGGCCCACTGCTGCTGCTGAGCACGAAATTCCACTGGTTGCAATGCCAAGGTCAGTTCAATCGCCACTTGTGCCAGCAAATTTACTTCTACTTCTTGCCAGACTCTCACCTGAAGGCATTGGTGCGCTGCCAGCAGTCCCCAAAGCTGCCCATCCACCCAAACCGGCACCGCCAAACTGGATTTTACCTGGAATTTATCTAACAACTGCTTCCAGTAGGGCGAAGGATTCACTTGGGTAATATCGGCAATGGCGACTGCCTGCCGGCGAGCATATTCAGTCGCTTGATCCAAGCCAAACCAGAGGGCAGACATGGTTTCGCCTAAGGCAGGCGTCCAGCTCGACTCTAGGGCTTCTGCCACCACGACGCCTTGACTATCCGTGCTAAAGCGATACAGCAACACCCGATCAGCTTGTAAACACTCTCGCACTTGGGCAACCGTAATCTGAAAAACCTCTTCCAAATCAGTGGCTTGACGAATCTGACGCGCGATCCGCAACGATTGCTGCCGAATTGCCTGAAGAGACTCTTGCACCGCAGATGCCAATAAGTGATCTAATTCAGTAGACGCAGCTTGGACCAGTTCTACAGTGTGCTGCATCTTTTCTTGCAGTTCAGGACGATCGTATTCTCCTGCGGTTTCCAGTTCTTGTTTGACCGTTATTACTTCAGTTGTCACCTGTTGCATTGTCTGACTCAGCCTGCCCACAGCAGATGGAGGTGACGTAACATGATTGTTTCCTTGATCGTTAAAGCGATCATTCAAGCCAACTTGACCTATGCGAGCATCAACGGAATCAGCGAATACAGAAGTACCCGATGGATTTAACCAATTGGCCTTCGATGTGGATACATGAACCACACCCATTGGCGGCACCCAACTGTGTAGCGTTTGGCTAGAACCCGACTCTGAATGCTCACGGTTCACGGTGTGGTTTAAATCAGGATTGGTTTGATTAGTTGAAGAGCTGGTCATAACAAAATCTCCATTCCGAGCTAAAGTCGGGGTATCTTATACGAATTGGCTAGGATAAATGCACGCAATGGACTTGCAAGAGTGGATCTTGAATCAAGGCGTTCGCGTTCAGAACAGGGATTCCTGATGGGCTGAAATAGCCTTGCATAATAGATAACAGTTTGGCGGGAAAGGCTGAGGTCGGTAGCTGTAATCGCTGCGGATTGTGGGTTTCAATTTCGCTTAATCGCGGTACAACGATTCCAAAATAGTTACGATCAGTTTGAATCACAATGGTTGTCAAGGTTTCCATTGACGGGAGATTCAATCCAGAGGCAAAATTCAATTGCTGTGCTAAGTCCACCAGCCACAGCATCTCCCCCCGCCAGTTGTAAATTCCCAGAACGCAATTCGGCATATGGGGAACCGGCAAAATCTCTACCACAGGTATTTTTAGCACCTGCTGAATCTGGCTGAGCGGCAACAGGGCTGTTTCCTCGGTATTCAAGTAGAAGCACAAAAATCGTTGTTCATTCGCCGCAAAATTGGTTGCAGTAAGATGAGCAAGATCGAGTGTTTCTGGATCAAATGCAGAACTGGCCAAGAGAGAAGACGGGAGTGCATCACTATTTTCCTCCTTTTCCTCGTTGGGTACAAGGCCTTGATTCAGCCACCGGATCAGGGAGGGGGCGCTATAGTCCATTTCAGGAGATGCGGTCACTCTTCCCTCTAGCTCAATCTCTTCGTACCACGTTGGTACGCTTTGCCCTCGTTGATACCCACCCACTTTCACTAATCGAATGGATTCCGGTTGCAGGTCAGCAAGATTCTGACGAATAAAGGCAATCATTTCTTCTTGATCTGGAACTGGCAATGCTTCTAAAAGAATGCCTAGACAATGATGATTCCAGCCCACTTTTGCAGTAATGCCTTTGGGATTCAGAATATGGTTAATTAGCGCAGCAATCGCGCTCGGATCGCCTTTCCTAGCTAGCGATAGAATATCTTGAAGCTCTAAGAATTGCGGAATACTCATCGGGTTTATCCTTTCAGGAGTTGCTGAACAGTCTGTACGAGCTGCTGCTGATCCACAGGTTTGGGCAAATAGGCATCTGCTCCTAGCAAATTTCCCCACAACTTATCGCCCTCGGTGCCCTTAGACGAGCAAATCACCACTGGAATGGATACTGTGACAGGATTGGTCTTCAGCTCAAGGCAGAGTTCAAACCCACTTTGCCCAGGCAAAATCACATCTAGCACGATCAAATCCGGCTTGAGCCGATGCAGTTTTTCTTGGGCTTCCTCAACGCTGCCAACACTCACCACCGTTAAACCAGACTGCTGCAAGTAGTCCGTCAACCGTTTTGAGTCGGTTAAACTATCTTCAACTAATAATACTGTGCTCATCATTTTTGACATTATTTACACCGAGTACTTATCCTGATTCGGAAAACTTAAATCAGCAAAAATATCTATAAAGCGCAAAAAATTAATAGATTCTTAATTTAAGGTTGATTGGATTATCTTTTTACCAGCTTATGAACTAAATCTTCATCATATAAAAGATGTATCTAATATGCTCAAAGATAAAAAATGAAAACTAAAGTTCTAGCCAATTCAACGCAATACGAGTGGGTTGCAGCGTAACCTATACGGCAACTGCTAGCATATCTAACTATTACACTCAAGCGAGTACAACTGAGGCAAGCTAAAGTGGTTGAAGAATTCAGAGAAACACATGCTTCTATCGTTTATGAAACGGTTTTTAGAATTTTTAACCTTGCGGAGATACCCTGAAGCGATGCCAATTTCGTTACGTTCGCGTGTGAAAACAGTGATCTCATAGATGTTATTACAACGAATAGCACGTAATTATCATCAAATCAGAATCTCACTAAATATCTTTACCAATTCTTTATCTTGGGTAATGACTTTGCTATGCAATCCTATATCAGTTGTAGGATGGAAGTCAGAAACCAGAAGTCAGAAACCAGAAGTCAGAAACCAGAAGTCAGAAACCAGAAGTCAAGAACTAGAGTGTTTCTTAACTCTCGACAATGAATTTTTCAACTCATTTAGGGCTGCTACAGGCAATCTTTGAAGTGATTCATTTTACTCCAAAGGCATTTGTTAAGTTTTTTGTCCAGTTTCATGATTGCCAATAGTTTGTTGGAATAAACCTTAAAACCCTGTTGTGAGAACGAAGCGCAAGCATTTGAGCTGGGCAGATTTGCCTAGCCTAATTTCCAAACAACAGCGCAACGGATGAAAAGGCATTTAAAGCTATTAGCCTAGGCACTAAAGTCGGCTTGATAGATCATCTATATACCGAGTTGATTATGAATACTCCTCAAACCTGATGCAATTGAGTATTCTCAGAATAAATGTTTAATTTTTTCAGTATGCGATCCAATGATTATTCCAAAATCGTTTAGCTTCACTCAATTTCAAAATACAGCATTTATCACGGTTGAAAGCATCACTGCTTTAGCAAATCAACTTCTGTTTTGTAGCCAAGAGGAATTCACCGGTCAATTAGATTTACAATTTCAATCGACTCAGAAGGTATGGAGTTTGTATTTTAAGAAGGGGTCTTTGATTTGGGGAGCAGGTGGCGTTCATCCAGTTCGTCGCTGCTATAGGCAATTAGTGCAGTGTAATTTAATACCTGCGATTGCACCAAACTATATGAAGGATACCCTCTGGTCAAGCGATGAAGTGCTGGCATTATTGATGCAAGACCAGCTTCAACCAAACGATATGGATGCAATCGTTCGAGGTCTAGGGCAAGAAATCTTGTTCGATCTTTGCCAGCAGTGGCAATACTTGCCCTCCTCTAAGCTCCAGATGAAATTTAACTATACGCAGTCCAACCTTCAGTCGGCTGCTGGAATTCCAGTTAAGGAAGTTTGGTCGCAGTCCCTACAGGATTGGTGGGCATGGCAGCAAAGCGGGCTAGCGGCTTACTCTCCTAATCAAGCTCCCTTAATCTGGGACGGGAAAGGGTTACAGCAGCAAGTTTTATCAAGTACCTACCGAACCCTTGCCGCTATGATCAACGGCCAGCAAACGTTAAGGGATATAGCCGTTCAATCGAACAAAACCGTATTAACCTTGATGAGAGCATTAATTTCCTATATCGATCAAGGACTAATTAGACTAGTAGAAATTGAAGACCTACAGCTACCGCAAGCGGCTTTGCTGTTACGATCAGCCTCTGGTTCTTCTCTCGCCAGTTCAAACCCATTACTAAAGATACCTCTGATCGCTTATGTTGATGATCATGAAGAAGACGGGAAACAAATGCATAGAATTCTCAGCGACTTAGGGTATCGCTGCATTCATATTCAAGATCCAATTCAGACATTACCTCTTCTGCTTGATCATAAACCTGATTTGATCTTCTTAGATCTAGTGATGCCGATTATCAATGGGTATGAAGTCTGTGCTCAAATCCGTCGTATTTCAAAATTCAAAGATACACCGATTATTATTCTCACCAGCAGCGATGGCATTGTTGATCGAGCCAGGGCAAAATTTGTTGGCTCAACAGGCTTTTTAGCCAAGCCCATCAAGGTTGACAAGGTAGAAGCTGTGCTGCAAAAGTACTTACCATGGTAGCAGTCAATTTGGTAAGCCAGAACTGATCTGCCCCACTGCCACCCGTCAGTAAGCTATCTTCTCGGCAGAGGTGGTCGAGCAGCTCGTTGTTTGAATTTGTGCTCTACTGAGTTTTCAAAGCTGCAATGAACGTTTGGATTTCCGCATGGGCGTTTGCCAGCGATTGCTGACGCGCCTCTGCTCCTCCTGCCAGGTTATCAGCATGAATAAAAGTGATATCTGTAATGCCTAGCACTTCAAATATTGCGCGCAGATAGGGTTCTTGAAAATCTTGATAGGCATAAGCCGTGCCAGAGCGGTAATTATCACTCCTGGCTGTGACAATCACCATTTTCTTATGCTTGACTAACCCCTCATAGATCAAGCCATTTCCAGTGTCCTTGACAGCCAGTGTCCGATTTATTCTGACAATTTGATCAATATAGGCTTTAAAGTTGGCTGGAATACTGAGATTATACATGGGGATACCAAAGATGTAATAATCAGCCGCCAAAAATTCGTCCACTAGTTGATCCGAAAGGGCGATCGCAGCAGTGAGTTCAGGCGTTCTAGCTTCGGGTGATGCAAATGAGGCTGCGATCCAATTTTCGTCGATGAAGGGAACTGGATAGTGACCCAAATCGCGGTAGGTAATGGAATCCTCTGGAAACGCTTTTGTCCAAGATGTGATGAATCTTTTGGTTAACTGACGCGAGATGGAACGATCGCCTCTCGGACTAGAGTCAAGATGCAGAATATGGGCCATTGATTAATTCCTATTTTAGAGAACGGGATACTGATCGAAACTGCTGCCTTTCGGCATCATCCACTGAAAGCAGCGTAATTTTCACCACTTGATCTGGAGTTGCTCCAACCGCCGCTAGAGCGGTTTGCAGATTAAAAAACGCCTGCTTGAGTTGAGCTGCAAAGCCGGCTGCAATTGGATTACCATGCTCATCTTCACCTTATTGTCCGGCAATCTAAACGAGGGTGCTATCAGCGGGAACTAAAACTATCTGGGTATAGCCATAGTGAGTAGGATTGACCAATCCATCTGGATTGAGGTGCTGAATTGTTTTAATCATGGTGAATTGTTCAGAAGCGCAGGTTGAGTTAATTGGCTTATTAAAGCAAAAGCTTTAGAAAGTATTGTAGATGGATAGATTGACTTTGTAAAGAATTTTCTTTATTTTGTAAATATGGGAACCAATGCTCAGAAAAAATCAGCCACCAATCGGACCCGGCGAGCTATCGTCAATATTCTCAAGCAGCAAGGGGCTACAGATGCGCAAGAACTAGCTGCTCACTTGGGTATTTCAGCGATGGCGGTTCGGCAGCACCTCTATGCGCTGCAAGCAGAACAGTTGGTGACCTATCACGAAGAAGCGCGCGAAATGGGGCGGCCTGCTAAGCTCTGGCAACTCACTCCTGCCGCCGATCGCTTATTTCCTGATGGTTATGCCGACCTGACGCTAAGCTTGCTCGATTCGGTCAAGGAAGCCTTTGGTGAGGCTGGGCTAGAGCAACTCCTAGATGTGAGAACGCGCCATCAACTGGAGGCGTACCAGTCTGCTATTCCCGCTCAAGCCTCCCTGAGCCAAAAACTAGAAGCTTTGGCAAGCCTGCGAACCGAAGAGGGCTATATGGCTGAGGTCCAAACCCTTGATGATGGTACGTTTCTGCTGATTGAAAATCACTGCCCGATTTGTGCCGCTGCCACTGCCTGTACGGGGCTATGTGCCAGAGAATTAGAAATATTTCAGCGTATTTTGCTAGATGCGGTTGTGGAACGAACAGAGCATATTATTGCTGGTGAGCGACGCTGTGTGTACCGAGTTTCACGTCAAGACTAGAGTCAATTCTGCACCCTATAGCTTTTTCTACTCTGGTAAGGTACGAGGCGTGTGTGTGGAAGCTGCAGATTATTCATAAATAAGTACAGCAAATTGGGCTAACATTCCAGCAATCGACGCAATTTTATAACTTTCGTTGATGGCAACGCAGTTCGCTACGACTAAAGATATACCCCTAATGGCTGCTACCGCTTCCAAATGGCTAGATCAGAATCTTTATTTCGTGGATGTACGATTAATCCGTTTTTCAGATGTCTGCATAGAGCGGATCAGTTTAGGATGCAACTAAGTAGGTGGGCGCAATGATTGAGAAGACGCATTTCGACTCCGCTCAATGCGCAACGTTTCGGGAAGCAGAGGGTTGAGCGGAGTCGAGACCCGGCATTGTGGAGCGAAGATTAATTTAGCCTACCTACTTATATAAAAATTATGAAGTACAAAAAATGAGGTGCAGGAGCCGCGCCCCGGCGTGGGGCGAAGCCCCCACACCCCCCATACCTCACATGAGTGAAAAATGCTGTAAGTCAATTTGCTCGAATTCATCTGCTCAATAAAGTGGGTGTCAGAGCCTTATCTGAGAACTGCAATAGTTCAAGGAAAAAATCTTTTTAATCCTTTAGCAAATGGTTGTTTTATAGAAATTAATAGAAGACAAAGTTTTATTTCTTTTATTTTGCAATAAATTCAGCTAATTCTATTAGCAAATAATGTGCTGTTTAAGATTTTAGAAATTTGAATTTCTGCTTATCATATATTTGATTAAATGACCTAAATTATTTTGCTTCGCTCTGCTCCTCTTGCTTTAGGCATGAGAGCAGAGTTTCTAATTTAAAGTTTTACCAGGCATCTGTTAAAAATTCTATTGAGATTTTATGGCGTTACTTCAGACTTTTTCTGACTTTTTCAGGCTGACTTGTTTGCTCAAAAGTTCTAAATTGAATTCAAGGTCAAGTCGAGCAATCAATCGGAAATGGAGAAACTAAACTTGATTTTTACAAGTTCGGTTGCTCTGTCTAATCTAAGATTGCTAGCCCATGATTGGCACATATAAAACATTACAAATTAGACAGATTGTAGGTAAACCAGAAGAGGCAAAGCAATGAAAGAGTATAGAGGTTATGAATCAGTAATTGTTCTTCAATTCAATAGACTTCGGTAATCTTATGATTGATGACTTAAGCAAAACGCTTTCCACTGTCCTGACTACGGCTGGAGCGCATCAGTTAACCACCGCCTTGATATCGTTCGATCGTCCCACTGCCCAATTTAATCCACAGCAAACAGCTATCAATCTATTTCTATTTGATATTCGTGAAAATGTCGAACTTCGCAGTAATGAACCCATCGTTACGCGCAGTGATACGCAAGCCACGATTCGCCGTCCGCCAATGCGGGTGGACTGTAGTTACTTGGTCACAGCGTGGGCAGTCGGAGGCACAGAAGTTGCACTTCAGGAGCAGCTTTTGTTGAGCCAGGTGCTTCAGGTGCTGGCGCGTCACCCGACAATTCCCCCATCCTATTTGCAGGGTAGTTTAAAACGGGCTTCAGCGACTCTAGCGAATCGTGTTGTGAATTCATCCAATGTTGATCCGTCAGGAGAACCATCTCCGGTTCCCTTAAGTGTGGCAGTCCCAGCCGCTTCTCGACAGCCAACAGAGTTCTGGACTTCGCTCGGTATTCCGGTGCGGGCTTGTCTAGTGGTGACTGCAACCATTGCTCTTGATTTAAATGATCCGATCCCAAACACATTTCCACTGGTCATCAGTCATGCTATCGAACTAGGGACTATCGCAGGAGACACTGTTTCCAAAAAAACTTTCTAGATTGTTACAAGTTCAGCAGCCTGCCTAACCCCCTCAAAATTCCTCGTTGATTTGCAGTTGAGTTGAGAATTCGCTTTAGTTAAGTGAATCCCTACTGTGTATTCTGACTATGTTTTTAATCATCATTTCACTAGGAGAAAATCATGTCTCAATATTTATCACCCGGTGTTTACGTTGAAGAAGTACCACCATCGGCAAGACCGATTGCGGGAGTAGGAACCAGCACAGCAGGTTTCGTTGGTGTTGTCCCCGATGAAGTCGTTATGCCTGCCCAACCGGGCAAGTTTACGACTACCAGCGAAAACAAAACCGTGCCGTTACTCTATCCGGTAGCCGAGGCGGGAAAACCCCTTCTGATCACTAGTTGGGAACAGTTCAAGAATGCGTTTGGCGACTTTCAGTCCAAATCCTCTAATGCCAACGCGACTGATGCAGACTTTGCAGCGTACCAGCAGTTACAACATGCTGTATATGGATTCTTCAACAACGGTGGCACACGCTGTTGGGTGATTCGAGTAGCAGAATCTTCTGATCTGGCTGATCCTAGTAATCTACTCACACAATTAGCAGCAATTGATGAAATTACCATCGTTGCCATTCCTGGAGCTACAAAGCAAGCGCAGCACACTGCTATCTTGAGTCATTGTTTTAGTTTGCAAGACCGGGTTGCAATTCTCGATGGCATTAACGATGCAGATTTGACACCGGAGTCAATCGCTCCTGCCGGACGTAGTGAAGCAGGCAGCTATGGCGCGATTTATTTCCCGTGGATTCAAGTCTTTGATCCGATCGCCAAAGCCAATATGACGATTCCGCCCTCTGGACATATTGCCGGAATTTATGCTCGCAGTGATAGTAGTCGAGGCGTATTCAAAGCACCCGCGAACGAGATGATTGTGGGAGCGCTGGATGCCGATCGTCGCCTCAGCAAAGCGGATCAGGACGGACTCAATCCAGAGGGAATTAACGTCATTCGCGTTTTCAATGGCACGGTGAAGGTCTGGGGTGCGCGTACTCGTGCGGACGAAGCCAATTCAGAATTTCGCTACATCAGCACCCGTCGCTTTATGAACTTCCTGCGGGAATCGATCGATCAGGGCACTCAGTTCGTGGTGTTTGAACCGAACAGTCCTGCTCTGTGGCAACGCATCACCCGCTCCGTTAGTGACTTTTTGCTGACCCAATGGCAATCGGGCGCACTGTTTGGAGAAACGCCCAAGCAAGCTTTCTTTGTTAAATGCGATGCTGAAACCAACCCACCGAACGTGCGGGAACTGGGTCAGGTGGTGACTGAAATTGGTGTGGCGATCGTCAAGCCTGCGGAGTTTGTTGTCTTCCGAATTCAACAGACCACTGGAAACTAATCCATTAGCATTACAGGTAATAGACATTGAAACTTCTGTTTATTTCTATTGCCTTATTCCACTATCCATTCACTTAATCACGGAGAAATTTAATCATGGCAAGACTTGATCCTTACAAGAACTACCGCTTTCTGGTTGAAATTGACGGTATCGTGCAGGCGGGTTTTCAGGAGTGCAGCGGTCTGAGTTCGGAAGTTCAGGTTGTGGAATATCGGGAAGGCGGCGACCCAATGAATGTGCGAAAACTGCCAGGAACTGCGAAGTACTCGGATATTACGCTGAAGTGGGGCATGACTGATTCTCGCGAACTTTATGACTGGCATCTGACCGCTGTGAACGGACAACTCCAGCGCAAGAATGGCTCGGTGATTGTCCTTGATGATGCGGGTCAGGAAAAAGTTCGCTGGAACTTCTTTAGCGCCTGGGCAACTAAGTACGCTGCACCTGACTTGAATGCAAAAGGGAATGATGTGGCAATCGAGACGCTAACGATTTGCTGTGAACGAATGCAACGAGTTTAATCACTGGAGAGACAACAATGTTACGAACAGAATACGAATTTAGTTTACCTAATGGATTTATTGATAGTGAGGGCAACCTGCACAAGGAAGGCGTAATGCGGTTGGCGACTGCCGCAGATGAGATTGTACCCCTCAAAGATCCGCGAGTACAGAATAATCCTGCATATCTGCTGGTGCTGCTGCTATCACGGGTTGTGACGCGACTCGGTGCGGTCGAACTCATCAATCCCAAAGTCATTGAGGGTTTGTTTGCCGGAGATCTGGCTTATCTCCAGGAATTCTATAACCGCATCAATGGCAACGGTACGCGATCGCTCCACGTCACCTGTCCCCACTGTCAACAAGCCTATCAGGTGGAGCTTGATCAACCGGGGGAATTGTAGGCTACCCGATCGGTCGCCTCTACGAAGAGGTAGCCTACCTGGCTTACCATTTTCACTGGTCACAGGAGGTGCTGGTGGAAATGGAGCATCGAGAACGACGGCAGTGGGTCGCAGAGGTTGCCCGAATGAATCAACGATGTAATGAAGGTGGTTCATCATGACAGAACTGCAAGCAAAACTCCTCCAGCGTCAGCAAACCCCTGCGGGCGTGATCAATACCTGGCAGCAGCACTGTCATGATGTGGCTCTACAAACCCACATTGATCGCCTAATGAGACGGTTGACGCTACCCGAACGACTGTTGCATCGTTATACGGTTGGAGTAACAAAACCCGCACTCGGCCAACGGTTCAATGTACGCCGAGTTGAGAGCATGAGCTGGGAACAGGCTGAAGTGGAATGGCGCTTCCACGGCACTCCTGAAGCCTCATCCTCGCTCATGACAGTGAAGCCGGATGCAGATCAACGAGTTGTTCCAGTCTTCTTTTCGCAATCGATGAATCTCATCGAAACAAAGAATTCTGCTGTTAATAATTCTGTATCTCACCCATCAGTGATTGCGTCTTCAAATGAAGCAAAATTCGTAACTTCTGTATCTACTCCGGAATCCTCAAAATCCTCGATGTTTCCTTTAACAGGAGGTGATTCACCTGCCACCTTTCGGATTCGTCGGACAGTGTCTCGTTCAATAGAATCCCAACCTGTTTCTGATACTCAGCAGACTACATTGCCACTGGTGCGATTGCCTCAATCCTCTGGGAAAGGAACAATTCCATCTGAAATGATGCTTGCAATTCAGCCAAATTCCGCAGCAACGCAGTCTGATTTACCCGTGATGAAACCGCAGTCGAATGTAGCGTCGCCGTCTGAGCAATTCAATTCCCCATCTCTCAAACGGCAGCCGATTTTAGCTGTGGTGCGATCACTCCAGCCACCGGAGCCAGCATCACAACTGAAGCAAATACTGAAGGTCAAAGCAACGCCCGCTTTAGTTAACCGCCGTTCAATGTCCCCGGCACAAGATATCACCCTTCCAGTGATTAAAGTAGAGTCCAATTCTTTGGGGAGGTTGGCTGACATGGTGCAGCCCTCACCGGTGAGGCAGCAATCGCTTCAGCAGGAAGGTTCTCACTCAGAGTCATCTGGGGCAATCGCCGCTCTACCGCTGGTGATGCCGATTGCCCGGTCTAAAATGGATGATTCTGCGGTTGCAGTGAATGAGCCAGCATTGCAAGTAGGAAATGCGATCGCCACACCCTCACCTCTCCGAGATCCCCAACCTGCTCAACCCGTCAATATCGAGAAAGTTGCGGACCAAGTGAGTCGGCTGCTCTCTCGCCGCTTAATGATTGAACGTAAACGTCGAGGTGTTCACTGATGAGTACGAGTCTGGAAAAGTTAACGATTACGCCAATCGTGATCAAAAATAATCAATTAGAACAGCGCCTGCCGCCCATTTCGGTGCTATTTAATCCCGAAAGCTACACAATTAGCAAAACGGTTAACTGGTCAAAAAAAACGTCCGAACAGTTCAATGCTCCTTTGTCCTTCTTTAGCGGTGGAGATAGCCGTGTACTGAGTCTTCAACTGTTCTTTGATGTCACAATTCCCGTCAATGCTCAGGGGCAGACGGTGGTGCTGGAGGATGTGCGGCAGGAGAGTAACAAAATTGTTGCCCTAACGCGAATCGAGCGCGATGAGCAGCACCCGCGCATCTGTGAGATGGCCTGGGGCAACTCGCCGGTTGGTTCTGACTTTCCCTTTGTTGGCATGATCACCAGCCTGACGCAAAAATTTAGCCAGTTCTCTCGCAACGGCAAGCCGATTCGGGCAACATTAGATGTGACATTTACGGAATATCTAAATCCTGAGTTAGACAAGCGCAAGACTGATCCTGAATTGACCACTCAGGTGATCCGAGGAGGGGCAACGCTGGATGGCATTACTGCCGAGCTTTACCACGATCCTAAACGATGGCGCGTGATTGCTGAAGCAAACGGGATTGATGATCCTCGTCATCTCCAGGTTGGCCGAACACTGCTCATTCCCAACATCAATTAGTCGCAAGATTCATGACAAAATTATCGCTTTGAGGTTGGAACTATGCCGCTGCAAACTTTGCTCAATAGTCGGTTTCAGATACTCGTCAATCAATCCAAACTGCCGATGGCAGTGGAAGCTTACCTCGATAGCATTACGGTAGAGATCGATCGCAACTTACCCGGTTTGTTTCAAATCGAGTTTATAGGTCTGGATTTTGCAGAAGTTCCTGCTCATTTCTCACCGGGAGCGATTGTTGATATTCAACTAGGATTTGACCAGCCCGAACCGTTAATTAAAGGTGAAATTTTGGGACTAGAGCCGCAGTTTAGCAGTGCTCAGCCTCCTCGGCTCACGGTTTGGGGATGCGATTCCCTGCATCGATTACAGTGGGGAACCAAAACGCGCACCTTTTTGAATACAACCGATAGTGCGATCGCCCAGAAGATTGCTTCTGAAGCATTATTAGTTCTGCAAACCGCGGAAAGTCCGGTGGTGCATGAATATGTAATGCAGGCAAACCAAACGGATCTGCAATTCCTTTTGCAGCGGGCACAGCAGGTTGGCTATGAACTATTTATGGCGGATGGAACGCTGTTCTTTCAGCCGATTTTGCAAAATACATCGCCTCGACAAGTCCTCACATTGGGACAAAACCTGCTGGAGTTTTACCCTCGGTTCTCGCTCATGTCACAGGCGGCTAAGGTCACGGTAAAAGGGTGGGATATATTTCAAAAACAGGCAATTGCTGAAACTAAAAATGCCGGGAAATTTGCTCAGGTGAACGATTCTAATCTTGCAGTGCGTGGAGAAGTGCTAGCTCGAAGATCTGGAGCCGCCGCAGCAGTAATAACCAATCGCCCCGTAAACACTTCAACGGCACAGCAAATGGCTCAGACACAACTCGACCAAACTGCCCTGGAACTGGTGACAGCCGAAGGAACCTGCGTTGGCAATTCACAAATTCGACCAGGAACGATGGTTTTGATTCAGGGTCTAGATGGACAACCGGGCGGTCAATACAGTTTTGAGGGCAAATATTACGTCACGGGAGTCACCCATCGCTTCGACGTTGTTCAAGGCTATCTCACCGACTTTAAAGCAAAGAGGAACGCACAATGAACTGGCTCGATCATCTGACAGAATCGTCAATTGCTCGTATGGAAACGCAGCGAATTTATGGAGTCGTGATTGCTGTGGTCACAAACAATAAAGACCCGCAAAAGCTAGGACGAATGAAACTCAGGTTTCCCTGGCTCTCTGACCAGGAAGAAAGTAACTGGACTCGCATGGCAGTACCGATGGCAGGACGCGATCGCGGCTTCTTTTTCTTGCCTGAAGTGAACGATGAAGTATTAGTTGCATTTGAACAAGGTGATCCCAACTATCCCTACATAATAGGCGCATTGTGGAACGGCAAGGACGTTCCCCCTGAGACAAATCAGGATGGTCAAAATGATACTCGCGTTATTAAATCTCGCAGTGGTCATATTGTGCGATTGAATGACAAACAGGGAGCAGAAAAGATCGAGATTATTGACAAAACGGGCAATAACCGGATTACGTTAGATGCCACAAAGAATACGATTTCAATTCAAAGTGATCAAGACATCGAACTTTCTGCACCACAAGGAGCGATTAAATTAAGAGCAAATAAAATCCAAATAGAGGCAACTGCAACTACAGAGATCAAATCACAGGCAGAAATGAACTTCAAAACAAATGGAATTCTGAATCTTAAAGGAACATTAATTAATTTGAATTAAACCTGAGAGGATCTATGGGACAACCTGCTGCTAAATTAGGCGATCGCATTCTTGCTGTTGATACTCACTTTGTTCTCGTTCCTGGGCTGCCCAGCCCTATATTACTTCCCCATCCCTTTACAGGAACCATCAACAGCAACCTGAGCAATAACGTCAACATCATGGGGCGACCCGCTGCCACCGTTGGCAGTCAAGCAACCAACCTGCCGCCCCACATTCCTGCCCCTCCTGGCACCTCGTTTCAAATTCCGCCCAGCAATTTAGGCACGATTCAGTTCGGAAGTTTAACCGTGAACATTAACGGCAAAATGGCAGCGCGAAATGGCGATACGGCACTGACCTGTAATGATCCTGGTGACTTGCCGGTGGGTAAGGTCGTGGCAACTGGAACAGTGATGATCGGTTAGATGCTTTTAGATATTTTAGATTAGATACTTTAGAACAGAGCAGGAACAATGGCTAAATTATTTCTAGGACGCGGTTTAGGATTTCCAATTCAATCGATCGAGGATGGCAGTTTGCAAATGGCAGACTATGAAGAGAGCGTCCGCCAGTCGATTTTAATGATTTTAGGAACTGCCAAGGGGGAAAGAGTGATGCGCCCTGACTTTGGCTGTGATATCTATAACATGGTGTTTGAAATGCAAACGGCGACGACGGCTGGACGAATTTCTCAGGCAGTTCAAGATGCGTTGCTGAAACTGGAACCTCGCATTGATGTGATTGATGTCCAGACGATACCAGAATCGGATGGGGATGGCGAGCGCCTCGTTGTGAATCTTCGCTATCAAGTCCGCGCCACAAACAATGCATTTAACCTGGTCTATCCCTTTTATTTAGAAAGGAGCGTCGGTGCATGATTTCCCGTACCTTCAAAGTCGATCCTAGAACAGCAGAAGACATTAGCCAACAACTTAGGCAATTGATATCTATTTACATGCCGGAGCAGTTTCCGACAGCGGATAAGGTTGCTAATCAGGGAGTTCAAGCTGCTCTGATCGCCGCCGCTGCTCGCCATGCTGAACTGATCATTCAACGGTTGAATCAAGTTCCTAACAAAAACCTGCTGGCATTTCTGAATCTGCTTGGAGCTTCTCAACTCCCCCCCCAAGCGGCGCGGGTGCCTTTAACCTTTTTTCTAGCTCAAGGGAGCAGTACTGATGCCGTCGTGCCTGCTGGAACGTCGGTTGCCACCCCTGCCAGCAACGGGCAAGCAGCACTGACCTTCCAAACCGAGCAGGAACTGATTGTGACGGCAACCCAACTCACGTCCGTGTTGGTTCGTGATCCGCTGAGCGATCGCTTTGCCGATTACAGTGCGATTGCCTTTACCTCCAGTCTGGATGGTGTTCCGATCTTTGCGGCGAATCAGCCAATCGAACACAGTTTCTTTATTGGCAGCAATGCGCTATTTTCCCTGCCCAGCATCCAGTCAATTTCTCTAACGCTACAGCTTAAGGACATTACCAATTTCGACTCAAAGCAACTTCAGTGGGAAGTTTGGGATGGGCAGTCTGGTGTGGCGTTAAAGCTCGATCAGGGCAACGTTACAGCCAATGACACAGTTCTAAATGACACAGTTCTGTCGGACACGATCGCCTTTCGGTTTACAACGCCCCCTGCTATTCCACTGCAATCCATTCAAGCGGTTCCCCCTAATCGCTGGCTGCGCTGCCGCCTATCACGTCCGATTACACCACTTATTTCTCAAGGAGTTTCTGCACAGCAGCTCCCCGAAATTCAGTCGATGCGGCTCCAGGTAACGGCGGGGCGATCGCAGCTTCCCATTGAGGCGGCTTTCAGCAATCAAACGCCAGTGGATTTGAAACAGCCCTTCTTCCCATTTGGACAGAAACCACGCTTTGGTGATACGCTCTATCTCGCCTGTCAGGAAGGATTCGCTTTCGCTGGATCTCAAGTGTCACTGAGCTTCGAGGTTGCTGATCCAACTGCGCTAGGGATGGTTGTTCCACCGGACAGTCAGAAGCCACAGCCACAACTGCAATGGGAGTTTTGGAACGGACAGATCTGGAAGGCTATTGGTACATCAAATCGGTCGGGTGCAATCGCTAATTCAAGCAATTTTGTTGACAATACTCAGGCATTTACAAAAATAGGAATAAACACGGTTCAGTTTACGCTTTCTGATCAACCACAGCAGCTAAGTGTCAATGGAACCAATAACTTCTGGATTCGCATCAGAATTATTGCAGGTGACTACGGAAAAGAAGCGCAGTATACCCAAGATAACAGAGCAAACATCACCTCATTTACGCCAGCCTCTTTCCTACCGCCAGTGATCAATACAATCACAGTAGGCTATACCTTGACCACGGCTGCATCATCACCCGAACAAATCCTGACTTACAATGATTTTACCTATCAGGCAATTAATCCAGGGACACCATTTACGCCATTTCAGCCGCTTGAAGACACGACTCAAACACTTTACTTGGGATTTCAACCACCCGCAGGACAGGCATTCCCGAATCGTCCGCTCAATCTGTACTGGTCGATAGCGGAGACTCTTTATGGCACATCACCTGCCCCTCTGTCTGCCGTGAAATGGGAGTATTGGAATGGCGATCGCTGGACAGCTTTAACCGTCAAAGATGGAACGCAAAATTTAAGCCATTCTGGATTGGTTGAATTTCTGGTTCCCGCTGATTTTGCGCTTCGTCAAGAGTTTGGCATTGAGCAATACTGGCTGCGGCTGGTTGCAGAGGCAACGGATGCAAATACACCACGACTGCATCAGTTGATCCCGAATACAGTTTATGCCACTCAGTCCACCACCATCGAGCAAGAGATTTTAGGGTCAAGTCAGGGAACTGCAAATCAGGTATTCCGAACGGCTCAAGTTCCCGTGCTGAGAGGACAAACGGTTCAGGTGAGAGAGTTGGAACAGATTGGGAATAGACAGGCGATCCCCAACTCAACCTTACCGAATCAGAATAGCAATCAGAACAATGTCCAAAATAATAATCAGAATAATGGTCAGAACATAATTCAACCTGCCACAGAAGCATGGATTGAATGGCAAGAGGTTCCTGATTTCTACGGTTCTGGAGTAGGCGATCGCCACTACACACTCAATCATCTAACGGGAGAGGTCACATTCGGTGATGGCTTGAATGGACGTATTCCTCCACTAGGTGCAAACAATGTGAGAATTCAATATCAAATCGGTGGCGGAACTGCTGGAAACTGCCTTGCTAACCGTGTAGTTGAACTCAAGACGACAGTTCCGTTCATCGATCGCGTCAGCAATCTGATTCCGGCGGCCGGTGGAACTGATGCCGAATCCCTCGATGCTCTAAAAGACCGTGCTCCGCGCGTCGTTCGCCACGGAGGACGAGCCGTAACGATTGAAGACTACGAAGATTTGGCGATGCTAGCATCCCCTGCCGTTGCAAGAGTCAAATGTCTGCCCAGTCGCAATCCCACGACAATCGACGTCCAGCCTCCCACTGTTGACCCTGGCTTTGTCAGCGTTGTGATCGTGCCTCAATCTACCGACCTCAAGCCAATTCCCAGTCTGGAACTGGTTAAGCGCGTGCAAACCTACCTAGAAGCCAACGCCATCCCAACTGTCAACATTGCCGTGGTTGGCCCCGTTTATATCCAAGTCAGCATTACCGCAGAGATCAGCCTGCAAAGCCCCGATCGCACCAGAGAAGTCGATCTTGCCCTTCACCAAAGCCTGACTCGCTTCCTCCATCCCCTGACGGGCGGTTTCGACGGCAAAGGCTGGATCTTCGGTCGAGAACCCCACAAATCTGACCTCTACGCTCTCCTCGAATCAATTCCCGGTGTCGATCACATCCGTAGTCTCACCATCACCCAGACCCCAGACTTCCCCAACACCGAACAGAGCAATCGCGCCCTCATCTATTCCGGCACCCACACCCTCAACTTAATATTCAGCTCTTAATTCAACCCAAACTCACCCAACAATCCCCCCTCCATCTCCCTACCCCCCACCCCCTACCCCCCACCCATGCCCCTCCAACTCCCCAACCTCGACGATCGCACCTACGACGATTTGGTACAGGAAGCCATCAGTCTGATTCCATCCTACGCGCCGGAGTGGACAAACTATAACGCTTCCGATCCGGGTATCACCTTGATTGAACTGTTTGCTTATCTGAGCGAAATGTTGATTTACCGATTGAATCGGGTGACGAATGCCAACCGTCAGGCATTTCTCAACCTGATAGTTGGGTTAGATGACAAAGGACAGAAACGCTATCCCGCCCCGCTAGATGAAACGACGCTGAATCAGGAAATTCAAAAAGCCGTTTTGCAACTACGACAGTCCGATCGCGCCATCACCCTTGCCGATTTTGAACGTCATGCTGTTGCGATTCGGCAGGTTGCCCGCGCCCATTGTATTCCCCTTCGCAATCTAGCAACAGGCGATATGCAAAGCGGTGACTTACCCGGTCACATCAGCGTCGTGATTGTGCCAACGTTGCCTGCTGATACTGCGTTCACCCCCACCGCACTCCAACCCACAGCGGACATGATTCAAGCCGTCAGCAACGACCTGGAACAGCGGCGACTGCTGACAACCCGTGTGCATGTGGTGGGTGCTAAATTTGTTTCGATTGGCATCCAGCTAGAGATTCACCTGAAAACCGATGCGCTGGAAACCACCGTGCGATCGCTGGTCGAAACCACACTCAAAGAATTTCTACATCCACTGCGGGGTGACACAAACGGTACAGGCTGGGAGTTTGGTCGCAGTGTGTTTGTGTCTGAAATCTATGAACTGCTCGATCAACTTCCGGGCATAGAGTTTATTGTTCCAGATAATGATCAACCTGAGTTGCACCTGGTTAGTTCTCAGAATTTTGCTTTCACGAGTGGCGATCGCCTGCTCAAAACCGATCGCGGCGATTTGATTGGCATTCGGCTATTTGCAAATGAACTGGTTCACCTTTCACAAATTCAGCTTACTTTTCCCACCTTTAGCTAACCCTTAATCCTATGGTGACTACAATTCGTTCTCCCAGTCGTCTACTGGAATATTTGCCCGTCATCTATCGAGATGATCCGTTTGTCGGTCAATTTCTGCTGGCATTTGAAAAACTCATGCTGGGTTTCGAGGATGATGTTTCGGTTCCCAAACTGAATCCGTCGGATGCTGAATCTGTTGCTTTAGAGGTTCACATTGCCAACATCGCCACCTATTTTGATCCGCTGCAAACCCCGGCTGATTTTCTGCCCTGGCTCGCCAGTTGGACTGCCCTTGCCCTACGTGCCGATCTGCCTATTCCGGTACAGCGTCAGTTTGTGGCGAATATTATGCGCTACTACCGCTTCCGCGGCACCAAAGCGAACCTGCAAGAATTGCTCAGTTTGTTTGTACAGGGAAAGCCAACAATCGAGGAAACGTCTAACCTGGAATTCCAGATTGGAGTTCATTCCACGATTGGAAAAGATACTTTCCTGCGAGGCGGCGCGGCTCATTTCTTCACGGTTAAAATCGTCCTCCCCGAATCCTTGCAGAACAACCGCTCGCAGCTTGCACGACAATTGGCGATTGCCAGCGCCTTGATCGAACTGGAAAAGCCCGCCCACACTCACTATCAACTGATTCCGATTTTCCCCGGCACGATGCAGGTGGGAACAATTTCAACAGTCGGTGTCGATACCGTTCTCGGTAATATACCTACTGCATCTTAGTAATTTTTACGCACAACTTTCAGGAGAATCTAATTATGGACACTATTCAACGGCTTAACTACTTTACGTCTCAGTTTCTGGTCGAAAATGACTTCCAGGATGAACAGTCTTATCATCGCAATATGCGATTGCTGCATAATAAATCTCTTCATACGTTTGGCGTAGTCAATGGATTGACAGTAACGCAAGTAGGCAACCAGCAGATCAAAGTCAGCGCAGGAATGGCAATCGACAAAAATGGTCAAGAAATCGTGCTGCTGAGTGATTCTGATACCTTCACGCTTAGCGGCAACAATACCGATGTCTTTGTCACGCTGCAATACACCGAATCGCCCGATGTTCCTGACACCACCAGTGGTTTGACGAATCGGTTTCGACGCACGACCGAGAGATTTCAGATCGCGAGTTCCACCACAAAACCTGCGGCAGATGGCTCGGTGATTCAAGTGGCAAGAGTCACTGTGGATAGCAGCGGTAATATTCAGAGGATTAATAACGACGATCGAATTTTGGCAGGAGCGGCGATCGCCCCTAACTCGATTCGCACAGATCAACTGGCAGATGGCAGCATCACGGCTGCAAAAATCGCAAATGCGGCTGTGGGTACTTCTGCCCTAGCGGACAATTCCATTACGGCTGCAAAAATCGCTGACGGCTCAGTCAGGACATCCGAACTGGCAAATGGTGCGGTGACCGCAGACAAACTCGATCCGGCGCTCCAGACGCAACTTTCCGTAAGCGGCATGATTTTGATGTGGACAGGCAGTGTGAATAATGTTCCTGCTGGCTGGGCTTTGTGTAATGGTCAGAACGGCACACCTGATTTGCGCGAACGATTCATTATGGGTTTGTCAACTGACAATGACTCTAGAAGAGGAGGGCAAGCCACCCACAGTCACGCTGTTCCAGCCACACCGCAAACTAACACCAGAGATGTAGCACCCGGTTCAAACTTCGGAATGGCGATCAATATACATACCCACACTACAGATGTGCAAAGCAACCTACCTCCCTTCTTTAAGCTTGCTTTCATTATGAAGCTCTAGACATTGGTGAGCTTGAACAAAGTGAAACCTAATACTGGCGACTTTGTTGGGTTTTGCTAAACTCAACCCTATCTACAAATGATCTGCACAAAGTACACGATCGCTCTTCCACTCTGTTGCTCTCATTTGTTAATGGGGGCGATCGTTCCTCCCTCAATCATTCTCATCCTCAATCCCCATTCCATTCTTCAGGAGATTCCCGCCATGACCTCCCAACGCGCCGCCCAGGCCAAAACGACCCAATCGGCTCAACCTGCGCCTCAAGCCCCTGCGCCTCAAAAGCCCGCCACCCATCCCCTGCTGCATCTGCAACGTCAGGTCGGCAACCAGGCAGCTACATCAATGATTCAGGCAAAGCTGACCGTGGGTGAACCGAATGATGTGTACGAGCAGGAAGCCGATCGCGTTGCCGCCGCCGTGGTCAATCAAATTCACGCAGCTCCGGCTCAAGCGACTCAATCTGCCCTGCAAACTAAACCGCGAATTCAGCGGATGTCGGATGTTGCTGGAATGGCAGTTTCACCGGATGTCGAGTCTGCAATTCAGCAGGCACGAGGCGGCGGGCACCCCCTAGATGAGAGTATTCGCGTTCCGATGGAACAGGCGTTTGGGGCAGATTTTAGTGGGGTGAGAGTGCATGCGGATGGGGAGAGCGATCGGCTAGCGCGATCGATTCAGGCACGGGCGTTTACGACAGGACAAGATATCTTCTTCAGTCAAGGAACCTATGATTTTAATAGCCGCACTGGACAAAACTTACTTGCCCATGAATTAACTCACGTCGTTCAACAGAATAAAACTCTTTCCACCCACATTGCCCAAAGAATGTTTAAGCATCCAAAGCCAAGCACAGAAAAGAAGGAAGCAGATTTTAAGCCTTCTGGAGAAAATCAGAAATCGACTGAAATTCTATTTGTTATTCCTCAAGGAAATAAATCGAAAGAAGAGTTGGCAATCCCCAGCGACAGCAATTCTTCTAATCTATACGAAAAAGAAAAGCTTGAAAACTTTAGACCCTACGGAGAAAAGTATCGTGAATTTAATGATGTAAAAATTGAATTTAAGCCAATAGAGGGAAAGGTGTCTGATGATTTATATTCCAATTCGATAAAGCAGCTTAAAATTGGTGGAATGATTTATGAGGCAAAAATAAAAAAGGGTTTGAAGGTAAGTTCAAATCAAAGTAAAATTGGTTTTACGCAAACTTACGATGAAGAAGAGAGTGAAGCAACTTATAAGTGTGGGGAGCAGGAAAAAACATTCTTTCTAAATGTGAAAGAACGACATCGTGATGCATATAATCCTGAAAGTATCTGGACTCACGATGAGGATGTAATAACTGTGAAGAAAACAACAGATTACCCTATATCAGTGGAATCAAGAGACGAACCATCCCATCCAATTCATGCAGAAGTAACTAGTAAAACTGGTAAAATATGGAGATTGATTCGAATGAAGGGATTGTTGAGGTTTACTACAGCATTGCGATGGAAACCGAAAGATTGGTCAGAACGCCAGGTAGAAGGAAAATGGGAAGTAGTGTATGACTACAACCACAGTAAAGGCCACTTAAGTTCAAATTCAAAGGTGACAAAGGCTTCAGGAGTGCCTCATAGGGCTCCCCAAAAACAAACTTTGCTGGGACTTCCACATGCGAATAGTAATGTAAAGCCATTAGTTCCGCGGAACGATGATAAAGGATGGGATGAATAACGTGAATATACTATTCTGGGAGCGAACCATCCCAACTCCAACTATTCTTACAAGTGCGTTACGGCTTCCCATCACCCCATTCCTCCTCATTCCAAATCATCACCTAACACACCCTAAAAAACTAACGAATGACTCGACTCAAATAAACCACCTGAACTGAGGTCGTAATGATTACCCCACTCGCCCCGATCGCCTCACCCCGCTCCCTCCTCACTGCCCTCCGATTGCTCGACTCCTTCCTCCAAACCGCGATCGTCCACGCTCAGATTGCCCACGGCACAGCCCCCTTCACCGACCCCTATCAGGGGCTATATGTCACTCAGGATCAGGTGATGCGTGACTTGGAGCGAGAACCCGGTGAGGCTCCCCTGCCCGATCACCCCCACTTCCTCCAGCAAATTGACGCAGCCGTTCAGGAATCGATTGCTCTGACAAAACTGCAACAAACCTTTCAGCTTTCCAGCTTTGAGATGGCGATCGTGCTGATGGCGATTGCGCCTGAAATCGATCTGCGCTACGAACGCATCTACGCCTACCTGCAAGACGACATCACCCGCAAACGCCCTACAGTTCAACTGGCCCTCAATCTACTCTGCGCCACCGCAACAGATAAATTGCATTGTCGCGATCGCTTCTCTGCTCATTCGCCGTTGATTCGTTATGGTATTCTTCATCTGGTTCCTGATCCCAATCAAATCCAGCCGCCGCTTTTAGCGCATTACCTCAAACTCGACGAGCAAATCACCCGTTTCCTCACCCACACTCCTGGCTTAGATGGACGGCTACAGCCGTTTAGCCAACTGATTCAGCCTGCGATTGCCGTGGAGCAACTTCCCCTTAGTGCCGACCTTCAGCAAATGCTGCACAATCTGTGTAATCACTCCGCTTCCCTGCCGCCACTCTATCTCCACGATATGGGCGGACTGGCAGATCGAGTCGCAGGCGTGATCGCCCATCGTTGCAACCGATCGCTGCTCACTGTCGATCTGTGCATTGCCCACCGTCTCAATACCAATCTGGAATCTATCCTGCGCCTGTTATGCCGGGAAGCCCAGATGCAAAATGCGATCGTCCACCTGCCGGGAATCGATAAATTACTAGAGACGGACGCACCGTTCCGACTGCTGGAAATTTTGGGCGAGTATTCCGGCATTCATATTCTCTCGGGTCAAACCCTGCCGCCTGCGCTGAACGGACAGGCAATGACGATCGCCCTCCCGCTGCCCGATTTTGCCCAACAGCAAACCTACTGGCAAATGCAACTGCACGATCGCGGCATTGCCCTGGAGCCAGAAGCCGTCAATCAACTGAGCAATCGCTTTCGTCTCACACCGGAGCAGATTGATCGGGCAATTGCCACTGCCTGCATCAATGCCACTTACCGCACACCAAGCCCGTCTGCAATACCAGAAATGGCTGACCTTTTTACCGCAGCACGGCAACAGTGTGGGCAGGAACTCAAAGGGCTGGCGAATAAGCTAACGCCTCACTACACCTGGAACGATATGGTGTTACCCGAAGAGACATTCGAGCAGCTTCGGGAGGTGTGCAACTATGCCAAGTATCGATCGACCGTTCTGGGGCAGTGGGGATTTGGGCGCAAACTGTCGCTGGGCAAAGGTATCAGTATGTTGTTTTGCGGATCTCCCGGAACCGGAAAAACAATGGCCGCTGAGGTGATCGCCACTGATCTGCAACTCGATCTCTATCGGATTGATTTGTCGCAAATTGTCAGCAAATACATTGGCGAAACTGAGAAAAACCTCGATCGCATTTTCACTGCTGCCGAACGTGCCAACGCCATTCTATTTTTTGACGAAGCCGATGCCCTGTTTGGCAAACGATCGGACGTCAAAGACGCTCACGATCGCTACGCCAACCTGGAGGTGGGCTATCTGCTGCAAAAAATGGAGGAATACACAGGTGTTTCTGTCCTGGCGACTAATCTCCGACAGAATATTGATGATGCGTTTATCCGACGAATTCAGGCGATTGTCGAATTTCCATTTCCTGATGAGGCGGCTCGCTATCACCTCTGGCAGGTCGTCTTTCCGGTTGAAACACCGCTGGATGAGGCGATCGATTTTGCTTTTCTGGCACAAAAAATTAAACTGGCAGGTGGCAACATCAAAAACATTGCGTTAGCAGCAGCTTTTTCGGCGGCAAGTGCAGGTGAAAGGGTGAGTATGCATCATCTGTTGAAAGCAGCTCAGCGAGAATATCAGAAATCAGGACGCACTTGGGAAGCACCTATTTCGCAGCATTACTTATACGACGACGATTGCTTCATCCAATAACCAGACCTTACTTGGTACTCGATAATCTTTCATTAGACGATTGCAGAAATTGATGACAAATGCGTATGGATTGAGAGACATATGAATGAGCACATTTAGGCGCGTTAGATTAATTTAGGACAGCTACCGCGATGAGCTGAATTTTTGTTGTTAACAAAAGTTGATACGAATATGCGAATTGCACCTTACAATCCTGATCACCTCGATGCTGTTGTTCGGCTTTCGCTGCGAGCTTGGTCTCCGGTGTTTGAGTCGATTCAAAACGCAATGGACGCTGAGGTATATCGAGTATTCTATCCCGACGGTTGGCAGGTGAGCCAGCAAAAAGCAGTCGAAGAGGTCTGTGCTGCAAAAGATACTCACGTCTGGGTTGCAATTGACATAGATTCAATTGTCGGCTTTGTTGCCGTGAAACTTCACTCAGAAGACAGTATGGGTGAAATTTATATGGTTGCGGTTGATCCAGTCGCTCAAGGTCAAGGCATTGGCAGTGCGCTAATTGAATTTGTGTTGGCTTGGATGAAAGAAGCAGGGATGGCAATCGCGATGGTTGAAACTGGAGGAGATTCTGGCCATGCTCCAGCTCGTCACACCTATGAAAAGGCCGGCTTTGGGCTGTTTCCAGTTGCCCGATATTTCAAGAAGCTCTAGCTTCAGATGGAGATCGAGTTGCTGTTGCCTTGAAACCTTTGCAGGGGCAATGAAAATCGCTCGATTCCTGCTTGCCATCCAGCGTAAATTCTCGCCTACCATCTGCGCTCAAATGGTCGAAATCAACGGTTTACCTAGCGTCCTCCATAGCGGAAGTGACATTAATAGTGTGATACGTTTGAGATTATCGAAGGCTATATTAAAATTATCGATAGCGTGTGGAACCTAGAGAAACTGAAACGGCTGAGTCAGCATGTAACAGTGAGTTATAGAAACCGTGACTAATCCTACACCCAATAAACTGCCTTTGATTCTTCCTCGCTCGCCAATCTTGGTGAGTGACAGTTCGAGTTGGGAAAACATTGGCTTTGCTCACTTTCAGCAACCGCCCTGCAGCGTGCCGGAGTTTGTATCGCCTCGGCATATTCTTTGTCTCAATGCGGGTAAGCCCGTGAGATTGAAGCAGGTTGTGGATGGCGAGCGTAAGGTGGTTGACTCAATTCCAGGTGATTTAGCAATTTATCCTGCTGCTCTATGTCAACAGTTTTCCTGGGATAGCGAAGCGGAGTTCTTTAATCTGTTTCTGGAGCCATCATTTGTTACGCGGGTAGGCTCTGATTTGTTTGGCAGCGATCGTTTAGAACTGGTTCCTCAGCTAGGAATACTCTCTGATCCGCTGATTTATCAAATTAGTTTGGCGCTAAAAACGTCTTTGGAGACCGATGGGGCGACTAGCAGACTTTATGCGGATGCCATCGCCCAGGCGTTAGTTGTCCATCTCCTGACTCGATATTCAACTCATTCACGCCAGATTAAACTGATTGCAGGTGGTTTTACTCAAGCGCAATGGAAACAAATTGTTGATTTCATTTATGCAAATCTGGATAGGAATATTCACTTAGCTGAGCTGGCAGAACTTGTACAATTCAGTCCCTACCATTTTGCACACCTATTCAAGCAATCAACCCATATATCTCCACATCAGTATCTGATTCGTTGTCGAATTGAACGAGCTAAACAACTGATGGCGATGGGTATGTCGCTCGCAGAAGTTGCTCAGACGGTTGGTTTTGCCAGTCAAGGACATTTCACCTACCATTTCAAACGGCTTGTAGGCGTGACCCCCAAAGTGTTTCTGCGACGCGTACCTTAGCAGAAACCGCAAGAACGTTGAAAATGGTCGCAAGAATCTTGAAGAGGCGCATTGGAGTATTGCCGCATACTGAATTCATAAGCTGATTGAGGGTTTGCTTATGAGACGTATTCTTCACATTGATGCGAGCTATAGTGGTGAAAAGTCGGTATCACGAGTGTTGTCTCGAATATTCATCACGGCTTGGCAGAAGTTTCACCCTGAAGCCTTGGTCCTCTACCGAGATTTAGGGCGTTTTCCAGTTCCCTATATTAATGAAAACTGGATTGCAGCCATTCATTCACCACCCGAAACTCATACGCCGGAGATGATTCAAGCTTTGGAGGCATCTAATCCATTGCTGGAAGAGTTTTTGTCAGTTGATTGCTACGTTTTTGGAATACCCATGTATGGCTTTACAATCCCGGCAACGCTTAAAGCCTATCTTGAACATTTGATTCGTATTGGCTGCACTTACGAAGTAGATGAAGCCGGAGTTCGAGGACTCGTTCACGGCAAAAAAGCTCTGTTTATCACTAGTCGTGGCGGCAACTATGCGTCGGGTTCCCCCTTTGGTGAAGATCATCAAGAACCATACCTACGAACCATTTTTGGATCGTTTGGAATACAGGATGTTGAATTTGTCAACGTCAATAATCTAGTCTTAGGTGACCGAGAGAAATCTATGCTAGCGGCTCAAGCCAGTCTTCAAACCTTAGCGACTCACTGGTAAAACTGGAGGAAGATCTGATGTCACAGGAAAATCTAGAAACGATTCGTTGCCTCTTTCAGGCTGTCGAAAACCGAGATGTTGCTGGCGTGCTTGCCGCTTACGCTCCGGAGATTGTCATCCGCGATGCCGCATCATTGCCCTATGGAGGTATCCATCACGGTCTAGAAGGAGCAAAACACCATATTGAAATTGCAGCGCAAACTTGGAATCATCTCCAACCTGAAGCTGCTAGAAAGATGAATGGCGTTTTTCTGGATGCAGGTGAGTATGTGGTTGTGCTTTGGCGGTTGAAAGGACTGGAGGCACATAGCGGCAGAACGCTTGATTCGCCAGTGGTCAGCATCTACAGAATGCGGGATAAAAAAATTATTGAATCCCAAATGTTTTACGCGGAGACGACTGCAATTGTGGAGTTCCTGGCAGATAGGTCTTAAGCCTAGTGGGCATTGAAGTTGGCACGATATTGCCCCACCGACAAACTATCGGTTAGAACTTGCTTAATGGCACAACCATCGCTATAAACTCTATCCACTTATACTAGATGCAGAGAACGCATTGTTGATTTGAGAAGCGGAGCGGAGGCTGATGGAACGAGTACTAGTAGCGGGCGCAACCGGCGGAGTTGGACAATTGGTAGTCGCCAAACTGTTAGAGCAGGGCTACACTGTGCGCGTCCTCAGCCGCCGTGCCGAGAAAGCAAAGCAAATGTTTCAGGATCAAGTTGAAATTGCCCTCGGCGATACCCGCGATCCACAGACGCTGCCAACTGCGCTGCAAGACATCACCTATTTAATCTGCTGCACCGGCACCACAGCCTTTCCTTCGGCCAAATGGGGTTTTCAGTTTGATTCAGAGCTGAATCCCCTGCAGCAACTCTGGACTTGGAGCAAGGTGTTTACAGATGCCAACTATCGTCAGGCCAAGGCTACTAACAGCCCTCAGCAGGTGGATGCTGAAGGAGTACAGCACCTTGTAGCGGCGGCTCCTAGAACCCTGAAGCGTTTTGTGTTTATTTCATCTTGTGGCGTTGAGCGGAAAGATAAACCGCCCTATAGCGTGTTGAATGCCTTTGGTGTCTTAGATGCGAAACAGCAAGGAGAAACGGCCATCATCCAATCGGGGCTGCCCTATACGATTATCCGTCCCAGTCGGTTGATTGACGGTCCCTTTACGTCGTCTGATCTCAATACTTTGCTGAAAGCTTCTACTCAAGGCAAGCTAGGCGTTGTGATTGGCACGGGCGATACTCTTAACGGACAGACGAGTCGGATTGATGTAGCCGCCGCTTGCGTTGAATGTCTGCGCTATCCCGTAACTGAAAATAAAGTGTTTGAGCTGATCAATCAAGGCAGTAGGCCAGCAGCGATTGATTGGGAAGCGCTGTTTGCTCAATTGGCCTAATTTGGTGCTACCTGTTGGTTTAATAGCGATTGGTTTAATAGCGATTGTGTTCAGTTTCACAATGGAACTACATTCGAGTCCTGCCTCTGGACGGACATCGACGGCTGGCATTCTGATTAACTTGGAAATAGCCAAGCAAAATAGCCAAGCTTGTGACTCTGACCACTAACGGGGGAGGAAACTGGAATGCCTGATGCTGAAATGCCCAACCAAGAAGCAACGGCACTATCGTAAGGGCGAAGCATTTGCGTCAGAAGCTCTGTAGCTATGCCTTGGATTCATTTCGCAAATGCTTCGCCCTTACGATTTCCTCTCAGTCAAACACAGCATCGAGGCAATGGTTCGCCTGCAAAGACGCCTATTGCCTCTTCTCATTCAAGTTTTCTCATTCTCAAGGTTTTGGGAATCTGCATCCAAAGACGGAACGCAGCAACCAATTAACTCAATAAGATTAATCATGTAACTTAAAAACCTATTATTGTTTCACGGTATGACTACAGCTTAGCTAATAGTTTTAATCACATAACATTAACTCATAGAATTGACTTCTCATTATCAATCAAATTTGTTTTCAAAATCGGTAACAATGTCAATTTCTGATAGTGCAAATACTGTACTCATTGAAGTTTGATTTATACAACTATTTGGTATCTCTTTCATTTGCACCACTCAGAATGCACCACCATTGATTGGAATGAGCAAGACGTATGACTTCGATTGTGTTCGATACCACCCAGAACGTTTCAGAGATTAAGCAAGAGATTAAGCAGCTAACCCGCAAACAAAATTCAGCCTATGGCCTTCTCATTGCCCTTAGTTTAATTGGATTGTGGGCAATTAGCCTGAGCCTACTGTTTTCGATTCATTTGGACCAATTCCCGGTTTGGTTAATTCTGCCTGCCATACTCTGGCAAATGTTTCTCTACACAGGGCTATTCATTACAGCTCATGATGCCATGCATGGCGCGGTTTATCCCCAATCAGCCAAGGTCAATCATTTTCTGGGAGCATTGGCTGTGACCTGCTATGGGTTGTTCTCCTATCGGGAACTGCTGGAAAAACATTGGCTGCATCACCGCTATCCGGCCAGCGCTCAAGATCCAGACTTTCATGACGGTGAACACAACCATCCTGTACGCTGGTATTTCTACTTCATGAGTCGCTACTGGCAATGGAAGCAGTTGATTGGGCTAACGCTAGTTTATATTCTATTGCGCTATGTCCTACATATACCTCAGAGTAACCTGCTGGTATTTTGGGTGATACCTTCACTGCTTAGTTCAGTGCAGTTATTCTACTTTGGCACGTTTCTAACCCATAATGAGCCAAGCGAAGGGTTTAACAATAGCCATCGCGCTCGGACTAATCCTTTGCCACCATTCTGGTCGTTTATTACCTGCTATCACTTTGGTTATCACGAAGAGCATCATGAACACCCATCCGTGGCTTGGTGGCAGTTACCAATCGTACATCGACTGCATCGTTCTTGCTAATTCTTTGGTTATGTTCTAAAACCCGTTTATGACGCACTTTGGTATTATCTGTCCACCCTATCCAGGCCATTTGAATCCCCTCTCTGCGCTCGGACGAGAATTACAGGGGCGGGGTCATCGGGTGACTATCCTGCACATTTCTGACCTGGAAGCAAAAATTCGTTCAGAAGGGTTGGAGTATTACCCAATTGGGCAAACGAGCTACCAACCCGGTTCACTGGCGGCCAGTTTCAAGCAGCTCACCCAGTTCAGCGAAATTGAAGCGCTGCGCTACTCGGTAGATTTTTGTCGTCATATGACCGAGATTATCTGCCAGGATGCTCCTGCTGCCATTCGGTCTATTGGCATCGAAGCGCTACTTGTGGACCAGCTAGAACCAGAAGGCCAAAGCGTAGCCCAATATCTGGATCTACCGTTTATTTGCATCAGTTCGGGTCAAACGATTCATCGCCGCTCGGATGTACCGCCCTTCTTTACTCCCTGGACCTACTCCAAGGCAAGCTGGACTCGTCTGCGCAATGCAGTGGCTTACCAAATTCTCGACTGGAGCTGTCAGCCGATTCTAGGCGTAATCAATCACTATGGCCAACGGTGGAAGTTGCCACCCTATCGCAAAATTTACGAGTCGATTGCCAAAACCCACATCAGTCAACAGCTCGCTGCCTTTGAGTTTCCGATTCCCGACATACCCGGTCGTTTTCATTACACCGGACCCTTTCGCAATCCATCGCCTCGGTTGTCTACTTTCCCATTTACTCAACTGACCGGACAGCCGTTAATCTATGCGTCTTTAGGCAGCGTTCAAAACACGAAACAGGAAATTTTCCACTGCATTGCGGCGGCCTGTCAGGGGTTAGATCTCCAGCTAGTAATTGCCCACGGCGGCGGCCTGAGTCCAGAAGCGATTCAAGCCTTGCCGGGTTCGCCCTTGGTCGTGGAATATGCACCGCAGTTAGATGTATTAGCCAAAGCTAGCTTGACCATTACCCATGGCGGTATGAATACTGTTCTCGATTCGCTTAGCTGCGGCGTTCCCCTAGTTGCTATACCCATCACCTTTGAACAACCCGGCACCGGCGCGCGAATTCGCTGGACTAAAACTGGAGAAGTTCTGGCTTTATCTCGCCTACAGGTTCCTACATTACAAACAGCAATTCAGCGCGTCTTAGCCGACTCCAGCTATTCGCAGAATGCCTTGAAGTTTCAAACCGCGATTCAACAAGCCCGCGGCGTTAAGCGAGCAGCAGATATTGTGGAACAAGCTGTTGGTGCTGATAGAATAGCTCAAGCAGCCTAGCTCCTGCGTCCCAGATCTGGAACTGTAATTCCGTGCTATGAGTCTGAGAACCAAGCATAGCGACAGATACCCAGAGCAATTACTAACTCCTGACTTCTGACTCCTAGCTCCTATCTTCCCTAGCGTCCGACTCAACAAAACTAATGATAACCCTCTATACCTTTGGTGATTCGATTCTCGACTGTGGACACTACAACGAGTTTGGTCTTCACCCTGGTCAACTGCTGGTTCGGAACAATGATGTGCTATTTCCCGAATTTGCGGGTCAGGATCTCAGCTCTAGGGAACCGGCTCGGCTAGAGCATCGAGCTGTTGATGGTGCGACGGTTGAGGATTTACCCGCTCAAATCCAGGGATTAAGGGTTGAGGAGCCTGCGATTGCCCTGATCACGATTGGCGGTAACGATCTGTTGCAGGGATTGATTCAAGACACCGGCAGGGGGATGGATGCCTTTGCGGATGCCCTTGATCACTTTGTTCAGCATTTGCCGATTCGACCTGTTCTATTGGGCAATGTATACGATCCTAGTTTAGGCGATGATGACCGCAATTTTCTCAATATTGATCCAGCGATCGCTCGCAAAAGTCTTCAGCGTATAAACATAATAATTCAAGAAATTGCTAACCGCTATGGGCAGTTGGTCGATCTGCATGCTCACTTTCTCACCGGCGATCCGTCCTGGTTCACTGCCATCATCGAGCCAAGTCTAAGAGGTGCTTCAGAAGTGCGGCGGGCGTTTCTTCCTTATTTGGGATTGTCTAAACAAGCCTAGGATGATTGAGCTAGAGCAGGGCAGCCAGATTGGTTCTGCTAAAATGCTTCGGCCTACCGCAGCTAGCCATAAACAAAATATATCAACTCAGTTAAGACTTTTATCAGTCAAGTGCCCCTGTTTCCAAAAGATGTATATCGATTTACAGATGGGTATCCAAACTACTGGATTAATAAGTTCCAAATGAGTTGAATAATTTGAGTAATGCAACATAAGAACTGGCTCAAGCAAGGAATTGCGTCATGTTTGGTGATGGCTTCAGTGGCAATAGTCAGTGGTTGTTCTAGTACAAACTCTGAGCAGACGAGTGCGAATAACAATTCTGGTAACAACTCTGGAAAAGTCATCCGCATTGCGATTGGAACGCAGGATCAGGTGATCAATACGGCGGTGGGTGGGGCGACTGTTAGAGAACTAGGACTGCTAGAAAAACATTTGCCCAAAACTGGTGAATACGAAGGTGTCAAGTATGATATCCAGTGGTCGAGCTACACGTCTGGGCCGCCGATTACCAACAAAATGCTGGCTGACCAAATCGATATTGGTCTGATGGGCGATTTCCCGGCCACGATTAACCTGATTAAGTTTCAGCAGGAAGCGCAGGATGTGGACTCAATTTTTATCGGCACCCTGGCTTACAGCGCTACCGGAGCAGGAAACGCGGTGGTTGTCCCGAAAGACAGTGCTGCAACGAGCCTGCCAGACCTGAAGGGAAAAACGATCTCTGTCCCCTTTGGATCGGCAGCTCACGGCATGCTTCTGAAGGCTTTGAAACAAGCTGGCATTAATCCCGACAAGGATGTCAAGCTGATTAGCCAGTCTCCGGAAGTGGGTGGTTCGAGTCTGCGGACTGGGCAAATCGATGCCCATGCTGACTTTGTCCCGTTTGGAGAGCTATTTCCCTTCCGGGGATTTGCCAAAAAGATTTTTGATGGTGCTCAAACGGGAATACCCACGCTGCATGGAATTGTAGTGCGCTCGGATTTTGCCCAAGACCATCCTGAGATTGTCGTGGCCTACTTAAAGGCAGTGCTGGAAGCCAATCAAATGTTCCGCGAAAAGCCGGAGGAACTAGCGGCCCAAATTGAGGAATGGTCTGGCGTGGAAAAAGAAGTGGTCTACATGTTTTTGGGACCCTCTGGGCTGCAATCGCTTGACCCTACGGTGCGAGCTGTTCAAGTGAATGCCCTCAAGAATAGTATTGCTACATTGACGAGCTTGGGTAAAATTGAGAAGCCGGTCAACCCGGATGAAGTCGTGAATTGGATCGATGAAAACTACCTCAAGCAAGCGATGAACGAACTGGGACTGAAATACGAGGAAGTTGTCGCGGTGGGTGAGGATTTTCAGATTAGCGGTAAAGATGCCCTGACGGGTGAACCGATTCAAGATCCAAAGATGGCGGCGCAGTATTGGGTGCAAGGGGAAGATACCGTCACCAACTTTGCCTCGGTTAGCAACATGCTGAAAGCCTTGGCAAAATTGCAGGCGGATGGTAAAACAGCGGATGCCATGTTTGTGCATGACCTCAACAACGGTTGGAAGCTATTCGCCGAAAATTCCTACTTTGTGACTCAAGGGGATGAGGTAGCGGCGTTCCTCCTGGAATCAGATGCGCAGGCGTTTGCAGCCAAAACGGGAGGACAGGTGACGGCATTTAGAGGGTTGCAGCAAACCTATGCTGGCAAACCTGTACTGGTCGGAGCAGCACTCGGTGGCGGCTGAAGACGCGGCAACATAGACCAAACCTGCCTGTCAATTTTGGGGAGCAAAATCTGCTCAAAGTCCCTGCTTCGGGGATGCCCGCTAAGGCTATAGGGAGGTTGAAGGGGTCGCAGGGAATCTGAAATTCTAAAAATTGATTCCTCATTCAGCAACGCCCAAACGATTAGTATTTCTGGATGTCTTCATATAGAGGTTTAATCATGGCGGTGACAACTTCCCGAACGGCGGGACGCTCTAGCCGGGGCTGGATGCATTGGGCTACATCCAAGGGCATTCGTGTCTTTTCAAGGCAACGTTCCATTCGGCAATTCATTTCTCTGCTGCTGTTTTTTGGATGTTGGCAACTTCTCTGTACTATCAACTTCAAATTGTTTGTCAGCTTTGAGTTTGTGCCTTCCCCGCTTGAGGTTTTTCAGGCAACGGTGGCTTTCCTCACCCAAGATCCGATGGTGCATATCTGGGCCAGTGTGCTGCGGGTGCTGCTGGGCTATGCAATCGCTGCCTGTCTCGGTGTGGGTTTGGGCGTCCTGATTGGTTGGTTTGAGAAGGTGGAAGACCTGACGATGCCGGCTTTGGAACTGCTGCGCCCCATCCCAGCCGTAGCTTGGATTCCGCTGGCGATTCTGATGTTTCCTAATGCGGAGTCGGGTATGGTTTACATTACGTTCATCGGGGCGTTCTTTCCGATTTTAATCAGCACGATCAAAGGCGTGGAGAGCACCCTCAGCGATATGGTGTTAATTCGAGTCGGACAGTGCCTCGGCGCTCGGCCCTGGCACATGTTTAAAGACATTGTGATTCCCGGCTCCCTACCCAGCATCGCGAGTGGACTGACGATTGGCATGGGGAATGCCTGGTTTTGTTTGGTAACGGCTGAAATTCTAGCTGGCCGCTATGGCGTAGGGTATCTGACCTGGGAATCCTACGTGACTTCTAACTATCCCCCGATTGTCATGGGCATGTTGCTGATCGGCTGTATGGGAGCCTTTAGTTCTTGGGTTGTGAGCCGTGCGATGGGTGCACTGATGCCGTGGCGAGTGATTAAAAAGCAGGATTCCTAGTGTAGTTGATTGAGGATAAATAATTCATGTTGATGCAGCAGACGAAGCAACACGCTACCACCAAAGGAGCGGTTCTGATAGAGGGGCTTTCCGTCATTTTCCGGCGTCGCGGACTCGTTAATCCGGTTCTAGAATCGATTCACCTCCAGATTCAGCCGGGAGAATTTGTTTGTTTACTGGGTCCTTCTGGATGCGGTAAATCAACCTTGTTGAATGTGATTGCTGGGTTTATTAAGCCAACCGAAGGCTATGTTATGGTCGATCACATGCCGATTACATCACCAGGAGCAGATCGCGGGTTTGTGTTTCAGCAGTATTCTTTGCTGCCCTGGAAAACCACGTTTGAAAATGTCGAGTTTGGGCTGAAGATTCGGGGCATGGCAAAGGCAGAACGAGCGGCACTCGTGAATGATTACCTCAACCGGGTGGGGCTTTACAAACATCGCAACAGCTATCCGAGTCAACTTTCGGGCGGCATGCAGCAGCGGGCGAGTATTGTGCGGGCCTTGGTGAATTCTCCGTCGGTGCTGTTGATGGACGAACCCTTCGCAGCACTCGATGCCCAAACTCGTCACATGATGCAGGAATTATTGCTCGATATTTGGAGCGATTTGAATACAACCGTGATTTTTGTCACTCATGATATTGAGGAAGCATTATTCCTGGGCGATCGCATCTGTGTGATGGGGGTACAACCGGGGCGTATCAAGGCTGAAATTGGCAACACTCTCCAGCGTCCCCGCCATTTCGATGACACCTTATCGAATGAATTCACCCAACTGCATCGACAGGTGTTTGAACTCATTCGGGAGGAAACGTTAAAAAGTATGGAGCAGAGTATGGAAGTTGCCTAGAGGCTGGCCCTTGCTGTCTCTAAAAACTCAGATTGAATCCAGCGATTCAAGTTAATCTGCCGCAGGTGTTCGTTGCCCGAAATCATTGCCAACTGACAAATATGCTCGTTTACCCAGTCGGTGCGGATTTGAGTTTCGGAGAAAAACAGTCCTTGCTTCTGCAGATCTGTTCCTATGGCATCGTCTTTACCGCGCCCACAGAGGGTTTTGGCAACGATGGCAGCTTCTACATTCACCCAACGGCTCACTAGGGTTGGGGCGATTGGTGTGGTGGCATACCAGTACTGAGCTGCCAGTAGGGCTTTCAGATAGGCAACGACCACCTCTGGGTAGGTTTCGGCCAACGCTTGCTGCACGACGACTCCGTGAAAGGTAGGGAGCCGGTCAACATTACTTTCTGACAAGCGCCGAAAGCCGCCTTTATGCTTAGCAATTTCATGGAAGGGGGCAAAGTAGGCGTAGCCATCTACCTGCTGGAGGCGTTTGCTGCGGCTTTGGGGATTAAGTGTGTCAATCGAGGTTAGCTTCACGTCATCGAGCAGGTGTTTGCGATGGAGTGAACGCATGATCATACCATGAGCGGCAGAGCTGAAGGGCACCGCAATCACGCGGCCTCTGAGGTCTTCAAAACTGTTCAGTAAGGAGCGGTGGGGGACAATCACATCATTCCCAGCTCCGTCTGGATTACTGGCAACGAAGCTGATCAACCGCGTCTCTGCCAGGGTTCCCGCATTTTGCTGCACCGCGCTCAGCAACAGGGGATAGTCGCCCAGTACGCCAATGTCAATTTGCTTTGACTGAAGCCCTGCTACAATCGGCGCACCAGACGAATAGTCCCACCATTGAATCTGGTACTGCGTGCCGCTATACCGGCCTTCGCGGGGCAGAAAGTGCTCTAGTAGCCCCAGCTTTTGGATTATTAAACCTGCCGTCACGGTTTGGATCGTGTGGTTCTGCGTCCCGATGGTGAGCGTCAGAGGTTTGGTATGCTGCGGGATAGGCGACCGTACATGCACACTAGGCGACTGGAACCGGGCTACCTGAGGAGTTGGAGACAAAGCAGCCTTCCCTGACTGCGATGGGTCTTGAGCCTTGGCATGAGCGGCGATTGAAGCTTCCCGGTGTGACCATTGCCCAAACGGCTGAATTCCCTTCTCTGCCAAGTTGACAAAATTCTGGATGGGTTCTAATCCATGTTGCCGCTGGGAACCCGATTGTCCCAAGGATGCCAAACACTGACTAAACCGTTTTGGCAACAATAAAAACAACGGCGTACCCAAGGCAAATTCCTCTAACGGCACCAGCTTGATCAGATTCGCCTGTTGCTCGACCTGAAACTCTAGATTCGAGACAAAACTGAGGTAATGCCCTTCCAACAGGTAAGTGCGGATCAAATTGGGAGAGTCTACATACTCAACCTGGGAGAAATTCGCCAAACTTAAACCCAATTCCTCTAAACGTTTCTCCAAAATGATGCGACTGGGAGCCGTTTCGGGCGACAAAACCCAAGGGTGATGATACAGCTCTTTCAAGCTCAGCCAGGGCTGTTGTGCTAGGGTATGACTGGCTGAAACGACCAGCGAATAATGAATTGTATCGATAATAATTTCTGCAATTTCATCAAAGCCGGAGAAACTGAGGTCCGAAATACCAACATCTACTTCCCCCGATGTTACAGCTCGGTATAACTGATCCACTGAATCAAACTGTGAACATTTCGTTTGCACGTCAGGATATTGCTGACGATAGCGAAATAAAAGCGAGGGCAACCAATGATTCGCTGTATCCGACATACAGCCAATTTTCAGGGTGCTCCGTTTCCCTTGCTTCAGTTCCTCAATCTCCTGCACTAAACGAGTTTCGAGATTCACCAATTCAGGACCTTTATCGAGTAAATATTGACCGATTAACGTCAGCTCAACTCGCCGCCCTAGGCGATGAAATAACGTCGTTCCCAATTCTGATTCCAACGAACGAATTTTAGCGCTAACGGCTGGTTGAGTCAGATTGAGTGCATCGGCAGCTTCCGTGAAACTTAAGTATCTAGCTACTTCTAAAAAGACCTTAAGCTGATAAATTTCCATAGTCATCAACCTACCAATAACGCAAGATTGAGATCTCTCTAAACCCCCCTAAACCTCCTGTGGGGATGCGCCTTCTACCAAATACTTCAGTGAATGATGCAGATGCCGAACCGCCCCCCAGCCCCCAATTTTGGGGGAGCCGAGCTAATCAAAGTCCCCCAGGATTGGGGGATTTAGGCTTCGACGTGAGCTCAGCCGAACGGGGCCAGGATTTGCATCATATACAAACATATGGTATTCGGTGTAGAAAAAGGAGACTTCAAGCATTTAGCTCGACTCCCTACTTTTTATAGGCTTTGCCTGCTCGTTAGGGTAGGAGGGTTAGAGAGGACCAGGTGTAAAAGCTATCTCAATCTCCTGTGTCCTGTGTCCTGTGTCCTGTCTCCGGTTCGGCTGAGATCACCGTCGCTCGCGGAGCGCGTTCCACGAACGAAGCCTGTCTCCTCCTGCCTCCTCAACTCAACTTTCCGCTTCCCATTCTAAGTTGTTATGAGTCTATAAAAGGCTTGAATTGGAAAACTGTAATTCTAAGCACAAATGGTCTTGATGCCCTCGTTTGATCTGCCTATGATGAGGAGCGAAACGGCAAGGAATTCAGGAGCTTTACCCGTTTCTTCTCAAGGTTATTCATTGCCATACAAGCTGAGGGAGAGTTTTTAGTGAATACTCAGTATTTGAAGACTGATTTTTTGGTCGTTGGCGGTGGTACGGCTGGAACAATGGCAGCCATCAAGGCCAAACAAGCCAACCCAGAAGGTGAAGTATTGATTCTAGAAAAGGCAAATATTCGTCGCAGTGGAGCGATTGCGATGGGAATGGACGGAGTGAATACTGCCGTGATTCCCGGTAACTCTACACCCGAACAGTATGTGCGAGAAATTACCATTGCCAATGATGGCATTCTGAATCAAAAAGCGGTGTATGAAACGGGTCGATTAGGCTTTTCCGTGATTCAAGAACTAGAAAGCTGGGGCGTGAAATTCCAAAAAGATCACGAAGGCAACTACGACCTGAAGCAAGTGCATCGGGTCGGTAAGTACGTGCTGCCAATGCCAGAAGGAAAAGATTTGAAAAAAATTCTGGCCCGTCAGGTGAAACGACATGGCGTCACTGTGACGAATCGCGTCATGGCCACCCGGGTGATGGTGCAAAACGGACGAGTCACTGGAGCGGTGGGGTTTGATGTGCGAAATGGCGACTTTGTTGTGATTCAGGCCAAAGCGGTGGTGCTCTGTACTGGAGCCTGCGGACGACTGGGCCTGCCTGCCTCTGGCTACCTCTACGGCACCTACGAAAACCCTACGAACGCTGGAGATGGCTACTCGATGGCGTACCATGCGGGAGCTGAGTTGACCAACATTGAATGTTTTCAGATTAATCCGCTAATCAAAGACTACAACGGTCCCGCTTGTGCCTATGTGGCCAGTCCCTTTGGGGCGTACACCGCCAATGCAGAAGGGCATCGCTTTATTAGCTGCGACTACTGGAGCGGCCAGATGATGCTGGAGATCTGGAAAGAACTCAACTCTGGCAAAGGTCCGGTACATCTGAAAATGTATCACCTCGACGACGATACGATTTCCGAAATCGAGCGGATTCTCTGGGACAATGAGCGCCCCAGTCGGGGACGATTCCACGCCGAACGGGGAGAAAACTACCGCACCCACGGTGTGGAAATGAATATCTCCGAGATTGGGCTGTGCAGTGGTCACAGTGCCTCTGGAGTCTGGGTGAACGAGAGAGCAGAAACAACCGTACCCGGTCTCTATGCGGCTGGCGATATGGCGAGTGTGCCCCATAACTACATGATTGGGGCCTTTGTTTACGGGCGGATTGCTGGCGAGAGCGCAATGGACTATATCAGTGGGTTAGACCATATAGAACCGGATCTAGAGTTCCTGACGGCGGAAAAAGAACGCATCTACCGTCCCTTACAGCAACCCAACGGTATTCCCCATACCCAGGTTGAGTATAAACTGCGGCGGTTAGTCAACGATTACCTCCAACCGCCCAAATCTCCACACAAGATGGAAATTGGTTTGGAAAAATTTGCCGATTACCAAGCAACGCTGAATCTGATGGGTGCCCAAGACCCCCACGAACTGATGCGCTGCATGGAAGTTCACTTTATCCGCGACTGTGCTGAGATGGCGGCACGGGCCTCCCTATTCCGCAAGGAAAGCCGTTGGGGACTCTATCACTACCGCCTCGATTATCCCGAAAAGAACAATGAAGAGTGGTTCTGCCATGTCAACCTGAAAAAGAGCGAGATTGGGGCCATGGAGCTATTCAAGCGCCCGGTTGAGCCATACATTGTAGATGTGGATCTGGAAACCGAGGTATACGATGTGGCGGTACGTTAGGTATGGGCGAAGCATTTGTTGATAGATCTTACACTTGAGTTCTGAGTTATTTAACAAATGCTTCGCCTCTACCCATTGTCGTAATTGAAACTGTTCATCTCAGGAAAATCTCATGGCTTTAACCACTCAGCGTGTTGATGTCCCCGTCATTGTAGACGAATCGAAGTGTCTGGAAAAATGTGTTGCCTGTATCGAGGTCTGTCCGCTGGATGTGCTGGCGAAGAATCCTGAAACGGGCAAAGCCTATATGAAATACGATGAATGTTGGTTCTGTCTGCCCTGTGAAAAGGAATGCCCGACCAATGCGATTACGGTTCAGATTCCGTTTCTACTGCGCTAGGTCTAAAAAAGTATATGATTAAGGAGACAGAGCTATGTATACTGCCAATACCGATCCAGATATTGATCAGTGGATTGAGATGCTGCAATCGCCGGAGGTGAACGATCGCTTGGTTGCGGTCAAAACGCTGCAACATTTGGGAGATGAGGGTGCGATTGAGGGTTTGATTCTGGCCCTGAAGGATGAAAGCCCTGCGGTGCAGAAAATTGCGGTGACGACACTGTGGGAATTCGCCAATCCAGTAGCGATTCCGGCTTTGATCGAGTGTTTGGGGTCACCTCACGCAGATATCCGCGAAGAAGCGCTTTCGGCTTTGAAGGAATTGGTTGCTGCGGATGATTTGCTTAAGCTACTCGATGCCTTGCATCAGAATGACATCCATGTCCAGATCAATGTGCTGATTCTGCTGCGCAAAATTCATGATGCTCAAGCATTGCCTTATGTTCTGCCCTTTTTCGAGTCCGAACATGCTAGCTTGCGAGAAGCGGCTGTTACTACCCTGCGCTATTTGAATCAGGTGGTGCGCTGTCAGCCAGCTTTAGCGTTGGTGCAAGATCCGGTTGAGACTGTGCGTCGGGCGGCGGTTCTCACCTTGGGCCATCTGACAGACTCAGACGTTGTGCTGTTGCTGTGTCAGGCGTTGACTGCTGATGCGGATTGGCAAGTGCGCCGCAATGCTGCCCAATCGCTGGAGCTACTCGCCGATCCAGCCGCGATTGAGGCCCTGGTTGCGGCAATGGACGATCCAGAATGGCAGGTGCGGAAGTTTACTGCCCGGGCGCTGCAAAAGCTTCTAGAAAAAACCACTGATCTCCGAGCCATGCCTGCACTGATCAAAGCCCTGACCGATGAATACTCAGATGTGCGTCGGGATGCGGCAACGGCTCTGGGGAATTTAGGCAATGCAGATGCCCTGCCCGCGCTGCAACAAACCTTGAATGACCCGGATGTAGATGTGCGAATCTTCTCCCAGCGTGCGATTGATAAAATTCAAAAGTTGCCAAAAGCCTCCCATGCCTAGCCATTCTTCTCCATTCCAACGATCTGATCTACCCCAGCCGGAACCTGCTCCTGATCCGCTTACCCTGGCGCGTAAAACTGAAGTAACGCAGCATCTCAAACGTATTCACGAACCGATTCTCGGCAACGATATCGTCAGCTTGGGCATGGTGCGCAATTTGCAAGTGGTGAATGACTACGTCTATTTGCGGCTCTACGTGGGGCGACATCAGTATGCTTTACAGAGACAAGTACAGCAAACACTCTCGGAGCTGATCTGGTGCAAGAAGGTGTATGTGCAGCTCTGCACAATCCCAGGGGTGCGAATTACGTTGGCCGTTTCTAGCGGCAAAGGCGGTGTGGGTAAATCCACCACTGCTGTCAATTTGGCTGCTGCCCTCAGCCGCACCGGAGCCAAAGTCGGTCTACTCGATGCTGATATCTATGGTCCCAATGTGCCGCAAATGCTGGGGCTAAGTCAGTCTACGGTATCAGTCACCGAGACCCCCGATGGTCAACGCTTTTTGCCCTTAGAAGCTCACGGCATCAAGCTAATGTCGGTTGGATTGTTGGCAGAACGAGATCATCCGCTGGCGTGGCGCGGTCCGGTGATGCACAAGATCTTGACCCAATTTATCCATGAGGTCGAGTGGGGCGAACTCGATTACCTGCTGATTGATCTGCCGCCCGGTACCGGAGATGCCCAGATTACGATCGTGCAGGAAAGTCCCATTTGTGGAGTGATCATGGTGACCACACCGCAACAGGTTGCCGTTTCAGACGTGCGCCGCAGTGTGCAGATGTTCCGTCGGGTTGGAGTGCCTGTCCTGGGATTAATTGAAAACATGAGTTACCTGCTGTGTGAACATTGTGGTGAACCAACTCCGATTTTTGGCCGGGGCGGAGGTACCCAAATTGCTACTGAACTGCATGTGCCGCTCTGGGGACAAATCCCGATTGACCCGCGCATTTGTGAGTTGGGAGATCAGGGAGAACCGCTGCCCCTAAAATTACCGACTGCGCCCTTAAGCCTGATCTTTGCTCAAATTGCCAACGGTTTGAACGCTACCTTTGGCATCAGTACTGCACTAGAGCCAGAGCTGCAAGAAACCGCCTAAACTGTCTTGCTGCGCAGTCCCGCCATCAGAATGAGTCGATGATAACTGGCAACCAAACCTCGTTCTGAACAATTCCATAGGAATCGACATGAAGATGTTATTCAGGTCAAACCTGAGACGATCACTGTCCCCTACACTTCTTCTCAACTTGAGAGATCAGAGTATTGCCCTGCTTCCGGGTCTGATGCTAACGGCACTAATTGCTGCTTTTTCTTTGTTAATCGAACATGCACTAACGCTTACTTTTTTTAATCCATTATTAATTTCTGTTTTCGTGGGTATGGCAGTTCAGAATTTCTGGGGTACTCCCAGCCGCTTCCGGGCTGGGATTCATTGCTCCATGAAACGAATTCTGCGGCTAGCGGTGATCTTGCTGGGACTCAAACTCAGTTTGACTGAGGTGTTAGCGGTTGGTCCAGTTGGGTTAATGATTGTGATCTCCAGCAGCGTTAGTACTTTTTATCTAACCTGCTGGTTAGGGCGATATCTGCATATTAACCGCAAGCTAACCCACCTGATTGCTGCAGGGACTGCTATTTGTGGTGCCTCTGCTGTGGTGGCTACCAATTCCGTAATAGACAGTTCCGAGGAAGATATGGCCTATGCTATTACTGCCATTACCGGATTCGGTACCTGCGCCATGCTGCTGTATCCCTGGGTTCCTGCCTTATTCCAGATCAGTCCCCAAGCTTTTGGGATTTGGTGTGGAGCCTCGATTCATGAAGTAGCGCAAGTAATTGCCGCAGGATTTCAAAATGGAGTCATCAGTGGTGAGTTCGCTACAATTACAAAGTTATCGCGTGTATTGCTCCTGATTCCAATCGTTGGCTTCCTGGGTTGGGAGAATCAGTATTCAAATTTGAATTCTAATAAGACGAAACATCGGTTTAAAATTCCTGTTCCTTGGTTCGTTGTATTCTTTGCTTTATTAGTATTTGTTAATAGCCTCAATCTTGTACCCGAAAGCATAAAATCTCTTACACTTTCAGTAAATCAATTTCTCCTCTGTATGTCGCTTGCCGCTATGGGGTTAGAGACAACGTTGAAGCGACTGACAAAAATTGGCTTTAAGCCCATCTATCTAGCGGCTGCATCCTGGCTCTTCCTTTCCCTGGTCAGCCTGCTGATGACCAGCTTTATGGTGAGCTAGGCCCGATAGCCAGTGTTACTAAGGAGAGCAGTAAATGGTGAATAGTGTTTCGGTGAGGGGTGAGGGGTGGGGGGCTTCGACGCGAGTGCACTGCCCCCATGGGGCCAGAAAAATCAGCCGAGCGGTGAGGGGGTTGACTATAAGGCGCTCGGGTTGGTATGGCAGTGTTGCAATTCTTAATGCTCAAACAAATTCCCCTCTTTTCTGGGCAATTCCTTCCCTTCGCTCCTCCTCACAAGTTCCCCATATTCTTTTCCTATAACCAGAACTGTAGAGTCTAGAAACAGCTAGCGCCGGCTCGTTTCTCAAGCCTACTTTTATATCCAACCAGGCTGGAGGAAAAGATTCCATGCTACCAACAACAGCCACTGCATTAAATTCAAAAACTAAAGCCTTTGTTCTACAATTTCGGGACGTTGGGATTACAGATATTCCCCTAGTGGGCGGCAAGAATGCCTCTTTGGGTGAGATGCTGCAACAGTTGACGCCCAAGGGCATTAGTGTACCGGATGGATTTGCCACCACCGCTCATGCCTATCGTTATTTTGTCGAAATTGCCGGGCTAGAAGAGAAGCTCCGCCGTCTGTTTGCCGATCTAGATGTAGAAGATGTGCTCAGTTTGCGTCAGGTCGGTAAGCAAGCCCGCTCGCTGGTTCTGCAAACGCCCTTTCCCGATGAGCTACAGGAAGCGATTGTTGCAGGATACCAGAAGCTATGCGACCGTTACGGTCCAGATACTGACGTAGCAGTTCGATCGAGCGCCACTGCCGAAGACCTGCCCGATGCCAGCTTTGCCGGACAGCAGGAAACCTATCTGAATGTACATGGTGTGCAAGGCGTGCTGGATGCCTGCCATAAGTGCTTTGCCTCGATTTTTACTGACCGGGCTATCTCTTACCGGCAGATCAAAGGGTTTGACCACTTCAATGTTGCCCTTTCGGTCGGGGTGCAGAAAATGGTGCGTTCCGATCTAGCCACCTCTGGGGTAATGTTCTCAATCGATACAGAAACTGGCTTTAAAGATGCGGCGCTGATTACAGCAGCCTACGGTCTAGGAGAAAATGTAGTGCAGGGTGCGGTGAATCCAGATGAGTATCTGGTGTTTAAGCCTACCTTGAAGCAAGGCTTCCAACCGATTCTGGAAAAGCGGCTGGGCACCAAAGAAATCAAGATGGTCTATGACTTGGGCGGCTCGAAGTTTACCAAGAACGTGTCTGTACCGCCTGAACAACGCCATCAGTTTGCCCTCAGCGATGCGGAGATTCTCACTCTGGCTCGCTGGGCTTGCGAAATCGAAGACCACTACTCGAATGTCCGGAGAATTTATACACCAATGGACATTGAATGGGCGAAGGATGGCGTGACGAACGAGCTATTCATTGTGCAGGCGCGGCCCGAAACCGTGCAATCGCAAAAAATACAAAATATTTTGCGGAGCTATGAACTGCAGCACAAAAGCAATGTTTTGGTGAAAGGTCGAGCTGTTGGAGAAATGATTGGTCAGGGTAAGGCCAGGGTAATTCTGGATGTCCACAAGATCGATCAGTTTCAAGCCGGTGAAGTGCTCGTTACGAATCGCACCGATCCGGACTGGGAACCGATTATGAAACGGGCGAGCGCCATCGTCACCAATCAGGGTGGACGCACCTGCCACGCGGCAATTATTGCCAGAGAAATGGGTATTCCAGCTATTGTCGGTTGTGGTAATGCCACGACAGTGCTGCAAACCGGACAGGAAGTGACGGTCTCCTGTGCCGAAGGGGAAGAAGGGCGAGTCTACAGCGGCTTGTTACCCTTTGAAATCAAACAGGTGGCGTTAGAGAATTTGCCCCGCACCCGTACCAACATCTTGATGAATGTGGGCAATCCAGAAGAGGCTTTTAGCCTATCGGCTATTCCCAATGATGGCGTTGGCCTAGCGCGGATGGAATTCATTATTGCTAACCAGATTCAGGCCCATCCGCTGGCGCTGCTGCACTTTGATCAGTTGGAGGATGAATTAGCCCGCTACAAGATTGCCGAACTAACCGCCCAATACGAAGACAAGGCTCAGTTCTTTGTAGACAAGCTAGCTCAAGGGATTGGCACCATCGCTGCCGCCTTTTATCCCAAGCCGGTGATTGTGCGCCTGTCGGATTTCAAGAGCAATGAATACGCTAATCTTCTGGGGGGCCGCCAGTTTGAACCCGAAGAAGAAAACCCGATGATTGGTTGGCGAGGCGCTTCGCGCTACTATGACGATCGCTATCGGGATGGGTTTGCTTTAGAGTGTCAGGCGATGAAGCGCGTCCGGGATGAAATGGGCTTGACCAATGTAATTCTGATGGTGCCGTTCTGTCGAACTCCAGAAGAAGGCGAAGCGGTACTGGCCGAGATGGCCAAGCATGGGCTAGTTCGGGGTGAAAATGGCCTGCAAGTCTATGTGATGTGCGAGCTACCCAGTAACGTAACTCTAGCCGATGAGTTCAGTGAAGTCTTCGATGGCTTTTCGATTGGCTCAAACGACCTGACGCAGCTAACCCTCGGACTCGACCGCGATTCTTCCCTGGTAGCTCGCCTATTCGATGAACGCAACAAAGCCGTCAAGCGCATGATTGCCAAAGCAATCGTTACAGCCAAACAGCACAACCGCAAGATCGGCATCTGTGGTCAAGCGCCCAGCGACTACCCAGAGTTTGCTCGCTTCTTGGTGGAACAAGGCATCGATTCGATTAGCCTTAACCCGGATTCGGTGCTGAAGACGCTGCTGGCAATTGCCGCCGTTGAAGCTGGCTAGCGTTCAACGGTTTTCCCCACAAGTTCCTCAAATTCTTCCTCTATAACGAATATGGACCGAGAAACGAGTTTCCAGTGACCAAGCAACCCTCCAACCCTCTAAATTTTTCTGCAACCTGCCACTTGAGACTCATTGCTTAACCGTCACCACTCCTATAGGAGGCAAAAAGTTTATGTTTGAGCAATGGCAAGGATTTCATTCCGGTAATTGGATGAACGAAATCGATGTCCGCAACTTCATCCAGACCAACTACACGCCCTATGAAGGCGATGAAGCGTTTCTGACTGGGCCAACCGTTCGGACCGATGCCCTCTGGAATCAGGTGAAAGCGTTAATGGCGCAAGAACGAGAAAAGGGCATTCTGGACGCCGATACGGCAATCGTTTCCACAGTGACGTCCCACCCTCCCGGCTACATTGATTCGACATTAGAGCAAATTGTGGGCCTACAGACCGACAAACCCTTGAGACGGGCCATCATGCCGTTTGGTGGGATTCGAGTCGTGAAAGCCTCGCTGGAAGCCTATGGGTATCAGCTAGAACCAGCCACCGAGGAAATCTTCACCAAATATCGCAAAACCCATAACGACGGTGTATTCGATGGCTACACCAAAGAGATGCGCTTGGCGCGGCACTCAGGCATCATTACCGGCTTACCAGACGCCTACGGTCGAGGCCGAATTATTGGTGATTACCGGCGGGTACCGCTGTATGGCGTAGATCGGCTGATTGACGATAAGAAAACCCAGCTCGAATCGCTGGAAGTAGACACGATTGACAGCTACACAATTGGTCTACGCGAAGAACTCAATGAACAAATTAGAGCCTTGTTTGAACTGAAGCAAATGGCGGCCAGCTACGGTTGCGAGATCGGTCGTCCCGCTGCGAATGCGAAAGAGGCCGTGCAGTGGCTGTATCTGGCCTATCTGGCTGCGGTGAAAGAGCAGAATGGGGCGGCTATGTCCTTGGGGCGGGTCTCGACGTTTTTGGATATTTACTTTGAGCGCGACTTACAACAGGGTGTCTTTAGCGAATCAGAACTGCAAGAGCTAATTGACCACTTTGTGATGAAGCTGCGGATGGTGCGGTTTTTGCGCACGCCGGAATATAACGAGCTATTCTCTGGTGATCCTACCTGGGTGACGGAATCGATTGGCGGTGTTGGTGTGGATGGGAGACCACTGGTGACCCGCACCAGTTTCCGGATTCTCAATACGCTGTACACCTTGGGTCCTGCTCCCGAACCGAACCTGACGGTGCTATGGTCCGAACGATTGCCGCTTCCCTTCAAACGCTATTGTGCGAAAGCCTCAGCTCAAACTAGCTCAATTCAGTACGAAAACGATGATCTGATGCGGCCCTACTGGGGGGATGATTACGCGATTGCCTGCTGCGTCTCAGCGATGCGAATTGGCAAACAGATGCAGTTCTTTGGGGCACGGGTGAATCTGGCTAAGTGCTTGCTGTATGCCATCAACGGCGGCAAAGACGAGAAATCCGGTGAACAGATTGGACCTACCTATTCTCCAATTACTGCCGAATACTTAGATTACGATGAGGTAATGCAGAAGTTTACCCACATGATGGCTTGGTTGGCAAAAGCCTACATCAACACGCTGAATGTAATCCACTACATGCATGATAAATACTGCTACGAGCGTTTGGAAATGGCGCTACATGACCGCGATGTCTTTCGGACTATGGCCTGCGGCATTGCTGGGTTATCGGTTGTGGCAGACTCGTTGTCAGCTATCAAGTATGCCAAAGTCAAAGCGATTCGGAATCCGGCTGGACTAGTCGTTGATTATCAGATTGAAGGCGATTTTCCCAAGTACGGTAATAACGACGACCGAGTTGATCAGATCGCGGTTGATCTGGTGAAGCAGTTTATGAATCAACTGAAGCAGCACAAAACCTATCGAGACGCAGTTCCGACCCAATCTGTATTAACCATCACCTCTAACGTAGTCTATGGCAAGAAAACCGGTAACACACCCGATGGCCGTAAAGCCGGAGAACCCTTTGCGCCCGGAGCCAATCCCATGCATGGACGAGATAGCAAGGGCGCGATTGCATCACTGGCCTCGGTTGCCAAACTCCCCTATGCCTACGCACAAGACGGTATCTCGAACACGTTTTCGATTGTTCCTGGAGCGCTAGGCAAAACTGAGGAGGATCAATTCACTAATCTAGTGGGAATGCTGGATGGTTATTTCCACGACGGCGGGCACCACATCAATGTGAATGTTCTGAATCGCGAGATGCTGCTGGATGCGATAGATCATCCCGAACTCTATCCGCAGTTAACCATCCGCGTTTCTGGCTATGCGGTCAACTTTATCAAGCTGACTCGTGAGCAACAGTTGGATGTGATCAAGCGCACGTTCCACGATCGGTTCTAATGGTTCTCAATTGAATGGTTTGCAATTGAATAGTTTTCGATTGATCAGAGTCGAGCCAGCCCGCGCTTCAGCGCAATTGTGACGGCTTGAGTGCGATCGCTGGCTCCCAATTTTTCCAAAATGTTGCGGACATGGAATTTGACCGTACCCTCCACGATGCAAAGTTCTTCACTGATGGTGCGATTGCTTTTTCCCTGCACCATCAGCTGCAACACCTCCATTTCCCGATCTGTCAATTCAGAGTCGGAAAACCGCTCGGTCAGCTTTTGAGCAACGGATGACATCACGTATTTCTGGCCAGCATGAACTCTACGAATGGCTTCAAACAATTCCTGACAGGGCACATGCTTGAGCAAGTAGCCGCAGGCTCCAGCACGCAAAGCTTGATAGATGTCTTCATCGCCGTCGTGGATAGTGAGGATGATAATCCGCGCTTGGGGAAATTGGTTTCGTAGTGTGACAACGATATCTGTACCTTCCATTTCCGGCATGCGTATGTCCATCAATAGAATATCGGGGCGATGCTGCTGATATTGGGCAATTGCTTCAGGTCCATTCTTTGCCAAAGCCACTACCTGAAAGTCAGGCTGTTTTTCTAATAAGGCAGATAAACCTTCACGCATTGGAGGGTGGTTGTCTGCAATTAATAACCGAATGGGAACCAGCATCTGGTGATTTGTCCTTTCTTTCTGAAGCAACTCAAACCTTTGCCCAACCACGTTTGGAACGAATATATCAGAAGAGTGAAATAATCCACTTGATTGAAATCAATTTAAGGATTTCTTCAAGAGAGTTTTTAGGGCTTGTGTAGAGAGGAGTTAGGAGTTAAAAGGTCTGGTAGGAACAGGTTTTGGCAAAAGGTCGAGCGCAGATAGAGTGGAAATCTGCTAGGGCTGTCTGTGTAGGAACTAGAAGTGATTGGTAATCTGGGCGTAGCGCTTGCAATAAGAGACTTCAACTTATGAGAAGTCTGATAATATTTGATGAATTATACGAGTAAGATAAAAGTCACTTGCTTAGGATATTAGAATGAGCACAAAAAGTATATTATGTATAAAATTTTTGATTAATTGAGCGCTGTGCATAATTTGATATAACCTACTGATCTCTAACGATGCAAAATAATCCGGCCACGCTCACGGCTGATGTAACGTTCTTCTTGAAGTTGGGCTAAGGCGCGGGAGAGACTTTCGGGAGTTAGATCTAGATTGTAGGCAATTTCCTTTAAGGGACGATCGAGAACGATCACATTCGTGCCTGCTGGAACAGTAACTCGCAAGTAATTCAATACTCGTTCCGAGGCAGAACGAATGCTGCGAATTTGCATCATCACCTTGGTCATATGTAACCGATAGGCCACCTCTCCTAAAAAAGCCATCATCAACGAAGGATTTTGGGAAAGGGCGTTAATGAATGCCTGTTTGGGAATAGCCAAGACCTCGGCAGGTTCTTCTACGACAGCCGTACAGAGGTATTTATCGGAGACAATCAGGACCTCGGCTAAGAAGTTGCCTGACATGAGTGTATAGTGATTTACCGTCTGCCCTAATTCGGTATAGTGCAGCAGGCGAATCACGCCAGATTCTACGTAATAGATATAATTGGCAGGATCTCCATCTAGAAATAAGCACTCTTTCCCAGTCAGTGAGCGTCGAGTAATCTGGCTTTTCAGGTCTGCGGGTAGGTCGTCAAGATTGAATCGTGGCAACATAGGTGGCTTTTAGACTCAGGTAGAATAGACAGAACAGAGTGTTAAGCAGGTCGTGCTTATCGACCTTGAAACTTACCACAATCAACGCGATTTGAAAATGATTTCTAAGTAGAAAAACTCTTTGACCTGCTTGACTGAAAAATCGTTTGCTCATAGCGGTTCTAGACGCGGAGCGGCTTCTCGTAGCGTAACCGCCGCTATCCAAACCAAGTCGGCGACTCGGCTGAGCTTCGTCGAACGCCCTGAGCCGACCAGTCTTGTGGATGAATAACCCGCGAAGGCAGGTTTAGTCTGTGTAGGTGCGGCTTCGAGCTGCCAGTGCTTGAACTATGTTGTTTACTTACAGCCTTTTCCAGGCTAATGAAGTACAAAAAATGGGGTGGGCCGTGTCCCTGCGTAGGGGCGAAGCCCCCACATCCCTCGTACCTTACCAGAGTGGAAAAAGCTATAGTCAGATGGATGCATAGAAGACAGCTACTGGCAGTCAATTGATCCTGACCGTAAGTATAGGATTTTCCCTATCCTAAAGGCATAACTCAGTTTTAAGCTTTGGTTTAGGTTGAAGACTATTTTGATAGGCAGTGGTTTTTAGTAGGCGACTTCCTAAACTGAAATCAACTTAAGATTTTTTTAATACTCTTTTCATCTGCGCCACAAGTTTCGTTCATCTAAACTGAATCCACCCAAACAACCGAAATGGAGATTTGCAATGCAATTCACTCAAGCAGAACTGATCTCACCAAGCGATAAAGTCGTTCCTCTCTCGAAGCAACGATTGGCTGAATCTAGACATCAGCAGACTCGAAAGACTGTACCAACTTCTGCGCCGGTGACGGTTGAACAGCACGCGGCCATGATTGTTCATGAGATGCGAAGCCCATTGTGCGTCATCTTAAATGTCTTGGAAGCCTGTCAGAAAATGCCATTAAATCAACTTGAGCAGACTCGATTGCTGATGGCCGTGGAGGAAGCAGAGCGATTGAAGCGGATGACTGATCAAATTTTGGCCTATGCCCATGCTTCCCATGCTTCCATGCTTTTATGGCAAGACGTTCGATTGGTCGATTTAATCCATGAAGTGATACAGCTCTCTGCGGATTTGACGATTGCGGCCAGTCGCCAAATTGTTTTTGTTCCCATGATTTGTGATGGTGTTTGTAATGATATTTCCCATGATATTTGTGATGGCACTGTAAAAGGCGATCGCGATAAGCTCAAGCAGGTTTTCCTGAATCTTTTGGTCAATGCTTGCGAGGCCGTCCATCCTGGAGAGGTAATCACCATTCAGGTTCAAGTCACTCCTCGGATCAATCAGATCTCGATGCAAATCCGTAATGGTGGAACTCCGATTCCTCCTCACTTAATCGCGGCTCTAGGGCATTATCCAGTTACAACTAAATCATCGGGCCACGGGCTAGGGCTGATGATTGTGAGAGAAATTATTGCTGCCCATGCTGGAACAGTAGAGATTCAATCTTCTAAACAGCTAGGCACTACTGTTTGTGTCAGGTTGCCACTTATTCAAACGGTCAGTGAGCAGTGAGTTTTGCATTTTCGATTTTCGCATTGCCTCTATGTCAATATCGGAGTTCTAGTGAATATACTTATTTTCCCTGTGAGCAGCCGCGATCATATGCAGGGATCGCTAACGGCACCAATCACACTCGTCCAATATGGGGACTATCAATGTCCCCACTGCGCTGAAGCTTACCTGATTATTCAAGCATTGCAGCAGCAGTTAGGCGAACAATTATGCTTTGTGTATCGGCATTTTCCCTGCCATGATATTCATCCAGATGCTCAACATGCAGCAGAAGCGGCAGAAGCAGCAGGAAGCCAAGATAGGTTTTGGCAGATGCATGACTGTCTATATAGAAATCACCAGGAACTCAGTAATGGCCATTTAGTTGAATATGCGAGTAGACTCGATTTGAATATCAATCAATTTCTTAGAGAAGTAACAGGGGACATGCATGTGAATCGGATTCAGCAGGACCTGCAAAGCGGTAAGGCAAGCGGTGTGTCAACAACTCCTGCTTTCTTTATTAATAACTATCGCTACAACGGCTCATTGACTCAAGATGCTCTCTTAACTGCAATCGAACTGGTTAAACAATGATATTTGCGAATTATGTAATGTACAGTAAATAGACACACTGGCGTTGCTGAATAGAGGTATGAATCGCTCTTGTGCTCACTTCAGCGTTGAGCCAGGTATATGCTGAAATTTAGCTATATACTGTGCACACTAAGCAAAGGTTTCACTTCTCTTCCTTTAGGCTGATATTTTTGAAGCTATTTAATGCTTAAACGTATAGCTAATTACATTCAGGTCGGAATCGCGTTTGAGAAGCAATTTATGGTTGGTGGAAGACATGTATCACATTCTAGTCACATTTATGGTCGAACCTGAAAGATAACGTCGATTATGCTGTTATGAACATTGACTGGAGAAACTCATGCGACTCCGGGTTGTGATTATTCTGGTTGCGTTGCTCGGACTGGCTGGCTTCCTGGGCTACCAGATGGAACTTGCTCTACCAGCTAAGCCTCCCGATCTGAATGCCACCTACACCCCTCTTACCCATTCTGCGCCGCGAGGGATTGGGTCCTATGATGTGTTGGGTCAGGTGATCAGCAAAGCAGAAGCCGAGCAACTCCTGCAAACCGAAGCCGGACGCGAGCATCTATCTCCTGAGAATGGTGCGGTTGAAATCACCGAGGATCTGCTTGAGCTGGGGCGGAGAACATTTTATCAAGAGACATTTGGTAATGATGTACTGTTTACTGATGTCGTGGGAATTCTGGATGGACCGCTAGGAATTAGCAAACTAGCAAAATCCATCTTGGCCTTGAAAGGACAACCTACCTCCAATCTTCAGGTAACGCTGGATGAGGAGGTGAAGCTGGGCAATCGCACCTTCCCAGCTGGCACCATGATCAACACAGGACTGGATGTTGCCGAAGGCTCTTTAGTGCCGTTAGGGCTGGTGAATCACTTCGATCATGGCAAACTGCGGGTCGGGATTACCTGTGCTCTTTGTCACGCCACGGTGAATGAACAAACAGGGCGAGTCATCGAAGGAGCCACCAACACAGATATCAATCTAGGAATGCTGCTGGCAATGGCGGCCAATTCCGCTGTGCTATTTCGGCAAACGGATGTGAAGCCCACTGAAATTCCGGCTGACGGACAGACCTACCTGAATAGCGAAGGTGAAATGGCCCAATTGCCCGATCCCCAACTGATGGAAGACACAGTGGATGAGGCGTTTTTATCCCTCATCATAAGGTAAAAAACATGAGCACAAACTTAAAATCAGCGTGAAAACAGAAACCGTTTCAGATGGAACTTTACTGGGTGCGGGTCGATCCGGACAAGTTTACCTAGTCGAATCTAACGACATTGCTATTGCCAGGAAGATATTCCAAAGCGATGGATTGACGAAGTTAGTTCACTATGTTTTTTTCGGTGTGCCCAATTCCTACATTTGGAATGAAGGCGCAATTCGCTGTGCTTATTACCGCCGCAAGCTATTGGCAGAGCTGGTGCAATTCTGGTTTGGTGATAGATTGAGAGTAGCGGACGCAATCGCCACTGCATGGAATGAATCATTCAAAGCCTATCAATTAGACACAGAATATGTCCAGGGCAGAAGTATTGCGCTTTGCCAACCGTTTACCTATCGCAGAAGGCGTGAATTACCCGTACTGACGCGGCAGATCATGCGTCCCCTACAGCAACGGCTGATGGAAGCGGGATTTGATGGCTTGGTCTGGCAGGCTGGCAAGGGCAACCCGGTGGCGCTGAATAATTTCTTGTTGACCAATGTAGAACCTAGCCAGATTAACGATATCTACAACTACCAGTTTGTTTGGATTGACTTAGAATCTGGCGTGCCGGCACTGTTTCCGCTAAACATTCTGACTCTATTTTCGTTCTATATTCCAAAAGCGATTCAGTATCGCCATGCCCTGTTTGACGACGTGGACATTTGCAGGCTGAAGCGATATATTGCCAATCATAGAGACGCTATCATTGAACAGTTAGGCCAGCAACGATACGAAGCAATTGCCGAAAATATTGCCCATTTAGCCCAGCACCAGCGGGACTGGAAAACCACAAAAGGTATTGAGCAAAGTATCCAATACCAGCTCAAGAAAGGTAAACTCACTCCACAACAGGCAGACTGGTATGCTAATCACCCCATGCAATGGTATGGTCGAGAACTGTTCCGAGTAGCCAAGAAGGTTGGTTACAAACTAACTACGCTGCCCGTCATTCTCCTGACAAAACTCTTAAACAAGCTAAAACAAATCCAATACAGGCAAGTATTGCTCAACACCTGGAAGGCGTTAACGTCGCAACGCTATCGTTTGACTATGGTTAGAAATTCGATTCAGGAGCGAGTCAAAATCTGGAAGGACCGGAAGCAACTCACCGATGAGGAAGCTGATTTCTTAAGCCAACGGTTGCAGCAAGAGCGGAGCAGCAGCTATCTAGTTGATCTGAGCGTTTACCTGGCGATTAAAGTGATCATCCTGCTGTTTGAAATTTCGGTTCTGCCGCTGCTGTTTGGTATGGGGGTAATTAACGAAGTCGCCTTTGGATTATTTTTTGTGATTGATGGGCCAATCCTGCGGTCGATTTACACCCTCTATCGGATGATTCAAGCTGTAATTGCCGGGTTTGAAATCCCCTGGGTTGCATTTTTGATTGGTCTGATTCCCTTTATTGGTAATGTTGCTTACGCTTGTCAGGTGATTTACTCCACAGCTGGTAAAAAGGCAAAGGTGGCTCGTTTTATTGTCTACGATACCTTTACCCGCTTAGGCACGAAGATTCCCATTTGGGGCGGAGCCGATACTTTCACCGAACATGCCTTGAATCGGTGCGCCTACTGGCTGATTCGCCGCCTGGAAACTCTGTTTGGCCACAACAAGCGGCGATCTCAACCACACAACTATCGTTCGTTCTCGTAGAAGTGGATTTCTCAACGCGCGCGTACTTCACTCGGAGTGACAGCAGCTATGAAGTGTTGAGTTGCGATCTCTAGGCCAGCCGTTTATGTTGCGGTATTTTACCTGGTGGTGCAGCAACTTGAGGGCAATGTGCTCCCTCCAATCGTGCAGCAGGTCGTCTCACTTCTGTGACCATGTTTGAGTTTGTTGTCCGGCCTATCTTCAAGGTAAAAACGTACCAATCTGATGATTTTTATGTTCATTAAAGTATAAAAAACAATAGAACTAGATTCTATAATTTTTTATAAACCAGTACGTTAGCAAATTTCAAAAGATGGAATCTACAATTTGATAGACGAGACTGATGGGTGAGTCTTTCACAATGGGTCTAACCAAGTTACTTTTTCGATATTGATTGCTGTGGTGCTATTTACTCCAGGAAGGAATTATGAGCAAGATTACTGCGTTATTTGCTTCACTGATTGGGTTCTCGATCTTACTCGCTGCCTGTGAACCTGCCGGAACAGGTAGAACCGGAACGCCAGAAACGACTCCTACTCCACCTCCAGCCGATAGCCCAGGTGTTTCTCCAACTGTACCAACGGATCCAACCGTGTCACCCCCCCCATCTCCTTAGCTGCTAAGGGCAATAAATGCAGGTAATCGCAGAATACCGCATGATTCGCACCGCTGGCTTCAGTCATTCCTGCTCTTACGTCTTTGATCTTCTCATTTGAGACTATTTCTTGTATACCAGGCAATTATGCGTTTGCGTCGCTTTGTAGCTTTAGCATTGGCAAGCATAGCAATCCTTTTACTGATTTGGATTTCCTCGCCTGCAATGATTCTTCCACCTATCCAACCTGACAACCCTGTTATGGTGTATGTGGCTGAGCACGGAATGCATGCTAGGTTGGTGTTGCCAATGGATCAGAGGCGGCTGATTCAATATGCTTATGGGGATTGGAAGTATTATGCGCTCAATCAACAAGACTGGGAGAATACGATTGCTGCCAGTCTGATTCCTACTCAAGGTGCTTTAGGGCGACGAGAATTTAATCATCTCGCTGAACTGCAGCAGGTTTCACAGCAGGAACGGGCAACTCTCCTGGGTTTTGCCGTGGCTGGCGCGGATGCAATTCAATTACTGCAAGCACTCAATCAACGGTTCGATCACCAAATTCACACTCGTGTTCAAAATCTTCGCACCGGACTCACACTGGTTCAGGATGAACAGGATTACACGCTATTCCACAACAGCAATCATGAGCTAGTGATGTGGTTGAAAGCCTTGGGTTGTCGGGTGCGAGGCTTTGTTTTGTGGGCAAACTTTGATCTCTGGACCGACTATCTTGATTGGTGGAGTAACATTCGATCGCATTTCCTGAGGTAATTTCCCAACTCGTTGGGTTATTAGGCGCAGAACAAGCAATCTCTCCCTTTGGACCTATTACTCCAGCAATGTGAAAGAAGTCCCCCCTAGCCCCCAATTTTGGGGAGAACCAGCTCGTAACTCTTCAAAGCCTCCAGTATGGGGGGTGGGGGCAGCGAAGGCTTGGACTCCTTGCCGGTATGCTCCGGCCTGCTTTAACCTCTCGGGACGATGAGCGGCAGAGAATGGCTGGAGTGATGTGACGGGCTGATCAACCAGGTAGCGAAACAAATCGTCAATCACGGCATTCGCAGCTAGCGGTCCCGCTCCAATCCAGTAACCCGGAACCTGATAGACTTTGCCCTGCTGCACAGCGTCCAACTGCGACCAGAGCGGATCTGCTTTCAACTGCTCTAGGGCAGCCTGCGCTTCTTGTTGGCGTTGCTGATTGTAGCCATAGGTCCACATAAAGATCACATCACCATCGGCATCCCGAATGCGTTCTCTGGAAATCTCGTAAGCAGCTCCCGATTTGTCTTGCGCTGGAGGACGAGGCAGTCCGGCATCGTCTAGGATGGTGCCGATGAAAACATCCTTAAGGTACAGACTGATGTGGGTTGGGTAGACACGCACCACAGACACTTTGGTTTGTTTCAACCGGCTACCCATCTGAGTTTTGAAGATTTCTAACCGATTGTTATAGTCTTGCAGGATTTGTTCTGCCGCAGCGGTTTTTCCCAATGCCTCAGCAAAGTTGAGGAGTGCTGCTTTCCAATCTTTTATGTCTTTATGGAGCGTTAAAACAGTTGGGGCAATTTGTGATAATTGGCTATATGTTTGCTGATGATACATTGTGCCTAGAATCAAGTCTGGCTGGAGCGCTAGTATTTTCTCCAGGCTTGGTTCGCCTTCGCTGCCGAGGTTTTCAATTCCTGCGGTTTTGTCTTGCAGATAGGACGGCATAGTCTCAAACATCACGCTGCCCACAGGTTTACTTTGCAATGCCAAGATGCATTCTAGAGTATATTCATCCAATGCAATAATTCGGCTGGGCTGAGCCGGAACCTCTGTCTTTCCCATCCCATGTTCAACGATGTGTGTAGTTGAAGACCTCTGTAGTTCCACATTGTTGTTTGCGCTACCTGCAACTCGTTCGATAGTGCTGCTATTGCAGGCAAACACCCAGATCAAAGTGATGATCACCAGCAGCATTCGTGTGATGGATCGATGCATTGTTCTTATCAGGTAACGCCTCATTCTCCTAAAACTCCACCGCTACGCTGCCCAGGATGGTGAAGGGTTCACCCGGTCGAACCGTGACGCGGCCAAAATCCGCGCCTGCAAAATACTGTTCATCAAGCAGGTTCTTGACATTGAGCGCAATTCTCCAGTTATCTCGACGGTAATAGATCGCTGCATCGGTGCGGAGAAAGGACGGCAATTCATAGGTGTTATCAAAGTCGCCCGGTCGGTTATCGACGTAGAATAAGCCGATGCCAAATCCCAATCCCTGAAGCGTTCCGCTCTGAATTTCATAAGTTGTCCAGAGGCTTGCCGTGTTAGGGGCAACATTGGCGATGCGTAATCCTTCTGGAAAAAAGGGATCGGCACCGCTTTCTGTGACTTCTGCATCGGTGTAGGCATAGGAGGCAATGATATTCCAACCGGGTAGAATTTCCCCGGCAACATCAAATTCAATACCTTGGCTGCGAACTTCTCCCAACGGTAGCGAAAAGTTGGGATCATCCGGGTCGGTGGTGGCAACATTGGTTTTGGTAATGTGGTACGCTGCTAAATTTGCGATCAGGCGATCGTCCAGAAATTCACCGCGAATGCCAATTTCAAACTGTCGTCCCCGCTCTGGTTCCAGGAAAGAGCCATCGGATTGGGTGAAGGCGTTGGGCTGAAAGGATTGGCTATAGCTGGCATACAGGGACAGTGGCTCAATTGGCTGATAGACGATGCCAATTCGGGGAGAGAAAGCATCTTCGTTTTGGTTACTGCTAGAGCCATCCAGAAAATTAGTTGAACGTTGATCAATGATGTCGAAGCGTCCGCCTACTAGCAGATGCAAGTTGTCTAGTAAATCAATCTGATTCTGGATAAAAAAGCCGATCGTGTTGGTGGCATTAAAGCGATCGATGGTTAGTAGCGGCAGGTCCGACCGCTCGGGCCGGACGGCACCGTAGTCTGGATCAAAAATATTGATAGATGGGGTAGACTCGGCGGCTCGCGTATTGCCGCGCAGGGTATTGCGACTCCAATCCACGCCCACGAGCAGCGTGTGTTCAATTGGACCGGTTGAAAATTCTCCCACTAGCTCGGTTTGTAGGGCATAACTCTCACGATAGTCCTCATTGGAACGCAGATTGCGAGATAATTCCCCCGTTGCTTCGTCTAAACTACTAGGCTGGAAGGCATAATCGAACGAATCGGTAAACAGCATTCGGAAGGCGTTGCGCACCCGCCAGTTGTCGCTAAAGCGATGCTCAAAGCGATATCCTACGCCAATTTCCTCTACTTCTCGCAGATCATCCCGCTCGCCCAACACCCGGCTGATAGGAATGTCTGCCACCGCATCACCAAGCACCACTAAGCCCCGATCGAAGGGGCGCTCATCGCGCACGTAATCAAATTCTAGAGTCAGATCGGTGCGATTGCTTATTTGCCATGTCAATACTGGAGCGACAAAGTAGCGTTCGCTGTAGCGGCTGAAGTTGCGAAAGCCGTCTTGATTGAGATAGGCAGCGTTGAGGCGATATAGCAGCGTTTCATCGTCATTTAAGGGACCTGAAAGGTCGATTGTCGGGCGAGCAAAGCCGTAGTTGCCCAACTCTAGTTCTGTTGAGTAATAGGGATCAGCCAACGGCATTTCAGTGATGAAGTTGATCACACCTCCTGGTTCCAGGTTGCCATAGAGCACTGAGGCTGGACCTTTCAGCACTTCGATCCGTTCAATATTGGCAAATTCTCGAATGCCCTGAGCATTGTCTCGAAAGCCATTGCGCAAATACAAATCAAAGGAGGGAAATCCTCGAATCACGAAGCCTCCATCCTGGGTGTTCCCGAACGTGTTTCCCGGTACGACTCCGCTGACGTTGCGAACTGCTTCTTCCAGTTCAATCACCTGTTGATCTTCCAGAACTTGGCGGGGAACCACCTGAATTGATTGGGGAATATCGCGCAGGGGGGTATCGGTGCGGGTGGCGGTCGTTGCCTCATCCACCTGATAGCCTGCTTGCTCCCCTGTCACCACGACCTGAATTGCATCTTCAGCATCATCAGCTGCGTCTGTTCCCGGAACTACACTCAACACTAAGCTTTGGGCATCTGCCCGGATTTCGCCCGTTGGCGGTGCCCCCAATCCCGTAATTGCTACTCGCACCCAATTATCAGGCAGACTTGTGACTGAAATTAACGCGATTCCCTCGGCTGGATTTGCTTGCTGAAACTCATTTCCCTCTGGTAAGGTTAGCGCCGCATTGGGAATCTCGACAATCAAGGCATTGCCAACGACAGACGTTGATGGTTCAGGCAGTTGCCCGGCTGCGGTTTCCAGGATCACGTCAATTCCTGTATCAGTAGCATTGAGTTGGATTCCCGTGACTTGTATGATTGCAACCTGAGCAATTTGTGCAAGCCATTCCTCGACGGTTGTGGCAGGCTGTTCTAAAGCGCTGGGCTGGCCTCCCTTTTCATCCTGCTGGTTTCCACTCTCTTCGGCCCAAGCTATTGGAGCGAGCAGCAACAAAACCGCTCCTGTCAATCCTATTGACCCCCACCGCTGCTGTTTCAACACCATCCTTACCGAACTCCATCTACTGCCACAAATGCAAATAGTTCTCACTTAGATGGATAGAATGGTAAGCCTTTCTGCTGATACTGTCTTATCGCAAACGGATTTTTGTTATCGCAAACGGATTTTTTTAACCTTTAAACCAGGTAAGACCTGGGACTAACGCCAAATTGCTTGCGAAACGCCGAACTAAACGATGGCAAACTGGCATAACCGACAGCATGAGCGACATCTGTGATCTTCATTTGTTGGCTAGTGAGTAAGATTCGGGCTTTCTCCATCCGTTGAGTATGTAAGTACCCAAATACGGTAGTTCCATAAAGCTGACGGAAGCCTCGCTTCAATTTGTAATCATTTAACCCCACTTTTCGGGCTAACTCCAGTAAGGAAGGTGGATTTTCCAGATGTTGCATCAGAATCTCTCTGGCTTGATGAACCCGATCGACATCGCTGAGAGAAAGGTTACAGGAGTCAGGTAATTTGTCCCGTTCTGTTGCCTGATCTAGCCATAAAATGAGTAGTTCCAATGCTTTACTTTCCAGGTAGAACTGGCGAGTCCAATCTTGATAGGGGCAGTTTAGAATTTGCTGTAGAACCACATGCATTTCAGGAGAGGTTGTTTCTAGCCGATAAAAGGGCGGCGGTACCTCTTGTTCCTCAATTAGGTATCTCAGTTCCTTGGGCAGGGTAGAGACAGATCCGCAGCTCATTTGCCGTAGAGTTTTGGTTTGAATGCCGACTCGCACTTTGGTGATGCGATCGCCAGCCCATCGATCTTCCGTTTCCCTGCCTTCATGGATAAACTCCAGGTGGTTTTTGCCAGGTACTTCAAAAACGTAGTCCGTTAGCCCATGATGGATCGTTCTGACAGTTCCAGAAACCACGAAACTGATGCAGCAGGGGTTGTCTGGATAGGTGTCATAACAATATTGACTACTGATAGTTACATCTTCCCAAAGCTCGTAGTCACAGATCTCTAAGTGCAGCCCATTGCGGAGTGGAATCCATTGCTCGCTACCCTGGCCCAGTCGCCCAGAGAGTTTGTAGACTTGTTCAGATAAATCCAATGGGTCAGTCGTACCGCTCTCTTCCTGATGCCACTCCTGATGCCACAGCTCGCTCCAATCCGAATCCGAAAGTTTTAAGCTCATTAGCAAATCTCCAACATAGCTAGGGGCACGCTGCGGCCACAAAGCTGCTTCCCTATCTTAAATGAGAGTCATTAGCAATTATATCACAATACCCGTTGCTTTCTATAAGGACAATTTTCTGGCAATTCCTGCCATACTCACCATTGCTGAGTATCCCTGGAACGAGAAATCAGGCGAACCGATTAGATCTGCCTACGCTCCAATTATCCGTGAATATATGGATTGCGTAACGAGGTGATGTGGAAGCCGGCATGATAGGCTAACTGACAAAAATCGATATCAATACGCTGAACGATCTACTACACGATAATAAACATTCCTGCGAACGCTTGAAATAACACTGCATAACCTAGACACCATATCAATCTGACTAAACATATCTCAAACCTATCCTCCCCTAGTTCCCTACGGTGTACGCACAAGTCCTCTCAGCCCCCTTTCCTGGAATGTCCGCACGGCTATAATCCCCCATGCATGAGAGACTTCCGACTTTATCTATCCAACGAGCGAGTCGTTTGACAAACTGCAGGCGATCTGGTGGAACGAGAGAACAAGCAGGTTCAAAGTCCTCCACTAGTGGGGGATTGAGAGGGCGGCAAGAACGAGGACACTGACAGAATCAACTGTGTGTACACCATAGCCTTAGTAAGGAAAAAGGTAAATAATTTCCTCTATGCGGTTGCATTTAGAGCGCAATGCCGCTATTGTATCAGATTAAGATTGTTGCTTCTGTGGGCACAATCGGGCTACCCAAAAATTTAGCCGTCGCCCCTAGCTGTTGAGCGCAGCACCAGGGCGACTAACCCCTTCGACTGTCAACCCAGTCTGGGAGGCTAGTGGAGTATTGTAACACTCCTTAGCCATCCTGCGCTGTATGTTTGGCGGGGTGGCTAAATTTTTGGGGTTTCTTCCAACCCTAAAAATTCCAAGGAGTGTTTCTATGGCAGATGAATTTCTGTCCGATTTACCGTTTCCGCTCAATTCACCCAACCTTTCTTCTAGTTCAAATTTTGGTGATCGAGAGCGTCTTCGTTTGATTCTAATTGGCTCTACCGCAGGCGTACAGGAAATGATTCACCGTCAGCACCAGGCTGGCATTGCCGATGCGGGTTCCTGGAGTCGGTTACTGCCCGTGCCCAATTCGGATGAGGTGATGAGTATTTTGCTGCTGTATCGGCGGAGGGGGTAGGGAGTGGGGAGTGGGGGGTAGGGAGTGGGGAGTGGGGAGTGGGGAGTGGGGAGTGGGGGGTAGGGAGTGGGGGGTAGGGAGTGGGGAGTGGGGGGTAGGGAGTGGGGAGTAGGTGGGCTACAGTGTACACATACTCACCCGAGCGCTTTATAGTCAACACCCTCACCGCTCGGCTGATTTTTCTGGCCCCATGGGGGCAGTGCGCTCGCATCGAAGCCCCTCACCCCTCACCCCTCACCCCTTACCCCTCACCGCTCGGCTGATTTTTCTGGCCCCATGGGGGCAGTGCGCTCGCGTCGAAGCCCCTCACCCCTTACCCCTCACCCCTCACCTTGGTCACTCTAGGCGGAATAAAGTGATGAACGAGGACTATAGGCCCTGATATTCCTGATTGAGCTGAAATTCTGTGTGGGCACTGGTCATGAGTTTTTCTACTACTTCAGGCACCAACGTACCGTAGGCTTGAATGACTTGGGCAATGCAGCCCGTCCAACCGGTTTGATGACTCGCGCCAATCCCAGCACCAATATCACCATGAAAGTATTCGTAGAACAAAATTAGATCTTGCCAATGTGGATCGGTTTGGAATTTTTTGGCAGCTCCATAAACCGGGCGCTCGCCTTTGTCATTTTTGAGGAACAAACGAGTCAGCCGATTGCCTAACTCCTGGGCTACTTCAAACAGAGTCCTATACTGTCCCGATCCGGTGGGGCATTCCACCTTAAAATCATCTCCGTAGTAGGCATGGAGTCGTCGCAGGGCGCTGATAAACAAAATATTAACAGGCATCCAGACGGGGCCGCGCCAGTTGGAGTTGCCGCCAAACATACCTGTGTTTGATTCTGCGGGCAGATAGTCTACCCGGAATTCTTGACCGGCATGAGAAAACACAAACGGATGGTCCTGGTGATAGCGGGAAAGGGAGCGAATTCCATAGGGGCTAAAAAATTCGCTTTCATCCAGCATGCGAGCCAGCACTCGCCGCAATTTTTGCTCGTTAAAGACCGATAGCATGTAGCGCCCTGCCATACCGGGCTGAGTGGGCAAATGGATATTGGCAGTCAGGTCGGGACGGCGGAGCTTAAATTCTTCGACGTAGTTGCGGAAGTTGGGCAGTTTGGCAAAGTCATCAGCATCAAAAATTGCGACTGCCGCCAGGGGAAGTAATCCCACCAGCGAACGCACTTTCAGCCGCATGGCTTGACCATCGGGCAGGCGGAGGACATCGTAGAAGAAGCCATCTTCCTCATCCCACATTTCATCTTGTTGGATGCCAATGCGGTCCATTGCGCCGGCAATCCAGGTGGTATGCTCAAAGAACTTGATCACAAATTCTTCGTATTCAGGATTGTCTATCGCCAGCTCTATCGCAATCCGCAACATTTGCTGGCTAAAAAAGACCATCCAGGCTGTACCATCCGCCTGCTCTAGCCAGCCGCCTGTCGGCAAGGGGGAACTGCGGTCAAACACGCTGATGTTATCGAGTCCTAGAAAGCCCCCTTCAAATACATTATTGCCGCGGCGATCCTTGCGGTTAACCCACCAGGTAAAGTTAACGAGTAGCTTCGAGAAAATATATTTAAGAAAGTTGAGGTCTCCCTCGCCCTGGTTGCGCGCCTTATCCATCAGATACACCTGCATCGTGGCGTAGGCATGAACCGGCGGATTGACATCACTAAAATTCCACTCATAGGCCGGAATTTGACCATTCGGGTGCTGATAGGTATTTCGCAGCATCAAACCGAGCTGGGACTTGGCAAACTCGGTGTCTACCATGGCTAGCGGCAGCATATGAAACGCCAGATCCCAGGCTGCAAACCAGGGGTACTCCCACTTGTCTGGCATTGAGATAATATCCTTACTATATAGATGCAACCATGCGCCATTACGTACATCGTCAAGTTGGTCAGACCAGGGTGTTACGTTGCGCTCGTTCAGCCACTGATTCACATCGTAGTAAAAATATTGCTTTGACCAGAGCATCCCTGCTAATGCTTGCCGCATCACCCGGACCCGATCCGGATCAGTTGCAAGGGCCGCAGGTGTAATCGAGTCGTAGAAAGCGTCGGCTTCCTGATGCCGAGTTTGCAGTGTGGATTCAAATGCGGCAAACGGATCGGTGAGATGAGCAGGAGCAGTGCGAGTCAATCGCAGGCGAATCGTCTGGATTGATCCAGGTTCCACATGCAGATGATAGTGGGGGGCAGCTTTGGTGCCGGTCTGGGCCGGATTGACGGCATCCTGCTGGCCCTGGATCAGGTAATGATGAAACGCATCTTTGACGTAGGGGCTGGGATTCGGGGTAGCAAACAGGCGAGCAAAATTGGTTTCGTTTTCGGTAAACAAGAGGGGGACCGGGCGATCGCAATAAAAATAATAGTCAGATAATACCTTTTGGATCTGCGGGTCAGGATGATGCGCATGGATCACAGTCCCAGTCGTGCCGACTTTCTGCAAAATTGGCTTAACACCGCCATTCCAGGACCAGGTATTGCGAAACCACAGCGTCGGTAGAACATCTAAACTAGCAGCAGTAGGACCACGATTGCAAACGCTAATCTGAATCAAAATATCTTCTGCTTCTGCTTTGGCGTATTCAACAAATACATCGAAGTAGGCATCGTGATCAAAAATACCGGTATCTAATAATTCATATTCCAATTCATAGCGACTGCGCTGCCGATTGGTGTTGAGCAAATCATCGTAGGGATAGGCTGATTGCGGATATTTATAGAGATATTTCATACACGAGTGAGTGGGCGTACTGTCAAGATAAAAGTAATACTCCTTGACATCTTCGCCGTGATTTCCTTCGCTGTTGGTCAACCCAAATAGGCGCTCTTTCAGAATTGGATCCTTACCGTTCCACAGAGCCAATGCAAAACACAAAATCTGGTGATCGTCTGAGATGCCACCCAGTCCATCTTCACCCCAGTGATAGGCCCGCGACCGCGCCTGATCATGCGGAAAATAATTCCAGGCGTTGCCATCGTTGCTGTAGTCTTCCCGCACGGTTCCCCACTGCCGCTCACTCAGATAGGGTCCCCATTTGTGCCAGCGGTGAATGCCGTCACGTGATTCCGTGAGTCGTGTTTGTTCTGCTACCATCATATTTAGTCGATTACTCTGCTGAACTGTGTTCGTTGCTCCCACTATTAATACCGCTTTCTACTGGCTTGCTGTGTGCTCCCTGCAACTTTATTTTGCGGATAGTCGCAGCTTGACATCTATTCTAGGGCTGAAGGTATGTCTCATTTGGCCTCTATCTTAAGGGTGAATCTATTGGATATTAGCAAAAATTTTTACTGCATTAAAGTTGGTTGGTATAGAACATTAAAGTTGGTTGGTGTAGAAGAGAGCATTGAATAGTCTGGCAAACACAAACCGAAGCGGTTAAAACTGCCACTATACAAACTAAGTTGCTGACTCGGTTAAGCTTCGTTGAACGCCCTGCGCTGACTATTGGTTGAGCTGAGTAACTTGCGCAGGTTTTGTCTGTGTAGGTGTGACTTCGAGCCGTCAGCCTCAGAGTTCTGTCAGTCAAGCAGGCTAGAGATATCACTAAATAAAAGCTGGTGGGCGATATGACAATGTGTACGCGGTGTAATGTTATTGACACCTCCACTTTGTTGATCTGGTGTGCTGCTATGTATCCTAGTTAACCTCCGTTGTTGCTCTCATTCCCACTAAAATTAATAGAAGCAACCTTTCCTTTAAAGAAATTTAATGTCTCCCTTGTTGAAATTTTCAACAGACTCATCTAATCTACTTTTGTACCTATTTAGATAGATGTTTATCTTTGGTAGAGTAAATCTGGCAGGATAAATTGGTTCTGGCTTGTATAGACCAGGCATAGATTAGGTTTTGATAGGCTCTTCAGTAGAACGCACTTATTAGGTAATTTTGAGATTGTATTGGTAGATACGTTGTATAAGTTGCCCCAATTTCGATTCGGTGATTGTTGGCTCACATATTCAGTGATTGTTGATTTGTAGCTAGGGGCTTAATTAAAGTGCGGCAGTACGGACCATATTTTTGTGGTCCCTGCTTTTCACGCGAGGGTTTAGGAGTTCCAATTGCACGCTGGTTTGTTCAGCAGTTTGCGATCCAGCGTTGCTGGAGTTCCTTGATGAACGTTCACTCAATCTGCTTTTAATCTGCTGTTCCTGAATTTTGGGGAATGGCTGAATCAGTGTGTCTATCGCTCTGAGACTGGTTGTGCTGTCAGCGCTCCAGCATCTCGATTAAGCTGCTTGCAATTGCAAGTCGTTCAAACCGTCTCAGACATTCACCTCGAACACTCAGTTACCTAATACCAACATCTGACACCAAGCTAATACCAAGGAGAATAAATCATGGAAACTCCAGTTCAAGTAATTGTGGCGGCGTTTAGCACACCTGAGGGTGCTAGTGAAGTGATGGATAGCCTCAAGCAAGGTAAGAAAGACGGCTTGATTGGCATTGTAGACGCCGCAGTTGTGGTCAAGGATGCCGATGGCAAAGTCAAGATTACCGACTCCAAGCGACGCACTGCTAAGGGGTTGGTGACCGGCGGATTGGTTGGTGGGCTAGTTGGCCTGCTGGCGGCCCCACCGGTTGGTGCAGCAGCCCTGGGAGGTGGAGTGATTGGAGCATTGGTTGGTAAGTTGCGGAGTGCGCCACTCAAGGCTGAAATGAAGAGCATTAGCTCGGCTCTACCGCCAGGAAGCTCGGCCATTGTAGCCACGATCGAACATAGCTGGGTCTCGCAATTACAAACGGCTCTGATCGCCGATGGTGCCCAACTGATCCACGATTCGATTCAGGCTGACATTGCCGAGCAGTTGAATGCCGGTGGCAATGTGCTGTATACCGCAGGCAGTGGCTCTTTGGGGTCTGGAGTTGTTCGTATGGCGGGGACAGAGACCGACACTCAGGTTGGCGGTGTGCTGGTCGGCGAGAATGGGACGATTGTAGACAATGCCGTGATTACCAATGAACCGTTGGAAGAGACCGTTGCCGGTTAAAGTCAGCCAAATGTGGCCTCTGAATTCACTTTAATTTGTGACTGGAAGGAGAAAACCAAAATGGAAAAAATGGTTGTTGTTGTTTTCGATAGCGAAAGCGGTGCTTACAACGGTTTGAATGCGATCAAGCAACTGCATCAGCAGGCCGATTTGGCTGTGTTTGCCGTTGCAGTGATTGCGAAAGATGCCGATGGCACGGTCAATGTCCGTCAATCTGCTGATCCGGGTCCGATTGGTACCCTGTTTGGTGCCTGTCTGGGTGGCCTGATCGGCATTCTGGCTGGGCCAGCGGGTGTAGCGGCTGGCATGACTGGTGGCTATGTCGGTGGAGCGATGGGCGATCTAGATCGGATGGGCATTAATCTGGAATTTTTGGATGATGTCAGCAGGGTGCTAACTCCTGGAAAAGCAGCCCTTGTCGCCCATGTGGATGAATACTGGACAACGCCTCTAGACACGGCAATGCAGCCGCTGGGTGGAACCGTATTCCGCAAAGTTCGTTCTGAAGTTGTGGATGAGCAAATCGATCGCGATATCCGCGAAACTCAGGCGGAACTGCAAGCATTGCAAGAAGAGTACGATGCTGCCGCAGCAGAGCAAAAGGCGAAAATCCAGGCGAAGATGGATGCTACTCGCACCAAACTTCAGACCAAGATTGATGCTGCCAATAAGTGGATGAAAGATGCCGAGCAGCAGGCCGAGTCCAAGGTGGCGGTTCTGAAGGACCAGGCGAAAGCAGCCAGCGACAAGCAAAAAGCCCAGATCGAGAAGCAGGTCAACGAAATTCAGGCTAACCTTGCGAAACGGCAAGAAAAGCTGAAGCAATCGGCTGCTTCTGTGCGTGAAGCCCTAACCGTTTAGTCTGCCACTGGCGTTGCTGATCAGATTGACGGATTCTACCCCAGCTATCAGCACGCCTGTTTTTCCCTCTTTCCCTAACACTATCAAAATCTCAACCATGATGAAACTTCTAACCATCAACCAGGCTTTCAAAACTGCGTTCTTAAGCGTTCTCGCGGCTGCTTTATTCCTTTTCATCAATGTGCCAGTTGCTGATGCGGTTTCCTTGCCATCGCAAGCTGAAGTTCAAGCCAATTTTGAACAGGCTCAAGATCAATTTGAACAGTTTGTGAAGCAGTCACAGAAAACGTTGAGCAAGCAAATCAGTGAAACCCAAAAGGCGCTGAAGAATCTTCCCGACAGCATCGAGAAATCAACTGCCGAATTTGATGCAGCCCACCGCAAGGCCGTTTTGGCAGATTTGCAAGCAGCTCAACAGAAGTTAGAGGAGACGGCAAAAGCCTACGAGCAATATGCTCAACAGGCAGATGAATTAGAGCAAGAAATGCTGCAATCGGCGAAACAGTCTCGCGCTGAGTTGAAGGCAGGAACGCAGCAGAAAGTAGAAGATGTGAAAGAGTCGTTGAACCTGACGGCTGATGCCATCAACGTTCTGTTGGATGATACGAAGAAAGCAATGAGTGACACGAGTACTTTCTCTAAGGTGAGATTGAATCAGCACCTTCAAGCATTGCAGAATGCATTGGATACATCGGATCAGGCTTTGAAGACGCTGTTCAAATAACGGCTGGATCTGAGCTGCAAGCATGATTGTGCTGCAGTGTTGGGCTACCACAATCATGCCGTTTCAGTCGATTGAAAATGAAATCATTTTGATTACTAGATCTGGGTTCGTTCGCGCAGCATGTGCATCGCACAATCCCCCTCTGTAAGCTACGGTGTACACAGATCTCGATTGCGATTCAATGCAAAGATTTGATCCCCCTAAATCCCCCTTACATAAGGGGGACTTCAATCCCTGATTGTCCGGTTCCCCCCTTTCGTAAGGGGGGCTAGGGGGGATCAACATAATTTACGCTCTCCTAAGTTTTCCTGTTGATAGTGCGGGCGCTGATTGCTCGAAGTCAGGTGGCTTGGAAATGCAAACAAAGCTCGGTTTATGTCCCATAAAATGTCCCATAATAATGGGATGGCGGAATCGCAGCCAGAAATGACAGCCAACCGCCGAGTGAGTTAAGCATTTCAGCCAGATGAACATCATAGCGCTCGCCTTCAATCTCAGTATGATGGCTACCGTTTTTGCCTACGGACTACGGGCCAGATCCGACGACCTCAACTACCTGTTTCGACGACCGCGTCTCCTGTTCGTGTCGCTCCTGGCGATGTTTGTTGTCGTGCCAACGGCTGCTCTACTGCTGGCCATGACGCTCGACCTGCCTCTGGGAGCTAAGGTGGCGATGGTGGCTCTGGCGATCTCACCGACTTCGCCGCTGCTGCCGAAACAAGAGCGGGAATCGGGTGGTCACGGGTCGTATGCAGTCGGGCTATCGGTGACTGTGGTTCTGCTGTCACAACTGATCACACCCGGCCTCGTCGTGTTTCTGGGGCGATTGATGAGCAAGCCGTTTGCCCTCGATCCATTGGCAGTTGTGGAACTAATGCTGGTTGTGGCGCTGCTGCCGTTGATTGCAGGCATGATCGTCCGCAAACTCTTGGGGGTGGGCGTGGAGCAGGCTAGCGAACCGATTATGCGGATTGCGAACATTGTGATGTTAGTTGCGCTGGTGGTGGTGCTGGCCATCACGCTACCCAAGGTTTGGTCCTTTGTCAGTGTGATGGTTGTCCTTGCGTTTACCCTGTATAACCTGGCGGCATTCGCCATAGGAGACCTGCTGGGTGGGACGCAACCAGATCATGCGATCGTGCTGGCATTTTCCTGTGCCAATCGGCATCCCGCCATTCCGCTCACGATTGCCGCCGCGAGTTATCCAGGACAGAACTTTGCTGTAGCCATTATTCTCTGCCTGATCGTGAATGGCATTGTGGCCAAACTATACCTGAGCTGGCGGCGTCAACAGGTTGTGGCCCTAAAATAAGGTGTGTTTAATCCCACTGATGCTACTGCTACGCGGATTTTTGATTTGAATACGCTGATTGCGCTAGCTATATATGCTCTATTGGGCTTACTAGCGATCGCAGTTTTAAATTATTTGCAAAGACAAGAGCCTGATTAGAGGGGTGGGGCAGAGAATAAATTGACGAAAACATTTATCATAAAATTCTCTTATTACTACACAAAATATATGGAGAAAGGATTCATCCGAGGTATTATATTTGTCCTCTTTGAAATATTGATCGTCACACTCATCGTCGGTTTGAATTTCTTTCCTACTCCGGCTGCTCTCGCTTCAGGAATCATCGACCGCTACAGTTCCTATTACTTGAGTCAGAACGACCAGGAACCCAGAAACGGAGCCATCAAGGTAACGTTTTTCGGAACGACCATGCTGCTGTTTGATGATGGGGAAACACGGCTAATGCTGGATGGCTATATTACCCGTCCATCCTTGATCAGCCGTCGGATCAGAGACATCAGCACCGATCCAGCTCTCGTCGATGCGGCTCTAGCCCGCGCCCAGGTTGACAAGGTGGATGCGCTGTTTGTGGCCCATTCCCATTTCGACCATGCCCTTGACATTGCCTACATCGCTCAGAAAACAGGTGCCCACCTCTATGGCTCTGAATCCACCCTGAATATTGGTCGCGGGGGCGATCTACCCGAAGAGCAGATGACCTTCTATGAGCCGGGGAGTCCGGTGCCGATTGGCAAGTTTATCGTGACCGTTCTGCCTTCCAAGCACTCGCCGCCGGTGCGGGGAGTCAACGATAATCTTGGCATGGTGATTGACCACCCACTCCGCCAACCTGCCGATTTCTTTGACTATGTGGAGGGCGGATCCTTCGACTTCCTGATCCAACACGGCGATCACGCTATTTTTGTCAAACCTGCCGCCAACTATATTGAGGGGGCGCTGGATCAGGTGCGAGCCGATGTGCTCTTCCTGGCAACGGGAACCCTTGGCAACCAGGATGCGGCCTTCCGGGAAGCCTTCTACGAGCAGACGGTGGCGAAGGTGCAGCCAACGCTCGTCATTCCGGTTCACTGGGACAACTTTAACAAGCCGTTGAGTGATTCCTTAACGGCCCTCACGCCTTTGGATCTAAAAATTAGCTTCGACTTTCTGATTCCACGGTTAACGGCTGATCAGATTCGATTTGGCATCATGCAAGGATTTCAGAGTATACTCCTGTTTGATAACGAAAGAAATAGTAGCTGATCCTTTGGCTGACGGCACCAAATCAGGACAATCGTAATGACGATACAGTGATTGCAGTTCTACGAACAACGTTTAATTTCTAATCTGAAGCTGCGACAAGTCATGAGGAAGCAGTCCTAGCTCGATGGCCTTGCCCATATCCCAAATATCGAACTTGGCTTCATCACCAAGACATTTGTAACTCCAGTAACACCAGGCCGTTGCGTGCTCCCAAGCCTTAAAGTGCGCATCAGCAACGTTTCGATAGTAGTCATCTCTCTCTTTGCCAGCCAGCGTTGTTGCAGCCTTTCTCGACGCAGTGTCAAGGCTCCACTCACCCACCAAGACTGGAAAATATTGAGACATCTCTGTTACAATACTGCCCATTTCGTTCTTGATGTAGGCTAGGTGGTCGTCAAGCTCACCATCTCCGTACTTTAATGCGAATGTCATGAGGTATAAGTGCGTATCCACGACGACATTCTTGAAGTCCGGTGTTTTGAAAAACTCCACCCATTCCTTGATGCGGAAGCCGTCATGGAATACGACTGTCACGTCGTCTGCCTGCGCCCGAATCCTTGAATAGGCTTGCGTGTAGAAGCGCTTGAGGAAATCGGTTGGTACGGCTTCTGACCCTGCGGCATAGGCTTTATCCACGGCTGGATATCGCTTGGGCACATCAACCAGATCCCACAACTCTGGAGAGATCGGTTCATTCAGCACCTCGATGCCCCAGAGATTTTTGTTGTCCCGATATCGCTCTGCTAGTCGTTCAAGCACAGTCAATGCGAACTCGACATGCTCTGGGTTTTTGTGAAACTTACAAACACCACAAATGCCACCATTATCGAACCCATTCTGGCTATCTGGTACGGTATGCAAATCAATCAAGATCTTGAGCTTGTATCGCTCTGCCCATTTGAATGCCTTGTCCAGGTAGTCAATGCATCCGATGTATGGCTCATAGTCGCCAAAGATGTAGAAGGGAATTGGAATCCGCACGAAATCAATGCCCCTGGCAGCCAGGTAGGCAAAATCTCGATCCGTGATGTAGGAGTCGCGATGCACCTTATAGCGTTCACGTTTTACGGTCTCGCTTAGTGCTCTGACTAGCTGATAATCGTCTTCCACCGATGTTCCATCTTCTAGAAGAAAGAGTTCTGGACTCATCCACTTTTCCAACACCAGCCAATTACCCAGGTTGACGCCTTTAGCGATGGTTTTAGATTGCATAGGTACCTCTCTTGAAAGTAGAGCTAGTCATTATCAAGGTTTTACCGTTGCCTATACCGTTCAGCCGCGCCCTCCAGACAACACTAAAATGGCTCTCAGAAAGCTGTACTGCATCGCTGTGCAACCCCCGTTTCGGTCAATGCTAACGCAGGGGTTGATGATATCACTTGGCAATAGGTTGATAATAATCTTAAATTTGCAGCAAAGGTCTCTGGATGCAGCAATGCGGTTGTTGCAGACGCTGTTTCATGATAACTGATCTTATGCCTTTGCTCAAGAATATAATTAATAATGATCGTTTTAATAATGATTGTTTCATCACATCGATGATTACTGGTGATGTAACGCTGCATCTCAGTTTGTCAGCGGCTAATACCAGCGGCGATGACAGGTAGTCTGATAGGTTCAAGAACTAGACAGAAATTACGGTAGATGCGGCGGGAGCGATCGTGTATGAACGAGCTGCTCTGTGGCAAGATACTGGAGTTCATCGGGAGTAGAGAGTCGTCCTAATATCTGATTGCGATGGGGATGACGACCGAATCGAGCAACGACATCGCGATGCCGATGGGCTTGTTCTGCGGAGAATTCTAGCAAGGCTCGATAGTCCTGAGGGGCTTCCTGCACTAGGTCGTCTGCCAGTTTGGTCACGAGTTCCAAATTGCTCAAATCTTCGGAATGTCCCAGCGGCAGGAAGAAGAATGTCTTCTCCCAGGGCGTATTAAGAGCTGCGTAATCACCAACTTTAATGCCTTCTAGTGCCAGCGCACAAGCTTTTGCATCCTGAGCGAATGCCTGAGCTGTTCCCCGATAAATGGTGCGTGAAAATTGGTCGAGGACGAGGATCAGAGCCAATCGCGACCGAGGTGCGTGTGACCAGGCGTCTAGCTCACCTCGAATAGCACATTCCAGTAACGGCGAAAACTGCTGGATGATTTCAGCATCTCCGCCGCCTTGAAACCACCATTGCCACTGGCGAATTAAGGCAGCCGGATTCTTCTCTGGCAACTGGGGAAACCAAAACTGAAGCACATCTTCAAAGATCAAGACCGAGTCGTTTTTGATGTAATCCATTAGTTTAGCTCAACTACAAACAGAACACTGGAAAGGTTCCCACTGCTAGGCGAGATGTTTAGAGTCACGATCATCTATTTAGTTAAGATAAACAGTTTCAACTGGAATGTCGGTCCGAAAAGGTCAGAAGTTTTGGCAGCCGCAGCTACAGCCATCCTAGATAGGAGATGAACAGTAGCCGTACATAAACGCCTTGGCGAAAGCAAAGGTTTGACAATGCGTGACCAATTGAAACAGAAACTTGACCGACCCAAATCTTCTACACATTCGTGCATACTTGCGAATAAACTGCTTCGCTTGTAACCAAACATCCTCAACTGGATTCTGCTCAGGTGCATTAGGGGCTAAGCGAATACAGGTAATCTTCCACGCCTCAGTCGGTAAGCCTCCATTGGTCTGCTCCAGAAATTCCTGCACCACCTTTGAGCGGTGGTAGCTCACCCCATCCCAGACAATCACCAGGCGCGTGTTCTCAACATACAAAGACTGGAGATACTGTAGGAAGGCAACCGTATTCTCTTCGTTGCCTGCGCTGTACTCTTTGACAACAAACTGCTTGGTGAGATAATCCAATGCCCCATAGTAGGTCTGTCGTTGCTTGGTAGACTTGACTTCCACATCCACCCGTTGCTTGCGGCGGCTCCACCCATAGCCACTGATATCGCCCCACAACAGGTGGCATTCGTCGAGAAATAAAACTCTTAATTGTCCATCGGCGATCTCAGATTGATGCGTTGCCAGTAGCGCTTCAAGTTCTCTTTTTTTTCCTGAACCAGAGTTTCATCCTTGTCAGGGTGAACCGGTTGTGCCTTCTTCCAACTGAAGCCAGCGTCTCTGAGCAGGGCATAGTAGCTCTGGAGTGATTGGTAGACCACCCCATACTCATCCTCAATGTGGTCAATTACCTCCTGGAGTGTCCAAGCATCCTGCCCGTCGAGCCACCGAAACAACGCTTGCTTCTGCTCACAATCGAGATAGCCTTGGGTGCCCCAATAGTTGGAGCGCAGTCCCTCCACACCTGAGCATTCGTAGCGTTGATGGCTAGCTGTGATGAAGCCAACCGACACTTGCAGAATGTCACGGATCTCCCGATAGCTGTGACCGCCTTGACTCATCTGCACAGCGAGTGCACGCTTGAGTTCCAACGGAGGTGGGTTACTTTGAATGAACTGTTCGAGCGTTTCCATCGGCTGAGGGGGTAAAGTTTGGGGCACGTCCTCAGCCTACCATTTGTTCACATCCTATTTAGGATGCCTATATGGAGAGAAAATGGAGTATACCTTAATTTTTTCCGTCAATACTTTTTAAATGGCTGCTTAGAGTTCCAATTGATATTTAATCACCAGCCAAGCGTCCTTCAACATATCTGCGGTGAGGGGCACAGGATCATTGACCTGAAGTGCCCAGAATCCATGCAAATCCTCAGATAGGTCGATGGCTTCATATTGCTGCAATGAATCGATCCCGGCTCCCGGTTCTAGCTCAACGTCGAACGTTGCGTTATCAGGATTTAACGTCTCAAGTTGGGCAGACTTGAGCAGGGAAATTGTCAATCCGGTTGCAGGGGGAGCAAGGCGAACGAAAAGCATAGCGCTTTGGATTGCTAGACCACTGACCTTCTGACTATTGGCAAAGAAGGGCAAGCGTTCCTTTAGATTGCCCAAGACAAACACCTGGTTGGCCACATCGGGTTCGGGATGCAGGAAGCGGTACCACTCATCCGGAAATTCGTGCTTCAGGCTCAACATGCGGAATAGACCTTCCCGTTGACTGAGTTCCGAGGCATTTTCCACATAGTCGATCAGATGCTCCACGGCAGCGGTTTTAAGCATAGCCCCGCCCTCACAGGAGGTATAGCGGAGATGGATAATCACATCAGATATAGTTTGATAGTCAAATTGGTGGAATTCTTGCGGCAGTTCTAACCGCCAACTGCTGATTGCCCCAGCTCCCTCAAACGGCATGTAGCGCTCATCCCGGAAGTTGAGTTCAAATACACCACTGTCATTTTGTCCCTGACTGACGGCAATAGCCGTGGTGGGAATCGGGTTATAGACGAAGCGTTCATCGGCTTCTTCTAACTTCTTAGCGTAATCAGATGCATTTGCGGCAAGTTTGCTATTCCTATACTCGTGTTTTAACAGGCGCAGGGTGCAGTTCAGACTGGTATAGGGTCCGACTACACAAGGAACGGAAACCGAGACTGTTTTGATGCGGCGCTTGTAATGTCCAGGGTAATCCAGATCAAAGCTCTCTTCTGGAATATCAAATTCGCATATCCCGGTTTCTTTCAGTTGAATCAATGCCAGAGGGTTATGGAGTTGCAGCGAAACATGCTTGGTGATTTCGTAATCGTGCGGTTTGGTTGCCACATAGGCATTTTCCAGATGCTTTAAGGCTAGGTAAAGCTGCTCTCCCGCCAGGAAGCCGTCCTTGGCGCTGTCCCAGTAACCAAATTTGATCAAATCAGAGGTGGCAAGCCCCATTTCAAACCGGAAGACTTTTTCGGCTTTTTTGGCTAAGTCATAGGCAAAGGAGTAGGCTTGGTAATACAAATCTTTGAGGCGATCGCTCATCCATTGGTAAAGCTGTTCATTCGAGTATTTATTCCGAATAAACTCTTCTACTTCTTTGGTTTGCTCAATCTGGATCTGATGGTGATCAATTTCGAGTTGGGCAATATCTCGTCTGATTTTCTGAGCGGTAACTTGTTTGTCGATTTGCATCAGCTCGTGGCCCGCCAGGTTTGCCTGAAGGATGCGCTCTTGCTGTTGGCGCGTGAAGCCTGCTTTCCGGGCAGCGGCGGAAGATTGGAAGGTTTTATCATTTACTCCAACTTGCAGACCTCTTGCAACAGCTTGTATGACGTTTCCAATCTGCGGTCCTCCCCAACTTACTCCTAACCCTATACCGATAGGTTTGGCATCAATGCTAGCAATAGGAATAGCATGAAAAATACTGGCTAAAGCTTCCGAAACTCCTACTCCTAACTGCAAATCCCTAGATTGCTTCGCTTTCTTGATCTCTTCCTCTTCCGGTGGAATCAACTTCAATCCACCATCTTTCTTGATTTCAGGGATTTGGTTGGGCAGTTCAGCAAACTCTACGTCCACTGTGGGTACATCTACATCTGCGTCGATGATCTGCAAATAGTAGTTCAGTCGATGTTCAGGGGCTTTGCGATTTTGTTCCAGACTCGCCAGATTGGCATTGGCTTCCTCGAGCTGCTGGTTTCTCACCTCCATGATCAGATTCTGCATCCGGGTGTCGTGCTGCGCCCGTAAAATCGAGAGGCTTTCCCCATCTTTCTTCTCTAAAGCTGAGAGCAGAGCACTGCCTAGGGATTTAACTTCCGACGTGACTTCTAAGGCCCGCTGCAACAGGTAATTAAAGCGATAGTTAGGCATGGGGGTGCTGAGGTCGTTGAGCACACTGCTGATGCTCAGCCCTTGAGCCGCCGCCTGAACCAGCAAAGCTGGATCGAGGGGCGAACCGAATAAATCCATCTCTCTGAACACGCCTTCAATATTGAGACAATGGCGAATTTTGAACAGGCGATCGGCTACCGTATTCCAGTATTCCAGCAGTTTCGGGTTGTCGGGCAGGCAGAAATAGAGCGTTGTGGCAAACCCGTAGACATTGACGTAATGCGGCTTTCCGTTGGAGATGACTTGCGGCACTGCAATCTGGTTGCTAAAGGGAAAGATCAGCTCCAGATCAACGATTGCGTTGGAGAAGGCGTTCCATTGGTCTAGCAGAGAGTTGTAGGTCTGAGGCTGAATTTTGCCGCGTTTGGGAATGATTTCTGGGCGTGGACCCAAGATATGACCAGCCAGCACATAGAGTTGAGTAGCCTGGTTGAGGGTTTCAATCGTGTCCTGACGGAAGAGGTGATCTCCCCAGGCGATCAGGTTGTCGATGTATTTCATCACCACCCATTTCATGTAGGCGGTGGGACGAGAACGGGCAATCACATGGGGTTGAAACGGATTGTCTCGCCACTCGCTAATCTCTTCGTCAGGCGTGTTGGGATCGAGGCGGTTAAAGATTTGCTCCAAGACATTCTGGCTATCGGTTACCCGAAATGGCAGGAATTTCCAGACGTTTCTGATATCGCCTTTGACATTAATCGGATCAAAAATATAGTGCCACCACTGCATCGCCTCTTCAAAGCGTTGAGACTTGGTCAGGTGGTCTGCTAATAAAGCAACCGAATGGAACAGAGCTTCCCAGTTATAGATCGCATAAGGACGTTTTAGCTCATGGTAATCAATCCCATTATTTGAGCCATAGCGATCGTCCGAAAGCAGAACTAGCTGATCGAAGATCTTGTTGATTTCTCCCCTCCTGAGCAAGCCCAACATATCTCTAGTTTTATCGTGCTGAAAGGAGTAGGTTTTGTTGTATTCAATGAAGAAAACTTCGTTATTCTGGTTATTCTCTAGAAACCTGGGTGACCAGAAGTCGCCAGGATCGTTGTCAGCACCAACTGCTTGGATGGGAACGATTGCAGATGGTGCAAGTCCCATCCGATGGAAAACATTCTGTCCAAACCACAGCAAGGGGACGGTATTAGAGACTCTTCCTTCTATCTTGCCGATCTGATTGCCATCAAAATAGAAGGATTGAGTCAGTACAATCCTCTCCTGACTTGAAAACCTACTTCTGAAAAACTCTGTATTACTATTGATTAATTCTTCTGTGACATTAGATATCCTACCTAAATAATAAGGTTGAATAAAGACGAAATCATCTTTAACAAACGGAGCAAAAATGAACTTCTCCCGTTCAACTAACAGCTTAAATGTATGTTCATTTGAGCCTTCTTCAAGATCTCTCTGAGAATAAATTGCGTCGCTTGATAGTTGTTTGGGGGTCCATTTGCCCTCTTTGTACTCACTCCAGCCTAATTTAATTTCCCAGTATATCAAGGGAGTGCTTTGGGACATGGTTGTCGTTTCAGCACTGCTGGCAGCCGTCATCCTGTTCTTGAGCGGACTATCCCAATTCTTCTGCATAAATTGGGGAAAAATGATAAACAGCCGGTTCCGCCAAACGACTGGCACTACAAAAGTTCCGTTTTTGATTAATTTGCCGCTTCTATCTTCAATATCAACACTAGGAATATCCAGATCGATTTTTTCCCAAGGATACCAGTCTTCATAATCAAACCTATAGTAACGGTAGAAAAAGAAGTAGGGAGCATTGCGGGTTCTGGCTATAACATGCAATATTCTCGCGTTTCCCTCTCCTTCAATAAATTGCCCGACGACTTCGAGGTTAGCAACTTCATCAACCTGAACGATATATTTAGTCAAGGCACTTGTGACGGTATCTTGGCTTACATCATTCTGTAGCAATTCAGATTCCAATTCCTGGAAGAATGGACTCTTGACATCTCGCAATTCAGGGCGAATCCAGTTTTCGGGATAGAGAAACACTTTGCGGTTGGCTTCCCAAACCCGGTAGAGGGCCATCCATTCCCAGCGTTCCCGGTCCAGTACCTCCGCAGACACTCCATACTTGGCTTCCAGTCCCAAGAAACATCGCTGTACGAACAACTGCACCGACGAGAGCGCCTGCCGGATCCGGGAGGTTTTCATACAGGCATCCATTTGCACATCAATCAGGAAAAATTCAAACAGGCTGTCGGCATCTCTGACGCCCCATTCCATCAGCACAGGCTGAGCTAACAAGTAGGCGAGCAATGCCTCTCTTTGATTGGTGCGGAGCTGATCGTGGGTTGGCTTGATCGCTTCCTCCCATTGTTCCTGGGAATAGCGGGCTCGAATCGCTTGCTGAATATTACTGGCGATTTTGCGGTTCCCAGTAAAACTAGACGTGGGTTGTCCCCACTGGAACAGATCTCCCATGCCAACACCAATCTTTTTGGCAACCCGCAGCGTCTCTTGCAGTTTGAGCAGGTTTGCCTCGTCGCGAAAATGCTCTGGATGGAACAGGTTAAAGTGTTGAGGCAGAATCATTTTATAGATATCGGACTCCTCCCATCCCGTCAGGGCATGGATTTGCGCCACCAATGACGGCTCACCTTCCGCCTCTTGAGCTTGATGCGTCCAGCGGAAGAACTCCACCAGACTTAATTCAGTAGATGGTAAGCTCTTCTGCAAGCGATAGAAGGCTTCTAGCCTTAACCATTGGGGAAACGATAGGGCATTGAAATCCAGGTCGTCAAAATGAGCTGCAAACTGACGGAAAAATTCTAGCTCCTCCAGTTTCATGGCAAAGCCCTTGACCAGCATGGCAACTTTTTGCAACTGAATATAGGCGATTCGGAATGCTTCGGTTCGGAGTGCGGGAAAGAGAACCTTATCGGAAATTTTCACCTGGGCTTGCTGATTGAATTTCATGAATAGTCCGATGATATTTCCATTCTCATCTTCGTCGTATCCTTCCAAGATGAATGGATAGGCTTGACCGGCTTTCAGAAAACTCGTAGGACTCTCGTAGAAATTGATCTGCTCTTCATCGGTGCGCACAGGAGCAGACCACTGGAGTTGATGGTTGAAGGTTAAGCTAGCCTCTCCTTCTGCCTCTAGCAGAAAAGTATACTTGCCATCCTTCTCCGGTATAAAGAATCCTTGCCAACGTTGGGCTTCCACCTCTGGGTCTTTCTGTTCCTTCAGGCGAATAATTTCTTGGTAAAGCGGCTCACCCTGTGATGTTCGAATCACTTCCATGACTAGAGTTTGGGTTATATCCAAAGACGTACCCAAATTCCCTGCCAACATCTGTACTACCAACCGCTGCCGCAACATTTCTCTCAGATAAGGCATGAAGGCTCTGGTCAGATACACTCGTTTTTGGAATCCGCTATCCTGCGCTGGATTTTCAGGACTAACCTGATCGTTAGCCAACAACATGGCAGCTGCCGCAGCCGGGTCAGCAAAGATGGGCCAGAGGGCATCGGCGAAGAACCTAACTGGCTGGTCAAAAATTTTATGCGCAGCGATCTGGAATTTTTCTTGATCGTCCGTATCGCTAATTAGATCAGCCAGAGCAATCACCTTTTCCCGATCGGATTCACGCAAAATTCCCGTGACTTGCAAGCCCTTGGTACCGCTAAACTGTACTCGCTGTAGAAAAGTTTGAAACTCGCCACCAGGCTGTTGCTCTTCTTCTTTGCGTCGCGCCAGCATGAATGCTGTAATCGCATCCTGATCGGTTTGGTTTAACTTCGTGCTGTATTTGCGGCGAGTGTTGTCTAGATAAACAGTAGTTCCCTGAATCAACCCAATGATTTGTTCGACGATCGCACCGTCGTAGAGTAAACTCAATTTGCTGCGTAACAGTTCTTCCGTTGCCTCCTGATCATTCTTAATATCGGCGTGGTCTATTTCTATTTGCAGCAGAGTATCTCTGAGGGTGATCGCCAGTTGAAAAATAGCAGCCATACTGGGACGGAGTGGACGGAGTGCATCATCCTGATCCCAGATCAAATAATTCAACTCTCGCGGACTGAATCCAGAATCTTCGATCCGGGCAAATAGCTGGTAGAACTCTAGCGTCTGCGTCGGTTTCCCGAAGGGTTGGGCTAGCTCTCGCATTAGCGATAAAACGCCAGGAAGTTCCTTAATTTGGAGACCCAGAGTTTTGGCTAGTAGAATATGGCGATAGAGTTTAGAGACATTGTCCAGGGTGAGTGGATAGCAATCATTATTCTGAGTCAACTCATCAGGAGCCGCGATCAGAGCGATCATCGTCTCGATCATCGTCACATCGACCTTGAGAGCCGCCATCAGCACAGGCAGATGATCATTAAAACATTCGGTTCCAGTCAGATAGGTGTCGAATTCATCGGCTTGAAAGACATCATCTACGGCAAGCAGGTTGTATTTCAGAAATAGGCGTTCGTAGAGGGAATTTTCGCCCTCGATGCCAATCGGTGCCCAATAGGTCAATAATTGAGCCAGTTCTAGTCCGGTAATCTCCAGCAACTTTTTCACCGCCACGAGTTGCTCAATCAGCTCAGGCGTGATGTCTTGCAGGACTTGAGAAATCGGCTCTGGTTGACAATCGGCTTCTGGCCTGGAGGGACGGGGGTTGGCAGTCAATGCAGGAGCAGACTTTCTTAGGCTAGAACCATTGTTAGCTTCTGCATCCTCTGGCTCGATCGGCTTAGAGGGAAGCAAGGCCACAAACCGATTGGGAATCAAAAGATGAACTCCTGCAACAGGTTTTACTGTGGTTTCGCCCACGCCTGTAATGGCCTGATCTACCTCTGCTACGGCCCAGCCCAGTTTGCACCAGAGCCGGATCAAGCGATGGAAGCGATCATATTCGGCTGTGACAAGATCGGTGCCGTCTAGATGTTTCAGTTGAGTTTTAGTCAGATCGCAGGTTTCCTGAGAGCCAGAACAGACAAAGGGCAGCCGGTTGCCAGAGTGCAAAATAAACAGTCTGAGATTGTTTACCTTACCAATTTCCCCATTGATACCCGTAAAATCTCCGCCAAAAATTGAAACGGAATTGCTGAAATCCTCATCGAATACTAATGTACTTGTATTAGTATCTAAATGTCCGACAAATTTCTTTGGATCGGACCTGAGTACATAAATTTGACAATCCGAATCAAGATAGAGGTCGATAAACGAACCGGCATCATCCGTGCCCCAAATCACCCATAGGCGAATCGTTCCCTCGATACATTGACAGGCAGAACCATTGTCTAAAACAATCAGTTTGCCAATTTTGGCAAAGTATTTATAGACCCAACATTCCACATAGTCTTTGTCAAAATCATCGTTGTCGGATTGGGAGGCCGGAGGGATAGCCGTAAGTGTCTGATCAACCGGTCCTGCCGAGCCATTGTTAGCAGACTGATCGGCGTCTAGGGCATCCTGGAGAAACTGCACCAGCTTCGCGTATTTCAAGCGAATATCTGTTTGGCTAGGATCAACTAAGCTTTGCAGATAACGATAGCTGAAGCGGAGGCTATTCATATAGGCCAGTGCTTTGCCTGACAGATAGTTAGGATTGATGTAGCGCGTTTTTAGCAGCTCGATCAGCTCCACATACTGGATGTTGGTTCGCCGCAGAAACCCCACGATTTGAGTTGACTGGGCAGGCTTGACCCATTTCAATTCGTCCAGCATTTGGCTTTCGGTATCAATGCCATAGTAATCCCAGGTATCTCTTAAACCAATTTTTTGGTGATATTGGGCCAGGGTTAAATTGGTTTCCTGCTTCAGTTCGTACCATTCCTGAGTATAAAAGCCCTCTTTTGTCAGGATGCCGTATTCTGCTTCTGTGAGCTGGAGAAATTCAGCCGCGATGGCTCGATCGATCGACTGCACCTGTAATTCCTGGAGTCGGGTGGCGTGTTCGAGTTCTGCATCACTCGGGTTCTCTCCAACCTGCAGCGGAACATCGATACGGAAGGTGTCCAACAGCTCGTAACGGCTGGTGCCCAGATAGTTGAGATAGAGTCGAGCCGAGTCGATGGGCTGATCATAGGGTAGCCGACAGACCGGATACACTACTTTGCTTAAGGTGAGATAGGCGGCGTAGTTTGTATGTTGCGGTTCAGCCAATAATTCACCGCTGCTTTCGTCGTCCACATTATAGGCAAAAATAGTAGCCTGTTTGGGGCTATGAGCATCTGCCTTATAGGTATTCAGATGATTCACAAAACTTTCCATCACCTCATTCACAAGGTCGATATATGGGATGAGGGTGTTTGTATTTTCGCAGGTGAGTTGTAGGTTTCCCAAATCGGGACGACGGCGAAACAGCTTTTCCAGCGGAGTATTGTTGATGCCGGCTTTCCCACTATTGTCGTTTTCTAGTTCCAGATTATTGTTGCGTAGATATTGAAATAGCTCCACCAGATAGGCAGCAGGGCTATATACCGAATTGCAGTGCTCACACTCACACAGGTCTACACTGCCGAACAGCGTCTCGAAATTGATCGGAATATTTTTCTGCTGGGCAACGCCTATAACCTGCTCTCTGCGCGTATCAACCGACGCCTCGCCGTGAATCATCCGGACAGAGGCACCCAGAACCGCCTGCCGCAGGGCAATGTAAGCGTGCTCATTGCGCACAGTAATAGTCTGAGCATTGCGATGAATGGTACGGGCAACCTCTTCTCCTCCCAATCGTTCCGCAAACAGACTGACAAAGCGTTCCAGTGGGATCTCATTGATGGCATAGGCGGAGGTCAGGTTGGTTTTCAGTAGAGTCGGTAATGCTTCAGCTCTGGGGCTGACCGCAGACAGGCGTTGCAGTTTCTTTAACCGATCCACGACCTGTTCCCGGTGGGCTTCTGGGACTGGTTGCAAACTATCGGGGTTCTGGAAAACTTGAAGCACCGAGGTGTTTCGCAAGTCCAGATGCGGCTGATGCTCAAAGAAAGCAAGCAGACCATGCCGAATGTTTTGATCGTCTGCGGCAATTTCTTCGTCTTGCACCATCCGGTGAATTACCGCCGTTGGCTCCATCCGAAACAGGCGGTCGCTGATTCGGGTTGCTAACCGTTCCAAGCGTTCGTCTGCGTCTTCTCCATCTTGACCTTCGGGAACGCCGGTGGTGCGAATCAGTGTCTTGAGATTTTCTTTTCTGTAATTGCGGGCAATATCGCGGAGGCTGTGGATACGGTCGTCATGAACAAATGCTGCAGTCAGATTTTCCTGATCCTCCAACAGTTCTGCTACATGGTGAGTAAAGGTGAGATGCTCAATTGTGTCCTGCTCGAACTCCTCGCTTGCTTCTAGGCGAGCTTTAAGCTGATTAAATTCTCCTTCACTTTCAGCAAACAGCTGTTCTAGTTTGGCCTTTTGCGTTCTCGTTTTAATTCCCAATGTCAGATTTTTCAGGTGTTTCTGTTTGCGAGTTGAAAGCTGAGGAGGAATGGTCTGATCACGATTCGTAGAATGCTGCGGAGGTTCAGGTGGTGAATTCGTGTAGGTGCCTATCGTTGGTGAATCAGTTGAGCTAATGTTTGGGGGAATGTTCAGAGGAATGGTTTTGGGAATAGTTGGAGCAGACGTTGATTTAATCAGTTCAGCTCCTTCCACCACACGAAACGAGGATGTGAATGCCTCAAACGCAGATTCGGAGGGGACTTGCCGACCGGCACAGCGGCAAACAGGGACATAGTCTACTCGGTCGCCTGGTTGAAAGGCGGGGAGTGTGGCTCTGAAGTATTGCGACCGGCGATCGCGGCCATTGGGCAAATATCGAGCTGGAATCGTCGCAATGGCCCCCTGATTCACCCGGTAGTGGATTGCGACTTCATTGCTAGCGTCGGCTGGATATACACCAACCGTAACGGTCACAGCTTGACCGGCGGCAACCAAGTCTGACGGGGCGGCTGCGTCGGGGGTGCCGTACCATAGGGAAATGCCTTCATGCTCGATACGCATGGCTCGTCTCCTGTGCGTGAGGTAATGGGATCAGCAGGGATTCACCGACATTGAGCCGTGAAGGCATCGGGGCAGCAAGCCACCCAACCTCCAGGAATCCCCGTTGGCGAAGTGAGACCGGAATCGGCTAGGTGGGCCGTCCGCTGGCGAACTCTAAACGCACCACGGCTGAACGGTCCTTTAACCGCAGCGCAAACCGTTTGAAGACGCGGAACAACCAGTCGCCGTCGTTGTCTTGAGTGACGAATTCAGTTCTGGCATCAATAGCGACGACTAAATCCGCCGTGTTGCCACCCAGCGAGAGCAGCAGGCCAGTATTGGGACGCAGGGTACCAGTGCCATAGAAGTGGGTGTCTTCTCCATGCTGCGTGCCTCCGTCATAAGCAGACATCCCTTTGTGGCAGGAGTGCATGCCTTTGCTGTAGAACCCATCGGTAACTAGGCGAGCCACGCGATCGGCGGGCATGATCAGGGTGGTGGGCAAGGGGGCAAAGGTATCGGCATAGATTTCATAATGCAGCACCAGCGCGTAAGGACCATAGTGGGCCTGTGCCAGTCGTTCACCTCCTTGCAAAGCCGAATAGGCTCGTGCCACCGCCCCAAAGGTATTTTCGCCCCAACGCTGGAGAAGATTCGGTGAGTCCAGCACCGGCACGGGCACCACTTGCGGATTATTGGGCGTGTCGGCAGGAGGGGCATCGAGCAAGCCAATCCCAGCCCGACCTGATTTCACCGTAACTTTTCGCTCTCGAAAAATCGGATGCTGGTTCTCTCCCGGTTCAATCGCCGATCGTCCCTGAAATAGCACAATATCTTCGGCTTGAGAAAGCAGGTTGGCGGCACGAGTCGCCAGGGTAACAGCCGTCATTAAGTCGTCTTCGCATTCCACCTGTTGGCGCGTCAGACAAAACTCAGCAACCAGTTCGATCAACTCTACCGTATCGGCTTCCCGAACTGATAATTTTTGCTGTCTACCAACCAGAATCGTATCGGAAGGAACGGTAAGCTGACAGTGGTTCACGGGTACGATCGGCAGAAATTTGGCAGCCACTCTGGTTCGCTTGCATTCATCATGAACGGCGCGGTCGATGCGATTCCAAATTTCATCACTCCAGGGGACATGGCATCTCCCTTTGTGGGTTGTTGGACTCGTTTCAACATTGGTTAGAGTGTTTTTTATCAGAGGTTCCATTGATTTTCTCCTTAGTTGATGAGTAGGTATGGATCGATGAATCGGTGATGCACAGTTGAGGGTTAGAATAGGGGTACAATCGAAAGCCCATGATCTATGACGGATGAGTTAAACCAGGCGCAAGTCTATGTAGATGCCAATGGATCTTTGGTAATTAATGCTCCTTTCTGGAAAGCCTTAGGGCTAGCAAGAGATACCCTGATTGCCCATTTGAAAGAAGGGACTTTGGTGCTTGAGAAGCAATCTACGATTAAGCAACGGCTGAAGGCTCGGTTTTCAACATTGTCTAAGGGTAAAAGCCTTGCAACTGAGTTGATGGCTGAGCGTCGGATGGAAGCGAACAGGGAAAATGACATTTGGTAGTGGAAATTTGAGAAAATTGGGTTTCGTTGCTTAACCCAACCTACGAGATTGGGTGATCGCGTTTGTACTTAGGGTTCTTAGTTCATTACACTTGTTGATTGCTCTGCCAATCTTCGATTTTTAAGTCCTGTACCCGATTGAATTCTCGAACATTATGAGTAATCAATGTCAAGTCGTGGGCTAAGGCGATCGCGGCGATTTGCAAATCATAGGGTCCGATAGGAGTTCCTTGAGATGACAATTGAGCACGAATACGTCCACAAATGTGAGCGGCTTCATCATCAAAGGAAAGAGAAACAAATAATTCAAGGAATTCTTGCTGCTGTCTGATGGCTTTAGTTGGGTTGTTACTTCGCATCGCCCCGTAAAATAATTCGGCCTTTGTGACTGAGCAAATGGCTGTCTCAGGCAGATGAGTTAGTAGTTGTTGGGTAACAGGAGAATCAGCAAATTTCAGGTGATGGACACAAGCATTGGTATCGAGGAGATACATCATAGGGACTCACGCACCTCATATTCTCCTTGGGGTGGTCGTTCTAAGTCGGGAACGCTCCCAGCTGTATTTTGTAGGATAGAGAGCCATTTGGTTTTCTGAGGTCGAATAATTACTGTTACATCTTGATTTTTGAGTTCGTCAGGAAGTTGTACTTGTAAGAGTCCATCTGAGCCGATATGGAATTGTAAGGTAATTGGTTGCATTGGGTTTCTCCTGTTTTTCTATGGCTAGTATTTAGGGTAAAAGGTTTGAGCTAAAGAGTTTGGGCAGTGCTTTGCTAACGCTAACACAGGCTACAAGATTGGGCGATCGCATTACGAGATGAGGCGATTGCAGAGTTGGAGCAGAGCTGTAATGCGATGTTTTATCAGTTGAACCTGGGAATAGAGATTCATAGTTCGCTGAGTTTGCTCAGTTTCTATGGTGTATCGGGTGAATGAGGTTTTAGCTAAGGCGGCTAGTTGCGGGGCAGGATCAGGGGGAACAGTTCTAGAACCAAAGGGGGAGCCTCCCTGGTTTTGCCAATGAACGAACCAAGCGTAGTCGTATTCAGAATCCGGTGATTCATTTTTCAAGAGATACTGAGCCGTCACAATGCCGCCGCGAGTTTGGTTGTCTACTTCCACTGTTGGGAACACGTGCTTTTCCTCTGTTTCTCGAAGGCATTTCGATTGGCGTTTGTAGGAATCAATACTTGATAGATACCAACCATTGTTTTCATTTGAATTTGCATTTTCAGCCCTCTTAATTTTCATGCTTTGAATGCTTGTTCGTACTTGATAGAGTTGGGTTCTGTTATCTCAACTCAACCCATGATATGAGGCGAACGCAATATCGAGATGATTTAGACAATCTGAATCAATTAAGTATTAATTGCAATGATTATCTAAAGCTTTTGTTGAATATATTTTTGCTTCCTCGTGGTGCGACGTTTAGCGTACGAACATCAAGTCTTAAATTTATTAATTTTTTGTCATTAGACATAACCTGTAATCTCAACCATTTTCCTCTAAGAGTACCTGTGTATTCAACATGTTGTCCCAGTTTCTCTAAGTGTTCTACAAGTGCTTCAATTCGTCCCATTTGATAGTTTGCCTCAAAGGTTCCTGCAACCAAATTAGACGGTGTCTCTCCCTCACCAAATCTCCTTCCTTTGAGATGCAACCACTCTGACTTCATTAGTGATTCTGGAATTTCAGTCACTTCACTAGCACTCTTACCCATGACTGCACTAGCAGATTGACGCGGTGGTAAATTTACCTTGGGATCTAGGCTGGAGTAGCTAAATTGTCGTACTGGTGGAATAAAGTTGTTACTTGAAGTTTTTGGAGGTAATAAAGTTGTAGGAGAAGCATTTGTTAGACCAACTCCCATTTCAATGCCAGCAACACCTGCAGAAATGAATGTCTCTGCCATATCTCCGTGAATTTCGGCAACATGTGGTGAGTTTCCAAGCGCTTCGGAAGTGAATTCTCCCGCGCTACGCATCACAGTATCAGATTCCTCACCCATTATTAATTGTCGAAATCCAGCTTGGGCAAAATCAGCTCCAACAACTTGACTCCCTCCAGAGGGTACAAGCATAGCTGTTATGCCACCAGATAGTTTTGCAGCACCTCCAATTCGCAACCGAGTTCTACCACTCAAATTCATAAATTCTGGCCCTCCATTCTCGAACTGCTCTCTTCGCATTTGTTGTATATCAGCAATATGTATACGCAACGTTAAATCTATCCACTCACGCCAAAGCTCGTTTTCTCTACTCAGTAACAAAACTCGCTCTCGTTCTAAACGACTATCAATATTTGGTTCGATTTCACGTAGAGCATCTGCCATTCCTACTTGTGCATGCCATGTCTGTACTGCCAGATTGTGTTTTTCGGCAGACACTTCATATGCCGTAATTTCTCCCTGGGTGGGTCGCTTAGAAGTTCCAGTTGGGTCAATAAAATTGATTGGGTTTAGCTGAGAGTAGGCAAACATATTCAATCCATCTCTAATACCAATCGGATCAACTGATGTCCACCTACCTAACCACGATGCGTAGTACCTCGCACCGTGATAGTACAATCCTGTCTCCTCATCTCGCTCCATCCCCGTGTAACGATATCGCTTCAAACTGACCTCAGCCACACTGCGCCCAGCCTGATACGCGGTCGTGCCGTAGGGATGGTATTCCTCATAGGAAAGCACGGCTCCGTCAGCATCCAGTTCTAGAGAAGCAGAGCCTAAATGATTGCTGAGTTGATAGCGACGAATGGGCGTGAGTAAGTCGGTGGGTGAGTTAATGCCATCTCCTACATCAAGCGTCTTTGTTTCTACTAATGCAATCCGCTGCTGGTCATCCATTACATGCAACGTTTCCCGCTCCAGCGTTACTGTATTACCATCGCCGCCGTATTCCCGATAAATCTCAAACCCGCCTAGATAGATGCGTTCATTCATCCGAGTCGGAGTTTGTCCTGTAGCGGCGGAGCGCTCTGTAACCTTCCGCACCCGCTGACCACCTGCATCGTAGACGTAGTAAGTAATTTCTGGCGTACCCCCATCATTGCGGACTTGCTTCGAGGACGCCTGAAGCTGATCGTTGAAATCCCATCGCATTAACGGTAAGTGAGGCATTTCAATCATATTACCGTGGACATCATAACTATAGTTGCCCCATTGATCTTGCGGTAGGCTGGTTCGCAGCAGTCGGTTATTCTCCTCTGCATATTCATAGTTGCGTGTCCAGCTTCCACCATTAGCCGCGTGAATCATTGCCAGAATATTGCCCACCGGATCATACTGATATTCTTCGGTGTAGTTCCGCATCGCCTGAGCATCGTTGGGATGGGGTAGGTTCCGGCGGGTGGAATCATTGAAGTCATAATGGGGCTTCAGATCCGACCGCTCGTCTGGAAGATTATTCGTCGTTTGGCCGATATGTTCGCGCCCAGTGGCCTGGATCAGTTGGTAGAGCGCGTCATAGGTATAGTCATTACTGGGAGATACGACTTGTCCATTGAAGAAGATTGTCTGCTGAGCCTGATCGCGAATAGACGTGATGTTCCCCACCGGATCGTAGGTGTAATGCAAATCCTGGAGCTGGGATGAATCGGATATACGAATCGTTCGTAGATTGATTAAGCGAAACGTTTCGCGGTCGTAGCTATATTCGGTTCGTACCCCATTGTTGTATTCGATTAAGGTACGCTGGCCCTTCTCGTTGTAGTCAATGTTGGTCACGAATGGAATCAATTCACCTGCACCGCGCAATCGGACCGACATTTGCTCTAGCAAGTTTGCCTCGTTGTAGGTCGGTCGTGTTTCACTGCCGTCTGGAGCAATCACGCTAATGGGTCGATTCAAGGCGTCATAGGTGGTACTAATTGTGAAGTCTCTTTCTACGAGGAGTGCAACAGTCTGGTCGATCACAGCACGATCTAAAACATTAGTTGGTTCAATGTTTAGCAAAGGTTCAATGGCCGTCCAATCCATCTGCTCCTTATACTCACGAGCAATTTGGCGACGGCTGCGGAGGGAATTGCCTTTGAAATCATAAGCTTCTTCGAGATTCGTGGCTGGATTCTGTCCGGAGTAGATGCCGATGCCAGCGCTATCAAAGCTCATGAACGGTTTGCCGCGCAGGTTCAAAGTAGCGGCATTGGGTACTTGTTCCCCGTATACGGTACGTTCCACTAGTCGTTCTGAGGTTTCCGGCGACTGCACCAACAAGTGGGTCGGACGCTGCAATGCGTCATACAGCAGCCGTGTTTCAAATCCCCGACTGTTCCAGCCCCGAATCGGATTACCCGCCACGTTATTCAACATCCAGCGTTCCCCTGCATCGGAACTGAGGGAATAGAGCGAATGACTCAGCAGATTGTAGGCAGTAGTCTCAATGATAGGATTGCCATTGCCATCCCGCAGCGGTTGTCCCTGGGCATCACGAGTGACAATCGCATTCACCATCACCAGATTACCGCGAGCATCTTCGATAAAAAGCTGATTGCCTTCGATGTCTAATCCCACTCGCGTTTCTGGTTGACCAAACTCGCCTCTATCCTGAATCGTTAAAATCGGACGACCCAACGTATCCAGATGAATGATCGTGGGTGTATCGGCATGGGCTGCCGTTTTCTGCGCGGCCTGCTGTTCTGTGATTCCAAGCTGTCCATCGATGCGCTGCTCATACCAGGTTGGGGCATACTCGCTCTCGGCCAATCCGCTGAAGAAGCTGCTCACATGCTCGTCTTCGGCTGGATTGAGCAGCACCGTATCGTTCATATCCCAGGTGGTTTGCTGCCAGGGATCAAACACGACTTTCTCGTAGGTGTGATTTGGATGCAGCGTCGCAATCACTCGCTCAATCGGGTCATAGAAAATGATCGGAGTAACGCCACATTCCACCAGTCCCGGTTCACGCTCATAGGCATGAGTGGGGCTAAAGAACGGCTCGTATTGTTTAACCGGTTTGCCTTTATTGTTGAAAATCGTGCGGCCCGTTCCCAGCCAGCGAGAATCCACAGGCTCGAAATTTTGGTCACAGCGCAACACCCCAGCGGCATCCCGGACCGGAGCCAGTCCCGGTTCTGCCTGAATCTTCGTCTGAATTTGCCGCCCAAACCCGTCTGAGTAACCAACACTCACCTGAATTTTCAGCCCATCCACAGGCAACGGATCGCTACTATGAGTTTCCCGCGCCAGCGTTGCCGCAAACGCAGGTTCACCCGATGTCATAAACCGCTCCAGGTCATAGATCGTCCGAGTCGTGGCATTCCCGAGCAGCGACGTGGCCATAGCCAACGGATCGGCATAAAATGCATCGATCTCCTGCGGCAGTAAATCAGCCCTGACCGTCTCATCCAGCAAATCACCCTGATTTTCGCCTTCTTTACCCATCACGGCGGTTGCCGCTACCATGCCCAGTGCATCAAACAGCACCTGAGCACGATTTTGGTTAGGATCGGTTAATTCACGAGGTTGCAGAACGCGATAGTCATTGTTAACGCCAACGATATTGCCTAGTGGATCTGCGGTTTGAACCGTTAGGAGATGGTAATGGTCATAGACCGTAGTATAAATCTGCTCAAATGGGTCAATGGTTTGGATCGGTAAATAAAAATGTGCTGAATCAAAAATCGCGCGTCCAGACGGAATCCACCACAGGTCATCCTGCTGCACATAGCGCCCTTCCTGGCTGAGAATCGTGTCATTGACGCGGTTGCCATAAACCCGCTCCAGCAGCCCAGGCGTAAACGCCAGCCGATAGGTTTCAAAGGGCAACGCCAGGGATTCTAGCTCACCCAACGGCAGCGGACCCGATAAATCATTGCGGAGGTAGAGAATCCGATCGCGCTCCACTAGCCGCTTTTCCACAGTTCCTGTAGTTGGCTGCACCTCGTAGCTGATCTCTGCCGCGTTTTGAACCGCTTGTCGCAGTTCATCTAGCGCGAATCGATTATCTTCAGATTTGGATAAACTCGTAATCTCATACATTCGCGTTTCGACTGGCACCCCAATCCGGTAGAAAGTTGGTGAGTCGGAGCGATGGATCACATCCACTTCTGTGTAGGTGATGTAGGTTTGGCTTTGGGCGTTCTGGACTCTGGGATGTTCAGGCAATGCGGCTGCTCGTCTGGGATAGGCTACTGCCGCAGATTTCCTCACAGTGCCAAATCCGTCTACTTCCAAGGTCAATTGATGACCAACCCGCGGATCATCGGGATTACGGTCGTAGGCATAGTGAATTGCTTCACTCGGATGCACAAAGAACACCGCATACTGTTGATCTTGCCTTGGCTGTAGCCAGCAGATTTGATAATTGCTTTCTGTCACACTATAGGGATGTACGCTGGCCGCTGGATCATCCAGGGCATACACTTCCTGCCTCAGCACACTGCCCTTTAGGGCACGGCAGGCTTCGCGTTCCTCCTGGACGGTGAGCCGACGCGGCATCACGGTTCCAGTCGAGAGCGTCAAGCCGATGGGAATCAGCGTATCGGGCAGTAGCATCGTCTGGAATTCGGCATCGCTGATTTCGGGTTCCCGATAGTATTCGCTCTCAGCCAAATAGGTGGAGAGGTGGTCGCGGTCAATAAAAACGCCGGTATGAAACCAGGTCTTGGTTAAAACCGGCGGCAGATGGAAGGCGGCATCGGTGGCATTCGTTGCCCCTTCCTGTTGAAATTCAGCAAACGATTCTGTATCCAGTTGCTCCACATAGCCAAAGCCGCGAAACTCCCGCTCCTCTCCGTCAAAATAACCGTGCCGATAGCGGTAGCGGCTGACAAAGCGATTGCCGGAAATCCGATCAATTGTCTCGACCCGTTCCACTAGCTGCACCGGAAAGGGAATCCTGGTAATCCAAGGCGTTCCGGCTTGCTTATCCGCCAGATAAAACTGGGTCGATGCCGCATAGTGCAACTGCGTCTCTGCGCCCAGGTTATTGTGAATCACCCGCAGCAAATGGGGCTTCTGACCTCCCATCAGATCGATGTACTGCATCCGCTGAGCAAATGATCCCGGCAGCGGCGACGACCAGACCAGACAGGCCGTGCCATTCCCAAACAGATCCACCGTCTGCACCGAGGCCAAGGGATCGATTTTGGGAAAATTCCGCAGTCGATGCGGTTCACTCCAGCGATTGCCTGCTTGATTAAACCAGAGACTCACCGCCTCGCGTCCCAGGTAGATCATATCCGTTGTGCCCGATCCATCGATGTCGGCCAGCCGAATTCGACGCTGCTCAAATGACTCTGGATGGTCAAAATAGGGAGCTTGACCCATTGTCACTTTGGCCCCAAACTGCCCATAGCCCCGATTAGACCAGTAGCAGACCTCGCCATTGCGAATCCGCACAATATCATTCAGCCCATCGCCGTCCATATCGGCTAGGTAAATGGATTGAGTGCCATCGGCAAACACCAGAGCCGGACCCCGCTCCTCATCCTGTCGCATGCGAGCCACAGATGCAGCTCCGAACCCCGCCTCTGCTTGTGAAGGGTACCAAACAAACACCTGATGCTCAGAAATCAGCAGATCGGCATGACCGTCGCCGTTCAGATCGATCCACCTCAAATTGGGATCATGCCAATCCAGGTTGGGGATGGACTTAAACGGTCGAAAGGTAGCCCAGTCCTGCTGGTGTCCCCGCTCATAGAAACCAGCCAACCCCCGATTCAGCAACACCAGATCGAGCTGACCATCTCCGGCCAAATCCAGCAACCGCTGCTGGCTGTCCTGCAAATCAGAACCTGTCGGTTTGGTCGCCACCAACTGCACCGCAGCAAACCGCGCGTCTCCCAAATTTGCTTTGTAAAACCAGCCCTCGGCCTGCTGTGTCAAAATGCCGGAAATTCCTTCCCCATCTAAATCCAACCACTGATAAACGGCATTATCCAAACCGATGGGCAGATTTTTCAAGCTCTCGGCATCAATGGTGTGAATCGTCTCGTGAACGTGAGGGCGATCGTAGATGAGTTGGAGGGGAGGCAGCGATCGGCGCTGATAGGGCTGAGTTGCCGTTGCTCTGACGTATCCGGTCTGGGTTGCCGAAATCAGGTAGGTAGCCACCGGATCTTTGTCATAGCGAAAATCAGTCGAGCGCACCAGAGTCCAATCGGTGCCTAACTCCTCGAATCGATGAAACATCAACACCCGACGACAGAGCCGCTGTGTGCGCATCTCAAAGCCTGAGCGGAAGCTGGAGAAGGCATCGGGACGATGGGGCCAAAGTTGATCTTCATCTGGGGTCGGGTTATCGGTTGCTAACCGCTCCTCTAGAGACAATTCCTCTAGCGTGCTGTCATCGAGGCGCGGATCAGGGGTGCCATGCTCGCCATAGTCAAATACCACCTGGAACAGCCAATTATCGCGCTCATAGGGGTGCTGGTTTCCGTAGAAAATCTGCTTCAGATAGCGGTTGGTGTAGCTCTGTCCGTAAGCCAGTCGGTTTTTCTCCTGCACCTGCGTCAGACTGACATTGTCTGGATTTTCCTGCTTGTATTGGTAAAGAATCACATTGCCCTTGTCGTCGTAGCTTTCGCAGAGCAGCCATTCAAATATCCTGGCAGGCTGGGCCGGATCAACAATGCGACTCTCTCCAGTTTTGCCATACACGCTGGTGATATGGTCTTGGGTTACAGAACGCCAGTGCACATCCCCCGTTCCTTGGTGCTGCCAGCGCTCAATCCGGGCAAATAATCCTTCGATGCGAGGTCGATAGCGTTGGACCGCATAGGTGCCGGTATGGGGATAACTCGATAGCACCGCATCAACCGCATCATCAGGAATTGAATCCTGCAGCACATCGTCCGGTACCATCGGCAACCATTCGTCTCGCACCCAATCACCACCTTCCCAAACCAAGGTCGGCACCAGATCTTCCGCTCCTGACAGCAGAAAAGTATCCGAATCCTCTGCATCGCGATATTGCGGCAATCCCTTCTGCGTCTTGCGAGTAATCGAGGGCACACCCAAACTCCACCCCAGACCAAATATTCCATTACCCGCACCAGAGTCATAGTGAAGCGAAAGTTGAGGAGAAAAACCCGATCGCCCTGGAGAGACAGCAACTGGAACGCTGAGTGAACCGGTCCCAGTCATCGGATTCATATCAAACTTTTCACCGATGCCCTGAATTGCGCCGCCACCCTTGGGCAACGAAACCGCCGCAGGAGGAGTCACATAGCCATACTTGCCATTGGCAGCCTGATTATCATCAGCGTTTGCAGACGAGGAAAACATCACGATTTCCTTTTGAGGTTCTGGATTTTAGAAGCTTGATAACGCTCGTAGAGCTTGTTTGTAAACCAAGATTGAGATCCCCCTAAATCCCCCTTGATAAGGGGGACTTCAATCCTGGTTTGTATGGGCTGCGCCTACAGTTCCCCCCTTGATTTAAGGGGGGGTAGGGGGGATCTTCGACTTGTGTGTACACCGTAGCTTATCCAAGGGGGGAACCGTAGGTGAAGCATACACCAATCGGGGATTGAAGTCCCCCCTATCCTACGCCAAAGGCGCGTCCCCGCAGGGGTTTAGGGGGATTGTGCTGTGCACATGCTGCGCGAACGAACCTAAGTCTAGTAATCCAAACGAAGCATTTTCGATTTACTGGGTCTCGTATTTCAAGCAGCTATCTGTCGCATCATCTCCTGGCTCCTAACTCCTGACTCCTGACTCCTGACTCCTGACTCCTCAACCCACTTCACTACTCACCTAGAATTCAGCCATGGGTTCATTCTGTAGACAATTGTTTAATCTGTCAGTACCCTTGAGGGTGCTTTTTGCAGCCGGGAAACAGGCTGGGATAAAGGTCAAACGTTGTATTTGCATATAGGGATGGTTGCATCGCGTCACCTTCCGCTTAATTTTTCTGGCATGTACATCGACGATAAATCACTGCATCAGAAAGTTCCTGCACGTTTTTGCGATCAATGCACGATCTTGCGCTTGTTTCCGTGTCTTCTTATTAAGCCTCTTCGTCAATGTAAATTAATGAATGTTCTTGGCGTTACTCCAGTCAAACGCTTGAAGTGGCGATGGAGATGGCTTTGGTGTGTGAATCCACAGGTGATGGCGACTTCACTCAGGCTCATGCCTCCCCGTTTTAGAAGTTGTTTGGCTCGCTCTACCCGTTGTTGAATCACGTACTGATGCGGGCTAAGCCCGACAGACTGCTTAAACTGCCGACAAAAATAATAGCGGCTCATACCCAAATCATCAGCGATGGCATTCAAAGAAAGCTCCTGTGCCAAGTGCTCCTGGATATAGGCAATTGCCTGTTTTAGCTTTTGCTGGGGTAATCCACCTTCATACTCCTGTACTGAAAACGTCCGAGTGGAATAGGTTTGCAGCAAATGAACCGCTAAAAAGGTGGCGGCTGATTCGGCATAAAGGCGACTACTGGCACCATTGATCTGAAGCTGTGTTTTTAATCTCACTCCAATTTGATGAATCAGCGCATCCTGCATAATCAGATGTGGTATTAGCTCAAATTGATCCGTATCGAGTAGTTCTACAGCGTTGCGATTCAACAGTTCAGGCTCTAAATGCAGTAAAAGAATATGAGCATTGCGATCCCAACGAATGGCTTGGGGTACGTGCATCGGGCAGAGTGCTACAGCCCCCGTAAACATGAAGCCGCTTTGCGAATTTTTGTCTAAAATTCGTTCTACCTGAAATCCTGAACCTAGATTAATCGTAAGAACGAATTCGTCAAGCGTATACTCGGGTGTTTCTCCTGGCGGTAGCAGTAGTTGATCAACCCTGACTCCGCTCAAGATTTTCCCACTCGAAAGCAACGCCGATTGGGAGAGGAACTCTGGATAAACATGGTTGTAACTTGCATCAACACCTGGTGGTTCTGCATCTGGCATTGTTTTACTCAGGAGGTTTTACTCAGGAAGTTTTACTCAGGAATACGGAGGGTACTCGTTAATTTTAACTTGGTTGCGACAAAACTTGGTCGAGCTGCATAAATGGTCCAGCCTGGACTTAAATAAAACACATAGCACTATAAAAAATATATTTTAGAGTGAACATAGGTGAGTAGAGGAATGGGATATATACCTACTCTAGCTGCTGCACAGAAGCTCAGCCCTCTTTTCTTGGATCTCGCAGGCGCTAGGACCCATAAATGGGAGACTTCCGAGCCAGATCATTGAGCCAGATTACTGGGCCAGATCACTGGGCTTACCAAATCGAATGATCAACTTTGTCTAATCAAAGTCCCCCAGAATGGGGGATTTAGGCTTCGAACGCTCAGCCGAACGGGGGCGATAAAGACTGAAACGAAGTCAGTTAAAACTACGAAAGGTGAAGCCCGTGTGCCAGCACATACCGACAAGAAGTGGCTTGAAGTTCCCCTTCATCTACGAAGGCGCATCCCCGCTGGGGTTTAGGAGGCTTAGCGCCTGCGGCATACCCTGCGGGAAGCACGCAACAAGAAAAGGGGAATCGAAAGGCTACTGCAATGACAAAAGGGTTTTTAAAACAGGCCCTAGTGATCCAAACAAATTCATTTTCGATCTACTGAGGCTATCTGGCGAATAAGGTAGCCAGCAGGCTAAGGATAAGAGTAATCGCCAGAGCAACCAGCATAATGACAATTAGCCAATATTGTAGGGTGTAAAGCTTGCGCAATTCACCTAGTGCGCCCATAATGTTTTCGATATCCGATCCGGTTGTACTCACGACTCGATTGAAAGCTTGGGCAGCGTTGCGGGTCCAGATCCCTGTCAGCAGCAGGAATACTCCTTGAATGATGGCACCAAAGTCAAATCTACCCTGGGAAGCGGCAGCAACCAAAGCTAGCACTCCACCGATAAAGGCTAGGATCGCTCCAACAATCATTAAAGTGCCGACAAAATTCATTTTTTTGCCAAGATCGCCAATCAGTTCATTCTGGCTGCCGCTAAATTCGTATTCTTGTATCATGACTTATTCCTTGAAATTATCCAGTATCCTGACTGAAAGAGAAAGCAGTTGTTTCAGTTCTCAAAATACTGAACTATTTACAGTAAAGTCAACTACAGAAACTCAACTATAGAAAGTCAACTATAGCCGTCGCCACAACAATATCTCTGTTCTGGTAAACACGATATAATATCAAATCCGACTAAACGCCCTAGATTTCAATGCCGCGTTGTACGGGCGTTTCGCCGAAACGCCTCTACGCGAACTCTGGCTGATCAACCGGATTTGATATAACTAGATTAGACGCAACAGAGAACAGCCGATTTTGGCCGAACTACGACAGCTTGACGAGCAACTGATATTCTTCAGAGTATTGGCCGATTCTAACTCGGTGGCTGATCGTCAGCAGCAGAACGGTAAGCGGCCAAATGCAGGATTAATAGTCACTAGAGTCACTAAGACAACGGCGTCAGCGTCATTGGCAGCCTGCGGCTTAGCTCCTGCTGCAATTTGTGTGCCTGGTAGTCGTACAGCAACAGGTCAATGCTGCCCGGCAGATTTTCCATGAATGCTCTCGCTGTATTGAGACCACAGCCTGAGATACGGGCTAAGTCATTGCCACAGTAGTGCAAAAAAGATGGATTCAGAGGTTTTTGGGCAGTCAGTCGCCAGCGGCTAGGCGGTGCTAGATCGCCATGTTCAATGCGGCGCAGGCCGTTGAGGGACGCCAAAACCACTAGCCGATCGCCTTCATAGAGCTGGCGTTCATCTGGCGGAAACAAATATTCAGCTACGTCCTCACCTAACGTTTGATTTGCCCGTTGATGAAATACAGGAACAACGCCATACCCGTAAGCAACTTGAAACAACGATTTACCAATCAAGGTATCATTTGCACTAATCAAATACTCGGTAACAAGAATGGTTTGCTGATTCAAACGAAATAATCCCAGAATATTTTCACCAAAGGCGGCCCCGGCAAAGGCTTCGGCGGCCAGCTCGTTAGATGCAAAGGCTTTTGAGTCCGGCAAAAGATTCAAGACATTATTTCTGAATCGTTGATCGTAGGTGCGGATGATCAGCCCAATCGAGCGCTCGACCTGTTGAGCTTGATTCTGTGCCATCAGGGCCACTTCCAGATTCAGCATCTGATCATCGGTTACAACTACCACGCTTTTAGCCATTGCCAAATTTACCCGCGCCAGCTCAGTGATGGTATCACCAACCAGCAACGGAATTGAAGCAGAACGCTGTATGTTCTCTATCCGCTCAGTAATGGCAACGACAGGTTGTTTAAACTCCCTTAAAATCGCCGCAACCCGCTGGCCCAATCGCCCAAACCCCACTACCACGACATGATTTTGCTTAGGAATAGGGGGACGACGGTGCAAAAATTCAAAGCGAGAACTGAGGAGATTGTCTGTAATCAAGCCCAGTACACCCAAAACTGAAGCGATACTAGCCAGGGAAATCAAACCACAGATAAACTGCACCCAGCCCGGTGCAGGATCGGCTTCCAAACCGCCAAACACATCACCATAGCCGCCCAGGATTAAAATAAATGCTGTGGAAGTAGCCTGCTGCCAAGATAAACCGAGGGTTTGTTGCAGCAACACAGCACCGAGCGTCCACAGCAGCAAGGCAATGCCGACGCCGATGGCGATCACTTGCCGACTGCGCTGAGCCTGTAACCATCCGGCTAAGGTTTGCAGATTGTCCCGCCAGTTGCGCCGTAGGACGGTTCGGAGCGGTTTGCCTAATCGCTGCAGCGGTTGTTCTAGGACGGTCGTTTTTGATGGGGCAGTCGGAGTACTTGACTCAACCAATTCGACATAAGCGACCGTATCGCCAGCGGTGATGCTAGTTGAGCTGGTCCATTGATAGAAAGCGCGGGTAGGAATCTGAGCGGCATTGGCCGGATTGTAGCTTAACAGGCGGTAAGTTCGTTTGTGGAGAGAAATGGCTAGACCAGCATCAAAGCGGTAGTCTTTTGGCTGCACAGTTTGCTCGACAACTTGAAAGCGGTAGTCATCGATCGTGAACCATCCCAGGATACCTTGCTGAAGTCCTGCGAGGGCAAAGGAGGAAGCCGGAAGTTCGGTTGGCTCAAACGCGACGAAATCCTGAAATTGCTGTTTTAGCAACTGATTCAAATTTCGCCGCGATGATCGCATGACTATGCGAATCTCTGGGTTCAAGCGACGAGCGACGATAGCGGTTTCAACGTTCACACTTTCATTGCTAGTAACGAGCAAGATAGTCCGACATCGTTGAATTCCAGCTTGCAACAATACTGCCTCATCGCGACAATCGCCTAGAATCAGGTGCCCTGACAGCAGAGCCGGCAAATCTTGCACTTCCCACTCTGAGGGGTGCTGTCTGTCAATGGCTGTGATATGAATTTGGGCATCACCGAGCGCAAATCGTCTGAGGTTGAGAATGCAGTATTGGCCCAGGTTACCTAGGCCGCAAACTAAGAAGTGATCAATGTCGTTCGTATCCGAGACGGTAGCTGAGGATTGAGAGCGAGTGGGATGGGTTGGAGTCATAGAGAGTACAAAGATGAATGGACTCGTTGCCTCTCGGACGGATGTCTGTTAGCCTGCTTGGTTGTAAGGAAGTCGCCTCCTCATGAATCTCTTTGGGCACTTCTATCATGCCATGCCACAGGAGACGACAACAGCCAGTCCCTTTCTTTAGTCAGTATTACAAGTCACTATTACAAATGAGCCTATAGCCATCCTTTGCAGGATATGAAGGGGTGCAGGGGTGAAACCCCTGCGTGGGGGCACTGCCCCCACACCCCCTGTTCACAACCTGTTTATGAAAGCTGTAGATACCATGGGGTTTTTGATAGGGGAAATAGGCGGCTTTGCCAGAATTAGCAACAAGGCGATTGAGACGATACGCGGTATGGGCTATCCTGGCAAAGAGGATGAGAATGTCCTCATTAAGTGTTCATTTGCTTCTTAAACCGCTAATTTAATGTAAAGGTATCCGTTCTTACAGTCAATTTACAGTTCTACGGCTAGTCGATTGTAACCAGCTCTCAGGGTGTTGTTAGGTGTTAGTCAAGATGGGAGTCAGGGTAGCGAGCAAGGTTTCATTGCTCGTTTTTATGCAATGGATAGGATCACCTGAGCATATTTCTGATGATAAATTGAGGGTAATCTCTTTCTGATGCTTGTCTGGCCTCCTCTCAAATTTAGAAACCAATCACTGAAATCCGTCATATGTACATGGTTTTAACGATGCCTCAGATTTTGATTGTGGAAGACGAACCCCGGATAGCAGCTTTCCTGGAAAAGGGTTTGCAAAAGCATGGCTATGAAACAGCCATTGCCACAAACGGAGAGGAGGCACTTCAGATGGTGCAACAGGGAATTTTTGACCTACTGTTGCTCGATTTGGGCTTGCCGCTCAAGGATGGTTGGACTGTGCTGAGGGAGTTACAGCGAACTCAGGACCGAATGCCCGAAGTGATTATTTTGACCGCTAGGGCTGATGACCGAGATTATGCCCAGAGTATAGAGCTTGGGGCCAGAGCCTATATTACTAAGCCCTTTCGCTTTAATGAGCTGCTGGGGCAGGTAGAAGCGATTCTGCGTGCTTAGGATCGGCGAGATTGCTCTTATTCAAGTCTGATTCAAGCCCACAGCAAGGCACAAGCGGTTCTGTTGCTAGCTCACTCAAGCCGACGGATTGCAATAGCTCCATCCAGCTACTGCGAGCTGTGCCATTGTGAGGCGCATTTTGTAGCTGAGTTGCTGTACTGTCGATCGCATCGTACCAGAGATTCTCGCTGACATAGAGATTGGAATGTTCCGTCGTCGGCAGAGACGCCAACTGCTGCTGAAGCTCTGGACGCTCTAGCCGCCGAATCGCCCCATTCACAAACACAAATCGCTCTTGATTCTCAGCATCGCACTGCACCAGTAAATACCATTCGTAGCTTTGGGCGGTATCAAGAATCACGGACTCTGGTAGACGCAGATTGACAATGCCGGGAGCCGTTTCGTTTCCTGCAATAGTTTTGGTATAGACCAGATTATCCTGGCTGTCTTTGAGCACAAATTCGATTGCATGTTGGTCGGTGAGGCGATAGGGCAGGTAAAACCAGAGGCCAGGTGACTGAGCCAGTGTGTAGCCAGTGCTGCTGTCGGGCACAAGGGCGGTGAGCGGTGGTTTGTCGGCAATCAGACAAGAGCCACGACTCCCTCCTCCCCTACGGCGACGGGGTCTACCCACATCGGAAAATTCTGGAGCAGCCTGGGCAACCGTAGGAATTCGAGGTTGCTGAATCGTTGGTTGCGCTGAGATGGGTGTAGCTACTGGAATGCTAACGAGAAGGAAACTAAGAACACTAAATTGAATCAAACGTTTTTTTGGGGATGACTTTGTGTGATACATGACTAGGTGTAGGTAATGAGATAAATTAAGCGATGAGCCGCGCCTGCACTACTGCTGATCGCCAATCCAATCGCGGCTGGAATCAGAGGCAGCCACCAACCCTGCAGCAAACCACCATAGCTGATCCCGCCCAAGAGGAGGATGGCTCCAACTCCAGCTAGCCCTATTGACAACGGCGAGCGGCAAACGAGTACCAGTGCCCCGCCCAGCGTGGTCCAGATCCAAATCCAGACGATTTCGGCCCCGTTGGGTAAACTCTGCAGCAGCGGTCGTTGATTGAGGACGGTACTCAGGAGTTGGCTCGTCATGTGGGCTTGGATCACCACTCCGGGCAGTTTTTGCATTGGGTCGGCTTGGCTGTAGGGTGTGAGGAAGTAGTCTTTGAAGCTGGGGGCGACCGTACCGATGAGGACAATCCGGTCGCGGACCAGATCAGCGAGTTGGGGATCGAGAGCACCGCTCAGAATTTCGCCCAGCGTCACCTGATCGGCGGGTGGATGGACGGCCCGATAGTTGAGCATCACCTGATAGCCAAGGGCATCGAGCTGGTGATAGCCGCCGCTGTCGGGGCGCAGTTGCGGAAAGCGAGTCTCGCCGATCTGAACTGTTCCTGTGGCATCGCGAGTTGTCTGGATGCCCTGGGCGGCTAAGTAACGCTGAGCTAGCCGGAAGCTAAAGGCCGTATCGGTGACGCAAAACGAGGTGGGAGCTGCCGCCATGCCCAGAATTTGCCGTCGCACCACGCCATCGGGATCAATTGGCAGATCGCTGAAGCTGAGCCGCTCGTTGGGAATGCCGGCTAGGGGTTTGGTGCCACCGCCTTCCCCCACTTCACAGACGGCGACAAACTGCGGTACTTGTTGAAGTTGCGCCTCTAGCCCAGAAGCCGGATCAATCGGAAAATCGCGGTAGAGGTCGAGTCCTACTACTCGCGGCTGATGTGGACGCAGTTTTTCTAGCAGTTGGGCCAAGGCCCGATCCGAGAGAGATGCCCCTCGCCGTTCTTGCGCATCTTGCTGCTGCACATCCTGATCGGTAATGGTGACTAGCAGCAGGCGGGAGTCGGGCGGTTCGGCAGGACGGAGGCGCATCAGTTGATCAAATGCGGTTAGCTCTAGCGCTTGCAGGCCGCCCAGATAGCGGACGCCAATCACTCCCACTGCTACGAGGCTGGTCAACAGCATCGGCCAGCGCAGTTTTTGGGCGGAATGGGGAGCCGCAGGTGCTGGGAGAGTCCGCCAATCCATCGGCGGCTCGGCTGGATTCTGGCAAATCAGCGGTAGCCAAGTAGCGCAAGGATAGTCACCTTCCAGCTTTTCCAGCTTTTCGCGGGCTTCGCGGACAGCGGCATGGAGGCTGCACCCACTGGCAAACTGGGTGAGAAACTCCCGAAAAAATGTCTGCGCCACTAGATCGGGCACGAGTTCACGCATCACGATTACCTGGGGAATTTGCAGATCAGCCAGTGCCTGTGCCAATCCCAGCCCGTCGCACGAGTTGAAAATAGCCAGCTTCAATCCCTGTCGGATGGCTCGCTTTAAGGCGTGACGCAACTGATCCAGCGTTAGGCTTTGGTGGGAGTTGAGATAGATTCGTCCGGTCTCGCTGGTGTCCAGATCTTCGGTTTGGCTGTGACCGGCGAAAAACAAAATATCCCAGCCGCGCTGATCCCAGAGGTGTTCGTGCAGTTCTTGATAGCTGGGCTGCGTCAGAAACAGCGGTGTTGCATTTGGGAGGGCTTCGAGTACCTGTCGGTCGCTCTGCACGTCGATTTGTTCACTATTGCCCAACACTGCCAGAATTCGCATGCTGCCAGTAGACTGAGGCCGGTCGGGAACACGCTCATAGGTAGCTACGCTGAGGGTCACTTCTGCCTGGGGAAAGTCTTCAAAAAAGTTCCACAGGTGCCAGGGCAAGCGTCGCAGCAACGGATCGTTCGTTTGGATAATCACCTGAATTGCATCGGTTGGATCAAACAAGCGACTCAATTTGCGATCGATGGCATGAAAGGATTCAGCATTTAGCCACTGGTTCAACCGCCGCCGCAACTGCTGCGCCAAATCGCTAAACTCAACTTCGGAAAAATGGGTGACACCGCTAGTAGAGATGGTAATCGCTCGTGGGGCTGACCACTGTGGCTGTCCTCCCCGCTCTCGGTAGAACTCGCGATAGAGCAACTGCCAGCGTCGATAGAGCTGCTCTAGTTCGGGTGCAGGCGGCAAACTGCCGATGTACTGCATGGGATAGTGGTTTTCGGCCCGATTCGAAACCTGAGCGATCACGTTTGGACAACCGCTGTGTACATCTCCTATACCTAAGTTGAGAACAACTAGATGACTCATCGTGCTATTAATCGTACTATTAGCCGCAGCCGACCAGAACTAACCAAAGGAGCAACAAACAGGAATAAAAGAAAACCAGCAAGAATCAGAGCAATAAAGAGCAATCACAGCACAAAACTTTCGCTAATACAGACTTCGCCTAAACTGACCTGGATCTCGAAAATATCGCTTGCCTCGCCACGAAAATGCCGCAGTTGAATGTAGCTGTCCTGCTCTCTAGAGCAGATTTCTTGCAGCAGTTCGCCCGCCTCGCTCAGCATGGTCAATTTGAGATGCGGCGGCAAATAGCTGTTACCAGGAGCCGGATAGAGCTGCACGAGCACATTCATACTGGTGTCTGGATTCAGCGTAATTGCCAGAGACAGCACGACCGACTGCCCCTCTAACTCCATGCCAACATCGATCAGTTTGGCTTGCCGCACTGTAATCTCATGCTGACTCTGACTGCGAACAGCCACCATCGGCATCTGACTACTGCCTAACACCTGTTCGATTGGCTGCCAACCAGTTTCAACGATTCCTTCTAGCCAGTTTCTCAGATTGATCATGGGATGACTCGGATTTCTTGCAGGTCTGGGGACAGGGACAGAGGCAGGTTGAGAGGTAGGGGCAGTCATGGGCGGGGCAGGCGTAGTTCCAGCGAGCGGCGGAGCAACTGGGAGTATATCTGGAAGTACATCTGGGAGCGCATCTATGAGCGCCTCTGGGAGTGCATCTGTAAGTGCATTCGGAGCTGCCAAGGACTGCAAATGGGTCAGAAACTGCTCTAATGATTGTAGTTCGGTCAGCGGCAGATTGGGGGCTGGTGTTGGCGTAAAGCCTAGCAGTGTTGCTGATTTCAGTGTCGGATCCAACTGCACTGCCATGTAGCCGATCCGATCCGCCTCCGCATCTGGCGAAATCGATAGCACTTCTGCATCGGATTGCACAACACAGCACTCCAGCTTACCGTAGGGTTTGAGCCACAGGTCTGCCACATCAATCAATTTCGCCATCCAGGGATCGTGCCAGTCGCTCTGCTCAAGATCGGTTTCGATCCCCATACAGCGCAGGTAAAAGTCAACGGCATAAACCGCTAGCGCCTTCAAATAGGTTGGCTGAGTTTGGGATCCTTGCTGTTGGGCCATTGCATGAGCTGCAAATGAAAGCGGTACAGTAAAGGTAAGCGGCTCTATGGTTTGATTCATAGCTGATTTCGCTGCACTCCAACCATTAGTAACATAAGCATCCGTAGCAACAGGTATTTATCTATAACTACTGCCAGCAGGGCAGTTTAACTATACTTCTAAGTACTTTTTGAAATAGGGAATCAGATGTTTGAGTTGACGATTAAAGAAACTGCAAAGTGTCTGGGATGGAATATCCAAAGTGGCGGCAACTTCGGGCCAGGTTTTGCCTTCCACAAACTTAGCAATCGCCAATGTCTGAAACGTTATGTCGGGGCGCTCTCGCAACCGCTGTTTTTTGAGTAGCCCTTCGGGATCCTGTTGCAAAAATTGCTGGATGGGCAGATCGGCCTCTGGAGCAGGAGACGACCTGGGTAAATCCTCCAGAGAAGGAAGGCGGACCGGAAAGCGACTGCCTGTCGGCATTTGGGTGATGCCCTGCTTCTGATAGTCTTTCACTACTTCAGTAAACTGATGCTGTAATCGAAAGTTCACCCATGCCATGACTGGATTTTCTGGTTTATATTGCTCAACTGTTTGGCAGATGATCAACAGCGTTCGTTGCAGGGCTTCGTTGTATAGGTCTTCGTAAAGGCTAGCCGGCCAAATCGACCGCTGTGGATGCCCTAATTTGCCCGATCGCAGAATTTCGTTCACCAGCCGATTCAAACAATGCCGCCGTTCCGGACTGGAGGAGTCTAAAGCTTGGATCGCTTGAATCCACTTGGCTAGCCTTGCCTCTAACGGATCCTGAGCCGCATCCGGTGCCGCGGTCGAATCATAAATATCCTCCTGCCTATCCACCATGAATCTGCTCCGCCGTTTTGAAGTCAATCGGCATTCTGCACCCAGTGGCTACAGCTCGCGCTTCACCTCCCTGCATTGTCGTATTTCTCTACTAACGATTCTGCTTGCATTTGCCCAATCAATGGAACTTGTTACAAATCTTAACATCAAATTCTTTTCCGGTATACAGCCTTTTTCAGGCTAGTGAAGAACGAAAAACCGGGTGTAGGGGCGGTGCCCTTGTGTGGGCGAAGCCCCCCCATCCCCCATCCCTCACATGAGTGAAAAACGCTGTAGTTCTACAAACGATGCGTTACGGTGAGTAGCAAAAAGACGGAATGGTAGCAAGGAATCTAATCAGGAACAAATTTTTAGATGAAGCGAGGAGGTGATAATTCTTAAAAAACAGATTAGCGTGATGATCAACGAGAGTGGTCACCACAAATCATCAAATTGGATGAGAGTTTTCTCATGTTTTGCATAGAAGCGATCATGGTAGATACTTGATTGGATGAGAGTTTTCTCATGTTTCGTTCTTCGTCTGGATAGATGGGCTAGACTATTCTACGCAACCCTCTATAGCAATGAAATGTAGCAATGAAATAATCTAACAAATTTTCAATTGGAGAAACTCAATTAGAGAAACTCAATTAGAGAGACCCAATTAGAGAAACCCAATTTAAAGCTGAGGTTGAATCAGGATCTTCGTTCGGCATGGCTGATTTAGTGCTCTACCTACTGGTCCAGTTCGATTGTTGGCCGGTAAAGCTACTGCTTGTGGCTTGAAATGATTTAACTCACCTGAAAACTTCTGAGAGCCTTAGCTATGAATATTGTATTCACCTACGGTCCAGGTACAACGCTGGAGCAGATGGTCGCCTTTGAAACGGCGGGTCGTCTCTGGTCTACCTACTTCACGGATGATGTAACGGTCAATATCTATGTTGAACCCAGCAGCACTCTGCCGACGGGTGTTGCCGGTGGCGCACTGATGGGAATTGAGGCAGATCAGTCCTACTCAACTTGGCGCACTCAGCTGGCTGCCGATCGCAAGTCAGCCGATGATCAAACCGTTCACCAAAACCTGCCCAGCAATACCAACTCCTTTACGGCCTGGGTGAATCAGATCGGCCCGGACGGCATGACCTCCAATAAGCTGGAGCAGAGCAGCAATACGCTGAACCTGAGCCGCGCCAATGCCAAAGCATTGGGAATGCGAAATCCACAGGATGGTGGACTCGACGGCTACATTCTGATGAACGATCAGTTGACTAGCCTGGGATTGAACTGGAACTACGAATTGAACGGTACTCCTCCAGCTAACAGTATCGACTTTTTTAGTGTGGCTGTACATGAAATTGGACATGTACTTGGCTTCTATAGTGGTGTTGATCCGTCTGGATGGCAGTTGACTCCAATCGCCGGCTTTGGCGACGACGATGACGATGACGATGATAATGGCACGGGCACCGTTGAGCTAGACCCTAGAGGGCCACTGAAGAATGCCACTAGCCTTGACATGATGCGCTTCTCAAACGAAGGCAAACTCGATTTGGTGGTTGGCGGTAGTCCTTTCTTTTCCATCAACGGCGGCACAACCAAGAACGCAGATTTTGCCACCGGTGTAGATCGCAGCTTGGGCGGTGATGGGTATCAAGCCAGCCATTGGAAATCGAGTGGTGGCGGTTTGGGCATCATGGAGCCAGACATTGATCTGGGATCACGACGCAATGTTACTGGACTAGATCGTCGAGGATTTGATGTAATCGGCTGGGATCCGGGTACGGCTAGCGTTGATCTGCTGGCGCTTCAAACCCAGGCCAAACAGTTTTTGGCTCAGCGCTTGGGGGTGACGGTAGCGCAGCTAGAGGCCAATCCAGCCTTGGCGCAGCAATTGACTCAAGATCGCAGTCAAGATGTGGCATTCATGGTTGAGCAGAGCCAGATCTATGAATGGCGGCGTAGTCGCAGAGCCAGATCGAGCGGCTGGTGGCATGAATTTAATACCGCGAATCCGGCGGCAGCCACTGCTGATACAGCCAATGCACCCGCTAATAATCTCGCTACCGGCTGGACAGGGATTGCTGTGACAGAACCTGACGGACTGATCAATGGTCTGAGTAGCAGTAGCGGCAGTCAGCCCCCACTCCCTCAGCAGGGCAGCCTGGAAACCAGCAGCGTCACGCCTCTGCCATTGAATTTGCCATTGAACTCAGACTTGCTGAATTCAGCCCTAACCTCTAGTGATTTGAGTGACGCGACTTCACTGTCCTTTGGTCAGAAAGGTCTCACGGCAATCGAGGCTTTGGATCCCAATTATTTAATTGGTTCAGAGCTGATTGGTTCAGGAGTGCTATCATCTGCGTTTTAGGCATGGGCGATTTTGTGACCAGATTTTGTGACCAGATTTTGTGACCAAATTTTTTGGTCAGATTTTGTAGCCTGGTATCTGTAGCAATAATCTGTAGCAATAGGATCATCCCTTCCCCATCTGCTTCGGATCGAATCAGCCGATAATCTGAGAGGATGGTTGAAACGTTTAATCTCTTGTTTGACTCCTGAACTTGTCCTCGGCTGTATATTCATGTCTGTATTTCGCTTGATCCAAATCTGTTTCATCCCTAGCGTAAGCAAAAATTTGCTTGTATCGATTGGGTTGTGCCTAGTGCAGGTTGGCAGCGTAGCAGCAACACGAGTGGCAGCTCAGATTGTTCCTGACCGCACTTTGCCACAGTCCAGCCGGATTGAGACGCGAGGCAACATTCAGGAGATTACTGGCGGAACGCGGGCAGGTCGTAATTTATTCCACAGCTTTGAGCGATTTTCTGTGCCGGAGGGGGGCACCGCTTTCTTTAATAATCCTGCCGCGATTGAGTCGATTTTTAGTCGCGTCACGGGTGGTTCAGCCTCACGCATTAATGGCCTGATTCGGGCTAACAGCGCTAATTTGTTTCTAATTAATCCAAACGGGATTATTTTTGGCCGTAATGCCTCCTTGGCGATTGGTGGGAGCTTTGTGGGTAGCACTGCCGAGCGGATTCGCTTTGCAGATGGGGCAGAATTTAGCGCTGTGAATCCGCCGGCAACGCCGCTGCTGACCGTGAGTTTGCCGGTAGGTTTACAGTTTGGGGACAATCCCGCGCCGATTCAAGTGCAGGGACCGGGGCACGGGCTGTTTCTCGATTCGCCAGAAAATCCCACGGTCAACCGCACCAATCGTCCTGCTGGGCTAGCCGTGAATCCGGGACAAACCTTAGCGCTGGTGGGCGGCAACCTCACCCTAGAGGGCGGCAACCTGACTGCACCGGCAGGCCGGATTGAGCTGGGTAGTGTAGCAGCCGGGGAGGCACGGTTGGTCGCGCTGACTGAGCCTCAGGCTCCCCAGAACTGGCGTTTGGGCTATGCTGGCGTGGAGCAGTTTGGAGATGTGCGGCTGCGGCAGGCGGCTTCGCTTGAGACCAGCGGCAATCGGGGGGGCGCGATTCAGGTGCAGGGGCGCAATATTCAGATCACCGGCACTTCGGCTCTGTTGGCCGATACGCTGGGAACGGGAGCAGGCGGTTCGCTTAGTCTCAGGGCCAGTGAGGGAATTCAGGTGTCTGGGTTTCGGGTAGGCTCTAGCGGCCCTTTTGTTAGCCGTCTCTCTACCGATGTGGCAGCCGGTGCGACCGGAGCAGGAGGCCGTGTGTTGCTGGTGACTCCCCGCATCCAGATCGACAATGGCGGCCAGATTTCGAGCGGCACGTTTGGCGGTGGCAATGCGGGAAGTCTGCAGGTTCAAACTACGGCGTTGGAGATCAGCGGTGGTTCACCCATCGGGCCGAGTGGCTTGTTTACTTCAGTTGAAGCAATAGCCAGCGGCAATGGAGGCAGGTTGACGATTAACGCCGAGCGGCTCCGCCTCACCGATGGGGCGCAAGTTGCAGCCAGTACGTTTGGAGCAGGCGATGCAGGTCGAATGGCAGTGCAGGCCAAGCAAGTCGAACTCCAGGGCAATGGCAGCGGTTTGTTTGCCACCGTGGAGCCGGGAGCTAGCGGCAACGGCAATACCCTGACCCTGATCGCCGATCAACTGCAAATTCGGGACGGTGCTCAGATCACCACCTTAACGGCTGGGGATGGCAACGCCGGCAATCTAACGGTCCGAGCCGAGCAGATCGAGTTGGTGGGCGGAACCAGGCAGTTCGCGAGCGGGCTGTCAACTTCGGTAGAACCAGAAGCAACGGGTCGGGGCGGCAGTTTAACCGTCAGTGCTGGACAACTGCGAATTCGGCAGGGGGGGCAGATTTCTGCAACCACCTTTGGCTCAGGAGCGGCAGGCCAGGTGACAATTCAGGCGGAGCAAATCGACGTTAGCGGTGGCACGGCGCAGGGTCCCAGTACAATCGCGGCAGCTTCTACAGCATCTGGAAACGGTGGCAATCTTGTGATCACGACAGACCAATTGCGCGTGTCAGACGGCGGACAGATTGTGACCGCAACGGCAGGCAGTGGCAACGCCGGCAATTTAACCATCAATGCCTCCGACTCGGTAGCGCTTTCTGGCCGTACACCCTTTGGTAGCAGTGGCTTGTTTGCCAGTGCCTTAGCAGAAGGGGCAGGCGGCAACCTGAATATCACCACCGAACGCTTGAGCGTTGCAGACGGAGCGGTGATTAGCGTTAGCAATTTCCCCAGCGGCGATCCGAGCCGACCTCCGGGTCAGGGCGGGGTGGGTAACCTAACGGTCAACGCAAATCAAATCCGCCTGAATCGAGAAGCTGTATTGACTGCTGATTCTGCTGCAGGTACTCGCGGCAACATTACGCTGCAATCTGATAATATTTTGCTACGACAGCGGAGTGCTATTACAACAAATGCTATCGGTAACGCTCGTGGTGGTAACATTGCAATTGATACAACGATTTTGGCCGCCGCCGCAAATAGCGATATTACCGCTAATGCTCAAAATAATTTTGGTGGACAGGTGTTGATCAGGGCTGAAGCTGTTTTGGGAACGCAGGCCCGCCCGCAGTTGACTCGCTTCAGCGACATTACGGCCTCTTCTGCGTTAGGACCCCAGTTCAGCGGTACGGTCCAGATCAATGCGCCCGATGTGGACCCTAATCGTGGTCTCGTGCAACTGCCTGCTAACCTGATCGACGCTAGCAACCAAATCGCTGCTGTTTGTGAGCAAACCGAGGGCAACAGCTTTGTCGTTACCGGGCGCGGCGGTCTACCGGAAGCGCCAACTCAGCTGTTGCGCGGTGAAACCATTTGGGAAGACCTGCGGATATCAGAGATGGAACATCGTGGAAGCGCAAGCGAAACTAGCCGAAGTGTGCAGCCTAACCTGAACGAGAACAGACTAGTAGAAGCCCAGGGCTGGCGAATCAACGCAACCGGCCAAATCATCTTGCTAGCGTCACCAGCGTCATCCCGAATTGCAGTAGACTGTGCCAAGAGACAGGATGAGCCAACATGAAACTGCGGCAATGGCTACACCACTTCTCTAATCAGGTCTACAAGCGGCTTAGCAGATTTCATTCTCGACACCGGTTGGAGGACTGTCTAAAGCGAAAATTAAGGCTAAAGCTAAAGCTAAAGCTAAGCCTACAGCTAAGACTACCGTTGAGCCAACGGTCGAGGTATCGAAGCTGTGGTTTGGCAATTCTGGCTGTTTTCACCTTTCTTTGTGTGTTCCAGCCCTTTTCCATCTCCTGGCCTCTGGTCGCTGCGCCAACTCATCGCATTGATGCTTCGTTTTTGGCAGCTCAGTTGCATCTCTCAGAGCCAGAACCCGATGCCTACGCTACGCAAACCACGGCAGACTCGCCGATCGAACCCCTGATTGAACAGGGACGGCAATCCTACCAGGCAGGCCAATACGCAGACGCCATCACGCTCTGGCAGCAGGCCTTGACCGCCGCCCAGAACGCCGATGATTCCCTCCAACAGGCGCGCTGTTTCAACTATTTGGCGCTGGCCTATCTGAAGCTAGCCGATTGGCAACGAGCCGAACAGGCGATTGCTGAGAGTAGGCAGCGGCTGACCCCTCAGCCGAACCCGCAGCTTCTAGCTCAGGTGCTCAACACCCAGGGACAGGTGCAGTTGGGGCTGGGGCAGCCGGAAGCGGCTCTGGCGAGCTGGCAACAGGCCGAAACCTACTATGCCGCTGCCCAGGATCTGCAGGGACAGATCGGCAGCCAGATCAACCAAGCCCAAGCGTTACAGACCCTGGGGCTATATCGCCGTGCCCAACGTTTACTTGAAGCGATCAACCAGCGCTTGCAGTCCCAACCTGATTCGCCGCTGAAGGCGCTGGGGCTGAGTAGTCTGGGCACTGTTCTACAGGTCGCGGGTAACTTGACCGAGTCCCAGCAGGTGTTGCAGCAGAGTTTAGCCATTGCCGAACAGCTTGATATGCGAGCACAGCTCAGCGATATCCAATTCAGTTTGGCCAACACCCTGCGCAGTCTACAGTCCACCCCAGAAGCTCTCCAGCTCTATCAACAGGCTGCCAATACGGCCCTCACCCCAGTTGGACGACTCCAGGCCCAGCTCAATCGCCTCAGCCTGCTGCTCGACACCCAGCAAAATGTCGCGGCCCAAATGCTCGCGGCTCAGATCCTGTCCGACGACCCGGACAATCCGCTCCAGCTCAATCGCCTTCCCCCCAGTCGGGATGCCGTCTACCTGCAAGTCAACTTCGCCACCCAGTTAGGCCAATTGGCCGCCAGGTTGACCCAAGCCGACGTCCAAGCCGATGCCCAGGCTAACGCTCAAACCGTGACCCAAACCGCCGCCCAGATCCTGATGCGCACGATTCAGCAGGCGCAAAGTCTATCCGACCCGCGGGCCGAATCCTATGCCGTCGGTCAGTTGGCCCACCTCTATGAGCAAACTCAACAGTGGCAGACGGCCCAAACCCTCAGCCAACGGGCACTGTTGCTGGCGCAATCGGTCAACGCGGATGATATTGCCTATCGCTGGCAATGGCAGCTAGGGCGAATTCTGAAACAAAGCGACCCCCCCGCCGCTAAGGCGGTCTACAGCGAAGCTCTGCAAACCTTAAACCTGATCCGGCGAGATTTACTGTCTACCCATCCGGAATTTCAGGTCTCGTTTCGCAGCGATGTTGAGCCACTTTACCGTGAGCTGGTGGATCTGTTGGTGCAGCCGGATGCCAGCCCTGCTGATTTGCAGCTAGCCCGCGAAGCCATCGAAGCTCTGCGCGTCGCCGAACTAGAAAACTTCTTTCGCTCTGCCTGTATTGAACCGGCCCAGCAAATCGACAGCATCGACCCAACCGCCGCCATTTTCTATCCAATTTTGCTGCCCAATCAGCTTTTGGTGATTACGTCGCTGCCCGACCAACCCCTGCGTTATCATGTGGCCCCCGTGTCGCAAACCGAAGTCGAGCGCGTTGTGGAAAGCTTTCGCCGACGGTTGATTCTGCCCTACACCTCGGATCGGGAAATTCAAGAGCTAGCCCAGCAACTCTATAGCTGGATGATTCAACCCATGGCGGCCACACTGCGCGAAAACCAGATTCAAACGCTGGTGTTTGTGCAGGATGGGGCACTGCAATCGATTCCGATGGCGGCTCTCTATGACGGTGAGCGCTACCTGATTGAAACCTACAGCATTGCGCTTACCCCTGGTCTGCGTTTATTTGGACCAAAGCCGCTAGAGCAAGTTGCCTTAACGGCTGTGACGGCAGGCTTAACCGAATCGCGTCATAGCTTTGAACCACTGGAATTCGTCGAAGTTGAACTCACCCAAATTCGCTCTGCCATTCCTGGCGATATCCTGCTGAATCAAGACTTTACCAGCTCTAGCCTCTCTACGACGGTCAATGCTTCTGCGGCTCCCATTCTGCACATTGCTACCCACGGGCAGTTTAGCTCGCAGTCGGATCAAACCTTTATCTTGGCCTGGGATCAGCCGATTACGGTGAGTCGATTTAGCCAACTGCTACAAGCGAGACAAGAGCGGCCCAACACGCTGGAACTGCTGGTGTTGAGTGCCTGTGAAACTGCCATCGGAGACAAACGCGCTGCCTTGGGCTTGGCGGGCATGGCTGTGCAGTCGGGTGCTCGCAGTACATTGGCCTCCCTTTGGCTGATTGACGATGAATCCACACCGCTGTTGATGACGCAATTTTATCAAGAGCTGAAAACCGGCCTCAGCAGAGCCGCTGCCCTACGACAGGCCCAGTTAAGTCTATTACAAGGACCGTATCGACACCCCCGCTTTTGGGCGGCGTTTGTCTTGTTGGGCAACTGGCGCTAGGCAATAGTTGCTGACTTGTTTTTGCTTGAGTATCTGCCATTCATGGGGGATTTAGGCTTCGACGTGAGCTCAGCCGAACGGGGGCTAAAACGCCTCGAATCCTAACCAACTCGATTTGTGTGTACACCGTAGCTTAAGTAAAGGGGGGAAGAGGCGAAGCCTGTGCGCAGCACCTACCAATCAGGGATTGAAGTCCCCCTTATCCTACGCCGAAGGCGCATCCCCGTAGGGGTTTAGGGGGATTTAGGGGGATCTCCCCTTGCATTGAGTCGCGATCGAGATCTGTGTACATGGTAGCCATACCTCACATGAGTGAAAAACGCTGTAAGTAAAATGATTGGATAGACTCAAATCATGCAACCACATTCGAGGCGACGACAACTATGCCCCTATCGCCAGTTCAACCCCTGCTAGAAACTTGGCTACCAGCCTCCTGGGATGAGTTTGTCAAACTTGCTGACAACCCAGCCTCCGCCAAGCTGAAAGGCTACTACTACTGCGGTCATATGAGATTTGAACCCATATCTACCGGCTCTGATCACTCCAATGACCATGCCTTGATTCTGTTTGCCCTTTCATTCTTTGCAGCTGATCACGGCATTCCCATTCGCCATATTCGCAAATCGCAGGTGTTACTGGGCTTAAAGCTAGAGATTTTGGAGCAGGCACTTCAGCGCAGCCGTCAGGAAAATCAGTCAGCTACGACGGCCTGGTTGATCGAGCAATTGCGGGCTTAGTGCGGCTTGTCTCACTTGATTGAAACCGTCGTTCCATCTCCCAATTGCAGTGCATATAGATTGGCATACACTCCACCCTTCGCAATCAATTCTGTGTGCGTTCCTCGTTCTATAATCTGCCCTTGTTGAATCACCAACACCTGATCGGCTTGCGTCACAGTGCTGAGTCGGTGAGCAATCACAAAGCTGGTGCGTCCCCGCAACAAACGACTGATCGCGTCCTGCACGAGCGCTTCAGTGCGTGTGTCAATGCTGCTGGTGGCTTCGTCGAGAATCAAAATGCGCGGATTGATCAACACGGCACGGGCAATGCTGACGAGTTGGCGTTGACCTTGACTGAGGGGAGCACCCCGTTCTCCGAGTTGGGTAGCGTAGCCTTGGGGCAGCGAGCGGATGAATTCGTGCACATTGGCCAATTGGGCAGCGGCCTCAATCTCGGCTTGGCTAGCGTCCGGTCTACCGAAGGCGATATTTTCGGCCACCGTGCCGCTAAACAGAAGGTTATCTTGCAAAACAATTCCCATCTGGCGGCGCAGACTCGCCTGGGTCACGTCTCGGACATCGATGCCGTCAATTTTCACGGCTCCGCTAGTGACATCGTAGAAGCGCAGAATTAGATTAATAATCGTGCTTTTTCCGGCTCCGGTTGGTCCCACCAACGCGATCATTTGCCCTGCTTGCGCCTCTAGATTCACCTGTTTGAGCACTAGCTGGGATGGGCTATAGCCAAAGGACACCTGTTCAAACGTAACGGTGCCTTGAATTGGCGGCATGGTGATCGCATTGGGGGCGTCATTCAACTGCGAGGGTTCATCTAATAGGAAAAAGATGCGTTCTAGTCCGGCTAGGGCCGACTGGGCCTGAGTATAAAACTGACTGAGGATTTGAATTGGACGGAAGAAAAGCTGGACATAGATCAGGAACGCCGTCACGACGCCCACGGTTGCGGCTCCGGTCACGGCCAGATAGCCACCATAGGCCAAAACGGCGGCGGTGGCTAGGGTATTGAGAAAGTCGATCGACGGTAGGAAGGCGGCAGTAATTGCCACGGCCTGCACATTGGCATCGCGATTAGCGGCATTGACTGACTCAAATTCCTCGATGTTCATTTCGACTCGGTTAAAGGCTTGCGCTTCCCGGACGCTGGTGATTCCTTCTTCTAAGCGAGTCGAGAGTTCGCCGATGGTTTTGCGGGTGACGCGGAATCTGGCTCTGGCCCAGCGCGAAAATAATCCGGTGGTAAAAATCATCAAGGGTACAACCAGATTGCTTAGCAGACCAAGCTGGAAATTTATCGAGAACATAGCGATGATGATCCCGACTAAGCTGAACAAATTTCCCAGCATTTGGGCTACCGTCAAGCCAAACGCCTGATTGACCGTATTGACATCGTTCAGCAGGCGGCTCATCAAATCTCCGGCTTCGCTGCGGTCAAAAAAGCTAATCGGCAAACTTTGAATCTTCGTGAAAATATCCTGCCGCAGTTGGGCCAGCGTTCGCTGCATAATCGAACCAACCCGCAGAATTTGACCTCGGATTGCCCAAACACCGAGGAAGTAGATCAGAACGAGTCCCCCTAGCATCAACATCAGTCCAGACAAATTTCCCGGCACAATCAAGTTGTCGATTGACCAACCAATTAAAAATGGCCCAATCGACTGAGTGACTGCTCCGATGGCAACTAGCAGAATGGCAATTGGAATTTCTCGGCGATAGAGACGGAAATATTGTAAGAAACGTTGCAGCGTCGGCAACTGCTGTCCAGCTTTTTGGTCTGATGCCACCACAGGTGCTCTCATGCTTGCTCCTTTGCTGCCTTGACTGATTTTTCTAAGATTGGGGTTCTTGAAACGGGTGTTTTAACCTGCGATTCCAAAATCACACCATAGAGGGGACTAGTTTCCATCAACTGCTCATGGGTGCCCTGCGCCACTAGCTGGCCTTTGTCCATCAGCAGAATCCGATCGGCGTTTTGCACGGTGCTGATGCGTTGGGCAATCACGAATGCGGTGCAGGTTTTTTGCCGCATCAGATCATCGAGGGCAGCATGAATTTGGGCGGCGGTTCGGGCATCCACTGCCGAGGTGCTGTCATCCAGAATCAAAATACTGTAGTCGGTGAGTAAGGTCCGGGCGATGGCAATCCGCTGCTTCTGGCCACCGGAGAGACCGACTCCCCGCTCACCCACAACGGTATCGTACCCCTGCGGCAGGCTGCTGATAAAATCGTGAATTTGCGCTGTTTGAGCTGCTTCAATGACCTCTTCCAACGGAGCGTCCGGCTTGGCGTAGGCAATATTCTCCCGCAAGCTGCCGGAAAACAGCGTCGTTTCCTGAAACACAATGCCGATATGCGCTCGCAAACTGTGCAAGGTAAAGTCGCGCACATCTTGCCCGTCGATGCGGACCGCGCCGGATGTTACGTCATAGAAGCGGGGAATCAGGTTCATGATCGTACTTTTTCCTGATCCGGTCATGCCCAGAATCGCAATTAGCTCCTTGGGTTTAGTTTCAAACGAAATATTTTTGAGGGCTTCGGTAGCCGACCCCGGATAGCGAAAACAGACATTTTCAAAGGTAATCCGCCCGCCGCAAGTCCTAAACGATACGGCATGGGGCCGATCGCGGATTTCAATTTCCGCATCCACCACTTCGTACACCCGATCGGCAGAGGCCGCAGCCTGAGCAATCGCCGGAGCCGCAAACCCAATCAGCAAGATCGGCTGCAAAATCAACAGCAAGTAGGAATTAAACGCCACCAGTTCCCCAATCGAAAAGCGATCGGCAATCACTGCTGCCCCACCGTAGCCCACTACCACTACCGTGACCAGGTTACTCAGCAGAAACATAAACGGAAACGTGTTGCGAATTGCCCGAATGGTTTTCATGTTGCTGTCGATCAACATGCGATTCAGCCGGGTATAGCGGGCTGTTTCGGCGTCGCCCCGCACAAAGGCTTTCACCACCCGCACTCCGAACAGGTTTTCTTGCAGCACCGCGTTCAGATCGCCGAGTTGCTGCTGCACCAAGCGAAATACATTGCTGGTTTTCTTGAGAAACCGCACCATCAACCAGCCGGAGAGGGGAATCACCGTCAGCGTAATCAAGGCTAGCTCCCAGTTCATCAGCAGCAATATTACGGCGATGCTGATCAATGTTACGACTGCGCTAATCACCTGAATCAGACTGGTGCTGAGAAAGGTGCGGATCTGCTCGATATCGCTGGTCACTCGCGTCAGCAGTTGGGAGGTCTGGGCCTGATCGTGGTAGCTAAAGCTGAGGTTCTGAATTTTGCTGAAAATCTTGTTTCGCAAGTCATAGGCCACGCCTTGAGAGGCGGCCTCGGCCCAGAAGCTTTGTCCAAAGTTGAACAGGCCCCGCGCAATTGCCGCGACGACCATCCATGCTGCACTCAGTAGCACCACATCCAGATTTTTTTGGGCAATGCCCTGATCAATCCCCCAGCGAAACAGTTGGGGTGTGAGGGCATAGGCTGCTGTGAGCAGTAACGAGCTGACCAAGGCACCGGCAGCCAGCCAGCGATAGGCAGACAGGCTCTTGAGGACGCGGGGCAGCGAACCGGAAGAGGGGTCTTGGGAAGCAGGGGGGAGTTGAACCAAAGCAATCGACCTCCGCAAAGGGGCAGTGAACGAGGATATGCCTCTTGCCTTAGGGTAATGCGAAATGGCTTAACGGAAAAACTCAGATACGCGACAGCTAAAATCTGGCAGCAGCGGGGAAGTCAGCGTATCGGTGGCAAAGAGGGTTACTACTAGCCTCAGCAGGGCAGCTTGGCGACGATAAACTTCGAGTTGCTGGATCCGCCAGTCTAGAATCCAATATTCCTGCACGCCTCGTTCGGCGTAAAGCTTGAGTTTCGTTTCTCGGTCGCGACGCTCATGCTGGGTTCCTGGGGAAAGTACTTCAACAATCAGTTCAGGAGCAACGGTGAAATGCCCTTCTTCATCGATTCCGACTGCCATTCGCTCATGGCTAATCCAAATCACATCTGGAATCACATTATCGGCATCGTCAAAAATGACTCCCGGTGTCGGCACTGGTTCTCCCAATTGCGATATCGATGACCAGGTATTCAGCAGACTGTAGGTTTGTCCAATGACTTTTTGGTGTTTCCAATGGGGAGCGCGAGTCATCAGCAGATGTCCATCAATAATCTCGTAGCGGTGACTGCTCTCTGGCAGGAGCTTGAGGTCTTCAGTGGTCCAATAGACGCGATCGGGAGCGGGTGTCATGGGGAGTATTGAGGAATCATTGGACATGCCTTTATCATACTGGCTTCTTCCATTGGGTCGAAGTGACCCTTGCTGCAAGGCAAACTGCAAGCTTTTTAGCCCAGCTGTCAGGGAAGCCTCTGAAAAACTAGGCAGATTGTAACTGCTGCATTAACCAAGTTGCTGCTGCTGTATTCGTCTCGGTTGCCAGACGTTCAGTCGTTTGTTCAATGGCGACTACAGTAGGCTATGCGGACGGAGAACTTTGGAAGTGTTTCAGTCCCGTTGCCGGGATTAAGTTATTAGCGACAAACAATGTCTCGTGGTCCCATTGCGGTCCAGACTCGTTTCAGTCCCGTTGCCGGGATTCAAGTATTGGCGACGGCCGCCATCCTCTTCATGCCATCCCCTTCGTCAGGGTTTCAGTCCCGTTGCCGGGATTCAAGTATTGGCGACTCTTGGATAGGACACAGCTTTTTTAGAACCTTCAAATGTTTCAGTCCCGTTGCCGGGATTCAAGTATTGGCGACTCCATTTGTTAGCGTCGGTGCTGGGAAGTTCACCATCATAGGGTTTGGCTAGAGTTGGAGTTTCAGTCCCGTTGCCGGGATTCAAGTATTGGCGACGGCCGCCATCCTCTTCATGCCATCCCCTTCGTCAGGGTTTCAGTCCCGTTGCCGGGATTCAAGTATTGGCGACATAGCGTAACGGTACTTCCGAACGTGGTGAGCGGGTGTTTCAGTCCCGTTGCCGGGATTCAAGTATTGGCGACTCTCGGCCTGCTCTTGCGAATTGAAGCCGAAATACGCAGTTTCAGTCCCGTTGCCGGGATTCAAGTATTGGCGACAGCAACGTTGCAGAAGTGATAAGTTAAATTCCAGCTGTTTCAGTCCCGTTGCCGGGATTCAAGTATTGGCGACCCAGACCCCTATCCACCCCAGCCAGACTACCCAGACGTTTCAGTCCCGTTGCCGGGATTCAAGTATTGGCGACACCCTGGTTTTCGATCGGGAAAGTCTGACTCACAGCGTTTCAGTCCCGTTGCCGGGATTCAAGTATTGGCGACCACTTCTGTTCCCACCACATTTGGCGATGAACTGTAGTTTCAGTCCCGTTGCCGGGATTCAAGTATTGGCGACTTGATTCCTCGCGCAGGCAAGGTCTTCAGCCCGCAAGTTTCAGTCCCGTTGCCGGGATTCAAGTATTGGCGACAGCCAGCTCTGCCAATCGCTTTTGCTCTTCATCTTGAGTTTCAGTCCCGTTGCCGGGATTCAAGTATTGGCGACCGCGACAGCGCCGACGGCGCCGCTGAAATAAGTTGAAGTTTCAGTCCCGTTGCCGGGATTCAAGTATTGGCGACTACCGTATTTCAGTCGGAAGAATCAAAGTTTCGGAGTTTCAGTCCCGTTGCCGGGATTCAAGTATTGGCGACTTGTTGAACATCCCTGCATTCAAGCTGATCGAGTTTGTTTCAGTCCCGTTGCCGGGATTCAAGTATTGGCGACATCCCGGTTCAGGGTGATTTGGTCGAAGACGGGGCGAGTTTCAGTCCCGTTGCCGGGATTCAAGTATTGGCGACCTTACGCAGAGCGACTTTCAGAGATTTTACTGACTTGTTTCAGTCCCGTTGCCGGGATTCAAGTATTGGCGACTAGAACGAATCGATCCAACCCAAGAATTTCATAGTCGTTTCAGTCCCGTTGCCGGGATTCAAGTATTGGCGACCCCTCATAGCGAAGATAACGCCGCTCCTGAAAGAAAGTTTCAGTCCCGTTGCCGGGATTCAAGTATTGGCGACCTAACCCTGTAACTGAGGAGGAATTTTAGATGACGGTTTCAGTCCCGTTGCCGGGATTCAAGTATTGGCGACGATATTACCAAGCTAACCAACCTTGAACATGAACTGCGGTTTCAGTCCCGTTGCCGGGATTCAAGTATTGGCGACCAGCCAGCTCTGCCAATCGCTTTTGCTCTTCATCTTGAGTTTCAGTCCCGTTGCCGGGATTCAAGTATTGGCGACCAATGCCAGCGAGTCAGTTCGTGCCGTCAACGCCTAGTTTCAGTCCCGTTGCCGGGATTCAAGTATTGGCGACTGGTTGGTGAGGGGTTTCGGCATGGTCTTTATTGAGTAGTTTCAGTCCCGTTGCCGGGATTCAAGTATTGGCGACGTACGGAAGGCAGGCGGGACCATGTGGATATCAGTCGTTTCAGTCCCGTTGCCGGGATTCAAGTATTGGCGACACCCATAACGGTCGCCCTGCGACAGGCAGAAGCAGAGTTTCAGTCCCGTTGCCGGGATTCAAGTATTGGCGACGACATCGTTGGGCTGGATGACTGGCTTTTTCATAAGTGTTTCAGTCCCGTTGCCGGGATTCAAGTATTGGCGACGCCGTTGCCGCAGGCTGCTCCACTGCATTAATGCGCTGGTTTCAGTCCCGTTGCCGGGATTCAAGTATTGGCGACCAAGGGCTGACTGATACTCTGCTTTGGCAATTGCATTGTTTCAGTCCCGTTGCCGGGATTCAAGTATTGGCGACCACTCCTACGGATCGAAACTGAGTTAGAGCAGCTCTTGTTTCAGTCCCGTTGCCGGGATTCAAGTATTGGCGACCCGAAGCGACGCTGGTGAAGTCGTTCAAGCGCCCAGAGTTTCAGTCCCGTTGCCGGGATTCAAGTATTGGCGACATTGCAGATTTCTTGCAAAATCTCTTGCTGGTTGAGGTTTCAGTCCCGTTGCCGGGATTCAAGTATTGGCGACCCCTAGCGTAGTGCCTGGATTTGCCGGGCTATTAAAGTTTCAGTCCCGTTGCCGGGATTCAAGTATTGGCGACATCGATTGGGATTGATCTCGGACTGGAACGCTTCGCGTTTCAGTCCCGTTGCCGGGATTCAAGTATTGGCGACGCAGCGTGCTGATTCCCAGACTTGCCTTTAATCTAAAGTTTCAGTCCCGTTGCCGGGATTCAAGTATTGGCGACCGTCCTAGTTGGCGATATTTCGTGGGTCGAGCTAGCGTTTCAGTCCCGTTGCCGGGATTCAAGTATTGGCGACCCCCGCCCCCAGTCACCTATCCAGAATCCTATCTACGTTTCAGTCCCGTTGCCGGGATTCAAGTATTGGCGACCCGTGGTTTTTCTGTTCCCGGCAATGACCGGCAGCCCGTTTCAGTCCCGTTGCCGGGATTCAAGTATTGGCGACCCGCGCCAACCTACACACTTATTGGTCCCCGTCCGCTTCGGTTTCAGTCCCGTTGCCGGGATTCAAGTATTGGCGACAGCTTTAGAATTCGTCAGCCGTTGCCGCAGGCTGCTCGTTTCAGTCCCGTTGCCGGGATTCAAGTATTGGCGACGCTTTGCCCGACTCCCTCCATCCGCGATATTCCAAAGTTTCAGTCCCGTTGCCGGGATTCAAGTATTGGCGACCCAATCGTGCAGCCCCAATGTAAATGAGATCCAGTGTTTCAGTCCCGTTGCCGGGATTCAAGTATTGGCGACTTGCGCGGGTTGCACTTGAGCAGACTCTACGTTGAGTTTCAGTCCCGTTGCCGGGATTCAAGTATTGGCGACTGCCCATCTCCAGATCCAAGCAGCTTGATTTGTTCTGTTTCAGTCCCGTTGCCGGGATTCAAGTATTGGCGACACGCATTTTGGGCGGTCATGATCCGCTTGATGTAGTTGTTTCAGTCCCGTTGCCGGGATTCAAGTATTGGCGACTGCCCATATTGATGTTAATCGAAACGTTGTTATTGCGTTTCAGTCCCGTTGCCGGGATTCAAGTATTGGCGACTGAAAACATTGCGGCGACACGCAAAAAGAGACGATTGTTTCAGTCCCGTTGCCGGGATTCAAGTATTGGCGACCTCATTCTCGCCCATCCAACCAAAATCAGTATAAAAACGTTTCAGTCCCGTTGCCGGGATTCAAGTATTGGCGACTTCAACCGCATCAATTCCTTGTTGGCGAGATGTGCTGTTTCAGTCCCGTTGCCGGGATTCAAGTATTGGCGACAATTATTGTTGCTACTAAAACAGTTTTTAAGTCTGGTTTCAGTCCCGTTGCCGGGATTCAAGTATTGGCGACTCCGTAGCCTGGAAAGCAGAGTACACCGGCCTTCCAGCCACCATTTTCGCAAAGGTGTCATCAGAAGTCAAATAGCCCCGCTCAAATCGTTGCTTTTGGGCTAAGTTGAGTGGCTGCTTGCGTACAAAACTATTGATTTTTCAAGGTTCCGACGATTTTGGCAAACCCCCCAGGGTTTTGGTCCCCGCTTCGGTTTGTCAAAAATTTCTATCCTCCAATATATTACAGCCTTTTTCAGGCTAGTGAAGTACGAAAAACGGGGTGCAGAGGCAGTGCCCCTGCGTGGAGGCGAAGCCCCACACCCCCCATCCTTCACATGAGCAAAAAACACTGTATGAGTTGCAGAACAAAGCCGAATATTTTAGATTTCAAACAGAATCGCACAGCGCAACCCTTAGAGAATGATTGCCGTTGTTTGGCGTGGTTTCTCTGACCCATAAGTTAGAGTGCGCTTCACGGCTCCAGCATCCAGTATATAAATGCGGACAGAATCTTCATCCAGTTTGATAATCGTTTCAATCTGAATTTGCAATTTAGCAAACTGTACCGCAGTCAGAAAGCATTCAAAAACGCTGTATTGAGTCCACTGTCCATAGCCGGAAAGTAGCTTATGCAAACGAGTCCGCCGCTTATTCGCAGCTTTAGTATCCGGCAGATCGTAAATGATTAGATAAAACAGTGTAATCATCGCAAAATCAGCGGCTTGTAAGGAATCTCTTCTTGGAGATGACGGCCCAGCAAACGTGCCTGTAACTCAATCGCCCGCCGGTAGGTGCAGCGATAGCCAAAAACAGGATGGGTAAATTCGCTGGACATCTTGCGTTCAAACGCCTGGAGAAAACGTTTTCGCCCATCATCCGATAATCGATAAGCTCCCAAACTCTCTGTAAAATCCTTGGGTTGCAGCTCCCGGTTATTCAGCACAGCTAGCACAATATTGTCAGCCACTAGTGGCCTAAACTCTTCCATCAAATCCAGCACCAGAGCAGGTTGACCATGATGCACCTCATGCAAATACCCGATGTACGGATCTAGCCCTGCCAGATGAACCGCAGTTGTCACCTGACCCCGCAGCAGACCATAGGCAAAGCTCAACAGCGAATTGACCGGGTCAGTTGGTGGACGACGGTTTCTGCCAGTAAACGACCAGGAATCGCCCATCATCACCTGCCAGAGCGCAAAATATTCGCGAGCCGCCATTCCTTCAATGCCTCGCGCTTTGTCCAGCGTTGTTTGTTGCTCAACCTGCTTTTTCCGCAGCTTCAAGGGATTCTCACTCTGCCCATGTCGATACAAAACGGTGTACTGGTTGTGAATTTTGGCGGCAACGATTGCTCTAACGAGGTCTAAACGACGAGTGGCATCGAGATAAAGCGCATACTGCGCCAAACGTAGTTGCCCATTCCGGGAAGATCCGGGAAGCGCACTGCCCAAATACGTCCCGAAACTGGAAAGATAATGAACCGGCATACCCAGCTCCAGCGCATAAACTAGAGCATCTCCCGTCACTTGCGGATTACCCATCAGCACAACCTGTTCTACCGTTTGAGCCGGAACTGCTCGCTTTTGCCAGCGACCATCTTCCTGCTTCAGAGCAACGGTAAATGCTTCGTGAGATTTACTCAATACCGCATCCGGCTGAGTGATATAAAGAATTGACATCGGATTTTCCTGGTATTGATTACTGAATCGTGAACGACTGAGGCTGCATCAGATGTTTGACTTCAAACGGTAGGCAAATTCCCTCAAGACTGCAAGCCTGACATTTTTTAGCCTGATCAATTGGAGCAGGCATTGACATTTGGGCCGCAGTCCGTGCAGCCGCGATTGCGTTCTCGGTCATTTGTCTGAGTTGCGCAGTGAAGATCACGTTTTGCCTGCGGCGATTGGCATGATAAAAAATTTCGCCATACCCAATCGATTGTCCCGTGCGTTCCTCTAGACACAGGGCAGCTCCGCAAAGCTGGAAATGGTCATTCACATGCTTCGCCATCTTTCCCTTCTTGTATTCAACCGGAATTAACTGACCGTCTCGTTCTTCAACGGCATCAATAATCCCAGCGACCTGAAGTCGATCGCTCCAGACCCATTGCTGCTGGTGAATTCGTGTCTCTCCTTCCTGAATCACGGCTGCTTCGTTAATGTTGCGATGTAAGTGACGACCGAGGATAATATGCTCGTTATCTGCCATCTCACCCAACACATATTCAAAATAAAACCGGCGTGGACAATATTCCCAGGCGTTCAGATAGGCCAGGGGCAAATAGTCTTCAATCATTGGCTAAAGAAATGTGATAGTTATCGGTTCCAATTAGTAAGAGGCTACAACAAGTCGCTAAAAGCATGATTTAATTGACCCGTTGCGCCATTCCCATTCCCATTGGAGTTTTTCGCCCAACTCCTGCATACAGTGCAAAATCTGCTAGTGCATTGATTTGTTGAATCTGGATTGGTTCTATGTCTCCTAATATTTGAAACGTTATATCTCCAACGCATCCGATCAACTTACTGCGGCTATCAATCGCAATCTCAGTGCGGATGTCAAAATAGCTGGGATAGATTGGCTCTAAAATCGCTTCAGAAAAAGGATTGCCACTGTAATGGTTCCACTTCCGTAACAAACTGAGAAACACAAAATCTTTGGTTGGTAATGCGCAATCATACTTTGTCTGCCGAAAGGTTGTCGGGGTGCAAAATCGAAAGTGAAGCTGACGTTTTTCGTCGGAAGCTTGCTCCCAGAGTTGGGTATAGGTGACAAAATTTGCCCAGGGTTGGCTTACCTGTGGAGTTCCTAATACGCTCACGACTTGCAAATCGGCTGCTCCTAAGTGCCATGCTTGAGATGGATTCAGGTTAAGCCAAAGGTGCATCAGTTTGCTAAACAGCGCATCGTCCAGTAACGACACACGCCACCAGCAAGAAGTGCCTGCCGGAATTGAGCGATCGTGCTGCCACTGAAGTAATTGAGTTTTCTGGTTGTCTCTTCGACTAGACGCAACTTGTAAAGGACTAAGCGTAAACGCTTTCTCCGATTCTTGTTGATGTAAGATCGCTGCCAACTCTGGATCAACTGATCTCACCAGATCCAAAAATAATGCATGGAGATGCCGACCACTCAAATGAGCCTGAGGAATGGGCGATCGGGGAAGCAGGTTGAGAACAAGACTGTAGGGCATAGGTTAACCAAATCGATACTGCATCTGAGCCGGAAGTTTCAGATCCAGCCCTTCAAAGGTGTAAAACTCTCCTACCATGCGCACATTGCGAATTAGGCTGACGGGAGGCATATTCACCGTGTCGTAGCTTAAGATCTGATTGGTAAACATTACGTCTAGCGGGTTGAGTGGAAATGACACGTTGATTTCCCTAGCTTGATGCTGCTGTGGTATTGGCAAAAGCGTTGCTTCCAACTTGGCTTTACTGGCCCATTTACCAATTCGCACCCAGCGCGGTAAGCTGAGCGACTTTTCGGTAATTACGAAAAACTCAAACAGGCTTTCGGGAGCAATTTCTTTCGTTCGGCCAAAGCTGGGAATATTCCTTTCCGTTTGCTTCATTTCAACGTGATAGCAGTTATCGGCATATTTCCAGGTGTTTAGAGTTGTAGTGTAATGAACCGCCCAACCAGGTGTAACATAAATTCCTTGCTGATTGAGCGGAATTAGATGTGCTTTGTATTGTGGAACCTGCTCAGCACAGAAATAGCAGTAGGGATGTTCTACAACTGCTGTGTTAAGTTGTGGGTTGTCTACCAGTCCCAAAACGTAGGCCAGCGCATAATTATGCAAAATTGGCTCAGTCTCATACAATCGACCAATTTCACGAGTGGCAAAGTACAGGCTGTCGTGCAGCTCTAACGTACAGCGATAGATTTGCGGCATGAGTAATTCCCTCCTTATTTAACTGCCGCTTTTTTCTTGCTAATATGCTTTTCGGCATAAGCTTTAGCTTCTAAATCTGCCTGCTGTAAAATTGACCGAATGCCTTCTTCGCTACCAATCAGCGTTTTTACTTCATCTAACATCGGCTTAAACGCCTCTCCAATCAAATCGGTATGCACAATAAATTCCTCCTGCAATAGATCGGAAATTGTCTGACTGGCCGCATCCAATACCGAATCTTCATTCAGCGGATCAAGCGACTGGGTATCCGCTTGCATTGCGTCATGAATGGCCTGTGTCCAGCGCAGATTGCTGACAATTTCACCATCGGCAAAGACTACCCCAATCAGTTGATTACGAACTCGCCCGGTACGAGTGGTTTGGGCACCATAGTGGCGTGTTCTGAGAATATTGTTGAACACGTAAAGAAAACTAGCTTCAGTTGGATCTTTGAGCGTAACGATGCTGGGGAAAAATACTTGAGGTCGAATGTGATCCTGTTGATTGATCCGGCTAGTTACCTCTCCTGGCTTGGAATTCGCTTCGCCTTTTGAGGCCATTGTGCCATTTTCAAACGGAGCATTGAGCGTAAAGGTTTCATGAGACTGATCGAATGCCGTGATCGAAAATGCAGTATCCACAACGACCTTTGATTTTTCAGAACCTGAGTCACCGATGGCAAAGCCATAGATAATGCAATCTGGATTATCCATTGCAAACTTGACGTTATACTCGCATTCTTCCGCAGTCATAAAGCCGTAGCTGCGGAGTAGTTCGCGTCCCACTAGTCGTTCTGGGGTAGACTGCTTTCGCTTAAACATCGCGAGACGGCTGATCGGCGTTGGATCAACAATTCCAGCCCTCACGCGAGTTTTGTTGAGTTCACCGTCTGTTTGAAACAGCGGATAGGATTCGGTGATTCGAATGGTTAGAAAATGGGCGTATTTGCCCATTGGCTTGTAGGGAATTTCAGCGTGAAAAAACTGGGAATCGACACGTTTGAGCAATGCCATGTTAGTCTCCTGGTTAATCTAAAAACTTGAATTCAGTCAATACATCTAAGAATGAGTTAACTGAGTTTAGCCATCATCTTCTTCAGGTTGAACTGGTTCTCCTTTCGCGGCTAACTCTTGATTCTCCTTATCCTGTGCTAGTCGATACAGGAATTCACAGGTATCTCGAATTAGATTAAGCTGCCGTCCAGCTAGTCTGGCCCGGTCGCCTGCAAAGGCTTGCTCAAACAGGTTTTCTACAAAATAGCGGGCAAACGCCAGAATTGCCTGTCGCTCAGCTTCTCGATCTGAAATGACTGCAAAGCCCTCAGCTCGTGAAGCTCGCACCCGATCCATGAGCTTAAATACCTCAGAAGCAACTGCCATGACCAGGGTTTCGCCGTAAAACACGCTCGATTCAGCTTTGAGGATGACTTCGGCAGCAACATCAATCGGCTTGAGTACAGCATTCGCTTTTGGATTATAGCGTTTACCAGCCCGATAAAACTGACGGTATAAATCAGTGAGCTTTTGAGGATGATTGATTGGGGATGATTCTTGCACAATAAGCTGCTCCAGAGATGAATCAAAGTTAACTTGCGGATCGAAACAAGGATAGAAGTGATAAGTATAGAGACGAATCTTCTCAATACGAGCCGTTTCGCTTTCTTGCTTTCGCACCCAGCGATTCAGATAGTTAAATACGTAAAGTGGGCTGGTTTCAAAGTCCCTGGCTAGCTCAGTCAGCTTGCTCCAGTTCGGGTCGTACCCACCTTTGCCCTGCTTGGCATTCACGTCTAAATGAATGGCATAGGCGGCTGTGAGTCTATTTAAGGGTGCGGAACGCTGAGTTCCATCTGCCGTTCGCCAGCCTTGCAAAATTGCATCTAGTCGAAATCGCTCCTGACCACAGAGCATCCGAAATGCTTGAGGAGCACTGTCGAGAAATACACTTTCCTCAAACTCAGCACCATCATTGAAAGGTGGAATCGGCGATTCAGATACAACCATTTTGACATCCAGAATCAGCGGAAACGCAAAGGCCAACCAAGTAGGCATCACCCAGGACTCTGTGTCAGTAGGGTCTTTCCCCGGCGGCAGTGCCATAAAGTAAAACGTCAGCGGCTGGTCATCTGGATAGGACAACTTAAAGCTGCGGTCACGTCGATAGTTCGGATCGGTTTCAGGTAGCGCCATGCGCTGTTCTAGGTCTTCGTCCATCAAAAAGGCATCGACCGTTTGATACTGAAATTGACTGAAATCAGCCTGCAAATCTTTAGAAATAAAATGGTTTCGCAGGCTGGTATCAAACCGCGTTTGAGCAATACTGCGATAGGCTTTCTGTAAAAATTTGTTGGTTTCAGGCGTGAAATAGTAAGTGGGATAAAAGTAGAGATACCGATATTTGCCGTCCTCAAACCGTTTGCCAGTGGCTTGGGTTTGATTCATCAAAATCTGCCGCAGCATAATCTCCAGACCTGCAATGCTAGAGATACTGCGTTTGGCGTTGGAGCCACCCAACATTTGCTTGTTAGTGTAAACCTGCGGTGTAAACAGCACTTCTGCTTCCATCTGCTCTTTAACGCTGTAGGCAGAGTGCGAAATCGAGCAAATGGCCTGCTTGCCCCGTCCTGTTCTTTTAGCAGCACTATAGCCAGCAAATTCTTTCAAGAACATTTCGGCTTGCTCAGTTGCCGATTGAGTTTTAGTAACAGTAGGCAGCATTACCACACGCTGTATCCAATCTCGCAGATCGTCCCAACCGTCAACCAATTGATACTGAGCCACAATTGGTTTAATTAAATCTGCAACATACTCAATAATTTTTTCACCGACTTCTCGCACATTTTCAATACCTGAACCGTCCAGATACCGTGTAGCAAGAAAGTACCATTCATAGGGAACTCCGCCTGTATTTCCGGGTAGCTTGTTCTCTTTCAGCGTCGTGTTAATGGCCTGAATCTCTCGAATTTGAGGTAAATAGGCTGCAAGGCCCAAAAACTCAGCAACTCGATGCACCAAATTACTGGGCGTGAGTTCGACGGGTGGCAATTCAGCCAATGTTTTCTGTTTTTTGCGAGCCTGCGCTCTTGCTTTGACTACCTGATCAATTTGCTCTACTCGATTACCCCAAATTTTACGACTGATCACATCTCCGAACTCAGCCAGTTGGTCAATTCGAATATCGTCTTTCAGGCTAAAGTCAGAGTCAGCCGAGAGCGCTCCTACTTGCTGAAATTTCTTGAGGTTTGCACTGCGGTTGGGTGCAACTGAGGATTTATTCGAAGAGAGAATCCGCAAGGTAGCGTTCAGAGCAATTTCCATCAAGCCGCGATCGTCACAAAATAGCCGATAGTAGTCAGCATATTTCATGCCTTTACCGTCCCGACCAAAACCTGTTTGTCTGAGCTTCAACTGCTCAAAACAGAGTTGCTTGATTTTAGCAACGACCCGATTCGGCAACCCACCTGGATCAATGGGTGGCGCATTTCGATCTGCCAGGTAAATAACGCCTGTAGGTAAATACAGCAGTGGTTCATAGTAGATGCAGTCCTCTGTATTCAGTTGTGTATGAGCTTCCATCACTGCATTGTTCACTATGTTGGTGAGAACACCCTGGTTTTCGGCAATGCTGTGATAGGTAAATCGGAGCTGACCATCGCTGAGTTCATGAATTAGCTCTTTGAGGCGGGTGTGCTCCGCATCCTGCGGATGTTTGACAATTGAAGCAAAAGAATCTGCAAGGCAGGTCAGATTTGATAGATTTCGCAACGTTCGATCATTCAAACTTGGATTTAACCCGTATTCAGAAAAGTTCCAGTTTGTATCCCAACGACGCTGAGCGTTGTATGCAATGCAGAGCAGATCATCAATATATTCTGTGTAAGCGCTTGGGGTTTTTGGGCTGATCAGGTAATCCAGCCCGAGCTGCTGCACTTTCTGCTGAATGATTTGACGATGCTCCTCTACGGTTAGTTTGCGACAGTCATTGGGTACATCTGGAAATTTCTCGAAGTCATGCAAAATAAAACCCGCAATCACTAGCCTGCGTTCCCGTTCCCGCACAACCCGTCTGATTGTTGTGTTCAGTCTTTCCAGCCGCTGCTCAACCAGATTTGCTGGAAATAGACCATTTAATAAATGTGTATTTAAAGATTGATCAGCAGCATTATCGCGCCGGACTTTGGCCTGGTCTGCTGCGGTTCGCTGACGATCAAGTTCATCAAAAAAATTGCCGCCCTTTGCCGTTACCCCAATCGCGATCTCCAGCAAGTTGGGTAATACATAGTTCGCAAAATCATTCATCACAGCGTCATCAGGATTTTGCGCCTGAATAGCAGCTCGCAAGAGTTTGAGTGTTAGTAATTCGCGCTGGGCAGGTTCAATCGTTCGATTGGCGACTGCTTCTAAGTCAGTATCGTCCTCTAGCCAGTCGCTTTCTAACGTTGATGTTCCATCTAACGATGACAAGATAGATAGTTGATCAGGTTCCTGGTTCACGGGATTCATCCAAACGATTCAAGTAGAGGTTAATTGCCTGAACATATTGAGAAAACTGATTTACAGCCATCGGGATGGCTGCAAAAACGATGCGATGATCAATTTCATCGTATTGATGTACCAATCGATTTCGCATTCCAGCAGCCTGTGCAAGTTGTTCTGCTAATGCTAAATTGATCACTCCACGTCTGCCTGCTTTGATGAATGAGTCAAAATAGGTTTCAGGTGTATCTTGATATAGCTCAACTAATAAATCTGAATTAATGTCTGAGGCTGCTTCAACCACAACCTGCAAGAGTCTCTCTGCAATTAACTGTTGATCGAAATCTTCCAGATAGTTTTCTAGTGAGATCTGGCTAAATTGTTGTAGTCGAGTCAGGCATTTGAGGATGAGCTGAATTTTGGACTCAATGCTTTGATATTTGGTTCTATTCATACCGAAAGTTTTTGCAACCCCAACTCAATGCTGCGTTTACGCAGTTTGCGAAATTTCGCGGTGTCAGCATAGGTTTTCCAGGCTCTACGGCGAAACTGGGTGAACTCACCCGACTGTTGCTCATAGAGCAGAATTCCATCTCGTGCCACAGCATAGGCCAAAGTAGGAGAGCAAAACTGGAGATCGATGCAATCAATTTGGTTATCTAACAGATGGTACGTTTGTTGAAGAACTCCCCAGATTCGAAATGCATCCAAGCCTCCAGATTCATAGTGCTGTCGCAGTGTTTCATCACAGAGAAATGCAAAATCCCAATCGCTGCCTGAGCGATGATCCCCTCTGGCTCTAGAACCAAACAGCACCAGCAGCTTTAAATAGGGCACCTGTTCCAGAATTTGAGGAATTGCTGTTTTCAGATCAGGTAGGGATTGGGGCTGCTTGACTGTCAGATGTTGCTCCGCTTGCAGCACGAGGTTCTGAGCATACAGCAAACAGGCTTGGATGTCAGCCGCTTCCAGCTCTGGATATTTTTCTAGCAGCGACTCGATTGTTTCTCCAGCAGCAAGGCTACCTAAAATTTGTTCGACAGAGAGTCGGTGATTCCGAATCCTTAGCTTGGCATGGGGCAGATTGGGAGCGTTTGTGATGCGTTCTAAGGGATTGTGTTGGTTCATCTGCTATGTCCCTGGTTAAAACGTGTCTTGGTCATGTTCAGTTACTCAATTGTTCTCTGTAGTTTCAGAAAAGAGGGAAGCCGCCTTACAATTACAGTTCTAAGATTCAGTTTTTCCAGTGACTTAACCAGCCTTGCTAAATAGACAGCTTTGGGGGTTGAGACTACTTACGCCTGGACTTAACGCTGCAAGCTATTGAAAGCTTCCCTCGGTAAAGCAGATTTTGCTCTTCGCAGAATCTGCTCTGAAAACAGTAACTCCGATTAAAATCTAAGCAACCGATAGTGGTGTTTCATGCCATCGCGTTCGGTTTCGATCGAATAGCGTTTGTCTCGCGCTTGTTTGATGGTAGCCCCGAACCGCCATCCTACTTTCTTGGCCAATTCATCACCCCAGTGCCAATCGCCATCAGCAAGAACCTCCAGCAACAAATCTACTTTGGTTTTCTTCAGACTTCTCATTAAATTCCTCCTTACAGAAAATTATGTAGTTCAAAAGAACTATGTAGTTTGACAAAACCAACCTAACTCAAGCGACAGCAATTAGCAAGCAGTTAGTTCAGACTTATTTGACCAGTTAAATACATCAGCACTTCGAGATGACTGATAGAATATCGGGAAGCGGAGTGCGTGACTCACTGAATCCCGGTTACGGGACTGAAACAAATAGGTCTGCACTTAATGGTGCAAGCTTTTCAGTCTCCGCCTGATTGAATCCCGGCTACGGGACTGAAACCCTAAAGAAAGATTGCTTCACCTCCCTGCCTACGGCGCAACTGATAGGCCAGCGTGTCCAGCAGCATCGCGCTCTGCTCGAAGGCAATAGAGTAGGGCGCAACTGGATCGTGGTAGCTGGAGGGGTCGCTGATTGGGTAAATCTGGAAATGCATCGGCAGGCGTAGCTTAAATCGCACCTCAGAAACGGGGTGGGGAACCACATAGCAAACTAACGCTTGCTTGCAGAGCCGCCGGTTAATCTCAACTGCCCAGCGGTTATTAGGTTGCCAGATTTCAATTCCCTTTAGCACCTGCACCCGCCAAGCTGCTGCTACTGATGACAAACCGCTGCCGTAGGTAAACTTCCAGTCCAAGCGCTCTTCCCGGTAGCCCAGCAGCTTAAAGAAGGCGAGACAGTGAGCAAAGCGGCCCTTGGGAATGGGTTGACCAATCTGCTGAGCTGTCTCATTCAATGTCCGCATAAACGCCGCTTCTGTCCAGGATTCAATTTCTAAGTTGCTGAGAATGCCTGATAGGTCATAGGTTTTGAAGCGATCAGCGACATTGGGTTCACTCAGATCATACAAACCGCACTGCAATGGACTCGATCCTCGAAAGCTCTGGGCATCTTCATAAATGGGATTGCCTTTGGTCTGACCAGAGAGCTGCTGCCACTCCCGTTCCCAGTCTCTGACCCGACTGTTTAGTTCGTTGAACTTGCAGTCGAAAACCTGTTCAGCCTGTTGTTTGAAGGCAGCTAAGCTACCCGCATACTGCTGCTGAATGGTCTTATGAGACAGTTTGCGCCCCAGAGACAGCGACTGGAAGGCTCCCCACCGTCTGTAGTAGCCCTGAAAGCTGTTGATCGAGCGATATTTCTCCCAAATCGTACTGTGCAGAAAGGGTCGATCGTAAACGCCATCCGGCGTGAGCGGCGGTGTATCTCCAGCAAACAGCCGCTCTACAAAAAAGTTGGGTACCAGTGCATAGGCAACAAAGCCATCAAATTGCACAAACTCTCCGGCCTGATCATAGCCTTCATGCCGCCCTAAGCGCCCTAGACGCTGAATAAAATTGCCAGCATCAGCAGATTCAAAAATCAGAAAGTTAATTTTAAAGTCAACCCCGACATCAATCGTGCTAGTTCCTAGAACCAAATCTGCTGCTAGTGATGCTGCACGGGTTTGCTGTCCAGAAAGCCCAGTATTTTCGCCAACAACCAAGCCATGCGGTTGTAGAGCAGCCTGGAAAAAAGGCAGCAAGCGTTTGATAGCAGCAATTGAATTGAGAATAATTGCCCCTTTGCTGCTGGGATGCGTTTGAAACTGCTCCAGAATTAGATCAACATTTTGCTTCAGCCAGGTTTCAGAGGCTTTTGCTGAAGATTCGATCGGCACAAAATTGAGTTGAATAGAGCCTGCTACTCGCCGCCAGTTAGCTGCAACAAGCTGTTCCTGTTGCTCTGGCGTAACTGGGAACTGATATTTGCCTTGCTCAATGGGATTGATCACTCGACAGCGAAAGCCTGCCTGTCGAAGCCGTTGCATAAGTGCTTCATCAGGTGTTGCAGAAAGAAACAGAAATTTTTTGCGGCGATTCGTGCTGCGAATCAACAGCATTGTATTGATTACACTTGAAATTTGTGGAGCTGCGAATACATGAAACTCGTCAAAAATAAATAGATCAAAATCTTTATCAATTCGGCCCCACAGCTTATCAGGGCTATCGCCTGGAATTAGATAGGCACCGCGATGTAGATAGTGAAAAATATCAGGATTGGTCAGCAGTAACTCTGCTTGGCCGCTGTGTGTTGAAATTGCAGCAGACTTTCTCAGTTCTTCATTTTCAGCATAGGTTTCTAGCGTTGCGCCACTTAAGCGTACCACTCGCGGTTCATTCTGAGGTTCAAACAAATCAATATATCGCTGGGTTTGGCTTTCCTGATCTCGTGCTAATTCATTTGTGGGATAAAGCGCGATTGCAGTGCAGTCTCCCTGAAGCACAGAGAGTTGTGCTGCCAAGCTTTTACCGTCTCCGGTCATTGCTGTGTTAAATACAACATCCACATCCGGATCACGTAATGCCGTAAGTGTCTCAATCTGATGCCAAACTAAGGACCAGCCTGCGGGTAGCTGAATATCAAAACAAGCCTCAGCAGGACAAGAATAAACAGGGTGGAGCGTAATGGGGTAAGCCATAGTGTGTACGCAACGGCTTGCAATACACCTATACTGTCATGCATGATGGAAATGTGCAAGTACAAAATGTACGTACACTGAGGTAGTTATGGGTCGCCGAGGACAATCAATTACACTTGCCATTTCTGAGCGAGACAAGGTCCAACTTGAAAACCTGGCCCTGGAGCTAGGAATTACCTGGGGCGACCGCCCCAATATTTCCAAGCTGGTCGAAGCCATTGCCCGCCGCAAACTGCTGATTAGAGCCAACTACGATTGGACAGCCGACCGCATCAACGCGCTTAACCAGGCCCGTATTGCGCTCGTTGATGCCGGAAACATTGAAGCTTCGATGGTTGTTGCCCAATTGTTGCTGGAGCGGAGTGAAATTGCCCTGCCCCTGCGCGCTGAGCTAGATCAATTTGTCGCACACCCTGTGCAACCCTGGCGGCTGGCAATTGAGCACTATATCCGCCAGAGTCAGCCCTTTCAGTTGTCCTATCAAGATGCAGCCGAGCAGGTCTGGCAGTTTACAATTCGCTATGCTGAACTGACAACCCACGAAGACCGGCAGTACCTCGACTGCTGGTGTGACGAAACGACCGGAAATCAGGATTTACCCGAACTAGCGCACAACCGGTGTCTGCGGCTCGACCGAATTACCGATGCCTCTGTTGCGCCTGTGTCAGGCCAATGGCATGGCGGACTGGCGACGATTCTTGTCGAGATGCACCTGTTTCGTGGACTGGCTTTCGCCTATCGTAGCAAAACAAACCAGGACGAGGTCAATGAATGGTTAACAGACAGTCCCCAGGTGCGGCGAGTGGTGCGGCGAGTATCCAGTACATTCTGGTTGTTGCGAGAAATTTCGCGTTACTGGGAAGATTGCATCATTCTTTCACCTCAGAGTTTGCGGATGCGGATGCAGAAGAAGGTTGAAGCGATGCATCGTCTATATGATAGTGTTCAGGATGAATCGTAACTACGATTGGCATGAGGTTTTCAGTCTAGTAAAGCAATAATCTCATTCCCTGGACCTATAGCCACTTCCCAACCCTAAAAATCCGCTACCGCTTATTCGGTGCTCTCAAACAGTACGAACCCCGGCGATCGCACGAACAGGTAGTACAGCACGAAGCAGATCACTACATTGAAGTTGTCACCGAGGAAGATTCCTGCTTCTGGTTCCGTCAGCGAATGCTGCAATACGGAGCCAGTGCCAAGGTCATTGAGCCGGAGTGGTTGGCTGAGCAACTGAGGGAAACTCTAGAGAAGGCATGTACCAATTACAGGGCAACCCAGACCATAGAGGTTGCCCCTAAACCCAAAGAAATCAGATGCTGAGAGCTTGTCGGATCGTTTCCATGATCCACCCCATGAGAGCACCATCACTCATACCTTTGAAATATGGAGCATCATTGATACCCATCTGAGTTTTCAAAGTCGTAGCAATTGCCACAAGATAAGGGGAGAGATTGTTCTGGTGCAGGTTTTGGGTCATAATGATCTCCATATTGGTATGGTGATTCAATTATGAATCCTGGCAACGGGACTGATAGCTTTTCAAAACGTTCTCATGTGGGGGCGTTGTTTTTTTAGGTGCTACTGCTGAGGCAATATGAGCACTATCCTCAGCAAGCGGAAATTTGGATCGGGGTTAAGCAAGGTTCTTGATCAACTTCTATGTCACTTCTTGATCACTTTCGCCCTCCTCTCAGTACCCGACGACATTGGCACAGCTTCCACAATGCCTGGTCAACCTATCTGGCAGATGACTTGAATCAGCGATTGCCAGAGGGATACTTTGCGGAACCCAACGCTCAATTTGGGATTGAAATTGATGTGGCTACATACACTGAAGTGGGATCTGGTACTCCACCTCGCTGGACTGAAGAATATCCGCAGTGGACGCCTGAATCGCCAACAGTAACGCTACCCTTCCAATTGAATACAGACATCGTTGAAGTACAAGTCTTGAGTTTTCAAGAAGGACCAACGTTGGTGGGTGCAATTGAGTTGATCAGCCCTGCGAATAAAGATCGTCCGGCTCATCGAGATGCCTTTACCTCCAAATGCCAAACCTATCTGCAGCAAGGAATTGGACTGATTATTGTAGATGTGGTGACAACGCTATCCGCAAATTTGCACAACGAGTTGATGAAACGATTGGAAATGCCGATTGAACCAATGGACGCTGATCTGTATGCGATTGCCTACCGAGTTGCAGAAACGAGCGAGTCGCCGCATCTAGATATTTGGCAAGAAGCTCTCAGGGTTGGCAGCCCGCTTCCCATTCTGCCTCTCTATCTCAAAGGAGGGCTGTATCTACCGATCAACTTGGAGGAGACTTACCATTACACCTGTATTCGACAGCGGATTCCTGAATCAACATAAGCTACAGTGTCACTCAGCTAAAATCGCAATGATTTTCCTGTGCTGGCCTAGAGGGATTGGGTGCAATAGTTTTCTATTGGCTATAGCGTCACTATCACCGCCTGAAGTTCCTTTGCCTTTTCCTCAGGCAGCGCATCGTTAGCAAACATACCCGCAGCCAGCTCGGTACCCGCCAGATACTTGAGCCGGTTTTGGGTGCGATAGGGTGGATAGAATTCCGCATGTAGGTGCCATTCTGGATGGGAACCCTGGGTTGGGGCTTGGAACCAGGCCATCAGGTAGGGAAAGGGGCGATTCCAGAGGCCGTCATACTTCAGCGTTATGGTTTTCAGCGCTTTGGCTAAGCCCTGCCGCTGTTGAGGAGATACATCACTCAGGGTGGCAACTGGGTCAATGGGGGCCAGCCAAACCTCGTAGGGATAGCGGGCACAGCTTGGCACAAAGGCAATGGCAGTTTCGTCCTGATAGAGAATGCGCTGATTGTCCTCAACCTCTTTCTGAATTAAATCCTGCAATAGTCCTCGTTGATGTTTTCGATAATATTCTTGTTGACATTGCTGCATCCGCGCCGGTACAGGCGGCACAAACGGATAGGCGTAAATTTGACCGTGGGGATGGTGTAGTGTTACTCCTACCTCGACACCTTTGTTTTCAAATGGTAAGACATATTGAATCTCAGCATGACGGCCAATCACCTGCGTTCGGTCAGCCCAAACTTCTAACAGCAGTTCCAGATGATCTAACGGCAGCAGGCTCAGGTAGGATTGAGGGTCTTGGGTAAACACAACCACTTCGCAAATGCCTTGAGCGGGTAAGGTGGGTACAATGCTGGCGGGTGGATCATGGGCAGCCAGCGTCAACGAGGGAAAGCGGTTGTCGAACACGGCAATGTCGTACTCTCCCTGGGGTAGTTCGGTGGGGAATTTGGGGTCAATGGTGGGCGCGAGGGGATTGTATTCGGGCGGAGGCATGAAGGTTCGCCCTTGTCGGTGACTAGCATAGGCCACCCATTCGCCTCGCAGCGGATGCCAGCGCAGGTGGGGATTGGCGGTCACGGGTTCGTCACTGGGGCTGGGCGCAATAATGCCACTCGCAATGGGGGAACGGCTATAGAGCGTTAGGGTGCGGCCATCGGGTTTAGGCAGGATTTGAAAATACATGCTTGGTTTCTGCAAGGTTGAATAGGTACCATTTTGGCTTCTAGGCTATTTCAATCATGGCTGAATCTGATTTAGTTTGGTTTGATTGATGGAGCAGTTCTAAAAATTCCCACCTTGGGCAGACTAATTTTTTCTCGGTTTTAGCGCAGACTAAAAGCAGCTAAAGGCTGATCTAGATTCTCAATAGCGTTATACAAATTCCTCAAGTAAAAATTACCAAGAATTACCCCTCTACATCTTCAGAAATTGGCCTTGGTGGAGGTAGGTGCCAGGAATCACGCCGGTATAAATCCTACTGTTTTTAGTTCTAACTTTTAGCTTTAGCAATTTTAGCTTTGACGATCAATTACAACGGAGCATGACTATGGGAGCACGCTATTTCGCTTTAATTAGCGGTATTATCTATCTTCTGATTGGTATCTTTGGATTCGTTCCGGGCATGGTTGCCACGCCGGGCACAGGTGGACCTGAAGTGGTTCTAAATGAAGGGTACGGCTACCTGCTCAACCTATTTCCGATTAATGTCCTCCACAATATAGTTCATCTGGCCGTTGGTGCCTGGGGATTATTTGCCTACCGCAGCTATATCCAGGCTCGCACCTACTCACGCGGTTTGGCCATTTTCTATGGCATTTTAGCTGTGATGGGACTGTTGCCGGTACTGAATACAGTTTTTGGCTTGATTCCCATCTTTGGTCATAATGTCTGGCTACATGCCCTGACTGCTGCCATTGCTGCCTACTTTGGGTTCAAGACGCCTACCCCTGCCGATATCCGCGAGCATGAACGCGAGGTGGTAACGGGCCGTTCTCGTGGGCGTTTTTGAGTTGGCTGATCTGGCTCCGCAACGGGCTTTAGAAGTAGCTATACCTGGCGTTTGAGTTTAATCAAGTTCAGGTATAGCTTTGTTTTGGCTGGTATGTTGAACTTCAGTGACACTGGTTACCACAGTGCAACTGGGTATGAATTGAGTTTGACGCCCCCTCCAGGTGAACGGTTGTTAACACGGTGGGTTGTGATGTGCTCCAGCCCATTGTGGCAGCTCGAATTGCCTCAAGCGGGAATTTGGGGGTGCGGTCGGCATAGAGCAAACCGTTGGCTTCTTGGAATGTGTCGGTTAACTGGGTGTAGCAGAAACCGCTAAACAGTTCGATTTGGTTCACGGCAGTTAGAAGGGCGGTGTAGCGAGTTTGCAGCTCAGACACTTCCGCAGAACGCACATAGCCCCAAATGCTGTGATCGTCTGGTTTACCATAGGCGATGCCGCCAAATTCGGTTAGCATAATCGGCTGGCCTTGATGGGGGTAGCCATCTAGGGTTAATACTCGCCCACCTGGACGTTGGCGATCAAACAAATCGGACAACTTTACTTCTGGGCCATAGCGGTTGATTAGCTGAACCGGATTATTGTCATAGTCGTGGATGGCAAGGATATCGGTAGCTGTACTTTCCCAGCCGTCGTTGCCCACTACCGGGCGGGTTGAATCGAGGGCTTTGGTGAGGTGGTAAAGGGCTTGCACATAGTTGCGGTGGGCAGGAGTGGCGGTCAGATCAGGAACGCCCCAGGATTCGTTAAATGGCACCCAAACCACAATACAGGGGTGGCTAGCGTCTCGTTTGATCACTTCAGCCCACTCTTTCATCATTCGTTCTACGGCTTTGGGCGTGAACCGATAGGCGCTCGGCATTTCTTCCCATACCAATAGCCCCAGCACATCGGCCCAGTAAAGGAAACGAGGATCTTCTACTTTTTGGTGTTTGCGGACGCCGTTGAACCCCATTTGCTTCACCAACTCCACATCCCGCTGCAAGGCTTCCCCGGAAGGAGGTGTCATTAGCGATTCTGGCCAATAGCCCTGGTCGAGTACGAGCCGTAAATAGTAAGGTTGTCCATTGAGCATAAACCGATCGCGATGGATGCTGACGGTGCGCATGGCGGTGTAGGACTGCACCTGATCTAGCAGCTGGTTGTTTTGCCAGAGCTGGACCTCAGCCTGGATCAGCGTCGGTTTTTCTGGACTCCAGAGCAGTTCGTTGCGGTAATCGTCAATGCCTGGATCGGAGAGGGCAATGCGGCGATGGATTTCTCCGTTCAGCACTTCGTAGGTGTCATTGACCAGCAACTGTTTGCCCGCCGTGAGCTTGACTTTGATTTGCACATTCTCTTGCTGCTGCCCAGTCACAAAAGCTTCAAAGCCAATTTCCCAGCGTTCAAAATGGGGCGTCCAGCGAATCGAGTCGATGTAGGTTGCTGGCACTTGCTCGACCCATACCGTTTGCCAGATGCCGCTCGTGCGGGGATACCAGATGCTATGGGGATGTAACTGCCAGTCCTGTTTGCCGCGAGGCTTGGCCAGATCAAACGGATCATCCTCGGCCCAAACCGTAACTCGCTGCTTGCCATCGGGATTCAGCACGGCAGTAATATCAGCACTAAAAGGAGTATGACCGCCTTCGTGCTCTGCCACAAATTGGCCATTGACCCAAACCCGAGCGCAATAGTCTACCGCGCCGAAATGCAGCAGCACCCGTTTGCCAGTCGATGCTACAGCAGTTGGGACATCTTGGCCATCGATAGATGGCAGCTCAAATTCTCGTTCGTACCAGCAGTTGGGATGAAAGCCGGTATCATAAATCCCACTTTGGATAGATTCGGGCGCAAACGGAACCTCGATAATATGCGTCCAGGTTGCAATGTCGCTTGGTTGACGGTAGTCTCCAGCATCGTCAAAGCTAAACTTCCACGGACCGTTAAGGCACAGCCAGTTAGATCGCTGCAGTTGCGGACGCGGGTAAGCCATGTCAGGCAGGTTCAAAGTGTCTGAGTTTGAGATGACGCAAGGTTGGGCGTCCTCAAGGCATTTGCCAAATGCTTTCATCAGATTTCTACTGTCTCTTGAAAGGGGATTCTCTTTAGGCTAGGAGATAAAGCGGTTTATTACAAATCGCTTTATCTTCCTTTCTCTATGGTATCCCCGGATTTTGGAGAATATTTACGTTTCAACCCAATTTTTAGTCGTTGTTTTTCAGTTCAAGTGCCAATTTGGGTCGAATTAGCTCGGATTAGGTTGGTTTGAGTGAATTTCAGCAGCTAAGTAAAAAAGAATTCAATTTGTAAATCTGTAATGTGTTTGTTAACACAATAACTCTCAATATTTTGATATCTGTCTAAGTATTGACAAAAGAAAAACAAAGAACAAACTTTTTTTACAATTTGGCGAAAAGTAAACTGTCTGCTCTCGACCGAGCGGAATAATAGAAAACGGTATTCCTGATTACTTCGTCGGCTTACAGCCTTTTCCAGGCTAATGAAGGACAAAAAATGGGGTGCAGGGGCCATGCCCCTGTGTGGGGGCGAAGCCTTCCACCCCTCGTACCTTACCAGAGTGGAAAAGCTATATAACTTTGTGAGGCTACGACTTGTCGGGTTCGTCGGGGGGCTTGGTCTTTGGGGAGTACGCAGCCTTGGGGAGCAGACAGAGCATCAGGGGTACCCAGAGAACTAATCACCTATCGCCACAAAAACACATGGTTCTATGGTTCAAACTATCCCTACTGCTCACTTCACGACCGATAATCTAGATCAACTGGCCGCAGACCTGAATCGAGATGGCATCTGTATTCTGCGCGGTCTGTTGGATCAAAAGCTAATTCAAGGGTGGGCTGCCGCCTTTGAGCAGTTGTTTCAGCAGCGGCAACAGCAGCCTGGTGGTCTGGCTCCGCGGGAACAGGCTCGCTATTATCTGACGCTGCCCTGGGTAGCTCCGTTTGCTGATGCGGCTGTGTTTGCTAATCCGGTGATTTTGGCAGTGCTGGATCGGGTTTTTGCTCAAGAATATCACTTGGTGCAGCTAGGAGCGGATGTGCCGGTGCAGGGATCTCAGTATCAGGAGATCCACCGGGATTTTCGTCCGTTGTTTTCTGACCAGATTGTGACGCCGCTCTATGCCTTGGCGGTCAATTTTCCGCTTGTGGAGGTAACAGCCGAGAATGGCCCCTTCCAGATGGCGCGAGGCACTCATGTTTTGTCGCGGCAAGCTGGACTTGCGAAAATTCAGTCTGGAGAAATTCCGATCGAGTCATTCTACTTGCAGCCGGGAGATGTGATGATTCGCTCCCCGCTGGCTTTGCATCGAGGCTCCCCCAACCGTACCAACCAGCCCCGGCCTATGATTGTGATGGGCTATGCGATGCACTGGCTGCACACGCCAAAAGTAGAGCTGACGCTGCCTCACGATTACTACAGCTGCCTGCCGAAACCGACTAGAGAACTACTGCGCTGCCAGGTCGTGGAGCAGTTGCCCTTTCAGCAGATTGAAACCTATATTAACTTCAAGTATTAATGGCGAAACGACGCACCTACACCAATCCGGTCTACGCGGGCTACTTTGCTGATCCCTTTGCCTGGGAACATGGTGGCACCTATTATGCCATCGGTACGGGTGCGCCAGAAGCGGCAGGACAGGTAGATATAGCTGTTGATCAACGAGTTAAGGAAAATAGGAACACAACCGTTGCTGTGTCGGTCGATAAAGTCGGTAAAATAACGGTTGCTTCTGTCTTCCCGCTGCTATATTCAGAAGATTTTGTTACCTGGCAGTTTGCTGGTTATGCACTAGTGCGTCCCGATTCTGCCTTGGGAGATAGCTTTTGGGCACCGGAAGTTGCCTATTGCGACGGTATATTTTATCTGTATTATTCGGTGGGCTGGGAAGACAAACAGCATCAGTTGCGGGTAGCCACCAGTGAGCATCCCTTGGGTCCCTATCACGACATCGGTTCACCGCTACTACAAACTGATCCCCCTTTTGCGATTGATCCCCATCCGTTTCGGGATGACGATGGACAATGGTACCTGTTTTATGCCTGTGACTTTTTAGACACCGCAGCCGGTGCCAGAGCTGGTACGGCCCTGAAGGTAGACCGATTGATCAGCATGACCCAGCTTGCCGGAGAAAGTAGGGTTGTGCTACGAGCACACTCAGACTGGCAGCGCTTTTTGGCAAGCCGTTCCATGTACGGCGGTATCTATGATTGGCATACTCTAGAAGGCCCCTGTGTTCGGAAGCATGCCGGTCGCTACTACTGCTTTTACAGCGGTGGGCGCTGGGAAACCGAGAGCTATGGAGTTGATTATGGAGTAGCCGATACGGTGATGGGTGACTACTCTGATGCTGGGAATAAATCCGGTCCGCGAGTGCTGCGTTCAATCCCAAATCGGGTACTGGGACCGGGGCACAATTCAATCGTGGTTTCACCCGATCATCAGGATGAATATATCGTTTACCATGCATGGAATCAATCGAAGACAAAGCGACAAATGTGCTTAGATAAGCTAATTTGGACGCCGGATGGTCCCCGCTGTCTAGGTCCTACCTGGCTACTGCAAACCGTCAATAGCTGATAGCTGTATTTCTAATAACAGGTTAATTTAGCTAAATTCTATTCTCTAGTTAGAGGACCTGATTTGCTGCTCCTGTTTCCTTAGGTAGAAGCATAATAATTATAAACGCATTCTTATATAGTAAGAGCATATCACCAAGAATTGATGGTGAAAATCTTCATCCGTGGCGATAGAGCTTCACGGCGACTGATCGAGCGAACAATTTCCTGAGCTTATTCTAGATATTCCCCTGGGATATTTATTCTGATCTTTTGGACCGTTGCTTCGGGCTGTTACTTTCATCTCTGTCAATCTGCTTCGGATCCTTGCTTTAAATTCTTGATTCAAAAATGGGGACAAATCTGGCTCAACATGAGTAGCGCCGGTGATCAACGTCAAGTAATTGGGATTAAACAATGACTCAATCTAATATGCAAAATACTAATCCGAAAAATGGCAATGGCGATTACGGCTCTAATTATTCTCACAACCCAGACGCTCAACCTAATTCGCAGAATGGAAGCGTATCGGCTAATCCGCTTGCCTCTAGAAGTTTATATCTATCTAGCCCCCAATTTACTGACTCGTTGGCTGATTCGTTGTCTACCCAGACGGCATCTCGTCCAACGGCGACTGGCCTTCCCGATCTAGTTTGCTTATCTCACTTGCGCTGGAATTTTGTGTTTCAACGGCCTCAACATTTGCTAACGCGCTGTGCTCAAGCTCGACGAGTTTTCTTTATCGAAGAACCGATCGTGCAGCCGCAGATTTTGGCTCATGTGCAAGTGAGCAATCCGATTGGCAATCTGTGGGTCGTAGTGCCCCATTTGCCAGAAGGGTTGAGTGAAGCTGCAATGCAGACCACTCAACGATTGTTGCTAGACAATCTATTTTCAGAGCACAGCATTCAGCACTATATTTGCTGGTACTACACTCCAATGGCGTTGTCGTTTACTGAACATTTGCAGCCGTTGCTAGTAGTGTATGACTGTATGGATGAGCTGTCAGCCTTTAAAAACGCTCCTGCCGCCCTCAAAAACCGTGAGACTCAACTTTTGCAACGAGCCGATCTGGTATTTACCGGCGGTCAGAGCCTGTATGCAGTCAAGCGCGATCAGCACCCGAATGTGTATGCGTTTCCTAGCAGTGTAGATGTGCCCCACTTTGCCCAAGCTCGCACTCTAACTCAGGAGCCACCCGATCAGGCTGCTATTCCCCATCCTCGGCTCGGTTTCTTTGGTGTGATTGACGAGCGCATGGATATTGAACTGCTGGCAGGCGTGGCCGAAGCTCGACCGGATTGGCATTTGGTGATTATTGGCCCGGTGGTTAAAATCGATCCGGCCAGCTTACCTCAGAAAGACAACATTCACTATTTGGGTGCCAAAGACTACCAGGCACTACCGACCTACTTGGCCGGCTGGGATCTGGCCATACTGCCCTTTGCCCGCAATGAGTCTACCCGTTTCATTAGCCCTACCAAAACACCAGAATATTTGGCTGCGGGGAAACCGGTTGTATCGACCTCTATCCAAGATGTGGTGCGTCCCTATGGGCAGCAGGGCATGGTGTATATTGCTGATACGGTGCCTGAGTTCGTGGTCGCTGCCGATATCGCTATGCAAATGGATGTTCATCAGTCGGGTTGGCTCAGCCGAGTTGATGCGTTTCTAGAACAAATTTCCTGGGACCGCACCTGGGCCTCGATGTTGAAGTTGATTGAGGAGACAATCGACGCAAAACAAGCTAGCTTAACAGATGCAAGCAGCTCGAATAGTGCTGGTGCTTACAGTAATGGCAATATTGCTGTTGATATCAAGAATAGCGTTAGTAATAGCGCTGCTAGAAATAGCGCTAATGGCAAAAATAACAACGGCGAAATAGCTCAATCGGCTGGGTTAGGTGCTCCAGGAGTGGTGACGCGTGAGTATTTGTTTGACTATTTGATTGTGGGAGCTGGGTTTTCGGGTAGCGTGATTGCTGAGCGGCTAGCTTCCCAATTGGGTAAGAAGGTGCTGGTTGTGGATCGGCGTAACCATATTGGAGGGAATGCTTACGATCACTATGATCAGGCGGGTATCCTGGTGCACAAATACGGTCCTCATATTTTCCACACAAATTCCCGTGAGGTATTTGAGTATTTGTCTCAATTTACCGAATGGCGTTCCTATGAGCATCGCGTGCGGGCCAGTGTAGATGGACAGCTCGTTCCGATTCCAATCAACTTAGATACTATCAATACCCTATACGGCCTTAATCTCAACTCGTTTGAAGTCGAAGATTTTCTCAAATCCCTGGCTGAACCGCGTGAGTCGATCCGCACCTCGGAAGATGTGGTGATTAGCAAAGTGGGACGAGTGCTGTACGAGAAATTTTTCCGAGGCTATACCCGCAAGCAGTGGGGACTCGATCCATCTGAGCTGGATAAGTCAGTGATTGCCCGAATTCCGACCCGCACCAATCGAGATGACCGATATTTTACTGACACCTATCAAGCAATGCCGCTGTACGGCTTTACCCAGATGTTCCAGCACATGCTGTCCCATCCCAATATCAAGGTGATGCTCAACACTGACTATCGGGAAATTGTCAAAGGGATTCCTTGCCGCGAAATGGTCTACACCGGTCCGATCGATGAGTTTTTTGATTACCGCTATGGCAAACTGCCTTACCGCTCACTGGATTTCAAGCATGAAACTCACAACATGCCAGTCTACCAGCCTGCTCCGGTAATCAACTATCCGAACGAGCATCTCTACACTCGTGTCACCGAATTTAAGTACCTGACTGGTCAGGAGCACGCTAAAACTAGCATTGTCTACGAGTTTCCTAAAGCCGAAGGCGATCCCTACTATCCGGTACCCCGTCCAGAGAACGCCGAGATCTACAAACAATACAAAACCCTTGCTGACGCAACGCCAGGTGTATATTTCACCGGGCGTTTAGCAACCTACAAGTATTACAACATGGATCAATGCGTGGCTCAGGCACTGACAGTTTATAAGCAAATGGCTAATAAAGCGATGCTGATGGTTTAAGAGTGCGTGTCTATTCGAAATACGGCAGTAAACGCTATGGCGACGAATACAGAAGCTGCACCTTTGGAACTGTGGGCTGGTTTGGAATGCACAGTAAATCGAGTTGGAGATATCTATTTTGATCAACTAGACCGCAATGGTCACGCCCATCGCCTGGATGATTTAGACCGCTTTGCCGAGATGGGTATTCGCACGCTTCGCTATCCAGTTCTGTGGGAGCGGATTGCGCCGCATGGATTAGAGCAGGCCGATTGGTCCTGGGCGGATCAGCGGCTGGAACGGTTGCGTCAATTAAACATTCGTCCGATTGTAGGGCTGGTACACCACGGCAGTGGCCCTCGCCATACCAATTTGCTGGATCCGGCCTTTCCCAACCAATTAGCGGAATTTGCCCAGGCGGTGAGTCAACGCTATCCCTGGATCAGCCACTACACACCGGTCAATGAACCCTTGACCACGGCTCGCTTTAGTAGCCTCTATGGCTACTGGTACCCTCATTGCCGAGATGATGTTGCGTTTATTCGGACTTTGTTGCAGCAATGTCGTGGAGTGGTGCTGGCGATGCAGGCGATCCGGCGGGTGAATCCAGAGGCGAAACTCGTGCAAACCGAGGATTTCGGCAAAACCTTTAGTACACCGCTACTGGCCTATCAGGCCGAGTTCGAGAATCAGCGGCGCTGGCTGACGTTTGATTTGCTGTGTGGGCGGTTAGATTCTGCCCATCCGCTCTGGTCCTATCTCCAGTCTTTAGGGATTCAGCAATCCGAGTTGGAGTGGTTTCTCGATTCTGCCTGTCCGCCCGATATTCTCGGCATTAACCACTATCTGACGAGCGAGCGGTTTCTCGACGAACGCTTAGAGCATTACCCAAACCATACTCACGGTGGTAACGGACGCCATCAATATGCTGATGTTGAAGCGGTACGGGTGCGGCAGGACGGCATTGCTGGCCCTCAAGCTTTGTTGCAGGAAGTCTGGGAGCGTTATCAGTTACCCTTGGCCGTTACTGAAGTGCATTTGGGCTGTACACGCGAGGAGCAGTTACGCTGGCTGAAGGAAGTCTGGGACGCCGCTCAACGGCTGCGCGCTGCCAATGTAGACATCCGGGCTGTGACGGTCTGGTCGCTGCTGGGTGCCTACGATTGGAACAGTTTACTGACTCGCGTGGAGCATCACTACGAACCTGGTGTGTTCGATCTGCGTGCTCCTCAACCCCGCTCGACGGCTCTCGCTGCCATGATGCGCTACTTGGCTCAAGGCAAGCCTTACGACCATCCGCTGCTGGATGTACCGGGCTGGTGGCGACGGGATGAACGATTGCTGTATCCGCCGGTAGATGAGAAAGGAGTGGACGCAACCTGTGAGCCTCGCCAAACGGGAGGAATAGGCGGCAATCCATTAGGGAAAAGTGCGGTTACTAGCGTTAAACCGGTGTTGATTACGGGAGCGACGGGAACATTGGGACGGGCGTTTGCACGGGTTTGTCAAGGGCGGGGGATTCCCTATCGGTTGCTGACGCGGCAAGAGTTAGATATTACCAATCCGCTGTCGGTGCAGCGAGCGTTGGAATGGTGGCACCCCTGGGCAGTGATCAATACGGCAGGATATGTACGGGTAGATGAGGCAGAACAGCACCCCCTGCTCTGTCGGCAAATTAACGCAGAAGGGGTCGCGATTTTGGCAGAAGCCTGTGTCGAGCGCCAGATCGCGCTAGTGACTTTCTCGTCGGATTTGGTATTTGATGGCAACCAAACTCAACCCTATTTAGAAAGCGATATAGTATCGCCACTGAATGTTTATGGCTACACCAAAGCGGTGGCTGAGCAGTGGGTGCTGTCGCTTCATCCCTGCTCGCTGGTGATCCGCACGAGTGCTTTCTTTGGCCCCTGGGATGAGTACAACTTTCTGACGATTGCACTGCGAGCGCTCGCCTCTGGCCAATCGTTTGTAGCGGCTGAGGATGCGGTTGTTTCACCAACCTATGTACCCGATTTGGTTCACGCTACGCTCGATCTGCTGATCGATGGCGAATGCGGTATTTGGCATCTGGCCAACACGGGAGCGATGGCTTGGGCTGAGTTGGCCCGTTTTACAGCTAAAATGGCTGGATTAGATACCCACGGGATTGAAGCGCGTCCGCTGCAAAGTTTGGGTCTGGCTGCTCCTCGGCCCAGCTATAGTGTGCTCAGCAGTGAGCGGGGAATTTTGTTGCCGTCGTTGGAGCGAGCAATTGACTGCTATTTGCGGGAGTGTGGGTTTTGTTGAGGACAGGGAGATGGCGGCTCGTGAACCTCGCCGAACGAGGGAGGTGGCGGCTCGTGAACCTCGCCGAACGAGGGGAGATGGGGAAGCAGTCTGACTCCCGTCGGCTGACGCTCTGGGAAGCCTGACTCCTGTCTCCCTAATGCCAAATTTGTTCAGTCAGTGTTCTGCTTCACTCTCCTCTTTTACCAAAACTATGTCTCTAGCAGTAGCTATCCTCAGGGCAAAATAGCTGGATTTCCTGCTTTAGACCGACCAAGGTTGCTGCAATAAATGTTTACATGTGATTAAGGTTTATTTGAACCATTTGCATAAAGTTAGTCGAAGGTAGAAATTGGAGAAATTGGTAAAGCGCTGTTGATAGGTACAGTGTATTTGTCGAATGTATTTGTACGAAAGAGTCTTTGAACGACAAGTGGAAATAGGATAAAAGAATATGGTTAATCAAACAGCTCAGATGCGAGGAATTGGGGTTTTTTCTGATCAAGAATCGCTGGCAGAGGCGCTACAGCAATTAAAAGCGAATAACTTTGCAATGGAGCGCATTTCGGTGATTGCCAGAGATGCGGACGACTCTCAGAACGTAGAAGGGGCTGAGGTGAGTGATGAAGTGGGCGATCAGAAGGTTAGGTCGGCGACTGGCATTGTTACCGATGCAGTTCGGAGTGCTACCTGGGGTTCGCTGTTGGTGGGGCTAAGCAGTTTGGCGATTCCCGGATTGGGGGCAATTATTGCCGTTGGTTCGGTGGGTACAGCTTTGCTGGCGGGTTTTGCCGGTACGGGCTTGAGTTTGGCAGAGTTCAACAATATGGCGAATGCATTCATGAAGCTGGGCGTCCCGGAAACTGAGGCTAGAATGTACGCGGAAGCTCTCAGCACTGGCCAAAATCTGGTGATTGTCGAGGGCAGCGACGCCGAAGTGCAGCAAGCCGAAGCTGTATTCAAGAACAGTGAGGTGCAAAACTGGAGCACCCATCCGGCTCAGGCGATTGAATCACGGTAGCTAGCTTGGCAATGGCAAAAAAACAACTAAACCTCGAACGGGTCGCGCAGGAGCGATTTGGCTTTTCAGAGTGGCGACCTGGGCAGAAACAGGCGATTGAAGCGGTTTTATCGGGGCGGGATACGCTGGCAATTATGCCTACTGGCTCCGGTAAGTCAGCGATTTATCAGATCGCCGCTTTTTTGATTCCGGGCTGCACGGTGGTGGTTTCGCCGCTGGTGGCGCTGCAACGGGACCAAGCACAGTCGATTGCTACCCAGCCGATTGGCGATGCTGCCGTGGTTAACTCGGCCATTTCCGCCTCAGATCGGCAAGAAGCCTTTGAGCAGTTGGAAGAGGGCGATCTGGAGTTTCTGTTTTTAGCGCCAGAACAGCTCAGTAACCCCGAAACGTTTGAGCGATTGCAGACGGCTGAACCGACGCTATTTGTGATCGATGAAGTGCATTGTGTCAGCGCTTGGGGCCATGACTTTCGGCCTGACTATCTGCGGCTGGGGCAGGTGATCGAGTCGTTGGGACATCCGCGCATTTTAGCTCTGACGGCAACGGCAGCTCCCTTGGTGCAGACCGAGATCATAGAGCGATTGGGCATGAAAAAACCGGCGGTAATCGTGCAGGGATTTGATCGCCCTAGTATTGAACTTAGCGTCGAGCGGTTTGAGCAGGATGATGATAAGCAAGCCTATTTGATTCAGCAGGTGCTGCGAGCCGAGAAGCCGGGTTTGGTCTATGCGGCCACCCGAAGGCGCACGGAGGAGTTGGCAGAGGTGCTAGAGCAGGCCGGGGTGCGGGCTGGATTTTATCATGCCGGGATGAAGGCGGCTGAGCGTCGGCAGTTTGAAACGGCCTTTATGCAGAACGAGATTGAGGTGCTGGTGGCGACTACGGCCTTTGGTATGGGAATTGATAAACCCAATATTCGCTTTGTGTTTCATGCTGATATTAGCGATTCTATTGATTCTTACTATCAAGAAATCGGTCGGGCCGGACGGGATGGGGAACCTGCTAGAGCAGTTCTGTTTTACAATCCAGCCGATTTGAGTCTCAAGCGTTTCTTTTCAGGTCGGGGCGAGGTTCAGCCAGAAGTTATTTGCTTGATGCTGACAGCAGTTGCAACGTCTCCTCAGCCCATTTCTGTAAAACAGCTCCAGGAAAAGACTGAATTGTCTAAACTAAAGCTAAATAAGCTGTTGAATAGTCTGACGGAAATTGATGTACTAGAGGTATCCCCGTCAGGAGAAATCAGCTTTTGTGAACCAATAGATAACCTAGAAGCAGTAAGTCAGTACGTAGCTGAAAAAATCACTCAAGCGCAGAAACAGCGACAGAAATTTGAACAGTCGCGTTTAGAGATGATGCGGAGCTATGCCGATGTGAAAGGCTGCCGACGGGAGTATCTCCTCAACTATTTTGGCGAACAGTACAACAGCCCCTGCAATAACTGTGATAACTGCAAAGCCGGAGTGAGCGTTGAAGCGTCCAGCCATCAACCCTATGCTCTGAATTCTCAAGTGACCCACAAGGAATGGGGCTTGGGAACGGTGTTGCGCTATGAGGGCGATAAAGTAACGATTTTGTTTGATCGGGTTGGCTACAAAACGCTGGATATCCAGACGGCGTTGTTGCGTCGGCTGCTCCAGCGAGTTACTTGATCCCTAGCCTATAGGTAGATTTGCAACTTTCTGGAAGAAATAGCGATAATCATTCGTTTTCGTTTGTTATTTTCGTCTTGCTATCATCTCCATCTTTGGAGTTGAACATACTAGCCTAATCTTCTCCTTCGGGTAGAACAGATTCGAGCTTTTTTAGGATAGCACTATAGATAAGAGTTTATGAAGCGATTCAGGCTAGGTATAGCCAAGGATCAATTGAACTCTTGCTGAATTGAGGAATTTATTATGTCTGGACAAATATGCTGGTTGGAAGGCTTTGCAACCAATGGCGAAAAGATTTTGCATATGCGTTTGCAGCCCCATGAGCCGTGGAAGCCATACACTGCTTTTCCGGGATTGAGTGTACCAGACTATGACATTCCCAGAGGTTCTAAAGGATGGGCTACCTGCCAAATGCTCTTAAAAGCAGGTTGGGAACTGATTCCATCTAACCAAGCAAAAGCGAGACCTGCAATGGTGCCCTTAGCGAGTGCTGCTCAGCGTTGATTGGTGGCTGTTTTGAATCGCCCCTAGCTGTTGGAGAGATGCCGTCAATTACCAATGCAAGTAAATGCCGACTAGATGCCGAGCAAATGGCGACCCAGGCATACCGTTGAAAATCACCTGAAGGTTCTGAAACTATGTCTGATAATTTTAACAGCAACAGCAATATGAGCGTTGCATCTAACCACCCGTCTGAGTCATTGTCTAAGTCATTGTCTGAATCATTGTCTGAATCATTGTCTGAGCCATTGCTTGGGCCAGTATCTGGGGCAGCACCTGAGTCAGTATTTGAGCCAGCATTTGAGCCAGTATCTGAGCCAGTATCCGAAGGTGCATTAGAAGCCGATCAGTTCACGATTCAGCTAAAGCGTGCAATTTGGCTCATTGGTATTCTAGCCTGGATATTTAGCTTCAGCGACCGCGGTATTGCTGCCTTCAAGGATGGCTATCTCTCCCTCACCGAAGGATTGGTGTTACTGGCTATTTTTGTACTGTTTCTAAGTTGGGTTTCGCTCAAACCCCAACCTCAGCCCCAGCCGCAAAAGGTAGCCCCACCCAAATTACCTTTCAGTTTTTATCCGGCTCAAAATCATCTGGCTGCGGCCCAAGCCCGCATGGACGAACTGCAACCCTACCACCTGATCAGCCAGTCCTATCTTTTGCCCTATCCCTATCTGGCACAAATCTATCATCTGCTGAATCTGAAGCATCTGGAAACCATCCATAGCTTTAGTTTGAATAACCTGAAGGTGGTTAAAGTTAGCTCGCTGGAAAAAACCGAGCAGGGTGGTATCGTCACGTTTCAGACCATGCTGGATTCGCCGCTGAACATTCTGCGGATCTGGCGCGAAACGATAGCCGAAGTCAAGCTGACGCTGCACACGCCCTATACGGTGGAATTGGGAATTCCGGTCTATGGCGATAAGATAATCATTGTGTTGTTTAATGCCATTCCTCTGAGTGGCACGGAACACCAATTTTGCGTAGACATCTACAGCAACCTCAACTGGTACAAACCCGCTCTCAAACCCATCCTCCACTTTGCTTCCCTGTTAACCCTGATCGAGGATTTGCCCTATCTGGAAGCCCTGACGCGCAAGGTGCAGCACCTGTCCCAGCTCGATCGCGTCCAACTCGACAAATATCTCGACAAACAGCTCGATAAACTCGATAAAACCATTAACCACGAGATGTGGCTGTTCAATCGCTTTATCGGCCTGTATGGCGCTAACCTGTGGGGAGGGTTGGAGTTGGCTGAAGCAACGACGTGAGGGATTGACTCCCCCAAATCCCCTGTCTCCTAAGTCCCCCACCTGGGGGACTTTTGATCGTTGTTCATCAAACGAGCGAGTCGTTTTATACCATTTCCCTTTGATTGGGCTACAGATCACCAAGCTCAACCGGCTAGATTGGGCAGGGTCCGTAACTCAAAACTCAAAACTCAAAACTAAGAACTGGTATTACAAGCCGCAGACGATGCTGGTGGACGGTGAGAATAAGCAAGAGGGTTCAAAGTTCCCGACTTATGGGAGATGTAGGAGGCAGGGGCAAGAGGCAAACCTGACAAAACACAGTACCCTAGAAATGCCCCTCTCAGGTGAGGTTTAGGGCATGGTTCTATTACTTCCCCGCTCGGTGACTCTGGGCTTAGGCTCGGCTTTGGCGCTGCTGTTGGTGAATGCGGCGGTCTCGTATCGCAACACGCAAGCCCTGTTTGACAATGAGCAGCAAGTCAACGAGACCTATCGGGTGTTGAGCCAATTGGAACAAACCCTGTCTACCCTCAAGGATGCCGAAACTGGTGGGCGGGGTTATGTAATAACCGGCAAAGAGAATTACCTCGAACCGTATCGGGATGCGGTGACTCGCATAAATCAGCAGCTAGAGGGATTGCGTCAGCTCACTAGCGATGATCCACTCCAGCAGCAGCGGCTGCAAGCCCTAGAGCAGGAGGTGGAAACCAAGCTCGATTATCTGCAAACCCAGATCGAGATTCGGCGGAACCAAGGCTTAGAGGCGGCGATTCAGTTCACGAACCAAACCGAGCGCGGCAGGGAGTTGATGGATCAGGTGCGGCAGCAGGTGGCGGTGATGCAGGCTGAGGAAAACCAGCGCTTACAGCAGCGCCAGCAGCAATCAGCCAGAATGTTGAGTTTGGTGCTGGCGACCTTTGCGGTCGTGAATGGCCTAGGTGTGTTGCTGATTGGAGTAATTTATTATCTGCTGCGTCGAGATGCCTGGCGACGGCAACGAGAGGCCAAACAAAGTGAGGGACTGTTTCGGCAGTTGGAAGCAGAACGCAACCAACTGCGGGAGAGTGAACAAAGGCTGCACCGGGTGATTTTAGAAGCGCCGCTGCCTCTGATTTTGCATACCGAGGGCGGCGAAGTGGTACAGATCAACCGCATGTGGACCGAGCTTTCGGGTTACACTCAGGCGGATATGCCGACTGTAGACGACTGGATCAATCTGGCCTATCGCCGTGAGCAACGCCCAGTCCAAGCCAGCATCCGCGCCAAAATTAACACCCTCTACCAAGTTGACCAGCGGGTCGAAGAAGGCGAAATTGCAATTATCACCGCTCGCGGAGAGCAGCGGATTTGGGAGTTCTTTTCTGCCCCAATTGGCAATTTACCCGATGGCCGTCGCTTAGTGATTACTGCCGCCCTTGACATTACCGATCGCAAACAGGCCGAAGCCGCCCTGCGAGAACTCAACACCACCCTAGAGCAGCGTGTCGCTGACCGCACTGCCGAACTTCAGGACGCCAACGACGCCCTCAAAGCCTTTACCTACTCGGTTTCCCATGACCTGCGGGCACCCCTGCGCACCCTGCAAGGCTTCACCCAAGCGCTGCAAGAAGACTGTGCCGACCAAATCGATGAACTGGGGCAGAGCTACATCGACTACATCATGGAAGGTGCCCAACAAATGGACACCCTGATTTCCGATTTGCTAGCCTACAGCCGCCTCAGTCGCGTCGAAATCAACCTCTATCCCGTAGACCTGGATGCAGCCCTCAGCGAAGTTTTGCAACAGCTTTCGCAATCGATCCAAGCCCACCATGCCCAAATCCACATCCATTCCCCGCTTCCCCCCGTCCAAGCTCACCGCACTACCCTCATCCAAGTCCTGACCAACCTGCTCAGCAACGCCCTCAAATTTGTACCTGCCGACGTAACTCCAAAGATAGAGATCTGGGCAGAAGCCTTAGCCAATCAGGAGAGAGAGGAAACAGGCGACAGGAGGCAAAATGAGAGCAATCAGCGGTCAGGGGTCAGGCTTCCCAGAGCGTCAGCCGACGGGAGTCAGGCTTCCCAGAGCGTCAGCCGACGGGAGCCAGGCTTCCCAGAGCGTCAGCCGACGGGAGCCAGGAGCCAGGCTTCCCCACCTCCCTCGTTCGGCGAGGCTCACGAGCCGCCATCTTCCTCGTTCGGCGAGGCTCACGGGTCGCCATCTCCCCTCGTTCGGCGAGGCTCACGAGCCGCATCTCCCCCACCCCCTACCCTGATACGCTTATGGGTGAAAGACAACGGTATCGGCATTGCACCAGAACATCAAGAGCGGATCTTTCGCGTGTTTGAACGGCTGCATGGCGTTGAATCCTACCCCGGTACGGGCATCGGTTTGGCGATTGTGCGTAAAGGGCTAGAGCGCATGGGCGGTCAGGCAGGAGTGGAGTCGCAGCTTGGTGAGGGCAGTCGCTTCTGGATTGCATTGCCTGGGGCCGTTCTCTCGTCGAATGGTGTAGGTGATGACTGAAACATTAAAGCAAGATCAGGTTATACGCATATTAATTGTGGATGACAACCCCTCCGATCGGGTGTTGATTATCCGCGAGTTGCAGCAGCAGTTTCCTCGATTAGAAGCGCAAGAGATTCGAGATCAGGAGAGTTTTGACCGGGCAATGGCGGCCAATGCGTTTAATTTAGTAATTACTGACTATCAGATCCGCTGGAACAATGGGCTGGAGGTGCTGCGGATGGTGAAGGCTCGCTATCCCTACTGTCCGGTGATTATGTTCACCAACACAGGCAGCGAAGAAATTGCGGTCGAGGCAATGAAAACCGGACTCGATGACTATGTGTTGAAGGAGCCAAGTCGGCGGGTGCGGCTCTCGGCAGCGGTGCAGGTGGCGCTAGAGCGGTCGGCTCGCGAGCGGCAGGCGGCCAAGTTGGAAATTCGCTTGCAGAGCTTGTTGAATCAACTGCGGGTGGGGGTGTTTCGGGCTAATGCCCAGGGGCAACTGCTGGAGTGTAATCCGTCGTTTTTAGAGCTATTGGGCTACGATTCCCTCAGCCAAGCCCAAGCGGAAAATAGCCTTGATCTGCAAGCACGCTATGCCCAGCTCAGCCAACTGCCGCCGCCCCAGCGCGATGATTGGGAGGTGCGATTGCGCCGCAGCGATGGCTCGTTTGTCTGGACCTTGATCAGCACAACGCTGAATCGCTTCGATAGTGAAACTGTCCTGGATGGCCTAATCGAAGACATCAGTAGCCGCAAACAGGCCGAACTAGAAGTGCAGCGCCTCAATCTGTCCTTAGAACAGCGGGTTCAGGAACGTACCGCCCAGCTCGCTGCCGCTAACCAAGCCCTAGAAGAATTTGCCTATTCCGTTTCCCATGACCTGCGGGAACCTCTGCGGGCGATTCAGGGCTTTAGTTCTCTGCTGCTCGAAGAAACCAGCCAACAGCTCGACAACCGCAGTTTGGGCCATTTGCAGCGGATTCTGGAAAGCAGCCGCTATGCCGATCGCTTAATTCAAGATTTGCTCACCTACAGCCAGCTCAGCCGTGTGGATGTGCCGGTCCAGCCGCTGAACCTGACGGCATTGGTGATGGAGGTAGCCGAGCAGCTACAGCCACAAATCCAGCAGCGGCAGGCGGTTGTCAACCTGCTGGAACCCTTGGGCGAGGTGCTGGCGAACCGAACGATTTTGATGCAGGTGCTGACCAATCTATTAACTAATGCGCTGAAGTTTGTGCCTTTAGACGTAGTGCCGCAGATCACAATTAAGGCGGAAATATTGGCTGGTTCCGTTAAGCTGTGGGTAGAAGATAACGGTATTGGGATTAATTCTGAGGCGCAGAGCCGTATATTTAATGTATTTGAGCGGCTACATGGTAGTGAAAGTTACCCTGGTACGGGCATTGGTCTAGCGATTGTGCGTAAGGGCGTGGAACGGATGGGCGGCCAAGTCGGTGTCGAGTCGCAGCTCGGTGAAGGCAGCCGCTTCTGGATTCAGTTGCCCAGTGTAGAAGAGACATAACTTCAGCAGAAGCATATAGGGAGCACCCGTAAGGAGCATCAGTGACATGAGCAAGGGCAGGGAGTAAGGGTATGAGTGACGAGCAGGAAATCATTTTGCTGGTGGAGGATAACCCCAAGGATGTGCTGCTAATTCAGCGGGCGATTCGTCGCGCCGAGGTCAAGATTGGTGTGCAAGTTGTCAACGATGGCGATAGCGCTGTGGCCTACCTGGCCGGAGAAGGAGCCTATCAAGACCGGATGCTACATCCGCTGCCCATCCTGGTTCTGCTCGACCTCAAGCTACCGCGCCGATCGGGGGCGGAAGTGCTGCTGTGGTTACGCCAACAGCCGGCTCTCAAACGTCTGCCCGTTGTTGTGCTGACCGCCTCCAGAGAATATGCCGACATCAACCATGTCTATGACCTGGGGGCCAACGCCTACATGGTGAAACCCTTCGCGTTTGATGACTTAGTCCAAATTGTCCATACGCTTAACCTGCACTGGATCGTCCTGAATGAAAAACCGCACCTCCGCTCAAATTGAGAGCCTGTACAGCATTTTGTGGCAATCCGATTGTCTCGGCTTCATCTCTCACCTGCGCATCAACGGCGAGCGGTCAAGATGCCCGCATTGCATCTACCGTTTAACCGGGTTGATCTACTTGTTGATCTACTTAGAGACTGCTTGTAAATGAATTTTAAGAGGCTAGAATCGACTTCACATCTGATCCTCCCTAACCCTCCTTATTTAAGGAGGGAACCGAGTCAAATCTCTGAAGTCCCCCTTTTTAAGGGGGATTTAGGGGGATCTCAATCTTTGTTTACAACAAGCGAGTCAAATCTCTGAAGTCCCCCTTTTTAAGGGGGATTTAGGGGGATCTCAATCTTTGTTTACAAACAAGCTCTTAAAATGTGATCCTGCACTTTGACAGAGCATACTGTAAATCTATCTAGGGGGAGATGTAGTTTAAGTTATGATCCTAAATTTTAAGGAAAGCTCTGAAATGGGAGAACAGCTGATCCGAAAAGTCTGATTGATCAGCCCTCATTCCTAGAAGGGCAATTTGCGTCAGCGCACTGCTCCACCAAAACTATCGTCTGTACAACTCCTATTCGGCTTCCTTATACATATAGTGCCTGCATAATGCCTGTACAATATCAAGATATAGAATTGTGGTTATGGTCTTTAATTATTATGTTGATTTTTCAATCAATACAATAATGTTTCAAATAGTATTCTAAGCAATATTCCAAACTCTGATTTCCAAAGAAAGTTTCAAGCCAAATTTCACAGTCTTCATCGCCCTTTTGGCTCATACCTCCTGATTCCTAACTCCTAATCTTTGTCTTCTTCCCTCTCATCTCTTCTCCCATGCTCCACCTGCTGCTAATCGACGACAACCCCCAAGACCGGACGCTCATCGTGCGCGAACTGGAGCGGGCGTTTGCCGAGTTGACAATTACTGAAGTGGGTCAGCCGGAGATGCTAGAGCAGGCGATTACCGCAGGCCGGTTTGACCTAACAATTACCGACTATTTGCTGCGCTGGAGCGATGGACTGACGGTTTTGCGGACCCTCAAGGCACGCTATCCGGAACGTCCGGTGATTATGTTTACCAACAGCGGCTCCCAGGAAATTGCCGTTGAAGCAATGAAATCGGGACTGGATGACTACATCATTAAATCGCCTAGTCACTATGTGCGCCTACCGGCGGCGATTCGTTTGGCACTGGAGCGGGCTTCTATACGGCGTCAACTGGCCGGAGTCGAAGCACGGCTGCAAACCCTCACCAATCGGTTAGAAGTTGGGGTGTATCGCCTCACCTCCGAAGGAGCGCTGATCGATGCCAATCCTGCTTTTTTGCGCCTGCTGGGTCTGAGTGCATTGACGCAAGTGCCAGCCAATCAGAGCTTAGCGACCTATTTTGCTCCACCAGACTATCGGCTTTTGTTGTCTCAACTCCAGCAAAATGGCAGTATGCGCGACCGCGAATTCCAGATCCGGCAGGCCAATGGCAATTTGATCTGGGTCCGCCTCAGCAAAACCGTCACCGAAGTTGACGGCATCCAGGTAATTGACGGCCTGATCGAAGATATTTCTGCCCGCAAGCAAATCGAGTTGGAAAATCAGCAGCTTTATCTGGAAGCGCGACGAGCCAACCAACTCAAGGATGAATTTTTAGCAATTGTCTCTCACGAACTGCGGACGCCTCTCAACGCCATACTGGGCTGGGCCAACATCCTCAAAACACAGCAGCCTAGTCCTGAAACGATTCGCAAAGCTCTCGATGTGATCGAACGAAATGCCCGTCTGCAAACCAAACTGATCAACGATATTCTCGATATCTCGCGCATCACCCGAAATCAGCTCTCTCTGAATCGCCAGCCCGTTGATTTAATTCCAGTCCTGCAATCCGCCATTGATGACATCCAGCCCAGCGCTAACGCCAAATCCATTCAAATCATCACCGAATTCGACTCCACCACCGGTCAAGTCCTGGGCGATCCAGAACGGCTAGAACAAGTTATCTGGAACGTATTATCGAATGCCGTTAAGTTCACTACCGATAACGGAAAAATTACTATTAAGTTGGAACGAGTCGGGGCAGGAGCCAGGAGCCAGAATACTCCCCCATCTCCCTCGTTCGGCGAGGCTCACGAGCCGCCATCCCCTCGCTCATCCTACGCTCAAATCACCATCAGCGACACCGGCAAGGGCATCAGCCCCGAATTCCTGCCCCATGTGTTTGATCGGTTCCGGCAGGCGGATGGCTCTAGGACTAGGGCGCACGGTGGCTTGGGATTGGGGTTGGCGATTGCGCAGCATTTGGTGGAGATGCATGACGGGATCATTCAGGTCAGCAGCGAGGGATTGGACAAGGGAGCCACGTTTACAATTTGTCTGCCGCTGATTGATCCGGTGCCGGTGCCAGCCATTGGAAGTGGAGTGACATTAAACGATGATCAACTCCTGAAGGGATTGACCATTCTCACAGTCGATGATGAAGAAGATACGGTCGAGTTAACGCAGTTCATGCTGCAAAGTTACGGTGCTGAGGTGACTGTTGCCTATTCAGCTAAAGATGCCCTGGAGCAGTTGCGTAACAGCTCGGTGGATGTACCCATTGATTTATTGATTAGTGATATTGGCATGCCTAACGCCGATGGTTACTGGTTAATTCGCCAAGTGCGTGCCCTGCCAGGACCAATTGGCCAAATTCCGGCAATTGCTCTGACTGCCTATGTGCGCGAGGAAGAACAAGCCCAAATCGCTGCGGCTGATTTTCAAGCGCATGTCTCTAAACCTGTTGATCCAACCGAACTGTTGGAGGCGATCCGCAAAGTAGCACAGCGGTAAGGAATGGCGCGCTGAGAAAAGCAGACCGCAGAGATGCACAAGTATCTGCCTTCTCCTGCCTTTTTCTGGCTCCTATGCTTTCGGCCTAATTTGCCGTGCCAAGTCGCGGTAGTAATCCATCTCTTTGCTATTTGTATTTCGGTTAGATCGCGACCGACTTGGACGTTCTGAAGTTGGCGTGGGGCTGGGTTTGGTTTCTGGCGTTGGGGTCGCAATTGTTGGATTGGGTTGACTGGGCGATTGGCTGGTAGGCTCTGCATCGAGGAAGTAGCCTTCGCGGTCGTATCCCAGCAGAGTGCTGAACAATTGCCAGAGGCGACTAAACTGCTGGCTCAAGAAGTGCCAAATCTGCCCAAAGACGGCAATAAAACGGATCCAAGCGTTGCGTATTAGCATGGCTCTATGTGTAGCTTTATCTACAGCTTTATCTACAGCTTTATCTATGGCCCTATTCAAAACTTGATATCCCCCTGACGATATGCGATCAGAGGGAGAGTTCGCTATGACTAAACTATGGGGAATTATGTGGTCGAATTCTACCCCTCGCACCTAGCTGTCATTATCTGCCCGTCAATAGAGCTTGACCTCTCTCGCAGGATGGGTTTGGGTTGCCCTACAGCCAGTTGCCAATCAAGATGAAGGGTGCCCAATAGGCTGGGCGGGCGGTTGTTCCGCCGGCGCGAATCACTTCAATTTGGGCTTTTTGCAGAGCAGCGGCGCGGCTGTCGGTGCTGTTTTTGAGGTAGCCATAGAATTGGGCAGCAATTTTGGCGGTGGTGGCATCGTCGGCAAACCAGAGAGAGGCTAGGGCGCTTTTAGCACCGGCCTGAATGGCAACGCCCGCTAGCCCCAAGGCGGCTCGGTCATCTCCGGTGGCGGTTTGGCATGCTGTTAAGGCGAGCAGTTCGATCCGGTCGCGGTATTTGGCTGCCCGCAGCAGTTGATCCAATTCAGTAATGGTTAACTTTTGGGCATTGCCGGTCACCAGGAAGGTATCTTCGGGTTCGGTGCCAAACTCGCCGTGGGTAGCGATATGCACGACTGGATAGGCTTCTTGTTCTAGCTCTTGCTTGATCCGCTCGCGAGTAAACTCCTGATCGAGGAGGGGCTTGCTGCCCGGAAGCTGGCGTTCCACCTCGCTAATTTCGCCAGCAACGTTGTCCAGGCTCGAAAAGGAGCGGGTGTCTATGGTTGTAGACTGGGTTAGCCCAAGGGCCAGAGCTTTGAGATTTTCGCGTTCTAGCGGTTTGGCGTCGGTGAGGGTCAAGCTTGGCGTCGTGGCAATGGCGTAGGTTTCGACTAGGAATTGTTGTGTCTTGGCGTTGTAAAGCGCTGCCATCGGTACACTGCGGAGAATGCCATCCTGAATAAACACCAAGGTGCTGATCTGCGCTTGTTCTAGTGTATCGGCAAAGGGAGCCACGATCCAGTCGTAGAGGGTTTCGGCATATCGTGGATCAAAGACTTTATAATCGCGTTCTAGTTCACGCCGATATTCGTTAATTGTGTTGCTGATAGTATCCTGCTCAAGTTCAATCCAATGGATCTGCTGTTTACCTTGTGGTAGGCTAACGATAATTGCAGTGCGGTCAGTTAAAATCACGGAATTAAATACGGCAGTATTTTGATCTGCTCCTAGATTGGCAACTGTTGCTTGGGTGGGGGCAACCACAATGCAGTTATCGCCAAAGTAATTTTGTAGTTCCGCCAGTTTTAGCGAATCTAGCGTTTCCAGTGCTTGGGAAACATTTGCCTGCTGCTGGAGGGAGGTTGGCGCAGATTGGGTGCCGCCCTGCTCTAGCCGTAGAGCGACCAACTCTCGATAGAGCGGATCAATTGTGTCCCGAAAGTCATATTGGAGATCGCGATTGGCTGAGAGGAGGTCACCACGAATCGTCTCTAGGGTGGCGATGGCGCGTTCGTAGGCGGTGATGGCGGCTTCCTGCCGCTTCTGGGCCTGCAAAATTCGCCCGGTTTGCCACTCCCACAGATAGAGGCTATCCTTTGCCAGCAAGTCTTGATCTGCGGCCCAACGCGCTTTCTGAGTCAGGTTCAGCGCCTGAGTGTAGTTGGTTTGGCATTCATAGAGATGTCCTAATTCACCTAACCCAAACGATTCAGCCCGTCGATCACCAATCCGTTGGCTAATCTCTATCGCCTGTTGCAAAAGCTGGGCCGCCTCTGGTGCTACCGCCTCTGCTAAACACTGGAGCGGAGAAACCCGTTGAGTAACTGTGCTTGGCTGCAACAGATGCGCTAGATCGATTGCGGCGTAGGCTTTTGTTTGTGAATCGGGTAGGGTCTGCCACAGTTGGAGGGCTTGCTGCACGGCAGCCTTGGCTGCATCAGGTTGATCGGTACGGTAGAAGGGGGCAACCGAACTCAGTAAGACCCGCAGTTGACTAGAGGTTGGACTGGAACTTCGGCCAGAATCCGACTCGGCTAAAATCAACCCCTGCTGAAAATAGCTCAATGCCTGCCGATCGGCTTGCTGTCCGATTTGCCGTCGCTGGGTTGCTTCCTGCCGATCGCCCCGTTGTTCTGCTGAGTTGGCGCGCCGATAGCTAAGCTGGGCTAGACTCACATGGGCATTGCCGAGGCTATTCAAGGTGGCGAGTCGATAGGTAGGTTGTTCAAGCGTTTCGACGACCGCTAGCGCCTGCTGCAAAACCTGAATCGCTCGATTGTAATCCCCAATCAGCCGATAGGCTTCACCCAAACTGCCCAGGGCCGCCGCTGTTCCGATGTCGTCGTTGTTTTGTTGGGCCAGTGCTACGGCACTGTTGACACTGCACGTTGTTCCATCGCCACACAACAGGGCAATAGCCTGTCGATTTTGTCCTAACCGACTTAGAGCCTGGGCCTGCTCGGTCAGCATTCGGCCCGCCTGCTGGAGATGGCCGAGCTGCCGATAGATATCTACTGCCTGCTGCCAATAGGTGAGTGCCTCAGAAACCTGGCCGATCTGCTGATGGGCGCGAGCCAGATTTTCCAGCACAATGGCTGCCTGCTCAAGCTGTTGGCTGTCTTGATAGATTGACAGAGCCGCCTGCCAGAGCGGAAGCGCAGCGGCAATATCTCCTGCCTGATAGCGCTCGACGCCTTGCTGTACTAACTGCTGTGCTGATTGCTGGGTTGATTGCTGGAGTACTGGATTGGGAGCTGTCTGGGCCAATCCTGCTGGTCCTACAGGTGCTGGCCATTCACTGAGCCATTGAACTGACTGAGGAGCAGGTATCAAACTGAACAGCAGAAAGCCAAACAAAACCAAGACCGCAAAGCGCAGTGATTTGAAGATAGGACGGCATCGATTCCCCATGATCGCTCCAGTGTCTCTAGCTAATAGACGCCAGCCCTAAGGTTTGAGTCTGGGCCGCGTTCACTGATTTTTTCCAATAGCGTACCAGACCGATCCAGGTGTCAGTCCCATACCCACCGAATTTATTTACAGTTTCTATTTGCAGGTCTCATTTGCAGGTTTCGGCAAGCGATGCTTCCAGCTTGGCAAAGCAACTGGACGCAAATCGGCAAGCAGATTGGCAGAAAGCCTGCATGAGTTCGGCAGTAGGTTTCTTTACTCTGATATCAAGCTCAATTCATTCAATCCAGGAATAGCCCTATGTGCCGCATATTCTTTGTTCATCTAATTGATGCTCTGTTGGCTGTGGGTGGAGTAATAGCGATCAGCACGGTGGATGCAGCACCGCTCATGGTTGAAGGGAGCAGCGTTCAGCCAGTTCATTCTGCGGCTAATTGCTGGGTATGGGTGGGAGCACTAATGGCTGAGTTACCGGAATCAGCACCAGAGGAGAAAAGCAATGAGCGACCCAAAAAATACAATCAAGATCGAAGTCAGGGAACCTGGTTTTCAAGTTGTGCAGGAATCTACTATTAAATATGAAAAAATTTCGGAGAAGCAGCCGGAAGAGAAAACAGAACCGAACGTCTTAGGAATGATTCTGTGGATTTATGCCATCCTAGTGGCCCTGCTACTGTTACTGCCGCCAGTGGACCCAACGGTCAGCCCAGGCGACCAGATACGGTTCCATAGGCTGCCGGTGGAGCCAATGGCTGAGTCGCAGCCCTAGTATGTTCACTTGAAGTATGTTCACCCGAAGTATGTTCGCCTGAAAGCAAAACAGTACACCTAAGGCTGATCAACATCTGCCTGGCTAGAGTCATCACCGTGGGGCAAGATTGACTGGTCCGCGTCCATAGTGCGGGATGGAACATTCAAATGCTTTCTAGCCATATCTTCTGCCAGCATTTGATCGTTCTGGTTTTCAAACTGACTTTCGTCCAGCAAGTGGTCGCGGCGGGCTGCTTCGTCCCGAGTGGGCGGTGCTCCGTTTTTCCAGCGATATTTAAAATCCATAATTGCCAATTCGATCGATGGGATCGCATCTAAAATTTACTGGATTTATCGTAATTGACAACGGCTAAGGCTGCCTCTGCCTATGGGTAAAGCTAGAGCTAATCCCTTGGGTTTAAACCTCTCGCAGAGGAGCATGGTTGACTAGCCAGCGGTGCAGGATTAGCATTACCACTGCGAGCGGAACCATGAACATAGGAATGACTTCCAGGCTGATTTGATTTGCTAGCCAACCTACGGTTGTGGGAATACTGACGGCTCCGATACTGCCAACGCTGGTTAAAAAGCCAATTGCTGCCGGAACGAATGCCGATGGAACGCGGCGCGGCATCAGCCAGATCGTGGTAGGGAAAATCGCTGCCAGGGAAAATCCAATCAATGGTAGACTCCAGAGTTGATTAGGAAAGAGCCACCAAATCAACAGGCCAACCGTGAGTAGGGTAAGAGAGCTGTTAATCAGCCGAATTGCGCCCATCTGCTTCATCAATTGCCCCATACTCAATCGGCCCAACGTCAATCCGAACCAGTAGGCTGTGATACTATAGCCTGCTACGGCGACGGGGGTATTGCGACTCATGGTTTGAACAGTATAGGCCCAATTTCCTAGCGACACTTCGGTCCCCACATAGACCAGCAGCAGTAAGCCTGCAACCAACACAATCGGTTCTTGCAACGCCAGACGAAGATTGGTTACTGCACTTTGATCAGAGATTGGTGCTGATGAATGCATAATTGGATGCGCTTGAGAAACGACCCAAAGCATACCGATTACTAACAGGCCAACAATCCCAGCAAACACCCAATACACCGACCGCCAACTCACGCCCATCGTCAGCAGGGTCGTGGCAATGGCTGGTCCTGAAAGCGCTCCAATCCCGTAGAAAGCATGCAGCAATCCCATCAAATTAGCACTGCGCTGATTGTGCGCCATATAAGTATTGATGCCGGCATCGACTAGCCCAATTCCCAGTCCTAATAGCGTGCCTGTAATTACCATGACAGTCCAATATGGGGTTGCAGCATAGATGCACAAGGCGCTCGTGATACTGACAGCGGCCAGCAAAATCATCCGTGCTAACCCGATGCGATGACTCAGTAAACTGCTGGTAAGGGCCGCGACGACATAACCGCTGATTTGACTGAAGAAGAGCGCGGTAACTGTTGCGGTGGTCAGATTGTAGGTCGCTAAGATCGAGGGCAACAGCACTCCTAAGCCACTCTCGGCAACCGCGATGGCAATAAAGGCGTAAAACGCTAGAGCTACGCCAATCCAGGTTGGAGCAGAATGGCGCTTGATTGGCTTCATAGATCTCTCCCTATATTGCTCCCTATATTGCTCTCTAGAATGCGCACGTCAATCCAGCGCATACCGGCCCGCTGAGCGGCCTCCAGCCCCAGATCGCTATCTTCATAGACAATGCAGTCGGAGGGCGCAACTCCCATCCGTTCAGCCGCCAGCAGAAATAGATCTGGCTCAGGTTTGCCCGCTGCGACATCGTTGAGCGTGACGATGGTATCAAACAGCGAACGCAGCCCAATTGCTTCGATAGTGGATTCGACAACCGATTTTTGCCCATTTGAGGCCACGGCCATTGGCACTTTGCCATAGTTTGCCTCAGCGATGGCAGCCACAGCGGGTACGGCTTGTACTTGATGGATCAGGCGGGCAAACTGCTGCTGTCGTTCTGCTTCGAGTTTCTGCTCGTCAATGGCGTGACCAAAGGTTTGATTGAACGCTTTTGCAAACGCGGCTGCGGTTAAGCCAGTACGTTCGTAGTACCAGTCCTGGGCTAACACAGCTCCAAATTTGCCTAAGGCAGCCTGCCATACCTGAAAATGTACAGGTAGGGTGTGGGCGAGCGTCCCGTCACAGTCAAAAATCAGCGCCGTATAGGGAGATTGGGGAGCAATCCGCGGATCGAGCGGATGTTGATTAATCCTAGGCAGTGCCAAATTTACGGGTTGGGGTGACATAAACTAATCTCTAACGTCAACTCTCTAACATCAATATCTCTATGCTAATTTGTTTGTTAGATAAACAAATTAACAGATGAAATTTTTATGCCTGCCCATCGAGAGTCGTTTTCTAGCAGCCATCCTGCCGTATTGAAGCAGATCAACACCGCACGGTTGCTGGAATTACTGCGCTGTCGTGCTCCAATTGCCCGAGCTGAGCTGGCCCGCCTGACGGGATTGACCCGCTCAACGGTCACGGTAATCACGGCAGAATTGATTGCGCAAGGGCTAGTGCGGGAAAGTGGGGAGGTTTCTTCGGCTCGCGGTAGCGGTCGTCCGGGAGTCGGACTCATGCTCAACCCAAATGGGGCGTTTTTTATTGGCGCAGCAATCGAAGCGGAGCACTTGACGGTCGTGAAGCTGGATTTAGCAGCGCAAATCGTGGCCCGAATTCAGCAGCCCTTAGTTGGAACGGAACCACGGCCCGTATTAGAAACATTAGTGCAGCTGATCAATCAGATTCGTCAGACTGAACCTGCTAGCGATCTCCGGCTCAGGGGAGTCGGATTAACGATTCAGGGAGTATTGAACTTGGCTGGGGTTGTGATTCGTGCGCCATTTCTGGACTGGTCCGGTGTGGATCTGCGCTACTATCTACAACCCCATCTCGATTTGCCCTTATTTGTTGATAATGATGCCAATGCGGCTGCGTTAGCTGAGTTATATCTAGGTAATGCCACACAAAGCCCATGCTTGCTCTATATTTTGATTAACAACGGTATCGGTAGTGGCATTGTTATTAACAATCGCGTTTTTCGGGGTGCCTATGGCACGGCTGGAGAAATTAGCGCCCTGATGAGCGATCCCCCTGGACAGGATAATCCCTACGAGTGTGGGCATCGCGTTGGCAAAGAGGACTTGCTGAATCGCTATCGTGAACAGGGCGGCAGGGCAACGAGTTTACTGGAACTGGTAGAGCGCTTGGCAGCAGGAGAATCCATTGCCCATACCGTTGTGCAAGAGTGGGCAGAAATTTTGGCACGAGGATTAATCAGCGTTGCTAGTCTGCTCAACCCAGAACAAATTGTCTTGGGTGGGCCTTTGACCGTCTTGTTTCCCTATGTCAAAGACACCCTCACCAACCAATTACGGAATCAAATGCCACGCCAGGGTGAACACGGGTTCTTTAGTAATCCCAAAGCTAGGTTGACCGTATCGGCATTTGGTGAGGATGCTGCGGCAGTGGGTGGTGCTGTCTTGGCCTATCAATCGCTGTTTCAGGTTCCGGATCTAGTTTTGTTATGAGATGCATATTTCATCGATAGAGATTTACCAACTCTGTCAACCCAGAATCGCGAGTCACAATTGGAACATAGCCGAGTTCTTGCTGCGCTTTGCGATCGGTGAAGGTCACTTCTTGCCCAATCAACCGAACCATTGTTCGAGTAATTGGCGGAATATCTTTACGCTGTGTTATTCTCCAAATTGTTTCCATCAATCCAGCAACATTCCAGGCTAGCCATCTTGGAATACTCAACTGTCCTGGTTTTACTCCAACAATGTGTAGCAAAGTTGTCACCCATCTGCGAAACTGCACAACATCTCCATCACTCAAGAAGTAGGCTTGTCCGCCCGGACTTCGTTCTGCTGCTAGAATTGCTCCATGACAAACATTGGCAACATGAGTTGTCATGTAAGGATAATTGCCTTGGTCGATCCAGATGAATTGTCCGGTATTTACGGCTGTTGCTAGCTGAGGCAATACATGATCTCCATTTCCCCAAATCCAGGAAGGCCGAACCACCGAGGTTCTAAATTCTGGTCGATTTGCTGCAATCACTCGTTGTTCTGCGATGCTTTTTGTAGCAATGTAAGGAGAAAATTTAGGTTGCTTGAGCGGATAAGTTTCATCGATTTGAGATAGGGGTTGACAATCGAAGACAGAAGCTGCTGCACCAACCTGGACAAAGCACGGAACATTTGCCGCTCGTGCTGCTGCCAAGCTACACTCAGTCCCAACCACATTGGTTTCATAAAAAGCTTTGTATGAACCCCAAATGCTTAGAAGACCTGCAATGTGGAATACAACATCGCAATCTTGCATGCCTCGGAGCATTGCTTGTTTGTCTAGTAAATCACCTTGAACCGCCTTAGCGCCTGATTGAGCCACTTGTTTTGTAGCCCGCTCGGATCGTGCCAAAGCAATCACCTCATCTCCACGAGCGCACAGTATCTGAATCATACGGCGACCAACAAACCCGGAACCACCTGTGACAAAAACGCGCATAATCCTCCTATAACGCTCAGGCATCTTCTCAAAGAATGAGTTTATAGAGCGTCCAATGTATTTCGTTTCAGTGTAAGCTGTGGAGTATAGTCCACAGTCAAGCGACAATTTCAAAATTTAGGGGGACTACAATGTTGATTGGTGAATTGGCAAATGAAACAGGCTTGTCGAAGGATACAATCCGCTTCTACGAAAAATTGGGATTGATTGAGGCGAAATCACGGCCAGCAGGGACGAGAACCTATATGGAATTCGGTCCGGAGATGATAGAACGAGTTGTCCTGATTACACAAGGTAAATCTTTAGGATTCACACTCCATGAAATTAAGCATCTGATCAATACCTGGGGAAATGATTCGGTACCGATTGCTGAAAAACTAGAAGTCATTGATCGCAAACTTGAGGAGATCGATGGAAAAATTTGTCAACTTGAGGAAATCAAACGTTATCTAACTAGAAAGCGCAATAGAATTACTCAAACCTCGCCAGATTAAATACTTTAAGACTGATTGCTATAAGGGGCGATGCTGCGTTCCCTCACCGGGCGTAATAAATAACAGAGAGCTGAGTGAATGAACTTTGGCAGTATGCCAGATTCCACGCGGCACCAACACATAATCACCTGGAGCATTCAGAGAGACAGAGTTTTTAGTTCCATTTTGCTCTAAGATAAAATCAACCTGACCCGACAGGAGACAGACAAACTCTTCTCCAGCAGGATGCATTTCCCAGCTATTCCAGCTTTCCTCAAAGTTATAGTGTGAAATTAACCGCTTTCCTTTGAAATCATCGAATTTCTGTTCAAGATCTTCGTAAAAGCGATGGTTCACCGCAATTGGGATAGCATCACCATTGTCTCCAAGCACAACGTAGGTAGAGGTAATGTTAGAGATGTTAGAGGAAGTTTGTTCACTAGTCATTCAATTGCCTCCCAAAAATCATAAATGGAGATTTGGCAATATAGAAGCTGGATAATGCTCTATAGCTCAGGTCAGGCATTTTGTAATTACTTGCGCCGGTAGTTCACAGTCATGAACTGATGCCATTGCCCATCTTCACCCAGGGCATGGGACGTCATCACTCGATGGTTATTGTCTTTCAACTCAATCACGTCCTTGTACTTTGCCATTTTGCCATCACCAGACATTGACGGCCCCTCATTATTCAGCGTCAACACGGTTTCCGAGGCATCTAGTTCACCCTCGTATAGCCAAAGGTACGACATCATTGACCCAACCCAGGTGCCGACGAATTTTTGCTGCTGTGGGTTGTAGCCAATTGTCATCACGGTTGTAGCGGCACCGCACCCAGGCATTTCTCCCTCTCCTTCGGCTAGCACCCAGAAACCGCCTAGAGATTTCACAGTTTCAGTTCCGGTTGCCTTTACAGGAGGTTGATCGGATCCCATGATTGCTTCGCTTTCATAGACCCACTCGCCAACCAGCTTTTGCAACCACTCATGTTCCTTTTGAGGTTCAGACTGCATGGTAGATTCTTGTAGAGTTTGGTTCGTTTCCATATTTTTGCTCCTTTGTACTGGATTGCCGAATATTCAAGAATAGGTAGCGTGTGGAGGCTCGGTTCAGGCTGCTTGATCGCAGTTAATCATCCAAGGAATCCCGAATTGATCGACGAGCATGCCAAAACGGTAGGCCCAGAAGGTTTGCTGCAAAGGCATCCGCACGGTACCGTTTTCCGCCAGCGTGTGAAAGATGCGCTCTGCTTCTGCTGGATCAGTGAGGCTAATCGATACAGAAAACCCTTGGGGGGTTTCAGTGTATCCCGGTGGATTATCAGAACCCATCAATTCCTGATCACCAATTTTCAATCCCACATGCATGATTTTATGTCGCCATTCTACTGGCATTTTGTCTGTCATGGATGCATCTGGTGATTCTGCATAGGTCATCAGGGCTGTGATTTTACCACCCAAGCATTGTTCATAAAACTTGAATGCTGCTTCACATTGGCCGTTAAACATTAGATATGGATTTAATTGCATTATGGTACTCCTTGAGTAGATGGTCAAATCAATGATTGAATGAACTACTGACTAGTTGAGGAATAGCGCTCGGCTTTCAAAATATTGATCTGCCGACTGGTAGCTTTCTAGAAAAACTGACGGTTTGCCAGAAAATCAGAGAGGAAGTCAGGCTGCGAAAACTAGAGTTTAGATAGCAAGTCTAGATAGCTGGAAATTTGACGTTTTCTCTACTAGCTGTCTAGAGTAAAAGATGAGGTTCCCTCACTTGAGTTCAGTTCAATTGTACTATATTTTGTCGAGCACACTGCTTGCCGCAACTTATTTTAATTAGAAAGATCCAGAAAGAGCGTTGAAGTTGTTCTCAATTCTTTCCAGGCAATTCAGTACTCCGTTGCAGACTGTAGCAGGTACGCGCAGCCGATCGTCGCTTTCATAGCGTTTACACAGTTCTGGTAAGGAAGTATCGGGTGATTGAGCAAGGGCAGCCAAGTCATCAAAAAAACCAAGCTGCTCCTGATTCAACAATTCATTCGAAGGAGGAATAGCGCCCCAAACGTCCCAAGGCAGCATTTCTACTTTGTTGAGCGCTGCAACATCACGAATAAGTTCCCCAGCAATAAACCAAAGTCCGCGCAAGTCGCCCTTGAAAATCCCAAACTTTGCTGGATCCGCAGTACCTGACCGACACTGCACCCAAGCATCGCTCGCCATGATGAAGTTATGTCGTGGTACATCCAGAATGTTGTGCTCAATCTTTAATTTCTCTCGCCAAATTTCGTCGAATTGTGGATCGACAATAATCCAACGTGATTCTAGAGCATGCCAATATTCGCAGACTACATGTTCTTCAAAGTAAGGTGGATTGAAATAAGTGCCGAATCCACAACGATATCGCGCAGGAATGCGCTTAGCTCGCAGGATGGCGACAAGCAACAGCGCAAAGTGATGACAAATTCCAATCAACCGCTGATTAGCAGGTCGAGCCACGGAAAGCGGCTGATCGTTGAGCGCGAGGAGATACTCTAACATACTCTCAATCGAGCGAAGATGGGTTTCACGTTTGCGCTGCTCTGGAATTGTAAAACCATAAAAGTCGCGTGCTACATATTGGTACAGCACTAGACCTTGAATAATGTGGGTTAATTTGCTAATACTGTTTGGCAACTCATGAAGCAGGGTGGTGTATTGTCCAGCAGATGTCATCGCAGTCGGATGCGAATAGAAATCGAGTATTTGTTGTTGTGTTGTCATACAAACTCATAAAGTAAAGAAGATCAAAATTTATAGATGCTGGATCTCGATTGGTGATGATTGCCAGTTGTTGTGGCGACCATCAACATAAGTGATTGGTGAATTGATGAGTTCAGCAATCTCGACATCATCCAAACAGGTAACATGAATGGCATAGAATTTGCCTTCTGGACCCTCTCCCCAACCGAATGAACGCACTCCGCAGTGCTTGCAAAACAAATGGTGAATGTTTTTGGTGTTGAACTGGTATTCGGTTAGATCGGCGCTGCCTGCGAGGAACCGAAATGAATTAGGTGGAACTGTAGCGAGCCAAGTTCTTGTCTTAGTACAAATTGAGCAGTTGCATTTGAAGGTACCCTGACTCAAATCAAGATCGGCTTCATAGCGAACGGCACCGCAATGACAGCTTCCTTTGTAGGTCTTCTTCATGAAATTTCTCCTAGCCTTGCATCTGCTAGATAGACTTCGAGGCGATCGAAACATTCAGACCAACCGGTTTGATGCGAATTCCGTGACTCAACAGACTCGAAAATAGCTTGGTGGAAGGTCATCCGTGTCTTGCGGCCCTGTTCTGTTAGGGTGATGGTGACAAGGGTTTGGTGTTTGGGTTTGCCCTGTTCATCCTCCCAAGCAAATGTAAAAACCAGCCGCTCTGGCTCAACGATCTGTTGGTAAATACCCTGCATCCAATGGTTTGTGCCTTCGGGGGATTGAATACAGGCTCGATAGGTGCCGCCCAATCGCACATCCATCTGACAGAAGGTAGTTGTAAAATCCTTGGGGCCTAACCAGCGCGCAAAATGTTCTGGCTGAGTCCAGACCTGGAACACAAGGCTACGCGGTGCGTCAAATATACGGGTGATTGTGAGTTCGCGTTCAGATGTCGCTAATGACTCCTGATTTTTTGCAATCATGATGCTTTTCCATGTATTATGTTCTGTACAACCATACGTCAAGGTGAAGACAGATTCGATATTCACCTAATCAACTACTTTTGCTTCAATGGCGTTTGATTGCTGTGACTGCGCATATTGTGATACTAGAATCGTAGACTGCATCTACATCATTGATTTGAGCAGGTCCTCAAGGCGGTTGAGAGTTTGCTGTAGTCCCACGTCCATCCCCGATTGCAGATGCCCATCTCGCTGCTCCTTCGAGTGATGTTGAATCAGGATATGTAAGGTTGTTTTACCGTTCTGCTCGGTTAGCGTTAGCGTATTCAGGTGATCGCTGTTGGGAACGGGTTCGTAGCGTTCAGTGGCAACTAACCGCTCTGGCGGCACAATCTCACGGTACTCGCCTGAAAATCCGTGCTCAGTGCCGTTGCTGGGGTCATACAAGACATAGCGCCAACTGCCGCCCACGCGCAGATCGATTTCGCAAACGGTCATTGTCATGCTGCCGCAACCGAACCAGCGTTTGACATGTTCAGGTTTGGTCCATGCCTCGAAGACAAGCTGACGCGGAGCATTGAAGACGCGAGTCACAGCAATCTCCCGATCCGACGGTAACGTTAGCGTGAAACCATCCTGCTGATGTTTGAGCTGGGTTGCTAAGAATTCATCAAGGCAATCGAAGCTAGAATTCCATCCAGCAACCACGCCCATTTCTTCATGCTTGCGGCGATCCTCATCTGTGGCATGTACAATCTGGAGCGTCAGTTTGGTCTTGTCGCCCATCTCCTCGAACAGGATAGTCATCACTATTCCCTGGGGTAGATCCGCGTTGATCACCTGCTCAAACCCCTCATCAAATTCATCACTGGTGACAATGCGTTCAGGAGGTACAATTTCGCGAAAAACACCTTTGGCCGGATACTCGGTCCCATCTGGACTTACCATCACATAGCGCCATTGACCACCCGGACGCAGATCTAGCTCAGTCACATGGGTCGTAAAGCCTGCTGGTCCCCACCATTGCTCAATCTGGTTTAGCTCGGTCCACGCTTTGAATACGAGTTCTCGCGGTGCATTGAAGATGCGGGTAATAATAAGCTCGCACTCGTTTTGCGTACCATGCGCATCAGCAGCACTATTTTGTTTCAACATGTTATTTCTCCTTGAGAATAGAACGGTAGCATCAGCCTGTACTACCGTATGTACCGCAGGTCAGGTTTCGCCCTCCTGCTGTTCCTTCGCTTGCAATTCCTGGAGATATTCATCCAACCGATCGAAACTCTGTTCCCAAAACTGACGATACTGCTCAATCCAATTTGCCGCGTCCTTCAGCGGTTCTACCTCTAGCCGACAGGGTCGCCACTGTGCTTCTCGACTCCGGGTGATCAATCCAGCTCGCTCTAGCACCTTGAGATGCTTGGAAATGGCAGGCAAACTCATCTCAAAGGGTTCGGCTAGTTCTGTCACCGATGCTTCACCCTTGGCAAGATGGGCCAGGATGGCCCGCCGAGTCGGATCGGCAAGGGCAGCAAAGGTGTTGCTCAATTGCTCCTCTTTCAGAGACGCTTCGTGAACAGTGGACATTCGGAAGGTATTTAACCGCGCAGTTAATTAACCACTAGGTTAAATGTACTAGTCGAGAAAGTCAAGCCCTAATTTCGGAGACGGCGCTTGCGCTGTTTTTGGGATGTTCGAAAGCCTTTTATTTGTTTGCCTGGATCTTAAATGGGTGATTTGTTCTAGCTATAGCAACGGGCAAAACAGACCTCTGGGATTGCTAAACCCCTGGCTCGCCCGCCATCGGAAACGGTTCTCACGGCTTCAACTGTGGTTATACAATGAGAACGGGACGTTAGCAGGAAGCTGTTATGCAAATTCACTCTCAATCTCAACCAGCTTCATCACTTTATGAACAGGACTTTTATCTATGGTTGCAACAGATGGCACAGTTACTCAAAATACGGAATTTTGAGGAGGTTGATTGGGATAATTTGATTGAAGAAATTGAAAGCATGGGACGCAGCGAAAAGCGAGAATTGAAGAGCCGCTTAATCGTCTTAATTGAACATTTGCTCAAGTTAATCTACTGGGAAGCCGAGAAAGGAAATAACGCTCATGGGTGGCGAAGCACGATCATTGAGCAGAGAAATCAGATTGAACTTGCCCTGGAAGACAGTCCGAGTCTCGGATCTCTGCTACCAGAGATATTTCTGGATTGCTATAAAAAGGCGCGGCAAGGAGCGTTGCGGAAATACCAGCTATCCCATGATCTATTTCCCGAAGAACCCCCTTTTCAAGTAGAAGATGTTCTCAATCCAAACTATTTACCTGAGTAGAAAACCTGTTTCAACCTGCTAGCCTTACCTTAACTTTAAGGCAATTGTCAGCAATGTAGCGGCTGCCAGCGCGGTTATTGTGCGAACATGGTTCCAAAGCGTCCAATTGGTTAGATATCTATTCCAGTGGTTTGCGGCTTCAGGGCTATCAGGTTTGACGGCGGCTAACGCGTTATTCAGCGGTACATTGAAAGCAATCGTCACTACAACTGTTCCGATTAGATAAAGCAAACTACCTACTAGCAAATAAACTGAACCGAGTTGGTGCCACTTGAACAGCGAGGCGATTACCCACCCAAGGCAAGCCGCCCCTGTACCAAACAGCGCCACCATGAATAATGGATTAATCGCCGTGATATTGATCGCCTGCATGGCGACAACGCCGTCTCTGGGCTGAAGTCGAGCTAGCGCACTCATGACAAAGGTCGAGAAAGCAAAGAAAACTCCGGCCACTAGCCCACAACCTAATGCTGTGAATAGCTTTAATGTAAACATAGACTCTTACCTTCCTACGAGTTGAGCAATTTGGGTGCGAGCATGGGCAATCGATTCTGCCAAACCTGTACCGCCTAATTCATCATTTTCAACATGCACAAAGGTAACATCGGTAATCCCAATGAAACCAAACACCGTTCTCAAATAGGGATCTTGATAATTCAACATCTCGTATCGCTTACCTGTTCCATAACCAGATGCTCCGCGTGCTGTGATGATAAACATTTGCTTACCTAAAACTAACGGCTTGTAAGGGTTTTCAGCATTCTCTGGGGTAAATTCAAAGGTGCGCCCAATTCGGACAATTTGATCAATATAGGCTTTCAGCATACTGGGAATGCTGTAGTTGTACATGGGAACACCAATCACATAGATATCGGCAGCCAACAGTTCGTCTACTAGCTGATCGCTGATGTGAATAGCATCTTGAAGATCGAGAGTACGTTGGGTTGGAGGAGTATAAGCCGCCGCAATCCAGGATTCCGTGATGTGAGGAACAGGGTTGCGACCGATATCCCGATAGGTAACGGTATTTGCCGGATGGGTTCGTTTCCAAGCTTCAACAAATTCTCTAGTGAATCGACGTGACCGCGAGCGTTCATCTCGTGGGCTTGAATCGATGTGCAATAGATGAGCCATATCGTTTTTCTGGTGAATTACCTTTTTAGCATAGGCAACTTATTCTCGGCTCAGCTATCTAATTCTTGTGGTACTGTCAAAATCTTGTTGTCAGTTTTTATGTGCCAAGCCCATGATGCTCGGATTCAAGCAGGTGATGCTGCAAAGTCCAGGCACTGGTGCAGCCTGACATGAACTGAATATGCCGATTATCCACCCGTATAGAGCTTACTTTTGCTGTAAAAATTTGGATTTAATTTCAAACCTGCTAGTGATCAAAGCTGCTGCTTTAGATTTTGTATGATTTCACTAGAGTGAAAAGCGTCTACCATAGAGAAAGCAGTAAGATGTTTGATTTTTATAAAAATTTAGGTTTCAAGTCTTGATATGAGTTTTTTATTGTATGGTCAAGCGATCGCTCCGGGCATCCCCTGCTGGCATTCAACGGGCTAGACGCGCCTTTGCTTTGAAGGGATGGACGCAGGAAAACCTGGCAGGGGAGGTGAACTTAAAGACCCGTCAGCCCATCTGGCGATTTTTTACCGGCCAACCCGTTGATCGGCAAATTTTCCTAGCAGTCTGTTCGATCCTCGATCTAGATTGGCGAGAGACTGCACTAAATCCGCCCGCAGATTTTCCTGAACCTGGAGAGACTGTTGATACAACTCTTCTAGAGGATATCGATGCGCTGGTGCAACGGGTGCGCTCACCCCATCATGACACCATTCAAAACCAGTGCGGCATCTTGCAGCTATTAGACATCAATCGCCCGGTCAGCTTGGATGACATCTATGTAGATGTCAATATTTTGGAGGACATTGCTAGTCAACAGCAGTTCGAGATCGCTGATCTGCGCCACCTAGGCCCCGCCGAATTTAATCGAGTTGGGCTGGGATTTGTAGAGCAGAAGCAAATTCCGGGCATGCATGCCGTTGAAATCTATTCAAAGCTGAGAATTTTGGGTAAACCAGGGGTCGGCAAAACGACCTTTTTGCAATATCTGGCGATTCAGTGTAACCGGGGCGAGTTTGCTGCTGATCAAGTGCCAATTTTTATTTTATTGAGAGAGTTTGCAGAAGAGTCCAGGCGCAGTGGCGAATTTAGCCTTTTTAATACCATTTATCAGGCGTTTCTCACCTCTGGAATTTCGAACCCGGCTGTGGTTGAAACCTTGCTGCAAGCGGGCCGAGTTCTGCTGCTACTGGATGGCATGGATGAAGTGCGCAACCAGGACATCGCCGCCGTACTTAAAGAAATTCGTAAATTCTCGGATAAATATTACAAAAATCGATTTGTGGCATCTTGTCGCACTGCCTCCCAAAAGCTGCGGTTGCGAGGCTTCACCGATGTGGAAGTTGCGCCCTTTACGCAAGCCCAGATCACGACCTTTGCACAAAAATGGTTTGTTGCTCTGACTAAAACAACGGCTCAATCAGGGTATGATCAGGCTGCTCAGTTCATTCAAAAGTTAGATTTACCAGAAAATTGGCAGTTTCGCCAACTGGTGGTGACGCCTCTGTTTCTGCATCTTGCCTGCTGGGTATTTCAGGGTCAAGGGAAATTGCCGACCAAGCGAACCGAGTTTTATAAGCAAGGGCTGGATTTGCTGCTGGGTAAATGGGATGAAGCTAAAGGGGTTGAACGTGACGACGCCTACCGAGAATTCCTATTGCCCCAAAAGCTGAGGTTGTTGAGTCAACTTGCAGCAGTAACCTTTGAGCAGGGTCAATACTTTTTTGAACAACGCACCATTGAACAGTATATTGGGGACTATTTGCGGAGCCTGCCCGGTGCAATCTTGGAATCCGAGGAACTCCAACTTGAAAGCGAAGCGATGCTGAAAGCGATCGAAGCGCAACATGGACTCTTGATCGAACGAGCACGCGGAATTTTTTCGTTTTCCTATCTGGCATTTCAAGAATATTTCACGGCGCGCAAAATTGTTGCCAGTCATAATCTGGGGGGATTAGAGCAAGCGCTGGGAGGGCTGGTCAGTCACATTACCGATCCGCACTGGCGGGAAATATTTCTGTTGACGGCGGCCATGTTACGCAGTGCCGATTCGCTAGTGCAGTTGATGAAGCACCAGATTGATGCCTTAGTTGCCCAAGACCCTTATCTGCAAGATTTTTTGCTGTGGGCTAGTCAAAAATCCCAGGCGATTCCAACCGAACCGAACATTGCGACCGCACGAGCCTTCTATCTTGCCCTTGGCCGCAATCCGCATACGTTAGATCACTTTACGTTAGCTAGCACCCTCGACCAGGGAATGTTTTTAGATGCGGCGCTGGATCATTTGTTGCTGGAGTTTGCTACCAACTACAGCCAGGATTTTGCCTATGTTAATGCTTGTAGTGAAGCACTCAACAACATTCTGGTGATGGTGCTAGATGCTGGATTTTACAAATCTCTTCAACAATTGCGAGATCAATTGCCTGCTCCGAACCAAAACCGGGAACGGCTTCAGGCTTGGTGGCAAGAAAACTATTCGGTTTGGGTAGCACAGGTGAGAGACACGATCGCCCATTACCGCAATCTTTATCACCCGTGGCAGTTTACTCCTGAGCAACAGCAGGTACTACAACACTACTATGATGCCAATCAACTCTTGATCGATTGTTTGAATAGCAACTGCGAGGTGACAGCGGCAATTCGGCAAGAGATTACAGCCACGTTGCTGCTGCCGAAACAGGAACTCGAAGATCGGGAATGGCAATGAAACATGACGCTGCCTTCTGTAGAACCTTTGTCTGTAATCACGTTTTGTGCCCTGATCAATCAATTCACTCAGGAAATGAAACAGTCATCTGTCACACTAATAGGAGTTGTAACGCAGTACAGATGAACAATTCTCAAATTCAATAAGGACTTTAAGGAACCCGTTAATGAGTATCATCAAGAAAATCATTGTGAATGCAGATGCGGAATGTCGCTATCTCACTCCTGGAGAAATGGATCAGATCAAGTATTTTGTCATGAGTGGCGATCGCCGCCTGCGCTTGGTCAAAACTTTGACGGACAGTCGTGAGCGCATTGTTAAGCAAGCCGCAAGTCAGTTATTCCAACGTCGTCCCGACTTGGTTGCTCCAGGGGGGAATGCCTATGGCGATGAAATGACAGCCACTTGCCTGCGGGATATGGATTACTATTTGCGCTTGATTACCTATAGTGTGGCGGCCGGAGAAACCACTCCCATTGAGGAGATTGGGGTGATTGGAGTTCGCCAGATGTACAAATCCCTCGGTACGCCTATTGCTGCTGTTGCTGAAGGCATTCGTGCTATGAAGGCAATGACGACTTCCTTGATGTCAGGAGAGGATGCTAGTGAAGTAGGCGCTTATTTTGATTACTTGATTAATGCGCTTTAGTGAGATGACGACTTTATATTGCGGTTTGCAGTGTATTATGTTTTGTAACTTATTCAACCTGATTTCTAAGCAGACAAAATACGCCTGCAATTGCACCTGAAATAATTGTCGATGCGATTTATCAAGTAAGTCTATCAAGTAAGCCTATCAAGCAAGCCGTCTTCGATATCATTTTTCTCGCCTGGTTGATTCAAGATTTGAACTACCAGGTTTTTTATTTGGGGGGTTCCCTGTTTCACAGATAAACGTTTGTGAGATATTTTATACATATTCAATCTTTTGTTGCTGATCAATTAATTTTTGTATCGTAATCAACCAATTCATGCGGGGAATCAAGCGGTGATTGTCTAGAGTGGCAATGAGGCAAAATTATCCATTCCATGCGGACTTTAAATTAAAGATGGATAGTCTATTAATCGATCTGACAACCTGATCAAACCAATCTATAACGAGCAGATATATCTGTCCGTGTTGCTCAACCGTTTTACGCTGTTGCGGATGGAAATAGTCATCCATAGTAGTATTGCCTAAGTAGTATTGTCTAAGTAGTATTGCCTCATCCTACGCAAATGTAGGTTGACTGAGCTGCAATCCCTCATCCTTAAGGTCGATTGGTTTAGGAACCTTCTCATTGTTTTTTCAATTTGCTTTTGCAATTCTAATCGAAGACCCTGACAAGGAGTTTGATGATTGCCATGGCACTCACTGAAATGACATTCGATGATCTAATGCGACTGGAGCAGTTTCGTAATGAACGTCTGCGTAGCTTCTTCGCTGAAAGTTTATTGCATTGTGTCTTCCGCCGTGACGGCCATAAAGTGCTGCTCATTTGTTGTCCAGAAGCTTGGATTGTGGATAAGTTACTAACAGACTTAGAAGAGTTATGCGATTACGCATGGCTGATCTTAGGATCTGAAGCGATCGCGCTATATTTCGCCCAAGAGGAAATTTGTCGCATTGGACATAATAGAGTTCATTATGAAGTTCATAGTAAAATTCATAATAGAGTGCATAAGGCTTCGATTGGTATTCGTCACAACATTCTAAGAAGGAGTTGGCCACTTCAGAAAGATTGTAATAGAAGTTCCTTCCGCTTAAAATCCCTGTAAATATCAATATGTTACTTACAAATGAATTCCTTCTAAACCCTAGAATCCTCGAAGATGTTCAAATCCTTGTAGTAGAAAACGATTGTGATAGCAGAGAACTGTATGCTATTTTGCTAGAAAATCAGGGTGCAACCGTGACAACATCTGGATCGATCCAAGATGCATTAAGCTTTCTAGATTGGGGCGTTCCCGACCTGTTGATTTGTGAAATCAGATTCTTGGGTGAAAGTGTTTACCCATTGCTGCAACGAATCAAATCCCTTCGTATCACTGGCAGAAAGATTCCCATCCTAGTCACTTCAACCTGTTCTCCAATCAGCCTGACTCAACAATTGATGGTAAAGGTTGAAGCGTATTTACTCAAACCCATTGACATTGACGATTTTGTTCATCAGGTTTGGGATCTTCTCCTGCCCAGTGTCAGACTTGTTAGAAAATCAGAGATAGTAAGCAGCAGTTGCTAAGATGCTCTACAAGTGCTGAATCTAGGACGCGTTTTCAACAAGAATGCCCCCTTGATGTTAAGCAGGTCAACAAATTAAACAATAGATAGAGTGCGGGCATCTTGCCCCTGCCAGCGTCTCGTTGGTACTATCGAATCCTCAAAATAATGATATTGATCTGCTTAAGTCCTAGGGTGTATGGCTTTGAGCGATTAGTAGCCAATTTGGCAATGCGTTTGTTGTTTAAATAGACTATAATTGTTAGTACAGAACCTACTTGAGGAATCCCATGAGCTACATTAAAACCCAAGGGAAAACCCTCAACCCTAATGAAAAAAATCGAAGTGATGGTAGTGAACTGATTCCTGCTGAAGTTCAAGCCAATGTTCGCCTTAATGAAGCCGACTTGATTGATGCTTCTTTTACAGTTGGCTACACCATCGATGATGAAGGACTGATCAACAACTTCACAATTGAGCCTGATATGTACCTATCAGATTATCCTTCACTCCGACAACAGCGACACTATATTGTTCTAGGAGCAGGAGCTTTCTCCCTGGTTGTTCTCCTTCTTCTGACTGCTTTTCTGGTTAGTTAGATATCTATGGTGCTGCTCAGATTCATATATGTTGTTCTTTTGAATCTGAGCAATGTATGTCCACCACTGGCAATCTAATCTAGACAATCAAACCATCTGCAACCAATTTTTTCATTGATGCGACTGTATTTCTTTCTCTAGACCAGTTGCATCATTCTATTGCTGATAAGTAATCCAGCGCAATCAAAATTTTGGAGTTTTCTATGCCTTTCACTACAGAATCTGCTCAGTCTATCTTTTCTGATACGCGGATTGCTACCGTTGTTCCTAAAACAATCGCACAATTTAACCAACTCAAAGCAGAAGATCAACTGGCATTGATCTGGTTTGCCTTTACTGAAATGGGTAAGACAATTACTATTGCGGCTCCAGGAGCTGCCAACATGCTGTTTGCACAAAATGTCCTCGACCAGATTAAGCAGATGCCTGCTGCCGAGCAAACACAGGTCATGTGTGATTTGGCGAATCATGCTGATACCCCCATTTGTCGGACCTATGGTTCTTTGACAATGAACATCAAGCTTGGCTTCTGGAACCAGTTGGGCGAATGGATGGAACAGGGAATTGTTGCTCCCATTCCTAAAGGCTATCAGCTTTCTTCTAAAGCAAGGTCTGTGTTAAAGGCCATTGAAGCTGCTGATCCAGGGCAGCAAATTACCATCCTCCGCAACATTGTGGTTGGCATGGGATTTGACTCAGAGGACTTAGACCGACCCCAGAAAGTGGTTGATCCTGTTGTTGTTCCAACTGAATTGGCGAACCGAACTCAAGTCAAGATTGAAGGGCTGACCCATTCTACGGTGTTAAGCTATATCGACAACATGAATGCGAATGACTTTGAGGCAGCCTCCAACCTATTTGTGGCCAACGGTGCCCTACAACCCCCCTTCCAAAAACCAATCATTGGTCGTGAATCAATCCTTAGGTATATGCGCGAGGAATGTATGGGACTTAAGCTAATACCAGCACAAGGTGTTGTTGAAAGCCCAGAAGAGGGATACACCCCTATCAAAGTAACTGGCAAGGTTCAGACTCCTTGGTTTGGCAGCAGCGTGGGCATGAACATTGTGTGGCGATTTTTGCTTGATCCTGAAGGCAAGATTTTCTTTGTAGCGATCGATCTATTAGCTTCACCTAGAGAATTGTTAACTTTAGTTCGGCGCTAATCTTTGGAACATCAGTTCTATAAATTTTGATAGATATTGATACTGGATTGGGAGAGGTAATCTTGTGAGATCTAATTTTCTCAATCCATTTCTCTCCACCCTGCTTTACGAGAAAAAATACTCTTCACAGCTCGTTTCATTTAGATGTGCTACATTTATTCTGCATTTCTGAAAGTTTATACCTCTTGAAGCGCTGCAATATCGAAAGACTAAAGATTCTACTCAAATCCAGGACTCTACTTAAACCCAGGACTGATCTTGAATAACAATCACTACTAATACTAAACTGAAGGCGAAGGGAAAAAATGGATGCTCAAGAGATTCTGAGACTTTACGCAACAGGACACCGCGACTTTAGTCATGTTAATCTGGTTCAAGTTTGTTTGACGAATGCAAAGCTAATTGGTGCCAAACTAATTGGTGCTGAATTGGTTGGAGCTGACTTACGTGGGGTGGATTTAACTGAGGCTCACCTCAATCAAGCAAGGCTCAATCAAGCCAATTTAGCTCATGCAGCAATGATTCAAGCCTGTCTAACCCATGCTGATTTGAGTGGAGCAGACCTGAGTGGAGCCAATTTAACTCATGCTGATTTGAGTGGAGCAGACCTGAGTGGAGCTAAATTAGGGGGAACGGATTTAAGGGAAGCTGACCTCAGCAAAGCGGATTTGAGTGGTGCTGACCTACGCGGAGCAGATTTATGTAGAGCGAATTTGAAGGAAACGGACCTCAGTAACGCAAATTTGGATGGGGCATATTTAGACGAAGCAGATTTAACCGGAGCAGATATTGAGGGAGCCAAGATTGATAAGGCAGGATTGAGGGGAACCCGAATGCCTGATGGGGTTGTTTATGCCTAATTCAATGGATCATTCTAAACTGATGCTTCAACGTAGTGTAGAAGTGGAAGTAGATTGTTCTGTGCAGCAAGTTTATGATCTCTGGGAAAACTTGGAGAACGTGCCGCGTTGGATGCCATTGGTAAAAAGCGTCAAGCGTTTACAAGAGGACGATGAATTGTGGCGCTGGACGTTTGGGCTAGAATTCCCGTTACTAATTGAATGGACCTCGCGCATTACTCAGCGCATTCCCCTACGGCTAATTGCCTGGAGTTCGGTTTCTGGACTCTCGAACCAGGGATTTGCTGAATTCTTTCCAACGGATCGAGGCTGCCGTTTGCGCTTGACCCTTGCTTTCGATCTGCCAGGAGGAATTGTAGGGGTATTCTTGGAGAAGATGGGTTTAGATCGTTGGCTAGAGACAAATTTAAAAGAGAGTTTGAACCGCTTTCAGTCTCAAATTGAAGCGGAAGTACTTCGGCAGAGCGTTACACAGAATAATGCTGCTTATTCTATTGAATAAAGGTGAATAAAGGCTATTGAATGAAGCCCTTCGCCTGCTTGGATGTCTTATGAAGTTGCCTACGCTGAGATGCAGCAGATGGTGCTTTAGCTACCCAATTTGGGCTTTTAAATTTGACTGAAATAAAAGTATAGGTTCAGGTATCTGAAATGAGAAATGGTTAAGGCTAGTAATTGCGAAGTATGATAGATATATAGATGGCGAAAATGCTATACGTTGCGAGTTAACTAATATAGGCGCTAATGAGGCTTTGAAACGATATGCATATGAAAAAATAAATTTCAGATTGCAAGATTTGAGGAATTTAAGCTTCATTTAAGCTTAGGATTTCGCAAACGATTCGCTTAAACTGAGTTTGGTAGGAGAATTGTGATGTCAAAGCAACAAAAAGGGAACAGAGAAGCCAAAAAACCGAAAGCAGCTTCTGATGGAACTAAGAAACAAAAGAAAGATCCCAAACGGCATGATGGCACTATTACAGGGCTATTTGGTGATTCAAAATAACTCTTGTTGATGTGATTTAATCCTGCTCACTTAATTTAGTTCGACTCCCACTACTAATTTAATAAGAGTAGGTGGGAGTTTTTTATTAAACAAATAACCCAGGAAATGAAACACTATGGTGTCAAAGTTAAGTTGGTAAGCAAAGGTAACATCAAACGTAGGGCAGGATGCCTGCTGGCGGCAGATCTGCGCTATAGATTTACCGCTTTATCGGGTTGCTAGCTCAATAGAAGTAATTGATTGAATCAAGCTTTTAAAGTCAAAAACTAAGAAAATAAGCTGCAACAATATTCCTCAAAACGGTCAATGATGTAAATAGTTTGTTATACTAATTTATATGACAATATAGTCAAGAATTTGATTCCATCTTTGTCATCAGATTCATAATTTTCGTCCTAATTAGATCACGGGGAGCTAGCTATGGATCAGGCGATTGAACTCACTCTAGAGCAGGATTTTAACCTCAGAAACTTTGCAGATCTAGTTCAGCAAATGTCTCTTGAGCAAGCGCAAAAATTCCTGATTGAGCAACACAAACTCATGATGCTTCGGGAAACAATGTATCGGGATCTGCTAAAGCGTGAATGGAAATTAGATGTGAATTTTATCTCCCTTTGAGATGGCAGACAAATCCCGCATCTCATAGCTAACTTGATTCTTACAATTACACTACTTGGGGTAAATATCATGGCAGACTCTACAAAAGTAACATCTTCCAACGTTGGGGAAACCTCGAATCGTAACGGCTGGGTTTGGGGATTTACCCTCCAATCTGAGATTTGGAATGGTCGTTTGGCGATGATCGGATTTGTGTCTGCTCTTCTAGTTGAATTGGTTTCTGGTCAAGGCGTGCTTCACTTCTGGAATTTGATCTAAGTTAGTACGCTGATTGACCCTGTATTGTGTTCATCGATGAGTTGGATGCAATCGGCAAATCGCATAACAGTAGTAGGTTATACGACGGCAATGATGGGCAGGAACAGACGCTGAATCAGTTGCTATCTGAGATCAATGGATTTTCCGCCGTGCCATGAGCGATGAAATGGCTCAAGCGATCGATAGTGAAGTGAAAGAAATCGTTGAAACTGCTCATCAATAGGCGCTAGCAACGATTAAGCACAATCGGGATTTGCTAGAAACTATCACCATGCAACTTCTGGAAACAGAGGCACTCGAAGGAGAAAAACTGCATCAGTTGTTGATCCAGGTTCAGGTTGCAACCTAGTGCTCGTACAATTTCAGTCTGCTTCAAGAAGATTTAATCAGCAATACAACTATTTTTGGGGGTTTTATGCCTTCTTCTTTAACACAAGGTGTTCTCGTCACAATTATTGGTGAAGCTGTTTTACAGGATCGTCTGATCCACCTGCTCACAAAACTTGGTGTGTCTGGCTACACGATTATTCCAGCGCAAGGTGCCGGCAGTCATGGGAGACGTATGGGTGATATGGCGGGATATAACACTAATATTGAGCTTAAAACAATCGTTGCCCCAGAGACATCTGATCAGTTGCTGGAAGATCTGAAGCCGCTTCAATCTAATCACGCTTTAATTGCTTTCCGACAAGCTGTAGAGGGTTTGTTTGATTAGATTCTTGGTGTTTTCGATACACTTCTGGTCCAATCAATCAACTTCGTGCTGAGGAGCAGTTAGCCCGGAGAAGAGGCATCAAAGCCCGGAGTCTCTGACCCCCGGATGTAGGAAAAGTTCTCTCAAAGGTTTCTAAAGAAAAAGCACTGACGGTTTTTCCGCTGCGTGTCGAAGACGACAGTATTTGGGTAGATGTATAAGAGTAAATAAGCAGTTAGTCTACTCTTGCACAGCTCATAAACATATATAAAACGAAATTTGTCGTATAAATTTGAGTATATAAATGCTATACTAACTAGTGTTGACCAATCATATTAACCAGATGAAAAAGTTGACAGATGACACATACTAGGTAAAACACATGGCTGATATTGTTGATACTGCTGTTAATGCTGGTTCTTTCAGCACCCTGGTTGCTGCCGTCAAAGCTGCTGGTTTAGTCGAAACCCTTAAAGGTAAAGGGCCATTTACGGTGTTTGCTCCAACGGATGAGGCATTTGCCAAGTTACCTGAAGGTACAGTGGATGGACTCCTCAAGGACATTCCCCAGCTCAAGAAAATCCTGACCTATCATGTTATAGCTGGCAAGGTCATGGCGGCGGATGTGACGAAGCTAAAATCAGCTAAAACCGTTGAAGGTTCAGATGTGGCGATCAATGCCTCCAAAGGCGTTAAGGTGAATGATTCTACAGTAACAACCCCTGATGTGGCGGCTGACAATGGTGTCATTCACATCATTGATACTGTGTTAATTCCTGCATAAACCCTTTCCCAAGAGTAGCAACTGCTGTTCTTGGGCCTACAATTTTTGTAGCTAGGCTTGACTGAGTTCTACCTGTCGCTCTTGCTCTAGCTTCTGAGATAGTTGCCCTACTGCTAAAGTTCTGCCCCAACTTGCTGAGAAACGATGATTCTACCTCGGATAAAATGATGCTCCTCTTTGCGCTCGTTACAAGGTTCTACAATCATCGTGCCATCTACTCTCGCATAGAACTGAGCGCAAAGTTTACCTTCGTGCTGATTAATCAGAGCCAGAATTTGATCTGAGGTCATTCCAGCAAAGTCATAGACATTAAGCTGACAAATGGGGCACTTTCTGACTGAGCGATCGCCTACCATCGCTCTCCAAGAAACTGTACAAGGCTCCTGCACTGTAATTTTTACGTCTGCAATCTGACGAATTGCCCTCAGCCGCCTTTCTTTGCGGGATAGCTTTTTTGACATAGCTGAACTCCCTGAAAATAGAGGTAAGGAATTAAGAACTGCTAGTACGAACAATAATCTCAACCCGGCGGTTCTTCTGTCGTCCTTGAGGGTTATCAGATCCGTCTGAATTGGTGTTGGGGCTCACAGGTTGACTTTCTCCTAACCCTTTCACCATCAATTGCTCAGGATTCATATTTTTGTTTGTAATCAGCCATTGCCGTACTGATTCTGCTCTGCGTTTAGAAAGATCTAAGTTATACGTGTCGCTACCAATAGAATCAGTATGTCCGTGAATTTTAATGGGATCATTAGCAAATCGTTGGTCAATCGAGTCCGATATTTGTTGCAGGGCTGCTTCAGCATCAGGTCGTAGGTCGGCTTTGTCAAAGTCAAATAAGATGTCTGCTGGAAGTGTATAGATCGTGGTGTCTTGAGCTTGCTGGATTTTTATATTGGGGAACGTTATCTCTGGGAAGTCAACCTGTGGAAAATCAGCCTCTGGAAAGTTGACGTTTGGGAACTCGGCTTGCGGGAAATTAGCCCGTGGAATCTTAGCCTGCGGAAACTTGGCCTCTGGAAATTTGGCCTGTGGAATCTTAGGTTTAGAAACATTGACATGGTTTTTTGAATCTGTCGCTGAATTATCCTCAGTGGGGGAAACTGCATCTTGTTGACCGCCGCATGCGGCCAGATTGAATACAACCAGAAAAATGGTGATGAAGGAGTAACTCTTGTTCATTGATTAAGCTAAGGAAGGGATTGCTAATTCTTCAATGAAGTTTTCTCTCTACTCTACTTTACTCTACGTTAATTCAACTACAGTAGGCTTTGCAAAAGCTTAGCATAATCGAATTAATGCACAAGCGATTCTTAAGGAGAACAATTCCAGGACTCCTGACTTCAGCCCTTTTCGGCAAGCATCACTCGAATTTCCATTTGGTAAAATGCTTGGGCTGAATCAAGCAAATGAGACGAAGGTCGGACAGCTTCTAGCGGGTAGCCACTTAATAGCAGTCCTAACCACAGCTCAACTGGAGCTAGATTGGTCTGTTGTTGAAGCTGCTTGAAGGTAACATGTAAACGGCCTGCTTGCCGATATTGGGCTAGGATTTGGGCAATCTGAGTTTGCCACTGCTGCGGTCGTTCTTCCCCAGCGAGGTCGGCGAGTTGGGCTTGGGTTAATTGGGTTTGCTCGAACTGGTCTACCATTGCCAGCATAGTTTCTAGCGGCACCGGTGCGGCCAGAGATGAATCCTTGGTTGGGCGTGGGCGTCGCTGCAATTTAGGTGCAGAGTCGGGGGGTGCTAGGAGCGAGGAAAGGTCAAACGTCACCGATTGGCGCACGAGTCCAGTCCAGTCGCTTGCTTCGATGCCTTCAGCCGTTTGGCGGTTCCATTCGGCTAGCCATTCGGCGGATTTGCGGTCGAGCAGATGGGCGAGGCGCTCCAGCACTTCTGATGCTACGGTGAGCTGTTCGCGTAAGCGGGATGTAGTCCTTACCGGATTCGGCTCGGTCAACAAATCCTGCATCACGGATTCAAAGGCGTCAATACCATCGATGACTTGGACCAGTTCCGGCATCTGATCCACCACTTGCGTGGCTTCGTCCAACCAATCCCATAAATTCAAGTAACTGTTACTGTGTCTCATGTCTTGATTCGTACCTTGTCTCATGTCATGGCTCATAACAGTTCCTCCAGTCGCTGCGTCGGATTCAGGTGACAATCTGCCACAGGACAGGGATGGCGAGATAGGGGCAGATCTACCATTTCCCGAAACAAAGCAACCGAGGTGCCGCTGTGGTGCGTAAAGGTTTCTAGCACCGACTGCAAGTACATCCGCAACACTCGGTCCGTTAGCGCCCCGCAGTGAATTGGACGAGTTTTAGCAATTAGCTGATCTCCCCGGTACAGCTCGGCGGCAATCGCATGCAGAATATTGCCCTCGATCAGATAGCGATAGAGAATAGCATAGACTGTGTCTGGCAAGGGTACATCTAGCACTGGCACTGGTTCATTCACTTGATGAGTTTGGGCTAAGGCCAGCTTGTGGCGATAGAACGAGCGACGCTTATGGCACAACTGACTATCCCAGCAGGCTTTTTGCCGAGCTTCTGAGGCAGAGAGTAGCGCACATTGCTGGCACCGTTGATTAACAGGCTTTGGCATTGAAACACCCCTAGCTGGGTCTCAAGCAGTTACCACAGCATAGCAAGTTTGTGGTAGAGAAATAGGGGGGTGGCTAGCTTCTGCGCAACGGTTGGACGAATGGAGGTGAATGAATTGAGCTGGTGCTTTGTTGGGTGACAGAATTAGCTTAGGGAAAGTAGGGTACGAATTTCCGCATCGCTGATTTGCACTAAACGATTCCGCCCCTGGACCTTGGCTCGATAAAGTCCTTGATCGGCTGCCATCACCAATGCGACAGGCGAAGAGCTGTAGTTGGGAATCATGGTTGCAACTCCAAGGCTGAGCGTAACATATTTACAAACTTGGGAACGGGCATGGGGGAGTTGTAATTCACTGATATTGGCCTGAATTTTTTCTGCTACCGTAATGGCTGCTTTGGCATCTGTGCTCGACAGAATCACCGCAAATTCTTCACCGCCATAGCGGGCCACTAAATCTGCTGGATGTTTAACGGTACGGGCAATAGCCTTGGCAACTTGCCTTAAGGCATCATCTCCGGCTAAATGTCCGTAGGTATCGTTGTAGAGTTTGAAGTAATCTACGTCACAGAGAATCAAGGAGAGGGGCGATTGTTTGCGGGCCAGTCGCTGCCACTCAGCCTCGAAATATTCGTCAAAGCAGCGGCGGTTAGCAACTTGGGTCAAACCATCAGAACAAGCTAAACGCTGCAATTCTTGGTTGGCCTGCTGGAGCTGTTGATATAGTTCAGATTGCTGAATAGCAATTCCGGCCTGAATTGCTAGTTGCTTGAATAAGTCGATTTCCGGCTGCTGCCAACGTCTGGGGCCGCGACACTGGTGCGCAATTAGTAAGCCCCACAAGCGCTCTTGCTGCAAAATTGGCACTACGAGATTGGCTCGGATCTGAAATTGTTGCAGTAGTTCCACATGGCATTGGGTTAGGTCAGCGCTGTAGATGTCCTCAATCGCTTTGATTTGCCCTTGTTGATACTCATAAGCGTAGGTTGTTTGAAAGCAGCTATCCATTACATGTAAGCCAATAATAGGCATCCAGCCCTCAGCGACTGATTCCACGGCTACTTTGCCGCTCCAATCGGGTTCAAAGCGGTACAGAACTACTCGATCCACATCAAAAAGCTGACGAAGTTCGGTTGCTGTGGTTTGCAGAATTTCCGTCAGGTTGAGCGATTGGTGAATTCGTTGCGTTACAGCAGCCACAATTCGATCCGAGTCGCTGGGTTGCCATCTGACCTGTGGCTCAGTCTGATTGGGTTGCGGGATACCAATTGTAAAACGAGGGGTTGCCGTCACAGGAACAGCAGCGGGTTTGGCGATCAAATAGCCTTGGACAAAGTTGGCTCCGTGCGCTTGCAGCCAGTGCAGTTCTTCAATGGATTCCACGCCTTCTGCAACGGTTTTGATATCTAGTTTCTGAGTAATTTCTAGAATTTTCTGCGTGATGTGAGCTTTGTAACTGTCTTGATGGACATTGCGAATCAGCTCCATGTCGAGTTTGAGAAAATCTGGCCGCAGTTGATGCAGCAGATTGAGGCTAGAGTAGCCAGAGCCAAGATCGTCGAGGGCAATTAAAAACCCTGCTTGTCGGTAGTAGTTTAGGATGGATTGCAGATGCTCCAGCGTTTGTGGTTTATCTGACTCGATCACCTCAAACACAATATGATCATGGGGAATGCCCGCCTGATCAATCGCTTCAACGGTGCTGCGTAAACATGAAACTGGATCATAGAGGGCTGTGGGCGAAAAATTGATGAATAGGTGATTGCTGATCTGATAGTGACTGGCTTGAGCAATGGCGCTGAGACGAGCGCTTCGATCCAGTTGGGGCAACAGTCCGGCCTCAATTGCCAACTCCAAGATGGCTCCGGGCATGACCAGATTGCCTTGTTCGTCCAGCCCCCGCAGCAGAGCCTCGTAGCCAAAAATATGGGATGTGTTGTCAACCTGCACAATCGGTTGAAAATGACTGGTGAAACGCTGGTTGGTCAACATGCTGAGCAACCAGTCGGACTGGCTGAACTTGATGAAGCGTTGCAGGGAAGTTATATCGCTAAAATCGTGGAGCTGGGGCTGTACGGCCCCTCGAATAAACAAAGCCTGCGTGTCTTGAAGTTCCTTTGGCGAAAGCAACACAGCCAAATTTCGAGCGACCTCTTTTGTTTGTCCTGCACTGCATTTGATGCTGAGACCATGCCGCTCCTGCATTGATTCAAATTCCAGGTTGGCTTTGCCCAAATAGCGTTTGATTTTTTGAATCGTGTGATAGGTCGGGAACCAAAGATAGAGTTTTCCTGCTTCTGCAAACGGACAGATGATTGCTTGATCGCAGACGCAAGATGATGAGTTAGAAGATAGGTCAGAAGACAGTCGATTAGAAGACAGGCGGTCAGAAGACAGTGGATTAGAAGAAGTCTGGTGGGCACAAGATGATGCAGGCAACGATGAATCCATAGGTCGGCTACAATGCTCAGGCACAGTTTATTTAAATAGTGCCCTCAATGGGGTGTCAGGATACATAAGCGCATGAGCTGAGTACGGAAAATTGGTCCGAGGTCTAGTTCAGTATAAGATGTGAGGCTCACGAAACATAGCGCTTGTCTAGAATTTAAACTTGGTGCAGCAGGTGAAAGCATGGACCATACCTGCCTCGCCAAGTATTTTTAAACGAATCTAGTGCTTTTAACTTGCTCAAATTGGTCTTAAAAATCCTCCTTAAGATAGAGGACACTTGCCATGCTCGCAACAAGTTTTAGTATCATTGAGCACTTGGGTAGCGTGATTTTATCCTGTACTTATGTTCGCTGCATTGTTTAGCGTATTGTTCATTAGGCAGGGCCTAACAGTTTAAATTTGATAAATGCTGCTACAGAGTGTGAATTTGCAGAGTATTTCATCTCAAATTCCAGATGCTGATTCGTTTGAAGTGTGAGCAGAACGATTATTTCAGTACACTGTTTGAATCATTGCATAATGCAGCAACGCCAATCTCAAGAACGCACGTTAGCAGTGCTCGTGGCATCCCATGTTGCTTAACTGGGTTGTTTAATTGGGTTGTTTAACTGGGTTGTTTAACTGGCCATCGCCCGTTGATTCTCCAAGCGCTGAAAGGCAATCAGGAAATCTTCTGTTGTAATCCGGATAGCGCTTGGATCGTTTAAGCCTTCTACTCGGTAACGCCGAATAGCCTCTAGGGCAGCCTGATTACTCAACAGCGCTAAGTCGGCTCCATTCCATCCAGCCGTGCGTTCAGCCCAAGCGGCCAGATTGACATCCTGTAGGGGGCGTTCGCTGTTGTGGACTTGCAGAATTGCATAGCGGCTGTCCTGATTGGGCAAGTCGATTTTGAGCTGCAAATCTAACCGTCCAGCTCGCAGCAGAGCTGGATCCAACGCTTCAGGGCGGTTAGTTGCGCCAATTAACATGACGTTGAGGCATTCCTGTAATCCGTCTAGCTCGGTTAAAAGCTGACCCACCACCCGGTCGCTGACGCCGGAATCGCTCTGGTAACTGCCTCGGGCCGGAGCTAAGGTATCAATTTCATCAATGAATACAATGCAGGGGGCGGCTTGTCTGGCTTTGGTGAACAGTTCCCGCACTGCTTCTTCCGATGCGCCTACCCATTTGCTCAACAGTTCTGGGCCATTCACGGCAATGAAATTAGCTCGCGCTTGGGCAGCGACCGCTTTCGCCAACAGGGTTTTACCCGTGCCGGGTGGCCCCCAGAGCAGGATGCCGCGAGGTGCTTTGGCTTTGGTGCGGTGATAGAGGTCTGGATAGAGTAAGGCTCCTTCAACGGATTCTTGCAGGGTTTGCTTCACGGCTTCTAAGCCGCCAATGTCGTCCCAAGATAGTTTGGGCACCTCGACTTCAATGGCTCGCAGAACGGCGGGCTTGATTTGCTTGAGAGCCTGGAGAAAATCGGTTTGAGTGACGCTCAACCGGGTTGGCATGGGACTATCCAGCGATGGCAGCAGGCGACGCAGCGAGGTGTAGGCAGCTTTTTGGCAGAGCGCTTTCAGATCAGCTCCAACCATTCCCACTGACAGATCGGCAATTACGTCCAGGTCTACCGAGGCATCGAGCGGCATCGGAGCGGTCATCAGCCGCAGAATTTCTAGGCGTCCAGCCCGGTCAGGTACGCGAAACTGCACCTCGCGGTCAAATCGTCCGGGGCGGCGTAGGGCCGGATCGAGATGCTCGGACCGATTGGTGGCGGCTAGGACAATGACCCCTTTGGTCTTGGCAAATCCATCCATCAGGCTCAGAAGTTGAGCCACGACGCGCTTTTCTACCTCGCCCTCTACTTTGCTGCGATCTGGAGCTAAGCTGTCAATTTCGTCGATGAAGACAATGCAAGGGGCCGAACGAGCCGCTTTCTGAAACAGACTGCGCAAGCGGCCTTCCGCTTCTCCGTAGTAGCGCCCCATCACCTCTGGTCCGACAATCGCAATATAATTTACGCCCAAATCGGCGGCTAAGGCACGAGCGGTGAGGGTTTTACCTGTACCGGGAGGACCCACTAGCAGCACGCCCGTTGTTGGTTCTAACCCCAACAGACTAAGCAGATCGGGTCGTTTCAACGGCAGCTCCACCAGTTCCCGCAGCTCACGCACGACCTCAGATAGGCCACCAATGCCGCTCAAGGGGACAGTTTCAGGTGGATTGTCGCTGTCTAGATCGGTTTCTAGAGTTTGCTCTTGATGTGCTGGGGCCGCTCGGTTGGGTGAGCTATAGCGGATGTCAGTGCGCTCGGTTCTAAATTCAGACTCGGCTCGGCCTTCGATCACCCGTACCACATCCAAAAGGCTTTCTAAGCCTTGGTCCATCAGTTCTTCAAATTCGCGAAATAAGTTATCCATGCCTTTTCTCTACAACACACCTGCAACCGCTCGGTGCCTTCAGTATAGACACCAGAGTTTGTAGACGGTTGGTGACTGTTTCAGTCTCGTTACAAAGGCTTGATCAGGCTCTAAGCATGGGCCTGAAACGTCTGCCGCAAAACGGCTTCATTTTCGGCGCTAATGTTGCGCTCGTTGTTTTCAATGAGTGAAATTAAGCCCTGACTGAGGCCGGAAAGGGAGGCTAATTTACGCTGGCTCCAGCCCCTGGCGGTGCGCAATGCTCGTACTTGGGCACCCGTTAGCATCAGTTCGGGCTGATAGGCGGCGAGCTGCTGTGCTTGTTGAGCGTCGGGTTCCTTGATGGCCGCCACTTCGTTGACTAGAGTATCTTCGGGCGTGATCCAGAGGCGGGCTGCCAGTAGCCGGTCGAAAAAACCGCGCGGACGCTGGAAATTTTCCCGTCCAAACCCGGCTGGGCGGATTTCTAGCGGATAGGTTTCATCATCAAATCGTAATTGCCAGCCCCGTTCATGCAGTGTTAACAGGTCATCATCCCAGGTGTTGGCCAACTTTTTGCGCAACTCACTATTTTTTTTGGCCTGTTCAATCTTTTGCTCACCGTAAGCAATTTCCATTAATGCCTGCACATTGAGCGGCTGGCTGCGGCTGAATTGGGTCTTAAACAGTAACCAGACCATTAATCGTGCGGCTCCTGGATGATGTTGCCAGATGCTCATCACGCTTTCCAGCAATGTTCTGGGTAACATCCCGTACTGATAATAGGCAGTTTTACTGCGACGGCCTTCTTCGTTAAGAAAATATTTGGCCCAGAGGCCAGCTCGGACAATAAAGGTCATGCCGATCAGCTCTTTGTTGCCATTGATATCCTGCTGGTAGTGGTAGCGAGTTCCTAGTAGATGCCAGAGGCGTCCTTCTTCAATCGTAATTTCTTTTTTGCCCGGAGCCGACCAGGAAATGAAGGTGGTAATTTTGCAAGGCTGTTTCACCAATTCTTCAATTAAGGCTAATTTGGCTTGTCGGTTTTTGTCGGTGCGTTTTTTTAAACCCAGGTAGGCTTCGAGCTGGCGATCATCGATGACTAACTCTTGCTCCCAGGGCTTTTCCAACTGGGTAGCGTGCGCCGCGTAGATTAAATGCATGCAGGCTGCGCGGATATCAAACGATTCCACCACTGCTAAGGCGGCAGCTCCTGCAAGGGCGGCAGGGTATTCATCTTCAATGTTCTCAGTGACCCAAAAGTGAACGGCTCCTTTGCCGTCACCGATATCTTTGGCGTAGCAGAGTCGCCCCTGTGGATCGACAATCCACGGTAGATTGACATTTTGGGCCAGAACATTGCTCGCTTCCCAGATTGGTAGCGCTGATGCCACACGGGTCGTTTCGCTATCGGTAAACAGGTCAGGATTGGTTTTGGGACGGTCACTGCTGGGGGTAGATTGCCAAGACTCGGTGAGGTCGAGTTCCAGGCTAGTAGGAGCCACGTCTGCAGGCAGCCCTTTTGCTTTGCTCCGAGATGATGGATTGGGGTGGCCATCCTGGCTGGGAGCGGGATGATTCTGGGTCAAGCGTTTCTTACGTGGCATCCTAATCTTCTTCCTAACACAGAGCCTAATAGGGGAAACTTCCAATCCAATTCCCCTTGTTTAGGGGGAAGGGCAGAGCATCTAGCCATTAAGACTACAATCAACCCCTGTCCAAACATTTTGATCAGCAAGCAAAGCTACTGAAATGTTAATCATAAGGATGATTCTGTCAAGTGTAAGTAATAAATGCCTGTGTCGATCTATCCAGTAAGATTTTGTGTGGCAAACTGCCCGAAACTAGTAGCTTTTTTTTCAGGGAGTTGCTCGCTAACTGTTGCGGATTGCCTCTGTAATGAAAGTATCAGAAACAGCGTTTGATACAGTTAATCTGCATGCTTTCATCATCCTCAGTTTGGCGCTTCATGGGGATAGGAGCGGTTTGTCGATCGGATTTCTGCATCTCTGGCTACTGTCAACAGCAAGTATCGTTTACTGAGTGTTAAATTTAACTCGCTATTGAGCTAAGAATTCTAAACTGATCCAGGCATAAAGTAATAATTTAGGCTAAGCCATGCCCTATCGTTTATGATTGTGAAGCATATAGTTGATGTGGACTAGAGAAATGCCAGCGAGGTTACAAATACAAGCGAAGGATTGCTCTCCCTTAGGGTTGCTGATTTTGCAATATTTGGAAGAGCACCATATCAGCATGAATCGCTTGGCAGAAATGGCAGATATTCCCCAACCGCGCTTACGAGGAGCTTGTTTTAAGGGCACTTGCCCCACGCCAGAAACGCTGAGAAAACTCTCTAAGGTTATGGGAATGCATCATCTAGAGCTTTACACGCTTGCCTATGAAGGCAGAATAGTTAAGCGCCCAGAAGACGCAGACGATTACTTGGATAGCTTAATTCGAGAACTGTTTGAGACCGCTCGTGAAATGGATCTAGTTCCACCGAAGCAGCGCCCCTCGAAAGCAAGGATCGAGCGAGCATTGAGAGAGTTGGGGTTTGCCCACCAAGATGAACGGCAGGTTGAAAAAATAAGAACCCTCCGCAGTTTGTAGGAGGGTTTTGGGAAGATCAATTAATTTGTTGGCCCGTTTATTAGGCCCATCGTAGCGCCCATAGGCGCTACCTCGGTTTATTTTCTATAGGGGACCTGGTTAAGGAAGTCCACATTTTGAGCGGAGAGGCGCTGAGGGGGATTGGCTTTAGGGTCAATCGAGCGGGCCATGGCGAGGAAGTTCGCGGGGTCACCGGCTTTGGCTTGTTGGTCTTGAGGTTTATAAGAGCGAGTGGCATTTTGCCAGATCATTTGGGGGAAGCCAAGCTTGCGGCGGTAGTATTCATCATATCTGGGGGACTTGATATTAAAGGGGAGATTGCCTTGGGCGCGACCGGGGAGAGAGCGGCGGCGCTGATAGGGGACAATCGAGTCACCAAAGGCATCGAGGTATTCTGGGGAATTGAGGAGTTGGTCGACAAAGCCCTTGAGGCCTTGAGTGGCGACGACAATCGACCAGGCAATTTTTTCGCGTTCATTAAAGACATCACGACCGAGGACGCGCTGGACGGTTTGTTCGACAAAGCGATAGTTACTATTGAGGTCATAGAAACTGCGCTTATAGGTATTAGAGAGGAGTAAGCCGCGGACGAAATCGCGGACAGTAATTTGGCCCGCGCGGAGTTGGGATTCGAGGAAGGGTTCGCGGTCGGCTGCAAAGGCATGGAAAAAGAGTTGGCGATAGGCGGCCTCGATGAGGGTATCCATATCGGAGGGCGAGAGGAGATTATCGCTGGAGAAGATGCGAGGTTGGTCATCACCGGGGACATCAAAGCCCGTGACGCGGACATTTTGGGACGAGGGGGAATAGGACAAAAGAGGAATAGCCACGCTAAAACAAGCTCCCTACGCAAACGAACGGTACGAAAATCAACCCTGATCATACGGCGGGTGGGGTGCTTTATTCGCTTTAGTCTGATAAAGTGTTACGGAACTTCATGAAGCGAGGGGTTAGGGGAGCGGGGTTAGGAGAGTGGGGTTAGGAGAGCGGGAGGAGGAGGAGGGATTGGAGGGTGAGTAAGGCGAGGGACAGCAGGAGGGCGGAGAGCAGCAGCAGGGCGATGCGGGGCCAGGGCCAGGTCTGCCAGGCGGGCGGGGTTCTGTGCTGGGGGCTAGGTGCGAGAGCCGGCTGGGATAGGCGATAGGCGGGGCCATAGCGAGGGGTGCGCTGAAACGGGAGGTGGCCGAGGCGTTGGTGGGGGAGAATGCGGCGGCGTTGAAAGGGGACGGTATGGTCACCAAAGGTTTGGGTATACTCCGGGGACTCCAGCAGGGCGTCGATGAACGCCGTCCAGCCCTGGGCCGCCACGATCATCGCCCAAGCCAGTGACTCCCGGTGATGAAAGACCGAGCGGCCCAGGACCCGCTGAAACACCAAATCGACAAAGCGATAATTATTATTGACCTCATAATTGAGCCGCCGAAAGGCATCCGAGGTGAGTAAGCCGCGAATAAACTGCTTCACCGTGATCTGCCCCGCGCGCAGTTGGGATTCCAACCGGAGCTGACGGGTGCAAGCGAGCATTTGTTGCTCATGAAAGATCTGGCGATAGGCCGCGTGAATCAGTTGCTCCAGCTCATCAGCGGTGCGGTAGTCGGTTGTAAAGCGTCTAGGGTGCTCATCGCCAGGCACTTCATAGCCCGCGACGCGGGTATAGTCCGAGGCCGGAGCAAACGCTAAGGGCGAAATAGCCATGTCAGATATCCTCACAGACGTAACGACAGCGGATCAGGAAGCCGCCAAGCCACAAGGACCCTGCCGGCCCGCTTCCTGTCCTCACCATACGACGCCATGAGTATTTAGACTTAAGCGGTTCATCAAAAGTAATCCATCAACTCCAACGACCAACTTGATAGAGGTTTATCTATTCCTTGTGTCCGTCGGTTGAGCGGCAGCCGCGGCACCGGTCCGCCCCAGGGAGATGGCATCGGTCAGCGCGAGCGGATGTAGCAGCCTCAGTGGGAGCGGGGCGGCGAATGAGCGCGTCCCTGCCAGAAGGCGTGAGGGTCCGGGGTGCGAGCATAGGCCGGAGCTGCTGGCCAGCAGGCCGGCGGAGCCGATAGGGGCGGCAGCCTCAAATTCAGCCCGCGCGCGAGATGCGCCAGCACCTCGACAAACTCGCGCGGATGGCCCGGCACGCCGAGATGGGCATGGGCATACTCATGAGCCACCAAGGCCAACCAATCCGCCGGCATGACCCGACCGACATCGACCAGGATAGTGACCGGATGCGTCTGAAGATTACAAACGCCATCGAGGCCCAAGCGGTGGGAGAGCGGCACCGCAAAGAGGGCGATTGAGCGCTGCTGCCAGGGATGAAAACAGGCCTGACAGGCCCGCCCCAAGTCAGCGACCTGAGCATTGACCGTCTCGATGTGCTGGCCCATCCAGACACAGATCGAGCGGCGAAGCTCGAGCTGATAAACCAGATCAATCAACTCCGGTTCCGGGGCCAAGGCCCGCATCTGATAGAGATAGGCCAACCCCCGCTGCTCCGACTCGATGGACGGCATAGGCTACCAGCCCAACAGCGAGAAATACTCCGCCGGCGCATTCTCGTCGGGCGAGAGCGCCGCCTCAGTGCGCACCTCGGTACAGAAGGTGGCCGTACTAAAGCCACCAAAGCGTTTGACCGTACTGGTGCGCAAGCGCAGATTGGGGCTGGCAAACCAAAAGCGCTCAATCGAACTCATCGTGTCATAGTCGGTGATCAAAATCAGCCCATCCGCCTCGTCCATCTGGAACTGACCCACCACCGGCACAATTTCGGCATAGCCGCGTTCGCGCAGCAACTGCCCCGAGCGCTGGCTCGCATCCTCGGGCACCAGGGCAAACACGGTCGAGCCGGTATGAGTGTCATCCTCCGAGCGGTCCCAGGCCATCGACCCGTCCCAGCGCACATAAGCGCCGCCAATCGCCGTGGCCGGGTCCACCTGATGCAGCTGACAAATCGCCACGACCTGCGGATCATCGGCGGCCAGCGGTTCGACGACAATCTCAGACTCGCCCGCTTCGGTGCGGCGAAAGGCCAAATGGTGAGTGGTGCGCAACGAGCGCCAGTGGCCGGCACTGTGGTGAAAAAACTCAATCGCATTCATGCGCCGCGTATTGTCTCCTTCAAACTACATAGACCGCAATCGGTAGGCCCGCCCCACAGCGGTCCATCCCCAGATCGATGATAGACCTTGACCCCCCATGCTTCACTAAAGATACCTAAAGAGTAGAACACCCAGAAAATCGACACTTTGTCAAGGTATGTGTTACGTTATTTAACAACTAATAGAGTTAGCCCCCGAGTAGAGCAAGGAGCACGAGCATGGAGCTACCGATTGGACTGAGTTTAGAGCAGCAATTCAACCTACGCGCCTATGCCGACCAAATCAAGCAGCTCAATCAAGAGCAGGCGCAGGAAATGTTGCTCGAAGTGTTACGGCAGTTGATGATCAAAGAAAACGTGATCAAGTCCCTGCTCAAAGACGATTTGCTCAAGCCGGTGTAGGGGCCGTTAGGCAATTGTCACCTCCGGCGAGAGATAAACGTCTTGAATCACGTGAAACAATTGCACTCCTTCGGCAAAGGGGCGTTGAAAGGTTTTGCGCCCCGAGATTAGGCCACAGCCGCCGGCGCGTTTATTGATCACGGCGGTGCGCACGGCGTCGGCGAAGTCCGTTTTGCCTGAGGCGCCGCCCGAATTAATTAAGCCGGCCCGGCCGGCATAGCAATTGAGCACCTGATAGCGGGTCAAATCAATCGGATGGGGCGTGGTCAGTTCCGAATACAGGCGCGGGTCAGTTTTACCATAGCCCTGACCGATGGCCTGAGCCACGGCCTGATAACCCCCATTCACCTCCGGCAGCTTCTGTTTAATTAAATCAGCTTCAATCGTGACGCCTAAGTGATTGGCTTGTCCGGTCAAGTCGGCGGCTAGATGATAATCCTGGTCTTGCTTGAAGGCCGGATGGCGCAGATAGCACCACAGAATCGTGGCCATACCCAACTCATGGGCGCGGGCAAAGGCGCGGCTGACGTCCTGGATCTGACGGCCCGATTCGGGTGAGCCAAAGTAAATCGTGGCTCCAACCGCGACTGCGCCTAGATTCCAAGCTTGTTCGACCGAGGCAAATAGAAGCTGGTCAAACTGATTGGGCACGCTCAGCAGTTCGTTGTGATTCAGTTTGAGAATAAACGGAATCTTGTGGGCATAGCGGCGCGAGACACTGCCGAGCACCCCCAGGGTTGTGGCCACGGCATTACAGCCGCCTTCGATGGCGAGTTTGATAATATTCTCGCTGTCAAAATAGATCGGGTTGGGAGCAAACGAGGCGCCGGCCGAATGTTCGATGCCTTGGTCGACCGGCAAAATCGAGAGATAGCCGGTATTGGCCAGCCGGCCGTGCGAGTAGAGGTGCTGCAGACTGCGCAGCACCTGAGGGGAACGGTCGGTGGGGGCAAAGATCCGGTCGACCCAATCGGGACCGGGCAAATGCAGTAAGTCTTTGGGCACTTTGGCTTGATAGGACAGCAGATCGTCGGCTTCATCGCCGAGCAGGGATGCAATAGACGCGGGCGCGGATAGCGAGGCAACCACAAGAACCTCCACCAATAACACGAGGATGGCATGAGTCGGGCTTGCAGCAAGCCACGGCTGCTCTCTTCACGATAGCGAATCGCTGCGATAGCCGGGGCTGAGCGCGGGTGATAATTCGGTCTGAGGGCAGAGTGTGAATCGGGAAGACGCGAGAGGATCAAGGGGGGGTGGGGCGGCCATGCGGTCTTTGCTGTGATTTGAGTTCACCCATTCCTGGAGTCAAACAGGGGCGATAGTGATCTCTTCATCGAGCAGGATCAACGCAAAACTATCCTGCTAACACTACAGTTACTTTATTCTTCGAACGAGTTTGCCTGTTTCAAAAGCCGTTTCATATTGTGGATAGCCTCATGAACTAAAGTTCTACTTTCCCAACTCAAGCTCGTTTCTCCGCGATCCCGTGCAACTGCATAAACTTGTTCGAGCGTCCACCATTCACTGCGAAAAGCATCGACCCATACTTTCTGATTGTCTATGTTGTCGAGTATGCGCTGAAGGCGATTAATTAGAGCGTGAATAGATAGTTTTTCTGCTTCAAATTCTTCGATGCACTTTTCTAGAAGCCTGCATCTTGTTTCTAGATTACTCATGGTCAAGCTAAACGGCTTAGAAAGTAAGCTAGTATTCCTCAATTTTACCATCTGTCCTTTCCACGTTATAAACCATCTTGTCTAACCAAACATACGCTTCTTCGTCTGAGTTCTCATCAATTACCTGGTTTGCATCATTGTTCACTAGGTTTAATGGTTGTCCTGGCTCGAGTTGTCGATTCTGAATAATAGAGGAAATCTTCAACCAATCAGCTTGACTTTTAGCATGATTAGCTATGCTATTCCTGGCGTTTTTAATTGCATCCACATAAAATTCATTGTTGAAGAATATGCTGACAAATTTTTGAATCAACTTGTAATTACTTTCACTATGATTCATTGCCTGTAATTGATCATTTTCGTCCTCAGTGATTGTTCTACCAGATCACAACCAAGATGACTCACTTGCCTACTGAAAGATTCAGTATTTTGTAAGCAATATTTCTCCACCACCATATGTATTGATCAGCAGCAATGCTTGCATTATAAGTGACCAAATTTGCTATGTTTAAGCCTGGGCAATATCTAAATTCAACATCTGCCTTTATCGTTAGTGCTCCATCATTCAGAAAAGCGGCATGTTGATAGGGTTCTTTTGCTAAGAGGAGTTCCTCTAGGTGTAAGTATGCCTCTAGCCAATGTACTACATCATCATCTACGAATAAGTAAATTCCCTCGCTAAATTGCTCAATAAGCGCCCCACTGAGTAGTATTTTTTCGTATCCCATATCTAACAATCTATTCTTCACCATGCGGAGATCTAAACTCCGAAGAATTTGAGTTGATCGAGGTGTATAATTAACGTTTAAGTGAGCTGTTTTGAAATTCATCTATCAATCCTCTACAGTGTTGGAGCAAGGTTATGATAGTCAGGGTGTTCAGGTCAATTGGAAATGTATGAAGCCCGTCTGATTTCCGAATGACTATGGCTCTATCAGCAGGATCTATAATGTATCGCTGACTGGGTGGCGTACCCGTAGGTGGATACTCATCATATACCCTTACAATTCCACCTGCTCCTTCCTCGATAGGAATAGAATAACCTACATTCATTTCCATTTTATCAATGTCTAGGGTTGCAACTGCTCTCTCTGCGGCTTTTCGTGAAAACCATCTACCTTGAGGTTGTCTGGTTACTCTTGCTCTTGAGACTACATTCGCTATTGGACGATCTGGTCCATGTGGACCATCAGTTACATCTTCAAGACGTATTTAACTTCTTGGATCGCAGTTAGCATTATGAACTAAAATTCCAAGAGTTGTAACGAAATAGGTATGAAGCTCCTCAACCTTGATGGTATAAACTCTGGTTCTCTCTTGGTTCGCTTGCGTATTCTTGACCTCACAAAGGACTCCAGTGCTTGAGATCAATGCATCGCCTAGTTGCAACTCTCCAGCCTGGACCCCTCCTTGTCCTGGCACCCAAAACGGATGCTCTGGGGTACAGGTAATGGTCTCTTCCCCGACTTGAATATCCAAGACAACCGCAACCTCCCGCACAAAGGTCTGGAGGATTTGACCTGCCTTGACGACTCCCGTTTCTGGATCACAAGCGAGCACCCACTCTGCGACTGGCAGGGTTTCAATCGCTCGGTATCCGGTTGGCGTTAATACTAAGGTTCCGGCTACAAAACAAGTTGCTGCTAAGGCTTCATCAGCGCTCTGACGAGCCAAGAGTGCTTCCGGAGAATCGGGTGCCATCTGTTCCAAGAAGTCTGCCGCCTGATCGGCTTGCTGTGCCGCCTTTTAGGCGTTGGCTCAATCACCGGCCTCGGCAGCGGTTTTGGCAAGATCACTACCTGCTTCAGCTTGAAATCAGAGTGAAGCAATAGTGGTATCTTTGTCTGAAGACTATTTACTGTTCAAGCCGAATCGACTTGGAAGACAATTCACAGTTAATATTCCTCAATTTTGCCATCTGTCCTTTCGACGTTATAAACCATCTTGTCTAGCCAAACATATGCTTCATCGTCTGTATTGTCGTCCAAAATCTTGTTCGCTGCTTCGTGAACCAGCTTAAGTGGCTGATCAGGTAGAAGAGATCGACTTTGAATGGTTGTCATAACTTTAAACCAATTTTGCTGATACATAGTCTCAGTAGAAATCGCTTTTCTAGCCCTTTCAACAGCTATGACATAATGTTCATGATCAAAGAATTCTCGAAGGAAATTCCAAATCAGTTCATAATGGTTCATATTATTATTACCTCCTCAAGGATATGTAGGAAAGGCACTTTCAAGACGAAAACCATCGGGTGCTGCTGAGTCAGCACGAAAGCTAATTGTAATTTTAGTGGTCTCTCCTAGATTGACTGGTTGAATTACGGGATTCCTCCGACTACCAACGTTCGTAAATCCTACACCTGTTGGTGCACCGTAATCATTAGGAACTTGTCGCTCGTCCGTATGCCTACACAAATACGATTGGATTCCCTTCCCTTCTAGCCGCTTGAATAAGTTCTGTCATACTTTGAATGAATTGCTCTAGAAGTACTGTTCGATTTTCGTCTAATTGTCGTTTGAGTAGGTTGATCTCAGCTTCTAGCTGATCTAATTCTCCTAGATCTAGTGTGTCTCCACAGTGAGATCCACTGTACAGTACCTTCTCCAGAAGTAAAGAAGTTCCATCCGGAAATAGGTTTGAGATTGCTTTACTGAAATAGCCGATGTCGCTGGAATTGCCCAGTCTACACTGAGCTGCTATAAAATTAGCACTTGGATAATTAGACGCAAGATTGTAATCCGCAATAAAAGCTTCACCTGTTTCTTCATCGACTTGAAGACTATCTGAATCAATATCAATCTTCAAGTGATTCCTATGAGTGTAAACGACAGCATCTAAACCCATACTCATCTCCTTAAAAAGTGACAGTTTCTTCTGTCGTTAAAACTGTAACACGTCCTTCTAAACCTCCAATATTGCCTTGAGCACGTAGGATTTGGAGGCGTGCATTCTCTGCTGATATCGGAACGTTTCTAGCATCCACGAGGATTTGCTCACCCTGCTGGGCAGCCTTTTGTATAGCATTTTTGAGAGTGTTTGGACCAGCACTGGTTAAAGTTTTAAGTTCTGTAGGAACGCCATTAATTCGGAAGTCAGGAGTTTTACTAGAACCTCTTGGGACGATTTCAACGGCTTTACCTTTCCCAGTCATTCTTCTACCATGCTTCTCTCGACTGGATTGATATCGTTTAGATTACCCATCAGTGTTCCAGGTGATACTTTCTCTTGGACTGCTTCGATTCAGATTTCCAAGCAGATGACGAAAAAGCAGATTGAATTACGTTGGTTACATCAGTTTTCATTTTTGCTCTCGCCTAAAAGAATTCATTGAGCTTCACTGGCGACAGCTTTGGATACAATACATTCTTTATGTGTAGATTAGTTTTTGTCGTAGGTCGCTGATAAAATCATCCATGTCGAACAAGTAGGACCAATCATCTTCTCTATTGCTTAATGATATCTCACCTGCTCCCCGGTGGTAACCAATGATGATTTCTGGAATATTGGCTCCACGTAGAGCAAATCTTAAAGAGTGGCGTTGACGAAACTCAAATAAGGCATCAAACCAGTGATCCTCGGCATCTTGCTCGTTCTCCGAAAATTCCTTCTCTTGTAATCGGTTTAGAGCCTGAGCCAAACTTTCTGATGGTAACGGTGAACTACCGTCAATCGATAAAACTTCACTGCGAATGAAGTCTTGATTTTCTTCAAACCATGCTTTTAGCCCGCTCAGGTCCCACTGGGTTTGAAGCAAGGACACTAGCTGATGGTCTGTCAGTAGCGAAATCGAAATGCACCCCCAAATTTCGGAGTTTGTCTCGTTCTGCTGAATGTTGTGGCTCAATTCAAATTGAAAACGAAGTTTATTATCCATCGATTTACGCTTTTCCGCGAAGAAATCTACCGTATTCTGACCTTGTTATAATTCCTGTATCCCGCAACGTTCTTAAAACTGCTGTAGGAACTTCATTTCCAGGTACAGGATATCCATGGTACCCCCCAATATTGTCTGGTTGAAATTCATACATTTTCCCGTTGTGATAGCCATAGACTTGTCTTCCATTAGGACCCAGGATACCTTCATCTAATACCTGTTGAGCAGTTGTTGGATCAAGATCCATCTCTGTTCCCCAACCACCAGGTTCATGTTTAGGACTAGGGGAATAACGTCTCTCACAGGTATTGTGAACCAAGCAACCCAAATGAGAAACGAAGTAGGTATGCAACTCCTCAACTTCAACGTTGTAGACTTCAAAGTGCCCTTCCTGTTGTTCAATAGCTGTGATTGAAACAATCTGAGCGTCGCTGGTCAACAGTGGCATCCCTACGCTTAACTGTCCTGCGGCTGTCCATCCCTGTCCTGGCACCCAGAAAGGATGCTCTGGGGTACAGGTAATGGTCTCCTCCCCGACTTGAATATCCAAGACAACCGGAACCTCGCGCACAAAGGTTTGCAGAACCCGACATGCTTTCACGACTCCCGTTTCTGGATCACAAGCGAGCACCCACGCTCCGACTGGCAGGGTTTCAATCGCTCGGTATCCGGTTGGCGTCAATACCAAAGTTCCCGCTACAAAACAAGCCGCTTCGAGGGCTTCATCAGCGCTCTGGCGGGCCAAGGTTGCCTCCGGAGAGCCAGGTGCCATCTGTTCTAAGAAGTCCGTCGCCTGGTCGGCTTGCTGTGCCGCCTTTTGGGCGTTGGCTAGATCACCGGCCGCACCCGCCGCTTTTGCTGCATCACTCGCGCCTTGAACCGCTCTGGCAATATCCCCGGCCTTCTGGATTAGCTTCCCCACATCGCTAACGTAGGGCAGAATGCCAATCATGCGCTCCCACGCAGCCAGGTCTTCGCCCGTGATCAAATCCTTGCCAGTCACGGCCTCGACCAGCCCTTTGAGTTCCCCCACCCCCGGCGTCAGATCCAACGCCAAACTCACACCCGGACCCAGCAGATGTGACAGATCTAGGGTGGGAGGAGCTGGCAGCGTCAGATCGACTGCTCCGTCCTCCTGGGTGCTCACTCGGCCACGGGTGGAGCCAGCGTGTTCCTCAACCAGCTCGCCATTGTGCCAGACGCGACGCGACCACGACTCGCTCCAGTCAGCAACGCCAGCCTCAATCAAGCGCGAATGGGTGCTTGACCACTCCTCGGTGCGCGACCAACGGCGACCCTCAGCGTCTACTCCCGATTCGGTGGTGGACGTGCTTAGGGTGGTGCGAATCGTCTGCTTGCCATTGCCGTCGTCATAGTTCTGGTGGGTATAGTCGTAGATCTGTTCTCGGGCAACCGATTGAGAGCGTCCTTGCGCGTCATACTCAGTGCGGCTTTGCCAATCGGTCGAGCGAGAGTGGGACTGGGTGTAGACCAACCCGGTCTCGTATTGCTCGCGCGTATAGTGATGCCAATAGCGGTCCTCCTCGATCTGGTCAATCACCCGCCAGGTCTGGCCGTCATAAATCGTTTTGATCTGCCGTTTGGTTTGCTGGGATTGGCCGCCCGCATGAACTGTTTCGGGTGCGCTGGTGGCATCCTGATTGAAAAAGTGATCACGAAAGCGGGAGGTGATAAGAGTCTCTTCGGTGCCAAATCTCAGCGTATTGATCCAGTCATCCGTGAGGTTGGTATCCTTCTGTTCCTCCCAATCGGTTTCTTTTTCATAGAAATTCGAGATTCCCCACTGTTTGTACTGGCTAGTTTCCTTTGCGGTTTTCTTAGAGTATTCATCGAAATCATACTGCGTGTGATCAAACCCAGGTCGATACTCTCGTTGCGTATGGCGGTAATTCTGACTGGAATCGGTGCTGTGACTGTTAATCGTCAGGTGGCCAATCTGAACCGATCTGGTTTCGTCGGTACTGGTGGAGTAGGAAAACTGCTCACTGGTTCCGGTATCCCCAGTCGGGCTATCATCATGCTGCTCGGTGCCGCGTTCGTCATACGTACTGGTGCCGTGGCTGGTTCGCGTGAGGAGGCCATCGTCATAGCGGTTTTGAGAGTGGGATTGCGATTGGTGATGCCATTGCTGGGTATAGTCAAATTCCCCATGCGCTTGGATTTGCCATTGCCGCTTCACGATTCCAGAGCCAAAATAGTGGCTGGAGGAACTGGATCGGTCATCCTGGTTGGACTCGGATTCGGTGCGGGTATAGTCCAACGTGGATCGGCCTGTGCCATAGTAATCCCCGGTGACGATGTAGGTTTCCTGATAGGCGGCTGGACGTTCCCGCGCGATGGCCTCAACGTGACTGGAGGCCGGAAACAAAGGGCGTGCCACCTGGTTCGAGAGCACTCGCTCGGTGGGAATGGGCCGTACTGATTGCGCCCTCTCGACGGCTGCCGTGCCATTCAAGATCCCGGCTCCGGTTTGGCTATCCCATCCGGGTGTGTGGATATCGATGGCCGTGGCCTTGAGAAGGTCAATGACCTGCGGATAGCTCAAGGCGGGATTGGCAGCCCAGACCTGCGAGACTACTCCCGTGACTTGTGCCGTGGCCACCGAGGTTCCAGCCATAGATGGCATGGCTATTCCAGGCATGAAGGCCGAAGCGTCTGCCAACCGTCCCGGCGCGACCAAATCCACGTTCCAACCCGCTAGCGAGTCGGGTGCATGATTATCTGGCTGACTGGCTCCGACAATCAGGAGATGGTCAAATTCGGTGGCAGCCTGGGCTAAGGCCGACGAGCGGCCTGGAGCATTGCCGGCAGCAGCCACCACAATCACGCCATGCTGTTGGGCAACCTGTCCGAGCGCCAGCAGATTTGGGATTTGGGCCTGAAGCTGGGTGGCTAGTTCGGAATCGAGCAAGCTGCTAGTCAGCCTCCTCAAGCGGGTTCTGCTGCCATCAGCAGTGGGTAGGTGGGTGACAACCGCTCATCGGCTCGTAAGATTTCAGGTTGGACCGATTCCTGAGGAATGAACGTCAAACGGCACCAACTTGGCAGTAAGGCGGCTTTTCTGCCTTGATAGGCTGGATCCTGCCTGTATTCTGCTCTCACGCCAGCTTCAAACACGAGAGCATAGTTCCCTTCAGGAATTGAGACTAGGCTGCTACCTGGTCGATCAATCACACTTTGAACGGCAACAGTGCCAGAGGAACCAACCGAAAAAGGCACTACGATGGCGCGAATTGTATCCTCTTGAATACTGGCGTGATCAGCTAGCCACACCTCAATCTTGACTCGGTACTTTGAGTAAGTGTTCCAAAGGATACACTCCCTGGTCGCCAAGTAAAGCCTTGAGCGGCATGTTGGGGCAGCCAGTCATTGTAAGGATACTCAAGGCTGGGATCAAAAACGGCAACTTGATTGTATAAAGCCCTTAATTGGAATGATGCAAGCAGTTTCATTGTTCAATTCAAAAAGCACATGAACATCTGAGTAGCGTTTAGGCATGATAGCGGTGATCTTCTGAGACCCTTCTAGCTATTGCCAAATAGCTCTTCATAATTTGTGATGATCTCAACTTTATCCCCATCACTATAGGGTTCAAGCAGTCGCCCTATCACTGCACCTGCTCCTCGATTCTGGGACTCATTGATTGGTCTCACATGCGCCCTACCATAATTCTCGACAAACATAGCGGGTGGATATTCATCCAAATCTTGTCCCGGCCGTGGATCAGGATTAGCAGGATTGTCGTAGTATCTGGTTTGAGATTCATTGCGTCGCTGGTCAAGACGTTGTTTGTTGCGGTCAATTGTTAGTATTCTCGGATATCCATAGCTCCATGCATCTACCACATGGTCTGCAACGATCCTTCTGGATGGCCGATCGGTTTCCTGTCTTTGATCCCCAGTTGTCCAGCTTTAGGTAATTCACGTCTCAACTGCCATCCCAAGTTCATCAAGGGAATCATGGGGTGATCGTTCCATTCATGCAATCGCTGGATCGCCTGCTGAGGATTGGCACAAATGATCGTTTCAGGCGTCTGTTGACCGAAAGCCCGGTAAGCTCGATGGATGGCGGCTTCAATCCGTTCAGGATTCGTGGGGCCAGTAGCATACTTGAGCGCAAACCATTGCTTGCGGTAAGTTGGAAGTAACGCGGCTTGCTGAGGGAGAAGAGACGCTATACCCTACATTCTCGCTCAGTCGGTTTGAATCCAGCGAGTTCGACAATTCTCACAATAGGACCCATCAAACGATCGATCCTCAGACGTCAGCTTAGCACCACAGTACGGGCAGTAAGCGAGCTGAAGCGCGGCAGGATGATGCTCTTCCCGCAGCGGAGTATCCACGATCGCCCAGTAGTCCTCTGCGGCGGCGGCGACTGGATCGGCGTCACGGTGGAATTGAACGGCCTGTCCCAACAACGTCTGACACGCAAGCAACCCTTGATTGACTAGCATCTCTGTCAGTCGCGCGAGCCTAGGTGCTAGCGGTTTTACTCCCTGCGATTCGGGGTCCGGGTGCTGCGCAAGCTGCTGCAACTCGTTTCTAGCGACCTGAAGCGTTGTGGCGAGTTGTTGTAAGTTTTTGTGCAACCGATCAAGGCAAGCCGAAGCGTCTCTAACATCCCAATCGATTTCAACCTGGCTGAGGCGTTCACTTTCTGCTAAGAGTGCCTGCTCGTTGAACAGTTGAGCGATGAGCCTAAGCAATTCAGCGTAATGGAACGAGACCACATGTTCAAGGCCAGCACTGATACTGCTCAGCTGATAGCGCAGCGATAGGAAGTCCTCTGGCGTACAGAACCGCCTCCTAGCCAGTTCCTCGACTTCCTGACCAAGATTCATCAACTCGGAACGCAGTGCCTTAATCTGAAAACGCAGGTCATTGAAGGCTTTGGTGTTTGGTAAACCGGGTAGTATCGAAGAACATTGGCTCATAGGGTTTGTTGAGATGCTTGTAGCCAAGTCATTGGGTTGGAATAGGGTGCAGGGGCAGAACCTCTAACTGAGGATACAAATCCCCGCACCTCTGCTTGTCTAATATTCTCAGCAAGCTGGCAGCAGCTATGCTTTCCATTCTAAATTATCGCGGTGGCGGAAGGAAAGGAGGAGTAGGTTCTCCCCTGCGTTTAGCTACTTCAGCTAGTGCTCTCTCTATTTCTTCAATTTGTTCATCTGTAAATTTCTTACGTAATTCCCGCAACACTTGTTTTCGAGTAGCACCTTTGATTGCAGTTTGAATATTTTTGAGAAATGCCTTGATTTCTCTCCACCAATGATTTTCAGGATCTTCACTTGGATCTGGAGGTTCTCCTGAAGGAATGCCACCAACGGACGAAACTCGTAAATAACGAGCTAAGTGCTGAGCAAGTTTGGTTGTTTCTCCAAACAGTTTTCCTGTATTGATGGGGAAGAAGTTTTGCTGAACAACATCTTCTACCAGCCCACGGAATCCTTCAAGTGCTTGACTAGCCGAACCGCTAATTTGACTGATAAGCTGAATTATTCTATCGCCAATATCAGCGACCGTATCTGTCGTAGTGTCAACGATGATTTTGAAGGCTTCCTCAGCTTCATTGTTGTTAGTGCCAATTAAAGAAATGGTTATCCCTACAGCAGAGACAACAATCAGCACATCTAAAACAACGATGGGTATTGCTATTGCGGCAGCATGTAAGGATTCATCTTGCAAAGAAGGAAGAGAATAAACTTTCTCACTATCTTTGCTAGTTAGATCGGCAATGAAATTTTGCAGGTGGGTAGCAGCAATCTTAATATCTGTTTCATTCTCAGCCTCCCAAATCTTAAGGAGGAAATTACTTGGATCAGCAACTACCACGTCTGTGGAGTGTAAGGTTAGATACAACGCTCCGAGATCAACATTACTTTTTATGAAAGCCGCATCATTCAACTTTCCATTGAGAGCACTAAATTGGTTGAGGGCCATTAGGAGCTTTTGTTCATACTCCATCATTTGAATAGAATTGCCTGCGCCTTTCAAAAACTTTCCAAGCTCTATGGCTCCCTTCTGCAATCCAGCTCCATCTTGAGAAGTCCATAGTGTATCCAGGAAGAAGTTGAGCGGTGGTTCGCTCGCGGTTGCCATTGGATTGAGTGCCGCATACGCTCTTGCCAGTTCCACCAATGCCTTAACCCATGCCGGGTCATCGAGCGACTCCGCGAGTTCCGGTTGGCTGCGAGCGGCTGCAATCAGTTTGGCTGGAAACAACAGCGCTGGCAGCGAGGACTGCTGAGTTCCCGCTTTGACAAACCACTTGAAGTCAATCCCAAACAGCTTGGCATCCCAACTCGACTGGACTGCCAACGCTTCGGAGAACAATCCTCCCACCCATGGGTCCAGCAATCCATGACACTGCCACTGTTGAGCAACCTGTCCGAGCGCCAGCAGATCTGGGATTTGGGCCTGAAGCTGGGCGGCTAGTTCGGAATCGAGCAAGCTGCTCGCGTGATCCAGAATCGCCGCCAACTTCTCCGGATACGAGTGGTGGCTGAGGTCGGTGCCATCCGATTCCCCCGTTTGTTCTAAAAGCTGAAGCAGCTCAGCCGCGAGTTCGTCACTGTACTTCAACTCCTGTGCACCCACCGCATCGGGCGTCGCTGTAATCAGTCCGACCCCAGACTGGGTCTGGCGGCCTTGTCGCGTGTAGCTGAGTTGCTCACTCCAGCGATCGGCCTCAACATCCGAGAGCCAGCCGAGTTTGGTCCAGGACCACATGACGCTTTCAGGGTCGAGATCGGTGCCGAACTGGGACTGAGCGCGGCTAATCTGCAACGACCAGGAATCGGCATCGACAGCATCGGTTTTGCGATAGGCATAGCTCAAACTAGCGGTGGTTTTGCGAAACTGTTCCGTTCCATCGCTAACGTGGTTGTGTTCCGATTCAGTCGTTGAGTGAAAGCGCTGGTGTTTCTGAAGGGTTCCCCGCCCATCGAGGGTTTCACGCTCTGCCCGCTCTCGGGTTTTAGTTTGAATCTCGGTCGAATCAAACTGCATTCCGTTGACTTGCGTCACCTGGCTGCGCGTACGACTTTCTTGCCGATATTCGCTGCTGCCGCTGCCGGTTTGCTCTCCGATATAGGTGGTTTGCGTTTGCCCAGCAGTAGAGCGCAGGCCCCAAAATGCTTCTGTTTCCTTAATTTGCTCCGCATCACTGAGTTTGCTCAAGATAGTCTCAGATTCCTCGATCGCCTCGCTGGTACCGATGGTGATTTCCGTGTCGGTGTTGATTGTGGTTTGCACGTGGGTCCGCAGCTGATTCGCCAGCTTTGTGGTTTGATTCGTGGTCCACCGGCCAAACTCCTCAATCACCCGCTCTTCGGTTTCTTGCTGTTGCGCCTGATCCTGGCGACGAGTTTCTGTGCGGCTGGAATCCCGGTAGTGGCTTTGCTCGGTGGTGTAATCGCTGGATGATTCCCGCTGCATGCGCTCGGTGCGATTGACGAGTTCCTGGCCGTCGCGATTGCGATAGTACTGATGAGACGTGTACCCTTGAGTCCGTTGGCTATGACGGCTGAGGCCAGTCAGGGTATCGCGGCTGTAGGAAATTTCTGCTTCGGTGCCCTTTTCCCAACTGCCATCCTCATAATGTCGTTCTCCAGCCGATTTGTACCATTCAAATTGGGATTGGGATTCGCCTTTGGAAAAATGAGAACGGCGGTAAGTGTCCGTACCATCAACTGTTTGTGTCGAGGTGAAGGAGTCATGGAAGCGCCGTGCCTGTTGGCGATAGAAATCAGGACTCCAGCTTCCGTTTCCCTGATTTTGAATCAACTCCCGGTCGGTGTCAGTCGGGGTGGTTTTGGTGCGGTTCGAGGAGAAGAAGAAGCGCACGGATCCGGCGACTGGAGTGCCGGTTGTGGTGCGAATCTCTGTGACTGTGTTGGTTTCAGTCCCGCCGTCTGGACTGCCGCCGGATCCATCCTGTCCAGTTGGGCTACTAGGGCTACCAGGATTACCACTCGAACCGCTACCAGCGTTGCCTCCCGCACCCCCGCCAGAACTCCCACCACCACTAGGGCCATCGACTGGAGCGGGGACATTGCTGGGAGGAATGACGACGGGTACCCCAGTGCCCACGGTGTACCAGGTACTCTGTCCATTGGGTTGGATACTCAAATAACCATTCGTGTAATAATGCGTTGTCGTTCCATTGCTCACCACTGTTTTGTCAAAGGCTCCTGCGGTTTCAGGAACGTTGCCTTGGCCGGGTTGGGGGGCATTGGGCAAATTGGGTGTGGATGTAGAAGCCGGTGGCGTTATATCTTGCCATTGAGCGGTCGCAGGATCATACCAAGCGGCTTTGCGCTCATCGTACCAGATGGAGACTTCGTGACGATGCCCTTGGTCATCCTTGAAATAGAAAGACAACCGTTTCGAGATGAAATCGAACGAGACGCCATCCCAAGTGCCAATATTCGTCGGCAAATTCACTTGTTCGGGGTGTGAAGTTGGATCATCGGTATAGACAATCCGAAACCTTGGGTTATCTGACAAATCATCGGGTGTATCATCCACAAAAATCACTTCAACCGGCTGGATCACCAAGCGTTCTTCATCGTAGTAGAAGCTTTCGACATGTAAAACCACCAGTTTGCCATCGGGCATGTAGTGGAAGTAGGTGCCGCGATGGCCGCGTTCTGAATACATCAATTGTCCCGCAGCATTGTAGGCATCTTGCCCAACTGGCTGACCGAAACGGTCGTAGAAGATATCGGCATACGAACCATTCTCATAAGTTACACGAGACCTAAAGCCGTTTTCACCATCGGTGGCCCGTTCACTCGCAGTTACATAGCCTGCGCCACTCCAAGTTAAGGGAGCGATCCGCGCCAGCGGAGTGTAAGGTTCTGGCTCGACGAGTTTGGCCAAGCTGACCGCCCCAATCATGTTTAATAATCCGGCCCCAGTTTCAGCATCCCAACCGAATTCACCGATATCGATTGCCGTTCGTTTGAGAATCTCGATGACTTGACGATAATTGAGGTCAGGATTCGCCGCCCAGACGTGAGAAATTGCTCCTGTCACCTGGGCTGCCGCAATCGAGCTACCGGCCATCGTACCCATGCTAACGCCAACCGTAGAAACAATGGGCTGTGATGCTGTTCCGCCCGGTGCGACAATATCCAGCCCAGCGCCATAGCTGGAATACAACGCACGTTTCATTTGATGGGCGCTCCCCACGGTGATGATGTTATCGAACTCTTGCGAGGCTTGTCCCAACGCCGACATCACCCCACCATCGTTGCCTGCTGCTGCCACGATGATCACACCATGCTGACGTGCATATTCGATTGCCACTCGTTCTTGCGGTGTTAACTCATAGCGTGTGGTGACCGACCCATCCGGGTTAATTTGCGTCAAATCAAAACTGAGATTGACCACGGCATTCGGTTGACCTGAGGCTTTGGCCGCTTCGACAAACTCGATGAGGGCTTCGGCCCACCGCCCCGATCCCACCGCTCGACTGATCCAAATCGGAGCCGCATCATTGATGCCATCGATGCCCAAGCCATTGTTTCGCGTTGCCGCAATCATGCCCAAGATAGGCGTGCCATGCTCATGGCCGTCACCCGGTTGCAGCAAAGGATTCCCATCGCCATCGAGATAATCTGGACCCAGCGTGATCCGGTGATAATTCAAATCCGGATGAGCCGCGGCAAAGCCGGTATCAATGATGCCAATCAAGGGCTGCTGCGGGTCAAGTCGGGTGTTGGCTGTTACATACTCAAGCAACTGTTGGCCCAGTGGCGTAGTGCGCCAATCCCGGCGGGGCGCAATCAATGCATCAATGGGCGTGGCTCGACCAATCGCACCTTGAATGTGAATGATGACATCGTTATAGTCACGGTCGCTGCGGCGATCGGTCCGCAGGTCTTCAAAGGCCAAGAAATGCCCCGCGCCAGTGACATTGCCAATCTGTCCAACCTGAACGGCGTGATTGGGATTGGCGGTTGCCAGCGAAAATAAGGGACGTTTCGCGCCGGATCGCTTCGGTCGCTCGAACACCTCTTGGACCGTGCCATGCGGGACGAGCATGAAGCCAAAGCGTGTTCCCGGCTGCATCCTCACGGTTTTCACGCCCTTATATATACCCGCATTCACGTCCTTGTCGTCGGGAAAGGCCCCGCTCAAGCGAGCCGCGTCGGTGGCATCTTGAATCACAACCGCGCCGAGGTGCGAATCGCTGAGGGCACGACGGGCCGCCTCCCGCATGAAGGCCCGCGAACCCGGTTGGAAGGTCTCTAATCCTTCGAGCGAGAATAGGGCTAGCTCGCCCTCATAGGCTCCGCCGTCATAGAGATAATCAAGGCTGACAAGTCCTGAGGGGCCGACGGTAAATACCCCACTGCTAACGGTCTCGCTCATCCAAGCGCTGGTTGTTGCGGTGAAGTCGCCCATTGCAGAATGGTCAGCTTGAACCAACGCGGTGTTATCAGGTGTGCCCGTTAAGGCATCGAACGATTGATGATGGCTAGCTCTCGCTGGATTAGCTTGAACTAGGCTGGGGTTGACTCGGTGAGTAGTTGTCCGTGGAACAACGGTGGAATGATCAGCGTGATAAGCGTAAATAGAGGGCGATTCAATCGCTGCTGTAACGATTGGCAGTGAAGTGGGCGGCTCACGGTTTGGCATCAGCGGATCGAGCGGTGAACCTGGAATCAACCCCTGACTGTCGAGGATCGCAGCTTGAAAGGAGGTAGAAGCACTCTGCAACTCGTTGCTCATCGTTCTATTTAGTCAAGAAAACGAAGTAATTGAGGTCAGCAGAAATCAGGCACTGCTGCGTTGAGTTAGCAACAATGGCTCGAAAAATTCTGTGGTTGTGAAAGACTGTTGCAAGTCGGGTCAATCACCCATTGGCCTCAGTTTAAACCCGTTCCAATGAGCGGCCTTGATCAGAACTACGGAATTTCAAGATGGATGTTTGATGAAGCCGTGGCTGGGTTTGTGAAGCTTCGTTAAAGCATGAAGCAACCAATCTAGAGAGTTAAGCTGACTGAACTGGCTCACGGAATTGAACCTGATTGGTTGACCGTTGAGCTGAGGCCGGAGCGAGGAAGCGCCAGTGCCAGTGCCGCAGTGCCGCATCACGAACGCATGGCGTCTGAGTTAGCGCAGGGTAGGTGTGAACCAGTTATTGCTGGTGCCACATGATGAGAGGTAAGCAGAAGCTGGCCGATGGCTGTACTGAAGCGCTCCCTGAGCCGATCACGGCAATTGCGGTAATTCCTCAGCGAACGAGGCTTGCTTGTCAAACACGAGTGGGCCAAACTCAGATCCCCACACCGGCTGATGCGTAGTGGGGTCAAAGCCGCGGTCTAAACTAATCCAGGTGGTTTCGGTGAGTTCGACCTGGCTGACCAGATAGGTGGGACAGCCCTGTTTGGTAATCAAACAGCGATTGCCGGGTTCAACCGCACCGTGGAACGCATCACCTTGCCGCCGAAACACCATCGAACAATGATCGCGGCGCGTGATCTGGTCGGGGCGAATCGAGTGCAGAATACTGAGTTCACGCGCCGCTCCAGCATAGCGCAGGGCATCGGTGAGGGCATAATTTTCGATATAAATCGCATCGCCCTGGTCGATCAAGCGATGCACACCCTGACGATAGGGCCGCCACCAATCATAGTCATACACCTGCTCGGAATAGAGGCCAATCCCACCAAAAAACTCGAACGGCAAGGGCCGGAAAAAGATATGAATATGAGCAAACTGCTGCGGCTGGGCTTGGGCCTGCTGGAAATTGCTAAAATGACTCGCCATCCACTGGGCCAAGGTCAGCAGATCGAACGACGGGGTGAAGGGGGATGAGGCAGCCGAAGAGAAGGACATGAGAATCAACGTGAATCGAACAATGAACGGAACAACGAACAAGACTCGCCAGCTTGCCGTCTAGGTCGAGGATGACTGACGAATCTCCGAGGAAAATGAGGCGGTGACCACCCCTGTGCCAGCACTGGTTTTGATCAGGGAGACGCGGCAGCGCACATTCGGATTGACGAACCAAATTTTTTCTTCGGCGGCAGCCCGGTCATAGGCTGTAGTGAGGACAAACGTGCCATCCTCACTCAGATAGTACTCGCCGATGGCCGCAATGGCTTCGGCGTACCCCTGGTCGCGCAATAGCTTGCCGTGATTTGTCTGGGTGGGGTCAGGAATCGGCACCAAGACACAACTGCCCTGCACCTCGTTTTCATCCCAATCGGATTGTCCCTGCCAACTCATGCGAAAGGGCGACACGGCCAGGGCCGGATCAATCGCATACTGCTGGCATAAGCCGATTACCGCTGGATCCTCGGGGGCCAGGGCAACAATCTCAATCTCCGACTGAATGGCTTCAAAATGGCCAAATGCCAAATGATGGGCACTGCGCTGCGACCGCCAGCGGCCAACTGAATTCGCGACAAACGCTGTAATATCCATCCCCTCATTCACACCTGAATTCGCAACTGTATACAACTACCTATACCCCTCAACCCGATGCACCGGCGCAAGGGGCCTGGGCGAGATTGACTGCCGGCCTCGAGGCGCGGCTGCCCCAACCAGTCCCAGCATCCAAATTGTAAATCCCGCTGGCCCCCCCTGCACCCAGCCCGCCTCAATTCAGGCGGCTAAAAGTACCCCCTGCGGGAGGGGGCAGACTGAATCGGCCTTTCTATAGTGAAGGTAGGCTTGATTCCTGGCTGTCGCGTCCTCTAAACAAAACGTAATAATCTTGACAGAATTTGCGGCCAAGAGGCGCAGAATAAAGGGAAGCCACGGACGGCATGGATTGAGTTGAAGGTCTAGGAGGACAGAATGGCGGAGATTCCGACGGGTGGGCAAATGCTGTGGAAGCGCGAGGGCGAGGAGCGTGTGTTGCACTTACGCCACAACGACTCGGAGCCGTGGCGGCCCTACGAAGACTTTCCGCAGTATGCGCTGCCGGATCCCGACGGGTTTTCCAAAGGGATTGCGACGTTTCTGGCGCTGTTGAAAAAGGATTGGATCGCGGTGCAATCCTAGTTACAGCGGGTGCTACTCGCTCAAACTGGCCCGGGTGGTTTTGAGCGTCAGCGGGTGAATCGCATCGAGTTGGGCGGGCGGATGATTCAGCAGGCGCTGGCGCATCGCGGCGCTCAGCCCTTGCACGAGCGTAAAATCGGCCCCGGCAATGCTCTCGAACTGCTCGAATTCGACCTCGCTGAAATCGGCCGCCCGCAGATCCACGCCCGCGAGGTTGGCGCCATTCAGCCGTGCCTGCCGCAAATAGGCTCCCGTCAGCGTTGCTCCGCGCAAATCGGCCTGCACGAGTCGGGCCCCCTGCAGATCGGCCCCGGTTAGGTCGGCCCCCCCGAGATACGCCCCCAATAGCTGGGCGCCGGCTAGATCGGTCTGGCGCAGATTGGCCGTATTGAGCGGCGCGCCATTCAGCTGAGCACCCGGGCCAATCGCTCCGGCTGAGCGGTAGGCAAAGCCGTCGGGGAATTGGGTCTGACGGTCGTAGTAAGCGCCCTGCAGGCGCGCCTCGCGTAAATCAGCGCCGCGCAGATCGCTCCCTCTGAGATCGACGCGATACAGGCAGGCTCCGGTCAGATTGGCGTTGTGCAGGACGGCGCCGCGCAAGTCAGCGCCGCGCAGATCGGCCCCGTGCAGATCGGCCCGCCTGAGGTTGGTGTGGCGCAAATCGGCGCGAATCAAAATCGCCTGCGCCAGCTGAGCGGCCTCTAGATCCAGGCCCTTCAGATCAATCTGGTACAAATCGGCGTGGTCTAGCCTTACGTTGGCGTGGACGGCCTGTCGCACGGCGTCTGGAGAAGTTGGCATCGGGCAGGGTCTCCTGGACAATCACAGCATCCCGCTTCAGAGGTATTGTACCGTTTTGGGTTCCCTCGCTGGAGCCGCTGGAGCCGCTGGAGCCGATTGATCCGAAGGACGCTAGAACGGTATGCTCGGACAGGCGGAATGCAGCAGCCCAGTGCGAAGTGAGGGAAATGGCAATGGCGGTGGCTCCGATGACGATGATGGACTTTTTTCACAAAAGTGAAGGCGTCTGGTTCACCCAGCGCAGCGTGCATCATTTTGATGCCGTCCCCGATGAATCGGGCCAATCGCGGTTGCAGGTGCAGGTCATTGCGGTTGATGACCCCCAGATTGCCCAAATCTGTAAGCTGCAAGGAATTGATCCGGCGTTGGCCAAGGGCGGCGCTCGCTTTCTCTGGCAGGCGCATGACGCGAGCGCGACGGTCAATCCTGAGCAGGCGGCGGTGTTGGTGGATGTGCCGGATGATGCTACCGGGCAAGCGGGCAAACTGTTGCGCAATCAAGGCTATGTCGAAAAGATTCCGGTCGTCAGCCGCTATTGGTTTGGCCAGGATGGGATTTTGACGATTGAGACCGAGTATGAGCATCATCAAGGTCAGGAACGCTGCTGGTTTATTACCGACGATTTTCGGGTGCGGGTCAGCACGGTGCGGATGATCAACGGCATCTATTTGATGACCTATTGTTCGGAACAACGCTATGTTTCAGATGCTGACTTAGCGGCGATGATTGAGCACAATCGGGCCAGGGCGGCCAACTCCAGCCCAGACCGCCCAGAATCATGAAACAATAGAAACGGGGCGGTGAGTCCTGCCCCAAGGCTAGCTAGTGATAGAGTTGAATTCGATTGAATGCGATAGATGCACGATAGATGAGTGACTTGCACCAGTTGGAATCGTCTGCGTTGGATCCGGCGGCCAATGATGCCTTGATCGAGGCCGTGAATCACCAAATTACCTTGGGCACGCTGGACCCGAGTGAGCCGTTGCTGCGGCGATTGGTTGAGGGGTTGGGCGATCCGCGCGGCCTGATGCGCTTACGGTTTGCCGAAACCCTCGGCGAGATTGGCGAAGTGGCTACACCGGTGCTGGTGGCGGCCTTAGCAGACCATCCGAATGTGGTGGTGCGGCGTGCGGCGGCCAAAACCCTGACCTTGATTGCCGATCCGACCGCGGTGCCGGCGTTGCTGCAGGCGTTTTTGCACGATGAGGATATGGTAGTACGCAGTTCTTCGGCTGGGGCGCTGGCCCGCACCGGAGAAGCGGCGGTTCCTGCGCTGTTGACCATTTTGGCCTCGCCGGATCAGCCGGAAGATATTAAGGGGCATGCGGCCTGGGCCTTAGCCTTTATTGGCTCAGAAGCGTCAGACCATCTCTATCGCGCCCTCGATGATGCTTCGCTGGATGTGCGCTGTGCCGTGATTGGGGCGCTGGGGCATGTGGCGCAGGAACAGCCCGATGCCCAGGCGGGTCAACTGCTGGTGGCGGCCCTCCGCGATCCGGAACCGCTGATTCGCACCGAAGCCGCGGCCGCCCTGGGGCAGGTCCATGATCCGGCCGCGGTGCCGCCGTTGCTCGAGGCGATTCACGATCCAGCGTTAGATGTACGCAAAGCGGCAATCAATGCGCTGGGAAAAATGGGTGATCCCGCTGCCTTGGCACCGCTGCAAGCCCTGCTGAATGCGGAGTCTGCAGCCGAACCCGAGGTGGTGCGGGTGCTGGCGAAACTGGCGGTGGCTCAGATCGAGCGACAGGCCGATGCAGATTGGTAATTGCATCGGTGCATGAGCTAGCGTTCGCCGCGCTGAAAGCGATTGGTCATCTCCAGCCGAGACAGGGCGCTAGTTGCCGTTTCGCGCACATAGGAGTCGGTGGTTTGATTTTGAATTAAGTCTTGCAGCACTGCGACGCCGCGACTATCGCCAATCGACGCTAGGGCATTGACAATCGACACGCCCAAGGCTGGATTATCGCTGGTGCGCAGCGCCTGAATCAACACCTCTACAACTTCGGGGGTGCCAATTTCGCCTAGGGCCATCACCGCGGCGATATGCACGACCGGATTGGGATCACTGAGGGCGGTTTGCAATCCGGCGATGCCTGTTTCAGGAAATGGCTGTTCTGGATAGTTGAGGGCGACTTGGGCCAAGGCTTTGGCAGCACTGCCCCGCACGGTGACATTCTCGCTGTGGAGCAGCGCCTCGACGAGGGGGGGCACGGCATCCATGCCAATCGCGCCTAGGGCTTTGACGGCCGCTCGTCGATAGTTCGTATCGGCGTCATCGAGGATGGCCATCAACCGAGGAATCGTGGTCTCGTCTCGCTGTTCGACTAACTGCCACATCGCCTCGTCGCGCAGATGGGGATTGGGATGTTTGAGCTGTTGAAATAATGCTTCGGTAGACATAGAAGTGGAGATATAAGTGGTCAGATCAGTAGAGAGATTAGGGCATCAGTAGGCGACAAATAACACGGCTAAAGGTCAGTTTGCTGGGGCGGTGGGTTGAGTCGATCTGAGCCTGGTCTGAGCTTTGGCTTGAATGATCCAATCATCCTGGTCGTTCACGTGGGCATAGCCGCTGGGATCGCCCAACTGGTCCAGCGCCATCAGTACGGCATATTTGAGGTCCCAGATCGGGGTATCGAGGCAGCGGTGGAGTTCGCCAATCGCCTGCGGATCGCCCAGTTCGGCGAGCGCAATCGCGGCGGCGGCCCGAGATTTCTGGAATTGGGGTTGCGGGTTGTGCAAGGCGGTGATCAGCAGCTCATAGGCCGGGGCATGCCGCAGCCAGCCAAACAGCTTGATTACATGGAAATGCGCGCCATAGTCGCTGTGGGCTTCGTCCGCATAGGTGGCCAACAAAGCGGCGGGAGCCTCATCGGCATACTGCTCCAGGATGGTCTGTGTGGCCAGGTAGCACCGCCCAAAGTCGGTTTCGTATAACTCGCGGATCAGAAACGCGAGGCTGGGCGGCTGATCATAGGCATGCACCAACTGCAAATCCTGGGGATGATCGCGCAGCACTTGTTCGAGGTGGGGCTGAATCTGGGTAAACGAAAGCGTCCCGGTGGTCAAGCCGGCCTCAGCCAATAGGCGAATGCCGCGTAAGCGAAATACAAGCGAAACGGGGCAGCGAGCAATTGCCGGAATCGCATCGTAATAGCGGGCGTCAATCAAATCCTGAATCGATAAGCGCCGCGCTAAAACATTGGCATGTTGCAACAGCGCCACCACCTGCGGCATCCTCTGATAGTCGCCCGTGAGCCGGCAAACGGCGGTGATGGCTGCACTGGCGATCAGCGGGTCGGCATCGGTGACAAAGCGCTGAATCTGAGCCAGAGCGGGCGTGTAATTCAGCTTGGCCAGGGTGTGAATAATCACGCGATAGGTTTGCCCAGGTTGGTCGAGCAATTGGGCCAGGTCGGCTAAGAGGCGTGGATCCTGGGTGCCAATTTCGCCAATCGCCCAAGCGGCATTTTCGACTAGATAACAATCATCGTCGTGCAAACAGGCATGAATCAGCGGCAGGGCTGCCGTCGCGTGGAGCCGTCCCAGCGTTTCTACGGCTTTGCGTCGCACGATCCGATTTTGCAGGGCTGGATCGGTTTGCTGCACGGCCCGCATCAAAGCGGCGATGGCACGCTCGCTGGGGAAATGCACTAAATGCGAGGCGGCAATGTAGCGCGAATCCGCTTCCCCAACTTGATCGTGAGGCGTATCTAAAACGACAATCGCCTGCTCTTCGCTGAGATCAAATAGTTGAAAAAAGCGTTTATCCATAATTGATAAAAAACCTGGCTGATTCAGCAATGAATTCACCGATCGCTCGATGAATGGCTCGATGAATGACCTGAATAATGACCTGAATTAATGACCTGAATAATGCACTGAATCTAGAATAACAATTGGCTAATTCAGGCTGTAGATAGAGCGGCAGCCCCCTCCAGACAACAATAAACCTGGAGATTCTGAGCCACAGCTGCACCGTCAAGCGGCAAAGCCAAGTGCTCAGACCCTCCAGGTCGTTTGGGTCAACTACCCTGTAATCCGCTCAGATCGCACTGCGGTCACTAGGACAGCGAGTTGATGGCGTAGTCAAGCAGGGCGTTGTACTCGGTCAGGGCTTGAGCCGACATATCGCGCGGAGCACAGCCACGGTTGCGAGCGAAGCTGAGGGCTTCGACATAGGGTGCGGTGGGCAGACCGAGAGCACGATACACTTCCTTCTGGCCAGCAATGCCCCACTCATCGAGCGGACCGGTACCGCCAACCACCAAGCAGTATTGAATCAGGCGCATGTAGTGCTTGATGTCACGCAGACACTTGGCTTTGAAGGTGTCGGTAGAGTTTGCTTCACCCGCATTGTTCAGGTAGGGATATTTCTTGATGCACGCATCATAAGCTTCCCGAGCTACGTTATCGAGGTTGTTGGCCAGCTTCTCTGCGGCTTCTAGGCGAGCAGCGGCCCGTTGGATCGAACCCTGAACCGATTCGAGATCCGAGGTGCTCGGAAACCGTCCGGCTGCATCAGCCGCTGCAATCACGGTAGTAACAACAGATTTCATGTCTTGAATCTCCCAATAGTTTCGAGTATGGATTGTGGTTTGAGGAATCGAAATCCAAAGCGACCTAGCTGAGGGCCGAAATCACGCGATCAAAGTAGCTCGATGCTTCGGCCACCAGGCTGGCGCAGCGATCCTCAACGACGGGAGTTCCCATCTTGCGCAGTTTGGCACCGGCAAATTGCTCGCTGGGGTTGTCTTGAATATGAGCGGCCGCTTGCGCTTTCATGATTTGCACCGCCCGCACGGTGGAGGTGGTGGGCACGCCAAGCGCTGCATAGGTTTCTTTCAACCCGTTGAGGCAGCGATCGTCAAGCACCGAGGCATCACCAGCCAACAGCGCATAGGTGACATAGCGCAAAATGATTTCGGCATCGCGCAGGCAAGCGGCCATCCGACGGTTGGGATAGCAGTTGCCGCCCGCTTGGATCAAGCCTTGGTTCTCACAGATCATGCCTGCTACCGCGTCCGAGACCATGCAGCTCGCGTTCGACGCAATCGCATTCACTGCATCCAGACGACGGTTTCCTTCGGCCACAAACTTTCTTAATGCACTGATATCTGATACAACAGACGTGCTGGCATCGGCTGCGACAACAGCTCTAGAAAAAGCGTCAAGCATTTCGCTCTCCTTAAAATAGTAGTCTGTAAAAACTGCCTGTTGCTGGAACAAGACACTAATGACCATAAAAGACGACCTGAACCGCCGTCTCAGTTATGAAAAACAAAGTAACAATCCTTAATAATTAAATCGGTCTAGGGACCGATCTGCGTCGGTGCGGGTAACGCGAGTGGGTGTTTCCGGTGACACGGTGAGTCAGCCGGTTATTGCATTCGGTTGCAGCATAAAAATTCCCGGCTGTCTCCATTGGGAGAGCCGGTCGTCAACTAATGATTTAACCATTCTGACTTCTAGCTTCTAGCTTCTGGCGTTTGGCGTCTAGCTCCTGCCTCCTGCCTCCTAAAGCACCAACAGCACCGCAGTGCGCAGGTCATGAATCGCTTGCTCAAGCTGCTCGATGGTGAGACTTTGGTCGTCGGTGGCCCTTTGTTTCACTTGATCGCTGACGATTTTGCCAATCCCGGCGGTGCCGGCTCCGGAGGCAAAGGTGATCACGCCAGCGAGCGTCGTGACGGGAAACAGCATCAGGGCAGCTCCAGTCAGCATCACGACTAAGCCGGCTCCACCGGAGGCGAGTGTGACAATATCACTCCCTAACCGGGCGCTATTGCGAGTTTGTTCTAGCTCCTGCTGTTTGCGCTCTAGAGCGGCAATGACGAGTTTGGCTTCCTCGAGGCTCATCGCTAAACCCAGCCAATCGACGGGTGTGGTGTCGGGGTGCTGCCCGACTTCAATTCGATGCTGATCAATCAACTGGGAAGCAAACGCGATCACGGCTGGTAATGACATGGCGACCCAACTCCAACACTAGGGGTTGGCGTCTATCCTAACCTGGCATTGTTAAGGAATATTACTTTGTAGTTCAGAAAAGAGACTGGGGTTGGGAGAATCCCCTATGCTGCAAAAGATGTGGTCCGCTCCAAGGAGTGTGCCATCGGCAGTGTTTCTGACGGCGTCCGTGGACATCCCCTATGTACCAGCCCTTTCGTGACTATCTCGAACAGTCCTTATCGCAAAACTTTGAGCTACAGGCGCGCCCAATTCCAGCCGGCCTTGCAACTCGGGTGAGTGAACGGGGTCGCCATCCGGCCACGATTCGCAGTTGGTGTTATCAATGTCCGCAGTTGCGCAAGATTCGCTACACCTACATTGATGCGGGGGAAAGTGCGCAGATTTTTAATAGCGTGATTTATCCCAATCATCAGTATGATCTGCCGCTATTGGGGATTGATTTTCTCTCGTTTGGTAAGGTGAAAAACCTGATTGTGATGGATTTTCAGCCGTTATTTCAAGATCAGGCCTATCAAGCCCGCTATATTCAGCCGCTGCAAACGTTGCACGACCGCTATCCGGATCTGGCTCAGAATTTGGAAATGAAATTCTATGATGCCAATCAGTATTTTTCTAAATATCTTTTGTTTGCCAAAACCGATGCCGAAACGGTGGCCACTCGCGTGTTTGCCGCGTTTCAAGACTATCTCAACCTCTATTGGCAGTTATTAGATCAAGCGGAACCCCTGAGCGACCCGGATGCCATCGCGCGGATTGGGCAGGCGCAAAAAGATTACGACCAATACAGCGCGGACCGCGACCCGGCCTCAGGCTTGTTTAGCAGCTACTTTGGCCACGAGTGGGCCGAACGGTTTCTCTACGAGTTTTTGTTTGAAGATGCGGTGCCGTTGGCGGTGGCGGCAAGCCGCTAAGCGGCATCCAGTTCCATGAATATCAATATTCAGCTTTGCTTGTGACCGGAGGTTTGCCATGACGCTGTATCAACCGTTTCTCGATTGGGCCGTGGCGCGGTTGCACGAGCGGCTGGACTTACAGCCTTATCCGATTCCAGCCGGGTTTGAGGCGAAGCAGGCGATGGTGGGTAAAGGCAAGCATGCCTCGCTGGTGCAAACCACAAGTACGGCGTTTCAATCGGACAAGCTGCGGCAGATTCGGGCGGCGCATGTGCAGGGTGGCGCGGCGTTGCAGGTGCTGAATTTTGTGATCTTTCCGCGGCTGAATTATGACTTGCCGTTTTTTGGGGCGGATTTGGTGACGCTGCCGGGCGGCCATTTGATTGCGCTGGATATGCAGCCGTTGTTTCGGGACGATCCTGAGTATCAAGCGAAATACACGGCCCCGATCTGGCCGATCTTTGAGCGCTATCGCCAGCAGCTCGAGTGGGGCGGCGAGTTTCCTGAAGATGCCCAAGCCTTTTTTTCGCCCGCCTTTTTGTGGACGCGGCCCAAGGAGACGAATGTGGTGGAAACGCAGGTGTTGGCTGCCTTTCAGGACTATCTCAATGCCTATTTAGACTTGGTGGAGCAGGCCGAACCCGTCAGCGATGTGGTGCAGTTGCAGGCGATTGAGGCGGCGCAGTTGCGCTATATCCGCTATCGGGCCGAGAAGGACCCGGCTCGCGGTATGTTCACGCGCTTTTATGGCCCAGACTGGACCGAGGCGTATATTCACGGGTTTTTGTTTGATTTAGAGCGGCAGCAGGTGCAGCGGTGAGATCCAATTCGCGTTCGGTTGGCGTTACTATAGCGGTTCAGCTTCAAGTCGATTGAATCATCCAGTGAATGTTGTGGTGATCATCGATAAACAAATACAGCGTGCCAATACTGCCCCAGCGCAGAAACGAATCTGGCGCATCGGTGGCCCCAAAGCGAGCGGCAAACCATGCTTGATCCAAGCGAGCCGCCCGGTTCAAGAATGGATAGGGCCAGCATTGATCGGGCACCGTTGAGGTCAATTGAGCCAAAAATCGCCCTGGCAGTGGCTCTGGTTGCTGAATCCAGTCTGGACTGCCGCCGATTTTGGTCGCCGAATAAATCGTGGGCAAATCGTCGCTGATTGCTGGGAACTCGTAACGGTCGATATCTGGGTAATCATCGGTTCTAAAGATGGAACCATAGCAAGGAAACGGTTGCCACTCAACGGCGGGAATCATCTCGACACTTACCAGCGGAAACTCACCCAGGTTGACCCATTCCACTTCAATCGACGGCTGGGCTAAAGTCGAGTCTTCCTGATCGAGGATCGGACCATAGGCATCGCACTCGGCAAACAGCAGCAGCAGATCACCGGGCAGCTTGCCGACAATATCGTGCGAATCAGCAAAGCAGAACTGGGCGATAAACGTGAGGGGTCGATTTGAGGCGGTGTGTGGCCAAGCTTGCTGCGCTGCGCGATAGGGCAGTCCACCGATTTTGGTGATCTCGCGTTTGGGTGATTCGCCTTCGGCAAAGATAAACACATCCGTGGGCGTGGCCTGATGAGTGCGCGTGGCCAAGTTTGCCCTCTCACGCAGGTGCTCGTTCCAAACCAGTTGCAACGGTCCGACGAGGTCGGTATAGGCTTGCTGCAAAGCTTGACTTGATACCTGTGGCAGGATTTCCTGTTGGAATATTTCCTGCCAGTGCGCCAGATGCAAACGATCATGCAGCATACCTGAAAACTATAGAGTGAAGAATCAATACACTATGGTCTAAAGCTTCTAAACCATCTCGTAAATTTACTATGATCAGCTTTTGAAAGCAATACACCATTATCTGTAGAATTGCCACCTCCGAATTCTAGAGGTTTTATGTGATGCGCTTCATATGGTTCTGAAGGAAACTGCCACCCTTTTTCTCGGTACAATCGTACAAGAGGAGAACGAATATCCTTTCTTCTACAAGGTGGTGTGGTGCTAGGGGCATCATCACATCGATTGAAAGGTCCTCGGGGAAAAGGCACCTGCCGAAATCCTAAGCCAAACCGATCCAACACACTAATATTAGGATACGCCGCACCTTGATCATTAAACCACCAAGCGGTTTCCCTTTCATAGGTAAGTGGAGTACCTCTAGAAGAAGTAAAGTTACCTACAGCTTTAACTTTAATGCGTGAAGTACGCTGCACCCTATAGGTACTTTGAATTTCACAAGATTTTCCTCCACATCTCTTACTTCGTCGAGTTGAACTTATCAATGTATACTGATTTGGAGCACCAACATTTGCTTCATATAACTCAATTTGCAGCGAGATTACGGTTCCTTGGCTACATGATACATTCGCTTTGTACGTTAAAGGAGCGGTATCATTTGGGTAAATTAACTCAACAGCAAAATCATCACAAAATAAATTGCGTGTTGTTGAAGACTTATTAGAGTAACTTAAATCATCACTACAGCCATCCTAGATAGGAGATGAACAGTAGCCGTACATAAACGCCTTGGCGAAAGCAAAGGTTTGACAATGCGTGACCAATTGAAACAGAAACTTGACCGACCCAAATCTTCTACACATTCGTGCATACTTGCGAATAAACTGCTTCGCTTGTAACCAAACATCCTCAACTGGATTCTGCTCAGGTGCATTAGGGGCTAAGCGAATACAGGTAATCTTCCACGCCTCAGTCGGTAAGCCTCCATTGGTCTGCTCCAGAAATTCCTGCACCACCTTTGAGCGGTGGTAGCTCACCCCATCCCAGACAATCACCAGGCGCGTGTTCTCAACATACAAAGACTGGAGATACTGTAGGAAGGCAACCGTATTCTCTTCGTTGCCTGCGCTGTACTCTTTGACAACAAACTGCTTGGTGAGATAATCCAATGCCCCATAGTAGGTCTGTCGTTGCTTGGTAGACTTGACTTCCACATCCACCCGTTGCTTGCGGCGGCTCCACCCATAGCCACTGATATCGCCCCACAACAGGTGGCATTCGTCGAGAAATAAAACTCTTAATTGTCCATCGGCGATCTCAGATTGATGCGTTGCCAGTAGCGCTTCAAGTTCTCTTTTTTTTCCTGAACCAGAGTTTCATCCTTGTCAGGGTGAACCGGTTGTGCCTTCTTCCAACTGAAGCCAGCGTCTCTGAGCAGGGCATAGTAGCTCTGGAGTGATTGGTAGACCACCCCATACTCATCCTCAATGTGGTCAATTACCTCCTGGAGTGTCCAAGCATCCTGCCCGTCGAGCCACCGAAACAACGCTTGCTTCTGCTCACAATCGAGATAGCCTTGGGTGCCCCAATAGTTGGAGCGCAGTCCCTCCACACCTGAGCATTCGTAGCGTTGATGGCTAGCTGTGATGAAGCCAACCGACACTTGCAGAATGTCACGGATCTCCCGATAGCTGTGACCGCCTTGACTCATCTGCACAGCGAGTGCACGCTTGAGTTCCAACGGAGGTGGGTTACTTTGAATGAACTGTTCGAGCGTTTCCATCGGCTGAGGGGGTAAAGTTTGGGGCACGTCCTCAGCCTACCATTTGTTCACATCCTATTTAGGATGCCTATATCTAAAGGCCCACTTTTGGAAGTGATGACAAAAGAACTTTTACTACTTAGATACTCCCCTTTAACGATATCGAAGGATAGTTGAGAGGCAGAATTTACAATCGACTTGTTAGACTTTTCATCCTCTTTTGAGAAACTAGGAAAAGAAATGGAAAAGAAGAAGAGGGGAAGAATGAAAAACTTTACAAGCTTTTTCATTTGATTAGTTCTGCTCCTTTTTTGGAACTAGTAGATCCTGAGGATATAATTTGCACATCCAAGTCATCAGGTAGTAAGGACAAAAATCCTTAGAACGACTTTCTCTAATAAAATTCTCAGTAATTTTTATTACTACCTCCAACAGTTCTACTATTGGTAGCTGCCTACGTCACATGATTTAGTTATGCTAGTATCATTTATAGAAGAACATATTGCACCGTAACTTCTAGTGCTAGTGCTAGTAATTGAACTACTGGAAGGAACTGCTATCTGCTCATATTCCTGAGGTGAAATAGTTGGCTTTGAACAAAGATTAGTTAGATCAACAACATCTCCGTTGCTTCTTTGTATGAAGCAAAACGGAGTGTCTTGTGCATGACTTGAATAATCACTTTCATTGAAGTTTTGTCCAAATACAGCCTTTGTTTCCAATGTGAAGCTTGCTAGAGTGAAGATTATTATACTAATTTCTTTTGAGCAAGCTCTTAATGACAAAAAATACGCAGGGGTGCAAATAGATGGAAGCATAATACCAGAACTTGAAGCACAGAACAGTAGTAGACTATTTGCTGATTGAGCAAACGCGAGAGAATAAGCTTAAGATGCATCAATAGAAACTCGAAGCAAATGTGAGTTTCTATTTTATATATGACTGCGATGGTGACATTGTACTCGTTATTGAACTTGATCGACTATTCATAAACTTTGCTATTCCCTCGAAATAGCCACCTGCTAGATCGCTTGAACACATGAGATTTTTTAACTCTGGTTCTTTCCTAAACCAATTTGTTAGCTTGCAAAATTGTGTTGAGAAAGCCGCCTAGTCTTTACTGTTGTCAACCAAAATTCTTAATGCCAAACTCTTCTTAGGTACTACAGCTTTCACAAACAGGTTGTGAACAGGGGGTGTGGGGCGGTGCCCCCACGCAGGGGTGAAACCCCTGCACCCCGTTCATATCCTGCAAAGGATGGCTATAAGTGACGTAAGACTTCAGGAACTGTACTCAATTGAAGCAGAGATTTCTAAGCCTGTAAATATGAGTTTCAGAAAAGGAATTATCAGCAGCTCGAGTGGGGCGGTGAGTTTCCCGCAGATGCCCAAGCCTTTTTTTCGCCGGCGTTTTTGTGGACGCGGCCCAAGCAGACGAGCGTGGTGGAAACGCAGGTGTTTGCTGCCTTTCAGGACTATCTCAATGCCTATTTAGACTTGGTCGAGCAGGCCGAACCCGTGACCGATGTGGTGCAGTTGCAGGCGATTGAGGCGGCGCAGTTGCGCTATATCCGCTATCGGGCCGAGAAGGATCCGGCTCGCGGCATGTTCACGCGCTTTTATGGGCCAGACTGGACCGAGGCGTATATTCACGGGTTTTTGTTTGATTTAGAGCGGCAGCAGGTGAAGTCCTGAGGAGGCCGTTAAGCAATCACGACCAGTTGGGTTGGATCGAGGAGCGGTTGGGTGGTGAGGGTGGCAATCTGAATCGTTGCAGCGCCGCTTTGATTGCCATTGGCATCATAGAATAGGGTGCCGGTGGTTGAATTGTAAATGAAGCGCTGGGCGGCATGGGTGGGAGTGGTTGCCCCTGGAGTCGAGAAGACCTGGCTGGCGGTGAGGCCCGTTCCTGGCGTTAAGCCTTGAGTTATAGTTCATCCTCTGGGTTGAGGCCGAGTGCTCTCAGGCGGTCGGCGAGTCGTTCAGCCCGTTGTCGTTCCTGTTCAGCTTCGGTCAAAATCCAATCGCCATTGGCGTCAAACCAGCGTAGCCAGCGCCGCTCAATGCCGGCATGCTCGCCTTGCCATAGCCCCAGACCTAAGCTGATTTCCGGCAGCCAAACTCGCGGTTCCGGCAGCGTCAGTTCTTGATAATGGCCGGCCTGTAAGGTAAACACTTGCAGCTGGTCGCTATAGCGACTGAAGGTCACATAATAAGGAATCCGCAAAATTTGCTCATACACCTGCCATTTAGTGGGCGGTTGGTTTCGGTCTCGCTGGGTGCGTCCTAAATCCTCGGCTTCGGTGCCGGGTGACAGCAACTCCACCACCACAAACGGGCTGATGCCCTCCTGCCAGATCACATAACTGAGGCGCAACTCTCGACCTTCATAGAGCCTCGATACCCCGACCACGCCAAACCAGTCGGGGCGTTTGTAGCGGCTTGGGTAGCGAACATCGTAATAGAGATTCAGGTCGCTGCCACTAAATACCTGCTCTGGCGAGTAGGTCGGCGGCTGGAAGGTGAGGCGCAGCAGTTCGGGTTGCAGGTCATGAAACTGATCGGGCAAGCCAGGTTCCTCCGGGTCTTCGCTGGGGAGATCGTACATCGTGGGCAGGGTCTCTTTCGCCGGACGAGGCGGATCGGTTTGTTCAATCCAGGGTTTAGTGAAGGACATGGGCAACCTCGCAAAGCACCAATGGATGGAGTCATTCTAGCGTAGGGTCAAGTCACCCTAAACCGGCGAATTTTGGCTCAACCGGGTTGAATCAGATGATTGGCTGCTGTGAATAAACTCACGATTGCTACCGAATAAGTGAACAATAAGCTGAGCAATCAATTCTTAACCTTGTAAACCAAAATGGCAAACAGCAGTGTATCTAGATTGAATTTTGCCTGAACCGTTGAATGCTATTTATCGAATGCAATCTGAACGGAGAACAACTATGGCAATGTTAACGTTGAAGAATCTTTGCTGCATCGAAACCGAAGACTGGACCAGAGCAGATGAACCCTATCTGCGGGTGAATGGGTCTACTAAATGGCGCGTAGCTTAAACGATGAAGATGTCGATTTATTGAATAAAAGGGCAATCCGCTGCAAGTCAGCTTTAACGGGCAAACAACGATTAGCCTGCATGAGCAAGACGTTGGCTGGTTTGATGACGATGATTTCCTGGGCAGTTGGAAAGTCACTCGTCAAGCGGCGGTGGCGGTGGCCGGTGAACTCGTCGGTCCGGTTGACTTGGGCCAACTCGACCCCAACTTGTATGCCATCTTGACCGTGAGCCAACCTAGTCAACTCGGGCTGCCGCAGCGAATCGGGGCTGATGTGGTGATTGTGCGCTTAGAGCAGCAGATCCCGGCTCAGCGCGATGTGCGATGCGGCAACGTTTGCTCGCTGAACAAGGGGCTGCGTGGCTGCCCACCCAACTGCGGCAACTAATCGAGGCCGGCGCCATCCATCTCACCTGACTCCCCCACAATTGTCAAAATTCGTAACAAACATTTGATCCAACTACATAGTATAAAAAAGAAGGTGGAAGGCACCCAATGCCAGGATTCATTTGCATGACCCGGCGTTGAGCGACCGACCCAGTCCTCATAAGAACCCAAATGCGGCTCCCCTGGTTTTCAGAAAGCCTGGCTTGTTGCAATGATTTGTAACAAACTGGGCTGAAAAATGAGGCAGTGAGACGCAGGCTGATGGGGAAACGTGTTCGCGCGTAGAGGCCCCTCAGTAGTACTCATCAGGTTAGAACCCAACCGTAACTGAGCTTGATTCAGTGTTCAATTGGACCTCACTCAACCAAACAGATAGGAGATTGAGTTTATGTTAGATGCGTTTGCTAAGGTTGTTTCCCAGGCTGATGCACGGGGTGAATACCTCAGTTCTTCTCAATTAGATGCCCTCAGCGCTATGGTTGCCGATGGTAACAAGCGGATGGACATCGTGAACCGCATCACCAGCAATGCCTCCACGATTGTGGCGAATGCGGCGCGCAGCCTGTTTGATGAGCAGCCTCAGCTGATTGCTCCGGGTGGCAATGCCTACACCAACCGGCGGATGGCGGCCTGCTTGCGCGATATGGAAATTATCTTGCGCTATGTCACCTATGCGATGTTTGCCGGCGATGCCTCGGTGCTTGACGATCGCTGCCTCAACGGTCTGCGGGAAACCTACTTGGCGCTGGGGACTCCGGGTGCATCGGTAGCCGTGGGCGTCCAGAAAATGAAGGATGCGGCGATTGCGATTGCCAACGACCGCAACAACATCACCCCGGGCGATTGCAGCAACCTGATCGCAGAACTGGGTGGCTATTTTGATCGCGCTGCTAGCGCCGTCGCCTAGTCGCGTTGCGCGGCTGATTCACGAATTCTCGTTTGTATTGATTTACCGATATTACTTGGGAGATAACCTGACCATGAAGACTCCTTTAACCGAAGCCGTGGCTGCGGCAGATTCGCAAGGCCGGTTCCTCAGCTCGACCGAAATGCAGGCTGCCTTTGGTCGGTTCCGGCAGGCGGCGGCTAGCCTGGAAGCTGCGAAAGCGCTGTCGTCGAAGGCGCAAAGCTTGGCTGAAGGTGCGGCCAATGCGGTGTACCAAAAGTTCCCCTACACGACCCAAATGCAAGGCCCAAACTATGCCTCGACCAACACGGGTCGCTCGAAGTGCGTGCGGGACATTGGCTACTACCTGCGCATGGTCACCTACTGCTTGGTGGTGGGCGGCACTGGCCCGATGGACGATTACCTGATCAGCGGTCTGGCTGAAATCAACCGCACCTTTGATCTGTCGCCGAGCTGGTATGTGGAAGCCCTCAAGTACATCAAGGCCAACCACGGTCTGTCGGGTGACCCGGCGGTAGAAGCCAACTCCTACATCGACTATGCAATCAATGCCCTCAGCTAATTCAGCGGGTTGATTTAGTCGGTTTAATCTGGCCCGGAGTGATGAACGGTTGTCGCGTGTCGATGAGAGTTGATTGCTCCGGGCCTTGCTTTTGGTTGACGCAGTAGAATTCAGCAGCATTGAAACTCATCTGCTAAGGGATTGGTAAAGCGCACCCCTTCTACAATTGCTCCGGCATTAAAATCCTCGCTGTAAATTTCAGTAATCTGATTCAGCCGAGCCGTGGCCCAAATTTGGGCATCCCAGTACTGAAACTGGTGAGTTTCTACGCCTCGAACGGCTTCCAGCGTAATTAAGCCTGTGAGTTCAACGACTTGACAAGTGCTGAGATAATTGCGAATGCGTCCAAGTGCTTCTATTGGAGTCAGCAGCGGTCGGTTAGCGCGAGTGGTTGCCATAAAAAACTCACCCATGATTTGGGGGCTAATCACGGCACTGGCCCTTTGAATTAATGCATCCACGACGGTGATCGCGCGTTCTTGCTTACTCGGCTCGAAGCTGTCGTAAAGATAAACCAAAATATTGGTGTCCAACAGAACTTTATCGTTCATAGAGGTCTGCTCGTTGCCAATCGCGCCCACCGGGTAAGGCAGGACGTTGCTTGTGTTGGGCAATGAAGGCTTTTTCGGCTTGCCATGCAGCTAGGTTGGGCGACGGTGCATGCACCGCACTAAGATGCTGATCTAACGCTTGGCGAATAATTTCGGCTTCACTGACTCCAGTTTGTTGGGCAATGCGTTTGAGAAGGGTGTCTTGTCGAGCGTCTAAATAGATTTGCTTGCGGACTTTGGCCATCATACGGATAACATAATGTATACAGCACATTATACATTACTATTTTAAGTGGGTGGAAGTGAGGCAATGGGTCTCAATGGATTGGGCAGGGCGGGTTCACAGCTTGATTAACCGTTGAACGGATTGGATGCTGAATCTGGCTCTGGCCAAAACTCAGGATTCAGCGTTTGCTCTAGTGTGTAGGGACAAAGTTCTGGAAACACCTGCTCACTCAACTGTGTTTCTTGAATGGCAATGGCTAAACCGAGTTGATAGGCATCGGCAAAGCCCTGTTCCAAATAGGGTCGCAGACTGGGGCTATCTTGCAAGAGCAGCTTGATTTGAATACGCTGTTCTCGAATTGTGCCTAACCAGCTATTGCTGCGATGTTCGGACTGGAACTGCCATTTCAATAAATGTCCCAGCAAAACAGCTAAGCGATTGCGTAACTCTTGCCGTTCTTTGCGACCCAAGGTTTCGAGTTCCTCAATTAGATTGGGTGTGTCTAATTGCTGCCACTGCTGAGTTTTGAGCAACGTCACCTGCTCTTGGGTCCAAGCATAGAAGTCGGTTTCGTAGAGGGAGAGCATTTTAACCTATTGCACTTTTGCAATCAACTTCATTACGGAGACTGATCAGCAGTGATCTAATATTGAGAACGTTCCAATTTTGAGAACGTCATGTTGTCCGGATTATCCGAACAATGTCTTGATGAGACTGGATTTGAGCTAATCCGTTAAATTATCTAACCCTGGTGTTTTTACTTGAATAAATTAGTATGAAAATATACAATAATATCACTGTTTTCAAATCAGAGAGAAAATAGTCGTACTCTAGAATCATTGTAGGAAAAGACTTGTAGAATATTCGTTTCCTAGCCGTGTGCGTAAAAAATTGAGTGATTTTAAGTTGACGTTTCATGTTTCAACCATGTAAGATAAAGGCATCCAGAAAGAATTTGTCAAGCCTGCCTATTGCGATCTCTCGTGAGGGCGGGCTAAGCTTGTTTATATCGAGGCGTTGACAAATTCTTTCTGGATAAAAGTATTTGTTCAGTGTCCTCGACGTAAACCGTTTCACCTCATGGAGGGCACTGCTTATGGAAGAAGCTGACTCTTTCAGCCTCGAACTCAAAGCACCTGGCAATTTTTTCCTAAAGCTAATTGCACGGGGGAAGGTTACTGTATTTGTATTTGGGGGAGTGATTGTGTTAGTCGGTGGGACAGTGTTGTGGATCAATTATTCACAACAACCTACGTTCTTACCTGCTGAAATTCACTCGCAGCAATAGTGGAGCAGAGGAGGCTCTGCGGATTCGTTCTGTGGGGCCTTTAGAATAGCAAGTGATGCAGTTCACAATTGAAATTACCGAAGAGGCGATTGAGGATCTAGAGTATTTTGATAAAGCCACACGAGTCATGATTCTCGATGCCATTGAACGGCAGCTTAGTGATCAACCTTTGCAAGAAACTCGAAACCGCAAACCGCTACGGCCTGGATCACAATTTAACTGGGAGTTACGCATTGGCAGCTACCGCGTTTTTTATGATGTGATTGAGGCTATTGTAGTTGTGAGTGTGGTTGCGGTGGGATACAAAGATCGGAATAAACTCTATATTCGCAATCAAGAAGTCAACGTATGAAAACTGTTGATTTGGCTCAGGCTAATCTGACGGTAGCTGAACTGATTGAACTGGCAGAACAGGACACGCTGATTCTAAAGAAACCCGATGGGACAGAGTTTGTATTGTCGCTAGTGGATGATTTGGCGGCTGAAGTGGACGCCTTACGGCAAAACGAGGAATTCATCGCTTTTCTCTCTTGGCGCTCTGGCTCAACTCGTCGAGTTTCTCTGGCAGATGCCCGCAAACGATTAGGAATTTGAAAGGTTGACCTTCTCTGACATGACTAGCATGGAACCCTCGATCATCCAAACTATCGTTCAGCAATTAGAAGGATTGCCTCAACCATCACAGCAGCAGGTGCTGGAGTTTGTCCGCTCGCTGGCTCATTCGCAGCTTCAAGGTATTTCTGGTGCTCAGCTGTTGCAATTTGCGGGCACCATTCCAAGCGATGATCTCCAGTTGATGCGCGAGGCCATTGAGCAAGACTGTGAACAAGTGGATTGGAATGAGTGGTAGATATTTGCTCGATACCAATACCAACACCAACATCATCATTGCGCATTGCGCTTTTTGCCAATGAATCAACGGTTCGAGAGCATCTAGCTGAAGCTACCGAAGTGTTTATCCCTTGCATTGCCATTGCTGAATTGAATTATGGGGCGCGCAAATCAAGCCGAGTGCAGGCCAACTTAGCTCGGATCGACGCATTCGTTGCCAGCACTGGGGTGCTTGGCTGTGATGCAACTCCGGCCCGTTGGTATGGTGAAATTAAATATTCGTTGCGCCTCAAAGGTTGCCCCCTGCCTGAAAATGATAGTTGGATTGCCGCGATTGCAGGTCAACCTGATTTACGCCTGGTCAGTCGCGATGCCCATTTTCAGGAAATCGAATCCGTCTAGCTTGTCGTCTGGTCGGTCACTCAACCAAGGTGTTTTTCATATCCTTTATCCCATCCTCCTATGCCCGAACAACCGTTTGATCACGATACCAACGAGGCCATCAGCAGCGATTCACTCACCGTCGAGCAGGCCATCGCCAACCTCCAAGGCGAAGATCTGGGCCTGCGGGTGTATGCGGCCTGGTGGCTGGGCCGGTTTCGTGTCGATGAACCCCTCGCCATTGATATTTTGATCACAGCCCTAGACGATGAGGCCGACCGCACCGAGGCCGGGGGCTATCCCCTGCGGCGCAATGCGGCTCGTGCCTTGGGGAAATTGGGTGATCGGCGGGCGGTGCCGGCTCTGATTCAAGCCCTCAGCTGCTCGGATTTCTATGTGCGGGAAGCGGCGGCCCAGTCGTTGGAACTCTTAGGAGACCCAAGCGGGATTCCGGCCTTGCTCGCTCTACTGCAAGATCAAATTCCTGGCACGCTACCGGCTCCCGAACCGCCCTATCTGGTGCAGCCCTACGACGCCATTCTAGAAGCCCTCGGCACCCTACAGGCGGGCGCAGCGGTTCCCTTGATTGTGCCGTTTTTGCAGCATGAAATTCCCCGGATTCAATATGCGGCGGCGCGTGCCCTGTATCAATTGACGCCAGACCCGCGTGAGGCCAGTCAGTATGGCGATCGCTTGGTGGCGGCACTGGCCGGCGATGAATTGCAACTGCGGCGGGCCGCCTTGGCTGATTTGGGCGCGATTGGCTATCTGGCAGCCGCCGAACCGATTGCCCAAACCCTAGCTGAAAATAGCCTCAAGCTGATTGCCCTCAAAGGTCTCTTAGAAACCCAAATTCAGCAACGCCAGCCACCTGGCTTAAACGAGGGGGCCATCCGGGTGATGGCGTTGATGGATGAGTTGCTATAGGGCCGCTCGTTTGAATTGCGATTGAGCGATTGAATCGATTTGTTACACCTGACCCCAACCGCTCGCATTGCGGGCCATCGGCATTCGACAATACCATATAGACCTGATCATCAATCCTGTTTTCTGCCTCCATGCCAGATACTCTCAAGACTCTGATTGCGGCGGTTGATGCGGCGGATTCGTCGGCCCGCTTGCTCGAAGCTGTGCAAGACTTAGCAAATGCAGCGGACGTTGGGGCGGTGCCTACGCTGATTGCGGCCCTCAGCTACAACAATCCAGGAGCGGCGGTGGCCGCGGTAGATGGGTTAATCAAAATTGGAGAACCGGCGGTGCCGGCGCTGCTGGATCAGCTGGACCGGCATAACTATACGGCACGAGCCTGGGCGATTCGGGCGTTGGCCGGGATTGGCGATCCGCGAGGTCTGACGACCCTCTTGGGAGCGGCCACCGCTGATTTTGCCATGAGTGTGCGGCGCGCGGCGGCGCGGGGGTTAGGCACGCTCAACTGGCCTCAGTTTCCAGCCGATGAGTTAGAAATGGCCCAGGCTGAGGCATTGGATGCGCTGCTGTTTGTCTGCGATGACGAAGAATGGGTGGTGCGCTACGCGGCGGTAACTGGCCTGCAAGCCTTGGCGGCAGCGATCTGGCATAGCCAACCAGATTGGCGCACGCCGATTCTGGCGAAATTGGAGCAGCTCGGCACTCAGGATCCAATTTGGGCGGTGCGGGCGCGGGTGTGGTGGGCGCAACAGCAGTTACAGCAACTGCCGGAACCGCCAACGTCGGTCGGGGCCGAACCCATCCACGAGGTGATTGCCAACTGGCGCTCAACGCTGGAAAACCTCTATCGCCGCAAATCGCAAGAACGGCCCCTACCCGAAGGCGATCCGCGTCGGTTTCGAGATTTGGCTGCGTCGATGACGGTTCCGTTACCCGAGGCTTGAACTGCTGCTTGGCTACCGATCCATCGCTCTGACGGCAAGTCAGTCAACTCGTCAGAGTTTTTGAAGTTCAAAACCCCAAAGGGGTCGGAACGACTCTAATAGGGTTGACCACAGCGGGCCTGCAACTCGGTTTCGGATAATCCAAAATTCTGCTGCCGACAAAGCAAGACTTGGGCCGTGCGCTGTTGGGCATAAAACCGATGGGCGAACCATCCTAGCGGAGCACCCAACAATAAGGCTCCGAGTCCGATGCCAATCAACAAACTATTGACTAAATCCCGCCGATGAATGCGTTCTCGTGCTTGAATTTGCTCCGAAGAGGTGGGTTTGGTCTCGTGCATCGCCGCATCCTTAAACGACTATTTCTACCAAACCAATCTGAGCGGCGTCTAGCCTCTCTCGGAGTAGGGAGGAGGAGGTCTGACCCCGGACGGATTTTAGAATTGGGCGAGATAAACGCGACATCGCTCTTAACTGAGAAAAAGTTCAGGGTGTTCTCAGGTTGAATTCAGCTTCAGGCGTTAAGCTAGTCGGCACGATCCAAATGTGCCACAAAAGCACTTGTGGATGTGGTTGAGGATTGAACTGCAAAACGAATTTCTATTGACGCATTGAAATCCACCCTAATTAAAAGCTATTTTACTGGTCTGAGTGCTCTAGAAACTAGGTTGGCTGAAAGTTAAGATGAGTCGCAGTATTAAACGTTAAACGATAAATTAAAGTTCCATTAATAAATCTGAAAAATAGACCTAAATGATAAGCATTTAGGTCTATTTTTGCTGAAAATAAGTAGATGTAATTTTTAATATTACCGAGTCTTTTATGCTAACGCAATTTATATATCATAGTTTGGGCTAAAATCCAGAAAAATTACCCAGACGGGTACTTTTAAACTTAAGTTTCCGAAACGCAAATGGATTGACTTGAAACTGTGTTTAGAACAACTTTACCACCTTTAAATTCATTAGGAGTTCTATTCATGTCTCAATCCTTTGAACGATTCCCATTCGGCTGAACATTCCGGTGTTTATTGAACCCTATCCCTTCATTAAACCTGCGCTTGGTGTGAAGCAAACGCTACCCGTGCATCTCGAACCGACGCTGGTTGTTCAACCCGAAGTGCAAGCGAAACCACCGGTTTGTTTACCTCAACCGATTTATCAATACGACGTCCAAGCTGTTGACGAGGGATGACAATAACCGAATCCCATTGCTGTAGGAATGCGAGTGGGTCGGACAGACCCTGTTCATCCACTCCTCCTATCTTCAGTTTATCATTCCTTAACGCATCTATGCTTGATTACTTTAACCATCTTTTTGATAATTCTAAGTGAGGTCACTGATGAACGAGCCAATTTCCCCCAACGGTCAGGAGTATGGTGCAAACGGTGCTCCCCCCCCTGCTAAATGGCGTAAAGCTACATCCTGTGAATGAAAACCCCCGAAGGGATGGACGCCCGTGTCTCCTCCTAACGGTAAAAATAAAGCCTGGAATGACGCTGATCTCTGGCTGATCTGGAGTTCGGCCCAGTCGATCCAGCAAACCTCGAGCACGATCTCAAAATTAACCTGGGCCTTATTTGGCTTGGGGACGCTGCTGCTGCTCGGCAGCGTGATCATGGCGTGGACCTACCCCAGAGTGATCCATACCAATACCAGTCGAGAAGTGATCACCACGACGAAAGAATCTAATTCAATCAAAGATGTCTCAAAGGATATCCCAAAAGATAACTATGTCGATCCCCGCTATTATCGGCCACGTGCCCTGTGGTAAAACATCACTGCTCTTTCTCATATCTTACTGATAAGTTCTGAAGTAATTTCAGCATCATGGCTGGCCTCTGTTAAGGGGTTCGTGCATGCATTAATCTGGTCATACTGAATACGATACCCTTGCCTATCATCTGACCTGCTTCATTGCCTTAAACGACTTATGTACAACCGCTTCTGGTTTGCCGAGCAACCGATGGTCTCAACCGCAAAACCGCGGGTGATGTCGCCCCCGGCGACCCCCCTCCAATCTGGACTGCGCAACTTGGTCTGGCGATATGCGCTGCTGCTGCTGGGGGCTGGATTGGTGGCTGCCCCATGCATCTGGAGGGACTGGATGCAGCAGCAAAAGCTGGCCTTGGCAACGCAGGCCGCTGAGGTTCAACAGCAATTGGAACGCGATCCATTCATGGGCCTCGTTGCCGCGGTCGATGCGGTGGGTCAAAATCGAGCCCGACTGCCGCACCTGTTACCCGCGGTGCAAGCAAATTTGCTCACGGCGGTGCAAACCGCAAAAGAGCGCTATCGCCTGACGTTGAACCATCCCATCTCGACGCTGCGCTTTAGCCCCGATCAGCAAACACTGGCTATTGGCCTACAATCCGGCAATGCAGTGCTCTGGTCGCGGCAGGGATCTCAGCAGGTGTTGCCGGGAAATGGGGCGGCGATTGGTGCGATGGAGTTTAGTCCGGACGGTCAGATCCTGCTGGCCAATCCCGCCGCCGCGACGGGTCAGATCCAGCGGTGGCCGCTCACCAAGGAGCTGAGTTGGTAACGGCCAGATTGGGCAAGGATGACGGCGGTAGCCTTTAGCGCAGATGGGCAGTCGCTGATCACGGGCAGCAATGGCGGCAATGTGCGATTGTGGACGCGCCAAGGGGAGTGGATTGGTCGCCTGGATCCGCCCCATCAAGGTGCGGTAACGGCGGTGGCCAGTCAGGCGGCAACGCTGGTGAGTGCGGGTGAGGATGGCCGAATTTATCTGTGGAATGCCAAGGGCGAACGATTGGGCTATCTGTGGGCTGGGGCGAAGGTGAGCGCAATGCGGGTGAGTCAGTCTGGGCAGCGGATTTTCGTCGCAGACCAGCAGCGACACCAGGTATTTCTGTGGAATGGAGCGGCCGGGCAATGGAGCCAGTTTTTGCTCGGTCAAACGCCTAGGGTCCGCTCGGCAGACTTGAGTGCCGACAATGCCCTGGTGGCTCAAGGCTTGGCGAATGGCACGATCCAACTCTCGCCGCTGGCTGCCCCCGCATCTGCTCTGCCGGCGCAACCGCTGCGCGGCCATAGCGGGGCGGTGACGACGGTGCTGTTTAGCCCCGATCAACAAACACTGGTCAGCGGTGGCAGTGATGGCACGGTGCGTTTGTGGGATGTAGCGGACGCTACCCTGCTCACCCGCTTTCATCTGCAGGAATGGAGTGCCCAGCCGCTACAGACGGTGGCCCTGAGCCCGGATGGCAACCAGATCGCGATACGTGATGGGAGTGGGCAAATCCAGATTCGCAATCGCCACCAGCCACTCCTGGCAGCCATTGAGGGGCCGGCTCAGTCAGCGCTGCACCTGCGCTGGAGTGCCGATAGTCAAACTCTGGCCGTGCAATCTGGCTCCAGCCTCAGCCTGTGGACTCTCAACGGTGAAGTGGTCCGGCGGATCCCGCTTGCACGGCAGCCCCCCCTCGACTCGTTTGCCCTCAGTCCGACGGGAGAGCACCTGCTGACGGTGAGTCCGGCTGGGATGCAACTGTGGCACCTGCCGGCTCCAGACAAACCTGAACAGTCTGGGCAGGCGCTGGGTCAACCGATTCCCCTTACCCAAGCGCCGCACTATATGCCGTTAGCCCGGATGGACGCTACGCGGTGAGTGGCTGGGCCTCGACCGATTCCCTCTCCGGCACTTCCAATGGCCAAACCTGCTTGTGGCAGATCACCCCACCCCTATCCTCACCTGCCAGCCAGCCGCTGGCCAGCCACACGGCACTATTTAGCCCCGATGGTCAGACCGTGATGATTGGCGCTGCGGATGGCCGTCTGCAGGAATGGAATCATCAGGGGCAATCGCTGCAAACCCTCGCGGTGCATGCGGCCCCGATTACCGCCATTGCCTTGACGGCCGATGGTCAAACGCTGGTGAGCGGCAGTGCGGATGGCACGCTTCAGCTCAACGATCGGCACGGTAACCGCATCGGCCACCCCTTGGTCGGGCATCAAAGTGCGATTGCCGCGATCGCGGTGCACGAGGCCCAGGGAGAAAAAACGATTGTCAGCCTCAGCCAGGATCGGGAAGTGCGACTGTGGCAGGGCGATTGGCGCAGCTGGTTAGCAACAGCCTGCCGGCGAATTCAGGACCATCCACTGGTGCAGTCGCCCGTCACTGAGACCCAGCGTCGCGCCCAAGCGGTTTGTGCCTCGATGCCCCCGTTGCCCGTTGCGGTGACCGCGCCTCTTGCCCCAGCGGCCAAGCCGGCGGCAACGATTCGCTTAGTCGTCCAGCTGAGCCAACGCCGGGTGCAGGTCTATGAAGGCAAACAGGTGAAAGCTAGCTATCCGGTAGCGGTTGGTCAAGCTGGTTGGGAGACGCCGACGGGCCAGTTTCAGGTGTTTCAAATGCTGCAACAGCCCGGTTGGACCCATCCCCTGACCGATGCAGCGGTGCCGGCAGGAGCGAATAATCCCTTAGGCGAGCGCTGGATCGGGTTTTGGAGCGACGGTCACCAGGCGATTGGGTTTCATGGCACGCCGGATCCAGCCTCGGTGGGAACCGCTGCCTCCCACGGCTGTTTGCGGATGTATAACGAAGACGTGCGCGCCCTCTATGACTGGGTCCAACTCGGAACGCCGGTTACTGTCGAACCGTAAGCGAATGGTGACTCAACCTGAACCGCCCGCAGGCCACTGCCCACTGCTCAAGGGGCCGTTTACAGAATTGAGCGACAATCCATCTGAAACACGGCAACAACCTGAGACAATGAAACAAGATAGACCACCCCCTGACTCGCCGTCAGACCACTAGCCTTGCTGTCATTTGAGCGCTGGGGTGAGGCGATTCGCTGGTCACTTGTTGCACTCCTTGGGTAGGACTTCTGGATTATGAGCGAACCGTTACAATCTTCACCGGCCACGGCAGCAGAACTGGCCGAAGTGATTGCCGAATTTGAACACTATCGCGAACGATTGGTCAACGAAACGCTGGAAACGGCCCAACGGGCCAAAATGCCAAAAGCAACCGTAATGGCCAAACTCGAACCTGAGTTAGCCAAAATTGACGCGGCTCTGCAATCGTTGCGCGAGCAGCAGGCGAGCTTGGGCAACGCTGACCGCTCCTGAAACAGGACCTCTGCAGGTTGCTGGACACCTGCACCGCTGCTCAAGCCGCTAATTCGCGTTCAATGGCGCGGATCAGTTCTGGCGCATCAGGAGCGACCGCGCTTTTAAAGCGGGCCACAACTGCGCCGTGTTTGTTGATCAAAAATTTCTCGAAGTTCCAGGCTACCTCCCCTTTGGGGTCGGTCTGGGTGAGTTTGGCATAAAGTGGATGCTGCTGGGCACCTTTGGCATGCACTTTGTCAAATAGGGGAAAGGTCACCCCATAGCGGGTCTGGCAAAACTGCTGAATTTTGTCGAGGCTATCGGGTTCCTGCATGCCGTAGTCGTTGCAAGGAAAGGCCAGAATCTCCAACCCCTGCTGGCGATACGTCTGATACAGCGCTTCCAACCCCTGATATTGAGACGTGTAGCCGCAGTAAGAGGCGACGTTGACAATCAGCAGCACGTTGCCGAGGTAATCGCTCAGGGCTTTGGCGTGACCCTCAATCGTCGTAACGCAAAGATCCGTGATGGTTGTACTCATGGGAAGACGTTGCTCTCCTGCCCGTTCACCTACTTCAACCGCTTTTCGAGATACTGCCCAATCATCTGCTCTTCCCCAGCCCGCGAAATGATGGTCTGCCGGGTGCGGTACTGGGTGCCAATCAGTTTGACTTCTTCTTCAAACGAGTTGCCGCTGTATTCGGTCTTGAGGCACATGGTTTTAGGATCACGCATGTAAAACTGAGCGGTGATCGGCTTGCCGGTGGAAAAACCGCGATCGCGATACAACAAATTGCCCAAGACGCCAAACAAGGTCGAACCGGTCAGGGTTTTGGGACTCGGACCAATATAATTGCTCTGCCAGGTGGTTAAGGCTCCAGAGGTCAGCACGGTTTCCTCCTCTAACTGGTGCATCCGGGCCAGTTGAAGCAATGGCTCGCTGCCCTGGGGCAAAAACTGCACGGTTAAATAACTGATCACCTCTTGCGTCTCGCCATCCTTGAGGGTGTAATAGCGTCGATGCGATTCCCACTCGCCCTCCGACTGCTGAAAATAGGCTTCTACAATAGGGGCTAGATCTAGCTGGACGGTCTGAATCATGCGGCGCTATCCTCTCTCAGGGGTGGTTTGCAAATGAATGGACGATCTTGACATCAACCGCTGAGCTAAAAATGCCCCCAGCGGAACTCTTGAACCGTTAGTCAAGCAATTCAAAACAATTGTTTACATTTTGTTAGATTTCTTCATGGTAGTGCAGACCGGACCATCGAAGCAACGTGGGGTGGGCGTTAACCGGGGCTAGAGAGGCTATCGGAATGGCATGAAATGGCATGTTCGCTCCTGTCTGGCCTCAGTTTTGCCTCCCTGCTTTAGGGCATAACCTCAGGGCATTGGCTCGAAACACTGCCCAAATTTTGCCAAACTCACAGCTAAATTCTGTAAGTACTTATACTCAGCATCGTAAAGTTTGGATAAATTTTAAAAATTTGTAAATTTATCGCCATTAGGATGCCGAAGTATGCATTCAAATCTAATTGCACTATAGCGCAGGGCGAGGTGGTCTACCTAGCGTCTTGAGAGGTATTGCTTTGGAGGGGGTGGGGGATGGGGACGGCCCGTGTAGCCTGACTTTTGACTTCTGACTTCTAACTTCTAAACCGCTACGGCAGTAAGGTCTCTAGGGCGGCGGCGGCGACGCGGTGATCGGGATCGTGGCGCAGTTCGATCAAGCCGGCTTGGGCGTCGGAGTGGGGAAACGATTTGAGCGCATAGGCGACATGCTGCCGAACTTGCCAGGAGGGGGCGTGGCGGTGGTGCAGAATTTGGGCGAGGGCGAGGGCGGCCTGCTGGGTTGGAGCAAGGGTGGCGAGGGCGTCAATCGCGGCAGCCTGCACAATGGCATCGTCGCTACTGAGGGACTGCAGGCAAGCTTCGTAGAGTTCGTCTGGGCATTCGAGATCCACCAGGGCTGCCATAATGCTGCGCCGCACCAGCCAATGATCGTCTTGAATGCAGGCTTGCACTAAGTGAGCAGCAGAGATGCGACCAAATAAGGACAGGGAATTGGCGGCTTCGGCTCGGACGCTGGGTGTATTGTCGAATTTCATCAGTTCCAGCAGCGCGGCAAAGGATTCGGCGGTTTGCTGTTTGCCTAACCCCATGGCTACAAAGGTGCGCACCAAAAATTCTGGATCATGCAGATGCTGGAGTAAACGCGGCACCGCGATCTCGACGCTGTAGTCTTTGAGGGCCGAAATCGCCTTGAGCCGATACTGATAATCAGAGTTTCGTAAGTTTGCTTCGATGTCAGATAACTCCATGCCCAATCCCTAGCCTGCGGCCAGCACAATCAGCCGCGATCATCCTTCACTTTAATCGGAAATGGAACGGGCGAGTGGAGTGTCCAGCCTCCGAGACCCCAAAGAAAGTCTACCCCCTACCCCCTACCCCCTAATCACCCCTAGAAGAAATTCCAATATCACAAACTTGAAAAACTATTGCAATTTCGTTACATATTTGTTACATTTATTTACATAAAGACATAGATTGTTACAAAGGAGCGAGGGTTATGCAGACGAGAAGTGCAGAGGGGCTATTAAATTTGTATGCGACCGAGCCGGCTATGTATTACGCGGAGTTTCCGTCGGTTGAGCAGCAGCGGCGCTATGCGTTTCAGGGAGCGTTGGCTGTGCTGTTGGTTGTGACGACGCTGTTAACGGCATTGGCGGTCAGCTAAGTCAGCTCAGCATTGGGTTAACGGGGTGTTTCAAGCGATTACAAGATTTGAGCCTTAGCAGATTCTGCTAAGGCTTTTTTGTGAGTTGCGGCTGGGATGCGGGATGGCTTTGTAGGGCGGCTTTGCTGAGGCTGGCGGTGAACAGAAGTGGAACACTCAAGGGATACTGGAAGTGGATATCCACTCAGTCATGATTGGTGCCCTACAGCCAGAACAATTGATAATTGCTTATGCCTGCTCAATTTAATGACGCGATTCGAGAACTGATTCAAAACGCGAGAATTGTCAGCTTTACCGGTTGGCAGTCTACCCATCCGGCTGAAGCGATTGCCTTGTTTCAAGCGGCAGATGATCAGGGACGCTATCTAAGTCAGGCGGATTGTGCCCACTTGCAAACGCTGGTGCCAAGTCGAGCGGCGGGGTTGCCGGTGGCGCAGCAGTTGCGTGATCAAGTGGCGGAGATTGTGGATGAAGCGCGAGCTGGCGTTTTGGATACCTTTCCAACGATTACCCAACCGGGGGGTGGTCTCTATCCAAGCGAGCGAGCGGAGGCGTGCTGGCGCGATTTTTGGCATTTTCTGCGCTGCATCACCTACGGAATTGCTGGCCAGCATCTTGACTATACGAGCCCAGAAGGGCTGCACTATATGCGGTTGCTCTATCAAGAACTGCAGGTGCCGCTCGATGCAATGGTGGTGGGCCTCGAGGGCATTAAAACCGCGAGCCTCAACCGGGTCGCACGGGGTCAACCGGACGCCCTAGCGCCCTATTTTGATCACCTGATCGTCCAGTTAAGCCAGTTTCGCACTTAGATTCTCATGGTCAATGGGGGAATGGTTGAATCGGCTGATGCGTTTGATTGATCTATGATTGCTGCGGATGATGAACTAATCAAAGCCTCCATTCAAGGCGATGCCGACAGGGCAGCGGTGCTGTTGGCGCAAGGAGCCAATCCCAACACGACAGGGGTGACAACGGCCATTGGCCGCGGCAATACGGCGCTGATGTGGGCGGCAGTCGAGGGGCATTGGGCTGTGGTGCAGCTGTTGTTGCAGCAGGGCGCAGACCCCAATTGGCGCAATTCGGCGGGGTTCTCGGCCCTGATGTATGCGGCAGAATCGGATCGACGCGAGATTGTCATCACGCTTTTGGATGCCGGTGCCGCGATTGAGGGGACCAATGCTTACGGGGAAACGGTGCTGATGGCGATTGCTCGCAAAGGCCATGCCGATATTGTGCAGCGACTGGTTGCTCTGGGTGCCCCAATTAATGCCGTGAATAAGATAGGAGATACAGCGCTGTATCTGGCAGTAGATAATGGTCATGCCTATGTGGTGAAAACGTTAATCGCTTTGGGGGCTGAGGTCAATACCCATAATCTAGGTGGCTGGACCCCTCTGATGATGGCCTCGGCCAGAGGTGACCTCGATACAATGGAAATTTTGATTCAAGCGGGGGCCGATCTGCATGCCAAAAACAACTGGGGGGCAACGGCCTTGAGGGAAGCCCGACGCTCGTTTCGTGCTGATCAAGCCGTAGCGTTACTCAAACAGGCCGGCGCGGTGGAATGAGGGTTGAGGGATGTGCGTAGGGTCTTGGTCGGAGAACGTCTGCGGTCTGAGCGGGTGGCGCTACATCAGAATCTGGCTCTAAGCCATCGCTGCGAGTCCGCTCGCCAATAGCACTTACAATATCTCCTAGCATAGGGTGCCAACCACCCTCGCCCAATTCAACCCTTGCTACTGAACCTGCAAAATCGAGACCGCAAAGCGCAAAGCGCAAAGGTCTCTGACCGAGATGCGACGCGAACAAACCTTAGCCCTTCATCCTCTCTTTTTCATGAGTACCCTATCCACGTTTCACCAATTTTTTGACCATTGTGTCGGCAGCTGGAAGACCGAGCGGACCTATCATTATTTGACTCAGCCGCTGGTGGAGCGCTCGCATACCGATTTTGTGATTCATCCGCTCACGGTCGAGCAAAAGCAAACGGTGTTGAGCGATAACCAGTATGAGCCGACGGCCGTTGAGGCGTTGCCGGGATTCCATCTGGAGTTTCATACGGTCTCGGAAACGGGTGAAACGGTAGCGCAGGCGCTGAATATGCTGTTTGTGCCGAAGGGCGAAGCAGAGACGATTTTGAGCGGGGATTATCTGCGAGACCGGGCCTACGAGGAGGCCCGTCCGATTATTTCCCAGTTTCGCTTTAACCCCAACACCGGGGAACTGCTGATGAAAACCTACTATACGCGGGTGGTCTCGGTTGACTCGATTACGCTGGTCAATCCCCGCCTGCGGATTCGCAAAATTCTTAACTACCGCCGTCCGGCTGAGGGTGAACCGCTAACAGATGTGGTGCTGGTGGGATTTGGGGTTGAACAAAAAGCTGATTAAGCAATTGCATGCAGCGATTTGAGTTGGGGTGGACGGTTGAGTAGATCCCTGAACTTGGCTGAGAACCGGCTGCTCAGTGGCCTCATCCTCTCAGCGACAAAGTTCACAATTCTTGATGAGCATTGTTACAACCTTGTATGAATATTAGATCATAACAATGCGTATAAAGCTTATAAAATAGCTGCAACGCTACTTCTACCGTGGGTTTCTGTAGGACTCTACGGTGGAATGTCACGATGGCCCTCTGGGCCGTGCGGAGCACGATCAAGACTGAGGAATCGAGTTGCACGTTTGGGTAATTCTGAAATTCCTTAACATCTTGAAACAATTCTTCTCAACCGCTGTTGTTTAACAGGAGATTGTGAATGGCTTTTGGACCAGCGTCCCGATTGGGGGTTAGCCTGTTTGATGAAACCCCGCCTCTGGAGCGGGTGCCCGGTAGTTCGGCCGACGAACTGGAAACGATGATCCGGGCGGTATATCGGCAGGTGTTAGGCAATGCCTATGTGATGGAAAGCGAGCGGCTGGCCGTGCCGGAATCGCAGTTCAAGCAGGGCGATCTGAGTGTGCGCGAGTTTGTGCGGGCTGTGGCCAAGTCGGATTTGTATCGGTCTCGGTTCTTCGAGAATGTGCCGCGCTATCGCGCCATTGAGCTGAATTTTCGCCATTTGCTGGGGCGAGCACCGGATGGCTACGAGGAAATGAAGCAGCACAGTGCTATTCTCGATACGCAAGGCTTTGAGGCGGAAATCGATTCCTACCTCGACAGCGATGAGTACCAAAATCGGTATGGGGAAAACATCGTTCCTTACATTCATGGCTATAAGAGTCAAGGCAAGACGATGGTGCAGTTTACCCATATGTTTGAATTGGTGCGTGGTGCGTCGAGCAGCTCGCTGAAGGGCAACCTAGCCGGTAAAAGCCCGCGGTTGAACGCGCTGGTGATTCAGGCAACTCCCACGGCGGTCGTTTCTCCGGGTAGCAGTGGAGCGACCTTCCGCACGCCACCGGGTGTGGCCCGGACGCGCTTGGGTGTGGGCGCTAGCGAAGGCGGTAAGGTCTACCGGATTGAAGTGACCGGCTACCGCTCGAATACGGTCAACAACATTTCTAAATTCCGTCGCAGTAATCAGGTTTATCTGGTTCCTTACGAGAAGTTATCTCAAGAATATCAACGCATTCATCGTCAAGGTGGAGTGATCGCTAGTATCACGCCGATCGATTAACGGCGGTTCTGCGGTCGTTGCATTGTCTAAAGTGTGTGTACGCTTTAGACCTTTTTGCTATTCCTAATTTCGTATTTTGCGCTCTGCAATATGCGGTACTTCGCTGTGTTGACATTTCATAATTAGTAAGGAGATCCATCGATGTCATTAGAACTGTGGCCAACGAGCAGTCTCGAGGATGTAGAGACGATTATTCGCGCGGTGTATAAGCAGGTTTTGGGAAATCCGCATGTGATGGAGAGCGAGCGGTTGGTGGCGGCGGAATCGCAGTTGTGTAACCGCACGATCACGGTGCGAGAATTTGTTCGGATTGTGGCGAAATCTGACTTTTACCGGTCGCGCTATTTCGAGCCTTGTGCCCCTTATCGGTTTGTTGAACTCAATTTCAAGCATTTGCTGGGCCGTGCGCCGCAAGATCAAGCGGAAGTGTCTGAGCATATCCGCCGCTGTGTGGAGCAGGGCTATGACGCGGAGATCGATTCGTATATTGATAGCGACGAGTATCAGTCGGCGTTTGGGGAACATATGGTGCCTTATTTCCGAGGTACGGTCAGCCAACCTGGCCAAAAGCAGGTGGTCTACAACCGCATGTTTGCCCTCGATCGGGGTCCAAGCCAGATTGACAGTGCGGTGCGCAGCTCGCAGCTCGTCTATGCTGTCGCGACTAATAGCCCGACGCCAATTCGGCCTGCAACGAGCCGCGGGGGAGCCTATGCTGCGACTGAAAAGCTGTTTAAGATCGTGGCCACTGGCGCAAAATTCGATAGTCCGCGTCGTCGCAGCACTACTGAATACATTGTTTCTGGCAGCAAAATGACGCCCCAAATCCAGCGGATTAATCGCACGGGCGCTCGGATTGTCAGCATTACTGAAATCGCCTAGGACATAGTCTGATCGGTCTGACCCCGGGCCAGTGCGGTGGGCTATGCTCACCCCACTGGTCTCAACTTCAATCCTATTCACCTTTAGGAGCGTTGCATATGGCACTTTGGGTAATGGCATCCGAGCCAGTGGAACTGCGGCCAGCGGCTAGCGAAGCAGAGTTGCAAACGGTGATTCGTGCGGTGTATCGCCAGGTGTTGGGCAATCGACACCTGATGGAAAGTCAGTGCCTGACCGAGGCCGAATCGCTGCTGCGTCAAGGCGAACTGACGGTGCGAGGGTTTGTGCGGCAGGTGGCGCAATCTGATCTGTATCGGTCGCTGTTTTTTGAATCGTCTTCGCCTTATCGCTTTATTGAACTGAATTTTAAGCATTTACTGGGGCGTGCCCCGATTGATCAAACGGAAATTGCGGAACATGTGCAGCGCTATGTGCGCGATGGCTATGCGGCCGAAATTGATTCCTATCTCGATAGCGACGAATACCAGCGCAGTTTTGGTGAACATCAAGTCCCCTATGAGCGCGGTAGCCAAACTCAAGCGGGACTAAAAGCGGTTGCCTTTAATCGCAGTTTGGCATTGATGCGTGGTTTCGCCGCTAGCGATAGCGGCAGATCTGCTCAGTTGATTACTGATCTGGCGGCTAATTTGCCCACTCCGATTCTGGCCCCAACGGGCGCAGGAGCCTATACTAATTCGAACAAACGGTTCCGGATTACGATCGCGGCGGCCAATCTCGGTCCACGCACCAATCGCAGTCGATTCACCGTAGAGGTTAATTACGAGCAGTTGTCATCCAAAATTCAAAGCATTCATAGAACGGGTGGCAAAATTGTTCGCATCAGCGAAGTGACTTGAGTGGAGGATAGGGGCTAGCTGTCAACGCTTGACGTGGAGCTAGTCCATGGCTGCACGATGGTTGTGCGATCAAGCGTCTGCGAAACCGTGGCCACGGTTGGATATCGTCGTGTGGAGACTCGCTCGTCTGAAACGGCATCGATTAATTAGGGTCAGATGATCAAATTGATATCGCAATCTGTGGCTGCAGGCTGTCACTTTATACGCTGAAGTTGAACAAAAAACGATGCTTAAACCGATTAAGTTCGGGTGTTTAAAGTGTTGCGACCATGGTTCGGTAATAGTCAAGCGAAAACGTTTGCTGTTGCGGGGCTGCGTTGAATCTGTCTATCTAGGGTGGATTGAGTGTAATGGTGGTGAAACGTATTCAGTGAGTGAGGTAGAAGTGATCGAGACGCGCTGGGCAAGTTGGAAATGCAGATTGGGTGTGCGAACGTACAAATCAACGCACACCCTGGTCTGGGATTCAGGCTTTGGCACTCTATGGTTTGAGAAACGGGAGAGTTTTACTGATGACATCCCCCTCATTCAAGCCCTCGCTTAACCCTCTGCTCCCGGTCGAGCTAGAGACCATTAAGGCTAAGATGCTACCCCCTGTAGCGCAAAAGAAAATGCAAGGCTGGATCCGTAGTCGCCATCTGGTGTGCTCGGGACATTTTTTTGTGTTTGAGACGGTTGACTATAGTGCGGTAGAACGATTTACCGAATGTGTGACTGTGTTAGGAGGAACTCTAATATCTGTGGAGCCGATTGATAAGATCTGGATGGGCGGACATCGGCAGGTGATCCTTTACCAGGCTAAGGCAAGTTTACATACACCGTGTCATGATCTTAGGCATTATTGGATTAAATACGGTAGTTTCAGAACTCGTTTCGATGGGCGTGAGTCTATCCCGTAAATTGCATCGACGCAGCTATCCATACCTCCACGAAAGCGGATGTGAATTCTGCTTTTGATGTGTCTAAAGCGCTTAAAATCAAGATAGAGAGCGGTTAGCAGCTGCTCTTCTACATTTCTACCGCTGATATTTCTCCTCTTGCCCTGCTTCGATATCTTGAATTGCAGGTTGATAGTTAGCCCCAAGTGTTGCAGCTATCTATACTCAGACATCGATGTTTGATGCCAGCGACTCAAGTATAGCTACTATCAGCATTCAAATCGATCAAATTAAGTACGGTTCCATACCTATACCTGACAGTTTGCTTTGTGCAAGTATAGATGTCTTTGCGAGCAATGGATCTGCCTTGATGGTGATTGCTCTGCTCGTATTTAGGCAGGATATTCTGCCTCTGTGCTGTCTTGTGCTGTCTTGTGCCAACGGCCATTGGCGACATCCTCAATTGAAGGTAGTCCGGTAATGGTATTGCGCGATCGGTTTTGCATCAGGCCCAGGCCATAGTGACTGTGATGTGCTTCAATTTCTGCGGTGCGGCTTCCTGGCGCATTCGCCTTACCAATGACAGCTTCCCAAGCGGTCTGCCCACATAACTCACCCCGCACCCGGACCTTCTTCAGAGCAGCGACCCCAATCATGATTCTGTGGCTGCGCACTCGTCCGGGTGCATCATTGTAGGCGATAATCTGGTCAATAGCGGCATTGACCTTTTCGAGTGCCACTTCACTGGAGCGATTAGGCTTGAGGGTGTCTCCTCTCATCTGCTTAGACTGAGTGGTGTGCAGATTTATTGTGGATGCCGCAATCCCAATGGCTGGCTCATCCCCTTGCATCTGGGGCGATTGTAGCGGTATCGAGGGTGTGGTTTGTGTTTGTCCTGGTTCAAGTGAGGTCTGCTGCTCACGAGATAGCAGCACCTCGGTCAAACGAGACATCTGCCGGGTTAGAGTCAGCATCTGCTGGGAGAGTTGTTCCCAGAGCGGTGGAGTAGCTTCAGGAGAAGGTGAAGTGACTGGTGTTTTGTCCACCGCTTCGATTGCCTTTGCTGAGATCCCAGGTGTTCCCTCATCGTGCTTCACTGTTCGATCTGCCTGTTGCTCTGTTTTGACCAAATCAATCAAATGAATGACATCGGCATCTGGTTCTTCCGCCTGCTTGCTCCCAAGCTGATGCTCGACCCAATCGAGGAAGTGGCCAATCCGGTCGGGCTGATTGTTTGCCACAATCCCTAATTGCTCCAGACACCGCTGTAACCGTTCCACATCGGTGCGCCACACACGCACCTTCGCCTCCCGCTGTTTCTTGGCTGGGAGTTGAGCCAGTGTTTCTGCCATCTGTGCTACTTGCTTGCGCTCAAATGCTTCAATCACTTCAATGCCTCCTAACCCCAACTTAATTCCTTGCCTGCCATCGAGATTACCTTTCCCATCACCAATCTTGTAATCGTTGTAATGCCTACCCGCGGCCAGCGATCGGCGTAATTCTTTCCCTTGTGTATCCAACAGTGCAAAATGCCCTTGAATCTGTGCCTTAAATTCATCCGCATCGACAGTGGGTGGACAATACCAGAACACAGCAATTGCCCCATACACAGAGCGAAACAAATGGGTGTAAAGATTATCTTCCCCCTCGCGTACTGGTACTAATCCTGAAAAATGCTTATCACAAGCTACTGCAACCGCATGGCTGTACTTAGCATTGATCTGCCGGACCGATAGTCCCTGACAGTTCACCCACCCTCGCAACTTCCTTAATGCTGCAATCACTCGGTCTGCTGTTGTCAGAGTGGGAATCTCAAACGACAGTCGCTGACTTTCGCCTTTGCGCTTGAGTGCTCCGGTAAAGCGCACACTCCACTGCGATTGCTTCTCGAACTCAGCCGTTGCCAAAATTTCACTCGATCTTCGCCCGGTAAGCACTGTCAGCCCTGCTGCCACTGCTGCCCAATCTCGTGATTCCAACAATCGTACTGCTTTTGCCACAATTGCTTCCGGGTCATCAATCAGCTTCACATGCTCATTGCGTCGTGCGACTGCCTTCTGACTCAACTCATTAATGGCTATCCATTGCGCTGTTGAAAACTTCATTGATTCCAACGCTACATGGTCTGAGTCAATCGCCTTGAGTGCATTTCTCACCTCCTGCATCACCCCTGCCTGCTGCCGTAGTGTCGTCAATCCATGTTCTACCCACTGCTGCTTCATCCACTCTGCCCACTGCTTGGCAACTGTTTGACCTTCTGGTGTATCTTGAAGCGAACGAACCGCAGGCAAATACTGCTTTTCAAACAATTCCTTGAGCCACTGCCGCATCACTTACTTCATCCCCTTGCGCTTTATCTTGAACTATTCCTATCCATACATAATAATACCTAAAAATATAAAATATATACCTGAATCTGTGCATATAAGCAATCTATATCTCATTTTTTATACCCATATCTTTTTATTCGTATATCTAACCTGTTGGCAGCTTGCATTTATAGAAACCGTTTATAATAGATTTCATCGGAAATAAGCTAGATTAATGAAAATAAGCTAGATTAATAGAAAAAAGTCGAGGGTAAACTGCGGAGTTTACGATGCTGTCTTACAAGCAAGTTCAGAACAAATCACGAGTGCTACAAAGCCTGACAGGGCTGAACGTGAAAGAATTTGAGCAGTTGCTGGTGAGTTTTGAGCGAGCTTGGCAAGATTATGTCGAAGAATACTATATAAAGCCAGGGCGACAACGTCGTTATGGGGGAGGACGAACCCCACAACTAAAGCAATCTTGTGACAAGTTACTGTTTATTCTGGTCTACTATCGGTTGTATCCAACCCAAGAGGTGCAAGGCTTTCTGTTTGGTATCGGTCAGCCTCAAGCCCATGAGTGGGTGCATAAACTCAGTCGAGTCAGTCGAGTGTTGAGCCAAGCTTTAGGGTATGAGAAACAGTTGCCAGAACGAGCACCGTATCGTTTAGAGGAGGTGCTCAACGAGTGCCCTAGCTTGGAATTGATCATTGATGGAACGGAGCGTCGGATGAACCGACCCAAGGACAAAGCCCGTCGAAAGCAGTATTACAGCGGAAAAAAGAAGGGGTTTACGCTCAAAAATAACTTGGTCAGCGAACGTCGGGGCAAGGTGGTGTATTTGAGTGACACCTTTGAGGGCAAAAAGCATGACAAAGCCATCTGTGATGAGGAGGATTATCAGTTCCCAGAGGGCAGCAAGCTGTGGAAAGATATCTGGATTTCAGGGGTATGAACCAGAGGGGGTAACGACGTTCCAACCGAAGAAGAAACCCCGCAAGCGAGAATTGAGTGGGACAGATAAGGAGCGAAATCGAGAGATATCCAAACAACGAGTTGAGATTGAGCATCACATCAGTGGCACCAAGCGATGCAATATTGTGGTGCATCCGTTAAGGAGCCGAACGGATCATTTTGCTGATGATGTGATGGAAACAGCTTGTGGCTTACATAACTTTCGGCTCACGCATCGGAAGTTAGTGACTGCCTAGATAGCAATTCCCAAAGCTGCCTATTTATGTTTCTTCTACCTTATTTCCGATTAAGTTTACTATACATATACTTTATTTGGTCATATAAGAGCCTTAAAAATATTTGTATGTATGAGATAT
>NZ_CP053588.1:0-157044 GCF_032598965.1 Leptolyngbya sp. NK1-12
TGAGACTCAATTCCTCCTTCCTGGAGCGCCCTGGTAATGGCTTTATCCAGGGTGTTTTCAAGATGACGGAGTTTGCGGCGATCGGTCAGGTTCTGCCAGGATCGCTTCTGGGTACTCTGCCGCTGCTTGGGTCGGGTAGGTGTTTTTGTAGCCATAGGCAGCCCTGGAACACAAGTTAAGGTTGCTGTAGATGTCACCCTAACAAGGCGATCGCTTAGGCTACCTAAACCGAATGGCGATTTATTGAGTATCCAGTTGGCTACGATTAGCAAAGGATTCTTGAATACTAAATTGGAGCAAGAGTAAGTGATTGAGGTCTATCGCCACGAGAGTACAACCCCAAAGCTTGTAAAGACTCTACAGGGTCACGATAAACTTACCAGTTCAATATTGACTGGTTTAGCTGCTTAGTCAGTAAATTTTTCTAGCTATCGTTGAATAATCTGAATTAAACTAAGTGTTTGTTGATAGCCAACCTGATCGCCTTGTTGCTGAAAGAGAGTAGCCGCTTGCTGTAAATCTGAAATGGCTGCGGAACGATTGTTTAAGGCATTGTAGGCAAGACCTCGACGACCATACGCTTGAGCTAATGTTGAATCACGTTGGATAACCTGTGTAAAATCCTCAACCGCACGCTCGAAGTTGTTGAGACTATAGTAAGCCAACCCCCGGTTATAGTAGGCATCGACAAAATTAGAGTCGAGCTGTAAGGCTTCATCAAATTTCTCAATTGCCCCTTGTAGATCTCCAACACTCGCAAGCGCAGTTCCCCAGCGAGCGTAAGCATCGACATGATTTGGATCGATTTCAATAGCTCGACGAAATCCCTCAATCGCTTCCTGGTAGTCTCCCAAAAGCGCATAGGCAAGACCACGCTCACAGTAGGCTTCCATATAATCAGGATTAAGTTCTATGACCTGGTCAAAAGCCTGAATCGCTCCTTGAAAGTTTCCTTGCTGCAAACGTGTTGAAGCTTGTCTGAACGAATCTTCAGCCTGTGTTGATTCAGCAGCCTGCGTCTTCTGAGTACTGAGAGCAACCCCAGCGATCGATATCAGGGTGATCAGGACTATGCTAAATTGCTTGACTCTGTAAATCATTTCACCTCTACCACACGGAGATTTTAAGCTAGCTCTGTTTCAATCTTGCATGGCTCTGTCTCCAGCCAAGGTTACAACAGTCGCTAACCATTCAGTTCCACCATAGCAGCGACCAACTCTCACAGGTTGAAAAAATATTATCTAAGAGACGATGTACTTAATGACGGTAAAACTCACCGATTCTAATTCAGCTTGACAAGAATTGATTGACCCTCAACTTTAACGGGGTAACCCGCTAGATCTTTCGCGGCTGGACCTTGAGTAACCCGTCCACGCGAGTCAAACTCAGATCCATGACAGGGGCAAACAAACTGGCTCTGGGAAGTTTCCCACTTCACACTACACCCAGCATGGGGACAGGTAGGATTGAACACCCCAATGGTCTGGGGCTGAGAAGCACTACCCACCACGATGAGTTGAGTATCACTGACTTGAACTTGCAGTTTGCCTGCGGATTGATCCAACTCAGACATGTTGCCAACTGCCACAAAGCCGTCTGAACGTGGCTTGGCAGCAATGCGTCTGAAGTCGCAGGCTACCAGAATCGGCAGCAATGTGCTGGTTAGCCATCCCAGTCCTATCCATCTAAAGAAAGTGCGGCGATCCATGAGGTTTTTAAAAATTAACGAGAAGCGCAGTTCCATACATGACGATTAGACCTAAACTAAATCCAATCAGACTGACCATAGAAAGCCAATTGCTACCTGATCGATGAGCCGTTCGGATCAGATAGGCTCCAACCTCCACCATTACTTGCAAGATTGCTCCAACCCCAATTCCTAAGAAAACGGCTGCCCAGTGAGGCGAAAAGGTAAAGGCTCCAATCCAAGTGCCAATCACGGCGGGCAGTCCTGCTAGGGCAACTAAACCAAGGAATGTCCTAAATTTAGGGCGGGCATCAACCAGAGGTGCAGCAATTCCGATTCCCTCTGTAACGTTATGCAGGGTGAACCCGACGACTAAAAGCGAACCCAGCGCCGCTTCTCCAGCTGCAAAGGCAGTGCCGACTGCCAAGCCTTCTCCCAAATTATGCCAGCCAATTCCTAAGGCTAGATAACTTGCAAGTGTCTTCCCTTCTGGAGACTTGCCATCTCGCCTGCCAATCGCCAAAATCGCCAGAAACGAGGTGATAGCAACCAGCCAAACTAGCGCACTGGCAGAGAAGGCACTCGCTGATTGAGTTGCCAGTTCTAATCCTTCTTCCAGCGTGTCTACAAGTAGAAATGCCAACATGCCAACAGTTAGTGCCAGAATGAACTTCATTCCCTGCCCGCCCAACTGCTTGAGGGCTGGGTAGAACAACATTCCCAGCGCGACAGGCATGACTCCTATATATAGCCCCAGCAGCGCATACGCCAAAATGCGACTCAACGAAATTTGGGGTGTGGGTACCGCAACAGCAATCTCATGGTCAAACCCAATTCCCGTATTAGTGATGAACCGGATGTGATGCGTTTCATCACGTACCCAGGGGTAAGGCAATCTAATCCAAGCTGTTTGCAATCGGGGTAATTCTCCCGGTGGCGTTTGGGTAAAGTTCCAGTAGGCTCCGTCAACCTGAACCTGGGCAATTTGCATCGGTTCAGAACCGCTGGCTCTCACAAATAAAGAGATGCCTTGATCGTCGAGCAGCGTTCGCTCTACGGTCAGCTTCTCAATCGGAGGGGCTGAAACTCCTAAAGGTTCAAGTGGATTGCTAGAGAGAAACACTCCAATTGCGATCGCCAGTGCAACGAGCGGCAAGATAATCCAGAGCCACGTCTTTCTCATGCCACCACCTCAAACGCGCTCATCCAACCCAGTTCCAAAAATTCTGACTGGTGAGCATGAAACATATAAATGCCTGGTTCATGCTCCTGGAATGTAAATTCCAAAATGCCCCGCTGAGCTTGGCATTGCATGACTGTATCAACCGTTCGTAGCGTCGGTATTAATGTGGTGCCGTGGTCGTAGTAATCAAAAAAATTTCCGTGGAGATGAAAAGAGTTGATCGGGTCAAACTCAGTGACATTAATTAAATACACTCTCACTGGACGATCGCGCTCGATCCGAATCGGGCGTTTCATAAATTCATGCGGAATCGTATTGACAGCGTAGAATTCGTTTTCGTCATCAAAATTAGTGTCAAACGCATTCATCACCATCAGAAACTCTTGCCACCTGGCATTTTGCGGAGTGCCGAGTAACCGAGACTGAGCTTTTTCTTGTTGATCAGGATGTCGTTGAGGGTCAGGATCGATAATAAACGCGCCGTAGAGTCCCTTGTGCAGGTGTCGTTTAAATGGCGCAGAGTGACAGTGATAAAGGTGACAGCCAAAGGGTTTGGCATCAAACTCATACACTACCTCCTGTTGAGGAAATGCTTCGAGCGTACCCGGAACCCCGTCCTGCCGCGCTGAGTGAATACCGTGAAAATGAAGCGTGTGGGGATGAACACCTGGATTTTTGAAGCGAATCCGGATGCGATCGCCCTCTGTCACGCGCAGTGTGGGACCCGGAACGCGCCCATTATAGGTCCAGGCAGGGTAAACCACTCCAGGGGCAATCTCAACTTCCTGTTCTGCAATTGAGATTTCAAACTCGCGCAACGTCTTGCCATCAGGCAATTGCGAGACGTTTCCTACCTCCCAATCCGTCAAGATCGCTTGTGGGTCAAACCCATTGCGGGAATTGTCTACATCTCCCATCGTCATACTGCCTCCATGCATCGGCACAGAATGACCTGAAGGGATGCCAGTGTCCGCAGACGCGAGAGTTTGGGCAAAAACACTGTTGGGCAGAAGCTTACCCAGTAATGCCCCAACACCCAATACACCACCACCAATGAGCGATCGCCGTTTGAGGCTCAAATCCATAGTCCCTTCTTTTCATATTTCTTTCATAATTCCACAAGTTAGCGCACTTTGATTGGTTTTAGCCATTAAAGTTTGTAAGCGAAGTGGACTAGCAAATGCTCATACTTTTAGTAGAGAGAAACTATTAAGCTCTGGGTGCATACATCATCACCAGAACACCCACTAAGACAATGGCGGCTCCGACCCAATCCAGGCGATCGGGCACAATTTTGTCTACCTGCCAGCCCCACATGATGGAAAGAATAATGAAAACTCCACCATAGGCAGCATAGGCTCGACCAAAGCTTGCAGGTTGAAGGGTTGCAGCAAAGCCATAAGCTGTGAGTAAAACGATTCCACTTAATGCAAGCCAGCCGCTCCTTCCTTCGCGTATCCACAGCCAGACGAGGTATCCGCCACCAATTTCGCATAAACCAGATAACACAAAATAGAAAAGGGATTGGAGCATAGTCTTCAAGTCCTTACTGCCGAGGGTTAGCCCCAGCGTAAACCCAAACAGCGATCGCATCAGTACTTAATAATTCTAAATTTTTCTCACCAAGATCATAAAACTGTTGTATAGTCCTGAAGCAATCGGTTCTGACGGGGAGCAGCCGCCAGACGCGAGGGGGAAAGAGTAGTGCAAATCTACCGCTGTCCCGCAACTGTGAGGAGAATCAACACTCTAAGTCAGGATGCCCGCCGATACTTAGTCCCATAAGTCAATTAATCTGCGAGGTACAGATGATGGTTAGTTCTACTTCTCTTTGGAGACGCACCAAACAAGTTACGCTTTCAGTTCCGATTCAGGTGGCTTTGCTGACTAGTTTATGTGCGCTTATTCTCTGGACGCTGTATTTCAGTACCTATCCGCCTGTACATGACGCTTTGCACACGACACGACATGGTACGGCGGCAGTTGCCTGTCATTAAAGTCATTACAGTGTGATCCAGACTTAGAGAATTTGTCATGAAAAATTTGAAGTATGTTGGCGTGGCTTTAGCAGCCAGCCTTGTTTGTGTATTCCTCTGGTTTAATCCTCTTCCTTCCCATGCGTCTCAGCCTAGTGTGCTGTTGCAGACTGAACCGTTTTTGAGCCAAGTGGTTCCTGACGAAGCGCCCGTTCGGATTGCGTTGCAAGCAGTTGATGCAACGGGGCAGCCCTTATCAAATGTGCAGTTTCAACTGCAACTTTCAACCCCTGTCAAAACCCCTTGGTTCACCTCTGACTTCCCAGTTGTGGAAGGAACTCAATTGCTCGAACTCAGTGCAAAAGCTCCTAGCGGGAAACTAGAGTTTGAACAAGTGATGCCAATTCGGGGAGACTACACTCTCAAGGCTCAAGTAGAACCTCTTGTCGCGGGTGCATTTGAGCCATTCGAGCAATCGTTGCAGCTTTCAGTGCCTGAAAATACTACGAAGTATAGAAATGCTGCTATTTTGATTGGCATTCTAATGATCGTTGGAGTTGCTAGCGGCTGGGTAATTGGAGGTGATCAGACAGTTCGAGACGGTGAGGTTGCGCCTCAACCCATACGACTACTGCTGAGTGCTGCTACAGTTGTTGCGATCGCGGTTCTTTTATTTGTCAATATTAATGCGGAACTTGCAGCTGCTCATAGTCATGGGGAAATGCAATCTGTAACAGCTTCACCTGTACAGAAATCAGAAGATTTTGAGATTCGTTTGTCGGGCGATCAGCAGGCAATAGTCGGACAGCTTGCAAGCCAAACCATTCAAGTTGTCAATGCGAAAACTGGCAATCCCGAAGCAGACATTATTGTCAATGTGGAAGCAATTGCGCTTAAGGATAATAAACAGATGTTTGCCTATTACGGCAGAACAAACAACCAGGGTAACTTAACTTGGAAGGAGCAATTTTTCGATGGCGCACCTCATCAAGTTGTGGCAAAAATTGCACCTCCTAGTAGTTTGACATTACGGGTGAGCCACGAAGTAGAAGTCGAAGGAATTGCACCTCCTCTCTATATTCGGTTTATCTCGCTCAGTTACTACACGGGAATTTTTGTTCTAAGTTTGTTAGCTGGCGTTTGGTTACATCGACAGTCTTCTCGTCCAGTTGGACTGTTTGGTCGTTAAACTGCCTACGCTTAAAGTTAAGCCGTCTAACAACCCAGTTAGTCTAAGAACCATTGCTCTACTGATACTCCTTATTCGTAAGCAATGGTTTTGGTCATTGCTGAATCAGCCTATGAAACGGTTTCTGGAAGCCTTCTCTGTCCTCAATCCAACGAAATCATAGTGTCATTCAGCAATGCCTGGTTTTGGTCATTGCTTAGATTGGAGAGGTTTTATGCATCGCCAACATAATGCCAGTAGTACAATCGCTTTCTTCCTCACCATCTTTCTCCTAGTCTTTCCTGCCAATGCTCATAAACCTGAGATTTCGGGCGACGTTGCTGGAACTTTGCATATTGCTATCTATGCAGCCTTACTCCACTGGGGTTCTCGATAACATGAATTTAAGTGATGGCAAGTTTTTGCTCTCGCTAGTATTCTTTCGGTCTACTTGGGTGTTATGTTCCTTTGGGTTCTTATTGTTATCTAACGGCAAAGGCTAAGTTACCCCAGAAACGCTGACAACAGCCCAAACAGCGCAAAACCACCTAAAAAGAGCAGCGTTGCAAACCGGGCTTCACCGTCTTGATGGGCTTCTGGGATAATTTCCTCCACAACCAGGGTCGTGAGAATTCCAGCCGTGAAGGTCAACAACGCCATCTTGACTAGCTCAGATTGTCCGCGCATCCACCAGTAGCCGATCGTTGCTCCTACAAAAATAGGAATCACAAAAGCCGCCGCAATTTGAAACCGTTTACGACGGGGAACGCCCTGTCGCTTAAAGGCAATAATAGTAGCTAATCCTTCTGGTACATCCGCTGGAATCTGACCTAACGCAAGCAGTAATCCTAACTCAGTGGCGATCGTTGAACCTGTTCCAATCATCACCCCATCGGTAAACAGGTCGATCGCCACCCCTAAAAAAATCATCCAGGGTCCAACATTAACATCACCACTGCCAAATCGAGTTTTAACCAGTTGTGTGACTTGATCAATTGCAACGAAGAAAAGCCCACCTGCCACAAAGGAAGATACAGTCATTAAGGGTGCATCCACTCGCAGAGATTCCGGAATCAGTTCCAAGGAAATGACGGCTACCACAACTCCTGTGGCAGCATGAAGTGCCAAACTGAGAGCGCGATCGGACGCATCAATCAACTCTGCGAGTATCCCCCCGGCAAAATTTCCCAGTGCGGGTAATGTGGCAAATGCCAGCACGGTTAAGAACTCATTCATCCCTCACGGCTCCATCACAAAGTTAGCCCAAGCCTAAGAAGGGAAATGCGCTTGAGCAACTCTCCCTAGTCAGAAAAAGCAGAAATGTTTGATGTGAGCATTAATTTTGCTGAAGCAAGCTGTTACGAGTTGTAACGCTTCATAAAGCAAGACTGCGGTTTTTGTTAATTTGAAAATAATATATCCCCCCCAGGGGCATTTTATTAGAATCTTGTGGCTAAGATCATGCAAACTCCTCAGCTTTTTCGCAGCCTCCAAAACCCTATCTTTGCTCGCTTATATGCCGCCCAGACAACGAACTTACTGGGTGATGCCCTGACCTGGTTAGGGTTGGCACTGCTTGCCTTTGATCTGGCTGGAAAAGATTCTGCTGTTGTGTTGTCAGGTGCTTTGACCTTGCGGGTAACGGCATTTGTGCTTCTGTCGCCGTTTGCCGGGGTGCTTGCCGATCGCCTCGATCGCAAAACCATCCTCGTAACCACTCACCTGGCACGGATGGCGATTGTTAGTCTGTTACCGTTTGTCAATGCCGTCTGGCAAGTTTTTGCCATCGTTTTTGCCCTGAATGCGTTCTATGCCTTCTTTACACCCACCTACCAGGCGACGATTCCACTGGTGACAGGAAAGCAGGATTATCCGCAGGCGATCGCGCTTTCCAGTGCGACCTTTCAGTTACTAGGCGTTCTAGGACCTGGCATTGCAGGGGCGATCGCGGCATTTGTGGGAGCTAGACAGGTGTTCTTTCTAGATGCGCTGACGTTTTTGATTGCGGCGATTCTAATTGTCACGCTTCCTGGTCAGTTACGAGTTGAACAAGCAGTGGAGCAAGCCCGTCCTTCTGGTCGAACCTGGGCAGAGATCCGGGAGGGTACGACTCGTTTGTTTGGCGATGCCTACCTGCGATATGCACTGGCGATGCAACTGGTGGCTTCAGTCACAGGGGCACAGGTTTTAGTGAATACAGTGGGCTATGTTCAAGGAACACTCAACCTGAGCAGTGTGCAGTACGGTTGGGTGATGGGCACGTTTGGGATTGGCGCAACCCTTGCTGCCGCTGCTGTTGGTTCGTTAGGAGAGCGCTGGGCGCGTACAAGTATTATCTTGCTAGGCGCAACCCTGATTACGATCGCGCTGGTGCCTGCCAGTCATGTTGGGTTAGCGCTCCTGCTGGTGCTGTGGTCGGTGGCAGGAGCCGGACAAACGTTTGTGAATGTCTCGGCTCAGACGTTGATTGCCGATCGCACGCCAACCGAGTTTCAAGGACGGGTTTATGGAGCGCAGTTTGCCTGGAGTCACCTGTGGTGGATGTTTGCCTATCCTCTGGCAGGTTGGATTGGCAGCCATATGAGCGATCGCATGTTCCTCTATGGTGGCTTGATTGGGTTGCTGTTACTGCTCATTGTTCAATTCACTCTTTCACCCAAAGGACGACATCATGAACATGAGAGCTATTGGCATGATCATGAACATGTTCACGATGAGTATCATCAGCATGAGCATCATCCTGGTATTTTAGTTGCTGAACATCATACGCACCCTCATCAGCACAGAGCAATTCGTCATATTCAGTAGATAGAGTGTAGAGTATCAAACTTGTCCAGCCTTTCAATGCTGCGATCGTTTCAGCTCTTCAGCTAAAACTAGCTGATAAACTTCCGTCAGGTAAGGACTCATCGAATTGGTTTCAATTCCAAATCCTAAACTTGTCCAAGTGCCAGACAGAAGCCTTAAAACTTCGTTGATCTCTCCCTGTCGTAGTAATGTTGGAATGCTGACCGACCAAGTGGAATCATCTTTGAGCCATCGATAAGTAACTTCATCTTGATACTCAGGCGCAAAACTATACTCCGTTAAAGCTTCAGTGTGAGACGGGTTAGGGTGATAGAGAGACGCTTTTTCTAGCCAAGTTGAAGTGATGAATTGATATCGCCCTGCTGCGGTCGAACAGTTTCCATGATTGATTCCAACAGTGATTGGCATACACAAGTCTGGATGTTGATCTAGATCGTGCGTATGCTTTCCACCGTAGAGGAGAATATAGGGGTTCTTTGCGTTTGATTCGCTGGCAGAGATCGTTCTCATCAAGGCACGAACGTAAGGATCACCTCCCGACATTGCTAGATCAGGGATATGTCCAAAAGGCGATTGTTCGTGAGTATGGTGTTCCTGGCGTTCAAGCTCAACAAAAATAGTAAGCAGCAGCAGCCCACCCGTAAGAAGTGTACCGAGCCATCTCTTTAAGGTTCTAGAAGAAGGCGAGATGTTCGATTTGCTCAACACATTGGACTCTATTTCTTGAAAACAATTGCTCTGCTGCATAGTTCCAGGTTTAACACAGTGGGATTCAATGATGTTTTGAGGCGCGATCGTGGAGGATTCTAGAGAAAATTGCTTCTACCTATCAGTCAACAAATCGCGCCTCTACTCAATCTTCTGCTTTTTAGAGAGCTACAGATTTGAGCCTACCGGTGGTTGCGGAGCCGTATTCACCGGAAAACCCACATCCACTGCAGCGTCATCTTTTTGTCTAGGAATCAGCCACTTGCCAAACTTGGCATAGAGGGCAGGAATTACTAACAAGGTCAATGCTGTGGAGGTGAACAATCCCCCCAACACCACGATCGCCAGCGGTTGCAGAATTTCATTTCCGGCTCCACTAGCGATCGCCAACGGAAACATCCCCAGGGCAGAAGTCAACGCGGTCATCAAAATGGCATTCACCCGTTCGAGTGACCCCTTTGTAATCACATCTTTCAGGTGCATTCCCTGAGCAAACTTGTTGTTGTAGTTGTCTACGAGTAACAAGCCATTTCGAGTTGCCACACCAAACAGGGTGATAAAGCCAATCAAGGACGCGATCGACATCACGCCACCCGTCAAGAGAATCGAAACAATGCCACCCACTAACGCCAGCGGTAAGTTGATCATGATGGCGATTGTCGCAGGTAAGGACTTCACAGAGAAGAACATCAGCACTGCAATCACGATCGCTGCCACAATGCTAAAAACCAGTAGGTTATTCGAGGCATTTTGTTCTGCCTCAAATTGCCCACCATATTGAATGAAGTAGCCATTGGGCAGTTGGACGTTTTGCCGAATTTGAGCTTGAATATCACCAACGACACTGCCGAGATCGCGTTCCGCCACGTTAGTGGAAACGACAATTAACCGAGAAACATCTTCCCGATTCACCACATTGGCTCCCATGCCATAATCGACAGTCGCCACATCTCCTAACGAAATTGTTTCTCCGGTAGGCGTAGAAATGGGAATCGCACGAATGGCATCCAGGCTATTGCGGGCGGCTTCGGTCAGCGAGACGGAGATATCAATCAACTGCTGATTTTCTGCCACCTGCGACACGACTCGACCGTTGAGCGCGGTTTCTACAATGTCTGACACCTGCGCCATACTCAAGCCGTAGGTTGCCGCTGCTGCGCGATCGTACTGAATTTGCACCTGGCGAATTGGCAGTTGTGGTTCAAGCTGCAAATCGACCACTCCGGCGATCGGTTGAATCACGTCGCGCACCTGTTCCCCAATGCGCCGCAGTTCGGCTAAATCGGGACCAAAGATTTTCACCGCGATCGCACTTCTTACCCCAGACAGCACCTCATCCATGCGGTGCGAGATAAACCCACCAATATTCGGGGCAACTCCGGGCAACTTAAGGAACGCCTCGCGTAACTGTTGCACACTGGCTTCCCGGTCTTTGAGCGCTTCGTCGCTCAGTTCCACGTCCACATGCGCCATGTTCACCCCAGCTCCATCCGCATCACCGGGGGTACGTCCGGCGCGCACCTGCACCCACTCATACAGCGGATTATCCTTGAGCGAATTCGCCAGGGCGATGCCTGCCCGATTGGTCATATCGAGGGAAACCCCAGGGAATAAGACCATCGAGTTGACCATCGATTTTTCCTGGAATTCTGGCAGAAACACCCGTCCCAGGGAGGGTACGATCGCACAAGCCGCCACGAGGGCAGCGAGTGCCAATCCCAAAATGATTTGGGGCGATCGCAGTGACAGATTCAGCAGCGGACGATACAGCCGTTCTGCCCAGCGGGAAATAAACGTGCCTTCCTGGGGTAAGGTTTGATTTGCCAGCAGAATCGCACAGAGGGCAGGTGAAAGAGTCATGGCAACCAGGGTGGAAGCCGCGATCGAGAGCAAATAAGCGACCCCCATCGGCGCAAAAATTCGTCCTTCCACGCCCGTCAAACTAAAGATCGGGGCAAACACTACAACGATAATCACCGTCGAGAAAATCACTGCCAGCCGCACTTCCACCGACGTGTCATACACCACCTGGAACGGGTGTTTCGGATTCCCCTGTGCCTGATTGGTGCGGAGTCCGCGATAGCAGTTTTCCATATCCACGATCGAGTCATCCACGACCGAGCCAATGGCAACTACTAAGCCACCCAGTGTCATGGTATTGATGCCCAAGCCAAAGGCTTTCATCAACATCAACCCAATCAACAGTGACAACGGAATTGCACTCAGGGTAATCACCGCTGTCCGCCAATTCATCAAAAACAGCAGCATAATCACCGAAACAATGATAATGCCTTCAAGTAAGGACTTACCAACATTCCCCACTGCCGAGTCGATAAAGTTTGACTGTCGGAAGGTTTGCGCCACCTGCACATCCGCTGGAAAGTTTGGCTGCAAGGATTGCATTACCGCTTCCACTGCTTTGGTGACGGTGGGCGTATCGACATCGGGCTGCTTATTCACCATCATCACAACGGCAGGCTGCCCGTTAAAGCTAGCATCCCCTCGCTTCAATGCAGCTCCATTTTTGACTTCTGCCACATCTTTGAGAAAGATGGGTCTGCCGTCCTGGACTTTCACCACCGATGCTTGCAGATCTTCAACGGACTGCACCTGCCCAATGCCGCGCACCAAGAGTTCTTGACCACCGCCAATCAAGAAGCCGCCTGGAGCATTGGAGTTTGCGCCTCTAGCTGCATCAGTGACATCCGTGAGAGAAACGTTGAGCGATCGCAGTTTTGCTGGATCAACCAGCACCTGTTCCTGCCGTTCATCACCGCCGTAAATGGTGACATCCGTGACTCCTGGAACTGACAAAATCTGGCTACTCAGGGTGCTATCCACTAAGCGGCGCAGATCCATCATTGAGGTTTGCCCCTGCCCATTGACCGCGAAGGAATACATCAAAATGGTGCCTAGAGGCGATGCCAGGGGGGAAATTTCAGGAGGATGCACCCCTTCAGGGAGCTGATTCGTCACCTGCTGAAGTCGTTCCGTCACCGATTGCCGCGCTCTGTAAATGTCGGCATCCTGGTCAAACACCACCTGCACCATTGACAGTCCCACCTTAGAGGACGATCGCACCGTCGTCACTCCTGGCAAGCCATTTACTGCACTTTCGATCGGCACTGTAATTTGCGATTCGACTTCTTCAGGGGCGAGTCCAATCGCCTCAGTATGGATATCCACTTGGGGAGGTGCGAATTCGGGAAACACATCCAGCGGCATTTGGGTGACGCTAAAGACTCCCCATACCGTAATCAAAATTGCACAAATGACAATGAACCACCGCTGCGCGATCGAGTTTTTGAGGGTCTGATTGAGAATTGAGTTGAACATCTTAAATTAGAAGCCCCCTTTCTTATTGGAAAAGGTGCTCTTTTTCTTGCGACCGCCACCCAGCACGACGATCGCTCCCACCAATAGCACTGCGCCTCCACCCACAGCGGCTAAAATCCCCATCGGAAATCCGCTGGACTCTGGAGCGGTTTCACTCGCCTGTGAGACGAGATTGCCATCTGCATCGTGGCTGTGGGGAATTCCCTGGGCATCTGCCTGAGCATGGGTCGCATCCGGTTGAGGAGAAGCGATCGCGGCTGGACTGGGAGATGCCGTAGCCGTTTGAGTTTTGCGCGATTCTGCATAGAGCGACAAACTGCCCTGGGTAACGAGCTTTTCCCCAACCGACAAACCTTGAGTCACCTCAACCAGTTCACCCTTAGTTGCGCCAGTCGTAATGGGAACTGGCTCATAAAAATTCTCATATTGCACAAAAACGATCTGCTTACCGTTGGCATCGACCAGTGCTGTCGCCGGGATGAGTACAGCCGCACTCCCGTCGGTAGCTGGCTCAATTGGGGTGACTGCAATTCCCAGCAATGAATCAGTTTCAGGATTCACCTGAACCCGGTTAATGCCCCCTTCTGCCTGAAATTCATCACCATGCCCAACGTGGGCAAAGACAACCGTGGGGGCACTGACCGCTAAACCGAGGGCAAGAATGCAACTAATAAATGGCGTGGGCTTCATAATACCTCCTCACAATGACGTGGGCTGAACAAAATCCTCCATAGTCTGCCAAAGGGCAGATGAAAATCAGGTGAAATTGCAGTGGTTTCGGTAGAATCAAGCTCGTGGTTGATTTTCTTGAGGCGATGCGAGTTTTGCTGGTGGAAGATGAAGCTGATTTGGGGCTGGCGATCAAGCAAGTTTTAATCAGTGAAAAATACGTTGTGGATTGGGTGCTAGATGGCGCTCAGGCATGGCATTGTCTGGAAAGCCAGTGGACAGACTACTCCGTGGCGATCGTCGATTGGCTGTTGCCGGAGCTATCCGGGCTGGAGATCTGTCAGCGGCTGCGACTGCACCAGAATCCCTTACCGGTGCTGATGTTGACTGCCCTGGGGCAACCAGAGAATCGGGTGGCAGGGCTGGACGCGGGAGCCGATGATTACTTAGTCAAGCCGTTTGTCATGGAAGAACTGTTGGCGCGGTTGCGGGCACTTCAGCGGCGATCGCCCCAACTCCAGCCCCAAAACCTAACGATTGGCTCATTCACACTCGACTATGCCAATAATGCTCTATCGATCACGGGCACTCAACCGTCCCAAATGATTCCGCTCACCGTGAAGGAATTTCAGATTCTCGCCTACCTGATGCAAAATCCCGATCGCATCATTTCTGGCAGCAAAATTCGGCATCAACTCTGGGATCTGGATGAGGAGCCGATCAGTAATGTCGTTGCCGCTCAAATGCGTTTATTACGACGGAAATTAGCGAGTTACGACTGTACCTGCCCGATCGAAACCATTCCGGGTCAGGGCTATCGTTTCAATACTGCTTTGTAAATTGCCATCATGAACAGCCACCAACTGTTTCGTCGCAGCCGGACTCGTTTAGCCCTCTGGTATGCGCTGGTGATGGGAGCGATTTTGAGCCTATCGGGGCTGGGAATGTATCGATCGCTAGTTCAGTCCAATTGGGCAGCAATGGAGCGGGAAATGGAATCGATCGCGGGTACGCTGCATGACAGCCTGGAACCGATGCTGCCTGCTTCAGAAGACCCAACGGCAGTGTTACGCCGCATTTTGCCAGAACTTTGTTTAGCAGGGCAACCCTGTAACACCAGCCCTACGTTGATTCAACGACATACCACTGGAATTAGCGATCGCAGCATTTACTATATTCGTTTGTTTGATCACTCCGGCAAACTCCTTGCTTTCTCACCGAATCAACCGCCATCACTGCCAAAAACGCTAAACCGTTCCCCCTGGCAAACCTTTCACGCCGCTAACGGGGTTCGCTATCACCAATTCACCACAATATTGCATAGTGCCTATGCTAATCATCAGGCAAATGAACCGAGTAGCCAGCTATCCTGGGGTTATTTGCAGATTGGGCGCACGTTAGCAACTTTTGATGCTGAAACAAAGCGAATTCAATGGATTCTTGTGATTGGCTTTCCCATTGCCTTGCTTCTAGTGGGATTCTCTAGCTGGTGGCTCTCAGGACTCGCCATGCAACCGATTTACCAGTCCTACCAGCAACAGCAACAGTTCATCGCTAACGCTGCTCACGAACTGCGATCGCCCCTGGCTAGCCTTTTGGCAACGGTAGAAGCAATCTTGCGCCTCCCTCCGACCAACCAACACAATATTCCAGTGATGCTCCAGACAGTAGAGCGGCAGGGGAGACGCTTGAGCCATTTGATTGCAGACTTGTTGTTTTTAACTAGTCTTGAGCAAAATTCATCGCCCAAACCCTTTCAGCCCTGTTGCTTGAATGATTTAATCAGCGATCTAACAGAAGAATTTTTGGAACTGGCAACGATTGCTGACATTCACCTCACCCATCAAATTCCAAATCACGACGTTTATGTGTTGGGGAATGAGTCTCAGCTTTATCGTTTGGTTTCTAATCTAATCGCCAATGCAATTCAGTACACGACGCTTGGAGGAAGTGTGATGGTGAGCTTGGAACAGCGCGATCGCACCGCTGTCATTGCTGTGAAGGATACAGGCATTGGCATCCCTACCGAGCAACAAGGGCGCGTTTTCGATCGCTTTTACCGAGTGGACGGCGATCGCTCTCGCAAAACAGGAGGAACAGGACTGGGATTAGCGATCGCTCAAGCCATTGCCCAAAAACACCAAGCCATTCTCAAGGTAGAGAGCCAGGTTGGACAGGGAAGCATTTTTACATTAGAGATAGCGATTGTAAACAATTAAACGTTGAGCCAACTCATCACTGTTTGTAAAAGTAGCCAAGCATTTAGCACAGCAATGATTGAAGTCACTGCCCAAGCCAAAACTTTCAACCACTTTGGATTAACAAACTCACCCATTAAGCGGCGATCGCTTGTAAAGGTTACCATTACGCATTCAAACTTTGAACTGAATGAGGTGTAGCAGTTGCAACCATCAACCCCCAAACTAAGCCAAACCGAACGGTAGACGATTGCCGAATGCGAAACCCCGCATTGGATATCAACCTATGAAACTCTGCTTGTGTATAGCACTGTTGATGAGCCGGATCAATTCGTTGTAGCACCCAGTCACAAATCCGGCAAACTAAAAAATCTTTGCACCAGTCCAAAATAATGAGATCGCCATGCGGCTTCAGAACCCGCTTCATCTCTTGTAGGGCAACATTGGGATCATCAAAATAGTGAAACGCATTGGCAGAGATGACCGTATCAAAGCTCGTATCAGGGAACGGTAAGGCAGAGGCAGAGGCATGTTGAAAGCGAACGTTAGGATAAGGCTGAAGCTTTTGCCGAGCAACCGCTAGCATTTCATCAGAGATATCCACCCCGACCATAGGCTGCACCGGGTTTTCACTCAAAATCAACCGCTCAAACTCCCCTGTGCCACACGCGATATCAAGAACGACATCGGTTGGAGCAATCTGTGCCCACGTTTTAAGAAACGACAGCGTATTAGAAACATAGTGGCTCCACCGTTGGTCATACCGGGTTGCCAACTGGTCGTATTGGGCGCGAACCTTAGCCTCAGTCATAACTTAGTCTCAATCATGGTTTACGAATCTGTTTCATCGAGATGCTCTGCCACCTCTCGATATAGATTAATCACATGGCTATCGGCAAGGCTGTAATGAACATTGCGTCCTTCTTTTCGATATTTCACAAGACGCTGCGATCGCAGAACGCGAAGCTGATGAGACACCGCAGATTCACTCATTTTCAGCGCGGTGGCTAAGTCACACACGCATAGCTCCTGCGTTGCCAGAACCGAGAGTAAGCGCAATCGGGTGGGATCGGCTAAGGTGCCAAAAAACTCTGCCATTTGCTGTGCCCGCTCCAAAGGCAGCATTTCTGGCTGCAACTGCCGGATCTGGTCAAGATGGATCGGGCAATGCTGTTCGCACTGTGGCGCAGACCCAAGATCCGAAGTAAATTCTGCGGCTTGAATGGGTTGAGTCATTCAATAGACCTTCTATGAACAGGATCACCTTCAACCTCATTATAAAGGTGAAACTGAGAATCATTCTATATCTGAATAATCTTTCATATATTTGTTGAAATTGATCTACAATTTGGAAAACATTCCAGTTTTTGGCTATCCCTATGACTCAAACGCCATCGCTCAAAACTCAGCAAATGCAGGTCAGTGGCATGGACTGTGCAAGCTGCGCGGCGAAAATTGAAACAGCTTTGGAACGCTTAGCAGGTGTGGCTGAGGTGTCGGTCAGTGCTGTAACAGAGCGTCTGACCATCTCCTATAACTCACAACAGATCACAGAAGCAGACATCAAAAACCGAGTCGTGAGTTTGGGATATACCGTAGCCATTGAACAACCCGCATCAAAGCAAACAATGGATATCATGGTCGGCGGTCTGGATTGTCCTTCCTGCGTCGATAAAATTTCGACATCTCTGGAGAAATTAGCTGGGGTTACAGAAGCAACTGTCAACTTTAGTACGGGTAAGGTGCGAGTTGACTACGATCCCCAGCAGGTCAATGAAAGAACCCTTCAGGAGCACATCACGGCTCTAGGTTACACCGTCATCACGCCTACGCCAAAGCAAGCTACAGAATTGCACGGCTCTGATCCCGATCAGGACACTGATCACGGACATACGCACAGCTCTGGTGAATTTAATCTTAAAAGAGAAATCGCTCCGGTGCTTTTGGTTGTCGCTCTTTTAGCAGGAGGAATAATTTTTGAGGAACCTCTGCATAACACGCCGTACAGTGTAGGTGAATATGCTGTCTTTATCCCTGCCTACTTACTCAGCGGCTGGACGGTGCTGAAAGCGGCGGGGCGCAACATTCTCAGAGGGCAATGGCTGGACGAAAATTTTTTGATGACCATTGCAACGGTGGGTGCGATCGCCATTCACCAACTTCCTGAAGCCGTCGCTGTCATGCTGTTCTATCGGGTCGGAGAACTTTTTCAGGAATATTCTGTGGGGCGATCGCGCCGCTCCATCAAGGCACTGTTGGAAGTGCGTCCGGATACTGCCAATCTCAAAGTAAACGGTTCAGTTAAGGCTGTTTCACCCGAAGCAGTTCAAGTTGGAGACCTCATTCTCGTCAAGCCAGGAGAAAAAATTCCGCTCGATGGTGAAGTGTTAGAGGGAAATTCTCAAGTGGATACCTCGGCATTAACAGGGGAATCTGTTCCACGCACGGTTAAGGTTGGGGAAACCGTTTTAGCAGGCATGATCAACCAGACAGGGGTATTAACCCTTCGAGTCACCAAGCTATTTGGAGAGTCGTCGATAGCCAAGATTCTCGATCTGGTCGAAAATGCCACCAGTAAAAAAGCCGCGACCGAAAAATTCATCACCCGGTTTGCCCGCTACTACACGCCAATTGTCGTTGTGCTATCCCTGTTGGTTGCACTCCTTCCCCCCTTACTAATTTCCGGTGCCACTCACCAAGAATGGGTTTATCGCGCTCTTGTGTTGCTAGTGATTTCCTGCCCGTGTGGGTTAGTGATTAGCATTCCACTGGGTTACTTTGGTGGCGTTGGCGGGGCGGCTAAACGAGGCATTCTCGTCAAAGGCTCAACGTTTCTTGATGCCCTGACTGAGGTTAAAACCGTTGTTTTTGATAAAACTGGAACGTTAACTCAAGGTGTTTTTAAAGTCACACAGGTCGTCACCAAAAATGGATTTTCAAAGTCAGAATTGCTAACCCTAGCAGCCAAAGCCGAATCTCACTCCAGCCATCCTGTTGCCCAGTCGATTCGGGAAGCATACGGTCACTCCATCAATGATGCAGAGGTAACTGACTACGAAGAGATTGCGGGACATGGCATTCGGGCAGTCGTGCAGAATCAAGTGGTCATTGCCGGAAACGATCGCCTCCTGCATCGAGAAAACATTGATCACGACACTTGCAATGTAGAAGGAACTGTTGTGCATTTGGCGGTCGATCAACGCTATGCAGGTTACATTCTAATTGCTGATGAAGTTAAAGAAGATGCCGCTCAGGCGATTCGAGATCTAAAACAGGTCGGCGTTGAGCAAACAGTGATGCTAACCGGCGATAACGAAGTCGTGGCGCAAGGGGTTGCTCGTCGTTTAGGTTTAGACGGCTACAAGGCGGAACTGCTACCCGAAGACAAAGTCGATGCCATTGAGCAATTGTTGAGGCGATCGGGTAAAGGCAAGGTTGTGTTTGTGGGAGATGGCATCAATGATGCGCCGGTTATTGCTAGAGCCGATATTGGAATGGCAATGGGTGGGTTGGGTTCCGATGCTGCTATTGAAACGGCTGATGTCGTGATTATGACTGATGCACCCTCTAAAGTTGCGGAAGCCATTCAAGTTGCCAGAAAAACCCGCAAGATCGTGGTGCAAAATATTGTCTTAGCGATGGCAGTAAAGGGACTATTTATTATCCTCGGTACGCTTGGTGTGGCAACCCTTTGGGAAGCTGTGTTTGCAGATGTCGGTGTGGCACTACTGGCGATTCTTAATGCGACACGAGTCTTGAAATAGATGTAGGAAACCGAATGATTCTTTTCCATTTTTGATTTATTTCTTAAACTTAAATGCCCCTTTCAACGTTTCATTATCTGATAGATCAATTATCCTGAACAAGTTCTTTTAGCAACCATTGAATTATATGCCACGTCAACGTCCTACCCCCTGGATACATCGCTGGTCGCGTCCCATCATGGCAGGTGTTGCTACTGTTGGGGCAGTTGTAACCGCCTACATGACCTACACCAAACTCACTGGCAGCAAAACGGCGTGCCCGATTGAAGGCTGCAACATTGTGCTCTCTAGCCCCTATGCCAATGCATTCGGGTTGCCGCTGGCGCTGTTTGGCTTGCTTGCCTATCTCGCCATGATTGGCTTTGCTGTTGCTCCCATGCTAATTAACGCATCGGAGAAGAAGCTGTTGCGCGAAGAAGTGGAACGCTGGACCGGATTTTTTCTGTTCTGGGGCGGCACAGCAATGGCAGTCTTTAGTGCCTATCTAATGCTGCTGCTAGCATTCGTGATCAAAGCAGTTTGCATTTACTGCTTAATTTCGGCAATTTGTTCGGCGACGTTGTTTGTGCTGTCAATCGTGGGGCGCACCTGGGAAGATGTTAGTGAACTCATTTTTGGTGGATTGATTTCCTTCACCATCATGGGCGTTGGCTCGATGGGTTTGTTTGCAATGAGCAATCCTCAGTTTGTTCAGGCGAAAAACTCTACGGGAGCGGTTGGCGAGTTTAGCGTCGCCACTACCTCCGGCGAGTCAGAAATTGCCCTAGCCAAGCACTTGAAGGACACTGGGGCAAAGTTCTACGGAGCGTTTTGGTGTCCGCATTGCCAGAAGCAGAAAGAAACCTTTGGTAGAGAGGCAATGGAATTTGTGCCTTATATCGAGTGTTCTGAACCCGATCGGCGGTCTCAAACTGTGACTTGTCAGGTTGCCAAAATTGAAGGCTACCCCACCTGGGAAATCAATGGGCAACGTTCAACTGGGGAAAAGAGCTTAGCAGAATTAGCTGATCTCTCTGGCTATCAAGGCCCACGCGATTTTAAGAATCCGCTACCACCAGAGTAGTTGCTGCAAGAGTGAATTAAACGTATAAAGTTATGATTCTGAAATTGAGTGTTGTCCTGCTTAGGGTATTGGTTCTGGTGAGTGTTGTCATCTCTCAGGTTGCTCAAGCCCATCCTGCTAATCAAACTTTAACCGAGTCGCAGATTAGCCAAGAGTTGAGTGATTTGTTTGAGCAGGGGCGAGCGTTGGTAGATACTGGCAAGTCTGCTGAGGCGCTAGCGCTCTATCAACATGCAGCGAGTTTAGATCCAGAAGATCCGAAGATTTTTGCGGCAATTGGTTATTTGCAAGCGCGGCAAACCAACTTCCGAGCTGCGGTAGAGGCGTTTCAGCAGGCAATTGCCCTAGATGCTAAGAACCCTGACTTTCATCATGCGTTGGGGTTCAGCCTTGCCAACTTAGGGGATAACTCCAGCGCAGTTGCTGCCTATCGTCAAGCCATTGGGCTTAAACCCAACGTTGAGTCCTACTTGGGGTTGGCAACCGTGCTGTTCCGGCAAGGAGATTACCCTGGGGCAACTGAAGCCTATAGACAGGTTTTGGCGCTTGAGCCTAGCAATGTCAATGCCCACGAATCCATTGGGTTGTTGCTGATTCAGCAGGGGCGTCTCGATGAGGCAATTGCGATGCTGCAACGGGCAGCCGAACTGGCACCCAGCGCAAGCAGCGTCCAGCTTAATATGGGCATTGCTCAACTGAGGCAAGGAGACACCGTAGCCGCATTGACAACCTTTGAACGAGCCATTGCCCTTGATCCTAACAACAGTGACACCTATCTCCAAATTGGGGCAATTCAATGGCAAAGCGGTGACTTAGAGGCGGCATTGCAAACCTTTCAGCAGGTGATCAGGCTTCAGCCGAATTCACTGATGGCACGAGATGCCATTGCTGACATTTATCTGCAAAAACAAGACACGTTGCTGGCAATCGTCGAACATCGCCGTTTACTGCAACTTGATCCGCAACACGCTTCTGGCTACTATCATCTCGGACTCGCTCTCAAAGCACGGGGACGCATCAAAGAGGCAATTCCTGCCTTTGAGCAAGCTCGGACTCTATTGCAGCAGCAAGGCAAAGCGGAAGAAGCCCAACAAATCGAAACCATCCTGCGTGAACTTCAGGAAAGGGATTAATGTTGCTTTTAAGCCGAGAGATACATTTCCAAAACGACTCAATCAACGTGATGTGAAATCCAGTGTAATCATTCAGGTGGCGAAGCCTCACATTTTTTTGTCATACTCTGAAATAGCTCTTACCAGAATTTGAGCCAAACTATCCTCTGACTAACCGTAATGCCCCTTCTCAAGGCTGAATAATGTGGCGATTTAATCGATTTGGATTCAAAAATTTAGCGATTCTGCTGGTCGGTATTGGTTTAGGAGTAATCGGCACAAACTGGTTAGGCTCTAGATCCTATTCTTCCGCTCCTCGGTCTGCTGACGAACGGTTGACTGCACCTCGCTTGGTGCAAAACCGCAATGTTCTCAATCTACCGTCCAATCGAGATGCGGTTGTTTTAGCAACCGTCTGTGTGAAAACCAGGATGGGGCAAGGTGAAGAGGCTTGTGCCTCAGGCGTTTCCATTGATCCACAGCTTGTTGGAATCGATCCCACAAAGGGCGCAGTGGTATTGACAAATTACCATGTGATTATAGACATGGGGAATCGCCCGCCGCTTCAGCTTGCAGGCAAAGGAGAAGTGTACAATGCAGAAATTATTCGTCAATCTCCTGAGTTTGATTTGGCGCTTTTGCTCATCCCCAACGTTAAGTTTCCAATTGCTGCCTTAGCTGAAACCTCTCCAGAGCAGGGAACGGCAGTCCGGGCGATTGGCTTTCCCAATAATCAACCGTTAACCGTCAAAGATTCCTCGCTACTTGGCAAGACGCAGGAGTGTTTGGCGGTTTCTCCCTGCCTAGCGCTGCAACAGGGAACTATCACATTTGGTAATTCTGGTGGGCCACTGGAAGCCAACGGCAAGGTTATTGGAATCACACAAGGCGAAATTGTTGATGAAATCGCCATTCCAGTCGAACAAATTCGGCAGTTTCTGTCTGGAGAAGCTCCTCCCGCTTCCCGTTCCCCACAATTCGAGCCAAGTTTTCCACCAATGAGAGAATTGCCACCTTACTATCCATATCCAATGGATGAGAATTATCCTCCTTACCCAGTGTGGTAGGAGCTTTAGCTTTGTCATCTAAAGTGAGCCTAAGTTGCACTTTACTCAGCGGTTTGTGCTTGCTGCGCTTGATACATTGCCCGCAGCACATAGCCTGGATCAACATAGTTGCCTGCATATTTAAGCGTCCAGTGTAGGTGAGGTCCAGTAGTGCGACCAGTCATACCGACTTGACCCAATCGCGCCCCAGCCGCAATCGCTTGTCCCTCCTGAATCTGGACATTGCCGCTAAGCATGAAACGATGACCGTTTTTAGATTCAACCGCGCCTTGCATATGGCAGTAGGTTGCTGTCCAGTCTCCTGATTTCACAACCACTGATGTCCCACAAGCAGTATTATCCGAAACTTCTTCCACTGTGCCAGCCCACCAGTTTCGGACATAGCTGCCTTCTGGCGCTGCCATATCTAACCCATAGTGAAACTCTTGGGTGTAGCCTCCTGTTGGTGATTCACGATAGCCAAAAGCAGAGGTATAGGCTTGCAAATTCTCAACAGGGAAAGAAGAGCCTTGCCAGCGAGTCGCTGGAAGTTGATCAGGTTGAACCTGTCTAATTTCTGACTGATTTTGAATGCTCAACTCGTCCGTAGCTGCTGGCTGAATGCGTTCGGAGTTTGAGGTAAGTGTAGGAGGTTTTTCGGTGATAGCTGAAGTAGGTTGAGTCACGGCTTGAGCCTGATCATGCTGACTCATCGGCATCGTACAGCTTAACCCTAGTCCGGCTAAGAGCAAAACAAATTTGCAGCTAACCTCAATTTTCCGACCCATAGCAGCCCATGTCATCGATGTTATCTCATTCGTTCAAACTCACTTATTAAAACCAATATCGGTTTATTTTGCAAGCTCAATTCCAAAATGAGTTTCATACTCATTCTCACTAGTGATTGCTTTTATTGCTGAACCACGACTCTTGTTCCTTCACTTGCCCAACCAAATAACCATTCTGCCTGTGCAGGTTCCAGTCCCACACAACCTCGACTGGCTGGTGCACCAAAGTTGTTGTGCCAGTAGACTCCATGGATGGCATAGCTACCGAAAAAATACATAACATAGGGCACATCTGGAATGTTATAACCTTCTCCCTGCATTGAGGTTGTTCTATATTTGGTTTCAACCGCATATACCCCTGGAGGAGTCCAATCGCCTTCTCGCCCTGTGGAAACTCTGGCTGAGTACATGGGGGTATCCCCTTCCCACGCAGTAAGCCGTTGATCAGATAAATCAACTTGAATCCAGCGCTGGTTGGACTGTTGCAGATCGGCAATCCAGGCAGCAATAAACTCCGTTGGTTCCGATGGAGGCGTAGAATGGTGCTCGGTTGGCTCAGATGTTCCCTGACTGTCTGCCCAAACTGCCGCTGTTTCTATTTCCAGTAAAGCAGGATTGACACTCAACCCAGCGACTATCGTTATTGTCGCAAGCAGCTTGTGCCGAGGAGATTGAATCCAGAGTGGGCTAAATTTTCTAGTCCAATTCATCTTTATTTCTCAAACCAAGACTGCGAAACAATTCTTACTTTTCTATTTTAGAAGAAAACTCGCAAAGTGATCTACCACCTGGTCAGCAACCCATAGGAGCAATCAATGATTAGCATCAAATATTTCTAGAAAATGAGCCAATGCTAAGGCTGTACAACAACAGGCGTTCTTAATTCAACCATTTCATAGAGTTGGCGTACATCTTCATTAAACATCCGTACACAACCGTGAGATACAGCCCAACCAATTGAGTTTCTTGTGGAGATGCCGTGAAAGCCAATATACTACTCCGAGTGGCAAATAGTTAACATAGGAGAGTAGCCAATTCAGTAAAAGCTATGAAACTGAAAGATGCTCGCCACCTCCCTACCGAAGCTCAAGAAGCCCTGCGCTATCGAGTCGTCAATGCGATAGAAAATGGTATGAGTAAATCAGAAGCGGCTCGGGTCTTCCAAGTTTCGCGCACAGCTGTGCATCACTGGACAAAAGCGTTCGCTGAACAAGGTGCTAAAGCGTTGAAGGCGAAAAGGCGAGGGCGGCGTCAATCGTCACGCCTAGCGCCGCATGAAGCGGCAACGACCGTGCGTTTGCTCACAAAGACGTGTCCTGACCAATTGGGTTTACCCTTGTGGACTCGAGCGAGTGTAGGGCAACTGCTAGAGCACCGTTACGGCGTATCAGCATCGGTATGGACAGTCGCTCAAGCGGTGGGGGCTGACTCCCCAAAAACCCTTGCGACGTGCCTATGAGCAAGACCCCAAAGCGGTCAAGCAGTGGTTAGAAGTTGATTACCCAGCCATTGTCAAACTGGCGAAGCAGGAGGGGACGGAGATTCATTGGGGCGACGAGATGGGACTAGACCAAACTGGACGCTCCTATGGCAAGCGGGGGCAGACGCCGGTGGTTCCCGGCACGGGACAGCGGTTTGGCTGCAACCTGATCTCAACATTGACCAATCACGGAACGCTGTACTTCAAGTTGTTCACTCAAACCTTCAATGGCAATGTGATGCTGGACTTTCTGCGTCGCTTGATTCGCCAGATTCCCAAAAAGGTGTTTTTGATTGTGGACAAGCATCCGGTGCATCTTTCGGCGAAAGTCAATCGCTGGTTAGAGCAACATGCTGAGCGGATTCGGATGTTTTTGTTGCCGTCTTATAGTCCAGAACTCAATTCCGATGAGTTGCTAAATCATGATGTCAAGGCGAATACTGTGGGGCGAAAACGAGCAAAAACCAAGTTTGAAATGATTGAGAACGTTCGTCGCCATTTACGTCGTCGGCAACGTCAACCAGAGGTTGTACAACGCTTTTTCTGTGAAAAACACGTTGCTTATGCAGCTCAGTAGAGTGTTAGAGTGTTCACTATCTCATGCTCTGGTTAGTAGCAATACTTTTAGCCTTAACGACTAAAAAATTTACTCTGCTATAACTGAGCCCAATAGCTCTTGCTATCCTTCGCATTCATCACAGCGACACAGTTGGTAATTTCGGATATGCCCAGCAATTAAAATCAAACTACCCAAGGGGGTTACAATTACATCGCTAAATTCACTAAAAAACTCATTTCCCAAAATTGCAGCAGCGACTAGCTGGCTTAAACCTATCACCCCCAGCAGGAATGCCACTTTATCTCTACGCCGGAAGTACCCCAACAATAGAGCCAATAAGCTAATTGGCAAGACAAACCACAATAAAATTTGATGAAACTTCTCGCCTGTAATGAATGTTGTTCCTAAAACTGGAAAGATGGTGAATAAGACAGGAGCCAGCAAGCAGTGGATCGTACAAAATCCGGAGAATACAACAGCTACCTGGTCTAACCGTCTCTGAATTTCCTTCTGATAATCTGGCTGGCTCATTGAACTGTCTTGCGCTACGTCACGCTGCATTAATACTGGTCGAACGGTTATAAACCAGGTAAAGTGTTGCTGAAGTTGCGAGGACCGGAATATCCTGATGTATTTGCTAATGTTTCTAACGACTGGGTTCCAGACTGAAGCAACTGCCCCTTGATTTCCCAGGTTGGGTATCCTTGAATGCCTCGTTCTATACAGGCTGTTGCTGGAGGGCTTCCTTGACCATTTGGAGAACATTCAACGTAATCAATTTTGCTAAATGCCTCTTGACCAAAAAGCTGTTTCTGATCATGACAGTGAGGACACCAGAAGGCTCCATACATCTTGGCTCCAATCTGCTGTAAATGTGTTGCCAACGCTAATTCTGCCTCTCCCGAAGTTGTTGTAATCGGTGGACCTGCTGTTTCTGAGGCAGACTGTTCTGCTAGAGATGGATTGTTAATGTTGGCATATACTCCGAGCGTTCCGACCAACACGACAACCGCCACAATAATGCCTGTGAAGAAGAGTTGCCCGACTTCCTGCCAATCGCGTCCAATGATGGCTAAGACAAACAGACTAGTAGATAGAATGGCTGACCCGACACAGTAAACACAAATGGCTTTAATTTCAGCCGTGAGTAAATACATCAGATAGCCACTGAAAATCATCATGGCAGTTGCACCCATGAATAGCAGTAGCCCAGTCCATGTATCTAGCTTTTCACGGAGTCCCTTTTGCTCTGGCGATCGCACGAGTAGAGGGGCGATCGCAAACACTATCATGCTGACATAAGCGAGAAAACCAAATAGAGCCAGAGGTTGCCCAAACACCGTTGCGTAAGGACTGGAGAGGACAATATCACAACCTCCAGTTGGACAAGCTGCTTCGTTACCAGCTAACTTGCTATAGGTCAGATAAGCAGTCACCACTGCTCCGATCGACGCGATTCCTGCCATCAACGGGCGCGACCAGCGATGAATCCAGGGGGTAGAACGTTTACGTCTCATAATTAGGAAAAGGAGAATAAAGTGGGCATTGAGCAGCTGACTTCAATCGCTTGAACACTGGCTCAATCTGTTTATTGACGAAGGTTCATAGTGGGAGCATTGGCGCACGCCCTTTGCTACGTCTGCCAGCAATTCATCCGCTAAATCTAAAAGCGTCGCAATTCTTATATCAGCAAGCTCGTAGTACACAAATCGACCCTGCTGCTCGCGTACAACCAGGTCACAACAGCGCAGACAACTGAGGTGATTAGACACGTTTGACTGGTTCAGCCCTGTCTGTTGAACAATTTCGCTCACGGTGAGTGGACGGTTCCTCAATGCATTGAGGATGGATAGGCGAGAGGGGTCAGAAAACCCTCGAAAGAGCTTCGCCTTCAAATCTGCCGTTTGAGTACAGGTAGTCATTCGCTGCTTGGTACGCTTTAGACTATGACATATTAGCAATTGCTGATACGTTGATAATATATCAGTACTTGCTAATATATTACATATCAGCAAGTACTGATATGTCTGACTGCAACAAAAGCACGTTTTTGAAGGGCTGCCAAAATGAACTCAGCTTCAGCACTGAAAACCTTACAGGCACAAGTTGGTGGCATGGACTGCGGCGGTTGTGCCAAGACGATCGAAGCCACGTTGCAGCAACTTCCTGGGGTCGCTGAAGCGAAGGTCAGTTTTGCGACAGAACGGCTGAACATTACTTACGACGTTCAGCAGGTGAATGAGGACACCATTCGCGATCGCGTTACTGCCTTGGGTTACACCCTTGAACCCATGCCAAATCAGCCCCTTCCAGTTCAACCGCCATTGACTCAAACGCTACAAGCCCATGTTGGCGGTATGGACTGTGGTGGCTGTGCCAAGACCATTGCCGCCAATTTACAGCAGTTATCTGGAATCACTGAGGTAACGGTTAATTTTGCTTCAGAACGATTAAATGTGACTTACAACCCGCAGCAAGTCAGCGAAACGGACATCCTTCAGCGGGTGACGAGCTTAGGATATACAGTTGACGTAGATAGAACCAGCGATATACCAACTTCAACCGATGAACTTGTGACTAATGTGCGATCGCGCAAGTCTGATCTAACCGGATGGCAATTCTGGTTAAAAACTCGTCGAGGGCAAACGGTTGTTTTTAGCGGGATTGGATTGCTCTTAGGCTTGATTGCAGAGCGTTTATTGTTACTGCCGCTAGTGGCTCAGGGGTTTTATGCCATCAGTTTAGTCATTGCCATTGTGCCCATTTTACGAGCCGCCTGGATTGCGCTCAAACTGCGTCGAGCCGACATGAATCTGTTGATGACTTTAGCGGCGATCGGGGCAGCGATTCTCGGTCAGTGGTTTCAGGGCGCACTCGTCATTTTTCTATTTGCGCTCGGAACAACACTACAAAATTTCACCCTCGGTCGAACCCGCAACGCCATTCGTGACTTAATGGATCTGACTCCTGCAATGGCAACGGTTAAGCGAAACGGGCAAGAGGTTTCTGTGACCGTTGAAGGAATTCAAATCGGGGAAATTTTAACCATTCGCCCTGGACAACGCATTGCACTTGATGGGATTGTCCTGTCTGGTATCAGCGCGGTCGATCAGTCTCCGATTACTGGTGAATCCCTGCCAGAAAATAAGGAGAAAGATGATCAAGTTTTTGCAGGAACGCTCAATCAGACCGGATTTTTAGAAGTTGAGGTCACGCATACTGCCGCAGATACAACGGTAGCTCGGATTGTTCATCTGGTTGAAGAGGCTCAAGAAAGCCGTGCGCCGATTCAGCAGTGGGTCGATCGCTTCTCCGCCATCTATACCCCGATCGTTCTGGCTCTTGCGGTTGGCATCACACTGGTCCCCCCGCTCCTGTTTGCCCAACCGTTTCAGCCCTGGTTCTACAAAGCTTTGGTGCTGCTTGTTATTGCCTGCCCCTGTGCTTTGGTGATTGCCACGCCTGTTTCATTGATTAGCGCGATTGGAGCTGCCACTCGTCAAGGCATATTGTTCAAGGGTGGAAATGCACTGGAAACTGCCGGACGGCTTACAACGTTAGCCTTTGATAAAACAGGTACGATTACTCAAGGGCTGCCAGTGGTGCAGAAGGTACATCATCTAGATTCCATGAGTGCCAACATGGTGCTGCTCATTGCCGCCTCACTAGAGCAACAATCAGAACATCCATTGGCAAAAGCGATCGTCGCTGAGGCAAGGGCGCAAGGATTAGATCTGGAAGCTCCAGAATCCTTTACTGCTGTTCCTGGTAAAGGAATTTGGGCAAAGTTTGGACCAGCTATGTACTTTGTAGGTAATCGTCGATTGTTTGAGGAACAAGACATTGAACTTTCAGCCGCCGCTAAATCGCTGTTAGCAGAAATTGAATCTCAAGGACAAACACCAGTATTAATCGGAACACGACAGGGATTAGTTGGGGCGATCGCCTTAGCGGATGGAGTCCGGCTTGAATCCCCAGAAGCCGTGCGTCTGCTCAAACGCATTGGACTCAAGCGACTGGTAATGCTTACAGGCGATCGATCAGCCGTGGCACGACAGGTTGCTCAGGAAGTTGGCATTGAGGAATACCAGGCTGAATTGCTGCCTGAAGATAAATTGCAAGCCATTTATAAGCTACGTCGCGCTGGTGTTGTAGGCATGATTGGAGACGGCATCAATGATACGCCTGCTCTAGCTGCCGCCGATGTTAGTTTCGCGGTCGGCAAGATTGACGTGGCATTGGAGGCGGCTGATGTTGTGCTGGTCGGAAATGATTTAAGACGTTTAGGTGATGCTATCAGCCTCAGTCGTCGCACCTTATCAGTAATTCAGCAAAGTATTACCTTTGCCCTGGTACTGAATGCTACGTTCATCATCCTGGGCGTTCTGGGTGTAATTGGATTGCCGATCGCAGTGCTTGAGGACATGGGATCTTCCTTACTGGTAACACTCAATGCCATGCGATTATTCAAGACTTGAATCAGTGAGGGTAAAGCTGGTTTACCCTAATAACTTTTGCTTCTGTTCCATACCACACAGCTCTCACGAGCAAGAGTACTATGGATTTCCTTGATACTCCTTATCTTTAGGCATAGAGTCATAAATTTATGACTATTAACTTAATTGCGTCTCTCTCTGTTTTGGAGCGTAACGATTAATGGCTAATACTTCTTGATGTTGAGCAATTGATTCTCTCGCGGCCATCATTTTCTCTAAGTCATTTGCATATTCTTCAGATAATGGCAACGTTTCCTCACCCGTGTTCAAATTTCCCCGACAAATTGTTCGCCTGCCTTCGTTCCGAATAATGAAGTCACCTGTAGGTTGAACGTAGGCAGTCCATTTATTACCCACCTTAAACTGAGCAATTTCAGAACAACTTGACCGCTGCTGTTCATAGGTCTCACCAACGGCTGTCACTAGTCCTTCAAACATTTCTCTTCGCCATTGATTTCTATCCATCTCAGAGACCTGAATGGATTCTGAACCAGGAAGGATTGACTCAGGAAGTTGAATCGAATCAGGGTTCACCTTCAGAACGACACTAGAACCTTCAGGACGTAGCTTTGCTTCAAAGGAACTGCCAATTGGTAACTTGGGGGTATCGGGTGAAAAGGTGCCTAAGTTCTTGTCATCAATCTGCACGATCGGAGTTCCGTTGTAGCGGTAGTACTCAGGGTGAGATTCTGGCAGTTCAAATGCACCCACCTGCAAGCTCATGGCTTGATTGCGCCATTGCTTACTGGCAAAATTCTCCCCTGCAAAATCATTGTGACGGATGCCCAAGATCTTGATTTCATCAAATTGAAACGCCTGAAGCTGCTGACAGACCTCCTCTGTAAACAGGTTGTATGCCAGTGCTCCTACTCCCGAATCTTGCCTCGATTCTGCCCAAGTGTGATCAGCAGGAGGAATAATTCGCAAATCATCGGGTACATGAAGCGTATCCAGATCATTAACATTCTTGCCAAATTTAGCCTCCAGTTTTTCAACCAAACGGGGCGGAAGATCTTTGAGCGCAAACTCAATCATCGGTAGCTGCGGATGAATCATCGCATCAAATTGAATGCCTTTTTGCTCCAAGGTTTCCTTCCACCGAATCGCATCCGACCCAAACGGTACACTCAACACATAAGCATCTCTGGGTAGCGCTTCACTGGGTACTTCATAGCCATGCTGAAGGGCAAAGGTGATATCCATTTGCTCTGCCAATGCCAGACAATCCCGACGATGCCGATCCATTTCCGGGCGCGTGTGCTGGGTATACCAGAGTGCAGCGGCTCCTTCAAACCGTTCCTCGGTCGTCGGAAACAATTCATTGATCTCAGCCCGATAGCTATCGTAAAGCTTGCCCAATTCCTCATTGAACGCATCCCGATCTTCGCCAACCCGCTCCTGAATCTCATCTCTGGCTTGCTGGAACCGGGTCTTCAGTTCCTCTGCCCACTCCAACGCATCCACAGATAAATCATCTTTCGGAAATAGATAGCGGAACTCGTGGCGATCGCGGCTCCGAATGCGAGTCGGCTCCCACAACGGATTGACGACTTCTCTGGCAAGCACATTGATTGAGCCGGGAGCATCCGCAGGCATGGCGAAACTGCGATAGAGGCGATCGTCCTTCTTAAAGTCAAAAAAGTGGCTGGGATGAGATTCTGACCAGCGTTTTGCATCCGAAAGTAGATTCTCTCCTTCGATCTCCTTGATGTCCTCCAAGCGCTCTGCACTTTTGGGTGAATCGACCTCAACCTGAAGTGCTTGAAACAGACGGTTAAGCAGTTTTCGTTGACGGCGCTCAAACCGCTCGACATTCTCCCCTTCCCCCGGCACCGACGATTGCACCCGCCCAATGTTGGTTGCCACCAACCCTACCTTGTTCTGATTCGCCGCAGCCGCAATCTGAGCCAGATTCTGGTACTTCAAACCACCCGCATCGGTGACAACTTCGCTATAAGCCAGCTTAGGGCGTTGTTTCACTGCTTCAAAGCGTCCTGGCTCGCCCGCTCGCAGCGTTTCTTTGGCAAGGTTAGGCAACTGACTGGCAGGGCTAACCATGAGTTGATCGCCATCGAAGTCTGCCTGGTGATATTCCTCCGCATCTTTGGGATTTATCCAAATGACATTGCGAGTTTTCTTCAGCTCCGGGTCGTGGCTATTGCGGTAGAGACGAATATTGTCTGAGTTAACGATCGGGTAGCGGGTCAGAATCACATCCCCTTCTGGCAGATGAGGTACACAAACCGTGCCGCGCGGTAAATCATTGGCTGGCATCGCCATACCCGAACTGTGGCTGTAGCCGCTCTTAATCGCTAAATCTCGCCATCTACCTGCCACATAATCCGTTGCAAATTTCCGAAACTTGGGAGTTTCAACCAATTGCCCATATTTGTCGCTTCGCAGCAACGAAATCCAGCGAGATTCCTGCATCGGGCTGTTGGCATTACCATCCTCATCCTCAAAGTCTTCTTCCGATCGCTCCTGTCGCCGTTGCTGCTCTTTGTCGTATTCCTGCACAATGTATCGTGCCAGTGCCAGAGGATTCCGCTGTAAATCTGCTAGAACTTTGGCTTTTTCCTCCGTCGGCTGCTTCAAATCCTGCCGCACTGCATCCTCGGAATACCAGATGGTAAACTGCCAGCTATTGTCATAACTGGTGGCTCTGGCATTGCCCCGGTTTCCCATTGCGGCTTGAGGAAACTCATAATCTCCACACGGAACCAGCTCGTCCAACCGGGCTTTTTTAATCCCCTTGATCGACGATCGATCCATGATGATGTCATAGCCCTCTGCCTCAGTCAGTCGGGCATCGGGCAATAGCGTTCCCTTAGATAAGAAGCTGACACGTGGACAGTTTTCCTCGCGTCCTTCTGCCCATTGCTTCCTCCAGGCAAACCGAAATTGAAACGGACAGTTTTGCTCACCCCCTAAGTGACGAGCAAGCTGCGGCGAAATCTTACCGTGACAATCGCCAGTTTTGTAGTGGGAATACTCCGGGTCATTGAAATCCACAATTTTGACCCGCAGGTTCTCCAACGTGTTAGACCCTTTGTAGCAGTTACTCACTAATAGAGAACCATACCGACAGGCAGTATCCGGCTCTGTCGCAAATAAGCGCCGAATCTTTTTACGCAATTCATCATCTGCAAAGTAGTAACTGTTGCCAGAACTAAACGTGAGCCGTCGCGAAGTGCCATCGGCAAAATTGCGCGCCCGCAGATGATTTGCATCAGGATTACGATTGTCAATTTTTACGAGCAGCAGAGATTGCAACTCCTCTGGCTCAAACATCTGTTCCAGCAAAGAGTTTTTAATAATCTCCGGCTCCGACAGATACCGTCCCTTCCCGTTGTTGTGCGCCCCATCAAAAATCGGGATGCTGAGACCGGAACCCTCAATGACCCGCGTGGTCAGATCCATTACCTACGGTTCATGATATAAACGTACTACCATCTAACTTAGAAAGCGTTAGACTGTTTTTTGACGTTTACACAAAGCAGCCAGGGCAAAATCAGCCAGGTGGCTATTCTTGAATTGAACAGCAAGGAGGATAACAATGCCGTGGCACATTAAGCGTCTGGAGAACGGTTTGCTGGTTCAAGAATACGATCGGGAACCCGATGATGAAAGCGAAGAACTCCTGACCCCAGATGGCAGAACTCAAGATGAATGTCACCCGCGCTTTGCCCATCTGAAACCTGGGGAAACTTTGGTACTACCCGATGAGCCAAAAACCACAACTTCTGGTTCCTGGTATCCCAACCAGTACGAGGATCTGGGCGAGTTTTTGAATGGTGATCCGGAGGCGATCGATAAGTTGGACAGTGGTAGCCGATCGCGCCGCTACAACTGGCGGTATTACGAACCTGATGAATCTTTTTAAGGCGTGTTTGGTGGCTTGAGAGGGTGGCGAGGGCGATCGCAGCTAGTGAACTCACATAGTGAAGACATTGTATACACTGTATTCTCTACGCTAGAATGGGGGAAATTTGGAGAACACTGATGGCTCAAAGTGAAGTCCTTACCATTCGATTAGCTCCAGAATTAAAAGACAAGCTGGATGCTTTAGCGCAGAGTACTCGGCGTAGTAAGTCCTGGCTGGCAGCAGAGGCGATCTCCTTTTACATTGAGCAACACCTTTGGCAAATTCAAACGATTGAAGAAGCGGTCGCGTTGGCGGACAGTCCTGAAGCCGAATGGGTAGAGGGTGAAGCAGTGGATGCGTGGTTGGATACTTGGGGAACGAAGGATGAAACGCCTGCTCCATGCGCATAGTATTTCTTTCGCTTGCAGTAAAGGATTTAGCAGCCATTCGTGCCTACATTGCTGAAGACGACCCAGAGGCAGCGAAAGCGGTCGCTTCGCGGCTAAAGCAATTGATTAAGCGGCTTTCCTCAATGCCCAACCTGGGTAAACCGGGGCGAGTTTTTGGTATCAGAGAACTGATAACTCCCAAAATTGGTAAAACAGCTTACGTCGTCGTTTATCGCGTCAAAGACACACGTCTAGAAATTCTGCGGATTTTGCCAGGAATGCGAGATTTAGACAGCTTGCTGAATGAGGAATTGCCAGAAACATAATTAGGAATCGCCGTTTGGATGCCCACTTAAGATGGGATCGCCGGAGTTTTCAGCAAAATCTCATCATGCACGGTGCCAATTAACCTGGCTCCTATTTCTTTTAATGCAGAGGTTACAATGCTGGTTGTAAAAAATTCCTTTAAGGGAGCATAGGAGATGAAAGTTGAAATTCAGGGTCGGGACGCGATCGATGCTACTGAGGAACTATTGAAAATTGAGGGGTTTCAGGGCAGTTATCAAACACGGGATGCCGTGGAGCGGGAAGGGACACTGGTGACGATCGCTACTATCGTGGGCATTGTCAGTGGCAGTCTGACAGTGGCTGAGAAACTCTATGAATGGAACAAAAAGTATCAAAAGTCTCTAGAGAACCCGGCTGGAGCCAGGATCGAAAAGGTGCTGATCGTGGCTGAGGATGGGAGACGATTGTTATTGCAGGATGCAACAGTGGAACAAATCAAGGACATCTTAGAAAGCTGAACTGACCCATGCGAATTCTCCATCTCGCTCTGAAGCCCATTGGGGATGACTACGCTGAGTTCCGCTACTTTTGGGATAATCCCAATGATTACCAGTCGCGTCAGTTGGCGCTATCTGAAATTTCTGGCTTGATGCAACGAGCCAACGAACGGTACTACACGACCCTATCAGAAGATTATGCGAAGACAGGGCAAGCCCTCTACAACTGGTTAGATGGCACTGATCGCCATTTAGAAGCAGCACTGAACCAATATCGCCGCGATGGGATTGTGTTGGCGATCGCCGCCTCCCAAGGGCTAGCGTATCTGCCGTGGGAAGTGTTGCATGATGGCAAACAGTTTTTAGTGCAGCGGCTTCCAGCCATTATTCCTGTGCGATGGGTGCCCGATCGCCCACGCCTAACAGTGGACAACCAGCCAGCCAATCGAGCTTTGAATGTGGTGTTTATGGCGACAGCCCCACGAGGCATTGAGCCGGAACTGGACTATGAAGCGGAAGAGAGCCGCATTTTAGCCGCCACGCAGCGACGACCGTTATGTTTAACTGTTGAGGAAAGTGGTTGTTTGGAGGAATTGGGCTATCTGATCGAAGACCTGGGGCGAGAGGACTTTGACGTAATTCACCTCACGGGCCATGCCACTATTCAAGACAACACGCCCTGCTTCATTACCGAAACACCCTATGGGGATGCTCATTACAGTACTGCTGAGGACATCGCCAGGGAACTGCAATTTCAAACGCCCAAACTTATCTTTCTCTCTGGCTGTCGCACCGGGTATTCCAGTCAAGGCACGATTCCCTCAATGGCGGAAGCCTTGTTGAAGTCAGGAGCCACAGCAGTTCTCGGCTGGGGAGAACGGGTGCTGGATACTGATGCCACGGCAGCGGCAGCCACCCTCTACCAGGGATTATCGGCTGGAAAAGCCGTGACCGAAGCCTTAGCCGAAACCTATCAGGAATTACTTCGGATTAAGGCGAGAGACTGGCATTTGTTGCGACTGTATGTGGCGGACACTTTGCCCGAAGCTTTGGTGAAGCAAGGACAGAGACCCGTTCCTCGCAAATCAGCGGCTTCTCAATTCCTAGATCCAGCAGGGAATGTGAGAGTGGCGACTCGTGAAACTTTTGTCGGTCGTCGCCGTCAGCTTCAAAATTGCTTGCGGGTGCTTAAGATCGAGCATGACAAAGTAGGCGTACTGATTCATGGCATGGGTGGCTTGGGAAAAAGTGCGATCGCTGCCCGTCTCTGCGATCGGCTTTCGACCTATGAAAAGATTGTGTGGTATCGACAGATTGATGAAGCCAAGCTGGTCAATCAGTTAGCGGATCAGATCAGGAATGCACAGCAGCGAGCCGACCTGAAGCAGAGAGATGATGAGCTGAAGTATCGGCTACGGACGGCGTTTGAGCAATTGAATCAACCCGACCAGAACCCTTTGTTGTTGATTCTGGATGATTTTGAGTGGAACCTGGAACCCCGTGGCGGTTGCTATCTACTTAAATCGGATGTGGCTAAGGTTCTGGATGCACTGGTTTGGGCAATTCAAGAAAGCAATAGCCCCCATCGGATTTTGATCACCTGCCGCTACGAATTTCAGTCGGATCTGATAGATCACTTTTATATCCAGGGATTAGATGCCTTCCACAAATCGGCTCTGACGAAGAAACTGAGACAGTTGAAGCATTTCAACTCTGGGAAGGTGAACAAATACCTCATCGATCGTGCCCTGCGGCTGGCTGATGGCAATCCCCGCTTACTGGAGGATTTGAACGAGAAGGTGTTATCGCAGGCAGATGTCGAAACCAAACTACATCAACTTGAAGCTAATTCTGACGATTGGAAGGGGCGAATCGTCTGGCCAGACTTATACGAACAAATTGACCAGCCTTTAGCAAAAGTGCTGAGTCGGTGTTTCGTGTTTGAGCTGCCGGTACCGATGGAAGCATTGGAAGCGCTGTGTGAATCGCTGTCAGGTCACCAGGAGCAATTACACCGAGCGATCGGATTAGGCTTAATCGAAATCAATGCTGAATTGGAAGGATCAAATCGCGCTTATCGAGTGTCTCGCATTCTCCCACATATTTTTCCTAGCATTCAACTGCCCGAAGCTCATTCTACCTATGCATTGTACCAGACCGCACATGATGCCCTGTATCAGCTTTGGGGGCATAAAGACAATCAAAGCGAAGAACAATGGCAAGAGCTGTTCCGATTAAAGTTCGCTAATCGTGATAACCCTGAGCGATTTAGACAGGGATTTTCTCAGATGCTGGCCGTGCAATACAATTACGAAGCCGATAAAGCGTTTGAAGCCAAACTGAGGTCAGTCAAAGCGGAACTGTCGGATCAAGATTTATGTGGTCAGTTAGAAGAATATTTACGTCAGGAGGACTGGCAACAAGCGGATGAGGAAACTGCCTGGCTATTCTATTTAGTCATGGTGATGCAAGAATATAGAAATTGGAAGGAGCTATTCAACAACTTTCCCAACACCATTCTTAACAACATTGATCAGCTTTGGGTCGTTTACAGCAACGGACACTTCGGTTTCAGTATTCAAAAGCGCATTTGGGAGGCATTTGGGGGAGCTAGTGCCGCACACAATGCGGACACTTGGGAAAAATTTGGAGAACAGGTAGGATGGTATGCATGGAACGACTGGGAAACTTACGCTACCTTATCCTTTGAATTGGAATCGTCTCCGAAGGGTAACTTACCTGCTTTACCTTACACAGGTTGTGAGAGAGGATGTGAAGGAATAGGTATGTGGGGGGCAGGTTGGGTAATTGGGTATGAGAATAGTGAGTTGTCTCCCCTCATGTCGAGACTCAACTTATAAATTACTAATACCAATCAAAGGTAAGCTTGAGCAAAATATAACTTTGCCAGACAAAGCTTCCATGAAATTCATTGTCAAGCTTGATCATGTTAGCTTTCCCTGCAAATTTATCAACTAGGATGATCAAGCACCTTCTCCCAAAATCTTACTTCTCTGCCCAGTTAAGAGCGATCGCCACCTCTGCTTTCACTGGCACCTTTCTTAAGTACCTCTGTCCAGCCTGCTCCATCACTTGTTGGAGAATCTGTGCAGCCTGTTCTACTGCATCTTCTGGAGCTTCCAGCAAAATTTCGTCATGCACTGTGCCAATTAATCTGGCTCCTATTCCTTTCAATGCTACCGGGAGTTTCGCTAAAGCAGCCTTAGTAATATCGGCGGCAGTGCCCTGAACTGGAGTGTTCAAAAGCTCTGTTAACTTCGGCTCATCTTGCCAGCGCCGGAGGCGATCGCCCATTGTCCGCATCTCCCTGGGCAACCTTCGCTTAATCGCCCCATGCCAGCGGGCAATCCCCTGATATACCTCAAAATATCGCTTGCGAAAGGTTTCTGCCTGCTTTAGGCTCATCTGTACCCCATAGTTGTTGTAGGCGTACTCTGCCAGCCCCTTTGCTCCCATCGCGTAAATCAACCCAAAGTTAACAGCTTTCGCTGCCTGTCGCTCCGATTTCTCAACTTGATCCAAAGATTTATCAGCAATCAGGGCAGCGGTTAGCCGATGCAAGTCTTCATCATTCTGGTATGCCTCAATCATGCGGCGATCGCCACTGAGTTCTGCTGCGACCCGCAGTTCAATCTGAGAGTAGTCTGCCACGACTAAACGATAGCCTGGAGCCGGAATAAAGCAACTGCGAAAGATTTTATCCCTGGGAATCTGTTGCAGGTTGGGGTTCCGACAGGACATGCGTCCAGTAGCAGCTCCCATTTGTTGATAGTCTGGATGAATTCGCCCGGTAATGGGGTGAACGTGCTTGGGTAGGCTACTGCCGAAGGCTTGGACTGATTTTGCTGCTTTGCGATAGTCCAGCAATGCTCTAACGGGCGGATACTCTTCTGCCAAAGGAATCAGAGAGAGCTTGCTAGTATTCTCCACTGGCACACCCATCTGCTGTAGTGCCTCTAATACCTGCTGCTGACTGTCCAGATTGAAAGAAGTTTGATTGCCCAAAATATCAAGTTGAGTGCTGAGCAAAGCTGGTTGAAATTGGTGTCGTAATGCATCTGCTAATTGATCTCTTCTTTGTTCAAGTTCTTGTCGTAGGGCATCCCATCGGGAGAGATCGAGCAGCATTCCATTGAGTTCCATTTGGGCGATCGCTCCCAAACAATCAAATTCCAGCTTGGCAGTTTCCACCAAACGAGCAGATGTTAGCTTAGGCTTCATCACCTCACGCAACCGCAGCAGAATCGCTGCATCTCGCGCTGCATACTCTAACTGTTCAGAAGAAAGACTGGGATTACTCCAATCACTTCGTTGCTGTTCTTTGGAGAGTTCTTCTCCCAAATAGACCTTGACCAATTCCGCCAAGTTGTATCCGTGCGATCGCACTCCTGCATCCAGCAATTGCGCCGCTATCATCGTGTCAAACAGTTTGCCAGCAATGGGAAGTCCTGCCTGTTGAAGAAACTTCAAGTCAAATTTGGCATTCTGCAAAACTTTGATTGGAGTACCTTGAAGCAGGTCACACAGAGGAGTTAGCGTTTCCTTGGCAACTTTAAACAGGTCAATGATAATAATCGGCTGGTTAGCCGCAGCAATTTGCACTAGACGAATTCGATCCTTCAATGGATCAAGCCCAGTAGTTTCTGTATCAACCGCAATGACTTGGCAAGCTTGGAAAGGCTTGAGTACTTCTGCAAGCCGTTGTCCATCTTCAACAAACTCAAAGTTTACAGGCGTATGAGATAAAACAGAATTTGGTTTTTCATCTATATTTAGACCGTTAAATTCTATTTCAAATACACCTTCTATATCAGCCGTATGAACTGGCTTTGGTAATGGTATTAAACAATCTGAATCAATTGACTTCAAACCAGAAAAAGCATTACTGCTACACCAGACACACCAAATATTCTGATGTTGCCGATAAACATTGACATACATCTCCTGAATAACCAGTACGGCATCAATCGGAATACCAGCAGGTATCCGCTGAGAGTCTGGACAGAGAACAACTTGTTGACCAATCTCAAAACTGTCGTGGTTTGGAGGAGATAAGGAGGTTGCAGGACTAGGAGAGATCAAAGGTTTGATTTCCTTGACTTCCTCTGCTTCTACCTTTCCTCCCGCTTCTTGATAGGGGGCACTGGAAGCATTCACGGAGTGGCTCTGGAAGAGCATCGCTTTCTGTTTGGCAATCCACGATGGTAGAGGCGGTGGAGTATACCAGGTTTCAATCCAAGCATCGCTTGCTGATGGTGTTTCTGATTCCGCAGTTACAGCTTTAATAGGCTCACTACTCTGTTGAACCCGATTCCTCAAAAACTGCCGTTTCCGAGATTTTGCCCAGTCCATCAAATCCTCATACAGTGGATCAGCAGCCGTAAGGAGATTGGAATTTGCTTCTACACCACTAACATTGGGGCTAGAGATCTTCACGGTCATTGTCCTCTCCTAAATCCAAATCAACTGGAATAAAGCGGTGGTAAGCCCGCTCATAGACAAACAACGGCTCTGCTGTGACACCACCCCGATTTTTGAGAATGCTGAGTCGCGCATAGGTCGCCTTTGCTTTTTCATTAAGCGGATACTGAGCGCGCACGTCTTGAATTTGCCGGAGTCTGAGATAGTCCCCGGCGTAGCGTTCTTCCAAGAGGTCAAGCTGATCTCTAGGTTGGTCATTGCCTCGCTGTGCCTTACCCGTCTGGAGCAGCATGATGCAGTCTGCGGCATGGGCAATCTTGAACGAGTCCCGTAACGCACCCATATCTAACGTTCCAGTCCGAAGTGCTTCCTGGTAGGCTGCCTTATTAATGTCACTAATCGCCACCACAGCAGCACCCGTATCTCGCGCCAGTTGCTTTAACCCCGTTGCCACACGCGAAACCCGCAACACTTCATTGGCACCAGAGTCGAGTTTTTCATCCCCACAACACATGAGTTGTAAATAATCGACAATCACCAACACGGGCGCTGTTTTATCGAGTTCTGCAATGCGGCGAATTTGAGCGATCGTCCCCTTCAAATGAGCAACTGTAACCTCTGGACCTGCTTCTAAAACCGTTAGATATTCTGCAATCTGCTGATCGTATGCCCGAATTGCTAGAGCCGTCTGCTGTTTCAACCATTCTGTATGGGCATAGTCGGCGTTCATCCAGTGCTTTGCTTCAATCAAGCCGGAGTTCAGCCCACCCATCCGCGACAAAGCATTCACCCAGAGTTGCTGCTTCCCCATCTCAAAAGAGACATACAGCACGGGGATTTTAGCTTTTGCTGCTTCATCCGCACACCAGGCGCACCAGGTCGTTTTTCCTGAGCCGGGAGGAGCACCCACAACATAAAGCCTGCCGGGATGTAGTCCACCATTGAGAGAACGATTCAGCCAAGGAGCTGGGGTGGCGATCGCCGTTTGCGGTTGCCCAAACAATTCCCGGATCAAGTCCTGGGTATAGGCCACCATTGGCATGACTTCTGAGGCATTCCGTTGCTGAAGATGTTGGGAATGGTGAATGAGTGTTTCCAGCGTTTCGGTAACAGGATGTAAGGGGCTATCCAACAATTCCGATGCAGTGGCAGCCTGCTCTTTTGCTAGTAGTCGCAATCCAGTATCTCGCACTCTCATGAGGAGTTCTGTAAACGTCTCCCAACCACAGGGAGCCAGATTCAAAAGCTCATCCAAATAAGCAGCAACTTGATTCAGAATCGGTGTCGGTAGGGGAGAACGCTCCATCACCAATTTTTCCAGCCGTGAGAGAACGAGACTGGGCGTTAACTCTCTCCCTTCTATCTCCAGGCTTACAAAGCATTCCCAGAGCCTTTGGTGGAGATAAAACGGTTTTGAAGCATCGCCTTTGGGCATAAATGTGGCAATAAAACCCTCAACGGGTAAATCCACACCCAAGGCTTCTTGCATCCCTGCTTCTGGGTGATGCAGGATGTAAGCCAGCAAATCTCGTTCAACTCGTCTAGCAACCTCGTTGTCACCCTCTGGCTTCTCCCATTGCCAAAAGGGGCAGGCATAGCCCGTGCAACCTCCACAGTGGACTAACTCACGGCTGTTGCGAATGTAGCTGCAACTCCACTGATAGTCGTGAGGATTTCGTTTAACCGAAGCATAGGTGCTGTGGAAATTTCTGAGCCTGGATTCAACCGTCGTTTTGCTGGTGGGATGGTGATCAGACGCTCGTGCCATTGCTTCTGCCAAGGGTTCTGCCTGGTTACGTTCCCATCCCCTGGTGATGACATAACGCGCCAGAGTTAAGTTGACTGAGTTGTAGTCTTGATCGGTTGGCGCACCCTGGTTCATCAGGTAGTGAATACAAGCGGGATGCTCATCAGGAGCCAGAATTGAAAAGTTTGTCGATTTTGTAGCAGTAGAATGCTGAACGGTTGAACTCCCAGCAAACCCCGATCGCTCCTGAAAGGCATTTCCCTTTTGATGCCCATTTTTACTGATCGCACTGCTGATGCTGACTTCAAGTGCAGCCAGTTGAGCCAGTTGAGCCACAGGAATCTGCTGAAAGGATGCCATTAGACCCGCCTGATCGTCGGGCACTACCGGAAATCCTTCAGACCAGTTCACAGGTTCACTTAAGAAACCGCTCCACTTACCACTGATTTGATGCTTGCCGCAGGGCAATTTAATCGGTCGTCCCGCTGCCTTACCATCGATCGCCGTTGTTGCTGTGGCGGGATAAATCTCCTTTGGCTTGTAATCAGCTAAATAACAGAGGTTCTGCAATGCCTTGACCCAGGTAGCACCAGGCAGCGGCATATCAGCAAACAACCAGAGATGAAACCCACGACGACCACTAAATTCCAGATAAGCAGAGAGTCCTTGACTAGTAGCGATTTGTTGCACTCGTTGAGACAGACTCAGCACCTCACGCAAAGTCTGTTCATCACTGCCATCTTTGGGAGCATCAAAATCAATGCAACCTGCTTTAGCCAGATTCGTCGCCGGTTGGAGGAGGCGCACCGAGATAATTAGGTTGCCCTGAAGATGTGCTTCTACCACAGCAGGGGTGAGGGACTGATCATACTGTGACTGTAGAACATCAGTGCTTTGCCAAACGCTATAAAGCTGCTGATGTTCATGGAGAATCAAGCGGTAAAGCTGCTGTAAAACAATGGTGGTTTCTGACATGCGGTTCAACTAATCAAAGTTCAACTAATCAAATCGGTAATGATGTCGCGAATGTGTTCATCCACTTGAGCGAGCCAAAGACGATCACTGGGATAAATTTGCAAAACATGGGTGGCGGGTGAGTTTTTGTCTTTTTGCGTTTAAAGCGTAACCCCCTGTTTCCACAAAACAGGGGGTTACAAGCTGATCGATCTGATTGATCTGATCAGACGTGTAACCATTCTGAAATAGCTTGCTCCACAACCATTCTGAAAATTTAAAGTCACAGTAAGAGGAAGGTAAAGTCACTTGTAGGGGATACGGAAGTCACGGCGATAGGAAATTAAAGTCCCATCCAGAGGAGCTTATTACCGCAGATTTGTAACCAAAATGATCTGGAATCTAGATCTGATGCTAGTTACAGAAGAGTTACAACGGCTTGGGACTTGAGCCTAGAGGGCAAGTCACGACTGGGGGAGGCTGATGTCACGGTTAGGGGATTGTAACTATCAGGCATTGCGGCTAAAAGCCTTTTATATCAATGGTTACAGCAAAGTTACGCTCAGGTTACAAAGACATCAGAAAAGCGAGTTTAGGCTTCTAGATTTAGTGGAATTGTTTTAGTGCACTACTGTATTTCGCGTAGTTCAATTGCATTATGGCTATATATAGCGGATCTTCTCTTTAAGTCTCGCTAGATGTGGTTGTAACTAAATTCTCCCTATACTTAGGGCGTGCTGAAAAAGTATTTCACGAGTTTTAAGAAGACAGACGGTTAAATCTTGGGATTCGCTAGAACTTAAGCAGCAGCCAGGGCGCATTGAGGATCGCGCCACTGCCGCTGCCATCGGTTGAACTGGAACACTTCCTGAGAGAGAACAACGGCAAAAAAGACAAAAAGAAACTGCCGGAGCAGTTGCTCCAGATTCATCACCAGGAATGTCATTGCAATGGTGGTCTCTGCGGTTGGAGCGAGCTTTGCCATGACGCGAGCTAAACTAAAACGACGCTTGCCCACCCCAAACTTGCCCTCCACCTGGTTGCGAATCGCAGCATCTGCCTGAGCTTGCTTTTGGATGTCTGCTTGTTCGCTCTGTTTCGGTCTGCCTAACGGTTTTCCACTCAGGCGAATGCCTCGTTCTCGGCAGTATTGCAGGTTCGCCCGAGTACGGTAGATTTGGTCGGCATGAACCGAGGCGGGATAATGACCAAAGCGTTGCTTGAATCGCTCAATCTGTTCTGGCAACTGAGTCGATTCATTGAAGTTGTTCCAGTCGAGATGCTCTAAAAACACATAGCCATCGACACAACTGATGACAATCTTGGCACCGAATTCCACAGGTGTGCCGGCTTTGCCTCGCACAATTGGTCGCACATGCGGTTGAGCAATACTGACAATGCGCTCATCAATGCGACGTTGACGCTCCTGATACATCCACTGTTGCTGGCGAAACAACTCGCTGATGACGAGTAATTTACGGTACAGTTGGTTGTCCAGTTGAGCAAGGGATGCTCCTGCAGCAATCAGTGCGTCAATGTGAGCCAGATTCCGCCTGAGATAGCGTAACTGTTGTCCGACTGCCTTTCGCCGCAGCTTGGGCTTCACCCGACGTTGCTTGGCAATAGGCAAATACTGTTGCCGGGCTTTGAGGCGGTAGGTGCGGGGCTTTTGGGTAACTTGTTCTCGCACTTGCGCGTACAGCAAGTCGAGGATTCGCTCGGTGTGCTCTCGTGCCTCGTTGAGCAAACTTAAGTCAGTGGGATAGCGAATATCCGCAGGAGTGCAACTGGCATCGACAATCAGCTGTCCTGCATTTGAAGCAGAGGGAGGTTCATCGTCACGGTTGTCCTCATCGATGGAGTCTGAGGATTCTGCTGTTCCCTCCGGCTTGGACGCATCGTTCTCACGATGCTGCTGCACAATGGCTTCGTTAAGCTGCCCAATCAACTCAAGCTTCACTCGCTTGCGAAAATGCACCAACATCGAAGCATCAAACGGGGCTTTGTCGCTGTACTGCGATAATCCCAAGAAGTAGGGTAGGACGCTGGCGAGGTGGCTTTTGACTCCTTTTCCATCGTCCCCCCTCCGAACCGGACGTGCGGCTTTCACCGCATCACGGCTCTCCAGTCTCTCGTTCCGCCTGATCTCGTAGCGGTCTACCCGCATGAAGATCGTCGTGACATTTCCGACAGAGCACCAGCGTTTTTCGCTGCCGCGATACCATCAGATGCATCCAAAAGGGTTTGGGTGCGCGTCCCACAGTATTTACATCTGCGAGTTTGCGAATGTGATGGACTTCGATATTTTGCGTCGAGCCACACACTTCACAGGTCTCTGCTAGTAATCGTTGCAGAATTTCGACTCGCTCTGGTGAGTATCGGGTCAGAACGCGGTCTTGAATCATTGCCATCGAATTGACCTTTAAAGGAATTCCCCCAAAACGAGCAATTAGGGGAGGCTTGTCTACTCGTGGAACCGTGACTTCCAAACACGTTCTAGGTCCTTCAGCAGTTTCGACTTTAGCACGGTATTTGTGTGCCATTTTCGCAACCGATGATTTGTGTTTATGGGCCAAGGTCTTCAGTAGGGAAGTTCGCATTACCCAATGAAGTTGCTTGAGCCACATCACATTATCTGCCAATTGGTAGTATTGGACATAACCCCGATACTCTGTTTGATACTGGCTGATAATGCTGTAGTCCGTGTTGTAAGTTCGTTCCATTCGGTGAGTGGGCTTGCCTCGTTTCATGTAGAACCGACAACGGTCTTTCACGAAGGATACAGGCATTCTCAATGCAATCCCGCCGTTCACTGACCGACGACGATTTGTGATTTTGGAATTACATTGTGTCACTGAAATGTCGTATCCGAGGAAGTGAGCTTTTTCGGTGTGAGCATGAGTGATCAGGGTCTTGGTTTCAGACAGTTCTAACTTGAGTTCCTCTTGTAAAAACGTTCTGAGTCGTTCCCTGATCTCTTCTGCTTCTTGCTTAGGACCTGCAAAACCGAGCAAGAAATCATCCGCATATCTCAAGTAGCGTAACCGCCGATAGTTGGGATCATGGGGATCATTTGCTGGAATGCTTCGTCGAAGCTGTTCCAGCTCTTGAGCAGCTTTGGTTTGTCCTTGGCGTCTCAACCGATAGGCACGGTGCGTGAGGTCATCATACACCGGACTCCGTGCTCGTTGTCGCCCTTTTGTGTACGCTGGAATCAGCGTTTGTTCGACGAACTGATCCAGTTTGTTGAGGTACAGATTGGAAAGGATAGGACTCAAAATCGACCCTTGCGGTGTCCCGCTCAGGGTTGGTGTGTGCCGCCTATTTTCCATATATCCAGTCTGCAACAGATTGCGGATCAGTCTTAGGAAACGGTTGTCTTGGATATCTTCTTGCAGAATGTGCAGCAAAATTTCTGAATTGATGCTGTCAAAGCAAGTTTGGATATCGCCTTCAACGAACCATTTCGTTCCATGCCACACTCGCTTAACGGTCGTTAGAGCAGTATGGCATCCTCTTGCAGGGCGAAAGCCGTGGGAGGAGTCGGAGAATTGAGGTTCATAGTAGGCTTCCAGGAGGGAGCGAATGACTTCCTGGAGCAGCTTGTCAGACCAGGATGGAATGCCGAGCGGACGAGTTTTGCCATTCTTTTTCGGAATTTGTACTCGTCGTACCGGAGTCCAACGATAACGCTCATATCGAAGTGATTCGATGATTGCGTCAATTTTATCCATTGACATTCCATCAACCGTTTCCTCTGTTGTTCCCTTTGTCATTGCGCCTTTGTTTCGATAAATTCGTCCATAGGCGCATAGATACAAATGGGGGTTGTACAGTTGTCGATAAAGGTCTCTCAACGGTGAACGATGGCGACCTCGCTCACGGATGATGTCTAGTACAGTTTTGGCTTCACGCATCTCGCGCACCTCTCTGTGTAGTTCATCGAGTTACCTGCCTCCCTTTGCCTTGTAAACGGCTTTCCCGTTCGCTGACTACTACGGAGGCTCCGTTGCCAGAGTGAGATACTCACTCTCGGTTGAGGAGATGGATCCCTCAACCTGTTAGGACTCGCGTCCCTTAGGCAATCCCATGCTTTCTTTGAATGACACGTCCGAGTAAAGGGTAGGTGCTTCGTTCGTTCCCTTGGCTCAGGTCATCCCTGATCACTCTGGTGCGTGGGAGTTCCAGATGTCCAGTACTTCTACATCTGGACGAACCAGCGTCGGTATCAAATGCCGTTCCGACGAGACTACCTTTGGTCTAGTTGGGACTGAAGTTCAAGCAGTTTAGCTTTCACCTTGCTTCACAAGCGTCGCGGTGCAGTGGTTTAGGCATTTTGTCTCCGCTCACCGCTTTACCAATATGCTGCTTTCCCCTTTGCCTTTCGGCTCCAGGTAGATTGGTTCGCTTAGACACCTCCTCCCAAGTGTTCTCTTGGCTGAGCCAAGAATGCTATTCAAAGTGTCATGGCGCACGAACTGCAAATACGGATTCTCCCGGATCTGTTCGACTGTCTCGGCATCAGACGTGCCCAGCCGCTCTTTGATGATTAGTGCCCCAAGTGCCATGCGAAAGGATTTCGCAGGTGCCCCCATCCCCTCGCTCAACTGCTCGGCATATTGCGCTTCAAACTCCTCCCACGGGATCAACTGTGCCAACTTCACCCAGCGATTCTCACCCGATAACTTGCCCCCAAACGGCAAGTAGAAGTTTTCAAACGACAATTGACCAGGGGGAGAACGGCGGTACATCGGCAAGCTCGTGCAAGGTTTTTGAGAGGTTTTACACTTTTTCTTTGCACTTTAGCAGACTTGATCTCGCTTGAAAACTAGGCACTGTAAACCTTTGCTGCTTTTTTCAGCAAACCCTACTTAGTCCGAGTGGTACTCAAGTCACGACCAGGGGGTATTGATGTCATTAAAAGGGGAAGTTTAACCTGATAAATATAGCTAAAACCTTTTCATATCAATGGTTACAGAGAGTTACACGGAAAGGCGATCGCCTTTCCTACTGAATCAAGTCACCGCATGGGGATGCTAATGTCACGACTATGGGACTTTAATGGAGGTTGAGCTTGTCTAAAACCTTTATTTGACAATGGTTACAGTAGGGTTACAGATCTTGTAACCAAGTTCAATTGCATTACTGGATGCCAAGAACCTGACGTAGCAAGCTTTGATCCTCATCGACTGCGCGACGGCGATCGCTCTCGACCAGCTTTACCCAACTGACACTCTTGCCGATCGTGGTAGCAAGCTGGGCTTGAGTCCATCCCTTTGCTTGACGGGCAGCTTTCACTGTCTTTCCATCCAGCTCAGCCGCAGGCAGTAGCGCTTTAGCTGTAGTGCCCTTGACTTTGCTGTTAGACTTGTTCCGCGTAGTATTGGCACCAGCGGAGGCTCGGCTGGTCTTTTCTGTTCGTCTGGTTTCAAGCTCATCCAAACACTCTTGAATCTGCACGGGTAGCCGGAAGGTGAGTTTTGCCGGGAACCAATGCTTGGAAATGTAGCTATCCGGTAGCCACTTTGCCCCCAAGAGTTGCTGGTTTCGCTCTTTTGTGGGCAGGTCTGCTATTTCATCGGGTAGGCTCCAGACGGGTCTTAGCCACAGGGGATAGGTTTCATCATCAAAGTCGATGTCAATCTTGAGGTTATCTTTGAGGGTGAGTAGAGCATTGTCTACCGATTCCTTTAATTTCCACCCGTAGCGGCGATCGGACAGCGCTTTCTCAATGTCACTGCTAGGTAAAACACTTTCCAGTAGGCTTTCAACGGTATAAACCCCATTCGGACGAGAACGGCTATTCTGGATTAGATACAGCGCCATGCTGGTCGCCATTTTGCGCCGGTGGGGATCGATATCAAAGACTTCTTTAGGAATCAGTCCATACTGATACAGGGCTTTCCGCTGTTGTGCGCCCTCCCGGTTTAGGAAGCTATGGGTCCATAGTCCTGGTTGCACCCGGATCACCACCTCATGCAATTCTTCGGATTCCCCATCGACATTGGGTTGGGTGTATTCCTGGACGCTGACGATCCAGAGCAAGCTTCGCTCTCGAACGCAGAGATCCATGTCGCCTTCAAACCAGTGGATGACTGCACCTAACGTCCCGACAACCCATGCCAGGTCAGCAACTGCCTTAAGCTTCTGTGACTTGGTGAACTTATTGCTGTTGTGAACCTTGAGCGTTTTGATCAGGTCTGTACCGAGCAGATGAAACGGCTCTTTCCAAGGTTCAGACTGCAATGAAGCATAGGTAGCAAAGACCGCATGGAGACGAGCTGCCATTACCCCGTATTGCTCCAGGATTTCGCGCTCTGCTTGCGTAGAAATCGACTCTGCCTGGTGCTTTTGCTTGTTCAGGACGTAGAACTCGATGTAGCGCCCTTTGCCAAAGTGTTTTTGGAAGTAAAGGCGCTCCTGCCCATACTCGCTCCAATCTGGAGGCTTTAAAAAAGCCTGCGTCGCACTGATGACAGGTGCTCCACTGGCAATCATCTCCATTGACTTGGTGGTAAATAGAGGTGGTTCTGTTCGAGGCAGGTTGCGCGGCTTGCGGATTTTAGTCCGGGTGGACTGAGAGGGCAGAACTTCTACCTCAGTTAATTCTAACTGGGTGGAGTCTTCGATGAGGGGGGTGCTGTCCTCGCGATCGCTGGGTTTGGGTTGCATCATGGCTCAAGCGTTGAAAAGAATTATACGAAATCAAAACGCCATACCTAGATTCTTAGGAGGTAAGAACCTCTGCCCTTTTCAAGGATCGAGTAATTTGCTAACCTGTCATTAATGGGCAGGTCACAACCTATCCAATTAGGAAGGGCATATCGTTGATATGGTCGTTCTGGTTTTAACTGAAGCATCGAAGGCACCAGGACTTCACCCGCCAAGACGATTTCCTGGTGTTTTCAAGCTTTAAAGGGCATTGGACTTTACATTCTCCATAGGTTTGTAATTACTCGATTCCTTGTACGGAAAGCATTCCCCGAGCAATGCGCTCGATGAATTCGGAACGAGACAGAGAGAATGCAGCGGCTAACTCATCCAGCTTTTCAACTCCGGTGGGAGTGAGTGCAATCATGGTCGGCTTCTTGAGTTCTCCATAGAGCTGATCTCGCCCTTTCCGTTTCGGTTTTTGAGTCTCCATAGCTGCGGTTACTAATCTTATATAAGAAATTACCACGGACTGCCAAGAATAATAGACCAGAACTGTCCATCTGGATATAGTTGTTCCCTAAGTGCGTAACCACATGGCTAGTGGTTTCGTAGGGGTAGGAGGTAGAGCGATGGTACAGCTCTCAGACTGTTACAGCTTAGTTTATAAACATTTGTACTAAAACAGGACTCAATTGAATTGGGTTGCTGATTTCGGGAAGACCAAAACAACCAGCTACCGCTGTGCCGAGCTGATTTGTGGATGAAATTAGCGGAGTCGTAATGATGCAAACCCTTCCTGCTTCCTCCCCGGCTGTCTCTTTCCCCTTTCAATTGACTGAGCAGCAGCGTAAAGCACTGGACGCAATGTGGACATTTCTGCAACCGACGGTCGCGGCTGCCCTGTTTCTGCTAGTGGGATATGCGGGGACGGGAAAATCGACGATTGTGTTCCAATTAGTCAAAGTTTTGGTCAGTCAGGGGAAACGAGTCGTTCTGACCGCGCCCACCAATAAGGCTGTGGGCGTGTTGCAACGCATGGCGCTAGAAAATGGGGTGACTGGTGTAGACTTCTTCACAATTCATCAATTGCTGGGACTAGGCATGGTTTCCAGAGGTAACGAAAAAGTGCTGGCACCGACGGGAACGTCATACATTGGACTGTTTGATGTTGTGTTTATTGACGAGTGCTCCATGATTGGAGAACAACTCTGGCACTGGATTGAGGAAGCGTCCAAAAGAACATCAACGTGGCACCCGCTCAAAATGATTCTGATGGGCGATCCGGCTCAGCTTAACCCGGTGAATGAAGGGCGATCGCCAGCCTTCACCATACCCAATAGAGCCGTGTTGACTCAAGTGGTGCGCCAGAGCACAGATAGTCCGCTGTTGGAATTTATCACGGCTTGCCGTTATGCAGTGACGAAGAGCAAAGCGCCCTTTGAGCCATTTGCAAAATATCTGCCGGACAAGAGTAACGGCTCGTTGCTGGTCAAGCGGCGATCGCTCCTAAAGTATGCCTTCAAGAAAACCTCCAGGGAATTCATTCAAAATCCCGATTGCTTCAGGATTCTCTGCTGGACCAATGCTCAAGTGGATTACTACAACCAGCAGATTCGCAATCATCTGTATGGCAAGACTACTTCCCGGTTTCTTCCCGGCGAACGGCTGATCACACGCGATCCAGTTTTGGCTCCCGATGGTAAAACGATCATCCTCTCAACCTCAACTGAATTCACGATTCAAGAATTTTCAGAAGATCGTTACAGCAATTACCAAGCCTGGAGGTTAAAGGTTACAACCGATGATGGTGTTGTACGTCAAATCTACGCTTTGCACGAGGATGAGCAGAGCCGCTTTGATGTAGAAGCGCGTCGGCTGATGGCGATCGCTAAGCGAAATCCATTTCTGTGGCGCGACTATTATCGGCACCTGGAGCAGTTCGCCAATGTGCGAAATTGCTTTGCAATCACAGTCCACAACAGCCAGGGCAGTACATTTCTAGAATGTGGTATTGATGGTCAGGATTTAAGCAAACGGCTCAATCCAGAACGAGGTGATAGTGCAAAAGCTCTGTTGGCTAAAGTGAGGGAGCACAATCGCTTATGGTATGTGGGAGCCAGCCGTGCGCGTCGGCGGATTCTGGTTGTGCCATAGGACTTTTACTTAGGGAATACTTTGGACAGAATCACCTCAAAATATTCCCTAAGTAAACCCAACTGCCAGAAGCCGCGTATCGAATTCACCCATGATGAGTTGCTTCCACCAACTTTGGTGACTTAGGGAATACTTAACGGCGTTTCGGCTCCATACTATACCCTAAGCAATTTAGTCAATCTGCCAAGAAGCTGGAGCCATAGAGCCTTTGGCATTTTTCCTCTGCTAACGCAGGCATCCTTCGACGACCATTCAATCAGAGGCACTGATCATGACTCAAGCATTACAACGATCGAGGGGCAAGACTGCAAAGCAAAAAAGGCAGACTGAGCAACTGACTTCTGAAGCTGCGATCGCCCAGCGTATTCCTGGGAAACTCACTTCTTTAGAGCAACCTACCGACCCATCAGAGGCGAGTGAAGCGGAAGCAACAGTCGATGAGCCTAAAAATTCTGCTGAGCCTGAAGTATCGGCAGAGCCTGTGCCCAGGAAGTCATCGAGAAAACGGGCAGCTAAATCTCAGCCAAAGGACACACCTGCAACCGAAAAGGGGATGCAGGTGATTTGTTCGCAGAGTCAGTTTCATGATGCGCTGGCGATCGCAAGTTGTGCTGCCCCGGCAAAACCTAACCATCCAGTGCTGGCAAATGTGTTGGTCGTGGCAGATGCTAACGCTCAACAGGTTCATCTGACCGTAACTGATTTGGCGATGACGATTCAGGCAAGCTTTGAAGCTCAGGTGCTTTTGGGCAGTGAGATTACGGTCCCTGTTGAGATGCTTTCAGGAATGGTCAAACAGTTTCCAACAGGCAACATTACGCTCAACAGTCAGGCGCAGGTTACGAAACCAATGTCAGAAGAGGAGCAACCGACTAAGACTTGCTCCATTACGCTGTCGGATGCCGATGGGAAGTATGAGATTCGAGGGATTCCGGCTGAGGAATTCCCGCCCATTGCAACACTCAAAGCGGCTCCAGTTTCCCTACCAACCAATGTGTTGAGAGAAGGACTGAAAGGGGTGCTGTACGCGATTAGCACGGATGAAACCAAGCGCATTTTGACAGGTGTTTATATTCAGATTGGGCAAAATGCACTGAAATTTATTGCAACAGATGGACATCGAGTAGCGATCGCAGAATTGTCAACGGAGGGGATTGGCAGAAAGCGGCGCAAGCGATCGGGAACTGATGAACTTACCCAATTTCCCATTCCTGGTAAAGCTTTGAAGGAACTGATTCGTAATCTCGCTGATTCAGTTGACGCGATTCAACTGCTTTACGATGCTCAAGCAACCCGTGCAAGTTTTGCATGGCAGGATATTATTTTGAGCTGCCAGTGTATTGAAGGACAATATCCAGACTGTGAGCAGTTGTTGTCACGATACAGCTTTGATCGGGAAGTGGTGCTGGAGAAATCAGGATTGCTCAAAGCGTTGGAGCGGTTGTCAGTGCTGACTGACAAAAAGGAGAGAGGGATTCAGTTTCGATTTGATGGAACGACACAACAAATTCACCTTTCGATCGAGCGAGAGTTTGGCAGAGGCGATGAAACAATCAGTGCCCATATTCCTGTAGATATGACATTGGATATCCAATTCAATCTTAAATACCTGGGAGAAGCGGTTAAAGCGGTTCCCAGTTCTGGAATCAAGATGCATTTGAAGCAACCGGACTATCCGGCAATGCTGGTTCCGGCTGGGGATTTTAATAATCCGGAATTAGAGATGGAAATGTGCCACTTTCTCTTTCCCCTTTTTAAGCAACCGGAATAAGTTTGCATATGCTATTAGGTGACAATACAACTGGCGAGTGAGCGACAGCCAATTGGCGAGTTACTCAACTTGAGCAGAAGAACGATCGCGATTCATTGCATGAGTTGTTGAGTCAAACGACAGAGAAGAAAAGACACTCTGAGGAAGATCCATCGGTCAATGGAGATTCACAGAGTGTCTGGAAGAATCAAAACATATCAAATACAAGTGTATATGGCAGCACGCGAGAAAGGCTTAACCCAGGTAGAAGCCCCGGAGTTGGCTGGATTTTCAGCCCGTAGTGGACAGCGCATTGATGCAGGCGTACATCAACCGAATCGAGGTCGCCTGCGGGATTGGCGCAGTGTGGCAGATCCATTAGCCGAGGTTTGGGAAAGCGAGCTAGAGCCAATGCTCAAACGAGAACCGCAACTCAAACCAACGACCCTGTTTGAGTACTTACAGGCGCAATACCCCGGCAAGTATGTGAAAGTGCTTCGGACATTACAACGACGGGTGCGCGCCTGGAAAGCATTGCATGGGCAAGCCAAGCCCGTAATGTTTGAGCTACGCCATGAACCAGGGATGATGGGGTTATCGGACTTCACCGAACTCAAAGGCATCGCGATTACCATTGCTGGAAAGCCGTTTGAGCATCTGCTGTATCATTACCGGTTGGCGTACAGTGGCTGGCAGTACGCCCAAATCATCCAGGGGGGTGAAAGCTTCATTGCCCTCTCAGAAGGATTGCAGAATGCCCTGTTTGCTTGTGGAGGAGTCCCCAAGCAACACCGTACCGATAGCTTAAGTGCCGCCTATCGCAACATGGGGGGTGTGCGAAACAAGCCATTAACTCGATTGTATGATGACTTATGCCATCACTATCGCATGCAACCAACGCGCAATAACACTGGAATTGCTCATGAAAATGGAGCGATTGAGACATCACATGGACATTTGAAGAACCGCATCAAGCAAGCGCTCTTGTTACGAGGGAGCCATGACTTTGAGAGTATTGCTCAGTATCAAGAGTTAATCAATCAGGCAACCACTAAGTTGAATGACCTGCATACAGACAAGATTGCACAAGAGAAACAGGTAATCATGTAGAAGTAATGGTCAATCTTGCAAACTGGCGTTGTAGTGGTGTATGAAGTACCAAATGGCTCCAATGTGGTTGGCTAACTTCTTGGAAAACGAGAGCGTCTTGCGGACTAAGCGCCCGACTCGCTGGCGCAAGGTGTTGTTGAATCGCTCAATGTAATTGGTTTTGCCGCTGTCTTTACCCACCGCCCGATGTCGTTTGCTTGGTAGCACCTGAGCATAAGCGTCCCAGAAATCCGTGTAGCACACTGCACACTGGCGATACACAGGTGGCAGCGATTGCCACAGTCGCTTGGCTGAGCGGCACGAACGGTCACCAACATACACCCCGACAATCGCTCGACTTTCGGCATCCATTGCTAACCAAATCCACTGCTTACACCGCTTGTTACCCACAAATGACCACATCTCGTCTAACTGCATTGTCAGCCTTCCAGGTTTTTTTGGGGGACTTCGACTTGCTTGGGTGTCAGGTAGTACTTCTGGTTGACGTACGACTGTAGCCAGCGTTCAGACACACCTGTCACTCGCACAATTGCCGCGAGTGACAGGCGTTCCAGCAACAGCTTGTCAATCAGATCGCGCGTCGATTGCTCAATCGGTGGGTTGGCTGGATCTTCCACGAACTGCCGTCCACACTCACGACACTTGAAGCGCTGCTTGCCTGTGTGGATGCGACCATTTTTCACAGTTTGAACAGAGGCACAAGTCGGGCAAGCAGGCATAGGAAACGAGTGAATGAAGTGCTACTGCTAAGCTAACATCATTACTTCTACAGCACTACCGAGAAACAATATCTCCAACCCCTACCGAGTTATCGAACCCCTGATTATGAGGTACTGAATGCAACCGTCAGTTGTCGCAGCACCATTGATGTGCGTTGTGTGTTGTATACCGTTCCAGCCCGGCTGATTGGACGACAGCTTGAACTACATTTACATCATGACCGGATTGTGGGCTATCTCAATCGCCAACTGGTGGTAGAACTGCCACGCATCCGAGTCACCGACAAAACCAAACGCCGCACCCGCAGCATCAATTATCGTCATGTGGCAGAAGGACTGCGTCGCAAGCCCAGAGCCTTTTTGTACTGTAGTTGGCAACAGGAACTACTGCCCAACCAGACCTGGCGTGACATCTGGCAACAGTTGAAGGCGCAATTTGAACTCGATAGTGCTGCCGTCCTAATCGTGGAAGCTTTGTACATTGCTGCCACTCAAGATAAAGAAACAGCAGTAGCAGCCTATCTCCAAGCTCAATTGAGTGCTCAAACCTTGACCTTAGCCAGACTACGCCAGCAGTTTCAATTATTGAGCGAGCTGAAGGTACCCACTCTCACTATCACCCAACATCCCCTATCGAACTATGACCAACTCCTGCCCAGCACCACCCACGAACAGTCCGTATCAAAGCCTCAGTCTCTACCTCAAACGACTGCACCTATCTCACATGCTCAACCACTGGGAAGCCCTCGAACAACAAGCGATGCAGGAGGGTTGGTCTTACGCTCAGTTCTTGCTGGCTCTGTGCGAATTGGAGGCACAACGGCGTTGGAGCGTCCGCATTCAACGCGCCCTCACCGAAGCCCAACTGCCCAGCGGAAAAACGGTTTCCAACTTTGACTTTTCCCATTGCCCCAACTTCAATGCTGCCCCACTCATGCAACTTGCTGATGATCCTGCCTGGCTCGAACGTGCCGAAAACCTTTTGCTCTTTGGTGCTTCGGGTGTTGGCAAGTCTCATCTGGCGGCGGCTGTCTCGCGGCGCATGATTGAGTTTGGCAAGCGAGTCAAATTCTATCCCGCACTCGCACTGGTACAACTCTTACAGCAAGCCAAACTGCAACTCCAACTCCAAGCAATGCTCAAGAAGCTCGACCGCTTTGACCTGCTCGTTCTCGATGATTTGGGCTATGTCAAAAAGTCTGAAGCCGAAACTTCGGTGTTGTTTGAGTTAATTGCTCATCGCTATGAGCGCAAGAGTTTGCTCATTACTGCCAATCAACCCTTCAGCCAGTGGGATACGATCTTCACCGATTCGATGATGACTGTTGCCGCAGTGGACCGCTTGGTGCATCATGCCTTGATTGTTGAGATTGAAACTCAGAGTTATCGCAAACAATCGGCGGTCTCTCGTTCCGCTACCTCGATTGTCAGCGATAAAAAGGTCGTTCAACCCAAGCGATCTTAGCTGTCGTTTCGATCTTAATTGTCGTTTCGATCTTCGTTGTCGTGCGATTGCCTTTAGCATTCAGCACGACTTTTTCGTGTTATTTCTTAGCACTCAATCACTCACGTTCTCACCAGCCACAAGGATGCTTTTAATGCGTCGTCTACTCGTCCTGGTCACTGTCGCGATACGAATATGTGCTTGACACTTAATAATATGCAAAGGCAGCATCGTCACACAGCTCTTGCTGTCTTTGCCTTCAAAGCTAAACAGCCTTGATTTGCAAGTGCAGCCGTTCGATCAGATGAAAACTCTAACCGTAGAGCAACTTCATGACCAGTTGATGAATGCCATTACACTATTGAATCACTGCGATGCGAAGCAGTGCTCCCTCCGGGGTAATCGCTTCCTGCTTAGACAACACAGTTGGCATATACTGGGGTCTTTTAGCGTGAACCACATCAATGCCCGTCACGTTCACATTGATCCCTTCACGGTAGAGGGATAGCAGGGTCTGGGGGCTTGATTTTTCATTGAAGCTACAATCCTTGCACAGCGGGATGCGTGAGAAACGCTTTAATTCAGTTTTGCTTATCCTCTGGGGATGCCGCTTGTTGTGAAATAGGATATAGCGGTGAATTCGCTTGGGAATCTGAAAATACGCCTTTGAAAACTCTGGATAGGAATCAGAACCTAAGATTGTATCAAGCACCTGTTAAGTAGAGTAGGAGAAGATTAGAAACCTCTTGTTCAAACTGACTGTTACTCACAAAACTTGGATGTTCAATTACGGCTGAATGACATAACGATTCAACTGTGCGACTCAAGATGAAGACGGTCATGTCAAGATTTTGAGGGGAAATCCGATCGCGCCACCGTGTCAGGTATGCCTGTAGCAATTCTGCAATGCGTTCATCCGCTGTCTGCATCTGTTGTGGGCGTTCCGATCTTGGGATCTCTTCACTTAACACTTGATGGAGACACGGATCGATCGCGTGAGCCGCAATGACTGCTCTGATCAGTTCAGGGATGGCAACCTCTGGAGGTACATCGAATAAATTCTGCAATTTTGCTTCTACTAATGCAGCGATTTCATTGGAATGTTGATCCATCAAGGCAGCCATCAACGATTCCTTGTTTGGAAAGTACTGGTATAACGAGCCGATGCTAATTCCTGCTCGTTCTGCAATTCGATTGGTGTTGGCTTTGTCGTAACCTTCCTCCGTCAAAATGTGAGTTGTTGCCTCCAGAATCGCTTCAACGGTCAGCCGAGAGCGGTCTTGCTGCGGGAGTTTACGGGGAATTATGGAGCGTTTGCGTGGCATCGAAATCCCTCCGTCAAATGCGAGTTGCTAGATACGAGTAATGACTCATATTATGCAAGCAATGACTTATATTTAGGGAAGCTTTATGGATTCATCTCGATATCCCAGATGTCCGTGCCTCGTTCCCTGGACACTCCTCACCCTGTGCCTCGTCTCATGCACGGCGCGGATGCCGACAGTCGAGGAAGTCAATGGTATAGTCCTGAATCTACGTCAGTACAGTATGTGGGCATGGGCACCTGGCATTGCGGCTCTATGGGCTGACCTGGCATTACCGGTTCCGCAGACGGCAGTAATCGCTGCACTCGGCATCATCTACGGTGTGATTGGCGGCGGTCTAATCAGTAGCTTCGGACTGGTCAGCGGTGGACTTCTCGGTTACGCCATAGCCCGCAGGTATGGTCGTCGGCTAGTGGTGCGGTTAGTCGGCGATCGCTCCATCAAGCAGGTAGAGAGCCTCTTCGAGCACGGGGGAATGTGGGCGATCGTTCTCACGCGCAGCCTGCCGTACAGTATTCCAGAAGCCGTCGTTCTCGTGTCGGGCTTGGGAGGAATGCGCGTCCGTGAAGTCTTTGCCGCTCTAATGCTGGGCAGCGTGCCCACCGCGTTCGTCTTTTCGGCGATCGGTGCAGGATGGAGCGAACAGCCCGCGATCGCGATCGCACTCAGCTATTTCCTGCCAATCCCCCTCGTTCCAATCGCACTCTACCTGATGCACCGCGCATCGGCCGCAAACGCCGCTAGGCTCCAAGGGCGAAAGGCTTTCAAACGGGAGTTGACTGAGGTGATGGACATGAAGCAAACATTGGTCATGGCGATCCGGTCACAGTTTATGCAACCCCGTGGGTTTGCAGGCTGGCTCGCTGGGTGGGAGATGGCACTGCGATCGTCGAACCGCAAGCGTAATGTGTGGGCAGTCGGACTGCTTGGGGTGGAGTCAACCGATCGCGTCCTTGAGATCGGCTTCGGACCGGGAATCGCGATCTGGGAGCTGAGCCATCGGGCGACGCACGGACTTGTATGTGGCATCGATCACTCGAAAGTCATGGTTCAGCAGGCAACCAAGCGCAACATAGATGCCGTACATGCGGGTCTCGTGGATCTGCGTTGTAGTTCAGTCGAGCACCTTCCGGCGTTTGAGGAGCCGTTTGACAAGGTCTTGGCCGTGAACAACATGGGCATGTGGCACGAGCCGGACGAGCGGCTGAAAGAGATCCATAGCCTGATGCGACCTGGAGGACAGATCGCTATTGTCTCCCAGCCGCGATGCCCCGGTGCCACGGCGGAAACAACAGTGGCTGCGGGCTGGGAGATTGCGGCACGTCTTACAGAGGCAGGCTTCACGCGCATCCGGTCGGACACGCTTGCACTCAAGCCTCCGGTCGTCTGCGTAATCGGCGAGGTCCCATGAAGACTGCTGTGGTGGATAAGGTCGCCTAGGGGATAGATACGCCCTGGGCACTGAGGTTTCTCTCAGGATGAAACCTCCACAACAGGTTGGTATCTAAGGAAATCACTTGATCAGGTGCCAGAATGCCTCCGACTGTGAGGACTTCCAATTCTCCTGTTTCTTGAGGATGCTGAGTCTTGACTTTAGCGATCGCTTCTTCAATTCCAGTTTCCTGAACGATGTAAATCTGTGTTTCACCTCGCAGTACCCATATTGGCTTAGACCAGGTATGTCGAGGTTGAAGTACTGCTTTATGAATAATCTGATGGCTCAACTGAATCAGTTGTTCTAAGGTATCTTCAGAGCAAAGATCAGCAATCTGTGATTGAAATAATTCTCTGAGTTCTTCTGTTGGAATATGTTCTGTGACATTTGTTGAATCTAACAACGATGTAGAACTCGAAGAACTATCTAGGGTTTGCACAATCAAAGATTCAAGCCGACGTTGAATCTGGGTTGCAATGGAATCAAAGTCTGGTTCCATCAGAATGTGCCCTAAGTGCTCTCGCAACAGGGTCTTCAATTGCTCATCGTCAAGAGCAATCCTGCGAGTACTGAGATACCCTGAAAGCCCCTTTCCCAAATCCCGTCCGCAACCCACTTCACCATTGGCAGCGTCCTCTGCTTCAACCAATTCCATCAGGCGCTGATGACGAGCTGCTTCGTCAGATGTAGCTTTTGGCTGGGCAGGAATCGATTGTGTCATGGGTCGTCTATCCTCAAAGTCTCGAAGTAAACGAGGTTATCGGGTTCTTCAGGATCAGGACCGCAATTGAGCAGCCCAATTCTCAGCTTTCTATAGAATCCTAGCGCACCTGGGAGAGCATGTAACCCGATTCTGCCTTGATAACCCAGTTCGTGGCTGCGGGCGATCGCAAAATCTACTAGATTGCCCCCAACGCCTTTGTAAGTTGGAGGGTTCGTCATGAGAGGTCGATTCCAAGGAGCGGTTGCTAAAGCACTAATGTACACCAACCGTCGTCGCAACTGAGATTCAATCTGACAGCGTTTCTTCAAGACATCGAGCATCATCAGCCCCTGAGTGACACCCTCGCACTCGATCGCGTACAGCTCATCGCCTGGGAGCAACTTCGATCGACGGCTCTTGCCGACCCAGTTCCAATACTCATCGTCTTGACCGCTTCCTGCCAAGATCGGCTCCCAAAGTGTCTTGGCATCCTCAAGGTGCTTATCAGTCACCTCCGTCAGAATAGCATCGACGATCTGTTGATCGTGAACTTGCAGTAGCTGAATGATGCAGTCCAACGGAATAAGAAGATTCAACAACGGCTCTCATTATAAGGCTTTGGAGCTGGGGATTTGCTCATCAAAAATCCAAACGCCTAATTTTTTACTAGCTTGCCTAAAATTAAGAACAATTGTACTATTAAACCAACTTAGCTACTTCTATCAAATGCAACGCCCATCTCCCCACCTAAGGCTCCTTGAATACTTGGAAGCTTATATTCAGCTTCACGGTTATTCTCCTGTCATTGATGAAATGATGGAAGCAATGGAGAAGCCGCGCGGTGCCATCCAAAACAGTCTCAGATATTTGGAACGAGAGGGCTACATTGAACGGCGATATGGAAAAGCCCGTGCTATCCGAATCCTTAAATCAAACCGAGGTGGCATTCCGATTTGGGGAACGATCGCCGCAGGCTATCTTAGCGAGGTATTCACCGATAGTCAGGATGTGCTACCAATTTCCAGCCCGAAACTAAAATCTGGGGATTTTGCACTCCAAGTGGCTGGAGACAGTATGATTGGCGATCACATTCCGGATGGCTCATTTGTGATTATGCGTCCTGTCTCTGACCTTGCTGCATTAAAGGATGGAGAGATTGTGGCAGCGTGGGTAGAAGGTAGGGGTACGACATTGAAGCACTTTTATCGTGAAGGCAAGCACATTTCGCTGATTGCATCTAATTCTAACTACCCTCCCATTACGGTTGATGCAGAAGAATGCCGAGTAGAGGTGCAAGGTGTCTTGTTGTGGGTTTTGCGAGAGTGGAGTGATCTTTAAGTTACCTCCACTAAAGCAAGCTGCCCCTGACTAGGGGCGATCGTCATGATGATTAAACCGATATCACCATGCCGACCACCGCCTTACATCAAAAATATCGCCCTAAAATCCTGGCAGAACTGGTTGGACAACCCTACGTCCAAACCGCTTTGACCAATGCCATCAACCGGATGCACATAGCCCCGGCGTATCTCTTCACAGGTTCTAGAGGAACTGGCAAAACCTCTACTGCGCGTATCTTTGCCAAGTCTCTCAATTGTCTAAGCTTTGACGGACCTACCGATGAACCTTGCGGCACTTGCCAATCCTGCCGATCAATTGAAACCAGCAATAGCCTGGATGTAAGTGAGATTGATGCAGCTTCTAACAATGGGGTGGATGATGCCCGTGCTTTGATTGAACGCAGCAGCCTTGCACCAGTGCAGGGGCGCTCCCGAATTTTTATTCTTGACGAAGCACATCAATTAACTACCCAGTCGCAAAACGCTCTCCTGAAGTGCATTGAGGAGCCACCACCTCATGTGGTCTTCATCCTTTGCACAACGGAAGTGCATAAGGTCTTGCCGACGATTGTGAGCCGCTGTCAGGTGTTTCATTTTCGGGCGCTGTCGCTCCACACGATCTCACAGCACCTTCAGGACGTTGCGGAAGCAGAAGCGATCGCTGTCAGTGATGATGCTTTAATGGCGATCGCCCGGTTTGCAGAGGGAGGCTTGCGAGATGCGCTTCAGCTGTTGGGTCAGGTCAGTTTGCTGGGTGAAAAAGTGACCGCAAACCATGTAATCGAAATAACTGGGGGAGTGACAGAAACAGACCTGTTGGCAATACTTGATGCGATCGCTACCAACGATATCTTTCAACTCCTTAAATTAGCGCGAACCCTGGTGGATTCTGGTAAAACTCCCAAATTGATTCTCAGCAGCTTACTCCAGACCTACCGAGATCTCCTCATTCTCAAATCAGCTCCTAAAGCATCAGACTTGCTCACCAGTCCTGCCAACTACAACCAATTAAAGGTAATTGCCTCTCACTGGGATTTTGATGTGCTCAATCAATCCTTGATGCAATTGCAGAAGGCAGAAGGCTATCTTCGCAACACTACCAATGCCGCTGTTTGGCTGGAAACGTGTCTACTGAACTTGATGCCACTGCTCCGATCAGGTTCTCCCAACCAGCCAAACGGGAAGCAGCCAGCAGGCAAAAACGGACACCACCGTAAAGCAGCCATAGAGCCATCTTCAGCAGCTACAGAAGATTCCTCTGATTTGTCAGCCGTCTGGCAAAGAGTCATCGTTTCTGCAAAGCCAGGAACTCAAAAATTGCTGAGCCAGGGGCGATTGATCAAGTTGCAAGGAAATAAGGCAATTTTGGAAGTCGCGCCTGCTTCTTTGGCAAAGTTTGAGACGAATCAACAGGCGATCGCCCGAATGCTTCAGCGAGTTATCCAGAGCCAAAAACCAATGACCGTATTGATCAGAACGCTCGCAGCTAGCAGAAATGGGAGGTCGGGATGATTGTTCTGTTAACTGGAGATGATCAGTTTGCCATTCGACAAAAACTAGAGCAATACAAAGCAGAACTTGATCCACAATGGCTAGAGTTTTGCTATCACCGCTTTCCCGCCAGTGCTTTGGAACAAGCAATTAGTGCGGCACGAACCCCTTCGTTGAGTGGTGGTAAACGGCTTGTTGTCGTAGAGGATTGCAATCTTAAGCAGTGGGGTGATGCCCAGTTAGAAAGTTTGCAGCAACTTGCTCAGGTGCCAGATTCTACAACGCTTGTATTCATGGCAACAAATGTGGACAAGCGCCTGAAAATCTACAAGCATTTGATCAAGCACGGTCAGTGTTTCGAGCTGTCATTAATTCCGTCTTGGCGTACAGATTTGATCGCAAAGGCAATCGCCACTCAAGCAAAGCAGATGAAACTCCGACTGCCTAAAGATGTCATTGAATATCTGGCAGAGGCGATCGGCAATGACATGACCCGTGTTGCTTCAGAACTCCGCAAGCTAGCAATCTATACAAATGGTCAGCCTGTCGGTCTTGCTGAAGTACAAAGCCTGATTCCTTGCCAGACTCAGAGCAATCTGCAACTGGCGGAGGCGGTTCGCAACGGGGAAAGTGAAGCAGTGGTGCGTCTGATCGACGAATTGCTGGCTCGCTCTGAGCCAATGCTGGTGATGGTTGCGACTCTACTGACCCAGTTTAGAACCTGGCTATGGGTTAAAAGTGCGCTTGCGAGTGGTATCCAGAACAACACTGAAATTGCTCAACTGTGTAACGTGGGGAATCCTAATCGGCTTTACTATTTACGGCAAGAGGTCGCAACCATGCCCCTCAGAACATTGATTCAGGCAGTAACCAAATTAGTGGAGTTGGAGATGTCGATTAAGCAGGGTGCTGTCCTGGCAAACGCCATCCTGCCCTCTCTGCTGGCGATCGCGCGGTTGTTTCAGACTATTTATTCCAAGTGACTTTTGGGGGCAGCGGTTTGAGGCGATCGAATGCCTGTAACTGTGCAGGCATCTGCCTTCCCCTATGGGGGATGTTTTGGGGCAGTGAGCGAAGCCAACGATCATGACAACTACACCGAACTATGGTGCTCTGCTCCAGAGTTTCTGGACACCACCGACAACTTCTATTACAGAAAACCCTGATTCAACGAGCGGTCGTCCTTCTGAACCAACCGATATCATTGAATTCTTGGGAGAAGACTTACTCTGGCAGCAAACCATTTCTGCACAAGAGCCAGATTTGAAAGAGATTCCTGCTGATTTGCCACCTGAATTGGTTGAGGCTCTTCATGCTCAGGGGATTCACCAGTTCTACTCTCATCAACTCAAGGCTTTGCAAGCCATTCGTGCAGGCAAGAGTCTAATTCTCACCTCTCCCACTGCCAGCGGCAAAACACTCAGCACCTACCCCGGCATTCTGGAAGGTTGCATAAATGCAGGACACCGGGCATTGGCATTTTACGGACTCCGCGCACTAGCGCTGGATCAGTTTCACAAAATCTCGGAGTTGCTCTCAGCGATGCCTGTTGTCTCCCGTCCTGTATTGGCAATGATGACAGGAGATGTGAAGACCGAAGAACGGGAGCAAATTCTCGCATCCGATCCTCACATTCTGGGAGTCACGCCAGAACTGATTCATTTTCAACTCAAGCAAACCTGGAAGTCAGAGCGCTGGGCAACCTTCTACCAACATTTGCGCTATGTGTTGATCGATGAGGCACATACCCTTTCAGGTAGCTATGGAGCCAACATGGCTTGGTTGATCCGTCGCATTCGGTTAGCAGTGGATCACTATGGCGGTCGCTCCAGAGAGCTGCAATTCATCTTTCTGAGTGCAACCTGTGGCAACCCGAAACAGCTTGCCCAGAAGCTGTCCGGACTGAAACCAACTAAACGTGTTCCAAAGCCTCTCATTTGGATTCATAGGAGCGGAGCTGCGGCACCCCATCGTCAGGTAGTTCTGACTCAACCCAGCTACAACCTGACTGCGGATACAGCCCGTATTATTCAGTTCTTGTTAGTTCAGGGAAAGTCCGGGATTGTCTTTTGCAACTCGCGCCGGAGTGTCAGGGATCTAACAGGATTGCTGAAGTCAAACCAGGTGGCTGCTTTCTATGGCGGTATCAATCCAGAGCGTCGGGCTGAGGTGGTTCAACAACTCCAGTCCGGTATCATTCAATGGATTATTGCGACGGAAGCCTTAGAAGCTGGCATTGACCTACCTGAGCTGGAGTGCTGTGTTCTAAGGGGCTGGCCCGGCTCCAAGATGGCATATCAGCAGCGCAGCGGTCGAGCCGGACGTGTCAAACCGGGAATGACAGTGCTGATTCCCAATGCTCTTAATCCAATCGATCGCTACATCACAGAGCATCCAGAACTGTTGATCTCTGGCGAAGCGGAGGACGTTTTCTTCAATGATGAATATCCCATCTTTGCGGCTAAACATCTTCTCTGTGCCGCAGCAGAAACGGGCATTCCCACCAGCAAAATCAAGCATTACTTTGGGAGTGCTGCGATTGCGGTTGCAAAACTTTTAATGGCTCAAGGACATCTCAATAAAGGGCGTAATGGGCTGTGGGCGCGGGGCTACCCGCATAAAGATGTCAACTTTCGGGGAGGTGTGTCTCAAACGACCGTCAAACTGATGGATGCTGAGTCGGGCGAAGCACTGGAAGAAGTGTCAGAGGACATTGCCTATCGGGAAGTGCATCCTCATGCCATTTACAAACGACAAGATGGCGATGGGCAAATGTTGACCTATCAATGCATCTCGCTCGACTTAACCAGTAAGCAGGCAATTCTGAAACAAGTGCCGGATAGCCCCCTATTCACGGTTGCCTTCACTCAATCGGAAACCAGCAGCCTGAAGGCTTTAACCAATCCGGTCGCATTGCCTTTAGAATTTCCCCATGCGGAAGGGGTTGCTGATTTACCTGCCGTTCTAACGCTTGAACTCAGCTATGGGCAAATCAGCCATGTCACCAGCGGGTACAGTTTGATGACACAGATCTATGAACAGACCTGTCTGAACCGGCGCTGCTTGAACTACAAAGAGCCGTTACCAAGCGACCGTCGCTGTCCGCTTTGCAGCAAGCTGACTCGCAAGGCACTGATTATCAAAACCTTATCTGAGGAAAGTTTTGAGCAGCCTTATCGGACTCAGTTTTCAGCCCCTATTGTCAAAGTGGCGATCGACTCCACTGCCCAAGACTATCTTCAAACCTTTGCCAGAGAAGCAAGAACTAGCTTGAGTCGCAGTGGGCAGCCAATTCCACCCGGCTATCAGCAATTATGGGAGCATCCCAGTAGCCTGATCGCCATCCACAGCTTTGGGCATCAAATTCTGCGATCGCTGCAACTGTTTGCCAGGGTTGACCCTAGAGAAGTGAACTTTTCGGTAGTTAAGGAAGCTGGCGATCGCAACCACTATGCAGGCTATTTCTACGACACCAGTGACGGCGGAAATGGGGCTTCTGAAGCTGTGTTCAAACATATGGCTGAACTTGGGAGTGTGGCGGCTGCGATTGCTCGTAGTTGTGACTGTGATGTGGGTTGTGCTAAATGTTTGATTCAACATGGCTGTCCTGATGGCAATACCGCTTTATTGAAACAAATGGGATTAGTCTTGTTGGATGCCATTACTTCACCTGGCGTACAAACCGAAGTAGAAATAACTCCTGAATAACGCTCAGCTATCGCTGCACATTCACCGATCTTCAGCAATGGAGATCGGTTGTTCATTTTTCAAAAGCGATGGCTAACAAATTAGCAGCTAAGCAATCAAACCTCGAACGAACACTGGCAGCGATTAATCGGGAATTGGGAGATGGTTCTATCGTGCGGCTGGGAGATGCCAGTCACATGAAGGTGGAAACTTTCTCTAGTGGCTCAACTGAACTAGATTTGGCATTAGGAGGAGGATACCCTAGAGGACGCATCATTGAGATCTATGGACCAGAAAGTAGCGGTAAGACCACGCTGGCATTACAGGCGATCGCCGAGATGCAAAAGCTTGGAGGTATTGCTGCTTTTGTCGATATGGAACACGCCCTCGATCCACTTTATGCAACTGCGATCGGAGTCGATATCGATCAAATGCTGGTCAGTCAACCCCATAGCGGTGAGATGGCAATGGAACTGGTTGAACAACTGGTGCGTTCCAAGAGTGTTGATCTGATTGTGGTGGATTCTGTAGCTGCATTGGTGACAGAGGCGGAACTCCAAGCAGATATGGGTGATTTTCCGACGACTTCCATTGCCTGGTTGATGAGCAAAGCCCTCCGGCGGTTAATGAATTGCCTGCATAGTCAATGCACCGTGATTTTTCTGAATCAACTGCGTTTCAAGATTGGTGTAGTTTACGGTAATCCTGAAACAACCACAGGTGGAAATGCACTCAAATACTACGCTTCAATGCGGTTGGATACTCGCCGGATTCAGACATTGAAGCGAGGGAGTGAGGAATACGGCATTCGAGTCAAAGTTAAGGTGGCAAAGAACAAGATTGCCCCACCCTTTCGAGCGGCAGAAGTTGACATGATCTTTGGCAAAGGCATCTTCAATGTCAATGCTCTCAATAAGCTTGCTGCAACCAACGGGCAAGTAGATAGCGATTTGCTGCTGTGTCGCTAATGATTTCAACCAAAACCAGCCGCAACCCGAAACTGGACTACCACGATCTCCCACAAAAACGACAGCTTCTCGAACCACAACGTTGTGGTTCAAATTTGGAGCCAGTTAATGCTGTCTGAATTCAGACAGTACTTTTTTCTCCCCTAGCGGGGTAAATGGGCAGTTTTGATATCCCTTTCAGCAATACTTATGGAACCTGCTCAATTTCATCAACTCAGAAAAGCACTTGGCACCTTCTACTGGGACAACGGATTTGAAACTTTCTGCTATGTAACTGGATTTGATCCACAGTTTCAACATGCTCAAGAGAAGTGGCAGCAATTTTCAACTTGTGTTCAAGCGATGGGACAACTGGACGATCGCACCTGGGAAACGCTGTTAGAAGCCAGTCTGGCTGCCCAACACACCGAGCCGCTACTGCCTAGATAGAGACTGTAGCGGCGACAAACGCCGCATAGGTAGGATAGTTATCCCTTCTTACCTATGGCACTTTTTACTCTGGCTGATCTGCATCAGGTTCATCAACGTCAACAGCCTCTTTTGGGATTACGCACTCATGAATCAGAATTTGCACTTGATCGAGCAGATCCAGCTAATTTCCAGTTGTTGATGAAACAGCTATTTCTGGGACTGCCAGTACAACCTCTTTTGGATACTCACCCATTGATGGCTCGATGGGTCACTGAAGCCCAAGAACTGGTTCCAGAGCTTTTCCAGGGTAGGAAGAAACTCTGGATTGATGCGCCAATGATTGCTCCTCTGACGACTGGGGACACTCCAATTTTCATTCAAGTTCAGGTTAACTACGGTCTTCGACGAGGGATGCCCAGACTTTATGAATGGGCGATTTGCTCTGCAAAACCAACCTGGCAAGATGCTGTAAAGCTTTGGGTGATGTCTGTGCATTACACCATTCCTCCAGAGAAATTATCTCTGGTTGGTTTAGCACTGCATCCATCTCTGCCAGCTCAAAAACTCCGATTGCAGTGGGATCAAACGCAACAGGATCAGACGCAACAGTGGTTAATGCAGCTTCTGACGCAGCCTACCAAGCTTCCAATGCCTGAAATCCATACGAACACTGATTATTCGTTGCTGTTGAACTTAGATGCGATTCCAGAAGTGCCTCTGTAGCAATGAATCAGCGCTATTTCACATCCATTTCTGCATTTAAGATAATGCGAGGTGTTTACTCATGACAACGCGATCGCCTCAATCAAATGATCCTACGCGTGCAATTCCAGTCTTGCATCCAACTGTGCCAATGCCAGAATTCTCATTCTTCCAAATCGTTAAAGTTAGGACAACCAAGGAAGTTGGAACAGTTGTTGGAATGTGGTGTGTCCAAACGGAAGGGCAGTCTTATCAATGGCTTTATCGATTAGAAGGATTGACAGAGCGGAGTACAACTTGGTGGCAAGAGTTGCAGATTCGTAGTTTGGATCGTAGACAAAATCGTTGATATGTTCGTGTTGATAACAGAGCTATTACTGTAATCCTGGTGTTGTAAAAGTTCGTTTAGGGAAATGATCGAGTGCATCAGTTTCAACACCACTTTTTGATGGCGAAGCTGGTGTTTCTCCTTCATCAGGAAGTGGTAACATTCGTTCTGCTTCTTCAATCCGATCATACAAAGCTTGCGTTAATGCATCTACATTTGGCAGAATCACTTGACTCTCCAAGCCTGCTCGCACTTGCACTTCCCATAATGCCTCACTCTCCTTTGCACGTTTCTCATCTGCTTTAGAGACAGGAATAATCAACGGATAAGGAATCGATGCCTGTCCGCCTGAACTGTATCCAGGACTGGTGATCACGCATTTGCCTTGAGGAAATTTGAGAATTTCATCGGCGCTGATCACCGGCATTTTTTGCAGATTCTCACTCCAGCTAATCGAACGGCTCATTTGTCCACCGAGCGATCGCCCCGTCGTTCGATTTTTGATCAGCACTTCTTTTTCGCCGTACCGTTTTGAATAATCTTCAGCCGTTTTATGATTACCGGGATTAAACAGGACGTGGGTGCTACAGGCAGAGGCGATCGCCGCACCCATCTTATCTCCGTAAATATCATAGAGTTGATCCAAACTTTGGATGCCCAGGATAAAACAAGCGCCGTTGGAACGGTATTCGTTAATCCACTGAGGTAGGCGATCGAGTTTGATCGAGGGCAGCTCGTCTAGAGAAATAATTAGCGGATCTTTGCGAGGTGTGCTGAGATTTCCTACAATCGTCAGATGAATTGCAGCAGCTAGCAGCGGACCTACCACACTGCGACGTTCATCATCTAGTTTAAATACTACGATTTCTCGTCCTTCCAAACGAGTTGGAATCGTTGATTTGCCAATAAAGGCTCGTAGCAAGTCTGCCTGAATGAACGATGAGAAGGTGCCTGCGGCGGTTGTTAGGATACCAGAGATTGTTTTTTCAGCGTCCTTCGCACTGAGGAACTGCACAAAAGAGGTAGCGACCCATTCATCTAACTGTTTGGATTGCACCGCATAATCGATTCGATGCACCAAGTTAGGCAGGCGCAACACGGCGTAGAGCATTGCCATATCGGGATAATGGGAACCCTTGACCAGTTGCAGCAATGCCTTTGCCAGCAAGTCTCCTGCCTTGGTGAAGAACTCGTCGCTCCGCCCGCCGTCCCCCTCTCTGGCGTTGCGATTGATGACTTTACCGATCTCCCCTGCCATCACTCCATCGCGTGCATCCCGCATGTAATCCAACGGGTTAATCACGCCACTAAAGGCTTCTCCTGGTGCAAAGACTCTGACCTGATACCCATATCGCGCTGCCAGGGGTGCATGGAGGCGCATCTGATCACCCTTTTTGTCGTAGAGCAGAATGGGAAAGCCTTGCTGCATAGTACTTTCCAACATTCGATCGATTGTGGAGTAAGTTTTTCCAGAGCCAGGAGCACCGATGACCAACGTACCTCGCTCAGAACTGGGAAACCAAACTGTTGGGGAGGCTCCCAATGTTGTTTGTATTGTTGTTATCACCCCGCGCCATGATCCTTTTGCCCAATAACGAGGTGTGCCAGACCAGAGCGTTACTTTGTTGTGTTTACGTTCCCGAATCTGTTTGAGTGACAGGCTGGTTGCAGATAGTTTCTCCGCAGTGCCGCATAGCTTGCCTGTCGTAATCTTGCCCTTACCCGATCCACTGATGCGGAGCAGCAACAATACAACCAGTAATCCACCCAGCATCATCCAACCTTGAGGATTGTTGTATTGCTGAAGCATTTTGCCAAAGTCGATCGCTGCCAGTGGTTGGGAATGGGATGGCACCTGGATTAGGGCAGTGGATTTAGGGCTTTTGCTGCCGGAGAGATGATTTAAGTATGTCGGCAAGGGGAGAGGCATCGCGAATGACTAAAATCTGGCAGGAATTCTAACGATTGCAAGTCAGGTAATGGCTCAACCATCTGGACATTTTTTAGGAGGTAGGGAATGGAGTAGTGATATTCAGTGGCTCAATCGCCAAATCGTATTGTTTCTGTCTCAGGCAACTTCTCAGGCTAACGCCTCGGAGTGGGGATAATTCATTTGACTGCACTGAAATGGTTAAATCAACGAACTCCAGAAATAGCTCTACCAGCACTACCAGAACGGGTGCTAAAGTGGCGACTCCCAAACCACCAAAATCAACTGCGGCGACTGGCTCTCGCGCAACTCGAACTGAAAGGACGGAACCAGACGAGTTTGAAGTTGATCCAGATCTACTCAGCGATGCCTACAATCAGGTGCGCCGACCGCAGTTGCCCTATGGCATTGTCGTTAATGATAAGCCCGCTGGCATTCTGATTCCGATCGATCAGTTGGAAAAGGCGGGCTGGATTGCGATGCCCGATGAAGATGATCTCACGACCGTTACCTTCACTGAAGATGTCACGGGTCTTTTGATTACAGAAGCCCGGTTGCTCGTGCTGGCATTTGTGCTGGAATACATCCGTTACAAGTCGGATGTGGAAGACTTGGGCGGCACTGTGGTTGGACTCTATGACGAGTACCGCAACAGCCTTGACAAGAAATCTATGGATGTTTGTTCAGAACATGCGCTGCTGTTTCTAGATAAAGATAACCAACCGCTGCATACAATGCCGATCGTGGTGCGGTTCAAAAACGTTGCGCTTTGGAGCTTTAAATCAGCCCGCGAGGAGTTCTACCGTGCCCTGGAAAAAACGTTTGCGGACTACTTCAATGTGCCTTTTAGCGGCAAGAACGATCGATGGCGGAGTCTGGGAGTGTTGGAGGTGGAGTTCAAAGCCGTTAAAGAAGGCGAGGGTAAGAACAAGCATGACTGCTGCAAGACGGTGGCATATACCAAACCGACGATCGAAACGTTGTCTCTCCTCTATTTGGGTACTCCTACGGCAAAGGCGTTGATCTGGCAGCAGCATGATGCGATCGCAGGATTCACGGAGCCTCAATCTCTGCCTGCCTTGCCAGGTGAGGTAGAAGCGGTTGAAGTAGAAGTATTGCCGCCTCACAAGAATGGTACGGCTAACAAAGCCTCAAATGCTAAACCTTCTACAAAACCTCCAAGAAAAATCAAGCAGATCGAAGAGGATGAAGATTTCCTGGATGATCTGGAGAACTCAGATGCAGAGTTAGATGATGAGGACTTTGATTTTGAAGATGATGACTTGGATGATGACGAGGAGTAGTCTAATTTATCTCTATTAATTGTTCTGGATTAACCCCTGCTGGAGCTGAATTGGCTACAGCAGCTTTTTTGCTTGCTGCTAAAGGACTAATGTTGAAAGTCATTCAGGACGTGAAGAGTTGACTATCGGCAAGCTGGTAACGATCGCCATTAAAACAATAATTCAATTGACGTAAGCGTTCGGCTTTGCCGCCTCGGAGAGAATCGCCCTCCATCTGTAACACCTTCAAGCAGGGCAGAGCCTGACCCCGGTTTTCTCCGACTTGAAATAGCGGTTTGTTGGCTGGAAGGTTAGGGTTGAGATAGTTTTGGAACACCTCTACTGCGGATTGATTCTCTCTTAACCAGTAGCCAGCATAAAGACAACCCAAGGCTCCACATAGATTAGGAGTATTGAAATTAAACAGCGTCAGTTTGCCTGCTTTTCCGTCTACAGTCCAGGCAAGCAGGTTTTCTTTGGCTTGTGTCATATTTAGATCCGTGTTTGCTTGAATCACCTGTTCTAAAACAGGCTCAGGGACTACTGCTGTCGCTTTTTGCCAGGGAACCATTGCTGCACTGGAACTACAACCTGCCATGCCAATAAGTACCGATAACAGCAGAAAAAGGCTAAAACCGATGCGAAACCAGTATCCTACCTGCCATAACCAGTGAGGTGGTGCAGGGATGGTGGGTGTGCTCAGTTCTTGCTGAACTGGAGCCAGGTTGGAAGCCGAGCCTGTCATAGCGAGTTTCCTTCTCAACTTGCATTCACTGTTGAACCTGAACATTAGCGGGAACGGTAATACCTAACTGCCGGAGTGCCCAGACTTCCTCAGCAAACCAGGTAGGATTTTGAGTGGAGGCGGCCCCCTCGCTGACTTGTTGCTGAAAGCGATCTTTGCCAATGCGCTGAATTTCTCGCTGGAATCGTGCCAACGTCAATTGTTGAGCAACGGACTGGGGCACAACACTAGCAAAGGGAACGCGATCGCCCATCGGGTTGAAGAACACTTCCTCGCAGCGTCCATTCGTAACCGCGATGATCAGATTCGTTGGTGCTTGGCTGTTTTCGGTGTAAGTTGCCAGCAGGTAATAGTCCTTGCCCTGTAATCGACTAGAGCCGATCAATTCGCTCCGCACAATGGGCTGTCGAGTTTGTTGGGGAATACAACGACTGACGGTTTCTGGGATTCCAGTAGTTTGAGCATCAAGCGGAAGATACCCTAACCCGATAGTGAGCAACATTCCTACCGCTAAGGGTAGCCAGAAGGTTGCAGTCAAACGTCTGCCAATCGATCTCAGTGAAAGTCGCTGCTGGGGTTGCATGGTTGATTCCTCCTTAGAATTGAACCCGCTGTCTGGGATTGATGGAAGAGCCGCTGCGCCAGTTACCAGGGGTAGCGCCTTCAATCACTTCAAAGTGGAGGTGGGGTCCAGTGCCCAAGCCACTCTGCCCACTGCGGGCGATCGCCTGCCCCTGCCTTACTGGAGTACCCGCACTCACGTCCATTGAATCCAGGTGAGCATAGAGCGTCATCCTGCCATTGGCATGTTCCACAATCATGGTTCTGCCATAGCCTGATAGCCAACCTGCGTAGAGAACCTTGCCACCATCAGCCGCTCGAATCGGTGTCCCGATCGGTGTTCCGATATCAATGCCAGCGTGATTGGAGCTACAACTCGCGCAAGGGCTAGAGCGAGGACCAAACTCACTGGTGACAGGGAAGCCTGGAGCAGGGTTGGTCAGCCTACCAGTGACTTGTCCTGGTGTTCCACTGCCCTGGAATGCCTCATTGCTTTTGACTCCAGAGGAATTAGCGGTTGTCAGGGTGGCGCTGGGAGCACAGGTGAGTGTGCCATTGCCACCATTGCGATAGCGAGTCACAGCAGCGCGACCGTAATCTCGCAGGCTCAAACGACCCAAGGCATCAGAGCCTCCACCATCGACACGGCTGTAGTCGCCACCGAAATGTTTTTGGGCAACTCGTTCTAGTAAGCGATCGCCTGTGAAGGGTTGTCCGGTCGTTGGATCAATCTGTCCTCGTGTCACCTGAATTTTGTTGGCGAGGTCTGCCGTAAAGGCGCGATCCTGATCAGCAGGTGGAAAGAACTGAAACAGTTCTGCATCAGTGGGTTGGTAGCCCTGTCCAATGCGATTTAAGAATCCCTGACCCCCTGGCTTTGCAGCAATTAACTGAACTGCATAGGGGTTGTAGCTCATGAACTGGTAGCGTCCTAACCCCCGTCCACAGTTGCTTCCTCCATCCGCACAAGTATGAACTCCAACCGCCTGATAACCTCCGCTGCCAGCACTTTCGATGCTGGCGATCGCTTCTGCCAATGCATCTAAATCAATACCTTGCACAGATTGTGCCGACACAGGCTGACTACTGCCATCTAGACTACAGGGATTGTTTCCATCTTGATTGCCAGCAATAGTTTGGCTGCTTCCAGGTTCTCGGCTGGCTCCGGTGGGTTGAGATGCCACAGCAGCTCGTTGATCGCTCAAATCCCCCACAAACATCAAAGCATTGACTTTGTAGGTAAAGAACGGCACAGGACCAATGAAGTAAGGTGTGCAGCCTAATGCATCAGCACAGAAGCGGAAGAACAAGGCAGTATCTACGGTATCCGTGGTTTCATCTGGCTCCATCACCACAACTTTGAAGGCAGAGCCAAACGGCAAGCGTCCCGTAGGTTCTCGTCCATCATTCACCGATCGCAAGACACCCCAGCCACCCTGGACTTCCTGATATTTTCCTGAAATCCATTGCTTGCCTTCCAGCCTGCCACGCGCACTACGTCCGGCGTTCTCCAGATCATCCAGTTCAACATAGGCGCAATCCGTTTCAGCACAGGGGACAGAAAAGCCCTGAACATCGGAGCCAGAAATAGTGTTATTTCGCTGTGCCTCTGCTGGACCATACACCTGATCAACTCGCATGACCAGGCTACCCAGTTCAGCGATCGGGTTGGGCATTGACCCTAATGGCACCTGACCCAATCCTGGAATATCTTGCACAAAGCTGTTCATCCAGCCCTCAAACTGCTGAAGCTGAACGGCTTCCAGGTTGGGAATAGAGGTGACAGGAAAGCGAGAAAGATCAATCTCCTTTAAGGGTAGCTGTCCAATCTGGGGATTCTGTGCCAGCACTTCAGCTAGGGTTTGATCAGAGACATTAATGCCGATGGCTTTGGCAGCGAGAAGAGCCGCGACAGGGGCGATCGCCCGGACATTAGTTTGTGCTAGCCCCGGCACCACTTTTGCTAAATGGTTCAGGGTTTGATCGGCTGCCAACGTAAACGCACTCAGGGCAACTTGATTGAGATCGAGATTCGTGAGTTGGGCGATCGCCCCTGGTGAAAAGACTTCTGCCTGAAATGCTTGCGAAATGTCCCCCAGCTTCAAATACTGATCGGGAGTCATACCTGCATTCCAACGGCGGCTCAGGTCATACCCCAACGTTTGCACATAGGGTTTGCCATCGATCGAACCAGAACGGCTGATACCCGGCATCTGCGACAGAGCAATTCGGCTCCAATCGGGCAATAAAACTTGAGTTGCAGGTAGCCCAGATTGACTCCCTGCAACTTCTAGAATCCGGGTTGGTAGGCTGCCATCGTCAATGGTGCGAGCAAATGCAGGTGCATTGAACCCGCAAAGGCTGATGACAATCAAGCACAGCGAAATGAGCCATGCCAGAACACGCTGCCTTTTGAAGCCTTCTGGCATTCTCAGTGGGGTATTCATGACATCAGACCGGGTTGAGGGAATTAAAGCTCCAATTCGGGTGCGGAAAAGTTACGCTCTGTTTTCGGCTGATAAGCGGAACCCTTGCCATAGCCCTTTAGATGAGGGTTGGGGTTAGCAGCAGATTCTGAGTAGGGCGTGTCACCAAAGTTTTGCTCAAAGATGTTCTCCTGGTAGCCATCGCTGAAGTGGTCGGTTTGCCAGGGATTGTTGCCAGCTCCAGAAATTGATTGTCCGCCTCCATAGCCATCGGTTTGATAGCCTTCCGTTTGATAACCGCTATTGCTATCGGAATTGATATTGAAATCAGGGATCGGTTCAGTGTTCATCGCGCAAGCCTTCTAAACGAAACGATATACTTGTCAGCCTATAAAGCCTGCCCTAGTGATGACCTCAACCAGTTGGACAACAGTGCTCCAGCCAACTGGCTGTTTGTGGGAAACGGCTTTAGAGGAGACTTGCACTGTGGATCAATTGAGTTTTATTCCTGAAGAATTAGTCCGAACCCTTCAAAAAAATGCTGGTAATGAAGATACCCGTTGCTCATCCAGCACCCTAGAAATGTTGCGGCTTTTAGCATCCCTGGATGTTCCCAAAGAACTACTGGCTTGCATGTTGGAGATGGCAGGGTTTTCGATCCATCATGTTCGTTATTTAGCGGGACCATTAGCATTACATCGAAGTTTGTGGGGAGATGTAATTCCAACTTGGTTGAAGGCTGCCTGTATGCAGGATCGGTTTGACCTCATTCTTTCCGAATATGAACAGGATCAAGTGGGGGACTATGCTACACCGACTGAAGTATTGGCTTACATGATGCCCGCCAGTTTTGAAGCACCCATGCACAGGGACTATTCCGACCTTTACATTTGGGCAGGAAATGAGGTGATGCGGAAGCACAACAAATTACCAGAAGGGGCTGACAATTTTTATGAATTGATTGGTGGCCATGCGATTGAGTTCAAGACTGTCAAGACTGAATTTCATGATCTGAGCCGATCGATTCGTCAGAGTGTGGTGAAGCACGCAGCTCAACAAGGGTGGGGAAAACGGCGCAATCGAGCGAAAGAAGAGGCGCTCGCGGTGGTTAACCCAGTTCAAACAACCGATCAACCGAAACAGGGCAGTTTGTTTTGAATCATGAGAGCTACCGGAATGATGGGTGCTATCGCCCCTTCAGGATAGTCCTCCATCTATTTCCAGTCATGTCCGTCTCCACAACTTACCCTAATTTGAAAAATGTGACCTATCACTTGATTACATCAAGTAGAGAACTTGAAACTACACTGCGATTGCTTGAACAGTCTTCAATTCTTGGCTTGGACTGCGAAACCACTGGGTTAGATCCTCACATTCAAACCATTCGACTGATTCAGCTTGCAGCCCCCAATCAACCGGTGATTCTGATCGATTTACCCCAGATTGCTCCTTGCGATCGCTACCCACTCCGCCAATTCCTCTCCAGTCCTGCGATCAAAATTACTCATAATGGTAAATTTGACTGGCAGTTTCTTACAAAGGCAGGACTCCAGCCCAGTGTTCCTTTCTTCGACACACAACTTGCTTATCGAGTACTAACGGCAGGATTAAAAACGAGTCTCTCATTGCAAACTCTTGCTCAAAAGCTCCTGAACATAGAACTGGATAAAACCCAACAGGTGAGCGACTGGAGCAAACCGCTGACATCACAGCAGTTACAGTATGCAGCAGTGGATGCAGCCATTTTGCTGGAGCTGTATCCGATCTTGGTCAAGAAGCTAGAGCGATCGCAGCTTCTCAAAATTGCTCAACTTGAGTTTCACTGTATGCCTGCGGTGGCTCAGATGGAACTGAATGGTATGTTGCTTGACCTCTCTCGTTGGCAAACGTTAGGGGCAACGCTGGAGAGCGATCGCGATACTGCACTTCATCAAGTCAGACAGCTCCGAATTGTTGGAAATGCTCAAATGTCCTTGCTGCCAGAAATGACAGATGCAATCAACCCCAATTCTCCGCAACAGGTGCTTGCAGCACTACAAGCAGCTGGGATTCCAGTGAATTCGACTAACCAGAAGGAACTGGTGCCACTGGCGAAGCGGTACCCTGTGATCCAAGCGTTATTGGATTACAGGCACCTCTCCAAAATCACAGCTACGTTTGCCGATAGCTTGCCCAAGCACGTCCATCCTGTAACCGGAAGGATTCACCCAACGTACTATCAGCTTGGAGCTAGGTCGGGTCGGTTTTCTTGTCGTAATCCGCCTTTGCAAACCATTCCTCGCGATGCGGCTGCCCGAACTTGCTTTGTCGCTGCACCAGGTTATCAAATCGTGCGAGCGGACTATTCTCAAATTGAGCTGCGAATTGTTGCCCGCTTGAGTGGCGATGCCCGGATGCAACGAGCATATCGTAAAGGTGAAGACCTGCATCGACTGACAGCAGCTCTAGTAACTGGAAAAGCGATCGCTGATGTGAGCGAGGAAGATCGACGGCTTGCCAAAGCCATCAATTTTGGGCTGATTTACGGCATGGGTGTCACCAAACTTCAGAGCTACGCTGAGACAAAGTATGGGGTCACTCTGTCTCTGGAGCAGGCAAAGGCATTCCGAAAACGCTTCTTTGAAGCATACGCCGGAGTGGCAGAGTGGCATGAGACGATCAAGCGTAGTTACATCCGGGGAACAAAGGAGAGCCGTACCCTAGCTGGACGTCGGCGCAGGTGGGCGGATAAACCCAGGCTGGCAGAGTTGCTGAACCATCCAGTCCAAGGATTGAATGCTGACATCACGAAATTGGCGTTAGTGAAACTTAACAAAGTACTGGCAGAGACAGGAGCAAAGCTGATTTGCACAGTTCATGATGAGATCTTGCTGGAGTGTCCTGTTGCTGAGGCGAAGCATATCAGTTATCTCTTACATCGCGGCATGGTTGCAGCAGCTCGGAAGTTTCTGCATCCGATCCCGGTAGTCGTAGACTTCAAAGTTTCAGCTAGTTGGGGTGGTGATGAAGCTTAGGGAATGGTTTTGCCTTTATAACGAGTTAAGTTTTCCCTAAGCAAAAGCAGTACGGGTGAATCTGGACTTAGGGAATAAAAACAAGCTAAAGATTCCTAAGTATTCCCTAAGCAATTTTTGCGGGGTCAGGGGTGGGAGATGCCAAAGCGGAGCAAAGCAGCGCGGTTGATTCAGCAACTCCAGGATTGGAGTGATGAAGAGTTAGGGGATCTGGCTGAAATGATTCAGGGGCTATTGGAGTCACGGCAGCAGGAGGCAGAGGAGAAGAACCAGGAGACTCGTGAGGATGGCACACCGCTGGGGAAGCACGGAGGGCGAGGGCATATTGAGCTGAAGATGATTCCCGATGCTAAGACGGGTAAAACCTATGGACCTTACCGCTATCTGCGCTACTGGGGAGTAACGAAGAAGGGGACGATGGGATTGAAGAGCGTATATTTAGGCAAATTTAGCGAAAAAGGGGAAGAATGATTGGCTTCCCCAATGTATTAAGACGAGAAGTATTTTCCGATATTACTGCCCGTACCAGTCCTTCCGCCACTGCACCATCTGATCAATTTCTTGCTGCTGACTATCAATAATGTTCTGAGCTAGTTCTTTAACTTCAGGGCGATCGCTCTTCTCTAACGCTTCCTGTGCCATTGCAACTGCCCCCTCATGATGAGGAATCATAGCATTCATAAATCGCAAATCAAACTCTTCGTCCGCTTCTCCGAGATCCATCTGCATCGCCATGCTCTGTTGATGCGATGCGGTCATGGGCATCATCGATTGACTGGCTGCATCATACATTACTGGCTCTGCACTGGCGTTCGGATACCATGCTTGCCGCCATGCTCGTAACAACTCATTTTCTTCGCGACTTTGCGATTCAATAATGTTTGCGGCAAGCTGCTGAATTTCTGAGCGGCTCGTTTTTTGCTGAGCTTCTTCCGCCATCTGAATTGCGCCTCGATGATGGAGAATCATGGCATCAATGAAGCGCAGATCAAAGTTTTCATCGGCAGGTCCCAAATTCATGTTCATCATGGAGCCATGATCCATTGGCATGGGGCTATTCATGGAGCCATGATCCATCTGAGCCATCGTGGAGCTGCTAGGACGACTTTCAGCAGCTTGTTCGGAGGCTGTACCACTACAAGCAGCTAGGCTAAATGACACTAAAGGCACGATTCCGACCAACAGAAATGAGGCGAGTGTCTTTCTCATTAACGTAACCACCTAATCAAGCCTCCAGGTTTTTGGGTCAAAGCATTAACTTCTTACAAGCGTTAATGATGACAGACAAAAATAAAATCAGGATGAAATCTTAGCTGGTAAACAGCGATACAAGCCAAGACGAGTTTGTGGTAGACGCACTAAAAAATAAAATCAACATGAAATCCCTACTGTCCAAAGGTCGGAAATTATAGAAAATATCTTTACCTCAAAAGCTGGATGCACAGTATCTATACAACTTCCTACCGTACTCCTATGAGAAGAAGTTTTATCGTTTCTAGGAGAATCTAACAATGCCACATCAGCAGTATAAAACCAGTATTGATGCTGCCATTCACTGTGCTCACGAATGTGAACACTGCGCTGATACCTGTATGGGCAGCATGGCAGAGTGCGCTCGTCTCTGCCGCGATTGTGCCCAAATGTGTTGGACGATCGCTGGCTACATGAGTCGCGGGTCTCAATTCATCCCTCAGGTTGTTCGAGCTTGTATCGATATCTGCGAAGCCTGCGCCAGTGAATGCGAAAAACACAATAACGAACATTGCCAAAGCTGTGCCAAAGCTTGCCGCTCGGCAGTTGAGGAATACCGCAAGGTGGTTAGTGTTGCCACATCGCGTTAATTCGACCGAAATTTACAGTTTAAAGTATCAGGAGGTTGGCAAGCCTGCTTGATAAGCTTGCCAATTCCCTCTACAACTTCTGCGCTTATGTAAGTCGGCTATAGAAGTGACGGGAGGAGTTGAGCGAAAGCATTATTTTGAAAGGGTGGAGAAGCAACATGAATCAACAGAAAGACATGGCAGGAATGGGTTGGAACCGATTCGCAGCGATGATCGCGACCTCGACGTTCATCATGTTCTTCTTGATGTATCAGCTTATATACTCACTTGATCACGCACTGTTTAGCGTAAATCGACTGGTCGCCTCATTGGTAATGGGGTGTGTGATGACCGTTGTGATGCTTTCCTTTATGTGGTCGATGTATCGAGGAGTAGGAACCAAGATCGCAGTTCTCGGTTTAGCTACCGCGCTCGGCGTGATTCTGCTCTCCGTAAATAGAACCCAGGCACTGATCGGAGATGTCACCTTCATGAAGGCGATGATTCCCCACCACTCAATTGCCATTAACAATGCGCAGAGGGCAAGCATTAGCGATCCGCGCGTTCGTGAGCTTGCGGATGAGATCATTGCGTCGCAGGTTCGTGAAATAGCTGAGATGCAGTTGCTCCTCGATGATATTGCGGAGAACGGAGAACGAGGGGAGGTCGAGCTTCCCGCTCGATCGACCGAAATAACCCCCGAGATGGAGCGCCAGATTAGAGAAGTAGTGCAGTAAACAGACAGGTTTTCGTTGTGAATGCCTAGCGCGTATTATCAATTGAGCCAGATGGCAGCAGCAGCCAAGTAAACTAATCGTAGCTTTAGTTCCGTCACTTTAAAATAAAAAATTCTTCTAATCCTGGGAAAGGAAAAAGTTGAAGCATGGACTGGCTAGTACTCGCAGGTGGTGTTGGACTGATACTCCTGGCTCTTACAGACCTTTTCTTAACCGTTTTACATCAGCGGGCAGACGCAATTACTTCCACAATCTCTTACGTTGGACTGAAGAGAAGCGAATTGTAGCTTTTTGCTGCAATTAATCCAGCCAGAAGTAGAAGAATTATAGCCCTAGTTGGTCTGGCAATAGACTCCAGGGTTTGTTCGTTTCAACATGAGTTGAGTAGACTCGATTATTTTTTCCAGTTCCCCCTTGACTCTCTAGTGAACTAGAGACTCCAAGATAGAAGCAGTTACACATTTAGAGATTTAGAGTCATGGCTCTTCAACTGACGGTTCCCAACATGGCTTGCTCTGCCTGTAGCGACACAATTATCAAGGCGATCGAGGCGATCGATCCTAGTGCTACAGTTCAAGCTGATCCTAAAACCAAGCAAGTTAATGTTGAAACACAAGCATCTGAAGCATCGGTAAAGCAAGCGATCGCAACAGCAGGTTATCAGATAGAAACTGCTATGGAAACAGTCACAGCAACTCCAGCTGAAGATCGTGCCGAAGAGGATTTGAGCCAGGACTTAGCCCAATAGTGTTGAGGTCAAGTTAGCTCACCAAGACTGGTTATCCGGTTGCAGTAGAGAATTCAAGGGGAATTTAATGGAAAGTACAACACTTAAACTGCGCGGCATGAGTTGCGCTTCCTGTGCCAACAGTATTGAAGAAGCCATTCGGTTGGTTCCGGGTGTCCGTGAAGCAACGGTTAACTTTGGTGCAGAGCAAGCAACAGTTCACTATGACCCCAAGAAGACCGATCTACAAGCGATTCAAGCGGCGGTGGATGAAGCTGGGTATTCAGCCGCTCCCCTTGACGATCAACGGATGGTTACGGGGGAGGATGATGTTGAGAAAGCGGCCCGCCAAGCTGAATCCCGCGACCTGCGTCGCAAGATTATTGTCGGTGCCGTAATCAGCGTAGTGTTAATTATTGGATCATTGGATCACATGATTGGGGTGGATTTGCCCTTTATTCCCGCCCTATTGAAAAACACCTGGGTTCAGCTTGTTTTAACGGCTCCAGTACAGTTTTGGTGTGGCTATACCTTCTACATTAACGCTTGGAAAGCTTTCAAGCGCCATACTGCAACAATGGATACTCTGATTGCCCTGGGCACCAGTGTTGCTTACTTCTATTCCGTGTTTGCTACCCTCTCTCCTGGTTTCTTTTTGAATCAGGGACTCATGCCAGATGTCTACTATGAGGTAGCGGCTGTTGTCATTACGCTGATTCTATTAGGACAGTGGCTAGAAAATCGTGCCAAAGGACAAACCTCTGAAGCTATTCGTAAATTAATTGGGCTGCAAGCAAGGACGGCACGGCTAATTCGCAATGGGCAAGAAGTGGATGTGCCGATCGAAGAAGTCCAGCAAGGGGATGTGGTGCTAGTGCGTCCAGGTGAAAAGATTCCGGTGGATGGTGAAGTGGTAGATGGTGCCTCTACGATCGATGAATCTATGGTAACGGGTGAGAGTATTCCAGTAAAGAAGCAGCCTGGAGATGAAGTGATTGGAGCCACCATCAACAAAACGGGCAGCTTTAAGTTCCGCGCCACTCGCGTGGGTAAAGATACTGTCTTGGCTCAAATTGTTCAACTGGTGCAGCAAGCGCAAGGATCGAAAGCCCCTATTCAACGGCTTGCCGATCAGGTGACGAGGTGGTTTGTGCCAGTGGTGATAGCGATCGCCATCCTCACCTTCATCCTCTGGTTTAACATTATGGGCAACATTACGTTGGCGCTGATTACCACCGTTGGTGTGCTGATTATTGCCTGTCCCTGTGCCCTTGGTCTGGCAACGCCGACATCGATCATGGTGGGAACGGGGAAAGGTGCAGAGAATGGCATCTTGATCAAAGGTGCAGAGAGTTTAGAACTGGCTCATAAGATTAAAACCATTGTTCTGGACAAAACGGGAACCATTACGCAAGGCAAACCAACCGTCACGGATTTTGTCACAACCCAAGGCACTGCCCATCAAAACGAGTTAAACCTGATTCGATTCGCAGCATCCGTTGAACGCAATTCAGAACATCCCCTAGCGGAAGCGGTGGTCCGCTATGCCCAATCTCAACAGGTCGAATTAGCAGATGTCAGAGAATTTGAGGCGATCGCCGGCAGCGGTGTGCAAGGGGTTGTATCCATTCGCGGAGCGTCTCCGCAGGAAACTCGGTTTGTGCAAATAGGGACTCGTCGTTGGATGGAAGAACTCGGCATGGAAACTCATTCACTGCAAGCGCACCAAGAGCGGTTGGAATATTTGGGTAAAACAGTCATCTGGATTGCGGTGGATGGCGAAATTCAAGGTGTAATGGGGATCTCAGATGCCTTGAAACCCTCTTCTGTAGAAGCTATTCGTGCCTTACAACGCCTCAAACTAGAAGTCGTGATGTTGACTGGAGATAACCGCCGCACGGCTGAATCGATCGCCCGTGAAGTTGGCATTCAGCGAGTGTTTGCGGAAGTGCGACCGGATCAAAAAGCGGCAACAGTACAAAAACTTCAATCAGAGGGCAAAATTGTGGCGATGGTGGGTGATGGCATCAACGACGCACCTGCTCTGGCTCAGGCGGATGTGGGGATGGCAATTGGCACGGGAACCGATGTGGCGATCGCCGCCAGCGACATCACGCTGATCTCTGGTGACTTACATGGTATTGTCACTGCCATTCAACTCAGTCGTGCCACGATTCGCAACATTCGGCAAAACCTCTTCTTTGCCTTCATCTACAATACTGCCGGAATTCCGATCGCAGCGGGTATTCTTTTCCCTATTTTCGGATGGCTTTTGAATCCCATTATTGCTGGAGGAGCAATGGCACTCAGTTCTGTGTCTGTTGTCACGAATGCGCTACGCCTGCGGAATTTCCAAGCCCATCCTAGCCGCTAAGCCTGGCAGCAAAGACAGAACAGCAGAAGTTAAAACTAACTGATTTTGAAAAATGAATGTTTTTATTTCAGGAGGAAAGCATGGATAGTAAAGCAGCCCTTTATGGCGTAGGTGGTCTAGTTCTTGGTGTCGTTCTGACTATTCTGATTGGTGTAGCTGGTATGGCTGGCATGATGGGTGGAATGGGCAGGATGATGATGAGAAATATGTGTGGGTATCAAGGCTCTGTGGAGTCGCCTGACGCTAATTATACGGCGAACCAGCCAGAACAAGTTATCCCGTAAAACAAACCGAAGCAGCGTTTGGAAGGAGTTGATTGATGATAAGCAAAAAAAGAATGGTAGGTCGCTTAGCTGGTTTGCTCGGATTAATTCTGGTAATGGGTTCAGGCACAGCAGTGGCACAAATGCCAATGGAAATGCCCGCCACCGAAGGAGAACAACGAACTCAGTTTCGCCGGATCGATCAACCGCTAGGAGTGAAAGGGGCGGTTGCAGCCGGGGGATTAGCCCTAATTGGTTTAGAACTGTGGTGGTTCCTTTTCAGCAAACCGAAATCTCAAAAAGCTGAGAGTAGGCAAGGGATTCAGGAGGTGACAGTGATGGTTGACGGTGGCTACGATCCCAGCCGTGTGGTGGTCAATGCTGGACAGCCTGTGCGGTTGAACTTCGACCGCAAAGATCCCAGCAGTTGTTTGGAAGAGGTACGTTTCCCAGACTTCCGCATTGCTCAAGAATTACCGCTCAATCAAGTTACACCGATCGAATTCACGCCTAACAAACCTGGTCGATACGAGTTTACCTGCGGCATGAATATGTTTAGAGGGATAGTAGATGTACAAGCTGCGGAGGGAGGTACAGCAACCGCGATCGCCTCTGTTCCTCAGTCAGCGCATCCTACTGATCAGGTAACTCATCACACTGAGCATTTAACGAATTCGACATCCAGTGTTGAAGCAACAATGACATCAGCAGGAATTCAGGAAGCAACTGTTACTGTTGCTAAAGGCTATCAACCCAAGCGGGTTATTGTTGAAGCTGGATATCCCATTCACTTGCATTTCGATCGCAAGAATCTCAGTGAATGCTATGACCAATTGCTCATTCCAGAGTTTGACGTGGCTATTGATCTCAAACCTGACCAAATCACAACAGTGGAATTTACACCAGCCCAGCCCGGTGAGTATGAGTTTATGTGTGGCATGAAGATGAATTATGGAATGATCGAAGTGCGACCTGCAAAAACTTCCAGCAGTAAAAAATGGTTTTCTCAAGATTCAATCCGAGAAGCGTAAAACTTTTATGGGATGAATGAAGAGACGATCAATTCTCCAGTACCCCCTTGACTCTCTAGCCAATTGAAGAGTTTAGGCTAAAAGAGAGGAATACTCAGGATGGAGTGAGAGATATGTTAGTTCAAAATGCTCCTAAGTTGATTGGTTCAGTTGCAAAAGCAAGCGGTATTCCCATTAAAACGATTCGGTACTACGAAGAGCTAGGCTTGCTGAAGACAACTGGGAGAACGGAAGGTGGATATCGATTGTTCAACTCGGATGTTTGTGCTCGATTGAGCTTCATCAAACGTGTTCAAATTTTAGGGCTGAGCTTAGCCGAGATCAAGGATTTTCTAGATGGGCTTGATCAAGGCGACTTACCCTGCAATCACGTCAAAGTGAAGCTGGAGGATAAGCTGGACGCGATTGAACAACAAATCCAACAACTGCAAATTCTTAAACAGGAGTTAAAGGTGCTGTTATCCGGTCGGGAAACTGTTCCTGATCATCCTAAAGACAGCATTTGTCCGATTATTGGATAGGCTTAGACAAGTATTGCTCCTTGTGCTTTTTATCATCAAGCCTTAGCTCACTCAACCCAAGAACAACACTATTTTCAATTGAAATTTAAGAGGCAAAAATGGCTAAGATTGGACTCTTTTACGGAACTCAAACAAGCAACACTCAAACAGCGTCCGAACTCATTCAAAGAGAATTTGGTGGTGACAGTGTTGTAACACTACAGGATATCTCACAAACCGAACCTAACGACTTTGATGAATATCAGTATATCATCATTGCTTGCCCAACCTGGAATGTAGGTGAACTGCAAAGTGACTGGGAAAGTTTCTATGATGATGAGTTAGATAATATCGATTTCAGTGGTAAGAAAGTCGCATACTTTGGAGAAGGTGATCAAATTGGCTATCCTGATACCTTCCAGGATGCAATGGGAATATTGGAGGAAAAAATAGCTGAACTTGGTGGCGAAACAGTTGGCTACTGGTCTACTGAAGGATATGAGTTCAGTGATTCTAAAGCACTCCGAGACAGTAAATTTGTGGGGTTAGCCTTGGATGAAGATAACCAGTCTGAATTGACAGAAGAACGCATCAAAGCATGGGTTGCTCAATTAAAGGCTGAGTTTGGAGTGTAGCCCTCATCAACCGATCGCAGCGATGTCAGAGATCTGGAGATGGTAGTACGGCTCTGAGCTTCTATCTGAAGGCAGTGGTGAAATCTAGCAGACATTGAAATGGTGGAGTAATGATAATTAATGGCAATGCATCGATCGCAGCGTAGGCAAATTTTATTCAACCGTTCCAATGGTATTGCTTTAGGGATTCTCCTGCTCTGTCTGCTACTTTGCTTATGGTTGACCCAGCCTGATTTTAACCAATTCATGGTCAACCTATTTACCCCGGATGGATTTGAGCAAACAGTTCGTCGTTTAGGAAGTTGGGGAGCATTGATTTATATCGGGCTGATTACCTTATCGGTTGTCGTCAGCCCCATTCCTAGTGCACCTTTAGCGGTAATCGCAGGGGCATTGTGGGGAACTGTGCTTGCAGGTATCTACAGTGTGATCGGGGGATTTTTAGGCGGATTGATTGCATACTATCTGGGACGCACATTGGGGCGATCGGCAATTAAAGCACTGACCGGAAAAATCGTTGTTTTCTCGAAGCGGAAAGGTGAAATTTATCTCGGTTGGCTAATTTTTGGGTCTCGATTGTTGCCGGTGCTTTCGTTTGATCTGATCAGCTATGGAGCCGGAATGACTGGGCTTTCCTTGCCCATTTATGCCACAGCAACGCTATTGGGCATGATTCCTTCCACCTTCTTGTTGACCTACCTGGGAGATGCGATCGTCGTTGATTTTCCGCAGGGGATTGTCTTGTCGATCATGTTTCTGATTATCTTGGTTGGACTACCTTGGGGTATTCGGCGCTATAACTGGTTGGGATTGAGGGATACGGTTCGGATGGAGTAACGAAGGCAATATATCTAACTGGCATCGGTGTACGATCGCCGCTAGGAACCAGTACATCACGAAAACATTGTTGTTTCTGAAGGATTGTTGGGCAAGGATTCCACCGGAAGCTAGGGTGCTTGATTTAGCCTGCGGTAACAAAGAGTTTGAACGGTTATCGTTGCAAGAGAACCCTGCCCAGTCCTTCATCGGTGTAGATATTTCCGAGCGCAAGTCAGCGATCGCCCGACAAAAATGCCAAGCCTATCCCCATGTATCGTTTCACGTCTGTAGTATTCTATGTTTTATCCTTGCATTTCAATCACGCCCATCATGCCCAAATCTTCATGATCAAGAATGTGACAGTGGTAGACCGCCTTACCTGCGAAGTCTTTGAAGGGAATCCGAATCCGCACTATTTCATTTCTGGGAACCAACACGGTATCCTTCCAAGCACGATAGGGTTCAGGCTGTCCATTGCGGCTAATCACCTGGAACATATTCGTGTGCAAATGAAACGGATGATCGAAGCCCATCATCATCATGCCAGTGTTGGCAATTTCCCAATCCTCAACGGTATCTAAACGCACTTGCGTATCAATGCGATCGTGATGAAACGTCTTGCCATCGATCGTGAAGACCATGCCCTGCCCCGGTGCCATGCCATGACTGAGAGTGATCTGTCGTACTGTCTGAGGTTCAGGTAAGGCTTCGACAGGGATCAGGATTTGGGGAATGGGGAGAGGACTCACTTGCCCCCTGTAGGTAAGGGTTGCCAGGGTTTGGGAACGGTCTTCTGGCGTGTTAGCTGGCGATCGCCGCATCATGCCACCGCCCATCATCCCACCACCCATCATGCCGCCGTCCATCATGCCATCGCCACCCATCATCCCGCCCCGGTTATAGGGCAGGTTCAGCAAGCGATATTGCCCTGGTTCGCGTTCTCCTCGAACAAGTACCTCAGCGCGTTCTCCCGGAACCAGCAATAGCTCTCTCAATTCCACAGGTTCACTCAATGCACCGCCATCGGTTGCAATTAAATACAACAGATGGTCTTCCAGCATAAGCCGATAGAAGCGAGACGGTGAGGCATTTAGCAACCGCAACCGCAGCAATCCGCCTTGAGGAATAGAGAGCGTAGGGTTCACACTACCATTCACTGTGACGATCGATCCTTCTCGTCCCTGCATCCGTTGCTCCATCCGATTAGGAGCCTGGATTTGTCCATCTTCTCCCAAGGCAAAATCTTTGAAAACAAGAAACGCTTCTGAGGCGGCTTGAATTTCTGGAATCTGATCCAGTTCTCCGCGCACAATGAATAACCCGGCTAAACCTCCCCACACCTGGTCTGCTACTAGCCCATGGCGATGGGGATGATACCAGAAGGTACCGCCAGGATGATGGTTGGGGATGTCAAATTCATACGTGATGGTTTCACCGGGAGGAATCTCTAGGAAAACGTTGTCGGCTTTGTCGTTGGGAGAAACATGCAAGCCGTGATAGTGCAGATTGGTCGATTCGGATAGATTGTTCGTAAAACGGATACGAACGGTATCTCCTGGGTTTGCCTCGAAACGAGGTCCTGGAACCTGGTGATTGAAGGCGAGTAAAGTTGCCTGTCGTCCTGCTAAGCGAACTGAACCAACACTCGCACTCAAAGATACATCCAGCAGCCCATCGACACTAGTATGATGATCTGCATGGGTCGATAAGCTCTGAGACTGCCCAGAAGAGACACACCGGGTCAAGTAAAAACCACCCAGGGTGGAGGCACCCAGCGTCACTAGAAATCGCCTACGATTGAAACGGTGCGTATTCATCAGAAATTGCTTTGAAGCTTGTAGTTGTTCTCAGCCACTTCCATTATGAAGAATATGAACGAACGCCTCGGTTTCAGATTTCAGAGGGTTAGGAATGTTCTGCAAAGGTAGCCGTGCTGCCATCCTCGGTAAACGAGAAGACAGTGTAAGGTTCCACATACCCACCCGACTCCATCCCCGGAGAGCCGATCGGCATCCCAGGCACGGCAAGACCCGCCACAGCAGGCTTTTGAGCCAGTAAACGCTGGATGTCTTCTACTGGAACATGACCTTCGATGACGTAGCCTGCCACAATTGCTGTATGGCAAGTCGCCAAGTTTTCGGGAATGTCATACTGCTGTTTTACAGACTCCAGGTTCTCAGTCACATTATCTTTCACCTGAAACCCTGCTGCCTCTAAATGATCAATCCATAACCCACAACAGCCGCAGTTGGGACTGCGAAAAACGGTGATTTCATTGGTTAATGCTGCCTGTTCCCCTGATGCGTCATTGACAGCCACAGCTTTGGGAACTTGGCTCGTGACTTGGGTAGAGGGCGTATGGGCAAAAAACGACCAAGATAAGCCGATCGCCGCTACCATCGCTCCAGATCCTGCCAATATCATCCAGAATTTTTTGTTCATTGACTGACTCCTTCTACTATCTGCCAACTCTGACCCGCATCACGGCTGATCCACAGCTTGCCATCACTGCTGACGGCATAAACCTGCTGCGGATTGGACGGGTTAATCGTGACGATCGCATCCGTAATGCCTTCCTGAACAAGCTGCCAAGTTTCACCAGCATCCTCCGTCTTAAACACACCTGCTTGCATGCCCGCATATAAGGTTTTGAAGTTTTCCGGATCAGCCGCCAGACTATAAGCCCGCTGATTCTCTGGCAAGCCTGCATTGGGCAATTTATCCCAACCACAGAAGCAATCTGGGCTTTTCGTTACGCCTGTGTCTAGTCCAGCATAGAGCCAAATGCCACCCATGCCAGTAGGATACCCCACCGATGCTAGACTCCTAATTTCTTGATCTTTGGGCCCATCGCTGACCCGCTGCCACGATTCGCCCGCATCTGCACTGCGGTACAGCCCATCACTCAAGACCCAGGCATAGAGCTTATTAGAATCGTTCGTATCGATCGCTAAGGCTTCGATCGAATCGCCGCTGAGTCCTTCGGCTTTTGTTTCCCAAGTCGTACCCCCATCAGTGCTTTTAACCACTGCTAGTCCATGTCCGGTGGCATACATAACTTGTGGATTTTTAGGGTCAATGGCAATCGAGGTGACATTCGCTCGCGGTTGACTTTTCGGAATAGTGTCGATCGCCGTCCAAGTCCGACCACCATCTCGGCTGCGGTAAATTGGGCGTGCTCCCAAGAAAAGCTCGTTGGTTTCTGGGTTGATTGCCAACGCATGGACATGTCCCCCGAAAGGGCTAGCTTCCGTGTTTTCGGCTTGGCTTTCAGGTGCGATGGTTGATTCTGAGGTGACAGCCGTTGGGAGTGGAGTGGGGGACTGATTTGCTCGGATGAACCATCCGCCTAACCCACCAATGAGAAGCACACCCAGTCCGGCAGCAGTGAGTACTCCTACTTTGATTAGGTTAAATGGTTGTTGGCTTGATTTGGGCTGTTCCATAACGTTGATTTCTTTTGTCAAAGGCTATCTGGGGCAATCTGGATGACTCAGCTATCTGGATTGAGTCGTTTGGCTGTCTACTCTACTCATCATGGGATGACATCCAAAGGATGCTGATCCTGGAGAAACCCTCCATCCCAGTAGCATCACGACGATTCCACCTGCGATCGCAACTTGCTTAAGTATTTCTGAGCGTTTTCGAGCTTGAACCTGCTCAGCTTGAACCTGCTGTACCGCTTGCCGGATAAACTCTGGCGGAATATTAGCGGCGGCTCCGGCTTGAATTAATTCCTCTAACGAATACCCCTGCGCTGCTTGGGCATATAAGCGAGCAGCACGGGTAAACACCTCTGGAGCGATCGCTTCAGGAATTCGGGGATCTAAATTGTTCATAGCACACTCTGAATTCAGGAAATAATGGAAAGAATCCTGCTAAGACAAGAGTTTCCTATTGTTCTAAGGTATTGATCTGACGGGCGATCGCTTCTTGCTGCGTCTGCAACTGCTGGAGATGTTCTCGCAATTGAGCCAGTTGCTCATCCCGGCTAAGCGGTGTACTGGCAGGCAAACTGTTTACAGATCGAGGTGATGAAGCAGACATTGAATCCTTGTCCATTCGATTCATCATTACCATCATCAAAAGCATCGAAAGCGGACAGGCTGCTAGCAACAGCAGTGGTAATGCACTCAGCGTCAGTTGCGGTGCCAATAGCGCAATAGCAATGCCGACGGCTACCAGCCCCACTAACACTCTCCAGTCAAAACATATGCCAAGGACATTGACTTTTGTTTTCATCGTGTTGCTCTTATTTGAGATAGGAATGATTTTATTGTCTTGGTAGGGAGGTCATCCTGTCCTGCTCTGAAGGGTTATTCTACTGCTCCATCATCCCAGGCATCTCATCATTACCCATCATGTTGTGCATCATGCTCATCATAGAGTTGCACTGAGCCATCATTTGCCGCATTTGTTCTTCTGTTGGGGTCGTCTGCGCTTGATCTTCATCAGAAGGCATTGCAGGCTGCCTTTGGGCAAGAGTAGAGGTTGTTTGGTTGTGCTCATGGGCGATCGCTGGAAGTACAGTGACTCCCAACAGGGCTAAACCAGCGACAATTCCACTCATGATGATTCGAGTCCGTTTCATAGGATTCATCCAATTTTTAATCAACAATTCGTCACCATCTCGATGACTATTGCCATACTAGAGTCTCTAGTCAGCTATAGAGTCAAGTCATTGGCAACATTTTCTTACATGAGCAATAGCGCCTTGAAATAATGCACCAAAGCGAGGAACGCTCCAGTCTCACTTTACTGTTGAATGATAGCCACAAGGACTTATTGAGGTGCCCTATGTCAAATTATCGAACCGTCACTCGCGCCTTTCGCTGGCTGAATTCACCCGAATGGAATGTAGCCATATTTGCATTTCTGCTGTCTTTCTTTTGGGAGGTTCAGCAAATGCCGTTTTATCAAGTCCCACCAGAGCTTTCCTGCTTCGGAATGATCAGAAATTGCACATTGGCAACAGTAGGTGATGTTGGCATTATGCTTACTTCCTTTTGGATGGTTGCAGCCGTATCAAAGTCACGACAATGGGTTCGTCAACCCGATCGCAGGCAAATCGGTATATTCACACTGATCGGTGTTCTAATTACGGTTATTTTTGAAGATTTAGCAACAAGATGGCTGGGTATTTGGACTTATGCCGATTCCATGCCAACTGTTCCAATTCTGGGCACTGGGCTACTGCCACTATTGATGTGGCTCCTAATCCCACCGTTGACAATTTGGTTCGTCAAACGCCAACTGTGTCCTGTTAGATAAGCCAGGTGATGCTCAAAAAACCTTGACTCTATAGCTGACTATAGAGTTTAAACTGGAAGTGCAGTGGGGCAATTTGCTCCAGATTCACCGGGACTACCATGAGAAGACTGAGTGAAAACCGATCGCCCGAAAAACTGCTCAAGATTGGCGAGTTAGCAGAGCAGACCGATGTGGCAGTAGGAACCATTCGCTACTATGAGACTTTAGAGTTAATTGAACCGACCCACCGAAGCGAGAGTGGCTACCGCTACTACACTCCTGATGCGGTTAGGCGCGTGCAGTTTATCAAAAAAGCGCAGTCTCTTCAGTTTTCCCTGTCTGAAATTCAGCAGATTTTGGGCGTTCGGCATCAAGGTGATCCGGCTTGCCCACTGGTGCGAGATCTATTGAATCGAAAAATTGCTGAACTGGACGCCCAACTCGATCGCATCAAGACGCTCAAGGTCGAGCTAGAAGCCTATCGCGATCGCTGGTCAGATAGACCTTTAGATAATCCTGCTAGTCAAGAGCTTTGCAGCCTGATTGAAGAAGTCGCCGGACATGCACTATCCAGTTGACATAACCGCTTGAATCACACTGCGAACATTCGTTAAACAGCAAAACCCTTGAGGGTTATTGACTTCGCAACCACAGCGTTTAGCTTTGATATGAGCCGTAATCGAAGCGATCGCACGACTCTTACCCTCTCTCTCGATTTCCTCTTGAATTCGCTGGCGGCTCCAGCCAAAACAGTAACAAACGGGAACAGCATCCCTTTGATCTTTCTGAAACACAGAAACTTTCACATCAGCCGTCGTAAATTCCTGTCCCAATTCTGAAAAATAGACAATTGGACAATCAGTATGAGCACAGAAAAAATATGGCTGCTGTGGGTCTAGCTGTTCCAATGCGACAGGCTGAAGCAAGCTTTTGAGCGTAATGAGTTTAACAGGTTTCCCCTTGCTGCCATCACGAGGACAAACCGATTGGTTAGAAAGTGTGGAAATGTCTGGAGTTGAACAACAATCGTGCATCTTACAATCCTTTTAATTTCCTAATTTTTGCATTGGCAATGGCGGCGATAGCGCCAGTAGGAGAGAATCGACAGCCCAATCATTGCACCTAGAGCAGGCAGCAAAACATAATCGAGATAGCCAATCCATGTACTTAAACCAATCACTCCTAACCCAATCACCAATATTGGAGTGAAGCAACAGAGTGCAATGATGGCTGTTCCAGTCAGGCTAGCAATTAGGGCTGTTTTAGGTTTCACGGTTTTCTACAATGTCACTGGTTTCGAGCGATCGCTCAATTAATCCACAAACGATCCCGTTGCAATCGGTTTCAGTTGGGGCAGCCGATGCATCCGCAAGCGACGCTTCAATCTGCTCATATCGACTGGCTAAGTCTTGGCGAAACGCCAGCATCTCTTGAATCCGCTGGTCTAATTCTTCGAGGTGTTGCTTTACCATGTGTTTGAGATTGACACAGGGGGGCGTTCCACTGCCCCTAATCTCGATCAATTGTTTGATTTCATCCAGCGATAGCCCAAACTGCTTCGCTTTTTGAATAAAGTGCAACCGTTCTTCGTCCTCTGCGGCATACAGGCGATAGTGCGATGCGGTTCGTCTGGGTGGATTAAGCAGTCCCAGCCGCTCATAATATCGAATCGTTTGGGCAGGCAGATGCACTCTCTGGCTCAATTCACCAATTAATAACCCATTATTTGATCCTTTATTCATAATTGTGTTCCAGCTTTTAGCAGGAGAGAGACTCTCCCTCCTGCGTTTCTGCTCTAAGACAAGGGGCTATTTTTGCCCAATGCCAGCCGCTACCAAGGCTTCACGAGAAATCGGCTGTTGGTTTTGGCAACACTCGGCTAGCTTCCCATTCACCACCACTGCCGGAACTCGATGAATCCCGTATTGGGTTGCTTTTTCCAGACTTTCGGACGTTGAATTGCCTTCCCGCAAATCCCACACCTGAATGTCACAGTTCTCACACGCAAGCGATCGCACCAATTTGAGGGTTTCGTCGCATAGCGGGCAACCTGCCGTAAAGACTTCTACTAGACGTTTAGCCATTTCCAAATGTCTCCTTTTAGTGCTGGTTCTAGCGTAAACCTTATACCTGACTTCAAGGTCAAGGGGGGGGACTGTAAGCGGCTACTGCCAAGCGTCAGCTTTTCATTGCAATTTCATTTTTACGTATTACATTAATCGACAGTTCTAATAGCAATGATGTTCTATTCCTTGATGAAAGACTTGACTCTAAAGCCAACCTCAGGCTTTATGATGCAGTTCAAATGATGTGATGTGTCACTAAAACGCTTGAGATCTATAACCTTCGGCGAACTTGGCTGACGTAAGAAACTAACGCTGCAAACCGAGGGCTGAAGGAAGTACACATCACATTGGTTCAATCATTTTATTTAGTTCAGGAGTGTTTTTCAATGAAACGCATCATGTTTTCTAGCCTATCCATGCTAGCTATTTTTGCTATCGCTAATCCTGTGTTTGCCATGACTGAGGGATTTGAGCGCGAAGATTTATTGACTGAAAATGGGAACGATAGAATTGACAACGTCCAGAAGGAAAACCTGAATCAACAAATATCAACGGAAACACACTTGAGCGAACGTTTTAAGGAGGCGCATCGGAGGCGATTGGATAACAACTAAATCAGCTTTGTAAGTTAAGACTTAGTTGGATAACTGTAGTGTGGGCATTCTTTCTGACATAGATAGGATGCCTAACTACAGAATCGCTAAATGTATCTTTGGCTTTGCATAACCTTGTTGAATTGAGTGTCTGTCAATCTATTGACTCTCAAGTCAACTTGAGGGTTTAGTATGTTTTTTCGGTAACTTGTCTGACTCATCATTGAGGAGTGCGAATGAAACTCTCTAAACTGGTTCTCATCGTTTTCAGCATGACTGGGCTTACCTTCTTGGCAGCTTGCGGCACTGGGCAATCCACGGGTTCAGGCAGTCGCCCAACGGCTGCTTCAGATACGACTGGAAAAACCGAAGCATCTAGCCGCGACATTCAACCTGTGACTCAAACCGGAAATGCGCGGATGACCCTGAGCGAACTGACCATGCCACTGCCGCAGGGAAAGACCACCTTGAGGCTAGTTGTGGCTGATCCAACGGGTCAACCTCTAGCGGTTCAAGGCATTGAGGCTGAAATGACGATGTCTGAGCAAGCGATGGAAGCAATGGGGATGAAGGAAATGGGGGCAGGTTCGGCAAAAACCGAGGTGAAATCAGCTGCTTCACCCGGCACCTATGACATTGAAACGAACTTTCCATTTGGTGGAGATTGGCAGTTAACGGTGGCACTCAACGATGCTCAACCGCCTGCTCGCGCGGTCTTTGATATTCCGGTGCAGCAGTAACGTCCTGAAGCAAGAATGGTCTCACACCCACAGTTGACATAATTCTTCATGTCGCTACTCTTGACTCTACAGGCGACTTGAGAGTTTAGACTAAGGCGATTCACACGCTAAAAGAGAAAATGACCAAACCTGCGATCGCTCAACTCACGACGGAATTAGGCAACCATAAACTGTTGAAAATCGGAGAACTGGCGGCTCAAACTCAGGTTGCGGTTGCCACGATTCGCTATTACGAAACCTTGGGATTATTAGCACCTACGACAAGAGCAGATAGCGGCTATCGCTATTATGACGACGAAGCGGTGCAACGGTTGCAGTTCATCAAAAAAGCGCAATCGCTGCAATTCTCCCTCTCAGAGATTCAACAAATTTTAAAGGTGCGATATCAGGGCTGTCCGGCTTGTTCGGTGGTGCGGGAATTGCTCGATCGCAAAATTGATCACTTGAACGAGCAAATTCGTCTCATGCAATCTCTGAAGGGAGAGCTAGAAACCTATCGCACTCGCTGGGCCGATCGCCCGCTTGATGATCCAGATAGCCGAGAGCTTTGCAGCCTGATTGAAGAAGTCGCTTACCAAAGCATCCCTATTTCCAAACCTTGAGGAGAATTGAATATGCCGCCTCAGATGATTCCTCATATCTCTAGCCTTGCTGTACTGTTAACAGCTGAATTAATGGCTGAATTAACAGCTGAACCAGTTACACAGGTACAGCACAGTATGGAAGAGATGCCAGAAGCAATGCCGATGCAGCAAAATTCTGGCAGCCCAATGACGTTTACTGGCCTAGTGTTAGGTGCGGTGGTGCTGATTGTAGGAACGGCGATCGTTACAAGAGCGATCGTCACAAAAACACTGCGATCTAAACAAAGAGTTACTTTTGATCAGAATATTAATGATATTGCTCAGGATATAGATAAGGATATAAATCAAGATATAAATCAAAGTATTGCTCAGACCCATCCGGTGAATCCGCCAGATCAGGAGTCTGCTCAGTTGACTGACCAGTTGACTGACAATCAGCCCCTCACCCATCAGCCTCTTACCGATCGACCCGTGAGGCGATCGATTTTATCTGTTAAAACCCTCTCGGCGCTAGGAGTCTTTGTGGTGTTGACGGGGGGAATTGCAACCGCCACCAGCTTGCTCAAACCTGCTTCTCTCATGGCAGGCATGGACGGCATGGAGGGGATGGAAGGCATGTCGATGGAAGACATGATGCGCGTGGATGGTTCCTTCAATCCCGTGCCTGTAACGGTCGAAACGGTTGAACCTAGCTTGCTAGAAACCAGCGTTCGCTATACGGGGTCTGTTCGTCCTTACCTGGAAGTTGCGGTCTATCCCAGAGTGGAAGGGCAGTTGACGGAATATACCCTCTATCCAGGTGATGCCGTGGCGGCTGGTCAGGTTTTGGCGCGTCTGAATGCAGCGGAACGGTCGGCAGATGTGGCGGAGATGATCGCTGAAACCCGCGTTTCTCAGGCAGAGTTGCAGGTAGCACAGGTAGAAATTACCGAACAGCAACGGGAAGTAGAGCGGATGGCAGCCGAGTATGATTTTTTGGCGAAAGAGGTCGTGCGCGCTCAGGTTTTGGTGACACAAGGGGCGATTTCTCGTAGCGAATTTGATCGAAAAGACAGTGAAGCAACGGCTGCACGAGCCGCCTTGAGCAGTGCCCAAACCAAGCTGGAACGAATGCAGGCTCAGGTGAACGCGGCGGCAGCTAAGGTAGCTCAGACTCAGGTGAGAAGCGATCGCGCCACGATTCTGGAGAACTATACGGCCATTACTGCGCCGATTACGGGCATTGTCCAGGAACGGATGGTAGACCCTGGAGTCTTCGTCCAGCCGGGAATGGCGATTCTTAAAATTGGTGACTATCGTCGAGTGCGTCTGCAAGCGAATGTAGCGCAACAGGATGCCCTGCAAATCAAAGTGGGTTCTGCGATCGTGGCACGGCTGCCGGGAGCGGGGACGGAAACGATTCCAGGCAAAGTTACCAGCATTTTTCCAATGGCGGGGGAAGCAACCCGAACGGTGATGATCGAAGCGGTGGTTGATAATCCAGGTCAGCGACTGGCGGCAGGGCAATTTCTAGAGATGAACATCATCACCGCTCGTAAACCGGGTGCTCTCTCCGTGCCGCAATCGGCAATCACGCTGTCAGAGGAAGAATCAACCGTTTGGGTCATGGAAGATGGCATGGCGAAGCGCAGAGTTGTCACCACTGGGCTGATGAGTGGCGATCGCATTGAAGTCACTCGTGGGCTAAAACCTGGGGAATTGGTGATCACGACTGGCAGCAGCCGATTGGTTGAAAATGCCAAAGTTGTGGCGATCGATGCCTCTGGCAATCCGGTTGCGAGTCTCAATGACGCGAGCCAGGGTAGTGTGCAGATTCAGTTAATTAGCCCTGAGGGTACGGTAGCAATGGGAGACAATCAACTGATTTTGCAGGTACAAGATGCGACTACAGGTGAACCGCTCCCTGTGCGTGAATTAAACGTGAATGTTGCAATGCCCATGCCGAATATGGCTCCGATGCAAACTGAGGTGGAGGTCAAACCTGCCGATCAACCAGGTCGATTCCAGGTCAACACCTATTTTGGGATGCGCGGTACGTGGCAAGTCACCGCCAACGTTAAAGACGAAGAACAGCAAGGGCAAGCAACCTTTACGCTAGAAGCTCAATAAACTACAGCACTTGACTTCTATCCTGCTAACTCGCTCCATACTCCCGGTTTACTCCAATTCCCCCTATGAAAACGTTTCTAACTCGCTGGTCAATCAAGCATCCGGTGGTGGTGGCGGCCCTGTACATCGCGGTGGTGGTGCTCTCGATGCTGACGCTCGTGCTGCTTCCCGTGCGGATGATGCCCTATGTGGAAAGTCCGCTGGTGTCGATCGTGACGATGGCACCGGGTTCTTCGCCAACGGAGGTGGAAACCTATATCACCAAGCCGATCGAGCAGCGCCTGACGGTATTGGATGGGGTGCGGTTCATTCGCTCTAGCTCGCAGCAGGATATGTCGCTGGTGACGATTCAGTTTGCTTGGGGCGACGATATTGGCAAAGCGGTGCAGTCGGTGCAGAGCGTGATGACAGCGGCAGAGGGAGATATTGAACTCGATGGCTTTAACTCGCGTTCCTATTGGGTGTTGCCGATCGATCCGCTGAACCGTCCGGTGCTGACTTTGGCGCTGCGAGGAGAAGGCTGGGACCCCGTGCAGTTGCGGGAATTTGCCGACAATACTTTGGTGGATCGGCTGACCCAGGTGCCAGACGTGCAGGCGGTGTCAATCTTTGGCGGCTATCGACGGCAGCTTCAAGTGGTGGTCGATCGGCAAAAGTTGGCTGCCTACGGACTCTCCATTTTGCAAGTGCGGGATGCGATCGATGCCAATAACGTCAGCCAGGGGGCAGGTGTGTTGACCCAGGGCGACTCCGAAATCCTGGTGCGATCGGATAAACGGGCGTTGAGTGCTGCCGATGTAATGGACTATCCGGTGCTGGAGCAGGACGGGCAGGTGGTCTATGTGCGGGATGTGGCGATCGTCAAAGACACCGCTGAGGAACGGCGCAGCAGCTATCGTTATAACGGCGAGGCTGCCCTGGCCGTCAATGTGATTCAGCAACCCAACTCCAGTTCGCCCCAGGTGATCCGGCAGGTGCGGGCAGAATTGAAGCGAATTCAGGCGGCAAACCCTGGACTGACCTTTGAGGAAGCCTATGACAACTCCTATCTGGTCAACATTATCCTGAACAGTACGTTTCAAGAGTTGCTGATCAGCGTCTTGCTGGCGGGGCTGGTGATTCTGGTGTTTCTAGAAGATTTTCGCGCCACGGCGATCATTATGATCTCTATCCCCCTGTCGCTGGCGCTCTCAACCCTGCCCTTCATCCCCATCCAGATGTCGCTCAACTCCTCCACGCTGATTGGCATGATGATGGCGCTCGGCAAGCTGGTAGATGATTCCATTATTGTGATTGACGCGATCGATCAGAAACTGCGGGGCGGATTGCGTCCGTTACAAGCCGCCATTCAGGGCACCGGGGAAGTGTTTCTTGCCAGTGCGGCAGCGAGTTGCGTCATGATTGCGGCATTGATACCGACTATTCTGGCGGGAGGGCTGACTGGGCTGATGTTTGTGGGCATTGTTTGGCCGATGGTGTTCGCCTTTGTTGCCTCGCTGTTGGTGTCAGTGACGTTGATTCCGTTAATTGCCGCCTTTGTGCTGAAGCCGCCCCAGTCTCAGCCACGCCGAAACGGGTTGCAACGGTTGCTGCTGCCGGTTCAGGTCGGGTTTCAGCGCCTAGAGCAGGGCTATGGCTGGCTGCTCGATCGCTGCTTGAACAATCGGGAAATGACCCTGGCGATCGCTGCTGTCTCGATTGTGTTAGCCGTTGCCCTCTATCCCTTTGTGCCGCAGGAAATGATGCCCCTGGGCGATTCCGGTCAGTTCATGGCATCCCTGGAGATGGAGGCGGGCACGTCCTTTGCCAAAACCGACGAAAGTACTGCCCGCTTTGAGCAAATTCTGCTGGCGCAGCCTGACGTTGAGAAAGTCTCGTCCCAGGTTGGCTTTGAGTTCACCCGCAACAGCACCTACTTCAGCGGCTACAGCATGGATAGTGTCAACGCCGCGTCCCTGACGGTTACTCTCAAGGACAACCGCGATCGGGATATCTGGGAAATTATGGACAGCGTTGCTGCCGAAGCCCATCGCACCATTCCCGGACTGCGCCGCATTGCCCTCAAAGAAATGGGCGTTGATTTGATGTCTACCTCTGCGGCACCGATTCAGCTTGCGGTTTATGGCGAAGAGTTGGACACCTTGCACCGATTAGCGGCAGACGTGTTACGCATTGCCGAAGCCACCCCTAGCTTAGTCATGGCGCAAACCAGTTCGTCCCTAACCCAGCCCGAATATCAACTCACCGTCGATCGCCGCCGGGCTGAGGAGTTGGGCATGAATGTGCAAATGGTGGCAGAACAAGCCCGCTATGCGCTCAGTGGCGGCTTTACTCGTCGCTACTATAACCGTCCCAACCTGCGCCAAAACTCAATTCTGGTGCGCTATGATGCCGCCGATCGCGCTACGCCAGACGATTTAGCCGCTACCTACATCACCACGCCCCAGGGACAGCAAGTGCCGTTGAGTACAGTAGCTACACTGGAGCGCCGAAATGGCCCGACGTTGATTGAGCATGTGAATGGGAAACGGGTCGTGTATGTCAACGGGTACTACCGCAAGGGCGCTCCGGCTTCGATGGATTTGTCGATGGCAGTGGCGATGCGGGCAGGCACGGATCTGAATTTCCCGCCCGGTTACGGACTCGATTCGATGGGCGACATGACCGACATGATGATCGAGTTCAGTCGCTTGCTCAAGGGCTTACTGGTGTCGCTAATTTTGATCTACCTGATTCTGGTGATTCAGTTTGGCTCCTTTATTCAGCCGCTGATTATGATGGGAGCGATTCCCTTGCAATTGGTGGGGGTGTTTGGCGGTCTGATCCTGGCTCAACAAACCCTTTCGACCGTCTCGATTCTGGGCATTGTGATTCTGTCAGGATTATCGCTGTCCGCCGCGATTCTGTTGCTAGAACTGGTGTTGGCAAAGCGGGCCGAAGGAGTCCCGCGCGATATCGCCATCCGCATGGCTGGACCCGTCCGCTTAAAAGCCATCACCATGACCACCCTGACGACGATGATCGTAATTGTGCGACTCGCCTTCTTCCCCGACATTGGCATGGATGCCTACTCACCGATCGCCACCGTGATTTTAGGAGGGCTGACGATCTCAACATTGCTGACCCTGATTGTGATTCCCGTTATGTACAGCGTTGTAGACGATACGATTCAATGGTTTGTTCACCTGGAGACAAAAATAAAAAGGCATAATCATTGGACGAGAGGATAGCGCAGGAGATTTGGCAGGATATCACCTTTATTTCGGGTTTGACCGTCGGCTGACCATAATTAAATTGCTAACAATTTGGTGTTCAGTAGTTATTTCATTGAAATTTTATTTTTCCGCACTATCTATAGAGATAGAAACACTAATAACTATAGGGATTAACTGTCTAGTCAATTGGAGTGTTTAGAGTAGTAGACAGAGTACGAAAATCTCTAGCTGATCGTAATTTCAGTAAGGTTAGAAATTATTATGAAACTTCGTCGTCGTCATTTTCTGACTTTTAGTGCAGCTAGTGCGGGTGGCGTTTTACTCTCTCGTTGGGTGATTGGGCGGAATCAACCTTTACAAGCTGTAGTTCTCTCCCCCGATCTATATAAAAGCAAGGATGGCCTGCTAGAGCTAGATTTGGAAGCAGGCAACCATTCTCTGATAGTGGGCGATCGCCAAGCGCAACTTTTGAGTTTTAATGGTCAGTTTCCGGCTCCGCGATTGGAGGCAAAGCCAGGAGACACAGTACGGATTCACTTCACCAACAAACTCTCGCAGCCGACAAATCTTCACTATCACGGGCTACACATCACCCCAACTGGCAATGCAGATAACGTATTTTTGAGCATTCCGCCCAATGAACGTTTGACCTACGAATTCACCATTCCACAAGATCATCCTGCCGGAACGTTTTGGTATCACCCTCATCATCACGGGAACGTTGCAGAACAAGTGTTTGGCGGATTAGCAGGTCTCTTTATTGTGCGAGGAGATTTAGATGAAATTCCAGAGGTAAAAGCTGCTCAAGAGGAATTTCTCATTTTGAAAGACTTTGATCTCGATGCCAATGGGCGAATCAATCCTCCGAATCACATGGCATTGATGATGGGGCGGGAAGGCTCATTGATGACAGTGAATGGACAGGTTAACCCTACACTCTCCATGACTTCTGGTGGCTTATTGCGTCTGCGACTACTGAATGCCTCCCCATCTCGTTTTTATCGCTTGGCGTTAGAAGACCATCCTTTTTACCTGATTGCCACTGATGGAGGGGCGATCGCAGAACCTATTGAACTAACTGAAATTTTGCTAGCACCTGGAGAACGGGCTGAGGTTTTAGTGAAAGGCGATCGCGCTCCTGGAGAGTATCAACTGCTCAATCTTCCTTACAATCGCGGTGGTATGGGCATGATGGGGGATGGCATGATGATGCCAGGCAGGAGTGGAATGGGGGGCATGATGCATCACACGACTCAATCTCAATCATCGCAGCCGTTAGCGACCCTTACTTATCAAGGTTCTACAGATCCCCTACCCTTACCAAAAACGTTGGCTGACGTGGAAGTGTTGCCAGAATCAAATCAGATCCGTCGCATTGAGCTGTCAATGGCAATGGGCATGGGCAGTGGTATGTCATTTCTCTTCAATGGCAAAACCTTTGATCCACAGCGAATTGATGCAGACGTAAAGCTTGGTACGGTAGAAGATTGGGAATTGGTTAATGTTGATCCCGATCGGATGGATCACCCCTTTCACTTGCATGTCAATTCATTTCAGGTGATGTCTCGTAACGGTCAACCCGCACCTTATCGCGCCTGGAAAGATACTGTGCTAGTCAAAGGTGCAGAAACGGTGCGGATTCGGATTCCGTTTAGAGATTTTGTGGGAAAGACTGTCTATCATTGTCACATTCTCGATCACGAAGATTTAGGCATGATGGGGCTTTTAGAAATTGAGGCATAGCTAAAATCTTCTATTCCAACTTCACTCGCCGTAGCAACATCGCGTTGATTGCAACCACAACCGTAGAGACACTCATAAACAAAGCACCAACTGCTGGGGAAAGTAGAATTCCTAATGGATAGGCAACTCCAGCGGCAAGGGGAATACCAATGATGTTGTAGCCCGTTGCCCAAAACAAGTTCTGGATCATCTTGTTGTAAGTAGCCTTAGCTAACTTCAAGGCATAGGTTGCATCCAGCGGATTACTTTTCACCAGTACCAGATCCGCAGACTCGATCGCCACATTTGTCCCTGCACCGATCGCAATTCCCAAATCAGATTCAAACAAAGCAGGGGCATCATTAATGCCATCACCGACAAATGCGGTGGGTTGTTCTGACTTTAACCGCCGTACTAACGCCGCCTTATCTTGAGGTAGAACACGGGCATAATAGCGATCGATTCCCAGTTGCTCTGCAACCGTCTTTGCGACTGCCTCTGCATCTCCGGTAATCATCACCACCTGCACATCCATTTTTTGCAGTCGTTGTACTGCAATACGGGCTTGTTCACGAACTTGGTCAGCTAGTCCAAACAGAGCAAGAACCTGCTGGTCATTGAGCAACACAATCGCACTTTCTCCTTGTGATTCTGCTGTCTTCAGTCCTTCTCGAATTGGATTTGAGACAGTTAATCCCAATTCTTCTGCCCATTCGGGTCGCCCGACGCGGTAGCGTTTACCGTTTACCGTTCCCTCAACACCTTTGCCCGCAACCGCTTGAAACTCGCTCCCTTTTGGTAATTCCAACTGTCGTTTGTTGGCTTCCTGTACAATCGCTTGTGCCAGAGGATGCTCTGATAGGGATTCTAGGGCTGCTGCGATCGCCAAAGCCTCTGTCTCGTCAATTCCTTCGGTGAACGTGTGCTGTACGCCAAAGCGTCCCTCTGTGAGCGTGCCCGTTTTATCAAAGGCGATCGCTCGAATATTCCGCGCCCGTTCAAATGCTTCTCGTTTACGAACTAAAATGCCATGTTTGGCGGACATCGATGTGGCATTTACTAAAACTAGAGGAATTGCTAAGCCCAGTGCATGGGGACAGGTAATGACCAATACTGTCACTGCCCGATTAATCGCAAACGTGAGGGCTGGACCAACTGCCAACCAAACGACAAATGTTAATGCTCCAATTCCAATTGCAGCCAACGTGAGCCAATAGGCAAGCTGATCAGCCAAGGCTTGATACCGACTTCGAGAAGTTTGCGCCTCTTCTACCAAGCGCATAATCTGACTTAATGTAGTTTGTTCTCCAGTGCGGGTCACTCTTACAGTTAGTGCGCCTTCACCACTGACAGATCCTGCAACCACCTCATCCCCAACCTGTTTTGTCACTGGACGAGATTCTCCTGTCAAAAAGGCTTCGTTGACGCTGGAACCGCCTTCAATTACCTCACCATCTATTGGAATTTGCTCACCAGGACGAATCAAAATTGCGTCATTTTCACCCAGTTCACTCACCGAAACATCTTCAATACGTCCATTCACCAAGCGATGAGCAACAGAAGGGACTAGATCGGCTAAATGCTCTAAAGCACGACTGGCTCCTTGCACCGATGCCATCTCAATCCAATGCCCCAAGAGCATCACATCGACCAGCGTTGCCAGTTCCCAGTAGAAGGGTTCTCCCTCTAATCCGAAAGTAACCGCCACGCTGTAAACAAACGCTACGGTGATCGCTAGCGCAATCAGCGTCATCATTCCAATCTGGCTGCGTAGCTCGTACCAGGCTCCTTTGAGGAAAACCCAACCTCCATAGAAGTAGATGATGGTGCTCAGTATTGGACTAACCCAAGCAGCACCCGGAAACTCGACAGCTTGATAGCCAAACCACATTTGAAGGTGAGATGCAAAGTAAAGAATGGGCAGGGTCAGCAGCAAACAGATAAAGAAGCGACGTTTGAAGATTCCTGGGTTATGACCTGCGTGCTTATCGTGACCCATGTGGTTACCATGCCCCGCATGGTGATCTCGTGCGGATGCAAGCTGTTGCTGGTGTTCATAATGCCCAACATACTCTTCTGTCTGCTGAGGCTGATGATGCTCATGATGCCTCACGTGGGAGCTAGAATTTTGATGCCCGTGCTCGTGGTTGTGCTGCATGGAAGCCCCCTGTAAATGCTAGGAGTGTAATGCGAAACCAGATATCACTACCTGAGACGGAAGTACCTTTTGCCATAGCAATGTTTCTTCTACTTCTCAATTCGCACATAAAAGTGAAACAGGAATGAAATTTCTAGGGTTGTTTATAATTCGTTATTCTTAAATCGCTTTGTTGCTTTCATTTTGATCTGATATTCCCTTGCTGGAATAGAGGCGCTGCATCTTAGCCGAACCACTAGCAGAGGATATTTTGCGCCGAAATTTCATCCTGGTTTTATATTTACCTGCAATACTACTCCTGAAGTTTTGTTAAAACCTTCACCTGTATCATTTTCCCTGCTCTAGGAGATGCCAATGGCTCTTACTCTGAAACACGCCGGTTTGCTACCTAGCAGTCGCATAGTGGGCACATGTCTCACCCTACTGCTACTGACAACTTCGGTCAGAGTACTCGCTCATACTGGGCATGGTGATGAATTCAATCAGAACCAGTCATCTCAACCAGCAGGAGCGATCGCAGTAGACAGCACAACAGCAGAGCAGATTGGGTTGAAAGTAGAACCTGTCACTCGTCAATCTCTAGCATTTGGCGTACAGGCAACTGGACAGATTGAAGCCTCCCCCAGTCGCAGAGTAGAGGTGACAAACCCTGTAGGTGGAACGGTGGTCAAGTTGCTTGTGGAACCAGGAGACGGGGTTGAAGCAGGACAAGCTCTAGCTGTGATTACCAGTGGGGAACTGGCAGAACTGCGCGTTACAGCGCTAGAAAATTCCGCAGAGCGACAAGGGGATGTGCAACAGGCTGAAGCCAACTTGCGGTTGGCTCAACAAAGCTATGAAAGACAACAGCAAATTGCTCAAACTGCCGTTGACCAGGCAAAAACGGAACTGCGCGTTGCTCAAGAGCAGTACGATCGGGATAAAGAACTCGCAGAGCAAGGAGCCATCCCCAGACGGGAATTTTTGGAGTCAGAAGCACATTTAGCATCAGCACGACAAGCAGTGACGGAGGCTGAAAGTCGATTAGCAGTGTTGGAAGCCCGAACTGAGGTAGAACGCGCTCAAGCTGCCCTTCAGGTGGCTCAATCTCGTGCTCAACTGAGTGCAGGAACATATCAAACTCGATTACAACAACTTGGTGCAGAAGCCAATCCAGACGGCACGATTACGATTAGAGCACCGATTTCAGGGACGATCGCCGATCGTACTGTCACATTAGGACAATCGGCACAAGATGCAGGCGCAACGTTGATGTCGATTGTAGACGATCGCACTGTGCTAGCCACTGCCAACATTTACGAGAAAGATTTGAATCAGGTTTCTCAAGGTCAGCGAGTGCGGGTTACAGTGTCGAGCTTGCCGAATCAAATTTTTGAAGGACGCATCACAACAATTGGATCGGTCGTAGAAGGAGAGAACCGAGTGGTGCCTGTAAAGGCAGAGTTAGACAACGGGGATGGCATACTCAAACCGGGAATGTTTGCCGAATTAGAAGTGCTAACCGATCGCACTCCTGAACCCGTTGTTGCGATTCCTCAATCAGCGATCGTTGAGGCAAATGGTCAGCCACTTGTTTTTGTCCAAAACGGTAATACATTTCAACCCATTGAAGTAGTGCTGGGTCGTCAAGCGGGGAATTTAGTGGAGATAGAGAGTGGATTGTTTGAAGGCGATCGCGTCGTCACCCAACGCGCCAATCAACTTTATGCCCAATCCTTGCGAGGTGGCTCTGCTGAACCAGAGGAAGCAGAAGCAACAGAAGTGACAGAAGCAAGCGGCGCTGGTAGAACATTGCCCTGGTGGATTTTGCTGCCAGGGAGTGGGGCACTGGCGATCGGTACGTTTGCAGCAGGTGCTTTCTGGTCAAATCGCCGCAGCCGCAAACAACTGGCTGCAACCCTCAATTCATTAGAACACCTCGACGATCAGCACAATGGACATCACAGTGTGAGCAAAGCGAATCACGAGGCTGCTCTCCTCTCGGCAGATGCTCATCAACCAGATTCTGAGGTGTAAACGCTGTCCCAAATTTGGTAGCAGTGCCCAATTCAACAGCCTATTTGACACAAAGGATGGCTTTGAATTGACAGGGGAACTAATAGTGCCAAAGCGATTAGAGATAAACTTGGTATGCTTAACGCGATTCTAAAATGGTCGATCGTCCAACGATGGTTAGTGGTGATTGGAGCGGTAATCGTCACCGTTTTAGGCACCTACAATCTCACAAAGATGCCGCTGGATGTGTTTCCTGACTTTGCGCCACCGCAAGTCGAGATCCAAACTGAAGCTCCAGGATTGGCTCCTGAAGAAGTAGAGTCATTGATTACGCTACCCATCGAAAGTGCGGTGAATGGTACTCCTGGTGTAGAGACGGTGCGATCGTCTTCTGCGGTGAGCATCTCAGTGGTTAGGGTCATTTTCAATTGGGGAACTGATGTTTATCGCGCTAGGCAGCTAGTCACAGAACGATTGCAGCAAGTACAGGAGAAGTTACCAGAGGGAGTCGGAACCCCGCAGATTTCTCCGGTTTCATCTCCGATTGGCACGGTCTTAATGTATGCCTTTACCGCCGAAACAACTCCACTAATGGACGTGCGACGATTGGTGGATCGAGATGTAACAAACCGATTGCTGGCAGTTCCAGGGGTGTCTCAGGTGATTGCTTACGGTGGGGATGTACGGCAGTATCAAGTCTTAGTTGATCCAGCAAAGCTGACTGCTTTTAATGTCTCGTTGCAAGAGGTGACAGAAGCTGCGGAAGCCGCTAACGTCAATGCTGCTGGAGGGTTCCTGACGACTCCCGATCAGGAAATGATTATTCGAGGGGTGGGACGGCTGGAATCAATTGATCAATTGGGAGCATCGGTTGTCACCGCTCGTGATGGACAACCTGTATTGCTGCGCGATGTGGCACAGGTAAATGTGGGAGCTGCATTGAAACGGGGAGATGGTAGCTTTAATGGTCAACCCGCCATTATTGTGGTGGTGAACAAGCAGCCGATGAATGATACGCCGACGGTGACACGGGCGATCGCACGAGCAATGGAAGAGGTGAAAGCCGGACTGCCCGAAGATGTGACCGTAACCGAAACGTTTCGTCAGGAAAACTTCATTCAAGCATCAATTGAAAATGTTCTCGGTTCATTGCGTGACGGCATCATCATCGTATCCATCATCCTGCTGTTATTTTTAATGAACTGGCGAACCGCCGTTATTACCCTCAGTGCCATTCCCCTATCCATTCTGGTAGGGATGCTGATTTTGAACGCCTTTGGACAGGGTATTAATACGATGACGTTGGGTGGCTTAGCGGTGGCGATCGGGTCAGTAGTAGACGACTCGATTGTGGATATGGAAAATGCCTATCGGGGACTGCGAAAGAACCAATTAGCAGGCACTCCAGAACACCCGTTTAAGGTGGTCTACGATACCTCTGTCGAAGTACGGGTGAGCGTCATTTTCTCGACGGTGATCATTGCGGTGGTCTTTGCTCCGATTTTCAGCCTCACAGGTGTGGAAGGACGGATTTTTGCCCCAATGGGGGTTGCTTATTTGGTGTCAATTTTTGCCTCAACCTTTGTGGCGATGACCCTTTCACCTGCTTTGTGTGCCATCCTGCTAGCAAACCGTCCTCTCCCTAGTGATGAAACCTGGGTAAGTGCCTTTTCTCAGCGGCTCTATCGCCCTGCCCTCACGTTTGCGATGCGTCGCGCCAAGGTTGTGCTGATGATTGCAGGGGCTTCATTAATTGCATCCCTGATTGTGTTCTCCAGTCTGGGACGAGTGTTCTTGCCGGAATTTCAAGAGCCTTCCCTGGTAAATGCGATGTTGCTCTATCCCGGTGTTTCTTTGGAAGCAACCAATCAATCTGGGATAGCGGTGCAAAATGCGCTCAAGGATGATCCGCGCTTTGCTACTGTGCAGTTACGAGCCGGACGTGCCCCCGGAGATGCTGATGCAGGTGGGGTGAACCTGGGGCATTTAGATGTGGAACTGAGTCAGGAAGGGTTGAAAGACCGGGAAGCATCGCTGGAAAAAATCCGTGAAGAATTTGCCCGCATTCCAGGAATTGCACCGAGTGTCGGTGGTTTTATCACCCACCGAATGGATGAGGTGTTATCAGGAGTCAGGAGTGCGATCGCTATCAAGATCTTTGGTCCTGATCTGGACGAACTCCGCTCCATTGGTAGCGAAGTCGAAGCGGCAATTCGAGATGTAGAGGGCTTGGTCGATCTGCAACTGGAACCCCAAGTCCCAATTCGGCAGGTGCAGATTCAGTTCGATCGCTCAGCCGCCGCTCGATATGGTCTAACGGTGGGTCAAATTTCTGAGATAGTTGAAACAGCACTCAATGGTCGCGTTGTCTCGCAAGTATTGGAGCAACAACAGCTATTTGACCTGCTGGTCTGGTTGGAAGACGAATCTCGAAACAATCTAGATACCATTCGCAACTTGCTGATTGATACACCCACAGGTCAAAAAATTCCCCTGGCTCAAGTTGCCCAGATTGATTACGGAACAGGACCGAATACGATTAACCGTGAAAATGTCTCTCGTCTCATTGTGGTATCTGCAAACGTGGCTGGACGAGATTTAGGGTCTGTTGTGAATGAAATCCAGTCCAAGGTAAAAGAAACTATACCGCTTCCCTCTGGATACTTCATTCAGTACGGAGGTCAGTTTGAGTCAGAGCAACGGGCAAGCCAAAATTTGCTGATATTTGGTGGGTTGGCGATTGTCGTGATTTCGATCCTGATGTACTTTGCCGTGAAATCCGTTGCCGGAATGCTGATGATTATGATTAACCTCCCTCTTGCCCTAGTCGGCGGCATCTTTTCAATTGCATTAGGAGGAGGGATCGTTTCCGTTGCCTCACTCGTCGGCTTCATTACCCTGTTTGGGGTTGCCACTCGCAACGGCTTGTTGCTGGTTGACAATTACAACAATAAATTGGCGCAGGGAATACCACTTCAAGAGGTAATTGTCGAAGGTTCAATGGAGCGACTAGTAGCCATTCTGATGACAGCACTCACTTCAGCCTTGGGAATGGTTCCTTTGGTCATCGGCACGGGAGCCGGGAAGGAAATTCTGCAACCATTGGCGATCGTAGTTCTAGGTGGTTTATTTACCTCTACAGCGTTGACGTTGCTGGTGTTACCTGCCCTCTACTCGTTGTTTGGACGATATCTAATTCCAAAAGAAGCGGCAACATCTGTTTCAACCGATGTCTTTCAGGATTCTATTCCTGACGAAGTTCCGATTGCATAAGTTCAATTCCATTTCCTAAAGAAAGGTTAAACCCATGAAATTCAGTCAATCCTTTGCCACTGTCACTGTTAGTTTAGGGCTGCTGCTGGGAGCCTGTGCTAGCGGTGGAGAGCAAGCTACTTCAGAAAGCCCTGCAACAACTTCACCTGTGGCAAGTTCACCTGTCGCCGATCCCACTACATCTCCTGAAGTAACCGATCATTCTGCACCGGCTCAAGGAGGACAGGTAGTTGAAGCTGGACCATATCACTTGGAGCTAGTCACCGCATCAGAAGCTAGTGGAACTCACTTAGATCTTTTCCTACAATCTGGAGATACCCATGAAGCAATTGAAGGGGCAACCGTCACAGGTCAAGTTCAGTTGCCAGATGGCTCTCAGAAAGAGATCGATTTTGAATATGATGCTGAGGGCAAGCACTACACAGCACTGCTACCTGAAACAGCATCGGGCGAGTATCAGGTTGCTATCTTAACCGATATTAGTGGCGAAAAAGTTAATGGGCGCTTTAGCTTTACTAAGTAGATAAGTTACTGTTAAAAATTCTGACTGACAGATTCTTCAATTATTAAATGAAGCGGGAGGCATTTCTGACTTTAAAGCGGAGAATGCTTTCCGCCTCTTTAATTTGGGTAAATTTTTTATAATTAATAGTAACTCCTACTTTATTGGAAAGAAACAGTTTTTTTGATGGATGAGTTTAATATTATATTTAGCACTTTGCTAGTTATTGATTTCGACAAAAAGTGTAAATTCAATCACAAATTTCATCTTCGTTTTACTTTCTTCCGCCATACTTAAAGGGGTAAATCGAAAGGAGTACATTCATGAAAACAGTAATTTCTGCATGTCTTATTGCTGCTACTCTTGCTGTTGTAATTTTGCCTGCTAACGCTGATCCTGGAAAACATTCTTCTCAAGAAGAACATCGTAGGCATCATCGTGAACAGGTTCTTAATAACTAACAGTTTATAGCCAAGTAGCCAACTTAATAGTTTGATGCTCTACTCAATTTTTTATAAACTTTGGGTAGAGCACTTATCAATAAATATATTTAAAGATTTTTGAGCATTTTTGAGATTTAAATTTCTAGGTATAGGACAGCAATAATTGAATTCAATTGAGCAGTATATGTGCTTTATTGCTATACTTATTCTAAGGTAGTTAAATCTTCAAAGAAACTCTTGTAAATGAGGATTCTGCTTGTTGAAGATGAATATGATCTAGGTGCAGCTCTAGAGCGATCGCTCAAACGCGAAAAATACGTTGTGGATTGGGTCAAAGATGGAGCAGAAGCATGGCAATTTCTAGAAAACGGTTGGAATCAATACACCGTTGCTATCTTTGATTGGCTACTTCCAGGGTTATCTGGAATTGAGTTGTGCCAACGACTTCGAGCAAAGCAGAACCCGCTTCCAGTCTTGATGTTAACAGCACGCGATCGCATGGAAGATCGCGTCATGGGGCTGGATGCCGGAGCCGATGATTATTTGATTAAACCCTTTGGTATGGCAGAGTTGCTAGCTCGATTGCGGGCACTTCAACGGCGATCGCTTCAGATTCAACCACCCCAACTTCAGGTTGGCAATTTACTGCTAGACTACGCCACATCAGCCGTTTCGATTTCTACCCACACAGGAGAACTGCAAAATATTCCGCTCACTGCCAAAGAATTTCAGCTATTGGAATACTTTATGCAACATCCCAACCAAATTCTGTCGCGTGACCAAATTATTGGTCGGATTTGGCGGGCAGAAGCAGATTTTAATAGTAATGTGGTCGCGGCTCAAATGCGCTTGTTGCGGCGAAAGCTAACCGAGTATGGCTACGATCAGTTGATTGAAACCGTCTACGGCATGGGCTACAAACTCAATACTCATGAAACATAATCGAGTTTTTCATACAACTCGACTGCGCTTAGCAGGGCTGTATGCCGGAACGATGGGATTTATTCTCACCCTTTGTGCCGTCGGTTTCTATGAAGCGATGGCTTATAGCCATGTCTCTGAGTTAAACCATCGAATTGAGTCGGTCGCTGGCACACTGCATGACGGGCTAGAAGCCTCATTGCAACAACCGGGCAAGCTAGAACCCATTGTGCAAGAGTTTATTCCATCGCTCTGTATTGCTAGAACAACGTGTGCTTACAAATCTACAGCAACTCACTATTTAGGGGTCTTTCAAGAATATGGGTATTACATTCGCTTTGTTACTCTATCGGGGCAGTTGTTAGCCAGTGCAGGTGAAATTCCAACAGACTTACCTGTGCGCGTTGAAACCGAACCCTGGCAAACCTTAGAAGCTCCTGACAGAACTCGTTATAAGCAGTTATCTCTGCTGCTGAAGACAGCTAACCAGGATGCTTGGGGATATATGCAGGTCGGGCGATCGCTCTCTGACATTGATGGACACATGGTTTGGGTCAGGCTAATTCTGCTGATTGGCTTGCCCACTGCCATGCTGCTCGTTGCGATCGCCAGTTGGTGGCTGGCTGGCCAAGCGATGCTGCCCGTATACAGGTCTTACCGCCAGATGCAGCAATTTACTGCTGATGCAGCACATGAACTCCGAACCCCATTAGCAACCATTCGAGCCAACTTAGAATCGACCCTTACACCCGATGCAACAGATGCCGATGCCTGGGATACCCTTCGGACTGTAGAGCGCCAAAACGGTCGCCTATCCCGACTTGTCCATGATTTGCTGGTTCTCTCTCGCGTGGACTTGCAGGGACTTCCTGCTAAACAAGAGTCCTGTAATCTCAATGATTTAGTGAATGACTTAGTAGAAGAGTTTTCGGCACTCGCAATTGCTTCAAACATCTCACTCACCGCAGACATTCAGACAAACACACCCATCACAGTATTCGGTAGCGAGGAGCAACTCTATCGCTTGGTCGCTAATCTCATCACAAATGCCATTCAATACACTCCTGCTAGCGGTCAAGTCATCGTTCATCTCAAGCGGGACGATCACCATGCGCTGATTCAGGTTCAAGACACAGGAATTGGTATTCCATCTAAAGAGCAAGCACGTATTTTTGATCGGTTTTATCGCGTCAACAGCGATCGCTCCCGCCATACCGGAGGAGCAGGATTGGGGTTAGCCATTGCCCAGGCGATCGCGAAGGCACACCAAGGGACCATTCAAGTAAAAAGTGAATTAGGGAAAGGCAGTACTTTTACTGTTCAGCTTCCTTTAAGAAAGGATAAGTAGTCCTAAGAATTTTAGAATTGAGCAACCAAATTTAATTACTCTAATGGAAAGAAGTTATCAACTTTTCTATTCAAACAACTCTCGACAAACGTAAGCAAACCTTGAGCGATCGTCCCCACTCGCAGGTCTTGCATAGGTTGCCAAATTCCGAATTGCCTGCATCTGTTCCGCTTCCCGCTCCATAGCTGGGGTAAACTGCTGCCGTTGCGCCAACAAATCCTCCAGTTCAATTTGCCCTGGTTTGTCCCTATAAAATGCCTCCTCTGCACAACGCCGCACTGCATTTCCTATCTCAGCAGGGGTACAAATTCGGTACTCCGTCAATAGACTGCGCCACTGGTCATCAGTCCAGGGAGATTGACCATCCCCTTGAAATGCTGAAAAGTACTTTGCTAGATGCAGGTTAAACACCTCATATCTGGCTCCCTCATGAGGCAAGTCTACGAAGAAGATGTCCTCGAACCGCCGGATCAATTCAGGTGGTAGTAGCCCTAAACGGTTGACGGTCGCGATCGTGTAGATCGGTTCCTGGTGTTCCTGCATCCAGGTTAGCAAAGCAGCTGAAAGACGACGGGCTATCCCACCATCAGCATTTGAATCCCAGCCTGCAAAGCCCTTATCAAAGTCGTCCCAATATAGAACACAAGGAGCCAGAGATGTGACTACACCAATAAACTCCTTCAAAGCGCGATCGGGATTAGAACTGCTCAAAAGAACTCCCCAATTTGCAGCCAGCAGGGGTAATCCCATCTTTTTAGCCGCTAGTTTGGCAGACAGACTTTTACCTGTGCCGGGTGGTCCCCACAACACCATGCCCGTGGGTAAGCTCAAGCCATATTGTTGAGCTTCGGGTCGAAGCAGGGCGGCGATCGCCTCCAACCGTTGCTCTAGCAAATCTAATCCGGCAGCAGTTGGCACATCTGGTTCTGCAATGTACTCTAATCCCCGTCCCCGTAGCTTATTGATCTTATGATCTAGAATCAGTTGAACCAGTTGCTCAGGGGTACTTGCAAACGTCAACAGTCTGCCCAGCACCATTTCAATCTCACCCACTGGCAACCCCTGACAAGCTGTGATCAGTTTTTGGTTAGCTTCTGGATCATCCTTGCTCAGCCAGGGATGCTGGTTACAAAACTGGGTAGCGATCGCTTGTACCTGCGGACGATCAGGCAGTGCATGAGACAGTACTGAAATAAATGGTTGCAGTTCTAGAGGCAAGTGAACGTAGGTTTCTAGCAAAACCCAGTAATGAGGCACTGAGTTCCATAGCGCCTGATGGTAAGCATTTAGGAGTTGGTAGCAACGTGGCTGACTCATCTCTGCAACCGTGCTATGCAAAACCCCTTCTAGAAGATAAATACCGGGTTTCGGCTGCTCTAACAAGAATTGCAGAATGTCTTGCTCAACCGTTTGCGTTGTGGATTGCAGAATGATTTGCTCTTGTGGTGCGACCAACTGTTGAAGCGTTGAGTAACCAGGGTTCCAGACATACACTGGTAGCGATCGCACTTTACCCCATTGATAAAACTGGCTCAACACCGCCATCCGATCGGGAATTTGATACTCTAACGCCACAATTGGAGCGTTCTGCTCAATCAGTGTTATCCAATCCTGCAACTGTCGCATGATCTGAAACTGTAGGGGTTCCCACTGGTTTTAACAAAACAAAAACGCTCCTTGCCTCGGTCAATTGGACACTTTTACCTAACACTGTGATGGAGGTTGGAGGGAAATGCCGCTAATGCGGCGAGGGGGTGAAATCCTCAAATTTGGGAGTTTATAAAATGGCAACAACCACAAAATCTCGCACCCCCAATGGCACTCGCAATGGTGCCACCTCCAAAACGGCTAAACCTAACGGTACAGCCTCAGCCACCAAAGCCAAAGCGCCGACCGTTGAGGGACCACCGGAAACTCATGCAGCGGCACTGCTTAAAGAATTGCGGAACTTGGTATTCAAGGAGTACGGCGTGAAGCTGCAACTCCGGGATGCTCGTGTCTCGACCAAAATTGGGCACGCCACTCGCGAAAAACTCGGACTTGACATTGCCGCTCAAGTGAAAAAGAAAGGCGGTAACAAAAAGTTCGATTGGCAGCGATGGAATACGAAGGTGTTCCCGCGACTGTTTGGGCAGCCGGATGCACTGAAGTATCCACCGGAAGTGGTGGCGATCGTCATGAGCCTGCTGTATGACACCATTCGGACTGATCCAGAGCAAGCTGTTGCAGACCTGGTGGAATTCAATCGGGCATCACTTGAGCGGCGCAACTCCTTCCAGGCAGAGCAGGACGACGACCTGGATGATTTGGAGGATGAGCTTGACGATGATCTCGATGACGACCTTAGTGATGAACTTGATGACGAAGCTGTCGATGAACTAGACGACGATTTAGATGATGAGCTAGACGAGGATCTGGACGAGGAGGACGAATAACATATATTCAGGCTTGCTCACTGCCTAATTGTTTGCCCTGCATTAGTTTGACTGATGCAGGCTTTCTTTTTTCCCGCCCACCTCCCTTGCACATTGAAGGGGAAATAAAATCTCAAATTGGAATAGGAAGGCATCTGTCGATGCGATCGCTATGAGAAATCCAACTCATCAATAAAGGAGCAATTCTCATGGTTACTGCAACTGCAACACGCAAATCTGCAAAACCCTCTGCACGCAAGGTACCGAAGCACACGCCCGCTTTGCAACGGGTGATTCCCTATCAAGAAAAAGTTCGATTGATGGTGATTGAAGTGCTACGGGAAGAGTCTGGACGGGAACTGGCAGCATCCGCTCGTTTCAACGGACAGGAGTTCGATTGGGAACAGCACAATGCTCAGTTTCGCCAAGACTATGCCGAAACCTCACTCCGCGATCTGCTGACCTACGCTCGCAAGCTCTATGGATTGCAAAATTTGGATGAAGTGCGCGATCGCCGTGCAGCTCACAAAGCAACTCGCACGGGGCGCTTGAATGCGCTAAACGGTTTGAGTACAACGGATGATCTGGATACGGATGAGGAGCTTGAAGTTGATCTGGAAGAAGACATCAACCTGGATGACTAATTCCTGGACAGCTTCCGCAGCTTAATATCAAACCCCGGCGATAAGTCGGGGTACTTCATTTCCCACCCACCCTCACCCTGCGAGTATAGTACAAGGTTCTAGCTGTCTATATTTTCAATATCAGCTAGAACTAGTTCTAGAGGTTCAGTGAGTAGTGCGATCGCCTGCTCTAAGGCTCCTTCCGCAATCTGAAGCTTTGTTTGGAGTTGGTGTAATCGGTTGCGGCGTTCGATGCCCAGCCGTCCTTCAGCGTTGCGTGGATCATCGTCGTGGCTGAGGTGAATGACCTTGACTTTCTCCTCTTTTTCCTCTGGCTCAAAAATTGCTTCTCTGCTAGTGAGCTTGTTATACCAGTAAGTTCCAGACGGGCGCTTGACATTGTAGCGGTGTGCCTCACAGTTATCGGGAGCGATGTAGCAGTCTTGGGTGAACTGTTCTGTACGCGATCGCAACTCTTGAAGCCGCGTCTCGATCGATGCCAATGAATCGACTACACCAAAGTCTTCCAGGGATTGTGAACAGCCTCTCTCCATCAACATCGTCACGGCTGCCCAGTGACGGCTCACCCGGATACGTTCCTGAATCCGCTCCCATTGCTGCTGCGCTTCCTGCCGTTGAACCTCTCGAACCCGAATTAGCTCCACCTCTTCTTCAGGGGTCAATTCGGAGGCAGAACCACAGGTTTCATAATTAGGGCAGTCTTTTGGCTCTAGACCTGGCTGAAGCATCATGGCAGCACAACTAAAGCCAAAGCCGCACTTCTTCCGGGACATAGGTTTATTGTTCTAGCTTTATTATTTAATATAATAAGCTAGAACCAATTGTCCAAGATCGCTTGGACAATTGATAGTCTCTCCGCCGCAGTACAGGATATGCTGGTTTCTGCCCGTCATGTAAAACGCCCAATCGCACAGTGTAGTAAGGTCTGGATGTCCCTCAGCACCATGTTCTGTAAACGAAATGGCAAGTAACCTGTCTTCAGATAGCTATGGTCGCTTTCTGGATGACCTCAAACAATGGATTCAGAGTGCTCAACTGCGGGCAGCTACCGCAGTCAACCGGGAACTCGTGACTCTGTATTGGAAAATCGGGCGTGCCATTCTCGCTAAACAACAACAGGAAGGGTGGGGAGCTAAAGTCATTGAGCGCTTATCCAAAGATCTGAAATATGCTTTTCCGGAGATGAAAGGCTTTTCTCGCTCCAATCTGCTTTATATGCGAGCCTTTGCTCAGGCTTTTCCTGATGAAACACTGATTCAGGCAGTGATGGGACAAATTACTTGGTATCACAACATTGCTTTGCTGGACAAGCTCAAAGCCAATGAGGAACGGCTGTGGTACGCCCAAAAGACGATCGAACATGGTTGGAGCCGTAGTGCCCTGGTTCACCAGATTGAAAGTGGTTTGTATCAGCGGGTTGGAAATGCAGTCAATAATTTTGACCATACGTTACCCCAAAGTCAGTCAGATCTGGCTCGTCAAATTTTGAAAAGTCCCTACAATTTTGAGTTTCTAGCCCTGGCAGAAGCCGCTCAGGAACGGGATTTTGAACGAGCATTGGTGGATCACATTCGAGATTTTTTGCTGGAACTGGGAGTGGGCTTTTCTTTTTTGGGTAGCCAGTATTCGCTTGAAGTAGGTGGCAAGGAATATAAACTCGATTTGCTCTTCTACCACGTGAAACTGCACTGCTACGTGGTCATTGATCTAAAGATGGTCGAGTTTGAGCCTGAGTTTTCCGGCAAGATGAGCTTCTACATCGCGGCTGTGGATGATTTGTTGAGGAGCGAAATGGATAATCCAACGATCGGGATTGTCTTGTGCAAGTCTAAAAACAAAGCAACGGTAGAATATGCGTTACGGTACATTCAACATCCAGTTGGCGTAGCAACCTATCGACTGAAGGACACGCTACCAGAACCGTTACAGGGGAGTTTACCCAGTATTGAGCAACTTGAGATGGAGTTGAATACGCTATCTGTGGAGGCGATCGCAGACCCTACAGAAGACGAGTAAAAAATTGTCCAAGTGCTCTTGGACAAATTGCAAAACCCCTAATTTCAGTTAGCAGGCGCAGGTTCACAACCCACTCCTCCAAAAGTCGGCACTGTAGAATCCGAGAGCGTTCCCGTCACCAATTCGTGAACGTGTTGATTAGAAAGTTGAGTTTGCGTCATTTCAATGGTCGGTGGCTCACCTCCTCGATTGACCTGAATGATCGTATCAGCCCAGTAAAACTGCTCCTGTGATGGTTGAGGATATGCTGGATAGCAGCCCTTGGAGGCGATCGCTACCTTATGCTGCACAGCCGACACGGACGGCAAGGAAACTCCAGTCTGCACCAACTTTGCCTCACCAACAGGACCCCAAAGCCGAAGCTGAGTTGAGACGCAACGTTTTCCATCTTCAAGTGGTGCAATAATGTTGCCGCATACCTCTACATCCACGTTGTATAGAGGCGGATATTCTGGAATTGAAGGATTCTGTGCTTGAGTTGCTTCATTGCCGCTCCCCGTCGTTGTGCGAGGAGTACAACCAACGGCGATTAACCCTGCCAACATCAGAACTGTCCAGAATTGGGTAGCTTTACAAATCCCCATTGGTAAATCCCCCTCAAGTTTTGGATAGATGCTTAGTTTCCTTGAATCGGTGCAAATTCACGTCGATTGGGAGGCTGAACCCAGAGTGTGCAGAATCCAGCGGTTGCTTTTCGATCAGGTAACATCTCCAGGGTGACACCTAAGCGCTCGACTTCATTGCTACAAACAAGCTGACCATTACGATCGCGGCTCAACAAATCCTGATTCCAACTCATTAAACTACGGGCAAACTTTCCCTCTGTACTGGTTGCCCATTCTAACGTCTCAGCCTGTTCCAAAGTGAGTTGCCGCAGTCCTGTAGGGTCGAGGGGACGGCTAGACTGATACCAGGACAGTCCTACAACGCCCAGCAAACCTCCCAGCCCTGCTGTAACCAGGAGCAATACCCCAGCTGCGATTAGTGAGGGAACAGAATGGATTGCTCGCTCAAACTCGGTGCGACGGATTAGGGCAGAAACGGTTTGGGCGATCGCCTTTTGGTGTCCCTTGATCGCCACCTTTTCATAGGTCTGGAGCCGATCATAGAGTTGCGTCTGCCACTGATCAAACATGGTCTCCATCTCTTGGGGACTGTCTTCTAGCAACACCTCTAGCCTGCCAGTCGCAACCAGCATCAAGAAGGCTGGATCATCCGGGTCAATTCCCGTTTGCACTACAATTTCCCACACCCTGGCTTTAAAGGAATCATCCTTACCGCGAATTGCCAGATCGAGCAGGGTCGGGTAAGGTATTCGGCTCAGCCCTTTGCCCCGGGCCGCCATAGATTCCAGGAATTGATCATCCAAATCCAAGGGTTCTTCCACTGGTCGGGGATTGGTCATGGGACTTCACCTCCCTTAGCTTGAACGTTTGCTATTGCGAGACTTAGAGCTGCTTGCTGCTGGTTCAGCCGCTTTAGTGTCGGTTTCTCCGGTTTCCACTGATGTACCATTGGCATTGATCGCAGTTGTCTTTGAAGAACTGACTTCTGACGGTGAGAGTTTCCAGATGTTTGCCTGGTCGATCGCTTGATAAGCACCTTTCAGGAACGTATGCAGTCGCTGCTTCCCCAAAACGCCCAGTTCACTACTCTCCCTGCCTTTGGAAAAAGGAATTCGTTTAGCATCCAGGTGATCACGCTCGCGATAGCTGAACTTAGGAAAATTGAGCACTGGAACTTTTTGCTTTGCCAGAAGTTGTTGCAGTTCTTCTCTGTCTTCCAGATGTGACCAGTCATCACATAATCCCCAATTGCGGACAAAGACATGTTGTACTTTGCCATCAAACCGCTTTAGGGATTCAATGAAAAGCTGCACACTGTCATAACCGCCGGTGCAGATAAACCACTTACAAATACTGACCCCATGCTGCGTCCCCATCTCCAGCACCCCGTTGCGCTCAATCCAATCGGTGACGGCTGGAAAGACTTGAGCAGGAAGATTTACAATCACTGGAGTTTTAATTGCCAGGTCAAAGATGCGATCAGCATCGTAGGCTTTACGTTCGGCTTCGCTAAAAATCGCTCGTTCACATCCTTCAGGGTAGATTTCGCCCACATCCGGATTGCTGCGATCGGCTTCTACCAGCACATAGGAAAACTGGCGATCAATGCAATATTGCACCATCACGCGAGCAAACAGAGACTTGCCCACGCCGCCTTTTTCACCATCAATAAAATGAATTGTTGCCATTGTGTTCTCCTATTGCCACATGGTTCGGGTTGCTCGATCAGCAGGTTTGCTGCTGCTATTTTGGCGATCGCCATTTGAATGTTCGATCGTTGAAGATTCGGCAGATGGAATTGGCAGTTGCAGACATTCCCGGATGTAGGCTGCCTGACGTTCCAAAGCTCGGCAGCAACTTAGCCCAAGTTGGCGTAGTTCTTCCTGACTCAACAGCCCCTCTGCCTGATGAGCAGCTACCATCCAAAAAGCCCTGGCAGACTCCAGCATCAACTCCTTGCCTTGCCTCACTCCATCTCCCCTTTTTAGAAAGGCTGTCAACACACCATCTGGAGTGTCGGTGTAGGGCGAATAGCGAAAGCTAAAATCTTCGCGTTTGCGAGAGGTCTGGGGAGTATCGTTCATGCCACCTCTGCTAGTTGCTCAACAAAATCGCAGTACATTCCGAACGCATCTACCAAGCGGAAGGATAACGCTTCAGCATCCGGACGATTCGAGCGATAATCCAGCTCTAACAATTCTTGTAATCGTCGTTGTAAATCTGTTCCCCAGTAGGTCGGAGTTCGATTGAAATATGCTTCTAATTCATCGTGCAGATAGAGAGCAGCTCCGCCAGAAATAATCACTTCTGTGACATTCGGTAACACTGTATCTAACCAATCCTGCAATCGTGACCAGTATTCCTCTTTGGCAGTCAGAATAGCAGTGACAATTTGTTCACGTTCTAGTTTTTGCTCAGTAGGCGATCGCGTTTTTACCAAATGTTGAACTTGTGCATTAGTCGGTGTAATTTCGTTGCCAATAGCATAGATCACACTGGTTAATGCATCTGCATTTTGACCCGACGTGCGGTGTAATACCTTATCTACCAGTTGATGAAAACCTAAATCAGTCGTGTTGCCGATCGCCAATTTACCCCGCTCAAACAACAATAGACTGGTGTTCCGGTGCCCAAACATCAACACAGCCAGCGTTTGTTGCTGGAACCACTCTGCCCCGTTCTGCATCACCCTTGCCATTGCCAAACCGCCCCCTTCTGGACGACACTCAAAGGCTTCTAGCTTGACCTGGAGGCGTTCACCGCGAAAGCTGTAATTCTTGAGATGCTGCTTCAGTAGTTGCTGAAGGCGTTGAGCATTTTGATATTCGCTGTAAGGTAGGAGAGCAGAGATAGCAACAGAAAACTTTCGCGGTAGATTTGTTTGTTGAGAGATCGCTCCTACGGCTGCCAGCACCTTATATAACGCCCGCTCGTATTTCACCTCATTCATTCGCACCGTTGCTAGAAACGGACGCGCTAGATAGCCAACCACCTGACACTGCTTACTGTCAACACACTGTAACCAGGCATCATCTTCAGAGCGGGTGATGCCAATATTTCCTCTGGTTTTCAGATGGGTAGTAATGGAATCCAGGCTAAGTTCAATCACTTCAGGTTCCATAAGCAGCAGCCGAGGCTTGCCGTCCGTCAAGTGATAAATAACTTTGCTAAGCGAAGAGCCTGGATCAAAGGTCAACGTGAGGTCAGACATCGTAGGTTGATCAGTAAGTTGACGCTTTCTTAACTTAGCGGGCACTTAGTGAATACTCATCATCCACATGGATAAAAAGGAAATACTTGAATTTCTTCCCGCACAGAAGTTCACGCGCTGCCACAATTTTTCTCAGCGTTCCACCTCTATCCCCTTTTACACACAGGATTGAAGTGCTGTATTTTCAATAGCTTAAGCTTATTGACAGTCAATTCCCTCAAATTTCCACAAATTTCTTACAGCCCTCCACCATTGACCCGCATTTTTGCAACAGGCTACGGTACTCGCTCAAACTTCGGGATGCAGAGCAAGCCATGTTGTAATGTATATTCATCTCCTCACTAAAAATAATTGCTCATTTTGTAACTGTAGAAGGTTATTCCATCAAGCAGCAGCTAAGAAATAACCGCCTGGTAGATATCAGATAAACGTATTAATGGCAAAGCTAGAGAAGAGCGATCGCTATCTCCCTGGTTGTTAGAATGTCACCTCAGAAACGTCCGATCAAGTTTCATATTTCGCTCAGTGCTAAAGAAAAAGAACTGGTGCGCCGCAGGGCAGCGGAAAACAACCTGACAATGGCAGAATTATTTCGTGCTAAGACATTAAAAAATCAACTTCCCCGACGTGTAACTCGGATTGCAGGTCTAACCTACTGGGAATTAACCCGAATCAGTGACAGTTTGAGCCAGATTGCAAAAGCAATCCTTGCTAACACTACTACCCCATTTGGAGAAACCCCAATCGTCATTGACCAGGAGTTGCTAAACCAAACCAGAACCCTCCTCAGTCAAGTGCGGCGAGAATTGGTGGACTTAGACTTTTTAACAGAGATTGAAGAAGAACCGTGATTGGTAAACAAATTAAAGGTCGAAGCTTCAGCAAGTTGCTCAACTATCTGTTCGGCAAGGATGGAGCTATCTTAATTGGCAGCAATATGGAGGGAACTACCCCACGTGAACTGGTAGCCGAATTCCGGTTCTCCCAGCAACTCAATCCCAGAGTGAACCGAGTGGTCTACCATGCCTCCCTGAGTTTGCCTCACACTGAGCGTCTAGAAAATGACGCCTGGCATGAAATTGCCAAAAAATATCTTCAGGCGATGGGCTTTGATATGAATCAGTACGCAGTAGTGCGGCACAGCGATCGCGACCATGATCATGCTCATATTGTTGCTAGCCGGGTTCGTCTAGATGGCACAACAGTTTCAGATAGCTGGGACTATCGTCGGAGTGAAGCAGCCATTCGCCAGTTGGAGCAAGAGTATGGATTGCGATCGCTCCAATCCAGTCACGAAAAAGACAGCCGTAGTCCCACTACTGGAGAACAACGGTTATTGGCTCAAACTGGTGAGGAGAGTATACGAGTGCAGCTTCAGCGATCGCTTGATCAAGCCACTCAATCTCCTGTCACTATGCCTCAGCTAATTGGGCAGCTACAGCAAAACGGTATCAGTGTTCGGATTTGCGATCGTCAAACTGGTGGGGTAGAAGGCATCAGCTACGAATTAAATGGTATTGCTTTCAGTGGAACTCATCTGGGCAAAGCCTACACCTTCCAAGGCTTACAGAAATACCGGAGGGTGAACTATGACTTACATCGAGATACTGAATTAATCAAGAAACTGGTAGAACAGCCCGTTAATTCATCAACTACCAGTGGAATCGACGCAGACTCGTTAGTGCAGGTATCGAATATAGAAGAGATCCAACGAGACGATAATGCAGCGAAACATCGCAAAAAATCCAGATTATCAAAACACCGACAACGAGAGTTAGAACTTTGATAGTCAGGGCAGCTAACGCCACTCCGAGAGTAACAATGCTCTTGGCTTAACTGCGATGAATGTCAATCTGCGACAAATGACGATTCAATTTCTCAGGCACATTGGCTTTGTGTCGGGTGCTAAAATCTGGTTACGAATTTCCTGGGATCTGCCTGTAGAAATCATTCCTGATAACTGGAACTGCTACTGGAAGAACAATCAACTGATCTACGGTCATTACATTTTTTGTGGCAGCATCACTCCCCAGGGCTTTACCCTCTACTGCTGCACTCAGGGTGGGCGCGATCGCCTGGGTAATACCCGCTGGCAACTCACTCCCAAACGCTATGCAGATGGATGGGCACTCGCGTTTAGATTTTCCTATCTGGGTGCAACCGTCAGCTTCTATCCCAACCAACCAGATAAAGGGATTAGCAACAACCACGTCAGGCAATGTCAGTGTCTTTTCTACGAAATTGATGATTTACCTCTGGCTGGTCAACACGATGCACTGGAACGATTTAAGCATACAACTGGGTTGGAACCAGCAGCAGTTGTGTATACCGGGGGAAAATCCCTTCACGTCTATTTCAGATGCACCATCGGGCTATCTCCAGAACGCTGGATTCGCCTGAATCGAAAACTTGCGATCGCTCAAAATGCTGACCCAGCAATCTGCAATTTAGCGCGTTCTATGCGGCTTCCAGGTATGGTTCGCAGGGAAGTAAAAAATGGGGAGTTGAGCAGTGCTAGAGCAATCACCTTGGAGGATTATTCCACGTCCCAATACAGTTTCAGGAAGCTGAATACTGCTTTGGATGCCACTGGACTGTTTCCTTATGGACTATCGGATCAGCAGTGGCGGAAGTGGGTACAACTGGTTCATCTGGCGAAAAAAAATGATTCTGTTGACCCACACTCCGCACTGACTCAACCGCCTGCTCTAAGATCCCGCTCAACTGTGCTGAAGGATCGGAGACTTGGAACAAGCCTTGCAACAAGAGATAATCACTTATCTCTCAAACATCACCGCGCTAGCGGGATCTCAATTCCGCTAACCATCTGCCTGACAAAAAGCGATCGCTCCCTCTTGAAGTACGGCGAGTTAGAAGGCAACCGTAACAACGCAGGTTACAAGCTGGCTCGAAATCTATTGGGAACCTCCGATTTATTAACCCGACACCAAATTGTTCACCACTCCGATCCCCATCAACTCTTTAAGCAATACTGCGATCGCTGTACACCCGCTTTAGATGCTGCCGAAGCAGAAACCATCTGGCAGAGTGCTAGCAAAACCCCTGCTTTTGCTAGTCGCAGCCTTGACTCAATTCTCGTAAGTGTAAGTCAATGGCGATCGCGGAGACATAAAAGGCAGCGTGCTCAGACAAGAAAAATTAGTGTTCGGTAAAGCCCATTCCTCCAATGGCTCATCACTATTGGAGGAAATACTTACTTGAATTGCCCTGCTATCGCAGCTCTACCTCCAGACCTTCACCCTGTCTGGAATCATGACTCTGGAAAAATGTTCTCTACATCATGCTGGTATCAAGCTATCCCACATCAACAAGCTTCATGAATTAGGTATCTACACCATTCTGGATCTGCTTTACTATTTTCCGCGTGATCATATCATTTGTAATTGCGTAAAGCTTGCAGAAGCAAAAGTAGGAGAAACTGTTACCATCATTGGCAAACTCAAGCAACATCGCATCTTCACTGCCAAGAATGGCAAACTCACTATTCAACAGTGGAGCATCACTAACAAATCAGGTTCCGCCAACATTACCTGTACACACTTCCATAATCACCCCTACTACCAATCAAAAAAATGGCGATCGCAGCAGTGTAATTTTTATCGAACAAACAGAATTGTCATGCTCTCCGGTAAAGTCAAGCTGGACAACTACACAGGTGGTAAAGCGATTGCTGCCTCAGAGGTTAAAGCCATTGACGTAGCTGAGATTGTCTCAGACGCAAAAAACAGCACCATTCAGCCAATCTACACCTTAACCAAGGGAATCACTGGAAATCTAATTCGGGAATGCCTTCAGCTTGCCCTTAAAAGTGTAACCTTGGCTGATCCTTTACCTAACGCATTACGGAAGCAGTACAAATTAGTGGGATTAAATCAGGCGATCGCTCATATCCACTTTCCTGCTACTCAAGCAAACCTAGAAGCTGCTCGTCGCCGACTGGTGTTCGACGAATTCTTCTATCTGCAACTGAGCTTGCTGCAACGGAGGCAGGCTCGTCGCCAAATTCAGCGGGACGCACTCCTCGCGCAAGGAATACTGTTGGAGCAGTTTTACAAAATTCTGCCTTTTCAGCTTACTCAAGCACAACAGCGAGTCACGAGCGAGATTCTGGATGACATGAGCCGAAATACGCCGATGAATCGTTTGATTCTGGGAGATGTGGGATCGGGTAAAACGGTAGTTGCGATCGCAGCAATTCTGGCAGCAATTCAGTCTGGTTATCAGGCAGCATTAATGGCACCCACAGAGGTTTTAGCGGAGCAACACTTCTGCAAAATTGCCCACTGGTTCAAACCGCTGAAATTGGCTGTGGCGCTTCTTACCGGTTCTACTTCAATGTCCAATCGCCAGGAGATACAACGCAATCTACAAACTGGCAAATTACCGCTATTAATTGGCACCCATGCGTTGATCCAGAGTTCGGTTCAATTCCATCAATTGGGATTAGTTGTCATTGATGAACAACATCGATTTGGTGTGCAGCAACGGCTCAAGCTGCAACAGAAGGGCGATTATCCCCACCTACTGACCATGACAGCAACCCCCATCCCAAGAACGCTGGCTCTAACCTTACACGGAGACTTAGATGTAGGGTGGATCGATGAACTACCACCAGGTAGACCGGGGATTATCACTCAAGTCTTAACAGAGCAACAGCGATCTCAAGCACACAACCTGATTTGGGAACAGGTGATGCAAGGGCATCAAGCCTATATTGTGCTGCCGCTGGTAGATGACTCTGACACAGTGGATTTAAAGTCTGCCATCAGCGAACACCAATTCTTACAAGACAATGTGTTTCCAGAACTTCGAGTGGGTTTGCTACACGGGCGTATGAGCAGTACAGAAAAGGAGGAGGTGATCGCCCGCTTCCGTAACTGCCAAACTCAGGTTTTGGTGTCTACGACTGTGATTGAGGTTGGAGTAGATATTCCCAATGCCACAGTCATGCTAATCGAGCACGCCGAGCGGTTTGGATTGTCTCAACTTCATCAACTTCGAGGACGAGTCGGTCGCGGCAGAGCCAAGTCCTATTGCTTGCTCATCAACACCTCTAGGTCTGAAGAAACAAACAAACGACTGAAAGTGCTGGAGCAGTCCCAGAATGGCTTCTTTATTGCCGAAATGGATTTGCGCCTGCGAGGTCCGGGAGAAGTTCTAGGCACGACCCAAGCTGGGCTGCCTAGTTTCAAACTGGCAAATTTAGTGAAAGATGCTGAGATTCTAGATCAGGCAAGGGAAGCTGCCCAAAAAATCATAGTTAGAGGCGCAAATCTCAAGTGTTGGAACAATCTAATGACAGAACTAGCAAGACGTAATAAGCACCTTCCGCGTCAAGATACTCCTCTCAATTAGCTACCGCTATTAATGAGCAAATAGTCTCTACCTAGCCTCATGCACACAATTCATACTGGACAAGCTGTTGTTGTCTTCACTTGCGGTGTCAGCATCCGAGGAATTGTTCACCAGATTCAACTTTCTCCTTGGGGCGAACCGTGCTACCAGATTCACAACCAATGGTACAGTCAGGACGTTTACCCCGATCCCAACATTAAACCGCGATCGCAATGGTTCCTTGGCAAGCTGTACACTGAGCCATCTGACCCGCCTATCCTGCTGATTAAGTACCCCTGCAATTGACTTAGGGAATAGATCTTGCTAAAACTTCAGTTTTTTATTCCCTAAGCCAACTTTAGAGCTATCGCTCCAACGCTTTCAAATCTTTAATCTCTGAGCAATATGGAGTACTATCTCAACTTCAACCTGGTCGGCGAACCGCACCGCTTTCATGTGAGTCTTCCCTGGATAAACCTCCACACCGTAAACTTCAATGCCGTTGACGCGCATCTGAAGAGCGTGATACCAGAGGCGATATACGATCGCACTCGCAAGCTTAAACCCAGCGATCGCGCACCAGAACCTGAAAGTATCGACTTTCATAATTGGCTCCGGCAAGGGCAGACTAATCAGGACATCGCTATGAATCCCTATCAACAACAACTCGCTAAGTTGATCGGTGGTCAGATCCACCAGGCTGGCTTAACTCAAGACGGCTACCCTTACCTGATCGTTAAACAACCAGATGCAGAAGCTTTCTTTTATGTCATCGCTCAAGCAAACCCGGAAGGTACGAACGTCGGGTTTCTGCACATTACCGAACGAACGGGAAACGTCATTTAAGAACCTCTAGCTCGCTTCTGCTGGCTCCTTCAGGCACTTGTCTGGAGGATTTTTTATCTCTATGCCATGATTCCTCAGCTACATCTCCTCAATTGGGGCATGGGAGTCGAGAGCACAGCAATCCTCGTGCGTTGGCTGCTGGAGCCTCAGTCTCGTCCCTTCAATGACTTCCACAATCTGATTGTGCTAGCCGCGCAAACTGGCGATGAGATGGGTGAAACCAAATCCTTGTGTGAAAATTATCTCTTCCCACTCATGCGGGACCACAAGGTTCGATTGGTGCAAGTTGCCAAAGCCTCTGCCAGTAAGCTGGATGGCTATATCATTCTCAGTGACACTCACCAGCCCTATGATCTGCACACCGAAGGATACTTTCCCCTCAGCCGTGATTTACTCCAGTCTGGAACTGTACCTCGCTTGGGACGACCTCATATTTGCGCGCAACGCTGGAAGGGAGAGGTGCTTGATGCCTGGATCTCAGACCACATCACAGAAGCCTTTGGTCCCTATTTGGGTTACAACGCCGATGAAACCAAGCGAGCAGGTAAAGCTGACGGCTATACCTGCCAGGGACACCAGTTTCTCTATCCGCTCATCGAATGGGGATGGACAAGAGACGACTGCATTGAATATCTCTACAGCACTTTGGGAGTTCTTTGGAGAAAATCTGCCTGTAGCTATTGCCCCTTTCAGCAAAAACAAGCTGCGATCGCCCGATACGATCGTGACCCAAAAGCCGCAGGATTCACACTGCTAATGGAGATGAACGCCCTGGCATTTAATCCTCGAATGCACTTATTCTCATCGGGTACTGCTTACGATCTGATGGTAAAAAGTGGTAATCAGGCTGCCTTTGATGAATTGGAGCAGCTATTACACCAGTTACAGTGGGCAATCTATCACGTGCAACGCACTTACAAACAATTGATTGGGAAGAATGGCAAGCCCTACGTCAATGCCGATCGCAACGTGGTTCTCGTTGATGAAGGCAAGAAAGCTCAGATGGAATGTAAGTTAGAAGTAATTTGCCAACGTCATCATGCCTCAACAGAAGACCTGCACGGCAAACGGTGCTATCTCCATCGGCGACAAGAAGGCATTTATCCAGCTTTCGAGGAGTTTTATGTCGTTGCTCCCAAGCTGGCAAAAAACAAATGCCGTAACCTGAAAGCCTTTGATCAGAATTGGAGAGGACTGACAGGACCCGCTAAACCTGTTCAATTGACTCTCTTTGTTCCCTAACCCAAGCACAGACAAGATAGTTGCGATCGTGATAGAGCTTCCGCTCCAGACATGTAGGCGGGCTGACAACCTTAAGCAGGTTTACATGCCCTCGCCTGTTCACCAACATGGAGCGGTCTATGTCTGAATCACTAAACTTAAATTCTCCAACTTTCGTCGTGGTTAAGGTCGATGAACCTTTACCGTGGTCAGAACAAGAGACTTTCTATCCCATTTTACCAACGGAAGAACCCCACACCTATGGTACGCTTCAGCGTGCAGTGGAGCTAGTTGCCTCGTTGATTGAGGACTTTGGGTACACCACCCAAAATACTCGGATTTATCGCCTCGTGCCTGTTGCTGATGAAGACACGTTGCCACTCATTCAAAGCGCTCTGACGACTCTACAACAAGACAGTGAGTAGCTCATGTTTTTCTACTTCAGTGGACTTTCTGAGATTAATGATGCCCTCATGTTGAAACGGGCTGGCGTGAATCAAGTTTTGGTGAATCCAACAAAAATTCATCTGAGTCAGGGTTTTCTAAAGGTAGCTTTAGATTCTAATGCTTACTATCACTTTAGGTACGGCGGTACGCTTGACGTGATTCGATACATGGAAATTGCAGTGTCAGGAAACTATGCCTGGATCAGTGCTCCAGATGTGATTGGCGATCCGGAGACGACGTATCAGAATTGGTTGACGGCTCGTCGATGGCTTAAGCAAAACTTTGAGTCTTCGCCGGTGAGAATGATTCCGGTATGGGGATGGGACACACCCAAGAAGTTCCTGAATCACTACCTGCAACATAGTCGGATTGTAGGCATTGGTGGCTTGGTGATGCTCATGCGTCAGGGCAAATCCAAAAACCCAGAGGAGCGGGCGATCGCCTACAAAATGCTGCGTCAATTGAAAGCCCTCTGCCAGCAATATCCTCAACGGTTTCACATCTATGGGTGCAATTGGACGGTCGCCCTCAATCACCTTCGGAGCTTGGCTTACAGTGCAGACAGTAGCCTTGCCTGGGATGGTGCCCGCTATGGATTGATTATTCATACCCGTAACGGTAAACTAATTCGCACACCTGCTTGGGAATTAGAGTTTGAGGGAAACCGGGAAGCTCGGTGCATTGCGTGTGCTAGAAACATTCGACGGTTTATGGCACAGAGGTAGGGCGCTATCGCGCTGGTTCATGCAGTGTGATCAAGGCTACCCTCTATGCAAACTCTAATAACCAGTTCTACTAACGACTCAACGCCACTGACAATCACTCATCTTGATCTATCTCTTGAATCCGATCAATCCTCAGAAGAAGACATTAATCCAGGCACTCTGATGATTTTGGCAGACATCGAAGCAGAACGAGACTATTACGAATCTTGCGGGAGGTGGTAATCATGACCTTCCCTCTCGCTCAACAATCTTTAGTAGGACTTTCACAAGCAGCAGCGGAACTCTGGGATCTGCTGACCCACTCCCAAACAGCCGAGGAAGAAGCTGAACTTCTTGCAGCGATATGGGAAACTCAGGAAGCGCAAGAAGATGCGATCGACCTTCACGCTGAACTCGCATTTCAACTTGATGCTGAAATTGCAGGGATCAAACAGCGGCTGGAACACCTGAAAGCAGTCCACCAAGAAGCACTCGATCGCTTGGAACGATGGCGACAGGCACTTGACCAGAGCATTCTGGAGCAAAACCTTGCCGGAGGGCTACCCGATGAAGTCGTCGGTCATTCACTCCGCATCATCATTCGTGAAAACCCTCCCAGTTGTGAGCTGCTAGTGGATGCTGAGGAATTGCCTGATGAATTCCGCAAAAAGAAAACCGCTTACTCGGCTGACAAGAAAGCGATCATCGCTGCCTGGAAGAAAGGAATTCCGGTCGATGGCACTCATATTGAACGCAGGCGGCGCGTCATTTATTCACTGACCGCCACAGCGATTCAAGATTTCAAAAACTCACTGTTGGCAGAACAGTAAACTTTATTGCTAGCCAGTAGCAAGGATTCAGTTTTGCTGCTGGCTAATTTTTAGCTTGACCTGGCTACCGCCATTTCAGCTAGACCATTAATTTGGATCTGTTATGAAATGGCTCACACCAGAAGAAGCGATTCTCAAAATGAGAGGCTCCGCCAACGTCACCGCAAACTTAACAGCAACGGCGGCTAAATTGGATGCGATCGCCAAAAGTACCAATGGCAAAAAGACGGCTGAAGAACGATTTCATTCTCTTGGGTTGTTGTTCGATCGAGAGCGATACGAAGCAGGACAACTCGACTTTTTGAAACTCTTGAATTCGGCAACTGACGAAGAAGAACAAACTGATGAAGAGGATTTAGTAGAAGCTTTTGCCGATGAGGAATCCTCAAACTCTACATCCCCTACTCAGTCAGAATCAGAACCCTATATTTTTGAGCAGTGTAAAGTTCAGGTCGTGATTACTCTGTTGCCCAACACAGGACAACCAGGAGATAGACCTGTGCTGTTAGCTGCCAGCAGTCATGGTGATTTTCCTATTGTGGCAATGCTAACTCAGGAAGAATTGGGTTCGCTCCCACCTGCGATCGCCCAACTGCTAGACGACCTGAAAGCTGATTTCCCCAACCGCCAAATTCGCCGTAACATCGCTCAGACTCAAACTGCCAAAATCCCTCCTCAACGAACAATCCAGCCTCAAGACAAAACGAGTAAAGCCGGTTCTACCACCCCTCAACCGAGCAGCAATAGTCAAACCCAAATTTCATTGTTCTAATCGCCATGACCACCAGCACAACTAACAAACGACTTGTAATCTACGAAGGGCAACAACACTGGCTACCGGACACGATCGCCCTTGACGATCAACTTTTGCGCGATGCCTTCACTCCCCTCTGCGCCGAACTAGCGAATGCAGAAATTGAACGCAAAGACGGAGAACCCATCCGTATCATCAAAAAGCCGGGTCGAAAGGGTATTTCCCCCTTGGAATCTCTGATAGCTGCACCTGAAGAGGTAAATCCAGCCGTGCAAATGTGTTATCAACTGCGGCAACACCAGCTAATGAATGGAATTGACTGGAGAAATGCAGAACAATGGGCAGCGCAAATTGAAGAGGCGATCGCCGCTGGGACAGTATTCACACAAGCAGTTAATCATTCATTAAAAGCCCTAACTTCTTGTAAGCTAGCCTCCAACGGCATTCCTGAAGGATTTTAGCCATGAGTCTTGTCCCCAGCACTCCAGCGGAAGCAATCTACAGCCTCCGCCAGTGCCAGTTAACAATCACTCCGCTTAAAGCTCTCGACTATCTGGAAGTCCAACTCAACACTTATCAAATGCTGGCACTCTACCAGCATTTTTTCCCATCTGAATGGGCAACTAGCCAGACTTCTCTTTATCTGCCTATTAATAATGAAGGCAACTCTAAAACAGTCTCCTCAGAAAATCGCCATAGCCCAAGGGAATTGGAGTTCATCACCCTAGTCTATACTCACCTATTTCCAATGTCATTTTGGGCGGTGGAGAGTGCTCACGAAGAACGCCTTCAGGCTATCTCCATCACTTCAATGGGCGTAGATTGGCAATTGGAGGAGGGAATTGAAAATTTGAGGATGGGATGGAAACTGCTGCTTCCGTTCAGTAAAGAAGGTCGCTATTGGTTAGATGATGTGGAACCGGAAGGTAGCGAATGGTTTGACAGTGAATTTGAAACTCATCACGTTTCTTACAAAGATATTCATCATCCCGATCGCATCGACAACAAACGGTTGAGGCGGCTTTGTTGTGAACTCACTACACCCTTACAGTTTCTACCTCTGGCATTGAAACTCCTGGATCATGAGACTGAAAATCTCTGGCTGGATGAGTCCCCAGACGAGATGAACTACGGGCTGTACGCCTCCTCTCTACCCTGGTCCAAATCATCTATCAATCTCCTGCACCGGAAATGGAAGCAAGCAAGCCGCATTTTGGATGCTGCATACCTGTTAATTGAGTGGTTGGAAACTGATATGAAAACTCACACACAACTTCTACTACAGCTATGGACACGCGCATTAAAACGAACCTAGCAGCTTTATCCAACCCTATTCTCTCCAGTGAAATCATCCAAGCAGTTCTCGCCGACCCTCCCAGAAAATCTTCTACCATTCAAGCCGAATTGCTGTTTCTGGATGGCTATTACATCTTTCATAGACGGGATAAAGATCTGCCAGCCGCTGACATTTACAAGTGTGTTTCCCCAACTGCACTCCGGGCTGCTTTTAGTCACGAACCCATCGATACTGGATGGATGCAGCCTGGTATCGTTCGTTATGGCACTGGAAGTACAGGCACTTACCTGATCAAATTTATCCCTCCGGCTACCCATCTACTCAACTGTGACGAGGTTGGAACTCTAAAAATTCCGCTGCCTGCAATGGTCTTCATGGGAATTGAGACAAAATATTGGGTTTGGACGCTCAAGGACAAGATATTCGATCCCAAAGCATTTGCATTTCATACCCCACTACCCAATATCTACAATTCAGGACAGGTTTGTTGGGGTGTTAACGAACCTCCTGATGCCAGTCCTCAAACCATCGATGTAGCCTGGAATCTTTTCATTTCCAGCCTCTTTACAAATCACCTGGCTACAGGGAAATCAAAATCTCATTCGGGTGATGTGCGGCAACAGCTTCTGAAACTGCATCAGCAAGGCAAGCGTTCCACGTATCCAGCGTCTGACTTGATGCCTATCGGCAACAAAAAAAGTGTCGATGCGCTTGTGCAGGAAATTTTAGATGAACGAAACTACTAAACCGCTGATTGGCTATGGAACTGCGGCTGATTCCCTCCTTGATTCAGGCAGCGCCCTCACTTACCTTCTGGCTGGTAATGGCGTTTTTGCCAGCGCCGCTCGTCCCGGTATCAAAGTTCTCATGCCTGTCTGTCTGAGCGATCAGCGGATCAAAGGGCTACCTCACCTGACTCCTCATCTCACCATCACACCCCGAATCCCCAAAGAACTTTTGCTAGAAGTGTGGCGATCGAGTTGTAATGCCTGCGCTGAATCCAATGCAGAAATATTATTTCATTTCTACAAACAAGACACTGAATGGAAATTACAAACACCGGAGCAAACCCAAAACACAACCAGTTGTCAACCTACAGAATCAGGCAGCTACTCTTCTCATTATCACGCTGTCGTAGAGATCCATTCTCATGCAACCATGCCTGCATTCTTCTCCAGCACAGATAATGCAGACGAAACAGGCTTCCGAATCTATGGCGTATTGGGTCGGGTGAATACAACCAAACCAGAAATTCAAATGCGCGTCGGGCTATTTCAGCATTGCTGGAATATTCCGGCAAAAACCGTGTTTGATATTGAGTCTGACTTCTTCATGACTGATGTTTCAGTCATATCTGGATGTCAGTTCTACAGTACAGACTTGCCACCTACAAATGTATTGGAGAGCCTATGGAACTAAATCTTGATCTGGCAAACGCCTCTCCTGTTCTCACGATTGACTATACCGCGATCGAACTTTGGCTAGTGGGATGCGGCGGAACAGGTTCCTGGCTGGCTCCATCCATTGTTCGATTAGGTAGAGTTCTGTCCAGTAAAGGGAAGAAAGTCAAACTCTACTTTGTTGATCCAGACCACGTTGAAGAAGTTAATGTGTTACGCCAGTGCTTCTGTGATGCAGAGATCGGGCTGAACAAAGCCAAAACGCTAGCATTACGCTATGCGATCGCCTGGAAAATGGAAGTAGGCGCGATCGCTCAATCCTTCGATCCAGCTTGGGTTACTCCTGGCTACAGCACCCTTGCCCTGGTTGCTGGGTGTGTTGATAATGCCAGAGCCAGACAATTGATCTCCCAGGTACTGGAAAATAACAATCACCAACTCGCCCCTCACACCTGGTATCTGGACTGTGGCAATTCCCGCCGAAGTGGGCAAGTTTTAATAGGCTCCCACCTTTCTACCAAACCAGACGATTATCAATTCAACACATTGGGATGTTTTCGGCTCCCTGCCCCAACCATTCAGCAACCCGATCTGTTGGTTCCACAACCAGAAGAAATGGAAGACAATACCCTCTCCTGCGAACAGCTTGCTCTACTGAACAGCCAATCCCTCAGCATTAATCAGCGTGTCGCGGCTGAAGCATTTGACTATCTACTGCAACTAACCACTGGCAAGCTACGACGGTTCGCCACCTATTTTGATCTGGAAAGTGGGAGTGGGCGATCGCTCTACACCACTCAAATCAGTGTCATCCAATCAATCTCTCAGCCCTCTAGCTAGTCAGCCCTCACTGCATAGTTTCCGCTATGCAAATTTTTTATTCGATCAGCCCTGCTCGCATTGCCAGTACCGCAGCTTGAGTGCGATCGCTGGCACACAGTTTACTGAGGATACTACGAATATGAACTTTAACCGTGCCAAGACTCATATAGAGTTGCTGAGCAATTTGGTTATTGGTGTAGCCCTGAACCATCAGTTCCAGCACCTCCAACTCTTTTTTCGTTAGAGGATCGGACTCCAGAATGGTAGCTTGCTCCGAATCCAGGGCATTGATGGTTACAGTTTGAGGTTCATTCGTACTTGATGGTGGCGATGCAGATTGCCTAGCGTGCTTGAGGACAATGCGGGCGATCGCCGGATCAATCCAAGACTGTCCCTCAAAGGTCATACGGATGGCTTCCAGCAGCAATTCAAACTTAGTATTTTTGACACAGTAAGAATCCGCCCCTGCTGCAAAAGCCGCCAGCACCATTCTTTCCTGAGTGTAGGAAGTTAACATGATAAATCGGGTTTGAACATCTGACCCTGGAGGGAAAGCATTCCGAAACCTTTGCACGACCTCTACCCCATCAATATCTGGCAAACCGATGTCTACGATCGCCAGGTCAGGTTTCGTTTCTTGAAGTAGCTTTAACCCTGCAACCCCCGTCTCAGCATCTCCTACAACAGTGATATCCTGCTGTTCATTCAGAGAGCTGCGAATCCCGGTTCGGGTCAGGCTGTGATCCTCGACAATTGCAATTCGCATCGTTTCCACCATTCACCCGATCGTGACTACTCCTAAAGGCAGATAGATGCGAACCCTAGATAAAAAGCGGCATTGACAAGACGCAAAGTTTTGCTAAATTCGCTAGACTGATTTCTTTACATTGCTGTTCCCTCTACAGAGGTTTGCTTCTTTCTCTTGTACGTTTTTATTTCCCTGGGATGAAGGCTAAGGAAGCCTGTACCAAGCAGGCTTAGAGCAAGTTAGAAGCACAGGGGCATCGCCAGTTTGCCGTAAGTCTCACCGACAACCGACAAATAAAGCGTTGGATAAAATATGCTCTCAAAACCTTTAAACCCTACGATCAGGTTTGCTTCATCGGGAGCAAAACGCATTCTGCTGGTGAATGCCCTTCCTAATATCTTTCGTCCCATGCGATCGCTGCTCAGGAAACGGGGGTATCAAGTAGACAGCGCTCATAGCGGAGTAGACGCACTGATTCAGCTTGAACAGTCTCCACCTGACTTATTACTGTTGGATACGGCCACTGCTGATATAGACGGTTACGAAGTGACCCGACGGATTCGACGGAATGCTGAACTACCCTTTTTCCCAATCATGTTGGTAGCAGATCATAATCATACCAGTGTGATTAAGGGCTTAGCCTTGGGTGCTAATGATGTCATTCGCCCTACGGTGAAAAAGCGAGAGCTATTTGCCAGAATCCAGTCGATGTTAAGACTGAAACACAGTATCGATGAGCAAATTAGAATTAACCAACAGCATGAAGACTTCATCGCTAGCCTAACTCACGACCTGCGAACCCCGCTTATTGCAGCAGATCATATGCTGCATTTGTTACGTCGAGGTACTTTCGGTAAAACATTACCCGAAATGCGGGATTCCTTAGAACAAGTTGTTCAGAGCAACCAAACTCTATTGGAAATGGTTGATACTCTGCTGGAGATCTATCAATATGAGGCAGGTTGTAAAGATCTTTACTTTTATAAGGTTGACCTCTGGGAATTAAGCCAAAGTGTTGTTAGAGAACTAACTCCTCTGGCTATGACTAAAGGCTTGGCGTTGAGCCTAACCTTAGTAGGAGCCGCTGACGAAACATCCTTGTGGGTAAGGGGCGATCGCCTGGAGCTTCGTCGCCTACTGACCAACTTGGTCGGCAATGCCATTCGTTACACTGACACTGGCTCAGTAGAGCTTCGTCTACAATACATGACTCGTGATTCTCCAGAAAATAGTTCTATCATCTTGGAAGTAGAAGATACAGGAATTGGTATCGCTCCAGAGGAGCAGGAGGTTTTATTTGAACGATTCAGGCAAGGGAATCACCATCGACAAGGAAACGGCTTGGGGCTTTATCACTCTCATCAGATTGTGCAAGCCCATCATGGCACTATCCAAGTTGAATCTGAAGTTGGCAAAGGAACCCTCTTCGTAATTCGGTTTGATTTATTTCAGGAATAGAACCTCAAGCGTCACTTAACTAAATCTTCTATTTCTTTTAGCAGTGTTTCCAAGCGATCGCGTTTCTCGTGGTCTTCCCAAGCATTCGTTTTCTTAAGCTGGCGACTTACAGCATTAAATCGCTTTAGGTAGTCGGAAGGCTGAGCAATAGCGTTTTGTGACTGTGAAAGTTGTTTGATACGGTCGCGAATATCTCTGATCGATAGGTCTTGGGCGATCGCAGCTTGAAGTAACTCTTGACGCTGCCCTTCATCCTTAACCCGTCCTATGGTTTGCGCCTTCGTATACTCAATTTTTCCTTGTTGGAGTGCCTCAAGCACTTCTTCAGGCAAATTTCGCAAGGGCAATCGGTGCTTCACAAACGACTGCCAACTCATTCTTCCAAGGGCATTAAATACCTCTTCTATAACCTCTTCTTCCTGAACCACAACGTTGTGGTTCAAATTTCGCGTTGATTCATTTTGCATTCGATATAGAAGAGACACTACTTCCTGGACAGACAACTCTAATCGAATCGCTAGTAGCTGTAAAATTCCTTCCGTCTCCTCAACTGGGTTTAAATCCTCCCGTTGCAGATTCTCAACCAGCGTGATTTGAAGTGCTTGCTGGTCACTTAGCTCAAGAATAGTGGCGGGAACTTCTGTTAAACCTGCTCCCTGAGCCGCTCTATAACGTCGCTCCCCCGCAATTAACTCGTATTCCCTAGGTTTCCCTGGCATCGAACGAACCAACAGATTCTCTAAGATGCCGTACTCCCGGACAGAAGCAGTAAGCTGCTCCATTTTCTGAGGATCAAAGTAGCGTCTGACCTGCTCAGGCTTGCGATGAATCTGAGCGAGCGGCAAAAAATTCTTGAGTTCACTAGGCTCAGTCGGAGCCAGTTCTTCAGTATTGGAACCGAATAGCCTAGTTAAATCAATGCTTCCCCCATAGGGTTTATCCTTTTTAGAAGCTTTGGAATGTGTCATAGAAGTTCAAGTCCATGAATAATCTGATTCATCGCTTTAAGCGCGGGATGCTTTTTGTCATACAGGGCTAGAGGCAGATGTTCTTCTGATGCATCTGCAAAGATTGTAGACCGTGCGATCGGGGAATAAACTGTCGCCACTGCTGAAAGTTGTTCTTGGATCGCTGCCAATGTCCGCTCATCATGAGAATTTCGCTGATCATACATGGTTGGTACAAATCCGGCGATCGCAAGGTCTCGGTTTGGACGTGCCCGCACCAGTTTAATCGTGTCAAATAGCTGTTGCACCCCATTAAATGCCTTGTACTGAGATTGAATTGGCACTAACACGTGAGTTGCCGCAACCAACGAAATATAAGCCAAGTTACCCAAACTTGGAGGACAGTCGATCAAAATAAAATCATACTGCTCTTGAACGGGCAAGAGTGCCTCCCTCAAACGAAAGTCACTCATCACGGCTGACATCAATTCACGCTCTGCTAAAGCAAGTCCCAAGTTAGCAGGAACTAAATCAACCCCAGGTGTGCCATCTTCTTGTTGCGTCTGAGCATAAATCCCCTTATGAATGGGCAATGGCTCATCCTCCAAAATAGCGTGATAAATCGTTTTGTCCAATTCATAGGGATCAAGACCCATAAATATCGTGAGAGAAGCCTGTGGGTCCATATCCACCACAAGAACTTGATAGTAATCTCCTTTCTTCTTACTCCGTTTCTTCGTCTTCACATCCAACCGCTTACAACAAGCAATCATGTAGCCAAGTTGATTGACAAGAGAGGTCTTGCCAACCCCACCAGCCTGATTAAACAAAGCAATAATCCGACTCATTCAAGTTTTTCCAAGTATTAGAGTACGTCATTTGTTGAACCACAACGTTGTGGTTCAACTGCAAAACACACTTTTGAACAATCCTGAAACGCCCCTTTAGCATGGGGGTCATCAAAAATAGCAACAAAACTTTAAGCGGAACTAGGTTCACTACGAACCTGCACGCAGAGCTGAGAGCAGTATCCAAAAAACCTCTTCGGTATCAATCAGACCAGATATATCTGATAAATAGTATGTATCAAGACCAGCTTAATTGAGCATCCATCTTTGAAATTCGTCTCATTTCAACTCACTATTTTGGGGAGGCTCTTCCCCAATAGATTGATAAAATGCCCGTTCAGCCGCTGCACTGAGCGCTCGTTTTGCATATCGCTTAAAACTTGCTTCTGATTTATGGCGGGTCAGCGTCCGAGCATGAAGGCTCTCAACCCCTCGTAAGAGTAAGCCAGTCGCAAAGGTGTGACGTAACTGATGCGGATGCACATTCACCAAAGTCAGGATTTGTTTGAGTTCTGCCTCACTGAACTGTCCCCATCTGTCCTGGGGATCAGGTTCTATCTCTCCTCGCTCAATGCTCTGCTGCCGCTCTAATGCCAATTGAGCCTGCTCTGCTGCAATCTTGCCCAAAGCTTTAACTGCGTAGTATAGCCCTTGATAGCCCAATCGCTGACCTACTCGGTTCCGTCCAATAGACAAAAACAGAGGGCTATCAGACAACAAATCCCCCTCTTCAGGGCAACGCTGAACTAAATACGTGTTCAACTGTTCTCTCGCCTGCCGACTGAGCGGGACTGTCCCCGTACTATCATCCTTCGCTTCTCGAATGTTCAACCGTACACCATCGTAGTCTTCTACATTCAAATTCACGACTTCTTCTGCTCTTAAACCATGACTGAGCACCGCAAATAAAGCCCTATCGCGCACCTCCGCATCCCCTCGTTCCTCCAATGTCAGGTACAGCGCCGCCATCTCGATTTCTGATAAGTCCCTGGCTGGGGGCAAAGGAACCCGCTCCATCTCTACTGCTGTAGTGGGGTCATGGGCAATTTGCTCTGGGTAAGCCGCTCGAAACCATTCAAAGAAACTCATCAAAGCAGTCAATGCCCGATTCACTGAGTTGGCAGACAGGTTTTGTCCCTGCAAATAGGCTTTGAATTGGGCAATCTGCCGAGGGGTAAGATCTGACCAGGCTCGATCAGTCCAGGAAAGGAACCGTTTCAATTCGCGTCGATAGGCTTTTTGCGTGTTGTTGGTCAGCGATCGCGCCTGAAAATACTCCTCCACTCGTAGCCAGCGCAAATCGGTAGGTTCCCGGTGGCGAGGTGGACGCGGAGAAGCAGAAGACACCAATCGAATCGGAGGTAGCCCGTCTGACTCGCTAGATTTCATCAGGATTAACACCCATCGCCCGTAGCCGTTCTGCAAGTCGCTCTGCCCGCTGGCGTTCAGCGTCTCTCCCTTCCGCACCTGTAGGGATGACTTGCCCATCACGATTGCACCAACGGAGCCAGGTAGACGCTTGCTCCTCGAACTCTCCTTCCCACACCGTTAAGCCCAGCCCAACCGTTTGCAGCCAGAAGGGTTCAGGCATCTCCACATATTGCCCTGCTGTGAGTGCCCAAATCTTTAGCAGTTTGCCATTCAGTTCGTCTTCTCGCTGAAGCTGCTGCAATGGATCGAACACCACATAGTAGGCAATGCCAATCCGGGCGTAGTCGTCTTTTTTCAAGTCCAACTCATTGCCTTTGCGGTTGGAAACAATCTCGATACACACTTCTGGAACCTTGCCGAGTTCCCAGACGAAATAGGAGGGGTTTTGCTTCTGGCTCCAGTCTGTGGGCATTTGCAGATTCAAGCTCAGAAAGGCATCGGGCACAAGGGGATCTTGTTTGAGGGAGTAGAACAGTCCGATATTCGAGTCAGCAATAAAGGGAACCCCTGGTGACCATGAAGCGTAGAGTGGCTCAACTAACAGACGTTGTTGTTTAGCACTTTGAAAGTTGTCCACCGGGGTATCATCCTCAGTGACGATGTGGCTGATGTCAGGAGCAACGATTTCGTCTAAAAGTTGTGGAGTCATAGCTGGCAACCAGAATCCCATAGCTCATTATGGCATACGACCACAATTCTTCCCTTTGAGGAGTTGGAGCCTCACTTTTGCCTTGATTAATTGCCGATTTTCGCCAATTGTGAATCCATAAAATGGCTCACCCTATGCTTTAAATCGCAAATTCAGTCCATTTCAAGTAAAATATTTGAACAATATCTGTTATACGACTAAACTACGACTAGATTTAGATAGATTAGGGTATACTAGATGGAAATCCTTGCATCGAGGGAGTTTCACGGATGCCGTCGCCCTTCCCTGGCATGAACCCCTATCTGGAACATCCGGCTTTCTGGTCGTCGTTTCACACTCGACTGATGGTGGCGATCGCGGATACGGTAGCACCTCAACTGCGTCCCAACTATTACATTGAGGTTGAGACTCGCACTTACCAGGATCAAGAAGAGCCAGAAGAAATCCTCGTGGGTATTCCAGATGCCGCTGTCTTAGCGGCTCGGTCAATCGATCAAGTGCAGCCGTTGCGAGTTGAATCGGGTGCAACGTTAACTCAGAAGCAACCCCGCTCCATTTTCTTACCCCAGCCAACCACGATTAAAGAGCGCTATCTAGAAGTTCGCGAAGTCGGCACAGATACGGTTATTACAGTGATTGAGGTGCTGTCACCCAAAAACAAGCAGAAGGGAAAAGGCAGAACGGCTTATGAAAACAAGCGCAGGCGAATTTTGGGCAGTCTCTCCAATCTGGTTGAAATTGACCTGATCCGGGCTGGCATCCCAATGACGATGATCGGAGAGGTGCAGCCGAGTGACTATCGCCTCATTGTCAGTCGTAGCTCACAACGCCCTCAAGCTGACCTGTATGACTTTGACTTGCGTGAACCCATTCCTAGTGTGCCGCTGCCGCTAAAACCTGAAGATGAGGAGCCGTGGGTGGAATTACAGGCAATTGTGCAGGGTGTATGCGATCGGGCGGGGTATAACGAACGCATCGACTATCGTGAGCCTGTCCCACCGCCCAAGCTATCGGAGGCTGATCAGCAGTGGGTTGATGAGTTACTTGCCCCCCTCCGAGGTGCGTGATGGCACGTCCCGATCAGGAAAAATGTCGGCTTTGCTCGAAGCTGAACTCCCAGGAAGCCCAACAGCGTCATGGACCGGATGGTGACGGCTGCTGGAATCCGAAGTATTGCCATAATCGCCGTTCCTACTATCGTCACCGGGGAGTGCGGAACCATATTCGCAAGCAGCGACGACGGGAACAGCCAGCCGAATCTGGGTTATCTGAATCTGGAGCTTCCCCATCTGAACGGGTTGCGACCCTGGGGGTGTTAGCTCCTGCTGTGCCCGCTGCGGTCGTTCATTGGTACCGCATCACGAAGGATGCACCCCTTCATGCCTTGGGTGCAGAACTCTGGATTGGTAACGATCGGATTGCCAAAATTGACCCTGTTCACTGCCTGGGATTGACGGAACTGCAAGTCAAAACGCTGTTGGTTCGGATTTTAGATGTTTTTTCTCAGCACAGTGGAATCAAAGTAGAACGCTTCCGATCGTCGGTGGAATTGCATCCCCACAATTGCCCGATTCGACCTTGCCCGCTCTATCCGGAGGTCAAGCTGTAATGGAAGTACAGCAGTTAGAGCTTGACCTGTGGCAATCCCTGGATACGGCATCTCGGTTTCCAGAGACGGCAGATTTGCGATCGCTCTGTGATGCGCTAGAGCAAACTCTCTCTAACCAGTCTTTAGCCGAACAGTTGGCAGTTGCAGGAGATGTGTTGGTGCAAATCTCGGAGGTACATGCTGCACGAGCTGACCTCCTAATTTCCAGATGGGAGCGTCGGCATAACCCAACTGAGCCAGTGGTGAATCTAGAGGAGTGTGTCGATCTGTTCGTCCAGTCTTTATCGCTGGATGTCACCGATTTGTTTGAAGAACCAGAGCCAATGCATTACCCTGCCAACCGTAAAAGGAAGCCATCCACTCAAATAGATGGCTCAGTTGTGGGGGAAGTTAATAAGGAAGTGTTGTTAAACTGGGTCGATCAGATGATAGCGGAACAACCCTTAGATGAAGCTCAAGTGGCAGAGCAAATTTGGGAGTTGGCGCATGGGGAAAATGTGGAGGAATGGTCTAGGGCGATCGCTCACTATTTTTCTACCTTCGTCACTCAGAAATCTTGCCAGAGCCACATCACTATTTCTCTGACTGACTTATGTCATGCTATGCAGAAGTCATTAGTAGAAGTCTGGTTAGGTTTATTGCTAGGGGATAAGTCATATCAGTTTTACCAAACAAGTAACAACTTTTACGACACAGCAGGAATTGAAATCAGGGCAAAGCTTCCTCACTAGATACCCTGGATCGGAAGGGTTGGTTGCCCTTCCCGAGAAAGCCGTCCCAGCTCTTCAATCACCGTGAATGGAATTCCGACTGAGTAGGCTGCCTCTGCAACCGTCATATTTTCAGTTTGTGTCAATTGCAGAAGCCGTCTAACTTGGCCAACAACGGGATCATTGATCGACGTGTAACCTCGCGTGATAGCAATGCTTAACCCAGTTTGAATTCTGCCAGGGGTTAAGTTGAGATTACCAACATCGGGAGAAGCTTGTGAACGGGCGATCGCAGGCAAAATCTGAACGCCGACATAACGCGGATTGCTGCTATGAACAATATCAAACGTGTAGAGCCGATTCTGCCTCCTAGCATCTACCGTTTGTACCATCAGGTTGGTTACAGGCGCAGTGGTAGCTCCCGGAAAGCGAAGCGGTTGAATCACTCTCAGGAAAATAGTCTTTGCCCGCCCAGTCTCTAACTCAGCATCAGTGCTGTAGACTACTCGTGAGGCATCTGCCAACAGAATATAGGAGATCGTTTCATCGGTCTGGCTAAAACTAATCGAAGTTGCCCGTCCAGGAGCAACTTGAACTTGAACCGCACTGGTGGTCGCTCTGGTGCGATCGACGACCTGATAGGCTGACGTTTGTGCCTGAACTGGCAGCCCAGGAGATACCAAACCAATCAATAATGCTGTGCTGACTAAGGTCAGAGCAGGCAATCGTCTCATCGGTCTACCCTCAAAAAACTATTGACTACCACAGAAACTTCGGTTCCTTCAGGAACAAACTGCACATTGGGTCGTTGCAAGAGTTCTTGCATCGTTTGGTCAGAGCGGCGAGATAGCCGTTCAGCAATGGGATTAAAGAAACCTTCCAATGCAGCCGCCCAAATCTGAGGTTCAGCACTCGAAGTGATCACGCTCTGATTAAAGTTACCTCCCGATGTGGTGGTGCTGGACTGGGTGCGAGGTTGATTGATAATGGTTCCCACCCGACCCAAGCTGCTGAGTAACCCTGTCAACAGGTCTTGGCGAGCGATATCAGGTCCCACATCATTGAGCTTTTGGGCTATTAATGGTCGATTGTCTTGCCCCCGAATCTGAAGGCTATCGGGAGGTAAGGTTTGCTGACGAATTTGACCAAGGCGATCGCGATACACAATGGCGATCGCACTTGCCGATACTAAATTATTACCTCGCCCTACAGCGCTGGTACGAATCACCAAAACCGTACCAGCAGGGAGTGCCACTGTGCCATTGGTGGCTTTCATATCTTCAACCAACTCTACGGCAAAGCGATTTTCTTGGGCAGACGCTGTACCACCCGTTGAATTACTGCCGCCTTCATCCCAAACCATTGGCAGAATAACCTTAGCCCTGGTGGATGTTCCGAGTGCGACTTCGCTTAAGCTGCCGGTGCGCTGATCAAGTTGGCTTGCTGGAGTACGGTTCAGAATGCCAATCATGCCAGGAGTCATGTCAGCACTAAACGTGGAACGCAACTCTGTAGACGAAGCCACCCCAAAGGGGTTAGGAACCATATCAGAACTAGTTGTCAGGCTTGATGATTCTGTTTCTGTCCTACCAATAGAGACTACGGGAATAACCGGGTTTTGCTGAGTCGCTGATGGAGATGGATTAGACTGAGCACCAGGTCGATCATTGGAAGCTGTTCTCGAAGGCTCCATAGCACCGGAACTCACTCGCAATTGCCCAACATTTGCCAGTTGTGCCCAACGCTGAAACGGATCAACTCTCTCGACGGGTTGAATCCTCTCTGGTGGAGTAACAGGTGACCTTACAATCACTGGGTCTGGTCGAGAGGCTGTGATAGGAGGAGACACCGCAGCCGGAGTCGGCGCTGGAGCCGTTGATCTCGAAGCCACAGGTCTGGATGGGACTGGAGATTGAGGTCTAGCAGTAGATTCAGGCTGGAGTTGTTGCTGTTGATCCTGGAACGCTAGACGACTTTTTAGTTCAGCCGTCTCATCAAACGTTGGAGGTGTTGTCGGGGTTGGGTTTGGCGACTGAGTAACTGGTCGGGCTGGTGGGCGGGGTTGAAGAAAGCCAAACCACAAGACGGCTCCGGCTCCCATCACTGTTCCAACCACTGCCACGACGGAACCCAATCGAATGCTGGCACGTTCCGCCAGTGGACGCTCTACTGCACCTTCCTGGTCTTGCTTCAGTCGATATTCTTCTGAAATTAACTGCGGAGTTGCGGGATTAAAACCCGCTAGTTGCTGTTCCTCTTCTGGGGTCAGGTCATCATCCTGCAACTCAGTAAGGATAGGAGCTGTAGATGTTTTACCATTCCCATTTGGGTGCTGAGTAGCATTTGAAAGTGTCTGAGACACTTCATCAAACTCATGGGATTCAAACTGCCGATTCGCATTCGTCATAATCATCCTCGCTGCACTACCGCTGTTGCTGGGGGTTAAACTCGACAATTCGGGTGATTTGCAATCCCGCAGCACGCATTTCGTAGATTTTGCGTTCTACCAAAGGCGCATCGGCTCCGAGGGGCGATCGCGGCACTTCAACCGCCTGCAACGTAAACGTGCGATTGAAAGGAATTCGCTCATCCTTACCCGTCGTGCGATCGATCAGCACCCGCGTCGCCACCAGATCCACTTCCCATTCGCCAGGTCGAATTTCTCGCGGTTCTGACAGGTAGGAAATAATCGTTGTGCTACGGATCTGCCCCGAAAAAAGCGCCGGAGGAACCAGTTCCGCAACCTTGGGCAGAGACGCTTTAGCAAACTCTGATTCCAGCAGCAGAGAAGCAAACCAGGCATTGGTCGGAATCCGTTTGTTACTACCAACTCGAATCCCCTGATCGGGTTCATTCGTGCCAGGAATCTTTTCATCCCAGTTGAAGGTTAGGGTCGTCCAATCACTGACGACTTTCTGGATCACCGATGGATAGCGCCAGTTCCGCTCTTGCTCCGAAACATAAATCGTTTCACCATTCACCAACTGAGCAAAGGTTGTCTTCCGTTCGGCGATGCGGTTCACTCGAAAAGCAGTGAATAAGGTCAAAACAAAAATCAAGCTGTTAAAGGCAGTCAAGCAGATGAAGCACACTGCCAGCAGGTTTTTTGCCTCAGGTAGAAGTGGAGCTTGAAGTCGTTTAATCTGCATAGCTACCCCCGTCGTATCAGCGCAATGCTGGTGACTGTACCGATCGCATTACTGAAAATGTCGATCAAACTTTTCACATTGGATGAAATGCCGTTGTAGAGTGCAAAGCCACCACCACCCGCGACCAAAACCGCCAGTCCCGGTGCAAAGATGCTGAGGAAAAAGAGAAATGCCACATCCGACACCAACTCTGCTCCAGACTTAACCAGCACAACGGCGGTTAAGCCGACCACAATGTTGTAACCCAGTTGAATCCCGAACAGAGTAATGAATCCAGTTAGCCATGCCCAGATCGGACGACCTTGGAGTGGTAAGAGTGAGAGTCCGATCGCGATTGGTGCAAACAGCGCCGTTAGCAACAGTGCCGCTTCCAGAATATTGACGAATCCCCATTGCAAAGCGTAGAGAATAAACCGGATGATGGGAATTGCAGTATCTCGGAATACGCTACCAGGGTCAGTTGTTAATCGCACGGCTGTGCTGATTTGACCAGGCAATGACGCATTCCATAACGCCTGACCAAACGCACGTAACGGCTCCAGGGGCGATCGCGCCTGTCGCTCTGCTTCAGCCACGATCGCTTGTGCCTGCTCTTGTTTTGAGTTCCAGCACTCCACCAGTTCAGTACCAACTTTGCCCTGACATTCGCTGTAAAGACTTTCAAGCTGTTGTTTGGCAATTCCAGTGATCGTCACATTGGAAATCGCATCTCGAAAAGTCAGTTCACCCACCTGAAGTTGCAATACATTCTGCACCTGCGTATAGGAAAAGCCCCGGATAAACTTGATCGTGCCTGCCAGAACATTGCCATTCGCACCCAGGAAAATCATAATTACCAACGGCCAGACGAAGATTGAGGCTAGCTCTGACCAGGACTGCTTATCGATAATGTCTTTACCTGTAGTCATCGCAATAAACAGAATGCTGGCAGCTCCCAGCGTAATGCCCAATTGAATCAGCCCAATCCAGAGTCCAGATGCAAGCGGGTCTAGCGTTACTAGCCAGACCGTATTCCAGGACTCTACCGTGGCACGGGACAATTCCAGCGAACTGGTGATAATGTCCAGGGCATCGGATTCTCCGCCTGTAGTTGGAAAGGATTGAGCAATCAGAGGCATCATGAGCATTAGCCGTCAAATCAAACCATTAAAGACATCACGATTGTTTCGAGGTGGGCTATTGATCAGAACCCAGCGTCACTCCACCCGGCATCATCAACAAACCACCTTGCTGACTGGCTGCATTGCCTGCGGAAATATTTTTGCGGCGATCGGCAGTGGTAATCGCTGAAAGCTCACTTGCCGTTTGAGCTGATAATGTATTGCCGATCGCCCGATCGACCCGTGCTTGCTGTGCCTCTTGCAGCACCCGTTCATTCACCTGACTGCTAAGTGCAGTCTGTTGGGAAAGGTTTTGCATAATCCGTTGAGTCACGTCCAAACCCTGGGATTCCTCACCCAAACGCACACTTTCCTGCGTGTTCTGTTGCGTTGCTTGTCGTACTTGAGCCATCTGGGTTTGTGCTGCCTGACTCAAGGTGGACTGATCCGCTACTCCTGTAGCTGTGGCTCTAGCAGCGTATTTGCTCAGATCCTCTCGAATGCCGTAAGAACTGCGCCCATTAGTCTTATTCTCTAAAGTCTCAGATAGAACCGCACCCGGATCGCGGCTGACTGAACCACCCATAATTTGACTCCAGAGCTGAGATAGATCTGGAACCTGAAACGCACCCAGAGTCGATTGAATTAAATCGTTAACCGGACTCAGTAAATCGTTTTGCACAAAGTTTTGCACATCTCCCAAGAAATCATTGATTTGATTGCCCGTATCCGATACATAGACATTGCTACCATTGACCTGATCACGAATTGCTGCCTCAACCGGGTCTCTGCCCGTATCTTGAGTACGTGCAAATGCCGGACTATTCACAGATCCAGCACCTACGACTAGAAACAGCATCATGAGTCGAATTGTCATCCACTTGAGTCGCATAGTTTATACCTCCTTAACGTGCAATAAGTGAACGTTGATCATGTTCAGCAGGGTCACTGGGATAATCCTTCTGTTGAGGCGATCGCCCCAATGGCGCGGCTGATAAATCTTGCCCGATATGACTGAACCCTTTGCCTTCCCGCAATGCTGGAACATATTCATCCGCAAACGCCTTCAGCCCTAGTAGCCTGCCTTTGGAAGTGGGAGGATACTGTGCCATAACCCGATCGCGCGCCTCGCGTTCATCCTGATTGTTAGCAACGCTGGCAAGCATTAATTCACCGGGGTAGAAACGAGTCCTCCAGAAGCGACCACCCAGTTCCAACAACCAGCAAGAGTAGAGATCACTGCTGCGAGGCAAAAATGCTTCTGTGGCATTCTGACTGATGATGTTAGGAGGGTAGCCAAGATACCGTTGAAAAGAGTTAATCCCGCTGCTGGTAATGCGTCCAGTAATTCGGTAATTAATGTTCTGCATGATTTGCGAACCGGCTGAACACTCGCAAATGGTGTCTGGATCTTGAGAGAGCAACAGCACCGCAATACCGTCTTTACGCCCCGTCGCGCAGGTCTCCCCGACAATCTGGGCAAATCCATCCCTGCGAAGCAACACCGATAGCTCATCCCCTATGAATAAACTGCGCGGATGGGAAAGTGCATTGCGGATACAGGCAGCATGGGCATTGATTGCCATCAGATAAGCATCCTGCTCATTGGTCAAACCACTGAGGGCGAAAAATTTAATCGCAGGTTCAGGTGAGAAAGTACTGGGACGGGCGATCGCCTTGCCCAAGCGTGAAGCCAGCAACGCACTCACCTGGCTCTGAATCTGGTTCAGCGAGTGTCGATCCAGATCCTCAAACGAGCGAAGATTTAACCGCTCACGGGTACAGAATTTGATGAAGTCTGGCAAGGTTGGGATCTGCTGCCATTCGGGCGATCGCCAATCCATTTCAAACGCTCGATTATAACGAGTGATGATTTCTGGGTCACGCAGAAAGATATCCAACGCTCTGATCAGCAACGCATCTACCCGTTGTGCCAAATGAGGATTATGAATTTTTCCCATAGCGATCGCGCTTAATGCTCGACGAATAAATTCCTTCCAGGACTCCATGCGGCGATCGCGCTCCAACTTATCAAAGCGGCGTAGATCAGGAGGTTCCAGCAGGTTGCTGCTACCACTGGAAATGTCGTAATACGCTCCTTGATCGCCCAACAGCTCGATCGCCGTTTTGAATGTGCTATTACCACTGGAAGAAATGTCCATCCCGACTACTGGAATGTTGTTCGCCAGAGCTTCCATAGCAAATCGCCAGCCCAATACACTCTTGCCGGAACCTGACGTTCCGGTAATCAGCGCCCGTCCAATCTGATGATGAAACAAGTCAATGTAGATCGGCTTGCCGCCGCGTCCGGTCAAAAACTCTACACCGCATTGATCGATATCCTTCGGCATCGTCAGGGGTATAATTCCTGCCACTGTATGCGTATCGAGGGTCAATCGGCGCTCATTCAGGTTGTTGCCATGCAGCAGACGCTTACAAGTAATCGGCAATGCCTGGAGCCAGATTTCCCAGGCAATATGACGCTCCCGGATTACCTTCGCAGTCTCAAAGCTATTAGCCAGCAAATTGCAGGCATGGGTCAACTCCTCAGCACTGTTGCGATAGACCAAAAAGACTGGCGCACAGTGTAGCGCTTTCGTACCCTCATAGAGACGGCGCTGTGCCTCAAAGGACTCTTCCTGCTTAATTTCAGCCCCGACATCTCGCCCCTGCCCCTTCGTAACCGCAATAGTGCGAGCTGCCTTGGACTGCTTTGCCTGCCGTGCCAGGTTGTCCTGAATAAAAAAGTCGTTGCCACGGCTGATCTCAATCCAGGCTTCAGTATCATGCACATAGCTCGAAGAGAGAATTTTCCAGACCCATTTCAAATGTTCTCTGGTACTCGTCCAGCCCATCGGTGGATCGGTCATCGTCATCACACCGCAGACCTTACCTCTTCCCGTCAGGTAAATCCGATCGTGATCACCGCGATGCTCTGGGCAAGCAGCACGCCCTTGGGTTCCTTCAACGAGCAAGGTACACAGGTGCTTGTCCGTCGTCACAGTTTCGGTCAGTTCCAATCCAGTTTCTGTCTCCTTTAAAGTAATGACCTGCGGAATGGGAGGCGCAACGCCTTGATTGAATCGGCTCCAGAGCCACTGCCACAGATCTGCTGCGCTACAGGGCATTACCTCCAGCCCCACTTTAGTATTGAGCAATACTTCCCACTGAATAAACCCCTGTTGAAACCCCTGTAGTAAAAGCTTTTTGAAAAATGCTTCTTGATAAACCCGCTTATTTCCTGTAATCTGCTCGACTACCCAGGAACCCGTTTTTCTTAACCGCTCGATCAGTCCGCCAACCAAATCTTTGTGTTGCGTACCCGCCTCGTCATCACTCGTCCAGGTACAAAAAGCAAGTTGATTCCAGGTCTGCCGCGTCCCTCCCTGAGCAAGTTGCTGCACTCGTAATTGCTCATTGCGAGTCAACACGGAAACAGGTTTTAATTGGCATTCCTCTGCCAGGGTAGACAGTTCTTCTTGTCGCGCTGCATCATCACTTGCACAACCTGTGCAGAAGGTAATCCGTTCCCCGATCGGTAACTCTTTCATCCCTTCTTCAATGGCATGAGCAAACGCACTTACCTCACTGTCGTACAGCACATCGTGCAGTCCAGCAACACGAAATCCAAACACCAGTTGATACTGATATTTACCTTTCTCTAGTAACAGTGCAGCCACTTCACGATCATCTTTTTTGATTTCTGCAATACAGCAGATATTGACTTCATTCTGGAATGGCATAAACGTACTTTTGCCTCCATACTGATTGGGCACTTGCACTGGTTTCAGCCGAATGTTGACCCGTGCATCACCATAACGTTTGCGAATCCAGGTTGGTCTATGGTCAGGGATAGGCGAAACATAGATATTGTTGCCATTACACCACTCGGTTCCCGGCGGATTACGCCAGCGATCGAGAAATTGATGGGGTTGATTCCCGGTCAGAATCCACCAACTTGCAATCAACCAGAATGATGCTCCAAAGAACCAGCCAAGACCCAAACTAAGGAATCCATTGGTGATGACATAGCAAAGAACAACAATGGCAACCCAGGGACCGAGTTGATCTGCCGGAATTGGACCAATGCTCGCCTGCTTACCTAAAATTCGATTGACTTTAATGAATTCTCGATTGAAATCCCGTTCCATAGCTATTCCAATTCACTTTGCCAAATCAACCACCAGCAGCAGTTCCTGTGCCATTTCCTACGAAGATAAACGTGACCACATCAATCGCAATCACGATCGCAAACGCTAGTCCCACCTGAGTAACAATTGGTCTCCAGTCATTTCCCTGCTGTGCCTGGTTATAAGCAAATAGGGCAGCCGCAGCAACGAGTAACAGAAATACACCCCGGATTAGATTGAAAATTAACCCAATAACATTGGCATCCAGCGTGTTTGTTGCGCCTCCAGCTTGAGAAGTTTGCTGGGCTAGATTGACGAAGAACTGTTCCAAGCCGCTTAAAAAGATGGCATGGGCAGGGGCAACCAGAGTATTGAGTAAAGCAGTAATGGCAATAATGAGTGATGCAATATGCCAAAAACGAATCTTTGCACCCAGATATTTTTCTAGAATGGGTACTGCATGAATTAAATGCCACAGACCGATGAAAACTACACTAGCGCAGCCTAGAACTGTTACCAACAATGGATCTTTGAGCAGTAGGTAGATAGCTACTACAACACAAAATCCAATAAACAATAGATCTGTTTTAGTAACGTTAAAACGCTTAAGCCGTTTGATTGAAGAATGACGTAGTTGAGTTGAACGAGACTCAGTAACCTGAGTTTTAGTGTTGTACATCATATAGTCCTCATTAGTGCTGATACAATCTGTGTCTTAAACTTGCAACTCTTCACGATTAAGTTTGGCAGAGCCTTTACCAGAACGGCGATTTGAGTGCTTATCGTCTGTTCGTTCCTCTGATCGATCATTGATGACTGATTCCATCTCTCGTAGTGGAATACTGCAATGCAAAATATCAGGAGATTGACCGGGCACTAGCATGGCATCAAACACCTGTTCATCCTTATGGTTCGGGTCGAATCCTTGAAGCAACTGTGTTCCATTTGGTAAGGTCACAACTTCAAACTCGTATTTGGCTTTGCTCTGATCTTTCCAGGTAAAAACAGGTTCAGCCTCACCGTTAAATCGCTCTGGCAACTTTTCTTGAAAAGTCGCAATCAGTGCTTGGGCGCTGGCTTTTGTGGCGTATTCCTGCTTGGACTGGGGAAGTTTGGCAATGGCGGCTTTCTCCTCAGAGTTAAGGTGATCTTCTGCGATCGCCCACTGCCCATCGGTGCAATTGCCTGCAAAAAGAGTATTGCCCTGGTGGTTGTTAAGGGCGATCGTCACCTGCTTCCCTTGCTCTTCCATCCGCAGAGTTTTGTTACTGGAAATCGCAATTCCTTCTTGATCAGCATCATCCGAAAGTTCCTTAGTAACTCTGGCAAAGCCCACCAAAGATTCTGCACAAGAAACTTGTTGAGGATCAGCTCGTCGCGCCATAAGTTGTTCCAGCACTTTGGACTCTGCGATCGGTTGTTCGGGGGCAGAAGATTGGCTTTCTTCTGTATTTACCTCCGGTTCAGCCGTTGAAGAATTGGTTTGTTTTGCAACTTGCTTCTCTAAACGACTTACCGCAATTTCTAAACGGTCAAGTCGTTTGGAAAGACCTTTCAGGTATGACTCAATCTGATCAAGCTGTTCGCTGATACTGGCTTCCCGATCCAACTCCAGCGGTTGAGATTTGTAGGTGAGATCTAGTTTTTCACCCAACCTGTCTACCTTACTCCCGACTGTTGTAGCCGCAGTTGCTAGAGGATTCTCAACCGTAATTTGTTCTGGCTCCGCTGTTGGCGTTACCGCTGCGCGTCCGGTTGCTGCTTCCTGTAAACGGTTGGTCAGGTTGTCTACCTGCTCATTCTGCCGATGAAGTTCTCGGACGATTCGTTCAATCCGTTCCTCGTCGTCCTGAGCTGCCAGATTTTCTAGCACCCCTTGCCCAACCACAATGCCCAGAGTTGCCAGTTGTCCTGCCAACCCTGCCACATTCACTCCATTGGTTTCGCGTCCATTTACCGCAGCCGAAGCACTCAGCCTCGACGCTTCCTCCATTGGGTCGCGGTAGCGGAAGTCTCGATGATTGGATTTACCAGCTTTGCCTTGAACCTGCGTCTTGGATTGAGTTCTACTCTGAGCTTTCGGTGACGTTTTGGCCTGATATTTAGCTGTCGGAGGCGAAGCAATCTCCTCATCCCCTAACTCATCTACCCCATCATCCAAATCGGCATCTAGTAGCGTGTCTAAATCCTCATCTGGCTCTTCATTCAATTCGTCATCGAGGTCAAGAGCATCGTCCAGGTCAGCATCCAGATCATCAAATTCTGCCTCTTCAAACCCAAACATTTCAGCAATGTTGGAGGGCGTAAAGTAGTTTTCGTCCTTGTCGGTAACGCCTTCCAAGTTTTTGATCAAATACTTGCCACTGGTTCTTTGGCTGGGGTCGCTGGTGAGATAGAAGCGGTAGCCTCGAATTTCATCATCATTGCCACCGCCCTCACAAAGCTCAACCGTGATGGGAGCCTTGCCCGATCGCTCACTAAACGACTCCACATAAGCCTTGAAGTCCTCA
>NZ_CP053589.1:0-14131 GCF_032598965.1 Leptolyngbya sp. NK1-12
CTCAAACCCGCTCTCTGTAAGACTTTCAGCATACCCCCAGGGGAATTCGAAACCACGCAATCGGTAATGAATTGTCGCTCAACTTCCAGACCTACGGCGCTCGTAGCTAGTGTTTTTAGTCAGCCAGTTCTCTAGGTCAGAGAGAGTGCCTGCCTGTTCTTTCAATTGACCACTAACCCGCGTGTTGATGTGTTCAACTCGCTCCCTCACTCCATTCATGACGAGCTGTAGCTTTTCAATTTCGTGATCGAAATCGGCTTGCTGTCTAGCTTGCGAGTCTTTTAGGGATTCAATCTCTCGCTTCAGGTTGGATAGATAAAAGGTTGGCTTGGCTAGCACTGAAATTAGTCCAGCAACCCCACCGGCCACGCCAACTAAAAGGGCAATCTCAGCCAGAGTCATACGCCAATTCTCCAAATGAAAGCACCAGCATTTAAGGTGCGTGACTGGTCACAAGAGGCTTGAAAGCGTACTGGAACATTTGCGCCGATGGGTGTAACTCGGAAGGCGCAATAGGTGTTGATCGAGCGTAGAGCCTCGTTATTGTTGATAAAAATCGAGAGCCTTAGCGAGTTGACATTAGTAAAGTCATTGACTCTGCCAGCAATGGCCACTAGATAAAGGCCGCCTGCGGGGGTGATTAATTCCCGATTTGTGATGTTGTAGGTAAAGCCTACCAGCTTGAGGTTGTTAGCTGTGGTATCGAGAGCCTGTAGGTCAACCAGCGTGGTGCTGATCGATTGAGAGATGCCGAACCAGCCATAAACAAGCTCGTACTGCCCAAAGCTGTGAGTGTGACTACTAGGCGCTTTGCCGTCGAGGGCCGCCTGAAGGCCGTCGATTTGATTGGTGCTGTGGGTATGAACTACAGGCGCTTTGCTATCAAGAGCGTCTTGGAGGCCAACAACCTCATTCATCGGGTGAGTATGGCCAGCAAAGTCAGTCTCAAGCGAGTCTAGGCGAGTCGTCAGGCTACCTACGTTGCCATCCAGGGCATTTAGAGGATCTTCTAGTTCGCTCCAGGAAACCTTTCCCCCTAGGTCAGTGAGTAGATCGCTGAGCGTGGTGCTCAAGCCGTCGATTTGAGCAATTTGATGCGTATGGACAAGGGGAGCTTTATTGGTTGCTAAATCGGCTGTAGTGGTCTGAAGATTGGCGATGGCGAGCTGATTGCTATCAACATCGCTGGCTAGCTCGCTAATGTCCTGTGTGTTCTGGCTAACGGCAGATTGCAACGGCTGAAACTCAGTCAGCCTGACGTATTGAGCATGAGGGTTTTGAGTTCCGATGTGACTCTCGACCGCGCCAGTGATCGCCTCGGCTACCTCAGTCAGACTGGGGTATTGGGTATGGGGGTCTGGAGCTGAGGTATGGGCTGTAATTGCCGCGCCGACCAGGGACTCAACCTCTTCAAGCGTTTGAACACTGCTGAAGCCAGGGGGATTCTCAAACTCTGGTGAATCGGTTAGCGCTTGCAGTTGCTCGCTGAATGAGCCGGTTAGGATCTCCACTTGGATCACAAAAGGTGTCTGAGCGGAATCAGTCCGCCTTAGCGCTAGCCGCTGATCGTTCCCGATTACAGAGGTGGGCAATTGCAAAATTGCGCCGACACCGGGAAAAGGCCGCGCTTGCAGTGGGTAGATTTCGTTGCCCTCCAGGATGGCAATCGCCGCTTCGCCTCGCAAGGCTAGGGAAGGAGCGCCAACCGGAGTAACGCGGAAGGTAAACCCAGCGACCGGAGCTGTGTATTGCCATTGCTGAGTTAAAGTGAACTCTCCGAGAGACTGCCAAGCCATCTAAAAAAACTCCTCTACAGTGATTTGCCACGGAACAGGGTAGTAGGGGAAGCGCAACTTAAATTGGAGCGAAAAGATAACTTGACCTGCCTCTAAAAAATTTTGGGGTAACGGCAAGTTAATGATTTGCGGCTCGGTTGAGGGATAGATCCGCATCCACGGAGCGAGGCGAGCGCCATCCCCAGGAGCCACAAAGTAACGGCTGAGCCAGCAGCTATTGATGCTGGGGTCAACCGTGGTTTGGTGGGTCAGACGGAACACTTCACCCCCAATCGAATCTTCAGGAGTAAGCGACCAGCTTTCTTGAAGGGTAACAGTTCCCAGGTTGCGCCAAGGCATTAGCAGGATTGCAGTAGGTAAATCAGGTTTTGCTCAGCAACTTCAGCCCATTCGTAGGGGTCGATCTGGTCTTCAAACAGCATCTCTTCCACCACATCGACTGGAACCGTGCCATCGAGCAAGCCCGCGATTGCTTTTTGACGCCGAACCAGCCGAGCGATTTCAGCTTCTAGTTCGCTTTGGGTGAGAGCTGGATCGAGGGTTAGATAGGTGTCAAAAGCGCTCGCGGGGTCAAACATTAGCGTTCCTCTGAGATTTTCTCAGGCGAATAGCTAACCCGGTTGTTTGGGCTGGCGTTCCGCAGACCGATTGCAATTTGATTGAAGGCCAAAAATTCCCGGTCGGTTGCCGCATTGGAACCAAACGGGTGAGAGTAGCTTTGACCATTGGCCCGCAAGTAACGAATGCCGGTAATCCGGCTAGTAGCTGGAGAGCTGGAAGTCTTCACAAACAGCTTGAGCTTGGCTGGCGTGTAATTGCCATTGACTAGAAATTCATCTGCCTCAGCCGGAATTTTGGCGCGGTTGCCAATGTCATCCCCAAGCTGCTGACGGTTGCGTTGATTAGTGCGAACTCGGTAGCCGTCGATCTCAGCTCCCAAATCTTCACCAAAGGGTTTCACGAGCACAAACACCGTAGGTGAGCTGGTACGTGTGCCAATTTGGGCGGTTGCATTACGTTCAGCCAGATCACGGGCAAGGTACTGCTGCCTACGCTGGTAGGCTTGCTGGAGCAGCGGACCACGATTGATGTCAGAATATCGACGAGGCATAGAAAGACCAAGGTAATAAAGGTTGGCTCTAAACTAACCGCGTTTCTCCTCATTATTTCCAGCCGGAAGGTCATATGACTTTCCGGCAGTTTTTCCAAAAAACCGCATCAAGCGACTGTAGCTAGAGGATTACGGAAAATGCCAGAGCGGTCTACCAGGACGATCGGCGGGTTTACACCGTGAATGTGCAGTACCGCATACTGAAAACGCACATCAGCAATAGGGCGCTGTCTGGGCAAACGGCGGTTTTTGCCATAGATGAAGTCGGTGGGAGGCAGAGTGGGGAACCGAGCGGTAGGCTGGTCATTCTCTGAGACGTTTAGGTATTTCCAGTCTGGCGCGTGATTTTGGATATCAAGCACTTGCTCGATCACCCGCTTCCCTTCAGCTTTGTCTCTACAGAGCAACTGAAGCTGATAGCCGCGTGCCCGGTCGGTATAGCTGCACATCAGTTTTCCTTTGCGCCACACAAAGCCAGCACCAGCTGCGAAGGCAGTTCTTACCCGATTGGCATATTGCCTCGCCTCAGTCTCATTTAGAGTCTCACCGTTTTCATTCATGAGGCGGAAGCTAATCTCTCCTGTAACAGGCGAGTAACCCGGTTCAACATCATTAAAGTCTTCTTGGAAGTAGAGCTGAATTTGGGGTCGAAATTTGCGAGCTTCCTGGAAGCTGGGCACGGGAATGCCGTAGATGGGAACCTGCAAATCTTGAGCTTTGCGCAAGATGATATAGAACAGCATTAAGCGCAGCATGGTTTGAGTTGCCGAGTCGTTATCTTGAAGCAAACAGGCAACCTTGAGACTGCCACGCGGAATACTGATGTCATCGTCATCTACGATGTCTCTGAATTCTTCTCGGACAATTGGGTTTTGAGTTCGCATCAATACTGATTGCAAATGCTCCCAGGGACTAGCAACCATAGTTACTCCACAATATTTTCAAACATCTCATCTTGTGCTCTCTGAAGAATCCTCAACGTTTTGGCGGCTGTTCGCACATTGGGAGCGTTGAGGGCGTCAATTGCTTGTTGCAATTGGGCGTCACTGTTTTTGATTAGGTTGATCAGAAACTCTAGCTGAGCTTCTGTAAGTAGAACGGTATATCGAGCTTGGCTCATGACGAATAACTCCTAAGATTCAGGTCTGTTTTGATCGGCGGGAGTGATATTGGGGGATTGGGATTCCTGTTTGGCTGTGGTTTCTGCTTTAGTGGTTGCCTCTTGCCCAGCGCCAACTAGGTTGGTTAATTCCTGCTTCTGGCGGCCTAGCTCTCGAACGGTTTCCTGAACTGAGAGTGCTTCAGAAGCCACAACATCAATCGACTCAACTACTTCCTGACTGGTGTTCAACCACCGGAAGAATCGACCGTTCATAAAGTTGAGGTTGGGATTCATCCAGTTGTAGGCATTCTCGGCAAAGGTGCCAAACTTGCGGGCCGCGTTGCCGATTAGAGCCACGTAGTTGCCCACGACTTCGAGCGCGCCTAGGATGCTGTAACTGATGGATTGAATTGAGTTGATGATGTTCGCCGCTGCCTGATAGATGCGGTTGTATTTTTTCCACTCGGCTTTGATGCCTTCAACCGTTTCAACCCCGAATAGAGTCTTGAAGAATTGGTCTGTCCATCGACCGACGATTTGACCCACGTTTAGGGGCGAGCCGTCTTCCTGCTCAATGCCGAACACATCTAGGACCGTGCTGATAGCAGAAAACAACGTCTGAGCCAGGTTGTTGCTCAGCATGTAGGCGTTGTGCAGCACCGTGATGTAGGTGAGCACCGAGAGCACGCGATCAATCTGCAAGAAATCCCAAGTTTTGCTGATTGTCTGTCCAATTTTGCCGAGCTTGCCGCTAATGCCACCATTGGGGAGCTGCGGGCCGAGCTTGAGATCAATACGAGCGAGCTGAAAGGTTTGGATGTAGTTCAAGACTCGATTGGTTTTCTCAATTCGCTGATTTGCCATTTGCCCTTCTCGCACACTTGCTCTGGCGTTGTCTAGAATGACCTGATCCAAAAACGGCGAGTAGCGACAGAAGGGCGTCGGTGGCTCTCCACCGGGGGGTTGAGGTTGGGGTTGGGGTTGAGGTTGGGGCTGAGGTTGAGGTGAGGGAGTTGGCCGACTACCAGGAGCAGGACTAGCCCCCGGAGCCCCCGGAGCAGGGCGAGCACCGGGAGGCGCAAGCTTCCCCCCAGGACCGGGATTGCCCGCGGGCATACCGAGGGGGAAAGCGAGCGGTAGGGGGAAGGGCAATGGACCGGGGGGCGCAAATGGGAAAGGGGCAGGGGGAGACTTGGGAGCGGGTGCGCCGGGGGGCGCATCGGGAGGGGCAAGCCGAGGCGGGGCATAAGGCCGAGGTCCGGGAGGGGCATCGGGAGGCAACGGCTGAGGGGCGTCAGGGGGAGCGAGGCGGGGGCGGGGTTGGCCGTTTGGGTCTGGCGGCGGGTTGGGGTCTGGGCGCTCATCCCCTAGAGGGTCAGTACCGGGAATTTTTTGAATCAGGCCAATCGACCAGGTGCCCGCATCGTCATAGGTGAAGCTGATCAGCTTATCGATCTGGTTTTCTAGGCGAGGGCCACCAAAATTGAAATCTCCGTGGCAGCGGAGATAGCAGTCACTGCCACGGGCAGGATTGCTGCCCGCGCTAGGTCGGATAATTTGCAGCCCGCCGATTGGTCCCCAGACCGTCACCTCGTAAGAGGAATCCTGACTGTCTGGGGGGTTGCCTTTATAGTCAATCCGAACCAGATAGGCAGCAGCCGTCTGGCCACCACGGAAGGGCGGGCCAGGAGGCCGAGGACCCGGCGTGCCAGCCGGAGCGCCGGGAGCATCGGGAGGCGCATCGGGGGCTACAAAAGGACCGTTACTAGGAACATAGAACGGACTGCCAGGAGTTGGCGGCTGTCCTGGTTTGGGGGGAGCGGCTGGAGTGGGCGGGTCGCCGGCTCTGGGGGGAGCACCCCGCCTAGGAGGGCTGCCAGGAGGCAGGGGAGGGAGGCCGAGCGGCGGTGCTTTGTATTCGGTGGGAAACCCACCGGGAATCGGGTTGAACTGGGGAGCAGGCAGAGGGCGAGCGCCAGGAGGCCGCCAACCCGGCGGGTACCACGGGGGAACCTTGACGATTGGGTTAGCCGGGGAACCGGGGGGAGCCACAGCACGCAACCCTTGACCGGCACGATTGCCCAGGTAGCTGCCTCCCTTCTCCGCTAGAACGGGTAGCCCCACCTCTAGCAAGGTGCCAAGCGCTTGACCGCCAGCGCCACGCAAGCTCAACGACCGAGGGCCAGCAGGGGCAGCAGGGGGGATGGTTGGCGGGGGAGCTGGGGGAGCCGGCTGGGATAGCTTGCGGGTTAGCCGCTGGTTTCTAGCATTGAACTCAGCAGGGCCAATCACTCCCCTGTTGCGCAAGCGCTGGAGTGCCCGCTGCTCACGCGCTAGGAAATCACGCTGATTCTGAATCGCTCGTGACTGCTCCACCGCGGCTCGCCGAATGGCGTCATCCGAAGTGGCATCGATGAGCTGCTGACGAAAGGTATCGATATCGCTCATTAGCTCGGCCAGACTTAGGCAGTGTACTCAGCGGGGATTGAAGCATTGCTAAGCGGCATGACTCGCTCCCAGATCTTTCCTCCCCCTAGGAAGTTTTGGTTAACCGGCAACGAACAGCGCCCGACGTAGCGCAACTCATACGCGCCTTGATTCTCAATGGGGAACACTTGAGAGACAGCCACCTTTTGAACCGCTCCGGGCACTTCCTGGATCTCGTCCTGGAAGTGAAGCGCGGTCAGTAGAGCAGTAGCCCAGGCTGCCACACCTTCGACGGTATTGATTGAGTTAGGCATTTGACCTTTAGTGAACGCAACCATCAGCTAATTCCTTAATTCGTCATCCCTAAAGTTCCCGAATTTGTAAATTTAGGATTAAGAGTTAGGAAGTTTTACTGAGGACACCCCTCTAAGCTGTGAAAAAAGCTGCTATTAAGAAAAGATAAATCTTAATATTTTAGTCAAAGCCGTGGCTCTCTCCGTCTACCAAGAAGAGTTTTTGCGTGAACTGTTTGCGCTGTGCCAGACCTATCGCTCGGTTGCCAATGTTGAAGCGTCATCCATTGGGGCGCTGTCTGGGACTTACAGAGTGGCAATCAATGTCCATATGAAGCCAGACTCACCAGAAAGCCTCGCTGACCTAAAATCGGACTATATTACCCTGCGGTGATAGTCTGAACCCCTGATTCTTTCGTTGGCGTTGATGGGGTCGCTAAACGAGAGAATCAGGGGTTCAGGGTTGACTGTCTGCGCTCCGTAGCAGTCAGGCTTGGGCACACTGCTCTTCTTGGCAGGCATCGGACTACCGCCGATCGCGGATGAGGTCATAAATAACCTTGTCAAAGTACCATTCGGTTTCCATGCCGGGATGATTCTTTTGGCATTGTTGCAACAATCGATTTGCCGTTCCCACGTCACCTCCCACCATCGTTAATAACTTGATGCGGAGTGGATGGTGAGGAGGGAGAGTTTTAGTCCTCGACTGGAATGAAGGCTGGCACCGGGGCTGATCGTAGTTCGGTTGCTGTTGGGGTTTGAGTTGTACCAAGTACAGAGAGATCAGCAGAATGGCAGCAGAAACCGATAGTGAGGCAGTGAAACTGTAGAGAAGGTAGCTAACAAGCAATGCTCCAATCGCAAACCATTGAGCGGTTGAGAGGAAGGGTGTAGGGGTAGGAGATCTTCGCTGCTGACGCTGTTTATGCACTTCGCTAATTAGCAGGACTGACAACAAAACGATCAGGCCAAACAGGCCGATGGTAATGAATTCAATCATGGGAATACTCTGCTCTAGGTAGACAAAAGCCCCTGCTCCGAGAGGTGAGTAGGGGCTTTATTTAGCGTTCCCAGTGTTTACGGTTGGGAGTACCCTTCAAAATCCCGTACAAAATCTAGCTGCGCCAACGTTGCTCTAACTTGTTCGATTGGGGTTGCCTCTGCTATTGGAACGGCCTGTTTCCTCAAGTGATTTACCCAAAACTCACGACTGGTGTTAGTGATTTGCGCTAAGGAATCGCAGGCGATTGTTAACGCCACACAGTTTACAAAAACTTCTCTTTGAACTTCTTCTCCGAGCTGGGAGTAGTTGCGCTGTGGCAAGTCGCCAGTTTGCCGGACTTGCTGAAAATCTTGATCAGACATATCGAGCGATTCATCCCATCCGGTCTCTAGCGATCGGGCTATCTCTAGATCGATTTGACTCAGTCGAGCAAGCAGCAGTTCTGCAATAGCCTTACCATTGTCATACACAGGACGATGTTCCGCTCTCAGACTAGGATGTCTAAGCGCTAATTGAATGAGTGCGACCAGGAAGTATGCAGATATCGGCGGAAGTTTGATATCAATGTCTTCAGCTTGCTCTAACTTTGCTCCAATCAGGTTGAAATCAAAATCCTCAATCATAGGTTTACTTTAACTCATTGTTGAATAGACATAGAAAAGGCGCGAAGCCCTTTTTTATCCTCACGCCTAACGGTTCGCCAAATCGTTCTTACAGAGCGTTAAAACGCTTCAGTTTGATGTTCCCCTGGTGGATAAAGCTGCTTAGAAACAAGCGCTTTCAATTTTTCCAGTTCCTCAACCGGATCATCCACCTCCTCAAGTTCAATCGTGATATCCAGTCGTTCACTCTGATAGTTGCCGAAATTCTTCGTGCGTCCGTAACTGATAGATTTGTAAATCATGTCATCTCCTGTTGCTTTGCTTGTTTATAACGCTTCCCACTCTTCTTTACTAATGCCAGCTTGTTTCAACAGTTTGAGCAGAAAAGGTTTACCGATCGTTCCTGGATGCTTGTTTGGGATGGTGAGCTTGAAACTGCCTTTCACCATGTTTTGGTGTTTGCCGCCGGGGTATGGACCCTCAAACCCACACTGCTTTAAGTAGTAAATCAAGTCGCGCAAGCTGATTGGCGCAATCGGAGGCATAATCTAAGCAACCTCCTTTAATTCGATACTGAGGCTGTTGTCCTCTAACACTGGCATTTCATGGCCCAGCCGCAAACCTAGAATGATCCACCCTTCGAGGGCATCTTGCAGCATTTCCCGGCAGTCTTCTAATGTGTCTGCATTCGTGAGCACACCAGGACAAGCTGGAATTTCTCCATAGAATGTGCCGTCTTCTAGCAGTTCGTAAGTGGCTTGCTTCATTGCAGCCCGAATATAGTCAGTTAGTATCATTGAATTAGCTCCTAAGTAGTTAGTTTACTTGGGGGTAATTGGGCAGAGGACGTTCACCTCTGCCTCTATCCTAAGTCTCCTCTGGTGGTTCTAGAGCAAGATCCACCAGCGTGATCAACAACGCTTTCAATCGCTCTTTGTCTGCTTTGGGCAAGGGCACAGGAATCTTAATCTCGATCTGCCGCTTGCCCTGATCGACAACGATGGTATGCACGTCATGATTTGTCATTGCCTCTCCCCTACCCATCAATTGCTCTACCACCGTCTGTACAATGGCTAATCGACTTGCCTTGATATCTGGTCACAAACGAGTCTCTAGGAAATGCACGCGAGAGTGCCTTTAATACTCGTTTTGCTGTTGCATAATCTGCTACCTCAGCCGTTAGCTTACCGTTGCGGTAAATCTTCCACGGGTTCTTATCTAGTTGCATGAGTCGTTCAACTCCCGTTCGATTCTGGGTTGCTCCAGCGCGCCGCGTCCTGAGATGTCATTGACGCGCCACCGATCTCCCTCTCGAATTAAAGCAAACAGATATTCAAACTCAGACTTACTGGCATACCAACAATTAGGCGAGCTGGGAGATTGCCGCACCACATAGCCCATCGCATTTAAGCGAGTGCTAATCAGATTGAACAGATTTGAGTTATCCATAGATATAGCTCCTGAGTAGGTACGTTACTTGGGGGTAAAAGGGGCAGGAGTTAGTGGCTCCTGCCTCTGAAACTAGTTCAAATCGTCACTATTTGAAGCGCTGGGATTGTTGGAATCAGTCTCAGCGCTTTGTTCTTCGAGATCTGGAATACCATCAACGTCCAGCTCAAACTCTTGTGCTAAACGCTTGAGGGAAACCTTCAGAACTTTTGCCATTGCCACTGCTTTATCAAAACTAGGAATAGCACCTCCGTTTTCCCAATTGCGTACAGCCTTCTCTGTAGCGTTAACAGCGTAAGCGAACTGAGCTTGAGTTAAATCAACCCGTTCTCTTAGTGCTTTCAACCCAGTCCTCCGTTTAACTCTGTCATCACTCATATTAGGTAGTTGACTTACGGTAGTCAACTACCTAATATTTTAGGTAGCCAACTACCTGATAGTTGGACATAAGCAGAGCAGGACTTGACTCCGGGCGAAGGCTTGGCCCTGCTCTGTCAACATCATCGCGTCCCCTGTCAACAGGTGCGAGGTTCAAACGTATCGGAGCCTTGAAAGAGGCAACTAAAAAGCCGCCCCCCGATCGAAGACGGGAAGCGGCATGCAAATTTCCAATTACTTAGGAGTATAACTCAGATGAAATGTCCCCAATGCCGTTTCTTTGATCGCCTCGGTTGTGCCATCAGACCTGACTATTGGAAAGCTTGGTATAAGCTGCACCGATGGAGAGGTGAAACCGACCTGTTTGAAGCGTTAGCCCCTTTTTTGACTGAATGCCCAGACTTTGAGGCGACTCCACTCAAACCGCTGACCCTTTCCCTCACCGAACAGCAATGGAACGCGGTTCTGACCTGGAGTATCAATCCCGATACGTTCAACACCTTTGAGACTTTCCGCGCTCAGGTTCAGCAAGCGTTTGGGCCACCAGCCCCAGACCCAACGAAAGACGCTGACGACACGCCGTTTTAAAAGAGAACAGGGACTGATACCCAGGTGTCAGCCCCTTTTTTTTTGGTCTTTTTTTTCCTTGATTGCAACATATACCAAGGGATCCCCATGTTCAGAATCACGGATTATACGGAATTCGACCCCAAGGGTCGGGCGGTTTGCCCATGCTGTGCGCTCGAAGGAAAGCTCAAGAAGAATCTAGCACTGATTCCTGGCACCGATGGCGCTTATAAATGCCATCGCGGTTGCACGCCAGAGCAAATTCGAGCCGCCCTGGGTGCCCCCAAAGACAAACAAGTACCAGCAGCCCTGGCAGCTCCCGCTCGTTCACCGGCTGTCACCATCACGCCCCAAAAGGTGAGGGAAGCCTACGAGCGGTTGATTTCCCCCGCAGGCGCAACCGCTCGGAAGTGGCTCAATAACAGGGGCATCAGTGATGGGATGATTCGCCGCTATCAATTGGGCTTGACGCGATCGGCCTGTGGCGGGCAAATGAAGCCAGCGATTTCCATCCCCATTCCAGCCAATGCCGACGGCACCAGCTATTACCAAAAGAAACGGGTTGAACCGTGGATCGCTGAATCGGAGCAACCCCCAGAGTATTCACCCTGGGTGCAGAAGGGCATTCCTGCGAAGGTGTGGTTCACCTGGCTGCCTGCTGAGGCTGAAGCAACGTGGCTATGTGAGGGAGAATGGGACGCAATCATGCTGGGCTGGCAGGTCCGGCAGGCCGAACTACCAATTGCCGTGGCAAGCTTCACCTGTGGCTGTAGTGCGGTCCCTCCACCCAGCGAGCTGAAGCTATTACCGGGTGAGGTCGTAATCTTCTACGACCGCAACGACAAACCGCTCAAAGACGGCACGATTCCCGGAGAGAAGGGAGCCACCAAGCTCGCGCAAGCGTTAGGCGAGCGCGGCAAAATCGCTCTAGTACCCATGCCCCAAACCTGCCAGATTCACGGCTGGGACGTCTCTGATGCCCTCAATCACGGCTTCACGCTAGAGGACTTCCTAGAGGCCGCGAATCGGGCTGTAGCAGCCACAGACGAGCCAGCGAAAACAGATAACCCGCTCAGAGCACACCTGCAATGGAACGATGACCTACTAGACAACGCTCCAGAGTACACCGATTGGCTTGTGCCCGACCTGCTCACCACCAATGAGCTATTTCTACTGGCAGCAGGACCCAGGACCGGGAAAAGTCTACTGGCGATGACCCTGGCCAAGGCAGTGGCGGCAGGTGAGCGGTTCATGGATCGCCCAGTGCTGCAAGGGCCAGTCATCTACATCCGCAAAGAAGATGGCGACTCCAAAACAAAAGAACGGGAACTGGCGCAAGGGTGGGAGCGAGGCTTACCCGTGGCGTGGCTCAAAAAATTCAAGCTCTCCGAACTGAACCACCTGCGAGAGCTAGCCGAGGAAATTCAGCCGCGGCTGATTGTGATTGACACCCTCTCGCGGGTGAAAGATAGCCAGATCTCGGAATCTTCAGCCGAGATGAGCCAATTGCTAGAGCCATTGCAAGAGATGGCCGAGGAACTCGACATCTGCATTCTGCTGGTTCACCATACGGGCAAAGTCTCTATCGACAATGCTGGAACCATTGACCCATTTGACACGATTCGTGGCTCTAGCGCCATCCGAGCCACTTGCCGCGGCTCGATTGTCCTGGCAGCAGGAGACCGCAACTACCGGCTAATGGCCGAGAACGGATGGGGCAAGCATGACCTGAATGTGGTTCTCGATGCCAATACGCTCACTTGGCGCTTACTCGGTCAATGGAACCCAACCTTCAACGGCTCCCAAACCCAACAGGTGATCGATTACCTCAAGAGTTGTCAAATAGCGACGATCGATCAGATGAGTGCCGATCTAGGCATTCCTAAGATGTCCCTTTACAAAACTTTAGAGCGACTGCAAGCATCAGACGTTGCTGGCGAAAAGGTGGTCAAAGAGGGCCGAAGGCGTTCGTATACCTACCGTCTAGCCATTTTTGAGGAGGCAAAAACGCTATTTGACACTATTGGACTGTCAAATAGCGTGTCAAATAGGCCAAATCCAGACAGCGACTGCGATAGAGGGGGATATTTGACAAAAAATGATTTTTTTTCTGACGCCTCAGGATCGATCATCGATCAAACTGGCACATGTGACACTTTGATCGATCCTGGCGCTGTTTCCAGGAAAAAAGTTGTCAAATATAGGCCCAAAATAGCCTCAAAGCTAGACACAGCAAGCGTTTTGCCTATTGGACATCTATTTGACACCGATTTTGAGCGATCAGGGTCAAAACCATACACCGCAAGCGATTCAGCGTGTGATCGCCTATTTGACAGCTATTTGACAAACCCCGAAGCTAGTACGAACGAACCACTCGGATCGATCAACTTGCAGCCCGGTGATCGGGTGGAAATTATCGAGGGGCGGTTCTATGGCAGCCGTGCCACCGTTCAAGAGGTGACTAACGATGAGGTGACAGTTAGAGCAGCCCGATGGGTCGTCAATCGCTCCTACCGGCCTGACCAGCTTCGATTCATCGAGCGTGGAGGTTCTAGTTAACGGTGAGAACCTGCCGCTACTGGATTGAGCGGTTTCAAGAGGATTTCTATCAGCGTGGTCGGTCCCAAACAACTTGGACAACTGACTATTGGAAAGTTTTGAAGCTTCTGCCGCCAGAAGAACCGCTCACCGCAGCCCTGCTGCATCAAATTGTTGTATCCACTTCACCCAATACCAAATCCCGCAGACGAGCCTGTATGGTCACAAAACAAATCGCTAAGTTCGCACGGGTCAAGTATGACCCCACCCCCTACCAGGGCAACTACAGCCCCAAACGACCTAAACCCAGAGACATCCCCAGCGACGCCCTGATCATCAACTACTGGCGCTCGCTGGACAATCCCGGCTGGCGATTCATCTTAGGACTGATTGCCACCTATGGCCTACGACCCCACGAGGCGTTCCTTGTAGACTATGAGCGCCTGAGCAGTGGCGATCGCGTGCTGTGGGTGCTGAAGGGCAAAACCGGAGAGCGGCGGGTCTGGGCGTTTCACCCGGAATGGTATGAGCAATTCAATCTTGCTAATCCGATCTTGCCCGCCGTGAACCTGAACAGACGGAACGACCAAATCGGACATTCAGCCACGCGGCACTTTTGGGAAATCGGCTGCCCCTTTCGGCTCTACGACCTCCGCCACGCTTGGGCAATCAGAACTCTGGAGTATGGGCTAGAGGATGCCTTAGCGGCAAAGCAGATGGGGCACTCGGTTGAAGTGCACAACGACATCTACCAGCAATGGATCGATGGACATATTCACCAACGCGCCTATGAGCGATTGCTGAACCGAGCCGATCGCCCTCAGCCACCTAGTTTAGAAACGTAAAGAAAGCGAGAGAGCGAGTC